>CAVSEE010000036.1:0-11859 GCA_963726865.1 uncultured Alphaproteobacteria bacterium | reverse complement strand
CCGACGCCACCATCGTCAACGGCGTCAATGACGACACCCTGACCAACGAGCACCTGGTCGTCTCAACGGCTCCTGCACCACCAACTGCCTGGCGCCCGTCGCCAAGGTGCTGAACGATACGGTCGGCATCGAGACCGGCTTCATGACCACGATCCACGCCTATACCGGCGACCAGCCGACGCTCGACACCATGCACAAGGACCTCTATCGCGGCCGCGCGGCGGCGATGTCGATGATCCCGACCTCGACCGGTGCGGCGAAGGCGATCGGCCTGGTGCTGCCGGAACTGAAGGGCAAGCTCGACGGCGTCGCGATCCGCGTGCCGACGCCGAACGTCTCGGTGATCGATCTCAAGATCGTCGCCAAGCGCGCCACCGACGCCAAGGAAATCAACGCGGCGATGAAGCGCGCCTCCGAGCAGCAGCTCAAGGGCATCCTCGGCTACACCACGGCGCCGAACGTCTCGATCGACTTCAACCACGATCCGCATTCGTCGACCTTCCACGAGGACCAGACCAAGGTGCAGAACGGCACGCTGGTGCGCGTGATGTCCTGGTACGACAATGAATGGGGCTTCTCCAACCGCATGGCCGACACCGCCGTCGCGATGGGCAAGCTGCTGTAACGCAAGTCTCGTGTCCCGGACGCGGTGCAGCGTGCTTCACGCTGCTCCGCAGAGCCGGGACCCATTCCAGCGTAGGTCCCGGTTCTGCACAGCGGCACTTCGCGCCGCAGTGCGCCCGGGACAAGAGAGTGACCATGTCGAAATCTTTCCGCACCCTCGATGACGTCGACGTAAAGGCCAAGCGCGTCCTGCTCCGCGTCGACCTCAACGTGCCCATGGAAAACGGCCGCGTCACCGACGCGACCCGGCTCGAGCGCGTCGCGCCGACCATCACCGAAATTTCGGACAAGGGCGGCAAGGTCATCCTGCTCGCCCATTTCGGCCGGCCGAAGGGACGCGACGCCAAGGATTCGCTGAAGCCCGTCGCCGAGGCGCTGTCGAAGGTCATCAAGAAGCCGGTCGCCTTCGCCGACGATTGCATCGGCGAGGCCGCGGCCAAGGCCGTGGCCGCGATGAAGGACGGCGACGTCCTCTGCCTGGAGAACACCCGCTTCCACAAAGAGGAAGAAAAGAACGATCCGGCGTTCGTCGCCGAACTCGCAAAGCTCGGCGACATCTGGGTCAACGACGCGTTCTCGGCCGCGCATCGCGCGCATGCCACGACCGAAGGCCTCGGCCACAAGCTGCCCGCCTATGCCGGCCGCACCATGCAGGCCGAACTCGATGCGCTCGGCAAGGCGCTGGAAGCGCCGACCAAGCCGGTCATCGCGATCATCGGCGGCGCCAAGGTCTCGACCAAGATCGACCTGCTCGAAAACCTCGTGTCAAAAGTCGACGCGCTGGTGATCGGCGGCGGCATGGCCAACACCTTCCTGCACGCGCAGGGCGTCGGCGTCGGCAAATCGCTGGCGGAAAAGGATCTCGCCGCCACCGCGCTGCGCATCATGGAAAAGGCCGAGGCGGCGAACTGCGCCATCATCCTGCCCGTCGATGCCGTGGTCGCCTATCACTTCGCGGCCAACTCGCCCTCGCACGCCTATGGCCTCGACGCCATTCCGGCCGACGGCATGATCCTCGACGTCGGCCCGCAATCGACCGCGCGGATTCATGCCGCGATCGACGACGCCAAGACGCTGGTCTGGAACGGCCCGCTCGGCGCGTTCGAGATGACGCCGTTCGACCGCGGCACCATGGTCGCGGCCAAGCATGCCGCCGAGCGCACCAAGGCCAAGAAACTGGTCTCGGTCGCCGGCGGCGGCGACACCGTCGCGGCGCTGAACCAGGCCGGCGTGGCCGACGATTTTTCCTATGTCTCGACGGCCGGCGGCGCATTCCTCGAATGGATGGAAGGCAAGCCGCTGCCCGGCGTCGAAGTTCTCAAACTGCGTTAGTACCGAAATTAGTGGAGCGCCAAAGGCGCGGCAAATACAGGAGAATTTGAATGGCTCGCATTACCTTGCGTCAACTGCTCGATCACGCGGCCGAGCACGATTACGGGGTGCCGGCGTTCAACATCAACAACATGGAGCAGGCGCTGGCCATCATGGAGGCCGCCTCCTCGCTCGATGCGCCCGTCATCATCCAGGCCTCGCGCGGCGCGCGCTCCTACGCCAACGACATCATGCTCAAGCACATGATGGACGCCGTCACCGAAATCTATCCGCAGATTCCGGTCTGCGTGCATCTCGATCACGGCAATGGACCCGACACCTGCATGACCGCGATCCAGGCCGGCTTCACCTCGGTCATGATGGACGGCTCGCTGAAGGCCGACGGCAAGACGGCCGCCGATTGGGACTACAATGTCGGCGTCACCAAGACGGTCACCGACATGGCGCATCTCGGCGGCATCTCGGTGGAAGGCGAACTCGGCGTGCTCGGTTCGCTCGAGACCGGCATGGGCGACAAGGAAGACGGCCACGGCGCCGAAGGCAAGCTGTCGCACGACCAGTTGCTGACCAATCCCGACGAAGCCGTGAAGTTCGTGAAAGAGACCAAGGTCGACGCGCTGGCGATCGCGATGGGCACCTCGCACGGCGCCTACAAATTCACCCGCAAGCCGGACGGCGACATCCTCGCCATGAACGTGATCGAGGAAATCCATCGCAAGCTGCCGAACACGCATCTGGTGATGCACGGTTCGTCCTCGGTGCCGCAGGACCTGCAGGACATCATCAACGCCAATGGCGGCAAGATGAAGCCGACCTGGGGCGTGCCGGTTTCCGAGATCCAGCGCGGCATCAAGAACGGCGTGCGCAAGATCAACATCGACACCGACAACCGCATGGCGATGACCGGACAGATCCGCAAGATTCTCAAGGAAGATCCGAGCGAGTTCGATCCGCGCAAATATCTCAAGCCGGCGATGGAAGCGATGGCCAAGCTGTGCAAGCAGCGGCTGCAGGAATTCAATACCGCAGGCCAGGCCAGCAAGATCAAGAAGGTGCTGACCACCGCCGAAATGGCCAAGCGTTACACCAAGGGCGAACTCGATCCGCGGGTGGCCTGAACGGGACCCGCGGCCCGCAACACCCAGGGTGCGACGAACGTTTTCTAGGCAATTGCCCGAGAACCGCCTATTTTGGTGCGCAAGGGCATGATGTTTCTGGAGAACTTCGATGAATCTTGCCGACCTCAACAAGGTTGCCCTCGCCATGGTTTCCCCGGGCAAGGGCATCCTCGCCGCCGACGAATTCTCCGGCACGATCAAGAAGCGCTTTGACGCCATCAAGGTCGAATTGACCGAGGAGAGCCGCCGCGACTATCGCGAGATGCTGTTCCGCTCCTCCGAGGCGATGAGCCAATACGTTTCGGGCGTGATCCTGTACGACGAGACGATCTGGCAGAACGCCAAGGACGGCACGCCGCTGGTCAAGCTGATCGAGCAGGCGGGCGCCATCCCCGGCATCAAGGTCGACGAGGGAACGCAGGCGCTGCCGCAATGCCCCGGCGAACTGGTCACTGTCGGCCTCGACAAGCTCGCCGAACGTCTGAAGAAATATTACGAGCGCGGCGCACGCTTTGCGAAATGGCGCGCGGTGATCGATATCGGCGCCGGCATTCCTACGATGACCGCGATCAGCGTCAATGCGCACGCACTGGCGCGCTACGCGGCGCTGTGCCAGGCGGCGCAGATCGTGCCGATCGTGGAGCCGGAAGTGCTGATGGATGGCGATCACGACATCGACCGCTGCCATGACGTCACCCAGCGAGTGCTGAACAAGACGTTCCAGGAATTGCGCATCCAGCGCGTCGAACTCGAAGGCATGGTGCTGAAGCCCAACATGGCCATCTCAGGCAAGAAGTGCGCGAAGCAGGCTTCCGTCGAGGAAGTCGCCGAGAAGACCGTGCGGCTGCTGAAGGCCTGCGTGCCCGCCGCCGTGCCGGGCATCGCCTTCCTCTCCGGCGGACAATCCGACGAGCAAGCGACCGCGCATCTGGACGCCATGAACAAGATCGGCAACCTGCCCTGGAAGCTCACCTTCTCCTATGGCCGCGCGCTGCAGGCGGCGCCGCAAAAGGCGTGGTCCGGCAAGTCCGAGAATATCGCGGCCGGCCAGCGCGCCTTCACCCACCGCGCCAAGATGAACGCGCTGGCGAGCAAGGGCGAGTGGGACACCGGCCTTGAAAAGAAGGTCGCCTAGATTTGGCTAACAAACCTCTTCCGCCGCGCCCGGCGCCGCGTCTCTATCTCGCGACGCCAGAGGTGGACGATCCGGCGCAGCTCGCGAGCGAGCTTCCGGAGCTGTTGGCCGCGGCCGACGTTGCGGCGGTACTGCTGCGGCTGAAGCCGACCGACCAGCGCACCATGATCTCGCGCGTAAAGACGCTGGCGCCGGTGATCCAGAACGCCGGCGCGGCGCTGCTGCTCGACGGCCATGTCGAACTGGTGGCGCGCGCGGGCGCCGACGGCGCGCATCTGAACGGCCTCGCCGCGCTGGAAGATGCCTTGCCGTCGCTGAAGCCCGACCGCATTGCCGGCGTCGGCGGCCTCGCCACGCGACACGATTCGATGGCCGCGGGCGAAAGTGGCGCCGACTACGTGCTGTTCGGCGAGCCCGATGCCGGCGGCCAGCGGCCCTCGATGGATGCGATTGCCGAACGCCTGCAATGGTGGGACGAACTGTTCGAGCCGCCCTGCGTCGGCTTTGCCGCCTCGCGCGAGGAGGCCGCCGAATTCGCGCGCGCCGGCGCGGATTTCGTGCTGGTCGGCGATTTCATCTGGGCCGATCCGCGCGGCGCCAAGGCGGCGCTGACCGATGCCGCCCAGGCGATCGCGCAAGCGCATGAAGCCGCGTTCGGAAAAACCAGGACCAGCCCTGACAAGGCCGGACACGGATAACGCCGGACCATGAAACTGCTGCGTCCCATATCGCTGCTCACGGGCCTCGTGATGACGACGGCCGGCGCCGTCGCGCAGACCTCGCTGGCGCCGCCTGCCGCGCAGCCGCCCGCAGCCCCTCCGGCCGCAAAGCAGGCGCCGCCGCCAAAGGCACCAAGGCCCCAGTGGCGGCGAAAAAGCCTGCCGCAACACCGACGCCTGCACCCACGACGTCGCCGAGGCCCACGGCGACAACCCGGCCCGCGCCGGCGCCCGTCCAGACCCACAAATGCCGACATTCGACGATCCCAACGTCGACAATGTCTATGCCGCCTATCAGCGCGGCCTCTACAAGACCACCTTCGATCTCGCGACCACGCGCGCGCAATATGCCCGCGATCCCAAAGGCGATGACGATGCTGGGCGAACTCTATGCCAACGGGCTCGGCATCAAGCGCGACTATGCGAAGGCCGCCGACTGGTATCAGCGCGCGGCGGACGCCGGCGACCGCGAAGGCATGTTCGCGCTCGCCATGATGCGGCTGTCCGGCCGCGGCGGCGCCACCAACCGCGACCAGGCGGTAAAACTGCTCGCCTCCTCCGCCAAGCTCGGCAACGCCAAGGCGGCCTATAATCTGGCGCTGCTCTATCTCGACGGCAACACGCTGCCGCAGGACGTCAGGCGCGCCGCCGAACTGCTGCGCGGCGCGGCCGACGCCGGCAACCCGGAAGCGCAATACGCGCTGGCGACCTTCTACAAGGAAGGCAACGGCGTGCCGAAGGACCTCGACAAGGCCGTGCGGCTGCTGCAGGCGGCGTCACTGGCCGACAATGTCGACGCCGAGGTCGAATATGCCATCGCGCTGTTCAACGGCACCGGCACGCCGAAGAACCAGGCCGCGGCGATCGCCCTGCTGCGCAAGGCGGCACGGCAGAATTCGCCGATCGCGCAAAACCGTCTCGCCCGCGTGCTGGTGAGCGGACTGGGGGTGCCGGTGGACAAGATCGAAGGCCTGAAGTGGCACCTCGTCGCCAAGACCGCCGGCAAGGGCGACCCCGAACTCGACGAGCGGCTCTCCGAGCTCAGCCCGGAGGACCGCGCCAAGGTCGAGGCGGCCGCAAAAAAATGGACCGGCACCACCGGCGCCACAGCCAGCAAATGACGCCTTGACGGCGGCAAATCTGCAGGGCAACCCAGTCGCTAAACCCCTGACGGCATTGGTCCGTTCCCTCATACCGTAAGCGCGCATCATGCTGTATTCCGCCCTAATCAACGTCATGGTGAAAGCCGCGCGCCGCGCCGGCCGCAACCTCAAGCGCGACCTCGGCGAGATCGAGCACCTGCAGGTATCGCTGAAGGGACCGGCGAACTTCGTCACCAAGGCCGACAAGCGCGCCGAGGAAATGCTGTACGAGGACCTCGCCAAGGCGCGCCCCGGCTACGGCTTCATCGGCGAAGAAGGCGGCAACCGCGAAGGCGCCGACAAGAGCCACACCTGGATCGTCGATCCGCTCGACGGCACCACCAACTTCCTGCACGGCATCCCGCAATTTGCGATCTCGATCGGCCTGCGCCGCGACGACACGATCATCGCCGGCGTGATCTACAACCCCGCCAATGACGAACTGTACATCGCCGAGCGCGGCAAGGGCGCATTCCTCAACGACCAGCGGCTGCGCGTCGCCGGCCGCCGCCGGCTCGACGAATGCGTGGTCGCCTGCGGCCTGCCGCATATCGGCCGCGGCGACCATGCGCTGGCGCTGAAGGAAATGGCCGCGCTGCAAAACAAGGTCGCCGGCTTCCGCCGCTTCGGCGCCGCCTCGCTAGACCTCGCCTTCGTCGCCGCCGGCCGCCTCGACGGCTACTGGGAACGCAATCTGCAGCCCTGGGACATCGCGGCCGGGCAGATCATGGTGCGGGAAGCCGGGGGGACGATCACGGACGTCGGCGGCAAGGACGATGCGCTGAAGACCGGGCATGTGCTGTGCGGGAATGAGTACGTGCACGGGGAGTTGGTGAAGATATTGAAGTCGCTCGACAAGTAGAGCGACGATTGCCGTCGTCTGCGGCATCCCAACTAAAATATCGAAAACAACCCCATGCACAGTAGCCGGCGCTCGCCCGCGTGCCGAGGCGTACATTTGACACGTCGGGCAAATCAGCAGCATAAGTCCATCATCAGACGGATCGGCCGTTCAGCGATCGGCCTCGATCTCCGCAAGCGAATAGCTGGTGCTGCGGCCGCCTGCTTCATCTCTGACAAGAATGCCATGCGCGACGAGTTCGTTGATGTCGCGCAGCGCCGTGTCTGCCGAGCACTTCTCGATCTTTGCCCATTTCGACGACGTCAACTTGCCTTCGAATCCATCGAGCAGGCGATTGAGGATGTCGCGCTGACGGTCATTGAGAGACGTCGCCGCATTTGCTCTCCAGAACTCTGCTTTGCGGAAGACGCTCGACAGGATCGCTTCGGCGCCATCGAATGCGCGATCCAGGCACGCCAGGAACCATTCGAGCCACCGGGTGATATCGAGATCGCCCTTCTGCGTCGTTTCGAGCATCTCGTAATAGGCTTGCCGCTCCAGCTGGATCTGCGCCGACATGCTGTAGAAGCGCTGCGGGCTGGCTTCCGACCGTGCAAGCGACATGTCGGCGATGGCGCGTGCGATGCGGCCGTTGCCGTCGTCGAAGGGATGGATGGTGACGAACCACAGATGCGCGAGTGCGGCCTTGATGACGGGGTCAAGCTTGTCTTCGAGATTGAACCAGGTCAGGAAGTCCCGCATTTCGTCGTCGAGCCGGTCGGCAGCCGGTGCTTCGTAGTGGACCCTCTCGCGACCATACGTGCCGGAAACGACGCGCATCGGTCCCGACTCCTCGTCGCGCCACTGCGCCGACCTTGATTTTGTCGAGACCGCTGCGGCCCGTCGGAAACAACGCTCCGTGCCAACCGAATAGTCTTGCAGCGCTGAGAGGCTGGTCGAACCTTTGGGTCGCATCCAGCATCATCTCGACGATGCCCTCGACATTGCGATCGGCCGGGAGCAAGGCCCCGGCATCGATCCCGAGACGCCGGGCGATGGAAGAGCGCACCTGATCCCTGTCGAGAATTTCGCCTTCGATTTCGCTGGATTTGAGAACGTCCTCGGTCAGGGTTTTGAGGACAGCCTGTTCCTGCAAGGGGAAACCGAGCGCCTGCATGCGACCGATCAACCGTCCTTGCCTGTGCCGTACGGCGCCGAGTTGGTTGGCGAGTGCCGCTTGATCCCAGTGAAACCTGGGCCAATCGGGCCGCTGATAGATATACCCCGGCATTCACCGCACTCCATGCGGCGAATGTAGACTTATTCTCCGCAGCGACAAGCACAATCACCGCAAATTTTACGGTAAATAATGCCTGTATTCGTGCGTGGTACTGCCGCGGGCGGATCAACGTCAGGGCTTGGCCGGCTCAGGCGACGCGTGAGGCTCTTTCGCCTCCTCCACCTTCGGCTCCCGATCCCCCGCCAGCACGCGCTGCACGCTGACGAAGAACACCGGCACCATCAGCAGCGCCAGGATCACCACCGCGATCATGCCGCCCATCACGCTGGTGCCGAGCGCCTGCTGGCTGGCGCCGCCGGCGCCTGTTGCGATCGCCATCGGCAGCACGCCGCAGACGAAGGCGAGGCCCGTCATCAGGATCGGGCGGAAACGCAGCGAGCACGCTTCGATCGTTGCCTCCACCAGCGGCTTGCCTTGCGCGCGCAGATCCTTGGCGAACTCGATGATGAGAATGGCGTCCTTGGCGGCGAGGCCGATGATGGTGATCAGGCCGACGGTGAAATAGACGTCGTTCGACAGGCCGCGCATGGTGGCGGCGATGACCGCGCCGCAGATGCCGAGCGGTATCGTCAGCAGCACCGCGAGCGGGATGGTCCAGCTCTCGTAGAGCGCGGCGAGCAAGAGGAACACCACGAACACCGAAAGGCCGAGCAGGAACGGCGCCTGCGAGCCCGACAGTTTTTCCTGCAGCGACTGCCCGGTCCATTCATAGCCAAAGCCGCGCGGCAGCTTGCCCGCGAGCCGCTCCATCTCGGCGATGGCGTCGCCGGAGGTGAAGCCGGGTTTCGCTTCGCCCGAGATGCGCACGGCGGGATAGTAGTTGAAGCCGGCGATCTGGGTCGGGCCCTTCTGACCACTGCACGGTGGCGAACGCCGAGAACGGCACCAGCTGGCCGCGGCTGTTCTTGACGTTGTAGTTGAGGATGTCGTCGGCGTTCATGCGGCTGGCGCGATCGGCCTGCACGATCACGCGCTGCATCCGCCCGCGGTTCGGAAAATCGTTGATGTAGTTCGAGCCGAGATTGGTCGAAATCGTCTGGTTGATGTCCTCGAAGGTGACGCCGAACGCGCCTGCCTTTTCGCGGTCGATCATCAGATTGACCTGCGGCGCCGGCGGCAGGCCCTCGACATAGACCTTCTGCAGCACGCGGCTGGCATTGGCCTCCGCGATCAGGCGGTCGGAGGCGGCAATCAGCGCCGGATAGCCCTTCTGGCCGCGGTCCTGCAGGCGGAACGAGAAGCCCGTGGAATTGCCGAGATTGTCGATCGGCGGCGGCTGCAGCGCGGAGATCTTCGCGTCGCGGATCGACGACAGGTCGCGGTTGATGTCGGCGACGATCGCGGCTGCCGAATCCTTCTTGCCGCGTTCGGACCAGTCCTTCAGCGAGATGAAGGCCTGCGCGGTGTTGACGCCCTGGCCGAGGAAGCTGAAGCCGGTCAGGAACGTCACGTTCTCGACGCCTTCACGTTTGAGCAGATATTTTTCGACCTGCTCGACCGCGGCCTGGGTGCGGGCATAGGAAGAGTCGGACGGGGTCTGCACGTCGGTGGTGATAAAGCCCTGGTCGTCGACCGGCAGGAAGCCGCCGGGCAGCCGCACGAAAGCCCAGCCGAGGCCGATCAGCAGCGCGGCGTAGACCAGCATCAGCCGTCCGGTGCGCTTCAGCGAACCCTTCACGGTGCGCGTATAGCCGCCGCGGGTCGATTCCAGCACGCGGTTGAACCAGCCGAACACGCCCTTGCGCGCGTGGCCGTGGCCGGCCTCGACCGGCTTCAGCAGCGTCGCGCACAAAGCCGGCGTCAGCGACAGCGCCAGCAGCGCCGAGAAGGCGATGGCGGACACCATGGTGACCGAGAACTGGCGATAGATGATGCCGACCGATCCCGGGAAGAACGCCATCGGCACGAACACCGCCATCAGCACCAGCGTGATGCCGATGATGGCGCTTGATATCTGCGACATCGCCTTGCGGGTGGCTTCCTTCGGCGGCAGGCCTTCCTCCGCCATGATGCGCTCGACGTTTTCCACCACGACGATGGCGTCGTCGACGAGAATGCCGACCGCCAGCACCATGCCGAACATGGTCAGCATGTTGATGGAATAGCCGACAGCCATCAGCATCGCGCAGGTGCCGAGCAGCGCCACCGGCACCACGATGGTCGGGATGATGGTGTAGCGGATGTTCTGCAGGAACAGGAACATCACGATGAAGACCAGCACCACCGCTTCCACCAGCGTCATCAGCACCTTGTTGATCGAGGCCTTGACGACAGGCGTGATGTTGTAGGGGATCTCGTAGCCGATATTGGTCGGAAAGAACTTTGACAGTTCCTTCATCTTGGCTTCGACGGCGCTCGCGGTCGCGAGCGCGTTGCCGGTCGGCGACAGCAGCACCGAAAGGCCGGCGGTCGGCTTGCCGTCGAGGCGCGTGTTGAACTGGTAGCTGAGGCCGCCGATCTCGATGCGCGCGACGTCGCGCAGCCGCACGGTGGAACCGTCCGCATTGGCGCGCAGCGTGATCGCGCCGAATTCTTCCGGCGACGAGAGCTGGCCCTTGACCAGCACCAGCGCGGAAATCTTCTGCTCCGGCGTGCTCGGCTCGGCGCCGATACTGCCGGAAGCGACCTGCGCGTTCTGCGCCGTGATCGCCTTGTTGACGTCGTCGGCGGTGAGGCCGTAGCCGACGAGCTTTGCGGGATCGACCCAGATCCGCAGCGAACGTTCGGTGGAATAGAGCGTGGCGCGGCCGACGCCGGGAATGCGCCTGATTTCGCCGAGCACGTTGCGGATCATGAAATCGCCGAGGCCGATTTCGTCGAGCGAGCCGTCGGTCGAGTTCAGCGTGATGATCTGCAACACGCGCGGAGGACGCTTCCTCGACCAGGATGCCCTGCTGGATCACCGCGCGCGGCAGCCGCGCCTCGACGCGCTTGAGGCGGTTCTGCACTTCGACCGAGGCGGACCCGGTGTCCGTGCCGGGCTGGAAGTTGGCGATGATTTCGACCTGGCCGAGCGAGTTCGGACGTCGATTCGAAATTGAGGATGCCGGAGGCGCCGTTGAGCTCTTCCTCGATCAGCCGCGTGACGCTGTTGTAGAGATTTTCCGGCGACGCGCCGGGATAGCTGGTCGAGATCGAGATCGAGGGCGGCGCGATGATCGGATATTGCGCGACCGCCAGCAGCGGAATCGAGATCGCGCCGATCAAACAGATGAAAAGCGCGACCACCCAGGCGAAGATCGGCCTGTCGATGAAGAAGCTGGGCATAGATCATCTCAGCGCGCGGCTTGCGTCGCCGGTGCGCCCGATACCGACCCAACCGAGGCATCCGCATCGATCCACGCCTTTGCCGTGACCTTGTCGCCGGGCACGAATTTCTGGAATCCGTCGACGACGACGCGGTCGCCGTCCTTGAGGCCCTCGCTGACCAGCCACAGGCCGTCCTGCACCGCGCCAGTGCGGACCGGCTGCGTCGCTATGCGACCGTCTTCCTTGACCACGAACACCTCGCTGCCGCCGCCGGCGTCGCGCTGGATCGCCTGCTGCGGCACGGCGATGGCGTCGCTGTCGATGCCCTGTTCGATCAGGACGCGAACATACATGCCGGGCAGCAATTCGCGGCTGCGGGTTGGCGAACTGTCCGCGCAG
>CAVSEE010000035.1:0-18656 GCA_963726865.1 uncultured Alphaproteobacteria bacterium | reverse complement strand
CCGGCCGGCCTCGCTGCTATGGGCCGAATATGGTGACCTCGCGCGCGTCGACGGGCTGTCGAAGCTGCGCAGCGTCGCCCTGATATTTTCGCTCGGCCCGGGCTCGCTGCTGACAGCCTTTCTCGCCGCCTTCGGCCGCGCCATCGCCGAGGTCGGCGCCATCCTCATCGTCGGCGGCAACATCGCGGGCTTCACCCGCACGATGACGACGGCCATTGCGCTGGAAACCAGCAAGGGCGACCTGCCGCTCGCGCTCGGGCTCGGCTTCATCCTGCTCGCGCTCAGCGTTGCCGTCTCCAGCGTCGCCTTCCTGCTGGTCGGGCGGTTGGCGGAGAAATAGCCGTCAGAGAAATGGACCCGGGCCTGTGCTAGAAAATTCCCTGCAATTGAAATGGTGTGCCATGCGGATTCCAGCGTCCCTCCTCGCCTCTGCGCTTCTGATCTTGGCCACGACCGGCGATATTCTCGGTGCCACCGCGACCGTGAAGGACGGCGGCACGCTGCAGCTTGCCAACAACATTTTCCGCCTCGACGGCATCGACGCACCGGCGGTGGACCAGATGTGCATCGACGAGCACGCCGATAGCTGGGCCTGCGGCGTCGAGGCCCGCGATCAGCTGGCAAAATGGGTCGAGGGCAAGCAGGTGCGCTGTGGCGATCTCGGCCCCGACCCCGCCTTCAAGAAGCGGCGCATCGGCCTTTGCATCGTCGAAGGCGAGACCGCGAATCTCGGCCAGCTGCTGGTCCAGAAGGGCCTGGCGCTCGCCGACGCCAAGGGAAAGTTCAAGCCGGACGAGATGGCGGCAAAGGACGGCCGCCGCGGCCTGTGGAAAGGCTGCTTTGTGGCGCCCGCCGATTTCCGCCTCTGGAAGAAGGACGCCGCGCTGCTCGGCGGTTCATGCCGCGGCGACCGCGACCAGCAGATCCGCAGCGTATTGTTTTCGGCCGATCCCGTGATGCCGCCGGGCTGCGCCATCAAGGGCAAATACGCCGTGCGCGCCCGCGTCACCGGCAATGTCGGCATCTATCATCTGCAGGCCTGCCGTTCCTATCCCGGCCTGAACAATTCGGAACGCTGGTTCTGCTCGGAGGATGACGCCCAGGCCGCCGGCTTCCGCAAGGCCTACAACTGCGGCAGCAAGGGCAAATAGGCCGAGCCATTGATCGATATGTGCGCGCCGGTGCTCGGTTCACCCCTTGTCGATTCACGCCGCGTTTTCGACCGCCTTGCGCGCGGCGATCAGGGCGCGCACTTCCTGCGCCGGTGCGCGGCGGGCTGAACAGATAGCCCTGCATCTGCGTACAGCCGAGCGCATGGACGGTGGCGCGCTGTTCCTCGGTCTCGACGCCTTCGGCGGTCGTGACCATGTCGCGGTCGGCGGCGATCGAGACCACTGCCTTGATGATCGAGAGTGCCGCGTGCCAACTCCTTCACGAAGCTGCGGTCGATCTTGATCTTGTCGAACGGGAAGCGCTGCAGATAGCTCAGCGACGAATAGCCGGTGCCGAAATCGTCGAGCGCAATGCGCACGCCGAGCTCGCGCAACTGGCTGAGCGCCACCAGCGCCGCATCGTCGTCGGCGATCAAGACGGCCTCGGTGATCTCGAGCTCCAGCCGGCGCGGGTCGAGCCCGGTTTCGGCCAGCGCGGCGGCGACCTTGAGCGACAGCGTCTGCGAGCGGAACTGCACCGGCGAGACGTTGACGGCAATGCGCACGTGGTCGGGCCAGTGGACGGCTTCCGCGCAGGCGGTGCGCAGCACCCAGTCGCCGATCTCCTCGATCAGCCCGGTCTCTTCCGCGATCGGAATAAACTCCGCCGGCGAGACCATGCCGCGACGCGGGTGACGCCAGCGCAGCAGCGCCTCGCAGCCGGTGACGGCGTTGCTGCCGAGGTCGACCAGCGGCTGATAGTGGATTTCGAAGCCGTCCTCGGCGATCGCGTCACGCAGGTCGATCTCCATGGCGCGGCGCTGATTGACTTCGGTCTCCATCGACGGCTCGAAGAAGCGGTGGGTGCGGCGGCCGGCGGCCTTGGCCGCGTACATCGCGAGGTCGGCGCTCTTCAGCAGCCCGTGCAGGTCGCGGCCATGCCGCGGCGCCAGCGCAATGCCGATCGAGGCGTCGGCAGCGAGGTTATGGCCGCGGCAGTCGAACGGCGTGCGCAGGGCGGCATAGATCCGCGCGATCAGTTTGTTGACGTCTTCCTCCGAATAAACATTGTGCTGCACGATGGCGAATTCGTCGCCGCCGAGCCGCGCCACGAAATCCTCCGAGCCGATGGATTCCACGAGGCGCGCGGAAACGCCACGCAGGAATTCGTCGCCGATCAGATGGCCGAGCGAATCGTCGATGCGCTTGAACTCGTCGATGTCGATATAGAGGATCGCAAAGTCGACGGTGGAGGTGTGCACCAGCAGTTCCTCCGCATGGCGCTGGAACAGCGTGCGGTTCGGCAAATTGGTCAGCGCATCGTAATGCGCCAGATGCTCGATGCGCGCCTCGACGCGGCGGCGCTCGGTGATGTCTTCCAGCGTGGTGGCCCAGCCGCCGTCCGGCGAGCGCTTGTAGATCAGGTGGATCAGGCGGCCGTCGGGCACGGAGATCACGGTGTCCTGCGCCTCCTCGCCCTTGGGATCGAGGAATTTCTGGCAATAGCTGTCGACGTCGCCGACGAAGGTGCCGGTCTCCTTGCGATGCTGGATCAGATCGCGCAGCGCACAGCCCGGCCTCACGATATCGCGCGACACCGCGAACATCTCGATATAGCGCTCGTTGCAGATCACCAGCCGGCCGTTGGCGTCGAA
Source organism: uncultured Alphaproteobacteria bacterium (assembly GCA_963726865.1). GTDB lineage: Bacteria > Pseudomonadota > Alphaproteobacteria > Rhizobiales > Xanthobacteraceae > Bradyrhizobium. Next base: position 15,850 of record CAVSEE010000035.1, on the reverse strand, counting down.
CAGCAGCAGCCCCTGTGTCATGTTGTTGATGGCGGTGTCGAGATGCTGGCTCTTTTCCGACAGCAGCCTGCGTGCCGCGCGATGCTGGCGCTGCAGTTGGCGGACGATCAGCGAGATGATGACGACGACGACCACCACTGCAAGCACGGCGGCGAAGAACTGCAGCCGGGTCTGCGCCCGCCAGTCGGCCAGCGCGGTTTCGGTCTTGGTGGCGGCGATGATCACGATCGGAAAATCGTCGAGCGTGCGCGCCGCACCGATCCGGTCGTCGTCCGTCACCTTGCTGACGAAGCGTCCGGAGATGTTGCCGCCGGCATCCATGGCGCGGCGGAACGCCGGATTGGCCGAGATGTTCTTGCCGACGAGCTTGGCATCCTGCGGATAGCGCGCGATCACCGTGCCGTCGTGATGCACCATCGAGATCGTGGTGTCGGGCTCCAGCGCCAGCGAGCCGACGAATTCCTCGAAATGGGTGGGCTCGACGCCGCGACTGGCGAAGCCGATGATGTTGCCCTTGTGATCGACGATCTTGCGGGCGAAGACGGTCGTCCACACCCCTGTCACCTTGCTGACGACGGGTTCAACGATGATTTCGGGCGTCGGTTGGCCTGAGGTGAATTCGCGGAAATAGCGGCGGTCGTGGACATTCACATCCCGCACCGGCCACATCTCCGAGGAATTGATCAGCCATCCATCCCTGTTGAAGATGTTCAGCGCGCCGACATGCGGCAGCGCGGCCAGCCGCCGGCGCAACATCTCATGGGTGGCGAGCGTCGACATCTGCCGTTCGAAGCTGTCGGCCGTGTCCAGCCCGCCGCCACGGACATAGGCGATGATGTCCTCATGGACGTGCTGGAGATCGGAGAGCTGCTGGTCGAAATGACGCGATAGCAGCAGCGCGGTATTGGAGAGGTCGCGATCTGCAACCTGGATGGCGCGTTCGCGGTACTGCAGGGCGAGGTACGCGGTGCCGACTGCGATCGCCAGCACGAGCGCGGCGCCGCACAGGACGAGCCACTGGATGGCGCCGATCCGTCCGCGGATCAGCCCCCCTGTTCTCGACAGCACCCGGCGCACACCAGTGGCGCCGTTTGATGAGCTATTCGACGACATTTCCCTGCCCTGTTGGCGCTCTCTTACGGGAACACCGCCAAAAGGGGCGTTAGGAAAACCAGTTACCGGAGTTTTAAAGCGCGGAGCTGGGAACGGAGGTAATCTCGATCCTGGCCGGGGCCGGCGCGGATTCGACGGGTTCGACGACGACCTTGACGATCCCGGCATCGATCATGCCGAGCGCCCGCGCCGCGCTGGTCGAAACGTCGATGATCCGTCCGCGAACGAACGGGCCGCGGTCGTTGACGCGGCATTCGATCGACACCTTGCCGTGAGAAACCCTTAACCGTTTTCCGAAGGGATGGCTGCGATGGGCGCAGGTCATCTCGCCGCTTTTACCCACCCCGGGATAGAAAGAAGCCAGGCCGGACTCGGCCCTGGCCAATCCGCTGCCACACAGCAGCAGGGCCATACCCAATATCGCGCTTCGCATTGCCTACCTGCATCGTCGGCCCCGCAAAGCCAACGCGGTTGGAACAATGCAAGTTGCAGCAATGGTGAGAGCGCATGGCTCGCATGCGGACCCTATCCGGCGGAACGAATTTGCGAAGAAATATTTGCCCGGAAACGGACAGAGTTCCCGCAGGCGGCGCCGAGGTTACTCGATCAATAGATCGGCGAGCTGCTGCAGGTTGACGGGTACGGCTATTCCCAGCGCGGCCGCGGTCTTCATGTTGATCGACAGTTCGATCTGCGTCGGCTGCTCCACTGGCAACTCGCCGGGATTTGCGCCATCTATTATCCGCTTTATGTAATATCCCGCCTTCATCACGAGCTTCCTCCGCGGCGCGCCGTACGACAGCAGCCCGCCGATCTCGGCGTAGTTTCCCTGCGTGGAAAAGCTCGGCAGCCGCTGCGCGATCGCAAAGGCGGCGATACGATCTGTCATGTCGAGCGTTCCGGAATCAGCGATGATCTGCAGCGAGTTCCGGCTTGGCCGTCGTAATCATCGCAAACGCGGCCGCCAGCTCCTGCGGCGACCTCAGCGGAATCGGCAACACATTGATGCCCATCTCAAGCGCGCGTGTGCGGATCCCCTCCAGCGCCTGCACGTTGGACGGGTTTCCGGGATTGTAGATCGCGGCGATCGTTCGCACCGCTGGAATGACCGTGCGCTGAAATTCGAGCATCTTCGCCGTCAAATCCTCATTCAGCGTGGCAACGCCCGTCGTCATCCCGCCCGGTCTGGCAAGGCTGGCAATGAGTCCATTGCCGACGGGATCGTTGATCGGGCACATTACGATCGGAACAGGCGGCATGATGCGCTGTACCGCGCGCACGGAAGCGATGGTATTGGTCACGATGATAGCGACACGGGCCTGCACCAGTTCGCGCGCCAAATCGGGAAACCGCTCGTACACTCCGTCGGCATAGCGAGCTTCGAACACGTAGTCGCGACCCTCGATCATGCCGTTTTCCCGCAGGCCGTTCTTGATGTCGGCGACAAAGCCGAGCCCCACGGCCGATTTCTCCGAGCCGCTGGAAAGCCAGCCAATCCGGGCCGGCGCCTTCTGCGCCGTTGCGGCCAGCGGCCACACCGCTGCCGTGCCGGCCAAGGAGAGGATGAATTCACGCCGCTTCATGTCGAGCCCCACAGGAGACGACATCATAGTGGCACAGGCTGATGCCTAGAAGGGGCGACGCGTCGCAGGCAGTCCGCTTGACTGGCATTCCACCGATAAAAGGCACCTCACGGCGGGCCGTCTCAAGACTTCTTTTTCCGATTCGGCACCCGGGCGCCGCTCTTGCGCGCCTCGGAAAGACCGATCGCGATGGCCTGCTTGTGGCTCTTCACCTTCTTGCCGGAGCGGCCGCTGCGCAGCGTGCCGGCGTTCCGCTTCTTCATCGCGCGCTCGACCTTCTTGGCCGCGCCGCTCGAGTACTTGCGTTTCCTTGCTTTCTTCGCCACGTCATCCTCCCGACGAAAAAGCCGGGACGGCTGTCATCGAACAACCGTCCCGGCTCGTCTTATACCATCGGTACGCCGTAGTAATCGTTGACCGCGCGGCCGCGCGCCGGGTCGCCCCAATTCCAGTCGTTGTCGTTGCCGTATTTCGGCGCGCCCTGAAGCTGCTTCTCGGTGATCCCGGTGATGTAGCCGCCGAGCCGCGTATCGTATTTCAGCGACTGCCACGGCAGCGGATAGTGGTCGTGGCCGATGCCGAGGAAGCCGCCGAAGCCGAGCACGGCGTAGGACACCTTGCCGCTGACCTTGTCGATCATCACGCGTTCGATGGTCCCGATCTTCTCGCTGTTGGCGCCATAGACGGCGGTGCCCTCGACCTTGTCGCTGCCAATCAGATTGCCGATCTCTTTCGTTTCCATTTGCACTCCTCCTGTTTGGGTGATGCCCAGCCAACCGGCGGATACAACGATGGTTCCTATCCGCAAAAATCCGGTTCAATGCACGACGTCGAGCGGCAGCCGGCAGACCTCGCCGCCCTCCTCGTCCGTGACGAGCACGGCGTAACGCTGATTCTTCAGCTGCGGCATCCGGTCGAGCAAACGGCGTGCGATCATGTCGGCAGAGTCCATCGCCTCGATGTCATCGGCGAGATCCGCGCCGCCGGCATCGACGATCGCCTTCCAGTTCACAAGATCGAAATGATAGAGCGGCATTCCGGGCCTCTTCCATTCAGCCCCATGCCGTCAAGATCGCGCCTCGGATTTTGTTCCGCCGCTCTCCTCCGCAACGTTAACGAAGTCGCGGGCTCCCATGTCTTGGCGATGCTCGCTGCACAAAATCCCTGACATGGTCAGGCACCGGCACGCCATCGATGTCGCACCGCGATTCGATCTCACGCGCGACGTCATCAGATAAATCCAGCGACCAGTGTTCGAGCGTGTTGAAGGCAGCAATTCGAATCGGATCGCCGAACTTGCCGGCCAAGAGGTCGGCAACAACCGTTTCGAGATCGCTGCATTCCACCTGATGCGCGGCGCTGCCGGGCGCCGCGCATCCGTCCGTCACCACAAAAACGGTTTGATCGGCGCCATAAGGCACGATCGGATTCGGGGACTGGACGGCGGACATGAAAGTTCTCCACTCGCTAGGCTGCCGCTACAACAAGCGACCTTGCGTCCCGGTTCCACCTCGCCGGAACCAACTTTCGTATGTGCCGTTGAGACAGCAGGAAACGCGAGCCCAGCCTGACCAGCACGTGCGCTTGGCAGCGAGCGGTATCATGTGGCTGTGGAAGGTGCTGAGGCGGGCAGTCCCACGTCGATCAATGAAAATCCCGCCGGCCTGGAGCCCGGCGGGATTTTCAGCCCGAACGCTGGAGGTCAGTCGTCGCGGACTATTTCAGCGAGGAGTTGATCGAGGTGAACTTGCTGTTGAGCCGGGTGCCGAGCCCGTTGATGACCGAAATGATCGCCAGCGAAATGCCGGCGGCGATCAGGCCGTATTCGATAGCGGTGGCTCCGCTTTCATCGGCAAGAAACCGGCAAATCGTTTTCATGGCGCAATCCTTCTTCTTCTCGAAATGACGGCGCCATCCTGACGGCGCGAACTTAAAGAGACACTAAACCCGAGCTGCGAAGGATCGTCGCGCACCTGTTCCTGTGTGCACCAGTACACGCTCATGCCGGTAAAAATACTGGTTTTTGCAACCACAACTGAATCACGCCTGCCAGGAAGTCTGTGCAGTTGCGCCTAGTGAAGGGTCGGCGTCGCATGACGCGGCTCGACCAACCGCAGCACGCTTCGGCACAGCGGGCATTGGTAGCTGTTGATCTGGTAGAACTGGGTCGCCCACTCGACTTCGACGGACACTCTCTCGGCTTGGCACTCAACGCATCGCGGCGTCCGGCGCATGGCGGCTTCCTTGCGTGTCAGGTTATTGCGTCGACCCTAGAAAATCGCCTGATGTAGCGGGTTAATTCCCGACGCCGTAAGACCACGGTGTTCCGGCACCTTGGTTAATCAGTCGAGCAACAAATCGGCTCACCCCTTCTTCGCGAAGGCCGCAAACGCCTCGGCATAATCGGGGTGCCAGCGCGACAGCGCCGGTCGGTTCTCGACGATATCGCCGATCGCCCACAGCATGCGCCGCTCGTCGAGGCTGCGCGGCACGTCGTTGTCGGGACAAAGGATATAGAAGTCGCCGGCTTCCAGGCTTTTGATCATGAAGTCGACGGTCTGCTCGCCCGTCCAGGCGCCCGGCGGCTTCTCGGTGCGGCCGCGCGCGGTCAGGCCCGTGAAGACGTGGCCGGGGATCAGGAGATGCGCGCTGATCTTGCAGCCCGCCGTGTTACGCAGCTCGTGCTGCAGCGCTTCGGTGAACGCCTTCACCCCGGCCTTGCTGATATTGTAGGCGGGCTCGCCCGGCGGCGTGGTGATGCCCTGCTTGGAGCCGGTGTTGATGATCAGCCCCGGCCGGCCGCGCGCGATCATGTGCGGCGCGAACACCTGCGTGCCGTGGATGACGCCCCAGAGATTGACCGCAAGCAGGCGCTGCCAGTTCTCCAGCGGTCCGAACATTCTTGCGCCGGGCGAGATGCCGGCATTGTTCATCAGGATGTCGGTGCCGCCGAACCGTTTTTGCACGGCGCCTTCCAGCCCGGTCAGTTCATCGCGGCTACTGACATCGACCTTCGCGGCCATGACACTGGCGCCGCCGCCGGGCGACGCCGCCGCAATCCGCACCTCGGCCGCCTTCAGGGCCGCGTCACCGATATCGGCAATGCACACCTTCATGCCCAGCGCGGCATAGCGCATCGCTGCCGCGAGCCCAATGCCCGAAGCGCCACCGGTGATTACGGCAACATTGTCCTTGGCCATCGCGGGATGGGGCATCGCTACTACTCCGTGTCTCGTCCGGTTCAGACTGCCACCGCAACCTGTGACGAACAAGGCCGGGCCCGGGTCGACGATCCCGGCTCGCGCGCCACGCCGCTCTTCCGTTTTCACGAAATTGTGTACGAAAATCAGAAATTTGATCTTGCATCCTCAGACCAACTCAGTGCATAACTCCGCCCAGCCCGAGCCTGCCAAAAGGGACGATGCGCGATCGTCACGCAGCGTGGCGCGGGTTGCGATGGACGCTGCGGCGTCAGGTGCTTCGGCGCCAGACGAGACGCTAGCTGCGTACGGCGAAATCGTGTGGTCCTGGCGCCGCGACCCTGGCGCTACCTGCGGGAATTCATTCCCACACAACGGGGGCAAAAAAGGCCGCTCCCCGGGGAGAGCACGTATAAGCCGTAAAGCCATTGCGCGGGGAAAGCCGGGATGTCTCGGCTGTACCTGTCAAACCCGTGTGCATTTTCGGTAGCAGCCGTCGCACACGGTATGCGGGCGCAGCCAGCGCCCGGCTTTCCCTGCGCCCTTTCCTCCGGGAAAGGGACACGAGATGCAGAATCCGGGCGATATCGCGCCGCGGCAATGCTTATCCACGCCCAGCCTCTGGCCGCCTCCCCGCTGTTACAATAGTGTCACGGCGCAAAACTAAACGGAGGCAACGGCCATGCGCCGAATGCCAGCCAATGGGGAGAAGAAAATGCGCCGCGCCATCGTGTTGCTGTCCGCGAGCCTGATCACGCTGTCGAGCATTAGCGTTGCTTCCGCGCAGAATGCGACGCCGCGCAACCTGATCCTGTTCATCCCCGACGGCTTGCGCGGCAGGATCGTGACGCCGCAGACCGCGCCAGCCATGGCCGAGCTGCGCGACAAGGGCGTCAACTTCAAGAATTCGCATTCGCTGTTCCCGACCTTCACCATGGCCAACGGCTCGGCGATGGCGAGCGGACATTATCTCGGCGACACCGGCACCTTCTCCAACACGATCTACACCGGCAAGCCCGTCGCGGCCGCCAACGGCACCGTGACGCCGTTCATCGAGGTCGACCCGGTGCTCAAGGAAGTCGACGAGCAATTCGGCGGCGACTACCTCAACGAGGAAACCATTTTGAAGATGGCGCGGGACAAGGGCTTTTCCACCGCCGCCATCGGCAAGCTCGGTCCCACTTTGATCTTCGATCACACCGACTACGGCAAGAACACGATCGTGATCGACGACGCTACCGGCGGCAAGAACGGCGTGCCGCTCTCCGCCGAGATGACGGATGCGCTGACCAAGGCCGGGCTTCCGACCACGACGGTTCCGCGCGGCGACAACAGCAAGGCCGGCGACGCCAAGACGCCGGGTACCACATCAGCCAATGTCGCGCAGCAGCAGTACATGGCGGATGCCGCCACCAAGGTGGTGCTGCCGATGTTTAAAGCGCGCGCAAAACCGTTCGTGCTGGTGTTCTGGTCGCGCGATCCCGATGGCAGCCAGCACAACACCGGCGACAGCCTCAACACCATTACGCCGGGGATCAACGGCCCGACCTCGATGGCCGGCATCAAGAACGCCGACAACAATCTGGCGCAGCTGCGCAAGGCGCTCGACGAACTCGGGCTCGCCGCCTCGACCAACATCATCGTGTCCTCGGATCACGGCTTCTCCACCATCTCCAAGGAGAGCAAGACCAGTCCTTCGACGAAAGGCACCTATGACGACACGCCGAAGGACTTCCTGCCGATGGGCTTCGTGTCGATCGATCTGGCCAAAGCGTTGAACCTGCCGCTCTACGATCCCAACGACAAGAACGCCAAGGTCGCCGACAACGTCCGTCCCAAGGCCGGCAACGGCCTGCTCGGAGAACATCCGGAAAAGCCCGACGTCGTCGTCGCCACCAATGGCGGCTCCGATCTGATCTACATCCCGAGCAAGGACAAGAAGCTGGCCGACCGCGTCATCAAGGCGCTGCTCGAGCAGGACTATGTCAGCGGCATCTTCGTCAATGACGAGCTAGGCCCCTTCCCCGGCGCGCTGGCGATGTCGACGCTGGGCCTGAAGGGCAAGGCGGTGACGCCGCATCCCTCCATCGTCGTCAACTTCCGCTCGTGGTCGTCGGGCTGCGAGGAGCCGACCAATTGCTCGGTGCAGGTCGCCGACACCGTGCTGCGCCAGGGCCAGGGCATGCATGGCAGTTTTAGCCGCGGCGACACGCTGAACTTCACCGCCGCCATTGGCCCCGACTTCAAGGCGGCCTATGTCGATGCCCTGCCCGTCAGCAACGCCGATGTCGGCGCTACCGCCGCCAAGCTGATGGGACTGACCCAGAAAGCCAAGGGCAGTCTGGTCGGCCGTGTCATGACGGAAGCGATGCCGAACGGCGCAACCCCGAAGGCATTTTCAGGCACCGTGAAGTCGCAGCCTGCCGCGAACGGGTTGCGCACCATGCTGATGTTCCAGCGCGTCGGCTCCCAGCGCTATTTCGACGCCGCCGGCTTCCCCGGCCGTACGCTCGGACTCGACGCCGACAAAACAAAAACGGCGGGGAAATAATCCCCGCCGTTCTAACCATAGCGTTTTCAAGCGAAGTGGATACCGGTTCGCGTGAAGAAAACGCGTCAAAACAAGAATCGAGAGCCCGGCTCTGATTTTTTACTTAGGATCTCACAACATCCCGATGTCGAACACATTCGGCAGTTGCGCCAGCGGCACGCTGGCTGCGCCGATCACGCTCGCGACCATCGCCATCAGCGCGCGGTTGCTGCGGCGCTTGCCGCGCATTTGTCCGGCGATCCAGCGCAACGCATCGGCGTTGGCCTTGATCGCCTGCGACGGCGCCCAGCTCTCGATCGCGGTGTCGGCGGCGAGCGCCACCGTGCGCGGCGGCACGGCGAGACCGGCCTCGGCCGCGGCGTGATGGGCGACTGCCTTGGTCAGGAGATCGTCAAACCGGCCGCCATCGCTACGCTCAGCGGCGGCGTCGTGAATTTCAAACAGCGCCTCGACCTCGGCGCGGCACACCGGCTGATGCTCGACGGCAGCAGCGGTCAGGATGCGCGCGCACCAGGCGGCGTCATCGGCATCGAGCGCGCGGGAGAAGTGGATGCGGCCTTTGGTGGTGGGACCTTCACCGGTGATGACACCATCGCGGACGATGGTCAGAGCGTGGGCAGCGGTTTCGCGGCAGGACGGCTCCGGCACGCCATTCTCGGCGGCCTTGGTACTCGGGGCAGACATAGTGAGACTTCTCAATTCCTTGGTTCTTGGCCACCTTGTTCACGCGGGCGTAAACGAGTGGTTAACGATTCGAAACCGGCGTTTCGACATTCTTAGATGGTTGCCGATTTGTCGCTTTTTGCCATTGCCTGGTTCGGGCCGGGCGTGATGCCGGCCATACAAGGCGAAAACGGGGCAGCGACGCTGACCGAGACGATTTTTCGCCGCAGGGGCGCAGTTCAAAAGAAGGTGCTAGAACCTTGCGCGGACGGAGAAGGATTTCATCTTTGACATCAAGGTGTTCCCCCAAACACCTGATCTGACTTATACTCCGCCGGAACCAAATTACCCTGTAACTAGAATGACATGAGGTCGACCCATGCCCCTCCCGATTGGCGCTATCGCCCCTGACTTCGAAGCCCAGACCACCGAAGGCAAGATCAAGTTCCACGACTGGATCGGCAACAGCTGGGCGCTGCTTTTCTCCCATCCGAAGGATTTCACCCCGGTCTGCACCACCGAGCTCGGCGCGCTGGCCAAGCTGAAGCCGGAATTCGACAAGCGCGGCGTCAAGCTGATGGGCCTGTCGGTCGATGCCGTCGACCGTCACGCCAAGTGGTCGGAGGATATCAAGGAGACGCAAGGTGCGGCGCCGAACTATCCGATGATCGGCGACACCGATTTCAACGTCTCGAAGCTGTACGAGATGCTGCCGGCCTCGACCTCGGGCGATCCCCTCACCCGCACGCCGGCCGATAACCAGACCGTGCGCAACGTCTTCGTCATCGGTCCCGACAAGAAGATCAAGCTCGTCATGGTCTATCCGATGACGACGGGCCGCAATTTCCAGGAAATCCTGCGCTCGATCGAACTCGCTGCAGATGACCGCCAAGCACCGCGTCGCAACGCCCGCCGACTGGAAACAGGGTGAAGACGTCATCATCGCGGGCTCGGTGACCGACGATGAGGCCAAGACGATCTATCCGCAGGGCTGGAAGTCGCCGAAGCCGTATATCCGGATCGTGCCGCAGCCCAAGTAACTAGCCTCGCGGCACCAGCCAGTTCGCAACCAGGAGACCGGCGGTCGATGAGACCGCCGTCACTACCGCCCCCCAGCCGATATCGACCGCGGCGACCGCCCAGCTCCAGTTCCGGAGCAGCGCGAGCGAGGTGAGATCGAAGGTGGCGTAACAGAAGAGACCGAACAGCGCGCCGTACAGCAGTGTGTCCTGCCATGTCGCCGATGCCGAGCTGCGACACGAAGATCAGGACGCCGACGACGTACAACAGATAGAAAATCGCCGCCGGCACGAGCTTGATCTCGCCCAGCATGTTGCCGACCTGCGAGGTGAAAAAATCCTTGGCGACGATGCCGAGAAACAGGAAGTCGAGTGGAATAAGGACGAACAGCGTCGCCAGATAAAGTACGGCATATCGGTTCAAGGCAGCCTCCCACGCGGCACGTTCAGGCCGGCCACAGGTCTACCCGGAATTACGCACGTGGTCGCCGCAAGTTTCAGTCGCGTGGCGGACCTGCGTCAGGCCGCTCGCACGCCGCTGAGGAACTTGTCCACCTCGGCCTTCAGATGCAGGCTCTCGCCGGACAGCGCCTGCGCCGCCTCGAACATGCGGCCGGAGGTCTCGCCGGTCTCGCCCGCCCCGCGCGCGACATTGCCGACAGTGACCGCGACGCTCTCGGTGCCGCTGGCCGCAGCGCGGACGCTCTGGGCGATGTTTTGCGTCGCCGAGCTCTGTTGCTCGACCGCCGCCGAGATCGAGTTGGCGATCCCGCTGATGCGCTCGATGGTCTGGCCGATGCCCTTGATGGCGGCCACCAACTCCTGGGTCGCAAGCTGCATGCTGGCGATCTGGCTGGAGATCTCGTCGGTGGCTTTCGCCGTCTGCCCCGCCAGCGTCTTGACCTCCTGCGCCACCACGGCAAAGCCGCGGCCGGCATCGCCGGCGCGCGCCGCCTCGATGGTGGCGTTGAGCGCGAGCAGATTGGTCTGCTCGGCGATCGTGGTGATCAGCTTGACGACGTCGCCGATGCGGGTGCCGGCCTGCGACAGCTCGGTCATGCGGGCGTCGGTGGCCTCGGCCTGACGGACGGCTTCGGCGGCGATGCCGTTGGATTCCTGGACGCGGCGGGTGATTTCCGCAATCGAGCTCGACAGCTCGTCGGAGGCGGCCGCCGCGGTGCGGACGTGCTCGGACGCGGTCTCCGAGGCGCTGGCGGACTGGCCGGACAGCTCGGCGGTGGTGCGCGCGGTCTCGGTGAGCTGGCGGGCGATGCGCTCGAACTCGCCGGAGGAGGTCATGACCTTGTCGATGATGCCGCCGACGCCGGTCTGAAAGTCATCGACGAAGTGGCGCAGCTCCGCCTTGCGCTGCTCGACGGCAGCCGCAGCCGCGGCAGACTGCTCCTCGCGCATGCGTCGCCGTTCCAGCGAGTTGTTCTTGAACACGGCGATAGTGCGAGCGATTTCGCCGATCTCGTCGTGGCGGCCCTCGCAGTCGATGGCGACGTCGCTCTTGCCGTCCGCGATCGCGGTCAGCGAGGCCGTCACCGAAGTGAGCGGTTTAGTGATGCGGCGGACGATCAGCATGGTGAGCAGCATAACCAGCAGCGCGGCGATGCCGGCCGCGATCGCCATGGTCTGCATCGCCTGCGCCAGCATGCCCTCGTACTCGGTCATGGCAATACCGACATAGAGGATGCCGATCACCTTCCCGGACGCGTTCTTCACGGGATAGTAGGCGGTCATGTAGTTCTTGCTGAACAGCACCGCGGGCCCCTTGTAGGCCTCGCCCTTGCGCAGCACGGCCTGGCCGGGATGGTCGGGCGCGAGCTGGGTGCCGACGGCGCGGTCGCCGTTTTCCTTCTTCAGGTTGGTGGAGCGGCGGACGAACTGGTTGCTGGCATCGTCATAGACGAACAGCGTGGCATTGCCGCCGGTATAGGACACCTGACGATCGACGATCGCGTGATCCCTAAACTCCGGCATCTTGGCGATCTCGGCCTTGGTGACCGCACCGTTGTTGATGCTGATCTTGGCCTCGGGGAACGTCTCGGCGAAGGTCAGTGCGAGGGTGCGCAGATTGACCTCGATGTCGCGAAAAGCGCGCTGGTTGAATTCCGACGACAGCGACCAGTAGCCGGCGCCGACGACGAGGCCGGTATTCACCGCGATCAATATGATCGCGCAGATGACAGCCTTGGTTCCGAGCTTCAGCTTGAGCGACGGCATGATTTTCCCCAGACGCATGTCAGCCATGCAGAAGTGCCTGAAATTACGTCACATTTGACGGTTTTTCTTTACGATTGCATTAACGAACACAACCCACAGGAAATGCTGAGGAATTCATTGCGCGCATGACGAGCCCCCGGCCCACCATTGTCTGGTTTCGCGATGACCTGCGGTTATCCGACCACGGCGCCCTGCACGCCGCGGCAAAGGCCGGCGGACCGGTCGTTGGCCTCTATGTGTTCGACGAAGAACGCGCTGCACGTCCGCTCGGCGGCGCGGCGCGGTGGTGGCTGGCGCAGTCGCTGCGAGCCTTGCAGGCGAGCCTGCAGGCGGCCGGCGCGCAGCTCGTGCTTCGCAAAGGCGACGCGGCAAAGGTGATCGTGGCGATCACGCGCGAGGCCGACGCGGCTGCGGTGTTCTGGAACGACATCGCACAGGCGCCGCACATCAAGATTGCGGATCAGGTGAAGGCCGCGCTCGACGGCATCGGCGTTGCCTCGAAAATCTTCTCCGGCGATTTGCTTGTCCACCCCAGCCAGATCCGCAACAAGGAGAACCGTGGCCTGCGCGTATTCACGCCGTTCTGGCGGCGGGTGCAATCGCTGGGCGATCCGCCCTCGCCGCTGCCGGCGCCCACGAAGCTCACCGGCGGGCCAAAGCTTGCGAGCGACGCGCTCGAGAGTTGGCGGCTCCAGCCGACGAAGCCGGATTGGGCCGGCGGCCTGCGCGAGAACTGGACGCCAGGTGAAGCGTCGGCACAAAAGCGTTTGAAGGCATTCCTCGAAAATGTCGCGGGCTATGCAAGCGATCGCGACCGGCCGGACCGCGACGGCACCTCACGACTCTCGCCGCATCTGCGCTTTGGTGAGATCAGCCCGCGGCAGGTCTGGCACGCCGCGCGCTTTGCGGCGGCCGAGCACCCTCGCCGCGCCGCCGATATCGACAAATTCCTGAGCGAGCTCGGCTGGCGCGAATTCTGCCGGCACCTTCTCTACGACGTGCCTGATCTGGCCGAGCGCAACCTGCAATCCTCCTTCGACGCCTTTCCCTGGAAACGCGATACCAAGGCACTACGTGCCTGGCAGCGGGGGCAAACCGGATATCCCATCGTCGATGCCGGAATGCGCGAGCTCTGGCAGACAGGCGTGATGCACAATCGGGTGCGTATGGTCGTCGCCTCGTTCCTGGTCAAGCATCTCCTGATCGACTGGCGCGACGGCGAAAAGTGGTTTTGGGATACGCTGGTCGATGCCGACGCCGGCAGCAATCCCGCCAACTGGCAGTGGGTCGCGGGATCGGGCGCGGACGCCGCGCCGTACTTCCGCGTGTTCAATCCGATTCTGCAGGGCGAGAAGTTCGATCCTGACGGCGACTATGTACGGCGCTGGGTGCCAGAGCTGGCGAAGCTGCCTAACAAGATGATCCATCAGCCATGGGAGGCAACGCCGCTCGAACTCGCCAGTGCCGGCGTCGAACTCGGCAAGACCTATCCGCGCCCGATCGTCGATCACAAGGCGGGCCGTGAGCGCGCGCTGAAGGCCTACGCCACGATCCGCAATCCGACGGACGCGTGACGTCAGCGCGCGCGGGCAACCTCCCCGCAATGTCCGCTAGGCTGCGAGTTTCATCCCGGTCTTTTTCTTCGAAGTCAGCAGAGCCTGGCTGATCGGCTTACGATACTCGCTGCGATGATCCCAGCGGTTCTCCTTCGCAAAGCGCTTTTCCTTCGCCTTGGAGGCAAAGACCTGCTTCACCTTTCCGTTCTTCTTGGTGATGACGTATCCGCCCTTGGTCATGCTGAAGGGCTTCTTGAGCAAACCCAGATGATCATATTTTGTCCCCGGCGGGTGCTTGAACGGTTCGAACCAGGAGGGATGCACGAAATTCGACATCTGGATCCCGTCCACCAGGAACGTGTCCTCCTCGACGGCATCGCACATCTCGTAAGCGTATTCGGTGCCATCGTCGGCTTCCGCCCAGAGATTCGCGATCGGATCGATCGCCATCTCGAACAGTTCATGGCACGCGGTAGCGCTGACGAGCTCGTGGGCCTCAAGCGTGGTCTTGACGAAGACCTTCGACAACGGCTGCCCGTCCTTGGTCAAGTCGTGATAACCAAGCGCACCGGCCTCGTCCGCAGTGTCAAAATAGATAAACTGCCAGTCGGAAGGTTTTGCCTTGTCGGTGTTGTATAACTTCAACGGGTAGCCCCAGACCGGCAGAAAGTGCTGGTCGTAGCATTTCTGCAATGCGGCGGTGAGCTTGTTGAAGTCCACCCCGAGACCCACCTTTGCCATGTTGATGCAGGCGACTGTGACGTCGCCACCCTGCCCTGCCTGAGCAGCGAGAATAGTATTCATGAAAATCCTCCTTCGCATAAAAAGTAACATCGTTAAGACGCGAAACGAAATTACTCGCTCAGGATGTATTTTGGAAAATCACATTGTCTTGTTCGCCGCCCTGTTCACCAGGACGACCGCGATCGCGCATCCGACCATACCTGCGATGGCGACCGCATCGAGCCGCTCGTCGAAAAGGACATAGGCCATGACCGATGTCACCGCCGGCACCAGGTAGAACAGGCTCGCCACCGATGTCGCCGCCTGATGCCGGATCAGCCAGTACAACAGCCCGATCGAACCGATCGACAGCACCACGGCCAGCCACATCGTGGCGAGGACGAATTCGGCCGTCCAATGCACTACGCGCTCTTCGAAGGCGAATGCCGCGATGGTGAAGAAAACCGTGACGGCGACATACTGCACGAGATTGCCGCTGCGCCAGTCGATCTGACTGCAGTAGCGGCGCTGGTAAAGCGTGCCCAGCGTGATGCTGACCAGCGATACCGTGGAGGCCAGCCAGCCCCAACCGGCCTGACCGCTCATCGGCCTGTCATGCATGATCAGCGCGACACCCACGAGGCCCAGCAGCAGCCCGCCCCATTGCAGCGGCGTGACGCGTTCGCCGAGCCAGCGATTGGCGATGGTCGACATCAGGATCGGTTGCAGGCCCGGCATCAACGCCGACAGGCCGGCCGGGATCGACAGCGATATCGCCACCGCCGTACCGCCGAGATAGAAGCCGTGCACCAAAATGCCTGCCACGATGCTGTGGCCGATCTCGGCGCGGCTGAGCCATTTCGGGCGGGCGATCGCGCAGATGATCGCCATCAGCACCACCACGATCGCCATGCGGATCGCAAGATAGGTCAGCGGGTCGGCATTGCGGATGACATATTTGGTGCCGACGAAGCCGGTGCTCCAAAGCACGACGAATATCGCCGGCGCCGCGCGTGCGGCCAATTTGTCGAAGTCAGGACTCATTTGGCGCGCACTACTGCCCAAACCTGTGCTATGCGGCAACACCTATCGCGGAAGGGCTCCCCGCCCGTTATCACATGACGACCGCAACATTTACATAGGGCATGATCCCGAAAAGTGGGAACCGGTTTTCCGACAAGATCATGCTCAAACGAAACGACCGCATTAGCGA
>CAVSEE010000034.1:0-7881 GCA_963726865.1 uncultured Alphaproteobacteria bacterium | reverse complement strand
GGCTCCTATTGTCCGACGTTGATGGCGCTCAGGACTTCGGCGTAGGTCGCGAGCTTGCCGCCATTCTTGGCTGCGTAGGCTTCCGCATCCTTCTTGAGCAGGAACGGAACGACGTCCGGCTTCTTCGGGTCCTGTCCGCCGACCGAATAGAACGCGGCGTCGGCAAACACCTTGATGCCGAGTTCATGGTCGACCAGATAGACCGCGTTGAACTTCTTGCCGTCGGCGCTGAACTTCTTCACGCCGAGCAGCGTGCAGACCGGCGAACTGAACGGCACGATGTCGCCGCCCTGGATCCAGATCTCGCCGACTTTTGCGGGATTATCGACCGGCGCGTTGCAGACCGGATCGGTGCCCGTCACGTTGTAGGTATCGAACGAGGCCAGCTGCTTGTCGTAGTCGAGCCCCTTGGCCTTGAAGGCCTGGCCGGACATAGCTGTCGTTGACCCAGGCGCCGATGTTGAGCTCCTTGATCATGTTCAGCTTCTGCAGGATCGCGTAATTGTTGCCGATCGACTTCGATCCATTTCGGCTTGATGGTCGGATCGAGCGTGTGCACGCCGCCGGGGCCTAAGAAGATGTAGACCACTTCCTTGTTGATCTTGGTCCACTCCTCGATCTTCTCGGCCGCGAGCTTCGGATTCTTGCGCATCCACTCGTTCGCTTCCATCAAGGCGTCGAGATAGGCCAGCACGATCTCGGGATATTTTTCGCCAAAGTCCTTGCGGATGACGACGCCGTGGAATGTCGGTGACTTGGTCTCGGCGCCGTCGTAGATCTTGCGGGCGAAACCCTTGAACGGCAGCAGTTCGGCGAACGGCACGAAGTCGCCATGGGCGTCGATGCGCTTTTCCTGCAGATTGGTGCTGCCGACTTCCGGCGACTGCGACACCAGATTCCAGAAATCCGGCGGCAGCCCCTTCTTCTGCAGCGACGTCAGCATCATGCCGTGCGCGGCGGAGCCGAACGGCACCGACACGTTCTTGCCCTTGAGATCGGCGAGTTCGTAGAACGGCGAGTCCTTGTGGACGACGATGCCGTTGCCGCCACCGACCGCGTTGTAGGCGATGATGGCGACGAGCTGGGTTTCGTTCTTGGTGGCCTGCCCGGTGGCGCCGTTCACCATCAGCGGATAGTCGCCCATCATGCCGATCTGGATGTTGTTGGCCATCATGCCGTTGGTGATCGGCGGGCCCGATGTCGCGTTCTGCCAGCTCAGCTTGTATTGCATATCCTTGTACTTGCCGGTCTTGGGCAGGTGCTTTTCGAGCAGGCCGAGCTCCTTCAGCACGACGCCGCCGGTGACCGTGTTGGTCGTCGTGTTCTGCGTGCCGATGCCGATTTCGAGGGTCTCCGCGCTTGCCGCCGCAGGCACGAAGCCCAGGGTTGCCGCGACGAGAAAGGGAAGGAAGCCAGGGAGTTTTGACGCAGGGCCGACGCTCATCGAACAAATCCTTTCGAACCGAACTGTGCTGTATGTCGCGCAATGCCCAGGCGAACTCCCCTTCCCGCGATGGTCCGCGGCAGAGTTGCTCGGCGATGAGCCGAGTGACTGGCTTGATGGGGCTGGTGGTGGAAGCGAGATGCCATCGGGCCTGTGGCGACGCCGCGCAGCAGGCCGGGCTTGCGAGCGGTGTGGTGAGCGAGAGAGGTGGGCGTCATTGCCGTGCACTCGTTTGCTTCCATCCGGGGACGTCGAAACGTCCGGTGAGCAAACTCTGAACGGCGGCCCTTGAATCCGAAACGACGAACGCGTCGAGCCAGCAACCTATTGCGAACAAATATCCGATGCTCAAATATTGGACAGATCGAGCGCTCAATTTGGCTACTGAATGGGCGTTACGGTTATTGGACGTGCATCACCCCATCGGCGCTGCAGCGCTCAGGCGTCGCCCGAGCCCGCGGCCTTGGCATGCTTGCCGTCGCGGATTTCGCCCAAGAGCTCGGGATTGCTGATGACGAGGTTGGATCCATGGGCGTGGAGGATGCCAAGCTCGGTGAACTTCTTCAGGCTGATCGTGACGGACTGGCGCGTCACGCCCGTCATATGCGCGAGATCGGCGTGGGTGAAGGATGCGGCGATCAACGCCCCGTCCTGCTCTTCGACGCCGTAAAGATTCATCAGGTGCAGCAGCAGTTGCGCCAGCCGTTCGGTCGGCGAGCGGGTGCCGAGCATCTGCGCCAGCGCCGAATAGCACTGCCCCTTGAAGCTGAGCCCCTCGATGATGCCAATGGCCAAGCGCCGGGATCGTCATCGCCATGCGCCGCAGCACGTCGCCCGGCAGATGCAGCACCGCGCTGTTGACGGCCGCCTCCCCCGACCACACGTGCAGCCCCTGCTTGAACACTTCCGGGCCGCCGACGAAATTGCCGGAGTGCCAGTAGGCCAGCGTGATCTCGCGGCCCGAGGGCGCGGTGTAGAACACCTTGATGCGTCCGCTCTCGATCAGGAAGATGCCGTCCTGCGGACTGCCCTGGCTGAACAGCTGTGCGCCGCGGTACAGCACGCGGCGTTTTCCCGAGCCCAGCACCTGCGCGATTTCGGATTCCGACAAGCCCGCTGAACAGGTATGGCGGACCGCTTCGCTGCGCGCCGCCGTCGGCCATCAGCAGCGCGCCGACCTGCGCCGGCGCGCCGGCCTTGCCGAACGCCGATGCGGATTGCAGCGGGTGCTTGCTCATCATTGATCCGCTCGAAGCCAAACCATCATCCTGTGCTGCATCAACAGGGACCGGAGCGTCCGCTCCAGCCCCTATAAGCTTTGCAAAAGGCACGCCAATTGGCTGCGACAAACTGGCCAATCCGGGCCGATTTGGTTAACATCCCGGCCGCCCTTCCCCCTCATTTCCAACGAGTCCTCCCGTGAGCAAGCCAGCGAAATCGACCGCGAAAAACAGCGGCAACATCTATATCGGCATCGGCGGCTGGACTTTTGAGCCGTGGCGCGGGGTGTTTTATCCCGAGAAGCTGACGCAGGCGAAGGAGCTGTCCTACGCCGCGTCGAAGCTGACCTCGATCGAGATCAACGGAACCTACTACGGCTCGCAGAAGCCGGAGAGTTTTCGCAAATGGGCGCGCGAAGTGCCCGACGGTTTCGTCTTCTCGTTGAAGGGACCGCGCTTCGCGACCAACCGTCGCGTGCTGGCGGAAGCCGGCGATTCCGTCAAACGGTTCTATGATTCCGGCGTGCTGGAGCTCGGCGACCGGCTCGGGCCCGGTGCTGTGGCAGTTCGCGCCGACCAAGAAATTCGACGAGGCCGATTTCGGCAAATTCCTCGAACTGCTGCCGCGCAAGCTCGAGGGCCGCGCGCTGCGTCACGTGGTCGAGGTGCGGCATGACAGTTTTTGCGTGCCCGAGTTCATCGCGTTGCTGCGCCAATTCGAGATACCGGTCGTGTTCGCCGAGCACGGCAAATATCCGGCGATCGCCGACGTCGTCAGCGACTTCGTCTATGCGCGGCTGCAAAAGGGCAATGACGAACTGAAGACCTGCTATCCGCCAAAGCAGCTCGACGCCTGGGCCAAGCGGTTTCAGGCCTGGGCCGGCGGCGGCGAGCCCGACGACCTGCCGCGTGTCGACAAGGCCAAGCCCGCGAAGACGCCGCGCGACGTGTTCGCCTACGTCATCCACGAGGGCAAGGTGCGCGCGCCGGCGGGCGCGATGGAGCTGATCGAGCGGGTGAAGTAACCAGCTAGTCCAGCTTGATGCCGGCTTCGCGGATCAGTTTGGTCCAGTTGTCGTATTCGGAGGCGATGAAAGCGTCGAGCTTGTCGTCGGCGAGATCCCACACCTCGCCGCCGCTCTTCTCGAAACGATCCTTGAGTTCGGGCAGCACCGCGCGGATTTCCCGGCGCAGTTTTGCGATCACATCCGGCGGCGTCTTGGCGGGCGCGAATATGCCGAGCCAGGAATCGACATCGAGGCCGGGCACGCCGGCTTCCGACATCGTCGGCACGTCGGGCGCCAGCGGGCTGCGCTTTGACGACAGCACCGCAATGCCCTTTGCCTGCCCTGATTGAACGTAAGGCAGCCCTGCCGAATTCGAGTCGAAGAACAGGTCGATGCGGCCGGCGAGCAGATCGGTGAAGGCCGGCGGCGAGCCCTTGTAAGGTATCTCCTGGAATTTGACGCCCGCGGCCTTCATGAACGCGGCGGCCACCAGATGCTGGCCGGTGCCGACGCCGGCGGTCGCGACGGAGATCGAGCCTGGACTAGCCTTGGCGGCGGCGACGATGTCCGCCAGTCTGTCATGCGGCAAATCCTTGCGGGCGACCATCACGTAGCCGAACTTGTAGATCAGCGCGACCGGCACGAAATCCTTGCGGGGATCGTAGGCGAGCTTTGAGTACAGCGCCGAGTTGAACGCCATGTTGGAGAGCCCGCCGACCACAAGCGTGTAGCCGTCAGGCTCGCTCTGGCTTGCCGCCTGCGTACCGACGACGGTGCCGGCACCCGGCTTGTTCTCGACGACGAAAGCTTTGCCCCATCCGCTTCGACAGCGCGTCCGCAAGCTGCCGCCCGACCAGATCGTAGCTGCCGCCGGGCCCGATCGGGACGATGATTTTTACGGGACGATCGGGATAGCCGGTCTGGGCATACGCTGATGCCGCCGCCAAGTACGAGCAATGCGAGCGTCGATACCAGCAAGCGGCAAATTCGGTTCATGGTGTTTCCCCCGAGACGAATGGCCGTCAACCGGCTCTTTTCCGCAACTATGGAACACGCCGCTCCGACGGCAACGCGGATGTGGCAATTGGCCGGCCATTCCAATAGCCTTCGCGCCAGCGACATAATGTCTGGGATCGACATGGCCCGCAGGACAAAACGCCTCTTCACCATCGGCTACGAGCAGACGCCGTCGCGCGCCGTGCTCGATGAGCTGGAAGCCGCCGGCGTCAAGCTGCTGGTGGACGTGCGCGCGGTCGCCTCTTCGCGGCGGCCGGGCTTTTCAAAGAATCAACTCGCGGCCGGCCTCGACGAGCGCGGGATTTCCTATCTGCATCTGAGGGGCCTTGGCACGCCGAAGAGCGGCCGCGAGGCGGCGCGTAGCGGAAAGTTCGGCCTGCTGCACAAGATCTATTCGGCGCATCTGAAGACGGCGCAGGCAAAGGAGGAGCTCGACGAGCTGTCGGCGCTGGTGAAGCAGGCTGGGCCGGTGTGCATTCTCTGTTACGAGCGCGACCACGCGCATTGCCACCGGCAATGGATCGCGGAGATCATCGAGAACCGCGACGGCGTGAAGGTGGAGAATTTGGTGGCGCCGCAGGTGTAACCCGTCGTTCCGGACAAGCGAGCAGCGCGAGCGCCGATCCGGGACCCATAACCACAGGACGTGGTTTTGCGAAGACTGGAGCCCTAGCTCGTTCTAACAACTCACTCCAGTGGTTATGGGTCCCGGCGTTCGCCGGGACGACGATGGAGTGTGAGGCTTGCTGGCCGCCTCGCTTAAAGCCAAAACGTCCCCTCCATCATCTTCACGCTGCCGCCGCCGACATGGATCGAAGCAACCGCGCCGTTCTGCTTGCGGACGCGCGTCAGCAGGAGACTCGGCCGGCCCATGTCGACGCCCTGCCCGATCTTCAATTTCAGTTCACCGTCCTTGGTCTCATCGAGATCGGCCAGCAGCGCCGCGCAGGCCGCCGTCGCGCTGCCGGTCGCGGGGTCCTCGGACAGTCCGCTGACGCCGGGGTGAAACATCCGCGCCTGCAGGTCGCATGGCTTTTCGCCGGCCGGCACGTCACGCGTGTAGAAGTAGACGGCGTCGCTGCCGTCGCACGGGAAGGTTTTTGCGAACGCCGCCGCATCGGGCCTGGCCCGCCGCAGCGCCTCGCGGGAGGCGACTTCGACAGCGAGGAACGCCAGCCCGACCGAGATGATCTGCGGCGGCATGCCGGTCGGTCTTGATATCGCCGGCCGACAGCGAGAGGCAGGCCGCGGCCTGTTCGGCGCGACAGATGCGACATCCGCTTCAGCGGCTGGGGCGCGGTGAATTCGGTGCTGACGACCTTGCCCTGCTCGGTCACGATCTCGACCGGCACCAGCCCCGCGCCTTCCTCGAACAGCAGCCGCGCCGGCGGCTTTGCCGCCAGCGTCGCCAGCACGAAGGCGGTGCCGACATTGGGATGGCCCGCGAACGGAAGCTCCCGGTTCACCGTGAAGATGCGCACCTGCGCATCGTGGGCGGGATCGGCCGGCGGCAGCACGAACGTCGTCTCCGAATAATTGAATTCCCGCGCGACCGCCTGCATCTGCTCGGTCGAGAGCCCGCCGGCATCGAGCACCACGCCGAGCGGATTGCCGCCGAAGGCGCGGTCGGTGAAGACGTCCACAGTGATATAACGCCGCTGCATTTTCCTACTCCATCATCCCAAACGCCACACGGCCATCGGCCGCTCATAGCCCCTGACCTCGACCTCGCCGAGCGAGA
Source organism: uncultured Alphaproteobacteria bacterium (assembly GCA_963726865.1). Taxonomy (GTDB): domain Bacteria; phylum Pseudomonadota; class Alphaproteobacteria; order Rhizobiales; family Xanthobacteraceae; genus Bradyrhizobium. The sequence continues at coordinate 1,452 of CAVSEE010000034.1, read as the reverse complement.
CGGCGTCGCCGCCGGCTTCGCCGAGCGCATCGCGAACCGCTTCCGAGATCAAAAACTGCGAATTGAAGTCCTTGTTGAGCGCTTCGAGCCGCGAGGCAAAATTCACGGTGTCGCCGATCACGGTGTATTCCTTGCGCCGCGGCGAACCGATATTGCCGGCGACCACCTCGCCGAGATGAATGCCGATGCCGATGCGCAAGGGCCAGCTCGTCGCTTCATTGACCCGCGCATTGGCTTCCAGCATCTCGCGCGCCGCGGCGACCGCGTGATGCGCCGGATCGGGTGCTTCAAGGGGCGCACCGAACAGCGCCAGAAATCCGTCGCCAAGGAACTTGTTCACGATGCCGCCGTGGCGATCGAGAATGTCGACCAGAATGGCAAACGCACCGTCGAGCCGGTCCACCACCTCCTGCGGCGTGCGGGTGCGCGCGCCGGCCGTAAAACTGCGGAAGTCGACGAACATGACGGCGACGCGGCGGATGTCGCTGTCGGTCCTCGTGCCCTCGGCCATCAGGCGCTCCACCACCTGAGGCGAAACGTGCTGGCCGAACAGATTGGTGATGCGGTCGCGCGCGGTGGCCGCCGTGATGCTCGTCTCGAACTGCCTCCGCAACTGGTGTCCGACCGCGCCTGCGAGCACGCCGCAGACCAGGATAATCAGGCTGCGGGCGCCGTGATAGAAGATGCTGGGGTCAGCATCTACCGCCGGATGATAAAATATCGCCATGCAGAACAGCTGCGTAGCGGCGACGGCGCCGGTGAAGGTGGAAAGCCAGAAGTCCAGCCGTAACGTCGAGAGAATGATGAAAATGAAATAGATCATCGGCGCGACGAAGCCGAGCGCGGCCACCGATCCCATGCCGTCGATATGCAGCGCCAGCGCCACGGTCGGCATCGACGTTTCGATCAGCGCGCCGATATAACGGCGGTACAGCGGCAGGTCGCGTCCCCGCTTCATATGCCGCTTGATGGACCCGTGCACCCACCATTCGAACAGGATGAACGGTCCGATGATGGAGTATAAATAGCGCGGCGTCAGATTGCCATGCCAGACCCGGGCGACCGCCTCGGTTGCAAAGAAGTAGACGATCGTCACGATGACGCCGAGCACCATCGCTGTGGCGATCAGCGCGTTGATGCGCAGGAGTTCGGTCTTCATCACCTCCTGCATCAGCTCGCGCTGGAAGTCTGCCGAGACGCCGGTGTCGTGGTCGTTTTTCTTGTTGCCCCAGAACCCGAACATCACCGACCCATCACCGGCATCCGTCTGTCGCGCGCAATGCGCGACTATTTCAACCGTCATTGCGAGCGAAGCGAAGCAATCCAGTTCTCTCCTCGAGGATAGATGGATTGCTTCGTCGCTTCGCTCCTCGCAATGACGCGGAGACTCCTCTGTTTATAACCTCAATCCAGCGTGCGGCGGAAGCGGGTTACTGCGATCGTCATTGCCAC
>CAVSEE010000033.1:465000-667298 GCA_963726865.1 uncultured Alphaproteobacteria bacterium | reverse complement strand
CCGCCTCGATCAAGGAGGCCGACCTCACCGTGGACGACGACGCGGGGGCGATCACCGCCACCGACTGGCTCGACGGCGCAACGTCACCGCCCCGACCGCCAAGTCGCTCACGCTCAAATCCGACATGGCCGCCGACGTCACGCTCACCGGCAACGTGTTGGCGAAGTCCACGATCTCCTCCTTCAAGTTCACCGGCTCGATCCTCGGCGGCGCGTGGACTATCGCGGCTTTGGCAGCTGCAGCGCCGCGCCGAAAAGCGTGCCTTGATCGCCGCGCTCGACGAACGGCTCGCAGCGCAACCGGTCGCTTTGCCGCCTTCGTCGCAATGGAGCAGCCTGAAGGCAGGCAGCGACGAATTCCGGCGCGTGCGCCTGACGGTCGTCAATCTCGATCTTGCCGCAAACGCAAAAGTCTACGCGTCGGGCTCTGCCGTGCGCGACGATATTTCCCGGTCCTGGCAAATGGTGGTTTGTCCCGGGGCTGCTGGAAAGCGGTGAGATCGTCGCCGTCAACATCGGCTTCGCGCCAGATCCGGCGCCGAACAGCTTCAAGAAGATTGTTCTCCGCTTTCCAAATCAGCTTGCGGGCTACATCCGGTTCCCCGGAAAGTGCGGGCGTGGTGACGCCCAACGCCAATATCGACCAGCGGCTTTGGTTCACCCGCGATCATCTTGCGATGGCCCGCGCCCTCGGCTGGGCGCGCGAGGGCAAGGCGATTGCCCCGTTCTATGTCGATCTCGAGAGCCCGGTGCTGGTAGACGGCGTGAAGCCCGGTCCGCTCCACGTCCGTCTCAAGGACGACCATCTGCAGTACGCCATCACCTGGTTCGGCCTCGCGATCGTGGTGGCAATCGCCTTCGGCTTCTGGTGGCGCGCGCAGCGTGTGCCTGAGGCCAGACCTTCAGATGTCGGAAAATGAGGGAAAAACGGCGCTTGCAAAGCCTGAAGGTAAGTGAGGTTCCCTACCAGTTCGACCGCCACGGGCTTCGTGATGCGAAGAATTCGTTTCGGAAGCCGAAGGAATTGTAGCTGGCCACGCGATTGCCTGGAGCATACGCCGGTCGCGCGTGGCGGACGCGCGGCTTTGCCGGCTTGACGGGCTCGGCGGTTTTACTGCCGCTGCCGGTTCGGCCGCCATCGCAAAGGCCTCGCGCGGGGGTCTTGCGACAGCGGATTCGGCCACTGCTGCAGCCGCCGGCGGCACGATCGCGGGCAGGGTGGTGTCGAACACGACCGCCTTCGGCCATTTGTGCGTTGAATGAATCCGGATGGTGGCGCGGTCGGCATCCGCGCGCGTCGGTTCGGCGCTCGAGGCCTGAAAGTACCAACCGGTCGAGGAACAGCAGCGCGAGCAGCAGGCTGCCGGTGAACAGGAAGTAACGGCCGATCGGCATGGAAAGCAGCGCCTCATCACCCGCGCTTCGCAGGTGCCGGGTCCAACGTGCGGCCATGACAATGGTTCCGGCTGCGGAAAAATCGGGGCAGGGAGGGCGCCAAGCCGCGGATGCCAAAGGAAGAAGGCGTAGGATGGGTCGAGCGAAGCGAAACCCATCGCTTTTCATGTCGCTGAAAAATTGGTGGGTTTCGCCGCTCTACCCCTACGATTTTCGGAAATTCCTCTTGACAATTACGTAAATCAGAACTATCTTCCACCTCAGCCCGTGCCACCAAAGGGACGTTTCGCGATCGTCACGGAACGTGGTGCGGGTTGCGATGGACGCTGCGGCGTCAGGCGGGCTTCTGCCCGCCGGACGAAAACGCCGCAGCGTACGGCGAAATCGTGTGGTCCTGGCGCCGCGACCGTGGCGTCTACGTTGGCGGGTATCCCGCCGGCAACGGTGGCAAGAAACGCCGCTCCCCGGGGAGAGCACGTATAAGCCGTAAAGCCATTGCGCGGGGAAGGCCGGGATGTCTCGGCTGTACCTGTCAAACCCGTGTGCGTTTCTTACTACCCCATTGCACACGGTGCTGCGGGCGCAGCCAGCGCCCGGTCTTCCCTGCGCCCTCTGTCAGAGAGAGGGTCTCGAAGTTGCAGAAACTCGGGCGAAAACGAGTCGCGAGAATGTTGACGGCTGTTTGAAGACTGGATCAACAACATTAGGTGTCGTCCCGGCGCACGCCGGGACCCATAACCACGGTCGTCAATTGTTGAAACGCGCTGGAACTCCGCCTCGGCATGATCACGCGCGTTCGTGGCTATGGGTCCCGGCGTGCGCCGGGACGACACTGAGTGTGCGGCAGCGTACCGGCTCCGCGATGAGCCGATCTTTTCGCCATTCGCGGCATTTCCCGGCAGTGGAAAACCCATTATGGTGCGCGCTTCGCTTCGCCGATGCGAAGCAGGTAAGTCAATGATATCAAAGGCTTAAAGCGAGAGGCCAAGCCTTTGGAGGGCGAGTTGACGCGGTATATTTCGACCCGGGGCGAGGCTCCGGCACTGGGCTTTTGCGATGTGATGCTGACCGGGCTTGCCCGGGACGGCGGCCTTTACGTGCCCGAGGTCTGGCCGCAGCTTTCGCACGAGACCATCGCCGGCTTCTTCGGCCGGCCTTATTGGGAAGTCGCGGTCGACGTCATCAAGCCGTTTGCGTCAGGCGAAATTTCCGACGCCGATCTCGGCCGCATGGCCAATGAGGCCTACGCCACGTTCCGCCATCCCGCGGTCGTGCCGCTCGACCAGATCGGCCCCAACCAATTCCTGCTGGAACTGTTCCACGGCCCGACGCTCGCCTTCAAGGACGTGGCGATGCAGCTGATCTCGCGGCTGATGGATCACGTGCTGGCCAAACGCGCCGAGCGCACCACCATCGTGGTGGCGACCTCGGGCGATACCGGCGGCGCCGCCGTCGATGCTTTTGCCGGCCTCGACAATGTCGACCTCGTCGTGCTGTTCCCGAACGGGCGCATCTCCGAGGTGCAGCGGCGGATGATGACGACATCGGGCGCCGCCAACGTGCATGCGCTCGCCATCGAGGGCAACTTCGACGATTGCCAGGCGATCCTGAAGGCGCTGTTCAACAATCACAAGTTCCGCGATGCGGTCTCGCTGTCCGGCGTCAACTCGATCAACTGGGCGCGCATCGTCGCGCAAGTGGTCTACTATTTCACCTCGGCGGTGGCGCTCGGCGCGCCCGCGCGCGCCGTGGATTTCACGGTGCCGACCGGCAATTTCGGCGACATCTTTGCCGGCTACGTTGCCAAGCGCATGGGCCTGCCGGTGCGCTGGCTGAACATCGCCGCCAACGTCAACGACATCCTGCCGCGCACGCTCAAGACCGGAATCTATGAGGTAAAGGACGTGCACGCCACGACCTCGCCCTCGATGGACATCCAGGTCTCCTCGAATTTCGAGCGGCTGCTGTTCGAGGCCTGCAAGCGCGATGCGGCAACCGTGCGCCGGCTGATGGCGTCGCTGAAGCAGTCCGGACGCTTCGTGCTGCCCGATGCGATGCTCGCCGCCATCCGCGAGGAATTCGACGCCGGCCGCGCCGACGAGACGGAAACCGCGGCCGCGATCCGCACCGCCTGGCGCGAGGCCGGCGATCTCGTCGATCCCCACACCGCCGTGGCGCTGACGGTTGCCGATCGCGACACCTCGGACTCGAAGATTCCCAACATCGTGCTGTCGACGGCGCATCCCGCCAAATTCCCCGATGCGGTCGAGGCGGCCTGCGGCGTGCGCCCGCAACTGCCGGCCTGGCTCGACGGGCTGATGACCAAGCCGGAGCAGGTCAAGGTGATGAAGAACGATTCCGACCGAAGTCGAGCGCTTCGTGCTCTCGGTCAGTCGCGCCGCAAGGCAGGGGGTGGCCTGATGAGCGTCGAGATCTCGAAACTTCCCTCCGGCCTCACGGTCATCACCGACAACATGCCGCATCTGGAGACGGCAGCGCTCGGCGTGTGGACCGGCGTCGGCGGCCGCGACGAAAAGCCGAACGAGCACGGAATTTCGCACCTTCTGGAACACATGGCCTTCAAGGGCACGACGAAGCGCAACGCGCGCGCGATCGTCGAGGAGATCGAGGCGGTCGGCGGCGATCTCAATGCCGGCACCTCGACCGAGACCACGGCCTATTATGCGCGGGTGATGAAGGCCGATGTAGCGTTGGCACTCGACGTACTCTCGGACATCCTCGCCAATCCCGCTTTCGTCCCCGACGAGCTCGAGCGGGAGAAGGGCGTGATCGTGCAGGAGATCGGCGCGGCGCAGGATACGCCCGACGACGTCGTGTTCGAGCATCTCAACGAGCTCTGCTTTCCCGAGCAGCCGATGGGCCGCTCGCTGCTCGGCACCGCGAAGACGCTGAAGGCGTTCAACCGCGACATGCTGCAAGGCTACCTCTCCACGCATTATCGCGGCCCCGACATGGTGGTGTCGGCCGCGGGCGCCGTCGATCACAAGCGCGTCGTCGATGAGGTTGCGAAGAAATTCGCAAGTTTCGAAGGCACGCCGGGACCGAAGCCGCAAAGCGCGATGTTCGGCAAGGGCGGCTCCCGCGTCGTGCATCGCGACCTCGAGCAGGCGCATTTGACGATGGCGCTGGAAGGCGTACCGCAGAGCGACCTGTCGCTCTATTCGCTGCAGGTCTTCACCAACACGCTGGGCGGCGGGATGTCGTCGCGGCTGTTCCAGGAAGTGCGGGAAAAGCGCGGCCTCTGCTATTCGATCTACACCTTCCATGCCCCCTATACCGACACCGGGCTGTTCGGGCTCTATACCGGCACCGATCCGGCCGACGCGCCGGAAATGATGGAAGTGATCGTCGACGTCATCAACGAGGCGGCCGCGACCCTGACCGAGGCGGAGGTCGCGCGCGCCAAGGCGCAGATGAAGGCGGGCCTCCTGATGGCGCTGGAAAGCTGTTCCTCCCGCGCCGAGCAGCTGGCGCGGCACGTGCTCGCCTATGGCCGGCCGCTGACGGTGGAGGAGCTGGTGGCGCGGATCGATGGCGTCAGCGTCGAATTGACCCGCAAGGCGGCGCAAGGCCTGTTGTCGCGCAGCCGGCCCGCAGTGGTCGCATTGGGCGGCGGCAGGGGTCTGGACACGGCGGTGGCTTTTGCGGAAGGATTGACGCGCTCGAAGGCGAAGACCCTGCTGCATTGAGCAGAGGGGAATCCGCGGGCGGGGGAGTTTGGGCATGGCGCTGTTTCGATTGCCATCCAGCGGACCGGCCGCGCTGATCCCGCGCGGGCACGGGCTGCTGCTGCGTGCGCCGCAAATGTCCGACTTTCCGCAATGGTCGCATCTGCGCGAATCGAGCCGCGGCTACCTCACGCCTTGGGAGCCGATCTGGCCCTCCGACGACCTCAGCCGCTCCGGCTTCCGCCGCCGGCTGCGCCGCTATGCCGAGGATATCGCCGCCGACCGCAGCTACCCCTTCATCATCTTCCGCGAGACCGACGGCGCCATGATCGGCGGCGTCACGCTGGCCAATGTGCGGCGCGGCATCGTGCAGGCCGGCACCATCGGCTACTGGATGGGCGAGGCGTTTGCGAGCCGCGGCTACATGACCACGGCGCTGCGGGTGCTGCTGCCGACGCTGTTCGGCGAGCTCAATCTGCACCGCATCGAGGCGGCCTGCATCCCCAGCAATTCGTCCTCGATCCGGGTGCTGGAGAAATGCGGCTTCACCCGCGAGGGGCTGGCGCGGCGCTATCTCTGCATCAACGGCGTCTGGCAGGACCACCTGCTGTTCGGCCTGTTGCATGAGGATTTCAGAGGCTAGCGTCCATGTACATTAATAGGACCAAAGCACGAGTTCGCGCGCGATGGCCACGCCTTGGGTTCGCCGCCATTGCATTGCTATAAGCCCGGGACGGGGGAGACGTTGAAGCAAGGGACATCCATGGGTGACAAACCTGTGACCGGCCGGGCGATGTGTGCCGCGGCCATGGTGGCCATCGCCGTGAGCGTCGCTGCGGCGCCTGCGGCCGCGCAATCGCTGGGCGATCGCTTCAAGAGCCTGTTCGGCGGCAGTTCCGAGGAGAAGCCTGCACAGGCGCCGGCCGAGGTGACCGGCGAGCAGGATCTCACCTGTCCTTCGGTCTCGGTGCGCGCCGGCGCCTCGACCTTCAAGGTCGGCGCGCCCGGCAAGGAAGCGGTCGGCAACGACCTGCGCTATCAGGCCACCATCACCAAGATCGCACGCGAGTGCACCATCAATGGCGGGGAGATCACCGCCAAGATCGGCATCCAGGGCCGCGTCATTGCCGGCCCTGCCGGCGCGCCGCCGAGCGTGCAGGTGCCGCTGCGCGTCGCCGTGGTGCAGGCCGGCATCGGCGAGAAGGTGATCGCGACCAAGGCCTACCAGACCACCGTGTCGATGACGGAGGATTCCAGCGTGCCGTTCGTGCTGGTCGCCGAGGATCTGGTCTATCCGGCCCCGAAGGGCGCGGTCGCCGACAGCTACGTCTTCTATGTCGGCTTCGACCCGCAGGCGCTGAAGCCCGAGGCGAAGCCGAAAGCGCCGAAGAAGAAGTAGCCAACAAAAAAGCCGGCGTCGCGCCGCCGGCTTTTACTCTCGATGATGATGCAGCCGTTAGTTCAGCTTCGCCTTCACTTCGGCAATGCCCTTGGTCAGCAGGTTGTCCGCGACCGAACCCTTCACCGACTGCGACAGCACGGTGGAGGCGGCGGCGATGGCGGCTTCCGCAGCCGCGGCGCGGACATCGGCCAGCGCCTGGGCTTCGGCGAGCGCGATCTTGTTCTCGGCCGTCTTGGTGCGGCGGACGACAAAGTCCTCCATCCGCGTCCTGGCCTCGGCCGCGATGCGCTCGGCCTCGGCCCTCGCATTGGTGACGATTTCCTGCGCCTCGCGCTCGGCGCTGGCGCGGCGCGCCTGGTAGTCGGCCAGCAGCTTGGCGGCTTCGTCCTTCAGGCGGCGGGCGTCGTCGATCTCGGCCTTGATGCGCTGGGCGCGGTGGTCGAGCGCGTTGAGCACCGTTCGGTGAACGCCGAGCCAGGCAAACACGGCCATCAGGATGACGAACGCAACAGCGACCCAGAATTCCGGTTCAGTGAACATCGCCTATCCCTTCAGCGAGGCATCGACGGCCTTGGCGACCGCAGACGCATCCGGCGTGGTGCCGGTGAGCCGCTGCACAATGGCGCCGGCCGCGTCCGCGGCAATGCTCTTCACATTGCCCATCGCCGCCGTCAGCGTCGCCGCGATCTGCTTCTCGGCGTCGGCAAGCTTGCCGGCGAGCTTCGCCTCCAGCGCCTTGCGCTCGGCTTCCGCGGAAGCGTTGAGCTTCTCGCGGGTTTCGGCGCCGATCGCCTGCGCCCGGGAGCGGGCTGCCGCCAGTTCGCCTTCATAGGCCTTCAGCGCCGCGTCGGACTGGTCCTTCAGCTTCTGCGCTTCCGACAGATGGCCCTCGATCGCGTTGTGGCGCGCGTCGATAATGCCGCCGACGCGCGGCAGCGCAAAGCGCGACACGATGATGTAGAGCGCGACAAAGGCGACGGTCAGCGACACCAGCTGCGAGGCGAAGGTGGACGAGTTCGAACGGCGGAAAGCCGCCGCCGTGACCGCCATCGGCCTCGGTGTGCGCGCCGGTCGCCTTGCCTTTTGTGGCGCCATGACTTTCAGCCATGGAGTTCTCCTGTTGCTGTCATGCGCGCCGCCTCACGAAAGGCGGCGCGAGGAGTTGCCGCTCAGAGCGGAACGAACAGCAGGAGCAGCGCGATCAGCAGCGAGAAGATGCCGAGCGCTTCGGTCACGGCGAAGCCGAAGATCAGGTTGCCGAACTGGCCCTGAGCGGCCGAGGGGTTGCGCACCGCAGCGGCGAGGTAGTTGCCGAAGATGATGCCCACGCCAACGCCCGCACCGCCCATGCCGATGCACGCGATGCCCGCGCCGATAAGTTTTGCTGCTGCCGGATCCATTTTTAGCTCCTTGGAGAGAAAGAAAGGTGAGGGTGGAAATTCCCCGGACCGCTTAGTGTCCCGGATGAATGGCGTCGTTGAGGTAGATGCAGGCCAGCATTGCAAACACATAAGCTTGCAGGAATGCGACCAGAAGTTCGAGCGCGGTCAGCGCGACGGTGAGCGCCAGCGGGGCGATGCCGCCGACCCAGCCGAGCGCGCCGAGCGAAACGCCGAGCATCGCGACGAAACCCGCGAACACCTTCAGCGCGATATGGCCGGCCAGCATGTTGGCGAACAGTCGCAGCGCATGCGAAACCGGCTTCACAAAGAAGAACGACATCACCTCGATGAACACGACCAGCGGCAGGACGAAAATCGGAACGCCCGACGGCACGAAGATCTTGAAGAATTTCAGACCGTTCTTGTACACGCCGTAGATCAGCACCGTGAGCCAGACCAGGATGGCCAGCGCGGCCGTGACGATGATCTGGCTCGACACCGTGAAGGTGTAGGGAATGATTCCCACCAGGTTCGAGACGCAGATGAACATGAAGAGCGAGAAGATCAGCGGGAAGAACTTCATGCCTTCCTGGCCGGCCGTGCTGCGGATCATGCTGGCGACGAACTCGTAGGAGATTTCCGCGACCGACTGCAGGCGGCCCGGGATCAACTGCCGGCCGGTTGCCAGCGTCAACAGGCCGATGATGGCCACGGCCACGAACATGTAGACGGTCGAATTGGTGATGGCGATGGTGTGCTTGCCGATATGGCCAAGCGTGATGAGGGGCTCGATGTTGAACTGATGAATCGGGTCGATTTTCATCCGTGCCGGCCTTGGTTCGCCGGCTCCCGCCGGCAATCGAATTTCAAATATCCTGACTTCCGCCAGCGCTCAGCGCTTGCCCGGAGGTATGCGCGACGACCTCACCACGCTGACCACGCCGGCGACGAAGCCGAGCAGGAAGAACACGATGAGACCGAACGGCGATGTCGACAGCAGTTTGTCGAATCCCCAGCCAATCGCAGCCCCGACGACAACGCCCGCGATCAGCTCCGAGGAAAGCTGGAAACCGCGCGCCATCGCCGATGCTCTGGCTGCACTGTCTCCGTCTTCGGATTGATCAGTCCCGACGTTGCGGTTGTCACGAAATTCGTGCAATCGCTGGTCCAGACTTCCGAGCCTTGCGGAAAGCGCGGCTTCGTCGGAAGACGTTTTGTTTCCACTCGCTCTGTCGTCGGTGTTTTTGGCCATGTCGGCCGGACACTAAACGATGCTGCGGTTGATGGAAATTACGCCGTCACCCTCAAAAGCCGCGCGGACCATACTGACCACATCTTAGCAAGTCAAGATTACGTAATAACCGTATATACAATTGATTTTGCTGGAATTATTCGAAGAAACGTCACCCCGCCTGTGGAGCAGTCGCCGCACTGCAGCAGCTGGCATAACAGGGTTGCTTGTTGCAGCCGCGCGGCCGGTCTGTTGGGATATTGCCGCGCATTCCGCGTCACGGTTTTCGAGGGGCTTCATGCCGCGCCAGGTCGACTACTATTTCTCGTTCCAGTCACCGTGGGCCTATATCGGCCATGGCCGGTTTCGCGAGGTCGTAAGTACCTACGATCTCAAGGTAAATCTCAGGCCCGTGTTGCTGGTCGACCTGTTTTCCGAGACCGGCGGGCTGCCACTCGCCAAGCGCCATCCGGTGCGGCAGCGCTACCGGATGGTGGAGTTGCAGCGCTGGCGCGACAAGCGCGGGCTGAAATTCCATCTGCAGCCGAAGAACTGGCCGTTCAATGCGCGCCTCGCCGACGGCGTCGTTATCGCGGCGGTCGAGGCCGGGCTCGATCCCGACACGTACATGCGCCGTGCCTTCGCCGCGGTGTGGGAGGACCAACTCAGCATGGCCGATCCGCAGACGGTGGCGAAAATTGCCGATCAAGCGGGCTTGCCCGGCAGCAAGCTGGTCGAGCGCTCCGGCTCGGACGCCATCGGCGCGGTCTATGAACAGAACCGGCAGGATGCCATCGCCACCGATGTGTTCGGCTCGCCCGGCTATGTGCTCGACGGCGAAGTGTTCTGGGGACAGGACCGGATTGAATTGCTGGCCGACGCATTGAAGTCGGGCCGCAAGCCCTATAGCTCAGAGGTTCAGGGGCAGGTCAGTTGAGGCGGAGCAAGCCCATGCGCATCGCGACGTCGCCTTCGAAGTCCAGGCTGTCCATCGCCGCTGCCGCGGTTCTTCTGATCGGCGGCGCGGCTTTCGCGCAAACCAGGCCCGACACCGAGAATGGCCGCTACGCCCTGTCGCCGACCGGTGACGGCGGCGTGCTGCGGCTCGACACCAAGACCGGCGCGGTCTCGACCTGCGCCAATTCCGGCTCGGGGTGGGCTTGCTACGCCGTGCCGGACGAGCGCGCGGCGCTCGATACCGAGATCGGCCGGCTGCAGGCCGAGAACGAGAAGCTCAAGACACAACTCGCCGCGCGCGACGGCACCGTGACCGGCAAGACCGAGGACGCGTTGCCGAAATCCGATCCGCTGAAGAAGCCCGAGCCGAAAGTCGCCGAGGGCGGGGGTGGGCGCAAGATCGAAATCCCGCTGCCGAGCGACCAGGACATGGATCGCGCCATGTCTTTCCTGGAGCGCGCCTGGCGGCGGCTGATCGAGATGGCCAACCGCATTCAGAGAGATGCCACCGGGGGCAAGATTTGATCCGGCCCAAGATCCGGCCCGAGCCGTCGTCGCGCTCCTCGCCTTCTACTGTCAACGCAAACACGATCACCTCGTCGTTGCTGGCGGTGCAGACGCGCGGCACCGGCTTCATCGACATCACAAGCGAAGTGGCAAAATTCCTGCGCGAGGCCGGCGCGCGCGAGGGCGTGGTGACGCTGTTCATCCGCCACACCTCGGCGTCGCTGACGATCCAGGAAAATGCCGATCCGTCCGTGCTCCGGGATTTGACTACCGCCCTGAGCAGGCTCGCGCCTGACAATGCCGGCTGGGTGCACGACACCGAAGGCCCCGACGACATGCCGGCGCACATCAAGACCATGCTGACCTCGGTCTCGCTGCAAATCCCGGTGCTCGACGGCGACATGGCGCTCGGCACCTGGCAGGGCATCTACGTCGCCGAGCACCGCGCCCGGCCGCACCGGCGCGAAGTGGTGCTGCAATTCATGGCGGTCGACTGCATGATCCGGAAAAGTGTGAAGCGGTTTTCCGAAGAGATCATGCTCAAAAAAGGCTAGGCAAAGAAAAACCGGCCGCGGATCGCTCCGCGGCCGGCCTGTTCGTCAAAGTCCGAGCCGTTGGCTCACTTCGTGATGTCGACGTCCTTGGTTTCCGGCAGGAAGATGAAGCCGATGACCGCGGTGATCGATGCGAAGATGATCGGATACCAGAGACCGGCATAGATATCGCCGGTCGACGCCACGATCGCGAATGCGGTCGCGGGCAGCAGTCCGCCGAACCAGCCGTTGCCGATGTGATAGGGCAGCGACATCGAGGTGTAGCGGATCTTGGTCGGGAACAGTTCGACCAGCATCGCGGCGATCGGGCCGTACACCATGGTGACGTAGATCACGAGGATGAACAGCAGACCGATGACCGCTGCTACCTGCGGGCGGAAGATGTCGAACGGATTCGACATCTTCACGATGCCGGCGTCGGCCGGCTTCGGATAGCCAGCTCCCTGCACAGCCGCAAGCACCGCCGGGTTGCGAGGTCTTGGCGTCGGCGTAGGCGACGTCCTTGCCGTTGACCATGACCTTCACGCGGCGATCCGGCCGTGTAGCGGTCGTATTGTACTTGACCGACTGCTGCGCGAGATAGGCGCGGGCGGTGTCGCACGGCGCGGTGAAGACGCGGGTGCCGACCGGGTTGAACAGGTCGCCGCAGGCCTTCGGATCGGCGACGACTTCGACCTTGACCGACTCGATGGCCTTTTCCAGCGCCGGGTTGGCGTTGGTCGTGATCATGCGGAAGATCGGGAAGAAGGTCAGCGCCGCGATCAGGCAGCCTGCCAGGATGATCGGCTTGCGGCCGATCTTGTCGGACAGCGCGCCGAACACGATGAAGAAGCCGGTGCCGAGCAGCAGCGACCAGGCGATCAGCAGGTTGGCGGTGTAGCCGTCGACCTTGAGGATCGATTGCAGGAAGAACAGCGCGTAGAACTGGCCGGTGTACCAGACCACGCCCTGGCCCATCACGCCGCCGATCAGCGCCAGGATGACGAGCTTGGCATTGGACCAGTTGGCGAAGGCTTCGGTCAGCGGGGCCTTCGAAGCCTTGCCCTCGTCCTTCATCTTCTGGAAGATCGGCGATTCATTGAGGCGCAGCCGGATCCAGACCGAGATGCCGAGCAGGAGCACCGAGACCAGGAACGGAATGCGCCAGCCCCACTTGGCGAATTCGGGTTCGCCAAGCGCGGTACGGGTGAACAGGATCACCAGCAGCGACAGGAACAGGCCGAGCGTCGCGGTGGTCTGGATGAAGGACGTGTAGTAGCCGCGCTTGCCCATCGGGGCGTGCTCGGCGACGTAGGTCGCCGCACCGCCATACTCGCCGCCGAGCGCGAGGCCCTGCAGCAGGCGCAGCGCGATCAGGATGATCGGCGCCGCGATGCCGATTGTGGCCGCGTTGGGCAACAGGCCGACGATGAAGGTCGACAGGCCCATGATGAGGATGGTGACGAGGAAGGTGTATTTGCGGCCGACGATATCGCCGATGCGGCCGAACACGATGGCGCCGAACGGACGCACCAGGAAGCCGGCAGCGAAGGCGAGCAGGGCGAAGATGTCACGTGTGGCCGGGGGATAGTCCGAGAAGAACTGCGCGCCGATGATGCTGGCGAGCGACCCGTAGAGGTAGAAGTCATACCATTCGAAGACGGTGCCGAGCGAGGACGCGATAATGACGAACCGTTCGTCCTTCGTCATCCCTGCTGGCCTGGTCGAAGTTGCAGTCATAGTGGACATTCAAGCGCTCCCCAAAAAATCGTTGTTGCTAAGTTCGCCCCTCTGCCGAACTTGGCCGGATTAAACTGTGGGCTGAGCGTGAAAGTAACATCGGCGTGAAAGCGGTCACATACGACTTTCGGCCGTTTACACCCGCGTGTGGGACGGCTCGCCGGATAGCGCTTCTGGTATACACGGGCGGGTAAAGCGGCCTGCTGCGGCGCAAAAAACGCGGTTAACTGCCTTCGCACGTGGTATAATTCGCCGCTTGCACCTAAATGCCGCACGGGGGACAAAGCCCAACCGGCTTCTCGCGAGACTTCGATGACCACTCCGCCACGACCCGCCTTGTGATTGCCGACGACCACCCGCTGTTCCGCGATGCCTTGCGGCAAGCGGTCGCAAGCGTCGTTGCGTCGGCCAAGATCGACGAGGCGGGATCGTTCGACGATCTCACCGCGCTGCTGGAACAGGATTCCGATGTCGACCTGATCCTGCTCGACCTGACCATGCCGGGGATTTCCGGCTTCTCCGGCCTGATCTATCTGCGCGCCCAATATCCGGCCATTCCGGTGGTGGTGGTCTCGGCCAGCGACGACAACGGCACCATCCGCCGCTCGCTCGATTTCGGCGCCTCCGGCTTCATCCCGAAGCGGTTCGGCGTCGAGACGCTGCGCGATGCCATCACAAAAGTAATGGATGGCGATGTCTTCATCCCGCCGGACACGGATCTGTCCGCGGTCGCCGATCCCGACATGACCAAGCTGCGCGACCGGCTGGTGACGCTGACCCCGCAGCAGGTGCGGGTGCTGATGATGCTGTCGGAAGGGCTGCTCAACAAGCAGATCGCCTACGAGCTCGGCGTCTCCGAGGCGACCATCAAGGCGCATGTCTCGGCGATCCTGCAGAAGCTCGGCGTCGAAAGCCGCACCCAGGCCGTGATCGCGGCGGCGAAGATCGCCGGCGGCCAGTGGAAGCAGGGCACGCCGACAGTTTAAGGTCTACTCCGCCGCCACCATCTGTTGCGTCCGCCACTGCCCGAGCACGGCGCGGAGCGACGCGGGCTTCACCGGCTTGTTGAGGATGGCGATGTTGGCCTCGCGCGCGGTCGCGCGCACGTTGGGGCTGCGGTCGGCCGTGATCAGGATCGCCGGAATATTCTCGCCGAAGCGGCGGCGGATTTCGCGGATCGCGGCGACGCCATTGCCGCGGTCGAGGTGGTAGTCGACCAATAGCCCCGTCACGGTCTCGCCGGCTTCCTCCATCGCCGCCATCGCGCTGTCCTGGTCGGTGGCCGCGATGACCTTGGCGTCCCATGCGGTCAGCAGCGTCTTCATGCCGTCGAGGATGGTGAGGTCGTTCTCGATGCAGACGATCAGCGCCCCGCTCATCGGCGCGCGCGGCGCCGTGGTGCTGAGCACCGCTGCGGTATGGTTGATCGCGGCAGCGACCGGCACCGTCACGGAGAAGGCCGAGCCGCCGCTTGCCACGGAATCCAGCGCGATGCCGTGGTTGAGCACCCGCGCCAGACGCTCGACGATGGAAAGCCCGAGCCCCAGGCCGCGGGCGATGCGCGCGCCCTGCTCGAGGCGATGGAACTCCTTGAAGATCTCGCCGCGCTTGAGCGCGGGGATGCCGACGCCGGTGTCGTAGACGCCGATCTGCAGCGACTGGCCGCGGCGGCGGCAGCCGATCAGCACGCGGCCGCGCGGGGTGTATTTGATGGCGTTGGAGATGAAGTTCTGCAGCAGCCGCCGCAGCAGCGCGCGGTCGGACTGCACCGGCAGCGAGCATGGCACGAAGATCAGCTCGAGCCCCTTGGCGCGCGCGATCGGCGTGAACTCGATCTCCAGCGAGCGCATCAGGTCGGCCATCTTGAAGCTGGAAATCGAGGGCGTCATCGCGCCGGCATCGAGCCGGGAGATGTCGAGCAGCGCGCCGAGAATCTCCTCGATCGCCTCCAGCGAGTCGTCGATGTTCTCGGCAAGCTTGGCATCGTCGCCGCCGCTCTGCTTCTCCACCAGGCTCGTGACATAGAGCCGCGCCGCGTTCAGCGGCTGCAGGATGTCGTGGCTGGCGGCCGCCAGGAAGCGTGTCTTGGAATGATTGGCGTCTTCGGCCGCGCTCTTGGCCAGCGCCAGCTCGGAATTGAGCCGCGTCAGCTCCTCGGTGCGGTCGCGCACGCGCTTTTCCAGCGTGGCGTTGGCGCGCTCCAGCGCTTCGGCCGCCTCGAAGCTCGGCGTAACGTCGGAGAAGGTGATGACGAAACCGCTGCCCGGCATGCGGTTGGTGCGCACCTCGACCACCATGTGGCGATCGGGAAAACGCTCCAGATAAGGCTCGCCTTCGCTGGTGTAGGCGGCGAGCCGCTTCTGCAGCAGCGCGTCGGCATCGCCGGTTTCCGGCGGAAACACCGCGCCCAGATATTCGAGGATTTCCGTCAGGGGAATGCCGAGTTGCACCAGATGCGCCGGCAGCGCCAGGATCTCGCCGAAATGGCGGTTGGAGTTGATCAGCTGCAGGTCGGCGTCGAACACCGCGATGCCCTGGCGCACATGGTTGAGCGCGGTCTGCAGGATCTCGCGGTTGAAATGCGCCGCCGCATGGGAATCGTCGAGCAGTTTCAGCGCGGCCTTGGCCGAGACCGCGCGCTTGCGCAGCAGCAGCGACATCACCAGCCGCGACGAGGCCGCGCCGATCGAGGAAGCGATCAGGCGCTCGGCGTGCTGCAACAGTTCGAAATCAGCCGGCGCGTTGGGCTCGAGATTGCCGGGATGGCGCGCGGCGAAGGCCTCGAAGGCCTGGCGGGCGCGCTCAGCGCCGAGATATTGCGCCACCGTGCTCTGGATGTCCTGCACGGTCACCGTCGAGCGCCAGCGCCGGAATGTCGGCGTGATCGGCGCGAGCGTGTGCGGCACGAACAGGTCCGCCTGCAGATGCTCGATCGCCGACGGCCGCCGCGCCAGCGACAGCACGACATAGGTGAGGATGTTGAGCGACAGGCTCCACAGCACGCCGTGCAGCAGCGGCGGCAGGTCGGCGCCGAACAGCGCCTGCGGCCGCAGCGCCTCGATGCCGAACGGACCGTGCTGCAGCAGCGAGATGCCCGCCGTGCTGGTTTCCAGGAAGCTCGGGATGAACAGCGTGTAGGCCCAGACGGCGACACCGACGATCAGGCCGCCCATGGCGCCGCGCGCGGTCGCGTGCCGCCAGAACAGTCCGCCGAAGAAGGCCGGCGCAAGCTGCGCGATCGCCGCAAAGGACAGCAGGCCGATCGCCGCAAGCTGGGCATTGCCGAGCGCGCGATAATAGCAATAGGCCATCACCATGATGGCGAAGATGGCGAAGCGCCGCACGCGCAGCAGGAAGTCGGTGAAATCCTTGCCCCGGTTCGGCTCTGGTCGCTGCGCGGCAGCACCAGCGGCAGCACGATGTCGTTGGACACCATGATCGACAGCGCGACGCATTCCACGATCACCATCGCGGTCGCCGCCGACAGGCCGCCGACGAACACCATGACGCTGATCAGGGAGCGAGTTGCCCTCCATCGGCAGCGCCAGCACGAACATGTCGGGATCGACGGCGCCGAACGGAAACGAGATCAGGCCCGCAATCGCGATCGGGATCACGAACAGGTTGATGGCGACGAGATAGAGCGGGAACAGCCAGCGCGCGCGGCCGACCTCGGCGTCGGTGGAGTTCTCGACCACGCTGACATGGAACTGGCGCGGCAGCAGCATGATCGCGCAGAACGACAGCAGCGTCATGGTGAGGAAATTGCCGATCGATGTCGGGTACTCGATGGCGCGCACCGCCTCCGGCGTTTTCATCGCGCGCTCGATCAGTTCGTGCGGCGAGAACATCCAGAAGGTGACGAAGATGCCGACGGCGAGGAAGGCCACCAGCTTGACGATGGATTCGGTGGCGACCGCCAGCATCAGTCCGTGCTGGTGCTCGGTGGCGTCGGCCTGGCGGGTGCCGAACAGCACCGCGAACACCGCCATCGCCAGCATCACCATCAGCGCGATGTCGCCGATGATCGGGATCGATGAAAACGCCTTGTCCTCGCTCAGGATGGTCTCCAGCGAGGAGGCCATCGCCTTGAGCTGCAGCGCGATGTAGGGCACCGAGCCGACGATCGCGATCAGCGCCACGGTGGCGGCGACCGCCTGGCTCTTGCCGTAGCGCGCGGCGATGAAGTCGGCGATCGAGGTGATGTTCTGCGACTTGGCGAGCTGGACCACGCGGCGCAGCAGCGGCGTGCAGATGCCGATCATCAGGATCGGCCCGATATAGATCGCAAGGAAGTCGAGACTGGTGCGGCTGGCAAAGCCGACCGAGCCGAAGAAGGTCCAGGAGGTGCAGTAGATCGCCAGCGACAGCGGGTAGATCAGCGGGCTCGCCCAGCCGCGCTTGAGCGGAGACAGCCGGTCGCCATGGCTTGCGACCAGGAACAGCAGGCCAATGTAGCCGAAGGCGGCTGCGATCACGCCCCAGTCGTGCAACATCGATTTCTGGTCTCCCTCGGCGCTCAGCGGCTACGGGGCCGCCGTGGGGACAGTATAGACGCAACAGGCCGGCGGCGCATCGCGCGGCCGGCCTGTTTTCGATGTTTCGAGCAGCGTTAAGGTTATTCCGCCGCCAGCGACTTCTGCTTCAGCGGCAGGCCGAGGCGCTCCCAGACCTGCAGCAGCGCTTCGGCGAGCTGATCGATCAGGACGTCCTCGTGATAGGGCGAGGGCGTGATGCGCAGCCGCTCGGTTCCCTTGGCGACGGTCGGATAGTTGATCGGCTGGATGTAGATGCCGTGTTCTTCGAGCAGGATGTCGGAGGCCTGCTTGCACTTCTCGGGGTCGCCGACGAACAGCGGCACGATGTGGGTGTCGTTCGACATCACAGGCAGGCCGGCGGCGTTGAGGATTGCCTTGACCCGGGCGGCGCGCTCCTGGTGGCGCTCGCGCTCCCAGTTCGAGGTCTTGAGGTGCCGGATCGCGGCCGTCGCGGCCGAGCAGATCGCCGGCGGCAGCGCGGTCGTGAAGATGAAGCCCGCGGCGTAGGAGCGCACGCAGTCGATGATCTCGGCCTTGCCCGCGATATAGCCGCCGAGGCAGCCGAACGCCTTGGCAAGCGTTCCTTCGAGCACGTCGATGCGATGCATGACGCCGTCGCGCTCGGCGATGCCGCCGCCGCGCGGGCCGTACATGCCGACCGCGTGCACTTCGTCGACATAGGTCATGGCGCCGTATTTCTCGGCGAGATCGCAGATCTTCGCCAGCGGCGCCACGTCGCCGTCCATGGAATAGAGGCTCTCGCAGACGATCAGCTTCGGCCGGTCGCCGGCGGCGATCAGCAATCTCTTCCAGATGGGCGGTGTCGTTGTGGCGGAAGATCTGGCGGTCGCAGCGCGCCTCGCGCACGCCCTCGATCATCGAATTGTGGTTGAGCGCGTCCGACAGGATCAGGACGTTGGGGATCAGCTTGGCGATGGTCGAGATGCCGGTGTGGTTCGACACATAGCCCGAGGTGAACAGCAGCGAGGCTTCCTTGCCATGGAGGTCGGCGAGCTCTTGCCTCGAGCTGCACCAGCGGATGATGCGTGCCGGCGATGTTGCGGGTGCCGCCGGCGCCGGTGCCGACGCGGGTTGCGGTCTCGACCATGGCGCCGACCACCTTCGGATGCTGGCCCATGCCGAGATAGTCGTTGGAGCACCAGATCACGACGTTCCGCTTGCCCTTCGGCGAGTGCCAGAGCGCGTGCGGGAAGCGGCCCGCGATGCGCTCGAGATCGGCAAACACGCGGTAGCGCCGCTCGTCATGCAAACGATTGAGGGCGTTCTGGAAAAACTGGCTGTAATTCATCGCAAAACCTGGAGCGGAGCAGACTGAAGTGGCCAGTCTTTTTAGAGCTTTTCCAGGTTTGATGTCGAGCCGAAATCGATCCTCCGAACGGAGGATGGGGTTGCGTCCCGCGCTCAACAAATCTTGATCCCGATCAAGACGATAGACGCTGGCCGTGCCAAGGCTTCACGCCCAAATCACGTCGTCCTGAACTGCAGCACGCCGTCGGCGCTCTTCGGCCGTCAGCCGCCCCTCCACCAGCATGTAATTGACGTGGGCGATCAGCTCGCCCGCGGCAAAGCCCATCTGGTGCGGGTCGAGCGTGTGCTTGTGGAACACCACCGGCACGAGGTTCTTGGAGGTCTGCGGCACGTCGCGGCAGGCATCCGCGATCAGCCGGCAGCGCTCCTCGTGGTGATCGGCGAGCTGCTTGATCCGCGTCTTCAGCCCGTAGAACGGCACGCCATGGCCGGGCAGCACCATCACGTCATAGGGCAGGGTGGTGGTGAGGCTCGCCAGCGAGAACAGATATTCGCCGAGCGAGTTCTGCTCGGGCTCGACCGCCCAGACGCTGACGTTGGGCGAGATCTTGCTCAGCACCTGGTCGGCGGACAGGAACAGCTTGTCGTCGGCGCAGTACAGCATCACCTGGTCGAGCGCATGGCCGCCGCCGGTGATGACCTTGAAGCGGCGTTCGCCGATCACGATTTCGTCGCCATGCGAGATGCGCCGGTAGGCCGGCGGCAGGATCGACACCCGCTTCAGATAGTCCTGGCCGCGGCTGAGCAGCTTTTCGGTCAGGTCCGCATCCATGCCGTGGCGGACGAAGAACTGCCGCTGCGCGTTGCGGCGTTCCTCGGTGCCGCGGTTCTGGTGATAGACCGACTGCAGGTATTCCACCTGCGACATGTAGAGCGGGCACGTGAAGCGCTCGGTGATCCAGCCGGCGAGACCGACATGGTCGGGATGCGAATGGGTGACGATCAGCCGGGTGATCTTCACGCCCTTGAGCGGCCCCTCGAACAGCGTGGTCCAGGCCGCGATGGATCTCCTCGTTGCCGAAGCCGGCATCGACCATGGTCCAGCCGTCGCCGTCGGCGAGCAGATAGATGTTCACATGGTTGAGGCGGAACGGCAGTTTCAGCCGCGCCCACAATACGCCGGGCATCACCTCGACGACCTGGTCGTGGCCGGGGTGGTTTTCCCAGGGGTATCGTAGTGCGTCGGCGGAGGACTGGATGGCTGTCGGCTTTGCTGTGCATCCTCAACGCTTACCGGGACCTGCGGCGCTATGCCAGCCGAAAAAGCAGGGAAGGTGCACGCCGCAGCACGCACCCCCGCCTTCTTCAGTTGCACTTGTAGACCAGCGGGAAGAGGACGAGGCCGGCCGTCGAACCCGTGGTGGGGGCGGGGCGCGGCACGTCGCAGGTCTTTACCGCACCGCTGACGCCGTCCACCTCCCGGTCGGACAGGGTCCGGAGTCCGTGGTTGGCACCTGCCGTGATTGCGTACGTCATTTGCTGTTCTCCTTTGTCATGGTCGAGAGCCCAAGGCTCTCGGCCCGGCAAAGGATGGCGCGACGACATCGTCGGTGCTGTGGGATTTCGCACAGGTGCCGGGCAGTCCGTTACGCCGCGCCGGATGACGCGGCGGGGCGTGCGACTTACGCCGCCCGGATGTTCGACAGGAAGGCGTCGATCTCGGCCCGCAGCACGTCGGCTTCCCGGCGCAGCGCGTCGGAGGCGCTGAGCACGTCGCCGGCCGCGGTGCCGGCCTCGTTGGAGGCGTTGCTGACGCCGACGATGTTGGAGGACACCTCGCTGGTGCCGCCGGCGGCGTGCTGGATGTTGCGGGCGATCTCGCGCGTCGCCGCGCCCTGTTCCTCGACTGCGGCTGCGATCGCGGTGGTGACGTCGTTGATCTCGCCGATGGTGGCGGAGATGTTGCGGATCGCCGTGACCGCCGTCGTCGTCACGTTCTGCATGTCGCCGATCTGCTGGCGGATCTCGTCGGTCGCTTTCGCGGTCTGGCTGGCGAGGTTCTTCACTTCGGAGGCGACCACCGCAAAGCCGCGGCCGGCTTCGCCGGCGCGCGCCGCCTCGATGGTGGCGTTGAGCGCGAGCAGATTGGTCTGCGAGGCGATGGTCTGGATCAGGTCGACCACGACGCTGATGCGCGCGGCGTTGTCGGCCAGACCCTGCATGGTGGCGTCGGTGGCGCCGGCTTCCGCGACCGCCTTGCGGGCGATCTCGGCCGAACCCACCACCTGGCGGCCGATCTCGGCGATCGACGACGACAATTCCTCGGTGCCGGACGGAGACGGTCTGCACGTTGACCGAGGTCTCTTCGGCGGCGGAGGCGACCGCGTTGACCAGCGCGCTCGACTGGTCGGCGGAGGTCGACATGCTCTGCGCGGTGGACTGCATCGAATTGGCCGATGCTCTGCAGGCTGTCGAGCGCGCCGCGAACCGTGGTCTCGAACTCGACGATGCGCGCTTCCATGCGCGAGGCGCGCTCGGCCTTGGCGACGCGGTCCTTGTCCTGGTCGGCGGTCATGGCGCGGGCGGCGATCATGCTCTCGCGGAACACCTGCAGCGATTCCGACATTTCCGCGATCTCGTCGTTCTGGGCGGAGCGGTAGATCTCGGAGTCGAGGTCGCCGGAGGAGAGGAGCTTCATCGAGCTCTGCAGCGCGCGGATACGGCGCAGGATGCTGCGGCCGACATAGAGCCAGACGAACAGCACCGAGCCGACCAGCGTGGCGACGCCGAGCGCCAGCATCACGATGGTGGCGAGCGAAATCTCCTCGCGCGCCTGCGCGGTCGCCGTGTCGGTTTCCTTGCGCACGCCGTCGACCAGCTGCTGCACGCTGATGCCGAGGCCGACGTTGAGCTTGCGGGTCTCTTCCAGAATGGTCTCGCCATAGTCGGCGGCATCGAGCTCCTTCTGGCGGATCTTGAAGATGCGCTCCTTGCCCTCGCCGAGCGCCTGCAGCTTTGCGACGGCATCGCCCATGGTCTTGCCGCCGGCGCCCTTCGGCAGCATCTCGACGCTGGATTTGACCTTCTGGACCGTTTCCTTGAAATCCTTCTCGATCGCTTCCAGCGTGTCGCTGCTGTTGGCCGACAGCGCCGCCGCCATGTTGGACGTCATCAGGTTGCCGCCGGCGATCACGTTGCCGAGCTGCTCGACGATGCGCGCCGCCGCGGTGGCGTCGTCGATGACGGGATCGACGGCGGTAAGCATGGCGTTGAGCCGGCTCTGGGCATCGAACATTTCGGGAATCGAAGCCGCCACGAAGTCTGCCTGCGCCTTGCGCAGCGCCTCGTACTTCTTGTCGTGCGCCGCCGCGGCCTCGAGCCGTTCGCGCGCCGCCGAGGCGAGACTTCTTGGTCATGTCGTCGATGTTCTTCACCGTCTCGGTGAGCGCGGTGACGATGGTCTTGTCGGCGCCGAGCGCGATGACTTCGTTGAGCTTGGCCAGTGCCGTGGCTTGCGTCTCGTTGATCTTCTTGAGGCGCTCGTTCAGCGCGTCCTCGGTGCGCACGGCGAGCACGGCCGGGCCCTGGCTCGCCAGAGCCGCGCTCTGCGCCGAGAGCTGCAGGCTCGCGGCCAGCCGCGGGATGTCGGTGCCGGAGAGGTCGACCATCACGCCGCCGAGGTGGCGCAGCACCAGGCCCGCGCCGGCGGAGATCACGATGGCCATGCCGGCGATGATGGCGAAAGCGGAAAACAAATTGCCGCGGACGCCGAATTTCGGAAGGCGAATTTTACGAAATCCGAGTTTGCCGATCGAAATACCAAACGCCATCGCACCAAGCCCCATACGCTACCTGAAGGTGAACCGCGGCGGCAGTATCGCGGTACCCGGTTAACAGATTTGGAACACCTGCGGCGGGCTTGCGAAGTTTTTGATCGGACACAACAAAAAAGGCCGGCTGGGCGCCGGCCTTTTTCCGCAGAGCGAAACGCGAAAGCGATTGTTAGTACTTCGCAACCACCGGACCACCGAGGTTGAAGCGGTAGTTGATACCGGCCTTCAGCGTGTGCTCGTCGGTGCGGAAGCTGCCGAACGGCGCCAGCGCCGCCGGGGCGACGAACTGGCTGTTGCCGAAGTCGTAGTACTGGTACTCGACCTTGCCCGACCAGTTCTGGGCGAACATGTATTCGAGACCGGCGCCGACCGTCCAGCCGTCGCGATGGCCGCGGTCGAATGCGAACACCTGCGGCACGCCGCCGAGCGTCAGCGTCTCGTTGTTGTCGGCAAAGGCGTAGCCGCCCTTCACGTAGAGCAGCCCCGGACCCCAGGTGTAGCCGACGCGGCCGGTGATCGAGCCGATCGCGCGCTGGTCGTTGTTGTAGACGTAGCCATTGCCGAAGTTGGCGTTGATGCCGTTGCCGCTCAGCCAGGAGTACTGGCCTTCGATGCCGATCACGAAGTTCGAGGCGAACTGGTAGTCGGCGCCGGCCTGCACGCCGCCGAGGAAGCGCGCGTCGTTGTTGTTGCTGGCAATGAGGCCGTTGAAGGTGTTGTCGTTGCCGAAGGCGGCGCCGAGCATGGGCGCCGATATAGAAGCCGGTCCAGTTGTAGATCGGCACGGCGATCGGCGGCGGAGCTTTCGTGTAGGGACGTGCCGCCATGTCGGCGGCAATGGCGGGCGCGCCGAGGGCGACGAGCGCGACGGTAGCGAGAAGAAGTTTCTTCATTTCGTTTTTGGTCTCCAAGAGAACGATAAGAAGCGCCGTTTGCGGGCGCCCATCCGAGGGCGCGCTGCTTAGCGGCGTTCGAAACGAAATGCTGTCACCCATTGGGCACAGTTCCGCTCGCCCATTGCAGCCGGGAACATGCCGGAATGCCGCCGCATTTCGCGGGCGCTTTGCAATGAATTTGCGCTGATTTCGCGAAAAAGGGCCGGCATGCGCCGGCCCTTCAACTAGTCTTGATGCTGTCGTGAAGTCTCAATACCGCGCGACGACGGGGCTCGCGAAATTGAAGCGGTAGTTCACGCCGAGCTTCAGCGCGTGCTCGTCATTCTGGAACGTGCCGAACGGCACCAGCGCGGCGGGGGCGAGGAAGCGGCTGTCGCCGAAATTGTAATACTGATACTCGGCCTTCGCCGACCAACTCGGCGCGAACATGTATTCGACGCCGCCGCCGACCGTCCAGCCGTTGCTGTGGGAGTCGCTGAGCAGGAAGGCGACGGGAACGCCGCCGAGGGTCACCTGCTCGCGGTTGTCGGAATAGGCGTAGCCGCCTTTGACATAGACCAGCGCCGGACCGAAGGCGTAGCCGAAGCGGGCGGTGACGGAGGCGAGCCCGCGCTGGCCGCTGTCGTAGACATAGCCGCCGGGGAAGACCGAGCTGGCGAAGTTCCTGCTGGTGAAGCTGTATTGGCCTTCGGCGCCGACCACCCAGTTGCCGGCGAATTGCCAGTCGACGCCGGCCTGCACGCCGCCAAGCACGCGCGCGTCATAGTCGCTGAGCACAAGTCCGCTGAAGCTGTTGCTGCCGCTGAAGGCGCCGCCGAGATGCGCGCCGACATAGAAGCCGGTCCAGGTCCAGATCGGCGCGGCATAGGCCGGCGCCTTGTTGTAATTGTAGCGCGCGCCGAGATCGGCGGCGGCGGCCGGCAAGGCCGCGGTGAGCGCAGTGGCCGCCACGGCGGCGAACAGCATCTTTTTCATTTCGAAGTCCCCGACATTGCAAGGCCCGCTTCGCGCGCGAGCGCACATCCATGCCGGAGAGTAAGAAGGTGTTTGGCTAACAGGCGGTGACCGTGCGGCGGTCGCGGTAGGGAACGCCGTGCGTCGGCGCGCAAACCAATTGTTGTGCTTAACGGCGCCTTAAGAGACTCGGCGCCGGGCCGGAAACGAGGGCGCGCGCAATCTTTACGCTATCCGTTGAGAGAGTGTTCAACGGCATGGCGTAGGTGAAGGACGCATGCATTCAGCTTTCGCCTGGTTTTTCCTGTCCATGAAGGGCCGCATTGGCCGGCAGGAATTTGCGCTGGGACTGTTTGGCCTCGTGCTCATCGACATGCTCGTCGCGCGCATCGGGCCGAGGCTCACCGATTCCGGCCCTCTGTACTATACCGTCCGCCCGCCGCCGCTCGACTGGTCTGTCACTCACCTGTTGCTCGTGGTCTCGCTGTGGTCGTTCGTCGCAATCGTCGTGAAGCGACTGCACGATTTCAATTTCTCGGGTTGGTGGGCGCTCTCGATCCTCGCGATTCCGCACCTCACCAAGGCTCTCGCCGTTCCCGGCTGGATCCCTTATCTGCTGGTCGCGGCAACCCTGAGCGCGCTTCCCGGACGACCGGGCGACAACCGGTTCGGCTCCGATCCGCTGTCGCATGAAGACCTCTGACGCAAGTCAGTCCAGCCGCTCCAGCACTTCCTCGCGCAGCTTGCTGCGGAATTGCGCCCGCGCCGCGGGACGATCCTTCTCGGCGACATCGTGGCGATCGAACACGTTGAACTTTTCCAGGATCGGGTAACGGTCGCTCGCCATGGCGAGGATGCGCATCCGCTCGGCCACCGGCCCGATCGGCCCCTTTACTTCCCAGCGCCTGACGGTGTCGGCGCCGCCGGCCGGCGGCAGGCCGCACAGCTTGGCCATGTCGGCCGCCGTGAGCGGCCGTCCGATCGCCTCCCCCAAATCGATGCGCAATTGCTTGAATTCCGGGCCGGTCACGATTGCTTGTCCCCCAAAATTATAAAGTGTGAACCGCATCACATGTCCCCGGGGACTTACGGGCTATACCGCACCGCAAATCGTACCGTCAGGAGGCCAAGATGCGCCGATTGATTGAAAGCTCTGACCCCTATCGACCGCTCGCTGTCCTGGACCTGGATCGGCGGCATGTTCGCCTTTTACGTCGCAGTGATGGCCGTGGCGGCCACCCTCTACGCCAACCACGAAACGCGCGCGAATCTCGCGCTAAAAACCGGCGCCACTGTGGCGACCGGCTCGGCATCCTCGCCGACCGGTGGGCGCAACATGCTGCGCAGCCTGCAGCATGTCGTGCACTATCAGGACGACGCCAAGGTGATCGGAAGCGAGTGATTTCGATGGCTGGTGCTGCCGCACAGGATTGAACTGTGGACCTCTCCCTTACCAAGGGAGTGCTCTACCACTGAGCTACGGCAGCATGCGTGCCCGGGAATACAGAATCGGCCGCTTTCGGCCCCGGCGGGCGGCCGGTTCTTGCCACAAGGACCCCCTACGCGCAAGCACGCGGGAGCATGGTGAGCCCATGAAAGTGGGCCAAAAACCGTCTCTTTCCGGCTATGCGCCCGTCGCACCCGCGGACGGCCTCTCCTGAACGGTTCCCGCCTCAAGCCGCGATAGTCGATTGCCTCGCGCGCTCGATCCGCCATATTCCAGGTCGGCACAGACCCGATCCGGCGACAGTTCGATGAAGCAGGACGACAAGGACAAGAATTCCGCCCGGCAGGACCGGCTGAAACTGGCGCTGCGCGAGAATCTCAAGCGGCGCAAGTCGCAGGCGCGCGGACGCAACGACGCGCCGGCCGGACCTTCCGCTGACGCCAAAGCCTCCCTAGATGACGCAGGCAACGAAGCGTCGGACTAAAGGCAGGGTGGCGGAATGGCGGATGTCAGTAGTGTGAACTTGCCGCGCGGCGCCGCTTCCTTTGCGCGGTACGAGCAGACCTTTCCGACCCTGACCCCGCACGAAATCGACCGCATGCGCCGTTTCGGCGAGGTGCGCCGCTTTGGGCACGGCGAAGCGCTGTTCGAGACCGGCAAGCCCGGGCCCGGCATGTTCGTGATGCTGTCGGGCAATGTCGTCATCAGCCACCGCGACGGGCTCGGCCATGTCGCGCATATCATCGATCAGGGCCCCGGCCAGTTCATGGCCGAGATCGGCCAGCTCTCCGGCCGCGTCGCGCTGGTCGACGGTCACGCCGACGGCGACGTCGAGACGCTGCTGATTGCGCCGGACAATTTGCGTGCGCTGCTGGTGGCGGAAGCCGATCTCGGCGAACGCATCATGCGCGCGCTGATCCTGCGCCGCGTCCGCCTGATCCAGGAAGGCGTCGGCGGCGCGGTGCTGATCGGCAGCGAAGCGCTCGGCGACATGGCGCGGCTGCAGAATTTTCTGGCGCGCAACGGCCAGCCGCATCATCTGCTCGATCCCGCAGTCGACACGGATGCCGCCGACCTCGTGGCGCGCTACGCCGCCTCGCGCGCCGATCTGCCGCTGGTGGTGTGCCCCGACGGCACCGTGCTGAAGAATCCGTCCGAAACCGACCTTGCCTACGCGCTCGGCATGATCGGCATTCATGCCCATGACAAGCTCTATGACGTTGCCGTGGTCGGCGGCGGACCGGCGGGGCTTTCGACCGCGGTGTATGCGGCCTCTGAAGGACTGTCGGTCGCGGTGCTGGATGCGCGCGCCTATGGCGGCCAGGCCGGCGCCAGCATGCGGATCGAAAACTATCTGGGATTTCCCACCGGCATTTCCGGGCAGGCGCTGGCGGGTCGCGCCTTCACCCAGGCGCAGAAATTCGGCGCGGAGATCTGGATCCCCGTGACCGCCAAATCGCTCGATTGCGCCTATGGCGACGGCCTGTTCGCGCTCGAGACCGAATGCGGGCAATTGCTGCGCGCGCGTTCCGTCGTGGTGGCGAGCGGCGCGCGCTACCGGCGGCCGGAGATCGAGAACCTCGCCGCCTTCGAAGGCAAGGGCGTCTGGTACTGGGCCTCGCCGATCGAGGCCAAGCTCTGCGCCAACCAGGAGGTCGTGCTGGTCGGCGGCGGCAATTCCGCAGGGCAAGCCGCCGTCTTCCTCTCCGGCCACGCGCGCAAGGTCTACATGATCATCCGCGGCGGCGGTCTCGGCGCCAGCATGTCGCGCTATCTGATCGAGCGCATCGAGGCGACGCCGAACATCGAGCTGATCTTCAACGCCGAGGTGATCGGCGTCGACGGCAATGCCGATGGCGGCCTGACCCAGGTGCGCTGGCGCAGCCGGCTGGCGCCCGATGTCGATACGCTCGACGTGCGCAACCTCTTCCTGTTCGTCGGCGCCGATCCCGTCACCGGCTGGCTCGAGGGCTGCGGCGTCAAGGTCGACCGCGGCGGCTTCGTGATGACGGGCGTGCCGCGCGCGGAAAGCGCCAACCGGCCGGTGGCGCCGCTGGAGACCACGGTGCCCGGCGTGTTCGCGGTCGGCGACGTGCGCTCCGGCTCGGTCAAGCGCGTCGGCGGCGCCATCGGCGAAGGCGCGCAGGTGGTGGCGGCGCTGCACGGCTATCTCGGAGATGCGGCGAAGCCGGCGCTGTAGCGTTGTGCGAGACAAAGAAGGTTTGAAGTGGTGACTGCAAAAGGATGCAGCCACATTGCCGGCGTCAAGGACGTCACGCCGAGCGCGCTCGGCTGTGAGGAGTGCCTGAAGTCCGGCAGCCGCTGGCTGCACCTGCGCATCTGCCGCAGTTGCGGCCATGTCGGCTGCTGCGACAATTCACCCAACAAGCACGCGACTGCACATTTTCACGCCACCGGCCATCCCGTGATCGAGGGCTATGATCCGCCTGAGGGATGGGGCTGGTGTTACGTCGACAAGGTGGTGTTCGACCTCTCTAATCGAAAGACTCCGCACAACGGACCGATCCCGCGCTACTACTGATTCCTCGTTCAACGAAGAAGAGGCAATCGTAATGCTCTGCGGGTTTAAAATTCAACGTGCCATTCTTGTGTTCTTTCTGACGGCATGGGCCGTCGCTCTGTTCGATTCCCACCCGGCATCGGCGCAGGCGCCGCAAAGCAAGTTCGCCGACGTCAACGGCGTCAGGCTGCACTATCTCGTCGCCGGCAAAGGCAGTCCCGTGGTCCTGCTGCATGGTTTCGCTGAAACCAGCCATATGTGGCGACCGTTGATCGCAAAACTTTCCGCAAGCCATACCGTGATCGCGCCCGACCTGCGCGGCTTCGGCCAGTCGTCCTCGCCGGAGGACGGCTACAGCAAGAAGGCGATGGCGCAGGATATCCACGCGCTGGTGAAGAGCCTCAAATACGACCGCATCAGGCTGGTGGGCCACGATATCGGACTGATGGTCGCCTATGCCTATGCCGCGCAATACCCCGATGAAGTCGAGCGGCTGGTGCTGATGGAAGCGTTCCTGCCCGGCGTCGGCGAATGGAATAACGTCTTCCTGCTGCGCGATCTCTGGCACTTCCACTTCTTCGGCAAGACGCCGCTGGCGCTGGTCACCGGCCGCGAGCGGATCTATCTCGAGCACTTCTGGAATGATTTTGCCGCCGACGCCACGAAGTCCGTGCCGGAGGCCGATCGGAAGTTCTATGCCAAGGAGTATGCGCGGCCGGGCCACATGAAGGCCGGGATGGAGGTTTTCCGCGCATTCCCCGAAGGACGCCGAGGATTTTGCCGGCTTCGCCAAGACCAAACTGTCGATGCCGCTGCTGGTGCTGTCAGGCGAAAAGGCCGGCGGCCCCTTTCTGATCGAGCAAGGCAAAATGGTTGCGACCAATGTGGAAGGCGTGCTGGTGAAGGGCAGTGGTCACTGGTTGATGGAAGAGGCGCCGGGCGAAGTCATTCCGAAGCTTGTCGAATTTCTCAACCGATAGGGCGCTCGCGGAAGGAAGCCGACATTTGTGACAGTACTGCAAAAATTTCGGGCGCGCGTTTCCCGATACTTTCGTCCATGACGCACATGGCTGATTTGCGGGAAGCGTGACCGGGAGCATGTGGAAATTTATTTCGCCCCGTTCTAACCTGCGGGCAGTGGGTCTCAACGGGGAGCAAACCACATGAGTGCGCTGGTTCTAATTCATGTGGCGATCAGCCTGATCGCCATCGTCGCAGGCATTGTCGTGATGTTCAGGATGCTCGGCTCCGACCGGGTTTCGGGGCTGACCACAACCTTTCTGGTGATGACCATCCTCACCAACGTCACCGGCTTCTTCATCCCGCCGTTGCTCTACGACAAGTTTCTGCCGTCGCATGCGATCGGCATCCTGTCGCTGGTGCTGCTCGCGATTGCCTGCTTCGCGCTGTACAGCCAGCATTTGTCCGGCATGTGGCGCTGGGTCTATGTGGTGACCGCGCTGGTCTCGCTCTATCTCAACTGCTTCGTGCTGGTGATCCAGACCTTCCTCAAGGTGCCGGTGCTGCACGAGATCGCGCCGGGCGCGCCGCCGTCCGGGCCGGTGTTCGGCGTGGTGCAGCTGCTCGTGCTGGCGTTCTTCGCCTTGATGACGTTCCGCGCGGTCAAGCGCTTCCATCCGGCCTGAGCACGGCATGCCGACCATGGAAGCCGCCATCAAATCATGAAAGTCATCCTGTTCGGCGGCAGCGGCATGGTCGGGCAGGGCGTGCTGCGCGAATGCCTGATCGATCCCGGCGTCGAGACGGTGCTGTCGGTCGGGCGCAGCCCGCTCGGCGTGCAGCATCCGAAGCTGCGCGAAATCGTCCACAAGGATTTCACCGACTATTCGGCGATCGAATCCGCAACTCGCCGGCTACGACGCCTGCTTCTTCTGCCTCGGCGTCTCCTCGATCGGCATGGACGCAGAGCGCTACCGGCATCTGACCTACGACGTCACCATGGCGGCGGCGACAACGCTGGCGCGGCTCAACCCCGGCATGGTCTTCACCTACGTCACCGGCCGCGGCACCAACTCCACCGAACAAGGCCCGCGGATGTGGGCGCGGGTGAAGGGCAAGACCGAGAACGATCTGCTGAAGCTGCCGTTCAAGGCCGCCTACATGTTCCGTCCCGCCGGCATCCAGCCGCTGCATGGCGTGCGTTCCAAGACCGGCTGGATCAACGCGGTCTACGCCGTCACCGGGCCGCTGCTGGCCTGGATGGTCCACGCCGACGCCGAACCACATGACGACCAGCGAGCGGCTCGGCCGCGCCATGATCAGCGTGGTCCGCAACGGCTATCCGACGCCGATCCTGGAGAGCGCCGACATCAACCGGTTCTGAGCCGGTTCCACCCCGGCGCGAAGATTTCGGCCCTGTTGCGCCGCTGCGAGCGCGCCCTATATCTCGGCCATGATCGCTCCGCTCAAACTGATTGCGCTCGACGCCGACGACCTCGCGGTGATCTCGGCGCATGTGCAGGAGGCCCGCGTCCAGGCCGCCGACATCGTCTGGCGGCAGGCCGAGAAGCGGCTGGTGATCGGGCTGAACCGGCTCGACTGGGAACAGACGTTTGCCGGCGAGACCG
Organism: uncultured Alphaproteobacteria bacterium; assembly: GCA_963726865.1. Classification (GTDB taxonomy): domain Bacteria; phylum Pseudomonadota; class Alphaproteobacteria; order Rhizobiales; family Xanthobacteraceae; genus Bradyrhizobium. The sequence goes on along the minus strand of CAVSEE010000033.1, from coordinate 636,417 downwards.
CGCCGCGCCGGTTGATTGCGGCACTCCGCTTCGACCGGGTGCTGGCCTGCAAGTCGCGCAATATCGACCCAACGGCGGCGGAGGCGTTGCTCGAGCTGGTCGGCATCGAGTTCTGTCCCGGCGAAGCGCCCGGCGGCAGCGCGCTTCTGATGTTCAGCCATGGCGGCGCGCTGCGGCTCGACGTCGAATGCCTGGAATGCGAGCTGACCGACCTCGGCCCGGACGATCTGGGGACCGGTGAGGTGGGGGCGGAAGCGGCCTGAGTTGTCGCCCCGGCGCAGGCCGGGGCTCATACCGCGTGATCTCTCGATTTGAGGCAGTGGCCGACGCCTTTTTACCCAACCGGCATTCGTGGTTATGGGCCCCGGCCCGCGCCGGGGCGACGGGGATTTGCCAGTCTCCAAGGGTTGACGGCACCACCCCGGCCGCGCCATTGAGCAGTAGGCAAAAATCCCCCAAGAAAGTCCCGATGCCCGTCCGTCTCGACCGCAGCAGCGCCGATTTCGACCAGCAATTCGCCGCCTTCCTGGCCGCCAAGCGCGAGGTTTCGGCCGACGTCGAGAAGGCGGTGCGCGCCATCGTCGACGACGTCGCCGCGCGCGGCGATGCGGCGCTGATCGAGGCCACGAAAAAGTTCGACCGGCTCGACATCGATGCCGTCAGGCCTGCGCGTCACCGCGGCCGAGATCGATGCCGCCGTGAAGGCGTGCGACGCCAAAACCGTCGAGGCGCTGAAACTGGCGCGCGACCGCATCGAGACGTTTCACAAGCGGCAGATGCCGAAGGACGAGCGCTTCACCGATCCGCTCGGCGTCGAGCTCGGCTGGCGCTGGAGCGCGGTCGATGCCGTCGGCCTCTACGTGCCCGGCGGCACCGCGGCCTATCCGTCCTCCGTGCTGATGAACGCGGTGCCGGCGAAAGTCGCCGGCGTGCCGCGCGTGGTGATGGTGGTGCCGGCGCCCGACGGCAAGCTCAATCCGCTGGTGCTGGCGGCCGCTCATCTCGGCGGCGTCGCCGAGATCTATCGCGTCGGCGGCGCGCAGGCGGTGGCCGCGCTCGCCTATGGCACCGCGACGATCGCGCCGGTCGCAAAAATCGTCGGCCCCGGCAATGCCTATGTCGCCGCTGCAAAGCGTCTGGTGTTCGGCAAGGTCGGCATCGACATGATCGCCGGCCCTTCCGAAGTGCTGGTCATCGCCGACGACACCGGCAATGCCGACTGGATCGCCGCCGATCTCCTGGCGCAGGCCGAGCATGATGAGAGCGCGCAGTCGATCCTGGTGACGAACAGCGCGCGGCTTGCTGCTGATGTCGAGCGCGCGGTTGAAGCTCAGCTGAAGACACTGCCGCGTGCAAAAATCGCGCGCGCCTCGTGGAACGACTTTGGCGCCATCATCATGGTGGCCAACCTCGATCAGGCCGCCGATCTCGCCAACGCCATCGCCGCCGAGCATCTCGAAATCATGACCGCGGATGCCGAGGCGCTCTCGGCAAAAGTCCGCAATGCCGGCGCGATCTTCCTCGGGCCGCACACGCCGGAGGCCATCGGCGACTATGTCGGCGGCTCCAACCATGTGCTGCCGACGGCGCGCTCGGCGCGTTTCTCGTCGGGCCTCGGCGTGCTCGACTTCATGAAGCGCACCTCGATCCTGAAATGCGGCCCGGACCAGCTCCGCGCGCTCGGGCCGGCGGCGATGACGCTGGGCCAGGCCGAGGGACTGGACGCGCATTCCCGCTCCATCGGATTGCGGCTGAATCTGCCATGAGCAAATCCGACGAGCCCGACGCCAACAACCGCATCGTCGCCGTCACGCTCGACGAGGAATCGATCGGCCGTTCCGGCCCCGACATCGAGCATGAGCGCGCGATCGCGATCTACGATTTGATCGAGCAGAATCTGTTCGCGCCGGAGGGCGTGACGGACGGGCCGTTCACGCTGCACCTTGCCATCACCGGCAACCGGCTGGCGTTCGATATCCGCCGCGAGAACGGCACGCCCGTGGTGGCGCATCTGTTGTCGCTGACGCCGTTCCGGCGGATCGTGAAGGACTACTTCATGATCTGCGACAGCTACTACCAGGCGATCCGGACAGCTACGCCGGACAAGATCGAGGCCATCGACATGGGCCGCCGCGGCATCCATGACGAAGGTTCGCGCACGCTGCAGGAACGGCTGAACGGCAAGGTGCGGGTCGATTTCGAGACCGCGCGCCGGCTGTTCACGCTGATCTGCGTTCTGCACTGGAAAGGGTAAGTCCCCGTGGTGGGGCTGCCGCGCGCGAAAAATCCGCAAGCCGTGCTGTTTGCCTGCGCCCAGAACGCTGTGCGCTCGCCGATGGCCGAAAGCCTGCTGCAAGCAGATGTTCCCGCAGGGACTCTATGTGAGGTCTGCGGGCGCGCGAAAAGGCGAGCTCGATCCCTTTGCGGTCGCCGTGATGGCCGAACTCGGCCAGGATATCTCCGAACACAAGCCGCAGACCTTCGAGGAGCTCGACGACTGGGAGGGGCTGAATTTCGACCTCATCATCACGCTGTCGCCGGAGGCGCATCACAAGGCGCTGGAGCTGACGCGCACCGTCGCGGCCGACGTCGAATACTGGCCGACCCCGGACCCCACCGGCACCGAGGGCAGCCGCGAACAGAAACTGGCCGCTTATCGCGAGGTCTGCGATGCCCTGTCGATGCGCATCCGCCGCCGCTTTTCCAGGGTGCCTGTGGCCGGCGTGTGAAAAGAGGCCCGCCTGCCGCAATGACGACAGTTTTTTGAAGCCACGATATGGGCTTGTACGAGGTTGTGAAACACAACCCCGTCAGATACGTTCCGCGCGCACCAATCCCCTCTGATTCCCGATAATCCATAAAATTCCATATGCTCGGCCGCCCCAAATTCGTTCTTGCTTCCGGCTCGCCCCGGCGCCTGTCGCTGCTCAACCAGGCCGGCATCGAGCCCGATGCGCTGCGGCCGGCCGACGTCGACGAGACGCCGCGACGCGGTGAGCTGCCGCGCGCCTGCGCCAACCGGCTGGCGCGCATCAAGGCCGAGGCCGCGCTGAATTCGGTTCGGCTCGACGACGAATTGCGCGGCGCCTTCATCCTCGCCGCCGATACGGTGGTTGCGGTCGGCCGCCGCATCCTGCCGAAGGCCAATCTGGTGGATGAGGCGGCGCAGTGCCTGCGGCTGCTCTCGGGCCGCAACCATCGCGTCTACACCGCGATCTGTCTGGTGACGCCGAAGGAAGCGTTTCGCCAGCGCCTGATCGAGACGCGCGTGCGCTTCAAGCGCCTGTCCGATGACGACATCCAGGCCTATATCGGCTCCGGCGAATGGCGCGGCAAGGCCGGCGGCTATGCCGTGCAGGGCATCGCCGGCTCCTTCGTGGTCAAGATGGTCGGCTCCTACAGCAATGTCGTCGGCCTGCCGCTGTATGAGTCCTGCACGCTGCTCGGCGGCGAAGGCTTTCCGATCCGTTTCGGCTGGCTCAATGCCGCCGCCACGGGCGTGTAGCTCCGAACTTTCATGTAGACTGCCGTCATGGCGAACAAGCCCGCAAAACTCAGCGCCGCAAAACCATGCCCGATCTGCGGCAAGCCATCGGTTGCGGCTGCCAAGCCGTTTTGTTCCGACCGCTGCAAGGACGTCGATCTCAACCGCTGGCTCTCCGGCTCCTACGCCATTCCGTCCCGCGACGGCGAAGAGGAAGACCCGGAGTAGAGCATGATCCCGAAAAGTGGACACCGGTTTTCGGAAAAGATCATGCTCAAACAATAGAGGCGGCACTGCCGCCTTCGTCGCATTGATTTCCACGAGGCGGCTCTCCAAACTCGCACCCCAACAACACGAACCCGAGGCCATCGGGCACAATCATCGACGGGAGAGATGCATGCTCAATCGCCGCCGCCTCATTGCGCTCGCCGCTTCAAGCCTCGCCGCGCCGTCCATCATCTCCTCGCGCGCGCTCGGCGCCGGCATCGACTGGCCGGCAAAGCCGGTGCACATCGTCGTGCCGTTCACGCCGGGCGGCTCGACCGACATCACCGCGCGCCTGATCGGCAACCGCCTGCAGGAGGTCTGGGGCCAGACCGTCGTGGTGGAGAACAAGGGCGGCGCCGGCGGCAACATCGCCGCAGACAAGGTCGCGAAGTCCGATCCTGACGGCTACACCATCTTCATCGTCGGCCCGGGCATGGCCACCAACAAGTTCCTCTATCCCTCGCTGAGCTACGATCCCGTCGGCGATTTCGCGCCGGTGACCAGGCTGATCACCCAGCCCAACATCATGTGCGTGCCGAACACCTCGCCTGCAAAGTCGGTGGCCGAGTTCATCGCCTTCTGCAACGAGAACAGGGGCAAGGTCACCTATGCCTCGTCCGGCAACGGCACCACGCTGCATCTGTCGGGCGAACTGTTCAAGCGGCTGGCGAAGGTGGAGATGACGCACATCCCCTATCGCGGCGGCGCGCCGGCGATCAACGATCTCATCCCCGGCCGCGTCGACGTCATCTTCGACAACATGCCCTCGATCATCGGCCATGTCCGCGGCGGCCATGTGCGCGGCATCGCGGTGATCGACGAAAGAGCGCGTCGCCATCGTGCCCGACGTGCCGGCGATCGCGGAAACCGTCCCCGGCTTCGACGTGTTCTCCTGGTTCGCCTTCTTCGTGCCGGCGAAAACGCCGCCCGAGGTGATCGCCAAGCTCAACGCCGACACCAACGCCGCGCTGGTCTATCCCATCGGTGAAATCCCGCTTCGAGGATCTCGGTGCCGTGCCGAAGGGCTCGACGCCGGAGGAACTGGCCGCCTTCCTGCAATCCGAGATCGCCAAATGGGGCCCGGTGATCACGGAAGCGAAGATCAAGCTGGAGAATTGAGGGGAGCGCGGTCGAGGACGAGCCGGATTTTCGGCCGCGCCCGTCCGCACAATCCTCAACCCACTGATTCCGCGGTGTTTCGCGGCCTCCCGCCGAATGCGGGGTGGGTAGACAGGGCGGTCCGACCCCACTATAAACCGCCCGCTCGCTTTGGCCGTCAGGCCCGCCGCGGCATGCCCAGGTAGCTCAGTTGGTAGAGCATGCGACTGAAAATCGCAGTGTCGGTGGTTCGATCCCGCCCCTGGGCACCATCGGCTCTATCCGCCTTCCAATTCCTTCTTGACCGGATTAGGCACACCAATTGGCGCGAAACTTTGGGATCGAAGATTTTTGCGACTTAGCTCTTGCACTATTGTTCTTTAAAGCCAATGCCTGATACTTGGCGGCCTCACGTAAGTCACCTAGCCGACCTGCCGCAACCGAAGCGGCCCAAGCGGACTTCGCTCTTAAGTCGCGCATCTCACTTGATAGTTCCGGGTCCAATTCTTGAACTTCGTCGGCGCTGGCGATCGCACGAGTTGCCCAATCGAGCGTCTGGCGAAAGTTACACTGCTTCAGATAGTTGTCAGCGGCATTGTTAAACGCCCAAGCCTGTTGCAGCGGTGTAGCTGCGCTAAGATTGGCGTAAACTAACATCTTGTTTGTCCGACTGGCGAGGTCGCCTTGGCCGTTGGCTTCATGCCAAATCTTTGAAGGCTCGACGCCCATCTTTTGAACCACCAAGTCTGCAACCTTTTTCACCGCCTCTCCAAAGAAACTTCTGCGCCTCGCGCAGTAGGTCTGGATTTTTTTATCCTTCCCGCTCAACTGCCTTGGTCACTTCAGTTGCTTCCATGCGGCGGAAAACAAATTGTACCTAGCCTCAAAATTTTTGGAGGTCCGAAAAGTAATGTCATCGGCATGCATATCCTTCAGTTTGCAGTCGGGCGAGGCTCTCCCGTAGATCGGAAGTAGCTGATATATACTTGGGTAATAGATGCCGTACTTGTTGAGGTTGGCGGAAAGAACGTCGGTATCGAGAACGTGCAAAAATCTCGAGATGATGCCGCCATCACTCTTCTTGTCAAAAAACAGAACTCTCTTTTTGGGAGAAAGCTAAGATAGCTTTCGGCGACCCGAAATTGGGTGTGCCAACAAAGGCGATCTTGAAGATTGGCATATGGTTCACGAAGCGATCGTTTGCGTCGCAACCTGATTTTTTATAGTGATGCATCAGCCAATATTTGAGAATTAGGCCGCCCATACTATGCGCAATAAAGATCACGGGGCGGTCCTTGATCTTCTGCGCAATTGCAGGCCTGCACAACCATTGTGAAAAGTCAGCAGCGCTTTTCACATTGGACTGCCGCCAATCATAAGGGAATTTGAAGAGGCTGTCGGGGCTCCCAGTGATAGCGGCTATTTCCTTCAAGCCAGTGCCATACACATCCTGATTACTAATCACCGGCACATAGACTTCATCCAGCACCTCTGCCAACACAGGCTCCGCACTGGGGTAGCGAAGTGCTTCGTTCTTAAACATGGCATCTCCGACGGCTCCCCAGAAGGTAACTTTCTGACCATTTATGGTCTTGGAAAGCTTCGATCCCATGATACCAGGCAGGAAGATAAAGACAGGCTTCAAAGGATCGACTTGCCCAGTGATCGGCGCCGGAAGAGATTGGGCTACAACTTCGCGCTCTTTTGCTGATGGAGGGTCTAAGCGAATAGTCTCTGCGCGTCCAGGCACCGACACAGAAAGAAAAATCCAAAAGAGTGTCAGCTTGAGATGGTCTATTCGCATCGCTCCTCTCCCCGAACGCACAAGTATAGTCCCAGCGTAGCGCAAAACGTCAGTATACTACTAGCCCGGCGCTATAACAACCTCAACGGGTTTGGCGCTGGACGGGCTAAAAGCGAGCGCGACAAAACATCCTGAAGATGTTTTTTGCCGTGCATTCCATTTTTCGCCAAGCTCGCGGTCTGCATTTCGCGACACCCGGCAGCCCCTTGGGCTGATCGACTTTACCTTTAAGCGCCGCGCCCTCGATTACCGGACAAGGAGAGGACATGGACGAGTTCCTGATCAACACCACCACGGCCGGCGATCAGAGCCAGCCGAGCGTCTGCGGGCTGCAGGGCACGCAATTCGTCGCCGTGTGGGAGGACCACAGCAACAATACGATCAAGGGGCAGCTGTTCGGCATGAGCGGTGCCAAAAGCAGCAACGAGTTCCTGATCAACCTGCCGACGCCGCCCGGCCCGCGGCGGCAGCTGCCGGCGATTGTCGAGTTCGGCTCCGGCTTCGTCGTGGCCTGGAACGAGCAGGCCGCCGGCAGCGCCGCGACCGCGCCGACGCAGCTCAAGCTTCGCATCTTCGATGCCGACACGCTGTCGGGTCCTGAAATCCAGGTCTCGACGTCGCCGGTCGAGCCTCTGATCAAGCCCGCTCTGGCGCGTCTGGCCGACGGCAACTTCATCGTGGTCTGGGCGGACAAGCGAGCCGACCAGCGCATTCTCGCGCAACGGTTCGACCGCGACGGACAGCGTATCGGCAAGGAGTTTCGCGCCAACACCACGGCCGGGCTGCACCGCGTGCCGATGGTGGCGTGCCTTGCCAGCGGCGATGTCGTCATCGGCTGGCGCGCGCGCATCACCGGGCCGCTTCATATCCGTTATCAGCTGTTCAATGCGAAAGGCCCTGTCGGCACTGAGCGGATCACGCAGCCGACCGCCACCGCTGCGGCCATGGCAGCGCTCGACAACGGCCAGTTCGTCATCGCGCGCCTGAACGATTTCGGCGAAGACGCGACGACCAACACCCTGATCGTCGTGGAAGCCGATGTCTTCAACGCCGACGGCGCTCCCGCCAGCATCCATTTCGTCTCGACTTCGGAGCAGCGCATCCAGTCGACATGGCCGACGCTCAACCCGCTGTCCGGCGGGCGTTTCCTGATCGGCTGGGTCCAGCTCAATGTCGACAAGACGCCTGCCGCCACGAATGTGAAGGCGCGGGCGTTCTCGACCAAGGGGCCGCTCGGCCAGGTCACCCAGTTCAATACCTCGACCGGCCACAGCCGCTTCAGCTTGGCCCACGTTGTTGTCTCGAATCCCGACGGCGAGTTCGCGGTCGCGGCCTGGACGGACGACGGCGTGGGCGGCGGCGACGCCGCCGGACGCGCCGTGCGCGGGCGGGTGCTCAAGGTGCCGGTGGCGGGATTTTAGGTTGGAAGGTGGGCGGCATACGCGCCGCGCTTCGACTCGCTTCATCAGTTCGAGGATGAGATTCCCAATTCAGGAACAAGTAATGGGTGGTCGTGCTTAGCGAATGGCGACTTGGTGCGCTGCGAAAAAAGGGGCCATCTATTTTCCGTCACAAACTCCAAAGACCGTCACGTCCGGGATGAGCTTAGGAGTAGAAGCATGCAGCCAGCAGATCGGGACATGTTGGAATTGGCAATGGACGCTTTCGACAGAATGGGGGGGCGCGGTGGACTCAAGCCGCACTACGCCATGGTCGAGCGGCTTTGTAGCGAGCGGGGAATTGATTGTCCTACCGAGGAGCACGTCCGCATTACTATCTACAACTACACGCCCGGGCGGAAAAACTACCTCAATCGCGGTGACTTCTTTGCAATCGTTGGCCCGGGCGAATATCGAGTCACGCGACCTACACTCGATCAGCTCTAGCTGTCGTCTGAACACATCAGCGGTTCGATTAAGGACGAGCGCAGCTAGTCTCGTTCTTCGCCGAGCACGAGCTCAACCGTATGCGCGGCAATCTTCTTCAACTGCGCTTCATCCCCAAACGCCCGCTCCAGCACAGCAAGACCTCGCGTCACCGTGGCGATGTGTAACGCCGCGATATCCGCATCTCCCTTGAATTCACCCCGCCTCGCCCCCTCAGTTAGCGTGTCCCGCAGCAGCCCCGTGACCCGCTCCATCAATCCCGCAAACGCCAGCCGCGCATTCTCGTCCAGCCCTTCGCCCTCCGCCGCGCCTAACTCCATCAGGCCGCGCGTGGTGGGGCAGCCGCGGGGCGGGGAGCCGGAGCGGAAATTCTTGATGGTGAGGTCGAAGAACGCGGTGAGGCGTTCGCGCAAGGTGCCGGTGCTCAGCGTCTTCTGCAGCGCGCTCACATAGTCGCCGGCGTAGCGTTCGTAGGCGGTCAGGAACAGCGCTTCCTTGCTGCCGAAGGCGTTGTAGAGGCTGCCGCGCTGCACGCCGGCGTCGCGCGCGATGTCGGACAGCGACGTGCCGCGCACGCCCTTGCGCCAGAACTGGTCGAAGGCGATGCGCAGGACGTCGTCGTGGTCGAACTCGCGCGGTCTCACGGCTGGCTCCTTCTCTGAACCCTCATCCTGAGAAGCGGCGCCAGCCGCGTCTCGAAGGATGAAGGCCGGGTCGGCCGCATGGTTCGAGACGGCGCGGCGCGCCTCCTCACCATGAGGGTCAGGCAGGGGTCAAAATAGTATTTGACACGACGTCAAGAATGCGGATATGAGTTCTAGACGCTGCGTCAAAAACTATGCTCCCGCACCCCCTTCGTCAACCCACCCGGAGAACCCCCATGCCGCTCATTCACATCAACCTGCGCGCCGGCAAGCCCGAAACCTACCGGCAGGCGATCTTCGACGGCGCTTTACCGCGCCATGCGCGAGGCGCTGAACGTGCCGGAGGATGACCAGTTCATGACCATGACAGAGCATGAGGCGGCGAATTTTCGCACCGGCACGGCCTATGGCGTCGCCCGCAGCGACGATGTCGTCTACATCCGAATCATCGTGTTCGACACCCGGACCGCCGAACAGAAGAAGGCACTGTTCAAGCGGACCGCGGAACTGCTCGGCAAAGACCCCGGCATCCGGCCGGAGGATGTTTTCATCACCATTCTCCCGAGCGCGAAGGAGAACTGGTCGGTCGGCCACGGCGCACAATTCGCCTGACGGAATTGTGACACAAGCGCCGCGTGTGTGACGTGGCAGACGGCGCCTCACTCGCGCGCGTTTGTGATGTTCCGTGAGCGGCCGACCATGTTGATGGCATTGGATTCGCCAAAGCCGTTGTCCTATTCTGGGCGGCGGGAGAGGCGATGAAACGACGCTCCGGGGCAAGCGACAAACAGGCGAAATCGCGCGGCGGCACGGCCAAGGCGCGAACGCGCGCGAACGTGCGCAAAACCGCATCGAAGCCGGCATCGAAAACCGCATCCAAACCCGCATCCAAGGCGGCGTCTGGCCCGACTCCCGATGCCGCCAAGGCCGAGATCGCGCGGCTGGTCCTCGAGCTGCAGGAAGCCCGCGAGCGCCAGGCCGCGACATCCGAGGTGCTGAGCCTGATCGCGGACGCGCCGACCGATCTTGCGACCGTGTTCGACCGCATCGTCCGCAATGCAGCGCGGCTGTGCGAGAGCGTGCTCAGCGCCGTCTATCGCGTGGATGGCGACCACGTCCATCTCGTCGCGCATGACCAGTTCTCGCCGGAATCGGTGGCCGCCGTGCGCAAGGCCTATCCGGCGCCGCTGTCGAGCGGCAACCTGATTTCGGTCGCGGTGCGCGAGCGCCGCGTCGTGCATGTGGCGGATGTGCTGGTCTCCGGCGGCTACAGCGAGCTGCAGCGCACCTCGGGCTATCGCAGCATCCTGATCGTGCCGATGCTGCGCGACGACGTCGCGATCGGCGCCATCGCCGTGATGCACCTGGAGCCGACGCTGTTTGCGCGGGCGCAGGTCGAGCTGCTCAACACGTTCGCCGGACAAGCTGTCATCGCCATCGAGAACACGCGGCTGTTCACCGAGCTGCAGCAGCGCACGCGGCAATTGTCGGCGTCGCTGGAAGATCTGCGCACCGCGCAGGACGGCCTGATCCAGACCGAGAAGCTGGCCGCGCTAGGGCGGCTGGTCGCCGGCGTCGCGCACGAGATCAACACGCCCGTCGGCACCAGCCTGACGGTGGCCTCGGCGCTGATCAGCAAGACCAAGCGGTTCGAGGCCGATATCGCCGGCGGCGATCTGCGCCGCTCCACGCTGAACGATTATGTCGCGGCCACCCGCGAGGCCGCCACGCAGATCATGGGCAATCTCAACACCGCGGTCGACCTGATCCAGTCCTTCAAGCAGGTCGCCGCCGACCGCAGCGCGTCCGATCGCCGCCGCTTCGATCTTGCTGAAGTCACCGAGCAGGTCGTCCGCGGCCTGCGCTCCGGCTTGCGCAGCCCGAACTTCACGGTCAGCGTCGAGTGCCAACCTGACCTCGCCATGAACTCCTATGCCGGCCCTTACGGACAGATGCTCACCAATCTCGTGCTCAATTCCGCGGTGCATGCTTTCCCCGACGGCGCGCGCGGCACCGTCCGCATCGCAGCGCAGGCGCTCGGCAAGGACAATGTCGAGCTGCTGTTTTCCGACGACGGCTGCGGCATGAGCGCGGAGGTCCGGCGCCAGGTGTTCGATCCCTTCTTCACCACCCGTCGCGACCAGGGCAACACCGGCCTCGGCCTGCACATCGTCCACAACATCGTGACCAATCGCCTCGGCGGCCGCATCAATCTCGAAGCCAGGCCCGGCGCCGGCACCAAATTCCGCATCGTCGTCCCCCGCGAAGCGCCGCTGGAGCTGGCGGGGCGCCCGTGACCCCGATCGTTTCGGTTATCATCGCGACCTACAACCGAAGCCGGGTATTGCGTTACGCCATCGAGAGCGTGCGCCATTCGCGCTTCTCCGACTGGGAGCTCATCGTCGTCGGCGACGCCTGCACCGACGACACCGCCGCGTGCGTTGCCGCGTTCGGCGATCCCCGCATCCGTTTCGTGAATCTGCCGGAGCGGTGCGGGGACCAGTCCGGTCCCAACAATCACGGGGTCTCGTTGTCGCGCGGGCGCTACGTGGCGTTTCTCAATCACGACGATTTCCACCTGCCGGATCATCTCGGCAACTGCGTTGCCGAACTCGACGCCGGCGGCGCCGACCTCGTCTCGGTGCCCTGCGCCATCGGCCGGCTCGATGCCGCTTCTCCGTCCGGCCGTCCGCTCTCGTTCACGCTGGAGGGGGTGCCGCACAACGGCGTCTACGATCCGCTCGCGATCTATTATGCCTCGGCCTGGGTGTTCCGGCGCGAACTGGCCGACCGGGTCGGCCCGTGGCGATCTCCGGAAAAGATCTTCGTTGTGCCGTCTCAGGACTGGCTGTTCCGGGCATGGCGCTCGGGCGCCAAACTGAAATTTTTGCCCTCGGTCGGCGTGGTCGTCGTGTCTGCGGGCGCGAGAGCCGGCAGTTATGTCAGCCGCGACAACCCGGAACACGAATTCCTGGCTCAATGGTTCCGCGACGACCCGAACTATCGCGAGAAAATCCTCGAAGAGGCGGCCATCAACGAGGCGGCCAAGTTTCTCCTGGTCCGCCGGCATTCGAAGCTGTTCTGGCTGGTGCGGTGTGCGCTGGCGCGCCCGATCTATGCGCTCCTGCTCATGGCCGGCATTCATCCGGGCTCCGCCACCATGATGCTCAACTACGGCGGCCGCGGCGGCTTCGTTCGCCATCTGCGCAAGCGCACGGGCGCTAATGAAGGTCCCGGTTCGGCCTGACGTAGATGCTCTCATACGTGCCGGCGTACTCTTCTTTCCAGCCGCGCTTGTCGATCAGGAATCGCCGCAGCTGATCGTGCGCCTTCACCCAGAAGATCGCATCGATCCGATATTTCTCGATGACCCGGTCCCACGCGGCCTCGTCGATCTCCATGTGCACCAGCGCGAAGTAGTCGCGCAGCACGTCGTCGGGATAGGCGGTCGCGGCGCGGCCGTCGACGAACAGCGGCACCGCGCCGCGCGTGAAATAGATCAGCAGGCCGCCGGCGTTCCAGTGGTTGAGCAGCCGCGCCTGCGGGAAATGGGTTTGCAGATAGCGCGCATCCTGCTCCTCCAGCATGTACGGCATCCGCAGGTCCGGCTTGGCCCGCACATAGGCCAGCGGCAGCGCGCACATGCCCATGATGCCGGCAGCCAGCAGCGCCTTCTGGACCTCGAAATGGCTGAGCCGTTTCGGCAGCAGCCGGTCGAGGTGAACCGCCAACGGCACCGCCGAGAACAGGAAGAAGAAGGACATGTATCTGAATTGATAGATGCCCATGAACAGGAATGCCCAGGACAGCAGCCGCGCCTCGATCGGGCACGAGCTCTTGATGAAGCGCAGCTCGAGGCCTGCGAATATCAGGGCGTAGACGATGCCGGGAATGCTCTCCGGCATCGACATGTTGCGATAGTAGGATTCCCACTCGCCAATATTGGCCTGCACGAAGTGGCCGACCGTGGCTGCCGAACCTTCATAGATCCGCCAGCCGAGCGGATTGACCAGGGTTGCGACGACGCAGCCGATGCCGGCGAGCGCAAAGATTCTCACGCCCGCCCAGTCGCGCCTGACCAGGGCCACGGCGCCGAACGCGCCGATGACGAGAAAGCCGAGCAGGAAGCCACCATGCAGGTTGGCCCAGAAGATCATGGCAGCGGGCAGCAAGAACCATCGCGTCCGCCTCAGGCACTCGCCGTAGAAGATGACGGCAAACAGCATCGTCGCCGTGTTCGGCGAAGCGGCGAGATAGACATTCGGCGCCGAAGAGAATGCGGGGTAAAGCAGGCACGCGGCAAGCACGGCAATGCCGACGGCGGCGACCGAGACGCCGAGCCTCAGGCATACGGAAGCGAGATATCCGGCGATGAGCACGCCGCACGCCACGGTGAATGCGACCAGGCCGCCGAACCCGGTGTACTGAAACACGACGCTGGCGATCACGTCCCAGAGCCAGGACAGGTTGAACCACTGCTTGTCGCCGCTGGTGAAGGCCCAGGGATCATGCAGCGGAATGCTTCCCTGCTCCCGGATCAGGTCGCCGGCGGCCAGGTGCCAGCCCAGATCGTAGTGGCCGAGCAGCAGCGCGCCGTTCGAGACGTAGTAGACGCCGGTGAAGGCGATCAGGAAGACATAAATGCCGAAGCGCTGGAGGAAGGAGCCGATGGTCCCCGATCCCCCGTCAGTCCCGCCGCGCCAGGCCTGCACCACGTCCATCAACGAAATCCGCCCGCTGGATCCAAATGGCCGAATGCGGCCACCTCCCGGTCTAGGGCGGCGACTCTAAAGTTGGGTAAAGGCGGCGGGAGCAATTCGGCGGCTTTGGAAAGAAGCGCGTTCTGGCTAACGAATGCTTACGGAACCGGGCTATCGCCTGCCGGCATCAGCCGATTTCGCCGCAAATTCCGAGCCCTGGATTAAAGGTTTACACAGTCCGGAATGCTACCTCGCTAGCGAGGTATTTCATGCACGGAACCGTTCGGCTGCCGGAGACCCGGGCCCGCACCGCCGCCCGCACCACCCTTGGCGGGTGGGCGCTGGTGCTGCTTTGCCTGGCGGTTGCCGTCGCGCTCGCGGTTCCCGCCTTCCGCAGCGGCCTTTTCGACGCGATGGCGACCGACGATGCCATGCGGCTGGTCGAGGTTCGCGATCTCCTCGCTGGCCAAGCCTGGTTCGACCTGACCCAGCATCGGCTCGATCCGCCGCAGGGTTCGCTGATGCACTGGTCCCGCCTGATCGATGCGCCGATCGCGGCGCTGATCCTGCTGCTGCGTCCGCTGCTCGGTACGGCCGTTGCGGAGCAGGCCGCCCTCGTGCTGTGGCCGACGCTGCTGCTCGCAGCCGCGCTGGCATTGGTTGCGGCAACGGCCGCGCGCATGGCCGATGCATCGGGCCGGAAGGACCTGCCGCATGCGGCAATGATCGCCGCTGCGCTTGCAGCTCCGGCGCTGATCCATTTCCGCAGCGGCGGCATCGACCACCACAACGCGCAGATGGTGCTGGTGCTGTGCTTTCTGCTGTTCGCCGCCGGGATCGAGAGCAGCGTGCGTTGCGCTGTGCTGGCGGCTCTTTCGGCAAGCGTGTCGCTGGCGATCGGCCTCGAGATGTTGCCGGCGATATCAGTGGGATGTGCGGTCGTGCTCGGCCTTCTGATCTGGTGCGGCGGCGCCGTCGCATCGCGCACCACGGCGTTCGGCGTGACGCTGATCGGCTCGTCGGCGCTGCTGGCTGTGCTGCTGCTGCCGCCGCAGTCCTGGACCGCGCCGGTGTACGACGCTTTCGGCGGCCCGGTGTTGCTGTTGATGGCCGGCGGCGGCGCGTGCCTGATCGTCGTCGGCGCGGTTGCCACGCGCTGGCCGGGCCTTGTGCCGCGGCTCGCTGCAGCTGCGGCAACGGGATCGCTGCTGCTGGCAGCGTTTTTCGCGCTCTATCCGGACGCGGTTGCCTCGCCCTATGCCGCGGTCGATCCGCTGGTCGCGACGCTCTGGCTCAACCGCGTCTCCGAGACCATGTCGATCCACATGCTGTATCTGCTGGAGCCCGAGCGGATCGTCGGTCTCTACGCGCCGCTCTTGATCACCCTGATTCTGGCCGGCGTGGTGGCTTGGCGCGCTGCGCCGGACGTGCGATTCCGATGGCTCCTCGGCATCAGCGTGCTCGCGGCGCTGTTCGCGACAGGTCTCTGGCAGATGCGCGGTGCGGCGGCGGCGACGATCGTGGCGGCGCCGCTGTTCGTCGCTGGCATTGTCACGCTGTGGCCGAACATCGCGCCGCGGCGATTGCTGCTCGCTGTCGTCCTGCTCTCGCCGATGGTGCTGGCGGCGGCCGGGCAGGCGGTGCGGCCGCTGCTCGACAGGATCAACCCGCCGACGCGGGTCATTGCCAGGGAGGACGGCGTCTCGACTTGCCGTGCGATGTCCGGCCTCTCGCCGCTATCGAAAATTCCGCGCGGGCGCGTGCTCGCGCCGATCGACCTTGGCCCAGGCATTCTGGTCGCGAGCGAGCATTCGGTGTTCGCCGCACCCTATCACCGCAACAATGACGGCAACCTCGCCATGATCAGGACGATGATGGCAACTCCCGACACGGCGCATCGCATCCTGAAGGAGCGGCAGGCCGACTATGTCGTGCTCTGCCGCGGCTCGCTCGAACTGCTGGAGCTCACGGACATGGCGCCGGACGGATTGGCCGCGCGGCTCGGCCGCGGCGAGGTGCCGGACTTCCTGCAGCCGGTGGCGCTCGATCCCCCCGGCAATCTGACGGTCTGGCGGGTCCGGCCGTGAAGGGGGCAACCGCTTGTTAGGGAATCTCCGTCAGGGTGGGCCGGAACGGCCCTGTTTTTGCGCGCCGATGACCAATTCCAAAAAGGGTGAATGCCGTGCCGGTTAGCAAAATTCCAGGCCGCTACTACCTTGCGATTTTCGTGCTGGCCTGCGCCACCCTGTCGTTTCAGATCCTGATCACGCGCTTCTTCAGCGTGATGCTGTATTACCACTTCGCCTTCGCCGCCATCTCACTCGCCATGCTCGGCCTGACGCGCGGCGCGATGGAGGTCTACAACAATCCCGAGCGCTACGCGCCGGAAGCGGTCGCCGGCGAGTTCGCGCGCCACGCCGCGTGGTTCGCGCTGTCCGGCGTCGGCGCGATGCTCGCCTTCCTCTGCGTGCCTCTGCTCGTTCCCAATGCGATCGTGCCGGGCGCGCTGGCGCTGGCCGCGCTCGCCTTCGTAATACCGTTTTCCAACAGCGGCATCTGCATCACGCTGCTGCTCACCCGGCTTCCCTATGCCGGCGGCTGGCTCTATGCGGCCGACCTGACCGGCGCCGCGCTCGGCTGTCTCGGCATCATCTTCGCGCTGCTCGTCGTCGATCCCGTCAGCGCCACGTTCTGGCTCGGCGCCTTCTCCGCCGGCGCAGGCTGGATGGTGGTTCGCAGTGGTGGCGTTGCGCCCGCCCGGCGCCTGAGCGGCGTGGTCGCGCTGTCGATGGCGGCCGTCGCCACGGTGCATACCGGCCTTGCCGTCAGCGGCAAAAGTCATCTCGGCGTGTTCTGGGCCAAGGGTCACGAACAGACCGAAACGCTGTTCGAGCGCTGGAATACTTATTCGCGCGTGCGGGTCAGGCCGCTCGGCGAGAGCGCGCCGTTCGGCTGGGGCTTTGCCCGGGATCCCAAGATGAAGATCGAGCAGAACCTGCTCGACATCGACGCCGATGCTGCAACCGTCATCACCAAGTTCGACGGCGATCTTTCCAAGCTGTCGTATCTGAAGGACGACGTGATCAATGCGGCCTACCTGGTGCAGCCGCCGTCGGAAGCGGCGATCATCGGCGTGGGCGGCGGGCGCGACATCCTCTCCGCACTGCTGTTCGGCACCAAGCGCATCCATGGCATCGAGATCAACCCGGCCATCTTCGAGGTGCTGACCGATAAATTCGCGAAATTCTCCGGTCAGCTCGATCGCCAGCCCGGCGTGTCGTTGGTGAACGCGGAAGCGCGCAGCTACATCAATCATTCACCCGACCGCTACGACCTCGTGCAGATTTCGCTGATCGACACCTGGGCCGCCACCGCCGCGGGCGGACTGACGCTGACGGAAAACCGTCTCTACACCGTCGAGGCCTGGGGCGACTTCTACCGCGCGCTGAAGCCCGGCGGGCTGCTCTCGATCTCGCGCTGGTACAATTCCGACGAGTACCGCGCCGAATTCTACCGGCTGGTGGCGATCGCGGCCCAGGCGCTGCAGCGCCACGGCGTGCCCGCGGGCGAACTCGGGCGGCATGTGATCGCCGTTACCGGCGGTCCGATCGTGACCGTGATGACCCGTCCCGATGCTTTCACGGATGCCGAGTGGCAGGCCGCGCGGGCAAGGGTCGAGGCGCAAGGCTTCAAGGTCATCCTGGGACCCGGCATTGCCTATGACAACCTCACCTCGACCTTGCTGTCAGGCAAGGCCGACGCCGGCTTCTTCGCCTCGTTGCCGGACAACATCGTCGCCTCCACCGACGACAGCCCGTTCTTCTTCTTCACCCAGCGCCTGTCGAACTTCCTGACCAAGCCGTCGGTCGCCGTCACCAACAACAACGTGGCGATCAGCATGGTCCTGCTGATGCTCGTCGTCTCGCTTGCCGCCTGCGCCTACTACATCGTCGTGCCCTTCGTGCAGCTGGCGCGGCGGATGCCGCTGCCGGCGCTGGCGCCGCCGGTGCTCTATTTCAGTGCGATCGGTCTCGGCTTCATGCTGATCGAAATATCGCAGATGCAGCGGCTGATGGTCTTCCTCGGCCATCCCGTCTATGGGCTGAGCGTCGTGCTCTTCACCATCCTGATCTTTGGCGGCATGGGTAGCGCGACGGTTGGCGCTGGGGCTCCCGGCCGCGGCGCGATGATCGCTCGCACCACCGCGCTGCTGCTCACGCTCTCGGTGACCGGCTATCTGACGCCGCTGGTGACCGCCTGGACGCGCGCGGAAGCGACCGACGTGCGAATTCTGATCTCCGTCGCCCTGCTGGCGCCGCCGGCGTTCTGCATGGGCATGATGTTCCCGCTGGGTCTCTCCATCTGGCGCCGGCGCCCGGAGTTGCTGCCGTTCCTCTGGAGCGCCAACGGCATTACCTCGATGCTGGCCTCGGTGCTGGGCGTCGCCCTTTCCATCGAGTTTGGCATTGCCGCGACCTACGGCCTGGGCGTTGCCCTCTACGCCGTCTGCATCGCGATGCTGGTCTTGAGGCGGCAGGAGAGCGAACCCGTTGGCGCGGTCGAAACGGTCGAAGGACCGGCACTGGTGCCTGACGATGCCGCTGCGCCGGCTGCAGCGCCCGTCCGGGCGCCGCAGGCCGTGCTGGAGCGCTAACCGCCGTACAGATAGTTCGGCAGCCACAGCGTCATGCCGGGCCACAGATACATGATGACCATGCAGAGGATCACGATCAGCATATAGGGCATCATGCCCGCGAAGATCTGGTTCAGCGTGACGTGCTTCGGCGCGACGCCCTTCAGATAAAACGCCGACATCGCCACCGGCGGCGACAGGAAGGCGGCCTGCAGGTTTACGAACACCAGCGTGCCCCACAGGATCGGGTCGATGCCGAAATGCTTCAGCATCGGCAGGAAGATCGGCACGAAGATGATGATGATCTCGGTCCATTCCAGCGGCCAGCCGAGCACGAAGATGATCGCCTGCGACAGGATCATGAACTGCACCGGCGACATGTTGAGCGAGAGCACCCAATGCTCCAGCAGCGCCTGGCCGCCGAGGATGGCGAACACCGCCGAGAACAGTGCCGAACCCACGAACAGCCAGCACACCATCGCGGTGGTCTTGGCAGTGAGGAACACTGCCTCCTTGGTGCGCTTCCAGTCCAGCGTGCGCGCATGCAGCGCCAGGATGAAGGCGCCGGCCGCCCCGACGGCGGCGGATTCTGTTGCGGTGGTAATGCCAAACAGGATCACCGCGAGCACGATCACGGTGAGGATGCCGAGCGGCATCACCGACGAGGTCAAGAGCCGCAGCACTTCGAAGCGCTCGCCATCCATGCGCAAATAGGAGCGCAGGCTCCAGGCCATCATGATCAGTGCCGCGATCGCAAAGCCGATATAGAACTGCGTAGCCGGGCCTTGCTCCGCCGGCGTCGTCTCGCGGGTCACGGCGCTGCCGAGCTGCTGCAGGCCTTCGACCGCCTCCGAGGCTGCGCCGGCCTGCTGATGAATAACGACGTACCACCACACCGTGGCCAGCGTCACCGCGCTAACCAGAAACGGAACCAGCGCGATGAGGAAGTTCTGCAGGATGCCGAGATAGCCCATCGGCTTGCCGTCGACTTCGAGCTGCTTCGCCTGATCAGGCGAAACCAGCGCCTTGCACAGCGCGATGAACAAATTGGGCGAGTAGAGCGTCTGCAGCTTCCGGACCCATTCGGGCACGTTGACCCGGGTCTGCTCCTCCGGCAGCGGCGGGGCGATCTTCGGATCGATCATCGCCCAGCCGATGACATAGACGAGGTAGAGGAAGGCGAGGAAGAAGCCAGGCAGCATCGCCGCCGCGTAGAGCTTGACCACCGACTGGCCCGCTACCGCTGCGTAGACGATGATCATCACCGAGGGCGGGATCAAAATGCCGAGCGTGCCGCCGGCGGTGATGACGCCGGCGGCGAGCTTGACGTCGTAGCCGGCGCGCAGCATCGGGTTGAAGGCGATCACGCCCATCAGCACGACGACAGCACCGACCAGGCCCGAGGCGATGCCCCAGAAGGTGCAGACGATCAGGGTCGCCACCGCGAGCGATGCCGGCACGCGACGGAAGGCGAGCTGGATCGAGTAGAACATCTTGTCGACCAGCGCGCCGCGCTCCATCACATATCCCATCAGCACGAACAGCGGGATCGAGATCAGGACGTCGTTGGTCATGGCGCCGTAGGTGCGCTGGACCATCAGGTCGAACACCTTGTTCTGGGTCCAGCTGTGCGACGGGTCGTAGAAGGCGATGAAGCCGAAGAACATGCCAAGGCCCATCAAGGTGAAGGCCGTGGCGAAACCCATCATGATGACGACGACGATGAGCGCCAGCATCAGGAGACCGAGTGCCGGATCGCTCATGTCTGTGTTTCTCCGCCCATGCCGCGCTGCCGGGCCATTTCATCGATGCGCGCCGCGCCCTCGATGGCGAGCTTGCGCAATTCCTCGTCCACGAACTCGCTGTTGGCGAGTTGCTCTCCGACCACGTCGATCTCGGCGACGTCGTGCAGTCGGCTCGGCCACTCGCCGGTCTTCAGGCAGGCGATGCAGCGCACAATCTCGGCGATTCCCTGCAGCATGATCAACGCGCCCGCAATCGGGATGACGGTCTTGAAGTGATAGACCGGCGGGCCGTCCGCGGTGACGTTGGAATGTTCGTTGATGTGCCAGGAATCCGCAGCGTAATAGTAGCCGGCATAGACCAGCGCGGCGATACCCGGGATGAAGAAAACAAAATACAGCACCAGGTCGAGTGCGGCCTGCGTGCGCGGCCGCATCGAGGAATACAGGAAGTCGCCGCGGACATGAGCGTTCTGCGCCAGCGTGTAGGCGCCGCACAGCATGAACAGGGTGCCGTAGAGCATGTTGTCGAGGTCGAAGATCCACGACGTCGGCATGTTCATGATGTAGCGCTTGAACACCTCGATGCAGACGACGCTCATCAGCACAATCATCAGCCAGGCGGTGGCCTTGCCGACCCAGGTGGAGATGCCGTCGATTGTGTGCAGGAAACTCTGGACGCTCATGTGATGCGGTTCGGCAGGAGAAAAATATTGGCGGGTGCAATCGGCGTCGTGCCGTATAGCACAAGGCACCGTCCGGGTCGTGCTCCGGACGGTGCCTTGCCCGTTTTATTTCAGCGTCAGATCTTCTTGGCCGCGCCGTTGGCGCCCCAATAGTGGTCGTAGGCCATCTTGCGGCTCACCACGGTGTCCTGCTCCCACTGCGTGGTCCGCCTGGCGAATTCGAGCTGCGACTGCAGGATTTCCTTGAACAGCGGGTTTTCCGCCGACTTCTTCTTCACCACCTCGTCATAGACCTCGAGCTGCTGCTTCAGGATGGCGTCAGGCGTCTTGTAGAACTTGACGTTGTCCTTGGTCTGCATCTCCGCATAATCCTTGGAATACCGGTCGACCGCTTTCCAGGACATGTCGGCGGAAGCCGCGTCCACCGCATTGGCGATGATCGCCTTCATCTTGTCGGGCAATGCGTTGTATTTGTCCTTGTTGAAGGTGATTTCGAACTGCTCGGCGTTCTGGTGATAGCTCTGCAGCATGCAGACCTTGGAAACGTCGGGGAAGCCGAGCACGCGGTCGGAGGAGGCGTTGTTGAACTCGGCGGCATCGAGCAGGCCGCGGTCCATGGCCGAGACGATTTCGCCGCCGGGCAGCGCGTTGACCGCCAGGCCCATTGCCGTGAACACGTCGATGGAGATGCCGACGGTGCGGTACTTCAGGCCCTTCATGTCGTCGGCCTTGGCGATCGGCTTCTTGAACCAGCCGAGCGGCTGGGTCGGCATCGGTCCGTAGGGGAACGAGACGACGTTGGCGCCGATCGACGCGTAGAGCTTTTCGAGCAGCTCCTTGCCGCCGCCATAGCGGTGCCAGGACAGCAGCATGTTGGCGTCCATGGCAAAGCCGGGGCCCGAGCCCCACAGCGCGAGTGCGGTCTGCTTGCCGTAGTGGTAGACCAGCACGCCGTGGCCGCCGTCGAGCACGCCCTTGGAAACCGCATCGAGCAGGCCGAACGCCGGCACCACCGCACCCGCCGGCAGCACTTCGATCTTGAGATCGCCGCCGGTCATGTCGTTGACCTTCTTGGCGTAGTCGAGCGCGTATTCGTGGAAAATGTCCTTGGACGGCCAGGTGCTCTGCCAGCGCATGCTGATCGGGCCGGTCTGGGCGATCGCGGCGGGTGCTGCGACGGTCGCCGCTGCGGCCGTGCCTGCTGCGGCGGTCTTCAGGAAGCCGCGCCGCGAAGTCCGCTTGTCCTTGGTCGGTTTGGTCATCGTCTCTCTCTCCCGTGATGCGGCCGTCCCCTGGTGAGCGGCCATTAATTATTGTCGGCAACACAAAGGCTTGTGCGGAGCTTTGGCAACTAGACTTC
The DNA here is from genome assembly GCA_963726865.1 of uncultured Alphaproteobacteria bacterium. Taxonomy (GTDB): domain Bacteria; phylum Pseudomonadota; class Alphaproteobacteria; order Rhizobiales; family Xanthobacteraceae; genus Bradyrhizobium. The sequence goes on along the minus strand of CAVSEE010000033.1, from coordinate 614,113 downwards.
GCGATAATGCGACCCTTCGACGCAGCCCTGATGGCCCAGACATCAAGTTCGGCCGCCGCAATTTATTCCGCGGGCGTCGAAATAAATTTCCGGTTTTGCCGGGAGTCGCGCACGCGCGGTGCGTGACGCACCCACGTGATCAGCGGAACAGCGTGTCGATGGCCTCGGCGCCGAGGCCGACCTTGACGTAGTGCGCCCGGCACATCGCGATGTAGTCGTGAACATCGAAATGACCGGCGGAAGCGCCGTTCTCGTCGAGCCAGATCAGGGGACCGGTGACGATGAAAAACACCTTCATCGGGTCCTTGTGCTCATAGGCCACCAGCGTGTGGCCTTCGCCGGGGGATTCATAGATGAAATCACCGGCCGTGGCGGTCCAGTCATGCTCGAGATAACCCCACTTGCCGGACAGCGTGTAGGCGAACACTTCGTGCGGGTGGTAGTGGCGATTCACGAGCCCCGCGCCCTTGGCCATCAGGATGTCGCACCATTTGTTCTGCGAGGGCGAGATCCAGAGCGGCCGCGATGACACTGTCTCGGTGAACGGCACATAGTAACGCTCGTCCTCGGTGGCGGCGTTTGCGATATAGGCCTCGGGCAATGCGTCGGTCCGGAAGACCTGGGCGATCGGCTTCAGGTCTCTCCAGAATTCGTTCCTGGCTAACTCGGGCATCGGAGTCTCCGTCTTTCGCTGCGTCAGATGGTAGGCACGGAACGGCCGGGCTCCGCCGTGCCAAGATAGGCGCGCTGCACCGCCGGATCGTTGCGCAGGCTTGCCGCGCTGCCTTTACCGACGATCCGGCCGTTGGCGATTAGGTAGCCGCGGTCGGCGATGGCGAGGCTGCGCTTGGCGTTCTGCTCGACCAATAGAATGCCGAGCCCCTCGTCGCGGATGCGCGCCAGGCTCGCGAACAATTCCTTGCACATCAGCGGCGACAGGCCGAGCGATGGCTCGTCGAGCAGCAGGATGTTGGGGGCCGACATCAGTGCGCGGCCGACCGCGACCATCTGCTGCTCGCCGCCGCTCATGGTGCGCACCTGCTGGGCGAGCCGCTCGCCGAGCCGCGGAAACAGCTCCAGCACATGGCGCAGGTTTTCAGCCTCGACGGGCCGCGCGCGCCTGGCAAACGCGCCAAGCTCGAGATTCTCGCGGACGGTCAACTCGCCGAATATGCCGCGGCCTTCCGGCACGAGTGCGAGGCCAGCCTCGACAATCGCATGCGCCGGCAGGCCGGCAAGCTCGCCGCCGTCGAGCCGGACCGAGGCGCCGGTGGCCGGCTGCATGCCGGCGATCGCCTTGAGCAGCGAGGTCTTGCCGCCGCCATTGGCGCCGAGGATCAGCACGATCTCGCCTCGCGCCACATCGAGCGCAACGCGATCGACGGCGAGATGCTTGCCGTAGGCGACCGATATGCCGGAGACCTCAAGCATCGTCGTCTCCGAGATAGGCGCGGATCACTTCGGCGTCCGCCAGCACGGCGTCGGGCGCGCCTTCCGCGATCTTGCGGCCGGCATTCATGACGACGCAGCGGTCGCAGAGTGAGCGGATGGCGTCCATGACATGCTCGACCAGCAGGATGGTGACGCCGTCGCCGCGCAGCGAGCGCACCAGCGCAATGCCTTCCTGCAGCTCGGTCGGATTGAGGCCGGCCAGCCATTCGTCGAGCAGCAGCAATTGCGGATCGAGCGCCAGCGCACGCGCCAGCTCGAGCCGCTTCTGGTCGATATAGGTCAGCTCGCCCGTCATGGTGGCGGCGCGGCCCGCGAGGCCAACGCGCGCGAGCAGGTCGTCGGCGCGCTGCTCGGCCGCATGGCCCCAGGCCGATCGGCGGCCGAAGGCGAGGCCCGCGAGCACGTTTTCGCGGCAGTTCAGCGACGCCAGCACGCGCACCAGCTGGAATGTTCGCGCCACGCCCAGCCGCGCGATGCGATGCGGCGCGGCGCCGCCGATTTCCTGGCCGTGCAGGCGGATGCTGCCGGCATCGGACCGCAGCGCGCCGGAGATCAGGTTGAGCACCGTCGATTTGCCGGAGCCGTTGGGGCCGAGCAGGCCCATGATCTCGCCTGGCTGCAGCGCCAGCGAGATGTCGTCGACGGCGACGAGCCCGCCGAAGCGGCGCGTCAGGCCTGCGACTTCGAGCAGCGGCGCGCTCATGCGGCAGCTCCCTTGCGCCGCAGGATGCGCTCGATGAGGCCGACGATGCCTTGCGGGATCGCATAGACGATCAGCATGAAGGCGAGGCCGACGAGGATGGAGAAGTGGTTCGGGAACCGTGCGAGCAGGAATTCGAACAGCAGCACCAGCGGCACGACGCCGAACAAGCGGGCCATAGAGCCGGTGCACGCCGCCGAGCAGCGCCATGATCAGCACCTGGAACGACACGACCGGACTGAAGGCGATGGCGGGATCGATATAGGTCCAGCGCGGCGCCATGATCGCGCCGCACAGCGTCATGAAGGCGGCGGAAAGCGCAAACAGCGCGACTTTGGCAATCGTGGTGTTGATGCCGATGTGGCGCGCCACCGTCTCGTCGTCGCCGATCACGCGCAGCGCGAGCCCGAGCCGCGAGCGGCGGATCAGGATGCCGGCGGCGAACACCAGCACGGCCAGCGCCAGCAACTGCCAGTAGATGTCGGCCGGGTGATGCCGACAAAGATGTAGCGGCCGAGCGTGCGGGTGATGTTGACCTCGTACCAGGTGACGAGCTGGCGGATCAGCTCGGCGAGGCCAAACGTGAAGATGACGAAATAGACGCCGGAAAGGCGCAGCGTCGACAGGCCGACGATCAGCGCCACGGCGACGCCGACGGCAAGCGCAATCAGCAGCATCCAGGGCCAGGCCATCCGCTCGGCCAGCACTGCCACGGTGTAGGCGCCGATGCCGAAGAAGGCGACGGTAGCGAGCGACACATAGCGCGTCGGCCCGGAGAACAGCGTCCAGGCGGTGGCGAGCACGGTGTAGTTCATCAGCGTGATCGCGAGCGACAGCTGATAGCCGTTGGCATAGAGCGGCACCGTGGCGAGGACGGCGACCGCGACCGCAGCTGCGGCCAGCAGGACCAGCGGTTTCATCGCGACACCGTTCCGAACAGGCCCTGCGGGCGCACCAGCAGGATGATGAGGAAGAGCGCGTAGGTCGTCGCCAAGGTCAGGCCGGGATCGACGAAGGTCGCGACGAAGGTTTCGGCAAGGCCGAGGATGAGGCCGGCGACCAGGCAGCCGAGCAAATTGCCGACGCCGCCCATGATGACGACGATCAACGCCTTCATGGTGAAGACCACGCCCGATGTTGGCGTTGAAGGTGAGGAACATCGAGACCAGCACGCCGCCGGCCGCGACCAGTGCACCGCCAAACGCAAAAGCCAGCGCCGCGGTGGCCTTGCACGTCGATCGCCACCAGCGGCGCCGATTGCGGATCGACCGCAACGGCGCGAACCGCCGTGCCGAGGCGCGTGCGCGTCAGATAAAGATAGAGTCCGAGCCCGATGGCCGCGGCGAAGGCCAGCGCCAGCAGTCGATTGGCGGCGACGGTGGCGCCGGCAATGGTGACGGGGAACGCGAGGAAGCTGTAGCTGTAATAGGCGCCGCCGAACATCACCAGCATCACGCCCTGGATCACGAACAGCATGCCGAACGTCGCGAGAATGCTGTCGACCTCGAGCGCGTCGCGGTTCGGCGCGCGGCGCACCAGCGGCGTCAGCAGCAGGCGGTAGATCGCCCATGAGATGGCAAACGCCGCGGGCACGACGAGCAGCAGCCCGAGCAGCGGATTCACCGCCGCCGAGGTGAACAGCCAGAATGCGGCGAAGGCAGCGGCAATCAGCAGCTCGCCATGGGCGAGGTTCATGATCCGCGCGACGCCATACTGGAGCGTCAGCCCCATGGCGATCAGCGCATACATGCCGCCGAGAACGAGTCCGGACGTGACTGCGGCAGTGAACATCGGCTTACCGAAAATGGCTTAGCGAAAATGACTTCGGGCCGCCGCGATGGTGCGGCGGCCCGGCCCCAAGACTACCCCAAGTCTACCCCAACCTTACGGCTTCCACGCCGGCTTCGGCACGACCACCGCCGCCATGCCGGGACCTGCCGGTGCGACGCCGGTGAAGAAGCCGTTCTGCCATTGCCCGATCAGCGGGAATGCGTTGACGGGCATGTTGTTCTCCAGCTTGATCTTGCCGATCACGGTGTCGAAGGTGCCGGTCTGCAGCTCCTTGATGATGGCCGGGCGGTCGATCTTGCCGACCTTCTCGATCGCCTGTTCGCAGCATCTGCAGCGAGGCGTAGCCGACCTGGCTGCCCCAATAATCGGGATCGCGGTTGTGCATCGCCTTGTGCTTGGCGCGGTAGTCGGCGGTGGCCTTGTTGTCCGCCTGCCAGCCGCCGAGCGACATGATGCCGGCGGTGTTCTCGCCAAAGCGCTGCGGATAGAGCGGGAAGCCGACGCCGACGCCGAGGAACATCACCTTCGGCGCGAAGGAGGCGACCTTGGCCTGGTCGGTCAGCGCCGACCGTATCCGGCGGATAGCTGAAGGCGACGAAGGTGTCGGCGCCGGAGCGCTGGGCTTCGCCGAGCAGCGGCGAGAGATCCTGCGTGCCGATCGGATAGCTCTTGTCATAGGCGAGCTTGAATTTTGCCTTCTCAAAGCCTTCGCGCGCGGCCTTCGACAGATCGATGCCGAAACCGTCGGCGATGCTGACCATGGCGATGTTGTCGTTGATCTTGCCGTCCTTGCGCATCTGCGACAGCAGGTCGACCAGCGCATCGACATATTGCTTTGAGGTGCCGAGGAACCAGAAGCTGTTCGGCCAGCGTTTTGCCAGTTCCGGCGCGCGGTCGGTCACTGCGCTGAAGGCGAGTTGCGGATAGCCGTATTTGTTGAAGACCGGGCCGACCGCGAGATTGAGGCCGGTGCCCCACGGCGGAGAACAGCAGGTCCACCTTGTCCTGCTCGATCAGGCGCTCGACGGCGCGTACGGCTTCCTCGGAGTTGGAGCGGTCGTCATATTCGATGACCTCGATCTTCACCCGCTTGCCGCCAAGCATCAGGCCGCCCTTGTCGTTCACCTCCTTCACCCAGAGCTGATAGTTCGGGATCTGGGTGATGCTGGCGCCGCCGGCGTTCGGCCCGGTTTTGGAAATGGCGTAGCCGACCTTGACCGAGGCCGGTTCCTGCGCGGTAACCGCCCCACTGAAGCCGAGCGTCAAAATGGCACACGCCAGTGTCCCCGCGCGCAGGCTTCGACCTCTGTTCATTTGCGTCCCTCCCGAATTTCGGTGTTAAGTTGTTGGCCGGCTTTCGATTGCCGATCCTGTTGCACTGAACCTAGCGCCGGCGGGCTACCGCGTTCTTGCCCCAGAGCGAACTGCGGCACGAAGTGGCTGATGCGGCGCAACAAATCGACGGCCGCCGTGGATTCGCAAAGGGCCCGTCGCTAGTGTCGAGGCGGGGGGAAGGAGCGGGGACTTGCAGAACAATCTGGCCGTCGTTTCCACCGCCGATATCGCTCCTGGCGAGCGGCTGGGCCTGTGGGGCGAGTTCGTCTGTCGTCACATCGGCCCGCTGCAGGCCGACACCTTCGGCGATCCGCTGTTCGAGGGCCGCCTCGAACTCGGCCAGGCCAGCGACGTGTCGCTGGCGCGCATCCTTGCAAGCCGGCATCGCGTGCAGCGCACGCTGCACGGCATTCGCAAGGACAACCGCAACACCGTCAAGCTGGTGGCGCAGGTCAGGGGCGCCGGCTGCTTCGAGCAGAACGGCCGTAAGGTGATGCTGGCGCCCGGCGAGTGGAGCCTCTACGACACCACAAAGCCCTACACCGTGTCGAACCCGGAGCGGATCGAGCAGATCATCATGCTGTTGCCGCGCGATACGCTGGTGCGGCTCGGCCTCGATCTCGACGACCTCGTGGTGCGGCGCTTCTCCGGCCGCGCCGGCGTCGGCCGCCTGACCTATGACCTGCTGGTGTCGGCGTTCGAGTCGCTGCGCGACGGCGTGCCTGTGCCCGGCGGCGGCGACCTTGCCGAGACCATCGCTAGTCGCGTCGAGCTGGCGGTGCTGGATCGCGAGGGCACGACCAGCGATGCGTCGCTGCGCGAGATGACCCGCGACCGGGTCAAGCGGTTCATCGACGTCAATCTCGACGATCCGCATCTGTCGCTCGATCGCGTTGCGGCTGCGATCGGCTGCTCCAAGCGCTATCTGCACAAGCTGTTCGACGGCGAGGCCGACACGCTCAATGTCTATATCTGGCAGCGCAGGCTGGAGCGCATCCGGCAGGATCTCGCCGATCCCGCGCTGACCGACCGCTCCATCACCGAGATCGCGTTCGGCCGCGGCTTCAGCTCATCCACGCATTTCAGCCGCAGCTTTCGCGAGAATTGCGGCGTCAGCCCGCGGGTCTATCGGCTGCTGATGCAGGGCACCAGCCTGTTCTGGCATCGCGCCGCGCGCCGGCAATGGACCAAGGGAGCCCAGCTGCTCCACGCCGCCGAGTAGCATGATCCGGAAAAGTGTGAAGCGGTTTGCGACAAACGCGAAGCGTTTGCGCGGAGATCATGCTCAAACAAAGAGCTCAGTTCTGCGCCGCCAGCCAGCGCGTATCGCGCGGCGAGGGGCGGCGGTGCAGCCGCGCATCCAGCATGGCGTGGGCGCGCGGCAACTCGCCGCTCTTCATCAGCGCGACAATAAACGTGTCCTCGACCAGCGTGCGCTGCGCATGGCTGCCGCCGATGCGCACGACCTCGTCGAGCACGGGCGAAAGCTGCGCGACGCAGCCGCGATAATCGCCGCCGGCAAAGGCGCTCATGGCGCGGAACAGTGTTGGCACCACGGGGCCGGCCGGCAGCTTGCCGTCCGCGACCCGCTTCTCGATCACGGCGAGCCGTTCCTCCAGCGCCGCCTGGTTGCGGGTGGCCGCCGCAAACAGCGCCATGTGCACATCGGCAAAGGGAATGCTCGAGCGCGGGAAGGCGCGCTGGGCATAGGTGTCCGCATCGGCCCAGAGATCATCCGGCACGGCGTGGCCATAGGCCTGCAGCCGCCACAGCAGCGAAGCGCCGTCGGTGACGGCGTTGAGCGGCGGCGCATGCGTGACCGAGGGCTGCAGCACCTCGCCATAGATTTTCAGCGCACGCGCTGCGTCGCCATGCTCCAGCGCGCCGAGCGCCTGATGCCAGCGGATATGGCCGTGCAGGATGCCGGCGCGGTCGTAGCTCGGGATCCAGCGATCGACCAGGCTATCGGCGTCATCGACCGAGCCGTCCTCGAACATCGCATGCAGCAGCGCATGCACCGCGTTGGCGTTGGCCTCGCGCAGTGCAAAGGCGCGTTCGGTCATGGCGCGGCCTTGGCTGACGTCGTTGTTCTCGGTCAGCGCCCAGCCGTGATTGTAGAGATACCACCAGTCGTCGCCGTAGTGATGGGCGTAGCGTCCGCAGAGATCGACGCGGGCCTGGTCGTGGTCGGCCATCCCGGAGAAGGCGAACAGCCCGAACGCGCCCATCGGCAGCGACATCACGATGGCATCGCGTGGCCAGGCGTCGATATGCTTCAACGCCGAGGTCAGCGCCGCCGGAAGATTGCCCTCGATCGCGAGCGCCAGCGTCTCGACATGGCTCTTCTCGCGCGCGTCGCCGTTGCGCGCCACCAACTCGCGCGCCAGCGCCGCCTTCTTCCGCGCCACGTCGCCCTGCTGATAGAAGGTGTGGATGCGCCCGCGCGCGATGTGCGCCAGCGCAAAATCCGGATCGGCCGCGATCGCCCGCTCGAACGCCTCCGCCGCGCCGGTCCATGCCGCCAGCAACAGGTCGATGCCTTCGCGATAGGCGGCGGCTGCCTCGGCGGACGAGGTCGAGAGCGTCAGTCCGTAGCGGTCTTCATGGGCCATGATCGCCTCATCAATTCCGTTGCGCTGCTGTCCGCGCCTTGCGTCCCTCGATCGGATAGGCCGGATCGTTGAACCCCGGCGTCGAGGGATGGCCGCTGACGACGAGCTTGTCGATCAGCGCCTCGTCTTCCGCCGTGAAGCGATAGTCGAGCGCGCGGATATAGTCGTCCCACTGCTCTTCGGTGCGGGGGCCGGCGATCACACCGGTGACGAAGGCGGAATTGAGCACCCAGGCCACCGCGAATTGCCCGGCGGTGATGCCCTTGCTCTCGGCGTGGCGCTTGATCTCCTGCGCAAGTTTTAGCGACTCCGGCCGCCACTCGGTCTGCATCATGCGCTTGTCGGCGCGGCCGGCGCGGGTGTCCTTGTCGGGCGCGGCGTCCGGCGCGTACTTGCCGGTCAGCACGCCGCGGGCGAGCGGGCTGTAGGGCACGATGCCGAGGCCGTAATAGCCGCAGGCCGGAAAGTGCTCGACCTCGGGCATGCGGTTCATCGCATTGTAATAGGGCTGGCTGACGATCGGCCGGTCGATGCCGTTGTCGTCGCAGATGTTGCAGATCTCGGCGACGCGCCAGGCGCGATAGTTCGACACGCCGAAATAGCGGATCTTGCCCTGGCGGATCAGGTCGCCCATCGCGCGCACGGTTTCCTGCAGCGGCGTCGCATGGTCTTCCTTGTGCAGATAATAGATGTCGATGTGGTCGGTGCCGAGGCGCCTCAAGCTCTCTTCCGCCGCCTGCATCACCCAGCGCCGCGACAGGCCGCCGCGATTGGGATCGTCGCCGAGCTGGTTGGCGAGTTTTGTCGCGAGGATCCAGTTCTGGCGGTTGTTGGAAATGGCGCGGCCGACCACCACCTCGGACTGTCCGCCATTATAGGCATCCGCCGAGTCGATGAAATTGATGCCGGCCTCGCGCGCCTTCGCAATGATCCGCGAGGAGGTCGCTTCATCCGTCGGCCCGCCGAACATCATGGTGCCCAGGCAAATCGGCGAAATCTTCAGGCCGCTGCGGCCGAGCTGGCGGTATTGCATGGGTTCCGTCCCTCAGGATCGATTCGTTCTTCAATATCTTGAACACGCCGCTGGCCATGGCGAGGACGCGCTTGTCGACCGTCACTTCCGTGGTGATGAAGATCAGGCTGCGCGTCGAGCGTACCACGTGAGGTCGCGAAATCAGCACCTCGCCGATCTTGCCGGTCTCGACGAAATGGGTGTCGAGCTGCACCGTCGCCAGCGTCGGCTTGCCCGTGGCATAGCGGGCGGTCATGCCGCAGGTGCGGTCGGCGAAGGTCATCAGCACGCCGCCCTGCACCAGGCCGCGGCGGTTGTGGTGCTTGTCCTCGGTGATCAGCGCGTATTCATGCTCGCCATTGACGAGGCGCTGCCACGAGCGGGCCGATCAGGTGCAGGAAGCCCGAGGTCTCGACAATGCTCCAGCCGTCGGACTTCAGCTTGGCGGCGGCTTTCTCGGGCATGTCGTTTCGTCGGTCCCTGCATGGCGTCATGTCTTGCCGGTCATTTCATCGAACGCGGACCTGTTGTAGTCAAGCGGCATGACCCGCGTTTTCGACGATACCACCCGGCGGAAAATCGCAGAGCTCTGCGCCGATTTTGCGCGCGCGCCGACCGAGGGCGCGGCGCCGGCGCTGAAACGGGCAGCGGTGGCGATTGCGCTCACCGAAAGCGATGCCGGAGACGGCACCGCCTTTCTGCTCACCCGCCGCGCCGCGGGGCTGCGCTCCCACAAAGGGCAATGGGCGCTGCCGGGCGGGCGCTGCGACGCCGGCGAGACGCAGGCGCAGGCCGCGCTGCGCGAGCTGCATGAGGAACTGGGCCTGCATCTGGCCGAGAGCGAGGTGCTCGGCGTGCTCGACGATTACCCGACCCGTTCCGGCTATCTGATCACGCCGGTCGTGGTGTGGGCGGGGCCGGGCGTGTCGATCGTGCCGAACCCGGCAGAGGTCGCCTCCGCCCACCGCATCGCGCTCGACGAGATCGAGCGCGAAGATGCCTTCAGCTTCACCCGCATTCCCGAGAGCACCCGCCGCGTGATCCGTTTCCGCCTGCATGGCGGGCACATTCATGCGCCGACCGCGGCGCTGATCTATCAGTTCAGCGAGCTGCTGGCCGGCCGTCAAACCCGCGTCGCCGAGCTGGAACAGCCTGTGTTCGCCTGGCGTTAGTGCAAAGGGCGGATTGCGCCGAACGAATGTTTCGGCAACCATGCCGCGCAACAAGAATAACGTGTCGGGAGTGCGTTCATGTCGATCCGCAACAAGTCTCGTTTTCGCCGTCGTCGCCACACTCGCGGCGGCCATCGCTCCGGCACATGCGCAGAACTATCCGACGCCGCCCGATCACGCTGGTGATCCCGTTCGCGCCCGGCGGCAGCACCAGCATCGTCGGCCGCGGCGTCGCCGAGAAGATGAGCGAACTGCTCGGTGAAAAGATCATCATCGACAACCGTCCCGGCGCGGGCGGCACCGTCGGCACCCGCGCGGTGGCGAAGAGCGATCCCGACGGCTACACGCTGATCCTCGGCTATACCGGCACGCTCGCGATCGGCCCGTCGCTGTACAAGAATGTCGGCTACGATCCGCGCAAGGATTTTGCGCCGATCGGCATGATCGGCAATGCGCCGAACTCGCTGGTGGTCAATCCGTCGTTTCCGGCAAAGACTCTCGCCGAGCTGATCGCCTACGCAAAAGCCAATCCCGGCACGGTCAATTTCGGCTCGGCCGGCGCCGGCACGGCGAGCCACATCACCGGCGAATATTTCGCGAGCGCCGCCGGGATCAAGCTGGTGCACATTCCATATAAAGGCACGGGCCCCGCGCTGACCGATCTGCTCGGCGGCCACATTCCGATGGCGTTCGCGCCGATCCCGGCCTCGCACACCAACGTCGCCGCGGGCAAGCTGCGCGCGCTTGCCGTCACCAGCGCGCAGCGTTCCGGCCTGCTGCCCGATGTTCCCACCATCGCGGAATCCGGCATCGCCGGTTTCGACGCGTCGCTGTATTACGGCCTTGCCGCGCCGGCCGGCACGCCGCGGCCGATCATCGACAAGCTCAACAAGGCGCTGCGCGACGCGCTTGCCTCCGACGAGGTGAAGCGGCAGCTCGGCAATGACGGCACCGACATCACGCCCGGCTCGCCCGAGGACTACGCCGCGCTCATCGACAAGGACGAGAAGAAATGGGCGCAGCTCGTCAAGGCGAGCGGCGTCGAGCCGGAATAGGGCGAGAAGCCGCGGCTTTTCGGCCGACTTTTCCGCTGACTTGGCGGGCCTGCTTGCTACAACGGGCCATGCCGCCGCAAATGATTCGCCTCGGTCTTGCCACGCTCGCGCTGCTCGCGGGCGCGCCGCACGCCGTGGCGATGGACATGCCCGCGCTTCCCGACTCCGATGGCGAATGCGATGGCGCAGGCCTCGCCGCAAGAGATGGCGGAGTATCGTCGCAAGCTCGCCGAATACCAGGCAGCGCGTGCGCCTGTCGATGCCTACTGGAATTCGATCGCCGAGAAGCGGCGCGGCCGCAATGCCAAGCGGCGTGCCGGACAACAAATTACGCTCGACGACTACGTGCTGACGCAGCCGCCGGTTTATTCCGGGCCGAAGAAGCCGGTCGATCCGTCGGCGCCGGAACGGCCGCCGCGCAAGGCGCTGCCGATGGTGCCCGATCTCATCCAGGCGGCGGTCGAGCAATTCCAGTTCTCGCCGCAGCGCCCGGCGAGCGATGCCGAATTCAAGCGCGTCTATGCGCAGGTGGCCGCGAGCGCCGGGCTGACGCGCGAGCAGGCGGTGCGGGTCTATTCGTTCGAGACCGGCGGCAACGGCAATTACGACATGCAGTCCGGCTATCGCGGCCCGGGCACGCGGCCGATCTCGACCGCGATCGGCTACAACCAGTTGCTCACCACCAACAGCGTCGAATTGTTCGCCGAGCAGGGCGATGCGATCCTCAAGGCGCTGCAGGCGAAGGCTGCGACGCTGTCGGGCGCGGCGCGCAAGGCGATGGACGGCAAGATCGTCGTCGTCGGCAAGATGGTCGCCTTCGCGAAGTCCGTGCCGGACACCTGGTCGGAGCACGAAAAGCTCGCCGATACCGACAAGGGCTGGGCGCTGCACGCCATGGTGCTGGACATCGACGTCGGCCCGCATCTGCAGACCCACAAGCTGCTGACGTCGGTGATCTTCGCCAAACAGAAGGGTTACAGCAAGCCGCTCACCGCGGCCGAGCTCGAAATGATGAACCTCACCGGCGACGGCACCGGGCTCGACATGGTGACCATGCCGCAGGCGATGCGCGAGCAGGTGCCGACCGCGAATTTCTTCCAGAGCGGCGGCTACGAGCGCAACCCGGTCGCCAGCCGCAACAACACCGTGGCGAAGCTGCTCGCCGTCACCGATCAGCGGATGGATTTCAACAGCAACAAGCCCGGCGCGATCGAGCTGGCGGGAGCGTTTTAGTTGCCCTCCAGGCGGACGGGTAAGCAAGAGCAGCCCTTTTCAATTCGCGCCGAACATGAACTTGCCGTCGCCCTCGAGATAGGGGCCGGTGCGCATGTAGAGCTGGCCGTTCTGGCCGAGGAAGAACAGCGTGCCCTTCGGCACCTTCTTGGCGCCCTTCAGCAGCGTGCCGGCATTGTTGGTGCCCATCTTGTAGGAATGGGTCTTGCCTTCCTTGTCGTAGGCATAGCCGGTGTCCGCCTTCAGCTCCCAGGGCGTGGCGGCTTGCGCGAAGGCGGCGGCGGGCAGCGCGCTCAGCGCGGCCGCGATCAAAAAGGTTTTGGTCGAAAATCCCGTCATGGTCATGCTCCCCGATGTCAACGCCTCGCACCGCCCCAATGTCTTGAACAAATCACGAACGATATTGTCCCGTCAATACGGCCTACGTTCGCGCCGCATCACGCGTTACTTCCTACTTTGTGATTCCCCGCCTGCCGCTTCGCGACTATCTTGGCCGTCGAGAACCGATCCATTGCCATTGCGCAGAACCTCATAGGATGATTCGGATGAGCCCCGTCATGAAAACCTGCTTTGCCACCGCGCTCTCCTTCATGACGCTGGCCTCGGTGGCCGCGGCCGACGAGTTCAAGCTGGTCAGCAACCAGCGCATCGCCTGCGGCCGGGGGCTCGCCGCCGGCAAGCTCAACACCGCGACCTGCAAATCCTTCGCCTATGTCTTCAACGCCAAGACCTCGGAATATGCGCGCTGCCAGGTCACGCTGGCGCTGACCCGCGACAACAAGGAGGTCATCAACGTGCAGGCCGACGGCGGCTGCACCAAGAAGCCGCGCATCTTCGATACCGACTTCAGCTATTCCTTCGACGCCACCGAGACCGAGCCGCCGAACACCAACTCGTTCTTCGGCCCCGGCGGCTTTGCCGTGTGGGCCAGCGACAACACCATGCAGAAGGTGCGCGGCTGCATCACCATCGCGTCCGGCCTCGGCACGGACGTCTCCAAATGCGTCGACATGACGTTCCAGTAAGCCCGCTGATGCGAGCGGTCGATGGCGCCGGGCCGGCCCACGAAATGCCGCTGATCGCGCGTGCCGAGGCGTTGGGGGCGTTCGAACGACACAACTAAAGGTCGCTTCTTTGAAACTGTTGTGCTCTTAGTTGCGCTTACCAGAGCGACCTACTGTCGCAGCGGGCCCGAGAAACGGCAAAACCGGTACTACTACGGTCTCGGGTTCCCGCAAATATTTACCTCCCTTACCTAGAGATGCATCTGCGCGCTCACGCGCCGATTTTGCTTACCAAGGGAATTCCATCGATGCAGCTCCAGGACACGAAAGCGCAGCCGCGCGCAAATTCTGCCTTCAGCATTCGCGCCATGTTGCTATCCGCGATTGCGGCGCTGTCGCTGCTCGCCATGGGAGCTTTCGGCTGGAACGCGGCAGGCGCCTGGCAGCGCTATGAAGCGGCCCGCCACGCGCAGGAATTCGATGCGGGCGTCAACAAATTCATCGCCGGCCTGTTCGAGGTGCTGATGGAGCGCCTCTACACCAATAACGGCCTGCAGGCGGCCGACGTTGCCCCGCCGGCAGTGCTGCAGGAGATCGAGAAGCGCCGCAAGGTCGTACGCGAGAACTACGCCCCGGGTCTTGCGACGCTGAAGTCGGAGGAATTCCCCAACAAGGCGGCCTATCTGGCCGATCTCGATGCCGCCCTCGCCAAGGCCGACCAGTATCGCTCCCAGGCCGATGCCGCGCTGAAGCTGACGAAGGACAAGCGCGACGAGAATCTGGTCAAGACGTTCATCCCGACCATCACGGCTTCGGTCAACGCTTCGCTGAAAGTCTGGTTCTCGGCGTTGCATACGGCGGCGAAGGGTGATCCCGCGCTGGCGCGTCTGGCTTCGCTGAAGGAGCTTGGCTGGCGCATGCGCGACATCTCCGGCATGGAGCGGTCGAACATCGCTTCCGCCATCGCCGCTGGACAGCCGATCGCCGCCGACAAGCTTGCCGCCAATGCCGGCATCCGCAGCCAGGTCGACGTGCTCTGGCAGCAGGTCGAGAACCTCACCGCGGATCCCGCGACGGATCCTGCGCTGAAGCAGGCGATGGCCGCGGCGAAGGAGCAGTATTTCACCGGCTTCCGCAAATATGCCGACGACATGAAGAAGCTCTCCGACGAGGGCGGCAAGTATGGCGTCACCTCGACGCAATTTGTCGAGACGACGACGCCCCAGCTCGGCAGCCTGCTCGGCGTGATGTATGCCGCCGGCAAGGCGAGCGAATCCTACACAGAAGCCACGCGGTCGGCCGCGCTGGCGTCGCTGATTTCCGCGCTCGCGATGATCGGACTGGCGCTGGCCGTGGCGGTCGGTGTCGCCCTGATGATCGTCTGGCGCGTCACCCGTCCGCTGCGCGACATCACCGACGTCGTCGATCGTCTGGCCTCCGGCGACACCGCCGTGACCGTTCCCGGTGCCGGCCGCGGCGACGAGGTCGGCGCGATTGCCCGCTCCATCGAGATATTCCGCGGCAACCTGATCGAGACCGAAAAACTGAAGGCCGAACAGGAATCCATGAAGACGCACAGCGAAGCTGAACGCCGCCGCGAGATCCGTGCGATGGCCGACCGCTTCGACGCCAACGTCGGACGCATCGTCGAGGACGTCGCCTCCGCCGCCAGCGGCTTGCGCACGACCGCGGAAGCGATGACTGCCAGCTGCGGCGAGACGGCGCAGCGCTCCACCAGCGTCGCCTCGTCCGCCACGCTGGCGACCCAGAGCGTGCAGACCGTTGCCGCCGCCACCGAAGAGCTCAGCGCCTCGATCAAGGACATCAGCCAGCAGGTTTCGCGGGTGTCCGGCATGATCACCGACGCGGTGAGCCAGGCCGGCCAGAGCAATGAGAAGGTGCAGGGATTGACCGCGGCCGCGCAAAAAATCGGCGACGTCGTCAAAATCATCGCCGACATTGCCAGCCAGACCAATCTGCTGGCGCTCAATGCCACGATCGAGGCGGCCCGCGCCGGCGATGCCGGAAGGGGCTTTGCGGTGGTCGCCTCGGAAGTGAAGGCGCTGGCCGACCAGACCGCGAAGGCGACCGACGAAATCGCCGGCCAGGTCAAGGCGATCCAGGAAGCGACCATGTCGTCGGCCCAGTCGATCCAGGGCATCGCGCAAACCATCGGCGCGGTCAGCGACACCGCAACCGCGATTGCCGCCGCCGTCGAGCAGCAGGGCGCGGCGACGCTGGAGATTGCCCGCAACGCCCAGGAGGCGACGCGCGGCACCCAGGAGGTTTCGTCCAGCATCGCCAGCATCGACACCAACAGCCGCAAGGCCGGTAGCGATGCCTCGGGCGTGCTCGCCTCGGCAAACCAGCTGAGCGAGAACGGCAGCGTTCTCAGGCAGCAGGTCGAGACGTTCCTGCGCGAGGTGCGGGCGGCGTAAGCCGGAAGGCGGCGTTGGCGGCTAACCGCCGACGCCCTTTTCCTTGAAATATTTCAGCGCGCCGGGATGGAACGGCACCGGCGAGCGGTCCTGCACCTGGTTGTCGAGCGAAAAGCTCTCGGCTTCCTTGTGCACCTTGACGATGTCGTCCTTCTTCTCGACCAGCGTCTTGGCGATCTTGTAGGCGTCCTCGTCGCTCATGCGATTGCCGGTCACGATCAGGTTCCAGACTTCGGCGACGTCGCTATCGGTCCTGGTGCCGGGATAGGTGCCCGCCTTGATCCGGCTCTTGCTGTAGAGCTTGCCGTATTTCTCGTTCATCTTGTCGACGATGTCGGCGTGGTCGATCAGCTTCATCTTGACGCCGGGGGTGGTGGCCAGCGTCGCGATGGCCGCGGTCGGAATGCCGCCGACCCAGAAGAAGGCGTCGATCCGCTTGTCGGTGAGGGCATTGACGGACTCGACGACGCCGAGCCGCTCGCGCTGCATGTCCTTGTCCTTGTCGAGGCCGATCACCTCGATGGCGCGGGAGGCCATGATCTCGGTGGCGCTGCCGGGCGATCCGGTCGAGACGTGCTTGCCCTTGAGGTCGGCGAGCGTCTCGATGCCGCTGCCCTCCAGCGTCACGACATGCATGCGGTTGGGATAGACCACCAGCAGCGTCTGCAGCGCGACCTTGTTGTTCTTGAACTTGTCCTGGCCCTGGATCGCGTCCATCGCGGCATCGGCCATGGTGAAGCCGAGGTCGCTCTGCCCGGCCGCGATCAGCTTGATGTTGTCGACCGAGCCGCCGGTGACTTCGACGGTGGCGTGCAGGTCGGGCAGTGCCTTTGCCAGCACGCTCGCCACCGCACCGCCGAGCGGGAAATAGACGCCGCCGGGATCGCCGGTGCCGATCGACAGCTGCTTCTGCTCGGCCTGCCCGATGCCGGCGAGCGGCAGGCCCGCGGCAAGCGCCAAGGCAAGTGCCAAGGCGAAAGCCGCCATCGTCCTCTTCATGGTCTTCAACGGTGCCATGTTGCTTCCAGACTGTACGAACCCCGGACGTATCAGCATCCGCGTATCCTCCGGCCGGCTGGAGCGGCTTTGTCGCTTCCAGCCTGGGGCCCGATTACGGCCTATTGACGCCTGTTTGGGGAACCGTGGCAAGGGCTCTTGCAGCGCTTGCCGCAGGGCTGGCCTTCACTAAGGGCGGATTGACCCGGCATGGCCGCCGTCCTAATTCCGGCCCACAAATCAAGGGGAAACCAACAATAATGCGCATTCGCTCAAGGCTGTTTGCCGTCGCCATCGCTGCCGCCGTCGTCCTGCCGGCGCCATCGGCCATGGCGCAGGGCTTCATCAATGTGCTCACCGGCGGTACTTCCGGCGTCTATTACCCGCTCGGCGTCGCCATCGGAAAAATCTTCAGCGACAAGATTCCGAACGTCAAAACCCAGGTCCAGGCCACCAAGGCCTCGGTCGAAAACCTCGTGCTGCTGCAGCGGGGCTCGGGCGAGCTCGCCTTCACGCTCGGCGACTCCCTGAAGGCGGCCTGGGACGGCGACGAGGAAGCCGGCTTCAAGACCAAGCTCGACAAGCTGCGCACCATCGGCGCGATCTATCCGAACTACATCCAGATCGTCGCCACCGCCGAGAGCGGCATCAAGACGCTGGCCGACCTCAAGGGCAAGAGCCTCTCGGTCGGCGCGCCGAAATCCGGCACCGAGCTGAATTCGCGCGCCATCCTTTCCGCCGCCGGGCATGACCTACAAGGATCTCGGCAAGGTCGAGTATCTGCCGTTCGCCGAATCCGTCGACCTCATGAAGAACCGCCAGCTCAACGCGACCCTGCAGTCGGCGGGCCTCGGCGTTGCCTCGCTGAAGGATCTCTCGCACCTCGAGCGAGATCACCGTCGTCGCGGTGCCGAAGGAGATCGTCGACAAGATCGGCCCGCCCTTCGTGGCGGCGACGATTCCGGCCAACACCTACACCGGCCAGGACAAGGACGTGCCGACCGCGGCGGTGGTCAACTACCTCGTGACCTCCTCGGCGGTGTCGGACGATCTCGCCTACCAGATGACCAAGCTGATCTTCGAGTCGCTGCCGGAACTCGCCAACTCGCATGTCGCCGGCAAGGAGATCAAGCTGGAGACCGCCGCCAGCGGCAGCCCGGTTCCGCTGCATCCCGGCGCGATCCGCTATTACAAGGAAAAGGGCCTGATCAAGTAAGGCCGGCGTTCGCTACGGCGTCATGCCCGGGCTAAAGCGCGAAGCGCGTCTTCGTGGCCAAGGCCCGGGCATCCACGTTTTTGGTTGGGCGGCAGCATTAAGGCGTGGATGGCCGGGACAAGCCCGGCCATGACGAATTAGACGAGTGCTATAAGCGCGCAGGGACAGGGGAAACGCTGACGATGCAGGCCGAGGGCACGGAAGGTCCGGTCAAGGTCGAGTTCGATAATTTCGAACACGGATTTCCGGAAGGGTTCGGTCCGGGCGTCTGGGGCCGGCTCGCCTATGGCATCGGCATCCTGTTTGCGGTGTTCCAGCTCTATGTCGCGGCCTTCAACTATTTCCCGAGCCAGGTGGTGCGCGGCGTCCATGTCGGCTTCCTGCTGCTGCTCACCTTCGGCCTGATCGGCAATTTCACCGCCAAGACCGATTTCGGCCGCGCCGCCGCCTGGATCATCGGCGCGATCGGTTTCTGCTTGCGGGCTCTATCAGTGGATCTTCTATGCCGACTTGATCGCGCGCGACGGCGATCCGACCCGGGCCGATCTCGTGGTCGGCACGGTGCTGGCGATCCTGATCTTCGAGGGCACGCGCCGCCTGATGGGACTGGCCCTGCCGTTGATGTGCGGCGCCTGTCTGCTCTACTGGTTCTTCGGCCAGTATCTGCCGTCGCCGTTCAACCATCGCGGCTATGACTACGACCAGGTGATCGCGCATCTCTCCTTCGGCACCGAAGGATTTTACGGCGTGCCGATCTACGTGTCGGCGACCTACATCTTCCTCTTCATCCTGTTCGGCTCGTTCCTCGAACGCGCCGGCATGATCCAGCTCTTCACCGACGTCTCGCTCGGCCTGTTCGGCCGCACCCGCGGCGGCCCGGCCAAGGTCGCGGTGGTCGCCTCGGGCATGATGGGCACGATCTCCGGCTCCGGCGTCGCCAATGTCGTCACCGTCGGCCAGTTCACCATTCCCCTGATGATCAAGTTCGGCTACCGCCGCGCCTTTGCCGCCGGCGTCGAGGCGACCGCCTCGATGGGCGGGCAGATCATGCCGCCGGTGATGGGCGCGGTCGCCTTCATCATGGCCGAGACGCTCGGCATGCAATATTCGGAGATCGTCAAGGCCGCGGTGATCCCGGCGGTGCTGTATTTCGCCTCCGCGTTCTGGATGGTGCATCTGGAAGCCGGCAAGCACGGCCTCGTCGGCATGAAGAAGTCGGAGATCCCGAGCGCCTGGAAGGCGCTGGTCAACCGCTGGTATCTCGTGCTGCCGCTGGCGGCGCTGGTCTACATGCTGTTCGAGGGCTTCACCCCGCTCTATGCCGGCAGCATGGGCCTCGCGCTCACCGTGGCGCTGATCCTCGGCGCCAGCATCACGCTCGGCTTCTCCAACACGGCGCTGCGCTACATCTTCTGGATCGGGCTCGCGCTGGTGGCCGCCGCGGTGTCGCGCAACGGGCTCGAGATCGTGCCGATTGCCGGCGTCGTCGGTCTCCTGATCCTGATCGCCTTCATCACCCGCGGCGGCCGCGCCACGCTTGGCCGCCTGCCGCGACTCGCTCGCCGACAGCGCCAAGTCGGCGCTGACCGTCGGCATGGCCTGCGCCATCGTCGGCACCATCATCG
This sequence comes from uncultured Alphaproteobacteria bacterium, assembly GCA_963726865.1. GTDB lineage: Bacteria > Pseudomonadota > Alphaproteobacteria > Rhizobiales > Xanthobacteraceae > Bradyrhizobium. Next base: position 594,472 of record CAVSEE010000033.1, on the reverse strand, counting down.
GCATGATGACGCAGACCGGCGTCGGCACCATCTTCGGCACCTGGATCATCAGCCTCGGCGGCAAGAGCCTGTTCCTGGCGCTGATCATGACCATGCTGCTGTCGATCCTGCTCGGCACCGGCATTCCCACCATCCCGACCTACATCATCACCGCCGCGCTCGCAGCGCCCGCGCTGGCAAAGCTCGGCGTTCCCCTGATCGCCAGCCACATGTTCGCGTTCTACTACGGCATCATGGCCGACCTCTCGCCGCCGGTGGCGCTGGCCGCGCTGGCGGCAGCGCCAATCGCCAGGGAAAATCCCGACAAGATCGGCTGGGAAGCGATGCGCATTGCGCTCGCCGGCTACGTCATTCCCTTCATCTTCGTCTATTCGCCGGCGCTGATGCTGCAGGCCGGCGATCCCATGGCGGCAAAACTCGGCTTCTACGGCGCGGTGGCGCTAGCGACCTTCAAGGCGCTGGTCGCGATCGGCCTGTTCGGCATCGTCGCCATCGGCTTCCTGTTCACCCGGCTGCACTGGATCGAGCAACTCGTCGCCTTCGTCGCCGCGCTCTGCCTGCTCGGCGACTTCCAGTTCAGCGACACCGTTGGCTTTGCGCTCGCCGCCCTCGTCGTGCTCTGGCAATGGCGGCAGCGCTCGCGCAGCACAATGGCGCCGGCTTGAGCCTCTGCCTTGCCTCGGCGGGAGCGGTGAAGGCGCTCGCGCTCGCCGCCTTCACGCTGGCCTGGACCCATTCGATCGAGAAGGTCGAATGGCAGGAGGATTGGCGCATCACGCCCGCCGGCCTTGAACTCGTCGAAGCGCGCGTCAAGGGATCGGGCGCCGGCATGGAGCCGCCGCCGGAGGCGCGTCTCATCGACGGCTGGTTTCGCTGGAAGCCCGCGCGCCCTGCCATGCCGGAAGTGACGCTCGGCAATTCCGGCGCCGCCGGTGAATGGCGGTTGTGCGCTGACGGCAAATGCAGGACGCTGTCGGAAATTCTCGGCCATCCGGTCGGGGTTCAACGCCACGACCATGCGCGCGTGCCAACGATAATAACAGGGAGAACGCGATGAACCGCCTCAAGGGCAAGACCGCCGTCGTGGTCGGCGCGGGCTCGATCGGACCCGGCTGGGGCAACGGCAAGGCAACCGCCGTGACCTTCGCGCGCGAGGGCGCGCAGGTGTTTTGCGTCGACCGCAACGGCGCAGCCGCCGAAGAGACCGTCAACATCATCAAGTCCGAGGGCGGCAAGGCCGCCGCGTTTACCGCCGACGTTTCGCGCGCGCGCCGACGTCGAGGCGATGGTCGCGGCCTGCATCAAAGCCTACGGCCGCATCGACGTGCTCGACAACAATGTCGGCATCGCCGAGATGGGCAACGTGGTCGAGGTGAGCGAAGCCGAATGGGACCGCGTCTTCGCCGTCAATCTCAAGAGCGCGTTCCTCGCCATGAAGCATGTCATCCCGATCATGCAGAAGCAGGGCGGCGGCTCCATCATCAACATCTCCTCCATCGCCTCGATCCGCCATCTCGGCATTTCCTATGTCAGCTACAACGCCTCGAAGGCCGCGATGAACATGATGACGCGCACCACGGCGGTGCAGTTCGCCAACGACCATGTCCGCGTCAACGCCATCCTGCCCGGCCTGATGAAGACGCCGATGGTGGCGCATTCCGCAGGGTTGGCCGCCAGCTATTCCGCCGGCGACGTCGAGGCGATGTGGCGGGCCCGCGACGCCCAGGTGCCGATGGGACACATGGGCGATGCATGGGACGTCGCCAACGCCGCGCTGTTTCTGGCGTCCGACGAGTTGAAATACATCACCGGCATCGAGCTCATCGTCGACGGCGGGATCACCGTGAAGAGCTGACGCTCGCGCCCCGGGCGCGCAAGCCGACGCCCGACAGATGATCGCCCCTGCGACAGCGTCAGAATGGCGCCGGCAAAGGCGTGCCAGGCATGCGTCTGGCTGATCGGCAGGTTGAGCAGCTTTACCGCGACCAGCGCGAGGCCGCCGATCACATAGACCTTGTGCGGCCGGCCGCGCGTGCGCCAGTCGTTCACGATCGCCACCACCAGCAGCAGATAGGCGACGAAGGCCGGCGGTATCGTCACCGCGACCGGCGGCGGGCCGGGCGGTCCGGGAGGCGCCAGGAAGGTCAGGAACCAGCGCGCGACCGCCGCATCGAGGATCGAGATGCCGGCGAGCAGCATCAGCCGCTTGTGCACTTCCGGACGGCGCACCATGGCGATGCCGATCGCAAACACGACGGCAAAGAACAGGATGCCGCTCCACGGCACGATGGAGAACGCCAGGCCTGCGTCCTTCTGGCCCATCGCGACCGCGCGCTGCATCGAGGTGACGCCGGCGATCAAACCGAAGATCGTCATCGTTGTCGCCAGCGACACGCCGATGATTCCGACGCGTGCGATGCCGTCCGGTCTGGCCCGCGGCCGGAAGCCAGGCCTGGTACACGAAGAACAGCGACCAGGCAAAGAACACGATGCCGTGGATCATGATTGACGGCGGTGCTGCGAATTTTCCCGACGCCAGCGGCAGGAAGAAGGTCGGAGCAAAGCCGAGGAAAGCGACGGCCGCGCAGGCCAGCGCCATGCTGAAGTAGAAATATCGCGCAGGCGACGCAACGGCGTCGATCACGCGACGATCATCGATGAATGTGGTCATAGGGTTTGAGTCTCGCATAGCAGCATTTGGTTCACGGGCCGAGTGGAGAATGTTGCGCGGCGACATTCCGTGAGTTGAATCACTGACGGTTTCGCAACCGTCATGTTTCTGCCCGATTTGCCAGTTGTCGGATTCTTGCATTGCTTGTTACGATGGGTGCATGCCGAATACGTGGTGCAAGGTGCCTGGTTTCGTCGCGGTCGCGCTGCTGTTGTCGGCAGCGATTGTCGCATTCCGCATTGGCCAGCCAGCAACGAGCCCGACAAGGATGTGCAGCTCGATCCCGCGCCGTGCTTCGCGGCGGCGGCCGCCAATGACGACGACAAGATCGTGCCGCTCTGCAGCGCGCTGATCGACAACGAGAAGACGGCAAGGCCCGATCGCATCAAGGCGCTGACGGCGCGCGCCGCGGCGTTCGAGCGCAAGGAGATGTATGACAGCGCGATATCGGATTACGACGCCGTGCTGCGGCTGGATCCGGGCCTGGCCGACATCTTCAATGCCCGCGGCGAGCTCTGGCGCAAGAAGGGCGACCGTCCCAAGGCGGTCGCCGATTTCGGCGCCGCGCTGCGACTGAACCCGGACCATCCGGCGGCCAAGGCCAACCACAAATCGCTGGCGCTGGAGCTGGAGCGGGTCGGCGCGCTGAAAGCGGTCGAGGGCAAGCCCAGCTTCAACTGCGCCACCGCGCGCCGGCCGGTCGAGAAGGCGATCTGCGCCAATGCAACGCTGGCCAATCTCGATCGCGAGGTTCACGGCTCCTACGTCCGGGCGCTCGCAGGAGGCGCCAACGCCCCGCGACGCGAGGGCCGTCAAGCGCGAGCAGGACGAGTTCATCGCCCGGCGCAACGCGCAGTTCGGCAAGCCCGGCTATGACCTGCAGAAGGCCATGAAGGAGCGGCTGACGGCAGATCAACGGGGTCGACGGCGTACTAGTCGCTCGAACATGACGGGCCTTACGTCGCAGCGTTTTCGGCTTGAAACCCCGCGGCTATCCCGTGACAATGACGGCAAAGAAAATGCGTCTGAATTGATCCCGATCATGGCCGGATTTGCCGCGGCCGTTCAGGTCTCTTGGGCCTGCGGGACATCAGAGGGAGCGAGCCCATGAACATCCACGAGAAAAGCCGGTATCACGAGGTCCACGCCCGCTCGCTCGCCGACCCCGAGGGCTTTTGGGCCGAGGCGGCGCGGGAGATCGACTGGATCGAGCCGGCGAAGAAGGTCTTCGATCCCTCGCTCGGCGCCTATGGCCGCTGGTTCACCGGCGGCGTGGTCAACACCTGCTACAACGCGCTCGACCGCCATGTCGCGGGCGGCCGCGCCGATCAGGTCGCGCTGATCCACGATTCGCCGCTGACCAACAGCGTCACGAAATTCACCTATGCCGAGCTGCTGCTCGAGGTGAAGACGCTCGCCGCCATCATGCAGGATTTTGGCGTCGCCAAGGGCGACCGCGTCATCCTCTATATGCCGCTGGTGCCGGAAGCCGTGGTCGCGATGCTCGCCTGCGCGCGCATCGGCGCGGTGCACAGCGTGGTGTTCGGCGGCTTTGCCGCCAAGGAGCTCGCCACCCGCATCGACGACGCCAGGCCGAAACTGATCTTCTCGGCAAGCTGCGGCATCGAGCCCGGCCGCATCGTGCAGTACAAGCCGCTGCTCGACGAAGCGATCCGGCTCGCGAGCAGCAAGCCGTCGGCCTGCATCATCCTGCAGCGGCCGCAGCAGGCCTGCGATCTCGTCGCCGGCCGCGACCACGACTGGGCGAGCGCTGCGCAAGGCCGCGATCGCGGCGAAGAAATCCGCCGACTGCGTGCCGGTGCTCGCCACCGATCCGCTCTACATCCTCTACACCTCGGGCACCACCGGCATTCCGAAGGGCGTGGTGCGCGACAATGGCGGGCATCTGGTCGCGCTGAAATGGTCGATGTTCAATCTCTACGGCGTCAAGCCGGGCGAGGTCTGGTGGTGCGGCTCCGACATCGGCTGGGTGGTCGGCCACAGCTACATCGTCTACGGCCCGCTGATCCACGGCGCGACCTCGATCATGTATGAGGGCAAGCCGGTCGGCACGCCCGATGCCGGCGCGTTCTGGCGCGTCATCAGCGAGCACAAGGCGGTCGCCCTGTTCACCGCGCCGACCGCCTTCCGCGCCATCAAGAAGGAAGACCCGGACGGCAAGTTCATCCGGCAATACGACCTGTCGAAATTCCGCACGCTGTTCCTGGCCGGCGAGCGCGCCGATCCGCCGACGGTGGAATGGGCGGAGCAGCAATTGAAGGTGCCGGTGATCGATCACTGGTGGCAGACCGAGACCGGCTGGTGCATTGCCGGCAATCCGGTGGGGCTGGGCATGCTGCCGGTCAAGCACGGCTCGCCGACGGTGCCGATGCCGGGCTACCAGGTCGACGTGGTCGATGAAGCGGCAAAGCCGGTTGCCGCCAACACCATGGGCTCGATCGTGATCAAGCTGCCGATGCCGCCGGCCTGTCTGCCGACGCTGTGGCAGCAGGAGGCGCGCTTCAAGGAAGCCTACCTCACCGAATTTCCCGGCTACTACAAGACCTCGGACGCCGGCTACAAGGACGAGGACGGCTATGTCTGGGTGATGGGCCGCACCGACGACATCATCAATGTCGCCGGCCACAGGCTCTCCACCGGCGGCATGGAGGAGATTCTCGCCTCGCATCCCGACGTCGCCGAATGCGCCGTGCTCGGCATCAAGGATGCGATCAAGGGCGAGGTGCCCTGCGGCTTCCTGGTGCTGAAGGCGGGCGTGACGCGCGCGCCGGCCGAGATCGAGAAGGAGATCGTGGCGCTGGTGCGCGACAAGCTCGGCCCCGTCGCCGCCTTCAAGCTCGCCATCACCGTCGGCCGCCTGCCGAAGACGCGCTCCGGAAAAATCCTGCGCGGCACCATCAAGAAGATCGCCGACGGCGACAGCTGGACCATGCCGGCGACCATCGAGGATCCCAAGGTGCTGGACGAGATCGGCGAGGCGCTGAAGGGCAGGGTGTGAGGACGCCGCCGAGGCGTGGCCTGACGCTTACTTTGCATGGGGTTGTTTTCGCAGTTTTTGTCTGGGCTTTCGCGTTCGCTTCGGCGCCGATGCTAACCATAGGGCGCAGTTGCGCCTTGGTTGCCTTTATTTCGATGGATTGTCGGCTCAATCCGGCATGACGAATTCAAGGAACGGCCAAGAAATGCGCCCGCTTCTCGCCCTGTTGCTGATCGCTCCCATGCTCGCCGGCTGTCTCGAGCGCGGTCAGACGGTGGCGGTCGACAATCCTCCGGCGCCCGCCGCACCCGCCGCGCCCGATGACGACACCATCTGCCGCGCCAACAACACCGCAGCGCGGCTCGCCGGCCTATATCGCCTGCCGCAAGGAGCGCGATGCGGCGCGGGCAAAATCCGAAGCGCGCGCCGACCGCGCCCAGCGCAATCTCGGCGAACAGATGCTGAATAATCCCGTGCGGCCGTAATTCAGGAGAGCGATTATGAACGAAGACAACTTCAACAACAGCCTGCGCGGCTTCCTCAAGAAGGTCGGCATCACCTCGCAGCGCGAGATCGAGAAGGCCGTGCGCGACGCCGTCGCCGCCGGCAAGCTGAAGGGCAACGAAAAGCTGCCGGCAAAGATGGTGCTCACCATCGGCGGCGTGAGTCTCACACACGAGATCGCGGGCGAGATCGAGTTGGGCTAGGCGGCGCTTCGCGCCACCTTCTCCCACAAGGGGAGAAGGAAGGAAGACGATCGCCGCGGGCAATAACGAACACATCGAATCGGTGCTATAGGTCTGGCATGGAGCCGATTGCAATCAAGCTGCTGGGGTTTGCTGCCGCAACGTGCACGACGGTTGCCTATGCCCCGCAATTCGTAAAGGCTTGGCGAACCCGCTCGACGCAGGACATTTCGCTTGGAATGTTTCTCGTCATGGTGCTCGGCCTCTTGCTTTGGCTTGCTGTACGGCGTGCTTTCCGGAGACGAACCGCTGATCGTCGCCAATGCCATCACAATCGTGCTCGCCGGCGGAATTCTGTTGATGAAGCTGAAATACGGTTGAGCGCCAGGCCAAAACAAAAACGCGGCAGGTTGCCCCGCCGCGTTTCGCAAACCCAAACCAGCGCGTGAGGAGCCTTTACTCCTCCTCTCCGCCTTCTTGCCGCCGATCGTCTTCAGCTTGGCGAACACGGCATCGACGTTGAGGTCGTCGCTCGACTTCTCGGCCTGCTCCACCGCCTCTTCCTTGCGGGTGGTCTCGGAGGCCGGCAGCAGCGTGGCGCCGCCGTAATTGGCGGGCACCGGCTTTTCCTTGGCGGCGCGCTGCACCTCGAAATCGAGCTCGATCTGCGAGCACAGGCCGAGCGTCACCGGGTCCATCGGGGTCAAGGTGGAAGCATTCCAGTGGGTGCGGTCGCGCACGCTGGCGATCGTGGTCTTGGTGGTGCCGACCAGGCGCATGATCTGCGCGTCCTTCAACTCGGGATGGTTGCGCACCAGCCAGAGGATCGCGCTCGGCCGCTCATGGCGGCGCGACACCGGGGTGTAGCGCGGGCCCTTGCGCTTGGCGGCCGGCGGCAGCACCACCTTGCTCTCTTCGAGCCGCAGCCGGTACTCGGAATCCTTCTCGCCCTTTTCGATTTCCTCGCGGGTGAGCTGGCCGCTGGAAATCGGGTCCATGCCCTTGATGCCCTGGGCGGCGTCGCCGTCGGCGATGGCGCGGATTTCCAGCGGGTGCATCTTGGTGAAATCGGCCACCTGGTCGAAGGTCAGCGCGGTATTATCAAGCAGCCAAACGGCCGTCGCCTTGGGCATCAGCGGCGCGTTGCTCATGGCAAATCTCCTTTGCGCTTCGCCCACCTCTTTGGGAGGCGAAGCCGTGGGTCATCAGCGATGACGGGAATTGCGCCCTATATAAGCCCTGAGGGGTAAAAGGCGCAATGCCCAAGCGAAAAGTGCCTTGACATGGCTCCAAACCGGTCCCAAGTCCTTAACGAAACTGGCCGTTCCCCGCCCGCCGGCAGGGGGTGATTCGGTCCCGGAAACTGCCCCAATGTCAGCCAATCCAGACCTCAAACCCGACCTCAGAATCGTGCTTTGTTCTCCCCGCGGCTTCTGCGCCGGGGTGGTGCGGGCGATCGACACCGTGGAGCGGGCGCTCGCCATCTATGGCGCCCCGGTCTATGTCCGCCACGAGATCGTCCATAACAAATACGTGGTCGACAGCCTGAAGACCAAGGGCGCGATTTTCGTCGAGGAACTGGACGAAATTCCGGACAACACCAACGCGCCGGTGGTGTTCTCCGCGCACGGCGTTCCGAAGGCGGTTCCGGCCGAGGCCAAGCAGCGCAATTTCTTCTCGCTGGACGCGACCTGCCCGCTGGTGACCAAGGTGCACCGCGAGGCCGCCATCCATTTCAAGCGCGGCCGCGAGATCTTGCTGATCGGCCATTCGCATCACCCCGAGGTGGTCGGCACGCTCGGCCAGTTGCCGCAGGGCGCGATCAGCCTGATCGAGACGGCGGAGGACGCCAAAACCTTCGCGCCGAAGGATCCGACCAATCTCGCCTTCGTGACGCAGACGACGCTGTCGATCGACGACACCACGGAGATCGTGGAGATGCTGAAAGGCCGTTTCCCGAGCATCTACGGTCCGCACAAGGAAGACATCTGCTACGCCACCACCAACCGCCAGCTCGCGGTGAAGAAGGTGGCGCCGGTCGTCGATGCGCTGATCGTGGTCGGCGCGCCGAACTCGTCGAACTCGCAGCGGCTGCGCGAAGTCGCCGAGCGCGAGGGCTGTCCGATTTCGGTGCTGGCGCAGCGCGCCGGCGACATCGACTGGAAGCGCTTTGAAGGCATCAAGAGCCTCGGCATCACCGCGGGCGCCTCCGCGCCGGAAGTGATCGTCGAGGAGATCATGGGCGCCTTCGCCGAGCGCTACACGCTGCATGTGGAGACGGTCTCGGCCGCGGAAGAGAACGAGTTCTTCCCGCTGCCGCGTTCGGTACGGCCGGACGCTGCATAAGGGCAGAGCCATGGCGGTCTACACCGACGTCGCCGCCGAAGATCTCGCGGAATTCCTCAAAGGTTACGACATCGGCGAATTGCTCTCCTACAAGGGCATCGCCGAGGGCGTCGAGAATTCCAACTTCCTGATGCACACGTCGAAAGGGTGCGTACATCCTCACGCTCTATGAGAAGCGCGTGGCGGAAGACGATCTGCCGTACTTCCTGTCGCTGATGGCGCATCTGGCCGAGCACGGCGTGAGCTGCCCGCAGCCGGCGAAGAACCGCAGCGGCGCGGTCTATTCGACGCTCGCCGGACGTCCGGCCGCGATCATCAACTTCCTCGAAGGCATGTGGCCGCGCCGGCCGAACGCCGCGCATTGCGCCGGTGTCGGCGAGGGGCTCGCCAAGATGCATCTTGCCGGGCGCGATTTTCCGCTGTTCCGCGCCAATCCACTATCCGTCTCCGGCTGGCGTCCGCTGTTCGAGCGAGCCGCCGATCGCGCCGACAACGTGCAGGCGGGCTTGCGCGATTTCATCGCACGAGAGCTCGACTATCTCGAGGCGCGCTGGCCGAACGACCTGCCGGTCGGCGTCATCCATGGCGATCTGTTTCCGGACAACGTGTTCTTCCTCGGCGACAAGCTGTCCGGCCTGATCGACTTTCCGTTCTCCTGCAACGACATTCTCGCCTATGACGTCGCGATCTGCCTGAACGCCTGGTGCTTCGAGTCCGACAACTCGTTCAACGTCACCAAGGCGCGCGCGCTGCTCAATGCCTATGGCCGCGCGCGGCCGTTGTCGGCGGCGGAAGCGAACGCGCTGCCGCTGCTGGCGCGCGGCGCCGCATTGCGCTTCCTGCTGACCCGGCTGGTCGATTTCCTCAACGTGCCCGAGGGCGCGCTGGTGAAGCCGAAGGACCCGCTGGAATATGTCCGCAAGCTGCGTTTCCAGCAGGGCGTCACGGCGATCTCCGACTACGGCATCACGCCGGCGGGACGCGCGGCGTGAGCGACAAGCCGCACGTGATCATCTTCACCGACGGCGCCTGTTCCGGAAATCCCGGCCCCGGCGGCTGGGGCGCGATCCTGCGCTTCGGCGAGGTCGAGAAGGAATTGAAGGGCGGCGAGGCCCACACCACCAACAACCGCATGGAGTTGATGGCGGCGATCTCGGCGCTGGAGGCGCTGAAGAAGTCCTGCACGCGTCGACCTCACCACCGACAGCCAGTATGTGCGCCAGGGCATCACCGGCTGGATCCACGGCTGGAAGAAGAACGGCTGGCGCACATCAGACAAGAAGCCGGTGAAGAATGCCGAGCTGTGGCAGCGGCTCGATGACGCGCTGAAGCCGCATGAAGTGCGCTGGCACTGGATCAAGGGCCACGCCGGCCACGCCGAAAACGAGCGCGCCGATCAACTGGCGCGCGAGGGCGTGGCGATGGCGAAGTTGAAGGGGTAGGGCAAAGCTCTGTCCGCTCGTGGTATGGCCGGGCCTGACCCGGCCATCTCACGCGATGCTTATCGCTTGCGCCAGCCATCTAAAGTGTCGTGAATGCCACGGGACATTGCTAGCGCGAAGACGCGCTGTCGCGCTTCTGCCCGGGCATGACGCCGTAATTCGCAGTGTGGCGTTACAGCTGCCCGAGCAGCGTATCGCCGCCGGACACCTCGACCTTGCCCGGGGCCGGCTCGAGGTTGAACTTCTTCACCGTGCCGTCCTCGACCAGCATCGAATAGCGCTTGGAGCGGATGCCGAGCCCATTGCCGGAGGCGTCGAGCTCCATGCCGATCGCCTTGGTGAAATCGGCGTTGCCGTCGGCGAGGAAGGTGGCCTCGTCGCGCTGGTCGGTGTCGCGCTTCCAGGCGTTCATCACGAAGGCGTCGTTGACCGAGACGATGGCGATGGTGTCGACGCCCTTGCCCTTGATGGCGTAGGCGTTGAGGAAGATGCTGGGCAGATGCATCTTGTGGCAGGTGCCGGTATAGGCGCCGGGCACGGCGAACAGCGCCACCTTCTTGCCCTTGAAAATATCGTCGGTGGACTTGACCTGCGGACCTTCCGCCGTCATCACGCGAAACTTCGCTTCCGGCAGCTTGTCGCCAACTTGGATCGCCATTTTTTCTTCTCCCTGAATGAGCCGGGTGTTCTTAGACCGGCCGCCCGGCCGGTACAATATTCAGCGCGCCGAAAACGGCAATGACCTGATTTCACTGTTACGTCATCAGCCCCCAAATCCGCCCCCGTCCAGAAAGGCCTGCTCCTCCGGGGTCGTTGCCCGTCCCAGGATCGGATTGCGATGCGGGAAGCGGCCGAACCGCCTGACGATATCGGCATGGTCTTCGGCGTATTTCAGGTTGCTGGCATTGCCGGATTTTCGAAACAGCTCGACGCAGCGAAGCTGGTCGGCGAGAAGCTCCGAATGCATGAACGGCATGTACAGGAATTCCAGCAGCCCCGGGTCGATCCGCGCGTCGGCGCCGCGGTCGATGGCGCGGCCGGCGACCTCGCGCGCCAGCGGGTCCGTATCATAGGTGCGGACATCGCCGCGAAACATGTTGCGGGGAAACTGGTCGAGCACGATGGTCAGAGCGAGGGCGCCGTCATCGCTCGCTTCCCAGGATGAGCAGCTTGCCCGCGGCCGCCTCCTGCCAGAGGCCCAAATAGCGACGGCGCACTTCGTCATCGAAGGCGCCGTCCTTTTTGTACCAGCGGTCGGGGCCTGCCTCGCGCCAGAAGGCGAGAATCTCGGCAGGTGTCACGGTGCGAGCGTCAGTCACGGTCTGACCGCTCGCACCGCCATTTGCGGCCTCAGGCCGCGGCCGCCTTCTTCTTTTCGTCGCGCAGCTCGCGGCGCAGGATCTTGCCGACATTGGTCTTCGGCAGATCGGTCCTGAACTCGATCTGCTTCGGCACCTTGTAGCCGGTGAGTTGCGTGGTGCAGTACTTGATGACGTCCTCGGCCGTGAGGTTCGGGTCCTTCTTGACGACGAAGGCCTTCACCGCCTCGCCGGATTTCGAATCCTCCACGCCGATCACGGCGCATTCCAGCACGCCCGGATGAGACGCGATCACTTCCTCGATCTCGTTCGGATAGACGTTGAAGCCGGAGACCAGGATCATGTCCTTCTTGCGGTCGACGATCTTGGTGTAGCCGTTCTCGTCCATCACGCCGACGTCGCCGGTGCGGAAATAGCCGTCCGCCGTCATCACCTTCGCGGTCTCGTCCGGCCGGTTCCAGTAGCCGGACATCACCTGCGGACCCTTGGCGCAGATCTCGCCGGGCTCGCCGAGCGGCACTTCCTTGCCGTCGTCGTCGCGGATCGAGAGATAGGTCGAGGGCACGGGAAGCCCGATCGTGCCCGAGAACTGCTCGATGTCGGCGCGGTTGCAGGTCAGCGTCGGCGAGGTCTCGGACAGCCCATAGCCTTCCGACAGGGTGCAGCCGGTGGTCTTCAGCCATTTCTCGGCGACCGGTTTTTGCGTCGCCATGCCGCCGCCGTTGGAGATCTTCAGCTTGGAGAAATCCAGCTTGTCGAAGCCGGGCGTGTTCAACAGGCCGTTGTAGAGCGTGTTGACGGCCGGGAAGAAGCTGACCTGGTACTTCTGCAGCTCCTTGACGAAGCCCGGCATGTCGCGCGGGTTGGGGATCAACAGGTTGGTGCCGCCGGCGCGCAGTCCCAGCAGGTAACACGCGGTCAGCGCGAAGACGTGATAGAGCGGCAGCGCGCAGACGATGATCATGTTGTCGACAATCGGCGGCTTCTTCAGCGCCGGCTGCAGCCACGCATCGTTCTGCAGCACGTTGGCGAGAATGTTGCGGTGGAGCAGCGTCGCGCCCTTGGAAACGCCGGTCGTGCCGCCGGTATATTGCAGGAAAGCGACGTCGTCGGCCTTGAGCTGCGGCTTGTTCAGTTTCAGGCCGCGGCCGGCCGCGAGCGCTTCGTTGAAGGTGACGGCGCCGGGGATCGAGTAGGGCGGCACCATCTTCTTCAGCTTGCGCACGACGAGGTTGACGATCACGCCCTTGAAGCCGAGCAGGTCGCCCATGCTGCCGACGATGACGTGCTTGACCGAGGTCTTGGCGATGCACCTGCTGCACGGTGGTGGCGAAATTCTCCAGCACGATGATGGCTTCGGCGCCGGAGTCCTTCAGCTGGTGCTCGAGCTCGCGCGGGGTATAGAGCGGGTTGACGTTGACGACGGCATAGCCGGCGCGCAGCACGGCGGCGGTCGCGACCGGGTACTGCAGCACGTTCGGCATCATCAGCGCGACGCGCGCGCCCTTGGCCAGGCCCTTGCTCTGCAAGTAGGCGCCGAGCGCCTGCGACATCTCGTCGAGATCGCGATAGCTGATCGACTTGTCCATGCAGATGAACGCCTTGCGGTCGGCGAACTTGGCGAAGCTCTCCTCGAGCAATGCGACCAGCGACGAATACTGGTTGACGTCGATGTCAGACGGCACGCCAGGCGGATACTGCTTGAGCCAGATACGCTCCATGGGTCTCTCCCCTCGAAAATGCGCGTTATTTGTTGTGTGCATGCCCCGTCAAAAGGCGGGGTCGCATTATTTCCCGCAGTATTGGCAATGCGGCCCGATATGGCAAGCGGCTGCGCGCTATCGACGCATTGGCGTGCCAGCCGGAATCGAGGTTAACGGCCGCTCCACCCAAGGGCAGGGCGCCGAGATCAGGTCGCGGGCTTGTTGTCGGGCTTCGGCTTGGGCTTTGCGGCTGCAGCCGGTTTGGCCGCCGCCGGCTTGGGCGATACGGCGGCCGCAGGCTTTGCCGCCGCCGCGCCATCCGGCTTGGCCGCGGCGTGCTGAACCTTCGGCTTCGCGGCGGCCGGTTTGGCTGCGGTCCGCGTCTTCGGCTGCCGTATCGGGTTTTGCCGCCACGCGCGAGCGCTTGCCGCGCCGCGTGGTCTGCCTTTCCGAATCCGTCGCCAGTGCGGCGATCAACCCCGCGCCGGACTTCTTCGGCCCGGTATAGACCACCATCGGCTCGCCGACCGGGACGTCCTGCAACAGCACCTCGGAGGGTTTTGGCATCGGCGCCTGCAGGCCGGCCGTGAAGAAGGCCACGCCGCCGGTCTCGCCTCCGCTGGCGGAAGAACTCGCCATCGTCATCGAGGAGTCGTCCTCGTCGGTCGCCGGCCGCTTGCGCTTGCCGTTGCACATCTCGTCGCGCAGGTTCGGTGGCGTGGCGTCGATCGGCGCGAGGCTCTCCACCGTCCCCATCGACGGCCGGAGCCACGACAGCCCGCCGCCGCCAAAGCCGCGCTCCAGCAGCTGCGCCGCGCGCACCGCGCGCGCCTGCCCCGAGGAGGAGCCGAGCACGACGGCGATCAGCCGCCGGTTGTTGCGCGTCGCCGAGGCGACGAGGTTGTAGCCGGAGGCGCAGATGAAGCCGGTCTTGAAGCCGTCGGCGCCGGGATAGCGGCCGATCAGCTTGTTGAAGTTGTTGGTGACCCTGCGGCCGAAGCGAATAGCCGGGATGTGCATGAAATATTCGTATTCCGGCAGCTCGCGGATCACGGCGCGGGCGAGGATCGCAAGATCCCGCGCGGACGTGATCTGGCCGTCCGCCGGCAGCCCGTTCGGATTGACGTAGCTCGTCTGCGTCATGCCGAGACGCTGCGCGGCCTGGTTCATCATCGCCGAGAAACCGTCGATCGAGCCGCCGACGCCTTCGGCGAGCACCACGGCCATGTCGTTCGCCGACTTCACCATCATCATGGCGAGCGCGTTCTCGACCGTGACCTGCGTGCCCGGCTTGAATCCCATCTTCGACGGCGCCTGCGAGGCCGCGACCGGCGATACCGTCAGCGTCTGCTCCAGCGTGAGACGCCCTTCCTTGACGGCCTTGAGCGTCACATAGGCGGTCATGATCTTGGTGACGGACGCCGGATACCACGGCATCGTGGCGTTGTCGGCCTGCAGCACGCGGCCAGAGTCGGCCTCGACCACGAGCCACGCCTCGCTTCGCGCGCTGTTCGGCACAATCGCGGCGAATGTCGCGAGAGCAAGGATTTTCAACGGCAGCTTGCCGCCCAACGAGCGAATCAATTGCACTATTCGATTCCGGTCCTTTGAGAACCCGCCTCATTCTCGAGGGGATCCTTGAAATGTGACTTTACGGGTTTCAAGCGTGTCCGGGGCCGTCGCTTGCGGCAGTGCGCAACCTATACTGGCTTGCCCTTTGAGAACAGAGGTTTGCGTGGCTAATTCACGGACGAAATGGGCGCAATTTCGGCAGCTTAGCCTGGAATTTTTGCATCGTCTGGCCTGGCAGTCGGCTTCGATGTCTCGACAGTGGTCCGCACCTGTTCCTGAACCATGAATTGGGCTCGTGCGAGTTCCGCAAAACGGCCGCCTTTGGCGACCAGTTCATCGAAAGTTCCGCTTTCGATCACGCGTCCGTTGTCGAACACGAGGATTCTGGTGGCGTTGCGGATGGTGGAGAGGCGGTGCGCGATTACGAAGGTGGTGCGCCCCTTCATCACTTCATCGAGAGCGGCGTTCACCTTGGCTTCCGTCACGGCATCGAGCGCGCTGGTCGCTTCGTCGAGGATCAGGATCGGCGGGTCCTTCAGCAGCGCGCGTGCGATCGACAGGCGCTGGCGCTCGCCGCCCGACAGCATCCGGCCGCGCTCGCCGGCATGGGTGTCGAATTTCTTCTCGCCGCGCTCGATGAATTCCAGCGCCTGCGCGCGCGAAGCCGCAAGCCGCAGCTCTTCATCGGTCGCATCTGATTTGCCGACGCGCAAGTTCTCCGCGATCGAGCGGTTGAACAGCAGCGCTTCCTGGAACACGACGCCGATATTCCGCCGCAGCGCCGTCAGCTTCAGCGCGCGGATGTCCATGCCGTCGATCTTGATGATGCCGGATTGCGGATCGAAGGCGCGGTGCAGCAGCGCGATCGCGGTGGATTTGCCGGCACCGGTCGGGCCGACCAGCGCGACGGTCTGGCCGGGCAGCGCGCTGAAGGAGAGATCCTCGATCGCCGGCCGCTTGCCGTCATAGGAGAAGGAGACGTCGTTGAACTCGACGAGGCCGGAAAGCCTGCCAGTGTCGACCGCGCCGGGGCGGTCGCGCACCGCCGGCACCGCATCGAGCACGTCGAAGAATTGCTGCAGGCGAGGGGCCTCCATGAACACGCTGTTGATGAAGCCCACCACCTGTTCGAGCTTCTGGATCAGCATGGTCGCGAACGAGACGAACATCACGATCTCGCCGACCGTGGTGAGGCCCTGGGCATGCAGCGCGATGCCGACGGTGAAGATCGCGAGCACCGTGATGGTGGTGGAGGCGCGCGTGATCACGGTCACCAGCGCCCACCAGGACAGAACGGGCATTTGCGCGGCGAGCAGCTTGTCGGCGACGAAGCGCAGTCCCTGCACCTCGCTGTCGATGCGCACGAAGCTCTGCACCAGCGCGACGTTGCCGAGCGCATCGGAAGCGCGGGCGGAGAGGTCGCTGTAATGCTCCTCGACCTCCATCTGCATGCCGTAGGTCTTGCGCACCACCAGCGTGGTCAGCACGGTGAAGATCACGCAGAGCGCGAACAGGATCACCGCCAGCCGCCAGTTGATGTAGATCGACAGGGGCAGCAGCACCACCAGCGACATGATCGCGGCAAAATGCTCGCGGAAGAAGCCGAGCCATACCCGCCACAGCGCGTCGGTGCCGCTGAGCATGGTCTTCATCAGCGTGCCGGAATGCGTGCCGCTGTGGAAGGTCAGCGGCAGCTGCAGGATGTGCTCGAAATAGGAGGTCAGCACGGCCTGGCGCTGGCGGTGCGCCAGCCGGTCGGCATGCAGCGCCACCACCGCGCTGCAGACGATGGTGAACAGGCCAAAGGCGACCCAGGCCGCCAGCAGCGGCCAGGGCGAGTTGGTGGCGAACAGGCCTGTGGCCGGCCGCCCCGACATCACATCGATGATCTTGCCGAACAGCACGGGTTCGGCGAACTGCGCGCTCGCCAGCAGCAGGTTGGCGACGGCGAGGATCCAGCCAAGCCGCGCCTCTTTCCCGAGGAGTTCGAGCACGCGGGTGTAGAGGCGGAGCACGGACATGCGGCGGGAACTCGGAAGGCGGGAACACAGAGTTCCCCAGTTTAAGCAGGGATCAACCGGCCCGACTACCTAATTTGCGCCTCGGTCCCCTGCGGAGCGAGAGCTCAATTGATCAGCCGCCCATTCAGCGGCGGCAGAAAACCGCCGTCAAAGATATCGGCCGCGGCCGGCCGCTTCTGAAACTTGAAGTCTTCCGCGATCTGGTCGATCGACTTCTCGAACCGTGCTGGATCGATGCCGCCGAGGCCATTGCGCCGTACTTCCGCGCTCAGGATGTTGTCGCGCAGGATCGCGCGCAACCGCTCCAGCTCCAGATCGCGCGAGCCGCCGTCCATCCGGTTCACCACCTGTTCGACGGCCAAAGTGGGTTGCTTGATGGTCAAATGAACGCCGCTGATCGCAGCGCGGACAAAGGCCTTCACCGCGTCGGGCTTGGCCGCGGCAAAGGCAGGGTTGACGATGACAGCAACGCCATAGGCCTCGCAGCCGTAATCGGCAAATTTCAGCAGCACGAGATCGTCGGCCGGCACGCCGCGGTCCTTCAGATTGATCGCCGACAAATAGGAGGAGCCGGTCACCGCGTCGACCTGTCCGGCCGAAAGCATCGGCTCGCGCACCGCCGGGCTGATCATGCTCTGCTTGATGGCGCTAGTCTTGATGCCGTTTTGCCTCGCCACAGCCGGCCACAGTTTCGCGGCCGGATCGCCCTCGACGACGCCGAGGCTCTTGCCGGCGAGATCCGCCAGCGCCTGGATGCCGCGGCTCTTGCGCGCAATGATGGAATAGCCGGCCTGATTGAACAACACGAACACCGCTTTGGCATGCGGGACGTCCGGCTTCTCCTTGTCGCGATGGCGGATCAGCGCGTTGATGTCGACCAGCGCCATCTCGCTGGCGCCGGAGGAAACGCGCGCGATCGTCTCCTGTGCGGAAGTGCCCGCGCTGATGGTGACAGCAAGCCCTTCGGCGCTGAACAGCCCGCTCGCCTGCGCCATCACCAGGGGTGCTGCGACCGCGTCGATCGGCCGATCGAGCGAGAACTGGATCGCGACCGGATCGGCCGCGCGCACTTGCGGACACACTGCTCCCCACAAGCCCGTCGTCAGGGCCAGGATGAAGCGGATTGCATTCGTCCGGTTTACGCGCATTGAGACTAACCACGAGACGGGCCGGCACCGACAAGGATGCATCAGGGTGCATGCAGGAATCATGACACCGCGGCAATGCTGTTATTCTCCCCCCTTTAGTCTGAACGGGCGATGAGCGCCACGATTTCGTCACCGGTCGTTCAGCTTGTATTCGGGTTCGGGAACCCAATATCGGCTCAGTGGTTAGTAGACAAAGGCCTGCTGTCAGGCCGGCTGCCACGGAGGACGTGAACATGTTCGCGGATAAGGGTTTTGTTGCTCATCTGGGCCGAACGGCGATGATCGCCGGTGTCGCGGCGATCGCGATGACCTCGGTCGGGCCGTCGGTGGCCGTCGCCGCGCCCGCCGGGAAGGAAAAGGGTGTGACGGCGACGACCGGAACGAGCGGCGCCACCGACTTCAGCTCCCAGCGCCGCTACTATCGCGGCGGCTATTATCGCGGCGGTGGCGCGGCAGCGGCTGCCGCCTTTGCCGGCATCGTGGGCACGGGGATCGCGATTGCGGCCGCCAATTCCCGACGCGACTACTATGAGCCCTACGGTTACGGCTATGGTTATGGCGGCCCGGCCGTCGTCTACGCCCCGGCCCCCGGCTACTACTATGGCGGTGGCGGTTACTATGGTCAGCGCCAAAATTACGGCGGCTATGACACCGGCATGCGCCCCTATGGCGGCTGGTAACCAAGCCAGCTGAAAGTGCTCCGCCGGCCGCCTGGCCGGCGGAAAATTTCGCTTTTGAAGCCGTATGTTAACGTGTTTTCGGGTGCTTTCGACTAAGTTCGGGCCATGAGTGATTCGCTCGAACGGCTCTATCAGGCGGTGATCGCGGCCAAGGATCTCGATCCGGCAACGTCGCGCACGGCGAAGCTGTTTCAGCGCGGCCCTGCCAAGATGGCCAAGAAGCTCGCCGAGGAAGCCATCGAGGTCGTCATCGATGCCGTCAACGGCAAGACCGACGCCGTGGTCCGCGAGAGCGCCGACCTCCTCTATAACCTGACCGTTCTGTGGGCCTCGGCCGGCGTGCGTCCGCAGGACGTCTGGCGCGAAATGGAGCGCCGCGAGGACCTGCTCGGCATCGCCGAGAAGCTGCCGAAGTCGGCGGTCAAACTGCCCAAGGCGGCGGGTGCCCCGGCAACGCGGCGGCGAATTGTCGCGCTGGAAGGCCGATCCTTCCGCAAGCGGCACTAAAACAGTCGTTTTCCGCCATATCCCGGCATGGACAAATCGGCGCCATGATGGTTCATCGCGCCTCATGCTGAAACGAATTTATGACTGGTGCATTGCCGCCGCCGACAAGCCCTATGCAATCTGGATCTTGGCGGCGGTATCGTTTGCAGAGAGCTCGTTCTTCCCCATCCCGCCCGACGTCATGCTGCTGCCGATGTCGCTGGCGCGACCGCAGCGGGCATGGTTCTTCGCCGGCGATCTGCACCGCGTCCTCCGTCGCCGGCGGCGTGGTCGGCTACGCCATCGGCGCGCTGCTCTACGACTCGGTCGGGCAGTGGCTGATGCACATCTACAATCTCACCGACAAGGTCGAGACCTTCCGCCAGTCCTATGCCGAATGGGGCGCGGTGATCATCCTGCTCAAGGGACTGACGCCGATCCCCTACAAGCTCGTCACCATCACCTCGGGCTTTGCCGGCTACAACATCTGGCTGTTCATCCTGTGCTCGATCGTCGCGCGCGGCGGCCGCTTCTTCGTGCTTGCGGTGCTGCTCAACCGCTATGGCGACTTCATCCGCAAGGAGCTAGAAAAGCGCCTGACCACCTATGTGGTGATCGGCGCCATCGTGCTTGTCGGGGGATTCTATATCGCCTATCGATTGGTCTAGCGCGGTCGCCTCGGCATCTGCGCGGGTCAGGCTGTTCGTATGCCGAATTGAACTCATCATCGGCTGACGATTTGCGGCGCCATTGCCGGCGCCGCGCTGGCGTCGCTGATGCGCAAACCCCGCTTGGCCGCAGGCCGCGCCGCCTGCGCTCGGCGTGCAGTCGCCTTCCCAGCAATCCGCCCCCGTCGCGCCGCCGCAACAGCCTGAGCCCGCGCCGCCCGCGCGCGAGGAAAATCCGGGCCTGGTCAATGAACTCGGAAAACTCTGGGACAAGCTGCCCAAGATCAAGAGCCCGTCGGAGACGCTCGAGGACATCAAGGGCGCCGGCGAGGGCCTGACCAATCTGGCAAAGCCAGCGATCATGGTGACGGGGCGCATGGCCTGCGTGGTCTCGGCCAACGGTGCGCCGGATTGCAAGGCCGGCGCCGAACGGCTGTGCCAGAGCAAGGGCTACAAGGACGGCAAGAGCCTCGACATCGACTCGGTCGAAAAGTGCTCGCCAAGGATCTTCATCCCCGGCCGCAAGCGCGAGCCTGGCGACTGCAAGAACGAAAACTTCGTCACCAAGGCGCTGTGCCAGTAGGCTGCTGTCGCCGGTACATCGCGGCTGACCGGAAAAGTGTGAAGTGGTTTTCCGAAAAGATCATGCCCAACAGGCAAGGAGCGCCCATGAGCCGGATCGAACAGGATTTTCTCGGAACGCGCGAGATCGGCGACGACGTCTATTACGGCGTCCAGACCATCCGCGGCAAAGAGAACTTTCACATCACCGGCATCCCGATGAGCGAGGAGCCGTATTTCGTCAAGGCGCTCGGCTATGTGAAGAAGGCCGCCGCCATGGCCAACCGCGATCTCGGCGTGCTCGACGCCACCGTTGCGGACGCCATCATCAGCGGCTGCGACCGCGTCATATCCGGCGACATGCGCGACCAGTTCGTCACCGACTTCATCCAGGGCGGCGCCGGCACCTCGACCAACATGAACGCCAATGAGGTGATCGCCAACCTCGCGCTGGAATCGCTCGGCTACAAGAAGGGCGACTATCAGCATGTCAGCCCGAACGATCACGTCAATTACGGCCAGTCGACCAACGACACCTATCCGACCGCCTTTCGCCTTGCGCTGATCCTGCGGCTCGACAGCTACATCACGGCGCTGCGCCAGCTGCAGGACGCCTTCTTCGCCAAGGGCCTCGAGTTCGACCGCGTGCTGAAGATGGGCCGCACCCATCTGCAGGACGCCGTGCCGATGTCGCTCGGCGCCGAATTCCGCGGCTGGGGCACCACCATCGGCGAGGAGGTCGACCGCATCACCGAGGCGCGCTCGCTGCTGCGCGAGATCAACCTCGGGGCGACTGCGATCGGCACCTCCGTCACCGCCGCGCCCGGCTATCCCAAGGTCGCGGTGCGGCACCTGACCAACCTGACCAACGTCGAATTCATCCTGGCGGGCGACCTGGTCGAGGCGACCTCCGACACCGGCGCCTATGTGCAATTGTCCGGCGTGCTCAAGCGCACCGCGAGCAAGCTGACGAAGATCTGCAACGACATCCGCCTGCTGGCGTCAGGCCCGCGCTGCGGCTTCAACGAGATCAACCTGCCGCAGCTGCAGCCGGGCTCCTCGATCATGCCGGGCAAGGTCAATCCGGTGATCCCCGAAGTCGTCAACCAGACCAGTTTTCTCGTGATCGGGCTCGACACCACCGTGACGCTCGCCGCGTCCGCCGGCCAGCTGCAGCTCAATGTGATGGAGCCGGTGATCTCGTTTGCGCTGTTCTTCTCGATCCGCACCATGGAGCGCGCCGTCAACAGCCTGCGCGAGAACTGCGTCGTCGGCATCACCGCCAATGACGAGCACACCCGCAACATGGTGCTGAACTCGCTCGGCATCGTTACCGTGCTGAAGCCGCTGCTCGGCTACAAGCAATGCGCCGAGATCGCGCGCGAGGGTTACACGACCGGCAAGTCGCTGCACCAGATCGTGGTGACGGAGCGAAAATTGCTGACCCAGGAAAAATGGGACGAGATGTTCTCGTTCGAGCGGCTGATCAATCCCGATCTGCTGCAATGAGGACAGGATTGGCGCTGGAAATTCATGCTGGCCGGAGCGTGGCGCGCGGATGAAACATTCCCCGTGGGGCCCGGCGCATGGCCAGCGTGAAAACGCAATACTTGACAGTGGAAAGATTGCCTTGTTGGTATGACGTCCAGCCTCTAATTCGCTGCCAAAAAGGATCGCTTCGCTATGTCCATGCCCGCTCTGTTCAAGGGCCGCCTGTCGATACCCGTGATCGGCTCGCCACTGTTCATCATCTCCGTGCCCGATCTCGTGATCGCCCAGTGCAAGGCCGGCGTGGTCGGCTCGTTCCCGGCGCTGAACGCGCGCCCCGCCTCGCTGCTCGACGAATGGATCGCGCGCATCAAGGAAGAGCTCGCCGCCTGGGACAAGGCGCATCCGGACCGCCTGTCGGCGCCGTTCGCCGTCAACCAGATCGTGCACAAGTCGAACAACCGGCTCGATGCGGATCTCGCGGTCTGCGAGAAGTACAAGGTGCCGATGCTGATCACCTCGCTCGGCGCGCGCGAGGACCTGAACCAGGCCGCGCATAATTGGGGCGGCATCGTCTTCCACGACGTCATCAACCAGAAATTCGCCCACAAGGCGGTCGAGAAGGGCGCCGACGGCCTCATCCTGGTCGCGGCCGGCGCCGGCGGTCACGCCGGCACCATCTCGCCGCTGGCGTTCGTCGCCGAAACCCGCGCCTGGTACGACGGCCCGATCGCGCTGTCCGGCGCGATCGCCAGCGGCCGCGCCATCCGCGCCGCGCGCGTGCTCGGCGCCGACTTCGCCTATATCGGCAGCGCCTTCATCGCGACCAAGGAAGCCAATGCGGTCGAGGCCTACAAGGAGATGATCACCTCCTCCTCGGCGGAAGACATCGTCTATTCCAACCTGTTCACCGGCGTGCACGGCAACTATCTGAAGCCGTCGATCGTCAAGGCCGGCCTCAACCCTGACGACCTGCCGACGTCAGATCCCACCAAGATGAGCTTTGGCACCGACGCCTCCGGCGAGCGCGCCAAGCCGAAGGCGTGGAAGGAGATCTGGGGCAGCGGCCAGGGCGTCGGCAATATCGACAAGGTGCTGCCGGCCGCTGAACTGATCGCGCGCTTCAAGAAGGAATACGAAGAGGCCGTCGACCCGGCGCTGGCGTAGTCGATCAACAGTCCCTGAAATGCAAAATGGCCGGGGCACGCCCGGCCATTCTGTTTCTGAAGTTCACTAGCCTCGAACTTTGGCTATTCCAGCTCGATCGCCTGGTACTTGCCGTTCTCGTCGATCGCCGTGCCCCAGATCTTGTGCGAGGCCTGGTGCTCGGCGCGGCCGTAGCCGAGCTTGGTGCCGAGGCCGAGATCGAGTTCGCGCATGGCCTCGAGCGTGTCGACCAGCTTTTCGGTGTCGAGCTGCGGCCCGGCCTTCTTCAGGGCCTGCATCAGCACGCTGGCTGCGACATAGCCTTCGAGCGAGACGTAGTCCGGCCGCCTCGCCGGGGAAGTATTTGGCGAGCGCGTTCTTGTACTCCAGCACGATGCTGGAATAGCCGGACACCGCCGGGACCACCTGGGTGACGATGACGCCGGTGGCGTAGCGTGTTCCCAGCAGCATCAGCTCGTCGGCGAGCGCGGTGGAGCCGACGAACGACACGTTGGTGTAGGTCAGGCCCGGGATGGCATCGCGCGTCTTCTCGATGAACTTGGCGCAGGCCCGGTAGGCGCCCACCATCACGACCGCCTTGATCGGCGTCTTCTGCGCCTTCAGCGTGTTGACGGCTTCGTCGACGTCGACGGTGTTGCGCTTGTAGCCGAGACGCAGGATCGCCGCATCGTTGGCGCCCATCGCCCGGAACGCCTTGGCGACGCCCTGGAAGCCGGAATCGCCGTAGGAGTCCTGCTGCGCGAACACCGCGATCTGTTTTGGCGAGATCTTGCGCATCTTGACCAGGTAGCGGACGGCCGCGTCGGTTTCCTCGACATAGCTGGCGCGATAGTTGAACACATAGCGATCCGGAGGATCGTTGCGCAGCACGTTGGAGCCGGTGAAGGCGCCGAAGAACAGCATCTTGCGTTCCAGCGAATAGGGGATCGCAACCACGGCCGTCGGCGTGCCGACATTGCCGATGATGCCGAACACCTGATCCTTCTCGTAGAGCTGCTTCATGGCTTCCGGAGTCCGCGTCGGCTCATAGCCGTCGTCGGCGGCAAAGAGCTTGAGCATGCGGCCGTCGATTCCGCCGGCGTCGTTGGCCCGGTTGAAGGCCGTTTCGATGCCGAGCTTCATCTGACGCCCCAGCTCCTTCGCCGAGCCGGAGAAGGGTGCGGCGATGCCGAAGCGGATTTCACGATCGGTAATGCCGCGAACCGCCGGGCCCGCAGGAGTGATGGTGTTGGTCGGGGCAGTAGCGGCGAAGGACGGTCCCGGCGCGGGTGCAGGGTGCGGCGGGTGCCGGTGCCGGCGCGGGGGCCGCGTTGGCGGGCGCCGGTCCGATCACGGCCGAGAGGCTGGGTCCTGCAATCGAGCGCTCGAGATCGGCGAGCTGCCGGTCGGCCGACCTGCAGTCGGTCCGGCCCACGGCGACGGCCGTGCGGCCCTCGGTGATGCCGCGGTCGAGCGTCTGGGTCAGGTCGGTGCGCTCGTTCTCGTTGGCGGAGGCCTCGCGGATGACGGAGGTGAACTTGTCGACCACCGTCTGTACGCGCGGTCTGGCGATGTCCTTGCAGGTCAGCGCGGAGCCGACGACCGCGCCGACGCGGCCTGCGAGATCGCGCAACACATCGAACTTGTCGCCTGGTGCCGCGCCTGCGGGGCCTGCCAGCAGAATGCCGGCCAGCAGCGCGGCGTGGAACGAAGGACTGCGCCTCCAATGCGTCATCGGCGTAAGCCGGCGTTGTGGCATCCTCATATTGGCCCCCTTTCGGGTCGTGCGTGGTTCAAGGTTTCAGATCAATGCGTGTGTGTGATGCTTCCGGTCGCCGCTTAGCGTTTCTCTTGGCTTTCCGGTTTCTGCTGCCATTGCATGAACTGCTTCAGCAGCACTTCCGTCTCTTCATGGCTGACCGGCGTGCTTGTCTCGGAAGCGGCCGTGATCGGTTGCACTTCCGGCGACGGCGGCGCTTCGTGAGGCTTGGCCGCCTGTTCCGACCGCGAGAACGCGGATTTCATGGAATCGATCACTTCGGCGGTCGACGGCTCGGATGCCTGCTGCCGCAGCGAAGGAATGACGATGACGAACAGCAGCGCGACGAAGGCGGCCGCCCCGACGGCGGTGGCGACGCGGCCGATCACGCCGAGTATGCCTGTGCCCGTCTCCGGCGGTTCTTCCACCGCCTCGGGATCGAGCGGATGCCGCAGGGAATCGAACACCGCCTTTTCGAGCTGGCCGTCCAGCGTCGTGTCGGTGATCGACATCGCCGGCAGCCGGGCCGGCCGGGTGGTCTGGCCGAGCGGGGGCACCCGCGACGGGTCCGCATCGCGCGGTACGCGCGGTGCGTAGTAAGCGGGGTCGTTGGGGCTCAAGGGAGCTTTTTGGTCGATTGTCGCACTCATACGCTACTCCTCTGACGCGTGACTCTTACTTCTTCATCGAACGGGTAGATAAAATTCTCCTTGGCGGGGGTCCGCGCGCGAATGTCCTGCCGACGTCCTGATCGATCGGAAAACCCGGATGAGAGAAGTTGAATCAAAACATCGCCGGCGATCGCTGTATCGTCCGGCGGAATTGACTTGCGGGTCTCGCGAGAAATCCCGCGACCGCAGCATCCCCACAGCTCCCCATTGCCCATCCCCTGGCAAGAGCCGCGCCTGTTGCGCGGAGGTTTCGCCGGCCTCAGGCCAACGTCACCCAAGTGTGATGGAACATGTGCTGGACATTAATGTGCCGAGATCGCGGCAAAATCGCGTTGAGTTGGAGCTGGACCGCGACCTTCCGTCGCCCGGCCGCCGCCCTGCCGGCGCGGCGCTTTCCCGCGTGAGTCAGCGGTAACACCGCGTAACGGCGTGCCTTTTTGCGGAAATACAATGGCCTTTGAGATGCCCAATTGCCGCCACGCGGCATTAAGGTTTGATTAACCATGCGGGTCGATTGGTAACCTTTCAATAAGAAAGGTCGGGTCTAGCCATGGACGTAGATGTTGAGCCCACCCGCCAACTGGTCCGTCTGCGAGGCCGCTCCTACCTCGCCTTCGTGTTCTCCCCGGTCGTGCCGATCATGGAATGGCTGGAGGACATCGACGCCACGCTCTCCCGCTCGCCCGGCTTCTTCCTCGGCAAGCCCGTGGTGCTCGATCTCTCCACCGTCGATCTCTCGGGCTCGGCCATCACCCATCTGGTGATGAGCCTGGAGAAGCGGTCCATCCGCGTCCTCGGCATCGAGGGCTGCGAGGCCGCGCGGCTGACGCAAAACATGCCGCCGCTGCTCACCGGCGGCCGCCATGCGCCGGTCCAGCAGGTCGAGCCGGAAAAGCCCGAAGTGAAGCCGCCGCCGAATTCGCTGCTGCTCGACAGCCCCGTGCGCTCCGGCCAGTCGATCGTGTTTCCCGACGGCGACGTGACGGTGGTGGGCTCGGTCGGCTCCGGCGCGGAAATCGTCGCCGGCGGCTCCATCCATGTCTACGGCACGCTGCGCGGCCGCGCGATGGCCGGCGTCAACGGCAATGCGTCGGCGCGGATCTACTGCCACCGGATGGAAGCCGAGCTGCTCGCGATCGACGGCTACTACCAGACCGCCGAAGAAATTTCCGAGAGCTTGCGTGACCGGCCGGTACAGGCGCTGCTCGACGGCAATGTCATGCGGATCACCCCGCTTAGTTAAGTTGCTTCATTTGAACAGTATGGAGGGTTAGATGGCGAAAGTTCTGGTTGTGACCTCAGGCAAGGGCGGGGTGGGCAAGACCACCACGACAGCCGCCGTCGGGGCGGCGCTGGCGCAAAACGGCAAGAAGGTCGTCGTCGTCGATTTCGACGTCGGCCTGCGCAATCTCGATCTCGTCATGGGCGCCGAGCGGCGCGTCGTGTTCGACCTCATCAACGTCGTGCAGGGCGTCGCGAAGCTTCCGCAGGCGCTGATCCGCGACAAGCGGCTGGAAAATCTCTGGCTGCTGCCGGCCTCGCAGACCCGCGACAAGGACGCGCTGACCGAGGAAGGCGTCGGCCGCGTCATCGCCGAACTGCGCGAGACCTTCGACTGGATCATCTGCGACAGCCCCGCCGGCATCGAGCGCGGCGCCACGCTTGCCATGCGCTATGCCGACGAGGCGATCATCGTCACCAATCCTGAAGTCTCGTCGGTGCGCGATTCCGACCGCATCATCGGCATGCTCGACGCCAAGACCGCGAGAGCCGAGAAGGGCGAGCGGGTGGAGAAGCACATCCTGATCACGCGCTACGATGCGGCCCGCGCCGCGCGCGGCGAGATGCTCGTCGATCGAGGACGTGCTGGAGATTCTCGCGACGCCCTTGCTCGGCATCGTCCCGGAAAGCCAGGACGTGCTGCGCGCCTCCAATGTCGGCTCGCCCGTCACCCTCAACAGTCCCGCCAGTGCGCCTGCGCGCGCCTATCTCGACGCTACGCGCCGCCTGCTCGGCGAAACCGTTGAGATGTCCGTGCCGGCCGACAAGGTCGGCCTGATGAACCGCCTGCTGGGACGGAGGGCTGCATGAGCGTGAAGTTGTTCCGGCTGTTCTCCCGCCCCGAACCTCCCGCCCCGACCGCACCCGTGGCACGGGAGCGGCTGCAGATCCTGCTGGCGCACGAGCGTGGATTGCTCGGGCAGCAGCCAGATTTGCTGTCGAAGCTGCGGGAGGAAATCCTCGCTGCGGTGTCGCGCCATGTTGCGCTCGATCCCGACAAGGTTATTGTCCGGATGGAACGGGGCAAGGACGTTTCGACTCTCGAGGTCGATATCGAGCTCCCCAACGGACTCGAACTGCCGCTCGCGGCCGCGGGTTGAGCCGAACCCGCCTCGCCGCGACGATGCAAGCCTATATTTGATGGAAGCCATTTTTCGCGTCGACGGCGCCAATGTCGTCACCAGTCCCCATGCCGCCGGCCCCTGGGATCCCAACATGCAGCACGGCGGGGCTCCGGCCTCGCTGGTGGTATGGGCCGCCGAGCGGATTCCGACCGCCGCGCCGATGCAGGTCGCCCGCGTCACCATCGACCTGATGCGGCCGGTGCCGGTGGCGCCGCTGAAGCTGGAAACCGAAGTGCTGCGCGAGGGGCGCAAGATCCAGCTCTGCGCCGTCAGGCTTCTGGCGGATGGCAAGCTCACGGTCGGCGCGACCGTGCTGAAGATCAGGCGCCAGGTGCAGCCATTGCCCGATGACATCGTCGAACCGCCGCTCGACGTCATCGCGCCCGAGCAGTCGCGGATCGAGCCGCAGAACAGCCCGTTTGGATCAGGCGTCACCATCCGCGCCGCGCGCGGCCGGTTCGGC
Organism: uncultured Alphaproteobacteria bacterium; assembly: GCA_963726865.1. Classification (GTDB taxonomy): domain Bacteria; phylum Pseudomonadota; class Alphaproteobacteria; order Rhizobiales; family Xanthobacteraceae; genus Bradyrhizobium. The sequence continues at coordinate 566,239 of CAVSEE010000033.1, read as the reverse complement.
GGACCGGGGCCGGGCGCGATCTGGTATCGCGCCGACCGGCCGCTGATCGAAGGCTCTGCCGATCTCCGCGGCGATGCGCGTCGCGGCGGCTTCCGATTTCTGCAACGCCTCGAGCGCGCTGGACTGGCAGAAGTGGACCTTCCTCAACGCCGACCTCACCGTCAGCATGGCGCGCGAGCCGGTCGGCGAATGGATTCTGCTCGACGCCGTCTCCTGGATCGGCCCCGACGGCGCCGGCCTCGCCACCGCGCGGCTCGCCGACACCAAAGGCTATTTCGGCCGCTGCGCGCAGAGCCTCGTCATCGAGAAGCGGTGATGGAAAGGACGCTGCCCAAACTTCCCCTCACAGGCGGCTGCTCCTGCGGCGCGATCCGCTACGAGATCGCGCTCGTTCCCGCTGCTGCTCTACACCTGCAACTGCACGGAGTGCCAGACCGCCTCCGGCAGCGCCTTTGCGCTCAACATGCCGGTGGCGACCGAGTCGTTTCGCATCGTGCAGGGAAGCCCGAAGGGCTGGCGCCGTCCGTCGCCCTCGGGCGCCGACGTCACATCATGGTTCTGCGCCGATTGCGGTGGCCGCCTCTATGGCGAGCGCAAGGGACGTCCGGAGACGATGAACCTGCGCGCCGGCACGCTGGACGATACGACGTGGCTCGTGCCGGTCGCCCACATGTTCCTGAAGAGCGCGCAAGGATGGGTGCAGCCCGCGCCCGGCGCCGAATGCCACGAGATCGGCCCCAGCGATTTTCGCCCGCTGGCCGAAAAATGGCGCGCGCTGTGGCCGGAGTTCTTTGCAGCGAAATGAAAATCGCGGTCGTGTTCACTTGACCCACAGGAATTCGAATTCCCGGATACTGAACGGGACCTCCTTCGCAAGAATTTCTCGAATGAACGCAGGACCCCCGTTCGCCTCGGTAAAGAGATGCGCGGAAACTCCGAACTCATCCGGGTCCGCGGCGTAGACGATGGCGTTGACGCTTTCCGGGAACTGGAATGGCCTGGTGTCCGGATAGTTGGCGAGAACCTTGCTCTTGAGTTCAGCGTTCATGATGCCGAACTGGACCGAATAGGCGATGAACTCCAGCCACGCCTTTGCGTAGTTTTGATACTCACTGCCGAGCACGGTCGCGACAACGGCATGGGCCAGCTCGTGCTGGAGAATGGAGTATGCAATCGGCTGGCCCCACGTCGATGCCCCACGGCTTTCGGTCCCTGCGGATTTCACGCCGCCCTGACGTGACCTGAAGCTCCTTGCTGCGAAAATCGTAGTATCCCGACACCCGGTTCCGGCCCACGGATTCCCTGCTGCCGGGCTCGTAGGTCTGCGGAAACATGTCGATGTAGACTTGATCCTGGAACGAGATGCTGACGACAGGGTCGGCCTGCAATCCAATTTTCGCGAAATAGTGCAGCACCTCGGCAAGTGCCCGGCAGGCGTCGGCGGCCTCCTCAGTCGTTCCCGAGATCGACACGCCCTCGTGACCACACGCCGCCACAGCACATTGCGGCACGACCATGCCGATCAAGATGGTTGCGGCCAAACCCGTTCTTCTCAAGAAGCCCCTCAGGTGCCACGCGATCAGTTGTTCTTCGCGCCTTCGTTGATCCAGGCTCGGATCGAGTCGCGGTCGCACTTCGACAGCTGCTTCTTGTTGTGCGGCATGCGAATCTGCGGTGAGGCGCGCCAATCGATCAGGAGCATCAGATTGCTCGACGCGGCATCGCCCGGGATGACCATTTTGCCGAACTTGGTGCCTTTCATGACACCGTCGTAAGTCGAGAGATCGAGACCGCTTTTTTGCAGGCCCTCTCCCCCGGCCTCATGGCAGCCCGAGCAACGCCACTTCAGCAACGGCAGGATGTCCTCGGAAAAACTCTGCCCGCCGGCCGCGCAAAGTTCTGACGGTGTGATGCTCTCGAGCCCGATCAACACGGCTGCGCCGGCTGCGATCAGGGACATTTTCAATAGCTTCTGCATGGTGTTAGGTCCCACCAAACTGTGAAGGCTGATCTAGCGGGCATACTGTCTCCGAAAAGCAGCGGCGCGTCGTTGATGTGCATCAAGCGGCAACCCGCTATCTGGCGAGCCCGTTTCGGGGCGCCGTTTCTCGGTATGTCAGCCTCGCTTCCGCACGGCGAATAGCTTTTCAACAGAACATGTTGCCGAGAGAACACACTCCGGCAAATGCGTCGAACGACGCGGTCTTTTTCTGCTCAATCTGCAACCGGAACGATATCTTCGTCGCCAGTTTTGAGGGCGACGCATGAACCGGGCGAAGCGTTCGATCGCCACTGAATTCACTGGTTTTTTCGTCGCCGTTGGCGTGCTTCTGCTGGCGTTGCTTTTTTCTGCTTTCCCGGTCGCAACGACACCGGTCCACGCCTGGGATCTGCGAGGCGCGTCTGCGGTCCGCGATCAGGATTCGCGTGCAGAGAATGCGGACGTCGCGGCGCTTGCGGAATATGGCCGGCAGATCGGCGTTCAGTCGGCTGAAGCCCGCGGCTGGAAGTGATAACCCGCATTTCGCTGATCCGGATTTTGCCGCCCTGCGGGACTATGCGCGCGACGTCGTGAAGGCACAGCCGGCCGCCGCAAGCGAGAGCGACACCGGCTGGGCTCACCCTGCCGTTGACGGCAAGGAAATGGCCGTCGCCAAGGCACCGGCTGTTTCCGGGCAGGCCGAAGGCCACGCGCAATTCGCAGATCCCGAGCTTGCCGCGCTGCGCGACTATGCGCGCGAAATCGCAGGCGGGACGGAAACGGCGGCCGGTAGCCTTTCGGGTCGCGGAAGCGGACAACGCCTTCGATGCGCTTCGCGATTTGCTGAGAAAGAAGAACGAGCCATCTCCCCATCCGCCTGTGAAACCGGGGGCGAGCCCGGCACGGCCGGTCCCGCCCTCCGTCAAACCGAGCGTGTCCTTTGTCGATGCCCGCCGGCTCGGTTCGCAGACCTGTCTGGCCTGTCACGCGGTGCAGGCCGAGTCGTTCGGCAGGACGCTGATGGGCCGAGTCGCCAAGACCCAGCCGGCCAAGCTCGATTGCGAAAACTGTCACGGCCCCGGCTCGGTGCATGTCCAGGCCGTGGGGTGCGGTCCGTGCCACGGTGACGACGGCATCAGCAAGCGGCCGGGCATACCGAGCCTCGTCGGCCAGGATCCGCAATATCTCGTTCCGGCCATGAAGGCCTATGCCACCGGGCAGCGCAAACACGATCTGATGCGGCTGGTCGTGTCCGGTCTGTCGGACGGCGAGATGCGCAATCTGGCCGCGTACTACGCCCGGCTGACCCCGGCAGCGGGCGATGACCCCGCCGGTCGGCGATGCTTCGGCCGGTCGCGCGTCCACGGGCCTGTGCGCCGAGTGTCATGGCAATCTCGGCATCAGTGTCGCGCCCGGCATTCCCAGCCTTGCCGGTCAGGATGCGCAATATCTCGCTGACGCGATCCACGCCTACAAGGCGGGAGCGCGCCAGAAGACGATTCCCTGCGGCGCCTGCCATGGCGACAACGGCATCAGCAGGAAGCCGGGAATACCGAACCTTGCCGGCCTGAGCCCGCAATATCTGGGACACGCGCTGAAGGCCTATGCCAGCGGCAAGCGCAAGAACGGCGTGATGAACGCGTTGTTGTCGGGTGTCGACGACGCGCAGCTCAACGGGATGGCGCTCTACTATGCCCAGCAGAATCCGGCGCAGGCCCAAACCCAGTCTGTTGGCAATTCCGCCGCGGGCAAGACCGCCGCTGCGCTCTGCGTGGGATGCCACGGCGAGACCAGTCGGCAGCCTGTCGGATGCGATTCCGAGCCTTGCCGGCCAGGACGCGCGCTATCTGGTCGCGTCGATCAAGGCCTACAAGAACGACGCGCGCCAGAAGGTGATCGCCTGCGCCGACTGCCATGGCGAGCGCGGCATCGCCGCCAAGCCGGGAGTGCCGAACCTTGCCGGCCTGAGCCACCAATATCTGGTGCCGGCGCTGAAGGCCTATGCCAGCGGCAAGCGCCAGGGCAGCGTGATGACGGCGCTGATGTCGGGTGTCGACGACGCGCAGATCGAACAGCTTTGCGCGCTTTTATTCCCAGCAGGCTCCGGCGCAGGCCCAGAGCCCGGCTGTCGGCAATCCCGCCGCCGGCAAGACAGCGGCGGCGCTCTGCATCGGGTGCCACGGCGAGGGTGCCGGCAGCGTGTCGGATTTGATTCCGAGCCTTGCCGGCCAGGACGCGCGCTATTTGAGCGCGGCCATCAAGGCCTTCAAGAATGACTCGCGCCACAAGATCGTCGCCTGCGCGTCCTGTCATGGCGAGCGCGGCATCAGCAGCAAGCCGGGCATTCCGAACCTCGCCGGCCTTTCGCCGCAATATCTCGTGGGAGAAATGAAGGAGTATGCCAGCGGCCGGCGCAAGCACGTGGTCATGAGCCCGCTGCTCGCCGCAGCGAGCGAAGCCGAGTTCAATGACATCGCCCGGTTTTACGCCCGCCAGGTCCCGGCGCGGGCGAACACCCCGGCACTCGGCGATGCCGCTGTCGGCAAGACGATCAGCGTTCCCTGCGCGGGATGCCATGGCCAGCAGGGCATGGCGCCAAGTCCGATTCCGAGCCTTGCCGGCCAGGACGCGCGGTACCTCGCCGACGCGCTCAAGGCTTACAAGGACGGTACGCGCACCCACGCCGTCATGTCGCCCATCACCAGAGGCCTCGACGAGACCGCGATCAACAACCTCGCCGGCTATTACGCGAGCCTGCCGCCCGCGTCTGCGCCGCTCGACAGCACGCCGGCGCCTGCCGGGAGCCGCGAGCCGGAAGTGATGGCGAACAAGATGCTCGCTCCCCTTGATGATCGTACCGCCGACGATATCGCCGGCTTCTACGCGAGCCTCGCTCGCGCGCGGCCCGCACAAACGTCCGCCGCCGGCAGCGAGCCGCAATTGGTGGTGAACAAGATGCTCGCATCGCTCGATGACAAGACCACGGACGATATCGCCGGCTATTTTGCCAGCCTCGTTCCGACCCGCGCGGGCCAGCCGGGCGGAGCTTCTGCTGGCCGGCGCGAGCCGGTCGTGGTTCGCAACGACCTCGTCGCCTCGCTCAACGATCAGGCGATCCGGAATGTCGGCAGCTATTACGCCAGCCTGATGCCGGCGCAGCCGGCGGGCGCGGGCAGGCAGCCCAGGGGCCCTGTGCCGACGCTGGTCAGCTACACCAGAGCCGCGGACGGCAGCAGCCCGGGCGGCATCGTTTCGTTCCGCAAGAACGATCCCTCCCGCAGGGTCGAGCAGAACAACGCGATCTGCCTCACCTGCCACGAGCGCGGCGACCGCACCTACTGGAACGGCAGCACGCATGAAGTGAGGGGCGTCGCCTGCACCGAATGCCACACCGTGATGCGCCCGGTCTCGCGCAAGTTCGCGCTGAAGACCGAGATCGAGATGGAAACCTGCTTCCAGTGTCACAAGGACCGGCGCGCGCAGATCTTCCGCTCGGCCCACATGCCGCTGCGCGAAGGCAAGCTGACCTGCTCCAATTGCCACAATCCGCACGGCAGCGCGACGGAAGCGATGCTGAAGGAAAACTCGATCAACGACACCTGCTACAAGTGCCACGCCGAAAAACGCGGACCGTTCCTGTTCGAGCACGCGCCGGTGCGGGAGAACTGCCTGAGCTGCCATGACCCGCACGGCAGCAGCACGGAATACATGCTGAAGGTTTCGCGGCCGCGGCTGTGCGCCGAATGCCATGGCATGGGCCATGGCTCGACGGCCAGCGGACCGAGAGTGGTGGAGACGTTCGGACGCGCCTGTCAGAACTGCCACACCCAGGTTCACGGAAGCAACAGCCCGTCGGGCGCGTTGCTGCAGCGATAGCGGTTTGAGAGTTGCGGCGGCGGCCGCGGAAAGGTCGGACGGCGAGGGTTAGAGCGATGAAAGCCCGGTCAAAGAGAAATCTCGCAATTGTCGCGGCGCTGCTTTCCGCCAGCGGCTGGCTGACCATGTCTGCTGCATTCGCGGCCGAGCTGACGTTTTACAAGGCAGAGCCTCCGCCCTACATCCCGGGCTGGTTCTACCACTACTATGTCGAGGCCGGCGCCCGCGCGTTCCTCAACAACCCGCAACGCGATGGCGTCACGGCGTTGGGCGGCCAGAGCCTGGCCAAATACTACGAATACAGCACGGTCAAGCCGGGTCCGTTCCTGGACGGGTGGGTGACGCTCGGCAGCAATGACGGCTGGCATCAGGTCGACGCTTGGGCGAAAAATGTCGGCTACAGCGACCAGAAATATGAGCTCGACTACTCCAAGGCGGGCGAGCACTACTTCAACTTCGGCTTGGGACCAGATTCCGCACGTCTACAGCACCAGCGCGCAAACGCTCTATAACGGCGTCGGCTCGACCCGCCTGACCCTGCCGCCCGGTCTGTCGAACCAGATGTTCACCGACGCCGGCTGTCTGCCGGGCCCGGCGGGCTGCAGCTTCATCATCGCGCCTGCCAATGCCGCCCAGGTGCAGCAGGATATCAACAGCAACACCTACCGGTCCGATATCGGCATTCGTCGCGATACCGCCTCGGTGGACTACCGCTACACGCCGAACGACCACTGGGATTTCCGCGCCAACTACTCGAACACGCGGCGGACCGGCACGCAGGTCGATGGCGTGCTGTTCAGCCCCACCATCGGCGGCGTGCGCGTCGATGCGCCGAAGCCCGTGGCGGACACCACGCAGAATTACGGCGCCAGCAGCGAATATGCCGGCACCTCACCCTGGAACCAGAAATTCAATTTCAAGGTCGCCTACAGCGGATCGACCTACACCGACGACGCCAGTTCCTACACCGTCGAAAATCCGTTCTGCCCGGCTGGTGCCGTGAATGTCAGCTGCGGAATCGCCGGTATTGCCTCGGCGCCCGTCGCGTTGATGTCGTCCTACCCGAGCAATCAGGCCAACGGCGCATCGGCCACCACCGGCGTCGACCTGCCCTTCAACAGCCGTTACATGGGCACGGTCTCCTTCACCAACATGCGGCAGAACCAGCAATTCCAGCCGTTCACGTTGACGCCGTTCACGGCCAGCGGCGGCGTGCCTGCCGGCTGGGCCGGCATTCCCGGCGTCCCCGTCAATTCGCTCGCCGCCTTGCCGGCGCAGAGCCTGAACGGCAGCATCAATACGCTGCTGTCCAACAACGTGATCACGACCCAGATCACGCCGGACCTGAAATTCAAAGCGAACTACCGCTACTACAATTACGACAACGGCTCGCCGGAAATCAAATTTGCCGACTGGATGCTGGTGGACGCGGTTTCTGCCAAGACTTTTTTCGGCGCGCTTGCGCCGGTGCAGTCGATCTCGATTTCCTACACCAAGCAGAATGCCGGCACCGAGTTGAACTGGCGCCCGTCGTCGGCGTGGAATTTCGGTGCCATCTATGGCTACGAACGCTACGACTGGATTCGCACCGACGTGAGCGCCACGCAGGAGAATTCGGGCAAGGTCTATGTGGACTGGAAGCCGGTGTCATGGGTTACTGCGCGCGCGAGTGTGCTGGGCGCAGAGCGGCGCTACGACAACTATAACTATCTGGGACTGGTGGGCTCGGCGCAGTGGCCGAACGGCGTCAACGCGACCCAGTATTCGACTGCCTATCGCCAGTTCATGTTCGACAACCGCGACCGGTTCAAGGCTCAGGCCTCGCTGGCGGTCGACATCTTCCGCAACGTCACGCTGACGCCGACGGTCTCGATCAGGGATGACAACTACCTGCTCAATCCCGCCACCGAGGTCGGATTGAATTCCGACAAGGCGATCTCGGCCGGCGTGGAGCTGGCGTGGATGTTCAGCCCCGACACCAAGTTCATCGCGTCATACATGCAGGATCGCCAGCAACAGCTGATCACCTCGGCGCAACAAAGCGTGCCGCCGTTCCCGGCCAACGTCTACTACACGGCCAATGTCAAGGATACCGTGCATACCTATCTGGCCGGAATGCACGCACGCGGTCATTCCCAACAAGCTCGACGTGTCGCTGGCCTACAGTTACGTCACCGCGAACAACTCGCAGCCGCTGATCTTCGCCAACGGCACCGGTCCAAACCCCGCGACGGGCGGCCAGTTCCCCGACGTCAGCAGTACCTATCAGCGCCTCGAGGCGATGGCGAAATACACCTTCGACGACGATTTCGTCCGCAGCATGGGCTGGAACGGCAAGGTCAGCGCGCGGCTGCGCTATGCCTGGGAAAACAACCGGGTGACGAACTGGCAGACGGACGTCATGCAGACTTACATGTATTCCGTCACCGCCAACGCCGGCTACATGACCTGGATGGCGTGGAACAATCCCAACTACAACGTCCACCGGATCGGTGCGTCGCTCGCCTTTTCCTGGTGATGATCAGTGGCCCACCGCGCTGGGCGCGCCTGTTTGGACGTTCACCGGTTCTGTCGGAAGATAGTGCGCGATTCCCTTGTGGCAGTCGATGCAGGTCGCGCCATTTGCCAGCTGCATCATCATGACGTGTGATGCCGCTTGCTGCCTGGTCGGATCCATCGAGTTTTGGGAATGACAGTTGCGGCACGGCAGGGAGTCGGTCTCCTTCATCTTTGCCCAGACCCTCTGGGCAAACACCATGCGGTGCGCCTCGAACGCCTCCTCAGTGGGGTAAGTCCCCATGAAATGATGATAGAGGTCCTTGGTGGCCTTGATCTTGGCGATCATCTTGGGGATGAATTCGTGCGGAACGTGGCAATCAGGACAGGTGGCGCGAACGCCGGACCTGTTTTGCCAGTGGATCGTGCCTTTCATCTCCTCGTAATTGGTTTTGCGCATCTCGTGACAGGAGATGCAGAAGGATTCCGTATTGGTCAGTTCCAGCACCCAGTTGAAGCCGCCCCAAAACATGATGCCCCCTGCAAACCCGACGATCAGCAATCCTGCCAATGAAAAACGACCGCTGGGCTTCCAGAGGAAATTCCAAATCCGCTTCACAAAGCCCTCACGTGGAGGGGGAGATGTCGACGGCTCGCTCATGCATGCCTTCCGCGGCGATGAAATTTCGGTTGCAGGGACTACTCAAGTGAAGCGCAGTCGGCGGCGAGCGAAGCGTCTCCAAGTCCTCGGCCGCTGAGCGTGCGGCCATACCGTTCTGATGAGGGATTTCCAAATCCAGAATTGATCTAGATCAATACTATCCACCCTGGAGGCGGCCTCGCAACATCAGATTGAGGATATGCCTCCACCTTGCCCTGGCCTGTCAATCAAGGCCGGCCTTGCCTCGCTGGGAGTCAGGCATCAGGTGGAAAGGGTCAGGAGCGACCGGTTTGCATACTCGACCGTCTGCTCTATTACTTGACCGAAGCGAAGTAGGCGGCAAGGTCCGCCATGTCCTGGTCGCTGAGCGCTGCGGCATTGCCGTTCATGATCGGATTGACCCGCGCGCCGGACTTGAACTCCTGCAATGCCTTGAGCTGCTCGGCCTCCGGCTTGCCCGCCAGCGCGGGGAATGGCGCCATCCCCTGGCCCTTGTCGCCATGGCAACCGGCGCATACGGCGGACTTTGCCTTGCCGGCGGCGGCGTCACCCGCTGCTTGAGCGGCGCCAGCCGCTGCGAGCCATCCGGCAATGAAAACAGCAACAAACTTCACGAGCATGATTCTCGCCCTCTTTAGTTGGGGGTCCTGATCTCATTCGTCGCCGGACAATGACGTTGGTTCGCAATCCGCGATCTGAATATTATTTGACCGTGATCGTGATTTTTTCGGACACCAGCGGCGGGATTGAACGGATAATGCCTGCCGTCGCCCAGCACCAGCTGGAGCGTATGCCTGCCGGGCGGCAGGTCGAGCTGGACCTCGGTCTGTCCCGCAACCAAGATGCATGTGATTCTTATCCGCGGGGATCGGCTCGTTGGGATCGAGCGGATCAGTCACGTCGATCAGCAGATGATGGTGGCCGCTGTTCGGAAAGTCGTCGCCGGCGTGCGTCACGCCCATGTTGCGCAGACCGAAGCGGGCCCAGAATGTACCCTTGATGACCTGGCCATTCTTCGGCGAGACGAAATACAACAGCGCGTCCTTGGCAGCAGGTTTGCCCTGCGCCTGGGCGGCAGCCGGCACAAACGCCAGAGCGGCGGCCAGCACGATGGGCCGGACGATCTTCATGAACTCCTCCGCTGGGCCTTGAGCGCGATGAGACCGGGATCAGTCATCCTCGCGCTTTGCCCTCTTGTTTTGAGCATGATCTCCGCGCAAACGCTTCGCGCTTGCCGCGAGGAAAAACCGCTTCGCACTTTGGGCTAACGCGGTCCTTCGGGTCCGATCATGCTTGCTCTAGGGAGAAAGGGCAACCCGCAGTCCGTGGGTGGGATACCGTGCATTGTCGTAAGCATCGCGATTGGACGGACGCACATAACGCGCGTCGTTTTTCCAGGAGCCGGACCGGATGACGTGCGATCCACAGTTGCTTTCGACCCACGCCGAACCGTCGGAAGGCGCGCCTTGATAGTTCCTGTGCCAGCAATCCTCGACCCATTGATCGACGCCGCCGCCCATGTCGTACAGCCCGAACGGATTGGCCGTGAAGTTACCCACCCTGATCGGCTGCTCGGCGGATGCGACGTCCGTGCAGTTCTTGCAGTTGGCCATGCCGAGTTGGATATCGTCACCCCACCAGTACTTGGTTTGTGTTCCGCCGCGCGCGGCATATTCCCACTCGGCCTCGGTGGGTAGCCGGTACGGCTTCTTGGTAACGCCCGCGAGCCAGGTCACGAATTGCTTGGCGTCGCTCCAGCTGACATTGGTGACGGGGGCGTCATCCTTGCCTGTGGCCGTGAACGCACACGCCTTCGCTGCGGCACATTGATTCCATTCGCCGACCGAGACCGGATAGCGGCCGATGGCGAACGGCTTGACGGTGACGCGACGAACCGGCTTCTCGGTGGCCTCTTCATTGCTGCCCATCGAGAAGCGTGCCGCCCGGCAGCGCGTTCATGATTGGCTCGCGAACCCCGGCCGCCAGCGCCGCGGGAGTTCCCGACAGGGCCGCCTGCTTTTCCGCAGGTGTAGCCGAAGCTGCAGGTGTTGCAGAAGCCTTGGGAGACTCTGCAATTTGCTTGAGAATTGTATCGGCGGGCGGCGAAGTACTCTGCAATTGCGGCGCGGTCGGCGCCGATGCCATTTGCTGCAGGCGCGGGAACCAGTACCAGATGGCCGCAGCTGCAATGCCAACCCAGATGAGGCTGATCAGCAGGACCAGGGCAGTGTCCCGTTTCCTGCGGGCTCTGAACGCCGTCGGATCCGGAAGCACCCGATAGACCCTGACGGGATCGGTGATGTTCTTGACCTTGCGATCTCCCAGCGACTCGTATCCGCAAACCAGCTTGTTCTTGATCTGCTCGTAAGTGCCGCCAGAAATGAAGACCTGGCCGGGCTCGCAAATGCCTTCAATGCGCGAAGCGATGTTGACGCCATCACCGTAGATATCGTCATCCGTTATAATGACGTCGCCGAGGTTGACGCCGATCCGATACTCGATCCAGAGATTCCGCGACAGCACCGCATTGCGACTGGTCATGTTCTGCTGAATGACGATGGCGCAGCGCACGGCTTCGAGAGGACTGTCAAAAATCGCGATAAAGCCGTCGCCGGTTGTTTTGACGAGTCGTCCATAGTGTTCGGTAATGCTGGGCTCGATGAGATCGCGCTGGATCCTCATGACACGGGAATGCGTGCCTTCCTCATCGAATTCCATGAGACGGGTGTAGCTGGCGATGTCGCCAACCACGATTGCGGCCAGGCGACGCGGCGCCAACGCGCGCGGCGTAGGCTGCTCGCCGTTCTTTTCATTCCGGTCATTGCGGCCGGTGTTAATACCGCGAACGTTGTCAGCCATGGGCTTTCTTGTTCTAAATCAGCCTCTTTTTGTCGGGCTGAAGCACAATTTGGTTTCAGAAAATTTCGTACAGCACGGGACTCGGCGCACTATATTGCCATTTATGGTACCAAAGAGGGGCAAATAGGTCAATTTTACTGTCCTATTTGAGGGGATAGCCTTCTTGAAACCCCGTCTCGCGGTGTTTCTTCCCTTGGTGATTCCGTAGCCGGCGAGGCCATGAGCCCCGGAACCGCTATCCCACCATTCGCTCGCGGCCGGTCCAGAAGCTTGCCTTCAGCACCTTCTTGTCGACCTTGCCGACGCCGGTCATCGGCAGCTGCTTGACGAACTGGATCTGCTTCGGCGCATGCGCCGAGCCCTTCTTCGCCTTGACCAGCGCAATCAGTTCTTCCGCAGTCGGCTGCGTGCCCTCGCGCGCGACCACGACGGCGGTGACGGCTTCGCCCCACTTTTCGTCGGGCACGCCGACCACGGCGCACATCGCCACGTCGGCGTGCTGCGTGAGCACATCCTCGACCTCGCGCGGAAAGATGTTGAAGCCGCCGGAGACGATCATGTCCTTCTTGCGGTCGAGGATGAACATGTAGCCGCGCTCGTCGCGGCGCGCGATGTCGCCGGTGTGCAGCCAGCCGTTCTTCAGCGTCTCGGCGGTGGTGTCCGGGCGCTTCCAGTACTCCGCCATCACATGCGGCGCGCGCACGCAGATTTCGCCGGCGTCGCCGGTGGCGACCTCCTGGTCGTTGTCGTCGAGGATCTTTACCTCGCAGGCCGCGATCGGAAATCCGCAGGACATGAACAGCTCCGGCGTCCTGGGATCGTGGTCGGCCTTGCGCAGCACCGATACCGGATAGCATTCGGTCTGGCCGTACAGCTGCGAGAACACCGGCCCGATCCGCTCGATGCCCTCGATCAGCCGGCTCGGCGACATCGGCGAGGCGCCATACAGCAGCAGCTCGAGCGAGGAGAGGTCGGTCTTCGACAGCTGCGGGATGATCGAGCAGCACATAGATCATGGTCGGCACCAGCAGCGTGAAGTTGATGCGCTCGCGCTGGATGGTGGCAAGCACCGCCTCGGGGTCGAAACCCCTGAGCATGTGCACGGTGCCGCCGCGCATCAGGGTCGGCAGCACTTTGGTGCCGGCGACATGGCTGATCGGCGCCACCGTGAGATAGCTCGGCGTATCCGGAATCTCGAAATCGGCGAGGATGGCGGTGGCGAAGCCGGACAAGCTGGTGGTGATAGCGCAGCGCGCCCTTGGATTTGCCGGTGGTGCCGCCGGTGTAGCTCAGGCCTGCGAGATCGTCGGGCCCGGCAAAGTTGCGCGCGGTGGCATGGCCGGCCGCTTCCACGGCCTGCAGGAGGTCGGCGCCGTAGCCTGCGGGGCCGAGCGTGTACACCATCTTGAGGCCCTTGGCCCTGGCGGCGAGCTCGCCGCCGCGGTCGCGGAACGTCACGGCATCGACGATCAGCATCTCTGCCTCAGAAGTCCTCCAGCTGGAACAGCTGGTCGTCGAGCGAGCCGAGCGGATGCAGCGATGTCGTCGTCAGCCGCGACAGCCCCGCCGCGGCGCCCGCACACCAGGCGTCGGCGCGGTTGGCGGTGAGCAGTGCGACGCGCGTGCCCGGCGCAAAGCCGAGCCTTGCGAACACGCCCTGCATCCGCCCGATCAGGTCGGTCGCGGCCCGGTAGGTCATGGAGCCGCCGGGCCAGGAAAACGCGGTGCGCGACGGATAGCGCGCCAGCGCCCGCAGCGTCTGTTCGCCGACCGTGGGCGATGCGTGGAGCGGATCGCTCATGGATGTTCTCCCGTCTGCTTCTCTTTGTGTTGGGCATGCGGTCATGCCAAGGTCGGGGAACGCTAGCACAACAACGCGCCTGCTCAAGCCGGGACGAACACGCCTTGCCTGCAAGAGACAAGCTTTCGCGCTTTCGCGATCGACTGAGCCTGCCGCTGATCGCGGCGCCGATGTTTCTTGTTTCCGGCGTGGAGCTGGTGGTGGCCGCCTGCCGCAACGGCGTGATCGGCTCGTTTCCGACGGTGAATTGCCGGCAGACCGAAGAGCTCGATACCTGGCTCGGTGAAATCGCCGAGCGGCTGCGCCGTCACGCCGGTGAGGGCGGCAGGAAATCCGCGCCGGTCTGCCCGAACCTGATCGTGCATCGCTCCAATGCGCGGCTCGAGCAGGACGTGAAAATCCTGCTGCGCCACAAGCCGGAACTGGTGATCACCTCGGTCGGCTCGCCCGCGCCGGTCGTGCAGCCGCTGCACGATGCGGGCGCGCTGGTGTTTGCCGACGTCGCCAGCATCCGCCACGCCGAGCGCGCGGCGGCGGCTGGCGCCGATGGCCTGGTGCTGCTGACGGCGGGGGCGGGCGGCCAGACCGGTTGGCTCAACCCCTTCGTGTTCGTGCGCGCGGTGCGCGGCTTCTTCGATGGCCCGATCGTGCTTGCCGGCGGCATCAGCGACGGTCACGCGCTGCGCGCCGCCGAAGCGCTCGGCTGCGATCTCGCCTATATGGGCACCAAATTCATCGCCACCCGCGAGAGCATGGCGGACGCGCGGTACAAGGACATGCTGGTTGCGAGCGGCGCCGACGACATTTTGCTGACCACCGCCTTCACCGGCCTGCAGACCAACATGCTGCGCCCCTCGATCGAAGCCGCCGGTCTCGATCCCGACAATCTGCCCGCGCGCGGCGCCATCGACATCGGCAAGGACATCGACGTCGGCGCCCGCGAAAACCGCCCGAAGCGCTGGAAGGACATCTGGAGCGCGGGGCATTCGACGTCGGGCGTGAAGGCGGTGCTTGCGGTGGACGAGCTGGTGGCGCAGACGACCGCCGAATACCGCGCGGCCGCGGCGCGGATCGTGCTGCCCTAATTCGCCACGAACCACCATTCCTTGTCGTAGCGTACCAGCTGCGACGGCGGCCTGTCGGCGAATTCGAAGAACTTTTTTGGATCGCCGTTCGGCGGCACGCGCAGGAAGCCGGTGAAATAGTGCTTGAAGCCGCGTGAGGTCAAAAACAGCACATAGACGCCTTCGTCGACGTCCTCGATGACGATGTCACCTCCGGCGGAGACATACGCCTCGCGGCGGGAGAGCGCGATCAGGTTCTTGTTGTAATCCGACATTCGGAGTGAGCTCGCCGTTCTCGACGCGCTCGACGATCCCATTGCGGTCGGCGCGGTGGCGCCAGAAATTCTGGCCGAGGTAAATCTGCTGCAGCGGCGCGTATTGCAGCGCCAGCAATGTCGCCGCGCAGATCGCAAAGGGCGCCGCGAACTTCGCCCCGTCTTTCCGGATGCGCAGCAGCTGCGAGGCCGACCACAGCAGGCACGCAAAGAACAGCAGCGCCGCCAGCGGCAGGATTCCCATCAGCACGAGCGCCGAAGGGAAAATCGCCCATCGACAATTCGAACGTCGCGATGCCAAGCGTGACCAGCGACACCACGGCGGCGGCGAGCACGCCGCCGCGCACCGATGCGACCGGCGCCGCGGGTGCCGTATCGAGTTCCTGCCATCGCGGGGCGAGTGTCCTGCAATGCTGCCTGCAATCCCGGCCTTAACGCGCCGTTAACCATGTCAGTCCCAACAATAGTCCGGGATCACGGCCCGCCGCCACTTTCTGCCCGCGGGCCATGAGGGGATGGACATGAACCTCGAAGCGATGGACCTCGAATTGATCTGGGCGAAACGGCCGGCCACCATCGAGGAGATCCGCTGGCGGGTTGCCAATGCGCTGGACCGCCATCCGCTGCTGCCGCGGCGTCGAATTCGACATCATCAGCATGCCCCGCACCCGGCGCAGCAACTGGACGGTCAGCCTGAAAGCGGTGCGTTCGGACGCCCTTTTCGAGGCCAATGAGATCGTCGCCGACATCCAGGAAGCCTACGATCTGGCTGCCGCGGCCTGATTTGACGTCGTTTTTGGTCGATTCCGGGCATTTTTGGCGAATTTTGCTGTTTACCAAATCTTCGCAGCCCTCCGTTAAGCCTTAATTCACCCTCAGTTTTCGGGACATTGCGACAGGCGATCGGCGGAAATGGAGACCTTCTTGACCCGGGCCATCACGATTGTCGCGCTGACCTGCATTCTCGTGGTCGGTGCGGCGGCGACCTCGATCCTCGGGCGGGACAGCGTGCCGGCCGTCAGCGCGGATTATGCCGCCCCGGTTGGCAAGAACCCGGTTTCCAACAAGCAGGCCAAGGCCGACAAGCTCAGCGTCGCGAGCTACGCGCTGGCCTCCTATCAGCCGGCCGATGCGGTCGAGTTGCAGGCCGCCCCGCAAATGCAGCCTTCACAATTGTCAGAGCCGCTGCGTCAGGCCTATGCCGCCGCAGCTCCCGCCGACCTCGCCGTGCCGAACGTCACCGCAGCGCCGGCGCCCGCGAAGCCGAAGCCGGTCGCCGTGGCCAAGCCGCCGGTGCAGAAGAATTACACGCTGCTCTCCGACGTGCAGATCGCCGGCATCAAGGAGCGGCTCAAACTCTCGGCCGATCAGGAATCCTACTGGCCTGGTGTCGAGAAGGCGCTGCGCGCCATCGCCCGCAAGATGCATTCGACCAAGCAGGCCGATCCGGCCGCCGGCATGCCGCCGATCGATCCGGACTCCGAGGAAGTGGAGCAGCTCAAGTCGGCCGCGATGCCGCTGTTGTTCCAGCTGCGCGAGGACCAGAAGCGGGAAGTCCGCGCGCTGGCCCGCATCATCGGTCTGGAACGCGTCGCGTCCATGATCTGAGGCGACCGGACCGCGTCGCGGTTCCCTCAATCACTTACTATATAAGCCGGAACACCGTTTCTCCTCGCACGTTGCCGCCGCGAGAGAGGGACGAACCATGCGCGTATCAACTGCCTATTTTATCGGAGCGGGAACCGTGGTCGTGGCGATCGCCGCGGGCCTTGGCGGCGGCCTGCTGCTCGGCACCATCATGAGCCCGCAACAGCCGAAATATCCGAGCAGCGAAGTGACGCGGCTGGAACAGCGCGCCTCGACGCAGCCGATCCAGGCGATGAACGGTGCCTCCCAGCCGGTGCCAACTCTGCCGTCGCCGCAAGCCGCCGTCGCTGCCCCGCCATCGCAGGCGCCACAGCAAGCGCAGACCCAGCAGGCCTCGACGCAGCCGGCCGAGCCGAAGCAACAGGCCGAGACGACTGCGACGGCAGCGACGCAACCGGCAGCAGCGCCCCTGCCGGCAACCACCGAACAAACCGCCACACGCGAGCGCGCCGCGCCGGACGACGCTTATGCCAAAGCGCGCGACGCCCGTCGCGCCGAAGAGAGCAGGCGCAAAGCCGAGCGCCGGCAACAATGGGTCGAGCGGCGCAAGTCCAGGCAGCGCGACGGCGACGAGTTGGACGACGTCGAGGCAAGCGTGCGGCAAACGACGGCGCAACGCTCGTTCCTCGGCCGGGAAGAGTCGCGGCCGGTGTTCGGCGGCGATCAGGGTTTTGGACGTATCCGGATATTTGACAACGATTAGGTTCGCACCGGCGAGTTCCAATCCTGCAACCTGCGCGGCGGAGTCGGATGCTGCGCCGCGTCTAATGATTCTGTTGCGCGCAAAAAAATTCCGTATCTAGAATGTGGCCGGGCAGGGCCTCGGGAGGGGCCACACATGAGTTCCGGAGCGTACTACTCACCCGAAATCATCCAGCTGATGAAGGCCGTGCTCGAGGACGCCACCGCGGCGCTCCCGGAAGCCAAGCGCACGTCTGCGGTCAGGGCCGAGATGGCCTGCGCGATCCTGGCGGCGGCCGGCAAGGGCGAGCGCAATCCGGACGTGCTGCGGATGCTGGCGGTCGGCAGCCTCGTCGAGCGTTCGCACTACTCGCACGACATCTCCCCGGAGCGCCGGGCGATCTAGGGTAGGGACAACACTCTCTTCATTCGTCATTCCGGGGCATCGCGAAGCGATGAGCCCGGAATCCATAACCACGATCGAGATCACCATGATCTCGGTCTCGGGAAACCGCGCCCGCGTCTCGCGGATCAGCGTGACGCCGTGTCCGTCAGGCAATTGCAGGTCGGTGAGCAGCACCTTCGGCGCGGATTCGGCCAGCGCCGCGCGCGCCTCGGCGAGCGTGCCCGCAGCCCGCACCTGGTATCCCGCCTTGCCCAGCGCATCCTGCAGCCGCCACGACGTCGGCGCGTCGTCCTCGACGAGGAGGATAATCGTGGCCTGGGCGGGAGGTTCGTTGGTTGAGGTGGTCATGAGGAGGCTCCGGCCGCTGTCCCCGCAGCCGGGGTGAGTTTAGCGGAGGAGGCGGGATTTGCGACACCCATGTTTATGGGGGCGGATGGAAGTGCCTCGGCTTGGCAAGTAGATTTGCACTTCGGCAAAGTGCCTCTATTCAACAATCGGACTAGGAGAAGAGAGGCACCGCGAGTGGCAGTAATAGGGATGCCGGAACGGCAGCCCCTCGTACGAGCTCCTCCGGCAAGCCATCGCGACCGTCATGGCCGCATCTAGTTCCATCCATCCGCTTCATGGGCACGCAGCATCAAGGACCTGTAGGCGTCGGCGGCACCGCGCCGCGCCCGACAGGAAATCCGCCGGAGGCTGGCGTGATGGAGGAGCCTGCCGGTCTGACCGCAGGTCCCGAAAAGCCCCTCAATCCACTAATGGTACGTTCTTTCAGGCGATCCAGAGCCCATAGTTGCGCGGCGGAATATGCCCGGTCTCCTTGGGCAATCGCGTTCCGCAACTCCGCGTAGGCTTGCACAACGTTCACCAGCCGGCCAATGGTCGCGCTCCAAGCCCCTTCCAGCAATTGCATCTCGTCATACCGCGAACCTGCCAGTCCATGACGATCGAGATCGTAGACATCTCGCGTGTAATCGCCAATTTTCGAATTGTTTCGCGTTCCTGAAGCCCCGGCTGCGTCAAACTCCAAGTGATCGAACGGATCGATAGTCTTGTCGTACGGGTTCAAAAGAAAAGGAACTTCCTTGGAGAGACTGCGGGCCTCGCGCGCGTGAGCGCCGTCGACCGGAAAGCGCGTCCTTTTTGCCCGCGCCGGCTCATTGCACGAAGCGCAGGAGGGCAAGAGATTGGTCTCATCATAGGCAAGCCAGTAATAGCCGGGATGGTGCTTGTCTTCGTCCACCTTGCCCTTTGGTCTGTAATGTTCGACGGCACCGGTATCGCCGCCGAGCGGCTTGGTCTCGCAATATGCGCATTTCTCGTGAAACAAATCGAAGAGGTGCCATTTCAGTTCTCTCCACACGTCGTCGTTGAATTTGATCGGAGTCTTGGGGAGTATCTGTCCGGCAGCGGGCGCTTCTTCCTCGAGCTGCGCAGTCCAGGCGTCGACTTGCGTGGTTGCGACGGGTTCAGAGCAACCGTCGTTGTCGCGGATTGTTTTAATCAGTTGCTTTTTGATACCGTCGATTGCAGTGAGGTCGGCCGGCGTAAGCCACGGCCATTTGTCGCTGGCCTGACGCTGGAAATAACTCCACCGGTCCTTTATCCGCGTCCAGACTGCTTTGTCCCTGTAGCCAGCTGCCTTTCGTTTCCACTCACCAAAATCATAGGGGGTTATGGAAATTACCTTCAGGCGTTTCCGGCTGAGAGTTTGCCGGAGGGCAGCCTCGTCGGGCGAGTAGCAAATATGCTCGAGCTCAATGCCCTTGCTGTCCTCGGCTTTGAATTTGAAATTGGGGTCGACCCAGGTTCCCCAGATCATACGGGCCTCCGTGAGCCGGTTACGGACTCCGTGAGCTGCACCTTAGCTTCTAACAGCACCTTTTCCTTCATCTCCGGAGAAAGGCTGTCCAATCGATTTTCGGCGAACTCGCGGATGAGTTCAAACGCCTTGCGCCCGGCTTCGGACTCGTGGGGAGCCGGCGCTCAGAATCCTGAGTTCGTCGGCGACCTTCTGCAGTTCCGCCGAGTTGGGATTTGGCATTGCCGTCAGACGCGTGAATTTCTCCAATAACTCTGCTGTTTTGGCGTCGCGAGTCCGCTCCAGGCCAAAATAGGGAAGCATCAGGATCTGGTCGACACGCCATCCTTCCGGAGGGATATTGATGCGTTGTGCGGCGATCCTCAGATCGTCAACCGTAAGCGCCTCATTGGCTTCAACAATCTCGCCATCCTGAATTCGCAGCTTGGCGTCGGCTGGTACCCTATAACGCCGTTCCTCGCGAGGCCGTCCTGCCTCTTCATCGTCGGGGGCAGGACCAGTGACCGTGACCTCCAATGCCGCCGAACCCAGTTGTCTGATATTCGCCACACCGTAGATCTCCGTCTAAATCGGGGCGCTGCGAATGATCCAGATCTCGTCTTGGGTGAGAGATCCTACCATCAGTGGAGAGTGTGTGGTTGCAATCACCTGAACATGAGGAAATTTCTTGCGAAACGCATCGATGAAGAGCTGTTGCCACTTCGGATGCATATGTGCATCGACTTCGTCGACGAGAACGAGCGGCCGCCCTTCGGGCGAGATGCCCACCTCTTGCATCCGTTGCAGTAAGGTTCCAACCCAGCACATGACCGAGCCGGTGCCCTGGCTGACGGCGCTCAACGGCACGACACCGCCGTCTGTTTCGATAGTGATTTCCCGCGTGTCCCTATTGATCCTGTGGGCTCCAAGCCGAATCCCAGGACTCAGTGCTCGGAATGCATCGAAAAACCCATCGATCACGTCGTTGCGGCCGGAATAATCCAGGTTGAGGAGCCATTGTTTCAGGTTGGCAATTCGTCCATCAGGCGTTCCGCGCAGCAGCGGCAGCAGATCGTTCGGCCCCGGTTCGGCGGCAACCGATTCGTCCGGACCCGGCGGATTCTCCCAGGGAATGCTACGCAAGGGCGGCACGCCGATTACGAGCCATCGGTCCGATTCGAGCGGCGAAAGGCTGGTGGCACGTACTTGCACCTTGCCGCCTTTGCTTCGCGTCAGCTCAACTGTGTGCTCGCGCCCTTCGACGACGAGTCGAATGGTGCCGCGATCTGCGCCGGAGCGCAGAAGTCTCTCGAGTAGTGCCGGATCGGCCGCCTCGCCGCACAAACCTGCAGCAATCGCCCGCAAGATGACGGTCTTCCCTTTCCCGTTGTCGCCTAGCAGGAGATTCCAGCCTGGCGTGAAATCGAGATTTAGGGATGCGAAGGGGCCGATGTTATCCAGAGCGACGGATTTCAGCGTCAGGTTGCCGGCGGAAGCTACGGGTTGAGGGCGGATCGAACCGGCCAAGTCTTCCAGATATTCGGCAAATCCTGAGTAGTTGAACCTTGCCTCGTACTCGATAATCTGCACGTTGTAAGTTCGATCGAGATAGCGGACTTTGACGCGATCCAACTGGCCTTCCCGCGGGATCAACGCGTATTGGCGGCGCCCGGGTGGCCGGTTAAGCCCCAAGGCATCGAGGAATCCGCGAATGCCGTCGATGTTCGATCCTACGAACAGGGTATGGTACTGCAGGAACAAGGTCCCTAAAAATTGTTTGAATTGGGGATTTTCCAAAACGCCCACTCGAAACTGGCGGGCGTTGAGAACCACGGACTTCTGGACGCGCAGGGCGGCCGCTCACATTGAGCGTGAAGCGCGATTTTGATTGGAGCGCTGTCACTAGGTCTGCTGTATCACTAGGCAACAGCACGGGCGTGTGGAAGGCCTCGGCGAGCAAATCGTCGAGGCTGGTGTTGAGGGCGCCGAGGAACGGCATCCGCGCCAAAAATTGGTGAGCGCGGCTTGGGGACGCGGAGGATTTGATCGCCACTTTTAAATAGTCGACGACATCTTGTTGCGAGATGCGGTGCGCTAGCTCATCTCCCGCTTCCTCCAGGTCGCCGGCTTCGATGGCTGCTTCGAGTTCCTTTGCGGCTGAAGCATCAATACGTGAATGCTCCAACGGAAAGTACCCCGCAATAGCAGAGGCCAGGTTGGTAACCCCGATTGCGCCGCAAGTCCGGCTCCGGCGCACAGAATGCATTCTCCAGAGGCGATTGCCGCCGTCAATTCGGCGGGGATTTCCGTTGGAGCAGGAGAGGGCTCGACTTCCTTAAGATCGGGCCGCAGCTGCTGGCGTATGCCGCGCCAGATCTGTTCAAAAGAGGCGCGTGGCCATTCGTCGGAGTCCGGTACTTCTTTTCTGAGGCTTTCAATCACATGTTCGCCAAGCCTGCGATAACACTCGCGCTCGGCTTCGTCGAATTTGCCGGGACGAACGTCGGACATAGGGAATCGCGGGTGGGCGCTTGCGTAATGCAACAAGTCCGTCGATTCGTCGCCGGTCAGTGTTGGCTTGAGAAGCAGCAGAAAACCGTTCTTGCCATCGGGATATTGAATTGAACCGATCTGGTAATGTTTCCGGGCGCGGTTTTTGTCGTCTTGGCTCACGGGACTGACGGAAAACTCGATCTCCACGCCAAGGTCCAGTCGGCATTCGCGAATGACTCTTGCGAGGGCTTCGAAGTTGGTATCGGGATCGTCCGTGCCGTCGCAGGCAATCACGAAATCGCATCTGCGGCGAACCAACTCGTAGATGCCCAGGCTATCAAACAGGCTACCGGGAAATAATTGGGAAATTGGGCTTCGATCCCTCGCCAGCAGAAGGCTTAGTCTAGAAAGCGGCCCTGTGTAGTCGGTGGCCGTATCCGGCGGCGGTCCAGATGCAGTGATTGCTTCCGCGGCGCTGTATCGGTCGTCTGGAGAAAGTACGACCGGCTCCCATTCTCCACGAGCACCCCGCTTCAACTCCCTCCTGACGGCGCCAAATAGAGGATATGGGCCGTCACGCCACAGATCTTCCAGCGGAATGTCGCCTTCCAAATATCGCTTTCCCACGAAGTGCGAAATCAGTCGCCCGGTGCCAAAAAACTTCGCCCACGTGAAAAGCCCCGCGCCAGCCAGGATGAGGGCCAGGCCGATCAACTGGAATTCAACGTCTCCCAGCGACCAGATAGCTTCCGCCGAAGTCACGGAGAGGCGTTCCAAAGGCAAAAGCTGCACAAATATTCTAGCGAAAAAGGGGATGCTCCCCGCTAACCCAAGCAGCGGCGGACCCAGAACTGCGATCGCTGAGATCAATGCGAAACGCCTGGATGGAGCTTCCGGTAAAGAGATTTGTTCTCTCGACAGAGCGCGGTTGGCGCCCGCGAAACCATCGCGCGCGATCATCGCGGGGACTCGTCCGCCAATGTAACCACCGCCTCCAACGCAGGACAGGTAGTCGATCCCTCGCAGGAGTCCTGCGGCCGCCAGTCCTTGCAGCACGCCAAGGCAGAAGGTCGCGCTGCGTATGCCGCCACTGGAAAGCGCGAGGCCAACGAGGCCTGACGAATTCTGGATGCCCCGTGAGATTCGCGCTCGCGCAATCTTCTCGCGCTCTTCGCGCACGCGTAGTTCGCCTTGCAGCATATCGTCCATTGGGATTTGGGCTTTCCCGCTGCGCGTTACTTAAGTTCGTTCAGGGCATGCTCACCAGTGTAGCACCAAGCATGCAAAATTGGAACTCTGATACTTTTGGTAGAGTATCCGCTTTCGCTTCTGCATCCGCTTTGCCGCGGCGGAGTTGCAGAGCGCATTGGTGGATGCGTTGCAACGCAAATATGCGAGCGCGTACGCCAAGAGCGAAGCAGACTTGCCAAGCCTTAAGCCGCGCAGCGATGCACTGCTGAAATTCCCGGTCCTCAAAATTTCATGTTGAGCCCCCTGCGAACGGCGCGCGAGCATGGCACAACTCAGGAGACAGTTCGATTTCCGGTGGGCGGTCGCGCCGGTGCCGTCCGCCACGGCACGAAGATCGCAGCACGCTGTGCTGCCGACCACGAGACCAAAATTCCACTTCCAAGAATAAGTATTCTGTAAATCATAATCAATCTTGACAGATCGGCCAAATCAGTGTATAAATCCGCCCAGCCCGTGCCGCCAAAGGGGACGATGCGCATCGTCACGTAGCGTTGGTGCGGGTTGCGATGGACGCAGCTAGCGTCGGGCGGGCTTGCTCGCCGGGCGAGACGTTTGCGGCGTACGGCGAAATCGTGTGGTCCTGGCGCCGCGACCCTGGCGTCTATCCGGCCTGCCTGTGCGGGCCCGGCAACGGTGACAATCAAGGCCGCTCACCGGGGAGAGTACGTATAAGCCGTAAAGCCATTGCGCGGGGAAAGCCGGGATGTCTCGGCTGTACCTGTCAAACCCGTGTGCGTTCTTGACTACCCATTGCACACGGCGATGCGGGCGCAGTCGGCGCCCGGCTTTCCCTGCGCCCTTTCTTCGGAGAGGGACAACGAGATGGCATCCCCCGGACGAAAGCGAGTCGCGGGAATGAGGACGTGTGTTTGAACGTGATTGCGATGCGACGAAGCGAGATTGCGCGTGTGGCGCCCTGCTTCGCCGAAGGCTTCGCAGGGCAGCCTCCGCTGCTTCGCTACGAGAGGGCGAAGCTGGCCGCGCCAGCCGAAGCTCGCGAAGCGAGCGTAGGCTGGTGCCCCTGGCCGGAATCGAACCAGCACTCCTTGCGGAACTCGATTTTGAGTTCGAGCGCGTCTACCAGTTCCGCCACAGGGGCCTTCGGGCACAAGCCAAAAGGACGAGCCTTTGGGCCGGTGGCGAAGCCGGCGGAATATAGCGGCGGGCCCATTCGGGTCAACCCGCGCGGATGTGATTATGCCGCGCCTCGACAGGAAAAGCCGCGCGCGATACCGCTATGGCGTTCAGGTCAGGGGAGACGATTGTGACACTTGCCGCCGCTCATCCGTCACGCGAGGGCATCGCCGCGAACCCTGCGTGCCTCGCGGCGCTGGCGATCGCAGCCATCGCCGCGGCGACGCTGGCGGGCGCCTGGTTTTTCCAGCTGGTGCTCGAGATCATGCCGTGCCCGCTCTGCCTCGAGCAGCGCTACGCCTATTACCTCGCGCTGCCGCTTTCGCTGTTCGTCGCGTTCCTCGCCGCGCGCGGCGCGCCGCGTCAGGTGCTGATGGCGGGCTTCGTCATCCTGCTGCTGGCGACGCTCGCCAATGCCTGGCTCGGCGGCTATCACGCCGGCGTCGAATGGCAGTTCTGGCCGGGCCCGACCGATTGCAGCGGGCCGATCGTCGACTTCGGCAAGGCCGGTAATCTCCTGGAGCAGCTCGACAAGGTGAAGGTGATCCGCTGCGACGAGGTGCAGTGGCGCTTCCTCGGCCTGTCGCTCGCCGGCTACAATGTGCTGATCTCGCTGCTGATGGCCGCGATCGCGCTGTTCGGCTTCGTGCGCGTCAGCCAAGAAGGCCTAATCGTCCACGTCTTCCTGCGGCCGTCCGAACAGATGGATGATGCCCGGCGTCGTGATGGTGACGAAGACGAAGCGCGACAGATGGTGCGCGCCGACGAAGATCGGATCGATGTGCAGGGTCAGCGCCAGCGCCAGCATCGCGTCCATCGCGCCCGGCGCGTAGGCCACCACGATGTCGGCGAAATGCACATTGGTGATCAGCACGATCACCGTGACGAAGATCGCCGAAACGATGATGGCGACGGCAAACGAGCCGAGTCCGGCGGTGACATGGCTGCGCAAGGTCGACAGCCGGATCCGCGAAAAGCGGCTGCCGATCAGCGCGCCGATGCCGACCAGCGCGATGTTGCGGATCCACGGATGCAGGCCGCCGTCGACCAGGCCCGTGCCGTGCAGCACGGCGGAGGCGAGCATCGCGCCGAACATCCAGCTCGCCGGAAATTTGATCAGCCGCAGCAGCAGCGCCACCGCGAGCGAGGCCCCGATCAGTGCAGCGAGGCCGACGGGCGAGGCGACGTCGGTCGGCAAGGCCGGCGCCGGGGCCGATGCGATCCCGGTTGCCGCCACCACCAGCGGCAGCGCCGCGGTCAGCACGATGACGCGGATGGTCTGCACCACCGCGATGCCGGCGACGTCGGCGCCTTTCTCGGCCGCGAGCACCGTGATCTGCGACAGCGCGCCGGGGCTGCCGGCCAAGAGCGCCGAGGTCGAATCCCAGCCATGCACGCGCTGCAGATAAAGGCTCGAGCCGAAGGTCGACAGGAACGTCGCCAGCGCCAGCAAGCCGATGGTGAGCGGATAGGCGCTCATGTGCTGGATCAATTGCCGCGACACCAGCGCGCCCAGGGAGATGCCGAGCAGCACCAGCACGGTTTGCGTGATTGCCGGCGGCAGCGCCATTTGTCGCCCTGCGAGTGCTGCGGCGCCGACCGCGATCATCGCGCCGGAAATCAATCCGCCCGGCAGATGGGCGAACTGGAACAGCATGCCGCCGGCGGTGCCGATGACGAGCGTCTCCAGCACGCGAAAAGTTTCGGCGCGGTCGGGCAGGGCGGGAATCATCGAGGCCGGCATCAGGGACACGCCGCCTTATGGCAAATCGGCTTTGCAGCGACAAATGCGCTAATGCGGTGCAGCATTGCTGGCGCCCGTGGTCGTGCGCTGCGCGGCGCCGGGCCATTTCGACGGTTTGGCGGGGACCAGGACTTGGAAATCACGCGACGTACGAAAGTCCTTTTATTCCGAATGTTGGACGGAATAATGATAAATTATCCGATCAGTATTCGTAGTGTTCTAAAATTGTTCCGCAATTTATGCGTGTTTCACCGGTTGCATGAACGCCGGATGAACAGGGCCGCTCCGTCAGGGGATTTTATTTTTGGCCGGAGCGTGCGTGGCGCATTGTCGCACTTATCGGCCGCGCTACGATGTAGCTCTCTAGCAATTCCCAGGGAGACAAAAGATGAACATCCACGCCAAACTGCTCTGCGCCGCGGCACTTGCGGCTTTCGCCTTTGCTGCTGCTTCCCCCGCGCAGGCCCTGACCGCGCAGGAATGCAGCGCCAAGTACCAGGCCGCCAAGAAGGACGGCTCGCTCGGCACCCAGAAGTGGAACGACTTCCGCAAGGCCCAGTGCGGCGACAGTGCGACGCCGGCGGCGGCCGCGCCCGCTGCACCCGCGCCCGCTCCGGCGGCGAAGGAGGCCAAGAAGGAAGCCGCGCCTGCGGCTGCGCCGGCTGCGCCCGCCGGTCCCGCGGTCTACCCGAACGCGGTCGATCCGAAATATTCAAAGGAGACCGCCGCCAAGCAGCGCTTCAACACCTGCGTCGATCAGTACAACGCCAACAAGACCGGCAATGCCAATGGCGGCATGAAGTGGATCCAGAAGGGCGGCGGCTATTACAGCGAGTGCAACAAGAAGCTGAAGGGCGGCGCCGCATAGAGCATGATCCGGAAAAGTGTGAAGCGGTTTTCCCTGCGACAAACGCGAAGCGTTTGCGCGGAGATCATGCTCAGAGAATGAGCCTCATCGCTGCAAACACGCGGCCGGCAGGCGCGCCGGCCGCGTTTTCATTTCTCGTCTTCCACCAGCTTGCCGGCCGACTTCGCCACCAGCTGCGCCCGCTCGCCGCGGGCTGCGCTCGAGAAACAGCAGGCTCTGGCCGAAGATGAAGCTGTAGAACAGAAAAGCCTGCGCGTCGGCTTCCTCGGCCGCAAGGCCGGTGGCGCGATAGAGGTTGCCGACATTCTTCAACCGCGCGGCATCGACGTTGGCGACTTCGGCTGCCGCCTTCTCGTCGCGAGCGCGCCCATTGCCGGATCGCGAGCTCGATCGCCATCGCGTCGGTGTTCATGCGCTCGGAATAGAGTTTGATCACCGCGCGCAACCGCTCGCGCGCCGAGACGCCGTCGAGGCTGGTCTGCGCTGCGACCGCGGCGATGCGCCCCGCGCTCCAGTTCGTGAGCATCGCCTCCAGCAGCGCCGCGCGGTCGCGAAAGCGGCGGTAGAAGCCGCCCTTGGTGACGCCGAGATTCTTCGCCAGCACCTCGACCCGCACGCCCTCGACGCCGGCATGGGCGAGTTCGGCAAATCCCGCCTCGATCCAGACTTCGGCGCGGGCGTCGTTGGGGGTGGCGATGGTCAAGCCGCTGGTCTCCCGAGGGTGATACGGTACCGTATTGCTAACCCGGCGTCTCCTTGATACGCTACCGTATCAGCAATCGAAAGCAGGATAATTTCGATGGAGGAAGCCACCTATCGCGGCACGGTCTATCCGTGGCAGTGCGACCATGTCGGGCACATGAACATCATGTGGTATGTCGGCAAGTTCGACGAGGCCAACTGGAATTTTTTCGCCCGCCTCGGGCTGACGCCGAGCTATCTGCGGCAGTCCGGCCGCGGCATGGCGGCCGTGCAGCAGAACATCGCCTACAAGCGCGAGCTGCTCGCCGGCGACATCGTCGAGATCCGAAGCCGGCTGCTGGAACTGCGCGAAAAATCGATCCGCTTCCTGCACGAGATGCGCAACGCCGAGACCGGCGAGATCGCCGCGACCTGCGAAATCACCGGCGTGCACATGGACCGCCAGGCGCGCAAGTCGGCGCCATTCGAGGACGCGATCCGCAACGTGGCGGCGAAGCATGTGGCGGCCGAGCCCGCGCTGGCGTGAGACAAGCGCGGCGCGCACGTGCATCGCCGTCGCTGCGGCGATGCCTGCTGCAGTGCAGCTTTGTTCTCCGGCCATGGCGACATCCGAGAAAATTCTTCTAGGCTCGCGCCGTGCAAACGAGTCTCCCATCTTGATCTTCTCCATAACGCAGGGCGCGCTCGGCCTCGCCTCCGGGGCGCTGGTCGGCTTTTCGCTGGGCCTGATCGGCGGCGGTGGCTCGATCCTGGCGGTGCCGCTGATGGTCTATGTCGTCGGCGTGCCCGAGCCGCATGTCGCGATCGGCACCAGCGCCATTGCGGTCGCGGCCAATGCGGCGATCAATCTCTCCAACCATGCGCGCGGCGGCACCGTGATCTGGTCCTGCGCGTTGCCGTTCGCGGCCGCCGGCATCGTCGGCGCCTTTTTCGGCTCGCTGCTCGGCAAGATGATCGACGGCCACAAGCTGCTCGCGCTGTTTGCGCTGGTCATGCTGGTCATCGCCGCGCTGATGCTGAAGAACCGCGCCCGCGTCGGCGTGCCCGACGTGAAGATGACCATGTCCAATCTGCCCGCCATCGTCGGTCTTGGGCCTGGTCACCGGCACGGTGTCCGGCTTCTTCGGCATCGGCGGCGGCTTCCTGATCGTGCCGGCGCTGATGCTGGCAACGGGCATGCCGATCATGAACGCGGTCAGTTCCTCGCTGGTGGCGGTGACCGCCTTCGGCACCACCACGGCGGCGAGCTACGCCTGGTCGGGCCTGGTGTCGTGGGGACTGGCGGGCCTGTTCGTGGCCGGCGGTATTTTGGGCGGGCTGATCGGGACCCGCTCGGCCAAATCGCTGTCGGAACGGCGCGGCGCGCTCAACATTGTGTTCGCCGTCGTCATTATTGCAGTGGCGATCTATATGCTGGTGCGTAACTTGTCCCTGTCCTGGGCGTAGATCAGGTCAGGGCCGACCACGAGACCGGATATGACCGATATGAACGACAAGGCCGGGAACAACCCGGCACCGACCCGCCGCCAGGCGCTCGGCCTGTTGGGGGCAGGGGCGGCGCTTGGCCTGGCGTCGCGGCCGGCGCTCGCCCATGACGACCACGACGACAAGGTGCTGACCGAAGCGCTGGTGCTGCGCGATCCCGATGTGCCCGCGATCGGCAACCCCGATGGCGATATCAGCATCGTCGAGTGGTACGACTACAATTGTCCCTACTGCCGCAAGGTCGCGCCCGAACTGCGGCAGGTCGTCGAAGACGACGGCAAGATACGCCTCGTGCTGAAGGACTGGCCGATCCTCGGCGAGGTCTCGAAAATTTCGGCGCGGCTGGTGCTGGCCGCCAAATACCAGGACAAGTTCTTAGCCGCGCATGAGGCGCTGATCGGCGTCAGCTCGCGGCTGACCGAGCCGCGCGTGCGCGAGCTGCTCGCCGGCGCCGGGCGTCGACATGGATCGCCTCAACAAGGATCTCGAAACCAACGCGAAAGCGATCGATGCGACCCTGTCGCGCAACAACGACCAGGCGCTCGCCTTCGAATTCCGCGGCACGCCGTCCTTCATCGTCGGCAAGTACCGCGTGCCGGGCGTGCTGAGCATGAACGAGTTCGAGCAGGTCATTGCCGACGCGCGCAAGGCGAAGATGGGCCGCTAGCCGCAGTACGCATACGACAAAGGCGCCCCCGCTGCCGGCGAGGGCGCCTTTTTCGATTTGGTTCGGGTCCGAGCTTACTTCGACGCGATCTTGACCCATTCCTCATGGGCACGCGTCTTCAGCGTCTTCCAGTCGGCGGCCGCGACATCCCAATTGACGATGGTGCGGTTGGCGGTCGCCGTCTGGCCGTTGGCGACGCTCGATGTCTGCGCGGAATCGTAGACATAGACGCCGCACACCAGCAGCAATGCGCCCAAAATCATTCCGAAAAAAGTCTGCATGACACTCCTCCTGTCGCCGACACAACGTGGAGGCCGTCTGATGGTTCCCGTTTGCGATCAAACGACGGTCATTTTGCGATCAAGGTACATTTATTTGCCGTTCATCCACTCCAGCATCGCCACATTCATCTCGCGCGGATAGGTGTGGCTGAGATCGTCGAGCTCGCGATAGGTGACGTTGGCGCCGGCGGCCGACAGCGCCTGTTGCGTCTGGCGCGCGACCTGCACCGGGAACATCCAGTCGAGCTTGCCGTGCACGATATGGATCGGCAGCCCCTGCAGGCGCTCGCGCGTCGGCCATTTCCGCCATCAGCGGATGGAAGGTGGCGGAGACCGGCGCCAGGTGGGTGAACGGTGAGGCGGCGTCGAGCCCGCTGACATAGCAGAAGGTGCCGCCGTCGCTCATGCCGGTCATCAGCATGCGCGCGGGATCGACGTTCCAGCGCGTGCGCACCTCCTCGAGGATGCGCCAGAGATTGGGCGTGTCGCTGTCGTCGCCCATCAGTGCCCAGGTCGTTTTCTCGGCGCCGGGCCGGTCGCGGTCGGCGCGATCAGGATGGCGCCGATAGCTGCGCGCCTCGCGCAGCCAGCTCCAGAGAAAGCCGCGGCCGTTGCCGCTGCCGCCATGCAAGGCCATCACCAGCGGCCAGCGGCGATCCGGCGTGTAGTATTCCGGCACATACATCGAATAGCCGCCGCGGCTGCCGGGCTCGTTGTCGACGTGAATGATGCCGGTATCTTGCGTTCGGCCGGCTGCGCCAGCTTTTCCGCCAGCGCCGCATCTTCGCGCAGCGCCGGCTCGATGAAGAACGTGCTGACCGGCGGCAGTCTTGGCCGTGAGCGGATAGAGCGCTTCCTGCGCGCGCGGCACGTGGCGCAGCGCGCGGAACACCGAGACGAGATCGCCCTGGCCGTTCTGCACCGCGCGCAAGCCGTCGAAGGCGGCGAGCACCGCATCGCTCGCGGTTTCCAGCGGCGTGCGAACATCGGCGAATTGCTCCGGCCACGCCGTCATTCGCGCGCGCACCGCCCGCAGCGCCTGCTCCGGCTCGCCTGCGGCCTGCATCACGCGGCCGAACTCCGGCGGATGAAGGTGGCGGCGCGATGAAGCCGAGTGCTTCCAGCGACTGCAGCAGCGGCGGCAGCACGGCCACGATGTCGTCGACCACGGCCTCGCTCATCGCTCGCTTTCCAATCTTCTTGATGGCTCAGTGCAGCCGCGGCGCCTTCAACAGCTTGGCGCGATCGGTCGAGCCCAGCGTCACGTCGAAGGTGACGCCCTCGTGATGCACGGTGAGCGGCACATCGACCCCGGCAGATCCCAACGACCAGAGCTTGCGGTAGAACTGGTTCTGGCTCGTGATCTTGTCGCCGTCGACGGCGAGGATGACGTCGCCGGCCTTCAGCTCGGCGCGCGCCGCGGGTCCGCGGCTCGCCACTCCCACCACCACGACGCGGTTGTCGATCTCGGTGGTGTACATGCCGAGCCATGGCCGCGCCGGTCTGTTGACCCGGCCGAATTTCCTGATGTCGTCGAGCACCGGCTTGAGCAGATCGATCGGCACGATCATGTTGACGTGCTCGGGCTTGCCCTCGCGCTACCCGCTCCATCTGCAGCGAGCCGATGCCGATCAGTTCGCCCTTGGCCGAGATCATGGCGGTGCCGCCCCAGTTCGGGTGCGACGGATAGGTGAAGATCGCTTCATCCAGCAGATATTCCCAGTAGCCGGCGAACTCCTGCTTGGCGACGATCTGGCTCGCGACCGAACGGGTGCGTCCGCCGGCGCCGCCGACCACGACGCGATCGCCGACCTTGCTCGCGGCCGACGAGCCGAGCGGCAGCGGGGCGAGGCCGGGCCGGCCGAGCGCCTGCACCAGGCCGAAACCGGTTTCCGAAATCGAAGCCGAGCGCATGGCCTTCGACGACGCGGCCGTCGCCGAGATGCAGCCAGACCGCTTCCGCCTCCGTGATCAGATAGCCGATGGTCAGCACCAGCCCGTCGTCGATCAAGCACGCCATTGCCGGCGCGCTCGGTACCGAGCGTCTCCGCGCTGAACGCATCGGGCGGCACGATCGAATGCAGGCCGACGACCGACAACAACGCCTTGTCGAGATCGAAGCCGTAATCGCCTGCGTGGGGCTGGAATGCCGGCGGCACCTTCCATTCGCTCATCGAGGGCATGCTGGCACTCCCATTGGTCTGCGCGCTGCACGCCGCGCATCAGAATGTCCGCAGGACGACTTTGTCGACAATATAGCAACGAAACCGCTCCTGAGCGAGGTCACCGAAGTTCAGCGGTGTTCCGCAGTCCGCCATTCCCGATAATCGCGCCTGACCTCGGCGGCCGCGACTTCGCGGCGCGTTGAGCCAGCCCGCGGCGCCTTCGAGGTCGGCCTCGCGTCTTGACGCGCTGCCGAGCCCGCGGCGTGGATCGAGGCGAGATCGAATCCCATCGCCCGCAAGAGCTTGAGCTGCAGCTTGCTGCCGGCATCGGCGCCGAGCTCGATCTTGTCGGGAATCGGCGGCGATGCGCCGGAAGATGAAGTTTGTCCTGCACGTGCGAGGAACGGATCCGGCGCCCGATATCGGCCGTTGGCGAGCTCGAGGAAATGCGACTTCCGTGTTGCTTTCGCGACCGTTGGCCCAGATCCATGCCGAGGGCACCAGCGCCTTGGCCTCGCGCAGCACCTGGCCGCCGCGCCAGATAGGCGACCGCGACGTAGCGCGGCCGTCCGAGGCTGCCGCCGCCCTTGCGCAGCGCGTGCACATGCGAATGGTCTTCTGTCGACGTCCTTGGGCAGGCTTGCGATCAGCGCTCTGGCAATTTCGGGCGGCGGCGTCGCTTTCCTGATATTTATGCGACCTCCTTCCAGAATTTCTCCGGCTTGCCTTCGGCGCGGCTCGGCATAGGGCCGCAGCCAGGTCTCGCCTTCGAACAGCAGCGCCGGCTGCGGCTTCTTCGAGGCCCGTCGCGATAGCCCCTGAGCAGCGGCTTCGGCGGCGCGCCTGGTTGCTGATGCTCGTGACGATCGGGCGCCAGCTGGATGCTGGTCGCGAGCCGCACGAGATCGAGCACATAGGGCATCACCGCGGCTTCGTCGAAATCGTTGACGCCCCAGACCAGCCGACCGTCGCGCGTCGCGCCAGGTGCCGAAATTCTCCAGATGCAGGTCGCCGACCGAGAGCACCTGCGGCGCATCCATCAGCTCCGGACACCAGTCGCCGATCTTCCTGGCCCAGCGGAAATAGGTCGCGCGCAGGAAGATGAACGCGCTCTTCTTCA
Organism: uncultured Alphaproteobacteria bacterium; assembly: GCA_963726865.1. Classification (GTDB taxonomy): domain Bacteria; phylum Pseudomonadota; class Alphaproteobacteria; order Rhizobiales; family Xanthobacteraceae; genus Bradyrhizobium. The sequence continues at coordinate 532,781 of CAVSEE010000033.1, read as the reverse complement.
TCCGCTGGTGCTTGTAGTCGATGTCCGTTCCGACCGACGTCGCACTGCGTGGCGAGCCAGGCTTCGTAGCCTCGTTGTCCTTGCGAAACGACATTCGGACCCGCTTCCGCGTTCGGCCGATCGCCATCACGAGGCATCCTACCGCAGGATGTGTGGTCTTGAAACCTCGCGATGCCGCGAGTGGCCGCCACTCGAGCATCTCAACCCGCCTTGGCCCGTGCGCGCGACGGCACGACCCGGAAGGCGCGGTCCTCCTTCAGCCAGCTGCGCGCTCGTCGCGCAGCAAGGTGCGGCGAACCTTTCCGGAATCGTCGCGCGGACCGGCGCCGACGACCTCAAAACTTTCCGGATGCTTGTAGCGGCTGAGCCGGTCGGCCGAGAAACGCAGCCATGCCGTCGGCGACGGCTTGCGCGTCGGCGCCGCCGTTGAGTTCGAGGATGGCGTGCACGCGCTGGCCGAATTCCGCATCGGGCAGGCCGACCACGACGCAGGAGCGCACGCCGGGATGCTCGCTCACGGCGGCCTCGACCTCGGCCGGATAGATATTGGCGCCGCCGCGCAGGATCATGTCGGCGAGCCGGTCGCCGAGATAGAGATAGCCGTCGGCATCGAGCCGGCCGATATCGCCGAGCGATTCCCAGCCGTCGGGCCGCCGCTTCGGCTCGGCGCCGAGATAGTGATAGGTGCAGCCGGCGCCGTCATTGGGCAGGAAATAGATTTCGCCGGTCTCGCCGGGCGCGACGTCGTTGCCGTCCTCGCCGATGATGCGCAGCCGCGCGGTCTCGCCGATCTTGCCGACCGAGCCCTTGTGCGCGAGCCACTCGACGCCGGTGATGACGCAGTGCGCCCTGGCGCTCGGTGCCGCCATAGAGCTCCCAGATCCGTTCGGGCCCGAGCCACTCGATCCATTTTTCCTTCAGCCAGGGCGGCATCGGAGCCGCCATGTGGAAGACGATCTTCAGGCTGGAGAGATCGTAGCCGTTGCGCACGCTCTTCCGGCAGCGCCCAGATGCGATGCATCATGGTCGGCACGAAGTTGACCCATTGCACGCGGTTTGTCTCGATCAGCCGCAGCGTTTCCTCGGCGTCGAACTTCACCATGCCGGTGACGCGGCCGCCGCCGAACAGCGCGTGATGCGACAGGATGAACGGCGCGTTGTGATAGAGCGGGCCGGGATTGAGCAGCGAGGTGCCGACCTGGATCTCGAGCCCCGGCGAGACAGAGGTCTCGATGACGGCGGCGCTGTGATCGAGGATCACCTTTGGCCGCCCGGTCGAGCCGCCGCTGGTCATGGCTTTCCAGTACCGCGCCACCGGATTGGCCATCGGCGCGTCGGAAAAACCATCGGGAGACAAAATCCGGCGGCAGGCGATTAGGCGCATTCCAGTCGGCCTCGCCGCCGACCACCAGCGCGGGCTTCAGAATCTCCAGCACCGCCGCGGCCTCGCCGCGCGGCAGCCGCCACGACAGCGACGTCGGCGTCGCGCCGCACTTCCACACCGCGAACGTCGTCTCGTAGAACGCATTGCCGTTGGGCAAGCCGATCGCGACGAAATCGCCGGGCTTGACGCCCCGGTGTGCAAACGCCCGCGCGCGGCGGTTGGCGTTGCGCTCGAGCTGGTCCCAGGTGATGGCATCGTCACCGTGGCTGACTGCAATCGTGTCCTTCGGCTTGCGCTCGGCATACCAGCGCGGCACGTCGGCGAGGGGAATGAGCATGGGGCGTTTCCGTTGGGCGTCTTGCTGACGCGCTTGTGATCATGCGAGGCAGCAGGGCCGCCGCGTCGGGCAGTTCACCAACAGGCGCTGTTGTGAGTCAAGGCGCGTTGCATCGTGCTGGCACCCGCCGCTTGGCAGGTGCTGCGGGCGCCGCTAGGCGGGGTCCGGCGAAGCTGGTAAAACGATCCATCGACAAGGATCGGGAGCCGCGCATGGACAACCGCAGCGACATCTGGCTCGGCGTTGACGCGATCAAGCCGCGTTTCATCGCCTTGAGCGACAGGGTCTGGGGCATGCCCGAAGTCTGCTACACCGAGGCGCGCTCGGCCGCCGAACATCTCGCCGAACTGCGCCATCAAGGTTTCCGCATCACGGAGCATGTCGCCGGCATTCCCACCGCCCTGATCGGCGAATGGGGTGAGGGCGGTCCCGTCATCGCCTTCCTCGGCGAGTACGACGCGCTGCCCGGTCTCAGTCAGGAAGCCGGTGTGGCGGAGCCGCGTCCTGTTGAGGCCGGAGGCCATGGCCACGGTTGCGGCCACAATCTGTTGGGTTCGGCCGCACTGCTTGCCGCCACCGCCGTGAAGGATTGGCTGGCAACTCACAAGGTGCCGGGTCGCGTGCGCTACTATGGCTGCCCTGCCGAAGAAGGCGGCGCGGCGAAAACCTTCATGGTGCGTTCGGGCGCCTTTGCCGATGCCGACATCGCCATCACCTGGCATCCCTACAGCTTCTGGGAGGTGGTGGTGACGCCGTCACTGGCCAACACGCGCGCCGATTTCGTCTTCACCGGACGGGCATCGCATGCCGCGGCCTCGCCGCATCTCGGCCGCAGCGCGCTCGATGCGGTGGAATTGATGAATGTCGGCGTCAACTACATGCGCGAGCACATGCCGAGCGATGCCCGCGTTCACTATGCACTGCTCGACACCGGTGGCATCGCCCCCAATGTGGTGCAGGCCCACGCCCGCGTGCGCTACTCGATCCGCGCCCGTGATCTGCCCGGGATGAACGAGCTGGTGGCGCGCGTGCACAAGATCGCGCAAGGCGCGGCGCTGATGACCGAAACCAGCATGGACATGCGGATCATTTCCGCGGTCTCCAATATCCTGCCCAACACGCCGCTCGAGCAGGCGCTGCACGTCATCATGGAGGATCTCGGCCCGCCGCGCTTCGACGAGGCGGATGAGGCATTCGCCGCGAAAATCCGCGCGACGCTGACCGAGAAGGACATCGCCTCCGTCTATTATGCGATCGGCATGGAACCGACGTCGCGTCCGCTCGCCGATTTCATCGTGCCGCTGGATGCCAAACGCAATCCGCTGATCGGCTCGACCGACGTCGGCGACGTCAGCTGGGTGGTGCCGACCGTCCAGGTGCATGCGCCGACGGTCGCCATCGGCACGCCGTTCCACACCTGGCAGATCGTTGCCCAAGGCAAGACGCCGGCCGCCCACAAGGCCATGGTGCAGGCCGCCAAGGCGATGGCCGGTCTCGGCGTCAAGGCGCTGCGCGAGCCGGATCTGATCGCGGCCGCTCAGTCCGACCTCAAGAAGCGCACGGCGCGGACGCCCTACGTCAGCCCGCTGCCGGACGATGTCGCGCCGCCGCTGAACATGTCGGTGGGTTGAGGCTCGCCGGGAAAGTGCGCCGGAAGAGCCTGCGATCCGTCGCAGATTCCCGGCCGGCGGCAGGCGTGGGTACTTCACTTTTCAGTTGTGTTGTCGCTACAGTGCTGGCTTTCGGGCGATGCTGATGTTTGTTTGAATTATTTTCGGGCGGGAAGATCCGAGACACGGCTGTTTTTGCTCGCCATCAGCTCTCCTTGGCAGGAGGAAGCCATGCTTGAGAAAGTAGAGAGTCGCGAGACATCCTCTTCCTTTGAAAAAGAGGCGAATTATCCGAACGGCGAACCATCGGAGCCAATGCCCGAAAATGGGGACATGGTGAGTTCTGGCCTCGCCTCGGCGGAGATACATGCTTTGGTCGATTGCTTTTCTGGTGTCGCTGACCATCGGCACGTGGGGGATCGTGGGCGGATGGTGGTTCGGGCTTCCCGTCGGAGGCGAAATCCGGGAGGACGTTTACGAGGACAACAAGCGCCACTGGCGCGATTTCTTCGTCGCTGTCCCTCATCCGGATTTGGTCGAGGTCCCGTTCGTTGCGGATGACTCCGTCCACTTTCGGGTTCGCGAAAAGTTCGCCGTTCTGACAGGCTTCGAGCGAAGCACTTTCTGGGATAGCAAAGACCCTTCGGATATCGCGCCGCAGAATCTGTCGAAGCAAGCTCAGACGAAGCAGGACTTTGCGAAGCAGGACTTCGGAAAGGGCAGCGTTCGCGCGGTTCCGCAGGTGCTCGCCTATGTCACGAGGTTGCCGTCATCGCCGATGATGTTCGCCAAATCCTTAGGTTATTGTCTTGCGGTCACCGTCGACAGCGAGAATCGCTGCGTATCCTGGCCTGACGTAAACGTGGGCGGAAGACAAACGCTCTCATTCGCCAATTTGCCGTCGATCGGACTTCCCGTGCTTCGGACGCTCCAGCGAGTTCCCCAAACGCCTTATTCCATCGCGATGTCCGATGATCTCGGCGGAATATCCGCAATCACGCTGAGTGGTGCCTCTGACCCGCAGACCTGGTGGGCCGGGACGGGCCTCGGCAAAATCTTCAAGGTCACGGGCCTGTCGGGAGATTCACTTGAAATCACGCGATCGGACAGCCCGTTTGGAACGCCGATCCGCCTGCTCGCCTTCGCTTCTCGCGACCGCGGCTGGGTGTGGTCAGCCAATTCTGTCGCACAAACCTCCAACGGCGGTGCCACCTGGCACAATTTGTCGGAACGCTGGCTTCCGGCACCATGGGTATTTGCCGCGTTCATGTTTTCTGCGTTCGCGTTTGAGCGCGCGGCTAGGGCTCGGCAGGAGATGCATAAACCTCCCGCTGTGAAGCGGATCGCCGAGCACGGGGTTTCCGACAATCCAATCGGGCTCGATGACGCCGACGCGCTGGGCTTAAGGCCGATCGCGGCCTCGATGGCGCGCTTTCTACGAAATACCGAGACCAAGCCGACGGTGGCCATCGGAGTTGTCGGGCCCTGGGGCTCCGGCAAGACGTCGCTGATGAATCTCGTCAGGCAGGAACTCGCTGCGCGCGACGTCCGAACGGTCTGGTTCAATGCCTGGCATAACCAGAAGGAAGAAAACCTGCTCGCTGCATTGCTGGCGTCGATCCGTACCCAGGCGGTGCCGCCATTCTGGACGTTTTCGGGGTTTGAGCATCGTGGCCGCGTCGCGTGGAAGCGCCTGGGGGCCGATCTGAACGCGACCATTGCGCTGCTGATATGCGTTGTAGTCGGCCTGGTGCTCCTGTTCTACAACGCCGAAACTGTCGCCAACGTTCTGACGCAGTTGTGGACCAAGGTTGCGTCGCTGATTGGCGCGATGAGTCCCGCCAAAGATACATTGCCGCCGGATGCACTCAAATCGATCGGGCTGTCGACCGGCGGAATCACGGCGATCGTCTTTGCAGCTATCAAGCTGTGGGACCTGTTCAAGCCGCTGAAATCCATTCCGGCAGAACTGTTGTCGACCCTCAACGGCGATTCGTCCGCCAAGGATCTCAATCAGCAGCTTTCGTTTCGCTATCGCTTCGCCGCCGAATTCGCGGTGTTCTGCGAGGTGCTGCGCCGGCCGCCGCACCCGGGCCTCGTGATCTTCGTCGACGATCTCGATCGCTGCGGCCCGAAACAGACCGTCGATATCCTCGAAGCCATCAATTTCGTGACCAGCATCGGGCCGTGTTTTGTCGTGCTTGGCCTGGATGAAAGCAAGGTCAAGGCGGCCATCGCGGACTCCTACAAGGACATGACACTCAGGCTCGATGCCGGCGATCCCGCCAGGATGGCGGCTTTGACGCCTGCCCAGCTGCAGCAGCAACGGCTCGCCGACCTATCCTTGTTTGCGACCCGTTATCTGGAAAAGCTCATTCACCTCGTCGTGCCGGTGCCGAAAAGCCGGAAGGACAGCGTGGAGCTGCTGTTGGGCGTAAAGGCCGGCGAGCCGGCGAGAGCAGTGCCGAGATGGCGAAAGCCGGTTCAGACGGCAATGAGCATTCTTGGGACAACCCTGGTCGTCGGATTCCTGATGTTGGCGGCTGGGCTCGGTATCGAGGTTGTGACGAACAAGCTGCCCAATCTTGTTGTCTCTCCGGGCGCGACGACCTCCGCCCAGACATCCTCCGAAGCGGGCAAGTCATCGCAGGGTGCAGATGCCCTGCAGAAGGACGGGGGGTCTGCACCGGTGGTGCCGCCGCCGGCATCAGCCGACGAACTCGCCAGTGCAGGCCTGATGTCACCCGGCATATTCCAGTCGATACCGGCCTTTGCGATCGTCGGCGTTTTCGCCTTTGTGGTGGTCGCTTTGTGCTTTCAGTTCCTGCCACGCCTGCAGATCGAGCCCGTCGTCAGCGACGGGCCGGACTTCGTGGGCGCACTGCAAATCGCGAGTGAGGGCATTTCGCGGACGCGCGAGACCCCACGCGCCGTCAAGCGCTTCGTCAATCGATTGCGGTTCATGGCGATGCGGCTCAGGGACATTCCTTCCGACACGCCTGCCGGACCGTTCCAGCTCAGGGAGGCAGATCTCGTTGCGATGGCGGTGATCGAGGACCTGAACAAGGATTGTCTCGGCGAGACCATGGCCAACCTTCGAATACGGCAAGCAGCCTCGCCGCAACAAAGTCAGGAAGACGGAACGTCGGACATCGTCACGTTGCTAACCCAGTTCGAGGCAAGATTCGGAGGCACTCCCTACGACGGTCAGCGCAGCATGCAGATTTATCGAATGCTATCCGGCCTGGTGGGAGAGGGTGGCGAGGGCGCTCCGACCGATAGCCGTGCATCGTAGCTTGGCGCGAGGGTGACGGACTTTTGATTGGACGGCACAGCGCAATGCCCGCCTGTTGCACCAGGTGGACGCAGGAAGCGATGTGAAGCAGCTTTGGCGAAAATGGACCGTCGATAAGCCCGCGGCATTCGGCGACATGCTGTGGGAAGTCCTGGTCGTTCAATTTGCGGGCTGGCTCGATCGGCTGACACTGAGACAAATCATCGCGTTCATCCCGGTCCTGATCCTCGTTGTCGCCTATCTTCACCGCATACCCATCCCGCCGGAACTGATGCTGGTCGGTGACCTGCTGGCCTATATCGATATTTTCTCCATGATCTTCCTGCTCGGCGTCTTGAGCCGTCTCTCGACGGTCCTCTTCGTCATCAAGCAAGGGGCAGCGGGCGCGCTCCGATTGGCGCGCAGCTTACTGGCAGCGGTGCAGCGGCTTGATCCGCGCCATCGCCGCGAAGGCGGCACGGCGGTGCGCCGGCGGCCGCCGCGCCGGGCGCGCGACGAGGACGACGAAGGCGTGTTCGTCCAAGGCGCGGCCTGGGCGTGACGGCGCGATGTGCGGGGCGCTCACTTCTCCTTCGGTTTGAACCCCAGATAGGTACCGCTGACGAGGCCCATCAGCAGCAGCAGGTTGGTGTCGAAATTCACGAAGACGAAATTCCAGACCACGTTCCAGGCGAAGATGCCAGCCATGATGCAGGTCCAGATCATCATCTGCAGACGATGTAGTTTGGCGCCGTCCTGGTCGCAGACGAGGTCTTCCAGAAACCCCTGCGTGGTCCGTACGGGCGCCGCGTTTTGCGGTTGGTTTGCCGCGGCGGGTGGTTGGTCGATCAGGACGGCGGCCAGACCCGTGACGCTATTGATGCCTAACAGGATGAGGATGCCGTTGGTGATGACGTTCAGGTAAAAGCCGAACGTGAGCCAAAGGAAGACAAATCCGGCGACCGACAACACGAGCCACAGCGCCATTTGCGTCCGGCCCAGGCTGTAGGTGCCGTTTGGCTTTCCGGCGGCATCCGCCGATGCAGTGTCGCGCAAGACCGTCGTGCTGGCGGCAAAAAATCCGAAGGCGACGACCAGCACTGCCATGGCGACGGCGCCGAGGGCAAGGATCTGCTTCTTGTAGACAATGAATTCGATCGCTTTGACGGGGGATGAGGAGGGCGCACTGCCCTGTGTCCTCGACACGCCGACCGAGAGCTGCATGGCGCCGTCCGTGGTCCTGCCCGCCACCAGCCCACGCCAGAACTTCGATGGCTCCGTCGACGCATCGATGTGTTCGCCGAACGGGAAGATCAGCAATTGCGGGCCGGGAACAGAGTCGGCCTTTTCAGAAAGCGAAGTGCGCTCATTGTTGAGGTAGAGCATGATATCTGCCTGAGCCGGCGGACTGGCCGGGGCGGCGGCGGGCTTGGCGGCCACGCCTGCCACGACCACGCACAAACGGCTGCCCAGGGTCACCTTGTCGGGGAAACGGCCGGTGATGCGCAGCTTGCCCGCATTGTCGTCGTCACTCGCCGGTGCGGCCAGTACTGCTGCGAGGTTCGTTTGACAGGCGTCGGCCGTTGCACCGGGCATCGACTCCTTGGCTGTCCAGATCATGCAGGCCAGAAGCAGGACGCATCCGAGGCCGGCCAGTCCCTTCGACCAGGCAATTCCGTTCATGGCAATCTCCATCAAAGACGCTGCAAATAAGAAAAAAGAAAGTCAGGCAACAAATGCAGTTCAGAAGAGCGCCGCTTCTCCGTCATCAACGACGCAGGAAAACATGCCGGTCGTCATTGCGGCAACCGGCATCTTGAGATTGTATATGAATTGATGGCGACTGCAATCGCGCGGGCGGCGGCTGCGAATTTGCGGGCAAGCGCGGACCGGAAGCTACGGATCGAGCTCCGTATCCCAGTACAAATAGTCGAGCCAGCTGTCGTGCAGATAGTTCGGCGGAAACAGCCGGCCGTTGCGATGCAGCTGGTGCACGGTGGGGGCGTAGGGCGCCTGCCGCGGGAACATCCGCGCCTGCTGCGGCGTCAGATTGCCCTTGCGCAAGTTGCAGGGCGAGCAGGCGGCGACGACGTTTTCCCAGGTGGTCTGGCCGCCTTTGCTTCTGGGAAGGATGTGATCGAAGGTGAGGTCTTCCGGCGAGGCGCAGTACTGGCAGGCAAAGCGGTCGCGCAGGAAGACGTTGAATCGGGTGAAGGCGGGGTGGGTGGTCGGCTTGACGAAGGATTTGAGCGAAACGACGCTGGGCAATCTGATCTCGAAGCTGGGACTTCGTACCGCACGGTCGTAGTGCTCGACGATATTGACGCGGTCGAGGAACACCGCCTTGATCGCGTCTTGCCACGACCAGAGCGACAGCGGGTAGTAACTCAGCGGCCGGAAGTCCGCGTTCAACACCAGTACCGGCCAACCGCCTTGCGAGACATGTGCGTTCAAGTAACGCTCCCGGCCTCCATATTCGCTGCGAAGCAGCATGTGTTGACATACTACATGCAGCGTGACGGGATTGTGAAGAGCGTTGAGGGGCTTATCCCGCAGGCGAGACACGCTGCCGGGGCCTTTTGCGGCAAAAAAGTGATCGGGGAGGCAATATGCACGGGTGGTCTTCGGCCGTGGCGGCGATCCTCTCAGCCCTTTCTTTGGCCCTTTCCTGCAGCGGGGAGGCCGCGGCGCAGGCCTGGCCGTCGCGCCCGATCAACATGATCGTGCCGTTCCCGGCCGGCGGGGCCACCGACACACTGGCCCGTTTCCTCGCCGAGCAGATGCGCCCGATTCTCGGCCAACCCATCGTGATCGAGAACGTCGCGGGCGCCGCCGGCTCGATCGGCGTCGCCCGTGCGGTGCGCTCGGTCGCCGACGGCTACGCGCTGAGCATCGGCACCTCCACCACGCACATGCTGACCGGCGGGCTCTACAACCTGCAGTTCGACCTGTTCAACGATCTCGAGCCGGTGATCCTGATCGGCGCCGAGCCGCTGTTGATCGTCGGCCGCAAGAATTTTCCGGCCACGGACCTGAAGGGCCTGATCGCGTTCCTGAAGGCCAATCCGGACGGCGCCTCGGTCGGCATCGCCGGCGTCGGCGCCACCGGCCATCTCACCGGCATCTCCTTCCAGAGGGAGACGGGCACGAAATTCACCTTCGTGCCCTATCGCGGCAACGGGCCGGCGATGCAGGACCTGCTGTCCGGGCAGATCGATTTCATGATCGAGCCGGCCTCGAATTTCCGCTCCATGCTCGCCGCCGGCAGCGCCCGGCCGTTCGCGGTCACGGGCAAGACGCGGCTGAAATTCTCGCCCGACGTTCCGACGGCCGAGGAGGCCGGCCTGCCCGGCTTCCTCGTCTCGCTCTGGTACGGGCTGTGGGTGCCGAAGAACACGCCGAAGGATGTCATTGCGAAGCTGAACGCGACCATGGTGCAGGTGCTGGCCTCGCCGCCGGTCAGGCAGCGCTTCGAGGAACTCGGCATCGAGATTTCGCCGCTCGCCCAGCAATCGCCGGAGGCGCTGCGCCAGTTCCAGAAAGAGGAAGCCGACCGCTGGTGGCCGATCATCAAGGCGTCGAACATCAAGGTGGAGTGACGGTCGTAGCTATACCTTCTCCAGCTTCTGCAAACACCGCTTCACCCGCACATGCGCGGGCATCTCGGTGTCGGGAAAACTGGTCTTCCAGTCGGTAACGCCGACTTCGCCGACATAGATCGCGCCTGTCGAATCCATGGCGATGCCGTGCGGCGCGAGGAATTTGCCGGCCTCCAGCCCCGGGCCGTTCTCGCCGCCGAGCTTTGCGATGCGTTTGCCCTTGGCGTCGACGATGGAGAGACGCGGGCCGAGATTGGGCACCTTGCGGTTGACCGGCAAGGGAGGGCCGAGCTCGCCGATGAGGAAATTCGGCTGCTTGCCGCTGCCGCAGCAGCACAGCGCGCAGGGGCGGTGCAAATTGTTCCACTGCGTCTCGTACTTGCCGTTGCCGTCGAACACCTGCACGCGGTGGTTCTCGCGGTCGGCGACATAGACCCAGCCGTCGCTGTCCGTGACGATGTTGTGCACGATGTTGAACTCGCCGGGCTCGCTGCCCGGCGTTCCCCAGGTCTTCAAGCAGCTTGCCGTCGGGCGAGAACTTGTGGACGCAGGCATTGCCGTAGCCGTCGGAAACGTAGATCTCGCCCTTCGGCGACAGCGCGGTATGGGTGCAGCGATGAAACGGCTCGCCGCTCATGAACGGCGTCGGCTTGCCCGGAATGCCGATGGTCAGCAGCACCTTGCCGAGGTGTCGCATTTGCGCACGGTGTGATCGCCGTCATCGGTGCAATAGAGATGGTCGTCGGCGTCGATATGCAGCCCGTGGGCGCGGGAGAACACGCCTTCGCCCCAGCTGGTGATGAAGTTTCCCTCGCGGTCGAACACCACCATCGGATGTTCGCCGCGGTTGAAGATGTAGATGCGGTCCTTGCTGTCGACCGCGACGGAGGCGACGTCGGTGAGCTGCCAGCCGTCCGGCAGCTTGCCCCAGTTTTCGACGACGCGGTAGCGATGCTCGCCCGCGCCCAGAATGGCGGTCATGTGTGTTCCCCCGTTTGTTATTGATGCTATTGATTATGCAAACGCCGCTTCCGCCGGTGCATGAAGCCGCGGCAACAGCCCTTCCTCGATCGCCTTGATCTGCAGCGCGAGTTGCTTTGAGCCGATCCGGCATTGCGCCAGACCACCGGCGATGAACCAGAGGCCGGGCTGGCCGGTGCGCACATACATGGCGCGCAGCTCCTCGGTGTCGCCAAAACCCCAGATGGGGCCGACGCGCCTGGTCACGGCTTCGCCGAACAGCTTTTGCACCAGCTCTTCCTGCGGCCGGTAGCCGGTGGCGAGCACGATCAGGTCGGCGGCAACGATTTCGCCGCTCTTCATCCTGGCGCCTTCGGCCGTGAACGTCTCGATGTCGGCAAACTGCTTCAGCGCGATCTCGCGCTTGATCAAGCAGGTCGGAGCAGCCGACGTTGAAATAATAGCCGCCGCCGCGCGTGAGGTATTTGAACTGCCAGCCGGTGTTGTCGTCGCCGAAGTCGAGCTTGAAGCCGACCTTGCGCAGGCCGTCGAGCAGCTCGGTGTCGAGCGCCTTCGACTTGTCGCAGGTCAGCGCATGGCTCTTGCGCGCGACCTTCAGCGGGATGGACACCGCGATCAGGTCGTTATCCTCCAGCGTGCCTTCGTTATAGGGCGTGTAGACCAGCTGCGCCGACGGCTCGATGCTGACCACCAGCGTCGAGGAGCGCTGCACCATCGTCACCTGGGCGCCGCTGGAATAGAGATCCTGCGCGATGTCATGGCCGGAATTGCCGGTGCCGATGACGAGCGCGCGCTTGCCCTTCCAGTTCTCGCCGTCGTCATAGCCGGAGGAATGCACGACCTTGCCGGCAAAATTCTTCAGGCCGGCGATCTCGGGAATGTTGGGGATGCCGGACACGCCGGTCGCCAGCACGACATGGCGCGGATGCATGACGCGCCTCTCGCCGTTGCGGCGAAGCGTGACGGTCCAGCGGCCTTCCTTTTCGTCGTAGCTGCCGCCTTCGAATTCCGTCTCGGTCCAGAAGTTCAGCTCCATGCCGTCGACATAGGATTCGAACCAGTTGGCGAGCTTGTCCTTGGGGATGTAGATCGGCCAGTTCGGCGGGAACGAGCATGTAGGGCAGGTGATTGACCTGCACCTGGTTGTGCAGGGTCAGCGCGTGATAACGCTTGCGCCAGTTGTCGCCGATGCGCTGCATGCGGTCGACGATCAGCGTGTCGACATTGAGCTGCTTCAGCCGGGCTGCGATGCAGAGGCCGCTTTGCCCGCCGCCGACCACCAGCACCGTCGGGTCGCGGTCGGCATAATCGTTCGACGCCTTGCGCAGGTCGAGCCAGTTTGGTCCGCGGAAATCGCGCGAATAGGCGTTGCCGCGCGGACGGGCGACGCCGAGCTGTTCCTCAAAGCCCTTCAGCTCCTCCAGCGCCGTCAGCAAGGTCCATGCCTTCAGGCGGTTGCCGTCACCGGCATCCGGAATCAGGCGGATGATGCCGTCGCCGCGGCCGAGTTTCGTTTCGAACTTGAAGATCGCCTCGATGCAGTCGGTGCCGGCGCGCATCACTTTCCGAGGAGCGGCGCGATCTGGATCGATGGCGAAGCCGGACGGAACAGCGCTTGCCGCTTGCGCCTTCAGCATCTTCAAGACGTCGTCGCGGCCGTTGATGGTCTGCAGCGTCCAGGACAGCGCCAGTGCGTCGCGCCAGTAGCTGTCCGGATGGAACAATTTTTTCAGCGCGCCGTCATCGCGCGCGGCCAAGGCGGCCTCGAACTCCGCCAGCCAGCTTTCGGCGGCGATCGCAATGTCCGACGTCTTGTCCAGCATGCGCGCTTCTCTCCACCGGCCGTCTGATGCGGCCCGTGCGGGCAGCCTATACCCATTCGGCACGGTGCAGAAAGATGCGCGGGAAGCAACCCGCCATGACCGGAGCGGCAGGATATGCCCTGCCGGGCGGAATATGGGCGCCTAAGGGTATCTTGGTCAGGCGGCCGGGCGCAGGCTTCCCTCGGCATGAAGCTCACGCAGCTTGCGCTTGAAGATCTTGCCGGTCGCCTCGCGCGGCAGCGCGTCGAGGAACTGGATGTCCTTTGGCACCTTGAAATTGGCCAGCCGCGCGCGCAGGAAGTCTTGTACCGCCGGCACGGACAGCGATGCGCCGGCTTCCGGCTCGATGCAGGCGAACAGCCGCTCGCCATATTCGTCGTCGGGCACGCCGAACACGGCGCAATCCTTCACGCCGTCCAGGCCGATCAGCGCGTTCTCGATCTCGGCCGGATAGATGTTGACGCCGCCGGATATCACCATGTCGCGCTTGCGGTCGCACAGGAACAGATAGCCGTCGGCATCGAGGTAGCCGACGTCGCCGACGCTGATCAGGCCGTCGCGGCCGGCCTCGGCGCGCGCCGCCGTATTGCCGTGATAGTCGAAATCGGAAACCGCGGTCTGCCGCATGAAAATCTCGCCGGGCTCGCCGATGTCGCACTGCGTGCCGTCGGGCCGGAAGATCTTCACGATGCCGCCTTCGATGGCGCGGCCGACCGTGCCGGGTTTGGCGAGAGCTTCCGCCGAGTTGTGCCACACCGGGATGCCGGTCTCGGTCGAGCCCAGATACTCGTTGATCACCGGCCCCCACCATTCGATCATCGCGCGTTTGACCTCGACCGGGCAGGGCGCCGCGCCGTGGATCACGAAGCGCAGCGAAGAGACGTCGTAGCAGCGGCGCACTTCTTGCGGCAGCCGCAGCAGCCGCACGAACATGGTCGGCACCGCATGCATGTGGGTGATGCGATAGTCCTGCACTAGCCGCAGCAGGTCTTCGGGATCGAAACGGGGCTCCAGCACGATGGTGCAGCCGCACCGGAACGCCATCATGCCGTAGGAATTCGGCGCCGAGTGATACATCGGCCCGTTCATCAGCACGACCTGGTTGTCGTTGGCCGCGATGCCGTAGGTGAGCGTGGAGACGCGCTCGGCCGCGGCGAGTTGCTCGGGGCGCATCTGGCCGCGCCGCACGCCCTTGGGCCGCCCGGTGGTGCCCGACGTATAGAACATCGGCGACACCCGTCCGGCCGGGCCCGTCCACGGCGACTGCGCGTCGCGCCACTCGTCCCAATCGGTCATGCCGTCGGGGACAACAGCCAATTCCGGCGGCACATTGAAGGCGGCTGCGATCTCCGGCGGCGTCGGCACGATCAGTACCTTGATGGAAGCGGGGACGCCCTCACGGATCTGCGGCCAGAGATCGGCATGGCATACCAGGATGCCGGCGCCGCAATCGCCGAGGATGTAGTTCACCTCGTCGGCCTTGAGATGCCAGTTGATCGGCACCACCGGCGAGCCGAGGGTGGCGGCGGCGCTCGAGCACTCGAAGAACGCAAAATCGTTGCGCAGCATCATGGCGACCGGCGTGCCGCCGGACAGCCCGAGCGCTTTCAGCCCCGTCGCCGCCTTGGCGGCGCGCGCGAAAATCTCGGAATAGCCGATCCGGCGCTCGCCGCTGATGATCATGTCTCGCTCCGTCGCCCCGGTTGACGCTTAATCCTGGCGGTCGTCGATCAGATCGCCAAAGCCGATCCAGTTCTTGCCGTTGAATTTGCGCAGCCGCAACTGCTGGAACGGCAGATAATCGTCCGGTCCCGTCGACACCGTGATGCCCGGCAGCAGCAACGGCAGCTCGACACTGCTTCAGCGAGGTCGCCTGCTTCAGGATGTTCTCGCGGCTGAAATCGTCCTTGCACGCGTTGAGCACCTTCATCAGCAGCGTCGCATAGTGATAGCCGGCCGCAGTAGTTGGAGTTCTTCAGGTCGGCGTCGGGCATGCGCTCCTTCATGAAGGCGAAGAATTCCTTCACGCCGGCATCGTCGGCCCATTGCGAGTCGATCGTGTCCTTCTGGTCGCTGGACGGAGATCAGGCCCGACCGCATTCTCCAGTCCAGCGGGCTCCAGGAACGAGATCGACGACGCCGAGGTCGGCACGAAGAACAGGTCCGGCTTCCAGTTCAGCTCCGCCACACCCTTGATCATCTGCGAGGTGAACTTGCCGAGCACGACGCCGAACATCACGTTGGCGCCGGAGGCCTTCAGCGCCGCAAGCTGCGAGGAGATGGTCGGCGCGCTGGTCTCGTAGCTCGCCTCCGCCACGATCATGGACGCGGCCTTCGGCGCCAAGCGCGCGCTTGAAGCCCGCGACATAGTCGCGGCCGAAATCGTCGTTCTGGGCGAGGATCGCGATCTTCGCGTCCGGCTTGGTCTGCAGCACGTACTTGGCGTAGATCACGCCCTCGGAATTCGTAGGTCGCCATGCCCGGCATGGTCCACGGAAAGTTCTTCGGGTCGGCCCATTTGGTGGCGCCGCTCAGCACGAAGAGCTGCGGCACCTTCTTGCAATTGAGATAGCGGTGCACGGCATTGTTGGTGGCGGTGCCGAGCGAGCCGAACATGAACAGCACTTCTTCCTGTTCCACCAGCTTGCGCGTCTGCTCCACCGTCTTGGGCGGCGAATAGGCGTCGTCCAGCGTGATGAACTTCACCTTGCGCCCGTTGATGCCGCCCTCGGCATTGACCTTATCGAAGATAGGCCTCCTGCGTCTTGCCGATCAGGCCGAAGCCGGACACCGGGCCGCTATAGGGCAGGGTCTGGCCGATGCGGATTTCCTCCGCCGCAGCATGCGGTGGCGATACCGCCAAGCGTGAATGCGATCGTCAATGCATGCTGTAGCCGCTTCATCTGTCCCTCCCGTTGTTCTTGTTGCCGTCGCGCTTCAGGCGATCGCGCGGCGGCTGGAAATCGCGGCCTGCCTCGGTGAACTCGCGCCTTCAGCCGCGCGACCAGTTCGGCCACCGGCGGCGCGTCGCTGATCTGGCCGATGCCCTGGCCGCGCCCCAGATGTCGCGCCAGGCCTTGACTTCATGTTGCCGCCGGAGCCGAAATTCATCTTCGACTTGTCGGCGACGGGCAGATTGGCGGGGTCGAGACCGGCGGCGGCGATCGACGGGCCGAGATAGTTGCCGTGCACGCCGGTGAACAGGTTGGAATAGACGATGTCGTGCGCGGCATGCTCGATCAGCGCCGCCTTGTAGGCGGGATCGGCATTGGCCTCCGCGGTCGCGATGAAGCGCGTGCCCATATAGGCGAGGTCGGCGCCGAGCGCGAGCGCAGACGCAATGCTCCAGCCGTCGGAGATCGCGCCCGAGAGCAGGATCGTGCCCTTGAACCACTGCTTCACCTCGCGCACCAGCGCGAACGGCGACAGCGTGCCGGCATGTCCGCCAGCGCCGGCGCAGACCAGGATCAGCCCGTCGACGCCCTGTTCGGCGGCCTTCCGCGCATGCCTGACGTTGATGACGTCGTGGAACACGACGCCGCCATAGGAATGCGCGGCCTCGACGATTTCCAGCGGCGGACGCAGCGAGGTGATGATGACGGGCACCTTGTGCTTCACGCAGGTCTCCATGTCCTTCATCAGCCGGTCGTTGGAGGCGTGGCAGATCTGGTTGACGGCGTAGGGCGCGACCTTCTTGCCGGGGTTTTGCGCCTTGTACTCGCCGAGCTCGTTCTCGATCCGGGTGAGCCACTCGTCGAGCTTTTCGACCGGGCGCGCATTCAGCGCCGGGAACGAGCCGACGATGCCGGCCTTGCACTGGGCGATCACGAGTTCGGGGCCGGAGACGATGAACAGCGGCGAGCCGAGCACGGGCAGTTCGAGCTGGTTCTTGAGCGAAGCGGGTAGCGGCATGCGATGTCCCTCGAAGGATCGGGCCTTGCGGCCGGCTGTGTTCCTGATGCGCCGGGCATTCGCTTCGCCTTCGGCGGGCGGCCCACCCGGAGGGCCGACTGACGGATCGGATTATAGGGCTGGACGGCAGGCCGCAGCTGTTCAATATTGAACAGCTGATCATCTCACAAATGAACATGGCTGCGCGCGATGGACTGGGACCTCTGCAAGACCTTCGTTGCGGTGGCCGAGAAAGGCAGCCTTGCCGCCGCGGCGCGCCAGTTGCGGTCGAGCCACCCGACCGTCGGCCGCAAGGTCGCAGCGCTGGAGCGGCAGCTCGGCACGCGTCTGTTCGCCCGCTCCGACCAGGGCCTTGTCGCTGACCGCGCAGGGCCGCAAATTCCGCGAGCATGTCGATGCGATGGCCGCTGCTGCGCTGCGCGCGGAATCCGCGGTGTCTGCGACCGGCCGTCAGGCGCGCGGCGTGGTCAAGATATCGATCGGCGCGACGCTCGCCGCGCACTGGCTGATGCCGCGCATGGGCGCTTCCTGCGCGAGCACGATCATCTGCAGATCGAGATCATCACCCATCCGTTCCCTGCGAGCGTGCGCCGCCGCGAGGCCGACGTGGTGCTGCGTCCGGTCGATGCCGGTGACGAGAATCTGGTCGGCCGCCGCATCGGCCGGCTCGGCACCGGTTTCTACGTCTCGCGCGACTATGCGGCGCGCCGCAAGCTTCCCGAACGGCGCGACGAGTGGAAGGGCCACAGCGTGATCGGCTTCGCCGACCGCGCCTCCAACGCCGATCTGGCGCGCTGGAGCGACAACATCACCCGCGCACGGCACGGTGGTGATGCGCTGCTCCTCGCAGGGCGACATGCTCGCCGCCGTGCGCGCGGGCCTCGGCATCTGCGACGCTGTCGTGCTTCGTCGCCGACGCCCATCCCGATCTCGTGCGCGTCGCGCCGCAAAAACTGATCAGCGTCGCCGATCTCTGGCTGCTGGCGCATCCCGATCTGGTCGACCTGCCGGCGGTGCGCGCGGTGATCGGTTTCGTCACGGAATGCGCAAGGGCGGATCGCGCGCTGCTTGCGCGGCTGAGTGCCGCGGACCGCGCCGATGCTACTTTGCATGGGGTTGTTTTTCGCGATTTTTAGTTCACGGCCATTCCCTCGCGCTTCTTCAGCACGCGATAATACGCCCACCACAGATGTGCCGCCGCGCCGCGATAGGGCCGCCACGGTTCGGCGAGCGGGATCATCTGCTTGGCGTTCGGCCGTTCCTTGAGACCAAGCCCGATCTTGACGGCTTCCTGCACCGCGATGTCGCCGGCGGGCCAGGCGTCGCCATGGCCGAGGCAGAACAGCAGATAAATGTCGGCGGTCCATGGGCCGATGCCGTGCAGCGCGGTCAGCGCGTTGTGCGCGGCATCGACGTCTTCGTTCGCCAGCACGTCGAAATTCAGCCGGTCGGCGGTGAGCTCGCGCGCGATGTTCTTCAGCGTCTTGATCTTTGCTCCGGACAGACCGAGCCGGCCGAGACGGTCGGTGCGTGCCTTGCGGATGGCGTGATGATCGAACGGGTCGAAGGCAGCCGAAAGCCGTCCCCAAATCGCCGCGGCGCTCGCGGTCGACACCTGCTGACCGCAGACGATATGCGCCAGCCCCGCAAAGCCCGGCTCGCGCTGGCGCAGCGCCGGCATGCCGGTCTGCGCCAGGATCGGCTTCAGCCGCGGGTCCTGCTTCACCAGCGCCTGCATGGCGTCTTCGAGGTCGGACTGGTCTTCGAAGCGGACGAGCATGCTTCCTCATTCTCACCGTCATGGCCGGGCTTGTCCGGGCTATCCACGTCTTGCTTTTCAGTCGCGAAGTGACTGCCTTATAACAATATGAGAGCACAACTGCGTGCCGTCTATGTTGCCAAC
Source organism: uncultured Alphaproteobacteria bacterium (assembly GCA_963726865.1). GTDB lineage: Bacteria > Pseudomonadota > Alphaproteobacteria > Rhizobiales > Xanthobacteraceae > Bradyrhizobium. The sequence goes on along the minus strand of CAVSEE010000033.1, from coordinate 513,958 downwards.
TGTCGCCAAAGGACGTGGATGGCCCGGGACAAGCCCGGGCATGACGAGAAGTAAAATGCCGCCACCCGTTTTCCGATTTGCGCCGAGCCCGAACGGGTATCTCCACCTCGGCCACGCTTATTCCGCGCTGCTCAATTTCGACCTGGCGCGCGAGCGCCGCGGAAAATTCCTGCTGCGCATCGAGGATATCGACGCGACGCGCTGCCGGCCGGAATATGAGGCGGCGATTTATCAAGACCTCGCCTGGCTCGGCATCGCGTGGGAGACGCCGGTGCGCCGGCAGTCCGAGCATTTTGCGGCGTATCGCGAGGCCATCGACAAACTGTCGGCGCAAGGCCTGATCTATCAGAGCTTCGAGAGCCGTGCGGAGATCGCGCGACTGGTGGAAGCGCGCGAAAAGGATGCGCCGTGGCCGCGCGATCCCGACGGTGCGCCGCTTTATCCGGGTACGGCAAAATCGTTGTCGACGGCCGAGCGGCAGCGACTCATGGCTTCAGGCGTGCCATTTGCACTCAGGCTCGACATGGAGGCCGCCATCGCGCGCGCCGGGCCGCTCGTGTGGACCGAGCAGGGCGCCGGCCCCGCCGGCGAGACCGGCGAAGTCGCGGCCCGGCCGGAAGCCTGGGGCGACGTCGTCCTGGCGCGCAAGGAGGCGCCGACCAGCTATCATCTCTCTGCGCGCTGCCGGCCGGAATATGAGGCGGCGATCTACGAAGACCTCGCCTGGCTCGGCATTCGCTGGGAGACGCCGGTGCGGCGGCAGTCGGAGCATTTTGCGGCCTATCGCGCAGGCCATCGACAAGCTGTCGGCGCAGGGCCTGATCTATCCGAGCTTCGAGAGCCGCGCGGAGATCGCGCGACTGGTGGAAGCGCGCGAGAAGGATGCGCCGTGGCCGCGCGATCCCGACGGCGCGCCGCTCTATCCGGGCATCGGCGAAGTCGTTGTCGCCGGCCGAGCGGCAGCGGCTGATCGATTCGGGCGCGCCGTTACGCGCTCAGGCTCGACATGGAGGCCGCCATCGCGCGCGCCGGGCCGCTCGCGTGGACCGAGCAGGGCGCCGGCCCCGCCGGCGAGACCGGCGAGGTCGCGGCCCGGCCGGAAGCCTGGGGCGACGTCATCCTGGCGCGCAAGGAGACGCCGACCAGCTATCATCTGTCCGTCGTGATCGACGATGCGCTGCAGGGCGTCGACCGACGTGGTGCGCGGCGAGGATCTGTTCTGGTCGACCAGCGTGCACCGGCTGCTGCAGCGATTGCTCGATCTGCCGCAACCGGTCTACCGGCATCACCGGCTCATCCGCGATGAGGCCGGCCAAAAACTTTCCAAGTCGACCCGGGCGACCGGTTTGCGCGAATTGCGCGCCGCCGGAGCCTCGCCGGCAGATATCCGCCAACTTGTCGGATTGCCGTAGTTTTTCGGGGACAAACGCCACAACCCTGCCGTGACTCCGGCGGCTTGGCCTGCCATGCTGTTCCATCGGGGAATGCGGAATCATGGCGGCAAGATCGCGGCCGACGCGCAAGCCACGGCCGCCGAAAAAGCGGCCAAAGAAGCAGCGCGTCAAAAAATCCGCCGCCAAGTCGGCCGCGAAGGCGGCGCGCAAGCGGGGCAAAGCCAAAGCGGCCGGGCGGGCGAGATCACCCGGCATGGTGGAAGCGGCGCTCGCCGCCTTCGCCCATGAAGTGCGCACGCCGCTCACGGGCATTCTCGCCATCAGCAACCTGCTCGCCACCTCCGAGCTCGGCGAGCGCGAGCGGCGCTGGGTCGACACCATCAAGGCCGGCGCCGAGCATCTGGCGAGCCTTGCCACGCTGTTCGTCGATGCCGCGCGCAGCCAGGGCACTCATGCGGGCCGGCAGGATCTGTTCGACCTGCGCGCGCTCGCCCGCAGCGCCGGCGATTCGCTGGCCGGCCGCGCGGCGGCCAAGGGCCTGCAGGCGGCGATCGAGATTTCCGACAAATTGCCGGCGCTGGTGATCGGCGATTCCGTGCGGCTGCGCGCGGCGCTGGAGAACCTGATCGACAATGCCGTGAAGTTCACCGACCAGGGCACGGTGGCGCTGGCGGTGACGCCGGCGCGCAACGTCAATGGCAAGGCCGGCATCGCCTTTGCGGTGTCGGACAGCGGCATCGGGCTTAGCTTGAAGGAGATCGAGCGGCTGTTCCGGCCGTTCTCGCAGGCCAACATGTCGATCGCCTCGCGTTTCGGCGGCGCCGGCCTCGGGCTGTCCTCGGTCAAGCAACTCGCCCGCGCCATGGGTGGCGACATCATGGTGGCGCCGCGCAAGGGCGGCGGCACCACCTTCACGCTGATGGTGATATTGCCGCTGGCGAAGGCCGAGTCCGCCGCCGATTCAAATGCCGCAGCCGCACCGGGCGCGGCAAGGCCGCTGCACCTGCTCAGCGTCGAGGACAATCCGTTCGGCCGCGTGGTGTTGAATGCGATCCTGACCGAACTCGGCCATCACGCCGAATTCGTCGGCCGCGGCGAGGCCGTCGCCGAGCGCCTCGCGCAAGGTGTGTTCGATGCGGTGCTGATGGACATGGTGCTGCCCGGCATCAACGGCGTCGAGGCCATCAAGCGCATTCGCGCGCTCGATGCCCCGCTCGGTCGCATCGCCATCATCGGCATATCCGGCCGCGCCGAGGACGAGGCGGCGGCGCGCGCGGCCGGCGCCGACGCCTTCCTGCTCAAGCCTGTGTCTCCGCGGGCTTTAGCGACTGCGCTGCTTGCAGCGACACGCCCTTCGGCAGCCGCGACTTGATGATCGCGGCGTTGAGCTCGCCGCCATAGACGAAGATCGCGGCAATGAAATACAAAAACACCAGTGCGATGATGACCGACGCAAGCCCCGCATACATCGTCACGTAGTTGCTGGCGAAGCGCGTCAGATACTGGCCGAACACCACGCCCGAAATCAGCGAGCCCACGATGGTGAAGACGATGCCGGGCAGGATCTGCAGAAAGCCGCGGCGCCCCGCCGGCAGCCAGGCGTGCAGGATCAACAGCGCCACGACGAGTGCGGATGTGGTGATGCCGTAGCGGGCGTAGAACAGCACCCGCTCGTTGCTCTCGACGAACAAGGGAATGTGGCCGCGCGCGTATTCGAGGATCAGCGGGCCGAGCACGATCAGGAACGCCATCGCCAGCGAAGCGAACGCGGCGACCAGCGTGTAGCCGATCGATTCCAGCCGCAGCCAGTACCAGCGCCGCGGCTCGATCACGGCATAGGCGCGGTTCAGCGCGGTTCGCAGCGCCTCGACGCCGTTGGAGGCGAAATAGATCGCGAGCGCCGCACCGATGGTGAGGATGTCGGCGCGGGTCGTGGTGAGCACGTCATGGATGTCGCCGGAGATCGCGTCCGCGACCCGCTTGGGCCAGACCTGCAGCAACAGCTCGGCCGCCTGGTCGGCCAGCTCCTTGGAGCCGAAGAAGCCGGCCAGCGACGTCAGCACGATCAGGAACGGGAACAGCGCCATCAGCGTCGACAGCGCGATATGGCTGGCGATGGCCCAGCCGTCGTCGGCGAGGAAGGTGTAAAACGCATCCTCCACGACGTGATAGACGAAGCGAACTGCCTTCACCAAAACCCCTGCCTGCGAACCTTGCCGAGTCGGCGCGATCGGCCGCTAGCTTCTGATATTATTGAGCTAAAAGCCAGATCGTTACTGAGGTTCCAGCGCGGTGGCGAAGCCCTGGTGCGGTGTTATGTAGCGCCAATGGCTTCTTTTCTCAGTACAATTCTGCTGCCGATCGCGGTCGGCGCCGTGGCGCTGGTCCTGCTGCTCGGCCTCGTCAACATGATGCGGGGCGGCTCGCCCAACCGCTCGCAAAACCTGATGCGGCTGCGCGTGCTGCTGCAATTCGTCGCCATCGTCATCACCATGGTCGCGCTCTGGGCGATGGGGCGGTAGCGCATGATCCGGAAAAGTGGGAACCGGTTTTCCGATAAGATCATGCGCAAGACCTAGGGGGACACAAATGGTCGTGCTCAACCGCATCTACACCCGCACCGGCGACGACGGCACCACCGCGCTCGGCAGCGGCGAGCGGCGGCCGAAATATGATCTGCGCGTCGAAGCCTATGGCACGGTGGACGAAACCAACGCCGCAATCGGCGTGGTGCGGCTGCATCTGGCCGCGTTGCCGGAACTCGACCGCATGCTCGGCCTGATCCAGAACGATCTGTTCGATCTCGGCGCCGACCTCGCGGTGCCCCAGCGCGAGGGCAAGGCCGAGCGCCTGCGGGTGCTGTCGAGCCAGGTCGAGCGGCTGGAGCGCGACATCGATGCGCTGAACGAAAAGCTTAGCCCGCTGACCTCGTTCATCCTGCCCGGCGGCACGCCCGCCGCCGCATACCTGCATGTCGGGCGCACCATTTGCCGTCGGGCGGAACGGATCATCGTGGAACTCGCGGCCAAGCCGGACGAGCCCGTCAGCGAGGCTGCCATACAATATATGAACCGCCTGTCGGACTTCCTGTTTGTGGCGGCCCGCGCGGCCAATCATAATGGCGCCGGTGACGTGCTCTGGGTGCCCGGCCAGAACCGCTAGAAGGACGGCTTGGCCGGGCTTGCTTTCGGGGCCAATTTTGGCTTTTCACGCGTTGACCGGGGGGGACCGGCGCTCTAGGTTCCGCGCCCGAGCAACCAATTTCCCTTGAGATTTGAGCGAAAGAAGGATCGATGAAGGTTCTTGTGCCGGTAAAGCGGGTCGTCGACTACAACGTCAAGGTCCGCGTCAAGAGCGATGGATCGGGCGTCGAACTCGCCAACGTCAAGATGTCGATGAATCCGTTCGACGAAATCGCCGTCGAGGAGGCGCTGCGCCTGAAGGAAGCGGGCAAGGCCACCGAAGTGGTGGTGGTCTCGATTGGACCGGCGCAGGCCTCCGAGACGATCCGCACGGGTCTCGCCATGGGCGCCGACCGCGGCATCCTGGTCAAGGCCGACGGCAATGTGGAGCCGCTCGCGGTCGCCAAGATTCTCAAGGCCATCGTCGACGCGGAGAAGCCCGGCCTCGTCATTCTCGGCAAGCAGGCGATCGACGACGATTCCAACCAGACCGGCCAGATGCTGGCCGCGCTGCTCGGCTGGTCGCAGGCGACCTTCGCCTCCAAGCTCGAAGTCGACGGCTCCGACTTCAAGGTCACCCGCGAAGTCGACGGCGGCCTGCAGACCATCAAGCTCAAGGGCCCGGCGATCGTCACCACCGACCTGCGCCTCAACGAGCCGCGCTATGCCTCGCTGCCCAACATCATGAAGGCGAAGAAGAAGCCGATCGACGACAAGACGCGCCGCCGATTACGGCGTCGACCTCACGCCGCGTCTCGAAGTTCTCAAGACGACTGAACCGCCGGGCCGCAAGGCAGGCGTCAAGGTGAAGGACGTCGCCGAACTGGTCGCCAAGCTCAAGACCGAAGCCGGGGTTCTCTGATGACTACGCTGTTGATTGCCGAACACGAACACGAAGTCCTCAAGGACTCCACCAACAAGGCGCTGACGGCCGCGAGCCAGCTCGGCGGCGACGTCCATGTGCTGGTCGCCGGCGGTGGCCAGGGCACCAAGGCGGCGGCCGAAGCCGCCGCCAAGCTTGCCGGCGTCAAGAAGGTGCTGATCGCCGAGGGCGATGCCTATGCGCACGATCTCGCCGAGCCGCTGGCCGCGCTGATCGTCTCGCTCGCCGGCAACTACGACGCCTTCGTTGCGCCCGCGACCTCGCGCTTCAAGAACGTGATGCCGCGCGTCGCAGCCCTGCTCGACGTCATGCAGGTCTCCGAGATCATCAAGGTGGTCGCGCCCGACACCTATGAGCGGCCGATCTATGCCGGCAACGCGATCCAGACCGTGAAGTCGAAGGACGCCAAGAAGGTCATCACCGTCCGCACCTCGACCTTCGCCGCGGCCGGCGAGGGCGGCAGCGCGCCGATGGAGAGCGCTACTGCGGCGGCCGATCCGGGCCTGTCGTCGTTTGTCGGCGAGGAAGTCGCCAAGAGCGACCGCCCCGAGCTGACCTCGGCCAAGATCATCGTCTCCGGCGGCCGCGCCATGCAGAGCCGCGAGAACTTTGCCAAATATATCGAGCCGCTCGCCGACAAGCTCGGCGCCGGCGTCGGCGCCTCGCGCGCCGCCGTCGACGCGGGCTATGCGCCGAACGACTGGCAGGTCGGCCAGACCGGCAAGGTGGTGGCGCCGGAACTCTATATCGCCATCGGCATTTCCGGCGCGATCCAGCATCTGGCCGGCATGAAGGACTCCAAGGTGATCGTCGCGATCAACAAGGACGAGGACGCGCCGATCTTCCAGGTCGCCGACTACGGCCTGGTCGCCGACCTCTACCAGGCGGTTCCGGAACTTACCGGCGAACTCGCCAAGCTCGGAAAGTAACGATGATTGCACCGGCCGGATGACGAACATCCGGCCGGTGTCTATTTAAGGGGATGGACGGCAGCCCACGGGTGAGCGCCGTTCCGGGAAAACTCCGGTGGATGTGAGATGACGGTGACAGTCAGGAAAGTCGGCGTGATCGGCTCGGGCCAGATGGGCAACGGCATTGCCCATGTCGCGGCGCTGGCCGGTTTCGACGTGGTGCTCAGCGACGTCTCCGCCGATCGCGTCAAATCCGCGCTCGCCACCATCAACGGCAATTTGTCGCGCCAGGTCGCCAAGGGCACGATCACCGAAGAGGCGCGCAAGACCGCGCTCGCCAAGATCACCACCGCCGATACGATGGATAGCCTTGCCGGCTGCGATCTCGTCATCGAGACCGCGGTCGAAAAGGAGGAGATCAAGCGCAAGATTTTTCACGACCTCTGCGCGGTGCTGAAGCCCGAGGCGATTGTCGCCTCGAACACCTCCTCGATCTCGATCACGCGCCTTGCCGCGGCGACCGACCGCCCCGAGCGCTTCATCGGCATTCACTTCATGAACCCGGTGCCGGTCATGGAGCTGGTCGAGCTGATCCGCGGCATCGCCACCAATGACGAGACCTTCGACGCCGCAAAAACCTTTGTCGGCAAGCTCGGCAAGAAGGTCGCGGTATCCGAGGATTTCCCGGCCTTCATCGTCAACCGCGTGCTGCTGCCGATGATCAACGAGGCGATCTACACGCTCTATGAAGGCGTCGGCAACGTCGAAGCCATCGACGCCGCCATGAAGCTCGGCGCGCATCACCCGATGGGCCCGCTGGAGCTCGCCGACTTCATCGGCCTCGATACGTGTCTGTCCATCATGCAGGTGCTGCACGAGGGCCTCGCCGACTCCAAATACCGCCCGTGCCCGCTGCTGGTGAAATACGTCGAGGCCGGCTGGCTCGGCCGCAAGACGCAGCGCGGCTTCTACGACTACCGCGGCGACCGGCCGGTGCCGACGCGCTGACGCGTATCCCTACGGACTGCCGTCTCCAGAATTCGTTAACCCTGGCCTCGTAGGGTGCCCGCAGGAGTAGGGGTACCGCGTATGGAAATGATGGCGATGGTTTCGAGCGTGCTTGCGATGCAGGCCGCGGGCACGCAGGGTCAGATTGCTGCGACCATCATGAAGCAAAATGTGGACGCGGAGAAATCCGCCATGCAAATCCTGCTCGGCCAGCCCTCGCAGGCCAATCTCGGCCCCGGCGTCGGCGGCTCCCTCGACAAGGTCGCCTAGTAACTCGCCGCGGCCGGCTTAACCGCCGCCTTGATCAGCTTTTGCGCGTCGTCGCTGGCCCATTCGGCCGGGCCGGCGATGGTGCCGATCTCGCAGCCTTGGGCGTCCACCAGCACGGAGGTCGGCATGCCCAGCGCCCGACCTATCACTTTAAGATCCTGAAAAACCTTGGCTTTCTGGTCGGTGAAATAGGCCAGCTTGGTCAGGTTGGCTTCTTTCAGAAAATTCCTGGGCTTCTCGGGGTCACGGGTGTCGATATTGACCGCCACCACCTCAAAGTCCTTGCCGCCGAGCTTGCCCTGCAACTCGTCCAGCGCCGGCATCTCCTTCCGGCAGGGCACGCACCAGGTGGCCCAGAGGTTCAGCAGCACGGTCTTGCCGCGCCAGTCCGAGAGCTTCCTCGGCTTGCCCTCGGCATCGTCGAAAGTCAGGTCCGGCAGCCGCAGCGGCGCGCTCGCCATGGTCACCGCCGCCACCTCGCCATGGGCGAGCGGGGCGATCTTCTTGGCCAAATCCACCGCAGCCGTGCAGGCGGCATCGCCGCCGGCGCCGCGCTTCAATCCCAGGCCGTAAATGCCCAAAGCCCCGATCAGGGCGCCGGCCACGACCGCGCCGATGGCGACCGGCAGCCGCCGCATGGGGACGGGGAGGGGCGAGGGGTTTTCCGGCATTTCGTTTGGCTTCCAGGGTCAGATATAGCTATTACGCGCGGCGCCGGGTCGGCGTTTCGCGCGCCCGGCCGATTTTGGCAAGACGTGCGCAGTCACGAATAAGCGACGAGTGTGGTCATGAGCAACAAGATGTGGGGCGCCCGGTACTCCGAGGGCCCCGACGCGATCATGGAGGAAATCAACGTCTCCATCGACGTCGATCGCCATATGTATGCCCAGGACATCGCCGCCTCCAAGGCGCATGCCGCGATGCTGGCCGACCAGGGCATCATCACCGCGTCGGATGCGAAGAACATCGCCAAGGGCCTCGACACGATCCTGGCCGAGATGCGCAAGGGCGATTTCAGCTTCAAGCGCGCGCTCGAAGACATCCACATGAATGTCGAGAGCCGGCTGTCCGAGCTGATCGGCCCCGCCGCGGGCCGGCTGCACACCGCGCGCTCGCGCAACGACCAGGTCGCGACCGATTTCCGCCTCTATGTCCGCGACGTCATCGACGAGACCGATGCCGCGCTCGCCGCGTTCCAGCATGCGCTGGTGAGCCGCGCGCTGGAGCATGCCGGCACCGTGATGCCCGGCTTCACCCATCTGCAGACCGCGCAGCCCGTGACCTTCGGCCATCATCTGCTCGCCTATGTCGAGATGGCCGCGCGCGACCGCGGCCGCTTTGCCGACGCGCGCAAGCGGCTCAACGAATCCCCGCTCGGCGCTGCTGCACTCGCCGGCACCTCGTTCCCGATCGATCGCGCTGCGACGGCCAAGAACGCTCGGCTTCGACCGGCCGATGGCCAATTCGCTCGATGCGGTGTCCGACCGCGATTTCGTGCTGGAGACGCTGTCGGCCGCCGCGATCTGCGCCATGCACATGTCGCGCTTTGCCGAAGAGATCGTGCTCTGGACCTCGCCGCTGGTGGGCCTGGTGCGGCTGTCCGACAAGTTCACCAGCGGCTCCTCCATCATGCCGCAGAAGCGCAATCCGGACGCAGCCGAACTGGTGCGCGCCAAGACCGGACGCACGATCGGCGCGCTGGTTGCGCTGCTCGTCGTGATGAAGGGCTTGCCGCTCACCTATCAAAAGGACATGCAGGAGGACAAGCAGGGCGCGATGGAGGCGTTTGCCGCGCTGTCGCTGGCGATCCGCGCCATGACCGGCATGGTGCTCGATCTCGTGCCGGATGAGGCACGCATGAGAGCGGCCGCCGGCGACGGCTACGCCACCGCCACCGATCTCGCCGACTGGCTGGTGCGCACCCTGAAAATGCCGTTCCGCGACGCCCACCACATCACCGGCCGCATCGTGGCGCCTTGCCTCGAAGCAGGGCGTTGCCCTGCACGAATTGCCGCTGAAGGCGATGCAGGAGGTCGAGCCGAAGATCACCGCGGACGCCCTGAAAGTGCTGTCGGTGGATTCCTCGGTGAAAAGCCGCACCTCGTTCGGCGGCACCGCGCCGAAGAACGTGGCGGCGCAGGCCAAGGCCTGGGCGAAGCGGCTGGAAAAAAAGCGAAAGTAGGGCCTGGAGCACGGCTTGGGCCCAAATTTCGCTGGGATTTCATGGTTATCCGGGTCTCGCCAGACGTGAGCAATCTTTGTATGGTGCGGCCCGCATTGGGGATTTCGAAGTGAAGAGCACGCGGCGCCTGACCCCGTCGGGGTGGGCCATTCTCGCATTGAGCGCCACTGCGCTCGCGCTCGGCGGCTGCGGCCGCAAGGGCGGTCTCGACCTGCCGCCGAACGCGATGAATGCCGCCTCCACGGCCGAGCCTGACGAGGCCGATCGCGTCGCTCCGCCCGGCAACACCAATCCCGGCTACAGCACCGACGGTGGTCCGGTCGCGGCCAAAGGCCGCAAAAAACCGTTTGTTCTCGACCCGCTTCTCGGCAATTAAGCTGGTTCTATGAATCATTTCGATTATCGCAACGGCGTGCTGCACGCCGAGGCGGTCAGCCTGCTTGATCTCGCTGAGCGCGTCGGCACGCCGTTCTATTGCTACTCCAGCGCGACGCTGGAGCGGCATTATCGCGTGTTCACCGGGGCCTTCGCCGGCGAGAAGGTGCTGGTCTGCTACGCCATGAAGGCGAACTCCAACCAGTCGGTGCTGCGCACGCTGGCCAAGCTCGGCGCCGGCGCCGACGTCGTCTCCGGCGGCGAGTTGAAGCGCGCGCTGGCCGCCGGCATTCCGCCGAACAAGATCCTGTTCTCCGGCGTCGGCAAGACGGAAGAGGAACTGCGCGCCGCGCTGGCCGCCGACATCCTCTGCCTCAACGTCGAGTCCGAGCCCGAGCTCGAGTTGTTGTCGCGTCTGGCGGTGGAAGCGGGCAAGACCGCGCGCATCTCCGTGCGCGTCAATCCCGACGTCGATGCCGGCACCCACGCGAAAATCTCCACCGGAAAATCCGAGAACAAGTTCGGCATCCCGATCACGCAGGCCCGCGCAGTCTATGCCCGCGCCGCAAAACTGCCGGGCCTTAAGATCACCGGCGTCGATATGCATATCGGCAGCCAGATCACCGATCTCGGCCTGCTGGAGACCGCCTACCGCATCCTGTCGGACTTCGTGCATGTGCTGCGCGCCGACGGGCACGATATCTCGCATATCGATTTCGGCGGCGGGCTCGGCATTCCCTATCACCTGGACCGCGCGGCTCCGCCGACGCCGGACCTGTATGGCGCCATGGTCAAGCGCGTCACCCACAATCTCGGCTGCACGCTGATGTTCGAGCCGGGCCGCATGATCGTCGGCAATGCCGGCATCCTGGTGGCGCGCGTCATCTACATGAAGCACGGCGACGGCAAGAATTTTGTCGTCATCGATGCCGCGATGAACGACCTGATCCGCCCGACGCTGTACGAGGCGCATCACGACATAATGCCGGTGCGCCAGCCGGCGGCGGGCGCGCGCGACGTTGACCGCCGACGTCGTCGGTCCCGGTCTGCGAGACCGGCGACTATCTCGCGCTGGACCGCCAGCTGCCGGAGCTGAAGTCCGGCGATCTCATCGCCATCATGACCGCGGGCGCCTACGGCGCCGTGCAGTCCGGCACCTACAACACGCGGCCGCTGGTGCCGGAAGTGCTGGTCAAGGACGACCAATACGCCGTGGTCCGCCCGCGCATCGATGTCGATGCGCTGATCGCGATGGATAAGCACGGCGCCGTGGTTGTAAGCGCAGCTCGCGCCGCATAATAGCTGTCGTCCCGGCGAGCGCCGGGACCCATAACCACAGGGTCGCGTTGTTAGAACTCGCTGTGGCTCCAGCCTTCGCAAAACCACTCCCTGTGGTTATGGGTCCCGGATCGGCGCTCGCTTGTCCGGGACGACAGCGGAGATTACTTCGCCGCGTGCGGCCCCTTGCTGCCGCCACCGACGATCACGCCCGCCTTCTTCTCGATCGGCTTGATCGCCTCGGTGAAATCCGACTCCGCGCCCTGGTCGCGGATGATGACTTCCCAGAGCCGGCCGACCGCCTCGGCGACTTCCATCGACAGCCCGAGCGAGCGCATCTCCTCGATCGCCAGCCGCACGTCCTTCACCATCAATCCCGTCGCGAAGCCGAAGTCGAAACTGCGCGGCAGCACCGAGCGCGGAAACTTGTCGCGGCTGGCGGTGTTCATGCCGGAGCCGGCATTGATGACGTCGATCATCACGGCGGGGTCGAGGCCGGATTTCACGCCCATCACCACCGCTTCCGACGTCGCCACCATCGCGGTCGCCGACAAGAAATTGTTGGCGAGCTTCATGGTCTGCCCCGAGCCGGGCTTCTCGCCGATGAAGAACACTTTTCCGATCACGCCGAGCGCGGCCTTCACGATCTCGAAATCGGCGCGCGGGCCCGACACCATCACCGCCAGCGTGCCCTTCTCGGCGCCGCCGACGCCGCCGCTGACGGGGCTGTCGATCTGCACGATGTTCTTCTTCGCCAGCAGATCGTGAATCTTCACCGCCATCTGCGAGCCGACGGTGGACAGATCGATGAAGCGTTTGATCTTCTTGCCTTCGATCACGCCGCCCTTGCCGGTGGCGACTTCGAGCGAGGCCTGCAGCGAGGGCAGGCTCGCCATCACGGTCTCGATCTCGTCGGCGATGTCTTTCGGCGAAGCGCCCGCTTTGGCGCCGAGCGCGACAAGCCTGTCGATTGCCGCCTTCTGCGTGTCGAACACCGTGAGCTTGTGCCCGGCCTCGATCAGCCGGCGCGCCATCGGAAAGCCCATCTTTCCGAGGCCGATGAATCCGATTTCCATTTAGCAGGTCCTCCCGTTCGTCGCTACGAGGAGTGCGACGACTTGTCCGCCGTAGCTCTTAGAGCGAAGGCGGAAGCAGTCCAGCTTTCTTTGCCGCGGGCGATGCGAAGCTGGATTGCTTCGCTTCGCTCGCAATGACGGTGTGGCGACAGCGGAGCGCTTACCCCTTATCGATCTCCGCAAACACCTCGCGCGCGATGCGGAAACTGTCGACTGCGGCGGGCATGCCGGCGTAGATCGCGACCTGCATCAAGATTTCCCGGATCTCGTCGCGCGAGACGCCGTTGGTCAGCGCGCCCTTCAGATGCGCGCGCAGCTCGTGCGGGCGGTTGAGGATCGAGATCATCGCGATGTTGAGCATGCTGCGGGTCTTGCGCGGCAGCTCCTCGCGGCCCCACACCGAGCCCCAGCAATATTCGTTGAGCAGGTCCTGGAACGGCGCGTTGAAGGCGTCGACGTTCTTCATCGCGTTGGCGACATAGGCTTCGCCCAGCACGGCCTTGCGAATGCCCAGTCCCTTGTCCCACATCTTCTGGTCCATGACGTTTCCCTCTTGGTTCGACATTGTTTCGGGCGGGGAAACTACGGGCTCTCGCCGCGGCAGTCACGCCTTCGTGTTATGCGACAATAGGGGTGGGATAGGGCCGGGAACGCGTGCCTCATGGCTGCCGTTATGCTAGGCTTTCGTTCGGGCAACCCGGAGATGTTGTTGAACGGCGCCAACCCCGATCCCGACAAGACCGCGCGCGAGCCGGACGATGTCGCTCGGCTGAAATTGTCGCAGGCCCTCGAGCGGGCTACTTGGGCGATCGCCTGGGAGCGCGCCTGGCCGCATCTGGCGCGGCTTCTCACCCTCGCCGGATTGTTCCTCACCGTTTCCTGGGCCGGCCTGTGGCTGGCGCTGCCGTCGCTGGCGCGCGCCGCCGGACTTGCCCTGTTCGCCGCCGCCGCGGTTGCCGCGCTGTGGCCGCTGATTCGCTTCCGCTGGCCGACCCGCACCGAGGCGCTCGGCCGGCTCGACCGCGGCACCGGCATCCGCCATCGCCCCGCGACCGCGCTCAGCGACACCGTCGCGACCAGGGATCCCATCGCGCTGGCCCTCTGGCAGGAGAGCCGCGCCCGCACGCTGGCGTCGCTGACCCGCATCCGCGCCGGCCTGCCGTCGCCGCGGCTCGCCATCCACGATCCCTGGGCGGTGCGCGGGCTGGTCGCCGTCATGGCGGTGGCGGCCTATGTCGCCGCCGGCGACGAGCGCACCTTGCGCGTGGCGTCGGCCTTCGACTGGAACGGCGTGCTGGCGCCCACCAATATCCGCGTCGATGCCTGGGTGACGCCGCCGGTCTATACCGGCAAGCCGCCGATCATCCTGTCCTCCGCCAACAAGGAAAGCGCTGCGCCCGCCAGCGGGCCACTCGCCGTGCCTGCGGGCAGCACGGTGATCGTGCGCTCGAGCGGCGGCACGCTCGACGTCGTCGCAGGCGGCGGCGTCACCGAAGCCGTCGCCACCGAGCAGGCGCCCAAGGGCACCAACGAGCGGCATTTCACCGTCACCGGTGACGGCACCGTGCATGTCCGCGCGCCGTCCGGTCAGCCGCAATGGAAATTCACCGCCACGCCGGATCGTCCGCCGACCATTGCGCTGGCGAAGGACCCGGAGCGGCAGCCGCGCGGCGCGCTGCAGATGGCCTACAAGATCGAGGACGATTACGGCGTCACCGAAGCCCGCGCGCAGTTCGCCGCACGCGCCGGCGAGGCCGGCGCGGCTGCGCCGCGGCCGCTGTTCGAGCCGCCGCAGTTTCCGCTGGTGCTGCCGAACGCGCGCACCCGCAACGGCGTCGGCCAGACGCTGAAGGATCTGACCGAAGACCCCTATGCCGGCGCCGACGTGACGCTGACGCTGACGGCCAAGGACGAAGCCGGCAACACCGGCAGCAGCGAGCCGTTCAACATGCGCCTGCCGGAGCGGCTGTTCACCAATTCGCTCGCGCGTGCGCTGATCGAGCAGCGGCGCATCCTTGCGCTCGACGCCAACAAGAATTCCGACGTCTATGCCGCGCTCGATGCGCTGCTGATCGCGCCCGAGCTGTTCACGCCGGACGCCGGCTGCTATCTCGGCCTCCGCAGCATCGCGCAACAGCTGGAAGGCGCCCGCACCGATGATGCGATGCGCGAGGTCGTGGCAAGCATGTGGGCGTTCGCGGTCACCATCGAGGACGACGGTGTCGCGGGCAGCGTCAACGCCGCGCTGCGTTCGGCGCAGGACGCGCTCAAGCAGGCGCTGGAACGCGGCGCCAGCGAGGAAGAGATCAAGGCGCTGACGCGCAAGCTGCGCGAGGCGATGGCTGGAAAGGTGCGCGACCTCGCCCGGCGCGCCGAACAAAATCCGCTGGGCGCCCGGCAGCCGTTCCCCGCCGAGGTCCAGCTCATCCTCGACAAGGCGATCGAGCTGCGACAGAAGACCCAGAAGGCTTCCCCGGAGCAGATCGAAGAACTGGTGCAGCAGCAGGACGCATTGCGCCAGCAGCTTCAGGCCTATCGCAAGGCGGCCGACAGCCGGGCGAAGGCGAAGGATGACGGGACCAATCAGTTTACGCGAGACCGGAAATGCGGCAGCTAGGGCGCATGTCAGCCTTGAAGGCGATATCGATCGCCTGCCTCGCCCTCCTGCTGGGGAGCGTTCCGGCCGCCGCGCAGCAACAGGGCGTCGATCTTGATGCGTTGCTCGATGGTGCGGAAAAGGCGATGCAGGACTTTGCCGACAACCTCAAGCAGAAGGATTCCGGGCGAAGCCTGAACAATCAGGCCGACGCCATTCAGAAGCTCGAGGAATACAAGCGCGGGTCGGAAAGGAACTCCGCCAATCGCGATCGCTCCATGATTACCCAGCGCGATCTGGACGATCTCGTCAGGCAGATCGAGAAATTGGCACGCGAAGGCAATAAGGAGGCGGCGCAGCGCCTGCTCGATCAGCTGGCGCAGATCCTGGAAAATCTGCAGATGGCGCAGCCCGGCCAGGGCGGCGACGACGAGATGGAGCAGGCGCTCAACGAACTCGGCGACATGATCCGCAAGCAGCAGCAATTGCGCGACAAGACCTTCAAGCAGGGCCAGGACTCGCGGCGCGACCGCATGCGCGGCAAGCAGCAGGGCGACCAGAACATGGGCGACCTGCAGCAGGACCAGCAGGCGCTGCGCGACCGTCTCAAGAAGCTGCAGGAACAGCTTGCCAAGCGCGGCATGGGTCCCGGCCAGCGCGGCGACCCGGGCCAGCAGGGGCAGCAAGGCGATCAGGGCGACGGTGAGGACGGCCTCGACCAGGCCGACAACGCGATGGGCGACGCCACCGGCCGTCTCGGCGAGGGCAATGCCGACGGCGCCGTTGATTCGCAAGGCAAGGCGCTGGAGGCGCTGCGCAAGGGCGCGCAGAGCCTGGCGGAAGCCATGCGGCAGGGCGACGGCGACGGTCAGCAGGACGGCCCCGGTCCGGGTAATCGCGCCGGCCGCCAGCAGAGCGGCGGCAACCAGACCGATCCGCTCGGCCGTCCGTTGCGTGGCCGCGAATTCGGCGACGACTTCACGGTGAAGATCCCCGGCGAGATCGACGTCGAGCGTGTCCGCCGCATCCTCGAAGAACTCCGCCGCCGCCTCGCCGATCCCAACCGCCCGCAGATCGAACTCGACTACATCGAGCGGCTGCTGAAGGATTACTGAGCGGCTCGCACGGACAACCGAGGCCTACCCCTTCCTTGCCGCCAGCGCGTCCGCCACGGCCGTGCGGATATCCGCCACCGAAAACGGCTTTGTCACCACGTCATGCACGATGGCGTTCAGCCCCGAGGCCCGCTCGCGCTGGTCGGCGAAGCCCGTCATCAGCAGGATCTTCAGCTCCGGAAAGTCGCGCGCCGCGGCTAGCGCCAGCGCAATGCCGTCCATCACGGGCATCTGGATGTCGGTGAGCAGCAAATCGAACGCGCCGCGCTCGCGGGTCAGGATCTCCAGCGCCTCGGCGCCGTCTTCGGCGATGACGGTGTCGTGGCCGTCCATCGCGATGGCACGCGACACCAGCTGGCGCATGGAATCTTCGTCGTCGGCGATCAGGACGCGCGGCATCGGCTCGGAAATCCCTTACGCGCGGATCGCCCGCTCAGGCCTGGCCGGCGGCGACATCGCGCTTGTTGAAGAAGCGGATGTCGATAGTACGCCCTTCCGGCGGCGGCGAGGCAAGGCGCGATTTGAACCAGGCGCGGTCGCCCGGCTTGAGCACGCTCTGCTCCAGCACCGCGTTCCAGGCATAGACCTCCGCGCCCTGCGCGTCGCGCACCGAGAAGCGCAGCCGCGGCAACCCGACCGGCTCCCTGGCATCGCCGACGATCATCCCCTCGATGACCAGCACGGGCTTCGCATCGACCGTCTCGTAGGTGATCTTGATGTCCTTGAAGGCGAGGCCCGCGCAGGTTCACGTCGAGCCCGACCAGCCGGTAGAAACTCGCCGTCTGGGGCAACAGCCGCACCACGTCGTTGCGCATGACGACCATGGCCACCACGAGCGCGGCCATGGCGCCGCAGGTGGCGGTCAGGCCGGCGCCGCGCAGCATCGGGATCGGCGGGAAGGACGGCAGCGACAACAGCTCGCGCAAGCGCGACCGTTTTGGCTGGTCCTCGTCATCGTCATGGCCGCCGTGGCGGGCCGCCGTGGTCCAGTCGGCGTCGGTCTCGTGCTGGGCGGTCGAGGGCCAGTCGGCCGAGATCGAGGGGCTTTCGACCACCGGGGTCTGGCCGTCCTCTTGCCCCATGGCGTCCCATTCCGCGGCGACGTCGCGCGGGTCGGCGCCGGCCGCGGCCATGGCGGGCGATTGGGCCACGGTCTCGAGCGCATCCTCCGGGCGGGCCAGCCACACTTCCTTGCAGCGGGAACAGCGCACGGTGCGCCCGGCTGCGCCCAGGGCAGCGGGATTGATGGCGAAAGACGTTGTACAGTGGGGGCAGACGATATGCATGGAGCCCATCTCCAATGGTAGCGGCGGGATGCTACAAGCCGACCGTTAACGAATCGGAAACCATAAAAGCTGCACAACGCTTTTTGGCGGTTCGTGGCCGGGGCGGGGGCAAAACCCTGGGCTTTGTGCCCATCGAACGGAGCTGAGGGTTGGTCCGGTTCGAAAATGTCGGATTGCGCTACGGACTTGGGCCGGAGATTTTGCGCGACCTGTCGTTCCTGATTCCGGCGCATTCCTTCCAATTCCTGACCGGCCCCTCCGGCGCCGGCAAGACGTCGCTGCTGCGCCTTCTGTTCCTGTCGCTGCGGCCGACCCGTGGCCTCGTCAACCTGTTCGGCCAGGACATCTCGCTGCTCGGCAAGGAGCAGATCGCCGATTTGCGCAAGCGCATCGGCATCGTGCTGCAGGACTTTCGCCTGCTCGACCACATGACCACCTACGAGAACGTGGCGCTGCCGTTCCGCGTCATGGGCCGCGAGGAATCGACCTATCGCCGCGAAGTGATCGACCTGCTGAAATGGGTTGGCCTGGGCGAGCGCATGGACGCGCTGCCGCCGATCCTGTCGGGCGGCGAGAAGCAACGCGCCGCGATCGCGCGCGCGGTGATCTCGCGGCCGCAATTGCTGCTCGCGGACGAGCCCACCGGCAGCGTCGATCCGACACTGGGCCGGCGCCTGCTGCGGCTGTTCATCGAATTGAACAAGTCCGGCACTGCCGTCATCATCGCCACCCACGACATCACCTTGATGGAGCAATACGACGCGCGGCGTATGGTGCTGCATCAGGGACGGCTGCACATCTATGACTAGGATCGACGAGCAACGACCGCTGGTCGACCTCGGCAACGAGCGGCCGCAGGTGCCGGCGAGGGCGCGCATCATGTCGCCGATCGTGCCGCGGGCCTCGATCTCCGGCCGCGCGCTGGTCGCGGTGGTCGCGATCATGACCTTCCTCGCCTCGATCACCACGGGCGCGGTGCTGCTGGTGAGCGCGTCGGCCGCGGAATGGCAGTCCGATGTCGCCAGCGAAATCACCATTCAAGTGCGCCCCGTGGCGGGGCGCGACGTCGAGCGCGATAGCGCCGCCGTGGTGGACGCGATGCGGGCCCAGCCCGGCATTGTCGAGGTCCGGCCCTTCAGCAAGGACGAATCGGCCAAGCTGCTCGAGCCGTGGCTCGGCACCGGCCTCTCGCTCGACCAGCTGCCGGTGCCGCGCGTCATCGTCGCGCGGGTGCAGCCCGGCACTGCGCTCGATCTGCCGGGCTTGCGGTCGCGCGTGACCAGGATTGCGCCTTCGGCGAGCATCGACGATCACCGTGCCTGGATCGAGCGGATGCGCTCGATGACCGGCGCCACCGTGTTCGCGGGGCTCGGCATCCTCGCGCTCGTCATCATCGCCACCATCATCTCGGTGTCGTTCGCAACCCGCGGCGCCATGGCGTCGAACCGGCCGATCGTGGAAGTGCTGCATTTCGTCGGCGCGGGCGATTCCTATATCGCCAACCACTTCCTGCGGCATTTCCTGCGGCTTGGGCTGGAGGGCGGCCTGATCGGCGGCGGCGCCGCGATGCTCGCCTTTGGCTTCTCGGAATCGATTGCCGGCTGGTTCTCGGGCACGCCGGTCGGCGACCAGTTCGCAGCGCTGCTCGGCACCTTCTCGCTGCGGCCGTCGGGCTATCTGGTGTTGGCGATCCAGGCGGTTGCGATCGCCGCGATCACCGCCTGGGCCTCGCGGCGCACCCTTCTGGCGACGCTCGACGACATCGACTAGAGCATGGTCCGCAAAAGCGTGAAGCGGTTTCCGAAAAGACCATGCTCAGACAAAGAGTGTCCAAACCGGACTCCACTTCGTGGCAAAAGGCTCTAAAATTGCGCCCGGCGGGGAGGATGCCTGACTTCCGATGAGCGAGGCCGACGAACGAACGCAAGATGCCGCGGCGAAGCCGCCGCGCGGATGGCTGCGCGCCGCCATCGTCGGCACGCTGGCGCTTGGATTCGTCGGCGCCGGCGTCGGCTTCGTCGCCTTTCTCTCGCAGTTGCGCGGCGCCGAAATCAGACCGGCGCGCAATGCCGACGGCATCGTGGTGCTGACCGGCGGCTCCTCTCGGGTATCCGACGCCATGGAGTTGCTCGCGGCCGGCTATGGCAAGCGGCTCCTGATCTCGGGCGTGCACCCGACCAACGACGTCCACGACATCTCGCGCACGCTGCCGGACAATCACAAGCTGCTCAATTGCTGCGTCGACCTCGACCATTCCGCCGTCAACACCCGCAGCAATGCCGCCGAGACCCGGCGCTGGGCACGCGAGCGCGGCTTCACTTCGCTGATCGTGGTGACGTCGAACTACCACATGCCGCGGGCGATCGTGGAGCTGTCGCATGCCATGCCCGACGTCACGCTGATTCCCTTTGCCGTGGTCGGCGACAAATGGCGCGAGGAGCCGTGGTGGACCAGCAGCACGACGTTGCGGCTCTTACTGTCGGAATACGCCAAATATGTCGCTGCCGAAGTGCGGGTACGGCTGGCCGCCATTGTGCCTGACGCCGCCGATCAACCGACCGGTTCGTTGCGCCGGCCCGCCACGGCGCAGGCAAACTAGCGCATGATCTCAGGCTTCCTGCGCTTCGCCAGCGGCTGGGGGCGAAGTTGAATGCGAATCATGCAACATCATCGCAAGTCTGTGCAGTTGTTCGTCGCGAAAACCTTCGGCCTCGATCGCCTTGACCGTGGCGAGCACATAGTCGCGGTTGTTGCCGGAGCGGCCATGTCCCTGGCGAACGATGCGAAGCTGCTCGTCGAGTGGCAGCCGGCCGGCATATTGCACATGGCTGCGGTCGGCCACATAGGTCAACGCGCTGACGCGCTGCTGCGACCCGTTGTTGAGCCAGACCGAACGTTTCACTTCGCGATAGACGTGGGTGGTCTGTTCGCGGGCGCGCAGGTAGTCGATCGTGGCGTCGCGCAGGTCAGGCGCGACCCGGAAGGCGATGCCGCGGCAGGCGCCGCCGCGGTCGAGCCCCAGCACCAGGCCGGGCTTTTCCGGGGTGCCGCGATGATCGAAGGAATAGACGCAGAGCGCGCGGTGTTCGCCAATCAGACGGGCTGGAACCTTTTCGATGTATTCGAAGCCCGGCCGCCACATCAGCGAGCCATAGCCGAACACCCAGAGGTCGCTATTGCCGAATTCGTGATCTGAAAGGGTAATTGCCGACATCGCGGGCACGGCTATCAGAACTGTAACGTGAATTCCACGCCTTTAAGCGTGATAAAGCCCGCTTACATTTGACAAATTCGTTCGCCAAAGGGCCGCCTATGCAAGATGCACCTCCCTCGCCGCGCAGGCGCCCGCTTTGGCGGCTGTTCATTCTCCCCGGATTGCTCCTGATCGCCGCCGCGGCGTGGAGCGGCTTCTGGTTCTATGCCGCCTCGCAGGTCGGCGTGCGCGCCGACGCCTGGCGCGCGCAGGAAGCGAAATCGGGCCGCAATTTCGATTGCGCCAACCGCAGTGTGGCGGGTTTCCCGTTCCGTCTCGAAATCGCCTGCGAAGGCGCCAGCGTCGCGCTGGTCTCGCAAACCGCGTCGAATGTGCCGTTCACCGCCAAGCTCGGCGAGATCCTGGTCGTCGCGCAGATCTATGATCCGAAACGCGTGATCGCGGATTTCAAGTCGCCGGCCAGCGTTGCCATTCCTGAGCAGTCGCCGCTGCGGGTCGACTGGAGCAAGGGCCGCGCCAGCGTGGTGGGGCTGCCCGCGGTGCCGCAGCGTGGCTCGCTCGAGTTCGACGATGTCGCGATCGACCGCATCAACGCCAATGCGATCCAGGTGCCGGTCGGCCGCGCCAAACATGTCGAACTGCACGGCCGTCTCGCCGAGGGCTCGCCGACCGATCATCCCGTGATCGAGACGGTGCTGCAGATGAACAGCGGCAGCGTGCAGGGCGTGCATCCCGGTGCTGGCGGAGCCCTTCAATGCCGATATCCGCGCCAAGCTGACGGGCCTGCAGGATTTTGCGCCAAAACCCTGGCCGGATCGCTTCCGCGAGATCGCCGCCGCCGGCGGCAAGGTCGAGATCGTGCAGTCGCGCATCCAGCAGGGCGAGATGATCGCGGTGGCTGCAGGCACGCTCGCGCTCAACGCTAACGGCAATCTCGACGGCGAGTTGCAGATGACGGTGACCGGGCTCGAGCGCATCGTGCCGGCGCTGGGTATCGATAAAATTCTGGAGGAGGGCATTCCGCAAGCCACCCTCGACCGCGTCGCGCCGGGCGTGAAGACGCAGGATGTCAACAATCTGCTCGGCGCGCTCGACAAGGCCATTCCGGGGCTGGGCAAGATGGTCAAGCAGAACGCCAATGTCGGCGTCGCCGTCACGCTCAATTCCATCGGCAGCGAGGCCGTGCTGGAGGGCAAGAAAGCGCGCTCCTTCCCGCTGCGCTTCGCCAACGGCGCGGTGCTGTTCGGGCCGGTGAAAGTCGGACAGGTGCCGCCGCTGTTTTAGCTCTTCTTCAACGCCTCATGCGGGCGGCCGAAATCCGGCGCCGCCGAATCCTGGCCGATCTCGACGATGCCGCGGCGGATGGCGCGGGTGCGGCTGAAATGTTCGAACAGCGCCTCGCCGTCGTTGCGGCGGATGGCGCGGGTGAGTTTCGACAGGTCCTCGGTGAAGGTGCCGAGCATCTCCAGCACGGCTTCCTTGTTGTTGAGGAAGACGTCGCGCCACATCGTGGGATCGGAGGCGGCGATGCGGGTGAAATCGCGAAAACCGCCGGCGGAGAATTTGATCACTTCGGACTTCCGTCACCTGCGCCAGCTCGTCGGCGGTGCCGACGATGGTGTAGGCGATCAGATGCGGCAGATGGCTGGTGATCGCGAGCACGAGGTCATGATGGTCCGGCGTCATGATCTCGACCTTGGCGCCGAGCCCGGCCCAGAACGCGCGCAGCTTTTCGGTCGCGTCCGCCGCCGTGCCTTCGGGCGGCGTGAGAATGCACCAGCGGTTGATGAACAGCTCCGCAAAGCCCGAAGTCGGGGCCGGAATGCTCGGTGCCCGCCACCGGATGCGCCGGCACGAAGTGGACGTCGGCTGGAATATACGGCGCCATCTCGCGCACGATGGCGCCCTTGACCGAGCCGACGTCGGAGACGATGGCGCCCGGCTTGAGATGCGGCCCGATCTCGGCTGCGCACCTCGCCGCAGGCGCCGACGGGGATGCAGAGGATGACGAGGTCGGCATCCTTCACGGCCTCTGCATTGCTCTCGACCACGCGGTCGACGATGCCGAGCTCCTTGACGCGCGCGCGCGTCTTCTCCGAGCGCGCGGTGGTGACGATCTCGCCCGCCAGCCCCTGCACGCGGGCGGCGCGCGCGATCGAGCCGCCGATCAGGCCGAAGCCGATCAGCGCGACGCGCTGGAATGAACCCGGTGTGCTCACTTGCCCGCCATGAAGTCGCGCAGGCCTTCGACGACGAGGCGGTTGGCCTCCTCGGTGCCGATGGTCATGCGCAGCGCATGCGGCAGGCCGTAATTGTTGAGCGCGCGCAGCACGAGGCCGCGCCTGGTGAGATAGGCGTCCGCCTCCGCCGAGGTCTTGCCCTTCGTCGTCGGGAAATGGATCAGCACGAAGTTGGCGACGCTCGGCGTCACCTTGAGCCCGAGCTTGCGCAATCTCCTCGGTGAGCCAGTTGCGCCACTTCTCGGTATGCGCCTTCGACATCTGGACATGCGCGGTGTCCTCGATCGCCGCCACCGCTGCCTGCATCGCCGCGGTCGAGACGTTGAAGGGCCCGCGGATGCGGTTGACGGCATCGACGATATTGGCAGGTCCGAACATCCAGCCGATGCGCAGCGCCGCAAGGCCGTGGATTTTCGAGAAGGTGTGCGTCATCACCGTGTTCTCGGTGGTCGCAACCAGCTCGATGCCGAGCTCGTAGTCGTTGCGCGAGACGTAGTCGGCATAGGCCGCATCCAGCACCAGGAGCACATGGCCGGGCAGGCCGGCGCGCAGGCGCTTGACCTCGTCGAACGGAATGTAAGTGCCGGTCGGATTGTTCGGGTTGGCGAGCCACACCAGCTTGGTGCGCGGCGTCACCAGCTTGAGGATGGCATCGACATTGGCGGTGTGCTCGGTCTCGGGCGCGACGACGTTCTTGGCGCCGTTCGCCATGGTCGCGATCGGATAGACCAGAAAGCCGTGCGCGGTGGAGATCGCCTCGTCGCCCTGCTTCAGATAGGTGTGCGCCAGCAGATTGAGGATCTCGTCCGAGCCGGCGCCGCAGATGATGCGGTTCGGATCGAGTCCGTAGGCGCGGCCGATCGCCTCGCGCAGCACCCGCGAGGTGCCCTCCGGATAATCCTCGAGATGATCGGCCGCCTGCTTGTAGGCCGCGATCGCCTTCGGCGACGGCCCGAACGGCGTCTCGTTCGCCGACAGCTTGAACACCTTGCGGCCCGCCTCCGGCACCGGGCTCTTGCCCGGCGTGTACGGCGCAATGTCGAGAATGCCGGGATTCGGCACGGGGCGGTTCATTTTCGGCTCCGGAATCGTCTGGGGCTAGGACTTGGCTACCCCATTTTGGGGCACCGTATAGCGCGTTGAGTGGCTGCCGACGAGGGCCGAGGAGCGCACGGAGGCCCCCGCTTTCAGCAGGGCAAGCTTGATCTTTTCGAACCCGCCGCCGGCAACCGAGACCAGCAATGCCGCGCCGTCGAATGCCGTATCGGGCACCGCGACGATTTCGGCCAGCGGCGCCAGCGCGCGTGCCGTGTCGGCATTCCAGCCGGAGACGCGCACGCTCCACATCTCCACTTCCGTCACCATGGCATCGTCGGCGACGCGTGAGATCACAAAGACGGGCAGCGCGGCCGGATGATCTGCGCGCTCCAGGAACGGCCACCGCGCGATGATTTTTGGCGCGCCGTCGGCTTCCAACTCGTTCCACCACGGCGTGCGGCTCGACACCGCCGAGACCAGCGCGAGGTCGCCCTTCGACTTGGCCACCGCATCGACCGCCGCCGCACTGTTGAAATGCGCGACATAGGGCACGACAAAGCCGAAGTGAAAACGCGCCGAGTCCCGCATCGCCGGTTCGCCGACGGATACATCGGCATGCACCGAGAACGGCGCTTGTACATAGGTGAACGTCGAGATGATGACGCGCCAGATGCTCTCGATGGTGTCGAGCGGCAGGATGCCGCGATGGCGCTCCACCAGCAGCCGCATCATGCTGGCTTCGCGCGCGGGGCGAAATGCGGAGCCGACTTCCTGGGTTTGCTTCACCTGGATCAGGCGATCGATGATGTCGCCGCGCGCCATCAGCAGGCGATGCACCTGCTCGTCGATGGCGTCGATCTCCTTGCGCAGCTCGGCGAGCGAGGGCGGAGCAGGGGGCGGCTTTGACATATCGAACCTGCGAGAGCCGGAAAGAGCCCGGCGAACAAGGGCATTGATTAGGTAAGACCGGCGCTGAAAGCAAAGGAAATGCAAAGGAAACAAAGCAATTTGGGCACGCTCCCAACGCACGCGACGGCCGGGTTAACCATGGGCTTGCCTTGACGAAACGGCCGCGCGCGGCTAGTTTTACTGTGTTCCGTGGTCATTTGAGCCGGCCGGCTTGCAGCCACGTTAAATAAATCGCTAAACAGGCCGGGGACACGCATCCCGGCCGAACCCTGTTCAGGCCGGGTTTTTTATTGGCCTGATGTCCGTTCGAAGGACCTCCGCATTGCGGAGGCCGGTGCTGAGATGACCGAGTTGAAGTCGATTGTAAGCCCGGCGATCCAGATGGAGGATCGCGCGCATGAGGCCGACAACCCTTCGTCGCTGATTGCGAAGTTCGGCAACGATCAGCCGCTCAAGCTCGATTGCGGTGTCGATCTCGCGCCGTTCCAGATCGCTTACCAGACCTATGGCGAGCTGAACGCCGACCGCTCCAATGCCATCCTGATCTGCCATGCGCTGACGCTCGATCAGCATGTCGCCAACGTCCACCCGCTGACCGGCAAGCCGGGCTGGTGGGACATCATGGTCGGCGCGGGTCTGCCGATCGACACCGAGAAATACTTCGTCATCTGCGCCAACGTGATCGGCGGCTGCATGGGCTCGACCGGGCCGGCCTCGACCAACCCAGCGACCGGCAAGCCGTGGGGGCTGGATTTCCCGATCATCACCATTCCCGACATGGTGCGTGCGCAGGCGATGCTGCTCGATCGCCTGGGTATCGACACGCTGCTGTGCGTGCTCGGCGGCTCGATGGGCGGCATGCAGGTGCTGCAGTGGACCGCGGCCTATCCGGAGCGGGTGTTCTCGGCGATGCCGACGGCCTGCTCGACGCGCCACTCGGCGCAGAACATCGCGTTCCACGAGCTCGGCCGCCAGGCGATCATGGCCGATCCCGACTGGCGTCGCGGCCGCTACTTCGAGGACAGCACGCTGCCGCATCGCGGGCTCGCGGTGGCGCGCATGGCCGGCCACATCACCTATCTCTCCGACGCGGCGCTGCATCGCAAGTTCGGGCGACGGATGCAGGATCGCGAGCTGCCGACGTTCTCGTTCGACGCGGATTTCCAGGTCGAGAGCTATCTGCGCTATCAGGGCTCGTCCTTTGTCGAGCGCTTCGACGCCAACAGCTATCTCTATCTGACGCGCGCGATGGATTACTTCGACATCGCCGGCGACCATGGTGGCGTGCTGGCCAAGGCGTTCATCGGCATCAAGACGCGGTTCTGCGTGGTGTCGTTCACCAGCGACTGGCTATTCCCGACCTCGGAATCGCGCGCGCTGGTGCATGCGCTGAACGCCTCGAGCGCGCGGGTATCGTTCGCCGAGATCGAGACCGATCGCGGCCACGATGCCTTCCTGCTCGACGTGCCCGAATTCTTCGACATCTCCCGCGCCTTCCTGGAATTGGCCGAACGCGCGCGCGGACTGAAGACGGGTGGCTGAGATGGCGCTAGGGGAACAGACCCTGCCGCTGCCGGGCATCGCGCCGGACCGCACCGGCAAGTACCGCACCGATCATCTGCTGGTCGCCGAGCATGGTGGAGCCCGGCTCGCGCGTGCTCGACGTCGGCTGCGGCGACGGCGAGCTGTTGCAACTCCTGGAGAGCCGCGGCATCGACGGCCGCGGCATCGAGCTGTCGCGCGAGGGCGTCAACGGCTGCGTCGCCAAGGGCCTTGCGGTGGTGCAGGGCGACGCCGACACCGATCTCGTCAGCTATCCCGACGATGCCTTCGACTATGTGATCCTGTCGCAGACGCTGCAGGCGACGCGCCAGCCGAAGGTCGTGCTGGAGAATCTGTTGCGCATCGGCCGCCGCGCCATCGTGTCCTTCCCCAATTTCGGCTTCTGGAAGATGCGGCTGCAGCTGCTGGTCGGCGGCCACATGCCGCGCACGGAGAATTTGCCGGCGACCTGGTACGACACCGCCAACATCCATTTCTGCACCATCAAGGATTTCGTCGAGCTGTGCGACGCCATCAACGTCAAGATGGAGCGCGCGGTGGCGCTCGATCTCTACGGCCGGCCGGTGCCGTTGAACCTGCCCTGGTGGGTGTGGAACATGTTCGGCGAGCAGGGCGTGTTTCTGCTGAGCCGGGGAAAGTGACGCCTCGCACTGCCGATCAAGTCGCTGGCGCGAGCGAAGAGCAAAGCGAAATGAACACCATTCTCATTCTGCTGCTTGCATACTTTTGCGGCGCGATCCCGACCGGCTACTGGGTCGTAAAAGCGTTGAAGCAGGTCGATCTCACCAAGATCGGCAGCGGCAGCACGGGCACCACCAACGTGTTGCGAATTGCAGGCAAGGGTGCGGCCGCCTTCGTATTTGTCGTGGACGTCGCCAAGGGATATTTGCCTGTTCTGGTCGCCATCCTCGCGCTCAGGCATGGCTGGGTGCCCGAGATTGCAAACTCTCCACTCGGTCCGTGGCTCCCGGTCGCAGCAGCGATCCTGGCGACTCGTCGGTCACAGCAAATCCATCTTCCTCAATTGGCAAGGCGGCAAAAGCGCAGCGACAGGATTCGGCACGCTGATGGCGATGAACATGCCGGCCGCGCTCTGCGCCTTCGCCATCTTCCTCGCGATCGTCTGGTTTTCCAGATACGTGTCGCTCGCGTCGATCGTTGCCGTGAGCTGCTCGGCGATCGTCACGTACCTGTTCGATCCGACTGCAATTCCTTTCATCGTTTTTTGCCTGTGTGGCGCCGTCTACGTCATCATCAGGCACAAGGCCAACATCAGGCGCCTGATGCAAGGCACCGAACCCAAGATCGGACAAATGGGCGATCTGCCGGCGGAAGCGAAATAACGCGCTAGACCGGCGTGTGCACCAGCGACCTTGGATCGCGCACCGGCCAGCGGCCGGCTTCCACCAGCGCGACGAAACGCTCGACCATCTCGTTGAACAGCGCCGGCTCCTCCAGATTGAGCACGTGGCCCGCCTTCGGGAAGAAGGCGAGGCCCGCGGCCGGCAGATGCTTCTTCAGGAACAGGCTGGGCTCGACGCAATTGTCGTCCTCATCGCCGCACAGGATCAGCGCCGGTGTCGGCACTTTCCGGATCGCATCCGTCATGGTGTAGATCGAGGGCCGGCCGCCCTGAAAGCTGCGCATGGTGTTGGCCGAGCCCTTGGCGTCATGGCGCGCCAGCGCGGCGTAGAAGTCGGCGTGACCCCGCGGGTCCTTCAGCAGGAAGGGAATCCGGCTCGGCGCCTCGCGCGTCACTTTGGCGACTTCCACCGAGCCGATCGATTCATACTGCTCGGCATTGGCGCGGCACTGCGCGCGGAAGGCGTCGAGCTTTTCGATCGGTGAGCCGGAGCCGACGGCGGCGAGCGTCATCGACAGCGCGCGCTCGGGCGCGTTGAGGCCGACCTGCAGCGAGGAGTAGGAGCCCATCGAGAGCCCGACGAAATGTGCTTGTCGCTATCTTGAGGTGATCGAGCACGGCGAGCGCGTCGGTATAGAAATGCTTGTAGGTGTAGACGTCGGCCGACGGCGGCACGTCCGAGGGCGTATAGCCGCGCGCGGAATAGGCGATGCAGCGATGGCCGCGCGAGAAGTAGCGCATCTGCGGCTCCCAATTGGTGTGGTCGGCCGCAAACTCGTGCAGGAAGATGATCGGCGTTCCGCTCCCGGCCTCTTCGAAATAGAGGCGGACATTATCCTTGGCGACGGCATAGGGCATTTCGGGTTCCTCTTCTGAGCCGGCGCATAAAATTGCAGTTAAAGCCCGCCGCGGCAAGTGAGCGGTTCCATCGCCAGGAAATGCGGCAACCGCGTTCGGGAAGCGCCGATCTCGCGCGGCCGCATCTACGCCTATGTGATGCCGAACTAGATCAGCGCCGGCTGATCGACCGCAATCGTGTCACCGGCGGCGATGGTGCCGCCGGTGATCACCTCGGCATAGATGCCGCAATCGGCATGGCCGAGCCTGCGCTGCAGCGCCTGCGGGATGGCGAGATCGCGCTCGGCGGTATCGGGATCGACATTGATGGCGGCGCAGCGGACGATGCGCTTCACCACCTTCAGCCTGGTCTCGCCGATCGCGATCGTGCGGTCGAGCAGGTCGAACTCCGACCACGCCGGCCAGCCCTCGACATAGAGGTTGGCGCGGAAGCGCAGCGGATGCACCGGCGCGCCCACCATGTTCTCGATGGCGCGGACGCTCGAGAGGTTAATGATCGACACGACCTTGCGGGCGACGTCGGAAAAGCTGTGGCCGGGGCTCGACAGCAGCTTTGGCGGGCCCTTGATCTCGCCGGCAAAGGAGGTCGCGAAGAATTTTTCGATCGCTGCGCGGCCTTCCGCGGTCTCCAGACCGCCCTGGACGGCGACTTTGCCGTTGTGGCGGATGGTCAGGACATTGGTCGCATCATCGAAATGGGTGCGCAGGCCTGCCAGCCATTCGTCGCGCATCAGCATCAGGAAGTAGGCCTTGGACAGCCACGCCGGCGCGGCCGGGTCGAAGCTGGAGGGACCGTTCTCGATGGCGTAGCGGCGGTCGGCGAGCAGCGTCTGACCTGGCTTGAGTTCCGCGCGTGGCAGCGGCTCGGGGCTCAGGCCCTTGACGGGATAGCGGTAGATCGAATCGATCCGGCCGGAGGAGGGCGTGTGCGTCATTTGCATCGCCCTGCTTTATCGCGATCGCGGCGATACGGAAACCGTCGCCTCACCGCCGGCGCACGATGCGCAGTTTTGCCACGGCGCGGGCGCACAGATTACCCTCGTTATCGAGGATTTCCGCGGTGACCACGGCGTCGCGCTCCTCGCGCGAGGTGACGCGCGCCTTGGCCAGCAGCGTGCCGGTCGGCGCCGGCTTGACGAATTCGGTGTCGAGATGCGTCGTCACCGCCGTGAGCTCGGGTGGCAGGCCGGCGAGCAGCGTGAGGCCGGTTGCCGAGTCCAGCATCGCCGCCAGGAAACCGCCGAGCACGCCACCGTGACGGTTGGCGAACTCGGCGCGCGCCTGAAAGCGGATCGATGCCGTCGTGCCGTCGGCGTCGAAGCCGAGGAATTCGCGGCCGAGCAGTGCGGCGCCGGGCGTCACTTGATGGAGGTGCGATGGCAGCTGTTGTGTCATGGGCCTAGTCTGGCCGTTCCGCACCCGGTCTGTCCAGAATCCGCTGCATGAAGACGAGGTCGAGCCAGCGGCCGAACTTGCGCCCGACCTCGGGCATGCGCGCGACCTCGGCAAAACCCATCTGCGCATGCAGCCGGATCGAAGCATGATTGCCGCCGTCGATGCCGGCGATCAGGATGTGCTTGCCGAGCGCGCCGGCCGCGGCAACCAGCTCGCCGACGATGATGCGGCCAAGGCCGCGCCCGCGATGACCGGCATGGATGTAGACGCTGTGCTCGACCGTGTGGCGATAGCCGGGCCAGGCGCGGAAATCGCCGAAGGTGCCGTAGCCGGCCACAGTCGTTCCATCGGTGGCGACAAGGACAGGATAGCCCAGCGCGCGACGCGCGGTCATCCAGGCCAGCCGGTCGGCTTCACTGTCCGGCTTCTCGGTCCACACCGCGTTCGAGTTGGCCACGACCTCGTTGTAGATCGCCGTGATCGCAGGGATGTCCTGCTCCGTGGCCGGCCGGATCGTCATCGAAAACTCCCAAAACAACCCCTTGCACAGTACAGAGAGCGTCCATTATATAAGACGATATGTCAACTATAACGGATGAGGCAGGGCCAGCCCTGGCCCGGCGGATTCGCGGCGAACGCGAAGCCCGCGGCTGGTCGCTGGGCGGCCTCGCCGAACGGGCCGGCGTCTCCAAGGCGATGCTGAGCAAGATCGAGCGGGCCGAGGCGAGCCCGACGGCCGCCACGCTGTCGCGGATCGCGACCGCCTATGGGCTGACCATGGCGGCGCTGTTCGAGCGTGCCACGGAGGGCTCGCGGCTGCTGCGCGCAAGGGACCAGCCGATCTGGCGCGATCCCAAGACGTCCTATCTGCGGCGGCAGGTTTTCCTCAGCCAGTCCAATCCGCTGGAACTGGTCGAGGTCGAACTGCCGCCGCGGCAGGAAGTCGGTTTTCCCGCCAGCGCCTATCACCTGATCCATCAGGTGGTCTGGGTGCTGGAAAACCGCCTCGTCATTGTGGAAGGCGAGAGGCGGCACGAACTTGCCGCGGGCGACCGCGTCGAGTTCGATGCGCCGTCGGACGTGGTCTTCCGCAATGAGGGCAAAGCGCCCTGCCGCTATGTCGTCGCCGTCGTGCGGCGATGACGGAAGGGCAAGGTTAATTCGGAAATTGCCGGCGCTGGCTCTTCCGTTTTCGGAACCCAGTGCCCACATTTGCGCCAAGCCTGCTCCATAGGCGACGACCGCAGCCGGTTGAGGAATGTCAACGCGGACCTGCGGATACCCAATGAAGATGCCGCAATCGTGCCTTAGGGGCGGTTGAGGCATGCCGAGGGAATACAACGATGCAAAATGAAAAATACACCGAACG
This sequence comes from uncultured Alphaproteobacteria bacterium, assembly GCA_963726865.1. Classification (GTDB taxonomy): domain Bacteria; phylum Pseudomonadota; class Alphaproteobacteria; order Rhizobiales; family Xanthobacteraceae; genus Bradyrhizobium. Next base: position 482,453 of record CAVSEE010000033.1, on the reverse strand, counting down.
TTCGCGCGGCTTCGTGCAGTCGGCGCACTCGCTTGCCGTGCGCGAGGGCCATCAGCAGGTCTCGACGCTACATGTGCTGAAAGTGCTGCTGGACGACAATGAGGGGCTGGCGAGCGGTTTGATCGATCGCGCCGGCGGCAACTCCCGCGCCATTCTGAAGGCCACCGAGGAAGCGCTGAACAAGCTGCCGAAGGTTTCGGGCAGCGGCGCAGGCCAGGTCTATCTCGCACCGGAACTGGCGCGCGCCTTCGATGCCGCCGAGAAGGCGGCCGAAAAGGCCGGCGACAGCTTCGTGACCGTCGAGCGGCTGCTGCTGGGCTTGGCACTCGACAAGAACAGCGACGCCGGCAAGATTTTGAACAAGGGCGGCGTCACCGCGCAGAACCTCAATGCGGCGATCGAGTCGCTACGCAAGGGCCGCACTGCGGACTCTGCCACGGCCGAGAACGCCTATGACGCGCTGAAGAAATATTCCCGCGACCTCACCCAGGCCGCGCGCGACGGCAAGCTCGATCCGGTGATCGGGCGCGACGAGGAAATTCGCCGCACCATCCAGGTGCTTTCCCGCCGCACCAAGAACAACCCCGTGCTGATCGGCGAGCCCGGCGTCGGCAAGACCGCCATCGTCGAAGGGCTTGCGCTGCGCATCCTCAACGGCGACGTGCCGGAGAGCCTGAAGGACAAGAAGCTGCTCTCGCTCGACATGGGCGCCCTGATTGCCGGCGCGAAGTACCGCGGCGAGTTCGAGGAGCGGCTCAAGGCCGTGCTGCAGGAAGTCACTTCCTCCGACGGCGGCATCATCCTGTTCATCGACGAGATGCACACCCTGATCGGCGCCGGCAAGGCCGACGGCGCGATGGATGCGTCCAACCTGTTGAAGCCCGCGCTGGCACGCGGCGAGCTGCACTGTATCGGCGCCACCACGCTCGACGAATACCGGAAGCATGTCGAAAAGGATGCCGCGCTCGCCCGGCGCTTCCAGCCGATCTATGTCAGCGAGCCCACGGTCGAGGACACCATCTCGATTCTGCGCGGGCTGAAGGACAAATACGAGCAGCATCACGGCGTGCGCATCACCGACTCTGCGCTGGTGGCGGCGACGACGCTGTCGAACCGCTACATCACCGACCGCTTCCTGCCGGACAAGGCCATCGACCTGATGGACGAGGCGGCGGCGCGGCTGAAGATGCAGGTCGATTCCAAGCCGGAAGAGCTCGATCTGCTCGACCGCGACATCATCCGGCTGAAGATCGAGCAGGAGGCGCTGAAAAAGGAAAGCGATCCGGGCTCGAAGAGCCGGCTGCAGACGCTGGAAAAGGAACTCGCCGATCTCGAGGAGAAGTCGGCGGCCCTGACCGCGCGCTGGAGCAAGGAGAAGAACAAGCTCTCGGATGCGGCGAAGCTCAAGAGCGAGCTCGATGGCCTGCGCATTGAACTCGCCAACGCGCAGCGCCGCGGCGAATTCCAGCGCGCGGGCGAACTTGCCTATGGCAGGATTCCGGAGCTGGAGAAGAAGCTCGCGTCGATCGAGGAAAACGAAAACGCCGGCGACATGATGGAGGAGGCGGTCACCGCCAACCACATCGCGCAGGTGGTTTCGCGCTGGACCGGCGTGCCCGTCGACAAGATGCTCGAAGGCGAAAAAGACAAGCTCCTCAAGATGGAGGAAAGCTTAAGCAAGCGCGTCGTCGGCCAGGCCGAAGCCGTGCGTGCCGTGGCGACCGCCGTGCGCCGCTCGCGCGCCGGGCTGCAGGATCCGCACCGGCCGATGGGCTCGTTCATGTTCCTGGGGCCGACCGGCGTCGGCAAGACCGAGCTGACCAAAGCCCTGGCGGAATATCTCTTCAACGACGAGACCGCGATGGTCCGCCTCGACATGTCCGAATACATGGAGAAGCACTCGGTCTCCCGTTTGATCGGCGCCCCTCCGGGCTATGTCGGCTATGACGAGGGCGGCGCGCTCACCGAAGCGGTGCGGCGCCGGCCCTACCAGGTCGTGCTGTTCGACGAGATCGAGAAGGCGCATCCGGATGTCTTCAACGTGCTGCTGCAGGTGCTCGACGACGGCCGCCTGACCGACGGTCAGGGCCGCACGGTCGATTTCCGCAACACCCTGATCATCATGACCTCGAACCTCGGTTCGGAGTTCCTGGTGAACCAGCCCGAGGGCGAGGATACCTCGGCGGTGCGTGATCAGGTGATGGGAATGGTACGGGCGCACTTCCGCCCCGAGTTCCTCAACCGCGTCGACGAGATCATCCTGTTCCACCGCCTGCAGAAGAGCGAGATGGGCCGGATCGTCGAGATCCAGTTCGCGCGGCTGACCAAGCTGCTCGAGGATCGCAAGATCGTGCTGACGCTCGATGCCGCCGCGCGCGACTGGCTCGCCGACAAGGGCTGGGATCCCGCCTATGGCGCTCGTCCGCTGAAGCGGGTGATCCAGCGCAGCGTGCAGGATCCGCTCGCCGAGATGATCTTGGCCGGCGAGGTTTCCGACGGCGACACGGTCAAGATCTCGACCAAGGGCAATGTGCTGACCTTCAACGGCAAGCCGGCCCAGACCGCCGAGATCGCGCAGTTCGAGTCGCCGGTGCCGAAGCGCAAGCTGAACTGACGACCATAGCCAAACCGACAAGGTTGCCACAGGACCCTCCCGGCGTCTCGGGAGGGCCTTCTTTTTTTGCGATGCGTGTCTGTCTGCCGTCAGTTGTTGTTGTATAGAAAGCAACTTCAAGTAAGATGGTGCGATCATACTTTGTCAGTTTTCGAATGTGGGGAATATCGCATGCCCCGTCGCGCACGGCGCAGGTCGCGCCGGTCTTCTGAGTTGACCCGTGCCCTCAAGATCGTCCACTGCGAATATGGGTCGCCGGCCGCCAGCCGCCGCGTTAGCATCCGCGGGGTGCCTCGTTTCGGCGAACTGTTTCTCTTCTCGGAAGCCGAGCACGAACAACTGACCGCGTTGCGTGACATGATCGAGCGGTACGTCGCGCAGCCGCAACCACCGCGGCCGCTTTGTCTCGCGGTATTTGGTCCGCCGGGGAGCGGAAAATCCTTTGCCGTGAAACAAATCCTGAAGCAGGTTGAAAAGGCATCAAGGGCCAAGCTAACCCGCACCGAAGTCAACCTGACGCAAATCGCTGACTTGCGGAGCTTGCCAGCCTGCTCGATCATGCCCGCAAGCCCACCGACGGTTCAGTGCCGGTCATTTTCTTCGACGAATTCGACGCTCAGAAGGATGGTGCGCCGTTCGGCTGGCTCTCCTGGTTCCTGGCTCCAATGCAGGACGGCGAATTTGTTTCCGACGGCAACGTGATTGAGTTGAAGCGGGCCGTCTATATTTTCGCCGGCGGCACTGCCGCAATGCAGAAGGAGTTCTCCGACTTCGATCGGCTTCCCCAGTTCCAGCGTGCAAAAGGTCCCGATTTCGTAAGTCGGCTCCGGGGCTTTCTCGATGTTCGCGGCCCGAACGAGGAACCCCGATTGCTCCGACGGGCCATTCTCCTTCACTCCGAATTCTCCAGTCGCGTCCGTCGCAACGGCGCAGGCAGTTGTCGTCCGGATCGAGCGATCCTGGAGGCGCTGCTGCAGGTCGGTCGGTATCGCCATGGTGCGAGATCGATCGCGGCCGTTGTCGAATTGAGCCATGTCAACAGGCGGAAACGGCGCCTGCGGTGGCAAGACCTGCCGAAGGATCATCTGTTGGAGTTGCACATCGACCGTGGTCCCCTTGATCCCAGATCGATCGGCGGGGCGATCGCTCTGAGCGGCTATGGTCCTGCCGAGATTGTGGAAACGTTCTGGTGCAGCATCGCGCGAAGGCTGTGGAATGCGGGCGCGACGCTTGCCTATGCCGGCCGCTGGGCGGAAGGCCCGGGTGGCTGGTTGATGAAGTTCCTCCAACTGGAGTTGCAGCGACGCCCCCCTGAACCGAGCGCTGACGCGCATCATCGTGCGAACCCCGCTCCCTGGTTGGAGAACTTCCTCGACGACACGCGGGAAGAGCGGGCAAGAGTTGAGAAGGCCATACCTCTGACGCGACGGAAGCAGCTGGGGGTAAATGTCACGTTCGCGGAGCATCTGACCGAAGATGAATTGAAGCGATTGGACAGGTGGCTGCGTTCGGGCCTTGAGCATTTTCGGCGGCGGCTCGCGGTGGCCGACATTTCGGTGGCGCGCTTTGCCATCGCGGGAGCGACAGAAGGCTATTATGGACGTTTCCCGGGGGTTCCCGAGGAGGTCATGCTCACCCTTGCTCAGGGCAGACCGGTTTATATTTCAGGTGCGCTGGGCGGTGCGTCCGCAGACATCGGATCGCTGCTCGGCTTATCCCATCCTCGGACCGGCGCCGTGCCGGTCTGGTTGCAGGCGGAGCCGTTACAGAACGAGCGAAGCCTTCAAACCATCAGTGCGGAACTTCGGCCCGGCCCATGGGCCGACCTGCCGATCACCGCCGTGGACCTCGCGTCGTTTCTCAAGGCGCACGCGATTGGCGGGCCGAAGTGGCCCGACAATGGACTGAGCTTCGCCGATAATAGGAGGTTGTTCGTCTCAACGGATCCCGACGAGGTTGGTGGGCTTGTCATGAAGGGTCTGCTGCACCGTTTTGCCAAGGCCGCGCGTGCGCCGATCGATCAATAGGCGCTTGGGCGGAGCTTTGGCTGTCCTCAGCCACACGCGAGCTCCGCCACATCGACGATCGGACGAACTCGTCACTGTTCCGGGCGCGCCGCGTCGCGCACCACCTCGGTGAGTTCGCCGCTGTCGATGTCGTAGAAGAAGCCGAAGATGCGGACGTGCCTTGGCGTGCCCGCGCTCGCCCGTATCAAGGCGGTGTCGCGTTTGAGCGAGGCCTCGTAATCCTCGATGCAGATGCTGCCGCGTTCGTAGAGATGCGCGATGTCGGCATGATGCTCGTGCTTGAAGGCATCGATGATGCCGTCGGCGGTGAAGCTGGTGGCGCCGCACTGGGAGTGGTGCACCACGACAATGTTCTGGATGCCGAACAGATGCTGGGCCACCGTGATCGAGCGCAGCGCATCGACGGCGCGGCCGCCGGCGACGACAATCGGAAAGATGGTGGCCGTGGACGCGACCCGGTTGCCGGAACTGTCGACGATGATGTCGCCGGGATAGACCTCGTTGCCGAGCGCCTTCGCCACCGCATCGGGGATTCCGGCGGCGCGGGGATCGTAGCAGTAGATCGTCAGCGTTTTCAGCGGCACGGCCCTGGCGAAGGCTTTTCGCGTCGCGGCTTCGTCATAGGCGGGGTGCTTGCTGAAGGCGTATCGATCGAACTTTCCCATTGTCTTCTCCTATCGTGTATATGCACATAATGATTGCGAAAACGGCCGCGATCGTTCCCTGCGTGTGGCTCAGGAGGATTGTGGCCGGGTTTCTTCGGTGAGTTCGGCGAGCGCGTCCTGCACCGCAGGCCAGCGCTGCTGGCCGAGCCGCCGCCGGACCGTGCGCTGGGCGCCTTCCCACAGCGGCAGCGCTTTGGTGAGGGCCGCGCGTCCTGCCGCGGTCAGTTCCAGCATGCGGGCGCGGTGGCGCGCTTCCGGCGCCAGCAACACGAGGCCCTTGTCCTCGAGCGGCCGCAGATTGCGGGTGAGGGTGGTGCGGTCCATGCCGAGCACGTCGGCCAGCGACTGGATCGACAGCGCGCCGCGCGCGCCGACCGCGGCCAGCACGGCAAGCTGGGTCGCGCGCAGGCCGGTCTGCCGCAGCGCATCGTCGTACGCCCGCGTGATGGCGCGCGCCGCCATGCGCGTCTTGTGGCACATGCAGGTGTCGAGCAGGTTTTGCGCGAGGCGCGCGGATGCCGAGCCGTTCATATCGTGTATATGCACGTAACAATCGGCCTTGTCAAGTAGGACAGGAGCGATGTCGTGAATCAGCGACAGGCGAGGGCGCAAAGCGGCAACAGCGCACGGATTGCCGCATCCGTTTGATCCGCATCGACCTCTCGACGCCGGGTTCAATTGCCGCCGGACCTTTCGTCGTCTCCGGCGCGACGACGTGCGGCATCGTTCCTCGGTGCGCTTGTGCCCGCGAGCAGGCTTAGGCTTCGCATAATGCGTTTTGAATTCGATCATGGCGGCCGCTGATCGTGCAGCGGTGTCTGCATGCTCCTCGGTATGCTTTTCCAAGCAATTCCGCGGCCTTGGCTACACAACCAGAGAGCGATGTCAGTGCGGTATCGTGAAACGAGTGTGATCCAAAAGACGCACGCATCGCGCTTTCTCGTCAATGGTGTATAATCTCCTTGGACAATTCCTCGGCTTCTCACCACAATCTTGACTGCGGCAGTTTGTGGGGGCGTACGATGCGTGCGGGTATCGTTGCGTGGGTTATTGGTTTGGCGCTGCTGGTGAGCGGCTGCGATCCGGTGCTCGACCGTAGATATGTCAATGAAGGCGCCGGAGTTGATCTTTACACTGCCGACAGGGCAAGTCAGATCGAGCTTCTCAGAGCGTATGAAAATTTCATTTGCGCGCAAATCGGTGGTTGCGGCAACGATTGGGGTACGTTCGTGCTGGCCGGCATGAACGACATTGATCAGCGGTGCGATGGATTCCTCACCTGGCTCGACGCGCGGCGCCGCGACAAGGAGCCAATCCTGGCCGAGATTTCGGCAATCAATACGGCCATTCATTCGATCATGACTGTAACAGGATCGAGTCCGAAATCGCTCGACATTGTTACCATGGCGTTCGGATTGGCCAGCGCGACCTATGCCAACTGGAATTCACGCCTCCTCATCTCGGCAAATCAATCCACGGTGCAGGAGATAGTCTACAAGGGTCAGGGAGATTTTCGCGAAAGGGTCAAGACTTACCGAGTTCCTGATCAGCCGACGGCGATCTATCTTTTGCGAAACTATTTGCGGCTGTGCATGCCGATCACGATCGAAGCGTCGATCAATACCACTACGACGCTCGTGCTTCGGGACTCTCCGACCGCGGCCAGGAAGAATCTCGTGGTCTCGACAATGCCGCCGAGCGGCGGCACTCCGGGTCCGCGCGCCGAGCCAGCCCAGCGCGCCGACAAGCCGATTGAAGTCACTCCGCCGCCCAAAAGGCAATCGCCTGGCGCGCTCACACCACTTGAAAAAACCATGGGGCTCGACCAAAGCAGAACCATTCAACGAATTCTTTGTGTCGACGACACCGGCGATTTTGGCCCCGATGGCTCTGTGACGCGCAAGTCGCTGATTGACTTCATGGCCGCGCGGGGCGCGAAGAGCAGCGGGCGGATCGAAACCCCAGGCGAGTTGGTGATATTGACGGACGCAGTGAAGGTCGTTCAATCATGCTCGATGGAAAAACTCGATAATGCGTTTGAATTCGGCATTCTCAGCGTCTTGGGTGAACAAAGCTTCCGCGCTCGAATCAAGCGAGCGATCGACAGCGCCAACAAACGCATTGCCAACGCTGCTGAAAAAATCACGGCGCCGCCGGAACTGGTCAATCCCGCCAGCAACGCGCCGGTGGGAGATACCATTCGCGCTTCGATAAAGGCGCTTCGGACGGCCTATGCCGGCCTGGGTATCCCCGCGGGAAGCTCGATCGATCAGCAGCTGTGGAAACAGATTACGAAGGACGGTTTGGTCCAATAGCCGGTTGCGGGGAATGTGCCATGGCCAATGATTTTGCCACTCTGAAGGATGAATACTCCAGACTCATAAACAGCATGGTCATCAGCACGGTCGTCAAGAACGTAAACGCAATCAAGGCGGCGGTTGGAAGAATCAAGAACAATCAGGACCAGTACAAGAAGGTCATGCAGCGCACGGGGGTACCGTGGCAGGTTGTTGGCGCTATCCACTCGATGGAGGCCAATTGCAATTTGTCCCTTCACCTGCACAACGGCGATTCCCTGAACGCTCGCACGAAGAGAGTGCCGTCGGGACGCCCGCCAACCGGCTCGCCGCCCTTTGACTGGGTGGACAGCGCCGTGGATGCGCTGACAATGCCGCAGCATTTTCTCGACACTGTGAAGGACTGGCCGATAGAGCGGATTGCCTTCGAACTGGAAAAGTACAATGGATTTGGCTACCGGCTACAAAATACCGGCGTAAATACACCGTATCTGTGGTCTTTCACAAATCACCACACCAAAGGCAAATTCATTGCCGATCACGTATTCAGTGCGACCGCGCCCAGCGATCAGCCAGGCGCGATGGCGCTGATCAAAATGCTGGCGGACGATGGCCTCGCTGTCGTCAGTGGCGGCGGTGTTGGCGGAGCGGCCGCCGCGGGTGCCGGGGGTGGCGTGCCGGTCGATGGCACCTCGACCGCCAAGACAAAGGCGCTGGAAACCGGACTGTTCCTGCCGTCGGGGCCCTTCGAGTTGCATGCCACGGCGACGTCGCCGCCGGCCGATGATCCGAACGTGGTCGAGGAGTTTGAACCCTGCGTGAAGCTCGGCGAAGTGGGGGTGATGTGGGAAATCGAGGTTCAGCCCGAGCCAAAGCGCCGGGGGTTCGCCCGAGGCGGCATATTCAAGCCCGTGTTATCCGACGCGGTCGTCGATATCGACGGCTTCGCACAGATGTGCCTCAATGCAGCGCGGTTTTTTGGCACCAGCGCGCACCATCTTGTCGCTGTTGCGGACACGGAGACAGCCATCCGGAACGTCGCGATCGACCAGGGCGACGGAATAGGGCCGTTCCTGATTGCCACGGCCGACTGGAATGCCCTAATTGCGGACGGCACGACGGGCCTGAACCCGAGGGGCCGGTTCAACCCGCTGTCGCAACCCTTTGTTGCGGCAAAGGCGGCGGTGGCCGATGCCAAGGTTCTTCAACCGGCATTGCCGAACCGGCTTCCTACATCCGCGGAACTCTTTCTCGCACATATCGTCGGGGCCGATCATGCGGTCAAGATTTTGAGCGATCCGACGGCGTCTTTTCAGACGGCCGTCAGCAAGGAGATCGGAGCGGCAGATTTTGGAATCTTGAGCGCCGTACGGCCGTGGCTCTTCGACACGCCTGTCGACGTGAAAGCCGGGCTGGACAAGATCGCGCGCAGGATGGATTTCGGATACGATCGTGCGGACGGTCTCTTCAAGCGGGTAGAACCCGATTTCGATCCGGTTACTTCCTCGGGCTTTGCCGGCACTCTCTGCGGAAACGCCACCAAGGAGTGGGATTTCTTCGGCAATAATACCTTCAATCTTGCGGGGCAAACCATCAAGCCCGGTCACAAGGAGTCGGAGCCGGGGTTTTTCGAACGTATCGGAACATACTGGCGGGTGGTCGGAGACCTCAGCTCCGACGGCCGAACCGCCAAGCCGTGGTCGGCTGCTTTCATTTCATTCTGCGTGAAAGGAAGCGGAGCAGCGAACAAGTTCCGTGAATCTGCTCGTCACTCTGTCTACATCAGCCAGGGAATCCGCGATTTTAACGACAAGGCGGACGTAGCCTATTGGTGCCAGCGTCTCACCGATCACAAGCCAAAGCCGGGCGACATCATCTGCTGGGCTCGGCAAGACGGCATCGACTACGACCATCAGAATGGCGGCGAATATGATGGCCATTGCGACATTGTCGTCGAAGTTCGCGCCAACGAAGTCGACGTAATCGGCGGAAATGTTGGAAACTCCGCAACAAAGAGAACCTTTGCGCTCGATGGAGGCTTCGTCAAAGGTGGGAGGTTCCAGGGCGAACTGCTTTTTGGGATCATGGAGAATCGTCTCCCGTAGGAGATGTCAAAGCGGAGTGTTGTAGCTTGTCGGAGGAAGGCGCAGCGCGTGTCCGCGGGTGACAGGCGAGCGCGCTAGGTACTTCGCCCAGATGACTGCGCGGGCGCCGACAGGACTCGACTTCGGGACAGCGACAGCGCCACCGCGGTCGCGGCAGATCTTCGGAATCTGACCAGAACCCCGCCGCAACCTTATTTCTTCGTCACCTTGTAGATCGCGTTCTCGATGTCGGAAGAGAAATAGATCGTCCCGGATTCCCCGACGCCGACGCCGGTCGGAATGTTGGTCGGCAGGCCGCCGGGCGCGCCGGGCAGTCCGATCGGCAGATTGCCCGCGATTTCCGTCACCGTTCCCGACTTGGGGTCGATCGAGACCAGCCGTTTCGCGCCGACCTCCGCGACCACGAGCCTGCCGTCCGGTGCGACCGCGATGCCTTCCGGCATCTTCAGATCCGTGGCGACGATGAATTTCTCGCCGCTGCTGTCGATTTTCGACACGCGGCCTGCGAAGGCTTCGGTGACGTACACGCTGTCCTTGCCGGCGCTGGCCATTCCGACCGGTCCCTCGAGGCCGCCGGCGACGGTCGTGCGATCCTTGCCGTGCTCGCCGCTGGCGCGGACGATCGACTGGGTACCGAGCTCGTTGACGAGGATGCTGCCGTCGCCGAGCATGACAGCGTCATGCGGCGCCTTGAAGTCGTGCAGCATGTCGCGCGTCTTGCCGCTCTTGCGGTCGATCACCTGCACCGTGCCGGTGAACCAGCTCGACAGCAGCACGGTGTCGCCCTTGGCGGTCGCGCTCATCGGATATTCCAGCGGCACGCCGTCGGCATGCATGCGGGCGACTTCCGTGACTTCCCCGCTCGCGCCATCGACGGTGCGGTAGGCGAAGAGGTCGGCGACATAGACGGTGTCTTTGCCGTCGTCGGTGGCCACCGCAATACCGCTCGGCAGAGCCAGCTTGCCGATGATGAGCTGCTTGGCCGCTCCGGTCTCCGGATCGACTTCCTGGATGCCGTTGTCGGCCATGTTGGAGACGAAGATGCGATCCTTGTCGTCGATGGCGAGGTTGTCGAGCGCGGCCTTGAGCTGGGCCACCACCTTCTTCTGCCCGGTCTTCGGATCGACCTTCACCAGCTGGCCGAGCGCGGTGTCGACCACGAAGAGATTGCCCTTGGAATCGAAATTGACGGCCGCCGGCACCTTGAACCCGTCGGCAACGACGGTGAGCTCGCCCTTGTCGACGTCGACCTTCGCCACCTGGCCCTTGAACCACAGCGGGCCGTAGAGCTTGTCGTCGGGGCCGAACTCGAATCCATTCAGCCCGCCCATTTTCTCCATGATCTTGCGCGGCGGTTTTGCGCCCTCGGTGTCGATCTCGTACAGCGCGTCGCCGAGGAAGACCTGTGTCGCGTAGAGCCGGCCGTCCTTGCGATAGGCGAGCGAGTTGATGCCGGGCAGGCCGGAAGCGAGCTTCTTGAGCGGGCCGTCGCCCTTGCGCGAATAGAGATCGCCGGTGAGAAATCCGGTCCAGGCCATGGTGCCGTCGGGCGCAAAGGCGATGTCGTCGGCCATGCCTTCGGGAGCAGCGACCGCGACCTTGGCGGTGCCGTTGGCGTAATCGACCTCGTAGAGCGTGGCGCCGGCCACGCTGCCGGCAAACAGCCGTCCCGACTTGTCGATGCCAAGGCCATGCACGCCGTGGAACGCCGAGCCCGGCACCAGCTTCGTCACCTCCCAGCTCTGCGCCGATGCACCGGGACTGTTGGCAAACAAGGCCGTTGCTGCAACGGCCGCACCAAGTGAGAGCCTGCTCGTCATGACGTCCTCCCGATTTTATCGGGAGAGTATTCGGCCACGATGAAACTTGGCAAATGAAACTTACCTGAGGTTGCAGCGCCCGGTGCCACAAAAACGACAAGCAAGCGGCCCTAGCGCGGCGCGCACGCATGACGTTGGCAAACGGTCGCGTGCGACGGCCCTGATGGAATTTAGCGGTTGGTGACTTGCTTGATGTTGCCGGTGCCGGTGGCATCGGAGACGCGCGCGCCGGCGCCGCGGTTGTTCATCATGCCGTCGAGGCGGTCGCGCTCCTTCTCGAAGCCGGCGAGCACGCCGCCTTCCAGCGAGCGGCCGCGCGGCAGCTTGATGCGCATCGGGTCGACGAAGCGGCCGTTGACCAGGATTTCGTAGTGCACGTGGGCGCCGGTCGACATGCCGGTCGAGCCGACGAAGCCGATGACCTGACCCTGGCGCACGCGCTTGCCGGGCTCCATGCCCTTGGCATAGGCGGACATGTGGCCGTAGGCGGTCTCGTAGCCGTTGTTGTGCTTGATGCGGACATACTTGCCGTAGCCGCCTTCCCAGCCGACCTTCTCGACCACGCCGTTGCCGGACGCAAAGATCGGCGTGCCGTAGGGCGTGGCCCAGTCGACGCCGGTGTGCATCTTCACATAGCCGAGGATCGGATGGCGGCGGCCGCCGAAGCCGGAGCGCATGATGGCGTTGTTGACGGGCTTTCTGACCAGGAATTTCTTCGCGCTCTTGCCGGTATCGTCATAGAAGTCGACCACGGAGTCGTCGGGGGTCTGGAAGCGGTAGTATTTCTTGGTCTCGCCGCCGACGGTCAGCGCGGCGTACAGCACTTCGCTCTTTTCGGTGATCGTCGCACCCTCGTCTTCGCCGGCGTAGAACACGTCGAAGGAATCGCCGGGCTGCACCTTGCGCTGGAAGTCGACGTCGTAGGAGTAGATCCGGATCATGTCCTCGATGATGTTGGCCGGAACCTTGTTGCGCAGCGCGGTCTCGTAGATGCTCTGGTAGAGCCGCACGCCGCTGCCATCATCATCGTCATCATCGTCGGCGGCTGCGGTCTCCGTCACCGTGTTCATGCTCTGCACGTCGACGGCGACATATTTGCCGAGGTCGGAGAGCGCGGCCACGGCTTCGATGGCGGCGTCGTTGGCGACCATCACGCGGTAGGGCTGCAGCCGCGCGCCGGGCGTCTGCGTGGCCGGCACCATCAGGATGCGCACCTTCTGGCCTTCCTTCAGGCCGCCGTCGCGGCCCTTGGCGCCGAGCGTATAGGCGATCGCCTTGGCTTCCTCGGGCGTGGCGCCCTGGTCGCGCAGGATCGAGGTGATGCTGTCGCCCTTCTTGACGGTGTGGATGCGCTCGCCGGTCGGATTGCCGCCGGTGACCTGGTCCTTGGTCTTCGGCAGCAGGGTGACGTTTTCCGGCACCACGCGCGTCTCGAAGCCGGCATAGGGGTCGGAGGCGACGTTGCCCTCGGTGGCGTAGGCGAGCTTCATGTCGGATTTGACGGCACCGCTGGCGTCAGCCGCGGCGTTGGCGAGCGTCGCATAGCGGACGCCGCCGGTGTTGCCGCGCCAGTTCGAGGCGTCGCGCACCCGCAGGATGATCTCGTCCAGCGGCACGATGGCGGCAATCTTGGCCTTGGGCAGGGCGGTCGCCAGGTCCTTCATCACGAAGGAGACTTCGGCGTCGGGCTCGACCGCATCGGGATTGTTGGGATCGTCGGCCGCGGTCTGCGTCGGCGAGCCGACATCGGTCAGCATGCGCTGGGCATTGAACGGCGGGATCTTTGCGCTGAGGTCGCTGGTGGTCATCGACAAATTGCCGGCGATGCGAACGAACGGCCGCACCCGCATGACGTCGCGGTTGCCGACGCGGGTCGCGGTCGAGACGCGGATGACGTTGCGCGCGGCCGAGGATTCGCTCGGCGGCGGCAGGCGATCGCTCTTGTGCAGGCTCGCGGTCTTGTCGTTGGCGCCGAACCCGCCGCGCAGCGCGCCTTCGACGCGCTCGGGGATTTTGGCGAAGGTCATCTCGCCGTCGAGCGACGCGAAAACGGCGCCGCCGATGAGAGCTGCGCCGCACAGACCCGTCAGGATGGTGCCGCTGAACCATTGTACGGAGACGCGGCGGCGGTCGATCACCGCGGCTTCGGTGCCGTCAACGGAAAGCGGCGGCTCATGGCCGAGATCGATGATCCCAGCCTCGCGCCCGTACCCGCCCCCACGTGACGTCCGTTGGCTCAAGCCGCCGTCCCCCCAAATTCCATCAACATTCGACAACCCTTGTCGCTCTACCCCGGTCCCGCATTCGCCCCCGTGGAAAGGGGCGCCTCCGGAGCATGGCGCGCCGCACCGCATGGAATTCGGGAATCAGGAGGCCAGAAGACCGGCCGGAATCCAGAACGTCAATGGTGCGCAGAGCTCTCGATGTTTCTCGGCCGTAATGGGAAAAGGCGGGGACCAAAGCCCGTCCGTTCCCTCGTCAGATCGGCGCCGGCAGCCCCCTCTGGCATTCCGGTGCACGAATACTTAACTTATTGTCAGAACGTCGCAGGAATGTGGCTCAAGTACGGCGCAAAGCCCCGAAATATAGGGACTTCTGTGCTGTCCAAGATTCTCGCTTTTGATGTGAAGTTTTGTTGACGATTGGCGTTGACAACGCCGATTGGGCGGGCCTATAAACCGCCCACTGAGCGCGGCGCTGCATTGGCCCCTTGGCCAAGGCAGTTTGTCGTGCCCGTCAAGCTCCTCATGATGATGAGTGAAAAACAGCCGATCCCAATCGGTTGTCATTTGCCGTCGAATGAGAGTTTTGCGGACCTCCCCGCCACGGGGAGTTGGGGTTTTCGGGCCCCGGGCTGTTTGACAAGTGAAGATGAAGAAAGAGAAACGTGGACGGCGGAGTCCTTGCGGGTCTCGAATACTTGGAAACTTCGGTTTTCAACGTTCGGGGCCGGACGAAGACTTCGGCGGTACACGTTTTACATAGGTTACACCATCGTTGCCCGCGATGTGAATCGCAGGCGGCTTGTTGGCTTCGGCCGACAAAAAATGGTGGGACCTCGTCAAACGTTGTGATCAGCCGGTTCAAAGTTCAAGTCCAACTTGAGAGTTTGATCCTGGCTCAGAGCGAACGCTGGCGGCAGGCTTAACACATGCAAGTCGAGCGGGCGTAGCAATACGTCAGCGGCAGACGGGTGAGTAACGCGTGGGAACATACCTTTTGGTTCGGAACAACACAGGGAAACTTGTGCTAATACCGGATAAGCCCTTACGGGGAAAGATTTATCGCCGAAAGATTGGCCCGCGTCTGATTAGCTAGTTGGTGAGGTAATGGCTCACCAAGGCGACGATCAGTAGCTGGTCTGAGAGGATGATCAGCCACATTGGGACTGAGACACGGCCCAAACTCCTACGGGAGGCAGCAGTGGGGAATATTGGACAATGGGGGCAACCCTGATCCAGCCATGCCGCGTGAGTGATGAAGGCCCTAGGGTTGTAAAGCTCTTTTGTGCGGGAAGATAATGACGGTACCGCAAGAATAAGCCCCGGCTAACTTCGTGCCAGCAGCCGCGGTAATACGAAGGGGGCTAGCGTTGCTCGGAATCACTGGGCGTAAAGGGTGCGTAGGCGGGTTTTTAAGTCAGGGGTGAAATCCTGGAGCTCAACTCCAGAACTGCCTTTGATACTGAAGATCTTGAGTCCGGGAGAGGTGAGTGGAACTGCGAGTGTAGAGGTGAAATTCGTAGATATTCGCAAGAACACCAGTGGCGAAGGCGGCTCACTGGCCCGGTACTGACGCTGAGGCACGAAAGCGTGGGGAGCAAACAGGATTAGATACCCTGGTAGTCCACGCCGTAAACGATGAATGCCAGCCGTTAGTGGGTTTACTCACTAGTGGCGCAGCTAACGCTTTAAGCATTCCGCCTGGGGAGTACGGTCGCAAGATTAAAACTCAAAGGAATTGACGGGGGCCCGCACAAGCGGTGGAGCATGTGGTTTAATTCGACGCAACGCGCAGAACCTTACCAGCCCTTGACATCCCGGTCGCGGACTCCAGAGATGGAGTTCTTCAGTTCGGCTGGACCGGAGACAGGTGCTGCATGGCTGTCGTCAGCTCGTGTCGTGAGATGTTGGGTTAAGTCCCGCAACGAGCGCAACCCCCGTCCTTAGTTGCTACCATTTAGTTGAGCACTCTAAGGAGACTGCCGGTGATAAGCCGCGAGGAAGGTGGGGATGACGTCAAGTCCTCATGGCCCTTACGGGCTGGGCTACACACGTGCTACAATGGCGGTGACAATGGGATGCAAAGGCGCAAGCCCCTAGCAAATCTCAAAAAGCCGTCTCAGTTCGGATTGGGCTCTGCAACTCGAGCCCATGAAGTTGGAATCGCTAGTAATCGTGGATCAGCATGCCACGGTGAATACGTTCCCGGGCCTTGTACACACCGCCCGTCACACCATGGGAGTTGGTTTTACCTGAAGACGGTGCGCTAACCGCAAGGAGGCAGCCGGCCACGGTAGGGTCAGCGACTGGGGTGAAGTCGTAACAAGGTAGCCGTAGGGGAACCTGCGGCTGGATCACCTCCTTTCTAAGGATGGTTCTTCAGAGAGCTTCGGCTCGCTATCGAACCGTTTTAGAAACATTCAGGGGCCAACAGTTTCAGGATTGTTGAGCTCCATTGGCGGGATTTCGCCGTCTTCGTTTCTCTTTCTTCGCGGACGAACACGCGCCAGGGGCTGCGCTGTGCAAAGTATCGGCGCTTGCCGATCGCGCGGCATGAAGCTCCTCGTGTAGGGGCTTGTAGCTCAGTTGGTTAGAGCGCGCGCTTGATAAGCGTGAGGTCGGAAGTTCAAGTCTTCCCAGGCCCACCACTTTCATCAAGCGATGAGCATTCGTCTTCTGGTTACGGGGCCATAGCTCAGCTGGGAGAGCGCGTGCTTTGCAAGCATGAGGTCGTCGGTTCGATCCCGTCTGGCTCCACCAGCCTTCGCTGGCTGCGCCAGCTACGGCTGGGCGAGCCGGATCGAAGCGAAGGCGGGCTGCGTACCTCGACTAATCATTCGTCCGCGAAACATCACTTCGCATGCTGTCCATCCTCACCAGGATGGCCGCATGCGTGATTTCTGACATCGTAAAGAGGAGATCGATCCGAGCTGGATCGTGCGAGCAATCGCGCGGCCCTTCATTATCTCCGGATCATTTCGGCGCTCGCTTTCAGCCGTGAGGCAGACTGCGAGTTGTAAATGATCCTTTTAGCCAAGCTTGACCGCCTGGCTATCGGAACGATCTTACGAAGCAAGCTGGTCTTTCTAATCAGTGTCCGGCCGCAACATGAGCATTCATCGAGGGTGCGCGTTCGGGATTTCGGTCCCGAGCATATGTGCGGCATACATTCTGCCGAGTGTGTGGACATTGATAATGAGAGCAATCAAGTGCCTTAAGGGTGTTCGGTGGATGCCTTGGCGCTGAGAGGCGATGAAGGACGTGCTACGCTGCGATAAGCCGTGGGGAGCTGCGAAGAAGCTTTGATCCACGGATTTCCGAATGGGGAAACCCACCTTCGATAGCCAGAACTCCAAGACCTTTGGTCTTGGTGTTCGTACAGAAATGTCCGGAAGCCAAACCGCGAGGTTTTGGATTTCTGGTTATCAAGTGAAGGTATGAGATCTCCGAATAAAATAGGAGGTTTTAAGCAAACCCAGGGAACTGAAACATCTAAGTACCTGGAGGAAAGGACATCAACAGAGACTCCGTTAGTAGTGGCGAGCGAACGCGGACCAGGCCAGTCATCAATGTGAGACAATTGGAATTTGTCAGGAAAGCAGAGCCTTAGAGGGTGATAGCCCCGTACAAGTAATGCAAACATTGATGCTCGAGTAAGGCGGGACACGTGAAATCCTGTCTGAACGCGGGGGGACCACCCTCC
>CAVSEE010000033.1:0-460000 GCA_963726865.1 uncultured Alphaproteobacteria bacterium | reverse complement strand
GCAAGAAGGTTGTGGTCGCGGGCGCGACGGGGCTGGTCGGCAACGCCGCCCTGCGGCATTTCGAGCGCGCCAGCGGCGTCGAGGTCATTGCGCTGTCCCGCCGCAAGCCGCGCCAGCTCTACGGCGCCCGCCATCTGCCCATCGACCTCATGGATGAAGCGCAATGCGCGCAGGCCGCGCCGCAGCTCGCCGGTGCAACCCATCTGGTCTATGCCGCGCTCTACGAGGCGCCCAGCCTGATCGACGGCTGGCGCGACTCAGAGTCAGATCGCGATCAACGACCGCATGCTGCGCAATTTGATGGCGGCGCTGGAGCCGGCCTCGCCGGCGCTCCGGCATGTCACGCTGCTGCAGGGCACCAAGGCCTACGGCTCGCATGTCCGCCCGCTGAAAGTGCCGGCGCGCGAGGGTCGTTCGGAAATGTACGAGCAGCCGAATTTCTACTGGGCGCAGGAAAACTTTCTGCGCGAGCTGCAGAAGGGCAAGGCTCTACAGAAGGGAAGGGCCTGGCACTTCAGCATCCTGCGTCCCGTCCTGATCGTTGGTCTTGCGATGGGCGGCGCCATGGACCTGATCCCGCCGCTCGGCGTCTATGCCGCCATGCTGCGCGAGCAGGGCCGCGATCTCGATTTTCCCGGCGGCGCGCCGCGCGTCAGCCAGGCGGTCGACGTCGATCTTCTCGCCCGCGCCATCGCCTGGTGCGGCGAAGCGGACGCCGC
Organism: uncultured Alphaproteobacteria bacterium; assembly: GCA_963726865.1. Lineage (GTDB taxonomy): Bacteria > Pseudomonadota > Alphaproteobacteria > Rhizobiales > Xanthobacteraceae > Bradyrhizobium. Next base: position 459,281 of record CAVSEE010000033.1, on the reverse strand, counting down.
GCGCAACGAAGCCTTCAACGTCACCAATGGCGACGTCTTCACCTGGGAGAACGTCTGGCCGGCGGTGGCGGACGGGCTCGGCATGAAGCCGGGCAAGGCCGTGCCGCTGTCGCTCGAGCAGCAATCGAAGCAATGGAGCGCGCCGTGGGACGAGCTCAGGCGCAAGCATGGCCTGGTCTCGCCGGGCCTCGAGGAGTTCGTCGGCCTTTCCTTCCAGTACGCCGACTACCAGATGCGCTACGGCCAGTCCGAGCCGGGCCCGCCCTCGATCGTCTCTACCGTGAAGATCAACCAGGCCGGTTTTACCGAGATGATGGACACCGAAGCGATGTTCAGGAAATGGTTCGCGGAGGCAAAGGCGAGCAGGTTGTTGCCGTAGGGCGCGTCGTTTCAACGTTGTTTGCGATCTGATAAAAGCACTGGAATTCGTTCTGCGGAGGATTTGCCATGAGCATGCTGCGCTGGTTGGCCGTGCTGCTTCTCGTTTTTGCTGCCACGACGCCTTCGCACGTGACCCTGGCTCAGGGCGGTAACGCCTATTCCTATGTCGCCAATACCGCGCCGCCCGATGCCTTCCTGGCGCTGAAAGCCTATCCCTCTCTCGACAGCCCGCGCATCATGGCGATGGCGAACGGGACGAAGCTCGAGGTGCTGCTGCGCCGGGCCGACGGCTGGTGGTACGTCAGGGTGTCGCCGACCGGCGAGGAGGGCTGGGCTTTCAGCGGCCGCGGCGCCAAGGCCTATATCCTCTGCTGCACTGATGCGGGCGGCACCACCGCGGCCCCGGCCCAGGAACCCCCCGCGCGCGACATCACCGATTTCAGCTGCCAGCAATTGTGGTTCGGCCGAAACAGCATCTTCAAGGAAGCCGGCTATTGCTTCAAGACCGCCCGCGCCATCGCCGCCTTCGGCAATGCCGGATGCCGCTTTGACGACGCCGATGCTGTGCCGCTGACGCCCGAGAACCGGAATCTTGTTCAGGTCTTCCAGCGCGCCGAGCGCGCCAAGTCTTGTACGAATTAGAGGCCGCGTCGGCGGTGAACTCCCTCGCCCCGCTCTTCGCGGGGTCGAGACGAGCGAAGCTCGCTCTTAGAGGGCAGGGGTGAGGGGTGGTACGGCACCGGCGGTGCGAATTGCGAGACCTGTACCCCCTCACCCGGATTGCATCTTCGATGCAACATAGCCGAAGCGTCGCTTCGGCGTTCTCAGAGACGGCCGCCGAAGGCGGCCTATGCCTCTCCCGCAAGCGGGGAGAGGTAAGAGCGTCATTTCGAATATGCCGCTTCCATCGCCTTGCGCGTCTTCACCGTGTCGTTGCTTGCGTCGAACTCGACGTCGCTCCAGCGCACGACGGCGCCATGGGCGACGTCGTTCTTCAGCTTGACGCGATGGGCCAGGCCGATCGGCAGCGCGCCGGCCTTCAGGCTCGCCGCCGCCGGCATCAGCTTGCCCCAGACGGTGTAGCCGCCTTCGCCGTCGAGCATCTCGCCGGCGCGCAGATCCTTCTTGGCGACGGAGGCGACATCGCCGCGAAAGCCGTGCGGCTGGCCGGTCGGCTCCTTGCGCAGCGCCGCCGACAGCACCGAGATGTTCAGCTCCAGCCCGATCAGATGATAGGGCTTGTACATCGCCGCATAGCGTCCGCTGGCATCGGTCTTCAGCCCGTATTGCCTGAAGCAGTCGGCGGCATAGTCGTTCGGCGCCTCCAGCACGACATAGACGCCCCAGCGCAGGTCGCGAAACACCGGCCGGCCGTCGCGCTCCAGCGAGGACACCACTTCGACCACGCCGGATTTTTCCAGCACGCCGCCCGGCGTCGCGCGGCCGCATCACATGCGGCAGGTCGTCGACGCCGCAGGGCGGAAACAGCAGGCCGTCCGTGGGCACGTCGAGCCCGCAGGCATTGGCGATCGCCGCCATTTCGATCGCGGATTTGGTGCCGTCGAGGAACGAGTTGAACATCTGCGGATTCATGCCGGCCGATTGCGCTTCGCCCGCGGTCAGCCCGTAATGCTGCCAGACGCCGTCCGGCGTCACGTCGTGATAGGCCGGCAGGTATTTCGTGCCCTTGCCGGCGGCGACGACGCGAAAACCGGTGGCGCGCGCCCAGTCGACCATCTCCGCCGTCAGCGCCGGCTGGTCGCCATAGGCCAGCGAATAGACCACGCCGGCCTTGCGCGCCTCTTCCGCCAGCAGCGGCCCCGCCAGCACGTCGGCCTCGACATTGACCATGACGATATGCTTGCCGGCGGCGATCGCCGCGCGCGCATGGCGGATGCCGACGGCGGGATTGCCGGTCGCCTCCACCACCACCTCGATATCGCCAGACATCGCCTTGGTGCCGTCGGTGACGAATTTCGTCGCCGCGATCCGCGCATCGTCCCAGCCGACGGTGCGGCAGGCGTCTTTCGCGCGCTGCGGATCGAGGTCGACGATCACGGGCACCTCGAGCCCCGGCGTGTGCGGCACCTGCGACAAAAACATCGAGCCGAACTTGCCGGCGCCGATCAGCGCGACGCGGACGGGCTTGCCGGCGGCGGCGCGGGCCTTGAGGAGGTGGGAGAGGTTCATTGAGAATATCCAATTGAGGTCGTCATTCCGGGACGCGCCACTTGGCGCGGGCCCGGAATCCATGACTCACGATGGTGGTTATGGATCTCAGGTGCGCAATTGCGCACCGTAGCTCTCGCTTCGCGAGCCCCGGAATGACAAGGAAAATATACTACTCCGCCGCCTGCCGCGGCGCGCGCGCCAGCCGCACCAGCGCGTCGTCGGCGACCGTCTCGATCGGCGTGAAATCGCGATGCGCGATGTACTCCGGCCGGGTCGGCGTGCGGATGTAGTTGGAGACCGCATTCAGCGTCAGATACACGATCTTGCGCGGGTAGGGCGTGATGTTGCCGGCCGAGCCGTGCACCAGATTGCCGTGGAACATCAGCATGCCGCCGGCCTTGCCGGTCGGCGCGACGATGCCGCCTTCCTTGACCAGCCTCGTCACCGTCTCCTCGTCCAGCGTCCACAGCGGATAGGACGTGGTCTCCAGATCGTGCGAGGCCTTGAGGTCGCCGGCATTCTGGCTGCGCGGCACCAGCATCAGCGGGCCGTTGATCGGCATCACCTCGTCGAGGAAGATCGCGATGTTCATCGCGCGCGGCTCCGGCATGCCGTCGTCGCGCTTCCAGGTGCCGTAATCCTGGTGCCACTGCCAGACGTCGCCGGTGAAGGCCGCCTTGGCGTTGATCTTGAACTGGTGCATGTACAGCTTCTCGCCGAACAGCTGCTCGATCGGATCGATCATGCGCGGATGCTTGCCCAGCGTGCCGAAGCCGTCGTTGTAGAGATGCGCGGCAAAGGCGGTGCGCGGCGCGCCGCTCTTCTCGCGCCACACCTCGGGCCGGTTGGCGTCGTAGATGTTGACGGCCTCGCGGGCGAGGAAGTCGACTTCCTCCTGCGAGAACAGTTCGGGCAGGAACAGCCAGCCTTCGCGGTGGAAGAATTCGATCTGCTGCGGCGTCAGTTTCATGTTTTCCTCTCCCTTGTTTTTGTCATTCCGGGGCGCGCGAGGGCTACGCGGCCTTGTCGTTCGCCCTCAGTCTCTCTTCCGTCATCCGTCCGGCGCCGAGCGCATGCGCCAGCGCAGCAGCCTCCGCCGCCCTCGCATTGCCCGACAGCACATGCGCGGCGATGGTTTCGTGCTCGCTCCAGGCGCTTTCGCGATAATCGAGCTCGCCGAGCACGGTCGCCATCGAGCGGCGCATATGCGGCCAGTGTGGCGCGATCATCTCCTCGATCGCGGGATTGCCCGACAGCGAATAGATCGCGCGGTGGAAGTCGACGTCGCGCGCGATCAGTTCGGCCAGCGGCGTCTTGCCGGTGATGGCGCGGCCGGCGTTCAGCGCCGCCTCGAGCCGCGCGCGGCCGGCAGCATCGCCCTTGGCACGCCCGGCGGCGAGCTTCGCGGCCAGCGCGTCGATCGCGCCACGGACCTCGTAGAGCTGGCGGATGCGCGCGGGATCGAGCCCGATCACCTCAAAGCCGCGGCGGCCGCTCTCGGCGACCAGGCCCTGCCGGTGCAACAGATGCAGCGCGTGCGAGACCGGCTGGCGCGAGACGCCGAGCCGGTCGGCGAGCTCGTTCTGGCGGATGCGCTGGCCCGGCGGCAGCGAGCGATCGATGATCGCCTCCAGAATCCGCGCATAGACCTGGTCGATCAGGTTCGGGAGCGGGTCGAGCGGGATCATGGCCGGGGGTCCATTTGGAATACGGAATTCCGTATTCGGAAACTATACTGCCTCGAATGAGCCGTCAAGGCAGCCCGGGGGGCTGACGGCTTTCCGACCTGCAACGGGCCGCAGCAGCCCCTAGTCCTTCCGCTTGCCCAGCTCCTTCAGCATCCGCGTCATCAGATAGAGCCGCGGCGCGATCGAGCCGGCGTCGATGTATTCGTCGCGGGCGTGATAGCCGTAGCCGGCGAGCCCAAAGCTTTCGACCACCACGGCCTTGCCGCTGCGGTTGGCGAAGCCGGCGTCGGTGGCGCCGCCGGTCATCTCGACGATATCGAGCGTGCGGCCGATCTCGGCATAGATCATCTGGCCTTCCTTCGCGAGCAGGCGGCCGCGGTCGGTCGCGACAAAGGGCGGCCGGCCGACCTCGATGGTGACAGTGGTCTCGGTGTCGGGGATCAGTCTGTCCTTCACCTTTTCGTCGAGCGCGGCCTGCAGCTTCTTGCAGGCCGTCCGGAACCGTGACGCGGATGTCGGCGCCGGCGATCGCGCCCTCCGGAATCTGGTTGCGCACCTTGCCGGCCTGCGCGGTGGTCCAGTTGAGCTGCGTGCCCGGAATCGAATTTGGCGATGTCGCGGGTCTGCAGCAACTGGTGCGCAAGCTCGATCAGCGCGTTGCGGCCGAGGTCGGGCGCGGCGCCGGCATGCGAGGCGCGGCCCTTCACTTCCATCACGCCCCTGGCGGTGCCGCTGGCGCCGAGCAGCAGCGCGTCGTTCCTGGCGGCAGGCGCGGCCACCGTCGGCTCGCAGGACAGCACGAAATCATGCTGGTCGGCGAGCTCGGAAATCAGCTCGCCCGAGCCGATCGAGCCGACTTCCTCGTCGGGATTGAACAGCACGGTGAGTCTTGCGAAGTTGCGCCAGTCCACCTCCTTCAGGATCTTCAGCGCGTGCAGCACGACGGCGATGCCGCCCTTGTCGTCGGCAATGCCGGGCCCGTAGATGCGCTCGCCGTCGACGCGCCAGGGCTGCGAGGCAAGGATGCCGCGCTCATAGACGGTGTCCATATGGCCCATCAGCATCAGCCTTCGCGTGGCCGGTGCCCTCGAACGTTCCGATCACGATGTCGGCGCCGGCGCCGCGCGTGGCCTTGCGCCGCTCGGTCTTGGCGCCCAGCGCCTTCAGCCGCGCTTCGGTGAAATCGGCCATTTTGGCGAGGCCCTCGACGTCGGCGCTGCCGGATTCGATCGCCACCATCTGGCGCAAGGTCTCGATCAGCTCGGGCTTTGCGGCATCGGCCATGGCGCGCAGCTTTTCGTCGGGCGGCGCGGCGAAGGCAGGGCGACGCCAGAGCGAGCCCGAGGAGGCAGACAGGCAAGCTGATGCAGGATTTCCTCATGACGCGTCCTCCTGAATTTATCGTTGCGAGCAGCTTAACACTCGGCAAGTGGCTTCCGTTGCAAGAGTTTGAGATTTTCTCGCCACCCTCTCATCAGCGCCGGGAACCGCTTTCTCGCCGGAGGCGCGAATTCCGCGGCAAAATGGCACGTCGCCTTCGCTCTCCCGCGCGCACAGGCGCCGGGCGAGTTGAGGATACATCGTGCTAGCTTCGGCCCTGGGAGGAAGCCATGGACCGACGGCAATTCATTGCTGCGACGACCGCTTCCGTGTGCCTGCCGTCGTTGACGCGGGCGCAGCAGAACAGGGTCTATCGCATCTTCTGGGTGTCGACGGAATCGCAGCCCGATCCGTTCGTCGATGGATTTCGCGAGGGTCTTCGCGCCTTCAATCTTCTCGAAGGGCGGGACTACAACATCGAGCTGCGCTATTCGCCGGGCAACCCCGCGGCGCTCGCGGCGGTCGTCTCGGAGATCGAGTCCCAGAAGATTGATCTTGCCGTGTCGAGCGGCCCGGCCATTCTGGCGATGCGCAAGGTGACGCGATTCCCGTCCTGTTCGCGGTCAGCGGCGATCCCATCGAACTCGGCATCGTCAACAGCCTGGCGCGGCCCGAAAGCAATTTTACAGGCAACACCTTCATGTCGCGCGATGTGGCGGCAAAGCGGGTCGATCTGCTGAAGGAGATTTTTCCGAACCTGCGCCGCCTTGCCGTGCTCTCTAACACGGTCCATCCGGGCGAACGATCGGAATGGCAGGTGACGCAGCAGGGCGCACGGGCGCTCGGCATCGAACCGGTCTACGTTCCCTTTTCGGGACCGCAGGAAATCGACAAGGCGATGGCCGATCTCGCCAGAACATCCGCCGATGCCATGTTGGTGTTTCCGGACGGCGTGACGATGGTGCACCGGAAGAAGGTGGCGCAGGCAGCGGTCGACAATCGGCTGCCCTCGATGTTCGGCTGGGGCGAATATTGCGATGCCGGCGGGCTTCTGAGCTACGGCGCCAACCAGCGCGCCACCTATGTCCGCCTTGCCGCCTATGCCGTGAGGATATTGAAGGCGAAAGCCCCGGCAATCTCCCGGTCGAGCAGCCGACAAAATTCGAGCTCGTCGTCAATCTGCGGACGGCAAAGTCGCTGGGGATCGACGTCGCGCCATCGATCCTGCTCCGTGCGGAGCGGTTGATCGAGTAGTCTCTAAGAGCCCGCCAGAAACGTCGTCACCGCCTCTGCAAAACTCTCCGGCGCCTCCTCGAACATCCAGTGTTTCGCGCCGTCGATCATCACGGTCTGCGAGCCGGCAACGTGCTGCGCCAGCACGCGGTGCACCAGCGCGAGATTTCCCGTGGTGTTGCCGCCGCCGATGAACAGCGTCGGCGTGCGGATCGATTGCGCTTGCGCCTTGGTGAACGGCTTTCGATTTTCGCCGACCTGGCCGAGCAACGTGAAGACGTTGTCGCGCAACTGCTGCTTGGCAACGGCCGTCAGCCGCGTCCAGGCGCCGTCGCCGTCGATCCCGTCGACGAATGCCTTCAGCGCGTCGTCGATCTTGCCGCTTCGGATGTTCTGCAACACGGCGGGCATCACCAGCGACAGCGGCATCGGCGGGGGCGGCGGCGCACCGGGCTCGCGCAGCGAAGCATCGAGGTCGCCGCCGGGCTCGGCCAGCACCAGCTTGCGCAGCAGATCCGGCCGCTGCTCGGCGACGCGAAATCCGATATGACCGCCGCGGGAATGGCCCAGCAAATCCACCGGCCGCGGCTGAAGCTGCTCGATGAAGGCGATCACGTCGGCGACATGCTGCGCCATCTTGTAGTCGGCGCCCACGCCGTCCCAATGTTCGGGAAAGAAACGCCGCAGGCTGACCGCGATCACGCGATGCTTTTTCGACAGCGGTCCCAGTCACCGCATTCCAGGTGCGGAAATCGCCGAGCGTGCCGTGCACCAGCACCAGCGGCGGGGCATCGGGCCGGCCTTGCCCGACCTCGACATAGGCCATGTCATAGCCGTTGACGTGAAGGCGCTGCATCGTTCACGCCCCCAGAAAATCGAGCACAAGCTCGCAATATTTCTGCGGCTGCTGCTCGAACATCGGATGGGTCGCGCGCTCGATCATCCGGGTCGACGAGTCCTTCACATTGGCGGCGAGCGAGTGCAGCACCAGCGGCAACGTGCCCTTGGTCCGGGCGCCGCCGATGAACAGCGTCGGCGTCCTGATCGCCTCGGCATCGGCCTTCGAGAAGGGCGGGCGCTGGTCGCGGGTCTGGCCGATCAGCGTGGTGGCGTTGTCGCGCAGCAATTGCTTTGGCGCGGCCGGCAGCCGCTTCCAGGCGCCGGGGCCTTCCAGCGCATCGATGAAGATTTCGAGGCCGCCGTCGATGTCGCCCTTGGCGATGACGGCGGCGGACGCCGTGATCCGCGCCGCCAGCGGCGAGGGGCCGGGCCTGAAATTCGGGATCGAGCGTGCCATCGAGCTCGCCGCCCGGCTCGGCCAGGATCAGCCTGCGCAACAGGTCCGGCCGCCGCTGCGCCACGCGGAAGCAGATGTGGCCGCCGCGCGAATGCCCCATCAGGTCGACCGGCCGCGGCTCGACCTGTTCGATGAAGGCGATGACGTCGTCGACATGCTGCGCGATCGAATAGGTATCGCCGACGCCGTCCCAATGATCGGGGAAGAAATGCCGCAGGCTGACCGCGATCACGCGATGCCGTTGCGTCAACGGCCCCAGCACCGCCGACCAGATACGGAAATCGCACAGCGAGCCGTGCACGCAGACCAGCGGCGGCGCGCCGGGCTCGGCCTGGCCGACCTCGATATAGGCCATGTCGTATCCGTTGACGCGCAGGGTCTGCATGGGGGCTCGCTTGAGAGGCCGAAGGAGGGATAGCCATAATTCCATGGAACTACGCCTGTGCCCATTGCCGAAACGCCGGTGCAAGGCTGAGTTTCGCTGCCGACACGGCTTGTTGATCCCCCGGATTTCCCTCGGGATTCGGGTGGATAGCAACTATTTCCAAGCCTAGATTTGGTCCAACGATTTAGCTCGGGCAGCGAGCTTGGACAGGAGCAAGCCATGACCGGCCAGAAATTTGCGATCTTCGACACCCCGATCGGCGCCTGCGGCGTGATCTGGGGCGAGCGCGGCATCACCGGCGTGCAGCTGCCGATGGGCAGCGAGGAGAAGACCCGCAACCGCATCCATCAGCGCAACGGCGACATCCCCGAAGGCGAGCCGCCGGCCGAGGTGAAGCGCGCGATCGACGAGATCACCGAGCTGCTCGCGGGCAAGCCGAACGACTTGCTCGACGTCGCGCTCGATCTCGACGGCGTGCCGGAGTTCAACCGCGGCGTCTACGACATCGCGCGAAAGATCCCGCCGGGCCAGACCCTGACCTATGGCGACATCGCCAAGCGACTCGGCGGCGTCGAACTGTCGCGCGACGTCGGCCAGGCGCTCGGCCGCAACCCGTGCCCGATCGTGGTGCCCTGCCACCGCGTGCTCGCGGCCGGCAACAAGCCCGGCGGCTTCTCCGCCAATGGCGGCGTGGTGACGAAACTGAAGATGCTGGCGATCGAAGGCGCCGTGGTGAACCACACGCCGAATTTGTTCGAGTGAGGGCGCTTGCCCTCTTCACGAGCGTGACCGTCTTCAGATGAACCAGATGACGATGGCTGCAACCAGCAGGGAAGCCGCCACGACCAGCCAGAAGCCGGCGGCCAGGACCAGAATATCATCGGGTTTCATGATGGATGCGGCGGCTTTGGAGGGTGCCCGGTAAAGGCACGACCGTAATTCGCTACCGGAGGTCGCCGCCGCCGACTTGTTATTCCATGCCAATGAATTGTGAGTTCGCGCCAAGGCGATGCCGGAAGGCCGACTTCAGCGCCCCTTGAAATTCGGCGGGCGCTTCTCGTTGAAGGCCAGCACGCCTTCGCGGCGGTCCTCGGTCGGGACCATGCGATTGTAGGCCTCGATCTCCAGCGCAAGCCCGTCGCGCAGCGACAATTGCAGGCCGCGATGGATCGCGAGCTTGGCCTGGCGGGTCGAGATCGGCGCATTTTTGGCGATGCGCGACGCGGTCGCCAGCGCTTCCTTCAGCAGGTCGGACAAGGGAAACACCTCGTTGACGAGACCCCAGTCGCGGGCCTGCGCCGCCGTGAATGGCTTGCCCGTGAGGATCAGCTCCTTGGCGCGGCGTTCGCCGACGGCGCGCGGCAGGGTTTGCGTGCCGCCGCCGCCGGGCATGATGCCGAGCGTCACCTCGGTCAGCGCAAAGCGCGCGCTCTCGGCGGCATAGAGGAAATCGCAAGCAGCCGGCGATCTCGCAGCCGCCGCCATAGGCCGCGCCGTTGACGGCGCCGATGATCGGCACCGGGCAGTCGATCAGCGCCCGCACCATCCGCTCGAAGATGACGTGCTGCCGCGTCCAGGCTTCGTCGGTCATGCCGCGGCGCTCTTTCAGGTCGCCGCCGGCGCAGAACGCCTTGTCGCCGGTGCCGGTCAGGACGATGCAGCGCAGGTTTTTCGGATCGAGCGCGACGTCCTCGAAACAGCGCACGAGGTCGCGGCCCATCTGGGTGTTGAGCGCGTTGGAGGCGTCCGGCCGGTTCAGCCGTGACGATCGCTACATGCTCATCGACGCTCTCGATCGAAAGCGTCTCGAACTCTTGCGCTGCTGCTGCCACGCTCACACCGCCTCGCAGGTAAACCCGTTGCCCCTGCGCTTGATCCTGCCGACCGAGGGCGAGGGGAAATGCGCCGTGCAGCACAGCGTATCGGTGTCGCAATAGCGCTCCAGGAAGCTGCGGCGCGTCTTGCCAGCCTCCGCCTGGTCGACGTCGAACTTCACCGACATTTCCGGATAGCGCGTCTGGATCGGCGAATGCATGAGGTCGCCTGAAAACACGGCGTCATCCTTGCCGCGTCCCAGCCTGAAGGCGAATGGCCGGGCGTATGGCCCGGCGTCGGCAGGATGCGGACGTGATCGCCGATCGCGGCTTCGTCGCCGACGATCTCACACCGCTTGGCCTCGACGATCGGCATGACGCTGTCGTCGATCACCGGCACCGGCGTCTTGGCATGCACGCCGGCCCAGTAGTCGAACTCGGTCTTCCCAAACACGTATTTCGCCTTGGGGAAGGTCGGCACCCACCGTGCCGTTCTCCAGTCGCGTGTTCCAGCCGACATGATCGACATGCAGATGCGTGCACATGACATAGTCGATGTCGCCCACCGAGATGCCCGCCGCGGCCAGCGCCCGCGCATATACGTGTCGTCGGTCTTCATGTTCCACTTCGGCCGGCCCGGCCGCGGCTTGTCATTGCCGATGCAGCTATCGATCAGGATCGTATGGTGCGGCGTCTTCACCACATAGGACTGGAAGCAGAGCAGCAGCACATCGTTGGCGTCGAGCGCTTTGGCCGCCTGCATCCAGGCGCGGTTCTCCGCCAGCACGTCCGGCGTCAGCGTCGGCAGCATTTCCAGCGCAGGCACGAAATTCGCTTCCTGCTCGATGATGCGCTGGATGGTGAGGTCGCCGGCTTTGAACGTGAGGCTCATGCGAATTCCCCCTTACGCCGCCGGCGGCACCGAGATCTTCACCGACGGCCGCTCCAGCATTTTCTGATGGAACTTGTCGAGCTTCGGATAAGCCTTGCGCCAGCCGCAATCGGCGAAGCGGAAATCGGCATAGCCGAGCACGCAGACCAGCCCGATCTGCACGATGTCGAGCGGGCCGGACAAAACGTCGTCACGGCCTTCGAAGCGCTTCATGCCGCTCCAGGCCCGATTCCAGTGATCGTCCGACCACGCCTTCCAGCGCAGCGCCTCCGGCCGCACCATGCCCTCGTAGCGGCACAGCAGCATGGACTCGAGCATGCCGTTGATCAGCGAGTGATCGGTCTTGACCTGCCAGCGCTTGCGGCCATAGCCGGGGATCAGCGAGCCGCCGGAGATCTCGTTGAGATATTCGACGATGACATAGGAATCGAGGATGACGTCGCCGTCATTGGTGATCAGCACCGGCAGTTTCTTCAGCGGCGTGATGGCCTGATATTTTTCGTTGGCCGTGCCGGGCGCGACGGTTTCCGGCAACGAACTCGATCTTGTCGATCAGCCCGAGCTCGATCGCGGCGATGCGCACCTTGCGGGCATAGGGCGAGGCGGGGGAGAAGGTGAGTTTCATGTGGGTGCTTCCCTGCTGTTCTGTTTTCTCGTCATGCCCGGGCTTGACCCGGGCATCCACGTCTTTCTTGCGCGGGCTCCAAGACGTGGATGGCCGGGACATCTAGCGCGAAGACGCGCTTCGCGCTTTTGCCCGGGCATGACGACGTACTAAGAGCGGGGGCGCGGCTTACGCCGCAACGATCTCCTGACGCTGCTCGCCGAGGCCTTCGATGCCGAGGGTCACGACGTCGCCGACATTGAGGAACTGCGGTGGCTTCATGCCGGTGCCGACGCCGGGCGGCGTGCCCGTGGTGACGATGTCGCCGGGCAGCAGCGTCAGGAACTGCGAGACATAGGAGATGCACTTGGCCATGTTGAAGATCATGGTCGAGGTCGAGCCGGTCTGGCGGCGCTTGCCGTTGACGTCGAGCCACATCGACAGTTTCTGCACGTCGGGGATTTCATCCTTGGTCACGAGCCACGGGCCGAGCGGGCCGAAAGTGTCGTGCGACTTGCCCTTGGTCCACTGGCCGAGCCGCTCGATCTGGAAGTTGCGCTCGGAGACGTCGTTGCAGCAGCAATAGCCGGCAACGTGATTGAGTGCATCGGCTTCCGACACGTACTTCGCGCGGGTGCCGATGATGGCGGCGATTTCGACTTCCCAGTCGAGCTTGGTCGAGCCGCGCGGTTTTTCGACCGCATCGTTCGGGCCTGACAGCGCGGTGTTGGCCTTGATGAAGAAGATCGGCTCGGTCGGGATCGGCGAGCCGGTTTCCTTGGCGTGGTCGACATAGTTGAGGCCGATGGCGACGAACTTGGAGATGCCGGTGACGGGCGCGCCGAAGCGCGGCTTGCCGGAAACGGCGGGCAGCGAAGCCGGGTCGATGGCGGCCAGTTTCTTCAGCGAGTCCGGCGCATAGGCGGCCCCGTCGAGGTCCTTCACGTGGGCCGAGAGGTCGCGCAACTGGCCGGATTTATCGATCAGGCCGGGCTTTTCCGCACCCTTTTCGCCGTAACGAACAAGCTTCATTTTTCAGCACTCCCTTGAGGGTCTTGGTTACTTGCAGGCTTATTGGAACAGCGCGGGCGGGATTGCAACTCCCCAGCCCCGCCGCTGCCGCAACGCAGCACTCCCTCATCCTGAGGAGGCCGCGAAAGCGGCCGTCTCGAAGGATGGACCGCGGGCTCTCATGGTTCGAGACGGCGCTTTCGCGCCTCCTCACCATGAGGGGTTAGAGCGCGATGAACTTGAAGGCATCGCCCTCGCGCTTGATATGGCCGGCGTTGAAATGACCGCCGATCACCAGCACCGGCTTGTCGGCGAAGCGCGAAAACAACTCCCGCCGGGTCTCGGCCGACTTCTTGCCGTCGCTGTCGGCGGTCGAGGACCAGCCGAGATGCGCCATCTGGCAGGGGTGATGGGCGACGTCGCCGGTCAGCAGGCCTTCCTCGCCGTCGGAGGCGATGTGGATGCTCATATGGCCGGGGCTGTGCCCTGGTGTCGGGATCAGGGTGATCTCGTCTGTGAGTTTGGCGTCGCTGGCGACGAGGTCGGCCTTCCCTGCATCGGCAATCGGCTTCACGGAGTCGGCGAAGACGGCGACATGCGCCGGCTCCTCGCTGTGGTCGCGCCAGTGCTCGAACTCGGTCTTGCCGAACACGTAGCGCGCCCTGGCAAAGGTCGGCACCCATTTGCCCCCGACCAGGCTGGTGTTCCAGCCGACGTGATCGACATGCAGATGCGTGCACAGCACGGTGTCGATGCTGTCGGGCGGAAAGCCCGCCGCCGTCAGCTTTTCCAGGAACGGATCCTTGCGGTCGTTCCAGGTCGGCACATTGCGGCCCTTCTTGTCGTTGCCGAGCCCGGTGTCGACGATGATGCGGCGGTTCGGCGTCTCCACCAGCAGCGAATGGATCGACATTTTCAGCCGGCCCTCTTCATTGGCGAAATGCGGGATCAGCCAGGGCAGCTTCTGGATTTCCTCGTTGGTGGCGAGCGGCAGGATGAAGCGCGTGCTGCCGACGGTTTCCAGCTCGACGACTTTCGTTATCTTGACCTTGCCAATCTTCCACTGCATCCCGCGTTTCCCTTGCTTCTTCTTTATCGCGCGCAATCGACGATCACGGTGCCCAGCTTGTCGCCCTTCTCGACGGCAAGATGCGCCTTCGCCGTGTCCGACAGCGCATACTGCCCGGCGATATTGTGAATGCGCGTGCCCGCAGCTAACCACTTCGTGATGTCGGCCTGTCCCGCCGCGAGCAACGGCGGCGGCAGCGCGAACAGCACCAGCGAACGCAGCGAGATGCATTTCTCCATCAGCTCGCGCATCGGCACGACGGGCGCGCGGTTGCCGTTGGTGGCGTAGACCGCGATGGTCGAATTCATGCCCATCAGCTTCAGCGTGGTCTCGATGTTGCCGCCGAAATCGACGTCGACGACGCGATCGACGCCGCGCCCGCTGGTAGCGGACATCGCCTTCGCCACCACGTCGTCGTTCTTGTAGTTGATCACGAGATCGGCGCCGCCAAGCCGCGCCTGCTCGGCCTTTGCCGCCGAGCTGACAGTCGCGATCACCTGCGCGCCGCCCCATTTGGCCAGTTGCACGGCATAGTGCCCGACCGCGCCGGCGCCGCCGGTGACCAGCACCGTCTTGCCCGCGATCGGCCCGTCAGCAAACAGACAAGTCCATGCCGTCATGCCGGGAATGCCGAGCGTCGCGCCTTGCGCAAAGGAAAGGCTATTCGGCAGAGGCGTCACCAGGTGTTCTGCCAACGCGATGTATTCGCATGCCGTGCCGAAGGCGCGGCCATTGCGCTGGCCGTTGAACAGCCAGACGCGCTGGCCGGTCTTCAGCCGCGTCACGCCGTCGCCGACCTGGTCGATGATCCCGGCGCCGTCGCTGTTCGGGATCACGCGGGGATATTCCATCGCCCGATAGGAGCCGCCGCGGCGGCCGACATCGGCCGGATTGATGCCGGAGGCTTCCAGCTTGATCCGCACTTCGCCCGCGGCAGCAACCGGCGTCGGCATCTCTCCATAGGTGAGAACTTCCGCTGCCGGACCCGTGCGTTCGTACCAGACCGCTCTCACCTGCCGTTCTCTTAGAGTGTGCCGGGGAAAGCGCCGCCGTCGAGCAGGATGTTCTGCCCGGTGATGAAGCCGGCCTTGTCGGCGCACAGGAATGCGCAGGCCAGACCAAATTCCTCCGGGTCGCCGAAGCGGCCGGCGGGATTTTGCTTGGTGCGCTCCGCCATCTGCTCCTCCACCGTGATGCCGCGTTTTGCAGCCTCCGCCTTGGCGGTGTTGCGCAGGCGGTCGGTGAGGAAGGGGCCAGGCAGCAGGCCGTTGATGGTGACGTTGTTGATCACGGTCTTCCGCGACAGCCCCGCGATGAAGCCGGTGAGGCCGGCGCGCGCGCCGTTGGAGAGGCCGAGAATTTCGATCGGCGCCTTCACCGCGGCGGAGGTGATGTTGACGATGCGGCCGAACTTGCGCGCCATCATGCCGTCGACGGTCGACTTGATCAGCTCGATCGGGGTCAGCATGTTGGCGTCGATCGCCTTGATCCAGTCGTCGCGGGTCCAGTTGCGGAAATCGCCGGGCGGCGGGCCGCCGGCATTGTTGATCAGGATGTCGGGCTCGGGGCAGGCCTTCAGCACGTCGGCGCGCCCGGCCGGGGTCGTGATGTCGCCGACGATCTCGGTGACGGTGACGCCGGGGCTTGCTTTCCGGATTTCGTCGGCGGTTGCCTTCAGCGCCTCGGCGCCCCGCGCCGTCAGCGTGACGTGCACGCCTTCACCAGCCAGCGCCATGGCGCAGGCGCGCCCCAGGCCCTTGCTGGAGGCGCAAATGATGGCACGGCGGCCTTTGATCCCAAGATCCACTGTTTCGCTCCCGTAATTTCTCGATGTTTTTGACTTGGACGGGCGGCACTCTAGCCAACCTCGCGCGCCCTGATAAGGGTGCGCCACGCAGAAATGCATGAGGGGAAAGCGGGCCATGCCCTGACGGGCCGCGCGCCCTAGATATGCCGCTCTTTCTTCAGGCGGTCGATGGTGGCGGCGACATCCGGCGGCAGCGAGCGAAAGCCCTTCTCGCCCGCCGCCGAGAACAGCGGCCGCAGCTGCGAGCCCTTGAGGAACGCCGGCTGGCGGTTGGCCGGCAGCAGCTGGTCGAAAATCAGGACAAAGCTGGTCGCGACCAGGCCGACACGGATCGCGCCCAGCGTAGCTCCGCCGAGGCGATCGGCGATCCCGGCCTCGTTTCCGATGGCATCATCGAGCGTCATGCGCGCGATCTTGCCCAGCGCCATCCCTGCGATCAGGAAGACGCCGAAGAACAGCACCCCGCCCTGCGGCAGCGGCGAGGCGGGCGCAGCCTCGAGGCGCGGGGAGATCACCGACATCGCCCACAAGGCGATCGGCATCGCCAGCAGATAGGCGAATATCGTGAGCGCGCTGCGCAAGAGGCCGGTCCTGAAGCCGGTGACGACGGCAATGATCAGGCCGAGACTGACGGCGATGTCGAAACTGTTCATGAGAACCCCGCGCATTTCCATGCCGCAGCTTTGTTAGGGAATCCGGCTCGCGATAGCTTGCATTTGATGCAATCCGGCAAATGTTCCTCAAATCGTCCCTGCTACTTCAGCGTGCGTCCACCAATGGCAAGGGCATCATCCCATGAGATTTTTCGTTTGCTTCGGATTTCTGCTGGCGGCCACGGCCGCGCAGGCGCAGACCTACACCACAGTCGTCAACGGCAACACCAAGACGGTGACCACGACCGGCCCGACGGCCACCGCGACCACGGTGCAGACCTCGAGCTCCGGCTCGACGCGGACCTACACCACCACCATCACCAAGAACGGCGGCGGCTATCAGCCGATGGGCGGCAGCGGTTACAATCCGATGGGCAAGTGAGCTGCTTCACCTCGCCCCGCTTGCGGGGAGAGGTCGACGCGCGAAGCGCGGCGGGTGAGGGGGACTCTCCGCGAGTCCAATTCTCACCGTGAATGCGGAGGCAGCCCCTCACCCCGACCCTCTCCCCGCATCCGCCTTCGCCCGAAGGCGGGCTTCGGCGGACAAGAGTGCGGGGCGAGGGAGAACTACCGTATCTCCGCTCTTATCATATCCGCCGCCTTTTCGCCGATCATGATGGTCGGCGCGTTGGTGTTGCCGCCGACCAGCGTCGGCATGATCGAGGCGTCGACCACGCGCAGGCCTTCCGTGCCGTGTACCTTCAGCTTCGCATCCACCACGGCCATCGCATCGCTGCCCATCTTGCAGGTGCCGACCGGGTGATAGACGGTGTCGGCGCGCTTGCGCAGGATGCTGCGGATGTCGTCGTCGGTCTTCACGTTCTCGGTGTACATGTCCTTTTTCTGCAAGGCGCGCAGCGACGGCGTCTCCAAGAGGCGCCGCGTCGTCTTGAAGCCGGCGACCATGGTTTCGAGATCGGCGGCTTCACCAAAGAAGTTCGGATCGATCAGCGGCGCGGCCATCGGATCGGCGCTGCCGAGCGTGACTTCGCCGCGGCTCTTCGGCCGCAGCAGGCAGACGTGGCAGGTGAAGCCGGCGCCTTTATGCCGCTTGCGGCCGTGATCGTCGGCCAGCGCCATGCCGAAATGCAGCTGGATGTCGGGAATGTCGAGATCCGGCCGCGTCTTCAGGAAGCCGCCGCATTCGGCGAAATTCGAGGTCATCGGGCCACGGCGCTCGCGGCGGTATTGGCCGATGGCGCGCAGCAGCCGCGGCACCTGCTTCAGCGAGAGGCCGTTGAAGTTGGGATTGTCAGAGAGGTACCCGAACACGAAGTCGATATGGTCCTGCAGATTCTGGCCGACGCCCGGCAGATGATGCACGCTTTCGATGCCGTGCTTGCCGAGCGCCGCCGCATCGCCCACGCCCGACAGCATCAGCAGTTGCGGCGACTGGAACGCGCCGGAAGCCACGATCACCTCGCGGCGCGCGCGCAGCACCTTCTTCTCCTTGCCCTGCATGTATTCGACGCCGACCGCGCGCTTGCCCTCGAACAGGATGCGGGTGGCATGCGCAAGCGTTTCGACGCGCAGGTTCGGCCGCGTTCCCATATGCGGATGCAGATAGGCGCGCGCCGCGCTGCAACGCTCGCCGTTCTTCTGTGTCACCTGGTAGACGCCGAGCCCTTCATGCTCGTCGCCATTGAAATCATCGCGCAGGCGAAACTGCGCTTCCCGCGCCGCCTGCAGGAAGGTCTGCTGCACCGGATTGTCGGTGCGCAGTCTGTTGACGGAGAGCGGTCCGCCCTTGCCGTGGTACTCGCCGTCGAAATCGGCATTGTCCTCGGCGCGCTTGAAGTAGGGCAGCACGTCGGAAAACGACCAGCCGGGATTGCCGAGCGAAGCCCACTGGTCGTAGTCGGCGCGGTGGCCGCGGATATAGACCATGGCGTTGATGGCGCTGGAGCCGCCGAGCCCCTTGCCGCGCGGCTGGTAGCCGATGCGGCCGTTCAGCCCCTTCTGCGGCACGGTATTGAACGCCCAGTTGTTGATCGGCTTGGTCACCATCAACACCAGCGCAAACGGCGTGGTGACGACCCAGTTGTCGTTCTTGCCGCCGGCATCGAGCAGCGCGACCGAGGTGCTTTGGTCCTCGGACAGCCGTCCCGCCAGCGTGCTGCCGCCGGAGCCGGCGCCCACGATCACGAAATCAAAAGTGTCACTCACGCGTGTCCCCCTCATGGCCATTCCGGGTTCGCGCCTCGAAATGACGGATGCTTTTGCCGAAACCTCCGCTTTTGCGCTCCTTCTGGCAAGGGCGGTTCCCCAGGTCGAATTTTCCAAGGAAAACAGCGGTTTTGGCCGTCACAAAATCCTCAAAAGCGCAGCTTTGGGCCTTTCCAAACGGGGCAGGCGTTGATACATACGCCCGGCACCCGTTGGCTTTGGCCCGGGTCGCCTTCTCAGGAAGCACTGGAACGGACCGATCGGCGCCTTGGCGCTCGGTGCGGTTTCGCTTCCGGCCCGCCGGAGAAGCCGAAACTAAGGTGACGCGGGGTGGAGCAGCCCGGTAGCTCGTCAGGCTCATAACCTGAAGGTCACAGGTTCAAATCCTGTCCCCGCAACCAAGTTTTCCTGTCCGTGATGTTCGCCGGCAGGGCACAGCGATCGAAAATTTCCAAAGTGCCGGGACGCCTCTCATGACGGAGTGGTACCTCGTCTGGATCGACGGACCGCGCGGCCCCGAGCCGCAAAAGTGGTCGTCGGAAGGACTGTGGGGCCAGCTCGGCCGGCAGGACGTGATCGTCCGCTTTCCGCTGACGGATCGCCAGGCGAAACAATCGCTCGACGAGTTGGCGAGGGAGCATCCGGTGCCCGTCAAGTAAGGAAGGCCCGCGCGCCTTCTGATTTGCATAACATGTGCTTGCGTGAATGCGCCGCTTTGCCGCAGGGGCTCTGCCCAAAAGCAGGGAGCGTGAATTCCCGCGCTTCGCCTCCACAAATAGACCTTTTGGGGCCGAGTTCTGGATCGATAACGCGCGCTCGCGGCCGCTATTAACCCCTTGATAGCTATAGGTAACGCACCAATCACGGTGCGATCACGCAGGCCCCCGCAGAATTCCGGATACGAAGGGTGGTTCAGGGCCATTCCCTTCACTTGGGGGATCCATGAGTGCCGAATCAGTCGTGTATTACCTGAAGCGTCCGCCCGCCAGCGATCCGGTCGACGAGACCGGATGGCTGTTTTCCGCGTTGGGCCAGTTCACCGGGGCCGAACTGCGCGAAATGCTCTACATCGCGCAGGAGCCCGATTTCTTCGAGACGATGCGTGCCGTGTTTGCGCTGCCCGAACACAGTCGGCTGGCGCTGCACGAATTCCTTTCCTCGGCCGATCCGAGGCCGGTGAATGCGGTGGTCGAATCCGACGCGAGATGCGTCCTGCAGCGCGGAATGCCCACGCCGCCCGCCAGGCCCAAGTTGAAACTGGTCGACTAGCGCCCGTCTCGTCTTCGGCGAGCCACGAAAGTCGCAAAGGCGCGTCTGCCTCCTCGGGCGGCGCGCCTCTCTTCTCCGCGCTTCACGCGCACCACCTACGCGCTGACGCGAAGCGGCTCCCGCCTCATCGGCTCGCTCGCGGGAAAGAATTCGCCGATCCAGTTGTGCCTGAACGCCTCGATATGCCAGGCCATCGCCTCGGCCGAGCCGGGCGCGGGATCCGGGATGTCCTTGCGGATTTCCCTGCCGTCCAGCCAGCCGCAGCTGTGCGAGTAGCGCGTCTCGCAGACCAGCCGGATGTCGTCCTGCTGCTGCAGCAGCACATAGCCGTCGGCCGGAAAGAAGGTGCCGGCGAGCTCGATCTGCCCCGGCAATTGCCGCACCAGGAGAAACGTGCTGGTCGCCGTTCTCTCGGACTCCGAGACCAGCACCGCAATCATACTGTGAATGGGGCTCATCCCTTCCGGTGCAAACAGACCGGGCGGGCCCAGAATGGGACCGGCGGTTGCAAGCGACAGATATTCTCCCTCCGGCCCCCAGCGGCAGGCGATCAGCCATTCATGGCTGCGGCTCTTCACCAGGGTTGGCTTGGCATAGTCCGACCGGGCAATATCGGCCGCCATGGCGATGACAAAGGCTTTCGCAGGCATTGATTCCTCCGGCGCGAACGAGAAGTGCTACGGCCTGAGAATCGCCCGGGGGACGTGAGAACACCGTGAACGGAGACGATGAAAAACCTGTTTTCCACCGCTGCTGCGTTACTGCTCGGTGAAGCGCCCGAGGCCGGCGCAATTCACGATGCCCATCTTCTGCTCACGGAACTCGGATATCGGCCGTCCGCCGGTGCCGGACCGGACCACGAGGCCGGCCATCGGGCCCGCCTGCTCAAGGCCGCGTCGCAATTTATTCGAATTTTCGAGCTGGCCGCGCCCGAAGCTCCCGGGCTGATCGCCTTCGGCGCCGAGTTCGACCCGGCGATCGCCGATGCCTTGCACCGGGGCAGTCCGCCAGTCGGCGTCTCCGGCATCGGCCAGACCATGCAGGAGGCGTTCCAGGGATGTGTCGGCGAGGGCATCGAATATCTGTCCCAGCTGCAGCATGCCGGCGACGCCCTGGTGCAAACCGATGGCGATGCGCCGGCGGCGGCGCTGGACCGGCCTGCGCGCGAGCTGGTGACGGCGCTGCAGTCACGCGCGCGCGGCGCGCTGACATGGCATCGCGCGAGACACCTCCGCGACGGCCGCGAGGTTCTGCTGCCGGCCGATCTCTGCCTGCGGCGGCCGCCGGCTGCACAGGACTTTGCGCCGCCGTTTCCGTTGAGCACCGGCTCGGCCGCCGGCACGTCGTGGCACGCTGCGGCGCTGCACGGCCTGTTCGAGCTGATCGAACGCGATGCCGCCAGCCTGTGGTGGCGCGGCGGCAGTCGGGGCAGGGCGGTTCCGCCTCAAGTCGCGGCGAGCGCGCAAGCGCTGCTGCAGGCGCTTCGCGCCGGCGTGCCGGCGCCGCGCCGCAGCTGGCTGCTCGATATCACCACCGACATCGGTGTTCCCGCGGTGGCGGCGCTGTCATGCGGTGCCGACGGCTTCGGCTTTGCCTTTGGTCTCGCGGCGCGGCGGACCTTGCAGGCAGCCGCGCGGTCGGCCGTGCTGGAACTGTGCCAGATCGAATTGGCGCAAGCCGTGGTCGAGGCCAAACGGCGCGAGCGCGGCGAGGCCGCGCTCAACGAGCGGGATCGCACCCACCTGCAGCGCGCTACGGCGATCAACGCCGACAGCTGCGCACTTCTGCATCCCGCGTCCGGCGAGATGGAACATCTCTCGATCGACGCGCCGGATCCGCAAGACGCGCTGCAATCGATCGTGCGCCGCCTCGCCGAACGCGGGATCGAGAGCTACGCCCTCGATCTGACCCGGCCGCATCTCGGTATTCCGGTGGCGCGGATCATGGCTCCGGGGTTGCAGGCGGAACCCTCCGCTATCGTCACGTCACGGCTTTCCGGCATGATCGCGCAAACCGGCGGCGGAGCTGCCCACACCGGTGGCATCCCATTGATCTAGTTCGACTTCATATCAGCTTGACGTGCTTATGCCCGACGGCGACACTTTTCCGATGCGAGGGATGGCAAGTATCCAGACTGCGAGAGAGCGAGCCGTGGCCGAGACCGCGCGACGTCTGTCGATCACGCTGGTGGGCCGCCTCGCGCTGCGGATCGACGGCCGCCTTGTCGAGCTGCGGACGCGCAAGGCTGCGGCCGTGCTCGGTTATCTCGCGCTGTCCGACACCAAGAGCGAGAGCCGCGAGCGGCTGGTCGGCCTGTTGTGGAGCCGGTCGGATGAGGAGAAGGCGCGCGCCTCGCTGCGCCAGGTCGTGCGCGAGCTGCGCAACGCGCTCGAGGACGCCGGCTTTGCCGGCTTCCACGCCGAGCGTCTCTCGATCGGCTTCGATCCGGGCCAGGTCGAGGTCGACGTCGAAAGCATTCTGCAGCAGGCGGAGAATGCGCGCATTCATGCCGTGCTGCTCAACACCCAGCGGCTCGACGAGCGGCTGCTGGAAGGCATGGACGACCTCGATCCTTCATTCCGGGTCTGGATCCTGGCGAAACGCCAGACCATCTATGAACGGCTGATGCGCAGTCTCGATGCCGGCCTTGCGGCCGAGCATGTTTCCACGGAGACGAAAAAGAATATTGCGAGCGCGATCGCCAACCTCGATCCGACACACGAACAGGCCTGCTGCCGCCTGATGCAGGCGCACGCCGAGGACGGCGACGCAGCCGGGGCGCTGCGCATCTACAAGGCGCTGTGGGATCTGCTCGACCGCGACTACGGCATGGAGCCGTCAAAGCCGACGCAGGAGCTGGTTGCCAGCATCAAGCTCGGCGTCTTCGAGCGCGGGCCCGATTCTCGCGTCGGCGGCCGGTCCGAGCCTGCCGTCGTCAGGATCAGCACTCCCGATCAGAGAGAGACGCGGCCGCGGCTTGCCGGCCCGGGCGCCGGCGAAACCGCGGTTGCTGCTCAACCCGTTTGCGATCCACGGCGTCGAGAGCAGCCGCGCCCATCTCGTGCACGGCTTCAGCCTGCACCTTGCGGCTTCGCTGGTGCGCTTCCGCGAATGGAGCGTCATCGACCGGCCGGCGGTGGCGGTCGTCGCCCTTGCGCCGCTGGAGGATGCTCCCCGGTACAGCCTGGAAACCACCGCCTATCAGGCCGGCGCCGAAATCAACATGGTGATGGTGCTGCGGGACGAAACGAGCGGCATCTTCGTCTGGAGCGAAAGTCTGCGGCTCGGCCTGGACAACTGGTTCGAGACCCAGCAGCGGATCATCCGCAGGATAGCAACGTCGCTGAACGTGCAGTTGTCGGCGGAAAGGCTGCGGCGGCTCGCCGGCGAGCCGGACGTCTCGCTTGATGTCTACGACCGCTGGCTTCGCGGCCAGAGCCTGATCGCCAAATTCGATCCGGAAAGCTGGCGCCGGGCGGTCGCGATCTTCCGTGACACCATTCGTGAGCATCCCGGGTTCTCGCCCTGCTACTCGAGCCTGGTGCAGATCAACAACATCGAGCACTTCGTGCATCCCGGGGTGTTCCGCGACCCGCGCAAGGCCGGGGAAACGCTCGAGCTTGCCAAGACATCCGTGCAACTGGACCCGGTCGATTCCCGGGCGCATCTGTGCTGCGGCTGGTCGCATGTGATGGTGCGCCGGGAGAGCGAGGCTGCGCCGCATATGGAGCTGGCGTGCGAGCTCAACGACAACGATCCATGGACGTTGCTGTCCTGCGGATTGTTCCACGCGTTCTGCGGTTCGCTTGATCAAGCTCGGCTGCGTGCCGATCAGGCGCTGGCCGTGTCTCCTGTCCCATCCTATCTGGAGTGGGGCTATCACTGCATCATTCGCTGTCTTGCCGGCGATCATTTCGGTGCGATCGAGGCTTACGATCGCGCGCATGATGTCATCAAGACGCTGCCGGCCTGGTGCGCAGCCGCCTTGTATCAGCTCGGAAAACCGGACCTGGCGCGCAAGGAAGCCGAGCGCTTTCTCAACGCGACACGTTCATTCTGGGTGGGAGCGGAGGCTCCCACCGACGAAGTCCATCACACGCTGGCTTCTGCAGGCCCATCCGGTCACTGCCGCCTCTCGACGGGAAACCCTGTACCGTGCCTGGGCCGGGGCAGGGCTCCCTGTCGCTGACGGTCTCGTGAAGCCGTCCTTGCGGAGACTGTCCTCAGGCGCAGACGCTGATCGTGTAGTCGCCGATGCGCTCGGCGTGCACGCGCATCCGCTCTTCTTCCGGGATCACCGGGTCGAGGCCGTTGAACAGGCGCTTGTAGAACGGCGGCAGCGGATAGGTCGAGCCGGGCTTGTTGAGCAGCGACTCGGAGTCCTCGATCATCACCTTCGGCGGCAGGCGGACGAGAATGGTGTCCTGCTCGGACGAGACGAACTCGATCTTGGTGAAGCGCTCGGGAACCGTCGCGAACACCTGCGCCCTGGCGAGTTGCTCCTTGAACTCCTCCATCGTCTCCGGCAGCGGATAGTTGTTCTCGTCGTCCATGTAATTGACGCCGGTGGCCCAGGTCTTGACCAGCTTGCCCCAGCGCTCGTGGTTCGTGACTTGAAGCCGTTCGATCTGCATGTTGGACTCCTCCAGGTTGCGTGAAGCGGAACAATTCCGTTCACAAGAACGCAGGCACTGCCTGCTGCAGGCCGGCAGTTTCGGCGGTGAATTCCGCGAGCCGGGCCATACATTCGATGTCGGGTACGCCTTCGAATACCTCCTCAGGCTGCGCAATTTCCAGCGCGCCAAAAATGACTTCGGCGACAATGATCGAGCCGAGCGGACCGAGATGAAATCCTTTCGCCTCCTGCTGCATCGCCTCGAACAGGACGAAGAAAGGCAGCGGCGGATCGTTCGCGAGCGTCTCGATGTCTTCAGGCGTGAGCCCGCCATAGGCGGCGGAGGCGGTCGCCAGCCAGTTACGAAGCTGCTCGACGCGGAAGGCGCGATCGCCCAGCAGCCGCGACTGGGCGATGAACTCCGGCCGGCGGGCTGCGATTTCCTCGATCAGGGCGTCGACCGACCACATCCCGGCAATCGTCGCACCCAGCAGGTCCCGATAGAGCAGGCCGACGCGCTCGGTGGCGTCGAACGACGGGAAAATGTGGTCGCTGCCAAGCGCGTCGCTCAGATACGGACCGATGCGCCGGCTGAAGTTCGGCCGCGATCCGTTGATCTCGAAGAAGCGCGACCACTGCACCATCCAGCTCTCGTCCAGCGGCATGTTGACGGGCTCGTTGATCGAGTTCTTCTCCAGCGTGTTGCTGAGATCGTGCTCGGACAGATCGTTGATGCGGTATTCCGGGCGGACCATGGCATGGCCGAAGCGGAATGCGCCGTGCGAGAATTCGAACGGCATCTGCCACTCGCCCGGGGTCGCCGGCTGGTCCATAAAGCGCGGGTTCGACGCCGGAATAGGCGGCGTAGATGGCGGGATGCAGTACCCGCCGCATCGCGTCCTTGCGGATAATGCTGTGGTAGATCGACGTCAGCGCGTCGCGGGCGCAGAGGAAGCGGCGATAGGCGGCGCCAAAGCGCGCCTCGGCGCGGCTGACGGGCTCACTGCGGCGGACCACGTCGACGAGGCCGTTGTGCAGCAAGGCGAACATCGCGGTGAGCTGCGAGATGATCGCGTGGTCGTCATTGCGGGGGTCGGCGACCAGCGCTTCCGTCAGCGCGGGGCGCTGTCCCGGGATGTTGCGGTCGACGCCGGTGACATTCTCGGCCTGGGCCCGCGCGATATCGCGGAACGGACAGCCGGCGGTGCGCGGCGTTTCCTTCCAGCGCATCCGCCCGAGGCGAAGCTTGGTGCGGCGATCGTCGGTCGGCGAATCCAGCGCATAGAGATGCGGCGAGCCGACCGGTCCGCTGCCGTAGAGGGTTTCCAGCCGGAGCGGTACGCGGCGCGCATTGCTGGTGCCTGCGCCAAGCCTTCCCGCCACCGACAGCGGAACGGCTGACAGCACGAGGTCGTGCGCGATGAACTGCAGCAGATAGGTGTAGCCCGAGGGGATCGCCGGATTCTCCCAGCGATGCAGCGACGTATCGCCATGCGCGGGCCAGACGATTTCCGCATCCATCCGCCGCGACAGTCGGTGCATCAGTCCGCGGATATGCTGCAGATGGGCAGGCGTTTGCAGCGGATCGACGCCGAACGCGCGAAAGCGCTGCGATGCGCGCGGCGTGCCGAGGAAGTGACGGAAGCCGGGAGCCGAAGCGCCCTGTACGGCAGTACCGTGTACAGGACAGCCAGCGGGCTCGGGAGCCCTCACGGAAGCAGCATCGGCACCGCGCGTCGCCATCACGACTTCCTCGCCCCGCATTGGAAAGCGAGCCTGATAGGCCTGCCGTGAAATTATCGTGATTCTTTTCGGCAAAATTTGAGGGTTTTTGAGTTGTGCACACGCGCGCGCGACGCCCCCGCAGTCGCTCTCGAATTGCAAATATCCGAAGCGTCGATGTTTGATTGCAGAGCGCCGTCTCGCGCAATGGTGCGTGACAAGGTGCTGCAATTGGTGTAGATACTTCGCATGCGAAGTAAATTATCAGGAGCCCGATGTCGGACCGCCGGCTGATCTTCCTGCTCAACGTGGCGCAGCGCCGCCTGCAACGCTTCGTGACGGCGCAGTCGAAGGGCGTCACCGCGACGCAAGCCGGGCTGTTGTTCGTGCTTGGACGGCGCGGACGGCATGCTGCTCGGCGAGGCCGGCGCGGCGCTCGATCTCGGCATGCCCGGCATCAGCGGATTGGCGGAGCGCACCGTCGAGGCCGGGCTGGTCGAGAAGCGCGCCGATCGCGACGACGGCCGGGCCTGGCGGCTGCGGCTGACGGCGGCCGGCCGGCGGGCGCGGGAGCGCGCGAAAGCCCGCACCGCCGAGCTCAACGCGCGGCTGACGGAAGGTTTTTCCGACGCCGAGATCGACATCGTCGCGCGCTGGCTTGCCAGCGTGCAGCAAAAATTTCCCAAAGGAGAGAACGAATGACCGAGCACATCAAGATCGAACGCAAGGACAACATCCTGACGCTGACGTTCGCCCGCCCCGACAAGAAGAACGCGCTGACCAATGCGATGTATGGCGTGCTGGCGGATTCGCTGGCCGCCGCGGAGAGCGATCCGGCGGCGCGCGTCATCGTGCTGCGCGGCGAGGGCGACATGTTCACCTCGGGAAACGACGTCGGCGAATTCGCCGCCATTGCCGCCGGCGCCGTCCCTACCGAGCGCCATGTCACGCGCTTCCTGCAGGCGCTGGCGCAGGCGACCCGCCCGCTGGTCGCGGCCGTGCAAGGACGCGCCGTCGGCGTCGGCACCACCATGCTGCTGCATTGCGACTTCGTGGTGCTGGCGGAAAACGCGCAACTGTCGACGCCGTTCATCAATCTGGCGCTGGTGCCGGAGGCGGCATCGACCCTGCTGATGCAGCAGCGCATCGGCTATGCGCGCGCCTACGAGATGTTCGCGCTGGGCGAGCCCATGAATGCGACAACGGCACTTGCCGCCGGCATCGCCAACCGCGTGGTGCCGCTGGAGCGGCTGCATGCCGAGGCGGCCTCGGTCGCGGCACGGCTCGCAAAGCAACCGGTCGGCTCGCTTTCCGCCACCAAGCGGCTGATGCGCAATCCCGCTGTCATCGGCGCGCAGATGGGCGCCGAGAGCCAGATCTTTGCCGAGCGGCTGAAGACCGCCGAGGCGCGCGAAGCCTTCACCGCCTTTGCCGAACGGCGGCCGCCGGATTTCACCAAGGTCGCGAGCTGACGCGGTCGCTTGCCGTCCCGGCATTCCCGCGCCATATGCAGGATGGATGCGAGGCAATAGCAAGGAGAGGCCATGCCGCTCTGGACCTGCGAACAATGCGGCGCGCAATTTCCCGAGAGTGTCGCGCCGCCGGCGGCCTGTCCGATCTGCGAGGACGAGCGGCAATTCGTCAACTGGAAGGGCCAGACCTGGCTTTCGCGCGAACAGTTTGGCGCGAGCCACAGGCTGGTCCGGCGCGATGACCTTGGCCTTGTTGGCTTCGCGGTCGAGCCCGGCTTTGCGATCGGCCAGCGCGCGCTGTTGATCCGCGAGCCGGACGGCTGCGTGCTGTGGGATTGCGTGCCGCTGGTGACATCCGGAGGCGATCGAGCACGTCAGATCACTGGGCGGGCTGAAGGCGATCGCGGTCTCGCATCCGCATTTCTATGGCGCGGTCGCCGACTGGAGCGACGCCTTTGGCGGCGTGCCGATCTATCTGCACGGCGACGATCGGCAGTGGATCACACGGCCGCATCCCGCCATCGTGGCGTGGTCCGGGGAGAGCCATCGCATCTCCGACGGCCTCGCGCTGGTCCGCACCGGCGGGCATTTTGCCGGCGGCACCATCATGCATTGGCGGGGCGGAGCGGAAGGCCGCGGTGCGCTGCTCACCGGCGACATCGCCATGGCGACGATGGACCGCCGCTGGGTGAGTTTCATGTACAGCTTTCCGAACTACATCCCGCTGAACGCCACCGCCGTGCGCGCCATCTGGCGCGCGGTGGAGCCGCTCGCCTTCGATCGCCTCTATGGCGCCTGGTGGGGCAAGAACATCGCCTCCGGCGCCAAGGCAGCGTTTGAGGCTTCCGTGAAGCGATACCTGGCCGCGATTTCGGGATGACCTACGCTAGCGGCGCGACCTTGCCACCGCAGATGGCGTCGCTATATCAGGGCTTTCCGAAACCCTTGTTTTGACCGGGCCCGCATGACGACCACCGCCGCTGCCGCCGAATCCCAACCGTTCCAGGCCGAAGTCGCCGAACTCCTGCACCTGATGGTGCATTCGGTCTATTCGGAAACCGATATCTTCCTGCGCGAGCTGATCTCCAACGCGTCGGATGCCTGCGACAAGCTGCGCTATGAGGCGATCGCGAGGCCCGAACTGATCGTCGACGGTGCGCCCCCGCAAATCCGGATCATGCCCGACAAGAAGGCGAAGACGCTTGCCGTGGTCGACAGCGGCATCGGCATGGACCGGCAGGAGCTGATCGACAATCTCGGCACC
Source organism: uncultured Alphaproteobacteria bacterium (assembly GCA_963726865.1). GTDB lineage: Bacteria > Pseudomonadota > Alphaproteobacteria > Rhizobiales > Xanthobacteraceae > Bradyrhizobium. Next base: position 430,447 of record CAVSEE010000033.1, on the reverse strand, counting down.
ATCGCGCGCTCCGGCACCAAGTCCTTTGTCGCCCGCCTGACCGAAGCCAAGGACGGCGCCAATCTGATCGGCCAGTTCGGCGTCGGCTTCTATGCCGCCTTCATGGTGGCCGAGCGCATCGTCGTCACCAGCCGCCGCGCCGGCTCGGATCAGGTCTGGGTCTGGTCGTCGTCCGGCGGCAGCGGTTTTGAGATCGCGCCCGCGGACGAGGCAGCGGCTGCGCGTGTCGTCGGGGGTACCGAGATCGTGCTGCATCTGAAGAAGGATGCGGAAAAATATCTCGAGGCTTACGAGATCGAGCGCATCGTCCGCAGCTATTCCGACAACATCCAGTTCCCGATCTTCCTGGTGCCGGAAGAGGGCGAGCCGCGGCAGATCAATTCGGCGAGCGCACTGTGGCAGCGGTCGAAATCGGAGTTGTCGGCGGAGGACTACAAGCAGGCCTATCAATCGATCGCCGGCGCCTTCGACGAGCCGGCGATGACGCTGCATTACCGCGCGGAAGGCCGGCAGTCCTATGCGGTGCTGCTGTTTGCGCCGTCGACCAAGCCGTTCGACCTGTTCGACCAGGCGCGCAAGGGCAAGGTGAAACTCTATGTCCGCCGCGTCTTCATCGCCGACGATGCCGAGCTGCTGCCGGCGTACCTGCGCTTCATCCGCGGCGTGATCGACAGCGAAGACCTGCCGCTGAACATCTCGCGAGAGATGCTGCAGAACAACCCGCAGCTCGCGCAGATCCGCAAAGCCGTCACCGGCCGCGTCATCGGTGAACTGGAAAGCCCTTGGCGAGAAGGACGCCGAGGCATTCGGCAAAATCTGGGACGCGTTCGGCGCCGTCCTCAAGGAAGGCATCTGGGAAGATTTCGAGCGCCGCGAAAAGCTGCTGGCGCTGTCGCGCTTCACCACCACGTCGGGCGAGAAGCGCTCGCTCAAGCAATATGTCGAGGACATCAAGCCGAACCAGACCGACATCTACTATCTCGTCGGCGACAGCATCGAGCGGCTGAAATCCAACCCCAAGCTCGAATCGGCCAAGGCGCGCGGCATCGAGGTGCTGCTGCTGACCGATCCGGTCGACGCGTTCTGGACCTCGGCGCCGATCGACTTCGGCGGCAAGCCGCTGAAGTCGCTGAGCCAGGGCGACGTCGATTTCAGCCTGATCCCAGATGTCGAGGGCAACGCCGAAGAGAACAAGGATGAACCTGCCGTGGACGAGGCGATGACGATCGCCATCGTCAAGGAGGCGCTGGGCGAGCGCGTCGCCGACGTGCGCGCCTCGCAGCGGCTGACCTCGAGCGCGTCCTGCCTGATCGCCTCGGGCGAGGCACGCGACCGCGCGCTGGAGCGGTTGCTGGCGCAGCACGACAAGGGCGCGGCGAAAAAGCCGATCCTGGAGATCAACCTGAAACATCCGCTGGTCGCGGCGATCGCGGGCGCAAAGGACGCCGCAACGGATATCTCGTTCCTGCTGCTGGAGCAGGCGCAGATCCTCGACGGCGAACTGCCCGAGGATCCGGCCGCGTTCGCGGGCAGGCTCAACCAGCTGGTGCTGCGCGGGCTAAAGTTCTAGCCGCGAGCGAACCCGCATACAGCAAGGCACGTATCTGCTACATCCAGCGGATACGGGACAATTCTGGGCCATGATGAACTCAGCCGGCGGAACGGACATTTTCTACGGCAGCATTCCGGTCTTTCGGGGCTTTACCAGCCTGATGGACCCAAAGCTCTATTCGCCGCTGCCCGATGACTGGACCATCGGCGTGGCCGATATCGTCGAGTTGACCAAGGCGATCGCCGCCCAGCGCTACAAGGCGGTCAACATGGCCGGCGCTGCGGTGATTGCCGCGGTCACCAACGCGCTGGAGGGGCCGGGAATTTCCGTTCGTGTTCGGCGGCGACGGCGCGAGCTTTGCGGTGGCGCCCGGCGATCTCGCGCCTTGCGCGCGAGGCGCTGGCGGCGACCGCGGCCTGGGTGAAGGAAGACCTCGAACTTTCGATGCGCGTCGCGCTGGTGCCGGTCTCGGCGGTGCGCGCGCAGGGCCTCGACGTTCGCGTCGCGCGCTTCGGTCCGTCGGCCAATCTGTCCTATGCGATGTTCTCCGGCGGCGGGCTCGGCTGGGCGGAAGCGGCGATGAAGCGCGGCGAGTTCGCGGTGGACGCGGCACCTCCGGGCACGCAGCCCGATCTGTCCGGACTGTCCTGCCGCTTCGAGGAGATTCCCTCGACGCGCGGCGTGATGCTGTCGGTGCTGGTGTTGCCGGCGAAGGGCGCCGATGCCGCGACGTTTCGCAAGACGATCGAGGACATCATCGGTCTCGTCGAGCGCAGCCCCGACGCCGGCCGGCCGGTGCCCGCAAGCGGTCCGCCGCTGCGCTGGCCGCCGCAGGGCATCGAATACGAGGCGCGCGCCGCGCGCGGCGGGGCGCTGCTGAAGCGTCGCGCCTTCGTGCTCGCGCTGACGCTGTGGGCCTATACGGTGATGCGCTTCGGCATCAAGGTCGGCAATTTCGTGCCGAAGAACTACGTGCAGCAGGTGGTCGAGAATTCCGACTTCAGAAAATATGACGACGGATTGAAGATGATCCTCGACTGCACGGAAGAGCTGGAGCGCGCGTTGACAGGAGCGGCTCGAATCCGCCGCGTCAGCCGGCATCCTGCGCTATGGCCTGCACCGGCAGGACGCCGCCATGATGACCTGCTTCGTGCCTTCGGTGATGCGCAGCGACCATGTCCACTTCATCGACGGCGCCCGCGGCGGCTACGCCACGGCGGCGACGGCGCTGAAGGCGATGGCATAGCGTTTTCAAGCGAAGTGGGACCGGTTCGCGTGAGAAAACCGTCAAATAAAGCTCTGCGTCCGACGCGGGTCCAGGTCTCGCCGCCGCAGAACATGCCGACGCAGCCTTCGACGTGCAGCGTATCGCCGCCGGCGAAGCTGACATGGCTGACATAGGTGCCGCCGTCATCGGCGTTGTAGATCTGCCCCGACCATTTGCCCGGCGCCGACGGTCGCATGCCGATGAACAGCGAGATGCCGATCACCGGGCGCGTACGCAACGCGGGATTGGGATTCTTGTCGTCGACCTGCGGGTGGCCGGTGGCGGGATCGATCGGGTCCTTCAGCCCGACGATGACGCCGCAAATGCCGCCGCCGCATTTGCTGACCTTGACCCGCGCATCGCCCTTCTCGGTCAGCCAGACGCCGACAGGCTCGCTGCTCTGCGCTAGAGCCGGTGCGGCACCGAACAGCGTGGCAATGATTGCAACAATAAAACCGAATCTGGCCATAACGCCCTCCTGAAAACGGGGGCCTCAATACCAATAAATCCGGAATCTGCAATGCTGCCGGCAGTCACGCTTTCGCAAGCGCGCTCATTTGCTCCAGCGCGTCAGGCGGATCGACAGCGCGGTGGAGAGCCCGAATACGACCATGGCGGTGCCGACCAGGGCAAACAGCGTCCATGCCGGCGCGCCTGACGAAGCGAGCCACCAGCCGCCGACCGCGACCAGCACGAGGCGGATGGTGCCGGCCAGCACGGGCCCGCCGACCTTGGCCGCGCCTTGCGAGGAGAAGTAGAGGCAGACACCCGCGCCGAAGAAGCCGAAGCCGGGGCCGGCCCAGTGGAAGTAGGAATAAGCGGCCTCGGTGACGCCGGGATCGCTGGTGAACAGCGACACCCACAGTCCGGGATTGATCGCAACGGTCAGGCCGATCAGTCCGACCACGAGCCCTGCCACGGCGGCCGCGATCCAGGTCACGCGGCGCGCGCGCGCGACGAGGCCCGCGCCCATCGCCATGCCGACCATCGGGATCGAGGCGGTGCCGAAGGCGAACGCGATCGGGATCAGCAAAAACTCCAGCCGCGAGCCCATGCCGTAGCCGGCGAGCACGATGGTGCCGAAGCCCGCGAGAATTTTCGTGAAGATCAGGATGGTCAGCACGCTCTGCAGCGGCGACAGGCACGACATCGCGCCGACCTTGAGAATGTCGAGGAACATGTCGCGCTGGAAAGTGAAGCTTCTGATGTTCAGCTTCAGCCGGCTGCGCCCGCTGGCGAGATACCAGGCGAGGAACAGCGCGCCGAGCGTGAAGGCGGCGAGCTGGCCCGCGGCGACGCCGCGCATGCCGAGCTTCGGCAGGCCGAACAGGCCGAGCCCGAGGCCGCCGCCGACCGTGACCTGGATGGTGGCGACGCCGATCAGGACCAGCGACGGCACGCGCATGTCGCCGGTGCCGCGCACCACGGAAGCGAAGCGTGTTGACCAGCCAGATCGACACGGCGCCTGCGAACAGCACGTTCGAATAATGCATCGCCTCTTCGAGCACGCCACCGCTGCCGCCGAGCAGGGCGTAGAAGGTTCTGCCGAGCAGCAGCATCATCGCCGTGAAGAACAGGCCTGCGCCGGTGCCGATGATGGCGGCATGCAGCGCCAGATTGGCGGCGCGCTCGCGGTTGCCGCCGCCGAGCGCGCGGCTCACCGCGGAGGAGACGCCGCCGCCCATCGCGCCGGCCGACATCATCTGCGTCAGCATCACGAAGGGAAACACCAGCGCGATGCCGGCGAGCGGTTCGACGCCGAGCCGGCCGATATAGGAGGTCTCGGCCACCGCGACGAGCGCGGTGCCGAACATCGCGATCGCATTGGGCAGCGCGAGTTTCAGCAGCGTCGGCAGGATCGGCGAGGTGAGCAGGCTGTTGACCGGGGTTACCGGCGGGCGCGCATCAGCGGAAGCTTCCATGGTCATGCGTCACCGTACCCCGACGCCGATATCCGCAATAGATTATGATCGACATATTAAGCGGCGGCGGCGGTTGCAAGTCCACCCCCGCCGGCGCAGGGGTCACCACGGCAGGCCGCATAGGTCGATGCTGCCCTGGCGCGGGGCGCGCACGATATCGAACACGAAGGGCGTCATGACGTCGAAGCGGATGCGTCCCTCCGGCTGCTCGCACCAGATCTCGCCGGTAAAGCGGTGCCAGCCGCGCGCTTCGTAAAATGCATGATTGTGCGGCTCGCAGAACAGAATTGCGAATTTCACCGCTTCGTTGGCACGCATGGTCTGCACCGCGGCATCGAGCGCGAGGCTGGCGTAGCCGCGGCGGCGGCAATCGTGGCGGGTCGACACGCCGCCGATGCCGCCGACATGCACCTTGTGCCCGTTCCAGACCACGGTGCGGAAATAGATGCCGACATGGCAGGCAAGGCCGTCGCCCTCGGGCGCATCGATCAGCACGCGCAAATCGGCATGCGCCCATTCGATGTGACCCCATGGCTGTCTTTCGACCGCATGCCGCGGCCAGACTGCCTTCATCAATGGTTCGGCCTTCTGCCAGGACGCATCCCCGTTCAGGATGTCGATTTCGATGCTCATTCAGGCCTGCCGTGCCGGCAAAATTGGGTGTGTTGAACCGCACTGGAACCTTCTATAAGGGGTTCCCGTTACCCGTAGTACCCCATCATTTGCGGACATCACCCCATGACCTTCACGCTGCCCAACCTGCCTTACGCCCATGACGCCCTTGGGCCCTACATGTCCAAGGAGACGCTGGAGTTTCACCACGACAAGCATCATCAGGCCTATGTCACCAACGGCAACAACGCGATCAAGGGGACCGAATTCGAGGGCAAATCCCTCGAAGAGATCGTGAAGGGCTCGTTCGGCAAGAACCCGGCCGTGTTCAACAATGCCGGCCAGCACTACAACCATCTGCATTTCTGGAGCTGGATGAAGCCGAATGGCGGCGGCACCAAGCTGCCGGGCCGGCTCGAGAAGAAGATCAACGAGGACCTCGGCGGCTTCGAAAAGTTCAAGACCGATTTCATCGCCGCCGGCGTCGGCCAGTTCGGCTCGGGCTGGTGCTGGCTCGCGGTCAAGGGCGGCAAGCTCGAGATCGCCAAGACGGCGAACGGCGAGAGCCCGCTGGTGCACGGCGCGACCCCGATCCTCGGCTGCGACGTCTGGGAGCACTCCTACTACATCGACTACCGCAACCGCCGTCCCGACTATCTCAAGGCGTTCGTCGAGAACCTCGTGAACTGGGACTATGTCGATCAGCTGTTCTCGAAGGCCTGATCCGGCTCAGCGACGGTTATTGAAGGGCGGCAGCCGCAATGCTGCCGCCCTTTTCGTTGAGCGGCGATCCTTGCGGCCATCGCAGCCTTGCGGCACAACAACGGCATCAACCAGCGCAAAGGCAGCGGGCAGGTGAGCTACATCCTCGTTTTTGTCGGCGGCGGACTGGGCGCGACGCTGCGCCATCTCATCAACGTCATCTGTGCGCGCTGCATGCCGCCCGGCTTTCCCTGGGGCACCTTCATCATCAACATCACGGGCTCGACCGTGATGGGCCTGATCGCCGGCTATCTCGCCTTCAAGGGTGAGGCGTCGCAGCCCTGGCGGCTGTTCGTGATGACCGGGATCCTCGGCGGCTACACCACCTTCTCGGCCTATTCGCTGGATGCGGCGCTGCTGTATGAACGCGGCGAGCTGCTGCTGGCCGCGCTCTATGTGGTCGGTTCGGTGGTGCTGTCGATCGCCGGGCTTTTTGCCGGACTGGCGCTGATGCGGCATCTGGCGTGACGCGCCGCCGCATGGGCATCCCGGGGATGCGCATGGGTGAAGCCCTCGTTCCGTTTGCCTCGCTCGGCCGCCGGGACTAAGCAGGGTAAGCACTTTCACCGCCTGACCCAATTCACTTGGCAGATTTCCCCAAAGACCCGGCCGACGATTCCGCGGAGACCGAAGCGCCGCGCAAGAAGCGCAAGCCGATCGGCTGGTCGATGCTCTTCATTGCCGTGCTGGTCGCCGTCTGCGTCGTGCTGGTCTGGCGCCGCGACGGCATTCACGGCGTCACCGAAATCCTCACCAGCGATCTCGAATTGTTCGGCGGCATCCTGCCGCGCGTGCTCGCCGGCTGCCTGCTCGGCGCCTTCATCGCCGAAATCCTGCCGCATGAAAAAGTCTCGCGCGCGCTCGGGCCGGAATCCGGGCTGAAGGGCCTTCTGATCGGCACGGCGTTCGGCGCCATCCTGCCGGGCGGCCCGTTCACCGCCTATCCGGTGGCCGCGGCGCTGCTCACCATCGGCGCCGATTTCGGCGCGATCATTGCGATGGTGGTGAGCTGGACGTTGATCGGTTATGGCCGCGCGGTCGCCTGGGAGCTGCCGATCCTCGGCACCGACTTCACGCTCTGGCGCATCGCATTCTCGGTGCCGATCCCGATCCTCGCCGGCGCGCTCGGGCGCCTGGTCTATGTCCGCCTTTATCCGAAGGGCGAGGTGGAATGACCGCAGCGCTGTTCATCGACATCACGCTGTGGGGCTCGGTGGCGGTGGTGGCCTTCCTGGTCTGGCAGCGCGGAGGCACGGTGGCGCTCGCGGCTACGCGCGAGGGCGCGATGGACTTCATCAACATCGTGCCGCGGATTGCGCTCGGCGTGATCGGCTCGGGCTACATCGCCGCCGTGATCCCGCCGGAGATCATCACCGGCTGGCTCGGGCCGGAGAGCGGCTGGCTCGGCGTGCTCACCGCCACCATTGCGGGCGGCCTGACCCCCGGCGGCCCGGTGGTGGGATTTTCCATCGGCGCCGTGGCGCTGAAGGTCGGCGGCGGGACGCCGCAGGTGATCGCCTATGTCGTGGCCTGGGCGCTGTTTGCCTTCCAGCGGCTGATCTTGTGGGAAATCCCCTTCATGCCGGCCAAATTCGTCTGGTTTCGCGCGGCGGTCTCGCTGCCATTCCCCTTCCTGGCGGCGGCGCTGTCGATGGCGGTCGGCAAGCCGTGAGGCCAGCCGTCAGTGGACTTAAGTAATGTTATAATATAACATTTTCGTCATGGCTCACACCCATTCCCACGGCCATGACCACCATCATGGCCACGCTCCCACAGCCACGACCCGGCGACGCCGCATCCGGCGCAGGCCGCGCCGTGGTCGATCCTGCGCATGACCGTTGCCGCGCGTCTCGCCGCGGCCGTCGTCGTCAGCGCCGGGCTGTGGGGCGTCGTGTGGCTGGCGATGAGGTGAGCATGGCCGCGCAAATCACCCTTCGCGATGTCACGCTCGGCTACGACCGGCATCCGGCCGTGCATCATCTCTCGGGCGAGGTTGCCGCCGGCGCGCTGCTCGCCGTGGTCGGCCCGAACGGCGCCGGCAAGTCGACGCTGTTTCGCGGGCTCGCCGGCATTTTGAAGCCGCTGTCCGGCGCGATCGATCTCGGCGGGCTCGACAACCGGGACATCGCCTATCTGCCGCAGAGCGTCGACATCGACCGCAGCTTTCCGATCTCGGTGTTCGATTTCGTCGGCACCGGGCTGTGGCGCACCACCGGCTTCTTCGGCGGCATGGGCCCGCGCGAGCGCGACCGTATCGCGCGAGGCGCTCGCCGCCGTCGGGCTCAACGGTTTCGAGAACCGCAACATCGGCACGCTCTCCGGCGGGCAGATGCAGCGCATGCTGTTTGCCCGCGTGCTGCTGCAGGACGCGCGGCTGATCGTGCTCGACGAGCCCTTCAACGCCATCGACGCCAAAACCTCCGCCGATCTTCTGCTGCTGGTGAAGCGCTGGCATGACGAGAAGCGCACGGTGCTGGCCGCGCTGCACGATCTTGATCTCGTCCGGCAAAATTTCCCGGAAACCCTGCTGCTGGCGCGCGGGCCCGTCGCCTGGGGGCCGACGGCGCAGGTGATGACATCGGAAAATCTCATGCGAGGCCCGCCGCATGTGCGAGGCCTTCGACGACACGGCGGCGGCCTGCGCCGTCGATGCAAGGCCACCGCAAGCTGCCTGACATGATCATCGACGCGCTGATCGCGCCCTTCACCGATTTCGAGTTCATGCGCCGCGCGCTGGCGGCCGTGATCGCGCTGTCGCTGGGCGCGGCGCCGATCGGCGTGTTCCTGATGCTGCGGCGGATGAGCCTTGTCGGCGACGCCATGGCGCACGCCATCCTGCCGGGGGCGGCGATCGGCTTCCTCGTGTCCGGCCTCAATCTGTTTGCGATGACGACCGGCGGCCTGATCGCGGGCTTTGCGGTCGCGATCCTCGCCGGCCTCGTCGCGCGCAACACGGAGCTGAAGGAGGACGCTTCGCTGGCGACCTTCTACCTCGTCTCGCTCGCGCTCGGCGTCACCATCGTCTCGCTCAAGGGCACCAATATCGACCTGCTGCACGTGCTGTTCGGCAATATTCTCGCGATGGACAACCAGACCCTGCTCGTCATCGCCTTCAATGCCACCGTCACGCTGCTGGTGCTCGCGGTGATCTACCGGCCCGCTGGTGATCGAATGCGTCGATCCGGTGTTCCTGCGCACGGTGAGCCGCGCCGGCGCGCCCGCGCATCTCGCTTTCCTTGCGCTGGTCGTCGTCAACCTCGTCAACGGCTTTCATGCGCTCGGCACGCTGCTCGGCGTCGGGCTGATGATCCTGCCCGCCGGCATCGCCCGCTTCTGGTCGCGCGACATCACCGGCATGATCTGCATCGCCGTGGTGAGCGCGATCGTGTCGGGCTATGCGGGTCTCGTGCTGTCGTTCCAGACCGGGATTCCCTCCGGTCCCGCGATCATCCTGGTCGCGGCGGTGTTCTATATCGTCTCGCTCCTGTTCGGCAGTTGCGGCGGCCTGGTGCGGCAGGCGTTCCCCGGCCGCCATCTCGAAGCCTGACCGATGCGGCGCCTTCTCATCGCCTGCCTCGCGCTGATCGCAACCGCGCTGCCCGCGCGTGCCGAGCCGCTCAAGGTGGTCGCGAGCTTTTCCATCCTCGGCGATCTCGTGCGCAATGTCGGCGGTGACGCCGTCGAGGTCACAACGCTGGTCGGACCCGACAGCGATGCGCATGTCTATTCGCCGACGCCGGCGGACGCCAAGAAGATCGCCGATGCAAAACTGATCGTCATCAACGGGCTTGGCTTCGAAGGCTGGGTGCCGCGGCTCGTTCAGTCCTCCGGCAGCAAGGCAAAGATCGTCACGGCGAGCAACGGCATCGTGCCGCTGCGGTCGGGCAACGATGCCGATCCGCACGCCTGGCAGTCGGTCGAACAATGCGAAGATCTATGTCGGCAACATCCGCATGGCGATCGCGGCCGCCGACCCGTCGGCCGCCGATCACTTGATGGCGAATACGCAAGGCTATCTCGCAAAGCTCGACGCGCTCGACCGCGAGGTCCGCGACGCCGTGGCAAAAATTCCGCCTGAGCGGCGCAAGGTGATCTCGACCCACAACGCCTTCGGCTATTTCGCTGCCGCCTACGGCATCGAATTCATCGCCCCGCTCGGCGTCTCCACGGAATCCGAGCCCAGCGCGCGGGACATCGCCAAGATCATCACCCAGATCAGGCAGGCAAAAATTCCGGCGGTTTTTCTGGAAAATGTCAGCGACCCCCGCCTGATCCAGCGGATATCCGCCGAGACCGGCGCAAAGGTCGGCGGAACGCTCTATTCGGACGGTTTGACGGGCGAAAAGGGCGATGCCCCCACTTACATTGACATGGTCAGGCACAATATAAAGGCCCTGACGCGCGCGCTCGGCGACTAGGGCGGGGGCCACCCCGCGAGGCCTGAGCGCCCCAAGAATCCCGTTTTCGGAGCTGTTATGGCAGAGGCTGCACCTTCCCCCAAAATTCCCGTGACCGTGCTGACCGGCTATCTCGGCGCCGGCAAGACCACGCTGCTGAACCGCATCCTGTCGGAAAACCACGGCAAGAAATACGCCGTCATCGTCAACGAATTCGGCGAGATCGGCATCGACAACGACCTCATCATCGGCGCCGACGAGGAAGTGTTCGAGATGAACAACGGCTGCGTCTGCTGCACCGTGCGCGGCGACCTCGTCCGCATCATGGAAGGGCTGATGAAGCGCAAGGGCAAGTTCGACGCCATCATCGTCGAGACCACGGGCCTGGCCGATCCGGCGCCGGTGGCGCAGACCTTCTTCGTCGACGAGGACGTGCAGAAGAATGCGCGGCTCGACGCGGTCGTCACGGTGGCCGACGCCAAATGGCTGAGCGACCGCCTCAAGGACGCGCCGGAGGCCAAGAACCAGATCGCCTTTGCCGACGTCATCGTGCTGAACAAGACCGATCTCGTCTCCAAGGCCGAGCTCGCCGAAGTCGAGGCGCGCATCCGCGGCATCAACCCCTACGCCAAACTGCACCGCACCGAGCGCTGCAAGGTGGCGCTGGCAGACGTGCTGGAGCGCGGCGCGTTCGACCTCGACCGCATCCTCGAAATCGAGCCGGACTTCCTCGAAGTCGACGATCATGACCATGATCATGATCATCATCACCACGGTCACGACCACGCCCACAGCCATGGCGGGCTGAAGCACTATCACGACGAGGACATGCAATCGCTGTCGCTGCGATCCGACAAGCCGCTCGATCCGACGAAGTTCATGCCGTGGCTGCAGCAGCTCGTCGCCAGCGAGGGCCAGAAGATCCTGCGCTCCAAGGGCATCCTCGCCTTCAGCGACGACGACGACCGCTACGTCTTCCAGGGCGTGCACATGATGCTGGAGGGCGACCACCAGCGCAAATGGAAGGACGGCGAGCGGCGCGAAAGCCGCGTCGTCTTCATCGGCCGCGAATTGCCGGAGCAGATGATCCGCGACGGCTTTGAGAGCTGCATCGTCACGTGATGAAAGAGTTCGATCCAGGCGAGTCCGCCTCCATCGCTTCGGTCACCGACCAGGTGCGGCCGCTGCCGCTCGGCTGCGGCCGTGTCGTCGGTGTATTTTCTTGGCGACAACGCCTGCTTCGTCGGTGCCGAGGAGAAAATCTTCGTCGTCAACCCGGCCGGCGAGATTTCGACGGTCGAGGTGCATTTCGGCGGCATCCTCTGCTCGACGTCGGACGGCACGCGCATTGTCACCGGCGGCGACGACGGCAAGGTCGTTGCGCTCAACGCCAAGGGCGAGACCTCGGTGCTCGCGACCGACGCGAAGCGTCGCTGGATCGACTGCGTCGCGCTGCATCCCGACGGCGCCTTCGCCTGGTCGGCCGGCAAGACCGCGTTCGTGCGCGAGCGGCAAGGGGGAGGAAAAATCCTTCGATGCGCCCTCGACCGTCGGCGGGCTCGCCTTTGCGCCAAAGGGGCTGCGTCTCGCGATCGCGCATTACAACGGCGTGACGCTGTGGTTTCCCAACATGGCGGCGAAGCCCGAATTCCTGGAATGGGCCGGCTCGCATCTCGGCGTCATCTTCAGCCCCGACAACAAGTTTCTGGTCACCGCGATGCACGAGCCGGCGCTGCATGGCTGGCGGCTCGCCGACAACCGGCACATGCGCATGAGCGGCTATCCCGGCCGCGTCCGCTCGATGTCGTGGAGCGCCGGCGGCAAGGGGCTCGCGACCTCGGGCGCCGACACCGTGATCGTCTGGCCCTTCGCCAGCAAGGACGGCCCGATGGGCAAGGAGCCCGCGATGCTGGCGCCGCTGCAGGCGCGCGTTTCGGCGGTCGCCTGCCATCCGAAGCAGGACATCATGGCGGCCGGCTACAGCGACGGCACCGTGCTGGTGATCCGGCTCGAAGACGGCGCGGAAATCCTGGCCCGCCCGAACAAGGGCACGCCGGTCGCGGCGCTGGCGTGGAACGCCAAGGGCACCTTGCTGGCCTTTGCCGACGAAGAGGGTGACGGCGGCCTGCTGGAACTGTAATAGATCGCTTCTCGAGCACGATCTTAGCTCGCCGCTACTTTGCATGGGGTTGTTTTCGCAATTTCGACTTTTCGGGCCGGGGGCGCGGCGATGAAGTTTCTGACCACCTTCCAGACCGCCGATTTCTTCGACACGCTGCTCAGCCTCGGCGTCGCTTTCGTGCTGGGCACGCTGATCGGCGCGGAGCGGCAATATCGCCAGCGCACCGCGGGGCTGCGCACCAATGTGCTGGTCGCGGTCGGCGCGGCCGCCTTTGTCGATCTCGCCATGCATCTTGCGGGCGCCGACGGTGGCGTGCGGGTGATCGCCTACGTCGTCTCCGGCATCGGCTTCCTCGGCGCCGGCGTCATCATGAAGCAGGGCATGGACGTGCGCGGGCTCAACACCGCGGCGACGCTGTGGGCTTCCGCCGCGGTCGGCTCCTGCGCTGGCGCCGACATGATCGCGCAGGCGGTGGCGCTGACCGTCTTCGTGCTCGCCGGCAACACGCTGCTGCGGCCGCTGGTCAACGCCATCAACCGGATACCGCTCGACGAGAAGAGCTCCGAGGCGACCTACTATTTCAAGCTGGCGGTGACGCCGCATGCGCTGCCGGTGATGCGCGACCGCCTGGTCGAGCAGCTGGAGGCCGCCAACTATCCGGTCGCCGACGTCGACGTGGTCGAGATCGGCGACGGCCAGCTCGAGATCGTCGCTACCCTGGTGGCGACCGCCGTCGATCCGAACGAGCTCAATGCCGTCGCGCTCGACCTGCAGAAGCAGAGCGGCGTGCGCCACGCCACCTGGGAAGTCAGCACCACGGACTAGTTCCGCCGCGTGCGCGGCCATTTGATGCGGAGAACCAACATGTCGATTTCCGTCATCCCTTACGATCTCTCCGCGCCGCGCTTCCATCTTGCAGCCGCTGCTGCGTCTTGCGCGATGCTCGCAGCGCCGGCCCACGCTGCGCCGGTCGAATACGTCAAGATCTGCTCGCTGTACGGCGCCGGCTTCTTCTACATCCCCGGCACCGACACCTGCGTGAACGCCAACCAGATCCTGCAGAACGAGTACGACATTGCGCGGCGCGCACCCGCAGCTCCACCGGCACCGCGATGTCGGCTTCACTGGTTGCGCCGTGGCTGCCGACCGGCACGAACTACGCCATCTCGAACCACTGGCCGGTTTCGACGGCCAGCACGCGTTCGGAACGTCGGTCTCGTTCGCATCTCCGGCAATCTGGTGTTCTCGGCGGGAGTTGCCGTGGGCCTCGACCAGGGCGACTGGGCACTCCTGACCAACCGGACAGCGACCGAATTCGGCGTGGCGGTGCTAGCGCAATCTGGAGCGACGTGCGCAGCCTCGGCCGCGCGGGCTTCATGTACGCGTGGTGATGCACCAGCCGCTCGCTCAACCATTCCCTCATTTTCGAAAGATCGTTCCATGACACTCTCAATCTCACATCACGCTGCGCCAGCTGGTTCGTGCCGCTGCCGCCATCGCGCTTCTACCACGACCTCGCGATCGCCGCCGATCTGCCGGTGAAGGCGGCTCCGCTGCCGGTTGCGGCTCCGCTCTGGACCGCCTTCTACATCGGCGCCCATGGTGGCTGGGGCAAGGACGCAGCCGTCTTGAAGACCCGAGCCTTGTCTCGTTCGGCGGGGTCCCTTGTTCGTCGAATCGCGCGGTTCGCTCGCGGGCATTCAGCTCGGCGCCGACTGGCAATTCGGCAACGTGGTGGTCGGCGGCGAAATCGACGCCTCCTGGTCGTCGATCAAGTGCAGCTTGACCGATCCGGCGGCATTCGTGCAGCCCGTCACGGCCGGCCTCTCGGCGGACTACAAGGCGCTGGCGACGGGCACCGGCCGGTTGGCTACGCCTATGACAACCTGCTTGGTTACGTCAAAGGCGGCGTTGCCTGGCCAATATCGAATACAGGAGCGGATCAGCACTCCGTTCCGCCATCATCGATCATCAGCGGACCGGCCTGACGGCCGGGCAGGTCTTGAATACCTGGTGATGAAGAATTTCTCGTTCGGGCTGAATACGACTTCGTGTATTTCGGCGCGTCCGCGATAAACGCCGGTCTGCCGCAATGTGCCTTGCAACGTCGACCATGAACTCCACCTCGTGAAGCTCGGCCTCAACTGGCGCTTCACGGGTGACTACCTCGACCGCGCGCTACTGAGCGCAAGTCGGGGAGATCACCATGTGGAAGTTCATCACATCAGGACCACAGGTCCTGCGGCGCAGATTGCGAGCGGTGCTCGCAGCTGCTGCGCTGACACTCTGACCTCGGCGCCAAGTCACGCCGTGGTGGAATACATGAAGGTCTGCTCATTGTACGGCGCCGCCGCGCGCGACCATTTGATCGGAACCATGTTCCCGTGGGACGGTTGATCCCGCGAACAAATTCGCGGTGATCGATATGTCTGCCTATGAGCGGAAACCAGTTGGCAAACGTGATTGGCTGATAGCGGCGGCGCTGATCGTCGCGGGCACGGCCATCTCGGCGCTGTCGTTGGCCGAGATCAGGGCAAGCAAGCCGCCGACGCAACTCGCGCAGGCGACGCAGCCGGCACCATCGTCGACATCAGAGCCGCAGAAGGATGTCCCGGCGGAATCGACACCCGGCGGCGCGCGTCCCACCACGCCGGCGCCGGAACCAGCACGGCCGGATACCGATGCGCAGAAAGCAGGCGCGCAGCCCGCATTGCCGCCCGCACCGGCCGAGAAGACCGGAACGCCGATCAAGGAAAGATAGCCGCCGCTCAAGCGCGATGAATCATCATCGCACTTGAGCTCTTTAGGTTGAGCATGATCTTTTCGGAAAACCGCTTCACACTTTTCCGGATCGTGCCTTAGTTCAGCGACAACCAGGTGATGTCGCAGCCGCCATTGCACTGATTGCAGTGGGCGGGCATGCGGAACGTGCTCGCCAGCTCCCATTCCTGCGATTCGTTGCTCCACTGCACCGTCGCCTGGGCAACGATGTCATCGGACTGGCAGTGCGAGCAGACGGGTGTTGACCGTCGTCGCGACCCGGTTGATGGTCCGCGCCGGCTTGCCCGGCGCTTCGACCGCGTCGAATGGATTGCGCAGCAATGCTTCTTTCATTTTCCCTCACGCCCCGCGAATCAACAGCTTCCCCGCGGAAACGATAACGTCGCGATCGCGCCGGCGTCATCTCCGGAATTTTCGGGGCTGTGGATTGTCGCGATCCGCGCGTCCGGTGCGGGATTGCATATCCCGCGCCCGCCGCTGCCGGTTTTACGGCCTCGCTTCGCGCATATTGGTGTTCCATAATCCGCGTCAGTTGCAGATCGCGAGGGCAGGCCATGAAGATCGACGACGTCCGCCGTACCGCCTATTCCATGCCGCTGACCAATCCGGCCTTTCCGATGGGCCCGTACCGTTTCTTCAACCGGGAATTCTTCGTCGTCACCTATCGCACCGATCCGGAGGCGCTTGCCGCCGTGGTGCCGGAACCGCTGGAGGTGGTCGATCCCATCGTGAACTACGAATTCATCCGCATGCCCGACTCGACCGGTTTTGGCGACTACACCGAAACCGGGCAGGTGATCCCGGTGCGCTTCAAGGGCGAGGACGGCGTCTATGTGCATTCGATGTATCTGGACGACGAGGCGCCGATCGCCGGTGGCCGCGAGCTCTGGGGATTTCCCAAGAAGCTGGCGAGGCCGAAGCTCGCGGTCGAGAGCGACGCGCTGGTCGGCACGCTGCACTACGGCTCGGTGCTCTGCGTCAGCGCCACCATGGGCTACAAGCACCGCGCCGCCGACCATGACGCCGTGCTGAAGGGCATGAAGAAGCCGAACTTCATTCTGAAGATCATCCCGCATGTCGACGGCAGCCCGCGCATTCTCGAACTGGTGCGCTATCACCTCGAGGACATCACGCTGAAGGAAGCCTGGAGCGGCCCCGCCGCGCTCGGCCTGTTCCCGCATGCGCTCGCCGACGTCGCGCGGCTGCCGGTGCGCGAGGTCGTCTCCGCGCTGCATTTCAAGGCGGATCTGACGCTGGGGCTCGGGAAGGTGGCGTTCGATTATCTGGCGAAGTAGAGATTGTCATTCCGGGGCGTGCGTAGCGCGAGCCCGGAATCATCTCCCGATTCGGGCTATGGATTCCGGGCCTGCGCCTGCCGGCGCATCCCGGAATGACGGAGGTTCACCGCACCAGAACATTCCTGAACTGCCAGGGATCGCTGCGTGTCGATGTCTTCCGGGAACAGCCCCGGCCGGTCCGTCAGCGGCGTCCAGTCGGTGTAATATCCCTTCACCGGGCCGAGATACGGCAACTGGATTTCCAGCAGACGATCGAAATCCATCTCGTCGGCTTCGACGATGCCTTCGTTCGGGTTTTCCAGCGCCCACACCATGCCGCCGAGCACGGCGGAGGTCACTTGCAGGCCGGTGGCGTTCTGATAGGGCGCGAGTTTGCGGGTCTCTTCGATCGAGAGCTGCGAGCCGTACCAGTAGGCATTGTTGTCATGGCCGAACAGCAGCACGCCGAGTTCGTCGATGCCGTCGACGATTTCGTTCTCATCGAGGATGTGGTGCTTTTCCTGCATCTTCGCTGCGCGGCCGAACATTTCATGCAGCGACAGCACGGCATCGTCAGCCGGATGATAGGCATAGTGGCAGGTCGGCCGATAGATCGCCTTGCCCGATGCGTCACGCGCCGTGAAGTAATCGGCGATCGAGATCGACTCGTTGTGGGTGACGAGGAAGCCATACTGCGCGCCGCGGGTCGGGCACCAGGTGCGCACGCGCGTGTTGGCGCCGGGCTGCATCAGATAGATGGCTGCGCCGCAGCCGGCTTCGTGGGTACGCGCATTCTCGGGCATCCATTTTTCATGGGTGCCCCAGCCGAGTTCGGACGGCTGCACGCCTTCCGACAGGAAACCTTCCACCGACCAGGTGTTGACGAAGACATCAGGCTCTTTCGGCGTCTTGGAGCGCTGGGTGTCGCGTTCGGCGATGTGGATGCCCTTGACGCCGGCCTGCCGCATCAAGTCCGCCCATTCGGCCTTGGTCTTCGGCTTGGGGGCATTGAGCTTCAGATCGGCGGCGACATTGAGCAGCGCCTGCTTGACGAAAAAGGAGACCATGCCGGGATTGGCGCCACAGCAGGAGACGGCCGTCGTCGAGCCCGCGGGGCGCGCCTTCTTGGCGGCCAGCGTCGCTTCGCGAAGGGCGTAGTTGGAGCGCGCTTCCGGGCCCTTCGACGAATCGAAATAGAAGCCGAGCCAGGGCTCGTTGACGGTGTCGATATAAAGAGCGCCAATTTCGTTGCAGAGCTCCATGATGTCGGTAGAGCCGGTATCGACCGAGAGATTGACGCAAAAGCCCTGGCCGCCGCCTTCCGTGAGCAGCGGGGTCAGCAACTCGCGATAATTGTCCCTGGTCACGCCCTTCTGGATGAATCTTACATTGTGCTTCTCGCAATGTGCCTTGCGGCCTTCGTCCTTGGGATCGATCACGGTGATGCGCGACTTGTCGTAATCGAGATGCCGCTCGATCATCGGCAACGTGCCTTTGCCGATGGAGCCGAAGCCGACCATGACGATGGGGCCGGTAATCTTCGCGTAGATCTGCGAGGCGGGGCTCATCAATGTTCTCCAGGAAAGGTGCTGGCGGCGTGCTGAGGAGATCAGGCTGCGCCGCTTGGCGGTGACTTCGATCTCGATCTTCATCTCGGGCTTGTAGAGGCCCGCGACGACCAGCAGCGTTGTGGCCGGACGTATCTCGCCGAACACCTCGCCGCAGACCGCGAAGAAGGCGTCCGCGTCCGCGAGGTCGGTGATGTAGTAGGTTGCGCGGACGATGTCGGCCATCTCGAAGCCGCCCTCCTTGAGGGCCGCCTCGATGGTCTTGAAGCAGTTGCGTGCCTGGCTCGTGACATCGGGCGGAATGACCATGGTGGCGTAGTCGTAGCCGGTGGTGCCCGCGACGAAGGCGAAATCGCCGTCGATGACGGCGCGGCTGTAGCCGGCGGTCTTCTCGAAGGGGGAGCCGGTCGAAATCAGTCGGCGTGGCATCAGAACCTCGGTCCTCAGGGCATGATCCGGAAAGAGGGTCTCGGCGCGCGTTTAAGGGCTTTTCGCCGCGGCGCGCAACCCCTGCCGGTCAGGGGATCCGGCGCGTCACGTCCGAGGACGGCGGCGGCGGCGCTCCAGCGGCGCACGAAGATGTCGCGCACGATCAGGACCGCGAGCAGGAGCATCAGCAGCGTGGTGATGGCGCCGCGGAAGCGCGGGCGCGCGCCATCGCGCCGGATGGGGAGGGTCTGCGCCATGGCTGCCTCAGGCCGCCAGCACGGCGTGCTGCGCCTTCTTGGCGCGCGCAGCCCGTGCCTTCGGCGCGGGCGCCCCCTGAGCTGATCATGCCCCAGGCGCCGTCGAGCGCGCCGTCGTCGAACTCGAGGCCAGCAGGCGGTCGCGCTCGAACGGGCCGGGCAGCGACAGCTCGCCGGTCTTTTGGGCAGAGAAGCCGAAGCGGGCGTAGTAGGGCGCATCGCCGAGCAGGATCACCGCGCGATGGCCACGCGCCTTCGCCGCCGCGAGCGCGTGGTCCATCAGCGCGGCCCCGATCCCGAGCTTGCGGGAGGCGCTATCCACCGCGAGCGGGCCGAGCACGAGCGCCGGGACACCCCCGGCGCTGACGTGCCACAACCGCAGCGTCCCGACCAGGCGGCCCTCGCGCCATCGCCGAGAAGGCAAGGCCTTCGGCGGGCGCGCGTCCGTCGCGCAGGCGCTGGCAGGTGCGCATATGGCGGTTCTCGCCAAAGCAGGCATCGAGCAGCGCTTCACGGGCGACGACGTCCGAGGCTCGCTCCGCACGGATCGCGAACGGAGCGGCTTTCGGGGTGAGGGCGAGCCGTGGTCTTGCGCAGAGCAGTCATGGCACGTCAGTCCCTGCTGGCCAACGGCGCAAGTGCGCCGCGGGCAGCGTTGTCAAATCAGGCAGTGCGATGGGGAGGGAGCCGGCGGACCGGCTCCCGGTTAGTCAGGCCTCGAAACGAGGCTGATCAGATGTGGTAGGTCTTCAGCGGCGGGATGCCGTTGAACGCCACCGACGAGTAGGTCGACGTATAGGCCCCGGTGCCTTCGATCAGCAGCTTGTCGCCGATCTCGAGCGTCACCGGAAGCGGATACGGCATCTTCTCGTACAGCACGTCGGCGCTGTCGCAGGTCGGGCCCGCGAGCACGCACGGCGTCATGTCCGCCCCGTCATGCGGGGTGCGGATCGCGTAGCGGATCGACTCGTCCATCGTCTCGGCGAGACCGCCGAACTTGCCGATGTCCAGGTACACCCAGCGCACCTCGTCCTCGTCGCTCTTCTTGGAGATCAGAACGACTTCGGTCTCGATGATGCCGGCATTGCCGACCATGCCGCGTCCCGGCTCGATGATGGTTTCCGGGATCTGGTTGCCGAAATGCTTGCGCAGCGCGCGGAAGATCGACCGGCCGTACTGCACGACCGGAGGAACGTCCTTGAGGTACTTGGTCGGGAAGCCGCCGCCCATGTTGACCATGGACAGGTTGATCCCGCGCTCGGCGCAGTCACGGAACACGGTCGAGGCCATCGCCAGCGCCCGGTCCCACGCCTTCACCTTGCGCTGCTGCGAGCCGACATGGAAGGAGATGCCGCAGGGCTCGAGGCCCAGCCGCTTGGCGAGGTCGAGGACCTCGACCGCCATCTCCGGATCGCAGCCGAACTTGCGCGACAGCGGCCACTCGGCGCCGGCGCAGTCATAGAGGATGCGGCAGAACACGCGCGCGCCGGGGGCGGCACGGGCGATCTTCTCGACCTCGGCGGCGCAGTCGACCGCGAACAGGCGAATGCCGAGCGCGAAGGCGCGCGCGATGTCGCGCTCCTTCTTGATCGTGTTGCCATAGGAGATGCGGTCCGGCGTCGCACCGGCAGCCAGCGCCATCTCGATCTCCGCGACGGTCGCGGTGTCGAAGCAGGAGCCGAGCGAAGCAAGCAGCGACAGCACTTCCGGCGCCGGATTTGCCTTCACCGCGTAGAACACGCGGCTGTCGGGCAAAGCCTTCGCAAAGGTCTGGTAGTTGTCGCGCACGACTTCGAGGTCGACCACAAGGCACGGCTCGGTGTCGAGGCCATCCTTGCGGCGGTTGCGCAGGAATTCCTGGATACGTTCAGTCATTTCACTCTCCCAAGCGGCCCTAGCGACAGGGCCGGAAGCAAGAATTCTCGGTCGTGAGTGTTCTGGCGTTGTCGCACGATGGAGACGCGACTAGGCCTTGAACTCGAAACCGAACTTTTGCTGCCGTCGATTGGTTGGGAGAGTTTCCCGCCCGCTCTGCTGGCAATGAAGGACAAGCCTTTTCAGTAGCCCGCGCCGGCGTTGGAATGCCGGTAGAGACCAAAAAAGCCCGATCCGTCGTTGCTTTAAGTCGCGTCCCCCGTTGAGAGCGGGGTGCGCCGGTTCGCCTCCGGCTGCCAGTCACGGTTGCAACGAGTGGTGAGACCTTCAACGGCATCTCTGGAGAGAGATGCTGGCCGCTCTAACTTGAGACGACCCTCGGTTCTTCCACCCCTTGGCGGCTGTCCGGCCTCTTGTCCGGATACCTACCGACTGACACACGACCACAGGCACGTGCGAAATTGGGCAAGCGTGGAAATAAGACTTTTGAGTTTGCTTCGCAACTATTTTTTTAGGCTCAGGGGAAATTTCCCTAACACAAGCTTTCACTGTCGCGTGCGCGCCACGCCTCGCGCGTCAAAGATGAACAGCTGTTAAGATTTCCGAGTGTCGCGCGTGCGCCGAGCTGAGAGTTGCGCGATCGAAGTTGTGCCTGCAGCACAGCGCTTTCTTGAATCGCGTCGCTCAGCCGCGCCGCGTGAAGGGCTCGACGCGCTGAGCTGCGCGGATGAACGCCACCATGATGATGACGCCGATGCCGAACAGCACCGCCTGGACGATGTGGGCCCAGGTCTCCTGGGTGATGGGCAGGAAGAGCGCGTCCGGCGGCACGAGAATCGCGAGCGCCCAGCCGCCGGCAAACGCCGCGCCGAACACCTCGGCGCCGATCAGGATCGCAGCCGAGATGACGGTGATGACGCTCGGCCAGACGATCTGGCGGGAGGGCGAGGGGGCTTGCGTGCTCATTATTTGGTCCTCTGTGCGGGCCGCAATCTCTCCGAAAAGGCCGCCTCTTACAAGCGCAAAAGGCGCAAAAATGCCGCATCGCGTGCTATAGAATCCCTCGTAAATTTACGGCGAAAAGCGGGATTTTGCGATGTCGGACACCAATGCGAAAACGGCTCCCTCGAACACGCAGGAGAACCCGCTCCTCAAGCCCTGGCAGACGCCGTTCGAGACCCCGCCTTTCGAGGCGATCAAGCCCGAGCACTTCCTGCCCGGCCTTCGAGCAGGCCTTCGCCGACCACACGGCCGAGGTCGCCGCGATCACCCACGATCCGGCTGTGCCCGACTTCGCCAACACCATCACGGCGCTGGAGCGCTCGGGCAAGCTGCTCTCCAAGGTCTCGGCCGTGTTCTACGACCTGGTCTCGGCCCACTCCAATCCGGCGATCCTGGAGATCGACAAGGAAGTCTCGCCCCGGATGGCGCGGCACTGGAATCCGATCATGATGAACGCCGTGCTGTTCGGGCGGATCGCCCAGCTGCACGAGAATCGCAAGGCGCTCGGCCTGACCGGCGAGGAGATGCGGCTGCTGGAGCGGACCTACACGCGCTTCCACCGCGCCGGCGCCGGCCTCGACGAGTCCGCAAAAGTACGGATGGCCGAGATCAACGAGCGGCTCGCCCATCTCGGCACCGGCTTCAGCCACCATCTGCTCGGCGACGAGCAGGAGTGGTTCATGGAGCTCGGCGAAGGCGATCTCGCCGGCCTGCCGGACAGCTTTGTGGCCTCGGCCAGGGCGGCCGCCGAAGAGCGCGGCATGGCCGGCAAGGCGATCGTGACGCTGTCGCGCTCCTCGGTCGAGACCTTCCTGAAGACCTCC
The DNA here is from genome assembly GCA_963726865.1 of uncultured Alphaproteobacteria bacterium. GTDB lineage: Bacteria > Pseudomonadota > Alphaproteobacteria > Rhizobiales > Xanthobacteraceae > Bradyrhizobium. The sequence continues at coordinate 407,800 of CAVSEE010000033.1, read as the reverse complement.
GCCCGCCGCGACCTGCGCGAAAAGGCGTTTCGGGCCTTCACCGCCCGCGGCGACAATGGCAACGCCAACGACAACAACGCCACCATTGTCGAGATCCTCAGCCTGCGCGAGGAGACCGCGAAAATTCTGGGCTTCCCGACCTACGCCGCCTACCGGCTCGAGGATTCCATGGCCAAGACGCCGGACGCGGTGCGCAGCCTGCTGGAGCGGGTCTGGAAGCCGGCGCGCGCCCGGGCGCTGGCCGATCGCGACGCGCTGCAGGCGCTGATCGCGGAGGAGGGCGGCAATTTCGCGCTCGCCCCCTGGGACTGGCGCTACTACGCCGAAAAGCTGCGGCAGGCGAAGGCCAATTTCGACGACGCCGCGATAAAGCCCTATCTGGTGCTCGATCACATGGTCGAGGCCGCCTTCGACTGCGCCACCCGTCTGTTCGGCATCACCTTCACCGAGCGCAAGGACATCCCGGTCTGGCACCCGGACGTCCGCGTCTGGGAAGTGATGGGCCGCGACGGCCAGCACAAGGCGCTGTTCTACGGCGACTACTTTGCGCGCCCCTCCAAGCGCTCGGGCGCCTGGATGACCTCGCTGCGCGACCAGCAGAAGCTCGACGGCGCCATTGCGCCGCTGGTCATCAATGTCTGCAATTTCGCCAAGGGCGCCGACGGTGCGCCGTCGCTGCTGTCGCCGGACGACGCCCGCACCCTGTTCCACGAACTCGGCCACGGCCTGCATGGCATGCTCTCCGACGTGACCTATCCGTCGCTGTCGGGCACCTCGGTCTTCACCGATTTCGTCGAGCTGCCCTCGCAGCTCTATGAACACTGGCAGGAGCGGCCCGAGGTGCTGCAGCGCTTCGCAAAGCACTACCAGACCGGCGAGCCGCTGCCGGAGGACCTGCTCAAGCGGTTCCTTGCCGCGCGAAAATTCAACCAGGGTTTTGCCACCGTCGAGTTCGTCTCCTCGGCGCTGATCGACCTCGAGTTCCACACCCAGCCGGCTTCCGCGAGCCGCGACGTGCGTGCCTTCGAGCAGGCGGAACTGGAGAAGATCGGCATGCCCGCCGAGATCGTGCTGCGGCACCGGCCGACCCAGTTCGGCCACATCTTCTCCGGCGATCACTACGCCTCGGGCTATTACAGCTACATGTGGTCGGAGGTGATGGACGCGGATGCCTTCGGCGCGTTCGAGGAGGCCGGCAACATCTTCGATCCCGCCACTGCGAAGCGCTTGCATGACGACATTTATTCCTCCGGCGGCTCGCGCGATCCGGAGGAAGCGTATATTGCCTTCCGTGGCCGCGAACCGGAGCCCGACGCGCTGCTCCGCCGCCGCGGCCTGCTGGAAACGCCTGAGGCCGCCTGAAGTGAAAATGATGATCTATCGATTGGTGGCGTTGCTCGCGCTCGCGGGCAGCGTCGGCTTTGGCGCAACGGCGGCGCAGGCGCATCCGCATGTCTGGGTCACGTCGTCGAGCCAACTGATCTACGCCGCCGACGGCTCGATCACCGGCGTGCGCCACGCCTGGACCTTTGACGACATGTTCACGGCCTATGCGCTGCAGGGCATCGAGACCAAGACCAAGGGTGAGTACAGCAAAGAGCAGTTGGCGCCGCTGGCCAAGGACAATGTCGAGAACCTGAAGGAGTTCGGCTTCTTCACCTTCGCCAAGGCCGACGGCAAGAAGCAGAAATTCGAGGAGCCGGTCGACTATTTCCTCGAATACAAGGACTCCGCGCTGACGCTGCACTTCACGCTGCCGCTGAAAAATCCCATCAAGCCGAAACAGCTCGCGCTCGACATCTTCGATCCCGCCTTCTTCATCGATTTCAAGTTCGAGGATAAGGATCCGATCAAGCTGGTCGGTGCGCCGGCGGCCTGCGAGTTGAAGGTGCAGCGGCCGGGCGAAGCCGATGTGAAGAAGCTCACCGAGGAAATGGTCGCCAGCGGCGACCAATCCAATTATGGCGCGATCTACGCCAACAAGATCTTTGTGAACTGCCCGTGAGCGCACGATCCAGCCTCGCGCGCCATCTCGCGATCTTTGCCGTCGCGCTGGCTGCGATGATGGCGCTCGACGGCGTCATCCATGCGGTGCTGGCGCAAAATCCGTTCGGCGGGCCGCGTCCGGCGGCGCAGCCGCAGGCCGGCGGCGATTTTCGGCTGGCTGCTGGCAAAACAGTCGGAATTCTACCGCGACATGTCCGCCACCATCCGCGCCGCGAAATCCGACGGCTCGGCGGTGTGGACGCTGCTCACGATCTCTTTCGCCTACGGGATTTTCCATGCCGCCGGCCCCGGCCACGGCAAGGCGGTGATCTCATCCTATCTGGTCGCCAACCAGGAGACGGCGTGGCGCGGCATCGTGCTGTCGTTCGTCTCGGCGCTGCTGCAGGCGCTGGTCGCTGTCGTGCTGGTCGGCGTCTGCGCCTGGCTGCTCAACGCCACTGCGCAAACCATGTGCAGCGCGGAGAAGGTGATCGAGATCGCCAGCTACGGCCTGATCGCCGCCTTCGGTGCGCGGCTGGTCTGGACCAAAGGCGGCGGCTTCATGCGGGCGCTGCAGGCCCCGCGCGCCGAGCCCGCGCTCGCCGCCGCGCACCAGCATGACCATGGCCATCACCACCATCACGGCCACGATCATGGCCATGATCACCATCATCACGATCCTGGCCACGTCCACGACGAGCACTGCGGCCATTCCCACGGACCGACGCCGGACCAGCTTGCCGGCCCCGGCGGCTGGCGGCGCGGGCTTGGCGCCATCGTCGCGGTCGGCTTGCGGCCCTGCTCGGGCGCCATCCTGGTGCTGGTGTTCTCGCTGGCGCAGGGCCTGTTCTGGGCCGGCATCGTCGCGACCTTCGTGATGGGGCTCGGCACCGCCATCACGGTTGCGACCATCGCCGTCATTGCGGTGTCCGCCAAGGATCTCGCGCGGCGGCTGAGCGCCGGCCGCGAAGGCGGCGGCGCGCTTGTGATGCGCGGTATCGAGTTCGGCGCTGCCGGGCTGGTGCTACTGTTCGGGCTGGGCCTGTTGCTTGGCTACCTCGCCGCCGAACGGACGACGTGCCTCTAGGCAGGCAGCCAGTGCTTGATCGCCGGCATGAAGAAGATCGCGATGTTGATCGCAAACCCGAGGCTCCAAAGGATCGAGCGCAAGGTCGGGCGGTTGCCGAGATAGGTCAAGACATAGGCAATCCGCACGATCAGAAACAGCACGGCAAGTTCGTCGATCAGCCGCTGCGGGCCGAGGCGGAATTCGGCGAGCAGCACCGCCACCGCGAAGAACGGAAACGCCTCGATGCCGTTCTGGTGTGCGCCCAGCGCGCGGGCGCGGATCGGCTCGCCGTAGAACTCGGGGTCGCGCGGCTTGGCGTTATTGAATGACCGGCCGGCAGCCCATTTGACCGCGGCGATGGTCAACAGATAAAGCATCAACGTAGCGAAAACGCACCATTCGGCGATCGTCATGGTTCCCCCGACGCGCGGCAATGCGCGACAGTAGCCAAGCCCTGCTTGCCTTGACAAGGATGGCGTAAAGCTGCGAATCCGAGGGCCATGAGCGTGGTTGTCCCCCTCGGAAATGCCGGCGCCGCGCCGGCCGGCAAGCCGGAGCGCGTTGGCGTGCTGCTGGTCAATCTCGGCACGCCCGACGCCTGCGACGCCAGGAGCGTCCGCGTCTACCTCAAGGAATTTCTGTCCGACGCCCGCGTGATCGAAAATCAGGGCCTGGTCTGGCAGGCGATCCTCAACGGCTTCATCCTGCGCGTGCGCCCGGCGCGGAAGGCGCTCGACTACAAAAAGATCTGGAATGTCGAGAAGAACGAGTTGCCGCTGAAAACCATCACGCGCGCACAGGCGGAAAAGCTCACCGAGGCGATCGCCGACCATGAGCATGTCGTGGTCGACTGGGCGATGCGCTACGGCAATCCGTCGATCCGCGCGCGCATCGACGCGCTGACGGCGCAGGGCTGCAGCCGGCTGCTGGTGGTGCCGCTCTATCCGCAATATTCCGCCGCGACGTCGGCCACTGTCTGCGACGAGGTATTTCGCGTGCTGGCGGACATGCGGGCGCAGCCGATCCTGCGCGTCAGCCCGCCTTACTACGACGACCCCGATTACATCGAGGCGCTCGCCGTATCCATCAACGCGCATCTGGCGACGCTGCCGTTCCGTCCCGAGCTGATCCTCGCCTCCTTCCACGGCATGCCGCAGAAATATGTCGATGCCGGCGATCCCTATTACAGGCAATGCGTGGCGACGACCGATGCGCTGCGCCGGCGGCTCGGGCTCGATGCGTCGAAAGCTGGTGCTCACCTTCCAGTCGCGCTTCGGCTATGACGAGTGGCTGAAGCCCTACACCGACAAGACCATCGAAGAGCTGGCGAAGCAGGGGACAAAACGCATCGCCGTGGTCACGCCCGGCTTTGCCGCCGATTGCCTGGAGACGCTGGAAGAGATCGCGCAGGAGAATGCCGAGATTTTTCGGCACAACGGCGGCGAGCAGTTTTCCGCGATCCCGTGCCTGAACGACAGCGACGCCGGCATGGATGTCATCCGGCAGCTGGTGCTGCGGGAGTTGCAGGGCTGGATTTAAAACGGCTGGATTTGATGCATTTGCATCGAGCTGTCTTTGCTAGTCGCGAATTAACGATTTACACGGCGAGTTGAGACAGTCGTTTTCCCCAAGCGGAATGCCTAGTTGCGGCCGTTCACGGTCGGTACATCTGGCAAGTCCATGAGTCCTTCCATACCTATAAACCAACAAGGGCCGGCTGAACCGGCACTGCCTCCCGGCAGACAAAAAGCAACGGCTTTCGTGACACGACGGATGACGGGGAAATGGTGCGGGCGCTCTCGTCCCGCGTTGGAGGATTTATGAGCGGTTTCGACATTTTCGCGATTGCACTGGTGCTTCTCGTCATCGTCACCTTGTTCGCCGGCGTGAAGACCGTGCCGCAGGGCTATGACTGGACCATCGAGCGCTTCGGCAAATACACCCGCACGCTGTCGCCGGGCCTCAATCTGATCACGCCCTATTTCGACCGCGTCGGGCGCAAGATGAACATGATGGAGCAGGTGATCTCGATCCCCGAGCAGGAAGTGATCACCAAGGACAACGCCACCGTGACGGTGGACGGCGTCGCCTTCTTCCAGGTGTTCGATGCTGCGAAAGCGAGCTACGAGGTCTCCAATCTCGAGCAGGCGATCATCGTGCTGACCATGACCAACATCCGCTCGGTGATGGGCGCGATGGACCTCGACCAGGTGCTGTCGCATCGCGACGAGATCAACGAGCGCCTGCTGCGCGTCGTCGACGCCGCGGTCTCGCCCTGGGGCCTCAAGGTCAACCGCATCGAGATCAAGGACATCGTGCCGCCGGCCGACCTCGTCGAGGCGATGGGCCGGCAGATGAAGGCCGAGCGCGTCAAGCGCGCCGACATCCTGCAGGCGGAAGGCGCGCGGCAGTCGGAAATTCTCCGTGCGGAAGGCGCCAAGCAGGGCCAGATCCTGCAGGCCGAAGGCCGCAAGGAAGCTGCATTCCGCGATGCCGAGGCGCGCGAGCGCTCGGCGGAGGCGGAAGCCAGGGCCACCCAGATGGTCAGCGAGGCCATCGCCAAGGGCGACGTCGCCGCGCTGAATTATTTCATCGCCGACAAATACATCAAGGCGTTCGCCCAGTTTGCGGAGTCGCCGAACCAGAAGGTGCTGATGCTGCCGGTCGAGGCCATGAGCATCCTCGGTTCGCTCGCCGGCATCGGCGAGATCGCCAAGGCGACTTTCGGCGAAAGCGCGGCGTCGGCCGCCGCTGCCGCGCGCCGCGGCGGCTCGGTGCCAACGCGCGGGAGCAACCCCGCCGCCCGCGCCGCAGCGCTAGAGCATGATCCGGACCCAAAGGGCCGCGTTAGCGCAAAGTGTGAAGCGGTTTTCCGAAGAGATCATGCTCAAATAAGAGGATCAGTGGAGGCTTAGTATGGCCGAGATGTTTGTCACCCTTGGTACCTGGAACTGGCTGATCTTCGGCTTCATCCTGATGGCGCTGGAGTTGCTCGCGCCGGGCGTGTTCATGTTCTGGCTCGGGCTCGCGGCGCTGCTGGTCGGCTTGCTGTCATTCGTGTTCAACCCGTCCTGGCAGACGCAGCTGCTGATGTTCGCGGTGTTTTCCGTCGCCGCGGTGCCGCTGTGGCGGCGCTTTGCGCTCAAGTCGGGCGCGGCGAGCCAGAGCAACCCATTCCTCAACCGCCGCACCGACGCGCTGGTCGGTCGCGAGTTCACGCTGGAGAAGCCGATCGTCGATGGCAACGGCACCGTGCGGATCGATGACACCATCTGGCGCGTCGCCGGCCCCGACGCGCCCGCCGGCAGCCGCGTCCGCGTGGTCCGCGCGGATGGCGCCAGCCTGACGGTGGCGGTCGCCTAGGCTCGCCTGCGCGCTTGCTCCACCGCTCCGCAAAGCGATGCAGCGGCAGCAAGTCGCCGCGCAACTCCTTGCCGAGCGCCGTCAGGCGATAACCGTCGCCTGCTACCAGCTCGACAAAGCCCGCCTCGCGCAGCTCGGACAGCCGCGCCTGCATGATCGTGGGCGAGGCCTCGTCGCAGGCGGTGCGCAGTGCGCGCGAGGTCAGCGCCCGATCGTCGCGCAGCTCCCACATGATGCGCAGCGTCCAGCGGCGGCCCAACAGGTCCAAAAGCACCATGACCGGGCGGCCCGTCCGCGAGCCCCGGACGGCAGCTTTTTTCATGGCAGCCATGATCATGCTCCCTTCGGCTTGCTACATATATTGTAGCAATGCTACATTATATGTAGCAAAGGGAGTCCGCCATGTCACGCATCTCGCCGCTGTCGCCGCCTTATGCACCGGAAATTGCCGAACAATTCGACCGCATCATGCGCGGCGCGCCGCCGCTGCTGCTGTTCCGCGTCATGGCCGGCCAGAAGCGGGCCTGGGAAAAATTTCGTGGCGGCGGCCTGCTGGACCGCGGTCCGCTGTCGCTACGCGAGCGCGAGATCGTGATCGACCGCACCTGCGCGCTCAATGCCTGCGAGTACGAATGGGGTGTCCACGTCACGGCATTTGCGGAGGCCGCGCATCTCACCGGGGAGCAGATCCGCGCCACCGTCCATGGCGGCGCCGATGCGCCGTGCTGGTCGGAAGCCGAGAAGGCGATGCTGGTCGCGGTCGAGGCGCTGCATCGCCGATCGACCTTGAGTGAAGCGGAATTCGCCGCGCTGAAGGCGCACTACGACGAGGCGAAGATCCTGGAGATCATCCAGCTCTGCGGCTTCTATCGCACGGTGTCGTATCTCTGTAACAGCCTGGCGCTGCCGCTGGAGCCGAACGCCGCGCGGTTTCCCGGCTAGTTACGCCACGCCCGCGCGCAAGAGATCGTGCAGATGGACGATGCCGACCGGCTTGTCGGCATCGGTGACGATCAGCGTCGAGATCTTCGATGACATCAGCTTCAGCGCTTCGCTGGCGAGCGAATTGCTGGCGATGGTTTTTGGGTTCCGGGTCATGACGTCCTCGACCAGGAGGTCCATCAGGTCGGGGCGCATGTGCCGGCGCAAGTCGCCGTCGGTGATGATGCCACAGGTCAGCCCGCGCGCGTCGACGATGGCGACGCAGCCAAAGCCCTTGGCCATCTCGACCAGCGCTTCGGACATCTTCGTGCCCATCGGCTTCAGCGGCACGGCCTCGCCCGTATGCATGAAGTCGCTGGTGTGCTTCAGCATCGCGCCGAGCTTGCCGCCCGGATGGAATTTCGCGAACTCCAGCGCCGTAAAACCGCGGCCTTCCAGCAGCGCAATGGCGAGCGCATCGCCGATCGCGGCCTGCATCAGGGTCGACGTGGTCGGCGCCAGATTGTGCGGGCAGGCCTCGCGCACCTTCGGCAGCTCCAGCACGATTCGCGCCGCTGCTCCCAGCGAGGATTCCGCGTTCGAGGTCACCGCGATCATCGGAATGGCAAAGCGCGCCGAGTAATTGACGAGGTTCTTCATCTCCGGCTGCTCGCCGGACCAGGACAGCGCCATGATCACGTCATCTGAAGTGATCATGCCGAGGTCGCCATGGCTTGCTTCGGCGGCGTGCACGAAAAAGGCGGGCGTGCCGGTCGAGGCCAGGGTCGCGGCGATCTTGCGGCCGATATGGCCCGACTTGCCGAGCCCGGTGACGATGACGCGGCCTTTGGCCTGCCGGATCAGGTCGACCGCTTCGGCAAACGGCGCGCCGAGCGGGCCGCGCAGCGCTGCGGCCAGCGCCGCAATGCCGCTGCTGCCGGCATCGAGCGTGCGGAGCGCCGATTCCACGGCGTCGGGGGATGCGTCCTGCATCAGCGATTTTGGATTGGCCATCCCGGATTCTTAGCACGGCGGTCGAGGGGAGGCGACGCGCGCGCCAATCCTCAACGGCCCATTAACCATAATTGTTTTAACTCCATTAACGACGTTTTCGCGGCCTCCGCGAGATCGTCGGATAAGTATATGGATTTGTTGGAGTATTTCCATCGTGGGGTCGGGTCCAGCAAGGGGCCGGAACAGGCGCGTGAGTGGCTTTCGCGCGGCTTTGCCATGCCTTGCCCTGACCGCGCTGTTCCCTGCGCTGGCGCAAGCCCAGACGCTGACGCCGGACATGCTGCGCCCGGTGCGCGGCGGCTTCGTCGCGCCGGAAGACTCGCCGTTGCGCAAGGTCACGCCGGATCGCGCCGGCGAGGGCGTGCCTGATCCGTCCGCGCGACTCCCGACTGCGCCACGCCCGACAAGCCCGCGCCCTCGCGCATCGGCCAGATCCCGACCTATGGTCTTCCTGCCGCGAACGGCGCGTCCGACTCCGGCTACGACTCGCTGAACCGCAAGCGCAAGAAGCCGAAATATTATCCGGCGCAGGTGAAGCCCAAGCCGCCGGTCGGGCCCGGCAGCCAGCCGCCGCCGCTGGTCGCGCCCGTCGTCTCCGGCCGCGTGCGCATCGCGCCGCCGCCGTCCGACACCGCGCACAAGACGCCGCTGCCGCCGGCGATGGCCGGCACTGTCCCGGGCCAGCCGCTGCGCAAGCGCATGGTGATCGATCCCGATCCGTTCGGCGCGGTCGGCGATTACGTCGGCAGTTTCCTGGTCAAGGGCGCGGTCGAGCTTTCCGCCGGCCACGACACCAATCCCGGCCGCCTCGCGGTGCCGCAGGGCTCGCCGTTCTACGTCATCGCGCCGGAATTTCTCGCGATCTCCGACTGGGAGCGTCATGCCGTGGTCGCTGATCTGCGCGGCTCCTTCACCGGCTACGGCAACGACCTGACGCCGAACGCCAACGGCACGCCGCTGTCGGCGCCGATCGAAATCCAGCGCCCGAATTTTGTCGGCCATATCGACGGCCGCCTCGACGTCTCGCAGGGACACGCGGCTGTTCGGGCAGGGACGCCTGCTCGTCGCCACCGACAATCCCGGCAGCCCGAACGTGCAGGCGGGCCTGCAGAAATATCCGATCTACACCACCGTCGGCGGCACCTTCGGCTTCGACCAGAATTTCAACCGCCTGCAGGTCTCCGGCGGCGCCACCGTCGACCGCACCGACTATCAATGGTCGAAGCTGACCGACGGCACCTCGACCAGCAATGACGACCGCAACTTCACCCAGTATGGCGGCATCGGCCGTGTCTCCTACGAGGTGATGCCGGGCCTGAAACCGTTCGGCGAGGTGCAGGGCGACAGCCGTGTGCACGATCTCTATCTCGATCGCAACGGCTTTGCGCGCAACTCCACCGGCGGCTACGTCAAGGCCGGCACGTCGTTCGAATTCTCGCGTTTGCTGACCGGCGAAATCGCGGTCGGCTGGGCCGAGCGCACCTATGTCGATCCGCGCCTGCCACGCCTGCAGGGCTTCCTGACCACCGCCTCGCTGGTGTGGACCGCGACGCCGCTGACCACGGCAAAATTCTTCGCGGACACGCAGATCGTCGAGACCACGCTGCCCGGCTGCGTCGGGCATCCTGGTGCGCACCTACACCTTCGAGGTCGACCACGATTTCCGCCGCTGGCTGACCGGCATCGGCAAGTTCACCTACGGCACGCTCGACTACCAGGGCGACATCAGGCGCGACAAGACCTACTCGATCTCGGGCGAACTGATCTACAAGATGAACCGCAACATCTGGCTCAAGGGCACGCTGCAGCGGAGACTGGCTGGAATCGAACGTCGCCCGGCGCGAGCTCGAACTCGACCGTGGTGATGCTGGGTGTGAGGGTGCAGAACTAGCTGCACACTCTACGTCATGGCCGGGCTTGACCCGGCCATCCACGCCTTTCTTCGCGAGCCAAAAACGTGGATGCCCGGGACAAGCCCGGGCATGACGAATTCCGTGTAGCAGCGAGGCGGGGACCTACCGCGGCAGGTCCGTCTTCCCCATCAGGAACGTGTCGATCGACCGCGCGCAGAGGCGGCCTTCGCGGATGGCCCAGACCACCAGCGACTGGCCGCGGCGCATGTCGCCGGCGGAAAAGACCTTCGGCAGCGAGGTCTGGTAGTCGCTGAAGTTGGCGCGGACGTTGCCGCGCTGGTCGAGGTCGACGCCGAGCGACTTCAACAGGCCCTCGTGCACGGGATGCACGAAACCCATCGCGAGCAGCACGAGTTCGGCGTCGATGTCGAACTCGGTGCCGGGCAGCGGCTTGAACTTGTCGTCGACCTTGACGCAGTGCAGCTTCTTCACCTTGCCGTCGCTGCCGGAGAACTTTTGCGTCAGCACGGCAAACTCGCGCGCGGCGCCTTCGGCCTGGCTCGAGGACGTGCGCATCTTCAGCGGCCAGTTCGGCCAGGTCAGCGCCTTGTCCTCCTGCTCGGGCGGGGCCGGCCATGATCTCGAGCTGCGTGACGGACTTCGCGCCCTGCCGGAACGAGGTGCCGATGCAGTCCGAGCCGGTGTCGCCGCCGCCGATCACGACGACATGCCTGCCGCCGGCGAGAATGTCGGCGGCGCCGTTCAGCGGCTCCGAGGAGACGCGGCGGTTCTGCTGCGGCAGGAAATCCATCGCGAAGTGAATGCCGGCGAGGTCGCGGCCGGGGATCGCGAGATCGCGGCCGGCCTCGGCGCCGCCGGTCAGCGCGATCGCGTCATATTCCTCGACCAGCTGCTTCGGATCGACGCTGCCATTGGCGCCGACGAAAGCGCCGTAATGGAACGTGACGCCCTCGGCCTCCATCTGGGTGACGCGGCGGTCGATGATGTGCTTTTCCATCTTGAAGTCGGGAATGCCGTAACGCAGCAATCCGCCGGCCTTGGCGTGCTTCTCATAGAGATGCACGTCGTGGCCGGCGCGCGCGAGCTGCTGCGCGCAGGCGAGGCCCGCGGGGCCGGAGCCGATCACGGCGACCTTCTTGCCGGTCTTCTCGGAAGCTACTTCCGGCTTCAGCCAGCCGTTCTCCCAGGCGCGGTCGACGATGGCGCATTCGATCGTCTTGATGGTGACCGGGTTCTCGTCGATGTTGAGCGTGCAGGAGGCCTCGCACGGCGCCGGGCAGATGCGGCCGGTGAACTCCGGAAAATTGTTGGTGGAGTGCAGGTTGCGCGAGGCTTCTTCCCAGTTGCCCTGATAGACGAGGTCGTTGAAGTCGGGGATCTGGTTGTTGACCGGGCAGCCCGGCGTGCCCGGCGCCACCGAGCCGGTGCCGTGGCAATAGGGGATGCCGCAATTCATGCAGCGCGCGGCCTGGTCGCGCGTGTCCTTCTCGGACAGCGGAACGACGAATTCCTTGTAGTGCTTCACACGCTCGGCGACCGGCGTGTACTTGCGGTCGTGCCGCTCGATCTCGAGGAAACCAGTGATCTTGCCCATTTAACCCTGACGCCCTTGCATCACCCGTTCGTTTCGTCAGACCCTCATCCTGAGGAGCGCCCGCGGCGCGTCCGAAGCGATGAAGGCCTCCATGGTTGCCTCATGGTTCGAGAGCGGATCGCTTCGCTCGCTCGCCATGACGGATATATCGCTATGCTTACGCCCCGATCGCGATCTTCGGCTCGGCGTCGGCCTTCGCCTTCATCTCGCGCAGCGCGCGGCGGTACTCCACCGGCATCACCTTGCGGAACTTGGGCAGCCAATTCTTCCAATCGCCGAGGATATCGGCGGCGCGCTTCGAGCCCGTCAGCTTGGCGTGACGGGTGATCAGCACGTGCAGCCGCTCGACATCGGACTCGAGCAAATTGGCGAACACGTCGACGCGGCCATGCGCCTCCAGATCGCCGGAGTGATTGTAGGTGCCGGCGTTGATCATCTCTTCCGACAGCACCGGCTCCAGCTCGACCATCGCCAGATTGCACAGTTTTGCGAAGTCGCCGGCCTCGTCCAGCACATAGGCGATGCCGCCGGACATGCCGGCCGCAAAATTGCGTCCGGTCTTGCCGAGCACCACGACGATGCCGCCGGTCATGTATTCGCAGCAATGATCGCCCGCGCCCTCGACGACCGCGACGGCGCCGGAGTTGCGCACGGCAAAGCGCTCGCCGGCGATGCCGCGGAAGTAGCACTCGCCCGCGATGGCGCCGTACATCACGGTGTTGCCGACGATGATGCTCTCTTCCGGCACGATGCCGCTGTTGCGCGGCGGCTTGATGATGATGCGGCCGCCCGACAGGCCCTTGCCGACATAGTCATTGCCTTCGCCTTCGAGCTCGAAGGTGATGCCCTGCGCCAGCCACGCGCCGAACGCCTGGCCCGAAGTGCCCTTGAAGCTGACATGGATGGTGTCGAGCGGCAGGCCGGCATGGCCGTAGATCTTCGCCACCGAACCCGAGAGCATCGCGCCCGCGCTGCGGTTGGTGTTGTTGATCTCTTCTTCGATCTTCACGGGCGCGCCGCGGTCGAGCGCGGCCTTCGCCTTCTCGATCAGGCGGCGGTCGAGCACGGCCTCCAGATGATGGTTCTGGCCCTCGGAGTGATGGATCTTCTGGCCCTTCTCTTCCTTCTGCCGCACGAACAGCTTTGAGAAGTCGAGACCCTTGGCCTTCCAATGCGCCACGAGGGTGGTCTGGTCGAGCATCTGGGTCTGGCCGACCATGTCGCTGAACTTCTTGAAGCCGAGCGCAGCCATGATCTCGCGAACTTCCTCGGCAACGAAGAAGAAATAGTTGATGACATGCTCGGGCTGGCCGGTGAAGCGCTTGCGCAGCACCGGGTCTTGCGTCGCTACACCAACCGGGCAGGTGTTGAGATGGCACTTGCGCATCATGATGCAGCCGGCCGCAATCAGCGGCGCGGTGGCGAAGCCGAATTCGTCGGCGCCCAGCAGCGCGCCGACCACGACGTCACGGCCGGTGCGGAAGCCGCCGTCGACCTGCACGGCGATACGGCTGCGCAGCCGCTCGCGCACCAGGGTCTGGTGGGTTTCAGCGAGGCCAATCTCCCACGGCGAGCCGGCATGCTTGATCGAGGTGAGGGGGGAGGCACCCGTGCCGCCCTCGAAGCCCGCGATGGTGACATGGTCGGCGCGCGCCTTGGCAACGCCAGCTGCGACCGTGCCGACGCCGACTTCAGAGACCAGCTTCACCGAGACCATGCCGTCGGGATTGACGTTCTTCAGGTCGTAGATCAGCTGCGCGAGGTCTTCGATCGAATAGATGTCGTGGTGCGGCGGCGGCGAGATCAGGCCGACGCCCGGCGTCGAATGGCGAACGCGCGCAATCGTCGCGTCGACCTTGTGGCCGGGCAACTGGCCGCCTTCGCCGGGCTTGGCGCCCTGTGCCATCTTGATCTGCATCATGTCGGAGTTGACGAGGTATTCCGTCGTCACGCCGAAGCGGCCCGAGGCGACCTGCTTGATCGCCGAGCGCATGGAATTGCCGTTGGCCATCGGCTTGAAGCGGTCGGATTCCTCGCCGCCTTCGCCGGTGTTGGACTTGCCGCCGATCCGGTTCATGGCAATCGCAAGCGTCGTATGCGCCTCGCGCGAGATCGAGCCAAAACTCATCGCGCCGGTGGCAAAACGCTTGACGATATCCTTGGCCGGCTCGACCTGGTTGATGGAGATCGGCTTGCGCTTGTCTTCCTCGGCGGTCTTGATGCGGAACAGGCCGCGCAGCGTCACCAGCCGCTCGGACTGTTCATTCAGAATCTTCGCAAAGGCGCGGTAGCGCTCCTGCGAATTGCCGCGTACGGCGTGCTGCAAGGCAGAGACGGATTCCGCGGTCCACGCATGATCCTCGCCGCGGGTGCGATAGGCGTATTCGCCGCCGACATCGAGCGCGGTCTTGTAGACCTGCGCCTCGCCGAACGCGTCGGCATGCCGTCGCGCCGTCTCTTCGGCGATTTCGGCCAGTCCTACGCCCTCGATGCGGGTGTGCGTGCCGGCAAAGTACTTCGCAACGAAATCAGCCTTGAGGCCGACGGCGTCGAAAATCTGCGCGCCGCAATAGGACTGATAGGTCGAGATGCCCATCTTGGACATCACCTTGAGCAGGCCCTTGCCGATCGACTTGATGTAGCGCTTGACGATCTCGTAGTCGTCGAGCGAGCCGGGCAGCTTCTCCTTCATCGCGATGATGGTTTCGAACGCCAGATAGGGATTGATCGCCTCGGCGCCGTAGCCGGCCAGGCACGCGAAGTGATGCACCTCGCGCGGCTCGCCGGATTCGACGACGATGCCCACGGAAGTGCGCAAGCCGGTGCGGATCAGATGATGATGCACGGCGGCGCAGGCCAGCAGCGAGGGGATCGGAATCCGGTCGCTGCCGGCCATGCGGTCGGACAGGATGATGATGTTGACGCCCTCGCGCACCGCGCCTTCGGCGCGCGCGCAGAGCTCGTCGAGCACCTGCTCCATGCCCGCTGCGCCGAAGCCGGCGTGGAACGTGGTGTCGAGGGTGCGCGACTTGAAATGGCTGTCCGCCACTTCCGAGATCGAGCGGATCTTCTCGAGGTCCGCATCGGTCAGGATCGGCTGGCGCACTTCGAGGCGCTTGGTCGAGGCGACGCCCTGCAGGTCGAACAGGTTCGGCCGCGGCCCGATGATCGAGACGAGGCTCATGACGATTTCCTCGCGGATCGGATCGATCGGCGGGTTCGTCACCTGGGCGAAGTTCTGCTTGAAGTAGGTGAAGAGCTGCTTCGGCCGGTCCGACAGCGCCGAGATCGGCGTGTCGTTGCCCATCGAGCCGGTCGCTTCCTCGCCGGTGGAGGCCATCGGCGTCATCAGGATGGTGATGTCTTCCTGCGAATAGCCGAACGCCTGCTGCCGGTCGAGCAGCGGCAGGTTGGAGCGTGCGCTCTTCGTGGACGCGCCAGGCAGTTCCTCCAGCAACATCTGCGTGCGATGCAGCCAGTCGCTGTAGGGGTGGCTCTTGGCGAGCTCCGCCTTGATCTCGTCGTCGGGGATGAGGCGGCCCTGCTCGAGGTCGACCAGCAGCATCTTGCCGGGCTGCAGCCGCCACTTGGTGATGATCTGGTCTTCCGGAATCTTCAGCACGCCCATTTCGGACGCCATCACGATGCGGTCGTCCTTGGTGACGAGATAGCGCGCGGGACGCAGCCCGTTGCGGTCGAGCGTGGCGCCGATCTGGCGGCCGTCGGTGAACGCAATCGCGGCCGGGCCGTCCCACGGCTCCATCAGCGCGGCATGATATTCGTAGAAGGCGCGGCGCTGCTCATCCATCAGCGGATTGCCGGCCCAGGCCTCCGGAATCATCATCATGACCGCATGCGGCAGCGAGTAGCCGCCCTGCACGAGGAATTCGAGCGCGTTGTCGAAGCAGGCGGTGTCGGACTGTCCTTCATAGGAGATCGGCCAGAGCCGGCTGATGTCCTTGCCGAACTTTTCGGAATGCACGGACGCCTGGCGGGCCGCCATCCAGTTGACGTTGCCGCGCAGCGTATTGATTTCGCCGTTGTGGGCGATCATCCGGTAGGGATGCGCCAGCGACCAGGTCGGGAAGGTGTTGGTCGAGAAGCGCTGATGCACCAGCGCCAGCGCGCTCTCGAAGTCCTTCTCGTGCAGGTCGGGATAGTACTTGCCGAGCTGGTCGGCGAGGAACATGCCCTTGTAGATCACGGTGCGGCAGGACAACGACACCGGATAATAGCCGGCGCCGCCGCGGTCGCGGCGCTGGTAGATCGCCTGCGAGATCGACTTGCGCAGGATGTAGAGCCGGCGCTCGAAATCGTCGGTGGTCTTGCCGATGCCGTTGCGGCCGATGAATACCTGCATGTGATAGGGCTCGGTCGGCTTCACGGTGACGCCGAGCGAGGAGTTGTCGGACGGCACGTCGCGCCAGCCGAGCAGCTGGAAACCCTCGTCGCGGATCTGGTCGGCGACGATGCTCTTGATCACCTTGCGCCACGGGGTGTCCTTCGGCATGAACAGCGCGCCGATGGCGTATTCGCCGGGGTCCGGCAGCTGGAAGCCGATCTCGGCGGCCTTGCGCTTGAAGAAGGCGTGCGGGATCTGCACGAGAATGCCTGCGCCGTCGCCGGCGCGCGGATCGGCGCCGACCGCGCCGCGATGCTCGAGATTGCAGAGGATCGAAAGCGCGTCGGACACGATCTGGTGCGACGCCTTGCCCTTGATGTTGGCGATGAAGCCGACGCCGCATGAATCTTTTTCGAGGCTGAGGTCGTAAAGGCCTTCGGCCGGCGGACGCCAGCTGTGTTCGCGCAAGACGCTTTCCTGCGGAGCCTCGACCGGTTTCGAATCCGGGGCCGCCGACAGCGCATCGTGGATGATGTCTTCGCGCTCGAACTCCGAACCGCTCATTTCCTCAGTCCTTCTCGATCCGGCTGGTGGAAACCTCACCGTCGTCACCGGCGCACCTTGGGCGTTGCGGTACCCACCGGGTCACCGCTCGTCCGCCGCGAGCCGCAATTTATTGCTTTCAGGCTGTCGCGTTCATCGTCCCCGGCGAACGCGCGTTGCCTGCACCTTATCGGCCTCCGAAGGGCCGATTTTTCGTTGCAATCCCTGTGCCGGGAAAGCCCCGTAATTGGGACAGTGATACTGCCCTATCGCCCAACATGCCAAATTTTTCTCTATCACACAAGCGCGCGAAAGTCCCCGGCTGCATGGCTGATCCCGCATTCCGGGTGGGGATGTCGATGGGTCTGCCGGATTCATGAACGAGCCGCCGCGATCCTGCCCAAGGACTGCCGGAATTGCCGATGAATCTCCCCGCCGGCTAGAGAGCGGACGAACGCTCCGGGGCGTGACAGGAGCATGGTGCGATGAAGTTGTTCACAGGATGGGTGCTGGCGGCAGGGCTGGCGCTGACGGCAGGTCCGGCCAGCGCACAGGTGCTCGGTCCCAGCAGGGTTTCGGACTTCGGCGGTCCTTATGTCGAGGGGCCGTATCGCGGCGGGCCGTATTACGCGCCGCCGCCGGCCGAGTTCGCGCCGCCCCCGCCGCCGCGTTACGGCTATGGCGGTTACGGTCCCGGCTATGCGCCGGGCTACGCACCCGCGGCGCTGGTGCCGCCGCATGAGGTCTACAACATCATCCGGCAGGCCGGCTTCTCGCCGCTCAGCGTCCCGCATCAGCGCGGCTTCATCTACACCATTGCAGTCGTCGACCGCGGCGGCGAGGACGGCCGTCTCGTCATCGACGCGCGCTCGGGCCGTATCCTGCGCTTCGTGCCGGCCTGGCAGAACGGATCGCCGTACGAGGGCGGTGCGTGGAACTCGTCCTATGGACCGCCCGGTCCGCTACCGCCTGGTGCCGCGCGAAGCGATCTGAAGCCACCTGCGCCCGCACCGCGCGTTGCGAGCCGCAGCGTGCCGGTTCCCAAGCCGAGCCCGCTGGCGGCGAAGCCGGCCGAGCCCGCAAAGCCGGCTGAGACGGCCGCGGTAAAACCAGCCGCTGAGCCCGCGAAGCCTGCTGTGGAAGCCGCAAAGCCCGCTCCTCAACCGCCTACGCAACAGGCTGCGGCCACGCAAGCCAAGCCGGCCGATACCGCACCTGCCACGACGGGCACTATCGGCCAGACCCAGGCCAAGCCCGCGCCGAGCATCCTGCCGACACAGGACATGCCGAAGGCGCAGGGCCTGGAGTAGCGCCAACAAAGAACGCCCCGGTTTCCCGGGGCGTTTTCGTTTCGGCCAATATCTGCTGAACGCTGTTCAGCGTTAGGCGGCGACCTTGGAGGTCGAGCCATCGACGACCTGCGGAGCTTTCTCGCCGCTGCTGATCGCGATGTTGCGCGGCTTCTTGGCTTCGGGGATCTCGCGGACGAGATCGACATGGAGCAGGCCGTTCTCGAGCGAGGCGTTCTTCACCTGGACGAAATCGGCGAGCTGGAAGACGCGTTCGAAGGCGCGCGCGGCGATGCCGCGATAGAGCACTTCGGACGGGTCCTTGCCGTTCTCGTTGGCGACTTTCTCGCCCTTGATCGTCAGCGTGTTTTCCTTCGCGACGATGGAGAGCTCGCTCTGCGCGAAGCCGGAGACCGCGACCGAAATGCGGTAGGCGTTCTCGCCGGTGCGCTCGATGTTGTAGGGGGGATAACCGGGGCTGCCGTCCGAGGTCACCTGGTCGAGCAGGTTGAAGAGGCGGTCAAAGCCGACGGTGGAACGGTAAAACGGGGTGAGGTCGTAGGTGCGCATGGATAGTCCTCCATTGAGCGACTGTTGCATTTACCCGCCCGCCATCGGGCCGGGCTGTTCTCTTGTGCAGCCTGACGTCCTGATATTCCGGGACACTGGTAGCGGCCTGCACGGAAATGATATGGAGAGCGCTCCGCTTCGTTCAAGAGGGCGATAGTTCGCGCGTTTTCTGCTCAGAACCCCTTGAATTCCAGCCTCTTTCACCTAGCGCCGGTATCCCGCATGACGCTCGTCTCGATCCCTTCCAACCCGGTTCCGGAGGACGTCGTCTCGGGCACCATCAAGACGCCCGACGGCGCCGAGCTGCGCTTTGCGCGCTGGGCGCCGCCGGCGGGCCGCAAGGGCACGGTCTGCGTCTTCGCCGGGCGCACCGAGCAGATCGAGAAATATTTCGAGACCGTGCGCGACCTGCGCGACCGCGGCTTTGCGGTCGCGATGATCGACTGGCGCGGGCAGGGGCATTCCTCGCGGCGGCTGCGCGACCCGCGCAAGGGCTATGTGCGCGACTTCTCCGACTTCGAGCTCGACGTCGAGACCTTCGTGCAGCAGGTGGTGCTGCCGGATTGTCCGCCGCCGTATTTCGCGCTGGCCCATTCCATGGGCGGGGCGGTGATGCTGCGGATTGCCCATGCCGGCAAACGCTGGTTCGACCGCATGGTGCTGTCGGCGCCGATGATCGACCTGCCGGGCAGGGCGACCTCGTTTCCGGTACGGATGCTGGTGAAGGCGATGCGCTGGTCCGGCCAGGGCGGGCGCTACGTGCCCGGCGGCAGTGACCAGCTCACCGGCGCGGAATCCTTCGTCAACAATCCCCTGACCAGCGACCCCGTGCGCTATGCCCGCAACGCGGCGATCCTGGAGGAGGACCCGACGCTGGGGCTGGCGTCACCGACCGTCGCCTGGGCCGATGCCGCCTTCTCGGCGATGCACGCGTTCCGCGGCATGAGCTACCCTTCCGACATCCGCCAGCCGATCCTGATGCTGGCGGCGAGCAACGACAGCATCGTCTCGACCTCGGCGATCGAGGAGTTCGCCTATCATTTGCGCGCCGGCTCGCATCTCGTCATCGCCGGCGCCAAGCACGAGATCCTGCAGGAGCAGGACCGCTATCGCGGGCAGTTCTGGGCGGCGTTCGACGCCTTCGTGCCGGGCACGCCGCTGTTCAAGTGAGCCGGCTCGTTCCGGGATTGCTAGTCGAGCGCTGGCGAAGCCTTCACCTCATCGAGATGCGGATCGTCCTTCGGCAGGATGTCACGGATGTAGTTGCGGCGTTTCCACTCCGGTGACGGCGGCGTGCCATGGCCGGGCCGCGGGATGCTTGGCGAAGCCTTGAAGTCGCCGCTGGCGCCGATCATGTCCGGCACATAGCGCGGGCAGTTGGGATAGATCTCGCACTCCACGCTCACCACGAGTTTTGCGCCATGATGGCGGCCGAGCGATGCCGCATCGTCGAGGATGGTAGCGCGTCCGTTGACGCGAATACGGCGGCTCCTGCCGTCGAAGCGCACGAACAGTAGCCCGACATTCGGATTCTTCGCGATGTTGCCGATCGTGCGGTACATCGAATTCCCGTCATATTCGGGATATTCGAGCACGTTCGGTCCAACCATTTTGACGAACCCGGGATCGCCGGAGCGAATGCTGCAATCGACGTAGTCCTGCCAGGTGGTTGCGATGAAGAAGAACGGCGAGCTCTGGATCAGCTCCTTCTCGTCGTCCCAGAATTCGTAATGCTTGCGCTTGGTCTCGATGGCTTCCGCCACGCGCCGCCCGTCGTAGCGGTCCTGAAATTCGCGCATGCCTTCGTGAAAAAACGGACGATCCCACATGGCCCTGCTTCCTTCTGCTGGGAATGGCGCATGTCGCGATTGTATCACGCGGAGGCGCGCCCGGCACGGCCGCTCGCCGTCAAATGAAACATGGCGTGCCCGGGCACATGGATGTGCCCGGGTTGACCAGGCACGCCATGCGGCGGCAGAGTTGCCGGAGTGTCTACAGCGTCTTGAGATACTCGATCAAATCGTAGCGCTCGTCGTCGGAGAGCTTTCGGCCGATCACGCCGTCCGGATAGGTCTTCATGTCGGCCTCCGGCGCGGCCTCGAGGGAATGGCCGAGCACGCTGTTGCCCTTGATCTCCTTGCCGCTGCCATCCGTCATCGAGAACAGGGTCTGGCCGCTCTTGCACGAGGATTCGCCGGAAGCTGGCACGCGGAAACCGACCTGCTGCGGATCGAACTCGCGCGCGCCGAGGCAGAATTGCCGGGGACGCTCGGCGGCGGGTGTCAGCATCCAGTAAAGCGAGGGCACCGAGCCGTTGTGAATGTAGGGTGCGGTGGCCCAGACGCCGTTCAGCGGCCGGGCGCGATAGATGGCTTCCTTCAGCATTTTCGTATTGGGACAATTGCTGCGTTCGCCCCACAGCTCCGACAATTGCGGCTCCGTGATGCCGCGATCGGCCAGCCATTTCTGGTTGACCTTGTCGACCACGATCATCAGCGCAATCGCAAACGGCATGTCGGTCGCGGTGTAGGCCGGCAGTTCCTTGCACTTCCACCGCGCGCCGAGGTCTTCCGCCGGCTGCAGATTGAGGAAGCCGGGAACCTGAACCATGCGCGTGCGCAGCACGCTGGCCTGCGCAAGGTCGGTGCCCATGCCCTTGGCGCCCTTCTGCACCTCGTCGAACACCCAGCCCCCCTTGGGATCCCGGCTCCAGCGCTTGGACGTCCAGAAACTCTTGTCCGGAAATTGCGCCTCGAATTCGCGGTCGGCGACCGGGCCGAGATGGCACTCGGTGCAAATATCCGCATAGAGCTTGCGGCCCTTGGCGACGCGATCGGGATTGATCTTCCAGGCGTCGTCGCCGGGGAAGAGATGCGCCGGCCATTTCGGCGGCTGCAGTCCGGCAAAGCTCCTCGGGTTGCGGCCGAACGGATCGGAGCCGCGCAGCATCGCCTCGATGCGCACCAGGTTCTCCAGCGCGACCGACGAGCTGTAGAGCTTGTTGGGCGCGTGCTCGGGCGACAGATTGAGCAGCGCGGAGACGCCGAGCGCCTCGCCGGCATTGCGGATCAGCGGCTGCTCGATCGAGGCATCGTACTGCGCCCACCACAGCCACGGCACGGTCCATATCGGCGGATAGCTGACCGGCGCGTCGTTGGCGTAGAGATTTTTTTCGATCCCGGAAAGGCCGCCGGCGACGAGGTCGGTGTAGAAAACCTGGTTGCCGATCCGGTTCAGCGCGTCCAGCCGTCCATATCCCTCGTCGGTGTCGCTCTGTCCCTTTGCCTTGATGGTCTTGTCGTAGATCTTTTTCTGCGCGAGCAGGAAATCGCCGGTGCGCGACAGCTCATCCTTGAGCTTGGCGCGATCGCTCCTTGTGGAGTCGGGGCCGAGCACGCGCGTGGCAAAACGCTGGAAGCGGCCGGGCACCTTGAGGGTGTAGATGATCGCAAGGCCGGTGACGGCTTCGAGCTTGCGCAATTCCAGCATCGAGCCGCCGCCGTCGAAGCGGATGCTGGTGCCCTTGTAATAGATGCTGCCGGTGTGACAGGCGGCACAGGTCAGCCCGATCTTGTCGGAGTCGGCGGCGCCGGTGCCGGGATTGGTGACGTTGGTCATGCGGGCAAAGCCGACCGGCAGGCCGTCGATATTGTCCGCCGGCAGCGGCTTCAGGCCGGCCACCGGATTCCGGCGCGGGCTCGGTTTTCGCATCGCTCTTGACGAAGCCGTAGCGGCGCAACGTCGCTTCATCCGTGCGCACGGTCTTCGGGCTCGGGATGAAGCCGAACTTTTCCAGGTAGGCGCTGTCGGCAAACATGCCGGGCCGGCCCCACAGCCGAAGGCCCGGCTGCTCCAGCGCCATGAACCACGAATAGGGGACCGGAAAGGTCGCCGTGCCCTGGGTTGCATGGTGAAACCAGAACCGGTCCTCGGTCGACCAGTTCTGGTCGAGCCAGTAGGCCGCTCTCAACTTCTGGCGCTCCGGCAGGGCCGGCGGCTCGAGCTGGCCGAGCAACGGGATCGGCCGGATCAGCTCGGGGAGTTCGGCGAACACGACGATGAAGACGGCGAGCAGCGCGATCACGGCAGCCGCGCCCTTGGCGATCTTGCCGACGATGCCGCTCTTGCGCACCGGATGGGCCGCCAGCCGGGCATTGATCCGTGCCGGCAGCCGCCGCTCGGTGAAGAGGGTGCGGACCTCGGCCACGCTGAGATAGCGCGCCTCGCCTTCGCCCTTGCCCATGATGTCCAACAGCACCGGCCACTCGCCGTCCATCAGCTTGCGGTCGATGGCGCGCCGGTGTCCCTTGGCGCGCTCGAAATTCGCGTTCATGTAGGTGGTGATCTCGCTGCCGGTCAGCCCGATCTCCATGCCGCCGCCCATCGGGTCGAGCCGTTCCTTGCCGAACGTCGCAAGACGCGCGATCTCGTCTTCGTGGACATGGGCGGTCGCATCGAGGATGCGCGAGCCGACGCCATGCTTGTCGAGCGGTCCGTTGCGCAACTCGTCCAGCGTGGCGCCGGACCACCAGCTCCTGAGCAGGCGGAACGGGCTCAAGCCGTTGGCGATCAGCGCCACCAGCCGGGTCTTGATGCCGACCGACACTTTCTCGAAGCCGGTCTTGCCGCTCGCGGCCTGCACGGTCTGCGCCAGCGTTCCCAGCGGAACGTTATGGCTGCCGACATAGCCTTCCGAGACGATCGCGCGCAGGAAGGGGCAGGGATTGTCGGGCGAGACGGGAAGCGGCTGGCCGCCGGTGTTCGGAGTCGCCCCGGTCTGGTCTTGCATGATCTCGATCCCCCCGACAGCAGCCGGTCAATCAAAAGATTCGTTGGCGCGAAATCGAATATCGACACCGCGACGCAAATACGCCGGGCCGAACACTACTTGTGGATGCGTCGAGATTTTGGCCGAATCGTGCGCCCTGTCAACCAAACGGGGGCAGCAGCTCGCGCGTGTTGGTCACGATGCCGTGCGCCTGCCGGTGTCCACCAGCGTCAGCTTTGTCGACGGCACGCCTGCCTTCAAAAGCCCTTCCCGATAGCGTGCGACGTCGGCGAGCTCCTTCCAGTAGAAATTCCGCAGGTGCTTCTCGACGGTGATGCCCGGATAGTTCTCCAGCAGGACCTTGGCTGCCACTGCTGCTTCTTCGCCGCGGCCGAGCTGCGCCAGCGTGGCGGCCTTCAGCGCCAGCGCCTGCAGGTGAATGGGATTGAGATAGAGCGCTTCGCGCAGCCAGGACAGCGCGGCGTCGTATTGTCCGAGCAGATAGTGGCTGAAGGCGAGCAGGGCGGCCCATTGATATCGCGGATCGGTGTTGCCGCGCTGCACGGCGGTCGAAAACAGCTCGATGGCCTCGCGGTGCTCGCCGACCACGAGGTGGCTCATGCCGAGGATGCCGCGGGCGCCCATGTCGTAGGGGTTCAGTTCGACGGCCCGCGTCGCCGTCTCCCGCGCCGCGTCGTAATGGCCGCTCATGCCGTGGATGTAGGACAGGATCTGATAGGCGAATGCGGAGCGGGGATCGAGCCGCACCGCGCTCTCCGCCAGCTCCATCGCATTCGTCCACAATTCCCGCGTGCTCCTGATCCAGCCATACTGGACGCCCTGCACCATGATGGTGGCGAGATAGGCGCGGGCGATCCCGAGCGACGGATCGAGCGCGATCGCCTCGCGGAAGAAGGCGATCGAGGCTTCGAAATCCGGCTTGGTCTGCTTGTAGTAGCGCGACATGCCGCGCAGGAAGCGGTCCCAGGCGGTGAGGTCGGTGGAGGACGAGCGTGACGGCGCCGAGGCTTCGGCGCGAAAGATTTCCGGCGCCAGCGCGGCCGACAGGCTGGTGGTCAGTTCGTCCTGCAGCGCGAACAGCTCGCCCATGTCGCGGTCGTAGCGGCCGGCCCATAATTGCGCGCCGGTCTCCGGCGCGATCAGCTCGGCGGTGACGCGCAGCTTGTTGCCGGCGCGCCGCACCGAGCCCTGGATCAGGTAGGTGGCGTCGATTTCCCGCGCGATCAGGCGTGCGCTCAGGTTCTCGCCCTTGAACGGGAAGGTCGAGTTGCGGCTCAGCACCCGGTAGAACGACTGCAGCGACAGCGCGTGGATCAGGTCTTCGGTCAGGCCGTCGGCGAAATATTCGTCGTCGGCGTCGGCGCGATTGATGAAGGGCAGCACGCCGACGATGGCGGTGCGGTACTGCGCCGGCAGCTTCGCCGCGGCCGCCGATTCCGCAGGCGAAGCCTCGGTCCCGCCTGGCTCCCAGGTCCAGACATTGACCAGTTCGCCGATATTCTTGAGGTGATGGCTGCCGGCATTGATCAGCACGGTGGAGATGTGCCTGCCGGCTTCCAGATAGGCCTTGGCCGAAACGGCGACGCCGCCGGGAGCGGCGACCGATTCCAGGCGGACGGCGATATTGACGTCGTCCCCGAACACTTCGTCCTCGTCGGCGATCACGTCGCCCATGTGGACGCCCATGCGGAAGCGCATGACCCGCTCGGCCGGCAACTGAGCGTTGCGCTCAGCCATCAGGCTCTGCATCTCGATCGCGGCCTCGATCGAACCGACCACGCTCGGAAACTCCAGCAGGAAACCGTCGCCGGTGTTTTTGACCATCCGGCCGCCGTGATTGAGGATAAGGGGGTAGATCGCGCTGCGATGGGCCTTGAACGCGGCATGCGTCCCCGCCTCGTCGGCCCCCATCATGCGGGAATAGCCGGCGACATCAGCACAAACGATGGCGGCAAGGCGTCGTTGCATTGATCCCCAAACTCCAGAACCGACGGAATCACCACCTATTCCGTTTGGCTGATTCCCATGCTTATAGACAGGTTGTTGCGGACGGAAGCCCGCTCTGCACACTATGAAAATATTTACAACCTGAAAGTGCGGAAGTCATCGGCATGTCATGGAATCGCCTCATGGCGGATCGGTGGCGGCCGGAAAGGAACGGGTAACATGTTCGGCATCCACGAACTCTGGCTGTTCGTTCTTTCCGGACTGTTGCTCAATATCACGCCGGGACCGGATACCGCCTATATCATTGGCCGAAGCATCCAGCTCGGCTGGCGCGGCGGGGCGGCGGCCGCGATCGGCATCAGCTGCGGCTGTCTCGTCCACGTGCTCGGCGCGGCGATCGGGCTGTCGGCCCTGCTGATGGCGTCCTCGACGGCGTTTGCGATCCTGAAGCTGGCGGGTGCGGCCTATCTGCTGTTCACGGGGATGCAGATGCTGCTGTCGCGTTCGCGCCCCCTGGCCGACGTCGCGGTCGAGGGTGGCGCGACCCGGCTTGCGGCCGTGTTCTGGCAGGGCGCGCTGACCAATGTGCTCAATCCCAAGGTCGCGCTGTTCTTCCTCGCCTTCCTGCCGCAATTCGTCGATGGCGCCTCGGAGCACAAGACGCTGGCCTTCCTGCTGCTGGGGGCGGTCTTCATCTTCAACGGCACGCTGTGGTGCCTTGCCATCGCGGCCTTCGCGGCGAAGGCGGCCAGCCGGATCCGCCAGTCGGAAGGCGCGATCGCCTGGATCAACCGCGCGCTCGGCGGGCTGTTCGTCTATCTCGGCATCCGCGTGGCGATGCTGGAGGCGAGATAGTCCTTAACCGTGGAGCTTGATCAGCGCGTTGCCGGCGAGATAGAGCCCGAGAAAGATCATCGAAATCAGGAACCAGCGGCGGAACACCTCCGGCTGCATCCGTGTGCGCACGGCCTGTCCGATGAACATGCCGGCAAAGGACGCCACCATCGCGATGGCGCCGGGCAGCGCGGTCGCAGCGGTGAGCAGGCCCGACGCGGTGAGGTTGAAGGCGAGCGCCACCGTGGCCACCGTGAAGAACACGCCGAGCGCCTGCACCAGTTCGTCCTTCTCCATGCCGATCGCCTGCATGTACGGCATCGAAGGGAACACCTGCACGCCGGTCGCAGCCGACACCACGCCGGTGATCAGGCCGACAGATGCCGCCGATCCATTTCTCGTGGCGCTCGGCGACGGTGAACTGCAGCTTGCTCAGGCCCGATGATGGCGTAGATCACCAGCAGCACGCCGAGCGTCGACGGTGCCGTAGGGCGCGTAGGGCCCGGTCAGGAGACCGGCGTTGAGCCAGATGCCGATCACGGTGCCGATCATCAGCGGCCACAGCCGGCGCATGATGTCGCGCAGATAGGGTCCGCCGAAGGTCTGCCAGATGTTGGTGACGATGGCCGGCACGATGACGATCGCGATGCGCCTGGCCAGGGGCATGGTCACCGCCAGCAGGCCCATCGACACCGTCGGCAGCCCGAGCCCGATCACGCCCTTGACGAATCCGGCGATCAGGAAGGCGGCGGCGATGAGGATCAGAAGCGAGTTCTTGCATGGACGCACATTGACCGATCGACGCATCCGGCACAATCTGGACCTTACGGAGAATGCCTTCGGCCATGACGAAGGCAGCATGAGCGGGCGGAGTTATGCCATGCGTTTCGATCTGGTCGATCTCCAGCTCTTCATCGCGGTCGCGGAGACCCGCAGCATCACCGCCGGCGCGGCGCGCGTGCATCTGGCGCTGGCCTCCGCCAGCGAGCGGATCAAGGGCCTCGAAGCCGCGCTCGGCGTGACGCTGCTCAAGCGCGGCCGCCGCGGCGTGGAATTGACGTCGGCCGGCGAAAGCCTGCTCGATCACGCCCGCATCGTCCTGCACAATGTCGAGGCGCTGCGCGGCGATCTCGCCGCCTTTGCCAGCGGCGGGCGGGCCAGCGTGCACCTGCTCGCCAACACGTCCGGCATCTCGGAATATCTGCCGCGGGCGCTTGCCGCCTTCCTCGCCGAGCATCCGCGCATTTCCATCGACGTCGAGGAGCGCGAGAGCGGCGAGATCGCGCGCGCCATTGCTTCGGGCGTCGCCGATCTCGGCCTTGCCGCCGAGCATGCGCTGCCCGAGGGCATCGAGCGCATTCCCTTCAGCGAGGATCGCCTGGTGCTGGTGGTGCCGCGGCAGGGACGAGTTGGCCAGCCGCCGCCAGGTCGATTTCCGCGAGGTGGTGGCCCGCGATTTCGTCGGCCTCATCACCTCGAGCGCGCTGCATGCGCACGTCACCGGCCAGGCGGCAAAACTCGGCGCGCGCCTGCGCTTCCGCGCGCGGATGAACAATTTCGACGCCATCGGCCAGATGGTGGCCGGCAATATCGGCGTCGCCGTGATGCCGGAAGTCGCCGCGCGCCGCTGCGCGCGCTCGATGAAGATCGCGGTGGTCCGGATCAGGGATTCCTGGGCCGATCGCCGGCTGGTGATCTGCGCGCGCAGCTTCAAGGCGCTCGCGAAGCCGGCGCAGCAACTGGTCGAGCATTTGCGCAAGTCGGCGCGATAAGCATGATCCCGAGAAGTGGGAACCGGTTTTCGGAAGAAGATCATGCTGCAAAAGAGTTTAGAGGGAACACGATGCTGACGATCTGGGGCCGACGAAGTTCATTCAACGTGCAGAAGGTGATGTGGCTGGTCGGCGAGCTCGGCCTTGCCCATGAGCATATCGACGCCGGCGGCTCCTTTGGCGGTCTCGATTCGCCCGCCTTTCTTGCGATGAATCCGCACGGCCGGGTGCCGGTCATCGCCGATGGCGACGCCGTCGTGTGGGAGTTGCACGCCATTCTCCGCTATCTCGCCGCGCGCGACGGCGCCGGGCGTTTCTGGTCCGACGATCCGGCCGTGCGGGCGCGCGTCGAGGGGTGGATGGACTGGTCGCAAACCTCGCTGCAGCCGGATTTCCTCACCGGCGTGTTCTGGGGATTCTATCGCGCGCCCGAGGCGCAGCGGAATTGGCCGGCGATCAATGCGTCGATCGCGCGATGCGCGAAGCACTTTGGCAAGCTGGACCGCCTGCTCGAAGGCCGGACCTTCCTGCTGGGAGAAGAGCTTTCGCTCGCCGACATCACTGCGGGCACGTCGCTCTATCGCTACTTCGAGCTCGAGATCGAGCGTCCGTCATTACCCAACGTGGAGCGCTGGTATCGCGCGCTGGCGCAGCGCGAGCCGTACCGCACCCATGTCATGATTCCCTTTGGGGAGTTGTTCGGGCGGCTCGACTTTTAGATCGCCGGCTCACTTCGTCGTCTGGATGCCGGCGTCCTTGATCACCTTGGCCCATTTCGCGGTTTCGGCTGGCGATGTAATCGCGAAACTGCTCCGGCGAATTGCCGGCCGTGGTCAGGCCCTGCTCGGCGAGCTTTTCCTTCACATTGGGGTCGGCCAGTGCGGTAGTCGTGATCTTGTTCAGCGCGGCGATGATCGCGGGCGGCGTCGCCGCCGGCGCGACCATGCCGTACCAGTTTTCGATGCGCAGCGCCGGCATGCCGAGCTCGAAGGTGGTCGGCACGTCGGGCGCAGTCGGCGCGCGCGCGTCGGTGCCGAGCGCGATCGGCTTCAGCGTGCCGCTCCTGATATGCGGCAGGATCGCCGGCAGATCGAGGAAGGTCATCTGCACCTGCTGGCCGAGCAGATCGTTGATGGCGGGCGCCGCACCGCGATAGGGCACATGCGCGATGTCGATGCTGCGCGGTGAGTTTCAGCAATTCGCCGGCAAGATGCGGCAGGCTGCCGGGGCCGGTGGAAGCGAAATTGAGTTTGCCGGGCTGCGCCTTGGCCAGCGCCACCAGCTCGCTCATGTTCTTGGCCGGCACGTTGCTCGCCACGACGAGCATTTCCGGCACCGTGACCACCAGGGTGACCGGCGCGAGATCCTTCAGCGTCTCGTACGGCACCTTCTCCATGCTCTGGTTGATCGCGAGCGCGCCCAGATTGACGATGCCGATGGTGTAGCCGTCGGGCGCGGCCTTGGCGACGGCATCGGTGCCGAGCGCGCCGCCCGCGCCGCCGCGATTGTCGATCACGACCGGCTGCTTGGTCAGCTCCGACATGCGCTGGCCGACGATGCGGGCGATGATGTCGTTGGGCCCGCCGGCCGGGAACGGCACGATCAGCTTGATGGGTTTCGTCGGGAAATCCTGCGCCGCGGCGAGCGCCGGCAACAGCGAGAGCGTCAACACCGTCAGCAGCCTGCGAACCATTTTCATGCAAGCCCTCCTGAGGCCGCCTCTTAGCTGTTGAGTATCTTCATCGCCGCTTCATGCACTCTGGCGTCGCCGGCGGCAACGATGCGGCCGCCGTTCTGCGCCGGCTTGCCGTCCCAGGTGGTGACGACGCCGCCGGCGCCGGTGATGATCGGGATCAGCGCTGCGATGTCGTAGGGCTTCAGCTCGGTCTCGACCACGAGATCGAGATGACCGGCCGCCAGCATGCAGTAGGAATAGCAATCGCCGCCATAGCGCGGCAGCTTCACCGCGCTCTCGATCTTGGCGAACTGGGCGCGGTCGGCGGCGTTCATCAGCAGCGGACTGGTGGTGTAGGCGGTCGCCTCCTTGAGCGAGGCGCAGCGCCGCACCGTGAGCCTGCGCTCGCCGGTTGGCCCCGTATAGTTCGCCGAGCCGTTGTCGCCGGAAAAGCGCTCGCCGATATAGGGCTGGTGCATCATGCCGTACACCGGCGTGCCCTTGTGCAGCAGCGCGATCAGCGTGCCCCAGATCGGAAATCCCGCGATGAAGGATTTGGTGCCGTCGATGGGATCGAGCACCCAGACATATTCGGCGTCTTCGCGCTCATTGCCGAATTCCTCGCCGACGATGCCGTGCTGGGGGAAGTTGGCCTTGATCAGCCGCCGCATCACCGCTTCCGCCGCGCGGTCGGCTTCGGTGACGGGGTCGAAATCCTGCGCCACGCTCTTGTTGTCGATCGAGAGCGAGGTGCGGAAGAACGGCAGAATGGTCTCGCCGGAGGAGGTCGCCAGGCGCCCGATAAAGGCTTTGAAATCGATGACCGTCACGGGAGTCCCTGGGGTAGGCGGAGGCACGGTTGGAAGGCGGTGTCCGCCATTCCCCTATCTCAAACCGCGCGCCAGCGCACGGGCCGCAAGACGTTATTCCCACTCCGATGCGCGCGATCGGGCCTGCACGCGCGCGCTTTTGCTTTCGAATCAGCTTCGCTTGGCGCGCGATTTCGGAAAGCCTGCGTCATCACGAAGTTGAGATTTGTGGGGATTGGTGACTATTTGGCAACGCCCGTACCGATACGGAGCCGTCATATAAGTATAGGAAATATATATGTAATTTAGAATTTAACCAACCTGTTGCATAACCGCCAGCCCGGCCGGGATTGCGCAGGAAATTAATCGAAACCTCTTGCCTTTTGTGCAACGCGGTCGCATATTGTTGCGGTGCGGTAGCGCCTTGCGCTATCGCTGCCCTCCTTGGGCGTTTCCTCCCTAGACTTGGGCCGCTTGTTTATTCAAGCGGCCCTTTTTCTTCTAGTCTTTGGGCGGACGGCGAAGCTGCGAACGCTTCGCGAAACGGCGGCTTATTTCAACGACGAGTTCACCGAGGTGAACTTGTCATTGAGGGTCGTGCCGAGGCCGTTGACCACGGCGATGATCGCCAGCGAGATGCCGGCGGCGATCAGGCCGTATTCGATGGCCGTTGCCCCCGACTCGTCGGAAAGGAATTTTGCGAAAAGCTGCTTCAAGTTAACCTCCAGCGTTTTTGTTTGGCGCGCGGCTCCAGGTTCCGCGGGGGGAACATGGGTCCCAACGTTGAAGACTCGTTAAAGCGGAACGCTAAAATTCTCCGTAGTTCCCCGGATACGCGCCGGACGGACGCGGAGCAACCTCGGAGCGTTAACAGCTCTTTGTTCCCGTCCTGAAAGATTGTCCGAAGTCTTGATGACAATGCGCGCCATGCGCGCATATCGAGCGATTGCGCTATTCCGCCGCCGCCTGGAACGGCCCGAGATCGCCGAGCGGCACCTCCGCCAGGCGGTCGGCGATGGCGGCGAAATCGGCCGCCACCTGCGCAAATCGCGAGCCGCGCTCGCGGCGGCGCTCGTCCATATAGACGGCACGGTTGAGCTCGAGCTGGATGGTATGCAGGCCGCTCGCCGGATTGCCGTAATGCTCGGTGATGAAGCCGCCGGCATAGGGCTTGTTGCGGCCGATCGAATAGCCGAGCCCGGCCAGCGTCTCCTCGACCAGCTCGGGCAGCAGCGGCGCGCAGCTCGTGCCGTAGCGGTCGCCGATCACGAGATCCGGCCGCCGCGGCTCGTCGCGCGACACGCCGACCGAGGGCATGGAATGGCAATCGACCAGGATGACGGTGCCGAAACTCTGGTGCGCCTTGTTGATCAGCCGGCGCAGCGCGCGGTGATAGGGCTTGTACAGCGCCTCGATGCGGCCGAGCGCATCGTCGACCGACAGCCGCTCGCGATAGATCTCCTGTCCGTCGCCGACCACGCGCGGAATGGTGCCGAGCCCGCCGGCGACCCGCATCGAGCGCGTATTGGCAAAGCTCGGCAGCCGTCCGGTGAACATCCGGGGATCGAGCTCGTAGGGCTCGCGGTTCACGTCGACATAGGAGCGCGGGAAATTCACCGTCACCACCGGAAAGCCGCGCGCGCCGAGATGGCCGATCAATTCGTCCATGAACGAGTCTTCGGAGCGGCGCAGCGCGGCGAGGTCGATCCGCGAGGCGTTAAGGAATTCCTCCGGATAGACCGAGCCCGAATGCGGGGAATTGAAGATGATCGGCGCCCGCCAGTTCGCGGGCTCCACGATCTCGAACGGTGGCGAAAGCTCGCCATCAAATTGGGTCATTCGCCGGGCGCCGTCCCTGTCGTCTGCGATTCTTCCATCGGCTCATTTTTGCCAGAAAGTCGCAGGTTTTGTGAGGCGATATTGTCGGAAATCGCAGGCCGTCTGCCAAGTGAAAAAAGCCCGTTTACCTTGGAACGCTTCTTTGGCGAGCCGGAGGCCCGTCGCGATTGCCTTCCGCCCCGCTTCCTGATGCAGTAAGATGGCAAGCCAGACGGCTGGTCCCGGCCGAAGGTTCACCCGAAATTTACCGTCTGCAGGCTTAGTGAGTGGAGTGATCCAGTGACCCGGAAGCAACGACCGAATCCCATGCACAAGATTCTCCTTGCCGAAGACGACAACGACATGCGCCGCTTCCTCGTCAAAGCGCTGGAAAACGCCGGTTTCGAGGTCTCGCCCCACGATAACGGCATGTCGGCCTATCAGCGGCTGCGCGAGGAGCCGTTCGAGATGCTGCTCACCGACATCGTGATGCCGGAGATGGACGGCATTGAGCTGGCCCGCCGCGCCGCCGAGCTCGACCCCGACATCAAGATCATGTTCATCACCGGCTTTGCCGCCGTGGCCCTGAACTCGGATTCGGAGGCCCCCAAGAACGCCAAGGTTCTGTCCAAACCGGTCCATCTTCGCGAATTGGTCAGCGAAGTGAACAAGATGCTGGCGGCCTGATTCGCCGAAATTAGCCGCTCCGGCGTCCTTGCAGCCCCGGTCCGCAGCCGCTATACGGACCCCGACCCAACCACCTTTTTTCTATCCGGGCACGTAGCTCAGCGGGAGAGCACTACCTTGACATGGTAGGGGTCACAGGTTCGATCCCTGTCGTGCCCACCAGCCTTCGCTCGCTTCGCGAGCTACGGCTAGGCAAGCCAACCTCATAACTATCCAAAGCGAAGCGAGCGAAGGCTGTCTCGCCGAAGCCCGAAAGCGCGTTTACGCGCGTCTTCGACGCGCTATGGGGCGAAGGCGGACTGGTTCCGGCTTGATACAAGCTGCGCGAAGACGGACGGGAAGGGGGCACCTCGCCCCTCACGCCGCCTTCTTCCGTTTCCTGGCGCCCTTCTTCGCCGCCTTCTGCCGCTTCAGATACGCCTCGACCTTCTTCGATGAATGACCGGCGGCCGCCACGGCCGCCTTCAGCTTCGCCGGCGTGATCTTGAATTTCTTCGACCAGTAGCGGACCTCGTAAGGCTGGCTCAGCGCGATCCGCGCCTTGTCGGCCGCTCTGTGCTTCTGCTCCTGGATGTAGGCTTCCACCTTCTTGGCGGAATGGCCGACCTTCTTGACGGCGTATCTCAGTTTCGCCGGCGTCACCTTGAACTTCTTCGACCAGTAGGTGACCTCGTATTTCTCGGTAAGCGCAATGAGCGCGCGATCCGTGCCTCCGCGCTTTTTCTTGCTGTCGGCCATCGCTTCCTCCCTGCCAGTGATCTGGCGCAGACAGCCTAGCATTGTCTCATTGCGAAAGCAGCAGCTACGCGTACAGCGCGGCGTGCTCCTTTTCATACCGCGCATACGACTGCTTGATGCTCGCGAGATTCAGCCGCATCGTCGCCACATCAGCGCCGTCGCCGCCGAACACCGTGGTCCGCACCCACATGCTCTCGGTACGGCGGCTGCCGCTCAAGGCGACCACTTCGCGCTCCGTCGTGTAGCTCTCGCCGACAAACAGCGGCCCGCGCAGCAGACGGATTTCCTGATCCGCGAACAGCCCGACCGCCGGTCCGCGCACCGGCAATTTGTCCTCGCGCGCGCGATACTGGAACAGCACGCTCAGCATCTCGAACGGCACGATCGGCCGGCCCCAGGGATTGTCGCCGCCCGCATACCAGGGCGACGGCTCGGTGATGACCTTGAGCTTTCCGGCGAGCGAGAAGGGATAGAGGTCGCCCATGTGCTGGTCGAACTCCATCTTCACCTCCTGCCGCGACGTCTTCATGCCGACCTTGACGTCGCGCAGGATCACGGGGTCGGCGAGCGGCTTCAATTCCTTCAGCCGCAGCGACAGCGCGGTGTCGGTGACATCGCGTCCGATCGAGGCAGTGCCGCGCAAGATTTCCGTGCCGTCCTTGCGCGTCATGCCGATGGCGGAAATGTTCTGGCCTCCTTTCGGCCGCTCGATGCTCGCCTGCACCTCTTCGCCCTCGAACACCGGGTTGCGGTAGTGCGCGGAGAGACAGCCGGTCTCGAACCACGCCTTGCCCCAGACGCGCTCGCCAAGCGGCGCGAACTGGCTGAAATGCGTCGGGCCCTCGATGGTGCCGCCCTGGAAGCCGAGCTTTTGCGCGGTCGCGTCATCATGGATCGAGGCGTGCGAGTCGTAGGTCTGCGCATGCAGCATCTGCTTCGGTTGGCGCCACGGTCCTGACAGCACGCCGTTGCTCTCGACGATGTCGCACTCGAAGGCTTTCGTCATCGGCGTCTCCCGCAAACCGTTTCGCATTCCTGCGGCCAAGATGCTCGCCAAATCAAGCCAAAACGCACCCCTGATATGCCACGGCGCGGCAATTGGGGGGCTGTGCATGCATGACCAATCCGGGCATGCTGCCGCAAACGAAATCAGGCCCGTCCAAGGGCCGCAGGGAGCGCGGGGCAAGGTTCATCATGGCATTGCTGGAAGTGGGGCTGGACGACAAGTACCGGCTGGATGCGAAGCGCATATTTCTGTCGGGAACGCAGGCCCTGGTCCGGCTGCCGATGTTGCAGCGGGAGCGCGATCGCGCCGCGGGCCTCAACACCGCGGGCTTCATCTCCGGCTATCGCGGCTCACCGCTCGGCATGTACGACCACGCGCTGTGGCGCGCAAAGTCTTTCCTGCAGCAGCACGACATCGCCTTCGTCCCCGGCCTGAACGAGGACCTCGCCGCGACCGCCGTGTGGGGCAGCCAGCAGGTCGGCATGTTCCCGGGCGCCAAGGTCGATGGCGTGTTCGGCATCTGGTACGGCAAGGGCCCCGGCGTCGACCGCTCGCTCGATGCGCTCAAGCATGCCAACGCGGCCGGCTCCTCGAAGAACGGCGGCGTCATTGCGCTCGCCGGCGACGACCATGGCTGCCAGTCCTCGACATTGGCGCATCAGAGCGAGCAGGTGTTTGCCGCAGCGCTGATGCCGGTGGTCAATCCGGCGACGCTGCAGGACTATCTCGATCTCGGCATTCTGGGCTTTGCGCTGTCGCGCTTTTCCGGATGCTGGGTCGGCTTCAAGGCGATCTCGGAGACGGTGGAAAGCTCGGCTTCCATCATCAGCGACATCGACCGCATCAAGATCATTACCCCGGATGATTTCGAGATGCCGCCGGGCGGCCTCTCGATCCGCTGGCCCGATCCGCCGCTGGAGTCGGAGAAGCGGCTGCATGGTCCGAAGATGGAAGCCATCGCGGCCTTCGCCCGCGCCAACCGCTTCGACCGCATCGTGCTGGATTCCAAACCCGCGCGGCTCGGCATCATGGCGACCGGCAAGGCCTATCTCGATCTGCGCCAGGCGCTGGCCGATCTCGGCATATCAGATGCCGAGGCGCAATCGCTGGGCCTGCGCATCTACAAGGTCGCGCTGACCTGGCCGCTGGAAGTGCGCGGCGCGCTAGCCTTCGCCGAGGGCCTGCAGGACGTGCTCGTGGTCGAGGAGAAGCGCGGCTTCATCGAGGACCAGCTGATCCGCATTCTCTACAACATGGATGCCTCGAAGCGTCCTTCCGTGGTCGGCAAGCGCGACGAGAGCGGCGCGATCCTGCTGCCGAGCGAGGGCGAGCTGACGCCGACCATGGTAGCGGCGGCGGTCGTCGCGCGCCTGCGCAAGGTCGGCCATCGCAGCCCGCAGCTGGAGCAGCGTCTCGCAAAACTCGAGGCGTTCGATCGTCCGGCCGACGGCATCGGCGCGGCAAAGCTGCAGCGCACGCCGTATTTCTGCTCGGGCTGTCCGCACAACACCTCGACCAAGATTCCGGACGGCAGCCGCGCCATGGCCGGCATCGGCTGCCACGGCATGGCGCTGTCGATTCCCGCCCGTCGCACCCAGACCATCTCGCATATGGGCGGCGAGGGCGTGGCCTGGATCGGGCAGGCGCCGTTCACCAGCGAAAAGCACGTCTTCCAGAATCTCGGCGACGGCACCTACACCCATTCCGGTCTCCTGGCGCTGCGCGCCGCGGGCGCCGCCGGCGTCAACATCACCTACAAGATCCTTTATAATGACGCGGTCGCGATGACCGGCGGCCAGCCCGCCGAAGGCGGCTTCAACGTCGCGCAGATCGCCCATCAGGTCGCGGCCGAAGGCACGAAGCGCCTCGCCATCGTCACCGACGATCCCGAAAAATATCCGGCCAATTTCTTCCCGCCGATGGCCACCATCCATCACCGCCGCGAACTGGATGCCGTACAACGAGAACTCCGCGACATCTCCGGCCTCACCGTGCTGATCTACGACCAGACCTGCGCGGCGGAAAAGCGCCGCCGCCGCAAGCGCGGGCTGTTCCCCGATCCGCCGAAGCGCGTCTTCATCAACGAGCGCGTCTGCGAAGGCTGCGGCGACTGCTCGCAAGTGTCGAACTGCGTCTCGGTGCAGCCGCTGGAGACCGAACTCGGCCGCAAGCGCCGCATCGACCAGTCCAACTGCAACAAGGACTTTTCCTGCATCGAAGGCTTTTGCCCGAGCTTCGTCACCGTGCATGGCGGCAAGCTGCGCAAGGCCGATCGCACCGCGGCCGATCCGTCGGCGCTGTTTGCCGATCTGCCGCAACCGGCGACGCCAACGCTCGACGGCCCCTTCAACATCCTCGTCACCGGCATCGGCGGCACCGGCGTCATCACCATCGGTGCGCTGCTCGGCATGGCCGCCCATGTCGACGGCAAGGCCTGCTCGACCCTGGATTTCACCGGCCTGTCGCAGAAGAACGGCGCGGTGATGAGCCATGTCCGCATCGCGCCCTCGGCCGACGATCTCTCCAGCGTCCGCATCGCGCCGGGCAATGCCAATCTCATCCTCGGCTGCGACATCGTGGTCGCGACTTCGGCTACGGCGATCAGCCGCGCCGAGCGCGGCCTCACACGCGCCGTGGTCAACGCCGACCTGCA
Organism: uncultured Alphaproteobacteria bacterium; assembly: GCA_963726865.1. Classification (GTDB taxonomy): domain Bacteria; phylum Pseudomonadota; class Alphaproteobacteria; order Rhizobiales; family Xanthobacteraceae; genus Bradyrhizobium. The sequence continues at coordinate 370,507 of CAVSEE010000033.1, read as the reverse complement.
GCCGACCGCGAGCTTCGTCATCAATCCCGACATCGATTTCGAGATGGGCGCGATGCGCGATGCGCTCAATCAGGCGGTCACGCCTGATCATCTCGACGTCCTCGACGCGACGGGGCTTGCCACCGCGCTGATGGGCGACAGCATCGCCACCAACGCCTTCATGCTCGGTTTTGCCTTCCAGCGCGGCGCGATCCCGCTGTCGCTGGAGGCGATCCAGAAGGCCATCGAGCTCAACGGCGCCGCGATCGAGATGAACCGCATGGCCTTCGCCTGGGGCCGGCTCGCCGCGCACGATCTGCAGCGCGTCGTCTCTGCCGCGCGCTTCAAGTCGAGCGCCGCGACGCCGGCAAAGAAGACGCTGGAGGAAACCATCGCCTTCCGCGCCAAGTTCCTCACCGACTACCAGGACGTGGCCTATTCCAGGCGCTACCTCGCCGAGGTCGATCGCGTCCGCGCGGCCGAGGCCAAGGCGGCGCCCGGCTCGACCGAGCTGACCGAGGCCTTCGCAAAAGGCCTGTTCAAGCTGATGGCCTACAAGGACGAGTACGAAGTTGCCCGTCTCTACAGCGACGGCGAATTCGCCAAGGCCTTGCAAGGCCAGTTCGACGGCGATCCCGGCCTGAAAGTGTCTGCTGGCGCCGCCGCTGATCGCTCGCCGCGACAAGGTCACCGGCCATCTGCAGAAGCGCGAATTCGGCCCGTGGATCTTCAAGGCGTTCGGCATGCTGGCGAAGCTGAAGGGTTTCCGCGGCACCGCGCTCGACATCTTCGGCTACACCGCCGAGCGCAAGATGGAGCGCGCGCTGCCGGGCGAATATTCCGCCATGATCTTCCGCCACCTCGACGGCAAGCTCGACCTGCCGCGGCTGGTGGCGCTCGCCAGGATGCCGGAAGTCGTTCGCGGCTACGGCCACATCAAGGAAGCCAATGTCGCGCGCTACCGCGCCGAATGCACGCGGATCGAAAGCGAGATCGGCAAGCCGGTGGCGCAAGCGGCGGAGTAGGGGCGCCCTTAAATGCAGTTCGGCATCTTCGATCAGAACGACCGCGGCCCGTATCCGCTCGTCCGAGCAATACGATAAGCGGCTCGCGCTGATCGAGTTCTACGACCGCGCCGGCTTCCGCACCTATCACATGAGCGAGCATCATTCGACGCCGCTCAATCTGGCGCCGTCGCCCAGCATCTTCCTGTCGGCGGTCGCCCAGCGCACCCGGCGCATCCGCCTCGGCGCGCTGGTCTACGTGCTGCCGACGCACCACCCGCTTACGGCTCGCCGAAGAAATCTGCATGCTGGATCATCTCAGCGGCGGCCGCATCGAAGTCGGCATCGGCCGCGGCGCCTCGCCGCATGAGCTCGATTATTTCGGCGTCGATCACGACCAGGCGCAGGCGATGTATGTCGAGGCCTACAACGTCATCATGCAGGCGCTGACCAAGGACGAGGTCAATTTCGACGGCAAGCACTATCAGTACAAGAACGTGCCGATCGACCTGAAGCCGGCGCAACTGCCGCATCCGCCGCTGTGGTACGCGGTGCCGGTGCCGGAAGGCGCGGCATGGCCGGCGCAGAACCGCATCAACATCGTCTGCGGCGGGCCGCTGCCGCGCATCCGCGAGATCTCCGATCGCTATCGCGCCGAATGGGCTGCGTCCGGCCATGCGCCGGAGCAACTGCCGCTGCTCGGCATCAACCGCTTTGTCGTCTGCGCCGACACCGATCGTGAAGCGATGGAGCTTGGCCGCCGCGCCTGGCCGCACTTCTTCACGAGTTTCATGAAGCTCTGGAACCTGCACGGCACCCAGCCGCGCTACGCGCGCATTCCCGACGATTTCGAAGCCGTGGTGAAGAACGGCGGCGGCCTCGTCGGCTCGCCCGGCACCATCCGCGATCAGGTCAGCCGCATGGCCAACGAAGCCGGCGCCAACTACTTCATCAGCCAGTTTTCCTTTGGCGATCTCACGCAGGAGGAAGTGCTGCACTCCGCCGGCATTTTTGCACGCGAGGTGCTGCCGATGGCACGCGAGCCGGTGGCGCGCGCGGTCTAAACCGTGATGAAGGCAGCGTGCTCACCCAAAGCGGACATGGAGCGAGCCACCGCCTATCGGAATAAAAAGCCCCGGACGATGTCGGGGCCTCCAGGCCTGAAGGCCGCGGGCCAGGAAGAGTGATCCGGCTAGTGACCCAAAGTGGCTCTGGGGCGACTAGCCTCCGCTTGACGAGAGCGCGCCGTCCAGCTCACATGTGCCAGCTTCATTTTGAGCTCCTACGTGCAAGACCGTACACACGTCATTCGGAAGCTTATGGACGTAGGCAGGAGTAGACGCTGAGCGCATTGACGCGAGCGGAGCGAATGGGATGGGATCCAACTTGTGGTTCATGCGCACGTGCGCATCGGTCGTTATTCTGACAGTGGTGGCAAGCGCGTCCGTTCTGTCGGTGAGCAAGAGTCTGGCACAGCAGACAACAGGCGGTAAGAGACCCGCGCCTGCGTCAGCCCAGCCATTTGTCAAGACCGGTATGGAGCTGTTCAAACAGGGAAAGTATCAAGCCGCGCTCGTCGAGTTTGATAAGGCAGTGAACGCCGATCCCAAGAGCAGCGCCGCCTATGAATGGCGCGGACGGACTCGCTTGAGAATGACGGGAAGTCTTGAACCTATTTCCGATTTTGATCAGGCACTGAAGCTCAATCCCAGAAACACCGGCGCTTTGAATTCGCGTGGAAGTACATACCTTGGAGTGGGGGATTTAGGCCGGGCGTTGGCGGATTACAATGCGGTGCTCGCCCTGGATCCGTCAAACGCAGCTGCTTATGCCTTTCGGGGTTTAACGTATTCCCAAATGGGCGACAGCAAGCGAGGCCTGGAAGACATCGCGACTGCAATAAAGATCGCTCCCAACTTCCCACCTTCTTACGGAAATATGGGGCAGATATACAGTTTTCAACTGCGACAATACGACAAGGCGCTCGACGCCTTTAACAAACAGCTGCAGCTTGACCCAGTCGGCACTTCACCCTTCTTCCACTCGCGAGGCTGGGCGTATCTCAATCTTGGCGACGATGATGCTGCCCTTGCCGATTTCAACAGAGCCCTCGTCATCAATCCGGCCAACGGTAACGCACTCGGATATCTGGGACGAATTTTTGTCGAGAAAGGCCAATACGATCTGGCATTGAAGGACCTGACCGAGTTCTCGGCGGCTTTTGCCAAAAAATGTCGGTGTACTGATATGGCGCGCGAAGGCTTACGAACTGTCGGGCAATCTTCATGCAGCTCGTGACGACTACGAGGCCGTGCTGGGCCTGAATCCCGCGCACGGCCTGGCAATGGCCGGCCTCGATCGTTTGAAGGAAAAAATCGCAATCGCCGATGGCACAGCAAAGCCGAACGCCACCCGGCTCAATTTCAGGACAGCGCTCGTGATTGGCAATAGCCGCTATCAGGAGATAGATAAACTGGCCAATCCGGAGCGTGACGCGAAGCTCTTGGCCGATACCTTTCAAAAGCTTGGTTTCGAGCAGGTACAACTCGTTATTGATGGTTCCCGTGCCTCTATCGCTACGCCACTCAGGGCATTTGCGGAAACAGCGAAAACAGCAGACTGGGCGGTTGTCTATTTCGCCGGTCATGGCATCGAGTTTGATGGTATCAACTATCTGGTACCCATCGATGTCAAATACGAACAAGATGCAGACATTCCGAAGGAAAGCGTCCCGCTTGATCAGGTGCTCAACGCTGTTGGTGGTGCCGGCAAGCTTAGGCTCGTGATTCTTGATGCTTGCCGGGAGAACCCTTTCGTCCCTGAGATAAAAAGAACTGATAGCTCGACTATCGGGCGCGGACTTGCTCGGATCGAACCTGACTCAGGCACTCTGGTGGCGTTCGCTACCAAACATGGCCGCACCGCAACCGACGGTTCGGGCAGCAACAGTCCGTTTGCGATTGCGCTCGTTGAGCGGATGCTGACCCCCGGACTCGAAATAAATCAGCTATTCCGTCTTGTCCACGATCAGGTCTACGCGTCAACAAATAAGGAGCAAGAGCCTTTCACCTACGGCCAGTTGCCCGCGCAACAGTTCTATTTTAAAAGATAGTTCGATAGCTGTCGGACTGTCCTGAGCCTTCTACTGGCAGTTCCGCCTCGGTGGAGCATATTGTTCGCACGCTGTTGAGAAATGCCCGCTCGCCTGTGGCTTGCCTCCCCCCTTGTGGGAGAGTCGCTTTGCAAAGCAAAGCGGGGTGAGGGGTTTGTCTCCGCGGATAGAGACCCCTCATCCGTCGCGCATCTATCGATGCGCGCCACTTTCTCCCACAAGGAAGAAAGCCGAGTCTGCGGGCTGCTTGATTCGACTAGAATCCATAGCGCTTTAGCCGATCGATTCCACAAGTCTTGTTCATCAAGTCTTGCGTTGAGACGTTTCGATCGCTGGAAACGAATTCCGCTCTGCGGGATTGTTCCAGGCGCATGCGCGCCCCGACCCTTGACGGGGGATCGTCAGCGATGTTCGGTGCTGGCAGCCGTCATTCGATAAGAACACAGAATAAGCGGACAGCCCGGGTGGAGACGTCGGAACAGAGCGGCGAAGTTCTGCGCCTCGAGGGCGTGACGGTAGAATATGGCGCGCTCGTTGCGCTTGCGCGACATGAGCTGGTCGGTTCGATCAGGCGAAATCCTCGGGATCATCGGCCCGAACGGCGCGGGCAAGAGCAGCTGCTTTGCCGCCGTCACCAACGCGGTCGAGCATTGCGGGCGAACCTTTCTCGACAATGCCGACGTTTCCTCGGTCAAGACCTTCGATCTGGCCAGCCGCGGGCTGCGGCGAACGTTTCAGCAGAACTCGTTCTTCGGCGAACTGACCGTGCTGCAGAACGCGGTCGCCGCCATCGTCCAGCGAATATTCGGTCAGCCTGCCGACGTCGCTGTTCACGCCCTGGCGCGAGATCATGGTCCGCCGCCAGGCCGAGGCGGAGGCGGCGCAGTTGCTCGACTTCTGTCGGCATCGCCGCCGCACTACCACGACAAGCTGCCGGGCGACATTCCCTATGGCGTGCAGCGACTGCTGTCGGTCGCGCTGGCCTACGGCACCGGCGCCAAAGTGCTGCTGCTCGACGAGCCGGCGGCGGGGCTCGGCGGCGGCGACATGAAGAAGCTGGCCGACGTGCTGATCGCCTTGCGCAAGCGCAACATCGCGCTCGTCGTCATCGAGCACCACATGGACCTGATCATGTCGATCGCCGACCGCATCGTCATGATCGACCAGGGCGTGATGCTGGCGACGGGAACGCCGGCGGAGATCCAGCGCGACGCGCGCGTGCGCGAAGCCTATCTGGGGCGCGACGAATGAGCGGCGTGCTCGGAATGCGAAAATCTCACGCGTGCGCTACGCCGGCAATGTCGCGTTGTCGGATATCGCCGTCAGCGTTGCCGCGGGCAAGATGGTCGGACTGGTCGGCGCCAACGGCGCCGGCAAGTCGACGCTGGTCAATGCGCTCGCCGGCTGGTCGCGCGGCCGCGCCGTCGTCATCGGGCGCAGTACGGCTGCAAGGGCAGGGGCATCGACGGCCTCGCCGCGCATGAACGCGTCGCGCGTGGCTTGACGCTGGTGCCCGAAGGCAAGAACATTTTTACCGAGCTGACGGTCGACGAAAATCTCGCGCTGGTGCGCGCCGCCCGCGGACACGACAGGCCGGCATACCTTCACCGTTCCCGAGGTCTTCGATTTCTTTCCGCGGCTTGCCGAGCGGCGCGGCCACAAGGGCGCGACGCTGTCCGGCGGCGAGCGGCAGATGCTGGCGATCGGGCGTGCGCTGCTGGCGGGCCCGCGCGTGCTGATGCTCGATGAGCCGTCGGCCGGCCTGGCGCCGCGGCTGATCTCCGACCTGTTGTCGCGCATCCGCCTGCTGGTCGATCGCGGCCTGCCGGTGCTGCTGGTCGAACAGAACGTCAAGGCGGCGCTGAAGGTGGTCGACCATCTCTATCTGCTCGAGCGCGGCCGGATCGTCGGCGAAGGTCCGGCCGACGTCATGGCGCGCGGATCACCGCATCGTCGAAGCCTATCTCGGCACGATTGCCGAAGGGGCGCGCGCATGAATATCGCCCAGCAGATCGTCAACGGTCTCGTGCTTGGCTCAGGCTATGCCTGCATCGCGCTCGGCTGGACCATCCTGCTCGGCGTCGCGCGGCTGGTGAACTTTGCCCACGGCCAGCTCTACATGCTCGGCGCGTTCGTCACCTGGTACGCACATGACCAAGCTCGGGCTGCCCTATCCGCTCGCCATCCTCGCCGCGATCATCGTGCTCGGGCTGCTCGGCGCGCTGATGCAGAGCGCGATGATGGGGCTGGTCATGACGCAAAACCTCACCAGCCTGATGATCGTGACGCTCGGGCTCGGCTATGTCCTGCAGGGCGGCAGTGCGCTGATCTTCGGCGGCAATCCGCAGACGCTGCCGGGCACGCTGTCGCGCGCCAAAGTCGATCTCGGTCCGCTCTGGTTCACCTGGCAGGACGTGCTGGTGCTGGTCGCAACGCTGGTGCTGTACGCCGCGGTATGGCTGTTTACCCAGCGCACGCGGTTCGGCTCGGTGATCCGCGCCGTGGCGGAGGACCCGAAGCTCGCCGAGTTGTTCGGCATCAATGCCAAGGTCGTCTATCTCCTCGTCTTCGTGTTCGAATGCTCGGCGGTCGCGCTCGGTGCGGCGCTGGTGGCGCCACGCTCGCCGATCCTGACCAGCATGGGCTTCAACGAGGTCATCATGACCTTCGTCGTCGTCGTGGTCGGCGGCATCGGCTCGATCGGCGGCGCGCTCGCCGCGGGCCTCGGGCTTGGCCTGTTCACCGCGTTCTTCGGCGCGTTCGTGGCGCAGGCCTATACGACCGCGGCGGCGTTTGCGCTGCTGCTGGCATTGCTGGTGATCCGGCCGGAAGGACTGGCCGCGAAATGACCGTGATCGAATCCCAGCGCCCGCACCAATATGCCGATGCTGCGCCTCGCTGGCTATCGCCCTGCTGATCGTCGTCGGCTTCTTCCTGCCGCGCCTGCTCGGCGGCACGTCGGTCGCCTATTCGACCCTGACCACGATCGCGATCTTCGCCGTCATGTGCTACGGCGTCGACGTCGTGCTGTCCTATCTCGGCGAAGTCAGCCTCGGTCACACCCTGTTCTGGGCGATCGGCGGCTACACCGCCGCCAATCTGTCGGTGAAATACGGCCTCAATGGCTGGTGCACGGCGCTTGCGACCATCCTGCTTTGCATCGCGGCGGCAGCCTTCCTCGGCGCCGTCACGCTGCGCACACGCGAGTTCGTGTTTTCGCTGGTGACCTATGCGGCGGCCGTCGTGGCCTACGAGATCGCCTTCAACTGGGATGCGATCGGCGGCTCCGACGGCATCGTCGGCATTTCCGCGCTGAAACTGCCGTTCGGCTTTGCCAGCTTTGTCGGCGCGTCGCAGGAAGAGCTGTGGCCGGTCGCCTTCGTGCTGCTGCTGCTGACGCTGGTCTTCATCGCGCGCTTTCGCCGCTCGAAGCTCGGCACGCACCGCATTGATGGTGCAGATGAACCCGGCGCTCGCCGCCAGCCTCGGCGTCGATCCGCGCAAGGTGCGGCTCGCCGTGTTCGTGATCTCGGCGCCGATCACCGGGCTCGCCGGCTGGCTCTACGCCTATCAGCGCGCCTATGTCGGCCCCGACATGTTCGAGACCTATTTTCTGGTCCTGATGCTGACGGCGGTGGTGCTGGTCGGCCGCCGTATCCTGATCGGGCCGCTGATCGGCACGGCGCTCCTGATCGCGCAGCAGAACCTGCTGTCGCTCGGCGGCGACTGGAACAAGATCATTCTGGGATCGGTGCTGGCGCTGGTCCTGATTTTCTGGCCGACGGGTCTCGTCGGACTCTTTCGCCGGTTTGGCAACAACAAGTCTTGAAACAAGCAAGGGAGGATTTCGCATGAACAAAACGATCCAACTGGCCGCTAGCGCTTCTGCTGGGGCTCGCATCGCACCAGCGCTGGCGCAGGATATCAAGGTCGGCACCATCTTTCCGCTGAGCGGCGGCGCCGGTCCGGACGGCCAGACCGTCACCAATGCCGTCAAGCTGATGGTCGAGCAGATCAACGACAAGGGCGGTCTGCTCGGCCGCAAGATCGTGGTGATCTCGAAGGACGACGAGAGCACACCCGCGGTCGGCGTCAGCCGCGCCAATGAGATGATCGCGGAGAAGGTCGATCTCGTCATCGAGGGCTGGAATTCGCCGGTCACGCTCGCCATGCAGCCGATCCTCGCGCGTGCCGGCATTCTCGACATCACCGCGGTGTCGAAATCCGACCTGATCCTGAGCGGCGAGACCAATCCCTACGCGATCCGCATCAACAGCTCGAACGGCTTCGATGCCGGGGTCATCGCCAAATATGTCGTCGAAACGCTGAAGGCGAAGAAGGTCGCGTTCCTGACCCAGAACGACGTCTACGGCAACGGCTTCCAGACCGCCGTCGAGGCCGAATTCAAGAAGCTGAATTTCTCCGGCGAAGTCATGATGACCGAGAAGTTCGCCTTCAAGGATACGGACTTCCGCGTCCAGCTCACCAACCTGAAGACCGCCAATCCCGACGCCATCATCGTCACCAACTCGTCGAACTCGTCGGGCCTGCCGGCGATGGTCGAGCAGTATCGTCAGGCCGACGTGAAGTCGGCCTTTGTCGGCGCGGTCGGCATCATGCTGACGACGGTGTTCAAGGTCGCAGGCGACGCCAACAACGGCATCGTGTCCGCGGACATCTATTTCCCCGATCTGCCGCCGTTCACCGGCATCGCCGAAAGCAACGAGTTTGTCGCCGCCTACAAGAAGGCCTATGGCGTCGCGCCCGACAAGAGCGCAGCGCTTGGCGCCGCCGCGGTGCAGGTCTGGTCGCAGGCCGTCGAGTCGACCAAGTCGCTCGACCGCAAGACCGTGGCCGAAGCGATCCGCGGCAAGACCATCAAGGGCACCGTGTTCGGCGATGCCAACTTCCTGCCGAACGGCCAGCTGCAGCCGCGCTACGTCGTGTTCAAGGTGGTCGACGGCAAGAACGCCAAGCTGGAAGCGCTGCCATAGGCGGGATCGATCCCGGGTGGCCGTCGGCGGCGGCCGTCGGCTACTTTGCATGGGGTTGTTTTCGATATTTTGTAGGCAGGTCGCAGAACCCAGTAATATCAGGCACATCCGACCAAAGCCCAATAGTGCCGGCTCCGGCCGGTACTATCATTAGCAAGCACCGAAGCACCGAAGCACCGTTGCCCGGCAAGAAGAACGAGCGATCGCATGACACCTCCTCCAGGCATCCTGGCCGCCATGGTCATTCTGCTCTTTCCGATGGGCTACTTCTTTCTGGCGGCTCCCGCCTTCCTGCTCGTGCGACTCGATGTCCCGCAGGTCACCCAGCTCCTGCGCGGCATGTTCAACATACAGTTTGTGATGATGAGTATCGCCGGCGTCATCGCGGCGCTGGCCTTCGCCGCATCCGGCCGGCCGCTGTTCGCCGCCATCGTTGCTCTCGTTGCGGCCTTCGCGTTTCTCAGCCGCCGCCGGTTCATGGACAAGATGGATGCGCAGCTCCATGCGCGGGACGCCGGCGACGCCGATGCGGTGCGGCGGCTGCGCCGGCTGCATTGGGCCGGCATGGCCTGCAACACGGTCCTGCTGCTCGCTTTCGTCGGCAGCATTCCCTACGCCACCGCCTGAAAGATCGGGATCGACGACGCGCTCCGGGGCTTAACGCATGCGCGATGAGGCTGCCAACATTCCCGCGGCGGCGAATGCCAGCAAGGCTGCGAGCTGAAAGGTCCACTGGAAGGCTTCGACGAAGCCGTGATCTCGTGTTGAGGATCTCAAACACCATCAGGACAAGCGAGGCGGCGGTCACGCGTGCCCAGCGTGCGCGTCAGCAGCACGAGGCTGCCGGCCACGCCGCGGTCGCGCAGCGGCAGCGCTGCGGTCACGATATCGGAATAGGCCAGCTGGAACAGGCCGAGGCCGACGCCTTGCACGAACAGGCCCGCGATCCGGACGACCGTTGGCGTTTGCTCGGTCCACGTGCCGATCCAGAGCAGGCCGGCGCCGATGACGACGGCACCTGCGATCGCGAGCCGCTCGGCGGAAATGTGCCGCCCGACGAGGCGGCCGCCGATCGGTGCGGCGAGCACGGCGCCGGCCGCGGCCGCAGCCAGGATGGCGCCGCTTCCAGGCCAGCGCATAGCCGGGAACGCGCGCCAGGAAATACGGCACCAGCAGCCAGATCGAAAAGGCCGCGAGATTGGCCAGCACGCTGACGAGGTTGAGCAGCGCAAAATCCGGCCGCCTGAGAACATCGACCGCAATGATCGGGCGCGCCGCCCGTGACTCGCGATAGACGAAGGCCGCAAAGGCCGCGGCCGACAGCAGTCCGAACCAGACGGCGGAGAGCTCGCGAATGCGGTTGAGCGCCATCAGCATCGCCACCAGGCCCAGCACCAGCGCGATGCCTCCCGCGATGTCGAAGCGATCGCCGGCCTCGCGGTGGCGGCGATGCCGGCATGCCGCGCAACAGCAACAGCGCGGCAAGGGCGATCGGAATCCGGAACCAGAACACCGCGGGCCAATCCCAGGCCGCCGTCAGCGCGCCGCCGAGCAGCGGACCGAGCATCAGGCCGAGCGCCAGCATCATGGTGTAGATGCCGAGCGCCCGGCTGCGCCGCGCCTCGCCATAGAGCGATGTCACCAGTGCCACGCCGCAGCTCAGCACCAGCGCGGCGCCGACGCCCTGCAGGCAGCGAAACACCAGCATCGCGCCATAGCTCGGCGCGCAACTGACCAGCAGCAACGCCACGGCGCTCCAGATCAGGCCGATCCGGAACACCAGCGCGTGACCGACGGTGTCGCCGATGCGCCCGAGCGCCAGCAGCAGGCTGGCATAGGTCAGCACGTAACAGATCACCACCCACTGGATATCGCCGATCGCCAGGTCGAATCCGCGGGTGATGGCGGGAAAGGCGATATTCACCGACGTGTCGAGCTGCACCACGGCCGTGCCGAGCCCGATCATCGCGACCTGCCACGGCTTTGCGTGGAGCAGGCCGCCCGATGCGAGAGGATCGCGTTCGATCGGTGGCGTCACGCCGGGACCAGCCGTCACGCCGCTGCGAAGGCGATGGCGCCATCGCCGTCGACCTCGCGCGTCAGCCGCCCGATCGAGGCCAGCATGTTGAGATGGGCAAGCGCCTCGCCAAAAGCCTGGCGCGGATTGGCGTAGAGCACGCGCGGGAAAATTTCCTGCGCGACCAGAAACGCATTGGTCTTGCCGCTGATGACGGACGCGACGTCATCGAGCCGCGCCTGATGATGCTCGCGCATCTGGGCAAGCCGCGTGTGCAGACCGCGAAACGGCAGGCCGTGCGACGGCAGCACCAGCGTATCCGGCGGCAGCGCCTCGAGCCGCGTCAGCGAATCCAGATAGTCCTTCATCGGATTGGCCTCCGGCTGCGCCGGCGGCGCGATCACCGAGGGCGTCATGTGCGACAGGATCTGGTCGCCCGCGATCAGGATTTTGTCGCTCTCGCAAAAGAACAGCGCGTGCTCCGCCGAATGCCCGCCCGCCGTGATGACGCGCCAGTCGCGCTTGCCCATGGCGATCACGTCGCCGTCGCGGATGCGGATGAATTCGCGCGGCGGCCGTCCACCGAGATATTTCGACCGGCGCTGCGCCTCGGCGATCTTCGCGGCATCGTCGTCCGATGCGCCGTTGCGTTTCAGGAAGGCGACAAAGTGCTCGTCCGGAGCTTCCTCGCGCTCATGCCACGTCTTCCAGCCGCTGAGCCATTCGGCCAGCGGCATGCGAACGCTGCATTTCGTTTCCTTCACGAAGGATCGCGGCAAGGCCGGAATGATCGGCATGCGCATGGGTGAAGGTGAGGTTCTGCAGCGGACGGCTGCGCAGCAGCCCCCGCCAGAGCTTGTCCCAGATCTCGAAACTGTCGTCGGTGTTGAGGCCGCAGTCGACCATGGTCCAACCGGGGCCGTTGTCGAGCAGCCAGCAATTGACGTGATTGGGCGCCGTCGGCATCGGCAGCCGCACCCAGAACAGTCCCGGCAGCACATCCGTCAATTCGCCATAGGCGGGCGGGCGCTGGACCGTGAAATTCAGATCGTCGGACATTGTGCTCCCCGCGGCCGCTGTTCCCGCGCGAGGCGAGCTTACGTGAATTGGCCGGGCCAGCAATGCTGCGGGGAATTTATGGCTGCCATGCGCGTGATGACAGCAGGAATCTTCCATTCAAGCCTTGAACGACGGCCGATTTTGCTGGATGAACGCCGTGGTGGCGTCCCGCCCGCGCCGGCACCGCGCGGCCTCCCGAGACCTGTTGGGCAAGAACAATAATGGATGCACTGAACCCCGAGTCCGGACTGAAGCCGCCAATCGATCCGGCGCAGGGCCTCGACCGGCGCGCCCATCGCAATCTGCTGCTGCTCGCCTGCTGCCAGGCGGTCGGCCAGTCCTGCAACACCATGATGTTCGCGGCGACGGGCCTGTCCGTCATCACCTTCTATCACCGCCCCGATCTCGCCAACCTGCCGGTCACGATGCAGCACATCGGCGTGATGATCTGGGTGTTTCCGGCGGCGCTGTTGATGCAGCGGGTCGGCCGCAGCATCGGCTTTCGCGTCGGCTCGCTGTTCGGCATGACCGGCGCCACCGTGATGTGCCTCGGCCTCTACACCGCCAACTTCCTGGTGATGTGCCTCGGCGGCCTGATTCTCGGCTATGCGGTGTCCTGCCTGCAGATGTACCGCTTTGCCGCGGCGGAGCTGGTGCCGCTCCATTACCGCGCCAAGGCGATTTCCTGGGTGACGGCCGGCGGCGTCGCCGCCGCGGTGATCGGCCCCAGCCTCGTGCGCGTGACGCACGATCTGGTGATGCCGCTGTATCTGGCGACCTATGCCACGATTTTCATTCTGCACATCATCGTTTTCACGATCATGTCCTTCATCACCTTCCCTTCGGTCGCGACCTCGAGCGCGGCCGCCGGCCCTGCCGAAGCATCGGCGCCGCCGCGGCCGCTGCTGGAAGATCGCCAGCCAGCCGCGCTTCATCGCGTCCGTCATGGCCGGCATGCTGGCGTTCGGCACGATGTCCTTCATCATGAGCGCCTCGCCGCTCGCCATCGTCGGCTGCGGATTTCCGCATGCGGAAGCCCATTGGGTCATCTTCATGCATGTGCTGGGCATGTTCGTGCCGTCCTTCTTCACCGGCAACCTGATCGACCGGTTCGGCACCACGACGGTGATGTCGGCAGGCATCGTGCTGATGCTGCTCGGTGTCATGGCGGCGCTGTCGGGCATGACGGAATGGAATTTCCGGATCGCGCTCACGGTCAACGGCGTCGGCTGGAATTTCCTGTTCGTCGGCGCAACGGCGCTGGTGACGACCTGCTACCGTCCGAACGAGCGCGGCAAGGCGCAGGCGCTCAACGACCTGCTCGTCTTCTGCACCACCGCCACGTCGAGCTTCATGGCGGGCTTTCTGCAGGACAAGTGGGGCTGGCAGCCGCTCAACTGGTTTTCCGTGCTGCTGATCGTGGCCGCCGCCGGCGCCGTGATCTGGCTGCGTCAGCAGCGCGTGTCGGTGAGCCCGGCTCGTTAGCAACGGGCTCCTGCGTTATTTAGCGAACGGATTCTGCCAGTTGCCGCGCCCGGCAGGCGCGCGCGGCGGGTAGGCCGCTTCGAGATAGCCGAGCACAGTGGCGCGGTCCTTGTCGTCGAGCGGCGGCATGTTGTGGCGGCGGACCATCAGGTTGATGGAATCTTCCCACTGCGCGCGGGTCATGCCCTGCTGCGCCACCAGCTTGAAGCCGTGACAGGCGGTGCAGGTGTAGAAGGTTTCGTCGCGGCCGGGGGCGGCGACGAACTCTTCCGGACTTTCATCGCGCGGCGTGAACGTGTTTTGCGCCAGCGCCGGCGCGATCCACAACGATCCCGCCAGCGCCGCCAACGTCAAACGCAGCATCATCCCACCAGCACCGCGATGCGATGCATCGCATTGCCGCCATAGCCTTGCGGATTCCAGAACCCGGCCTGGTGCGGCTGCATCGCGCCCTTCGAATCCGTGGCGCGGGTCCAGATCTCGAAATAGCCGTCGGAAGGCAGCTTCAGCGTCGCGGTCCAGCGCTGCCAGTCATATTTGTTCTTCGGCTTCTCCAGGGTGGCGCGCTGCCAGCTCGCACCGAAGTCGGTGGAGACATCGACCTGCTTAACCGTGAGATCGCCGGCCCAGGACGCGCCGCGCATTTTCAGCTCCTTGGTGCCGGCGGCGAACTTGGCGCCGTTCGCCGGGCTGGTGACGATCGCGCGCACCGGCATCGATTCCAGGATGCGCATGTTGGCAGGATCGCCCTTGTCGCCTGGCACCATCGGCTTGATCGGCGTGCGGTAGGAGAATTCCGTCATGCCGGGGCCGTCATGCTCCTTGTCGCGGATGGTGATGCGCGTCAGCCATTTCTGCGAGGCCGAGCCCGCCCATCCCGGCACGATCAAGCGGCACCGGGCCGCCATGGATGTTGGGCAGCGGCTGGCCGTTCATCGCCCACACGATCAGGGTGTAAGGATCGAGCGCCTTCTCAATGCGCACGCCGCGCGAAATCGTCGGCTTGGCCGCATCGCCGGACAGATGCAGGTCGGCCGCATAATGGGCGGTGTACTTTGCGCTTGGCTTTGAGCCCCGCGTCCTTCAGCACGTCGGCGAGCGCCACGCCGGTCCATTCCGCGCAGCCCGCGCCGCCATTGCTCCACTGGTTGCCGCGCGTCGGCGGCGAGAAACCGCCGCGGCCGTTGCCGCCGCATTCCAGCACCATGCGGCGCGTCACCGCCTTGTATTTCGATTTCAGCTCGCCGAGCGTGATCTCGAGCTTCTTGTTGACCTCGCCATCGATGGTGATCTTCCACGCATCGGGATTCTTCGTCTCGTCGGGAATCTGTCCGTTGTTGCGGATGTAGAATTTCTCGATCGGCGTCGTGTCGTCGTCGAGCAGGCTTTCCGGCGTCTCGGCCACCAGCGGCTTTTCGCCGAGCACGACGAGCTTGTCGTTCTTGCCGGGGAATTTCAGATATTGCGGCCCTTTTGGTGCCGCAGGTGCGGCGGCCTGCGCATGGGCTTGCGGGATGGACGGCAATCCGCCGCCGACCGTTGCTCCGATTGCGGCGAGCGCCGTCCCGCCCAAAAATCCGCGTCGACTCGTTTCCAGCCTGATCCCGGCTTCCTGCGCCATGGTGTCCTCCCCTTGCGCGAATCCAGCGGATTACGTCCGCCTTCAAGCCGAGTATTTTAGCTTTCCGTAGCTGCGGCAAGAGGGCCCGCATTCACCGTTCGAAGGGGTGGGGATGCGCGGGGGTCTTCAGGCTAACTGCCCGGGTCGAACGCGCACGACGCGCCGCCGCCGTCTTTCTGCTTGATGGCGGCGACATCGAGGCTGCAGGTCAGCTTCGACACGGCCGCGATGTTCGAGCCGGCGGCGCCTTCGGGCGCGATACCGGACAGCGCCATGGTCGCGAACAATTCGTTGGCCTCGCTTCCGTGAAGGCTGTGCTTGCGGCCCTTGAAGGTCAGCTCGCAGGAGCGCGAGGTCAGGTCGACATTGCTGGTGCGGCACATGATCTTGTCCGCAGCGACGGAAATCTTCTTGCCCGCAACCTTGCCGGTCTCGCCGTCGAACAACGCCGCGACCGTCACCTTGTCCAGGGGTGATAGATCCGAGTAGGGGGCGATCACCGCGGCCAGCGCCAGCGCCGGCGAGCCAGAGGCGGAGCCGGCGAGGTCCGCCGCATAGGTGGAGGTAACCGACAGGGAGAGCGCAAATGCCGCAATGCCCGCGAGCTTCATCTTCCATCTCCCTCGTCTCGGCTGGTTCATCATACATACGTTGCCAAAACGGCGGCATGAAGGTCGGGCAAGCCCCGGCCAGCCTGCATGGCTCAAATACCGGGCCCAGGCGCCTTGGCCCTTGCCCCCGGAGTCCCGCAGCGGCACACTTGCCGGGCGGCGCAAGACCGCGAAGTCAAGGGAAGCGTCCATGGCGGCCACGCGGATCGACTGCGACATCCACCCTGCGGTGGGCGGGACGCGCACCACGCTGCTGCCCTATCTCGACGATCACTGGAAAGAGCAGGTGGTGAGCCGCGCGATCGACGGCCTCGACCTCAACTCCTATCCGCCGAACATGCCATTTTGCGGCCGCGCCGACTGGCGGCCGAAAGACGGCAGCAAGCCGGGCTCCGATCTCGCCATGGTCCAGCGCGGCGCGTTCGACCAGCTCGGCGCCAGCCACGCGATCTGCAACGTGGTCTACGGCGCGCAGGCGGTGTTCGATCCCTATATGGCGTCCGGCTTCTGCAAGGCGATCAACGACTGGATCGCGGCCGAATGGCTCGACAAGGACAAGCGGCTGCGCGCCTCCATCGTGGTGCCGATCCAGGCGCCGGATCTGGCGCTGGAAGAGATCGAGCGCCGCGCTTCCGACAACCGCTTCGTCTCCATCCTCGTGCTGTCGCAGGGCGAGACCTTGCTCGGCCGCCGCCACTACTGGCCGATCTATCAGCTCGCCGAAAAATACAAGCTGCCGCTCGCGATCCACGCCGGCAGCGCCTATCGCACAGCGCCGAGCTCGACCGGCTGGGCGTCCTATCGCTACGAATATTATCTCTCGGAGGCGCAGGCCTTTCAGGCGCAGATCCTCAGCATGATCTATGAAGGCGTGTTCGGCAAATTCCCGAACCTGAAGGTCGTGCTGATGGAATCCGGCGTGAGCTGGCTGCCGGCCTTCATGTGGCGCGCCAACAAGACCTGGCGCGGCGTGCGCGTCGAGGTGCCCTGGGTGGAGCGCGAGCCCGCCTCGATCATCCGCGACAATTTCCGTGTTACCATGCAGCCGTTCGATGCGCCGCCGGATGCGGCCGGGGTCGAGGACATCATCGACCAGATCGGCTCGGAAAAGATGTTCCTGTTTGCGTCCGACTACCCGCACTGGCAGTTCGAGGGCAACGATCCCGTGCCGCCGAACCTGCCGAAGTCTCTCGTCGCGCGCATGTGCGCCGACAATCCGCTAGAAACGTTTCCGCGATTGAAACTCGACTCATGAGGAGACCAGCATGAGTGATGTCATCGACCGTCCCATTCTCGAGCAGGAAAAGCCTGCCCAGAGCCGGCTGCGCATCATCGATTGCGATGTGCATCCGAGCATCCATGCGCATTCCGATCTCAACGAGTTCCTGCCAAAGCGCTGGCAGGAGCACCTGAAGACCTATGGCAGCCATCTGCGCACGCCCTATATCGGCACCACGCCGTATCCGCGCTCCTCGCCGCTGATCGCGCGGCGCGACGCCTGGCCGCCGACCGGCGGGCCGCCGGGCTCCGATCTCGCCTTCATGCAGAAGCAGCATCTCGACCCGCTCGACGTCGAGTTCGGCATTTTGCAGGTGCTCGACCTCTTCATCTTCTCGCAGCAGAACCTCGAATTCGGCGCCGCGATCCAGCGCGCCATCAACGACTGGCAGCTGGCGTTCTGGTCGCACCGCGACCCGCGTCTGAAGGCCTCGATCCTGGCCGGCCAGGACGACACGCAGCTTGCGATCGCCGAGATCGACCGCTGCGCGAAAACCGGCGAATACGTCCAGATCAACGTCTCGCCGCGCGCCAACGAGCCGCTCGGCCGCCGCCGCTACTGGCCGATCTATGCCCGCGCGCAGGAGCTCGGCCTGCCGCTCGGCATCCATGTCGGCGGCTATGGCGGCCACGCGCCGACCGGCGGCGGCTGGCCGTCCTATTATTGCGAGGAGCATCAGTCGCAATGCGCACACGGTCGCGGCCTCGCTCACCAGCCTCGTGCTCGAAGGCATCCCCGAGCGCTTTCCGAAACTGAAGATCGTCTTCATCGAAGGCGGTTTCGGCTGGATACCGTCAACTGTCTGGCGCATGGACCAGCATTTCGAGAAATTCCGCGACGAGGTTCCGCACCTCAAGCGAAAACCGTCGGAGTATGTCAAGGAGCACTTCTGGTTCACGACGCAGCCGATCGACGAGCCGGATGAGGCCAGGCATCTGCGCTCGCTGATCGAGTGGGTCGGCATCGACCGCCTGCTGTTCTCCTCGGACTATCCGCACTGGGACTATGACGACGCGCGCTTTGCCTTCAAGACGCCGCTGTCGGAGACGGAGCGGAAGAAGATCTTCAACGGCAATGCGCGTGCGGTGTATAAATTCTAGATGACCAAGCACATCGTCGCGCGTACTTCGGACATCCCTCCCGGCGGCAACAAGGTTGTCGGCGTGGAGGGCCGCGATATCGTGATCTTCCATGTCAACGGCGAGTTCTTTGCGCTGCTCAATCGCTGCCCGCATGAGGGCGCGCCGCTGGAGAAGGCGGCCTGCGTCGCGCGGCTGACGTCGCCGGAGCCCGGCGTCTACGTCCGCGACCGGGTCGGCGAACTGTTGCGCTGTGCCTGGCACGGCTGGGAATTCGACATGCGCACCGGGCAATCCTGGTTCGATCCGAAGCGCTTCAAGGTCCGCTCCTATCCGGTCGCGGTCGAGCGCGGCGAGGAGCTGCAGAAGGGCCCGTACGTGGCCGAGACCTTTCCTGTCCATGTCGAGGATTCCTACGTCATCATCGAGACGTAGAGCCGCGACGCTAATCCCATCCCCAATGCATCTCGTCCGAAGGAGAGTATCCATGACGCACGCCATCCGCTTCCACAAAGCCGGCGGTCCCGAAGTCCTTAGCTGGGAAGAAGTGCAGGTCGGCAAGCCCGGGCCGGGCGAGGCGCGCATCCGCCACACCGCTGTCGGCCTGAACTTTGTCGACATCTATAACCGCTCCGGACTTTATCCGATGGCGCTGCCGAGCGGGCTCGGCGGCGAGGCGGCTGGCGTGGTCGAGGAAGTCGGCTCCGGCGTCACCGACATCAAGCCCGGCGACCGCGTCGCCTATGGCGCTGCTCCAATCGGCTCTTATTCAGAGGCGCGCCTCATTCCGGCGGAACGGTTGTTGAAAATCCCGGATGGCGTCGACGACAAGACCGCCGCCGCCATGATGCTGAAGGGCCTGACCACGCAATATCTGATCCGCCAGACCTATCGCGTGAAGGCGGGCGACACGATTCTGCTGCACGCGGCGGCCGGCGGCGTCGGCCTCATTCTCTCGCAATGGGCCAAGCATCTCGGCGCCACCGTGATCGGCACGGTCGGCAGCGACGAGAAAGCAAAACTCGCGAAAGCCCATGGCTGCGACCACACCATCGTCTACACCCGCGAGGATTTCGTGAAGCGTGTCGAGGAGATCACCGGCGGCAAGAAGTGTCCCGTGGTCTATGACTCCGTCGGCAAGGACACCTTCTTGAAATCGCTGGACTGCCTCGCCCCGCTCGGCGTCGCCGCCTTGTTCGGTCAATCCTCCGGCGCGGTCGATCCGCTCAATCTCGGCCTGCTTGCGGCGAAGGGCTCGCTCTATGTGACCCGTCCGACGCTCAACACCTACGCCGCCAAGCGCGAGAATCTCGTCGCCATGGCGAAGGAGCTGTTCGACGTCGTCAAGTCAGGTGCGGTGAAGATCGAGGTGCACCAGACCTATCCGCTGAAGGACGCGGCCAAAGCCCACGCCGATCTCGCCGCGCGCAAGACCACGGGCTCGACGGTGTTTCTGGTGTGAGATCGAACGCAAAGCGCCGGCGGAAATTTCCGCCGGCGTGCATCGACGTCATTGCGCTCACCTTTTGCCGTACTCGGTAAAAACGTAATCCTTTGCCTTCACGGTCGTATGGCACGCGACCCCACATTTGGCGTCGTTGGCCTGCGGCGGCTTGTCGGCCTCGGTGCCGGGGGTGAACGTGTCGGACGCGGCATCATACTTGAACACGGCGTATCCCCATCCGCCGCCGTCCGCGAACCGCTTGCTGTCCTTCACCATGAAGTCGACGTCATGCAGCGTGCCGGGCACCGTCGTATCCGGGAAGTACTGGTTCATTTTCGGCGTCCAGTGGATCTTGGCCATCCTGGCGCCGTCGGGGAAAGGCTTGCCGTTGCCGGGAATGCCCGCCTCGTAGGCCGCGATCATCTCGGGATTGCCGAGGATCACGGCGACCAGCTTCAGGTTGGCGCTCTGGCTGGTGGCAATGACCTGCCAGCCTTCGTATCCCCTGAATTCGGAGAACGCGAGCCCGCCCGGCACTTTCACGGCGTACTTGTCCTGCTGCGCAATGGCTATGCCGCCGAGGACGGTGAGGACAACTGCAGCGAACGCAATAGCGGTGACTTGAGTTTTCTTCATGGCTTACTCCAGCGCTACCTGTTGAAAGTCAGATGTTGGTTCACTCGCTTGCGGCCGTCTGCCGGCCGCATCGTCACGGTACACGTGAAGGTTGGGGCCCGTTGTGTCGGTGACCGTTCATGGCCGCATGGCAGCGTTGCGAGGGCTGGCGATCTTGCCGGGGCTCGCGCGCTCCTGGAATTGCCCGCTGCCGCAGCAGTGGGCACACGCCCTAGCCCAATCCCTTGATCGTCGCCTTCACGATCGTCGCGATTTCGTCGCGCAGTGCGGCGACCGGCACCGCGATCAGCTTCTGCTCGAGCCCGAGGCTCACCATGCCGTGCACGGAGGCGAACAGGCTGCGTGCGGTGATGCCGAGCTCGTCCTTGCTCCATTTCGGAAAACACTTTGCCAGCGGATGGTAGATGTGGCGGAACAGGTTCATCTGCTCCTCGATCGCCCATTCCGGAATCGCTTTCTCCGGTGCCATGCGGTGCTCGAACAGCGCGCGCCATAGTTCGAGATTTTCAGCGGCGAAGTCGCAATAGGCGACCGCGATGCGCACCAGCGTCTCGGCAGGCGAGGGGGCGCTGCCAGCTTCCGCCGCGGACAGCGCCGCGTCGAGCCGCGCCAGCGTCCGCGAGCCGACGCGCAGGATCAATTCGTCCATATCGTCGACGAGATTGAACACCGCGCCGTTGGCCACCCCGATTTCGGCCGCCAATTCCCGGCTCTTCAGCCCGCTGAGACCCCTTGCCGCAATGGCCTTTTCCGCCGCGGCGACCAGTTCCTCGAGCTGTTTCGTTCGTCTTTCCAAGGTCTTAGTCATTCATCAACCATTTGTGTGAGCGCCGCTCAAATAATTCTTGAGCAACGCTCAAAATATGCTATGTTGGCTTCGTGAGCAATGCTCATAACAGGGAGCCACCAATGTTCAAGACCGTTTTGACACTTTTCCGCGGCAGCATCGCCGTCGCCGAGGAGCAGCTGGAAGACCGCACGGCGCTGGTCATCCTCGACCAGCAGATGCGCGACGCGGCGACTGCCGTCGATCGCAGCAAGCGGACGTTGGCCATCGCCATTGCGCAGGACCAGCAGGAAGGCCGCCGGCTCGAGACCACCTGCGCCCGCATCGCCGACCTCGAGGTGCGCGCCACCGCCGCGCTCGACGGCGGCCGCGAGGATCTCGCCCGCGAAGCGGCGCAGCAGATTGCGGGTCTCGAGGCCGACCGCGACGCCTGCATGACCGCGCGCACGCTGTTCGCCCAGGAGATCACGCGGCTGAAGCGCCACGTCGCCAACGCCGAAGCGCGCCTCACCGAACTCGACCGCGGCCGCCGCATCGCGCGGGCCTCGGAAGCGGTGCGCGGCCTGCGCCGCAGCGGCATCGAGGCGGCACGGCCCTACGAGTCGACGCTGCCGGAAGCCGAGGCCACCTTGAAGCGCCTGCGCGACCGCCAGATCGAGGCCGCGGCCGCCGACGAGGCGCTGATCGAGCTCGATGCCGCAAGCGGCCCGCTCGCCACCGCCGAGAAACTGGCCGAGCAGGGCTTTGGCCCGCGCATCAAGTCAACCGCGGACGACGTGCTCGCGCGGCTGAACGCCAAACGCACGCAGACCAACTGAACCACCACGCTGTCGAACCAAGACTGTCGAACTGAACTGAATTCTCAAACCCGTATCACAAGGAGAACTACCATGAACAACACCACCGCCGCTCAGCACAGCCCCGCCTGGGTCGCCTTCACCTACATCTCGTTCGGCGTCTCCGCCTTCATGGTCGCCATCGGCATCTGGTTCCTGCCGCTGGAGCTGTCGATCAAGGGCTACCTCACCATGGGCTTCCTGATGCTGATCCAGTCCTGCATCACCATGACCAAGACGATGCGCGACAACCACGAGAGCGGCAAGCTGGTCAACCGCATCGAGGACGCCAAGGCCGAGCGCCTCCTGATGGAAGTCGAGCGCAGTGCGCGCGCGGCCTGATCACGAAGGGAGGTGAGTGCGGGGCGGCGGGCAGAAATGCCCGCCGCCTGCGGCGCCAGCCACCAGCCGAACTGCAACGTGACGAAAGGATAGTCCGATGCGAAGAGCGCTCGTGTTCCTGGTGCTGGGCCCGCTGGCGGTCGCGATGCTCGGTCACGCATGGCGGTCCTTTCGCCGGCGAGAGCGCGCCATCTCGCGGTTTCGCTGAGTTGTCGCCGCGGTCATCTGTTCTTCTTCACCTTGCCGGTGTCGGCAGCTGGTCGGCTCGCTCGATTCATATCTGGCGCGCCGCCTTCGCCGTCGCGCTGCGGGCAGGCCTCGATTGCCGCTGTCGGCGCGATCATCCCGGGTCTGCTGACGGCCTGTTCAGCTGGCTCTGTGCCGGCTCATAGTCCTCGTCCTTCGCGATCTGCGGCGCCGCCTGGCATGGCTGTGCGCTCCTTGCTCGCCGATGGTCTTGGCCTGCAGCGGTCTGCCGGGTTAGCGGGCGGCACTGCGGTGCATCCGGCGGGAACGACAATGCTGTGGCAATGGCTGCTGGTTCGTGCCTCCCGGCGGACTGGCTTGCCCTGCTTTGGCCGTATCGCGCTGTCTCGGCTGCATCCTGGTCATTGACGGGACATTTCGCTCCTTCTTGACCGTCGCGGCTGTTAGCTGGCTCGGTCCTTGGCCTCGCCAAGCTCGGCTCGGTCATGTGCCGCGAATAGTCCGCCGTTCAAACATCGTTTACCCTCCCGCAACCCATTCCTCTTCCGTCAAGGCTCCTTAAGATAGACCGTGCACAGATCCTCCCGGATCACGGGCAAGCGGCATGGCGTCTGTCACGACACGGATTCGATCGGCGGTGGGAGCCCTGCGCGGCTACGCGGCCTTCTGGCTGAAGGCGTTTGCGCAGCCGACCATCGATCTCACGCTGCGCACCCATGAAGGCCTGATCACGCGGATCGTCGAGAGCCCGGGCAGGTCGCTCTCCGAGGACGAGCTCGACGCGGCTGGTGGCGCAGCTTCGCGTCGTCGCCGGCAAGACGCTGCCGGCCGGCGATCTCACCTACGGCATCTTCTCCGGCGAGCGCGAGCGGCTCGCGCGCGCCATCGTCACCGTGATCTGCGAGGAGGCGAGCGGCCGCCCGGTCGCCTTCAACGCGCTGTCGGTGATGCCGGTCGAGCTCGACGGGCAGCCCGACCGAAGTCACCCATCTCGGCCTCGTCATGGTCGACCCTGACGTGCAGGGGCAGGGGCTGTCCTGGGTGCTGTACGGCCTCACCACGCTGGTGCTGTTCATCCGCGGCGGCCTGCGGCCGAAATGGATTTCCAACGTCACGCAAGTGCCGGCCGTCTGCGGCATGGTGTGCGAGACCTTTTCCGACGTGTTTCCCGTCGCCGCAAGGCAGTGCCCGCGCGAGCTTCGCCCATCTGCAACTCGCCCGCGACATCATGCGCCGCCATCGCGCCGTGTTCGGCGTCGGCGGCGAGGCCGGCTTCGACGAGGCGCGCTTCGTCATCACGGACGCCTATACCGGCGGCTCCGACGCGCTGAAAAAATCCTTCGACGTCGCGCCAAAGCATCGCGACGAGCAGTACAACGCCTTCTGCGCCCGCGAGCTGGACTATGCGCGCGGCGACGACCTGCTGCAGGTCGGCCGCATCGATCTTGCCGCCGCGCGGCGCTACCTGACCAGCGAAGTGCCGGCCGGCTCCATGCCGGCGCTGCTCGCCACCTCCGCCGTGCTGGCGCTGCAGCGGCTGGTGCTGCCGGTGATGCACTGGATGGATGACAGCAAAGCCTTCGGCATCCTGCGGCCGCGCCGCGGAGGCGAACCATGACGCCGTCAGCGATCGCCGATTCCATCGTCAATCTCTGCGGCGCCATCGGGCTTGCGGTGGCGATGCTCGCGCTGCATCGCCGCGATCCCGGCGGTCCGCTCACCCGACGGCTCGTCTTCCTGCTCGGCGTCGTCGCCGCGCTGTTCTTGATCCGCGGGCTTGCCTGGTGGCACGAGAGCACGTTTCTCGATCGCCTCTCGCTGATCCCGGCAGCATGGTGCCGCTTGGCGCGCTCGTCGTCACCGAAGGCATCTTGCGCCGTCACGCGCCGCGCCTCGCCAAGCGGATCGCGGTGTGGGGCGCGGTGCTGCTCGGCCTCGGCGGCGCGCTCGGGCTGGAAGCCTGGTCGACGCCATACGCGATCGCGCTGTCGCTGTTCCAGCTGGCCGGCTTTGTCGCCTGCGCCCTGCTGCTTGCCTTGCGCGATCGTAGTCAGTTGCTCGCGTCCGAAAACCGCAGCATCGGCCGTCTCGCCGTCGGTGCGCTGCTGGTCATTCCCTTCATCGTCACCGACTTTCAGGCGCTGGCGCCGGACATGCCGGTGCGGCTCGGCGCGCTCGGCGCGCTGCTGGTCGTCACCGCCGTCCTGATCGCCGGCCACAGCGGCGAGACGCAGCGCCAGGGCATCGCGCTCGCGGTGCTGCGGGTCGTGAGCGCCGCACTGCTCGGCGTCGCCGCCGCCTTCATCGCCGACGACGTCGACGCCGCGCAGATCATGCGCTTCTGCGGCCGTCGCGATATCAGGCGTGCTCACCATCGGCCTGATGACCGATACCCTGCGCGCGTATTTCGAGGCGCAGGCGCCGGGCATGCTGAACTCGGTCGCGGCATCCTCGGCCGTCACGCGCGAGCAGTTGATCGCCGAACTGATGCGCCAGCCGCTGTTCGAAAGCGCGCGCCGTTTCCGCGAGGTGGAACTGGCCGCCTACGATCCGCCCCTGCTGCGCGATCTGCTGGCCTCGCGGCCGGTGCTGCGCCGGGCCGACGCGCCCTGGGGTCTTGCGCCCACCGATCCCGCCGTCGAGCGCGTGGCCTCGCTGCTGGCCTCCCACAGCGCCACCCATGTCGTCGTGCTCTCGCACGAGCCGGCCGATCTGTTCGTGCTCGCGGTTCCCGTGATGCTGGCCGATCCCGCCAGCGAAACCGCGCTCGCGCTGGTGCGGCGCCTGCTGGCGGCGACGCCGGAATCCGCCTGAAGATTCTTCAACAGCCTGCAAACGGCGTGCTATAGCCAGCCCGGAGATTTTCAGGACAGGTACGATTTATGTCGAAGCAGTCGTTGCGCGAGGAAGCCGAGCGGATGATCCGCGAGGCGATGGAGAAGAAGACCGTCGTCGTGAAGGAAGGCAATACCCGCATCGAGGCGGTCTGCGGCAAATGCGGCGCGCCCAACCGCGTGCTGGCCGCCAGGGGCGAGACCCGCGCGAAATTCGCCTGCAAGAATTGCGGGCACAAGCAGGAGACGCTCTAACCTCCTGCATGGAAGGCCTGCTCTGCCGCCGCATTGCCAGCGGCGCGCCCGACCGGCTAGATAGCCCGGCATCAATCAAGAACATTCAGGGCGGGCATGAACTTTCCAAAACTGTTTTCACCGGTCCAGATCGGGCCGTACCAGCTCAAGCATCGCCTTGCGCTGGCGCCATTGACGCGCATGCGCGCCGCAAAGCCGTCGCTGGCGCCGCGGCCGCTCAATGCGGAATATTACGCGCAGCGCACCACGCCGGGCGGCCTCCTGATCGCCGAAGCCTCGCCGGTCGCCGCCACCGCCTTCGGCAGCCCCGGCGTGCCCGGCATCTATACCCAGGATCAGATCGCCGGCTGGCGCAAGGTGGTCGATGCCGTGCACGCCAGGGGCGGCGTCATCTTCCTGCAGCTCTGGCATGTCGGCCGCGTCTCGCATTCCTCGTTCCAGCCCGGCGGCGCGCTGCCGGTCGCGCCTTCCGCGATCGCGATCGGGCAGGACCTGAAGACGGGAACGGCTGACGGCAAGGCCGTGCACTACGAGACGCCGCGCGCGCTGGAGACCTCCGAAATCCCCGGGATCATCGACGCCTTCCGCCAGGCCGCGAAGAACGCGCTGGCCGCCGGCTTCGACGGCGTCGAGGTGCACGGCGCCAACGGCTATCTGCTCGAGCAATTCCTGCAGTCGCGCAGCAACCGGCGCACCGATCGATATGGCGGCTCGATCGAGAACCGCGCGCGGCTGTTGCTCGAAGTCACGCAAGCGGTGGTGGACGTCTGGGGCGCCGACCGCGTCGGCGTGCGGCTGTCGCCCTACGGCATCGCCAACGATTCCGGCGAGCCGGATCCGATGCCGCTCTACACCCATGTCGTCGAGAAGTTCAATCCGATGGGCCTGGCCTATCTGCATTTCATCGAGCCGCGCTCGAGCGGTGCCGGCCGCGCCGAGGTCAACTGGCAGAACGTGCCGTCCGCGATGGTGCTGTTCCGCCCGATCTGGAAAGGCAAGCTGATCGCCGCCGGCGGCTTCACCGGCGAGACCGCGGAAGCCGCGATCGCGCAGGGCCATGCCGATATGGTGGCCTTCGGCCGCATCTTCATCTCCAACCCCGATTTGCCGCGCCGCCTGCAGCGCGGCTTCCCGCTGACGCCGTACGACCGCAAGACTTTTTACGGCGGCGAGGAGGCGGGCTATACGGACTATCCCGAGCACGACGAGCTGGCGCAGGCGTAGTCTCCGTCATTGCGAGCGAAGCGAAGCAATCCAGCTTTGCCGCAACAAGTAAGCTGGATTGCTTCGTCGCTTCGCTCCTCGCAATGACGGAGGAGAGAGGGTGCCCGCGATGTTCGACGAAGAAGAGCCACCGAAGAAAAAATCCAAAGCCATCTCCCCCGGCAAGCCCGCCTCCGGCCAATGCCCGTGCGGCAAGGTCGCCTTCGAGATCGACGTGCCGGCGCGCTGGGCCTGGCACGATCATTCCGCCGCCAGCCGTCGCGCTCATGGCGCCGCGTACGCCACCTATGTCGGCAGCTGGCGCAAGCGCTTTCGCATCACCAAGGGCAAGACCGCACTCGCGCGTTACGAAGATGCCGCGAACAAGACCACACGCAGCTTCTGCTCGCCTGCGGCACGCCCGTCACCTACGAGCGCGCCCGCTCGCCGCACATGGTCAACATACCCCGCGCACTGTTTCGGAGCCGTACCGGCCGCGAGCCGCTCTATCACAACGCCATCGAGGAACTGCAGGAATGGGCCTATACCGGCGCGCCGCTGGTGCCGCTGAAGGGCTTTCCCGGCTGGGTCTGGCAGCGCTCGAAGAAGAAAGAAACGCGCCGGCGACGATCCGTTCGAGCTCGCCCGCGGCGATATCTGAGTTAGGCTCGCCCGACCGTCAGCCGCAAAAAACTCATCAGGCTACCAAGCGCGGCGATGCCCGCGCCGAGCGCCAGCGCCGCCGTCGCGCCGTCCGTGGCGGCAAGCCCGAAGCAGAGCGCCGTCAGTGCCGCGCCGATCGTCTGTCCGGTCATCCGCGAGGTCGCGATGATGCTGCTGGCGCTGCCGCTGCGCCCCGCCGGCGCGCTCGACATCAGCGCCTTCAAGTTCGGCGCCTGGAAGAAACCGAAGCCGGCGCCGCACACCAGCATTCGCCACACGATATCGGCAACGCCGGGCGACGCCGGCAGCGTCGTCAGCAGCACCATGCCGATGCAGAGGATCACCAGGCCAATGCCGCCAAGCAATCCCGGCGCATGGCGGTCCGACAGCCGTCCTGCGATCGGCGCCATGACGCCGACCACCAGCGGCCATGGCGTCATGAACAGTCCGGTTTCGACCTGCGAGCGGTGCAGCACGGTCTGGAAGTAGAACGGCAGCGCGACGAAGGCGAGGCTCTGCACGGTGAACGAGCAGATCGCCGTTGCCGACGACAGCGCAAACAGCGGCCGGCGGAACAGATCGATCGGCAGCATCGGCGCCGGGATGGTCGGCGTGCCGCCGCATCGACAGCCAGCCCAGCACAAATGCCGCGCCGAGTTCGGCGATGACCACAGCGATATGGACGTGATGCGCCGCGCTGCTGATGCCGATCACGAACAGGCCGAGCGCGCCGCCGGCCAGCGCCGCGCCGATGAAGTCGAAGCGATGGGTGGCCCGCGGCGTCTGCGGCATCGTCTTCAATCCGATCGCAATCGCCAGCACGCCGATCGGAACGTTGATCGCAAACAGCCACGGCCAGGGGCCGAGCGCCAGGATGCCGGCGGCGACCGTCGGGCCGGCCGTGGTTGCGGTGGCCACCACCAGCGCGTTGTAGCCAAAACCGCGGCCCATCAGGCGGCGCGGATAGACGAAGCCGACCAGCGCGCCGTTGACGCTCATCATGCCGCTGGCGCCAAGTCCCTGCAGCGTGCGCGCCACCAGCAGGCTCTCGAGCGACCACGCGCAGGCGCTGGCCAGCGATGCCAGCGTGAACAGCACCAGTCCGGCGAGATAAACCCGCTCGTGGCCGACGATCTCGCCGAGCGCGCCGAGCGGCAGCAGCGTCGCCACCAGCACGATCTGGTAGACATTGACGACCCAGATCACGTCGGCCGGGCTGACGTGCAGGTCGGCCGCAATGGTGGGCAGCGCGATATTGGCAATCGCCGTGTCGAGCGAAGCCACCGCAAGCGCCGTGAAGATCGCCGCGATCGCCCAGCGCCGGCGCTCCGGCGGCAAGCCGTCTGATACCGGCGGCTTCGTCACCGAACTCGCTTGTTCCTGCATCGCGGGAAAGTGCTCCAGCCGGCCGCCTGACCTCGCAAGGCACGACTAGCAATCAATCGGCGCGCGGCACAAGCGCGCATCGCGCCTGCGGACGCAGGGCAGCCATGACCGCGCGTCCATTGATCTGCCGCGCGTTCGATCGTCCACGATGGCTGTATCCGCACGGCAACGAGCCGCGGGCAGCGGAGGGAACGCATGAAAAATCGCATCACGGGGCGCTCGGCCTTTCTGGCGCTGCTCAAGGACGAGGGCATCACGCATCTGTTCGGCAATCCCGGCACCACCGAACTGCCGATCATGCATGCGCTGAAGGATCATCCCGATCTCACCTATGTGATGGCGATGCAGGAAAGCCTGGTCGTCGCCATCGCCGACGGCTTCTAGCCGCGCCTCCGGCAAGCTCGTCGCCTGCAACGTCCATGTCGCGCCCGGGCCTCGGCAACGCCATGGGCTCGCTGTTCAACGCCGGCTTCACCGGCACGCCGATGATCCTCACCGCCGGCCAGCAGGAGCAGGGCCACGGGCTGATGGAGCCGGTGCTCTATGGCCCGCTGGTGCAGATGGCCGAGCCGCTGGTGAAATGGGCCGTCGAGGTGACGCGGCTGGAGGATCTGCCGCGCATCGTGCGCCGCGCCGCCAAGATCGCGACCACGCCGCCGACCGGTCCGGTGTTCATCTCGCTGCCCGGCGACATCCTCAACGCCGAAGCCGGCATCGATCTCGGCCGCTCCACCCGCGTCGATACCCGCGTCCGTCCCTCCGACGAAGCGCTGGCCGGCGCTGGCCGCGCGCATCCTGAAGGCCGAGCGGCCGGTGATCGTCACCGGCGACGAAATCGTCAAGAGCGATGCGCTGCAGGAAGCGGCCCGCTTCGCCGAGACGCTGGGCGCGCCGGTCTATCAATGCTCGACGCCCTATGGCGCGCATTTCCTGTCCGAGCAGTCCGTGCTTCATGGGCGCGCTGACGCGCCTGCAGAAGCAGGTGCGCGAGACGCTGCAGCCCTACGATCTCATGATCGTGCTCGGCGCCGATCCGCTGCGCATGTCGGTCTACAGCGAGGTCGATCCGATGCCGGACGGGCTGTCGATGGTGCAGGTCGGCCTGGTCGACTGGGATCTCGCCAAGAACTACGGCGCCGAGATCGCGCTGAAGGCCGATGTGAAGGAGACGTTGCGCGCGCTGGTGCCGGCGCTGAAATCCGCCGGCGGCGCCGCGCTGGAGGCCGCGCGCGAAGCAGGGCATCGCCGCGCTCGCGGCAAAGAACTGGACCGCGAAGCGCAAGGCGGTCGTCGAGCAGGTGTCCAAGCTGAACGACCGCTCGCCGATCGATCCGGACTGGCTGGCGCTGCAACTGGTCGAGGCGATGCCCGACAACGCCATCCTCGTCGACGAAGGGCTGACCTCGTCGCGCCAGATCACCGCGCTGCGCCCGCATCGCGACCGCTACGGCTATCACGCGCTCGCCTCCGGCGGCATCGGCTGGGGCCTGCCGGCCTCGCGTCGGCGTCAGCCTCGCCAATCCCGATCGCCCGGTGGTGTGCTTCTCCGGCGACGGCTCCTCGATGTATTCGATCCAGTCGCTGTGGACCGCGGCCAACCACAAGCTGCCGCTCAATTTCGTCATCGCCAACAACGGCGGCTACCGCATCATCAAGCAGCGCCTGCTCGCCTTCCACGGCGACGACAATTACATCGGCATGGATTTCGTCGATCCGCCGGTGGATTTTTGCGGCGTGGCGAAGGCGCTCGGGCTGGAGGCGATCAAGGTCAGCGATCCCGGCGAGCTGAAGGGGGTGCTTGTCGTCGGCGTTCAAGCGGCCGGGGACGAAGCTGATCGAGGTGGTGGTGAGCAATTCGGTGAATTGAGCGAGCTCAACGCCGTCCCGTCGGTGCGCGTGAGCTTGGCGCTCCCCGAACCCACATCCGCGGTAGGATTCGGAACTCGTCGCAGCGCGCGCCTCGGAATGACGCGAGCAAGCCGTGGGCAGATCAGCGACGCGTAGTTCTGCCATTCCAGATCGTACGCTGCGGCGGATTACGCTTCGGCTAATCCCGCCCCTCGCAGGCGGAAGTGATTTGGAAGCCGCAGAGCAGTTCTTCAGAAACCTACCTCTTGACAATTACGCAAATCAGAACTAGATTCCGCTCAGCCCGTGCCGCCAAGAGGGACGTTTCGCGATCGTCACGGAAGCGTGGTGCGGGTTGCGATGGACGCTGTGGCGTCAGGCGGGTTCGCTCGCCGGACGAAATCGCCGCAGCGTACGGCGAAATCGTGTGGTCCTGGCGCCGCGACCCTGGCGCTACGTTGGCGGTAAGTCCCGCAGCAACGGGGGCAAGAAAGGCTTCGCTGTCACGCTTCCCCGGGGAGAGCACGTATAAGCCGTCAAACCCATTGCGCGGGGAAGGCCGGGATGTCTCGGCTGTACCTGTCAAAGCCGTGTGCGTTCTTGCTACCTCTTTGCACGCGGTGCTGCGGGCGCAGTCGGCGCCCGGCCTTCCCTGCGCCCTTCTGTCCGAGAGAGGGAGCAACGAGATTGCAAAACCCGGGCAGAAGCGTGCCGCGGGAATGGTTTCGGCTGTTTGAAAACTGAATCGGCGAATTCGCGTCGCCCGCGCACCGGGACCCATCGCCCCGCAAGTTGCTTGGCGCGAGGGAGCGTAGCCGGCGCTCGCGGCTACTCCGCCGCCTTCGACCTCACGCCCGGCCGATACCGCGCCGCCGGATGCTGCTCGTTCAGCCGCGCACGGCCCGCGCCGAACAGCTTCTCCCGCAGCGTGCCCGGCGCGTATTCCGTCTTGTAGCGGCCGCGCTTGGTCAGTTCCGGCACCAGCATGTCGGAAATATCCTCGAAGTCGCCGGGCGACACCGCAAAGGGCATGTTCAGCCCGTCGACGTCGGTCGCGTCGAACCAGGCCTCGATCGCGTCGGCGACCATCTCGGGCGTGCCGACCACGACCGGGCCGATGCCGCCGATGCCGACATGCTGCGCCACCTCGCGCACGGTCCACACCCGATCCGGATCGGCGCGGGTGATGTTGTCCATCGCGCGAGCGGCCGGCGTCGTTGGTGACGTGACGGACTTCCTGGTCGAGCCCCATCTGCGAGAAGTCGACGCCGGTCCAGCCCGACATCAATGTCAGCGCGCCCTCGGGGTTGATGTGGCGGCGATAGTCCTCGTATTTCGCCTTCGCCTCCGCCTCGGTGCGGCCGAGGATCACCGTGAACATGGAGAACATCAGGATCTCCTTGGGATCGCGCCCGGCCGCCGCCGCCAGCTCGCGAATGGCGGCGACGCGCGGCCCGATGATCTTCGCCGACGGTCCCGACATGAACACGCATTCGGCGTGCTGCGCGGCGAACTGCCGGCCGCGCGGCGAGGTGCCGGCCTGGTACAGCACCGGCGTCCGCTGCGGCGAGGGCTCGGAGAGATGGATGGCGTTGAGGCGGTAGTTGTTGCCCTCATGCGACGACGCGATGCACCTTCGACGGATCGGCAAAGATGCCGCGCGCGCGGTCGCGCAGCACCGCGTCGTCCTCCCAGCTGCCTTCCCAGAGCTTGTAGACCAGCTCCATATATTCGTCCGCGATGTCGTAGCGGTCGTCATGCGCGGTCTGCTTGTCCTTGCCGGCGCCGCGCGCGGCGCTGTCGAGATAGCCGGTGACGACGTTCCAGCCGACGCGGCCCTCGGTGAGATGGTCGAGCGTCGACATCCGCCGCGCGAACGGGTAGGGCGGCTCGAAGGAGAGATTGGAGGTGACGCCGAAGCCGAGATGTTTCGGTCACCGCCGCCATCGCCGGGATCAGCATCAACGGCTCGTTGGCCGGCGTCTGCGTCGCATGGCGCAGCGCCGCGTCGGGGCTGTTGCCATAGACGTCGTAGACGCCGAGCACGTCGGCGAGGAACAGCCCGTCGAAGCGGCCGCGCTCCAGCGCCTTCGCGAGATCGAGCCAGTACGGCAGGCGGTTATACTCCAGCGTGCGGTCGCGCGGATGCGTCCACAGGCCGGGCGACTGGTGCGCCACGCAGTTCATGGCAAAGGCGTTGAGGCGGATTTGCTTGGTCATGCTCTTCCTGCGGACCGCAGCTGCGCGCGCGTGCACGCGGCGATCAGCGGCCCGCCTGCTTGAACGGCATCGCCTCGCCATCCGGCGGCGACACGCGGGCGACGTTGAGCGTCATCGACACCACGTCGTAATAGCCGTTGACCGCGATCAGGTCCACGATGCCTTTCTCGCCGAATTTTTCCAGCGCCTTGGCGTAGATGGCATCATCGACGGCGTGATCGCGGCGGAGCTGCGTGGTGAATTCCCAGACGATCGCCTCGTCGTCCTTCATGTTGTCGGGCTTCCTGCCTTCGCCGATCGCCTTGAGCACGGCGGGATCGAGGCCCGCCTTCAGCGCCAGCGGCGCGTGGGCGTACCACTCATATTGCGAGCCCCAATGCTGCGCGGTCATGCAGATCGCCATCTCGTTGAGGCGCTTGTCGAGCGAGGTGTTGAAGCGGACATATTCGCCGACCTTCTGCAGCCGGTCGGCCAGCTACCGGGCTGCGCAGCCAGGTATTGAACGGTCCGCGCATGCCGCCGCGCGGGCCGGACATGATGGCGTCGGCGACGGTGCGCTGCGCCGGCGTCATCTGCTCCAGCGGGATTTGCGGCATGCGCTCGCCGGTCAGCGCCACGGCGGAAGTCGGCCAGCAGCAGGGAAATCGCAGAGATGCGCAGGATCGTTTTCATGGAGGGCCTCCCAAATCGCCCGATCATTCGCCGGGCGTTGGCCGGAATTGTTTCACCTCGCCCGGCTTTGGCAAGGCCAAATCCGGCGACCCTGATCAAGGCTTCCGGCAGGGCTCGCCGCCCGGTAGGTTGCCGACTGTTAGAAGAAGGAAGCAGAGCATGAGCAGGCTTGAGGCGATTTCCCGGGCGCGCGAGCATTTCCAGTCCGGCGCGTTCCTGAAAATTCTGGACCGCCGGGTCGGCTACCGCACCGAGAGCCAGCAGGCCAATTCGGGCGCGGCGCTGCGTGCCTATCTGACCGACGAGCTGCAGCCCGCTTTTGCCGAGCTCGATTTCACCACGCGCCTTGTCGAATCGCCGAGCGGCAAGGGGCCGTTCCTGCTCGCCGAGTACCGCGAGGATGCTGCCGCTGCCGACCGTGCTGACCTACGGCCATGGCGACGTCGTCGACGGCATGGTCGGCGAGTGGCGCGACAATCTCGATCCCTGGCGCACCACCATCAAGGGCGAGCGCGTCTATGGCCGCGGCACCGCCGACAACAAGGGCCAGCACAGCATCAATATGTCGGCGCTGCGCGCTGGTGCGCGAGGCGCGCGGCGGCAAGCTCGGCTTCAACGCGAAATTCATCATCGAGACCGGGGAGGAGATCGGCTCGCCCGATTTGCGCAAGGTCTGCGAGAGCCATCGCGACGAGCTTGCAGGCCGACCTGTTCCTCGCCTCCGACGGGCCGCGGCTGTCGGCGGACCGGCCGACCATTTTCCTCGGCTGCCGCGGCGGATTGCGCATCCATCTCGACGTGAACCTGCGCGACGGCGGCCATCATTCCGGCAATTGGGGCGGCGTGCTCGCCAATGCCGCGACCATGCTGTCGAACGCGATTGCGTGTCTGGTCAACGAAAAGGGCCAGATGCAGCTCGAGGCGCTGAAGCCGCCGCGGATTTCCAATGCCATCCGCGCTGTGCTTGCGGACGTCAAGGTCGAACCGACGGCCGACGAGCCGCAGCTGTCGCCGAACTGGGGCGAGGAGGGGCTGTCGCCGGCCGAGCGGCTCTATGCCTGGAATACGCTGGAAGTGCTGGCGATGTCGTCAGGCAATATCGCAAGCCCCGCGAACGCCATTCCGGGCGAGGCGCATGCGGTGCTGCAACTCCGCTTCGTTGTCGGCACGAAGATCGAGCAGGCCGTCGATGCCGTGCGTAAGCATCTTAACGCGCATGGCTTTCCGATGGTCGACGTGAAGGCCGCGCAAAGCTTTGCCGCCTCGCGCACCGATTTCGACAGCCCCTGGATCAACTGGGCCGCAGAATCGATCCGGCAAACCACCGGCAAGGCGCCCGCCATCCTGCCGAATTTCGGCGGCTCGCTGCCCAACGACGTGTTCTCGGAAGGGCTGGGACTGCCGACGATCTGGGTGCCGCATTCCTATCCCGGCTGCTCGCAGCACGCGCCGAACGAGCACATCCTGATGCCGGTGACGGAAGAGGCGCTCGCGATCATGGCGGGCCTGTTCTGGGATCTCGGCGAGAAAGGACGCGCATAGTGTCCGACGGCAATCCTACTTCCTTGAGTCGGCGGCTTGTGGAGCTGCGATCTGCTGCAACAACACCGTCGTATTCTGCACGTGCCACATCTCGACGACCTTGCCGTCGGCAAGCCGGTCCATCGCAATCCCCGACCATTCCACCTGCTTGCCCGTTGCCGCGATGCCGTTGAACGGACCCCGATGTGTGCCGCGGAAGGTTACTCTTGTCACCACCTTGTCGCCCTCAGCGACCTGATCCTG
The DNA here is from genome assembly GCA_963726865.1 of uncultured Alphaproteobacteria bacterium. GTDB lineage: Bacteria > Pseudomonadota > Alphaproteobacteria > Rhizobiales > Xanthobacteraceae > Bradyrhizobium. The sequence goes on along the minus strand of CAVSEE010000033.1, from coordinate 335,149 downwards.
GATTGTCAGGGTGTGGTCGGGGAAGGCGCTGAGGATCGACTGCCGGATGGCAGGAAATCGTTGCCTGAATCCCCTGGCATTGTTGAAGACGACATCATCGGAGAGATAGCTGTCCAACGCAGTCATGTTTCCCTTGTTCATGATCTCGTCCAAATAGCTGCGGACGATCGCTTTGTTCTGCTCGAGAGTCATTCTCTCATGGTCTCCCGTGGCTTGAGACAGAGCGGCTTGCATGGATCCTGCAAGACAGACGGCCGCAACAACGGCCAGCAATGCGCGGGCGTTCATAGCCGTTGCGCCGCGACCGCATTCGACATCAGTTTCCGGACGCCGTAGCGATGGAACGGAACGACGAAGAACAGGTAGATTTTGCCGAAGGTATTATGAACGGTGCAGATCGTCGTCACCACGACGCTGGCAGTTTCCGCACTACGCTCCCGAAGCACCGACACGCGAAAATCCTGATGCCTGTCGTCCCCGCCCGCGATGATCTCGTCATCGCTGATGAAGAAGATGCGCCAGCGGCCGATCGTGTCGCCGACGACGTGCCCGGTCTTGAATCCGCCGCGCATGATATCGCTGGCTGGCGGTGCTTTCAGTCCGAAGGGTCTTACGACCGCGTTGCGGACGACGAGCAGCAATTTCAACAACAGCGGCGCATGCCCAAGGATGGCGGCATAGATATCCACGATCCCGAGTTCCGGCCGTGCCAGCGACGCGCGGTAGGAATCGTGGAAGTAGGCGTTTCGGACCAGGTCCCGGTTCAGCGCGCTGGCGGACGGGATATCGCATTCGATGATGCTCACGCCTCACTCCTCGAACAGGGTACTCGTATCGGTTTTTCGCCTTTGACCGGGAAAGTCAGTTACTCCCGTTATTTCTGTTATAACAGAAATAACATAAATAACGGATGGGTCAAGCACCTTCGTAAGCAAAACGCCGGGAGTGGATCGATGGGAGGCCTGGTGCGGACGCCTAAGCGCCTTCATCGAGTGCCACCAGCTCGCGCTTTTTGCGCAGCGCCGGCAGCAGCGGCGCGACCAGCAGCGCCAGCGCAAGCAGCAGGCATGCGCAAGTGATCCACCCGCGCACGAAGATCGTGAGGTCGCCCTGCGACAGGATCAGCGATTTGCGCAGATTGTTCTCCAGCATCGGTCCGAGCACGAAGGCCAGCACCAGCGGCGCCGGTTCATAGCCGATTTTGCGCATGAAGTAGCCGATCACGCCGAACGCGATCATCACGTAGACGTCGAACACGTTATTGCCCGAGCAATAGACGCCGATGATGGTGAAGAGGATGATGAGCGGGAACAGGATGTTGTACGGCAGCTTCAGCAGCTGCACCCACATCCCGATCATCGGCAGGTTGAGCACCAGCAGCATCAAATTGCCGATATACATGCTGGCGACGATGCCCCAGAACAGTCCGGGGTTTTGCGTGATCATCAGCGGCCCGGGTTGCAGGCCGTGAATCACGAAGGCGCCGAGCAAGAGCGCCATCACCACGTTCGGCGGGATGCCGAGCGTCATCAGCGGAATGAAGGCGCCGCCGGCGGCTGCGTTGTTGGCGGATTCCGGCCCCGCCACGCCCTCGATCGCGCCGTTGCCGAAACGCTCGGGCGTCTTCGACAGCCGCTTCTCCAGCGCATAGGACGCAAAGGAGGCCACCACGGCGCCGCCGCCCGGCAGGATGCCGAGGAAAAAGCCGAGGATGGTGCCGCGGGCGATCGGGCCGGCGCTGGCCTTCCAGTCCTCCTTGTTGGGCAGCAGTTGCGTGATTTTGGCGTTGATGATGTCGCGCTTGATCACCTGCTCGATGTTGAGCAGCACTTCGGCGACGCCGAACAGGCCCATCACGACCGGTACGAGGCCGATGCCGTCGATCAGCTCCATCCGGCCAAAGGTCAGGCGCGGCTGCGCGGTGATGCTGTCGAGCCCGATCAGGCCGAGCACGACGCCGATGCAGGCCATCAGCAGCGCCTTGGCCATCGAGCCCTGGGTCAGGAAGGTCAGCACGACGAGGCCGAGCACCATCAGGCTGCATATTCGGGCGGGCCAAACGCGATGGCGACGCTGGCCAGTTTTGGCGCCACCAGCATCAGCGCGACCAGCGCGAAGGTGCCGGCGATGAAGGAGCCGAAGGCGGAGATGCCGAGCGCGGGGCCGGCGCGGCCCTGCTTGGCCATCTGGTGGCCGTCGATGCAGGTGACGACGGAGGCCGCCTCGCCGGGGATGTTGACCAGGATGGAGGTGGTCGAGCCGCCATACATCGAGCCGTAATAGATGCCGGCCATCATGATGATGCCGGACTCCGGCGTGCCCGACAGCGTGATCGGCAGCAGCAGCGACATCGCCGAGATCGGGCCGATGCCGGGCAAGACGCCGACCAGCGTGCCGATGAAGACGCCGATGAAGCAATAGAGCAGGTTGATCGGCGGCGAGCGCGACGCCGAACCCATGCGCGACATTGACGAGTGTATCCATGGCGCGCGCTCAGCCGATTTCGAACATGCCGGACGGCAGCTGGATGCCAAGCGCATGCTTGAGCACCCACCACATACCCGTCGGGACCAGGATGGAGACCGGCATGGCGAGTTCCCAGCGCACCGGATCGATCAGGCGCATCAGCAGCAGCATCAGCGGGATCGAGGAGAGCAGGAAGCCGAACAGGTCGAGCGCGAAGGCAAAGGCGATAAGGCGGCGATGACGAGGACGGGCTTGGTCCAGCGCGTGTCCTTCCAGCGCGAGGCGAAGGTCGGCCCGCCCTCGGTGAGCGCGGCGACGATGATCGCAGCCGCAAACGCGCACATCAGGATGCCCGTGTAGAACAGCACGAAGCCGGAGCCGGGATCGTTGATGGTGCCGAGCTTGAGCTTCAGCCCGGACCAGATCACGAAGATGCCGAGCCCGAGCCCGATCAGTCCGCCCCAGAGTTCGGAGTTGTTGAGGCGGAATTTGACGTTGCTGTTGTCGCTCACGGCTCAGTTCGTCTTCTTGGCGAGCCCGAGCGTGTCGATCACCTTGCGTTCGGACTCGGTTATCTCGACCACGAACTTCCTGTAGTCCTCGGTGTTCTTGTAGTTCGGCACCATGTCGTATTTCGCAAGCGTCGCGATCACGGCCGGATCCTCGACCGCCTTCTTGAAGGCGTCGTGCAGCTTGGCGACGATCTTGGGATCCATGCCCTTCGGGCCGGCGATGCCGAACGGCGAGTCATAGACCAGGGGATAGCCGAGCTCCTTCAAGGTCGGCGTATCCGGATAGTTCGGCGAACGCACGGCGGTCCACACCATCAGCAGACGCAGCTTGCCGGCGTCGACCAGCGGCTTCCAGCCGGTGGAGTCGGCCTGCAGCATGGTGTGCTGGCCGAGCACGGCGGCGTTGGTTTCGGCGCCGCCCTTGAACGGCACCTGCGTGAGCTTGATGCCGGCCATCGCCGCGATCTGCTCCATGCCGATATGCAGCGAGGTGCCGGTGCCCGGCGTCGCATAGGTGACCTTGCCGGGATTGGCCTTGGCGAAGTCGACGACGTCCTTCCAGGTCTTGAACGGTCCTTCCGCGCTCGTCGTGACGCCGAAGGTGTAGCCGGTGAGATGGACGATGTAGGTGAAATCCTTCGACGGATCCCAGGACACTTCCTGCATCAGGGGCAGGCGAAACACCGTGATCGGAATCTGCGCGATGGTGTAGCCGTCGGGCTTGGCCGCGGCCGCCATGGTGGCAGGACCGACCGTGCCGCCGCCGCCGGCCTTGTTGTCGATCGCGATCGGCTGGCCCAGCACCTTGGACGCGCTCTCGGCAATCGCGCGCATCGAGATGTCGGTCGATCCGCCGGCGGGCCACGGCACGATCAGGGTGATCGGCTTGGTCGGATATTCCTGCGCGTGGCGTGCTGCCGACACCAGCATGGCGACGGCGGCGAGCGCGATCGTCAAGCGGCTCTGTTGCAACATTTGCAAATTCTCCCCGTGTTGCGGTGGGTGCCGCAACCCTTGTTGTTGTCTTCCTCGACCGCAATCATCCCTGAAATCGTCGGCGATGAAAAGTGCGTTGATTTGAATGGCTTGTCGCAGCGTGCGAATCAGCGCCATGCGACAAAAGGTCTAGACGCTATCCCGAGAGGCGGAATTTGCGCCGCCAGCGCCTTGCGGCAGATGGGCCTTCCGGGGCATCATGGCGGCAAGGCGGAAGGATTGTTCCATCCATTGCCAATGTCGGCATGGCTTCCGCGAAGGTTTGGCCCAGAACGCGTATGAGTTCAGCTCCGGACGCCATCGACACCGCTGTCATCGAGGCCTTTTCCAACATCCCCGCCTGGCTCGAACGGAGCGAGGCGCTTGTTGCGCGCGGGCGTTTCCTCGACTGCGACTGCCTGCTCGGTCCGGTGGAGCAGCCGTTCCATGTCGTCATCCGTTCGGGGCGGATCGTCGATCTGACACCGGCGCCGGTACTGATGCGCTCGTGGCGCTTTTCCTATCGCGCGACGTCGCGTGCCCTGGCGCAATACTGGCAGCCGATGCCGCGGCCGGGCTGGCACGATCTGCTGGCGCTGACCAAGCGCGGCGAGGCGGTGCTGGAAGGCGATCTGCATCCCTTCATGGCCAACCTGCAATACTTCAAGGACGTGCTGGCGCTGCCGCGGCAATACGCAAAGGTGGCGGCATGACCGGGCATATCGAGCCGATGGTCGGCCGCTACGTCCACGTCGAGATCGGCGGCAAGCCGCATCGCATCTATTTCGAGGAGAACGGCAAGGGCATTCCGCTGGTCTGCCTGCACACCGCGGGCTCCGACAACCGGCAATGGCGTTATCTGCTCGCGGATGAGGAGTTCGCGAAGAAGCTTTCGCATCATCGCCTTCGACATGCCCTTCCATGGCAAGTCGAACCCGCCGGAAAGCTGGACCGGCGAGGAATATCAGCTCACCACCGCGCGCTACACCGAAACCATCCGCGCCTTCTGCAAGGCCTTGAAGCTCGACAAGCCGGTCGTGATGGGCTGCTCGATCGGCGGCCGCATCGTGCTCAATCTGGCGATCGATCATGCCGCCGAATTCCGCGCGCTGATCGGGCTTGGAGGCCGCCGACTTCCAGGCGCCGTGGTACGATACCGCCTGGCTCAACCGTCCCGACGTGCATGGCGGCGAAGTCTGCGCCGCGCTGGTGTCCGGGCTGATTGCGCCGCAAAGCCCCGAGGCCGCGCGCCGCGAGACGCTGTGGGCCTACAAGCAGGGCGGTCCCGGCGTGTTCAAGGGCGACCTCTATTTCTACCGGGTCGATGGCGATTTGCGCGGCCGGGTCGCCAAAATCGATACTAAAGTATGCCCGCTCTACCTGCTCACCGGCGAGTATGATTTCTCCTGCACGCCCGAAGACACCAGACGCACCGCGGCCTCGATTCCCGGCGCCCGTGTCACCATCATGGAAGAAGTCGGCCACTTTCCGATGAGCGAGAATCCGACGCAGTTTCGCCGCTATATCGCGCCCGTTCTGGGCGAGATCGCCAAGACGTCAACGCTATCCATCAAGCAAGGAGTACACGTATGAAACGCAGCTACATCATTGGTCTGGCGCTCGCCGCCGCGGTCGGCGCTGGCACAGCCAATGCGCAGGAGCTCACCGGCACCCTGAAGAACATCAAGGATACCGGCACGATCACGCTCGGCCATCGCGACTCCTCGATCCCGTTCTCCTATCTCGACGACAGCCAGAAGCCGATCGGCTACGCCATGGACATCTGCATGAAGATCGTCGATGCCGTGAAGAAGGAGCTGAAGCTCGACAAGCTCGAGGTCAAGCTCAACCCGGTGACCTCGGCGACGCGCATTCCGCTGATGGCCAACGGCACCATCGACCTCGAATGCGGCTCCACCACCAACAATGCCGAGCGGCAGAAGCAGGTCTGGTTCACCAACACCCACTTCCTGACCGCGAGCCGCTACGTCTCGAAGAAGTCGAGCAAGATCGGCGCGATCGACGACCTCAAGGGCAAGTCGGTGGTCTCCACCGCCGGCACCACCAACATCAAGCAGCTGACCGAGGCCAACGCCGCGCGCAACCTCAACATCAACATCATCCCGGCCAAGGACCATGCCGAGGCCTTCCTGATGGTGGAGACCGATCGTGCGGTCGCCTTCGTGATGGACGACATTCTGCTGGCGAGCCTTGTCGCCGGCTCCAAGGCGCCGGACGACTACGTGATCTCGAAGGACGCGTTCTCGAAGCCCGAGCCCTACGGCATCATGCTGCGCAAGGACGACGCCGCCTTCAAGAAGGTGGTCGATGCCGCCACCGCCGCGCTCTATCAGGGCGGCGAGGGCCAGAAGATCTACGACAAGTGGTTCACCCAGAAAGTGCCGCCGAAGTCGCTGAACCTGAACACGCCGATCAGCTCCGAGCTGAAGAACGAGTTCGCCAAGCCGTCGGATTCGCCGGATCCGGATTCGTACAAGTAAGGCTTCGTCTTCGGGCGCCCATGCAGTGGCCCGGCCATTGCATGGGCGTTTGACGAGCAGCCGCACGGAAGGGGCACCGTGAACTATAACTGGAACTGGCACATCTTCTTCGAGCCGAACCCGAGGGGACCGGCACCTATCTCGACATGCTGCTGTCGGGACTGGGCTGACCATCAAGACGGCGCTGCTCGCCTGGATCATCGCGCTGGTCGCCGGTTCGCTCATCGGCGTGCTGCGGACGCTGCCGTCGAAGACCGCGTCAGTGGATCGGCTTCCTCTATGTCGAATTCTTCCGCAACATGCCGCTGCTGGTGCAGCTGTTCCTGTGGTTCTTCGTGCTGCCGGAGCTGCTGCCGCGCGCGGCGGGGCTCTGGCTGAAGCAGCTGCCGAATGCGCCGTTCTGGACGGCCGCGATCGGTGTCGGGCCTGTTCATGTCGGCGCGCGTCGCCGTGCAGCTGGGGGCCGGCATCGCGCTCGCTGCCGCGCGGACAGAAGCAGGCAGCGACGGCGCTCGGGCTGACCACGGCGCAGACCTATCGCTACGTGCTGCTGCCGATGGCGTTCCGCATCATCCTGCCGCCGCTGACCTCGGAGTTCCTCAACACCATCAAGAATACCGCGGTCGCCATCACCATCGGCCTGATCGAGCTCACCGGCCAGGCGCGCTCGATGCAGGAATTTTCCTTCCAGGTGTTCGAGGCCTTCACGGCCGCGACCGTGATCTACCTCCTTGTCAACTTCATCGTCGTCACCGCGCATGCGCTTCCTCGAACGCCAGGTCGCGATCCCCGGCTACATCTCGGGGAAATAGCGCAATGTTCTCCACTCTCGATTTCGACGTCATCCGCCGCTCGCTTGGCTACCTGTTCTTCGAGGGCATGACGTTCACGCTGACCCTGACCGCGCTGTCGGCGCTCGGCGGCCTTGTCTTCGGCACGCTGATCGCGCTGATGCGGCTGTCCGGCTACAAGCTGCTCGGCCGCATCGCCGGACTCTATGTCGACTTCATGCGCTCGCTGCCGCTGGTGCTGGTGATCTTCTGGTTCTATTTCCTGGTGCCCTATATCGGGCAATGGCTGACCGGCGCCTCGCGCCCGATCAAGGTCGGCGCGTTCTCGTCCTCGCTGATCACCTTCATCATGTTCGAGGCGGCGTATTTCTCCGAGATCATGCGCGCCGGCATCCAGTCGATCTCGCGGGGCCAGCCGGCGGCGGCCAACGCGCTCGGCCTGACCTACAGCCAGACCATGCGCTACGTCGTGCTGCCGCAGGCGTTCCGCAACATGCTGCCGGTGCTGCTGACGCAGACCATCGTGCTGTTCCAGGACACCTCGCTGGTCTACGTGCTCTCGATCACCGATTTCCTCGGCGCCGCCAGCAAGGTCGCGCAGCGCGACGGCCGCCTGGTCGAGATGTATCTGTTCGCCGCGGTCGTCTACTTCACCATTTCCTGTGCCGCCTCCTGGGGCGTCCGGCGCCTGCAGGCGCGCATCTCCATTGTCCGCTAGCGAGGCGAAATGATCGAAATCCGTCATGTCGACAAATGGTACGGGCCGAGCTTCCAGGCGCTGAAGGATTGCAGCACCAGCGTCGCCAAGGGCGAGGTCGTGGTGGTGTGCGGTCCCTCGGGTTCCGGCAAATCCACGCTGATCAAATGCGTCAACGCGCTGGAGCCGATCCAGGGCGGCGAGATCATTCTCGACGGCATCAAGGTCAACGATCCCAAGACCGATCTGCCGAAGCTGCGCGTCCCGCGTCGGCATGGTGTTCCAGCATTTCGAGCTGTTCCCGCATCTGCGGATCATCGAGAATCTCTGCCTCGCGCAGGAAAAGGTGCTGGGCCGGACGCATGACGAGGCTGTCGCCAAAGGCATGAAGCTGCTCGAGCGCGTCGGCCTGACGGAGCACGCCAACAAATATCCGGCCGAGCTCTCCGGCGGCCAGCAGCAGCGCGTCGCGATTGCGCGTGCGCTGGCCATGGACCCGATCGCCATGCTGTTCGACGAGCCGACCTCGGCGCTCGATCCCGAGATGATCAGCGAGGTGCTGGACGTGATGGTCGACCTCGCCCGCGAGGGCATGACCATGATGGTGGTGACCCACGAAATGGGCTTTGCCAGCAAGGTCGCCCACCGCGTCATCTTCATGGACCGCGGCGAGATCGTCGAGGACGCGCTGAAGGAAGACTTTTTCGGCAAGCCGCGCAGCGACCGGGCGCAGAAATTCCTCTCGAAGATCCTGCAGCATTGAGGCGTAACCAGCGCGAGTGCAATCGGAGCAATTCGCGCGCCCCGATGATGCAGGGGTGGAACATGGCTTAACGATTGGACTATATTGTCCGGAAATTCCCCTAGATTCCCCACAGGAGACCTCGCTTGGAACCGATCGCTTACGTCAATGGCACCTTCGTGCCGATCTCGGAGGCCAAGGTCTCGGTGCTCGACCGCGGCTTCCTGTTTGCCGACGGGATCTACGAGGTCGCCGCCGTGCTCGACGGCAAGCTGATCGACAATGCCTCGCATCTGGCGCGGCTGGAGCGCTCGGTCGGCGAGATCGCGCTAAAGCTGCCGGAGAGTCTCGACCGCATCCAGGAAATCCAGCAGGAACTGGTCAAGCGCAACAACCTCGTCAACGGCATGGTCTATCTGGAGGTGACGCGCGGCGCCGACAGCGGCCGCGACTTCGCTTTCCCGAAGGGGGACGTCAAGCCGACGCTGATCATGTTCACCTCGGTCAAGGACATCGTGAACGCGCCGTCGGCCAAGACCGGCATCGGCGTCATCACCGTGCCCGACATCCGCTGGGCGCGGCGCGACGTCAAGAGCGTGGCGCTGCTGGCGCAGGTGCTGGCCAAGCAGGCAGCGGCCGAAGCCAATGCCGGCGAGGCCTGGATGATCGAGGACGGCAAGGTCACCGAAGGCGGCTCGTCGTCCTGCTTCATCCTGACCCAGGACGACGTGATCGTGACCCGCCAGAACGGCAGCGCGATCCTGCCCGGCTGCACCCGCAAGGCGGTGGTCAAGCTCGCCGAAGAGCGCCAGCTCCGCGTCGAGGAGCGCGCCTTCTCGGTCGAAGAGGCGCTGGCGGCCAAGGAAGCCTTCATCACCAGCGCCACCGTGTTCGTGCAGGCCGTCGTGTCGATCGACGGCAAGAAGGTCGGCAACGGCAAGCCCGGCCCGATGACGGACCGGCTGCGCGAGATCTATGTCGACTTTGCCAAAGCGACGGCAGTCTAAAGAGGCGACGGCGGTCTAGGCCGCCGCCTTTGCCTTCACCGGGTGGATAGCGCGGAAGCCGATCGCGACGCGATTCCAGGCGTTGATCGCGCCGATCAGCACGGTGAGATTGACGGCCTCGGTCTCCGAGAACTGCGCGCGCATGGCCTCGTAGTCTTCGTCGGGCGCATGGGTCTCCGAGATCAGCGTCAGCGCCTCGGTCCAGGCCAGCGCGGCGCGCTCGCGATCCGTGTAGAGCGGCGACTCGCGCCAGGCGTTGAGCAGATAGAGCCGCTGCTCGCTCTCGCCGGCCTTGCGGGCATCCGTGGTGTGCATGTCGATGCAGTAGGCGCAGCCGTTGATCTGGGAGGCGCGGGTCTTGACCAGCTCGATCAGCGAATGTTCGAGGCCGGAAGCCTTGATCTGGTCTTCCACCGCCACCAGTGCCTTGATGGTGTCGGGAGCAGCCTTGAAGAAATTCATCCGGGGTTTCATGTTGTTCTCCTCTTTTTGACTGGCTCTTCATTTAGGTCCGGCGCCGCCGTAAAATAGTGCTGGCAGGCCAAACAGGACAAGGCGGGAGCGAATGAATCCGGGCAACTTTTCGGCATGGCAGGGCGGCGTCGTCATCGCAAAATTCCGTCATATTGCGCTCGTGCTTGCGGCATGGTCGCTGATCGCAGGGCTTGCCTGGCAGCCGGCTCGCGCTACTTTCCCCGAGCGCATCATCAAGATCGTGGTGCCTTTTGCGCCCGGCGGCGGCACCGACGTGATCGCGCGTGCGCTGGCGCAGGAAATGGCCAAGGACCTCGGCGGCAGCGTCATCATCGAGAACAAGCCGGGCGCCGGCACCATCATCGGCACCCAGGCGGTCGCGACATCAGCGCCCGATGGCTACACGCTGCTGATGGGAACGTTTGCCAATGCCGTCAATCCGAGCCTCTATGCAAAACTGCCCTACGATGCGCATCGCGATTTCGCGGCGGTGTCGCTGATATCGCGCTCGTTCAACCTGGTCGTCGTCAATCCGGCCTCGCCGATCAAGTCGATCGCCGACCTGATCGCGGCGGCCAAGGCGGAGCCGGAGAAGCTGTCCTACGGCACCTATGGCACGGGCACCTCGGCGCATCTGGCGGGCGAACTGTTCAAGCACATGGCCGGCGTCAAGCTGACGACGGTGCCCTACAAGGGCGCTGCGCCCGCGATCACCGACCTGCTCGGCGGCCAGATCCATGTCATCTTCACGACGGTTGCGAGCGCGGCCGCGCTGGTGGAAGCCGGGCAGCTGCGTGCGATCGCCGTGACCTCCGCCGAACGCTCGCCGGCCTTCCCGCAATTGCCGACGGTCGCGGAGGCCGGCGTGCCCGGCTATGCCGCGGAAGCCTGGTACGGCCTCTATGCCCCGGCGAAAACGCCGCCCGAGATCATCGACCGCCTCAACCAGTCCGTGGCGAAGGCCGTGCAGTCCGAGGCCTTCAAGAAGCTGAGCGTCAACGAGGGGCTGGTCATGGTCGCCGGTCCGCCGGCGCAACTCGACAGCTATTTCGCGGGCGAAGAGGCACGCTGGCGGCAGGTGATCAAGGACGCCGGGATCAAGGCGGAATAGCGCCGTGGTCTGGCGAGGAATATCGGCCAATCCCCGGGGTTGCAGCGGGAGTATACCAACATGTCCGGGCGAAGCTGTCTTTGTCCCAACAATGGGCCGTCAGCGGCCCATTCAAAATTCAGGGAGGCGAACATGTCCCGCATGTCGCGACGCGTACTGGCTGCCGCCAGCTTCATTTCCGTCTCAATTGCCGTGCCGGCCTCGGCCCAGGAAACCGTTCGAATTCGCGGCACGGTCGAACGCATCGACGGCCCGGTCTACGTGGTCAAAAACCGCGACGGCGCGGAGCTGAAGCTGACCGTGACCGACAATCCGCTGTTTGTCGCGATCGTTCCGTCCACCATGGCCGATATCAAGCAGGGCATGTTCGTCGGCTCGGCCGGCATGATGCAGCCCGACGGGGTGCAGAAGGCGATCGAGGTCCACATCTTTCCGGAATCGATGCGCGGCACCGGCGAAGGCCATTACGATTGGGACCTGCTGCCCAAGAGCAAGATGACCAACGCCAATGTCGAGCACGCCGTGAACAGCGTCGACGGGCAGGTGCTGTCGGTCAAATACAAGGACGGCGAAAAGAAGCTGCTGGTGACGCCGGAGACCGTCGTGGTCACCTACGAAATCGGCAAGCGGGAAGAGGTGCAGCCGGGCACCAAGATCTTCGTGTCAGCCGCAAAGAAGCAGCCCGACGGAACGGTGCAGACCCCGCGCATCACCTATCGGCCGAAACGGCCAGGCTCCGGCGTTCTGATCTGGGATGGCCGGGTGCCGGCCCGCTACTGCTCGATCTTGATATTGGCGGCCTTCGCCACGGCGCCCCAGCGCGCGATGTCGGCCGCCAGGATCTTCGCAAATTCCTCGCTGGAATTGCCGACGGTGTCGATGCCGAGCGGTTTTAGCCGCGCGATCACATCGGGCAGCTTTGCGATCCGCATGAACTCGCCTTCGAGCTTCTTCACGATCGCCGGCGGCGTGCCTTTGGGCACGAAGATGCCGCTCCACAGCACCGCCTCGACGTCGGCGCCGGCCTCCTTCAGGGTCGGCACATCAGGAAGGTCGTCGATCCGCTTGGCCGTGGCGACCGCCAGCGCGCGTGCGGTGCCGCTCTTGACCTGCGGGATCACGGGGCCGGCATCCGCAATCGTGGTGGTGACCTGGCCGGAAATCACCGCCAGCACCGATTCATTGGCGCTCTTGTAGGGGATGACCTGCATCGGCGCGCCGGTCTTCTGCTTGAACAGCTCGGTCACCAGCTGGAACGAGGCGGATGAGCTTGCATAGTTCGTCTTGTCCGGATTGGCCTTGGCGTAGGCGACGAACTCGGCCACCGACTTGATCGGCGAATTCGCGCTCACGATCATGATCAGCGGAAACGAGGCCAGTTCCGACACCGCGACGAAATCGTTGACGGCGTCGTAGGGCAGTTTGGCGTAGACCGCGGGATTGATCGAGATGCCGCTGGCGCTCATCAGCAGCGTGTAGCCGTCGGGCGCGGATTTCGCGACATAGTCGGTCGCGACGATGGCGCCGCCGCCCGGCTTGTTCTCGACGATCACGGGCTGGCCGAGGCTTTCCGACAGTTTCTGCCCGAACACGCGCGCGATGATGTCGTTGCCGCCGCCGGCCGCGAAGCCGACGATGATGTGGATCGGCCTGGCCGGATATTCCTGCGGCACCTGGCCGGAGCCGCGAGCGATTCGCGATCGCGGCAACAGAGCAGAAGACTTCGGAGCCAATGCCTTCATTTGGATGCTCCCCGGCTGCTCACAGCCGCGTCACATGGACATGCAGCACGGCAGCCTTGCCGTCGTCGAGCGCCGCGAGGCAGCGGTCGATCGCCGCCGCAAGCTCGTCCGGCTCGGTGACGCATTCGCCATGGGCGCCGAACGCCTTTGCCACATCGGAGAAATCGCGGCGCTCGCCCTGGCGTCCCGACATCAGCCGCGACTGGAATTGGTCGGTCTCGGCCGCGACGCCCTTCGGGTAGACGCGCTGCGTGGCCGATTTCACCGCCTGCCAGCCGCCATTGTCGAGCACCACGGTGAAGATCGGAATCTGGTACTGCTGCGCCACCGCATAGACGCTGTCGGGCGAGGAGAAATGAAAGCCGCCGTCGCCGATCACCTGCACGATGCGGCGATCCGGCTGCGCCAGCTTCAAGCCCAGCGCCATGCCGCCGCTGAAGCCGAGCCCGCCGCCGGCAAGCCCGACATAGCTTTGCGGCTTGGTGCGCCTGACATGCTCCTGCAGCACCGGTCCGTTGCGGATCGCCTCGTTGAGCACGACGTCATCCTGCGACATCTTGCCGCTCAGCGTAGCCAGCACAAAGGCCGGATTGAGTGCGCCAGAAACGCCCTTGTTGGCGCTCGCGGCGGCGCGCTTTTGCGCAGCTGCAGTTCTGGCGCCTTCCCAGCTTGCGATGCGATCGGCGACGCGGCGGCGATATTTGTCGTCGGCGCGGGCTTCGACCGCGTCGCAAACCTGCTGCAGGATGATGCTGCTGTCGCCCTGGACGCGGATGTCGGTGGCAAATCCCCACATCGGGAAATCTGACTTCAGCGGATCGAGATCGATCTGGATCCATTTCAGCGCCGCGGCCTGCTTCGCCGACTGCGGCACGAAGGGAACGTCGGTGTCGAGCAACAGGCCGAGATCGGCGCCCTCGAGCAGGGCCAGCGGATCGGAGCCGGCATAGCAAGGCGAGTCCTGCGGAATATTGAGATCGATCGCACTGAAGTCGCCGACGCGGATGCCGCAGGTCCGCGCCAGGCGATCGAGTGCGGCAACGGCGTGCGGCTTGCGGCCGAGATAGGCGGCGAACGCGACCGGATTTTCCGCGCGCATCAGCGCATCGGCAATCGCCTCGACCCGCGCCGGCTCGATGCCGCCGGCCTGCACGCTGCCGTAGCGCGCGGGCGGATAGGACGGCATCGCGGCTTCGTCCCATTCTTCCGCCAGCGTCTCGCGCGGCAGCATCATGTAGACCGGGCCGGGCGGATCGCTGTGGGCAAAGGCGGTCGCGCGCGCCAGCGCTTCCTTCACCACGACGCCCGAAGGCAGGGAGTATTCCCATTTCACATAGGGCCGCACGATGCTGGCGATGTCGAAAGGGTCCTGCACGAAGTGCACATAGGTGTCGCGCGAGCCAATGAGCTCGCCATGCAGTGTGTGCGGCGCGCGGCCGGCGAACAGCAGCACCGGCAGGCGGTAGCGGAACAGGTTCTGGATCGCCATGCAGGCATTCGCGGTGCCGGCATCGACATGCACCAGCACGGCCTGCGCGCGCCCGGTCGCGAGCGCATAGCCGCCGGCCATGTGCACCGCCACCACCTCGTGCGGGCACAGGATGACTTCCGGATGCTTGCGACCCTCCTTGTCCCAGCGCGCCATCTCCTCGATCAGGGACACATGGTCGGTGCCGAGATTGGCGAAGATGTACTCGACGCCGAGATCGACCAGGCCTTCGAGGAAGTAATGCGCGGCCGAATGGCGGGCCATTACTGGCCTTCCCGCACGAAGCGGTTGCGCAGGGTGCCGATCCCGGTGATGTCGATCTCGACGACGTCGCCGTCCTTGAGGTCCGGCGAGGCGCCGTCGGTGCCCATCCAGATCACGTCGCCCGGCCACAGCGTGAAATATTTTGTCAGCTCGACGAGGAACGGCACGATGCCGAAGATCATGTCGTTGGTGCGGAAGCGGCCGGTCTCCTTGCCGTTGACGCGGATCACGGTTTCCATCTTGTCGAGATCGACGTCGGTCTCGATCCACGGTCCCATCGGCTTGAAGGTGTCGGCATTCTTGGAGCGCCACAGCCCGCGGTCGGCCTTCTGCCAGGTCCGCTCGGACACGTCGTTGCCGATGGTGTAGCCGAACACGCAGGACATCGCGTTGGCTTCGGTCAGATGCTTTGCCTTCTTGCCGATGACGACGGCGAGTTCGCCCTCGTAGTGGATCTTCTCGGTGGCGAAGGACGGGATCACCACGTCCTCGTCATGCGCGATCAGCGCGTTCTGGGCGCGGTAGCCGATCTCGGGCCGGTCGGGCACGTTGGGCACGGTGCCGGCCTTGTCGGCGGCTTCCTTCAGATGCTTGAGGTAGTTCAGCCCGACGCAATAGAAGGTGCGCGGGATCAGCGGCAGCTCGATCTTGACGTCCTTCAACGCGTGGGTTTGCGCGGTCCGCTTATGCTCGCCGAAGGGATCGCCATCGACCGCAATGACCTTGTCGCCCTCGACAATGCCCCAGGAGGTCTTTCCTGCGGCGGTGAATTTCAGCCAGCGCATGCTTTTCTTCCTCTATTCTGCCGCGGCCTGCGGCTGGCCCTTCCATGCGCCGGCGGCCGGACGTTTCAGCCCGAGATTCTCGCGCAGCGTCTTGCCGGCATAATCCTTGTGGAACAGCCCGCGGCGCTGCAACTCCGGCACGATGTGTTTGACGAAATCGGCGTAGGAGCCGGGCACGATGGTCGCCGCGATCACAAAGCCGTCGCAGCCGCGCTCGACGAACATCTGTTCCAGGTAGTCTGCAATCTCCTTCGGCCCGCCGACGATGGCATCGTGCACCTGGCCGCGGCCGGAGAACGTGACGAAGTCGCGCGCGCTCGGATTGGCTCTTGCCCGAGGTTTTCAGCACGCCGTCGCGGATGCCCAGAATGCCCTGCATGCTCTTCAGCTCGTCGGTCGTGATCGGCTCGTCGAGACCCTTGGCGGCGAAGTCGAAGTTCAGCGCCTCCGCCAGCAGCGACAGCGCATCGATCTGCAGCGGCAGCTTGTTGATAACAGCCATCTTGTCTTCGGCTTCCGCCTTGGTCGCAGCGCAGACCGGCGTCGTCAGGTTGCACAGGAACATCTGGTCGGGATCGCGGCCGGCCTTGGCCGCCTCGTTCCGGACGGCGGCATAGCCCTCCTTGGCGCCGGCGAGATTGCGTGCGGCGGTGAAGACCACCTCGCCCCATCGCCCGGCAAAGCGCTGGCCGCGGCCGGAGGCGCCGGCCTGGATGACGACGGGATGGCCCTGGTCCGAGCGCGGCACGGTGAACGGCCCGCGCGACTTGAAGAATTGGCCCTTGTGGTCGAGCCGCTTCACCTTGGCCGGATCGGCAAAGCGCCCGCTCTTCTTGTCCATGATCAGCGCGCCGTCCTCCCAGGCGTCCCAATGGCCGAGCACCACTTCCATGAATTCATCGGCGCGATCGTAGCGGTAGTCATGCTCGAGATGGGCGTCCTTGCCCATGTTGTGCGCTTCGCCGTCGTTGAGCGAGGTGACGACGTTCCAGGCCGCGCGTCCGCCGGTCATGAGGTCGAGGGTCTGAAAGCGCCGCGCGACGTCGAACGGCTCGAAATAGGTGGTCGAGGCCGTGGCGCCGAGCCCGAGCTTTTCGGTGGCCATGCCCATGCAGGTCAGCACGACAAGCGGATCCATCTTCACGCAGCGGATGCCGTATTCGACGGTGTGGGCGTGGTCGTTGCCGTAGCGGTCCGGCATGGCGAGGCGGTCGTCGAAGAAGGCCATGTGGAATTTGCCGGCTTCGAGGATGCGCCCGATCTCCTGGTAGTAATCCGACGACATCGAATCGTCGCGCGATTCCGGATGCCGCCATGAGCTCGGCAGGTTGGTGCAGTTCTGCGCCTGCAGGAATCCAACCAACGCCATTTGCCGTGTCATGCTGCTCTCCCGTTCACGCAAGTCCAATCAAGCAAGTCCAAGCTCGCCGGCGATCTTGTAGTCGCCCGCGAGCGCGCGCAGTTTGTCCCAGGTCGCGTCCTCGATCTCGATGCCGTCCTTGCGCCGCTGCTGCTCGCGCAGATATTCGACCTCGCCCGGATAGAACACGCCCTTGGAGCCTTCCGACGGCGGCGTCGATTTCAGATAGCGCGCGAAGTCGGCGACTTCTTTCTTGAAATCCTTGAGCGGACGGAAGGCGGCGACATTGAACACCGCCATGAACGTGCCGTCATTGTGCCGGCCGGTCGGCTCGACGCCGAAGCCGAGGCCCGTCAGCAGGCCGCACAGCACCTCGACCATGGCGGCGAGCCCGCTGCCCTTGTAGCCTTCGGTGCCGCCGAGCGGCAGCAGCGCGCCGCCCTTGCGGTATTGCGTGGGGTCGGTGGTGTTGCGTCCCTCGGAATCGATGATCCAGCCCGTCGGGATTTCCTCGCCGCGCGCGACTGCGAGCATGATCTTGCCGGCGGCGACCGCCGACGTCGCCATGTCCAGATAGAACGGCGCGTCGAGATCGGAGGGCACCGCGATCGAGATCGGATTGGTGCCGAGCCGCGCCTCGCGGCCGCCGAACGGCGCGACATGCTTTGGCGAGCGGCCGGAATCGGCGGTGGCAATCGCGATCATGCCCTCGCGCATCGCCATCAGCGGATAGGCGGCGAGCCGGCCGACATGGCTCTGGCGAAACACGGTGCAGGCAGCGACATTGGCGGTCTTCGCCTTCGCGATCGTCAGCTCCATCGCCTTGGTGTTGACGTGGAAGCCAAACCCCCAATGGCCGTCGATCACGGTCGTGGTCGGCGATTCCTGCACGATGGTCCATTTCGCGCCCGGCACGATATGCCCGGCCTTGACCCGGTCGATATAGGTCGGGACCGCGATGATGCCGTGCGAGTCATGGCCGGCGAGGTTGGCATTGACGCAGCCGACGGCGACCGCATTGGCCTCCTCGTCGGATGCGCCGGCGGCCTTCAGCAGCGCCGCGCCGATGCGCGTGAGACGGTCGGCCTGGACGATCGGCATTCCCCGGGATTCCTCTGGCGTGCCCGCGATTTAGGCGGGTCTTGCTTGTTGTCAGGCGCGCATGGTCTCAAAGCGCCGCGGCCTTAGCAATCGTCCTTGGGCCAGATTCTTGGGTGCAATGCAGCGGGTGCAACGCTGCCACCCTATCGGGCAGGGCAGGCCGTGGGGGCCGCGATGCCCGGCCAAAACAAGGTAACCAATTGGTTTCAGGCGCGCCGTGTTCGCCTGCCATTTACTCTGATCCGCAACTTCGGATGTCCCCTAACGTGCACTTAGGCATCTCTCGCGCATTAAGCTCGATGGGTCAGTGTGTTGCCTAGGGAATTGGGACTTGGAGACGACGAATACCGCGCGGACGCTTGCGGCATTGAATGCCACGAACGAAGCGATCCTGTACGCGAAATCGCCGGACGAGCTCTACGCGAAGGTCTGTGAAGCGGCCTTCTCGAGCGGTGACTTTTTGGCCGCGACCATCTTCCTGCAGGAAGAGGGGCACCGACCGCTTGCGCTTTGTCGCCGGCCTCGGCGAGGATGCGGTCCGCCTGCGCAACATCCAGATCTCGACCGATGCCACCACGCAGGAAGGATCGGGCGTCGGCGGAGAAGCTTTCCGCGACCGCAAGGTCTGCATCAGCAACGATTTCCTCAACGATGCGCGCTCGCTGGCCTGGCGGCAGAGTGCCGTCGACGGCAAGGTCGGTGCAGCGGCGGCAATGCCGCTGATCCGCAACGGCTGCAGCGTCGGCGTCCTGCTGGTCACCAAGCGCGAGGCCGGATCGCTGAACGATGAAATCCTCGCGATGCTGGAGCGGATGTCGAAGAACATCTCGTTCGCGCTCGAAAATTTCGAGCATGAGGCCCAACGCTTCAACAGCGAGCGCGCCACGCGCCGGCTGGCCCGCATGTTCGGCGCCATCAGCGCCACCAATGAAGCGATCATGCGCGCCAAGACCGAGCAGGAACTCTATCAGCTCGTTTGCGATGCCGCCGTGCACAGCGGCAAATCCTTCGCCACGGTGGCGCTGCTGGTCGAGCCCGGCTCGACCTGGCTCAAACCGGTCGCGGGCACCGGCGAGGCCAACGACCTCATTACGCGCACGAAATTCTCGATCGATCCCGACGATCCCTATGGCCAGGGCGTTGCCGGCCAGGCTTTCCGCACCGGGAAGCCGGCGATCAATGCCGATGTCGTCGCCAACAGCGGCGTCTGGACCGAAGCCCAACGTCAAACCGGCATCGCCGCCTGCGTAGCCGTGCCGCTGATCAAGGCGGGGAAGAGCATCGGCGTCCTGATGTTCTTTGTCGGCAAGTCCTGGGCAACGGACGAAGAGATTGTCGCACTGTTCTCGCGTATCGCCGAGAATGTCGCGTTCGGACTGGATAATCTCGACCGCGCCGCCGAGAAGGCCAGGACCGACGCGCAGAAGCAGCGCCTCACCCGCATGTATGCGGCGCTCAGCGCGACCAACGAAGCCATCATGCGCGCAAAGTCGCGTGACGAGCTGTACGCACTCGTCTGCAAGGCGGCGGCGCAAGGCGGCCGTTTCAATTCGGCCAGCATCCTGCTGACGCAGGCGCACAGCGAGCATTTTGCGATGGCGGCCTCGGCCGGGCCGACGGCGCACAATGCGCGGCGGCTGAAGGTGTCGACCAGCGAGACCCATGCCGAAGGGCGCGGCCTGTGCGGCACCGCATTCCGCACGCGCAAGGCCGCCATCACCAACGATTTCGTCAACGACCCCCGCGGCATGGCCTTCCATCAGGTGATCCAGAGCGAAGGCGCGCGGTCCGGCGCGGCGTTTCCGCTGCTGGTGGAAGGAGAGCCGGCCGGCGTCATGCTGTTCATCTCGTCCGAGCCGGGCACATTCACAGCCGAGTTCGCCGAGTTGCTGCAGCGGCTTGCCGACAACGTCTCCTTTGCGCTGAGCAATTTCGGCCGTGCCGACGAGAAGGCGCGCACGGAGGAGCAGAAGGAGCGCCTCTCCCGCATGCTGGCGGCGCTGAGCGCGACCAACGAAGCGCTGGTGCGTGCCAAATCCCGCGCCGAACTCTACGATCTGGTATGCGAGGCGGCCGCGAAAGGCGGCAAGTTCACCTCGACCATGCTCGCACTGGCGCGGCCGGACAGCGACTTCATGGACACCGTGGCCGCGGCCGGTCCCACGGCCGCCAACGCGCGGCTCGCGCAGGTTTCGATCAACGCGGCACGTCCGGAAGGGCGAGGCCTTGCCGGGAACGCGTTCCGCTACCCGCAAGCCCTGCATCGCCAACGATTATCTCGCCAACCGCGAGACCCAGGCGTTCCACGCCCGCGCGCGCCAGGACGGCGCGCTGTCGGGCGCGTCATTCCCGCTGATCGTCGACGGCAGCGCCGTCGGCGTGATGCTGTTCGTCTCGTCGGAGAAGGATACGTTCACGCCGGAATTCGTCGAGCTGCTGGAGCGGTTGACCAACAACGTGTCGTTCGCGCTGAAGAATTTCGACCGCGCCGACGAGAAGGCGCGCACCGAGGAGCAGAAGCAGCGGCTGGCCCGCATGCTTGCGGCGCTGAGCGACACCAACGAGGCGATCGTGCGCGCGAAATCGCCTGCCGAACTGTTCCGGTTCGTCTGCGAGGCCGCGGCCGAAGGCGGCCGGTTCACCTCGACGACCATCGCGCTGACGAGGCCGGACAGCGACCTGTTCGAGGTCGTGGCTGCCGGAGGTCCCACCTCCGACAAGGCGCTGCAGATGCGCATTTCAACCGACCCGGCCATTCCGGAAGGCCGCGGTCTGTCGGGCAGGGCGTTCCGGGCCGGCGAGGCATGCATCGCCAACGACTATGACACGGAACGCGATGCCCCGATCTTCCAGACCGCCGTGCGCCTGCAGGGCGCGCAGTCCGGCGCCGCGTTCCCGCTGTTCACCGGCGGCGCGGCCGTCGGCGTCATGCTGTTCGTTTCGACGGAGAAGAACACGTTCACGCCCGAATTCGTCGAGCTGCTGCAGCGCCTGACCGCCAATATCTCCTTCGCACTGGAAAATTTCGGCCGCGCCGAAGAGAAGCGCCGCGCCGACGAGCGCATCGAATATCTCGCCTCGCACGACAGCCTGACGGGGCTGCCCAATCGCGACATGTTCAGCGGCCTGCTGCGCCACACCATCGAGAACGCGCAGCGTTACACACGCAAGTTCTCCCTGCTGTTCATCGACCTCGACCGTTTCAAGGTCATCAACGATTCGCTGGGACATGAAACCGGCGACCTGCTGCTGGTGGAGATCGCCCATCGCCTGCGCGGGACGTTGCGCGCCAGCGACGTGGTGGCGCGGCTAGGCGGCGACGAATTCGTCGTCATTCTGGAAAAGACCGGCGAGCGCGGCGATATCGAACGGATCGCTAACGAGCTATTGTCGACCCTGAGCCAGCCTCTGCAGCTCAGCGGCCATGAATGCCACACCACGGCGTCGATCGGTATTGCGACCTATCCGTCGGACGGCATCGACGCGCAAACGCTGACCAAGAACGCGGACATGGCGATGTATCTCGCCAAGGAGGACGGCAAGAACGGCTTCCGCTTCTTCTCGAGCGACATCAAGGTGCAGTCGATCGAGCGGCTGACCCTGGAGACGGCGCTGCGCCGTGCGCTGGAGCGCGAGCAGTTCTCGCTGCACTACCAGCCCAAGGTCGACATCGTCACCGGGCAGATCACCGGCGTCGAGGCGCTGCTGCGCTGGCAGCATCCGGATTTCGGCATGGTCTCCCCGATGCAGTTCATTCCGCTGGCGGAGGAGACCGGGCTGATCGTCCCGATCGGACGCTGGGTATTGAAGGAAGCCTGCGCGCAGAACATGGCCTGGCAGCGCCGCGGCCTGCGGCCGGTGTCGATGGCGGTCAATCTGTCGCCGCGCCAGTTCGCCGATCCCCATCTGCTGCAGGACGTCGACGAGGCGTTGCTTGCGAGCGGCATGTCGCCGGTGCTGCTGCAGCTCGAAGTTACCGAGAGCATGGTGATGCGCAACGTCGCGCGCGCCATCCGCGTGCTCGACGCCATCCAGAGCCGCGGCATCCGCATCGCCATCGACGATTTCGGCACCGGCCATTCCTCGATGTCGCTGATGAAGCAGTTCCCGATCGATACCATCAAGATCGACCGCTCCTTCGTCCGCGACCTTGCCGAGGATCCCGAAGATCAGGCGATCGCCCAGGCCATCATCAGCATGGGCAAGGCGCTCGGCATGACGGTCGTGGCCGAGGGCGTCGAGACCGATCGAGCAGCAGACCTTCCTGCGCGATCACGGCTGCGACGAGATGCAGGGATTCATTTTCAGCAGGCCCGTGCCGGCACGCGATCTCGCTGAACTGCTGCGCGCTCCCGCTGAACTCGCTTCGCCGCCGCTGCAGCCTGAAGACGATGCCGAGCCGGAACTGTCAGGCCTGAAACGCACTGTCGTCTGACGGCTGCGGGTGCAGGTCGCGCACGTCGGAATCGGTGGAAATCACCTTGCGCGAGAAATCATAGGGCCAGGGCACCGTGGTCTGGCCGGCCAGCGCACCGAGCAGCATTTTGGCGGCGTCGGCATAGGTCGCGCCCGCCGGCAATCCCAGCCGCCGGCACGATGACGGTGTCAACGCTGCCGCGAACTCCCTGACATCGAGCGCCGGACCCCACCACCAGGCGGGCGCAGGCGGCCGCTCGGCCTCCGGCAATCGCGCGCCATTTGGCGTACTCGTCGACGACGCGCTCGAATTGCAGTCTTCGCCGCCGGATGCATCGAAAATCTCCTGACGCAGCGGATACTAGCGGTCCGCGCGTGCCGCGCAATCGCGCGAACGATGCCTCAGGCTTTGGCAGATGCCTTCAGGCCAAGCAACCGCTCGGCATTGCCGCCGGCGACCAGCGCCATCTCGTCGCGGCTGACGCCCTTGACCTTGCCGAGGAACCCGACCGGGTCCGGCTCGGCCATGTCGAAGGGATAGTCGGTGCCGAGCATGATGTGATCGGCGCCCCAGATCTCGATCAGGTGTTTCAGCTCGCGCTCGTCGAACACGACGGTGTCGAAGTAGAGCTTCTTCAGGTATTCCGACGGCGGCTTGTTGATGTTGACGCGGCAGTCCTCGCGATGGGCGAAGGCGTGGTCGAAGCGGCCCCAATAGGCCGGCAGATAGCCGCCGCCATGGGCGATGCAGATCTTCAGCTTTGGAAAGCGCTCGAGATAGCCGTCGAAGATCAATTGCCCGACGCAGAGCGCGGAATCGAGGGGGTGGCCGATCGTGTTCGGGAAGTAATGATCTTCCATGCGGCCGACCAGGCTGGTGCCGAACGGATGCAGGAAGATCAAGAGGCCCAGCTCCTCGACGCGCGCAAAGAATTTCTCCAAGCCAGCGCGGGTGAGGTCGACGCCGCGCACATTGGTGCAGAGCTCGACTCCGCGAAAACCGAGCTCCTTGACGGTGCGATCGAGCTCGGCCACGGCCATGCCGGGGTCCTGCAGCGGCACCGTGCCCATGCCCATCAGCCGGTCCGGGTGCTTCGCGACCATTTCGGCAATGTGGTTGTTGACCATGTGGCAGCTGTCGCGCGCGACTTCGGGCGGCGCGGCATAGACGAAGTGGCCGGGATAGGGCGAGATCACCTGCATATCGATGCCGGTCCGGTCCATCTCGGCCAGCCGCGTCGGCAGGTCGGTCAGTTTTGGGAAGTCGATCTTGCCGCGTTGCGGCTGGATGCTTTTGGTCAGCGCATTGACGTGGGCATTGGCGTTGGGCGTTTCGCCGCCGCCGGCAACGCCGGTTGCCTTCAGCACCATCGCATTGGCCTCAGCCACCATGCAGTGGCAGTGGATGTCGATGGTGCGCCACGGCTTGGCCTTGCCCGCACGTGCGGGCGCGCTGCCGTGATCGGTCGCGGGGCCGCATACTCTGCACTGGAACAGCATGAAGATTCTTTGCCGAAGACTGGAGGAATGGATCGTTTACGTCGGTGTTATTTCTGCTCCGCCAGCGTCGAGGTCGCCGGACCTTCGCCCATGATCAGCAGCACGGCGTCCTCATCCTTGGCGCCATCCCAATGCACCTGCTTGGCGTAGTGCGTCACGAAACTGCCGGCAGGCATCGGCACGGTGGCATTGGCCGGATCGAAGTTCGGACCCGTGCCCACCCACCATGTGCCTTGCAGCACGACGATGAAGCGGTCGTTGGGATGGAAGTGCGGCTTGCTGAAATGGTTGCCCTTGGTCCACTTGGTATAGACCATGTAGAAGCCGGGCTTGGTGGGATCGCCGAGAACGACGGCTTGCTGCGCGCCAGCGGGATTCACGGGGCCCCAGGGGATCTGGTCGGGCAGCTTGTAGGTGACCGCGGCGGGATTGAGTTCCGCGGCCGACGCGACGCCGAGCATGCCGGCTAACGCGATTCCCATCGCAAGATAACGCCAGAGTCCGTGTGACGCTGTCATGGCTTCCTCCCCTCGGATGGTTCGTGAGCTGATGCGCTCATCTCGATGGCCGGCGATGCTAGCCTCTCTTGCACTGCAAGGACAATTGCGGCTGCGCATACGAGACCGGCGCGGCACAGTGGCGCAACGCAACTGCAGCATGGAAAATGCGTTTACGCCGGATGGAGCGATGCTAGGTTTGCCCCAACCAAAAACCTGAAGGGGAGGGCCACCACATGAAATATCTGCCGACACTCGCCGCCGGACTTCTGATCGGCGCCGCCGCCTTGCAATTCTCGACAACGGCCTCGGGCCAGGGCGATGGCTGGGTCAAGCTGATCGACGGCAACTACAAGGCCGCCGAATGGAGCGAGGTCGGCAAGGCCAATTGGGAGCTGAAGGACGGCGCGCTGATGGCCGACAAGCTCGACGGCAAGGACATCTCCTATCTGGTCTCCAAGGATTCCTACAAGGACTTCGTGATCCAGGCCGAGTTCTGGGCCGATGACGACGCCAACAGCGGCATCTTCATCCGCTGCGACGAGCGCGCCAAGATCGACGCCAAGATCTGCTACGAGGTGAACATCTTCGACAAGCGGCCCGATCCGACCTACGGCACCGGCGCGATCGTCGACGTCGCCAAGGTCGATCCGATGCCGAAAGCGGGCGGCAAGTGGAACACCTATGAGATCACGGCGAAGGGCTCGCAGCTCACTGTGGTGCTGAATGGGCAGAAGACGGTCGACGTGTCGGACCCCAAGCACGCCGCCGGTCCGTTCGCGCTTCAATACGGTTCGGGCGTGATCAAGTTCCGCAAGGTCTATATCAAGGCGCTGTAAATCAGGCGGCCGCCAGACAGGCGCTTGCAGGCCCATCCGCTTTCGGCGGGTGGGCCTTTTTGTGCCAGGCCCAGGCGGTGCGGATGATGGTGGCAAGGTCGGAATGGGCGGGCACGAAGCCGAGCACTTTCCGCGCGGCGGAGGCGTCCGCCACCAGATAAGTCGGATCGCCGGCGCGGCGCGGCTTGACCGTGTGCGGCACGGCGCGGCCGGTCTCCGCGGCGATGGCTGCCAGGATCTCGCGCACCGAAAAGCCCTTGCCGGTGCCGAGATTGAACACGCCGCCGCCATGGCCCTCGAGCAGCAGTTTCAGCGCCAGCACATGCGCCGTAGCGAGATCGCTGACATGGATGTAGTCGCGGATCGCGGTGCCGTCGGGCGTTGCGTAATCGTCGCCGAACACGGCGAAGTCGACATGGCCCTGCAGCGCCATCATCGCCCGCGGGATCAGATGGGTCTCGATCTCGCGATCTTCGCCGATGCCGCCCTCGGGGTCGGCGCCGCTGGCGTTGAAATAGCGCAGCGCAAAGGACGAGAAGCCGTAGGCGGCGCGATAATCGGCTAGCACGCGCTCGACCATCCATTTCGAGGCGCCATAGGGATTGATCGGCGCGCAGGGATAGTTTTCCGGCAGCGCCTGGCTGTCGGCATTGCCATAGACCGCGCCGGTCGAAGAGAACACCAGCCGCGTGCAGTTCGCCGCCCGCATCGCCTCCAGCAGCGCCAGCGTGCCGGCGAGGTTGTTGAGGTAGTATTTCTGCGGATCGGCGACGGATTCGCCGACCAGGCTCGACGCCGCAAAATGCATCACCGCGACGATGTCATGCTCCGCAAAGGCGCGCGCCAGCGTCGCCTTGTCGGCGACATCGCCGACGACGAGCGCGCCGTTGACGAAACGGCGATGGCCGGTGGAGAGATTGTCGTAGACGACGGGGCGGAAGCCGGCGCGTTCCAGCGCGCGGCAGCAATGCGAGCCGATATAGCCCGCGCCGCCCGTCACCAGGATCGCCGGACGATCGGCCATCAGTCGCGCCCGTCGAGGTCGCCGGTCTCCCGGCTCTTGTTGAACAGCAGATAGAGCGCGCGCGGATTGGTGGTCAGATAGCGCCAGAACAGCCGGCGCGGCTCCAGCCAGATGCGCCAGGCCCATTCGAGCCCGACATTCTGCATCCATTTCGGCGCGCGGGCGCGGCTGCCGGACAGGAAATTGAACAGCCCGCCGGAAGTCTTGATCACGCCGACATTGGACAGCCGCGGCGTGAACTCCTCGACAAAGGCCTGCTCATAGGGCACGCCGAGCGCGACCCAGAGATAGTCCGGCGCCAGCGCATTGATCTCGTCGACCTTGGCGCGCAGCGCGTCGCCGCGCAGAAAGCCGTGGTGGTGTCCGACGATCTTCAGCTTCGGATACATCTTGCGGACGTTGGCGACGGCGGCGTCATTTTCCGCCTCGTCGGCGCCGAACATGTAGAACGTCGAGTCCGGCGGCCTGTGCCTTGCGGGCGACCACATGGAACAGGTCGGTGGTCGCGACGCGCTCGGGCAGCGGCGTCCTCGACTTGAAGCGCGACACCGTGACCAGCGGCTGGCCGTCGGCATTGATCAGGTCGGCGGTGCGGAACAGGCGGTCGGTCATCGGCTCGGTCGAGCAGCGCGCCAGCACCTCGCCATTGGCCGAGGTCAGATAGAGCGGACGCTGCGCCCGGCGCTGCGGGAACACCATCTCGATCATGAAATTGGCGGTCTGCTCGAGATCGAGCACGGCGAGCCGCAGCCCGCCCAGGGTGATCCGCGGCACGTCGGCGGTGGCGGCTCGCCCGATCGGATTTACGCGACGCTCACGCATATTGTTTGCCTCGCTGACGGGTTGACGGTGAGTAGGGTTGAATTCGTCGAGGACGACGCCGATCAGCTTGCGCTCGGCGTCGCCGAGGTTGTCGAGGATGTCTTCCAGGCAGTCGTTGATGTCGAGGTCGATCGGCAGGATCGCGACGAGGCCGTCGGCGACGTCGAGCAGCTTGCGGTCGGGCGCGCTCCAGGCATCGCCGGGCCGTCGAGGATCACCAGATCGTAGCCGCCGGCGGCGCGCGCCTGCGCGATCGCCTTGCGGATCGCCTCAGCCGACCTGGCGGCGGAACCGTTGATCGCGGG
Organism: uncultured Alphaproteobacteria bacterium; assembly: GCA_963726865.1. Classification (GTDB taxonomy): domain Bacteria; phylum Pseudomonadota; class Alphaproteobacteria; order Rhizobiales; family Xanthobacteraceae; genus Bradyrhizobium. The sequence continues at coordinate 307,729 of CAVSEE010000033.1, read as the reverse complement.
CAGGATCGAAATGCCGTTGGCGGTCTTGATCGCGCGCGAGGCCTTGCTGCCGATCGAGAGCCAGCCGAGCCGGCTGGGCTCGGCCTTGCCGAAGCCGCTGACCTTGTCCGACAGCGCGCGTGCGTCGTGATCGGCATCGATCATCAGCACCCTGGCGCCGTCGCGTGCGGCCGACAGCGCGATGTTCAGCGCGGCGATGCTGCGCCCGGTGGCGGGACCGGAGCCGATCACGGCCATCACGGGCACGCCGTCAGCCGAACGGCCGGCGAGTGCGGCGCGCATCTCGCGCATGGCGTTGAGGAAATCGTCGTCGCCGGAAGCCCGCGCGCAGCGTCGGCCAGCCCAGCCGCGTGACGTCGGGGACGTCACCGATCGTCAGGATTCCGCCGAGCGTGCGCATCACGTCGGATTCCTGCAAGCGCGCGATCAGCGGCTTTTGCGGCCGTGCCGGCGCCAGCGCCGGCTGCGGGCGGAGCGGATTAGCGGCGGGCGCCTTCGGCGGCGAGACGCTGCGCGTCTCCGGCGTGCGGCGCGTTGGGTTGGCTGTCCGTCGCCCCCGGGCCCGGCAGCAACCGGTCGGCCGCGACGATCCAGGCCGCGGCGGCGAGCCCGCCGAACACGAAGCCGATCATCGCGATCAGGCTCATCGCCGGCGGGAAGGTGCGCCGCTGCGGCACGGTGGCTTCGCCGATGATGCGGGCGCTGAGGTGTTCAGGCTTTCCTGCTCCTCGGTCTCGCGCGAGCGCTTGAGGAAGGATTGATAGACGTCGCGGCTGGCCTCGACCTCGCGTTCGAGCTCGCGCAGGCGCACCGAGGCCTGGCTCAGCTGCACGCTCTGGCGCTTCTGGGTTTCCAGCGCCTTGTTCAGCGAGGCCTCGTAGTCGCGGGCGCGGGTCAGGTCGTTCTTCGCCGACTGCGCGAAGCGCTCGATTTCCTCGCCGATGTTGCGCTTGAGATCCTCGACCTGCTGCTCGATCTGGCGCAGCGCCGGATGGCGCGGCCCCAGTTCGCTCGGCAAGCTCGGCCTAGCGCTTGCGCGCATCGGCATATTGCGCGCGCAGATTGGCGATGGTCGGCGACTGCAGCGCTTCGGGGATCGCGCCGGCATCGGTGGAGGCGCGGCGGCTGGCCTCGATCTGGTCGTATTTGGCCTGCGCGTCGAGCGTCAGCGCCCGCGCCGCGGCGAGCCGCTGGTTGCTGGCGGAAAGCTGCTGGTCGCTGATCAGCGTGTCCTGGGTGCCGACGAAATTGTTCTGCGCCTTGTAGATGGCGAGCGTGTTCTCGGCGTTGCGCAGCCGCTCCTGCAATTCCTTGAGCCGGCCGGACAGGTCGCTGGTGGCGCGCCGCGCGGCGGAAGCCTGCGACTTGCTGGATTCGGCGAGATAGGCCTTCGCGATCGCGTTGGCGAGCATCGCCGCCTTCGCCGGGTCGTTCGACCAGACGTCGATGTCGACGATGAAGGTGCGGTCGGTCTTCTTGACGTTGATGTGGCGGGTAAGCGCCTCCAGCGTGGCGATCTCGCTGGCCTTCTGCTGTTCCGCGGTCTGGCGCAGCTCGATCCCGAACAGGCCGAGCAGCGAGCCGAAGATGCCTTTGGAATCTCCGCGCCGCCGAATTCCGGATCCTTTTCGAGATTGGTCTCGTGGATCACCTGCAGCAGCACGTTGTTCGACGTGATCAGCCGCGCCTGGCTTTCGACCACCATGGCGAGGCCGGAGAGGTCCTGGGCCGCGGCGTCAGTTCGCGCTCGACCAGCTGCAATTCGCGGGGATCGACATAGAGCTGGGCGGTCGCGGTGTATTTCGGCGTCAGGCTCTTGCCGATCGCAACCGCGACGCAGGCGCAGATCAGCGCGGCGGAGACGATCGCGATCTTGCGCCGCCACAGCAGATTGGCCAGCTCAAGCACGTTGAAGCCGGCCGGCGCCGCGTCGGCGCGCGGCGTCGGGCTTGGCCTGGTCTATCGGTTGGTCATAGATAAGCATCGACCCCAGCTTCCATTCGAATGGCCGCACACATCGGCTGAGGGGTTACTCTTCGGGTCACGCCACGTGCGCCGGACGGCAACGCGGAAAAAACGCAACAGGAAAAATTAACCATACTCATTGAGGGACTATTCACCGAAATGGCAAACAAAGCGTTTAAGCGCGGGCGCATCGCAATCGCCTCCGCCATGGTCAGAACCGGGATTTTCCGGCGCGTTGCCGCCTCGAGCGCATGATTGCAGCAGGGCCGGCGAGCAGCCATAGGGGCTCGGCCGGTCGGCGACGTCGTGGCCGTAGAAAATTAACCATCCGTTATTGGTTTGCGCCTCGTCGAACGCGCGGTCGATCCCGTCGCGATCGATGTGGCGGTCGATCAGCGGCATGGCGCGCAGGAACTGCAGGTCGACGCTGCCGGCGTTGACGCCCGGCACGATGCTGCGGCAGGTCTGGAATTGTTCCTTGAGCTGGTATTTCCGGGCGAACGAGCCGTAGCCGAACGGGATAGGCGAAGGTCTCGATCTCGATCGAGGGATCGAGCGCGCGGAAGTAGTTGCGGTTGCGCGCGATTTCGTCGGCGAGCGACGTCTCGTCGAGGTCGCAGGCGCGCTGGTGCGAGAAGGTATGGCAGCCGATCTCGTGGCCGCGGCGATGCAGCGCGACCACGTCGGCTGGCATCGCCGCTCTCCCAGTCCGGCGTGTCCGACGCCGACCAGGCCGCCCGACACATAGAACGTGCCGCGCGCGCCGTGCGCCTCGAGCAGGCCGGCGCCGGTGGTCACCGCGCTCTTCGGCAGGTCGTCGAAGGTGAAGCTGACCATCGGCGTCGGCATTGCGCAGGCGAAAGCGTCGTCGACGCGCAGATGCATCGCCAGCCGATGGCTGACCTTGACTTTTGCTTCGGACCACATCGCGTTCATTGTTCAGCGCTTTCGCAGGATCACGTGATAGTCGCCGTGCCGCACGTCGGTCTTGCCCGGCAGCAGGAAATTCATCACCCTGGCGACGGCATCGATCAGCGCGGCGAAACGCGGCTTGCGCCGGCGCATCTCCGGATAGCGCGGGCTCTCATATTCCTTGCGGTAGATCATCTGCAGGCCGTGCTTCCCGGCGAAGGCCTCGAGGTTCGGCAAGCGTGACCAGCGGATGGAAATGGGTCGGGAACGGCGCCTGGCCGGGCAGGCCGGCGTTCTTGTCGCCGCGGACATGGCGGTAGAACCAGACGTGGAACCAGTGCGGCGAATATTTGGTGACGACGCCGGACAGCGACCGCGGATTCGGCGCGCCGATCAGGATCAGCCCGTTCGGCTTCAGCGCGTCGCGGAAGCCGAGCAGCGCCGCCTCGACGTCGGGCACATGCTCGATCACGTTGTAGCAGATCACGAGATCGAAGCTGTTGGGCGCGAAGCGATAGGTCTGGATGTCGCCGAGGATCGTCTTCTGCGCGTAATCGTTGTTGCGGATCTGGTCCTCGTCGATATCGACCACGGTGACGTGGGCGCGACGCAGCACGTTGAGCGGCAGGAAGCTGGTCGAGCCGCCGCCGGCCTCGTAGATCGCCAGCTCGCCGCTGCGGCAGCTTGGCTTCGAGAATGCTGTGCACGGTGAGCAGGCTCTGCCGCGCCTCGCCGGGCGGCAGTTCGAGCAGCGACTGCGGATGCACCGGCATCGGCCGGCGCTGCCAGCGAGGGCGGCGCGATCGAGGTCGAATGCTGCGGTCTTGTTCATTGGTGTCTATCCGATATTGCTGTTGGCGAATTTGGTTCGGAACAGCGCGAGCCCGCGTTTGAGGCGGCTGCGGGCGCGCGAGATGTCGAACAGCCAGCACAGGGCGGCGTAGGTTGCGAGCGCCGGCAGCAGCCAGGACGACGCAGGCGGTGAGATCGCGCGACGCGCAGGCTCGGTCGCAGCGCCGCGACGATCAGCGCCATCGCGAGCGTGCGATCACCACCAGCGCCAGCCGGCCGAGCGGCAAGCGGGACCTTGAAGGCAAAGCGGCTCAGCACCAGCGCGCAGACAAATCCGATGATATCGGCGCCGAGCCGCGCCCAGGCCGCGCCGACGGTGCCGTACATGGCTGACCAGGACGAAGGACAGGATCAGGTTGGCGACGATGATCGTGGCCGTGTTGATCAGATAGAAGAGTTGCGTCCCGACAGCAGGAAGCTGGCATGCAGATATTGCTGGGTCAGGATCTGGAAGATCACGGCGACCGCGATGATCGGCATGGTCTGCGCCGCCAGTTCGCGGAAATCGGCGCCGAGCATGACATTGGCGACATGGGCGGAGATCACGGCAAAGCCGAGGCACGCGGGCAGCGTGATGGCCGAGCAAGCAGCTCGACGCATTCGGCAAGATGCGTACGCACCGCGGCGTCGCCTTGCCTGGCGTGGATCTGCACCGCGAGCGGAAAGAAGGCCGCGGCCGCGCTCATCGCCGGCATCATCAGCGTCTGCCGGACCAGATCGAGGCCGGCGACATATTTGCCGGCGTCGGCGGTCGCCGACCAGATTGGCGATCATGAAGCGGTCGGTCACGCTGGAGATGGCGAGCAGCGTCAGCGACAGCGTCAGCGGCAGGCCGGTCCTGGCGAGAGCGGCAAGCGCTGCGCGGTCGAATTTGATATGCGTGCCGCGCCAGGCCGTGCGCGACTGCACCAGCACGGCGAGCAGATAGGCGAGCGCCGACGACAGCAGCAGCAGGAAGCCGGTCGGGCCGACCAGGGCGGCGACGACGCCGAAGCCGAGCACGCGGCGGCGCGGACCAGCGTCGCCTTCATGACCGAGAAGGCCATCAGCCGCGCGCGAACCAGATCCTGGGTCAGTTCGAACAGGCCGATCGCGATCGACAGCCCACCGCGGCCAGCGTCGTCGTCGGCATCCAGTCCGACCAGCCGGCCGATGCACGTAGGCGACCGGCGCGGTCAGGCAGCAGACCAGATAACCCGAGATCACGAGGCCGCGGACGTCGGTGCCGTCGTTGCGGGCATGGCCGCTCAGGATCAGGTTGCGGAACCAGCCGACCAGGAAGACGCTGACGACGGAGGCAAAGCCGACGCCGAGCAGATAGACGCCATAATCATGCGGCGAGAACAGCCGCGTGAAAATGAACACGCTCAGCGAAGCCCAGCAGCGCCGAGAGCATGTTGGCGGTCAGGTTGATGCTGGCTTGTCCGATCAGCATGCCGCGGCGAGCCCCGCTGGTTCGATTCGGCGCGTGCGCAGGATCGCGTCGCTCTCGTTGATCGCGGCGCGGATGGTCTCGACCGGCGTGCCGGAGAAGGACGCGATCGAGAAGGCGACGTCGTCCTTGCGCGCGCCGCGCAGCAGCTCGTTCAGCTCGTCCTTGCTCGAGCGTCGGCTGCTCCCAGTAGCTGACGCAGGGCGTGGATTGGTGCGGCGTGTGACGTGCGGCAAAGCGCGCGTCATTCTGCACGAAATAGCCGTACAGCATGTATTCGGAGAATTCGCGGGTCTTGCACAGCGCCTCGATCCAGTCGACGCCGGTGACGGCCTCGATCCGCGAGGTCATCGCGCGCGTGGTCTGCTGGTCCCAGAAGATGATGTGGCCGATGAAGTCGGAGGCCGGTAACGGCGGCACCGGCAGCCCGAGCAGCTGATGGCTGGTCACGACCCAGCGCGAATGGCGCGGCTGAGTCGCGATCACCTCGTTGGGCATGCTCAGCAGCGGAATGGAGTTCGGGTATCTCGAACCGCGACAGGTCGAAATCCCGGAAGAACACGATGTCGGAATCGAGGATGCAGTAGCGCTGGTGCGGCAGCGACATGGTCGCGGCGATCTTGAGGAACTGCTGCACATGCCAGCCGCTGACCGGCTTGGCGCGCAGCGACCACCAGAACTGACGGCGCTTGCGCTGGATCATGCGCGGCAGCGGCCGCAGCCAGCCGGGCAGATAGGCCGAGGCGGGGATGATCACGCGGCGTTCGCTGGCGAGAGGCGCGAACAGCGGCAGGTCGCAGTCGGGCACCAGCAGATAATGCTTCGAGAACGAAGTGACGTGGCGGTCCACGCTCTCGCAAAGCAGGGTGCAGATCTCCAGGTCGCGCCCGTAGGTCGGGGTCAACAACGCTACATGGTTCATCTCGTAAGTCTCTCTGGCAATTACGTTCACGGCTGTCGCTTCCGTCGCTTGGAAATGCTTCCGCCAGGCAATGAGCAAGATCGGTGCCGGACAGAACGTTCGCAGCCGATTGCGCGTGCGTGCGTGGTTAATGCCGCCGGGCACCGCGCGTAACCATGTCGGCAGCCCCGCGTCGCACGTGATGCCGCGCTGGACTGCCAATTGCAGAGCCTGTGCGGAAGTTGGCTCGGAACGCGGGAAGCGTCCGGCGACGATGTGAAGATATGAGGATACTCAAGCATTCCGTGCGAGGCGCCGTGGCATTGCGGATGCGGCCGTTCGTTTCGGCACACTCGATCTGTCCGCGTTGTCCGCTTTTGAGACGCCCGTGAGGAGTTAATGAAGTATCGCGCTGATATTGAGGGCGACATTCCCATGCGAGTTCGATCTGGGCCATCTCACCGACCGAGGCTCCATCGAACTGGCGCGGCGCCTTTCGCCGGAGCTGACCGGAAAAACCATGCGAGCGAGCAATGTCGAGAATTGACCGGCGATCCTTTCTGCTTGGTGCCGCGCTGGCGGCCGTTGGCGCAGGCCGCAGTTACGCGCGTCCGGATACGCTGCCTGCGAAATTCGCCGGCGCGTTCGTCAATTGGGGCGAGATCGGCCGCGAGCATACGCTGCAGCAGTGGGAGAAGTGGCTGAACCGCAAGCCGTCGTCGGTGCTCGGCGTCGACTTCTACGCCGAAGCGACCTGGGACGATTTCGAGCGATTGAGCTGGGTTCCCGGCATCTGGAGAAAACTCAATCCAGGGCGCAATGTGGTGTGGTCGGTGCCGCTGTCGGTCAAGGATACGCCGCTGTCCGAGGTCGCCGGCGGCCTCCACGATGCGGCCTTCGAGGCTGCCAGCCGCGCCATCGCGGCCGCGCAGCCGCGCGCGATCATCCGCCTCGGCTGGGAAATGAATCTGTCCAATTCGTCCTGGTTCGCCAAAGGACAGGAAGCCGACTACATCAACGCGTTCCGCCGCGTGGTGAAAATCTTCCGGCGCTCCTCCCGCGACTTCAAATACGACTGGTGTCCGGGCTGGGGGCCGCAGGACATCGCCGCCGATCTCGCCTATCCCGGCGACGATGTCGTCGACTATATCGGCCTCGACGTCTACGACTTCAACGCAGGAGGGATCGCCGGAGGAACGCTGGCAGACCTTTTACCTGAAGGCGCCGTTCGGGCTGGAATGGCATCGCGACTTTGCCGCGCAGCACCGCAAGCGCATGAGCTATCCGGAATGGGGCGTCGGCCAGGCCGGCGACAATCCGCTGTTCATTGCCAGGATGCACGAATGGTTGATGCGAAACCGCGACGCGATCGACTACGCCGCCTATTTCGACGTCGATGGGCTGTGGCCGACGCAGATCGACAACGGCAAATTTCCGGAGTCGCAGGTGCTGTTCCAGAAACTGTTTGCAGGCGACGAACGCGCGTTACGTTAACCCCGGTTAATGGCACGCGTCATTAACCGTCGCGAAGCTTCGCGGCGCCGACGCTGCCGGCTGGACCCTATATTGCAACATTGGGTGCGTATCGCCTGAACACGGTAGTGTCGGCGATCATTTCGGCACGCTCTTGTCCTGATCGGGAACGCGATCCCGCTTCGGGACGGTTCCTTTGCGAAGCGACAACATGGCGATGACTGGACCGGAACTGGCTGTTGGTGGAAGGCGCGACGATCGCGCAGTGGCGGCTGTCTCGCCCGCGCTCGATACCGGCGTCGATACCGTCGTGTGTATCCCCAGCTTTCGCCGGCCGGCCCACTTGCGGAAGACGCTGCAATCGCTCGCGGCCCAGCGTACGGCGAGGCGCTTTGCGGTCGTTGTCGTCGAGAACGATGCAGCGAAGAGCGAGAGCGTCCCGGTCGCCGCCGAATTCCTGCGTACGCAGCCTTCATGGCCTCTGCGTGGTCGAGCCGCGCCAGGGCAATGTCCACGCCATCAACGCCGCCTTCGAGACCGCGCTGGAGATCCTTCCCGCTCGCCGTCAATTTCCTGATGATCGACGACGACGAGATCGCCTCGCCTGACTGGCTGGAGCGGATGCTCCATGCCGCCGAGACCACTGGCGCCGACATCGTCGGTGGGCCGGTCTGGCCTGATTTCGACGATGCGCTGAAGCGCGAGCCTGCGCCACCATCCGGCGTTCGCGCCGGCCTATGAGGCTTCCGGCCCGGTGCCGGTGATCTACGGCAGCGGCAATTGCCTGATCCGCCGCGCCGTGTTCGAGCGGCTCGGCGAGCCCAGCTTCGATCTTCGCTTCAACTTGCTCGGCGGCGGCGACACCGATTTCTTCTGGCGCTGTCGCGAGGCCGGCATGAAGTTTCACTGGGTTGCCGAAGCCGTCATCAACGAGACGGTGCCGCCGGGCCGCACCAGCCTGCGCTGGCTGGTAGCGCGGGGCCTGCGCATCGGCGCCATCAATTACCACGTCCAGCGCAAGGTCGCGCCGAACGCCTGGTCGCGCTTTGCGCTGACGCTGAAGATGCTGGCGGCGCTGCCGCTGTCGCTGCCGCGCGCGTTCCGCCTGGCGCTCACCGCGCACCAGGCCACTGTCGCCATGCATCCGATGACCGTTGCGATCGGCAGCGCGTTGGCCGCCGTCGGCATCGAACCGCAGCCCTACAAAGCCTCGAAGATCATCCCGTGAGCCGCTTCATCACCAGCCTCCGAGTTTCGCGCGGTTGCCGGCGAGGTGCCGCGGCTCGAGGTGATGGACGTCGTGCGCGGCGCGGCGTTCGTCGGCGCGTTGCTGCTGGCCTGGGTCTCGCTGCGGCCGTTCGAAGATCTCAGCAACATGCAGATCGGCGATGTCACCATGGGCAACGAGGTGCCGACCTATGTGACATTCGGCGGCTTTGCCGCGCTGACGTTTGTGCTCGCCATGCGCGAAAACGCCACGGGCCTCAAGACGCTGCTCTCGCCCGCCTTCGTGCTGTTCACCGGCTGGCTGCTCGTCACCATCGTGCTGTCGTTCGACCCGAGCACCTCGATCCGCCGCTTCAGCCTGACGGTTTGCGTCGTGACGGTCGCGGCATCGCTGCCGCTGCTGGCGAAATCGCAGCACGAGATGATGCGCTGGTTCAGCATCGCGGCGCTGGTGCTGCTCGCCACCTGCTTTGTCGGCATCCTGCTGGTGCCGCATCTGTCGATCCATCTTGCCACCGATCCGCAGGAGCCGGGCCTCGCCGGCAACTGGCGCGGCTCGTTCGGCCACAAGAACATGGCGGCCGGCGTGATGGCCATGCTGCTGTTCTTCGGCATCTACTTCATCCGCGCCGGCGGCTGGATCTCCGGCATCGCCGTGATCGGACTTGCCTCGCTGTTCCTGCTCTATTCCGCCGGCAAGAGCTCGCTGACGCTGTGCTTTGCCGTGCTGCTGCTGACGTCGCTGACGACGATCGTCCGTTCGCTGTGGGCGCGTGCGGTCATTCTGCTCACGCCGCTGTTGCTGCTCAATCTGTTCAGCGTCGGCACCACGATGAGCGACACGCTGTCCGAGATCGCAAAGCTGCTGCCGCTCGACGCCAGCTTCACCGGCCGCATCGACATCTGGAATTTTGCGCTGCAATCCCTGCAAGGATCGCATCATGACCGGCTATGGCTTTGCCGCGTTCTGGGGCAGCGACGCGATCCAGAATTTGCCCGAAGGCAAGGAATGGGCGGGCTACGCCTCGCACAGCCACAATGGCTATCTCGACACCGCGCTGGGCATGGGCGTGCCGGGCCTCGTCCTGCTGGTTGTCGCGGTCGTCATCATGCCGCTGCGCAATTTCCAGTCCGCCGATGTGGGCGGCAACAACGGCCCGCTGACGATGCTGTTCCTGCGCATCTGGCTGTTCGGGCTCTATCTGTCGTCGATGGAAAGCTTCTTCCTCGACCGCGCCGACCCGCTCTGGTTCACGTTCCTGATCGCGATGTTCGGACTGCACTATCTGGCGCGGTTCAAGGCCAGGGCGTGACGACGCGCTAAAGCTGCGCCCTGACGGCACACGGCGACGTCCCGCCACCAGCCGGCGAAATCGAACGGCAACTTCGCTGTCGGCGATTTCACCGACGGCTTCGATACGATCGGCAAAGGCCTGGTCATCGGATCCGCGCGGCACCAGCGCGATGGCGCCGCGGTCGATCAAGGCCTTGAAGCGCGGATGATGGTCGAATTCTTCCGGCAGCGCCGGTCCGGTGACGATCAGCGGCCGGTCCGACTGCACGCAGGTCAGCACGCTGGAGCGCCGCGCGGTTAGTCCTTCGTCGAGCGGATAGCAGAACGCGTCGACCTCGCAGAACAGGCCGAACACCTCGGCGTCGGAGGCGACATAGCCGCTGACGATGACATCCTCGCGCAGGCCGAGTTCGGACGCGCGTGCGTAAAACTCTTCCTCGACGCGGTCGATGCCGCGGATGAAGGAGCCGATATAGACGAGCAGGGGTTTTCGTCCGCGCGACTTCAGGATCGCGCCGATATTGAGCAGCGCATTCGGCTGCTTGCCGGGATAGATCGATCCGAAATGCCCGATCACGAGGCGGCCTTGCGCGCGGGCCGCGGCGAGCCGTCTGCGCAGCCCGGAATCCGCTGTCGCGGCGGGCGCCTCGATATTCGGCGGCAGCGGAGCGAGCACCACCTTTTTGGCTGTCCCGCCGACGATCGGGTCGTCGGCCAGTTCGCGTCGCACCAGCGGCGAGAACATCACGATGACATCGGCAAGCCACAGCGCCGGAATGTAGGTGATGCGGCGCAGCCAGTTGCAGCCCGCCCCATTCGTGCTGGATCAGCACGACCTTGCGGCCGCGCAGCTTTGCTGCGAGCAGCGCCAGCAGCGGCGCGAAGATCACCCGCTTCCAGGCCACGATCGGAAAATTGCAGACGACGCTCCTGCGCCGTCCCGATCGCGCGCCAGATGTCCGGAAATGAACCCTCGCTGCGCGACAAGGTTAACGTCGTGGTGCTGCCGGGCTCGGCTTCCTCGATCGTCTGCTGCAACAGACGCGTGAACTGGCCGACGCCGCATTGCATCTGCGGTCCCGCGCCGAGAAATAGCGTCCGATATGTCGGCTCTGAGGTCATCTGGGCGGTCCGGAACGCGTTAGCCATACCTGCCAGACATTAGCTTCCCGTAAGCGGCCTGCTGGCCGGCGGCACCCTTCTTGCCAGTTTGGGCGCAGAGGCCGCCTGGCCGTCTCATAGCGGGACATCGGGTGACCGGAAATGGCATTTCTTCGGGAGCGCGACAATGACTGACAGGCAAGATCTTCACCAAATGGGACGAGACGCATTCGGAACTGTGGAGCCCACCAGCCGATCCGGCTGGAGCACGAGATGCACAAGTCGCCGGCGTTCTCGATGGACGATCTGGCCAGGCTGATCGAGAACTATCCGCGCGAGCATTATAGCCTGGTCAAGACCGGCGCGAAGGGCGCGGGCAAGCTCTGGCGCGAGGGCGACATCGGCAATCTCACCGGCCGCGAGGTGATCGAGGAGATTTCGCGCGGCGGGCTCTGGCTCAACATGCGCGACGTCGGCTCGGTCGACAGCCGCTACCGCAAGCTGGTCGACCAGATGTTCGAGGAAATCTGCGACAAGGTTCCGGGCTTCGAAATGCCGAAGGGCCATCAGGAGAGCATCCTGATCTCCTCGCCGGACGCGCAGGTCTATTACCACGCCGATTTGCCCGGCCAGAGCCTGGTGCAGATCGCCGGCCGCAAGCGCGTCTATGTCTATCCGAACACCGCGCCGTTCATCACCGATCGGATCACCTCGAGGACATCGCGCTGTTCAATGTCGAGGTCGATCTTCCCTACAAGGACTGGTACGACGATCACGCCAAGGTGCTCGACATCGGCCCCGGCCAGATGCTGGGCTGGCAGATGAACGCGCCGCACCGCGTCGAGAATCTCGACACCTTCAGCGTCTCGATGACGATCTCCTACACCAACGACGAAATCCGCCGCGCCGAGATCGTCAACCTCGCCAACGGCCTGCTGCGCCATCGCTTCGGCTACGCGCCGAAGACCCGCAACCTGCGCGGCCCGTCCTTCTTCGCCAAGGCGGTGCTGCAGAAGCTCTTGCGCGACAGCAAGTGGGTCAAGCGCGAGCGCAACGCGCGCCGTCCGATCGAATTCCGCCTCGACAAGACGCAGCCCGGCAAGATCGTCGATCTGCCGAAGGCGGCTTGAGGCGGCGCTATCCCGATGACGGTTCTGGCGGAAACGGCAGGCAAGTTCGGCGCGCGGGCAACAGCCCGCGCGACCGGCTGCCGTGTCGAGTTCTTCCAGCGACTGGAAGCAGGTTGCTCGCGCGCTGGAACGACGTCAGTGCCCTCGACGCCGTTCCAGCATCCGCTCTGGTGCCAGGCCTGGTATGCGGCATTTGCCAGGTACGGCCGAACCGCTGCTTGCCGAAGTGACCGATGCCGCGACCGGCGAGCCGGCGTCGCTGCTGCCGCTGATCCGCCGCCGGCAGAACGGCATCGCCATCGTCGAATTCGCCGATCTGCGATCTCACCGACTACAACGCGCCGCTGCTCGGCCCCGCCGCGCCGCGCGAAGCGAAGGCGGCGCACGCGCTGTGGCGCGATTTGCTGGCGGCGTTGCGCAAGCTGCCCGATGGCGCCGATCTCCTTCGCTTTCGCAAGATGCCGGTCGATCTCGACGGCCGGCCCAATCCGCTGGCGCTGCTCGATGACGCCGGCCCGTGCTCGCTCAACGGCAATGTCGTCACCACGGGCGAGGACTACGACGCCTGGCGCTACACGCTGGAAAAGACCGTGCGCAAGGAGCTGGAGCGGAGCTGGCGCGTGTTCTCGCGCGATCCGTCCGCAACGTTCAGCGCTGTTCACGGACGAAGACGAGGCGCTGCGCATCCTCTCGACCACCGAGGTCCAGCAGGGCGCGCGGATGGAGAGCCTCGGGCTCAACTTCATCCTCAACGACGAGACCTGCGCCGCGTTCTACCGCAATCTGGTGCGCGATGGCCTCGGCAGCGGTTATGCCGTGGTCTCGGCGCTGACGGTCGGCGAGGAAGTGGTGGCGACGCTGCTCGGCATCCGCCAGGGCGCGCGCTACGTCATGATCCGCATCAGCAATGCCGGCGAGAAATGGTCGAACTGCTCGCCGGGCCGGCTGATCATCGAGCGCACCATGGCCGCCCTGCACCAGGACGGCGTGCGCGAGTTCGATTTCAGCATCGGCAACTACGCCTACAAGCGCCGCTTCGGCGTCGGGCGCATCGCGCTGGTCGATGTCAGCGCGGCCCTGAGCTGGCGCGGACTTCCCTATGCGTTGCGCGATCGTGCGGCGCGCGAGCTGCGCCGCTATCCGCAGCTTGCGGCGCGCCTGAAGCGTGCTCTCGGCAAGCCGCCCTCACGCGAAGAACAGTAAGCCTTTCACCAATCCTCACGCCGGCTCACGAAGCCGTGCAATCCTTGCAGCGCTTTGCCCCGCGCGAGGCGCGGAACAGGCTGTAGCAATACCAGCGTCGCGCGATCGCCTGGATCGGATTGCGAAACGCCTGCGCAACGAAAAGAAGTTCGATCATGGCCACGATCCGTCGTCCCCCGACGGATAGATGGGGCGGCATTCCCGTTTGAGAATGCCGCCGCCGATCGCATCAGCCATGCAGCTTTTTCGCAGTCTCCGCGATCACACGTCCTTGATAGCGCGCGCCGGCGAGTTCGTTGGCGCTCGGCAGCCGGCTGCCGTCGCCGCCGGTGATGGTGGTCGCGCCATAGGGCGAGCCGCCGGTCACCTCGTCGAGCTTCATCTGGCCGGCAAAGCCGTAATTGAGGCCGACCACGGTCATGCCGAAGTGCAACAAATTCGTGATGATCGAGAACAGCGTGGTCTCCTGGCCGCCATGCTGGGTGGCGGTCGCGGTGAAGGCGCCGCCGACCTTGCCGTGCAGCGCGCCCTTGGCCCAGAGGCCGCCGGCCTGATCGAGGAAGTTCGCCATCTGCGAGGCCATCCGGCCGAAGCGGGTGCCGGTGCCGACGATCACGGCATCGTAATTGGCGAGCTCCTCGATCTTGGCGACCGGCGCCGCCTGGTCGAGCTTGTAGTGCGACGCCTTGGCGACATCGGCGGGCACGAGTTCAGGAACGCGCTTGACGTCGACGAGCGCGCCGGCTTCGCGGGCGCCTTCGGCAACCGCATTCGCCATCGCTTCGATGTGACCGTAAGCGGAATAATAGAGCACGAGTACCTTGGCCATGATGGCCTCCTTTGAGTTTGTGGTTTGAGGATTGTTCGAGGCAAGCCAAGGCCGTCATGGCCGGGCTTGACCCGGCCATCCACGTCTTGGGTTGCGAAGAGGAGAGAGCGTGGCTTACGCCGCGTCGACCAGCACCAGTTCGGAATCTTCCAGTGCGGTGATCTTCAGCGTCGCCTCATTGGTGATCGCAGCGCCATCGCGGGCGTTGACCTTGACGCCGTTGACCTCGACGCTGCCGGCCGCCGGCACGAGATAGAGATGCCGCGCCTTCTCGGGCGAATACTCCGCGCTCTCGCCGGCCTTCAGCGTGGTGGCGAGCACCCGCGCATCGGCCCGGATCGGCAGCGCGTCCGTGTCGCCGGCAAAGCCGCTGGCGATGGTGACGAGCTTGCCGCTGCCGCGATCGGCCTTCGGGAACGGTTTTGCGCCCCAGGTCGGCTGGCCGCCATGCGTGTTCGGCTCGATCCAGATCTGGAAGATTTTCGTCTTGGTCGGCTCCAGATTGTATTCGGAGTGGCGGATGCCGCTGCCCGCGCTCATCACCTGCACATCGCCCGCTTCGGTGCGGCCCTTGTTGCCGAGACTGTCTTGGTGCGTGATGGCGCCTTCGCGCACATAGGTGATGATCTCCATGTTGGCATGGGGATGGGCGGGGAAGCCGGTGTTCGGCGCGATCTCGTCGTCGTTCCACACCCGCAACGAGCCGTGGCCCATGTTGCTCGGGGTCGTAATAGCTCGCGAACGAGAAGTGGTGCTTGGCCTTCAGCCAGCCGTGATCGGCGCCGCCGAGCTTTGCAAAGGGTTTCAGTTCGATCATGCGATGTTCCTTACACTCAATTTGAGGCCGGGCGCCCGCCCGGCGTTTGCATGGCCCTTGGATATGCCGTCCGCCGTGATATAGAAATAGAAACTATCGAAACTCATTGTTTCCAAAATTGAGGGTAGCGCAGATGGCGAAGCTCCCGGACTTCGAGGCGCTGGCGATTTTCGCGAAAGTCGTGGAATTGCGCTCCTTTGCGGCGGCTTCCGGCGAGCTGGCGCTGTCCAAGGCCACGGTGTCGAAGGCGGTGAGCCGGCTGGAGGAGCGGCTGGGCGCGCGCCTCTTCAACCGCACCTCGCGGCGGCTGGCGCTGACCGATGCCGGGCAGAAGCTCGCCGAGCGCGCGGCGCGGCTGCTCGCCGACGGCGAAGCGGCGGAGAGCGAGGCGCTGGCGCAATCAACGACGCCGCGCGGCCTGGTGCGGCTCGCGGTGCCCATGACGTTTCGGCATCAAGACCGTCGCGCCGATGCTGCCGGAATTCCTGGAAGCCTATCCGGAAGTCTCGATCGACCTGCATCTGAGCGACGCCATCGTCGACCTGATCGGCGAGGGCTTTGATGCGGGCCTGCGCATCGCGCGGCTGCCGGACTCGTCGCTGATCGCGCGGCGGCTCTGCGCCATGCCGCGCTACACCGTGGCGGCGCCCTCCTATCTGAAGCGTCACGGCCGGCCGACGCATCCGATGCATCTCGCCGAGCACAAATGCTTTGGCTACGCCTATCTCTCGACACCCGGCGTCTGGCACTACACCAATGCGTCCGGCGAGCAGGCGAGCGTGCGTCCGGCCGGGCAACTGCGCGTCAACAACGGCGAGGCCGTGATGCCGGCGCTGCTCGCGGGCCTCGGGATCGCCGACCTGCCGGAGTTCATCGTCGGCGATGCCATTCGCTCAGGCGAGGTCGAGGTGATCCTGAAGGGATGGAAGCAGCCCGAAGGCGCGGTGCATCTGGTGACCCCGCCCGGCGGCCCGCGCCCCGCGCGCGTCGAGGTGCTAGGGAAGAAGCGGAGCTACGCGTTCGTGGCTTCATCCTTCGAGACGCACGCTGCTTTCAGCGAAGGTCTGGAAGTAGGAGCGCGCATGCCACGCGTCGACCTACGCCTTCGCCTTCGCGACGGCCGCTGCGCGACGCGGTCGAACCAGGCGGCGATATGTGTGTTGCCGCGGTCGAGCGGCTGGCCGACGGTGCCTGCGAAATCGAGCCAGCCATAGAGATGGATATCGGCCATCGTGAACCGCTTGCCGCAGATATAGTCGCGGCCATCGGCCATCTGGCCGTCGAGCCACTTCAGCCGGTTCTGCGCGACCATCTTCAGCCCCGGGGAGGCTTCCGGCGCCACCGGAATGCGCTTCTCGAAGAATTTCAGTCCCTCGCCGTAGCGAAAGCCGTTGCCGAGCATCTCGCAGATGTTGAGGTCGACGCGGCGCGTCCACATCCGGCATTCGGCGCGCTCTTCAGCCGTCGCGCCGATCATCGGCGGCGTCGGGTTCTTTTCTTCCAGATATTCGCAGATCGCGGTGATCTCGGAGAGATAGCTGCCGTTGTCGAGCTCGAGCGTCGGCATCTGGCCATGCGGATTGCGCTTGAGATGTTCGGCTTCGCGATTTTCGCCCTTGCGCAGGTCCACCGGCTGCTTCGGCATCTCGATGCCTTTCTCGGCCATGAACATGCGGACGATGCGCGGGTTCGGCCCGAGCGAATCGTAAAGCTTCATGCGTCTCTCCCCATTTTGTTGTCGCAGGCGTGTTGTGGCCGCCTTTGAACAGGCAGCGAAGCCGTTTGTCAAACGTGAAAGACCTGCGAGCCTATTTCGGCGGCGTTGGCATGGCAGAGGAATGGTGATCGACGATCAGCCAGCGCTCGCCGTCCTTGACGTAGGTGAAGCTGTAGCGCGCGGGCAGGGTCTTCGTCTCGCCGTCCTTGACCCAGGAGAAAGTATAGGAGCCGCTGTTGACCGCTGCATTGCCGTAGACGCGGATCAATTGATCGCCGAAGTCCAACTTGACGCCGGGGGCTACCTTGGCGACGTTGACGAAATAGTCGCGTACCTCTGCTCGGCCCGAACGTATCTTCGCTGCCGCCGTGACCCAGAGCACGGCATCGTCTGAATAGAGCGACGACACTTTGTCGGGATCGGCCACCGCTTGTGCCCATGCGGTGGTTGTCGCTGCGACATCCGCCTTGGGGTCTGCCAAGGCAGTGGAAGCCAGCGATGATAGTGCAAGACCAAACGCAAATGCCGCCATAGTAATTTTCGAAGACAGCATGTCAGCCTCCCTTGCATCGTTGCAAAGCTAGTCGTCGAGCTTGTTGAGGTCGCGCACCGACTGCATGATCGGATCGAAATTCTGGCGCGCGTCCAGTGCATCGAACAGTTGTGCAGTGTCTTCCAGCAAGCCATGCGAGCGCTGGATCGCGGTCCGCACGTCGTCCTGCGGCGTGTCGGACAATCTTCCATGGCCGGAGAGCAGGATCTTCGAGTTCAGTCCCTTGATCCGCTCCAGCGACTGGATGTAGTCGGCGATCGAGCCCGAGCCGAACACGCCGCCCATCACCCCGCCGGGCATCAAGGTATCGGCGGCGAACAGCAGGCCCTTGTCCTGCTCGAACAGCGTGATGCAGGCCGAGGTGTGGCCCGGCGTATACATCACGCTGAGGCGGAAATTGCCAAGGTCGATCAGATTGCCTTCCTCAAGCCAGATGTCGATATCGATCGGCACGTTCGGCTCGGCGAACATCTTTCGCAGCATCGAGAAATCGTCGCGCAGCATGATCTTGTTGGCGGCGAGCCGGTGTGCGGCGATATAGCTGCGGCCGTGGAAATGATACGTCGCGCCGATATGGTCGAGATGCTCGTGGCTCAGCACCACCATGTCGATCTTGTCGGGTGTGACGCCGACATGGTTGAGGCAGGCGACGAGATGCGGATAATTGGTCGACAGCCCGACGTCGATCATGATGGTCCGCTTGCTGCCGCGCACGAGGTAGGCGTTGGCCGCGCGGTTCTTGAAGCGGATCTGGTAGACGTCGTCCGTGGCCTGGATCAGCGTGGCGGCCTCGCCGTCGAGTAATGTCTTGAACGGGGAGGGCCTGCGATCGTTCATGAATTGGCCGCCGCGCGGTAGGTGCGCTCGTTCGAGGCGCGCAGCCGCTTGGATAGCGCATCCATGATCATCAGCGCGAAGGCCGGCTGCTGGCTGACGAGATAGACGAAGCGGGCATGGTTGATCCGCATCACGCGGGTATGCGGGGCGGCGGCAATCGCCGTGGCGGATCGCGCGGAGCCGTCGATCACGGCCATCTCGCCGAAGAACTCGCCCTTGCCGAGCGTCACAATCACGGTCTTGGCGGCGCCTGCCACCTTGGCGATCTCGACCTCGCCGTCGAGCACGACGTACAGCTCGCGCCCGGTCGAGCCCTCCTCGAAGATGACGTGCCCGACGTCATATTCGTTGACGCATTTCTCAATCGCCATGCCGCCCCTCACCGTGCCGGCCTGTCGCCCTGGGACGGCATGTTAGACGGGAAACGCCCGCGCGCAAAAGACGCAGGGACGGGGTTATGTCGCATAGCAGCATGAACCGGGCCGCCGCGCTCCCGCCACCGCACACCTCGCCCGCCAACATCCGCCCCCGGATGAGTTCCTTAAATTTCAGTAACAGGTTTGGCCGGTAAGGAATTGGAAAGGAATGAAAGTTACCAAATGGTCAACGAATTCTGGAGACTTTTACCGTGAGCGAACAACAGAGCGAGCCGACCAGCGTTGAAGCGGTTTCTGTGAGTGCCTCCAACGTCAAGATCGAGCCGGTCATGACCGAGTCCCCCGCCATTGCCCCCGACCAGGAACTGACGTCGCCGAAGGCCGACGCGCCCAAAATCGAACCGAAGGTCGAAGCGCCGAAGGTCGAGGTGACGGCTGAGAAGAAGCCGGAAGCGCCGCGCCCCTCCGGCAATGTCATGATCATGTCGCCCGGCGATCGTAAATGGTCCGCCGAGGCCAAGGCATCCGAGCCGGCCGCGCCCAGGCGCCGGATCGCCGCGATGGCGGCCGTCGTTGCACTCGCTGCCGTTGCCGGTGCGATCGGCGGCGCGCTCGCAACCAGCGGCCTCGGCCGTGGCAATGCCACCGAAGTCGCAACAGCCCCGCGCAACATCGAGCTCGAAGCCGCAGTCGCCCGCATCGACGCCGACATTGTCGCGCTGAAAGCCAGCGTCGAGCAGAACGCGAAGCTCGGCGTCACCCAGTTCAACAAGACCAGCGACCGTCTCGAAAAGATCGAGAAGGCGCAAGGAGAGCCCGCCGGCAAGCTCGCAAAGCTCTCCGACGAAGTCAGCAGACTGCGCGCCGCGGCCGCAGCCCCCGCCGCTGCAGCGCCGGCGCAAGTCGCCGCCGCTGCGCCTGCGACAACCACTGTCCCGAAGGACGTCACGGGATCGGTGTCGCCGCCCGCTGCTGCCGCAACGTCACCCGCTGTGCCCGCCACGGCCGCCAAACCCGAGGTCGGCCGCTTGCCGACAGTCGAAGGCTGGGTGCTGCGCGATGTCGGTTATGGCGGCGCGCTGATCGAGGGCCGCCGCGGCGTCTTCGAGATCTATGCCGGCGATTCGATTCCCGGCGTCGGCCGCGTCGATGCCATTCGCAAGCAGGACGGCCGCTGGGTGGTCGTCACCAGCAAGGGCCTGATCGTTTCGCGCTGACAAGGATTTTGCGGAAATACAAGGCGCCTCACCGCGATGTGAGGCGCCTTTTTGCTTGAATAGGCCTCTCCGCGCGGTGTTACTTGAGGCATGAGTGTTCTGTCGCGGTTACTCGTCACTACGCTTTGCCTGTTGTGCAGCGCGCTTCCGGCACGCGCGGTGCCGGACAAGCCGCTGGAGCGCGGAACCGCCATCACCGATCCGCTGGCCTTGCGTGAACTCGACCGCAGCAGGTTCGGCCTCGGCCGCATCCTGCAGCCGGCGCGTTCGGGCGAAACCCTGTTCGACAATGCGCAGCTGTTCGCGATGCCGGCGATGGCTCCGGTCAAGGCCGCGCTCGACGCCGAGTTCGAGCGCTATGTCGCCAGGCATAAGGCCGAGCTGCCGGGCGAATCCATCGGCGTCGGCGACGCTTTTGCGTTCCAGCTGTTCGACCGCGCGTTGCTCGCCTCCGCTGACACCCGCTTCGTGCTGGTAGGCATCGTCAACCGCATGGACCGCGCCTATGTCGCGGAAGGAAATTGCGGCGAAATCCGCCTGATCTACCGCCTGATCCGCAGCGCCATGCCGGCAGGCGGCGAAACGTCGTCGCGGCTGCCGATGACGCTCAACGTCGTGCTGCGCGCCAAGGGCGAGGTGGCGGTGGATCGCGAGGGCAAGCCGATCACCTGCGCCGGCATCGCAGAGCGCTGGCTGGCAACATCTGACCTCGCGCTGACCGGCCGCGACCTTGCCGCGAAATTGCAAGCCATCGACGGGCCGTTCGATCTCGTGATGCCGGAAAATATCGATCGCATCGAAACCAATCTGCAGATTGCGCATGCGCCGAAATCGGCCCGGCGCGATTTCCGCACCGATTATCTCCTGAAGGTGTTTCGCTACGACGCGCCGGCGCGCCTGTTCGCGGAAGCGCCGATGGAGAACCAGATCGACCGCGAGCGCATCCTCGCCGACGCCGGCCTCGCGCGCGACTTCAAGGCATGGCTGCTCGATGGCGCGCATTTCGCCGAGCTCGATCGCGGCACCATCCTGATTCCGGAAAAATTCCTGGCCAAGGCCGCGATCGCGCCGACGCCGGTCGGCTTCACGCCGTCGAACCTGCTGCCGGAATTCGGCCTCAGCGAAGGCGAGGGCGCCGGTCCCGTATTCAGCGAAGGCGATGTCGTCGCCGCGCTGAAGAAGGCGGCAGGCGACGGCACCAAGCTGCAGAACATCCGCTCCTTCGGCGGCTTCCAGCGCCGGCTCAACGACATCACCTGCGCCGGTTGTCACCAGACCCGCGGCATCGGCGGCTTCCATTTCCCCGGCGTAGACTGGCTGGTGGCAAAACCCTCCAATGCCACCGTGGTGCCGGCCTCGCCGCATTTCTTCGGCGACCAGGCCCGTCGCCGCGACATCCTTGCTGCGCTGCGCGACGGCCGCACGCCGGACTATTCCAAGGGCTTTGCCAGCCGCCCGCAATTGCGCGGTGCAAGGGAGCTGGCCGCTACCGAATATAGCGACGGCTGGGGCGCGCATTGCTATCGCCAGATCGACCGAACCGCCGGCAACGATGCGAGTTTCCGCGCCTGGACGTGCGCCAAGGGGTTGATTTGCCAGCCTGCCGACAAGAATACGCGCATGGGCATGTGTTTCGTCAAAGCCCCGTAATACACCAGATTGACAGTGGACTTACCGATCTATTGTATCCGCCGCCGAAAGCGGTCCTGGAAGGCGGCCCGGAGGAGAGATGGGCGACGAGGTCATCATCGTCGGTGCCGGCATTGGCGGGCTGACGCTTGGGCTCGCGCTGCATCGGGAAGGAATCCCGTGCCGGATTTTCGAATCCGCCCCGGAGATCAGGCCGGTCGGCGTCGGCATCAACCTGTTGCCGCATGCTACGCGAGAGCTCGCCGCGCTCGGCCTTGAACCCACGCTCGCCAAGTCCGCGATCACGACCACCGATGCCACCTTCTTCAACCGCTTCGGCCAGCTGATCTACCAGGAGCCGCTCGGCCGCGCCGCCGGATACGAGCACCCGCAGTTCTCGATCCACCGTGGCGACCTGCAGATGATCCTGACCGACGCATTCTGCGTGCGCGCCGGCGCCGATAGGCTCGTCACCGGCAAGCACTGCACCGCCGTCGAGCAGGACGACGGCGGCGTCACCGTGAATTTCGCCGATGGTTCTTCCATGCGCGGCAAGGTCGCGATCGCCTGCGACGGCATTCACTCCGCGATCCGCAAGCAGTTTTATCCCGGGGAAGGCGAGCCGCGTTACTCCGGCGTCAACATGTGGCGCGGCGTGACGCGCTGGAGGCCGATATTGTCGGGCGCCAGCATGGTGCGTGCCGGCTGGCTGTCGCACGGCAAGATGGTGATCTACCCGATCCGCGGCGTCGAAGCCGACGGGCTGCAGCTCGTCAACTGGGTCGCCGAGATCGAGACGCCGAACTATCGCAAGCGCGACTGGAACCGGCCCGGCTCGCTCGACGATTTCCTTCCTGCGTTTGCCGGCTGGCATTTCGACTGGCTCGACGTGCCCGCCTTCATCCGCGCCGCCGACAGCGTGCTGGAATTTCCGATGGTCGACCAGGATCCGCTGCCGCGCTGGAGTTTTGGTCGCGTCACGCTGCTGGGCGATGCCGCGCATCCGATGGTGCCGCGCGGTTCCAACGGCGCGGGCCAGGCGATCCTCGATGCGCGGGCGCTGACCGATGCGCTGCGCGCGCACGAGCCGGTCGCCGCGCTTGCCGCCTACGAGAAGCAGCGGCTGGAAGCCACCACCCGCATCGTGCTGACCAACCGTGCCAATCCGCCGGATGCGATCCTGCGCGAGGTGTTCCTGCGCAGCCAGGACAAGCCGTTCCGCGCCATCGAGGACGTCATCAGCCTCGAGGAGCTGCGCGGGCTCTCGGAGGGCTACAAGCAGATCGCCGGCTATTCGGTGGCGGCCCTGCGCGAGCAGGACGAAAAAGTCGTCTAGCCGCCTGTCAATTGCTGCGCGACGGCTGATCGGCCGTCATCGTTTGGTGCTATAATGCACTCCGCACAACGACAGCAGGGAATCAGCCGATGAGCACTCCCGACGCCGAGGAGAAGGCCCGCAACCGCGAGATCGCGCAGAACGAGGCCCATCGTGAGGCCGTCAGCTCTGTCCGGGTCAGCGGCTGGGCCATCTTCATGACTATCGTTATCGCGGCGATTGTCGTCGGTATCGTCTGGGCCTGGACGCACCGCTTACCCTGACAGTTTATTTGGCGTAGTGCGTCATCCGCTTGCCCGGCAGCAGGTCGTAAGCCGACTTCCATCCGGGCAGCTGTGCCATGCGGCCGAGCCACGCATGAATGGCGGGATGGCTCGCGGCGAAATCGTAGCCGGTCTCGTCGGCGGGATAGTGCAGGTAAGCCATCATGGAGATGTCGGCGACCGTCGGCCGCGCGCCGATGGCGAACGCATGCGTCTTCATGTGGCCTTCGAGGATCGAGAGGAAATCGTCCAGCCGCCGGCGAAAATGCTTCAGCACATGCTCGTCCGGCGAGGGCGTGAAGGTGCGCATGAAGCGATAGGTCGCCATGTAGCCGGTGAGCTTGTGGTTGTCCCAGAACAGCCAGCGCAGCAGCTCGAATTGCTCGTCCTCCGTCTCAGCGCCAAAGCGCGCGTACTGCCCGGCAAGTTTGAGCAGGAGCGGCGCGGTCTGGGTGAACCGCTTGCCGTCGATCTCCAGCACCGGAATCTCGCCCATCGGATTGACGTCGCGCCGCCATTCCGCGGTGCGCGTGGCGCCGCCGGCGAAATCGGTCCACACGCCCTCGAACGTCTCGCCGCACAGCGTCAGCATCAGCGCGAGCTTGTAGCTATTCCCGGACTCCGGGAAGTAGTGCAGGCGGTATTTCGGCATCGGTCACGCCACCGCGCCCGATGCACGCAGTTTCTTGATCGCGGCGTCGTCATAGCCGGCGTTGCGCAAGATCTCGTCGCTGTGCTCGCCGAGTCCCGGGCGGCTTGCGCGGCTGCACCTTCTTGCTGCCGTCGACCCAGATCGGGCTGTTGACGGTCAGCATGGTGTCGTTCTCGAACGGCACCAGCACCTCGTTCTCGATCATCTGCTTGTCGTGTCGGGATGTCGTCGAGGATGCCGACCACGCCGAACACCAGGCCATTGCCGTCGAGGATCTTTCGCCATTCGGCGAGCGGCCTGCGTCGCGAACACCTCGTCAAAGATCTTCACCAGCTGCAGCGAGTTGGCGTGGCGGTCCTTCTTCTGCGCAAAGCGCGGATCGCCGACCAGATCCTCGCGGCCGAGGCATTTGGCCAGCGTCGGCCACTGCCGGTCCTCGTTGAGCAGCGACAGGATCAGCCAGCGGCCGTCCTTGCACTGGTAGTGATTGGTCACCGCGTTGAGCGCGTTCTCGCGCGTCCGGCGCGGCAGGAACTTTGCGCCGACCAGTTTGGCCTGCGCCAGCACCGAAGCCGCCCACACGCCGTTCGCCATCAGATTGGACGAGACATGCGAGCCCTTGCCGGTGCGCTCGCGCTTGTACAGCGCGGTGACGATCGCGCCGTAGAAACGCCATGGCGCAGGGATGGTCGCCCATGCCGGCGACCGAGCGCGCGGGCGTGGTGTGCTCGTCGGCGCGCACGAGGTCCATCAGGCCGGAGCGCGCCCAATAGGCGTTGCTGTCGAAGCCGGGCTTGTTGGCTTCCTCGCCCTTCTCGCCATAGCCGGTGAAGGAGGCATAGATCAGCCGTTCATTCGTCGGCGCCAGATGATCGTAGGTGATGCCGAGTTTTTCGCGCACCTGCGGCGGCATAGTTGGTGATGAAGACGTCGGCCTCGGCGGCGAGCTTGTGCAGCACCGCCTGGCCCTCGGGCTTGGTGAGGTCGAGCGCGATGCTCTTCTTGTTGCGCGACTTCCAGCAGCCACGCGAAATTGTGCTCGCTGTGCGGATAGCCCGGCAGGTTCGGCAGGTTGCGGTAGGGATCGCCCGCGCCCGGCGGCTCGATCTTGATCACGTCGGCGCCGAAGTCCGACAGCACGGTGGCCGCCGCAGGTGCCGCGATGAAGCTCGCGCAATCCAGCACCTTCAGGCCGTCGAAAATGCCCTTTTCTTCCATGGCGACGTCGCTCCCTGGCGCTTGTCTTGTTGGCGGACACTGCCGCAGCAACCTGTTTCGGGAGCCATTTGAACCATGTTGGGCAGCCGATGCAACGCCCGGCGGCGTCATGGGGCGATGCGTCAGCGGGGCATCAGCCTGTTATTCCCCGCCCGCGAGCAATGCGGCATTGCCGCCGGCCGCCGCCGTATTGACGGTAACCGTCTGCTCGGTGGCAAACCGCGCCAGATAATGCGGGCCGCCGGCCTTCGGCCCGGTGCCGGACAGGCCGAAGCCGCCGAACGGCTGCACGCCGACCACGGCGCCGATCATGTTGCGGTTGACATAGATGTTGCCGACCTGCAGCCGCGCAACGATATCGTCGACGGTGTCGTCGATGCGCGAATGAATGCCGAGAGTGAGCCCGTAGCCGGCTGCGCTCGATCGCGCGCAGCACGTCCTCCAGCGCCTCGGCGCGATAACGCACGACATGCAGGATCGGGGCCGAACACCTCTTCGCGTGAGTTCGCTGGCATCTGCGAGTTCGAAAATATGCGGCGCGACGAAATTGCCTGCCGGCGCAGTGCCCGCAAAATGCAGCCGCGCTTCCTTCTTCATCCGCGCGATGTGCGCATCCAGCTTCTGCTTGGCCTCGGCGTCGATCACCGGGCCGACATGGGTTGAGGGATCGGCGGGATCGCCGAGCTTCAATTCGCGCGCCGCGCCCGCGATCATCTCGATCATGCGGTCGGCGACGTCGTCCTGCACGAACAGCAGCCGCAGCGCCGAGCAGCGCTGGCCGGCCGAGCGGAACGCCGAGGTGACGACGTCGTCGGCGACCTGCTCGGGCAGCGCGGTGGCATCGACGATCATCGCATTGATGCCGCCGGTCTCCGCGATCAGCGGCACGATCGGTCCATCCTTGGCCGCCAGCGTGCGGTTGATGGAACGCGCGACCTCGGTCGAGCCGGTGAAGACCACGCCGGCGATGTCGGGATGCGCCACCAGTGCCGCGCCGATCCTGCCGTCGCCCTGCACGAGATGCAGCGCGGAGCCGGGTACGCCGGCCTCATGCAACAGCCTAACGGCTTCAGCCGCAATCAGCGGCGTCTGTTCCGCGGGCTTTGCCACCACGGCATTGCCGGCCATCAGCGCCGCCGTGACTTGCCCCAGGAAGATCGCCAGCGGAAAATTCCACGGCGAGATCGCGACGAAGACGCCGCGGCCGCGCAAACGGAGCACATTGCTTTCGCCTGTCGGGCCCGGCATCGCCGCGCCGTCGCCGAACAGTTTTCGCCCCTGTGCCGCATAGTAGCGGCAGAAGTCGATGGCCTCGCGGACTTCGGAAATGCGAATCGTCGAGTGTCTTGCCGCCCTCGGATTGCAGCAGCGCGATGAAACGCGCCTTGCGCTGCTCGAGGCGATCGGCGGCGCGCTCCAGTATTTCGGCGCGCTGCGTTAGCTGCCATTGCGCTCCAGTTCCAAAATCCCGCGCGGGCAGCAACGATCGCCGCTTCCGCCTGCGCCGGTGTCGCCATCACCGCCTTGCCGCCGATAGGCCGCTCGGTCGCAATTTCGACGACCAGCCTGTCCAGCGCCGCGCGCTCGCCGAATTCGATGCCGCGCGAATTCTTCCGGTACGGCTGATACAGGTCCGCCGGCAACGGAATGTCCTGATGGCAGGCGCGGTTCGCCGCGCCGATGATGGTCGGCGGGCCGCTGCAGCAGCGTCTCGATGGGCACGGATTCATCCGAGGCCTGCGCCACGAAGGAAGAATTCGCGCCGTTCTCCAGCAGTCGCCGCACCAGATAGGCGAGCAGGTCGCGATGGCTGCCGACCGGCGCGTAGGTGCGGTACGCGATGTCCGGGCGATCCTCGCTCAATTGCGCATAGAGCGCCTCGCCCATGCCGTGCAGGCGCTGGAATTCGATAGCCGCCACTGGTCGTCGGCGAGCTCCAGTATGGTCGCGACCGTCAGCGCGTTGTGGGTGGCGAATTGCGGAAAGATCCGCGGGCGCAACGCCAGCAGCTTTTGCGCGCAAGCGACGTAGTTCAAGTCCGTCATCGCCTTGCGGGTGAACACCGGATAACCGTCGAGCCCGCGCTCCTGCGCGCGCTTGATCTCGGTGTCCCAATAGGCGCCCTTGACCAGCCGCAGCATCATGCGCCGGTCAAGCTTTTGCGCGAGCGCATCGACATAGTCGATCACCTCGCTGGCGCGCTTCTGATAGGCCTGGATCGCCAGCCCAAAGCCGTCCCAGCCGGCGAGCGAGGGATCGGCAAAGGCCGCCGCGATCACGTCGAGCGACAGCTCCAGCCGGTCGGCCTCCTCGGCATCGACGGTGAAATTGAGATCGTACGCCTTGGCGCGGCGCGCGAGATCGACCAGCCGCGGCACCAGCTCGTTCATCACCGCGCGCGCGGCTGATCGCCTCGAAGCGCGGATGCAGCGCCGACAGTTTGACGGAGATGCCGGGCCGGTCGGGCAGGGGCCTTGCATCGGCCGACGCGCCGATCGCCTCGATCGCGTGGCATAGGCGTCGAAATAGCGCGCAGCGTCCTCCGCCGTGCGCGCGCCTTCGCCGAGCATGTCGAAGGAATAGCGCGGCCGGATGTGATCGGCGCGCGGCCGCGCCCGCTCCAGCGCCGCCTCGATGGTCTCGCCGAGCACGAAATGGCTGCCCATCAGCCGCATCGCCTGCCGCGTCGCGGCGCGCACCGCCGGCGCGCCGAGCCGCTTGGTCAGGCGGCCGATGGTGCCTTGCGGTGTCTCGCCGGGCTGGATCACCCGCGCGGAGACGCCGAGCGCCCAGGCCGAGGCGTTGACCAGGAAGGCGCTCGACTTCGTCTCGTGATGGACGAAGTCGCCCTGGCCGAGCTTGTCCTCGATGAACTGGTCGGCGGTACGGGCGTCCGGCACGCGCAGCAGCGCCTCCGCCAGCACCATCAGCGCGAGGCCTTCCTTGGTCGAGAGCGCGAACTCGCGCAGCATGTCCTCGACGCCGCCGAGCGGATCGTCCTTGGCGCGGATCGCCTCGATCAGCTTGCGTCGCGACGCGATCGATTCGCGCTTCCTGCGGCGTCGCTCAGCCTTGCCGCAGCCAGCAGCCGCGTAGCGATGACGACATCGTCGGGCGCGTAGGGCGCGCTGAAGGGGGCGAGCGGTGATTCCGGTGACATGGCGTTTTCTCGGCGGATGTCTCCAGATATCTCCATCGTTTCCGCAGTTATATAGACAATTTCAGGATTTTGCCTTAGGAAATAAAGGAAGTACGGGAATTATCCGGATAAATGACCGATCTTGACAAGATAGACCGCAAAATCCTCTCAATTCTTCAAGGGGATGGCCGCATCGCGAATGTCGAGCTTGCCGAGCGCATCGGCCTGTCGCCGACCTCGGTCGGCGAGCGGCTGAAGCGGCTGCAGCGCGACGGTTTCGTCGAGGGCTATGGCGCGCGGCTCAATCCGCATCGCCTGGGCCTCGGGCTGCTCGTCTTTGTCGAGGTGCTGCTCGACAAGACCACGCCTGACGTGTTCGAGCGCTTCGCCCGCGCCGTGCAGAACGCGCCGGAAGTGCTGGAGTGCCACATGGTGGCCGGCGGCTTCGATTACCTGGTGAAGGTCCGTCTGTCCGACATGACGGCCTACCGGAAATTCCTGGGCGAGCGCCTGCTGGCCCTGCCGGGCGTCAGGGAGACGCGCACCTACGCCGTGATGGAAGAGGTCAAGCGCGACGCGCCGCTGCCGGTGGCGTGAGCATGATCCGGAAAAGTGTGAAGCGGTTTTCCCTGCGACAAACGCGAAGCGTTTGCGCGGAGATCATGCTCAAAGAGACGCGAAGATAATTTTCGCAAAAAAAAGCGCTGCAAGAGCAGCGCGAAAGCCGGGCGGCCGGCCGGATGAGAACACCCGGTCGTGCTCGCATATTTCATAATGGTTTCGAAGGAGGGCGAGCCCCGTTCTGGCGCCCGCCGAACCGCGTGGAAACGCTTAGACCTTCAAATTCTCGGCCGAGGTCTTGCCGCGATTGGCGACCTCTTCATACTCGACCGTCTGACCCTCGTTGAGGCTCGTCAAACCGGCTTTTTGAACTGCCGAAATGTGAACAAAAATGTCCTTGCCGCCCGTCGCGGGCTGGATAAATCCATACCCCTTGGTTGGATTGAACCACTTGACCGTACCTTTAGGCATTCACGTCGTCTCCGCGGAATCGACAAAATAAAGCGAACCCCCAGTCCCCGCACTCACCGGCCGGTCCGCAAGGCACAGAATACGCGGGTTATGGCAATTTGGTAGCGCAAATGGTGACGCGCCTACCGCCAAAATTGCCCGCTAATGCCGCACAAATCTCAGTTTTCGTGGAATTTGCGGCAATTTGAGTTCCAACTTTTGGCGAATTCGCAGCATTTCACACCCCCGCGCGCGGCATGGCCGCACGAGGGCCGCGGGGCCACGGTTCAGTAGGTCGCGGTCAGGTATTCGACGATCTTGGACACGTCCGGTTCGTCGATCGGAGCCCGGCTTGTAGCGTGCCCAAGCCGTTGCGGCGCAATATCGGGACGTAAAAAACCCCGGCCGCGCGAGCGCCGGGCACCACGCGGTCCATGTCAGGCCGCGGCAACGGCGACGTCGACGACCAGCGCCGCCAGCGTTCGCGCATCCGCGGCGGTGCGCACGATCATCGGCTCGTTGCGGCCGCGGATCGGCACTTCCTGCTGCGGCAACGCGTCCGCGGCTAAGGCCTGCGGTGTTGCGCACCTCGTCCGACACGACGACCTCGCAGGACAGCGCCTTGGTCATGTCCTGCAGCCGTGCGGCGACATTGACGGGATCGCCGAGCGCGGTGAACACCATGTGATCGCGATAGCCGATGTCGCCGACGATCACTTCGCCGCCATGGATGCCGATGCCGAAGCGGATCGGCTCGCGCAGATCGTGGCTGAGGAACTTGTTGAGTTCATCGACATTGGCCGCGATCTGTGCGGCCGCGCGCAGCGCCTGCCGGCAGGCTTCGCGCCTGCTCACCGAGAGGCCGAACAGCGCCAGCATGCCGTCGCCGACGAACTGGTTCGGCATGCCGCCGCTTTCCAGCACCGCCTGCGACACCGCGCCGAGGAAGCGGTTGACGATGAAGACGGTGTCGAACGGCAGGCGCTTCTCCGCCATCTTGGTCGAGCCGCGCATGTCCACGAACATGCTGACGAGGTAGCGCTCCTGGCCGATCCGCGTCGGACCGCCGGCGTGCGCCGTCGGCCGACACCGTGTGCGGCAAAAACAGCTGGAAGAAGGAGAGGTCGTCGGCCGGCCGGAGCTGGCAGGCGAGGCGTATCGAAGGGTCGTCGGTGCCGACCCGGTGCAGCACGAAGGCCTCGCGCTGCGACGGCTCCGGCAGGGCGCTGCAGTCGCCGATGATGCGGATGCGGCAGGTCGAGCAGCGCGCGCGGCCGCCGCAGACCGAGGCATGCGGCACGTTGTTGCGCAGGCTCGCCTCCAGCACGGTCAAGCCTTTCGGCACCCGCACCGTGCGGCCGTTGCCGTAGGAGAGGTTGATCATGCCGCCGCGCCGCTCATGCAGGGCGCGCGCGCCGCGCGCCAGCAATACGAGGCCAATGAGTCCGAGATAGAACGAGCAGCGAATAATCGACCGCGCGGTCGATCGTCTCGTGCTGCGCCTTGTTGCCGATCTTGCTTTCCGGCAGATTTTCGGCGCGCCACTCGATGCTGTCATTGTCGACGACGATACGGCCGCCCTGATAGACGCCGAGCATGGCGAGCGCGGGCAGCAGCACGGCCAGGGCAAACAGCAACGGCGCGGCGCGCGCGTAGAACGGCTTCATCCGCAGCCACATGTGCAGGCCGATACAGCCATGGATCCACGCCGCCGCGATGGCGAGGATCATGCCCCACATCCGCCAGGCCGGAAACGAAATGAAATAGGCGAACAGCACCTGCGGATAGAGGATCTCGTGCCCATGCAGCGTCAGCGCCAGCCGCACGCCCAGCACATGGGCGATGATCAGCAGCGGGATCGACAGACCGAGCGCGAGCTGCAGCAGCTCCATCGTCTTGAAGCGGAATTGCCGGCGCTCGTACAGCGCCCAGAGGCCGAGCCCCGCATGCGCAAGGCACGCGGCGTAGAACACGATTGCCACCGGGAGGAATTGCCAGAAGGCCGTGTGCCACCACACCCCGTCCGCCATCGCCTCCAGCGAGATATTGCCGAGCGCGTGATTGACGAAATGGCTGACCAGATAGGCGAACAGGATGATGCCGCTGACGAGGCGGACCTGCCGCGGTCCGATGCCGCGGGCAAAAGTCCTGATCTGCTCCGATGACGAGGGGGCCATACTATCCATATCGCGAATCCTAGGGATTATTCCGCGGATATAGAAGCCCCTTTTCAAAACTCCGTCATTGCGGGCCGCCTTGACACCCCAGGGGGAGTCGAACAAAAAGCGCCGTGACGACGACCCCGCCAAATCATGTCAACACCCCGCCGCAGCACGCCGCGCAGCGGCAATGGCTGGCTGTCTTGGCGCTGATCGCGGCGATGACCGTGATGCGGCATGGTCTATGCCGGCGTGCTCGATCTGCGCACGGACGAAGCCTATTACTGGACCTGGTCGAAGGAGAGCGCGCTGTCCTTCCTCGATCATCCGCCGATGATCGCCTGGTTCATCCGTTTCGGCACCGCGATCTTCGGCGACACCGCGCTCGGCGTGCGCTTTGCCGGCATTGTGGCGATGCTGGTGACGCAGCTTCTGCTCGCCGACATCGTCCGCCGCGTCACCCATGATTTCCGCGCCGTCGTCTTTGCGCTGCTGATGCCGGAGGCCGCGCTCTATTACGGGCTGCTTGATGGCCAAGGTGGCGCCGGACACCGCGCTGATCCCGTTTGCGGTGGCGATGCTGTGGTCGCTGGTGCGGCTCAACGAAAGCGGCGACGGGCGCTGGTGGCTCGCGGCCGGACTGTTTGCCGGGCTCGCGCTGCTGTCGAAATTCACCGCCATCATGCTGCTGCCGGCAGTGGCTGCGTTCATGCTGGTGCCGGACTGGCGCGGCCGCTGGCTGCGCAGCCCGTATCCGTGGCTCGCCGCACTGATCGCGATCGTCGTGTTCTCGCCGGTGCTGATCTGGAATGACCAGCACGACTGGGCCTCGTTCCGCTTCCAGCTGGTGCGCGCGACCGCGGCCAATCCGCTGTCGTTGCGCACGCTCGGCCGAATTCCTCGGCCTGCAATTCGGCCTCGTCGGCTTCGTGCTGCTGCCGGTGGTGATCTCGGGCGTGGCGCTGACCGCGTGGCGCGGCTGCGCGCAACCGCGAGCCGGTCGCGATCCTGCTCTCGACTGCGGTGATCGTGCCGTTCGTCTATTTCCTCTGGAAGTCGCTGACCTTGCGCGTCGGCGACACCTGGCCGATGTTTTTGTGGCCCGCCGGCTTTGCCGCAACGGCCATCAACGCGACGCATGCTGTCGCGCGAAAAATTTCCGGAGTGGGTGGTGAACGTCCACGTTTCGCTGGATCCGCATCGCGATCGTCACCGGCATCGCCTTCGTCGTCGGCGTCTTCCTCTATTACGTCGCGGCCCCCTGGAATTTCATCGGCCGCACCGATCCGGTCGGCGGCGAAGCCGGCTATGAGCAGGTCGTCGCGCATGCGCGCAACCAGCTGAAGAAGACCGGCGCAACCTGGATCGCGACCACGGATTATCGCACCTACGCGATGCTGCGCTGGCACTTCAACGGACATGTGCCGGTCATCCAGATCAACGAGCGTGGCCGCTTCCAGGGATTTCGCGATCCCGGCATGGACTGGGTCAGGGGCCATCCCGGCCTCTATGTCGCGCGCGAACCGGACAACACGTTGCCGTTCTGGAACGAGACCACGGCGGTGCGCACCCCGCTCGAACGCGTCGAGCGCAGCTGGCGCGGCGTCGTCATGGACAGCTACGCGCTGGAGAAGCTCGAGCGCTGGACGCCGGAGCTGGCGCCGCCGCCGGACTCGCCGTTCTTCCGCTGGCGCGTACTGGCGGCCATGCAGCCGGCGAGGATTGCCACGGCGACACTGGGTCGCGATAAGCGGCGTGCCCAGGGACAAGAAGAAAATGCGGGAGACAACCATGCTGGTTCGGATCGGGGCGGTGCTGGCGCTGATCGGCGCGCTCGCGCTGCCGGCTAGAGCGGGCGAATACCCCGATCACGCCATCAAGATGATCGTGCCGTTCGCGGCGGGCGGCGGCACCGACGTGATCGCGCGCATCATCGCGCAAAACCTCAACGCCAAATGGGGCCAGCCGGTCGTGGTGGAGAACCAGCCGGGCGCTTCCGGCGCGATCGGCACCCGCGCCGTGATGAATGCCGCGCCCGACGGCTACACGCTGTTGATGGCCTCGACCGGCGCGCTGATGGCGGTCTCGGCCGCCGCCGGCAATGACGGGCCCTTCGACGTCAACAAATATCTCACGCCGATCGTGATCGGCGCCGCGCCGCCTTATCTGCTGGTGGCGAGCCCGACGCTGCCGGTGAAGACGACCGCGGAGCTGATCAAATACGCCAAGGAGAAGCCGGAGGGCCTGACCTTCGGCTCATCGGGCGTCGGCGCGGCCTCGCATCTCTCCGGCCTGCTGTTTGCCAGCGATACCGGCATCAAGCTGCTGCATGTGCCCTACAAGGGCACGGGCCCGGCGGTGACCGATCTGCTCGGCAGCCGCATCGACATCATGTTCGCGCCGGGGCCGGTGGTGGCGCAGTTCGTGCAGTCCGGCCAGTTGAAGGCGCTCGGCGTCACCGACACGCAGCGCTCAAAATTCTATCCGGATGTGCCTGTCGGTGGCCGACGCCGTGCCGGGCTACGAATCCGTCGGCTGGTTCGGCCTGCTGGCGCCGCCGAACACGCCGCCCGACCTCGTCAGGAAGCTGAACGAGGTCATCGTGGCGGCGATGCAGACCCAGGAATTCCGCGATCATCTGGCCACGCTTGGCGCCGAGCCGAAGCCGCAGACGCCGGAAGAGTTCGGCCGCTACATCAACGCCGACGTCGCCAAGTGGAGCAAGCTGGTGAAGGACAACGACGTGCAATTGCCCGGAGGAAAGTGAGGATGCGTCTTGCAACATTCGTCGATCCGCAGAGGGGGCGCGATCCGCGGTTCGGCATCGTCCGGGGCGATGAGCATCGTCGACGTCGTTGCGGCGGCGAATGCGTTGCAGCGCGCGGTGCCGGCAACGACGGTCAAGTCGGCGCTGACCACGGGCGCGCACACGCTGCAGGCGCTGGAAGAACTGGTGCAGGCCGCCGAGCGCGCAAAGCTGGCGCGGCCGGTTGCGGGTATCAAATATCTGCCGCCGATTCCGGATCCGTCAAAATTCTTCTGTGTCGGCAAGAACAACAAGAAGCATCGCGAGGAGCTGAAGGCCAACAAGATGCTGACCGAAGTGCCGAACGAGCCGACCGGCTTCATCAAGCTGATCGACACCATGTCCGGCGACGGCGACGAAGTGGAAAAGCCCGCCGATATCGTCAAGCTCGATTACGAGCCGGAGCTTTGCTACGTCGTCGGCAAGCGCGCCCATCGTGTCAAGAAGGCCGATGCGATGCAGTACATCTCGGGCTTCACGCTGATGAACGACGTCAGCGCCCGCGAGATCCAGCAGCGCGAAGTCGCCTCCGGCTCCCGCTTCTGGACCGCGAAGAACATGCCGGGCTTTGCCCCGGTCGGCCCGCACATCCTGACCATGGACGAGGTGCCGGACACCGAAAATCTCTGGGTCACCTGCGAGGTCAACGGCCAGAAGCGGCTGCGCTCCAACACGGGCGACTATCTCTACAAGATTGCCGACGTGCTGGAGCACTTTTCCCGCTACGTCGTGTTCGAGCCCGGCGACCTCATCGCCATGGGCGCCCCCAGCGGCGTCGCCGTCGGCCAGCCCAATGCGGACGAGCTGTATCTCAAGCCCGGCGACGACATGGTGATCGCGTTCGAAGGCCTGATGTCGCTGCGCACGAAGATCGTGGCGCCGAAGTAGGGTCTAGTTCTCTTCCTCCCGCTTGCGCAGCAAATCCGTCGCCAGATCAGTCAGCGCCGGGCGCGGCAGCGCGGTGAACGGCAGCGGCCGCGTCACGTCGATCGCGGCCAGCCCCAGCCGCGCGGTCAACAGCCCGTTGAGCACGCCTTCGCCGAGCCGCTGCGAGAGCTTTGCCGCGATGCCGTGGCCGAGCACCTGCTGCACCAGGCTGTCGCTCGCGGCCATGCCGCCGGTAATCGCAAGATGCGCGATGACATGGCGCATCAGGCTGATCATGCCGAGCGCGCCGGGCCGCCCGCCATAGAGCCGCGCCAGCTGGCGGATCATGCCGCAGCGACGCCGCGAACACGAACATCACGTCGAACAGCGCGCGCGGGCTCACGGCAGTCACGATGGAGACGCGCTGCGCGGCCGACGAGACGATGCGGCGGGCCTCCTGGTCGAGCGGCGTCATCAGTTCGCGCTCGGCAAGCCGGATCATGTCGGCGCCGTCGATGATGTCGTCGGCATGGCTCGGTCAGCGCCGCGCGGGCCCGCGCCAGATGCGGATTCTGGTGCGCCAGCTTCAGGAGATCGTCGACGATGGCGCGGCTGCCGTCGCGATCGTCGCTGATGAGAACTTCCGTGGCGCGCGCATGCAGCTTCTCGATGGTGGCAAGCCGCATCAAGCCGAATATCTCGCGTCCCGTGACGACGGCGAGCGCCAGCGCGGCGGCAGCGGCAAAGCCGAGCCCGAGCATAGCCGAGGCTCTCGCTGCGCGCGAACAGATCCTCGATCAGCTTGATGATGCCGAGGCCCGAGCCGAGCACGCACGAGGCCGGCGGTGGCCGCCCAGAACAGCGTGCCCCAGCCAAAGCCGCGGCGCGCGCGCGGGCAGGGCGGCGTCTCGATCGGCACCGGCAATTGTGCCGGCTCGGCCTCCGGCGTGATGCGCACGGTGCCGCGCGTCACGCGGCCGGGCTCGTCGGCATCCACCACGACCACGTTGGCGTCGTCGAGCTTGAAGGTCGCCGGCGCTTGCGGCGGTTTCTCGCTCATTGCAGTCGGTCTCCGATCAGGAACTGGAGGGCGCGGTCAAGGCGGATGTGAGGCAGCGCCGGCTCCGCGCCGCCCTCGCGTTCGAGCTTCGGCGGGCGGAAGCGCAGGAAGCGGATAGTCCGCCTTGTCGGACGGCGCGCTGGACAAGCCCGCGAAAGCCGTCGCCCTTGAACAGCGCCTCGGGATCGGCGGGCAGGTCGCCCGGAAAGGTCGCCACTTCGGTCTCGCCGTCGAACATCTCGCCATTGGCGCTTTCGCCCGCCGCGGGCGTGCCGAGGATCGACGGCAGTTTGTCCCGGCCGCGTGCGACCATCGCCTCGCGGGTGGCGCGCACCGCCGCGAGCGCCACGACGTCGATGACGGCCTCCTCGTGCTCGGCGCGTGCGGCGGCGCGCGCCGACGATGCGGCGCAGGATCGCCTCCAGCCGGTCGTGGCTCAAATGATGCAGATGATCGGCCTTGGTCGCGGCGAACAGGATGCGGTCGATGCGCGGCCGGAACAGGCTGGAGACGAAGGTCGATCGCCCGATGCGGAAGCAATCGAGAATGCCGGCGAGCGCCGCTTCGAGATCGTGCAGCGCCTCGGGTCCGGCATTGAACGCGGCGAGCGCGTCGACCAGCACGATCTGCCGGTCGAGCCGCGCGAAATGATCGCGGAAGAACGGCCGCACCACGACATCCTTGTAGGCCTCGTAGCGCCGCACCATCATCGCCCACAGCGATCCCTCCGGTGCGCTGCCGTCGATGCGGCACATCGAGCGGCGCGAAGGTCAGCGCCGGCGAGTTGGCGAGATTGCCGGGCATCAGGAAACGGCCGGGCGGCAAGCAGGCTCATGGCAAAGCGCTCGTCGCGGCAGGCGCGCAAATAGTCCGTGAACAGTTTTGCCGAGGTCAGCGCCGCCTGCTCGTCGGCGCGCGCCTCGGCCGATCAGCGTCGCGAGATGGTCGTGCCATGGCGCGGCCAGTTTCGCGCGCGGCCCTTCGCGCGACAGCGCGAGGCTCTCCGCCGACCATTGCTCAAAGCTCTTGTTGAGCAGCGGCAGGTCGAGCAGCCACTCGCCGGGATAGTCGACGATGTCGAGCGTCAGGCTGCGGTCCGCGCCGTTCTGCCGCTGATAGTCGATGACGAGCCGAGTTCGCTGATGTCGGTGGTCGAACTCGGCCAGCGCCGGTCCGTCGACCAGCGTGCGCACATGGTTCTCGTAGTCGAAGCGCGGCACCGCATCGTCAGGCTGCGGCTCCAGACGCGCCCGCGCGATGCGGCCGGTGGCGTAGCGCCTCGAACACCGGAAAGCGGCCGCCGCGGGTCAGCCCGTGGACCAGCGCGGTGATGAACACGGTCTTGCCGGCGCGCGACAGGCCGGTGACGCCGAGCCGGACCGTGGGATTGAACAGGCCGTCGCCATAATCCCACAGCGCCCGCGCCGACAGCCGCGCCTCCTCGAAAATGTCCTGAAAACTGGGAGGCATGCGGCGGTCGATAAACCCGGGCTGACGAGGGAAAATTCCGTGAAAGTACCGTCAGCAAAGGTGGCGATCCGCACCGCAAAATCAAGCGTTCCATTCCCGGCGTGCGGGACCTTTAGCCTGCCATGACACGGCGGTGCTCGACATCGTCCCGAGGTAAGCGCTACAAAACAGCGACAAGAAAACGGAACGGGGAGGATGCCATGCAGGTGACCGGCAAGGTCGTGGTCGTCACGGGCGGCGGGAACGGCATCGGGCGGGCGCTGTGCGAGGCTTTTCACCGCGCGGGCGCCGCCAGGGTGGTGGTGGCCGACATCGATCCCAACGCCGCGCGCGCCGTGGCCGGCACCATTGGCGGCGCGGCCTTCAAATGCGATGTCGGCAAGGAAAAGGACATCGTCCACGTCATCGAGGAGACCGAGAAGCAGTTCGGCCCGATCGCGCTGTTCTGCTCCAATGCCGGCATCGGCGGCGGCTTCGATCCGCTGTCGGTCAATGCCGGCGGCGATTCCGACGAGCCGTGGCTGCGCAGCTGGGCCATCCACGTCATGGCGCATGTCTATGCCGCGCGGCACCTGGTGCCGCGCTACAAGGCGCGCGGCGGCGGCTATTTCCTCAACACGATTTCGGCGGCGGGCCTGCTGTCGCAGGTCGGCAGCCCCGCCTATTCCGCCACCAAGCACGGCGCGGTCGGCTTTGCGGAAAATCTCGCGATCTCGCACAAGGCCGACAACATCCGGGTGTCCATCCTCTGTCCGCAGGGCGTCGACACCAACATGCTGCGCTCGATCCCGAAGGGTCCGCAATCCGGCGACGGCGACCTCTCGCCCGAGCAGGTGGCGCAGGACGTGCTCGCCGGTCTCGAGCAGGAGACGTTTGTCATCCTGCCGCACCCGCAGGTGCTCGGCTACATGCGCAGGAAGACCGAGAATTACGATCGCTGGATCTCGGGCATGGCCAAGATCCAGGCGAAGATGCGCGAGACGTACGGGAAGTGAGGGCGCGAGGCGCTCCCGACCGTCATTGCGAGGAGCGAAGCGACGAAGCAATCCAGCTTTCTTGTCTCGCGGAGGAAGCTGGATTGCTTCGCTTCGCTCGCGATTGACGGGATGCCACCGTAACCCTGATCGCCCTGCGGCAGTTCGCCACGCGTTAACATTACTGCCCGAACAAGCGCGCTCGCGCCTTGCCACATCCAGGCAAATGCGGCCTACTGACCTCTCGATGCTCTGAGCCAACCCTCGGGTAGCCGATGAACTGGTGGCCATTCGGCAAAGAAACGGCCGCAAAGGACGGCCCTCACGCGCTGCTCGACGAGATCGAGAAGCGCGGCAAGCAATATGTTGACGACGTCGACAACGGAAAGCTGATCTCGCCGGCCTGCAAGCGCACCGCTTCCGACGCGGGCCATGACCAGGCCGCCATCGCCGACCACACGCGGCTCGAAGCCTTCCGCTATCTGCTGGCGGTGCCGCGCAGCGAATTCCGCCTGCTCGCCGATCCGGATCAGCAGGCGGCGCTGCTCGACGGCTATCTGCGCCAGTTGCCGCATGAGGACATGGTGATCGAGTTCACCGGCGTCACCCATGCCGATCTCGCCATCGCCATCATCGCCGGCTTCAACTGGCTGGTTCACTGCGCGGTTCTCGCCGGCGCTGCGCCCAACCAGTTTTACGGCACGCTGCGCAACTTCCGCCGTGTCGCCTCCACGGCGCAGAAATGGTGGGCCGCCGACGGCGCGAAAGAGCGCTATGCGGAAATGCTGCAGGCCCAGCAGGAGCCGCCGCTGTTTCTCAATCTGGTGTGGGCGGATTACGGCCGGATGGCCGAAGAAATCGCGACCGCGCATGCGGCGAGGCGATAGCTGGCGTCGTGGCAATCCGGTTCTTCGGGACGCATGCCGAGTACGATAGGATAGACGCGGAGGCGGTGTAGATGGATGCAACTGTAATCCTGATCGACAACGACAAAGAGCTGGCACGAGCCCGTGCGCTGGTCGAGCGGCTCTGGGATTCGGACGATCAGGCTGACGTCGCGCGGCTGGAGGCTCAGGCGCGCCTGATTGCCGCCTATGAGGAGCGCAAGTGGCCGCGCCGTACGCCTAAGGTGGCTGATCTGATCCGTCACTTGATGGATCAGCACAGCCTCTCGCGCGCCGACATGGTGCCGATCCTCGGCACACCAAGCCGGGTTAGCGAAGTGCTCAGCGGCAAGAAGCAACTCAGCATGGCGATGGTGCAAAGGTTCCGTGCCCGCTTTCGCGTGCCGGCCGATCTGCTGCTTCCGCCGCCGAGGAAGACGACGGCGCGTCGCTCAACAAAACGCGCCGCAGCTTGATGCCGGGCTAGCTCTTCTGCGCGTAGAGCAGCGGCACGGCGGAATCCACCATCACCTCGACGAGGCTCGTGCCGTCGTGCGCCAGCGCATGCTTCAGCGCGCCCGCCAGCTCGGATGACTTCGTCACCCGCACCGCGTCGCAGCCATGGCCTTGCGCCAGCTTGACGAAGTCGAGGCCGGGCAATTCGAGGCCGGGCACGTTGCGCACCTGCATCACCTGGCTGAACGAGCGCATCGCGCCGTAGCCGGAATTGTTGATGACGACGACGGTGAGCGGCAGCTTGCGCTGCGCCGCGGTCCACAGCGCCTGGATCGAATACATCGCCGAGCCGTCGCCGACGAGGCAGACGGTGCGGACCTTGCCGCGGCCGAGCGCCATGCCGACGGCCGCCGGCAGGCCGTAGCCGAGGCCGCCGCTGGCCATGGTGAAAAAACTGTCCTGGCCGCGCATCGGCATGAACTTTTGCATCGCCGGGCGGTGCGAGGGCGCTTCCTCCACCAGCACGGCATTGCCGGGCATCGCGCTCGCCAGCGTGTGCAGGAGATACTCGACCGGAATCGGATCGCCGGCCTTCGGCGGCGGCAGCAGCGTGCGGCCCGCGGGGGCCGCGCGCTTCGTCTCGGGCAACAGCTCCAGCAGCGCCGACAGCGCCGGCTTCATGGTGGCGACGATGCTGGTGCCGCGCGGCGTTATCGCCGCCGCATTCGGGTCGTCGGTGATCTGGAAGATCGCCGTCGCGCCCGTCGAAGATCGCGGCATGACCCTCGACATGGAACGTGAACACCGGCGCGCCGACCACGACGACGAGATCGTGCTCGCGCAGTGCGTCGGAAAGCTGGCCGGGCGAGGCGTGCAGGAATCCTGCGAATTGCGGATGCCGCTCGGGAAAGGAGCAGCGCGCCGAGAACGGGCTGACCCAGACGGCGGCCTTCGCCTTCTCGGCAACCTTGACCATGAGATCGACGGCCTGCTGCGCGGTCGACGCCGGGGCCGACGACGAGGGCAGGGCGCTTGGCTTCCGTGATCGCCGCCGCCAGCGTCTTCATCGCCGACGCATCGGGGCCGAGCTCGCGGCTGACCTGCGCGCGCCTCGACCGGCGAGGTCGCATGCATCCAGTCGTCGATCGGCACGGACACGAAGGTCGGCCCGCACGGCGGCTGCATCGCCGTGTAATAGGCGCGCGCGATCGCGGCGGGCACGTCCTCGGGCCGCGCCGGCTCGACGCTGTATTTCACATAAGGCCGCGGAAATTCCGAGGCGCGCTCGGCCTGCAGAAAAGCCTGCAGCGGCAGGATCGAGCGCGCCTGCTGGCCGGCGGTGATGACCAGCGGCGTCTGGTTGCGATGCGCGGTGTAGATATTGCCGAGCGCATTGCCGACGCCGGCCGCCGAATGCAGATTGACGAAGCCGGCATTGCGCGTCGCCTGCGCATAGCCGTCGGCCATGCCGATGCAGGAGGCTTCCTGCAGGCCCAGCACATAGTCGATGTCGCCGGGCCAGTCGGCGAGGAACGGCAGCTCGGTCGAGCCGGGATTGCCGAACACCTTTTTGATGCCGAACGCGCGCAGCAGGTCGAAGGTGGCGTCCTTGACGGTGACGGATTTTGCCGTTTTCGGCTTCGCCGCCTTCACCACGTCGCTACACCCTTCATGGTCGGCTGTCCTTCCGCATTCGCGGTCCATATCTCCAGGCCGCCGCTGCCATTGTCATTGGCGTTGATCGAGAACTCGCTGCCCTCGAACAGCGGCTGCACGCCGCGATAGACGAGCCTCGCAGGCGCCTTGCCGCCGTGCAGTTTTGCCGCGAACTCGACGATGAACGAGGCCTGCAGCGGGCCGTGGAACACCAGGCCCGGATAGCCCTCGACCTTGGTGACGTAGTCGCGGTCGTAATGGATGCGGTGGCCGTTGAAGGTCAGCGCCGAATAACGAAACAGCAGCACGGGATCGGAGACGTGGCTCTCGCGATGCTTTGCCGATGGCGGCGCGGGCGGGGCCTTCGGCGCCACCTGCGGGCCCGTGGTGGCCTCGCGATAGACGATGTCGTGGCGCTCGCGGATCGCGACGCCGCGCGGCGTCGTGATTTCATGCTGGACCGCGACGAAGCACAGCGTGCCGGTCGAGCCGGTCTTCAAGTTGACGTCCGAGATGCGCGAGGAGCGCTTGACCTCGTCGCCGACGCGCAGCGGCTCGATGAATTCCAGCTCGCCGCCGGCCCACATCCGGCGCGGCAGCGGCACCGGCGGCAGGAAGCCGCCGCGGGTCGGGTGGCCGTCCTGGCTCAGCTGCGACATCGGATAGACCGGCTGCGCCAGGCACCAATGCGTGGTGAACGGTGCGGCATCGCCAACCTTCGGCTCGCCGATCTCCTGGAACAGCGTCGAACGCAGGCCCTTGACGAGTTGCGCGGTGACGACGTCGCTCGCTTCCTCGGTGCGCGCCGATCCATTGCCGCAAGTGATCGATGTCGGGCTTTTCGCCCGCGATGGCGGGAGCACTCATGACGACTTCCTGACCGGTTGCGCCTTTGGCAATTCGCGGTGATCGCCGATCCCGGGCACTGCGCCGTAACTGCGCGGCTCGCCGACGAAGATCGCGGCCGGTGCGGCGTAGCTGATCTTGCCGTTCGGCGTGTCGACCTCGATGCGGCGCAGATGCGGATGGGTGGCGAGATCGGCCATCGTGTTCACTTCGGCGAACGCAATGTCGGCGTCCGCCAGCTTCTTCAGGAGTTCGTCGCGGGCGAGCTTGCCAAAGCTGTCGCCGACCGTCTTGTCCGTGAGCGAACGGTTTTTGACGCGCTCGACCATGTTGGCAAAGCGCGGATCATCAGGCAGCTCCGGCTGGCCCAGCACATCGGCGCAGAGTTTCTTCCACTCGCGCTCGCTCTGGATCGAGATCAAAATTCCCTTGCCGTCCTTGGAGTAGAACACGCCGTAGGGCGCGATCGAGGGATGGGCCAGCGCCATCCGCTTCGGCGGATTGCCGGCTTCCGAATTGATCAGCGGCACCGACATCC
This sequence comes from uncultured Alphaproteobacteria bacterium, assembly GCA_963726865.1. GTDB lineage: Bacteria > Pseudomonadota > Alphaproteobacteria > Rhizobiales > Xanthobacteraceae > Bradyrhizobium. The sequence goes on along the minus strand of CAVSEE010000033.1, from coordinate 264,928 downwards.
AGTCGGCCATCACGTCGAACATCGAAATCCTGATATCGGCGCCCTTGCCGGTGCGTCCCCGCGCGATCAGCGCCTCGAGGATGGAGGCGTGGGCGGTGGCGCCGGTCGAGATATCGACCAGGGAAATGCCGACCCGCGACGGTCCTTCCGGTCCGCCGGTGATCGAGGCAAGCCCGCTCTCGGCCTGGATCAGCAGGTCATAGGCCTTGCGGTGCGCGTAGGGGCCTTCGTCGCCGTATCCGGTGATGGTGCAGGTGATCAGCGAGGGATAATCGCGGTGCAGCCGCTCCAGCGAGAAGCCGAGCTTGTCCATCGAGCCGGGCTTCAGATTCTGCAGCAGCACGTCGGCGCCGGCGATCAGCTGTTCCAGCGACTGCCGGCCTTCCTTGGTGGCGAGATCGATGACGACGGAATCCTTGCCGCGGTTGAGCCAGACGAAATAGCTGCTCTGGCCCTTGGCCGCAGCGTCATAGCCGCGGGCGAAGTCGCCCTCCGGCCGCTCCACCTTGATGACATGCGCGCCGGCGTCGGCCAGGCGCGACGAGCAGAACGGCGCGGCCACCGCCTGTTCCACCGCAATGACGACTAACCCTTCCAGTGGCAGCATGGTCGCCTCTCAGTAGGAGCGGGGCATGCCGAGCACGTGCTCGGCGACGTAGGACAGCACCAGATTGGTCGAGATCGGCGCCACCTGGTAGAGCCGGGTCTCGCGGAACTTGCGCTCGACGTCGTATTCCTCGGCGAAGCCGAAGCCGCCATGGGTCTGGATCGCGGCGTTGGCCGCCTCCCAGGACGCATCGGCCGCCAGCATCTTCGACATGTTGGCCTCCGCGCCGCAATCGAGCCCGGCTTCGTATTTGCGGGTGGCTTCCCTCACCATCAGCTCGGCCGCGCGCATCGAGGCGTAGGCTTTGGCGATCGGGAAACTGGATGCCTTGGTTCTGGCCGATCGGGCGGCCGAACACGGCGCGCTCCTTGGCATAGTTCGTCGCCTTCTCGATGAACCATTTGGCGTCGCCGATACATTCCGACGCGATCAGGATGCGTTCGGCATTCATGCCGGACAGGATGTAGCGAAAGCCCTTGCCCTCATCGCCGATCAGATTTTCCGCCGGCACCTTCATGTCGGTGAAGAACACTTCCGTGGTGGAGTGGTTCATCATGGTGCGGATCGGGCGGATCGAAAGCCCGGCCTTGCGCGCCTCGCGCATGTCGACGAGGAACACCGAAAGCCCGTCGGTGCGCTTCTTGGCCTGCTCCTTCGGCGTGGTGCGCGCCAGCAGCACCATCAGGTCGGAATATTCGGCGCGGCTGGTCCAGATCTTCTGGCCGTTGACGATGTAGCTGTCATTGCCTTGCTTGCGCGCCACCGTCTTCAGCGACGACGTATCGGTGCCGCTGGTCGGCTCGGTGACGCCGAACGCCTGCAGGCGCAACTTGCCGCTCGCGATCTGCGGCAGCCATTTTTCCTTCTGCGCCTTGCTGCCGTGCCGCAGCACCGTGCCCATGGTGTACATCTGGGCGTGGCAGGCCCCGGCATTGCAGCCGGCGCGATGGATTTCTTCCAGGATCGCGGTCGCCGCCGACAGCTTCAGGCCGGCGCCGCCATATTCTTCCGGGATCAGCACCGAGAGATAGCCGGCCTCCGTCAGCGCGTTGACGAAATCGGAGGGGTAGGCCATCTGGCGGTCGAGCTTGCGCCAGTATTCGCCGGGAAACTGGGCGCAGAGCTTGGCGACGGCGTCGCGGATGTCGGAATAGTCCTGTTCGTGTTCGGGCTGGGTCATCGGTTCCGGCTAATCACATCATCTGGGTTGGGCAGGATAGACCGCGCATGGCGCGCTGGCGAACGCCAAAATAACGCGTTCCGCGCCCCTGTCTTGGGAGATCACCCCGGCCTTTGCAACGGCTATCCTGTGCCCGGCCTGCATGGGGCCATGAGTTTCTCCGCCGTCCGGGCTTTTCAGCGGAAGCCGGCCGGCAAATCCATCGCGCGCATGGTGGCGGTAGCAAACGCGCAGGCGCGCTCGGCGCCGGCTTTCTGCGAGACCACCTCGACCTTGACGACGGCGATGGTCGAGCCGGCCTGGATGGTCTCGGCCCGCGCGATGATTTCCTCGCCGTCGGCGGGCGAGAGGAAGTTGACCTTGATCTCGACGGTGACCGCGAGCTTGCCGTCGGGCATCGACGTGGTGGCGCAGGCGCCGGCGGCATGGTCGGCCAGCGCGGTGATGACGCCGCCATGGAAATGGCCGAAGAACTGCGTCAGCTCCGGCTTCTTCTTCAGCGCCATCGTCACCTTGCCGGGCTCGGCCGAGACGAGCTGGATGCCCGCCGACTTCGGGAAGCCGGGCAGGTCCATGATGCCGGCGAGCTGCTTGATGCGGTCCGGCCCCACGCGAAATTACCTCAGGCGGGAATGCGGACCGGCAGCTGCTCGATGCCGCGCACGAAACTCGAATAGACCCGCTTCGGCTCGCCGACCACCTCGATCTTCTCGAAGCGCTTCAGCATCTCCTGCCAGACGATGCGCAGCTGCAGTTCGGCGAGCCGCATGCCGACGCAGCGGTGGATGCCGAAGCCGAACGACAGATGCGTGCGCGGCCGGGCGCGATCGATCAGAAACTCTTCCGGCCGCTCGATCGCTTCCTCGTCGCGGTTGCCCGAGACGTACCACATCACGACGCGGTCGCCCTTCTTGATGGTCTTGCCGCCGAGCTCGGTGTCCTGCAGCGCGGTGCGGCGCATATGGGCGAGCGGCGTCTGCCAGCGGATCACCTCCGGCACCATGGTCTCGATCAGGTCGGGATTTTCGCGCAGCTTCTTGTATTGCTCGGGATGTTCGTTCAGCGCCAGCACCGAGCCGCTCATGGTGTTGCGGGTGGTGTCGTTGCCGCCGACGATGAGCAGGATGATGTTGCCCATCAGATTGTCGGGATCCATGTGCCGTGTGGCGTCGCTATGCGCCATCATCGACAACAGGTCGTTGCGCGGCGGCGAGTTGACGCGGTCGTTCCAGAGATTGGCGAAATAGGCCCGGCACTCGTCCATTTCCTGGCGGCGTTCTTCCGCCGAGTTGACGATGCCGCCCTTGGGCAGCGCGGTCGCAACGTCGGACCAGCGCGTCAGCTTGCGCCGTTCCTCGAACGGGAAGTCGAACAAGGTCGCCAGCATCTGCGTGGTCAGCTCGATCGAAACACGTTCGACGAAATTGAAGGTCTCGTTGCGCGGCAGATTGTCCAGCACCTTGATCGAGCGCGCGCGGATCAGTTTGGCCAGCTCGTCCAGATGCGTCGGCGTGAACATCGGCGACACCGTCTTGCGCTGCGCCGAATGCGTTGGCTGGTCCATCGCGATGAAGCTCGGCCAATCATACCCGACTGGGGCGTCGCGAATGTTGATGCCGCCGAGCGCCGCATCCGACGAGAACAAATGATGGCTGGTGTCGACGGTCATGATGTCGTTGTATTTCACCACCGACCAGTACGGCTCGATCCGCGAGTTGGTGCAGTAATGCACCGGCTCTTCCTTGCGCAGCCGCTCGAACCACGGCCACAGCGTGTCGTCCTGGAACAGTTTCGGCGCGCCGGGATGAAAAAGCTCCAGCGGCGTCGCATAGGCTTCCTCGCGCGCGCGGGCGAGGCGTTCGGCCTTGTCGGAGCGGACGGCGGTGTGAACGTTCATCGTGCTCGTTCCCGGAATGGCTGATTTGGCCGGCACTTTACGCGCAATGCCAGTAGGCGTCTTGCCTTTATTCCAGTGGTCCGATTGTAACATTCGCTTCCCAATTCGGAGCCACGTTAGCGAATGTTACAATCGGACCACTGGTAAATCTTAGATTCTAGTGGAGTTTTGGATTTGACATTCGCGAACGAACTCGCGGCAAAGGGTGCGCGAATGTCAAATCCCCAACTCCACTATGCGGCAATGCGCACCGGCAGGGTCTCGTAGCCCTTGATGAAGCTGGAATAAACCCGCTTCGGCTCCTCGACCACGTCGATCCGGTCGAATCGCTTGAAGATCTCTTCCCAGATGATCTTCAGCTGCAGTTCGGCGAGTCGCATGCCGATGCAGCGGTGGATGCCGAAGCCGAACGAGATGTGGGTGCGCGGCCGCGCCCGGTCGATGATGAAGTCGTACGGCTTCTCGATCACGTCCTCGTCGCGGTTGCCCGAGACGTACCACATCACGACCTTGTCGCCCTTTCTGATCTGCTTGCCGCCGAGCTCGATGTCGGACAGCGCGGTGCGGCGCATATGGGCCAAGGGAGTCTGCCAGCGGATCACCTCGGGCACGAAGGTGTCGAGCAGAGCATGGTTCTCGCGCAGCTTCTTGTACTGGTCGGGATGCTTGTGCAGGGCATAGAGGCTGCCCGACATGGTGTTGCGCGTGGTGTCGTTGCCGCCGACGATCAGCAGGATCAGATTGCCGAGGAAATTCTTCGGATCCATGTCGCGGGTGGCCGGGTTGTGCACCATCAGCGACAGCAGGTCGTTGCGCGGCGGACCGCTGGCGCGCTCCTTCCAGAGTTTTGCGAAATAAGCCGCACATTCCATCAGTTCGGCCATGCGCTGTTCTTCGGTCTCGACCAGGCCGCCGACCCCGGGAATCGTGGTGGCGACATCTGACCAGCGCGTCAGCTTGCGGCGGTCTTCCCAGGGAAAGTCGAACAGCACGGCCAGCATCTGCGTGGTCAGCTCGACCGAGACGGTGTCGACGAAATCGAACACTTCATTGACGGGCAGATTGTCCAGGCAGCTTGCCGAGCGCTTGCGGATGTTGAGCGCAAGCTCGTCGAGATTGGTCGGCGTGAACATCGGTGCCACGGTCTTGCGCTGCGCCGAATGCCGCGGCTGATCCATCGAGATGAAGCTCTCGCGGCGCAGGTCCGGGTCGATGTCGCGGATGGTGATGCCGCCGAGGGAGGAGGCGGACGAGAACACGCCGTGATTGGTGTCGACTGCCATGATGTCGTTGTACTTGGTCACCGACCAGTACGGGCCGAACATCGAGTCCTTGCAGTAGTGGACCGGCTCTTCCTTGCGCAGCCGATCGAAATACGGCCAGAACGTATCGGTACCGAACAATTCGGGATCGCCGGGATCGAAATCCGCGAGCGGCATGGACCAGGCTTTTTCCCGCGCGGCGCGCAGCTGATCATCGCTTGTCTGTTCGATGGTTCCGTGCATGCGGCTTCTCCCGACTGGCATCCCACCGGTGCGTCGCCGGCGGTGCGATGTTTTACCCTATTACACCCCTTGCGACGGCTGCCCGCAAGGGAGGAGTTTTGCGGAGAGCGATACGGTACCGTATCATTTCCCCGTGACATCCGCTCGAGCCCGCGCTAAACGCTTGGGCAACAAAGCAAGTCGCCGGAGGCCGCCCCATGATCCCCAACGCGCACAAGATGTTCAATTTCGACCTCGGCGAGACCGCCGATGCGATCCGCGAGACGGTTTTCGACTTCTCCTCCAACGAGATCGCCCCGCGCGCCGCCGAGATCGACAAGAGCAACCAGTTTCCGCGCGATCTTTGGCCGAAGATCGGCGCGCTCGGCCTGCACGGCATCACAGTGGAGGAGGAGTATGGCGGCGCGGGCTTAGGCTATCTCGAGCATGTGCTGGCGGTCGAGGAAATGTCGCGCGCATCCGCCGCCGTCGGCTTGTCCTACGGCGCGCATTCCAACCTCTGCGTCAACCAGATCCGCCGCAACGGCAACGACGCGCAGAAGCGCAAATATCTGCCGAAACTGATTTCCGGCGAGCATGTGGGTTCTTTGGCGATGTCCGAGCCCGGCGCCGGAAGCGACGTGGTCTCGATGAAGACCCGCGCCGACAAGAAGGGCGACCGCTTCGTGCTCAACGGCAACAAGATGTGGATCACCAACGGCCCGGTCGCCGACACGCTGGTGGTCTATGCCAAGACCGATCCCAATGCGGGCTCGCGCGGCATCACCGCCTTCATCATCGAAAAGGGCATGAAGGGATTTTCCACCGCGCAGAAGCTCGACAAGCTCGGCATGCGCGGCTCCGACACCTGCGAGCTGGTGTTTCAGGATTGCGAGGTGCCCGCGGAGAACGTGCTCAGCGAGGTCGGCAAGGGCGTCAACGTGCTGATGAGCGGCCTCGACTATGAGCGCGCGGTGCTGGCGGCTGGTCCGATCGGCATCATGCAGGCCTGCATGGACGTGGTGCTGCCTTACGTGCACGAACGAAAACAGTTCGGCCAGCCGATCGGCGCCTTTCAGCTGGTGCAGGGCAAGCTCGCCGATATGTACACGACCATGAACGCCTCGCGCGCCTACGTCTATGCGGTGGCGAAGGCCTGCGACCGCGGCGAGACCACCCGCGAGGACGCCGCCGGCGCCATCCTTTATGCCGCGGAAAAGGCCACGCAATGCGCGCTGGACGCGATCCAGCTCTTGGGCGGCAACGGCTACATCAACGACTATCCCACCGGCCGCCTGCTGCGTGATGCCAAGCTCTATGAGATCGGTGCCGGCACCTCCGAAATCCGCCGCATGCTGATCGGCCGCGAGCTGTTCGACAAGACGGCGTAAGCTGGCGCTTCCGATCACTCATATGCGCGGTGCGCGGCCCCGCCTTGCGCAAAACGATTGCCTCGGCGGTTCCCCAACGCTGGTTGAATGACACTCGTCATGTGGCCCGGTTGCCACAGCCGAGATATTCCTTTCGCGCCATGAAAAAGCGTCGCGCGCGCGTGGCGCGGCGAGACTACATTTCAGTTCGGCTACGCCCGGCGAGGGGCAGTCGAACAATGCCCCGTCTGTGCGAGCTGCAAGCAGAAGGGGTGTCTCATGTACAAAGCAAAACATACCGCAGCAGCGATCGGGATGATCGGGGCGCTGATGGCCTCGCAGGCCTGCGCCGAGACGGCAGACAGTGCGGCAGAAATAGCGCTGCTGAAAAAGCAATTGCGGCTGATGGAGGAAAAACTCGACAGGCTGCAAAAGCAGACGACAGCCAATACCGAGGCTGCGGCCGACGCGAAAGCGAAAGCCGATGACGCCAAGGCCAAAGCCGACAACGTCAAGGCCGACACGGCCCGGGCAAGAGCAGACAGCGCGAAGGCGATCAATGTCGCCAACGCGAATGCGGCGATCCCCATCAAGGCGCCGGTCGCGCCGCCCGACGCCGTCGTGCACATGACGAACAACCGGCCGACCATCTGCACCGCGGATGAGAAGAACTGCGTGTCGATCACCAGCCGCATTCATTTCGACGGCGGCGGCTACGACTATCACCCGAACTCTCCCTTCACCAATCCGCAGAAGCTCGACAACGGCGTCAACGTGCGGCGCGCGCGCATCGGCGTGCTCGGCAAATTCTTCGACGACTGGAATTACGCGCTGATCTACGACTTCGGCGGCTCGTCGGACGGCTTTGGCGGCACCGGGGCTGTTGGCCCCGCCCCTGGTACACCCGTCGGCTTCCTGCCGGGCGGCGGCACCTCCGGCATCGAGAACGCCTATCTCAGCTACACCGGCTTCAAGCCGTTCGGCGGCAAGCTCGCGATCGAAGGCGGCATTATGGACGTACCCTACACAATGGATGAAGCCACGAGCTCGAATGACATGGTGTTCATGGAACGCGCGTCATCCGGTGTCATCGCGCAGAATATTGCGGCCGGCGACTTCCGCTCGGCTGTCGGTGCACGCTGGTACACCGACACGCTCTGGCTCGGCGGCTACGTGACGGGGCCGACGACGGGTGCCGTGCATTCGTATTCGAGCGTCACGCCCAACGGCATGACGGAACAGGTCGGCGCGGTGGCTCGTGCCGCGGCGCAAATCGTCAGCGGTAACGACTACTCCATCCATATCGGCGGCGATGCGCAATGGCTGATCCGCGCGCCGCGCAACACGGTGACCGGCGCGCAAACCCTGACGCTTGAGCGATCGTCCCGAACTGCGGCTCGATCCGACCACGCTGATCTCGACCGGCGCGTTGGCCGGCGTTTCCGGCGCGCAGGTCTACAGCGTCGAGGCGGCGGCGACGTGGGGGCCGCTCTACCTGCAGGGCGAGTATTTCTGGTTCAACGTCGATCGCCGCAACAACCCGGTGCCGCTGTCGAGCGTCAAGTTCGAAGGTGGCTACGCCCAGGCGGCCTTCGCGCTGACCGGCGAGACCCGCAAATACAATCCGGCCTCGGCCTCGTACGGTTACCTCGTGCCGGCGCATCCGTTCTCGCTCGACGGCAGCGGCTGGGGCGCCTGGGAAATCGCCGGCCGCGTCAGCATGATGGACCTCAACGACCAGATCGGCATCGCCAACGGCGTCGCCGGCGGCCGGCAGCTGGTCTACACCGTCGCGCTGAACTGGTACGTCAATCGCAACGTCCGCTTCATGCTCGACTATTTGCACGGCGACGTCGCCAGGCAGTTGACCCCCACCAACTTCACCGACGCCGGCTCGAAGTTCAACGCGGTCGCCATGCGAACCCAGGTGGCGTTCTGACGGACAATCGCGGCCCATCCCGGACCACCCGCCCGGGATGGGTTTGCCGAGCGGCGCACAACTTTCATTAACCGCTGAAACCTCCATCACACTTTCGGCGACTAATCCGTGCTGTATTCTGCCCGCCTTGCCGCCTGGAGTTGATCCGTGGACCAGTTCGCCCCGCCCCCGATCGGGTATTATCCCCCGCCGATGCCGCCGCCGGTGCCGGTCCCGCCGCCGCTGCCTGCGCAGCTCGACTTCACGGGCGACCGCAAGTCCTTCTTCCAGCTGGTCGCGCGCGGCGCGGGGCTGGAGCTGGTCACGCTCGGCTTCTACCGGTTCTGGCTCGTCACCGACATCCGCCGTCACCTCTGGTCGAACACGGTGATCGACGGCGATGCCGCCGAATACACCGGGCGCGGCCGCGAGCTCCTGATCGGCTTCCTGATCGCGCTCGCGATCCTGGTGCCGATCTATCTCGCCTACTTCCTGATCAGCGTCGAGGCCGAGCATCTGCAGGCGGCGGCCAGCATTCCCCTGGTGGCCGCCTTCTACGTGTTCGGGCAATTCGCGATCTATCGCGCGCGGCGCTACCGGCTGACCCGCACGGTCTGGCGCGGCGTGCGGTTCTGGATGAGCGGCTCGGGCTGGATCTACGCGTTGTGGGCCGTCGATCTGGCTGCTGTTCGGCATCGTCACGCTCGGCTTCGCGCTGCCCTGGCGCGCTGCCGCGCTCGAGCGCTACAAGATGCAGCATTCCTGGTACGGCGATCTGCAGGGCGATTTCGTCGGCACGGGCCGGCAGCTGTTCAAGCGCATCTGGTGGATGTGGCTGGCCGTCCCGGCCGCGCTGGTCTTTGGCGTCGCGTGGCCGTTCGTCTATGCCTACTTCAAGGCCGAGGAATGGCGCTGGTGGATATCGGGCCTCCGCATCGGCGGCGTCAGCGTGGAATCGAAGCTGGAGTCCGACGCGCTGCTCGACCTGTATTGGAAGGTGGTCGGCTGGTACGCCCTGCTGTTCATCGCTTTCCTGATCGTCGTCGGCGGCGCCGTGGCGCTGACGATCACCGCCGGCGGCATCACCGGCGCGGAGCTGGCGGCGCCGGGCGGCATCATGAAGGCCATCCCGCTGCTGGTCGTGATCGTTGTCGGCTACCTCGCGCTGGCGCTCTCGCTGAGCGTCGCGGCCCGCCTTTATCTGTCGCGCGACGTCTGGGCGCGGGTGCTGGCGACCACCGTGGTCACCAACATTGCGGCCGCCGCCGACGTCGCCGCCAGGGGCGAGCTTGCCACCGCGGTCGGCGAGGGCATCGCCGACGGCCTCGATGTTGCGGGGTTCTGAGCCATGACCGGCGCCGATGCAGTGGTGTATTTCGACGGCACGTCGAGCCGGCGCCATGTCGCGACGCTGGCCTTCGCTGATACGCCGAATGCTGGCACGCTCGACATCGCCGTCGACGGCGAGATCAAGGCAAGGTGGCCGCTTGCCGATATTCGCCGCGCCGACAGTGCGCCGGGCACGCTGCGCGTCGCCTGCCAGAGCGCGCCGCCGCTGGCGCGGCTGGAAATCCGCGACCCCGCGCTCGCCGCCGAGCTGACGTCCCGCGCCGTCAATCTCGACGAACACCATCTCGGCCGCCGCGGCGTGGCCAAAATCGTCGGCTGGTCGCTCGCCGCCGTCGCATCGGTCGTGCTGATGGTGCTCTACGGCATGCCGCTTGCCGCCGACCGCCTGGCGCCGCTGGTGCCGGCGTCCTTCGAGCGGCGGATCGGCGACGTCGCCGAGCAGCAGGTCAAGCTGATCTTCGGCGACAAGGTGTGCAGCAGTCCCGCAGGCCAGGCGGCCTTCACCAAGCTGGTCACGACGCTGCGCGACGCCGCCGGGCTCGATTTCTCGGTGCAGACGGCGGTGCTGGCGAGCCCGGTGCCCAATGCTTTTGCTTTGCCGGGCGGCAAGGTGTTCGTGTTCGAACTCCCTGCTCGCCAAGGCCAACAGCCCCGACGAGATCGCCGGCGTGATCGCCCACGAGTTCGGCCATCTCAAGCATCGCGACAACATGCGCGGCATGATCTACAACGGCGGCACCTCGTTCCTGATCGGCCTGCTGTTCGGCGACATCACCGGCTCGAGCGCGGTGATCTTCACCTCGCGCACGCTGATCACCTCGGCTAATTCGCGCGAGGCCGAGACCGCCGCCGATACCTTCTCGATCGAAGTGATGCAGAAACTCGGCCGGCCGCCGAAGGCGATGGGCGAATTGATGCTGCGCGTCACCGGCAAGGAAGGCGGCAAGGGCCTGACCATCATCTCGAGCCATCCCCTGACCGAAGACCGGCTGGCGCGGATGAGCAAGGAAGACCAGACGCCCAAGGGCGCGCCCTTGCTGACCGACGCGGAATGGCGCGCGCTGAAAGGAATTTGCGGTTCCGGGAAAGTGTAGCCTGTCAGGCGGCGACGACTCTTCGCGTCGGGGATGGTCCGGGGGCGCGCCTCTTGCGCCGCCGCCGCTCCCGCCTCACTCCGTCAGTTTATTCACCTGCTTGACCCACATCCGCACATCCGCGAGCACTTCCGGCAGCACGGCCTTCGCTTCCTGCACGGTCATGCCGGCCTTGATGCGGGGGTCGTAGAGCAGATTGAGCAGGTACTGGTCGTAGACGTCGAAATAGCCCATCGAGACGTTGTCGTTGAACATCGTCCACGGCACGGTCGCGGTGTCGTTGATCGGGCCGAGCGACTGCAGCAGCTCCTCATAGGCGCAGTCGAGGAAGACGAAGTCGCTGACGTCGACGGTGAGGATCACGTCGGAATGCTCGATCTCGAACTTTTCGTTCTTGCGGAAGCCGGACAGGCATTGCGGATCGAGCGCAGGTCTTGATCTCCTTGGCGCGCTCGCCGCCGTAGAAGGTCGAGATGGTGCGGAACAGGTCGCGGTCGCGCACCATCTTGACGAGCACGTTGGCGCCCTCGTTGTTCTCGACCATGGCGATGTCGAGATGTTTGACGCGCGAAGCGATGTCGGCGACGATCTTGGCGATCTGCGCCTTGCGGTCGGTGCGGCCGTCGGCGAACACGCGCACCGGCACCTCGTATTTGCGGATGCGGTCGACGCGGCCGGCGAGGTGGTACTCCGCGCCGAACGCCGTCTTCAGAAAACCGTCGATGATCTCGCTGTCGGAAAAATTCTTCTGCTCGGCGCGCTGGCGCGAGGCGATTGCGGCGAGCTCAGCCGCGGCGGGCGCGGGCAGGGCGATGCCGATCGTCAGTGCGGCTGCGATCAGGAGAAGATACCCGCTTCGGCGAGGTCTGTTCATTGTCACGACGCTGAACCAGGAAGAGGGCGCGCGCAAGGTCCGCGCGCGACGACGCCAACAGGTTCCGGCTGATCCCGAAAAGTGGGTACCGGTTTTCGGACAAAGATCATGCCCAAACAAGAAGACTAATTCCTCACCACCACCACCGTGCCGACGGAGACACGGTTATAGAGATCGGCGACGTCCTCATTGGTCATGCGGAAGCAGCCCGACGACACCGCCTGGCCGATCGTTTCCGGCTCGTTGGAGCCGTGGATGCGGTAGAGCGTCGAGCCCAGATACATCGCGCGCGCGCCGAGCGGATTTTCGATGCCTCCGGGCATGTGGCGCGGCAAATCGGGGCGGCGGCGCAGCATCTCACGCGGCGGCGTCCAGCCCGGCCATTCCTTCTTGGCGGTAATGCGGTGGGTTCCGCTCCAACGGAAACCGTCACGGCCGACGCCGATGCCATAGCTGATGGCCTGGCCGCCGCCCTGCACCAGATAAAGCCGGCGCTCGCCGGTGTGGATGACGATGGTGCCGGGCGCATAGCCCGCGATCATCGCCGGGCCGCGCGGAATCGGGCTGCCGCTACGGCCACCGCCGCGGAAATTCGGCCCGCCGCCCATGATGTCGCGCAGGTCAAAGAATTGCGCCTGTGCCTGGCCTGCCGCCAGCAAGGTCATCGCCGCCGCACACCAAAAGCCGAGAGCCCGGGTCATTATTCTTCCTCGCGAAAAACCTGCATTGCCGTTGAGACAGGCCATATCGGGAACGCCGGTGCAAGCAACGAGCCTGTGAATACGGCATTTTCGTTGAGCCCGGTTAAGAAACCGCGACATGCCGGACGCCATAGCAGTAATGCCCGGCTAAACCTTTGACGAAACGGCTGAACAATGGTTGATCTGAACGGAACCCGACAAAACGAAAGCGACAGGGGCGGAACGATGAATGGTGCGGAAAGTCTGGTGCGGACATTGGTCGCAGGCGGCGTGGACGTCTGCTTCAGCAACCCCGGCACCTCGGAAATGCATTTCGTCGCGGCGCTGGATCGGGTCGAGGGCATGCGCTGCGTGCTCGGCCTGTTCGAGGGCGTGGTGACCGGCGCTGCCGACGGCTATTTCCGCATGAAGGAGACCCCGGCCTCGACGCTGCTCCATCTCGGCCCGGGGCTGGCCAACGGCCTTGCCAATTTGCACAACGCCAAGAAGGCCAATTCCGGCATCGTCAACATCGTCGGCCAGCACGCCACCTACCACATCGGCTACAACGCGCCGCTGACATCAGATATCGAGGGCCTGGCGCGGCCGATGTCGGCCTGGGTGCGCACCTCGCCGGACGCCAAATCCGTCGCCGCCGACGGCGCCGCCGCCATTGCCGCCGCCAAAAGCTCGCCGCCGCAGATCGCCACCCTGATCCTGCCCGCCGACACCGCCTGGAACGAGGCCGACGGCATCGCCCACGTCAATGGCCAGAGCCAGCGCGCCAACTATTCCTCACAAGCGGTCGAGGCGGCCGCAAAGATCCTGCGCCAGGGCGGCTCGCAGAACCTGCTGCTGCTCACCGGCAGCGCGCTCACTGAGAAGGGCCTGGCGCTGGCGCAGCAGATCGCCGGCAAGACCGGCTGCAAGGTGATGGGCCAGACCTATAATCCGCGCATGGCGCGCGGCCGCGGCCGCTACGCCATCGACCGCATTCCTTACGTGATCGAGCAGGCGCTGCCGATCCTGAAAGACTTCAAGAACATCGTGCTGGTCGAGGCCAACGATCCCGTCGCCTTCTTCGCCTATCCGAACAAGCCGAGCATGCTCAAGCCCGAGGGCTGCGAGGTCACCCGCGTCACCAATATCGGCGAAAATTCCGTGGCGGCGCTGGAAGCGCTGGCCGGCGCGCTCGGCGCCAAGCCTGCCGACGTCGTGCCGCAGAAGCCGATGGACATCGCAAAGCCCAGCGGAGCGTTGAACCACGCCAACATCGCGCAGGCGATCGCGATGGCGATCCCGGAAAACGCCATCGTGGTCGACAAATCCGTCACCACCGGCCGGCAGTTCTTCCCGCCGACCGCGGCGGCCAAGCCCCATGACTGGCTGCAGAACATGGGCGGCTCGATCGGCTTCTCGCCGCCGGTGGCGACTGGCGCGGCGGTTGCATGTCCCGACCGCAAGGTGATCTGCATGGTCGGCGACGGTTCCTCGATGTACACGATCCAGGCTTTGTGGACGCAGGCGCGCGAAGGCCTCAACGTCGTCACGATTGTGTTCGCAAATCGCATCTATCAGATCCTGCGCGGCGAGTTCGACGGGGTCGGCGCCGGCGAGCCCGGGCAGCGTGCGCTGGACATGCTGAAGATCGACCGGCCGACCTTGGATTTCGTCGCGCTCGCCAAGGGCATGGGCGTGCCCGGACGCGCGGTGACGACGGCGGACGAGTTCAACAAGGCGCTGGAAGAAGCCATCGCCGAGCCCGGCCCGCGGCTGATCGAAGTGCAGATGTAGCGCGGGCTGTTTCGCCCGCGCCATTGGGGGAATGGATGCGGGCGGAGCTGGAGAAGGTCATCAAGGCGGTCGAAACATTCTACGCCACTGAAGCCGTGCTGTTCGACAAGGATCTCGGCGAGCGCACGCTGACGCACCGCATGGCGGTGCACCTGGAACGGCAGTTCGACGGCTGGGAAGTCGATTGCGACTATAACCGCCTCGGCGAGCGGCTGCTCAAGCTGCCGCACGGCACCATCGTCTCGACCGACGACGAACTCGGCAAATCGATCTTTCCCGACATCGTCGTGCACCGCCGCGCCATTCCGGAAAACCTGCTGGCGGTGGAGGTGCGCAAAGGCACCAACCACCAGCCGATCGAGCACGATCATCACAAGCTGCGCGGATTGACCGACCCGCATCTGTGGTTCGCCTACCGCATCGGCGTGCTGCTGGTGCTGGCCAAGGGCAAGGTGAAGTCGTCCGACGTTTATCTCGGCGGCATCATCGACCGCGAGCTGTCCGACTGGTTCGCAGGCCGCTTGCGGGATATGGGTTTGGCGGGTTGAGGCGAGAGACCGGAATGAAGTCGTAGGATGGGTAGAGCGAAGCGAAACCCATCACTTTTCGTGCCGACTGCTAGAGGATGGGTTTCGCTGCGCTCTACCCATCCTACGGCTGAGGGCTTACCGCTGCACCGCGCGCCGAAGCCCCGCCAGCGCAATGCCGAGCCGCCGTCCGGCCAGCAGCCCGATGATCACGAGCAGGCACCACACCGGAATGAAGAAGAACGTCAGTATCCCCGCGTCTTCAGGCTCGGTCTGCAGCAGCCATTTCACCACCCCGACCGGCGCGAACAGCCCGACGGCGCCGCCGATGCCGGTCATGATCCAGACCATGATCTTCTGCGGCGACATCGTCACTTCCGGAACAGCACGAGGGCTTCGCGAAACAGATTGGCAAAGGAGATGACGAGCGCGCTGCCGAGCGCGAACATGGCGAAGCTGTGATAATCGTCGGAGCTGAGCGGCTGGAATTCGAAATGCGGCGGCATGAACGCCCACCACACGATCGGGATCGTCAGCACGGTGGCGAAGATGCCGGACGGCGCCCCGGCCAGCAGGCTGGCGACGAGGATCGCCGGGAAGAACGCCGCGAAATAGAATTTGGCGCCGAACAAGGCGAACATTTCCTGGATGGTGGCCGCGAGCACGATCGCGATCAGTGCCGCGAAGAACGCCGACGGCGACCACGGCCTCACTTTCAGGATGACGTCACGCATGAATAGCCTCAGGCCCGCTCTTGCCGCCCGGTTCCCAAGGTAGCCGAGGAAGGGGCAAAGGAAAAGATGGGGGAAGCACGGGACTGTGTCTTTCCGATGTGAAGGTAGAGCAGAGCCTAGCTATTTCAATGAGTTATTGTCGGAACTAGCCGCGGGCTCGCTCACCTCTCCCGCTTGCGGGGGAGGTCGGCGCGAAGCGCCGGGTGGGGGCTTTCTCCACACAGGCAGTGTTTTCGCGGCACCACCCCCACCCCAGCCCTCCCCCGCAAGCGGGAGAGGGGGCGCACTGCCGTCGTGGCAACAATCAAGCCTGACTTCACCCGCTCTAATCGATCGAAACATTCGCCTCCTGCGCGACCTTGGTCCAGCGCTCCGTCTCCCGGCGCATCATGTCGCCGAATTGCCGCGGCGCTGAGGCGCGGCGGCGTCATATAGTGCTTGCCCGGAGAGCGTCGGCGATGTGGTGCATGTTCAATTGGCGTTCGCATCACTCCGCGCGCACGCCGCTCTCTTCGATCACCTTGCCCCACTTCGCGGTTTCGCCGTCGATGTAGGTCTTGAAGTCCTCCGGCGACTTGCTGCTGACGGCGATCGCGCCACCCTTGCGCATGCGTGCCCGAATCTCGGGATCGGCAAGCACCTTGGCGATCGCGGCGTGCAGCCTGTCGACGACCGGCCGCGGCGTACCTGATGGCACCAGCACGCCCTGCCAGGATGACGTCACGAGATTCTTCCATCCGAGCTCGTACATGGTCGGTATATCCGGCAGATCGGTCATTCGCTCCCGCGTGGTGACGGCAAGCGCCTTGACCTTGTTGTCCTTCACGAACCCCATCGCCGACGACAGCGTCGTGAACATGAGATCGACGTGGCCGCCGACGATGTCCTGCACCGCCGGTCCGGCGCCGCCCTTGTAGGGCACATGCACCATGTCGAGCCCCGCGTCCTTCTTGAAAATCTCCATTTCCAGCCGATTGAGGGTACTGCTGCCGGGTGTGGCAAAGCTGACCTTGCCCTGGTTCGCCTTCACATAGGCGATCAGTTCGCTGACGGTGTTGACCGGGAAATCCAGCCGGGTGATCAGGATGCTTGGCGTGTCGGCGCAAATCGTGACCGGCGCGAGATCCTTGTCGGGCTTGATGCGCATGTTGGAAGCGTAGACGCCGGGGTTGATCGAGATGGTGCCGATATTGCCGAGAAAGGTCGTGTAGCCGTCCGGCGCCGAGCGGGCTGCGGACTCTGTCCCGATCATACCCGCCGCGCCCGGCCGATTGTCGACCACGATCTGCTGGCCGAGGATGTCGCTGACGCCGTGCTGAATGATGCGGGCGACGAAATCGGAAGCGCCGCCGGGCGCGAACGGCACGATCATCATGACCGGTCTGTTGGGATAGTTGCCTGCGTCCTGGGCGGAGGCTGCCGCACCAAGCAGGAAAAACAGCGCACCGCCGAGCGCGAAACCGATTCCGGTTGCCATTCGCTCTCGCAATGCCATGGCTATTTCCTTCGCTCTAATCGATCGAAACATTCGCCTCGTGCGCGACCTTGGTCCAGCGCGCGGTCTCCCGGCGCATCATGTCGCCGAACTGTCGCGGCGTCATCGGTTCGGCTTCGGCGCCCTCATTGGCGAAGAAAGGTGCCGAGTTCGGGCGAGGTCGAGCATCTTGTTGATCTCCGCGTTGAG
The DNA here is from genome assembly GCA_963726865.1 of uncultured Alphaproteobacteria bacterium. Classification (GTDB taxonomy): domain Bacteria; phylum Pseudomonadota; class Alphaproteobacteria; order Rhizobiales; family Xanthobacteraceae; genus Bradyrhizobium. The sequence goes on along the minus strand of CAVSEE010000033.1, from coordinate 247,735 downwards.
CGCATTGACGATCATCCGCGGGCGTCCCGGCCGGGCCGACGATGCCCCACCACGTCTCCGCATCGGCGCCCGGTGTGCCCGCCTCCGCGAGCGTCGGCACGTCGGGCAACAGCGCCGATCGCTTGCTGCTCGTCACCGCAAGGGTCTTGATCTGGTTGCTGCGGACCAGTTGCAGCGCCTGCGGAATGCTCGATACGAACATGTCGACATGGCCGCCGACGAGATCGTTGAGCGCCGGCGCGCCGCCCTTGTAGGGAACGTGCGAGAGCTTCACGCCCGCCGCCAGCGCGATCAGCTCGGTCGAAATCTGGTTGATGCTGCCGAGACCCGCCGAGGCGTAGGTGATCTGGCCGGGCTTGCTTTTGGCCGAGCGCGAACAGCTCCGCGGCGGATGCGACCGGCAGCTTGTTCGCTGTCGTGACCAGCAGCGGCGCGCGGCCAAGGAAGGCGATCGGCGTGAAATCCTTCACCGTGATCGAACGGCATGGTCTTCCTGACCGCCGGGTTGATGGTGAAGGTCGGCGACACCAGCAGCAGCGTGTAGCCATCCGGCGCCGCCTTGGCCACCGCGCCGGCGCCGATCAGGGTGCCGCCGCCGCCGCGGTTTTCCACCACGACCGGCTGCCCCCACACCTCCGAAAGCTTCTTGCCGATGGCGCGGCCGACCAGATCGTTCGAGCCGCCGGGCGTGAACGGAATGATCAGGGTGATTTGCCGGGACGGATAGGTCTGCGCGCGCGCCGCGGGACTCGCGAGGACAAGCGCGGCAGCAAGAAAGTGCGGCAGCACCGGCACTGCGCTCCCTCTCCCGCTTGCGGGAGAGGGTTGGGGTGAGGGTGCTTCCGCATCGGGACTGCCAGCGTGGAGAGAGCCCCCACCCGCCGCGCTCTTCGCGCGCGCGGCCTCCCCCGCAAGCGGGAGAGGCGAAGCGAGCCAGCCGACAAGCCTCGTGAACACCTGTGCGATTGCCCTACTTGTTATCCCGGGCGTGCACGCGAAAATGACCTATAATTGTCCCGCCCGCCACACCGTTTTCACGTCAAGGACAAGCATGGACTTCCAGCTCACGGAACAACAACGGCGAATGGTCGCCGCGGTGCGAGAATTGGCGCAAGGCGAGTTCAAGGCCAACGCGCCGAAATACATGGACGGCACCTTCCCCTGGGACAACATGAAGAAGCTCGCCGCGATCGGCGTGCTCGGCATGTCGGTGCCCGAGGAATATGGCGGCACTTGGTCTCCCGGTATTCGACACCGCGCTGGTGCTCGAGGAGATCGCGAAAACCTGTTACGTGACCGCGATGGCGACCCTCGGCGAGGCCGGCGTGCAGACCCGCGTCATCGCGAAATACGCGCCGGAATCCATCCGCGCCAGAATTCTTCCAAAGGTCATCTCCGGCGAGTGCATGCTGGCCGTCTGCATGACCGAGCCGCACGCCGGCACCGACGTCGCGAACTACCGGACCAACGCCGTCATCAAAGGCGACCGCGTCATTCTCAACGGCACCAAGACGCTGATCAGCCGGGCCAGGGAAGCCGGCATGTTCGTCATCTTCACGCGGATTGACTCCAAGCCCGGCCGCGAGGGCATCGGCTGCGTTCTGCTGGAGCCGGACACGCCGGGTTTCGAGGTGACCGGGACCTACCACACCATGGGCGGCGAGAACCTGCACGAGATCCAGTTCAACGGTTGCGAATTGCCGCTGGAGAACCTCGTCATTCGCGACGACGGTTTTCGCAAGCTCTTGAACGCCTTCAACACGCAGCGCTGCCTCAACCCGAGCATCTCGCTTGGGCTCGCCGAAGGCGCCTTCGAGGAAGCCCGCAACTATGTCAGGGACCGCACGGTGTTCGGCAAGCCGATCGGCGACTATCAGGGCGCGCGGTGGAAGCTCGCCGAGATGTACCGCGAGATCGAGACGGCCCGCAGCATCCTCTACCGCGCCTGCATCACGGCCAATCCGTTTCCCGATCCGCTGATGGCGGCGGTGGCCAAGATCACCTGCAACGAGATGTCGAACCGCGTCACGTCAGAGGCGATCCAGTTGCACGGCGGCTTCGGCTTCACCGACGAATATCCGGTCTCGCGCCTCTATCGCGGCGCGCGCTACGGCACGCTCGGCGGCGGCACGTCAGAGACGCTGCGCGACCTGATCGGCAAGCGGATCATGGACGCGACGGAGTAGAGCGCTCCGCGATCGCAATCTGCTGATCTTCTGAGAGTGGTTCAATATCGACGCGCGGTCCTGAGATAGGCACGTCAAGCGCTTGCCGTCGTGTTGTGGCAACGATGCGAACGTCGGGCCAATCGCGACGGATTTGCCCGATCTCGACACGCAAACGCTTGTGGGCGTCAGGAGCTAGTTCGTTCCAGCCATCGAGCAAGAGCAATAGCCGTCCGCGCTCAGCGAGCGCGCCAATATTGTCTGCGCTAATCGTCTTGAAAGCCGCACGTTGATGCAAACTCGCGAGCAGGCCTGCTTGATCCCGCAGACCAATCGCCCAGTCTGAAATACAAAGGAACGATCGAATGTGCATTGAGCGCATGCCCCGCCAATTGCAGGAGCGTCGTCGTCTTGCCGGTTCCTGGCGGCGCCACGATTGTCACTTCGGGCGCGACCTCGATAGCCAGTGGCAATTTGCTGATGCTGAAGGATGGTGCATCGTTGTCGCCATCTATCCTTAGAGTGAGCTCGACTGCATCGCTAGACCACATTGGTCCGCGCTTATACGTAGCAAGATCAGTGGCTGCAGCAGCGCGAACCTTCTCGAACACGGTATCGAATTCAGCATCAACGGGTCGATCATCAGCCGCAATCGTCGCTTCGACGCGCGCAGACTCTTCCGCGAGCGCGGTACCAGGCGCGACAAGCTCGCGAAACGCACGCGTTTGCGCATCACGCTTCCATCCAGCTAATTGCTCGACCGTAAACTTGTTTGGGTCGGCATCGACTAGCCTCCCGCAATTTTGGCAAAGCCACAGTCCGTTTTCTTTGCTGCGCCGCGCCTCCGGCGTTTGCGCAGCGTTGTAGCGAGGGCCACCGGGCGATGCCGCGCAAATATGCGCCGCAACGCCGATAATAATTGTCCCATCCTGCGCTGCATTCGCTCCGACAGTCGGCCGACGGCATTCGGGGTTCGAGCAGCGGTACGCGACCCCTTTTGCTATCTCGGTGATGGTTCGTTTGGTAAAATCGTCGCGCACGTGCTATCCGAAAGAACTAGAGCCTCTGCAGGCGTCACGGCACCGAGAAAGGCGAATCCCTGTATAACACCAATAGCATGGGGCGTGATCCCTGCATGCTGTGATTGTCATTGTTCTTCGCACCGATGCGCGGTGGGATCATCCTTCAATCCCGGATCGCGAATGCCAAAGTTCTCCCGAGCGAAGTCGTAAACGCAATCGATAGCATGTTCGGCTCCGGCAGAAGTGAGGTCGATAGCAGCGCGATTTCACATGATTATCGCGCCGAGGTTCACGCGCTACTCAACTTGCTCGACGAGGTTCCGAGCGAGCTGATTGATCTTTCCGGCGCCGGACTACCTCGAATTTTCGCGCTGCCGCGCAGTGCTGGCGACGTCACTTGCACGCTGGAATGTCGGCGACATTCCAGCGAGCGCGAGGCGTGGGTGGGAAGGATGCGGTAGAACGCATTCGGCGTCTTATGAAGCAATGCCTTGACGAGCCGCCTCCGTTAGAGCCTGAACTGCCGTTCATCGCAGATGCGGATGTTCGCTTGGGTATCGAGGATCGCATTCGAGCAGCATGGGTCGATTTCAATGCCCGAGAATGGATGGGCGCCACAGTCTTCGCCGGTGCGGCACTGGAAGCCCTCCTTCTGTGGGCTCTAAAACAAAAGTCGCTCACAAATGCGCCCAAACGTTCGCTGGATGAGTTCCATCTCGCTGACCTAATCAGCCTTGCTTCATCAAATGGCGTGATCGATTCCGGAACAAAACAACAAGTTGGGCTTGCCAAAGATGCGCGCAATCTAGTTCACCCCGGAAGAGCTTTGCGTTCGGGTGAAGCCTGCAATAAGGCGACCGCGCTAGCTGCGCTCGCGGCCGTCTACCGTCTGGCGGAGCACCTTAAGAAGCATCCCCCCTTAAAAATAGTTCGTATTTAACGAAATGGGCGCTTGACTATTCGATAAATCGGAAGTATATGACTCCCGTCCCGTACCCCTCAGGAGGGGCGTTGCGCGTCGTCACGAAACGTTGGGCGCGGGATGCGATGGACGTGGGCTGGCGTCCGGCGGTTTTGCCGCCGGGCGAGACGCTGGCCTGCGGACGGCGAAGTCGTGTGGTCCTGGCGCCGCGACCGTGGCGTCTATCCGCGCCGGCCTGTGCTGGCGTGGCAACGGTGACAACAAACGCCGCTCACCGGGGAGAGCACGTATAAGCCGTAAACCATTGCGCGGGGAAAGCCGGGCTGTCCTGGCTGTACTCGTGGTTTAATCCGTGTGCTCTTTTCTACCGGACTTCCGCACACGGAACTGCGGGCGCAGTCGGCGCCCGGCTTCCCCGCGCCCTCTGTTCGCAGAGGGACAACGAAATCGCCAAACTCCGGGCGCATCCGCGCCGCGGGGCTTTCAGGCTTGCATCAAGCGCGGCGCTTGATCCGCGATATCGACGACCCAGATCGTGTCGCGCCAATACTCGCGAGGACCTGCCAGATTTTCATCCCGGAGCAACGACAATTCCTGAGGCGCGGCGTCGGGCTACCCGTCAACGATGTCGAACGCATCGCGCCAGCGGACCACGCGACCGGTGGACGGCGAGGGAAAGTGCGCCGTGCAAATCAGCGTCGGCGTATCGCAGAAGCGGCCGAACAATTCCCGCCGCGATTGCCCGGCCTGCGCGGAGTCGTAGTCCGCCATCATGCCGAGTTCGGGATATCGCGCTTGCAGCGGCGAGTGGATCATGTCGCCGGTAATGACGGCGTCGGCGCCGGGCTTGCCGACCTGCACCGAATAGTGATCGAAGCTATGGCCGGGCGTCGGGAGCAGCGTCACCAGTTCGTTGAACGTGTGCGCGCTCTTGACGATATCGACGCGGTTGGCGGCCACGATCGGCAGCACGGAATCGGTAATCCAGGGACAGGCCGCCGGGTCGTCCTGGTGGCGCTTGGTCCAGTGGGCCAGTTCGCGGTCGGCGAAGACGTAGCGCGCCTTCGGGAAGGTCGGCACCCAGCGGCCGTTCTCGAGCCGCGTGTTCCACCCGACATGGTCGGTGTGCAGGTGCGTGCACATGACAAAATCGATGTCATCAACGCCAAATCCGGCGCCGGCGAGATTCTTCTCGTAACGATCGGAATTCATCATGTTCCAGAACGGCCGCGTCGGCCGCGGCTTGTGGTTGCCGACGCAGCTGTCGATCATGATGGTGTGGTGCGGCGTCTGCACGATGTAGCTCTGGATGCAGAGCATCAGCCTGTCGCCGGCATCGAGGAATTTTGGCTGCAGCCATCCCCGGTTCTCGTCGAGCAGCTCTCTTGTCATCTTCGGAAAGAAATTCATCGCCTCGAAGAACGGGCCTTCCTGTTCGACGATGCGGTGGATCCTGACGTTGCCGATTTCGATTGCGGTGGACAAGATGACTCTCCCTCTGGAGCATGATCCGGAAAAGTGTGAAGCGGTTTTCCGAAAAGATCATGCTCAAACAAACAACCTAAAGCGCGATGACGATTCATCCCAATCTCATCGCGCTTTAGCGACCGGCGGTCGCCATGTAGGCATGCTCCAGCCGGCGCGGCAGATCGGCTTCGCCGGTGTTCGCTTCCAGCACGACCGATCCGCGCGCCAGCGCATAGACGCGATCGGCGAGCGCGAGCGCCTTCTCGATCAGCTGCTCGACCAGCAACACCGCGGTGCCGGCCTCGCGCAGCCGCTGCACCACCACCAGCACGCGATCCACCAGGACGGGCGACAAGCCGGCCGAAGGCTCGTCGAGCATCAGCAGCCGCGGCCGCCGGACCAGGCCCTGCGCCACCGCCAAAATCTGCTGCTGGCCGCCGGAGAGCGCGGCCGCGCGCTCGTGGCGCTTCTCGGCGATCTCGGGAAAGAGCGCGAACACCTCCTCGGCCCGCGCGGTGCGCTCGCCGCGCGGCAGGTCGTAGGCCGCCAGCAGGAGGTTGTCGAGCACGCCAAGCTGCGTGAACACCCGATGCCCCTCGACGACATGCGAAAGCCCGCACTTGACGGTGTCGCGCGGACTGAGGCCTGCGAGATCGCGCCCGTCGAAACGCACGCTTCCCGACCACGGCAGCAGTCCCGAGACCGCCCGCAGCAGCGTGGTCTTGCCGGCGCCGTTGGGGCCGAGCAGCGCCACCACTTCGCCCGCGCCGACCGTCATGTCGACGCCGCGCAGCACGCCGATCTTGCCGTAACCGGTCGAGAGGCCGGCGATATCCAGCAACGGATCAGGCGCCGAGATAGGCATTGACCACCTCCCGATGCGCACGGATTTCGGCCGGCGTTCCCGCCGCCAATATCTTGCCGAGATTGAGCACGGTGACGCGATGGCAGATGTCGAAGATCAGATCGGGATGATGTTCGACCACCAGCACGCCGGTGCCGGCCTGTGCGATCGCCTCGATGAGCGCGCCGAGGCGGGCGATCTCCTCGGCCGAGAGTCCGGCCGCCGGCTCGTCGAGCAGCAGGAACGCCGGGCGCAGCATCAACGCGCGCGCGATCTCGGTGAAGCGCAACTCGCTGTGCTGCAGCCGGTCGGCGCGCACCGCAGCGAGCCGCTCCAGCCCGACAACCGAAAGCGCCAGCATGGCGGTGTCGCGCAACATGGCTTCGTCGCGCCGATGGCGCGGCAGCGACAGCAGCGATTCGACGAACGTGCCCTTGCCGTCGATGGTGCCGCCGATCATCACGTTCTCCAGCACCGAGGCGGAGCCGACGATGCGCGGGGTCTGGAACGTCCGCGCAATCCGCAGATGCGCGCGCCGGTGCAGCCCGTCCACCGGCATGGCGACGCCGTTCAGCCTGATCGCGCCCTGCTTCGGCGCGTAGTAGCCCGAGATCACGTTCAGCGTCGTGGTCTTGCCGCTGCCGTTGGGACCGATCAGTCCATGCACCTCGCCGGGCCGGATCTCGAGGTCGAGCCCGTCGATGGCGCGCACGCCGCCGAAATTCAGCGCCACCTGCTCCAGCGTCAGCGCGCCGGCATCGGGTGCTGTGCCCAGCAGCGGGGCCAGCAGGTCGGGCCGCGGCACGATCGCGCGGTCGCTCTCGAGCGGGCGGCGGTTCTTGAAATCGAGGATCTCGGCAATGCCGCCGGGGATCACCAGCACGATGACGAGCAGCAACACCGCATAGAGGAATGTCGACCATGCGACCAGCGGCGCGGCAAATTCCGGCAGCACGGTCAGCAGAATCGTGCCGAGCAGCGGTCCGAGAATGGAGCCGCGCCCGCCGATCAGGATGGCGATGAAGAACAGCACCGACAGGTCGATCGTGAACGCGTCCGGCGTGATGTAGGACTGCAGCGACGCGAACAGCCCGCCGGCAATCGCGGCGACCGCGCCGCTGAACAGGAACACCTGCCCCAGCAGGGTGGATTTCAGGATGCCGCTGGCTTCGGCCGCGACCTCGGCATCGCGGACCGCGGTCAGCGCGCGGCCAAAACGGCTGGCCGCGATATTGGCCGTCATCCAGGTGCAGATCGCGGCGAGGCCGAAGCAGAAATAATAGAACCCCCATTGCGAGGAGAACGGTTCGGGGAAGACCGGCCCGGCAACGCCGACGCCGCCGCCGGTGACGCTCTGCCAGGCCAGCGCCACCTGGGTGACGATGGTGGCGAAGCCGAGCGTCGTGATGGCGAAATAGAAGGTGCGCAGCCGCAGCGCCGGCAGGCCGACGATCAGGCCGAACACGGCGCCGACCACGGCCGCGATCGCCAGCGCCAGATAGGGCGGCAACGCCGGCCCGACATTGCCGGCGGCGAGAACGCTGGTGGTGTAGGCGCCGAGCGTCAGCAGCGCCACCCAGCCGATCGCGATCTGGCCGCCGAAGCCGACGACCAGATTGAGGCCCGACGCCAGCACCCAATAGATGCAGGCGCGGGTCGCGATCACGCCCCAATAGCCGCCGCCGAACAGCGGGAACGCGACGCCGATGACGAACAGCACGAGGAACGGCAGCGCCGCACTGTACGAGCTTGCCGCGCGGAACATTTCCGTGCGGCGCGGGACGCAACGATGTTGCCTGGGTATCCATCACACGCGCCGCGGCAGGCTGGCGCCGGCGATGCCCTCGGGGCGCACCAGCAGGACGATGATGAACACCGTGAACACCGCGACCGAAGCAAAGATGCCGCCGACCAGGAAGTTGGCGGCCTGCTGAAACAGTCCGAGCAGGAGGCCGGCGACGACGGCGCCGCGATTGTTGCCCATGCCGCCGAGCGCGACGGGCACGAAACCGTAGAAGGTCAGCATCGGCGCATTGGCAAAGAAGGCGAGCAGCATCTGGCCGCCGGCAAAGCCCGCCAGCGCGCCGATCACGCCGGCGAGCGCAAAGCTCGCCATGCGCAGGCGGCGTTCCGGCAGGCCGAGCGCGCGCGCGGCAAAATTGTCCTCGGCGATCGCCAGAAAGGCGTGGCCGATCAGGGTGCGGCGATAGAGCAGTTCGAGACCGACGATCGTCACCGCGCAGGCCAGCATCGGCAGCCAGAACTGCTGATCGAAGCCGCCGCGCTCGATGTCGAACAGCCGCGGAAACGGCTGCGGCTCGGTGCTCCATTCGATCGCGGTGTACTGCTGGATCATCAGCGCCAGCGCCAGCGTGGAGAGCACGTAGAGATGCTGGTCCAGGCTCTTGAGCACCGGACGCACCGCGACGATCTCGGTGACGATGCCGATGCATCGCGCCGCCGGCCAGCGCCAGCAGAAAGCCGACCACCATCGGCATGCCCATCCGCAGGATGAACAGCGAGCCCAGCACGCCGCCGAGCATCCCGAGCGTGCCGGCCGTGAAGCTGAACACGCGCGAGGCGGAGAACATCACGTTGTAGGTGATGGCGATCAGTGCGTAGATGCAGCCGATCGCCAGTCCCGTCGAGACAATCGATGCGACCATCTAGGCGCCGTAGCCGGGAGCCAGGTTGAACGCGCCGTCCTTGAGCGAATTGGCCTCGACCATCACGATCTGGTTGTCCGGATAGCCGTCGTGCTTGTCGGCGGTGAAGGCGATGTCGCCGTAGACGCCGGGAAATTCCTTGAGCTTGTTGAGATAGCCGACGATCTTGTCCGGCTCGGTGCCGACGTTCTTCATCGCTTCCGCGATCATGCGCGGACTGTCATAGCCGAGCGCGATCCACCACAACAGCGTGTCGCCCATGTCGATCTTGGCGCTCTTCAAGCGATCGACGAAAGCGCCGGTGCGATCCGAAAGCTTGCCGCCGGCGGCGTAGCAGACCGGGCGGAAATTGTTGGGATAGACCTTGGCCCAGTATTCCGGCTTTTCCAGCAGCGCCTTGGTCTGGCCGGAGCCGAGCGTGGTCTGGCCGACGATCGGCACGTCCCATCCCATCTGCCCGCGCGTATTGATGATGCGCGACAGGAAGCCGGCATTGACGCTCCAGGGCATGATCGCTTCGGCGCCCGCCGACTGCATGCGCAGCAGTTCGGGCTTGAGGTCCGGATTGGCGGCGTCGACGTTGCCCTGATAGACGACTTCGGCGCCCATGCCCTTGAGCATCGGCACATAGGCGTTGACCGAAGCGGTGCCGTAACCGGTGGTGTCGCTGATCACCGCGACCTTTTTCTTCTTCAGCACCTCGACCACGTAGCGGTTGGCGGCGCCGCCGATCTGCTGGTTGGTCGGCGCGTTGCGGAAGCACATCGGATATTTCTTCGGGTCGGTCAGGGTATCGACCCAGCAGGGATGCACCTGCGGCGTGTTGGCGCGCGCCAGCAGCGGCACCACCGCGAGCAACTCGCCGGAATTGACCGGACCGAACACGACGCTCACCTTCTGATGGGTCAGCTCGGCCGCGCCGTTGACGGCCTTGGTCGGATCGCTCTGGGTGTCGCGGGTGATCAGTTCGAGCTGTCGCCCGTCGATGCCGCCGGCGGCGTTGATCTCCTGCACCGCCAGCTGAATGCCGCGGTTGATGCCGACCCCGGTGGACGATGACGGACCGGTGAGCGCCGGCAGATAACCGATCGGGATCGGCTCCTTGGCGGCGATCGCGGGCTTGGGCAAGGCGCTTGCAAGGGCTGCGGCACCCGCGGATGCCAATACTTGACGACGAGTGGCTTGACGACGAGTGATTGCCATTTCCGTTTTCTCCCTGAGCTTGTCTTTATTTTTCTTGAGTCACTCCCAAAGCTTGTCCGCGTCTGTCCGACGTCTGCGCGCCAGCATAGCTCAGGCCCGGTCATCCGCAAGGCGTGCCGAACCGTCATTTGGTGGGAGCGCTCCCACGTGTTGCATCGCGCCAATTCCCGCGCGCGGCAGCCCGGCGATTTGCGCTGATCGACACGTTTCTGCGGCGATGTTAGAGCTGATCCGGAAAAGTGTGCAGCGGTTTTCCGAAAGATCATGCTCAAAGAAAGGTGAAACTTCGGACTTCGCTTCAACGACAACGAAAAACAACCAGGGGAGAGAAGCATGGCCAAGGCGCCGCCATCCGCCAAACGCGACCGCATCAAGGCGTTCACGCCCGCACTGGTCGATTACACCAACGACGTCATCTACGGCGACCTGTGGGAGCGCAAGGCGCTCTCCAAGCGCGATCGCAGCCTGATCACGGTGGCGGCGCTGGTCGCGACCTACCGGCCGGAGCAGCTGGTGTCGCATCTGTCGCGCGCGATCACGAACGGCGTCACGCAGGAAGAGATCACCGAAGTCATCACCCACATGGCGTTCTATGCGGGCTGGCCTGCCGCGATGTCGGCGGCGCAAGTCGCCTACACGGTGCTGGTCGAAGGCAACAAGGGGGAATGACGATGGCCAAGGACGTTGTCGTCGGCTTTATCGGGCTCGGCACCATGGGTGGCAGGATCGCCACCAATATTCTCAAGGCCGGATACAAGGTCGTGGTGCACGATCTGCACCGGCAATCGGCGGGCCATCATGAGCAGGCCGGCGCCGAATGGGCGGATACGCCGCGGGCGCTGGCCGAAAGGTCCGACGTGATCTTCACCTCGCTGCCGGAGCCCGCCGATGTCGAGCGCGTCGCGCTCGGGGCCGGCGGCCTGATCGAGGGCGTCAAGAAGGGCGCGGCGTACTTTGACCTGTCGACCAACGCGCAAGGCGTCGTGAAAAAACTGCACGAGGCCTTTGCCGCCAAGGGCGCGCACATGCTCGATGCGCCCGTGAGCGGAGGGCCGTCGGGCGCCGCGTCGGGCAAGATGGCGATCTGGGTCGGCGGCGACAAGGCCGCCTTCGACAAGTACAAGCCCGTGCTCGATTCGATGGGCGATCGCGCGGCCTATATCGGACCGATCGGCAGCGCGACGGTCGCCAAGCTCGTGCACAACATGTCGAGCTATGCGATCTCTTGCGCGCTGGCCGAGACCTTCACCATGGGCGTGAAAGCCGGCATGGACCCGGTGACGCTGTGGGAAGCCGTGCGTCAGGGCGTGACCGGCCGTCGCCTGACGCTCGACGGGCTGCTCGAGCAGTTCCTGCCCGGCAAATACGATCCGCCGAATTTTTCGCTCAAGCTCGCCACCAAGGACGTCAAGCTCGCCACCGAACTGGGCCGCGAACTCGGCGTTCCCATGCGGATCTGCAACCTCGCCTACGCCGAGATGAGGGAGGCGTGCAACCGCGGCTGGGAAGGGCGCGACTCCCGCGTCGTGATGCTGCTCGAGCAGGAGCGCGCCGGCGTGAAGATCGAGGCCGATCCGGAGCGCGTCAAGCAAGCGGCGGAACGCGCGAAGTAGCTAGCATGCTCGAACGCGACGGCAGGCCGTCCATGCTGACCCCATCGGGTCAGCAACAAATTTGGCTCATCCCTGATTTCGCCTTCATTTGCGATGGGAAATTGCCGCAATCGCAGGAGAACCTGCGATCATTGCCGGCGCGTCGGGGGGCGAGTTATGGACAACTACCAGTTCTATCTATTGGACCGCCAGGGCCGGACAGCAGGGCCGCCGCGCATCGTGTCATTCAAGGATGATGCAGCAGCCCTGGCCGAGGCGCGCAAGGCGCTTTCCGACCAGACGATCGAGATCTGGCAGGGCGACCGCTGTGTGGCGACCTTGCTGCAGATGCAGAAGGTCGCCTGAGGTTATCCTCTCCACTGCACCACGTTAAGGGCCGCGAGCTATCGCGGCGCGCGCTGCGGCACGCCCGGCGGCGGCGCCTCCGGGACGCAGGAGGTGGCGGAGTGAGGCGCAGGCAGATTTCGCCTGAATGGGCTACATGGCGGGCGATCCAGGAAGCGCGGCCCGATCTGCAGGCACTGGCGCTGCTACGTGAACTTCCGCCGCGATTTCGGCAAGAAGCCGTCGTGGCGTACCTCGCTATCCGCGCCGACGCCAGCCGTCCGTTCGAGCCGGGCAATGCCAGATGGCAGGTTGCGAGGTGGTTTCTGACGCGGCGACCGACCGGGCCGAGGTGCGGAGCCTCTTGACCCAGATCAATGCCGTCGGTCGAGTTCCGAAAAACACTCGTGCATGGACCCACGGCTTTCCATAGTCGAAAGGGCCGCGCTGGCGACGATCATTGTCAGCTTGCTTGTAATCGCCAGCGTTGTCATTTGGGCAACATCATGAAGGCCGGAGTGCGCCGGGGCCACCGCTTGCTGTTTCGGTGATCGGGAGCATGTCTCCGATGAAACGCTGTCTCGCTGCTTTCGCAATCGGCGCCAGCCTGTTCGCACCAGTTGCGCACGCCGACGATGCCTTGGAAGCCAAGGTGCGGGCCTACGTTCCGGTCGTCTCCCTCGCCAAGGTATGTGACATCACGATCAATGACGCCACCTCCGGTGACCACCGCGCCATGCTCCAGGCGGTGAAATCCGACCTGAACGCCAACAAACTCGCCTACCGCCTCCATTACGAAGCGCAGACGGCCTACATCAAAGCCCGCGACGGAGGTGAACGGGTCACCTTCTGCAAGGACTTCATCGCAGCCAACAGCCAATACGCCAAGGCGCGCGTCACCGCCGTGGTCGAGAGCCACATGAGCGACGTCAGCACTGGTGTGCAGAAAGCGATTGCCCACAACGTCTGCGGTGCGCCCCCTGCCAAGCTGTCCAAGGCCGACTGGAAACCGTACGCGCAAATCAAAAAGATGCTTCAGATCGAGCAAAAGTCGGCCAGGGAAAACGCCGAGGCGAACGGTTGGAACGTCACTGAGGAAACGACGGCCGTCACGGAACAGTTCTGCGCGGCGATAAAAAACCGATAAGCATCACCGCCGCACTATCAGCCGATAGCCGTCGGCTCAGTGCCACGCTCCGTCATGACAGCCCGGAGCGCCATCGAAGAGCACCGAGCAAGCGCCCGGTCTGTCACACCAAGGTGATGTTTTACGTGCCAACCGGTCTTGTCGTGATGGCGTTGCGAAACGCGAGCGGCGAAGTAATGGTGGTAATGGTTCGCGTGCCCTCGCCGACGCCCTGAATGGTGAGGTCACCGTAGTCCATAAGGCGGCCAAGAATGCTCTGGTTGACATCGACGCTCTCAACTTTGTCGAGGCTCATCTCAAAGGTGTCCCGCTTGATGAAACCGGTCTTGTGGACAACCCGCATGTTGGTTACGTCGGTCTCGGTGGTCCAGCGGTGGAACCAAGCCGTCGCCGTCCAGTACAAGGCCGCAAGCCCGGCGACCGCCGCGAATGCCAAGCAAACCAACGCCAATGCGTCGGCAGCAAAGAAGCGCCACAGTACCAGAAATGCGACCACCACGGTCCACGCCGCGATTGCTGGCAGGAAGTACATCCAGTGTTCGTTGGTCGAATACAGCACCCTTTCGCCGGGCTGTATGATTTTGTCGATATACCGTGCCATAGGGCTACTCCACGATATTGGCCGCCTCTATAGACACCAGCGCGATACTCGAAGCGCGCATTGATGCAGATCAATAGGCAGGCAGCCTCTCATCGGGCGAGCGGCAGGTCTTCGAGCTGGTGATACGAGGCCGGATGAACAAGCAGATCGCGCATGAACTCGGAACCACCGAGCGCACGATCAAGGCCCACTGTCAGCAAGTGATGGAAAAGATGGAGGTCCGCTCCGTCCCCGAGTTCGTCTCTGTCGTCGAGCGGTTCGGTTTCTTGGGCAGCACATCCGACAGCCGAGAGAGACGGCCTAACAACTTCCAAAAGAACGGCCGCAATCGCGCCGAGACAGAAATGCAGCCTCGGAAGGAAGAAGCTGATCGAATTGATCCGGGCCATATTGATGCCCTGCGGCATCAGTGATGTGAACCTGCCAACCTTCTTCTACGAGCCTCTTAGCTTTCTCAACACAGACCAGTGATCCGATCCGGACCGTTGTGACTGTCTGGCCAGCTTTAGACGCTTGGATAGTGAAAGCTTTCATTTCGCAGCACCTTTGAGCCACCACGTGACTGCCGCGTTGAAATGGCCCCCGATGGACTGCTTCGCTTTGGGGGGCTGGGTAGCGAAGCAGCCTCATCGGAGGCTAGTCCTATGCCCAGAGGGGGTCCTCCGGCACAGTGCCTTGGCATGAGAGCAAAGATTTCCACGTGTCACTATTGTCCTCATGGACAACGACCACGTGTCGCATGAGTGACAGACCGAGCGCAGGCGATGGCTGCGCCGGTCCCTGCGCACTCGGCGCCCGGCTTCCCCGCGCCCTCTGTTCTCTGGAGGGTCAACGAAATGGCACAACTCCGCGGACATCAGCGCCGCGGGGGCTTTCAGGCTTGCTTTCAACACGCGCGCAGCCGGCTACTTTGCATGTTGTTTTCGATGTTTTTGAGGGAGGGCCGCGAGCTATCGCGCATCTGGGCAAGGAAAAGCCCCGCTGACCGCGAGGCCGCCGCTTTGCGGGGTTCCAATTCAAACGCATGGGTTCGCCGGCGACGCGGGCGGCATCGCCGTGCCGATCATCACCGGGCCGACCTTGCAAGCAACCGGCGCTTGTCTCACGGTGCTCTCCTTTTTCGCTAGCTGCGCTGCCCTTTATCTCGTGGCTCGCTGCTGAGTGATTTCCGACAAGCGGAGGCACGCTGGTGAGCGACGAGAACACCTGGACCGGCCCAGTCGTGGACGCCCACCACCACTTCTGGGATCCGATCGCCAACGATCATCCCTGGCTGCGCCCGGACGTCATGATCCCGTTTCGTTACGGCGACTATTCCGCAATCAAGCGACCCTATCTGCCTGACGACTATCGCAAAGATGCCGCCGGTCACGCGGTTTGCGAGACCGTTTATGTCGAGACCGAATGGGATCCGAATACGCCGCTCGACGAGACGCGCTACGCATCCGGACTGAGCGCCCGCTATCGCCTGCCAAACGCGATCGTGGGACAGGCATGGCTCAACCGCGACGACGCGGCTACGATCATCGCAGGGCAGGCGGCATTTCCGCTGGTGCGAAGCCTCCGGCACAAGCCGGAAGGGCCGATGTCGCCCGACGAGGTCGGTCGTACGCGGACGCTGATGTCCGACGACACATGGCGGCGTGGATTCGCGACTCCTGGAACGACATGGCCTGCATTTCGACTTGCAGACGCCGTGGTGGAATCTGGACGAAGCGATTACGTTGGCGCGCGACTTTCCCGCGTATGTTGATCATCCTCAATCACGCAGGCCTGCCGGCTGATCGCAGTCCGGAAGGGCTCGCGGGCTGGCGCGCCGCGATGGCGCGTCTCGCCGAGGAGCCGAACGTCCGCGTCAAGATTTCCGGCATCGGCTTGCGCAACCGTCCGTGGAGCGTCGACGACAATCAGCTGGATCGTCGAGCAGATCGTCGCGATGTTCGGCGCGGATCGCGCGATGTTCGCCAGCAATTTCCCGGTCGATAGCTTGTGCGGATCATTCGACACGATCTTTTCGGGCTTCAAGCGGATCGCCGCACGCTATTCGCAAGCCGAACAGGCGCGGCTCTTCTGCGAAACAGCGCGCGAAGTCTATCGCACGAACCAGAATGCGCGGACGCCGGCCCAGGCCAGTTGAACACTCGTGCCGCTGCAACGATCGCGCCACGACACACGCAATGAGGCTGCGCCAACACCCGAAGACGAAGCCCCTTTCTGCCGATACTAATCAGGAGCTTGACGACACCATCTGGTTTGGCTCTACTGGTCTTACCAAGGTAAGATCAGCGGGTTCGGGTGGAACTGAAGCGGGCGGACGAGGGCGCGAAGGGATTCGAGAAGGTGTTCGCCTTCTTGCGCGACCGCTTGCTCGCCGGCTCGCTGAAACCCGGCGATCGCCTGATCTCTGAACGCGATCTGGCAGTCCAGTTAGGTGTAAGTCGGCCGCTGGTCCGCGAAGCGCTGCGAGCCCTCACGATGCTCGGCATCGTCGAGATTCGGGATCGCGTCGGCACCATCGTAACGCGACCGGACGTCTCGGTTTTGAATGACTTCTTCACCTTCGCGCTCGCCCAGCAGGCGGATATGCTGGATGACGTGATGCAGGCCCGCGTCGCGATCGAGTGCCAGGCGATCAGGCTCGCCTGCGAGCGCGCTGACATCGCCGATTTCGAACGTCTCCAAGCTGCGCTTGCGAAGCTCGCGGACACGATCGACGAGGCTGATGCCGGCGGCATGGCCGACTTCGAATTCCATCGCACGATCGTGCTGGCGTCGCATTCGGAGACGTTGGCCGTTCTGCATAATTCGATGGCGGGCCTGCTGACGCATTCGCATCGCAACCGTCGCGAACTGGTGCAAGCGTTTCCCTCGATGAAGACGTATCTGATCGAGGACCATCGACGCATCTTTGAAGCGATCGTAGCTCGCGGCCCGGATCGCGCCGATGCGACGTTGCGAAAACACTTTGAAATCGGCAATGAGTACCGAAGGCGAGCCCTGGTCGGTGAGAGCGACAAACGCAAGGCCTCGCGCTGACGGTACAAACCAGGGACGAGCGAACAGCGGGAAGATCACATGAAGATTGTCGTAGGTTCGGACCACGCGGGTTTTCCCATGAAGGCGGAGGTGCTGGCCTTTTTGAAGGAGAGCGGGCACGAGGTGCTGGATGTCGGCAGCTTCGATCCCGCTCCGGTCGACTTCCCGGATATCGCACGCAAGGTGGCGGCTGCCATCACCACGGGCCAGGTAGAGCGCGGCCTGATGGTGTGCGGCACGGGCGTCGGCGCCTCGATCGGCGCGAACAAGATGAAGGGCATTCGGGCTGCCGTGTGCCATGATGTTCACTCTGCCCACCAATGCGTCGAGCACGACGACGTCAACGTCATGTGCATCGGCGCGCAGATTGTGGGTCCGTGGCTCGCCAAGGATCTGATCACGGCCTACCTGGGGGCCACGTTCTCTACATCAGAGGAATTCCGGCGTCGGGTGGCCAAGCTCGCGATCATGGATGCCGAACGCTAGGAAGCAAGAAGACAACGAACACCAGGAAATAAACCAAACGGGAGGAGGCAATGTTGAAAAAGATGGTACCCTCGATGGCGCTCGCCATCACGGCCCTGGTAGCCGCCATGTCCCTCGCGCACGCGGACGCGCTGGACGACATCAAGAAAGCCGGCAAGATCCGCATCGCCATCGATCTCGGCGTGCCGCCCTATGGCATGACGGATGACAAGCTGCAACCGACCGGCCTCGACGTTGAGACGGCACGGCTTCTCGCCAAGGATTGGGACTCGAATTCGAGCACGTGCCGACCACCGGTGCCACTCGAATTCCAGCACTTCAGACCGGCAAGGCCGACCTCGTGATCTCGAGCCTCTCCTACACGGCCGAGCGCGCGAAGGTCATCGACTTCTCGTTAGGCTATGCCGTGCTGCGAACGGTCATCGCTGCCCCGAAGTCGGTCGCCCTCAAGTCGCTGGCCGATCTCGATGGCAAGACCGTCGCGACCGTGCGTGGCACGACGCACGACACGCAGCTGACAAAGGAGGCGCCGAAGGGGATGAAGCTGGTCCGCTACGAGGATGACGCCACCGAAACGCAGGCCTTCCTCAGCGGACAGGTCGACATCTTCTCAACGGCGGAAATGATGGTCCCGCAGATCGACAAGAGGAACCCGGCGCGGCAGGTGGAGCTGAAATTCGTGCTCGACAACTTCAAGCTCGCTGTCGGTGTGAAGCAGGGCGAGAAGCGCCTTCTCGACGAGGTCAACGCCTGGATCGCGGCCAATCTCAAGAACGGCAAACTCAACGACCTCAACAAGAAGTACTTCGGCGACAACTTGCCTGATCTCATTCTGAAGCAATAGGACCGGCCATGACCAATATGATCTCTCGCCGGCTGATCGCAGGTCTGGCGCTTGCAACCCTGTCGCTGTCGTTTGCACCGGCACATGCTGATACGCTCGACAACATCAAGAAGGCGGGCAAGGTCCGGATCGCCATCGACACGGCCATCCCTCCGTTCGGCATGACTGACGACAAGTTGCAGCCGACTGGATCGGACGTCGATACGGCGCAGCTTCTCGCCAAGGATCTCGGCGTTGCCCTGGAAATCGTAACGACCACGGGCCCCACGCGCATTCCGATGCTGCAGACCGACAAGGCGGATCTCGTCGTCTCTACGCTGTCGATCACGGCTGAGCGTGCCAAGGTGATCGACTTCTCGATTCCCTATGCCGATCACCCGTCGGTCGTCGCCTCGCTGAGCGCTGTCCCGCTCAAGGAGATGTCCGACCTGGCCGGCAAGAAGGTCGCCGTCGTGCGCGGCACGACGCAGGACAGCGATCTTACCCAGCAGGCGAAAGGCGCCCAGCTCGTGCGCTACGAGGACGACGCCACGATGGCGCTCGCATTCGCATCGGGCCAGGTGGACATCCTTGCGACGGCGCGCTCGCTGCTGCCGGCGATCAGCAAGAAAAACCCGGCACGCACGGCAGAGTCGCGCATCACAATGCAGACGTTTTATCTCGCCATCGGCATGCGCAAGGACGAGCCAGCTCTGAAGGAATGGGTGAACGGCTGGGTGAAGAGCAATCTTCAGAACGGGAAGCTCGGCGCGATTTACAAGAAGTATCACGGCGTCGACATTCCGGTGGAACAGTTGCTGAAGGCAGGCAACTAAGCAGCAGGGCCGGGCGGCTATGCTCTACAAGTTCGACTTCTCGTTCCTGCTGGAGAAGTGGCCGGCCTTCCTCACCGGCGCCTGGCTGACGATTCAGCTCACCGTGCTGTCGATCGCACTCGGCTTCGTTGTTGGCACGCTGTGCGCGGTCGCCCGGGTTTACGGCGGGCGCCCGTTGCGGCTTCTGGTCGGCTTCTATGTCGAGCTGATCCGCAACACGCCGCTGCTCGTGCAGATTTTCATCGTCTACTTCGGCCTGTCGAGCGTGGGTCTCAAACTCTCCGCCGAGGTCTCCGCCGTCATTGCGCTCGTGGTCAATATGGGGGCTTACACGACGGAGATCATGCGGGCGGGCATCCAGTCCATCCACCGCACCCAGCTTGAGGCGGCAGATTGCCTGGGCCTGACCAGGGTTCAGACGATCCTGCACGTCGTGCTGCTGCCGGCCATCGAGCGGGTCTATCCCGCGCTCACCAGCCAGTTTGTGCTTCTGATGCTGGCGTCGTCGATTACCTCGCAAATCTCGGCCGAGGAGCTGACTGCCGTCGCCAACAACGTGCAGTCCGATACGTACCGCAGCTTCGAGGTCTACATCATTGTCGCGGCCATCTATCTCGCGCTTTCCCTTCTCTACAGGCTGGCGTTCAAGGCCGTCGGTCTCATGGTGTTCGTGCGCCGCCGGCGGCTGGGCACTGCTCTATGATCCAGCTCAACCTGAACCATCTCTGGTATCTCATCGCGGCCGCGCAATGGACGGTGCTGCTGTCGCTGGTTGCGTTTGCGGGCGGCCTGCTCGTCGGCCTGCCGATCGCGCTGATGCGGGTGTCGCCGAACCGTACGCTGCGCATCGCCGCCGGTGGGTACATCCAGCTCATCCAGGGGACGCCGCTTCTGATCCTGCTGTTCCTCACCTATTTCGGCCTCGGCATCCTCGGCTACAAGCTGGCGCCGCTGGTCGCCGCCGGATTGGCGCTGACGTTATACGCAGCCGCCTTCCTGGGTGAAATCTGGCGTGGCTGCATCGAGGCGGTGCCACGCACCCAGTGGGAAGCTTCCGATTGCCTCGGCCTCAATCGCTTCCAGCAATATGCCTACGTGGTATTGCCACAAGCCGTCCGGATAGCCATCCCGCCGACTGTGGGCTTCATGGTACAGATCGTAAAGAACACGTCGCTGGCTTCGGTGGTCGGCTTTGTCGAGCTCACGCGCGCAGGCCAAATCGTCAACAACTCGACCTTCGAGCCCTTCATTATCTTCTGCGTCGTGGCCGCGATCTATTTTGCGATGTGCTATCCGCTATCGCTGGCCAGCCGTTTCCTCGAAAGGAGAGCCAATGCAGGCCGCGCCAGCCACTAGCGCCGCCGTCGTGCGGGTCATGAGTGTGGTCAAGGAGTTCGGGACGTTGCGCGTTCTGGACGGGGTGAGCCTCGACGTGACGCGTGGCCAGACCGTGGCCATCGTCGGCCGGAGCGGATCCGGCAAGAGCACGCTGCTGCGTTGCATCGCGGGGCTGGAGACGATCCAGGCCGGCAAGATCGAAATTTGCGGCCATGAAGTCGGCAGGCCCGGCAAGGCCGCACGCGCCCAGTTGCGGCACGATGTCGGCATCGTTTTTCAGGGCTACAATCTGTTTCCGCATCTCACGGTCGAGCGGAATATTACGCTGGCCTTGACCTTGGTGAAAAAGCAGCCAAGGGACGCCGCGCAGAACAAGGCTGCCGAGGTGCTGCGCCTCGTCGGGCTGACCGACAAAATCGGTTCTTATCCCGAACAGTTATCCGGGGGGCAGCAGCAGCGGGTCGCCATTGCACGTTCGCTCGCCTTGTCTCCCCAGGTCATGCTCTTCGACGAGGTGACTTCGGCGCTCGATCCCGAGCTGACCGCAGAAGTGCTCGCCGTCATGGAAGATCTCGCCACTCGCGGCATGACGATGATCACCGTCACGCATGAGATGGGCT
The DNA here is from genome assembly GCA_963726865.1 of uncultured Alphaproteobacteria bacterium. GTDB lineage: Bacteria > Pseudomonadota > Alphaproteobacteria > Rhizobiales > Xanthobacteraceae > Bradyrhizobium. Next base: position 226,622 of record CAVSEE010000033.1, on the reverse strand, counting down.
TCGCGCGCAAAGTCGCGAGCCAGGTCGTTTTCATGCACCAGGGAAGGATTTGGGAAAGCGGACCGACGTCGGAGCTGTTCAGCCGGCCACAGACTGCCGAATTCAAGCAGTTCATTTCAAGCGAACTGTAGCTGCGATTGTCCGAAAGTCTTTGGGTGGTCGTCTTGTCAGCTTCGGGTCATCCGTGCCGGCCCTGTGCTGGCGTGGCAAGCTTGCCACCAAGGACGTCAAGCTCGCGGCCGATCCGTTTCCCCATTCCCTGAAGGCGGCGGTAGCCAGGATGTAAGGCCCGGTCCGTGATGTCCGCTCCCGGTAAGTTGGCGGACAGTCCTCTCGGCTCGTCCGATGTTTGCGAATGACCCATTCCGGACATGGCCCAGGAATTTCGGCGCTGACCATGTCCGGTTCTGGCTCTTGCCGGCCGGCGATGGGCCTATTGCGCAGTTGTGATCGCATACACCGACATCTCGGTGCGGGCGTCCGCGAACGAGAACCAGCGATGCTGCTCTGCCCGGAAGGCGCGCCAGTTCTCGAGCACGCGCTTGAATTGCTCGCTTTTCGCGGCCTCCTCGTCCAGGACCTGCTCAAGCGCCGTGCGCAGCGCTTTCAGGGTCTCGGGGCTGAGCACGGAGAGCTGCGTGCCGGCGGCGACAAGGCGAACAAGTGCCTTGGGGTTGCGCGCATCATAACCGGCAAGCATGTCCATCACCGTGTACGCGCAGGCCGCTCTTAGCATCGCCTGATAGGGCGGCGGCAGTTCAGCCCACTTCGCCTTGCTGATGTAGAAACTATTTGTTGGCTTCCATTTCAAGAACGCCCGGAAGGTACATGTATTTCGCGACCTTGTGGAAGCCGAGCTTCTCGTCATCGTAAGGTCCGACCCACTCGACGGCGTCGATCGTGCCTTTCTCGAGCGCAGGGTAGATTTCACCGCCCGCGATCTGCTGAGGGACCACCCCGAGCTTCGACAGCACTTTTCCGCCAAAACCCGCAACGCGCATCTTGATGCCGTTGAAATCGGCCGGTGACTTGATCTCCTTGCGGAACCAGCCAAAAGTTTGGCCGCCGGTATTTCCCATGGGAATGCTGACCACGCCCATGCCGTCATAGACCTCGTCCATCAATTTCTTGCCGTCGCCGTAGAGATACCAGGCATAATGCTGGCGCGGCGTCATCCCGAACGGAAGCGACCCGTCGAAAATCGCCGCCGGATTCTTGCCGATGTAGTATCCGCCGTAGGAATGGCCGCACTCGACCGTGCCGTTGGCGACTGCATCCAGCACCTGAAGCCCGGGTACGATCTCTCCTGCCGCAAAAGGTTCTATGGTGAACTTGCCGTCGCTCATCTCGCTCACGAGCTTGCAAAGTGTCGGGCTTACGCCCCACAGAGTGTCGAACTCTTTGGAAAGCTCGACGCCAGTCGCCACTTGATTGCGCCTTGCGCGATTGCGGGCGAGGCAACTGCAACAGCACCGCTCGCTGCAGCAAGACGCGCGAAGTTCCGGCGTGAGATCGTCATGTACTTCTCCCTGGCGCCACGTGGCGACTTTGAGCCGGCAGTTTGTTTTGATGATTGCCGGCAGCGTTTCCCGTACGCAGCATAGCACAGGCGCTGGAAAAGCGCCCTTACACCTGCCGGGTGAGGCAGCGCTGAGCTCGCTCGCGGCGGTTGAATGTTTCGTGGAAATGATGAGCCGGCGACACGCCGGGCGTTGGCATGTCTGCGGCGTATTGACCCAGACGGCACGTGGTTGGCGCCTTCAGCGTGGAAGCATCAGCCTATTGGGGCTCGATGCCGGCCTTCTTGATAATCCGTCCCCATTTGTCGATTTCTGCCTTGAGGAACGCTTCAAGCGCTTCCGGCGTGGCCCGCTCCTGTTCGACGGGCGTCATGCTGAGTTCGCCAAATCGGCCGATCAGTGCAGGATCCCTAAGCGCCGTCTGCAGGGCGGCGACCAGAGTAGCGACGACCGGTTTCGGTGTGCCGCGAGGCGCATAGAGGCCGTACCATGTGGTGACGTCGAATGCGGGAACGCCGGCTTCGGCCGACGTCGGTACATCGGGCAATGTTGGAACGCGCTGCTTGCTTGTGATCGCATAGCCCTTGATCGTGCGGGACTGGATGTGGGGCGTCGGCCCGGTAGCCGGGTCGCAATAGACGTCAATGTGACCGGCGATGACATCGTTGAGCGCGGGACCGCCGCCCTTGTAAAAGACCGATGTGAGCTTCGTGTCGGTCGCGCTCATGAACATCAATCCGCAGAGCTGCGAAGCGGAACCCAATCCGACATTGGCCATCGTCATCTTGTCGCCCTCGCTGCGGATACGCTCAACCAACTCCTTGAGGTCCTTGGCCGGGAAATTTGGCCGCGCGACCAGGATCATCGGCACATCAGTGACAAGGCCAATCATCGCGAAATCGCCAACCGGATCGAAGGGCAATTTGGCATAGAGGGCCGGGGCGGTAGCCTGGCCGACATGCATCAGGAGAAGCGTATAGCCATCCGGCGTAGCCTTCGCGACGCGATTGGTGCCGAGGGTACCGCCTGCACCGACCACGTTCTCGATCACAAACGATTGCTTGAGCGGCACGCTCATGGCGGTCCCGAGGATGCGAGCGATGACGTCACCGGGGCCTCCCGCGGAGAAGGGAACGATCATCGTAATCGGGCGGGAAGGATAATCCTGCGCGAGTGCCGCGGCTGGAGACATGAAAAGCAACACAAGCAAGGCCAGCGATCGCACCAGCGGCATTGTCAAATACTCCCTTCGTTTCGCTCACCGCTCGGGAAGCGAGCCTTGGCCGGCGCGCGCGTGATCACGTCATAAACGGCATTACTTTCCAGAGATGCCCGGCTCATGCGATGGACCAGCCTCCGTCGATCGGCAGGCAGGCTCCCGTGATGTCCTGCGCGGCAGCGCTGCAGAGAAAGGCGACCAGGGCACCGACGGATTCCATTCCGATGAAACGGCCGGAGGGCTGGCGCGCCGCCAGGTAGTCCGTCGTGAAGCTCTCGATGCTTTCGCCGGCCTTTGCCGCCATGGACGCGATCTTGCCCTGGATGGCGGGTGTTGGAAGGGTGCCGGGGGCGATTGCATTGCAGGTAATTCCGGTGCGTGCTGTTTCCAGCGCGACAGAGCGGGTGAGGCCAAGGATCGCCGTTTTCGTGGTGACGTAGTCGATTCGATCCTCGACCGCGCGTGTCGAATAGATCGAAGCCATGTTGACGATGCGGCCCCAGTTGCGCTGTTTCATGGATGGCAGCGCCAGTCGAATGAGGTGAAAAGGCGCGGACAGGTTGACGGCCAGGGCGCGATCCCAATCGTCCGGGGAAAAATTCTCCACCGCGGCGAAATGCCGGACCACGGCGTTGTTGATGAGAATATCGATCGCGCCGCAGCGGCCGAGGAGCTCCGTCATCATCGTTTCGATCGAAGCCCGCTGCGACAGGTCTGCTGCAGCTGTCATGACGGAGACGCGATAACGGGCGCTGAGCCGATCGGCGGCCTCCGTTGGCGCGGTCAGATCGTGCAAAACAATGTTGGCCCCCGCACCAGCAAGACTTTCCGCCACCGCCCATCCAAGGCCGGCGGTTGCTCCGGTAACGAGGGCCCATTTGTCTTTCACCGCGCAACTCTCCTGGGATTACCGGTTAGCCGCGCATCTGCACGCCAGCCCATTCCTCGAGGACCTTGGCGATGGAAGTGAAATCGGACGCTGCGCCGAACCTGGCGCTGGTGATGGCAAGCATCTGCCGCACCGCGGCGCCGCAAACCATCGGCACGCCCATCGCCTCGGCCTCGTCAACACAAAGCCGCACGTCCTTGTAGGAAAGTCCGGTTGTAAACCCGAAATCGAATGTGCCGGGCAGGACCGCACGCGGAAACTTGTCCTCGGAGGCGCTGTTGCGTCCGCTGCTGGCATTGATGATGTCGATCAGGACTTTGGCGTTGACGCCGCCCTTGACGCCCATCGCTACCGCTTCAGACGTGATGACCAGCGCGGCAGCCGCCATCAGATTGTTGGCAAGCTTGGCCGTCTGGGCCACGCCGGGCTTGTCGCCGGTATAGAACAGCTTTCCGAAATTCTTCAAGATCGGCTGTACCCTGTCATAGGTCGCTTCCGGGCACGACACCATGACCGCGAGCGTACCGTTGACGGCGCCCCTGATGCCGCCGCTGACGGGGGCATCGACCAGCGTCATGCCTTTGGCTTTCAAGCCTTCCGCCACCAGCTTCGCCGCGCCGGGACCGGTGGTCGACAGGTCGATCACGATACGAGCCATGTTGCCGCTGCTGATGCCGTCGGCACCGAGGGCAACAGTCTTGACGATATCGGGGGTCGGCAGGCTCGCGAGCACGATCTCCGCGCGCGAGGCTACGTCGGCCGGCGATTTTCCCTGTTGGGCGCCGCGCTTGAGCAGCGGTTGCATTGCCTCGTTGAGCGTGTCGTAGACGACCAGCGAATAGCCGGCGTCCATCAGTCGCCCTGCCATGGGGCCGCCCATGCGGCCCGTGCCGATTACGCCGAGCGTTTCTCCCGCCATCGTTTGCTCCTGCCGCGCGTCTCGAAGCGAGCGCGCTGTTGTTCGACCGCAGACTTCTTGTTCGATTGCGTGCTGCGGACCGCGATCTGCCGTCGCGTGGAGCTATCTGCTCAGACTGTCAGTCAATCTGTCAAGCCGTGGAGTTTGAGGTCGACAGTCGGCCGCGGGTCGGCATAAGGTCCGGAAAAACCGGGAATGCCGAAGTGCCTCAAAACGAAGTTTCAGGCGTTAGCCGGGCTTTGGCCGAACTGGTTGCCAACACCTCACGGGCTGACGTCGCGGCGCAGGAGCACGAGGCCAAGCGGTCGCTGCTCAATTTTTTTGCGACTGCCCTTGGTTCGGCTCATGATCCTGCGGTCAGCAGCGCCTTGCGGACGCTGTCACCGTTCAGCGGTCCGGCTACTTCGGCCATCATCGGCCGCTCCGAGCGACTCGATGCGATGGGCGCTGCGTTCGTCAACGCGATCTCAGCCAATTTGCTGGATTTTGACGACACGCATCCGGAAACGATCATCCATCCGGCGGCACCGGTCGCGGCACCCGTGATCGCGCTGGCAGAAGCGCGCAAGCTTCCGGGGCGCGATGTGCTGACGGCGTTTGTTCTCGGGGTAGAGGTCGAGTGCCGCATCGGCAATGCGGTTTCGCCGAGCCACTATTCGAGAGGCTGGCACATTACATCGACCTGCGGGATTTTCGGCGCAGCGGCAGCCTGCGCGAAGCTGCTTGGGTTGTCCGCTGACCGCATCGCCGACGCCATCGGCATTGCGGCCAGTCAGTCTGCCGGCAATGTCGAAAATCTTCCAACTGCGGCCAAGAATGTCAGCGTGGGCAACGCGGCGCGCAACGGGTTGCTTGCTGCATTGCTGGCGCAAGAGGGATACGAGGCCGCGCCGCGGGCGATCGAGGGCCCGCTGGGCTGGGCACGCGCCATGGGCGATGAACCAAATCTCGAGCGGTTGCTCGGCGGCCTTGGCCGGACCTGGGAGATATCGAAGAACACCTACAAGCCCTATCCGGCCGGTATTGTGTTTCACGCCATCATCGACGCTTGTTTCAAGCTTCGCAGCCGAATCGACAGATTGATCAGATCGAAACGGTGACGGTGCAGGGGTCGGCTCTGTTGCTGGCGCGAGGAGACCGCCCGGTACGAAATGAGCGCGATGCCCGCGTCAGCATTCATCATTGCGTCGCCTGCGGTCTGCTGATTGGTGCGGCAGGAGTTTCCGAATTCGAGCGCGCTACCGTAGTCCGGCCGGATATGGCGAAGTTTCGGGAAAAGGTGCGGGCGGAACTCGACAATTCCATGCCGGACGGTGCGGCGCGCGTTACCCTGCTCCTTGTGTCGGGCGAGACAGTTACCGAAACGGTGACATCTCCGCGCGGCAGCCTTGCCGACCCGCTCGGGGATCGTGACATCGAAGCCAAGCTTCGAGACGGAGTGAGAACCGGCGGCAGCGCTTGGAATGCCGAGCAGGTTATCGAAGCGATCTGGCAGATCCATGTGTGCGATGATATCTCCGGACTGATGCAGCGCCTACGGAAGCCGCCGACCCAAGGTCGTTCATCAGACAGAAGCGTCACTCTATAATATTCACATTCGATCGGTCGGCTGCGCCGCCGTGCGCATTAGGTTTTTTAGAATCGTTGTCAAGAAGCAAAAAAGAAAATATTTCGCTTTACAAGAATTCCGATTTCCATTATAACTAGCCCGTCCCGTACCCCTCAGGAGGGGCGTTGCGCGTCGTCACGAAACGTTGGGCGCGGGATGCGATGGACGCGGGCTGGCGTCCGGCGGTTTCGGCTGCCGGACGAGACGCTGGCCTGCGGACGGCGAAATCGTGTGGTCCTGGCGCCGCGACCGTGGCGTCTATCCGCGCCGGCCTGTGCTGGCGTGGCAACGGTGACAACAAACGCCGCTCACCGGGGAGAGCACGTATAAGCCGTAAACCATTGTGCGGGGAAAGCCGGGCTGTCCTGGCTGTACTCGTGGTTTAATCCGTGTGCTCTTTTCTACCGGACTTTCGCACACGGAACTGCGGGCGCAGTCGGCGCCCGGCTTCCCCGCGCCCTCTGTTCGCAGAGGCGCAACGAAATGGCCAAAACTCCGGGCGCATCAGCGCCGCGGGGCACGATTTGTTGGAAAAATGCGCAGAGCCATACGGCTGCAGCCGTCGGCTACTTTGCATGGGGTTGTTTTCAATGTTTTTGTTGAACGGCTTCGGCAGGAAGATGGTGGACGCACAAGGGATCGAACCTTGGACCTCTCCCGTGTGAAGGGATGGTCGAGCAGATCAAAATCAACAGCTTAGCGGCTCGATTAATCATATTCCGCAGATTTTCCGCAATTCTTCCGAGCAGACTTCCTTTATCGCCAGTTCTGGTAGATTGCCCGAGGGGGTTACGGGCATGGTGAAGCCGAAGCTGCCAACTATAGATCCAGTCGACAAATTGCCGCTCGGCGAGGTCGGGCTCTGGACGGTGGAGAAACACGAGAGGCTGCACAAATACGTGGTGGCCGCGGGCGCGGCGCGTTCAAAATACGCTCCTCCAACCGGGCAATCGGCGGCGAGCTATGTCGAGCTTTTCTGCGGCGCCGGTCGCTCAGTCGTTCGCGAAACCGGCAAGATCGTCGACGGCAGCGCAATCGTTGCCTACAACGCCGGTCGTCAGAGCGCTGCTCGGTTCAGCGATCTTCATTTGTCGCGACCTCGATTCCAAGAACAGCGCTGCGGCGGCCGCGCGGATCAAAGCGCTCGGAGGCGCAGCCGTTGAGTATGACGGCCCGGCCGACCAGGTCGTCGACGAGGTACTGAATGCGCTGAATCCATACGGGTTGCACCTCGCGTTTCTAGATCCATTCAATCTCGGCCAGCTTCCGTTTTCGATCATCGAGAAGATGCTGGGTTTCAAGCGGATGGATCTGATCATCCATGTCAGCCTGCAGGATCTTCAGCGCAATCTGGATGAATACAGCAGCGTCGGCGACAAGACGCTCGACAATTTTGCTCCCGGCTGGCGCAACGAAGTCGACACTTCGTCAGGCGATCGCGCCACTTCGCGCGGCTCTGGTCGACTACTGGCTCAAGCGCATTCGTGCGCTCGGTAGCAGGCCGGCCACGGGCGTTCCGCTGATCGTTGGAGAAAAAAATCAGCGGCTGTACTGGCTTGTTTTTGTGAGTTCTGATTCACTGGCGTCACAAGCTCTGGAACGATGTTCAGAACCTTGGCGGCCAGAAATCGTTGTTCTAGGAAAGGTCATCGAAATCATGGCTGACACCTCAATCGAGTGGACCGACGCGACGTGGAATCCGGTGGCCGGCTGCACGGTGCTTTCGCCTGGCTGTACCAATTGCTACGCGATGCGTATGGCGGCGCGGCTCGAGGCGATGGGGATGGAGAAATATCGGGGCCTGACACGCAAGAGCGGTGGCCGCGCCAAGTTGGACTGGCAAGATCCGGCTCGATCGAGAGGCGCTTCGGGTCCCGGCAAAGTGGCGGCGACCGCGGAGAATTTTTGTCAATTCGATGTCTGACCTGTTCCACCAGTCCGTTCCGGCCGGGTTTGTTGCCGAGGTGTGGGATGTCATGGAAGCGACGCCGCAGCACACCTATCAGATCCTTACCAAACGCCCTGATCGAATGGCTCAGATCACGGATGGACTGAAGCGGCTAAACAATGTCTGGCTCGGCGCCAGCGTCGAAAGCGCAGGCTATCTCGACCGCATTGACGACTTGCGCACGGTGCGTGCCGCAGTGCGCTTTATTTCGTTCGAGCCGCTATTAGGTTCAGTAGCGCGTGCCAATCTCGACGATATCCAGTGGGCGATTGTTGGCGGTGAGAGCGGTCCGCGCGCGCGGCCGATGCTTGAGGAATGGGTCGACGAGATCGAGATAGCATGTCGTGCTGCCGGTACGGCGTTCTTTTTCAAGCAATGGGGCGGCGTCCGGAAAAAGAAAACGGGTCGAACCTATCGCGAGCAGACGTTCGACGAGATGCCGCGCGCCGTCTAGGTCTTTGCGCCCGCCACTGGCAGCAGCACCGCCATTTTGGCATCCTCTCCCGGCACAACGTGCGCGTAGCGCGCGGCCGACTGTTCGCTCTTCCAGCGGCCGGTACCGACCAGCCCCTTGATGTCGCGGCCGCCGTAGCGGCGCATCCAGGTGCCGTAGGTGTGGCAGAAGGTGTGGAAGTTGACGAAGTCGAGCTCGAACTTCGGCTTTGCCGGCGTCTTGCCCGCCTTCACCCGTTTCGGCTTCGGCAGCCCGCAGGCGATCATGCAGGCTGCGTTGAGCAGGTAGCGCAGGCTGCCGCCCTGGTGGAAGCGGAACACGCGCTGCGTGCCGCGCTCGAGCCCGCGCGGATGGTTGGCGAGTTGGGCGACCAGGATCGGCGGCAGGAATACGGCGCGCGGATCTCCGTTCTTGGTCTCGCGGTGGAAGGCGAACGCCTCGGACAGGCGCAGTTCGTTGCAGCTCAAACGCAGCGCCTCGGAGATCCGGCAGCCAGTGTAGCAGAGATAGTGCAGGAAGATCGCGAACTCGTCGTCGAGTGACTTCGCGGCGTCGAACACGCGGAAGGCTTGCTCGGGCCAGAGCCAGTCGGTGATGACCTTGCCGCGCGACCCCTTCGGCCGCCTGATCTTGAAGTCGTGCCCCGCAGCCTTCAGGATCGCCGAGATCGGGGTGTAGACCTCGCGGTTACGGGTCGCCGGCGAGTGGTCGGGGTAGAGCGCGATCGCGCAGGCGTCGATCGCGGCCTGGTCGATCGCGGCGAGCCGCGTCGGTTTGCCATCCCTCTCGATAAAATGTTCCAGCAGCTTGCCGGTCGGCCGCGGATCGCCGCCGTTCTTCAGGTAGCCGACGACGGCGCCGGCGAACGTCGGCTCGCCCGGCGTGGAAAACTCACCACGCTCGATTTCGCGTTGCCACTGCTTGATGACCTTGACGGCGAGAGCGCGTGTACGAGCCTTCGTGCTTCGGTCAACATATCGTCCGAGGTACTTGCCGCGGCCGGCGAAGTACGGCGTCTTGCCCGGGCGGGGCGGGATGAGTTTAATCGGCACCGCTCTTCCTCCCTGCTGGCCTCGCGGATCCGGACCAGGTCATTATCGTCGAAGGTCTTGGTACGGCCAAGGGGGGCGTAGAAGGGTCGGCCGGCCTCATCCAGGGGGTGAGCGGCCAGCCAGTCCTGCAGCCACCGGCGGCTCTTGCACAGCTTCTTGGCGGCACTGTTCATGTCATAGATCGGGGTCACGGCGTAACTACCGGCGCTGCCCGACATATTTGCCGGCGGTCAAGAAGCGCTCCCGCACCGTCATGCTGCTCTTGGCATAAACGACTTGTCGGGCACCGCGAATTTTCCACAGTCCGTCCTTGGCGGCCTCGTTGCGAACCGGGACGTAACCGCATCCCTCGAGCCGGTGAGGAATTTGACGCCGGTTCTTTCGGTCCATAATCCAGAACTGGAGTTCCCCGTCAGCCATGCTGGCGATCTTCGCGATGGTGGTGACGTCGGGATTACCCATCTTGTCGAGCACGTCGGCAAGTTCAGCGTCTTCGGGCACCCGGTTGGCGTCAACAATTGCCCAGAAGGCGGCGGTCTTGGGCGGCGGCGCCTTCGCATCGAACCCGGAGATATCGAGCTCGGAGAGGTAGGCTGTCACATGGCGGATGCCGCCGTCGTTGTACCAGGCCCACAGCTTGTTCCAGTACTCGGGCGGAAAGTCGTCCTTGGTCAGATCGGACCATGCCACGAAATGGCGGCGATCGTCGGCGGGCAAGTAGATGCCGTCGGTCTTGTAGTTGCTGGTGATGATGACGCCGCAGACATTCAGTACGGCGTGTTCGGGCACGTGTTTCTCATCCACGCGCAGCACGTCGGGCGGGGCGGCGGTCACCGCCTTAAGGTGGTCATAGAACTTGAACCTGCCCACTTCACCCAGGTCGCGTGCTTCGCTGATCCGCAGGATCACCGACTTGAGGAAGCCGTTGAAGCGGCCCATCACCTGCTGAGGCGAGACCTCGACGAAATTCCAGGCGCCGACGGCATACTTCACGGGCTCGAGCAACGTGTCCTTCCCGATGCCCTGGCATCCGCCCAGCACCAGCGCGTGATTTACCTTCACGTCAGGCCGCTGCACACGATGGGCGAGCCAGAGGACGATGTGATCGGCGTCGTCGGGATAAACCCTGCGCACGTGTTCGAGCCATGGACCGGCTTGTTTGGCATCGCCGGGCTCGATCGGTGGCGGCACATAGTGATTGAAGCAGTGAACGCCATCCCGCTGCACCCAGCCGCCCTCGACTACCAGGCGGCCGCTAATCAGCTTCGGCAAACCGGGCGCCCATGTCATCTGCTCCACGGGCCTGTGACGATCGAGCCAGGCGTTGGCCGGCATCATCATCGGCTCGCCTTTGTTGTCGAGCACCGGCTTCCCCTCCCTGTCGCGAATGGGGATTGGCGGAATGCGGGCATTAACGCTGCTCGCCGGCCACATCGCGCGGGACGGCACGAAGATGTAGGAATGCGTCGGCATGTAGGCGTGGAAATCGTCGAGTGACAGCCCGCGCTCGGTCAGCGCCTCGTGCGGCTTGAGAAACCCCTTGTTGAGCCCGGAATTCAGCGTCGCCTGAACTGCGTTTCCGCCGTCGTCACGAACGAGGCCGTTCTGTCCTGCGGCACGCAACAATGCGTCAGCGACCTCGGTGTGGCTGATCCAGTTGGCGCCGACCATTCGGCCCATCGCATAAGCCTTCGCGTTCAGCAGTTCGTTGCGACCGCCCTGAAGCGCGCTGGCGACTTCCAGGGCGGCATGTTTCAGCGCCGCCTGTGCGTACTTCTGCTCGCGGTCGCCGTAGATCGCATCGAACCCGGTGCCGGCATCGCCAACGGCAACGTCGGGTCTGCGCGCATCCTCGACCCACCCCTTCGACCGCATGATGTCGGCGGCCTTGGTGATCAACTCTTGAGCCATTCCCTGCGTCAGTTCCGGCAGGTCGGCGCGGGCAACGTCGCCGAGTTCGCCGCCGTGCCAGGAGTAGGGCTTGCCGGTGCCGGGGTGGGTGCCGAACACGACGATCTGCTGGCCGTCGCAGAGCGCCTCGACCCGATGCTGCTGTCGCGACGGCGAGGTAAAGACCGGTGTCGAGATTTTGGTAAACGAAGTCTCGGCGCGGAACAGGATGGCGCGCTTCGGCGGCTGGCCGAAGCGGACGATCGTGCGGGTGCCGATCATGTCCCACAACGCCGCCTCAATGTCGGCCGCAACGTCGGGGTCATAGACGTCGATGTCGATGGCCGGTGTGGTGCGGGTCAGAACGCCGGTATTCAACGCTTCGGGAAACTCGCTGAACCAGCTGTCGATGGCGGCGTCGGTGGCGACGACGCCCGTCCAGCCGGCGATGGGCGGCTTCTTACCGTTGGTCGGGATCGGAAAGTAGCCGGCCCGCAACAGCCGCTTGCGCGCGGCTGTTGCGGCCTCGAGAATTTGCCATGTCGCTAGCATGGCTCAGAACGGGATCTTGTCGTTCAGTTCGGTTGCGGCGGCTTCGGCGGCGCCGGACTTCAAGAGCCGAAGCCGAACACCTTCTTTGCCCAGGCCGGTCATCTCGGCATAGAGCTCCACCATAACGCCCACCCAGTTGTGGCGGTCCTTGCCGTGCGAGGCGGCCAGCTTCTGCGCGTTGGTCTTGTTCAGCACCAGTGGCTTTTCGACACCGTCAAAGTAGACGATGAACTTGCGCTTTGTGCTGCCATCCTTTTCCTTCAGCTCGACCACGTCAACCTTACCGATGCGGCACTGCAACTGGCCGCCGTGCAGGTCTGCCGCGCTGAAATATTTGGAGCCATAGATATCGTCGAAGATGTTAGTGCCGGTGGTCATGGTCGGGTCTCCTTCGGGTCAGGGTGCAGATGTTGAAGCCGCGGTTGCACCCAAAGGCGCGGTTTCGTTCGCAGGTGCGAATCCGGAATTGCTGACGGTGATCGGCTCGTCAGGCCTGCCGAACAGGTCGATCGTCGCCGTCATGAAGTCGGTCAGCGGCTTCGGCAGCGAGCCACGATGCCGACTACAGCTGGTGCAACGGAGGCCGGTCACATCATGGGCCTCCTTGCAGGTGACGACGGCAGACTGGCCACATTCGGCGCACGGGACATCCTTCGTCCGTTGCAGGTTGATGCGCAGGCCTTCGAGCGCGCTGTCAGCGACGTTTTTCATTTGGGCACAACCGTCCGATCAGCGGCGACGGCCGCTGTGAAATGAGGTTCCTTTCGACGGCCCTGTTCAGGCCATCGTCTGGTTTTCGAGGTGATCGTCGTGAAGGAGCCCGCGCTGGACCAGCGCCCGCAACGCCTCTGCGCGCGGCGGGATAACTGGCTGCCTGCGACGCCAATCCTCAACGCGCTGAAGCAGTGGCTGCTCGAACGTCATGTGGACCGGCGTTTTCTTCTCGTTCTGCTGCTTCATCCTTTGCGGGAGCCTTGATGTCGATGGCCAAGGAATACGCTTGGTCGCAAACGACCGATATCATGACTTGGCAAAATATCTGCAAGTGTAAGTATTTCTAATCGCTATGTTTTTGCTCTGTTCGCTGTGACGCCAGCATCTTTTGCCTGGCTTTCGCAACTCGTTGATCGCGCCGGTGGCGTCGACCTTGTCGGCCCCCAGCAGGTCAAGCAAGCGCTGCATGAACCGAACGAACGGACCGCCAGGATGTAGCGTCCTGTCGTTGGTCGTCTGCTCGTACTTGCGCGCCGTAGTGGGTGGCCTGCGTCCAGCGCTGAGGTAGATCACCTGCATCCACATGATGAAGTCCCGTTCGGCCTGCCGCTTCGGCGTCCTCGGGATCATGACCGGCGCAAGGCCCATGTGGGCGCGGATGGCGTTCTCCCTCTTGGTCTCCTCCACCAGAGCGTGGGTGATTGACCGCGTCGGTACGTGCAAGATCGGCACCCATCGGCCGCGCTCGTCGCGGCGACCGCCACGGCTGCACAATTGCCGCAACGTCTCGCATGCTGAATCTCGCCTGCCAGGATCGAGGAAGGCGCTGGGCTTAGGGATCTTCAGCGCCACCTTGGTCGCGCGCTTGTTGAGGAACGCCCGCGTTCTCATCGACATCCCCTGCACCAACTTTGCCGCCTTGGTGTGCTGCTTGCGGTATGCCGCCCAGTACAGCTCCGTGATCTCGCGGCTGACAGCGGCGTCGCTGGGGTCGTTCTTATCTCGGATGTAGAATCGGGCCCGGGTGCGGATCCTGCCCGCCAACACCGGCAACCTCTCGGCATCGAACGGCAAGCCTGTCTCCGCGGCCAGCTTGGCGATGGAGTGATCGCTGAAGGCGAGGGGAACGTCCCGCGCTGTCGGCCGATCCTTGTCGATCCGCATAGGCCTCGTGCCTCCGCATAACGCGACCGCGCAACAAAGGCGCGGAAGGCCAGCGCGGAAACCGGCCGTGTTGGGAGCTGCCCTATCCGCGTCGAAGCAGACATAGCACATGTCCGCCGTCGAGTGGTCAGTGAGAACAGTGAAGTCACTGAAGACCCATTAAGCTCATGAGAATTGCCGGTGCTGCCATTGATCGCAAATTCGAGTCGACAAGATACGTTGTCGAGACATTGGCGGATCACTGACCTCACTGACTTCTCCTTATCGATGCCGGGATGAACATCGACGCGGTGACCATCATCAACTATATGTCTTTCATGGCCGATACCACTATCGCGCAGCGTGAGGAGGCGGGGGGTCGGCTTACGATTGGACAAAAGCGGCCTTATAGCGATGCCACCACTGCCAAACCCACGGCATGAATCTCTTCGTCCGGCTCTACATCGAGACCGGTAACGCAGCTGCTTCGTATCTTAAAGCCGGCTACACGCCCATACTCGAAGCGGGTTAGATGCTGCTGCGAGCAGACTAGCAAGAAAAGGCAAGATCCAGCGCCGCATAATGGAGCTGGGAAGCCAATTGGCCAGGAGAAACTCGGTGACGCTCGACGGCCTGCTGGACGATCTAGAAGCTGACCGCGCGCTAGCTCGCGACCTGGGTCAGCCGATGGCAGCAATCAAAGCCACGATGAATAAGGCGCGGCTCGTTGGTCTTGTCGTCGATCGACGGGAGAGAGGTCAGCCCGGAGACTTCGTGGAACCGCAAAGTGAGACAGATCTGCTCGCTATTGTGCGCGCCGAGCTCGGGGAAGAGGCGGGAGACATGTTCCAGATCGCGCTCAATGGTACGAAGTCATAGAATACCGCTGACGAGCGAGTGGTATTTGCAACTCCATTGCCCAAGGTCGAGCCATCTGAGCCTTGTCGCCCGCCAAGCAAACCCTGGCCACTGTTCGTAATTGAGCTACTATCCTAACAGTCGATATGCGCTCGAGGCTGAAATCCATGGCAAAGTCGCATCTGAAGTTGGTAGGGCCAGCAACTGAAAAGCGAACAGTTGGGCCCGGCAGGCTGCCGAACGAGGCGTATCGGACGAGAGAGCACCTGACCGAGAACGAGGTCTTCAAACTCCTGGTAGCAGCGAAGAAGAATTGTTGGGGCAACAGGGACGCGACCATGATCCTGGTTGCCTACCGGCATGGCCTGCGTGTTAGCGAGCTGGTGGACTTGCGCTGGGATCAGGTCGACTTCGCTGCAGGCCATCTGCATGTCCGCAGAGTGAAGAGGGGCACCCCCAGCACCCAGCCAATCGTGGGGGACGAACTGCGCGGCCTACGGAAGCTGCACCGGGAGCAGGAGGCGAAGTCGGCGTTTGTGTTCGTCTCGGAGCGCGGCTCGCCGTTTACCACAGCAGGCTTCGCCCGGATGGTGGAGCGCGCTGGTGAAGCCGCTGAGCTTGGCTTCAAGGCGCATCCCCACATGCTGCGGCACGCGTGCGGCTTTGCACTGGCGAACAAGGGGCATGACACGCGTAGCCTGCAGGCTTACCTCGGGCACAAGAACATCCAACATACGGTGCGCTACACCGAGCTGTCGCCTGAGCGGTTCAAGGGCTTCTGGCGGTAGAGGTAAGGACCGCAGCGTGTCCCACGGCATTGTCGCCGCTAGGCCCTCGATCTCCCTTGGATAACGGGACCCACCCCGGGGTGGGGGGCGCCAATAGAACGGGTCCCTAAGATCTCGTGGTGCCCCACTCGGGCTCAAAGTTCTTTGCCCAATTCGGCGTCGATCGATTTCGTGCGGTCAACTACTAAAATTTCCATAGTCGGATCGTTTGCATTAGGTTGGCGCTTGACGCTGCTCCATAGCCAAGAGTTGCTTCGCAATTTTTTTGGATAGACCAGGCCCACCACGTTCCGATGGACGTGTTCGCAAGCGCCGTGACGAAAGCGGAGACTTGAACCGGAAATCAATTGTACGCCTTCAGTTGAAGCTTCATCAAATTGTCGATCGCGCGCTGGGCGCCGCGGACCGCTTCATGGCGGGTTGGATGGATGTCGCTGAACTCGTGACCCAGATAAGTCAAATGCCACCGCCAGCCCGAAGGCGCGATAGTCTGAATCAGAATGTATTCGAGCCCTTTGTACTCCACGGGAACACTCCCCGGCATCGGTTGTCGTGACGCGCGATGGCAGATCTTGCAATTTTCTCTCAGCGAAACTTCAGCCTCGCTTCTGACTCGCCCTTAAAGAGTTGGTCTAGCTTTCCTGATAGCCGACAGTGGAAATGAGCAAACCGACATCGTTGCAACCTGGCGGCATTGCCCCGATTTCCGCCCGAACTTCCAGCAGCGCGCGCCTGATCCACGTCTTTATCGTATTCACCGGCACGCCATACTGTTCGGAAAGCCGATGCCGGCTTTCGCCGTGGATATAGGCCGCAATTACCAACTGGCGCCGTTCGGGCTCAAGGGCCTGCAAGGCGGAGAAAATGTTCTGCCGCAGTTTAATGGTAACGCTTTCGCTTTCCCGGATCTCGATCGTCTCCAGCGCCGTAGGAGCGTCGGCGGGAACGTCGGGCAAAACGGAGTAGTCGTAGGAAACTTCTCGCGCCAGCTTTCGCAAGACGTCGATCGCGAGATTCCTGGCGATCGTTATCATCCACAACATGGGAGAGCCCAGCGATGAGCGGTATGAGGCAGCGTTCAGCCAGATGCGAACATAGGCTTCCTGAACCAGTTCCTCGGCCAGATGCCTGCGCTTGACCACCAGCAGCACCGTTGAAAACAGCTTGCGCTTGGTGGCCGCGTGCAGCTTTTCGAACGCCGCTTCGTCTCTCCTCGACATTCGCAGCAGCAGCCGCTCGAGCTCCTTGGAATCCGACCCTGCGAGGACGCCGTCCATGCTGTGTCTCAACTCGGTGCTCCCAATCCGCGGGAGTCCACGTTTCCTGATGACGCACCGACTGTCAACTAATCCTTACACTTTGTTGGCGGATTGACTTGAGCGATTTTGCCGCAAGCAAGCTATTGTCCATTTTTCTACGAGGGGCTTGGCAGTTTCTAAGTTCACTAGAAGTTATTAAAATCAATAGCTTGTAGTCATTCGGCGGGCTACGGTTCATGCCTTTGGATGAGTAGGAACGAATACTGAGCGCGCAGATTGTCACTTCAGTTTTACAACTGGAGGCTCCGATGCAAGGCGACAACCCGATCAGCTGGCTGATGTTTTTCACACTTGCCGCAACAATCTTCATCATTGCCGGCGCGTTCATCTATTTCCTTCGGTCTCGAACCAATCGGGAGATCGCCTCGGAAGCGCTTGAGGGTAACGGTTCACGCGTAGGCGCCACGCCGAACGGTGCGGGCGCGGAGTTGGTCGGATTTGCCGTCATCGGCCTCGCGGTTATGGGATTGTTGGCCACGGGTTATGCCAGCAAGTCTCGCGTTGAGACGGCTGCAACAACGACGCCCGTCGGCCAGACAACCGGTATGTCGCAAGGCATGGCGCAACCGGCTGGTTCATCCAATCAGCCCAAGCCGTACCAGCCCGCAAATCCTTCTCCGGATGCACGCTCCGCACCCACGTCCTCCAATACCGGGGTCGGAAACGAAAACGGCTCGACCGGACAGCCGAAGTAAAAAGATTCCGACCTGATGTTCTCGATCGGGAGCGTCTTCGCTCCCGATCCCTTTTAGCTGATTAAGACACGCCTTCACTCGCGGCTTTCTTCGTTTCCATCGTGACAATCGATTGAACGAATATCTTCACGGTGACTGTTCAAGAGGCTCGCAACACTAGGTGCTGCGTTCACATCTCTGATCGCCTCGTCATACTTCGCGACATTTCGCTTCTCGCCGTCGATCAGCCCGGGCAACACGCTTTCATCAAGGCCGTCGAACAGCGATCTCACGTCCATGATCGTCTCGTGGATTACGGTCATGAACGATCCTTTCTCGTCGGGGATTTCATTGGCTCGCGTCAGCTCCCGGGCAAGTTCATCGGCGTGGCGCTCGTGCATCGCGATCATGTCGCGAAACAGCGGCGTCATTCCCTTTCCGTCAGCGTCCTTGAGCGCTTCCTGGTATCCGTTGCGAGCGTCGATCGCGCCCGTATGAAGCGACTTCAAATGATCGAGGATATTGCTGTTCAACATGACCTCCCGTGATGATCGGTTATTGGTGCACGCCAGCCAAGCGTGGCGGGCGATGATCAACGGGAATGAAACGTCGTAGTTCCGGTGCGCAGCCGGCGGCGGACCATCATGAACGTTCGCGACTTCGAGGCTCGATGCCGTAGGGTTTGACCAGCGCCCACACATGCTCGGGCACCATGTTCTTCACCCGCTGCGGATATTCTCGGCGCAGATGCAGCACCGTCTCGACGGCTTTCATCTCGACGCGGGCGCGGGCGAATTCGAGGCCGCGCGGACCGATCTTCGGCATGAGCCAGCCGACGATCGGCCGCAGCCAGTTCGGCATACTGCGCAGCGGAAGCCCGCCGGCAGCTCGTTCAACGTTCTTCAAAAAGCCTTTGACGGGTCCGGCGCGTTTGCCGGCGCTTCCCGGTTTCGCGGTCTGGAGTTCGTTTCCGAGCAATTCGAGCAGTTCTTCGCCGCGCTGATTGCGCACCAGCAGCCACTGTTCTCCCTCGCCGCCCATGTAGCCAACGGTGATATCCGCGAGCACGTTGGTGTAGTCGACGCAGGTGCGGCAGGTTATCGGAAAGAAATCCGGCGGCAGTTTGGAAATCGGCAGTTGCAGGAACGGAATCTCCTTCACGCGGCCATCGCTGAAGCGCAGCTCGACGTGATAGTCCGCGCGAAATTCCAGATAGGTGATGGTGTCGGGCTGATCGGACAGCAGGTCGAGAAAAGCGTGGAAGTTTGCGGTCGTGGTATTGTCGGAGCACGGCGTGCCGACGACATAGATCCGTTCGAAGCCGAGCTTCGCTTCCAGTGCCCGCAGTGCATAGACCTGACAGGGAATTCCGATCACCGCGATCCGTTTGAAGCCCCGCGCGTGCGCGGGCTCCAGCAGTGCCAGCAACGGCGCATAGCCCATTCGCATGCCGCGGCATTGCGACATGCCTTCGGCCGCGGTCACGAGCACGGGCACCGGCTTCCATTTGTCGTTGGGGTCAGGCGCCATCGTCAGCACCGCATCGACCGCGCCGGTTTCCAGCAGCCGCTCCCCGATGCGGGTCGCAATTCCCGTCCATTGCGCGCCTTTGCGCGGAGGCTTGAGCGATGCGCGAACCATGTTGCGGAATGGTCCAAAGAAGATTTCGTCCGTTCGCGCCGGGATCGCGGGTGCGGCCATGCACGCGCGCTTCAAGCGCGGGATAATCTGGCTTGATGAACTGGCAGGCCTGGCCGCACTGTTTCGGGTCGGCTGATCGCGACACGCCGCAATCCGTGCAGAGATCGCGCGGCGCGGCGGTCGCCGATTGCAGGCGCCCACACGGCAGAGGTGGGATCGTTGCCTTCTACCATCCCCGTGTTCCGGTGCCGCCCTTGAACGGCCCAACAATTCGTGAAGTGATCCACCCGCCGTAGAAATCGCCGTCTTGCGGGTGCACGCGTTCGTCATCCACCCAGCACTCATCTACCCGAGAGGCGTAGAACGCCAGATAGCCGGCGATATCGGCAAACGCCGGCGATGGCGTAGGATAGCTCCAGGCCGCGTTCTCGACCCTCCGGCCATCGACCTGGAGCGTCCAGTATTTGGCCGTTCCCTTGAATTCGCACCACGAATTGCTGCGGATTGCCTCCTGCAGAAAGGTCTGCGCGACGTCGTCGGGTGGAATGTAGTAGACGGGCGGGTGACTGGTCTCGAGCACGCGATAGCCCGAAACCGTGTCGGCGATTTTTTGACCGTTGAAGATCACGCGCAGCCGTCCGCTTGCTCTTTCCAGTCGAGGCGGACGTGGATAGTCCCAGACGGATTCCTGTCCAGCCAGCGGTTCGATGCGCTTCGGGTTCACTATCAGACTCCTACCGCACGATCATCGGAAACGTCACGGCTATGCCCCATGCGAACACCGCGGCGTTGGCGAGCGCACCCGGCAAGGGATGCCGCGTTGCCGCATAGCTCCAGCGGCTGATCAGTCCAAAAGCGAGGAACAGCAGCAGAATTGCCGGCACGATGATGACAAGGAAGAACAGTTTCATCGGATTGAGCGCCACGGCAATCGCGAGCGAGAGCAGAAAGCAGAGTTTCGTCAGCGCGTAAGCGCCGCATCTTGCATCCCGTCCCCGCGTCAGCCATTCGTCGGCCACGAAATAGGGGAGCGTTCCGCAGGCGATCGCCGCTATCAGCGGAATTCGCGCCGGGATCGGCAGGAACGAGAAAACATACGTGTCGATGGGAAGTCCAAAGGCGATGATGTTGTATGCGGTAACAGCGATGGTTGCGATCGCGATGGGTTGCCATGGGACCGGTGTCGCGCCGGTCTGTAACGCGTTCCGGCGCAGATAGAGCAGGGCTAGAGCCGTCAGAGCGCCGTAGACCAGAAAGTGCAGCGTCAGGTAATCGCCGAGCAGGATTGGCAGGAAGTCCGTCGGCATCTTCCAGAGGATCAGTGGAGTCAGTAGCGCCGGTATGGCGGCGGTCGCCAGCAGCGGCTTCCACGCCAGGCCGGCCCCGACGGGATTTGCGCTTATGGCCGGCAAAAGCGTCGACAGCGGCCATGCCAGCGCGACGATGCCGAAAAAAAGCAGCGCAAGCCAGCGGCCACGACTGTCAACGGGACCTTGCTGTTGCTTGTCAAACGCGGCGTTCATCCAGTGCAGTGCTTCCGTCATGCTGTCATGGCTGTAGAGTACGCCGATATGCTCGACGCCCTTTGCCAGGGCCACGCGCCGAGCGGTGCCGTCGGAAAAGCGGCCGTAGGTCTCGCCGGCGATTGCCGTTCCTCCGGCGGCGAGATTAGCGATACGAAGGCCCTCGTTCCGAAGCATCGCCGGTTCGAGCGCGCCGACGATGACCAGCAGATTGCGCGGACTGGTCGCGGTCACGACCGGAGAAAACACGGAGACTGCGACCGTGGCATCGACCTCCGTATTGGCCTGCGCGAAACGCACCACGATGTCGGAGGCCATCGAATGGCCGAGTACCGCAAGGCGGCGATCGCTGCCCGGCAGGTGGCGCGCTGCTGCCGCGACCTCGGTCAATTCCCCCAGCAACGCGGAAGTGATGGATTTCCCCTCGGTAATGTCGCCGCGCATAGGCGACGGGTTGCGGCCATGGCCGAGAAAATCGAAGGTCACGGCAATGTAGCCGTTGCGCGCCAGCGTCTCCGCGAAGGGCTGCATCAATTGTTGCGAGCCGGCAAAGCCGTGGGCGATCACGACGACAGGCGCAGGAGCGCCGGAGAGCGGCTTGAAGATCGTGACAGGTGTTTGGCCGACGGTGATCCTTGTGACGGTGAGGCCTGCGGAGGTCTGGTTCAGCTCGTATAGCCCGATCAGGATCGCGACGATTGCAGCAATGTCCGACGAATATCCTCATCGGTCTTCGCCGGCGATGTGCTTCCTGCGGATGCTTCGGACCGTCCACCAGATTGCAAACGCTGCGACCGGAACAAAGGCAGCAGTCGCGATGCTGGGCTCCACGTGAAGGGCGCCGCTGTCGTGCGCCGCCTTGGCGAGATATCCGAACAGGCTGACCGCATAATAGGTAATTGCCGCGACCGAGAGGCCTTCGACCGTGGTCTGCAGGCGCAGCTGCAGCCGCGTCCGGGCATTCATCGACTTCAAGAGCTCCTGGTTTTGCTGTTCCAGTTCGACATCGACGCGGGTGCGCAACAGATTGGCGGCGCGCGCGAGTTTCAGCGAAAGGCTGGATTGGCGGGCTTCCGTCGTGACGCAGGTGCGCAGCGCCGGCTTCATCCGGCGGGCGAGAAACGATGACCATGTCGGCAACCCGCCGACCTTGCGTTCGCCGATTGTCTGCAATCGCTGCTCGACGATTTCCTCATAGGCACGGCTGGCACCGAAGCGAAACACGCTGGCGGCCGCACCGGCCTCGACCTCGGCGGCGAGTGCCGTCAATTCGTCGAGCAGCTTGTGATTGGCAGCGAGGTCGCCGGCCCGGCGCATCTGTTCGGTGACCTCGACGAGGCGGCGTTCCGCCGCCGAGATCGAAGGTGACTGCCGCTGCGCTTCCGGAAGGCCGAGCAGCGCGAGCGTCCGGTAGGTCTCGAGCTCGATGACGCGCTGAACAAGCGCACCGGCGCGTTCCGGCGACATGCTACGGTTGGCGACAAGGATACGAACGAAGCCGGAAGGTCCGGGCTGAAAGTCGGTCGCATAGATCGCGGCGCCATCGGAATTTTCGGCGACGGCAAGGCTGGCGTTGTCGAACAGGCGCTCCGGCGCGGTACGCTGCGCGTCTTCTTCCAGCAGATGCAGGTCGACCGCCACCAGCAAGGGCCCGGGCTGCGGCACCAGCCGCATCGGCAACGCGAGCGACGCCGCATCCGGATGGAAAGGTACGGCGCCGGGATCGGCGGGCAGCTCCCAGGTATAGGTGGTGAATTCAGAATGCTGCTCCCAACGCAACACGGTGGTTCCGAACGGCGCGCGGTGATGCTTTTCGGCCGGGGAAGGTGGCTGCAGACCGCGCGACGTGCAAAAGGTGATTAGATTGGCGCGATCCGCCTGTGCGCGGGAACCCGAGGTATCGAAGGCGAAATGCAGAATGCGTGACGGCACCGAAATTGGCGTGAACGGCCGGGCGTGAACTTCACCCAGGATTGCGGCGCGCAGTGGATGTGGCGTCAGCCGCGTGGCTTCACCATCGCCTATCAGGACATCCGTCGTCATCGCGATGCCGATCTCTGGGAAGCGTTGCTCTTCGGGCCTATCAGTTACGACTATCACTCCGGCAAGCCGCACAGAAGCCGAAACACGCCGGACGCGGTTTGGCAAAAATCTGACGCAAACTTTGAAACGTTTGGAAGTTGGCGCGTATATTAAGATTTGCCGTTGCTCCGACACGTGGGTGTGCACCGCACGCAACACGACCGTTTGCATTCCGGCGGCGGCAGGTCTTAATCTGGTCTCGCGCCGCTTGGCTTCGTGCGGCTGCCGAATGGAGCGTCGTTGGTGGCAGTTTCAATGCGGATCGGCACACGCAAGAGCACCATGGCGCTGGCCCAGACCACAGACATTGCGCGGCGACTGTCAAAGGCTGCGTCCGATCTGAACGTCGAAATTGTCAAGTTCGAGACCGCAGGCGATAGCGATCAGACCAGCAAACTGCTCGTCCATGGCGGCAAGGGCGGCGCGTTCGTCGCCGAAATCCGCGCCGCCGTTACTTCGGGCCGCCTTCAAGCCGCCATGCATTCGCTCAAGGACATGCCCGGCAACGAGGATACGCCGGGACTGGTGATCGGCGCGACGCTCGTGCGCGATCCGCCAACGGACGCGCTGGTCCTGCGGCCGGGCGTTTCCATCGAAGATATCAGGCGTGCGCGAGGCAAGGGTTACAAGATCGGAACCAATGCCGTGCGGCGCGCCGCCTATGCGCGGCGCCTGTTTCCGGAAATTGAAGTCATTCATTTTCGTGGCGCCGCCGACACCCGCGTTCGAAAGCTTGATAGCGGGGAAATGCAGCGGCTGCCCGGTGGCGGCGAGGCCGGACCGGCCGACGGCTTGATCATGGCGCGTTCCGGGCTCGAACGGGTCGGTCTCGGCGATCGCATTGCATGCGAACTATCGCCTTCGGAAATGTTGCCTGCGGTGGGACAAGGCATTGTCGCCGTCGAGTGCGCCGTCAGTGACTGGCAGACGCGGCAGTATCTCTCGCTGATTGACGACCCCACCGCGCACCTTTGCTGCGACGCCGAGCGGGAAGTCTTGTGGGTCCTCAACGGTCACTGCAATTCGCCGATTGCGGGATACTCGACCGTCTCGGGTTCGGAGATGACGCTGGCCGCATCGGTGCTGGATGCAGCAAGCGGCGGCAGCTTCATCGAGGTTACGCGCACCGGGGCCGCCAACCGGCCGCGTGAGCTTGGGCGTGCGGTTGGGCTCGAATTGCTCCACAGGGGTGCGGCCGACATCATCGCGCGCACGCGGCCTGAGCCATGAAGGCATAGCATGGCGACAGCATTTCCCTTCTCAGCCATTGTCGGCCAGGACGAGATGAAACTCGCGCTCCTGATCGCGGCGATCGATCCCAAGGTTGGCGGCGTGCTGGCGTTTGGCGATCGCGGCTCCGGCAAATCCACCGCCGTCCGGGCGCTGGCGGCGTTACTGCCGAAGATGAAGGTGGTCGTCGGCTGCCGCTATAATTGCGACCCCGACCGGCCGCAGGAATTCTGTGAGGAGTGCCGCGCCCGCGCTGCCAAGGGTGCGTTGAAATCAGCGCAGGTGCCGGTGCCGGTTGTTGACCTGCCGCTGGGCGCAACCGAGGACCGCGTCGTCGGCGCGCTCGATCTGGAGCGTGCGCTGGCGCGCGGAGAGAAGGCGTTCGAGCCGGGTCTTTTGGCCCGCGCGCATCGCGGCTTTCTCTACATCGATGAGGCCAATCTGCTCGAGGATCATCTTGTCGATCTCCTTCTCGACGTCGCCGCATCCGGCGAAAATGTGGTGGAGCGCGAGGGGTTGAGCATCCGCCATCCCGCACGGTTCGTTCTGGTGGGCACCGGTAACCCCGAGGAAGGTGAGTTGCGGCCGCAATTGCTGGATCGCTTCGGTCTCTCGGTCGAAGTCAAGACGCCAGACGACCTTCCAAGTCGTATCGAGGTCGTACGCCGCCGCGACGAGTTCGAGAGCGATGCCGCCGCGTTTATGGCGGCGTGGGCCAAAGAAGAAGGCAAGCTGCGCAAGAAGATCCTTGCGGCACGTGAACGCTTGCCTTCCGTCACCGTATCCGACGCGGCGCTGGAACGCGCTGCCAAACTCTGCATGGCGCTCGGCACCGATGGTCTACGCGGCGAATTGACCCTGATGCGGGCCGCGCGTGCGCTGGCCGCGCTCGAAGGCGCCAAAAATGTCGGCAATGACCAGCTGCGCCGGATCGCACCGCCGGCGCTGCGCCACCGGCTTCGCCGCAATCCGCTCGATGATGCCGGCTCCAGCGTGCGGGTCGACCGCGCCATTGCGGAAGTATTCGGATGACGGCGGCACTCGCCTGGTCCGATGCGGTTACCGCGGCGCAACTATTCGCGGTGGATCCGGTCGGTACCGGCGGGGTGCTGCTGCGTTCGCGCGCCGGTCCGGTGAGGGAACGCTGGCTGGCGATGCTGCGCGCGGCATTGCCGGATTCCCAACCGTTGAAGCATTTGCCGCTGCACATTGCCGACGGACGCCTGCTCGGTGGCCTCGACCTCAACGCGACCTTGCTGGCGGGAAGGCCCGTTGCCGAACGCGGCCTGCTCGCGGAATCCGACGGCGGCGTTTTGATACTTGCCATGGCAGAACGACTGTCGCCTGCGACCGTCGTGCACGTGACATCGGCGATGGATCTGCGGCAGACCATTGTCGAACGCGACGGGTTGTCGCTGCGGATGCCGGCACGGTTCGGCGTCATCGCGCTGGATGAAGGCCTCGACGACGAATTCGTGCCGGCGTCGCTTCGCGATCGGCTCGCTTTTCATCTCGACCTGAATGAGATACCGGTTCGAGAAGCCGAGCAATTTGTCATCAATGGCGAAGAAATCGAGGCGGCGCGCGCGCGGGTATCGGTGCTCAGGCCCGCAAATGAACAGGTGGAGGCCGTCTGCGGCGCAGCGAGCGCGCTCGGCATTGTCTCGCTTCGCGCACCAATGATGGCGTTGCGCGTGGCCTGCGCCAGCGCGGCGCTGGCGGCGCATGAGGCGGTCGAGGCGGAGGACATCGCGCTCGCCGCGCGGCTCGTGTTGGCGCCGCGCGCGCTGGTATTTCCGCAAGAGCCGGCTTCAGAGCAACCCGAGCCGCCGCCGGAATCATCGGAAGAATCCTCGGGCGAGGACCCTGCCGACAAGGACAGTCCTGACATCGACCGTGCCCTGGATGAAATTATCCTCGCCGCGGTCCAGGCCGCGCTGCCTTCTGATGTTCTGGCGGCGCTGCGCAGCTCGTCGCAGCGTTCGCGCGGGCGGTCCCAGGGCAAGGCCGGCGCGTTGCAGAAATCCAACAAGCGCGGCCGTCCGGCCGGCGCGATGCGTGGCGAACTGCGCGCGGGCGCCAAGCTCAATGTGATTGAGACCTTGCGCGCAGCGGCGCCGTGGCAGCCACTGCGGCAGCGCGAGGCGGTCGCATCGGGCGATCGTGCACGCCCACGAATTCTGATCCGCAAGGATGATTTCCGGATCTCGCGATTCAAGCAACGGACGGAGACCACCACGATCTTCGTGGTCGATGCGTCCGGTTCCGCGGCGTTGCACCGGTTGGCGGAAGCCAAGGGCGCGGTCGAATTGCTGCTGGCGGATTGTTACATCAGGCGCGACCAGGTGGCACTGATCGCGTTTCGCGGCAGCGTCGCCGAATTGCTGCTGCCACCGACCCGCTCGCTGGCGCGTGCCAAGCGAAGTCTGGCCGGGTTGCCGGGCGGTGGCGGCACGCCGCTGGCAGCCGGTCTCGATGCGGCTTTCGCACTGTCGGATTCAATTCGCCGGAAGGGACAGACGCCGACGGTCATTGTGCTGACGGATGGACGCGCCAATATCGCACGGGACGGCGGGCAGGGCCGCCCGCGCGCGGAAGAAGATGCGATGAGTGCTGCGAGGCAGATACGTGCCGCCGGGATCAACGCCGTGCTCGTCGATACCTCGCCGCGCCCGGCGGCTTTGGGTGAATCATTCGCCCGGGAAATGAACGCACGCTATCTGCCGTTGCCGCATGCAGACGCCGCGGCGCTGTCAAAGGCAGTGCTGGCCAGCGTATCCTGAGAGCTATCCCTTATACGCCCGCACCCGTTTCACCATCTGCTCGACATGGGCGATCGGAGTTTCCGGCTGGATGCCATGGCCAAGGTTGAAGATCAGCCGACCGGCTGCGAAATTCGCCAGTACGTCATCGATTGCGCGATCCAGCGCGTCTCCGCCAGCAATGAGCACCAGTGGATCGAGATTGCCTTGCACTGCGACGCGGTTTTGCACCTTGTTGCGGATCATCGAGGGTTCGGTGGTCCAATCGATGCTGACGGCATCGACAGCGGTAGCTTCGACATAGGATGGCAGCAATGCGCCGGCGCCGCGCGGGAAACCGATGATCTTCGCGTCGGGTACCTGCTTGCGTACACCTGCCACGATCCGTTGTGTCGGTGCGACCGACCAGCGCAGGAATTCGCGCGGCGGCAGCACGCCGGCCCATGTGTCGAAAATCTGCAGCACGTCGGCGCCGGCCTTGAGCTGCCCGAGTAGATATTGAATCGAGTTCTCGACGATGGTGTCGATAATTCTGGCGAACGCGTCGGGATGGCGATAGGCCATCATCCGCGCCGGCGCCTGGTCCGGCGTGCCCTGGCCCGCAACCATATAGGTGGCGACCGTCCAAGGCGCGCCGCAAAATCCGATCAGCGCGATCTTGGGATCAAGTTCGCGGCGCACGCGGCGCAACGCTTCGAACACTGGTTCCAGCTTGGCAAAATCGCCTGATGAGGCCAGTGTCCCCACCTTTTCCGGCGTATCCAGCGGATCAAGCCGCGGTCCTTCGCCCGCCTCGAAGCGGACGTCGCGTCCGAGTGCGTAGGGAATGACGAGAATATCCGAGAAGATGATCGCAGCGTCGAAATTGAAACGGCGGATCGGTTGCAGGGTCACTTCGGCGGCGAATTCGGGCGTGAAACAAAGATCGAGAAAGCCGCCGGCTTTGGCGCGAACCTCGCGGTATTCCGGCAAATAACGGCCGGCCTGCCGCATCATCCAGAGCGGCGGAACAGGCTGGCGGCGGCCGGAAAGCACCTCAACGAACGGTTTGACGGAGGGAGACTGTGTCAAGCGGCGTTTCCATTTTGGTCGACAAGTATGATTGTCAGTCCTGATACACTGCTGATACGCTCTTGGCCACGGCGAGATGCGGTCCGGCTATAAAATGGAGACGTCCGATGAACGCAGCCGCCCCCGCGATCAATCCCGCCGCTTTGCGCGGCGTGGATGAATTGCCTGCGCCGGTGTCCGGCCAGCGGCACGAGATTGGCAGCCCCGTCGGCCGACTGACCTATTATTCGGCTGGTCCGGAAACGCCGGGCAAGTTTCCACCGCTGCTGTTGATCCACAGCATCAACGCGGCGGGCTCGGCCTACGAAATCAAGCCGCTCTACGAGCACTATCGCAAGAGCCGCACGGTCTATGCGCTGGAGCTTCCGGGCTTTGGGCATTCGGAGAGGGGCAAGCGCGAATACACCGTTCGGATGATGACTGACGCGATTCTGCTGGCGGTCGCGGAAATCCAGGATGTCCACGGCCGCGGGCCGATCGACGCGCTGGCGGTGTCGCTGTCTTCTGAATTCCTCTGCCGCGCAGTGACGGAGACGCCGCTGGCTTTTCGCAGCGCAGCGCTGGTCAGCCCCACCGGATTCAGGAGCGGCGACAAGAGTACAAAATGGCGGAACGGCACCCGGGAAATTCCCTGGTTGCATGCGCTGTTCGAGTTTCCGTTGTGGAGCGAAGCCTTCTTTCGGCTGCTCACCAGTCGCGCCGGCATTCGCTATTTCCTGAACAAGACCTGGGGTTCGCGCGATATCGACGAGGGCCTGCTTGAATACGACTACCTGACCACGCACCAGCCCGGAGCCCAGCATGCGCCCTATTACTTCGTTTCCGGATATTTGTTCAGCGAGGATGCGATCCGGATCTATCACTCGCTGACCCTGCCGGTGTGGATGTCGCACGGTGTCCGCGGCGACTTTGTCGACTATTCCAACAAGACGCTGGTCCAGGACCGCGCCAACTGGAAGATCGACGTTTTCCAGACCGGCGCGATGCCGCACTTTGAGGCCCAGCACCAATTCACGTCTTCTTACGATGCTTTCCTTGCCGGGGTGCCGCCGGCGCAGCCAGCATAGAACGCCGGAAATGTCCGACCTCGTCTGGAGCAGGGATGGTGGGGACTGGCCCAATCGGGACGCGAGCAGTTTCGTCGAGGCCGCGGGGATCTGCTGGCATGTCCAGAAGATGGGCCAGGGGCCGCCGCTGCTCCTGCTTCATGGCACCGGCGCAGCGACCCATTCGTGGCGGGGATTGCTGCCGCTGCTGGCACGGCATTTTTCCGTTATTGCGCCGGATTTGCCCGGACACGGCTTCACGCAGTCGCCACCTCCGCGCCGGCTTTCGCTGCCGGGCATGGCAGCTGATATCGGCGCCTTGCTCGGGAAGCTGGACGTGCGGCCGGCAATTGTTGTCGGCCATTCCGCCGGCGCTGCGATACTGGCGCGGATGTGCGTCGACGGACGTATGGCGCCGCATCTGCTGGTTAGCCTGAACGGCGCCTTCATGCCGTTCGGCGGCATCGCCAACCATCTGTTCTCGCCGCTGGCCAAGCTGTTGGTGCTGAATCCTCTCGTGCCGCGCGTGTTTGCCTGGCAGGCATCCAATGCCGGTGCGGTCGAGCGGTTGATTACGAATACAGGTTCGACGATCGATCGAGAGGGCGTCGAACTCTATCGCAGGCTGGTGCGCAGCCCGGCACATGTCGCATCCGCGCTGCGCATGATGGCGAACTGGCGCCTCGAACCGCTGCTGCATGATCTGCCGCGCCTGACGCCGACGTTGTTGCTGGTGGTTGCCAGCCAACGATCGATCGATACCGCCTGATGTCGCGCAGCAGGTTCGCGAGATCCTGCCCGGCGCATTGATCGAGCGGCTGCCCGGCCTCGGCCATCTCGCGCACGAGGAACAGCCGCAACTCATCGCGCAGCTCATAGAGAAATACGCGCAGGCGAACGCGACCGGCAAAGCGGCGCAAAAAATGTAAATCGAAATGTACACCTGCAGGCTAGGCAACTGTCAAGAATTAGTTACAGTGACTGCCATGCTGGATTCCACGTCCCTTCGGTCGACGCAGCAAATCCCTTCGCATCGCCAGCCGCATGCGGTGGTGATCGGCAGCGGCTTTGGCGGTTTGGCGGCGGCGATCCGGCTTGGAGCCAAGGGCTATCGTGTAACGATCTTCGAAAAGCTCGATAGACCCGGCGGCCGGGCTTACGTGTACCGGCAGGACGGCTTCACCTTCGATGCGGGCCCCACCATCGTCACGGCGCCGTTTCTATTCGAGGAATTGTGGAAGCTGTGCGGACGAAAGATGTCCGAGGATGTGACCCTGGTTCCGGTGTCGCCGTTCTATCGGATCCGGTTTCAGGATGGCTCGCATTTCGATTACTCCGGCGATCCCGACGCGATGCGCAGCGAGATCGCGCGCTTCTGCCCCGAAGATGCCGACGGCTACGACGCCTACATGAAGGCCAGCGAGGAGATCTTCAAGGTCGGCTTCGAGCGGCTCGGTGACGTGCCCTTCAGTAAGTGGACCGACATGGCGAAGATCGCGCCCGAGATGATCCGGCTGTCGAGCTATCGCAGCGTCTACGGCCTGGTGTCGAAATTCTTCCGCGACGACCGCCTGCGCGTCGTGTTCAGCTTTCATCCGCTGTTGATCGGCGGCAATCCATTCACCGCCAGTTCGATCTATTGCCTGATCGCATTTCTGGAGCGGCGCTGGGGCGTGCATTTTGCGCTCGGCGGCACCGGGCGGCTGGTCGACGGCCTGGTACGGTTGGTCGAAGGGCAGGGCGGCCGGCTCCGTTGCAACGAGGAGGTTCGCGAGATCATTGTGAGCGATGGTATCGCCCGCGGCGTGCGTCTCGCGTCAGGCGAAACCATCGATGCCGATCTAGTGGTGTCGAACGCCGATTCGGCATGGACTTACCGCTACCTGCTGCCGGCCTCCGCGCGATCGCGCTGGACCGATCGGCGCATCGAGCGCGCACGCTATTCCATGAGCCTGTTCGTCTGGTATTTCGGCACGCGGCGCAAATACGACGACGTGCCGCATCACACGATCCTGCTGGGGCCGCGCTATAAGGAATTGCTGGCGGACATTTTCGAACGAAAGGTCTTGGCCGAGGATTTCAGTCTGTATCTGCATCGCCCGACGGCGACCGACCAGTCGCTGGCGCCCGAGGGGTGCGATGCCTTCTACGTGCTGTCGCCGGTGCCGCATCTGCAGAGCGGCACCGACTGGAGCGTGATGGCGGAACGCTACCGCCGTGCGATCGCACGCGAACTCGGCAACACCATGCTGCCCGATCTTGAAAACCAGATCGTCAGCTCGCGGATGCTGACGCCGCAGGATTTCCAGGACCGGCTGTCCTCATTCCGCGGTGCCGCCTTCGGACTGGAGCCAATCCTGACGCAAAGCGCGTGGTTCCGGCCGCACAACAGAAGCGAAGACATCGCAAACCTTTATCTGGTCGGCGCCGGCACGCATCCCGGCGCGGGCCTGCCCGGCGTGCTGTCCTCGGCGCGCGTTCTCGATTCCCTTGTTCCCGATGCCCAAAGTTTGTCGCGCTTGGACCTGGTGACCGCATGACCAAATTGCTCGATCCCGCTGACATGGCCGCCTGCCGCGCGCTGCTCAAGGGCGGCTCCCGAACCTTCCATGCGGCCTCGAAGGTGTTGCCCCGCAACGTCAGCGATCCCGCCATCGCGCTATACGCGTTCTGCCGTCTAGCGGACGACGCGGTCGATCTCGGCGACATCGCACTGTGGCGGTCGAACGGCTGAAGGAAAGGCTTGATCGCGCCTATCGCGGCCAACCGATGAATCTGGCCGCCGATCGGGCCTTCGCCGACGTGGTCGAGCGATTTTCGATCCCGCGCGAAGTGCCGGAAGCCCTCCTTGAGGGATTGGCATGGGATGTCGAAAGCCGGCGTTACGAGACGCTGGCGGATCTCTACGCCTATGCCGCGCGGGTCGCCGGGACGGTTGGCGTCATGATGAGCCTGGTGATGGGCCAACGGGCGCCGGAAATCGTGGCGCGGGCCTGCGATCTCGGCGTCGCCATGCAGTTGACCAATATCGCCCGCGATGTCGGTGAGGATGCGCGCGCCGGCCGGCTCTATCTGCCGCTATCGTGGCTGCGCGAGGCCGGTATCGATCCCGAGGCTATGGCTGGCGAATCCGACGTTTCAGTCGCGAGATCGCGGTGATCGTGCAGCGGCTGCTCGATGCCGCGGACGCGCTCTATGGCCGCGCCACCTTCGGCATCGGCAATCTGCCGCTGGCCTGCCGGCCGGGCATCTATGCCGCGCGGGCGCTCTATGCCGAGATCGGCCGCGAACTCGAGCGCGGCGGGCTCGATTCGATTTCGCGGCGCGCCGTGGTTTCGACCAGCCGCAAGCTCACGGTGCTGGCGCGAACGCTGGTCGCGCTGGATGCCGAATGGGCTCCCGCAAGGAGGCTTCCGCCAGCTTCTCAACTCGATGAAACGCGCTTCCTGATCGAAGCGGTGGCCGCAACGCCGTTGCGCCATCCGGCGCGGCCCGAGAAGGTGCGCATACGGCCGATCGAGGATCGTGTCGTCTGGGTGATCGAACTGTTCGAACGGCTCGAGCGCCGCGACCAGCTGCAGCGCTCCGCATCGGTCCGCTAGGAAGCCGGCTTCGATGTCCGTCACCGACACCATCAGCCATGAGAAGGCCGGCGTCGCGGAACATCGCCGTGCGCAAGCGAAGGTCTGGTTCGAATCGTTGCGCGACCGGATCTGCGCTGAAGTCGAAAAACTGGAACGCGAAGCGCCGGCGGAACTATTTCCCGGTCAGCCTGCCACGTTCACTTACAAGCCATGGAAGCGAGCTACCGGCAGCGGTGGCGGCACCGGCGGGTTTCTCAGTGAAGGCCGGCTGTTCGAGAAGATCGGCATTCATACCTCGTCGGCCAACGGGAAGCTGACGCCGGAGATGGCCAGGACGCTGCCCGGCGATGGCGTGCAGCTCGATTATGTGTCGACCAGCATCAGCCTGATCATGCATCCGCGCAGCCCGCGCGTGCCGACCGTTCACATGAATACGCGGTTCTTGTCGACGGCAAAGGGCTGGTTCGGGGGCGGCGCCGATCTTACGCCGATGTTGCCGGAGCAACGCTGCGAAAACGCGCCCGATGCCGTGACGTTTCACGCCGCCATGAAGCGTGCCTGCGACGCGCATGATCCCAACTATTACGACAGGTTCAAGCCGTGGGCCGATACCTACTTCTTCCTTCCCCATCGCGGTGAGATGCGCGGTGTTGGCGGCATCTTCTACGATCATCTCGACTCCGGCGACTTCGACAAGGACTTTGCCTTCACGCGGGACGTGGGGCTCGCTCTGCTCGATGTCTATCCGCGGATTGTGCGGCAACGGATGACGGAGCCGTGGACCGACGCCGAGCGGGAACAGCAGCTGGCCTGCCGCGGGCTCTATGTCGAATTCAACCTGCTCTACGACCGCGGCACCATGTTCGGTCTTCAGACCGGCGGCAATATCGAGACCATCCTGAGTTCGATGCCGCCGCTGGTGAGCTGGAGGTAGGAGCGAGTTGGAACCGAAGCGTTTTTGAATCGCATTCTGCCGAGAAACGCATGAGGCGACGCCATGGAGGACTATCTTGGATTTGTCGAATTCTTCGTCGTTGCGTTGTTCGCCATGGCCTGGGGTATCCTTGAACTGGTCGGGCGCCGCCTCGACCGCAAAAAGGAAGCGGAGCGGGCGAAGCAGCAGGACGCACCCTCGTCCTGAAAAGTAGCGTCGCTATCGTCTCGCGCGCGGCATCCGGAATGGCAGCATCGCCTGCACGACGGGCAATCGGAAGCGATCGAGCGACAGGCTTTCATGCATCAATGTGACGGGTTCGCCCAGCAATTTGGCAGACACCACGGACCGCGCATAGAACGGCGCATCTTCCAGCGTCCGGAACACGCTCGCCCGTTCCTCGCTGCGGACCGCGCGTTCGATCCGCCATCCCGTGCGCTTCAGGGATTGCAAAGCTGGCGGTTCGAAAGCCTGCATCGAGCCTTGCGGGTCGAAGGTCATGGCGAGGTCGGCACGGCTGCCGTCGCGCCGCAAGGCTTCGTAGAGAATGACCGCGCCGTCCCGTGTGGCGCCGCGCGCCCATTGCCAGCGGGCAAAACCGTCTTCGATCGGCTTGTCGCCACGGTTCATGTCGAAATAGCCGTCACCCTGCCAGCGCAGATGCGGGCCGGTCGAGCTCGACCTGTACCCGTGCGCAAGGCGCGATCGGCCACCACCGATGATTGCCGTTCTCGTTCAGCATGAAGGCGTGCGACGTGACCGCAGTCGGAACGACGCGCACGGTGCCTTGCACGCGTCGCGGGACCGGTACCGCGATCTCGTCGATGCGGATGGTCAGCGATTTGCCGTCCCATGAAAGACTGCTCGGTCCCACCGTGAACTGGCTCGTGGTCCTGCTGACGGCCTCAAGCGGGCGCTCCGTCATCGCCCATCGATTGGCGCTCTTCGGTGTAAATCGCAACATTGATGGCGCAATGATTGAGCGGATTGGCCGGACCCTTGCGCCGCGCCAGCGCGTAATAGGGTGAAAACACGCTGCCGATGAAGGCAATGATGGTAATGCCGTGCTGGCCGTCGTCGCTCAGCGCGTCGACATACCACCACGCATAGCCATTCGGGGGAACGACCTTGGAGAAATCAGGTCCGCGAGCAGGCTGGCCGCCGCCGATCGGCCCGACAGTGCCGCCATCGGCACCCCCGGACCGGGATGTGTGCTGCCCCCCGCCAGGTAAATTCCGGGAATCCTTGTCCGCGCTCCCGGCCGCTGGAAGGAGGCCGTCCACCCGTGTGAGCTGCGGCCGTACAGCGCGCCACCGGTGGCCGGGAACATCCGGTTGAAATCCGCCGGCGTCGTAACTTGCATCGCTTGCGGCTGGAGCCGCAGGCCTCGCCGCTCCAGCACGCTCAATGTCCGCTGCGCGCATTGCTCTACCTCCGCTGCATCGTAGATATACCGGTCGCCGTTTGCCGGCGCGTTGACCAGAACCAGGAATTTCTCGGAACCGCCCGGCGTCATTTGACGATCGTCGCGATCCTGAGCGCAGACATAGACCGTCGGTTCGCGGGGAAGCCGGTCACGCACAAGAATGTCGTCGAACTCGGCCGCATAATCGCTTGAGAAGAAAACGTTGTGGCGGTGCAGCGGGAAGCCATCCGGCTTCGCGACCATGCTCCATGTCATGGCGGACAGCGAGCGCGCGCGGGGCGGGATCGTCGTCGCAGCGCGGCGGGCAGGGGTGCCGAACATCCCGTCTGCAACGGCGCCGACGTCCGCATTCACAATCACGGCGTCGGCCGCAACGCGCTCGCCACTTGCCAGCCTGACGCCGCTGGCGCGGCCGCAGGAGATCAGGACTTCGCTGACTTCCTGCCCGAAGCGGAGCGTGGCTCCAAGCGACTTCGCGCCATCCGCCAGCGCAGTGGCGAGCGCGTGCATACCACCCTCGATGCTCCAGACGCCTTCACGCTCGACATGCGCGACCAGCATCAGGGTCGCTGGCGCCAGAAATGGCGATGATCCGCAATAGGTAGCGTAGCGTCCGAACAACTGCCGCAGCATCGGGTCGGCAAAATAGCGTCCGAGCGCCGACCACATGGACGAGAAAGGTTTGATCTGGGGCAGCCGCATCAGCCCGCGAAGCCCGTCGGCACCGATCAATCCACCCATGCTGGGCTGCGGTGCGCGCAGGAACGGCTTTTCAAGAATCTCATAGATGCGTTTGGTGTCCCGGCAAAAGGCGCGATATCCCTCGGCTTCGCTCGCACCTGCAAAGTCTCCGATCGCTTCGATCGTACGCGCTTCATCGGCAAACAGGTCGAGCCGGGTATGTTCGTCCCAGGCGTGACGCGCGAGAATGTCGAGTGGCCGCAGCTGGACGGAATCGGAGAAGTTCCGGCCGGCAGCTGCGAACAGCTCGTCGAATACCCATCGCATCGTGAAGACGGTGGGACCGCTATCGATCTGCGAGCCGCCAATCATGACGTGCCGCATCTTGCCGCCCGGCGAAGCGGCGCGTTCGAGCACGGTGACGTCGAGGCCGCGTGCCGCAAGTGCGAAGGCGGAGACCAGCCCCGCTACTCCGCTGCCGACAATGACAACACGATCTCTCGGCATGTCGCACCGGCTCCGCATTGTCGATTGACAGGTGTCCATATTTATTTACACTTCTAACGACAAGTCAAATTGACAGTTTTCTTGCCCAATATGGGAGCCTGCCATGGATGTCACCAGCCGGATCGAGCGGGCTCTCAACGAGGCCATTGGCCGGGCAGAGGTTCCCGGCTGTCCACCGCGACTGGCGGCGGCCATGCGGTACGCGGTCTTTCCCCGGGGTGCACGGGTGCGGCCAAGGCTCTGCCACAGCGTTGCGGCGGCCTGCGGCGAAGATCATCCCGCCGCGACCGACGCTGCCGGCGCGGCACTAGAGCTCCTGCATTGCGCGTCGCTCGTGCATGATGACCTGCCGTGCTTCGACGCGGCAGAGACGCGGCGCGGCCGTCCTTCCGTGCACAAGGCGTTCGGCGAGCCCCTCGCGGTTCTCGCCGGTGATGCGCTGATCGTGCTCGCGTTTCAAACGCTGGCGCGCATTGAATGTGCGCCCGAGCGCCTCGCGACGCTGACATTGACGATCGCGCAATCCGTGGGCGTGCCCTCGGGCATCGTCGCAGGTCAGGCCTGGGAATGTGAATCTGCAGATCGATCTCGCGCATTATCACCGTTCCAAGACCGGCGCGTTGTTCGCCGCCGCGACCGTGGCAGGGGCAGCCTCCGCCGGGGCCGACGCCGAGCCGTGGAGGATGGTCGGGGAGAAACTCGGCGAGGCCTATCAGGTAGCCGACGACATTCGCGACGCGGCCTCGGACGAAGAAGAGATAGGCAAACCGGTCGGCCGCGATCTTGCGTTGGGCCGCCCAAGCGCGGTGATCGAGCTCGGCCTCGATGGCGCGCTGTTCCGGCTGCATGAACTGGTGCGCGCTGCAATTGATTCGATGCCGCCGTGCCCCAATGGCGCCGAGTTGCGTTCATTGATGCTCTCGGAGGCCAGGCGCCTGGTGCCGGCCAAACTCGCCCAGTTCGCGGCCTAGCCAATGGTCACGATCGCGCATCGCGGGGGTGCTGATGAGAAGCCCGACGCGCGGCGCGGGGAAGAGGCCGATCGGTTGATTGCGCCGGCGGCGCAATCGCATCTGTCACTGCAGGATCGCCTGCACGGCCTGCGGGACAGGATTCTCGCCAATGCAGGTTTTCAACGATTTGCAGCCAATTTTGCGCTTACAAGGCCGATCGCGCGACGGCGGGCAGGCGCATTGTTCGATCTTTGCGCCGGCTTCGTCTATTCGCAGATCCTGCTGGCCTGCGTCCGCCTGAAATTGTTCGATCAACTGACGGACCGGCCGTTAAGCGTCGCGGAGTTGTCGTCGCGGCTGCCGCTGCCGGCCGACGCGACCGTCCTGCTGCTCGACGCCGCGGTTTCGTTGCAGCTGCTGCAGCGCCGGAGCGGCGGCCGTTACGGTCTCGGTCCGCTCGGCGCGGCCCTGCTGGGCAATCCCGGCGTGATCGCGATGGTCGAGCATCATGCGATGCTGTACGAGGACCTGAAGGATCCCATCGCGTTGCTGCGTGGCGACGTCGAGGCGGGCGAGCTCGCGGCCTATTGGCCTTATGCGGGAAATCGCCGGGCCGCTACGCTTTCTCATGAAGCGGTCGCGCCTTACACCGCACTGATGGCGGCATCGCAGCCGATGATTTCACAGCAGGTGTTGTCGGCCTATTCGTTCCGCAGGCACCGCTGCGTGCTCGATATCGGAGGCGGCGATGGTTCCTTTGTTGCCGAGGTCGCGGCACAAAACCCCGGACTTCGCTGTGTGCTGCTGGATCTGCCCGCGGTCGCCGACCAGGCAAGCGAACGATTTCGCGCAGTGGGTCTGTCGTCGCGCGCGGTTGCGATCGGCGGCAGTTTCCTCACCGATCGTTTGCCCGACGGTGCCGACATCGTCTCCCTGGTGCGCGTCATCCACGACCATGACGACGCCGATGTCATGACCTTACTCCGGGCGATCCGCCGCACCTTGCCGGCCGGCGGAACCCTGCTGATTGCCGAACCGATATCGGGTGTCCGCGGCGCCGAGCCGATCGGGGATGCCTATTTCGCGTTCTATTTGCTGGCGATGGGCAGTGGCCGACCCCGCACTTTCGCACGTCTCGAGGAAATGCTCACCGAAGCCGGTTTTGCCGACATCGCCCTGCGGCCAGCGGCGATGCCGATGCTGGCAAGCGTTATCACCGCCCGAGCACATTAAGAATTTTGTTAATCAAACTTGACACTCAGAACCGTCAGGATAGCATGACAGTCGCGGAGTCCTTCCGCTGGGATCGGAGTGGGCGATGGAAACCATCGCGGTAGTCCTCAGGCAGCCCGAGCAGATTGAGCTCAATCGGCTTGCCTTGACTCCACCGACCTCTGACGACGTCGTCGTCGATGTCGACTGGAGCGGCGTAAGCACCGGGACTGAGCGGTTGCTGTGGTCGGGACGGATGCCCCCGTTCCCGGGAATGGGTTATCCGCTCGTCCCCGGCTACGAATTGGTCGGCCGTGTGGTCGAAGCCGGTTCTGCGACCGGCCTCGCGTTGGGCCAGCAGGTTTTCGTTCCCGGTGCGAAATGCTTTGGCGAGGTCCGCGGTCTGTTCGGCGCGTCGGCTTCACGCCTGGTGGTTCCGGCGAAGCGCGTGGTGCCGCTCGAACAGAATCTCGGCGAGCGCGGAATCTTGCTGGCGCTGGCCGCGACGGCCTATCACGCCATCGCGGCGCGGGGCGCGTCGGCGCCCGACTGCATTGTCGGTCATGGCGTCCTTGGTAGGCTGCTGGCCCGAATTTCAATCGCGGTTCGAAACGATCCGCCGACCGTGTGGGAAAAGAACGCCGCGCGCGCCGGTGGTGCCACCGACTACGGCGTCATCGATCCCGAGCACGATTCAAGGCGCGACTACCAGAGCATCTACGACGTCAGCGGCGATGCTGGCCTGCTCGACTCGCTGATTGGCCGCATCGCGCCCGGTGGCGAGATCGTTCTGGCCGGCTTCTACAGCGAGAGACTGTCCTTTGCATTCCCGCCCGCATTCATGCGCGAGGCGCGGCTTCGCATTGCCGCCGAATGGCAACCGTCCGACCTTGTCGCAATCAAGACACTGATCGAGTCCGGACGCCTCTCGCTCGACGGCCTGATTACC
The DNA here is from genome assembly GCA_963726865.1 of uncultured Alphaproteobacteria bacterium. Classification (GTDB taxonomy): domain Bacteria; phylum Pseudomonadota; class Alphaproteobacteria; order Rhizobiales; family Xanthobacteraceae; genus Bradyrhizobium. The sequence goes on along the minus strand of CAVSEE010000033.1, from coordinate 187,473 downwards.
CACCACCACGACGCTCGGGATGCCTCGAACGCCTATCGCATCGCATTCGAGGATTCCGCCTGCCTGAAAATGGTCCTGAACTGGAGTTCGCTCTCATGAATGTCGTGCCGCAGATCAACATGAAGGACGCGCTGAGGGCGGAAGCGGCGATCGAGCCGGACGCACCGGTGACGACGCCGGTCACCAAGGAGACCCAGATCATCGCGATCTACGGCAAGGGCGGTATCGGCAAGAGCTTCACGCTCGCCAACCTGTCCTACATGATGGCGCAGCAGGGTAAAAAGGTACTGCTCATCGGCTGTGACCCGAAGAGCGACACCACCTCGCTGTTGTTCGGCGGCCGCGCCTGTCCGACCATCATAGAAACCTCGTCGAAGAAGAAGCTCGCGGGCGAGGAAGTGAAGATCGGCGACGTCTGCTTCAAACGCGACGGCGTGTTTGCGATGGAGCTCGGCGGGCCCGAAGTCGGCCGCGGCTGCGGCGGCCGCGGCATCATTCACGGTTTCGAACTGCTGGAGAAGCTCGGCTTCCACGAGTGGGGTTTCGACTACGTACTGCTCGACTTCCTGGGTGACGTCGTATGCGGCGGGTTCGGGCTGCCGATCGCGCGCGACATGTGTCAGAAGGTCATCGTTGTCGGCTCCAACGATCTGCAATCGCTTTATGTCGCCAACAATGTCTGTTCGGCGGTGGAGTATTTTCGCAAGCTCGGCGGCAATGTCGGCGTTGCCGGCATGGTCATCAACAAGGATGACGGCACCGGCGAGGCGGCTGCGTTTGCCAAGACTGTCGGCATTCCCGTGCTGGCGGCGATCCCGGCCGACGACGACATCCGCAAGAAGAGCGCGAATTACGAGATCATCGGGCTGCCGGGCGGGCAGTGGAGCTCCCTGTTCGAAGAACTCGCGACCAATGTCGGCCTGGCGCCGCCGGTTCGTCCGGCGCCGCTGACGCAGGACGGTCTGCTCGGCCTGTTCAAGGGCGAGGTCGTCGGCCGCGGCGTCGTGCTCGAGCCCGCCACGATGGAAGACATGTGCGGCCAGTCCGTCGTCGACAAGCCGTCCCTCGAAGTCGTCTATGACGCAGCGTGAGAGCAGCATGATGCGGAGCGCGACATGAACGTCATCCTGCCTCGATACGCCGGCGCGATAGCAGAGTCTGTCGTGAACGAGCCCGTTGAGGTCGATGTTGCCGCGGATACCGCCGCGATGGGTGCGGATGTTGCGCCTCGCGCAATCAACGTCGCGGCGACGAAGGCCGACGGCCTGGGCTGTCATGCCGGCGCTGCCGAGTTAACGGCCGCCGCCAACGCCGCGGGAAAGAACGAAATTCTCGATCGCTACGCCGCAGACTATCCCAAAGGACCGCACGACCAGCCGCAAAGCATGTGTCCTGCGTTCGGCTCTCTGCGGGTTGGATTGCGTATGCGCCGGACCGCAACGATCCTGTCGGGTTCGGCCTGCTGCGTCTATGGCTTGACGTTCACGTCGCACTTCTATGGCGCTCGGCGCACGGTGGGTTATGTTCCCTTCAATTCGGAAACGCTCGTCACCGGCAAGCTGTTCGAAGACATTCGCGAAGCCGTCTTCAAACTCGCCGATCCCGCGCTTTACGACACCATCATCATCACCAATCTCTGCGTACCGACGGCCTCAGGCGTCCCACTCGATCTACTGCCGGACGAAATCAACGGCGTGCGGATCATCGGCATCGATGTACCGGGCTTCGGCGTGCCCACCCATGCCGAAGCCAAGGATGTGCTCGCGGCCGCGATGCTGGAATATGCCCGCAAAGAAGTCGAGCAGGGGCCGGTGCAGGCGCCGCGCGGCGGCCGAAGCGAGCGGCCGACGGTTACGCTTGTAGGTGAGATGTTTCCGGCCGATCCCGTCGGCATCGGCATGATGCTGGAGCCGCTCGGCCTTGCCGCCGGTCCCGTGGTGCCGACGCGCGAATGGCGCGAACTTTACGCGGCGCTCGATGGCGCAATCGTTGCTGCCATCCATCCGTTCTACACGGCAAGCTTCCGCCAGTTCGAACTTGCCGGCCGCAGAATCGTCGGCTCCGGCCCGGTCGGTCATGATGGCACCGAGGCCTGGCTCGAAGCCGTCGGAACGGCCTGTAACGTCGCCCGCGGCAGGATTGACGCAACCAAGAATCGCTTCCTGCCGATGATCAAGGCCGCGTTGGCAGCCAAGCCGATCGACGCACGCATCACGGTGTCCGGTTACGAAGGCTCCGAACTGCTGGTCGCGAGGCTTTTGGTCGAAAGCGGCGCGCGCGTGCCCTATGTCGGGACCGCATGTCCGAGGACGCCATGGTCTGACGCCGACCGGGAATGGCTCGAGACGAAGGGAGTGCGAGTCCAGTACCGCGCCTCGCTCGAGATGGATCTCGCCGCCGTCGCCGAGTTCAAGCCGGATCTGGCGATCGGCACAACGCCGGTGGTGCAAAAGGCGAAGCAGCTCGCGATACCCTCGCTCTACTTTACCAATCTGATTTCGGCGCGTCCGCTGTTCGGCGTCGCCGGCGCTGGCTCGCTGGCGCAGGTCGTCAATGCCGCGCTCGCCAATCAAAGCCGCTTCGACGAGATGAAGGAATTCTTCGGCGATGTCGGCGAAGGCCACGCCGCAGGCGTCTGGGGAGATACGCCGAAGGACAACGTCGCGTTCCGGGAGAAATACAGGAAGCAGATCGATGCCCAGGCCAAGAAGCGCAAAGCCGAGGAGATGATCTGATGCTCGTCCTCGACCATGATCGGGCGGGTGGCTATTGGGGGGCGGTCTACGCCTTTACCGCGGTGAAGGGCATGCAGGTCATCATCGATGGTCCGGTTGGCTGCGAGAATCTGCCGGTTACCTCGGTGCTGCATTACACCGATGCGCTACCGCCGCACGAGTTGCCGATCGTGGTCACAGGGCTCGGCGAAGAGGAGCTCGGCCAGACCGGCACCGAAGGCGCGATGAAGCGTGCCCATCGCGTACTGGATCCCTATCTGCCGGCCGTCGTGGTCACCGGTTCGATCGCTGAGATGATCGGCGGCGGCGTCACGCCCGAGGGTACCAATATCAAGCGCTTCCTGCCGCGCACTATCGACGAGGACCAATGGCAGAGCGCCGACCGCGCCATCGTCTGGCTTTGGAAGGAATACGGAGTCAAGAAAATCCCCGAGCGCAAGCCGCGTGCGGAAGGCGTCAAGCCGCGGGTCAATATCATCGGGCCGATTTACGGTACCTTCAACATGCCGTCCGATCTCGCCGAAATCCGCCGGCTGATCGAGGGCATCGGCGCCGACGTCAACATGGTGTTTCCGCTCGGCAGCCACCTGGCCGACATTCCGAAGCTGGTGAATGCCGACGTCAATGTCTGCATGTATCGGGAATTCGGCCGGATGCTGTGCGAGACGCTGGAGCGCCCGTACTTGCAAGCGCCGATCGGCCTGCACTCCACCACCAAATTCCTGCGCAAACTTGGAGAACTGCTTGGCCTCGATCCCGAACCGTTCATCGAGCGCGAGAAGCATACGACCATCAAGCCGTTATGGGATCTCTGGCGGTCGGTGACGCAGGATTTTTTCGGCACTGCCAGCTTTGCGATCGTCGCCAATGAGACCTATGCCCGTGGTGTCAGGAACTTCCTGGAAAAGGAAATGGGGCTACCATGCACCTTTTCCTTTGCGCGCAAGGCGGGCGTCAAGCCTGATAACGACGCTGTGCGATCCGCGGTGCGCGAGAAACCGCCGCTGATCCTGTTTGGAAGTTACAACGAGCGCATGTATCTCGCCGAGGCTGGCGGGCGCGCGATTTACCTGCCGGCCTCATTCCCAGGCGCGGTGATCCGCCGTCATACCGGCACGCCGTTCATGGGCTATTCCGGCGCCACCTATCTGATCCAGGAAGTCTGCAACGCGCTGTTCGACGCGCTGTTCAACATCCTTCCGCTGGCTGCAGACCTTGACCGCGTCGAACCGACCCCCGCGCGCCTGCAGGAGGAAATTCTCTGGAGCGACGAGGCCAAGGCGCTGCTCGACGAGGTACTGGAGGCCCATCCGGTACTGGTGCGCATTTCTGCGGCCAAGCGCCTGCGCGATGCCGCCGAGAGCGGTGCGCGCCGAGCCGGAGAAGGGCGCGTTACCACGGAGTTGGTCGCGAAAGCCCGCGCAGCGCTGATGGATGGGCAACCCGCATGAGAATGATCGAATCCAGTTTCTATCCGGTGATCCCCTATTTGCATGTGCAACAACACGATCGGGAGGTGACGTCGATGTCCGATTTTGTCCATACCGGCCGCGGTCCGAAGATGGCGTTCGAGAGCAGGTTGATCGAATCGCGCCTGCTGTTCGTCGTTTGCTACTTGCTGTCATTGCCCCGGGCGGTGGTCATGCGATTGATGCCGTGGCGAAGGCAAAAGGCTGTCGGTCAACCTCGCCAATCGATCTTCATGGAAGCCAGCAGCGCGGCCAGCGCGATGGTGGCCTCGTCGTTTGTGGGTCTGTAATTGGGATTCCGTTCGGTCCTGCCGGGCGGATAAGTGCCGTATCGAATGATCCGGCATTCGCTGCCGCCCACGCTCGGGCGGCGAACGGCCGCAAGGCCATTACTAGGAGGATACCAAATGAAGGACGGTTCCTTATCGGGGCTATCCGAAGCTGAAGCCAAGGAATTCCACACGATATTCATGACGAGTTTCTTTCTCTTCACGGCTGTCGCGGTGGTTGCTCACATCCTCGCGTGGATGTGGCGTCCTTGGCTGCCAGGCCCCGGCGGCTACAAGGCGGCGATGGACGGCATCCAGCACTTCGCCAGTGTTTCCCTTTCGTACCTGACATAAGGAGAGGCAAACATGTGGCGAATTTGGCTGCTGTTCGATCCGCGGCGTGCGTTGGTCATGCTCTTCACGTTCCTGTTCGGACTGGCGATCGTGATCCACTTCATCCTGCTCTCGACCGACCGGTTCAACTGGTTGGAAGGACCGCGCAAGGCGCCGACGAAGACGGGAGAGATCTCTCTGCCGTACACACCACCAAGCATGCCGTCCTGATGGCATGACGATCTGCGTACCGGAACGGACGAGGTCGGATCGAGCGGCCGGTCTCGTCCGCTTCCGGTAGCTACCTGACAAATGACTATAACGACGATGATTTTCGCACGCGGAGGAACCAACGATGGCAATGCTCAGCTTTGAAAGAAAATATCGCGTTCGCGGCGGAACGCTCATCGGCGGCGATCTGCTCGATTTCTGGGTGGGTCCATTTTACGTCGGGTTCTTCGGTCTGACGACGATGTTCTTCGCGCTCGTCGGCATAGCGATGATCCTTTGGAATACCGCGCTTGGACCGACCTGGAATCTTTGGCAGATCAGCGTCAATCCGCCGGACGCCAAATACGGATTGTCCTTTGCGCCGCTGCAGGAAGGCGGCATCTGGCAGATCGTCACGATTTGCGCGCTCGGCGCATTCGTTTCGTGGGCGCTGCGCGAAGTCGAGATCTGCAGAAAGCTCGGGATCGGTTACCACGTGCCGTTCGCCTTCAGCTTCGCGATCTTTGCCTATTTTACCCTGGTCGTGATCCGGCCGGTGCTGATGGGATCCTGGAGCTACGGATTTCCCTACGGAATCATCACTCACCTGGATTGGGTGTCGAACACCGGCTACCAGTACGGCAACTTCCATTACAATCCCGCCCATATGATCGCTATCACGTTTTTCTTCACGACGTGCCTGGCGTTGGCGTTGCACGGCGGCCTGATCCTCTCGTCGACCAACCCCGACCGGGGCGAACCGGTGAAATCGCCCGAGCACGAGAACACGATCTTCCGTGATCTGATCGGCTACTCGATCGGCACCATCGGCATTCATCGCCTGGGTCTGTTCGTGGCGCTGTCCGCCGTGTTCTTCAGCGCCGTCTGCATCGTAATCAGCGGCCCGTTGTGGGCTGAAGGCGACGCCTGGTCCGAATGGTGGAACTGGTGGCGTAACCTGCCGATCTGGTCCTCCAATTAATCTTCGGTCATCAGAAAGAGTCCTAAGCCATGGCCCAATATCAAAATTTCTTCACACAGGTGCAGGTGCGCAGCACCGTCTACCCAGGAATTCCTTTTCAGCCGGGAATATGGGTTCGATCCGGGGAGGGCCGATTCAACTACTGGCTCGGAAAGCTCGGCGATGCCCAGGTCGGGCCGATCTATCTCGGTTTCCTCGGCATTGCATCGATCGCCTGCGGGATCGTGGCGATCGAGATCATCGGCCTCAACATGCTGGCGTCGGTGAACTGGAGTCCGATCGAATTCATTCGCCAGTTGCCCTGGCTTTCGCTCGATCCGCCGAAACCCGAATACGGCATCAGCATTCCGCCGCTTCAGGAGGGCGGTTGGTGGCTGATGGCCGGCTTCTTCCTGACCACCTCGATTCTGTTGTGGTGGGCGCGGACCTATCGGCGCGCGCGCGCCCTCGGTATGGGAACCCATGTCTCGTGGGCTTTCGCCTCCGCGATCTGGCTCTATCTGGTGTTGGGCTTCATCCGTCCGCTGCTGATGGGACACTTCAGCGAAGCGGTGCCGTTCGGAATATTTCCGCATCTCGACTGGACCAACAACTTCTCCATTACCCACGGCAATTTGTTCTACAATCCGTTCCACATGCTCTCGATCGCGTTCCTGTATGGCTCGGCGCTGCTGTTCGCCATGCATGGCGCCACGATCCTGGCGGTCAGCCGCTACGGCGGCGAGCGTGAGATCGAGCAAATCGTCGATCGCGGAACGGCACTGGAGCGAGCTGCCCTGTTCTGGCGCTGGACCATGGGCTTCAATGCGACGGCGGAGTCGATCCATCGCTGGGCCTGGTGGTTTGCCGTGCTCTGCCCGCTGACGGGCGGCATCGGCATCCTGCTCTCCGGTACCGTCGTCGACAACTGGTTCGACTGGGGCGTCAAGCACGGCCTGGCGATGCCGCGATAGTTCATATGTGAGATTTTAAACGCGCGCCCGGAATTGCAACATGCCGCCGTGGCGCGCGTAAGCTTCCATCGTCTTGCCGGTTCAGCCAGTCCATTTCCTGTCCGGCCTAATCTCGGTTTCGTGCGGCAAGCGTTCGCCTAATGAAAAAAAGCCGGGTTGGAGGAGCGCTGGGTGAGGGATCACGGGTTGGTGGAGGATATTTGCCCTGGTGCAGGTGTTCAAATCTCCGAAGGAGTCGCTGGGAGATCTCGGCGCACTGCCCGCCGCGAACCTGATCGCGGCAGCCACCGACGTCGCTGTGATCGTCGATGGCCAGGGAATTCATTCGAGATGTCGCCTTCAACAAGGAAGATTTATCGCTCGAACTCGACGCCCAGGGCCGTTGGCTCGGTTCGAAGCTCGTGGAAATCGTAACCCCCGAAACCGGTTCGAAGGTCAGGGAATTGCTCCAGGACGCGATGAACCGAAAATCGTCGGTCTGGCGCCAGGTGAACCATCCGTCGCCAGGTGGCGAAGATATCCCGGTGCTGTATTCGGCCGTCAACATCGGCCGCGACGATCGCTTTGTCGTGGTCGGTCGCGACTTGCGTCCGCTTGCAGCGATGCAACAACGGCTGGTCAATGCCCAGCAATCGATGGAGCGCGATTACGTCCGGCTGCGTCACGCCGAAACGCGGTACCGGTTGTTGTTCCAGGTGTCGTCGGAAGCGGTCATGATCGTTGATGCTTCCAGCAATGCGATCGTCGAGATCAATCCGGCGGCGCTGGCGTTGCTCGACGAGAGTGCGCCGCAAGCTCTGAAATCGCTCTTTCCGTCGCATTTCGATGCGGCAGATGCACAACTGGTCCAGACCCTCCTGGCTGACGTTCGCGCGACCGGTCGCGACGGCAACGTCCGCGCCCGGCTCGCGAAGGGCGCGCGGGAGTGCTTTGTTGCGGCATCCTTGTTCCGGCAGGAGAATGCGACCCTGTTTCTGGTTCGCCTGTCGTCGCACGCGTCCCCGCCGGAAGCCAGCGCGCTGAAGGCAACATCGATCTTGCTGAGATATTTCGATGCAGCGCCCGACGCATTGGTCATTACCGAGTATGACGGCCGCATCGTCAGGGCAAACCCGGCTTTCACGGAGATGGCCCAGCTCGGCAGCATGGAGCAATCGCGCGGCGAATTGCTGGACCGCTGGCTCGGCCGCGCGGGTGTCGACTTTAGCGTGGCTCTTGCCAATCTGCGCCAGAATGGCTCGATCAAGCTTTTTTCGACCGCGCTGCGCGGCGAACATGGCGCGACGGCTGATGTCGAGGTATCCGCAGTTTCTCTCGTCGATGGTGACCACAGGCAGGGCTTCGGCTTTGCGATCCGGAATGTCGAGAAGCGTCTTTCGGCGTCACCATCCTCTGCCCGCGAACTTCCGCGGTCGGTAGCCCAACTCACCGAACTGATCGGCCGGGTTCCGCTGCGCGATCTCGTACGTGAGGCCACCGATGTGATCGAGAAGCTGTCGATCGAGGCGGCGCTGGAGCTCACCGGCGACAACCGTGCCTCGGCCGCCGAAATGCTCGGCCTCAGCCGGCAAAGCCTTTATGTCAAGCTTCGCCGGTTCGGGCTCGCCGAGCATGCACCTGATGAGGAGAACGATGATGAATAGCGCCGTCGTCGAACGCCCGTCGCCGTTGGTTGTGCTGGAACTGTTAAAGCCGATTACCTGGTTTCCACCGATGTGGGCGCTCGGTTGCGGCATCGTCTCATCAGGCGTTTCACCTGGACAGCGCTGGCCGCTGATCGCAGCCGGCGTGCTGCTGGCGGGGCCGATGGTGTGCGGTACCAGTCAGGCCGTGAATGACTGGTACGACCGTCACGTCGACGCCATCAACGAGCCCAACAGGCCGATCCCCTCGGGACGCATTCCCGGCAGATGGGGGCTCTACATCGCGATCGTCTGGACGGCGCTGTCGTTGCTGCTGGCGACCGCACTCGGCACCTGGGGATTTGCTGCGGCCGTTGTCGGCCTCGTACTGGCATGGGCCTACAGCGCGCCACCGATCCGCCTGAAGCAGAACGGCTGGTGGGGCAATGCCGCATGCGGGCTTTGTTATGAGGGCCTGCCGTGGTTCACCGGCGCTGCCGTCATGAGTGCCTCGATGCCGGACTGGCGCATCGTCGTGATCGCTCTTCTCTACAGCATCGGCGCCCACGGCATCATGACGCTGAACGATTTCAAATCGGTCGAAGGCGACAAGCGGATGGGGATCGACTCGCTCCCGGTGCTGCTCGGCGTCGGCAATGCCGCACGCTTTGCCTGCCTGGTCATGGCGGTGCCTCAGCTTGTCGTGGTCGCGTTGCTGCTCGGCTGGGAGCGCCCGTTCTATGCGGCGGCCGTCGGCACCTTGCTGGTCGCGCAATTTTTCCTGATGGCGCATTTTCTCAAGAGCCCGCGTGAGCGCGCGCCCTGGTACAACGGCACCGGGGTCAGTTGCTACGTGCGTCGGCATGCTCATCAGCGCGTTTGCGCTGGCTGCGATAAGGGTGGCTGATCATGAACCAGCCAGTGCTCTCATGGTTTGGTATCGTTCGGCTCGGCCTCGTTCAGACCGGCCTCGGTGCCATCGTCGTCTTGACGACCTCGACGTTGAATCGGGTGATGGTGGTCGAATTGGCGTTGCCGGCGATCCTGCCGGGCGCGCTCGTGGCCATTCACTATGCGTTGCAGGTGTTCCGGCCGGCATGGGGGCATGGTTCGGATCTCGGTGGCCGGCGAACGCCGTGGATCGTCGGCGGCATGGCGGTTCTTGCGATCGGCGGCTTGATGGCGTCGGTGGCGACAGCGTGGATGACGACACATCCGTTGTTCGGTATCGCGCTTGCGGTCGCCGCATTTGGCCTGATCGGTGTCGGGGTCGGAGCTGCCGGCACATCGCTGCTGGTGCTGCTCGCCAAGCGCACCGACGACAACCGTCGTGCTGCGGCCGCGACGATCGTCTGGGTCATGATGATCGCAGGCTTCATTGTCACCACCGGCGTGGCCGGTCATTTGCTCGATCCGTTCTCGCCATTGCGGCTCATCGTCGTGTCCGGGTCCGTGTCTGTTGCGGCGATGGTCCTCACGCTCTTGGCGTGTGGGGCGTTGAGGGAAAGGTGGCGGCCGAAGTGCAGCCGCGTTCGAACGAGACTTCGCGCCAGTCCTCGTTCCGCGACGCGTTTATGCAAGTCTGGACCGAACCGAAGTCGCGTCGGTTTGCGATCTTTGTCTTCGTATCGATGCTGGCCTACAGCGCGCAGGATCTGATCCTCGAACCGTTCGCCGGCGCAGTATTCGGCTTCACGCCGGGCGAGACCACAAAGCTTTCCAGCGTTCAGCATGGTGGGACGCTGCTCGGCATGGCGCTGGTGCCGTTGATCGGCGCAGTCTATCCGCGTTCGCGGGGAAATCTGCAGATATGGACCATCGGAGGCTGCCTTGCCTCGGCAATCGCCTTGTTGTGCCTTGCGGCGGCGGCCGTTGTCGGCCCGGCATGGCCGTTGCGTGAGACCGTCTTCATGCTCGGTGTCACCAATGGCGCCTACGCGGTGGCGGCGATCGGCTCGATGATGGCGCTGGTGGGAGCGGGCGGCGAGAAGCGCGAAGGCGTGCGCATGGGCCTGTGGGGCGCAGCACAGGCGTTTGCGTTCGGCACCGGCGGCTTCATCGGCACGCTCGCCAGCGACATCGCGCGATATGTGCTGACGTCACCGGCATTGGCCTATTCCGCGGTCTTCGCGTCGGAAGCCGGATTGTTCGTGATCGCAGCGTTCATGGCCGTTTGGGTTCATCGGGCGCCGGCAAGAAGCACGATGCGACAACGTGCGCCGGATGGCGATCATGTCGCCGCCATCGCAGGAGGAGCGAGATCGTGAGTATTTCGGAGATCTTCGATGTGGTGGTTATCGGTGGCGGACCGTCCGGCGCGACCGCGGCGCACGACCTTGCCAATCTCGGGCGTACGGTCCTTCTGCTCGACCGGGCCGGGCGTATCAAGCCGTGTGGCGGTGCCATTCCGCCGCGGCTAATCCGTGATTTTGACATTCCCGACCACTTGCTGGTGGCGCGCGTCAATTCTGCGCGCATGGTGTCGCCGTCGGACAAGCAGGTGGACATGCCGATCGACGGCGGCTTTGTCGGCATGGTTGACCGCGATGTGTTCGACGAATGGCTGAGAAAGCGTGCGGTGGCGGCAGGCGCGAGACGGCGAACCGGTCTTTTCAAGCGGTTCGAACGCGACGAAGCCGGCGCCACCGATCGTTTATTACGAGGAACGTACGGCGGACGGGGCGACAGTAGAGAAAGCCGTTCGTGCACGTGCGTTGATTGGCGCGGATGGTGCCTTGTCGGCCGTGGCGCGCCAATGCCTGCCTGGCGCCGATCGGCTGCCTTATGTCTTTGCCTATCACGAGATCGTTCGCTCGCCTCCTACCGAGTCCAGCTTTCGATGGCACGCGCTGCGACGTCTATTACCGGGGATCGGTGTCGCCGGATTTTTATGGCTGGGTATTTCCTCACGGCGAGACCGTGAGCGTCGGTACCGGTTCCGCCCGCAAAGGATTTTCGTTGCGCGACTCGGTTGGCGGCCTGCGGGATGCTGCGGGGCTTGGAAGCTCCGAAACCATTCGCCGCGAAGGCGCGCCAATTCCGCTGCATCCGTTGCCCCGCTGGGACGACGGTCACAGCGTCCTGCTTGCCGGCGATGCCGCGGGAGTCGTGGCGCCTGCGTCCGGCGAGGGCATTTATTACGCCATGATCGGCGGTCGGCTGTCGGCGGAAGCGATCGACCAATTCCTCGAAACCGGCGATGCCAGGGCGCTGCGAACCGCTCGAAAGCGCTTCATGCGCATGCATGGCCTTGTATTCCGGATTCTTGGCGTGATGCAGTGGTATTGGTATTCCAACGACCGTCGGCGCGAACGCTTCGTCAGCATTTGTCGCGATCGCGACGTCCAGAAACTGACGTGGGATGCCTACATGAACAAGGAACTGGTTCGCGCCAAGCCGCTCGCCCATGTCAGGATTTTCTTCAAGAACCTTGCCCATATGGCCGGGCTGGCATCGGCGTAATGGTCCCGCGCGGAAGCTTCTGGAAGCCGGTCCTGATCGCGGCCGCTGGCGCGATCTTCATCGCCGTGCTTGGCGGGACACTGACGGATACCGGTCCATGGTATCAGAACCTGAGAAAGCCCTCATGGCAGCCGCCGGACTGGCTGTTCGGTCCGGCATGGACGCTGATATTCGCGCTCGCGACGGCTTCGGCGGTCCATGCATGGCGCAACGCAGATAGCCGCGCGCAACGCGATTGGGTGATCGCGCTGTTTGCCCTTAACGGATTTCTCAACGTGTTATGGAGCACGTTGTTTTTTGCGGTGAAGCGCCCGGATTGGGCGTTGATCGAGGTCGCATTCCTTTGGCTGTCGATCCTGCTGCCGATCATCGTATTCTGGCGCTTTGCGAAGCCTGCGAGCCTTTATTTACTGCCCTATCTGCTGTTGGGTGTCGTTTGCCGCGTTCCTTAACCTGACGGTCGTCCGCCTCAACCCACCGTTCGCGTAACGCGCAAGGGCAGGTTGCGTGGAATGCGTCACCATGTGATCTTCGGTCATGGCTGACTTGTTTGCGAGCGGGCGCCTCGTTGATCTCATCCTCGTCGTGGTGGTTCTCGAGGCCGCGGCTCTGCTGTTATATTGGGCGTGGGCACGGCGTGGCATCGCTCCGCTCGACCTGCTCCCAAATTTGTGCGCCGGCGCATTTCTGCTGCTCGCGCTGCGCGCGACGCTTGCCGGCGGCGGCTGGACGATCGCGAGCCTTTGCCTTGCGGCTGCTGGACTGGCGCATCTGATCGACGTCAGCCGGCGGTGGCGCAAATAGCCTAAGACGCAGGTTATGCGTCCGTCAGTTACTTCTTGTCGGAAAACTTGTTGATGTAGGCGATCACGTCCTTGCGCTGCTGTTCGTCGGCAAGCTTGAACGCCATCTTGGTCGAACCGGTCGCAAGGTCGGCCTTGCCCTTGTCGGTCAGGAATTTCTTGAGGAAGGCATTCGGATCCGGCAAATACTGCATGATCAGTTCGTCGGTCCAGACCAGACCATTCTCACCTGCGGCCTTGTTGAGCGCCGAATAGGCGAAGCCTGGCGCGGTGCCAGACTGTCGGCCGATCACGCCGGTCAGAACAGGTCCGACCAGGTTCTTGGCATCCGGGCCGATGCGATGGCAGGTCATGCACTGCTTGAAGACCTGCTCACCTTTGGTCGCATCCTGCGCAAACGCAGCGCCCGGAAAGACAATGGCTGCTGCGAAAAAAGCAAAAACTCGGGACCTCACCGGCACGTTGCTCTCCCTGATCATGTTGGCCTTGGTTCTGACTGTTAAGATATATTGACATGCACAAATATCAATTATTGTTGTCACTCTCCGACGCCCTTTTGCAGGAAATCAAGCTAATTTCCTCTGGAACGTGCTAGTAGGATGACCATTAACCAGCGCTCCACCCGGAGGTTCCTGGCCAGTGTAAGGTTTTCGGGACAACTAAAACCTTCTAAACAAAGGTGTTTCTTGACTTTGGGATGAGATTCTGCGCATTCCTAGCGCCAAGGGACCGGTTTCCGGGTGCCGAGTGTCAGGCAACGTTGGCATATAACGTGCATCGATTGACTGTCGCTGTTTTGACAGCGTCGCGCATCCGCCTTTGAAAGAATGATCGGTAGACAAAAGAATGGCCGCATTACCGACCGTACAGCCCGACATCACCCTTCTGCTGGATATGGAGGGTGTGATCCGCGAGGCGACGTTGTCTCCGGCGATGAAAGGCGAAAGCGTCGATGGATGGCTGGGCCGTCCCTGGGTCGAGGTCGCCGGCGCAATGGGTGGCGACAAGGTCAAGCGCATGGTCGACGACGCCCGTGTCAGCGGCATTTCGGCTTTTCGCCAGATCAATCAGCGCTTTCCGAGCGGTCTCGAAATCCCGATGGAATTCACGACTGTATTGCTTGGCGGCCGTGCCGGCATGCTCGCGATCGGAAAAAACCTTCAGGCGGTCGCCGAATTGCAGTCGCGCCTGATCGCGGCTCAGCAGACCATGGAGCGCGACTACTGGAAGCTCCGCGAAATCGAGACGCGTTACCGGCTGGTATTCGACGCCTCGAACGAAGCCGTTATCATTGCATCCGCGGCGAACTTGCGAATCGTCGAAGCGAACCGTACCGCCGTCGAGGCCTTGAATTCGTCCCGCCGCCGCAATGAAGATCTGGCTGGACGCGAGCTCCTGAATGAAGTGGCGGCGCCAGATCGCGATGCCGTCCGCGAAATGCTGGCCAGCATCCGCGAGCGGGGCAAGGCGTTGAGCATACTGGTGCATCTTGGCGCCGACAAAAAGCCGTGGATGCTGCGCGGATCGCTGATGACGGCCGAGCATGGCCACGTATTTCTGTTGCAGTTCGCCCCGGCGAACAGTCCGTCGGCGCCGGCGGAGCTGGCGGATCATTCGACCGTCGAGGATTTGGTCGATCGCCTGCCGGATGGTTTCGTGGCGCTGGACGCTGCCGGCATCGTTCGCCACGCCAACCAGGCATTTCTCGACCTGGTTCAACTCGGCTCGAGGGGATCCGCGGTCGGTGAGTCGCTCGGGCGCTGGCTCTGGCAGCCGGGCGCGGACCTGAACGCGCTGCTCGCCAATATTCAGCGGCACAAGACCCTGCGGTTGTTCACGACCTCCATTCGCGGTGAACTCGGTACCGAGACCGAGGTCGAGATCTCGGCCGGCGCGGGTGAGGGCGGTCAGATCGGCGTGTTGCTTCGCAACGTCTCGCGTCGCCTGCCGTCCGGCAACGAGAGCGATTTTCTGCGTACGGCGCTTGGCTCGATGAGCGAGCAGATCGGAAAATCGTCGCTGCGCAGCCTGGTCAAGAACACCGTGAGTATCGTCGAGCAGCACTATGTGAAGCAGGCGCTCGAGCTTGCGGGCGGGAACCGATCGGCGACAGCTGAACTGCTGGGATTGAGCCGTCAGAGCCTTTATGCAAAGCTCAACCGTTACGGCCTCGAAAACAAGGGGTCGGACGCCGAGGAAACCACCCCAGAGGACTGAATTGGCGCTGCATTCGCTCGCTACCCCAGCGTTCGGAAAAGCCGACCTTTCCAACTGCGAACGCGAAGAGATTCATCTCGCGGGCTCCATTCAGCCTCACGGCGCCTTGTTGGTCGTCAGCGAGCCCGATCATCGCGTCATTCAGGCCAGCGCCAACGCCGCCGAATTCCTCAATCTGAAGCAGGTCATCGGGTTGGCGCTCGCCGATCTCGATGGCGATTTGCTGATCCGGATCCTTCCGCATCTTGACCCGACTTCCCAGGGAATGCCGATCGCCGTGCGATGCCGGATCGGAAGTCCCAGTGCGGAGTTCGACGGCTTGCTGCACCGGCCGCCTGCGGGCGGGCTGGTGATCGAACTGGAGCGGGCCGGACCATCGGTCGATCTGTCCCGGCACATCGCCCGAGCGCTCGAGAAGATTCGCTCCGCATCCTCGCTTCGCGCGCTGTGCGAAGAGGCGGCGACGCTGTTTCAGGACCGTACGGGCTATGACCGTGTGATGGTCTATCGCTTCGATGACGAAGGACACGGTGAGGTGTTCTCGGAGCGTCGCAAGCCGGAACTCGAAGCGTATTTGGGCAACCGCTACCCTGCGACCGATATCCCGCAGATGGCACGGCGGCTCTATGAACGTACGCGCGTCCGCGTCCTCGTCGATGTGAATTATGAACCCGTGCCGCTGCAGCCACGGCTGTCGCCGATCACGGGGCGGGATCTGGACATGTCGCTCTGCTTCCTGCGCAGCATGTCGCCAATTCATCTCCAGTATCTGAAGAACATGGGCGTAGGGGCCACCTTGGTGATCTCGCTCGTGGTCGGCGGCAAGTTGTGGGGCCTCGTCGCCTGTCATCATTACGAGCCGCGCTTTATTCATTTCGAAATGCGAGCGGTCTGCGAGCTTCTTGCCGAGGCGATTGCTACGCGTATCGCGGCGTTGGAAAGTTTTGCGCAGAGCCAATCCGAGATCTTCGTTCAGCGGCTCGAACAGCGAATGATCGAGGCGATGTCGCGTGACGGCGACTGGCGTGCGGCGATCTTCGACAGCTCTCAGTCGATCCTTCAGCCCTTGGGAGCCAGTGGAGGCGCGCTGATCTATGAAGGCCAGATCACCTCGATCGGCGAGGTCCCGGGAACCCAGGAAATCAGGGAAATCGGAGCCTGGCTTGATACGAGGCGCGATCTGTCCGTGGTGGCGACGGCGTCACTTGGACTGGATCTTCCGCAGTTCGCCGGCATTACAAAGGTCGCGAGCGGGATCGCGGTAACGCCGATCTCGAGCAATCCCGGGGAGTACCTGATCTGGTTTCGTCCGGAACGTATTCACACGGTGACCTGGGGCGGCGATCCACTCAAACCGTTTGTGATCGGCGACAATCCCGCCGATCTGTCGCCACGCCGGTCCTTTGCACAATGGCATCAGCAGGTGGAGGGTACTTCCGAGCCCTGGACGCAAGCCGATATCGCCGCAGCCCGTCTCATAGGCCAGTCAGTGGCCGACATCGTCCTGCAATTCCGGGCAGTGCGAACGCTGATCGCCCAGGATCAACTCGAGCAGTTCAGCCGCCATGTTCGCGTGTCGGAACAACCGGTGATCATTGCCGATATCGACGGCAGGATACTGCTGATGAATGAGGCCTTCAGGTTATTGTTGCCGAGCGATCATGCTGCGGTCGAACGACTGGACGAATTGGCAGGCTCATTTCAGCAAGCGGACCGCTTTCTCGAGCGCGTTGCCGATCTCATTGGTCATCACCGCGCGTGGCGGGGGGAATTGCTGTTGCGCAGCGAAGGCAACCGGGAAAGGCCGCTGATGGTGAGGGCCGATCCGGTGCAGCCGTCGCGGGACAGGGTGCTCGGCTTTGTGCTGATCTTTACCGACATCACCGATCGCAAGGCCGCCGAGATCGCGCGCAATCGCTTTCAGGAAGGCATTATTCAGAGCAATCGCATCAATAGCGTGCGGCTCGATTCCAAGACCGACCTGATCTATCAAAACTTGTTGTCGTCGGTCATTGAAAACGCGCAACTGGCGGCGCTCGAAATCACCTACGGCGTGGAAACCAGCCGTATTGCCGAGATGCTTGAAAGCGTCCGCAATTCAACGCTGCGAACCGCCGAGGTGCTTGAGCATTTGATCTGGCATGCGTCACGCACATCGGGCGGTGGCAAGCCGGAAAAATAACGCCGATTTCCGATGTGCCGGTCTTATTCGGCGGCTCGGACCGCGACCGGTTCGCTCATCATCCTGGACTGGACGGCGCAGGACAGGTCGATATTGAGTGAAAAGGCGATGGCGCCTTCCTCAACGACGGCCTGCGGGTCGGCCGCGAGCGAACCTGCCTGATCGAGCGTCTTGCGATAGTCCGCTTTCAGCGCATCGAGGTCGGAAAAACGCGGAAAGTCATAGAATGTGAGCTCCGCCGGGCGAAGCTCGAGCGACCGTGTCAACAGCCGTTGCAGGATCTGGCCGCCGCTGAGGTCGCCGAGATAGCGGGTATAAGCGTGACCTATCAGCCGCATACCGTCGCCGTCAGCAGCTTGGGCAACCCGTTTTGCATAGAACTCGCCGGCGGGAAGCAGTGGAACGTCGCTACTCCAATGCTCACCACACAAAGCGACAAGGTCGGACTCGATTGCCCGCGCGCGGTCGAGCCGGTACTCGGCGACCAAGCCCAGCCCAATTGATCCCAGATGACGATCAAGTCCCTGCTCCATCGCCCGATAGGCCGGAAGCAGATTGCGCAACAGCAGAATGTAGCCTTCGCGAGTTGCTGCGCCGTGCAACAAGTCGCGGATGATGCCGGTTCGTTCGGCTTCGACATGAAGGCTCTTGGTACGGAGATAGAGCGCGGTGACGACGCTGGGCGGTGCGGTATCTTCCGCCGTCGCAGCTGCCATACCCGTGGTCCTCCCGGTCGATTTCGAAGGAAAGCTTCGTCGCGTCAATTTGCGACGCCCGTGTGCGTCGAGACCGGTCACTTCCGGCTCTTCATCTGTTCGATCAGGCCGTGCGCCTGTTGGGGCGCGGTGGTCGCATCTGTCGACATCATATCGGCTCCCATCGAGGCCACAAGGTCGGGCTGAGCGATTACCATGGGGCCGCCTATGATGATCCCGATATGTCGATTGCGCGAGCCACGGCGGATGTCGTGGATGTCCTTCTTCAGTTCATCCAGCCGACGGTCACTGCTGACGGAAAAGCCGACGATGTCGAACCAGTGGTTGTGCACAAGAGATGTAAGTTCCTGATGCGACGCGAATGGACCGGTGCATAGATTCCAGCCGGCCCTCCGGAAGAATTCAGCCACCATCGACAGTCCGAAGCTGTGTTGCTCGCCTGGAATGATGGTCAGCAACACCGATTTGCCGGCGTGCCGGGCGGTGCCGGCCTCCTCAGCGAAGCGGTCGCCGAGCCGGCGCATCACGATCTGCAGCCGGCCGACCCCCAGCGTTACGGTCGCGAAATCCGCCGCATCCGATTCCCAGAGCGCGCCGAGTTGTCGGGCCGCGGGTGCAAGCAGATCAAGGAAGATAGCTTCGACCGACCGGCCTTCGGCCAGAAGTCCTTCAACGAAAGCGAATGCGGCGCCGTCATCATTTCCAATCGCCAACGCTGCGAATTGCTCGACTGCGTTTGGGGGCGCCTGCTCGGTATGCGGAGCAGGCTTTGGTCGCGGCGCGCTGCGAAGCGCGAGAACGATCTTGGGAATGATCTGGGTCTTGATGGTTCTGACCACCTGGACCGGCTGCAGCGCCGGTCGAAACCGCCAGATCGGAGCGGGGACGCGTTGTCGAAATGATTTGGAATGACGCGCCGGGGTGATTTCGGTCGCGGTGCCCGGTGAGAAGGATTGCTCGTTCACGTCGGTCATTTTTCGCTCCCCCCAACATTAAGTCCCCGCTCATCAAGACCGTCAAGTTTAATTTACGTATGGTTTAGTTGACAGTTCTTGGGTCGAGGTTTAGCCTTCCTGTCATCAAGCCCGCACATAGGGAGTGGCGCGGTGCATCTTAAAGCGGCTGTAGATAGCGGTTTTCCCCAATACGGCGACCAATCGCCGGCAGAAGCTCGCTTTCCCCAGCCGATATCGCATCATCGCGACGAAAGACTGTCAAACAATCTTTACAGTTTGGTTCAGGAATCCGTCGCTGCGCCTGCGAACGAAATTTCGGCCGCTGGCGATTTCCCATCCCCAGTCCGTTCGACGCCGCAATCACTTAAGGCGCTGTACACCCCCGAACAGCGCATTCGCCGCGACGCAACAAAATGGACGTTGGTGCAGGGCATCCTCGCGCCGGTTCAGTTCGCCGTTTTCCTGATCAGTCTGGCCCTGGTGCTTCGTTATCTCTCCACCGGCGAGGGATTTGGTATTGCGACCGCGTCAATCGTGATCAAGACGCTCCTGCTCTACGCAATCATGATCACCGGCGCGATCTGGGAGCGGGAAGTCTTCGGCTGCTATCTGTTTGCGCCGGCCTTCTTCTGGGAAGACGTTTTCAGTTTCCTCGTGCTTGGCGCTGCACACCGGCTATCTGGTCGCGCTGCTCGCTGGGTTCGGTGATGCCCGTCAGCAGATGCTGCTCGCGCTGGCTGCCTACGCCGCCTACTTCATTAATGCGACCCAGTTCGTCCTCAAGCTCCGTGCGGCGCGGCGGGACGAGCGGTTGGCGCTTTCGCAGGCTTCCTCCGTTTCCGGGAGCCGGGCATGAATGCGCATGTGCAGGGCTGTTCGGCGGGCGCCGAGATCGCCCCCCAAGCGATCCGCCGCGAGAACGGCCAGCGCGAAGTTTTCTGCGGTCTGACCGGCATCGTCTGGCTGCATCGCAAGATTCAGGACGCATTCTTCCTCGTGGTGGGCTCACGCACCTGCGCGCATCTGATTCAGTCCGCCGCCGGCGTCATGATCTTCGCGGAGCCCCGGTTTGCGACCGCGATCATGGAAGAGAAGGATCTGGCAGGGCTCACCGATGCCAATGACGAGCTGGACAGGATCGTGGCCAAGCTGATCGAGCGGCGGCCGGACATCCGGCTGCTGTTCCTGGTCGGCTCCTGTCCGTCGGAAGTCATCAAGCTCGATCTGTCGCGCGCCGCGTTGCGGCTGTCGCAGAAGTTTTCGCCCGGCGTGCGGATCCTCAATTATTCAGGCAGCGGAATCGAGACAACATTCACGCAAGGCGAGGATGCATGTCTCGCCTCGCTCGTTCCCCCGCTACCCCCTTCGGGAACGAGCGAGGACCAACTCCTGGTCGTCGGCGCGCTGGCGGATGTGGTTGAGGACCAGTTCGTGCGACTGTTCGATGCACTCGGTATCAAGGGCGTGCAGTTCCTGCCGCCGCGCAATGCGGTTGCGCTTCCTGCGGTGGGACCGAACACCAAATTCCTGCTTGCGCAGCCCTTCCTCGCCGATACGGCGCGCGCCCTGGAAGATCGTGGCGCCACGCGACTGGCCAGTCCTTTCCCGATCGGTGTCGAGGGAACAACGGCATGGCTCAGAGCAGCGGCTGATGCATTCGGCGTCGGTCGCGCCTTGTTCGAGTCCGTAACGCAGCCTTATCGTGCCAGGGCGGACCGGGCTCTGGTGCACTATCGCGACCAGCTCGCCGGCCGTCGCATCTTTCTGTTTCCCGACTCCCAGCTCGAAATTCCCCTGGCGCGGTTCCTGTCGCGCGAATTGTCGATGCAATTGGTCGAGGTCGGGACACCCTATCTGCACCGCGAGCATCTCGCCGAGGAGCTCAAACTGCTGCCGGTCGATGTCGTGCTGTCGGAAGGGCAGGACGTCGACCTGCAGCTCGATCGCTGCCGTACCGCGAGGCCAGATCTCGTGGTCTGCGGACTTGGTCTGGCCAATCCGCTGGAGGCCGAGGGCATGACCACCAAATGGTCGATCGAACTCGTGTTCACGCCCATACAGGGCTACGAGCAGGCCGCTGACCTGGCCGAACTGTTTGCACGTCCACTTGTGCGCCGCGCGAAGCTGGTGGCCTGATCATGCAGCTCACGGTCTGGACATACGAAGGACCTCCCCATGTCGGCGCAATGCGAGTCGCGACCGGCATGGAAGGCCTGCATTACGTCCTCCACGCACCGCAGGGTGACACCTACGCGGACCTCTTGTTCACGATGATCGAGCGTCGCGACCGCCGTCCGCCCGTGACCTACACGACGTTTTCGGCCCGCGACCTCGGCGGTGACACCGCCGAACTGTTCAAGACGGCGGCGCGCAATGCCTATGATCGCTTCCAGCCGCAGGCCATGATCGTCGGAGCATCCTGCACCGGCTCGCTGATCCAGGATGACCCCGGCGGGCTGGCGCGTGCCCTGGAATTGCCGATCCCGGTCGTAGCCGTCGACCTGCCGGCCTATCAGCGCAAGGAAAACTGGGGCGCGGCCGAAACCTTCTATCAACTGGTGCGCGCGCTGGCTGGACCATCCGCGCCCGCGCCCGGGACAAAGCGCGCAGAGCGTCTTGCCGGGGCGCGTCCGCGCTGCAATCTGCTGGGGCCGACCGCCCTCGGCTTCCGTCATCGCGACGACGTTGCCGAAATCACCGGCTTGCTCGCCAAACTCGGTATCGACGTCAACGTGACCGCGCCGATGGGCGCGACGCCGGCGGATCTGGCCCGGCTCGGCGAGGCTGATTTCAACGTCGTGCTGTATCCGGAAGTGGCCGGACAGGCAGCATCCTGGTTGCAGCGGACGTTTGGTCAGCCTTTTACCAGGACCGTTCCGATCGGTGTATCCGCGACGCGCGAATTCGTCGAAGAGGTAGCAAGGCTCGCTAACGTCGACCCGTCGGCTACGTTGGCCGCTTCCTCGACCCGATTGCCCTGGTACTCGCGTTCGGTGGACTCAACCTATCTCACTGGCAAACGTGTTTTCATCTTTGGCGACGCGACCCACGCAGTGGCTGCGGCCCGTATCGCTTCAGACGAACTCGGGTTCAGGGTCGTTGGATTGGGCACCTACAGCCGCGAATTCGGTCGTGAAATCCGAGAGGCGGCGAAGCGTTACGACGTCGAGCCGCTGATCACGGACGATTATCTCGAAGTCGAGGCGAAGGTCGCGGAACTGCAGCCTGAACTGGTGCTCGGTACCCAGATGGAGCGCCATATCGCCAAGCGCCTCGGCGTTCCCTGTGCGGTGATCTCGGCGCCGGTTCATGTGCAGGATTTTCCGGCGCGCTACGCCCCGCAAATGGGCTTTGAGGGCGCCAATGTCATCTTCGACACCTGGGTGCATCCGCTGATGATGGGCCTCGAGGAACATCTACTGGCGATGTTCAAGGATGATTTCGAGTTCAAGGACGGCGCCGTGCCGTCGCATCTCGGCGCGAGTCGTGCCGGGCCAGTGGACGAAACGCCGGTTGCGTCGGTCGCAGCTTCCGCCGTGGTTTCCGACATCGCCGTCACCTGGGCAGACGATGCCGAGAAGGAACTGCGCAAGATTCCATTTTTCGTCCGGGGCAAGGCACGCCGCAACACCGAACGCTTCGCCCATGAGAACGGTTTAGCCACCATAACCCTCGAGACGCTTTACGATGCCAAAGCGCACTTCGCCCGCTGATACGATCCCGATAAGGATCGTCGTCGTGACCATGGACAGTCATCTGTCCGGTGCGGCTGCGCGCGCGCAAAAGCTGTTGAAGGGAAATTTTCCAGGACTCTCACTCGCGGTCCACTCGGCGGACGAATGGGGCACCGATGACGCAGCGCTAGGGCGCTGTAAAGCCGATATCGCCCGCGGCGACATCGTGATCGCCACCATGCTGTTTCTCGACGATCACGTTCGCGCCGTGATGCCCGCGTTGCAGGCCCGCCGCAACGATTGTGACGCCATGGTCTGCTGCATGTCGGCGTCTGAAATCGTCAAGTTGAGCCGGGTCGGCAAGTTCGACATGAGCGGCGAGGCGCTAGGCGCCATCGCATGGCTGAAGAAGCTGCGCGGAAACCGCAAGGGAACGAGTCCCGGCGGCAAGGGCGAAATGAAAATGCTGCGGCAGCTGCCGAAGCTGCTGCGCTTCATTCCCGGCACCGCGCAGGATATGCGCGCCTATTTCCTCACGCTGCAATACTGGCTGGCCGGTTCCGAGCAGAACATCGCCAACATGATTCGTCTGCTGGTCGATCGTTACGCGGACGGTCCGCGACGCGGCCTGCGCGGCATCGCCAAGGCCGAGCCGCCGCTGGAATACCCGGATATCGGCGTCTACCATCCGCGCCTGAAGGGTCGCATCGCCGAGACAGCGGACCGCTTGCCTGTTCTACCCGGTGAACGCGGCACCGTTGGTTTGCTTCTCCTGCGCTCCTATCTGCTGGCCGGAAACTCCGGTCACTATGACGGCGTCATCAGCGCGTTCGAGGCGAGGGGGCTGCGCGTGATCCCCGCTTTCGCCAGCGGCCTCGATCAGCGCCCGGCGATCGAACGCTTCTTCATGAAAGATGGAAGCACCGCGGTCGATGCGGTGGTCTCACTCACCGGCTTCTCGCTGGTTGGCGGTCCCGCCTACAACGATTCCCGGGCGGCCGAGGACATTCTCGCCAAACTCGACGTGCCCTATCTGTCGGCGCATCCGGTCGAATTCCAGACGCTGGAACAATGGGGCGCCTCGGATCGCGGGCTGATGCCGGTGGAGAGCACCATCATGGTAGCGATCCCCGAACTCGACGGCGCCGCGGGTCCGATGGTCTACGGCGGCCGGTCCGACGGCGCCGGAATTCCATGCTCCGGCTGCGAGCGCGCCTGTGTTTTTGCACCTTCCGAGACAAGCGGCCAGATGCATGTCTGCAGCGAACGCGCCGACATGCTCGCGTCGCGCACGGCGCGCCTGGTCGCGACGCGCCGTTCCGAACGGCGGGATCGCAAGGTCGCGATCGTCCTGTTCAATTTCCCGCCCAATGCGGGCAATACCGGCACCGCGGCGTTCCTGTCGGTGTTTGAATCCCTGCATCGAACGCTGACCGCGATGAAGCGCGAAGGCTATCGAGTCGAATTGCCCGAGAGTGCCGACGCGTTACGCGAGCGTATCGTGGTCGGCAATGCTGCCCGCTTCGGCGCCGATGCCAACGTCCACGCGAGAATTCTGGCCGGCGATCACGTGCGCAGCGAAAAGTGGCTGCGCCAGATCGAGGCGCAATGGGGCCCTGCGCCCGGCAAGCAGCAGAGCGATGGCAGTTCGATATTCGTGCTCGGCGAGCGCTTCGGCAACGTCTTCGTCGGGGTCCAGCCCGCGTTCGGATATGAAGGCGATCCGATGCGGCTCTTGTTCGAAAAGGGCTTTGCACCGACGCATGCCTTCTCGGCCTTCTATCGGTGGCTGCGCGAGGACTTCGGCGCCAGCGCAGTCCTGCATTTCGGCACCCATGGCGCGCTCGAATTCATGCCGGGCAAGCAGGCCGGACTGTCGGCGGCGTGCTGGCCTGACCGCATGATCGGCGATCTGCCGAATCTTTATCTCTATGCCTCGAACAACCCGTCCGAAGGCACGATTGCCAAGCGCCGCTCCGCGGCAACCCTGATCAGCTATCTGACGCCGCCGGTCGCCCATGCAGGACTCTATAAGGGCCTGGTTGAACTGAAGGCCTCGATCGAGCGCTGGCGTGGCCTTTCTCCGGATGACGAGACGGAACGCGGTGGCCTTGCGACGACTGATTCAGGCCCAGGCCAGCGGTTTGGAACTGGCAGAGGCTGAGCCGCCCTGGATAGATCCGGTCACGACGATCGGCAAATTGTCGGAAGCCGTGCTTGAGCTTGAATACACCTTGATCCCGCATGGTCTGCACGTGGTCGGTGAAACGCCGTCGGTCGGGCAGCGCGTCGAGATGCTGCAGGCGGTCGCCGATGCCTCGCACGGCGCGCGCCCGGACAAATCGATCCTTGAGTCACTGGTGACGGGTGAGGCGCCCGAAGCATTGGCCGCGAGGGATGACGCTGCGCTGGCGCTCTACAAGGAACTAGCCGGCGTCGATCGCCTCCTGCAGCAAGATCATGAACTGCCTGCGATCCTGCATGCGCTGGATGGCAAGTTCGTTCGTCCCGCGCCGGGCGGCGATCTCCTGCGCACGCCCGGCGATCCTGCCGACAGGGCGTAATCTGCATGGCTTCGATCCGTTCCGCATTCCCAGCGCCTTTGCGGTGCAGGACGGTGCGCAGCAGGCGCAACGGCTGATCGACAAGCATGTCGGTGAAGGACACGGCATTCCGGAATCGGTGGCAATCGTGCTGTGGGGCACCGATAATCTGAAGAACGAGGGTGCGCCGATCGGGCAGGCGCTGGCCTTGCTCGGCGCCAAACCCCGCTTCGATGGTTATGGCCGTCTGACCGGCGCCGAATTGCTGCCGCTCGAGCAGCTCAACCGGCCGCGCATCGACGTCATCGTCACCATGTCCGGCATCTTCCGCGACCTGCTGCCGCTGCAGATCAAGCTGTTGGCCGAGGCCTGCTTCCTGGCCGCATCCGCTGACGAACCGCTCGAGCAGAATTTTGTTCGCAAACACGCGCTGGCGTTCCAGGCTGCGAACAATTGCGATCTGGAAACAGCGTCCTTGCGCGTGTTCGGCAATGCCGATGGCGCCTATGGTTCGAACGTCAACCATCTGGTCGAGAACGGCCGCTGGGAAGACGAGGACGAACTCGCCGAGACCTATACCCGCCGCAAGAGCTTCGCCTATGGCCTCAAGGGGCAGCCGGTGCAGCAGACGGCGCTATTGAAGAACGCGCTCGCCACCGTCGATCTCGCCTACCAGAACCTCGACTCAGTCGAGCTCGGCGTCACCACGGTCGATCACTATTTCGACACGCTGGGCGGCATCAGCCGTGCCGTGCGGATAGCCAAGGGTGGCCGGTCGGCGCCGGTCTATATCGGCGACCAAACCCGCGGCGCAGGCGCGGTTCGGACGCTATCCGAGCAGGTCGCGCTGGAAACCCGTACCCGGATGCTCAATCCGAAATGGTACGAGGGCATGCTCAAGCACGGCTATGAGGGCGTCCGTCAGATCGAAGAACACGTCACCAATACCATGGGCTGGTCGGCGACGACGGGCGAGGTAGCGCCATGGGTATATCGGCAGCTGACCGAGACCTTCATGCTTGACCCCGAAATGCGCGAACGACTGGCATCGCTCAATCCGGTGGCGTCGGCGAAGGTCGCCAACCGGCTGATCGAAGCGCACGAACGCAAATACTGGTCACCCGATCCGGAGATGCTCGATGTCCTGCGCAGGGCAGGCGAAGAGCTCGAAGACCGCCTTGAAGGCGTGGGAGTTGCTGCATGAACGTCCAGACCAAGCCATCTTCGCTCAAGAGCCCGTCCTGCTGCGGCGACGGTGAAGGCAGCGTGCAGGTCCAGCTCGACCCCAAGCTGAAGATCGGCACCGCCAAGGTGTTTTCGGTCTACGGCAAGGGTGGCATCGGCAAGAGCACGACGTCGTCGAACCTGTCGGTCGCCTTTTCCAGGCTCGGCAAGCGCGTGCTGCAGATCGGCTGCGATCCCAAGCACGACTCGACCTTCACGTTGACCAAACGTCTGGTCCCGACCGTGATCGACGTGCTCGAATCCGTGAATTTCCATGCCGAGGAACTGCGGCCGGAAGACTTCGTGTTCGAAGGCTACAACGGCGTGATGTGCCTTGAGGCCGGCGGCCCGCCCGCCGGCACCGGCTGCGGCGGCTACGTCGTCGGCCAAACCGTGAAACTGTTGAAGGAGCACCATCTGCTCGAAGACACCGACGTGGTGATCTTCGACGTGCTTGGCGATGTCGTCTGCGGCGGCTTTGCCGCGCCGCTGCAACACTCCGACCGGGCGCTGATCGTAGCAGCCAACGATTTCGACTCGATCTTCGCGATGAACCGCATCGTGGCCGCGATCGAGGCCAAGTCGAAGAACTACGGCGTCCGGCTCGGTGGCGTGATCGCCAATCGCAGCAAGGATACCGATCAGATCGACCGCTACAGCGAACAGGCCGGATTGAGGCGGGTCGCGCATTTCCCGGATCTCGACGTCATCCGCAAGAGTCGCCTGAAGAAATCGACGCTTGTTCGAAATGGAGGAGACGCCCGAATTGAAGGCCGTCACGGACGAATACATGCGGCTCGCCGCCGAGCTTTGGGCCGGGACGATCGAGCCGCTGCCGGGAAAATCACTCAAGGACCGTGAAATCTTCGACTTGCTGGGGTTCGACTGATGTCCATCGCAACCTATCTCGAACGGCGTGGCGAGCTCGAGACCTATTTCGATCGCACCGCAGCCGATGCGTGGGCGAAACTGACCTCGGATGCGCCGGTCGGTCGCATACGAGCCACAGTCCGCGCCGGACGTGACGAGATGCGCAATACGCTCCTGTCGTGGCTGCCCCAGAACATGAGCGGCGCGCGGCTGCTGGACGCAGGTTGCGGAACCGGCGCGCTGTCAATCGAAGCGGCGCGGCGCGGCGCACGCGTGGTCGCGATCGATTTGTCGTCGACCCTGGTTTCGGTGGCGCGCGACCGCCTTCCGCCGGATCTCGATTCGTCGGCGATCGAGTTCAGGTCCGGCGACATGCTCGACCCCAAGCTCGGCAAGTTTGATTTCGTGGTCGCGATGGATTCGCTGATCCATTACCTCCCGGGGGATACATGCCGGATCATGGCGGGGCTCGCCCAGCGCACCAATGACGCGTTGCTTGTGACCTTCGCCCCGAAGACACCAGCGCTCGCCGTGATGCACGCCGTCGGCCGCCTGTTCCCGCGCGGCGATCGGGCTCCTGCGATCGAGCCCGTTGGGGAGCAAAAACTGCGACGGTTGTTGATGTCGGATGAGGGCCTGGAGCAATGGCAACTCGGCCGCAGCCATCGCGTGGCGAGCGGGTTCTACAAGTCGCATGCTCTGGAGATGATTCCGCGATGACCCGGGTTTCGGCGACCTTTGCAAAGGGGTGGATGCGTCTCGGAACGCGTTTCCTTCCCTTTGCGGATGCAGCGACCAAGGAGCTCCCGCTCGGACGGCTGCTGCGGTTGTCGCTGTTCCAGGTATCGACCGGCATTTCGATTGTGCTGCTGAACGGCACGCTCAACCGGGTGATGATTGTCGAGCTCGGTGTCTCGACGTTGCTGGTCTCGTTGATGGTCTCAATTCCACTGGTGTTCGCGCCGTTCCGGGTGCTGATTGGGTTCAAATCCGACAATCACCGCTCGGTACTCGGCTGGCGGCGTGTCCCCTATATCTGGATGGGCACGCTGCTACAGTTCGGCGGCTTCGCCATCCTTCCATTCGCACTCCTGGTGCTGTCGGGCACCGGCGAATATCCCGCCGTATACGGACAGTTCGGCGCGGCGCTCGCGTTCCTTCTGGTCGGTGCGGGCATGCATACGACCCAGACCGCGGGTCTCGCGCTTGCGACGGATCTTGCGCCGGCAGATGCGCGGCCGCGCGTGGTCGCATTCCTCTATGTCATGCTGCTGCTCGGGATGGTGGGCAGCGCGCTGATCTTCAGCGAGCTGTTGCGGAACTTCAACGAGATCCGTCTGATCCAGGTCATCCAGGGCGTCGCCGTCACGCAGATGCTGCTCAACATCGTAGCGCTGTGGAAGCAGGAGGCCCGCAATCCCTCTCTCACATCGGCGGCGCGCGAACGGCCGGAATTCGTGCAGTCCTGGGCCAAGTTTCGCAAGTCCGGCGGTTCGGTGCGCGTCCTCGTCGCGCTGGCGTTGGGCACCTCGGCCTTCTCAATGCAAGACATTCTGCTGGAGCCGTATGGCGCCGAGATCCTGAAACTCAGCGTGGGCCAGACCACCGCGCTGACGGCGTTTTTTGCGCTCGGCACGCTCGCAGGGTTCGGTCTGGCGGCAAGGACGCTGGGGCGCAACGCCGATCCCTATCGTATCGCGGGCTTCGGCGCCGTGGCCGGCATATTTGCTTTCGCGGCGGTGATCTTCGCCGCGCCGCTTGGATCGGTGCTCCTGTTTCGGATCGGCACCGCCCTGATCGGCTTCGGCGGCGGTCTTTTCGCGGCGGGAACACTGACGGCGGCGATGGCGCTGGCGCGCGACGGCGAAAGTGGCCTGGCCCTCGGTACCTGGGGCGCCGTGCAGGCGACGGCCGCCGGCAGCGGCATCGCGATCGGCGGCGGCATTCGCGATGCGGTGTCCTCGCTCGCGTCAAGCGGTGCACTCGGCCGCGCGCTGACCGATCCGTCGACGGGATACAGCGTCGTCTACCACATCGAAATTGCGTTGTTGTTCGCCACCCTGGTTGCGATCGGCCCGCTCGTGCGCACGGCACGAGCGGATTTCTCGCAGCCATCCACCAAGTTCGGCCTGGCTGAATTCCCAGGTTAGTCAAACGAGAGGGAGGTTTCCCATGCAACCCGGCGCTTATATGGACCTGGCACAGGTCACGCTCTACGTCTTCTGGATCTTCTTCGCCTGCCTGATCTACTACCTTCGCCGCGAAGACAAGCGCGAGGGTTATCCGCTGGATTCCACCGCGTCCGGCGGCGGCGTCGTTCACGGCTTCCCGAGGATGCCCAATCCCAAGAATTATCTCTTGCGGGGCGGGCACATCGCGACCCTGCCGAACCACAAGAACGACCGTCGCGATGTCGCGGTGGCGCCGATCGCCGTCTGGCCGGGCGCGCCGATGGGGCCGACGGGCAATCCGATGCTCGATGGCGTCGGACCTGGCTCCTATGCCGATCGTGAGGACGTTCCCGAACTCACGATGGACGACATCCCCTGCATCGTTCCGCTGCGGATCGCCGAAGGCACCTACCTTGAAGCGCGCGATCCGGATCCGCGTGGCATGAAGGTGCTGGGCGCCGACAGCGAAACCGGCGGTGTGGTGACCGATGTCTGGGTCGATCGTGCCGAGGCCCTGATCCGCTATCTCGAAGTGGAAGTCACGACTACCGGCGGAACGAAGCGCGTGTTGCTGCCGATGCCGTTTGCCAAGATCGACGGCCGCCGCGGCCGGGTGAGAGTGAATGCGATCCTCGGCAGTCAGTTCGCCGATGTCCCGGCCACCAAGAGCCCGGATCAAGTGACCAAGCTCGAGGAAGATCGCATCGTCGGATATTACGGCGCGGGCACGCTCTACGCCACGCCGGCACGACAGGAGCCGCTGCTGTGAAACAGGATCATCAACAGTTCAGAAATTTGCAGTTCAAGGAGCTGCCGGCGCCATTGCCGGTTGGCGAGCGGGTGATCTGGCAGGGCAAGCCCACCTTCAAGGGGCTGGCGTGGCGGTCGTTTCATATCCGCGAGGTCGCGATCTATTTCGGTCTGTTGCTGGCGTGGCGGCTGTGGTCGAACTGGTCGAACGGCATGCAGGCAGGAGACGCCATTGTCTCGGCGCTTTGGCTGATCGTTCCGGCGATCAGCGCCATCGCCGTGCTGGCCGGCCTTGCGTGGCTGTTCCGGCGGGCGGCCTGCTACACCATCACCAGCAAGCGGGTGTTGTTCCAGTTCGGCGTTGCGCTGCCGATCACGATGAACATCCCGCTCGGCAAGATCGAAAATGCCGCCCTGAAACCCTACCGCGACGGCAGCGGCGACATCCCGCTGCGGGTCTGCGACGGCAAGCGCGTCTCGTATCTGTTGCTGTGGCCGCATATCCGCCCGTGGCGGATGCGCTTGCCGGAGCCGATGCTGAACTCGGTGCCTGACGCGGCGGAAGTCGCAGCGAAGCTCGCAGAAGCGCTGAAGGGGCAACCCGGGCCGACAGCCATCGCGCATGGTGCAGTCGGGCAAATCCGATTTGCCCGCCAGCATCGTCACGCATTCACCGACCGTCGTGGCAGCCTAAACGGAGAGCACGCATGAGCCAGGCCATTCACGAGCCCGTCGTTCCCAAAGGCGGGGTGTTCGCTGCAGCGGCGCTGATCCTGTTCGCGCTGGCGTCGGTCACGACCGTGCGCCTGACCGGCGTGGGCGAAGTCAGGATGACGCTGCCGGCGGCCGTTGAGAGCCGCGACCTGCGGTTCGAGGACGGCAAGAACGGCGCGGTGCTGGTGTACGACGCCGGCAACCAGCAACTGGTCGACACGCTGGCGCCGGGCAGCAACGGCTTCATTCGCGTGGTGCTGCGCGGTCTCGCGAGGGAACGCAAGCTCGGCGACATCGGACAGCAGCCGCCGTTTCGCCTGACCCGCTTTGTCAACGGCCAGATCACGCTGACGGATACCTCCACCGGCAAACAGATCGATCTCGACGCCTTCGGATCGGCCAATACCGAGGCCTTTGCGCGGCTGATGAACCTGAAGGGTGGCGCATCATGACGATGCTCTGGGCGAGTTCGCGCAGGACGTTCGACGTTCCCTGCACAATCGAGATCGAACAGACCTCGGAGACGCTGCACGCCCATGTCGTGCTCGACGGCGACATCGCGATCGAGCCGGGCGACGAGGTCAGGGTTCATGATGCGCCGACCGGCGTCGCCTTCGGCGAGCGCCTGGTCGTACGCCGGACCGCGACCGTGGTCCGCGCCGGCCCGCTCGATCGCCTGCGGGCGCGGATCGAGGGCTATCTGGAATTGACCGAACTTTACGAAGTCAGCTTCTCGGACGGGAGGGCAACATGATCCCCATGGAAGGCGGAACCCAGGGCAGTCTGCAAGCCCGCCCCGGCATCAAGGGCAGCAGCGAAAGCCTCGACAAGGCGCGCGAGGACACGATTCTCAGCCCGCGCTTCTACACCACCGATTTCGACGCGATGGATCGCCTTGATGTCAGCCTGGTGCGTTCCGAGTGGAACTCGGTCATCAGGGAGCTTGCGCGCTGATCACAACAAGGCGCATTTCGTCAAGACCGACGAATTCAAGAACGATCTGGAATCACTGCCTCCCGAACTGCGCAAGGAGTTCAAGGATTTCCTGGTCAGCTCGCTCACCGCTGAATTCTCCGGCTGTGTGCTCTACGCGGAGATCAAGAAGCGGATCAAGAACAAGGATATCCAGGAGCTGTTCAGCTACATGAGCCGCGATGAAGCCCGCCATGCCGGCTTCATCAATGAAATCCTGAAGGATCACGGCATCGGGGTGGATCTGAGCTTCCTCACCAAGGTGAAGAAGTACACATACTTCCGTCCGAAGTTCATTTTCTACGCGACCTATCTGTCCGAGAAGATCGGGTACGCCCGCTACATCACGATCTACCGGCAGATGGAGCGGCATCCCGAGCGCCAGTTCCACCCGATCTTCCGCTGGTTTGAATTGTGGTGCAACGACGAGTTCCGCCACGGTGAGGCGTTCGCGCTGCTGATGCGAGCCGACCCGTCGCTGCTGCGGGGCCTCAACAAGCTCTGGATCCGTTTTTTCCTGCTGGCGGTGTTTGCCACCATGTATGTGCGCGACCACATGCGGCCGGCGTTCCACGAGGCGCTGGGAATGCATCCGACCGACTACGACATGCGGGTGTTCCGGATTACTTCGGAGATTTCCAAACAGGTGTTTCCGGTCACGCTGGATATCGACAATCCGCGCTTCGTCGCCGGTCTCGATCGCCTGCGGATGATTTCCGAGGCGATCGCAGACGCAAAGGAGAAGGGCGGCCTGTGGTCGAAGGTGAGGCGCGTCGGGTTGGCTGCCGGCGCTGCGCTGACATTCGGCCGGCTGTTTCTATTGCCGGTGAAGCCGAACGCACTGCCGCGCGAAATCTGCCTTCAACCGGCATGGTGAGGAGAGGGCGTTGATAGCTTCATACACGGTCCCGCCGATTTACGCCGCGTTCGTGTGGTGGTTCAGCACCGGGGCCGTGCTGTTGCTGGTCGGACGTTCCGGGCGGTTCGAGATTTCGCGGATCGTCATGGTGGTCGGACTGCTGGTGGGATCGCTCGGCGGCCTCGCGCTGACCTCTGGCGATAACAGCATCGGCGGTGCCTATACCGCGTTCACCTGTACCATCCTGTTATGGGGAGCGCAGGAGATCGCCTTCCTCGCGGGATGGCTGACTGGACCGCGGCCGCAGGCCTGTCCGGATGGAGTCAAGGGTTGGAAGCGTCTCAGTCTCGCGTTGCAGGCCATCCTCTATCACGAGTTGGCGCTGCTGGCGTGTGGTGCGGCGATCGTGGCCGCTACCTGGAACGGAGCGAACCAGATCGGGCTGTGGACCTTTGCGGCCCTCTGGGTGCTGCGGCAAAGCGCCAAGATCAATCTTTTCCTCGGCGTTCCCGTCACCAACGACGAACTGATGCCGGACGCCGTGCGCTTCCTGAAGACCTTTTTTGCCCGCAAGCCGGTCAGTGCGTTCTTCCCCATCTCGGTGACGCTCGCGATCGCCGTCCTCGTCATCATGATCCAGCGGATCGTCGAAGTCGCGGTGACGCCCTTCGAGATCGTCGGCCTGACGCTGGTTTCGACGCTGTTTGCGCTCGGCGTTGTCGAGCATTGGTTCATGCTGCTGCCTCTGCCGGCGATCACGCTGTGGGGCTGGGGCATGCGCTCGGGTTTCCCGCCGGAGGACACCACCATGGAACAGGATCGAGACGTCAAGGTCAGCAATGCGCCGCCCAATCTCGTGGTGCTGGCGAATGTGCGCCCCGAAGGAGCGCCTGCCAGCCCTTCGCAAGCCGTTTGCGCCCGGCAGCGGCTCGAAGACCAGTTTCGTCAGAGTTTTCGGGAGCAACACGCAAGCGATGGCCTGACCACGGCGCTGGGGATCAGCGGCGAGCCGGCGGCAACGATTAACGGGAGGACGTCATGAACTACGAATCTTATTTTCGCCGGCAGCTTGAAGGCCTTCATCGTGAAGGACGGTATCGCGTATTTGCCGATCTCGAGCGCAGGGCCGGTGCCTTCCCACGCGCCAAGCATCACCATCCGGGCGGCGCCGGCGAGGTAACGGTGTGGTGCTCCAACGACTACCTCGGCATGGGTCAGCACCCGGAGGTGCTGAAGGCGATGCACGAGGCGCTCGACAGTTGCGGCGCCGGCGCCGGCGGCACCCGCAACATCGCCGGCACCAATCATTATCATGTTCTGCTGGAGCGGGAGCTGGCCGATCTGCACGGCAAGGAATCCGCGCTGCTGTTCACCTCGGGCTATGTTTCCAACATGGCCTCGCTGAGCACGCTGGCGTCACGGATGCCGGGCTGCACGATCCTTTCGGACGAGCTCAACCACGCCTCGATGATCGAGGGCATCCGGCACAGCCGCTGCGAGACCCGCATTTTCGCCCACAACGACCCGCGCGACCTCGAGCGGAAATTGAGCGATCTCGATCCGCACGCGCCCAAACTCGTGGCGTTCGAGTCGGTCTATTCGATGGATGGCGATATCGCGCCGATCGCGGAGCTCTGCGACGTCGCCGATGCCCATAACGCGATGACCTATCTGGACGAAGTGCATGGCGTCGGGCTCTATGGCCCGAACGGCGGCGGCGTTGCCGATCGCGAGGGCGTCAGCCATCGGCTGACCGTGATCGAAGGTACGCTGGCCAAGGCGTTCGGCGTCGTCGGTGGCTACGTCGCGGCATCGGCCACGATCTGCGATTTCATCCGTAGTTTCGCCTCCGGCTTCATCTTTACCACCTCGCTGCCGCCGGCGGTGGCGGCCGGTGCGCTGACCAGCATCCGGCACCTGAAGGTGAGTTCGGCGGAGCGCGAACGTCATCAGGACCGGGTAGCACGGTTGCGGCGGCGGTTGAATGAAGCGGGCGTTGCGCATCTCGATAACCCGAGCCACATCGTGCCGGTGATGGTCTGCGATCCCGTGCTCTGCAAGCAGATCAGCGACGTCCTGATCGAGCGCTACGGCATCTATGTGCAGCCGATCAACTATCCGACCGTGCC
Organism: uncultured Alphaproteobacteria bacterium; assembly: GCA_963726865.1. Taxonomy (GTDB): domain Bacteria; phylum Pseudomonadota; class Alphaproteobacteria; order Rhizobiales; family Xanthobacteraceae; genus Bradyrhizobium. Next base: position 152,658 of record CAVSEE010000033.1, on the reverse strand, counting down.
CCGCGGCACCGAGCGGCTTCGCATCACGCCGTCGCCGCATCACACCGATGCCGACATCGAGCATCTGGTGCAGGCCCTGGCGGAGATCTGGTCGGAAGTCGGATTGGCCAAGGCCGCCTGACCGGCAACAGAAATAGGCCGGTGGCAGGTGCGATCAGCGCCTGCTGCGGGCCGAGGTCCGGGTGAGGCGAACCCTGTCACGGGTTCGCGGCAGGAATTGTGCGCCGCGCGCGCTGAGGAAGTCGAGCATGGCGCGCGCCGGCGGCAGCAGGACCTTGTCCTTGCGGGAAAGGACGAACCATTGCCGGATCACGGGAAGGCCAGCCACATCCAGCGCTACCAGCCGGCGCTCGTCGAGTTCGGTCGCCACCGTATGCGCGGAAATGAAGGCAATGCCGAGGCCGGCAATGACAGCCTGCTTGATGGTCTCGTTGCTGCTCATCGCCATGCCGATCTTCGGGCGAACGCGTGCCGTTTCGAACAGTTGCTCCATCAACCCGCGCGTCCCCGAGCCCGGCTCGCGCATCAGGAAGGTCTCTTCGGCAAGATCGCCCAGCGCGATGCGCGACTTCCGCGCCAGGCGATGGCCGGTCGGCGCAATGATGACGTGGGGGTGATCCCCGATCAGATTGACGTCCATGTCGATATCGGCCGGCGGACGGCCCATGATCGCAAAGTCGAGATCGTAGCCGCGCAACGCGGCGCCGATCTCCTGCCGGTTTCCGATCGACAGCGTAATGTCGACGTTCGGATGGAGCTTGGAAAAGCCGGAGATCATGAAGGGCACGAAATACTTCGCGGTGCTGACGGCGCCGATCGAGATGCGGCCCGCGGTTTTTCCGGCGATCATCTCCAGCGACGTCGAGCAGTCGGCGATGGCAGCCTCGATGCGCTCGCAGAGTGCCAGCACCTGGCGACCGGCGTCGGTCAAAAGCATGCCGTCGCCGGTGCGTTGAATCAGCGGCAGACCGGCCAATTCCTGCAAATTGCGAATCTGCAGGGTGACGGCCGGCTGCGTCAGGTGCAGTCGCTTGGCCGCCGCAGTCACCGATCGGTCGCCGTGGACCGCGGCCAGCGCGCGCAACTGCCGAATGGTCAATTCCCGCAGAAACCGGCTTGCCATTGGCACACCCGTTATAAGGAAAACTTTGCTCAGACCAAAGATAAGAAAATTTCACTAATTTGGCAAACTGGAGTGTGGTGAGGCGCGGACGGCCGAACGGCATGCCGCGTTGGATGCCCCGTAGAGGGCGAGACAGGGGAACGGCCATGGACGAACGCGTGACCTTGCGTTCGCATCTCGCTCTCGCAGTGGCGGACATGCCGCAGGGGTCCGCGGTTGCCGCCGTAATCGAGGCGTTGGCAGCTGCCTCAATCGACCTTGCCGACCTCATTGCCGACGGGCCTTTGGCCGGCATCACCGGACGGCATTCCGGCGTCAATTCCGACGGCGACCAGCAAAAGGACATCGATGTCGCTGCGGAAGCGATGATGCGCCGGGCGCTGTGCGCAACGCCGGTGGCCGGCGTTGTCTCCGAGGAAGCGGAACTCCCGGAAATTCTCGATGCGCAGGCGCCGCTTTGCGTCGCCATCGATCCGCTCGACGGCTCCGCCAATCTCGAAAACAATATTTCGGTCGGAACGATCTTCTCGATCCGGCCGCGGGGCAACGACATCGTGTCCACCTTCTTCGAGCCCGGGACTGCGCAATGTGCCGCCGGGTTCGTGGTGTATGGACCGCAGACCACGCTGGTGCTCGCGCTCAAGGGACATGTCGAAATCTTCATCCTCGATCGGCGCGCCCGGGAATTCCTGCTGACATCGCGCGGTGTAACGATTGCGCCCAGCACCCCGGAATTCGCGATCAATGCTTCGAACCGGCGGCACTGGCACGGTCCGGTCCGCGCCTATATCGATGAGTGCCTGGCCGGCACCGGCGGCAATGGCGGCGCCGACTTCAACATGCGCTGGATCGGTTCGCTGGTTGCGGAATCGCTTCGTATCCTGGTCCGCGGCGGTGTCTTCCTCTATCCCGCCGATGCCCGCCCCGGGTATCGCGAGGGTCGGTTGCGGTTGCTGTATGAAGCCCATCCGATGGCCCTTGTGATGGAGTGGGCCGGAGGCGCGGCGACGACGGGGCGCCGCCGCATTCTCGAAGTGTCGGCCCGGACACCGCACCAGCGCGTGCCGCTGATCATGGGCTCGGCGCGCGGCGTGCGCGACGTCGCCGCCATTCACGAAGGCATCGAGCCGATGTTCGACAATAGCGACGCGCCGCTGTTCGCGCGGCGCGGCCTGTTTCGCTGACGGGATAGCGCAGATGTCCCGCAGTTATCCCATCATATCGATCACGGGTTCATCGGGGGCCGGCACGACGTCGGTGAAGAAGACATTCGAGAATATTTTCCGGCGTGAGAAGGTTGCCGCGGCCTATATCGAGGGCGACGCCTTTCACCGCTACAATCGTGCCGAGATGCGGCAAAAAATGGCCGAGGAGGCCGAACGCGGCAACAAGCATTTCAGCCATTTCAGCCCGGAAACCAACCTGTTCGAAGCGCTCGAAAAAGCCTTTCGCGATTATGGGGAATCCGGAACGGGAACGACGCGTCACTACGTCCACGACGATCAGGAAGCCAAACTGTACGGCGCGGAGCCGGGCACATTCACCGAATGGGGGCCGCTGCCGGAAAGATCCGACCTGCTGTTCTATGAGGGGCTGCATGGGGCTGTCGTGACCGACAAGGTCAACATCGCCCAGCATGCCGATCTTAAGATCGGCGTCGTTCCCGTCATCAATCTGGAGTGGATCCAGAAGCTGCACCGCGACCGCAGCGACCGCGGCTACACCGCAGAGGCGGTCACCGACACCATCCTGCGGCGTATGCCTGACTATGTGAACTACATCTGCCCACAATTCGCCGAGACCGACATCAACTTCCAGAGGGTGCCGACGGTCGATACTTCGAACCCGTTCATCGCGCGCTGGATCCCGACGCCGGATGAATCGATGGTGGTGATCCGGTTGAAAAATCCGCGGGGGATCGACTTTCCCTATCTGCTGTCGATGATTCCGAACAGCTTCATGTCGCGCGCCAACTCGATCGTGATCCACGGGTCGAAGCTCGATCTGGCGATGCAGCTCATTCTCACCCCGCTGATCCTGCAACTGATGGAACGCAAGAGGCGCACGGTATGACCGCTCCAGCTCTCGCCTGTATTCCTGGCCGCCCCGACGTGTCACACGCGGAGATGGCCAACGCGATCCGCTTCCTCGCGATCGACGCCGTCGAGAAGGCGAAATCCGGTCACCCCGGCATGCCGATGGGCATGGCCGATGTGGCGACCGTGCTGTTCTCGCGCTTTTTGAAATTCGACCCCTCCGATCCGGCATGGCCTGACCGTGATCGGTTCGTGCTGTCGGCTGGTCACGGCTCGATGCTGCTCTACGCGCTGCTGCACCTCACGGGCTACGAGGGCGTGACCCGGGACGAACTCAGGGCCTTCCGGCAGTGGGGATCGAAAACTCCCGGGCATCCCGAATACGGCCACACGCCGGGCGTCGAAACGACGACGGGCCCGCTCGGGCAGGGCATTGCGACCGCGGTCGGGATGGCGTTGGCCGAGCGGCTCATGAATGCGCGCTTCGGCGACGATTTTGTCGATCACTACACTTACGTGATCGCCGGCGACGGCTGCCTGATGGAAGGCCTTAGCCATGAGGCGATCTCGTTGGCCGGGCACCTCGGGCTGAGCCGTCTGGTTGTTCTGTTTGACGACAACGAAATCTCGATTGATGGCGCGACGTCACTGTCATGCTCGGATGACCAACTCGCGCGCTTCAAGGCCTCCGGCTGGTCGGCTTGCCGGATCGACGGCCACGATCCCGAGGCGATTGCCGCAGCGATCGAGCAGGCGCGCCGCAGCGACAGGCCTTCGCTGATCGCCTGTCGCACCGTGATCGGATTCGGTGCTCCGAATCGCCAAGGCAGTGAGAAGGTTCATGGCGCGCCGCTGGGCGCCGACGAGGTCGAGAAAACGCGCGCTGCGCTGAGCTGGCCGCATGCGCCGTTCCAAGTCCCGGATGCCGTGCTCAACGCCTGGCACAGTATCGGGGAACGCGGTCGTTCCGCGCGCCGAAGCTGGATCGAACGCACCAGGCGTGCCGGTTCGGGAGACCGTTCGCCGTTCCACGATGCGTTGAACCGAAATCTGCCGTGCGGATACGCAGAGGCGGCGGCCAATATCCGTGATCGCTTCCTGTCCGACAGGCCAAACATTGCGACGCGCCAGGCTTCCCAGTTGGTGATCGACACGATCGCCGAAGCCTTGCCAAACCTGCTGGGCGGTTCCGCCGATCTCACGCACTCCAATCTGACGCGCGCCAAGACGCACCAGCCGGTGCAGGCCGACGCCTTTGACGGCAGCTACATTCACTATGGTGTTCGTGAGCACGCGATGGCGGCGGCGATGAATGGCATCGCGCTGCATGGCGGGTTCATCCCTTATGGCGGGACGTTTCTTACCTTCGCCGACTATAGCCGGCCCGCGATTCGACTGGCGGCCTTGATGGGGGTCCGGGTCATCCATGTGATGACGCACGATTCCATCGGATTGGGTGAAGATGGCCCGACGCATCAACCGGTCGAGCATCTCGCTTCGCTCAGGGCCATTCCCAATCTGCTGGTGTTTCGGCCCGGCGACGCCGTCGAAACCGCCGAGGCCTGGGATTGCGCGCTGCGCGCCCAGACGAGCCCGTCGGTGCTGTGCCTGTCACGGCAGGCGATGCCGACGTTTCGCGAGGGCCCCGACAAGGACAACAAGGTTGCGCTCGGCGCCTACGTGGTGGTCGAACCGGAAGGTGGGCGTGACGTTACCCTGATCGCTACGGGCTCCGAAGTTTCGGTGGCGTTGAACGCGGCGAGACTGCTTGCCGGCGATAGCATCCGCGCTGCCGTGGTCTCAGCGCCGTGCTTCGACCTGTTTCGCCAGCAGACGGGCGAATACCGGGCAAGAGTGCTTGGAAGTGTCCCCAGGATCGGCGTCGAGGCCGCGGTCGAGGGCGACTGGGCGCGCTGGCTCGGCGACACCGGCGAATTCGTCGGCATGACCGGTTTCGGCGCATCTGCTCCGGCCGAGGTGCTTTATCGCGAATTCGGCATCACCGCCGAGGCGGTCGCGACGACTGCCATGAGGTGCATGGCGCGCGCAAGAATGGCGGCAACCTACTCATGAAATCCTTGCGGAGTTGAAAGGAACTGCGATGGCGCGAATTACGCTGCGACAATTGCTGGATCACGCCGCCGAGCACGGCTACGGCGTGCCCGCATTCAACATCAACAACATGGAGCAGGGGCTGGCGATCATGGAGGCGGCGGCCGCCGTCGATGCGCCGGTGATCATGCAGGCCTCGCGCGGTGCTCGCTCCTACGCCAACGATATCATGCTGGCGAAGATGATCGATGCGCTGGAGGCGATGTACCCGCAGATACCGCTCTGCATGCACCAGGACCACGGCAACGAGGAGTCGACCTGCGCCACTGCGCTCCAGCACGGCTTCACGTCGGTCATGATGGACGGTTCGCTCAAGGCCGATGCCAAGACCGCGGCGGACTATGACTACAACGTCGACATCACCCGGCGCGTGGTCGAAATGGCGCACTGGATTGGCGCTTCGGTGGAAGGCGAGTTGGGCGTGCTCGGTTCGCTCGAGCACGGCGGCGGTGAGCAGGAAGACGGCCACGGTGTCGAAGGCAAGGTCAGCCACGACCAGTTGCTGACCGATCCCGACCAGGCGGTCGATTTCGTGCGCGCCACCAAGGTCGATGCGCTGGCGATCGCGATGGGCACCTCGCACGGCGCCTACAAGTTCTCGCGCAAGCCGGACGGCGATATCCTGGCGATGAAGGTGGTCGAGGAAATCCATCGCCGGCTGCCGAATACGCATCTGGTGATGCACGGCTCGTCCTCGGTGCCGCAGCCGTTGCAGGATGAATTCAATCGCTTCGGCGGTGAGATGCCGCAGACCTGGGGTGTGCCGGTCGAGGAAATCGTGCGCGGCATCCGGCACGGCGTCCGCAAGGTCAACATCGACACCGACTGCCGGCTGGCGATGACGGCGGCGTTCCGCAAGGTCGCAACCCAGACCAAGAGTGAGTTCGATCCGCGCAAGTTCCTCAAACCGGCGATGGATGCGATGCGCGATCTCTGCCGCGAACGGTTCGAGCAATTCGGAACCGCAGGCAATGCCGCGAAAATCAAGGTGGTCCCGCTCTCGGAAATGGCCAGGCGCTATCGCACGGGATCGCTCGACCCGCGCGTTGGCGGCATGGCCGCAGCCGCCGAATAACGAAATCCGTCAGCCGGACAAACCGGTCAGACCTCAAGGAGATCGAACATGAACGATCAATCGATCACCGTCCGCGGCAAGGATCGCTACAAGTCCGGCGTGATGGAATACAAGAAGATGGGCTATTGGGAGCCCGATTATGAACCCAAGGACACCGACATCATCGCGCTGTTCCGGGTCACGCCGCAGGACGGCGTCGACCCGATCGAGGCATCGGCGGCGGTCGCCGGTGAATCGTCGACCGCGACCTGGACGGTGGTGTGGACCGACCGGTTGACGGCGGCGGAAAAATATCGCGCGAAGTGCTTTCGCGTCGATCCCGTGCCGAATTCGCCGGGCAGCTATTTCGCCTACATCGCTTACGACCTCGATCTGTTCGAACCCGGTTCGATCGCCAACTTGACGGCTTCGATCATCGGCAATGTGTTCGGCTTCAAGCCCCTCAAGGCGCTGCGCCTCGAAGACATGCGGCTGCCGATCGCCTATGTGAAGACATTCCAGGGTCCGGCGACCGGGATCGTGGTCGAGCGAGAGCGTCTCGACAAGTTTGGGCGGCCGCTGCTGGGCGCCACTGTGAAGCCGAAGCTTGGGCTATCTGGCCGCAACTACGGACGCGTGGTCTACGAGGCGCTGAAAGGCGGCCTCGATTTCTGCAAGGATGACGAGAACATCAACTCGCAACCTTTCATGCATTGGCGCGACCGCTTCCTGTACTGCATGGAAGGCGTCAACCGCGCGCAGGCGGCAACCGGCGAGGTCAAGGGCACGTATCTCAACGTGACCGCGGCGACGATGGAAGACATGTACGAACGCGCCGATTTTGCCAAGCAACTCGGCTCGGTCATCGTCATGATCGACCTCGTGATCGGCTACACCGCGATCCAGTCGATGGCGAAGTGGGCGCGCCGCAATGACATGATCCTGCATCTGCATCGCGCCGGTCACTCGACCTACACCCGGCAGCGGCTGCATGGCGTCTCGTTCCGCGTTATCGCCAAGTGGATGCGGCTTGCCGGCGTCGATCATATCCATGCCGGCACGGTGGTCGGCAAGCTCGAGGGCGATCCGGCGACGACGCGCGGCTATTACGACATCTGCCGCGAGGACTACAATCCGACGACGCTCGAACATGGCGTGTTCTTCGACCAGAACTGGGCGAGCCTCAACAAGATGATGCCGGTGGCGTCGGGCGGCATTCACGCCGGCCAGATGCACCAACTGCTCGATCATCTCGGCGAGGACGTGGTGCTGCAGTTCGGCGGCGGCACCATCGGCCATCCCAAGGGGATTCAGGCCGGCGCGACCGCCAACCGCGTCGCGCTGGAGGCCATGATCCTCGCGCGCAACGAAGGCCGCGATTACCTTCACGAGGGTCCGGAAATCCTCGCCAAGGCCGCGCAGACCTGCACGCCGTTAAGGGATGCGCTGGAAGTCTGGAAGGATATCACTTTCAACTACGAGTCGACCGACTCGCCTGATTTCGTGCCGACTGCAACGCCCGCGATGTAACGGAAGCAAGGAGAACCACGATGCGAGTAACCCAGGGCTGCTTTTCCTTTCTTCCCGATCTGACCGACGAACAGATCACCGCCCAGGTCCAGTATTGCCTCGAAAAAGGCTGGGCGGTGAACATCGAGTTCACCGACGATCCGCACCCGCGCAACACCTATTGGGACATGTGGGGATTGCCGATGTTCGATCTGCGCGACGCCGCCGGCATCATGATGGAACTCAACGAGTGCCGGAAGGTCTATGGCGACCGCTATATCCGCATGTCCGCGTTCGATTCCAGTCACGGCTGGGAGTTGGTGCGATTGTCGTTCATCGTCAACCGGCCGAAGGAGGAGCCGGGCTTCCGTCTTGAGCGGCATGAAGTCGATGGCCGCAGCATCAGGTACACCACGAAATCCTACGCCGTCGATCGTCCCGAGGGCCAACGCTACGGTGGCAAGTGAGCGTGCAGGCCGATGCCTCGATGATAGCGCCAACCACGACGGAGCCGCCGCCGCCGCAACAGGTCGATCTGCGCCGCGAATTCAGCGAGGTCGGCATCGGCGAGGTGCTCGACCAGCTCGATCGCGAATTGATCGGCCTGAAGCCGGTCAAGACGCGAATCCGCGAGATCGCCTCGCTGTCTGCTGATCGAGCGCATTCGCAAGCGCATGAACCTGACGTCGGATGTGCCGACACTGCACATGTCGTTCACCGGCAATCCCGGCACCGGCAAGACCACCGTGGCCTTGCGGATGGCCAACATCCTCCACAAGCTCGGCTTCGTGCGCCGCGGCCATGTGGTGTCGGTCACCCGCGATGAATTGGTCGGGCAGTATATCGGTCACACCGCGCCCAAGACCAAGGAGATCCTGAAGAAGGCGATGGGCGGCGTGCTATTCATCGACGAGGCCTACTATTTGTATCGGCCGGACAATGAGCGCGACTACGGCCAGGAAGCCATCGAGATCCTCTTGCAGGTGATGGAATCCCAGCGCGAGGACCTGGTGGTGATCCTCGCGGGCTATGGCGACCGCATGGACAAGTTCTTCAGCAGCAATCCGGGCTTCCGCTCCCGCATCGCTCACCACATTGATTTCCCTGACTATGCCGATGACGAGTTGCTTGCGATTGCCGAGCTGATGCTGCGGGACATGAACTACAAGTTCAGCCCCGAGGCACGGCAGGCCTTCGTCCGCTACATCGCGCTGCGCAAGACCCAGCCGCTATTCTCCAATGCGCGCTCGATCCGCAACGCGCTTGACCGTATGCGACTGCGCCAGGCCAATCGCCTCGTCGCCGATCTCGACCGCGTGCTGACCGCCGACGACATCATGTCGCTGGAGGCTTCGGACGTGTTGGCGAGCCCTCGATCGCGTGCTGACCACCGACGACATCATGTCGCTGGAGGCTTCGGACGTGTTGGCGAGCAGGGTGTTCTCGAAAGGCTCCGACTAAGAAGCTGGAACGTGCCACGAACAAACTCCGCAGTTTCTCCACAGTTCGGGTTCGGATGTTTCCGCATCGTTCTGCCGGAAACTGCTGAGCCCAAGCTTCGGCCGCGGCGAATAGGCTTTTGGTTCAAATGGTTTGATGGTGGACGCACAAGGGATCGAACCTTGGACCTCTCCCGTGTGAAGGGAACGCTCTCCCGCTGAGCTATGCGTCCGGGATTTTGCAGCAAAATCAGGGTCGGAACCGGCCGAAACACCTGCCGTCAGAGCGTGCGATTTACGAAGCGCGGGGGTGCGGTGTCAAGCCAAACCGCCGCTCGGGGCGAGCGCTTTACGCCCCCTGCTGGCGGGCGCGGGAGGCGTGGGCCTGCAGCGCGCGGATGCGCTCGGCGAGCGTGCCGCTGCCTTGGCTGCCACCGTCGGCCGCGCTGGCGTCGTTGGCCGGGTGCGGCGCGGTCATCGAAGGCGCCGGCTCAGCCGCCAGCATCGCCTCGATCGCCGAGTTCGGTCCTTCGAGCTGCATCGCAAGCTTGGCCACTTCGGCGGCGATGTCGTTGATGCGCTCGCGCAGCAGCGCGTTCTCCATGCGCTCGGTCTGCCAGGAGCTTTCGGCCTGCTGCTGGATCGCGTTGATGTCGCGCTGCGCCTTGGCGCGCTCGTCGCGGGCGACGCGGAGCTGCTCCTCGATCGCGGCCTTCTCGGCGCGCAGCTTCTCGAAGCCGGGCTGCCGGCCGCCTTCGTGCAGCGCCGCGATCTCGACGCGCAATTCCTTGATGGTGCGGTCGGCGACTTCGGCCGACTGCTTCATCTGGTTGTTCTCGTATTCGCGCTCGGTCAGCAGCTTGCCCTGCGTCGACAGCCGCGCTTCCAGCTCGTTGACGCGGTTGCCGAGCATCTCGGCTTCCTTGACCTGGGCGATCAGCTGGCGGTCGAGATCAGTGACGCGCTGGCTCAGATTCTCGACCCGGCTGCGCGCATCGCCGAGCTCGCGCGAGACGTTGGCGGAATCGGTCTGCTCCTGGGTCAGGCGCGCGTGCGTGCGTCGAATATTCCTTCTCGGCCTCGCCGACGCGGCTCTTCAATTCCTCGATCTGGGTGCGCACGGCGACCAGCTCGACCTGGCGGCTTTCGGCGGTCACCGATCTTGTCGTTGAAGTCGGCGGTGAGCCTGCTTGAGGTCGCTCTGCCGCTCGGCGAGCGCGATCTCGGCGGAGCGCAGCGCCTCGGTCTTGGCGGCGAATTCCTCTTCGGTGGCGCGCAGCTGCTCCTTGACCGCCTTCTCGCGCGCTTCCAGCGAGAAGATGGTGGCGTTCTTCTCGCCGAGCTCCACCTTCATGCGGTTGATCGCATCGCTCTTCTTGCCGAGTTCGGCGAGCTGGCTGGTGGTCTTGTTCTTGAGCTGCTCGACGCTCATTTCGAGCCGCCGCGCCGACATGGCGAATTCGGCGCGCAGCTGGTCCTTGTCGGCCTGGATTTCTGCCATCGACAGCGGCGTCGCCGCTTCCATGCGCTTGGTCGTCAGCCGCACCGCGCGGTTATGCACCAGCGGCACGATCATCAGGCCAAACAGCATCGAGATCAGGAAACCGATCGCAAGATACATGATCGGTTCGATCATGAAGGGTACTCCCCGCCAGCTACTGGAAATTTACCAAACGACAATGCCATGGCGGGCGGGCAGAAGGCCAGCCCATTGGCGCGTTAACGTGAATCCGCTGATGGCGGCGGGCAAGCTGCCCGCCAAACGTGCATCAGAACGGGTTCCAGGTCGCGCGCGGCGTGTATTTCAGGTAGCCGATATTGGCGCCGAGCCGCAAGCCGATGCCGGAGCGGATCGGCACCAGCACGATGTTGTTGTAGGTCAGCGCCGTCATGCCGAAGCCGCCGACGATATAGGCCGAGCCGTCGACGCCGACGAAGCGCTGATAGATCGCCTGGGTCGAGGGCAAATTGTAGACCAGCGTCATGGTGCGCGCGCCGTCGCCGCCCCAGTCGAAGCCGACCGAGGGGCCCTGCCAGAACACGTGCAGGTCGCCGGCGTTCTTGGTGTAGAGCGTGCCTTCGCCGTAGCGCAGCCCTGCGACGAACGCGCCGGAGCCTTCCTCGCCCAGCACATAGCCGTTGGGCAGGCCCCACTGGCTGACCGCGCGCTCGATCACCGAGGCGAGCCCGCGCGAGACATTGCCGAAGAACTTGTGGCCGGCACCGAGCAGCTCGTCCGGCCCGTAATTGGTCGGGGCCGGCTGGCGCTGCGGCGGCGGATATTGCTGTCCCTGCGGCGGCGGGGGCGGCTGATATTGCCCGGGGGGCGGCGCCTGATATTGCCCGGCGGCGGTGCCGCAGCCGGAGGCGGCAACGGCTGCCCTTGCACCTGTGCCAGGACCTGCTGCGCGGAGGCGGGTGCGGTCGCGCACACCAGCGCAGCCAGCGCCACCGCGGCAAGGCGTGAAACGATAATCATGAAAAGACCCCTGGTCTCGATATCCGGCCGCCGCCTTAACCTGACGCCAACGCACTCGGCTCTAGGTTGCGTCCAGTGTCCCCTCGACTCGACTGTTATTGATACCAACTATGACGGCACAACGGCAGGAAAGTTACCGCAGGGGCCCCGGAATGGCCCTGATTGCCGCTGCTAGCGGCCGTTTTCGCGCTATTCGCCCCGGATCGGGCCGCCTACGGCGCGACCACCGAGCGGATCGTGACCAACCGCTATTCCGGCGTCGCCATCGAGGGGTTCGACCCCGTGGCCTATTTTACCGATGCCGAGGCGAAGCGGGGCCTGCCCGATTTCGAAGCGGCCGAGGCGGGCGCGGTCTGGCGCTTCCACAATGCCAGCAACCGCGATGCCTTCGTGGCCAATCCGGAGATCTATGCGCCCCAGTTCGGCGGCTACGACCCGGTCGATATGGCCCGCGGCGTCGCCTATGCCGGCAATCCGCGGTTCTTCGCGGTGAGCGGACAGCGTCTCTATTTGTTCGGCCGCGAGGAGATCCCGCAATGCCTTTGCCGCCAACCCCGGCAAATTCCTGAAAGACGCCCGCGGCCGCTGGCCGGCGCTGGAAAAGACGCTGGCGCAATAGCCCGTTCAGAAGCGCGCCGCGGCCGGATCGCCCCAGGCGATGAATTCCGGGACGATGAAGTCGGCGCGCTTCAGCCCGAAATGCAGATCGGCGCCGTTTCCGTCCGTCACCTTGCCGCCGGCCGCCGTCACCACCGCATGGCCCGCCGCGACGTCCCATTCGGAGGTCGGGCCGAGGCGGGGATAGATGTCGACCGCGCCTTCGGCGACGCGGGCGAATTTGACGGCCGAGCCAAGCTCGGCCCGCACCGCACCCGGTCGGCGCGGCAATAAAGCCTTCGGTCCGCTTGTCGCCATGGGAGCGGCTGACCGCCACCGTCCAGGGTTGACCTGCGCGCCGGGTGGGGTCGGGTGCGGATCGGCGCGACCGACTTGATTGTCGTGCCCGAAATCGTCAGCCGCTCGGCGCCGCGTCCGACCAGGCCGCGCCACAGCAGGCCAAGCGCGGGCGCGCCGACAAAGCCGAGCAGCGGCTTGCCTTCGCTGACCAGCGCGAGATTGACGGTGAATTCGTTGCGGCCGGCGACGAACTCCTTGGTGCCGTCGAGCGGATCGATCAGGAAGAAGCTGCCGCGAAAGGGCGGGCTCGCCTCTGCGACGCGCTCTTCCGACAGCGAGGGTATGCCGGGCGCAATCCGCGCCAGGCCTTCGCCGATGATCTTGTCGGCGGCCAGATCGGCCTCCGTCACCGGCGAGCCGTCGTCTCTTGCCATCGACCTTCATGGCGGAACGGTTGACCGCGAGAATCGCCTCGCCGGCGCGAATCACCAGTTCCGTCAGCGGTTCGATCAGCCGCGCCGCGGCCTCGCCTCCGATCGGCTCAGAATGGGCCTCATTCACCGGCTAAATCTCATTGTTGTTCATTCCCAAAACCGTCGCGGTGCCGTTGCTGGCAGGCAGGGCTGCCGCAGTGTATCAAACCCGAAAGCATGCGTGATTCGCGCCAAGACCGTGCAGCTTTCCCAGGAACATCCGATGTCCGCCACCGCAACCCTCAGTTCCGCCCCCGACGCCCTCGAGCTTGCAGCGCTGTTGTGCTCGCGGGTCTGTCACGATCTCATCAGTCCGGTCGGCGCGATCGTCAATGGGCTTGAGGTGCTCGACGACAATCCCAAGCCGGAAGATCGCGACTTTGCGCTCGATCTGATCCGGAAGAGCGCCAAGACGGCCTCGGCCCGGCTGCAATTCTGCCGGCTGGCCTTCGGTGCGGCCGGCTCCGCCGGCGCGCAGATCGACCTCGGCGATGCCCAGGCGATGGCGAAGGGCCATATCGAGGACGGCAAGATCACGCTCTCCTGGAATCTGCCGCGCGCTGTTGCTGCCGAAGAACCGCGTCAAGCTGCTGCTCAACATGCTCGTGATCGCGCAGCAGACCATTCCGCGCGGCGGCACCTTGAAGATCGATCCGGTCGGCGAGGGCGAGACGATGAGTTTCCGCGTCACCGCCGCGGGCTTCAATGCGCGCGTGCCGCAGAACATCGCCGACGTCCTGAGCGCGCCGAGCGTCTCTCCGGCGGCGGATGCGCATGCCGTGCAGCCTTATTATACGCGCCTGCTGGCGCAGGCCTGCGGCTTGAAGGTTTCGCTGACGCCTGAAGGCGAGAACGTCATCATCGCCGCCGCCTGAAGTGGCGGCTTCCGGCGCGTCGAAAGTTAATCAAAGCTTTACGCCGCCCCTGCGACTCATTGCAGCTGTCTTATCTCTTTGTTGAGCCCGTTCTTTTCCAAATGCTCAACCAATATTAAACCGTTTCCATAGAAGCTGGCGGAACTCGAAAGGGCGTTTAGCGATGTCGCGCGCCCCGTGTTGCGTAAGGCCAGTTTCATGGATGATTTGTTGCGCGAGTTTTTGACCGAGACCAGCGAGAGCCTGGACACGGTCGACAATCAGCTGGTTCGGTTTGAGCAGGAGCCGAACAACGCGAAGATTTTGGATAATATTTTCCGCCTGGTTCACACGATCAAAGGCACCTGCGGCTTTCTGGGTCTGCCGCGGCTGGAAGCGCGTCGCCCACGCCGGCGAGACCTTGATGGGCAAGTTCCGCGACGGCATGCCGGTGACGGCGGAAGCCGTGACGCTGATCCTGTCCTCGATCGACCGCATCAAGGAAATTCTGGCAGGGCTGGAGGCGACCGAAGTCGAGCCCGAGGGGGAAGACCGCGACCTGATCGACCAGCTGGAAGCCATGGTCGAGCGCGGCATGGCCGCAATGGCCGACGAGTGCTGCGCCCGCTGAAGCCGCAGCGCCCGTTGTTGCTGCGCCCCCGACCCAGCCGGCTGCACCCGCGGAGCCCAAGATGACGCCAGGAAACACCCAAGGCACCCTGATCGACCAGACCCTGGAACGCCCGCTGCGCCCCGGCGAAGTGTCGCTGGATGAGCTCGAGCGCGCCTTCCGCGAGACCACCATTGAAGTGGCTCCGGCCGCGCCCGTGGCCAAGCCCGCCGCCGAGCCGGTTGCCGAAGCCAAAACTGAAGCCGAAGGCCGAGGCTCCGAAGAAAGCCGCAAAGCGTACTGCCGCTGCCGCCGAGCCGACCGAGATGGCCGAGGGCGACAAGGTCGCCAACCAGTCGATCCGGGTCAACGTCGACACCCTCGAACACCTCATGACCATGGTCTCCGAGCTGGTGCTGACCCGCAACCAGCTGCTGGAGATCTCCCGCCGCAACGAGGACACCGAGTTCAAGGTGCCGCTTGCAGCGGCTGTCCAACGTCACCGCCGAGCTGCAGGAAGGCGTCATGAAGACGCGCATGCAGCCGATCGGCAACGCCTGGCAAAAGCTGCCCCGCATCGTGCGCGACCTCTCGGGCGAACTCGGCAAGCAGATCGAGCTGGAGATGCACGGCGCCGACACCGAGCTCGACCGCCAGGTGCTCGACCTCATCAAGGACCCGCTCACCCACATGGTGCGCAACTCCGCCGACCACGGCCTGGAGACCCCCGCCGAGCGTTCGGCCGCCGGCAAGCCCGAGCAGGGCACCATTCGCCTAAGCGCCTATCACGAAGGCGGCCACATCATCATCTGCATCGCCGACAACGGTCGCGGGCTCAACACCGAGAAGATCAAGGCCAAGGCCGTCTCCTCCGGTCTCGTCACCGAGGCTGAACTGGAGAAGATGACGGAAGCCCAGATCCACAAGTTCATCTTCGCCCCGGGCTTCTCCACCGCTGCCGCCATCACCTCGGTCTCCGGCCGCGGCGTCGGCATGGACGTGGTGCGCACCAATATCGACCAGATCGGCGGCACCATCGACATCAAGTCCGTGGCCGGCGAGGGCTCGTCCGTCACCATCAAGATCCCGCTGACCCTGGCCATCGTCTCCGCCCTGATCGTGGAAGCCGCCGGCGACCGCTTTGCGATCCCGCAACTGTCGCGTGGTGGAACTGGTCCGCGCCCGCGCCAACTGGAGCACCGCATCGAGCGCATCAAGGACACCGCGGTTCTGCGGCTGCGCAACAAGCTGCTGCCGCTGATCCACCTGAAGAAGCTGCTCGAAGATCGACGACGGCTCGACCTCCGATCCCGAGAACGGCTTTATCGTGGTCACGCAGGTCGGCAGCCAGACCTTTGGCATCGTCGTCGACGGCGTCTTCCACACCGAAGAAATCGTCGTCAAGCCGATGTCGACCAAGCTGCGCCACATCGACATGTTCTCCGGCAACACCATCCTGGGCGATGGCGCCGTCATCATGATCATCGACCCCAACGGCATCGCCAAGGCACTCGGTGCGGCCGGCAATGCCTCCCATGAGCTCTCCGAAGAGAATGCCGCCGGCCATGTCACCTCCGGCGAGCAGCTCACCTCGCTCCTGGTGTTCCGCGCCGGCACCAGCCAGCCCAAGGCGGTTCCGCTCGGCCTGGTCACCCGCCTGGAAGAGATCGCCACCGACAAGATCGAGCTCTCCAACGGCCGCTACATGGTGCAGTACCGCGAGCAGCTGATGCCGCTGGTGCAGATGGCCGACGTCACGGTGCAGACCTCCGGCGCCCAGCCGATCCTGGTGTTCGCCGACGACGGCCGCTCCATGGGCCTCGTCGTCGACGAGATCATCGACATCGTCGAGGAGCGGCTCAACATCGAGGTCGCCGGCAGCAAGGACGGCATTCTGGGCTCGGCCGTGATCAAGGGCCAGGCCACCGAAGTGATCGACGTCGGCCACTTCCTGCCGATGGCGTTCGCCGACTGGTTCTCCCGCAAGGAGATGCGGCCGTCCTCCACCGCCCAGTCGGTGCTGCTGGTCGACGATAGCGCCTTCTTCCGCAACATGCTGGCCCCGGTGCTCAAGGCCGCCGGCTACAAGGTGCGGACCGCCCCCAATGCCCAGGAGGGCCTCGCCGCGCTGCGCTCGCAGTCCTTCGACGTCGTGCTGACCGACATCGAGATGCCCGACATGAACGGCTTCGAGTTCGCCGAGAGCATCCGCGCCGACAACAATCTTGGCCAGATGCCGATCATCGCGCTGTCGGCGATGGTCTCGCCTGCCGCCATCGAGCGCGGCCGCCAGGCCGGCTTCCACGACTATGTCGCCAAGTTCGACCGCCCCGGCCTGATCGCGGCGCTGAAGGAACAGACCGCCGACGTGAAGCGGGCGGCATAAACAAGTTTAGCCGGACGGCGTAAGGAACCATGACAATGACCAGCAAGACCGAGACCATTGAAGGCGCCGTGGCCGAGTACGTCACCGCCGTGATCGGGGGCCAGCTGTTCGGCCTGCCGATCTCCCGCGTCCAGGACGTGTTCATGCCGGAGCGGCTGACCCGGGTTCCGCTGTCCTCCCAGGAGATCGCCGGCGTGCTCAATCTGCGCGGCCGCATCGTCACCGTGGTCGACATGCGCGCCCGGCTCGGCCTGCCCAAGAACGACGACGGCAAGCCGCCGATGGCGGTCGGCGTCGACCTGCGCGGCGAATCCTACGGCCTGCAGATCGACACCATCGGCGAAGTCCTTCGCCTGCCCGAGACCAGCCGCGAGGAAAACCCCGTCAACCTCGACCCCCGCATGGCCAAGCTCGCCGGCGGCGTCCACCGCCTCGACGGCCAGCTCATGGTCGTCCTCGACGTCGATCGCGTCCTCGAACTCGCGCCGGAAATGAAGGCTGCATAAGCCGGCCGAAAGGCGCGGCGGCAAAATTGAAGTCGGATTGGAAACGTCCCGTAGGGAACTGAAAGAAGCAAGGGGCCGAAGATGAGAACATGCCTGGTCGTTGATGATTCAAGCGTCATCCGCAAGGTCGCGCGCCGGATCCTGGAAGGTCTCGACTTCCAGATCATCGAAGCCGAGGACGGCGAGAAGGCGCTCGAAGCCTGCAAGCGCGAGCTGCCTGACGCCGTGCTGCTCGACTGGAACATGCCAGTCATGGACGGTTACGAATTCCTCGGCAATCTGCGCCGCATGCCCGGCGGCGACGTGCCGAAGGTGGTGTTCTGCACCACCGAGAACGACGTCGCCCATATCGCGCGCGCGCTGCATGCCGGCGCCAACGAATACTCCGCGCACATCGCCGGCGCTGCACGCCGGCGCCAACGAATACATCATGAAGCCGTTCGACAAGGACATCGTGACCGCCAAATTCCAGGAAGTCGGACTGATCTGATCTAATCGATCCGGCGGTCTTTCGGCCTTCGGCTTTGTTTCTCTAGTGTGCCGTTAGTGCCGAGTTGGTGGAGTAGATGAGTACTGCGTTGATGAGTTCTGCGACCCATTGTGCGAACCGGCTCGAGCCGATCCGTGTCATGGTGGTCGACGATTCCGTCGTGATCCGCGGCATGATTTCGCGCTGGATCGATGCCGAGCCCGACATGAAGGTGGCGGCATCGCTGCGCACCGGGCTCGACGCGGTCAACCAGCTCGAACGCATCAACCCCGATGTCGCGGTGCTCGACATCGAAATGCCCGAGCTTGACGGCATTTCCGCGCTGCCAAGACTGCTCGCCAAGAAGCGCGACCTCATCATCATCATGGCCTCGACGCTGACCCGCCGCAACGCGGAGATCAGCTTCAAGGCGCTGTCGCTGGGTGCGTCCGACTACATTCCGAAGCCGGAGAGCACGCGCGAGAGCTACCGCTGCCGAGATCTTCCACCACGACCTGATCCAGAAGATCCGCCATCTCGGCGCCAAGGTCCGCCGCGTGGCGGTGGCGCCGCCGCTGGCGCCCGCACTCGACAAGCCGCAGCCGGCGGCGAAGCCCGCACCGCAGTGCCCGCAGCCGCTGGTGAAGCGTCAGTTCGGCCTGACCGCGCCGCGCGCGCTCGTCATCGGCTCCTCGACCGGCGGCCCGCAGGCGCTGATGTCGCTGGTGACCGAGATCGGCCCCGTGATCGACCGCTTCCCCGTGCTGATCACCCAGCACATGCCGCCGACCTTCACCACGATTCTCGCCGAGCATCTGGCGCGCTCCAGCCGCAGGCCGGCGGCCGAGGCGGTGGACGGCGAAATCGTCAAGCCCGGCCGCATCTATCTTGCGCCCGGCGGCCGCCACATGAAGGTGGTGCGCCACGGCGCCGAGGTCGCGATCGCGCTCGACGACGGCCCGCCGGTGAACTTCTGCAAGCCCGCGGTCGATCCGCTGTTCACCTCCGCCATCGACATCTGGCAGGGCGGTACGCTCGCCTTGATCCTCACCGGCATGGGCTCCGACGGCATGCGCGGCGGCAAGGACATCGTCGCCGCCGGCGGCAGCGTGATCGCGCAGGACGAAGCCTCCTCCGTGGTGTGGGGCATGCCGGGTGCGGCGGCCAATGCCGGCATCTGCGCGGCGGTGCTGCCGCTCAACCAGATCGCGCCGAAGCTGGTCCAGTTGTTTTCCGGAGTTCGTTCGTGACGCCTCTGGACTACGAGTATCTGCGCAAGCTGCTGAAAGAGCGCTCCGGTCTCGACCTGTCGGCCGACAAGCAATACCTGGTCGAAAGCCGGCTGGTGCCGCTGGCGCGCAAGGCGAGCCTGCCGGGCATTCCCGAACTGGTGCGAAGATGAAGGGCGGCGCGGAAGCGCTGACCGCCGAAGTGGTGGAAGCGATGACCACCAACGAGACCTTCTTCTTCCGCGACAAGATCCCGTTCGATCATCTCAAGGACGGCATCCTGCCGGGGCTGGTCCAGGCGCGCGCGGCGCGCCGCTCGATCCGCATCTGGTGCGCGGCGTCGCTCCACCGGCCAGGAGCCCTATTCGATCGCGATGCTGGTGAAGGAGATGCCCGCGCTGTCGGGCTGGCGCATCGAGATCGTCGCCACCGACCTGTCACAGGCCGTGCTGGAGAAATCCAAAGCCGGCGTGTTCAGCCAGTTCGAGGTGCAGCGCGGCCTGCCGATCCAGATGCTGGTGAAATACTTCAAGCAGAACGGCGACCTCTGGCAGCTCAATGCCGACATCCGCGCCATGGTGCAGCACAAGCCAGCTCAACCTGCTGCAGGACTTCTCCCATCTCGGCACCTTCGACGTGATCTTCTGCCGCAACGTGCTGATCTATTTCGACCAGGACACCAAGGCGTCGATCTTCGAACGGATGGCGAGGATGATCGAAGCCGACGGCGTGCTGGCGCTGGGCGCGGCGGAATCCGTGGTCGGCATCACCGATGCCTTCAAGCCCTATCCGGACCGCCGCGGCATGTACTGCCCGAACACCGCGCGCGGACTCCGCGTGCGCGCGTCGCGATGCCACTCGGCGGTCGCCTCGCGCGCTAGGGCTGGTCGCATGACCGACTCGGAAACCGGTGCGCTTGCCGAGATCATGCCTCAGCAGAATCGCGTGCGGCAAAAACCGCGACGTGTTGCCGGTGATCGGATTCTCGTCCTCGCGGATCGATAGCCCGCACGGCGTGTGATCGACCAGCCAGCTGCCGATCACCGGCATACTGTCCGGCAAAATTCGGCAGCGGCGCCAGCGCCTGGCGGATGAATCCTTCCGCGCCGTAAGGGCCTTCCTGTTCGACCAGCGTCGATCCCGGCGGAAACCAGCGTGACATTGGCGCCCTCGCGCGAGAACAGCGGCTTGCGCACAAAGGACGTGCCGAGCTTCGCGGCTTCCGGATCGTCCTCGAAATAGGCCGGCAGCAGGTTCGGGTGTCCGGGAAACATCTCCCAGAGCAGCGGCAGCACGCCCTTGTTGGAGAGGATCGCCTTCCACGGCGGCTCGATCCAGCGCGTCGGCGCCTTGGCGATCTCGGCGCCGAAGGCGTCGTGGAACATCCATTCCCAGGGATAGAGCTTGAAGGCGAGCTCGATGGGGCGATTGTCGAGATCGACGAAGCGGTCGATCGTCGGACAGGCCGATCTGCTCGATGTCGAGCAGCGTGGTGGCAGAGCCCGGCCTGGCGCGCGGTGTCCTCGAGATAGGCGAGCGTGCCGGAATCTTCCGAGCTCTCCAGCATCCCGGCAAGATGCAGATGATGCGTGCCGCCGAGCTTCTTCCAGGCCTCGATCAGCCGCTCGTGGATCGAAGTTGAACTGGTCGGCGCGCTTCGGGATGATGCTGCGTTCGATCGCCTGTTCGAGCCAGGTCCACTGGAACACCGCGGCCTCGAAGATCGAGGTCGGCGTGTCGGCATTGTATTCGAGCAGCTTGGCCGGACTGCTGCCGTCGAAGCAGAGATCGAGCCGGCCGTAGAGGCTGAGCTGGTCGTCGTGCCAGCTGTCCGAGATCAGCGGCCAGTAGGCTTCGGGAATCTTCAGCCGCCGCAGATAGTTTCTCGTCATCGACGGCCTTGGCCGACGAGTTCGAGGCACATCGCGTCGATCTCGCCGGTCGGCGCCTCGATCTGGCGCTCGATCTCGTCCAGCGTGAAGGCGTAATAGGCGCGCTCGTCCCAATAGCGTTCGCCGTCGATGGTGTGGAAATCGAAGCCGGCGCTTTCCGCGGTCGCGCGCCAGTCGTCGCGCTCGGGGCAGACGATGCGCTGCATCGCAAGCCTGCTAGCCGCCGCCGCTGAAGTGGCGCCACCGCCGGCTGACGCCGCCGCCGCGGTAGACGCCGCCGCCATGGTGGATGGCCGATGGCCCGCCGTGAACGGGACGGGTATAGATCGTTTGCGAGGTGACGCCGAAGCCGCTTCTCGTCGCGGCAGAAGGGCCGGCCGCCTTCGGGGCCGTGTACCAGATCCTCGTTCCGTCCGCAATTGGGCGCGCCCACCCATCCCATCGAGACCGCGCCGGCGGCGGCACTTCCCATCATTGTCAGCACGACGCGGCGCGAGCGTTTCATGGCACGATCCTGGCTGCGGTGATCTGGAGGTGGCGGCAGTGTTGTCCGAAGCGAGCCAGCAAGGCAAGCGAAAGCCTCGTTGCGCCGCCACAAGTTGTGTTCAGCCGCCGAACGAGAAGTGTGACGAGAAACTGTGAGCGAAGGCGCCGAAGCCGCCGCGCTTGACCCCGCCGGAGCTCGCATCGGTGGTGGTCGCTGCCGTCGAGCTGGATGAGCCGCCGGAATAGTAGCTGTAGCGCGACGATCCTCCCGAGCCGGACGAGGAGCTGCGCGGCGGACATTCCGCCGGGCGCCGACACGCCCGGTCGTCCCGGCGCGCGGCGTGCATTCGCGCGGCATCAGCGCATAGGCCGTGCCGCCGACGGCAATCGTGCCCATCACCAGCAGCGCGACATGGTTGGAGCGCTTGGCCGGCGGTTGCTGCGTGGCTCGGCGGCACCGAGACCTGCCTGCGCTTGCCGAAGTCCTGGGTGCGTCGGTTTGTCGGCCATGGTTCAGTAGATCATGCAGGCGGCGTTGATGGCGCCGAAGGCGAGCGAGGCGAGCCCGAGCCAGATCGCGGGCGCAAGCTCGCCGTCGGCGATCCGCTGCGGCAGGTTCGGCACCGGAATCCGGACGATGAAGAAGACGACGATCTGCACGATCAGCGCGATCACGCTCCAGATCATGCAGTCCCAGACATTGGCGGAATGTGCGATCGCGCTGACCAGCGGCAGCGAGAAGCCGAGCAGGGAAAGGCCGAGCGCGATCGCGGCCGCCGGATTGTTGTTGCGGATCAGCTCGAACTCGTTGTGCGGCGTGATGCGGGTGTAGACGAGGAGATAGGCCAGCACCGCGATGATCGCGGTGCAGAAATACACCAGAAACGCCGGCAGCCCGGCGAGGGATTGCAGCACCATCGACGTCACCCCGAATCTGCGCAACGCGCAGATTTGCATGGACCATTCGTCGGGGCGAGGTGAGGGCGGGTTCAATCCCAAACAAAAACCCCGCCATTTGCGGCGGGGTCCAGTCGGGAGGAGTGAGCTAACTAGCTCGCCGTAAAACCCGTGATCAGGCCGGAATGCGCTCTTCGACCTCGTGCGGCTCGCGCAGCACATAGCCGCGGCCCCACACCGTCTCGATGAAGTTGCGGCCTTCGCTGGCGTTGGCCAGCTTCTTGCGCAGCTTGCAGATGAAGACGTCGATGATCTTCAGCTCGGGCTCGTCCATGCCGCCATAGAGGTGGTTGAGGAACATTTCCTTGGTGAGCGTGGTGCCCTTGCGGAGCGAGAGCAGCTCCAGCATCTGGTATTCCTTGCCGGTCAGGTGCACGCGCTGGCCGCCGACCTCGACCGTCTTGGTGTCGAGATTGACCACGAGGTCGCCGGTCTGGATGACCGACTGGGCGTGGCCCTTGGAACGGCGCACGATCGCGTGGATGCGGGCGACCAGCTCGTCCTTGTGGAAGGGCTTGGTCATGTAGTCGTCGGCGCCGACGCCGAGACCCTTGACCTTGTCCTCGATGCCGGCGAGGCCGGAGAGGATCAGAATGGGGGTCTTGATCTTGGAGACCCGCAGCTGCTTGAGCACGTCATAGCCGGACATGTCGGGCAGGTTCAGGTCGAGAAGGATAATGTCGTAGTCGTAGAGCTTTCCGAGGTCGACGCCCTCTTCGCCGAGGTCGGTCGTATAGACGTTAAAGCTCTCGGATTTGAGCATCAGCTCGATCGACTGCGCGACGGCGCTGTCATCTTCAATCAGCAAAACGCGCATGCCAGTCCCCTTTAGTCGCCGCTCCGGGCGTCAGGTCGGCCGCACACTGCGGCACACAAACGCCTTTGAACAACTGATTCGGATCCTGACAGGCCTATGGTTAACAAATTCTGATTCTGATCCGCAAGCTCTAACCGTGCAATTTTTGTCGAATTGCCCTAAGATATTGCGTCAGACCAGCTTTTCGTTACCCATCGCGTTCAAGTTCCACATTAAGAGTCTGGCCTAACAAACTCCCGCGACTCGCCCTTCCTTCTGGGAGGGCAAGCGCTCTCAGTCACCAAAGACAGTGACGTAATGATTAACGATGCGGGTAAACACGAAGTTAAGCGATCGGCCCAAACACGTCGAAACTTAAGGGTTTCGCAATGAAGGTTTTCGCATGAAGGCCAAATCTTGAAGGCGCTCGCCGAGCAGATCAGCGACCTCGACGGCGTCAACATCTATGGCCGCGTCGTGGGCGTGCGCGGGCTGATGGTGGAGATCGCCGGCCCCATCCATGCCATGTCGGTGGGCGCGCGCATCGTGATCGAGACCGGCGGCAACCGGTTCATCCCGGCCGAGGTGATCGGCTTCTCCGGCGACAATGCGGTGGTGATGCCGTTCGCAGGGCTGGAAGGCGTGCGGCGCGGCTGCCGCGCGGTGATTGCCAATGCCGCCGGGCAGGTGCGGCCCTCGCCGGCCTGGCTCGGCCGCGTGCTCAATGCCATGGGCGAGCCGATCGACGGCAAGGGGCCGCTCACGCAGGGCGCCTCGCCGATGCCGTACCGAAATCTGCCGCCGCCGGCGCATTCGCGCCAGCGCGTCGGCGCCCCGCTCGATCTCGGCGTGCGCGCGCTGAACACCTTCCTCACCTGCTGCCGCGGCCAGCGGCTCGGCATCTTCGCCGGCTCCGGCGTCGGCAAATCCGTGCTGCTGTCGATGCTGGCGCGCAATGTGGACGCGGCTATTTCGGTGATCGGGCTGATCGGCGAACGCGGCCGCGAGGTGCAGGAATTCCTGCAGGACGATCTCGGCGAAGAGGGCCTCGCGCGCTCGGTCGTGGTGGTTGCGACCTCGGACGAGCCCGCGCTGATGCGCCGGCAGGCGGCCTATCTGACGCTCGCCATCGCCGAATATTTCCGCGACGAAGACCACGACGTGCTGTGCCTGATGGATTCGGTGACGCGCTTTGCCATGGCCCAGCGCGAGATCGGCCTGTCCGCCGGCGAGCCGCCGACCGCCAAGGGCTATACGCCCACGGTTTTCACGGAACTGCCAAAGCTGCTGGAGCGGGCCGGTCCCGGGATGGGACAGGGCACCATCACCGGCATCTTCACGGTGCTGGTCGACGGCGACGACCATAACGAGCCGATTGCGGACGCCGTCCGCGGCATCCTCGACGGCCATATCGTCATGCAGCGCTCGATCGCCGAGCGCGGCCGCTATCCCGCGATCAACGTGCTGCAGGTCGGTGTCGCGCACCATGCCGAAATCGGCCGATCCGGCCTACCTGCCCATCATCACCCGGGCGCGCCAGGTCATGGCGACCTATGCCGACATGGAGGAGCTGATCCGGCTTGGCGCCTACCGGGCCGGTTCCAGCCCGGAGGTGGACGAGGCGATCCGCCTGCACGAGCCGCTGGAGGCCTTCTTGC
This sequence comes from uncultured Alphaproteobacteria bacterium, assembly GCA_963726865.1. Taxonomy (GTDB): domain Bacteria; phylum Pseudomonadota; class Alphaproteobacteria; order Rhizobiales; family Xanthobacteraceae; genus Bradyrhizobium. The sequence goes on along the minus strand of CAVSEE010000033.1, from coordinate 127,693 downwards.
GCCAGGCCAAGGACGAAAAATCCTCACTCTCCGAGGGTTATGACCTCCTCCAGCAAATCCTGGGGTGATTGGAAACGGAACGCTAACTTTGTCAGGCCATCATCCCCAGCACAGTTTAGCTGCAGCCGGCGGGGCCCCACGGGGGAGCCGGCCTTGTCCCGTGTGTAAATGGGGACTTCTGGGGAGTATGAGTCGATGAAGTCACGTGAAACGCTGATCCGCCTGAAGAAATTTCAGGTCGACGAAAAGCGCCGCAGGGTTGCCCAGATCGAAGGCATGATCGCGGAATTCCAGCGGATGTCGGTCGAGCTTGAGCGCGAAATCCAGACCGAGCAGGAGCGCGCCGGGATCAACGATCCCTCGCACTTCGCCTATCCGACCTACGCCAAGGCCGCGATCCAGCGCCGGGAGAATCTGTCCCGCTCCGCCGACGAGCTGCGCGTTCAGCTCGAGGACGCCAAGGCCCTGCTGGGCGAAGCTTTCGAAGAGCTGAAGAAGGTCGAGCTGCTCGACGAGCGTGACCAGGCGCGCGAGCGCGCCGAAGAGAACGCCCGCGAGCAGGCCGACATGGACAGCATCGGCTTGATGCGCGCCCGCCTCGGCGTGTGCCTGAGCGGTACAACATCAATAAGACGGAAGTCGAAAGCCCGGGCCGCAAGGCCCGGGTTTTTCATTTGATCGGGTCCATAAACCAGTGGCTTGGTGGCTCGTATAGGGCAGGGTATGCTACCGGGATAGCGGCGCTCCCGGTCCGACGGCGAGGGGGATCGCGATTGGGGGAGTGTGAATGCTGACGCCGGCAGAGCTGGTCTGGCTGATTGCCGCGGTTGCGAAGGGGGATGAGGCGGCTTTCGAGCGCCTTTACGCCGCCACGCGCGCGAAACTCTTCGGCGTCGTGCTCCGTATCTTGCGCAGACAGGATCTCGCCGAGGAGGTCATCCAGGAAGCCTACATCAAGATCTGGCACAGCGCGGGCCAGTTCAATCCCGCTTTGTCTTCGCCGATCACCTGGATGGCTTCGATCGCCCGCAACCGCGCCATCGACGTCGTGCGCAAGCGGAGCGAATCTTCCATTGAGGAAGAACCCTCGGCCATGGAAGTGGCGGCCGACTCTCCCGATCCGCTGGCGCGGCGGGAGATGACGGAAGAGTTGAAGCGGCTGCTGGAATGCGTCGGCCGTCTCGAACCCGATCGCCAGAAACTCGTGCTTCTCGCCTATTACAACGGCTGGAGCCGCGAGCAGCTGGCCGCGAAATTCGAGACGCCGGTGAATACGGTGAAGACGTGGCTTCGCCGCAGCATGATGGACATCCGGGAGTGTCTCGGACTTTAGGAAGATTTGGACTTTGGGAAGAACTGGACTGCAGGACTTGAACCTTGGGGTTTGGACGTTGGACCGTGACTGATGGCCTATAGCGAAGACCATATCGCGCTCGCCGCGGAATTTGCGCTCGGCACCCTCGATGCCGACGAGCGCGCGCAGGTCGAGACCATGATGGCCGTCGACGCGGAATTCGCCGCCATCGTGCAGGCCTGGGAATTTCGTCTCGGCGTGCTGAACCAGATGGTCGGCTCGGTCGAGCCGCGGCCGCTGGTGTGGGACAATATCCGCCGTGCCATCGGCCATGGCGGCGAACAGGCGCCGCTGCTGCTGCCGGAAGCGCCGCCGCTGCCGCCTGCGGACGCCTTCGTCCGCGAAGCCAACGACAACGAGATCGCGCCGCCGTTGCCGCCGGCTGCCGTGAGCAGCAACGTCGTCCAGCTCAACAGCCGCATCCGCCGCTGGCGCAGCGTCGCGAGCGTTGCGTCTGCGATCGCAGCGGCGCTTTTGGTGATGGTGGGCCTGCAGGTCTATCAGCCGGACGCCTTGCCCGACAGCATCCGCCCGAAGCCGCGCACGCAGGTGGTGGAGGTGAAGTCGCCGCCGCCGCCGGCCGCCGCGCAATATGTCGCGCTGCTGCAGAGCGGTGGCGGGGCGCCGGCCTTCATCCTGACGGTCGATGCGGCGACCCGGAATTTCACCGTGCGCAAGGTCGGCGCCACGCCGGAAGCCGGCAAGAGCTACGAGCTGTGGATCGTCTCCGACAAGCTGCAGCGGCCGCGCTCGCTCGGCGTGATCGGCAGCAATGACTTCACCGCGCGGCCGATCCTGGCGGGCTATGACAGCGACATCGTCAACCAGGCGACCTTTGCCGTCAGCGTCGAACCCGCCAGGCGGCTCGCCGAGCGGTGCGCCGACCGGGCCGGTGGTGTTCTCGGGCAAGCTGATCGAGACGGTGCCGCCGGGCACGCCGGCTCCGCGCAGCTAGCGCGCGAAATTTCCCGACCCCAAAAATGGAAAACCCCCGTGGGGAGCGGGGGTTTTCCGGTCGTCAACTTGGGGGTAGTTGGGGTCTTCTAATATCCACGCAGCGACTTTGGGGGGCTGGTAAAGAGCTACGTGAATTCCGTAAATTCCTTTGTTAGCGGACGACCGAAGCTCCCGAGCTGGTGACGACAACCGGCTTGCCGGCCTTCATCACGTGTGCGGTCTGCAGCCGTCGTCCGACGCAGTGGTGCGCGTCGAGATGCCGAAGCCGGCGACCAGGATACCCGCCACAAGGGCCACGACCACGATCTTGAGGTGGGTCGTGCGATCTGCGCTGTAGATCGAGTGGTTCATGGAAGTCTCCTGCCGCCTTCCTGTCTCTGATGGATTGGTGTGCTCCATTCACAGACCGGTTCAACGTCTTGCATTCCACAAACGTAGGAATCCGTGCTCCCGTTCCCCAGATGCGATCACAAGGCAGTGATAAGACTTGAAAACCCGCGACTGGAACCGCCCTTGGGGTACGCCAGAATTGCAAATTCCAAAACTGTTACATTGACTTAAGTCAAGGTCTGGTCGTCGCCGGCCCGCCGCGGCACACAGGCGCCGCCCTACCCAGAAACCGGTTGCCTGTGGCGAAAATGCTTCGCCGCCAAGCCGCTGATTTGCCGGACCCCTTGGTTGAGCATGATCCTTTCCGAAAACCGGTCTCCACTTTTCGGGATCATGCTTCCTAGACGCTACCCACCGTCTTCAACCGCGCCCGCGGATGGATCTCGGCCTGCGACAGCACCGTGGTCTGGGAGCGGAAGCGCTCCACCAGCGAGCGGACGAAGGGGCGGATTCCGGCCGAGGTCACCAGCACCGGCGCCTCGCCCTCGCGGGCGGCGGCCTCGAAGGCGATGCGGACCGCGGTCATGAATTCCGAGAGCTTTGAGGGCTGCATGGCGAGGCTGCGCTCCTCGCCCTGGCCCACGATCGACTCGGCAAAGGCCTGCTCCCAGCGCGCCGACAGCGCGATCAGCGGCAGGTAGCCGTTGAACGAGGTGTTTTGCGCGCAGATCTGGCGCGCCAGGCGCGCGCGGACATGCTCGACCATGGTCGCGGGGTTGCGCGAGAAGGCCGAGCGCGTCGGCGATGCCTTCCAGGATGGTCGAGAGGTCGCGGATCGAGATGCGCTCGGCGAGCAGCAATTGCAGCACGCGCTGGATGCCCGACACCGTGACCTGGGTCGGCACGATGTCCTTGACCAGTTCGCCTTGCTCCTTCGGCAGGTCCTTCAGCAGCTTCTGCACCTCGCCATAGGAGAGCAGGTCGCTCATGTTGCTCTTCAGCAGTTCGGTGAGATGCGTGGAGAGCACGGTTGCGGCATCGACCACGGTGTAGCCCTTGAGCGAGGCTTCTTCCTTCAGGGCGGCGTCGACCCAGGTCGCCGGCAGGCCAAAGGTCGGCTCGGTCGTGTGGATGCCCGGCACCTGGACCTGGTTGCCGGCGGGATCCATGACCATGAACTGGTTCGGCCAGATTTTTCCGGTGCCGGCGTCGACTTCCTTGATCTTGATGATGTAGGTGTTGGCCTCGAGCTGGACGTTGTCGAGGATGCGCACCGCCGGCATCACAAAGCCCATCTCGATGGCGAGCGAGCGGCGCAGCGCCTTGATCTGCTCGGTCAGGCGGTCGGTGCCGTCGGGGCCGTTGACCAGCGGCAGCAGCGCATAGCCGAGCTCGATCTTGAGATCGTCGATCTTCAGCGCGGTGGAGATCGGCTCTTCCGCGGCGGCTGCTGCGGCCGCGGCGAGCGCAGGCGCCGCGGCGGCCGCGGCTTCGTCCGCCCTGACCTTGCGGTGACGCTTGCGCGCGCTCAGCGCCAGCGCTGCGGCGCCGCCGCCGAGCGCGAGGAACGGGATCATCGGAATGCCGGGCAGCAGCGACAGCACGATCATGACGCCGGCGGACATGCCGAGCGCCTGCGGATAGCCGGAGAGCTGCTTCATCAGCGCCTTGTCGGCGGCGCCGGTCGACGCCGGCCTTGGAGACCAGCAGGCCCGCGGCGGTCGAGACGATCAGCGCCGGCATCTGCGTCACGAGGCCGTCGCCGACCGTCAGCATGGTGTAGGTGCGCGCGGCATCGCCAAAGCCCATGCCCTGCTGCGCCACGCCGATGATGATGCCGCCGACGATGTTGATGAACACGATGAGCAGGCCGGCGACGGCGTCGCCGCGCACGAATTTCGAGGCGCCGTCCATGGCGCCGAAGAAGCCGCTTTCGTCCTCCAGCGCCTTGCGGCGCTCCTTGGCGGTCTTCTCGTCGATCAGGCCGGCCGACAGATCGGCGTCGATCGCCATCTGCTTGCCGGGCATGGCGTCCAGGTGGAAGCGCGCCGCGACTTCGGCGATGCGGCCCGAACCCTTGGTGATGACGACGAAGTTCACGATGACCAGGATGGCGAAGACGATGATGCCGATGACGAAATTGCCGCCCATCACGAAGTTGCCGAAGGCTTCGATGACGTGGCCGGCCGCCGCCGTGCCCTCGTGACCCTTCGACCAGGATCAACCGGGTCGAGGCCAGGTTGAGCGACAGCCGCAGCATGGTCGAGATCAGCAGGATGGTCGGGAAGGCCGAGAATTCCAGCGGCGTCTGGATGAACAGCGAGGTCATCAGGATCAGGATCGACAGCGTGATCGAGATCGCCAGGAACAGGTCCAGCACCAGCGAGGGCAGCGGCAGGATCAGCACCACCAGGATGGTGAGGATGCCGAGCGCCAGCGCGATGTCGCCGCGCTTCAGCATGGTGCCGATTTCGCTGAAGCTGGGGAAGCTGCGCCGCCTGCCGTACCCTGACCTGCCGTCACATCGACCATGGTAGCCGCGTCCCCCCGAGAATGGCGCCCGCGGGAGCCAAACGTCTGCGCGGCGGCCGAAGGGCCACCGTTTCGAAAGTGAGGCACCGCTGCTGCGTCCACGGGGGATTCTCCCGCATCTAACGCGTCCGACGACACTCGACTTCACTCGGCAAATTTTGCCCGGTGTATGGTTAGCAAAGGGTTAATTTTCTCCGTCCCAACCTGTCATTCCGGGGCGCCGCGAAGCGGCGAGCTATGGGCGCAATTGCGTTCCCGAGAATCCATACTCCCAGTCGTGGTTATGGATTCCGGCTCGCGCCAAGTGGCGCGCCCCGGAACGACGACGCCCAAGAGGCAGACAGGGGATGTCGTTTCGCTGACATCAATCGCGTCGGGCCATCCGCGCTGTTGCATTGATCCGAGCCGCCTCGCGCTATTGCACTTCGCGATCGGTGCAATTTGCCGGCGTCCCGTCGCATCTGCATGCCCAATATCGCGGCATTGTGGGTTGACCACAGGCGGGCGGCCCCGCAAGTTGCGCGCGCCGTGGTAATTTCTTCTCACTTCACCCCAGAAACTGCTCACTTCGTTCCCGACTCGCGTCAGGCGTGGCTTCGGCTTGTCGTGGCCGTGCTGATCGCAGCCGTCGGCGCGGTCGGCATGTGGTCCGTCGTGGTTGTCATGCCGGTGGTGCAGGCCGAGTTCGCGGCCACCCGCGGCGCTGTTTCGCTTTCGGCGACCGCGATCTTCTTCGGCTTTGGCCTTGGCGGCGTCATCATGGGCAAGATCACCGATCGCGTCGGCATCGTGCCGGCGATGGCCGTCGGCATCGTCTTTGTGGTGGTTTCCTATGTGCTGGCGGGGTTGTCGACCGCGCTATGGCAGTTCATCGCCGCGTCCTTTCTGATGGGCCTCGGTGCGTCGACGACATTCGCGCCCCTGATGGCGGAAGCCTCGCACTGGTTCGAGCGCTATCGCGGCCTTGCGGTGACGATCGTCGCCAGTGGCAACTACATCGCGGGCACGTTCTGGCCGCCGCTGGTCAATTGGGGTACGCAAACCTACGGCTGGCGCCCCACTCACTTCGCCATCGCCGTCGTCTGCGGCGTCCTGATGACGCTCCTGGTGCTGGTGCTGCGCCAGATCATGGGCGGCAGCGCAGCGCACGATCATTCCAATGCGCCGCCGCCGCGGGTCGACCTCAATCTTTCCACCAACACGCTGACGGTGTTGCTGTGCATCGCCAGCATCTCCTGCTGCGTGGCGATGGCGATGCCGCAGGTCCATATCGTCTCCTATTGCGGTGATCTCGGCTACGGCCCGGCGCGCGGCGCGGAAATGCTGTCGCTGATGATGGCGTTCGGCATCGTCAGCCGCATCGGCTCGGGCTTCATCGCCGACCGGTTCGGCGGCATGGTCACGCTGATGATCGGATCGGTGGCGCAGGCCTTCGCGCTGTTCTTCTATCTGTTCTTCACCAGCCTGCCGTCGCTCTATCTGATCTCGGCGATGTTCGGCCTGTTCCAGGGCGGCATCGTGCCGAGCTATGCCATCATCGTGCGCGAGACGATGCCGGCGAAGGAAGCCGCAACCCGTGTCGGCATCGTGATCTTCGCTTCCGTCTTCGGCATGTCCTTTGGCGGCTGGGTGTCCGGCGTCATCTTCGATCTCACCGGATCCTATGCGGCCGCCTTTGCCAACGGATTTGCCTGGAACCTGCTCAACATCGTGATCGTGCTGATGCTGCTGATGCGCGGCCGGCAGCGGCTGGCGATGGCGTAGGCGGCAGACAGCCGACCCGTTCCTGCGCGGGCTCCTTCAGGTCGCGAACGCTTGCATCTTTCGGTTCTATCGCCAAGAATTGCCGCTGCCCGTTGCGGGCTCGACGCCTTTCCGCAAGACACACCGCTTCCAGGCCGCCCGTAGTTCTACGGGCATCCCTGGGTATAGCGGCTTCCCGCGGCAGGGCCGATCATTGCGGTGCCGGCCCGAGCTTGCCGGCAGAGATTTTAACGGCTGGGTCCGAGTATGCCGGCAAGCGTTTCAAACTGGTCTTTCGTCGACTTCGTCATGCGCGCGCCGTCGGCCATCGCGATGTTCGACAACGAGATGCGCTACCTCGCCGTCAGCCCGAGCTTCCTCACCGATTATCGAATTGACGCCGAGAGCCGGCAGTCCGTCATCGGGCGGAGCCTTTACGACCTGTCGCCCGACACTCCCGAACGGATCCGGCAAAAGCACCGGCGAGTGCTCGCTGGCGAGACGCTGTCGGATGTCGAAGATTTTTTCGTTCGCGCGGATGGAACGCCCGCGCGGATGACGTCGGACATGGCGCCCTGGCGGCACCCGGACGGGGCGATCGGCGGCGCCGTCATTTGCCTGAAGACGGACACGGGCCGCAAGGAAGCCGAGGAAGCCCTGGCAGCCAGTGAATCGTTGCTGCGGCTCAGTCTGGAAGCAGCCCATATCGGAAGCTATGACTGGCAAATCAACGGTGGGCCGAATATCTGGTCGGACGAGCATTGCCGCCTGTTCGGCATCGAGCCACAGGGCGGACGATCGATACCGGCGGAGCTGTGGCGGGAAATCATTCATCCCGACGATCTGCCTATGGTCGAGCAACGGATCGTGGAGATCGTCGAGACCGGCGGCTCCGGCGAGATCGAGCATCGGATCCGCACGCCGCGTGGCGTGCGCTGGCTCTATGGCCGCGGGCAACTGGTCCGCGAAAAGGGCAAGCCGACGCGCCTGATCGGCATCAACATGGACGTCACCGAGCGCCGGATGCTTGAGGATGAATTCCGCGAGCTGACGCGGACGCTGGAAAAGCGCGTCGAGCAGGAAGTCGCGGCCAGGGAAGCGGCGCAGACCAGGCTCGCGCATGCGGAAAAGCTCAAGTCGATCGGCGAACTGACCGGCGGGGTCGCCCACGACTTTAACAACCTGCTGACGGTCATCACCGGGACGATCGAGATTCTCGGCGAAGGTGTCGCGGACCGCCCGGCACTGGCCGCGATCGTCAAGATGATCGGCGAGGCCGCGGACCGTGGCGCGAAGCTGACGTCGAACTTGCTTTCGTTCGCGAGAAAGCAGCCGCTGCGGCCGCGAAGCACAGATGTCGAGGCGCTGATTGGGACGGCCAGCGACCTGCTCTCCTCGGCGCTCGGCCGGCATATCGAGATCAATTGCATCAAGCGGGGTTACATCGGAACGGCGCTGGTCGATCCGGATCAGTTGACGTCAGCCATCGTCAATCTCGGCATCAACGCGCGCGACGCCATGCCGAATGGAGGCTTGCTGACCATCGATGCCGACACGGTGGCGATCGACCATGACGAAGCCGCCGCTCGGGAGATGGCCGCGGGCAACTATGTGGCCGTCAGCGTCACGGACACCGGGACCGGGATCGATGAAAATATCCGGGACAAGATCTACGAGCCGTTCTTCAGCACCAAAGGCGTTGGAAAAGGCACCGGGCTGGGCTTGAGCATGGTCCACGGATTCATCAAGCAATCAGGCGGCAATATCGAATTCGAGACCGCCAGGAACAAGGGGACGACGTTCCGGCTCTATCTTCCCTGTTCCGGCGAGGGCGAGCCGGCGCAGCCGGTCGACCGGGCCTACAAGCGGCTGGCCGGTGGCCGCGAGACCATCCTCTGTGTCGAGGATGACCCGATCGTTCGTGAATTCGTCACGCTGCAATTGCGCTCACTGGGCTACACGACGATAGCCTCGAGCAATGCGGCTGAAGCGCTGGCGGTGGTGGGGAGCAATACCAACATCGACCTGCTGTTCACCGACATCATTATGCCCGGCAAGATGGACGGCTGGCAGCTGGCCGAGCTCGTCAAGAAGATGCGGCCGGACATCAAGATCATGTGCACGAGCGGCTATTCGAGTTTCAATCCGGAGCGGATCGCATCCAACCCGGGACTTCTGCTTCTCGAAAAGCCCTATCGGCTTTCGGCGCTCGCGCAGATGCTTCGCAGGGCACTGGAAGGACGTGCCCGATCGCTCAACTAGGACCGGCAGCGAAGCCGCGGCCTTTCGCGCGCGGGCGCCGCAACTACGCCGCCTGTCCCGCCTTCAGCAGCGAGCAGCCGGTGATCTTCAAACTCCCGTCCGGCTGCTGCTCCAGTGTGTAGAGCGCTTCCCACGACTCGCCCTTCTCGTCGACGATGTGGACGCGCTGGGCGACGTGGCCGTCGACCACCTTGGCCTCGCCGAATTCGAAGCTCTGGTGGCGGTAGACCGGCGCGTAGCCCTGCTGCACCATCTGCATGAAAATCTCGGCGTGCGGGAAGACTTCCTGGATCGCCGGCGCGGCGTAGGAGTAGGCGGCGGCCGCATCGTTACGGGCGAAGGCCTGCTCCTGCGAACGGATCACGTTCTGCGCCGACGCGACATCGGCGGCGCGGGCGGGAACGGCGAGCGAAACGAGGAGGGCGACAAGCAGGACGACGGCGCGCATGAACAGCTCCGGATAACCGATGCCTCCAGATACGTTTACACCGCCCGGCGGTTTCCCGCATGCCCAATCGAGGTGCAGGGCCGGGCATGGGCTTCTTGTGCTTTCGATTGAATGAATTGCGGCCCGCGATCACGTCGCATGCGGCTGCAGCAGCTTCGCCGGATGGCGGCCATCGACATGGCCCATGAAGGGCGGATGGATGGAATAGCCGATCAGCTCGCGCGCCCGCTCCGGTAGCTTGTCGGCGATCTCGGCGGGAACGGCGAGCGCCATGTTCTCGAGCTGGCGTATCCAGCCGGCGCAATATTGCGGCGTGATGATCAGGCGCGGCCGGTCCGAGCGGTTGGCGCCGCCGCGATGCCACAGCGTGCCCTTGGTGATGCCGAGCGACCCCGACGGCATCGTCATCCTGATCGCATCGGCGCGCTCGCCGGTGTCTGGCGCGGCGCCCTTGCGTGCCGAAATCGGCCGGCGACACCGCGCCCTCGATGCGCAGATCGTCCCAGAGATGGCTGCCCGGAATGATCTCGGTAGCGCCGTTCTGCTCGGTGGTGTCGTCGATCGCCCAGAACGTGCTGATGCCGAGCGCCGGCCGCGGCCGCGGCATTCGTGCGCCGCCATCGTCGGTGTGCCAGGGCTGCACGGTCTCGCCCGGATGCAGATTGATCGCGAGCAGCGCCGAGAGCAGGCAGCTCTCGCCAAGCTCGGCTTCCGCAAAGGCGAGCGCCAGCGGATGGATCGCCAGCTCCGCAAACACAGGCGACTTCGCCATCAGCGCATAGATGCGGTTGGTCTTCTCGCCCTCGAAATCGTTGCGGCCCTTGAGGTCGCGCGCCAGATGCGGCGCCAGCGCCGCGCGGATCGCGGCGACTTGCTCGTGCGAAAGCACGCGCTCGAAGATCAGATAACCGTCGCGGTCGAATTGCTCGCGCCAGGAATCGAAGGAACGTCCCCGAAACCACGGTGCCGCCTGTTCCGCTGCGCTCGCCATGGCGCGCTCCCTGTCATGCTTTTATGGGTTCGCTCCATTGTAGCGCCGCAGGTCTGCCCGGCAAGCCGGGATTGCATCACGGTTTCGACCATTCCTCCCAGAATTTCAGCAAATGCGGCGCAAACGTATCGGGGAGATCTTCCGGAAAGAACAACCGCCCGTCCTCGACCTCGATGACGCGCTTGGCGCCGGGAATGGTGTCCTTCAGCCAATATGCCCATTTCTTGTCGAAGAAGATGTCCTTCAGTCCCCACACGATCAGCGTCGGCACGTCGAGCCGCTGCAGCGCCGAATGGATCGCAACCGTTTGCTTGTTGTCGAAGCCGAGCCAGTAGCGCGCGAATGCATCGATGCGCTCGGGCGAGGACAGCAGCGGTTGCAGATAGAGCCGGATCAGATCGTCGGTGAGGATTGAGGTGTCGAAATAGCTGCGGAACAGCGGCGCCGACTCGCCGCGCGCGTACCGCTCGCGCGCGAGATCGGGGCGGTCGAGCGTCGGCTGGAACACCTGCGCAATGGTGCCGTTGCGCGAACGCTCCATCAGCGGCAGCACCTGCGGCGGCGGCCAGCCGTCATGGACGTCGCAATTGGTCAGCACCAGCGAGCGTAGCCGCTGCGGATGATGCGCGGCAAAAATCTGCGCGATGGCGCCGCCTGAATCGTTGCCGACCAGATCGACCTTGTCGATACCGAGATGGTCGAGCACCTCGGCCAGCATCTGCGCCTGCGCGGTGAACGAGACGTCCTGCTTTGGTGCAATTTCGGTGTAGCCAAGCCCCATCAGGTCGACCGCGATGCAGCGGCGCTGGTGTTTCGCGCGGTCGAAAATGTGCCGCCAGTGGTAGCCGCAGATCGGCACACCGTGGATGAACAGCGCCGGCGGACCCTCACCGCGTTCGAAATAGGCGATGCGGCCGGATTTGACCTCCGCGAAGCGGCGGCTGGCGTGAAACTCGGATATTTCCATGGAATCGATACCTCCTGAAGTTGGAGGCGATTCTGGCTGCTTCAGTGCGGCCGCGCTGTCACGATCTTGCGCAATTTGGCCAGCTGGGCGGCGGTCGCCGTTCGGCGGAGCGCCGCTGGCGTGCAGCCGAAAAAGCCGCGGAAGCGCGCGGTGAAATGACTGTGGCTGGCAAAGCCGGCATCGAGCGCGACGGTGGTGAGGTCGTCGTCGCCGTCGAGCACGGCATCCAGCGCATGCGCCAGCCGCTCCTGCAGCACATAGTCGTAGATCGAGGTGCCGGCCATCTCGCGGAAGACATGGCAGAGATGGAACGGCGACAGGTTTGCGAGCTTCGCCAGCCGCGCCACGTTCCACTTGTGCGATGGCGCGACTGCAATCGCTTCCTTGACCCGTTCCATCGCCCGCGTCCGCCGCATCAGTGCTGCTGGCCGCACGTCGGACCGTTCCTTGCGCATCGCATCGAAGGAGACGTTGAGGAGATCAAGGCCGATGGCTTCGATTTCAAAACCATCGATCTCGCCCCGGCTGAGCCGCGCACCCAGCAGGTTGCGCAGCATCATGGCGGGAGCCGGCAGCAGGCCATTCGACGCGAGCGCCGCGTCGCCGCTGCGGTCGACATGTTCAGGCGCGAGCTCGTCGCCGAAACGCAGGACCAGCGCGCGGTCGCCGATGCCGCCGGGGAAGCTGACCCGGTAAGGTGTGTCAGCCGCGACGAACACGGCATGGCTGGGCGTGCCGATTACCTGCCGTCCGGGCGCGTCGTGCTTGGCGAATACGCCGGCGAGCGGCAGCACCACGGCATTGCGATCCTGCTGCTCGACATCGCTGCAGGCATCCGAAACCGCACGCGCCTCGAACAGGCCGATCTGCAGGGTCGTGCTCTTGAACAGCGATTTGCGGGTGACTGGCAAGGTATCGTTCCGTTTCCGTGAGCCGAGCGATAGCACAAAGTTGCGCCGATAGCAGCTGCATCAGACGCCGATCAGGCGCGCCGCACGCGGTATTGCTGCGGCGTGATGGCGGTCAGTTTGCGGAACGCCTTGCGAAAGCTGCTGTCGTCTTCATAGCCGACCGCGCGGGCAACCGCCTTGATTGATTGCGTCGTTGTCTCCAGCAGCAGCCGGGCGGACTCCATCCTGCGCCGCAGGATGAATTCCTGCGGCGAAGCGTCGGTCAGCTCCATGAAGCGCCGGTGCAGCGTGCGTTCGCTCAAGCCCAGTTCGACGGCGAGCCGCTGCACCGTCATCGGTCGTTTGCGTGCGCGGCGCACCAGCACGTCGGCCTTGGTCAGAAGCGGATCGCGCTGCTGCAGATATCCCAGCGGTAGATAGATCGCTTGAGTCCTGTCCGCGGTATCGACGACGGCGTAGTCGGCACAGGTGCGTGCGGCCTCGGGCCCGTCCACCATCTCGATCAATCGCAGCAGCAGGTCGACCCACGACATCGGCCCCGCTGCGCAGACGATGCGGTCGTCACTTGTGACCACGGCGTCGCCGGCGAGATCAACGGCCGGAAAGTTTTCCTTGAGGTATGTCTGCAGCCACCACGTCGTCGTGGCGCGGCGGTTGTCGAGCAGGCCGGCCTCGGCCAGCAGGAAGACGCCACTGCAGAATGCCCCGATCACGCATCCCCCTGAATGCTGTCGACGCAACCAGGCCGCAGCGGACGCGAATTGCTTTCCCTGCCGCCGGATCGGTTCGGTGCCGGAAAGGTGGCCCGGGACGATGATCGCGTCATACGACTTTGTCCCGCTCAAGCCCGCGTCGACCGTGAAATGGGTGCCGCGGCTGGTCCGCACCGGCTTTCCATCGGGCGACAGCGTCTCGAACTGGAAGCGCGTTTCCTTGCCAAGCCGCCGCATCACGAAATTGGCGAGTCCGAGCAGATCGGCAACGCCGATCACGGCCGATTCCATGCATCCTTCCAGCAGCAGCACCGCGAGCTTCATCTCGACCTCCCAAGGGATTGGCGGATATTGCCTGTTCTTTGGCTTATCCGCCACTCGAAATCCGGCCGCCTCCGCGCGATATTCAGCGAGACGCACGCGATCCGCGTCTCCGTCGTTGCAATTCATTGGAGGAATCATGCCTTACGTATCGATTTCGACCGCCAGGGGAATTCTGGACGTCGAGCAGAAGCAAAGGCTGCTTGCGAGGATCACCGACTTGATGGTCGAGATCGAGGGGCAGGGCAATCCTGAGTTTCGCAAGCTGGTCTGGGTCAAGATCGAGGAGCAGGATCCCAGCCACTGGTCGCTCGGCGGCATGACGGCCTCGCCCGAGCAGATCGCCAAGATCTACGGCGAGATCGGCGCCCACGGCCGGCGCGAAGCCCGCGCCAAAGCCTGATGCTCAGTCGACTGGAGGAGAAGATGGGCGGCGGAATCAGGGCCTTTGTCATCGACACGGTTGATGGCAAGACCAAAAGCGGGATGAGAGAATTGTCGCAGGCCGAGTTGCCGGACGAGCCGGTCCTCGTGCAAGTCGCCTACTCCACGCTGAACTTCAAGGATGGGATCGCGTTGACCGGCGCTGCACCGATTGCGCAAAGGACACCGATGGTCGGCGGCATCGATCTCGCGGGCACTGTCGTCGAGTCGCGCGCGGCCGAATGGCGGCCGGGCGACAAGGTCGTCGTCAACGGCTGGGGACTGTCGCAGCAACATTGGGGCGGCTACGCGCAACAGCAGCGTGTCCGACCGGAGTGGCTGATACGTGTGCCCGATGCATTTTCGCTCAAGCAGGCGATGGCGATCGGTACGGCGGGCTACACCGCGATGCTGTGTGTGCTTGCGCTGGAAGGAATGGGGGTGAGGCCGGGCGATGCAGCGGTGCTGGTCACCGGCGCTGCCGGTGGCGTCGGGTCCGTTGCGATCGCCATCCTCGCCAGGCTCGGATACGAAGTCGTTGCGTCCACCGGCCGGCCGGAGACCCACGACTATCTGCGCGGGCTCGGCGCGTCCGGCTTCGTCGACCGCTCGGCGCTCGCCACCGCTGGACCGCCGGTTCAGGAGGAGCGCTGGGTGGGCGCCGTCGATACGGTCGGTGGGCACACCTTGGCGAATGCACTGGCGCAAACCGCCTATGGCGGCGCGGTTGCCGCCTGCGGCCTGGCGGGAAGCAGGGATTTGCCCAGTTCGGTGCTTCCATTCGTGCTGCGCGGCATATCACTGCTCGGGATCGACTCGGTGATGGCGCCGCGCGCTGTGCGAGAGGAAGCGTGGCGACGACTGGCAGTCGATCTCGACCCGAAAAAGCTCGACGATATGACCGTCGTTGAACCGATGTCGAATTTGCCGGAACTCGCGAGCAGGATACTTGCTGGCAAAATTCGCGGCCGCACGGTCATTGATGTCAATGCCTGAGGGTGCCGGTCTGTAGCGCGTTAACGCAAGATCGCATGGCCGCTCCGCAATCGGCGCGTGGCGGTCATTCGGTCGCGCCCGGTTGCGTGGGCTTGCAAAAGGGATTGTAATTGACCCAATCAGGCAAAAAGCGGCGCCAGCAAATTCCGGAGCAGGAAACGATGGGAGAGGCAAAAACCCACTACGAAGTGATCGTCGTCGGCGCCGGCGTCGCGGGCATCTACCAGATCAAGCGGCTGGTCGATCTCGGCGTCGACGCCACCGTGCTCGACTCCGCGCCCGATCTCGGCGGCACCTGGTACTGGAACCGCTATCCCGGCTGCCGCTTCGATTCCGAGAGCTACACCTACGGCTTTTCCTTCTCGCGCGAATTGCTCGACGAGTGGCACTGGAAGGAGCGCTTCTCCGGCCAGCCGGAGAACCTGCGCTACCTCAACTATGTCGCCGACAAGTTCGACCTGCGCAAGCACATGCAGTTCAACTGCAAGGTCGAGGCGATGGAATTCGACGAGACCCGTGACCTGTGGCGGGTGAAAGTCGGCGACGGCCGCGAGCTGACCGCGCGCTTCGTGGTGCTCGCGATTGGTTTGCTTTCGGCACCGACCATGCCGCGGATCGAAGGCGTCGATGATTTCAAGGGCCGTTCGTTCCACACTTATTACTGGCCGCAGGAGCCGGTCGATCTCAAGGGCAAGAAGGTCGCGGTGATCGGCACCGGCGCCACCGGCATCCAGGTGATCGGCGAGATCGCCGACAAGGTAGGCGAACTCACCGTGTTCCAGCGCCGTCCGAACTGGAGCGCGCCGCTCAACAACAGCAAGATCTCCGAAGCCGAGATGGCTGACATCCGTTCGCGCTATGACGAGATCTTTGCCGCTTGCGCGCGCTCGCCCGGCGGCTTCGAGCACGAGCCGGACCGCCGCGGCTTTTACGAGGTGTCGCGCGAGGAGCGGCTGAAACTGTGGGACAAGCTCTATGACGAGCCGGGCTTCGGCATCTGGCTCGCCAACTTCCGCGAAATCTTCATGGACGAGGCGGCCAATGCCGAGCTGTCGGAATATATCGCCGGCCGCATCCGCCGCCGCGTCAAGGACCAGAAGGTCGCGGAAAAACTAATTCCGCGCGACCACGGCTTTGGCGTGCAGCGCCTGCCGCTGGAGACCAATTATTTCGAGGCCTACAACCGCGACAACGTGCACCTCGTCGACATCAGCGAAACGCCGCTGGTCCGTATCACCGAGAAGGGCTTGCGCACCACGGCGCGCGACTATCAGTTTGACGTCATTGTCTACGCCACCGGCTTCGACGCCATCACCGGCGCCTACGACCTGATCGATATCCGCGGCATCGGCGGCGAGCGGCTCGGCGACAAATGGAAGCATGCGCCGTCGACCTTCCTCGGCATGCTCGTGCATGGCTTTCCGAACCTGCTGATGCCGACCGGACCGCAGAGCGCATCGGCCTCGACCAATTTCCCCCGCGGTATCGAGAACGGCGTTAACTGGTGCATGGGCCTGCTGCAGTACATCCGGGAGCGCGGCTACACCCGCGCCGACGCCACGCTGGAGGCGCAGCGGCGCTGGACCGCGCATGTGATCAAGATGTACG
This sequence comes from uncultured Alphaproteobacteria bacterium, assembly GCA_963726865.1. Classification (GTDB taxonomy): domain Bacteria; phylum Pseudomonadota; class Alphaproteobacteria; order Rhizobiales; family Xanthobacteraceae; genus Bradyrhizobium. The sequence continues at coordinate 111,137 of CAVSEE010000033.1, read as the reverse complement.
AGATCATGCTGATGCGCAAAGCCAAGTCGTGGTTCACCGGCTACAACTCCAACGTCGCCGGCCACGAGGAAGGGACCATCCGCTACTTCGTCTACAACGGCGGCACGCCGAAATTCGTCGGCATCATCAACGACGTCGCCGCGAAGGGCTACCAGGAGATCGAGTTTTCCTCCGGCGCCCGAAAAACGCCCAGCGCGCAGCCTTCGCGTATCTCTGCGTAGAGCATGATCCGGAAAAGTGTGAAGCGGTTTTCCGAAAAGATCATGCTCAAATAAAGGTAGCGTCAGCGCTTGCAGTTCGGCGTATCGGGCGCGCCCGAGAAGCGGTCGCGGCTCCAGGCGATGAGATCGGCATCGAGCGCCGGGTGGTCGGTGATCAGCGAAACATGGTCGCGGCGGGGATAGATGCGGTAGTCGATCGGTTGCCCGGCCGCGCAGCGCGCGGCGACATAGCGCGCCTGCAGGGCTGGCAGCACGAGGTCGTCGGCCGTGCCCTGCGCGATGAGAACGGGCGCTGTGATCCCCGTCGCCGGCGTGTTCTGCCGCAGCCGTTCGCCGAGCGCTCCCCCGGCAGGATCGCGCGCGAAAATTCCGGCGGAGGGAAGCAGCCCCGTCTCGGCAACGGAAAACAGCGTGGGCCAGCCGCCGGCACACCGCGAGGCAATGTCGCCGACGAACGGCCGCGTCCGCGCACTCACATAGGCCGGCATGCCGACATCCGGATAGGCGGTTGCATAGGCCTTGATGAGATAGGACGACACGATCTTGCCGAACGGCGTGACGTGACTGGCTCTGAACAGCGCGGGGAGATCGCTCGCCGGTGCCAGCGCGGCGACGCCGGCGATGTTCACATCCGGCGCATAGTCGTCGGCGCGGATGCCGGTCCACAGCGCGGCGTTGCCGCCCTGCGAATGGCCCCACACCACGGCGCGGTTGTCCAGCGAAAGCCCTTCGATCCGCCGCGCTGCGCGGATCGCATCGAGCACCGCACGCGCCGCATCTTCGCCGACCAGATAGGCGTGGCCGCCCGGCGTGCCGAGGCCGGGATAATCTGTCGCTATGTAAACCCAGTTCTCCGCGATGACGCGGTCAAGTGCGGGAACGCCCGCGAAGGGCGCTATCACCGATGGCGCGCAGCCGGGCGCGATGCCGGTGGTGCCATGCGCCCAGGCGATCACCGGGCGCGGGGCGGGGGTCGTTTGCGTCGATGTGACAACGATGGCGCTGGCGATAGTCGACGCGTCGCCGCGTTTGGTCGTATAGAGAATGCGCCAGCCGCGTGCGCTGGCCGGCAATTGCTTCGTATAGGGCTCGCTGCGCAACAGGGCGCCGGCGTCGCCCGGCTTCTCGGCGGGTGGGTCATAGAATGCATCGGGTTGGGCGGGGCGCGCGGCGGTCCATATCGCGAAGATGACGACAACGACGACCGCGGCCAAAAGCAGTGCCCAGCGCGCGATCGTGCCAACCAGCGCCATCCGCGATCTCCCTCAGCCCTCCGCCACCGCGTCGCCCCAGGGCTGCGCACTCTCGGTCGCGCCAAAGTTCGTGGTGCCCTGGCGCATGGTAACGCTGGGGCAGGCGAACTTCATCGGAAAAGTCTGGATACGCGCCTCCTCGTAATCGAAGCGCGCGCATAGCGCGCCGTGGATCGGCGCCGGCAGCCGCTTGTCGCCGATCACGATGGCGCCTTCGCTGGCGTCGATGCGCGGCTGGTGGATCGCATTGTCGAGGTTCATGCCGAAATCCATCGCAAAGGAGAGCAGCTGCGTCACTGCGGGGAGGATGCGGCGACCGCCGGAGGCGCCGACCGCGAGGCGGTCGCCGCGGGAGGTTTCCGCCACCGCCGGCGTGTAGTTGGTCAGACAGCGCTTGCCGGGCGCGAGCGAATTCGGCACGCCCTGCGTCGGATCGAACCACATGATGCCATTGTTCATGGTGATGCCGGTATTCGGCGTCACGAATTTCGAGCCGAAGGTCGATAGCAGCGTCTGAGTCACTGCGGCCATGTTGCCGTGCTTGTCGACCACGGAGAAATGCGTGGTGCAGGCCGGCGCCAGATGCTCGGCCCCAAGCGCGCGCCGGCCATCGGCGTCGCCCATATCGGAGAGGCGCTCGCGATAGGCCGCCTGCAGCGCCAGCGCATATTCGACATAGGCCGCGGCATCCGGCGCGCGGCCGGGCACGAGCTTTTGTTGCAGCCAGCGCAAGGTGGAGGCCAGCGTCGGGCCTGCGGTGAGCTCCGGCGTCGCAAACACCTTGCCGCCGCGATAGGGAATGACGAGCGGCTCGCGATAAAATGCGCGGAAGGCTGCAAGGTCCTCCACTGACAGCGCGCCGCCGGCGGCCTTGATGTCGTCGGCCATGCTGCGCGCGATCTCGCCTTCGTAGAAGTCGCGCGGGCCGCGCGCGGCGAGTTGCTCCAGCGTCGCCTTCAGCCGGTCCTGCGGCAGCCGCACCTCGGACTTGATACCCCATTGCGCGTTCGGCGGCAGCCCGTCCTGCAGATACGCCGCGGCGCTGGCCGGGTAGCGCCGCAGGTCCACAGCCGAGCTTGCAATCATCAGCGTGGTCCACCAGTCCACCAGCAAGCCTTCGCCGGCGAGCTTTGCGCCGGGCGCCAAAAGCTCCTTCCACGGCATTTTGGCGTGACGGCGGTGCGCTTCTTCCATGCCGGCGACGACGCCGGGCACCGCGATCGAGCCGGGGCCCTGCAGGTTGCGGTCGTCCTTCACCCGCGGCCAGGGGAAGATGTCGGAGGCCGCGCCGCTGCCGGTGAGCGGAAAATCCTCGACGCGCAGGCTGTTCGGCGAGCGCATGCCGTAGTCGATCACCTCGTATCGGTTCTCATGCGCGCGGTAGAGCACCATGGCGCCGCCGCCGCCCATACCGCTCATCCAGGGCTCCAGCGTTCCCAGCGCAAAGGTGGTGGCGATCACGGCATCGACGCAGTCGCCGCCGGCTGCCAGCACCGCGGCGCCGACTTCGGCGGCGCGCCGCGATTGCGAAGCGACGATGCCGCCTCTGGACGAGACCGCGGGCTTGCGGATCTGCTGATGATTGGAGAACTGGTCGGCCATTGACGTTTCCTTGTCTTTTCTTATTGCCTAGCTCGCGCGCCGTTCCGGCGTAAACCGGACCGGCAGCTTGCGGATGGCGTGAACGAAGTTGTTCGGGGCAACGTCGATGCCCCCGGCATATTCGATATCCGGCAGCCGGCTCAGCAATTGCCGGTAGACTTCCTCGAGCTGCAGCTGCGCCACGCGCTTGCCGATGCAGACATGCGGGCCGAAGCCGAAGGCGATGTTCTTCGACGCGTTGGTGCGGCGAATGTCGAGCTTGTCGGGATCGGCGAACACGCTGGGATCGCGGTTGGCCGCGGAAAAATACATAATCACCTTCTCGCCCTCGGCGATTTTTTGGCCGCCGACCTCGGTATCTGATGTCGCAGTCCGTCGCATATAGATGACGGGGCTGACCATGCGGATCAACTCGTCCACGGCGTTGGGCAGCAGCGACATGTCGGCCTTCAAGGCCTCGCGCTGGTCGGGGAATTCGGTGAGCAGCTTCATCGAGCCGGAAATCGTGTTGCGCGTGGTGTCGTTGCCGGCGAACACGATCAGCAGCCACGAGCCGTCGAGATATTCGTTGCGCAGCAGCTCGCCGTCGACGGTGGCGCGTGCGATCGCGCTCATCAGGTCCGGCTTCGGATCGGCGCGGCGCTTCTGCAGCATGTGCTGGCCGTATTCGAACATCTCCGCGACGTTCTCGTTCAGCGCCTTGACGAACTTCAACAGCTCCGGCGTCGGTGCCTGCGCCTCCTTGCGCTGCTTCGCGGTGATGTAGCCGGCGACTTCGAGATAATGCATCCAGGTGATGAATTTCGGCTGGTCGGATTGCGGCACGCCGAGGATTTCGCACAGCGTGAACAGCGGCAGCTGCGCGGAGAGCTTTTCAACGAGGTCGCATTCGCCCAAGCCCGCCATGCCGTCGATCAGCCGCGTGGTCTCGGCGGCGACCTTCTTCTTCAGCTCGGCAAGATAGGCCGGCGTGAAATAGGGCATGTGCTCCCGGCGCAGCTGCAGATGCGGCTGCCCATCCATGTTGATCATGGCGTCGACCGAGGCGCGGAACAGCAGCGGATGCCGGCTCTCCTTCGGCCCGTAGGTCATGAGGATGCCGCCCTTCTGCGACGAGAAGGTTTTGGGATCGCCATCGACCCGCATCAAATCTTCATAGCGCGTCAGCGCCCAGAAGCCGGGGCCGTTTTCGCCTTCGCGCTGCCACGACACCGGCGCGTGTGCGCGCAGCCGTGCGAACAATTCATAGGGCTGGCCGTCGGTGAAATTGATGGATTCCGTTAGGAAGCCCTGGTCGATTTCCGGATATGCCTTCGGAAAGACGGGCCCGGGCGGCAACGAATCGGACAGGGTTTCACTCAGCAAAAGCATCGGCGGTTTATCCTCCGGCCGCTCCTTCCATCGGAGCTTGACGCAAGTCTTGTGCTTGGTCGAACACTAGTATGTCAGCGAATGAAGTCAAAGCCCGCGAATTGGCGCAATGGCATTTGCGCGCAGGCAATGGCAAAGTGCGGAAAACGCACATGCAGGGGAGACAAAAAATGGCCGGTGTGAAACAGGGCAGGGACGGTGCGGTTGGGATCCTCACGCTGAACGAGCCCGAGAGCCTGAACGCGATGACGCCCGATCTGCTCGGCGCGCTCGCCAAGGCCATTGCCGAGATGACGGCCGATGCTTCGATCCGAGCGCTGGTGCTGACCGGCGAGGGCCGCGGCTTCTGCTCCGGCCAGAACCTGAAGGCTTCCGAGGCGCTCGGCCAGGACATCATCACCGGCGTGATGAAATTCTACTGGCCGACCTTCAAGGCGTTGCGCGAATGCCGGGTGCCGATCGTGGTCGCTGTCAACGGCGTCGCTGCCGGCGGCGGCTTTTCTCTCGCCATGGCTGGCGACATGATCGTCGCCGCGCGCTCCGCAAACTTCATCCAGGTGTTCAGCCGCATCGGCCTCGTCCCCGATCTCGGCTCGACCTGGCTGCTGCCGCGCCTGATCGGCCGCCAGCGCGCGCTTGAGCTGATGCTGTTCAACGAGCCGATCTCCGCCGAACGCGCCAAGGAATGGGGCCTGGTCCGCGACGTCGTCGACGACGCGCAGTTGATGCCGGAGGCGATCAAACTGGCGCAACGCCTCGCCCAAGGCCCGACCCGCGCGCTGGTCGCCACGCGCGGGCTGCTGGAAGAGAGCGAGCACGCGACTTATGCGACGCAGTTCCGCCGGGAGATCGAGGTGCAGTCCGAGGTGCGCACGAGCGCCGATGCGCTGGAAGGGCGCGCCGCGTTTGTGGAGAAGCGGAAGGCGAGTTTCAGCGGGCGGTAACTACTTCAGCCCCCGGACCGTCATCACGATCGCGTCCGCGCCCGCCTTCCGGTCCACCGCGATCTCCTGATACTCCGGCGACTCCTGAAATTCCATGCGCCGCCTCGGCGTCCGGGAATTCCATGATCACGACCTTGTCGCGCGGCCAGTCGCCTTCGAGCACGACCGGGTGTTCGTCGGCGACGAGCAGCTTGCCCTTGAAATTCCTGAACACGCCGAAGAAGCGCGACTGGTAGCGGTCGTAGCGCTCGCGCTGGGTGAATTTAAGCTGGGCGATGATGTAGACGCTCACGATGGGCTCCCGGTTGGTCGGGAGCATGATCGGCGGCGCGTGGGCAAATCGTCAAGCGGCTTCGAAAGCACGCCCCGCATGCGCTTGCTCGGCCTCGTGCTGCATCGATTGCCTGAGCTCGATCAGCGAGCGGCGCAGATTGGTCTTGATAGTGCCGGTCGGCACACCGAACGTCTTGGCGAGGCTGTCGCGGCTTTGCTCGCGCACATAGGCCAGCAGGATCAGATCGCGCTTGGCGGGGTCCATCTTGCGGAGGGCGGCAAAGGCGACGGCGCGGCGCTGCGCCATGTCGATCTCTTCGGCCGGATCGAGCGCCTCGGCGTCGACGCGCGCGCTCTCGTCGCAGAATTCCGTCGTCTCGAGCTTCTGCTTGCGTAGCGTGTCGATCGCGCAATGCCGCACGATGCTCGCCATCCAGGCGATTGGCGAGGCCAACTTCACATCGAAGGAGGCGGCATTGCGCCAGATGCGGACATAGACTTCCTGCACGATGTCCTCGGCGGCGGCGCGGTCGCGCAGGATGCGCAGCGCCACGCCAAACAGTTTTCTGCTGGTCAGGCCATAGAGCTTTGCGAAGGCCGACTTGTCGCCGGACGCGACCCCGGCCAGCAGGGTGGCGAGGCCGTCCTTGTCACGGTCTCCGCGGATCGCAGGCCTCATGATATCTCCCCCAAACTTGCCGTGCGCCTCGGTCGATGGAGGCGGGCTATGCCGGCAAGTACAGGCCGCCGCGCCGATTTGTTTCAGTGCGGCCGCATATATTTTCGTGAAGACAATGGCGGCCATCGGCTGAAACTTTTCCGGATTGATCCGTATCTACTGGGCCCCTATACCCGGGACGGGGCTTCCGGGGATCGGGGCAGCAGGTGTCGAACGGCGAACTCGCAACCACACTCGAAAGGGTCGCGGAAGGAGACCGCGTTGCGTTTCGAAACCTGTACCAGGCCGTCGGGCCGAAATTATTCAGCATCTGCAAGCGTTTGATGAGGGACCACCAGGCGGCCGAGGATGCCCTGCAGGACGTGATGGTGCGGATCTGGGAGAAGTCTCCTCTGTTCGACCGGACCAAAGGCGACGCCATGGCCTGGATGGTCGCGCTCGCCCGCAGCGTGATCTTCAACCGCCTGGCGAAGAAGCCGGCCCCGGCGCTGTCGCTGAGCGATGCGGACGTCGCCGCCGTCGTCGAGCGGGTAACGGCGTCTGGCGATCCATTGCTTGGCCACGATCTGCGGCGTTGCCTTGGTAGTCTGAAGGAAGAGCAGCGCCGCTGCATCGTGATGGCCTATCATTATGGACTGAGCTACGAAGAACTTTCCGCGCTTTCCGCCGTACCCATTGGGACGGTGAAGAGCTGGATCCACCGCGCGATCGGGCAGTTGCAGGCATGTCTGAACCAGTGAAGCCCGACGACATTCTCGCAGCCGAGTACGCGCTCGGCATGCTGCGCGACGACGCTCACGCGAGTTTTGCTGCGCGGCTCGAGGGCGATGACGGCCTGCGCGCGTCCGTCGCGCATTGGCGGCAAATATTCGCCGGCCTCGATGCGACCGGGCAGGGCAGCGACGATGCGCCGCCGGCCGGCATGTTCGACAGCATCCTGGCGCGCATCGACGCCGAAGGCATGCAGCTGCCGGGCACGCAGACCCGGCGCGCCGAGGGAGCGAGTTGGGTCGCGATCGGCCCCGGCCTCGTCGCACGCGTGCTGCATGTGGATCGCGCGAGCAATCGCCAGTCGCTGCTGATCCGCATGTCGCCCGGTGCGATCTACAAGGCGCATGCCCACGATATCGAGGAAACGACATTTGTCGTGGAGGGCGACCTTGCGTTCGGGGAACTCAAGCTCGGCGCGGGCGATTATCACGTCGCGGCTCGCGAGACGCGCCATCCGCCGGGGCGTACCGTCGGCGGCTGCATCGTCCTCGTGACGACAAGCCTCTCGCCTTGATCCTTCGCCGTCCGCCGTCACGCCCGGCGATCACGACGCGCCGAGCGAGCGCGCGATGATGTTGCGCTGAATCTCCGACGTGCCTTCGCCGATGATGTAGACCAGCGCGTCGCGGTGGAAACGCCCGGCCGGATATTCGCGCATGATGCCGGCGCCGCCGAGGATGCGGATCGCCTGTTCGGTGACACGCACCGCCATTTCGCTGGCGACAAGCTTGACCTTGGACGCCGTCGCGGCATCGATCGTGCCCTGATCGACCCGCCAAGCGCCGTAATAGACGAACCATTTCGCGGCTTCGATCTCGGCAGCCATGTCGGCGAGTTTGTGGGCGATCGCCTGGTATTCCATGATCGGCTTGCCGCGTACTACCCGTGTCTTCGCGAAGTCCAGCGCCGCATCGAACGCGCCGCGCGCCATGCCGATGCAGTTGGCGGAAACCCCGATCCGGTTCTCCGCCAGCGAGTTGCGCACGATGCCGTAGGTGCCGGTCTCGCCGCCGAGCAGGCAGTCGTCGGGCACGAAGGCATCCTCGATATGGATCAGGCCGGTTTCCGACGAGCGGATGCCTTCCTTGTCGAGCTTGCTGATGTGAAAGCCGGGATTGGGCAGTTCGACGATGAAGAGGCTGATCGCATCGGAGGTGTGGTCCGGTTTGGTGCGCGCCGCCAGCATCAGGAAGTCCGCCATCGGCGCGTTGGTGATGTAGAGCTTGGAGCCGTTGAGACGCCAGCCGCCGTCCACCTTCTCCGCCCGCGTGCGCATGGCGCGGATGTCGGAGCCGCCGTCGGGCTCGGACAGGGCGAAGCCGCCGATCTTCTCGCCGGCGAGTCCGGGAACGAAGAAGCGCGCCTTCTGTTGCGGCGTGCCGGCCCGCCAGATCGGCCACAGCGCCAGATGGGTGTGCGCCGACCAGGAGGCGGAAAACGACTGGCACACCCGGCTCATCTCCTCGCGGACGATGCAGTCGCTGACCTTGTCGAAGCCGGAGCCGCCGTCGGCTTCGGGATAGCGCACGCCGAGCAGGCCGAGTTCGGCCCATCTAGGGAATAGCTGTTTCGGAAACACCTCGCTTTCCTCGGCGGCCCTGACCAGCGGGGCCATCTCCTCGGCGGCGAAACGGGCGATGGTCTCGCGCACCTGTTGTTGTTGCGGCGTGAACTCGAAATTCATGAGGCATTTCCCCGACAGTGTTTCTCGGCTGCACTGTATCCGGTCTCAGCGGGCCGCAAGCTGCGCCAGATCAAATCAGAACGTCGGCGGCGTGCAGGCGCTGATCACCTCGCACGGCTTGTTGCCGATGCAGCGGAAGCGATGCGGGCGGCGGCTCTCGAAATAATAGGCATCGCCCGGGCCGAGGATGCGGCGCTCGCCGTCGACGGTCACCTCCAGCCGGCCCGAGATCACGATGCCGCCTTCCTCGCCGTCATGCACCAGCGGCACGCGGCCGGTGTCGCCGCCGGGGCCGTACTGCTCGCGCAAGATCTGCAGCGTGCGGCCGAACAGGCTGTCGCCGACCTGCAAGTAGGAGATCGGCTTCTTGCCGATCTCGGTCAGTTCGTCGGCGCGGTAAAACGCCTTGCGCGGCCGCTCCGGCTCGATGGCGAAGAATTCCGCCAGCCCCATCGGGATGCCGTCGAGGATGCGCTTCAGCGCGCCGACCGACGGGTTCATCTGGTTGGACTCGATCAGCGAGATCGTCGAATTGGTGACGCCGGAGCGCTTGGCCAGTTCGCGCTGCGACAGCTTGTGGCGGTTGCGGACGAAGCGGAGCCGCCCGCCGATATCCACGCTCATCGGATTTCCCGTGTTGCAGGTGTTGCGGATCGGACAAATATGCCTTTATCGATCCAGCAAAATCAAGGCGTTAAGGGACAGCAGAAAAGGCCTTGTTGAGTAAGCCCCGCCATGGGACGGCTGTGTCATCCCATTCAGAAGGAGTCGCGCCGTGACGGTTCACCAGATTCCCAACACCCTCGACCTCGAAGCCTTCTGGATGCCGTTCACGGCAAACCGGCAGTTCAAGGAGACGCCGCGGCTGATCGCCTCGGCGTCGGGCATGTATTACACCAGCATCGACGGCCGCAAGGTGATCGACGGCTCCGCCGGCCTGTGGTGCGTCAATGCCGGCCATGGCCGCAAGCAGATCGCCGCTGCCGTCGAGCGCCAGCTGATGACCCTCGATTTCGCGCCGTCGTTCCAGATGGGCCATCCGATCGCCTTCGATTTCGCCAAGCGCCTTGCCGAGATCGCGCCCGAAGGGGCTCGACCGCGTCTTCTTCACCAACTCCGGCTCGGAGTCGGTCGACACGGCGCTCAAGATCGCGCTCGCCTATCACCGCGCCGCGGGGCAGGCGACCCGCACGCGCCTGATCGGCCGCGAGCGCGGCTATCACGGTGTCGGCTTCGGCGGCATGTCGGTCGGCGGCATGGTCAACAACCGCCGCGCCTTTGCCACGCACCTGCCCGGCGTCGATCACATCCGCCACACCTACGATCTCGAGCGCAACGCGTTCTCCAAGGGCATGCCGGCGCATGGCGCCGAGCTCGCCGACGATGTCGAGCGCCTGGTGGCGCTGCATGGCGCCGACACCATCGCGGCCGTGATCGTCGAGCCGGTGCCGGGATCGACCGCCGTGCTGCCGCCGCCGCAAAACTATCTGCAGCGGCTGCGCCAGGCTCTGCGACAAGCACGGCATCCTCCTGATCTTCGACGAAGTCATCACCGGCTTCGGCCGGCTCGGCACGCCGTTCGCCGCTGACTTCTTCGGCGTCACGCCCGACCTGATGACCACGGCCAAGGGCATCACCAACGGCACCGTTCCCTGCGGCGCGGTGTTCGCCAGCCGCAAGGTGCATGACGGGCTGATGACCGGCCCGGCAAGCCAGATCGAGCTGTTCCACGGCTACACCTATTCGGCGCATCCGACGGCGTGCGCGGCGGGTCTTGCCACGCTCGACATCTACAAGGACGAGGGGCTGCTGACACGCGGCGCGCAGCTCGCCGACCACTGGCAGAATGCGCTGCATGCGCTCAAGGGCCTGCCCAACGTGATCGACATCCGCAATGTCGGCCTGATGGGCGCGGTCGAGCTGGCGTCCCGCAAGGATGCGGTCGGCGCGCGCGGCTACGAGGTCATGGTCGAATGCTGGAACAAGGGCCTGTACCTGCGCAACAGTGCCGACTCGCTCGCGATGTCGCCGCCCCTGATCGTCGAGAAGAGCCACATCGACGACATGATGTCGATCCTGTCCGATGTCATCAAGCGCGTGGCGTGACGCGGCGCAGAGCCGCGGGAGCGCGAGCGTGAAAGTCCTGATCCTCGGCAGCGGCGTCATCGGCGTCACCTCGGCCTATTATCTGGCGCGTGCCGGCCATGAGGTTGTTGTCGTCGACCGCCAGGCGGCGCCCGCGCTGGAGACGAGCTTTGCCAATGCCGGCGAAGTCTCGCCCGGCTATGCCTCGCCCTGGGCCGGCCCCGGCGTGCCGCGTCAAGGCGATCAAGTGGCTGTTGATGAAGCACGGCCCGCTGGTGATCCGCCCCACCGCCGATCCCGTGATGTGGTTGTTGCTCGCCAAAATGCTGCGCAACTGCACCGCCGCGCGCTATGCCGTCAACAAGAGCCGGATGATTCCGCTCGCCGAATACAGCCGCGACTGCCTGCGCGCGCTGCGCGCAGGAGATCGGCATCCACTACGACGAGCGCAGCCAGGGCACGCTGCAGCTGTTCCGCAAGCAGGCGCAGCTCGACCACACCGGCGACGACATCGCCGTGCTCAAGCAATATGGCGTGCCGTATGAAGTGCTCGACCGCGACGGCTGCATCGAGGCCGAGCCGGCGCTGGCGCAGGTCAGGGACAAGATCGCCGGCGGTCTTGCGCTTGCCGCAGGACGAGACCGGCGACTGCCAGATGTTCACGGCGGCGCTCGCCGAGCAGGCGGCGAAGCTCGGCGTGCAGTTCAAGTTCAACGTCGGCATCGACCGGATCATCGCCGATGGTGGCCGCATCACTGGCGTTGCCACCAGCGCAGGCCTGCTGCAGGCAGACGCCTATGTGGTCGCGCTCGGCAGCTGGTCGCAGCAGTTGCTGCGCGGCATCGGCATTGCCATTCCCGTCTATGCCGTCAAGGGCTATTCGATCACCGTGCCCGTTCGCGACGAAGCGGGCGCGCCGGTCTCCACCGTGATGGACGAGAGCTACAAGGTCGCGATCACCCGCCTCGGCAACCGCATCCGCGTCGGCGGCACCGCCGAAGTGTCCGGCTATTCCAATACGCTGCATCCCGCGCGCCGCGCCACGCTCGATCATTCGCTGACCGACCTGTTCCCGCGCGGCGGCGATCTCTCCGACGCCAACTTCTGGTGCGGCCTGCGCCCGATGACCCCCGACGGCCCGCCGATCATCGGCGCCACCCGCTATCCCAATCTGCACCTCAACACCGGCCACGGCACGCTGGGCTGGACCATGGCCTGCGGCTCCGGCCGCGTGCTGGCCGATATGCTGTCTGGCCGCAAGCCCGATATCGATACCAGCGAGCTTTCGATTGTTCGCTACGAGCACCGCTTCGGCTAGCGCGGGGCTTCGCCGCCGCCTTTGCCGGGTTCGGAGGACGTCGCGTCGTCCTTCGACGCCGCATCCTCGTCGCACAGCGTGGCCGTGCTTTCGACGGCGTCGGTCACTTCCGTCGCGATCGACTTTATTTCCGCGACGACCGCCTTGGCCGCCTCGGCAATCTCGTCCTTGATCGTCTCGACGATGCTTTCTTCGTCAGCCATGGCATGTCCCATCGTGCGCGCGCCTGTCGAAAGATACGTTTTTCCCTGACATTTTTCGCGATGACATATCGACACAGCGATATAGTTCCCATGAATTTGTCGAGAGGATGGAGCGCATGCGCGAAAATCGGTCTTCTGGTCGCTTGACGCGGCGCGGCGTGCTTTCCGCCGCGGGCCTTGCGGGGGCCAGCATCGCGTTCCCATCACGCGCGCTGGCGGAAGCCGCAAAGCCCGATCCCGCCATTGCAGAGGTGCAAGACTGGCAGCGCCGGCTTGGCGACGGCGTCGACAAGCGCGCCTATGGCGCGCCGTCGAAATTCGAGCAGCACGTCGTTCGGCGCCACGTGCCATGGCTGACGGCAGCGCCGGAATCGGCGGCGAACTTTACCCCGCTGCATGCGCTGGAAGGCATCATCACGCCGTCGGGCCTCTGCTTCGAGCGCCACCACAGCGGCGTCGCCGAGATCGATCCGGCAAAACACCGCCTGATGATCAACGGCCTGGTCGAAAAGCCGCTGGTGTTCACGATGGACGACATCAAGCGGATGCCGCGCATCAGCCGCATCTGTTTCCTGGAATGCGCGGCCAATACCGGCATGGAATGGCGCGGCGCGCAGCTCAATGGCTGCCAGTTCACCCACGGCATGATCCACAACGTGATGTACACCGGCGTTGCCCTGAAGACGCTGCTCGACGAGGCCGGCCTGCGGCCATCGGCAAAATGGCTGATGCTGGAAGGCGGCGATGCCGCAGGCATGATCCGTTCGCTGCCGGTCGAGAAGGCGCTTTCCGATGTGATGCTCGCCTTCGCCATGAACGGCGAGGCGCTGCGTCCGGAGCAGGGCTATCCGCTGCGCGCCGTCATTCCCGGCTGGGAGGGCAACCTCTGGGTCAAGTGGCTGCGCCGCATCGAAGTGGGCGATAAGCCGTGGGCGGCGCGCGAGGAGACCTCGAAATACACTGACCTGCTCACCGACGGCCGCGCCCGCCAATACACCTTCGTGATGGATGCGAAGTCGGTGGTCACCAATCCGTCGCCGCAGGCGCCGCTGAAATACCGGGGACGCAATGTGCTGAGCGGCTTTGCCTGGTCCGGCCGCGGCAGCATCAAGCGCGTCGACGTTTCGCTCGACGGCGGCCGCAACTGGAAGACGGCGCGGCTGGAAGCCCCCGTGCTCGACAAATCGATGACGCGCTTTCATCTCTACTTCGACTGGAATGGCGAGGAGCTGTTGTTGCAATCGCGCGCAATGGATTCGTCCGGCTATGTGCAGCCAACAAAGGGCGAGTTGCGAAAAATCCGCGGCGTCAATTCGGTCTACCACAACAACGGCATCCAGACCTGGCTGCTGCGCGGCAATGGCGAGGCCGAGAATGTCGAGCTGGGTTAGGCGGCTTGCGGCAGGCGTGTTCGCCGGCGCGCTGGCGCACGGCGCGGCCGCCGCTGCAGAGCAAAAGATGGGCCTCGGCCGCGAAGCGCTGCCGGCCGAAATCGCCGCGTGGGACACCGACGTTGAGGCGGATGGACGCGGCCTGCCGCCCGGCCGCGGCACCGTCAAGCAGGGCGAGGCGATCTACCTCGCGCGCTGCGCCTCCTGCCATGGCGAGTTCGGGCAGGGCGCAGGCCGCTGGCCGGCGCTCGCGGGCGGGCAGCGCAGCCTGAAAGCCGACCGGCCGAACAAGACCATCGGCTCGTTCTGGCCAAAGCTGGCGCCACTCTGGGACTACACGCGGCGCACCATGCCCTGGGGCGATGCGCGCTCGCTCTCCGCCGACGAGACCTATGCCGTGGTCGCGTTCCTGCTCAATCTCAACGACATCGTCGCGGATGATTTCGAGCTGACCGACAGGAATTTGGCGTCCGTCAAGATGCCGAACGCGGGCGGCTTCTTCGCCGACGATCGCGAAACGTCGGAGAAGAAGTTCTGGAACAGGAATCCCTGCATGAAGGATTGCGGCGGCGCGCCGAAGATTACGAGCAGGGCAAGCGATGCCAACGTGACACCGGACGCGAAGGCGGGACCGAAGGTGGATTAACTCCACGTCCGTCCTTGCGAGTTCGTAGTGTAGGCAAAGGCGCTCTTGCGCCGTGCCCACCTTTGCAAGCGTGCTCTCGAAGGTGGGCACGCTTCGCTTTGCCCACCCTACGACTTTGCTAGCGATCTAGTTGTAGTTGTGGCTCCGTGACGATATCGTCCCCGTGGGCGCAGGGAGGCGAGCGGCGTGATACAAGGCAAAATTGGTCGGGTCGTGGGGCTGGCAGTCCTTGAGACTCTCATGTGTATGGCTCGATCGGGCGATGCGGTGGCACTTGATTTCTCGCGGCTTGCTCAAGCCGCGCAGCCCGCGCTCCGGGTCGTGCCGGCTCCGACTTGGCCCGCGCAATTTCAGAAGCAGGTCGAACGATGCTGGAAGAAACCTATTGGAGGTGACGGACAGAGAGTAGATGTGTCCTTCGCCATCAAGCTCAAGCGCGATGGAACGCTGGACGGCACTCCTGTTCCCGAAGGTCAGCCTTCAACTCCCTTCAGCCGTGCCCTTCAGGAAAGCGCAAGCCGAGCGATCGTCGCCTGCCAACCATATAATCTACCGGCCGAGTCCTATGACCAATGGAAACACTTTGTGCCGGTATTCGTCGACGACCCCAAGAATTCGATAAGACGGCGATCGGCCGGGCTCTAGCACGCGGAGCTTTTTCGCGCGCCCGACTTTGAGCCCTTCTCCAGCAGCGGCCGCATCGCCTCAGTCCATGCCGATATCAGCCGCTCCCGCCGCGCCGCCGAGCTGCGCAGATTTTCCGAGATCGCCAATCCGCGCACGAAGTGCTGCGTCAGCGCGATGGCGTCGCCATACGCCTCCGAGTTCGCCCACTTCGCGAACAAATCGGCGGAGACGCGATCGATCTCGCGTTTGGCGGCGCGCTCGGCCGCGATCAACGCCTGCTTCAGCGGCCGGTCGGTGCGCGACACCGCCCACAGTTCGAGTTCGGCGAGATAAGAGGGCTGCCGGCCGGCGAAGGCCAGCGCGTTGACTGCCGTTCGCAGTGGATCGTGCGGTCCGGCATGGCCGGCGCGCGAGGCCGTGACCGCGGCTTCGTTGCGCTTGACCAGTTCAGCGACGCTGGCGGCGAGCAGATCGGCATGGGTCGGAAAATGATGCAGCAGCGCGCCGCGGCTTGTGCCGGCGCGGCGCTGCACGGCGAGCGTGGTCGTGCCGGTGACGCCGAGCTCGATCAGGCAGTCGACCGCCGCATCCAGCAGCCGTTGCCGCATCGCCGGGCCGTCGCGATCGGCCCTGGTTGCGCCTCGTCTCGAAGCCACGAAGTCCCTCCAAACAGTCAGCATTGACTGTAGCAGCGAGTCCGCTACCGTCAATGCTGACTGTAAAAACAAAGCGGGAGGATTGCCTATGCCGGATTTTTCGACCCTGAAGATTGCGGCCGACCCGGCCGCGCCGCGGGTGGCGCGTCTGCTGCTGAACCGGCCGGAGCGGCTGAACGCCATCAACGACGAAACGCCGCGCGAAATCCGCGCCGCCGTCGAATGGGCCGAGCGCAATGACGACATCCACGTCATCGTCGTCGAAGGCGCCGGCAAGGGCTTTTGCGGCGGCTACGATCTCGTGCGCTATGCCGAGGGCGCGGCGCAAAACCAATGGACCCAGGAAAACCATCCCTGGGATCCCATGATCGATTATGCCGGCATGAAGCGGAATACCGAGGATTTCATGAGCTCTCTGGCGGTGTTCGAAGCCGACGATTGCGAAAATCCACGGCGCAGCGGTGGCCGGCGGCAGCGACATCGCGTTGTGCTGCGATCTCATCGTGATGGCCGACGATGCCCGCATCGGCTACATGCCGACCCGCGTATGGGGATGCCCGACGCCGGCAATGTGGACCTTCAAGCTCGGCCCCGTGCGCGCCAAGCAGCTGATGTTCACTGGCGACATGATCGATGGCCGCACGGCGGTCGAATGGGGCCTCGCCAACCAGTCGGTGCCGGTGGCTGAACTCGAGGCCGCCGCCATGAAGCTTGCCAACCGTATCGCCGGCGTGCCGAAGAGCCACCTCGCCATGCACAAGCTGGTCGTCAACCAGGTGATGCTGAACATGGGCCTGGAGCAGACCCAGATGATGGCTACCATCTTCGACGGAATCACGCGCCACAATCCGGAAGGCCTCTGGTTTCGCCGCTACGCCCAGACGCACGGCTTCAAGGCCGCGATCGAATGGCGCGACTGCGGCCGGCCGATTCCGGAAGGCGACGAGGCGCGAGCGGAGATCCGGCGGATGGGGGAGGGAGGCTAGGCGCTAATGGCGGCAGCAACGCTGAAGGTCGACACGACGGGCCGCATCCTCGACTGGACCGCGGATGCCGAGGCAATGCTCGGCTATTCCGGCGCGGAGGCGGTCGGCCAGTCCATTGAGCTGATCATCCCGCCACATCTGCGCGGGCGGCACCATGCGGGCTTCGGCCGCTACGTGCAGACCGGCGTCAGCAATCTGCCCGAGGTCACGATATCGCCCGCCGTGCACAAGTCAGGCTTGATCGTGAAGATGCAGGTCTCGGTCCGGCCGGTCTACGACGAGAGCCGCAACATCGTGGCCGTGGAAGCGATGATGAGTCCGCTGCCGGAAGGCGCGGGGTGATCGCACAAAGCGGCCGCCGGGCGGCTGGTCATTTCGCTTTGACTGCGTGCTTCCCCGCAGCCTTTGCGGCTTTCTTCTTCGGCTTTGCAGCCGCAGCTTGCTTCGCTGCTTCCTCGGCCGCGTACCGGATCGCTCGCGCATAGGCGTCGGCGGCAATTTCCGCCGAATTCTGCAGCCGCTTCGCCGCCGCTGTCCCGAGCTCCATCGTGCTCTTCGCCACCAGCCGCAGCTGATCCCGCGCAGCCTTGTCCTTTGCCTTGGCGGCGCGGGCCATGATCTGGTCGCGCCGCTTCTTCACGGCGGCCAGCAGGCTCTTGTTCTGTGCCTTGGCAATCTGCCGGATGACGGCGTCGAGATCGGCTTCAGCCATGGTTGATCACACTTTCAGCCCGAGGGGATGCAAACGGAGCGTTCACTTAGCCGATTGGCCTGACCACGGCAACGGCCCCGGGGCGCGGCTCCAAAGGCTTGGGCAGCCCCCGCGGAAATCCGCGGCATCTAAAACCGGCCGGAGTTTGACCTTCCGCAAGGTCTTGCCGGCGGATGGGTGATTACCTCTTGGGCACGACGCCGCCAACGATGCCGGCACCGCCAGCGGAGCGCATCTTTCGGAATCCCGCTGGGCCGTGGCAATTCGCGTCGAGATCCGCCGCCTTGCATTATCCGCCGCCATGCGGCCGCACTGCGGCGACGCGTCGAGAATTCACCTTCGGAGGAAGCCTTCTGGGGATAAGACCATGACCGTGCCTTCACCTGCCGATCTGCTTGTCGCCTCGCAAATCCCGGTGTTCTCCGGATTGAAGCCGGAAGCGCTCGACGTGCTGATGGCGCAGTCGCGGGTGATCAATTTGCGGCCGGGCAGCATGCTGTTCCGCCAGGGCGAGCCGGCCAGCTCATTCTTCATCATCGTCGAAGGCTGGATCAAGCTCTACCGGATTACGCCCGCCGGCGACGAGGCCGTGCTCAATGTCTTTGCCAAGGGCCAGAGTTTTGCCGAGGCGGTGACCTTCACCTCCGGCTGCTATCCGGCCATGGCGAGCGCAGTGACACGCACCCGCCTGATCCTGATTCCCGCCGACCACATCGTCGACTGCATCCGCAAGATGCCGGAGATCGCGATCGCCATGATCGCCTCCACCTCGCAGCACCTGCATCTGATGATCAGCCGGGTCGAGCAGCTCACGGCGCAGAGCGGCATGCAGCGGGTCGCCGACTTCCTGATTTCGCTGACGCCCTGCGTCAAGGGCCCGTGCACCATTGCTCTGCCTTACGACAAGTCGCTGATCGCAGGCCGGCTCGGGCTGAAGCCGGAATCGCTCTCGCGGGTATTCGCCAAGCTGCGGACCATGGGCATCGACGTGCGCGCTTCCGACGTCATCGTGGACGATGCGGCGACATTGCTCGATCTGGTCGCCAGCGACCGCATCAAGCCGCGCGGCGCCATCGGCCCCACCGGCTGCAACGGCAAGCTTCCGCCGAAGCATGTTGCGGCCATTGAAGTGCCCGCCTAGCGCAGCAGCGAACGCAGTTCCGGCAGCACGCCGGCCTGCCAGGCGGCGGCGCCAAAGCGCTGCACGACGACTTCATGGCCGGAGACGATCAGCCATAGCGGCACGCCGTCGCTGCGTTTCAGGTGGCTGCGATAGGCGCGGATGTCCTCCGGCCAGTGCTCGTCGCCGAGCACGTCGTGCAGATGCGGCGATTTCACCTCGCGATAGAGGATGCGGGCGAATTCGGCCGACTTGCGGAAGTCCGCTCCGTCGCCGTTCTGCCAGGCGCGGCAGGGCGCGCAGTCTTCCGCTCCGACGTAGATCAGCACGAGATCGGCCGCCCGCGCCGGCGTTCGGGCGGCCGGCGATGCTGCGACGACGGCTGCAGCGGCAGCAAGGAGTCCAAGACACAGCAATAGCCGCCGCGCGCGGCGGCGGACGCCGTCGAATGCGCTTCGATCTTCCATGACGCAAATTATTTCTGTTGCGAAGCACCGTGTCCTTGACCGCGGTTAAGGATGGCGGCCTGCGGCGCCGGATAGATGTGCGAGGAATTTTCAAAGCCGGGAGATTGCCGATGCCGCCGCCCACCGAAGTGAATGCGCCGCGCGAGGGTGCCGGCGAGCGCGTGCCCGCCATGCAGCGGGTGCTCGATAACCCCTTCCTGCTGCTGTTCCTCGGCGTGACCTTGCCCACCGTCCTCTATTTGATCTGGGGCGTGATGGAAGTCGCCTCGATCCCGCTCGCAAAGTGAACACCGCCGCGCGAAACCGATAACGCAATTCCAGACAAGGGGAATCGAAATGGCTGTCACACCGCCCGAAAGACGCATCTGGTGGAACGAGCCGATCGAACGGGTCGAGCTGATCTGGATCGTGATCGCCTTCCTGTGGGGGCTGTTCATGTTCGCCTTCATGATCGCCTGGCATTTCATCGGCCAGCAGAACCTCAGCAAGGAAGCCTACCGCATCACGCCATCGGCCTATGAGGCCAAGGTCGACGAATTCGCCAAGAAGAATCAGGTGCGCGAGGAGGCGGGCGTCCCCGTCGTGAAGGCGCAGCCGGGCAGCGACGTCTATCTGCTCGGGCGTCTGTGGCAGTGGTGGCCGATCCTCGAGCTGGAGAAGGGACAAAGCTATCGCATCCATCTCTCCTCGATCGACTGGCAGCACGGCTTCTCGCTGCAGCCCACCAACATCAACATCCAGGTCCATCCGGGGCTCGAGCATATCATCTCGCTGACCCCGACCCAGAGCGGCGAGTTCGGCATCGTCTGCAACGAGTTCTGCGGCATCGGCCATCACACCATGACCGGCAAGATCTATGTGACCGAGCCGAAGAAGGCAGAGGCGGAGCAGCGTCTGGCCGGGGGAGACAAGCAATGACCGCAGAAACCGTCATCGGCGCCGTGCCCGCCAAGGCCGAATTCCGCACCTGCCAGTACACCGGGCTCAAGGTCGACGCCGCCGCGCAGAAGCTGATCATCGCCAATGCGGTGGCGGCCGTGGTGTTCCTGGCGATCGGCGGCCTGATGGGCCTGCTGGTGGCCCTGACGCGCTGGCCGGCCGTGCATCTGCTGCCGGCCGACTGGTTCTACCTGATCCTGACCGGCCACGGCGCCAACGTGCTGCTGTTCTGGATCATCTTCTTCGAAATCGCCGTGCTGTATTTCGCCTCGGCCGTGCTGCTGAATTGCCGGCTGGCGGCGCCGAAGCTCGGCTGGCTCGCCTTCATCTTGATGATCGTCGGCGCGCTCGCCACCAACGTCGCGGTGCTGCAGGGCGAATTCGAGCGTGATGTTCACCTCCTATCCGCCGATGCAGGCCAAGCCGCATTTCTATCTCGGCATCATCCTGTTTGCGGTCGGTGCGCTGATCGGCACCGCGCTGTTCTTCGCGACGCTGGTGATCGCCAAGGAAGAGGGCACCTATGAGGGCTCGATCCCGCTGGTGACGTTCGGCGCGCTCACCGCTGCCATCATCGCGGTCTTCACCATCGCCTCCGGCGCCATCATCCTGATCCCGACCTGGCTGTGGTCGCTCGGCCTGATCTCCGACATCGATCCCCTGATGTACAAGGTGGTCTGGTGGGCGATGGGTCACTCCTCGCAGCAGATCAACGTCTCGGCCCATGTCTCGCTCTGGTACCTGACCGCAGCGCTGCTGGTCGGCGCCAAGCCGCTGAGCGAGAAGGTCAGCCGCGTCGCCTTCTTCATGTACATCCTGTTCCTGCAACTGGCCTCGGCGCACCATCTGCTCGCCGAGCCCGGCATGGATGCGAGCTGGAAGATCGTCAACACCAGCTACATGATGTACCTCGCCGTGATGGGCTCGATGGTGCACGGCCTCACCGTGCCCGGCGCGATCGAGGCGGCGCAGCGGCGCAACGGCTTCAACCGCGGCATGTTCGAATGGCTGCGCAAGGCGCCATGGGGGCATCCGGCCTTTGCCGGCATGTTCCTGTCGCTGGTCTTCTTCGGTTTCATCGGCGGCATTTCCGGCGTGGTGCTGGGCACCGAGCAGCTCAACGTGCTCATGCACAACACCATCTACGTGCCCGGCCATTTCCACGGCACCGTGGTGGCGGGAACGACGCTGGCCTTCATGGGCGCGACCTATATCGTGCTGCCGCTGATCTTCCAGCGCGAGATCGTCTGGCCAAAGCTTGCGAAAATCCAGCCCTACGTGTTCGGCATCGGCGCCGCCGGCATCTCGCTGTTCATGATGGGCGCCGGCACGCTCGGCGTTCCGCGGCGGCACTGGGACATGACGTTCAGCGACGCCAGCATCGGCTTTGCCCACTCGGCCGGCGCGTTCCTGATGATGGGCCTGAACGGCGTGTTCGCGGTGCTCGCGGCGATCGGCGGCATCATCTTCGTGCTGGTCGTGGTCGGCACCGCGCTGTTCGGTGAGAAGATCACCAGCGGCCACAAGCTGACCTTCCCGCTGTTTGCCGGCGGCGGCGCCGTCGCCTCGCACTATGGCAGCGAGAAGGCGCCGAAGCTGCCGGGCACCATCGTGCTGGTGAGCATCTTCTTCGTCTGCTTCGTCCTCTACTACTTCATCAACTGGAAATATCTCTCCGAGCTCTGGCTGTTCCGTTGACCGAACCCGCTCACCACCCAAGGAGAGAACCATGCGCGCTGTAGCCTCGATGACGATCTCGCTCCTGAAGCTCAGGATCGGCGTCGCGATTGCGGCCAGCGCGCTGGCTGGCGTTGCGGTGGCCAGCGGCCCGCATCTGGCGTGGTGGCAGATGATCGGCCTGACGCTTGCCGTGCTCGGCGCCTCCGGTGCCGCCGGCGCCTTCAACCACTACTACGAGCGCGACCTCGACAAATTGATGCGGCGGACCTGCACCCGCCCGTTTGCGAGCGGCGCGCTCAAAGCGAGCCCGTGGTGGCTCGCCGCCTTTCTCGCGTTGCTGGTGGTCTCGCTGGCGCTTGCCGTGATGACGGCGGGCCATGTCGCGGCGGGCTATGTGTTCCTTGGCGCCTTCACTTACGGCATCGTCTACACGGTCTGGCTGAAGCGCCGCAGCACCTGGAACATCGTGGTCGGCGGGTTGGCCGGCAGCTTTGCCGTGCTGGCGGGCGCAGCCGCCGTCGATCCATCGCCGCAGGTGGTGCCCACCGTGCTCGCGGTGGTGCTGTTCCTGTGGACGCCGCCGCATTTCTGGAGCCTTGCCGCCGCCAAGGGCGACGACTATGCGCGCGCAAAAATTCCGATGCTGCCGGTGGTGGCGCCGGCCTATGCCTGGACGCTTGCGGTGCTCGCCCATGCGGTGGCGCTGGCCGCGATCTCGCTGGTGCCGGTCTGGTACGGCGCGGGGATGCTGTACGGCATCTGCGCAGGGATCGGCGGCTTCTGGTTCGTCTGGAAGAGCATCGTGCTGCACCGGGATCCGTCGAAAGCGAATGCGATGGGGAACTTCTTTGCTTCGCTGCTGCAGCTTGCACTTCTGGTCGCAGGCGCGCTGCTGTCGAGCGCCGCCGGGCTCCTGTCATGAAACGCCCTGGCGCGGCATGCGCGCTGCTGTGCGCGCTGGCGCTGCCGGCCGTGGCGGCGCCGCCGCTCGATCCCGCGGCGGCGATTGCGAAGTCGACGCAGGCGGTCGGGCGTACGGTTGGCAACCACGCGCTCACCGACGGCCAGGGCACGCCGTTCTCGCTGGCCGATTACCGCGGCAAGCCGCTCGTGATCAGCCTCGTCTACGCCTCCTGCAGCTCGGTGTGCCCGCCGACTACCCAGCACACCATCGATGCGGTGACCGAGGCCGGTCGCGTTTTCGGGCTCGACCGTTTTGCCGTGCTCACGATCGGCTTCGACGCGCGCAATGACACCGTGCCGCGGATGGCGCAGTTCGCCTCCCAGCAGGGCATCAGGCTGCCGAACTGGCGCGTCGCCAGCGGCGATGCGGCCACGATCGCCGCGCTGCTCGGCGATCTCGGCTTCAGCTACCGTGCGGTGGCCGGCGGCTTCGATCATCCGACCCAGACCACGATCCTCGACCGCGACGGCAAGATCTATCGCCATGTTTATGGCGAGGCGTTTCCGCTGCGCATGTTCATGGAGCCGATGAAGGACGTGGTCTACGGCACTTCGACGCCGTTCAGCTTCACCGGCATCGTCGACCGCATCAAGTTCATCTGCACGGCCTACGACCCTGGCGCGGGGCGCTATCGCATCGACTACGGCCTGGTGTTCGGCAGCGTGATCGCGGCGTTCTCGCTGCTGGTCATGGGCGGGCTGATCCTAAGGGAATGGCTGCGGGCGGGGCATGCACGGACGGGCAAGGCCTAGGACATCGACGTGAACGCCATCCGCAAAGTGCTCAGGATAGGCTTTGAGCTGATCGAGCGGCCGTTCGACCGGCTGTTCAGCCCCGCGCTCAATCCGCTGGCGCAGCTCGGCGCACTCGGATTCTTCTTCTTCTGGATCGTCACCGTCAGCGGCATCTATCTCTTCATCTTCTTCGACACCGGGATCGAGCGCGCCTACCAGTCGGTCGAGTACATCACGCGCGAGCAGTGGTTCCATGCCGGCGTGATGCGCAGCTTCCATCGCTATGCCTCCGACCTGATGGTGGTGATGGTGGTGGTGCATTTGCTGCGCGAGTTCTCCCTCGACCATTATCGCGGGGTGCGCTGGTTTTCCTGGTTCACGGGCCTGCCGATCATCTGGCTGCTCTATGCTTCCGGCATTACCGGCTACTGGCTGGTGTGGGACAAGCTCGCCCAGTTCGTCGCGGTGGTCTCCTCGGAGCTGCTCGATTGGCTGCCGATCTTCGGCGAGCCGATCGCCCGCAACTTCATCGCCACGGGCACGCTGACCAGCCGCTTCTTCTCGCTGATGGTGTTCATGCATGTCGCAGTGCCGCTGTTCCTGCTGTTCATCATGTGGGTGCACATCCTGCGCATCTCGCGGCCGAAGGTGAACCCGCCGCGCGCGCTGGCGCTGCTCTCGTTGGCCGCGCTGCTCGCGGTATCGATCTGGAAGCCGGCGCTGTCGCAAGGTGCGGCCGACCTTGCCAAGGTGCCGAACAATGTCGGCCTCGACTGGTTCTATCTGCCGCTCTATCCGCTGACCAAATTGTGGGGCAACGGGGCCGTGTGGGCCTTCCTCGGCGCATTCTCCCTGATGATCGCGCTGATGCCGTGGCTGCCGCCGCTGCGCAAGGCCAGGGCGGCCGTTATCGATCTCGACCACTGCAACGGCTGCGCCCGCTGCGCCGAGGATTGCCCCTATGAGGCGATCAGGCTGGTGCCGCGCACCGATAAGCTGCCATTCCCGACCCAGGCGGAGGTCAACCCGTCGCTCTGCGTGTCCTGCGGCATCTGTGTCGGCTCCTGCCCGTCGTCGACCCCATTCCGCCGCACCGAGGAATTGAAGACCGGCATCGACCTGCCGGAATACTCGCTGCGGGAGCTGCGCGAGCGGGTGATGGATACCGCTGGTGGCCTGAGCGGGCCGGGGCGCGTGCTGGTGCTGGCCTGCGAGCATGGCGCGGCGGCCGGCCGGCTCGGTGACACCGTGGTCATGCCGTGCGTCGCCATGGCGCCGCCGTCGCTGATCGACTTCATCCTCAGCCGCGATCTCGCCGATGGTGTCGTCGTCGCCGGCTGCGCCGAAAGCGCCTGCTACAACCGGCTCGGCGTGCAATGGACCGAGCAGCGTTTTGCGGCCGAGCGCGATCCCTATCTGCGCGCGCGGGTACCGCGGGAGCGCATTGCGACGGTATGGGCATCGGCGCTGGCGGCCGGCAAGGCCGAAGCCGAGATCGCCGCATTCGCCGCGCGCGTCGCAAAGATGCCGCCGAAGCGGCTGCGCTCGCCATTGCCGGTCAGCCCCGAGAAGCAGCCTTCAAAGGCCTTCGAGACCGAGGAGGGCGCAACATGAAGACGGTGCGAACGGCAGGACAGTTCATCGTCATCGCGGCGCTGTTCGCCGGCGTCGCCGCGCTCTCGGACTGGCCGACCTATGGGCAGATCCCGAAGGATGCAGGCGTGGTGATACTGACCTTCGTGCATGGCGCCGACCGCAAGGGCGAGTGCCGGCGTCTCACGCCGGAAGAGATCGCAAAGCTGCCGCCCAACATGCGGCGGGTGCAGGACTGCCCGCGTGGAAGGCGAGCGCTCTATGTCGAGCTCGACGTCGACGGCAGCAAGGTCTACCAGGCGAGCCTGCCGCCGACCGGCATTGCCGGCGACGGGCCCTCGCGGGTCTACCAGCGCTTCGTCCTGCCTGCCGGCCGGCACGACCTCGCCGTGCGCTTGCGCGACACCGCGCGCGCCGACGGTTTCGACCACGAGCGGCGCGACCGCGTGGAGCTCGCGCCGGACCAGATGCTCGTGATCGACTACCGGCCGGAAAGCGGCAGCTTCATCTTTCGCTGAGGAGGACATGATGGGCCTGCTGCATTGGGAGAAGCGCTACAGCGTCGGCATCGAAGCCGTCGACCACGAGCACCGCGAGCTCGTCGACCTCATCAACACCCTCTACGACAAGGCGAGAACGCAGGGCTCCAAGGTGGCCGTGATCGGCTTCTTCGGCGATCTCTACAAGGCGATCTCGGCGCATTTTGCGCTGGAGGAGCGCTTCATGCGCGAGAAGGGCTATGACCAGCTCACGGCGCACAAGAACGATCACGAGCGCCTGCTCGACGAGGTCAGGGACATCATGGAGGATTACGAAGTCACCGACGTCCTCGATGAGACGCTGCTGGCGCGGCGGCTGGATGCGTGGTTCTCGCGGCATTTCGAAAGCCACGATGCGCGCCTGCATCGGGGGCTGGGCGATCACTGACCAGGCAAAGGTGGGCACGGCGCTCACGCGCCGTTGCCCACCCAGCGAGTTCCTACTTTTTGTAAGCGGCGATGACGGCTTCGCCTTCGGCGCCGGCCTTCTTGGTCCAATCGGCCGTCAGCTGCTCGCCGACCTTCTCAAGCCCCGACTTCAGCGCTGCCGGCGGCGGCAGCACCTGCATCTTGTTGACCTTGAGCTGGTCGAGATACCACGCGGCCTTTTCCTCCGCGAGCTTCCAGCCGCGATCTTCCGCGACCGCGGCCGCCTTGAGGACCGCGTCCTGGGTCGGCTTGTCGAGCGCGTCGAAGGCGGCCTTGTTGACGAAGGTGACGTTCTTCGGAATCCAGGCCTGCGTGTCGTAGAAGTGCGTCATGCTCTCCCAGGCCTTGCTGTCATAGCCGGTCGAGCCCGAGGTCATGAAGGCGTTGACGACGCCGGTGGCGAGCGCCTGCGGCAATTCCGCCGCCTGGATGGTGACGGCCTGCGCGCCGACCAGCTCGGCGATGCGGGCGGTGCCGACATTGTAGGCGCGCCACTTCAGGCCCTTCATGTCCTCGACGCTGTTGAGGTCCTTCTTGGCGTAGATGCCCTGCGGCCCCCACGGCACTGCGAACAGTAGCATCAGGCCCTGCGCGGCGAGCTTCTTCTCGATCGTCGCCTTCGAGGCCAGCCACAGCTTCCTGGACGCTGGATAGCTGGTCGCCAGGAACGGCACGACGTCGATGCCGAACAGCGGATCCTCATTCTCATGCAGCGAGATCAGCACTTCGCCGATCTGCGCCTGTCCGGTGGCGACTGCGCGCTTGATTTCCGGCGCCTTGAACAGCGAGGCCGCGGGATGCACGGTGATCTGCAGCTTGTCGCCAGTCGCCGTGCCGACGTCCTTGGCGAACGCGATCAGGTTGACCGAATGCGGATTGTCGGCCGGGTAGGCCGCCGGCAGATTCCATTTGGTCTGCGCCATTGCCGGCAGCGCAAAAGCCGTAACGCAGGCCGCCAACGCGAACGTCTTTGCAAGTCTGGACATAAAACACCTCTCTAGCCAGGGAACGCCATCTGCGGCAGCACCATCACGATCCAGGGAAAGACCGTGATGATGGCCACCGCCACAACAAGCAGGAAGAAGAACGGCAGCGATGCTTTCGCCACCGTATTGGAGTCCTTGCCGCTCATGGTCTGCAGCACGAACAAATTGAAGCCGACCGGCGGCGACACTTCCGCCATCTCCACCACCAGCACCAGGAAGATGCCGAACCAGACCAGATCGAAGCCGGCCTGCTTCACCATGGGAATGACGATGGCGGTGGTCAGCACGATCATGGAAATGCCGTCGAGCGCGGTGCCGAGCACGATGTACATCACCGTGAGCGCCGCGATCAGTGCATAGGGGCTGAGCTGCAGGCTGTTGACCCAGCCCGCCAGCGCCGCCGGAATCCCGGTATAGGCCATCGACGTGCCCATGTAGGAGGCGCCGGCGAGGATCAAGAGGATCATGCAATTGACGCGCGTCGCGCCCATCACGCTCGCCCAGAACGATTCCCAGCTCAGCGCGCGCTGCCACCAGGCAATCGCCAGTGAGCCCAGCACGCCCCAGGCCGCGCATTCCGTTGCGGTAGCCCAGCCCATCAGCAGCGACAGGAAGACGAAGATGATCAGCAGCAGGCAGGGAATGAGATTGAGCAATTCCTCCAGCTTCTTTTTGAAGCTCATCGGCGGATCGGCGGGCGGCGTACGCGCGGGGTTGGCGAGCGACCAGATCGCGATGTAGCCGGAGTACAGTGCCATCACCAAAAAGCCCGGCAAAAATCCGGCGAGGAACACCTGGATGATGGAGACGTTGGCCTGCACCGCATAGACCACCATGGTGATCGAGGGCGGGATGAGAATGCCGAGCGTGCCGGCGCCGGCGAGCGAGCCGAGGCTCATGTTCTCGTCATAGCCGCGCTTCTTCAGCTCCGGCAGCGCGATCTTGGCGACCGTGGCGCAGGTTGCGGCCGACGAGCCCGACACCGAGCCGAACACGCCGCAGGCCAGCACATTGACGTGCATCAGCCGGCCCGGCAGCCAGTTCAGCCACGGCGCAAAGCCGCGGAACATCTCTTCCGACAGCCGCGTGCGATACAGGATCTCGCCCATCCAGATGAACAGCGGCAAGGCGGCGAGCGACCACGACGCGCTGCCGCCCCACACCGTCGTCGCCAGCACGCTGCCGGCGGGAATGGAGTTGCCGGCGAATTGCATGCCGGCCCATCCGGTCGCCATCAGCGCCACCGCGATCCAGACGCCGGCGCCGAGCAGCAGCGTCAGGAAGCCGAGCAGGATCGCTGCGATGGAGAGCAACTCCATGTCAGACCCCGCTCTGCACGGCGCGTTCGACGATCTCTTCGGCAGTCACAGCTTTCGGCAGTTCGTAGCGCGGCGGGAAACCGCGGCCGACATGGATCAGTTCGTCGACAAAGGCGATGAAGAGGATGACGAGGCCGCCGCTGTAGCCGAGCTGCGGAATCCACAAGGGCACCGCGATCACGCCCTGCGAGATGTCGTGAAACTTCCACGACTGCCAGGTCATGACAACGGCGTTCCATGCGAAGAAACCGATGAAGCCGACGCCGATGAGGAGGGAGACGATCTCGACATAGTGCCGCGCCTTGTCGCCGAGGCGGTCGATCAGGAGCCCGACGCGGATCATCTCGCCGTGCCGGAAGGTGTGCGCGAGCCCGAGAAAGGCGGTCGCCGCCATGCACCAGGAGATGAAGTCGTCGCCCGCCGGGATGTTGATGCCCAGCGGCCGCCCGGCCGACAGCACCATCATCAGCACGAAAATCGCAATGAGGAAGAGCCCCGCGAGATAGCCGGAGAACAGGTAAAGCCGATCGAGAAACACGCGGATCATGATTTTTTCCTCGCACGCATATTGCCCGGAAGCAATAGACGTGCCGCTTCCGGGGGCGATCGACTTTCGGGTAAGGCCAAGCCTGGACGAGGGGGCGGGTCTTGAGCCGCTCCGGCCACCTTGTCGCAGGGGGCGTGGGCAGCGCAATATGCGCAAGCTTGGATCAGTGAGGACAGAATGGATTTTTTCCCAGGGTTTCGCCGGCAGACGATCGAGACCAGCGGCACATCGATCAACGTCGTAACCGGCGGGAGCGGACCGCCTCTGCTGCTGCTGCACGGATATCCGCAGACGCATATCGAATGGCGCAAGATGGCGCCCGATCTTTCGGCGAACTACACCCTCGTCATGCCCGACCTGCGCGGATACGGCGACAGCGGCAAGCCGCCGGCCGGCGACAACCATATCAATTATTCAAAGCGCGCCATGGCGCTGGACCAGGTCGAGGTGATGGAGAAACTCGGCTTTCAGCGATTTGCGGTGGTGAGCCACGATCGCGGCGCCCGCGTCGCGCATCGCATGGCGCTCGATCATGCTGACCGGGTCACCAAGCTGGTCATGATCGACATTTGTCCGACGCACTATATGTATCAAAACACGGACCAGGCGATGGCCTCCGCCTATTATCACTGGTTCTTCATGATTCAGCATGCGCCTTACCCCGAGACACTGATCGGCAGGAGCGTCGACGAAGTGCTGAAATATCTGATGGGAACGGTGATGCCTCACGGTGTCGAGCCCGAGGCCTATGCGGAATACCGCCGCTGCTTCAGCAATCCAGAGACCATCCGCGGGACCTGTGAGGACTATCGGGCGGCTGCTTCGATCGACCTGCGGCACGACGAAACCGACATGGACAAGAAGATTTCCTGTCCGGTGCTGGTGCTGTGGGGTGCGAACGGCTTTGTCGGCAAGAAATACGATGTCGTCTCGGTCTGGAAGGAGCGGGCAATACATGTATCCGGCAAGGCCCTGCCGGGCGGGCATTGGCTGGCGGAAGAATTGCCCGAGCAGTTGCTGGCTGAGGTCAAAGGCTTTCTGGCTTCCTAGCCACTAGCGCGATTGCCTCCGCCGTCATTGCGAGCAAGCGAGGTGCCGTAGGGTGGGCAAAGGCGCGCTCGCGCCGTGCCCACCATTCACGACGTGCGCGACAAGGTGGGCACGCTTCGCTTTGCCCACCCTACATATTTTCTCGCAATGACGGTGGAGGCGGACCAAAACAAAACGGCGGACCTTTCGGCCCGCCGCATGTGATGCAGTAACTTTGCGGGCTGAAAGACTCAGGTCCCGTTGGCGCGGCAGCGGCCGTAGGGGCCGAGATACCAGCCGCGCGGGCAGGCGTGCAGCCACGGCTGCGCGTAGTTTTTCCGGCATCCGCCATTGGGGCCGCGGTGCCAGCCGGCGCCGCATCCGCCCGCCACTTCGATGACGTCGGCAGGCGCGGGCGCAAGCGGCGCGAGCGGCATCGCGCTTGCGCCGCCGGCGGCCAACGCGCCGGCGAGAAGGGCGGCGGTGAGAATCCTTTGCATGGGTTGTTCTCCGGAAAGCACTGCTTAATGCGTCGCGGCGAACGCGATGCCGGCACGCACTTCGGCGATCGCGCTGTCGATCAGGCCGAGCGCCTTCTCGCGGTGGCCACCCTTGTTCGGCGTCGCGGCGGCGAGCTCGGCGCGGGCGTTTTGCAACAGGCCAACGCTGGCTTCCATGTGCGGTTGGGCGCCGATGGCGTAGCCGATGCCCATGCTGGCGGCGAGCGCGGCGCCCAGCAGGACCTTGCGGGCAGTAGAGTTCTTCATGTTGTTTCTCCCAGGGAGGTAGCCTTCCAGCCTGCAGTCAGGAGTTGTGCCGGAGCGCGGCATCCTCCCGGCAGCCGCTGCCGGGCCATCGCTAATAAGAGCCGGGCAGCGTGTCTTGGACTGACAAGCGCCGGGGACGGTCCAATTTTGGACCTATCGGCGCTGTTTCATTCAAATCGCCGTGTTGCTAGCCTTGGGCTGGAATCTGGGCCGGCTTCAGCCGCCGTTCATCGGCGGCACGCCAGATTGACGTCGCTCGCCCACAGGTTCTTCCCGCCGAAATGCCCGTCATCAAGAAACGACTGTCGACCGACATGCTGCCGCCGGGCCTCTCCGAGCGGCAGCGCTTCATGTCCTTTGCCGAGCTGTTCGAACATTTTTCCAACACCGGCGAACTCGATCCGGCCGACGACGTGCCGTTCCAGGCCGCGATGAACTCGATCCATGTCGGCACCACCATGCTCGGCCGCTGCGACGGCACCTTTACCACGGTGCGGCGCGAACAGCGCCAGGTGCTGTCAACCAATGACGACCGTTACTGCCTCGCCCGCAACACCGGCGACCGCGAGTCGCGCATGGTCGTTCGCGGCCGCGAATTCGTGCTGCGGCCGGGGTCGATGGTGCTGCTCAAGCTCGACGAGCCCTTCTTCTCCGCCGACGGCGCTAACACCAAGCGCTTCACCAACGTGCATCTGCCGATGGCGACGCTGAAGTCGATGGTGTCCGATGTCGACGACCTGGTCGGCCATGAACTGGCGCCGGGTGGCGCGCTATCGCTGGCGATGGACTACAGCGACCTCCTGCTCAAACACACCGACGCCGTCGATGAAGCCGGCTTTGCCATCGCCGCGCATCTGATGGATCTCGCAGCCCTTGGCCTCGGCGCGCGCGGCGATCTCGCTGTGCAGGCGCAGCGCGGCGGCCTGCGCGCGGTGCGGCTCAAGGCGGTGCTGATGATCCTGGAGAAGCGCTTTGCCGAGCCGGATTTTTCCGCGCAAAAGCTTGCCGCTGCGGCCGGCCTGTCAGAGCGCTATGTCAACGAACTGCTGTTCGAGGCCGGCGCCAGTTTCACTCTGCGGCTGAACGAATTGCGGCTACGCAAGGCGGCCGAACTGCTGGCGCGCGAGACCGATCGCCGCATCAGCGACATCGCCTTCGACTGCGGCTTCAACGACCTGTCCTATTTCAACCGCTGCTTCCGCCGGCGTTTCGGGCTGACGCCGACCGCGGCAAGGGGACGCGGATAAGCAGCATGATCCCGGACCCGGTGGGCCGCGTTAGCGCAAAGTGGGCACCGGTTTTCCGCTAGGATCATGCTCAAATCAAAAAGCGTGCGTCAGGGCGTGTACTCATAAATTTGCGATGTCCGGTTTTGGGGGTAAAGCAGACATGCGTTGGTCCGTCCGGAATGTCGGTTTATGACGGTGGCCTCAACCGGTCGACGCAACACTTTATCTTAGAGGGAAAAGATGGAGTGTGACGATGGATCAGGGCTTTCGTCGAGGGTTTACGGCTGCCGAGAAGACGGAGTTGTGGGATCGCTGGCAGCGCGGGGAGTCGCTCAAGGCGATTGGGCGAGCGTTTGGTAAGCCTTCATCGTCCATCTATTTTCAGGTGTCGCCATACGGTGGGATTCGTCCGGCTCCTCGACGTCGCCCGCGATTGGCGCTGACGCTCGCGGAGCGCGAGGAGATATCTAGAGGTGCGGCACTACATCGATCAGCCCGCTCGATGGCTAGGTTGCTGGGCCGCTCGCCCTCGACGGTGAGCCGGGAAATCAGCCGGAATGGCGGCTATGATGACTACCGGGCGGCTGTGGCGGATGACAGGGCATGGTCCCGAGCCCGTCGCCCGAAACGCTGTAAGCTGGCGACCAATGCCTGGTTGCGACAGGCGGTGGCCAGCAAACTGAGATTAAATTGGGCGCCCGAGCAGATAGCCGGCTGGCTCAAAAGAGCTCATCCTGAAGGCGGGTGTTATCAGGTGTCCCACGAGACGATCTATCGCAGTCTGTTTGTTCAAGCCCGAGGGGTGCTCAAGAAAGAGCTGCTTTGCCATCTTCGGTCGAAGCGCACGATCCGTCGATCGAAACAGGCGGGTCTCATCAGTGATGGACGGGGACAAATCAAGGATCTCGTCTCGATCCGTCAGCGGCCGGCAGCGGTTGAAGATCGGGCGGTGCCTGGCCATTGGGAAGGCGATCTGCTGTCCGGGTCGAAGAACAGCTATATCGCGACGTTGGTCGAGCGTCAGACCCGTTACGTGATGCTGGCAAAGGTCGCCAACAAGGACACCCAGACGGTCGTATCCGCGCTGATCAAGCAGGCAAAGAAGTTGCCGAGTGAGCTGTATAAATCGCTGACCTGGGACCGGGGCAAGGAACTCACGGATCACCGACGATTTACGCTGACGACCAACATCGATGTTTACTTCTGCGATCCGCAAAGCCCGTGGCAGCGGGGGTCGAATGAGAACACCAACGGTCTACTGCGACAATACTTCCCGAAGGGCACCGACTTATCGATGCATTCGCAAGCCCATCTGAACAAAGTGGCACGACAGCTCAACGAACGGCCGCGTGAGACCTTGCAATTTGAAACCCCAGCAGAGAGATTTAACGCCTGTGTTGCATCGACCGGTTGAGCCGGCAACCCAAAGCGGACATCGGCTCGCATTGGCTGAGCGTTTGTTGCCCGTTTCTCTTTTCCACTGATAAGGTTCGATTTTGGGTATTGCAAGTAAGTGAACCTTGCCATGGGGGGCCCATGAGACGGCGCGAGTTCGTGACGGCACTTGGGGTGGCAGGACTGATTCCGCTGGCTTCCCGGGCGCAACAGCCATCGAAAATGCCCGTTATTGGATTGCTCGGGAGTGAAACGCCCGCTTCATGGAGGGACCGTCTGAGCGCATTCAGGCAAGGCTTGGCTGAAGCGAGCTACATTGAGGGCCAAAACGTCGCTATCGAATACCGTTGGGCTGAGGGAAGGAACGATCGTCTTTCGACACTGGCTGCTGATCTCGTTCAACAGCAAGTATCCGTTATCGTCGTGCTTGGGAGCACGCCCTCCGCGATCGCTGCCAAACAGGCGACCACAACGATCCCGATTGTCTTCCGTATCGGAACTGACCCGGTCGAGGTGGGGCTTGTAGCAAGCCTCAATCGGCCTGGCGGAAATCTCACCGGCATTACGACCTTGGGAGTTTTGGTGGCACCCAAGCAACTAGAATTGCTTCACGAACTGATGCCCGCCACGACTGACTTCGGTCTGCTTCTAAATCCTACCAATCCTGCCATCGCCAGAATTGAGTCCAGGGATGTGCCGGCTGCCGCAAATGCCAGAGGGCTAAAACTTCATCTTTTGAATGCGACCACGTCAGAGGAGCTGGATCGCGTCTTTGCGTCAATGGTTGAGCGGCGCATTCGGGGCTTGGTGATAGCGGTCGATACATCTTTCCTCGCACGGAGTGAACAGCTCGCCGCCTTGGCAATGCGCAACGCAATTCCTGCGGTCTCACCCTATGAGGAATTTGCTGTGGCCGGTGGCCTGATGAGCTACGGAGGCAGCATCGCGGACGCCTCACGGAAGGCCGGAATCTATACAGGGCGGATCCTGAAAGGAGAGAAGCCTGCAGATGTTCCAATCGAACAGTCGACGCATCTGCAGCTTGTAGTCAACGTGAAGACGGCGGCAGCACTTGGGCTCAACGTGCCGCCGAATCTCCTTGCGAGGGCGGATAAAGTGATCGAGTGAGGGAGCGTCCGCTTCTGGCATTAGCCCCGTCGTCGCCTGATGTCGCCTTTGACCCAAAGCGGACTTTGCCGGATTAAGGCCGGCCGTTTCAAAAGTTGGACGCGCCCAGATCGTACGAGCCCCGGCCACCGCGTATGTAAATCTTGGCGGCCGCGGCGCAAATTTTATCCCGGTTGGCGTCGAAGGCATTGAGGAAGCCTGATTTATCGGGCCGAACGCCCGGCTGGATTCGCGCCAACGCATCCTCGTCGATGAAGAACGACGCCTCCATCGCGCTGTCATGTCCCCAGAACCGCACGGCGTGCCGGGTGGCGTCATAGGAGC
The DNA here is from genome assembly GCA_963726865.1 of uncultured Alphaproteobacteria bacterium. Taxonomy (GTDB): domain Bacteria; phylum Pseudomonadota; class Alphaproteobacteria; order Rhizobiales; family Xanthobacteraceae; genus Bradyrhizobium. The sequence continues at coordinate 76,526 of CAVSEE010000033.1, read as the reverse complement.
GACTATGGTTCGGAAAGTCGATCATCGTGGTCTTCACCAGTGGCCGCGCCGCCGACCCCAATATCCGCCGCCACCGAACAACAGCAACACGACAACAATAATCAGGATCAATTCCATCGGAATTCTCCGCTGACGGACGCGAGTGTTCGCCACGTGCTGAAATATTCAACGGTGCCGTCACGCTATTGTTCCCACAACCTGCAAATCTCGCCGCCTCTGCATCCCGCGATGTGAGCAATTTAGCTCAGGCTAAACGCACCGCAGGCACTCCTTGATCCTTTCAATGGGTTTACCTCGCGATCCACTTCCAACTGGCCAATATTCTGGAGCGTTCGACATGCCTCGTTTACGGTGACCACGAACGAGGAAGCCGCCGTTGATTAGCCCGCCAGCGGCGGCTTTGTTTCGAGAACGTGAGACTGGCGGTAGTCGGCGTAGCCTGACGAAACGCGGGCTGGCGGCCCAAGGGTCCCACGCCAAATAGGGGCCTTTGTTAACGACTGTTGCAGCCTAGAGACATCGCAAGCGCTGGGACTCCCCTATGATCGAGCGTCGTGGTGGGAGAGCGAGAATGAAACGCGCCACATACCTTGCCGCATCGCTGCTGGTTCTCTCTGGTTTGCCCGCCTTTGCGGCGGACATGGCAGTAAAGGCGCGCCCACCGGTTGCCGCTCCCGTTGCCAGTTGGACTGGTTGGTATGTCGGCGTAAATGCCGGATATGGCTACGGCACCGATGACGCATCTGCCGATATTGCGAACCGGGATCCGGCCACCAATGATTGGCTGACGCAACCCCCAATACCACCCGGCCCTGCCTTCTCACGGTCATTCGGAAGTAATTTCCGTGAGAGTGGCGTCATTGCCGGCGGACAGGCCGGGTACAATTGGCAATTTTCGCCGAACTGGGTCGCGGGCTTCGAGACGGACCTTCAGTACGCCAACGTGAAGGGCAGTTCGTCCAATGTCGTGTTGTTGCAGCCGGGATTCTTCGCCAGCTTTCCTTTCGCTGTGAACGCCGAGCGCAAACTTGAATGGTTTGGTACCGCTCGCGCTCGCCTCGGATTTCTGGCAACTCCAAACTTGCTGCTCTACGGTACGGGCGGTGTCGCCTATGGCCAAACAAACGAAAGCGCCAGCATAATTATGACCCCGCCTGCAGGTTCTTCGCAGTCGGTCAATTTCACCAACGGGGCCCTTGCGTTCCGCTGTTCTGCAACTGCCCCCGCGACGAGCCCGTGCTTTTCCGGATTTGAATCACGCACGCAATTGGGGTGGACCGCCGGCGTAGGCGGCGAATGGCGATTGTCGGGAAACTGGAGCGTCAAGGCTGAATATCTTCACGTCGAATTTCCCGGTGTTACGGTGCGAATGAACAGCCCAGCGCCGCCGAGCACCCCGGGCGTGTTCGCGGATTACGCCTTTAACCGCGAGCGCATCGACACTGTTCGTCTCGGCGTCAATTATCGCTTTGGCCAAAGCGCGGTGGTTGCACGGTACTGATCGAGGCGCAACGACGCCTGACTTCCGGTATTGGCACTTAGCAGACATGCCGATCCGTCCGCCAGATGTCTGCTTCGGGGGTAGACCGAACAAGAAGTTGCGTCCCTTTCGGCGTCACATCATCCGCACGAACTGATCAATGGCTTGCGCACCCAGTACGACCGCGAATGACTGCCGCGGTTGATAAAAGTCCGCCGGTTCGCTTCCGCGGGCTTTTCGTAGAAACAAGGCCTCCGGCATTTTTGGTTCGACTATTTTTGCTTCGCCTCTTTCGCCAGACGCTTTTTGACCGCGTAAGATCGAAGCCGGCCGGCGTGCTTCAACGCCTCGATGCGATCTGGCCCGCCGGGTAGCCGGCAAGCCGCTTCAAGTGCTTTTTCGGCGGCTTCCCAATCCTCATCGTTCTCACACGTCTTCATAGCGATTCCACCTCGCGTGTCGCCCTACGGCCATCCGCGGTCGGCAGATTTAGTGGAAGGGAAGAGTTCGGTGCCGCAAAGACTATCTCAACGTCCCACCAATCGTCCGATATCAACTCAGCGGCCTTCTTTCTCAACGCTAGGGTCGGGACAGTTCAAACCTGTTGCTTGAAACATCATATATACGGGTGCAGCGTCTTCGATCTTGTCGCATCGAAAGCTGTCGATAGACCTTCCTGTGCCGTGATCGAATAGCTCCAGCCAGAACAAGGCCGTCGTATCCGGGTTGGTCAGCGACCCCCGAAGCATACGGATCTCGCAGTTGCCCACCGAAGTGAGCGAAACCACCGCTGCCGAATTTTCCGCCGGAATGGACGAGAGTTTGAAAAACGCTCTCGCAATTAGCAGTTCGGTCAACATCCTCTCGGACGTGCTGTTCATTACCGGCCTTGGAAAAGGGGATGATTTTGAGCGCTGCAGCATAGGCAATCTCTCCACTGAGGTCGCCGCGCAGCTATTTGTTCGCTCGGGCCCAACGGACTCTAAGCGCGCATGGCATAGCAGGTCAGATCGAGGGGCAGTTGTCATAATGCGCCAACAATTTGTTCTTTCGCGCCAAGGTGAGATCAACGGCGTCCTACGAAAAGCCGCCTTCCGAGTTAAGGCCGCGTCAGTTGGCAGCCTCTTTCATTGAGCTATCCGATGTCTCCTATTGGCCCAAAGCGGACGTGCCGGAGGCCAGCCCCGATGTCCGCTTTCAGGAGCGAAGCGGACATGCCGTCTCGCGCCCGCCGATGTCGCCTGATGACCCAAAGCGGACATGGGGGCCGCCGATGAGAGCGAAACGCAGCCTGGCCTCCACACAGCTGGGGCGGACGTCACCGGTCAAACGAGGGCATTGCGGGCAAACGGCTGCAAACCCAGATTCCGGCTGCATAGGGCGAGCGCCGGAACTATTTGCCCCCGGTACTGTTTGGGTGGGATGGACCGCAATAAAAACAACCCGAATTGGCAGGACAAATTGTTGGGTGGGGCAATCCTGACAGGCTTTGTCGTGACCGCGGTTATTGCCGTTCTGCTTATCTTGGTGACTTGGAATAACGACCAACGCAAGGCTGCTTCGCCGGAGACTACGGTGGGTTCATCCACTCATGCATCAAGGCCGACGCCGCACTCCGCGAATTGAGTGCTTCTCTTCGCCAGCTGTTTCTCGAGGATGCCCGCCGAGCTGGCTGCGGGCGCGACCGCCGTTATTGAGTAAGGTACTAAGGGTGCATTTCCGCTTTTGGCCCTTCTCGGACATGGCGAGATGTCTGAGTTAGGCTCGTTATGCGCGCAAAAGCGGACGTGCTGGACAGCCCGTAGAGGGGTTTAATTCTCCCTCCCGCATCCCCACATAGTGTTCATGACACAATGGCAACCACCCAAGCGGGAACCCGCAAGGACCAAGGCTGAGCTGCGCGAGATGCTCGCAGAAGCCGTCCGCAATACGCAGGCTGAGAATAAGCGCTTGCAACAGCCCAAGAGAGTGAAGGCGGCCTAACTCATATCTGAGTGCAGAACCTCGGTTGGTCGACCTCCCCCTAGGCCCCGGCACCGGAGTTCCAACAAGCGGCCTCGGCACGCCGCCCGCACCGGGGCCGTTTCTTTCTGGCCACACGCAAAAGCCGCCAAGGTTTCCCTCGACGGCCCGCCGTTGCGTTGCGTTTGCTAGGAGGTTTGCTGCGTCGAGCGGTGCTCGAACGCAGCCGTGCCTACCTTGCCATGGACGCACGGCCTCAATGAGGCACCCGGTGCGTTGCCAATGTGTCGGGTCAACGATCCCCGATATCGTAGCATCTGTTACCGGCGGCGATGCTGATCAAGCCAGTGTTGCTGTCCCGTAGATGAAATAGATGCGCGCGCCGACGAGCTGATCGAGAGAGGTTCTCGAACTCCGGTATTGGCCCTTAGCGAACGTCACGCTCGCGGCCGGGTATGTCCGCAATCGAGGGTAAAGCGGACGTCACAACTGGCCTTTCCTAGGTCGGCTTTTGACCCGAAGCGGACGCCCCACACTCACCACCCCGTTCAAGCTCCTAGCGAAAGCTTCTAACGCCTTTTTCCTGGGCAAACACGGCCCAGCGTAGACGCGTCCCTATCCCTTTGCACGCGCAGGCTCTACAATGCTCCAGTTGCAGCGAGGGGAAGCCTGTGCGCGACGGACGAACGTCCTTCGGGAGAGGGCGAATTTCCAGACCGGTCGTGGCCGTCCTGCTCGCGGCACTCATGGCTGTTGCGGTATGCGCGACCAGTCGAGCGGACGACGCGCCGAAGCGGGTTTTGATGCTCCATTCGTTTGGCCTCCGCTTCAAGCCGTGGACCGAGTATGCCCAAATCATACGATCTGAAATCTCCCGAAGGTTCAAAGCGCCAATCGATTTCCATGATCACTCGCTCCTCACCGCGCGGCTGGATGATGACCAATCAGATCGGCCCTTCGTCAACTATCTCCATAGCCTCTACGGAGGGAAAGCTCCCGATCTGATAGTTGCTATCGGTGCTCCCCCTGCGAACTTCGTCCAGCGCTATCGCGAAAGCATTTTCCCGGGCGTGCCGATGCTGTTCACGGTCGTGGAGGCTCGCCGGGTTCAGTATGACAAGCTGACGAGGGACGACACCGTTGTGGCGACAGCTCACGACTTCCCGGCTGCTTTCGAGAGCATCCTGCACGTCTTGCCTCGGACCAAGCTGATTGCGATTGTGAATGGGGCGTCTCCAAACGAACGTTTTTGGCTTGGCGAGCTACAGCGCGAAACCGCCTTTCTCGCTGAGCGAGTCGAACTCAAGTTCTACAATGAGATGTCATTCGAACAGATTCTTGCGGAAGCCTCGAAGCTTCCGCCTCATAGTGCTATTTTCTTCCACTTAATGAATGTTGATGCCGCTGGGGTTGCGCACGAAACCCAAAGTGCTCTGAAACGGCTCGTTGAAGCGTCGAGCGCACCAATCTTCTCTCAAGGCGACGGTTCGTTCGGCGAGGGGCTCGTAGGTGGTCCGATGCATTCAATTCAGGAAGGAAGCGAAGTGGCGGCGGCCGTCGCTGTTCGCATCCTAAACGGCGAGCAGGCAGGCGACATCAAGACGCCACCGACGCGCTTCGCCTTGCCAAGATTCGATTGGAATCAGATGCAACGTTGGGGCATCCGCGAGAGCAGCCTTCCACCGGGTAGTGAAATCTTGTTTCGAGAGCCAACGCTGTGGGAGCGTTACACTTGGCAGATCGCGCTGACCATCGCCGTCATTCTCTTGCAAGCCGGGCTTATCTTGGCCCTGCTGAATGCGCATCGTCTGCGTCAATTTGCCGAAGTGCAGTCCCGGCAACGTATGAAAGAACTTGCACATGTTAACCGCTTCTCGACGGCTGGCGAATTAACCGCGAGCATTGCTCATGAGATCAATCAGCCGCTTGGCGCGGTGTCGACGAATGCCGAAACGGCACAGGCAATTCTGAAATCTCCGAACCCTGACATCGTAGAACTGAACGAGATCGTTGGCGATATCGCACGAGATAACCGCCGCGCAGGTGAGGTCATTCGAAAGCTGCGTGACGTGATGAGACGAGCACCCTTCGACCCGAAGAAACTAGACTTCAACGATGTAGTGCGAGAAACCCTCGAATTTCTCTCGGCGTTGGGGGTTGGACGAAAAGTCGAATTGAGCAGTTTCATTGCGCCCGTCGCACTCCCGATCATTGGGGATCACATCCAACTCCAGCAAGTCGTTACTAACTTGGTTGTCAATTCGATGGACGCGATGGCTAACACGCCCAGCGAAAATCGTATCGTCAGCGTCCGAACTTCACGCACCGAGAAATTTGCCGAACTATCCGTGTCGGATCGCGGCCCCGGCATTCCCGAAGGCAAACTTAAAGAGGTCTTCGAACCGTTCTTCACCACCAAGTCGGAAGGCATGGGTATGGGTCTGTCCATCGCACACACCATCGTTGTGGCGCACAACGGGCTGATTTTCGCAGAAAATAGAGATCACGGCGGCGCGACATTCCGGATGAGGCTCCCTCTGGTCTGACGTCTGCTTGTGGCACACAGCGGGACATGCTGAACGCTAGTCAGAATGTCCGCTTCCAAGGGTAAAGCGGACATCGCCAAGCCCTTGGCTGGGCGTCGGGATTTATGAGTACACGCCCTAGCGCGCTGCAACTTGCGGCGCGCAATTGCGTTACCATCTCATGGCCATGCAGGACGACGACATCATTACGCCCCGAAAGGCCCGTTCCGGGCCGACTTCCCACGCAGGCTTTGCGCGTGCGGAGGCGCGCGGCCCGGTCATCGACCAGGAGGGACGGGAAATCCCGGCGGAAAACCTGCGCTCGCAATTCCAGGGCTTTCAATTCGAGTTTGGCGGCACGGCCTTCGCGCCGCTGACCCGCGAGCAGCGGCTGGCGCGGCTGGAGGCCCTGGCAAAACTGCTCGACGTCGCCTTCATCCTGCCCGGCACCAATATCCGCTACGGCATTGACGGGCTGATCGGGCTGATCCCGGTCGTCGGCGACATCATCACGACGGCGATTTCGCTGTGGCTGGTGCGCGAGGCGCGCGCGCTCGGCGCGCCGTGGCATATCACGGCGCGGATGCTGGCCAATGTGGCGGTCGACGGTGTGGTGGGGATCGTGCCGCTGGCGGGTGACGCCTTTGACGTCATGTTCCGCGCCAATGTGCGGAACGTGCGGCTGCTCCGCCGGTGGATGGAGAAGCAGCCGCGAATTTAGGCGAGCATGATCCCGAAAAGTGGGTACCGGTTTTCGGACAAGATCATGCTCCGAAAATATTAAGCAGCGTTCTTCTCGGAGGCCGGTTCGGCCTCGGCCTTGCGCGGACGGCGCGGCAGCGGGAACGACTCGCTTTCATACAGCGTGCGGATGCCGTTCTGGTCGAAACGGGCTTCCTCGACCTGCAGATAGGCGCCATTCAGCGAGTCCGCCGGCAATTCCTCGATCGCAAATTGAACCGCTTCCGCCGCGGTGCCGAAACGGCGATACGCAAAGCCAGCCCGCTTCTTCTTGCGGATGGCGGCGGGGAAAAGTTCGGCGGAGGTGTTGAAGTTGAACGGACGCAAAGGACGCATGGTCTGGGACCTCTTGATCTTTTCGGCGCGATCTAGCTCGGGGATTTTGGACGGCGGTATCCCACAACCGGCGGCGCCGTACCCATCGTTTCGGCCTCTAATATAGGCTTCTTTGACAAAAATGCGACCCCTATTGCGCTGCAACAGAAGAGATGATGAATCCACGCATAGCTCCCGATGCGGTCGAATAATTCCTGCTTTTTCAATTGGTTATTCGAGGTTCAAATCTTGTGCAGCAGTTTCAGGACGAGGACTACGACTAAAATGACGCCGATCAGGCCCATGCCGGAATGGCCGTGGCCAAAGCCGTAACCGCCGACGCGGCCGCTGAGGCCGACCATCAGGACGATAATGAGAAGGACGATCAGGACCGTCGACACCATGGCGCTCTCCCGCAAACCGGCAGCGCGCGTTGTGCCGCGTCGCTGCAGGAGAAAGAAAAGCACATTCCATCGCGGAAACAAGGGCGGCAAGGTCAACCCGTCGTCATTGCGAGCGAACGTCGCTGACGCTCCTCGCAATGGACGGGGAGACGGCGTCTACTTCTTCGCCTCGTCGATCGGCACCACCTTCAGCGGCGTGGCATAAGGCTCGATCCGCAGCGATTCCGACGAGATCAGCCCGATCTTGTGTATGGGCGCCTGCTCGAGGTCGCCGGTTGCGGCCTTGCGCACCGCGTATTGCCAGACGGTGAGCGAGCCCCGCGCCACCAGCACCTTGGCGACGCCGCCGGCATTGCCTTCCATGGTCTTGAGCTCGTCGTCGGCAAGCCCGATCACGATCTCGTCCTTGGCGGTGATCACCTTGAACAGCGACACCTTGTCGGCGGCGGTAGCGGGCTCAATCATCATGCTCCCCATCAGGCAGGCGAGGGCGAGGCCCAGGCCGGCGCGTTTCGATATCTGCATCTGTCGATCTTCCTCGTTCGGGCGCGAGGCGAGCCCGAAAAGGCAAAACAAAACCCCGCGCGACCGCTCCTTGGTCGCACGGGGTTGTGAACGCGTTCGAATGGTCGCCGAGATTATGACGCGATCTTATTTCGGCTGCAGCTTCAGCGACGCCGAATTGATGCAGTAGCGCAGGCCGGTCGGGCCGGGGCCGTCATTGAAGACATGGCCGAGATGGCCGTCGCATTTCGAGCACAGCACCTCGGTGCGGATCATGCCGTGGCTGACATCCCGCTCCTCGTCGACATGGCTTTCGGCCGCCGGCTGGGAAAAGCTCGGCCAGCCGCAGCCGGAATCGAACTTGGCGTCGGATTCGAACAAAGTCTGCCCGCAGCCGGCGCAGGTATAGGTGCCCTTGCGGTGCTCATGCTCGTATTCGCCGGTGAACGGCCGCTCGGTGGCCTTCTCGCGCAGCACGGCATACTGCATCGGCGTCAGCTCCTTGCGCCACTCGGCCTCGCTCTTCTGGACCTTGGTCTTGGTGTCGGACATGGGTTCTCCTCTCGATCAGTCGTCATTGCGAGCGAAGCGAAGCAATCCAGCTTTGCCGCGAACAAGAAAGCTGGATTGCTTCGTCGCTTCGCTCCTCGCAATGACGGAAAGTGGTGCCTCAGTTGGTGACCTTCTTGCCCACCAGCGTCGGCTTCGCAATGTAATTGTCGGCAAAGATCTTCTTCAGGGCTTCGACCTTCGGAATGTCGTTGAAGACAATATAGGGTTGGTTCGGGTGCAGCGTCAGATAGTCCTGGTGATAGTCTTCCGCCGCATAGAAGGCGTCGAGCTTGCCGACCTTGGTCGCGATCGGCTTCTTGTAGACCTTCGCGTCGTTGAGCTGGGCGATATAGGCCTCCGCCACCTTCTTCTGCTCGTCATTGGCAAAGAAGATCGCCGAGCGATATTGCGTGCCGACGTCGGGTCCCTGGCGGTTCGAGCTGGGTCGGGTCGTGCACGACCGAGAAGAAGATCTGCAAGATCTTGCCGTAGGAAATCTTCTTCGGGTCGTATTTGACCTCGACCGCTTCGGCATGTCCGGTGGTGCCGGTCGACACCATGTTGTAGTCGGCGCTCGCCTTGGTGCCGCCGGAATAGCCGGAGACGGCATTGACCACGCCTGCGGTGTGCTGGAACACGCCCTGCACGCCCCAGAAGCAGCCGCCGGCCAGCACCGCGGTCTGGATGCCGTCGGCTGCCGTGGCGTCGACGGTGGGGGCGGGGATAATCACGGCTTCTTCGGCGGCGCGCGACGGGGCGATCGCGAAGGCGGCGAGGGCCAGCGCGCCGATGGCGGCGGCGCAAAGCGAAAGGCGGCTGAACGGGCTGCGGGGCATGGTTTCCTCGTGGGGCGCGGGTTGGGATGCAGTTTAGAGCGGGAGCCGCGATTGGCTACTTTGCATGGGGTTGTTTTCGATATTTTTGTTAGGCGGGCGGTCTTCCGAAGTACCCCAAGATACGCACCGGCATCTTGCCTGTTACGAGGCGGCGCCACACGAGTTCGTGAACAAAATCGGCCCAAATCCAAGGTGTTAGCACTGGGGAACCACGCTTGACCGCAGCCTTGCCGCCTCCAACAATGAACCGGCTTCGTCCTCTCGCGACAACTGGTCATCTCCGGAGCGTTTCGCAAATGCTGCGCGCCTCTTTGCTGTCGATCGGTCTGTCGGTCTTAGCGTCGGTCCTTTCCACATCCGCGTGGGCGGGCGATGTCGAGACCTGCCGGGACAACCAGGCGGAGGCCGCGGCGCGGCTGACGGCCTGCAATGCCGTCATCGCCGACGACAAGGTCACGGGCAAGCCGAAGGCGTTCGCCACCTGGTATTTCGGCGATTCCCTGCTGAAGAAGCGCAACTATGACGGCGCGCTCGCGGCCTTCGACAAGGCGCTGGAACTCGATCCTGACAACGCCGTGGTGCTCAACGCGCGCGGGCTCGCCTACTTCAACAAGGGCGACGAAGACCGCGCGATGGCTGACTATGACCTCGCGCTGCAGAAGAGGCCGAACTATGCGGCGCCCATCAACAACCGTGGCCTGATCTACCTGCGCCACGGCGAGCTGCAGCGCGCCTACGATGAATTCAACATCGCGCTGTCGCTCAACACCGGCAACCGGTACATCAACCTGCTCAATCTCGGCCGCGTGCAGACCCTGCGTAGGCAATACGAATCGGCGCTTACCTATTTCGCCGAGGGCAAGCCGCTGATGCCGGAAGGCTGGCAGATCGCCGGCTACCGCTGCATCACCTATACCGAGATGGGCCGCCTCGACGAGGCGCTTGCCGATTGCAACGAGGTGCTCACGCAGCACCCGAAATTTGCCGGCCCGCTGGCGCGCCGCGGCAATGTCTATCGCGTCAAGGGCGATCTCGATGCTGCGCTCAGGGATTACAACGACGCCCTCAAGCTCAGCCCGAATTTCGTCTATGCCTATGTCGGCCGCGGCCAGGTCTACGAGGCGCGCAAGGATCTGGCAGCCGCGCGCGCCGACTACCGTTCGGCCGGCGCCGCGCTGACCAAGGTCGACGACTGGGAGACCACGCTGGCGCGGCGCTTTGCCAAGGAACGTTTGGCGGTGCTGGTTGCCGCCGATCCTTCGTTGCGCAGCCAGTCGACGGCGCCGGTGGCGCCGCCACTCGGCAAGCTGACCTCATCATCGTCGCCGGCGGCTGCGGAGATCCGCAAGGTCGCGCTGATCGTCGGCAATGGCGGCTACAAGAGCGTTCCTGCGCTCGCCAATCCGCCGCGCGACGCAAAACTGATCGCGGATACCCTGCGCGGGCTCGGCTTTCAGACCGTGACGCTCGCACCCGACCTCTCCCGCGACCAGTTCTTCGCCGCGCTGCGCGACTTCGGCCGCGAGGCCGAGAAGGCGGATTGGGCCGTGGTCTATTATGCCGGCCACGGCATGGAGATCGGCGGCATCAACTATCTGATTCCGACCGACGCCAAACTAGCGGCCGACCGCGACGCGGAGAGCCAGGCGGTGGCGCTCGAGCAGGTGATCGCCGCGGTCAGCGGCGCGCGCAAGCTGCGGCTCGTCATGCTCGATGCCTGCCGCGACAATCCCTTCGAGAAGAACATGCAGCACACCATCTCGCTGAAGCTGGTCGGCAAGGGCCTCTCCAACATCGAGCCGGAGGCGGGTTTCATGGTGGTCTACGCCGCCAAGCACGGCGAAACCGCGATGGACGGCGATGCCCAGAACAGCCCGTTCGCCATTGCCCTGGCGCGCGAGATCAAGGTGCCGAAGCTCGAGGTGCGCCGGCTGTTCGACGTCGTCCGCGACGACGTCTGGAAAGCCACCAATCGTCAGCAACAGCCGTTTACCTACGGCTCGCTGCCGGGGCGCGAAGATTTTTACTTCGTGGCGGAGAAGTAACTACACCACCACGCTCAACCGCTTCGCCGCCCGCGTAATCCCCGTGTACAGCCATCGCGCGCGAGAATCCTGGAACGCAAAGCTCTCGTCGAACAGCACGACGTCGTCCCATTGCGAACCCTGCGACTTGTGCACGGTCAGCACGTAGCCGTAGTCGAACTCGTCATAGGGCTTGCGCTGCTCCCACGGGATGCCCTCGATGCCGCCTTCGAAACATTCGCCGCGCACCGACACCTTGGTCACCTTGTGACCGAACTCCTCGTCCGGCGAGACGCGCATGGTGACGATCTTCGATTTCGACTGCGCGCGCGATTTCACCCGCCACAGCCCGCCGTTGAACAGGCCCTTCTTGCGGTTGTTGCGCAGGCACACCAGCTTGTCGCCGGCGACCGGCAACGGTTCCTCGATGTGCTGCTTCTGGCGGATGCGCATGTTGTAGGCGCGGCGGGTGTTGTTGCGGCCGACCAGCACCTGGTCGGTCTGCATCACCCTTTCGGGATCGAGCTCTTTCCGCGAGATCACGTCGCTCTCGCCATAGCGGCCGATCTCGAGTTCGCGGCCCGCGCGGACATCCATCGACATCCGCACGATCGGGTCGTCCTGCGCCTGGCGGTGCACTTCGGTCAGCATCGCGTCGGGCTCGGCGGCGGTGAAGAAGCCGCCGCCGGCGATCGGCGGCAATTGTGCGGGATCGCCCAGCACCAGCAGCGGGCAGTCGAACGACAGCAGATCGCGGCCGAGCTCGGCGTCGACCATCGAGCATTCGTCGATCACGATCAGCTTGGCCTTCGAGGCGGGCGCGTCGTCCCACAATTCGAAACTCGGCTGCTCGACGCCGGATTCGCGGGCGCGGTAGATCAGCGAATGGATGGTGGAGGCGTTGTCGCAACCCCTGTTGCGCATCACCAGCGCCGCCTTGCCGGTGAAGGCCGCGTATTTCACCTCGCCGTCGACGCCGTCGGCGACGTGCCGCGCCAGCGTGGTCTTGCCGGTTCCGGCATAGCCGAACAGGCGGAACACCTGCGGCGTACTATTCTTGCCCGGCTTGGCCTTGAGCCAGTCGGCAACGGCTTTCAGCGCGGAATCCTGATGCGGCGTGAAACTGGTCATGGGTCTGGGCGAGGGGAGCGCGCGAGCCGTGGGTCGCGACTCAAGGGATCCTCAACCTAACCATTGCGACCGCCGGCGCAAGCCGCACCTGAAGCATGATCCGGAAAAGTGTGAAGCGGTTTTCCGAAAAGATCATGCTCAGATAAAGAGCGTGTCAGCTACTGCCAGCCCGGGACGCCGCGCATGTCCGGCAGCTGGTGGGCGATGCCCTTGTGGCAGTCGATGCAGGTCTTCTCGCCCGTGAACAGGAAGCGCTGGTGGGCGACGGAGGCGCGCGGCGATTGCTTGGTGACGTCCATCGACTGCGAGCTGTGGCAGTTGCGGCATTCCAGCGAATCATTGGCCTTGAAGCGCGCCCATTCGTGCAGCGCCAGTTCCAGCCGGTGATCGACGAACTTCTCGCGCGTATCGATGGTGCCGAAGATCTTGCCCCAGACCTCCTTCGAGGCCTGCATCTTGCGCGCGATCTTGTCGGTCCAGTTGTGCGGCACGTGGCAGTCCGGGCAGCTCGCGCGCACGCCGGATCGGTTGCTGAAGTGAATGGTTGGCTTCAGCTCCTGAAACACGTTGTCGCGCATCTCGTGACAGCCCGTGCAGAATGTTTCCGTGTTGGTCAGCTCCAGCGCGGTATTGAAGCCGCCCCAGAAGATGACGCCGGTGACAAAGCCGGCCATGATCAGCACGCCGAGTCCGAACACCGAACTCGGCCGTATCAGTACGCCCCAGAGCTCGACGACGAAATTCCAGACCCGGGCGATGAGGCCCGGGCGGCGCGGTGGTGCGCCATCCGCCGTGCTCATCGCCGTCCACCTGGCGCTGCGCGGCTCAGCATGCTGTCGATGTCGACGAAATCATTGCTGACCGGCGGAGTCGCGGTGTTTTGCGGCACGTGGCACTCGGTGCAGAAGAAGCGCCGCGGCGAGACCGAGGCGAGGAACTGGCCGTCGCGGTCCATGAAGTGGGTGATCGACACCATCGGCGCCTGCGAATCCGCGATGCGCGCGCGGGCGTGGCAGGACAGGCACTTGTTGCTGTTGAGGTCGATCTGGTAGCCGTCGATCGAATGCGGAATCACCGGCGGCTGTTCCGGATAGTTGCGCACCTCCCTCTCGGCGGTGTTCTTGTTGGGCATCATCGGCGGCGCCGGCCCCTCGTCGTTGAGCGGGGCCGGGCCGCGCAGGCCGGAATTGAGCGTCTGCGCGGCGAGCGAGCCCGCGCCGGCAATCAGCGCGGCGGCGAGCAGAGCAATGGTGAATTTCCTGATCATGATCCGCACCACCTTCTCGATGCGCACCGCGCATTTCTTGAAGTCGGTCTGCAGCGAGATCGGGTCGGTGGCGTCAAGCGTCACCTTGTTGATCAGCTTGGACTCGTCGAACCACGGCACGAACACGAGACCTTTCGGCGGCCGGTTGCGGCCACGCGTCTCGAGCCGTGTGCGGATGAATCCGCGGCGCGAAATCACCTTCACCTCGTCGCCGCGGCGCAGCTTGGCTTCCTGCGCGTCGTCGGGATGCATGAAGCAGACGGCCTCGGGGAAGGCGCGGTACAGTTCCGGCACGCGCCGCGTCATGGTGCCGGAATGCCAGTGCTCCAGCACGCGGCCGGTCGACAGCCAGAACGGATATTCCTTGTCCGGCGATTCCGCCGCGGGCTCGAACGGCAGCGCGAAGATGCGCGCCTTGCCGTCGGGGAAGCCGTAGAACTGGTAGTTGGTGCCCTGCTTCACATAGGGATCGCTGCCCTCCTTGAAGCGCCATTTGGTTTCCTGGCCGTTCACCACCGGCCAGCGCAGGCCGCGCTCGCGATGATAGGTGTCGAACGGCGCGAGGTCGTGGCCATGGCCGCGGCCGAAGGTGGCGTATTCCTCGAACAGGCCCTTGTGCGACGTAGAAGCCGAACGCCTTCGACTTCGTCGTTGGCGTAGCCGGCCTCGATCTCGGAGACCGGGAACTTGTCGACCTGGCCGTTCTTGTAGAGCACGTCGAACATGGTCTTGCCGCGATATTCCGGCTTCTTGGCGAGCAGCTCCTCGGTCCAGACTTCCTCGATCTTGAAGCGCTTGGAAAACTCCATCAGCTGCCAGAGGTCGGAGCGCGACTCGCCGGGCGCGCTGACGAGCTGGTGCCAGAACTGCGTGCGCCGCTCGGCATTGCCGTAGGCGCCTTCCTTCTCCACCCACATCGCGGTCGGCAGGATCAGATCGGCGCCGAGCGCGGTCACCGTCGGATAGGCGTCCGACACCACGATGAAATTGTCGGGGTTGCGGAAGCCCGGATAGATCTCCTCGTTGACGTTGGGGCCGGCCTGCATGTTGTTGTTGACCTGCACCCAGTAGGCATTGAGCAGGCCGTCGCGCAGCATCCGGCTCTGCAGCACGGCGTGATAGCCGGGCTTGTCGGGAATGGTGCCTTCCGGCAGCTGCCAGATCTTTTCGGCGATGTCGCGATGCGCCTTGTTGGTCACCACCATGTCGGCGGGCAGGCGGTGCGAGAAGGTGCCGACCTCGCGCGCGGTGCCGCAGGCCGAGGGCTGGCCGGTCAGCGAGAACGGGCTGTTGCCGGGGGTGGAGATCTTCCCGGTCAAGCAGATGGATGTTGTAGACGAGGTTGTTGCACCAGACGCCGCGGGTGTGCTGGTTGAAGCCCATGGTCCAGAAGCTCGATGACCTTGATCTTCGGGTCGGCGTAGAGCTCGGCCAGCGCCTCCAGCCGGTTGAGCGGCACGCCGGACATTTCGGCGGCCTTCTGCAGCGTGTAGTCCGAGACGAACTTGGCGTACTCGTCGAAGCTCATGTCGGTGGCGTCGTTGGCCTTCGCGGCACCCGTCGCCTTCTTCTGCAGCGGATGTTCCGGACGCAGGCCGTAGCCGATGTCGGTCTGGCCGCGCTTGAACACGGTATGCGCGGCGACGAACTCCTTGTTGACCCGGCCGGTCTTGATGATGTGGTTGGCGATGGCGTTGAGGATGTAGAGGTCGGTCTGCGGCGTGAACACCATGCCGATGTCGGCGAGGTCGAACGAGCGGTGCTCGAAGGTCGAGAGCACGGCGACGCGGACATGCGGGGCGGAGAGGCGGCGGTCGGTCACCCGCGTCCACAGGATCGGGTGCATCTCCGCCATGTTGGAGCCCCACAGCACGAAGGCGTCGGTGGCCTCGATGTCGTCGTAGCAGCCCATCGGCTCGTCGATGCCGAAGGTGCGCATGAAGCCGGCCACGGCCGAGGCCATGCAGTGGCGCGCATTGGGATCGATGTTGTTGGAGCGGAAGCCGGCCTTGAACAGCTTTGAGGCGGCGTAGCCCTCCCACACCGTCCACTGGCCGGAGCCGAACATGCCGACGCCGCTCGGCCCGCGCTTCTTCAGCGCGTCCTTGAACTTCTCGGCCATGATGTCGAAGGCTTCGTCCCAGCTGACGGGCGTGAACTCGCCGTTCTTGTCGTACTTGCCGTTCGTCTTGCGCAGCATCGGCTGCATCAGCCGGTCATGGCCGTACATGATCTTGGAGAGGAAGTAGCCCTTGACGCAGTTGAGGCCGCGATTGACCTCGGCTCTTGATGTCGCCATGGGTGGCGACCACGCGGTTGTCCTTGGTGGCGACCATGACGCTGCAGCCGGTGCCGCAGAAGCGGCAGGCGGCCTTGTCCCATTTCAGGTCGATCGCCTCGCGGTCGGTGACGAGATTCGCGGCCAGCGCCGGCACCGGCATGCCGGCCGCGGTGGCGGCGATCGCGGCGGCTTCGAGCTTGAGCAACTGGCGGCGGTCGAGCTTGGTGGTCATGGCATTTCCTCAGGCCGTGATGGTGCTAGCTGGTCGCGGTGGCGTGGAACACGAGCGAAGCCGTGTGCACATGCGGCAGCAGCGAGATGGTGGTGAGCGTCGATCCGAGCGAACCGGTATCGGGCGCATCGACCACGATGATGAGCTTGCCCTTGGGATCGCGGCCGTGCACCTCGCACCCCGCAAGCGCGATGATGGAAGCGGCGACCTCGTCGAGATTCTCGGGGCGCGCCTGCACCAGAATGCTGGCGATCTCGCCTTCCGGCGGCGTCACCACGCGGTCGGGATTGATGATGCGACCGGTGATCAAAGCGCGGCGGTCGATGGCGGTGCGAGCGGCCATGATGCGTGTCCTTGGTGCGATCAATGTTGCGAGGGAGGGCCGGGCGGTCCGGCGGCCATCTGGTAAACCCACACCGCGAGCCCGTAGCTGCCGACCACGGCCACTGCGAGCGCGGGCAAGACCACGGCGGTCAGAAACAGAAACGCGAAAATCTCCATGCGCCGGCGGCGCGGTCGCGTGCTTGTATCGTCGGCAGCCGACATACGTTGTCCTCTTCGAAATTCTGGAAATGACGGCTTCCGGGCCGCTGCCTGTATCAACCTTAGGCGACCGCGGGTTCCCGGAAGTTGACATGGATCAAGCGGTTGAGAAGCAGTCGAAATGTCGCAATTTCTCAACAAGCTTTTGCGAGAAAGTACCTGCTCCTTCTCCCGCATGGCGGAATTGCGTTTCGCTGGACAGCAATCCGTGCGGGACTAAACTGATCCCAACAAGAACAAGCCAGTCGCGGGAGAGACGTCATGAAATTCGGTATCTTCTATGAGCTGCAACTGCCGAGGCCCTGGCAGGAAGGCGACGAGCTCAGGCTGTACCAGAATGCATTGACGCAGCTCGAGACGGCGGACCGGACGGGATACGACTACGCCTGGGTGGTCGAGCATCACTTCCTCGAGGAATATTCGCACTCGCCTTCGCCGGAATCCTTCCTCGCCGCTGCCAGCCAGCGCACCAAACAGATCAGGCTCGGCCACGGCATCTTCCAGCTCACAACCAATCATCCCGCCCGCGTTGCCGAGCGCGTCGCGGTGCTCGACCTGCTCTCCAACGGCCGCGTCGAGTTCGGCATGGGCGAGAGCGCCTCGATCACCGAGCTGACGCCGTTCGGCCGCGACATGGAGACCAAGCGCGAGGTGTTCGAGGAAGCTGTCGCAGCGATCTTCCCGATGTTCACCAAGGTTGGCACCGAGCATCACGGCAAGTATTTTGATATTCCGCTGCGCAACGTCGTGCCGAAGCCGGTGCAGAAGCCGCATCCGCCGCTGTGGATGGCTTGCTCGCAGCTTCAGACCATCGAGCGCGCGGGCGAGAACGGTTTTGGCGCGCTCGGCTTCCAGTTCGTCAGCGCGGACGCCGCGCATGCCTGGGTGCACGCCTATTACAACGCCATCACCAAGCGGCTGAAGAAGCTCGCCGACTACGAGATCAATCCGAACATGGCGCTGGTGTCGTTCTTCATGTGCGCCGAGACCGACGAGGAGGCGCGGCGCCGCGCCGATGGCGCCACCTTCTTCCAGTTCGCGCTGCGTTATTACGGCCAGTCGCAGAACCGCCAGCGCCCGGCCCCGGGCACCGTCAACATGTGGGACGAGTACAACAAGTGGAAGCGCGAGAATCCGGAAGCGCAGGAGGCCGCGCTGCGCGGCGGCCTGATCGGCTCGCCGGAAACCATCCGCAAGAAGCTGCGCCGCTTCCGCTCCTCGCATATCGACCAGGTGATCCTGCTCAACCAGGCCGGCAAGAATAGCCATGAGCATATCTGCGAGTCGCTCGAACTGTTCGCAAAGGAAGTGATGCCGGAATTCCGGCACGATCCCGAGCACGAGGCCTGGAAGAAGGGCGTACTCGACGGCTCGATCAAGCTCGAGGAGATCGACACCGACGCCTTCAAGGACCGCTATGGCAAGCTCGCGGTCAGTGTAGCGCCCGCGGCGAAGGCCGCAGCGGGCTAAAGGTCAAGACAGCGAGAAAGTCCGGAATCCCTGGAGTAGCCAATGTCAGTGGAATTCATCGGCTTCATCACCAACAGCAATTCGTCCGAAACCATCGTGCGAAGCGGCCCGGTTCTCGACGTGCCCCACATCGAGACGGTGGCCAAGGCGCATGAGCTGGCCGGCTTCGACCGTGCCTTGTTTGCATTCCATTCGACCAGTCCCGACGCCCTGCAGGTCGCCCAGCACGTGCTCAGCGTCACCAGGAAGCTCAAGGTGATGATTGCGCAGCGTCCGGGCTTCACCGCGCCGACGCTGCTGGCGCGGCAGCTTGCGACCCTCGACCAGCTGTCGGGCGGTCGTGTCTCGCTGCACGTCATCACCGGGGGCAATGCTGCGGAGCTGCGGCAGGACGGCAACACGCTTGACGACAAGGACGAGCGCTACGCGCGCACCGATGAGTTCCTCGACATCGTCCGCGCCGAATGGACCAGCGAAAAGCCGTTCGACTACGACGGCAAGTACTACAAGGTCGAAAGGGGATTCTCGCAGATCAAGCCGTACCAGGCCGGCGGCATCTACACCTTCGTGGGTGGCGGGTCCGATGCCGCCATCGAGGTCGCCGCCAAGCATGCCGATACTTTTGCCCTGTGGGGCGAATCCTACGCGCAGGTGCGCGATGTCACGGCGCGCGTTCGCGCCGCGGCGGCGAAACACGGCCGTACCGCGCCGCGATTCAGCCTGTCGGTTCGCCCCATTCTGGCCGACACCGAAGAGAAGGCATGGGCCAAGGCTGATGAGATTTTGGCGCGCGCCACCGCGTTGCAGGACAAGACCGGCTACCGCAGGCCGGCCGACGGACATGCCACCGCCGGCGCGCGGCGTCTGCTGGCATTGGCCGAGCAGGGCACGCGGATCGACAAGCGGCTGTGGACCGAGATCGCAAAGCTAACCGGCGCCAACAGCAACACCACGGCGCTGGTCGGAACGCCCGAGCAGGCCGCCGAAGTCTTCGGCGACTACTATGAGCTCGGCATCAGCCACTTTCTCATTCGCGGCTTCGACCCGCTGATCGATGCCATCGAATACGGCCGAGAGCTGATCCCGCTGACGCGCAAGCTGATCGCCGAGCGCGGAACGGCGAAAGGCGTCGCCGCGGAATAACGGGCAGCAGGAGCTCTCGCGCGAGGACGCGGGGCTGCTATGCATTTGCGGCGGGCGATCGAAAGCAGGGCCGTAGGCCGACGGCCTTCGCAGGGAAGACTTTTCTCCCGGCAGGCGCGTCGCCGATAGCAACGTTGCTTTTTTCAAGGCGGCCTTCCCGAGCGAAACCCCGGCCACCAAGATCAAGGTGATAACAACGGGAGCTAGCCATGGGCTTGCAAGAACAAAAAATCGAGTCGCTTCCCTTCGTCACCGCCGAATTGAACTATCTCGCCCCGACACCCGGAAAGCCGCGAACCTATGCGTTCGATCCGCCGGCGGGCGAGCCGAAGAGCACGATCGTGTCAGAACCTCACACCGTGCCGATCTTCGACGCGCGGCCGGTCGCGCAAAACCTGTCGCTGGATCGCGAGGGTTTTGCCCTGGTGCGGCACCCGACCGTCGTGAAGAACTTTCTACGACGATCAGGAAATTCAGCAAAGTCTACTATCCCGCCGTCGAAGCCTTCCTGCGCGCCACCCTGAACGCCGATCGCGTTTTCATCTTCGACCACACCGTGCGCAGGCGCGTGGAAGGCGCCGACGATGTACGCGGCGGCGCTGCACCGCGGCAGCCGGCGACCCGCATCCACGTCGACCAGACCGACATCTCCGGCCGCAACCGTGTGTACGAGCATTTGCCGGACGAAGCCGACGAACTCGTGAAGGGACGGGTGCAGGTCATCAATCTCTGGCGTCCGATCCGCGGCCCCGTTCTCGATGCGCCGCTGGCGATGGCGGACGGCAGGACGGTCGCGCCCGGCGATCTCGTGGCCTCGGACCTGATCTATCCCAACCGCAAGGGCGAGATCTACACGGTCAATTACAATCCCGCGCACCGCTGGTACTACGTGCCGCAGATGACTGCGGACGAGGCGCTGCTGCTGAAATGCTACGATTCCGCCACCGACGGCCGCACCCGGTTCGTCCCGCATACCGCGTTCGTCGATCCGACGACGTCATCGGATGCGCCGCCGCGTGAGAGCATCGAGGTGCGAACGCTGGTGTTCCACAAGCGCTGACGCCGGCGGGCCAGGCTGGCCATTTTGGACCGCAGCGGCTAGAACGCGTTGCGCGCGTCACACCGCGCTCAACGCCAGCCCGTCGCAGGTTCGATGAAACGTCTCGCCAAGCGGATCTTCACCTGGGCCTTCTACGCCGTCGGTGCGCTGGCGATCGCTTATCTGGCGCTCTACGCCTATGTGACCTTCACCGGGCGGGATTTTGTGCCCGGCGATCCCATTCACATTTTCCGCAAGCCTGACGCGCCGAGCTATTCGTGAGCAGTACACCGGCATAGCAGCCTCCCCTGGCTTCGTCGCCGCGCAATGACGGTGCTTTACCCCACCACGGCGGCGCGCTGATAATCTCCGGCGCCCGCCGGCGTGATCGGGATGCCGCCGTCGGCATACTCGTTGAGCTTGTTGCGCAACGTTCTGATCGAGATGCCGAGGATGTTGGCGGCATGGGTGCGATTGCCGAGGCAATGCTTCAGCGTCTCCAGGATCAAATCGCGCTCGACGTCGGCGACGGTGCGGCCGACCAGAGCGCGCGTCACCTGCTCGGCGGCAAGCGTGGCATGCGCCACGGCCGGCGCGGTCTTGGCCAGATCGAGGCGGTCGCCGTCGGGCGTGATGATGGCCTCGGCGCCGATCTCGTCGCCCTGCGCCATCAGCACCGAGCGGTGGATGGTGTTTTCCAGTTCGCGGACGTTGCCCTGCCAGCGGTTGGTGCTGAGCACCCGCTTGGCTTCTGCCGACAGCGGGCGCAGCGGCACGCCGTTGGCCTCGGCATATTTCTTGGCGAAATGCTGCGCCAGCTCGAGGATGTCGGCCGGGCGTTCGCGCAGCGGCGGGATCTTCAGATTGACGACGTTGAGGCGGAACAGCAGGTCCTCGCGGAAGGTGCCTTCGCGCACCGCGTCCTGCAGGTTGCGGTTCGAGGTCGCGATGATGCGGATGTCGACGGGCACCGGCTTGGTGCCGCCGACGCGGTCGATCACGCGCTCCTGGATGGCGCGCAGCAGTTTCGACTGCAGGCGGACGTCCATCTCGGAAATTTCGTCGAGCAGCAGCGTGCCGCCGGTCGCTTCCTCGAACTTGCCGATGCGGCGGGCGATCGCGCCGGTGAAGGCGCCTTTCTCGTGGCCGAACAGCTCGGATTCCAGCAGATGCTCGGGGATCGCCGCGCAGTTGATCGAGATGAACGGCCGCTTGGCGCGTGCGGAGCGCGAATGCACGTAGCGCGCCAGCACTTCCTTGCCGGTGCCGGATTCGCCGGTGATCATGACGGAGGCGTCGGAGCCCGCGATCTGCTGTGCCAGCTTGATCACCTTGGCCATCGCCTCGTCGCGCCAGACCAGGTCGCGCGAATCGTTGGCGACGGCGGCGAGCACGGCGGCGATCAATTCAGGGTCGGGCGGCAGCGGGATATATTCCTTGGCGCCGGCATGGATGGCGGCGACCGCGGCGCGCGCATCATTGGTGATGCCGCAGGCGACGATCGGCACATGGATGTGCTCGGCCTCCAGCCGCATCACCAGGTCGCGGATGTCGAGGGCGACGTCGACCATCATGAGGTCGGCGCCCTTGCCGCCGCGCAGCACGTTCATCGCCTGCTCGTTGTTCTCGGCATGGGTCACCGAGGCGCCGTTGTCCATCGCGATCTTGGTGGCGGTGGTGAGCTGGCCCTTCAATGTGCCGACGATGAGAAGCCGCATGATAGTCTCCTGTTCTTATCCTTCGCGCCCGTTTTGCGCCATGTCGCCGTGGGGACGCGCTAGCCGCGTTCCGCCTTGATGATTTCCGTCATGGTCACGCCGAGCTTGTCCTCGACCAGCACGACTTCGCCGCGTGCCACCAGGCGGTTGTTGACGTAGATGTCGATGGATTCGCCGACGCGGCGGTCGAGCTCGAGCACGGTGCCGGGCCCGAGCTTGAGCAGTTCGCCGACGTCCATCTTGGAGCGGCCGAGCACGGCCGACACCTGCACCGGCACGTCGAAGACAGCCTCGAGGTCGGCGGCGATGCGCGAGGCGTTTTCGTCGTCGTTGTAACCGATATCGTCGGTCGGCGACGCCTCGGCTGCGTTGAGGTCGGGTAGCGGGACGTGTGCGTCGGTGTTGGTGTCGGTGTCGGTGTCGCTCATGGCTTATCCTCAGGCCCTTTCGGCCTCGTTGCGGGACGCCAGGTAGCGTCCGACAAGTTCTGAAATCTTGGCTTCGATCGCGGCGCGATCCAGCACCACGCCGCCGTCGGCCCATTCGATCCGGCAATCGCCGGTGGCAATGGTCGGGTTCGGCCAGGATCACCATCCGGCCCTCGAAGCCGGCATGCGCGGCCAGCCGCTCGATCTGGGCGCGGGCGCCCTCGTACAGGCTGTCATTGATCCGCACCACCAGATGCGGCGTCGCCACCAGATGAGAGAAGCAATCGGAGACCAGCGCCGTGATCTCGCCGAGCGGCTCGCGTGCGATCAGCTCGGCGCACAGCTTGCGGGCGGCCGCAACTGCGACGTCGACCGCTTCGGTCTCCATCCGGTTTTCGATGTCGTTGACGCGTGCGGCGATGGCCTTGATGGAGAACGCGATCTCCTCCAGCGCCAGCGCGGCGCGGCGGTCGCTCTCGACCTTGGCTTCGCGTTGCGCGGCGTCGTAGCCGGCGCGATAGGCGCGCGCCTCGGCTTCCGCGATCCTCTCGGCGATCTCGGCCGGCGTCGCCGCCTTCTCGCGCTTGTCGGGAGCGGCGAAGTCGGTATCGAACAGGAATTTGGCGGGTGCTGCCATCAGTACACCAGCTCGTCGTCGGCGCGGTTCTTGGTCAGCGTGATCTCACCCTTGGCGGCGAGATCCTTGGCGAGGTTGACCAGCAGGGCCTGCGCCTCGTCGACGTCGCGCAGGCGCACCGGGCCCATCGCCGCCATGTCGTCGAGCAGCATCTTGCCGGCGCGCGAAGACATGTTGCCGAGGAAGAAGGCGCGCACCTCCTCGTTGGCGCTCTTCAAGGCGATGCCCAGCTTGTCCTTGTCGACATTGCGCATCAGCGTCTGGGCGGAGCCCGAATCCAGCTTGATCAGGTCGTCGAAGGTGAACATCAGCGCCTTGATGCGCTCGGCCGCCTCGCGGTTGTCCTCTTCCAGCGAGGTGATGAAGCGGGTTTCGGTCTGGCGGTCGAAATTGTTGAAGATTTCCGCCATCACCTCATGGGCGTCGCGGCGGCGGGTCTGCGACAGGTTGGACATGAATTCGGTGCGCAGCGTCTGCTCGACGCGCTCGATCACTTCCTTCTGCACCGCCTCCATCTTCAGCATGCGGTTGACGACGTCGAGCGCCATGTCCTCGGGCAGGATCGCCAGCACGCGCGCGGCGTGCTCCGATTTCAGCTTCGACAGCACCACGGCGATGGTCTGCGGGTATTCGTTCTTCAGGTAGTTGGCGAGCACCTCTTCCTGCACGTTGGAAAGCTTTTCCCACATGTTGCGCCCCGCCGGTCCCCGGATTTCGTCCATGATGCCGAGCACGCGCTCGGCGGGCAGATATTGCTGCAGCAGCCGCTCGGTGGCGTCGAAGTTGCCCATCAGCGCGCCGGAAGCCGACATGCGCGAGACGAATTCCAGCAGCAGGTCTTCCACGACTTCGACATCCACCGTGCCGAGCGTGGACATGTGGACCGACAATTCGCGGACCTCGTCGTCGCCGAGCAGGCCCCAGACCTTGCCGCCGTATTTCTCGCCAAGCGCCAGCATCAGGATGGCGGCGCGCTTCGGTCCGCTCAGCGGCTCGGCCTTCGGACGATTGCTCTGCCGGCTCGCCAGCGCCGAGATGACCGTCGTGATGTCGTTGGTGTTTGCCTGGGGTGCGGCCATGTCAGATCACGCGGGCTGGGCTTCTTCGCTGAGCCATTGACGGACAATGGAAGCGGTTTCGTTGGGGTTGCGTTCGGCGAGCTCGCCGACGCGGTGGACGGCCTGGGCGTGGACCTGGCCCTGAACCGTAGCGACGTCGATTTGGCTGACGGCGCCGCCGGGCAGCAGCGGCGTACCAGGCGGGGCGCCGCCTTCGATGGCTTCGGCCAGCGTCGGCAGGCTCAGGGCCGGAACGACTTCGGCCGCAAGGATGCGCTTGACCAGCGGACGGATCACCATGAACAGCACCACGAGGCCGAGCAGCATCATCACGCCGAGCTCGATGACGTACATGACGTCGTCCTTGGTGAACTGGAACATGCTGAGAAAGCCGGTCGGCTCGACCGCGGCGGGCACGGCGGGCGGCTCGGCAAAGCGGAGATTGACGACCTCGACCTGGTCGCCGCGCTTCTGGTCGAAACCGATCGCGGTGCGCACCAGCGCGGCAATGCGGTCGAGCTGCTCCTTGCTGCGGTCCTGATAGACCTGTTCGCCCTTCTCGTTCTTGGTGTAGCTGCCGTCGACCAGCACCGCCACCGAGACGCGGTTGACGCGGCCGGCCTCGGTCACCTCGGTCTTGGTGGTGCGCGAGATCTCGTAATTGTTGGTCTCTTCGCTCTTCTTGCTCTGCTCGCGCGCGGCCGAGGTGCCGTCGTTGCGCTGCTGGCCGGGTAACTCGTTGTTGACGGTGACCTGGCCGTTGTTTTCGGCGGTTGCGGAGGATTCCTCGCGGCTCTGGCTCGAGCGCAGCACGCGGCCTTCGGGGTCGAACTTGTCGGAGGTCTGCGTCACCTTGTTGTAGTCGAAGTCGGCGGAGAGCTGGACGCGGGCGCGGCCCTGGCCGACCACGGAGGAGACGATGTCCTCGACCTGCTTGCGCAACCGCTTCTCGAAGGCGTTGCGGCGGTCGTCGCCGACGGCGTTGTCGGCCTCCGAGCTGGCGCCGTCGGCCAGCAGCTGCCCGGCCTCGTCGACGATCGAGACCCGCTGCGGCTTCAGCCCGTTGACGGCGGAGGCGACCACATGGCGGATGGCGCGGATCTGCTGCGGCTCCAGCGCGCCGCGCACCCGCACCACGATCGAGGCCGACGGTTCCGGCGTCTCCCGCGAGAACAGCGGCCGTTCCGGCAGCACCAGATGCACCCGGGCGGCCTGGATACGGTCGATGGCGCGGATGGTGCGGGAAAGCTCGCCCTCCAGCGCGCGCATGTGGTTGATGTTCTGGACGAAGCTGGTGGTGCCCAGCGCGTCCGACTTGTCGAAGATTTCGTAGCCGACGCCGCCGCCCTTGGGCAGGTTGCTCTCGGCAAGCTTCATGCGCAGCCGGGTCACCCGGTCCTTGGGCACCATGATGACGGCGCCCTCGTTGCGCAGCTCGAAGGGGATCGCCTGGCGCTCGAGGTCCTTGATGATGGCGGAGGAATCTTCCCCCGAGAGGTCGGTGAACAGGGTGGTCATCTGCGGCGTCGTGACGCGCATGATGACGAACGCGAAGAAAGCGATCAGGGAGGCGGTAACCGCCACCATTGCCGCCAGCCGCGCCGCGCCCAGGCTTCTCAGGAAAGCAACGAGACTTTGCACCAACGGCCCCCAAGGGATTCGGCCAAACCGGCCGAGGTGGGCAATTATTGCCTAGGGTATGGTTTCCAACTGGTTAACAGGGGTTAACGGCGCGCAACTAAATCCGGAAATGAGAAAAACCGGCTTCGCGAAACGAAGCCGGTTTTCATCAAATGCCGATATGGGAGAGTTTTACTGGCGGTACTGCTGGATGCGCGTGGTGCGCAAGCCGGCCAGACCGTGCTGGTCGATCGAGAACTGCCAGGACAGGAATTCGTCGACCGTCAGCGTGTAGCGGCTGCAGGCCTCTTCAAGGGAAAGCAGGCCGCCGCGAACGGCAGCAACGACTTCCGCCTTGCGGCGAATGACCCACCGCTTGGTGCCGGGTGCGGGCAGATCCGCGATAGTGAGCGGACTGCCGTCAGGCCCGATGACGTATTTGACCCTCGGGCGATGGGGTTCTGTCATGGCGTACTCACAAACTCTCAACCACTGAACTCACTTTGGTAAATCTACGCCCGGCCACTTAAAATTTGCCTAAGCCCAAGGCTCCAATACGAATCTCCTTGCAAATGCCAAAAATCCCGCCTGCCGGATCAACGGCTTGCGGGCTGATTTGGTTAATTCGCGTTAAGAAGTTCTAACGCAACGTTAAGAAGCTTAGCTGGAGGTTGCGCCGGGACGCACCACGCGCCTGATCTGGTCGGTGGTGTAGCTCTGGCCGCCGATCGAGAGCAGCGGCGGGGAGGCGGTGAGATCGACCGAATCGACCACGCCCTGGACTTCGCTGGGGATCGCAACGTTGTTGCCGGCGGAGTCCTTGCCCGAGGTGTTCAGGGTGTAGTTTCCGGCCGGCCACTGCGTGCCGTCATTGCCCTTGCCGTCCCAGGTGAAGGTCGGATTGCCCTTCTGCAAGGCATAGGAGCCGGAGAAGACGGTTTGGCCGGTCGAATTGGTGATGGTGATGGTTGCGTTGGTGTCGTTTGGCACCTTCAGGGTCCAGGCTGCCGCATTGGTGCCGTCGAACGGTGCCTTGCTGCCGTCCACCACGGCGGTGTAGCCGACATAGGACAGTGCCGCGGTCGATTGCGCTGTCTTCTCGAGGTTGACCAGCGTGGCGAGCTGGTCGTTCTGCCTCAACTGCTGCTCGACGCCGGCGAATTGCACGAGCTGCTGGGTGAACTGGTTGGTGTCGAGCGGATCCAGCGGATTCTGGTTCTGCAGCTGGGTGGTCAGCAGCGTCAGGAAAGTCTGGAAATTGTTGGCGAGGGTCGCGCCTGACGACACGCTGCTGCTCGAGCTGGCGCTCGTAGCGGTGTTGGTCGCCGTGACCGGCGGTGCCGTG
The DNA here is from genome assembly GCA_963726865.1 of uncultured Alphaproteobacteria bacterium. GTDB lineage: Bacteria > Pseudomonadota > Alphaproteobacteria > Rhizobiales > Xanthobacteraceae > Bradyrhizobium. Next base: position 49,271 of record CAVSEE010000033.1, on the reverse strand, counting down.
GTTGCTTCGACTGCCATTGCGCTCTCCTTAAACCCTGATGTCCAACGCGCCGCTCGCGCCGAGCATGCGGCCGTAGTTGCCGGCGACAACAGCCGGCACGGCTTCTTCTTCGGTGACGATCAGGCGCTGGGCGTTGGGATTGGACTGGTTGCCGTTCTGCTGCCCGGACGACGACTGGTCGCGCAGCGAGAATTGCAGGTCGCTGTCGCCGGTGGAAAGCCCGGCGTCGTTCAGTGCGCGCTGCAATTGCGGCGCGTCCTGGCGCAGCATCGACAGCGTCTCCGGCTTCTCGACGGTGAGGTGCGAGGTCATCCGGCCGTTGCGGTCGACGTCGATGCGCACATCGATGCGGCCGAGCTCGGCGGGGTCCAGGCGAATTTCGAAGCGGCTCTTGCCGTTGTTGACGGAGGACGCGATCTCCATCGCAAGCCCTGACAGCGGTACGGCGGCCGTTGGCGAGGCCGCGGTGACGGTGAAGGTGGGCTGCGCCTGCGTCGCCGCCTGCAGTTGCGGCTGAAACGCGACGGTCTGCACGCCGTTGGCCTGAGCGTTGGACTGGCTCGCGGCCGGCTCGAGGCTGGCTGCGTTGAGATGAGTTGCCGTGGCCGAGGGGGTCTGCGCGCCGGCTGATTCGGCTTTCGCCGGCTCGGCCTGTCCGTTCTTGACGCTCGGCTTGGCCGTCACTGGCTGGTCGGCGCCGGAAGCGATGGGCGCGGCGGCGGTGTTCGCGGCTGACGTATCGGAAGAGGCGGGCGAGGCGTCCGCATCGTCGTAAGAGATTTTGGCGTCGCTGCCAGCAGTCGAAACCTTGGCTGCCGTCGTCTTCGCCGTTGCCGGGCGTGCGGGTGCAGCCGTCAACACGATGCCGGTCGTCGTGGTCGCCGCCTCGCCGGTTGGCTTGGCTTGCGCCGTCGCGGCGGTCGTCTCGCCGGTTGCCGTTGGCGCACTGGTCTTTGCATCGGCCGTCACGGTCGGCGCGGCCGCATTGGTCGTGGCTGGTGTCGTCGCGACCTCCGTCAGCTCTGTGGTGGCGGCAACGGCAGCGGCGGCAATCGTCAGCGGGTCGCTGTTCGCCGTCGCGGTTGCCGATGGCGTGGCTGATACCTGCACGCCGGTTGCGGCCACGGGAACGACAATCGCCGTGGCGATCGCGTCCGCGGTCTTGATGGCAGCGGAATCCGCGGCAGCCTGGGTGTCGGCGGGGTCGGTTGCGTCAGTCTGCTCGGGCGACGGCTTGTCCGCCGGCTTGGACTCGTCTGCCTTGGACTCGTCGGCCTTGGCGGCAGACTTTGTCTCGGCGGGCGAGCCTGTCTCGATGGGCTTGTCGGTAGCCGACTGATCGGCGGCGGCCGTGTCGCGATCATCGGTGTCGTTGTTGCGCTCGGGCTGGTCCGCCTTGACGTCGCGCGAAGGCGCCTTGTCGGTGGCCGCAGCATCGTCGCGGCGGGAAGGTGCAGCGCGCCGGTCGGGAGTCGTGGAGGCGGCATCCTGGCCACGATCCTGCGCGCGGTCATTATTATTGGCAGCGGCCGTCGCGTTGCTGTCGACGAGGGCGGCAAAGCTGTCGCTCGACGGCGACGGGTCGGCCTTGCCCCGCGGCGCGGGTGCCTGGAAGGAACTGCTGGCGGTGATGTCGGACGTAACGCTGACCACGGGCGGCCTCTCGGAATGGAACTAGCCTCACAGTCAGCAAGGACCGGGCCAGCCACCGAAAAGACCTGAAACATGTTATATTTCAGATAGTTAAGAAAACCGCGTATCCACTCTAAGTAGCCGAAAAGCGACGCCTTTTCTGCCCGGCGGCAAGATTTGCCGCAGGCCTGGGGCTGTCCAAATCACCGGGGCGCTGATTGCTTCACGCCGATGCGGCCTATATTAGGAGTGTGCCTGCCGGAGCCTCCGGCATTTTCGTAAATCCCCGGGGCCAAAGCCTTATCTCACCAAGGGCTTGAGCCGCCATTCCGGTCGCCACGCGCGGCCGCATCGACCGCCAGGTGCCATGCGCAACAGTCTCGACCTCAACGGCCGTCCTGAAGACACCCGTGTCGTGGTCGCCATGTCCGGCGGCGTCGACTCGTCGGTGACGGCTGCGCTGTTGAAGTCGCAGGGCTACGACGTCGTCGGCATCACCTTGCAGCTCTACGACCACGGCGCGGCGACCCACCGCAAGGGCGCCTGCTGCGCCGGCCGCGACATCCATGACGCGCGCAATGTCGCCGCCTCGATCGGCATCCCGCATTACGTGCTGGATTACGAAAGCCGGTTTCGCGAGTCGGTGATCGACAATTTCGCCGACGCTTATGCGCTGGGCGAGACGCCGGTGCCCTGCATCGAGTGCAACCGCTCGGTCAAGTTCCGCGACCTGCTGGAGACCGCGCGCGATCTCGGCGCGTCGGCACTCGCGACCGGCCACTATGTCGCCTCGCGCCGTCTCGCGGATGGCTCGCGCGCGCTGCATTGCGCCGCCGACAGCGACCGCGACCAGAGCTATTTCCTGTTCGCCACCACGCCCGAGCAGCTCGATTACCTGCGCTTTCCGCTCGGCGACATGAGCAAGCCCGAGGTGCGCGAACTGGCGCGCCGCTTTGGCCTCGAAGTTGCCGACAAGCAGGACAGCCAGGACATCTGCTTCGTGCCGACCGGCCGCTACACCGACATCATCGGCAAGCTGCGGCCGAACGCGATGGAGCCCGGCGACATCGTCGATCTCTCCGGCCGCGTGCTCGGCCGCCATCCTGGCATCGCCAATTTCACCGTCGGCCAGCGCAAGGGCCTCGGCATCGCCGCGGGTGCGCCGCTGTTCGTGGTGCGGCTGGATGCGGAGAGCCGCCGCGTCGTGGTCGGCCCGCGCGAGGCGCTGCGCATGGACCGTATCGTGCTGCGCGACGTCAACTGGATCGGCGACGGTGCGCTCGAGAGCGCGATCGGCGACGGCATCGAGATGTTCGTGCGCGTGCGCTCGACGCGCCCGCCGCAGCCGGCGTGGCTGCGCAAGGGTGCGGACGGCTACGAAGTCGAACTCGTCGCGGGCGAGGAGGGCGTCTCGCCCGGCCAGGCCTGCGTGTTCTATGCTGCGGCATCGGGGCAGGCGCGCGTGCTCGGCGGCGGCTTTATCAAGAGTGCGTCGGCGAAGCTGGCACCGCACGAGATGGCCGCGTCGCTCGCAGAGACGTTGCGCGCGTAAGATAAAATCAGGGCAGGGGATGGGGGACATCAATCTAACCGGCGTCACCAAGGCGTATGACCGCTGGGCGCCCGTCTACGATCTCGTGTTCGGAAAGGTGTTCGACGAGGGCCGGCGCTCCACCATCGCGGAGGCCGACCGCATCGGCGGACGCGTGCTCGACGTCGGCGTCGGCACCGGCCTGTCGCTGTCGGACTATGCGCGCAGCACGAAGCTGTGCGGTGTCGACATTTCGGAAGGTATGTTGCGCAAGGCAAGTCAGCGCGTGCGCGCGCTGGGCCTGAGCAATGTCGAGACACTCGCGGTAATGGACGCCAAGCATCTTGCGTTTGCCGACGCGTCGTTCGACGCGGTGGTCGCGCAATACGTCATAACAGCGGTGCCGGATCCCGAAGCGACACTTGATGACTTTGTCCGCGTGCTGAAACCCGGCGGCGAGATGATCCTGGTCAACCACATCGGCGCCGAGAGTGGCCCGCGCCGCGCCTTCGAGCTCGCCTTCGCGCCCTTGGCGCGCCGGCTCGGCTGGCGTCCGGAATTCCCGTGGGCGCGGCTGGTGAACTGGGCCGCGAAGCATGGCGGCGTCACGCTCGCCGAACGCCGCCCGATGCCGCCGATGGGGCACTTTTCGCTGATCCGGTATCGCAAGGCGTAATCTTTCCCGCGGGAACATCGGCCGCGCTCGGCCGTTTTACGCCCATGACGAAGAACCACGCACTTCTCATCGTTTCCGTGTTGATGGCCTCCGCCGGTTCCGCGGCAGGCCAGGCGCCGCCGTCACCGGCAACGCCGGCGCAGCAAACCGCGCCGCCGGCGCCGAACCGCCCTGCGAACTGCGCGCCGATGGAGAAGCGGCCCGGCGCCGTGCCCGACGGGCAGACCACCGGTCAGAACCGCGAGCCGCTCGGCGACAGGCTCGCGCAATCCGACGGCGTGCTGTGCCCGCCCGCCGGCGTCGATCCCGAAATGCGCGCGCCCACCCCGGACGCCGGCAAGACCCCGGTGATCCCGCCGCCCGGCAGCCCCGGCGGCGACCCGTCGATCCGCCCGAAATAGGCCGCAAAAGCAGTTAGTTGGCCGATGAGCCGGGTTTGCTTGACAGTGCGGCGACCCACTCTTTATATGCCGCGCGTTCGCATGAGATGCGGCCCGTTCGGCCGCCGCCGAACGCGCGTGGCGGGGTAGCTCAGCTGGTTAGAGCACGGGAATCATAATCCTGGGGTCGGGGGTTCGAGTCCCTCCCCCGCTACCACATTCCCGGTAAATCCCTGAAATTTCTCGTCTTGCCCGATCGCTGTTGCGCACAAGGGAATGTATCAACGGTACATCTGCGCGAGATTGCCCGCAACAAGTTGGCGAGCGATCAGGATTTTAGCTTTCGCTAGATCGTCGCCGTGGCAACCGCGTTGCCGTCTGCATTCTCGTGGGTCTGACCCACTCCGTTTGCAGCTTTGGGCGGCCTGCCACGCTGAGGCTGCGCGAGCCTTGCCTTGTCGGCAGCAGCATGCAGCTTGCTAACGAAGTCGGTATCATCGGCGGCCCTGGTGATGTAGTCGACCAGTGCCGCCACGTCGTGGCGATCCCGCAGAAATGGCCATTCGGTTTGCGTGATGGCCTGTCCCACGTCGCGGGAAAGCGCGCTTTGCGCCGCCTTGAGCGCCTGCCTGGCGGCCTCGACAGACGCTGCATAGCCCAGGATGGGGGGCATCTACTTCTCCTTTCGTTAGATGATCCGGGTCCAATCGCCCGTGACCTAGATGTCTGCACCAAGGCTTGTCGTTTCAAGAGACGATTGTGTGCGGGGGTGTTTGTCTCTTGCCGAAGCAGGCGTTAGTGGTCGCGTCGACTAACGCCAGGAAAGGTACGAGGACAGCACCATGCTTTCGGACATCCAGCGAAGCTCGAAAACGATCGCTCTCTATAGCCGTGAAGCCCTGCGGCTCATCGCGCAGTTTCAAAGCGAACATCCCGATGCCGATCAGCGGAAGCTCCCGATCGTCAACACCGCCGACTGGTTCCTTGCCTCACACGGCCGATGGGCCGAGAGCAGCATCAAAGTTCTACGCTCTGGCGCTCGAGCAGGAGCTCGAGGGCCTCCTGGAGTATGACACCTTCGACCCGGACAGCAGGGAAGGCCAGCTTCTGCAGCGCCTGAAAAAGGACCGGCCGGCGTCGATCAAGAAAATGAAGACGGCAAAAGCGAAAGAGGTCGCTCATCAAAAGAAAGTCGCGGCCAAGAAAAAGAGGGCAGCGGGAAAGAAAAGGAAGAAGCGCCGTAAATCGTTGCCGGTACAGGAATTGCGTGAACTCGTCGGGTATTTTCGTTCACGCAATGACGAATTTTCGCTGTGGATCGCTGGCTATATCATCATTGCCTCGCGTCTTGGCTGGCGGCCCGGCGAAATTATTAATTTGCATCGCGAAGGCAATCTTATTCGCTCCGCGGCCGCAAAACACACCAACAATCGCGGCCTGACGGACACCTGCGAAGTCGACATCGGTGCCTATCTCGAAAGGGCGCGCCTGATCAAGAATGCCTCCCTGGCATCTGAAATCGATCGCTGGATTGCTGACGCCAGAAAGTGGGAAGCTCATTACGAAGGACAAAAGAAACTGCTGGCCGTTATCAATGGTCGGCTGGCTACGGCGAGCAAGAACTGCGAGATTGCAAGGGTCTGCAGCTATACGTTTCGGCATTTCGCGATCGCGTGCCTGAAGGCGAGCAAATTTACGTGCGCCGAAATCGCCGTGATCATCAATCATGCATCGGACAGGACGGCCGGTGAGCATTACGGCAAACGTCACCACGGCGTGAAACGCCCGAAGAAAATGCTGGGCTTTGATCCGCTTCGCTTGCTCCTCGTTCGCAATCGGGCCCGCAAGTTCGACCGGCCCGCGGTATCGGCCAAGGAATCTGCGAAGGATGAGATTCCGGCGGGCCAGCTCGTAGAGGCTGCGATCCTCGAAGCTGAAACGGCTTCGCAATTTTCCTTCGGCTACACGAAATAGCGAAATGAAGTCTCGACAAGGTTATCGTCGCCGTATTCATCAAGAATTCCGGCGGGCTTCAGGCGTTGGCATTCTCAATGTTTCACGCATGATGCTGTTGACGTTCGAGCGGCTCTTCATCCGATCTGCAAGATCGCTAGGCGACTTCATCAATATCCTTTTGGATCAAAAATTCCGTCACGCGAGAAAATGCCGAAGCTCTTCATGCTGTTGACAGGATGCCCTTCTTGCCATGGGTAATGCGGCTGCTACTACAGAACTGCCATGAGTAGCCCGTTTTGGGACCCGAAACGGACATGCGGGCTTTGCAACATCTGAGCTCCGTCTTCGACGGGGCGATCCAAATGTCTTCAAAGCTTACGAGCTCAGCGGCAAGAGTGCATTCCGCAGTATCGAGCTTGAAATCCCCATGAAGTCCTGTGAAGGGATCATCCAGCTCCAGGACCAGGAAGATCGCGCTGGAAAACGACAGCGCGCACACAAACAGGGAGATCGTGACGATCAGGTTTGTCCGCGCAAACAGCGTGGCGCTCACAAAGATCGCGCTCAACCAAAATACCACAATTACCAGAAAAGGTGTCGGAATTGAACTGCCGGCCTGCGTAAACAACTGCAGTCGCATCTGCGCGCCTTCCGTGAAAGCCGCAATGGCACGAGACCGCAGGGAACGTTGCGTATCGTTGTTCGGCGATAGCCGTTCGAGTTCACTATAGAATGCCCACGCCTCCACGCTGGACTCGAAGCGAGCGGGTTTCCCCGTTGGGCTCGCTTGCTCATGCCAAATGCGATCAGCTATCGGTGGTATGCTCTGCCGCAAGAGCTTTCGGAGAGAGATCGCTTCCGGTCCGTATTGCGTAAGCAAATCGTCCAGAAGGATGACCGTTGCGGTCATCTGCTTGACCTGGTTAGTTTTCTGGTCGAACGTAGTTTTTGCGGATGCGATCAACAGACCGAGTACGAGTGCGGTCAGTGTGCCAATCAGCCCTGCGGTCAGCTTTACGACGTCCCTGGAGTCTGAGTGCGAGTGGTGTTCCGACAACAACGGCCGAACGGCCATCCCAGCCAGAGCGCCGCCAAATATCAGCGCGAACACAAGCAACGAAATCAATAGGTTCATCATTATTGCTGATGCTCCACCGTCTCGGGGACTACGCTGATACTAGCTCTGCGGACTTGTCTAACGACCCGTTCTTGAGACCAGGTTCAACTAGAATTGGACGAAGCGCGTAATCGCCCATAGGTCAAAAGCGCCGATGGCGAACGTTCGCCCCTGGCACTTGGCGGACGTGCCGCTCTTGCCGCCCGATGTCTGCTTTCGGGGATAGACCGGGATCCGGTTAAAGCGGCAACTTCAGCTAGTGACCCGAGACGTACTTGATCGCGGCCTGCAGTCTCACGACGCTTCCGATGCCACCAAATTCCACTTAGCGACGGCCGCCCATCAGGCGCAACATCATCATGAACAGGTTGATGAAGTTGAGGTAGAGCGAAAGCGCGCCCATCACGGCTTTGCGGCCGGCCGAAGTGACGTCATCGCCTCCGTCGTACATCTCTTTAATCCGCTGGGTATCGTAAGCCGTGAGGCCCGCAAAGACGCCGACGCCGATGACGGAAATCATCCAATCCAGCCCGCTCGATTTCAGAAATATATTGACCAGGCTTGCGATAATGACGCCGATCAGGCCCATGAAAAGGAACGTCCCGAATCCCGACAGGTTTCGCTGGGTGCGTATAACCCCAGATGCTAAGCGCGCCGAAGGCCGCCGCCGAAACAAAGAATACGCGCGTGATCGACGACTCCGTGTAGCTGTGGAAGATTGTCGACAAGGAAATGCCAACAAGGGCCGCATAGAGGAAGAACAATCCGCGCGCGGCTTGCACCGACAACGTGTTGATTCGGGCACTGATAAAGAACACGAGCGCTAGCGGTGCCAGCATCAACACCCACATCAGCGGGCTTTGAAGCAGTTCGGGGCCGGTGAGCTGGTAGGTCAAAAACGCGGCAACGCCGGTCAGGCCAACGCCGGCCGCCATGTAGTTGTAAACGCGCAGCATGAAAGCGCGAAGGCCGACGTCTATCGCCGTGGCGGCGTTTGCGGAGAAGTTGGACGCAGCTGCATTTGGATCGTAGTTCGACATGGGTCGTATCCTTTATCGACGGGCTTCCGCGTGTACTGCAATTCGCCAGCTCTATCGAGCCGTAGTCCATAGAGCCGGCATCAAGTCTAGTAGCAGGGCGGGTAGGGGTAATACCCACAAGTGGCGCCATAGTAGGGATAGGCGCTTGCTGCTGCCGCACCCAGGGCGGCCCCACCGACCGCGGCGGCACCAACCGCGGCTCCATACCCGGCCCCGCGATAAAAAGCGCCGCGAGCAACATAGGGACGATGCCAAACGCCGACGCCGCCCACACCGCCGACAGCCCCGACATGCGCATAGCCGCCGCGGAAGCCCCCGACGCCACCGTGGAAGCCGCCAACGCCGGCATGGAAGCCGCCGAACGCAAATCGGTCGATAAAGAGTGCTGCCGGCCCGTCGCCGCCGGCCAGTTCGCCTTCGAGCACATCGACGTCAAAGGTCAGGCGGTCGCCTTCGAGTTTCGCTGTCTTCAACACCACCACGGCATCTCGGATTTTTGATCCGTCCGCACCGAGCACCGAAACCGTGGCGTTGGGCGGATCCTTGGTAAAGCTCCCTTCCTTATCGTTGCCAGGTGACCATTCCTGCAGCAAGTCGGTCGTGAGCGAATGCCCTGCCGCCCGCACGGGCCGGTCCGCGAAGACGATCGAGTTGGGGGCCACACCCGTAAGTGTCAGTTTCCCACCCTGCAAGGTGGCGCCACGAGCGTTCATCACGATCAAGGACGGCACGATTTCCGGTTTGGACTCGCCGATCGTCTTCTGCAGCTGGACATGCTGCGATACTGAAGGTGCGGTTTGAGCCATTGCCGGTCCGATCCCAAGGAGCAAAATGGCACTAATGATGCAGCCAGTTCGGTATGTCATGGACATGTGGAACTCCCTAATCCTGTCACGACGAGAAAATAAGTCGAGGTACTGACAATGCGCTATGCAGTTTCGACGCGCTTGGAGCTGCCAGTATCGAACGAGACCTGCCGAAAACGAATACTTCGCCGCTCCGCCAACGACTGACCAACCGCTGACCGTGGAGCACGCGGGTATGGGGTACGTTCAGTCTTCGTCGCTCAAGCTCTACCGCCCTAATTGTGACTGTGGCGAAGGACAAGTACGTCCGCACCCTTGCTGCCGTGCTTTTCCAAATCCGCTAATATGCCTTCATCGGACAGGTCGATTCTTCGGGAATGCTTCCAGTCGCGGCGCGATACCTGAACGAGACGCTTCAACACGCGCTTCGATTTGGTTGTGATTGCGAGCTCGCGTCTTGAATCAAAACTGCCAGGACTGAGGTTGATCGAGCCGACGATCGCCTGCTTGCCGTCCGCGATCACAATTTTGCCGTGCAGCTTCAGGCCCTTCAGCAAATGAACCTTGGCGCCGACATCGTGGAGAATTCGCAACCCGCCGAAACCCTCGGCGAGTTTTTTCCCTGAAAGCTTGTGCGCCGGCCTCGCCATGATCCTGACCCGAACGCCGCGGTTGACTGCGCGAACGATCCTTTCGATGATGACCGTGTCCTGATAGCGCTCGTTCTGAAGCCAAAGCGACTTTTTCGCCCCGTCGATTACGTTTGCGATCCGTTCGCGCCCGTTGTTGGGACACCAAATCAGATGCGATTTCGGGTCGGGTTTGAACGGCTTGCGAGCCCAATCGGCGTCGAAGCACCTGACCATTTCCTTCACTTCGCTCTTCTTCGTCGTTGTGACGGCATAGTCGCGTGTTTCGGTCAGATCACGAGGTTCCCAGTTGAGAGACTCTACAAAGCCTATCTTATCGTCGATAACCATCGACTTTTGATGGGTGAGAGCAAAGGCAGCGTTGCTGTCGCGCACTTTGACCCCGGCGGCGAGAAGGGCTTTTCGTGCCTTTTCATTCTCGCTCTTGCCATTGCGTCGCGCCGGATTGAGCATCACGCGAACATTGACCCCACGCTTATGGGCCGCGACCACCGCGTGGAGCAGTGTCGGTTCGGTAAACAGAAACATCCTGATGTTCAACGAGCGCTTTGCTGAATTGATCGGCTCCAGGATTGCGTCGATCGTATCGTCCGGAAGAACGATAAGGGTATGCGACATTGTTTTCGCTCCTTAATTGGTAAACAAGCGTGGCGCTAAGCCGCGTGGGCAGGCGAAACGCCAGCTGTTTCGTACTGAATGCGATGAAGCTCGGCATACACGCCTTGGCGGGAGAGTAGCTCGCTGTGCGAGCCTTCCTCGGCCACGACACCGTCCTTGAGGACGACGATCTTGTCCGCCTCGCTGATGGTGCTCAGACGGTGTGCGATCATGATGACCGTGCGGCCCTTCATTAATTCGCGCAGGGCATCAATTACAAGATGCTCCGATTCGGTGTCGAGTGCCGCCGTAGGTTCATCCAGAATCATGATCGGGCTATTGCGAATGACGGCGCGCGCAATGCCGATGCGTTGGCGCTGGCCACCGGAAAGCGTGTCGCCGCGTTCTCCGACAACCGTGTCGTAACCGTGCGGCATGCGGCTGATAAATTCGTCGGCATTCGCAACCTTCGCGGCGGCGATGATTTCCGCGTCAGTTGCGCCGGTCCGTCCATAAGCGATGTTTTCCTTGATGGTGCCGCGGAACAGGACGGTTTCCTGCAGCACGAAGCCAACCTGGGCCCGGAGCGCATCCAACTTGAACGTTGTTGCATCGACTCCATCGATAAGAATTCGCCCGCCGCTGGGATCGTAAAAGCGCGGAACAAGGCTAAGCACGGTTGATTTGCCTGAACCGGTTGGTCCGACAATGCCTACAACCTGGCCGGCCTCGATCTTGAACGAGACATCCCGGAGCACCTGTGTCTCATCATCGTAGCCAAAGGCGATGTTCTCGAATGAAATGGCGCCCTTGACTCGGCCAGGATTGGCCGCCTCCGGGTGCTCGCGAATGATCTCGTCGGCCGACAGGATTTTCTGGATGCGCTCGAGTGCGACCGTGGTCTGTGCGATCGCGCTGGTCATGCTTGCGAGATCCTTTACCGGCTTAAAGAATTTTGCAAGGTAGGCGAGGTAGACCGTGAGAGCGCCGGCGGTCATCGTCCCTGCAACAATCAGAGACGTTCCCTTCCACAGCACAATTGCCGTGCAGATGGCGACCACGATACTAACCATGGGTGAGAGCAACGACTTGACTTGCCGGGCTTTGAGAGCGGCCTCGACTGTGGCGTGGCTGGCAGCTTCAAGATGGGCGATCTCCAGGTCCTGGCGCCCGAATGCTTTCACGGCTCGCACCGATCCCAGGCCCTCCTGAACGACGGCGACGACTTCGCTCTGCCTGGCCCGAACGATACGGGTGACCTCCTTCACAGCCTTCTTGAAATGCATCACTGCCATGAGCAGGAATGGCGTGATAGCCAGGGCGATCAGGGTGAAGTCCCAATCGAGCCAGAACATCAACCCGATCATGAAGACTATTGTGATGATATCGACGAGAATGCTCAGCGTCGACGACGACGCAAAGCTCTGGATTGTCGCAACATCGCTGGTGATGGTTGACATCAGCGCTCCGGTCTTTGCCGTATCGTAGAACCGCAGCGAAAGGCGGTGGAGATGCTCGTAAATGCGAATCCGGAGATCGTTGGCGACCCATTGCCCGACACTTGTCGTGTAGTAATTGTCGATATAGGTCGCGACCGCTCCGATAACCGCGATAACCAGGGTGGCGACGCCGGCGAACAGCGCGACACCGAGCGTGTGACGGCCAAAGCCATAGTCGTGTGCCCACTCCAGCCAATGAGGCAGGTGGTGCTTTCCGAGCGCATCATCGAGAACAAGCTTTAGTGGCCATGGTGCCGCGAGACTTGTCGACAATCTCGATCAGCATCGCGATGAAGACGATTGCGAGCCAGCCTCGGTAGGGCCGAAGAAGCCCAAACACCAAGCGCGTCATGTGCTCCCTCCATCATCCGACCCAGGCGGCGATATGCCGGCAGGATTGCTGGCTTACTCGCAATTGTTGCGGAGTATCGGCTGTAGATTTGCCCTCCATGAGCGTTGGCGCTATGCAAAATCCGACCAACGGAGCAGCCCAGCGAAAAATGGCCGCTTTCGGGCCTCAGACGGTCGCCAACCAGGCTCCCAGACTTCCCACCACGATCGTTCCTAATTCGTGGCTCAGCGAACGACGTACCGAAAGTGCATAGCGCTGCTTGACGGTCCTGTCACAATCACCGTGACCGGGTTTCACAACGTCGCACGAACCGTGCCCAGGAGTAACGAGATGCGGAAAGCGTTGGCTATCGCAACCATAATGCTCGCGGCAGCGAGCACGCAGGTACAAGCACAAACGGATCTTACTGCATACGCAGATGCCAACGGCTATATCGACGTGCAGGCACTGACGTGCGCGGCACTTGCGGGCACCTGGCAGGGAGACGCCGACCGGCTCACGACCTGGTATAGCGGTTGGTACAACGGGCTCGCAAAGAAGCACTACTTCAATATAGCCCGCTCCAAAGAGCTTGAACACGAGGTGATTGTTTACTGCAAAGCAAATCCCCAAGTTCGAATCATTGAAGCGATAGGTGTACTGCTCAAGCAGGAAAGGCTTATGAGCGGATTCAAATGAACGCTCATTTGTCGTCTGACGAACACGCGGGATTCCAGATGGCGCAGTGGACTTCAAGACTGGGGTTGCGGCGCGCATCGGCAATAAGTTCTGACGTTGCCGAATTTGCATAGCCGCCTCTATTCCCGATCGTATAGTTGGGCTGCCAGCGAATAAATCTCAGAAAACGGGAAGTTTCGGTATGCTCAAACGTCTCATTGCGCCGGGGCTTGTTGCGCTCGCAACTGTGTTCATCTCCCCCGCAGCCGCCCAGCAACCGCCCGGAACCAGTGTCGGCACGCTGACTTGCAAGATGGCGCCCTCGATCGGCTTGCTTTTTGGATCCCGGCAGCGGATGGCCTGCCAATTCATTCCTAACGGTTCCAATTCGCCTGAGGCATATCTCGGTGTTATGGGCACAATCGGCCTCGATGTCGGGATTACGGCAGGCGGGGTCATGGCGTGGGGCGTATTTGCACCTACCGCCGGTCCTAGGCGCGGAGCGCTTGCCGGCACCTATGTGGGAGCGAGTGGCGCGATTGGCGTTGGTGTCGGTGTCGGTGCCAACCTGCTGTTCGGCGGCACTGGGCGATCGATTGCCTTGCAACCGCTTTCTGTCGAGGGCTCGGTCGGAATCAACCTGTCTCTTGGAGTTTCAAGCCTCACGCTTTCCTTGGCTCAATGAGGATCATGCGAGAAACATCCCTCAGCCTCCATCGTGACCCTGCGGCTTCGGCGAGTTGCTCGGTCCGGAGCCAATCATAAGAGGACGTTCGATGAAGATCACAATGAAATTGCTGACGAAACTTGGCTGGTTGCCCTTGCTGTCCGTTTTGTGTGCGGGCTCTGTTTCCGCGCAAGCGGACCTGGGCAAGACGATTCTCGAGAAGTTGACGGCCAGGGTTGCCAAGCTCGAGAGCGCATGCGCTGACGATATCAAGAAGTACTGCAAAACGGTGACACCCGGGGAAGGGCGCATGATCTACTGCATGCAAGCTCACGAGGACAAGATCAGCGTGAAGTGCACGTTCGAACTGGGAGAGGCGGCGACAGGCGTTCAAACAGCTGCGGACGCGTTAAAGGACGCAGTGATCGCGTGCAAAGCCGAGATTACCGGCGTCTGCGGAAAGACAGCGCCGGGTCAGGGTCGAATCGCAGCCTGCCTCCTGTCGAACAAGTCGACGGCCTCCGCCGGCTGCGCTGACGCCATCAAGAAAGTCGAATCCATGGCTGCTCAGTGACGAGGGCCCTCGGTCGGATTTTTTGCACGAACCATTGATGGTATCTCTTTGAGCGGGACCAGCGACAATGCCCCTTTCAATCTCGATGATCGCCCTGAGTTCGCAACTCGTCGTTATGGTCGCCGACAAGCTGCCGTCTTTCGACATTGACCGTAGCTGCAAACTTGACCTTGCTGCGACCGCGGGACTGAGCAATGCCCAGTCGCTAAAGAGTTGCACAATGGATGAAAACAGGGCGAAACGGCTGCTTGGAAACGAGTGGCCGAGCTACGCTCCGTCAAGCAAATCGAGCTGCATTTCCCAGGAAAGTATTGGCGGCACGCCAAGCTATGTGTCCCTGCGAACCTGCTTGCAGATGGGTGTCTGGGTAAAACAGAAACAATAGCCTGGCGGACCGAAGGTAACCGTCCACCCTGATCGTTGCTGCAGAGGGGCCTCGGTTAGTTCTGTCCAGCAGGATCGGCGCGCTCCCTCAGTGCCGAGCATGCTCGAGTGCGAGACGGAGCGTAGCGGACGGACTTTCACCAAATACCTTGCGGTATTCCACCGAGAAACGACCGAGCTCGGCAAACCCGAAACGCGTCGCGATCTCGGTGACGGTGGAGACTTGGCAGGATGACGACGACATAAGCGCTTGTCTTGCCCGGAGCAGCCGCAACATTCGCAGATGGCGGCACGGCGACAGGCCGTAGGTGATCCTGAACGCCTTACGGAGCGTTCGCTCGCTTACTCGAAGCAAATGGCACAGAGCGGTGATATTAAGAGGCTGGTCAAGATTGGCGAGAGCCAGCGCCTCTGCCTGCCGTGCAAGGTCGTGGTTGGTTCCCATTGCCGGCCTGGCCGGCGTTCTAGCAAGGCGTTCAGTCCACAGCGACGACGGTCATCCCAAGAGCCTTGGTTTCGGGTCGGGTTTCGAGCCGTGGTAAAATCAACACAAGTCGTCGCCGACGTCATGTTGGCCTTTGGGGAAATACGGCCAGGCGATCAAGATGTGACGCAATCAAGATCAAACTCTGCCGAAGGCAGCGGCAACCGCTATGGGATGGACGTCCAAGAAATCAAGTGCCGCTTGCCGGATGACCAATCTCGGACGCCTTGCAAGCGACGAGCGATTTATCGACGCTGCGCAGCCCCCTGCTGCTGGAGTGCGTTGTCGATGGTCATGGCGATCCAGGCAGGACCTGACAAGCCCTGCTTTTTTGCCGTGCTATTGACGGCGTCGACGATATCAGGTGTCAGCGGAACATTGACGATGATATCCAAACCGCTTTCGAGGCTGTAGACCAATCTCGTAACCTGGCCGGTGAAGCGCCGAACGCGGGCGGCTTTCTCGGCATCGTCCAGTGCTGCTTCCCGGACTACCATCGGGCAGTAAGCGCCCACGAGATGGTCAATAATCAAGCTCTTTGACATGCCGTCGCGTCTAAGAGACGCGATCGCGGTGCTGAGCTGTTCGTCATTCGTCATTGTATCTGCCTTGGGAAGCAGACCCCTGATCTGCTCGAGTTTCGCCGGATCATTGGCGGCGGAAAACGAAGGGCATTGGAACGGAACTGCTGCAAGAGCGGGTAACGCCAGGAACGTGCAAAGCGAGAGACTTAGGCTGAATGTCTTGATCATCACACATCTCCTTCACCGAGCTTGCCGTGCTTTCAGTGGACCGGATGTTCGTTCATCCGCAATCGGACCTGTTGCGGGAAGTCGAACGTGATGTCTACCGCCCCACCAGATAAAAGGTGAAGAGAACGGCGAGGAGGCCATCCGTTACGGCGATGGCCGTCATTGCGGGCGTACGGGGCAGCTTGCCGAAGAATGTCAGTATGAAAATGGCCAGCTTCTCGATAGCTGCAGCGGTCAGGATTGGGCCGCGGGTGTCAGGAAAAAACGCGGCGTAGACTGTCAGAGAGCAAACAACGAACAGCAAGGCCCCCCAATGGCGCGTAAAGAACATCGTGAGAGGGCTGGTATCGGTCGATCCGAATACCAGCCCGAGAACCGTTCTTCGGAAAAAGGAGTGCTGCAAGCCCGGCTGCAGCTGTCGGGATTCCGGAAGCAACGAGTATCCATCCAATCGACGATGCCAACATCCGAACATCTCCGGAACCTGTGGTTATTTCCATGCGACGAGATACTGCACTCGAAGAGGCGCTTCCTGATCGACACGAGGAAGGAAAGCACAGGCTCTCGTGACGAACCGGATCACGTGAAGTATCTCCCTAGATATTGAGCGGGTAGAGCCAGTTGAACCAGGAATGAGCGCGGATCGAGATCTTTCGAAGTACGGCCCATGCGCCATGCTCTCCGGATGTATAGATCGCTGCCAAACCCTGCGCGCCTATTGGGAATTTGGATTGATCAGGGTGGTCAAGTCGTATCTTCACGGCGTATTGCCCCTGGGGAACATTTGGCGGCGGCTGCTGGAATTTCGGAATGTCGTCGCTCGGCAAATACTGTCCGATGCCGTTGCCGCGCCAGATGCTGTCCACTGTCCCACGGAAGATCTGGCCGGGATAGAGGTCGAGTGCAACTTCGACCGGCTGGCCCGGCTTCACATATTTGAGGTTTTCCTGGAAATATGTTGCGAGCAGATAGCGGTCTGCATCCGCAATAAAGGCGGCGATGCCGCCGACGCGATATGATGCCGGCCACCATTCCGGGGCGGACCTGAAGGTTGATGATATGACCGTCCTCCGGCGCCGTCAGCGTGGTATTATCCAGATAGTAGCGCGCCAGCTGAAGTTGCGCCTCCATATTGGCAACCGTGGTGTTGACGCCATCGATTTCGGATTTGTATTGCAGACGTGGCGCGTTCGAGTTGAGCCAGTGCCGCATTGTTGGTCGCTTCCGCCGCATTCACCCGGGTCAGCCACTGCTCCACGTCCTCCTCGCGTACGGCTTGCTCCTGCGCCAGCTTGTCGAATATCCGCTTTTGATATTGCTGGTAACTCAAGCTCGACCTTGGCCTTCTTCGCATTCTGGGTCGCCGCGTCGACATCCGCCTTCAGCACGTTGACGTTTTGCTTGGCGGCGGCGAGCTGCGCGGCGATCTGGTCGACCTTGTATTGGTAGGGACGGCGGTCGAATTGAAACAGAGGCTGGCCCTTTTTGACCGGGACATCTTCCTCGACAAGCACCGCCTCAACAAGCGTCGGCTCCGGCAGGCGCGGAACAAGCTGGATCGTTCGTTGAACGACAGTTGCATTGGCGGAATTCGGCGTAACGAATCGGAGGCCGATCACGAACACAAGCATCAAATGGACAACAAAGAAGCCGAAAATAACTCCCCAGCCGGGCGTAAGCCTGATGAGCTTGAATCGAAAAAAAACAAGCCAAAACACGAGTGACGCAAATGCAAGAACGAGAAGAGCAACCATCATGGCGCGGGCTCTCCTTGCGGGTTTCCGGTTCCGTGATGGCCGACGGGGACTTGCCGGTCATCTTTGCGATCATCGCCTCGGTTTCGATCCTCCTCTCCTCTGGCAGGTAGCGGACGTCGATTACCGTGGTCGGCCTGAAAGCCCAGGCCAGCGCTTGAACCCACGGCACGACCGCCATGAAGCCGACCCAGCCCATCAGATAGACCGCCTCGGCTTCGGGATGGTTGCGGGCGATGGCGATTCTTCCGGGAAGGCCAAGCATGAACACAACAAATCCGAGTCCGGCGGCGGCAAGAAAAAAAAGCGACAGGAAGGTCACGTAGTCCCAAAAGTCGATGGAAAAACCCAACAATGCTTCCATGGCGTTCCTCCGTGATGGCGAAGCGGTGCTTCGTGGACGGCGTCCATCACGCAACGGGTGTTCGCTGCCAAGACAGCGGGACACCATGATGTGATGAGTCTTTTTTGCTGGCTATGCAAATACGGCGCGGTAGGGGGAAGTTTTTGGAAACGGGAACCCCTCGCCTGAGCCGGTTCTTGGCCGAATTGGCCGCGGCGTCGGCGCCGGGGATGTAGTAGAAACCCCATCATACAGCGAGCAAATCCTCACATACTCGACCGCTTTGGCTTTGACAGGAAGGTCCGCGGACTGAACTCCGCTGACGGCGACCAGCCCCGCCGCCAAGCCGGGGATAGGGCTCCTGATCATCTTCATGTTAAAGCCTCCAGATTTCACAGTAGCGATGTGTTCCGGCAGCGCCTGCTTGCCCGTATCGCGTCGCCAATCACCTTTGCCTTGGTGTCAGCTGCCTCGCGGCTCTCCAGGCTGATTACGCTGACACGGCGCGGCTGAAGAGTTGCCATGGAAATGCACCATGCGGCATTGTCAGAGCGCCACTGGCAGGATATCCGCGATGCTTCGGCATTCGTCAAAGAAAGAGGCAACCAACGTCAGGGATGCCGAAATTGCATAGCGAGAGCTGCAACATTCCACCAAACTTTGTCAGCAATCGCCTCCTGACTCTCAGACGTTTCTGGGGACAACAAGGGGTTAAACGGGGTCATGGCCACCACCAAAAAATTGACTGTCAATGGCAAGGCCGTCGCCTGGAAGGTCGATGACCCCAACATGCCCCTGCTGTACGCATTGCGTGACCAGCTTGACTTGCAGGTATGCGCTTCGGTTGGGGCTGGCGCAATGAGGCGAATGTACGGTTCACTATTGCGGTGAGGCGCTGCGAAGCTGCGTGATGCCGGTCTCGGCGTTGGCCGACGCCGACATCGGGACCCTTGGTCTCGACGCTGTTCAAGGTTGGGCTGGACAGTCTCAAGTCTCGCTTCTGAGGTGACCATGACTGAAGCCGCGTAGGACCTTACGACATTATGACTGGAGCGGCCGTCCTGGCCGTCGCCAACATTTTTCAGACGGGACCAGCATCAGGAGCATAGAATGAGCATTGAAAAGATCTGGTCGGGGGTGCTCGCTTTGACTGCGGCCGCATTTACCGCAAGCGCGCCAGCCGTAGCGCAGCAGCCACAAAAGCCAAACATTCTCGTCATTATGGCTGACGACATCGGCTACTGGAACATCAGCGCCTACAATCGCGGCATGATGGGCTACCGCACGCCCAACATCGACCGTATCGCCAATGAGGGAGCGATCTTCACCGACTATTATGGACAGCAATCCTGCACCGCGGGCCGTGCCGCCTTCATCACCGGGCAAAGTCCATTGCGGACCGGACTGCTGAAAGTGGGCCTGCCGGGTGCGAAGGAGGGGTTGTCGGAAAAAGACCCCACCATCGCCGACCTGCTCAAGCCGCAGGGCTATGCGACCGGGCAATTCGGCAAGAACCATCTCGGTGACCGCAACGAGTTTCTGCCGACCGTGCACGGCTTCGACGAATTCTTCGGCAATCTCTACCACCTCAATGCCGAGGACGAGCCGGAGAATCCCGACTATCCGAAAAATCCATCTTTCCGGGCGCAGTTCGGTCCGCGCGGTGTCATGAAGTGTGTCGCTACCGCGACCGATACGCCCGGCGATGACCCCCGCTTCGGCACCTGGGGCAAACAAAAGTGCGAAGACACCGGTCCGCTCACCAAGAAGCGCATGGAAACGATTGACGAGGAATTCCTCAAGGCATCGACGGATTTCATCGACCGCGCCAACCGCGACAAGAAACCGTTCTTCGTCTGGTTCAATCCGAGCCGCATGCACATCTGGACCCGGCTCAAGATCGAATCCCAGGGCAGGACCGGGCTTGGCATCTATCCGGACGGCATGGTGGAGCATGACGGCCAGGTTGGACAGATGCTGAAGAAGCTCGACGATCTCGGCATCGCCAACAACACCATCGTGATCTACACCACCGACAATGGCGCCGAGACATTCTCCTGGCCGGACGGCGGCACCACGCCGTTCCGCGGCGAAAAGAACACCAACTGGGAAGGCGGCTATCGCGTCCCGGCGATGGTGCGCTGGCCCGGACTGGTGCCTCCTCGCGTCGAGATCAACGAAATCTTCTCGGCGGAGGATTGGGCCACCACGCTGGTCGCCGCGGCCGGCGAGCCCGACGTCAAGAACAAGCTGCTGCAGGGCTATGATGCTGCGGGCAAGAACTTCAAGGTTCACCTCGACGGTTACGACCAGCGCGACCTGCTGAGCGGCAAGGGCCCGGACAAGCGCCGGGAGTTCTTCTACTGGACCGATGACGGCAACCTTGCCGGCCTTCGCTACGAGCAGTGGAAGGCCGTGTTCATGGAACAAAAGGCCGAGGGATTCAGCGTCTGGCAGCAGCCGATGATTCAACTCCGGTTGCCCATGCTGTTCAACCTGAGGTCTGATCCCTTTGAGCGAGCGCAGCACGAGTCCGGCGACTACATAAGATGGTTCGTCGAGCATGCCTTTGTGCTCGTCCCGGCGCAGGCGATCGTGGGCCAGCATCTGATGAGCTTCCAGCAGTTTCCGCCCAGACAGCGGCCGGGCTCTTTCTCAGTCGAGCAGGCGATGGAGAAACTTCGGGCACCTCCTGCGAACAATTAATCGGAGGTTTTGCAAGCGTAGTGGTATGCGCAGGGTACCACGGCGACTAGGGCCAAGCGATACGGCCGTATCCCGCGCTGGCAGGCAAGTCGGAAGCCGATTTGGTCAAGGCGCTAGAGGACTACAAATCTGGCAAGGCCAGTTCCTTGATACGGCTTCGCTCAGCAACCAGGATATGGAGGACCTCGCGGCGTCGGAAACGGCGGGGCGCATAGAATATTTATCCTCCCGAGATTTAGGTTCAGTTTGCAATGTCGATAAGAACAAGCGGCGCGACCACAGCGTTGGGGAAATAGCTGTTTGCAAACGGTGGCGCGACGGGTCAATTGCCTCTGCGTTCGGCTGACTGCGAGATCTCCAGCTTTGGGAATTCCTAGTCGCGAAGGAATTTTAGGCCGAACGGGCGTGATTACTGTCCGCGCCCCCGGGGGAGAAAAGCAGACATCAGGTCTGGACAATTTCGAGTTGCGTCGGTCACGCGCGCAAATTGCTCGCTCCAAGGTACAAAGCAGATCCGAGTCCTATCCGCTAACGAGGAAGTGGCTGCGTAGCTGGCTTCCAGTCGCGCGCGAGGGTCTGCGCTTCGGCTATCTGAGCTGGAGTCATCCTCCGTTCGGTCATTTCCAGAACCATGACCGCTTTTTGCTCGCCCCGAGCCGCCGATAGACTGAACCACATGTGGGCCCGAACATAGTCCAGGGGCACGCCTCGACCTTCGCCGTACATGACCCCGAGAGATAGCATGGCTTGGGGATGTCCTTGCTCCGCAGCCTTCTCAAACCAAATCCTCGCCTCCTTGTAGTCTTGCGGCACGCCTTTTCCGAATGCGTACTGATGCCCAAGCAAAAACTCGGCGGCGGCGTAGCCCTGGCTTGCAGCCTTGCGAAACCACGCAACTGCCTCGGTTTCGTCCTGCGTCACGCCTCGACCGTCGCGATACGCTACGCCGAGATAGGTTTGGGCCGCGTCGCTGCCCTGGTTTGCAGCCTTCTGAAACCACATAACTGCTTCGGTCTCGTCCCGCGTCACGCCGCGGCCATCGCGATATAAGATCCCGAGATTAGTTTGGGCGAGGGCGTAGCCTTGCTCCCCCGCTTTCCGAAACCATGTTGCTGCAGTTGAATAGTCCTGCTGCACGCCGTGGCCTGTCACATACATCAGCCCAAGATAGAACTGAGCCGCGGCATCGCCATCATTGGCCGGCGGACGAATAAGGCGTAGAGCCTTTGCGTAGTCACCTCTGGCATTAGCATTGACCGCATCCTCGACTGGGCCAGCGGCCACGGGTGTGGCAAGGGCAAATGCCAGAATAATACTGGTCGTAGTACGCTTGAGTCTCATACCTGCCAACCTTGCTCTTGGTTGCGCTCGATCACCAATAAGCGGTCGTGATAAGGTAGCTCGACGAGCCGCGAGGCTTATCCGAAATGCGGATACGGTGCCTCGCAAACGAAAGCCGCGATTGGCTTGCTTGCCGCATCGGGATAAACCCGCAAAAAACGTTCCTAGACCCGGCGCCGGTGTGGCTCTTTGGCCGCAGTATTCTTCTTTTCGCTGGCAAAATCAATTCGGGCCGAAGTTGCATAGTGAGCCCCCCTTGGCGCTAGGTTACGATGTCGCCGAATTTCGCTGGGGGCGAAACGGGTCCGGAGCATACTATGGCAGCGAGAATTGCACTCGCCGCGGCGAAAAGCGGGCGGCCGATCTCAGCACATCGACGCCGACTTGGCGTTGCCGCGTTCGTCTTGGCGCCCGCGATCATGTTTTCTTCTGGCAAGGCCCAGGCCGACGAGGGCGGCGTGAGCTTCTGGTTGCCGGGCTTGTACGGGAGCCTGTCCGCGGTGCCCCAGGCGGCGCCGGGCTGGTCGTTCTACACCTTCAACTACTACGACCGCGTATCGGCCGGCGCCAACGTGGCGGCCGCGCGGGAAATCCAGATCGGCCGCTTCACGCCGACGGCGACGGTCAACCTGTCCGCGAACCTCAACGCCAAGGTGGACCTCCAATGGGTCCAACCGAACTACGTCTTCGCGACCCCAGTTCTCGGTGGGCAGTTGATGGTGAGCTTGGGGACGTTCATCGGCTGGCAGCAGGCTAATCTGGCCGGGACGCTGACAGCCACTGTACCTCCGTTCACCTTGGTCCGCAGCGACAGCATCAGCAGCTCCGTCACGGGTTTTGGCGACCTCTACCCGGCGGCAACGCTGAGATGGAACAATGGCGTTCATAATTGGATGATCTATGGGACAGGCGACATTCCGGTCGGCGCGTATGACTCGACGCGCCTGGCAAATCTCGGCATCGGGCACGGCGCCATCGACGGCGGCGGCGGCTATACCTATCTCAATCCGCAGACCGGCCACGAACTTTCCGGCGTGCTCGGTTTCACCTACAATTTCAAGAACACTGCGACGCAGTATCAGAGCGGCGTCGACATGCACTTCGACTGGGGTGCATCGCAATTTCTGTCGAAGCAGGTCATGGTTGGACTGGTAGGGTACGTCTATAAGGAGCTCGGCTGCGACAGCGGTTCCGGCGACCGTGTCGGCTGCTTCCAGTCCCAGGTAGTTGGCGTCGGCCCCCAGATCGGGTTCTTTTTTCCCGTTGGAGACATGCAAGGCTATCTCAATTTCAAGGCTTACGGCGAGTTTGCTGCGGAAAACCGGGCATCGGGCTGGAATGCCTGGGTGACCTTTTCTATCTCGCCGCTCGCGCCCGGAGCGCCTCCGACGACAAGACCGATCGTCAGAAAATATTAGGGATCCGAAAGGCTACGGCCATCAGTTTGTTGATCATCATTGTAACGTTCGCAAACCAAGAAATTGCATAGACCCGGCGGTGACCCCGCTCTAGTCTGCGAAGCAACGAGGTTCGATCGTACCTCGAACGGAATTGACTGGGCAGTGAGAACCTGCGCGAAACATCATCGCGCTCCGACGGAGTGCTGGCAGTGGATTCTTCATTCGGCGTGTTGGATGCGTTCGCGTTTGTCGTGTTCGCCGTTCTGATCTTTGTTGGCGTCGTCATCGTCGTCAATCTGGGTAAACTCCCGGGTCAGCTCGCGCACAAATGGAATCATCCACAGGCCGGCGCGATCAACGCCATGAGCTGGATCGGGATCGCGACCGGTGGATTGCTGTGGCCGGTGGCGTTCGTCTGGGCGTTCACTACGCCGCTCGGAGTGAAATCGGCGAGGAACGATCTCCAGCCGCATGGCATCGAACCTGGCATGGGTGACAGCGCGACGCCGCGTCAGATTTCGGGCGACAAGGAGATGCGACCGTGATCGCAATCCTGATCATTGTCTACGTTGCGATCGTCCTCGTGCTGTTCAAGGTCCTGCGCCTTAAGCCGACAGCCAATCTGATCGCAGGCTTGATCGTCGCAGGGCGTCTTCATGATCGGTGGCGTCGTGGTGGTCTGGACGCAGTCCGCGCCGATTACGGACAAGATGGTGACCAGCCAGTACGTGGTGCAGCTCGTCCCTTACGTCAAAGGGCAGGTCAAGACGATCCACGCCGAGGCAAATCAACGCGTGAAGAAGGGCGACTTGCTGCTGGAAATTGACCCGGCACCTTACCAGTACACGGTCAACCAGGTCGAGGCGCAGTTGGCTGCGTCGAAGGCCAGCGTAAAGCAGGCCGAGGCTGCGCTGGTAACGGCAAACGCAACTATCGCGAACGCCCAGGCAAGTCTTGTCAAGGCCAGGGCGGCCGACGAGTTAGCGAAGACCCAGGAGCAAGTCGCCCTCAATATTCAACGCCAGGACAAGGCCGCTATCAGCGTGCTCAACGTGGCCAAAGCGACCCAGGAACGCGCTGAAGCGGACGCCGCTGTTCAACAGGCCGAAGCCGGTCTTGCACAAACACAGGCTTCTGCGCAACAGGCGGAAGCTGCGGTGCGAACGGCCCAAAGCAACGTTCCGGCCGTTGAAGCCCAATTGGACGAGGCGCGCTTCAACCTCGCGCAGTGCAAGATGACGGCGCCGGGCGATGGATACGTTACAAATTGGCAGGTGCAGGTCGGAACCATGCTTGTATCGATCCGGGCTTCGCCTGCCGGAACATTTGTCAACACGTCCGATACCGCGGTCGCCGCGGTGTTTCCGCAGAACTGGCTCTCGAATGTCGAGCCGGGCGATGACGTGGAGATGGTGCTGAACCCATACCCGGGCCGTCTGTTTCTTGGAAAAGTGGATTACGTGATCCCGGCCACGGGGGGCGGCCAGTTCACAACCACGGCACAATCCCGAACGCGGCCGCAATCGGATCTGACGGACTTGCTGCGGTGCGGATCAATTTCAGCGACGATGCCGTAGCCCGCAAGCTGAACATCGGGTCGGGTGGATCGGCGGTGATCTATACGCAGAAGGGCAAGGCCACACACATCATTTCGAAGGTCACGATCCGGATGAAGAAATGGCTGTTGTACGTCATGCCCACTGTGGAAAAGCCGCCATCCTGACGTGCAACGCAACAATAAGGGAATACACACGAGTCGGGTCGACGCGTGGGGAGATAAAATCTTGCAAGCGCAGCATCAGGCAACGATTGCGCGACTGCACAGCGCCGGTGCTGTTGTCGCTTGGTCAGTTCGCGGGTTGCTTGCGGCCGCGCTTCTCCTGCCAACCGCAGCCTGCACGATCGGGCCGGATTTTATGCCGCCAGTCGCTCCGCTCGCCGAAAAATATCGTGGGTCAGGCAATCGCTCGGTCAAATCCGGTCCGCTTGAGTACGAACGCTGGTGGGAGAGCTTTCGTGATCCGACCCTCAACAGGCTGATCCAGGTTGCGTACAACCAAAATCTGACGCTGGAGAGCGCGGGGACCAAGGTGCTGCAAGCACGTGCGGTGCTGGGAATAGCCATCGGCATAACCTATCCGCAGGTGCAGCAGGGAGTAGGGTCGGTCATTTACAATCGGACCAGCGCCGCGACGCCGCTGGCGGGCCCAAACGCGACGCCTCAACGCTTCTGGACCGATGCGCTGGCTGCGCAAGCCGCATGGGAACTGGATTTCTGGGGCAAGTTTCGCCGCGGAGTCGAATCCGCCGATGGCGTGTACCTGGCGTCGATTGCGACTTATGACGGCGTTCTGGTGTCGCTTCTGGCCGATGTTACCGCGACCTATATCGGCATCCGCACCATAGAGCAGTTGATCGGAATTGCGCGGGCCAATGTCCGCAGGCAGGAGCAGGCGCTCAGCATCGCGAAGGCGAAGTTCACCGGCGGTGGGACTTCGGAGCTTGATGTCTTCCAGGCGACAAACGTACTCGAACAGACTCGTGCAGCCATACCCCAATTGACGATACAGTTGCAGCAAGGAGAAAACGCGCTCTGCGTCCTGCTCGGCGTTCCCCCGCAGTCGCTCGGCATGGTGCTTTCACGATCAGCTGGCAGAATACCGTTGCCGTCCGTCCTCCGTCGTCGTTGGCATACCTGCGGATCTGTTGCGGCGGAGGCCGGACGTTCGCGCCGCCGAACTCGCCGCGCTGGCGCAGAGTGCGCAGATTGGAATCGCGACGACGCAGCTTCTCCCGGCAATCAGCATTACGGGCACGTTCGGCGGCTCAGCCAGCACCGCCAACGGGCATAACCTTGGTCAAGTCGTCAGCTGGAAGGGCGTGGCGTATGCTGCCGGCCCGTCGTTTCAATGGAATCTCCTGAACTACGGGCAAATCACCAACAACATTCGTTTGCAGGATGCCAAGCTCCAGCAATTGCTGATCGACTATCAGAACACCGTTTTGAGCGCCCAGCAGGAGGTCGACAACGGCCTTGCCACCTATCTGCAGTCCCGGAATCAGGCCGCATACCTGCGCCGCAGTGTTGCCGCGGCAAATGGTGCTCTCAGGATCGCGCTTGAGCAGTATGAGCAGGGCGGGACGTCATTTACGACCGTACTCACCGCAGAACAGAATCTCTTTCAGGCGCAGAACAGCCTGGCCGGCGCCTCGGCCAACGTTCCGCTCGGCCTCACTGCGGTGTTTCGGGCTCTCGGGGGCGGATGGCAGATACGTGAAGGTGGCAACTTCGTCAGCCCGGCAACGGTCGACCAGATGCGTGCGCGAACCGACTGGGGCAATTTGCTTCCGCCTCCGAACCAGCCACAACCGCCCACTCCGGGCCTGCCGGGTCCCGAGGACATCGGGCCGACGATCCGGCCTCCGGAGTGGTAACTGTCCGCAGGCGAAAGCCTGGCCCATTCTACCTTGCATGGGGTTGTTTTCGTGATTTTGCCCAGGAGGCACCATGAAACCGCTGGTGATAGTTCTCGCCCTGGCCGTTATCGCTATTGCGCCGCACGCCGGCGCCTACGCGCAAACGGCTGCGCCAGCAACCGCGGCGCCCGCTGGCACCACGCAGGGGCCCTGGACGAGCCCGAAGCCTGGCAGCTCCGGAAGCTACTGCAGTCCAGGCGAGTATGCGGTTGGTTTCGAGGTCGAGGTTGCGCCGGCCGGGACAGGTCCCTGTGCCGAATGCATTTCCAGGCTTCGGGTTATTTGCCGACGTTACGGAATCTGATCCGTCCGCTATGCCCGCGCAATGGAAACTTTGCCACCTTCAATACGGTTGTCGCTTTTTATTATGAACGGACGCCGCGATCGTGAGATTGCTGATACGCTTCCTGCAACGATTGGCGATTTTTGGGCTGGGCATCTTTAGTGTCTGGCTGATTGTCTTTGTGATCTTTGAAACAGCGGATCGCAGGCTGCCCTGGATTTTGGCTGTGGGCATCGCTTACGGATTTGGCGCCTATATTGTTCTCCCGCGCGTCATTCGCCTGGGTCTCCGAATTTTGCAGCACAAGCGGGTGCCCAGTTACACCATCACAGGTGATGGGCTGCCAGGAGACCCTGTCAACGTCGCGCTCGTCGGCACATTGCAGCAGCTCCGATCGGCCTTTGCCATCAGCGGCTGGTCGGAAGCGGATCGACTGGGGCTGGCGAGCTCGTGGGGCATGATCCGAGCCTTCGTGCTCAACTCGCCTTACCCCACCGCACCATTCAGTACCCTCTATCTTTTTGGACGCGGCCAGGACATCGGCTTTCAAAAGGCAATTGATGATAGCCCTCGGAAACGCCATCACATTCGATTTTGGGCCTTGAGCCCCACGCGTGCTCAAGCCACTTGGGGTGACG
The DNA here is from genome assembly GCA_963726865.1 of uncultured Alphaproteobacteria bacterium. GTDB lineage: Bacteria > Pseudomonadota > Alphaproteobacteria > Rhizobiales > Xanthobacteraceae > Bradyrhizobium. Next base: position 21,575 of record CAVSEE010000033.1, on the reverse strand, counting down.
CTAGCTTCTGGCAAAACACCGACCGACCACCGGACAATGAACGCGTTCTTTGGGTCGGAGCTGGCACGAGAGACACCGGCTTGTCGTTCACCCGCCTCTCGTTTCAGATCACCCACGCCACCGATTCCGACACCAATGCCGAGCGCGACCATATCATCGCAGAGTTGACGAGAAATCGCGCAATCGAGGCCGTGGAAATATATCAATCGGGTCAGGATCTCTTGACCGAGCACGTCAATCACTACGTTCCCGATGGGGAGATCGCGTTGGCAAATCTGGTCAATGACACGCGATAGCCGCCTCGCCGGATTTTTCGCGTACATCGTCCTCGATTTTGGCTGCAAACGAACATGCCGTTCCGTCCGCAGATGTTCGCCGGAGCGAGCATCTCGCGGGCGCGGGGGCAAGGAGTGGAAATGATGCCCAACGCCGATGACGATCAGGCCGCCCGCGACCGGCTAATCACGACCTGGGTCGAGCTTGCTATTCGGCTCGGTGTCCTCGCGCTTCTCCTCGCTTTATCGGTTTTCCTGATTCGTCCATTCATCACGATCGGAATCTGGAGCATCGTGCTGACGGTCGCGCTCTATCCGGTGTATGATTGGATGAGCGGCCGGCTGGGCGGACGACGTCGACTGGCGGCCCTCCTGCTTACCATCCTTAACCTGCTGATCGTGATCGGACCGGCAACGTGGCTTACTCTGGGGCTGATCGATAGTCTTCGAGAGCTTTCGGAGCATCTCGATCTATCGGCCTTGGCTCTGCCGCCGCCGCCTCATGCCGTGAAATCCTGGCCGATCATCGGCGAGTCGATTTATCAGTTTTGGGATCTGGCTTCGACCAATTTCCAGGCCGCATTGGCCAAAACCGCTCCGCTGCTGAAACCGGTCGGGGGTACAATGCTTGAGCTCGCGGAGAGCGCCGGAATTGGCGTCATCAAGTTCTTCATCGCCATCGTAGTAGCCGGCTTTTTGTTTTCGCCGGCGCCCTCGCTAGTCAATGCCGTTACCTTGTTTTCACGCAGGCTTGCTTCGGGGCGAGGCGAGAGGTTCGTCCAGCTCGCCGGAGCCACCATCCGGGCCGTATCTCGTGGCGTGATCGGCGTTTCGGCTCTGCAGGCTTTTCTTGCGGGAGTAGGTCTCGTGGCCGCGGGAATTCCGGGCGCCAGCCTGCTCACCTCCGCTGTCCTCATTCTTGGAATCATTCAGGTCGGTCCTTCCGTTGTTCTCTTCCCAATCGTCATTTGGAGCTGGATCACGATGGACCCGACGAAGGCTGTTCTGGTCTCCCTCTACTTGATCCCGGTCAGTCTGCTGGACAACGTTCTTCGCCCGCTTGTCATGGCGCGGGGTTTGGACACTCCAATGCTGATCATCTTGATCGGCGTCCTCGGAGGTACGGTTGCCTACGGGATCACCGGCCTGTTTCTGGGACCTATCGTCCTGGCAGTGATCTGGGAATTGCTTGTGGCATGGACCAAGGAGCGCGAAAGCGCTTAGCTGATGTTCAAAAGCGCGTCGCAGCGGCGTACTCCATGGCAGAGTTTGGAATCTGAAGGAGAGGCTTTTTGATCGTCAAGCGCGTAGATCAGCGGCTGCTGCCAGTCGGTGTCGCTATAGCCATTGGTATCGCCTATTTCCTGGGGGCGCGGCTAAGCCTTTCCCTTCTGACAAAACCCGACGGTGTGGCCGTGTTCTGGCCGGCTTCCGGCGTTGCCGCGGGGGCCCTGATCGCGCTTGGTCCAGGTTATAAATGGCCCGTGGCAATTGGAGCGGCCGCGGCAACGATGGTAGCCAATCTCTTGGGAGACAGGACCCTTGCAGGCGCTGCCACCTTCGCCCTGTGCAACGCCGGTGAGGCATTGCTTGCGGCTGGCCTTATCGAGCGCGTGTTTGGCTCGCGCTTCACCCTCGACCGGCTGAGCAAAGTGTTGGGATTGCTGGCGGCTGCTGTCTTGGCCAGTGCCATCTCGGGGATCGGTGGCATTTTGGGATTCAAGTTATTCCACTTCCCAACTGCATCGAGTCTGACCATTTGGCAGCACTGGTTCGCTTCAGACGCACTCGGGATCGTAACGGTTGCGCCGCTGCTGATTGGAGCGGCCGCGGCCGCGCGCGACCCTCCGCCGCCGAGCGAGATCCTCGAAGGCCTTGCAGCACTCGCTGCGATAGCGGTGACGAGCACTATTGTTATCTTTTTACCGCGCGTATCGTCTGCCACTGTAGTGCCTATTGCCCTGCTGTTTCCGCTGCTGCTGTGGCTTACAGCCCGATGCCAGCCGGTGTTTGCTGCCGCGGCGGCGTTCATCGTTGCGCTTACGATCGTGTGGACGACCACCTTTGGCATTGGATACTTTGGCGATCCCAATCTTCCGATCGGAGACCGCATCCTGGGCGCCCAGGCGGGTGTCCTGACGACTTCGCTCTGCACACTGGTTCTTGCCGCACTGTTCGCAGAGCGGCGGCAGCAGGAGGCCGCGCTGAGTGAGGGGGCGGTCCGGCTGGAAGAGGCGTTGGCGGCCGGCGCGGTAATGGCCTTCGAGTGGGATGCTCGCACCGGTCTATCGCATCGCAGTGCGAATGCCGCGAGGATCCTTGGGTACGACCCCCAACCGCCGTTAACGACAGTTCCTTTTCTTGCGCTGATCCATCCGGATGACCGCGCACGCTTCAAAGCGCACGTGAAAGGCGTTCGACCCGACAAGCCCTCCTATGCGGTCACCTTTCGTGGGGTACGCCCGGACAGGCAGGAAATGTGGCTTGAGGAAACAGCAACGGCCGAGTTCGATGCAGACGGCAAGTGCTTGCGCATCAAGGGCCTGACCCGTGACATCACGGAGCGCAAGCGCGCTGATGAACACCAGCGCCTGCTGGTCGCAGAGCTGGATCACCGCGTCAAGAACGTGCTTGCGCGCGTTGGGGTGGTCGCCATGTACACGCGACAGGGTGCCAGCACGATGGACGAATTTGTCCAAACCCTCGATCAGCGCATCCAAAGTATGGCAGTTGCGCATGCATTATTGAGCCAAGTTAATTGGCGCGGCGTCGGCGTCGCAGATATTGTCCGCTACCAGCTGGCGCCCTATTCGGCGAATGCAAATACGACAATCGGCGGGCCCGACGTCACGCTCACCGCGGCGGCCACGGAGGCCCTTGCGATGGTGCTGCACGAACTTGTGACGAATGCCTCCAAGTACGGTGCGCTGTCGGTTACGAAGGGGCAGGTGTCCGTTGGCTGGGAATGCCAAAGCAACTGCGATGCCGCTACTGTTCTGACGATCGTGTGGCGCGAGACGGGCGGTCCACCGATCTCGGCGCCGCTTCAATACGGGTATGGAACCAGCCTCATTTGCGATCTCATCCCTCACGAGCTTGACGGCACGGTCAACCTCACGTTCGCGTCCGAGGGCGTTTCCTGTACAATCGAGATACCCTTGGAAGTAGAGATCGCCTGAAGAGGATGTAGCCAGGCCAGAGACCAGCCTGCTATCGGCTTTTTTTGCGAGCAACGATCGGAGACAAGACCGCCAGAAACTGTTCCACACTGACGGGTTTCTGCAGAATGGCCTCGACCTTCCCGGGAGGAATGGAAACGGCTGTGTAGCCGGTGATGACGACGACTGGAATGCGTTGCTCGTGCAGCCGATCGATCAAGTCGTTTGCCAGTTCGCCGTTCCGCAAATGGATATCGACGATAGCTACGTCAGGAATGGCCTCAGCAATCAGGTGTTCGGCGTCGGCAATGGTTGGAGCCGGGCCGGCAACATCGGCTCCCCATGCGCGAAGCAGGCGCTTGATGGCAGTTCCGACATGCCAGGAATCTTCGACCAGGAGGATGCGAGTGCCTTTCAGTTCCGACGATGTGGACGATCCTGGACCGCCAGCGCCCGATTCCGCCGGGGATTCCGTTGCCGTGGCATCCGTTTTCGTCGGTGCTTTCATTTCTGCCAATTGCTGGTGCGGTCCGTCAAAGGGACCTATTCTCATTTTTGCGCTGCCCGATCTACTTTTTGTCCCCCCCTTTGCATGCCCACGACACTGACTCAGGACCCGGTCACACCACGCCGTGACCGAAGGCGGCAGCCAAGCTTCCAAAGGGGTTTTCTTGGCGTCGCAGCGAAGCGCTTGCGAGTGCAATGGTAACGCCGCGCTACCTGATTTCAGAAAGATGCTAGTCACGACCGGAGTGCCTGCCTATGCATTTTCGGACAGTCGATGCGGCAGGATGTCCGGCGGTGTCGCCATTCGACGCAATTCACGGCAATGCGATAAGCGTCAGGTGGCCCCCAGCCACATCTAGCGATGCGCAAGCCAGCTAATAGTAGTTGTGGAAATACTCGGCGGCATATGGCGGGTTGCCCGTTATATCGACGGGGTCGCCATCCAGGACCGCACTCACCTGCGAGTTGTAATCCGGAGAAACATCATCCGGCTGCTGTATGGGTTGACGAAGAATCGCAAGATAGTTCTGATAAGCGTCCTTGGTACCGATGAAGACGCACACACAGTGCTTCGGCTCGGCATAGAGATAGCGGGCGTCACCATCGCGGAGGTTATGAACCACGAAGCGATGCGGTGGCAGCGCGTGCATTGCCTTTTTTCCGGCCGCGTCGTTGGCGAAATGCACTTTGAACCCCGCCGAAGACAGATAGAAGCTGTTTTTGTCGAGAAATGGTTTGCTAGGCGAATCCAAGGCAAATAGCGCCACGCCTTGCGAAAGCACGATAACGGGAATTGCCAGAGAGAGCCCGCTTAAGAGGACCCAACGGCTTGCTGCTGGCATCATTTCAACACCCATCTCGATGCCGAACTCTACGAAAAAGATCATGCATAGCCTATGCAAAATCGGCATCCTGGAAGCGTGGATGTCGATTGCCAGCCGAGATGCGGTCATCGGAGTCCACCAGCGACGCTTTCCCGGCATCAGCGATATTGGCCGCCGCGCCCCTTGACCAGCTGCAACGATTGCAGCAATTGCGAATTTTATGCCCTCGCAAACACTGCGCTTGCCGGCTCCGGCTCGCCGACGATGCGGCGTTCAAAGGCTCGAAGGCGTTTATAGATCGAAATCAGTTCAACAATTCGGGGCCAAGAGTTCACGAGGTATTGGAGCGACGACCGAACCTGAGCAAAGGCATTGAGAATCTGGTTCATCGGACCAAGCGTGATCTTGCCGGCTACAATGGTCGGCGCGAGTATGATGTAGGGAAAGATGTTGTCGGTCTGCAAATACAGGATACGGCCGACATTAAAGTACATATAATTGAGATAGACCCGAAAGTAGTTTTCGCGGACGGCCGCAAAGAGCTCGATCAGTTTGGGTGGCGCCGCCCGCACCGGGTCGTCCTCGCCAAAGACGAGTTCTTTCCGATAAGCCGCCTCAACGCGCTGATTCTGAAATTCGAGTCCCGGCAGCCGCACGCCGATCAGCGCGAGAAACGCCGTTCCAAACATCGCCCAAACCAACGCAGCTACAACCAGGGGATAGGCAATTGCACCGATTAGGGGCAGTTCGGTCACGTTGCTCGAAAGCCTGAGCAGGACTGGCAGAAAGGCGACGAGCGTCATGATCGCATCGACAAGATTTACGCCGAGTCCTTCCATCGACGTCGCGAACCGCATCGCATCTTCCTGAACTCGCTGGGAGGCTCCCTCAACAGTCCGTAGTTGCGGCCAATACGCCGCATAGTAGTCGTTCATCGCGGTACGCCAGCGAAAGATGTAATGGCTGACGAAGAATTTGGTCAAGACTCCGACAGTTACAGCAACGAAGGCAATTTCGACGAAGGTCGCAAGCTGAAGGTAGAATTGAGGCAGCGTGACGGGCGTGGATTTCGAAAGCGCCGCCTGGACGAGGTCGTAAAATGGTCCGTACCAGTCGTTGATCGCCACGCTGACCTGAACCTGGAAATAGGAAGTGAACACGATCAAGGCTGACCCAAGGATCGACCATCGGGACCACGGGTGCGGAGACAGGAACATCCAGGTCGATGCAAACAACGCGACCGTCACGAGAAAATAGAGATAGAACCACAGGAATTGCGGCGACCAGAATAATGCGGCTCCTACTGTCTTTGTTTCAGGAGCTTGAAGAGAAAATCCCATGAGCTCGCCGAGCTGAGGGCCAAACGTGTACCAAACGCCAATCGCGAAAGCCCCCCACAAGACGGCCGAAATTACAAAAGCCAGCGGACGGGGAAAGAACGATACGAACATTATTGGATCTCAAAAGCTGAAATGCGCGGGGAAGGGGTATTTCATCCACCTGTTCGAACCAAGCATGTTGAACGAGGTTTCTGACGCGCTCGGGCGCTCGCTGCAGCATCGCGGTGCCAAGCCGGTCATGGCATGCCGTCTTCTTCCTTTTGAATACTCCGCACCAACTCTTCCAAAGCCGTACAACCGGCGGCATGCGCAGCACGGAACGACGTATAACCGCCGGCAGTCAGCTTCACTCCCAGAGGCGTCCTTCGTCGATGGAGACTCCATCTGAAGCTGACTGGTTCGTCGCTTTCGCGACGGACATGAACATAGAGACCTCGTCGACCTGAATTGCGCGGCATTAGCGCGATCTAGTCGAGCGCTTCCGTCAAACCTAGTGAAATTTCGTCAATCTGCTGCTGCCTCGCGAGGAGGAGAAGAATGTCGCGTAAAAGCGTGGTCCGGCAAGTTGAGTGGCGAAGGCGGCGTTGAGATTTTCCAGACAGCTTCGACGGTTCTTTCGAAACGTTAATCCACCGGCCAGCACGGTGTAATGCAGGACCCTGCATCTACCACGCCTCAAGGGCGGGCACTCGCGCGCCGAATCCTCTCTGGAGAGTTCTCATGACGAATCGACACCTTTCTGTTTCCTACTTTCATCGGGAGCGGAAGCAACATTCCTTCTCGGCGCGCAAAGCGGTATTGATGGCGACGGTGGTGGCCGGAGTCGCGATGTGCGGTTTCAGCCCTTCGTCTGATCGTTTTGATATTCTTGGCAGCGCTGCTTACGCTGGCGTTGGCGAGGTCGCGTCCAGTGGCCAGCCTGTTGGCTTCGCCGATACGGTGGAGCGGGTAAAACCTTCGGTGATTTCGGTCAAAGTCACAATGAAGGACAAGGTTACAAGCGCTAACGCCAAGGACGAGGAAGGCGAACCGGGCTCGCCCATGGAGCGCTTCTTCCGTCGGTTCGGTGGTCCGAACGGAGGACCTCAAAATCCCGGGCGGAACGACCGGCATGGCGAAATGATGGGTCAGGGCTCCGGATTCTTTATCTCATCCGATGGATACGCAGTAACCAACAACCACGTCGTTGATGGAGCTGAAAAGGTCGAGGTAACGACGGACGCCGGCAAGACCTACACCGCGAAAGTGATCGGGACCGATCCTCGGACGGACCTGGCCTTGATCAAGGTCGAGGGCAGCTCAGACTTCCCGTTTGCTAGGCTTTCCGAGAGCAAGGCCAGGATTGGTGATTGGGTGCTGGCAGTAGGTAACCCATTTGGGTTGGGCGGCACAGTCACGGCCGGCATCGTTTCGGCCAGCGGCCGTGACATTGGAAGTGGTCCGTATGACGATTTCATCCAGATCGATGCTCCCGTCAATAAAGGTAATTCGGGTGGACCGGCCTTCAACATGCAGGGTGAGGTGGCCGGCGTAAACACCGCGATCTATTCGCCATCCGGCGGCAGCGTCGGCATCGCATTTTCGATCCCGGCGTCAACCGTCAAGAACGTCATTGCTCAGCTCAAGGACAAGGGAAGCGTTACCCGCGGCTGGATCGGCGTTCAGATTCAGCCGGTAACGCAGGAGATCGCCGACAGCATGGGGCTGAAGAAAGCGGAAGGTGCGCTGATAGCCGATCCACAGAAGGACGGACCTGCAGCCAAGGCAGGCCTCGAGTCGGGCGACGTCATTACCGCGGCGAATGGTCAGCCGGTCAAGGATGCCCGCGAACTGGCGCGCATCATCGGTGGCATCGCACCTGGCACGACCGCCAAGCTGGACGTGCTGCACAAGGGACGGCAGAAGGTCGTCAGTTTGACCTTGGGTGAACTGCCAAATGCCCAGCAAACCAAGGCTGACAATGAAGCCGATGGCAAAGGTTCATCCCACGGCACGGACGTTCCGCGTTTGGGCTTGACGGTTGCCCCGGCGGACAAGGTGGAAGGCGCAGGCAAGGAAGGCGTCGTTATCACGAAGGTAGAACCGAAGAGCGCCGCTGCAGGTCGCGGGCTTAAGAAGGGCGACGTGATTTTGGAAGTTGCCGGAAGAAGCGTTTCGAATCCCGGTGACATCGGCGAAGCGCTCGATGCCGCGCGCACCGACAAAAAGAAAAGCGTGTTGATGCGTCTTCGCTCGGGGGAAGCGTCCCACTACGTCGCAGTGCCGGTCGCAAACGGCTAAGTGATTAGTGGTTGGCGGCAGCCGCTTTTTGTGTTGCCGCCAACGCTTCCTTGATGCTGGCGCAGTTCGCCGGCTTTTGGATTATTGAGATCGACCATCATGACCAGTAGCCACAGTATTGATGCAGCCGTCGGCACTGGCCGGGAGCAGCGGCAGCCGGATTCCTGGCATCTCTGGCGTGTGCTCATACCGAGGCGATCAATCGCCGGTCGGTTGGTTTGGGGAGTGGTATGGCGACGCAACCGTGGGGGACGCTGGGAATACAAGAAAGTCGTCGAGTACTAGGTTGAACTGGAAATTCTTGGCACTTAGCCCACATCGTGGCTGCCAACCCGTAAGTCCGATTTTGGCGGTGATCTCAACCGATCGACGCAACACTTTATCTTAAAGGGAAAAGATGGAGTGTGTCGATGGATCAGGGATTTCGTCGAGGGTTTACAACGTCCGAGAAGACGGAGTTATGGGATCGCTGGCAGCGCGGGGAGTCGCTTAAGGCGATAGTGCGAGCGTTTGGCAAGCCGAATGCGCAGCTTGTAGTTCTGCGCGCCATCGAGAAAGCCCCCCGAGGCAACCTTGTAGGCCCACAGGTAGTAAGAGCCGATGCCGACGTTCTTATCCATCATCGCCGGAGAATTGCCGAGCGCTATGTAGACGTAGGCGCGACTGTCGACCTGAAGCAGACCGTCCTTGGATCAGCCGATGGACATGGGGAGGCAATACACCTCCCCACGTCCTCCTTCGTTTCAGTAGCAAGGCGGATAGGGATAGTAGCCGCAGGCCGGACGAGCGTACGGATAAGGCGGGTAGGGTGCAGCATAGGCTGCCGCACCGTACGCGGCCGCGCCCGCGGCGCCCGCATACATCGCACCGCGGAACGCACTGCGGCGGGCAACGCCGGCGAACGACAGTGGCGTGAACGGCCGGCCGATGATATCGATGAAGAGCGCGGCGCCGCCGTCGGCGCCGGCAATATCGCCCTCGAGGGTCTGCACGTTGAACGTCAGCTTGTCGCCTTCAAGCTTCGGGTTCTTCAGCACCACGACGGCGTCCTTGACCGACCCATCCTTGCTGAAGACGGAGAGGGTCGCGTTCGGAGGGTTTTTGGTAAAGCTGTCATCGCCGCTTCCCCAATCTGCAATGACATCGGCTGTGAGCTGATGGCCGGCAGAACGCACGGGACGATCGGCAAATATGATGGAATGCGGAGTAACGCCCGTCATGGTGAGGGTATCGCCCTGCAGAGTGGCGCCGCGGGAGTTAAGCACGAACAACGAGGGCACGATCTCGGGCTTGGCAGCAGCAGACGGCGTTCCGATGGTCTTCATGCCAGATGGCGTGGGCGCGTTCTGGGCAGGCGCTACGTCGGCAACGCACAGCGCCGCTGCCAAGGTCATCATTCCGAGAATCTGATTCAAATTTGTGATGCGCATGAGGTCATTCCTGTTTTTTAAGCAATTGAGATCGCGAGCCGAACCACGCTGCGATAAGGCTTCTTTGCAAGAGATTTTCAGGAGGAAACGCTTTCTGGTTGTTCAGGATCTCATCTCACGGATGCTCAAAATCTGACTATCCGGAAGGTGAGGCTGTAAACGCGCGGGTCGGATTTCTCCGACACCACACTTCCCCCAGATACGTTCGCCAAGAGCCTGCTCCCACAGCGTACAAGGGATACATAGGACACCACCGCCCGACCTCGCGATATTTCCCTTTAGGGCAACCACTTCCGCCGTGGCTCGGACATTGGATCGAAGTTGATGACTTATTCCGGCGGAGGTCCAACCGGGAGCGGTGCGAACGCCCCGATCTGGCTTCCAGCCGGGGCCGGCGGCTGGACACCGGCGCCGGGCTGATACCAGGGATTGGGAAGGCACTCGGATTCAGTGCCGGACGCAGTTGCCTGACACGCCTGCAGCGTATTGAACGAGCAGCCGCTCCAACCTGGATTATCGAACCCTTGAATACAGAACGGGTATTGGCTGATGCCAGTCTGAGCGGAGGCCGGGGAGGCCGTTATCAGAACTGCCAGAAGCAAGTAGCGCATCATGGTTGGTGTACTACCCGGATAAGTGAAATGGCATCGGGCTATTGGATATCAAAAAGGGCTACCGGACTATGCAAAAACGACCGGTGTGATGACCGATTGCCGCCCACGTCGTTTTCGCAAAGTACCGCCACAACTCTATGATGGCTTCATAGGGCTCGAGCTCGGGGTCACCGATGGCGGCGTGATGGCGTGCGGCGCGTTTGCACCAAGGCACGGCGATAGGCGCGCTTGCCGGCGAACATTCGGCGCCAGCGGTGGCATCTCTCTCGGGGTTGGTGGCGGCGCCAGCGTCTCCCTCGGCGTCTCCGGCCTGCCAGAGGCATTTTGCTGCTAACTCACGGCGTGGTCCTGATCTGACCCATACAGCGGGCACCCGTTCGGTTTAGTAGCACCTGCCGACAGTCATCCTCGCGAGCGCAAGGCAAACGCCGCATCCTTGATCTGGATGAGCGCGGGCGGTGACAATACATCGGCCGCCTTGTCAGCTTTCTCGCCACGTCGCACGAGCCGCGCCAGCCATACCTCGCCGTCGGTGTAATAGGGATCGCCTTCACCATTCCGGCCATTCAGCGTCGGACCGATACCCTTCATTTGGTAGATGCGTGTGATCATCCGCGCCCGGTTCAGATCGCCCATCAACCGGTCGCGCTCACCGTCAAGGTCAGGCGAGATCTTGTGGGTAACCTGACCAGTGTCGCGGCTCAGCGTAACGCCGCTGTCAAAGCTTGCCGCTCCGAGCCACACCGGGACCGCATCGGCACCCTTGTCGAGCACCAGCCAGAACCGGACGTGCTGACGGCGGTCGGCGCTACCGCCATGCGGTTTCTCGAATGCCAGGCCCTCCCGCCGCCCTTCGAAGTAGAGCGGGCTGACTGGCGCGTCGTTATAGGGCCGATCGAGCACGACGCTGCCGATGATCTCAAGGCTCGTCTTCAGCGTAATCGGGTCCGCCGGGTGCCAGCCGGCAACGTGAAAAGCGAAAATCAAGTCCTCGCGGCTTCCCGTCAAACCAACGTTGATGGGGCCGCCCGGAATACCCTGCGCCGTCGCGGTGACCATGGGGCGGCCGGCGAGACCGGGCTCGTGCTCGATACGTGACCAAGTCGCCGGTAGGATCAGGTAACTGATGCTAACGTAGCCTCCAACCAGGATTGCCAAAAACCAGAGAAAGCGACGTTTGCGTCCCGTTTTTTGAGGTATTGGCATGGGGTCCTTTTACTCGAACGCGAAAATCAGCTTCAATATTAAACCGCGAATCTTCAATATTAAACCGCGAATGGTGGCTTTGGGAGATTCCTATGCATCTTGCCGGTTCGATCATCCTGGCGATTGCCGCGATATTTGCGGCTACTGCCTCAAATGCGCAGACCTAAGATCCGCGCTGGCCGGTTTGCATGAAGGTCTATGGCGGCTTCCACGGTGGCGGCGAGTGGGTCGACTGCGGCTACACGTCGATGCCGCAGTGTCAGGCTACGGCATCCGGCCGGGCCGCCATGTGCGTGATCAATCCCTACGGCTCGCTGGCAGTAGGGCCGTACAGGGTCGCCCCGCGCGCGCGCCGCTCCGCGGCTTACCAATAGGCTGATGAACTGCCAGCGTCGTCGATGTTGGTTCGCCGCAGGTTAAGCCCCACGCCACCGTCAGGAGCGTGACTATGTCGGTCGTGTGCTGAACGGTGAAAAGCCGGAGAACCTGCCCGTGCAGCGGGCTACAAAGCTTGAGCGCGTCATCAACGTTAAAGCGGCAAAGGCACTCGGCCTCACGGTGCCCCGGCGCTGGTCCCTCGTGTAGACGAATTAATCGAATAATTGTGCGCACGTCCTCTCTTGACCCTAGTAGACATCAACCGCCGGCGAGGCGGCGGACATCAAGCTGAAGCAACAAGGAGAGGTGCGGGAGTGGGACTGCCCGCGGAGGCTAGCTGACGGCCACGTAGCCAGCCGCTTCCAATTGCCCTGCTTCAACCGGGCGACGGCATCTAAAGCCGGGGCGATCGCAAGCGGGGACACCCCGCCTTTCTGAGGCGCTTTTTTTGCATAGGAAGAGCAGCGATCAGCCGCTAAACTCTGCCCATGAGCCCGTACCAGCCGACGCTCTCGACCGGTCTCCCACCGCCATTTTCGGAGGCTGTTTTCGATCCGCAGCAGCCGACGCTGCGACTGATCTATGACACCGCGCCGATCGGGCTTGCGTTCCTGTCACCCGACTGCCGCTACCTCCAGATCAACCAGCGCCTGACCGATATCTGCGGCATTTCGGTCGAGGATCATCTGGGGCGCTATGTGCGCGATTGCGTGCCGGCTCTGGCTGATGCGGTCGAGGGCATCGTGGCCTCGATCATGCGGACCGGCGATCCCGTTACCGGCATCGAGGTGGCCGGCCAGCGCGCCGACCAGACCGATGAGCGCTTTTGGGTTACCTACTGGCATCCGCACCGCAATGCGGACGGCGAGATCGTCGGTATCAATGTTGCCGCCGAGGAGATCACCGAGCGCAAACGCGCCGAAGCCGCGCTCAGAGCCAGTGAGAGCGAGGTCCGCAAGGCTAAGGATGCGGCTGAGGCCGCGCTGCAGAATCTCCGCGAGACCCAGAACTCGCTGATCGAGGCGGAAAAACTGGCGGCGCTTGGCCGGCTGGTCGCAGGCGTTGCCCATGAGATCAACAATCCGCTCGGCACCAGCCTGACGCTGGCGTCTTCGCTCGAACTCAAGAGCAGACTGTTCGCCGCGCAAGCGGCAGGGGAAACACTGCGGCGTTCCAGCTTGAACGAGTTCGTCGAGTTGGTGCACGACGGCTCCGCCCAGCTTCTGGACAGCCTCCATCGCGCCGCCGGGCTGATCCAGTCGTTCAAGCAGGTGGCCTCGGACCGGAACAATTCAGATATTCGGTCGTTCGATCTCGCCGGTCTAACCGAGCAGGTGGCCGCGGGATTGCGGCCTGCGTTGCCGAAGCATGGCGTGACGTTGAACGTCGAATGTCAGCCGGGTCTCTCGGTGAACAGCTATCCCGGTTCCTACGGACAGGTGCTCACCAACCTGTTCCTCAATTCGATCGCGCATGCGTTTGGGGATGGCAGGCAGGGGATCATTGGCATCCAGACAAGAGAGGCCGGCCCCAGCGATGTCCAGATCATCTTTTCCGATGATGGCTGTGGCATGTCTGCCGACGTGCGGCGGCAGGCGTTCGACCCGTTCTTCACCACCCGCCGCCACCTCGGTTGCACCGGCCTTGGCCTGCACATCGTCTACAGCGTCGTGACCGATCGCCTCGGCGGCCGTCTCAATCTCAAGAGCGAGCCGGGCAAGGGGACCACTATTCACATAACGCTGCCGCGAACCGCGCCCGCTGCGACCTGACTGCCAAACGGCCTCGGCGACCCAACGTCCGCTGCTGGCCCTTGGCGGACATTGGTCCCGAATAGATTGATGTCCGTTATCAGGGGTAGAGCGGACCTAACCCGGTCGCCGGCTGATGTCAGCTAGTGACCCAAAGTGGACATTCGACCTCCCATGGACCTGCGCCGAAAAATGCTTACCATTGTCTGAATTGTCAGGGCGGGAGATCGGAGAAACCTTGATGACAAGCTGCTACACCACCAGAGTTCGTGGTGCTTTCAACTCAAGGGGGCTGAGCCATGAGATACAATAAGCAGTCGTTCTCCATTGTTGCGGTGATCTTCGCGGCCCTTATGCCATCGGGTTCGACGGCATTGGATGCGCGCGATGCCGATAAAGCTTCTATCATCGTCGCTGCGGCCCATACTGCCAAACAGCAATGCATAAATCTTTGTCGTGAACGATATCGCGCCTGTTTTTCCTTGAAGCAAATACCGTCGTTCGAATGTCGTGGCATTTACCAGGACTGCGTCCGATACACTTGCACGGGCTTGGGACCGGGATGACCGACGTGCTTTTTGCTGACGTCGGCTCCCGACCGCTCCGTCCCCCCAGGCTCTGAAGATCTTCTCGTTCGAGTAGCGGACATCGCGCGAGTGATGCGCGGCGGACTGGCGCTGATCTCCCGGCTCACGATTGGAAGGCAACCTCGTGACGAACCTTCACCAAGTTCTCCAGGCGATTGTAACAGTCTTGGCGGTCATAAATCCGGTAGTTTGCGGCTCGCTCTTTCTGACCCTGACGCCGAACTTGACCGCTTCGGAACGGCGACGCGAGGCGGCCAAGGTCGCCCTCAACATTTTGGTCATATTAATCGGTTCCGCGCTGTTTGGTCTCAAGGTCCTAAGCGTCTTTGGCATTTCGCTGGACGTGTTCAGGGTCGTCGGCGGAATGATCATCGCGTACATGGGATTTGATATGCTGCGCGGCAGCCATACAGTTGCTCAAGCGCCACCCGAGAATGGCGACGCGAACATTCAAGGTTCACTTGTGCCACTTTTGATGTTTGCGGCCGGTCCAGGCACTATCACGGCGGTGGTAACGCTGGCCGCTGTTCATACGCCCGATGGCTTACCGGTGACGGCGATTATCGCCGCGGTCGTCGGCGCAGCCGTAACATTTGTGGCGTTGATCCTCGCGGTTGGGCTTGGACCTCGTTTAGGCCGAGGCGCCCAAGCGACAATCACGCGCTTTATGGGGCTCATCGTATCGTCGATGGGGATGCAGTTCGTACTGGTCAGTCTAAAGGCGCTGTTTGAGGCGTAGATCACATTCGCTGCGTGCGACACTTGGCCTACGAGACGCCGTGCCGGAATCCCGCATCGATCAGAGCGAGGAATTGGGCCCACCGGCAGGCCGGTGCATCTCACCATCCATGGAGAAATAATCGTGATCAGGAAAACAGCGATGGCCGCGGCGTTACTGGGGTTCTTCGGAGGGGGGATTGCAGAAGCCGCCTATACTGTGTGTCGATCACAGCAAGATGGTCGCGAGTATCTCATCTGCGCACCTCAAAGTTGTTTCCCGGGCGACCGCTCCGTGCGGTACGGTCCGGGGAAGCACCCTAGCTGCCAAAGTAGCCGGACGCAGCAAGATTGTGGGCATTCTTGGACGGGGTGGAACAACGTCGGAGACGCAACAGGAAGTCCATGTCCTATAGGATGCGTGCAGGGCGAGGTGCTAGGTACGAGCATCAGGCATACCGGCTTTCCTCCTCGTCCGCAGGCAAAATACAAGTATCAGTGCTGGCGTCGGCAGCTCTTCTAAGAGATTAGCAACACATGTCCGACGCGGCATGCGGGAATGTCAGTTCTTGTGCTGCGACGGCTCCTCCACCGGTCATGAGTGCAACACGGCGTTAAATCTCGCTGCTGGGGTTTCAATCGCAAGGTCTCACGCGGCCGTTCGTTGAGCTGTGCAGACGACCACTTTGATCAGATCGGGCTTGCGAATGCATCGCTAAGTCGGTGCCCTTCCGGGAACGTAGTTGATCGCCAGTAGACCGTTGGTGTTCTCATTCGACCCCCGCTGCCACGGGCTTTGTCCGGACGTTCGTTCAGAAGCTAAACATCGATGCTTGGTCGTCAGCGTAAATCGTCGGTGATCCGTGCGTTCCTTGCCCCGGTCCCAGGTCGCGCGATTTACTACAGCTGCACTTCGGCATACTTCTTTGCGTGCTTGATCAGCGCGGACTACGTACCGTCCTGGGTAAAGTCGGCTTGTTGGACGACCTGTTGCCAGCATCATCGTAACGGGTCTGACGCTCGACCAACGTCGCGATCGTACCTGTTCTTCGACCCGGACAGCAGATCGCCTTCCCAATGGCTTCAGCGCACCCGCCCGATCTTCAACCGCTGCCGGCCGCGTGATCGGATTCGAGACGAGCATCTTCCGAGTTCGACTTGTCGCGCCCGTCCATCACTGATGAGTACCGCGCTCTGTATTCGATCGACGGACCGCGCGCGACGACGCGGAGATGGCAGAGGTTGCTCGCGTGTGTCTTGCTGCGCTCGGCGGTCGGCTGCTCAGCCTCAACCAACAAACTGCGGAGTTCGATCGAATGATCCTGGCCTGACATCGGTCTGACCACACGAGCAAACGCCTTCAGGATTAGCTCTTTTGAGCCACCGGCTAGGTCCGCTGCTGGCGCCCGATTTGGTCTCCAGTGTTGCTGAGCCCAGCGCCTTCCGGTCGCGCGTAACTTCTCGGCTTGGATCGGTCGGTTCCGAAGCTGTACTCAAGCGGAGGCAAGGAGCGGCTCGGCAGCATCAGCAACCAGGGTGACCGCTGTCTCCGCGTCTGTTCGCAGCCGGAGCCCGGCTAGTCATCCGCTAGCCAAGATCCATTGCACCGGCTGCATCTGCCCTGGCTCACGGCGTTGTTGGCGCGAGCGGCCGACCAAGGTTGCCGCCATCGCGCTTGCCGATCGATGTAGTGCGCGGATGACCTCGAGCCATATCGCCTCGCGCTCCGCGAGCGCTCAGCGAACCCATCGCGCGTGCGCGGTAAACGAGATCGCGCCGGACAATCCGGCGCGACGTGAAGTTGGGAGGCGAACACCTGGAAATGCAGAGCCGGACGATCCGACGGCTCAGGACAACCCGCTCGCGCCATCGCCTTACTATCGACTCCGCGCGCTTGTCGGGACCTGATCCCGCGACGCCGTCATTATCGGCCAGCGGTCGTGTGAACCCTCGACCGAAAGCCCTGATCACATCGCTGCACCGCCATGCTGTTCACTCGTGAAGATAAAGCTCTTGCGCAACCGGAGCCGGCCACCGGCACTTAACGGATAATGCGTAGCAGTTCTCACGCCTCTACGTGTAGTTAAAGTCCACCAGCTACCGCGAGGTTTTCAAGCCCGAACCCGAAACGCCAAAATAATTAGTCCCGCGCCCTGAATCAGCAGCAGTACACCGAATACAACCGGCACAGCCAACGCCGCTGCAATCGGCGAGCCAAGCAGCAAAAGTCCTACCAGAACGTTGATCGCGCCGAGGATGAAGGGTCCGATGCCGCCGCCCCTAAATCCACCAACGATTTGTAGCGCGCCCATGACCAATCCCTGAACACCGAGGATGAGGACAAGCATAGTGGGAACCGTCAGGGCAGCAACGAGTGGATGTCTCAAAACAAACAGGCCGGCAAGAATACCGACGATGCCGCTGAGCAGCGACCACAACCATGGCGTTGAGCGGTCAACGAAGACCTGTACCAGACTAAGTAGTCCCGTAATGAGCCAGTAAAATCCCAAGAAGGTGGTTAGCGCCACGATCGTGGCGCCGGGCTGGGTAACGAGCATCAGACCCAGGATGACGCCAGCAAAACCCTGGAGCAGGAAAACCCACCAGATGCTGGACTGCTGAGGCAACAACGCGGTGTTGGTCATGATGACAATCCTGCTGGATGGGGGCTATTTTGGTCCATTGAGTTTGCGCAAGTTACCTTTCGTGCGCTATGCGGTTTCGGCAACATTTTCGATTCCCGTTCCCGCAGCGGCCGAAAGTGCATACTCAGCTCAGGGTTTGAGTGCTACTCGACGACTTGGCTGCTTGATCCAGCAATGCCGCGGTAGAGTTTTGGTTTAGTGCGAGCCCGGCGGCAAGGGACTGCGGCCTCAACGAGGCCGGCATGCCGGCGCGCTTCCCCATCACTGGGCCCAGGTCGTCAATATCAAGCGATTCCAGGTTTTGCGGAAGTGCCGGGCGCGGTTGATCCGACCGCTTTTGGGCGTAAAGCGGACATGGAAACAGCGAGCACCCGGGTCCGCTTTTGACCCTGGCTGTGTAAAAACTCAAAAATCGAAAACGCGACGAAGAATGATATTTCCCAGTTCGATCTCTAAGTTGAATCCGCTTGCGCTATGAGCGACTAAAACGGTCTCGGACGAACAACTTCTTCTATCGCGATTGAGCGCCTTCGCGTTTTCACACAGCCAAGACCCAAAGCGGACGTTTGGTGAATGCCGATTTCGCATAGCCCGAGGCAGGAAGGCTTCATAGTTTGTCCAGTAGACCGAGCCGATAACGGCTCTGGCCCCACCGCGAATGCAACTGCAGGAGAACGGAATATGGCTGGAGATACTTCACGCTCTGACATCGACCGTCGCGCCTTGCTCTCGGTGTTGGCATTGCTTCCAGCCTTATCCGGCCCGCTGTTGACCGTTCCGGCGTCGGCGCAGACAGCGGTTTCGAGCGGCGCGCTGCCCTCGTGGAATGACGGACCGGCCAAACAGGCGATCCTGAATTTCGTGCGTGACACTACGGACCGAGCTAGCTCGAAATTTGTACCACCCGAAGAGCGTATTGCCACCTTCGATCAGGATGGCACGCTTTGGGTCGAACACCCGATCTATTCACAAGTTGTCTATTGTCTGGACCGCGTGCCTGCAGTGGTGGAGAAGGATCCGAAACTTAAGAACGTCGAGCCGTTCAAAACGGTCCTCTCCGGCAACCGGGAGGCAATTGCCAAACTGTCGCTGCCTGAGCTCGAGAAAATCCTTGTCGCGACACTGACGGGCATGTCGGTGGAAGAATTCAACGCGGAGGCAAAGAAATGGATAACTAGCGCCAAGGACCCCCGCTGGAAGCGGCCTTATACGGATCTGATCTATCAGCCGATGCTCGAAGTCATGCAATATCTGCGCGGCAATGGTTTCAAGACCTACATCGTGACCGGGGGCGGACAGGATTTCGTGCGTGGCTACAGTCAACGTGTCTACGACATACCGCCGGAGCAGGTGGTCGGTAGCGCAGGCGGTACAAAGTTCGGCTACACCAAGGACGGTAAGCCCTTCCTCACCAAAGAGCCAAAGTTGCTTTTGAACAACGATAAGGCGGGCAAGCCTGAAGGTATTCACCTGATGATCGGTCGGCGCCCGTACGCCGCGTTCGGCAATTCGGATGGCGACCGACAGATGCTTGAATATACCGGAGCTGGTGAAGGTGCGCGCCTAATGATGCTGGTCATGCATGACGACGCCAAACGCGAATACGCCTATGGCCCAGCGCAGGGGCTTCCTCCCAGCAAAGTCGGAACCTTCACCCAGGCGCTCTACGACGAAGCGAAGAAGAGGAACTGGACGGTTATCAGCATGAAGAACGACTGGAATAGGATTTTCTCATTCGAGTAACCTTGGATTTCAGGTCCGGACTTTACGATGTCTGTTCTTGGCAGATATTGTTGCAAAAGTAGCCCACTTGTTGCGCTCGGCCGACAACCAGTATCGACGCAGGTGTTTTGAAATCGGGGAAAAGCATGTTCGGTGTCCTAGGGCTCGGATTTTTGCTAGGCATGCAGCACGCGCTCGAAGCCGATCATATCGCCGCCGTATCCAGCATCGCCGCGAGCCGCAGCCATGTGGCCGATATTGTCAAGCACGGGCTGACCTGGGGGCTCGGCCACACGCTGACGCTGTTAGGTTTTGCCGGCGCCGCGATTTTGCTCGGCCGCGCGATCCCTGAGAGCGTTGCCAGGCCGATCGAGACCGCCGTCGGGCTGATGCTAATCGGCCTCAGCGCGCACGTGCTGTGGCAGCTGTGGCGCGACAGGGTGCATTTCCACAAACACGGCCATGGCGCCGGCACGGTGCATTTTCACGCCCATAGCCACGCTGGCGACGCCGTGCCGCATGCCCGCGCCGCGCATATCCATGAACACGGCTTTCGCTGGCGCGCGCTGCTGGTCGGGCTGATGCACGGCATGGCGGGCTCCGCGGCGCTCCTGATGCTGACGGTATCGCAGGCGTCCAACCCTGTTGTTGGGCTCGGATATGTCGCGCTGTTCGGGATCGGCTCGATGATCGGCATGGGCGTGCTGTCGATGGTGATCGCCGTTCCGCTCGTCGTCTCCGCGCGCTGGCTGACCCGGGTCAATCGCGGCCTGCAAGGCGCGGTTGGGTTCGCCACAATCGCGATCGGAATCATAACTCTGGACATGCCGTCTAAATAGAATTGTGACTGAGCAGTGAAAATCGGCGTGGAATATCATAGCTTGCCGATGGCACGAAACGGACATGCCAACTCGCCCCGTGTAACAGGGTAAGGCGGACCTAGTTCGGTTGCAGGCCGATGTCGCCTTTTGACCCACAAGAGACACCGGCGAGCCGCCTAGAATTTCGTCTCCGGGTCCCGGGGCGTCCTTCCAAGTATCGAGCTTTGACAGCTATACTGCTGCTTTCTGATCCTTGGGACGGACATGCAGCGACGCGAGTTTATGGCTCTTGTTGGGGGCGCGACAGCAATTTGGCCAATACGAGCACTCGCCCAAAAGGCTCCGGCTCGCATCGGATTTCTGGCCAGCGGCGCGGCCGAATTGGCTAACAGCACGGCTCAGATCGACAACCTTAAGCGAGGTCTGCGCGAGCATGGTCTGGTAGATGGGCGAGACTACGTCCTCGACGTGCAATTTGCGGCGGGCGACTATGAGCTGTTTCCGGAAATGGCGCGTAAGTTAGCTCAAGTGGGTGCGCGTATAATCCTGGTGAACACAATCGCCTCCACGCGCGCGGCACAGAATGTCAATCCGCCGGTACCCGTCGTGATGCTCACGATCAATGACCCGGTGGGGACCGGCCTTGTTGCAAGTCTCGCGCGGCCGGGCGGGCATACGACATGCATGGCGACGTTGCATGAAGACCTGACACCGAAGACGATTGAATTCCAACTTGAGGTCGTTCCGAAGGCTACCGTTATCGCCGCCCTGTTCAATCCGGCCAATCCGACAAATCCGCCCTTCGTCGACAAACTCAGTGCAGCTGCGGGCGCGAAGGGGATGACAGTGCTGCCCTTCGCGTTGAAGTTGCCCAGCGAGCTTGATGCCGTGTTCTCAGCGCTCGCGGCGCAGCATCCGGACACGCTGCAATTCATAACCGATTTAGGCAATGTTGATCTGGCTGACCGCATTGCGACGCTGGCCATCAAACATCGGATACCAACCTTTTCCAATTATTCGCAATTCGCTGTTTTGGGAGGGCTTTTGACGTATGGGACGACCGAGCGAGACCTGTTCACCCGGGCGTCATCTTACGTGAAACGGATCCTGGATGGCGCTGCGCCGGGTGAGCTTCCGGTGGAGCAACCGACGAAAATTGCGCTGGTCATCAATCTGAAAACCGCCAAGGCGCTCGACCTCAGCATTCCACCCATTCTGATTTCTCGCGCCGATGAGTTGATCGAATGAGCGCGGCCACTTCTGCTATTGGCGCGTAGCGGACATTAGGCGGGCACTGGCAGAAGTCTGCTCTCAACCAAA
>CAVSEE010000032.1:0-11324 GCA_963726865.1 uncultured Alphaproteobacteria bacterium | reverse complement strand
GATGAAGGATGGCAAGAGAGTGCGCTATCAGGATGAGCCCGAAGCCGGCTTTCGACGGCGATTCGTCGCCAACCTGTTGAAGCTGCTACCCAGAGATTCGCAACTCTAACTGCGACCGCCGGTTTTATCCGAAGCGGGTCAAAAGCCGACCTGAGGAAAGGCGTCCGGATCGGCGACGCTGTTGATCTGGGTCAACGTGTGCCGACCGAGACAAGACATGACTATGACCGAAACTAACCATGGGAGAACAAAAATGATCAGGTTGTTCGCTGTTGCTGCCATCGTCTCAGCCCTCGCTACATCGGCGCAGGCCATGTCGCCTGCGCCCCTTCACCAGCCGGACCGCATGACCACGCAAGTCGCTTTCTTCTGCGGACCGGGCAGGACATTGGTTGGCGGTGTCTGCATGTCCAGAGTCGCCAAACGTCAAATTCGCAGGTGTGCGGTGTGGGGTGCAGGGCACGTTTGCCGTAGGTGGTATTGAGTTTGAGCCAGCGCGGGGCCGGGTATTGAAAATCAGCTCCGCGCGCCAACGCTCGTTCGAATGACCGCGACATCTCGCCGGGGTCAAATCGCAAATTGTCGTCCAATCTCGACAACCTCATCCCTCGGAAGGTGGTAGTAGTCGATCGCCTCGCTCGAGTTGCGTAACATGAACGAGAATACGACCTCGACCAGCCAAGGCAGCCCCTTGCCATCCTTGCGCCTGACGACCGTCTCGCGCCCGATGTAATAGGTCACGTTGGTCATCGACCGGGTAGCCTTCCGCGCGTGCGCGCTCCAGCAAGGCCGGGAGATCGGGCTGCTCCATAAAGCCGTAATGAGCCTGGTTTCGCCACATCTGCGGGCCGATCTGGCGTACCTCCAGCCGGTTCTCCTCTGCCACGTAGGGGATCATCTCGGTGACGACATTGAGGATCCCGACTGAATCGTGCAGCGCGCGATTGTGTCTGAGGTGCCAGACCACGAGCGGCGGAATATCGCGTGTGATACGCGCCACGAAAACAGCCGTGCCCGGCACACGCCGAATCTCACCTTTGTCGATCTGCGCTACGATATCGCCGATCGGAATCTGCATTTCGTCCGCTTGTGTCTGCACCGCGGCGCTGCCCGTTTGCCATATCCGCATCAGCGCGAAGAGGACGATGGCAAACAGCACCGGCACCCATCCGCCGTCGGCAAACTTCAACATATTGGCGGACAGGAAGGCTCCCTCCACCGTGGCAAATCCGACACCAATTGCGACCGTCGCCGCCAGCGGCAAGCCCCAAATCTCGCGCAGGGCAATCGAAAGAAGGAAGGTTGTCAGCACCATATCCGCCGAGACCGCTATCCCATAGGCAGCGGCCAGGTCCTCGGAGGTTTTAAAGCCGATGGCAAGCGCGAGCGTTGCGGTCATCAGCAGCCAGTTCACCGCGGGTACGTAGATCTGGCCAAATCCCGCGGCCGATGTCTGGACGATTTGCAGCCGCGGGAGGCAACCCAGCTGGATCGCCTGGCGTGTCATCGAGAAGGCCCCCGTGATCACCGCCTGGCTCGCGACGGCGGTTGCAATCGTGGCGAGTATGACCAGCGGCAGCAGCAACACCGGCGCGGGGCAGAGGTGGAAGAAGAGACTTCCCTCGACCGGCTCGCCGGCCAGCACGATCGCCGCCTGCCCCGCATAATTCAGGACCAGCGCCGGGAACACCACACACCAGCCCAACCGGATCGGCGCGCGGCCAAAATGGCCGAGGTCAGCGTAGAGCGCCTCCGCCCCGGTGACGCAAAGGAACACGCCGCCGAGCACCAGCATGACATTGCCACCACCGGAAAACAGGAAGTGCAGACCCAGTGCCGGATTAAGGGCCCATAGCACAGCCGGGTATTGGGCGATCCCCCACAGGCCGAGCAGGGCAAGCACCGCGAACCAGGCCGCCATGACCGGCCCCAGGAATTGACCGAGCACAGCCGTCCCGCGTTGCTGCACGGCAAACAAGGCGACGAGAATTGCCACGGTCCCGGGCAGCACGAAGCGGCTGAGCTCAGGCGCTATGACGTCCAATCCCTCCAATGCCGACAGTACCGAGATCGCCGGCGTGAGAGCGCAGTCGCCGTACACCAGTGCCGCACCGAACATGCCGATGAACAAGACGTAGCGCCGTCCCGGCTTCCGGCTCAGCAGCGCCATCAATGCGAGAACGCCACCTTCGCCTTGATTGTCCACCCGGAGCGCCAGGACGATGTACTTTACGGTCGTGATGATGATGAGCGTCCACACGATCAGCGACAGTGAGCCAAGAACGGCCTCCGGCGCGGGATGCTTGCCTGCAGCACCAAGCACGACCTTGAGCGTGTAGAGCGGGCTTGTGCCAATATCGCCATAAACGACGCCAAGAGCGGCCAAACTCAGCGCGGAGAGGCTGTGCTCCGAATGGTGCGGAGCGGCCTTGTTCGTTTCGACGGCCATTCGTTGAACTCCCCCACTCCGGATGTCGCGTGCCGGGGATTTCCCCGCCACGCTTTATCGCAAGCTCCCAATGGATATCCCGGTCCGCCCGACGCTTGTGCCACTATTGGGGATCGAGATTGATCTGGATCAAAAGACGTGCACGGGCACGTTGCGCCAGAGCCGGAAGTCGGCTGACCTTATTCGATCACCCCGTCGGCGCGCGTCAGCAAGGTCGGGGCACGGTGACGCCGAGCACCGTTGTGGTCTTCTGATTGATCAACAGCGTGAATTTGCTCGCCTGCCCGGAGAGACCGCATCCTGTCGGCTTGGACGAGGGCCTGATGGAGGGGCCAAGACCAAGGCTCGCGATCGCAAGCATGTCGTCTGCCGGGCAGAGCTGCGTTGGCGTTCGTTCGAAACTCTTGATCCATGTCAAACGCGGCACCGCAACAAATGTCCGATAGGACTACGGCAACTTACGCCGCGGAGCGAGAGGCCGGCGCGTGCTCCTGTTCCGGGTGAGACGCGGTCCTGCCCGATGAAATGACGACTTGTTGCGATGCCGAGGGAGAGACACGCCCATTCACACCGGCCTGAAGAACTCCGAAGTCGGCCGCCGTAGCGGGGATCGTCTTTTCCCTGCTCATGTTCACGATCTTTGGGCTGCTGCAACGTTCCATTCCGACCGATCCGCTGGAGCCCGGCGAATGGCTCGCCACCGATACCAGGAAGATCGCGCTCGCGTTGAACCTGATCCCTTTTGCCGGCGTTGCCTTCCTGTGGTTCATCGGCGTGCTGCGCGAGTCGGCTTGGTCAGCAGGAAGATCGCTTCTTTGCCACGGTGTTTTTGGGCAGCGCCCTGCTGTTTCTGGTCATGTTGTTTGCCGCGGCTGCGGTGATCGGCGCGGTTATGCTTCTGGCCTCCACGACTGACGCGGGCGAGCTGGCAAATTCCACCGTTTTTCACTACGCGCGTGCCGCCGCATACATCCTCAACAATGTGTACGCGAACAAGATGGCCGCCGTCTTCATGATTTCAACGTCAACCGTCGTGATCTATACCGGTATCGCGCCACGCTGGCTTGCAATAGCCGGATACTTGCTGGCGCTGGTGCTGTTAATCGGCAGTTACTACTTCGGGTGGGGTTTCGTGGTATTGCCAGCTTGGGTCTTTTTGTTCAGCGTGCATGTCTTGATCGATAATTTACGCAGACACGAGAAGCCGGACGCCGCGGCACCTCGTGGCCCTGTTTCAAAATGATCGACGGCCCGGAGCAATGCGATACGGTGCTCGATGCCGGCTCACATCGGGGAACGTCGGCAGGCGGCAGGGAGGGCTGGCCATGGTCAATTCAAGGGTAGCAGTGATTGGGATGCGGGCGCTGATGGCGGCCTTGATGCTGGCGATTGGCGGATCGAGCTTCGCGGCCGAGATCGTTGTGACCGACGGCGATACCTTGCAACTGGATCGCACGATCTATCGGCTGGACGGCATCGATGCGCCCGAAATCGACCAGGCGTGCCTCGACCAACGCGGCGACGTCTGGCCGTGCGGGATTGCCGCGCGCGATCGATTGAGCGCGCATGTGGGAAATCGCGCGCTTCACTGCGACGACAAGGGGCCTGACCCGGTCCACAAACACCGACGCCTCGGGATCTGTACGGTCGAAAGCGAGGCTACGACGCTCAATGAGTGGCTCATCCGTGAGGGATGGGCGATCAAGTCCGACCCTGCCGCCGCGGGCCGATTCGCGGCAGAGGAAGCCGACGCACGCGAGAACCGGCGCGGATTGTGGAAAGGATGCTTCGCAGAACCGCGCGACCTGCGAGCGTGGAATCACAACGGGGCGCGGCTGATCGGCGGCGGTTGTCAGGCCGGCCATGAAAACCGGACACGTGAAAAGCTGTTCCGCGTCGACACTGCCATGCCGCCGGGATGCCCGGTCAAGGCCAAGCTGGCGCTGCGGGCCGTGGGCTACGAGGGTATCTATCACCTGCCGAGTTGCGGGAGCTATCGACGCCTGAAGCAGGCGAACCGGTGGTTTTGCTCCGAGGAGGATGCCGTGGCGGCGGGATTTCGCAAGGCGCTGACCTGCCGGTAGATGACGTCGCGCTGTCGACGCGCCCGCCAGATTTGACGGACGACCCGTCCGCACCGGCAGCGTGCCAGGTCGGTGTCTACAAACACGTCACCCGTTCGGCGGCGAGATAGCCGAACAGCAGGCCGAGGCCGAACAGCAGCACCAGTCCCGCCGCGCCGAATTCGATGCCGCGCATGATCAGCGTGCCGCCGCCGTCGCGGCCGGCGCTGAGGCGCTGGGCGAGGCCCTTTGCGGACACGGCGATCACGGCGATGGTCGCGACCGTGATCGCGGTGCCGAGCCCCATCACGAAGGTCGCGGCGATGCCGGCCCAGAACAGGCCCTGCGCCAGCGCGAACACCAGCACCAGGATCGCGCCCGAACAGGGCCGCAAGCCGACGGCGAAGATCGCGCCGAGGCCGCGCTGCCAGCCGCCGGGACCGGCGAGTTGGTCCGGCGTCGGCCCGTGGGAATGGCCGCAATGCTCGTCATGGACGTGGCCGTCGTGATCATGGCCGTGATGGTGATGGTCATGGTCGATGATGGTGATGCATGATGGCCGTGATCGTGATGATGATGCGCCGCCGCCATCGCCGGCGCCGGCTTCGCCTGCAGCGCGCGCATAAAGCCGCCGCCCTTGGTCCAGACCAGCCGGGCGCCGAAGGCTGCGATCAGGGCGTAGCTTGCGATCTCGATCGCCTTCTCCGCGCCGCACATGGTCTTGGCGGTGGCGTTGAGCAGCCAGGCGCAGATCCCGACCACGACCACCGCGACCAGCGCCTGCAGCAGCGCGGAGGCAAACGACAGCACGATGCCGCGCCGCGCGGTCTCCTGGTTGGCGACGAGATAGGACGAGATCACCGCCTTGCCGTGGCCGGGGCCGGCGGCGTGGAAGATGCCGTAGGCAAAGGAGATCGCGAGCAGCGTCCAGACCGCCGAGCCGTCGGACTTGGCGGCGCGAATGGTCGCCGACATCTCGCGATAGAATTCCGACTGCTTTGCCAGCAGCCATCCGACGATGCCGCCGACCTGCGGCTCGGCGGCGGCCGGCCGCGGGCCGCCGAACGGATTTTGCGCCAGCAGGGCGTGCAAGGCGCCGTCGAGCGCAGACGATGGCGGCAAGCGCCGCGACGCCGATCGCGAGCGCGTGCGGCGAGAGCTGCGCGACGGCCTCACGGGCAATCCACCATGATCTTGTTGGCGAACATCGCGCCATAATTGGAGTTGTCGCCGCTCGTAAAATTCTGCTCGCCGAGCTTCTGGGCGCTGGCGGTGCCGTCATTCGGCCGCTGGAACTGCATCTTGCAGTCGGCGGGCGCGCCGACCAGCTTGATCGGGTCCTTGTCGGCGAATTTGAAGTCGATGAAGAAGGCCGGATCGAACACTTCCAGCGCCGTCTGCTTGGCCTTGAACGGCGCCTTCGGCCGGCAGCGTGAAATGCAGCGTCAGCAGGCTGTCCTTGTATTCGAGGAAGTAATCGACCGGCTCCAGGAACTTCTCCTTCGGCCGTCGGCCTGGCGAAGGTGAAGAAGCCGAACTCCTTCAGCGACTCGACATTGGTCTGCGCCAGCGGCGCCAGTTCCTCGCGGCTGTAGACGCCCTTGGTCTTGGTCTCGATGCCCTGCAGCGCGTAGGTCGAGAACATGTCGTCGAAGGTCCAGGCGTGGCGGACGCCGGTGATCGAGCCGTCGGGGGCGTAGATCACCTCGCTCTTGGCGGTGATCCAGACATGCGGATGGGCCTCGGCGGCGGCCGCGCCGAGCGCGAGGCCGCCGGCAAGCAAGACGAATCCAAGCAGGCGTCGCAGCGTTGATCTCACCTCAGGCCGCCTCTGGCGTTTCCAGCAGGCCGCGGCGGCGCAGCAGCGCGTCGGGCTCCGGCTCGCGGCCGCGGAAGGCGACATAGGCATCCTCGGGGTCGCGCGAGCCGCCCGACGAGTAGATGTCGTCGATGCAGGCGTTTGGCGATCGCGGGATCGAAGATGTTGCCGGCCTCCTCGAAGGCGCCGAACGCGTCGGCGTCCATCACCTCCGACCACATGTAGCTGTAATAGCCCGACGCATAGTGATCGCCGGAGAAGATATGGCCGAACTGCGTGGGCCGGTGCCGCAGCGCGATCTCCGCGGGCATGCCGATCTTCTCCAGCTCGGCCTTCTCGAACGCGCGCGACGTCGCGGCTGGCCGCGGCCGGCTGGGTGTGGAATTCGAGATCGATCAGCGCCGAGGAGACGAACTCCACGGTGGCAAAGCCCTGGTTGAATTTGCGCGCGGCGAGGAAGCGCTTCAGCAGGTCGTCCGGCAGCGGCTCGCCGGTCTGGTAGTGCCTGGCGAACTGCCGCAGCACCTGCGGCTGCTCCTGCCAGTGCTCGTAGAGCTGCGAGGGCAGTTCGACGAAGTCGGTGAACACGGAGGTGCCCGACAGCGAGGGATAGGTCACGTTGGACAGCATGCCGTGCAGGCCGTGGCCGAACTCGTGGAACAGCGTGCGCGCGTCGTCCGGCGACAGCAGCGACGGCTCGCCGTCGGCGCCCTTGGAGAAATTGCAGACATTGATGACCAGCGGCGCGATCTCGCCGTCGAGCTTCTGCTGGTCGCGCAGCGAGGTCATCCAGGCGCCGGAGCGCTTCGAGGGCCGGGCGAAGTAGTCGCCATAGAACAGCGCCTTGTGCTTGCCGTCGGCGATCCTTGACCTCCCAGACCCGCACGTCCGGATGCCAGACCGGGATATCCTTGCGCTCGGCGAAGGTGACGCCGAACAGGCGGGTGGCGCAGTCGAAGGCGGCCTCGATCATGTGGTCGAGCACCAGATAGGGCTTGATCGCGGCGTCGTCGAAATTGGCGCGGACGCTGCCGCAGCTTCTCGGCGTAGTAGCGCCAGTCCCACGGCGCCAGCGCGAAATTGCCGCCCTCCTCCGCGATCAGCGCCTGCAGCGCGTCGCGATCGGCCAGCGCGCGGGCCCGCGCCGGCTTCCAGACCCGCTCCAGCAGGCTGCGCACCGCCTCCGGCGTCTTGGCCATGGAATCCTCCAGCCGGTAGGCGGCGTAGGTCGGAAAGCCCATGATCTTCGCGCTCTCCTCGCGCAGCGCGAGGATCTCGACGATGGTGGCGTTGTTGTCGTTGGCGTTGCCATTGTCGCCGCGGGCGGTGAAGGCCTTGAAGACCTTCTCGCGCAGGTCGCGGCGGGCCGAGCTCTTCAGGAACGGCTCGACCGAGGAGCGCGACAGCGTCACGATCGCCTTGCCGGCCATGCCCGCGCTCTTCGGCCGCGGCCTTGGCCGCGGCGACGAACGCCTCGGGAAGGCCGGCGCGGTCGTCCTCGCCGAGCTCCATGAACCAGTCCTGCTCGTCGCCGAGCAGATGGTGGCTGAACGAGGTGCCGAGCTGCGCCAGCCGCTCGTTGATCTCGGCCCGCCGCTTCTTGGCGGCCTCGTCGAGGCCGGCGCCGGCGCGGTGGAAGTTGGTGTAGGTGCGCTCCAGCAGCCGCATCTGCTCGCCGGTCAGGCCGAGCGTGGCGCGGTTGCTCGTGCAGCATGGCGATGCGGCCGAACAGCACCGCGTTCATCATGATCGGATTCCAGTGCCGCGCCATCCGCAGCGACACTTCCTTGTCGATCTCCAGGATCGCCGGGTTGGAGTGCGCCGAGACCAGGTCGTAGAACACCGCCGAGACCTTCGAGAGCAGCTTGCCGGAGCGCTCCAGCGCCGTGATGGTGTTGGCGAAGTCCGGCGCGGAGGGATCGTGGGTGATCGCCGCGATCTCGGCGGAGTGATCGGCAAAGGCCTGCTCGAAGGCCGGCAGGAAGTGCTCCGGCTTGATCTCGGCGAAAGGCGGCGTCTCGAACGGCGTCTGCCACGGCTGCAGCAGCGGATTTGCTCCGGCTTCCGGAGCGGCTGCTGTTTGCTGGGTTTCTGACATCACAATTCCCGTCTTTTCCTTGAAAATATGCGGCAATCTATATCACGCGATACGGCATTTTTGGGCCTTTTGCGCTTGATAGAGGGGGCCTTTTCGGAGAGATTGCGCCCCCAACAGGACCTTTTCCATGAGCCCACAGCCCGCCTCCACCGCCACCCGCGAGATCGTCTGGCCGAGCGTCATCACCGTCATCTCGGCGGCGATCCTGATCGGCGCGGAAGTGTTCGGCGCGGCGTTTGCCGGCGGCTGGGCGCTCGCGATCCTGTTCGGGCTCGACGACACCGGCGCGCACATCCTGCAGGCGGTGCTGTTTGCGATCGGCGTCCTGATCATGGTGGCGTTCATCCGCGCCGCGCAGCGCATCGAGCCGTTCTTCAAGCGCGGCTGACGCGCGCGTTCGAGAAAGCGCTGCGGCACAGGCGCAAACGCGCTCGCGCATCTCCCCGAAATCTTAACGTCTGTTCATGTTTGTCGTCAGCGCGCGCGCGCTGAGAACGCAATTTGTAAGCACACGTCGGGGAAATTTGTCCCCAGCCTAAAAAAAATGTTGCGAAGCAGAATCAAAAGTCTTATTTCCAGCCTTGCCCAATTTCGCACGTGCCTGTGGTCGTGTGTCAGTCGGTAGGTATCCGGACAAGAGGCCGGACAGCCGCCAAGGGATGAAGAACCGAGGGTCGCTCACGTTCGAGTGGCCAGCATCTCTCTCAAGAGATGCCGTTGAAGGTCTCTGCATCCTTTGCAACCGTGACTGGCAGCCGGAGGCGAACCGGCGCACCCCGCTCTCAACGGGGGACGCGACTTAAAGCAACGACGGATCGGGCTTTTTTGGTCTCTACCGGCATTCCAACGCCGGCGCGGGCTACTGAAAAGGCTTGTCCTTCATTGCCAGGTGTGCGGGCGGGAAATTCCCAACCAATCCACGGCAGCACAATTCGGTCTGAGTTCGAGGCTTTGTCGCGTCTCCATCGTGCGGCAACGCCAGAGCACTCATGTCCGAGATCACATTTGAACGGGTCCCGTCGCTGGGCCGTTTGGAGAGTGCTATGACCGAACGTATTCAGGAATTCCTGCGCAACCGCCGCAGCGAGGGCCAGGACACCGAGCCGTGCCTCGTGGTCGACCTCGAAGTCGTGCGCGACAACTACCAGACCTTCGCGAAGGCCCTGCCGGACAGCCGCGTGTTCTACGCGGTGAAGGCGAACCCGTCGCCGGAAGTGCTGTCGCTGCTGGCCTCGATGGGCTCGTGCTTCGACACCGCGACCGTCGCCGAGATCGAAATGGCGCTGGCTGCCGGTGCGACGCCGGACCGCATCTCCTATGGCAATACGATCAAGAAGGAGCGCGACATCGCGCGCGCCTTCGCGCTCGGCATTCGCCTGTTCGCGGTCGACTGCGCCGCCGAAGTCGAGAAGATCGCCCGTGCCGCCCCCGGCGCCAAGGTGTTCTGCCGCATCCTCTATGACTGCGCAGGCGCCGAGTGGCCGCTGTCGCGCAAGTTCGGCTGCGATCCGGAGATGGCGGTCGACGTGCTCGACCTCGCCAAGCGTCTGGGCCTGGAGCCGTGCGGCATCTCGTTCCATGTCGGCTCGCAGCAGCGCAAGGTGAAGGCGTGGGACCGTGCGCTGTCGATGGCCTCGACGGTGTTCCGTGACTGCGCCGAGCGCGGGATCAACCTGTCCATGGTCAACATGGGCGGCGGCTTCCCGACCAAGTACCTCAAGGACGTTCCTCCGGTCGTGCAGTACGGCCGGTCGATCTTCCGTGCGCTGCGCAAGCATTTCGGCAACCAGATCCCGGAAACCATCATCGAGCCGGGCCGCGGCATGGTCGGCAATGCCGGCATCATCGAGACCGAAGTCGTCCTGATCTCCAGGAAGAGCGACGAGGACGAGGTGCGCTGGGTGTATCTCGACATCGGCAAGTTCGGCGGTCTCGCCGAGACGATGGACGAGTCGATCCGCTACGCCATCCGCACCCCGCATGACGGCGCGGACATGACGCCGTGCGTGCTCGCAGGTCCGACCTGCGATAGCGCCGACGTGCTGTACGAGAAGATGCCGTATCCGCTTCCGGTGACGCTCGAGATCGGCGACAAGCTGCTGATCGAAGGCACCGGCGCCTATACGTCGACCTACTCGTCGGTGGCGTTCAACGGCATCCCGCCGCTGCGGACCTACCACATCTGAGCGGCCTCGTTTGAGGCTTGAATAACCGGGAGCCGGTGCGCCGGCTCCCTCCCCCTCATTTGCGAATTTTCTGACAACGCTTCCGCGGCTTGCACTGCCGTTGCGAGCGAGGACTGACGTGCCATGACTGCTTTGCGGAAGACCACCGATCGCCCTCACTCTCCGATGCCGCTCCGTTCGCGATCCGTGCGGAGCGAGCCTCGGACGTCGTTGCGCGCGAAGCGCTGCTGGATGCCTGCTTTGGCGACAACCGCCATACGCGCACCTGCCAGCGCCTGCGCGACGGACGCGCGCCCGCCGAAGGCCTTGCCTTGTCGGCCGTGCGCCGAGGGCCGCCTGGTCGGGACCGTGCGGTTGTGGCACGTCAGCGCCGGGGGCATCCCGGCGCTCATGCTCGGCCCGCTGGCGGTCGAGGCATCCTCCCGCAAGCTCGGCGTCGGGGCCGCGCTGATGGACCACGCGCTCGCGGCGGCGAAGGCGCGCGGCCATCGCGCGGTGATCCTGCTCGGCGACGCGCCCTACTACGCCCGCTTCGGCTTCTCGGCCGCGAAGACCGGCGAGCTGTCGCTGCCCGGCCCGTTCGAGCGCGACCGCCTGCTCGGCCTCGAACTGCGCGACGGCGCGCTCGACGGCGCCTGGGGCATGATCGCGCCGACGGCGCCTGTGCCGAAAACCAAGGCATCGCGCGCGGCGAAAGCGCTGCGGCCCA
>CAVSEE010000031.1:0-10982 GCA_963726865.1 uncultured Alphaproteobacteria bacterium | reverse complement strand
CGGCAGCTGGACCAGCGCGAGCGGCGCACGGGTGTCGCCGGGCACGCGGATGTTGACCAGCACGACGGTCTGACCGGTCTTGGCGAAGATGGCGTTCTGCTCGACCGCGCATTCCAGCGGCGCGTCGCGGCTCGGACTGGCGCAACGCGCGGCCCAGCCGGGCGGGGGCGGTGTGTTGCCCTGCGCGGCATCGGCCTGCGGCGCGGCAGGCGGTGTTTGTGACTTCTGCGCGAGTGACGGCGCCTTCGGTGCGGCGGGCTGTTGCGCCTGGGCGGTGCCTGTTGCGGCAGCGGCAATCGCAATTGCCACGAGAAATTTCCTCAAGTGACGCCTCCCAATTGACCGTCCTTCGAATGTGCCGCGGGGGCAGCAAAGTCAAGTCACTCGGCGGCTTGCCTCGCGGCATCTTCGGCCGAACGGTTGTCATGATGACCGCCGCTCGATCGCCCCCAACGTGAAAACGCCTCGGAGAGCCGGTCGAGATAGAGATAGACCACCGGCGTGGTGAACAGCGTCAGCGCCTGGCTGACGATGAGGCCGCCGACCATGGCATAGCCGAGCGGCTGGCGGATTTCCGATCCCGTGCCGGTGCCGAGCATCAGCGGTACGCCGCCGAGCAGTGCTGCCATCGTCGTCATCATGATCGGGCGGAAGCGCAGCAGCGCCGCGCGCCGGATTGCCTGCTCGGGCGCGCAGATGATCGTCGCGTTCGGCGACGATGGCAAAGTCCACCATCATGATGCCGTTCTTCTTGACGATGCCGATCAGGAGGATGATGCCGATCAGCGCGATCAGGCTGAAGTCGAAGCCTGCCGCCATCAGGATCAGCAGCGCGCCGACGCCGGCCGAGGGCAGGGTCGAGAGAATCGTGATCGGGTGGATGTAGCTTTCGTAGAGGATGCCGAGGATCAGGTAGACCACGACGAGCGCGGCGAGGATCAGCAGCGGCACGGTGCTGAGCGATTGCTGGAACGCCTGTGCGGTGCCCTGGAAGCTGCTGCTCAGCGTCGCGGGCACGCCGAGCTCGCTCATGGCCTTCTGCACGGCATCGGTGGCCTGGCCGAGCGCCACGCCCTGTCCGAGGTTGAAGCTGATGGTGATAGCGGGGAACTGGCCCTGATGGCTGATCGACAGCGGCCGCACCGGCACGCTGGTCCAGGTCGCAAACGTCGACAGCGGCACCTGGTCGCCCGTCGTCGGCGACTTCACATAGATCTTGTTCAGGGTGTCGATGCTGCCCTGCAGCTCCGGCAGCACCTCGAGGATGACGTGATAGCTGTTGAGCTGGGTGAAATACTGCGTCACCTGGCGCTGGCCGAAGGCGTCGTACAGCGTGTCGTCGATCATCTGCGGCTGGATGCCGTAGCGCGAGGCGGTGTCGCGGTTGATCTTCAGCTCAAGCGTGGTGCCCTTGCTCTGCTGGTCGGTGGCGACGTCGCGCAACTGCGGCAGGGTCTGCATCTTGGCGAGAATCTTCGGCGCCCATTCGTTGAGCTCGGCGAGATTGGCATCCTGCAGCGTGAACTCGAACTGCGTGCGGGTCGGCCGGCCGCCGAGGCGGACATCCTGTGCCGCCTGCATGAACAGGCGCGCACCCTCGACCTGTTCCAGCTTCGGACGCAGCCGGGCGATGATCTGCTGCGCGCTGGCGGAGCGCTCGTTGCGCGGCTTCAGCGTGATGAACAGGTTGCCGTTGTTGCCGGCGCGGCCGCTGCCGCCGATCGCCATGGCGACGGACGCGACATCAGGATCGGCCTGCACGATCTTGCCGAGCGCCTCCTGGTGGCGGACCATGTCCTTGAAGGAGATATCCTGATTGGCTTCGGATGTCGCGCTGATCAGGCCAACGTCCTGCTGCGGAAAGAAGCCCTTGGGAATGATCACGAACAGATAGACCGACAGGCCAAGTGTCGCGAAGAAGATCATCAGGGTCGTGAATCTCCATCGCAGCGCCAGGTCAAGTCCGCGCTCATAGCCGTGCAGCATGGCGTCGAAGACCCGCTCGCTCCACTGATAGAAGCGGCCGTGCTGCGTCTCATGGTGCGCGCGCAGGAAGCGCGAGGCCATCATCGGCGTCAGCGTCAGCGAAACGAACATCGAGACGAAGATCGTCATCGCCAGCACGACCGCGAATTCGCGGAATAGTCGCCCGATGATGCCGCCCATCAGCAACAGCGGGATCAGCACCGCGACCAGCGAGATGCTGATCGAGACGATGGTGAAGCCGATCTCGCTGGCGCCCTTGAAGGCCGCGGCCATCGGGCCTTCGCCTTCCTCGATATAGCGCGTGATGTTCTCCAGCATCACGATGGCGTCGTCGACCACGAAGCCGACCGCGATGGTCAGCGCCATCAGCGAAAGATTGTCCAGCGTATAGCCGAACACCCACATCAGCGCGCAGGCGCCGAGCAGCGCCAGCGGCACGGTGATGGCCGGGATCACGGTGGCCCAGAAGCTGCGCAGGAACAGGAAGATCACCATCACGACCAGCGCGATGGTGAGCAGCAGCGTGAACTGCACGTCCTCGACCGCGGCGCGGATCGTCTGCGTGCGGTCGCTGATGATGTCGATCTTGATCGCCGGCGGAATGGCGGCGACCAGCCGCGGCAGGGTCGCCTTGATCTTGTCGACGGTCTCGATGACGTTGGCGCCGGGCTGCTTGAAGACGACAAGGAACACGCCGCGCTTGCCGTTGGCCCAGGCGGCCTGCTTGGCATCCTCGGGGCCGGTCACGGCGCGGCCGATGTCGCGGATGCGCAGCGGCCCGCCATTGCGGTAGGCGATGATGACGTCGTTCCAGTCTTTCGAGGCCGTCAACTGGTCGTTGGCGTAGATGGTGTAGGCGCGGGTGTCGCCGTCGATATTGCCCTTGGGGCTGTCGACGGTGGTGATCGCGATCTGCCGCGCGCACGTCCTCCAGCGACAGGCCTTTGGCGACGAGCTTGGCCGGATCGATCTGGATCCGGATCGACGGCTTCTGCTGGCCGCCGATGCTGACCTGGGCGACGCCGGCGATCTGGCTGATCTGCTGGGCCAGCTGCGCGTCGACGCTATCGCTGACCTCCGTCAGCGGCAGCGTGTCCGAGGTCGCCGACAACAGCAGGATCGGCGAGTCCGCCGGATTGACCTTGCGATAGGTCGGCGGCGAGGGGAGGTTTTTCGGCAACTGCCCGCCGGCCGCATTGATCGCCGCCTGCACGTCGTTGGCGGCGCCGTCGATGCTGCGGTTGAGATCGAACTGGATCGTGACGGCCGCGGTGCCGAGATAGCTCGTCGAAGTCATCTGCGCGATGCCGGGGATCTGCGCGAACTGGCGCTCCAGCGGCTGCGCCACCGACGAGGCCATGGTCTCCGGACTTGCGCCGGGCAGATTGGCGGTGACCTGGATGGTCGGGAAATCCACCTGCGGCAGCGGCGCGACCGGCAGCATCGGATAGGCGACGAGGCCGACGAAGAGAATGCCGGCCATCAGCAGCGAGGTGCCGATGGGGTAGCGGATGAAGGGGGCTGAAATGCCGCCGTTCATTCCTGGCCGACCTTCGCGGAAGCGTCCGCGACGTTGCTGCCGACCAGCGTGCCCGGCTGCACCTTGTATTGTCCTGATGTGATGACCCGCTGTCCCGGCGACAGACCTTCATCGACGACCGAGCGGCCGTCCATTGAATTAGTCACCTTGATCTTGCGCAGCTCGGCCTTGTTCTCGGCATTGACGGAGTAGGCGTAGAGGCCGTCATTGCCGTGCTGCACGGCGTCATCGGGAACAATAGTTGCATCCTTCAGAGTCCTGATCAGGAGGCGCGTCGAGACGGATTGGCCTGGCCACAGCGCATGGTCCTTATTGTCGAAGACGGCTTTCAGCCGGATCGTGCCGCTGGTGGTGTCGACCTGGTTGTTGATCAGCGCCAGCGTGCCCGTCGAAAGCTCCTTCTTGCCGTCGGTCGACAGCGCGATCACCTTGGGCGGCGCGGCCGCAAGCGCCGCCTTGATGTCGGGCAGCTGCTCCTCCGGCGCAGTGAAGATCACCGCGATCGGCTCGATCTGGGCGATGCTGACGATGCCGGTCTGGGTTGACGCATTGACGATGTTGCCGACATCGACCTGACGGATGCCGACGACGCCCGAAATCGGCGCCTTCACGGTGGCATAGTCGAGCTGGGTCTGGGCGTTGGAAATCGCGGCGTCATCGGCCGAAATCTGCGCGGTCAGCTGCGCGACCGTGGCGCGCTGGGTATCGGTCTGCTGGCGGGTGGCGAATTCGCCGAGCTTTGTATAGCGCTGCAGATCGAGATTGGCGTTGGCGAGGTTGGCTTCGTCCTGCTGCTTCTTGGCCTTGGCCTGGTCGAGTGCCGCCTGGAACGGCCGCGGGTCGATCTCGACCAACGTGTCGCCGTCCTTGACGAACTGACCTTCCGTGAAGTCGATCTTGTTGATCTGGCCGTCGACGCGGGTGCGTACCAGAACGGTATTGAAGCCCTGCACGGTGCCGAGGCCGGTCAGGTAGACCGGGAAATCGGCCTTCTCGACGGTGGCGATCTTGACAGGGACCGGCCTGGGGGCCGGGGCTTTTTGGGCAGTCTGGGCGGCGCGTTCGCCGGTAAATTTCTGCCAGCCGTAATAGCCGGCCGCGGAAATAGCGGCGATCAGCAAAACCCAACGGATGGTGCGGGACCAGGACATGTGCGCTCACGGGTCATCGGGAACAACCATGGAGTGCTCAAGTCGGTTCCCCCGATACAAGCGATATCGGGTGCCAAGCTCGGAAGTAAACACACGTGAACTTGAGATTCCCTAAACAATTGGAAAGGTTTGCCGGCCGACCGCATCTGGTGCGGTGGAGCCCGTCCCGCCTGCGCGCGACATCGCGCGACGATGCAGCCCGCGGTCTGCATTCGCAGGCGCAGGATCGATGCGCGCCGGTTGCAACCGGCCACGAGCTCGTTCATATCGGCGCGCGCTTCTTCGAAGAGGGGACATCGAATGGAAGAACTGAACGGTCGCATGCTTGCGTGCCAGATTCTGATCACGGGTCTGATTGCGCGCGTCGCCAATGATCAACGCGATCCGCTACGCTTCCTCAGCGACTTTCGCGACGAGATCAGAGCCGTCGTGAACGGCATCAACATATCGGGCATGGAAAACACCGAACGCGTGCGGCAGGTCGCTTCGCGTTCGGTCGATGAACTGTTCGCGCTGATGAAGCCGCCGAGCAGCGATTGATCGAGGGAAACGTGCACCGTTACCCTCCCTCGTTGCCAATTTAGAACTCTTATTAGAATGCTTATAAACTGTTGTTTTAGAACGGTTTAAAACTGCGATTTAGAATCTATTGCAACTGGTGCGATTCACGCGCGGTGTTGCCTGCATCGCATTGACCGAAAAATTCCTGCTCGATAGTCACCGCAACGGGACAGTTCGTCGCGCGGCATAGCGCGCGCAAAGTTAAGGGGCGTGTGATGGGCGAGACAAAAGCACCGAAGTCGCTGCGGTTCGACGTGGCGATCAACTCGGTCGACAGCGGATTCGACAATTATTCCGGCAGGAAGGTCTCGGCGGTCGCGGGCCTGATTGCGGTGGCCTCGTTGTCCGGCGCCGCCGAGGCGCAAACTAATCTCCCGCCCGTCAACGTCGACGCGCCGAACGCGCAGCCGCGTCCCATCGCATCGAAGCCGACGGCCGACCAGATCCGCGCGCGCTCCGCGCTGCGTCGGGCGGCGCGCCGCACCCAGCCCGCGCAAGTCGCGCCGGTGCCTTATCCGAACGCGGGCACGCTTGCCGCCGACCGCGACCCCTATGCCAACCCGGCGGCGCCCTACATGGCGACGCGGGTGCAGGCATCCGGCAAGTTTCCCGAGCCGATCGCCAACACGCCGAAATCGATCACGGTGCTCACCAAGGACGTTCTGCAGGACCAGAACGCCACCACCCTGAAGCAGGGCCTCCTCAATACCGCCGGCGTGACGCTCGGCACCGGCGAGGGTGGCAACGCCTTCGGCGACCGCTTCTTCATCCGCGGCTTCGATGCCCGCAACGACGTGTTCCTCGACGGCCTGCGCGATGCCGGCGTGAGCGTGCGTGAAAACTTCTTCACCGAGCAGGTCGAAATTCTGCGCGGACCGGGCTCGAGCTTTGCGGGCCGCGGTACCGCGGGCGGCGCGATCAACATCGTGACCAAGCAGGCGACGACGGAGAAAAGCTTCTACAACATGGACACGACGTTCGCGACCGACCACACCAAGCGGGTCGTGCTCGACGTCAACCAAGTGATCAGCCCGACGCTGGCGGTGCGCGCCGGCGGCCTGTTCCAGGATGCCGGCGTCGCCGGCCGCGACTACATCAAGGACGACCGCGACGGCGCCTTCGTCACCAGCAAGTGGACACCGCTCGACACGGTGAAGCTAACAGCGACCTACATCCACACCAACCTGCACGGCCTGCCGGATTTCGGCGTGCCGTACTACCGCCCGGGTGCGCCGCAGGCGCAGTACACCACCACGGCCGGCGGGCCATATCCTGACTTTGGCGTCAACCGCAACAATTTCTACGGCTTCGTCTTCCGCGATTTCTATCACATCAAGCAGGACATCGGCACGCTGAACGCCGAGGTCAACATCACGCCCGACCTGACGCTGACCAACAAGTCGCGCGTCCAGCGCTCGCTGCTCGACTATATCGGCACGCTGCCGGAAGCGCCGAACACCACGACCAACACGCTGAGCGCCAACCCGCAGAGCCGCTACCAGATCACGGACAACTTCGCCAACCAGACCGAAGCGATCTACAAGTCCAATTTCCTGGGTTGGAAGCACACTACGCTCGGCGGCGTCGAAATCTCGCAGGAGAAGGCGAGTATCGACAAATATGCGGGGCTCAGCTCGGAATCTCTGCCCGGCGGCTCGCCCGGCGGCAATGTCACCGGGGTCAGCATCTACAATCCGCAATTCACATTTGCACCGCTTGGCCTCAATCCGGTGCTGGCCGGCCTGCCGACCAAGCTCACCATCGACACCAAGAGCGTCTATCTGCTCGATACCGCCAACTACAACGACCTCGTCATCCTCAACGGTGGCGTCCGCCTCGACGACTACAACATCAAGGCGAGCGGTTACGGCACGGTGAACGGCGTCCCCAACGTGTTCGGCTCGCAGGAGCAGCACTACACGATGCCGAACTTCAACCTCGGCATGGTGTTCAAGCCGGTCCCGATCGGCAGCATCTATACCGCCTATGCGACGTCATCCAATCCGGTCGGCGCCGAATTCGACGGCACCAGCGCCCAGTACGGTGGCCTTGCGCCCGTGCTGAACGGCAATCCCAACCAGGTGCTTGGACCGGAGAAGAACAGGGCTATCGAGGTCGGCACCAAGTGGGAGCTCTTCGACCGCCACCTGCTGGTCACCGCCGCGCTGTTCCAGACGGAGAAGGAAAACGCCCGCGAGTCGCGCAATATCGCCAACGCAGGGCAAGCAACCGCGAGCTGCCCCTATCCGGCGGGTACCGTCGGCGCCGTGTCCTGCATCACGGGCGGCGCGGCCTATCGCATTCGCGGCATCGACCTCGGCGCCGCCGGCAAGATCACCGACGAGTGGAGCATCTTCGGCGGCCTGGTGCTGATGGAGTCTGCCGTGACGAAATCGCTGATTCCGTCGCCGCAGCTGCTGCTCTATCCGACCAATGTCGGCCGGCCGCTCGCCAACATCGCGCACCAGTCGTTCAGCCTGCTCACCAAATACCAGCTCACTGATGTCTGGGAGCTGGGCGGGCAGGCGGTGTACCGCTCGCAGATCTACGGCGGCACGTTCCTGGCGGCGAACCAGGGCACGTCGCTCCCGAGCTACTGGCGCTTCGACGCCTTCGCGGAAGCCAAGGTCAACAAGAACTGGACGGCAAAGCTGTTCGTCAACAACATCTTCAACAAGACCTACTACGACGCGCTGTACCAGAGCGCGACGCCGTTCGTCCTGGAAGCGCCGGGCCGCAGCATCGCGATGGTGCTGTCGGCCAGATATTAAACGGAGGTGTCAGCCGCTACCGTATGCTGATCTGTGTCCCCGACGTCCTGAGCAAGGCTGATGTGGCGGATTTCCGCCGCATCATGGACGGCTGCGCGTGGGAGGACGGCCGCTCTACCGCCGGCGCGCAATCGGCGATGGTGAAGAAGAACGAGCAATTGCCGCCGGACAGTGAGGCGGCGCGCGCGCTCGGCAACCGCGTCATCTCCGCACTGACGGCAAATCCGCGCTTCATCTCGGCGGCAATTCCGAAGCAGATTTTTCCGCCGCTGTTCAACCGCTACGCGGCCTCCAACGGCCACCATTTCGGCATCCATGTCGACAACGCGGTGAGGGGGGACCATCTCACGGGCCTGCGCATCCGCACCGACCTGTCCGTCACGCTATTCCTGTCCGAGCCGGAAGAGTACGATGGCGGGGAATTGATAATAGAAGACTTCTACGGTTCCCACGAAATCAAGCTGCCGGCCGGACATCTGGTGCTTTACCCGGCCTCCAGCCTGCATATGGTCACGCCGGTCACGCGAGGTATGCGTGTGGCGTCTTTCTTCTGGTTGCAGAGCATGATACGGGATGCTCACGCCCGCAGCCTGATTTTCGATCTCGATAGCGCGATCCAGGCGCTGGTGGAGCGACTGGGACGGGACGACCCCGAAACGGTCAAATTGACCGGCATCTATCACAACCTGATCCGCTATTGGGCCGAGGTATGAACAGCTTTCAGTTTCGCGTGGCCTTGGCCGTAATTTCCGTGCTCGCGCTGTCGGCGTTGCCGACGGCGGCGCAGCAGAAGATGGCGCCGCAGGCCCCTGTGGCTGTCCAGCCGGCGCCCGCCCAAGTGCCAGCTCCCGTGCCAGCCGTTCCCGCACAGGCAGCCCCGGTGCAGGCTGCGCCGGCCGCGCCTCAGGCGCCGGCAGTCGGCGTTCCCGCCGCCGCGGGCACACCTGCCGCAGCCGCCGAGACTGCGCCGGCCAAACCCGTGCTCAACGTGCCGCGCGAATTGTCACCGTGGTCGATGTTCATGTCGGCCGACGTGGTCGTGAAGGGGGTGATGATTGGCCTTGCCTTTGCCTCGCTCATCACCTGGACCGTCTTCATCGCCAAGATGATCGAACTGTCGATCGTGCAGCAAAAGGTTCGCTCGGCGCTGAAGAAGATTGCCGATGCCCGTTCGCTCGCGGAAGCGCAGTTCGCGCTCGGCGCAAAGGAGGGTGTGCTGCCCTCGCTGCTGGCGGCATGCATGCGCGAGGCGCGGTTGTCGGCCGGCATTTCCAGCGACGCCGGCATCAAGGAGCGCGCCGCCTCGAGCTCCGCCGAAATCGTCCGCGCGGAATCCCGCCGCGTCCGGCTCGGCATGGGCCTGCTCGCCACCATCGGCGCGACCTCGCCCTTTGTCGGCCTGTTCGGCACGGTCTGGGGCATCATGAATTCCTTCATCGGCATCTCCAAGGCGCAGACCACCAATCTGGCTGTTGTCGCGCCCGGCATTGCCGAAGCGCTGCTCGCAACCGCGATCGGCCTGGTCGCGGCGATTCCGGCGGTGATCATCTACAATCACTTTGCGCGGGTGACGAAGGGCTATCTCGAGCTCGTCAACCGCGCCTCGGGCGTGGCGGCGCGGCTGTTGTCGCGCGACCTCGACCGCACCCACGTCAGCGGCGGGCGCGCAGCGGCGGAGTAGGGCAATGGCAGTCTCGGTCGCAGGCAGCGAATTCGACGACGAGGGCGATTTCGCCGAAACCCACGAGATCAACGTCACGCCGTTCATCGACGTGATGCTGGTGCTGCTGATCATCTTCATGGTGGCGGCGCCGCTCGCCACCGTCGATCTGCCGGTCGACCTGCCGACCTCCTCGGCGATGCCGCAGAAGAAGCCGGACAAGCCGACCTATGTCACCATCAGCGCCGACCTGTCGATTGCGGTCGCGGAAACGCCCGTGAAACGCATCGACCTGATCCATGCGCTGGATACCATGCCGGGCATCAATCCGGAGACGGCGAGGGAACGGCCGGTCTTCGTGCGCGGCGACCGCTCGGTCCCCTACGGCGAGGTGATGGCGCTGCTCGAACTGTTGCAGACCGGAGGCTACAGCAAGTTCAAGCTGGTGGCCGAAGAGAAGCCGGCCGAAAAGCTGGCGCCAGCGCAGGACAAGCCTTGAGCATCGCCGCGTCGTTCGATCCCGATTTCGACAAGAAGCCGTCGCGCCGGCTGTGGATCATGGCGGCGGCGGGCGCGCTGGCCTTGCATCTGGGCGGAGCAGCGCTCGCGATCATTCATCTGAAAGAGAAACCGCACGGCGTCCAGCTCGGTTCCCAGGGCATCGAAGTCGGCCTCGTGTTCGGCTCCGACAAGACCGAAATCACCGATCTTCCGCCGGGACCGGATTCCAACGAGTCGGCCGCCGCGCCCGAGCTCGTCGAGCAGAAGGCGGTGGAGAAGCAAAGCGATCTGCCGAAGGAAAAGCCGATCGAGAGCGACACTCCCGATCAATTGGTCACGACCACCGAGTTGAAGAAGCCGAAAGAGGAAGAACCGAAATTGGAGGCGGTGCAGACCACCGCCTCGCAGGCCTCCGTGGCGCAGGAGGCCACGGCAAAACAGAACCTCGACCAGGAAGGCACCGGCATCAAGGAGCAGGGCCTGGCGAAGGACAGGGAAAAGGAAAGGGCGGAGTACGCCGCCATCATCAGCGCGATGATCGAGCGCAACAAGGCCCGTCACTATCCCAAGAGCAGCAAGAAGAAATCCGCTTCCGTCAAGGTGAGTTTCGTCCTCAACCGTCTCGGCAACGTCATCGACGTCGTCGTAACGGGGTCGTCGGGCGATGCAGCATTTGACAACGCTGCAATCGCCATGATCCGCAGCCTGGATCCTTTGCCGAAGCCGCCGGCCGATCTGACGGACGACACGCTGCCCTATGCGGTGAGCGTGAATTTCGGCGAGCGAAAATGAAAGCACCCCCGCCCGGGGGC
>CAVSEE010000030.1:0-15692 GCA_963726865.1 uncultured Alphaproteobacteria bacterium | reverse complement strand
ATGACCAAGGGCATGCGCCTGCGCGATCTCGCCGAAAAGGCCGAATGCTCCGAGAGCATGCTGTCGAAGATCGAAAACGGCCACGCCGTTCCGTCGTTGAAAACGTTGTACCGCATCGCCGAGGCGATGGGCCTGACAGTCGGGCAATTGTTCGATCAGCCGGCCGAGCCGAACGGCCTGGTGTCGCGCGGCGGCGAACGCCCCATCGTGCACGCAGACCCGCTGCGCAACGGACCCGGACTGACGCTCGAACGGCTGATCCCGTATCATCAGTCCCACCTGCTTCAAGGCAGCATCCACAATATTGCGCCGGGCGGCAGCGGCGGCGG
The DNA here is from genome assembly GCA_963726865.1 of uncultured Alphaproteobacteria bacterium. Classification (GTDB taxonomy): domain Bacteria; phylum Pseudomonadota; class Alphaproteobacteria; order Rhizobiales; family Xanthobacteraceae; genus Bradyrhizobium. The sequence goes on along the minus strand of CAVSEE010000030.1, from coordinate 15,363 downwards.
CCTCGTTGCGCATGAGGGCGAGGAAGTCGCCTACATTCTCGAGGGACAAGTCGAATTCATGGTCGGCGACGAGCGTTTCCTTCTGAAGGTCGGCAATTCGATCTGCTACCGATCCGAACAGCCGCACGGCTATCGGAACGGCGGGGACGGCCACGCCAAGCTGATCATCGTCAATACGCCGCCGAGTTTCTGAGCCGGATGAATTTCTCCTTGTTCAAGTTAGTTGAATTTACGCCCCCCCCCGCGCGTGGCTGCCTACGCGGGCACCTGCGTGCGATACCAATCCAAAATCTCGGCGCCCGTCCACATCACGACGTCTTCGTGGCCGAGAATGTAGTCGTACAGCATCTCCAGATATTTGATCCGGTGCGGCACGCCCGTTAGATAGGGATGGATCGAAATCGCCATCACGCGCGGCGCCTTGGCGCCATCGAGGTAAAGCCGGTCGAAATGATCGCGGCCACGGCGGAAAATCTCGTCTGACGGCTGCTGCTGCACGGCGCTGATCACGACATCGTTGATCTCGACGGTGTAGGGCACGGAGACGATGTTGCCGTGGCTCGTCTTCAACGTGACCGGTTGCTCGTCGAGCACCCAGTCGGCGACGTATTCGATGCCGGCCTCGGCAAGAAAATCCAGCGTTTCATCGGTCTCGGTCAGCCCCGGGCTTTCCCAGCCGCGCGGCGGCTTGCCGGTGAATTTCTTGATCGCCGCAATGGTGTCGGCAATCGCCGTCTTCTGATCCTCGACCCGGTGCATCGGCTTCTGCACGAAGCCGTGGCCCATGAAATCCCAGCCGGCATCGCGGGCGGCCTCGCACGCTTCGGGATAAAGCTCGCAGACGGAGCCATTGAGCGCAAAGGTCGCCTTCAGATTCCGGCTGCCCAGCGCTTCGATGAAACGCCAGTAGCCGACGCGCATGCCGTATTCGTGCCAGGCCCAGTTCGGAACGTCGGGAAGCAGCGGCTGTCCCATCGGCGGCGGCAGCACCGCGCGCGGCATCGCGGCGGTCGGGCTCCAGTTCTCGACGTTGACGATCGTCCACACCGCCACCCGCGCATTGTTGGGGAGTTTGAGCGGTGGCCTGCGGTGGATCGGCGTGTAAGGCAAACGGCCGCGGACGCTCTTTCCGATCAATTCGGTCATCGTCTCTTCCTTCCCTTCTTCAGCCCTCGCGCAGCAGCTTGAGTGCCGTACCACAACAGAGGCATTTACGCTCCAGCGGCGTTATCCCGGGCACCGCATCGATCGTGGCCTTGGGATCATTGTCGGCCATGTCGAACGGCGCGTCGGTCCCAATGCAGACATGACCGGCGCCGCAAAAAGGCAAATGAATGTTCAGCAAGTTTCGCGAGGATTTGCTGATGCCGTTGGTTTCGCTGCGCACCGAATGCCGTGACAGCCGCCGATCTGGTAGGGAAGGAAACGCCGCCATGCGCCAGCACGATCTTCAAATCAGGCAATTCGTCGAGCCGGCCGGAGAACATCAGGTTGGCGAGCATCACGGTGGTGTCGAGCGGATTGCCGATCAGATTGGTGAGATAGTAATTTTCAGTCCGCCTTGCGCCGACGTAATAGAGATGCGCGAACGCGACGCGTCGATCTGAGAAGCCGCGCGGCCAACGAACAAGCCGCTCTCGCAAGCTACGCTCCTGGATGGACATTTCCATTCCGAACACGCTGAAGCCAAAATTTTTGACCACGCGCTCCAGTTCGCCACCGCCGCATCAGGATGCTGCATCGCACCGTCGCCATGCCGCGCAACCGCGCGGCTTGGCACCGACCATGTCGCAACGCATCATTGACGAGACCGGCAACTTCCAGCGCCAGATCGCGTCGCCCAATAATAGAACATCGCGCGCCGCGAGATGACGAGAGATGTCGATGCCCTTGCGATCCATGAATCAGCTTCCTCACCTGGCGAAACTCGCGAACAACGGATAAACATAGCCCTGATCGTGGATGATCTTGCGTGAGGCGCCTCGCCTTCAATACGGCCTGGAAGCGTTTTATCTCCGACCTCCCTAAAATGTATACAAAATTGAGACCAAATGACCAATCTGCTGTCCTCGGAAGCGTCCAATTCGACCCGGTTCGAATCCATGGTCGAAACGTTACGCGCGGCCATTTCGCCGGTGAATTTCAGGCTGGCGAACGCCTGCACGAGGTAAAATTGACCGCGCGATGGGGTGTCTCGCGCACGCCGGTTCGCGCCGCCCTGCAGAAACTGGCGTCCGAAGGACTGCTCGATTACACGCCGAACCGCGGCTACACGTTGCGGGCGTTATCGATCAGCGAAGTGATCAACGCCTACGAGGTGCGCGCGGTGCTGGAAGGGCTGGCAGCGCGGCTCAGCGCCGAGCGCGGGTTGGATGCGCGAGCGATCGGCACTCTGCAACAGGCGTTGCAGGACGGCGACGATCTGCTGCGCAACGGCCAGATCACCGACGATCACCGCTCGCAATACAGCCGCATCAACTCATGCTTCCACGAAACGATCCACGCCTCGGCCGGATCGCGGCTGCTCAACGACACGGTCTATCTGTGCCAGCAGTTCCTCTCTCGCCGCGCTACATCGTGGCGTTCAGGGAGCGCGATGTTCGCCGCCGTCACGCCGATCACCATCGCATCTTCGAAGCCATCAACCGCGAACCCTGGCGCGCGGAAATGTTGATGCGCGATCACGTGGCCAGCGTCAAATCCTCGCTGGTGCGTTCCCTCTCGTCGCCCGCCGCAGTTGATGAAGCACCGCAACGCCAACAAGACGGACTGGTTTTGCCTGAGTGAGCAATCATCGCCGAAAGATGAAATTTCCGGAAAGCTGACGTTCCTCCCAACCGACACGCTCAAGTTCCGGGCGATCGTCTTCCATCTTGGGATAGCCGAGACAGAAATATCCAATCAAGCGCCAGTCCGTCGGAACATCCAGGATATCGGCCATCGTGAGGGGATCGAGGATGGATACCCAACCCATGCCGATGCCCTCGGCGCGAGATGCGAGCCAGATCGAAAAGACTGCGGTCACGACGGAATAGTCCGCCATCTCGGGCATCGTACGACGGCCAAGCCCGTGGCCGACGGCTGTTGACCGATCGGCGAACACGGCCAGATGACATGGCGCCTCGCGCAGCCCGGCCAGTTTCAATGCGGCGTATCGTGCCGATAGATCGCCCGTATATTCTCCGAGCGCATCGCGATTACAGGCCTCGAAATTATCAATCACCCGTTGCCGACGGCCGGGGTCATCCACGACCACGAAGCGCCAGGGCTGGCAGAGCCCGACGGAGGGCGCCTGACAGGCGACCTCGATCAATCGCTCCAGCAAGCCTGGCGGTAACGGGTCCGTGCGAAACCGGCGCACGTCGCGTCGCCAGCAGAACAGATCGTGCAAGCGGGCGCGGAAAGCCTCGTCGAAATACGGCGCTGCTGGTGGATCGATGTTCATGCTGCCTTGCCGGTGCTCGCCGGGAATTGCCGATTTAGGCGAGGATCCTGTGAAAATCCACCGAATTCAAAGCCTTTGCACGCCATAGGCGCACGCAGGAACGAACACCATCGCCTGTTCGCATCTGTTTGAAGTAACCGTCTTGTTGTGCTTATTAGGAACCGTCATCGGTGCCTTCGAAGAAGGTGAAACGGGAATGCGGTGCGGGCCAATCGCCCAATTCCGCAGCTGCCCCCGCAACTGTAAGCGGCCATTCGCGATCCAATTATGCCACTGGGCCTGAAACACAGGCCTGGGAAGGCGGATCGCGAGACGACCGTGAGCCAGGAGACCGGCCGATGACGGGTTATCAACTCGTTCGACGGTGGGTCGACGGAAGGGGCGTTATGAGGTTTGCTGAAATATGCTGCCGGCTCGGCGGCCATTGTTGCGTTGGCTTGTTGTCACAGCACTGCGTACGCGCAGTCGAATTCCGGATCAACTTCCACCGGTGGTGGTCAATCCGAACGATCCACCCAAACCGGCCCGTCAAATTCGCGGAGATCGAGATCGCCGCAGGGCCAGCCCGGTGCGGCCGGCCGCGAATAACACCCCTGCCCCACCCGCCACAGCCCCCGGAGGTGGTGGTGACTGCCGACAGGGAGCCCGAGCCCATCAGCCGCACGGGCAGCTCGATCAGCGTGGTCAAAGGCGAGACCCTGGCGACCAGCAATCCCGGGTCGCTGGTCGACGCCTTGAGAACCGTTCCTGGCCTCGACATCTCCGAAAGCGGTGGACCGGGTTCGACCACGAACATCCGCCTGCGCGGCGCCAATACCGGCCAGACATTGGTGATGATCGACGGCATCCGGATCAACGATCCGACCGCGGCGAGCGGCGATTTCGATTTCGCGATGTTTGCGCCGAGCGCCATCGAGCGGATCGAGGTGCTGAAAGGCCCGCAAAGCGCGCTCTATGGTTCGGACGCGATGGGCGGCGTCGTCAACATCATCACCAAGAAGGGCTCGGGTCCGGCGCAATTCAACGTCCGGACCGAAGGCGGAAGCTACGGCACCGCGGTGACCAACGGATCGGTGACCGGATCGTCGGGGCCATGGTCCTATGCCGTCACCGGCGGCGGGCAGCACAGCAACGGCTTCTCCCGCTACGGCTATCGTATCCCGCCGCTCGAGGCCAAATTCGGCCCGCTCGAACGCGACGGTTTCGACCGTGTCGGCGGCTCGGCGCGCTTCGGCTACGATGCCGGCGAAGGCGTGCGACTGGAAACCGGCATGCTCTCCTCATTCACGCGGTCGGCCTATGACCAGTCGACCGGGACGTTTCCCGACACGCCTTCGAGCGCCACAGGCTGCTGGACCAGGTCTGGGGACGCGCCTCGGTCGATACGTTCGGCGGCATCCTCACCCACAGCCTCAACGTATTCGACACGCATATCGATCGTTCGTTCAACGATGTGACCTACAAGATCAACAAGCTGCCGCAGAATACGACGTCGATCGTTTCCGACTTCATCGGCAACAGCACCGGCGCCGAATATCAGGGCAATCTGAAACTCGGACCGCTCGGCTCCGCTGATCGTCGGCTCCAGGACCCAGCATGAGACCGCGAACACCTACTCGACCAACTCTGCTGCCGAAACCTGGCCCAACGATCGCGCTGATCGGAAAGGCGCAAGACACCAATTCGGTGTTCGCGCTGTGGCAGCTGCCGATCGGCGAGCGGCTGAACATCACCCTCGGCGGACGGGTCGACGACGTGGTGGACGTGGCGCGCTTCGAAACGTGGCGCGCGACGGCGGCCTACACGATTGCCGAGACCGGCACCAAATTCCACACCAGCGCAGGCACCGGCGCCAAGGCACCAACGTTGTTTCAGCTCTATGATACCGCCAACGGTACACCGAACCCTCCGGCCCGAGCAGAGCTTCGGCTACGACGCGGGCATCGATCAATCGCCTGTTTGACGGCCGCGTGATCGCTTCGCTCACCGGCTTCTCGAACGACTTCAGCAATCTCATCAATTTTGTGTCGACGACGCCGACGGCCAATCCGTGCACGGGCATCCAGACGGGCTGCTATGTCAACGTCGCCCGGGCCGAGACCAGCGGCCTGGAAGTCGGGCACAACGATTGATGTTCTGCCGGGCCTCGTGAAATTCAATGCGGCCTACACCTATCTGCACGCGATCGATCTTGCGACCGGCCTGGTGCTGGCGCGGCGGCCGAAGAACCTGGCGAACTTCAGGCTCACCATCACGCCGACGGACAGATGGCTGATCGAGCCCCGCGTTCTCACGGTTTCCAAGCGCTTCAGCAGCGCCGGCCAGACCAGCCAGGTCGATGCCTATACCCGCGTCGATCTCTATACCGAGTACAAGATCGACAAGAACTGGAAGGTGTTTGCGCGCGGCGAAAACATCCTGAACGAGCACTATCAGGAGGTTTTCAACTTCGGCACCACCGGTCCCGCGGCGTATGCAGGGTTTAACGCCACATGGTGAAGCTCGATTCCCGCAGACGCCTGATGATCGCGACAACAGGGCTTGCCGCGCTGGTGGCATTGCTGGCGCTTGGCTCGCTCGGCACCGGACCCGTGCGGCTGTCGCCGCTGACCGTGATCGACGCGCTGCTCGGCGGCGGAACAGACGTACACCGGATTATCGTACGGGAAATTCGCCTGCCGCGAATGATCCTCGGATTGGCCATCGGCGCGATACTCGGCCTGTCGGGCGCTGCCCTGCAGGGCCTGCTGCGCAATCCGCTGGCGTCGCCTTCCCTGTTCGGCGCGCCGCAATCGGCCGCATTCGGAGCCGTGCTGATGATTGCGCTCGGCTGGGCCGACGTCCGGTCCTACGCGCTGCCGGTTGCGGGCATCACGATGGCATTCGCGTCGGTGTTCGTGCTGCTCGGCATCGCCGGGCGAAGCGCCGGCCTGCTGCTGCTGATTCTTTCAGGCCTGGCGATTTCCAGTCTTGCGGGAGCGGCGACCGCGCTGGTGATGAACCTGTCGTCGAATCCCTTTGCCGCGCTCGAAATCGCATTCTGGCTGCTCGGCTCGCTGGAGGACCGCAGCTTCCGCCATGTCATGCTCGCGCTTGCCGTTCATCATCGCAGGCGCCATCGTCCTGATCAGCCAGCGCAACGCTTTTCGTGCGCTGAGCCTCGGCGAAGAAACCGCGCAAAGCCTCGGCGTCGATGTCGGCCGGTTGAGGTTGCTGGTGATCGCAGGCGTTGCGCTCGGGGTCGGTGGCGCGGTCGCCGTCAGCGGCACCATCGGCTTCATCGGCCTGGTCGCGCCGCATCTGGTGCGGCCGCTGATCGGCCACGATCCGGCGCGCCTGCTGATCCCGAGCGCGCTGGCCGGCGCGGCGCTGTTGCTGGCCGCCGATATCGCGGTGCGGATCATTCCGTCCACGAGCGACATCAAGGTGGGCGTGCTCACCTCGATCATCGGCGTGCCGTTCTTCCTCTATCTGATCGTGCGCGAACGGCGCGCGCTCGGTGGAGGCGTCGCATGAACGAGCAACCGATGCTGGCTGCGCAGCAGCTCGAAGTGACGCTGTCGGGCCGAACCGTTCTGCACGATGTTTCGCTGTCGTTGCCGTCAGGGCAGCTTGTCGCACTGGTGGGGCCGAACGGCGCCGGAAAGACCACCCTGCTCCGCGCGCTGGCGGGTCTGGTGTCGTCGACCGGCACGATCGAGGTCGGCGGCGATCGCTTGTCGTCGCTATCGCTGCGGGAGCGCGCCAAGCGTTTTGGCTACCTGCCGCAGGGCCATCTGGTGCATTGGCCGCTGCCGGCCAAGGACGTCGTCGCGCTCGGGCGCTATCCGCATGGCGCGACCGATCCGGCACGGCTGTCGCCGCGTGACGAAGCAGGCCGTGTTGCGCGCGATGCAGGCCACCAACGTCGTCGAGTTTGCCGAACGCCCCGTCACCGAACTGTCCGGCGGCGAACGCAGCCGGGTCGCGCTGGCGCGGGTGCTGGCCGTCGAGGCACCGATCGTGCTCGCGGACGAACCGACGGCCTCGCTCGATCCGCGCTACCAGATCGACGTCATGATCAACCTGCGCAGCGCCGCGGATCGCGGCGTGCTGGTTGTCGTGGTGACGCACGATCTCGGCCTCGCCGCACGCTTTGCCGACACCGTGCTCGTGCTGTCGGACGGCCGGCTCGTCGCGCAAGGCAAGCCCGCACAGGCGCTCTCGGAGCAGATCATGGCCGACGTGTTCCGGATCAGCGCGTACCGCGCCGATTACCGGAACGAGACCGTGATACTGCCCTGGGCGGGGGTTTGACCGATGGTCCGGCTAATCGCGCAACGCAGCCGCCAGGCGGTCGAGGCCGGCATCGTCGGGCGGCAGGCCAAATCGCAGGAGATCATCGGCCCAGTCGAAACTTCGGCACCAGATATGCCGTCGCGCCAGCGCGGCATGCAGCTTCCGGGCATGGGGATGCCGGGCAAGCCGGAACAATGGCGTGCCTCCGGCGATCGTAAAGCCGGCTTTCGTCAGCACCTGATCAAGCTTGCGGGCCTGCTGTTCAAGCTTGCCGCGCGTGCGATCGGCCCATGGTTGATCGCCGAGCGCCGCCGTACCGATCAACAACGCCGGCCCGGAACACGGCCATGGACCCAATGCGCGCGGCGATACGCTCGATCAAATCAGGCGCGCCGATCGCAAATCCCAGCCGCAATCCGGCAAGGCCATAGAACTTCCCGAACGAGCGCAAGATCACGACAGGCCAATCCGCGCACAATGCGACCGCGCTGATGGCCGGATCGACATCGGCAAAGGCTTCATCGACGACAAGCCATCCGCCGCGGCCTTTCAGTTGCGCGGCAATCCGTGTCAGCGCGGCGCGATCGGTGACGCGGCCATCGGGATTGTTGGGATTGACGACGACCGCGTGAACCGCGCTTTCGGGGCACGCGTCGAGATTATCGATCTCGATCACGGGATGACCAGCGTTGCGCCAGGCGAGCGCATGTTCGCTGTAGGTCGGTCCGACGATCGCGACCGGTCCGGGCGCCGCGAGATAGGGCAGCACTTGAATCAGCGCCTGCGTCCCGGCGGCCGCCGCGATGCCGGCGCCGGCGGGCACGCCATAGTTTTTTCGCGCGGCGTCGAGCAACGCCTCCGTTTCAGCGCGCGACGGCAAACGCTGCCATGCGCTGTCCGGCAGATGCTGCGGGATTGGCCACGGCCAGGGGTTGATCCCGGTCGACAAATCCAGCCAACTGCCGGGCGCGCCGCCAAAGCGCGCGATTGCCTCGGTGAGGTCACCACCATGTTTCATGGGCGCTTCATGCCATCATCAGCGTCAAAATGCGAGAGGCGTGCGAAGCATCCTCGTGGCGATCGCCATCCTGACCTGCGTCAGGCCTGCACAGGCGCATCGCACGCCGCCGAACTGCCGCGGATCGCCTCGATCAATCTCTGCACCGATCAGTTGCTGGTGACGCTGGCGGACCCTGCGCAAATTCTCGGTCTCAGCCCCTATTCCCGCGATCGCGCGCGATCCTGGGATGCGGCAAAGGCCGCGCAATTCCCAAAGCTCTCCGGCGAGGCCGAGGACGTACTGGTTTTGAGGCCGGACGCCGTCGTCGCCGGCCGCTTCACCAAGCGCGCGACGCGGGAGCTGCTGAAGGAAAAAGGGCTGCGCGTCGTCGAATTCGATGCCGCGCGCTCGCTGGACGACGTGAAGAAGCAAATTCGCCAGATGGGCGATCTCGTGCAGCATCCCGACCGCGCCGCCGCCGAAATCAAACGGCTGGATACGGCGATTGCGCATGCGCGCGAAGTCGTCTCGCGAAAACCCTATCGCGTGCTGGCGCTGTCGCGGCGCGGCTGGGTTTCCGGCGGCGACAGCCTGACGAGTTCGCTGCTGGCGACCGCCGGCCTCAGCAACGCCGCGGCCGATCTCGGCTACAAGCTCGGCGGATTTGCCTCGCTCGAAGCCATCGTCAGCCTGAGGCCCGATTTCCTGCTGGTATCCGACGCCGGCGACTTTGCCGAGGACGAAGGCCGCGCCTTCATGCTGCATCCGGCGCTGGAGCACTTTTATCCGGCGGAAAAGCGCCTTGTGATCCCGGAAAGGCTCACCGTATGCGGCGGCCCGAGACTGTCGGAAGCGCTCGATCGCCTCGCCTCGGAACTCGAGCGCGTGGCGCACTGAAATGTTGATCTGGAGCGACACGCTCTTTGTTGTCGTCGCAGCCCTGGCGTTCGACGCCTTGATCGGGGATCCCGACTGGCTGTGGCGGCGGCTGCCGCATCCGGTGGCCCTGATTGGATCGTTCATCGGATGGCTCGACCGTTCGCTCAATCTCGATACGCGGTCGGCCGCGCAACGAAAATTTGCCGGCGTCGGCGTGGTCGTCCTGCTCCTGGTCACTTCCATATCTGATCGGATTTCTGATCGAGTTTGTGTTGCGTCAAATCCCGTTTGGAAATGTCCTGCTTGGACTGGTTGCCTCAACGCTGATCGCACAGCGCAGCCTTTATCAGCACGTCGCGCGGGTACGCTCGGCATTCGCCGATGGCGGGCTCGCTGAAGCGCGCCGCGCCGTTGCCATGATCGTCGGCCGCGATCCGGATCAACTCGACGAGGCCGGCGTGTGCCGCGCGGCGATCGAATCCTGCGCCGAGAATTTCTCCGACGGCGTGGTGGCGCCGGTGTTCTGGCTGGCGCTACTCGGCCTGCCGGGATTGATCGCCTACAAGGCCATCAATACCGCCGACTCCATGATCGGCCATCGCAGCCCGCGCTACGAGTCCTTTGGCTGGGCGTCCGCGCGGCTGGACGATCTCGTCAATCTGATCCCGGCACGGCTATCGGGGTTGCTGATTGCGATCGTCGCTCCGATCGCGGGTGGAACGACCAGGACAGCTCTCAGGGTGATGTGGCGCGATGCTGCGAAACATCGCTCTCCCAATGCCGGGTGGCCGGAAAGCGCCACGGCCGGCGCGCTTGGCCTGGCGCTGGCGGGACCGCGCCGCTATGGCGAACGGATCGTCGACGATGTCTTTCTCAACGCCGAGGCGCGCAAGGACGCGACGCCAGATGATATCGGCCGCGCGCTCGATCTGCTGGTAGCGGCGTGTCTGCTGCAGGCCGCAGCCTACGCGGCGCTGGCGCTGGTCGCCTGACGGCTGCGCGCGATCTTCAGAATTTGTTCGATATCGAGATGCGCTTCGAGATGATCGGCGAGCGCGTCCAGCGCCGATTCGATGCGGGCCTCGTAGGCCAGCGACGACGCGATGCCGAACTGCGCGAGCCATGCCTTGCGAAAGGCATCGCCGGTGAACAGGCCGTGGACATAGGTGCCCTGCACGCGGCCATCGGCCGAGATGGCGCCATCGGCACGGCCGTCGATCGTCAGCACCGGCCGCACGCAGTCGTTGCCTTCGCTGCGACCGAGATGGATCTCGTAGCCCTCGACGGCGGCGCCCGACGCACAATGCGTTCCGGTGACCAGCGTCGTGGATTTGTCTGACGTCATGACGGTCGCGATATCGAGCAGGCCCAGCCCCTCGACCGTGCCGGCGCGGCCGTCGACGCCGTCGGGATCGTCGATGGTCTTGCCCAGCATTTGATAGCCGCCGCAGAGCCCAAGGACGTGGCCGCCGCGGCGAACATGCGCCTTGATATCGACGTCCCATCCCTGCGCGCGCAGAAAGCCGAGATCGCCGATGGTGGATTTGCTGCCGGGGAGAATGACGATTTCGGCCTCGGCGGGAATGGGCTCGCCCGGCGGGACGAACACCAGCTTGACGCCGGGCTCCATGCCCAGCGGATCGAGATCGTCGAAATTGGCGATGCGCGCGAGCACCGGCACCGCGATGATCCGCGTCGACGATGAACGATGCGGGCGATCGAGATCGACGGCATCTTCCGCCGGCAGCCACGCCGCCTGCGGCAGCCACGGCACCACGCCGAGCGAGGGCCAGCCCGTGAGCGCGTGATCGCGGCCAGTCCCTGATCGAACAATCCGACGTCGCCGCGAAACTTGTTGATGATGAAGCCATGGATGCGCGCCCGTTCGTCCGGCTCCAGCACGAGATGCGTGCCGGCCAGGCTCGCGATGACGCCGCCGCGATCGATATCGCCGAGCATCACCACGGGCACATCGGCGGCCGCCGCAAATCCCATATTGGCGATGTCGCCGGCGCGCAGATTGATCTCCGCCGGGCTGCCGGCGCCCTCGACCAGCACGATATCGGCGTCGCGGGCGAGATGCGCAAAGCTCTCCAGCACGGCCGGCAGCAGCGCCGCTTTCTTGTCCAGATAGTTTTTCGCGCGCAGCGTGCCCCAGCGCTTGCCCTGCACGATGATCTGCGCGCCGGTGTCGCTCTCCGGCTTCAGCAGCACCGGGTTCATGTGCACGCTGGGCGGCATCCGCGCCGCCCGCGCCTGCACCGCCTGGGCCCGGCCGATCTCGCCGCCTTCGATCGCGACGGCGGCATTGTTCGACATGTTCTGCGGCTTGAACGGCGCCACCTTCAGGCCGCGGCGCACCAGCGCGCGCGCAAGCCCCGCGACGATCGTCGACTTGCCGGCATTGGAGCCGGTGGCCTGAATCATCAGCGCGGGCGTCGGTCGCTGCATCAGAACTCGATGCCCTTCTGGCCTTTCACGCCGGCGCGGAACGGATGCTTGACCAGCGTCATTTCGGTGACGAGATCGGCCATCTCGATCAGTTCCGGCTTGGCATTGCGGCCGGTGATGACGACGTGCTTGTCGGCCGGCTTTTCCTCGCGCAGGAATGTCAGCACCTCGTTGAGGTCGAGGTAATCGTAGCGCAGCACGATATTGAGTTCGTCGAGCAGCACCATGCGATGGCGGTCGTCGCGGATGAGTTCCTTGGCGCGTTCCCAGCCCCTGGTGGCGGCGGCGATATCGCGCGCGCGATCCTGGGTTTCCCAGGTAAAGCCTTCGCCCATGATGTGCAGCGTCACCAGTTCCGGGAATTTCGCCAGCAGCTTCGCCTCGCCGGTGTCCCACGCCGGCGATTTGGTGAACTGCACGACTGCCACCGGATAGCCATGGCCGATGTGCCGGAACACCATGCCGAGCGCGGCCGACGTCTTGCCCTTGCCGGTGCCGGTGTTGACGATCAGGAGCCCCTTCTCGCCGGTCTTGGTCGCCATGATCTTGTCGCGCGCCGCCTTGTGCTTGCGCGCCTTCTCCCGGTGCCGCTCGTTCTCGGCTTCGTCTGCTTCCGTCGGAATTCCGGTCATGCGATTTCCTTCTGCGCGGTCGGCAACAATTCGGCGATCAGGTCGGCGGCGCGGTTGGAGCGCGGGGTCCACAGCCCGCGCCGGATCGCCTCGGCAAAGCGGTCGGCGGTCTCGCGCAGCGCCGCCGGGTTGGCGGTCTGCATGAAGTCTCGTACGCGCTCGTCCTCCAGATAGGAAGCGAACAACTGATCGAAATGATGATTGGAGACCGCGTCGGTCGAAGCCGCAAAGCCGAACAGATAATCCACCGTCGCGGCGATCTCGAAGGCGCCCTTGTAGCCGTGGCGCATCACGCCGGCGATCCATTTCGGATTGGCGGCGCGGCCGCGCACCACCCGCGAGATTTCGTGGCTGAGCGGCCGCGACAGCGGCGCTTCCGGCCGCGAAGTGTCGACATGGGCAATCCGCGGCGCGCGCCCGCGCAGGGTCTGCACGGTCGCCGCCAGGCCGCCCATGAACTGGTAGTAGTCGTCGGAATCGAGAATATCGTGTTCGCGGTTGTCCTGGGTCTGCGCGACGAGATCGACGCCCTTGAGCCGCTCGGCGAAATCGTCCCGTGCGCCCTCGCCTTCGGTGCCGCTGCCATAGGCGTAACCGCCCCAGTCGAGATAGACATCGGCAAGGTCGCCACGATTGTTCCAGCCGCCCTCGTCCATCAGTGCCTGCAGGCCGGCACCATAGGCGCCGGGCTTGGAGCCGAACACGCGATACGCCGCGCGGCGTTGCGCCGCTTCGCTGTCCATGCCACCGGCTTCGAGCGCCTTCCGCCGGATGCGAACGTTGGCGGCGATCGGATTGGCTTCGTCGGGCTCATCGAGCATGGCGATGGCGCTGACCGCGCTGCCGATGATGTCCATCTGGGTCGGAAAGGCGTCGCGGAACAGTCCGGACACGCGAAAGGTCACGTCGACCCGCGGACGCTTCAATTCGCTGAGCGGCGTGATGGCAAAGCCGGTGACCCGGCCCGAAGTCTCCTCCCACAACGGGCGGGCGCCGATCAGCGCCAGCGCCTGCGCGACGTCATCGCCGCCGGTGCGCATGTTGGCGGTGCCCCAGGCCGACAGCGCGATCGCGCGCGGCCATTCGCCGGCCTCCTGCCAATAGCTTTCGACCAGACGTTCGGCCGCCAGTTGCCCGATCCGCCACGCCGACGGCGTCGGCACCGCCCGCACGTCGACGGCGAAGAAATTGCGCCCGGTGGGCAGCACATCCGGCCGTCCCCGCGTCGGCGCACCGGATGGACCGGGCCGAACGAAACGACCGTCCAGCCCGCGAAGAAAGGCGCCGATCTCGGCCGCCCCGCAGGCGTCAATGACGGGACGGAGTTTGGCGTCGATCCAGTCCAGCACCGCCCGCGTCCGGGTCCAGGTGCCGTCGCAGGGCTGCACGCCGGCGACCAGTTGGAGCGCGAGCCATTCGATCCGCTCGACGGTATCGCCCGCCGTGCGCCATGCGGTGGTGCTGGCTCCTGCAAGGATCGCGGGACGCGGTCCTTCGAAATCGGCGGCGAGATCGCGGGTCAGCGGATCGAATTCGCCAAGGCCGAGATCGAGCGCCAGCGCCCGATGCAACGAAGCATCCTGCGCCTTCAGATCCGAGCGCGGCAGCCGCGCGATCGAGACGATGAGGTCGTTGCGTTGTGCATCGGCAGGCACGCGGCCAAACACATGCAGGCCGTCGCGGATCTGCATTTCCTTGAGATCGCAGAGATGCGCGTCGAGCGCGCGCAAGGCGTCGTTGGTCGGCGTATCCCGCGTCACATTGACGTCGGCATCGAGCCGCTGCGCCCGCGCCAGCGACAGGATGTCCTCGGCGAGCATGGTGGCCCGCTTCGGATCGAGATCGGCGGCCAGCGCATATTCGTCGACCAGCGTCTCCAGCCGCGCCAGATCGTCGTGCAATTCGGCGCGGGTCATCGGCGGCGTCAGATGATCGATGATGACTGCGCCGGCGCGGCGCTTGGCCTGGATGCCCTCGCCGGGATCGTTGACGATGAAGGGATAGAGATGCGGCAACGGTCCCAGCACCGCATCCGGAAGGCAATCGGCGGACAGGCCGGTGCTCTTGCCCGGCAGCCATTCGAGATTGCCGTGCTTGCCGAGATGCACGACGGCGTGCAGGTCGAATTCATGGCGGAGCCAGAGATAGAAGGCGAGATAATGATGCGGCGGCACCAGATCAGGATCGTGATAGGTGCTCTTGGGGTCGATGTTGTAGCCACGCGCCGGCTGCACGCCGACAACGATATTGCCGAAGCGGTGCAGGCCGAGGCGAAATTCTCCCGCGATGACATGCGGGTCGTGCTGCGGCTTTCCCCATCGAGACTCGACGGCACGCTGCACGTTCTCAGGCAAAGTCGCGAACGCAGCCGCATAATTCGCGAGCGGCCACGATACGCCGCCGGAACGTGACGCGCGGCCTTCGATTGCGTTGGTCGGACCCTCCTGCAACAGATCCATCATCGCGGCGGCGTCATCAGGCGTCTCGCCGGTGAGATAGCCTTCGCCGCGCATCGCGGCGAGCACGTCGATCAGGCTTTGCGGCGTATCGAGGCCGACGCCGTTGGCGAGCCGTCCGTCGCGGTTCGGGTAGTTCGCCAGAACGATGGCGACACGGCGCACTGACGCTCGGCACGCCGCAGTCGCACCCAGGCCTGCGCGAGATCGGCGGTCGCATCG
>CAVSEE010000029.1:0-13489 GCA_963726865.1 uncultured Alphaproteobacteria bacterium | reverse complement strand
GGGCTGCTTCTCTTCTTCCCAGAACGCCGTCCCGCCCTGCGCCTTCATCAGCTCGAGAATCTTCTCGCGCGGGATCACGCCGCAGCGATTGGCCCAGCGCTGATACTGCGCGGTCATGTCGCGGACGCGATCCGGATGCTGCGCGGCGAGGTCGTGCATCTCGGTGCGGTCGGTCTCCATGTCGTAGAGCTCCCACGGCCTCGGGATATTTCCGCACCAGCTTCCATTTGCCGATGCGCACCGCGGCATTGCCCTCGTGCTCCCAGAACAGCGGGCCGCGGCCGCCATAGGCCGAGGCAGAACGACGGCACCAGGCTCTCGCCTTCGCAGGGGCAGGATGGTGTTGCCGTTGTACTCCTTCGGATAGGTCGCGCCGGTCACGTCGAGGATGGTCGCCATCACGTCGGGCAACTGGCTCGGATTGTGGCGCAGGCCGCCTTGTTCCTTGATGCCGCGCGGCCAGTGCACGATGAAGGGCGTCGCGATGCCGCCTTCATGGATCCAGTGCTTGTAGAGCCGGAACGGCGTGTTCGACAGATTGGCCCAGGCGGTGCCGTAGCTCTGATAGGTGTCCTCGCCGCCCGGCATCAGGGTCGGATCGTTGCCGAAGCTGCACCGGCTCGCCCTTGCGCGTCTTGGCCTTGGCGATCATCAGCTGATCGACCAGTTCCCGCGCGGTGACGCCTTCGCGGAATGTCCTCGGCGCAGGCGCCGTTGTCGGACAGGAAGATGATCAGCGTGTTGTCGATCTGGCCGGTCTCCTCCAGCGCCTCGAGGATGCGGCCGATGCCCTGGTCCATGCGGTCGATCTGCGCGGCATAGACCTCCATGCAGCGCAGCGTCCATTCGCGATGCTCGGCTTCGGTCCACGGCGGCTGGGTCGGATCGCGGTCGGTCAGCTGCCAGTTCGGATGGATGATGCCGTCGTCGACCAGCCGCTTGCAGCCGCTGCTCGCGCAGACGTGTCCCAGCCGGCGTCGAAGCGGCCCTTGTATTTGGCGATGTCCTCGTCATGGGCATGCAGCGGCCAGTGCGGCGCGGTGTAGGCGACATACTGGAAGAACGGCGTGTCGGGATTTTCCGCCTTGTGCTGGCGGATATAGGCGGCGGCCTGGTCGCTGATCGCGTCGGTGTAGAAGAACGACGGATCGTTCTCGGCCTCGTGCTCGATATTGTCGTTGCCGCGCGTCAGCGTGTTCGGATTGTAGAAGCTGCCGGCGCCGATGATGGTGCCGTAGAAATGGTCGAAGCCGCGCTGCAGCGGCCAGGCATCGGTCGGCTCGGTCAGGCTGCTGGCGATGTGCCACTTGCCGCTGAGATAGGTCTTGTACTTCTTCTGCTTCAGCACCTCGGCGATCGGTGACGCAGCTCTTGTTCAGATTGCCGGCATAGCCTTCCGGCCCGTTGCTGTAGGTGAGGATGCCGATCCCGGTCTGGTGCGGATGCAGGCCGGTCAGCAGCGAGGCGCGCGACGGGCTGCAGCGCGCGGTGTTGTAGAACTGCGAATAGCGCAGGCCGTTGGCCGCCAGGCGATCGAGATTCGGCGTCTCGATTTCGCCGCCGTAACAGCCGATATCGGAAAATCCCATGTCGTCGTTGAGGATGAGCAGGATGTTGGGGCTGTCGGAAGTCTTGCCGCCATTTGCCATGGTTTTCGGTCCTTCGTTGGATGACGGGATCGATCAGGGATGACGCCGCGTCAGGTTGATGCTGAGGCGGAAATAGTCCGGCAGGTAGACCGAGCGCAGCAGTTCGAGCGGCCGCCCGTCGGTGCCGAGCGTCAGGCGCTCGATCGACGAGCAGCGGGCTGCCGGCCTTCACGCCGAGCAGCTTGGCGCTGGTGGCGTCGGCGAGCGAGGCGCCGATGGTCTGCTTGGCTTCCTTGATGGCGTGGCCGAGTTCGTCCTCGAACACGCTGTACATGATGATCGAGGTGAGATCGCGCTTCTCGAGCTCCAGCCCGATATCGGGCGGATAGAACGCGTGCTCGATCGCGATCGGCGTATCGTCGGCGAGGCGCAGCCGCTTGAGCTGCCACACCGCGCGTTCCCGCAGTTGGTCGCGCACGTCGGCATCGTGCCGGTTGGTCATGCCCTGCTGCAGCACCTTTGCGCCGGCCTGATAGCCGGCGTCGCGGATGGTTTCCGAAAAGCCCATCAGCCGGCCGACCCAGTTTTCCGGCTGGTTGGAGCGCAGGAACGTGCCGCGGCCGCGCGTGCGCGCGAACATGCCTTCATCGACCAGCGGCGAGATGGCGTTGCGGATGGTGATGCGGCTGACGCCGAAATGCCGGCCGAGCTCGGCTTCGGTCATCAGGCGGCCGGTCTTGTCGATCAGTTCGCCGTCGCTGACCTGGCGGCGGATCGATTCGCGGATCTGGATGTGCAGCGGCAGCGAGCCCGCCGCGGCATCGAGCGGCGCGGCAGGGGAAGCAGGTTTGCTTGCGGGTGCGGGCGGTCATGGGATCACAGCCGCTTTCGTGTCGTCGGGATCGAACAGATGGATGTCCTGCGGCCGCGCGGTCACCGAGATCATGTCGCCCTCGCGCGGGAGGTCGTCGTGATTGACGCGAACGCGCATCGACGTGCCGGCGCAATCGAGATCGAGCACGGCGGTATCGCCGAGGTCCTCGATCAGATCGACCCTGGCCTTCAGCCCGTCCGGCGCGATGCGTAGCGCGCCGGGCCGGATGCCGGCGATGACGTCGCGCTCGCCCGCGTTCTGCATCGTCGTCTTCAGGCGATGGCCCGCGATCACGACGCTGCCGTTGGCATAGCGGGCGGGCACCAGGTTCATCGGCGGATTGCCGATGAAGCCGGCGATATCGATCGAGTTCGGTCGCGCGAACACTTCCGCCGGCGTGCCGACCTGCTGGATTTCGCCGGCCATGAACACCGCCATGCGGTCGGCCAGCGTCATGGCCTCTTCCTGGTCGTGGGTGACGTAGACGGCGGTGACGCCGAGCGAGCGCTGCAGCTTCTTCAGTTCCGCGCGGGTTTCCATCCGCAATTTGGCGTCGAGATTGGAGAGCGGCTCGTCGAGCAGGAACAGGCGCGCCTTGCGCACGATGGCGCGGGCCAGCGCGCAGCGCTGCTGCTGGCCGCCGGACAACTGGCCGGGCTTGCGGTCGAGCAGATGATCGATCTTGACCTTGCGCGCGGCTTCCTTCACCGCGGGTCCGATCTCGGCGCGCGGCAAGTTCGCCATTTCGAGCGGGAAGGCGATGTTCTCCGCCACCGTCATGTGCGGATAGAGCGCGTAGCTCTGGAACACCATGGCGATGTCGCGGTCGCGCGCATCCACCGACGTGACGTCCTTGCCGTCGATGAAGACGCGGCCCGACGTCGGCGCATCAAGCCCGGCGAGGATCCGCAGCGTCGTGCTCTTGCCGGAACCGGAGGGACCGAGCAGCGCGAAGAACTCGCCGGGCTTGATTTCGAAGTTGACGCCCTTCAGCGCGGCGAACTCGCCGTGCATCTTGACGATGTCCTGGAAACGTACCTCTCCGCGACCGCTCATCGGCGCCCTCCGCCCTTGACGGCGCCGACCGTCAGTCCCTTGACGATATGCTTCTGCGCGACCACGCCGAGCACCACCACCGGCAGCATCGCCAGCACCGAGACCGCTGCGAGCTTCGCCCACAGCGTCTGCTCGACGGAGACGAAATTGAACATCGCAACCGTCACCGGCCGCACCGTGTTGCCGCTCAGCACGACGGCGAACAGGAATTCGTTCCACGCATTGAGGAACACGAACACGACGGTGACGGCGATGCCGCCGCGCACCTGCGGAATGATGATGCGCCACAGCGTGCGCAGCCGGCTAGCGCCGTCGAGATAGGCGGCTTCCTCCATCTCGAAGGGAATGTCCTCGAAATAGGACACCAGCAGCCAGATTGCGAAGGGCAGCGAGAACGACAGATAGATCAGGATGATGCCCTGGTAGGTGTCGATCCAGCCGATGTTCCGCAGCACCAGGAAGTAGGGGATGATGATGCCGACCGGCGGCAGCATCTGCGTCGCCAGCACATAGAAGCCGGCAAACTTCTTGCCGCGGAAGCGCAGCCGCGCCAGCGCGTAGGCCGCGGGCACCGCCATCAGCATGGTGACGATGGTGGTGCCGACCGAGATGATCATGCTGGAGATCAGGTTCGGCAGGATCGAGCCCGAGCCGAACAGCACGTCGCGATAGGCTTCCAGTGTCGGCGAGAAGAATAGTTTCGGCGGATAGGCCAGCGCATCGCGGTCGGTCTTGAACGAGTTCAGCACGCTCCAGACGATCGGGAACGCCCAGGCGAGCAGGAACACCAGCGAGATCGCCAGCAGGGCGAAGAAGCGGAGACGTTTGGCGTTCATTTCGCCCTCCGCATCGCGAACAGCACTGCCGGAAATCAGGATGGTGACGATCAGGAGCGCGACCGCCAGCGCCGAGCCGTAGCCGATCGAAAGCTCGGTGAAGGATTTGCGGTAGGCGTAGAGATTGAGGATTTCGGTCGCGGTGCCGGGGCCGCCCCCGGTGACCGTGAAGATCGCGGCGAACGCCGTCAGCGCCACCATGGTGCGCATGATGATCACCATGACGATGGCGGGGCGCAGCAAGGGCAGGGTGATCCGGCGGAAGCGCTGCCAGGCCGTCGCGCGATCGAGCCGCGCCGCCTCGTAGATATCCTCCGGCAACGCGGCCAGCGAGGCGAGCAGCACCATGAAGGCGAATGGCGTCCATTGCCAGGTGTGGATCGCGATGACCGAGACCATCGCGAGGAGGGGATCGCCGAGCCAGTTCTTGCTGCCGAGCCCGGCATTGATGGCGAGGTAATCGACGATGCCGAATTCCGGCGCCAGCATGAAGGTGCGCCAGATCATGCCGACCACGGCCGGCGACAGCACCACGGGCAGGATCGCGATGATGCGAAACCAGCCTTGGCCGCGCTTCATGTCCATCACCAGCAGCGCCAGCGCCAATCCGACGACGACCTGCAGCACCACGGTCGACCCGGTGTAGACGAGGCTGACCACGAGCGACGACCAGAACCGCTCGTCGGCGAGCAATACCTTGTAGTTTTCCAGTCCGACGAAGCCGTTGGAAAACGGCATCGCCAGGTCCATGCGGAAGGCGCTGGTCCAGACGAGAAACAACAGCGGGAAGGTGGTGGTCGCCATCAGCGCCAGGAACGCCGGCGCCAGCAAGGCCGCCGCAAACCGGCGCTCGCGCTGCGCCAGCACGCGGCCGTAATCGCTCGGTACGATTGCGGTCGCGTTGTCGGTCATGCCTGTTGCCACCGGCGCCATCGATCAGCCGTGCTCAGCCGCGCATCATGGGTTCGATGCGCTTCTGCGCGTCGTCGAGTGCGGCCTTCACGGTCGCCTGGCCCGAGAGGGCGGACTGGATGGCGGTCGCCATGGTGTCGCCGACCGCCGGCCATTGCGGCACGCGCGGCCGCCAATCGACATCGGTGTCCTCCTGCAGCGCCTGCATGGTGGCTTCGACGAAATTGTCGCCAAAGCCGCTCATCAGCTTGACGTAATCAGGATCTTTCCAGATCGAGGTGCGGTTGACGCCGGAGCGCTTGGTCGGTCCGGCAAAGCGGTGCGCCGTGCGGGCCTGGGTCTCGGCGCTCGCCGCCCACTGGATGAACAGCCAGGTCGCCTTTTTCTTCTTGTCGGATTGCGCGGCGTTGATCGGAAAGCCCCAATTCCAGATCGAGGTCGTGCGCTTGCCGGACGGACCCTTGGGCCAGCGCGCATAGGCGACTTTGCCGATCACCTTGGATTTTTCGGGATTGTTGATGACCGACGCCGAGGAGTGCGCGTCGATATAGTTCGCCACCGTGCCTTGCGAGAAGGCGTCCGCGATGTCGGGCCAGTTCCAGTTCGCCGCCGCCGCCGGCGCGTATTTGCGCATCACGTCGACATACCAGGCAAGCGCCGTTTCGGCCTCGGGGCCGTTCACGGTCAGCTTGCCGTCCTTCATCCAGTTGCCGCCGAATTCGCGGAAGATCGACGGGTAGATGTACATGTTCTGACCGGCGCCGGCGACGCCGCGCAGCGCGCAGCCCCAGATGCGGTCGTTCGGATTGTTGAGCGCGGCTGCGTTGGCGACATAGGCTTCGAGCGTGTCGGCGGGCTTCAGGCCTTTCGCGTCGTAGAGGTCCTTGCGATAGACCTGGATTGTGACTTCGCCATCGTAGGGCACGCCATAGAGCTTGCCGTCGACGCTGTCGGCGCTGCGCCAGGCCGGAATGATGTCGTCGAACTTGAACCAGGCAGTCATCGGTCAGCGCCTTGTCCTTGAGATAGGTATCGAGCGGCTCGACCCATTTGTTCGCGGCATAGAGCGAATAATACATCGGGTCGGCGGCGTGCGTCGCGTAGGTGCCGGTCTTCGAGGTGAGGTCGATGACGCATTTCTGGCGGATCTGCGCCGGGGGAATCTTTTCGAAGCGGACGTCGATGCCGGTCAGCGCCTTGAACTGCGGCGCCAGCGTGATGAGGTTCTCGAAATAGCTCGCCGGGATGACGGCGACCGTGATGGTCTCGCCGGAAACCTGCTGCCAGTCGATGTTCGCCGATTTGTACGGCGCGAGATCCGCATCCTGCGCCGAAGCCTGACGCAATAGGGCTGGGCCCATTCCGATCAGCGCGGCGGCTGCGGTGCCGGTCTTGAGGAACGTCCTTCTGGTTGGTCTGAATCGCCGCATCTCTCTTCCTCCCCTGGCTGTTTCCTTGCTCCGGCTTTTGCCGGTTAAGTTAGGACAATGTGTCAAATGTTATAACATGTCAAATGCCGTGCGCAGGCCGTATGCATGCGAGGCGCAAAGCCTGCACCGCGTCGTCGGCGATTTCTCCGATTCACGATCGTGGAAAATGCGGGCGGTCGGCACGGCGAACGCGAGATATCACGTCTCTGTCGTCCGGCTTATTCCGTCAGCGCGCGGCGGATCATGGTGGCGAGCTGGGACTTGCGATACGGCTTGCTCAGCAGCAGTACGCCGGGATCAAGGCGGCCCTGATGCACGATCGCATTGTCCGTATAGCCCGATGTGTAGAGCACCTTGATGTCGGGCCGCAGCTTGCGCGCCTTGTCGGCGAGGTCGCGGCCGGACATGCCGCCGGGCATGATGACATCGGTGAACAGCAGGTCGAATGGCTCTCCGTCTTCGATCAGGCTCAGGGCCGCCGGTCCGTTGGCGGCGCCCACCGTGCGGTAGCCAAGGCCCTGCAATTGCCCGCTGACGAAATTGCGCACCAGCGCGTCGTCTTCCACCACCATGATGGTTTCTTTGCCGCGCGGCAGCGCCGCCGCCGCGGCCGGCGCGGTCTCGACCTGGCCGTGGCCCGGCGGCAGATAGAGCTTTATCGTGGTGCCGTGGCCGACCTCGCTGTAGATCCGGATATGGCCTCCCGATTGCTTGACGAAGCCGTAGACCATGCTCAGCCCGAGGCCCGTGCCCTTGCCGACTTCCTTGGTGGTGAAAAACGGCTCGAATACCTTGTCGAGCAGCTCCTGCGACATGCCGGTGCCGGTATCGCTGACCGCGAGCATGACATAGGGGCCGGGCCTCACGTCGGGATTGGCCTGTGCGTAGGCTTCGTCGAGCACGATGTTGCGCGTCTCCAGCAGTAGCTTGCCACCGTTCGGCATCGCGTCGCGGGCGTTGATCGCCATGTTGAGCAGCGAGTTGGCGAGCTGCGAGGCGTCAATATGGGCGCTCGCGGTTTCCTGCTCGAGGATCGAGTTGACCTCGATCTGCTCGCCGAGCGTCGGCCGAAGCAGCTTTGCGATGTCGAGCACGGTGGCGTTGACGTCGACATCACGCGGCTGCAGCGGCTGGCGGCGGGCGAAGGCGAGCAGATGCTGAATTAACTCGCTGCAGCGTTCCGCGGCCTGGTCGATCAGTTCGGCCATCTTCTGCAGCTCCGGCTGACGCGCCAGGTCCTCCACCAGCATTTCGGTGGTGCCGGTGATCACCGTCAGCATGTTGTTAAAGTCGTGCGCGACGCCGCCGGTCAGCTTGCCGATGGCATCGAGCTTCTGCGATTGCTGTAACTTGTGTTCGGTTTCGCGCGAGGCGGTGGCGTCGTGATAGACCAGCGCCGCTCCGCTGATCGCGCCCGCACCATCACGCAGCGGCCGGCCGCTGACGATCAAATGAACCGGCGGCTTGCCGCTGACGGGGCGGACCACCAGTTCGATGGCGTCGAACGCTTCGCCGCGCAACGCGCGGGTGGTCGGCATGTCCTGCTCCGGCAGCGGCGTGATACCGTCGGCATGAAAGTGCATGTTGAGCGAGCGCAGGCGCTCTACCGTCATTCCCGCTCGGTAATTCAGCATTCTCTGCGCGGCTGGGTTGGAGAGTAAAATCTCTCCCCTGGTGTCGATCACGAGCACCGCTTCCGCCATGCTGTGAAAGGTGCTGCGCAGCACGGCCGCCGAAAGCCTGAGCTCGTCATGGGCGGCGACGAGATGCTCGGTGCGCTCGGCAACCGCTGCTTCCAGCGCCTCGTTGGTGGCCTGCGTGGCACTCAGCGAATCCTGCAGTTCCCGGCGCGAGCGGCGGGTCGACACCGTCAGAGCCGTGGCGAGGATCAAGATCAAAGCGACGCCCGCAAGGTCGATCGCCAGCAGGACCGTAGCGTGGGTTTCGGATACTTCGCGTCTGGCGGCCAGCAGGCGGCGTTCTTCCGCGACTGCCTTTTCCAGGTTTGCCGCGATCGCGGCGGTCGTTGCGCGATCCTGCTGGCCGACGAGCGCCGCGACCGCGGCGTCATCTCCCGCGATCTTGAACCTGATCAACTCGCCATTGAGTGCAATCTGGCGCTCCACCAGCGCATTGGCTTCCTCGATCAGCCGCGTTTCGGTGGGATTGTCCTTGACGGCTTCGATCAGCGCGGCGAGCGCCGGCAGGATCGTATCGCTAGCGTCGCGGTATTCCCTGGCGAATTGCTGATCGCCGGTGAGTGCGAACGCCCGCGCTGCGCTTTCCGCCCGGCGCAGCATCGGGCGCATGTCGGAGATTTTCGCGAGTATGCCAGACGCACGGTCGGAGGAAGCGCTGTCGGACCGTGACATGAGGTCCAGACCGATCGAGGCGGCGCTGATAATGAGAAGGATCGCGAGGCCAATTCCAAGGATGATGCGCTGCGAAGGGATTGCCGGTTGCATACTTCACTATTTCGAGTGTCGTGCGGAAGCTTTTGGCATGGTGATGCACTGATTGACCGAGGCCAGCAGCGCGTCCGGCGTGAAGGGCTTGCGCAGGCAACATGCCGCGCCGAGTTCGATGGTCATCCGCAGGAAATCCGGCCCGCGCTCGGTGTTGGCGAAGGCGTAGCCCGACATCGCGACGATCGGTATGTCCGGCCTGCGCTCGTGAAATATCCGGATCGCTTCGAAACCGCGCATATGCGGCATGAAGACGTCGATCAGCATGACGTCGAAATCGGCGGCTTCGAGTACGCGCATTCCCGCTTCACCACCGTCGGCAACGGTGACCTCGAAGCCCTTCCTCGTCAGACAGACCTCGATGGCGACGCACACCATCGGGTCGTCATCGACCACGAGAATCCGCGGCACGATGATTCCTTCTCCCTCGGGCGGCGACCGGGTGAATCGCACATCCCATGCGACGATTAAGTCGAAACGCCGACACGTCGTCTGTATGTTACAGTGCACATAAAAGTTGCTGAGGGCAATTCCGTTTCGCTGTGTCAGAACGAGAACACATGTACTTCCGGTTCCGGATCTAAGCCTGCCATGTCTCTGGTCAATCGCGCGGGGCGGCTGTCGCCGCTCGGGCTCACCCTGCTCGCCATCACGTCGGTCGGGTGGGGACTGAACTTCCCGATCATGAAACATCTGCTGACCGAATGGCCGCCATTGTCGTCGCGCGGCCTGAGCGGCATTGTCGGCGCCGCGGCACTGGCGCTGTTTGCGCTCGCGCGGCGGCAGGAATTGCGCGTGCCGCGGCCGATGTGGCTGCGGCTGCTGCTGGTTTCGATGCTGACGATCGGCGGCTGGGTCGCGTTCATGGGGCTGGCGCTGCTGTGGCTCAGTGCCAGCGAGGCCGCGGTGCTCGGGATCTCGATCCCGGTGTGGGTGGCGTTTCTGGCGTGGCCGATTCTGGGCGAGCGGCTGTCGCCGCTGCGCGCCGTCGCGCTGACGGTCGCGCTCGCCGGTATCGCCGTGTTGATCGGCGGCAACGGCATCGAAGCCAGTGTGGAGAAGTTGCCGGGGCTGGCGTGTGCGATGGCCGGCGCGGTCTGTGTCGGCCTTGGCACCGTGCTGACCAAACATTTTCCACTGGCGATGCCGCCGATGTCGCTGGCCGCATGGCAGATCGGGCTCGGCTGCCTGCCGATCGCGATCGTCGGGCTTGCGGTCGAACAGCCGCATCTGGACGCGCTGACCCATGTCGGCTGGCTGTCGCTGCTCTATATGACGCTGATCCAGTTCTGCCTTTGCTACGTGTGCTGGTTCGCCGCACTGGAGCGGTTGCCGGCAGCAACCGCCTCGATTGGAACCTTGCTGGTTCCCGTCGTCGGCGTGCTGGCGGCGGCGGCGATGCTGCATGAGCCGCTCGGCGTGCGCGAGATCGCGGCACTGGTGATTACGCTGGGCGGCGTTGCCGTGGCATTGCGCGCGTAATTCTTCAAACGAAAAGGGCGGCGCACCGGAGTGCACCGCCCTTCAAACTCACAATAGAGTGTTACTGCGCCGGGCAGGGATGACGCTGGCCGTCATAGCCCAAATAAGTCCCTGACGCAGGATCGTAAGATTTGTAGCGCTGCATGCAGTACGCCACATCATCTCCACCGGTCTGGGGTGCCACGGCGACCACGCCATCGTCATAATAGCCATACGAATTGTCGTAGTACGACGGGCTGCCGTAATAGCCGTAGGTCGATCCGACGCCGACCCCAATGGCTACGCCCGGCCAGAACCCGCCGCCACCGTAGCCGCGACGATGGCCATAGCCGCCGCCATGCCAGCCGCCACGTTGGTAGCCACCACCGGCAAAACGACCTCCGTCGACGCCGGGCCGAATGCCTTCAGAGCCGGGCCTGAAGCCACCGCCACCGGCCGCAACACCACCTCTGAACCCGCCACCGCCGCCGGGTGCAACGCCCATTTGGCCGCCCCTAAATCCGCCGCCGCCACCTGGTGCCATTGCAGCCCCGCCACCGCCGGCCCTCATGCCGCCGCCGCCCATGACTGCACCGCCACCGCCACCGCCGGCTCTCATGCCACCGCCGCCCATCGCTGCGCCGCCACCGCCGCCGCCAGCCCTGGCGCCGCCGCCACCTCCCATCCCGCCGCCGCGACCTTCTTGCGCCTGCGCGGCGCCGACCATCGGCACCACCAGCGCGATTGCCGCAACTGTACTCAAAACTTTAAGATTGATCATTGTTGGCTCCATTTGCGCGATATGGGTCCTAACCCGTTCAACAGGCGGACGTTCCCGAACTCCGCCCCTTGATTGCGCGAAGCTGAGCCTGTCAGGTCGGAACTGTACGTGGAATGAACGGATTGTGCCCGCTCCGGGGCCATACGCGGGCCGCGCAAGGACGGCTTCGGCAAGGCCGCGATATCAGCCTTTGGCTGGACAATCCGGCCCGCCGATGGCATCAGAGCGGCACGACATCTCGAACCGGCCGAGCCCTCATGAAGCTGTTTCTGCTGAAATTTTTCACCTGGTGGAGCGGCCAGACATTCGGCACGCAATTGTGGACGTGGCGATTCGGCGAACTGGTCGGCCAGGACGAGCAGGGCAACACCTACTATCGCACCAAGGGCCGCAAGATCGATCCGACGCTCGGCTTCGAGCGGCGCTGGGTGGTCTACAACGGTTATGCCGAAGCCAGCCGGGTGCCGCCGTCCTGGCATGGCTGGCTGCATCACACCGTCGATGTCGCTCCGACCGAAGAGAGCTACACGCCGCGGGAATGGGAAAAGCCGCATGTCCCGAACATGACCGGCACGTCTGCGGCCTATCGTCCGTCCGGCTCGACGCTGGCCAGCGGCCGCCGCCCCAAGGCGACCGGCGACTATCAGGCCTGGACGCCGGGAAGCTGAGAAACATCATCATTGCCGTGCGTCATCGATCGCATGGCGATTGCAGGCGCTTCTGACCACAGCCATCCCTGTGAATAACGGGATCAGCGGGGACATCCGCTGGCGTCGTCTTGTGCCGTCCGCGTTGTCGCGGCTCAATGGAGACATCTTACGGAGATGGGAAACCATCGCGTCGGTGTCGGGCTCCAGTCGCGACTGCCCCGATGTGCAGCGGCCACCGAGTAGAACGCGCCTGGGAAATAGGCCCCTGGTGCAGCAGTTCTGAAATCGCCCGCTAATGTGTGGCTGCCGTAGGACAGGAAAGGCCGTCTGGGAAACCAGGCGGCCTTTTTCTTTGTGGCGGCGATACCGTGTGTTGGTTTTCGGTCATCGTCCGCGAAGGCGGACGATCCATTACGCCGTGATCTCTCGGCTTCGGTTGACACCAGCGTTTACTGGATGCCCGCCTTCGCGGGCTTGACCGCGGAGGGAGGTCACCCCAGCCGCGCGGCGGCGCGGTCGATCATCTCGCCGCGGCGGATCTGCGCCGGCGCGATCCTGTCTTTCATGAAGGCGAGCACTTCCGGCGGCGCGGTGTCCGGCGAGCCGGAATTGAACGGCGGCGCCGGATTGTATTCGAGCCGGAGCTGAATCGCCTCCGCGGTCTTCTGGTCGTGCAGCAGCGACACCAGCGTCAGCGCGAAATCGATGCCTGCGGTGACGCCGCCGCCGGTGACGCGGTTGCGGTCGACGCAGACGCGGGTCTTGGTCGGGATCGCGCCGAACGCCGAGAGGAAATCCATCGCCGTCCAGTGCGTGGCCGCGCGATAGCCTTTCAGAAGGCCGGCGGCGCCGAGCACCAGCGAACCCGTGCAGACCGACGTGACGTATTTGGCGCCCGGCGCCTGCTGGCGCAGGAAGGCCAGCATCTCCTCGTCGTTGATCATGTCGTCGGTGCCGAACCCGCCGGGCACGCAGATGACATCGAGCTGCGGGCAGTCCGCAAAGGTCGTGGTCGGCGTCAGCACCAGCACGGAATTGCTGGTGACCGGCTCGATCCGTTTCCAGATCAGATGAATTTTTGCACCGGGCAGGCTGGAGAACACCTGCAGCGGACCGGTGAAGTCGAGCTGGGTGACTCTTGGGAACAGCACGAGACCGATTTGCAGCGGGGCAGGCGTTGGAGACAGCGCGGACATCATGACCTCCGGAAAATTGGCTTGACGGCAACCATCCTGCCATGGTCGCCTGATGTCCGAAATGGCATTTTTCCCTCATTTTAGGACAAAGGCCAAAAGTTGCGAGGCAAGTCAAACACGGACGGCACCATGATCGGCGTTCTCATCTTTCCGGATTTCCAGCTGCTTGACGCCGCCGGGCCGATTTCCGCCTTCGAGATCGCGGCGCGTTTTGCCCAGGGCACGCCGGCGATCCGGAC
>CAVSEE010000028.1:0-1213722 GCA_963726865.1 uncultured Alphaproteobacteria bacterium | reverse complement strand
CAGCACTTCGCCGTCGTTACGGCAGACCACGAGGTCTTCGGTGAAGCGGCCGCGGTTGTCGAGCGGCACGTTGGCCTGCGCGACGCGATAGCGGCCCTCTTCCATCGCCGAGAGGTACACGACCTCGTCGGTGACGCGGCCGTCCTTCACCTTGCGATACGGCGTCTCGACGAAGCCGTACTTGTTGACGCGCGCGAAGGTCGCGAGCGAGTTGATCAGGCCGATGTTCGGGCCTTCCGGCGTCTCGATCGGGCAGATGCGGCCGTAATGCGTCGGGTGCACGTCGCGCACCTCGAAGCCGGCGCGCTCGCGGGTCAGACCGCCCGGGCCAAGCGCCGACAGGCGCCGCTTGTGGGTGATCTCGACAGCGGATTGGTCTGGTCCATGAACTGCGACAGCTGCGAGGAGCCGAAGAATTCACGCACGGCGGCCGCCGCGGGCTTCGCGTTGATCAGGTCCTGCGGCATGACGGTGTCGATATCGACGCTCGACATGCGCTCCTTGATCGCGCGCTCCATGCGCAGCAGGCCGATGCGGTACTGGTTCTCCATGAGCTCGCCGACCGAGCGCACACGGCGGTTGCCGAGATGGTCGATGTCGTCGATCTCGCCCTTGCCGTCGCGCAGGTCCACCAGCGTCTTGATGACGGCGAGGATGTCTTCCTTGCGCAGCGTGCGATGGGTGTCGGGCGCATCGAGCTCGAGGCGCATGTTCATCTTGACGCGGCCGACCGCGGAGAGGTCGTAGCGCTCGGAATCGAAGAACAGCGACTGGAACATGGTCTGCGCGGAGTCGAGCGTCGGCGGCTCGCCCGGACGCATCACGCGGTAGATGTCGAACAGCGCGTCCTCACGCGTCATGTTCTTGTCGGCATGCAGCGTGTTGCGGATGTAGGCGCCGACATTGACGTGGTCGATGTCGAGCACCGGCAGTTCCTTGTAGCCCTGCTCGTTCAGCGCCTTCAGCAGCTTCTCGGTGATCTCTTCGCCGGCTTCGGCATAGATCTCGCCGGTCTTCGCGGTTGACGAGGTCTTCGGCGAGGTAGTTGCCGGCCAGTTCCTCGTCCGACAGGCGCAGCGCCTTCAGCCCCTTTTCCTGCGAGCTGGCGCGCGGCGCGCACGGTGAGCTTCTTGCCGGCTTCGAGCACGACCTTGCCGGTGTCGGCGTCGATCAGGTCGTTGACGGTCGAATAGCCGCGGAAGCGGTCGGCGTCGAACGGCACGCGCCAGCCTTCCTTGGTGCGCTTGTAGAAGATCTTCTTGTAGAAGGTCGAGAGGATCTGTCTCGCCGTCGAGGCCGAGCGCGAACATCAGCGACGTCACCGGAATCTTGCGGCGGCGGTCGATACGCGCGAACACGATGTCCTTGGCGTCGAACTCGATGTCGAGCCAGGAACCGCGATAGGGAATGACGCGGGCGGCGAACAGCAGCTTGCCCGACGAATGGGTCTTGCCCTTGTCGTGGTCGAAGAACACGCCCGGCGAACGGTGCATCTGCGAGACGATGACGCGCTCGGTGCCGTTGACGATGAAGGTGCCGTTCATGGTCATGAGCGGGATGTCGCCCATGTAGACGTCCTGCTCCTTGATGTCCTTGACGGACTTGGCGCCGGTTTCCTCGTCGATATCGAACACGATGAGGCGCAGCGTCACCTTCAGCGGCGCCGCGAAGGTCATGCCGCGCTGGCGGCACTCGTCGACGTCGTATTTCGGCTGCTCGAATTCGTAGCGGACGAATTCCAGCATCGAGGTGCCCGAGAAGTCGGAGATCGGGAACACCGAGCGGAACACGGCCTGCAGGCCCTCGTCGAGGCGGCCGCCCGCGGGTTCGGCGACCATCAGGAACTGGTCATAGGACGCCTTCTGAACCTCGATGAGGTTCGGCATCTCGGCGACTTCCTTGATGTGTCCGAAGAACTTGCGAACGCGTTTGCGACCGGTGAATGTCTGCTGCGCCATCGTGGCCTCTCATCTGCGTCGCCCCCGCCTGAGGGCGAACCTTCCGGATGCGCGGTTTTGCGGCCGCCACCCGGGTTGAATTTTTCGAACCGTCCCGACCGTCCAAATCCCGATTTCAGGCTTTTCGTCCCGATTTCGTTCTTCGGACCTTCAAAACGCAAAACGACGCGCGGGGCGCCTACCGCACCCGCCCGTCACAACCATTCATTTAGCGGACTGCAAAAAGCCCGAAATCTGACCGTCTCCCAACGGCTTGCGCCGGAAGCCCTGCCGCCCCCGTCACCGCGCCGTGTTTTCCTGCTGCCGACCCGATATGGGGCGGCCAACGTGAGGATTCGAGGGTTAAGTCCGCGAATCCCCACACATTTTTGTGTACACCCTGCTCCGGGGCACCCCCGGAGCACGCTTCTTGCACTGTTCCGGGGTACCCGGCCCCGGATTTACGCAATTACTTGAGCTCGACCTTCGCGCCAGCCTTCTCGAGCTGGGCCTTGAGCTTGTCGGCTTCGTCCTTGTTGACGCCTTCCTTGACCGGCTTCGGAGCGCCTTCGACGAGGTCCTTGGCTTCCTTCAGGCCGAGACCCGTGATGGCGCGGACTTCCTTGATGACCTCGATCTTCTTTTCGCCGGCGGCAGCCAGCACGACCGTGAACTCGGTCTTCTCTTCGACCGGAGCGGCGGCAGCGCCACCACCGGCGGGGCCGGCAACCGCAACGGCGGCAGCGGCGGACACGCCCCACTTTTCTTCCAGGAGCTTGGCCAGTTCAGCCGCTTCGAGCACGGTGAGGCTCGAGAGGTCGTCGACGATTTTCTGCAAGTCAGCCATTGATCTGTTTCCTTAAACGTATGGTTCGAACCAGGTTGATGTTTTGCGAAGGGTCAGGCCGCTTCGCTCTTTGAGGCATGAGCCTGAATGACGCGCGCGAGCTTGGCCGCGGGAGCGTTCGACAGCTGGGCGATCTTGGTCGCGGGCGCCACGAGGAGGCCCACAAGCTTGGCGCGCAGTTCATCGAGCGACGGCAGCGAGGCAAGCGCCTTCACGCCATCGACATTCAGGATGGTTTTACCCATCGAGCCGCCGAGGATGACGAACTGTTCGTTCGTCTTGGCGAATTCGATGGCAACCTTCGGCGCCGCAACCGGATCGTTGGAAGTAGCGATCACGGTCGGCCCCTTCAGCAGGGGACCGATGCCGGCGACGTCAGTGCCTTCAAGAGCAATTTTGGCGAGACGGTTCTTCGAGACCTTCACCGATGCGCCAGCCTGCCGCATCTGCATGCGCAGCTTCTGCATCTGGGCCACGGTGAGGCCGGAATAGTGGGCGACGATGGCAACGCTGGTGGCCTTGAAGACCCCGTTCAGCGCCTCAACCGCGTCCTTTTTTGCCGCTCTTTCCACAGCAAGCTCTCTCCGGTTGGCGGTCGTTGCCCGTCTTGGACAGGACCACCGGGTTGCACCCGCCGTCCCGCCCGTCACCTGATTCCGGCGCAAAGTCCGGACAGACACGAAGGGCAAGACGACATCTTGAAGCCTGCCCTCCCGAAGCCCTTGAGGGGCCTGCGGGGTGTCGAGGTTCGAACCAAACTCAAATCCGCGCCGCCCTGGAGAGGCCGCGTGGATAAAAATCCGGTCTTCACCCGTCTATGCAGGCCATACGATTAAGCCGTTGAAAAACTTGCGTTTGTCGCGGGCGCCTGCAGTCTCGGACAGGATCGAGGCACATCAGTAAACTGACGGCCCCTGCCCCCATTCCACCAGGACGAAGGTTCCTCTTCCTTTCGAGCGGCCAAATGGACGTCCGGGAAGGAATAGTCTCCTATTGTCTGGGCTTTACGGAATGCGAGCACGAACGCGCCAGCAACGGCCAGCACGTCCGGAGGCGGCTGTTTATCCGCATCCGTCCGGCTTGCCAAGAGCAAAAATCGGGCCGCTGCGAATGCGGCGCAGGTTCCGAAACCCGGGCTTCTCGGTCCCAATATGATGAGTTCTCACCGAAATGGGACCGATATGGACGTATCGGCCGGCTGATCGGCGCCGCAGCGCCCATCTTCTGGTAATCAAAAATCTTATTGACAATTCTCCAAATCAGAAGTATAAGCCATCCATCCCATGCCGCACGGGGGACGTATCGATCGTCACGACGCGTTGGCAAGGGTTGCGATGGACGCTGCGGCGTCAGACGGGGTCATACTCGCCGGACGAGACGTTTGCAGCGTACGGCGAAATCGTGTGGTCCTGGCGCCGCGACCCTGGCGTCTATCCGGCCTGCCTGTGCGGGCTCGGCAACGGTGACAATAAAGGCCGCTCACCGGGGAGAGCACGTATAAGCCGTAAAGCCATTGCGCGGGGAAAGCCGGGATGTCTCGGCTGTACCTGTCAAACCCGTGTGCTCTTTTCTACCGGACTTTCGCACACGGTGCTGCGGGCGCAGTCGGCGCCCGGCTTTCCCTGCGCCCTCTGTCAGAGAGAGGGACAACGAATTGGCATCACTCGGGCGAAAACGCGCTGCGAGAACAGATGGCTGTCGTCCCTGCGAACGCAGGGACCCATACGCCGCAGAAGAAGTTATTCGGCGCGATGGTGGCCGGCTTTCCCTCAACAACGACGATTTGTGGTTATGGGTCCCTGCGTTCGCAGGGACGACAGCGGAGCGAGCAGCGCGATCCGCGCCTACCCCTCTCTCACCGCATACGGCAGCGGCTTGCCCGCAAAGAACGCACTGCAAATTCGCGATCACGCAGTCCTGCATCGCCACATGCGATTCCAGGGTGTGGCCGCCGGTGTGCGGGGTCAGCACGACATTGGGCAGCGTGGTCAGCGCATCCGGCGGCTGCGGCTCCTTCGCGAACACGTCGAGGCCGGCGCCGGCGATGGTCTTGCTGGTCAAGGCTTCAACCAGCGCCTGCTGGTCGATCACCGAGCCGCGCGCGATGTTGACGACGTGGCCGTCCTCGCCGAGCCGCCGCAAAATGTCGGCGTTGACGATGTGGTTGGTCTCGGGACCGGCGCGCACCGCGACGATGAGCACGCTGCACCAGTCGGCCAGCGACTCCAGGCTCTCGAAATAACCGTACGGCACGTCATGGCGGCTGCGGCTGAAATAGCCGACCTCGCTGTCGAAGGCCGCAGCGCGCGCGGCGATGCGCCGGCCGATCTCGCCCATGCCGTAGACGCCGACCTTGCGGCCGGCCATGCCGAATTGCGCCCGCATCAGCGGCGTCGGCTTCAGGGCGGCCCAGCTGCCTTCGCGGATGTAGCCGTCGGCGACCAGCAGGCGCCGCACGCTCGCCAGCGTCAGGGTCAGCGCCATGTCGGCGACGGAGGAGGCATTGGCGCCGGGGCTGTGGCCGACCGCGATGTTGCGCGCGGCGGCTGCCTTCAGGTCGACGCCGTCATAGCCGGTGCCGTAGCAGACGATGGCGCCGAGTTTCGGCAACTGGTCCATGAGGTCGGCTCCGAACCGCGAGCCGCCGGCGGCGATGGTGGCGCGGATCGCGCCGAGCTTCGTCCGGCGACAGCACCTCGGCCGGCTTCTTCCCCGCCGCATCGATCAGATCGAAATGCTGGCCGAGCCGCGCCATCTGCGACTTCGGGAAGCGGTGAACGATCAGAACTTTCTCGGGCATCGAGCGCCTCTTCTTGATTCAAATGAAAGGGGCGGAACCGGTTGCCCGATTCCGCCCCATAACTTCATACCTCACGGCCACGCATCAGTCGTGCAGCGAGCCCGGCTCGACCTTCACGCCCGGTCCCATGGTGGAGGAGACCGCGACGCGCTCGATGTAGGTGCCCTTGGCGCCGGCGGGCTTGGCCTTGGACACGGCATCCGCGAGCGCCTTGACGTTCTGCACCAGCTTCTCCTCGGAGAACGAGGCCTTGCCGACGCCGGCCTGCACGATGCCGGCCTTCTCGACGCGGAACTCGACCGAGCCGCCCTTGGCGCCCGGCACCGCAGTCTTCACGTCCATGGTGACGGTGCCGATCTTCGGGTTCGGCATCATGCCGCGCGGGCCGAGCACCTTACCGAGGCGGCCGACCAGCGGCATCATGTCGGGCGTGGCGATACAGCGATCGAAATCGATCGTGCCGCCCTGCACCTTCTCGACCAGGTCCTCCGCGCCGACCACGTCGGCGCCGGCGGCCTTGGCTTCTTCCGCCTTGGCGCCGCGCGCGAACACGCCGACGCGCAGCGTGCGGCCGGTGCCGTTCGGCAGGTTGACGACGCCACGGACCATCTGGTCGGCGTGACGCGGATCGACACCGAGATTGATCGCAATCTCGATGGTCTCGTCGAACTTCGCCTTGGCGCGCGCCTTGACCATCTTGATGGCCTCCGCGATCGGGTAGGCCTTCTCGACATCAATGCCTTCCTGGGCGGACTTGAAACGTTTTCCGGTTGCCATTGTCCCTTACCCCGCAACTTCCAGACCCATCGAACGGGCAGAGCCCTCGACCATCTTCATGGCCGATTCGATGGTGTCGCAATTGAGATCCTTCATCTTCTTCTCGGCGATCTCGCGCACCTGCGCGCGTGTCACCTTGCCGGCCTTGTCGCGGCCCGGAGCTTTCGAGCCGGACTCGATCTTGGCGGCCTTCTTGAGGAAGAAGGACATCGGCGGCGTCTTCATCTCGAAGGTGAAGGAACGGTCCGCATAGATGGTGATGATCACCGGGATCGGGGTATTCTTCTCTTCCTTCTGGGTCTGGGCGTTGAACGCCTTGCAGAACTCCATGATGTTGAGACCGCGCTGACCAAGCGCGGGACCGATCGGTGGCGACGGGTTCGCCGCACCGGCCGGTACCTGAAGCTTCAGGAATCCGGTCACTTTCTTTGCCATGTATCACTCCTGTTGTGCCGGCGAGCCGGCGGTTTCAGGTTCCGTGGTGCGGTTCGAGGCGGCTGGCGACCGCCCTCTCCTCCCACGGCCTCTCATCTACACGAAGACGCACTTCGTGCTTTGACACGAAGATCGCTCCTCGTGCTTTCGCGTCAGACCTTCTCGACCTGAGCGAATTCCAGTTCGACCGGCGTCGCGCGGCCGAAGATCGACACCGCGACCTTCACGCGCGAACGCGCCTCGTCGATTTCCTCCACCACGCCCGAGAACGAGGCGAACGGACCGTCCGCGACGCGGACGTTCTCGCCGATCTCGAACGTCACCGACGCCTTCGGCCGCTCCACGCCTTCCTGCACCTGGTGCAGGATGCGCATCGCTTCCGCTTCCGAGATCGGCATCGGCTTGTTTTCGGCGCCGAGGAAGCCGGTGACCTTCGGCGTGTTCTTGATCAGATGAAACGCCTCGTCGGTCAGCTTCATCTTCACCAGCACGTAGCCCGGGAAGAACTTGCGCTCGGCGTCGATCTTGCGGCCGCGGCGCACTTCCGTGACCTTCTCGGTCGGCACCAGCACCTGCTCGAACAGATCCTCGAGCCCGCGCTGCTTGGCCTGCTCGCGGATCGACTCCGCCACCTTCTTCTCGAAGTTCGAGTAGGCGTGAACGATATACCAGCGCTTTTCCATCAGTTGAGTGTTCATCAGTGGATGCCCAGCAGCAGGGTAACGAGATAGCGGATCGCCTGATCCGCCACGAAAAAGAAGATCGACGCCAGCGCGACCATGACGAACACCATGATGGTCGTGATGGTCACCTCACGGCGGGTCGGCCAGGTGACCTTGCTGGCCTCCGAGCGCACTTCCTGCAGGAATTTGAATGGGCTGAAAGCCATTACTGTCGATCCAAAGTCCGTCGTGAGACGATGTGTGATTTCAGGGAATCCCGAACAGCCGATATCAGCCCAGCCCTCGTCGGAAGGATGAGCCGCAAAACGAGCTCGATTGTTCGGGGGAATTTCGCGCCGCGCCGGAGATCCGCAAACGGGCCGGCAGCAGGTGGCGGGTATCTACTGCCCGATCGGGCAAAGGTCAAGGTATGGGCGGGCGAGACCAGGGCCCCCGGCATTGACCGTCCGGGTCCTGAGAGCCCTCCGATTTCAACGGCTTAGCCAGCGGCAAGTTGCCCGCTTGCCGGGTTCCGCTGCCGCCGAAATCGAACCGGTTTCTCCCGAGGGCGCACCAAAGGTGATCAGATCGGCTCGTTACGAGGAGAGGACCATGTCGCTTCGCGCCTCCGCCCTTGCCCTGCTCGCCGCCGCGGCGACCTTCGCCGGCACCGCGGCCCACGCCGGCGGCCTCGCCCCGAACCTCAACATCCGCACCGTCGCCATCGATGGCGCCATCATGACCGGCCGCCACCCCATCATTGGCTACGGCCCGTCGTTCGTTCCGCAGCCGACCTACAATGGCGTTGACCATCGACGTTGTGGCACCACCAAATTCGATCCGAACAGCCAGTTCGACGGCTGCAGCGACAACATCAGCGCCGGCAATTGCAACGCTGAAGCCGCCAAATAGTCGACGAACAGCGACAGGCGCAGGCCATGCGACGGCCTGACGTCGCGGCTTTCCGGAAATTCTCTCAAGTCGCTTGAAAAGATGGCAGGAGTGGCAGGGCTCGAACCTGCGACCCCCGGTTTTGGAGACCGGTGCTCTACCAATTGAGCTACACTCCTGCAGGGAACCTGGCGTCGCCGCCGGTTCGCGCCGTTTCAAGCATAGGCCATGCCCAAATTGCAAGGGCGAAGCGGTTAAGCCGCCCTGTTCATTCAATTCCTTCTGCGTCACACTCGCGCCCAAGCAACAAGAGCAACGGGAGAGACCATGAACGCGCAAAGTGCCGCCCTCAAGACATCCGCACCGCTGACGCCGCCCTTGCCCGACGCCAAGCCGGAAGCGATCGGGCTCTCCAGCGCGCGGCTGCAAAAGCTGTCGGATGCGTTCAAGCGCGAGGTCGACAAGGGCACGCTGCCCGGCGCCACCGTGCTGGTCGCCCGCCGCGGCAAGATCGGCTGGTTCGACGCCGTCGGAAAGCAAAGCCCGACCGCCGCCACGCCGATGGCGCACGACACGCTGTTCCGCATCTTCTCCATGACCAAGCCGATCGTCTCGGTCGGCGTCATGCAGCTGCTAGAGGAAGGCCAGCTCCTGCTCGCCGACCCCGTCGCCAAATACATTCCGGAATTTGCCGACACGAAAGTGGGCGTCGAGAACAACGGCAAGCTCGACCTCGTGCCGGCGAAGCGGCAGATGACCGTGCAGGACCTGCTCCGCCACACCTCGGGCCTGACCTACGATCACACCGGCAACGGCCCCGTGCAGCAGCTCTACAAGGGCTCGAAGCTGCGCAGCCGCAAGATCAGCAATGCCGAGCACGCCAAGATGCTCGCCGCGATGCCGCTGGTCTGCCAGCCCGGCGCGGAATGGAACTACAGCCGCTCCACCGACATCCTCGGCCGCATCATCGAGGTCGTCAGCGGCAAATCGCTCGGCGCATTCCTCACCGAGCGCATCCTCGCGCCGTTGCAGATGGCGGAGACCGCCTTCTCCACCGGCGAGCAGAACGCCGGCCGCCTCGCCGAGCCGTTCGCCAAGGATCCCTGGAACGGTGAAGAGGTGAAGCTCTTCAACATGCTCGAGAAGCCGGTGATGGAATCCGGCGGCGGCGGACTGGTCTCGACCACGATGGACTATGCGCGGTTCTGCCAGATGCTGCTCAATGGCGGCGCGCTCGACGGCAACAGGATCATCGGCCGCAAGACGCTGGAGCTGATGGCCTCCGACCATCTCGCTCCGGACGTGAAGATCATGGGCGATCTGGTGCCGCTGGGCCACCGTTTCGGCCTCGGCTTTGCCGTGCGCACGGAATCTGGCATCGCGCCGTTCCTCGGCTCGAAAGGCCAGTTCTTCTGGAGCGGCATGGCCGGCACCTTCTTCTGGATCGACCCTGCGGAAGAGCTGTTCGCCGTCTTCATGATGCAGGGCCCCGGCCAGCGCCAGTACACCCGCACGCTGGTGCGCAATCTGGTGTACGCGCGGTGGAGTGATCAGCTGATCGTCGCACCCCCGTCGATGACGATCGTCTGGCCGGTCATGAAGTCGCCGGCCGACGATCCCATCAGCACGGCGGCGCCGGCGATCTCGTCGGGGACGCCGATGCGCAGCAGCGGCGAGCGCGCGGTCGAGGCCTTCAAGGTTTCGGGATTGTCCCACAGCGCCTTGGCGAAGTCGGTCTTGATCAGGCCCGGCGCGATGCAGTTCACGCGGATGTTGTGCTTGCCGTATTCGCAAGCCAGATTGCGCGCGAGCTGCATGTCGGCGGCTTTCGAGATCGCATAGGCGCCGAGCACGGTCGAGCCTTTCAGGCCGCCGATCGAGGAGACGATGATGATCGAGCCGTCCTTGCGCTCGATCATCTGCGGCACCACCATCGAGATCAGCCAGTTGTTGGCGACGATGTTGTTGTCGAGAATCTTGCGGAACTGATCGTCGGAGATGCCGCCGAGCGGGCCGTAATACGGGTTCGACGCCGCGTTGCAGACCAGCACGTCGATCCTGCCGAAGGCGCGGTTGGACTCGTCGACGAGGTTCTTGCAGATTTTCCTTGGACGAGATGTTGGCGGCGATCGCGACCGCCGTGCCCTTGCCGTATTTGCCGTTGATCTCGCTGGCCACCTTGTCGCAGACGTCGGCCTTGCGCGAGGAGATCACGACCTTGGCGCCGTGCTCGGCCATGCGCTCGGCGATGGCAAGCCCGATGCCGCGCGTCGAGCCGGTGATGACGGCGACTTTACCCTTCATGTCGAACAAGCTCATGCGTCTCTCTCCCAGATTTGGCTCCGGCTGTTGCGCCGGTTTCGTTTTCATATTCCTACGCGAGTTTGGATTGCACAACCTCCGGCCCCGCGGGCTGATGCATGGCGGCATGCGCGGCGTCGGCCATCCATGGCTGCTGGTTGACCATCGGCAGCCGCCAGACACTGCGTTCGGTATTTGCAATGTGATCGAGCCGCGTCACCGAGCAATTGTCGATGTCGAAGGCAAGGCCGCGCTCCGGCAAGCCGCCGAGCGCAAGGCCGACCGCGGCGCGGATCGTGCCGCCATGCGCGACGGCGATGACGTCCCTGCCCGCCTCCGCCGCGGTGATGCGCGCGATCGCGCTGCAGGTGCGGTTATAGAGATCCATGAAACTTTCGCCGTCGGGCGCGGGTTCGTTGACTTCGGTCAGCCAGTGGCGGCCGAGCGGCAGGCTTGCGATGAATTCCTTGCGGTTCATGCCCTGCCACTTGCCGAGATTTTGCTCGGCGAACAAAACCTCATGCGTCATGGTCGACGGGCTTTGGAAATCCGGCGGCCCAGATCGCTTCTGCAGTCTGATGCGTACGTTTGAGATTGCTCGAATACCACACCGCACTGCGCGGCAGGATTTTTGCGACCGCCTCGAACACCTCGCGATCGCTGCAATCGCATTCGATGTCCTTCTGGCCGTAGATGTTGCCGCCGTCGCTGCGCACCGGCGCATGACGCACCCACCACCAGCGCGTGGTGACAACACCGGGCTTGCTGCTATTGGACATCCAGGATTCCCTTTACTAGTGTCGTCGTACGTCAGAGCACACACCGTCTCAAGTGACTTGACGTTTGAAATTCTGTTTGAAATTCCGCTGCACGGCAAGCGCGCGGAGAACTGCCAGGGAGAAACGCATGGGCCGCCTCGAGGGCAAATCTGTCGTGATCACCGGCGCCGGCAGCGGCATTGGACGCGCGGCGTCGCTGCTGTTCACCAGGGAAGGCGCCAGGCTGATCGCGGTGGACAAGACCGACGGCGTCAAGGAGACCGCAAAGCTCGTCAGCGATGCCGGCGGCACCGTGGAAGCCATCATGGCCGATGCCGGCAATGAGGCCGACGTGAAGGGTTTCATTGCCAAGGCGGTGTCGAAATACGGCAAACTCGATGCGATCTGGGCCAATGCCGGCGTCAGCGGCGGGCTGGTGCCGCTTTCCGAGCAGACGCCGGAGCATTGGCAGGAAGTGCTGCGCGTCAATTTGATCGGGCCGTTCCTCGCAGTGAAGCATTCGATCCCGCACATGACCAAGCAGGGCCACGGCTCGATCATCTGCACCGCGTCGGTCGCGGGCCTGAAGGCCGGCGCCAGCGGACACCCCTATGGCGCCAGCAAGGCCGGCGTCATCAGCCTCGTGCAGACCACCGCCTACTCGCTGTCCGGCACCGGCGTGCGCATCAACGCGGTCTGCCCCGGCCTGATCGAGACCGGCATGACCAAGCCCGTGTTCGATCGCGCCAAGGA
Source organism: uncultured Alphaproteobacteria bacterium (assembly GCA_963726865.1). Taxonomy (GTDB): domain Bacteria; phylum Pseudomonadota; class Alphaproteobacteria; order Rhizobiales; family Xanthobacteraceae; genus Bradyrhizobium. Next base: position 1,201,561 of record CAVSEE010000028.1, on the reverse strand, counting down.
GCGCGGCACCCAGGACAAGATCGGCCAGCTCAATCCGCTGAAGCGTCCGGGCCAGCCGCATGAGCTGGCGGCGATGGGATTGTTCCTGGCGAGCGACGAGGCGAGCTACGTCAACGGCCAGGCGATTCCGGTGGACGGCGGTTTGACGGCGTCGATGCCGTATACGGGCAAGCCGATTTAGGGACTCTCATGCCCTGCCGCCGCGCAGCTTGAACCGGCGCGGCGGCAGGGCCAACGAAAGAGAGCGTCATGCAGTCAAGGCCTGTGGACCTTGCAGCAAGCCAGTAGCCCGCTCGTATCCATCGACGTCGGCAGCGGCAGCAGCGCGCGGCGAAGTGCCGCCGAGCGCGGGATGCTGTTGATCGAGCCATGTTGGCGCGGAGCCGCCTAATCGCGCATAGGCCGCGGCCTCGAGCGTGCGGACCCGTTCCTTGCTGGCATCTGCCAGCGGGTCATATTGGGCCGCAGCGGCAGCTTTCGGAATATACCACGCGAGCGCGAATCCGACCGACGCATTGATCACCGTGGTGAGAATGATCCTGTCCACCGCCGCGCCTGCAGCGCCCAGAATGATCTGCCACGTGGCGCATGCTGCGATAAGCCCGCAAAGTCCCGTGAGGACGCTCTGAGAGCAGAGCTCCCACTCACGGGATGGGCGCTGTCCGATCTCCGCGTTGTCGAGGTGGTAGACGTAGAACGCTCCTGTAACCATAGCCAGCAGCGCGCTGGGAAGCTCGATCTTGAAACTGTCCTGCGTCGGTGGAGCCTGGGTGAGGCCCCACAGAATGAGACCGACATACCCCGCGAGACCGCAAACGACGGCAACCCGGATGTAGTTGGCTCCGTTTGCGCGCCGGCGTTGGCCGGAGGCGGCAAACCATGATCCCTTGCTGACAGCGCGCCTGCGTATCAGATCGGCCGTCATGATCGCAATCGCATAAGGCACGAGTGTCGCCGCGGCATCCCAGAAAGGCTGCAGGACCGTTTGGGGATACACCGGTGACATTGCCCAAAGGCCAAGCTGGCCGAGCCCGGTGGCAGCGAGGCCCAACAGGATAATGCTCATCGCGACCGCCGTCAGGCTGACAAGCTTCAGATCGCCGGTGCCCGGCGGGCGCGTCGCATGGTTGAGCTTGAAGCCGAATGGCCGCAAGGCTAGATCGATATCGTCATTGGGCTCCGTTTTCAGCCGCACCGCACAGCCAAGCAGGATATAGAGCTTGTGGAGGTTTTCCACGATGCGGACACGGAGCCCCTCGTCTGTGTAGTAGGGATCGCTTTGCCGAGCGGCCCTGTAGGCCGCCATCTGGGCTTCGAAGGATTTCTTTTGGCTCTCAATCAGCTCCAGATCACTCTGATAATCGCGCAACAAGCCCGCATCGAGGGAACCGGTTAACCCCTCCATTCGATATGACTTCAGCGCGAACACAAGACAGCACAGTCGCGCCCAACTATGCTCCAGAGCGTGGCGAGACCGTTGAAGGTCTGCCGGTTCGACACCACGCATTTCAGGCGACTGCAGCGCCTCTCCCTCGTAGGAGCTGAAGTCAAAGTCGGCAGCCGCCATACGCTCGGCGGTGGCGCGAGCGGCGTCCGGAATGTACGCCCGTTCGTGCGCGAACTGGCGCAGATACGTCTCTATCAGCATGAGACCGGGCACATTCGGCAGCGCTCCCATCAGCACGAACGCGATGGCGAGGGGCACACCGACATAGCCGAGTTGCTTAGGCACGGCGATTCCGAGCTGCTCGAGGTTGTTCGCGCCGAGTAACGACAACAATACGACCAGCGCGGCCATTGACCCGAAGTAGATAAGGAAGCCCTTGGAATATTCCTCTCGCGTCGCCAATTGCTGTGGCAGCAATTGATAGATGAAATCGCCGCTCCTGGTAAAGCTGCGTTCGGCGAACTTTCGCTGGCAGAACACGTAGACGAGCCAGATCGCAGTGCCGACGGCTGCAAAAAAAAGCAGGCTCATCTGATCCAGCGGAACTCCAAGCTTCATGGGCAGCTCAGGCATGGCTGTTCTCCATTGCGTAACGCATCTACAGCTCAACAGATACCGTCAGCTACCGTGCGGCGTCAGTAGCATTTGCCGTTGAAGCAGCGCCCTTGCGCGACAACAATCGGTGCGGAAGCAGGTTGATCTGCTTTCGTCTGGCTCGAAATCGTCGCCGTACCGGTGTCCTGGTTGCGGACCGCGGGAACGATAGCCGTCGTCATAGCGGCAACTAAAAAGAGAGAGTAAACCAGCAATACTGATGACTTTGCGTACATGACAACCTCCCATAGAGATCGGTTGACTTTGCTTGTCGAGGCGCGAGTGTCGGCTGCAAGTTACTGGCGTTGCCGAGCAGGCGCCCACTGCACGCTATGATTGAGTGCGGTGAACCGATGTGAACCGGATCACATGGAACAGAAAATCTTTTGAATCGAGCTGAACCTGGCAAAACTCAGGATGCCTCGACGCAGCAATCGCGTGGTCCAGCCTCACTAGCACGCCCGCGCAAAAGGCTTGAGCCCGCTTCAGCGCGGGCCCAGTGTCGCCGCCTGCTCAGTCGAAATGCGGGGAAAATGCCGTCCTGACGCCGGGTCCGCAAATTTCCGGCTCGAACGCGTCCTCGGACGCCTTCACCAGCCTGCCCCACTGGTCCGCCTGAATGCGGGCGACCAGCCGGTAGCCGAAGCCGGCGAAATCCGGCTCGAACACCGACGCCTCGCCTTCGCGCACATCGGACAAGTCCTTGCCGAAGGCCTCCACGAGGTTCGGCTTGTGGGTAACGATCACCAGATTGCCGTCATCGGCCAGATGAAAGCTCACCAGCTTGCGGAGCGCGTCAGCGCGCCGTGCGCTTTCATCCGGCGTAACGGCAGCGCCGGCCTCGGCGAGATCGGGGTTGGTGCCGACCTTGCCGAACCCGAGCAGCGTTCCGGTGTCTACGGCGCGTTGCAGCGGACTGGTCATAACGGAGCTGACGGGAATCCCGAGCTCGCGCAGCCCCTTGCCGATCGCTTCGGCCTGCTCGCGCCCCTGCTCGTTGAGCTGCCGCTCGACGGAAGGCTTCCTGTTGGGATTGCTCATCGGGTCCTTGTTCGGAACCTCGGAGTTGGTCGCGCCGTGACGCAGGACGATCACATATCCGCCGTGCCGGAGCCGATCGAACAGTTCGGCCCGCGGCTCCGACGGCTGACTGACGACAACAGCCGCGGGAAGAATGGCAAGCACGGCGCAGAGCAAAAGCATTGCAAGTTTGGACATTGGTCACCTCATCAAAAAGTCTTCGAATGGAAACGTCAGAGAACAAGCCCGAGCCCGGACACGATCAGCAACGCGTTGACGACGAGATCGAACTGCCGGTCCGACAGGTGCTTGAAAATGCGCAGGCCGAACCAGGCGCCAAGCAAGGCGGCCGGGACGAAGGCCAGGACCTTCCAGTCGAGCTGCGCTTGCTGGAGTGACGCCGGCCGCATCAGCTGAATCGCAATCAGCGTCACCGGCTGCATGGCCAGAATGAAGGGTTGATAGACGCCGCGCTGCTGCGCCTTGTCCCAGCCCTTCAGGCCGCACCAGATGGTGACGGACGCGCCCGGAAAGCCCGCAAGCCCGCCGGTGATGCCGCCGAGGATGCCGGCGCAAACATCGGATGCCCGCCCGCCTTCCAGCGCGCGCACCGGGCGGCGCAGCAGCAGGTAACTGCCATAGACCACGAGCAGGCCGCCGATCACCGTGCGGTAGGCGGTACCCGGAAGATGCAGCAGCAGATAGACCCCGGCGGGCACGCCGAGCAGGCCTCCGACCAGAAAGATTCGCAGGCAGCGCCACTGAATCGTGCGCCAGAGCGTCGCGACGCTCAGGATCTGGATGGCGATGCTGCAGACGATCATGACGTGCACCGCGTAGACCTGGCTGTCCATCAGGTGGAATAACAGCGCGCCGCTCAGCGCCGAAAAAGCAAATCCGGCAATGCTCGAGACGATGGACGCCGCGAACACCGCCATCATCGGATAGACGGCGTCGTGAACGCCCTGCGCCGACAGCACCGCCCCTTCGGCGACGAGCAGGCCGAGTCCGACGGAGCCGATGATGACAATGGAAAGCCAGCTTGGGTCGGAAAAAAATCCGAGCCGCTTTCCCTGTTGAATGAATTGTTTCGACATGCGCGCACCTGTGTTGCGCGCCGCAGGCAATGGACCGTCGTTCACCTGGCGGCGTTCGAAATCGTCGTTGAAAAATGAAATGCCGAGCGCACCACGGCTGCCGCCGCCACCATGGTGCGAAAGACGATCTCGCCCGCTACATCGCGTGGGCGTGCTCGCAGCTGACCGACGGATTCATGTCGGCAAAGGCACCGCGCGAATTCGCCTTCCAGGCCCAGACATGCAATTCGTAGAAGGCCGGCAAGCCGTAGCGGTTCGGCGAGCCGGTGAAGTTGAAGAGTTGCCCGCCCAGCGAAGCCGGCCCCTTGGTCGTGATGTATTCGACCGCGACCAACTCCATTTTGCCGTCCGCCTTCGGCTCGTACATGACCGCCTGAGGCTGCTTGATGTCGACGGTCTCGCCGATCAGCGCAGCCTTGACGTAATGCACGCCCATGGCGCCGCCGTCGGCCCCGCTGGCGCAGGGAATCGGCGCATAGCCCTCGGCGACGGCGACCGCGACATCCCTGAAGCGGTCATTGGCGGTGCGTACCTGCAAAGTAAGAGGATTGTTGTCCGCGACGACGGCGGCCACGCTGGTTCCAACTGCAAACAATGACAATACGGCCAGGCTCCTGGCCCAAATAACTGTACTCAATTGCGTCTCCCGATCGTTCATCCATGGAGGAGCCGCCTTTCGCAAAGGCCGGCTCGGGGTCGCGGCTGCATCATTGGAACCGCGCGACTCACTGCGTCGTGAGCTGCGCGAGGGATAGCGGGAGGACGGGTGGGAATCTTTACCGTGGGCTTGGCGTTTGCTTTAGAAAACCTTCGCTTTTCCTTTGGCACGCAGGGGTTGTGCCGGAACGCGGCCAATTTGGGCGAAAATCAGAGGCTCAAAATAGGTCTAGCGCTGCTTGCGCTTGAGGCCCCGGATGGTCGCGTTGAGCGCCTTCTGGCTCTGGGCGATTGCCCTGTGCAGCTGCTTGGGATCGACCGCCAGGGATTGAGCGCACCCGGCGCAAAGGACGTTTTCTTCAAGCTCAGTGAGCTGAACGACCGTCTTCTGGCCACAGCGGAGACAGGCTATCTCGATCGCTCCGTCTTCGACCATGAAATCAACCGGCTCCGGGTGCTGTCAGTCGAGAGGGAACTAGCCCGGCTTCAGGCTGGAGGCAAGCTCCAGGCCTGCCGGAGCCCGGACGCCAAGGCGTATGATGGCACAAGGACTTGTCCGGCTGAGGCTGCTCCGCCTCACACCACGTCCGTCCAGCTTTCCGAGAATGCCAACGCCGACGTCGAGAACGGCCGCCCCTCGCGCTCGCGCTTCCAGGATTGTCCCTTGGCCTCAATGCCGTTGCGGACGAGGCGCGTGCCGAGCGCCGGTATCAACACCGTGCATACGCCGTAGCGCCGGTTGGGGAGCTGGTTCGGCTGCGAGTGAATGAGCAGCGGCTCGCCGATATCGAACCAGGTGAGCGAGATGTCTTCGCCGTGCGCCTTGACGTACTCGGTCCAGAAGTACCGGGGATCGCCGGCCTTGGAAAACGTCGCGTCCGCACAGGGGATTGTCGTGTCGGACAATTCGGCATTGAGCATGCCTTGCACGGTCGTCTGCAGCCAGCGCGCCATCGCGATGTTGTCGGAATAGATGCGCCAGCGCCCTTCCGTCAGCTCGCTCTTCAGATAGAGGACATGGCCGGGCCCGGCCGGCGAAAAGATAATCCGCCAATAGCTCGCATCCGTCGAGTTCGGGTCGCCGTCCTTCAAGCTCAGGCGGATGAACGGGTTCTCGCCCGTCAGGATGGTTTTGTTGGGATCGGCGATGCTCATGTTGGCGGGTCTCCGTTCAATTTCTCGGGGGATTGTACTCTGGTCGACCGCCCGGCGGCTACTCCGATGGCTTGACGCCAAGATCGCGCAAGATACGGAGCATCACGTCGCTGTCACGCTTGAAAATACGATTTGTCGTTTCAAAATCGGCCGGGGGTGTCAGCAGAAAGTTGTTCAGCATCTGCTGGACCCTGGAGTCGGATCCGGCCTGTATCAATACCGACGAGAGCCGCTCCACGATCTCCTTTGGCGTGCCGGCTGCTACAGCGAAGGTGGTGAATGCGCGCGTGTCGTAGAAGTCGCCAACAGCGCCCTGCTCGGTCATTGTCGGCGTGTCCGGATATGGCGGCAGGCGGCTGCCTGTCACGGCGATCAGCGTTCCCGTTCCCGCCTGAATGACGGGTGCTGCCGCGGCATAGCTTCCCGAGGCGCCATCCAGCGTCTGTCCCGCGACGTCATTCCACATCAGTGCCTCGCCGCGGTACTGGATGACCTGGAACCGAATGCCGTATTGCTTCGCCATGGTCTCGATGAGGACGTGCGGCGTCGAACCCACGCCGTACGATCCCCAGTTCAGGCTACCCACCTTCTTTGCATATTCGATGAACTCCCGAAGATTGGTTGCGCCCGTCTTCTTCGCCGCCACCACCGGGCCTCCGGTGCCGCTGACAAGCGTCAGATAGATGAAGTCCTTTTCGGGATCGTACGGGAGGTCCTTCACCGTAAGGCGGTTCTGGATCAGTGACGACGAAATCGTGCAGAGGATGGTGGTGCCATCCGGCTCTGCGCGTTTCACTTCCGTCACGCCGATGACGCCGCCTGCGCCGGCCTTGTTTTCGATGATGACCGGCTTTCCCAGCTGCCGCGCCAAATAGTCACCGAAAGCCCGCGCAATGCCATCGGTCTGGCCGCCCGGCGGATATGGCACGAGAATACGAATCTGGCGCGCGGGCCACGAGGATTGCGCCATGGTGTTCCCGGGCAGGGCGCACCAACACCGCCGCCGAGCCGGTCACGAACGTTCGCCGTGTCAGCTTTTTCATTTTCCCGCCTGTTGATCATTGTCACTCGGCCGGCCGCGAGGACCGAGCAGCAGTCAGACCTCCAGCCACTCCTTGCGCACGGCGGCATTGGCGGACAGCTCGGCCGGTGTGCCCTCGAAGACGATGCGGCCGTGGCCCATCACATAGAGGCGGCGGGAAATCTTCATCGCGATGGTCAGCTTCTGCTCGACCAGCAGGATCGCCATGCCGCGCCGCGCGATTTCGTCGAGCAGCGTGCCGACCTGCTCGACCAGCTTTGGCGCGAGCCCTTCGGTCGGCTCGTCGATGATGACGAGATCCGGATCGCCCATCAGCGTGCGGCACATCGTCAGCATCTGCTGCTCGCCGCCCGACAGCACGCCGGCGGGATTGTCCTGGCGTTCGCCGAGATTGGGGAACAGCGCAAAGACGTCCTCGAATTTCCAGCGGCCGAACACGCCGGCGCGCTTGAGGCCGAGCTCGAGATTCTGCCGCACCGTAAGTCCGGGAAACACCTGGCGGTCTTCCGGCACATAGCCGACGCCGAGATGGGCGATCTGGTCGGGCCGCAGCCCCGCGATCGAGCGGCCCTTGAACGAGATGTCGCCGACCGGCGGCACCAGCCCCATGATGGTCTTGCACGCGGTCGAACGGCCGACGCCGTTCCGCCCGAGCAGGCTGACGATCTCGCCCTGGTCGACCTTCAGATCCACGCCCTGCAGGATGTGGCTCTTGCCGTAGAAGGCGTGGAGATCGCGGACCTCGAGCATCATGCCGCCACCGTCCCCAGATAAGCTTCCTGCACGGCGGCATTGCCGCGGATGGCGGCCGGCGTGTCGGAGGCGATTATCCCGCCATAGACCAGCACAGTGATGCGGTCGGCGAGACCGAATACGACGCTCATGTCGTGCTCGACCATGATCAGCGTCTTGCCCTCCGAGACCTGGCGGATCAGCGCAACCGCGTTCTCCGTCTCGCTGTGGCTCATGCCGGCGGTCGGCTCGTCGAGCAGGATGATCTCGGCGCCGCCGGCGATGGTGATGCCGATCTCCAGCGCGCGCTGCTCGGCATAGGACAACAGACCGGCCTGAAGATTGCGGCGGCTGGTGAGCTTGAGCAACTCGAGCAGGCGCTCGGCCGCGAGATTGAGCTCGGTCTGCCGTCCCAGCAGCTTCCAGAACGAGTAGCGGTAGCCGTGCGACCACAACAGGCCGCAGCGGATGTTCTCGAACACGGTCATGCGCGGGAAGATCGAGGTGATCTGGAAGCTTCGCGACAAGCCGAGGCGGTTGATCTCCTGCGGCGCCAGATTGGCGATCGACTGTCCGTTCACCGCGATCGAGCCGGAAGAGATCGGGAAACGGCCGGAGATCAGGTTGAACAGCGTGGTCTTGCCGGCGCCGTTGGGGCCGATGATGGCATGGCGCTCGCCATGCGGGATCGAGAGATTGACGTTGCGGATGATCTCGGTGCGGCCGAACGCCTTGCGGACATCGACGAGCTCGACGGCAGCCGCGGTCATGCCAAGGCTCATGCCATGGCCTCCTGCCGCTTGGAGCTCGCCATCGATTCCTCCCGCTTGGCGCCTTCGATCAACTCGTCCCAGCGCTGGCGGAAGTTGTGCGCTTCGCGCCGCAGCCACAGCGCGCCGAGAACGAGAAAGCCGATCGCAACGATCCATGGCAGCGGCGCCGTGGTGTCGATGAGATTGCCCGCGATCCTGAATTTCTTGCCCTGGGCGGCGCCGATGGTGGTGAAGGAGGCAAGCTCGACCAGGAACACGAAGCCGAGCAGCACCAGCACGGCCGGCGGAAACGCCCTTGCATAGGGCACCAGCAGCTCGCGCATCCGCCCTGCCCGCCAGATCGGCATGTGCATGTAGATCAACCCGATAAGGCCGCCCGGCGCGTACATCACCATGACGATGAAGAGCACGCCGACATAGAGCAGCCAGGCATTGCTGAGCAGGCTGACGCCGCTCTGCAGCAGCACCACGACGATGGTGCCGAGGATCGGCCCGAAGAAGCCGCCGGCGCCGCCGATATAGACGGCGAGCAGCGCGTTGGCGGACTTCGCGGCCGACACGGTGTCGAAGGTGACGATTTCGTAGATCAGCACGTAGAGGCCGCCACCGATGCCGGCGAAGAAGCCCGACAGCGTGAACTGCATCAGGCGCACCATGCGCGGGTCGTAGCCGACGAACTGGGCGCGCTCGAAATTGTCGCGCGTCGCATTGGCGATGCTGCCGAGCGGCGTCTGGGTCTGCAGCTTCATCAGCACGGCGGCGATGAAGGCCCAGGCCAGCACGAGGCAATAGACCTGCCATGACGACGAGTAGCTGGCGCCGAACACGCTGGTGTTCATGACGCGGTCGACATTGATGCCGCCCTCGCCGCCGAAGAAGGCCATGAACATCAGCGCGGACGCCGAGACCAGTTCGCCCAGCCCCATCGTGATCATGGCAAAGGCGGTGGCGCGCTGCTTGGTCACCAGCCAGCCGAAGACATAGCCGAAGAACATGCCGCCGAGCCCGCCCGCCAGCGGCACCAGTTCGGTCGGCAGCCAGATCGTACCGGCCTTGACCATGTTGACGACATGCGCGGCGCAGTAGGCGCCCAGCCCGAACAGCACCGCGTGGCCGAACGACAGCAATCCCGCCTGCCCCATCAGCATGTTGTAGGACAGCGCGAAGATCGCCATCACGCCGATCTCGCTCAGCAAGATCAGCGCGAAGCCGGAATGGCGTCCCTTCGACCAGTCGAAGAACAGGAACGGCAGCGCCATCAGGACGATGAACGCGAGTAACCAGGGCCAGTGCTTGCGCAGCATGCTCATGTGTCACGCGTCCCCATCAGGCCACGGGGCCGGAACACCAGGATCAGCACCATCATCAGGAACGGCAGCAGCGCGCCGATCCGGGGCAGCGTCACCGTGAGCAGCTCGGCGAACGGCGTGCTCGAGGTGACGGCAACGCCGAACTTGGCAAGGAGATCGGCAAGCGAGACGTCGAACACCACGGCAAAAGTCTGGATCAGCCCCATCAGGATGGAGGCGATGAAGCAGCCGGTCAGCGAGCCCAGTCCACCGAACACGACGACGACGAACACGATCGGCCCCATGGTGAAAGCCATTGCGGGCTCGGTGACCTGGTAGTTGCCGCCGATCACGCCGGCGAGGCCAGCCAGCGCCGTGCCGGCGGCGAACACCAAGCGTGAAGATGCGCGGCACGTTGTGGCCGAGTGCGGACGCCATATCAGGATGGGTCAGCGCCGCCTGGATCACGAGGCCGACGCGGGTGCGGGTCAGGCCGAGCCAGATCGCGGCGAACATCAGCGCCGAGATCAGCAGCATGAAGGCGCGATAGGCCGGAAACTGCGTGCCGTAGATCTTGAACAGGGGGAAGTCGAGCAATTCAGGAACGCGATACGGGACCGGCAGCAGGCCCCAGGTCATCTGCACGCCCTTTTCGATCAGCAGCGCCAGGCCGAAGGTGAACAGAAGCTCGGCGATGTGGCCGTTGCGATGGACCCGCCGCAAGCCCAGCATCTCGATGGCGGCGCCGATCAGCCCGCACAGGACAGGCGCAATGACCAGCGCCGGCCAGAAGCCGATATAGAGAGAGATGGTGTAGGCGAAATACGCGCCCAGCATGTAGGCGCTGGCATGCGCGAAGTTCAACACGCCCATCATCGACAAAATGAGCGTCAGCCCGCTCGCCAGCATGAACAGCAGCATGCCGTAGACGAGGCCGTTCAACAGCGAAACGACAAAGACTTCCATGGCACCCCGCCCCCGCAAAGCCGACGCCCGCTCACCTCACGGAGAGCGGGCGGCTGATCGTTACGAAGCTGTCGGGCGCTTCATCTTGCAGGTATTGGGCTGGTCGACGTCCTTGGACTGGATGGTCGCCGAGGTCGCCCAGCCGAGGCCGGTGCCTTCGGCGTCATACTTCACGCCCTTCTTGAAGGTGCCGACGAAGTACTCGCTGATGAACTGGTGGTCTTCCTTGCGCATCTTGGTGTCGTAGCCGAGGAAGTCCTTGAGGGAGAGATCCTCGAGCGCGGTCGCGATCTTGGTGGCGTCGACCGAGCCGGCCTTATTCGTGGCCGCCTGCAGATATTCGAAGATGGTGCGGAAACCCGCGGCGGAGAAGTCGAACTTGTGCTTGGCACGGAAACCTTCGCTAAAGGCCTCCGCCTCCTTGTTGCCGATCTCCGGCGCCACGTTCTCGCTGAACGACATCACCGCCAGCACCTTGTTGTCGCCGGCGGCGCCGATCGCGGTCGGCCCGCCCGCGAGATGGGCGTAGAAGGTGTAGTAGCGCAGGTCGGCACCGGCATCGATGCCTGCCTTGATCAGCAGGTTCATGTCCGGGCCCCAGTTGCCGGTGAGCAGCGCCTGCGCGCCCGAGGCATTGATCTTGGTGACGTAGGGCGAGAAATCCTTGACCTTGCCGAGCGGGATCAACTCGTCGCCGACTACCTGCACGTCAGGCCGCAGTTTGGCGAGATAGTTCTTCACCTCGCGCTGCACCGACTGGCCGAACAGGTAATCCTGGTTGATCAGATAGACCTTCTTGGTCTCCTTCGGCAGCGCGCGCACCATCACCTCGGCCTTCATGCCGACGTGGAGGTCGAAGCGGAAATGCCAGAAGCTGCACTGCTCGTTGGTGAGCTCGGTCGCGACCGCACCGCAGTTCAGGTAGATGATGCGGTTGTCGGGGTTGCGCTCGTTGTGCTTGTTGACGCCGTCGATCAGCGCGGCGGCGATGTTGGAGCCGCTGCACTGCATGATGAAGGGCATGTTCTGGTCGGTCGCGCTCTTCAGCGCGATCAGCGCATCCGAGGGCTGCGACTTGTTGTCGAATGGCACCAGCTCGAACTTCTTGCCGAGCGCGCCGCCCTTGGCGTTGATGAAATCGATGATGTACTGCATCTGCTTCAGGTTGGCGTCGCCGACCTGCGCGAACGGCCCCGAGAGCGGATCGGTGTAGGCCACCTTGATCGTCTGCTGCGCCGATGCCTGACCGCCGACGGCGATCGCGAGCACGAATCCAAGAAACGCCGTCAACCACTTGCCTGGCTGCATCTTACGTCCTCCCTGTGCGGTGCCCGCTTTTTTTCGCGGTGCTGGAGCGAACCGTAACCGGGTTTTGCGCAGGCCGCCACAACGAACTAGGCGCAGCGGCTGATGGAAATTGCGCCAAGGCGCTGCACGAGGTACCGCCGGGATAATTCCGCGGCGTGGCAAACCACGGACGCGAACCACATGAAGCGAACCTTGGGCGATTACACGCCTTCCGGCGGCAGCGCCGAAGCTGACGCGGCGGGACGCGTGCCGGCGGCTAGCTGGCGCTCGCGGTAGAAGGCGTAGAGGCCGGACACGACGATGAACGATGCGCCCAGCAGCATGTAACGGTCGGGCCGGTCGTCGAAGAAGACATAGCCGAGCGCCATCGCCCACAGCAGCGCGGTGTAGCGGAAGGGTGCGACCGCCGAGAGGTCGCCGGCGCGCAATGCCATGATCACATATTGATAGCCGACCAGGACGAGAACCGCGGCAAGCGCGAGCAGACCGAGCGCGCGAGGCGACGGCGCCGTCCAGCCGCCGAGCGGAAACAGGATGATGCCGCCGACCACCGTCACGGCCACGGTGGTCACGAGCGTGATGAACAGCGAGGGAATGTGCGCGGGGATCGGTCGGGTCGCGAGATCGCGCACGGCGAAGAAGAACACCGAGCCCAACGCGAACAGCGAGTATTCGTTGAACCCTTGCAGCCCCGGCCGGACGATGATGAGGACGCCGGCAAAACCTGCCGTGATCGCCAGCCAACGGCGCCAGCCGACGGATTCGCGGAAGGCCAGCGCAGCGCCGAGCGTAACGGCGAGCGGCAGCGCCTGGAAGATCGCCGACGTATTGGCCAGCGGCAGGTTCACGATCGCCGTCAGGAATGCGATCGTGCCGCCGACTTCGGCCGCCACCCGCAGCGCCACCGGCAGCATCATCGAGGTGCGCGGCGAACGCAGCGCGCCCCGGTACCAGGCGAGCGCCGCAATCAGCACGGTGGCGAACACGCCCCGCAGCAGCATCACCTGGCCGAAATTCATCTCCGCCGACACGGCCTTGGTGACCGCGTCGTTCATCGTGAAGCTGGCCATGCCCACGACCATGAACAGGCTGCCGCGGATGTTGGAGTGGGGATGCAAATCTATCACCACGGAGATTGGCTCCCTCGCCCCGCTCTTCGCGGGGAGAGGGTTGGGGTGAGGGGCTGTCTCGGCAAAAGCGGTGAGAGATGGATTCGCGGAAGCTCCCCCTCACCCGGATCGCATCTTCGATGCGACGTAGCCGAAGAATGCCTTCGGCGTTCTTAAGGACGGCCGCCGAAGGCGGCCTATGCCTCTCCCCGCAAGCGGGGCGAGGTGAAGCGAAGCTCACACCGCGCCGGCCTTCTGCGCGTAGGCCCAGGAGTCCTTGGAGAGCGGCACCGTGCGCGCGGCCGAACTCGATGGCCCTGGCGTTGGCCGCGGTGCCGTCGCGGACACGGCCGGCGATACCCTGCGTGATGCCCGCGAGACGGAAGAGATTGTAGGAGAAGTACCAGTTGAGGTCGGGCACCGCCATGCCGGTGACGTCGCAATAGATCTTCGCCGCCTCGTCCTGGCTCGGGATGTTCAATGCCTTGAGGTCCGACATTGGCGAGACCCGGCATGGTCCACTGCATCAACAGATAGGTGAAGTCGGCCATGGGATCGCCGAGCGTCGACAGTTCCCAGTCGAGCACCGCCAGCACCCGCGGCTCGGTCGGGTGGAAGATCATGTTGTCGAGGCGGTAGTCGCCGTGCACGACCGAGATGCGTTCCTGCGGCGGCACCGTCTTGGGCAGCCATTCGGCGAGCTTCTCGAATTCCGGGATGTGCTGGGTCTCGGAGGCGCGATACTGCTTGGTCCAGCGGTCGATCTGGCGCGCGAAATAATTGCCGGGCTTGCCGAAGTCGCCGAGACCGATCGCTTCCGGGTTGAAGGTGTGGAGTTTTGCCAGCGTCTCGATCTTGCTGGTGAAGATTTTTCGCCGCGCGTCCGGTGGCTGGCTCGGCAGGCTCGGGATCCCAGAACACCCGCCCCTCCTCCATCGACATGATGTAGAAGGCCGAGCCGATCACGGCATCGTCCATGCACAAGGCGTAAGCGCGCGCGACCGGAAAATCCTTCTGCTTGCCGAGCGCGGAGATGACGCGGAACTCGCGGTCGACCGCATGCGCCGACGGCAATAATTTACCGAACGGGCGGCGGCGCATCACATAGGAACGGCCGGGCGTGTTGAGCCGATAGGTCGGGTTGGACTGGCCGCCCTTGAACTGCAGGACGGTCAGCGGGCCCTTAAAACCCTCGACATTCTCGGACATCCACTTGGCGAGGTTGGCCTCGTTGACGCGATGGCGCTCCTCGACTTCCCGGGTGCCCGAGAATTCCTCATCTTTCCTGACGCCGTCGGCCACGCTGACGCTCCCTGGAGTTTCTTCTAGGTTTTAGGGAGCGCCGCGTTTCTGGGCGTTCCCCTTAGTGCCTCGGAGCGTTTTGATACTTCCGAAGTTCAAGTCTGGCAATGGCGCGGTTATGCACCTCATCCGGGCCGTCGGCGAGCCGCAGCGTGCGGATGCCGGCATAGGCCTTGGCGAGCCCCGCATCGTCAGAGACGCCGCCCCCGCCATAGGCCTGGATGGCATTGTCGATGATCTTCAGCGCCATGTTGGGCGCCGTTACCTTGATCATGGCGATCTCGGCCTGCGCGGTCTTGTTGCCGACCTTGTCCATCATGTCGGCCGCCTTCAGGCACAACAGCCGGTTCATCTCGATGTCGGCGCGGGCCTCGCCGATGCGCTGCTCCCACACCGAGTGCTCGATGATTTTCTTGCCGAAGGCGGTGCGCGACGACAGGCGCTTGACCATCTTCTCCAGCGCTTCTTCGGCGACGCCGATGGTGCGCATGCAGTGATGGATGCGGCCGGGACCGAGGCGGCCCTGCGCAATTTCAAAACCCCTGCCCTCGCCGAGCAGAATGTTGGAGGCCGGAACCGTAACGTTCTCCAGCAACACCTGAGCATGGCCGTGCGGCGCATCGTCAAAGCCGAACACCGGAAGCATTTTTTCGACCTTGATACCGGGGGTGTCGAGCGGCACCAGGATTTGCGACTGCTGCTGATGCTTTGCAGCGTTGAAATCGGTCTTGCCCATCAGGATCGCGATCTTGCAGCGGGGATCGCCGACGCCGGACGACCACCATTTGCGGCCGTTGA
The DNA here is from genome assembly GCA_963726865.1 of uncultured Alphaproteobacteria bacterium. Taxonomy (GTDB): domain Bacteria; phylum Pseudomonadota; class Alphaproteobacteria; order Rhizobiales; family Xanthobacteraceae; genus Bradyrhizobium. The sequence continues at coordinate 1,186,272 of CAVSEE010000028.1, read as the reverse complement.
TGACGTAGTTGTCGCCCTTTCTCTCGATGCGCGTCTCGATGTTGGTGGCGTCGGAAGAAGCCACTGCCGGCTCCGTCATCAGGAAGGCGGAGCGGATTTCGCCGTTCATCAGCGGCTTCAGCCATTTGCGCTTCTGTTCCTTGGTGCCGTACCGCATGAACACTTCCATGTTGCCGGTATCGGGTGCGGAACAGTTGAACACTTCCGAAGCAAAGGAGATGTGCCCCATCTCCTCCGCCAGCAGCGCATATTCGAGGTTGGTCAATCCCGCGCCGCGGAATTCGTCATCCTCATGCGGGTTCGGCGGCATGAACATGTTCCAGAGGCCTTCGGCCTTGGCCTTGGCCTTCAGATCTTCCAGGATCGGGATCACCTTCCAGCGCGAGCCCTCCTCGTCCTGCTGCTTGTAAACAGGCACCGCGGGACGGACGTGCTTGGTCATGAAGGACTGGACCCGGTCGAGCCATTCCTTCTGCTTGCTGGACAGTTCGAAATCCATGGGACGCTCCTCGCTTTTCGCTTTTGAAATCGTTGGCCGCACTGTCCGCCCGCCGCCCGCGACCGGCAAGTCACAAAACTTGCGATCGTTCGCAGCAGCATTGACATTTGCCGCCCTTCAAACGATAGTTTCATACAAGTGTTTGAATTGCAACTCCCGCTGCGGGGGTCACCCATGCCGTCAGATCAGACCCGATCCGCCATCCTCGCCGCCGCCGAACGGCTCTATGCCGACCGCGGCTTTGGCGACGTCACCTTGCGCGACATCGTCGCGGAGGCGAACGTCAATCTTGCGGCGGTGAATTACCATTTCGGCTCCAAGGACGAACTGATCGCCGAGCTGTTCGTCACCCGCTCGATCCAGACCAACCGCGAGCGCCTCAACGAACTGAAAATGGCGGAAGAAAAAGGCGGCGGCCGCGCGACCATCGAGGAGATCTTGCGCGCACTGGTCGGCCCGACCTTGCGCGGCTGCCTCGGCCCCGACCGCGAAGGCTCGACCGCCGCACGCTTCATGATCCGCGCCTCGATCGAATCCGTGCCGCCGATCCGCCGCATCAAGAACCGCGAGATCGACCATTTGCGCAAATTCGCCGCCGCGATGCGCCGCGCCCTGCCCGGTCGCGACGAAGCCGAGCTCTATTGGGGCCTGCACTTCGCGCTGTCGATGGCGCACCACACCATCCGCGAAAAGGAGCGGCTGGCAAAGCTGTCGGAGGGCAAGTGCGATCTCAACGATGTCGCGGCCATCGTCGATCGTGTGGTTGGCGTAGCCGTGATGGCGCTGGGGCCCGGCGCTCCCGCGAGCAAGACGCCGGTGCGGATGATCCCGCACGGACGGCTGACGCGGCAGGACATCTAGAGCAAACTACGAGCTACTTCACCTCCCGGATCGTCATCGCCGGATTCGCCGCGAAGAAATTATGCGGCATCAGGGTGAAGCCGAACCAGTGGGTCGGCATCACAGGCCAGTCCTCCATCCGCGTGATGTGGTGAAAGCCGACGGTGTACCAAGCGACGATGTCGCGATTGCCGATCGGCCGGTCGCGCGCGGTCCAGGCGCCGAGCGTATCCGAGCCATCGCTCATCATGGCGAAGCGCCCGCCGGCGTAGCGCTCCGCAGGCTGCTGCGGCGTCACCGACAGCTGATAGTGCAGATAGGAATTGCGCCGCACCGGCGGATCGTCGGCCGCGAGCAGCGGATGCACGTAGCTTCCTTCCGGCATCAGCATGTAGCCGGGATGATGGCCGAGCGCGCTTTCCACATTGTGATTGCCGAAATGATAGAGCGCGGGCGAGGCCGGATCGATCCGGCTGCGGGCCGCCTGCTCGCCCGCCGGCATCTCGTGGGTGACGGCAAACATCGAGCGCCGCGGCATGCCCTCCGGCATCGACTGCTGCACCAGGCGCTCGCGCATGAAATCGTTGGCGGTGCCGTCGATGTCGAGATCGAGGCGGAAGTTGAAGTAATGGCTGTGGAACGGCGCGACGAGGCCGGGCGCGATCAGCGTTGCCGTGCGCGTGTCCGCTGCGGCCGTGGCATCCTTCATCGACTGGCTCGCCACGCCCTTGGTCGCGTCGATGCCGGTCGCGCCGATGGCGATGCGGATGCTGCCGTCCTGGCGGAAGACATAGTCGACGAGATAATCGTAATTGCCGATCGCGGAAGCCGAACGCACCACGAGTTCGCTGGCCGGCCGGCCGACGGTCGACTTCGGGTTTTGCGGCGTGTTGCCGACGGTTTCGAAATGCCGCCAGGCGGGATCGCCGGCCGATCGCTCGAACAGACAGATCGCGTTCGGAATCGGTATCGGCTCGCCATCGTCCTGCGGCATGGTGACGGCAAGGAAACGCGCGTAGGCCGGACAGTCGACGCCCGGGCGCAGCGGGCTCATGAGATTGCCAAAACCGTATTCGCCGCTGTCCATATAGGTTCGAAAGTACCAGGCCTGGTCCGGGTCCATGTAGGGCACGAAAACTTCGGACAAATGCATCTGGTAGGCGACCGAGCGCCAGCGCGCGCCGTCGCGCACCTCGACCATCGAGAGCACCGTGCCCGGCCGCATGTCGGCGCGCACATGGAAGCGCCAGATGTCCCAGATGTAGCGGCCATCTTCGATCGTGATGTTGTCGCCGCCCGGTTGGGAAAGGCCTGCGGCTTTCGATTCCGGCCGCAGCGCGCCGCGCGCGGCGATCTCGGCCTCGTCGTAGCCCCAGCCGTCGGTAGGGATCGGCACGACGCCGCTGTCGGTCACATCAATCGCCTTGCCGGTTTTCAGATCGACCGTGGCAAACAAGCCTTCGATCGGCCGCGCCCAGACGTTGGATCCTTGCGGCTTGGCAAAGCACGGGACTTTCAGCAGGCGCTGCCCCTGCTCTTCCTTGCGGCCGAAATTTCCTGTGGTCAGCGGCAGGCAGTACACCTGCGCAGGCGTGACGCCGCGCTTCGCCAACGCTTCCACCATGCGCGGATCGGCCTTGGCCATCTCGCCCGCGCCGATCATCTCGCCGAACAGCAACGCCGGCTCGCCCGTGACCGCCCGCCATCCGGTCGTGCGGCCGGCCGACAGATCAATGGCCGCTTCATGCACGGTACCTGCCTCGGTCACCACGGCGATGGCGCGCCGCGGCAGCGTGGTGCCCGGCCGCCATGCGAGCACCGCGGCCTTATCCGGCTCGTCGAGATCGACGCTGTGGAAACGCGCCGCCGGACCGATCTTGCCTTCTGCGGTCAGGATCGCCTTCACCTGGGTGAGTTCGGCGCCGGTCAGGGCGTCGAGCGGATGCGTCGGGTTTTGTTTCCTGGGCCAAGGCAGAGAATGGCGACAAGCGACAGCGCTCGCGACCAGCAGAAGCTGCGGCCAATTCGTCAATCCGATTCATGCGCGATCTCCCGTGCAGGAAATTACCTGCGCAGAGCCTGCGCAAACTCCGCGGCGAAATCCAGCCGCTTTCAGTGATCGACTAAAAGATCCCTCACCGGCGAGGAACTAGATCACCTTCCGCTCCTTCAGCCCTGCCACCTTTGCCTCGTCATAGCCGATGCTCGCCAGCACCTCCGCCGTGTGCTCCCCAAGCCGCGGCGGGGCGCGGTACTCCTTCACGGGGGTGCCGGAGAACGTGACGGCGTTGCGGATCAGCGAGAGGTTCGGCTCGAAGGGGTGGTTTACCTTGACCTCCATGCCGCGCGACTTGACGTGCGGGTCGTTGAAGACTTGTGCGAAATCGTTGATGGGACCGGAGGGCACGCCGGCCTTCTCCAGTTCGTCGAGCCAGTAGGCGACCGGCTTCTTCAGGAACAGGCCGGCGAAGATCGCCATGATCTCCTTGCCGTGCTTCACGCGGTCGTTGTTCTTGATGAACTTCGGATCGGTCGCCAGCTCCGGCGCGCCGAGCACCTGGCAGGTGCGCGCGAACTGACCGTCATTGCCGACCACCACCATCAACTCGCCGTCGGTGGCGCGGAACACGCCGGCCGGCATGCCGCCATTGCCCCAGGTGCCGCGGCGCGGCGGGACCTGGCCGTTGACGAGATAGATCTGCAGCCAGTGCGAACACGATGCGATCACGGTGTCCATCAGGCAGATGTCGAGATGCTGCCCCTCACCGCCATTGGCGTCGCGATGATAGAGCGCGGAGAGAATTCCGATCGAGGTGTTCATGCCGGTCATGTAGTCGACGATGGAGGGGCCGACCTTCATCGGCCCTTCACCGGGCTCGCCGTCGATATGGCCGGTCACGCTCATCAGCCCGCCCATCGCCTGCAGGATCGCGTCGTAACCGGCGCGCGGCGCGTAAGGGCCGGTCTGGCCGAAACCGGTCACCGAACAGTAGATGATGCCCGGGTTAATCTTCCTGATCGACTCGTAGTCGAGACCGTAGCGCTTGAGGTCGCCGACCTTGTAGTTCTCCATGAAGACGTCGGCGTCCTTGGCTAGCTGGCGGATGATCTCCTGCCCCTCGGAGCTTGCGACGTTGACAGTGACCGAACGCTTGTTGCGGTTGGCGCAGAGGTAAAACGAGTTGTTGTTGTTCGCCTTGCCCTCGGGATCGTTCAGGTAAGGCGGGCCGAAGGCGCGCGCATCATCGCCGGTGCCGGGCCGCTCGATCTTGATCACGTCGGCACCGAGATCGCCGAGCATTTGCGCCGACAAGGGGCCCGCGAGCACGCGCGTGAGGTCGACGATCTTGATGCCGGAAAGCGGCAGGTTCGACGTATTGGCCGACATGGGTGTCCTCCAGAACGTTTCTCTTGTGGTGCGGGAACTCCCGCGGCGTTCTGGGGCAGCGAATATACTATTTTTCGGCGGCGAGCACTGCACCTGCGGCATGAAGCCATACGGGATTGCCGCGCCGTGCTAGTCTCGACCGCGCGACGGTCCGGGAGACGGCATGAAAGCTTCGAAGACGGCGGTTGGCCTAGCGCTTGCGGCCGCACTCGCCGCGCCCTTTGCCGCAGGCACGTCGCAGCCCCGCGCCAATGCGCAAGAGCTGGATCGCGCTGACGGCGGAGCAGCGGGCGGCCATCGTTGCGAAACTGGAGACCTCGAAGAACTGCCGTTATTTCGAGACCCAGGTCGAGGCGCGCGACGTGCTCGGGCTGAAGGTCGATACCAGGGATATCGACGACGCCATGCAGTGCCACCGCGACCAGGACGCGCTGCGCGACGGCGGGGTGATGCAGGCGACCTTCTCGCTGCCGCGCTATCTCGCGGTCAACGGCGCGATCGCGCTGGCGAGCGCGCTCGGCGTGCTCGGTCTTATGATAATGCTTCCCGCCCTCTTGCGGCGCTATCGATGGCGGCTCGGGAACTGACCCTCACCGCATCGTCGCGAGCTGCACCGCCAGCGCGCAGGCGCGGTCGTATTCGTCGAGATTGATCCACTCGTCGATCGTGTGCGGCTCGTTCTGCCCGGCGCCGAAGGTCACCGTGGGCACGCCGTGGCGCACCATCCAGTTGGCGTCGAGCCCGCCATTGGCGGCGCGGATGTTCGGCGTGCCGCCGACGTCGGACACCGCCGCGATCGCGCGCTTGACCACGGGCAGGCTCTCCTTCTGGCGGAACGGATAATAGTCGGTCTCGGCCTTGAACTTGACCTTGCCCGCCTTGCCGTCGCTGTTCTTGACGCGCTTGGCCGCCTTCTCGAACGCCGCCTTGTAGGCCTTGGTGATCTCCTTGAAGAATTTCGGGTCGTGGCTGCGGCTTTCGCCGCGCACATGCACATAGTCGGTGACGACATTGGTGGCATCGCCCGCCGGCCTGCCCTCGCCGCCGGTGACGGGGCCGACATTGCTGGTGCCTTGTTTCTTGTCTTGGCCCTTGCCCTTCACCACCTTGCCGAACCAGCCGCCGGCCTTCACCTCTGCTAGCGCCAGCGCCAGGATCATGGTCGAGGAGATGCCGCGCTCGGGTGCCACGCCGGCATGCGAGGCGCGGCCGAAAATCTCGACCTGCCAGCGGTCCGCGCCGACCGCGCCGATCGTGACGTTGGAGGCCGAGCCGCCGTCATAGTTGAAGCACATCACGGGCGAGCCGAGTTCTTCGGTCCTGACGTGGCGCGCGCCGTAAAGCCCGCTCTCCTCGCGCACGCAGAACAGCAGCGTGATCGGCGGATGATCGAGCTTCTGCTTCGCAAGCTCGGCCGCCAGCGTCACGAGCACGCCGCAGCCGCAGCGGTTGTCGCCGCCGAGCGCGGTCTTCGCCTGATTGACGATCTTGCGGCCGGAAACTTTCGGCTTGGCGCCGGCGCACAGCGGCACGGTGTCCATGTGGGTCATGAACAGCAGCCGCGGCTGGTTGTGCATCGCGCCGCGCCCGGGCAGATCGACGATGAGGTTGCCGGTCTCGGTCGGCACGGGAATGCGCGTGTTGGCGTCGTCGAGGCGGATCGCGTTGTCGGGCACGCCGACTTCCGTCAGCGCCGCGCGAATATCGCGCCCGATCGCCGCCTCCTTTCCGGTGACGCCCTCGATGGCGAGGAAGCGCATGAGGCGGTCGGTGGCGGCGGTGTGATCGACGGGCATGGAGAATTTCCTGGATGCGGAGTTTGCCAGCATCGTTCGAGATGCCAGGCTTCGCAAGGCTTGTCAGGAACAGAGGAGGTGTGTTGCTGAGCTATAGCTCGCGAAGCGAGCGAAGGCTGGAGCGGGTGAAGGGAATCGAACCCTCGTATTCAGCTTGGAAGGCTGCTGCTCTACCATTGAGCTACACCCGCGTTGGCTGTGACCTAACACGGCGCGCGGGCCGTCTCAACCGCCCCGCCCCTGTTCCCGCTGCCCGCGCAAAGCCTTAACAGCGGCCGATTCTCCGCCTATATTGTCAGTCCCACTAACAACGAAAGGAGGTGATCCAGTGTCTTGTTTCAAGCGCTGTCACCTCGCTGGGATCGCCCGCTAAGGCCTGACAGCCTGGCAACTGGGCGTTCTCAGCCCGGACCAGCGAGACAAATGTTGGGGCGCGGCGGGAGGTTTTCCGCCGCGCCTTTCTTATGGGAGATCAATCGCCGCGATGCGTTCAGGCCGCAAAGCGCCGGAAGCGCTCGTAGAGGGCGACGCTCACGATGGTCATGCCGGTCGCCCAGGGCAGCACCGCGCCGCCGGGTTCGACGCTGAGCAAAATCGCAAACAGGCTGCTGACGAAGCCGAACACCTTCGGCATGGCGCCGCGCGCGGCGAGCGAAAGAAACAGCGGCAGGCAAAGCAAGACGTAGAAGGCTGCGGTCATGGTGTTCAGAGCTGGCGTTCGGAGCCTCGGCGCTCAGAGACCGCGCAGGCCGGCGGCACGCGACCCGGTGCCGCTGCGGCGCTCGATGATGCGCTCGCCGCCGTTGAAGGCCGAGCTGCCGTAATAGCGGTGATGACGGGGAACGTCGTGCCAGTCGCCGCCGGTGTCGGCGGGGGCCAGCCCACGGGCGGTATCGCTGAGAATGGTGCCTGAATTCCGTGACATCGCCGCCTCCACTTGCGCAGTTCCTGCGTTCTGCCCATCAGTCGTGCCCCGACTTCGCCTCGTTCATGAAGGCCTTCGAAATCGTGTTTCAATTCGGTTTCATCGTCGGCGGATTGTCGGATTCGGGCATGCGGCGCGTCTTGCAACCGTACGAATCGACCGGAAAGAAGGGATTTTCGATGCTCTACGCCGTTCTCGCCTATCATCACGTGGAATCCGAGGTGATGTCCTTGAGCGCGGAAGCGGATGCCGCGCTGATGGCCAATCTGCGCAAGGCGCACGACCGGCTCAACCAGGTCGGCCGGCTCGGCCCCGCGGCGCGGCTCGACGAGACGAAGAAGGCGCGCACCCTGCGCGGCCCCGGCGACGGCATGATGATCGACGGGCCGTTTGCCGAGACCAAGGAGCAGCTGCTCGGATTCTACGTCGTGGATTTTCCCGACGAGGATGCGGCGGAGGATGCGGTACGGCATCTGCGCCGGGCCAATCCAAGCGCGGTCTATGAGGTGCGGCCGATCAAGCTCTTTATCCCCGGCGCCGCCTTCCCGGAGACTGCGGCCGAAAGTTGACGCGAGGTCGCATTTTGCGGGTTTTCGTCAATGGTTTGCTCGTCTTGCGCGCTTGCCAATGCTGGGCCGTCCGCCTAGTTTTGCGCCGCGCTCACGGGTGGTGTTGCAATCAAGACGATCCCAATAAGCCGGAGGAATGAATGGCTAAACCAATACGACGTCACGCTTCCCTTCTCGTCGCGGTATCCGCGGCCGCAGGCCTGCTCGCTGCCGCACCGGCGCAAGCTGCGCCGCTGGCGCCGACCGGCGCGATCAATGCGCAGGTGAACGAGAATTCCGACGTCAGCGAAGTCGCCGTCGTCGTGCGCCGCGGCGTCGAGTCGGCCCGCGCGGCGGCGTCTACCGTTATCGCGGCGCGGCCGTGGTGCGTCCGGGCTATCCGGCGGCCCGCTGGGCGCGTCCCGGCTGGTATGGTTGGGGACCGGGCGGCGCGATCGCCGCTGGGGCCGCGATCGGCTTCGTCGCCGCAGCAGGTGCTGCCGCCTATGCCACCGCGCCGGCACCGGCGCCGGGCATGTGCTGGTACTACACCGATCCGTATCGCCGCGCGGGCTTCTGGGACTACTGCCCGTAGTTTGATCCGGCAGCGGCGCCATCGTCGCAGCGGCGCGACAATCAGGCGGAAGGCTCAGAGCCTTCCGCCTTTTTCATTGCGCGCGTGATATCAGGGCAGGATCGCGTTGTTCTGCTTCTTCAGCAGCCGCCTCACGGCGTTGAGCAGCATGGCAAGCAGCGCGATCGTCAGCGTGACCGCGGCAACCGCGAGCTGCAGCAGCGCCGTCACCAGATCGACCACGACATCGGCCATGTCGAAATAAGCGAGCACCAGGACCGCAACCAAAAGCACGATCCCGGCGATGATGAGCAAATCAAGCATGGTGCTTCTCCGCCGCCTTGGTCGCCGCGGACAAAGCAGGCGGTTCAGTCGCCCTGCGCCTGCCCCTCGCCTCTCGGTGCGGTAAAGCGGCGCACCACCAGCCCGAGGAACGCAAGACCCCAGAAATACTGCACATATTGCGGGACGAATGCCGCGATCACGGTGCCCGGCACGAACACCAGCACCGGAAAGATCGCGCCGGCCACTTCGTGCCAGCTGTGCTGCCTGCATAGCCACCACAACAGCGCGTTGAGGCCTGCGATGATGGTGAGGTGAAGTCCATAGAGCACCGCGACGGCGGGCGCGAGCCGGTAATTGCCGTAGAGGCCGTTGGTCACCGGCAGCAGGATGATCGACAGCAGGAACATCAGATTGAGAATCACGGTGCCCTTGCCCGCCTCCGGCTGCCGCGCCAGCCGGCGCTGATGGCTGAACCAGAACAGGCCGGCGATGATGAAGGACAACGCCAGCGCGGAGAGTTTTGCGATGTAGAGCCGATAGAGATCGGTCCAGTCCGGCAGCGTGGCGAACGTGCCCGCCTTCGGCAGGTCGTAGGCGAGCAGCGTCATCGCCACACCGAAGATAGTGTTGGAGAGCGATTTAAGCCGCCGCATTTCGAAGAGATCGGGGTTTGATGGGGTCATCGTCGTACTTCAATACGATGGACGCGGCTAGCGTTGCCAGCCGTAGACTTCGCAGCACGCGAAGCAACTTCCAGTCCGCCTTCGCCCTCACGGGCTCCGGCGCGACAGCCTTCGCTCGCTTCGCTTTGGAGAGAGTTCACCGGGCTTGCCGAGCCGTAGCTCGCGAAGCGAGCGAAGGCTGGTGGGGGAGGCAGGACTCGAACCTGCGAAGTCATAAGACGGCTGATTTACAGTCAGCTCCCTTTGCCACTCGGGACACTCCCCCGTCCCAACAGCGTCAGCAATTCGTCCGCCCAAGGTGGCGGCGGACAGAACCATCGATATGGCGCTGGGCCCGCATCTCCGTAACGGAGCGCGGTCGGGCGCGTTTATGGGTAAGCGGACCCGCAAAGTCAACCAATGGAAGCCCGCCAAACCGAGGTCCAAACCACTCCAAACGGACCGAAATTGCCAGAATCCGGAACCCATGAGACAAGCCTTGCATGAGTGATCGCGACGACAGGCCGCCGTTCCGCAAGGGCGGCGGTAAATCCTTCGAAAAAGGACGGAAATTCGGCCCCCGGCCGGCTTCACGCCCCGCTTCACGCCCCTCTTGGCGCGACCGCGATTCCGGCGGCGACGGACCGGCGATCCTCTATGGCTGGCACACGGTGTGCGCGGCGCTGGCCAATCCCGGGCGCAATATCCGAAAGCTGCTGCTGACCGAGAACGCGGCGCGCCGGCTGGCGGACGAGAACATCGACACCCGCGTGACGCCGGAAATCGTCCGCCCGCAATTGATCGACCAGCGCCTCGGGCCGGATGCCGTGCACCAGGGCATGCTGGCGGAAGCCGATCCCCTGCCCTCGCCGGATATTTCGACGCTCGAGCAGGAAGGCATCGTGCTGGTGCTGGACCAGATCACCGACCCGCACAATGTCGGCGCCATCTTGCGCTCGGCAGCCGCCTTTGCCGTGAAGGCGATCGTCACCACCGCGCGGCACAGCCCGGAGGCCACCGGCGTGCTGGCGAAATCCGCCTCCGGCGCGCTGGAACTGGTGCCGCTGGTGCTGGTGCAGAATCTGGCGCGCGCGCTGAACGAGCTGAACGAGCGCGGCTTTCTCACCGTCGGTCTCGACAGCGAAGGCACCGACGATCTGTCCAAGGTGGCGTTGCGCGAGCCGCTCGCGCTGGTGCTGGGCGCCGAGGGCAAGGGTCTTGCGGCAATTGACGCGCGAGACCTGCGCCGCCGTGGCGCGGCTCGACATGCCCGGCGAGATCAAGAGCCTCAACGTCTCGAACGCCGCGGTGCTGGCGCTCTATGTCGGCGCGAGCCGGCTGGGGCTGATGCCGAAATAAGCGGGCGTATTCCGCATCAGTGGACACCGGTGTCTCGAAGAGATACGCGCAAAACAAAACGCCCGCTCGCGTGATGCGAACGGGCGTCGTCGTCTTCAGACGGTGCTGAGATCAGTAGTAGCGGCGCATCGGGCGGCCGTAGCCATACGGCGCGGCGTGCATGTGGCGCGGCGCGTAGCCGTAGCGATAGGCATACGGACGGGCGGCGCGATAGCCGTAGCCGTAACCATAGGCGCGCGGGCCCCAGGCACGCGGACGGGCGACGTAGCCGTAGTTATAGGGACGGCTGTAGTTGCTCCAGCCGGACACTGCCGGGCCGGCGTACTCCGGCTGCGGCGCCCAGGCGCCGGGACCCGAATAGGTCGGACCCTGGTTGACGTAGTAGTACTGGCTGGTCGGCTCGGCGAGGCGCGTGCCGTAGCCATAACCGGAGCCGCAACCGCCGCCGCAGCCATAACCGTAGCTGTAGGTCGCGACGGGCGCGACATACCGCGGCTGCGCGCAGGGGCTATAGGAATAGCCGCACGGCGAAGCGCACGACGAATAACCGCACGCCATTGCGGGCGCCGCGGCCATGACGGCAACTGCCGCTACAACTCCTGAAATCAAATGACGCATTACTCTCTCCTGTGAGGATCTTCTCGTTGGCCTGACTTACTTCAAAGCTCAATGTGGTCCGGGATGCGGGCGCGGCCGCGGATGACGGCCGTGCTGCCAGTCGTAATTGATCTGCGGCGCGACGATCACCGGCGGTGGATTGGCGGGGATCTCGAGCTGCGGAGTCGATTGCGCCGACCAGGAGCGGTAGTAGCTCTCGGCTTCCGGCGGCAATCTGCGATTGGCGGATGGTTCGATTTCGAGACGGCCATAGCCGGGCAAATGGCCCGCGCTGGGATAATAGTGCCCGACATTCGGCACCGGATCGACATAGCGGCCGCCGTAAACCGTGGGCTGCACATGCACGCCCTTGCCGAGACCCCAATCGCCTTCGACCACCGCATAGGATGCATCGACGCCATTGATGATCACGGGCACGCCGGGCTTGCCTGGAATCACGATTTCGAAGCCGCCGCCGGCCAAAGCCTGCGACGTCATCGCGATCAAGAATGCCAGTGCTACGCCTGCGCGCATTTTCCCAGGTGTCCCGCCTTCGTTTCGCCGCAACCTAATCGAAGGCGGGTCATCAAGGGTTAAGGGCGGGGCCGAAACTGCCGGTAAGCCTAACGCGTAAGGATTGCGTCCAGCGCAAATGCGAACGACCGCGATTAGGAAATGTTAACGCGGGTGCAGCGGTGCAAATGAACGCGCTAGGCGAGCACGTTTTCGACCAATGTCACAAGGCCGATCGCGATCGTGACAATCCCTACCGCGCCCTGCAGCGCGCGATTGGCGACGGTGAGAAAGCGCGCGGAAAACGCCAGCGGCACGGCAATGACGGCGGAAAGCAGCCCCATTCCGATCATCGAGCCGATGCCGAACAGCGCGACATAACCGAGTCCTGCCATGGGACTACTGGCCTGCGTGACCGCCAGCACCAGCAGCGCCGCGGAACCGGCCATGCCGTGCATCAAGCCGACCAGCAGCGTGCGCCAGCGGAACCCATGTTCGTGCGTATGCACGTTACGGACATGCGCCACCGTGTCGCCGGCATGGCTGTGGGCATGGAAGTGCACGGTACCGTCAGTATGGCCGTGGCGATGGAAATGAACGCGGTCGCGCCACAGCCGCCACAGCACATGCGCGCCCAGGCCCATCAGCATGATGCCGACAGCGCGCCTCGATCGGCTTTGCGAAGGTATCGGGAATAGCGCGGCCGAGCAGAATGGCAACGCCGGCAAAGACGAACAAAGTCAGCGTGTGGCCAAGGCCCCAGGTCAGGCCGTGCTTGACGATGTCGCTGACGTGGCTGCGGCGCGCAGCGATGCTGGAGACAGCTGCGATGTGATCGGCTTCGAGCGCATGCTGCATGCCGAGCAGAAAACCCAGACCTAGAATTGCGAACATTGGTTTCTCACCGTCATTGCGAGCGAAGCGAAGCAATCCAGCTTTTTTTCACGGCAAAGTAAGTTGGATTGCTTCGTCGCTTCGCTCCTCGCAATGACGGCTTCGCGTCTGCTAAGCCGTCCAAGGTCAGCATTGAAGCCGCACCGGCCTCATTTGCCAAGGACTTCCTCAAACAACGCCCTCATCGCTGCCCACGAACGCCGATCCGACTGCGCATGATACATCGCCGTGCGCATCATCGAGCCGTCCGCAGCCGGGTTGGTAAAACCGTGCAGCGTGTTGCCGTAGCTGACGACCTGCCAGTCGGCCACTTTGGCGGCGCGCATCTCGGTCTCGAAGGCCGCGACCTGGTCCGGCGGCGCCAGCGGATCCTCCGCGCCGGTCAGCACCAGCACGCTGGCCTTCACCTGCCCCTCCACCGCCGGCAGCTTCGTCGCGAGCACGCCGTGGAAGCTGACGACGGCCTTCAGCTCCGCGCCCGACCGCGCCATTTCCAGCACCACCGATCCGCCGAAGCAGAAGCCGATCGCAGCGAGCTTCTCCCGATCGACCTGCGGCAGAGCGGCGAGCGTCGCCAGCGCCGCCAGCGCACGGGCACGCAACCGCTCCGGCTCGGCACGCAAGCCGCCGACGATGGTCGCCACCTCCTGCAGGTTTTTCGCCTGCCGCCTACAGCCGAACATGTCGGCGGCGAAGGCGACATAGCCGAGGCCGGCGAGCTGCCGCGCCTTCTCCATGACGAAGTCGCCGAGCCCGAGCCCCTCGTGAAACACCAGCACGCCCGGCCGCGAGGTGGCCTGCCTCGTTGAAGGCGAGAAAGCCGCGCAAAGTGACGCCGTCGGCGGCGTAGTCGAGATCCCGCGTCTGCATTTTTTAAGGATTCTTCCCAAGCCCTTAGGCAGGGAAATTCACATTGCTTGGCAAGCGGCACAACGGGAAAATCGGGGCGGCCGAGGGTGGTTCTTTAAGACCAAGTCTGCTATTCGAGCCGCGAACGAATTGGCGGCATCGGGCGCGTGTTCCGCCGTCTGCCGCCCCTTCAATTCGCCGGTTTAGCTCAGCGGTAGAGCAGCGGTTTTGTAAACCGAAGGTCGGGAGTTCAATCCTCTCAACCGGCACCACTTGCTTCAGCGCCAGGCTCGTCCGCTACCAACCGTAATAGCGTCGAGACGAATAGGCCGGGTAGCCGCCTCCATAGGGAGGGCAATACTCGTAGCCGCCGTAGCCGGCGCCATAGTATCCGCCGTAACCGCCGCCGTAATATCCGCGATAGCCGTAGCCACCATAGTAGGGAGAGCCACCGTAGTAGGCGCTGCTCGCAATCGCTCCGCCGACGATCGCGCCGGCAGCAACGCCTGCCCAGGGACGATAGCCCCAACCGCCACGGTAGCCCCAGCCGCCGCCTCGGTAACCCAGGCCACCACGGTAACCCCAGCCGCCGCGATAACCCCAGCGCACCTGCTGCACCGTGTCTTCGGCAACCATCGACTTCATCGTCGCGACATTGGTCGGCAAGGGCCCCGCCTGGCTTGCCGTCACGGCGCAAGCCATCGAAAGGCCGGCAAGAACAGCTACAACGCCCGTTTTCGCAAAGCGCATGATCTCCTCCATCGTTACGCAAGACCGCAAGAGGACGGCGCCCGCAGGGTTTCACGGCGGTCCGCGGTATCCTTGACTTATCTCAAAGCAAGCCCGGGACCCGCCCCCTTGTCTTTCGACCGGTCCGGCCCTAACAACGCTGCGTTGACAGTTGGATTGACCCCATGACCTCCGCCTTCGCCCGCCACACCATGCGAATGCCCGCCCCGCAGGAGACTAGCTGGAGGGATTGACGGCGCGCGCGCCGATCGGAAGCGGACCCGAGCCCTCCCATCCTGCGGAGGGCTTTTTGATTCAGGGTCCGCGTTTTCTTCCGACGGAGAGCGTCATGACCAAATATCTCATCACCAGTGCGTTGCCCTACATCAACGGCATCAAGCATCTCGGCAATCTCGCGGGCTCGCTGCTGCCCGCCGACGTCTACGCCCGTTTTCGCCGCCAGACCGGGGCGGACACGCTGTTCATCTGCGCCACCGACGAGCACGGCACGCCGGCCGAGCTTGCGGCGGCGGAGGCCGGCATCGACGTCGCCGCCTACTGCGCGCAGCAGCATGCGGCACAGGCCGACATCTACTGGCGGCTCAATTTGTCGTTCGATCATTTCGGCCGCTCCTCGTCGGCGCGCAACCACGCGCTGACGCAGCATTTCTTCGCGCGTCTCGAACAAAACGGTTTCATCGAGGAGCGGAGCGTGCGGCAGATCTTCAGCGTCGCCGACAACCGCTTTCTGCCCGACCGCTATGTCGTCGGCACCTGTCCGCATTGCGGCTCGGACCGCGCACGCGGCGACCAGTGCGAGAACTGCACGCGGCCGCTCGACCCCACCGACCTGATCGCGCCGCGCTCGGCCATCTCGGGCGCGACGGAACTGGAGGTGCGCCGAGCCGCCACCTCTTCCTGCGGCAGTCCGCGCTCGAGGGCGAACTGCGCACCTGGATCGCGTCGCGCTCCGGCTGGCCGCCGCTCGTGACCTCGATCGCGCACAAATGGCTCGACGAGGGCATTCGCGACCGCTGCATCACGCGCGATCTTGCCTGGGGCGTGCCGGTGCCGAAGCCGGGACTTCGAAGGCAAGGTCTTCTATGTCTGGTTCGATGCGCCGATCGAATACATCGCGGCGACACAGGAATGGGCCGATGAAGATCCGCAGCAGCGTGACTGGCGGCGCTGGTGGCTGCAGGAATCCGGCGTGCAGTACTTGCAGTTTCTCGGCAAGGACAACGTCCCCTTCCACACCGTCAGCTTTCCCTGCACGCAGCTCGGATCGCGCGAGCCGTGGAAAACCGTCGACGTCATCAAGGGCGTCAACTGGCTGACCTACGAAGGCGGCAAATTCTCCACCAGCGCCGGCCGTGGTGTCTTCCTCGACCAGGCGCTGGCGCTGCTGCCGGCCGACCGCTGGCGCTGGTGGCTGACCGCACATGCGCCGGAAAGCGCGGATACGGATTTCTCCTTTGCGCGCTTTGCCGCCGACGTCGACCACGACCTCGCCGACACGTTTGGCAATTTCGTGCAGCGGGTGCTGAGTTTTGCCGCGTCGCGCTACGGTGGCGTCGTGCCCGACGGAGGCGTTTTCGGGCCCGACGAACTGGGGCTGTCCGCGGAGATCACCCGCTTGACCCGCGAGCTTCGCGGCCACCACGAGGCAGTGGCGCTTCGCCGGAGCGCCGATGCGGTCCGCGCGATCTGGAAGGCGGCCAACACCTATCTCGTCGCAAAGGCGCCGTGGACGCTGATCAAGAACGAGCCCGGCCAAGCCGCGCTGGTTATCCGGGTTGCCATCAACCTGATCGGCATCTGCGCCCGCGCGGCATGGCCGATCATCCCGGAGGCTGCAGACATCGTGTTGGGCACGCTCGGCGAGCGAAAGCCCATCCCCGAATTCCCGTCGGCCGGCGATCTCACCCGTATTCCAGCGGGCCGCCGGATTGACCATCCAGGCCCGTTGTTCGCCAAGCTCGGACCCGATTGGGCGGAGGAACAGCGGCGGCACTTCGCGGGCAAGAAGGAACTTGAAACATCTACCAGCGTTTTTCCCGCATGAAAGTGCGGGAAGAGAACTGCAATATGGTGCTGCTGGCGGCGGTCACGCTGGTCAGCGCGATCGTCGCCGGCGGCGTCGCGCTGCTCGAGCCGGCGACGACTCAGCAAGAGACGGCGGCCCCGCCGCCCTATCTCGCCGACTCGACACCGGTGCGCGTCGTCGGCGCGCCCTTCGTGCCCAACACCGATCCGCACCGTCGCTGACGTTCAGCCGGTGACCTGACACCGCAAAAGCCTTCTGTGTGTCACTGTTTTGTCACCTTGCGCGAAAAACAAATCGCTGCAGTATCCGCGCGCGAAGCACGCTCTTGATTCCCGGAAAGCCTGTGTTGGAATGAGACAAGCGGGCGTGGCGTGGGGTAGCGTCATATGAAATGGATGCGGGAACGCGATCTCCTGATCGCGCAGACAATGGCGTTCGTGCAATCGGTGACAGGGCGCAAGCCCGACGCCGAAGTTTTTGCGCGGCCTGACATTGCGCCGGTAACACCGACCCGCTTGCCTGATGTCGAAGCGATGCTGGCCGAGGCGCTCGGCGTTGCGGAACCGCCGGCGGCCGCGCCTGAGGCCGCGAAGCCCGTGCCGCCCATCCGCCCTGCCGGACGCAGCGAGTACCAGAGCGAAATCCAGGCGCGGGTCGAGAAATTCCGCGCCCAGCAGGCCAAGTTCAACCGGGAGCGCGAGGCCTATTGCAGCGCCACCATGGCCAAGATGCAGGCCACGCTCGACAAGTACCCGGTGCCGCGGCCGTCGAAGTAGCGATTCATTTGGAGCATGACCTTGCCGGAAAACCGGCATCCACTTTTCCGGGTCATGCTCGACGCGCGGCAATCTTCTCCAGCACCGGCAGCAGGTGTTTCAAGAACGCCTGCGGGTCTTCGCTCATCGGAAAGTGGCCGAGGCCCTTCATGATGGTGGCTTCACATCCCTTGATGCTATCAGCCACCGCCATCGTCTCTTCCGGCGTGCAGGAATAATCGTATTCGCCTGACAGCAGGAACAGCGGACAGCGCTTCGTGTCGATCTGCGCGACGCGGCCGCGGATGTCGCCGTCGATCTTGTAGAAATAGAGATCGCCTTTGAAGATGCCGGGGCCGCCCTGCATGTAATGCCACAGCGTCTCCCAGCGCTCCTTGTCCGGCGCATCGGGGCCGACCAGACCGGAGACGATGGCGCCGGCCATCTCGCCGCCATGGACGTCCGGCCGGTTCAGGAAGTTGAGATCGTAATAGGGATCGACATGGGCGCCGGCCTGCAGGCCGATGATGGCGCGGAAACGTTCGGGATGTTCGAGCGCCAGATGCAGGCAGATGCGTCCCCCGATCGAGCAGCCGATCAGGATCGGCTTCTCCAGATCGAGCGCGTTCATCACCTCGAGGATCATGGTGGAGTATTGCGCCGAGGTGAGTTGATACTCCTCGTCGTGCCAGCCGGCGGGCGGCGATGACTTTCCGTGCCAGGGCATGTCGAACGCGATGACGCGATGTTTTGACGTGACCCGCGCGTCGTTCATCAGGCCGCGATATTGCCGCCCGTCGCTTCCCGCGGTGTGCAGGCAAAGCAGCGGCGTGCCCTCGCCCGCCTGCTCGACATAGATCCGGTGCGGCTTGCCGAAGAGATCGAGATGCATGTAGCGGCCGACGATCGGCTCGAAGGTCGCGCTCATGCCGAAACTCCGGTGCGCAGTTTAGCGAGCGCTTCCTTGAAGTAGCGCAGGTTCGCCATGAAGACGTAGAGATCGCCCTCGGCCTTCAGCACGCGCCGCTTGAGCAGTGCCAACAGGTCGTTGGAGCCGGGCGGCGGACGCTTGCTCCAGAATTTCTCCCATTCCTCCGCCGGCGCGCGCAGCGCAAAGGCCGATGACGGCATCACGAACGGCCCCTTTGTCACCGCGACGATCCGCCCCTCGAAGATCGAGATGAGCCACGCCGTCGGGCCGACTTCGAGCAGGAAGTTGGTGGTGAGATAGCGGCCGCGGCGGACCAGGCCGGCATCGCCATTGACCCTGTCCTTCAGCGTTTCGATCATGTGCGCCCTCCCTTGCCGCGAGCCTTCTCTCCGCAGCGCTTGTCAGCATGATGGGCGGCGGGACGCTTGCGTCAATCGGCGAGCCATGACGGCGTGAGCGCGCGCGCTACAGCCAGGCGCATACCAGCGCGACATTGGCCACGCAGGCGAACAGCAGCGACACGGTCAACGTGAGCTGCAGGCGTGCACAGGCGCAGGCGGTATGGGAGCTCGCTCTCATGGGAGCCAGCTTCCGGCGATTCTACACGTAGAGTCCCGGGGTTTCTTTTTTGGGCGATTCACTACTTGTTAGGGACTCAGAGACTCCCGGAAAACGGCCCGAAACGGGCCGTTTTTTGCCTTCACCGGCCCGTGATGTCCCGACAAACCCCAATGTCGAAACCGCAAGGCCTCCAAGGCGTTGTTGGTTTTTGACGGAGCCTGAAGGCAATGCCCTACGCACTGTTTTCCAACGACGCCAAGCTGAGCAAGGCGTACCCGACCGAAGCCGACGTCTGGCAGCTTGCCCGGCGCTCGGGACTGGTGGTCGATGTGGTGTCGGAAAACGGCACGATCGGGCCGCGCCCGGTGCTGGACAATGACTACGAGATCCGGCCCTGCCACTGCGAGGCCAACGAAGACCCCGCCAGGAACAAGGCCGATGCCGAGAGCGAAGCCCGGCACGCGCCCGAGCTGGGCGCTTACTGACCGCTGGCGCAGGCAACGCTACCCAAGCAGCTTCGCGGCGCAGACAGCTGGACCACAGACAGCTGGACCATGGGTCGCCGCGGTCGGCGGGACCGGTTTTCAGGAAATTGCTCTCAAAGCCTTTACGGCGTCGCGCTCACCAACGAGGCCTGAGCCGAGCCGACCGTCACGCACGCCTTCTTGCGGTGCAGGCCACGGATTGCGCCGGTGACCTTGAGCACCTTGCCCGCGCCGCAGGAGGAATCCTGCACGAAGGCGATTTCATAAGGCGCCAGAACGAGGGGTTCGGATTTCAGGACGGTTTGGGCGAAGCACGGTACGCGAGACCGCCGAAAGGATCAGCCCTAACGCAAATGCACGCATGTTTTTTTGTCCGCCAGCCCCGACGACAAACATAATAGCGCATCACCGTGAAAGTTTCGTGGAGCTGCGAAAAATTATTTTGCCGCACCCTGCCGCAGCGGCGCCGACGTCGGCGGAAAACAAAAAGGCCGGCTTGCGCCGGCCTTTTTCCTGACGGTTCGGACCGCCGTCTCAATATCTGGCGGATACCGGGCCGCCCCAGCCGAAGCGGTAGTTCACGCCGACCTTGACGGAGTGCTCGTCGTTGCGGAAGCGCGCGCCAAGCGTATCGGCCGGACCGGCCGTGACGGTGGTATTGCCGAAATTGTAATACTGGTACTCGGCCTTGGCCGACCAGTTCGGGGCAAACAGGTACTCCAGGCCCGCGCCGACGGTGTAGCCGTCCTTGCTGTTGCCGGTGGTTGTGAAGGGCTGCGGCACCCCGGCGACGGTCATGCCGATATTGTTGCCGTCGCGCCAGGCGTAACCGCCCTTGGCGTAGACCAGCGCCGGACCCCAGGTGTAGCCGAGGCGGCCGGTCACCGAGCCGATCTGGTCGGCGGTCCTGCCGGTCACGAGGGTGCCGCCCGGGAAGAGCACGCCGTTGTTGTTATTGCCGCTGGACAGCCAGGAATACTGCACTTCGGCGCCCAGCACCCAGTTGGGGGCGAACTGGTAGTCGAAGCCGGCCTGTACGCCGCCAAGGAAGCGGGCGTCGCTGCTTTGCAGGCGTTGTCGCCCGCGAACGCGCCGCCGAGATGGCCGCCGATATAGAAACCGGTCCAGTTATAGACGACGGCCGGCGCGGTGTAGGCCGGGGCCTTCGCATAGGGACGGGCCGGCATATCAGCCGCGAACGCCGGGCCCGCGAGGGCGGCGATAAGGGCTGCGCCGAGAATGGTCTTCTTCATGAGTGAATCCCCGTTACTTCAGTTACGACACTCATCAAACAACGTGGCTCGAGTTGGGTTGCCTTGCGGCAACGAACGTTCACAACTGTGACGAGGCAGCCACAAATCCCTTTTGTTCCAATGGGAAATGGGGATTTTTTCGCCTGCCGCAACACCCTTTTCGCCCGTAGATTGGTCGATTGACGCCACAATCGGGTTCGACCCGCTCTCCGAAATGTGATCGGCGGGCGAAAGGGGCCGAAAAAGGGCTGAGCCAGCCCTCAGCGGGTCAGTTTTTCCAGCTCGGGGAAGGCCGCGTAGGTGGCGCCGGCACAGGCTTCGCCGGGGTTTTCCAGCATGCGGTCGAGGCGCGCATCGACATAGACCACCGCCTGCTCCCGCGCCTCGCGGTAGCTGCCGTCGGGCTCGCGGGGGGCATAACGAATGCAGCTGACATAGCGCAGCCGGCCGCCGACCGTGCGCTGCACCGGCTCGGCCATCAGGGCCTCGCGCACGCCGGCCGGGTTGTTCAGGTAGGTCTTCATGAAGGCGAGGACCTCGCCTTTGTAATTCTTCGGGTAGGGCTGGTTGGCGTAGCCACGGTCGTCGGTGAAGGAAATGCTCCCCCGGTCCTCTCCGCCGCCGGTCAGACAGCCGGTAAGCAGGAGCGGCAACAGCACGATGGCCGCGCGGAGAGAAAGCTTTGCCGGATGCGAAGAGGCGAACATGGGCGCAAAACTAGTCGCTCCGTCCGCAAATGGGAATTCGCAAGTCAGTCATAACAGCACCGGCCCGTCGCCATTGGGGAAGCAATGGCGGACGGGCCGGGCCTGTACCCGTTGGACGCGGCGGGGCAATGCGGATCGGACGGCGTCCAGGCGGGAAACAGCTCAATCAGCGCCAGTAGCGGTGATGACGATGGTGGAAGTGGTGCCGGTGGTGACGATGATGACGCCCCCAGCTGGCATTGGCATTCAGCACCTTGGCGCTGAACGGCGCAGCCTTGATGACCGGCGCATGCATCCTGCCTGATGTACCGGGAGCCGCCGCGAACGCCGGCACGGCGAGAACGGAAACGGCGAGCAGCGCCGCAGAAATCGTCTTGAACATTGTCTTCTCCTCCTCAAGGGGATCGGCGCAGTTCCCGGCCTACGGGCTGGCTGATCATGCGAGGAGGCTATGCGTTTCGCACTGAACCCATCCTGAAGCAGAACGGCGGACTTCGTTCATCTCGATGACATGTTGGTCATCTCGTGCCACGGCATCTGCGGCCGGTCGCTGCGGGAACAACTGATACGGCCGGATTACGATCGCGTGAGCCGGGAATATCCCGGCGCTCCGGATGTTCATTTGGTCAGGCCCAGTCTTGAGACATCAGCGAATTGGGAGAGACGCATGCGCAAGGCCACCGTCCGGTTTCTGTCAGTCGCCGTCACCGCCATCTTCCTCGCCGTGCCGGCGCTCTCGGCGTTTGCCGCCGGCGGCGGCGGAGGCGGCGATCCGACGCCACCGCCTCCCGCCGACAACACCAGCAAGAACACCAAGAAGAAGGGCAAGAAGACCTCGTTCATCGAGGAGCCGCGCTTCCTCGCCGGCTATCGCGCCGCCTATGCCACGATCTACGACCGGCAGGATTTTGTCGCCGCGATCGAGCAACTGAAGGCGCTCGGCCATGACGAGCGCGCCGATGTCGCAAATTTGATCGGCTATTCCTATCGCAAGCTCGGCGACTACAAACTGTCGCAAATCTGGTACGAGCGCGCGCTCAAGGCCGATCCCAACCATGTGCGGACGTGGCAATATTACGGCCTTTGGCAGATCGAACAGGGCAATCGCGACCAGGCGCAGTATCATTTGAGCCGCATTGCAGCGATATCGGGAACGGCGAGCGAGGAGTATCGCTCGCTGGCCGAGGCACTGGAAAAACCGCCGGGAACCGGGCTAGTCTACTGACGTCACGACGTGAACAGGAGAATTGCATGAAGAACTACGCGAAGCTTTTGACGCTCGGACTCTTCTCGATCGCACTGGCGGCCGGACCCGTCGTGACGTCGGTCTATGCCGCACCCGACGATCCGCCGCCGTCGTCCGACAGCAAGAAGGGCAAGAAGAAGGGAACGGAGCTGCGCCCCGGCATCGAAGAGAAGCTTCGCCGCCGGCTATCGCTCGGCCTATGCCGCGATCTACGACCGCGGCGAATACGCCGTCCGCCATCGAGCAGCTCAAGGCGCTGCATCGCGACGACAGCGCACCTGTCGCCAACCTGATCGGCTATTCCTACCGCAAGCTCGGCGACTACAAGGTCTCGCAGATCTGGTACGAGCGCGCGCTGAAGGCCGATCCCAGCCACGTCAAGACCTGGCAGTATTACGGCCTGTGGCAGGTCGAACAGGGCAACCGCGACCAGGCGCAGTATCACCTGAGCCGCATCGCGGCGCTGGCCGGCACTGGAAGCGAAGAGTACCGCTCGCTCGCCGCCGCGCTGGAGAAGGCGCCGGGCACCGGCCTCGTCTACTGATCGCGTCAATCGACACACAAACCGGCGCGGCGGCAACGTCGCGCCGGTTTTGTTTTCAGCGCACGCTCACTTCATCAGCGCCTGCACCTCGCCGCGAAACGCTTTCCGTGCGCCTTCGCGCGAATAGAACATGTGGCCGCCGGGATAGACCGCGAATTTGACGCGGTCGGGGCCGGCATAGGCCGGCAACTGGTCGAGCACGATCCGTGTTGCGAAATAGGGCGTGGCGAGATCGAACAGCCCGTGCGCGACGAGCAGCTTCAGCTTCGGATCGAGCGCCATCGATTGCCTGAGATCGGAGATCGACTTCGGCCGGGTCTGCCGCCGCGACCGAAATTCCAGGCGTTGCCGACAGCGCCATTGAGCAGCTGATACGAGCCGTCGGGCCGCCAGTTCAGCTTGCGCGTGGTGAGGTCGACGGCGGCGCTGGTCAGCGGCGCCGTCAGCGCATCGCCGGAGGGATCGCCGAACTGGCCGTAGTTGGAGTCCGGATAGGGATCGAAGCCGGTGACCGACGCATCGTAGCGGCCGGTGACCTTGCCGTTCTTGCGGTCGAACTCCCGGCGGAATTCGCCGACGCTCAGCCGTCCCGCGAGCCGGCGCGTCACCGCGGCATCGATGCCGGTGAGAGCGGCCACCTTGTCGGCGACGCGGTTGGTGGCCTCGACATCGGCCTGACCCTTGACGAGATCGAGCAGAAACTCGCCGCGCGCATAGCGCTCGACATCGGCCATATCCTTGTGCGTGACCTGCCCCTTCGCCTCGCGCGCCACCGCCGCCATGGTCGGCAGGCGCCCGACATGCTGCAGGATGCTCGATCCGGACCAGTCGCGGAAATCGAGCACGGGCGAGACCAGGATCAGCCCGCGCACGCCGACGCCCTGCTTGCTCTGCAGATTGTTCACGACCTTCGGCCCGCGAATGCCGCCATAGCTTTCGCCCGCGACGTATTTCGGCGACAGCAGGCGGTCGTATTTCTCGAGCCAGCGGCGGATCACCAGCGCGATCGCCTCGACGTCGCCGTCGACCGACCAGATGCGGCGGCGCACGTCATCGCCCGTGGCGACAAAGCGGCTGTAGCCGGTGCCGACGGGATCGATGAAGACGAGATCGGTGAAGTCGAGCCAGGTCTCGGCGTTGGGCTGCAGGTCGGGCGAAGCGGACGCCACCGCGCCCTCGCCCGTGATCGACAGCCGCCACGGCCCGGCATCGCCGAATTGCAGCCAGGCGGACGACGCGCCCGGTCCGCCGTTGAACAGGAACGTCACCGGCCGCGCCGCGCTGTCGCTGCCGTCGAGCTGATAGGAGGTGTAGGCGACGTCGGCCTGCGGCTCGCCCTTGTCGTCGAACAGGCGGATCGATCCGGCGACCGCCGTGAAGGACAGCGTGCGGCCGGGCAGCGCCAGCGTGTGCTTCGTCGTGGAATCCGGCGGCAGGCGATGCGCTTCCGGTGTGGCCGGCGTGGTCTGACCGGCCGCCGCCCTTTTGTCCCGACGGCGCCTTCGCGGCCTGCCCCGGCTGATCCGGCTTCGCGGCACCGGCATCCTGGGCGTGAGCCCCGGCGGTGAGCGCGAGCGCCAGCAGCGCTGCCGCGATAGGGCCGCGCATGCAGCGCGCCGTCAAAGCGTTGGCCATCCCGTTCCTCTCCCCGCATCTGCCGCAATTGTCGTGCGCGCTGGCGCGGCCTGCCAGCGCGGTGAAACTAGCAGGCCGAAGTGACCGGCAACGGACGGAAATAGCTGATGAAAATCACAATTGCGCCAGCGCTGAACGCGACAACGGCCCGGTGCGACTACCAGTCACGCGGTGCTGCTGTCGTTGCCGGGCGCTAAGTGATATCAGTCACATCCGTCAGCGGAACCGAGCGCTACTGCCTCGAAAGCCGGCCACGTTCTGCCGGGGATTTTATTCAAGGGATCAATACGATGAAACGAACGATGGCCGTCTGTATCGGACTATTGGCGCTGGCAGGGCCTGCCGCCGCCGAGTCGCCGGTCGCTGTCGTGGAGGATGTGCAGGGCAAGGTCACCGGCGCCGAGTTCATGGACTATGTGACGCCGAAGACCGTCATCAAGGTTCAGGCGGGCGGCTCCGTCACGATCTCCTACATGCAGTCCTGCCAGCGCGAGAAGATCAGCGGGCTCGGCACCGTCATCATCGGCACCGATGAAAGCTTCGTGCAGTTCGCCGACGTCAAGCGCGAGAAGACCGATTGCGATTCCAGCCAGTCGCACGCCACCACCAAGGCGACCAGCGAGGCCGCCGCCACCGTGCTGCGCAGCCTCGGCGACAAAAAGGACGGGCCGAAGATCAAGACGCAGCTGACGCTGTATGGCACCTCGCCGATGGTGGAAGCCAAGGGCAAGGGAACGCTCGTGGTCGAGCGGCTCGACGTCAAGGGCGAGCGGCAGCAGATCGAGCTCAACGGCAGCCAGCCCAAGGGCAAGTTCTACGACTTTGCCAGCGTCAACCGCACGCTGACGCCGGGCGGGGTCTATTCGGCATCGTTCGGCCCATCGAAGATCGTGTTCCTGGTCGATCAGAAAGCCAAGCCCGGTGCGACGCCGATTGTCGGCCGCCTGATCCGCCTCGACTGATCTGGCAGCCCGTTGAACGCGCGGCGCGTTGTCAGGGACACGATTGCGGCCAGCCGCGATCGCGCTCGCCTGCGCCGGCATCGCCGTCTCGCCGGCGCTCGACCGCCTCCACGGGCTCTCGCTCGACCTGCTGACCGCGCTGCGCTTCGAGATGTTCGGCAACCGCTACAGTCCCGGCGGTCTCGCCGACGGTGGTGGTGGCGATCGACGAGGAGAGCTACCGCGCCGCGCCCTTCAAGGGCACGCCGACCATGACCTGGACCGGCGAGATCGGCCGCGTGCTCAATGCCATCGTCGAGGGCGGCGCCAAGGTGGTCGGCTTCGACATCGTCATCCCCAACTCGCTCGAGCAGTCGGAAATCCCGTTCGGCGACGGCATGCTGGGCGAGCGCGTGCGCGGCTTCGACCGCGACTTCCTGCGCGCGCTGGCGAGCGCGGCGACGCCGGGCAAGGTGGTGCTGGGCGAACAGCTTCGCGGCAACGACCCGATCCGCCCCTCGCCCGGCCAGCGCATCGCGGTACGCCAGCAGCAGAACATCCGCCCGCTCAACAGCCTGACCGACGCCGACGATGTCGTGCGCCGCATGCCGCTGGCCTTCACCGTCAACGACACCAAGGTGCCCGGCATGGCGCTGGAGCTGGCGGCGCGCGCGCAGAATGCGACGCCGCAATTCGCCGCGCGACGGATCGGTGACGCTTGCGGGCTACAAGATCCCTGAAGCCGTGCCGAACACCATGACCGTCAATTTCGAGGGCGGCGCCGACGACATTCCGACCTACTCCTTTGCCGACCTGCGCGCCTGCGCGCTGAAGAACGACAAGGACTATTTCAAGCGCGCCTTCGACGGCAAGGTCGTGCTGTTCGGCACGGTGCTCGATGCCGAGGACCGCCGCTTCACCTCCAAACGCTTCGCCACCGGCCTCGAAGGCGCCCGCGCGCCGCGCTGCGCCGGCGAAGGCAAGCCGGTCATGACCAGCTTCAAGCGCACGTCGATCGCCGGCATCTATATCCATGCCACCGCGATCAACAATCTGATCCGCAATGACGCGGCCGTCGAGCTCGGCAAGCATGCGACCTTCGCCATCGCGGTGCTGATTGCCCTGCTCGCCGCCGCGGGCGCGCTGCTGTTCGCTCCGGTCGGTGCGGCGGCGGCCTTTGCGGTGCTCGCCATCGTCGGCCTCGTCGACGCCGTCGTCGCCTTCAAATACGGCACCGTCGTTCCGGTCGTCGAGCCGTTCCTGGCGGGGCTTGCTGCGCTGGCCATCACGATCAGCTACCGCTTCATGCTCGCCGACAAGAACCGGCGGCTGCTGCAGAAGAGTTTTGGGCTTTATCTGGCGCCCGACGTGATCAACCGCATGCTGAGCTCGAACAAGCTGCCCGAGCTCGGCGGCGAGACGCGCGAGGTGACGGTGTTCTTCTCCGACCTCGAGGGCTTTTCGAAGATCGCCGAGCAGATCACGCCGGACAGCCTGACGGCGCTGATGAACGAATATCTCACGGCGAATGACCGACATCATCGAGAGCCATGGCGGCTACGTCGACAAATATATCGGCGATTTCATCGTCGCGGTGTTCGGCGCGCCTGCCGACGATCCCAACCATGCCGCGAACGCCGCGCGCGCCGCGCTCGACTGCTGCGCCAAGCTTGCCGAACTCAACCGCGATTCCGCTGCGTTCCAGGAGCACCCGCTGGCCCAGCGCATCGGCATCAATTCGGGCGCGGCCGTGGTCGGCAATCTCGGATCGCGGCGGCGGTTCAACTACTCGGTGATGGGCGATGCGGTGAACCTCGCCTCGCGGCTCGAAGGCGCCAACAAGTTCTACGGCACCACGATCATCGCCTCGGAGGCGACCGTTGCGCTTGCCGGCGATGGCTTTGCCTGGCGCGAGCTCGACGCCATCAGGGTGAAGGGGCGCACGCAGGCGCTGAAGATCTACGAATTGCTGGCGTTGTCATCGCAGATGACCGAGGCGCAGCAAAAGTTGGCTTCCGACTATGCCGAGGGCCTGGCGCATTGGCGCGCCCGGGAGTTTTCTGCGGCTGTCACGGCGTTCGGCCGCTCGGCGGAAACCGATCGGGCTGCGGCCATGTTCCGCGACCGCGCCCACGTGCTGGTCACGTTTCCGCCTGATCCGGACTGGGATCCGGTTCGCACGCTCCAGGAAAAATAGGCGGCGGGCTAATCCGCCTCAGAAACCGACGCCAATCATCAGCACGAACTGGCGGTCGCACAGCGGACCAGCCGCAGCCGGGCCTTGCGAGCGAGGCAACGCGCGCCGGCTGGGCGCGGACATGCCGAACGTGCCTTGGTTTCGATTTGACCTGTGGCGCCCATGCCATCGCCGCAGATGCCGACAGGCGCTGCCGACGCCGCGGGCTCGGCGTCGTACGCCGCGGCCGGCAGCGCACACGCCGCCGTCATGGCGGCAACGGCCGCACCAATCGAAAGCGATCCTTGACAATTTGCGCATGGTTCCGGTCATCCTAACCTCCCAACGCTTCACACGGCTTCGGGTTCCCTGACCCTTAGAAGCCAACTCCGATCATGGTGTGGCCGCCACCACCGCCACCGCCGCCGCTGACAATGCTCGGCCGCGCCACCGCCTGCTGCTTGGCGCGCGGAGCGATCGGCTCGGGCGCGGGCTTCGGACGGGCGACCTGCTGCGGCTTGCGGCGCGAGGCGGCATCGTCGTCGTCGTTCTTCGGCTTGGCGGCGACCGCCGGAGCCGCCGGCTTGTCGGCGACGCACGTCTCGCCCTTCAAGGTCTCGCCGGCCTTGCACTCGATCGGGCAGACCCGGGTCGGCATGCTTGGTCAGCTCGGCGACCAGCGCTTCGGTCACCTTCACATTTTCAGTCGGCTGGCCTTCGATCTTCATGTAACGGCTGAGCGCGGCCGAGGTCGGTGCACTCAGCGTGCCGTCGACCTTGCCGGTCAGGCAGCCGAGCCGGATCAACTCGGCCTGCGCCGAGCGGACCAGCTCGGGCGAATTCGGCTGAGTGGCGGCGCGCTTGGCGGCTTCGGCCTTGAACGTGTCGAGCGCTGCGACGACCAGGCCGCCGAGGCGGTCGCAGGTGACGGTCTTGGCAAACGCCTTGAGGTCGTCGAGGCCGGTGCCGTCGCTGCCCTTGGCGCTGATCGCCTCCAGCCTGGCCTGCTCGCTCTTGCAGGTGGTGTCCTTGGCCGCCGCCAGCTCCGCCTTCTTGCGGGCTTCCTCGGCTTCCCTGGCCTGCTTCTCGGCGGCCGCGCGGGCAGCAACGGCTTCCGCCTCCGCCTTGCGCTTCTCTTCGGCCGCCTTGCGCTCGGCCTCCAGCGCCTTGGCGCGCTGCGCGTCCTCGGTCGCCTTGGCCGCCTTCTCGGCAGCCGCCGTCTGTGCCGCGGCTTCAGCCGCCTGGCGATCACGCTCGGCCTGCTCGGCCTTGGCCTGCTTGTCGGCGGCAGCGCGCGCCGCGACGGTTTCCGCCTCGGCCCTGCGCTTCTCCTCGGCCAGCCTTGCGCTCGGCCTCCGCGCCTTGGCGCGCTGCGCGTCCTCGGCGGCCTTGGCCGCCTTCTCGGCAGCCGCCTTCTGTGCCGCGGCTTCAGCCGCCTGGCGATCGCGCTCGGCCTGCTCGGCTTTGGCCTTGGCCTCCGCCGCCTTGCGTTCGGCTTCGGCCGCCTTCGCCTTTTGCTCGGCCTCCTGGGCCTTGGCGCGACGGTCGTCTTCTTCGCGCTTCCTGGCCGCCGCAGCCTCGGCCGCTGCAAGCCTTGCCTTCTCCGCCGCCTCGGCCTCGCGGGCACGGCGCTCGTCGTCCTCGCGCTTCTTTTGCGCGGCAAGTTCGGCCTTGCGGGCCTCGACCATCCGCTGCGCCTCTTCGGTCGCCTTGCGCGTGGCCTCACGCTCGGCGCGCGCCTTCTCCTCGCGCTCCTGCGCGGCCTTGCTCAGGAGGTCGAACTTCTGCTGCGCGGTGATGGCGAGCGGCGAATCCGGGAAGCGCTTGATGAAGCGCTGCAACGTCGCAAGATCGGTCGAATCCTTGATCCGGTCCCACTCCAGCGACTCTTTGGTCGGCGTTTCGCGGATCGGCGGCGACGCCTGCGGGCAGGGCGGCGAGCTTGACGCCTGTCCTGCTCCTTGATGGCTCTCGATCTGCGCACGCGCCAGATCGGCATAGAAGCCGTTCGGATGCGTGCCGAGGAAAACCTCCCAGGCACGCCTGGAGCCGATCTGCTGCACCAGTTCGTAGTCGGCCTTGATATCGGAGACCGGCACTTCCTGGCGCGTGGCCGGCGCCGGCACCAGCGCAGATGTTGCCGCCGCCGAGCGAGCCATACACGAACGGCTCCTGCCGGTTGGCCGTCGTCTTCATCACTTCGTCGCGCACCCGTCCGAAAGCGAGGCGCACGTCGAGGCCGGGTACCGTGAGATTCTTCAGCACGGCCGTGGTGAACGGGCTGTGCTCGCCGCTGCCGTCGTCGGCGGTGGAGCCCGCCTTCGCCGCGTAGGCGATCAAGGTGTCGGTGCTGGTCGGCTCGACCTTGCCGAGGCCGGCGATGACGGCGCGGCTTGCCGTCTTGCGCTCGCGGCGCATGCGTCGTGACAAAGGGATTGTCGCGGCAGGCATCGAGGATGATCAGGCGCAGCCGCCGCGCGCCATCGGCGGAGGAAACCAGCCGCTCCAGCGGGATCGCCTCGTCGTCGGCGTCGCGGTCGGTGGCGAGCCGCGCGTCGACCGGAATCAGGTAGTTGGTGCCGCCGATCTCGAGGCCGTGGCCCGGCGTAATAGATCACGGCAATGTCGGCCTGGTCGGCGGTGGTCTCGAAACGGCGGATCGCGCGCTTGAATTCGAGATTGCCGACATCGAGCTGGATCTCGACGGTCTCGAAGCCGGCGTCGCGAAACATCTTGGCCACCGAGCTCGCATCCCGCGACGGGTTGGGCAGCTTCGGCACCGTCTGGTAGGAGGCGTTGCCCGACCACCAGCGCCACGCGCTTGTCGGCCCATGCGCTGGCAGGGGCCAGAACCATCGCAAGGACGGTACCCCCGATCGCGGCCACCCATGGGACGAGGCGGTTGATCATTTCAAATCCGGCCGCCGACATCCGGCGGCGCAACAGAGCAATATCTTTTCATCCAGAACCAATCAATGCACGCCTTCAAGGCATGCCCTAAGCCTAGGGTAATCCGCCGAAATCCCTCCTTTCGGTGATGTCGGTCACACGCCAGATTGTCGCAGGCCACGGAGATACCAGCATCGCGTGCTCTGCGGCCGAATCCATGTTGCGCGAAAGGTACAGCAGGCGAAATTCACATGCCGGAGAGGCCTTAACCCCACGCAAAAGCTTTCGGGGGACCCCTCCTCTGTTCTAAATTTTTTGCAGTGCCGCTTTTTATGATTTCGCTTTTGTTGGGGACTGGGATGACCACGATTTTAGCATCGTCACGCATGCGCCGCGGCGGCTGGACTTTGGCCGGCGCCGGCTTCGCCGTCATGCTGTCCGCCTCCGTCCGCCGCTTCGCCGGCTGCACCGGCACCGGTGCACTGGCGGTCAATGGTCCACAAGGCGTTACGCCCTTCCTGCCGTTCGCGTCGGGCGGCGCGGTCGCTTCGCTGGTTTCGGCCATCAACACCGCGAACACGGCGTTTCTGACCCAGTCGACCGCTTTCGTCAGCGCTCCCCCCAACCCGCCCCGAATCAGGAAGGCGGCGGCGTATGGGCTCGTGCGATTGGCGGTGAGATCACCACCAAGAACACCACCGTGACGTCCAACGTGACGGCCTTGGGCGTTCCGGTGCCTGGTACGATAACGTGCAACAACGAGAACAAGCTGTCGTTTGCCGGTGCTCAGGTCGGCACGGATATGGCGACGCCTCAATGTGAGCGGCTGGAATTTCCACGTCGGCTCGACCGTGGGCTATCTCGGCGCGAAATCGCGCGACACGTCTTCGGCCGGACCGCTCAACAACGCTGGGCGGGACCTTCCAGGATACGCTGCAAGTACCGTTCGTCGGGCTCTACGCCGTGGCGACCAAGGACAGGTTCTTCATCGACGGTATGCTCCGTGGGGATTTCTATCAGAACAACCTGAATGACCCGCTTGTCAGCGGCATCTTCAACCAGAAGCTCGATGCGCGCGGTCTCGCGTTCAGCGGCAATGTTGGCTACAACATCCCGCTGCAGAACAACTGGTTCATCGAGCCTTCGGCCGGCATCGTCGTGTCCAAGGTCAAGGTCGATCCCCTCAACGTGACGGGCACGGGCCTTGCCGCTGTGATTGCCGGCGGTGTGGTCGGCACGTTCCCGGGTCAGCTCCGGATCAGCGACATCAACAGCACGCTGGCCCGGCTCAGCGTTCGCGGCGGCACCACCATCGCCTCCGGCAACATGATCTGGCAGCCGTTCGTGACGCTCAGCGTGTACCACGAGTTTCAGGGCAACATTACTTCGAGCTTCGACGGCCTCGCCGTCACGCAGTTCACCGGCGTGCGCCGGCCTGCCGGCCGGCCTGGTTTCCACCAGCAATATCGGCACCTACGGCCAGATCGGCGTCGGCGTCTCCGGCCAGATCGTCAACACCGGCTGGCTCGGCTATGTCCGCGGCGACTATCGCGCACGGCGACAACATTGAAGGCTACAGCGTGAACGCCGGCCTTCGCTACCAGTTCACGCCCGACATGCTGTCGCCGAAGCCGATGTATGCGAAGGCTCCGGCGCTGAAGGCTCCGGTCGCCGTCGTCGGACCGTACAACTGGACCGGCTTCTATGTCGGCGGCAGCGTCGGCGTGCTCAACGGTCAGGTCGACATGAACTACCTTGCGCCGGCATTTGCCGCGGGCCTGACCGCCAATCCGCGCTTTGCGGGCGCCCTCGGCGGCCTCCAGGCCGGCTACGACTACCAGACCGGACAAATGGGTGTTCGGCGTCGAAGCCAACATCAATGCCACCAACGCCCATGGCGCACGGCCGTGCCAGGTCTTCATCGTCGTGAACTGCGAAGACCAGAAGGATTGGATCGGGACCGCAACGGCCCGCGCAGGCTATGCGTTCTGGAACCGCGGTCTGCTGTATGGCCGTGCCGGCGTTGCCTTCACCAATACGACGCTCGCGGTCGGTCTGCCTCGGCAACGGCGTGATCCCGATCGCTTGCCCGGCCACCGACACCCAGTCGCGTGCCGGCTGGACCGTCGGCTTCGGCTCCGAATTCGCGCTGACGCAGAACTGGACGGTTCGCGGCGAATCCAACTACTACGACCTCGGCACGAAGCACCTACAATCTGCAGCAGATTCCGCCCGTCGCCGACGCTGGTGGTCGACGTGCGCGAAAAGGGCTTCATCTCGACGGTCGGCCTCAACTACCGCTTCGCGCCCGGCGTGGTGGTCGCGAAATACTGAGCCCGTCTGAGCCTGGCGACCCCGTTTGCCGGGCGGTCGCATCAAGCGGCCGCCCGATTTCGTTTACCCTGCCTGCAAGCTGGGCTTGGTTATCTCGACAAGCATAGCCAAGCTGTATAGACGAGCCTCGTAAGACGGCCTGGCGCATCCGTGACGCCGGAGTACGAGCAGGCATGTCCAAGCGGTACGAAAAGATCGCCTTCGTCGCCAGCGCAAGCACGGAAGCGCAGGCGGCGCTGAAGCAGCTCGCCGACCTCTACGGCAACCAGAATGCCGACGAGGCCGACGTCG
Source organism: uncultured Alphaproteobacteria bacterium (assembly GCA_963726865.1). GTDB lineage: Bacteria > Pseudomonadota > Alphaproteobacteria > Rhizobiales > Xanthobacteraceae > Bradyrhizobium. The sequence goes on along the minus strand of CAVSEE010000028.1, from coordinate 1,153,019 downwards.
TGGTCGCGCTCGGCGGCGACGGCCTGATGCTGCAGACGCTGCACCAGCACATGCGCACGGGCAAGCCGATCTACGGCATGCATCGCGGCACCGTCGGCTTCCTGATGAACGAATTCGCGACGCATGACCTGCACGCGCGCCTTGCGGCGGCGCGGGAGTCGCTGATCCATCCGCTGATGATGCGCGCCACCGACGTCCACGGCAACGTGCACATCCATCACGCCATCAACGAGGTCGCGCTGTTCCGCCAGACCCATCAGGCCGCGCATCTGCGCATCCTGATCGACGAGCGCGAGCGCATGGCCGAACTGATCGCCGACGGCATTCTGGTGGCAACGCCGGCGGGCTCGACCGCCTACAACCTCTCGGCGCAGGGACCGATCCTGCCGATCAACGCCGCGCTGCTGGCGCTGACCCCGATCAGCCCGTTCCGGCCGCGGCGCTGGCGCGGCGCCCTGCTGCCGAATTCGGCCTATGTCGTCATCGAGGTGCTCGACAGCGCCAAGCGCCCGGTCGCGGCGGTCGCCGACCACGACGAGGCGCGCGACGTCACCCGCGTCGAGATGCTCTCGGACAAGACCATCTCGATGCGGATGCTGTTCGACCCCGGCCACAGCCTGGAAGAGCGCATCCTGCGCGAGCAGTTCGGGCACTGACGGCCCGCGGCACTGAAATCGCCCCGTTCGGGCCGTCGGGCGGCCGGCCAACCCTTCGTTAACTCGCGGCGCGATATGGTTAACGCGGGGTATACCGTGCTTTCCCGGCATGCCCTTCAGGGCCGAGCCATGTTTCGCATCGACTTCAACAAACTGCGTTTCCTCGTCTGCGACGACAACCCGCATATGCGGCGCATCCTGCGCACGCTGCTGCATTCGTTCGGCGCGCGCGAAGTCTATGAAGCCGAGGACGGCGCCACGGCGCTCGAAATGTACACGCACTACGTGCCCGACATCGTCATCACCGACTGGGCGATGCCGATCTTCGACGGCATCGAGCTGGCGCAGATGATCCGGCAGCCGAACTCCAAGGGCAACCCCTACGTGCCGATCATCATGCTGACCGGCCACTCCGAGAAGCGCCGCGTCACGGTGGCGCGCGATGCCGGCGTCACCGAATTCCTGGCCAAGCCGATCTCGGCGAAAGGCCTCTACCAGCGCATCCTCAACGTGGTCGCCAATCCCCGCCCCTTCATCAAGACCAAGACCTATTTCGGTCCCGACCGGCGCCGCAACACCTCTACCGCCTATATCGGCCCGGAGCGCCGCACCGGCGGCGAGATGGAAGTGATGCAGCAGCCCTCGCTGCTCGACAAGGCGCGGTCGGGGATTTAGGCGCAGGAAGCACGACATGTCGAACAACAAGTCCGGCGATATCGAGATCAAGGCCTTCGCCACCCATCACGTCATCATGCAGCCGAATCCGCTGCGCAAGGTGCTGCGGCGGGTGCCGGATGACGACCGCGACGATCCGGTGGCGCGCGCCGAAAAGGCGCTGAAGGGACTGTCGAGCGAGTTCGAGAACTGGATGGTCATCGAGGCCGACCGCCTGTCCGATGCCTGGGACGCGATCTGCCGCGACGGCTTCACCGATGACGCCCGCGGCGAGCTGTTCCGCGCCGCGCATGACATCAAGGGCGACGCCGTGACGTTCGGCTTCCCTTCGGCGGGCGCCGCCGCCAACAGCCTGTGCCGCATCATCGAGCATGCGCCGGATCTCGAGAAGGTGCCGACCGAGCTGATCATGCACCACATCAATGCCGTGCAGGCGATCGTGCGCGAGCGCACCAAGCTCGACAACGCGGCGATGGCGCGCGAATTGAGCAGCCGGCTGCGCGGCGTCACGGACGAATTCCTGACCACGGCCAATCGCAACCGCCCGGAGCATCTCGAAGCGATCCTGGCGCCGAGCATCGCGCCGGCGGAGTAGCTACTCCTGCCAAATTTGCGGAATTGTAGGGTGGGCAAAGGCGCGTAGCGCCGTGCCCACCTTCATTTGCATGGTGCAAGAATGCCGGGCACGCTTGCGCGTTGCCCACCCCGCGACTCTACTTTGCATGGGGTTGTTTTCGCGATTTTTTGCAGGACGCGGGCTACGCCGCGATCAGATCGTCGTGGATCGGCGCGATCGCATCTTCCGCCACCAGTTCCTCGCAGAACAGGCGCGCTTCCTCGCGGGCGGATTCCGTCGCGAACCGGCGCAGCAGGATCAGCAGCGGCTCGGCCGAGCGGCCGTCGGTCTCGCAATGCGTCAGCACGCGCTCGACCATGCGCCGGCGCAGCCGCGCGGCGGCGCCGTCGCTGTCGGCATAGCCGATCTCCTGGCCGACATCGATCGCGACCTGGAAGGCGGCGAAGGTCGATTCCGGCAGGCCCGCCTTGATCAGCAGCGCCTGCAGGCTGGCGCGCCGGCCGTCGTGCAGCAGCGCACTGACGCGCGCGAGCGGCAGGCCGGAGAGCTCGGCCAGCGCGCAATGGAACAGGTCGAGATTGCCCGACAGCAGCGTGCGCAGGATGAGCCCGGCGGTGAGATGGCCGGTGGCGCGCAGATGCCGCACGAGGCCTTCCATGTCGGCGCCGCCGGCGCGGGCGGCGATGTGAACGGTCGAGCGATCGCGCGCTTCGCTGGTGACGCGCCCTGCCCGGTCGGCACTGAGCCAGTTGCGGGCGACCACGAACTGCGCCAGCGTGTCGGAAAGTTTCGTCACCAGCGCGTAGCGGGTCGCTGCCGGCAGGCCCTCCAGCACCAGCATGGCTTCGCGGATGGCGGCGAGATGGCCGTGGCGCTCGACAATGCGGTCCCAGGAGAACGGCGCCAGTTCGGCATAGGGATTTTCGATCAGCTCCAGCGCCGCGGACGCCGTGCCGACTTCGGCAATGGCCGCGCAGACCGAGGCCGGCAGGCTGACGCGCCGCGCAATGGCGCATTGCGTCTCATCATTGCCGGTCGCGACGATGTCGACGAGATCGGCATCGATCAAGAGCGGCGAATGTTCGAGGATGGGCAGCGCCACCGAGGGCTGGTCGACCGCCAGCGCCTGCACGATGGCGGCCGGCGCATCGGTGCTGCGGGAAAACACCTCGGCCATCGCCTGGCGCACCAGCGGCGAAGCATCGTCGAGCAGCATCAACAGCGCGCCTTCGGCGGCAGCGCGGTCGTCTGCGGAGAGATCCGAGATCAGCCAGGCCCGCGCCAAGGCCCGCGTGGCTTCCGCCCGCTCGCCGGCGGATGCGCTCCTGACCCAACTGATGAACTGCCGAACGATCATGGTCTTTCCGGCTTACGCAACTTGCGACGACACCGTGACGCGATGCCACTGTCACGAAAAATAAACCATGACGCTTAACAAAGGGTTCACCATAAACGTTTGGGATTATTGACGTTTCGTTAAGGGGCGGAGCATGGGCGGCTCACCCTGCACCCTGCCGCCCACTCTGACGCGGCCAAAATGCGCACGCAGGCTTCCGGCGAAGATCACCCGACCGCGCGGGAATTCTAACCCCGCGCAGCGATGCAGGTGTGTCCCGGATCACGCGCAGATCGGGCGCCCGCAGCCGCGAGCGTCCGAAGCTACCGCTTCTTGGCCTTCTTTGCTTTCTTTCCCGGCCGCTTCTTGGGTGCCTTCTTCGCAGCCTTTTTCTTCGCAGGTTTCGCGACCTTCTTCGTCGTTTTCTTGGCGATCTTTTTCTTCGCTGCAGCCTTCTTTGACTTGCCGGGCGCTGGGCCGGAGGCCACGACGGCACGCGCCGGCGCATCGCCCGAGACAGGCGTGGGTGGAGGTGCGTTCGCGCTGGCCGCAACGGCCTGACGCGATCCAAGCCAGAACCGGATCTCTCCTATCTCGTTCTTGAGGTGGCCATCCTGCCAGCCGTCATTATCGGAAAGGGCATGAAAGCCCTTCGGGTCCTGACGATGCGCCTCGACATAGGCGTTCCATCGGTAGGCCTGATAGATCGCGATGATGTTGGCGGCATAGGATGCGGCCAGCGGCGCGTTGTTCTCGACGATCATCAGGTTATCGTCGTTGGAATGGGACGCCTTGAAGCCGAGGTTGTGCGATCCGGTCATGACGACGGGGTGATCACCGAACGGGTCGATCACGACCACCTTGCTGTGAATGTGAACGCCGGCGCCCAGGATTTCCGTTTGCCAGTTGTGGAACACGTCCTTGATGTTCTTGGGCACCATGGATTCGAAGCCGAGGCGTTGCGGCTCATTCTTGCCGCCGTCGAACAGGGCTACGGGAGTTTCGGTGGGATCGTGGATCGCGTGCTTGGCGGTATCGTCGTTGGTGAGACCGTCGATCTCCTGGTTGACGACGCCCCGGATGTAGAGGTTAGCGTTGAAGTTTGCCGTCCCTTCGTGATGCCGGAACAGGATGTTTTGCAGCAGGGTCCATTGGCTCTCCGGCTTGCTCGCCGCGACAAACTTGCCGGGATTGAAGAACAGAAACAGAATTCCGTCCTTTGCGCCGTTGATCAGCTTGCGCGCAAAATCCAGGTCCTGACCGGCGGTGGTCGGCACGAACCACTGGGTGATGCGGCCGCCGTCGATGTCGAAAGACTTGGCCGTCGAATTGGCCTTGGCGAGGTCCGACGGATAATCATTGCCGGCTGCCTTGAGAAGATTCCACTCGTCGAGAAAATTAGCCGCCAGTTCCGGCGAGTCGACGATGATCCCGTTGTTTGCCTGCGTGCAAAGCCCGGTCATTGTCCAGTTGGTGCTGCCGGATACGACGCGTTGCGGCTTTCCGCCGGAATCGCAGATAACGACGAACTTGTTGTGCGCGAAATGGGGGTTCTTGACGAGCCGGTCATGCATGTCGACGATGGCGCGCAATTCGTCCCGGACTTCCTTGTTCTCGTCATTGGTAGGCGGCTTGAAGGCGCCGTTGGCGAGAATCAGGTGGCATTTCTTGCCGAACGCCTTGATGGCATCCGTCAATTCGGGATCATTGAGTTCATACAGCGCCGCAAAAATCTCGCCGTTGCTATCCTTTGCCTGCTTAAGCAATGCCAAGAGTTGCGAACGCAGCAGCCCGCCAAGTGCATTCCTCAACGCATTGCCGGGCTTCTTGGGATCCACGGCCTCCAGCACGTCTTCCTTGAGCTTGGGCTTTTTGCCCAGCTTTTCCAGCGCGCGCGAGACCCATTGCGCCGAAACGATCCCCTTGTTGAAATAAGCCGCCACCTTTGGCGTCGCCTGCCCCGTGATCGTCATCGGCGGCGTCGTCGCGCTGGCCTCGGTGGTCGAAAGTTTCAGGTTGTCCTTCGGACCCATCACCGGCAAGACCGAATATTGCACGATATCGCCGGGGCGGACGTGGTAATCCCACCACAAATAGCGCTGCAGCGCGAACTTCCATGGCGCCGCCGGGTCTAGTTTCTCGTCGTCGGAGAAGCCGACAAATCCGTGCAAGAAGTCTTCAGTGTCGGCTTGGCCGGCGCGTTTCAGCAGCCGGTGAACCGTGAAGCCGACGCAGTTTGGGATTTTCCCCTGGATCGGAAGCCAGACAAGCGCAGTATGATCGCCATTATCGTAAACCTTGAGGTCGATGGGCATGGGTTCAGCTCCCGTCACGGTTGTGGCGTGGCGCCGAAACTATTCCCCTGCCGAAACTCCTACAAGCTGGGATTGCATCACAAGCGCATGAGCGCGCCGTTCGGGACGAGGCCGCGTGACAAGGCTAGCTCGAGAACGTGCCGTTCGCGATCGCTGAAGAGATCGAGCCGGTCGGGTGCGCGCACTTCCGGGATGCGGCTGGCGACCTGCGCCGCGCCGGTCTGCGGCTGCGCGCCGCCCCACAATTCCTGCACCGCCGGCGAGATCGGCTGCGGACGATCGCCGGCCTGGAACAGCGTGCGGAACATCGGCTCCTGCTGCGGCAAGGATGCGGTCTTCAATTCCGTACCCGTCGTTGCGGTGACTGGCGTCACCGTGCGCGCATCCGGAATAGTCGAGAGAAAGTTCGCGTTCTCCAGGGTCGCCGCGCTCGCAGTCGCCGGCGGCGTGATGCTTGCCACCGCTGTTGGCCGCGGCGCGCCGCCGAGCGCGGCAAAGGCGGTGCGGGTGTCCTTGGCGTTGGCGGCGGAAGCATAGCGCGTGCTCAGCACCGAATAGACCTCGGACACGCTGCGCGCGCGGCCGGTGCCCTTCTCGTAGAAGATCGAGCGGTTGGCGGCCGCCGCATTGGGAAACAGCCGAGCGGCCGAGGCGTTCGGATTGTCCTCGGCATTGGAGATCAGCTTGCCGGCGCCGCCGACCCCCATGAAATGCGCCATGTAGAGCTCGCTGTCGGTCGGACGGCGGCCGATCTTGCCGGTGAGCTTGAAGCTGTTGGACTGCGTCAGCACCGCAGCCATGGACGAGGCCGCATCCGGATCGTCGCGCAGCTTCATGACCGACGTGCGCATCGAGGGATCGTTGATGTAGTAGGTGCCCGACGACGACTTCGAGATCGCGTCGGCATATTTGCCGTAGCCGAGCTGGCCGCCCGCCTCCTTCACCGTGCCGAGCCAGGTCTGGTCGATGAACTGGTAGAGCCCGCGCGCCGAGGAAGTGCTGGCCGCCGCCTTCGGATTGAAGTTCGACTCCATCTTCGCGGTGGTGAGCATGTATTCGAAGCTGGCCCCGGTGGTGCTGGAGGCCTGCTTGATGGAGGTGGCGATCTTCAGACGTGACGGGTCGATGCGTGACGGATCTGATGGCGACGGGTTCATCGCCGCCGCGGCCGTGGCACTGATGGAGTCGACCGACATATGTTTGGTGCCTCGCGCCTCGCGAAACCCCCGCGCGGTCTTACTGAGCGCCCACCCAGCGCTCATGCCTGCCTCACCCTGCGGCAATTATGGTTAATGACGGGTTAAGGAACAGCCGGCCGTCACTTGCGATAGACGGCGCTCGGATCGAACAGGCGGTCCGCATCGACAAAGGACAGGCTGACCTTGCCGCCCTCGCCTTCCACCTTGCGGTAGAAGCAGGAGCGCCGGCCGGTGTGGCAGGCCGCGCCCACCTGCTCGACGCGGATCCAGACCGCGTCCTGGTCGCAGTCGGTGCGCATCTCGACCACGCGCTGGGTCTGACCCGAGCTCTCGCCCTTCCGCCACAGCGCGTTGCGCGAGCGGCTGAAATACCAGGCTTCGCCGGTGGCGATGGTCTTGCGCAGCGCTTCGTCGTTCATGTGCGCGACCATCAGCACGTCGCCGGTCGCGGCATCCGTCGCGACGCAGGTCACGAGTCCGGACGCGTCGAATTTGGGCTGAAAGCTCAGCCCTTCTTCGCGCTCAGTATCGGCAGGATTGGACAAGGTCGCCTCGCATCTTCAATGCGAGGTCACCGCTGCGGTGCTCGCACCATGGTCAGGAAACGCGACTGCTCCGCCGGATTGTCGCGGAACATGCCGGTGTAGCGGCTGGTGAAGGTCGTCGCGCCGTGCTTGGCGACGCCGCGCACCGACATGCAGGTATGCTCGGCCTCGATCAGCACCGCAACGCCGCGCGGCTTGAGCACCTCGTCGATCGCGGCTGCAATCTGCGCGGTGAGATGCTCCTGGGTCTGCAGGCGGCGGGCAAAGATATCGGTCAGCCGCGCCAGCTTCGACAGTCCGACGACCCGCTCGACCGGCGTGTAGGCGATATGCGCCTTGCCGTAGAACGGCATCATGTGATGCTCGCATTGCGAGGTGAATTCGATGTCGCGCACCAGCACGAAATCGTCATAGCCCGCGGTCTCGCCAAAGGTGCGGTCGAGCACCTCGGCCGGGCACTGGTGATAGCCCTGATAGAGCTCGTCAAAGGCCTCGACGACGCGGCGCGGCGTGTCGAGCAGGCCCTCGCGATCGGGGTTCTCGCCGATGTAAGTGAGCAGCGTCTGCACCGCCTGCTCGGCCTCGGCGCGCGAGGGGCGCGGCTGGTCGGCGCGGACGGCCGCGGCCAGAAATTCGGCAGGATCGAGCTCGGCCGGCCGGGCATCCGGCGCCTTGCGGGGATTGAGGGATTTGATCAGTGCGTCAACCATGTCTTCTCCGTTCGACCGGCCCTGAGGGGCCGGATGTGTCACCGGGCAGACGGGGCGGATCAATGCCGCCGGACGCCTGAGTCCCTTAGTTTTGGTTAGCCTACTCGGTTCAGGCTACTTGGCTATTCTAGCACCGCCACAGGGGAATTGCCCTGCAAATCCCGCATGGGGCGCCGAACGGCCGGACTGTATTTCCGCCGTTCCGGTCCATATATAGGGCTGTGCACCGGGGCCGCCAAGGCCGCGCCCTCGTGGGGGAACGCTGGACTTCGATCTATGCTGAACGACATCTACAACAAGCGGATCATCGAACTCGCCGGTAATATCCCGCGCCTGGGCCGCCTGCCGGATCCCGATGCCAGCGCCACCGCGCATTCGAAGCTGTGCGGCTCGACCGTGAAGGTCGACCTCAAGATGGATGGCGCCGTCGTCACCGATTTCGCCCATGACGTGAAGGCCTGCGCGCTGGGACAGGCCTCCTCCTCCATCATGGCAAGCCATGTCGTCGGCTCAAACGCGAGCGAATTGCGCGAGTTGCGCGAGACCGTTCGCAAGATGCTGAAGGAAAACGGCGCGCCGCCGCAAGGCAAATGGGCCGACATCGCCCTGCTCGAGCCGGTGCGCGACTACAAGGCGCGCCATGCCTCGACCATGCTGACGTTCGATGCGGTCGTCGATGCCATCGGCCAGATCGAGGCGAAGGCCAAGCAGCCGGCTTAAGCCGCGCTTACTTCTCCGGCTTCTCCGCTGGCGGAGCCTTGCCGCCGGTCTGCGCTTCGGCCGTCTTGGTCGCCTTCGCGGGCTGGGCCTGCGCATCCCCATCGAGCGGCGCGCTGACGAAACGATCCTGCACCGTCTTCGCAGGCTTCGCGTCTGCCATCGGCACCGGGTTATCGCGCGGCAGCACGTCGGCGATCGCATCCGTCGTGACGAGATTGGTCAGCCGCAATTCGGCCGGCGACAGCCGATGCAAATCTTCCCACGGCGGCACGCTCAGCGACAGCGACAGCAGATCGCCGGTGCCGCCCATATCGAAGGTGTATTTGGCAAGACGTCCGATGTCGCGCTCGACGATCGACAGATCCTGCGCCGTGTAGCTTGCCGCCTTGGCGTCGTCGGCGCGATCGCCCATCCAGATCTGGTGCACGCGGACATGCGCGGCTTCCGGCACGTAACGCGCCTTGCCGGCGAGCAGCAGGAACACGCACATGGATTCGCAATAGGCTTCCGGCGTGACGTCCGGACGCCGCGCGTCATCGCCGCGCAGGCTGATACCAACGGTGGTGAGCATGCCGAGCTTGCGGAAGCGCCGGCCGAGCGTGATGGAGTCGTTCACCGAGCCGCCGCTGGAATCGAGTACGACGGTGGCGCCAGCGAGATCGCGGCCGCGGGAAAATTCGTCGAAGTCGCGCGGGCTGTCCGCGGTGACGATGCCGACCGCGCTGACCCAGCCCCTGCAGTCGGGCTTGCAGTCGACCCAGTTGAAGCGCATCGGCAGCTTGCGTTCCTCGAGCGTGCCAGCAGGCCTTCGCCGAATTGCCCGACGTCGTGACCGCGCCAGGCAATGCGAGGCAAAGGGCCGTTGCGCCAATCAGCGCCCAGCCAGGAAGCTCAAGACTCCTCACAAGCTTCAATTTGGTTCCTTCCCCAAGCCCCAACAATGCGGCTGCGATGGCACCCCAAACACGACATGATTCTGTCATCGCCGCGTTTCAAAACGGTAACTGTGCTGACCGGTATCGTCCATAGAACCTTTGCTGCACTGCCGTTCGCTTCGTGCGATATTTTGCAACTGTGGCGTAAATACCTGCAGGATAAGGGTTCCGCGCTTTGGAACCCCCGCAGGACTACGGCTATGATTGCGGCAAGCTGCCCGAAGAATCTTGCCATGAAGCACGCATCGCAACCTTGCCCCGCCTGCGCCGGCGCGCTCTCGCGCCTGCCGCGCAATGCCGGACGCGGCATGATCTGGCTGTATCGCCACACGCTGTCGCCGCTGGTCGGCTACAACTGCCGGCATCTGCCGACCTGCTCGGTCTATGCCGACGAGGCGATCGAACGTTTCGGCCTGTGGGGCGGCGGATGGATGACCCTGGCGCGGCTGCTGCGCTGCCAGCCCTGGGGCACGTCGGGCATCGACAATGTTCCGGCAACAAGTCCTGAGGGCGCGCGCTGGTACCTGCCCTGGCGCTACGGCCGCTGGCGCGGCGTCAACGCGCCGCCATCGCCGCATGGCTGACGCGCGGAACCGGATGTTCCGCGCTCGCATTGATGTGATGCCCTCTTCGGGAGGAAACAACAATGCGCTGGAAAATCAGCCACGACGGTCACGACCCCAGGCAGATCGATTTGCTCGCCGTCATCGTCCTCGTCATCACGATTGCCGCTGCATGGCTCTACTTCGCCCATCATCCCCAGACGACGAGCACCGCGGCCTTCATCGTGCCGAGCCAAAGCGTGCGGTGGTGATGAAGAATTAGCGGCCGAACCAGAGGAAGCCGCGCTGCGCGGGCGGCGGCGGTTTCGGCTTCTTCGGGCGTGCTGGCGCAGGCGGCGGCGTGATCGGCCGACGACGTGGTCTCCGCCGGCGACGTGCCGTCATTCGGCAGCCGCACCGACAGCAGCACATTCGAGTCATTGGTGCGCCAGCGATAGCCGATGCCGAAATTGATCGGCTCGGCCTTGCGGAACAGCTCGGCATAGGACTGCTGGTAACGGCCGGGGAACTCGCCGATCGGCCCGTTGTACCTGCCGAACGGGAAGAACCGCCACTGCTTGTTGTTGTAGTATTGCAGCGGAATGCCGGAATCGTCCTGGATGATCGTGGCGCTGTTGGCGAGCAGATAGTCGCGCGCCGTGGTGAAATTGCCGGAGTGCAGCAGATAGGACGCGCTCTTGATCAGGCTGTTGCCGGGCGCGAGCGTCGAGCAAAACTTCAGGAAGCCGCTCGACTTGGCGCCGCCGTTTGAGAGATCGGTCGAGAAATAATACAGCGTCTTCTCGACCCCGTCCGGGCCCGTGAAGGTGATGCGCGCGCCGCGCGGGGCGTTGGGCCCGGCGTTCTCCGTTTTCACGTTGCCATCGGCGTCGAGCGTGACCGGCGTGACGCTTTTGAGGGTCTTGCCGGAGCGCGCCAGGAACACATAGAGGATCGGCAGCGTGCCGCTGATCTGGCTTCCGTGCAGGTCGCTCTTCATCTGCTTGGTGATGAAGAAGCTGAAGGACAGGATCGAGCCCAGCGAATGCTCGACATTGTAGAGCGCAGAACCGATGGCGCCGCGCGGCAGCTTGGTCAGATCGGGCACCTGCCCCGGCGGCTCCAGCGCGGCCAGCACGTAGGTGGTCGCCTTTGGATAGAAGGCGTTGGCGTAGAGGAAGTCCGGCCCGGAGAACATGTAGAACATGGTCGGCTTGGGCGCGGCGAGATGAGTCTCCGACCAGGCGCGGATCTTCGCGAGCTGGCGCTGTTCGAGCTGGCCGAAGGCGTTGTCGAAGAACCTGGCGTGGCGCTGCCAGGACGGATCCTTGGTCAGCGGCATCAGCGGCGAGTCCGCCGAGGGCTGCATGCCCGCGAGGAACTTGGCGGTGTCGTCGACGGTGACCTCGGCGGCACGCGCAAGGCCAGTCGCCGCCCACACAAGGGCGGCAGCGAAGGTCACAGTGGTGAAAGTGCGATACAGGTTCATTCGCGACCCGAAGATGCGGCCGCGCGGCCATTCCCAGATTGCTTGCGGAAGATGGCGTAAATCAGCAGGCCTGAAAGCATGATCAATAAACCGAGCACCGACTCCAGCGGCCGGTTCATCAAAAGATAGTACATCATGAACCCGGTCACGAGCAGGAAAACCAGCGGCGAAATCGGGTATCCCCAGGCCCGATAAGGACGCGGCAGGTCCGGGTGGGTGAAGCGCAGCTTGATCACCCCGAGCACGGTGAAGAACGAGCAGAACAGCAGCGAGAACTGGATGAAGTCGAGCACCGCCTCGAAGCTGCGGGTGAACAGCAGCAGGCTCGCGACCACGACCTGGAACAGGATGGCATAGGCCGGCGCACCGCTCGAGGACCGGCGGGCGAAGATTTTCAGCGCCGGGATGTCCTCGCCCATGGTCATCATCACTCTCGGCCCGATCCACATCATGGCCGAGATCGAGGAGACCAGCCCGATGCAGATCATGCCGCCGACGATGCGGCCGCCGAGTTCGCCGAAGATATGGCTGCCGGAGATGCGGGCGACGTCGACCTTGCCGGCGAGCTGGTCGATCGGCGCGGTATGCAGGAATACCGCGTTCAGCGCCACATAAAGCACCAGCACGATCAGCGTGCCGAACAGCATGGCGCGCGGCACGTTGCGCTCCGGCAGCTTCATCTCGCCGATGATGTAGGTCGCCGCGTTCCAGCCCGAGAAGGAGTACATCACGAACACCAAGCTGATCGCGAACGGCGCGCTGACGATGTGGGTGAAGTCGGAGGCCTGCGGCGCAAAGGTCACCGGCTGCGGCGTGCCGATGACGAAGCCGCAAGGTGAGAAAGGCGACGATCAGGAGGACCTTGAGGATCGTCGCGATCAGCTGGAACGTGCTCGAATGCTTCACGCCGGTGAGCTGCACCAGCGACACCAGCCAGACCACGGCGATCGCGAGCAGCATGGGCGAGCCGTCGGGCAGGATGGCCCGGCCATATTCGCCGAAAGCCATCGCGGCGAGCGCCACGGGCGCGGAAAAGCCCACGGTGGCCGACACCCAGCCGGCGACAAAGCCGAAGGCCGGATGAAAGGCGCGGCTGAGGAAATTGTACTCCCCGCTCGAGCGCGGAAACATCGCTCCGAGCTCGCCATAGGAAAACACCCCGCACAGCGCCACGATACCGCCGATCACCCAGAGCAGCAGGATGGAGAAGCCGGAGGGGATGTCCTTGACCTGGAAACCGAGGCTGGTGAAGACGCCGACCCCGACCATGTCGGCGACCACGATGGCGACCGCCACCAGCAATGAAACCGTCGACCCGCCGCTGCCTGTGAGCCGGCCAGACAGGGCCGCGTCTCCCGCTTCTGATGCCGCCATTTCGGTCCACGCCTCTGGGGGCATCGCGCCCGCGATTCGCTTCGATGGTGCAGGCTGGGGCCTGCCGTTTCAAGCAATGCTAACAAAGGTTTAAATCAAAGGCAGATTTCGGTATCCAGATACCTAAGGCGGCCTTTGACCACCGCCCCGAGCATCCCCAGCAATGCGAGAACAAAAAGGCGCCTCCCACATTCAGGACACGATTCCGTGTTCAGAATCCTCCGATCCGGATGGGGAGTTTTTCCGGATTCTTAACGTCGCCTAAACGCCGGTCGGCCCAACTTGCCGCCCGGAGGTTTTGTTGGGGAGCGGATGATCGGGGTCGATCCGAATTCGACGACACATGCTCGTGCCGGGTTGGCGATGCCGTTTGGCATGTCGCCGCGCTGGCGCGTGATGACCATGCTTGCGGTTCTGCTGCCGGTTTCCTCCCTGCTCGCCCAGTGCGGCAAGGCCCCGCCTGCCGCAACGCTCGCTGCCAACGCGCATGCCACCAGCAGCGACAGTTTCGAAGACCGCTTCCCCGCCCCGCAATTCAAGGATCGCTTCCCCGGCGAGTCCGAAAGCATCAAGTGGCCGCGCAGCGGCGGCGTACGCACCGACGTTGCGCGCGCCGAGCCGCCGCGCCAGCGCGCGGTGCGTACCGAGAGAATTACGGCCGAGGCAGCCGCAGCGCCGGCGCCGTCGTCCTACCGCGTCGCCTCTTACGCGCCGACGCTGCCGCTGGAACGCCCGCGCGAGGACCTGACCACGCTGATCAGCATGAAATCGTCGGCGTTCCCCTATTTCGGCGAGAACCCGCGCTCGGAAGCGTCATTCCTCAACGTCGCCAGCGGTGATCGCAAGGGCCACCGCAGCTATTCCGGCAAGGTCTACTGGCAGGACGAGACCTACAACGACAGCCGCGTGCTGGTGCATGTGCCCGAGCATTTCGACGCGAAGAAGCCCGGCGTGATCGTGGTGTTCTTCCACGGCAATGGCGCCACCCTCGAGCGCGACGTGCGCGACCGCCAGCTGGTGCCGCAGCAGATCTCCGATTCCGGCGTCAACGCCGTCCTGCTTGCGCCCCAGATGGCCGTCGACGCCGCCGATTCCAGCGCCGGCAAGTTCTGGCAGCCGAACGGCTTCAAGCGCTTCATGGAGGAATCAACCAGCCACATCGCCCGGCTCTATGGCGACCCGAACTCGGCCAAAACCTTTGCCAACATGCCGATCGTGATCGTCGGCTACAGCGGCGGCTTCCTGCCGACCGCCTGGAGCCTCGAGGTCGGCGGCATCAGCAAGCGCGTCGCCGGCGTGATCCTGCTCGACGCCGTCTATGGCGAGCTCGACAAGTTCGCCACCTGGATCGAGAACAACCGCGGCGGCTTCTTCGTCAGTTCCTACACCCGCTACACCAAGCGACGCGACCAGGAGCTGATGGCGATGCTGCGCGAAAAGGGCATTTCCTATCGCGAAGACATGGATGGCCCGCTGCGGCCGGGCAGCGTCGTCTTCGTGCAGACGGCTGACGGCATTACCCATCGCAGCTATGTCACGCAGGCCTGGACCGAGCATCCGGTCAAGGACGTGCTGATCAAGATGGCCACCGCGCCGGCATCGGCGCGCTACGCGAGCGCGCCGTCAGCGGCGAGCACGAGCCGCTAACCTCCGAGATAATCCAAGTAGAAATACGGGCCGGCGCACACGCTGTTGCGTTCCCTCACGCCGTTGAGCAAATTGTGATGTTGATGTCCGCACCGGACGGCGGACCGGGCATTGTCGGCGCGTTGCGCTCGCCCTAGGGTTCAACCTTTACTGATTGCGTTTGATTTGGGCGGATTTTGCTATTGGGGACGGCTTTTGCGCGAGGGACTATACAAGATCGAATTTCATACCGTTCATGGCACCGGGACCGGCGTGATCTACGCTACGGCGGGAAAGCTTCGCGGTGGGAACTCCGCTTTCGCTTTCATCGGCAACTATGTCGACCGCGACGATGGAATCCAGGTCAAGGTGTCGACGCAGCGGCACAATCCGGATCCGGCGTTCCGCCCGTTGTTCGGCAACGACAATATCACGCTGACGCTGCGCGGCGCCGAGAACGGCGACATGGTGGATTTCGAGGGAACGGCGCTGCAGCTGCCGGGCGTCGCCTTCCGGGCGGTGCTGACGCGGATCAGCGACTAGCCGCGGGATGTTGTGTTCGCACAACAGACGCGCCCCCAGGAGGCGCGCCGCTGGATCATGCACGTCGTCAGGAAGGAAGCTTCGGCAGCCTCTCGACAAAACCGTTGTAGCAGGTCAGCCGCTCCTCCTCGTCCTTGAAGGCGCTGCATTCGGTGACGGCTTTCGCCGGCCCCTTGGCCTTGGGATTGGGCTTTGGCGGGACCACGCCGTCATAGCAGTTCAGCCGGTCCTTGGTTCCGTCATCGATATCGAGGCAGGCCTGCAGCCTTGCCGCCATCGACTTCGGCTTGCCCGGCGCGGCCTTGGCCGATTTGGCTGCGCCCTTGGCCGGGTCCTTGGCGGCCTCCGCCGGCTGGGCTTCGTTGGCTGTAGGCGCGGCCGTGGATTTGCTTGCCTTCGGCTTGACCTGCACCAGCGGCTTGTCGCCCACCTTCGGCGGCTCGCCGGTCTGCGCCATGGCGGCGGCCGAATACAGCACCGCGGCAAGCACCAGAATCTTTTTCATCTCGCTTCGCTTTCGTCCTGACCCAACGGGATGGAAAGGCAATGGGCCGACTATGCGCTCGATTGAGGCCAAATGGCGAAAATCCGGCAAAAACCGCTTTCGCTGTCAGGGGCCCCCTATCGCGATCGCTCAGCAATTCCCCCGATCGCCTTCCCCTTGGGCCGCGAGAAAAGCATGCGGCGGCCGTCTTGTCACGATGCCGGTTGAAAGCCTACGCGCCCGCACGCGGCCGGGTCGCGACAACGATCAGCACGGCCGCCGCCAGGAAGGCGGTGGCGACATAGCCCGCGTCGTACAGCATCTCCCGCCCGTACAGGATGCCGCCGACCGCCGACCCGATCGCCTGACCGACATAGAGGACGGAGGTGTTGAGCGAGACCGACGCCGAGGCCAGCGGCGGCGCGGCAGCAACCAGCCTCACCTGCTGCATCGAATTGGCGGAGGCAAATCCAAGGCCCCAGACCGCGACTGAAATCGCCATCAGCACGTAGTTGCCCGATGTCAGCGCCCAGCCCGCAACGCCGGCAAGCACGGATGTGATCGACAACAAAGAGGTGCGGTAGGCGCCCCAGCCATCGACGATGCGGGTCGCGACCGCCACGCCGAGGAAGCCGAACACGCCGTACAGCGCGAACACGAGGCTGGTGGCGTCGGCGCTGGCGCCGGTCAGCTTGGCGAGTAGCGGTCCCATGAAGGTGAAGATCACGAACTGGCCGGCCATATAGAGCGTGGTGACGAGGAGCAACAGCACCACGAGCCGATTGCGCGCAAGCTCGAGCCAGGTCCGCAGCTCTACCGGCGCGCCAATCAATCCTGCCGGCAGACGCCATGTCAGCAGCAGGAAGCTGACGACGCCGAGCGCGCCGATGCCGCCAAAGGCCACGCGCCAGCCGTAGCGATGCGCGACGAGCGTGATCAGCGGCAGGCCGACGGCCGCCGCCAGCGACCAGCCGAGGAAGACATAGGCGATGGTCGAGCCGCGCCGGCTTTCCGGCACGATCATCGCCGCGGTGCCGGCGGCCTGCGGCGTGTAGATGACGCCGATCGCGAGCATCAGGAGCCGCAAGCCCAGCAGGCTGGCATAGTCGGGCGCGAAGGCCGAGGCGATGTTGGTGATGGCGAGAACCGCCAGCGTCACTGCGAGCAGCCGGCGCCGCTCGATCCGGCTGGTGAGCCACGCCGTGATCGGCGATCCCACGCACAGCACGACCGCGCCGAAGGTGATCAGGAGCCCCGCGGTGCGAATGGAGACATCGAGGCCGCCGGACAATTCCTGCAGCATGCCCGCCGGCGCCAGAACCGCGCTGCCGGTGACGACATTTCCGAGCATCAGTGCGGTAGGAGCGAAGCGCGGCGCGGCGGCGGGGCGATTTTCCATGCATACGCATGTAAGCAGGACCGCGCAGCGGTGAAAGGGCGAATCTTGCGATTATTTCGCCGCGCTCTCCTGCGTGCCGACGGCTTGCCGCAGCACCAGGTTTTTCGGCGGCGGACAAGTGGCCGCCAGCGTCGTCAGCGCGCCCGCGAGGCCCTCGGTGGAGAATTTCGCCGATCGCGCCACGCGCTTTCCATCTGCGGCCTGCACCGCCTCCGTGAATTCGAACTGCGGCACGGCGGCGAGGCCCTGCACCGAGGAGCGCGTCACGCGCAACGCCCAGATTTCATATCCCTGCACCTTCGCCGGCGGCCAGTTGAAGTGCTGCGGCGCCGGACCGACCCCCGATATTGCGACCGTCGGCAACGTCGACCCTGCCGCCAGCACTGGACGCTGGAAGTCCAGCTCGAACTGTTCGTTCGAGGAACAGATGATCCGCCATTGCGACAGCCGCCACGACTTTCCACCCTCCTCGCGCACGCTGGCAAACTTGCTCACCATGCTGCGGACGCCATTCTCGAACTTCCACGACGTCTCCGCGACGTCGCGCCGGTCGATGCCGAAGCGCGCGATCTCCTCGCGCGTCAGCACATGCTGGCTTTCGAACTTGATCGAGCGGGCGAGATCGAACAGGCCGATATCCGCGCCCATCTTGACGATGTAGGCCGACAGCACGCGGTCGGCGCGGTCGCGGCCGCGCTGGTTCGCCGCCGCGCGCACCGCGGCGGGCGGCGGCGCGTCGCCGCGGAAATGCACCACCACCTTGGCGGAATGCACTGCCAGCAACGCATCGGGCGCCACCTCGCGCGTCGTGGCGCCGAGCAGCAGATAGGGACAAGCCGAGTTGCAGTTGGCGCTGCGGGTGAAGATATCCCCGCGCAGCACGCGGCCGGATTGCTTGAGTTTGACGCAGGCCGCGCTGTCCTGCGCCTCGAAGCCGCATTCGCTCACCAGCGTGCGTCCAACGCGCGCGGTGGCGCGGCGTTCGCGCAGCATGGTGCCGATGGCGAGCGCCTGGTCGAGATTGCCGCCGGGCGAAGCAAGGTAGATCGGCAGGTCGCGATTGCCGATTTGCTGCAGGAACTTCTTGAAGCGCGGCGCGGCCGCCCCGTCGACCTGCCCCTCCACCGCAATCCAGCTGTCGCAGCCGCGGCCGCACGTGTCGGGCGCGCCCTTGACGACGTAGAACAGCATCGGCGGCGGCGGTAGCGCTTGCGCTTCAGGCCGCAGCCCGCCGGGCGCCGCCGACGCGGATGCGCCGAGCAGGACAAGGATGACGACGAAGAATGCGCGCAACGTCATGGGGGATGTTTTGGACCACGGCGACCGGGCCGATGGGCAACGCTAACAAGCGATCCTCTCCAAGTCCATGCCAATCAAATGCGACAAAGGCCGGGGGTTGGCGCCCGAAGATTACCCGCTTGCATATGAGTGCGCCTGCGGTGATGATGCAATTTCTGCGCGAGGGGTGTCCGTCATGCCCGATGCAAGGATCGATCCTTACGACGTCAGCGCACTGGAACGCTCGGTCAACGATTCAGCCGGCCGCGTGTCGGGCATCTGGCTCAGCTTCGTCGCGTTCACCGCCTACCTTGCCGCTGCCGCTTCGATGATCTCGCACCGGCAGATTTTCCTCGAGGAGCCGATCAAGCTCCCGACGATCAATATCGACCTGCCGCTGGTCGCCTCCGCCATCCTGCTGCCGCTGCTGTTTGTGGTCTACCATCTGTACGTCCTGCTCCAGGTGGTGTTGCTGTCGCGCACCGCGGACGCCTACAACGAGGCGATCGACCACAACGTCACCGATGACGGCGACCGCATTCGTATCCGTCAGCGCCTGGCGAACACCCTGTTCGCGCAACTCTTCGCCGGTTCGCGCCGCGAACGCGAGGGCCTGCTCGGGCTGTTGCTGTGGCTGATGACCTGGATAACGCTGGCGATCGCGCCGGTGAGCGTGCTCGTCATTTTCGAAATCAAGTTCCTGCCCTATCACAGCAGTGTGGTGACATGGACCCACCGCGGGCTGATCGCACTCGATCTGCTCGCCGTGCTGGTGCTCTGGGCCGGCGCCATGCAGCCCGGCCGCGATATGACGTTGCGATCCTTCCTGAGCCCCCGCCTGTTGATCATCGTCGCGTTCGCCGTCCTCGTTCTGTCGAACTCGGCGATAACATTCCCGGGCGAGCCGGGCCGCATCTGGATGCGGATGCTTACC
The DNA here is from genome assembly GCA_963726865.1 of uncultured Alphaproteobacteria bacterium. Taxonomy (GTDB): domain Bacteria; phylum Pseudomonadota; class Alphaproteobacteria; order Rhizobiales; family Xanthobacteraceae; genus Bradyrhizobium. The sequence continues at coordinate 1,133,682 of CAVSEE010000028.1, read as the reverse complement.
GCTTCCAATCAGTCATCGGACGAAATGCGTGACTGCCAGATCCCGGCGCTGTTTGAAGGCGTCATTGGGCCGGGCTTTGATCGCCTCGTTCTTCCCGGAGAGGATTTCGTCGACGACAGCAAGCTCGACCGGATTCTGGCGACCATCAAAGCGAACGATCAGGCTCCCTACGAAAGCGAGAGGACCATGACATTTAGGAGCCGCGACCTGCGGTGCGCGCGCCTGCAAGGCGCCGATCTTCGGCATGTCGACTTTGCCGAATCCGATCTCTCCGGCGCGGTCCTCAGGGCTGCGCGTCTCGAGGGAGTGACGTTCGCGGGTGCCCGCTTGGCCGGCGCAAATCTGGACACCGCTCAATTGCAGGGTTCTTCGTTTGGCAAACGTGAAACGATCGAGAAGAATCTTCCCGAAGCTCAACTCCCAAACGCGTCGCTGCAGGGCGCACAGTTGGCCGAGGCATATTTAACCGACGCCAATCTGGAGGCTGCCAAGCTGCAGCGGGCCCAACTGTCCGGCGCTTGGCTCGAACGTGCGAATCTTCGCGGCGCCTCGCTTCAATATGCCAGGCTCGACCGCGCGCACCTTGACGGCGCAAGCCTGCAGGGCGTGTCCTTTCAGTCTGCCTCGATGCGCGGAACAATCCTCAATTACGCGCATATGCAGGGTGCCTCCTTCACGGGAGCGCGAATGATCGGCGCATCGTTCGATCAGGCAATCATGCACGGCGCCTCTTTCTATGGCGGGCAGTTGCAGTGGGCCAGCTTCTACCGAACCGAGCTGCAGGGGGCGCAGTTCAAAAGCCCGCAAGTTGCTGGCACAGCATTCGTTGAAACCCAGATGCAGGGCATTCAGGTCGAGGGTGGCTCGGGATTCCGCAACGCTGTCCTGTACCAGCCCTTCCTCTGGCATGCCGGAAGGTCCGGCTGCAATCTTTCGCATGTTGCAAACGCGAATTTCGACGACATCATTCAAGTGCAATATGAGAGTCGGTCCGGGCCGGTTCGGGTCAAGGCCACTGATCAGGAAGTCGCCAGCTTCATCGATCGCTCCCTCGATGAGGTCCCGAGGACGGCGGTCGACGCAAATTTTTCCAGAGACGCGCTGAAGGCCAGTCTCGATGCTCGGCTTCGGCCCGCCGGATCCGACCCATCAACACCAGTCGAGTCCGCATGGAGAAAATGCACGGAGGAATTGACTGCTCGCACTCCAGACGGATTCAAGCTGTTAGCAGAGAATCTAGCTGATGCCATTTGCTCCACGTCTGACCGGCTCGCCGCAATCAAGGCGTTCTCTTACGCGTGGAAAAACGACAAGCTCCCCAACTTGCCGCTGACGAAGCTCGTCGCGGACATACTCCAGGCCGGCGGGACGGAACGATGCCAGGTCGAGCTTGATGACGAGATGAAACAACTGGTGCGCTTTGCCGTGAATCAAGGCGAGTAGCGACTCGGTCACGACCACCCTGCGCACCTGTCTTGCCGCACGGATCGGCCGTTTTTCCGCCGAATCACCCGCACGCATCGCTTGCTCCGCCCGAATTGCCTGCTATACCGGGCGCAGTTCCCGCTTACCTGCGTTCGTTCGCAGGAGTGAGCCACAGGAGAAACTGATGAGCGACTTCAAGTATTCCCTTACGAATCTCAAACCCGTCGAGCCCGTGAACAAGGTCAACGTTACCTTCCCCGACGGCGCCATGCGCGAATTTCCCAAAGGCATTACCGGCCTCGATATCGCCAAGGGCATCTCGCCCTCGCTGGCCAAGCGCACCGTGGCGATGGCGCTGGACGGCACGCTCGCCGATCTCAACGACGGCATCGAGAACGATGCGAAAATCGAGTTCGTCGCCCGCGACGATGTGCGCGCGCTGGAATTGATCCGGCACGATTGCGCCCATGTGCTGGCGGAGGCCGTGCAATCGCTGTGGCCGGGCACGCAGGTCACCATCGGGCCCGTGATCGAGAACGGATTCTATTACGACTTCTTCCGCAACGAGCCGTTCACGCCGGAAGACTTTGCCGCGATCGAGAAGAAGATGCGCGAGATCATCGCGCGCGACCGGCCCTTCACCAGGGAAGTCTGGGATCGCGCCAAGACCAAGCAGGTGTTCCGCGACAAGGGCGAGAACTTCAAGGTCGAGCTGGTCGACGCCATTCCCGGCGACGAGCCGATCAAGATCTATTTCCAGGGCGACTGGTTCGATCTCTGCCGCGGCCCGCACATGACCTCGACGGGCAAGATCGGCAATGCCTTCAAGCTGATGAAGGTGGCCGGCGCCTATTGGCGCGGCGATTCCAACAATCCGATGCTGACCCGGATCTACGGCACGGCCTTTGCCAAGCAGGAAGAGCTCGACGCTTATCTCAAGCAGATCGAGGAAGCGGAAAAGCGCGACCACCGCAAGCTTGGCCGCGAGCTCGACCTGTTTCACTTCCAGGAGGAAGGCCCCGGCGTGGTGTTCTGGCACCCGAAGGGCTGGACCATCTTCCAGGAGGTGATCGCCTATATGCGCCGCCGGCTGGCCGGCGAATACAGCGAGGTCAACGCACCGCAGATCCTCGACAAGACGCTCTGGGAGACCTCGGGCCACTGGGACTGGTACCGCGAGAGCATGTTCGCGGCGCAGTCGGCCGGCGACGAGGCCGAAGACAAGCGCTGGTTTGCGCTGAAGCCGATGAACTGCCCCGGCCATGTGCAGATCTTCAAGCATGGCCTGAAGAGCTATCGCGACCTGCCCTTGCGCCTCGCCGAATTCGGCGTCGTGCATCGCTACGAGGCGTCCGGCGCCATGCACGGGCTGATGCGGGTGCGCGGCTTCACCCAGGACGATGCGCACATCTTCTGCACGGAAGAGCAGCTCGCGGAGGAATGCCTCAAGATCAACGACCTGATCCTGTCGGTCTATGAGGATTTCGGCTTCAGCGGCGAACTCACCGTCAAGCTGTCGACGCGGCCGGAGAAGCGCGTCGGCACCGACGCGATGTGGGATCACGCCGAGCGCGTGATGGCGACCGTGCTGAACCAGATCCAGGCGCAGAGCAATCACATCAAGACCGCGATCAATCCGGGCGAAGGCGCGTTCTACGGGCCCAAGTTCGAGTATGTGCTGCGCGACGCCATCGGCCGCGACTGGCAATGCGGCACGACGCAGGTCGACTTCAACCTGCCGGAGCGTTTTGGCGCGTTCTACATCGATGCCGACGGCGGCAAGAAGACGCCGGTCATGGTGCATCGGGCGATCTGCGGCTCGATGGAACGCTTCATCGGCATCCTGATCGAGCACTTTGCCGGCAGCTTCCCGCTCTGGCTCGCGCCGGTGCAGGCGGTGGTCACCACCATCACCTCGGAAGCCGACGAATACGCCAAGCGGGTGGTGGAAGTGGCGCGGCGCGCGGGCTTGAGGGTCGAGATCGACCTGCGCAACGAGAAGATCAACTACAAGGTCCGCGAGCACTCGCTGGCGAAGATCCCGGCGATCCTCGCCGTCGGCAAGAAGGAGGCCGAGACCCATTCGGTCTCGATACGCCGCCTGGGCAGCGACGGGCAGAAGGTGCTGCCGACCGCGGAAGCGATCGCCGCCCTGCTCGACGAGGCGACGCCGCCCGACGTCAAGCGGATGCGCCGGGCTGCGTGACGCGCTCAGTGCGGCCGGCGTCCCGGCAGGTCGATGCGGAAGTCGACGAATTCCGGCGGGCCTTCGGTCAGCCGGTGAATGCGCCGCTCCCGCTCCTCCTCCGGCGTTTCCGGATCGATCAGGAGCCCGATGTGGTTTTCCGCCTGGGCTTCGATCGCGAGGTCGTCGCGGCAGCCGCGCGGCGGGCCGGAGATGGCGGCCTCCGCCCTCAGCCCGATCTCGGCCAGGCGCCGGATCGCCTCGACCCGGTCGATGCCTTGGGTAGCCGCCCAGGCATCGACGCGGGCTGCCATGTCAGCGGTGAGTCGGACGACGTTCAACTCGATCTTCCTGGGTCTGGGCATGGAAACCTCCAGCGCAAGGCGATATCGGCCACCATACAAGGCACGCGCGGCCGATTCCTTGCGCGGGATCAAACGGCAGCAGTCCTGCCAGTTTGGAAGGCTAATAAACCGGCCTGCCTTGCCATCGCCTCGCAGATGCAGATATCTGCATCAAACCTCCAACCCTGCGGTACCCGATGCCTGACGCGATCGAACTCCTGAAGACCCGCCGCTCGATGAAGCCGCGCGAGATGACCGGCCCCGGCCCCTCGCCCGCCGAGATCGAGACCATTTTGACCATCGGCGCGCGCGTGCCCGACCACGGCAAGCTCGCGCCCTGGCGCTTCATCGTGTTCGAGGGCGATGCGCGAATCCGCGGCGGCGAAGTCATCGCCGGCGTGTTCGCGAAGAAAAATCCGCAAGCCTCGGCCGCCGAGATCGAGGTCGAGAAGAAGCGCCTCACCGACGCCCCGCTGGTGATCGGCGTCGTCAGCTTCACCAAGCCGCATCCGAAGGTGCCGGCCTGGGAGCAGGAGCTTTCCGCCGGCGCCAGCGCCATGAACATCGTCACCGCGGCAACCGCGCTCGGCTTCGGCGCCTGCTGGCTGACCGGCTGGTTCGCCTTCGACCGCGACGTGCTGGACGGGCTTGGCCTCAAGGCCGACGAAAAGCTCGTCGGCTTCATCCACATCGGCAACGTCACCAAGCCCGGCGACGACCGCCCGCGCCCGGCCCTGCCCGACATCGTGACGCGGTTCTAGCGACTTCCGTCCGATTGACGAACGTGCGCTCCTTCCGGCTTTGATCGGACGCAAAGCGGGAGGGGAGCTGCGAATGAAACGCCTTGGCGTCGTTCTCGCGGGACTTGCGCTATCGGCCGCGCTGTCGAGCAGCGCAGCGGGGCAAAATGGCGCCAATGCCCCCGGCTCCTGCGCCTGACAAGCTCGAAGCCATCACCGCATTCTTCAGCAACGAAGTCGCAACCGGCAAATTGCCCGGCGCGGTGATCCTCGTGCAGCAGCACGGCCGTCCGCTCTACCTGAAGAGCTTTGGCGTGCAGGACGTCGAGAACCGGCACTCCCATGAGCCCGGACACGATCTTCGCCATCCATTCCATGACCAAACCGCTCACCAGCCTTGCTGCGATGATGCTGATCGACGACGGCAAGCTCGCACTGAATGATCCGCTGTCGAAATACATTCCGTCCTTCGCGAACGTAAAGGTCGGCATGGACGTCAAGAACCCGGACGGCACCGACACGGTGACGCTGGTGCCACCGGTCCATCCCGTCACGATCCTCGATCTGATGCGGCACACCTCGGGCATCACCTACGACTATATCGGCGGCAGATGGGTCGAGAAGGCCTATCAGGACGCCCACATCTTTGACGGCCCGTTCGACAACAAGGAATTCGCCGAACGCATCGCAAAGCTGCCGCTGGCGCGCCAGCCCGGCACGTTGTGGCGTTATGGCCATTCCACCGATGTGCTCGGCCGCGTCATCGAGGTCATCTCCGGGCAGACGCTCTACCAGTTCATGAAGCAGCGCATCTTCATTCCGCTCGGCATGACCAGCACCAAATTCGTGCTGAATACGCCGGAGGAGCGTGCGCGGATGGCGCGGCCGCTGCCCAGCGACACCATCCTGCTCGATGCCGAGCGCGACCGCCTCGCCCATCCCGAATGGGAATCCGGCGGCGGCGGCCTGCTGACGTCAACCAAGGACTACGCGCGCTTTGCGCAGATGCTGCTCAATGGCGGCGAGCTCGACGGCAAGCGCTATCTCAGCCCCGCCTCCTTCAAGAACATGACGACCGATCACATCGGGCCGGGTTCGGGCGTCGCGCGCGACTATTTCTATTTTCCGGGCGACGGTTTCGGCTACGGGCTCGGGATTGGCGTGCGCACCGATCCCGGCAACGCGAAACCGCCGCCGCCGGGTTCGATCGGCGAGCTGAAATGGGATTCCGGCAGCGGCACCTATTTCGGCGTCGATCCCAGGCTCGACATGGTCTACATCATGATGGAGCAGACCCAGAACGAGCGTGGCCGCATCACACCGGCCTTCAAGAAGCTGGTCTACGACGCGTTCCCGCAGAACTAGCGCGCGACGACCTCGACTTCGCCGTCGACGCCGTTGACGACGTTGAAGGGACGCTCGAACACCTTGCCTTCGTTCTTGGCGATGGCGCGGTATTCGCCTTCCGACAGCACCACTTTCGGGAAGGCGCCGATCGATTCCTTGATCACGTCGCCGCCCGGCGTGATCACCGACCAGGCGGTGTTGGCGAGCGCCTCGCCGCCCTTGTCGCTGACCAGCTTCAGCGTGATCACCGCGGCGCGATGCGTGATGATGACGTCGGTGAGCTTGCCGGCCTGCACGCGGATGTCGGAGCGCACCACCGAGTTGGCGTCGCCATAGTTGGAGATGATGTAGTAGGTGCCTTCGGGAATCAGCGCGACGTCGCCGGCCGCGACGTTCGGGATCAGCGAGGAGCGCTCGGCTGCCTCGAACTGGCTGCCCTTGTAGATCGAGAACGAGATCTGGTTCGGCGGAATCTTGCTGGTGCCGACGCGGCCTTCGATGCGTAAGCCACCTGCGGGCAGGATGAAGGCCTCGCGGTCGGTCTCCGACTTCAGCGTCACCGCGCGCGTGGCGCTGACGAGGCCGAGCGCGACGTGCACGACGTAGCTGCCCGGCTGCAGCACGATGTTGGGCGTGGCGCCGCGTTCCTCGCGGATCAGCTTGAAGGTGCCGGTCTCGTCCGGCTTGTCGGCAAACACCCGCCACACCAGGCCGTTGGTGATGACGGGCAGATCCTTGCCGTACTTCGCGGTCAGCGCCAGCACCGCCTGCCCCGCGGTGGAGGCGCCCGGCGGCGGCAAGGCGGGCGGCGCTGCGGCCGTCGGCGGCGGGGAACCCAGTCCCGGCTGGGTCAGCGTCGGCTGGGTCAGAGGCGCGGGCAGGTTAGGAGTGGCGGCAGGCCCGGAGGGCGGCGCCAGGTTCATGGCCGGTCCCGGCGCGGGTGCGTCGGGCACCGTGGCTGGCGGCACGGGCGGCGGGCGGTCGGAAAACATCTGGGCCGAAGCCACAGCGGGCAAAAGCGCCAGCGACAGCGCAAGCCAAAACGCGCGGCCGAGCCCTTCGGCCCGCCTGTTGCCGGTTACCCCGCTACCCCTCAACATCATGGCCCTGCTTTTCACCGAAAACGCGGCAAATTCAAGCCTGCGTGAACCCGGGGTGGGCGGCTTGTTGGAACCCCAAGAGCACCCCAGTCTTTAATAGAAATGTCGCGTTCCAGTCGTATTGCCCGCCTTGCCCTATTCCACCCGGCATAAACCATGCACACGAGATGGACTGGCGACGTCCCGCCAGCGCGGCATGATGCCGTCCAAGCAGGAGATTTTCGGTGTTGAACAGCTGGATGAACCGCAGTTCTGACCTCCAGACGGACGAAAAGGTCGGTCTTGGCCCCCAACGGAAGCCGGTGATCGGGCTGGCGCTGGGCGGCGGGGCGGCGCGCGGCTTCGCCCATATCGGCATCCTGCGTACGCTGATTGCACACGGAATCGTGCCCAACGTCGTGGTCGGCACCTCGATCGGCGCGGTGGTCGGCGGCGCCTATGCCGCCGGTCATCTCGACACGCTGGAGGAATGGGCGCGCAGCCTGCAGCCGCGCAATATCTTCGGCTATCTCGATATCCGCCTCAACGGCAGCGGCCTGATCGGCGGCGCCAAGCTCGCAGCCGAGTTGGAAGCATCCATGGGGCAGACGCTGATCGAGGACTTGCCGGTCAAATATGCCACCGTCGCCACCGAAGTTCGCACCGGTCACGAGATTTGGCTGACCCACGGCCGCATGGTCGACGCGATGCGCGCCTCCTACGCCCTGCCCGGCATTTTTTCGCCGGTGCTGGTTGGCGACCGCTGGCTGGTGGACGGCGCGCTGGTCAACCCGGTGCCGGTTTCGGCCGCGCGCGCCTTCGGTGCGGAGATCGTGATTGCCGCCAACGTCTCCAGCGACGTGTTCGCGCACGGTACCACCGTCTATGCCCATGGCCCGTCCGTGGTCGCGCCGGCAGAACCGGCGCCCGAGGCCGAACCCGAGGCGCCCCGGCGCGGCCTGCGAAAGCTGTTCTCCGCCGAGCGCACCATGAAGCGCGAATTCTTCGGCAGCGCGTCGCGGCCCGGCATCTCCTCCGTCATGGTCGACGCCTTCAACATCATGCAGGACCGCATCACCCGCGCGCGGCTGGCCGGCGACCCGCCGGATTTGCTGATCTCGCCCCGCGTCGGCCAGGTCGGCTGGTTCGACTTCCACCGCGCCGCCGATCTGATCGCGCATGGCGCACGCGCCGCCGAGCGCGCCATCGACTCGCTCCAGGAGGCGATCCACATCCTCTCGCCGCAGGCGATGCAAGCGGCGGCTCCCGTCGAGAAGGCCGAATAGGCGGCTCAGGCCGTCTTGATGTATTCGCGCAGCGCTTCCTGCTCGCGCTCGTATTCGCCGACGCGCCATTTGACGATGTCGCCGATCGAGATCAGGCCGACCACCCGGCCGTCTTCCACCACGGGCAGATGGCGGAACTTGCCGTTGGTCATCATCTCCATGATTTCGCTGACCGTGTCCTTTTCCCGGCAGCTCACGACCTTGCGTGTCATCACTGAACTGACCGGCTCGTCCAGCACACCGGCGCCACGCTCGCCCAGCACACGCACGATGTCGCGCTCCGACAAAATCCCCTCCATGCGGCCCTGGTCCAATACCAGCACGGCGCCGATCCGGCGCTCGCTCAGGATCTTGATGGCGGCCGAGAGCTTTGCGCCCGGCTCGACGCTCTGCACCTGATGGCCCTTGGTATCGAGGATCGTGCGTACCGTCATTGTCGTCTCCCTGAATCCGGTTCGCCCCCTTGAAAGCCGGGGTGCGATCTTGTTCGCGAGTTTTCAAACAACAGTTTTTTGCCCGTTCGGTTGCGGGCGCGGCGGGCGGGCTCGGCCATTGGCTTGCACGGGCCGGCTTCGTATTGCGTCTCACCGTCGGCGGATGATGGATGAAATCGCAGCGAGCCGCAAGCGCGGTCAAATGTCCCGTGATGACGCATCCGCCGCATGTGTGGCGGTGCGCCGCAGCGGATCGAACAGCGAGAACAGCATCAATCCGGCGATGAAACCGCCGATATGGGCCTGCCAGGCGACCGACGCGCCTTCGCTGCCGACCGAGATCGAGCCGAGGCCGAACACGATATTGACGCCGAACCAGATCGCAAGAAACGCGAGCACGCGCGGATTTTGCAGCGCGCGCCACAGCGACAGCGCCGGCACCCGTGCCGCTTCGTCGGCATCGCCGCGGCTGAAGGAGAGGAAGCTGCCCTTGACGAAGGCAAAGCGGATCGCAGCCGCCATCGCGCCCGAGACCGAGGCCGATGCGCCGATCATCGGCGCGATCGCATGCTCGTGGGTGACGAGATGGGCGAGCGCGCCGGCCGCCGCCGTCACCGCCATGAACACGTAGAAGCGCACTGCGCCGAAACGCCGCGCCAGCGCGCTGCCGAACGGCAACAGCCACAGCACGTTGAAAAAGATGTGGCTGAGATTGGCGTGCAGCAGCGAATAGCTGACGAAGGTCCACACCTTCGCCCCCTCGCCGCCGGGAAAAGCGAGCGGTAGCGGCGATGAATCGTAGCGGCGCGGGATGAAGCCGAGGGCGTCGATGGTCCAGTTCTCGAAATCCATCGGCATCAGCACCCGCAGATGGATGAACGCAATCAATGCGACATAGGCCGTCAGCGCGCCCGGCAAGGTCAGGATCGGCTCGTGCGGCGGATCCTCCGGGGGCGGCTGATATGCGGGAACGGATTCCAAGGTGGCCTTCTCGGCGGCGGCTGACCCGCAGAGATAGGCGGCTTTGGCCGCCTTGTGCAAGTGCACAAGGGCGGGCTTTGCGCTGCGCCGCCTCCGGGACGGCGAAAGCACGAAAAAGGGCGGATGCTGAGAACATCCGCCCTTGGACTGCTGATCTTGTCGCGCCTGAGGGGGTATCCCCACCCCTCCCCGCGCGGTGACCAAACTGTTTGACGCCACCTGTGTATCGAAGCGCGGGCGCAACCTGGAAAAGCTTCCGCGCTGGAGTGAGGGTGACCTTATTCAGGTCGGTCGGCCCCGCCAAGCTCATCGTTAAATTTACCTTAATGCAGCAAAGGCGACGCAATTTCCCCGAAACGGCAGCCGCGGCATGGACGCTGCACAGCCTGTCCTGCACAACAAGCAGGGGGAAGGCCCTTGCACGAAAGCGGGACAGAAATGTCCCACCGGGCAGGCCACGGGGCAGCAGAGCATGAAACATCGTTCGAGCCGCGAGTTTTTCGCCTATTGGGACAAGATGCGCGGCCATGCGGCGGCGCCCGACCGCAGCGACATCGAGCCATCGGCGGTGCGGGAACTGCTGGGCGACATTTTCGTGCTCTCCTATGACGCGGAAGCCGGCTACCCCTTCCGCGTCGCGGGAACCCGGGTCTCTGCCCTGCTCGGCCGCGACCTGAAGGACCAGAGCTTTTCCGCCCTGTTCACGCTGGAAGCCCGCCGCAACATCGAGGAAATGGTCGCCGTCGTCGCCGAGGAGACGCTTCCTGCGATTGCCGGCGTCACCGCGACCTCGGAAACCGGCGAGACCGCACACCTGGAATTGCTGCTGTTGCCCTTCTCCACCCGCGCCCACGCCCCGATCAGCCTCACCGGCGTGCTCGCGCCGTTCGAGCCCGAGCTCAACAAGCTCGAGAATTTCGGCCTCACCTCCTACCGCTACCTGCACCGCCAGGAAAAACTGCTGCCGCGCGCCATCCGCAAGCTGCAGGTCGCCCGCGGCTTCATGGTCTATGAGGGGTTGCGCTGAACGGCGCACCCGGCTTTGCCAGCCTCCCGGTTCCGCGGTAAGATCGCCAAAATCAAAAAAACCGTCCGACCTGCCATCATCCGCTAGCCAAGTGGGGCAGCCGTGGAGCGGCGACATTTCCTGCAATGGGTCGGCAGCGCGCTGGTGGCCGCGCCGGCAGCGTCATGGTCGCAAACGTCTGCGAAAATCCCGACCGTCGCGTATCTCTGGCACGCCGGCAATCCGGGCGAAGAGTCCCCCTATTACGAAGCCCTGATCGAGGGCTTCGCCAAACTCGGCTATGTCGACGGACGCAACATCCGCCTGATCCACCGTTTTCCCGACGAGAAACCCGAGCGCTTCAAGGCGATGGCGGAGGAGCTCGTCGCGATGAAAGTCGACGTGCTGATGAGCGGCGCCATCGCCTCGGGCTATCTGCGCGACGCCACCAAGACGATTCCCATTGTCTTCATGTTCGTGCCCGACCCCATCAGCATGGGCTTTGCGAAGACGCTGGCCAAGCCCGGCGGCAATGCGACGGGGCTTTCCAATTTCGGACGAGAAATCGCCGGCAAGCGATTGGAGCTGCTCAAAGAGCTGGTTCCCGGACTGGAGCGCGTCGGGTTTCTTGCCAACCCCACGCAGGCGACATCGCATCTCTATGCCGGTGTGATGATGGATGCCGCCAAGGAGCTTGGCTTGTCGCTCGTAACCTTCAATGCGCGGTCGATGGAGGAGATGGAGCCGGCGTTCGACGCCATGGCCAAGGCCGGCATGCAGGCGATGCTGGCGGCCCAAGGCGGCACCGCGTTCCAGGCGCGGCACATCATTCCGAAGCTGGCGCTCGAACGCAAACTTGCGATGTGCGCCTATTCCCGCGAGACGTTTGCGCCGGGGGCGCTGATCTCCTATGCGCCCGACCAGGTCGAGATGTGCCGGCGCTCCGCCGTCTATGTCGACAAGATTCTCAAGGGTACCCCGCCGGGTGACATTCCCGTCGAGCAGCCGACGGCATTCCAGCTGCTCGTCAACCTGAAGACGGCCAGGACGCTGGGCCTCACCGTGCCGATGCACCTGCAGCGGGTCGCCGACGAGGTCGTCGAGTAAACCGCGGTTTCCGGTGTGCCCGGAAAGCAACATTGGCGGGAACTCACTCGCCGATCCTCCCCCAGGACGTGGCAGCCGCCTGGGCAAGCCGGTAGGCTTTCGACGTCGGGCTGAGCTTTTCCAGACGTCGTTTTCGATCAGCAGGTCATTGAGGGTCGCGTGGGAAGTCGCGGGGTTGGCGGGAGACAAGCGCTGCGAACTTTGCTGCTTGCGGCGGCACTGTTCGCCAATCCGCTGGCACCAGCCCTTGCCGATGACGCCACCTGGGTGGGTGGTGCGCCCTCTCCGGCCAACAGCGACTACGGCACGGCCACGAACTGGAGCGGCGCCGGCGCCAAGCCGCCGGACGGCATCGCCACATTCGGCGCCACCGGTAATACGAACATTTCGCTGACCAACCTCAACACGACCGTCAATGGCTGGACATTCTCGCCGGCGGCCCCGGCCTACACTTTCGCGACCGACGTCAACAGCAGCATCCAATTCAACGGACCCGGGATCACCATCAATGGCGGCAGCGTCGCCATCATCAATGACGGCGGGTTGTATTTTTTCAATTCCAGCACCGCCGCAAGCGCTGTGATCACCAACAACAGCGTGGTTGAATTCTGGAACAACAGCACAGCCGGCAGCGCGACTATCAATAGCAGCAACAGCCTGAGGTTCAGCGACAACGCCAATGCCGGCAACGCCGCAATCGTCAGTATCGGTCCGAACGGGGTCGTTGATTTCCGGGACACCAGCGGACCAAACGGTGACAACAAGGTCACCGTCGGCTCGATTGCCGGCTCCGGCTACTTCGCGATCGGCAACAACGAGCTCATCGTCGGCGGCAACAATCAGAGCACCGACGTGACCGGCACGGTCAATCAGTGCGGCGAAGGCGGCGGATGCCGGACGCGATCGGGATCGCTGACCAAGGTCGGCACCGGCAGGCTGGCGTTGTGGGGCTTCAACAACTGGAGCGGAGCAACGACGGTGAACGGCGGCACGCTTGCCATCGAAGGGACGCTCAACCAGACCAGTGTCGTGACGGTCAATACCGGCGCTGCGCTTGCGGGCGGCGGTGTCATCGACTCTGACATCGTCGTCAATGCCGGCGGAACGCTCGCGCCGGGCAGCAGCACGACCGGCTCGTTCATGACGATGACGAGTCTCGCGATGCAATCCGGCGCGCAATATCTCGTGCAGCTCAATCCCGCGACCGCGTCCTACGCCGTCGTCACCGGCACCGCGACGCTCGGCGGGGCCACCGTGCACGCCGTGTTCGACCCCGGCAGCTACATCGCGAAGCGATACACCATCCTCACTGCGGGCAGCGTCAGCGGCACCTTTGACAACACGGTGCTGACCACCAACCTGCCGGGCAATGCTCATCCCGAGCTTCACTATGACGCTACCCACATCTATCTCGACCTCGTCGTCGCCTTCATAGCGCCGCCCGGCGGGCTCAACCGCAACCAGCAAAACGCGGGCGACGCCATCGTCGGCTACTTCAACCGCAATGGAGGCATTCCCTTTGTCTTTAGCGCGCTGAACGCGGCAGGCCTGACGCAGGTGAGCGGCGAGACTGCAACAAGCTCGCAGCAGACGACCTTCGATGCCATGTCGCAATTCCTCGGCGTGATCACGGATCCCTTCTTTGGCGGGCGCGGCAACCCCGGCGCTTCGTCGCCAGCGACCGGATTTGCCGGCGAGGACGAACGCCTCAGCGCCTACGCGAGCAACGGCAAGCCGCGCAGCCAAAGCGAGCGCGAGGCCTTTGCGGCCGTCTATCGCAAGGCGCCCGCCCCCACCGAGTTTTTCGCGCAACGCTGGAGCGTGTGGGCCGCGGGCTTTGGCGGGGCGCAAAGCACCGGAAGCGATGCCGCGATCGGATCGAATGTCACCACGAGCCGCATCGGCGCCGTCGCCGTAGGCGCCGACTATCGCTTCTCGCCGGATACCTCGGCGGGCTTCGCGTTTGCCGGCGGCGCCACCAATTTTGCTGTCAACAATCTTGGCAGCGGACAATCCGACCTGTTCCAGGCCGGCGTCTTCCTGCGCCACACGGAGGGACCGGCCTATCTCGCCGCAGCCGCCGCCTATGGCTGGCAGAATGTGAGCACCGACCGCACGGTGACCATCGCCGGCCTCGATCGCCTGCATGCCCAGTTCAGCGCCAATGCCTGGTCCGGCCGCGTCGAAGGCGGCTATCGTTTCCCGCTGGCGCCGGATGGCCGTGCCGGAATTGCACCCTATGCGGCGGGGCAGTTTACCACCTTCGAGCTTCCCGCCTACGCCGAGCAGGCGGTGGCCGGCGCCAACACTTTTGCGCTCGCCTATGGCGCCAAGAGCGTCACCGCCTCGCGCAGCGAGCTCGGCCTGCGCGGCGACAGCGCGATGATGCGCGCGGATGCAGCGACACTCATCCTGCGCGGCCGTCTTGCCTGGGCGCATGATTTCAATACCGACCGATCGCTCGCCGCGACCTTCCAGACCTTGCCCGGCGCGTCCTTTGTGGTGTTCGGCGCGGCGCAGTCGCCCGACAAGGCGCTGGCCACGGCCGCTGCCGAATTGAAATGGCGCGACGGATTTTCCCTCGCAGGCACATTCGAAGGCGAATTCGCCCGCAATGTATCGTCTTATGCGGGCAAGGGCGTGGCCCGAGTTACCTGGTGAGCCATCCTGGCTGGCGCGGGCCCGCGAAGCTGCTAGGATGCCGGAAAACAAGCAGCTCAAGGGAGCCCCGCCATGGACGCCATCACGCCGAAGGGCAATAAGACAGCAGATTTGCATTCCCACCTCGTTCGTCCCACCGAGATGGAATGGCAGAAAACCCGCTTTCCCGGCTGTGAGGCCAAGACACTGCTGTTCGACCGCAACACCGGCCTGATGACCGCCCTGATGCGCTTTGCGCCCGGCGCCACCCTGCCCGACCATGAGCATGTCAACATCGAGCAGACCTATGTGCTCGAAGGCTCCCTCGTCGACAAGGAAGGCCCGGCCGAGGGCATCGAATGCAAGGCCAGCGAATTCATCTGGCGCGAGGCCGGCAGCCGCCACGTCGCCTGGTGCCCGCAGGGCGGCTTGATGCTCGCGATCTTCCAGGTGCCCAACAAGTTCTTCGAGGCCGATGGCCGCGTCATCGACGCCAACGGCAACGACTGGGACCAAGCCTGGGGCCACACCGGAAAAGCATGAGGCCCTGCGTGACGGTGGTAACGCCGCCCGCCCCCGGGCCTTCCCTCGCCCGATCCCCGCCGCTACGGTGATTTTCGCAAAAACGCCAACGCCGGACGCGGTTGCCGCCGCGCGGCGAAATAATATGGGAGGGAAGCAAGGGATGTTTTCGCACATCATGATCGGCACCAACGACCTCGACAAGGCCAAGACGTTTTACGACGCGCTGCTCGGCACGCTCGGCGTGCCGCCCGGCCGGGTCGACCGCCACCGCATCTTCTGGCGCACCAAGACCGGCACCTTCTCGGTGACCAAGCCGATCGACGGCAAGACCGCCACCTTTGCCAATGGCGGCACCATCGGTTTTGCTGCCGAGTCCGTCGATGCCGCCAACGCATTCCATGCCGCGGGCCTCGCCCATGGCGCCACCACCTGCGAGGATCCGCCCGGCATCCGCGAGGGCAGCGGCGTCAAGCTGTACATCGCCTATCTGCGCGATCCCGACGGCAACAAGCTCTGCGCGTTGCACCGGGTGCCGGCGTAACACCGTCATTGCTAGCGAAGCGAAGCAATCCAGCTTGACGTGCAAAAGCTGGATAACTTCGTCGCTTCGCTCCTCGCAATGACGTGGAAATAGCGGAGCCCGATTTTTCATGACCGATGCAGCACCAGCGACCGAGCCGGCGCGCTTTCGCGACCAGACGATTGCGTTCGATGGAATTGTCGGCCGCAACATCGACATTCCTTCGGCTTCACCGCTCAACTACCATCAGGTCATCAGCAAGCCGGCGGACATGCCTGATGTCACCGTCGACGGCAAACTTTTCTTGCCTGCCACTGCCGCTTCGAAAAAGCTCCCGCTCGTCATGATCGTGCCGGGCAGCCTCGGCGTGGCGCCGTCGCACGTCGCGCACGCCGAGACGCTCACCCGCGCCGGTTTTGCCACCTTCGTGCTCGACAGTTTTGCCGCGCGCGGCGTCACCTCGACGGTCGCCAACCAGACGCAATTCTCCTTTGCCGCCAGCGCCTATGACGTGCTCGCGGCGTTTAGGGTGTTGGCCGCGCTGCCCGGAGATCGATGCAACGCGCATCGGCGCGCAGGGTCACAGCCGCGGCGGATCGGCGGTGCTGATGGCGGCAACGCGGCGTTTCGCCGATGCTGTGGTCGGAAAAAATGCCGGCCTGCGCGGCGTGCTCGCCGGCTATCCCTGGAGCGGGCACCAATTCATCGATCCCACCGTCGGCGCGACTGCCGTGCGCGTGCTGATGGGCGATGTGGATGAATGGTGCTCGCCGATGCAGGTGCAGGGCCATTGCCAGGCGATCCGCCTTGCCGGCGGCGACGTCGCCATGCGGCTGATCGCCGGCGCCCATCACAGTTTTGATCGCGGCACCGAGATCATCAGACGTTCCCAACGCCTCGGTCTCGCCGGCGGCGCCGACGGCCTACATCGCCGACGATGGTGCGCTGATTCATCCGACCAGGGGAACGCCCGATCCCGCGCTGGTCGATCGCGATCTCATGATCTATGCGCTGAAGGCCGGCTATGGCCGCAAGGGCGCGAAGATCGGCAGCCATCCGGGCGAAGCCGAGTTGTTCAGGGACGACATGGTCGCTTTCTGGACTCACCTGTTCGGCAAGCCTTCCTGACGAGGACACATCATGCGTATTGCAGTTATCGGTGCGGGCGGCGTGGGCGGCGGATATGGCGCGGCGCTGGCCAAGGCGGGCGCTGACGTCACCTTCGTCGCGCGCGGCGCGCATCTTGCGGCGATGAAAAGCGCTGGCCTGAAAGTGCTGAGCCCGCGCGGCGACACCCATCTGGTGCCGACGCAGGCGACCGACAATCCTGCCGGCATCGGCAAGGTCGATTTCGTTCTGTTCTGCGTCAAGCTGTGGGACGTCGAGAGCGCCGGCCAGGCCATCAAGCCGCTGCTGGGGCCCGACACCGCCGTCATCACGCTGCAGAACGGCATCGACGCGCATGAGCGGTTGATCCCGATCCTCGGCGATCGCGCTGTGATGCCCGGCGTCGCACACATCTCGGCCTCGATCACCGCACCGGGCGTGATCACGCAGGTCGGCGACTTCATGCGCATGCAGTTCGGCGAGCTCGACGGCAGCCGCAGCAAGCGCGGCGAGGCCTTTCTCGCGATGTGCACCAAGGCCGGTATCGAAGGCACCTTCAGCGACGCCATCCTCACCCCGCTCTGGATGAAATTCATCCTGCTCGCGAGCAATGCCGGCATGATGTCGCTGGCGCGCCAGCCGATCGGCAATCTGCGCGACGATCCCGACATGCGTCCGCTCTTCCTGGCCGCCTATGGCGAAGTGGCCGACGTCGGCCGCGCCAAGGGCGTCGCCTTGCCGGTGGACGCAGTTGCGAAAACCGTCGCGCTAACCGGCAGCATGCCGGCGCCGATGAAAGCCTCGATGGCGCTCGATCTCGAGCGCGGCAACCGGCTCGAGGTGCCGTGGCTCTCCGGCAAGGTGGTCGAGCTCGGCAAGCAATATGGCATTCCGACACCGACGCATGCGATGATGCACGCGATGCTGAAGCCGTATGCGATGGGGAAGACGTAGCGTCGTCTCGCTACTCAATTCGAATTTCAAAGAGCCCGTCATTCCGGGACGCGCCTCTTGGCGCGGGCTATGGGGCGCAATTGCGCCCCTGAAATCCATACTCACGATGGTGGTTATGGATTCCGGGCTCGCGCCTTCGGCGCGCCCCGGAATGACGACGGAAATTAAGACACACCTTCGCATTCCCGCGGCACAATATGTCCGGGTTCTGCAATCTCGTTGCTCCCTCTCCTGAAGAGAGGGCGCAGGGAAGACCGGGCGCTGGCTGCGCCCGCACTACCGTGTGCGACGGCTGCTACCGAAAATGCACACGGGTTTGACAGGTACAGCCGAGACATCCCGGCCTTCCCCGCGCAATGGTGTTACGGCTTGTACGTGCTCTCCCCGGGGAACGGCCTTTCTTGCCCCCGTCGCTTGCCGGGACTTACCAGCCAGCTTGACGCCAGGGTCGCGGCGCCAGGACCACACGATTTCGCCGTACGCAGCACCCGGCTTCGCCAAAGGCTACGCCGGGCAAACGCCATTCGCCTATGTCGCGCTGCGTCCATCGCATCCCGTGCCCACGTGTCGTGACGATGGCGATACGCCCCTCTGGCGGGCACGGATGGGCAATATATGCTGTAAATCGTAATTCTTGTAAACAGAATTATTTTTGCGATAATGGCTTGACCGGCCGGTGGTGAGTCGCCCCTCGCCGCCCGCTAGCCCTAGCGGCATTGCGGGCCGCTCTCCGCCGGCCCGCCGCCGCGGCGCGCCCTCACCGCACGCGCCACGGTCCCCGCGACCAGCGCCTGGCCTGTCTCGTTGGGGTGCACATGGTCGGCGAACAGGGTTTCGTTGTCGTAGCTTTGGAACACCGTCGCGGCATCGATCAGGACGATGTGGCTGTCGCTGCCGGCGAGTTGCTTCAGTAGCGTCACATAAGGCGCCTGGATGCGGGCCGAGGTGAAATCGAGGTCGAGGGCCGCCTGCAGCTGCTCACGTCCCTTCTCCGCCTCGCCGAGCTGCCGATAGAGCATTCCCGCGTTGTAGTGAAAGTGCGGGACTGTCGGCGCGAGCTCGATTGCGTTGAGGAAAGACGCGATCGCGGCTTTTGGATCGCCGGTGCGCGCCAGCACGTAGCCGAAATTGTTATGCACGTTGGGATCCATGGAGCCGGCCATGACCAGCGCGGCAAAACGCGCGCGCTGCTCGTCGAGGCGGCCCTCGAAGCAGCGCAGCACGAGGTGCGCGTAGCGTCCGATCGGCAGATCGTATTTCGGATAGCGCGGTGTGGTGATTTCGGTGGCCAGCATCGCCGGCAGCAGATCGTGCGGCGACGTGTTGGTCTCGAGACAGCCGCTTCGCTTGATGAATGCCGGGTCGTAGCTGCGGCGGTAGTCGTATTCGAGGACACGCGGCGGATATTCCAGCGGCACCGGCGGGATGACGACATAGATGTCCACGCCAGCGTCTTTGCCCCAGCGCACCATGGCGTCGAAATTCTCGCGGGATTGATCGAGCGGAACGCGGGCGGATTTCAGCGCCTCGTCGCTGAAATCGGTGTCAAAGTGCCGGTTGATGAATTCCGCCAGCATCTTGAGCGACACGTAGATCGCCGAACGATCGACGAGCCAGCTATCGAAATGGCCAAACCATGATTTTGGGGTCTTCGTCGCCTCGAGCAGGGTGCGGTCCGGCGCGCGCGAGCCGAAACCGTCATTATTGCCGAGATAGAGCAGAATGCCGTCGGGCTTGTACTTGTAGTACTCGCGCGAGAGCGCCGTGCGCGCCTGCTCGCTCGAATAGCCGATGACCGCGGCGTTGACGATCTCGACCTGCTCGCCGAGTTCGCGCTGCAGCACCTGCGGCCAGGTGTTCGATTGCCTGTCGATGCCGAGCCCTGCGGTGGAGGAGTCACCGAGGACAAGCAGGCGATAAGCCTTCCCGCTGCGCTCGTAAGGAATTTCACGCGGCGAGTAGATGCCGTGCGACGTGGTCAAATAAGGTTCCTGCCGCAGGTTCGGCTGGTTCTTCCAGGCGAGGTAGGGATCGGGCTCGTGCGGATTGACCGGAAACTGGAAAGCCCGGATGCGCGTCTCCGGGTTCTTGAACACCGCAAACAGCGTCGGGGTCTCGCCCACGATGGTGCGATAAAACGCGATCTCGCCGCCGGCGAAGCCCCGAAGCGCAAGCTCGAGTACGCCGTAGGTGATGACAAAGGGCAAAAGGATGGTGATGAAAAGCTTGAGCCCGTCGCGGCGGGGCTGCATCAAAATAGTCCTCCCCCAGCCGGAGGAGATTATTTAGTCCGGGCCGCGACTACAACCATCCCTAGCAAGCAGCGATGGCTCGCCTTCCGCGCTGCAGCATGAAGCCTGGAGCGTCGGATAAGCCAAGGGTCGCAACGGTCATCGCCGCTGCGGCGCAGGACCGGCAGAGCCGCTTGCGTAGATTCGCTGCCTCGACCGGAACCCGCGAAGCCATGCAGCGGCATTGCCGGCCACCCGGCGAGCGGCCCGCCAAGCCCTGGTCGATTCGAGAAACTCCATCATTCGCCGCCAGTACCCGTAGCCCCACGCGAAGGCCGGAATGGAAAGCAGCTTTTTCTTGTTCAATTGAAACAGCCGCTCGACCACCGTGAGCTTGAGAACCTCCGCAGTGATAAAGACAAGCGCTCCGGCAAAGAAGTGCCCTGTTCCGATCAAGTAGCCGCTGAAGGGCTTGGCCGGTTCCAGCACGATGAGCGGCACTGCAAAGAGCGCGAGCGATGGATACGGCCCAAGCGACGTCACCCAGCGCCGCACCCGCTCAAACAACCTTTTTTTGCTGAGCCAGGCCGTGAGCGGCCGGGTGATATAGGAAAAAATGCCGTCAACCACGAAATAGACGGTGGCAACAGCAAAGACAGGTGCGTTCCAGGCCCGCGTCATGAATCCTCCACCGGATCCAAGCGGTGCAGCGCCGATCTGTTCCATTGGCACAGCTCATTCGCCGCGTCCATGCAAGGAACGATTGTCCAGCCCGCGACTTGACCGAGCATCCACCGGAAAAACCCATGAACATGCTGCCAGTAGACCGCGCAATGAATATCTATGGCGCCCTCGCCGACCGCGCCGAGCCGAAGGGTGCGCGAGAGCGGCTGTCCAAACACCTCATGCAGCGATATATCGAGGGGGAACGAGACCAGCACCGCCTCACGGTGGAAGGCTTGTCCTATCTGCAGGCGCTCTATCGCGAACTCGATTCACGCAATTAGGCGTTCCGGCCTTTCAATCAGGCGTTCTGGCCCTTTTGGGCTTCCCGCTGCATCTTCAGTGAACGCCGCCGGCTGATCTTCGCCTTCACCATGCGCACCGCATCTTCCCGCGTCGCCGGCTTGCGACTTGCCGGGCCTTCGGCAGCCTCCGAAGCCGACGGCATGCGAGGCAGCGCCGGAGAAATGGCGAAGTCGCGAGCGCGCTGGTTGCTCATTGGGCCGACCAGTTTTTGTCCTCGATGGCGCATGATTGTACAACGGCGAGATGCGGGATTTGTTCTATCCTTCATGCGACGCCGCCGGCCGGGCCGATCCGGAAATAAGTCAATCTGCCAGGAACGATTGTATCCGGGATCGATTTGCAAGGACGACCGGAAAGCCATCCCCCCATGGCGATCCGATGAAATGACGGCCCCAGCTCAAGCCCCCCGCTGGGGCCGTTTCTTTATCCGAAGCCGCGCTATCGACGCCACCAGCTTCTCTGCCATCCACCGCCGCGAACAAGGCGCACGATCAGCAGAAGCAGCACGGCACCGATGGTGGCATTGACGATCGCGCCGATCAACCCGGTACCGAGATGGATACCGAGTTGGGGCAGCAACCAGCTTCCGATCAAGGCACCCAGGAGCCCGATAATGAGGTCGCCGACGAGCCCGAAGCCGGTGCCTTGCACCAATTGGCCCGCCAGCCATCCGGCAATGAGGCCCACCAACAAGATGATCAACAAGCTCTCGCCCGACATATTCATTTTGTCACCTCTGGTTTGACTTGACGCAGCATCACAGGCCTCGCTGCGTGCGTCTGTATAATTTTGACCATGTTGCCGGCGTGGCTGAGAGTGACCGGCAAGCGTCCAGGCGCCATGTCCTGAACAATCGACGTGCGCGATGGAACATTGTGATCCGGTTGGCCGTTACCCACCAACGCACCCGAGTAGCTCCGATATCAGGACCTCAGGACGCTTGAGGCGAGATCATCGAGTGACTTCAAGATCAGGGATGATGAGCCATTGCGTGTCTTCATTCTCACGTTTTCAGTCCTGACAATGCTCGTGGGTGCCGGCGCTGCCCATGCCGGTCCGAGCACCGCCGTCCGCGACCAGCTGGCGTCCGTCGATCCCGACGTCCTTGCCGACGCCACGCAGCAAACCGAAGACCAGATCGGGCTTGACAAGGCAAAGCGCCGCCACGTGCAGCGCGAACTGACGCGCCTCGGCTTCGACACCAAGGCCAACGGAAAGTTCGACGAGCCGACGCGCGCGGCAATTGGCCGGTGGCAGGCTGCGCGCGGCTATCCCGAAACCGGCTTCCTTAACACGGTGCAGTATGCGGCGTTACAGGCTGAAATCGCCTCAGCGGCACAAGCCAGTGCCAAAACCGGTGATGTGTCCCGTCATCGCGGCGGTGGCGGTGGTCGCCATCACGGCAGCGGGCCCGGCGGACTGATCGGCGGCGTAGTGGGCGGAATACTGCGGTGACCCCTTGAAGAAACTTCCGCCAGAAGCGCGCCAAATCACTGACAATACGAAAGCTGATCTTCGGTAACCACCCGCTCGATATTGTCTGACTTGCTCTTGATCCGATATCTAAGACGTCCATCGGCCTCGATAGGCATGCGTTGAACGATCGTGTAAATCATGGGTGGGTCAGTTTCAGCGCGGCCTTGCGGCCCTTGACGCTGATGTTGAACGTTATCGTTCAGCTTGTAGGTATGTGACATTGTGTCCACCTCAAATTTGCCCAGCTCTAGCGCGGACGGCACTTTGATGCAACGGAAATACCGATCGCGCCGTGCCTGCTTCAGGACATAGCCCGCAGCAGCTCAGCTTGCCGCGATGCCTTCCTCGCCGCTGATCGCGCGGTCCAGGGCATCGATCACCCCTTGCAGCTCGACGAACTTGCCGCGTGCCCGCTCGGCGGTATCGCGATCGAAGGGCGCCGCCAGCACCTTCATGTGCGTGTCCCTGTCCTCGATCATGCGATCGCGGGCCTTCTTCAATGTATCAAGTCGTCCGCTCATTGGCGCACCTTTGCTTTCATATTCGTACCCACGGGCCAGGACCGGCTCAGTCGAAGGCGGAAGGAATCTGGCCGCTACGGAAGAAGATCGTCGGCTCGTCGTCGTAGTCACCCGTTTCGGGATCTCCCGAGGACGAGAAGGCAACGACGCCCAGCTTGATCGATGCGAGCCGCTCCGCCGTCCGCTGCGCGCTGGTTTGCGTCCTGCAGGCGATCGGGGTGTCACTTTTCAGGTTTTCGCCCCGGCCGACGTTGAATGCCTGAACGAAATAGCAGGTCTCCCGAACCATGGGACTCTCCCTTGAACAGACAAGTCGCACCGCGCGACGCCGGATTCAGGACATGGCCTGCAGCAGCGCGGAGACCTTCATCGTCGCAAAGTGCGAATAGGTGTCCGACACGGCATATGGCAGAATGATCCGGTCGTTATGCGCCATCGCTCCGCAGGTGTAGACGACATTGGGAACATATCCTTCGCGCTCGGACGGCTCGGGCCGCAGCAGCGGTTCGCTCGAACGCGCCAGCACCCTGGACGGGTCGCGCTTGTCGAGCAGCGCCGCGCCGATCGAATATTTTCGGACCGGTCCGACGCCGTGCGTGAGCAGCAGCCAGCCTTCTTCCAGCTCGATCGGCGATCCGCAATTGCCGATCTGCACGAACTCCCAGGGAAATTGCGGCTTCAGGATCGCTTGGCCACCTTCCCATCTGTACAGGTCATCCGAATAGACCAGATACAGGTTCTCGTTGTCCTGTCGCGCGATCATGGCGTACTTGCCGTCGATCCTGCGCGGAAACAGCGCCATGCCCTTGTTGTGCGCGGCAGCACCATGCAGCGGCGACATCCGGAACGAAAGAAAGTCGCTGGTCTCGATCAATTCCGACCGGATCGCCGTACCCTTGTAGGCGGTGTAGGTCGCGTAATAGGTCTTCCGGCCGTCATCGGTGAATTCGACGAAGCGGGCGTCTTCGATGCCGTGCGACTGTGAGGCCGTGACCGGAAAGATGACGCGCTCGCTGATGTCGTGCTCCGGCCTGAACACAAGCTCCACCTCGTCGCCGATCGGCCCTGGAATGAGATGCTGAATCCGCGGACTTGAAGCGAGCCGAACCGTCGGTTCGATATCAATGCTGCCGTCAGAAGCGACGGTGCCGGCGCGAAACGTCAGCGACGACACGTGTCCTTCGCCGACGGCACGCAGGCTGAGAACGAAGCGCAGGCTGCCCGCCGGCGTCCCCGACTGATCGGGGTGCGGCACGATGCTCGGATTGAACAGCGCCGACGCTTCGAACGAATACTCGTTCATGAAGTAGGCGCCGATGAGCTGGCGCTGCACCCTGGAAAAAGTGCAATGCGCCGCGAGCGCCTGCTCCATCTCGTCGGCACGAAGCTCGAACGTCTCGAGCAGGTTGCGATGCCTGCCGTCGAAGTTCTCCAGCACGTCTGCCAGCTGGTGTGCCGCCTCCTCCGCAGCGAGGCTGAGAACGCGCTCGACAATATGATTGGCCCGCGTCTTGTCGGTCGGGTTGAGATCCCGCGGCTCGGTCGCCGGCTTGAACGGGCGTACGATGACGCGCGCCGGGTCGGGGCGCAGATGCAGCGCCTGCCGGTTCAGAAATGTAGCGTGCAACGGTGTGCCCTCGATTGGCCGGAGCGAATCCTGCATCAGGCCCCGACGGCGCGCAGCGCCACGGAATCTGCCGTATTAACACTCACGCGGGCAAGCTGGCGAATCTCGGCAAGTCCCAGAAGATAGCACACCACCGACTCTCCCCCGCGGTTTTCATTGGCCCGGTCGGGATGAAGTCCGTCGCGGCAGCTGCCGGTGTCGGTATCGACGAGCGCAATCGACAGGTCATTGCTGCCCAGGAACCAGGCGAAGACGTTGGTTGCTTCGGCTTTCCATTCGGCGTCGTCCTCCGCGCGCAGCGCGGTCAGGCAGGCCGCGATGGTTGCGGTTGCTTCCACCGGCTGCTGATCGAAGGCGTGAGGAGGTTGCCGCTGTTCGCCGAAACCGGCGGTACCGACCGGCCGGAAATGACCCATCGGAGAGGTTTGCTGCGTCATCAGCCACCGCAGGGACTTCAACCCGGCGTCGATATAGCCGCGGTTCCGCGTGGCCAAACCGGTGACGATCAGGGCCTCGGGCAGTCGTGCATTGTCATAGGCAAGGCCTTCTTCGAACCAAATCCACTCCGGCGTCTCGACCGACTCAAGGCAGAGCATCAGCCTGTCGGCCAGAACCCGCCGCATGTCGCGGGCGCGGCGATCATCGGGAATCGCGGCGCAATAGGCGTCGAGGCCCAGCAGCGTGAAGGCCGACGCTCGCGGCGAATCAAAGGATTTCGCGATCGGCAGTGCCTCGGCGAACAAAGCCGCCGCCCATCGGCGCCGGGAGCCGCTGGCGTCCCTGCGCGCGCATTGACCCAGCGCCCACAAGGTCCGCCCATGGCTGTCCTCGGAGCCCTTTTCTTCCAGCCAGGTCCGATCGTAGCCCATGAAGTTGCGAAACCGGCCGGTATCCGGATTCCACGCATGCTGGACAAAGGCGGCAAACCGGGCCGTCAGCAAGTCAGCCAGCGGCTGCTCGCCCGGCTCATTGAGTGCGCAGGCCAACAGCAGCGCGCGCGCATTGTCGTCGACGCAATAGCCATGCAGCCGATCGGGCACCGAATGCACGGCGTGCTGCAGCAGGCCGGTGTCATCGCACATCGACAGAAAATGGTCCGTTTGCATGGCGGGCGCCGCCGGAATTTGCGGTATGACAGCGGCCGTCGCATCGCGCGCAACCGCCTTCAACCAGTGACTCTGCCGCGCATTCGCGAATGTCGCCATGTACCGCTCGGCGGTGCGCTGCCATATCATCGGGCGACTGGCCGCATAGGCCCGCTCGCGCATGGCCTGCCGGCGCGGCTTGTCGGTCAGCAATTGCGCGATGGTGCGGCCGGTCTCGGGAGCGTCGTCAAACGCAACGAGCGCGCCGCGCCCGTCGGCCAGCAATTCCCGTGCGTGCCAGTACGGCGTCGAGACAACCGGCTTGCCGAGGCCAAAGCTGTAAGCCAGCGTCCCCGACGTCATTTGCGCCTCGTTGAGATAGGGCGTGACGTAGACGTCGCACATCGAAATGAACTCGAGCAACGTCGCCTGGTCGACGAACTGGTCGAGGAATACGACGTGATCCTCGACGCCGAGTTGGCGCACCCGCTTCACCAGGCTTTCGCGATAGGCTTCACCCTGGTCGCGAACCAGATTCGGGTGGGTTGCACCGAGCACGACGTAGACCGCGTCGGGGCACTGCTCCAGGATCGACGGCATGGCGTCGATCATGATCTCGATGCCCTTGCTGGGAGACAACAAGCCGAACGTCAGAATCACGGAGCGGCCGCTGAAACCGAGCCTTGCCTTTGCCGCATCAGGCTCGACAAACGGAAAATCGGGGATGCCATGGGCGATGATCTCGATCTTTTCGGCCGGCACGCGGTAGACGCTGCGAAGCAGCTCGCGTCCCTTGTTGGCCATCACGATGATCTTCGAGGACCTCTCGACGATGCGATCCATTACCGCGCGTTGAGCCGGCGTCGGCTCGGCCAGAACCGTATGCAGCGTCGTCACCACCGGCATGGTGAGACGCGACAGCAATTCGAGGATGTGGGAACCGGCTTCGCCGCCGAAGATGCCGAATTCGTGCTGCAGGCACGCGACATCGAACCGGCCGGCATTCAGTAACGCCGCGGCGCGCACATAGGATTCGATCGAGTCATCCTTGATCTGCAGGGCGACCGAATCGGGATAGTCGTAGGTTTGACCGTGATCGGTCATCGCCACGATGGAGGCCACCAGATTTGGCCGCGAATTCGCAATCGCGCGCTGCAGGTCGGTGGTGAAGGTAGCGATGCCGCAGCGGCGCGGCAACGAATTGCCGATCAACGCAATCCTGCCGAGCGGCGTCATGTCCGCACCTCGGAAACGCCGGTGGATTCGGGAACGGGGGTCGAGCCAAGGAAGCCGATCGATGGTTCGCCCAGCGTCTGCAGCAGGGCAGCGACCGGAGCAGCCGCCGGATAGGCGACCAGCGCGGTCAATCCATTGGCGCCGACCTCGATACTGGCGCGGCCGCCGTTGGCGAAGACCGCCTGCCCGACCGATACCGCCTTCAATCCGATCGCCGCGTGGCCGTCGAGGACAAGCATCCAGGTCTCCCGTTCGGCCAGCAGCGCCCAGCTCGAGCGCGCCGGAAGGTCAAGTTTTTCGAAGACGAAATGCCGGCTCGCCACAAGAACCGTCCGTTCATCGGTCAGGCGGGTGGCACGACCGCCGGATCGAAGCGGCCAGGCGTTGGCGACGGCGACACCATCGTCCTCATGCAATTCGCGCCCCCTGCCGTAATCGAACAGCCGGTATGTCGCGTCACTGTGCTGCTGAATTTCGGCCACTACGATGCCGGCGCCAAGCGCGTGGATCGTGCCGGCGGGAACGAAGACGACATCGCCTGTCGCAACCGTGCGCCATTGCATCAGCTCGACGATCGAGCCGTCCCTGATCGCTGCGCGCAAGTCCTGCGGCGTGACCCGATGCTTCAGCCCAATGCCGATCTTCGCGTCCGGTTTTGCCGACAGGATGTACCAGGCCTCGCTCTTGCCGTTCGGCATTCCGACCGCGCGCGCGAACGTGTCATCCGGATGGACCTGGATCGACAGCGGTTCACTCGTGAACAGCAGCTTGAGCAGCAAGGCAGGCTTCGAAGCCTTTTCGTCGGCCCGCTCGAACCACAACTCCCCCACAGCATCGTTGGTGCCGTCGATGCTGCTCCAGGGTCGGAGATCGCTGACACCCCAGGGCTTGTGAACGACCCGAACGGAGGCGTACTCGATGGGCATATGTTGTCCTGACCCCATACGCGCGCATCAAAGCGACGTGCCGTTGGCCGATTTCGTTACAGGTTATGTCAAGCTAAGGCGTCAGATGCGGGCCTCGAGTTGGACGAGAGCCGGTCTGCTTAGTGCATATGGCTACGCCGACACCGAATAACAACCGTTGCGGCGAGGAATGCCGTCAGTTTGCGCGCCACACCGACATGTCATCAACACTGACAAGACCACATTCGAACCGGCGTGGACGATAATGTCGCGTTCCCTGTCATTTGTAGCGATTTCCCTCGACATCGCCACGGAAAGAGAGTTCTGGTGGAGCGATCATCGATTATGCTTGGCATCTGCCGGTGACTGAGAGCTTGCGCTCCCGCCATGACGAGGCGGTCGACATGTCCAGCATCCAGAAATTCGATCTGCGGGAGTGGCTCGTACCTCCCATCCTCCTGCCGGTGATGTTCGGTCTGGTCGTCGCCGGCGCGGTCATCTTTCAATGGTGAACGCCGCCGTTCGCTAGGTCGGCAGCCATTCTGAACAGATCGGAACTTCGCGCGTTGTACCGTCAGCACGAGCTACCGACGCGATTTTTCAAGTCAGCGACGGTGTGCGTCGGCACTCACGGAGTATTCCAGATGTCAGTTTCCCAATTCAACATCGATGACGGACCCCACAACATGGACGGGCTGCGGCTCGTTGCCCTGGATGGCGCTCAGCCGGTCGAGGCGTTCATCAGCCGCAAGGTGATGGACGTTTGGGTCGACTCCATTGAACACAATGGAGGCCGACAAAGCCTGTTCCGGCGCCAGTACAATGCGCTTGGAAAGGCCAACCTCGAGTCAATTCGTCGAATTGTCGGCACGAAATACCAGCAAGGCGCCGCGTTCAATCGCCAGCATCCCTTCGTCGAGGTGCTGTTTGCGGACATCACGGAAAGCGGCGAAGCGCTGGATCTCAGTGAGCTCGTGCGCGAGCCGTTGCCGCCGGCCTTTCACAGGGTCGCCTGAGCCCGGCGAGCGTCAGAATAGCAGGGCGGATTAGCCGCAAGGCGTAATCCGCCGCACTTCTACTGTGCATGGGGTTGAATTGGCGGATTAGGCTTCGCTAATCCGCCTTACACCATCACTCCGCCGCCTGCTTCATCCCCGCGTCCAGCGCCGCACTGACTTTCGGCGGCGACATCGGCAGGCTGTAGAAGCGGATGCCGAGCGCGTTGTAGATTGCGCTTGCCACCGCCGCCATCACGGGCACCAGCGGCACTTCGCCGACGCCCTTGACGCCCTGCGGATGTTTCGGGTTCGGCACCTCGACCATGATGCAGTCGAGCATCGGCAGGTCGGAACAGACCGGCATGCGATAGTCGAGGAAGCCGGGGTTATCGACCTTGCCGTCCTTGTTGTAGATGTACTCCTCGTTGAGCGCCCAGCCGATGCCTTGCGCGACGCCGCCCTGCAACTGGCCCTCGACATAGCTCGGGTGAATGGCGCGGCCGACGTCCTGCACCGCGGTGTAGCGCAGCACGCGCACGATGCCCAAATCCGTGTCGACCTCGACGTCGCAGATGTGCGTGCCGAAGCCGCCGTCGGCGCCCGCGGTGTTGAGCTGCACGCCGGCGCCGATCGGTCCGCCCATCGCGGGCGCCTTCTCGGCGAGCTCCTTCAACGTCAGCGGCTCGAACTGGCCGGCATTTGGACTCACAGGGTGTGCGGCGCCCTGCTCCCACTTCACGGCCTCGGGGTCGATGTCCCAGATCTTCGCCGCACGCTCGCGCAGGGTCTGGATGATCTTGTCGGTCGACTGCGTCACCACGATCGAGGAGGCGAACAGCACGCGGCTGCCGCCGGTCAGGTTGGAGAAGCCGATGGTCGCGGTGTCGCCGATGATGACGGAGACGCGCTTGTAGTCGATGCCGAGCAGCTCGGCGCAGATGTTGGCGATGCCGGCGCGCGAGCCGCCGATATCGGGATGGCCGGTGGTGACGACGACGTTGCCGTCCTCGGTGATGTTGACCTGCGCCGAGGATTCACCGCCGGCGTTGAACCAGAAGCCAGAGGCGACGCCCCTGCCCCTGAGGAGGCCACCCTGCCCCTTGCCGACCGGCGTGGCGTAGTGCTCAGAGTTCTTGGCGGCTTCCACCGTCTCGATATAGCCGATGCGGGGGAAGGTCGGGCCATGCGCGGCCTTGGTGCCTTCCTTGGCGGCGTTCTTCAGACGGAAGTCGAGCGGGTCCATCTTCAGGGCTTCCGCAACTTCGTCCATCACGCATTCGACGGCGTAGGCGCCGATCGGCGCGCCGGGCGCGCGGTAGGCCGCGACCTTGGAGCGGTTGGAGACGACGTCATAGCCTTCGGAGAGAAGGTTCGGGATGTCGTAGGGCGTGAAGCTGCAGCCCGACCGCGCCGCGGATCGGCGAGCCCGGGAAGGCGCCGGCCTGCAGATAGAACGTGCCGTGGGCGGCTATGATCTTGCCGTCCTTGGTCGCGCCGATCTTCACCGTGCTCATCGAGCCTGACGTGGGACCGGTTGCGCGCATCACTTCCTCGCGCGTCATCACCATCTTCACGGGACGGCCGGACTTCTTCGCCAGCATGGTCGCGAGCGGCTCGAGATAGACGATGGTCTTGCCGCCAAAGCCGCCGCCGATCTCGGCGGGGATGGCGCGGATGTCGCTCTGCGGGATGCCTGTCAGCATCGACGTCATGGCGCGGACCATGAACTGGCCCTGGCTGGAGCTCCAGATCGTGGTCTTGCCGTCGGGCGCAACCGAGATCAGGCAGGCATGCGGCTCGATATAGCCCTGGTGCACCGGGCGCGTGGTGAAACTGCGCTCGATGACGACATCGGCCTTCTTGAAGCCGTCGGCGATGTCGCCCTTCTTGTGCTCGAGGCGGCCGGCGATGTTCGACGGCTTGCCCTCGAACTTGTTGAACTCGTGCAGGATCGGCGCATCCGGCTTGATGGCGTCCTCGATCTCGATCGACCAGGGCAGCACCTCGTAGTCGACCTCGATCAGATTGCAGGCTTCCGCGGCGATCTCCTCGGTGGTGGCGGCGACGGCCGCGACGGGTGTCCGGGGAACAGCGCCTTGTCGCGCGCCATCACGTTGCGGCACATCCAGCGCATGTCCTGGATGCCGAGCATCACGGCGCCCTTCTCGATCGTGAAATCGACGATGTCCTTGGCGGTGACGACGGCTTTGACGCCGGGCAGCGCTTCCGCCTTCTTGGTATTGATCGACTTGATGCGCGCGTGCGGATGCGGGCTGCGCAACACCTTGCCCCAGATCATGCCGGGCATCGCGGTGTCGGCGGCGAACTGCGCGCGGCCGGTCACCTTGTCCATGCCGTCAGGACGAATGGTGCGCTGGCCGATCCACTTGTTGTCGAGGACGATGTTCATTGGGCTGCCTCCTTAATTTCCGGCGCGCATTTCGGCGGCGGTTTCCATCACCGCGCGAACGATCTTGTCATAACCGGTGCACCGGCACAGATTGCCGGCGAGCCAGAAGCGGACTTCCTCTTCGGTCGGGTTCGAATTCTTGCGCAGCAGCGCATCCGAAGCGACCAGCATGCCTGAGGTGCAGATGCCGCACTGGAGCGCGGCCTGCTCGAGGAATTTCTGCTGCAGCGGATGCAGCTTCTCGCCGTCGGCGAGGCCCTCGATGGTCCGCAGCTGATGGCCCTCGGCTTCGACCGCGAGCATCAGGCAGGAGCAGATCAGGCGATCGTCGACGGTGATGCTGCAGGCGCCGCAGTCGCCGGACGCGCAGCCTTCCTTGGAGCCGGTCAGGCCCAGCGGCCCGCGCAGCGCGTCGAGCATGGTGTCGTTCGGCTCGCACAGATATTCCATCGGCTCGCCGTTGATGGTGGTGGTGACGTGAACTTTTGCCATGAACTTTATTTCCCTGTCGCGCGTTTCGCGGCGATGGCGGTCGTGCGCTTGAGCAGCACGCCCGCGGTCTTGATGCGGTAGGCGATGGTGCCGCGCTTGTCGTCGATCGGACGGCAGGCGGCGCGGCAGGCTTCGGCGGCTTTTTCCAGGGCCGCGTCATCGAGCTTCGAGCCGACCAGCGCTTTGCCGGCTGCCTCGACCAGCAGCGCAGTCGGCGCGACCGCGCCGAGACCGACGCGGGCGGCGGTGCAGACGCCGTCCTTGATGGTGAGGCTGACGCCCAGCCCAACGACAGCGATGTCCATCTCGGTGCGCGGGATCATGCGCAAGTAAGCGTCGCTCGAACCGGGCGGGCGCGGCGGCAGCTTGAAGTTGATGAGGATTTCGCCGGGCTTGAGGTTGGTGCGGCCGGGACTGGCCGGCACCTCTTCCACCTTCATCTCGCGGCGGCCGTTCGGGCCCTGCACGGTGACGATGGCGCCGGCGGCGATCATCGCGGGCACGCTGTCGCCGGCGGGCGAGCCGTTCATGAGATTACCGCCGGCCGACGCGCGGCCCTGTACCTGCTTGGAGCCGATCAGGTTGATGCCTTCAAGCACGCCGGGCCAGACCTTGCCGAAGCGCGGATGCTCTGCCAGCGCCATGCCCGACGCCGCGGCGCCGATCAGGAAGCCGCCATCGGCGGTCTCCTCGATCGCGGTCATCGCGGCGATCTTCTTGATGTCGACGATCACGCCCGGCCTGACCGTGCCGGAACGCATTTGCACCAGAAGATCGGTGCCACCTGCAAGAATGCGCGCCGCACTGCCTGCGGCCGCAAATGCCCCGATCGCTTCATCAAGCGTACGCGGTGCAAGGTATTTTATGTCAGCCATAGTCAGTTAAAACGCCTCCCGGTAGTGTTCGGGCATGATCCGTTCCCGGTCATGCCCGGTCGAACTCCTTGTTTTGATTGGTTCTAAGCCTACACGGTGCAAAGGGGTTGGGACAGTCCCCGCAAACGGTGCAATGGCATGCTTCCCATGCAGGCGCGGTATTGAGCATCGTGAAAAGCGTATGACGGGCGGGTTTGCCGCAGGTTTGACAGGGGCCGGACGCCGCCATAGGCAGGCAAATGACACAACCAAAATGGGGCCGCCGATGAAGACCCGCGTGGAAACCCTCACCCCGCCGAATACGCCAAAGCCGATCGGGCCCTACAGCCACATCGCCAAGGTGGGCAGCCACATCACCATTGGCGGAACCGCGGGCTTCGACCCCGCCACCGGGCAGATGGCCGGCCCCGATATCCGGTCGCAGACGCTGCGCATCCTGCAGTCGTTCAAGACCATGCTGGAGGCGGTCGGCTCCGACCTCAATCATGTCGTCCACGTCAACGTCTTCCTGCGCGACATGAAGGACTTTGACGCCATGAACGCGGCCTATGTCGAGATGATGGGCGAGCACCGCCCGGCGCGCACAGCCATTGCGGTGCGCGACCTGCCCAAGCCCGATGTGCTGCTGACGATGAATTTGACGGCAGTGACGCGGGAAGGGTGAAGCTACTCCGGCTTCAGCCCGGCCGCGGCGACAACCTTGGCCCACTTCTCGGTTTCTTCCGCGATCAGTTTTCCGAAATCTCGCGGGCGTGCCCGGCAGCGGCTCGCCGCCGAGCGCTTCCAGCCGCTTCTTCAGCGCGGGATCTGAAATCGCGGCGTTGATCTCCTTGTTGAGCGTGGCGACAACGGCCTCGGGCACGGCCTTCGGCGCGCACAGGCCGTACCACTGGCTGGTGTCGTAGCCCGGCACGAAATCGGCGATCGGCGGCAGCTCCGGCGCCACTTCCGCGCGCGTCGCCGATGTCACCGCCAGCGCGCGCAGCTTGCCGGTCCTGACATAGTCGATGGTGCCGGGCGCGGTGGCGAACAGGAGGTGCACCTGGCCGGACAGCAAATCCGTCATCGCCGGCCCCTGCCCGCGATACGGCACGTGCAGCATGTCGACGCCGGCCATCATCTTGAACAGTTCGCCCGCCATGTGCGGCGCGCTGCCGTTGCCGGCGGAAGCCATGGTGATCTTGCCGGGATTGGCTTTGGCGTAGGCGATCAGCTCGGGGACGGTGCTTACCGGCAGCGATGGATGCACCATGATGATCATGGGCACGCGGATGATGCCGCCGACCGGCGCAATGTCGCGGATGAAGTTGAAATTGAGTTTTGGATACAGCGCGGCGTTGACGGCGTTGGGCACGGCGGCGAGCAGCAGCGTGTAGCCGTCGGCGGCAGCGTTCACCACCGCCTCGGTGCCGATATTTCCGCCGGCGCCGGGGCGGTTCTCGGTGATAAAGGATTGCCCGAGCCGGTCGGTGAACCACTGTCCGATAAGCCGCGCCGTGATGTCGACGCCGCCGCCCGCGGCAAATCCCGCGATGATGCGCACCGGCCGCGTCGGGTAATCCAGCGCGGAAGCCGCGCGCGGCACGGCCGGCAGCATGGCGGCAGAGCCGGCCAGTTGCAGCAAGCGGCGGCGCGTCACCTTCATGTTGCCTGCTCCCGCCATATGCTCGTGGGGTTCGCCTTCATCACGATGGCAACTTACGGGAAGCGCGCGGCGGTGCCAATCTGCAACGCGAGCGTGATTGACAGGGATAGCACGCAGGGTATTGCTCGCGTCATAGGTCTTCGAATTATTGAAGGTGTGGATTGCGCAATCGCTGGGGCATTCTGGCCGTCCTGTTCACCGTGCGCCTGACGATGGCGTTTCAGTTCCAGAGCGTTGCGGCGGTGGCGCCGCTGCTCGGTGACAAATTCGGCGTCAGCCTTGCTGATATCGGCATCCTGATCGGGCTCTATTTTACGCCCGGCATCGCGCTTGGGCTGCCGGGCGGGGCGATTGGCCAGAAATTCGGCGACAAGGCCACGGTCGCCTTTGCGCTTGCGCTGATGCTGATCGGTGAGCTTGCAATGGTCGCTTCCGAAGAGTGGGGATGGCAGATCGCGGGGCGCCTGGTCGCGGGCAGCGGCGGCGTGTTGCTCAACGTCCTGATGACCAAGATGGTCACCGACTGGTTTGCCGGCAGGGAGATCGCGACAGCGATGGCGATCTTCGTCAACTCCTGGCCGGCGGGCATCGCGATTTCTCTGCTGATCCTGCCGGCGATCGGCATCACGCATGGCGTGGCGGCGGTCTATCTTTCCGTGTCTGCCCTGATCGCCGTCGGCATCCTTCTTCTCCTTGCCGGCTATCGGGCAGCGCCAGGCGTTGCAGCGTCACCGATCGCCGCAACGCGGCCGGATGGGCGCACCATTCTTGCGGTGATCGCGGCGGGGCTGATCTGGGGCCTGTTCAATACCGGCTTTGCCATCATCTTCAGCTTCGGCCCAACCCTGCTGACCGAGCGCGGCTGGTCGATCACCGCAGCAGGCTCCGCCATCAGCATCGTGCTGTGGCTTTCGGTCGTCAGCGTACCCGCCGGCGGTTTCCTTGCGGATCGCTTCAAGCGGCCGCATTCGATCATGACCGCGGGATTCCTGGTGGTCGCAGGCCTGATGCTGGCGCTGCCGCGCAGCGATGCCCTCATTGCGCTCGTCATCGCGCTCGGCCTTGTTGGCGGCTTGCCGGCTGGTCCGATCATGAGCTTGCCGGCTTCCGCGCTGGCGCCGGCGACGCGCGCGATCGGCATGGGGACTTTCTACACCGTCTACTATGCCGTCATGATGCTTGGCCCCGCCATCGGTGGCGCCTGCGCCAAATGGTACGGCACGGCGGCGGCGGCCTTCGACTTCGGCGCGGTCGCCGCGCTGCTCTGCCTGCCCCTGCTGCTGGCCTTCAACCGGATTGTCACACTCCCCGGCGCGGGCGCGGGCAGTCAGCCCCTGATTCAACCTCGCTAACGTCTCGTTAACCCTGTCGGCCTTAGGGTCGGCATGGCGCCGAAATCCGGCGTCTGGTGGCCACGATGTCGTTTGCGCAAAAGAAATCACTTCCGGCAACCGAGGAGCGGCGACGCTTCCAGCGGGTGAAGGTGCACCTGCTCGGCCGCTACATGCTGCCCGACCGGCGGGAATTTCCTTGCCAGATCATTAATATGTCGCCGGGGGGCCTGGCCCTGCTGGCGCCCGGCATCGGCAATGTCGGCGACCGCGTGATCGCCTATCTCGACCATATCGGCCGGGTCGAGGGCAAAATCACCCGCATCATCGACAACGGCTTTGCCATGACGGTGAGCGCGACGGCCCGCAAGCGCGACAAGCTCGCCGCCCAGCTGACCTGGCTCGCCAACCGCGACATCCTCAATTTGCCGGAAGACCGCCGCCACGACCGCATCGTGCCGCGCAACCCGATCGCCATCCTGACCACCGAAGACGGCCAGCGCACGAGCTGCCGCATCATGGACCTGTCGCTGTCGGGATCGGCGGTCGCGGCCGAAACGCGGCCGCCGCTGAAGAGCATGGTGCGCCTCGGCTGCGTGCCGGCGCGGGTGGTGCGCTATCTCGAGGAAGGCTTTGCGCTGGAGTTCATCCATGCGCAGGATCCGGAGTCGCTCGAAGAGAGCGTTACCATGCGGTAAACGGCTCCGCGCTCCGAAACCCGCTATTTTTGGGCATTTCAGGCGGTATCCGCTCCCGGATACCGCCTTTTCCATTTCCGGTTCCGCGCACGTGCGGTTAACGCGGCGTTGTTCGCTGCGGATTTCCGCAAGCGATGCAGCGCTTCGCCGGTTAATGCATAAAATTTGAATCAATTGCAGTTGTCTAAAATTTGAGTCGAATTCGATTCAAGTTCGCGCCAGCTTTTACTCGTATTCGCTTCAAATCACCGTGGCCGACTTAGCGGCGGCGAAAATCCTTTGTGCGAGATGTGGTCCCAAGAAAAAAAACGGGGGCTGCAATGTTGTTCAAGGGACAGGGGAAAGGGCTGGCTGTACTTGCCATCCTTTTGGGGATGAGCGTTTCGGCGAAAGCCGGCGACGCTGTTTATGCGAGCCTCGGCGACACCACGCGTTCGCCGATCGGCTGGGTCGAATTCTGCGCCGAGAACGCCGGCGAATGCCGCGGCGGCGCGACGCAACCACGCGACATCGTGATGTCGCAGACGGCTTGGCGCGATCTCGTGCGCGTCAACAAATGGGTCAATGAAACGATCAAGCCCCTGACCGACATGGATCATTGGGGCGTGATCGAGAAGTGGTCGCTGCCGACGGACGGCTACGGCGACTGCGAAGATTACGTGCTGTTGAAGCGCAAGATGCTGATCGATGCCGGATGGCCGCGCGAGGCCCTCCTGATCACCGTCGTGCGCGACAAGAAAGGCGAAGGCCACGCGGTGCTGACGGTGAAGTCCGACAAGGGCGAGTTCGTGCTCGACAACCAGAACGAAAGCGTCCTGCCCTGGACCGAGACCGGCTACCGCTTCGTCAAGCGCCAGTCGCAGAGCGATCCCAATGTCTGGGTCTCGCTCGGCGATGGACGCCCGGCGGTCTCGACCGCCAGCGCCCGCGACCGCTGAACTAGAAAGGAATTTACAGGACACGCGACCCGGTCACATCCCCACCCCTCCCCGTCCCAGACCGGTTCGCGCGCGGCCAGGCTTCCCCCAAAGCCTGGCCGCAACTTTTTTGGGCGCAAGAAACCCGGCTTGCGAACGGTTCCGGTTCCGCCAGGCAAGGAACTTGTCGGCCGCAAAGCGCACGGCTAGGGTCGATCCCGAAGTACCTTCAATATTTCCTTTGCAGTTGTTCTGATCAATTCATGACTGGCGATCAACGATCACAAAAACCATTCCCGCTGCCCGCTCATGCAAGCGTTTCGACCACCTGCAAAGGCCTCCGCTGAGGAACGGCCAATTTGCTTCACCATCTGACGGCGCTCGCGGAGAAATCCGTCAATTCGCAGGGGCAGGAAGTCTGGGACCTCAACGCGCGGTCTCGCACCTACCTGACCTTCGCCAACTGGACCATCTGGCTCGCTTCGGTCACGGGCGGTCTCATCTTCGCCATCAACTGGGTTGCGAGCGGAAAGACCGACGTCGCGCTTGTGCGAATACCTCGTCTTCATCGACAATTTCTGGGCGGGCAAGCCGCTCTACGTCATGAACGGCCTGCACGGTTTTCACTATCTGCCGGTCATGCTGGTGATCGGCACGCCGCTCGGCTGGGTCAGCGTCCCCGTGGCCGGCGCGATCTTCGGCCTGCTGTCGATCGGCTTCCTTGCCTGGAGCATCTACCGGCTCGCCGAGGCCGTTACGCCCGACCATCCGGCGGCCGCGGCGGGCTCGATCCTGTTTGCCAGCGTGGTGGCCGCGACCAATTCGGTGCTGCTGTTCCAGATGCAGACGCCGATGACCGCGGCCATGATCTGCGCCGCCGTTGCCGGAATGTCGGGACGATGGCGCGTGCTGGCGGCGTGGCTGGTATTCGCAAGCGCCGTCAAGCCGCTTGCGATCGTGATGGCGATGCTCGCTTTCGTGACGGTGCCGCAAACCAGAGTGCCATTCATCATCGGGTTCGCCGCGCTGCTGCTCATTCCCTTCGGATTTCAGGACTGGAATTATTTGCTGGCGCAGTATCGCGAATATGCCGGTCAGCTTGCGACGATCACCAACGCGGTACCGGGTCATTGGTATGCGCAGACGGAGATCTCGACGCTGCTGCGGGCGATCGGGCTGGATCTCGGTTCGAACGCCCGTCTGGCGATCAGGGTCGGCGCGGCCATCGGCGTCCTGGTGCTGGCGTGGCGCATCGCGGCGATCGGGCGTGGCGCGCGCCACGGCGTTTGCGCTGCTGATCCTCGCCACCTGTTACATCGGGCTGTTCAATCCGCGGCAGGAGAACGTCTCGTTCATCATCGTTGCGCCCGGCATTGCGGCGCTCGCGATGATCTACCTGCAGCGAAATTTCGCGGACTGGCGCGGCTGGATCTGGATCACGCTGGCATTCATGGTGCAGTTCAGCTGGGGCAACGGAACGCGGGCCGGCGCGTGGCTCTATCCGGGATGGATGGTGCTGATCTGGATCGGATTGCTCGCGCCTCATGATCATCCGCGGCGCTGGTGCGATCTGCTGGCGGCCTCACCTTCCTCACGCGAGGCAAATTCTCCGGTCGATCGTCCTCTCCGCGAGGTCGCATAGGTCCGGCCGGCTCATTTCGTATTGAGCGCCCGGTCCGCGCACGCCATCAGCTTGTCGTAGCCTGCCGCGGTCGGATGACCGTCGATTTGCAGGTAGTCGCCATGGTCGAGGCGGCACCACTCGTACGGCAAACCGTGCGCCGTGAGTGACGCAACCGCCGCCGATGCATCCCCTTCGTTGCCCAACAGGCCGGTCTCATTGCGCTGCGTGACCATCAGACACCTTGACGGGAACGCCTGATGTCCTGAACTTGTCGAGCGAACTCTCGGCCTGCGGCAGCACTCCCACCGACTTCACGAGGTTGGCGACATTCTCGACGGAGATGTGAAGAAATTTCAGGAACAGCGAGTGGTTCAGCAGCGAGAAGAACCACATGCTGACGGCGTTGTACTTGGAAAACCGCCGTGCATAGCGCTCGCGCGTGCGCGCCAGCAGTTCATCCGCCGTCTCCTCGGTGCGGACTCCCTGCCAGGAGTAGCGCCACTCGACGGCGCAAACATTGCGGTCGATGCAATCGAGATCCACCGGTGTCCAGTTCCATATCCGCCGCTTGAAATCATTGCTGATCGAGATCATCAGCACGCGCTCGACCACCACGCCCTGTTTCCTCAGATATTCGAGCAGGCGCCACCACTGGTCGACGCCGGTGCCGAACAATCCCGCATTGAGCAAGCGGTCCTGCGGCCGCCGCGCCTGCAGCCTGGGAAACCAGGGGCAACCGCCCTGACCCGAGGTAAAACTGTCGCCGAGCACGAGCGTCACCGCCGTTCCCGGCGCGATGTCGTCGTCCTGCAACAGCCCGAGATTGTTCGATCGCATCGGGCAGTCGAATTCGATCGTCGAGCTTCGGCTGCGTGGAGATGAGCTGCGGCAGGCCATAGACGGAGACCTCGCGAATAGCCGCGTTGGGCCGGTAGGTCCAGACGCCTTCGCTGCGGTTCTCGAGCGAATTCGGCGAGATGTACTGGAAACGGTACTCCCAATAGTAGAAGGGATCGAAGGCCACGGCGCGGAACATCAGCTCCAGCCCGATTGCCATGAGCAGCGCGAAGCCGAGCCCGTACGCGGTCCTGGACAAGACCTTCCTCAGCTTCCCCTGCCGCGACATTCCCGTCAAAATCCTTCATTGCGCCTGCGCGATGCGGGCCTCCGAACGGCCCGCGCCGGCCGGATGGATTTACGCGCGCACATCCAGGCGTGATAATACAAGAAGCCGAATGCTTGGAAAGGATACCGCCGCCGATGGACATGCTGGTCAAGCTCTATGCGCTGCCGGAACTCTCGCGACCTGTATGAGCGCGTCGCTGCAGGCGGGATCACGACGCGGCGGGCGCTGGCGCCGGAAAAGCACAAGGTGGTTGCCTGGGTCCGCGAAAAATTCAGCGATCATTGGGCCAGTGAAGTCGACGTCGCGTTTGCCCGCCAGCCAATCTCCTGCTTCATCGCCGTCAGGCAAAAGGCCATTGTCGGCTTCGCCTGTCATGATGTGACCTGCCCCAACTTCTTCGGGCCCACCGGCGTCGAGGCGAACGAGCGCAAGCACGGCATCGGCAAGGCGCTGCTGTTCCACTGCCTCGAGGCCATGAAGAGCCAGGGTTTTGGCTACGCCATCATCGGCGGCGTCGGGCCGGCCGAGTTCTATGCCAAGGCGGTCGGCGCGGTGCCGATCGAGGGCTCCGAGCCCGGCGTCTATCGCGGACTGCTGAGCTGAGGACCGGCATGGCCGAAAGCGAGATCGACGCCATCCGCAAGCTGCTGACGTCAAAACCGCGGCCGGTCGGATGGCTCGAGCGCCGCGAACGGCTGGACGAGGTCGGCTCGGCCTGGCCGGTGGCGGCCGACATCGCCTGCGAAGCCGTCGATTGCGACGGGGTGCGCGGGGAATGGTCGCTGGCGCCGGGCAGTGATCCATCGAAGGTGCTGCTGTTCTTTCACGGCGGCGGCTATTGCTCGGGCTCGATCGTGAGCCATCGTCGCATGGTGACGGAAGCCGGACGCGCGATGGGGGTGCGGACGCTTGCGATCGACTATCGCCGCGCGCCGGAACATCCCTTTCCCGCCCAGCATGAGGATGCGCTTGCCGCGTGGCGCTTCCTGCGCCGGCAGGGCATTGCGGCCGGCCACATCGTGGTCGGCGGCGACAGCGCCGGCGGCAATCTCTCGCTGTCGCTGATCAACCGCCTGCGCGCGGCGAAGGCAAGCCGCTGCCCGGCTGCGCCTGGCTGGTCTCGCCGTGGACCGACCTGACGATGTCCGGCGCGACACTGGTCACCAAGGACGCGGTCGATCCGCTGATCCACAAGGCCTACCTCGAAGAACTCGCGGATGCCTATGCGCCGCCGCCGATCGACCGGCGCGATCCGCTGATCTCGCCGCTGTTCTGCGATCTGCGCGGCTTTCCGCCGATGCTGATCCAGGTCGGCTCGGCCGAGACCCTGATCGCGGACGCGACGCGGCTCGCGGAAGCCGCCGGCATTGCCGACGTCGCAGTGCGCCTGGAAATCTGGCCGCACATGATCCACGCCTGGCCGGTGTGGAACGCCGCGCTCGAGGATGGCCGGCTTGCGCTTGCCGGGGCAGCCGAGTTCGTCCGCGAGTGGCTGAGCTAGACCGCCGCCCTATCTTGCCTTCAGCGAATGGCCGCTGCGCGGCAGCACGATGGTGAACTCGGTGAACTGCCCGGGCTCGGTCGCGACATCGATACGGCCGCCGTGCTGCTTGACGACGATGTCGTGGGTCATCGACAGCCCGAGCCCCGTCCCCTCGCCGGCCGGCTTGGTGGTGAAGAACGGGTTGAACATCTTCTCCTTCACCTCGGGCGGAATGCCGGTGCCGTTGTCGCGGATGCGGATTTCGACGCGGCTGCCGAGATTTTTCGTCGTGGCCGAGCAGCGTCGGCTCGAACTCCTGCCTCGCCGTTCTCGGTCTTGCGCCTGGTCGCGGCATAGAAGCCGTTCGAGATCAGGTTGAGCAGCGCGCGGGTGATCTCCTGCGGAAACAGCTCGACTGAGCCGGCGCTCGGCGTCGAAATCGCGCTGCCAGCGTGACGTTGAAGCCGGCTTTCTCGGCGCGCGCGCCGTGATAGGCCAGGTTGAGGCTCTCCTCCACCAGCGCGTTGATGTCGGCGGAGCGCTGCTCGCCCGATCCCCTCGCGCGAATGCAGCAGCATGTTCTTGACGATGGAGTTGGCGCGCTTGCCGTGCTGCACGACCTTTTCGAGATTGTCCTTGCAGCAGCTTCGTCAGCTCGTCGACCTCGTCGCCGCATCTTGTCGGTCAGCGCGGCCGGCCTTCAGCGTGTCGTTCAGCTCGTCGGTCAGCTCCGCCGACAGCGCCGAGAAATTGTTGACGAAGTTGAGCGGGTTCTTGATCTCGTGGGCGATGCCGGCGGTGAGCTGGCCGAGCGAGGCGAGCTTTTCGGTCTGCACCAGGCGATCCTGCGCGGCGCGGAGATCGTCCAGCGAAGCGGCAAGCTCCCTGGTGCGCGTCTGCACCTCGTTGAACAGCCGCACATTCTCGATCGCGATCACGGCCTGGTCGGCAAAAGTCCGGGTCAACTCGATCTCGCGCTCCGTGAAGCCGCCCGGTTCGGGCCTCGATAGCGAGAACACGCCTTCGACCCGGCCTTGACGCAGCAGGGGCACGCCAAGCCCGGCCCGGAACTGGCCGATCTCGGGCGCCGGGCCGAATTCGTAATCGGGATCGGCCTGCACGTCAGGCAAGTGGGTGATTTCGCCGGAGAGAAACGTCCGCCCGGTAATTGTTTTCCGGGACGGAGCGATCGG
This sequence comes from uncultured Alphaproteobacteria bacterium, assembly GCA_963726865.1. GTDB lineage: Bacteria > Pseudomonadota > Alphaproteobacteria > Rhizobiales > Xanthobacteraceae > Bradyrhizobium. The sequence goes on along the minus strand of CAVSEE010000028.1, from coordinate 1,091,100 downwards.
ATTGGCATCGAGGAAGTGCGATGAATTCCGGCGCATTGCCCGCATTGGCACGAACGCGCAGGACGTCCCCGTCCCTGAGCAAGACGGCGCCCCGTGCGGCGCGACAGAGGCTGACCGCCGATTGGGTCAACGTTGTGAGCACAGTGTCGAGGTCGAACGCCGAACGGCTGATCACCTTGAGCACGTCGGCGGTGGCGGTCTGCTGCTGCAGGGATTCCGACAAATCGTCGGTTCGTTCGCGCAGCTCGCGAAGCAGCCGCGTGTTCTCGATCGCGATCACCGCCTGCTTGGTGAAGTTCTCGACCAGCGCGATCTGCTTGTCGGTGAAGGGACGGACCTCCTGGCGGAAGATCGTGATCGTGCCGATCAACTCGTCTTCCTTCAGCATCGGCACAACAAGGATGCGTGCGGGCACCGGCAATATTGACGATCGCAACGACGTTGGGAACGCCGGCAAGATAGGCGGGGTTCGCTCCTAAATCATGCTCATGGACGACGCCGATGCGTACGGACCACCTTGGCCATCGGCGTGTCCGGATGCGGCCGGATCGGCGTCTGCTGCCGGAACGCGGCAAACGCCGGTGGGGTATTGTGGCGGGCAGACGTTGATGAATTCCTCGCCGGTCCACAGGTTCATGGTGCCGAAATTGGCCCCGCAGACGCGGCAGGCGTTCTCGAGCATCTTCTGGAACACCGGGTCGAGCTCGCCGGGAGACGAGCTGATGATCTCCAACACTTCCGACGTCGCGGTCTGCTGCTCCAGCGCCTCCTTGGTCTCGTTGAACAGCCGCACGTTCTGGATCGCGATCACGGCCTGGTCGGCAAAGGTCTGCAGCAATTGCACGTGATGGTGCGGCAAACGGGCCGGGCTCGACGCGCGTGACGCTGATCGCGCCGATGACGCCGCTGTCGCTCTTGAGCGGCACCGCCAGCCTGCTGCGAAAACCACGCGCTCGCGCAATTTTCTTGAGCGGGTCGTGGGCCAAATCGGTGTCGGCGGCCTCCGCGATTTCGCCGCGGCGAAGCCTTTCGTAATGCGGGTTGCCCGAGATCGGCAAGGGGAATGACGCCACAAGCACTTCATCCGCCTCTCGGCTGACGGGGGTGAACGCGGCAAGTTCCATCACATCGCCTGCCATACGAAGCACCGTGGTTGCATAGCCGTCGATGAGCATGTTGGCGCGCTCTGCGATCGCCTCGAACACCGGCTGCACGTCGTCGGGCGAACTGGCGATCACCTTGAGAATGTCGGCCGTCGCGGTCTGCCGCTCCAGCGCTTCCTTCGTCTCGTTGAACAGCCGCGCGTTCTCGATCGCGATCACGGCCTGGTCGGCGAAGGTCTGGACCAACTCGATCTGCCGGTCGGTGAAAGGGCGGACTTGCCTTCGCGTCAGCACGAACACACCCAGGCGTGCCGTCGCGCAGCAGAGGCACGCCCAGTCTGGTGCGCGGCCGGGTCGGGATCTCCCCGGCGGTTGAAGCCTGGCTCCTTCAGCACGTCATGGAATGTGAACGCCTGGCCCCGGTGAACACGCGGCCGGTCAGGCGGCCGTCTCCGTGACCGAAACGTAATGCTCTGCAGGAACTCCTTCTTGCCGAGCGCCAGCCCCCAGCTTGCAGTCGAAGCCGTAGCCGTCGCCCTTCGGCTGGAGGATGATTCCTTCCTCCGCCTCGCACAGCCGCGCGGCTGATTCGACCAGCGTATCCAGCACCGCCTGCAGATCGAACGCCGAGCGGCTGATCACCTTGAGCACGTCGGCGGTGGCGGTCTGCTGCTGCAGGGATTCGCTGAGATCGCTGGTGCGCTCGCGCAGTTCGCGCAGCAGCCGCGTGTTCTCGATGGCGATGACGGCCTGCTTGGTGAAGTTTTCGACCAGCGCGACCTGCTTGTCGGTAAAGGTCGCGAACCTCCTTGCGGAAGATCGTGATCACGCCGACGAGCTCGCCCTCCTTCAACATGGGCACGCTCATCAGCGTCCGCGCACCCCCAATGTCGGCCATGTTCACGGCCATGGGCACGCCAGCCAGATAGGCCGGACTTTCCCTCATATCGCGCACCTGCGCGGCCCGAAGGGTCTTGACGACTGTGGCGAGCACCGTGCCGGGATAGGGACGAAGCGCCGTGCTCTGCCGGTAGGCAGCGAAGTCCGGCGGAATGTTGTAGTCGGCGACGATCTCGAATTTCTCGCCGTCCCAGAAATTCATGGTGCCGAAGCTCGCCCCGCATACATGGACGGCGTTCTCCAGCATCTTGGCGAAAACCGGCTCAAGCTCGCCCGGCGACGAACTGATGACCTCCAGCACTTCCGAAGTGGCCGTCTGCTGCTCCAACGCTTCCTTTGTCTCGTTGAACAGTCGCGCGTTGTCGATCGCGATGGCCGCCTGCGCCGCAAAACTCTGCACCAGCGCGATCATCTCCGGGGAAAAAAGCCGAACCTCGCGGCGATAGATCGTGAACGACCCCAACATGACGTCGTCGCGGCGGATCGGTACCGCCAGGTAGGTGCGGGCGCCGGCGATGTCGACGAGCGCGCGACGGACGGGATGACCGCTCCGATAGGCCTCGTCGTCAGCGGCGTCGGGGATATGAACATAGCTCTCGCCGCGCACAAGGCGACCCACGCCGGTTCCGGGCCCAATTCGATTGGATGCCTTGAACATATCGGCAAATCCCGGCGGTGCGCCCAACATGGCGACGACCTGATGCATGTCGTCGCCCAATTGTAGACAGAAAGGACACCGAAGCCGGCCCCGCAAAGCCGCGTCGCCTTGTTCGAGAATGGCGTCGAACACCGGCTTCAGATCGCCGGGCGAACTGTTGATCACTTCCAGGACTTGCGCCATCGCGGTCTGACGCGCCAGCAATTCCTGGGTTTCGTTGAACAGCCGCGCGTTCTCGATGGCGATCACGGCCTGGTCGGCGAATGTCTTCAGGAGATCGACCGTCTTGTCGTCGAACGCGCCGGTTTCGCGGCGGGTGATGCCGATGGTGCCGATCGCAACGCCGTTGCGCAGCATCGGCACCACCAGATGCTGCGCCAGCCGACGGTCCGGGCGAATTCCTTGACGTTCTCGGGACATCCGAGCGCGCTCGATGTCCGAGGTTGAAACAACCTGTCCGGTCCGCGCCACCCTCGCGTGAATGCGGTCCGACGAAAGCGAATACGGTAGCGTGCCGTGCACGGCATGCGCGGTCGCTTCGTCTTCTGCCGTGCTCGCCGCCAAATGGACGACCCCGTCGATGACGCGCGTGACCACGGCGGTGTAGCTTCCGAGCAGCCGCTTGGCGCTCTCGGCGATGGCGTCGAACACCGGCTGCACGTCCGAGGGCGAGGACGCAATCACCCGCAGAATGTCCGATGTCGCGGTCTGCCGCTCCAGCGCCTCCCGGGTCTCGTTGATGAGCCGCGTGTTCTCGATCGCGATCACCGCCTGATCGGCGAACGTCGTGAGCAGCGCCATCTGTTTTTCGGTGAAAGGACGCACCGACAGTCGCGAGAGGCCGAAAGCGCCGATCGGAGTCCCCTCGCGCAGCAGCGGCGTGCCAATCATGCTTCGATAGCCGCCGAGTTTCAGTGCCCTGGTCAGCTTGTATTCCGGATCATTTCGCGCATCGAGAATCTGGACTGTTGTGCCCTCGAGCAGCGCACGACCGGTGATGGTATCGCGCCCCGCCTTGAACGGTATCCGGCTCCAACTCCTTGCTTCGAGATCCTTCGTAAAGCCGTAGTGCGCCTGGAAGTAAAAATTGCCCGCTTCATCCGGACGAACGATGTGCCCGATGTCCGCCTCGCAGAGCCGAACGGCCAACTCTACCAGCGTGTCGAGCACCTTCTGCAGATCGAAGGCTGACCGGCTGATGACCTTGAGCACGTCGGCGGTCGCCGTCTGCTGTTGCAGCGACTTCCTTGGTCTCGTTGAACAGCCGCGCGTTTTCGATCGCGACCAGCGCCTGGTCGCGGAAGGAATTCGGCAAGCGCAATGTCGCGTCGGGGCAAAGATATGTCCACTTTCCTGCTGCCGAGGCCGAGCAGGCCGATGCACTTCCCGTCACGCAGCATCGGAAGGTACAGCGCCGAATGCAGGTCACGCTTCTCGTGGACGCATGCGCTCGAACGCCGGCAGATCGATTGCCGACCAGTCCGGCAGATAGAGATCCTTGCCGGTGGCGATGGCGCGAGAAGGGAAATCGGCATCCGGGTCGACCGTTCTCGGCGCAGGGTTGATCACAGGGCGGAGCCCGTAGCGCGTCGCCGCGGCGACATGCGAATAGGTCAGGCCATCGCAACGCATGATGAACGCGCTGTCGCTGCGCAGCAGCCGCGCAGCCGTCATCACGATGGTTTCGAACACCGGCTGTGCGTCGGCCGGTGATTGACTGATGACGCGCAGGATTTCGGACGTCGCGGCCAGCCGCGCCTGCGCGGCCTTCAACTCGCCCGCGAGCTTCTTCGCGTCGGGCTTTGCGGACGAGCGCACGGTTTTCGCCACGCGCTTTGGCGCGGCACGACGCTTGGCAGAGGCCTTTTTGCCCGGCTTCTTTTTCGGCGGGCTGCCCTTTGCAGAACCGCGCCCCATGCCCGTCTCCCACCACTGCAACGACGGGAACAGTACCGGCTTTGCCGGACAGCCTGTAGGGGCCACGCGGTAAAATCAGGTTCCTCGCGGCCCGGCAGCGGGAGCGGCGTTAACCTTTGGCGGCCGCAAAAGCCTGATTCGGCTGCGCTTTTTGCCCTGAATTTTGCGCAATCCCGGCAAATCACGGGTTTGAGAGTGCTTAAGCTTGTGTTAAGCACGCGGAACATTGCAAATCAGGTCGTTCCGGCCCGGAGTCCCATGCCCGAACTCGCCCCCCGGTTTTATCCCAGCGGCAGTCCAGTTGCCCCCACTTCCCGCTTCGGCGGACAGCCCTTCGTCATCGGCGCCACCGCGCTGCTGGCGATCGTGATCGGCATCGGCGCGATCGCGGGCTGGCGCGCCTATACCGGCAATGCGCCGGAGCTCGACCGCGTCGTGGTCACCCGCCAGCTGCAGGCCCGCGCCACCCAGGCCTCCGAGCAACTGGTCGAGAAGACCAAGGGGCTTGAGGCCACCCAGCAGGAATCGATCGACCAGCTCCAGATGGTGCAGGACCAGTTGCAGTCGGTGCGCCGCCTGCTCGCCTCCCAGCAGGCCGACACCAAGAAGCTGTCGGAGCAGGTCACCACCCTGACCGAATCGATCGACAGCCTGCGGCAGTCCTTTGCCAGCGCGCGGTCATCCGACGACCCCGCCCCTTCGGTGCGCAAATCCAGCCGCAAGAAGGTTTTTCGCAGCGCCAACCGCAAGCGCGGCAAGTCGCAGGGCTAGGTCTCGAGCCTGCCCTTGGCAACGAACCGGCCTCCCTGGCCGGTTTTTTTGCGCCCGACAAAGAATCCCCAGCCTTTGTGAACTGCTTCACAAAGACCCGCACAAATCCGGGGCAAGCTGCACAATTACCGGATGGCGTACGCCAGTTGGTGGCTCTAAGCCGATTTCAATATCCGGGGCTGGCAAGGCCGTTGACGTCATACTGCGTCGGCGGCCTTGTTTTTTGTGCCCCGCGCCTGCCCCGCCGCCCCGAATGTGACGCAGCGCACAGTTCCTCCCGCCACATCCTTGTTACCGATTGAACCGAGGCTCCTTGTTTGAGCATGATCTTTTCGGAAAACCGCTTCACACTTTTCCGGATCATGCTCTAGCGGGTGCTAGCCTCTGGAAAATCGCATTTGCATCCGGCTGGGGCGGCTACGATGTGCAAACTGACTTCGCTCTTCCTTTCTTCCGCGGTCGCGCTGGCGCTTCTGGCCGGCAGCGTGACCGGCGCAGGCGCGCGGCGGCTCGGACTGGCGCGACTGCAACGGCCGCGACGTCGATGCGCGGATTTCGGCCTGCAGCCGCATCATCGACGAGGCCGGCGGCCGCAATTCCTCGATGCGCGCCGGCGCCTTCAACAACCGCGGCATCGCCTATTTCAGCAAGGGCGAGTTCGACCGCGCGGTGCGCGATTTCGACGAGGCGATATCAGCCAAGCCCAACAACCCCGTGCTCCGTCACAACCGCGGCATGGCGCTCTACAACAAGGGCGACAACGAGGCCGCGATCCGCTCCTACGACGAAGCGATCAGCATCCACCCGAAATACGCCGCCGCCTACAACGACCGCGCCAACGTCTATTTCCGCATGAAGGACTACGACAAGGCGATCTCGGGCTATGACGAGGCGGTCCGCCTGCAGCCGCGCGATCCCGTGCTCTACGGCAACCGCGGCAACACCTACCGCATGAAGGGCGACTACGATCGGGCGCTGCGCGATTTCGACGACGCGATCCGGCTCAATCCGCGCGAGGCCGGCTCGATCTACGGCCGCAGCCAGGTCTATGCCGACAAGGGCGACACGGGCCGCGCGATCGCCGATCTCGACGAGGCGATCCGGCTCGGTTCGGGCAATGCCGACTACTTCAATTCCCGCGGCTTCCTGCTGAAGCAGCAGGGCGAATATGACCGCGCCATCCGCGACTTCGACGAGGCGATCAAGCTGAAGCCGAAATTTGCGGCCGCCTTCGGCAACCGCGGCGACGCCTGGCGGCTGCGCGGCGACATCGAGCGCGCCATCATGGATCTGTCGGAGGCGATCCGGATCGATCCGGCGGTGACGCCCGGCCTATGTCAGCCGCGGCCTTGCCCTGGAAGCCAAGGGCGATATCGACCAGGCCAAGTTCGATTTCTCCACCGCGGTGACCCGCACGCCCGGCAACTACTCGACGTCAAAGGAATCCGTCGCCAAGGCGCGCGAACGGCTGGCGGCGCTGGAAGGCGCCAGCGGCGCGAGCGGCGGCGGACCGCTGCCGGCCATCACGCCCGCCCCGCGCAGCGAGCCGCGCGCCAACATTCCCTCGCGTCCCGGCGAAACCGCCGAGCGGGGCCCACGCGTGGCGCTGGTGATCGGCAACGCCGCCTACTCCAACGTCCCCTCGCTCGCCAATCCCGTCAACGACGCGCGGGAAATGTCGAGCGCGCTGCGCGAGCTCGGCTTCAAGGTGATCGAGGGTTACAACCTCAACAGCTCCACGATGCGGAGCAAGATCGCCGAGTTCGGCGCGGCGCTGCCCGGCGCCGGCGTCTCGCTGTTCTACTATGCCGGCCACGGCATGCAGGTCTCGGGGCGGAATTATCTGGTGCCGGTCGATGCCAAGGTCGAACGGCCGTCGGCGCTCGGCACCGAAGCGATCGAGGTCAATACCGTCATCGCGGACATGGAGGCCGAGAAGCGCATCAACCTCGTCTTCCTCGACGCCTGCCGCGACAACCCGCTGTCGCGCAACCTCGCGCGATCGATGGGCGGCGGCTCCCGCTCGACCGCCGTCGGCCAGGGCCTGGCGCAGCTCAATGCCGGCATCGGCACGCTGATCACCTTCGCCACCAGCCCCGACACCATCGCGCTCGACGGCTCCGGGCGGAACAGCCCGTTCACGCAGGCGATGCTGAAATACATCCGCACGCCGGGCCTCGAAGTCCGCTCCATGCTGACGCGGGTGCGCGCCGACGTGATCCGCGCCACCAACGAGCAGCAGGTGCCGTGGGATCACTCCTCGCTGACGGGCGACTTCTACTTCAAGCCGGGTTCCTGATCGGCCCCTGCTCGCAGGCAGGTGATTTGCCTTTGCCGCGGCGGGCTTGCTGAATGCGCCTCCCTTGCAAGGAGGATTTTCATGACAACCCAGCTTCAAACCACGTCCGACGTCATCGGACTCACCAAGGTCGCTCCGTTCTCCCGCCGCGGTTTCATGACCGCATCGGCCGCCGTCACCGCCGGCTATACGCTGGCCGCCGGCCCGGTGCGCGCCGAGGTCATCAAGACGCCGACCGATGGCCTCACCACGGGCGATGCCAAGATCAAGGTCGCCGACGGCGAGATGCCCGGCTACTTCGCCCGTCCCGCCAATGCGGCCAATCCGCCGGTCGTGCTGGTGGCGATGGAGATTTTCGGCCTGCACGAATACATCAAGGACGTGACGCGGCGGCTCGCCAAGCTCGGCGCGCTCGCGGTGGCGCCGGACTACTATTTCCGCAAGGGCACCGACCTCACCAAGATCACCGACATCCCGCAGCTCTTGCCGATCGTCAATGCCAAGCCGGACGCCGAGCTGTTCAGCGATCTCGACGCCACCGTGGCCTGGGCGAAAGCGCAAGGCGGCGATACCACGAAGCTCGGCATCATCGGCTTTTGCCGCGGCGGGCGCACGGTCTGGGAATACGCCGCCCACAGCACTGCGCTGAAGGCGGGCGTGGCGTTCTATGGCCCGGTGGTCGACCCGGCAAATCCGCTCTGGCCGAAGAGCCCGACGCAGCTCGCGCCGGACATGAAGGCGCCGGTGCTCGGGCTCTATGGCAGCGCCGACACCGGCATTCCGGTGGCGCAGGTCGAGGCGATGAAGGCGGCGCTGGCTGAGAACAAGAAGACCGCCGAGTTCAAGATCTATCCCGATGCGCCGCACGGCTTCCATGCCGACTATCGCGCGAGCTATCGCGAGGACGCAGCGAAGGACGCCTGGAACCAGCTGCAGAGCCTGGTTCAGGAAATACGGCGTGCTCGGCTGACGATCCGCTGAAGCGATCGCGGCGGCGCAAGCGCCGCTGCGATCGCTAGCGGTCGCCGTGACGCTGCGCCTTGGAGACCTGTTCGATCTCCCAGAACGCCCAGACAAAGGCCGCGCCGAGGCTGACGACGACACCGAGGAAAACCAGGGTCATGGCCGGGGCTGTGAGCATGGTCAGCATACCCTCGTGCTGTGCAAGCAGCGTACCACGGGGCCTCCAAAAAGCAGATGGCCCCGATGCGACAACACCGGGGCCACGATATTCATTCCCCCTCGGCGCAAACGCCGGAGGCGAGCGTGTTAGTTGCAGACCTGCACCGGCCGCAGCACCCAGCCATAGGGCGTCGGAATGCGCCGCTGGATGATGGTGCAGCCGCCGTCGCCGTAATAGCCGCCGGCGTTGTAGACGTAGTTGCCCTCGTTATCGTAGGGCGGGTAGTACCCGTTGCCGTAATAGCCCGCATTGTAATAGCCGTCGTCGTAATAGCCGTAAGGGTATGCCCCGTAGGCAAGTCCGGCGCCGACCACGGCCGCCGCGGCTACCGGGAATCGCCGCCACGGGCGGTAGCCCGGATAGAAGCCGGTGCGCCAGGCATTGTTGGCGAAGGTGCCGGTGCGCATCGCCGCCACGCGATAGCCGCCGCCGATCGCAGCGGCGCGATAGCCACCCATGCCGATCCCGGCCGCACGGAAGCCGCCGCCACCACCTCTGTATCCGCCACCAAATCCGCCGCGCGCCGACGCGGTATCGGCGGCCAGCAAGGCCGCCGCCGCAATCGCAAGCAACGCAACCATCGACTTACGCAACATCACCAATACTCCTCCTCATCCCTGCCCGGCACATGCGCCGGAGCAATCCCTGTCTCCGCAGTCTAGGACGCCTTGGCTGGTGGCTGCCGCGCAATTTCGCTCACATCTGCGCGACCCGTCGCTCCGCCTGCCGCGGCCGACGCCGAGTTGCGGATTTCCATTGCCGACCAGAGGTTAGGAATGTCCGTTACGCAAACGGATCAACGCGACGTGCGCGCAAAGCAGGCGGCGAAACCAATACCCGAAGCAAGGCCTGGAAAAAGCAGCCGCCGGCGACGCTTAGCCGATCTTCTTGAGGCCTTTTTTGAATTGCGGGCCCCTGATCTGATAGGACTTTGCGGCGCGCCCCATGGCGGTCGCCTGCTCCGGCGTCAGCGTGCGAATGACGCGGGCGGGTGAGCCGATGATCAGCGAATATTCGGGAAACTGCTTGCCTTCGGTGATGACGGAACCCGCGCCGACGACGGCGCCGCGGCCGATCTTCGCACCGTTCATCACGATCGAGCCCATGCCTACGAGCAAGTCGTCTTCCAGCGTGCAGCCGTGCAGGATGACGTTGTGGCCGACGGTGACGTTCTTGCCGATGATCAAGGGAAAGCCGGGATCGGTGTGACAGGTCGAGTTGTCCTGCACGTTGGCTCCCTCGCCAACTTCGATCCATTCATTGTCGCCGCGCAGGACTGCGCCGAACCACACCGAGGCCGACTTCAGAAGGCGTACCTTGCCGATCACGACGGCGGTGTCGGCGATGTAATAGTTGCCGTCCTGGGGAAGGTCGGGCCCCTGCCCGTCGAGTTCGTAGATCGCCATGAAATGTCTCCCGTTGGCGGGAGACATAAGCACGCCAATCAAAGCGTTTTCAAGCGAAGTGGGGACCGGTTCGCGCGAAGAAAACGCGTCAGAGAAAGAGTCAGGCCAGCAGGCCCGTGGCGCGCAGGGTCATCAGGAAAAAGGTGCCGGACATCAGGCTCCAGAAGCCCGCGATGATGGTCGCCATCATGACGAATTCGAAGCGGCGCTTCTCGACCTTGGCGCCGGCCAGCGTGTTGCGCATGATGATGAAGGGTGCGGCGAACACCAGGAACGGCACGGCCGCAAACGCTTTCGGCACCACGCCTTCGTTGAGCAGGCCGAAGCCCGCGGGCCGCTGCGCAAGGGCCTGGTAGCCGCTGGCGAGCGCGCCGGCAAAGGCAAAGCCGATGGCGAGCGAGAAAAACGAGTTCAACGATTCCGGCGACATTGACGCAACTCACCACCCACTGGGAACGCGCATCTCTGTCGCAAAATCGAAGGCCGGGCGCCACACTATCCTTAAGGAAAGGTTAACAACGCAAGGTCCCGCGCATGGCTCGTCGGGCCGCCTCCATCAGCGAAACCATGCGGAACCGCGGCCGCACATGGCATATTCGTGAGGTGATTCGGACCTTTGCGACGACAGCCCGCGCATGACACTGCTTTCGACGGCCCAGCATTTTGCCCGCTCCTCGCGGCGCGATCCGCGCGCGCATCTGCTGCCGATCGCGGTCGCAGCCGTGCTCACCGCGGCCGCGATCGCCCTCGTCGCCTATCTGCTGTGGCCGACCTGGGGCACCGATCCCGCACACGGGCCGGCGCGGCTTCCGGTCAGCGTCGGCGGCACGCTGTTCAACGTGCCGACGGCGGCGATCCGGCGCAAGATCCAGCGTCACTCGGGCCCGCAGGAGCGCGTCGACCTCGCCTTCATTTATCCCGCGCTGGAGCCGCCGGAAGCGCAGAAGCATGTCAGCGTCGACACGGTGGACGAGCAGCCGCAGCCGATCGACCGCATCTTCGTTTCGATCGCGGCGCATCGCGACTCGCTCGCGCCCGACATGCGCGTGCGCACGATCTATCCGCGCTACCTCGAACAGGCGTCGACGCAGGTCGACGACGGGCTCTCGCTGCGCGCCTTCAAGGACGGCTCGCCCTATGCCGGCGAGGACATGCTGGCTGCGACAAGTCCTGCGCTGTCGGCGCGCTGCACGCGCGATGCGGCCACCCCCGGCATGTGCCTGACCGAGCGCCGCATCGAGGGCGCCGATCTCACCTTCCGCTTTCCGCGAAGCTGGCTCGCGCAATGGCGCGACGTCGCAAACGCGATGGAGCGGCTGACGGCGCAGATGTACGGGAAGAAGTAGTTGAAGTCGTCAGGGTGGGCAAAGCGAAGCGTGCCCACGCTTTGCGAGCGCAGTGCGTGAAGGTGGGCACGGCGCTAGCGCGCCTTCGCCCGACGCTAGCGCAATTACTCCACCAGATCCTCTTCCAGGATCGCCATCTGGAACTGGAACGAGCGGTCGTCGTCCTCGTCATCGACGAACAGCACGCCGATGAACTCCTCGCCGATATAGACCTCGGCGGAATCGTCCTTCTTCGGCCGCGGCACGACGCGGATCTTGGGATTGCCGAACACGCGCTTGAGATAGGCGTCGAGCTTCCTGACTTCCTGAACGTCCACGGCAGTTCTCCAATCGGATCTGTTTTCCGGGCGTGGTTTTAGGACGAGACGACGCCAACCGCCAGCCGTAATTCCCGCAAACAACAGCGGTTCAAAACGTGTGGAAAATCAACGCCCCGCAGGAGCCGCAATCAAAGCCCGATGGCGTTGATCATCTGGTCCATGGTGCGCGACGGCTCGGCGCAGCCGGCCTCGCCCACGATCTTGGCGGGAACACCGGCGACCGTGACATTGTGCGGCACGGGTTTCACCACGACCGAGCCCGCCGCGATGCGCGCGCAATGGCCGACCTCGATATTGCCGAGAATCTTGGCGCCGGCCCCGATCAGCACGCCATGGCGGATCTTCGGATGGCGGTCCTCGTTCTCCTTGCCGGTGCCGCCGAGCGTGACGCCGTGCAGGATCGAGACGTCGTCCTCGATGACAGCCGTCTCGCCGCAGACGAAGCCGGTGGCGTGGTCGAGGAAGATGCCGCGGCCGATGCGCGCGGCCGGATTGATGTCGGTCTGGAACACGGCCGACGAGCGGCTCTGCAGATAGTAGGCAAAATCCTTGCGGCCCTTCTTGTAGAGCCAGTGCGCGAGACGATGGGTCTGCAGCGCGTGAAAACCCTTGAAGTAGAGCAAGGGATCGATGAAGCGCGAGGTCGCGGGGTCGCGGTCATAGACGGCGACGAGGTCGGCGCGGAAGGCGTTGCCGATGTCGGAGTCTTCGCGCAGCGCCTCGTCATAGGTCTGGCGGATCAGGTCGCCGGAGAGCGCGGCATGATCGAGCCGCTCGGCCAGGCGATGCACCACCGCGTGCTCGAGCCGCTCGTGATGCAGCACGGTCGAGTAGATGAAGGTGGCCAATTCGGGTTCACGGCGGACGATGTCCTCGGCCTCGCCGCGGATACGATCCCAGATCGGATCGAGTGCGGTCAGCTTGCCACCCTGCGGACTGATGTGATGCACGGCCATGGTCTTGATCTCGCTTGTTGAGTGAACTTTTATAACACGGCAGCTGTTCCGCTGTCCCGGGCCGGCCCCGTTAAAGTAAACCCCACCCCAAAAGGCCGATCCAGCAGGCGGTTCATTCCAATTGGTCGGCTATTTCAGGAATTCAAGCGGGGCAAACCCGACTATTGGCGGATTTCGGAACCGGTCCGGGTGCGGGCAAGCTGGCCCGGAAACGGGGGGACGACTCATTACAACGCAGATTCTGCGCGCCCGCATGGCCGAATCCGGGCTTGTTTGGGCCGCCGCCATCGCCATTCCGGTTTTGCTGATCGCACCTGCGATCTGGAATGGCTATCCGCTGCTCCAGTGGGATACCGGCGGCTATCTGGCGCGCTGGTATGAAGGCTATCTGGTCCCGAGCCGCTCGACGGTGTTCGGGCTGTACCTGCATTTCGGCGAGGGTTCGTCGTTCTGGATCAATCTCGGCATCCAGGCGCTCGCCACCTTCTGGATATTGCAGCTGACCTTGCGCGTGCTCGGCATGAGCGAGCCGCGGCGGCTGCTCGGGATCGCGCTTGCGCTGGTGCTGACCACCGCCCTGCCCTGGCTGGCCAGCACGCTCCTGACCGACATCTTCACCGGTCTTTCGGTGCTCGCGCTGTTCGCCCTGGTGCTGCACGGCGGCAAGATCTCGGCGTTCGAAAAATGCGCGCTGTTTGCCTTCATCGCATTCTCGGCGGCGAGCCACAGCGCGACGATGGCGGTGCTGCTGGGGCTTTCCTGCCTCGCGCTTCTCGCCTGGCCGTGGCTGCGCGGAAGAATTTCCGGCGCCGGGGTGCTGCAGGCGTGGCTTTCGCTGCTCGCGGGCGGCGGCATGCTGCTGTCGGCGAATTTTGCGTTGTCGGGCGAACTCGCCTGGACGCCCGGCGGCTATGGCGTCACCTTTGGCCGCATGCTGCAGGATGGCATCGTCGCGCAATATCTGCGCGATCACTGCGCGCGCGAAAAGTTCAAGCTCTGCCCCTATCGCAACGAGCTGCCCGCCACCGCCGACAGGTTTTTGTGGGGCAGCAGCATATTCAACACGCTGGGCCGCTTCAGAGGCTTGAACGACGAGATGAAGACGATCGTGCAGGGATCGCTCGACGACTATCCGGCCTGGCAGGCGCAGGCAGCACTTGCTGCCACAGCGAAGCAGTTGACGATGGCCGCGACCGGCGAAGGCACCCATGGCTGGATTCCGCACACCTACGGGATCATCGAGCGCTACATCCCCTCCCAGCTCAAGCCGATGCGCGCGGCGCAACCAGCAGCGCTGGCAGCTCGATTTCACCGCGATCAACTACCTTCACGTGCCGGTGGCGCTGGCATCGATGCTGCTGTTGGCCGGCGATCTTCGCCTGGCGCTGGTGGTTTCGCGGCCTCGACGATCTCACGCTGCTGGCAGCGACCGCCACGTTTGCCGTGCTCGGCAACGCCGTCGTCTGCGCCGTCGTTTCCGGTCCGCACGACCGCTATGGCGCGCGGCTGGCCTGGGTTGCGACCCTCGTGGTGCTGATCGCGGCGATCAGAAGCCTTGCCGGCGACGACGAGCGGCTGTCACGGCCGGGCCGACAGGAAGTCGGCAACGCCTGACTTGTAGACCTTGTCCCCGACTGCGCGCATGTGATCGCGGTTCGGGATATCCAGCACTTTCGAGCCCGGAATGATTTCGCCGAGCGCGGAGGCCGAGCCTGCGATTTCATCTGTGGTGCCGACCGCGATCAGTGTCGGCACGGCAATGGCGGCCGCCTCCTCGCGCGTCATCAAGCAGCCGCGAGCCGCGCAGGCACGCCGCAAGCGCGCGGCGGTCGGAACGGGTCTGATCGGCGAAGGCACGAAACGTGCGGCCGACCGGATCGGTGACGTCCTCCAGCGACGGTGCTTCCAGCGCCTTCGCCACGTTCTCGCCGGGGCCGCCGCCGGTGATCATGCCGATGCCGATGCCGCCCAGAATGATCGAGCGCAGCCGCTGCGGCTGATCCAGCGCCAGCGTCGCGGTCATGCGCGAGCCCAGCGAATAGCCCATGACGTCGGCGCGCGCGATCTTCAGATGATCCATCAGCGCGAGGACGTCGCTCGCCATGACCGGTATGCCGTACTGCGCGGAATCGTAGAGCTTTGAGGATTCGCCGTGGCCGCGATTGTCGAGCGCAATGACGCGGCGGCCGAGCCGCTTCAGCTCGGACACCCAGCCGGGATAGGCCCAGTTGACGTTCTTGCTGGAGGCAAAACCATGCACCAGCAGGATCGGCTCGCCCTCGCCTTCGTCGAGATAGGCAATTTCGACATCGCCGTGATGAAAGCTCGGCATCGGCAATTCCGTGAATCAGGGAATGATCAGGCGCGCGAAAATATCGCGCGAAGCCTAACCGGCAGCGGAGGCAAGCCGCCAGTGGCGCTTCCTGCTGCGCGGCGGCAAGCCGGCGCGCCTTGTCGCGCCTTCTTGCGGCGCAGCCAGGCATAGGTCAGCCGCTCGGTGGTGGCCTTGATCGAGGACAGGAAGCCGAACAGTGTCAGCGCGAGGCCGAACAGCCATAGCGTCAGATTGAAGGCGCCGGTGGCGAGCAGCAGCGCGCCGCGGCCGAGCGTCTTCAGGATCGCGCGGGTCTGGCCGCCCTTCTTCTCGGCGAGCCGTGCGGCGCGCGCGACTTCCTTGGGATTTTCGGCGATCTTCAGCGTGTCCTGCGCCGCCTTGATGCCGGCCTTCTCGCCGACGCGGCCGACATCCTTGGCCAGGCGCACCAGCGCGCCGGCCTTCTCGGCGCGGAACGCCGCCTTCATGGCGCTGATGGTCTCACCCGGCCGCAGCACGGAGCCGGAAGCGACCGCCTTCTGCAGCACCGGCGCATCGACGACTTCGCGCGCCGAACGTCCGGCAAATTGCACGAGGCCCTCGCTGAGGCGGCCGACCCTTCGCGTGTCCTTGACCAGCGTCAGACCGGCGCGCAGCGGCACGGCGCCGCCGACGGACACGTAGGTCGCCGCGGTCACGGCAAGGCCGACCGTGGCAAGACCGAGGACGAGATGATCGGTTTCCTCGCCCATCGCGAGATGCTTGCCCTCGCGCACGGCGTCCCTGATGTCGCCCCAGACGAAGAGATCGCCGGCCACCGTGCCGGAGAAGCTCGCGACATCGTCGGCATTGCCGGTGATGAGGCCGGTGGCAAAACGCTTTGCCGTCTGCGCGGTGGAATTGTCCTCCGTCACCGCATCGCTGACACGTTTGGACAGTTCGTCGCTCACGGCGACATTCCTGTCGCGCGCCAGTTCGACAAAGCTGCCGGCGAGATCGGAATCGCCTTCGGCGAGCGCGGCCTCGATATTGGCTGTGAACAAGGCCAGGATTGTTCCGCAGAGCAGAATTAAGCTGCACGTCGGAGAGTGCGGCCGGGTCATCCTGCGACGCCAGCAGCGCCCAGGAATCGCGGGCATTCGGCCACAGCGCCGCAGTCATAGCAGCGCACACTGCCATGCCAGCCACCGCCAGACTGAGCTTTGCCCGTTTCATCGCCGAAAACCGGTCCTTTCGCTGACTATCAGATGGTATGCCAATTTCCTGACACAACCGCCCCGACGAAAGAAGGGCTTTCCGGAGACGACAAGATTGTGTCGAATTTGCATGAGCAAATGAGCCGTTGGGGCATCTAGGAATCATCCGTTCCCCTCAGTATGGTGCGCGGCAAAATTCGGATTGCTGCCGCGCTTTGATTGCTTCAGCGTCAATTGCCACCCGGGGTGAATTCACAATGGCCGACCACGTCGTTCCGCACTTTCACAACGATGCCGGCGTTCCCGTGATCGAGATCGGATCGCAGGAATTCATGTGCGTGGGCGCCAATCCCCCGTTCGATCATCCGCATGTGTTCCTCGATCTCGGCAACGACAACGAGATCATCTGTCCCTACTGCTCGACGCTGTACCGCTTTGCCGCCGACCTCAAGGCGGGCGAGGCCCGCCCGCCCGAGTGCGTGCTGAAGGACAAGGTCGCCTGAGTAGTCCGTGGCCGTATCGCGCACCATCTTCGTGGCTGGTGCCGGCATCGGGGGACTGACGGCCTCACTGGCGCTCGCCAAAAAGGGCTTTCGCGCCGTCGTGCTGGAGAAGGCCGAGAAGCTGGAGGAGACCGGCGCCGGCCTGCAGCTTTCCCCCAATGCCAGCCGCATCCTGGTCGAGCTCGGAATCGAGCCGCGGCTTGCGGGGCGCGCGGTGACGCCGGAATCCATCAACATCATGAGCGCGCGCGCCGGCGGCGAGATCTGCCGCCTGCCGCTTGGCGAAGCCGCGACGTTTCGCGCCGGCGCCCCCTATTGGGTGGTGCATCGTGCCGACCTGCAGGCGGCATTGCTGGCGCAGGTGGAGGTCACTCCCGATGTCGAGCTGCGGCTCGGCTGCCAGTTCGAGGATGTCACGAAGCACGCGCGCGGGCTTACCATCGTGCAGCGTCAGGGGCTGACGCGGCAGCAGGATGTCGCCAACGCGCTGATCGGCGCCGACGGCATCTGGTCGTCGGTGCGACATCATCTGTTCCCGGAAGTGCAGCCGCAATTCTCCGGGCTGATCGCCTGGCGCGGCACGCTGGCGGCAACCGCGCTGCCGCGCGAATACACCTCGCCCCGCGTGCAGCTCTGGATGGGGCCGAACGCGCACCTCGTCGCCTATCCGATTTCAGCCGGGCGGCAGATCAACGTGGTGGCGATTGTCGCCGGCACCTGGAACCGGCCGGGCTGGACCGCGCCGGGCGAGTCCAACGAGATCAAGCAATTCTTCGCCAGCGCGCGCTGGCCCGCGACCGCGCGCATGCTGGCGAGCGCCGTCGACGAATGGAAGCGCTGGGCGCTGTTCACCGTGCCCGACGACGGCGAATGGCATGAAGGCCAGATCGCGCTGCTGGGAGATGCTGCGCACGCGATGCTGCCCTTTGCGGCCCAGGGCGCCGGCATGGCGATCGAGGATGCCGCGGTGCTGGCGAAATGTCTCGCCGAAGGCGGCAGCGATGCCGCCGGCGTCACCGCGGCGTTGCGCAAATATGCGCGCCAGCGCCGCAGCCGTGTCGCCAAGATCAAGCGCCTCGCCGCGCGCCAGGGCCGCATCTATCACATGAGCGGACCGATGGCGGCCGCGCGCGATCTCGTTCATCCGCGCACTCGGGGGCAAACGCATGCTGTCGCGGCAGGACTGGATCTACGACTGGCGGGTGTCGTAGAGTTTTCAAGCGAAGTGGGGCCGGTTCGCGTGAAGAAAACGCGTCAACCAGAAGAGCGCGTCTAATAGACGGAGCGGCCCGCGCGCGACGGCGCTGCCGGCGCAGGCGGCGGCGCGACCGGCATTGCCGCGCCGGGCATGGTCTCGCGGCAGCGGTTCTTTTGCCAGGCCTCTTCGGCAAGCCGCGCCTGCCCGCGCGTGGCGATATACTCGTTGCGGTAGGCGACCTCCGCCACGACCGCGCCTCCGGCGCCGGTCTGCGCCTTGGCCATCAACCCCTGCAATTCGGCGGTCTTCTCCGCCAGCTTCTTGCGCTCGGGCTCGAGCTGCTTGCAGTCATAGAGGTCGTATTTGGCGGGATCGGCAAAGGCCATGCTCACGCTGTCGCCCATCTCGGCGCAGCCCGGCAGCGCCAGCGCAAACGCCAGCGCCACGGCAGCGCGGGCGTGGGAAGAAGGTCGGCAAGGGGGTAGCGAAAACAGCATCTGACCTAGGTAGACCGGGGATGTTGAGATTGCCTAAAGCAGCCGGCCGTGTCGGCAATGAGGCCATGCGGCACCGACCCGGCCATTGTCCCAGCGCGTCGACCGCAGTCCCCGCTAATTCATTGAACGCGCGGGCTTTCCGCCACATTATCCCATTTCCCCTCAGCCGCCAAACGCGCTAGATATCGCTGGCTCCTGGCAAATGCGGACGTGGCGGAACTGGTAGACGCAAGGGACTTAAAATCCCTCGATGGCAACGTCGTGTGGGTTCGAGTCCCACCGCCCGCACCAGCCTTCGCTCGCGGAGCGAGTGAAGGCTGTCGCGCCGAAGCCTCTTGGCGAAGGCGGACCCTGCGTCCGCGAGCTACGGCTCGGCAAGCCACGGCTCGCGCTAGTCGCGCTCCTTCAACAACCGCTGCGCCTCCCCTTCGATCGCC
Organism: uncultured Alphaproteobacteria bacterium; assembly: GCA_963726865.1. Taxonomy (GTDB): domain Bacteria; phylum Pseudomonadota; class Alphaproteobacteria; order Rhizobiales; family Xanthobacteraceae; genus Bradyrhizobium. The sequence goes on along the minus strand of CAVSEE010000028.1, from coordinate 1,072,096 downwards.
TGCTCGGCGCGCTGCTGGAATTCGGCGCGGTTGAGGCCGGGCGGAATCGGCGGCATGTAGGAAAGCGTGATGGTGCCCTGATCCATGATCAGGCTCTTCTTGGCCCAGAACAGCCCGGAATTATGCGCGGCCGGCAGCACCGGCAGACCGAGTTCGGCGTACAGCGCATAGACGCCGGCCCAGATGTATTTCGACGGCTCGCCGATCGGCTGGCGCGTGCCTTGCGGGAAGATCAGCACCGTGCGTCCCTCGGCCACGGCGCGCTTGGCCTCCTCGATCATCTGGCGCAACGCCTGCCGGCCGGCCTTCCGGTCCAGCAGGATCATCGGATATTTGTAGAGGTACCAGCCGACGATCGGCAGGTCGATCAGTTCCTTCTTGGCGACGATGCTGGCGTCGGGAAACAGCGCCGACAACACCAGCGTCTCCCACAGCGACTGGTGATTGCAGGCGATGATGCACTGGCCTTGGGGAATGTTCTCCCGCCCGCGCTCGCGGAAATCGAGCCCAAGCACATATTTGAACAAGTGAACGATGCCGCGCGCCCACAGCTGCGATACCGCGCGGACCTGCGCGCTGCTGGCATTGGTGAGCCGCAGATACGGGATCGTCAGCGACAGCAGCACCGTCCACAGGATGACGGTCGCGTCGAACGCGATGGATCGCAGGTATCGCAAGGACTGACTTTCCTCCGGAAGGTGGCGCGCGATGCCGCTTTACGATCAGCCAAGGCGGCGCGTCAACCCGCTGGTGTCGCCGCTCACTTCTTGATCCGCATCCTGCCCATGTAATCCCGCTTGCCGATCGGCACGCCGCGGGAGCGCAGGATGTCGTAGGCGGTGGTGGCGTGGAAATGGAAGTTCGGCAGCGAGAACGACAGCACGAAGGTTTCGGCGGTGAACGGGATTTTCGTCTCGCCGAACTGGAAGGCGACGTCCCTGCCCTCGAGCGCGTTGACCTCGTCCGGCTTCAGCGCTTCCAACTTGCCGCGCGTGTCGGCCACCAGCTTCTGCAGGCCGGCATAGTCGAGCGGGTCGGCCTTGCCGGGCGGATTGAACACGCCTGATTTCAGCGCCTCCAGCGCGCCGAAGGAATGATGCGCCACCGAGCGGATCTGGAAGCTGAATGGCGCCATGTCCTGGAACAGCCGGTGCGCCACCACATCGCCGGGCTCGGTATTGCACTCCTTGCAGTGGGCGAGGCCCTTGTCCATGAAGCCCGACACGGCCCCCAGCGTCTGCAAATAGGTCGGCACGCTCATGTCGTACAGCGAAATGGCCATGGCAGGATTTCCCCGATTGTTCCGCACTGCGGATTGTTGTTGGATTGTGATGCGTCGGGTCCGATCGTATCCGAACAGGTCGCGAGATCAACCGGCTTCGCCCGCGCGCAACCCCGCACGCACCCTTGCCCAACCGGGGCGCTTCCGCGATGCTGCCTTCAGGCAATTGTTGCGGGACATCCCATGAAGCCGTTCGCACCAGCCAAGCACGAGCCGATCGCGCAACCCCACGCCGCGCCGCTCCGCATCGCCATCGCCGGCCTCGGCGCCATCGGGCTGAAGATCGCAGACGCGCTCGACCGCGGCATTCCCGGCTGTGCGCTGGCGGCGGTTTCCGCCAATGACCGCGGCAAGGCCGCCGCGCGGCTCGCCCGTCTCGGCCGCCCGCCCCCGGTGGTGCCGATATCGGAGCTGGAGCCGCTCGCCGATCTCGTGATCGAATGCGCGCCGGCGAGCCTGCTGCCCGCCATCGCCGAGCCGTTCCTGCGCGCCGGCAAGACCGCGCTGGTGCTCAGCGCCGGCGCCATCCTCGTCAACGAGCATCTGATCGATCTCGCCCGGGCGCATGGCGGCCAGATCGTGGTGCCGACCGGCGCCCTGCTCGGCCTCGACGCGGTCGCCGCCGCTGCGGAAGGCGAAATCCAGTCGGTGCGCATGGTGACGCGGAAGCCGGTGCGCGGGCTGGCCGGCGCGCCCTACCTTGCCGAGCACAACATCCGCATCGAGGACATCACCGCGCCACTCCGCATCTTCGTTGGCACGCCGCGGGAGGCCGCGATCGGCTTTCCCGCCAACCTCAATGTCGCGGTCGCGCTGTCGCTGGCCGGCATCGGGCCGGACAAGACCACGCTGGAGATCTGGGCCGATCCCTCGCTCGAGCGCAACGTGCACCGCATCGAGGTCGTCGCCGACTCCGCCTCCTTCTCGATGCAGATCGAGAACCTGCCGTCGGAAGAAAATCCCCGCACCGGGCGTATCACCGCGCTGTCCGTGATCTCCTACTTGCGCAAGCTGGGCGCGCCGCTGCGGGTGGGATCGTGAGCGGCGGGCCGGCTGCGGGGACGATCGCATGGCGTTGACGCAGTCGACGATTTCGATCTCTCCGCAGCTGACCTTCGATGCGACCATGGCAGGCGAGCGCGGCGCGCCGCTGGTGCTGTTGCTGCACGGCTTTGCCGAAGTCGATGCGCTGCTGGGACGCGCAGGTGGAGATGCTCGGCGATGCCGGCTATCGCGCCATCGCGCCGAGCCAGCGTGGCTATTCGCCGGCAGCGCGGCCCGACGTCGCCGACGTCTCGAACTACCAAATCGATCGCCTGATGGACGATGCGATGGCGATTGTCGCAGCGTCAGGCTATGGCGCCGCGCGCTTTCATCTCGCCGGACACGACTGGGGCGGCAGCATTGCGTGGGCGCTGGCGGATCGTCATCCCGAGCGGATCGCGTCGCTGACGATACTGTCGCGCCCGCATCCCAATGCCTTCAACCGCGCGCTGCAGGCGCCGGATGGCGACCAGGCGCATCGCTCGCGGCATCATCGCGCCTTCCTCGAGACGGCGCCGAGGACGTCGTGCTCGCCGACGACGCAAATGGCTGCGCGAGCGATGGGCCGCGCGCGGGCGTGCCGCGAGCAGGCGATGGAAAAGCATCTCGCCGTGCTCGGCAACAGGCCGGCGATGCAGGCCGCACTTGCCTGGTATCGGGCCCGCGGCGCCATCCGTTCGCCGCTCGACCCGGTCCGCGTGCCGACGCTCTACATCTGGGGAGATACCGACGACACGGTGGGCCGCCCCGCCGCCGAAGGCACGGTCGATTTCGTCGCAGCCCCCTATCGCTTCGAGGTGCTGCCGGGCGGCGGGCATTTTGTCGCCGACCAGATGCCGGGTCGCGTCAGCGAATTGATGCTGGCGCACATCGCGGCGCATCCTTTCTAGCGGCACGTTCGGATTCTTGCACGCATATCCCCGTGCTAGCCGTCTGCAATTGGAACAAGCACGGCTTGTCTGGCGGGAAGCACGGCAACGCGATCTTGCGCCGGAGTTGTATTCATCTTATGCTATCCTCATAGATAGCAAGCTGCCCATCCGTTCAACGACGGAGGTTCAAGTGGACTGGATAGAGCAACTGTTCGGCTTTAGTCCTGATGGTGGCGACGGCACGGCGGAAGTTTTTGTCGTGCTTGCCTGCACAATCGCTCTCGCTGGTGTAATCCTGTGGCTGCCCCTGCTGCGAGAACGTATCCTTCGTACCGTGTTGAGGCGGCCCTCCGACCCCTAAACGGCGAACGGCGCGCAGCAAAACTTGCGCCCGCGGGGCGAACTGGTCCCGTTGATCGCTCTAGACGGCGATGATCCAACAGCCGCGGTTGCGAGTGGCGCAGAACAACACGCGATCTTTTTCGTGCAGGGCGAGATCGACGGCAAGTGCGTTCGGCAAGCCCGCGCCGAAGACGGCCCACGATCCGCCGCCGTTTGCCGTTTCGTACACACCAAGGTCGGCAGCCACAAAAACCCGCTTGCTGTTCTTCGGATCGACAATAATCGCATTCATTGGAAGCGGCGGCAGGTTCGCGGTGCGATCTGTCCAGGTCACGCCCCCGTCGCCGGACTGAAAGACGCGCGGGCCGTTGATCGTTGTGTAGGTCAGCCACAACGTCATGGGGTTGTTGGGATCGATAGCGATATCGCTCACCCATGCGGCACGCGGAGACGTTAGCGGCGTGACCGTCCAGGCGCCGCCGGCAAAATCGAGGCGGCATATGACTCCATCGGTCGAACCGACATAGAAGCGATCGGCGTTCGGCATGGTCATGGCTGATGCGAGATGGCCGGTGCCGAAACCCAGCCCGCCGACAGCCGTCCAGGTGTTGCCGCTGTTCCGCGAAACGAAGGCCTGGTCTCCTGCCCGCGCGATCGTGTCGCTGAACACTTCCAGCGGCGGATAGAACAGCGCCGCACCGGTGCCAGGTATGTTGATGGAACTCCAGGTACCCCAAGCGGCGCTCGCCGTCGACCGTTCGAAAGACTGAATGCCGTAGAACGTGTGATAGGCATCGTTGAGTGACTGCGGATTCACCGCGCAATCGCCGCCGTCGCCGTCCGCTACGTGTTCCCACACCAGGTTGCCGATGAAACGATTGGTGCCATTGTCCTGCGTGCCCCCCAGCAACCATTTAGAATTGTCGGCTCGACTTGCAATGAACTCGAACTCGGTAATTCCGAGCGACCGGTTGCAGACGTTTGCGGTGGGACCGGTTTCCCACACGATTCCTCGATCATGGGAGACGAACAGGCCACCGTCATTGCCCGCATAGATGGTATCCGGCTTCTTCGGATCGATTGTCAGACAATGCTGGTCCGGATGGATGCTGGAAGAGCCCGCAGCTGTCTTGGTACTGAGATTAACCCAGCTCAACGAGGCCTGCTTCGGATCGCCACGCCACAAATCGATTGCGCCGACATAAACTTGGCCCACCTTGTCCGAGGCGCGAACATGCCAATCGTACCAGGCCTGGGTGAGATTGAGCCCCGGCGGCATCGTCTTCTGTGCCCACGTGCCATTGACATTTCGCTGATACAAGCGGCCCGTCGTTGCCTTGGCGCCGAATGCGAAGACCACCCGGCCATCGGTAGGACAGTGGTCGACGGCAAGGCGCGTCCAGGGCGGTGTCAAGGGCGCAGGCAAGGTCACCGCGCTAAAGTTCGTTCCGAAATTGGTGGAGACAAATAGTCCATCGTCGCAGGCTGCAAAAAGCTCCTTGCCACCATTGGTCGGATGAGCACTCACGTCCCAGCATCGCTGCGCACGCCGACGCGTCCACGCCACTCCGGCATTGGTCGATACGAAAAAGCCGCCGGTGGTGGCCGCATAGATAATCTTGGAGTTGGTGGGATCGACCACCAGGTCATAGAAGCCGAACCCTGTGAAGGGATTGGCAGCCAGAACCGACCACGTCGTACCGCCATCCTTGGAAACATAGAGCCCGGCGCCGAGCGCTGCGTAAAAATTTCCTTCGCCGCTGCCGGCATATGCGACCTTCGGGTTGCGGGGATCGAACGCTAAGGCACCAATCGTAGGGTCGGCTTGGTCGGATGCGCGGTGACCATGGTGCCTCCGGTCTCCCGATACCGCCGCCCGCCGACCGAAAGGATACGGCCGATACATCGACTTCGCGAAGTCGCCATAGGTTTCCTTGGTGATGTCCTGATGATCTTCCATGCGGGACCAAGATGACGATGGAGCTGATCCTGACCGGCCACCCCTGGGCCCGGAGCCGTTCCGAGAAAGGTCGAAGCTCAGTGGCCGCATAGGTCCACACCCGTCAGCCGGGGCGCTCGAGGGCGCGCCTCGCTCGCCGATCGACGCGTCAATTGCGGCGCAAGCCGATTTCGGCAGCCTTACCACCTCTGAACGCGGGCTTTTTTCCGCGCCGTTCATCGATCTTTCCCCGCATCGTCGTTTCTCCCCTTCGATTTGTCACGCTTACCGCCCGTGCCTCGCGGCGTGGCGGTATTGCCTTCCTCGTCGGAGCCAGGAGTCACATCGGCGGGACGCCGAGCATCTTCAAACTGCCGCAATCTTCCCAATGCCCTGCCGCCCGGTGGCTCCTTTAACTCGTCTTTTGGATTTCTTGCCATTTGCGCCTCCTGTGCCACGCGCGGCGCGAGTACCGGACCAAGGTCGTCCGCAACCTCGGTCAGCGGCAACACTATCGCGATAACCGTGCCGATGGCCTTCATATGGGGAGACCGCCTTGGCACCGGAAGCTCAGGTTGCAAAGATACATCGGCAACCGGGGATTGCAAGCACGATCAACTGTCCTCCCTCGCGGATAGGATGTCAGCGCAAGTGAGAGAATTGCTGCTGGCGCACATTGCACCGCATGCGGCTTAGGATGCTTGCGGAACTCGCTACCGCATTGCCCGCGAAAAACTCCCGATGGCGCCCCGGGGCCGCATCGAACAGCGCCTTGGTGTATTCGTGCCGCGGCGCGGCGAACACGTCCGCCGTCGTGCCCTGCTCGACGATGACGCCGCGCTGCATCACCGCGATGCGGTCGCAGACCTGGGCTGCGACCCGCAGATCGTGGGTGATGAAGAGCACCGCGAGATTGAACCTGCGGCGCACCTCGTCGAGCAGCTTCAGCACCTGCGCCTGCACCGAGACGTCGAGCGCCGAGACCGGCTCGTCGCCGATCAGAAGCTCCGGCTCCATCGCGAGCGCGCGCGCGATGCAGATGCGCTGGCGCTGGCCGCCGGAGAACTGGTGCGGATAGCGATCGATCGCCTCCGGCGACAGATGCACCACCGCCATCAGGTCGCGGGCGCGCTGCAGCGCTTCATTGCGCGAGAGGCCGAAATTCATCGGGCCCTCGATGATGGCCTCGCCGACGGTGCGGCGCGGATTCAGCGAGCGGTAGGGATCCTGGAACACGAACTGCACCCGCCGGCGGATCGGACGGAACTTTGCTTCCTTCATCGCGGCGATGTCGGCATTGTCGATGCGGATCGCGCCGCTGGTCGGATCCACCAGCCGCGCGACGCAGCGCGCCACCGTCGACTTGCCGGAGCCGGACTCGCCGACGATGCCGAGCGTCTCGCCGCGGCGCACCTCCAGCGAGACGTCGCTGACCGCGTTGACGATGCGCGCCCGCGGCTGCAGCAGCGAGCGCTTGCCGTAGGTCTTGAACAATCTTTCGGTCTGCAGCACCACCGGCCCGCTCACGGGCGACGCGCTTCGGCGGCGTCATGCTCGGCACCGAGCGCGAGCAGCATCCGCGTGTAGTCCTCGCGCGGGTTGCGCAGCACCTCCTCGCATGGCCCCTGCTCCACGATGCGGCCGAGCTGCATCACCACCACGCGGTCGGCGATCTCGGAGACCACGCCGAAATCGTGGGTGATGAACAGCACGCCGGTCTTCTTGCGCCCCTGCATCTCCCGCACGAGCTTCAGGATCTGCGCCTGCGTCGTGACATCGAGCGCGGTGGTCGGCTCGTCGGCGATCAGCAGCGCCGGATCGAGCACCAGCGCGGCCGCGATCATGATGCGCTGGCGCTGGCCGCCCGAAAGCTGATGCGGATAGGCGTCGATCATCTGCTCGGGATCGGGCAGATGCACCGCGCGCATGATCTCGAGCACGCGCTTGCGGCGCTCCCGGGGATCGAGATCGGTGTGGACCTCCAGCACCTCGGCGATCTGGTCGCCGACCCGCTCGACCGGATTGAGCGCGGTCATCGGCTCCTGGAACACCATGGCCATGCGGGTGCCGCGGGTTGCGCGCAGATCGGCGTCCGACTTGGTGGTGAGCTCCTCGCCTTCGAGCCGGATCGAGCCGCTCTCGACCTCCATCGCCTTCTTCGGCAGCAGTCCCATCACCGCCTGCGCGGTGACCGACTTGCCGGAGCCGGATTCGCCGACGACGCAGACGATCTCGTTGGCGCCGACCGAAAGATTGATGCCGCGCACTGCGTGCGGCCGGTCGCCGACGCCCTTGATGGCGACGGACAGATTGGCGATCTCGAGAACGGGTGCGCTCATGTCAGACTCGCTTCGCCATCTTGGGATCGAGCGTGTCGCGCAACCCGTCGCCAAGGACGTTGACGGCCAGAATCGTCATCGCGAGGCATATGCCGGGATAGATGATGTTGTGCGGGAACAGGCTGAACACCTCCCTTCCCGCGGCCATGATGTTGCCCCAGGTCGGCACCTCCGGCGGCACGCCGATGCCGAGGAACGACAGGATGGCTTCGATGAGGATGGCGGACGCGCAGATGAAGGTGCCCTGCACGATCATCGGCGCGACGGTGTTGGGCAGCACATGCCGCCACAGCAGTTTTGGTGTCGGCGTGCCGAGCGTCACCGCGGCCTCGACATAGGGCTCCTCGCGCACGCTGAGCACGATGGAGCGCACCAGTCGCACCACGCGCGGAACTTCCGGCACGGTGATGGCGATGATCACCGTCCATACGCTGGAGCGGAACAGCGACACCATGGCGATCGCAAGCAGGATGGCCGGGATCGCCATCAGCCCATCCATGATCCGCATGATGATGGCGTCGAGAACGCGGAAGAAGCCCGCGAGCAGGCCGATGAACAGGCCACAGGCGACGCTGATTATCGCCACCGATACGCCGACCAACAGCGAAATACGCGCGCCATAGACCACGCGGCTGTAGACGTCGCGCCCGAGCCCGTCTGTCCCGAACCTTGCGACCGTCTTGATGCGCTCGCCGGTGTCCGTCCGCAGCGTGACCTCCGTGCCGGGCACCTTGTTGCGCGCGATCGGATTGATCGCGGTCGGATCGATGGTGCCGAGCCAGGGCGCCAGCAGACCCATCAGCAGCACGATCGTGATGATGACACTGCCGAACAGCACCGCCGGATTGTGCAACATCTTGCGGAGGGACACGGCTGGCTTGGCCGGCGCCGCCGCAACTGATGTATCGAGGATCACGTCGGCCATCAGTAGCGGATCCTCGGGTCGAGCACCGTGTAGGTCATGTCGACCGCAAGGTTGATCATGACGTAGACGAACGAAAACAGCAGGATCACGGCCTGGATGGTCGGATAGTCCCGCGCCAGCACCGCATCCACGGTGAGCCGGCCCAGCCCCGGAATCGTGAACACGCTTTCGGTGACGACGACGCCGCCGATCAGAAGCGCAACGCCGAGGCCGATCACGGTGACGATCGGCACGGCGGCGTTGCGCAGCGCATGGCGGAACAGCACCTTGCGCTCGCTCTGTCCCTTCGCCCGCGCCGTGCGGATATAATCCTCCGACAGCACTTCGAGCACGCTGGTGCGGGTCATGCGCGCAATCAGCGCGATATAGACCACCGACAGCGTCATCGAAGGCAGAATCAGCCGCTGCGCCCAGCCGCCGACCCCTTCCGCGATCCGCTGATAGCCCTGCACCGGCAGCCAGTTCAGGTAGACCGCAAACAGATAGATCAGGAGATAACCGATCACGAATACCGGCACCGAAAAGCCGAGCACCGAAAATCCCATCACGACGCGGTCGATCCAGGAGCCGTGCCGGTGCGCCGCCAGCACGCCGAGGGGAACGGCGACCAGCACCGCGATCAGGATGGTGAAGAAGGCCAGCGACAGCGTCGGCTCGATGCGCTCGCCGATCAGGGACGCCACGGTCTTCTTGAAGAAGAAGCTCTCGCCGAAATCGCCGGTCAGCACCTTGCCAGACCAGATGACGAACTGCTCGATCATCGGCCGGTCGAGGCCGAGCTGGCCGCGGATCTTCGCCACCTGTTCGGCGTTGGCGTTGTCGCCGGCAATGATGGCCGCGGGATCGGAGGGTGTCAGCCGCAGCATCAGGAAGATGAAGACCGCGACCACCAGCATCACGGGAATCGTGCCGAGCAGTCGCCGGAACAGGTAGCCATACATCGAGCGATCCTCGAAACGAATCGGGCGGCGGAAAACCGCCGCCCGCCGTCATCACATCACTTGGTAATTTCGACGTTCCAGAGCACCGGCGCCGGCGCGGTCAGGAAGCCCTTCACGTTCTTGCGCATCGCAACGGGCGCCAGGTACTCGCCGACCGGAATCTCCGGAGTCATCTCGATGGCGCGAACCTGGACCGCTTCGGCGATCGCCTTCTGCTTGGCGGGATCAGCTTCACGGGCAAAGTCATCACGCAGCTTCTCCATCGTCGGATCGCAAGGCCAGCCGAACAGCGCCTTGTCGCAGGCCGAGTTGAGGTAGGCGGTGGAGATCGGGTTCATCACGTCGGCGGTGACCCAGGCGGTGAGGAAGGCGTTCCAGCCGCCGGCGTCAGGCGCGTCCTTCTTGGCGCGGCGCGCCACCAGCGTCTGCCAGTCCATCGACTGCATGTCGACCTTGAATCCCGCCTTCTCCATCAGCGACTTCGCCACCGGCGCGAGGTTGGTCAGGGCCTTGAGGTCGGTGGAGTGCATCAGCACCACGGGCGTGCCGTCATAGCCGGCCTCCTTCAGGAGTTCCTGCGCCTTCTTGAAGTTGGAGGTCAGGATTCCCTCGGTGCCCTTGGTCGAGGCGAACGTCGTGTCGCAGATGAACAGCGCCTTGCACGGCTTGATGTAGTTCTCATCGCCGACTGGTCGCCATCAGGAAGTCTTCCTGGTTGAAGGCGTACCACAGCGCCTGGCGAATCTTCGGATTGTCGAACGGCTTGTGCAGGTGGTTCGGACGGAACACGTATTGCGCCTTCAGCATCGGCGACACGATGATTTCGATGTTCGGATCCTTCTTCAGCGTGCCCGAGCAGATCGTGGCTCGGCTGCTCGACCATGTCGATCTCGCCCTTTTGCAGCGCGTTGATCGCCTGCTGCGCGTCGGAGATGGCGCGCCACTCGACGCGGTCGACCTTGGCGACCTTGCCGCCGGCCAGGCCGCTGGCGGGCTCGGAACGCGGCTTGTACTTGTCGAACTTGACGTAGACGGTCTTGTCGCCGGGCTTCCACTCATCCTTGACGAACACGAACGGTCCCGATCCCGTGAAATCGTCGATCTGCTTGTTGGGGTCGGTGTCCGCGACGCGCTTGGGCATCATGAACGGCACGTTGGAGGACGGTTTCGACAGGCCGAGCAGCACGAGGCCGGTCGGCTCCTTCAGCTTGATGGTGAAGGTTTTCGCATCGACCTGATCGATCGAGTCGACGAAGCTCATCATCTTCTGGCCCATCGCGTCCTTGGCGGCCCAGCGCTTGATCGAGGCGATGCAGTCCTCCGACGTCACCGGCTTGCCGTCGTGCCACAAGCAGGCCGTCGCGCAGCGTGAAGGTGTAGCTCTTGCCGTCGGCCGCGGTGTCGTACTTCTCGACCATCTGCGGCTTGATCGCGCCCTTCTCGTCCTGTGCGAGCAGCGTGTCGTAGATCATGTAGCCGTGGTTGCGGACGATGTAGGCGGTCGTCCAGATCGGATCGAGGATTTTCAGGTCCGAATGCATCACCGCGCGCAGGGTCGTCTGGGCAAGGCCCGGCGTTGCCGCGACGGCGGCAAGGCTGCCCGCGCAGGCGGCAGCGAGAATGGCTTTCTTGAACACGTTCATTTTTTCACCTCTCCACGGGGATCTGTGTCCCCCGCCCAGCACCAACCGGGCCCTTGGTGGGGAAGATTGGCACAGGACCCCCCACCGGCCAAGTCCGGGACCGCCTGCCGATGCCCGGCCATTGGTCGTGCTTGCGGCCATATCACCAAGCCAGAAACGTGCCAGCATTGGTCCGCATAGGTAGCCTCTCCCGGCATCAATCCACGGCGCGTTTTCACTTTACAAGTCGCCTGCCGTTCCTTCTCGTAAGCACCGCCGTCCAAGAACACTTCAAAAGCCGGGAGTAAGCCATGAACCCAGCCAATCTTCCCTTCGATTCCGAGGCCATGCTGCAGGGCCTCAAGAGCTGGGTCGAATGCGAGAGCCCGACCTGGGATGCCGCCGCAGTCGAGCGCATGCTGGACATTGCCGCGCGGGACATGGCGATCATGGGTGCGACCATCGAACGCATCGCGGGACGCCAGGGCTTTGCCGGCTGCGTGCGGGCGCGCTTTCCCCATCCGAAGCAGGGCGAGCCCGGCATCCTGATTGCCGGCCACCTCGACACCGTGCATCCGGTCGGCACCATCGAGAAGTTGCAATGGCGGCGCGAGGGTAGCAAATGCTTTGGCCCCGGCATCTTCGACATGAAGGGCGGCAACTACCTGACGCTCGAAGCCATTCGCCAGCTCGCGCGCGCGTCCTTCACCACGCCGCTGCCGATCACCGTGCTGTTCACGCCGGACGAGGAAGTCGGCACGCCCTCCACCCGCGACATCATCGAGGCGGAAGCCGCGCGCAACAAATATGTGCTGGTGCCGGAGCCCGGCCGCGAGAACAACGGCGTCGTCACCGGCCGCTACGCGATCGCGCGCTTCAACCTGGAGGCCACCGGGCGACCGAGCCATGCCGGCGCCACGCTCTCTTCCGGCCGCTCCGCGATCCGCGAGATGGCCCGCCAGATCATCGCGATCGACGGCATGACCACGCCGGACTGCACCTTCTCCGTCGGCATCGTGCATGGCGGCCAATGGGTCAACTGCGTCGCCACCACCTGCACCGGCGAGGCGCTGAGCATGGCCAAGCGCCAGGCCGATCTCGACAAGGGCGTCGAGAGGATGCTGGCGCTTTCAGGCACCAGCAACGACGTCACCTTCAAGGTGACGCGCGGCGTCACCCGCCCGGTCTGGGAGCCGAACGCCGGCACCATGGCGCTCTATGAAAAGGCCAAGGGGATTGCCAAAGGTATCGGCCAGGAACTGCCGCACGGCAGCGCCGGCGGCGGCTCCGACGGCAACTTTACGGGTGCGATGGGTGTGCCCACGCTCGACGGGCTCGGCGTGCGCGGCGCCGACGCCCACACGCTGAATGAACACATCATCGTCGACAGCCTCGCCGAGCGCGGCCGCCTGATGGCGGGCCTGCTGGCGACGCTGGAATAGAGCGCGCGCATGATTTCCTTCAAGACCATTCGCGCACGCGCCGAGAAGCGCAAGGGCGGGCCGAAAGCGCTGGAAAAGCTGCTGCCCGCCAAGCCGAACTTGAAGGCGCTGGCAAAACTCTCCGACGACCGCTTCCTTGCCGAGATGACCAAGCGAGTGTTTTGCGCCGGCTTTGCCTGGAGCGTGATCGACCAGAAATGGCCGGACTTCGAAAAGGTCTTTCTCGGCTTCAAGCCGGCCAAGCTGGCGTTCCAGCCGGATGAATTCTGGCATGCGCTGCTGGACGACAAGCGGATCGTCCGCAACGGCGCCAAAATCATGTCGGTGCGCGACAACGCGCAATTCGTGCAGGATATTGCCAGAGAACATGGCAGCTTTGGCAAATTCCTGAGCAACTGGCCGGCCTCCGACGAAATCGGCCTGCTCGATCTCCTCACCAAGCGCGGCAGCCGGCTCGGCGGCAATACCGGACAAATGTTCCTGCGCTTCGTCGGCTGGGACGGCTTTGTCACGTCAAAAGATGTGGTGGCGTGCCTGCGCGATGCCGGCATCGATATCGCGGAGGAAGTGAAATCGAAGGGCGATCTCGCCAAGGTGCAGGCTGCGTTCAACGCATGGGCCGAGGAGACCAAACTGCCCTACGCCCATCTTTCGCGCATCTGTGCCCTTTCGGTTGGCGAGAATATCCGGCCGTAGACTTTGGTAGGTCACACTTGCGGGTCCTTCCTTCGCCGATGCGGCATGCAAATCCGGAAGTGCTTCGCTGCTTGCGCTCGCTCCGACGACGAGTCTAACGTCAGCCGCCAAGGACGACAGAACGAGAAAAGAATGACCCGCATCGCCGTCGGCGGCTTCCTGCACGAAACCAACACGTTTGCGCCGACCAAGGCGACCTATGATGCCTTTGTCCATGGCGGCGGGTTTCCGCGCATGGAGCTGGGCGACGGCGTGTTGAAAAACGTGCGGCGCATCAATGTGGGGCTCGCTGGTTTCATCGAGGCGGCCGAGGCCGAGGGTTGGGACCTCGTCCCGACGATCTTTGCGGCGGCGACGCCCAGTGCGCATGTCACCGAGGACGCCTTCGAGCGCATCGCCAAGGCGATGATCGACGGCCTTGCATCGGCAGGCAAGCTCGATGCGGTCTATCTCGACCTGCACGGCGCGATGGTGGCCGAGCATCACGACGACGGCGAAGGCGAAATCCTCGCCCGCGTGCGAAAGGTGATCGGCAACGATGTTCCGCTGGTGGTCAGCCTCGACCTGCATGCCAACGTCACGCCGGAAATGGTCGAGCATGCCGACGCGCTGATCGCCTATCGCACCTATCCCCATGTCGACATGGCCGACACCGGCCGCGCCTGCGCCAAACATCTGGCGCTACTGCTGCAGACGAAACAGCGATTGGCAAAAGCCTTCCGGCAAACGCCGTTCCTGATTCCGATCAGCTGGCAATGCACCAATGACGAGCCGGCAAAGGGCATCTACCGGAAGCTTGCCGCGCTTCAGAATGAGGCCGTACCGACACTCTCCTTTGCATTCGGCTTCCCGGCCGCCGATTTCGTCCATTGCGGCCCGAGCGTCATGGCCTATGGCAGGACCCAGGCCGATGCCGATGCAGCGGCCGATGCGATCGCCGCCCTCATCGAAAGCCATGAGGATGACTTCGACGGCAAGATCTGGTCGCCCGACGACGGCGTGCGCCACGCCATGGAGCTGGCGAAGACGCGCAACGAAGCCGATCGTGATCGCCGACACCCAGGACAATCCCGGCGCCGGCGGCGATTCCGACACCACGGGCATGCTGCGCGCGCTGGTGCGCAACAATGCGCAGCGCGCCGCCACCGGCATGATGTACGATCCGGACGCGGCGAGAGCCGCGCACGCCGCGGGCGAAGGCGCGACCGTGACCCTGGCGCTCGGCGGCAAGTCCGGCATTCCCGGCGACGCTCCCTTCAAGGAGACCTTCGTCGTCGAAAAACTCTCCGACGGCAACTTCCTCGCGCCGGGCCCATTCTACGGCGGCCGCATGATGAAGATGGGCCCATCGGCGTGCCTGCGCATCGGCGACGTCCGCGTCGTGGTCGCGTCGCACAAGACGCAGCTCGCCGATCAGGCGATGTACCGCTATGTCGGCATCGAACCGACCGACGCAGAAGATCCTCGTCAACAAGAGCTCGGTGCACTTCCGCGCCGATTTCGAGCCGATCGCCGAAAAGCTTCTGATCTGCGCCGCGCCCGGCGCGATGCCGGCCAACACCGCCGACCTGCCGTGGACGCGGCTGCGCCCCGGCATCCGCATCAAGCCGAACGGCGCGCCGTTCAACCCCCAGACCAAATCACGCTCAACGGGATAGACAGACATGCCCACCATCGAACGCATCGACGGCTACGCCGACGAACTCACCGCCATCCGGCGCGACCTGCATGCCCATCCCGAGATCGGGTTCGAGGAAGTGCGCACCTCGGGCATCGTCGCCGAGAAGCTGAAGGGCTGGGGCATCGAGGTGCATCGCGGCCTCGGCGGCACCGGCGTGATCGGCGTGCTCAAGGGCAAGGGCACCGGCAGCAAGCGCATCGGGCTGCGCGCCGACATGGACGCGCTGCCGATGGAAGAGAACACCAATCTGCGCTGGCGCTCGACCATTCCCGGCCGCTTCCACGGCTGCGGCCATGACGGCCACACCACCATGCTGCTCGGCACCGCGCGCTATCTGGCGGAGACCCGCAATTTCGACGGCACCGTGCATTTCATCTTCCAGCCGGCCGAAGAAGGCCTCGGCGGCGCGCGCGCCATGATCAAGGACGGGCTGTTCGAAAAATTTCCCTGCGACGAGCTCTATGGCCTGCACAACGCGCCCGACCTGAACCATGGCGAGATCGCCATCCTCCCCGGCCCCGCGATGGCCGGCGCCGATTTCTTCGACATCGTCATTCAGGGCTACGGCGCGCATGGCGCGATGCCGGAGCGCTCCAAGGACCCCGTCGTCATCGCCATGACGCTCGGCCAGGCGCTGCAGAGCATCGTCAGCCGCAACGTCGATCCGCTTGCAGGCGGCCGTGCTGTCGATCACGCAGATCCATGCCGGCTCCGCCTACAACGTGATTCCGGGCGAAGCGAAACTGTGCGGCACGGTGCGCTGCTTCTCCGATGATGTCCGCGCGCTGGTGCGCGAGCGCATGCGCACGATCTGCGCCGGCATCGCCGCCGCCTTCCAGGTCGAGATCAATGTCGACATCCGCGACATCTTCAGCGTGCTGGTGAACCAGGAAGAGCAGTCCAGGGTGGTCGAGGAAGTCGCCCGCACCGTGGTCGATCCGTCAAAGGTGTTCACGCGCTCGCAGCCGAAGATGGGCAGCGAGGACTTTGCCGACATGATGCAGAAGATTCCCGGCGCCTATTTCTGGGTCGGCCATGACGGCTCGGTGCCGGTGCACAATCCCGGCTACGTGCTCGACGACAAGATCCTGCCGATCGGCGCCAGCATGTTCGCCCGTATCATCGAAACCCGTCTACCGGCAGGTGCCCATGCATAAAACAAAACACAGAAGAAGCCGTCACCTCGCTGCACGATCTCTCCGCCGTCGACCTGATCGCGGGCTACAAGACCAAGCAGTTCTCGCCTTCGGAAGTGCTGGAGGACGTGATTGCGCATGTCGCGCGCTGGGAGCCGCACCTCAAGGCGCTGTACCTGTTCGATCCCGACGGCGCGCGCAAGGTGGCGAAGGCTTCGACCGACCGCTGGAACAATGGCGAGCCGACCGGCGTGCTCGACGGCGTGCCGGTCACCATCAAGGACAACATCGCCACCAAGGGCCAGCCGGTGCCGCTGGGCACGGCGAGCCTGCCGCTGGTCGCAGCCGAGCGCGATGCGCCGCCGGTGGCGCGGCTGCGCGAAGCCGGCGCGGTGATCTTCTCGAAAACCACGATGCCGGATTACGGCATGCTGTCGTCGGGACTGTCGAGCTTCCATCCCCTCACCCGCAATCCCTGGGACCTCAGCAAGAATCCCGGCGGCTCGTCTTCCGGCGCGGGCGCGGCGGCTGCGGCCGGTTACGGCCCGCTGCATCTCGGCACCGACATCGGCGGCTCGGTCCGCCTGCCCGCGTGCTGGTGCGGCCTCGTTGCGCTGAAGCCGAGCCTCGGCCGCGTATCCCGGTCGATCCGCCCTATGTCGGCCGCGTCGCAGGTCCGATGACGCGCACGGTCGACGACGCCGCGCTGATGATGAGCGTGCTGTCAAAACCCGACCGCCGCGACGGCATGAGCCTGCCCGCGCACGACATCAACTGGAAGGCGCTGGACAAGTCGCCGCGCAAGCTGCGCATCGGCCTGATGCTGGAAGCCGCCGGCCAGGCGCTGGAGAAGCCGGTCCGCGACGTCGTGATCAAGGCCGCCAAGGCATTCGAAGCCGCCGGCGCCGTCGTCACCGAAGTCGACGCCATCCTGACCCGCGAGATGCTCGACGGTGTCGACAATTTCTTCCGCGTGCGCCTGTGGGGCGACCTGGCCAAGCTGCCCGAGAAGGAGCGCGCCAAGACGCTGCCCTATATCCTGCAATGGGCCGAGCCCGGCGCAAAACTCTCCGGCGTCGAAGCCATCAACGGCTTCAACCAGACCATTGCGATCCGCGCCGCCGCGGCAAAGCTGTTCTGCGAACTCGACTATTTGATCTCGCCGGTCTCGCCGGTGGTGAATTTCCCGGCGGAGTTCGCCGCACCCCTAAACGATCCGCAAAAGCCGTTCGAGCATATCGGCTACACCATGCCGTGGAACATGTCGGAGAACCCGGCCGTGTCCGTCAATGGCGGCTACGACAAGAACGGTTTTCCGATCGGCGTGCAGATCGTCGGCCGCCGCTTCGACGACATCGGCGTGCTCGGCATGGCCAAGGCGTTCGAAGGCCTGCGCGGCGCGCAAAAGCCGTGGCCCTCGCCGCCGAAGAAGTAGTCGCCGCCCCACCCAATACCGTCATGGCCGGGCTTGACCCGGCCATTCACGCCTTTGCTTATGCCGCATGAAAGAGACAGTGTGGCCGCTTGGCACAAGACCGGGCGTGGCCCGCCCGTTCAATTGCAAGATCAAAAAGAGACCGGAAGGAAATCCCATGGCGTATGAGACGATCAAATACGAGGTATCCGAGCAGATCCTCACCATCACCCTGAACCGGCCGGACAAGCTCAACGCCTTCACCGGCCAGATGATGGAGGAGATGATCGACGCCTTCGATGCCGCCGACAAGGACGACAATATCCGCGCCATCATCGTCACCGGCGCAGGCCGCGGCTTCTGCGCCGGCGCCGACCTCTCCTCCGGCGCCAACACCTTCGACCGCGACGCGCGGCGCGGGCCGGTGAAGAAGCTGCCCAGCGGCGCCACCGATTACAGCGACCCGCAGGTGCGCGACGGCGGCGGCCAGTTGACGCTGCGCATCTTCAAATCCCTGAAGCCAGTGATCGCCGCCGTGAACGGGCCGGCCGTCGGCATCGGCGTCACCATGCAGCTCGCGATGGACATCCGGATCGCGACGCGAGGCCGCGCGCTTCGGCTTCGTGTTCTCCCAGCGCGGCATCGTGCCGGAGGCCGCCTCGAGCTGGTTTCTGCCGCGCATCGTCGGCATCGCCCAGGCGCTCGAGTGGTGCTACACCGGCCGCGTCTTCTCCGGCGCAGGAAGCGCTCGCCGGCCGCCTCGTCAGCAAGGTGGTGCCGCCGGACGAGTTGCTGCCGACCGCGCGCGCGCTCGCCAAGGAGATCGCGGCCAAGACCGCGCCGGTGTCGGTGGCGCTGATCCGCCAGATGATGTGGCGCATGATGGGCGCCGACGATCCGATGGAAGCCCACAAGGTCGACAGCCGCGGCATCTACGCCCGCGGCCGTTCCGGCGACGTCAAGGAAGGCGTGGTGTCGTTCCTGGAAAAGCGCCCGGCGCAGTTCAAGGACAAGGTGTCATCGGACATGCCCGACTATTTCCCGTGGTGGGACGAGCGGGAGTATAAATGAGCAAGGCGCCCGGAGCCCGGCAGCCCCGGGCGTTCGACTGGCACAGCGATCCGATCACGCGCGCAACGCCGGTGACGGAGACCTATCGCAACACCCAGAACGTTCGCCGCTTCTTCAAGAAAGAATGCGGCGACGGCTTCAGCTTCGACCGGCCCTTCATGGCGTGGATGAAGGACGGCAAGCGCAAGACGATGGGCGACGCCGGCGAAGGAATGGCTGCGGCGCGCCTGTAGCGAGCGCTAGTTCATCACCAGCGCCACGCGGCCGATCGCCTTGCGCTCGATCAGGAGCCGCATCGCCTTGGCGTACTCCTGCAGCGGCAGCCGGTGCGAGACATTGGGCCGCAGCTTCCCCGCTTCCGCCCAGGCGAGCAGCGCCTTCAGCCGCTTCTCGCCCAGCGCCGGATTCTTGCGCACCGCCTCGCCGGCGCGCACGCCGAGCACGCTGGCGCCCTTGATCATCAGCAGATTGGTCTTGGCAAGCCCGATGCCGCCGGTAAAGCCGATGATCAGGATCCGCGCGCCCCAGTTGATGCAGCGCATCGAGTTCTCGAACACCTCGCCGCCGACGGGATCGAACACGACGTCGGCGCCGCGGCCGTCGGTGATGCGCTTGACGGCGTCGCGAAACGGTTCGCGGTCGTAGCGCACGACATGATCGGCGCCGCGCGATTTCGCGATCTCGAGCTTCTCGTCGCTGGAGGCGGTCGCGATCACGGTGGCGCCGAGCATCTTGCCCATCTCGACCGCGGCAAGGCCGACGCCGCCGCCGGCGCCATGCACCAGCAGCACCTCGCCTGACTGCAGCCGGCCGCGATCGATCAGCGCGTGATAGGCGGTGCCGTGACCGGCCAGGAAGGTTGCCGCCTCCGCATAGTCGAAGGTCGACGGCATCGGCGTCAGCTGCGCCGGCGTCACCACCGCCTCGTCGCAATAGGCGCCGTGGCGCATCTTGACGATGACCCTGTCGCCGACGGCGACGCCCTTCGCCGCGCCGTCCACCTCGACGACGTCGCCCGGCGGCCTCGACGCCCGGCGTGAACGGCAGCGGCGGCTTGAGCTGGTACTCGCCCGCCGTCATCAGGATGTCGGGAAAATTGATGCCGGCCGCGCGGATGGCGACACGCACCTCTCCCGGCTTCAGCGGCCGCGGACGGAATTTCCTCCAGCCGCAGACGCTCGGGCGGGCCGAGCTCGCGGCAGACGACGATCTTCGGCATCAGGCCGCGCTCGCCTTGCGACGCTGCAGCGCCTCGCGGATCAGCGGCAGGCGGTCATTGCCGAAGTACATGTCGGTCTTGTCGACGAAGATGGTCGGCGAGCCGAAGCCGCCGCGCGCCACCACTTCTTCGGTGTTGGTCTTGAGCTGGTCCTTGATCGCCTGGTCGCCGATCCCGGCGAAGAACTTTTGCGGATCGATGCCGACGCGTCTTGCAGATCTCGGTCAGCACGGCGTCCTGCGAGATGTCCTTGTCGTCGCCCCAATAGGCCTCGAACACGGCGCGCGCGAACGGCACCATGTCCTTGTTGCCGAGCCAGATGCAGCCGCGCATCGCCTTGACGCTGTTCACCGGAAACACCGTCGGCGGCATCTTGATGGCAAGCCCCGCCGAGCGCGCCCAGTCGGCGAGATCCTTCTTCGCGTAGCGCGCCTTCAGCGGCACCGGCGTTTCCCGCTGCGCATAGACGCTCGGGTTGACGGTGTTGAAGATGCCGCCGACCAGGATCGGCCGCCAGGTGATCTCGGCGCCGAACTCCTTCGCCAGCGGCTGGATGTTGTGCCAGGCGAGATAGGTCCAGGGGCTGGAGCAGTCGAAGAAGAATTCGATCATGGGTGTTTCCTTGTTGTTTGTCCTCTCCTCGCCGCATTGCGAGGTCTCGAAGCGATGAAGATCAGTCTTCCTCTTTCGAGACTGGATGCTCGCCTCGCTCGCAATGACGAGTAGCGATCACTTGCTTCCCCAACACTTCCTTCGCCATCTGTCCGAACATCACCTTGCGCGTCTCCTCGTTGAACGGCTCCTTGACGAACTTGCCGATCGCAAGCCCGCCTGCAGCTTCGGCCGCGCGCGCAGCTCGGCGTACCAGCGCTTCACATTCGGATAATCGTCCAGCGTAAAGCCCTGCGCCTTGTGGGTCATGGTCCAGGGAAAGCAGGCGATGTCGGCGATCGAATACTCGTCGCCCGCGACATAGGCGCCGGTCTTGCCGAGCTGGCGGTCGAGCACGCCATAGAGCCGCGCCGCCTCGTCGCGGTAGCGCTCGATGGCGTAGGGAATCTTCTCCGCGGCATAGAGCGCGAAATGGCCGTGCTGGCCGAGCATGGGCCCCAGCCCACTCATCTGCCACATCACCCACTGGATGACGTCGGAGCGGCCGCGCATGTCCGCGGGCAGAAAGCGCCCGGTCTTGTCGGCGAGATAGATCAGGATCGCGCCGGTCTCGAACACCGAAAACGGCGCCGCCGCCGTCTGACGGCGCATGGTCGACGATGGCGGGGATGCGGTTGTTCGGGCTGATCGCCAGAAATTCGGGGCGAAACTGCTCGCCGGCGCGGATATTGACCGGGATCGACCCGATAGGGAAGCCCGAGTTCCTCCAGCATGATCGAGATCTTCCAGCCGTTCGGCGTCGGCGCGTAATGCAGGTCGATCATGGCTCCCGAACGTGCCTCCCACCCGCGTCCCACGCTGGCGACTTTCGTTGTTCTGTACCTCGACCATAAGACATGGCATGGAGGCGCTCAATCATAACCAAACGCGGCTTCCCGGGAGGCTCCCATGCTGTTTCCAACCACGATTGCCGGCTCCCTGCCGAAGCCGGAATGGCTGGCCGAGCCGAACATGCTGTGGGCGCCGTGGAAGGCCAAGGGCGAGGAGCTTGTCCGCGCCAAGCGCGACGCCACGCTGCTGGCGGTGAAGGTGCAGGAGGATGCCGGCATCGACATCCTCACCGAGGGCGAGCAGGCGCGCCAGCATTTCGTGCACGGCTTCCTGGAGAAGGTCGACGGCATCGACTTCGCCCACAAGGTCGAGATGGGAATCCGCAAGGATCGCTACAAGGCGATGGTGCCGCAGGTGGTGGCGCCGCTGAAGCTGAAGGGCCGCGTGCATGCCGACGAGGCGCGCGTGGCGCGCGCCCACACCGCGCGCCAGCTGAAATTCACCCTGCCCGGCCCGATGACCATCATCGATACGCTGGCCGACAGCCACTATGGCGACCGCGTCAAGATGGCGTTCGCCTTTGCCGAGTTGCTCAACGAGGAAGCCAGGGCGCTGGAGGCCGACGGCATCAACATGATCCAGTTCGACGAGCCCGCCTTCAACGTGTTCATGGACGAAGTGCCGGTCTGGGGCATCAAGGCGCTGGAGCGCGCGGCGCAGGGCCTGAAATGCGAGCACCGCCGTGCACATCTGCTACGGCTACGGCATCAAGGCCAATGTCGACTGGAAGGGGACGCTCGGCAGCGAGTGGCGGCAATACGAGGAGATCTTTCCGGCGATCGCCAAAAGCTCGATCCAGCAGGTCGCGATCGAATGCCGCAACTCGAAGGTGCCGCTCGATCTGCTCGCGCTGCTCAAGGGCAAGAAGATCCAGGCCGGCGTGATCGATGTCGCCAGCGACACGGTCGAGACCGCCGAGGACGTCTGCAAGGTGATCGACGACGTCTCGAAGTTCGTCGCCCGCAGCGACATCATCGCGACCACCAATTGCGGCATGGCGCCGATGCGGCGCGACATCGCGGAAGCCAAGTTGATGGCGCTCGGCGCCGGCGCCAAGCTGGCGCGGCAGCGGTTCGGCTGATGCGATTGCTGCGGCCTGCCCTGTTGCTCATGATCGTGTGCGGCGCGTCCGCGTCGCCGGCGCTTGCCGATCCGCGCGACGTGTTGCGCGACTGCGAGGCCCTGCTTGCACGTGCTGCGGACCCGAAGGCAGGCGCCGACAAGCCAAGCGATGCCGACGTCGCACGCTGCCGCCAGGTGGTGCGCGACTGGACGCTGCGGGAGTCCCGCATGCTGGTGGATGAACAGGGTCGGCCGTTGCGCTAGGGCGGGCTGGCGCTTGGATGCAGCACCGGCCGAAATCCCGACGCGAGCGCGCGCAGGGTCGATGGCGGCGTGATCAGCATCGCTTCCCCGATCGGCGCTTCCACCTTGCGATATCCGGCAAAGCTCCAGCGCAGCGGCTTGCCGCCGGCGATCAGAAAGCTCTCCGTGCGCACCTGCACCATCGCGCCATCGGGCAGCTTTTCCAGCCGCGTCGGCAGCGGCTGCAGCTTCTTGCCGCTGGCAAAACGCTCGCGATGCAGAACCGCGTCGATATCAGGCGCCAGCAGATCGTCGGCACGATTGCCCTTCTCCCATGCGGCGCGAAAGCGATTGGCGTCGTCGCGGCGGCAGTAGAAGCAAGGCCGATGGCCGGCCGCCAGCGCCGTTGCCTCGTCGAGGAAGAACAATTCGGTCCAGCTTCGCCCGCCCATCACCTCGCGCCGCCGGCCGCGGAATTCGCAGACGCAGATCAGCCAGGCCGGGTTCGACCAGCGCTTTTTCAGCAGCGTCTTCGTCGCGGGATCATGGATGATGCCGCGATTGCCGGTGAACAGGCCGCGATGCGGATCGGCGACGATGTCGCCCAGCGGCGTGACGCGGTTTTGCAGGGGCATGTTCTGGCCTCCGTCGTCATTCCGGGGCGTGCGAGCAGCGCTCGGGATCGATACTCGCGAGAGTCCTACGGATTCCTCGCGCAATGCGCCTTCGCGCAGCCCGGAATGACAGGAAACTTACGGCCGTATCGGCGGCTGATACGACAGCGCGGTGTCCCACGGAAAATGTATCCAGGTGTCCTGCGACACTTCGGTGATGAACGTATCCACCAGCGGCCGCCCCTTCGGCTTGGCGTAGACGGCGGCGAAATGCGCATCCGGCATCATCGCGCGCACCAGCCGTCCGGTCTTGCCGGTGTCGACGAGGTCGTCGACGATCAAGAGCCCCTTGCCGGTGCCGCCGCCGAGCTTCGCCACTTTTTCCGAGACGCCCTTGAGAACCTGCAGGTCGCCCTGCTTGGTGTGGTCGTAGCTCGCCACGCAGACGGTATCGATGATGCGCAGGCCAAGCTCGCGCGCCACGATCGCGGCCGGCACCAGGCCGCCGCGGGTGATCGCGATGACGGCGTGGAACGGCCCGACCTCGTTGAGCCGCCAGGTCAGCGCCCGGCAATCCCGGTGGAACTGATCCCAGGAGACCGGGAAAGCCTTCCCGAGTCTTGCCTGCGCCGTTTGAGCATTCTCCGCGCAAGTTCGCGTTTGTCGCAGGAAAACCGGTTCCCACTTTGCGCTAACGCGGCCCTTCGGTCACGCTTCACGCCGACTTCCGCGCTGCCTGCAGCGCCGCGAGCATCTCCTTCACCGCCGTCATCGCGGCGTTGAGCTTGTCCGGATCGCGCGAGCGCACCACGAGATTGGTATTGGGCCGCTGCTCCTCGTCCATGAAGGGATAGCTGCCGATGATGGTGTCGGGATGGGCATTGGCGATCTCGCGCAAGGGCCCGCCAATATCGCCCTCGCGCGAATTCGCCCGCACCGATTCCGACAGCATGCGCACGCCGGATTTCAGCCGGGGCGCGACGATGTCCATCATCGCCTGCATGATCGAGGGGATGCCGGCCATCACGATGACGTTGTCGAGCTTGAAGCCGGGCGCGAGGATGGTCGCGCTCTGGATCAATTCGGCGCCGTCGGGAACGCGCGCCATGCGGAGCCGCGCCTCGTTCAGATCCTGCTCGGCTCCACGCGCTCGCGGAAGCGCGCCACCACTTCCGGATGGTGGTCGATACCGACGCCGAACGCCTTCGCCACGCTGTCGGCGGTAATGTCGTCATGGGTCGGACCGATGCCGCCGGTGGTAAAGACGTAGGTGTAGCGCTTTCGCAGTGCATCAAGCGCGGCGATGATATCGGGCTCCTCGTCGGCGACGACGCGGACTTCCTTCAAATCGATGCCGATATTGGTCAGATACTCGGCAATGAAGCCGATGTTCTTGTCCTTGGTCCGGCCGGACAGGATCTCGTCGCCGATCACCAATATCCCCGCCGTAACGATCTCGCTCATGCCTCTTCCTCACCCTGTCCCTTGTTCCGGGGTCATCTGACATTGCCGGGGCAACGCCTTGAAGTCACGGGGTTTTGCTGCCGAAATAAGCAACCGTGCGCCGGTTTTTCGGGCAACCCCGTCTTGCACCCTTAGCAAATGCCGCAGGACAATGCATATCGCGCTGGCCCGGGCCTTGCTACCATCCCCGCAAGTCATGCACTGTGGTGCAGGACTCCAAGAGCAGTCAGGGGTTTATGGCAGTTGCGTTCGACGAAATGAATGGCCCCGGCGGGGACATCCGCCCGGCCTATCAGGAACTCTCCCGCTGGCTCAAGGAGACGCCGCCGGACGCGCTGGAATATCGGCGCCAGGAAGCCGAATTGCTGTTCCGCCGCATCGGCATCACCTTCGCCGTCTATGGCGACGCCGAAGCCACCGAGCGGCTGATCCCCTTCGACGTCATTCCGCGGATCATGTCGGCGAAGGAATGGACCATCCTCGAAAAGGGGCTGAAGCAGCGGGTGCGCGCGCTGAACATGTTCCTGCGCGACATCTATCACGGCCGGGAGGTGCTGCGCGCGGGCATCGTCCCCGACGATCTGATCTTCCAGAACCCGGTGTTCCGCCCCGAAATGAACGGCCAGGCCGTGCCGCACGACGTCTACGTCCACATCGCCGGCATCGACATCGTGCGGGTGGACGCGGAAAACTTCATCGTGCTGGAGGACAATGCGCGCACGCCGTCCGGCGTGTCCTACATGCTGGAAAACCGCGAAATCATGATGCGGCTGTTTCCGGACCTGTTCGCCCGCCACCGCATCGCGCCGGTGGAGCGCTATCCGGACGAATTGCTCGCCGCGCTTCGCTCGGTGGCGCCGAACAGCTCCTCGTCGGAGCCGACCGTCGCGTTGATGACGCCCGGCGTCTACAACTCCGCCTATTACGAGCATTCCTTCCTCGCCGACAAGCTCGGCATCGAGCTGGTCGAAGGCCGCGACCTCATCGTCAAGAACGACGAGGTCTTCATGCGCACCACGGAAGGGCTGAAGCGCGTCGACGTGATCTATCGGCGGGTCGACGACGACTTTCTCGATCCCCTCACCTTCCGCCCCGATTCTGCGCTCGGCGTGCCCGGGCTGATGTCGGCCTATGCGGCCGGCAACATCACGCTTGCCAATGCGGTCGGCACCGGCATTGCCGACGACAAGGCGATCTACTCCTACATGCCCGAGATCGTGAAATTCTATCTCGGCGAGGAGCCGATCCTGAAGAACGTGCAGACCTGGCGCTGCCGCGAGCCGAAGGATCTCTCCTACGTGCTCGACAATCTCGGCGAACTCGTCGTGAAGGAAGTCCACGGCTCCGGCGGCTACGGCATGCTGATCGGCCCTGCCTCGACCAAGGCGACGATCGAGGCGTTCCGCGACAAGCTGAAGCGCGAGCCGGAAGGCTTTATCGCCCAGCCGACGCTGGCGCTGTCGACCTGCCCGACCTGCACCGCGGCGGGACTGGCGCCGCGCCATGTCGATCTCCGCCCCTTCGTGCTGACCGGCAAGGACCGCGTCACCATCGTGCCCGGCGGACTGACGCGGGTGGCGCTGAAGGAAGGCTCGCTGGTGGTGAATTCGAGCCAGGGCGGCGGCACCAAGGACACCTGGATTCTGGACGAATAGAGATGCTGTCGCGCACCGCCGAGAACCTGTACTGGCTGGCCCGCTCCGTCGAGCGCGCCGAATATATCGCGCGCACCATCGACGCGACGCTGCGCGTCACCGCGCTGCCCGCCGCCTATATCGGCAAGACCAACGAGTGGGAATCGGCGCTGCTCACCGCCGGCGTCAGCGCGAGCTTCTTCGAGACCTATGAGGAAGCCAACGAAGCCAATGTGGTCGAGTACCTGTCGTTCTCGTCGGTCAACCCGTCCTCGATCAAGAACTGCATCGAGAACGCCCGCCTCAACTCCCGCTCGGTGCGCACCGCGCTGACCTCGGAAATGTGGGACACCATCAACGGCGCCTGGATCGAGCTGCAGGAGGTCTGGAGCAAGGGCACGTCCACGCGCGAGGAGCTGGCGAAATTCCTGCGCTTCGTGCAGGAAACCTCGCTGCGCTTCGACGGCTCGGCCTACCGCACCATGCTGCGCAACGACGCCTACTGGTTCTCCCGGCTCGGCCTGCACCTGGAGCGCGCCGACAACACCGCGCGCATTCTCGACGTCAAATATCACGTGCTGCTGCCGGAAGAGGAGCATGTCGGCGGCCCGCTGGATTATTACCAGTGGACCTCGATCCTGCGCTCGGTCTCGGCGCTGACCGCCTATCACTGGGTCTATCGCGAGACGCTGAAACCCTGGCTGATCGCGGATCTGCTGATCCTCAACGACACGCTGCCGCGGTCGCTCGCCAGCTGCTACGGCAATCTGGTGCGCAATCTCGACCAGATCGGCGTCGCCTATGGCCGCCAGGGCCCCTCGCAGCGCCACGCCCGCGGCATCCGCAACCGCCTCGAGCACAGCAACATGGACGACATCTTCCAGCACGGCGTGCACGAATTCATCCAGGAATTCATCGCCGACAATTCGCGGCTTGGCGAGATCATCACCAGGCAGTATTTGATCTAGGCGAACGTCCCCGTCCCTACCCGGAACCTAGGCCGCCATGCGCCTGCGAATTGCCCATACCACCAGCTACCGCTACGAGCCGGCGGCCACCGGCGTCATCCAGATCCTGCGGATGACGCCCGGCAGCCATGACGGCCAGTACGTCGCGGAATGGCAGATCGACGTCTCCACCGATTCCCGCCTCGACGTGCACGAGGACGCCTTCGGCAATGTCACCCATGTGCTGACCTACGGGCCGCTCGAGGAGCTGACCATCCATGTCGAAGGCCTGATCGAGACCCACGACACCGGCGGCGTGCTGCGCGGCACCGACGAGCGTTTTCCCGAAAGCATGTTCCTGCGCTCGACCGCGCTGACCGAGGTCAATCCGGCGATGGCGCAGTTCGCCCGCGAGCTGCGCGCCGAATCCGGCGACGACATCCTCGGCTTCCTGCATGCGCTGATGGTCCAGGTCTACGAGCACATGACGTTCGACGAGGACCCGACCAACAGCGGCACCTCGGCTTCGGAAGCCTTTGGGCTGAAGCGCGGCGTCTGCCAGGACTACGCCCACATCTTCATCGCCTGCGCGCGCTCCGGCGGCGTGCCGGCGCGTTTCGTCTCCGGGCACTTCCTGCGTTCCGACGGCGTCACCAGCCAGCAGGCCGGCCACGCCTGGGCGGAAGCCTATCGTGGCCGATCTCGGCTGGGTCGGCTTCGACGCCGCCAACGGCATCTGCACGACCGACGCCCATGCCCGCGTCGCCGTCGGCCTCGACTATCTCGGCGCCGCCCCGATCCGCGGCACCCGCTATGGCGGCGGCACGGAAACGCTGACGGTGGCCGTCAAGGTCGACCAGGCCGGCAAGCCGGGGCAGTGGCAGAGCCAGTCGTAGGGCGAATCGCGGTCATCGCTTCCCGTTCGAATGCCCTTCTGCGAGGAACGCGGACTTCGCCTGCTTCACGATCGCCGTGATGTGGTCGATCACCGTGCGAACCGCGGGCGTTCGCCCAATGTCGCGATGGAACAGCAGCCATAGCTCGCTGCGTCAGCGGCGGATGACTGCGTCGGGACGCTGACCAGTTCGGGGGCGTTGCGCGCCAGAGTGCAAGGCAGCACCGCGAGCCCGAGTCCTGCGCGGGCGGCCGTCAGCAGGTTGGCGATGATCGTTGGATCGCAGCGCCAGCCCCGTGTCTCCGGCCTGCATCTTCAACCAACGCTGCTGCGGCGACGTGATCGAGGCTGTCGTCGTAGCCGAGAAAATCGTGCGGCTTCCCGCCGCAACGGGCGAGATAATCGCGCGACCCGTAGAGGCCGTATGCGATCACCGCCAGTTTTCGCGCGGTCACCCCTTTTTCGACGGGCCTCGGACCATTCGCAGCGCCAGATCGGCTTCACCCTTGACCGAGGTTGATCTGGCGTGTCTCGCCGACGAGCTCGATGCGCAAGCCTGGTTGCTGTTGCCTGAAGCGGCAGCAGGCGCGGCGCGAGAAACTGCGACAGCAACGCCGGCGGCCCGCTCGACCCGCACGACCCGTGAGGATTGGTCCGTGCTGTTTGCAAAGCGCGCGATATCGGCGATGCGCGTTTCGATCTCCCTGGCGCGATCGCGGACCTGCTCGCCCTCGGCGGTCAGACGGTAAGAGCGCGACAGCCGCTCGACAACGCGGACACCGAGATCCTGTTCGAGCATCTCGATGCGGCGCGAGACGGTGGAGTGGTCGACCCGCAGCCTTTCGGACGCGCGCGAAAGGCTGCCGGTCTCGGCCAACGCCAGGAAGAATTTCAGATTGTCCCAGTCCATGTTCGCTTGCGAATAAACACCCGATCAGTGTGCAGGAATTGGCGTTCCGCCGACAGCGGCGCTGTGAACAGATGCTGACGTTCGCGGCCGCGCTCAGCCCGCCGCCGCGGACTGCCGTTTGGCGCCATCGATCAGATAAATCGGAGTTAACATGAGCAAATTCCTCGCGGCATCGGCCGTCATCTCGACCATCGCTCTGGCGGGATCGCCCGCCTCGGCTCAAATGAACGAGGAGGCTGCGCGCGCCAACCTCGTCCCGTTCTACAAGGCCCTGAACGCCGCGAACGTCCAGGAGGCGCCCGAACTCATCAAGCAGTCAACCACGCCCGGTTGGGTTACCTGCCGAGGCAACGACCTCTGCAATACCCGAGACGAAGTCATGGCCGCGATCGGCCAGCGGCTTAGAGGCATTCCCGATCTGAAATGGGAAATCAAGGAGGTCTTGATATCGGGCAATCACGTCATCGTGCGCGGCGAGGCAACCGGCACGCCGGCCGGCGAGATGATGGGGACGCCGACCAACGGCAAGTCATTCAAGCTGATGTCGCTCGACCTTCACACCATCGAGGACGGCAAGATCGCCCGCACCTATCACGTCGAAGACTGGCAAGGCGCGTTCCGCCAGGTGGCGCAGAAGTAGACCACCGGGATGCATGCCGATGCCGACCGAATTGCGTCGAAGTGGAGCTGACCGAAATCTCTCGCGCGCCGGCGTGGCCTTCATCATGCTGCTGGCAGTGTGGTGGGGCATGACGCGGTCAGGCCCGCGCCGAGCAGATTTCGGTGGAAGCCGCCGCCAGGGCCGCCGGACTTGCCGTCGACACCGGTGTGGTGACGGTGAACGGCGCTTCGATCTATTACCGCGACATCGGCCCGCGCGGCGAGTCGTTGCTGCTGTTGCACGGGTTTCCCGAGACCGGCGACGCGTTCGCGCAGGTCGTCGGCCCCGCTCGCCAACCGTTATCGGCTGATCGTGCCGGATCTGCGCGGCGCCGGTCGGTCCGAGCGCACGCCTTCGGGCTATGACAAGAAGACGCTGGCGAGCGACGTCGAGGCGTTGATGGATCATCTCAAGATCGATCGCGCCCACGTCATCGGCCACGACATCGGTGCCCGCATCGCCTATGCCTTTGCCGTGCAGTATCCCGAGCGATTGCTGAGCCTGACGGTGGCCGAGGCCTTCATCGAAGGGCTCGCAGGCACCGCCGAGTTCAAACTGGCGGCGCCGGCCAATCCGCGAACCCAGCATTTTGCCCGCTTCGCCAAGGTCGACGACTCCGTCAGCGAGTATCAGGGCAAGGAGGAAGAACTCATCCTTGCCTTCATGAACTCGCGCTCGAAGAGCCGGAAATTCACGGGCAGCGACGTCACGCGCTATATCGAGTCCCTCAAGCGCGACGGCGGCCTGCGAGCGGCGTTCATGAATTACGAGGCCTTCGACCGCGAC
Source organism: uncultured Alphaproteobacteria bacterium (assembly GCA_963726865.1). Classification (GTDB taxonomy): domain Bacteria; phylum Pseudomonadota; class Alphaproteobacteria; order Rhizobiales; family Xanthobacteraceae; genus Bradyrhizobium. The sequence goes on along the minus strand of CAVSEE010000028.1, from coordinate 1,041,412 downwards.
GCCGCCTTCCTCGCGACGACCGATACTTCCGCGCTGTCCAAAATTCCCGCGCTGGCCGTCGTCTGCCAGAACCCGTTCGGCAATAATCTGCAACGCCAGCTGGTCTCCGCCGGATTGAACCAAACCAAAGGCGCAAGCCTCGAACGGCTGTGCGCACTGGATTTATGAGGAAAACCCCGACGAGACGCTGGACGGCTCTCACCGAATTCCTGGACGCTGCCAAGAACGATCCGTAGCGCGTACCCGACCGTCACTTATCCAGCCACACATCCTCGAAGCGCAGATTGTTGTACTGGCTGTTGTCGTGCGGCTTGAAATTCTTCACGTAGGGCTGCCAGCAATTGCCGGCCGAGCTGTGCAGGATCACCGGGCGCGCGGCGTCCTCGACCAGGATGCGCTCGATATCCCAGACGATCTTCTTGCGCTTCTCCTTGTCGAGCTCGCGCGACTGCGCCGCCAGCAGCTTGTCGACCTCGGCGTTGCAATATTGCGTGTAGTTGCGCTCCGAATTGCAGGAATAGTTTTCCACGATATTGCCGTCGGGATCGTCGACGGAAACGCCGGTCACGTTGAGGCCGATGGTGTATTCCTTGCGCGACAGCTTTGAGTACCAGCGCGGCGTATCGAGAATGTCGAGCTCGCCGACGATGTAGATCTTCTTGAGTTGATCGGAGACGATCACGGCGGCGTCGCGATAGGTCGGCAGATTGCGGGTCTGGATCTTGATCTGCAGCGGCTTGGCATCGCTGTAGCCGAGCTTCTGCATGATCGCCTGCGCCTCCGTGAGGTTCTTCGCGGTGTCCGGACCGTAGCCGGTCAGCGCGGTCACCATCTCCTCCGGCATCCCCCACTCGCCCTCGGGGCGCGGCAGCATGGCGCCGCCCATCCGCGCGGTGCCCTCCATCAGGATGGAGTTGAACGGCTTGCGGTCGAGCGCCAGCGACATGGCCTTGCGCATCTCCGGATTGTCGAACGGCGGATTGACGCGGTTGACCATCAGATTGATCAGCGTGCCCGTGGTCGTCATCTCGCACACCGCCTTCGGCGCGCGCTCCTTGATGTCCTTCAGGAGCGGCACGCTGACGTCGGAGGGAAAGGTGATGTCGAAATCGCCGGTCGAGAACGCCAGCATGCGCGTGGCGCGGCTGTCGATGGTGCGCACCGCGATCTCGTCGAGATACGGCCGGTCCTTCTTGAAGTAATCGGGATTGCGCACGAGGCGGATGGTATCGCCGCGCTTGAACTCGACGAACTTGAACGGCCCGGTGCCGACCGGCTTGGTGCGCATCACCTGCTGCGGCACATGGCAGGGATAGACCGCGGAGAACGCGCTCGCCAGCAGCACCGGCAGGCTCGGCTGCGGCTCGCTCAGCTCGAACGTCGCTTCATAGTCGCCGTTGACGCTGACGTCCTGCAGCTTCGTGTACCAGACTTTTCGCGGATTGCGCTTGAAGTCCTGCGTCTCGCGCCTTGCCGATCAGCATCCGCCAGGTGCACTGCACGTCCTTTGCCGTGAAGGGCTGGCCGTCATGCCACTTCACGCCCTGCCGCAGCTTGAAGGTGAGCTTGGTGTTGGACGAATCCCACGACCAGCTTTCGGCGAGATCGGGAATGACCGTCTCGAGGCTTTCGTGCGGCTTGGCGGGATCGAACGCCACGAGATTGTTGAACACGGCGGCGAACGGCATCACCGAGGCGATGGTGGATTCCTCCAGCAGCGACGTCGAGGGCGGATTGTCGTTGTGATAGAGGCGGAGCGTGCCGCCCTTCTTCTGCGCCGCGGCGGGCGATGCCGCGAGCGCGGCCAATGCGAATGACAGGAACAGGATCTTGGCGCGCATTTCGCCTCCCGAAATTCTTATCTTTTGTTGGGAGGCAGCGTGCGCCAGGCGGCTCGCGTAATCAATACTCGCAATTGCGATAGTCGGAGGCCTCGCAGGCCGCCATCATCTCCTTCGCCTGCGTCAGTTCCGCCGGCGTCATTTCCTTCGACATTTCCTGCACGCTGACTTTCGCCTGGGTGTCGCCCTTCTTCGCAGCGAGGCTGAACCACATGAAGGCCTTGGCCGAGCTGCGCGCCACGCCTTCGCCCTTGCGGTACATCACGCCCATCACGTTCTGCGCCTTGGCGTTGCCGGCCTGCGCCAGCGGCCGGAACAGCTTGACCGCCGGCACATAGTCGCCGCGGTTGTAGGCGACCATGCCGTCCTCCCACGGCCCGGCGACGGCCGCAGCACCGCTCAGCAAAATGGTCGCAACCAAGGCTACGCCGCCCAGCGCTTTCCGCATCTCGCCTCCCCGAATTCCTCTCCCGTGGGCGATTTCTAGCCGTTCGGCACAGGCCACGCCACGGGGAATTCGGGGGTTGGATGGAAGGGTGAAATTCGTTATCAGTTGCCCCGGCCGGACAAGAAGGCGCTGCAAGCAGGCTGTTGGGGACAGGGAATGACCTATTGTTGTGGAATTCTGGTGCGCGACGGCCTCGTCATGATCGCCGATACCCGCACCAATGCCGGCCTCGACAACGTCTCCACCTTCCGCAAGCTGCACGTCTTCTCCAATCCCGGGCGAGCGCATCCTGGCGGTCGCCAGCGCCGGCAACCTCGCCATCAGCCAGTCGGTGATCTCGACTCTCACCGAGGGCATCGCAGAATCCCGATACCGGCGAGCTCGAAACCCTGATGAACGCGCCGACCATGTTCCAGGCCGCGCAGCGCATCGGCCGCGCCATCCGCCTGATCCACGCCACCGAAGGCCCGGCGCTGCGCTCGGAGGACGTCTCCTTCGACGTCTCCTTCCTGTTCGGCGGCCAGATCAAGGGCTCGCGGATGCGCCTGTTCATGGTCTACACCGCCGGCAATTTCATCGAATGCACCACCGACACGCCCTATTTGCAGATCGGCGAGCACAAATACGGCAAGCCCGTGCTCGACCGCGCCATGCATTTCGACGTCGAGCTGTATGAGGCGCTGAAGACCGGCCTGATCTCGATGGACTCCACCATGCGCTCCAATCTCGGCGTCGGATTGCCGATCGACGTGCTGGTGGTGCGCACCGACGCCTGCGAGGCCGATCTCAATCACCGCATCGAGGCCGGCGAGCCCTACTTCCACGATTTACGTTCGCGCTGGTCGGCGGCCCTGCGCGCGGCGCACCAGAACATCCCGCGACCGCCTTACAAGACCGAAGCAGAAGCAAAAAAGTAGAGGGAAGAAACCAATGGCCGAGGCAACACAGAAGATCGCCGTCGTCACCGGTGCCGGCACCGGCGTGGGCCGTGCCGCATCGCTGGCGCTGATGAACGCGGGCTACACCGTCGTGCTCGCCGGGCGCCGCATGGAGATGCTGGAGGAGACGAAAAAGCTCGGCGACAACATCGGCAAGAGCCTGTGCGTCTCCGCCGACATGACGAGCCCGGCCTCGATCGCCGCACTGTTCGACAAGGTGAAGAAGAACTACGGCCGGCTCGACGTGCTCTTCAACAATGCCGGCATGGGCGCCCCGCCCGTCAATTTCGAGGACCTGCCGCTCGAGCAATGGCAGGCGGTGGTCAACACCAACCTCACCGGTCCGTTCCTGTGCACCCAGCACGCCTTCCGCATCATGAAGGACCAGAAGCCGATGGGCGGCCGCATCATCAACAACGGCTCGATCTCGGCGCATGCGCCGCGGCCGTATTCGTCGGCCTACACCTCGACCAAGCACGCCATCACGGGCCTGACCAAGTCGAGCAATCTCGACGGTCGCAAATACGACATCGCGGTCGGCCAGGTCGACATCGGCAATGCCGCAACGCCGATGACCGACCGCATGGTCAACGGTCCCGGCGTGATGCAGCCCGATGGCAGGATGATCCATGAGCCGCGCATGGATGCGAAGGCGGTCGGCGACGCGGTGGCCTACATGGCGAGCCTGCCGCTCGATGCCAACGTGCTGTTCATGACGGTGATGGCGACGAAGATGCCGTTCGTGGGGCGCGGCTGAGAAGTCGCTACTCCAGCCGCTCGACTTTCCGCAGCGACGGAAACAGCTTCATCCAGAGCAGCGCGATCGCAATGGTGCCGACGCCGCCGAGCACGGCGGCCGGCACGGCGCCGAACAGCGCCGCGGTGACGCCGCTCTCGAACTGGCCGAGCTGGTTGGAGGCGTTGATGAAGAGGAAATTCACCGCGCCGACGCGGCCGCGCATCTCGTCGGGCGTCGCGAGCTGCACCAGCGAGAAGCGGATCACCACGCTGACGGTGTCGGCGGCGCCGAGGATCGCCAGCGAGATCACCGACAGCCACATCCATTGCGACAGCGCGAACACCACCGTCGCCACGCCGAACACGATCACCGCCTGGAACATGCGCATGCCGACATGGCGGTCGATGGTGTGGCGCGCCAGCACGATGGTCATGAACAGCGCGCCGACCGCGGGCGCCGCGCGCAGGATGCCGAGGCCGAGCGGGCCGGTCTGCAGGATGTCGCGGGCATAGATCGGCAGCAGCGCCACCACGCCGCCGAGCAGCACCGCGAACAGATCGAGCGAGATGGTGCCGAGGATCGCCGGATTGTTGCGGATGAAGCGCACGCCGGCATAGAGATCGTCGTCCGCGCCCGTCTGCTTCAGCGTCGCCTGCTGCGCCGGGCGCAGGAAGCCGGTCAGGACCGCGCCGGCAAGCCAGAAGACGACGATGATCAGATACGGCAGGCTCGGCGCGAACACGTAAGCGAGCCCGCCGAGCGCAGGGCCGGTGATGGTCGCGACCTGCGCCGCGCCGCTGGAGACCGCCGTCGCCCGCTGCAGCGAGCCTTGGGGCGCGATCAGCGGCAGCAGCGCCGATGTCGCCGGGCTCTCGAAGGCGCCGGCAATGCCGATGACGAAGGTAGCGATGTAGATCTGCACGGCATCGAGGTAGCCGGCATAGGTGCTGACGGCGAGAAACAGCGCGGTCAGCGCTTCCGCGATCTGGCAGAGCTGCACCACGCGCTTGCGCTCGAAACGGTCGGCGGTGTGGCCGGCGACGAACACGAGCAACGCGGTCGGCACGAATTGCACGAGGCCGACCATGCCGAGCTCGAAGGCGCTGCCGGTGATGTCGTAGATCTGCCAGCCGATCGCAACCGCGATGATCTGGCTGGAGAAGCGGGACAGGCTGCGCGAGGCCAGGAAGAACAGGAACGAGGCATCCCTGAGCAGCTCGCGGGCGCCGACGGTCACGGTCGTGGACATGCAGGAGCGGTGGCCGACGGCGGCGGGGTTGTCAACGTCCGCAGCGGCAACACGGCATTGCGCGGCGCTGTGCGCGCTGGCATAATCGCTGGGGTGCTGGGGGATTCATGCTGCAACTGCAATCGGCGTTCGGCGTAGTGGCGTTGCTCGCGATCGCCTGGGGCTTCGGCGAGAACCGCCGCGCGGTCTCGCTGAAGCAGGCCGCCATCGGGCTTGCCGCGACGCTTGTCACCGCGGTTCTGCTGCTGAAGCTGCCGGTGGTGGCGCACGCCTTCGGCGCCATCAACGACGCGGTCAATGCCATCTCTTCCGCCTCGCGCGCGGGCTCCTCCTTCGTGTTCGGCTATATCGGCGGCGGCACGCTGCCGTTCGATCTGAAAGTGCCGGGCGCGGATTTCATCCTCGCCTTCCAGGCGCTGCCGATCGTGCTCGTGATGAGCGTGCTGACCACGCTGTTGTTCTACTGGCGCATCCTTCCCCCCGTCGTGCGCGGCATGGCGTGGCTGCTGGAGCGCACGCTCGGCGTCGGCGGCGCGGTCGGCCTGTCCACCGCCGCCAACATCTTTCTCGGCATGGTGGAAGCGCCGCTGTTCATCCGCCCCTATCTCAAGCAACTGACACGCGCCGAGCTGTTTCTGGTGATGACCGGCGGCATGGCGGGGATCGCCGGCACGGTGCTGGTGCTCTACGCGACCTTTCTTGCGCCGCTGATCCCGGATGCCGCCGCGCATTTCGTCATCGCCTCGGTGCTGGGTGCGCCGGCGGCGATCCTGGTCAGCCTGATCATGGTGCCGGAGACATCCGACAAGCGCACCGGCGGCATGCTGGAAAATCCCGACGCGCATGCCACCAGCACCATGGACGCCATCGTCAAGGGCACCACCGCAGGCCTCGAACTCCTGCTCAACATCGTCGCCATGCTGCTGGTGCTGGTCGCGCTGGTCTATCTCGTCAACGCCGTCATCGGCCTGTTGCCGGAAATCGGCGGCGCCAAGATCTCGCTGCAGCGCCTGCTCGGGCTACCTGATGGCGCCGGTGTGCTGGCTGATGGGCCTGCCCTGGCCGCAGGCGATCACCGCCGGCAGCCTGATGGGCACCAAGACCGTGCTGAACGAGCTGATCGCCTATGTCGAGCTGTCAAAGCTCGGCAGCGACGCGCTCGATCCGCGCTCGCGGCTGATCATGCTCTATGCGATGTGCGGCTTTGCCAACTTCGCCAGCCTCGGCATCATGATCGGCGGCCTCGGCACCATGGCGCCCGGAGCGGCGCGAGGAGATCAACGCGCTCGGGCTGAAGTCGATCGTGTCGGGCACGATCACGACGTGCCTGATGGGGGCGGTGGTGGGGGTGCTGAACTAAAAAAGTCGAAAACAACCCCATGCACAGTAGCCGGGTTCTCACGATCGTCATGCCCGGGCTTCGACCCGGGCACGACGCAGTGAGCGCGTTGCGCGACGACTACGCCTTCAATTCCACCGTCTTGAATTCGCCCGGCAGGATCACTTCCAGCAATTCCACGTCGTCGGAGTAATCCAGGATCATGTGCTTGACGCGCGGCGGCTGGGTCCAGCAGCCGCCCTCCTTCATCAGCATCTCGCCATGGCCTTCCATGTACGTCTTCACCCAGCCCTTGAGGACGTAGACCATCTGGAATTCGATGTCGTGATAATGCAGCTTTGAGACTTCCTGCGGATTGCACGGCCCCTGCAGGCGGATGACATGCGCCTGCGCCGCGCCATGCGTGGCGTCCTTGATGCCGAGGTCGCGATATTTCGCGTAGGCGCGCAGGCCGTCGGCCTTGAAGTCTTCTTCGCGGTGATGGCTGATGGCGATGCGCTGCTTCGGCCGCGCTTTCGGTCTTGGCGGGTGCGCTCTTGGCGGCCGTGCTGCGCCCCTTGGACTTGATCGCCTTGCGCGAGGATGATTTTGCAGCGCCCCGCAGGCCCGTCCATTTCTTCTTCACGGCGGTCTGTGCCGCCGACCGCGATGCCGCTTTTTGCCTGGCCATTGTTGTTTGCCTCCCGTTTTGATCGGGAGAGGCTAGCACAAAATCCGGAATATGCGCGTCACAAGCGGAAGAGGCGCGCCCCGCGCCCCTGCCTCGCTTGTCCTAATGCAGCTGAAACACCCCGTTCACGGCGCGCAGCTCGGCCGGCTTGATCAGCCGCGAATGCGCCACGGTGACGGAGAACAGCGGCCCCTCGAGCTTTTCCTGCCAGAAGCCGAGGAAATCCTGCAGCGCCGGGAATTTCGGGAAGAGATCGTAGTTCTGCCAGACGTAGGTCTGCAGCAAAGATTTATGATCCGGCATCCGATAGAGAATCTGCGCCGTCGTCAGACCGTAACCCAGCACTTGCTTCCGGAAGTCTTCGGAAACAACCCCAACCCGCGAGACCATGCCAACCTCCATTTAAGGAGCGCATTCACGTGGTGGCCGACGGCCGAGCCACCCCGGCGGAGATGCGCTCACATGAGAGAAATGTGACGCACGAGACCAACGCATCTCAAGCCCGAAGAGTTAACAAGTTGTTTAAAATTGTCGCTTTGGCAGCAGCTTACCGCACGTGCTAATACGGGGTCGGGCGCACCGGCGGCGCGAATTAATAATGTTAACCGAATCTGGCAGGTGCCTCTTTGGACTGCCAAATTTTCTGCTAGAAGCCCCTTGCCCAACCCCAATCTCTGGCTTAAATCAGCCGCGGCTGCTCTGGCACTCGCGGGAGCAGACTGCTAGCACCCAAAATTCAGTAACAGCTATAAAAGCTTAGGAGGACTGCATGAAATTCCGTCCGCTTCACGACCGCGTCGTGGTCAAGCGCATCGACGCCGAAGAGAAGACCGCCGGCGGCATCATCATTCCCGACACTGCCAAGGAAAAGCCCTCCCAGGGCGAAATCACCGCCGTCGGCCCGGGTGGCCGCGACGAGGCCGGCAAGCTGATCCCGATCGACCTCAAGGTCGGCGACCGCGTGCTGTTCGGCAAGTGGTCCGGCACCGAAGTCAAGATCGACAATCAGGATCTCCTGATCATGAAGGAAAGCGACATCATGGGCGTCCTCACCGACATCCCCGCTTCCAAGAAGAAGGCCGCGTAAGCGCCCTTCCCTCATCCCTTCCAGTAATCTCCAAGGAACAAACTCAGATGTCAGCTAAAGAAGTCAAATTCGGCGTCGATGCCCGCGACAAGATGCTGCGCGGCGTCGACATCCTTGCCAACGCCGTCAAGGTGACGCTCGGTCCCAAGGGCCGCAACGTCGTGCTCGACAAGTCGTTCGGCGCTCCCCGCATCACCAAGGACGGCGTCACCGTCGCCAAGGAGATCGAGCTCGAGGACAAGTTCGAGAACATGGGCGCCCAGATGGTGCGCGAAGTCGCCTCCAAGGCGGCTGATGCGGCCGGCGACGGCACCACCACCGCCACCGTGCTCGCGGCTGCGATCGTCCGTGAAGGCGCCAAGTCGGTTGCCGCCGGCATGAACCCGATGGATCTCAAGCGCGGTATCGACCTCGCGGTCGAAGCCGTCGTCGCCGACCTCGTCAAGAACTCCAAGAAGGTCACCTCCAACGAGGAAATCGCCCAGGTCGGCACCATCTCCGCCAACGGCGATTCCGAAATCGGCAAGTTCCTCGCCGACGCCATGAAGAAGGTCGGCAACGAGGGCGTCATCACGGTCGAGGAAGCCAAGTCGCTCGAAACCGAACTCGACGTCGTCGAGGGCATGCAGTTCGACCGCGGCTACATCTCGCCCTACTTCGTCACCAACGCCGACAAGATGCGCGTCGAAATGGACGACGCCTACATCCTGATCAACGAGAAGAAGCTCTCCTCGCTGAACGAACTGCTGCCGCTGCTGGAAGCCGTGGTGCAGACCGGCAAGCCGCTGGTCATCGTCGCTGAAGACGTCGAAGGCGAAGCGCTCGCCACCCTCGTCGTCAACCGCCTCCGCGGTGGCCTCAAGGTCGCTGCCGTCAAGGCGCCGGGCTTCGGCGATCGCCGCAAGGCCATGCTGCAGGACATCGCGATCCTGACCGGCGGCCAGGCGATCTCGGAAGACCTCGGCATCAAGCTCGAGAACGTCAACCTCTCGATGCTCGGCCGCGCCAAGAAGGTGATGATCGACAAGGAGAACACCACCATCGTCAACGGTGCCGGCAAGAAGGCCGACATCGAGGCTCGCGTTCAGCAGATCAAGGCGCAGATCGAGGAAACCACCTCGGACTACGACCGCGAGAAGCTGCAGGAGCGTCTGGCCAAGCTCGCCGGCGGCGTCGCGGTGATCCGCGTCGGCGGCGCGACCGAAGTCGAGGTGAAGGAGCGCAAGGATCGCGTTGATGACGCGATGCACGCGACCCGCGCCGCGGTCGAGGAAGGCATCGTCCCGGGCGGCGGCGTCGCCCTGCTTCGCGCCTCCGAGCAGCTCAAGCGCATCAAGACCGCAGAACGACGACCAGAAGACCGGCGTCGAGATCGTGCGCAAGGCGCTGTCGTCGCCGGCCCGCCAGATCGCGATCAACGCAGGCGAAGACGGCTCCGTCATCGTCGGCAAGATCCTCGAGAAGGACCAGTATGCCTACGGTTTCGACTCGCAGAACGGCGAATACGGCAACCTCGTCTCCAAGGGCATCATCGACCCGACCAAGGTGGTCCGCACCGCGATCCAGAACGCGGCCTCCGTCGCGGCGCTGCTGATCACGACCGAAGCCATGGTCGCCGAAGTGCCGAAGAAGAACGCAGGGCGGCCCCGCCATGCCCCCGGGCGGCGGCATGGGCGGCATGGATTTCTGATCCGGCCTCTCAGGCAATCCACGAAATGCAAAACCCCGGCAGCGATGCCGGGGTTTTTGTTTGGGTAAGCCGTCCCCATATCTTCCCGGGACCAACATTGGGGATTTTCCATGCGCGTATTCGTTACCGGCGCGACCGGCTTTGTCGGCTCGGCCGTCGTCCGCGAGCTCATCGCGTCCGGCCATCAGGTGCTCGGGCTCACCCGCTCCGACGATGGAGCAAGGTCGCTCGCTTCTGCCGGCGCCGAAGTTCATCGCGGCACGCTTGAGGATCTCGACAGCCTGCGCGGCGGCGCGCGACAAGCGGATGCCGTGATCCATACCGCCTTCAACCACGACTGGTCGCGGTTTGCGCAGAGCTCCGAACTCGACAAGAACGCGATCCTGGCGATGGGCGCCGTGCTGGAGGGGTCGCGACGCCAGCTGCTGGTAACATCCGGACTGGCGGCCTTGGCGCCGGGCCGCATCGCGACCGAGGCCGATGAAGTGCCCGCCGACGGTCCCCGTGCCTCTGAAGCCGCCGCCGCCATGCTGGTCGCGCAAGGCGTGCGCGCATCCGGCGTGCGGCTAGCGCCATCGACCCACGACACCGGCGATCATGGCTTTGTGCCGCGCCTGATTGCGCTGGCGCGCGAAAAGGGTGTGTCGGCCTATGTCGGCGACGGCCTCAACCGCTGGACCGGCGTGCACCGGCGGGATGCCGCGCGTCTCTATCGGATCGCACTTGAAAAGGGCGTCGAGAGCGGCCCCTATCACGCCGTCGATGAGGAAGGCATTGCTTTCAAGGAAATCGCCGGCGTGATCGGCCGCCGCCTCGGCGTGCCCGTCATCTCGCTGTCGCCTGAAGAAGCGGGCAAGCATTTCGGCTGGTTCACGCGGTTTGCAGCCATGGACGCGCCGGCTTCGAGCGTACGGACAAGGGCAGCCCTGGCATGGCAACCTGAACAACCCGGGTTGATCGCGGATATCGACCGCCCCGCTTATTTCGGTGGCTGATCTGCAGCGCCGCGTCTTGAGCGCCACGCGACAAGCGTGTAGCCGCGCAGACAAATCAGGATGCCGTGCCGGCGGCATCCAAATCCTGCTCTGGTGACCGATTGAACGCACCTCCCTCGAATGCCATGGCCGCGCCCAGTCGGTTCGCGGCCATGAAGTCCCGGCCCTACCGTTTGCAGATCATCTCGTTCGTGTTCGCCATGATGGCGGACAATATCGAGCACGTGATCAGCTATTGGGTGGTGTTCCAGAAATTCCACTCGCCTGCACTCGCCGGCTTTGCGGTGCTGTCGCACTGGCTGCCGTTCCTGTTCTTCTCCGTCGCCGTCGGTGGCCTCGCCGACCGGTTCGACCAGCGCCGCATCATCCAGTGCGGCATGCTGCTGTTCATCGTCGCCTCGGCCGGATGGGGCTATTTCTTCGTCACCGGCACGATCGAGATGTGGCACGCGATGCTGCTGCTGGTCATTCATGGCTGCGCCGGCGTACTGTGGCAGACGCCGAACCAGTTGCTGCTGTTCGACATCGTCGGGCCTAAGGACCTTCCGAGCGCGGTGCGGCTCAACGCCATGGCGCGCTACCTTGGTGTGCTCGTCGGCCCGGCCGTGGGCGGCGTCATCATGCTGGCGCTGGGGCCGTCGCACGGCATCATTCTGAACACGCTGTTCTATCTGCCGATGCTGCTCTGGCTGTTCTGGGCGCCAGCGCGCACGAAGGACGCGGCGCCGAGGCGCATCGCCGTCCGCGGCCTTGCCGACATCTTGCAGACCATCCGCGACATCGCCGGCCACAACATCCTGACCTCGATGACACTGCTCGCGGGATTGACGTCCTTCATGATCGGCAACGCCTACCATGCGCAGATGCCGGGCTTTGCCGGCGATCTCGGCCGCGGCGATCCCGGCGTATCCTATAGCGTGCTGCTGGCCGCCGACGCCGCAGGCGCGCTGCTGGCGGGCGTCGCCCTCGAGGCGTGGGGACGGTTGCGACCGACTCCCCGCACGGCCATCCTGCTTGCCATTCTCTGGACGCTTTCGCTGCTCTGCTTCGCCGCAACCAACATCTATGGCTTCGCCATCGCGCTGCTGTTCGCAGCCGGCTTCTTCGAGCTGTCGTACAACACGATGGCGCAGGCGCTGGTGCAGTTGAACGCGCCCACCGACATTCGCGGCCGGGTCGTCGGACTGTTCAACATGGCCGGGCTCGGCATGCGCGCCTTCAGCGGCATCACCGTGGGACTGTTCGGTGCGGCGATCGGCATTCACTGGTCGCTCGGCCTCTCGGCCGTCGTGCTACTGGCGCTGCTGCTTGTCCTGCATCGCCGCGCGGCCAGCTGAAGCTCTCGCCGCCGATTCCCTACCTCACCAACATCCCGATCCGCCGCCAGCGGACCTCGGCCGGCTTGCTGCGCTCCCCGGGGCTGCTGGAAAAGAAGATCATTCCCGCGCGGCCGATGACGTTTTCCAGCGGCACGTAGCCCATCTGCGACAGCACGCGGCTGTCGACCGAATTGTCCCTGTTGTCGCCGAGCACGAAGATGCGCCCCTCGGGCACGGTGAAGAGGTTGGTGTTGTCGTAAAATCCGTTGTCGACGCAATCGAGCGTCTCGTAACTGGCGCCGTCCGGCAGCGTCTCGCGCCAGCGCTTCGTGGCCGCCGCCGCTTTCGCTCCGCAGGGGTCTTCTCCCACGAAGTCAGCCAGCCGTTCGCGCGCGACGGCCGCGCCGTTGATGTGTAGCAATCCCTGCTTCATCTGGATGCGGTCGCCGGGCAATCCCACCACGCGCTTGATGAACACGGTTTTGTTGTCCTTCGGCGTCAAGAACGCGATCACGTCGCCGCGTGCGGGCACATTGCCCCAGGGGCGCGCATAGGCGTATTTCGAGACAAAGAAGCCGTCGCCGATCCGCAAGGTCGGGACCATCGAGCCGGACGGCACGTTGAACGGCTGAAACAAATAGGCGCGGATCAGCAGCGGCGACCCCAACGCCAGTACCATCACGGCAAAGGCAAGAATTCCGAACAGGCCGACCTTCCACGGCAATTCCTTCATTGCCTGTTGGGCCGCATTCATCGCTTGCTCCTCGCCACGCGTGAGAGCCCATTCTCGCACGGGTTGCCGGAAAAATCACGCCACCAGTGCGCGCCCGCCGTCCCGGTAGCGATCCGCGGTGATCTCGAAGATCACGTGTTTCCTGTCGCCGGAAAGTTTTCGGGTGAACAGGCCCTCGCGCAGCACGCCCCCGATCTTCTTCATCGCGCCCTGCGAGCGCCAGTTGGTGTCGCCGACCCAGAAGATCACGGTGTCAGCGAAAGTGAAGGCGTGGTCGAGCATCAGCCGCTTGACCTCGCGATTGACGGCGCCGCCCCAGTGGCTGCGGGCGGCGAACGTCCAGCCGATCTCGATCTCGCCGATATCGGGCTCCCAGCCGTAGTAGCGGCTCGAACCGATCAGGCGACCGGTCGCGCGATCGACGAACACAAAGGCCATTTTCGAATTGACGCCGCTGTCGAAGTATTTGCGAAACTCCGGCTCCATGTAACGGTTCGACGCCGGATGCAGCCGCCAGACCTCCGGATCGGAGCCGACGGCATAGAGTTCGCTCCAGTCGCCTGGCGCGATCGGCCGGACGATGGTGGTGGGACCAATCAAGGTCGGCTGGAAATCGGGCTGGGGCATGGTGCTACTCCGGCCCGCTTTGTGACAGACCAACCATGTCGGGCCGTGCATCAGGTGTCTTGGTCCGATCGATCACCGGCCACTGCTCGGAAAGCGCTGGCAGCAACCGCTGCTTGCCGGTCATGCGCTCGACGATCATGGCATAGACGGTGATGATATCGAGGCGCGGGAAGAAGTTCTTTGGCCGGATTGAATTCGGCTTGCCGTACTTCTCCATCAGCCGCTCGCAGAACCGCTGCTTGATCGCGGCATCGTCCGCGACGAACATTTTTCCGGACAGGATGACGCTGCGATAGGCGAGGCCCGAATCGCATTCGAAGCGGCCGTAATCGAACACCGCATCCGGCTCGTCGAGCTCGAAACAGACCCGCGGCTCGCGCACCACATTGCTTTGGAAGTGACCGCGCGCGCTGGTCCCGTGCACGAACACCTGATCGCGCGACCAGATGTACAGCATCGGAACGCAATAGGGCGAGCCATCCTCGTTGACGGTCGCCAAGCGCCCGACAAATCCCTGCTTCAGCGCTTGCCGCATCTCTTCGTCGGTCATCGCCAAGTCGGTGCGGCGCAGGCTCGGGGCGCTCATGTCATTCTCCTTGCGCCGAAGCGTCGTCGGCGCCCGGCTTGCAATCGTTTTTCGAGCGGAGCATAACGGTCCAAGTGGTCCTGCTGAAAGGTCCACTTCGTAAAATTACGGCATACCATTTGCGAGGCCGGCGATGAAGGAGCGGCAGAGGAGCTGGGCAAACCTCTATGCATGGCAGCTGGTGCGCGCCGGCGATGCGCCGCTGTTTGCGCAAATCTACCGGCAAATCCGCTCCGCCATCCTGTCGCAGAGCCTGCGGCCGGGCACCAAGCTGCCGTCGACGCGGCAGCTCGCCTCGCAGCTTTCGGTCGCGCGGTCGGTCGTGGTGTCGGCCTATGAACAGCTGCTGGCCGAGGGCTATCTCAGCGGCAAGATCGGATCCGGCAGCTACGTATCGTCGGATCTTCCCGAGCCGGTCGAAGGGCAGAGCTCGAAGCGCCGCAAGCGGCCTGCGACGACCCTCCCCGCGATCGAAGCGTCGCTGCCGCGCGGCTTTGTCGACGTCACCGCGCGGAGCGAGGAGCGCCCGTTCAACCTGGGGCGAACTCTCGTCGATGCCCGTACCGCGGATCTATGGCGCAAAGTGAGCACGCGGGTGTTTCGCTCGCTGGGCACTGAGCATTTTGGTTATAGCGATCCACGCGGCCTGCCCGAGCTTCGCAAAGCGATTTGCGATTATCTGCGCGCGGCGCGCGCCGTGCAGTGCGAACCGGACCAGATCGTGGTCACCTCAGGGACCCAGCATGCCATCGACCTGGTGATCCGGATTCTGCACCAGCCGGACATGCAGGCGTGGGTCGAAGACCCCGGTTACGCCTTGACGCGGCAGGCCCTGATCGCCGCCGGGGTAACGACCCATCCGATTCCGGTCGATGCGCACGGAATTGACGTCGGCGCGGGGATCAAATCGGCGCCGAAGGCGCGCGCGGTGTTCGTGACGCCTTCGCATCAGTTCCCGACCGGCGTCGTGCTCTCGATGGCGCGGCGCCTCGAGCTGCTGAACTGGGCGCGCGAGACCGGCGCGTGGATCATCGAGGACGACTATGCCTCCGAATTTCGTTATGGCGGGCGGGCGCTGGCATCGCTGCAAGGTCTCGACGAGAGCGAACGCGTCATCTATGTCGGCACCCTGAACAAGGCGCTGTTTCCCGGCCTGCGGCTCGGTTACGCCGTCGTGCCGCCGGCGCTGATGAAGACGTTCGTCACCGCGCGCTATCTTGCGGACCGGCAGCCTTCGAGCCTGACGCAGGCCGTGGTGACGCAATTCATCGAGGAAGGACATTTTGCTGCGCATCTGCGCCGGATGCGCTTGCAGTACCGCGACCAGCGCGACGCCCTCGTCGCCGCCATGCAACACCAGCTGGGCGAAGCAATCACTGTCGATCCCCCGGACCAGGGCATGCATCTGGTCGCGTATCTCAGGCGCGGCCTTTCCGATCATGCGATCGAGCGCGCGGCGCGCAGCCACGACGTCATCGTTCGCGCCATGAGCGGATTGTATGTCGATGCCACACCGCGTTCCGCACTGGTGCTCGGCTTCAGCGGATATCCACGGCAAATGATTGCGCCTGCGGTGGCGCGACTGGCCAAGGCGATCGAACAGCACAAGCAGTCACAGCAGAAGACAAGACGAGTCGGATAGACGACCCTTCACGCCTCAGTCGAGCTTCGCAATCACCGCAAGCCGCTTGATGCCCTTGTTCTTGTAGGCATCGAGGAAGGCGTAGTAGTCCTTGAAGGACACGCAGCCGTTGGACTGGCCGGTGCCGCCGAGCATGAAGGTGTGCGCGAGCAGGCCATCGCGGCCGAAGATCTTGTCCTCGCCGCCGATCGGATTGAGCCGCAGCGCCGGCACGCCGTGGAACAGCGACTCGCGCGGCGTGAGCTCGTAGATGTGCGGCGGCGTGACGCCCTGCATCCGCACATGCGAAAACTTTGGATCGTCCATCTTCGAGCCGAGACCGGAATGCGCCTCGAGCTGCGTGCCGTCGGGCAGATACACCGTCTTGCTGGTGATGACGTAGACCGCGGTCGACTTGTCGTATGGCGGCTTGCCGCCGAGCATCGGGTTCTGCTCTTTCTCGATGCTGCCGGTGATGCTGGCATCAGCCGAGGCGTAGGCGAGCAGCGCGCCATGCGCCGGCTCCTTGCCCCAGAGCTTGTCCACCATCGACGGCTTGTCCTGGCCGATCGACATCACGGCAGCTTTCGCGCGCTCCGCCATGTTGCGGATCGACGAGCCGGACTTTGCCGTCACGCGCTCGACCGGCCTGGTCGCGGGCGCGGCAAGCGCGATCTGCACCGACGCCGATGCGCTGGTTTTCTTCGCAGGTTCGGCCGGCAAGGACACCTCGATCGACGGCGTTGCGGAGGCCAGTTGCATACCTTGCGAGGACTGCGGCGCGACGCTCTCGGGGGAAGCTGCCGCAAACCGTTCGTTAAACATAACCGAAGGAACAGCAGTAACGGCTTCGTTCTTCGGAACCGCGGCGGTCGCTTGCTCCAGGTCGCCGAACACGGTGCTGATCATGGCCGCCGGCGTCTTGCGTGCGATCGAGCTCGTCTGGCGCGGCGCGACGGCAACTTCCACGCTCGCATGCACGGAGGGATAGACGCTGGCGCCGAAGATGTTGCTGTACAGAGTACAGGCGCAGCCGATCACAACCGCTGCAACGGCTGCAGGGCCTGCGAATCCGAAAGATCTTGCCTTGCGGGAACTGCGACGCTTCCGGGCCGGAAGGCCGAACGCACTGCTACTGGTACTCATACGCCCTTCGCCCAGAACACACTTCCAATCGTCCCTCTCGATGCATCGCGATGAAGAATTCGCGTCGCATCTCGCAGAGGCGCGGAGCGTCATTAAGGCGACTTTTAGTTAAATGCCGCTTAAACGCAGGCCTTTGTTAGGCAAGGGGAATTCGCGATATGTTCCCGCAAATTCACGCGGGTATTTGTGCGGGTCTGTCCCGCTTTGGCGCACTCGCGACCGCTTATTTCTGCAGTTCCGGCGGCGGCGAGTAGTCGAGGGCTTCCCCGCTCTTCGGTTCCTGCAAGAGTTCGAGAAGATAGGTTTCCACTACCAGCGGCCCGCGCTTGCGCGTGACTTCGCCGGCCTTCTCGAAACGGCCGAACTGTTCCTTCAGATACTGCCGGCCGTCGGGCACGACATCGTCGACATAGAGCAGTCTGCCCTTCAAGGCCGCGGCATCGGGCTCCGGCATGTTGGCCCAGCGGATGCGCTGCGACTGCTGCGCGACGCAGGTGCCTTTCGGCAAATAGAACATCAGCCAGCTCGTGGTGCCGTAGTCCGGCGCGAGCACGCAGGTCGCACCGACTCGCACGCGCACGGATTCGATCTCGCGCGCGATCTCGGGCCAACCGACGCCGACGCTGCGCACCGTGGCGTCACGGCGATAGCCGGTCAGCAATCCCGTGTTGGCCTGCACGATCAGCAACACAAACAGCACGATCCCCGTCGGCGCCGCCCAGCGCCGGCAGAAGTCGGCGAGCTGTTTGCGCCACCCTTCCCATGGCGTGAGGTTGGCGGCGACTGCAGCGGCAACCGCAAACGCCGGATACACCGGAGCGAACCAGTTAGCCTCGACCCGCGCATGCAGCGAATGCCAGATGAAATAAGCGACGATGGTCCAGAACATACTGTTGACCAGCGCGCGCGCGGCGAATGCGCCTGAATTGCGCCAGGCCATCGCATGCAGTCCCATCGCGCCGAGGATGAACACCAAGGGCGTCGCGAAACCGACTTGCGTCGGCACCAGCTCGGCGATGAAGGCCGGCCTGAAATCCTCGATCCGCGCGCGGCCGAACTGCTTGATGAAGGACACCCAGCCATGATCGGCGTTCCACAGGATCACCGGCGAGAACAGCGCCAGCGCCACGACGCCGCCGAGCCACAGCCAGGGTGACCACAGCCAGTGCCGCAGTTTTGGCACCGCGATCAGCCAGATCACGATCGCAACGCCGAAGAACATCGCGCTATATTTCGACAGCAGTGCGCAGCCCGCCGCAGCGCCCACCGCGAGCCACCACACCCCGCGCCCGGTCTCCAGCACCTTTGCGAGAAAGAACAGCAGGAAGCTGGAGGCCACCAGCAGCGGCGCATCCGGCGTCACGATCAGCGTGCCGACCGCGGCCATCAGGGTGATGTTGAGCAGAACCACCGCGGACGCCGCCACGCGCGTGCCTCCGAACAGGACTTCGGCCGCGCGCCAGATCGCAAAGCTCATGGGCAGCGCAAGCAGGATCGAGACCAGCCGTACCCCGAGTTCGGTATCGCCCGCGATCAAAGTGCCGGCGCGGATCACGAACGCCACCATCGGCGGATGATCGTAATAGCCGCCGGCGAGACCCTTCGACCACGTCCAGTAATAGGCTTCGTCGAAGGTCAGCGGCGTGAAGGCGGCAGCGACGAGGCGCAGCACGACAAGCGCCGCGACGATCAGAATGGTGTTGGTGATGAGCCGCCTTTCGCCGGGACTCATGATAAGATTATCGCTTGCGCCAGACGAACAGTCCGGACATCGCGTAATTCCAGACCACGCCCATCAGCGCGCCGGCCGCGCCCGCCAGCCACCAGATCGGCTCCTGGTCGTAGACCGAGAACGCCACGCCGACATTGGCGAACAGGCCGACGCTGCAGACGATGTAGAACAGCAGCAAGCCGCGCAGCAGCGCAAAGCCCTTCAGCCGCTGGTCGCGATAGGTCAGGAAATTGTTGAGCACGAAATTGCTGGTCATCGCGACCAGCGCGCCCATCAGCTGCGCTTCCGCGAACGGCGCCTTGAAGATCCGCAAGGCAATGAACAGCGTCGTCAGATGCACGACGAGGCCCGACGTGCCGACCAGCCCGAACAGGATGAAGCGCAGCGAGATCACGTCGCCGGTGAGTTTCGCCAGCACCAGCCCGAGGAAATCCAGCGCCACCATGGAATTGAGCTTGCTCTCGCCATGCAGCCGCGTGCCGAAGGTGAAGGGAACTTCCTTCGTTGCCAGCTCGCCGCGGGCGGTGGCGATGATGTCGAGCAGGATCTTGAAGCCTTGCGTCGACAGCTCCGGCGCGAGCTTCTCGAAGCGGTCGCGGCGGATCGCGAAGAAGCCGCTCATGGGATCGGAGACCTTGATGCCGAGCGTGCGCTGGGCGACACCGGTGGCAAGGGCGCTGATCCCGGCGCGCTGCTTGTCAAAACTGTCGGCGCTGCCGCCCTCGATGTAGCGGCTGCCGATCACGAGTTCGGCCTCGCCGCTCGCCAGCAGCGCCAGCATCTTCGGCAGCTGCGTCTCGTCGTGCTGCAGATCGGCGTCGATCACCGCGGCATAGGGCGCGCTGGAAGCGAGAATGCCCTCGATGCAGGCCCCCGACAGGCCGCGACGGCCGATGCGGCGAATACAGCGCACGCGCGGATCGCGGCGCGACAGCTCGCGCACGACCTGCCAGGTGTGATCGGGCGAGTTGTCGTCGACGAACACGACTTCCCACGGCGTCGCGCCAAAGGCCGCCTCCAGCCGCTTGTACAGCGTGGTGACGTTGTCGCGCTCGTTGAAGGTGGGAACGACCACCGAAATCTCCGGCAGGCGAACAGCCTGCGGGGCGGTTTCGGGGCCTTGCTGGATGGCCTCGTTCATGCGGCAGTCCTATAGCCGCCGGCCTCCGTGCTGCCAAGGCGCTAGCGCCCCGGTACCGGCCGGAAATCACCCCAAAACCGGGCGAAAACCGCCCCAACGTCATCAGGGGAACGGCATTTTGCCGATTTCCAAATCTCTCCACACCAGCGCCGCGCAAGCATCAATCCGAAACCGCGATTTGAGCGCAAACGGCGCCGGAGTCTCGCCGCGATTCGGAACATTGGAGGCGTGAGGAATGACGACGACAGATCAGCGCAAACCGGGCGAAAAATCCGGCAAGCGCAAGCAGAAGAAAGCCAAGAAGGAGCAGCGGCAGGCTCTAGCGCAGGCGGCGAGCGAGCCGGCCGCGAGCGAGGCGATTGAAACCGCGATCGCGCCGGAGGCGGCCATTGCGAACGCAGCCGCGGTCGAGGCTGCGCCTGCCGAGCCCGTGCAACCCGAGCCGGTGCAGCGCGTGGCTTCCTTCAGGGAGCGCATCGCATCGGTCGCACCACTGGCGGATGCGGTCGCGGACAAGCCGGCGGCGCCTGCCGATACGCTGCAGGCCGTCGCCTCGCCCGCTGCGGCCCCGGCCACCGGCGTTCAGGCGATCGCTGACGCCTATCGCGACTACACCAGGAAGTCGCTGGAAGACGCGCAGTCGTTCGCCGAGAAACTTTCGACCGCCCGCTCGCTGGAAAAGGCCGTGGAAGCGCAGGCTGAATTCGCGCGGCAGGCCTGCGAGACCTTTGCTGCCAATTCGCGAAAGCTCCGCGAATTGCACCGCGAGCTGTTCTGGCAAGCATTCCGCCTGCCGAACTGGCCGACCGGCCGCTCGCCGCGCTAGGCCCACAAATGACAACGACCACGAAGGGGGCGCGCGTACATCCGGCGCAGCCATCTCGTGGTCGTCTAGGCGCCGGAACTTCCTGAAAGCTCGACGTCGCCGTTAATAGCTAGATAGGTACGCCCGGTTCACTCCGCAAGGGCCGGAAACAAAGCGTTTTCAAGCGAAGTGGGCACCGGTTCGCGTGAAGAAAACGCGTCAAACCAAAAAAGCCCTAGTTCGGCACTTCCTTGATAACAGGTCCGCGCGGGCCGGGAGCTACGGGCGCCGGCGCCTTCTGTACGGCCGACGTGGCGGCAGGCGCCGTCCCCTTGCCGAACGGCCCCATTGGCCCATAGGCAAACGCCACCACCAGAACGACGGCGGCAACAATGCCACCCAAAATGCCCGCGAACGACTGTGAATCCATAACCCGACTGTCCCCTCGGCTCTTGGCGAATTAATACCACGGAAGCGCGCGGCAGAGGAATAGGATTGGCGGCAGGCGTCAACTGGCCAATTGCCGCCGATTTGACTAGGCTTCGCGCCGTCTTCGGCCCCTTCCTCACGAGCTTCCCCCGTGACCAAATCCCCAAAGAGCGCCGCCAACAGCGGCAACATCTATATCGGCGTCGGCGGCTGGACCTTCGAGCCGTGGCGCGGCGTGTTCTATCCGGAGAAGCTGACGCAGGCGAAGGAGCTGTCCTATGCCGCCTCGAAGCTGACCTCGATCGAGATCAACGGCACCTATTACGGCTCGCAGAAGCCGGAGAGCTTTCGCAAATGGGCGAGCGAAGTGCCGGATGGATTTGTGTTCTCGGTGAAGGGCCCGCGCTTTGCCACCAACCGCCGCGTGCTGGCGGAGGCCGGCGACTCCATCAAGCGCTTCTACGATTCCGGCGTGCTGGAAATGCGCGACCGGCTCGGCCCCGTGCTGTGGCAATTCGCGCCGACCAAGAAGTTCGACGGCGCCGATTTCGGCAAATTCCTCGAACTGCTGCCGCGCAAGCTCGACGGCCGCGCGCTGCGCCATGTCGTCGAAGTCCGGCACGACAGTTTTTGCGTGCCCGAGTTCGTCGCGCTGGTCCGCCAGTTCGAGACGCCGGTCGTGTTCGCCGAGCACGGCAAGTACCCGGCGATCGCCGACGTCGCCAGCGATTTTGTTTACGCGCGACTTCAGAAAGGTAATGACGAGATCAAGACCTGCTACCCGCCAAAGCAACTCGATGCCTGGGCGGAGCGCTTGCAGGCCTGGGCCTCAGGCAGCGAGCCCGACGATCTGCCGAAGGTCGACAAGACCAAGCCGAAGAAGATGCCGCGCGACGTCTTCGCCTACGTCATCCACGAGGGCAAGGTGCGCGCGCCGCACGGCGCGATGGAGCTGATCGAGCGGGTGAAGTAGCCGCGCCTAATCGACCTTGGCGCCGGCGAACTTCACCACCTTGCCCCACTTCTCGGTTTCATCGGCCAGCAGCTTGCCGAAATCGGCGGGCGAGCCCGGCAGCAGCATGGCGCCGTATTCCGAGAATTTTGTCTTCACCTTGGGATCGGCGAGGATCTCGTTGACCGCCTTGTTCAGCCTGTCGACGATTTCCTGCGGCGTGCCCTTCGGCGCGGCAAGGCCATACCAGGCGCTCGCCTCATAGCCCGGCAGGAAATCGGCCACCAGCGGCAGGTCGGGCAGCACGTCCGATCGCGTCGTGCTGGTCACTGCGAGGCCGCGCAGCTTGCCTGACTTCACATGCTCGGCGCAGGTCGGGATGTTGTCGAACATCACCTGCACCTGCCCGGCCAGCAGATCGGTCATCGCCGGCGCACCGCCGCGATAGGGCACGTGCACCATGTCGATGCCGGTCAGCATCTTGAACAGCTCGCCCGACATATGGATGGTCGAGCCGTTGCCCGATGACGCCATATTGAGCTTGCCGGGATTGGCTTTTGCATAGGCAATCAATTCCGGAATCGTTTTGACCGGCAGCGACGGATTGACGACGACGACATTGGGGAAGCGGATCAGCCCCGCAATCGGCTCGGATCTCCTTGATGAAGTCGAAATTCAGCTTGTCATACAGCGTCGCGTTGATGGCGTTGGCTGGCGCGACCAGCAGCAGCGTGTACCCGTCCGGCGCCGCGCGAAGCATGGCCTCGGTCGCGATGTTGGTGCCGCCGCCCGGCCGGTTCTCGACGACAAAGGACTGGCCGAGCTTTTCCGACAGCCATTGGCCCATCAGGCGGGCGGTAAGATCGGCCGATCCGCCCGGCGTATAGCCGATGATCAGCCGCACCGGCCGGTTGGGATAGCCTTGCGCATGCGCCAGACGCGGGGACGCGGAAAGCGCGATCGCTCCGGAGGCGAGTTGCAGGAAACGGCGACGCGATGATTTCATGGCGAACCTCTGTTCTTGTCAGTCCAGTTTGATCCCGGCTTCGCGGATCAGCTTTGTCCAGCTGGCATGCTCGGCGGCGACGAACGCATCCAATCCGTCGGGCATGTCCCAGACCTCGCCGCCGCTCTTCTCGAACCGCTCCTTCAATTCCGGCAGCACGGCGCGGATATTGTCGCGCAATTTCGCGATCGCGGCGGGCGGCGTTTTCGCCGGCACGAAGATGCCGAGCCAGGAATTGACGTCGAGTCCGCCGACGCCGGCCTCGGACAGCGTGGGAACGTCGGGCACCAGCGCACTGCGTTTCGACGCCAGCACGGCAATGCCGCGCGCCTGCCCCGACTGCACGTAAGGCAGCCCCGCAGCGATGGAATTGAAGAACAGGTCGATGCGCCCTGCCAGCAGATCAGTGAAGGCCGGCGGCGAGCCCTTGTAGGGCACTTCCTGCAGCTTGACGCCGGCCGCCTTCATGAAGGCGGCCGCGACAAGATGCTGGCCGGTGCCGACGCCGGCGGTGGCCACCGTGATCGAGCCGGGCTTGTCCTTCGCCGCAGTGACGATCTCCTTGCACGCTCGCCTGCGGCAGGTCCTTGCGGCCGACCATGATGTAGCCGAAGCGATAGACCATCGCGACCGGGACGAAATCCCGCAGCGGATCGTAGCCGAGATTGGAATAGAGCGCGGAATTGAACGCCATGTTGGAGAGGCCGCCGACCACCAGCGTGTAACCGTCCGCTTCGCTCTGTGCGGCGGCCTGCGTTCCCACGACCGTGCCGGCGCCGGGCTTGTTCTCGACAAAGAAGGATTGCCCCATCCGCTTCGACAGCGCGTCGGCCAGTGCGCGCCCGACCAGGTCGTAGCTGCCGCCCGGCCCGATCGGAACGATGATTTTCACGGCGCGTTCGGGATAATTGGTCTGCGCCTGCACGGGCGCTATGCCAAGCACGAACGTGACCGCCAGCGCTGCAACTGACCGGCCGAGCCGAACCATGCTGCCCTCCCCTGCGCGGCCGATTTGACCGGCTCTTGCAGACGAGGACTATGCGACATTGTGCTGATGGCGGCAACGCGCGACGCTGCCGCAGCATAACCTCGGCGGTTATGGCGATACGGCGAGCGATGACATAGCCTGCTCAGGCAGGACCACGACCGGGACACGCGATATGGCGCGCAAGGCAAAGCTCTTCACCATCGGCTATGAGCAGACGCCGCCGAAGGCGGTGCTCGATGAGCTCGAGCACGCCGGCGTCAAGCTCCTGGTCGACGTGCGCGCGGTGACGTCCTCGCGGCGCCCCGGCTTCTCCAAGAACCAGCTCGCCGCCGGGCTCGACGAGCGCGGCATCGCCTATGTCCATCTCGCCGGACTCGGCACGCCCAAGGAAGGCCGCCTCGCCGCGCGCAGCGGAGATTTCGGCCTGCTGCAGCGGATCTTCGCAAAACACCTGAAGACGCCGCAGGCCAGGGAAGGAATGGACGAACTCTCCGCGCTGGTGAAGAAGGCCGGCCCCGTCTGCCTGCTCTGCTACGAGCGCGATCACACGCCACTGCCATCGAAAATGGATCGCCGAGATCATCGAGGAGCGCAACGCAGTGAAGGTGGAGAATTTGGCGGGGAAGCAGGTCTAGGCCCGCAACATCCCTTCCATCATCTGCACGCAATTGCCGCCGACATGCGTCGAGATCACGGCGCCGTTCTGCTTGATCACGCGCGTCAGCAGCAAGCTCGGCCGGCCCATGTCAACACCCTGGCCGATGCGCAACTTCAACTCGCCGTCGCGCGTGACGTCGAGATCGGCGAGGAAGGCCGCCGCGGCGCCGGTGGCGCTTCCCGTGGCGGGGTCCTCGGAAAGGCCGGCGGCGCCGGGATGGAACATGCGCGCCTGCAAATCGAGCGGCTGCTCGGATGCCGGGACGTCGCGGGTGTAGAAATAAACCGCATCGGCGCCGACGGCGGGAAACGTCTTCCAGAATGGCCCGGCATCCGGCCTGGCGCGCTTGACCGCCTCGCGCGAGGCGATTTCCACGATCAGGAAAGGCAGGCCGACGCGAGGCGATCATTGGCGGATGCCGGTCGGTCTTGATGTCGGACGCGGACAGCGAGAGGATCGCCGCCGCCTCCTTTGCATCGACAACGGCTCCCTTCGACAGCGGCTTGGGCGCGGCGAATTCGGAGCCGAGCACCTTGCCCTGCGCCGTCAAGATCTCGACCGGCACCAGGCCCGCCTTCTCCTCGAATTTCAGCCGCGCCGGCGTTTTGGCGGCCAGCGTCGCCAGCACGAAGGCGGTGCCGACATTGGGATGGCCGGCGAAAGGCAGCTCCGAGCGCACCGTGAAGATGCGCACATTGGCGTCGTTTGCCTTGTCGGCCGGCGGCAGCACGAAAGTCGTCTCCGAATAGTTGAACTCGGTGGCGATCGCCTGCATCTGCTCGGTCGAGAGGCCCTCGGCATCGAGCACCACGGCCAGCGGATTGCCGCCGAAAGCGCGGTCGGTGAAGACGTCGACGGTGATGTAACGGCGCTGCATACAAAACACTCCCTATCCCAACTGCCACACCGCCATCGGGCGGTCGTATCCGCGGACCGGCACCTCGCCGAGCGCGACCGCGTCCTTGCCGTCCTCGCCGAGCTCGTCGAGCACGGCCTGCGAGATCAGGAACTGCGAATTGAATTGCTTGTTGAGCGCCTCGACCCGCGACGCAAAGTTCACGGTGTCGCCGATCACGGTGTATTCCTTGCGCCGCGGCGAGCCGATGCTGCCGGCGACGACCTCGCCGATATGGATGCCGATGCCGATGCGCAGCGGCCAGATGCGTCGCCTTGTTGATGCGGTCGTTGGCCTCGAGCATCTCGCGCGCGGCAGCCACCGCATGCTGTGCAGCATTTTCGGCCTGCAGCGGCGCGCCGAACAGAGCGAGAAAGCCGTCGCCGAGGAACTTGTTCACGATGCCGCCGTGGCGGTCGAGGATGTCGACCAGCACCGCAAAGGCGCTGTCGAGCCGGTCGACCACTTCCTGCGGCGAGCGCTCGCGGGCGCCGGCGGTAAAGCTGCGGAAATCGACGAACATCACGGCGACGCGACGGAGGTCGCTCTCGCCGCTACTGCCTTCCAGCATCAACCGCTCGACCACCTGCGGCGAGACGTGCTGGCCGAACAGGTTGGTGATGCGGTCGCGCGCGGTGGCGGCCTTGATGCTGGCCTCGAACTGCCGGCGCAGCTGGTGCCCGACGGCGCCCGGCCAGCATGCCGCAGATCAAGATGATCACGCTGCGCGCGGCGTGATAGAACAGATCCGGCGGCGGCTCGGCGCTGCCGGCGCGGTGATAGAACATCGCCATGCAGAGCAGCTCGCTCGCCGCGACAAAGCCGGTGAAAGTCGACAGCCAGAAATCCAGCCGCAGCGTCGAGAGAATGATGAAGATGAAATAGATCAGCGGCGCGACGAAGCCGAGTGCCTGCACCGCGCCCATATTGTCGATGTGCAGGGCGAGCGCCACCGTCGGCAGCGAGGTTTCGATGAACGCGCCGAGGTAGCGGCGGAACACGGGCAAGTCCCGGTTGAGCTGGATATGGCGGCTGATCACGCCGTGGACCCAGAGCTCGAACAGGATGAAGGGCACGATGAGGGAGTAGAGGTAGCTGGGCTTCAGACCTCCGCGCCACAGCCGCTCGATCACCTGTGGTTCGAAGAAGTAGAAGGTGCACAGCGCGACCGCGAGCAGCGCCGCGGTGCCGATCAGCGCCTTGATCCGGATCAGCTCGGTGCGGAGGATTTCCTGCGTCAGCGCGTGATCGAAGTCGGAGACGACCTCGCGCTTCCTACCTCCCCATGGCAGCAGCAAAGGAGCCATCGTTGCTTCTCAAATCCAATTGCACCGAGTGCAATGCAGGCAGATTACCCTGCTTCAATCCAGCGTGCGGCGGAAACGTGTAACCGCAATCGTCATCGCCAGCAACATCAGGGCAATCAGTACAATCGCGTCGTACTGCACGTTCGCGATGGTGGCGCCCTTCAGCATGATGGCGCGGACGATGCGGATGTAATGCGTCAGCGGCAGGGCTTCGCCGAGATATTGCGCCCAGACCGGCATGCCCGCGAACGGAAACATGAAGCCGGACAACAGGATGCTCGGCAGGAAGAACATCATCGAGAGCTGCATCGCCTGCAGCTGGTTCTGCACGATGGTGGAGAAGGTGTAGCCGATCGAAAGATTGGTGGTGATGAACAGCGTCGACAGCAAGCGCCAGCATCAGCACGCTGCCGAGGATCGGCACGCCGAACAAGCAGCACGCCGATGCCGATGATCAGCGTCGCCTGGATGAAGCCGACCAGCACGTACGGCACGATCTTGCCGAACATCACCTCGACCGGCTTGATCGGCATCGACAGCAGGCTCTCCATGGTGCCGCGCTCGATCTCGCGCGTCACCGACAGCGCCGTGAAGATCAGCATGGTCATGGTGAGGATGGTGCCGACCAGGCCCGGCACGATGTTGAGCCGCGACGACGCCGCGGGGTTGTAGCGCGCATGCGTCCTGATCTCGAACGGCATGTTGGGCGGGTCGCCGGCATGCAGGTCATGCGCCAGCGCCGTCTGGACCAGCGTGCCGAGTGCACCGAGCGCCGAGCCGGCCGCGACGGGGTCGGTGGCGTCGGCCGCGACCAGCAGCGCCGGCTTGTCGCCGCGCCGCACCGCGCGCTCGAAGCCGCGGGGGATCTCGACGCCGAACAGCACCTTGCCGGACTGCAGCAGATTGTCGAACTCCTCGACGGTGTGCACCTCGCGGGTGAAGCGGAAATAGGCGGTGTTCTCCATCGCCTTCAGGATCGAGCGCGCCGAGATCGGAGTCCTCCTGCAGCAGCACCGCGCTCGGCAAATTGCGCGGCGTGGTGTTGATGGCATAGCCGAACAGCAGGAGCTGCATCACCGGGATCATCACGATCATCGCGAACGACACGCGGTCGCGCCTGAGCTGGATGAACTCCTTCAGCAGCATGGCATAGCTGCGCCGCCAGAAGCCGAAAGTGTCCCTCGGCTCGCGGGGCTGTCCGGATGATGCGACGACGCTCATTGGAAATTGTCCTTGGAGCGGCTCATCAGGTCGATGAACACGTCTTCCAGCGACGGCGCGCTCTGCTGCCAGTGCAGATTGGCCTTGTCACGATACGGTGCGATGCTGGCTTCCAGCGCGGCCTGGTCGCGGCCGGAGACGTGCAGCGAGGTGCCGAACGGCGCCACCATGTCGACGCCGGGCTTGCCGGTGAGCTCGGCAGCAAGGCCATTGAGGTCTGCCGGTGACATTCCAGGTCGACAGCGCCGAATGCGCGATCACCTCCTCGACCGTGCCGTGCGCCAGCAGATTGCCATAGGCGATATAGGCGATCTCGTGACAGCGCTCGGCCTCGTCCATGTAGTGGGTCGAGACCAGCACGGTGAGGCCGTCGGCGGCGAGCGCGTGGATCTCGTTCCAGAAATCGCGCCGCGCCTTGGGATCGACGCCGGCGGTCGGCTCGTCGAGCAACAGCAATTGCGGGTTCGGCAGCGTGCAGGCGCCGAGCGCGAGCCGCTGCTTCCAGCCGCCGGACAGTTCGCCCGCCAGCTGCTCCTCGCGGCCGGACAGGCCGAGCCGCTTGATCATCTCGCGCGCGGCGTCGCGCGGGTGGGGAATGCCGTAGAGCCGCGCGACGAATTCGAGGTTCTCGCGCACCGACAGATCCTGGTAGAGCGAGAAGCGCTGCGTCATGTAGCCGACGCGCCGCTTGATCTTGTCGGCGTCGCGGCGGATGTCGTAGCCGAGGCAGGTGCCGGTGCCGCTGTCGGGCGTCAGCAGCCCGCACAGCATGCGGATGGTGGTGGTCTTGCCCGAGCCGTTGGGGCCGAGGAAGCCGTAGATCGAGCCGCGCTTGACCTGCATCGACAGGTTCTGCACGACCGTGCGGCCGCCGAACGATTTGGTCAGCCCCTCGACATCGATGGCGATATCGGCGGCGATGATGGTGAGACGCTGTTCATCGCTTGACCGCAACCGGCGTGCGGCGCGTTGAGATAGACGCTGATCGGCTGGCCGACGCGCAGTGCATCGGGCCGCGACGGCCGCGCCTGGATCAGATAGACGAGCTTGTTGCGCTCATCGAGGCTGTAGATCACGGGCGGGGTGTATTCCGCCGTGGTCGCGATGAAGTAGATCTTCGCGGTGAGATCGGCCGCGCAATTGTCGCAGGTCACCTTGACCTCGTCGCCGATCGCAAGCTTCGGCAGCTCGGTCTCCGGCACGAAGAAGCGGATCTTCATGTTGCCGGGCGGCATGATCGACAGCACCGGCCGCTGCGCCGGCACCATCTCGCCTTCGCGGAAATAGATCTGCTGGATGGTGCCGGCGACCGGCGCAGAGCCCTTGCGCCGCGCCAGCCGCGTCTGCGAGGAGTTGACCCGCGCTTCCGCCACCCGCAGCGCCGACACCGCGGAGTCGAGATTGGCCTGCGTGCCCGAGCCGGTCTTGCTCAGCGACGAGGCGCGATCAAAGGTCTGCTGCGCGTTCGCGAGCGAGGCGTTGTTCTGGTAGAGGTCGGCCTGCTGCAGGTCGTCGTCGACCGAATAGAGCTGGTCGCCGACCTTCACAGAATCGCCCTCGCGAAAATTGAGCTTGGTCACGCGGCCGCTCTCGTCGGGGCTGACGAAGATCATGTCGGCCTCGACCCAGCCCTGGAAGCCGGGATCGCGCTTGTCGTTGCAGCCGGCGAGCGTTGCCGCCAGCGCCAGCGCTGCGAAAAACCTCAATGTCAGCGACGAGGTCATGTCGTCCTCCGTTCGCCGAAGATCGAGGTCGAGATGGGTGCGGAACATCTCGACCGCATCGAGCGGCGCGTGTTTGGCGAACAGGCTCTGCCAGATCACCGCGATCAGCGCAGGCGCCACCATGATTTGCGGATATTTCGCGAGGTTCGTGTTTTTGATCTCGCCGCGCGCGATGCCGAGCTCGATCATCGCGCGCATGCCGGCGAGGCCCTTGGAGACCACCTCGCGATAGTAGAAGTCGGCGATCGCCGGAAAGCGCGGGCCTTCGGCAACGATCAGCCGCACGATGTCGCCGCGCCGCGTGCTGACGATCTCGTGGATGAAGTTGAGCGCAAACGCCTCGACCAGATCGCGCACCGAGCGCGCCCGCCGGCGGCGGCCCCTGCATGCGGCCGACCAGCGGCACGATCGCGGTGCGGATCAATTCCTCGAACATCGATTCCTTGTCCTTGAAGTGCAGGTAGATCGTGCCCTTGGCGACGCCGGCCCGCTTGGCGACGTCGTCGAGCCGCGTGGCGGCAAAGCCGCGCGAGATGAATTCCTCCATCGCGGCCTCGATGATCGCCTGCCGCCGCTCCGCCGCGCGCTCGGCGCGGTTGGACTTTGCCAGCGGCGCCGAGACCACCTTGGTCTCGCTGGCTCGCGCTGCCCTGCTCGCGATACGGCGCCGGGCGGGCCTGGAACGGCTTTGGGTTTTGGGGCGTGCTTTGCTCATGGTTGATATATGACTGACTGGTCAGTCATAGTCAATGAAACATGGGCACGCTAGCACGTCACATCGACGTGAGCGGTGTTTAGGTAAGCGTCTAGCGGCTATGCGGCTGGTCTCTCGGTCAGCGACAGCAGATTGCCGTCGGGATCCCTGAGCCAGGCGATCCGGGCACCGGAGGGCGACTTCCAGACGCCGTCGGCGTCCTGCTGAAGTTGCGGGAAGCGCTCGAACCGGCCGCCGCGGGCGGCAATGTCGCGGACGATTTCGTCGATGCGATCGACAGCCCAGCCGAGTGCGGTGTGCGGCTGTGGCGACAGCTCGCGCACCTTCTGCAGCCGCAACTCGATTCCCTTGATGTCGTAGACGACGGCGAAATCGTCCTCCGAGACGAAGCGCAAGCCGAGCACGCCTTCATAGAAGGCGCGCGAGCGCGCCGCATCCGTCGTTGCGAGGAACGCCATCGGCCTGAAGTCGGCGAGCATATGCGCCTCCCCTGCGCACGCGAGCGCGGCGGCAAGCTAGCCGTGAAACTTCAGCCCGTCGACGATCTTGTCGATCACCTTGCGCTCGGCCCGCATGGCGATGCCGACCAGGTTGAGGTCGGCGCGGGCGACCGCCCTCACCACCTCGCGGTTGGCGGCATCGTGCGTGGTCTTGAACATGTCCTCGGTATAGACCGCGGGCGTGACGTTGCGGGCGAGCGCGCGATCCAACGCGCGCGTCAACGCCGCACGGTCGGCGCCGTAGATCAGGATCGGCTGGCCGATCAGCGAGAGGTAGTTGGTGCCCGAACCGTCCGCATAAGGCTCGCCGATGCATTCGGGAAATTTGGCGGCGATGCCGCCGGCGAGAAAGGAAGCGACGTTGAGCTTCTGCCACGCTTCCAGATCGGTGCGGATCACGACCGCGATCTTGGTGTCGAATTGCATGGAAGAGCAGCTTAGCCGGGACGGCGGCCTGCCGTCATCCCCTGGCGTCGCAGGCCCAGGCGCGGATGACGCATTCCTTGCCGCCGAATTCGTAGCACTTGCGGGTGGCGGCATTGAGCGAGGCGGAAATTTTTGGCTTCACGGCGTAGCCATGAGGACCGCAGGGATTCTTCAGGTCGATGGCGAGCGCCGCGCAGGCGCGCTTCATGGTCACGGCCGTGCACTGGCCCTTGCACTGCTTCAGCGCCGCGATGCGCGCGGCATCCTCGCGCCGGATAGTCGAAGGCCTGGCCATAGGCGCCGCATTTGCCGACCGCGAATGCGCCGGCCGCCCAAGTCTCGCTGATAAAGGTCTCGGTGACGAAGCGAGAGCCGGCCACAAGCAAGGTGAGCGCGAGAATGAGCAGCGCACGCCGCTGCGCCTTCGCCGTCGAAATAATCAAAATCCCCTCCCCCAGGGCAGTCCGGGGGCGAATCTAAGGCGGGGTCGTTTCCACTTGGTGAACGGAAGGTTGAAAAAGGCAGCCGGCGAAGGCTCACCCCCGCCGCGCGGCTTCCAGCCCCTGCGGCGTGTCGATGTCGAGGAAGGCGCTGTCGCCCTCGACCGGGACTTCGGTGACGGCTTCGGCGTGCTTGGCGATCAGGTGCCGCGCGCCGATGTCGCCGTCGAGCGTCATCAATTCCCTGAAGAAGCGGCGCGACCACAGCACGGGATTGCCGCGCCGCCCTTCGGCGACCGGCACGGTGATGAGTTGGCCGCGGTCCGGCGCGAAGGCGTCGATCAGCCGGTCGATCAGCTGCGGCATCGATCAGCGGCATGTCGCCGAGACAGACGATGGCGCCGTCGGCCTTGTCGGACACGGCGGCAATGCCGGCCTTGACCGAGCTGGCGAGGCCGCCGGCAAAATCCGGATTGCGCACGAATTGCACCTTCAGTCCGGCGAGCGCCTGCTCGACCAGATCGGCCTGATGGCCGGTGACGACGATGACGTCGCTCGCCTTCGACGCCAGCGCCTGCTCGGCGACGATGCGCACCAGCTTCTTGCCGTTGAGCTCGGCGAGCAGCTTGTTCGGCCCGCCCATCCGCGTCGAGCGGCCGGCCGCGAGCACGATGGCCGCGACATTGCGGTTGTCCTCGATGTCAGGAATGCTGCGCGGCTGGCCACGCGTCACGATCTCCATCAGCAGGCCGCCGACGCCCATGCCGGTGAGATCGGCGCGCGTCACCTTGATGCCGGCGAGCAGCCGCATCAGCACCCAGTCAAAGCCGTTCTCGACCGGCGAGCGCGCGCAGCCGGGTGCGCCGAGCACCGGCACGCCGCCGGCGCTGCCGATCAGCAGCAGATTGCCGGGATCGACCGGCATGCCGAAATGCTCGATGGCGCCGCCGATTTCGGTGATCGCCGCCGGAATGACGTCGCGGCGGTCGGCGATCGCGGACGCGCCGAACACGATGACGAGCTCGGCGCCGAGCCCGAGCAATTCCTTGATCGACGGCGGCGAGCACGGTCTCATCATGCGGCACGCGGCGCTCGGCGATGATCGTCGCGCCTGCCGGCGCCAGCCGCTCGGCGGTGACGCGCAGCGTCTTGTCGATCACCTTTGGCGCAAGCCCCGGAAGCTGCGTCGAGACGATACCGACCTTCTTGATGATGTAAGGCGCGACGCGCAGCGTGTCCTTGCCCGCGACCGCCACGGCGTCGTCACGCAGCTTTGCTTCGACGCCGAACGGGATCAGCTTGACGGTCGCGATCATCTCGCCTTCGACCACCGGCTTGAACGCCTGCAGTGTCGCAAGCGTGATCGCTTCATCGACGCCATTGATGCGATCGACCGCGGCGCGATCGATCACCAGCACGCCCGCGCGCGCGGCAAACATGTTGGAGCGTCCGGTGAAGGCGCGCTCGACATTGACGCCGTCGCCGGCCACCGCCTGCGCAATGCCGGCAGCCGCGATGTCCTCGGAGACGTCGCCCCGCTCCAGCCGGACGACCACGATCTCCTTGACGCCGGCCTTCTCCAGCGCGGCCACCTCGGCAGCACCAATCGTCGTGCCTTTCTTGAGCACCAGCGTACCCTGGCGCAGCGTGTGCACGGTCACGCCGCCGATCGCATCCCTGGGACTGGCCGGGCCGAACTTCATGCCGCCTGTTCTTTTTCCTTGGGCGGCAGCCGGAGCTGCGCCGTGATCTCGGCCATGATGGACACCGCGATCTCCGACGGCGACACCGCGCCGATGTCGAGCCCGATCGGCGCGTGGATGCGCGCGATGTCGGCCTCGGACGCGCCCTGCGCCCTCAGGCGATCGCCACGCTTGGCATGCGTCTTCCGCGAGCCGAGCGCGCCGATATAGAAGCAGTCCTTGGCAAAGGCATGCAGCAGCGCCGGATCGTCGATCTTGGGATCATGCGTCACCGCGACAAAGGCGGTGTAGTGATCGACGTTGAGCGGCGGCAGCGCGACGTCGGGCCATTCGGCGATCAGCGGCACATCGGGAAAGCGCTCGGGGCTGGCAAAGGCCGTGCGCGGATCGACCACGGTGACGTCGTAGTCGAGCGCGCGCGCCATCGGCGCCAGCGCCTGGCTGATATGGACCGCGCCGATGATCACGAGTTTCGCGGTCGGCGCGTAGACATTGAGGAACAGCTTTTTGCCGCCGACCTCGACATTGCCGCTCTTGCCCATCCGCAGCTGCTTGGCGAGCTCGGCGCGCAGCGGATCGGCGGCGATGTCCTTTGCCTTCACCAGGCGCTGCTCGCCATTGGCGGTATCGGTGATCACGATCGCCGGACGGCGCGCCTCGCGCTCGGCGTTCAACTCCCTGAGGATCTCGATCTTCACGGCTACCCGACCTTCTCGACAAAGACGCGGATGGTGCCGCCGCAGGACAGGCCGACATTCCAGGCGGTCTCGTCGGCGACGCCGAACTCCAGCATCTTCGGCTTGCCGCTGGCGATCACGTCCAGCGCCTCGGTGACGACCGCGCCCTCGACGCAGCCGCCGGAGACGGAGCCCAGGAACGTGCCGTCATCATTGATGACGAGGCTCGAGCCCGCCGGCCGCGGCGCCGAGCCCCAGGTCTCGACGACGGTGGCGAGCGCGACGCCATGGCCGGCCTTCTGCCAGTCCTCGGCGGCCTTCAGGATGTCTTCGTCGCGGTTGAGCATGACAAAACCTCGTTCAGGCTGCGGAGCGGATCAGGCTGCGATGGTGCGGCGGAGGCGGCGCCGAAAGCGCCCCGACCAGCCCCTCGATCGAACTCAAGTTATGCACCGGGCGGAATTCGTCAACGTGCGGCAGCATCATTTTGATGCCCTGCGCCTTGGCCTCGAAGCCGCTGTAGCGCAGCAGCGGGTTGAGCCAGATCAGCCGGCGGCAGGAGCGGTGCAGCCGGTCCATCTCGAAGGCGAGCTTGTCGTCGGCCTCGCGCTCCAGCCCGTCGGAGATCAGCAGCACGATCGCGCCCTGCCCGAGCACGCGGCGCGCCCACAGTTTGTTGAAGGTGTGCAGCGAGGTTGCGATGCGGGTGCCGCCGGCCCAGTCCTCCACCGTTTGCGAGCAACTCGCCAGCGCCTCGTCCGGATCCTTGGCGCGCAACGCCCGCGTCACATTGGTCAGCCGCGTGCCGAACAGGAACACCGAGACGCGCTTGCGGTGGTCGGTGATGGCGTGGAGGAAATGCAGGAACAGGCGCGTGTACTCGCTCATCGAGCCGGAAATATCGAGCAGCGCCACGATCGGCGCCGGCTTCACGATGCGGTCGAGCTTTCGGATATCGATGATCTCGCCGGAGGTGCGCAGGCTGCGGCGGATGGTGCGGCGCATGTCGAGGCGAAGGCCGCGCGGATCGGGCTGATAGCGGCGGGTGACGAGTTCGGCCTGCGGCAGCCTCATCTTCACAATGGCGCGGAGGACTTGCGCGATCTCGGCCGCGCTCATCTGCGCAAAATCCTTCTTCTGCAGGATTTCCTTGTCGGAGACCGAAAGCCGCAACTCCTGTTCCTGCGCCTGCGGCATCTCCTCGCGCATCGCGGGCTGCGCCATCGCCTCCTGCACGCGGCGCGCGGCCGGCGGCGGCTTCTTCTTGGCGTGGTCCGGCAGCGGCACCGAATCCAGCATGTGCTTCCACTCCTCGGCGGCGCGGAAGAACAACGCGAAGGCCTGCGCGAAGATCAGCATATGCTCGTGACGCTTGACGAAGATCGCTTCCAGCGTGGTGTAGACATCGGCGCGGTTGCCGATCTCGATCACCTGCAGCGCCTTCATGGCGTCGATGACGGAGCCCGGCCCGACCGGCAGCCCCGCCGCACGCAACGCGCGGGCAAAGCCGACGACGTTGTCGGCGATGTTGCCCGTGGGCGGATTGAGGTGGTCGATGGCCGTTGGCATCTGTGCCCCGGATGTCACGAGCGACTCAGGTCTCGCTGGTCGCTTCCTTCAAAACCTTGTTCAGTCCGTCGCCCTGCATGCGCGCGATGTCGTCCTGGTACTTCAAGAGCGCGCCCAAGGTATCGCCGACCACCTGCGGGGTCAGCGAGCGGGCATCGAGCTCGGTGAGCGCGGTGGCCCAGTCGATGGTCTCGGCGACGCCGGGCGACTTGTAGAAATCCTGGTCGCGCAGCGCCTGCACGAAGCGCACGACCTGCTGCGACAGCTTTGCCGAGATGCCGGGCACGCGGCTCTTGACGATGGCAAGCTCGCGCTCGGCCGAGGGATAATCCACCCAGTGATAGAGACAGCGCCGCTTCAGCGCGTCGTGGATCTCGCGGGTGCGGTTCGACGTGATGATCACGATCGGCGGATGCGGCGCCTTGACCGTGCCGAATTCGGGGATGGTGATCTGGAAGTCGGAGAGGATTTCCGAGCAGATACGCCTCGAAGGCCTCGTCGGCGCGATCGAGTTCGTCGATCAGCAGCACGGGGCTTCCCGCGACGTCAGGCTCCAGCGCCTGCAGCAGCGGCCGCTTGATCAGATATTTCTCGGCAAAGATATCCGACGACAATTGATCGCGGTCGGTCTCGCCGGCGGCTTCCGACAGGCGGATCGCGATCATCTGCGCGGCGCTGTTCCACTCATACACCGCGGAGGAGACGTCGAGGCCTTCGTAGCATTGCAGGCGGATCAGATTGCGGCCGAGCGCGGCCGACAGCACTTTTGCGATCTCGGTCTTGCCGACGCCGGCCTCGCCTTCGAGGAACAGCGGCCGGCCCATGCGCAGCGAGAGAAAGGCCACCGTCGCCAGCGACCGTTCGGCGAAATAGCCGCGCGATGTCAGAAGCTCCAGCATCGCATCGACGGAATTGGGAAGCGCCGATGCACTCATGGGACCGCCAATCTCAACAAACCAGAATCGTCGTCACTCGCGGTCGGTCGCCGCCTGCACCGCGCGGCGCGTCAGCACGCCGATCAGATGCGCGCGATATTCGGCGCTGCCGTGCAGGTCGCTGTTCAAGCCCGTCGGCGGAAACCGAGAGGCCGTCGAGCACCTTGTGCGAGAAGCGCTTCTTCAGCGCCTCCTCGAACGCGGTCAGGCGGAACACGCCGTTGGAGCCCGCGCCGGTGACGGCAACGCGAACATCCGCCGGCCGCTTGGCCGCGAACACACCCACCAACGCATAGCGCGAGGCCTGGTTGCGGAATTTGATGTAGGCCGCCTTCTTCGGCAGCGGGAACATCACCTTGGTGATGATCTCGTCGGCCTCGAGCGCGGTCGTGAACAGGCCCTGGAAGAACTCTTCGGCCTTCAGGCGGCGCTTGTTGGTGACGATGGTGGCATCGAGCGCCATCACCGCGGCCGGATAGTCGGCCGTCGGATCGTTGTTGGCGAGCGAGCCGCCGATGGTGCCCTTGTGGCGCACGGCGGGGTCGCCGATCTGGGCGGCAAGTTCGGCCAGCGCCGGGATCGCCTCGCGCACCGTCGCGGAGCCCGCCACATCGGCGTGCCTGGCGGTCGCGCCGATGACGAGCGAACGGCCCTTCATCTCGATCGCATCGAGCCCCTCGACGTGGGAGATATCGACCAGATGCGGCGGGCTTGCGAGCCGCTGCTTCATGACGGGCACCAGCGTGTGGCCGCCGGCGATGACTTTGGCGTCCTCGTTCTTGGCCAGCAGATTGGCGGCCTGACGAACGGTCGCGGGACGATGATATTTGAATTCGTACATTTGGAATTTCCCGATCGCAGTCGCGATGAATTCTTTGAGCGCGGTCTTACTTGGCCATCGCCTTGGCGCCGGCGGCGATCGACACGACGATGTTCTGGTAGCCGGTGCAGCGGCAGAGATTGCCTTCCAGCTCCTCGCGGATCACCTGGTCGGAAAGGTCGTGGCCCTTGCGATGGACGAGGTCGACCGCGGTCATGATCATGCCGGGCGTGCAGAAGCCGCACTGCAGGCCATGGTGCTCGCGGAAGGCCTCCTGCATCGGATGCAGCGGCGCGCCATCGGCCGCCAGCCCCTCGATGGTCTTGACCTCATGGCCGTCGGCCATGACCGCAAGCGTGGTGCAGGCCTTCACGGCCTTGCCGTCGAGATGCACGACGCAGGCGCCGCACTGCGAGGTGTCGCAGCCGACATGGGTGCCGGTCAGCCGCAGATTCTCGCGCAGGAACTGGACCAGCAAGGTGCGGGGGTCGACATTGGCGTTGACGGGATTGCCGTTCACGATCAGGGAAATTTTGGCCATTCGTACTCTCTGGTCCGTCCTGCCGCAGCGCGGCAAAACAGGCGGTTTAGGGCGTTTCGGGGCGCATAATATGGGCCGTTCCGGCCATGGGCAACCTCGGGAGCCACCCACTTGGACATGGCTTGTTATGACTTTAGGCGCGTATTGGCGAGGGGCTAGCCGCCCTTCTAGCCCTGCACCGCCTTGGCGAAATTGGCGAAGAAATCATCGGCCAGTTTCTTGGCCGCGCCATTGATCAGGCGCTGGCCGAGCTGCGCCAGCTTGCCGCCGATCTGGGCCTCGACATTGTAGGACAAGAGCGTGCCGCCATCCTTGTCCGCCAGCCCCACAATGGCGCCGCCCTTGGCAAAGCCGGCCACGCCGCCCTCGCCTTCGCCCGATATCTTGTAGCCGTTGGGCGGATCGAGATCGCTCAAGGTGACCTTGCCCTTGAAGCGCGCCGAGACGGGGCCGACCTTCATCTTGGCGGTGGCGCGAAAACCGTGGTCGTCGGTCTTTTCCAGCTCCTCGCAGCCGGGGATACAGGCCTTCAACACCTCGGGGTCGTTGAGCTTGTCCCACACAGCCTGGCGCGGCGCCGCAAGCTGGACTTCGCCGGTCATTGTCATTGCCATGAGGGCCTCCTGGATCACATTACTCTTACCCCCAAGTAGAGTACGCGTGGGCCAAAGGAAAGACCCCGCCGGCGCAGGGCGCTCTCGGCAAACTCGCACATGCAACATGGCTTGCGTGATTCGCTGTGGACTTCCGGCAGCCCGCCGGGATGGCGCGGTATGCGGGGATGTCGCATGCTTGCGCCGAATCCGCTGGCGGTGCCATTGCCCGGCATGACCGCATGACGAGGATACCACCATGCCCATGATCGACGCCGACGGCTGCCTGCTCAACGTCTCCGTGGAAGGCCGCGACGGCGGACCGACGCTGATGCTGTCGAACTCGCTGGGCTGCACCCTGCAGATGTGGGAGCCGCAGATGAAGGCGCTGACGCAGGTGTTTCGCGTCATCCGCTACGACCGCCGCGGCCATGGCAAGTCACAGGTGCCTGACGGCCCCTACTCCATCGAGCGGTTCGGCAAGGACGTGCTGGCGATCCTCGACGATCTCAACATCGAGAAGACGCATTGGTGCGGGCTGTCGATGGGCGGCATGGTCGGCCAGTGGCTGGGCGCGAATGCGCCGCAGCGGTTCGGCAAGATCATCCTCGCCAACACCACCTGCCACTTCCCCGACCCGACCAACTGGCACAACCGTATCAAGGCCGTGAGCGAAGGCGGCCTCGCCGCCATCGCCGACACGGTCATCGCCGGCTGGCTGACCGCCGATTTCCGTGAGCGCGCGCCGCAGGCGGCGGCGAATTTGAAGGCGATGCTGCTGGCGACCCCGGTCAAGGGCTATCTCGCCTGCTGCGAGGCGCTGAGCACGCTCGACCAGCGCGAGCTGCTGCCTGAGGATCACGAGCCCGACGCTGGTGATCGCCGGGCGTCACGACATGGGCACGACGGTGGCGGCCGGCGAATTCATGCGCAGCCGCATTCCCGGGGCCAGCATGACCATTCTGGACGCTGCGCATATTTCAAATGTCGAGCAGTCGCACGCCTTCACCGACGCCGTGGTCGGATTTTTGACGCAGCGCTAAGTCGCGCAAGTCTTATTTATCTATTGTTCGCGAGCTGCAGTTCGCGAAGCGCGGCATCACTCGTCGGCGCCGGCTTCTGCGCGGGCTGGTCGAATACCAGCACGATCGCCGTGCCGAGCATCATCAGCAGCTCAGTCGCATGCAGCCGCAGCGCTCCGGCCTCGCCGACCTGCGAGGCCATCACCATGCAGGCAAAACTGAACAGACTGCCGACGCCGAGCGCAATGCCGAGCGCCTCGTCGCAGGCGCCGCTCTTGCGGGTGGACGGCCAGCACAGCAGCGCGAGAAACACCGCGAAGAATGCGATCACCGCAAAGCGGGCGAGCGCGAGCAGCCAGGCGATACGCACCAGATTCATCCCGGCGACGTGGAGGTGGTCGCTGACGTACAGGGCGGCCGAGATGTTCGGCTGATCATAAAGTGCATGCACCGGCGCGAACATGATGCCGTAGGCGATCATGCCCCACACGGGCACGAAATAGGCCGCAAGCAGCGCGCCGTTGAGTGAGCCGATCCGCCAGTTTGACATGTCGCTTCCCGTTATCTCCGCCTCCGCTCCGGGGAGCGCGGCGATTTTGGGAGCGACGTAACGCCCTTAAATTGAGAGCGGCAATTTAAACCCTTTGTTTACCTTAACCTGCCCGCCTTTCCGGCAGTCTCCATAATGCACATAGAAAAGGCCCCGCCTTGCGGCGGGGCCTTTCAACTGACCATTTCGATCCGCAACTAGCGGCCCGTGATTGGGGTTCTGGCCCTGACGGCCCGGATCCTGCTGCTGCTGGCCGGGCTTCTGGCCGCCGCCCTGCTGCTGGCCGGGCTTCTGACCCGGGTCCTGGTTCTGCTGACCCGGATTCTGGTTCGGATTGCTCATTCCGGAACTCCCTTGTTTGGATTTCACAGGGAGACAACGGACCCCGGCCACGATGGTTGTCGGGAACAGCGGGCAGTTCCTGTGCGATCATTCGACGGCAATGGTCTGACGGGATCATGAGCGGGGAACTCCGTCCGAAACTACCTCTGTACAAGCCCTTTAAGCCGCAGCCGCCGCTGTTGCCGCCCCCGGTTCCCACCTGTTAGAGAATGAGACGACGCGTCGATCAAAGGCTGCCGGGGGCCCTCGCCGCGTTGCTATCAAATAGCGGCAGCGTATGGATTATTTCGCCCAGCAACTGATCAACGGCCTCGTGCTTGGCTCGATCTACGGCCTGATCGCCATCGGCTACACCATGGTCTATGGCATCGTCGGCATGATCAATTTCGCCCATGGCGACATCTTCATGATCGGCGGCTTCATCGCGCTGATCTCGTATCTGGTGTTGATCTCGTTTGGACTGACCGCCGTGCCGGTGATCCTGCTGCTGATGCTGCTGGTCGCGATGGCCGTCACCGCGCTTTACGGCTGGACGGTGGAGCGCATCGCCTACCGGCCGCTGCGGCATTCCTTCCGCCTGGCGCCGATGCTCTCGGCCATCGGCATGTCCTTCATCCTCACCAACTTCTCGCAGGTGGCGCAGGGCGCGCGCGTCAAACCCGTGCCGCCGATCATCACCGGCGGCTACACGCTGCATGAAGCGCCCGGCGGCTTCGCCGTGCAGCTCTCCAACATCCAGATCGTCGTGGTGGCGACCACCGTCGTGCTGCTCGCGCTGTTCACCTGGCTGGTATCGCGCACCCGGCTCGGCCGCGACATGCGCGCCTGCGAGCAGGACCAGACCATGGCGGCGCTGCTCGGCGTCGACGTCGACCGCACCATCTCCTTCACCTTCGTGATCGGAGCAGCACTCGCCGCCGTCGCCGGCATGATGTACCTGCTCTATTACGGGCTGGTCGATTTCTTCATGGGCTTCGTCGCGGGTATCAAGGCCTTCACCGCCGCCGTGCTCGGCGGCATCGGCTCGCTGCCCGGCGCGATGCTCGGCGGGCTCGCGATCGGGCTGATCGAGACCTTCTGGTCGGCCTATTTCTCCGTCGAGTACAAGGACGTCGCCGCCTTCTCGATCCTGATCGTGGTGCTGATCTTCCTTCCGACCGGCCTGCTCGGCCGCCCGGAAGTGGAAAAAGTCTGACGGGCCCCGTGAACGCACCCTCTTCCGCCCCCTCGCAGCCCGCGCACAACCTTGGCGCCGCCTTCATCCTGAAGAAAGCACTCATCAGCGCGCTGGTGGCGTTCCTGCTGTTCTCGCTGATGATCGGCGTGCGCACCGAAGCCGGACCGGAAGGTCATCTGATCTACTGGACGCGTTTTGACGATCTCGCCGCCATCGTCGCCCTCGTGTTCGGCGGCAGCATCGTCATCGAACTGCTACGGCAATGGATCGGACCATCAGGCGCCGCGCGCCTGGTCCCGCGCTGGCTGCAGGATCTGATGCGATTTCGCCGGACGATGGCTCGGATTGGCGCTGCTGGCGTTTGCCATCCTCGTGCCCGTCATTTTCTACGATCAGCGCTACATCCTCGACCTCGGAATCCTCGTGCTGACCTATGTGATGCTTGGCTGGGGACTGAACGTCGTGGTCGGCCTCGCCGGCCTGCTCGATCTCGGCTATGTCGCCTTCTACGCCGTCGGCGCCTATTCCTACGCGCTTCTCGCCACCTATCTCGGCCTCTCCTTCTGGATCTGCCTGCCGCTGGCCGGAATCCTCGCCGCGTTCTGGGGCGTGCTGCTCGGCTTTCCCGTGCTGCGGCTGCGCGGCGACTATCTCGCCATCGTCACGCTCGCCTTTGGCGAGATTATCCGTCTCGTCCTGATCAATTGGCAAAGCTTCACGGGCGGGCCGAACGGCATTACCGGCATTCCGCGCCCGAGCTTCTTCGGCATTCCGCTGACGCCCGCCGATGACGGGCTTGCGGCCAGGCTCGGCATCGAGTTCTCGCCGACCCATCGCATCGTGTTCCTGTTCTATGTGATCCTGGCGCTGGCGCTGCTCACCAACTGGGTGACCATCCGCCTGCGCCGGCTGCCGATCGGACGGGCCTGGGAAGCGCTGCGCGAGGACGAAGTCGCCTGCCGCGCGCTCGGCATCAACATCACCACGACAAAACTCACGGCGTTTGCCACCGGCGCCATGTTCGGCGGATTTGCCGGCGCGTTCTTCGCAACACGGCAAGGCTTCATCAGCCCGGAATCCTTCACGTTCCAGGAATCGGCGCTGGTGCTCGCGATCGTCGTGCTCGGCGGCATGGGCTCCCAGCTCGGCGTGGCGCTGGCGGCGCTCACCATGATCGGCGGCTTCGAGCTGTTCCGCGGGCTCGACCAGTACCGCATGCTGGTGTTCGGTTTTGCCATGGTGCTGTTGATGATCTGGCGGCCGCGCGGCCTGATCGGCCATCGCGCACCGACCGTGTTCCTCGAGAAGAACCAGGCGATCTCCTCCGACCTCGTCAAGGAGGGGCACGGATGAGCGAACAGGGCGAACAGATTCTGGCCGTCGATCGCCTGTCGATGCGCTTTGGCGGCATCGTCGCCGTCAACGAGCTGTCGTTTGCCGCCGAGCGGGGCAAGATCACCGCGCTGATCGGGCCGAACGGCGCCGGCAAGACCACCGTGTTCAACTGCATCACCGGCTTCTACAAGCCGACTTCCGGCGCCATCCGCCTTACCCATGACGACGGAAACGCATTCGCGCTGGAGCGCCTGAACGATTTCCGCATCTCCAAGCAGGCCAAGGTCGCGCGCACCTTCCAGAACATCCGGCTGTTCCCCGGCATGACGGCGCTGGAGAATTTGATGGTGGCCCAGCACAACGCGCTGATGCGCGCCTCCGGCCTCACCTTCCTCGGCCTGATCGGCGCGCCGTCCTGGCGCGTAGCCGAGCGGCGCGCGATCGATCTCGCAACCGTCTGGCTGAAGCGTGTCGGCCTGATCGAGCGCGCCGACGATGCCGCCGGCAACCTGCCCTATGGCGACCAGCGCCGGCTCGAGATCGCACGCGCCATGTGCACCGAGCCCGCGCTGCTCTGCCTCGACGAGCCCGCCGCCGGCCTCAACGCGCGCGAGAGCGGCGCACTCGGCGAGCTGCTGCTCTCGATCCGCGACGACTACGGCACCTCGATCCTGCTGATCGAGCACGACATGTCGGTGGTGATGGAGATCTCCGACCACGTCGTTGTGATGGACTACGGCGTCAAGATCGCCGAAGGCACGCCGCAGCACGTGCGCGACGATCCCAAGGTGATCGCCGCCTATCTCGGCGCCGACGAAGAGGAAGCCATCGCCGTGATGGAGAGCGGCTCGTGAGCGCGGCCGCTACCACGCCCCTCCTCGCCGTTCGCGGGCTCCGCGCCGCCTATGGCAAGATCGAGGCGCTCAAGGGCGTCGACATCGAGATCAATCCCGGCGAGATCGTCGCGCTGATCGGGGCCA
This sequence comes from uncultured Alphaproteobacteria bacterium, assembly GCA_963726865.1. Classification (GTDB taxonomy): domain Bacteria; phylum Pseudomonadota; class Alphaproteobacteria; order Rhizobiales; family Xanthobacteraceae; genus Bradyrhizobium. Next base: position 997,201 of record CAVSEE010000028.1, on the reverse strand, counting down.
ATGGCGCCGGCAAATCGACGCTGATGATGACGATCTTCGGCCGGCCGCGCGCCAAGGAAGGCCGCATCGAATATGACGGCCACGACATCACCGGCGTGCCGACCCACGAAATCGCGCGGCTGCGCATCGCCCAGTCGCCGGAGGGACGCCGCATCTTCCCGCGCATGAGCGTGGCCGAGAACCTGCAGATGGGGGCGGATGCCACCGACTGCAGCGAGGCCGACCGCGCCGCGGGGCTGGAACGCGTCTTCACGCTGTTCCCGCGCCTGAAGGAACGCCTCACGCAACGCGGCGGCACGCTGTCCGGCGGCGAGCAGCAGATGCTGGCGATCGGGCGTGCGCTGATGAGCCGGCCGCGCCTGTTGATGCTGGACGAGCCCTCGCTGGGGCTTGCCCCGCTGATCGCCCGGCAGATTTTCGACGCCATCCGCACCCTGAACCGGCAGGACGGCCTGACCGTGCTGATCGTCGAGCAGAACGCCAACCATGCCCTGAAGCTCGCCCATCGCGGCTATGTCATGGTCAACGGCCTGATCACGCTGTCGGGGACCGGCAGCGAACTGTTGCAGCGCCCGGAAATCCGGGCCGCCTACCTGGAAGGCGGCCGGCAGGGCCTAGCTCCTGCGGCAAGATGCGGCGAACGGAGGGCGGATTTGCCCGAAAATTGCCGATGACTTCGCCGTAAAATCAGCCGACAATGCCCCCGATTGACCGACCCGGCCGGGGGCCGGGTCTCCCAAAGTAGCGATCACCGCGAGGACCTTCCATGAAATCACTGAAGCTTATCGGCCTGGCACTAGGCGCATCCCTGGCGCTTTCGACTGCTGCGCTTGCGCAGGACATCCCCGTCGCTGTGGCGGGTCCGATGACCGGTGGCGAATCCGCGTTCGGCCGGCAGATGAAGAACGGCGCCGAACAGGCGGTGGCCGACATCAATGCCGCCGGCGGCGTGCTCGGCAAGAAGCTCGCCCTGCAGGTGGGCGACGATGCCTGCGATCCCAAGCAGGCGCGCTCCGTCGCCGAAAAATTCGCCAGCGCGAAGATCCCGTTCGTCGCCGGTCACTACTGCTCCTCGTCGTCGATCCCGGCCTCCGAAGCCTACGCCGAAGGCAACGTGCTGCAGATCACGCCGGCCTCGACCAATCCGGTCTTCACCGAACGCAAGCTCTGGAACGTCGCCCGCGTCTGCGGCCGCGACGACCAGCAGGGCAGCGTCGCCGGCCAGTACATCGCCAAGGCCTACAAGGGCAAGAACGTCGCGATCCTGAACGACAAGACCACCTACGGCAAAGGTCTGGCCGACGAGACCAAGAAGGGCCTCAACAAGGCCGGCGTCACCGAGAAGATGTTCGAGTCCTACACCAAGGGCGACAAGGACTTTAACGCCATCGTGTCGCGGCTGAAGGCCGAGAAGATCGATCTCGTCTATGTCGGCGGGTATCATCAGGAAGCCGGCCTGATCGTGCGCCAGATGCGCGCGCAGGGCCTCAAGACCGTGCTGATGGCGGGCGACGCACTGGCCGACAAGGAGTTCGCCACGATCACCGGACCGGACGGCGAAGGCACCCTCTTCACCTTCGGCCCCGATCCGCGCAACAAGCCGACGGCGAAGTCGATCGTCGAGAAGTTCAAAGCCAAGAACATCGATCCCGAAGGCTACACGCTCTACACCTACGCGGCGCTGCAGGTGTGGACGAAGGCCGCGGCCAAGGCCGGCACCACCGATGCGAAGAAGGTGATGGAGACCATCAAGGGCGGCGAGTGGGATACCGTGATCGGCAAGCTCAGCTTCGACGCCAAGGGCGACATCAAGGTGATCGACTACGTCGTCTACAAGTGGGACGCCAAGGGCAACTACGTCGAGATCAACCCCAAGGGTTCGTAAGGGTCTGAGCCGAGCGTTCGTAAGCCTCAGGCCTTCTCCACGCGAGAAAAACGCCCCGGTCTCGCCGGGGCGTTTTGTTTTGCGTCCACTCTACGCGGCCTTTGACCCAAATATGAACGGGCCAGCCCCGGCAGCACTAACGTTCCCGCCCGGAACCGCAAAAGGTTCCACCACCCCGAAAATATTTTTCCGGACGGCAATGGAACCGGATGCCTCGTTCGGGATTTAGGGAGTTGGGCTGGGTTCCAAGTTTCTGATTTTGCTGCATCACCTGCTGTTCCCTGTTGATCCCGATCGGAGCAGCGAGTCTTATGAGCGGAATCGCACTCAAGCCTGCAACGCAGCGCATTCCGCTCAGGAGACAGCATGAGTGATCTGGTCACCGGGACCCCCTCCTCGCTTCGCCGTGGCTCAAAGGGCAAACCCGTTGCGAACGGAAAGCCGGACTCGCTGGAAGATCTGCTGCACGCGCTGCAGGCGATGCGATCGGGCGATTTCTCGGTCCGCATGACCGGCGACCATCTCGGCATCGAAGGCAAGATCGCCGACACCTTCAACGAAATCGTCGCCGCCAACCAGCGCATGGCCCAGCAGCTCGAGCGCGTCGGCCAGGTGGTGGGCCGCGAGGGCAAGACCCGCCAGCGCGTCAAGTTCGACCTCACCTCCGGCTCCTGGGCCGACATGGAAAGCTCGGTCAACACGCTGATCGACGACCTGCTCTGGCCGACCCGCGAAGTGACCCGCGCGGTCGCCGCCGTGGCCCAGGGCGACCTGCTGCAGACCGTGCAGCTCGACGTCGACGGCCGCCCGCTCGGCGGCGAATTTTTGCAGTCGGCCAACATCGTCAACACGATGATCAAGCAGCTCTCCGTGTTCACCTCGGAAGTGACGCGCGTGGCGCGCGAGGTCGGCACCGAAGGCAAGCTCGGCGGCCAGGCCCAGGTGCCGGAAGTGACCGGCGTCTGGAAGGACCTGACCGAGAGCGTCAACTCGATGGCCAACAACCTCACCGGCCAGGTCCGCAACATCGCCGAAGTGACCATCGCGGTCGCCAACGGCGACTTGTCGAAGAAGATCACCGTCGACGTCCGCGGCGAGATTCTGCAGCTCAAGGAAGCCATCAACACCATGGTGGACCAGCTGCGCTCCTTCGCTTCCGAAGTGACGCGCGTCGCCCGCGAAGTCGGCACCGACGGCAAGCTCGGTGGCCAGGCCATCGTGCCCGGCGTCGCCGGCACCTGGAAGGACCTGACCGACTCCGTGAACGCGATGTGCGGCAACCTGACGGCCCAGGTGCGCAACATCGCCAACGTCACCACCGCCGTGGCGCGCGGCGACCTCTCGCGCAAGATCACGGTGGACGTGCGCGGCGAAATCCTGGAGCTGAAGGACACCATCAACACCATGGTGGACCAGCTCAACTCCTTCGCCTCGGAAGTGACGCGCGTCGCCCGCGAAGTCGGCACCGAAGGCAAGCTCGGCGGCCAGGCCCAGGTGCCCGGCGTCGCCGGCACCTGGAAGGACCTGACCGACAACGTCAACTTCATGGCCTCGAACCTGACGGCGCAGGTCCGCAACATCGCCGACGTCGCCACCGCCATCGCCGGCGGCGACCTCTCCAAGAAGATCACCGTGAACGTGTCGGGCGAAATCCTTCAGCTGAAGGAAACGCTCAACACCATGGTGGACCAGCTCAACGCCTTCGCCGGCGAAGTCACCCGCGTGGCGCGCGAGGTCGGCACCGAGGGACGGCTCGGCGGTCAGGCCAACGTGCTCGGCGTCGCCGGCACCTGGAAGGATCTCGACCGAGAGCGTCAACTCGATGGCGTCCAACCTGACCTCTCAGGTGCGCAACATCGCCGACGTGACGACCGCGGTCGCCAACGGCGACCTGTCGAAGAAGATCACGGTGGACGTGCGCGGTGAAATCGCCGAGCTGAAGGACACCATCAACACCATGGTGGACCAGCTCAATGCGTTCGCCGGCGAAGTGACGCGCGTCGCCCGCGAAGTCGGCACCGAAGGCAAGCTCGGCGGCCAGGCGCTGGTGCGCGGCGTGGCCGGTACCTGGAAAGACTTGACCGACTCCGTCAACTCCATGGCCTCCAACCTCACCGGCCAGGTCCGCAACATCGCCGAAGTCGCCACCGCCGTGGCGAAGGGCGACCTGTCGAAGAAGATCACCGTGAACGTGTCGGGCGAAATCCTTCAGCTGAAGGAAACGCTCAACACCATGGTGGACCAGCTCAACGCCTTCGCCGGCGAAGTGACGCGCGTCGCGCGCGAAGTCGGCACCGACGGCAAGCTCGGCGGCCAGGCCCAGGTGACCGGTGTCGCCGGCACGTGGAAGGATTTGACCGACTTCGTCAACTCCATGGCCGGCAACCTCACCGCCCAGGTCCGCAACATCGCCGAAGTCGCCACCGCGATCGCCGGCGGCGACCTTTCGCGCAAGATCACCGTCGACGTGCGCGGCGAAATCCTTCAGCTGAAGGAAACGCTCAACACGATGGTGGACCAGCTCAACCGCTTCGCCGGCGAAGTGACGCGCGTCGCCCGCGAAGTCGGCACCGAAGGCCGGCTCGGCGGCCAGGCCAACGTGCCCGGCGTCGCCGGCACCTGGAAGGACCTCACCGACTACGTCAACTCCATGGCGGGCAACCTCACCGCCCAGGTCCGCAACATCGCCGAAGTGACCACCGCCGTGGCGCGCGGCGACCTGTCGCGCAAGATCACGGTGGACGTGAAGGGCGAAATCCTCGAGCTGAAGAACACCATCAACACCATGGTGGACCAGCTCAACGCCTTCGCTTCCGAAGTGACGCGCGTCGCCCGCGAGGTCGGCACCGAAGGCAAGCTCGGCGGCCAGGCCGAGGTGCCGGAAGTGGCCGGCACCTGGAAGGACCTCACCGACAACGTCAACTTCATGGCGTCGAACCTGACCGCGCAGGTCCGCAACATCGCCGAAGTCGCGACCGCGATTGCCGGCGGCGACCTGTCGAAGAAGATCACGGTGGACGTGCGCGGCGAGATCCTGCTGCTCAAGGACACCCTCAACACCATGGTGGAGCAGCTGCGCTCCTTCGCCGCCGAAGTGACGCGCGTCGCGCGCGAGGTCGGCACCGAGGGCCGGCTCGGCGGTCAGGCCGTGGTGCCCGGCGTCGGCGGCACCTGGAAGGACCTGACCGACAACGTCAACCTGCTGGCGGCGAACCTGACCACACAGGTCCGCAACATCGCCGAAGTCACCACCGCCGTGGCGCGCGGCGACCTGTCGCGCAAGATCACCGTGGACGTGAAGGGCGAAATCCTCGAGCTGAAGAACACCATCAACACCATGGTGGACCAGCTCAACGCCTTCGCCGGCGAAGTCACCCGCGTGGCGCGCGAAGTCGGCACCGAAGGCAGGCTCGGCGGCCAGGCCGAGGTGCCCGGTGTGGCCGGCACCTGGAAGGACCTCACCGATACCGTGAACTTCATGGCGGCAAACCTGACCGAGCAGGTGCGCGGCATCGTCAAGGTGGTGACCGCGGTCGCCGACGGCGATCTGAAGCAGCAGCTCACCGTGAAGTCGAAGGGCGAAGTCGCCGCGCTCGCCGACACCATCAACAACATGACGGAGACGCTTGCGACCTTCGCCAATCAGGTCACCAGCGTGGCGCGCGAAGTCGGCGTCGAAGGCCGCCTCGGCGGTCAGGCCAACGTGCCCGGTGCTGCCGGCACCTGGAAGGACCTCACCGGCAACGTCAACCTGCTCGCCGCCAACCTGACCTCGCAGGTCCGCGCCATCGCCGAGGTGGCGACCGCGGTGACCAAGGGCGACCTCACCCGATCGATCCAGGTCGATGCGCGCGGCGAACTCGCCGAGTTGAAAGACAACATCAACACCATGATCGGCAACCTCCGCCTCACCACGGAGCTCAACACCGAACAGGACTGGCTGAAGACCAACCTCGCCCGCTTCACCAACATGCTGCAGGGCCAGCGCGACCTCTCCACCGTGGGCCGCCTGATGCTCACCGAGCTGGCTCCGCTGGTGAATGCGCATATGGGCGTGATCTACCAGATCGAGAGCGAGGACAATCCGCAGCTTCGCCTGCTGTCGTCCTATGCCGGCGACGACGCCTACCCGCATCCGTCCTTCGTGCGCATCGGCGAAGGCCTGGTCGGCCAATGCGCCATGGACGGACGCCGCCTGCTGGTGTCGGACATTCCGGCCGACGCCGCCCCGGTCAACTCCGCACTGATGCGCGTGTTGCCGAAAAACCTCGTGGTGCTGCCGGTGCTGTTCGAAGGCCAGGTCAAGGCCGTGATCGAGCTTTCCTCGATCGGATCCTTCACCAACTCGCAGATGACCTTCCTCGAACAGCTCACCGACTCCATCGGCATCGTGCTGAACTCGATCGAGGCGACGATGCAGACCGAAGGCCTGCTCAAGCAGTCGCAGCAGCTCGCCACCGAGCTGCAGACCCAGCAGAAGGAACTGCAGCAGACCAACGAGCAGCTCGAGCAGAAGGCGCAGCAGCTCGCCGAGCGCAACGTCGAAGTCGAGCGCAAGAACCAGGAAATCGAGCAGGCCCGCCGCGCGCTGGAGGAAAAGGCGAGCGAACTCGCGCTCACCTCGAAGTACAAGTCCGAATTCCTCGCCAATATGAGCCACGAGCTGCGCACGCCGCTCAACAGCATCCTGATCCTCGGCCAGCAGCTGACCGAGAACCCGGACGGCAACCTCACGGGCAAGCAGGTCGAGTTCGCGCGCACCATCCACGGCGCCGGCACCGACCTGCTCAACCTCATCAGCGACATCCTCGATCTCTCCAAGATCGAATCCGGCACGGTCACGGTCGACGCCGAGGAGATTCTGACGGCCAACCTGCTCGAGACGGTCGGGCGTCCGTTCCGTCACGAAGCCGACAACCGCCAGCTCTCGTTCAACATCGACATCGATCCCAATCTCGCGCGCAGCATCGTCACCGACTCCAAGCGCCTGCAGCAGGTTTTGAAGAACCTGCTGTCCAACGCCTTCAAGTTCACCGCCGAGGGTGGCGTGCGCCTGAGCGTATCGGCCGCCGTCGGCGGCTGGAGCGCCGAACATCCGGTGCTGTCGCACGCGCCGGCGGTGATCGCCTTCGAGGTCTCCGACACCGGCATCGGCATTCCCCTCGACAAGCAGAAGCTGATCTTCGAGGCGTTCCAGCAGGCCGACGCCGGCACCAGCCGCAAATACGGCGGCACCGGCCTTGGCCTTGCGATCAGCCGCGAGCTGGCGACGCTGCTCGGCGGCGAAATCCACATCACCAGCGCGCCCGGCAAGGGCTCGACCTTCACGCTGTACCTGCCGCTGAAATATTCCGGCCCGACGGTGGCGCCGCGCGCGCAGTTTCCCACCACCCAGGGCGCGCTTGCGGCACAGCCGGTCGTCACGCAGGAGCGCATCCTCGAGCAAATTCCGGACGACCGCCTCAACCTCGAGGCGGGCGACACCATTCTCCTGATCGTCGAGGACGACCCGCATTACGCGCGTGTGCTGGTCGATCTCGCCCGCGACAAGGGCTTCAAGGTGCTGGTCGCCGCGCGCGGCGCCGAAGCGCTGGAACTCGCCAAGCAATACCAGCCGGCCGCCGTCTCGCTCGACGTGTTCCTGCCGGACATGCTGGGCTGGACCGTGCTGAGCCAGCTCAAGCACAATCCCCTCACCCGCCACATCCCGGTGCAGATCATCACGCTCGACGAGGATCGCCAGCATGCCCTCGCCCGCGGCGCATTCTCCTTCGTCAACAAGCCGACCACGACGGAAGGCGTCGGCGCCGCGCTGTCCCAGATCAAGGAATACGCCAAGCCGCGGCGCAAGCGCCTGCTGATCGTCGAGGACAATCCCGCCGAGCAGATGAGCATCCGGGAGCTGCTCGACCACGACGACATCGAGATCGTGACCACCGGCACCGGCGCCGGGGCGCTCGCAACGATGCGCGACAACCCCTGCGACTGCGTCGTGCTCGACCTCAAGCTGCCCGACATGACCGGTTTTGAAGTGCTCGACCGCATCCGCAGCGACGACGAGCTCTCCAATGTGCCCGTCGTCGTGTTCACCGGCCGCGAACTTTCGGTCGAGGAAGACGCGGAACTTCACACCATGGCGCGCAGCATCGTGGTGAAGGGCGTCGAGTCGCCGGAACGGCTGCTCGACGAAACCGCGCTGTTCCTGCATCGCGTGATCACGGAACTGCCGCTCGACAAGCAACGCATGCTGGAAAAGCTCAACAGTTCCGACGAGGATCTGGTCGGGACGCACGGCGCTGCTGGTCGACGACGACGCGCGGAACATCTTTGCGCTCTCCAGCGTGCTGGAACGCCGCGGCATGAAGGTCCTGACCGCCACCACCGGCCATGAAGCGATCGCGCTCGTCGAATCCAATCCGGAAATCGCCGTCGTGCTGATGGACATCATGATGCCGCAGATGGATGGTTACCAGACCATCGGCGCGATCCGCGAAAATCCGGAGTTCCGCCGGCTGCCGATCATTGCGCTCACCGCGAAAGCGATGAAGGGCGATCGCGAGAAATGCCTGGAAGCCGGCGCATCCGACTATCTGGCAAAACCCGTAAATACCGAGCAGCTGCTGCTGGCGATCCGCATGTGGCTGCATCGCTGATGTGCATGATCGTGCGCAAACCAAAGGAAGACAGCGGGGTGATATCGATCATCACGCTTCTCGTGCAAGCGAAGTGACAGTAATGGACCACGAGAAAGTCAATATCCTCCTCGTCGACGATCAGCCGGCCAAGCTGCTCGCCTACGAGGTCATCCTGAAGGAGCTGAACGAGAATCTCGTCGTCGCTTCTTCGGGCCGCGAGGCGCTGGAATATCTGCTGAAGAACGAGGTCGCCGTCATCCTCGTCGACGTCTGCATGCCCGAACTCGACGGCTTCGAGCTCGCGGCGATGATCCGCGAGCATCCGCGCTTCCGCAAGACCGCGATCATCTTCATCTCGGCCATTCAGGTCAGCGACCTCGACCGCCTGCGCGGCTACGAGATGGGCGCGGTCGACTACGTGCCGGTGCCGGTCGTGCCGGAGGTGCTGCGCGCCAAGCTCAAGGTGTTTGCCGAGCTCTATCGCAAGACCCGCCAGCTCGAGCGGCTCAATGCCGAGCTCGAGGACCGCGTGCGCGCCCGCACCGCGGAGCTCGAGGAATCGCACCGGCGGCTCGTCGAGAGCGAGCAGCGCCGCAGCCTTGCGATCGCCGCCGGCAAGATGGGCTCGTGGGACTGGGACTGGGTCAATGGCGACTGGATGTGGGACGAAGGCCAGTACCAGATCTTTGGACTCGACCCCAAGAGCTTCGTCGTGACGCCGGCGAATGTGCAGGCGCTGCTGCATCCCGACGACATCAACGAGCTGCGCAAGGCGCAAGCCCAGTTCGCCAAGGGCGTCAAATCCTACGAGGCTGAATTCCGCATCGTGCGGCCGAACGGCGACGTGCGCTGGTGCGCCGGCACGGCCGCCGTGACCATCGACGAGGCCGGCCGCGTCGTCCGCGTCAGCGGCGTCACCGTCGACATCACCGAGCGCAAGCATGCCGAGGAGCGGCAGAACCTGCTGGCGCGCGAGGTCGACCATCGCGCCAAGAACGCGCTGGCGCTGGCGCAGTCGATCGTGCGGCTGACGCGCGGCGACAGCGTGAAGTCCTACGTGCAATCGGTGGAAGGCCGCATCAACGCGCTGGCGCGGGTGCACACCGTGCTGTCGCTGTCGAGCTGGCAGGGCGCGGAAATCCGCCGGCTGGTGGACGAGGAATTCGCGCCCTATGCCGTCGGCAACCAGATCGCCCTCTCCGGCCCGGAGGTGCAGCTGCGGCCCGCGACCGCGCAGACGCTGGCGCTGGCGCTGCATGAACTCGTCACCAACTCCGCCAAGTACGGCGCGCTGTCGACGCTGGCGGGACGGCTGTCCGTCAGCTGGGAAGACGATGACGGCCTGCTTCGCCTGGTCTGGCGCGAGGAAGGCGGCCCGCCGGTGCAGGAACCGGCGTCGCGCGGCTTTGGCACGCGCAGCGTGATCGCCAGCATCGAATCCCAGCTCGGCGGACGCGCCGATTTCGACTGGCGCAGCGAAGGCCTGCTGTGCCTGCTGCTGGTGCCGCTGACGCCGCAGCCGGCAACAGCCGAACGCGCCGCCGCGCGCGAGACCGCCGTCGAGCGCGCCGGCTAGAGCTCGCTCGGATAATCCGGCTGGCGCTCGGTGGTTGAAGCTTTTTCGCTGCGGACATCGACAACCGCGTGCTTGCCTGTTCCCCCAGCCCGGTGCACCTTGCCGTCGCGGAGAGCTCTTCATGAACGCTTCGAAGCTCATTGGCCTCTTGCTTCTTGCTTCGCTGGCGCTCCCGGCTGCGGCCACAGCGCAGGACATCACCATCGCGATCGCCGGGCCCCTCACCGGTAGCGAAGCGGTGTCGGGCCGCCAGATGACCGACGGCGCAGCGCTCGCGGTCGCCGACATCAACGCCGCCGGCGGCGTGCTTGGCCGAAAACTGAAATTCACCGTCCACGACGACGCCTGCGATCCCAAGCAGGCGCGCTCGGTGGCGGAGAAGCTCGCCGGCGCAAAAGTGCCGTTCGTGGCCGGCCATTTCTGCTCGGCCTCGTCGATCGCCGCGTCCGAGGTCTATGCCGACGCCAACATCGCGCAGATCTCGCCGGCCTCCACCGCGACCAAGTTCACCGAGAGCCGGCTGTGGAACGTCGCCCGCGTCTGCGGCCGCGACGACCAGCAGGGCCCCGCGGCGGCGGCGTATATCGTCAAGGCGTTCGCGGGCAGGAATGTCGCGATCCTCAACGACAAAAATACCTATGGCAAGGGCCTCGCGGATGAGACCAGGAAGGCGCTCAATGCCGCCGGCTTCAGGGAGAAGATGTTCGAGTCCTACAACAGGGGCGAGGTCGACTTTTCCGCGCTCGTATCACGGATGAAGCGCGAGCATATCGACCTCGTCTATGTCGGCGGCTATCCGCAGGAAGCAGGCCTGATCCTGCGTCAGATGCGCGAGCAGGGCCTGAAGACCGTGCTGATGGCGGGCGACGCGCTCTACGACCGTGCGTTTGCCTCCATCACCGGACCGGACGCCGACGGCGCGCTGTTCACCTTCGGCGCCGACCCGCGCAACAATCCCGCGGCGAAGGCCGTCGTCGACAGGTTCCTCGCGAACAAGGTCGATCCCGAAGGCTACACGCTGCACACCTACGCCGCGATCCAGGTCTGGGCGCAGGCGGTGGCGAAGGTCGGCACGACCGACGCGCGCAAGGTGATGCCGGCCGTCAAGGCCGGCGAATGGGACACCGTGATGGGCAAGCTGTCTTTCGACGCGAAGGGTGATATCAAGCAGACCGGTTACATCCTCTGGAAATGGGACAGCAAGGGCAACGCCGTCGAGCTTGTGCCCGGCAAGGGTTCATGAGCGCCAGGAATCTCCTCACCGATATCGCGGGCGTCAGCGTCGGCCATGCCGATGACGCAGCCCTTGCCTCCGGCGTCACCGCCATCCTGTTCGACCGCCCGGCGGTCGCCTCCGTCGACGTGCGCGGCGGCGGTCCGGGCACGCGCGACGAGACCCTGCTCGATCCCGTCAGCACGGTGGAGGCGATCGACGCCATCGCGCTGTCCGGCGGCTCGGCGCTGGGGCTCGATGCCGGCGGCGGCGTGCAGGCCTGGCTGCACGAGCGCGGCCGCGGCTTCCGCATCCGCGACGCCGTCATTCCCATCGTGTCGGGCGCGATCTGCTTCGATCTGCTCAACGGCGGCAACAAGGCCTGGGGCCGCTTCCCGCCCTATCGCGACCTCGGCTATGCCGCAGCCAACGCCGCCAGCGGCGGCGATTTCGCGCTGGGCAGCGTCGGCGCCGGCCTCGGCGCCACCACGGCGAATTTCAAGGGCGGGCTCGGCTCCGCGTCGGCCGCGACCGTTGGCGGCGTCAAGGTCGCAGCACTCGCGGTGGTGAATGCCGTCGGCAGCGTCACCATCGGCGACGGGCCGTGGTTCTGGGCGGCGCCGTTCGAGCTGAATGGCGAGTATGGCGGGCGCGGCATGCCCTCGTCTTTCACTCCGGACATGCACAGGATGCGCATCAAGGGTGGGCCTGACGCAACCGCAGTCGAGAACACGACGCTGGTCGTGGTCGTCACCGAAGCGATCCTGACCAAGCCACAGGCCAAGCGGCTGGCGATGATCGCGCAGACCGGCATGGCGCGCGCGATTCATCCGGTGCATGCGCCGCTCGACGGCGATGTGGTGTTTGCGGCGGCGACCGGCGCCAAGCCGATCGATCCGCTGTTCGGGCTCACCGAGCTCGGCATGGTCGCGGCCAATGTGGTGTCACGCGCCATTGCGAGAGGCGTCTATCACGCCGCCGCGCTGCCCTTTCCGGGCGCGTTACCGGCCTGGAAGGACCGGTTCGGCTAGCATCCCGCGTTTAGCTGAACACTACACGCTGACGGACAGGGTTGAACTCGTCTGCGCGGAGATCGCGTTCGCCTGGCGCTGGATCAGCTGTTCGAGGAAATTGTAGGACGACGTCGCCGCGGTCGATGCGCTCGACGCGGCCGGCTTCGTCATCGTGACGGTCGAACCGTCGGAATAGGTCAGCGAGGTCGTGGTCGAGCCGTCGGCATTGGTGACGGTCTTGCCGTTCGCGCCGTCGAGTGCCTGCATCAGCGGATCGCTGGAATCATCACCCGCGCCTTGCGCCATATGATGGTGGCCATGGTGACGGCCGCGCCCGCCCTTCAGTGCGGAGGACATCTCGTCCATCGAGACCGCGCCGTCGCCGTCCTTGTCGAGCTTGCCGAAGACATCGTCGGCCTGCGTGAGGTTGGTGCCGCCGGCGCCGAGCGCCTTCTCGAATTCGTCCTTGGTGATCTTGCCGTCGCCGTCGGCATCGATTTTCTTGAACAGGTCCTTCAGCGCATCCTCGCGGCTCATCGGCTGGAACGCCGCGCCCGACTGGCTTTGCGCCGCGATCAGCGCGCTCATGGTTTCCGGCGAGATATGCGCGCCGCCGCCGGCCGCGGGGCCTGCGCCGGCGCCGCTCGAATTGTTCGCAGCGTCCGCCTGGAAGGCGAACAGATTGGGCTGGTCCTGACCGGACCCTGCCGACTGCGTCTGCTTGGACGATGCCAGCCCGAACAGGCTGTCGATCGCGGACGCCGCGGCGCCAAAGGCAAGCATCATGACGAGAACCCCAACAATGGCCGCGACCCGCGCGGCACGTACCCTCTCGCCAGAATCTTCAGCAAGCGGCGTGCCAGCGGAAAAACCCAATAAAATAAGGGTCTTTCGCAAGCGGCGGGAACCGAAGACCCCGGCAACATCTGCCGCGTCAGGCAGAATTTTCCGCCCACAGGAGAAGTTTTGGCCCGCATTGCCCCCCGGGGGGCTGCGTGTTACGCGAAACTGTTCCGCCCGCTCACACGTTCCGGAAACACCATGTCCCAGCCGTTCGCGCCACGCCCCCTCGTCATCGCGCCGTCGGTGCTCGCCTCGGATTTTTCCAGGCTCGGCGAGGAAGTACGCAACGTCGATGCGGCCGGCGCCGACTGGATCCATCTCGACGTGATGGACGGGCATTTTGTTCCCAACATCTCTTATGGCCCCGACGTCATCAAGGCGATGCGCCCGCACACCAAGAAGATCTTCGACGCGCATCTGATGATCTCGCCCTGCGATCCCTATCTCGAAGCCTTCGCCAAAGCCGGCTGCGACCAGATCACCGTGCATGCCGAAGCCGGGCCGCACTTGCACCGCTCGCTGCAGGCGATCCGCGCACTCGGCAAGAAGGCCGGCGTCTCGCTCAATCCGGGCACGCCCGCCAGCGCCATCGAATATGTGCTCGACCTGATCGACCTCGTGCTTGTCATGTCGGTCAATCCCGGCTTCGGCGGCCAGGCCTTCATTCCTTCCGCGCTCGGCAAGATCAGCGACATCCGCGCGATGACCGCGGGCCGGCCGATCGACATCGAGGTCGACGGCGGCGTCGGCCCCGACGTGTCGGGCCAGCTGGCGGCGGCCGGCGCCAATGCCTTTGTCGCGGGCTCCGCGGTGTTCAAGGGTGGCACGATGGAGGCGTACAAGGCCAACATCGCCGCGATCCGCAATGCCGCGCTGCTGGCCCGTGGCGAGGTGATTTGAGGGCCCCAAGGTCTCCGCCGTCATTGCGAGCGAAGCGAAGCAATCCAGCTTCCTTTGCCGCAACAAGGAAGCTGGATTGCTTCGTCGCTTACGCTCCTCGCAATGACGGGGAAAGGGCATGCGACGGGGAAAGGGCATACGCTCTCGTTCTCACGGCTTGATTTTCGCCTGAGCTTTGCAAATTCAACGGCCCTCCTCGAACAGAGGGCGCAGGGAAAGCCGGGCGCCGACTGCGCCCGCAGCACCGTGTGCAATGGGTAGAAAGAAACGCACACGGATTTGACAGGTACAGCCGAGACATCCCGGCTTTCCCCGCGCAATGGCTTTACGGCTTATACGTACTCTCCCCGGGGAGCGGCCTTTCTTGCCCCCGTCGCTGCATGGGCCTTACCAGCAGCTTGACGCCAGGGTCGCGGCGCCAGGACCACACGATTTCGCCGTACGCTGCAAACGTTTCGCCCGGTGAAAGATCACCTGACGCCGCAGCGTCCATCGCAACCCGCACCACGCTTGCGTGACGATTCGCGCGAACGTCCCTCATGGGCGGCACGGGCTGAGGGGAATATAGTTCTGATTTACGGAATAGTCAAGGCGTTATTCTGATAAAGAGAATCATCGACCGGATCGTGAATTCCGATTGAAATCGCTGCGGAAATTCGCTCCGCTGCTATTGGCTGACATCATCAATGCTCCCGCGCACGACGCATCGAAACCCGATATGACTGGTTGAGGTATCGACGGCCTCGGCATGCCGCGCGGCCGGGCGGTAGCGCCGGCAATAGTTCGGCGCGCAGAGATGCGAGCCTCCCTTGATCACCTTGCGCGGGATTTTGATGTTGGGTTGATGTGGATCGAAGCTGCCATTTTCCTGGCCACCCCGCGGATTCTCCGGAATGCAGCACGCCTTGGGCGCATCCTGTTCGTGCTTGGGCGAGTACCAGTCGGAGGTCCACTCCCAGACATTGCCGATCATGTCGTGCACACCGTAGCCGTTCGGCGGAAACGCCGCCACCGGAGAGGTGCGCTCGTAACCATCCGCGTTCAGATTCTGCCGGGGGAATTCGCCCTGCCAGGTGTTGGCCATGTGCACGCCGCCGGGCGTGAACTCCGCGCCCCAAGCGAATTCGGCGCCATCGAGGCCGCCGCGCGCAACATATTCCCACTCCGCTTCGGTCGGCAGGTCCTTTCCGACCCATTGTGCGTAAGCCAGCGCATCGGAAAACGACACATGTACGACCGGGTGATTGTCGAGCACGTTGATGTTGGTCTTCGGCCCATAGGGATGGCGCCAGTCGGCGCCCTTCATGAAGTTCCACCACTGGCTCCAATCGCGCAAATTCGTCACATTTGGCGGCGGCGTGAACACCAGCGATCCGGCGTAGAGCATATGCGGCAGCGCGCCCGGATAGTCCTTTGGATCGGGGGGAATCTCGGCGAAGGTTTTGTGCCCGGTCGCTTTCACGAACGCCTTGAACTGGCGGTTCGTCACCGGCGTAGGGTCGATCCAGAAGCCGTCCACGGTTACACGGTGGACCGGCGCTTCCTCGGGATAATGATTGTTCGATCCCATGCGGAAGGTGCCGCCGGGAATCCAGATCATGTCACTGGTTCGGCTATCTTCGGATGGCTGTTCGCCTGGGCCGTTGTCCGTCGGCAGCAGCGTCATTGCGTACATCCCGCCCAAAATCGGCTTACAGGCGGACGATTGCGCAGGTCGGGCGGGAAAACGTCTTTACCGCGCAGCCAAGGTGATGAACGGCCGTCATCATTGCCGGCATTGCCAGGTCCTTTCGTTCGTTCCTCGCCTCATCCTTGATGTGTGGCGATGGTTGGTCAGCACCTCTTGCATTTTTAGAGCTGCGGCTCCTAACCTGTTCTCCTGCGCTTTAGCCGTCAACCTCAAATTGACTGGCGGTCCGGCGGCATTTTGACAGACAAGAAACGGTGTCACGGTATGGAAAATTGGATTCAAACTGCGTCAGAAGCCACTTCCGCAACCGCACGCCGTCGTCACCAAATAAGTTTGGCTGTTACCCGACCGCCACGGCTTTTCCGGAAGCGATGTGGCCTACTGCTCGGAGTAGTGGCGCAAGTAGCGCCGCCAAAACCTGCAAATGTCGCGCGGAGATTTGCAATGACAACAACAAGCATCCGGCGTATCGGATGCACCGCAACTGCCGCAGCGCTGATCTTCTTTCCGGAAATCTCACGCGCCGATGAAAGCGGTATCTCGTTCTGGCTGCCGGGATTATATGGCAGCCTTTCCGCGACGCCCACCACGCCCGGCTGGTCGGTCGCTACCATCTACTACCATACCACCGTGAATGCATCGGGAGCCGCAGCGGTGTCGCGGGAATTCCAGGTCGGTAGATTTTCCCCGACGGTCAATATCAATCTGAATGTGGCCTTGGCCGGACAAGCCGATCTGCAATTCATCGCGCCGACCTACACCTTCGCGCAGCCTGTGCTTGGCGGTCAGTTGTCGGCGACGGTTGCCGGCATCTGGGGAAGAAACTCCGCGAGTGTCGCCGGCACGCTGACGGGTCCGCTTGGCAACACGTTCGGGGGAACGCTTCAAGACACGCTCGTCTCCTATGGCGATCTTTATCCGACGCTGAAGTTGAAGTGGAACAACGGCGTCAACAATTACATGGTCTATGCTGCCGGGGACATTCCGGTCGGCGACTACAGCCCCAATCGGCTCGCCAATATCGGCATCGGCCACGGCGCCATCGACCTCGGCGCCGGTTACACCTATCTGAATCCGGCGACGGGAACCGAACTCTCCGGCGTCGGCGGGTTCACCTACAATTTCAAGAACCCCGATACGCAGTATCAGAGCGGCATCGACTTCCACTTCGACTGGGGTGTCTCACAGTTCCTGTCGAAGCAGGTCTTTGTCGGCTTCGTCGGCTACGCATACCAGCAGATCACCGACGACTTCGGCCAGCCCGCCATTCTTGGCGGCTTCCGCTCGCGCGTGTTCGGCGTGGGGCCGCAGCTTGGCTACATCTTCAAGATCGGAGACAACCAGGCATTTCTCGGCGTCAAGGGATATGGCGAGTTCGCCGCCGAGAACCGACCGTCCGGCTGGAATACCTGGCTGACCTTCTCGATCTCCGAGGCCGTACCGACTGCAGCGACGCCGGGCAAGCACCTCGTCAGGAAATGACTGAAAAAGTTGCGGAAACTCATCCCCCGGCTGCGACTTTCGCAACTTGCCGCAGGCTGGACGTGTCGAAGCTCCGTGCCAGTCCGAGCGCCGGCCGCTCCACGAAAATGTTGAGCAGCAGTCCGAGCACCGTGACGATGCAGCTGGTGGCCAGCACCAGCAGCAGCGGCGGAATGCCGGGGATCAGCGCCACGATCGCCATCGTTGCCAGCGACACCGTGTTCACCTGGACGAGATAGATCGAATAGGAGGCATCGCCGAGCCGGGCCAGTGCGCGCTCGGGCCATGACGGTGCGGGGCGCTTGCGGCTGGCGAAGGCCGCTAATGCGACGAGGCATGCCGATGGAAGGCCGGAGGTGATGACGCGGCTCGCCGGATCCGCCACCAGCACAGCGATAACAGCGCAAGCCGCGGCAGCAAGCGCCGGCCATTCGATGCGGCCCTGCACGAAGACAATGCCGACGACAACGCCGAGTACGAATTCCAGGATCAGCGGGTCGATGAAGAAGGCATAGGGACCCATCGCAGCGGCGACGCCCGGCCCCTGCCCCAGGATCGCGAGCGCGGAAAACAGCACCACGATGTTGCGCCAGACGTTTTGCGTCAGCGCCATCAGCAGCGCCGCGGTGAGATAAAAGTACATCTCGTATTCGAGCGACCAGCCGACATAAACCACCGGCACCCCGCCGTCGGTGAAGGAAATGAACGCCAGCGATTTGAGGATGTGACGTACGGTGAACCAGTCCGGCGTGCCGAACATCTCCGGCAGCGTCACGCCGAGTAGCGTGACGGCGAAGGTCACGAAGAAATACAGCGGCACGATGCGCTCGACCCGGCGGCGCAGAAATTGCCCGGCGTCCCGGCTCGCGCGATGGGTCGCATAATAGATGATGAAGCCGGAGATGACGAAGAACAGGTCGACGCCGCGGCCGCCATGGGAGAGGAAGAAGGCGGCGGCGTTGTCGGGGACCTTGTATCCCTCGGGCGCAACGCCCCAGGCGTGAAAGGCAACAACCGCAAAGGCCGCGAGAAATCTCAGTACCTGGATATAGACAAGCATTAGCCTTCACTAAAGCGCGATGAGCGTCATCGCGCTTTAGCTCTCCTTTCTTGGAGCATGATCTTTGCGGAAAACCGCTTCACACTTTTCCGGATCATGCTCTAGCGGGCCGAGCGCAGGCCCTTCAAATCCGAATATTGTGCAGGGAATGACTGCGCAGCGGGCAATATGTTCCCCTGGGAGTGGAACCAGCCGCGGCCGTCCGGGTTGAAGCCTTACCCGATTCGGCGAGCGATACCCATGACCAACGCCACTTCCTCTTCCGGCACAACTTCCCGCGACGATACGGCCAAGTCCTATGTCGTGGTCGCGCCGGCGCCGCGTTTTCCCGACGTGTTGGCGGAAATCACCCGCGCGCAGCCGCTGACCATGCTGAGCATTGCGTTCATTGCCGGCATGGTGCTGGCGGCCGGCTGGCGCCGCTAACTTACGCCTCAGCACTCTGCCAGCAGGACATCGAGATCGGCGCTCGACTTGCTGCCAAGGTCGTCACCATGTCCGGTCAGGAAATCGGCGGCACTCCTTCGGCCCTCTGCCTTCAACATCTCGAGAAATTCCCACTCGGCATTGAGCTTTGAAGACGCGCCGAATTCAGCCAGCCTGTCGGTCATGATCCGGTGGGTTCGCATGCCCGCCCAGCGCGCGCCCTCGCCAGTTCCGGGATCGGCGGCCTGACGCAACAGCGCGATCATGCGCAGTTCCTTCATCAGCGGCGCGTTGAAGGAAATTTCGTTGAGGCGGTCCAGGATATCGCCAGCCGTCCTCGGCGCGGGCCGACGCTCCCGCGGATTGATCTGGACCAGAATGGTATCGCGCGCGTCGCTCTCGCGAACCAGGGGCGTAATGGTGGGATTGCCGGCAAAGCCGCCGTCCCAATAAGGCTCACCTTCGATCTCGATGGCCCGGAACATGGTGGGAAGGCACGCCGAGGCCAGAAGCACGTCGGGCGTTATCTGGCCGTTGCGAAAAATCCGTCCGCGGCCGGTGTAGACGTTTGTGGCGGTAATGAACAGCTTGATGGGAGATGTGACGAGGCGCTCGAAATCGATGCTCTCGGCCAACACCCGACGAAGCGGGTTGAAGCCCGTGGGGTTGAGGTCGTAGGGCGAGAATATGCGCGATAGCATATCCATGGCGAGGTAAGCGGGTGAAGTGTCCAGTGTCCAGCGGCCCATCAGCCGTTCCAGCGGGGAACGCTGCAACGGACTGAAGGCGGCGGCACGCGAAACGCGCCGCCAATAGGCGTCCAGCGCAGCCCGCGCGCCATCGGCCCCGCCCTGTGACCAACCGTCGGCCAGCACCGCTGCATTCATTGCCCCGGCCGAGGTCCCCGAGATCGCGTCGATCTTGATCCAAGGCTCCTCAAGCAGCCGGTCGAGCACGCCCCAGGTGAACGCGCCATGCGATCCGCCGCCTTGCAGGGCGAGGTCGACCAGAATCGGCTGGCGCTGCACCCCCGCTGTTTCGCCAGCCGCCGAACTCATCCTGGAAACTCCGATCCGGATATCGACTACGTCGTCGTCATTGAAGGCGCCGCCGAACTTCAATTGCCAAGAACTTCAATTACCCAGAGTGTTCTTGTAGATCTTGCCGTCCTTCATGATGACCTTGAAGTTCTTGGCGGGGTCGGCGATCAGGTTGATGTTCTCCAGCGGATTGCCGTCGACCAGCAGCAGGTCGGCGAGTGCGCCCTGCTCCACGACGCCGAGCTTGCCAGGATAGGGATTGCGTTTGCCGGACAATGCCAGCAGTTCGGCGTTGGTACCGGTCGCCATGGCGAGCGCTTCGGCGGGAGTGTACCAGCGGACAAGCGAGGCCAGAATTGCGCCCTGTTTCTGCGCGAGCGCCTGGGAGAACAGCACGTCGGTGCCCCACGCTGTCTTGATCTTGTACTTCTTCGCCAACTCGTAGGATTTGGCTATGCCGGGCCAGACCTCGTCCGCCTTGGCTCGCTGGA
Organism: uncultured Alphaproteobacteria bacterium; assembly: GCA_963726865.1. Classification (GTDB taxonomy): domain Bacteria; phylum Pseudomonadota; class Alphaproteobacteria; order Rhizobiales; family Xanthobacteraceae; genus Bradyrhizobium. The sequence continues at coordinate 976,947 of CAVSEE010000028.1, read as the reverse complement.
CTGAACCCTCGGGAAAGCCCGTCCTCAGGGCGTCGGGGAGCGGCTGCTGGCTGAGCCAAACGCCCTTCTCGGCGATCAGTTTGGCGGTCGCTTCGTCCATCAGCGTGCCGTGTTCGATGCATTTCACGCCAGCAGCGATGGCCCTCTGGATCGCAGCCGGCGTGAAGGCATGCGCGGCGACGTAAGTGCCCCAATTCTCGGCCGCCTCGACCGCGGCGCGCAGTTCCGGCTCGGTGAAGGTGGTCACGTCGATCGGACTGAAGGGTGACGACACTCCGCCGCCCGCCGTCAACTTGACCTGGGAGGCGCCCTGCATGAGCTGTTCGCGAGCGCGCACGCGCACCTCATCAGGGCTATCCGCAACAACGGCGCCCCCGATCAGCTCCATGCGGGTGGGTATGCCGCCAAGCGTTCGCGGCAGATCGATCAACTGGCGGAAATCCCCATGCCCGCTGGTGACGGTGATCATGGCGCCGGACGGATAGATGCGCGGGCCCTTGACGATGCCTTCATCGATGGCCTGCTTGAGACCAAACGCCGGCCCGCCGACGTCGCGAACAGTGGTGAAGCCGCGCATCAGAGTATCTGTGGCTTCGTCGGCAGCCACGAGATTGTTGTAACCGACATCACCGAACGCCTGTGCGGGGGTCGTGCGCGCCAGCATCGCGTGCCAGTGTGCGTCGATCAGACCGGGCATCAACGTGCGCCCGCCGCCGGCAACTACAGCTACTCCCTGTTCGGCTGATATGGGCGACGTCGAAATCCGCTCGATGATGTTGCCCTTGACCAGCACATTGGAGGGCGCGGACAGCGAGCCTCCCTTCCCATCGAAGATGCGCACGTTCTGAAGCAATGTCGCGCTCGCAGTCTCCGGGCGGCTGCCTTGCGCATGGACCGTGGACACTAGTGCCAGAGACAAAAATGAGAGTGCGGCAACAAAAGCCCGCTCAGACATCGAAGTCATGACAGACACCTCTCGGGCTGAAGTTTCGAAGACTGACGAAGGATATCTGCGACAGTATCGGGTTCTGCGTGGCGGCTCAATACGCGTCGTACCGCCGGAGCATTCGCGACGTGTCGGGCGCTCCCGGCACCAAACTTGAAACGAATTCGAAAAATTCAATTTGGGCGCAAATCTGGCCGAACGCACTTAACAAGTGAAGCGTGGGCGGTGTACGTTGCTTTTCTTTCCCTGATCGTGCACCGCACACCAACCGGCCACTATCGGCCATGCAGGCGGCGATACCACGGTTGAAACGGCGGAAGGAGCCAATGGGTTCGCTTCGCAGATTTCTGTCCGCATCGCTTCGCTGGCTGATCGCTGCCATCGGCTTCCTTTGCGTGGCCTTGCCGGTCCTCTGGGCAACGTTGGCCATCTACTACTCCAATCTGCCGGGGTTCGAATTGCGTCTCGCATGCGCGGCGGCCTTCGCCGCGTTCGCGATCTGGGCGCTCTGGTTTTCCCGTCAACGGCGCATGTCCATCATCGCTGCCGTGCTGTTTCTCGGCGTGGTGGTTTGGTGGATCGCCATTCCACCCTCCCACGATCGCAACTGGCGTCCGGAAGTGGCCGTGATGCCGCGGGCTGTGATCGACGGTGACCGCGTGCGTCTGACGGGTGTCCGCAACTTCGATTACCGCACCCGAAACGACTTCACGGTACGGTATGAGGAGCGCGAAATCCTGCTATCGCACCTCGTCGCCCTCGACTTCTATGTATCGTACTTCGCCGAGGGACCGGTCGGGCATACCTTCGTGAGCTTCATTTTCGACAATGCTCCGCCGCTGAGCATTTCCATCGAGACGCGGCCGGAGGTGGGCGAAGGTTTTGCGCCCGTCGCCTCCATGTTCAAGCAATTCGAGCTGATCTACGTGGTCGGCGACGAGCGTGACCTCGTGCGCGTGCGCACCAATTACCGGGCAGAGCCGGTGTATCTCTACCGGCTCAACACCTCGGCCGAGGATGCGCGCCGGTTGCTTCTGGTCTACCTCACGCGGATCAACGAACTTGCTGATCGCCCCGAATTCTATCACCTGCTGACCAACAGCTGCACGATCAACATCGTCCGATACGCGAACGCCGCTGGACGGGTCGGCAGGCTTGACCTCCGCCATATCCTCAACGGCCTGGTCGACGGCTACCTCTATTTTTCCGGCCGGATGGACACGACCCTTCCGTTCGACGAATTGCGACGGCGCTCGCTGATCAATGAAGCGGCCCGGGCGGCCGATGGCGCGGCAGATTTCTCCGATCGCATTCGGGCCCCTCTGCCGACGATGTCTCGCTGAAACAAGCGCCTGCCCTTCGCGGATCGATCTCCATTCCGGCTATCGCGAAAGAGGAATTGTCCGAATTCGGTGACGCGCGTTCTTGCCGGGTGGTGCGCATGCCTGTCTTCCCCGCTCCCTTGACACCAAACAACCCGCGGAACACAATTCGAGAACAATGTCCACGGTACGGACATCGGGGAAATCGTCGCTTTGCCGCACTCCCGGCAAAGAATGCGCTCAGGGCGGAGAACACAAATGGCAACCAAGAGCCGTTTCGATGACGTGGCAAACCTCGTCGACACCGAGCAAGGCTTCATCAGCCGCGAAATCTTCGTCGATCCCGATCTCTACAAGGAAGAGCTCGACAAGGTCTTTACCCGAGCCTGGCTGTTCATCGGCCACGAGAGCCTGATTCCAAATCCCGGCGACTTCTACACGACGCGGATGGGCGAAGAGTCGGTCATCCTGTGCCGCGACAAGCAGGGCGTGGTTCACGCCTTCCTCAATTCGTGCCGGCATCGCGGCATGAAAGTGTGCCGCTACGAACAGGGCAACACCTCGATCTTCACCTGCCCCTATCACAGCTGGACCTACACCACCGACGGCAAGCTGCAGGGCGTGCCGCAATATCGCTCGCTCTATGACGGCCAGCTCGATCGCGACGCCAATTCGCTGGTGTCGGTGGCGAAGCTCGCGATCTACAAGGGCACGGTGTGGGCGACCTGGGACAAGAACGCGCCGGACTTCCTCACCTATCTCGGCGACGCCAAGATCCATCTCGACCAGGCGCTGGACTGCCGCGACGGCCGCGAAGGCGGCTCCGAGGTGATCGGCGTACACAAATGGGTTTTCCCGGCGAACTGGAAGTTCGCGGCGGAAAATTTTCTCGGCGATACCTATCACAACCCGAGCCATCGCTCGGTCGACCTGATCGGCATCGGCCCCTCCGCCGCGTCCGGCAAGAAGGGACGGCGCGACGACGAACTGGAAAAGGCGCAGCATGTCTGGATCAGCTTTCCGGAAGGCCATGGCGTGCACAGCGCGATCCAGCCGGAAGCCAACCAGTACATCGAGTCCTTCCTCGACCAGCCGGTGCTGGAGCAATATTTCCGGCACTGCTACGAGGAGCGCAAGCGGCGGCTTGGCGAACAGGCGCGGCTGATGCCGTTCGTCGGCACGATCTTCCCCAACACTTCCTATCACGGCCGGCAGCCGCGCGGCCTCTGCGCCTGGCACCCGCACAGCCCGACCTCGACCGAAGGCTGGCGCTTCTTCCTGGTCGACGCGGATGCGCCCAAGGAGGTGAAGGACTATCTGCGCCGCTATTACATGCGCTACTCCGGCCCCGCCGGGATGACCGAGCAGGACGACATGGAGAACTGGCTCTATGCGACGTCGTCGAGCGTCGGCACGGTGGCGCGGCGCTATCCCTTCAATTACCAGCAATCGCTCGGCGCCTGGACGCGCGAGCATGCCTCGCTCGGCGGCACCGTCAGCGTTCAGGTCACCGAAGAGATCGCGCGCGGCTATTACCGGCGATGGAAGTCCTACATGGGCGGCGGCGGCTGGGATGAATTGCTTGGCGTGGGCGACCGGCTGGCGCAGAGGGCCGCGGAGTGAGCCCCCCTCGCGTCGTCATCGTCACCGGCGGCACTTTTGGAATTGGCCGCGCCATCACGCTGCGCCTTGCGGCGCTCGGGCACGCGGTCACGGCGTTCGGGCTCGAGGCGCCGCAGATCTCCAGCACGGCGGCCGCTGCGATTCCGGGGCTCGCTGCCGAGTTGAAAGAGCGCGGACTCCACGCCGATTTGATGGAGGCTGACGTCTCGAAGCCGGATGACGTCGGCAGAGTCGTCGAGGCGACGCTGCAACGTCACGGCCGCATCGATGCGCTGGTCAACAACGCGGCGATCGGCCCGCTCGGCACGGTGCTGGATACCGACGAAGCGACGTTCGATCGCATCATGGCGGTCAATCTGAAGGGGCCGTATCTGTGCAGCCGCGCCGTCATCCCGCACATGATCCGCGCCGGCGGCGGCGCGATCGTCAATGTCGGCTCCGGCGCCGGCTGGGGCAAAGCCAACATGGCCGCCTATTCCGCCAGCAAGGGCGGCGTGTTCGCGCTCAGCGCGGCGATGGCCTACGACTTCCTGCACCAGCGCATCCGCGTCAACACGGTGGTGCCGGGCGGCGGCGGCATCGTCACCGGCATGAGCCTGGGGCGGGTCGGCGGCGATCGCACGCGGCTCGGCCAGGGCGCGACCGCGGCAGGCCGGCCGGCCGCCGGTGACGACATTGCGAATGCGATCGCGTTTTTGATCTCGCCCGAGGCGGAGGCGATTTCCGGAACGGTGATCGATGTCGGCTGCTTCGCCAACCAGGGCGGCCCGGTGCCGGCTAAGCCCGCGACCAAGGCATAAGGGAGAACAAGCATGAGTGCCGATCTGCTCACGGCGGAAGCGCCGGCGACCACCAATCTCCCCCGCACCGACGCCTATTATCGCCTGAAGGCCGACATGGAGGATTTCCTCTATGCGGAAGCGGACTTTCTCGACAACAGGCAATACCGCGACTGGCTCAATCTGCTCGCCGACGACATCACCTATTTCATGCCGATCCGCCGTAACGTGAAATTCGGCCAGCATCTTGAGCGCGAGAACACCCGCCAGGGCGCCGGGATCAGCTGGTTCGACGAGGACAAATGGACGCTGACCAAGCGCGTCGACCAGATCCTGACCGGCGTGCACTATGCGGAAGAACCGCTGTCGCGCGTCACCCACATGGTCAGCAATGTGCAGATTTTGCGCGTGACGCCGTCACTCGAAGAGCCGCACGAAGTCGAAGTGCGCTGCCGCTTCCTCGTCTACCAGAACCGTATCGAATACGAGACCTACACCTTTGTCGGCAAGCGCACCGACCTGATCCGCAAGACCTCTGACGGCTGGAAGATCGCGCGGCGCGAGATTCTGCTGGACCAGAACGTGCTGCTCGCCAAGAATCTGAGCACGTTCTTCTGAACGGATCGCCATGATCGACCTGATGACCCTGAAACCCGGCGATCGGCTGCTGCTGCAACAGGGCATCGTGGCAGAAGTGACCGCGAACATGGGCGATGGACAGTGGGTCGAGGTCAAGCTGATCGAGGTTCCGCAGCGGCCTTCGGAAGCAGGCTCCGTGGAGCTGTGCCACGCGCAGGATATCGTCAAACTCCTGAACGCGACGTGACGCCGATGCTGCGGTTCGATCATCTGCCGAGCGACTTCAACCCGATGTTCCTGTTCCTGGGCGAAAAGCAGGATTTGATAGCGCTTGCCAATCTGTTGCGGTCGTTTGCTGAAGCGCCTCGCGAGCTTGATGTCGGAGAGCAACTTACCGGTTCGAAATCGCGCACGACGCTGCGGTTGATCCCGGCTGAAAGCGGCGATTTCGGCATGAGGCAGGACGGAAACGGATTCCGTTGGGTGCTGAACAGCTGGCAAGCCGAGAAGATCGCCGAGCGTATCGAATTGCTCACGCCTGCGGATCAAAAATCCGGCTCCGACATCATCGAGCTCGGCATCGAAGGCGAAATTCCCGTCAAAATCTCGCTTGGCGAGTTCACCGACGACTTTCTCGTGCAGCGCTTCTAGTCTTGCCGCGTGCATCTTCCCCGGCGCGATAGCCGAACTGCAGGGAAATCGCATTCGCCGCCTGCATGACCAGCGCACCCAACCTCGGAATGTCGCTGTCCTTCACCCGCGCCCTCGGGCCGAACACGCCGACGCAGCCGGCGACCTCGCCATTGTGGTTGAAGGTCGGCGCGGCAAAGGCGACGGCGCCGACGATGACTTCGCTCTCGCTGGTGGCAAAGCCGCGGTTACGCACCGTCTCCAACGCCTTCGCAAGGTCGGCGCGGCGGGCTTTCGCGACCTGGCCGAGAATGGCGTCGCGCCTTTTTTCATCGAGATAGGCCAGAATCGCCTTGCCGCTGGCGCCGAGCGTGATGTCGCCGGTATCGCCGACGCCGCGCGCGATGGTCAGCGCATGATGGCTCTCCAGTTCGAACACGCAGATGCGCTTTTGCTCGCGCAAAACAAACAGCGCCGCCGTCTCCCCGGTGGCCTCGCGCAGGCCTTCGAGAATGGGCCGGGCGACGTCGACCTTGTTGAGGCCGGCGAGCCAGACATGAGCAAGCTCCATCACGCCATGCGCGAGGCGAAAGCGCTGCGGGTCGCCTTCGGCCCTGACGAGGCCCGTTGTGGCGAGCGTCTGCAGCAGGCGATACAGCGTCGGCCGGCTGAGGCCGACGCGGCGCTGAATTTCCAGCACGCTCAGCGCCGGCTTGTCCGCGGTGAAGCACTGCAGGATGGCGATGGCGCGATCGACGGCGCGCACCGTGCCGCCCTCGCCCTTTGTCTCAGTGTTTTCCTTGCCCATGCAGCTATGCTTGAAACTATTCTTGTCCTGCGCCGAACGGCTATGTCCGCTGCGTGGACATATATCTCATTTTGGTGGACGCGTCTTGCGAATTCCTCTATTTGGCTGCGGACCCTTGCTTGAGACGAGGGACAAAGCTCTGGAGGTGACGATGCGGTGGCTGGCAGTGCTGGCGGGCTTGCTCCTTGCTGTGCCGGCCGTGGCGCAGGAATGGCCGAGCAGGAACATCCGCGTGGTGGTTCCCTACCCCGCCGGAGGTCCTGCCGATTTCATGGGCCGGCTGGCCGCGCAGAAGCTGCAGGAAAAACTCGGCGTCAGCGTCGTCGTCGAGAACCGCTCCGGCGCCAGCGGCACCATCGGCGCCGAGACCGTGCGGCAGTCGCCGCCCGACGGCTACACCTTCCTCGCCGCGCCGATCGTTCACATCCTCGGACGCCAGGTGGTCAAGGCGGTGCCGTATGATCCGGTCGGCGACTTCACCCCGATCGTGCGCTATGGCGAGGGCCCGCTGATCGTGCTCGCCAACCCGGCCGCGGTGCCGGGCAAGACGCTGGCCGAGGCGCTGCCGGCGATCAAGAGCAAGCCGAACGATTTCCGCTTCGGCATCTCCGCGCTCGGCTCGCCAAATCATCTGGCGGTGCTCGAGTTCAACAAGCTGACCAAACTTGATTTGCAGATCATTCCATATCGCGGCTCGGCGCCGGCGCTGACCGACCTCGTCAGCGGCCAGGTGCAGTTGATGATCGATCCCATGATCACCGCGCTGCCGCTGGTGCAGGCCGGTCAGCTGAAGGCGCTGGCAGTGGCAAGCAGCCGCCGGACCTCGGTGCTTCCCGACGTGCCCACCGCTGCGGAAAGCGGACTCGCGGGGCTCGAATTCTCGTCCTGGTACGGCCTGTGGGGGCCCAAGGATCTGCCGAAGGACATCGTCAAGCGCGTCAACGCCGTGCTTGTCGAAGCCGTGCGCGAGCCTGCCGTCGTCGAGAAGCTGACGACGCTCGGGTTCGAACCGGTCTCCGGGACGCCGGAGGAATTTGCCGCGGTTATCGCCAGCGATCTGGCGCGCAACACCGCGCTATTGAACGCCATCAAATTCGAGCCGCAGTGAGCGTGCGAGGAGAGGTCATCATGAAATACAAGTGGCTGCTCAAGCTCGCCGTTCTCTGCACCGTCGTGGCGACGGCCGCGCCGGTCGCGCACGCGCAAGGCGATGGCTATCCGAACAAGCCGCTCCGCATCGTCGTCGGCTTTGCGCCAGGCGGAAGCAACGACATCGTCGCCCGGCTGCTGGCGGAGAAGCTGACCAAGTCGCTGGGACAGCCGGCCGTCGTCGAGAACAAGCCGGGCGCGGGCGGCGCGGTCGCGGCAACCTTCGTCAAGAGCCAGCCGGCCGACGGCTATACGTTGATGGTCGGCGCCAGCGGCGCCATGGTGGTGGGGCCTGCGATCGGCGGCGCGCCCGCGACCTACGACACGCTGGCCGACTTCGAGCCGGTCAGCATTTTGGGGACGTTCCCGCTCGTGCTCGTGGTCAACGCGGAGTTGCCGCACAAGACGCTGAAGGACCTGGTCGCGTGGTCGAAGGCAAATCCCGCGAACGCAAACTATGCCAGCGCCTCGCCGACCTTCACGCTTGCCGCGGAACTGTTGAAGCTGCGCACCGGTGCGTCGATGCAGCGCGTGTCCTATCGCGGCACCAACGATGTCGTCGTCGCGGTGCTGGGCAATCAGGTGACGGCGGCGATGACCGACACCTTGCCGGCGATCCCGATGCTGAAGGACGGCAAGCTGCGCGCGCTGGCCGTCACCTCGACGCAGCGGCTGCCGGAACTCCCCGACGTGCCGACCATGGCAGAAGCCGGCATTGCCGGCGCCGAAGCCGTGTTCTGGACCGGCCTGTTCGTGCCGAAGGGTACGCGCAAGGAAATCGTCGCCCGGCTCGAGGCCGAGGCGAAAGCCGCGATGCAGGACAGCGAAGTCCGCCAGCGGCTGCGCGCGTTGGCGACCGATGCGGCCAGCAGCTCGCCCGCCGAGTTCACCGACCGCATCAAGGCCGACCTGAAGGCGTGGGGCGAGGTCGCCAAGGCTGCCAACGTCACGCTCGAATAGCCCACCATCCTGCCCGCGCCTTGCGCTATTGCGGGAGCGGAGGCGGACTGCGGGTCAGGTCGACCGTGACGTTGTACCGCACGAAGAATTTCGTGACACGGCTGCTGACGAAGACCATGGCAGCTCCGATGGCCGTGAAGATCGTTCCCATAAAGCCGAGCACCATCGTGACCAGCCACAGCGAAAACAGGCCGCGGATCGCCGCCGATTCCGGCGCGTCGGGATCATAGAGAACCGTGACCGTCTGGCCGGTGCGGTAGCCCGGCGGATTGCTGCGCAAGCTGGACTGGAATTCGATGCTGCGGCCGTCGCCTGTCTGGAAGCGCACCAGCGGCGCAAACATGTAGCCGCCGTCGTCGCGGTCGCGGATGCGCACCATCTCGATCACCTTGCCCTCCGCTTCGTCCGATCGGTCGATCCAGGTCTGGGTGGACCACGCCGACCAGCCGGCGCCGAGAACAAGCGACACGCCGATCGGGATCAGAACGAACTTGCCGAGGCGGCGGAGAAATGTGGCGGGATTAAACATCTGAAATGCTCCTTCGGTGAAATCGAGTGACATGAGCGTGTGTCATTGGCGGAACCCGCAAGTTCCGGCTTGACTCAATCATAACCTGCTGGTTATACGTCGATCCATAACCAACGGGTTATCGGTACCACATGTCCAGAGCCCACGATGTGCTGTTCCGCACACTCGCCGATCCCTCGAGGCGGGCCATTTTCGAGCGCCTGTGCCGGGACGGCGAGCAGACCGTGGGCGCCCTGACGGCCCGCGCTGGAATCTCGCAGCCGGCGGTCTCAAAACATCTCGGCGTGCTGAAGCAGGCTGGCCTCGTGCGCGACCGCCATGAAGGCCGCCAGACCCATTACAGCGCGCAGCTCTCCGCGCTGGCGCCCCTGATCGACTGGACCAGCCATTTGACGGGATACTGGCAGAAGCGGTTCGACGATCTCGAAAGCCTCTTGAAAAGGATGGACCAATGACAAAGGCCGCGACCGAGACACGCTCCGTCGTCGTCGAACGTGACATCGCCCATCCGCCGGAAAAGCTCTGGCGCGCACTGACCCAGCCGCATCTGATCGAGGAGTGGCTGATGAAGAACGATTTTGCCCCGCGCGTCGGCCACCGCTTCAACCTGCGCGGCGACTGGGGCGGCGTGCTGGACTGCGAGGTGCTGGTCGTCGAGCCCAACAGAGAGCTGTCCTACACCTGGAATTTTGCGCATGACGATGCCGCCTACAATCTGCAGAGCGTGGTGACGTTCACCTTGACGCCGACGGCCGACGGGCACCCTGCTGCGCATGGAGCAGACCGGCTTCCGGCCGGATCAACGGCAGGCGTTTGGCGGCGCGCATGCCGGGTGGAAGCAGTTTTTCGAGAAGCTGGATCAGGTTTTGGCGCGGGCGGAATGAGTTCTCGCGCGCACGTTGATCGAAAGGAGTATGGGATGAACTGGAACAGGTTGATACGGCAGGGGCACCGCTGGCTGTCGATTGCCTTTACGGTAGCGGTCATCATCAACATCGTCGCCATGGCGATGGAGACGCAGGTCGTGTGGGTGGGCCTGCTGGCCTTGTTCCCGCTGATCCTGCTGATGATCAGCGGCCTCTATATGTTCGCGCTGCCCTATTTCGCAGAGAGGCGAGCGACCCGATGAAGAAAGCGACGACGAAGAAGAGCGCCGGCACCGACTCCCCTGCCCGCCTGATCGACGCGCGGATCAAGAAGCTCGGCGACTGGCGCGGCGAGACGCTGGCGCGGGTGCGCGCCATCATCAGGCAGGCCGACCCTGACGTGGTCGAGGAAGTGAAATGGCGCAAGCCGTCGAACGGAATGCTCGGCGTTCCCGTGTGGGAGCATGACGGCATCATCTGCACCGGCGAGACCTACAAGGCCGCCGTGAAGCTGACCTTTGCCAGGGGTGCCGCGCTGAAGGACCCGTCACGCCTGTTCAACGCCAGCCTCGAAGGCGGCACCCGCCGCGCCATCGACATTCACGAGGGCGCTGTCATCAACGAGAAGGCGCTGAAGGCGCTGTTTCGCGAAGCGGTCGAACTGAACGTCGCGACGCGCGTTCAGAAGAAGCCCAAAGGCGCGTGAGTCGTCCGCTCAGCTGCCGCTGATCACGGGCCGAAACAGACGCCTGACCAGGCGCAGCGACCGCACGGCCGGCCGAACCGAAGCGCGCGCCGGCGCAGCGGCCGGTGCGACCACGACTTCGCTCTTCGCCTTCAGGCCGTTGTGGGCGAAATCCATCGCGGGCTTCTCGATCCAGCGATAGGTCAGCGCGGCGACGGGCACGACAAGCACGACGGAAGCGATCAGCGCCAGCACGAGGTCGAGACCCAGGCGGGCCTGCGAGCACCAGCTTCTCGTTGTTGTACCAGACGATGAGATCGAGATTGAGCTTGTGGCTGAGATAGGACGCGCCCATCTTCGCAATCACGAACACGAAGACGTGGATCATGTAGATCGAGTAGGACCACAGGCCGAGCTTCTGCAGCACAGGCGAACGCAGCATTTTCGAGACAAATCCCTGGTCGAACGAGAACACGTAGATCACGATCGCGGCGAGCAGCGGGAATGTATAGTGACCGGCGCCCCACCGGGTCGTGAGCAGGAAGCCGATGCACAGCAGCACAGCACCGCCCTCCATCAGGTTCGGCAGCCCAAGCCGCCCCGTCGCATGCCGGCGCATCTCGTAGACGAGGCAGCCCGCGAAGAAACTGAACATCGCGCGCAACATGCCCCAGTCGCTGGAGACAAACAGCGAGTCCGGCGACTTCCCGAACAATTGCAGTCCGGCCGCGAGGCAAAGCCCAAGGAAAATCTCGCGCCGCCGCCGCGGGAACAGGATGACGATCGCGGCGAACAGGATCGAGACGTAGAACTCCACCGCCGCGCTCCAGGCCGGGCCGTTCCAGCTCAAGCCGGGATGCAGGTTGAAGGACTGCAGGAAAAGGAGATTGGTGACCAACTCCCAGGGCGTGCGCCCCTCGCCGAACGGTTTTGAATCCAGCGCGAACGATCCGTCCGCGCGCAGGAACACCAACTTGACAATCTCGATCCCGACGAACAGCACCAGCACCGTCACATGCAGCGGCCACAGCCGCGCAAAGCGCGTCACAAAGAAGCGGATACCGTCGGCCCCGTCGTTGAGGCGGCTGCCGTAGGCGTGGCACAGCACGAAGCCGGACAGCGCGAAGAACATGTCGACGCAGAACTGCAAATTGGCAAACGTCTGCGATCCCTTCAGCGCATGGTAAACCGGGATGTGGAACAGCACGACAAGCAGCGCGCAGATTCCCCTTATGGCATCCAGTGCCTCAAATCGACCCGTTCCGTTAACCGTTGTCTGTCCTGTCATGGCACGCCCGATCGCTGGTTGATCCAGTTTGGTTTCTCGTGAGGTTGCATGGGCAAGCCACAGGCCAGTCGGGCATTGGGCCGGATTTCGTGAGGCTGGACGGTTAATATGGATGCCGGCCGGGGTGCACCAGTTCGGAGCCGTATGAATCAGTTCCAACCCGGCAATCCAGGCCGTTTGATTGCGCTTTCTCACCTTGGCACCTTTACAAGGTGCTAGGCTCCAGGCGTCGACGAGGCGTTCCGACTGGAAACTCAATGCAACGGCGCGAGTTCATGGCGGCCATCGGCGCGGCGGTTATTTGGCCGTTCACAGCCGATGCGCAGCGCGCCGGCAAGATGCCAACCATCGGGTTCCTGGGCCAGCTTTCGGAATCCGCGATGCGCAAATGGACCGACGCGTTTGTACAACGGCTGCGCGAACTCGGCTGGGTAGAGGGTCGCACGGTTGCGATCGAATACCGCTGGGCCGAGGGACGCAGCGAGCGCTTCGCGGACATCGCCGCCGAGTTGGTCCGGCTAAAGGTCGACGTCATCGTCACCGGAGGCACCATCGCAATCCTGGCTGCAAAGCAGGCGACGTCGGTCATTCCGATTGTCTTCGCGACGGCAGGAGACCCTGTCGGTACCGGCCTCGTCGCGAATTTGGCTCGACCCGGCGGCAACCTGACCGGCCTGTCGAACCTGTCGGCTGATCTTCCCAGCAAGCGACTTGAACTTCTGCGCGAAGTGGTGCCCGAACTTCGCCGGTTGGCAATCATGGCCAATATCGGCAATGCCGCGGCCGTGCTGGAGATGCGCGAGGTTCAGGCGGCGGCCGGGACGCTCGGCCTCGAGGTCACGCCGCTCGAAATCAGGCGAGCAGAAGACATCGCACCCGCCATCGAGCCGCTCAAGGGTCATGCCGATGGACTGTATGTCGTGACCGAAGCGCTCGCGAATACCAACCGGTTCGCGATCAATACCCTGGCCCTGGCTGCACGACTGTCGACGATGCACGCCGAGAAGGGTTATGTCGAAGCCGGCGGCCTCATGTCCTACGGACCGAGCTTCCCCGATCTGTACCAGCGCGCAGCCCTGTATGTGGACAAAATCCTCAAGGGTGCAAAGCCGTCCGATCTCCCTGTCGAGCAGCCCACCAAGTTCGAACTCGTCGTCAATCGCAAGACCGCCAATGCGCTTGGCCTGACTGTGCCGACGATGTTGCTCGCCCGGGCCGACGAGGTGATCGAGTGAACGTGCCGTTGCCGGCAAGAAGGCGCAAACTGCCCTCGTAACAGCGGATTACGGCGAGTTTATCATCGTTTACGCGACCCGTTGGCGAATCCACCCGGAACGTGCTAAGGGGGAGCCGTGCCAATCGAGTACTGGCCGAGTGACGGGGCTGCTTTGCCTTGTTGCCGACAGGCGCGCACGTTTCAGCCCCCTTCTCCTCGATCCACCGATGAGGTGCCGGTCCGGCGCAGGAACGATAACCCTCGCACTTCACCGAAGTGCGATCGCAGGACCTCCGATATGACCTTGAAAATGAAAAATGACGAAGGCACGTCCGCGGCCGACCCCCGGCGCTTGCAGCGTATTTTGGGCGACTACAGTACCCCCAACCCCGTGCGCAGCGTCGCCGAATTGGCGATCACGGCTTTGCCGCTCGCCAGTTTGTGGGCCGCGGCCTGGTTCGCGTTCTACCTCGGCCATGCCTGGGCCTCCCTGCTGATTGCGATTCCGGCCGCCGGCTTTCTGGTGCGCCTGTTCATGATCCAGCACGATTGCGGCCACGGCACGTTTTTCACGGGCCGGCTGGCGAACGACTGGGTCGGCCGCGTCATTGGCGTGCTCACGCTCACGCCCTACGACTGGTGGCGCCGCTCGCATGCCATTCATCACGCCACCAACGGCAATCTCGACCGCCGCGGCATCGGTGATATCGACACACTGACCGTGCGCGAATACCAGGCCCTTTCGTGGAGGGGCCGTCTGAAATACCGCCTGTACCGCCACCCCCTGATCATGTTCGGTGTCGGACCGGCCTATATGTTCCTCGTGCAACACAGGCTCCCGGTCGGCTTCATGCGCGGCGGCTGGCAACCCTGGGTCAGCGCCATGGCGACCAATCTCGCGATTGCCGTCGTCGTCGCGACGCTCGTATGGTTCATCGGCATCAAGGCGTTCCTGCTCGTACATCTTCCGATCATGCTGCTCGCCGCCACAGCCGGCGTATGGCTGTTCTACGTGCAGCATCAATTCGAACACACGACGTGGGAACGCGAGAAGCAATGGAGCCGGCAGCAAGCCGCCTTGCATGGCAGCTCACATTACGATCTGCCGGAGCCGCTACGATGGTTCACGGCCAACATCGGTATCCACCACGTCCACCACCTCTCAAGCCGCATTCCGTTTTACCGGCTGCCGCGTGTGCTGCGCGATCACCCTGAACTGCTCGACGTCAGTCACATTACGCTGCTGCAAAGCTTCCGGTGTGTCCGGCTGGTGCTGTGGGACGAGGCGCAACGCCGCCTGGTGTCGTTCCGCGAAATCGACGCCCGTCCCTAAAGCGCGACGCGCTTCAGCTTTTTGTCTGAACATGATCTCCGCGCAAACGCTTCGCGTTTGTCGCAGGGAAAACCGCTTCACATTTTTCCGGATCATGCTCTGGACGGGATCAGACCAGATCGCGCGCCAGCGCAATCAGGCGCGCGCACTGCTCCTCGGATCCAACCGTGATGCGCAGGAAATCAGCGATCCGTGGCTTGTTGAAATGCCGCACCAGTACCCCGCGCTCGCGCAAGGCTTTCGCAAGCTCGGCGCCGCTGCGCCGCGGATGGCGCGCGAATACAAAATTCGCCGCTGACGGCAGCACCTCGAAGCCGAGGCCGGTGAGATCGCGCACCAGCGCTTCGCGGCTTGCCATGATGCGGCGGCGCGTCTCCTGAAACCACGACATCGTCCTCGATCGCGGCGACCGCGCCCGCGATGGCGAGGCAATCGAGCGGATAGGAATTGAAACTATCCTTCACCCGCTCCAGCGCCTCGATCAGAGGCCGCTGGCCGATGGCAAAGCCGACGCGCAGCCCCGCCAGCGCCCGCGACTTGGAGAGGGTTTGCACGACGAGCAGATTGTCGTGGCGCGCCACCAGCGGCACGGCGCTTTCACCGCCGAAATCGACATAGGCCTCGTCGACCACCACCAGCTGGTCCGGATGCTCCGCCAGCAGCGCCTCGATCGTCGCGCGAGGCAGCGCGATGCCGGTCGGCGCGTTCGGATTGGCAAACAGAATGGCGCTGCACGGCCGCCGGTAATCGGCGATCTGCAGCCGCATCGCGGCGTCGAGCGGCACTTCCTCGTAACTGACACCATAGAGGCGAGAGTAAACCGGATAGAAGCTGTAGGTGATGTCGGGGAACAGCAGCGGCGCGTCGTGCTTGAGCAGCGCCTGAAAGGTGTGGGCCAGAACTTCATCCGAACCGTTGCCGACGAACACCTCCGTCGGGAGCGACGCGATAGGTACGCGCGATCGTCTCGCGTAGCGCCGTTGCACCGGGATCGGGATAGAGGCGAAGACGTTCCGCCGCCGCAGATATCGCCGCGAGCGCGCGCGGCGACGGCGGGTACGGATTTTCGTTGGTGTTGAGCTTGACGATGCCGTCCTGGTTTTTCGGCTGCTCGCCCGGCACGTAGGGCGACAGGGTTTGGACGACGGGACTCCAGAAGCGGCTCATGATGTACGACCTGATGAGTAACGGCGGATTACGCTTACGCTAATCCGTCCGACGCTTCCACCCATCCCGTCCTTCGCGCCGGCCGCACCACGGTGACGGTGCATGGCGCTTCGCCCGCGACCTTCGAGGACACGCCGCCCAGGATCGAGCGGGCGAATGAATTCTGCCGGGCGCCGATCACGATGTGATCGACATGGTTGACGTCGGCAAATTCGAGCAGTGCGTCGGCGGGATCGAAGGCCTCCAGCACATGCACGGTCAGCCGGCTGGCGTCGAGCTTCAGCGGCTGCGCCCAGTGCTGCAGCGCCACCATGCGGTCGATATGCTTGTTGCGCCCCTCTTCATCAAGGGTGCGGTCGACCGCCAGCCGATTGAGCTTGAGAATGTTGAGGCAGGCCAGCCGCGCCGCGGGCAAGGTCGCCAGTACCTGCCCGGCGGTGACGCGCAGCGCCTCATGAAGCGGCTCGGCATCTTCAGACAGGTCGATGGCGACGACGACGATCGGGCTGGAGGCGAGCTGGGCGGCGACGTCGGATTTCGGCTTCGCCAGCAGATCGGGGCGGTTGAAGCGGCGGCGCCACACCGTGGTCAGCGGATCGCGCTCGGCTTTTTCCGCGCGTGCGGTGAGCTTGACCTCATCGGGATGACCGAGATCGAAGGCCAGCTGCGCCGCCGTCGGATAGCGCCAGACCGGCTCGATCTCGAGACAGCGCAGCACGATCTCCTGCAGCCACGGCGGATAATCGTGCCGGTACCGGCGCGGCGGATACGGGATCGCGCCACAACCGCCGGCGCACCGCGCGCATGGTCTCGCTCTCGCCGAACGGCCGCTCGCCGGTCGTGAAGAAATAGAGGAGAACGCCGAGCGAAAAGATATCGCTGCGCGGATCGTCGCGCACGCCCGACAGCCGTTCCGGCGCCATGTAGGGCGCGGTGCCATAGGGCACGCGGAATTCTTCCTGCAGGAGGTCGGGCAATTGATTGTGGTGCGACAGGCCGTAATCGATCAGCACGGCCTCGCCGCTCTCGCGGAACATGACGCTGCTCGGCTTGATGTCGTGATGCACGACGTTCTGCTTGTGCAGGTCGCACAGCGCGTCGGCAATCTTGCCGACCAGCACCCTCGCCTCCTCGTAAGGCAGCGGCAGATCGTCGAGACGCTTGTACAGCGTGGTGCCGGGCAAGCGCTCCATCACGACATAGGCCTGGCGCGCGAAGTCGCCGGTGCCGAAACATTTGGGCACATGCGGACCGGACAGCCGCGGCAGGATCATCATCTCCATCTCGAAGCTGACGATGGCTGCGGGATCCTCGCCCTCGGACACGCGCGGGATCTTCATCAGCAGCGGCACCGAAATGTCCGGATGGGTGACGCTCCACAGCGTCGCCATGCCGCCGGAATGCACCTGCTCGCCGATGACAAAACCATCGATCACGGTGCCGGGCTCGATCTTCGACTTCGTCATCGCCTCAGCGCCCCATGAAAAGCCGTTCGGCGAGCCACGTCGGCAGGCCGTTGGCGACAATGCGGTCGGCCGCTTCCTGGACGTCATAGGGGGCGCGGCAATAGGTGATCTCGCATTTCTCGGTATCGAACATCACGAACGACGCGGCTGGATTGCCGTCGCGCGGCTGGCCGACCGAGCCAAGCACGGCGAGCCATTGCCGCCCGCGCAGCAGCTGCACGGGAACGCCGGTCACGGGCACGAAGCTCGTCATCTTGGCGGTCGCCGACATCGAATAGAGCGCCGGGCGATGGATGTGGCCGCAGAAGGTGACATGCGCCGAGGTCGCAATCATGCTGCGCCCGGCATCCGCCGCATCGCGCACATAGCGCCAGCGCGGCGGACTGGAGGCTTCGGAGTGGACATAGAGGCGCGTCTCCTCCGCGACCGTCAAAGGCAGGCCGGCAAGGAACTGGCGCTGTGGCGCGCTGAGGCGGCCCCGCGTCCATTCGATCGCGGCCTGGGCATCGGCATTCATGCTCTCGGCGCTGGTGGCAATGGCGTTGTCGTGATTGCCGAGCACGACCGGCGCGCCGGCTCCAGCGAGCTCCATCACCGTATCGGCCGCCCATTCGGGATCGGCGCCATAACCGACGATATCGCCAAGGCAGACCATCCGCTCCGCCCCCTTGGCGCGCGCCGCCTCCAGACACGCCGCAAAGGCCTGCCGGTTGGCATGAATGTCGGCAAAGATGGCGAGCCGCACGGTTCCTCCGCAAGCGATCCTATCGGTCCCGGCATAGACCGGACCTGATGGATATCAAACTATTGCGGGAAATGCAGACGGCTCAAGCGCCTAGCGCTTGCGCGGGGCCTCCAGCCCCTTGAGCAGTAGCCCCAGCAGCGCGTCGATCCGAGCGGCCCTCGCCGGATCCTTCCACTCGTCGGCATGGGCGGGATGGTGATAGCGGGTGGTTGCGTCGAAAACCGCGCGCGCCGTGGTCTTGACGTCAGCGGCCTGGAAGGCGCCCTGCTTGACGCCGTCGGCAATGATCTGAGCGACCTGATCGACCAGGCGTTCCTTGTGCGCCCTCACCGCTTCGCAGGCTTCCTGAGCCAGCGTCAGATAGGTCGCGAACATTTCGGGGTCCTCGGTGACCTTCCTGTATTTGATGTCGATCATCGTGCGCAGCCACTTCTCCAGCCGCGCCGGCGCGGGGCCGGAACTTTCGGCGATCTTCTGCAGCGGTGCGTTGGCGCGATCGAGCCAGCGCTTCGCCACCGCCTGGCGCAGCGAAGCCTTGCTCGGGAAATGGCGATAGACGCTGCCGTGGCTCACATCGAGCGCACGGGCAACGTCGACCACGGTGGCCTTGGCCAGCCCATAGCGGCGCAAGACCTCCTCGGTGGCTTCGAGAATTCGCTCCGGGGTCAGGACGACAACTTCGTTCATGGACGTTCCCTTTGCGTCTTCGTTGGATGAGGCCTTAACGGACGAACTTCGTCGCTTCAGCCTCGAGGTGGCGGGCCACCAGCTGGTTCACCCAGAGCTGGAATTGCGTCGCTAAACTTAGAATTTCAGTGGTCATGGTCGTAAGTCCTGGAGTTCTCGGGGTCTGCCGCCTCAATGGCCGGCCGACCCGCGTGGCGCCCTCGTCACTTGTTGTTTTTGGCATGCCCCGTTCGGGCATCATGCTCGGGCGTCGAAAAGGGATATACACGTCGCGCTGACAGATTTCAATATCTGTCAGTCACACTTCTGTGAGCCGCCGGTTCGCCAAGGCGAGATGGCCTCTATTGCTCGGCGTCCTTGGGCGGCATTTTGGGCGGCAGGAGCGGCGTGAACACGGGACCCTGCGCGTCCGCCGCCGGCGCCATGAACTGGCCGGTCGTGGAATCGCCGCCTGATGTCTCCAGGATCGTCTTCGGCGTGATGTATTCCCGGACGAGGTCCATGATGGTGCCGTCGCCGGCGCCAAAATCCGCGGCGCGCCCGCCCTGCTGACGCCCGGCCTTGATCTCGTTCTCCGCGGCGATCGTCTTTTCGGCCAGGTCCGCGTTGTAGGGAACGCGGAACGCCCGGGGAGCCGCGCTTGGCCGGTTGCCGTCATCGAGCTCCTCGACCCACAGGTAAATCGAGCCGGGATCGCCCTCGAGTGAATGCGGCTCCACGATCCGCGCGGACAGGAGCTTGAAGTAGACGGGCAGCCTGTCCGGCGTTGCCCAACCGAGCAGGGAGCGCATTCCGCCGAAGCTGACCACATAAAACGCGCTGGTCAGGACGACGGCGACGGCCTTCAGCGACCAATGCAGCCGCGCATAGACCAGCACGAGCAGCAGCAGCGCGCCGATCACGGCGTAGGCAACCGCCAGGGTAACGATCACCGATTGCACGTTAGTCACGGCGTATCCTCACCCCCGTCTTCGGGTCGATATCCGCGCCGTTGGCGCGGACGTTGCGGAACGTCTCCATCAGCGATTTCGGCCGCTGATCGACGTTGAGAACCTTGCCCTCGGCATCGATGCGAAACCGCACCGCGGTTTTCTCGTCGCCGGTGCGATTGAGTGTCACCTTGTTGTCGAAGATCACCTGCACCGTCGGATTGAGCTTCTGCACCTTCACATGCGCAACGACCGACTCGCCCGTGGTCGCCCGGAAGTGCGAGATGTTGACGGTGTATTCGCCGGCCAGGATGCCGCGCACGGTGACGATCTCCTCGCGGATCGGCGAAGGGATCTTCTTGCCGTTCACGATGATGAAATCGTTGGCGCCGCCGCGATCGTCGCGGTCCAACGTCAGAAAGCCGGCTTCGCGATGGCGATACCAGGCGATGTGGCCGGCGGGATCCTGCACAAACAGGTCAAGATCGTCGGGGTGATTGTCAGGCCAGTCCATCGTGATCATGAACTCGGCCTTGAAATCGACCTTGCCCTCCTTTGAATCGGGAGACACGGCAAGCAACGCCAGAAAAAACAGGAAGGCAATCACCTGCAGCGCCTTGAACAGCATCACGCCGAGCGGATCGAAATTCTCGTCGCGCGGATAGAGACCGAAATCATCCAGCATGACGGCGTTCCAGGGCCGGCGTGACATGCGTCTCGGTCAGCATGACGGCATCGGAAAATACCCGCTGGGTCGCGACATCGAGCATGTAGTACTGGATCCTGACCAGGATCGATCCGATCAGGCCGGCCAGGGTCGTGTACATCGCGACCGCCATGCCGTCGCTCATCAGCCCCATCGAGGATTTCATCGCGACCTTGTCGGCGGCATCGAGGGTCGCGATCGGCGCGAGCATGATGATGAAGCCGATGATCGTCCCGAGCAGCCCGAGTTTCATCAGCGTGTCCGAGACGAAGGCGCCAAAGCCGTTGGAACCGCGCAGGCGGTCGGCCAGCGCACGCAACAGCAGCGTCTGGTCGATGCGGCCGGCGGCCTGCGCCCTCGCCTTCTCCACGAGGCTGCGGATGTGATCGGTCACCAGTCCGCGCGGCAGTTCGCGCGCATCGCCCTCAAGCACCCTGGCTGCGTCAGGCGCCGTCAGGATGGCGCGGCAACTCCGTGCGGCCTGGCCTTCGCGCGCGATCGCACGCGTGCGCCAGAAGCAATGCACGCAAGTGACAACGTAGAGAACGGTAATGACGCTGGAGATGTAGGTACGATCGGAGCTGACCATCAGATGGATCAGCCCGTATCGCCACAGCAGCACGGCCGCGAAGATCGAAAGGCCGGTGAAGATCATCCAGATCAGCAGGACGTCGCGTTCGCCTGAATCCTTCTCCGCCGATGCGCTCGCCTCTGCCACTGTGGAACTCATGCGGTGCTCGCTCCCTGCGGGTACTATTCCATAGCTTCGCCCACTCAAGAACCACGGTTTTGTTAAATCAGTGACGGTCGGCGCGGTCCAAAGACATCTGCCCGAACGTCGTTAGCCAATTTTCCCGATCTGTATCCCTTGGCAGGCTCGGCCATGTCCCTCCCGGATCAGGCATTTTTCCCCCGTCCCGAGTTCCGTTTGGGTGGCCTCCCGCCGCATGATTTGCTAAAGCGCGGCGTAAAAACAAATCGGCCGGGAGCGCTTCGCGCCCCGCCCCTGCCCGCTCGGAGCTTCGATGATTCCCCGCTATACCCGCCCCGAAATGGCCTCCATCTGGGAGCCGCAGACGCGTTTCAAGATCTGGTTCGAGATCGAGGCGCATGCGGCGGACGCGCTGGCCGAGCTTGGCATCATCCCGAAGGAAGCGGCGAAGACGATCTGGGCCAAGGCGAAGGATGCCACCTTCGACGTGGCGCGGATCGACGAGATCGAGCGCGAGACCAAGCACGACGTCATCGCCTTCCTGACGCATCTGGCCGAAATCGTCGGCCCCGAGGCGCGCTTCGTGCACCAGGGCATGACCTCGTCGGACGTGCTCGACACCTGCCTCAACGTGCAGCTGGTCCGCGCCGCCGATCTGCTGATCGCCGACATCGACAAGGTGCTGGCGGCGCTGAAGACGCGCGCCTTCGAGCACAAGATGACGCCGACCATCGGCCGCTCCCACGGCATCCATGCCGAGCCCGTCACCTTCGGGCTGAAGCTCGCCTATGCCTATGCCGAATTCTCGCGCGGCCGCGAGCGGCTGATCGCCGCGCGCAAGGAAGTCGCGACCTGCGCCATCTCGGGCGCGGTCGGCACGTTCGCGCAGATCGATCCGCGCGTCGAAGAACATGTCGCCAAGGCCATGGGCCTCGTGCCGGAGCCGGTCTCGACCCAGGTGATCCCGCGCGACCGGCACGCGATGTATTTCGCCACGCTCGGCGTGATCGCCGCGTCGGTGGAGCGGCTGGCGATCGAAATCCGCCATCTGCAGCGCACCGAGGTGCTGGAGGCCGAGGAATTCTTCTCGGAGGGCCAGAAGGGCTCCTCGGCCATGCCGCACAAGCGCAACCCGGTGCTGACGGAGAATCTCACCGGGCCTGTCGCGCATGGTGCGCGCCTATGTGACGCCGGCGCTGGAGAACGTGGCGCTGTGGCACGAGCGCGACATCTCGCATTCCTCCGTCGAGCGCATGATCGGCCCCGACGCCACGGTGACGCTCGACTTCGCGCTCGTCGCCTCGCCGGCCTGATCGAGAAGCTGCTGGTCTATCCCGACAACATGCAGAAGAACCTCGACCGGCTCGGCGGCCTCGTGCATTCGCAGCGCGTGCTGATCGCGCTGACGCAGAAAGGCGCGAGCCGCGAGGACGCCTACAAATTCGTGCAGCGCAACGCCATGCCGGTCTGGCGCGGCGAAGGCGATTTCCTGACGCTGCTGAAGAACGACGCCGACGTGAAGAAGTATCTCAGCGACGCCGAGATCGCCGAGCAGTTCGACCTCGGCTATCACCTCAAGCACGTCGACACGATCTTCAAGCGCGTGTTCGGGGCGGCGTAGGCCGTCCCGGCTCCCTGCAAAGCAACTGGTACGCAACCACAGATCGGCTAAAATCGCCCGGTGCCAGCGCCCCCCACGATTCTCGTATTCGATTCCGGCCTCGGCGGCCTCACCGTGCTGCGCGAGATCGTCGCCGCGCGGCCGGACGCGCATTACGTCTATGTCGCCGACGACGCGTTCTTTCCCTACGGCCACCACGGCGAGGACGAGATCATCGCCCGCGTGGTGCCGCTGGTCGGCGAACTGATCGCAGCGCACGCGCCCGATCTGGTGACGATCGCCTGCAACACCGCCTCGACGCTGGTGATGTCGCATCTGCGCGCCGCCTACACCGTCCCCTTCGTCGGCACGGTGCCGGCGATCAAGCCGGCCTGCGCCAGCTCGAAGACGAAGCGCGTGTCGGTGCTCGGCACCAAGGGCACGGTGAAGCGCGAATACACCCACGGCCTGATCCGCGATTTCGCGCAGGGCTGCGAGGTGACGCTGGTGGGCTCACCCGAGCTTGCCTCGCTGGCGGAGGCCGCGCTGAGCGGCGACGACGTCAGCGATGCCGACATATCGGCCGAAATCGCGCCCTGCTTCGTCGGCAACGCCGACGATGCGTCGGCGCGGACCGACACGGTGGTGCTGGCCTGCACGCATTATCCGCTGCTGCTCGACCGCCTGGCACGGCTCGCGCCCTGGCCGGTCGACTGGATCGATCCGGCGCCGGCGATCGCGCGGCGCGTGGTCGACCTGATCGGCACGCCCGGCGACGTCTTCGATGCGCGCCGGCGCCGAGATGATCTTCACGTCGGGAAAGCCGCACACGCTGAGCCAGGCGCTGATGCCGTTTTTCGGTGGCCGCGTTCCGGCGTGAAATGCTAGTTTCTCGCGCGGGGCACCCCGCCGGAGTTTCTCGCATTGACATCGACATCGCCGCCACCGCTCAACCGCCTCAAACAGATGTGGCGCGAGGGCCGCCCCACCTTCGGGGCGATCGCCACCATTCCCTCGATCCAGACCGTGCGGATCATGGCGCAGTCAGCTCGACTGGATCATCGTCGATCTCGAGCATGGCCCGATCGATCTCGGCTCGGCGCATGCCATGATCACGGCCACCGTCCGGCACGCCCTGCGTGCCGATGCTGCGGATCGCCGCCAACGAGCCGTGGCTCGCCAAGGCGCCGATGGATCTCGGCGCGCTCGGCATCAATTTTCCGATGATCTGCAGCCGCGCCGACGCCGAGAAGGCCGTGCGCAGCGTGCGCTATCCGCCGAGGGGCGACCGGCTGTGGGGCCCGTTCCACGCGCCGTTCCGCTGGAACGTGTCGATGGCCGACTACATGGCGACCGCCGACGACGACATGATCTGCATCGTCACCATCGAGCATGTCGAGGCCGTCAACCGCATCGACGAGATCATGGCGGTGCCCGGCATCGACCTCGCCGTGATCGGCCCCGGCGATCTCGCCACCTCCATCAACAAGCGCGGGCTGCCCGACGACCCCGAAGTGGTGGCGCTGATGCGGCGCGCCGAGGAAGGCATTTTGAAAAGCGGCGTGCCGATCGGCGGCGTAGCGCGCACCGCCGAAGCGGCGAACGCGATGATCGAGCGCGGCTATGCGGCCCTCGCCCTCGGCTTCGACTGGTCGCTGTTCCAGCGCGGCATCGCTGCAAGCTTCGAGGGCATCAAGCGCTGAAGGACCCTGCTGTCTTTCGCGGCGATGTGCTAGACAGCCAAGCGGTACTGGGAGGAAACAGATGACCAAGAAAGTGATACTCGGACTTGCCATCGCCGCGTTCGCCGTTGCCGGCGTCGCCATCGCACAGCAGAGCGGCATCAAGCGTACGCCGTTGCAGAAGGTGGATTTCCCGGCGGGCTACAACACCGTCACGGCGATCGCCGAAATTCCCGCAGGCGGCGCGGCGGGCAGGCACACCCATCCCGGCGCCGAAACCGGCTATGTGCTGGAAGGCGAACTGGAGCTTCTGATCGACGGCCAGCCGCCCAAGAAGCTGAAGGCGGGCGAGTCGTACCAGATCCCGGAAGGGGCGGTTCACGACGCCAAGGCAGGCAGCCAGGCAACGAAAGTGCTCGGGGTTTACATCATCAAGGCAGGCGAGCCGCTGGCCAAGCCAGCGCCATAGCCTGAAAGGTTCCGAATCGGACTGATTTGGGCCGAAACCCCTGATTCTCGCTGAGAAATTGGCCTCCTTTCGTTTGACATCAGGGCCGTTTCTGCCTAGAAACCGCCCTGCTCGCGGGCCGTTTTCGGCCCGCGTTGCGTTTCGCGACCCGTGGTCCGTTCTTGAGCTTTCAAGTGTGGACCTGTCGGCCCCGGGAAATCCCAGGGCACAGGAGGGCGCGTCTCCTCAAAACTCAAACTTGCACAGAGGACGCGATGACAAAGCGCAGTGAGGCGAAATACAAGATCGATCGCCGTATGGGCCAGAATATCTGGGGCCGCCCGAAGAGCCCCGTGAACCGCCGGGAATACGGCCCCGGCCAGCACGGCCAGCGCCGCAAGGGCAAGCTCTCGGACTTCGGCGTGCAGCTGCGCGCCAAGCAGAAGCTGAAGGGCTACTACGCCAACATCTCAGAGCGCCAGTTCCACGGCATCTATGTCGAGGCCGGCCGCATGAAGGGCGACACCGGCGAGAACCTGATCGGCCTGCTGGAGCGCCGTCTCGACACCGTGATCTATCGCGCCAAGTTCGTCTCGACCATGTTCGCCGCGCGCCAGTTCATCAACCACGGCCACGTCAAGGTGAACGGCCGCAAGGTCAACATCGGCAGCTACAAGCTGAAGGTCGGCGACAGCATCGAGGTGAAGGAAGCCTCCAAGCAGCTCACGCCGGTGCTGGAAGCCGTCCAGCTCCCCGAGCGCGACGTGCCGGACTTCCTCGAAGTCGACCACGGCAAGATGACCGCCAAGTTCGTCCGCATCCCGGCCCTGACCGACGTGCCGTTCCCGGTGCAGATGGAGCCGCATCTGATCGTCGAATTCTATTCGCGCTGATCGGTTTTTTGGGATTGCGAGATCAAAAGGCCCCGGTTTTGCCGGGGCCTTTTTGTTGTGGTATCTTGGCCCCATGACCCGACTGCTTGAACAGGCCTTCAGCAAGGTTGCGACGCTTCCCGACGCGCAGCAGGATGAACTTGCGCGTGTTCTGCTGGAGCTGGCGGGCGTTGACCAGCCGCCGATCCAATTGACAGCGGAAGATGATGCCGATCTCGCCGAAGCGGAGGCCGAGCTCGTGCGGGGCGAACTGGCTTCCGCTGAGGAAGTCACCGCCATGTGGAAGAAGCATGGCCGGTGAACGTTCGCTACACACGCCGTGCTCTCGTGCAGATCGACGAAGCCCTCAGCTATATTGAAGCTCGGTCGCCGGAAGGCGCCACCCACGTCCGGGACCGGGTCCTCGCTCTGATCTCACTCATTGAAAAAAGGCCATATGCAGGACGTGCAACCAGCCGTCGGAATGTGCGCCGTGTTTCTGCCAACCCCTATCCCTATCTAATCGACTATCGCGTGAACGAAACCGAAATCGTCATTCTCCGCTTCCGCCACTCCGCTCGTCGCCCGCTTGATCCCTGAGGAACGCCATGCACTACACCCCTCCCCCGCGCGATCCCAAGGCGCCGCCGGTTCGCATCAACCTGTTGTCGGACACCCAGACGCGGCCAACGCCTGGCATGCGCGAGGCGATGGCAAGGGCGGAAGTCGGCGACGAGCAGATCGGCGACGATCCCTCCGTCAACGCGCTGTGCGAGCGCGTCGCCGATCTGCTCGGCAAGGAAGCCGCCGTGTTCATGCCATCGGGCACCATGTGCAATGTCGCGGCGACGCTGGTGCATTGCCGGCCCGGCGACGAAATCCTGGCGCATGAGACCGCGCATATCATCGCCCGCGAAGGCGGCGCGCATGCCGCGCTCGGCGGATTCCAGATCACGCCGCTGAAGGGCGACGACGGGCAATTCTCGCCGCGAGACTTTCAAGGCCGCGCTGCATCCGCGCTCGCGCTACCAGCCGCCGCAGATGCTGGTCAGCGTCGAGCAGACCGCCAATATCGGCGGCGGCACGATCTGGAAGAAGGCCGCGCTCGACGAGGTCGTGAAGATCGCCAAGGCCAACGGCATGGCCACGCACATGGACGGCGCGCGGCTGCTCAACGCCACGGTCGCGACCGGCATTTCCGCCCGCGACATGGCGGCGGGCTGGGATTCCGCCTGGATCGATTTCTCAAAGGGGCTCGGCGCGCCGATCGGCGGCGTCATTGCCGGCAGCCGCGCCTTCATCGACGAGGTCTGGCGCTGGAAGCAGCGGCTCGGCGGCTCGATGCGCCAGGCCGGCATCTGTGCGGCCGCCTGCATCTACGCGCTGGATCATCACGTCGATCGCCTCGCCGACGATCACGCCAATGCCCGTGCGCTGGCGCGCGGCCTGTCGCAGATCAACGGCATCGAGGTGCAGCAACCCGAGACCAACCTGGTGTTCTTCAAGCCCGACGGGTCAGGCGTCTCCGGCGAGAAGATGGTCGCAGCGCTTCGCCGCGCGGCGTGCTGCTTGCGATGATGGACGGCCGCATCAGGGCCTGCACGCATCTCGACGTGACGGCAGCGCAGATCGAGGAGATGGTCGGGCAAGTCCGCGAGATCGTGCGCGGCGAGCGCTTGAGCGTCCTCGCTTCCTCCATCGCCTTGTAGATCAGCGTCTTCAATTCGAGCTGGATCCGGCCGCGCTGCGACGGCGTCTGCACCATGAAGATGGCGAACATGTCGTCCGTGGGGTCGATGAAGAAGAACGTGCCGCCGACGCCGTCCCAGCGATATTCGCCGAGCGGCCACTCGGTATTCGGCGGCACCGAGGTGCGCACGGCAAAGCCGAGGCCGAAGCCGCTGGTGGCGCCGGGGTAATAGAGTTGATCGCGCGCGATCTTGGTCTCCGGGCCGATATGGTCGGTCGCCATCAGCGCAATCGTCTCGGGCTTGAGGTAGCGCCTGCCGTCGAGCGTGCCGCCGTTGAGCAGCATCTGGCAGAAGCGCGCGTAGTCGGTGATGGTGCCGACCATCCCTCCCCCGCCGGACTCCCATACCCTTGGCTTCAAGGGATCGCGCACCTGCGTGACCGGGCTGATGGCGCGGTCATTGGGCATCGGCTCGGCGATGCGTCGACGTTTTGAGCCGTCGGCCACGAAGAACGCGGTCTCGCTCATGCCGAGCGGATCGAGCAGCCGTTCCTTTTCGAACTGCAACAGCGACTTGCCCGAGATCACCTCGACGACGCGGCCGAGCACGTCGGTGGCATGGCCGTAGTCCCAGAGCGTGCCCGGGCTGCTCGGCCAGCGGCAGCCTGGCGAGGCGCTCGACGAATTCGGCATTGCTGACATCGCTGTTGAAGAGATCGGCTCCGGCGTAGAGCTTGCGCACGGTGTTGTCGCCGTAGAAGCCGTAGGGCAGCCCCGCAGTGTGGCGCAGCAGATCCAGAATCGTGATCGGCCGGTGCAGCGGCTCCAGCGCGAAGACTCCTCCTCGTCCTTCTTCTCGACGCCGACCTTCATGTCGGCAAAGGCCGGAATGTATTTCGAGACGGGATCGTCGAGCCTGAGCTTGCCGTCCTCGACCAGCATCATGATGCCGCGACCGAGGTGATCGGCTTCGACATCGAATAGAGGCGGAAGATGGTGTCCGCCGTCATCGGCAATTGCGTCGCGACGTCGCGCACGCCGAAATTCTCGAAATAGACCGGCTTGCCGTGCTGCTGGATCAGGAGGATCGCGCCGGGAATCTTGCCGGTCGCGATCTCGTTCCTGATGTAGTCGCCGACCTTGCCAAGGCCCTCCGCGGAAAAGCTGCGCGGGCCGGATGCCGTAGCCTCGGCGTGCGCCCTGCCTGCGGGCAGGCGACAGACAGTTGCACACAGCACAAGCGCCGCAGCAACAACGCGGCGCGACAACTCAGCTCTTGAGGGCTTCATAGACCAGCAGTTTCAGCGTGCGCTGGATGCGCTGGCGCTCGCTCGGCGTCTGCTCCAGCAGCACGAACATCATCTCCTGCTTGGGGTCGATCACCATGTAGCAGCCGCTGGCGCCGTCCCATTTCAACTCGCCCAGCGACCCCGGCGGCGGCGGTTTTGCGTTGCCGGGATCGGTGCGAACCGCGAGCCCCAGCCCCATGCCAAAGCCGTCGCCGGGGAAATAGAAATAATCCCGCTCGACGCCCGAGCCCTTGCCGATCTGGTCCGTCGCCATCAGCTCGAACGTCTTCGGGCTGAGATAGGTCTTGCCCTCGTAGCGTTCCGCCGTTGAGCAGCATCTGCGCAAACTTCGAGAAATCGTCCATGGTCGAAACCATGCCGCCGGTGGCGGATTCCCACTTCTGGCGAACCTCGGTCCTGTACTGGCGCCCGACGCGGAAATCGCTGTCGTTCGGCACCGGCTGAGCGAGCCGCTTCAGCCGTTCGGGCTCGGTGACGAAGAAGTTGGTGTCGGTCATGCCGAGCGGATCGAGCAGCTTTTCCTTCTCGATCTCGAGCAATGATTTGCCCGACACGATCTCCATGATCCGCCCGAGAATGTCGGTGGAATGACCGTACTGCCAGAGCGCACCCGGCTGGTTGTGCAGCGGCAGCTTGGCGATCCGCTCGGCGAATTCAGCGAGGTCGAAATCACCCGCATAGAGATTGGCGTCCTTGTAGGCCTTGCGCACCAGGCTGTCGCCATAGAAGCCGTAGGTGATCCCCGAGGTATGGCGCAACAGATCGAGAATGGTCATGGGGCGGACCGGGTCCACCAGTTCGAGCGTCTTGCTGCCGTCGTCGGCCTTCTTCTCCACGCCGACCTTCACCTTGGCAAAGGAGGGAATGTATTTCGCGACGGGATCGTCGAGCTTCATCTTCCCTTCGTCGATCAACTGCATCGCCACGACAGACGTGATCGCCTTGGTCAGCGACGACAGCCGGAAGATGGTCTTGTCCGTGACCGGCGCCTTCGACTCCACGTCCTGCACGCCAAACGTCTCGTGGTAGACGTCCTTGCCGCGCTGCCGGATCAGGACGTCAGCGCCGGAGATCTTGCCGGTCGCGACCTCGTTCTTGAAGAACTCGGTGATCTTGGCGAGCTTGTCCGGATTGAATTTCGCGCCGGCCGGAATGTCAAAAGTGCCCTCGGAGGCGAACTGCGCAAAGGCTGCAGATCGCCGACAGCATCAACAGCGCGCCGGCAACACCCGCGCGCACAAAATTCTTCAAAACCATCAACCCCTCCAGGATGAACGGGCGGCAGTGTAGCGGAGGGGTCAGTCGGGGCAAGGGCTGCCAAAGGCGGCAAGCGCCTCTTCATGCAGCGTCGCACTGTCGCGGGAGAAGCAGCAGAAGATGACGCGGGTGACGGAAGGCGCAGACGTCAACCCCTTCACGACGGTGCCAACCGCGATGCGGGCGGCGCGATCGGCGCGGAAACCGATAGACGCCGGTCGAGATAGCGGGAAAAGCGAGCGAAGCGAGATTATTGTCGTCACACAGCTCGAGCGATCGGCGATAGCAGGAGGCAAGCTGCGCTTCCTCACCGTCGATTGCCGCCATACCAGACCGGCCCGACGGCATGGATCACATGCCGTGCCGGCAGCCGATATCCTCTGGTGATCTTGGCATCGCCGGTCGCGCAGCCATTCAGCGTCCGGCATTCGGCGAGCAGCTCGGGTCCGGCGGCACGATGGATCGCGCCGTCAACGCCGCCCCCGCCGAGCAGCGACGTATTGGCCGCGTTGACGATGGCGTCAACGCTCAGTGTCGTGATGTCGGCAACAATGACCTCGAGCCGCGCATCGCCTATCCGGCGCGCGGCCAAGACCGACCTCAGGCCGCGGCGTTGACCGCGATGCCCTTGTCGGCAAACAGCTGCTGCAGCTCGCCGGCCTGGAACATCTCGCGGATGATATCGCAGCCGCCGACGAACTCGCCCTTGACGTAGAGCTGCGGAATGGTCGGCCAGTTCGAATAGGTCTTGATGCCGTTGCGCAGCTCGGCCGATTCCAGCACGTTGAGGCCCTTGTAGCCGACGCCGACGTGGTCGAGGATCTGCACCACCTGGCCCGAGAATCCGCACTGCGGAAATTGCGGCGTGCCCTTCATGAACAGCACGACGTCGTTGGCCTTCACCTCGTTGTCGATAAATTGCTCGATGCTCATATTCGCTTCCTTCTGGGCAGGCCCCCTGCGGCGCTGCCTTGGCGGGACCGATCCGGCCGATTTAACCCGGTGACTGCCCTATATGTAATCCCAAACCCTTGTTTGTCCAAAGTAAAATGCCGGAGAGCAGGCATGCGGGACGGCCTCAGCGGTGATCCCGCCAGTAGCTGCCATAGCCTGATGGCAGCCATATCATAGCCGCCGAAGGCTTTTTTCCTGAAACGGAAGCCCTATCTAGGACGAACTGTGCCTTAGGAACCCGTCCGCCGAAGCAACGTTCTCTCCCCGATTGGAGACCACCGTGACGAAAACAGCCTCCGCCGCGGCCCCGACTGCGCCTGCCCCGTCACTGTTTTCCGATCCCCCGGCGCTCTCCCAGCGCCTGGTGGACGCCTATCTGGCGGTCCGCAACGAGACCGAGCGGCGCGCCGCGCCCCTTTCGCCCGAGGACCAGTTGATCCAGTCGATGCCGGATGCGAGCCCGGCGAAATGGCACCGCGCCCACACCACCTGGTTCTTCGAGCAGTTTCTGCTCGGCGAGCATTGTGCGGGCTACCAGTCCTTCCACCCCGACTACGCCTATCTCTTCAATTCCTACTACGTCAGCGCCGGCCCCCGGCATGCCCGCCACCGGCGCGGCGACCTGACCCGCCCAAGCGCAGACGAGATCACCACCTATCGCCGGCATGTCGATGCGGCGGTCGTGAAATTCTTCCAGAGCGCGGATGAAGCCACGCTGAAAAAGCTGGCGCCGCTGGTCGAGGTCGGCCTCAATCACGAGCAGCAGCATCAGGAGTTGATGTACACCGACATCCTGCACGCCTTTGCGCAGAACCCGATTCCGCCGGCCTACGATTCCGCATGGACGTTCCCGGCCTCCAGCCGCAGCAGCGATGAATGGACCACGCTCAACGAAGGCATCCACACCGTCGGACACGCCGACGACAGCTTTCATTTCGACAATGAGAAGCCGGCGCATCGCGCGCTGGTCGGCCCGGTCAAACTGGCGCGCAACCTCGTCAGCAACGCCGAATGGCTCGCCTTCATGGCCGACGGCGGCTACCGAACGGCGACGCTGTGGCTGATGGACGGCTTTGCCGTCGTCGGCAACGAGGGCTGGGAAGCCCCCGGCCATTGGCGCAACGTCAACGGCGAATGGCAGATCATGACGCTGGGCGGCCTGCAGCCGATCGACCCGGCGGCGCCGGTGTGCCATGTCAGCTATTACGAGGCCGATGCGTTCGCGCGCTGGGCCGGAAAACACCTGCCGACCGAGATGGAGTGGGAGGTCGCGGCGCGCGCAAGCCTGCTCAACGACGCCTTCGGCATCGTCTGGCAATGGACCCGCAGTTCCTACTCGCCCTACCCCGGCTATCGCGCCATCGAGGGCGCGCTCGGGGAATATAACGGCAAGTTCATGGTCAACCAGCTGGTGCTGCGCGGCTCATCGCTTGCAACCCCTGACGGTCACAGCCGTATCACCTATCGCAACTTCTTCTATCCGCACCATCGCTGGCAATTCACGGGATTGCGGCTCGCCGACTACGCCTGATTTCCATCATCGATCACGCGCGGGACAGCGCGTTCGGGAGAGTATCATGAACGTACACGCCCCCGCTTTGACCGGACCGAACCGCCTTGACGACGCCGCCTCCGCCTTCGCCGGCGACGTGATCGGCGACCTCTCCCGGTTTCCGAAAAAGCTTTCGCCGAAATATTTCTACGACGCGAAGGGATCGGAGCTGTTCGAGCAGATCACGGTGCTCCCGGAATATTATCCGACCCGCACCGAGCTATCGATCCTGCGCGAGCGCGGCGGCGAGATCGCCAGGCTGATTCCGCAAGGTGCGGCGCTGGTCGAATTCGGCGCCGGCGCCACCACAAAAGTGCGGCTGCTGCTGCAGCGCTCGCGCTTTGCAGCCTATGTGCCCGTCGACATCTCCGGCGACTTCCTCAAGGAGCAGGCCGACGGCTTGCGCCGCGACTTCCCGGAATTGGCCGTCCATCCCGTCGCCGCCGATTTCACCGCGCCGTTTGCGCTGCCCGACGCCGTCGCCGACATGCCGAAGGTCGGCTTCTTTCCGGGATCGACGCTTGGCAATTTCGAGCCGCAGGAGGCGGAGGCCTTCCTGAAGAGCGCGCGGCAAATCCTCGGGCACGGCGCGCAGATGATCATCGGCGTCGACCTCGAAAAGGACGAGCGCACGCTCTACGACGCTTACAACGACGCGGCCGGCGTCACCGCGCGCTTCAACCTCAATGTGCTGGAGCGCATCAACCGCGAACTCGGCGGCAACTTTGATCTATCGGGCTTCCTGCATCGCTCGATCTACAACCGCGACCGCCACCGCATCGAGATGCACCTGATCAGCCGCAAGGCGCAGCGCGTGCGCGTGCTCGGGCATCACTTCTCGTTCCGCCCCGGCGAGAGCATTCACACCGAGAACAGCTACAAATACAGCTTTGACCGCTTCACCGCGCTGGCGCAGGCCTCGGGCTGGCAGGTCAAGGAGAGCTGGACCGATGAGAACCGCATGTTCTCGGTCCATGCGCTGACGGCGGCCGCGGACTAAAGCGCGATGAGATTGGGATAGATCATCATCGCGCTTTAGCTCTTTGTTTGCGCATGATCTTTTCGGAAAACCGCTTCACACTTTTCCGGATCATGCGCCAGGTTGCAAGACCGCGCTCCATCGCGCTAGCCTCCCTGTCCTGGGACAGGGGGAAACGCAATGAACATCGCCGTCGTCTGCACTGCGCTGCTGGGACTATTGCTATTCGGGCTCGGGCTGAACGTGTCGCTGCAGCGCCGGCAAAACCGGAAGAGCGTCGGCCACGATGCAAGCCCGGTCGATCCGCTGCATCGCGCGGTTCGCGCGCATGCCAACACCGCCGAATACGCGCCGTTCTTCGCGGTGCTGTTCCTGTGGTACGCGATGAAGCCGGCGCCAACCTGGATCATCGCCGTCATCGTGTTGGCGACCATCGCACGCTTTGCGCTCGCCGGCGCGCTGCTGTTCGGGCCGTCGCTCAACCGGCCGAACCCGGCGCGGCTGTTCGGCGCGCTCTTCACCTATATCTGTGGCGTCGTCCTGGCGGCAGGACTGCTGGTTACCTGACGCAATCCATCACATCTTGGCGCGCGACCTGTCGCGCACGGCGCGCGGCTTGCGCGACGGCACGATGCGCGGCGCCGGCACCCAGACGTCGCCGACACGCTCGGCGCTGAGCAGCCAAGCATGGATGATCCGCCATTTGTCGTGCCCACGCGACTGAAAGTCGAGCAGCGGCGACTTGCCGTCTTCCAGCTCGAAAAAGAACTTCAGTGACTCTTTGCCCGTTGGACCGCTCGGGTCGATGGTCTGCCGGGCGAGCCAGCGGTCCCATTCTTCGAGGATCAGGGCCTTTGCTTCATGTTGTTTCATAGGCGCGCATTCCCAACCACGGCAGGCCATGGGGGTGAGGGTTATCGCGCTGGCCGGGCTTGTGGCGAGAAGATGTCAGTGCCGCCGCACCCGAAACACATCTTCTTCGTTACCGAAGGTGACAGAGACTTATTAAACCTTTCTGAACTTTTTAGTCGAGTCCAGAATGGCCATGGCCAGTGAATACCCCTTTCTGGTCGAAATTTTAACTCCGACTCAGATGATTTTCCGCCTGCGACTTGGCTGGGGTGAGTTCGTGCCAGGGGATGTATAGTTATGCGCAATGTGTTTCCGCCGTCGTCGAACGAGCAAATTTCCCGACCCACATTTCAGAATGATGACGATGCCGACTGGGATGCCGGCATGGAATCCGACGTGGTGTCCCTGCTGGAAGAAAATGCCCGGCTTCGCGCGCTTGTCGTGCGGCTGTCCGATCTCGTGCTGAAGAGCGTGGTCGACCAGAAATAGCGCTATTCTTGCGGCTTTCCGCGCAGCGATAGCAATTCCCAGACCGCGACCATAATCATGATCGCGGTGGTGAGGATCGACAGCCATAGCGGCGACAGATCGCGCCCCAGCCACCCCGTGGCGAGCAGCGCGATGATGCCGATGCCGTGGGAAAGCTGCAGAAAGCCGCGGATCGCGTGCTTGAACAGGATGGTCCCGACCAGAAACACCAGCGGACCGCCGACCGCGCTCAGCACGGTTCGCAGGTCCGAATGGCCGTGCGGATGTTTCAGCACGAGCTCGTCGGCGACCGCCGCCAGGATGATGCCGCCGACGATCGGCAGGTGCAGGTAGGTATAGGCGAGCCGCGCCAGCCGCCCGGACTCGGCTGACTTCGACAGCTTCTCGGAGCCGGCCTCCGCGCCCTTGTGGAAATAGATCCACCACATTGCGACGCTGCCCGTCAGGGCCGACAGGAAGGCGGCGACAGTGTCGGGCGTCCAGGCCAGCTCGGCGAAGGTCGCGCCCTGCACGACGACGGCCTCGCCCAGCGCGATGATGATGAAACCGGCGCAGCGCTCGGCCATATGTCCGCCCTGAACTGCCCAGGATTCCACCGCGGAAAAGCCCAACCCAGGCGTCCAGAAGCGCACGGCAGCCGAAACATATTCGATCGCCAGCGCCGCGATCCAGAAATAAAGGCGCTTCTCACCCTCGGCGAGGCCGCCGAGAATCCAGAACACCGCGGACGCGCAGAGCCAGAGCAGGATGCGGATCGCGTTGTGCCGCACCAGCGTGCGATGGTTTGGCGTTGCCAGCAGCCAGAACGCGGTGCGGCCGATCTGCATCGCCGCATAGGCGCCCGCGAACCAGAGGCCGCGCTCCTCGAACGCCTTGGGAATGGACATCGACAGCACGAGGCCGCCGAGCATCAACAGGAAGAGCAGGATGCGGACCGGCGTCTGATCGGGATCGAGCCAGTTGGTGACCCAGGTGGTGTAGACCCACACCCACCACACCGCGAGGAACAGCAGCGTCACCTGCACCGCGCCAAGCGGGGTGAAATGGTTCAGCAGCGTGTGCGACAGCTGGGTGACGGCAAAGACGAAGACGAGATCGAAGAACAGCTCGGCATTGGTGACGCGGGCCTCCCGGTCCGGCGTCAGCACGCGAAACATCGCGCCGCGTGGGTTGTCCTCAGCCATGGCCCCTGCCCCGTTTGTCGAGGCTAGCCCTCCGGCACACCAGTCTGCAGCGCGAGCGCGTGCAGCACCCCGCCCATCTGGCCCTTCAGCGACTGATAGACGATCTGGTGCTGCTGGACACGGGACTTGCCGCGGAAGGATTCCGAAATCACGGTCGCCGCATAATGGTCGCCATCGCCGGCAAGATCGCGGATCGTCACCTCGGCGTCGGGAATCGCTGCCTTGATCATCGATTCGATATCGTGGGCGTCCATCGGCATTCCAGCAGACCTCCTGAGGGGGCTTCGAATCATGGCCGGATCGCGTGGCCGTGATGGCGGAATCTAGCGCGGCCGGCCTTCTAGGTCACGCTTTCAGGCACTATATTCCCTCGGTTCGAGGTTTGTAATTGGCCCAATTGTCCCGCATCGATCACGACGGGCTGATCAAAAAAGGCGCAAAAGCCATGAAACTCCCCGGTCCCGACCATCCGATCACAATCACGCCCAATCCGAAGAAGGTCCGCGTATCCGCGGGCGGCGTGGTGATCGCCGAAACAGCCCATGCCCTGACCCTGAAGGAGGCGCGCTATCCGGCCGTGCAGTACGTGCCGCGGACCGACGCCAACATGGCGCTGCTGGAGCGCACCGAGCGGACCACGCACTGCCCCTACAAGGGCGATGCCAACTACTTCTCCATCAAGGCCAACGGCGCGACCTTGGAGAATTCGATCTGGACCTATGAGAACCCGTATCCCGCGATGGCCGAGATCGCCGGGCATCTGGCGTTCTATCCGGACAAGGTGAAGATCGAGGAAGTGGCGTAACGCCTGCTTTCTCTGCCCTACGCCCTGAAAATCGTGAGCCCGAGTATCAGCAGCACCAGGAAGATCACGACGAAGATGTAGAACAGCACGCGCGCGATGTCGGCCGATACCACGGAGACGCCGGTGAAGCCGAGCAGGCCCGCGATGATCGACACGACGAGGAAGATCAGCGCCCATTTCAGAATGGTCATAGCCCGCGTCTCCAGCGTTGTGGTCGCCGGATCAACATCCGATCGGATCGCTGGTTCCAGGCGTACAAGATTTGACAAGCACGGCTGGCGGTCGAACGGCACAAATCGGCCTTGCTCGAACCCGGTTCCCGCTGCGAGATTGCCCCGCAAGGAAGCCTGTCCGGGGGGACCATGACCACAGTTTCAGCCACTGAGGCCGCCGTTCACGCCGCGCCAAAGACCAAGACGCGCAATCTCTCGCTCGACCGCGCCCGCACCTTCCTGACGCTGGTGGTGCTGCTGCACCACGCCGTGATCCCCTACACCTATTACGGCCATACCGACCCGAAGTAGTTCTTCGGCTTCGACATGATCGTGCTCGCCACCGACAGTTTCTTCATGGCGATGTTCTTCTTCCTGTCGGGCCTGTTCGTGTGGCCGGGCATCGCCCGCAAGGGACCGCTGAACTATCTGGCCGACCGCCTGCTCCGGCTCGGCCTACCCTTCGTGATCTGCGCCTTCACGATCATTCCGCTCGCCTACTACGCCATCGCGCTGCGGCATCATCCCGAACTCACCTTTTCCGCATACTGGTGGAAAACGATCACCGTCAGGCCCATGGCCGAGCGGACCGATCTGGTTCCTCTGGGTGCTGCTCGCCTTCGACCTCGTCGCGTGCCTGCTGTTCCGGCTGTCGCCCACCATGCTCGATCCGATCAATCGCCTGTCGCTGCACGGTCGCCGGCGGCCCGCCGGTGTTCTTCGCGGTCATGCTCGCCGTCACCGCCGCGTTCTACGTTCCCGGGCGAATGTACTTCGGGCCGAGCAAGCTGGTTCGAGTTCGGGCCGTTCTCGGTGCAGCACGGCCGCGTGCTGCTCTATGCCACCTACTTCTTTTTCGGCGCCGGTATCGGCGCCCAGTCTCTTCGATCGCGGCCTGCTGGCGCCGGACGGCCGGATGGCGAACGTCAGCTGGGACTGGATGATGCTGGCGATCGTTCCGTATTACCTGATGTGGGTGCTGATCTCCATCAAGCGCGAAATCCTGGGAAATCCGTCGCCGCTGCCGAACTGGTATGAGGCGGACTACGCCGTCTGCTTCACCGTCTTCAGCGTGGCCATCCTGTTCCTGATCCTGGCCTATTTCCTCAGGTTCGCGCAATCCGGCCAGAGCGTGCTCGATCCGATGCAGGCCGATGCCTACGGCATGTTCCTGGTGCACTACCCGATCGCGCTGTGGCTGCAGTACTGGCTGTTCGACTACAATCTGCCGGCGACTCGTGAAAGCACCGATCGCGATTCGTGCTGACGGTCGCATTCAGCTGGGCGCTGACGCGCGCGCTGCGGCAGATACCCGGTGCGACAAAGGTGTTGTAAGGCACGCCACCTCCACACCGTCATTGCGAGGAGCGAAGCGACGACGCAATCCAGCTTTCTTGTTGTGGCAAAGCTGGATTGCTTCGCTTCGCTCGCAATGACGGAGGAGATTACGGCGCCTTGCCGTTCATGTAGTTCGGCAGCCATGCCTCGAACGCCTTCGTCAGCGAGCTGATCGCAACCGGCGTTTCGCCGGCCACCGCGATCGCATCGCCGCCCGTCGTGCCGATGCGCGCACAGGGCACGCCGGCGCCCTTCATCTTGGCGAGCACGAGGCCGGCATCCGCGGCCGGCACCGTGACGATGTAGCGCGCCTGATCTTCGCCGAACCAGTATGCATGCGGCACGGTGGACGATGGTGCTGCGAGCAGTTGCGCGCCGATATTGCTTGCCATCGCCATTTCGGCCAGCGCCACCAGGAGCCCGCCGTCGGAGACATCATGCACCGCGGTCGCGGTGCCCGCGTGGATCATGCCGCGGATGACATCGCCATTGCGCTTCTCGGCGGCGAGATCGACCGGCGGCGGCGCGCCCTCTTCGCGGCCACAGATGTCGCGCAAATAAACGGACTGGCCGAGCCAGCCCTGGGTGTCGCCGATCAACAGGATCGCTTCGCCGGCGGCCTTGAAGGCCAGCGTCGCCGATTTGGTGAAATCGTCGAGCACGCCGACGCCGCCGATCGAGGGCGTCGGCAGGATCGCCCGGCCGTTGGTCTCGTTGTAGAGCGAGACGTTGCCGGACACGACCGGGAAGTCGAGCGTACGGCAGGCTTCCGAAATGCCCTTCAGGCAGCCGACGAACTGGCCCATGATCTCGGGCCGCTCCGGATTGCCGAAATTGAGATTGTCGGTGATGGCGAGCGGCTTGCCGCCGACGGCGGTGATGTTGCGCCAGGCTTCGGCGACAGCCTGCTTGCCGCCCTCAAACGGATCGGCCTCGCAATAACGCGGCGTGACGTCGACGGTGAGCGCGAGCCCCTTCGGCCCGTCCTGCACGCGCACCACGGCGGCATCGCCGCCCGGCCGCTGCACGGTATTGCCGAGGATGACGTGGTCGTACTGCTCCCACACCCAGCGCTTCGAGCACAGCTCCGGCGTGCCGATCAGCTTTTCCAGCGCCGCGGCAATGCTCACCGGCGCCTTGACCTCGCGCGCGTGCACCACCGGCAGCGCGGGTGACGCGACATGCGGCCGGTCATAGAGCGGCGCCTCGTCGCCGAGCTCCTTGATCGGCAGGTCAGCCATCACGTCGCCGCCGTGCTTCACCACAAAGCGCTTGCTCGGCGTGGTGTAACCGACCACGGCGAAATCGAGGCCCCACTTCTTGAAGATCGCCTCGGCCTCTTTTTCCTTCTCGGGCTTGAGCACCATGAGCATGCGCTCCTGGCTCTCCGAGAGCATCATCTCATAGGCGCTCATGCCGGTTTCGCGCGTCGGCACCGAATCCAGAATGAGATCGACGCCGAGATCGCCCTTGGCGCCCATTTCCACAGCAGAACATGTCAGCCCCGCCGCGCCCATGTCCTGGATCGCGATCACGCAATCGGCTGCCATGATTTCCAGGCAAGCTTCCAGCAGCAGCTTTTCGGCGAAGGGATCGCCGACCTGCACCGTCGGGCGCTTCTCCTCGGAATCGTCGTCGAACTCGGCCGACGCCATCGAGGCGCCGTGAATGCCGTCGCGGCCGGTCTTGGAGCCGAGATAGACGATCGGCATGTTCACGCCGGAGGCTGCGGCATAGAAGATCTTGTCGGCATCGGCGAGGCCGACCGCCATCGCGTTGACGAGGATGTTGCCGTCATAGCGGGTGTGGAAACGCACCTGCCCGCCCACCGTCGGCACGCCGAAGGAATTGCCGTAGCCGCCGACGCCGGCGACGACGCCGGACACCAGATGCCGCGTCTTCGGATGCTCCGGCGCGCCGAAGGAGAGCGCGTTGAGGCAGGCGATCGGCCGCGCGCCCATCGTGAAGACGTCGCGCAGGATGCCGCCGACGCCGGTGGTGGCGCCCTGATAGGGCTCGATGTAGCTCGGGTGGTTGTGGCTCTCCATCTTGAAGACCACCGCCTGGCCGTCGCCGATGTCGATCACGCCGGCATTCTCGCCCGGCCCCTGGATCACCCATGGCGCCTTGGTGGGCAGCCCGCGCAGATGGATGCGCGAGGACTTGTAGGAGCAGTGCTCGTTCCACATCGCCGAGAAGATGCCGAGCTCGGTGAAGCTCGGGACCCGCCCGATCAGCTTCAGAATGCGCTCATATTCGTCGGGCTTGAGCCCATGGCTGGCGACGAGCTCGGGGGTGATTTTGGGTTCGTTGGTCTGCATGAGGCCCGTAATAGGAAGTCCGGAGGGGCTGGAAAAGGCCTTTTAGGGGGCATTTTCCCGCTGTCCAGAGCTTTGCAGAGGGGTGCGGCGGGAACGGGGTTTGCGTATTGGCAGACGGATCGGATTTAAGGGCCGCAAATCACATTTGAAGGCCCATTTTCGTGAACGAGCTTCCCCAAAACGCATTCAACCAGCGCCCCGACATTCATGTCGAAACCGAGGGCGAATTTAAGGGCTGGCGCACCTGGACCCGCGACGCCTTCGAGACCAATAACGGGCCGTTCTGGCACCGGATGGACGAGACCGGGAAGGTGCAATGCGTCTTCCGGGTCGAGAAGAAGCACCTCAACGGCATGCGCAATGTCCATGGCGGCTGCTTCATGGCCTTTGCCGACTACTGCCTGTTCGCCATCGCGTCGGCGCATCTGCAGGGCCCCGGCGTGACCGTGGCGTTCGCCTGCGAATTCCTCGACGCGGCGCGCGAGGGCGAATTGATCGAATGCGACGGCGAGGTGACGCGCGCCGGCGGCTCGCTGATTTTTCTGCGCGGCACGCTGCTCTCGGGTGAGCGAAAGCTGTTCACCTTCTCCGGCACCATCAAGCGCGTGAAATGGAAGAAGCCGCCTGCGGCCGGCGCTTCCGGCACCTAGCCATGCAGCTTGGCCTGCTTGTGCTGTCGCAGCGGATAAGGCGATAACGGTCGCGGGAAGCGCCGGGAAAACCAGTTGCCGAAGAGCACAGCACTGAGCGAGATCGAGGCGGCGCCTGCGCCGCAGCCCGCGTCTTCCCCCGTCGAACCACGCCGTCATAGCTGGCGCGACTATGCGCTCCTCCTCGCGCTCGCCTGCTGCTGGAGTTCGACCTATCCGCTGACCAAGATCGGGCTCGGCTCGATTCCGCCGATCACCTTCATCTCGTCGCGCTCGCTGATCGCGGCCGCGTTTCTTATCGTCGTGCTGCGCCTGCGCGGGCTTCGGCTGCCGACCGACGCGAAGGCGTGGAAGCTGTTCGCCCAGCAGCAGACCATCAACTCGACCATCCCGTTCCTGATGATCACCTGGGCGCAGCAATATGTGCCGGCCTCCACCACGGTGGTGCTGGCCTCGACCACGCCGATCTTCGCCTTCCTGATCACCTGGGGCATCACGCGCCACGAGCCGGCGACGCTGCTGAAACTGCTCGGCGCCATCCTCGGGCTTGGCGGAACGGCCGCGATCGTCGGCCTCGACGCGCTCGGCGGCCTTTCCCACGACATCGTCGCCGAATTGGCGATCCTGCTCGCCACCGTCTCCTTTGCCTGCGCCACGATCTTCGGCCTGCGGCTGTCCGAATACGAGCCGATGGTGGTCGCGGCCGGCTCGCTGCTGTTCGGCGGCTGCGTGCTGCTGCCGCTCGCGATGATTTTCGAGCATCCCTGGACCTTGCGCCCGACGCCGGAGGCGCTGGTGGCGGTCGCCACCATGGGCATTTTCTCCAGCGCGCTCGGCCTGATGCTGTTCTACATGTGCCTGCAGCGCCTGGGCACGCTGACGACGAATGCGCAAGGTTACTTGCGCATTCCGATCGGCGTCGGGCTATCGGTGCTGCTGCTCGGCGAAGCCGTGCCGGCAAACCTTGCGCTGGGACTCGTGCTCGTGATGGCCGGCGTTGCGGCGATGACGGTGCCTGCCGATGCGTACCGGCGCGCGATGCGGCGGCTGCGCGGCGGATAGTGCGTTACTTCTGCTCTTTCTGGTCCGCCAGCAGCTTCTTGAATTTCTCGACATCGCGCGTGACGAGCTGCTGCAGCACATCCGGCGTATGCTCGCTGGCGTCGGGCGCAACGGTCGACAGATCGGCAAAGCGCTTCTTCACCGGCTCGCTCTCGACGGCCGACTTCGCCGCTGCATTGAGCTTCGCGATGATGTCAGCCGGCGTGCCCTTGGGCGCGAACAGGCCGTTCCAGCCCTGCGCCTCGAACTCCGGCAGGCCCGCTTCCGCCGAGGTCGGCAATTCCGGCAGCGAAGCGAGCCGCACATTGGCGCCGACGACGAGGCCCTTCACCAGCTTCTCGATGATCGGTTGCGCGACCGAGGCCGCCGCATCGCAGACGCCGTCGATCTGGCCGCCGATCGCGTCCGTCAATGCGGGCGCGGCGCCGCGATAGCCGACCAGCGTCACGTCGATGCCGGCGGCATGGGCAAAGGCCTTGCAGATCAGGAAATTCGAGGAGCCGATGCCGGCGTGGCCGAGATTGACCTTGGCGGGATTTTTCTTCGCGTAGTCGATGAACTCCTGCAGGGTCTTGGCCGGAAAATCCTTGCGCAGCGCGATGATGCCGAACGTCTTTGCCACCACCGCGATGGGCACGAAGGAGTCCGGCGTGAAGGTCAGCTTGGGATAGATCGTGTAGGCGGCGGCATTGGTGCCGGCATTGCCGATCGCGATGGTGTAGCCGTCCGGCGCCGCACGCGCGACGCGCGCCAGCGCGATCGAGCCGCCGGCGCCGCCGACATTCTCGATCACCACACTCTGGCCGAGCGCGACCGTCATCTGCTCCGCCACGGTGCGCGCGATCACGTCCGACGTGCCGCCGGCCGCGAACGGCACGACCATGGTGATGGGACGGGTCGGATAATTT
Organism: uncultured Alphaproteobacteria bacterium; assembly: GCA_963726865.1. Lineage (GTDB taxonomy): Bacteria > Pseudomonadota > Alphaproteobacteria > Rhizobiales > Xanthobacteraceae > Bradyrhizobium. The sequence goes on along the minus strand of CAVSEE010000028.1, from coordinate 933,657 downwards.
TGCGCGCTGAGCGGCGTAGCAACTAGACAACGCGGCGACCAACGCGAGCAACCGCGCCGCACGAAACGGCTCACGCCGCCTTCTCCATGTGCTGCACCAGCCCGGCAAACAGACCGCGGCCGTCGGTGCAGCCCATGATGTCTTCGACGTGGTTTTCCGGATGCGGCATCATGCCGAGCACATTGCCGCGCTCGTTGACGATGCCGGCGATGGAATGGGCGGCGCCGTTGATGTTGGCGTCTTCGTCCACCACGCCCTCGGCCGAGCAGTAGCGATAGAGCACCCGCCCCTCGCCTTCGAGCCGCTTCAGCGTCTCTTCATCGGCCTCATAGTTCCCCTCGCCATGGGCGACCGGCACGCGGATGACCTGCCCCGCATTGTAGCCGCGGGTGAACGGCGTATCGGAACGCTCGACGCGCAGATGCACGTCGTGGCAGATGAACTTCAGCCGGGCATTGCGCATCAGCACGCCGGGCAGCAGGCCCGCCTCGCAGAGAATCTGAAAGCCGTTGCAGACGCCGAGCACGAGGCCGCCCTTGGCGGCAAAATCGCGCACCGCATCCATCACGGGCGCGCGCGCCGCAATCGCACCGCAGCGCAGGTAATCGCCATAGGAGAAGCCGCCGGGCACCACGACGAGGTCGGTACCCTTGGGCAGCGAGGTCTCGGCATGCCAGACCATCGCCGTCTCATTGCCCGACGCCAGCTTCAGCGCGCGCGCCATGTCGCGCTCGCGATTGATTCCGGGGAAGACGAGAACGGCGGATTTCATGGCGTTACCTGGCAGCAGTAGGTTTTTGAACGAGCATCGTAAGGGCGATCGCAAACTGGGAATAATTGTCGCTGCTGGCCTTCTTGTCTTGCGATGAACTGATCAGGCTGGCCGAAGCGCCCGAACCGAACATCAGCCCGCTGACGACATATTCATTCTTGCCGTCCGGCGCCGTCATCTGGCGCTGAGCCTTGTAAAGGCGGGGCACGCCGGCGCCCTTGTCGCCGTCGACGCGCAGAATCGCGACCTTTAGCCCGGGCGTGCGTTGCTCCAGCGCCTTGGCAACCTGCTGCTGGCTATCGCGATACTGATCCAGCGTCATCGGGTTGCCCGGCGCATAGATCCGGTAGCTCACCCTGGAGTTCGGGCTGCAGGCTGCTTGCTCGCAATGAAACAGGTGCAGGTCGGATTGTCCCTTCTCGTAACGCCATCCGCTAACCGCGACCGGCGGCCCCGATTGCGCCGATACGTTACCGGCGACCACCTGCGAGCCAATCATCAACAGCAAGCCGACCGCGATGCGAATGGCAGACCTCATGGTTTCCTAACGCGCTGGGGACGCAGCGAGCCGGCGCCTCATCCCAGCAGCTCGACCCGATAGTTCTCAATCACCGTGTTCGCCAGCAGCTTGTCGGCGGCGTCCTTCAGCGCGGCTTCGGCCTTGGCCTTGTCGGCGCCAGCCAACTCGATATCGAACACCTTGCCCTGGCGCACGCTGGCGACGCCCTCGACGCCGAGCGATTTCAGCGCGCCCTCGATGGCCTTGCCCTGCGGATCGAGAATACCGGTCTTCAACGTAACGGTAACGCGTGCCTTCACGATCGCTTCCTTGGATTAGCTCTTCACCAGCACCGGGCCAGTGCCAGCCGGCCGCTCGTTCTCCATGAGGATGCCGAGGCGCTTGGCCACCTCGGTGTAGGCCTCCAGCAGGCCGCCCAAATCGCGGCGGAAGCGATCCTTGTCCAGCTTCTCGTTGGACTTGACGTCCCACAGCCGGCACGAATCCGGGGAAATCTCGTCGGCGACGATGATGCGCATCATCTCGTTCTCGAACAGCCGCCCGCACTCCATCTTGAAGTCGACGAGGCGGATGCCGATGCCGAGGAAAAGCCCGGTCAGGAAGTCGTTGACGCGGATGGCGAGCGCCATGATGTCGTCGATCTCCTGCGGCGTGGCCCAGCCGAAGGCGGTGATGTGCTCTTCCGACACCATGGGGTCGTTGAGCTGGTCGTTCTTGTAATAGAACTCGATGATCGAGCGCGGCAGCTGGGTGCCCTCCTCGATGCCGAGGCGCTGCGACAGCGAGCCGGCGGCGACGTTCCGCACCACCACCTCCAGCGGCACGATCTCAACCTCGCGAATCAGTTGCTCGCGCATGTTGAGACGGCGGATGAAGTGGGTCGGCACCCCGATGTCGTTGAGGTGCTGAAACAGGTACTCCGAAATCCGGTTGTTGAGGACGCCCTTGCCCTCGATCACCTGATGCTTCTTGGCGTTGAAGGCGGTCGCATCGTCCTTGAAGTGCTGGATCAGGGTGCCCGGCTCGGGACCCTCGTAAAGCACCTTGGCCTTGCCTTCATAAATGCGTCGCCGACGGCTCATTGGGATGTACCGTGTTTTGTTGAAATCCATCGATTTGGTGTGCTCCGAATGACTAGGACTGACTTACCCACGACGGAGCTGCCGTGAAGACCCGGGAACCCGTCCCGACAGACGGAAACAGAACAGGAACCGGACCTCGGGGCAACCTACCTGATTGGCCTATTCAGCACAATCGATCCGGCCCCTTGGGGCCAACTTATACCGTGACGGTTTTCGGACCGATTCTGCCGTTTTGCCTGCGGCTTAACGGCTCGTTGTCCGGCCGGATTCGCCCCCTTATCTAGGCAGCCGAGGGGGTCGCCGCAACGAAGGCCGCCTCCATATCCTTCTGCCAGGACGGGAACCGGGAAAATGACCACATTCGACAAGCGCGAAGAGGGCTTTGAGAAGAAGTTTGCCGTCGATGAGGAACTGAAGTTCAAGGCCGAAGCCCGGCGGAACAAGCTGTTCGGCCTGTGGATCGCGAACAAGCTCGGCCTGTCCGGCGATGCAGCCGCGGCCTATGCCAGGGACGTGATCGCCGCCGAACTCGAGGGCCCGGGCAAGGTTGCCGCCAAGATCACCGCCGATCTCACGGCCAAAAACCTCCCCGTCGACGAGGCCGAAATCCGCGCCAAGCTGGCTGCGCTGATGGCCGAAGCCGTCGCGCAGGTGCAGGCTGGCACCTAACGCTGCTTTGCGCGCGCCTTGCGCTTTGGCTGAGCTGTCCGTTTCAGCCGGCCTGCGATAGCGCCGGCCGAATTCGTTTTGGCGTAGCCGTCGCGGATAATCTCCAGCAGCCGCTGCGAGGCCGCGCTCAAAAAGCCACCGCGGCGCGTGACGGCGACGATGTCCTGGCTTGCCGTGAGATCGCCGACGCGGATCGTCGAAATCGAGCCGAAGCGCAGCTCATCGGCCGCATGGCTTTGCGTCAGGAGCGCTACGCCGAGACCAGCCTCGACCAGCCGCTTTTGCGCGGTCAGGCTGTCGACCGATGTCCAGTCGATCTCGCCGAGGCCATGGGTCTGGAACAGCGCGAAGACGTGCGACGCCGAGATTTCGCGGCGTCCCGGAATCTCGGGAAATGCGATCCAGCGCTCGCCGCGGAGATCCGCGAGCCTTGCCACCCGCTTGCCGGCCAGCCGATGGTCGGGCGCGCAGACCACCTGCAAATGCTCGGTCGCGAGCCGCATGTGGTCGAGATCGCGCAAGCGGTCGATATCGTAGCGCAGGCCGATGCTGGCCTCGCCGCGGCGGATCAGGTCGCTCACCTCGGCGCTGGTCGCCGTGCGCAAGCGTCAGGTCGACGTCGGGATATTCACGGGCAAAGCGTTTCAGGATCTCCGACAGCCGTCCGCCCGCGACAGTGCCGACCACGGCCAGCGAAACCGGCCCCGCATTCTGCCGCGTCAGCGCGCGGATCGCGTTCTCCGCGTCCTGGGCGGCGGCGACCGCGCGCTCGGCGTAGGGCACCATGACGCGCCCGGCATCGCTGAGCTTGGTGCGGCCGGCCACGCGCTCGAACAGGGGCACGCCGAGCTCCTGCTCGAGCAGCGCAATGCGCCGCGAGATCGCCGGCTGCGAGCGGTGCAGCGACACGGGCCGCGTTGGAGACCCCGCCGCGGCGATGCACCGTCAGGAACGTGTTGAGTGCGTCGCTGTCCATTTCCCGCCCTCCATGCAAAAAGCTGATCGCATGGCAAAGAATAACAAATTTGGCTGATGGGTAAACCGGCGCTATGTCTCGGCAAACGCCCGATGGAGAGCCCGATGCCCACGCAACTGGAAAAAGCCAAGACCTTCCGCGCCCTGCATGAGCGGCAAGGCGCCTTCATCATCCCGAACCCGTGGGATGCCGGCACTGCGCGCATCCTCGCCGCGATGGGATTCGAAGCGCTGGCGACCACCAGCCTCGGCGTCGCCAATACGCTGGGCAGCGCCACGGTGAGCCTTGCCGAGATCATCGAGAACTGCCGGGTCATCTGCGAAGCGACCGATTTGCCGGTCAATGCCGACCTGGAAAATGGCGGCGCGCATGAGCCGAAGGCAGCCGCGCAGGCGATCCGGCTGGCCGCGGAAGCAGGCTGCGTCGGCGGCTCGATCGAGGACATGACCGGCGATCGCAGCAAGCCGATCTATGATTTCAACCTTGCGGTCGAGCGCGTGCAGGCCGCGGTCGAGGTGGCGCGCTCGCTGCCCTTCCCGTTCACGCTGACGGCGCGCGCGGAGAATTTCCTCCATGGCCGACCCGATCTCGACGACACCATCAAGCGGCTGCAGGCCTTCGAGGCCGCCGGCGCCGACGTGCTGTATTCGCCCGGCCTCTATGACCTCGCCACCATCAAGACCGTCGTCTCGGCGCTGAAGAAGCCGTTCAACCTGGTGATGGGCTTTGCCGATCCGACGCTGACCGTCCCGCTTCTATCCGCGGCCGGCGTCAAGCGCATCAGCGTCGGCGGCGCGATGGCGCGCTACGCGCTGGCCAACTTCCTGAAATGCGCACGCGAGATGAAGGACCAGGGGGCCTTCACCTATGTGCGCGAGATGGCGCCGGTCAAGGAAGTGCGCGAGGCGTTTGCGAAGGGGATGGCGAAGCACTGAACCGCTCTCCCCGTCATTGCGAGGAGCGAAGCGACGAAGCAATCCAGCTTTCTTGTTGCGGCGAAGGAAGCTGGATTGCTTCGCTTCGCTCCCGCAATGACGGTAGAAGGGCTATCCCTCCTTGAAGCCGTACTCCGGCACGTTGCCGCTGGCGCCGTAATATTTGTACGGCAGGAATTTTCCGGACATCGTGATCTTGACGCGGTCGCCCTTGGGATTGGGCAGGCGCTCCATCACGAAGTCGAAATCGATCGCCGACATGATGCCGTCGCCGAACTCTTCCTCGATCAGCGCCTTCCAGGCCGGACCGTTGACCATCACCATCTCGTAGAAGCGATAGATCAGGGGATCGGTCGGCGGCATCGGCGTGCCGGTGCCGCGCATCGGCATCTCGTTGAGCATCGCGGTTTCCGACTTCGACAGCCCGAACAACTCGCCGGCGTTGGCCGCCTGCGGCTTGGTCAGCTTCATCTGGCCGAGAATGGCGCCGACGATCAGCACCTCGGAGTAGCCGCCGATCTTGTCGCAGATGTATTTCCAGCTCCAGCCCTTCTCGCGCTTGATGTCGAGCAGCTTTTCCGTGAGATCGGATCTTATCATTGCAGTCTCCCCTTCTTGAGTTCAGCGCGCGATGGCTTGCGCGGAATTGGTGTCGACCGCCCGCGGCGGCGCGACGATGGCGGGTTCGCCGAGGCCCGGCCGCACCACCGGCACGTGGCGCGGATCATGGCCGGGATTTTCGGCGGCAAAGGTCTTGCTGCGGCTGACCAGGAAATCGACGATGTGGTTGCGCAGCGCATAGTAATAGGGGTGGCGGTGCAGATCGATGCGGCCGCGATCCTTCGGCAGCGGATTTTCCACGACCTCCGCCAGCACCGCGCCGGGACCGTTGGTCATCAGGAAAATCCTGTCGGCGAGATAGATCGCCTCATCGACGTCATGGGTGATCATGAACGCGGTCTGCCCGGTCTCCAGGCAAATGCGCCGGACCTCGTCCTGCAAGGTGCCGCGCGTCAGCGCGTCGAGCGCCGAGAACGGCTCGTCCATCAGCATGATCTTTGGCGTGATCGACAGCGCCCGCGCAATGCCGACGCGCTGCTTCATGCCGCCTGACAGTTCCGACGGCCGCTTGTGCTCGGTGCCGGTGAGGCCGACGAGATCGATGAACTTTTGCGCATGGGCCTTCACCCTGGCGCGGTCCCAGCTTCGCCATTTCGAGGTCACGGCATAGGCGACGTTGCCGAGCACGGTGCGCCACGGCAGCAGCGCATGGCTCTGGAAGATCACGGCGCGGTCGAGGCTGGTGCCCTCGATGCCCTGCCCGTCCACGATCACCGTGCCCTCGCTCGGCTCGTCGAGGCCGGCCAGGATGTTGAGCACCGTGGTCTTGCCGCAGCCGGAATGGCCGATGACGCAGCCGAACTCGCCGCGCGCCATCGACAGCCAGAAATTCTCGAACACGGTGGTGGTGCCGCCGCCGGCGCCCGGATAGCGCTTGGCGATGCCTTCGATGGAGATGAATTTTTCGGTCACGGCCTACTCCGGAAACGTGACCATGCGCGTGAAGCGCGCGAGGATCTGGTCGAGCAGCATGCCGACGACGCCGATCGTGAGAATCGCGATGATGACGTTGGTGATCGAGAGGTTGTTCCACTCGTTCCAGACGAAGTAGCCGATGCCGGTGCCGCCGACGAGCATTTCGGCGGCGACGATCACGAGCCAGGCGATGCCGATCGAGATCCGCATGCCCGTGAGGATGGTCGGCGCCGCCGCCGGCAGGATCACGGTGAAGGCGCGCCTGATGGTGCCGACCTCCAGCGTGCGGGCGACGTTGATCCATTCCTTGCGCACGCTGGCGACGCCGAAGGCGGTGTTGAGCAGCATCGGCCACACCGAGCAGATGAAGATGACGAAGATCGCCGAGATCGAGGAATCCTTGATGGTGTAGAGCGCGAGCGGCATCCAGGCCAGCGGCGAGATCGGCTTCAGCACCTGGATGAAGGGATCGAGCGCCTTGCTGATCAACGGCGACATGCCGATCAGGAAGCCGAGCGGAATGGCGACGAGGACCGCAATGAGATAGCCGAGCCCGACGCGGGCGATGGAATAGCCGAGCTGGATGCCGAGCCCCTTGTCGTTCGGTCCGTTGTCGTAGAACGGCCGCTTCAGGTGCTCCCACAATTTGGCGCCGACATCGAGCGGGACCCGGCATCGCCGATTTGCCCTGCGTCGCGGTCAGCCCCATCAGCTTGGCGTATTCCGGGCTCATGGTGGCGACCGGCGCCGGTCGAGCGCGTCGCGAGATGCCAGATGCCGAGGAAGGCGGCGAACAGCACGATCGACACGATCGCCGCGCGGAAGCGAAGGGAGAAGGTCATCGCCCCCTCCCCGAGGGATCCGAAGCAGGCACGTTCACGACGACTTCCTGATCTTGAAGCTCGCGAGATAATCGTCGGGCTTCGCCGGATCGAAGGTCTTGCCCATCACCGAGAACGACTTGTACGACGTCGCCGGGCGGCGTCAGGCCCATCTCGGTCATCACCTTCCTGGTGTCGGTGGCGAGATAGACCTGCTCGGCGACGGCCTTGTAGTCGACATCGCCCTTGATCTGGCCCCAGCGCTTCATCTGCGTCAGCATCCAGACCGCAAAGGACTGCCAGGGGAACGGATCGAAATCGACGCGCTTGGCGTCGGTCTTCACGCCGCCGAGCCCGTCGGCATAGGTGCCGGTCAGCACCTGCTCCAGCACGGTCGACGGGCGCGTTGATGTAGTTGGCCGGCGCGATCGCTTCCGCGATCTGCTTGCGGTTCTCCGCCTTCGACGCATAGGCCGTGGCATCGACGATCGCGCGCGTCAGCGCCGCAAAGCTGTTCGGCGATCGTCGTGATGAACTCCCTGCTGGCCGCGAAGCTGCAGCAGGGATGGCCGTCCCAGATCTCCTTGGACAGGATGTGCATGAAGCCGACGCCGTCATAGATCGCGCGCTGGCAGATGTTGTCGGGCGCGAGGAAGCCGTCGATGTTGTCGGCGCGCAGGTTGGCGACCATTTCCGGCGGCGGCACCGAGCGCAGCTGCACGTCGGTATCGGGATCGAGGCCGTGCTCGGCGAGATAATAGCGCAGCAGATAATTGTGCATCGAATAGTCGAAGGGAATGGCGAACTTCATGCCCTTCCAGTCCTTCGGATCGCGCTTGTCCTTGTGCTTCATGGCAAGCGTGATGCCCTGCCCGTTGATGTTCTCGATCGCCGGCACCGTGAACGGGATCGGGTTCGCGCCGAGCCCGAGCGAGATCGCGATCGGCATCGGCGCCAGCATGTGCGCGGCGTCGTATTCCTTGTTGATGGTCTTGTCGCGGATCACGGCCCAGCCGGCGGTCTTCACCACCTCGACGTTGAGGCCGTGCTTGGCATAGAAGCCGAGCGGCGCGGCCATGATGATCGGCGTCGCGCAGGTGATCGGGATGAAGCCGACCTTGAGGTCCTTCTTCTCCGGCGTGCCGGCCTCGCGCGAAGGCTTCGGTCGCGGTCTTGATCGGGAAGAACTGCGAGAGCGCGGCGAGCGCGGTGGAGGCGCCGACCGATTTCAGGAAGGCGCGGCGCGCGGCGTCCTGCGGAAACACCGCGCGCATCACGGCGGAGGCGACGACGCCCTCGTAGCGCTTCTCCTCGCTCGCGGTCGGCGCGACCGGCTCGCAGCGCAGCGTCCGCTCGGCATGCTCATGCTCGGCCGCGGACCGATGCTGGCCGCAGACGCAGCCCGGCGGACCAGTTCGCGGTCGGAATCGAACGGATCGTCGAAGGTGGACATGCTGCGCCCCTTTGTCGCACCGGACCGCAGCGGAGGCCTCGCCTCGCGCCGGTCCGGACAATTTGTCACCGCCCGGCCGCTTTTTGCGCCGCCGGGCGGTGAGAAACATGCACGTTCTATGCCGCTTTGCCTGTTACGCGGGCAGCCGTCGGCAGGCCCTCGTCGATCGGCAGCGAGGGATCGCGCGACCATTCGTTCCAGGAGCCGAAATACATCCGCACGTCCTTCACGCCGGCGTTCTTCAGCGCGAGGAAGGTGTTCGAGGCGCGCGCGCCCTTGAAGCAGTAGAGATAGACCGGCGTGGTCTGGGAGATGCCGACGGTGGCGCATTCGGCCAGGATCTCGTCCTTGGACTTGAAGCGCGGCCCTTCGCCGGTCGGCTTCATCATGCGGTACCATTCCAGCCAGACCGCGCCGGGGATGCGGCCCTTGCGCGGGCAGAAATCCTTGCCGTAGGGCGAGGAGCTGTCGCCGATCCACTCGTCGACGTCGCGCACGTCGAGCATGGCGATGCCGGGCTTGCCGACGCGCGGCCAGCATGGTCTTGGCGTCGATCAGGATGTCGCCGGCTTCCGGCACGATCGAGAACGACGCCTTCACCGGGCTCGGCACGTCCTTGGTGGTCGGGAAGCCCGCCGCGGCCCAGGCGTCGTAGCCGCCATGCAGCACCTTGATCTTGGGATAGCCGAGCATGGTCAGCAGGTAATAGCCGCGGCAGGACTGGCCGAAGCCGGAGTTCATCGACTGCTCGTAGATGACGGCGGTTTCCTTGCCGGACAGGCCGGCGGCGCCGAAGGCGTCGGCGAACTTGGTCTTCAGTTCGTGCCATGCCTTCCGGCGTCGAGGTCGCGAGATAGGTGAAGATCTCATGCACGTTGACCGCGTCGGGCAGATGGCCGGCGGCGTAGGCGTCGGGATTGCGCGTGTCGATGACGACACACGGTTCCTTCTTCGAGAGTTCGGCGAGATCGCCGGCAGTAATCAGAACGTCCGTCATGGCAGGCCTCTCCTGTTGTGGTTGGTTGGCGGTCGGGTCGAACGGAGATGCGCCCTCAGAACTCCGCCAGCATCTTGCGCAGCTGCTTGGTGGCGGGCGTGACGATGGCGACGAAATAGGCTTCGCGCAGCCGGCGCTGGGCGCGATGGCTCTTCAGGTAGCCGCGCGCGCCGCAATGGAGCATCGCCGCATGCGCGGCCGCGACGCGGCATCGCCGAGCGCGCAGGCGCAGCGCGACGACGCGGCGCCAGTAGCTGTCGTCCGCGTTGTAGGGATCGGCGCGCCAGCGCCATCGCCTCCTTCTCGAACTCGGCATACAGCTCGCGGAACTGCACCGGCTGCTGCGGCAGATAGCGGTTGACGTGGCCGAGCGGCGGCGTCGACCTCGTCCATGATGTTGATGCAGTCCTTGATCAGGCCGAGCGCCATGCCGGCCTGCAGCAGGATGAAGCCGGCGCGGATCTTCTTGACGAACGGCCCGGCCGGTTCGGCCAGGATCAGTTCATCCGGCACGAAGACGTCGCGGAACTGCACGCCGTAGGTGCCGGTGCCGTCCATGGCGAGGAACGGCTTGCACGGCTGCAGCGTGATCGCGGGATCGGAGCAGTCGGCGAGGAACATCACGATGCCGCCGGGCTCGTCCTCGCGCTCGAAGATCGTGCCGAAGAAATGATCGGGGCCGAGATTGGACACCCAGGGCAGCGCGCCGCGTGACGACGTAGCCGCCCTCGACCTTGCGTCCCTTCAGCTTGAGCTTCTCGATGCCGAAGAAGCTCTTCATCGGGTTGGACAGCCCGGTGCCGCCGAGCATCGCGTCCGGCGCGAAAAGCTGTCGCCGAAGCGCGCGGCGAGCTTCAGATTGTCGGAATTGGCGGCGTACCAGACCAGCGTGTTCTGGCACCACGCCATGAAGGCGGTGGCGCCGCAGACCTCGCCGAGCGCGGCGATCGACTGGATGGCGCAGCGCAGATCGGCGGGCCATTCCTGCGGCAGATGGCTGCCCCAGGCGCCGACCTCGCCGAGACGGCGCAGCACCTCGGCCGGATAGACCGTGCCGTCGTCGATCGCCGACGCCAGCGGCGCGAGCTCCTTGCGCGCGATCCGCGCCACCTGATCGGCGATCGAAGGTGCGGGCTGATCCAGCAGCTTCGACCCGCGATACCGCCAGTGAACCCATGATCGTCTCCCGCACCTTCTGTCGCGTTGCTCGCTAGACGCCGACCTCGAGATTGACCGGCCGGGTGAAGGTGTTGGCGACCGGCGACCATTTCTTGACATGGGTGACCAGCGCGTCGATCTCGTCCTGCGGGATGCCCTCGCATTCCATGTCGACCTTGACGCGCACGTCGGTGAAGCCGACCGGCTTGTCGCTGACGTCGCCGGTGCCCCACACCGCCGTGATGTTGAGGTCGCCCTCGAGCTCGAGCTCGAGCTTGTTGACGATCCAGCCGCGATGCACGGCGTTGGCGTGCAGGCCGACCGCAAGGCAGGAGCCGAGCGCGGCGAGCGAGGCTTCCGACGGATTGGGCGCGGTGTCGTCGCCGAGCAGGCCCGGCGGCTCGTCGACGATGTAGGGCGCCAGGTTGCGGATGTAGTTGGCGTGGCGGAACTTGCCTTCGGCCACCGTCTTGCACTTCAAGGTCTTGATGACCTTCGGATTGGCCTTGCCGTTGGCGATGAGCTGTTCGAGCCCGTCCTTGTCGATGGGCGCGAGGCAGCCTGTCAGTACTGTTTTTTGAGCGACCGCGGTCATCAGTTTCTCTCCCGGGAGTTAGGATACCGAACGGTCTGTTTCCTGCATGAAGCGTGCCAGAACGCCGGCAAATCAAAAGGCGAAGCGTTGCAGGCCGTTAGCCGCGCTGCCCGCGGATTGATCAGCGCCGTCTTGCTCAAACGGCGATGCAAATGCCGCCTGCGCCGCGATTATTTTGAGCAGGCGGAACGATGCGGCTTGATGATTGTCGCCGCGCTCCGATTTACTGAGGCGCATGAGCAAATCAGTTTCGAAGAAGAAAAAGCGCGTTCGCTCCGCGCCGACGACGAATCCGCGCGCGGACGTCTGCTCAGCGCGGCGACGCATCTGTTCTGCAAGAACGGCATCAACGCCACCGGCATCGACGCCATCATCGACGAAGCCGGCACCGCGAAGACCACGCTCTACAAATTGTTCGGCTCGAAGACCAATCTCGTGCATGCCGTGCTGGAGAGCGAAGGCAAGCAGTGGCGCGAATGGTTCATCGGCGCCATCGAGGCCGGCGGCGGCGATGCGCAGACCAAGCTGACGCGGATCTTCCCTGCGCTGAAGACGCTGGTTCGGCGAGGAGCGCTTCTACGGCTGCCCCTTCATCAACGCGGTCGCCGAGCACGACAAGGACCAGAAGCAGTTCCGCAACATCGCGCTGAAGCACAAGAAGGTCGTGCTCGCGCATATCGAAAAGCTCGCCGGCGAAATGGGCGCGGCCGAGCCGGCGCTGCTCGCGCATCAGCTCGCGCTGTTGATCGACGGCGCCATCGTCGCCGCGATGGTGTCGCGCGATCCCGGCGTCGCCGACACCGCGGGGCTTGCCGCGGGCTCGCTGTTCGAGCCCGCGAAAACCAAACGGCCGAAGCGCGCGGGCGCTCCGGCCGAACTGGCTGCGGTCTAGGGCTTCCTTACTTCAGCGCGTCCGCGACCTTGGCAAGGCCCGCATTGGCGCAGGCCTCGTCCTTCTCGCCGCCCGGCGCGCCGGACACGCCGACGCCGCCGATGATTTCGTTGCCGGCCTTGATCGGCACGCCGCCGCCGATGCCGACCACGCCCGGGATCTGCTTCAGGAAGGCGAAGGCGGGATCTTCCATCTGTTTCTGGGTCGCGAGCGAAGTCTGGCCGCGGGTGCGCGCCGTGTAGGCCTTCAGCCGCGCGAACTCCATGGTGTGGGGATTGGTGCCGTCGCCCTTGACCGAGGCCGCGACATTGCCGCCCTTGTCGACGATCACGACGGTGACTTTGAAGCCGTCCTTGGTGCACTGCTCGAGCGTGCCCTGGATGATGGCGATCGCCATCGTCATGGAGACGTTCTTTTCGACCTGCGGCGCCTGGGCCAAGGCCGGCGCGGCAACGAGCGTGGATACGGCGGCGAGGACGGCGAGACTGACACGACGCATAACTGGACTCCCTGGAAGTTTGTTGTTGGGCGCCCTGTTGAACCCGCGAATGCCCCGATTAGTCCGTGCGGACCACTGGAAATTTGCGGCCCCTGCCCGCATCGACCACCGGATTTGAAGGGTGGGCAAAGCGCAAGCGTGCCCACCCCCGAGTGCACGGTGCGGAAGGTGGGCACGGCGCAAGAGCGCCTTTGCCCACCCTACGGCTTGGTCGCCGTCGAGAGGCTTGCGTACAATCGGTCAAGCTGCGTGCCGAGGTCGGCCTCGACATCGGCTGTCGTGATACTGACCACCCTGTAATCGCGCTGCTCCAGCCAGGCCTTTCGCGCCGCCCGATCGGCGACGATGGCCTCCGACTCCTCCGGGTTGACCAGTTCGATGGCGAGGCGATGCACGAAGGAGACGAAATCCGGGATCTGCCGGCCGACGGGCGTCTGCCGCTTGAACTGGCCGGCGAAGCGGCGGTCCTTGGTCAGCGCCTGCCACAGGATGCGCTCGGCATCGGTCGGGTTTCGCCGCAGCAGCCGGGCGAGCCCCTTCAGCGTGCTGCTGCTGTCGGACACGCACGCCGCCCTGGTGGCCCTGCTCGGCCAGCAGCGCGCGCAGCCGCGTCGCCTGCGCGCCGTCGAGCACGCCGCCCTTGGCCGGCCCCTTGCGGCCCTCCGCGATCGCCATCACCACGCCGTGCAGCGTGTGCATGTCCTGCTTGGTCGGGTCCATGCGGGTGAAGATGTTGCGCAGGTTGACCAGCATGGTGTCGCGCTTCTCGGGCGGGCGCAGGAATTCGACCTTGTCGAGCTCGCGCACGAGGTTTTCGAAGAAGGCGTCGATCTGGTGCTGCGACGCCCGCTCCGAGCGCTCGGGCATGGCGAACGGCAACTCGCCCGCGGTCGCGAACTTGAACCACTCATAGCCCATCAGCAGCACGGCCTGGGCGAGGTTGAGCGAGGCAAAGCCCGGATTGACCGGAAAGGTCACGATCCGGTTGGCGAGCGCCACCTCCTCATTGGTCAGCCCCGCGCGCTCGCGGCCGAACAGGATGCCGGCCCCGCCGCCGGCGGCGATGTGCGTGACGATCTCCTGCGCGGCCGCCTCCGGCGCCATCACGGGCTTGGCCTGGTCATGGGCGCGCGCGGTGGTGGCAAACAGCAGATCGAGGTCGGCGACCGCCGCCTGCACGGTGTCGAACAGCTCGACCTTTTCGAGGATATGGTCGGCGCCGGCGGCGGCCCGCTGGGCGGCGATGTTCGGCCAGCCGTCGCGCGGATTGACGATGCCGCAGCCGGCCGAGCGCGAAATTGCCCATGGCGCGCGCGGCCATGCCGATGTTCTCGCCGAGCTGCGGCTCGACCAGGATCACCACGGGCCCGGCAAGCTCGGGAGCTGATTTCGTTCTGTCCGTTCCGGACATCGCTTCACTTTCCGATTCAACTTGCGAAGATTTTGAATCAGGGTCTCAACTCCCTGGCCCATCCTCGTCGGCCCTCGTTTGCCTGTCCGGGCAAAATTCTCAAGTGGAATAATCACGTTAGGGGCGGCTTTGGAAGTTCGGCGGCAAGCCGGTTTTGCCGGGTCGAATTCGCCTGCCGCACCCTGCGCAGCGCCGGTCCCGTCCGGCGGCATTCCCAGCTAAAGGATGGGCTTAAAGTGCATACCGCTTCGCCTTCCGCCCGCGGACGGGCAATGCTATAGCCCCGTCATATTCCCGCCCACCCCGCCCTAAAACGCGCTGTTCCCAAGAGGCTTCTTTCGACATGGCAAAAATCAAGGTGTCCAACCCCGTCGTCGAACTCGATGGCGACGAGATGACCCGGATCATCTGGCAGTACATCAAGGACAAGCTGATCCACCCGTTCCTTGACGTCGAGCTGCTCTATTTCGACCTCGGGATGGAATACCGCGACAAGACCAACGACCAGGTCACGGTGGACGCCGCCAATGCCATCAAGAAGGTCGGCGTCGGCGTCAAATGCGCCACCATCACCCCCGACGAGGCCCGGGTGAAGGAATTCGGCCTCAAGGACATGTGGAAGTCGCCGAACGGCACCATCCGCAACATCCTCGGCGGCGTGCATCTTCCGCGAGCCGATCATCTGCAAGAACGTGCCGCGCCTGGTGCCCGGCTGGACCAAGCCGATCATCATCGGCCGCCACGCCTATGGCGACCAGTACCGCGCCACCGACATCAAATTCCCCGGCAAGGGCACGCTGTCGATGAAATTCGTCGGCGAGGACGGCACCGTGATCGAGCGCGAAGTGTTCAAGACGCCCGGCGCCGGCGTCGCGATGGCGATGTACAATCTCGACGACTCCATCATCGATTTCGCCCGCGCCTCCCTCAACTACGGCCTGATGCGCGGCTACCCGGTCTATCTCTCGACCAAGAACACGATTCTCAAGGTCTATGACGGCCGCTTCAAGGACATCTTCGAGGAGGTCTTCGACCGCGAGTTCAAGAAGGACTTCGACGCCAAGGGCCTGACCTACGAGCACCGCCTGATCGACGACATGGTGGCCTCGGCGCTGAAATGGTCCGGCGGCTATGTCTGGGCCTGCAAGAACTACGACGGCGACGTGCAGTCCGACACGGTGGCCCAGGGCTACGGCTCGCTCGGCCTGATGACCTCGGTGCTGCTCACCCCCGACGGCAAGACCGTGGAGGCCGAAGCCGCCCACGGCACGGTGACCCGCCACTACCGCGAGCACCAGAAGGGCAAGGAGACCTCGACCAACTCGATCGCCTCGATCTTCGCCTGGACGCGCGGGCTCGCCCACCGCGCCAAGCTCGACAACAATGCGGAGCTGGCGAAGTTTGCCAACACGCTCGAGAAGGTCTGCGTCGACACCGTCGAGTCCGGCTACATGACCAAGGACCTTGCGCTGCTGGTCGGCGCCGACCAGCGCTGGCTGTCGACCACCGGCTTCCTCGACAAGGTTTCGGACAACCTTGCGAAGGCGATGGCGTAAATTCGCTCCAATGTTGGGGCTGGTTGTCGCTCCCGAGACAGGAGACAGATGACCATGCCCCGCATCGGCGCCGCCACCGCCGCCTTGCTGCTGTTGACGTTGACCGAAGGCTACGCCGCCGAGACCTTGCCTGATGCAATTCAGGCAGCCGGCGAAACAGCGGTGGTAACGCTGCATGCCGAGGGCGCTCAAGTCTACGAGTGCAAGGCAGCCGCCGATGGCAAGCTCGCCTGGGCTTTTCGCGAGCCCATCGCCGCCCTGTTCGAGAACGGCAAGACCATCGGCCGGCATTATGCCGGACCGAACTGGGAGCACACCGACGGCAGCGCCGTGACAGGCAAGGCCACCGGCAATGCACCGGGCGCGACCGCAAATGACATTCCCTTGTTGAAGCTCGAGGTAACGGCGCGGCGCGGCAGCGGCACGCTCGCCAACATCTCCACAGTGCAACGGCTCAACACTGTGGGCGGAAAACTCGACGGCGCATGCGACAAGGCCGGCGCCTTCAAGAGTGCCCCCTACTCCGCGGACTACGTGTTCCTGCGCAAGGGCTGACAGCGGCAGGGTGGCCTTGCTCTGCCCCGGCGCGGACTAGTCTGCACGTTTTATCCTGACGATGCGCACGAGCGCTGCGCAGATCGTGCACCGCAAGCGCACGACGCCCGTCTATTGAGCGATACGGCTGCCGCTGGGGCGATTGCTGTTGAGTCTCATTTCATTTGTCATCAAGCTTGCCTTGATCCCTTATGCCTTGCCGTCGGTCATGCCGACATGGCGCTGGTGGCTGGGAGTAACGCTTCTGGGCGGCGGACTTTTGTCCGCACTCTGGATTCAGGATTCGCTCGGCCGATCGCGTCCCGATGGGGGTTCCGGCGACGTCCTCGCTACGCTCATGGGCGTGATTGTTACGATCAGCTTCGTCACGGGCGTTGTCGTTCGCGCAATGACCCTGATGATGTCCGCGAGCGGCATCTGTCCCGGCTACGGCATCGCGGTCACGATCGCCGGATTCGCTGGCATGGTTGCCATGCTGGTGCTGCCGATCCTGCTCTAGAGCCTGTCTTCAGTTGAGCAAGATGATAGCCGAACAGAGATGGACGCCGGCGAGAAAGTTTTTGGCAAGCTTGTCGTAGCGTGTTGCGATGGCGCGAAAGTGCTTGAGTTTGTTGAAGAAGCGCTCGACGAGGTTGCGCTCGCAATAGAGAGCGAAGTCGCACGGCAGCGGGATCGCGCGGCGGGGATGGGAAGGAATGACCGGAGTGATTTGCCGGTCGGCGAGGATCTTGATGAAGGCATCGGCGTCATAAGCCTTGTCACCGATCAAAGCCGCTGGATCGGAATTCTCGAGCAAGGGCTCTGCACAAGTGAGGTCGCCGGCTTGGCCTGGCGAAAGCATCAACTCGACGGGATTGCCCAAGGCATCGACGAGCGCATGAATTTTGGTGCTCAGTCCGCCACGCGATCGGCCGATCGCTTGCTCGCCGTTTTTTTACGCGCGCCGGCACTGTGCTGATGGGCGCGCACGATCGTGGCGTCGATCATCATGTATTCGTTGTCGTGATCACTGGCCAACAGCTTGAAAATGCGCTCGAAAACGCCGCTCTTCGCCCATCGGCTGAAGCGCTGATGAACGACCTTCCAGCTCCCGAAACGCTCCGGCAGATCACGCCACGGAATCCCTGCTCGGTATCGGTACAGAACTGCATCGACGAACAATCGATTGTCGGCGGCGGTGCCGCCGACATGGCCCTCGCGTCCGGGCAGAAAATCCTTGATCCGATCCCACTGGTCGTCGCGTAATGCGTAGCGTCGCATCGGCCGGCCCTCCAAAAGCCGACCTCCCATGAATCACTCAATTACTGATTTGGGAATCCCTCAACTGAAGACAGTCTCTAGCGCGTATCCGCCTCTAGCGGTCGACAAGCGGCTCCTGCGCCTTCTCAGCCAGCGCGATTTCATCCGGCGCGATGTCGCCGCGCTGCGCTTCCGCGGTGTCGGCGAGGCGCGCTTCGGCGGTCTCCTTCACATGCGCGGCCAGCGCCGGCAGGCGCGCGATCAAGGCATGAAAGTCCTGGGCGTCGAGCGCGAGCAGGCGTGTCTTGCGGGTGGCGGTCACGGTGCCGCTGCGGTTGGTCCGGCGCAGCAGCGCGATCTCGCCGAAAAAGGTGCCGTCGGTGAGGCGCACGCGCTGGTTCGGCAGGTCGATCTCCACCTCGCCGGTGGTGATGAAATACATCGATGACGCCACGTCGCCGCGGCGGACCAGCACTTCGCCGGCCTCGATAGTCTGGGCGCGCAGCAGGCGCATGATGTCGGCGATCTCGGCCGCGCCAAGATGCGAGAACAGCGGCACGCGGGCCAGCATGCCCCAGGTGACGACGAAGTCGCGCCGCCGCACCTCCTCGGCAAAGGCGCTCGAGATGATGGCGACCGGCAGCGCGATCATGGCAAAGCCGGCGACGATGGCGAACACCGACACCATCTTGCCCGCCACCGTAATCGGCACGACGTCACCATAGCCGACGGTGCCGAGCGTCACGATCGCCCACCACATCGCCTGCGGAATAGTGCCGAACTTGTCGGGCTGCACCTTGTGCTCGATGGCATAGAGCAGGCAGGCGAACAGCAGCACCGCGCCAGTCAGGATCACCACGCAGCCGAACAGCGCCCGCCGCTCGGCATGGATGGCCGACAGCAGCGAGCGCAGCGCCGGCGAATAGCGCACCAGCTTCAGGAACGGCAGCATCCCCGTCAGCACCAGCGTGATGCGATCGCCCATCACCAGTGCGATAGCCGACGGCAGGAACGACAGCAGGTCGATGATCCCGAGCGTCGAAAAGACGTAGCCCAGCCGTGCCTGCGTGGGCGTCAGGTCGCGGATGGAATGGCCGACGATGGTCCAGATGCGCGCGAAATATTCCAGGCCGAAGGCGAGGACGGCAGCGACCTCGATGGCCGTGAACAGCGCCCCGAATCTGGCGTCGATCTCCGGCTCGGAGGCGAAGATCATCGCCAGCACGTCGAGGACGATGATGGCGACGATCAGCCGGACGAAGCGGGAGCCGACCGAATACGGCAAATGGTCGTGCTCAAGCAGTTCGTAGAGGCGGTCCCGCAAATTGGGATCGCTGCGCGAATGCTCGCCCGGAACGGTTGCCACCGTCTGTGCCCCCTTGCCGCGCCCCCGGGAATCGAAGGGGCGTGGCTGATCTTAGCCGAGAGGCGGGCTTGCTGCTTGCGCCGCCTCAAGGGATCAGGCGCCCGCCATGGCCTTTTCGATCGCCGAGAGCGCAGCATCGGCCTTGGCGCCGTCGGGGCCGCCGGCCTGCGCCATGTCGGGCCGGCCGCCGCCGCCCTTGCCGCCCAGCGTGGCGGAGGCAATTTTTACCAGATCGACCGCGCTGAAACGCGAGGTGAGATCGGACGTGACGCCGACCACGACGCCAGCCTTGCCGTCCTCGGTGACGCCGACGATGGCGACGACGCCGGAGCCGATCTGCTTCTTGCCGTCATCGACCAGGCTCTTGAGATCCTTGGTCTCGACGCCCTCGACCGCGCGCGCGAGCAATTTCACATTGCCGACCTCGCGCACGCCGCTGGCAGCGCCATTGCCCGCGGGGGCGCCGCCGCCCATCGCGAGCTTCTTGCGCGCATCGGAGAGATCGCGCTCCAGCTTCTTGCGCTCTTCCATCAGCGAGGTGATGCGCGCCGGCACATCTTCGATCGACGTGCGCAGCTCGGAGGCCGCGGTCTTGGCGAGCGCAATGGTGTCGTTGGCATGCTTGCGGGCGTGACGGCCGGTCAGCGCCTCGATGCGGCGCACGCCGGAGGCGACCGCGCCTTCGCTGACGACCGAGATCAGGCCGATGTCGCCGGTGCGCTTCACGTGCGTGCCGCCGCAGAGCTCGACCGACCAGCCCATCGCATTGGCGCCATGGTCGCGCGCGCCCTTGCCCATCGAGACCACACGGACCTCGTCGCCATATTTCTCGCCGAACAGCGCGCGGGCGCCGGCCTCGCGGGCGTCGTCGACCGCCATGATGCGGGTGGTGACCTCGTCATTCTCGAGCACGACATCGTTGGCGATGTCCTCGACGCGGGCGAGCTCTTCCGCCGTGATCGGCTTGTTGTGCACGAAGTCGAAGCGCAGCCGATCGGGCGCGACCAGCGAGCCGCGCTGGGCGATGTGATCGCCGAGCACCTGGCGCAGCGCCTCGTGCAGCAGATGCGTCGCGGAGTGATGGGCGCGGATCGACGAGCGGCGCGAGTGATCGACCTCGAGCTGTACCGCGGCGTCCTGCTTTCAGCGTGCCCTGCTCCACCTTGCCGTTATGGACGAAGAGATCGCCGGCCTTCTTCTGCGTCTCAGTGACGCGGAACTTCGACGCCATCTCTCCACCGGAGGTCAGCATGATCCGGCCTGTCGCCGACCTGACCGCCGGACTCCGCATAGAACGGCGTCTGATTGACGCACGATCGAGCCGCTCTCGCCGGTCTTCAGGCTCGTCGATTTCCTTGCCGTCCTTGACCATGCGTCTGCACGACGCCTTCGGCGCTCTCCGTCTCGTAGCCCAGAAATTCGGTAGCTCCGAGCTTCTCGCGCAGCGGGAACCAGATCGATCTCGCCGTCTGCATCGCCCGAGCCCGCCCAGGACGCCCGCGCTTTGGCGCGCTGGCGATCCATCGCGTCGGTGAAGGAAGCCTGGTCGACGCTGATGCCGCGCGACTTCAGCGCGTCCTGCGTCAGGTCGAGCGGGAAGCCGTAGGTGTCGTACAGCGTGAACGCGGTATCGCCGTCGAACATGTCGCCCTTTTTCAGGCCGGCGCTCTTTTCGTCGAGAATGGCAAGGCCCCGCACCAGCGTCTTGCGGAAGCGGGTCTCTTCCAGCCGCAGCGTTTCCTCGATCAGGTTCTCCGCGCGCACCAGGTCCGGATAGGCCTGGCCCATCTCGCGCACCAGCGCCCAGACGAGGCGATGCATCAGCGGCTCTTTCGCGCCGAGCAGCTGCGCATGGCGCATCGCGCGGCGCATGATCCGGCGCAGCACATAGCCGCGGCCTTCGTTCGACGGCAGCACGCCGTCGGCGATCAGGAAAGCCGAGGAGCGCAGATGGTCGGCGATGACGCGGAAGGAGGCTACGGTCTGCTGCTCCGGCCCGGTGCCCGAGCGCCGAAGCGGTGGCATCGATCAGGTGACGGAACAGATCGGTCTCGAACACGCTCTCGACGCCCTGCAGGATGCAGGCCATGCGCTCCAGTCCCATGCCGGTGTCGATCGAGGGACGCGGCAGCGGCACGCGCTGCTCCTTCGTCACCTGCTCGAACTGCATGAAGACGAGATTCCAGAATTCGAGGAAGCGGTCGCCGTCCTCCTCCGGGCTGCCCGGAGGGCCGCCCCAGATGTGCTCGCCGCGGTCGATGAAGATCTCCGAGCACGGCCCGCACGGGCCGGTGTCGCCCATCGCCCAGAAATTGTCCGAAGTCGCGATGCGGATGATGCGGTCGTCGGGGAGGCCGGCGATCTTCTTCCAGTGGCCCGCAGCCTCATCGTCGTCGTGGTAGATGGTGACGAGCAGCTTGTCCTTCTTGAGCCCGTATTCCTTCGTGATCAGGTTCCAGGCAAGCTCGATCGCGCGCTCCTTGAAGTAATCGCCGAACGAGAAGTTGCCGAGCATCTCGAAGAAGGTGAGATGGCGCGCGGTGTAGCCGACATTGTCGAGGTCGTTGTGCTTGCCGCCGGCGCGCACGCATTTCTGCGAGGTGGTGGCGCGCTGGTAGGCGCGCTTCTCGAGGCCCGTAAACGTGTTCTTGAACTGCACCATGCCGGCATTGGTGAACATCAGGGTCGGGTCGTTGCGCGGCACGAGCGGCGAGGAGGAGACGATCTCATGACCGTTCGCCTTGAAGTAATTCAGAAAAGTCGACCTGATCTCGTTGACGCCGCTCATGTTCATCCAATCGGGGGCTTTAGGAGCGCCCGTACTCGCCAAAAAGGGCCTTATGTTCCGGGCACACGCTTTTAGACATTGCGCGTGCCGGTGTCCAGAAACTGTGCAGCCGGATCAGCGGGTTGCCGCAGCACACAAACCTCGTTGATAGCGCCTTGATTGCCCCCTTGGCCGCGTTGACAGGCTTGCCCGGAGCGTGTTTCCTCCCCACCTGTTCGAGTACAGTCACGTCGGGAGAGATCGGCTTTGATGCCGGCGCCGAAGGAGCAACCGCCCCGGAAACTCTCAGGCAAACGAACCGCGTGACTGGATGACATCTGGAAAGAGGCGCTGAAGGCTTTAGGCCCACATGCGTCCGCCGACGGGATAATACTCTCAGGCACAGCGACAGATGGGGCTTTCTGTTGGTTTTCGGGATTTGCCCGGGAACCGCGAGGGCCCTGTGATGCTTGCGAGACCGACACCTCCCTGAAACACACGCCATTGCACGCGCTGCACCTTGCGCGCGGCGGCAAGATGGTGCCGTTCGCCGGCTATGACATGCCGGTGCAATATCCGGCCGGCGTCCTGAAGGAACATCTGCACACCCGCGCCGCCGCCGGCCTGTTCGACGTCTCCCATATGGGCCAGATCGCGCTGCGGCCGAAATCCGGCCGGGTCGAGGACGCAGCACTCGCGCTGGAGCGGCTGGTGCCGCAGGACATCGTTGCGGTTGCGCCGGGACGGCAGCGCTACGCCCAGTTCACCAATGAGCGATGGCGGCCTGCTCGACGACCTCATGGTCGCGAATTTCGGCGACCATCTGTTCCTGGTGGTCAACGCGGCCTGCAAGGCCGAGGACGAGGCGCATCTGCGGGCGCATCTTGTCCGACAGCTGCATCATCGATTCGCTGGCGGACCGCGCGCTGATCGCGCTGCAGGGACCGAAGGCGGAAGGCGCGCTGGCGAAACTGGGCGCAGACGTCGTCGGCCATGAAGTTCATGGATTCCGGCCCGCGCCGCGTCGGCGGCTTCGACTGCTTCGTGTCGCGCTCCGGCTACACCGGCGAGGACGGTTTCGAGATTTCGGTGCCGGCTGCCGATGCCGAAGCGCTGGTGACAAGGCTTCTCGAAAATCCCGATGTGCTGCCGATCGGGCTCGGCGCGCGCGACAGCCTGCGGCTCGAGGCCGGGCTTTGCCTCTACGGTCACGACATCGACACCACGACCACGCCGGTGGAAGCCGCGCTGGAATGGTCGGTGCAGAAGAGCCGCCGCAATGGCGGCGCGCGCGCCGGCGGTTTTCCGGGCGCGGCAAAAATTCTCGCGCAGCTCGACAAAGGCGCTTCGCGCCGCCGCGTCGGCCTGAAGGCCGAAGGCCGCGCGCCGGTGCGCGAAGGCGCGGTGCTGTTTGCAGATAGCACGTCGCGCCGACCCGATCGGCAAGGTCACCTCCGGCGGCTTCGGGCCGAGCCTCAATGCGCCGGTTGCGATGGGCTATGTGCCCGCCTCGCTTGCCGCCGCCGGCACCACCGTTTTCGCCGAAGTGCGCGGACAGCGCCTGCCGCTGAAGGTTTCGGCCACGCCCTTCGTTCCCAACACCTACAAACGCTGAGGAAATTTCATGACGACGCTGTACACGTCCGACCACGAATGGCTCCGCATCGAGGGCGACGTCGCCACGATCGGGATCACCGACTATGCGCAGTCGCAGCTCGGCGACGTCGTGTTCGTCGAATTGCCCAAGGTCGGCCGCACCCTGGCGAAGGCGGAAGCCGCCGCCGTCGTCGAGTCCGTCAAGGCCGCCTCCGATGTCTATGCACCGATCTCCGGCGAAGTGCTCGAAGTGAACGACGCGCTGGCCGCGGAGCCCGCGCTGGTCAATTCCGACGCCGGCGGCAAGGCGTGGTTCTTCAAGCTGAAGATCGCCAACAAGAGCGAGCTCGGCGGGCTGATGGACGAAGCCGCCTACGCCAAGCACACGGCCTGAACAGTGAATCGAGAGAACAACCCCATGCAAAGTAGCACGAACGAAGCCGCCACCACTTTCGTGCGCCGGCACATCGGCCCCTCGCCGCGCGACGTCGACGCGATGCTGGAGACGGTCGGCGCCAAAAGCCTGACCGCGCTGATCGACGAGACGCTGCCGGCCGCGATCCGGCGAGAAGGCGCCGCTCGATTTCGGCCGCGCGCTGAGCGAGACCGAGGCGCTGGCGCACATGACGGAACTCGCCGCGCAGAACGCGGTGTTCACCTCGCTGATCGGCCAAGGCTATTCCGGCACCATCCTGCCCGCGGTGATCCAGCGCAACATCCTGGAGAGCCCGGCCTGGTACACGGCCTACACGCCCTATCAGCCCGAGATCAGCCAGGGCCGGCTGGAGGCGCTGTTCAACTTCCAGACCATGATCTGCGACCTCACCGGGCTCGACGTCGCCAACGCCTCGCTGCTCGATGAAGCGACCGCCGCCGCGGAAGCGATGGCGCTGGCCGAGCGCGCCGCGCAGGCCAAGTCGAAGGCCTTCTTTGTCGATGCCGAGGTGCATCCGCAGACGCTGGCCGTGCTGCGCACCCGTGCCGAGCCGCTCGGCTGGAACTCTCGATCGTCGGCGATCCCGCCACCGATCTCGACAAGGCCGAGGTGTTCGGCGGCCTGCTGCAGTATCCGGGCACGTCGGGCGTGGTGCGCGACCTGCGCAAGGCGGTCGAGACGCTGCACAACAAGGGCGCGCTGGCGGTGGTCGCCGCCGATCCGCTGGCGCTGACATTGCTGGCCTCGCCCGGCGAGCTCGGCGCCGACATCGCGATCGGTTCGGCGCAGCGCTTTGGCGTGCCGATGGGCTATGGCGGGCCGCATGCGGCCTATATGGCGGTGCGCGATGCGCTGAAGCGCTCGCTGCCCGGCCGCATCGTCGGCCTCTCCGTGGATTCGCGCGGGGCGCCGGCCTATCGCCTCGCGCTTGCAGACCCGCGAGCAGCACATCCGCCGCGAGAAGGCGACCTCCAACATCTGCACCGCGCAGGTGCTGCTCGCCGTGATCGCCTCGATGTATGCGGTCTATCACGGCCCCGAGGGGCTGACCCATATTGCGCGCGGCGTGCACCGCCGCGCCGCGGTGCTGGCGGCGGGATTGCGCAAGCTCGGCTTTGCGCCGAAGCATGAAAACTTCTTCGACACGCTGACGGTGGAAGCCGGCGGCAAGCAGAGCGAGATCGCCGCCCGCGCGGCTTCCGAAAAGATCAACCTGCGCCTCGGCAACGGCACGCTCGGCATCGCCGTGGACGAGACGACCACGCCCGGGATCGTCGAGGCGGTGTGGCGCGCGTTCGGCGGCAAGTTGTCCTATGCCGAGGTCGAGGCGCATGCCAGCGACACTTTGCCGGCGGCGTTGCAGCGCACGACCGCCTTCCTCACCCATCCCGTATTCCATGCGCATCGTTCGGAAACCGAGCTCTTGCGCTACATGCGCAAGCTCAGCGACCGCGACCTCGCGCTCGACCGCGCGATGATCCCGCTCGGCTCCTGCACCATGAAGCTGAACGCGACCACCGAGATGATCCCGCTGACCTGGCCGGAATTCGGCAGCCTGCATCCTTTTGCGCCTGCGGATCAGGCCAAGGGCTATCACGCGCTGTTTGCGCGGCTGGAAAAATGGCTGGCCGACATCACCGGCTATGACGCGGTGTCGCTGCAGCCGAATTCCGGCGCGCAGGGCGAATATGCCGGGCTTGCTCGCGATCCGCGCCTATCACGCCGCGCGCGGCGAGAGCCATCGCAGGATCTGCCTGATCCCCTCCTCCGCGCACGGCACCAATCCGGCCTCCGCCGCGATGGTCGGCATGGACGTGGTGGTGGTCGCCTGCGATGCGCGCGGCGACGTCGACGTCAACGATCTGCGCGCCAAGGCGGAAAAGCATTCGAAAAATCTCGCGGCCGTGATGATCACCTATCCCTCGACGCATGGCGTGTTCGAGGAGCACATCCGCGACATCTGCGACATCGTGCATGCGCATGGCGGCCAGGTCTATCTCGACGGCGCCAACCTCAATGCGCAGGTCGGGCTGTCGCGGCCCGGCGATTACGGCGCCGATGTCAGCCATCTCAACCTGCACAAGACGTTCTGCATCCCGCATGGCGGCGGCGGCCCGGGCATGGGGCCGATCGGCGTCAAAAAGCATCTCGCGCCGTATCTTCCCGGCCACCCGGCGACCGACGGCGGCTCGCCGCATCCGGTCGGGCCGGTGTCGGCCGCGCCGTTCGGCTCGGCGTCGATTCTGACGATCTCCTACATCTACATCCTGATGATGGGCGGCGAGGGCCTGAAGCGCGCCACCGAGATTGCGATCCTCAACGCCAACTACATCGCAGCAAGGCTGCAGCCGCATTTCCCGGTGCTCTACCGCAATGCGCGCGGCCGCGTGGCGCATGAATGCATCATCGATCCGCGTCCCCTCAAGGCGACCAGCGGCGTCACCGTCGACGACATCGCCAAGCGCCTGATCGATTTCGGCTTCCACGCGCCGACCATGAGCTTTCCGGTGCCGGGCACGCTGATGATCGAGCCGACCGAGTCGGAATCGAAGCACGAGATCGACCGTTTTTGCGACGCCATGATCGCGATCCGGCTGGAGATCGCCGAGATCGAGTCCGGCCGCTGGAAGGTCGAGGCCTCGCCGCTGCGCCATGCGCCGCACACGGTGCATGACATCGCGGACGACGCGTGGAACCGGGCGTACAGCCGGATCGAGGGATGTTTCCCGGCGGGGTCTTCGCGCACGGACAAGTACTGGAGCCCGGTCGGCCGTGTCGACAACGTCTATGGCGATCGCAATCTGGTGTGCTCGTGCCCGCCGGTAGCGGATTACGCGGAGGCTGCGGAGTAAATTCATCGAGCGAGTCGGGCGAACGCGGCTCCGGCTTACGGCTTCACCAGCGCCGGATTCCAGCGCCAGAGGTTGTCGTTGGTCAAATGCGTACCACCCCACCAGCGGTCGATCGGGTTGTGGCGGGAAAAGTCTTCCTTGTGGGCGACGACCGCCTTGCCGAAGTCGGTGAGCGAGAGGCGGCTGCGCTTGTAGGCCCTCCCCCGATCCCGGAAGTTTTCCCGACTCAACGTGCGCAGTTCCTCGTCAAGGCCCGCAACCGCGGGCGTCGGGCCGAACGCGAGCCCGTCAAGCAGGTAGCCGTACTCGAATTCGCCGAACACGCGCGTCTGACGGACGTCGCGACGGTAGAAGAGATCGTTGGTAAGCGAATATCCTCTCCCGATCATTTCCAGCATTCTCATTTCGCTGGCGCCGAGACCGGTTGATGCCGAGGGCAGCTCTGCGAGTAGATCGAGCAGGGCCGGCCCGAGTAGTGGCAACGCACTCAAATCAGTTTTGAGCAGATCGACACAAGGCTCTGGCGTCGGCGCCCGATATGCCTGCCATGCCGCACTTGCCGTCGCCATTTCCCGTTCGGTCACCTCTACGATCGGCGGTCGCCAATCGCCAATCGCGTCCTGAGCGATCCCGATCATCTCCAGATCAAGAAGTCGCAGTTTGAGCTTGGAAATAGTTTCCGGATAAGTTCTGAAGTGGTCGAGCAGCCAAATCAGTTTCAGTTGAGCCTCTGGCCGCATGTCGAACCATAGTTCGACAGTTTCGCAATGCCGGAAGAACTCGGCCAGGCCAAGTTTACGGTGCTTCTTGTTTTCGCTCCGCTCCCAGCTGCCCCAACCTGACCAATGCATACCGCTATTAGGTTCAGCGCCGCGCGGGCCGAGATAGGCTGCGAGTTCATGCAACGGCGGCGGCGTCCCCCATATAAAATTGAATAAACCCGGATAGATTTCGAGATCGGCGAAACCGTCCCGCATGCCCTGGGGGAGCGGTGAACTGGTCAAAACCAAGGGCTTCATCGTTCACCCCATACACAAAACAAAAACAAAACGGGCGCCCAAGACGTCGGCAACTCAACGTCTTCGGCGCCCGCTTGCCGTCATATCAAATAAAAGTCCTCACTCCTCCGCCGGCTCCTCGCCGTCGGCGTCGGGTTCGCGCTCGCCGGCCAAAATCTGCTCGGCGATCAGGCCGGAGTTCTGGCGGATCGCGGTCTCGATCTTGCCGGACATGTCGGGGTTGGCCTTGAGAAAGGCTTTGGCGTTCTCGCGGCCCTGGCCGAGGCGCTGGCTGTCATAGGAGAACCAGGCGCCGGATTTTTCCACCACGCCGGCCTTGACGCCGAGGTCGAGGATCTCGCCCATCTTGGAGACGCCCTCGCCATACATGATGTCGAATTCGACCTGCTTGAAGGGCGGCGCCAGCTTGTTCTTGACCACCTTGACGCGGGTGGTGTTGCCGACCACCTCGTCGCGCTCCTTGATGGCGCCGATGCGGCGGATATCGAGGCGGACGGAGGCGTAGAATTTCAGCGCATTGCCGCCGGTGGTGGTTTCCGGCGAGCCGTACATCACGCCGATCTTCATGCGGATCTGGTTGATGAAGATCACCATGGTGTTGGACTTGTTGATCGAGGCGGTCAGCTTGCGCAGCGCCTGGCTCATCAACCTCGCCTGCAAGCCCGGCAGCGAATCGCCCATCTCGCCCTCGAGCTCGGCCTTCGGCACCAGCGCGGCCACCGAGTCCACCACCAGCACGTCGACCGCGCCGGAGCGCACCAGCGTGTCGCAGATTTCCAGCGCCTGCTCGCCGGTGTCGGGCTGGGAGATCAGGAGCTCGTCGATATTGACGCCGAGCTTGCGGGCATAGACGGGGTCGAGCGCGTGCTCGGCGTCGATGAAGGCGCAGATGCCGCCCTTCTTCTGGCCCTCCGCCACCGTGTGCAGCGCCAGCGTGGTTTTGCCCGAGGATTCCGGCCCGTAAATCTCGACGACGCGCCCCCTCGGCAGGCCGCCGACGCCGAGCGCGATATCCAGTCCCAGCGAGCCGGAAGAGATCGTCTCGATATCCATCGAGCGATCGTTCTTGCCGAGCTTCATCACCGAGCCCTTGCCGAACTGCCGCTCGATCTGGGAGAGCGCAGCGGACAGCGCCTTCGACTTATCCATGGAAGAACCTTCGACAATACGCAGGGCGGGAACGGACATAGGGTGGCTCCTTATGACGGATTCGGGCGGGACAAACAGCGGAGAATCGAGAACTTTTGGTTGTGGCAGGTTTGTACCACGTTTGTTCTCTGTTCGCAATATGTTCTTTTCCGAAATGGGGCGCTGGCCTGTTTTAACCGCCTAGTGGCCTAAGCTGATTTTAGGAGTGTCCTAAATCGATCGTTAAGAACGCACGATTCCGCGATGCCCGGTTCCGCTAGCCGTCCTGCGTTTCAACCTGGGAGAGTGGGAATGAAGATATTTCTGATATTAGTTGCGACTGCATTCCTAAGCCTTGGCGCAATCGGCAGCGCCTCGGCCCAAGGCAAGATTTGCAAAATCTGTGAGCCGTACGGAAGTGCATGCTGTGCCCTTCAAGGCTCAGTAGCCGCCTGCGTGACGTGCAGCCTTGGGTATGGCTATAAGAATCCCCAAGCGTGGTGTCAGCGGAACGTTCCGGCCTGCAAACGCTAGTTCACGTAAAGAGGCCGCCTCAGTTTGCGGCCTCTTTCTAATCTGCCAGCACGGGTGTCCTAATTTGGACAGCACCCGAAATGGGGCGCTGGCCTGCTTCCGAGCCCCGTGGCCTGCTTTGAAGTGAACAGAGGCCTAATTTGATTTGTGTTCACCAGGGAACAGACGACCGCCCGAGCGCATATTAGGATCGCCAAGTGCTGAACCATGCGGGGGTAGGACCCGCAAGCGCGAGGGGAGATTGTCATGCAGCGTCGCCGTATCAAGCAAGCCCTGTCCCTTGAAGAACGTCTTTCCGAAGAAGCGAAGCGCCTGAGAGAGGAAGCCAGGGTGCTTCCACCCGGCACCGTCCGCGAAGCACTTCTTCGCAAAGCCCGCCAGTGCGAAACCGGGTCACACATGAGCGAGTGGCTGCGATCCCCCGAGCTGCGACCGCCCGAATAGGGGAGCAAGGCTGCCTCAACCGGCAGCCTGTTCCTTTGGCACTGTCCGATCCTTCTGGAACCGCTTGGCATCTTCCCGCTTGTTATGGATCGTTCACACAATCGGGGAGGCTCCCATGAGAATTGCAAAGTCTATTGCCGCGGCGGCTGTCCTCACGCTCATCAGTTCAGGAGCATGGGCCGAGCAAATTCAAGGCAAGATCACCAAGCTGGATAAAGCCACCCACCAGGTCACGCTTCAACGCGGGGCGCCGGGAGCAACGGTGGGCACCGCCGGCGCTGCAACCGAGCAGTTTCTACTGAAGCATGACCCGTCCTTCGACGTTCTCAAGGTCGGCGATCAGGTCACGCTCAAGGTCGAAGACGTCAACGGCGTGCGGGAAATCACGCATTACGACAAGTGATCTGAAGCATCACGACAGATGATCTGGAAAAGGCCGCCCCAGTTTGGCGGCCTCTTTCATTCTGAACCCACCTTCGCGCTCCCGGGGGCACGATCTGCCCAGGCCGTTGCCGTGGAACCGCACGGCAAACATCATTTCGTCAAACCCGTCTGGCATCCTTCCTGCTTCTTCCGGGGCGGACGGAGGATGCATGAGACAGGATCTGTTGCTGGTTGCCGGCGGAATCGTCCTCACCGGGGTCACGATGTGGGGCTTTTTCGGCAACCCGCCCAAACACAGTGCACAACACAGCGCATCGGGGCTGATGGTGGTGCAGCAGCTCGACGCCGATCCGGACCTCAAGGCGGTCAGCGGGCGCAGCCCCTATATGCGCTCGGAGCGCTGACCGGGAACTGGCACCGGCGACCTACGTAATCATCCCTAGTTTCGCGCCGCGCGCGGCTTGCGAAACTTGTCCGCATGGGCCGCCATATCATCTTCAAATGTCCGCGCACCGGCATGAACGTGCAGCATTGGCTGGACGAGGTTGAGCTGCGCAAATGCCAGGACGCCTACAAGTCCGTCTCCTGCCCGGCGTGCACGGCGGCGCATTTCATCCATCGCGAGAGCGGCAAGCTGCTCGGCGAGGAGTGATCTCCTCGTCCAAACCGTTGACGATCATGGTTAGCGGCACGCACCGCGCCTGCCGCGTTGGCACGCCCTTCGCAATTCTCCCTTTGACTCGGCCTCTCCTGTTCCAGGCCGGCACGCATTTGGCCCGGCCTTGTCAGAGCCGTGGCCCAAAGGGATACACATGCTGAGATCGCTCGCGGCCAAAAGCCTTTCCGCCCGCCAGAAGTCGAACATCCGCAAGCTCGCCTTCAGCCTCGGCCGCTACCGCCGCCGCCCGGTCGAGGTGCTGGTCGACGACCTCGTGACGCTCGACGGCGCGAAGAGCTTTCTGCAGATCGGCGCCAATGACGGCTACATGAGCGATCCGCTCAACCTTGCGATCTACCGCCACCGGCTGAGCGGCAGCTTCGTCGAGCCGCAGCCGAATTATTTCCGCGACCTGCAAAACACCTATCGCGGCTTTGCCGACATGCGCTTCCTGCCCTATGCGATCTCGGCGGAAGCGGGCGCCATGACCATGTACACGCTGGACTGCGAAAGCGGCGCGCCTTCCCGGCTGGGCGCGCGGCGTCGGCACGCTGTCACGGGTGCAGATCGAGAAGTTCGGCGACCAGATCGACGACATCCAGTCGCACATCCGCAGCAACCGCGTCGAGTGCATTACGGTCAAGGATCTGCTGACGCGCACGCTGCACCGCGACCCCGACATGCTGGTGGTGGATGCGGAGGGTTTCGATCACCTGATCCTGTCGCAGTTCGATTTTGCGAAGCTTGCGACGCGGCTGGTGATCTACGAGACCGAAAGCATGGAACCGGGCCACGCCGCCGAACTCGCCGCCACCTTCGAGGCCTGCGGCTTCGGGCTGATCGAGGCGGGCCAGGATACTGTCGCGGTGCGCCGGACGACGGCGACCTTCAGGAAGCACGCCGCCCGGCCGAACTGACGCCTGCGCCTCGCGGTCTATGGGGCGCGGCGGCGCCGAAAAAAGTTCCAATCGCCGGCAAGCGAGCGGAACTTTTCGGCTGTGTGCAATTTCATACAGTTCCAACGGAACGGAAGATGCTGTTCCCGCTTCTTCTGACGACGGAGTTCTATCTGCGGGGAATATCGTGTTGGGTCGGCTCTACTTCACGCGTCAGGCGGCGTCGCTTCTCAAATTCGCCAAGGCAACCTCCAACCCGGAACTGGCGGCCGTGCTGGTTCAGAAAGCGGCGGATCTGAACGCTGCGACCGAGCATCCGCGGCAGTCGGCCGACGACAAAAGCCCCGTGGCGCCCGACGTGGAATAGGCGCGTCGAACAGCGCGCCGGCCATTCCGGTTTCGCATGCGGCCCCTCCAAAGTAGATGTTGCGTTTCCCAAGGATACTACCTAAGCGAGTATCAACGGAGAAACGCATGACGCACAAGGGAATCGAATTTTCGGTGGTGGCGACGGAAGTATCGGGAATCTGGCGCTGGCGGTTTTCCGTCGACGGCGAGGTCAAGACCGGCCGCACCGAAGCCAGGCTGGAGCTGCTGGCGATCCGCCGGGTGAAACTCAAGATCGATCGCGAATTGAAATTGACTCGCCGCCGCGCGGCGTGAGCGTTTTACAACACCAACGCCGACCTAGGGCGTGTACTCATAAATGCCGGACGCCCATGGGCTTGGCGATGCCCGCTCTACCCTTGGAAGCGGACATTCGGACTGCCGTTCAACGCGTCCGCTTTGTGCCATCCACGGAAGTGGGCAGCCCAAATTCCGAGGCGGCACGATCAACGCCGAATTCCCCAAATTTGATCGAAATCAAACACGCGGCCATTCTTCGCGCTAAGAGTTGCTTCTTAGGAGAGACCTATGCTCCGGGTCGTGCATGTTGTCAGCGACGATGCGTCGTTTCAGACAGCGACGAGATATCTTCTAGAGCAAGCAGGCTACGAAGTCGCGAGCTATCCTTCGGCTGAGCATCTCCTGGATCATTTGCCGAACGAAAGTGTGCGTGGCTGCATCCTCCTCGAGGTCAGGATGGCAGGATTGTGCGGTCCGTGTCTGAGCACTCTCAGCTCGGCGCTGCCTGTCATATTCCTCGCTCGCTTTTTCGATGTTCCAACCGTAGTGCGAGCTATCAAGGCGGGTGCGGTGAATTTTCTACACATGCCCGTTTCATCGGACCAGCTTCTTCGAGCAGTCGGGCGGGCCATTGCCCATCACGATGCGACGCGTGGCCTAAAGGGCGCGCTGAACACCGTTCGCTCTCGTATCGCAACATTGACGCAGCGCGAGCGGGAAGTCTTCGAACTTGTCATTCGCGGCGCGACCAACAAGCATGCCGCCAGATCGTTGGGTTGCACGGAGCGCACGGTCAAGGCCCACCGACACCGGATGATGGAAAAAATGCAGGTCCGATCACTGCCCGAACTGGTGTCTTTGGCCGAGCGGGTCGGCGTTACGTCGGGCAACGGGCATTCAGCCTTAAGCTATACCAAAACGCGGGAGGATGCCGACCATGAAGTCTAATCCACTTAGGCCGCACACCCCTGATGATGATCCGGAACCCGGAACGCCTGGTACCGCCGAGGATCTCTGTCCGGAGTGCGCAGGAACCGGCAAGCTAGTAGACAAGGTGACGCGCAAAGAGAGTGCTTGCGAACGCTGCGATGGGACAGGGATTATCATCCAAGGCGTTGGATAGCGGATACTCATTGACCTCAGCTCACGCGACGCAAGATCCCGGATCGCCGCCCATGCAATTTCAGCGGATCGCCGATAAGGGTGATCGAATGGACGGTGCGCCGCATGTCTCATTTGGGTCAAAGCCGACATTCCGGAGAGACCAGCGCATGTCTGCTTTACTCCCCACAGCGGACCGCACATTTTATGAGTACACGCCCTTAGTCCGCGCTCGAAAGCCGGCGCATGGTGAACTCGATGGCGCCATCGGGCAGTTCACGCCAGTGCTCCACCGAGCTCATATAGGCTGCCTTGGGATAGCGGGTGAGGAAATCGCGGGCGCGGCTGCGCGCCGCCTCGCGCGGCAGCGTGAAGGTTTCGCGCACGAAGCCGTCCTCGCGCTGCCGGCGGCCTTTCTCGTGCTGGCGGCGCCCTTTCTCGTGCTGCCGGCGGCTTGCTATCCGGCTTGCAAGATCGCGCGGGCGGAACGCCATGCCGAACAACTCCAACAGATAACGACAGTCTGAATATGGGGTGCGACAGCGCCCCCTGCATCAGTTTCTTATCAGTCCTTTGGCATCAGTTTTGGGTGCTGCCGGTCTTGGTCTTCGCCTTGACCGGCGCGGCGGTCTTCGGCGCCTCGCGCACGCTGCCCCAGGGATCGTTCGAGGCCTTGGCGTCCGGGATCTTCTTCAGCGATTCCCGGTAGGCCTTGTCCTTGATGGCGTCCTGCTCCTTCTCCTCCGGCGTCTTGGACCGCATTTCCGGCACCAGGTTGACGTTGGGTGTCTGCGCAGCCGCGGGGCCCGCCAGCAGCGCCAGGGTCGCTGCGGCCAAAACAGCGCCAAAAATCCTCATCGGGGTCTCCCTTGCCTCTCTCGGGCCCAAGATACGGCCTCACGCGGCTGCCTTTTCAAGCAGCACCTCTGTTCCTTTCCGCCTCCCCGCCCCTACAATGAAGGTCACATTCCGGCGAGGAAACATGCAGCAACAGCAAGGGGCCGAATTCGGCATCGCGGACGCACGGCGCTTCCTGGGCGAGGTCTTTCCGCCCTGGGTGCATGGATCTGCATCTGTCGGTCGAGCAATTCGATTTCGTTTCCCCGGCAGGCCAGCGCGGACTGGCAGCCCGGCGCGGTCCTGCGCATGCCGTTCTCGGAACGGATCTGCCGCAGCGGCGGCGTCGTCTCCGGTCAGGCGATGATGGCCTTTGCCGACACCGCGATGGTGGTCGCCAATTTCGCCGCCAACCGCGGCGCCCGGATGATGACCACGGTGGACCAGACCACGCATTTCATGCGCGCGGCGTCGGGCTCCGACCTGCTGGCGGACGCCCGCGTCGTCCGCCTCGGCCGCACCATGAGCTTTGGCCGCGTCACGCTCTCCAGCGCAGCCGACAACAAGCCGGTCGCGATGGTGTCGAGTGCGTTCGCGATAATCGGTTGAACTTACTTGCCGAGGACGGCCTCGGCGGCGTTGACGATGCTGACGGTCGGGTTCTTCCCGCAATAGGCGCCGAACTTCCTGGCGTTCTCGACGAACACATCGGTGTCGATGATCGCCTCGTCGGAATCGCCCTTGTACCAGCCGTCCATCCAGGTCAGCACCATCTTGATGGCGTCGTCGCCGCTCTCGAGGAACTGCTTGCAGCTCATGGTGGAGAGATCGAGCACGACGGCGTTCGCGGGCGCCGCGGAAAACATCATTGCGGCGGCAAACAGGATCGATCCAACGGTCTTCATCACTATCTCCCTCACGCGAGAAGCTCGCAATCCAACGCCAAGCAACAAGCAGACTCCCGCAGGCTTCACCAGCACGATCTCCGGGCAATCATTGTAAATGAAAGCTGAACGGGCAGGTCCGCCGGGTCAATATTGGATTCAATCGTTCGTAATTCGGCAGGCTTATCGTCAGGATATGACGATGATCGAGAAACGCGCGGCGCCGCGCTTCAAAGTGCTCAAGGGCGGGACGGTTGCCGTCGAAGGCGGCAGCCTTCCCTGCACCGTGCGCAACATGTCGTCATCAGGCGCGGCCGTCGATTTTGCGCAGGCCGTCGACCTGCCGGCGACCTTCACGCTGCTGATCGAGCGCGACCGCTTCGCGCGCCGCTGCCGCCCGGTATGGCGTCACGAGCGGCGCGTCGGCATGGCGTTCTGCTAAAGCGCGATTGGGATAATCGTCATCGCGCTTTAGCTCTGTTTGAGCATGATCTTCTCGACCGCTCCACATTTCCGGATCATGCTCTAGCGAGACTTAGTAACCGCCGCGCCCGCGGGGCTGGTTGCCGTAGCCGCCACCGCCGCCGTAACCGCCGCCGCCATAGCCTCCGCCGCCATAGCCGCCACCACCGATGCCGATGCCGATCGATACCGGAGGACCTTGCCGCTCGTACACCACGGCCGGCGGCGGACGGCGAACCACCACGACCTCCTCGTCGACTTCGCGCACCGGCCTCGGCTTGCTGGCGCGCTTGGGCGGATCGGTGTCGACCTTCTTGGAAGGCGTGACGTCGACCTTCTTCTGCTGCGGCTGCAGTTGCGGCGCCGGCTGCGGGCCGCACGGACAGGTGTTGAGCGAGGCGTTCTGCACCGGAGTTGCCACCGTGGCGACGAATTCCGGCCTGAAGCGCAGCCGCTCCGAGAGCTTGCGCGCGGTGATGGTGAGATCGCTGTCGGGGTAGAGCGCGAGGAATTCGCGATAGCCGGACGCCGTGTTGATCAGCACGGCCTTGTTCCACGCCACCAGGCGGCGATGGCGATCGAGCCAGTCCTTGGCCTGCAGGCCGCGCGTCGTGCCCTGATAGAGCGCGGCGAAGGCCTCATAGGATTCGTCGGTGCCGTCGGCGACGATGATCTCGTTGGCGGCCTCGACCGGCTTGCCCTTCAGATCGCGCGTCCATTCCTGCACGGTCTTCTTGGCGGCGGCGAGTTTCGGGCCCGGCGTCGCGGGACCGGCGAACTTGAAGTCTTCGGTCAGCGAGGAAGAATCCCACGGCGTCTGCCGGCCGTCGGTCGACTTGTTGACGGCGACGCGCACGCGCTTGAAGGTTTCCTCGATCGGGATGTTCGACACCTTGGCCGCTTCCAGGAGCGCCGTCGTGTACGGGCTGTTGACGCCGTTGCCGTCCTCGGCGACCGCGCCGGGCGAGGTCGAGAACGACAGGAAGGTGCCGGGCGCGCCGACCTTGGCGTCGACGATGGCCAAGCCGTTGCCGGTGCTCTTGCTCAATTCGGGGAACGGATTGTTGCGGCAGGAGTCGAGCAGCAGGAAGCGCATCTTGCTCGGCACCGAGGCGAGCGTGTTGAGGATGTCGTTGAGCCGCACCGCCTGCATCGGGATGTCGGCTTCGCGCTTGGGATCGATGTCGGTCGGGATCAGGAAATTCTCGCCGTCGACCTGGATGCCGTGGCCGGCATAGAACACCAGCGCGACGGTGTCGGGCCCCTTGGCCGCGACCTTGCCGGCGAAATCGCTGACCGCGGTGCGCATCTCGTTCTGCGTCAGATCCGCGGCGGAGGAAACCTCGAAACCGGACTCGGTCAGAGAGCTGCGTCACCGCCTTGGCGTCATTGCCGGGATTGGGCAGCGCCGGAACCGATTTGTAGGCGGACTGGCCGATCACCAGCGCCATGCGGTTCTCTGCCCATGCCGGCACGGAGCATAGCAACAGCGCGGCGGGAATGACGACTTTGAACAGCGAGCGACAAAACATGGGAGACCTCCCGGCATTACTGGCTGACCATTGGTCAGGCCGCTCGACGGAAAGGTTCAAGCGCGCCCGCGTGCATGCGCGCGAAAGCGCTGTCGTTTCAACGTGGAACCGTGCGGCCGTTGGCCGCAATTGTTTGTGAGCTATTTCTTCTTGGCAGGTTCGCTCGGGCGCGCGCCGCTCCAGGGATCGTATTTCTCCTTGGGCTCGGGAATGCGCTCGAGCGCGGCCTTGTAGGCCTGCTCGTCGACTTCGGGCTTCTTGTCCTGCTTCTTTTCCTGCGGGTTCGGCCGCTTGGCTTGCGCCATCGCCTGCGCCGGCACTGCGATCAGCGCGCCGATCGCAAGCAGCCCCACGAAATGCCTCGTCAGCCGCATATCCCTGACACCGTGCTCCCTGATCGCGCCATCACCTCCATTACCCCGGACCCGGGCCGTTTGGTACCGCTTTCAGCAAATGTTGATCAGTCGGGGCGTGCGGGGGTTGCGCAAAATGGCGGCAGGACGCCTAAATGTTGCTTCCGCGGGGGACGAAGCGGGCGGGATGCGGCGGGCCATTACAAAGGTCGTGACAAAGGTCATGTTGTCGGCGGGGGCGGCGCTGGCGCTGTCGGCGTGCGGCCTCGGCGACGTGCGCGCGCCGCTGCCGGAATTCATGCGCGCCAAGGCGCCCGATCCCGCGCCGCCGGAGCCGCCGCCCGACCTCAAGCGCCTGATGCGCGAGAACATGGAGGCGGTGTTCACCTCAGCCTCGAAGCCGGTGCGCATCCGAGTCTCCACCCCGCGCCGCGAACCGGCGGGCCTCGACTGGACTGCCTGCGTCAGGGCCGACCTCAATTCCGTGATCGGCAAGCCGCTCGGGACGCAGACGTACCGCCTCACCATCAGCGGCAACAAGATCGTCGATCGCCGCCGCGTCGAGGACGAGGACAACTGCGCGTCGGAGACGTACGAGCCGATCTAGTTCCGCCGGGAGCGCTTCGGTTCCGCAAAAGCTTTCACGGATTCGAGATTTCCGCCGGAACCAATGCGCGCGCCGGCACTTGCCGTGCCGAGGGCATTTCAGTTTCTGGAGGAGAGAGATGATGAAGACACTCGCAATTGCATTGCTGGCCGGCGCGGCTGCGCTCTCGGCCGGCAGCGCCAGGGCTTCCGACATCTACGTGTCGGACGGATACGCCAACCCCGAGCTGGTGCAGCAGGTTCGCCTGGTCTGCGACCAGAGCGGAAACTGCTATCGCACCCGCGGCGGCCGGCGCGTCGTCGTCCAGGAGTACGGCAACAGCTACAACTATGCCCCGCGCGAACGCTACATCGAACGCCGCGGATATTACGACGGTGGCTACTACAATAATGGTCCGAGCGTCGGCATCGGCGTTGGACCCGGCGGTGTCGGGGTTGGTGTCGGTGTCGGCCCCCGCTGGTAATTCCTAAGAAGCAACAAGGGCTGCGGAGAAATCTGCAGCCCTTTTTCGCGGGTGCCGCGCAAACCACTTTCTAGAGGCAGCGCGTCGCGGCGCGCTCGGGACAGAGCCGCAGCGCGTTCGACAGCGTGAACAGGAAACGCGGATGCCGCGACCAGTTGTCCGGCGCGCGGTAGCCGAGCGGCACGGCGACGCCGAGATCGGCCTGCAAGTCGGGCCCAAGGAACAGCCGCACGCCGCCGCCGGCAGATGTCAGCGCGGTGCCGTCGGAGGGAGACCAGCCGTCCCACCAGACCAGCCCACTGTCGACGAAGCTATAGAGCTGGAAGCCGGTCAGATATTTGTACGAGAGCTTCTGGTCGTAGCGAAATTCCAGCGAGCCGGCGATGCCGTTGTCGCCGCTGATCTCGGCGGCGCCGTAACCGCGGCCGAAGGCGAGACCGCCGAGATAGAATTGCTGCGACAGATACATCGGCCCGGATGCGATCTGCCCGGCGGAAGCGAGCTTGACCGAGAAGTTTTCGTTCAAGGTCTGGTAGCGCGTGAACCAGAAATTCAGCGCCGAGAATTTTGGCGAGGCGCCCCACACCGACGTCCAGGGATCGCTCTTGTCGGAGGCGCCGAGAATGTCGAGGCCCTGCCGCCAGTTCACGGTGAGATAGTTGGTGCCGCCGAAATTGTCCTGCAGCCGATAGTCCGCGTTCAGGCTGACCGTGCGGATGGCGTCGTAGTAGATCGGGCCGAAGGTGTCGCGCTCGGTCACGTTGGAAAAGCCCGTCGCCATCGTCAGCGTCAGCGTCGATCTCTGCGACTGCAGCGGAACGAAGCTGGCGCGCAGCTCGAATGCTTCGGTCTTGGTGTTGTCGGCAAATTGCCGCCGCCAGTCGCCCGGCCACACTTCGCTGTAGAGGCCGGAGGCGCCGATGCGAATCCCGTCGACGCCGATCGGAGTGTCGTACGACAGCCGGGCAAAGCGGAGCTGGCGCGGATCGCCCGGCGTGGTCGACAGATTGACCGCGAGCGTGTCGCCCGGCGTGATCATCGAATTGTAGGCGGCGGTCGCGTAGCCCTGCCACGGCCCGACCGCGGATGAGCCGAGATTGTCGAGGCCCGCGAACACATAGACGTGCCAGGTCTTGACGCAGACCACGAGGCGGAAGCGTCCGCTGGCGTTGCCGATCTCCTCGATCTGCGTATCGGTGATGCGCACGCCCGGCCGCGTGTTGATCAGCATCAGCTGGCGCTCCAGCGTCGCCAGGCGCGCCGGGTGCTCGGCAACGACCGGTCCCAGCAGCGCGCGGACGCCGAACTGCTCGGCGCCCTCGCCCTTCAGCTCGATGTCGGTGATGGCGCCTTCGATGATCTGGATGCGCACGGAAGCACCGGCGATGTCCTGCGGCGGCACGATGGCGCGACTGAGATGAAAGCCGGCCGCACGGTAGATGTCGCCGATGCCGGTGGCGATCTTTGCAAGATCGGCTTGCGACACCTTCTTGCCGATGAAGGGCTGCCAGGCGCTTGCGAGCTGGGCGGGCGCCATCGCCTGCGCGCCGGTTAACAAAACGTTACGCAGCACGAACAGCGGCGTCGGATCCGCTTGCGCCTCGGATCTGGCAACGCGGGGCACCGCGACGTTGCGGCCGCCGCCGGGGGCCTGCGCGGAGTCCTGCTCATCAAAACGGCGTTCGAGCTGGCGGACATCGACGCCGGGCTGAGCGGCCTGCTGCGCCGCTGCCGGACCCATGAAAGCGAACAGGCCGAGCACAAAAGAGAACAGACCTCCGTAGTTCCACGGAGACCGTCCAGCCCAACGGTCGTGAATCCTTAGGTCCATGATTTTTAATAGTTTTTTATGGTCAATGAATCGTTAAGAACTCGCGTATTTAGTGCAGTTCCCGCTCATTCAATTTTGAAACTTTCCTCCTAGCCTGAGGCTCGAATTCTCAAGCTGAGGGAAATTGTCATGCGTAACGCTCTCGGAATTTCGTGCGCTCTTGCGACCGCATTTGCGCTTGCCGTCGCGTCACCCGCATTCGCCGCCGACGACGGCGCCTGGTCGGTGAAAAAATCCTCCGGCGAAGTCTGGATGGGCTCGGGTGATGTGCAGCAGGCGTCCGTGAGGACGGACGAAGTGCTCAAGCCCGGCGACACCGTCCGCACCGGCCGCAACGGCCGCGTCCTCCTGGTCCGCGGCGAAGAGAGCATCCTGATCGCGCCGAATTCGGTGATCGGTCTGCCCGCGGAAAAGAAGGATGGCCTTTCGACCACCATCACGCAGCAGGCGGGCTCGATCCTGCTCGAAGTCGAGAAGAAGAACGTCAAGCATTTCGAAGTCGAGACCCCCTACCTCGCCGCCGTCGTCAAGGGCACCCAGTTCCGCGTCACCGTGAGCGCCTCCGGCGCCACCGTCGACGTCGTCCGCGGCCAGGTCGAGGTTGCCGACTTCAAGTCGGGCCAGATCGCGCAAGTGATGCCCGGCCAGCACGCCACCGCTTTCGCGCACGGCAATGCCGGCCTTTCGCTCGGCGGATCAGGCAGCTTGCAGCCGATCCAGAACGGCCAGCCGCGCGCCTCCTCGGTCGATCGCGTGCCGGTGCCGCGCAACGGCCTGTCGGCGCCGAACAAGCCCGGCTCGGCTTCCGTGCAGCAGCATCGCCATGCCGCCGGACCGCGGCCCGGCGTGGTCAGGATTTCGTCCGCGCTCGGCGATGTGAGGCTGAACGTTCATCGCGTCACCCACGGCCTGGCGCGCAATTCGGGCGCGGCCCAGGGCGTGCGCAGCGCCAGCCGTGACAACGCGACGGTCTGGGGCTCCGGCGATTCCGGCTCCTCCAGCAGCACCTCCGGTGTGAGCGTCGCAAGCAACGGCGGCAATGCCGGCAGCAGCAGCAGTGGCGGCAGCGCTGGCGGCGCGGCGGGCGCGAGCGGCGGCGCTTCCTCAGGCGGATCGGCCGCGGTGGTCGGCGGCGCCAACGGTGGCGGCAACGGCAATGGCAATAACGGTAACGGCAACGGAAATGGCGGCGGCAACGGCAACGGCAACGCCAACGGGAATGGGAATGGGAATGGAAACGGAAACGGAAACGGAAACGGCAATAACGGCAACCATTACGGCCAGCTCAAGCATTAGCTGACGGCGCGCGGCGAACTGAGCTTGCCGCGCGGGGGACGGGGGACATGAAGAACTATCGGCCACACATCCTGGTCGCGGCAGTGCTCGCAATCGCGCTGCTGACCCACTGGCCAAGCGCGCTGCGCAACGTGCTGGTCGATTTGCGCTTCGGCTGGCAGTCGCGCGCGGCGACCGGCGATGTCGTCGTGATCGCAATCGACGCGCCCTCGATCGAGCAGATCGGTGTCTGGCCCTGGCCGCGCCGGCTGCATGCCGAGTTGCTGGAGCGGCTCGACCGCGCCGGCATCAATGACGTCGCCTTCGACGTCGATTTCTCCACACCTTCCGATTCTGCCTCGGACCACCGCTTCGTCGAGGCGCTGCGCCACGCCGGCGGATCGACCGTGCTGCCGGCCTTCAAGCAGCCCGGCGCCGGCGGACTGACCTATTTCAATCGCCCGCTGCCGCAGTTCCGCGACCAGGCCTGGACCTCGGTGGTCAATGTCGCGGTCGAGCCGGACGGGCTGGTGCGCCGCTATACCTTCGGCCAGAAGCTCGACAGCGAATTCCTGCCCTCGATGGGCGCGGTGCTGGCCGGGCGTTTCGACGCCACCAGCCCGTCATTCCAGATCGA
Organism: uncultured Alphaproteobacteria bacterium; assembly: GCA_963726865.1. Classification (GTDB taxonomy): domain Bacteria; phylum Pseudomonadota; class Alphaproteobacteria; order Rhizobiales; family Xanthobacteraceae; genus Bradyrhizobium. Next base: position 891,302 of record CAVSEE010000028.1, on the reverse strand, counting down.
CTTCAGCATCCGCACCGCCACGATCCCGAGGGTTTCCTTCATCGACGTGCTGCGCGGCGATGAGGCAACGCTGAAACGGCTCAAGGGCAAGAAGGTCATCATCGGCGGCACCGCGCTCGAGCTCGGCGACCGCTTCTCGACGCCGAATGCCGGCATTGTCGCCGGGCCCGTGCTGCAGGCGCTGGCGACGGAATCGATCCTGCAGGGTCGCGTGCTGCACTGGACTTCGAGCGCGGTGACCTTCGCCGGCCTCGCGCTGCTGGCGCTGGCGATGATGCTGACCTGGCGCCGCGCCTCTGCCGGCGCGCGCGCAGCCGCGCTCGTCGTCACCGGGGTTGCGATGGAGGCGGCCGCCTTCGTGCTGCAATCCAACTACCCGCTCGTGCTCGACACCGCACTGTTCCAGATCGCCATCGTCGCTTATCTGGCGGCCGTCGCACTCGACGAAATCGACATCCGCGCCCTGCTCGGCCGTATCGCCGAAAGCCGCTTCCAGCGCATCGCCATGTCGCTCGGCGACGGCCTGATCTGCACCGACTCCAACTACATGATCACGGTGTGGAACACCGGAGCCACCGCGATCTTCGGTTATCGCGCCGAGGAGATGATCGGCAAGCCGTTCGAGGCGATCTGCGCCAACGGCGAAATCGGCCCGGCGGTGTCGATCCGCGAAGCCGCCCAGCGCACGGCCGGCGCCGTCATCGAATTCGATGGCCGCCGCAACACCGGCGAGACATTCCCGGTCGAAGCCAGCTTCTCCGGGTGGCAGGGCACCGAGGGCTACCAATATGGCGCAGTCCTGCGCGACATTTCCGTGCGAAGGCGCGAGGCGGAAAAGATCCGCTATCTCGCCGAATACGACACGCTGACGGGGCTGGCCAACCGCTACACGCTCGACGCAAAACTCGCCGCCATGATCGCGCGCGCCGAGGCCGAGCGCGGCGAGGTCGCGCTGCTGGTCGTCGGTCTCGACGGCTTCCAGCAGATCAACGACACGCTCGGTCACGCCAATGGCGATCTGGTGCTGCGTGCGGTCGCCGAGCGGCTGAGGCTGCATGTCGGCCCGGCGGCGCTGGTGGCACGCCTGTCCGGCGACGAATTCGCCATCGCCTTCTGCTGCGCCGATACCGCGGAAAACGTTGCGGGCTATGCCGAGCGCATCCGCCGCGCCTTCGAGGAGCCTGTTCTGGCGGCGAGCCGGCCGCACCGCGTCAAGGTTTCCATTGGCGCCGCGGTATATCCCGCCGGCGGCCGCACCGCGGACGAACTGCTCAGCAACGGCCATATCGCCTTCTACCGCGCGAAAGCCATCAAGCGCGGCGGCTACGTCGCGTTCGAGAATTCGATCCGGCAGGAGCTGGAGGCGCGCCTCACGCTGGAGACCGAACTCGTGCACGCCGCAGAGCGCGGCGAGTTCGAACTGTTCTTCCAGCCGCAGGTCCATCTCGGCAACGAAAAGCTGGTTGGCGCCGAGGCGCTGATCCGCTGGCATCATCCGGTGCGCGGCCTGCTCCCGCCGGGCGACTTCATGTCCGTCGTCAACACCTCCGGCATCTCGGACCGGATCGCCGACTGGGTGCTGCAGACCGCCTGCCGGCAGGCACGGGCCTGGGAGCTCGCGGGTCATCCCCTGCGCGTCGGCATCAACCTGTCGCCGTCGCAGCTGCAGTCCGGCGATCTCGCCAGGCGCGTGGCGGAGGTACTCGCGGCAACCGGCGTCACGCCGCAGCTGATCGAGCTGGAAGTCACCGAAGACATCCTGCTCACCGACGAGCAGCGCGTGCTCGACATCTTCCTGCGCATCCAGAAGCTCGGCGTGCGCCTTGTGTTCGACGATTTCGGCACCGGCTTTGCCAGCTTGAGCTATCTGAAGAAATTCCCGCTCGACGGTCTCAAGATCGACCGCTCCTTCGTGCGCGACGTGCTGACCGATTCCGACGACGCGGCGATCATTTCCTCCACGATCGGGCTCGGCAAGCAGCTCGGCCTCGCCGTCATCGCCGAAGGCATCGAGAACCGCGCCACCGCCGATCTGCTCGTCACCATGGGCTGCGAGGAAGGCCAGGGCTATTTCTTCGGCAAGCCGATGCCGGTCGCGGCCCTCGAAGAGCAGTTCCTGTCAGCAAGCCGTGCGCCGGAAAAGGCAATTGCTTAGGGCGCGGCCTCAGGCGGCGGCGCTCAACTCCTTCTCGAACTGCTCGAACGCAGCGATGGCGTCGGCGGCATACATCAGCGAGGGACCGCCGCCCATATAGACCGCCATGCCGAGCGTTTCCTCGACCTCCTGGCGCGAGGCCCCGAGCTTGACGAGGGCCTGGGCGTGAAAGCCGATGCAACCGTCGCAATGCGCGGCAACGCCGAGCGCAAGCGCGATCAACTCCTTGGTCTTCTTGTCGAGTGCGCCATCGCGGGTCGCAGCCTGCGCCATCGCAGAAAAGCCCTGCAAGGTGTCGGGGATGTCCTTGCGCAGCTTCATCAGGTTGGCGGACATTCGCCGGGTCAGTTCCGAATAATTCTTGTCCATGACGGGCCTTTCTGTTTCCCGTCTGCCTAGACCAATCTCGGCAAGTCTTCCTTGATGCAGATCAGGTTCCGAGACGGTCCGCCGGCGTAACAATTCCCGACATCGACGGACGATTGGCGATGAAGCGCGCCAGCCACATTCCCGCCAGCATCGCCACGACAAAGATCACGGCCGCCTTGGTGCCGAAGCCGAGCGCCGTGATGGCGGGGCCCGGACAAAATCCGGCAAGGCCCCAGCCGACGCCGAAGATCGCCGGTCCCGCAATCACGCGCGCGTCGATGTCCTCTTTAGTCGGCAGGTGAAAACTTTCGCCGAAGATCGGCTGCGGCTGTGCGAGTGCGAGCTTGAAGCCGACAAACGTCACCGCGATCGCGCCGGCCATGACGAAGGCAAGGCTCGCATCCCAGGTGCCGGTGCGGATGGCCGCGAAATCGAGGAAGTTGAGCACCTTGGCCGGGTTCGACATCCCCGACGCGATCAGTCCGAGGCCAAAGATCAGACCGACGATGAATTGCAGCAGCACAGCCATGATCATCACCCCCAATGCCTGACGAGAAACACGGTGACGATGGCTGTGGCCATGAAGGTGGCGGTCGCGACCAGCGAGCGCACCGAGAGCCGTGACAGCCCGCAGACGCCGTGGCCGGAGGTGCAGCCATTGCCCCACACCGAGCCGAAGCCAACCAGAAGCCCGGCAAAAACCAGCACCGGCGTTGCCGCCTCGATGGTCTGCGCCGGCAAACCCCCGGTGGCGAGCCATACCAGGATGGGTGCCGCGATCAGGCCCGCCAGGAAGGCGAGCCGCCCGGCAAATTCGCCGTCCTCGTAGGGCGGCAGCAGTCGCGACGCGATGCCGCTGACCCCGGCGATCCGCCCCTTCAGGGCCATCAGCAGTACCGCCGAGAGGCCGATCAGCGCGCCACCGGCGGCGGAAGCGATCGGAGTGAATGAAGTCGCAGTCATTTTGGCCTCCACGCGCGCGAAATCGACGCGCCGACATTAGCGCGCTTAGCGGCAAGGTAAACGGCGGGTTAACATTACCGCTCAATTTCGCGGTTGGGACCAGCGGGTTTCTCCAGCTTTCGTGGGTAGTTTGGCCCGATAGCGCTGACAAGACGGACGACAAGGGGGCAACGACGTCCGCCGGTCGCGCACGGGGATTTGCGGACGTGGCCGAACTCGCCGACACAGTCTTGGTTCAGCGCGCATCGATGCGGGATGCCACGGTTTCGCGCGCCGGCTCGCACGGGCTTGTGCCGCTCGCGACCGTGAACGCCGACGCCTGGCGCAACCTTGCCGAGCGAGCCGTCGAGCCGAACGGCTACTATCTGCCCGACTGGGCGCTGGCGCTGGATGCCTCGGCGCGCGGCCGCACCAATTCTTCCGCTCTCTGCGCCTGGCGCGACGCGCGACTGACGGGCCTGCTGCCTGTTATCTCGATGTGGCGCGCCTACAAAATTCCGCTGCCGGCGCTGGTCAGCGCCGAACCCTATGGCACGCTGTGCACGCCGCAACTCGATCGCGAACAGGCGGAAAGCGCGGCGCTGGAAATGATGAGCCAGGCGCGCGCCGCCGGCGCGCACGCGCTGCTGCTGCGCGCGGTCGCGCTCGATGGCCCCGCCATGCGGGCGTTCCGCGAGGAACTGCGCCGCGACGGCCTCTGTCCAAAGCTGCTGCAGTCGCATCTGCGGGCATCGCTTGACGCCACGCGCGACGCCGAGGAGCTGTTGCAGGAAGCACTGGGCGCGAAGAAGCTGAAAGAGCTGCGCCGCCAGCGCAACCGGCTCGCCGAGCACGGCGCGGTACGCTTTGACGTCGCACGCACGCCTGACACCGTCGCGGCCGCGCTCGAGACGTTCCTGGCGCTGGAAGCCAGCGGCTGGAAGTCCAAACGCGGCACCGCGCTGGCGCAGGACGACGGCGATGCCGCCTTCATCCGCCGCGCGACAATGGCACTGGCCGCGGCAGGCCAGTGCGAGATCATTTCACTCTTTGCCGGCGAAACTCCCATCGCTTCCGGCATCGTGCTGCGTCATGACGATCGCGCCTTTTTCTTCAAGCTCGGCGTCGACGAGCGCTTTGCCAAATATTCGCCGGGCGTGCAGCTCACGCTCGAGCTGACGCGGCATCTCTGCGCCGATCCCGCCATCCGCTTCGCCAACTCCACCGCGGCGCCCGACCATCCCATGATCAATCCGATCTGGCGCGGAAGGCTTGCGATCGGCGACGTGCTGATTCCGCTGCGCCGCCACGACCCCGTGGTGCTGCTGATCCGCGCCGCACTCACGTTGCGCCAGGCCATCCGCGAGCCCGCGCGCCGCGCCATTCGCCTGCTCCGGCAGCGCCGGGAAAGCCGTCAGGAGAAATCCGCATGAACACGGCCACTTCAGTCGCGCCCGTGATCACGGCATCCAACGACTCGCTGCGCCGCGACTTTCCGCAAAAACCGTTCGCGATCCGGCACAAGCTGGCCGGCCATCCGCTGCTCTCGCTGCCGCGCATCGCGCAGCTGGCCGCCGAGCTGCCGCGCGACCTCATCGAATACAATTCCGGCAAGGTCGCGATCAGCCAGGATCCGGACGCGATCCCCTCCGTCGATCTCGATCCGGTCGAGATCGTCAGGCAAATCGAGACCGCCGGCGCCTGGATGGTGCTCAAGCGGGTGGAGAACGCGCCGGAATACCGGCAAGTGCTGGAAGACACGCTGCTCTCGGTCGCTCGCGCCCGCGGCTTCAACAGCCTGCTCGATGCCGGCCTCACACAGGTCGAAGGTTTCCTGTTCGTCTCCTCGCCGAATTCGACGACGCCGTTCCACCTCGACAGCGAGGACAATTTCTTCGTCCACATCCACGGCGAAAAGTTTTTCACCATCTACGACAACACCGACCGCGCGCTGATCGACGACGACGAGATCGAGCGCTCGATGACCAGGCACCGCAACCTGAAATTCGACGAACGCTTTGCGCCGCGCGCGACGGAGTTTCACCTGTTCGCGGGCGACGGCTGTTACGTGCCCTATCAGTGGCCGCACTGGGTGCGCACCGCCGGCTCCTTTTCGATCTCGATGGCGATCACCTGGAAGACGCGCGAGGTCCGCCGCAATAACGATCTGCACTTCTTCAATTCATGGCTGCGCGGCATCGGCCTGCCGCAGCAGGCGCCGGGCAAGCGGCCGATGCTGGATGCGCTGAAGCTGGCGATGTACCGGACGGTGACGCTGACGATCAAGCCGCTGCGCAACTCGATGGCCATGCGCAAGCTGCTGCGCCGCATCGCGCTCGGCAAGAAGGCGAACTATTATTTGAAGGACGCCTGAGCTCTACTCCGCCGCCTGCGCGTTGATCTCGGCCGAGACCCTGACGGATTGCGCGGGCGACCGGATTTCTTCTCTAACTCCCATTTCGCCACACAGCGGATCGGAAATTACCACAATTTGTAAGGAGGGTAGCTTCTGCCTCAGCGTATCGGGGGTCGAGTATGGAAAGTGCGCGTGATGTCGATCTTGATCAGCTTGATCAAGCAGCCGCCTTGCTGATGGCCAGTCTTCGAAAGAGCAGAGATCTCAACGTCGAAATTCGGCAGGCGTTTCTGCTTAGGGAACAGGCGGATGCAACCAGCCTTTCAGAACATGGCGACACAGTTTTTGGAATACTGAGTGACGTAATCAACGCTGCTTCTCGCCCCTGACTACTCCGCCGCCTGCGCGTTGATCTCGGCCGACACCTGACGGATCGCGCGTGCGAGTTGCTCGGGCGCTTGCGCACCGGACACAGCGTATTTCTGCGCGAACACAAACGTCGGCACGCCGGAAATGCCCTTGTCGGAGGCTTCCTGGGCCCAGGAAGAAATCAGCTCGACGTCCTCGTCGGTGGCAAGCCGCTTGCGCACGTCCTCGGCATCGAGGCCGACATCTGATGCCGCCTGCACCAGCACGCCAGTGTCGGTGAGATCGCCGCCGTCGCGGAAATAAAGCTCCATCAGCCGCTGCTTCATCTCGGCCGCTTTGCCCTGCTGATCGGCCCAGTGGATCAAACGGTGGCAGTCGATGGTGTTGGGCTGCCGCTTGACCAGTTCGGGGCGATAGCTCAGCCCCTCCTCGTTCGCGGCCTGCACGACGCGGCCGGCAATGCCCTTGTAAGCCTCGACCGAGCCGAATTTCGCGGTGAGATATTCGTCGCGGCTGATGCCCTCGCGCGGCACCCATGAATTGAGGAAGAACGGCCGCCAGCGCACCTCGACCGGCACATCAGGCACCAGCGCCAGCGCGCTCTCGATGCGGTGTTTGCCGATGTAGCACCAGGGGCAAACCACGTCGGAAACGATGTCGAGCTTGAGGGGTTTCAGGTCGCTCATGGCGCTTCTCCAAGGCTGTCACGCAGCCCGGAACATAGACCGATCCGCACGCCGGACAAGGCCGATAGGAGCATGCCTCACCCAACATAACCTCTGCGGTTATTGTGGGATTCGAGAGGTCGCCGTAGCAATCGGCCCACCGATTGCCCAGCGGAGACGCCCATGACCGCCATTTTCAAGCCCGAAGGCCCCTTGTTTCTCGCCACCGAGCATGCCGGCGGACCGTGGTCGCCGGGCATGCTGCAGGGCAGCGCCACCACCGCGCTGATGACGCGCGAGGTCGAGCGGCTGGCGACGAGCAGCGGCTTTGCGGTACGCCGCCTCACCTTCGATCTCTGGCGGCCCGCCGGCCTGCACGCGTTTGGTCTGGCGAGCGAAATGCTGCGCGACGGCCGCAAGGCCAAGACGCTGCAGGTGCGGCTCGTGGATGGCGACACCGAGATCGGCCGCTGCACCGCGCTCTTGACCGCGCAAGGCAGCGAGTCGCCGGCCGACCCCTTCAGCAAGTACGCAGGCCAAGACGCACCGCCCGAGAGCGGCACACCGCCACCCGGCTTCGCGCAGCGCTGGAGCAAATATTTCCAGAACGTCTCGGTACGGCTGATCGAGGGCGCGCTGGAAAAGCCGGGTCCCGCGGCGGCCTGGATGCGGCTCGATGCGCCCATGGTCGAGGGCGAGGCCAACACGCCGCTGCTGCAGGCGGTCCAGGCCGCGGACTTTTCCAGCGGCGTCGCGCAGATCGTCGACATGCGCGAATGGACCTTCATCAATCCCGAGATCAGCCTGTATTTTTTCCGGCCGCCCGCGGGCGAATGGATATTGATCCGCTCGCGCACGCGGGTCGGCACAGCCGGTGCGGGACTGACGACGGCAACGCTGAGCGACCGCGACGGGCCGTTCGCGGAAGTGATGCAGGCAATGTCATTCGAGCGGCGCGAGGCGCAGGCTCAGGCGTCCTGAGCCACGGGGGCACGACACCGCAATAATACCGATCTGCGGCCAAGGTCCGTATTTCAACGGACTCCGCTCGCCAGCGAATAGCCATGATCCGTCGCTCTGCTCCAAGGGATCGGATCAACGTCGATTCGTGTCTGTTAGAGCGTCTCGTCATGGTCCAGTCGATTTCAGCCGGCGTCACCTGCCATTCCTGCGGCAAGGATGTGCTTTACCTGGGCAAGCTGCCGGCCGTTGGAATCTATGCCGCAGTGCATGTCTTCAAATGCGAAGCCTGCATGACCATCCATTCGACACCGGCAGGAACGGCCGAGCCCGGTGCGCCCTCGCCCGGTCGAGCGGCCGTCCGCTAGCTTCTGAATTCAACGACCCAATCCGACAAGCGTTGCTTCCGACGCATCATCCGCCGGCATGAACATCTCCACGCGCAGTTCCTGCAGCGTGACGTCTTGCGGCGTACCTAAAGTCAGCACGGTGCCGATCAGGCCGACGGCGATGTCGCCCTTGCGCAGGCGCACCTCGCACAGCGCGCCCGGCGTCTCGCGCTCGTCGAATTGCGCAGCGGGTAGGTCCGGCAGCTTCAGCAACTCGCGCCAGGTCGACTGCAGCGCCAGATCGACCGGCGCGGCCATTGCTTCGTGCCGCGCCCGCATCAGAAGTGCTGCCGCGACCTTCGGCCAGTTCTCGACATAGGGACGCAACTCGTCCGGCGCGAGAAACATCCGCATGTGGTTGAGCGGCCGCTGCATACGCGCCTCGCCGAGCAGCATGGTCATCAGCCGCGCCGCCGCGCCATTGGCCTGCAGCACGTTCCAGCGGCGGTCGGTGACGATGGCGGGAAACGGCTCATGACGTTTCAACAGGAGATCGATCGCACGCTTGGCGTCGGCCACTTCGGGGGCAGCGAGGTCGCGCTCGCCATATTGCCGCGCAAATCCGCCGGCGTCGAGCAACGCATTACGGTCGCGCAACGACAAATCGAGCGCGCCGGCGAGTTGCAGCAGAATGTCCCGGCTGCCGACGGCCTTGCCGGTCTCGACAAAGCTCAGATGCTTGATGGAGATGCCGGCCTCGAAGGCAAGATCGGCCTGGCTCATGGCGCGGCGATTGCGCCAGCCGCGCAGGAGATCGCCGACGGGATTTTCGCGCGAGGCATGTTTCGAAAACCGCGTATCCATGCCCGCATTATGCGAGGCGGCCTGCCCGCTGTAAACGCGCCCTAATCGCGCGGCTGCATCTCTTTCAGCCTTCGCGCGGTCAATTCGTCCGCGGGAAAGAATGTCTCCAGCGCGAGCTCCGACAGCGTGACGTCGACCGGCGTGCCGAACACCATGGTGGTGGAGATGAAGCTCAGCACATCACCCTTGTGCCGAAGCTTGTAGGGGATCGCGACGTTGTCCGCGGAGACCGGCCCCGAGCGCGCCGGCAGCGGGTAGCTCCTGAGATCGGCGTAGAGCTTGATCAATTCGGGATCGGCGGTCGCCTCGCACTGACGGTGCAGGCGCTCAAGCAGATGCGCGGCCCAGTCGCCCAGATTGGCGGTACGCGGCGCAAGCCCTTCGGGATGAAACGCCAGCCGCAGGATGTTGATCGGGGGGCTGAGCAGTTTTGGCGGCACGCCTTCCAGCAGCGGCGCCAGCATGCGGTTGGCCGACACCAGATTCCAGTGCCGATCGTAGGCAAGGGCCGGGTTCGGCTCATGCGCCTTCAGCACGAGATCGATCGCCCCGCGCGCCTGCCGCAGCGCCGGATCGTCCAGCGCGCGTTGCGGGAAAGCCGGCGCGAAGCCGGCGGCGACGAGGAGCACGTTGCGTTCGCGCAGGGGCACGTCGAGTCGCTCCGCCAGTTTGAGGACCATTTCGCGCGACGGCGCCGAGCGGCCGGTTTCCACGAAGCTGAGATGCCGCGCGGAAATCTCGGCGTCGCCGGCGAGGTCGAGCTGGCTCAGATGACGGCGCTGCCGCCATTCGCGCAGGTGCTCGCCGATATGGATGGGTCGCTCGGCTCTCGCCGCAGATGCATGTGCGTTCATGGTGGAAAACCTACCATGCGAATTTCACTCATTCCATTACGTGCGAGGTAATCGAAACGGGGCGGCGGCCGGATCATCTTCGGGACAAAGGAGATGACCAATGACCCCGGAAAGCCCCCTGTCACCATCAGTCCTCGCCGAATGGGTCCTTGCCATTGTGACCCGGCTGCTGGCGCGCTCGCTCAACATGCCCGAGCCGCTCGTCGTATCGACCGGCGCCTATGTCTACGCCCAGGTCGCGGCCGCCGAGACCCGCGCTGCAAAGACCCTCTGCCCATTCGCACTGGCGCGCCGGCTGCGCGCCTGGCTCCACGACCTCATCGTCTGAACTTGTGAAGTCCACCCCCAAGAGAAGGAGAACTGCCATGATCTACCCGTCTTTGTTCCTGCGCCGCGCCCTGATTGCCGATGCCGTCTTCAGCGGCGTCGCCGCGCTCGGTTTCACCTTCGGCGCCGGCCCGTTCGCCGCGCTGTTCAACCTGCCGGAAGTCTTCTTGCGTGAAGTCGGCCTGTTCCTGATCGCCTATGCCGCCTTCGTCGGCTGGCTCGGCATGCGGCAGGCCATGATGAAGGCGCTTGTGCTTCTGGTGATCGTCGGCAACGCGGCCTGGACGCTCGGCAGCATTGCGCTGCTGTTCTCAGGCAGTGTCTCGCCGAATGCGCTCGGCATGGCCATGGTGGTGGCGCAGGCGATCGCTACCGGCGTGTTCGCCGAGCTGCAATATATTGGCCTCCGCAAGAGCGGCGGCACAGTGACGGCGTAAGCCACGCCCGCACCGAAGATTTCGACGGCCGTCGCGTCGATTCGCCGCGGCCGCTTCGTTTCAGCTCAGCGCCAACGCCGCGATCATTCCGGCAAACGTCAGCACGAGGCCGATCACCAGCATCGGCACCAGGCTGCTGCCGGCGAAGGGGTTTTCCGATTGCTTGATGACATCGCGCTCCATGGCGACCGCCTTTGCTATTGCCTTGCGATAATTCATCCGACTGCTCCTGCTTCACTGCGCCGAAACCGCTCGCCCTTGCCGAGGATCACGCCATGCGTGCCGGCGACGCCCATCTCCAGGCTCGAGGCAATGCGCCGTGCGCGATCCATGAAATGCTCTGTCGCCTGCGGCGGACAGATTTCCCGCGCGGTCTCCTCGAACAGGCCGAGCCAGCGATCGAAATGCCCGGCATCGACCGGCAACCTGTTGTGCTTGACCATCGGCGTGCCGTGATAGCGGCCGGTCATCAGCGCGACCGACGACCAGAAGGCGAACATCTGCGCGAGATGTGGCTCCCAATCCCTGATCCGGGCCTCGAAGATCGGCCCAAGCACCGCGTCCGCCCTCACCTTGTCATAGAAGGCGCGGACGAGTTGCTCGATCATCGCCTCGGTAATGCCGGTCCGGGCCGCGATTTGCGCCGTGATCTCCTCACGCCGTTCCGGACCTGACGCGACTGCTGCGGGGCTGACATCGACTGCCTCTTCTAAATAGGTATTTCAAATACCTATTTAACCTGATACAGGCTGTTTGCAAGGGTTTTTCGCGAGGCTTCCCATGCGCTTGACCAGCTTTACGGATTTTGCGTTGCGCGCCCTGATGCGGCTCGCCGGCGATCCCGCCCGCTCATTCGCCACCAGCGAGATCGCCGCCGAATTCGGCATATCGCGCAATCACTTGGCGAAAGTGGTGCGCGACCTCGCCGATGGTGGCTTCATCGCCACCCAGCGCGGCGCCGGCGGCGGCTTTACGCTGGCGCGGCCGGCGCAGTCGATCACGCTCGGCGACGTCGTACGAACGCTGGAGAGAAAACAGGGGCTGGTGGAATGCTTTCGCGAGGATGGCGGCCATTGCGTACTCACGCCGCGCTGCCGGCTGAAAGCAAAGCTCGCCGCCGCACGCGAGGCGTTCATGCGCGAACTCGATACAACCACGCTTGCCGAATGCGCCTATCCGGCAACATCGGCGCGGAAACGCGCGTGAGCGTCTGCAATCCCGCTTGCCAAGTCGACGACCACGTCGCTTGATTTGCCGCCGCAGTTGCGCGGCGAAAAGCATCTAGGGGGAACGTCATGAACCTGAGCGCGCCGACCCTTCCTGTTTTCCTGGTCTCGGTCATTCTCGCCGTGATCGCCCTGCTGGTTCACTACGCCGGCGTATCCATTCCGTGGGCCAGCAAGCACGTTTTCGAGGTGCTGCTGATCGCTTACGCCGCGCTGTTCGCCGGAAATATCTTCAAGGGAATCTAGGCGGCCCGATCGGGACGGACGCCTGCATCACCTGGACGCAACTCGGGCCGGCGCCCTGATGCGGCGCCGGATCGTGTTGACGTCAGCGTTGACGGCTTCCGATCTGGCTGCCCTGCCCGCCCCTCGCCCGGACGGTGAGATCTCGCTGCACGCCGTTGACCCTATCGCCCTCCAGGATAAATCCGCTGCCATACTGGTCGGAATCCTGCCGAAAGGAGATCGCGCCATCCTTCTTGATGAAAACCTTGCTGCAACGCGATCACTCGCTTGAACATCAGTTGACTACAGGCGAACAGTGCGACCGTTCTTCTATCGAGAAACCGGCGGCGTGTACGGGCCCGGTGCGCCGTATCGTGTCTGGCCCTCTTGATCAATTTATCGATCGCGGTGGCTCGCTATTCGAAGGGAAAGATACGCTTCCAGTCCTTCTTCATGTCGACCACGGTCCATTTGTTTGTTGACGCGGCGTCCAGCGCTACGTCGAGCTTTCCGAAGTGCGACTGGCGGTCGTAGGCATATTCACGCTCCCCGTCGGTGTGGTGGACGATCAGGCCAAAGCGCGCGCCGCTGGCGCCGAGCGTCGCCCATTGCAGCATTTCGAGATCGCCATCGGAGTTGCCGAAGGCGGCTATCGGCCGGCGGCCGATGTGCTCGTTGATGCCGATCGGTTTGCCTGCCTTGTCGTCGATGAAGTTGATGTCGGGCAGCCGGAATAGTGTTGGCGCTCCGTCCTTGAACTCGAACCGGGTCTTGATCGAAGAGCCGATGACCTGGTCCGGCGGCACACCGTAGACCCGATCGGTCCACGGCCGCATGAATTCGATGCCGCCGCCTGACGCGATGAAGGTCCTGAAGCCGCTGGCCCGGAGATAGGCCAGTAGTTCCAGCATCGGCTGGTAGACCAGTTCGGTATAGGGCCGCTTGAAGCGGTGATCGCGCGCGGTCGCGAGCCAGTCGGTGACGATCTTCTCGAACTCGGCCGTCGTCATGCCGGCGTGGGTCACTGCGATGATTTCGACCAATCCCTTTTCGCCGGCTGCCGCCAGCGCCTTCATATCGCCGTCCAGCACCGCTGCGAACGGCTGCTTGGTCTTCCATTCCGGATGCATCGGCGCCACGACTTTTACGCGGTCGAGCGCGAAGGCCAACTGCACATACATCGGCTGCTCGACCCAGAGCGTGCCGTCATTGTCAAAGGTTGCGACGCGTTGCTCGACCGGTACGAAGAAAGGCCCGCCTTGCGTGGTGACGCGCGCGACAAAGTCGAGGATAGAGGCCTTGGTCGGGCCCTCGTTCCAGGACGGCAGCGGGTCACCCTGTGCCTGTGCCACCGCTGAACGGAGCGAAGCGGAGAGCAAGGGCAGCATCGCCAGCGACGAAAGCAGGGCACGGCGATCGATAAGGGGAAAGTGAACGGTCGGTTTCACGGTCAGCTCCCTTCCGTTGCGGACCGGGCTGCAAGCTCCTGGTATGCGTCGTGTTGCTTGTCTGGCGGGCGGCCCGCTCCGAGCCGCCCGCCATCAATCAGTTAATTCCCGGGGCCTATTTGGCTATTGACGCCCTCGCCGCCTCGATCTTCGCTTTCACTGCATCGAGGTTGAAGCTCGCGCCCTTTTGCATCGGTGGAAACTCGATCGCGGTCATCGCCAGCTTCTCGACTTGCTGCTGGACGAATACGAAACGCCAGAATTCGTACTTGAACCAGTCGAAATATTGCTGGGCGCCTTCTTTGGTCCCGCTATTCGGCCAGCCCGTGCGCTCGAAAGGATCGAGGCGAAGGTTGATCAGATAGGGCACGTCAGGCTTGGTTTTTTCGCCGAGCCAGCCGCCGGGCTGGTCGATGAAGCGATACTTGAAGTCGCCGATGCGCACGGCACCCAGTTCGCTTTCGCCGAAGTACCAGATTTCGTTCCGGTTCGACGGCCCCTTGCCGGTAATCATGTCCATCTGGTTATAGCCGTCCAGATGACACTTGAAGGTCGTGTCACCGATCTGCTTGCCCTTCTTTAGCTCTTCGGCGATGTTCGGGTTACCGGCCGCCGCAAGGAAGGTCGGAAACCAATCCAGCCCCGAGATGATGCCGTTTTCGACCTTGCCCGCCGGCACCTTGCCCGGCCAGCGGATCATGCAGGGCACGCGGAAGCCGCCCTCGAATACCGTGCCCTTGCTCTGAGCGAACGGCGTTTGCCCGCCATCCGGCCAGGTGAAGACCTCGGTGCCGTTGTCGGTGGTGAACACCACAATGGTATTGTCGTCGACGCCCATGTCCTTCAATTTCTTCATCACGAGTCCGACGTCGTCGTCGAGCTGCGCCATGCCGGCCTCGTGGATGGTCCAGCCGTTCTTGGAGTTGCGCAGCCCCTCGTATTTGGGCGAGAGATGGGTGACGATGTGCATGCGCGTCGGATTGAGCCACAGGAAGAACGGCTTGTTGTCGGCCTTGGCCTTCTCGATGAACGTCAGCGCAAAGTCCCGGATCTCGTTGTCCACGGTTTCCATTCGCTTCGGATAGAGCGTTCCGGCGTCCTCGATCCTCTGCTTGCCTACCTTGCCCCAGCGCGGGTCCACGGTCGCGTCGTCGACATTGGTCGCATACGAATGGATCATGTTGCGCGGACCGACGACGTTCAGCAGGTCCTGGGGGTAACCGGGGTGTGCCGGGTCTTCCATCGCGTCGAGGTGGTAGAGGTAGCCGAAGAACTCGTCGAAGCCGTGCACTGTCGGCAGAAACTCGTTCTTGTCGCCAAGGTGGTTCTTGCCGAACTGGCCGGTGGCGTAGCCCATTCCTTTGAGGGCCTGGGCGATCGTCACCGCCTGGGCCGGAATACCTGTGGGCGCGCCGGCCTGGCCGACCGTGGTCATTCCGGTGCGGATCGGCAGTTCGCCCGTGATGAAGTTGGCGCGGCCGGCCGTGCAACTCGCCTCTGCATAATAGTCGGTGAACAGCATGCCTTCAGCGGCGAGCTTGTCGAGGTTCGGCGTGCGGCCGGCCATCATGCCGCGGTGGTAAGCGCCGATGTTCCACATACCGATGTCGTCACCCATGATGACGACGATGTTCGGCCGTTGCCCGGCAGGAGCCGCCGCCGGTTGCTGCGCTTGCGCGGAACTTGTCAGTCCGACGGCGGAGAGTGCCGAAGCTGCGACAAGAGAACTCCCGCTCAGCAACAAGTCGCGACGCTTCAATCCGCCGCCGGTCTGGTTGGTATCGGTCTTCACTGTTCTTGAGTTCTCATCATTGCTCATGACACAATCCTTTTTGTGGTGCGTACCGGCACCAACGCAGTGCGGGGATCCGAATGCTATTCCGTCATCGACGGGCGGCCTCTCGGGCCGCCCGTCAACAACATCACAAGCGCCTTGCCAGGCTGTCTGGCTCGCTACGGCCTAGTCTCCCCTGGCGCGAGTCCTCTTCATTTGTTCCTTAACCTCCGTGAGAACCTGGGCCAGGCTGTAGGACGCCGGGGACTGCAGCGCCGGGAACGGACCGTAGCTTTCTAGTTCTTTCAGCCACAGCGCCTGGCCGACAGGAATGATATTCCAGTCGTAGATATAAGCGGTCACGGGTCCGGCAAGCGCGCCGCCCTGACCGAGAAGGGTTTTCGGCTCGAAACCGACTGACCCCTCGAACGGATCGCGTTTGATGTTAGCGACCAAAGGCCAATGGAAGGTATGGACTCCCATCAACCCACCGGTCGCGGCCTCGGATGCCATCGCGAAGTAGATCTTCCAGTTCTTGTAGCGCACTGCCGACGGAACAGGGCCGCCGTAGTAGAAGAACGTATCGCGTGCCGATTTCTCCGACTTGCCGGTCAGATAGCTGAGCTGGTTGACCCCTTGAAGCTTTGTCTTGACGATGCCGGGATACCTGCCCTCCATGATCTGCTTGTTGAGGTCGTCGCCCTTGGCGCCACCGGCGATTTCAACAAAGGTCGGCAACCAGTCGTACGATGCGAAGATGTCGTCCAGGACGGTGCCAGGCTTGATTTGGCCCGGCCAGCGGATCACTGCCGGAGCACGCATGCCGCCCTCCCAGGTGGTCAGCTTGCCACCCTTGAACGGCGTGTTGCCGCCATCGGGGAAGGTGATGACTTCAGCGCCGTTGTCGGTGGTAAAGACCGACAATCGTGTTGTCGAGCTGGCCCATGTCTTCGAGTTTCTTGATCACATAGCCGATGTTGTCGTCCATCTGCTTCATGCCGGCTTCGTTGACGCCCCAGTCCTTGCCGCCGGGCGTCCCGACCATCGCCATGTACTTCTCCGACAGCATGGTGGTGATGTGCATGCGCGCCGGGTTGTACCAGACGAAGAACGGCTTGTTGGTCTTCTTCGGGTCGTTGCGGTCGAGAAAGTCGATGACCTTGGCCGAGATTTCCTCATCCGCGGTCTTCGAGCGCTCAGCGTCATCGGGCCCTCGTCCTTGCACGTCTGGTTCGCCTCGGTACCGTCGGAAGAGGTACAGGCGATTACCGGCCGCGGCGGCGTCATGCACAGCGTGGTCGCCGCATCCACCGCGCCCGGCGGACCTCGCTGAGGCCGCGCACCGGCGTGTTCTTGCAAGGCGGAACGATGGCCTGTTCGGTCGGAGTCTTGTTGATGTCGGGGAAGCTCACGCCCTGCATCGCATCGAGGTGATAAAGATAGCCCCAGAACTCCTTGAAGCCGTGTGCCGTCGGCAGCGCTGCGGAGTGGTCGCCGAGATGGTTCTTGCCGAACTCGCCGGTGTTGTAGCCGAGGTCGAGCAGGAACTTGGCCAGCGCCGGCGTGCCGGGCTGCAGGAAGGATGGGCTGCCGGGCAGTTGCGGCGGGATCATGCCGGCGCGCAGCGGCGTCATGCCGGTGAAGAAGGCGGTGCGCCCGGCCGTGCAGCTTTGCTCGGCGTAGTAGGTCATGAACTTCGCACCCTCTCGCCCGATGCGGTCGATGTTGGGTGTCTCGCCGACCATCAGTCCTTGATGGTAGATCCTCGGCTGCATCCAGCCGATGTCGTCGCCCATGATGAAGACGATGTTTGGCTTCGCGGTGTTTGCGCCACGGCCGGCGTGCTGACCGGTCCGGACAGCGACATCAGCATCGTCGCGCCAAGCAGCGCGGCGCAGACTCTTGTGCCAGCCCGCCTTCTCTGGCGGTGCAGTCAGCCCGTGAGGTGGATTGTCGTTCAGCCTGCGGTTAAACATGGTGTCACTCTCCCTTGTTGATCGCTTATGACGTGTCAGTGCTGCGATCGCCTGATGCATCGAAATCCGAGATGGCTCGTGGAGGTGTCGACCGGCTCCGCGTGTCGCGCTGCCGGCCGGTAACGTCGGCAGTAGTTCGGCGCGCACAGATGCGAGCCGCCCTTGATGACCTTCCGTGGAATTTTCACATTGGTCGTTCGGGGGTCGTAGCTGTCGGCCTCGCGGCCGCCGCGCGGGTTCTGCGGAATGCAGCAGGCCTTCGCCGCATCCGCCTGATGCTTTGGCGAATACCAATCGGTGGTCCATTCCCAGACGTTGCCGATCATGTCGTGCAGCCCGTACGCGTTTGGCGGAAAGGCGGTCACCGGCGAAGTGCGTTCAAAGCCGTCGGCATTGGTGTTCTGGCGCGGGAATTCACCCTGCCAGGTGTTGGCCATGTGACGGCCGTCCGGCGTGAATTCATTGCCCCAGGCAAACTCGGTGTCCTCAAGGCCGCCGCGCGCCGCAAACTCCCATTCCGCTTCGGTCGGCATTTCCTTGCCGGCCCAATTTGCGTAGGCGAGCGCGTCGTTGAATGCCACATGCACGACGGGATGATCGTCGAGACCCTTGATGTTGGACTTCGGTCCGTAGGGATGCCGCCAGTCCGCGCCCTTGGCGAACGTCCACCACTGGCTGAAGTCGCGCAGGCTGACCGCATGTTTGGGCGGCAAGAACATCAGCGATCCCGCATAGATCATGTGCGGAAGGATTCCGGGATAATCCTTTGGGTCGGGTGCAATCTCGGCGACCGTGACGTGGCCGGTTGCCTTCACGAACTCCTTGAATTGCCGGTTGGTTACGGGATGGCGATCCATCCAGAAGCCGTCCACGGTAACGCGATGCGCAGGCGCCTCTTCCGGATAATGCTTGTCCGACCCCATGCGAAATGTGCCGCCGGGTATCCAGATCATCCCGTCGACGTCCGGAGAATTGTCACAGATCTCGCCGGAAGCGATTGTGGCCGCGGGGACGCACTATCATTCAACGCGTCACCTTCTGAGTGATTATCGGCATGCATCTGATTGGGGGCATGCTACGCAGGAGCAATTTCACGTTCCTATTGGACCGTGGTCCAACATCCGGCGCTGTCGTAAGCCAAGCTCCTGCCCTCAAGGCCAATGTCGCGCCTTTCGTTTTGCTGGCAAAAACATCCGGCAGATTGACATAGATCAACGAGTTTCAGATCCGGCTCGCACTTTGAAGAGGGCGCAACATGATCAACCTGTCTCTTCGACGAAAGATCATGGGGATCGCCGTCGTACTGATCGTGCTGATGGCTGTGACAGCCGCACCAGTGTTGGCACAACAGAGTTCCACCGCGGCCCCGGGGACGTCGTCGGTTCAAGCGGATTTCAGCACCTTGCCCGGCCGCTGGGTGCGGCTGCAGGGCGGCTATGTCATCACCATCCGGTCGGTAGACGCCGATGGCAAACTCGATGCGAGTTACGCAAATCCAAGACCACTGCCTTTTCATACGGCGGTCGCCCGCAAGGACGGCAACGTTCTCAAATTGCTCTTCGAGTTGCGTGCCGGCGGCTACAACGGCTCCACCTACACGCTGACCTATGACGCAGCCAGCGATCGGCTGACCGGCATCTACGACCAGGTCGTCGTCAAACAGACATTCGAGGTCGTATTCGTTCGCGAAAAGCAGTGATGCCCGTTGCACCGGGCTGCCTGGCGTACAATCCCGTTGAGCTTCAGCTCTGGCCGGTCGTGCTCTCCCGCATGCGGGGTGCAAACCGTTCGGTCAAAACCGGACCGAGCAGAGATGTTATAAACACCAAGACGAGAACGACGGTGAGCATCCGATCGTCCAGCAGTCGCTGCCCGGCCGCGTTGAACGTCTCATGGGCGACCAGCGTTGCCGCAAGCGTAGCGGCGACCTGCGGGAGCGTGAGCGACCAGATCGTCAACTGCTCATTGAAATTGTACCCGTTTGCGCGGCCCACAAGCCACGCGGCTCCCCATTTGCCGGCCAGCAGGGCGCCAATAATGCTCGAGACAATCAGAAAATCGTCGAAGATCCCGTACACGAACTTCACGGGATCAATCAGAAAGCCGGTAACGAAAAAGAAGATAGGAATAAACACCGACTTGCCGAGAAATTGAAGCTTTGCGCTGGCCGGCGCTTCGCGCGCCGAAGCATTGACCGCAAGGCCCGCAAGAAACGCGCCTACGATGCCGGGAAGCTGGATTGCATCCGCGAGAACCCCGGCTACCGCCATGATGCTCAGCATCACGATGAAGTAGGCGTCTTCCTCGTCCTTGACCTTCGACAGCACATAAGCGCCAAGACGGCTCAGGCCGAACAGCACCAGCAGGATGTAGCCCGTGATCTCGGCCAGCAGAACGGCGAGACCCGACGGAGAAAATCCCGTCGTGAAGATGGAGACGCAAACGGCGAACACGACGAGGGACAAGGTATCGGAGATGACCGTTGCCCCTACCGCTACGGTGACCTGTTCGGAATTGCCCAGACCGAGGCGGCTGACAACAACGAGACCCAGCAGGGTATGCGAAGCCAGCAGCGATCCAATCACGATCGCCGGGATTGCGGCATAGCCGAACAAAAGGCCGACCGCAGTGCCGAATATCAGGGGCAGGACAGTTGTCGTGATGCCAAGAGCGATGGACTTGTTGCGGGCGCGCCTGAAGAGTGCGAGGTCGATCTCGAGCCCCGCAAAGAACATCAGCAGCAGCTTTCCCAGCTCCGCCAGGAAATCGGCAACCGGCCCGACCTTGCCGAAAATGTCGAGGACAAACGGTCCGGCGACAATCCCTCCGAGCAACAGGCCCACGGCCGCGGGAATGTGCAGCCGGCGACACACAAGGGGGATGAACGCAAGCATCGACATCCCCAGCGCGAACTTCGCAAGCACAGGCAGGGCAAAAAGGTATTCCCGCACGTCGTGAATGCTACTCGACAGCATCGTCCGATAGCCCCCGGACTGCTCAGATCGGCGTCATGATCCTGATCATCCTTGATTACAGGACCCAAATGCCCACCGTCTATGCGAATTGCGCCCGATTCTGTCGATGTTTGAATCCGAGATCGGCGGCGAAGCGGTCGCCGGACATCTGCGCGCTCCCCGGCTGCTTACCGATTGCGCCGGATGTCCGCGAGTCGAAAATCCCCTTGATTTCGCTCAAGAATTCACACTCTGTAAAAGCGTGGTAGATTAAGAGCCGATAGCGCGGATAGGTTGTCCGTCATTAGTGACTTTGTACTGTAGCGTGTTTGGAACGGCGACCTTTTCGAGAATGGCTAGGACGCGCATCACGGTGTTGGGGGCCATTGGGCTCCTTGTTCTGCCGGCGCTCGAAGCTCGCGCCGCAGAGCCAAAACGCGTGCTCATGCTTCACGCCTTCAACTACACATTTCCGGCCACCAGCGTGCTCGCAGACGCCGCAAGGAAGCGGTTGCTTGAGCGCTTTGCGCAAGGGGTCGAGATCGACGCCGAATTTCTCGACCTGGCGAGAAATACCGACGCGGCTCACGAGATAAGGGCGGCGACCTTCATCCGCGACAAGTATGGGCAACGTCCTCCTGATCTTGTGATGACGCTCGGCAGCGCAGCGTTACCTTTCATCCTGAGGCATCGGGATACTCTTTTTCCCAACACTCCGGTTGTTTTCACGTCCATCTCCCCGCAGACCTCCGCTGCATTGCGGCCCCCGCCGGACGTGACCGGGATCGTCACTGAGTTCGATCTCGCGAAGACGCTATCGCTTGCGGAGCGGCTCCAGCCCGACGCGCGCCGTCTGGTTTTTGTCGCCGGCAGTGGCGAGACAGATCGCCGTTGGCAGCCGGTCGCGCGGAAAGTGGTCGAAGACCGGGAGCGCAAATTCGAAACGACGTATTTGTTCGAGCTGCCGTATCCCAAGCTCGTGGCTGAATTGTCGAAGGTGCCCAGCGATGCCATCGTCATCATGCTGACGGTGTTTGCCGATGGCGAAGGCAGGACGTTTGTCCCTGCGCAGGTCGCAGCCGATTTGTCCGCGTTGTCACCCGCGCCGGTTTACGGGCCCTACGATACCTTTGTCGGGAAGGGATCCGTGGGCGGCTTCGTTGAGACGTTCGAACTCGGTGGGTGTCGCGGCGGCCGACCTCGCGATCGAAATCCTGGAAGGGAAATCTCCAGCCGCACTTCCGCCTCGAACAAACCCGGGACAACATTACCGCGTCGACTACCGCGCGATGCAAAAGTGGCATTTGAGCGAAGATAACCTGCCTCCCGGTACGACCGTTATTTTCAAGGAGCCGAAGATCTGGGACGAATACCGCGGCACCGTTCTCGCGGGAATCTTTGTCGTCGGATTGCAAGCGCTGCTCTTGAGCGCGCTGCTAATTCAGCGGCGTCGAAAAATGCGTTTTGAAAATCTGCTTTTGGCGAGCGAAGAGCGAATGACCTTTGCCGCCGCCGCCACCAATATCGGGCTCTGGCAGCTTGACCGGGATACAAACAAGTTATGGGCCACGGAGCACTGCCACACGTTGTTCGGAATCGCGAAGGATATACCCCTTACGCGAGAGGCGATTTCTGGCGACTGTTCACCCCGACGACTTGGAAACCGCGAGGCGGTCAATGCAACGGACGTTCGAGACGGAACAGGCATCCTGGAGCGATGTGCGAATTGTCTTGCCGGGCGATGAAGTGCGCTGGATACGCGTGCGTGCCCGCCGCAATCCCGAGGATGACAGCCGGTCAGAGCACCTGGGCGGGATTTTTGTCGATGTTACCGACCAAAAGCTGGCTGAGGCCGAGGCTGCCCTGCAGCGGCAGGAAATTGCACATTTGATGCGCGTGTCCGTGCTGGGCGAGCTCTCCGGCTCGATAGCCCACGAAATCAACCAGCCGCTCACCGCCATACTGTCAAACGCCCAGGCGGCGCTACGCCTGCTGAGTCAGAAATCGCCGGATCTCGAAGAAATCCGGGATGCCCTCCAGGATATCGTGCAGGAAGACAACCGCGCCGGCGAGGTCATTCACCGGCTCCGCCAACTCCTGAAGAAGGGAGAGCGGAAGTTTGAATCCGTCAATATCAATGACCTTGTCAGGTCGACAGCTGCTCTTCTCCACAACGAACTAATCGGCCGCGAAATCAGCCTCAGGTTCGACCTGGAGAACAGGTTGTTTTTGACATCGGGGGACTCCGTTCAATTGCAGCAAGTTCTGCTTAATCTTGTCATGAACGGCATGGATGCAATGGCCTCGACCCCGGCCAATCAGCGACATATCCTGATTTCAACCCGCGGAGTGGACAGCGGATCGGTGGATGTACGTGTAAAAGACCAAGGACACGGCATTCGTCCCTCGGAAAATGACCGTCTATTTCAACCGTTTTATACCACAAAGGAACATGGTCTCGGTCTCGGACTGGCGATCTGCTCGACCATCATACAGGCACATGGTGGGCAGCTCGCTCTCCTGAACGACGCGAGCGGGGGTGCCATCGCGATGTTTTCGTTACCGAGCCTGGAGGCCACTGCATCGTGACAGATGAATTTGCCGTCTATCTAGTCGATGACGACGCTGGCGTGCGGAAAGGGCTGTCGCGATTGCTTCGCGCCAGAGGCTATGATGTTCGGGCCTACTCATCTCCAGAGGAATTCCTCCTACAGCATGATCCTGCGACGCCGGGTTGCGCCATACTGGACGTTGCGATGCCGGGTCTGGACGGTCTCGGTCTCCAGCAGGCGCTCACCGCTGGAGGCTCGCACCGACCCGTCATATTCATTACCGGAAAGGGCGACATTCCAACCAGCGTGCGGGCCATGAAGGCCGGCGCGCTGGATTTTCTGACCAAACCGGTCAAGGAGAGCGATTTGCTCGAAGCGATTCTGCGCGCCAAAAAACGGGATGCCGAGCACCGTTTGGTCAACTCGGAACTGGACTTTATTCAGGCGAAGATCAAGACGCTGACCCCACGCGAACGCGAGGTGCTCGTGCATGTGGTGGCCGGCCGACTCAACAAGCAAATTGCCGGCGATCTGGGCACCGTCGAAAAGACCATCAAGGTTCACCGCAGTCGGATGATGGAGAAGCTCGGCATACGCAGCATTACCGACCTGGTCCGGATGGCAGAAAAGGCCCAGATCTCGAAAAACAGCGTTCCGGGTTCTATTGGCCCAACGGTCAACTCGACTGGCAACCAAACCTGACACCAATATGGCTCATGGCGGATGCTTCCCCCTCAATCGCCGTGGTCGACGATGATCCGGCCGTGCTCAAGGCGTTGAGCAGGCTGCTGCGATCCCACGCCTTCCATGTTCATACATACGGGTCGGGACAAGAGTTTCTCGATTCATTGCCCGGCGGCCCTCCCGAATGCCTGATCGCCGATCTCCAAATGCCCGCCATGAGCGGGCAGGAGCTGCAACAGCATCTCGCACGGAATGGCTTCCACGTCCCGACAATCATCATCACGGCGCACCCCGACGCTGGCTTGCTTCAGGAGAACCCTGGATTGGTGGCCTTTCTCTTGAAGCCCCTGCAGGAAAACACCTTGTTCGCCGCGATCGATCGAGCACTCAATGTTTCGCGCGACAGATCTCCTTGAGCTAAACCAATACATGGAGACAGCAGAATGCCTATTTCAATTTCGATGATCGCCTTGAGCTCGCAACTTGTGGTCACCGTCGCCGATCGAGTGCCGACGTTTGACATTGTGCGGAGCTGCAAACTCGACCTTGCTGCAACGGCCGGACTTGCCGTCGACCAGTCTCTAAAGACCTGCGTCAACGACGAAACGAAAGCGCGGCAGCAACTGGGAAGCCAATGGTCAAAATTCGCGCCATCCAGCAAGACGAGTTGCATCTCCCAAGAGAGCATTGGCGGCACCCCGAGCTATGTCAGCCTGCAAACCTGCCTCCAGATGGATATCTGGGCGAAGACGAAATAGCCCGGAAAAGGCGACGTGGCTTAACGCCATTGGAAAGCTCAACGGCTCCAAGCAAATAGCTTGTCCTTTAGCTGGATCAGCGCAGGGGGGTGGAGCGAATTTGGCCGGCGCAGCGGCTTCAGACCGAGCCGCCCCTCGCCCGGACGGTGAGATCCCTCTGCACGGCGTGGACCTTGTGCGGACCGGGTCCGTTCAGATATCCGCCGTGGAGTTGCTTGCGCGCGGCGTGCTTGCGCTTGAGCTGCGCATCTTGCTTGGCCTTTTGCGCCTGCTTCTCTTTTTCGTCGGCGCGCTTTTCGGCTTCCTTGCGCGCCTTGCGCTCGGCCCTCGCCTTCAGGCGCTGCTTCTCCGCCCTCGCCTCGGCGCGCTGCTTCCTTGCGCTTCTTCACGCAACGGACGCACAGGCAGCCGATCGGCTTGATGTATTCCTTGAAATAGTCGGTGCCGTAGTCGTAGTTGATCTCATCGCCCGGCTCGATGTTCTTGATGGCGACGATGAAGACCTTGCGCTTGATCGGCTTGACGTCGGATTCGGCGTTCGGCCGGCAGGAATGATTGATATAGCGGGCGATGTTCTCGCGCACCGCGCCGTCGATGGTCCAGCGGTTGGTCAGCTGAAACAGGTACTTGTTCTCGATCGCATCGTCCTCCTCCTTGTTGCAATCCAGAAGCGGCCCGAAATAGCGGATGATCCGCGTGCCCTTCTTGATCGGTTTGGTGGCGAAGAGGCCGAGCCCGGTGCGGGAGCGGCCGATGCGATAGGGCTTGTTCGACGAAATGGCAGGCATGACCGACTGAAACACTGATGACGGATGTGTCGCGAAGCGCACCCTTCTAGAACGATTCCGCTTCGCTGTCAGGTGTTTCCCGCATTGCGATTGAACCGTCCCCAGATTGCGAACGTCTCAGACAATGAGGCGTTCCAATGACGGGCCGGCCGATGCGCACCATCCCCTCCACTGTCACAATCGTTGCCACGCACGCTGACGCTGTTTGCAGCCAGCGCTGCCCTGGTCCTGCAATCCAATGCCGAAACAATCGGCAGCAGCTACACCTCGACCGCGCCGAAGGATTGCCGCGTCAGAAGCGCCGGCAATGGCGTCGACGACAGCACCATCCGCGTCTGCCCCGGCAAGAACGGGCTGGTCGTGCTGATCGCGAGGACGATCTGCGCGAGACCGTCTCGGTCGGGCGCAATCGGCTCGGCGCTTCGCGGGAACCGGCGGCACAGACCTGGTTCGGCCCGTTCAATTCGACCACCAATACGGTCGAGTGGCGCGCCGCCAATGGCAGGCCCTATGCGATCATCCAGCGCTGGCACATCGCCGACAATGCCGACCAGGACAAGGACGGTCGGCCCATCGCAAAGCCGATGCTGGCGGTGACGCGGCTGTCGCCGGGCCCGGTCTGCCATGTCGCCTATATCGACGTGCAGGCCAATCCCAACGCCAATGAGCTCGCGCGCAAGGCCGCCGACGAGATCGCGCGCGATTTCAAATGCGGCAAGGACGAGGTGAAGATCGTCGGCAACAGCGGCCGCGCCGTGGAGCTGGCGAGCCGCTGACGTTCCCTGATACGCCCGCGCCGGCTATGCCGGCGGCCGCGGCGCCGGGCTTTTCAGCATGGCCTCGAACAACTGGTCCATCGTGGTGCCCTTGGGCAGCCGCCGCAAAATGTCGGACATGCGGTCGTCGAGCAGCAGCATGGTGAAGCCATGCACCATCGACCAGGCGCGCACGATCGCACCGGCCTGTTCCAGCGACAGCGCCTCCGCCTCGATCTGCTCGTGGCGGCTGGCGCCGATCGCACGGGCAAAGCCGGCGAACGAGGCGCTGGCGGCCTGCGTGCAGCGACGGCCGCGACATGTCGAGCCGCTCGGTGCGGAACATCAGCCCGTACATGCCGGGATGCGCCTGCGCATAGGCGACATAGGCCTTTGCGCTCGCCATCGCCTTTTCGCTGCGGCGTGCCGGCAGGCGTTGGCCGCGATCATCGCCGCGTTGAACCTGCGTGTAGCCGATCGCGGCGAGTTCGCTGAGAAGCCCCGTGAGGTCGCCGAAATGATGCGTCGGCGCGGCATGCGAGACGCCCGCCTCGCGCGCGACCGCGCGCAAGGTCAGGCCCGGCAGCCCGTCGCGTTCCAGCACTTTTTCGGCCGCCTGCAGCAGCGCATCGCGCAAGGCGCCGTGATGATAGGGAGAATCGCCGGCTGCGCGGGTACGCCGCACCGCCTGCTTTGCCGCTAGCAAGCCTTGCCGCGGCGCGTTTGCGCGGACGGTTCGCCTTGTTTTCCCTTGGTTTTCCAGTCATGCGAATCCTTATATGTCGCAATTTTGACACTGTAAAGATTTTGCTTGACGAGAGCGGGCATGCGCATTACTCATATCTTTACGATGTAAAGATAAGTGAGGGAGCGAGCCGATGCACGACCAGGTGACGACCAACGGCCCCGCGGACCAATCTGGCGCCGATCCCGATGGAATGCGACGCGCCGTTCCTCAAGATCACCGGCGAGCTGCCGCGCGAGCTCAACGGCACGCTCTATCGCAACGGCCCCAATCCGCAATTCGATGTCCCCGGCGCGCACTGGTTCGTCGGCGACGGCATGCTGCACGCCTTTCATCTCGAGAACGGCCGCGCCAGCTACCGCAACCGCTGGATCCGCACCCCGAAATGGCAGGCCGAGCACGATGCCGGCCGCGCCCTGTTCGGCGGCTTCGGCCGCAAGCTGCCGAACACGCCGGCCGACGTCACCACCGATGGCGGCGTCGCCAACACCAACATCATCTTCCATGCCGGCCGCCTGCTCGCGCTGGAAGAAGGCCATCTGCCGACCGAGATCGAGCCGGGCACGCTGAACCGCCGCGGCTATTGCGACTATGACGGCGCCATCCAAGGCCCCTTCACGGCCCATCCCAAGATCGATCCGGTGACGGGCGAGCTGGTGTTCTTCGGCTACAACGCTGCCGGTCCGCTGACGCCGACGCTCTCCTTCGGCTCGGTCTCCTCATCCGGCGCGGTGACGCGGTTCGAGCGGTTCGATGCGCCCTATGCCAGCATGGTGCATGACTTCATCGTCACCGAGAACCATATGCTGTTCCCGATCCTGCCGATCACCGGCAGCATGGAGCGCGCCATGCGCGGCACAGGCGCCCTATGCCTGGGAGCCGGAGAAAGGCGCCTATGTCGGCGTGATGAAGCGCGAGCGGCTCGGCGAAGGACATCGTCTGGTTCCGCGCCGAAAGCTGCTACGTCTTCCACGTCATGAACGCCTGGGAAGAAGGCAACCGCATCATCGCCGACGTCATGCAGTACGAGGAGGCGCCGCTGTTCAACCATCCCGACGGCTCGCCGACCGACCCTGCGAAGTCGCGCGCCCGCTATTGCCGCTGGACGTTTGATCTTGGCTGGCAATACCGACCGCTTCACGCAAACCTATCTCGACGATCTCACCGGCGAATTCCCGCGTGTCGACGACCGCCGCGCCGGACTTGCCTCCAACCACGGCTGGTACGCCTGCGCCAATCCGGATCTGCCGATGTTCGGCGGCACGCTGTCGGGCATCGTGCATGTCAACGGCAAGGGCAAGCGGCTCGGCAACTATCTGCTGCCCGCCGGCGACACCATTTCCGAGCCGGTCTTTGTCGAGCGCGGCAAGGATGCCGCCGAAGGCGACGGCTGGCTGCTCGCGGTGGTCTGGCGCGCGCGGGAGAACCGCAGCGATCTTGCCGTGTTCAACGCGCAGGACGTCGAGAGCGGACCGACCGCGCTGGTGCATCTCGGCCACCGCGTGCCCGACGGTTTTCACGGCAATTGGGTGGGCGCGCACTGACGCGCCCTCCTCCGCGTCATTCCGGGGCACTCCGCGCAGAGGCGAGTGAGCCTCAGCCGCAAGTGCGCATCGGGGAATCTGGAAATGATGGATCGAGATCTCTTCGGCGGCATTCGGCTGCACCATGTTCGCGCTGACGCGCGCCCGGAATGACTCATTGGGGAGAGCGCCATGCACGTGCCGTCCATCACCGCCTTCTATCTCGGGATCCTCGGCCTCATCTACGCCGCGCTCGCGCTGCGGGTGGCGGGAATGCGCCGGTCGAACCGGGTCCTGTTCGGCGATGCCGAGAACGCGAAGCTGCGCACCGCGATCCGCGTGCACGCCAACTTCATCGAATATGTGCCGATCATCACCCTGCTCGTCGCGCTGCTTGAGATGTCCGGCATGGCCAGCGAGCCGCGTGCATCTGTTGATGGGCGGCCTGTTGCTGTCGCGCCTGCTCCACCCGCTGGGCATGGCGGCCCGGCCGGGCACCTGGCAATTCAACGTCGGCCGGGTCGGCGGCATCCTGCTCACCATCGCCGTGCTGGTTGCCGCCGCCATCGGCGCCATCAGGCGCTTCTGGCCGTTTTGAACAGACCTGCCGCAAGTCATTGTAAAACCTCATCTGTTTATTGTCTCTCTTCACCTAATTTTGACAGTGTAAAGATTTCGCTTGACGATCCTCCCACCCGCGCGCTAGGTTATCTTTACGATGTAAAGATTAGCCCTGAGAGGCTGTCATGACGATCTTCCTGATCCTCGCCCCCTATGGCGCGTTCGCCTGTCCTGATGATGGTGACCTCGGCCGCCGTCAGCCTGTTCGCCTCCGCGGCGATCTGCCTCGCCATCATTGCCGTCGACGCTTCGTGCGCGGCCGCTCGATCAAAATTCTCCGCGCCGGCTCGGTCTCACCTTCGCCGCCATCGGCCTCTACGTCCGCTCGTCGATCCCGGCTGAGCACCTCGGCCGTCAAGTTTTCGGTCGATATCGGCATCTTCCTGGTGATCGCTCGGCTCGATCGCGATCCGCCATCCCTTCACGCTGCAATATGCGCTGGAAGTAGTCGACGCCGAGACCGCGAAGCTCCCCGGCTTCATCCGCGCCAACTACATCATCACCTGGGTGTGGGCCGCCGCGATGGTCGCTGATGATGGTCGGCAATGTCGCGATGATCTATGTGCCGGGCCTGCCGATCTGGGTCGTCGCTGCTGGTTGCCTTTGCCGCGCGCAACATGCGCCATCTATTTCACCAAATGGTATCCGCAATATCGCCGGCGAAGTACGGTACGCCGCCCGCCAACGCCCTGCCCGGCACGCACTGAACCCGC
The DNA here is from genome assembly GCA_963726865.1 of uncultured Alphaproteobacteria bacterium. Taxonomy (GTDB): domain Bacteria; phylum Pseudomonadota; class Alphaproteobacteria; order Rhizobiales; family Xanthobacteraceae; genus Bradyrhizobium. Next base: position 861,933 of record CAVSEE010000028.1, on the reverse strand, counting down.
AAACTCATCAGGAAGATCGACGATGAAAGACGTACTCCGCCGGCTCGGCTCCGACTTCCTCTCCACCATCGTCTTCCTGGTGATCTACCTCTCACCGACAACGTGATCCTGGCGACCGCCGTGGCGATCGTCGGGCGCCATCGGCCAGGTGATCTGGTCGCGCGTCAAGGGCCAGACGCTCGGTTACATGACCTGGGCGAGCCTCGGCCTCGTCATCGTGCTCGGCGGCGCGACGCTGCTCACCCACGATCCGCGCTTCGTGCTGGCCAAGCCCGCGATCGGACATGTCGCGATCGGGCTGATCATGCTCAAGCGCGGCTGGATGCTGCGCTACATGCCGCCGATCGTCACCGAGAACATTCCGGAATATGTCACCTTCGCCGGCTACGCCTGGGCCGCGCTGATGTTCGTGCTCGCCGCCGGCACCGTCGCCGTCGCCATGACCGGCGACATGAAGCTGTGGACGTTCTATGTGACGGTCGTGCTGGTCGGCGCCAAGCTCGTGGCGTTCGCGATCCAGTATGTCGCCTTCCGCATTCTGGTCGGCAACCGCATTCGTGCGGCCGCCCGCGCCTGATTCACGGCGTATCGAGTGACGCGGCCAAGAAATCGCGTCAAAAAGCGCGACAGACCGTTGGGCTTGCGTGATGTGATAGTCTATAACGGCGCCACAACTTGATTAACCCGGGGAGACCGAAATGGCCGTGGACGGAAACTGGAATCTGACGATGAGCACGCCGATGGGCGAACGCAAGGCGTCAGCTCAGCGTCAAGAGCCGCGGGCGGCACGCTGACGGGCACGCAAGGCGCGGACGGCAATTCCGGCGAAATTTTCGACGGCACCGTCAGCGGCGACGACGTGGCCTGGAAGATCTCGATCACCAACCCGATGCCGCTGACGCTCGCCTTCACCGGCAAGGTCTCCGGCGACAGCATGTCCGGCGAAATGGGCATCGGCCCGATGGGCAGCTTCCCGTTCACGGGCATCGCGGGCGTAAGCCGCCACCGCACTTCAGCGCTCAATGGCCGGGCCAGTGCGAGACGTGCCGGCCATTTTCATTTCGGCCGGCTCGGCACGATGGCGATCGGATTGAAGGTGTAGACCGCCTCGCCGTTCTGGTTATAGGCGGTCCATTTGACGCGGGCGATGCCGTTCGGCTTGGACCGCGACGGCACCAGCTCCACCAGCTCGCCTTCGAGATGGATGGTGTCGCCCGGCCGCACCGGCTTCAGCCAGCGCAGATCGTCGACCCCGGCGCCGAACAGCGGATGCGGCCCGAACGGCCTGCAGCTTGCGGCAAGCCGCATCGCGATCGCCGCCGTGTGCCATCCGGACGCGGCAAGCCCGCCGAGGATGGTCTTCTTCGCCGCTTCCTCGTCGAGATGAAACGGCTGCGGATCGTACTCGCTGGCGAAGCGGATGATGTCGTCCTTCGACACCGTCACCGCCTCGCTCTTGAAGCGCATGCCGACCTTCAGGTCGTCGAACCATTCGATCATAGCCAGTGAACGCCATTCTGAAGCAAAGATGGATCGGTAAGCCCTATATCAGATTGGATTTTGTGCGGAGTCCACCAACCCGCAGCGGTGCGGATCGAATTTCCTGCACGCCACAGTCCAAATAGCGACGAAAGGTAACACGAGCCGGAATTGTCACCCCAAATTCAATTCCTTGAAGAAGTCGTTGCCCTTGTCGTCGACGATGATGAAGGCCGGGAAATCCACCACCTCGATGCGCCAGATCGCTTCCATGCCGAGCTCGGGATATTCCACCACCTCGACCTTCTTGATGCAGTGCTCGGCGAGATTTGCCGCCGCACCGCCGATCGAGCCGAGATAGAAGCCGCCATACTTCTTGCAGGCCTCGCGCACCGCCGGCGCGCGGTTGCCCTTGGCCACCATCACCATCGAGCCGCCGGCGGCCTGGAACTGGTCGACGAAGGAATCCATGCGCCCTGCCGTGGTCGGGCCGAACGCGCCGGAGGCGTAGCCGTCCGGCGTCTTGGCCGGGCCGGCGTAATAGACCGGATGGTTCTTGAAATAATCCGGCAGCGGCTCGCCCTTCTCCAGCCGCTCGCGCAATTTGGCGTGCGCGGAGTCGCGCGCGACGACCATGGTGCCGGTCATCGAGACCCGCGTCTTGATCGGGTATTTCGACAGCGTCGCCAGAATTTCCTTCATCGGCTTGTTGAGGTCGATCTTGACCACCTCGCCGCCCAGCGTCTGCTCGACCTGCGGCAGATATTGCGCGGGGTTGTGCTCGAGCTCCTCGAGATAGACGCCGTCCTTCGTGATCTTGCCGAGCACCTGGCGGTCGGCCGAGCAGGACACGCCAAGCCCGATCGGCAGCGACGCGCCATGGCGCGGCATGCGGATCACGCGCACGTCGTGGCAGAAATATTTGCCGCCGAACTGCGCGCCGACGCCGAGCGACTGCGTCATCTTCAGGATTTCCTGCTCCATCTCGAGATCGCGGAAGGCGTTGCCGTCGGCGGAGCCGTGGGTCGGCAGCGCGTCGAGATAGCGCGCCGAGGCAAGCTTCACCGTCTTCATGCAAAGCTCGGCCGAGGTGCCGCCGATCACGATGGCCAAGGTGATAGGGCGGGCACGCCGCGGTGCCGAGCGTCAGCACCTTCTCCTTCAGGAACGCGAGCAGGCGATCCCTGGTCAGCACCGAAGGCGTCGCCTGGAACAGAAAGCTCTTGTTGGCGGAACCGCCGCCCTTGGCCATGAACATGAACTTGTAGGCGTCATCGCCTTCGGCGTAGATCTCGCACTGCGCCGGCATGTTGTTGGCGGTGTTCTTCTCCTCATACATCGACAGCGGCGACACCTGCGAGTAGCGCAGATTGCGGCGCAGATACGCATCGCGCGCGCCCTCCGACAGCGCGGCCTCGTCGTCGCCGTCGGTGATGACGTTGCAGCCCTTCTTGCCCATGATGATCGCGGTGCCGGTGTCCTGGCACATCGGCAGCACGCCGCCGGCCGCGATATTGGCGTTCTTCAGGAAGTCGAAGGCGACGAACTTGTCGTTGTCGCTGGCCTCCTTGTCGTCGAGGATGGAGCGCAGCTGCTTCAGATGCCCCGGGCGCAGATAGTGGTTGATGTCGCCGAAGGCGGCCTCCGACAGCGCCCGCAGCGCCTCGCGCGACACCACCACCATGTCGCGGCCGAGCACCTTCTCGACCCGCACGCCCTCGCTCGTGACCTTCTTGTAGGGCGTCTCGTCCTTGCCGAGCGGAAACAGCGGCGTGTGCTTGTAGGGCGGAACGGGTTTTTGCTGGTCGGGAAAGGCGGTGGGGGCGTTCATGGCGGTATCTCGGGGTTGGGGCCGGACGGCCATGGAGCGCGCCCGGCGATAGAGCCGTTCTAAGCACTTTTTGGCCAAAGGGAAGGGAATGCCGGTTGCGAGCGGCAGTTCGCCATAGTTTCCAAACTCCATGACGGAAAGTGCCGCACCTAGTGGGGGCTTCGATCCCTTGCACCGTGAACGATGGCAAGAACCGTAAGCTCGTCCGCCAACTCCTCGACCTCGTAGACTACGATATACGGTCCTTCGACAAGTTCGCGCGTTCCCACAATCAGACCCGGCCTGCCAATATGTGATAGGCCAGGAATGGCCAGGCGCTCTATTCGCGCACGGATGCGGCGGACGATCTCCACTGCCGCTTTTGGGCTGTCCTGGAAAATCCAATCGAATATATCGTCGAGGTCACGGGCGGCAGCTTCGCGGACGACGACTTTCATTCGCCCAAGCGTTGCTGCAACCGTTCCCTGAACTCCTCAAGCGTCAATTTGCGCGCGTTGGGGTCTGCGCGTCGGCGCTGGACTTCTTCCACCTGCTCGTCGGTGAGCCGGTACGTACTTTCATTTTGCAATTCCATGAGCATCAGAACCTTTGCGGCATCCTCCTGACGCTCGCTAGGCCATTCGAGTACCCGATCAAGGATCGCTTTCACTTGCTCTTTCGTCATGTACCGCAGCATATCATAGTCTCGCACGGAGAACACCCTCCCTTGCGCCAACCCTCTTCCTTCGCTTCAATGCGCCCAAAGGGGCATCCGCACATGACATCACGACGACCGTTTCGCCGACCGATCTTCCTTGCCGCCGCGCTGGCGCTGGTCGCCGCATTTGCCGCCTCCCCGGCCCGCGCCGACCGCTGCGACGACAGCGCCAAGGAGCTGGCCAACAACATCGACAAGATGAAGGTCAACTTCAAGGCGGCCAACACCGTCTATCTGACCCATCCGCTCGCCAGGGAATTGTCGGTGGCCTGCAAGGGCGACAAATTTTCCATCGAGCTCTACGGCAAGGGCGACCGCAAGCCGTCGCAGGATTTCATCAATCTGATGGGCGCGATGGCGGCCATCGTCTTCACCGTGACCAAGGACGACACGACGACCGGCGCGTCGCGCTGCCTCAAGCGCATGGGCCTGATCCGCGGCGACAAGATCGTCATGCGCTACCGCCGCCTCAACCTGGAATGCCAGCGCAGCAAGACCGAGGCCTGGATCGCGATCACCCGCGGCAAGGACGAGTAGCGGTTTCGCCTGCCCGGCCAAAACGCGCGGCTGCTGGCTGGCTGACACTCCGGCGCGGGTGCGCTATCGTTTACTGCCCGGGTTTTGGTGAGGTGAGACGATGGCCGACAACAAGACGTTCACCGGCGGCTGCCATTGCGGCCAGGTGCGGTTCGAGTGCACCAGCGATCTCGCCATGGTCACGGCCTGCAACTGCTCGATCTGCACCAAGAAGGGCCTGCACTTCACGTTCATTCCACCGAAGAGCTTTCAGCTCCGTGCCGGCGAGGAGAATTTGAAGGAATATCTCTTCAACAAGCACGCAATCCGCCACCAGCTCTGCGTCGATTGCGGCGTGGAAGTTTTTGCGCGCGGTACCAAGCCTGACGGCACCGAGATCGTGGCGGTCAATGTCAGCTGCATAGACGGCGTCGATCTGTCGAAGCTGAAGCTGACGCCGGTGGATGGGCGCAACCGCTAGTCCCGACCGCTCGCCGTTCCCTTGCCTCCCCGCCTTACGTCAAGCGCATCCGACCCGCCAGCCTGTCGAGAACGATAACGCCAGCCGACGATCGTTTCTCCGTGGCGCAGCAGGCCGCGTTGATGCTGACCGGCGTACGCGAGCAGATGGTGGCCCGTCGCACCCAGCTCGGCAACATGATCCGCGGCTATGCGGCCGAGTTCGGCATCACAGCAGCCAAAGGCCTCGACAAGATCGAGCCGCTGCTGGCACAGATTGCGCAGGATGCGAGCGTGCCGGTGCTGGCACGCGGTCTGTTTGCGCTGCAGGCAAGTCAGTACGCGCAGTTGCAGGCGAGTTGAAGGCGATCGAAGCCAGGCTGAGGGCCTGGCACCGTGCCCACCCCGAGAGCCGGCGCCTCCAGAGATTCCGGAATCGGGCCGGTTGGCGCGCCGGAACTGGTTATGAAGACGCCGGATCCAGCCGCGTTCACGTCCGCACGGCATTTTGCGGCCTGATCGGCTGACCCCGAAAGACCATTCCACCGCCGGCAAAACCCGGCACGGCAAGATCACCCGTGCCGGAGACGAGCGGCTGCGCAGCATACTCGTTGCTGGAGCGACCGCATCCAGCTCCTTGTACCGCCGGAAGATGCCCTCCTCGTTGAAGGCAATCCGCCGCTCGCTCGCCAGATACGCCTTGATGTTCGGCCGCGCCGCGACGCGGTCGTGCAGCTCGACCAGGCGCGGCACCTCGCGCTCGAATGCCTTCATGTGTTTCGGGAAGGCGTAGCGCAGGCCGGCGACGATCTGGAACAGCGAGAGGTCGACATAGGTCGCCTTGCGCCCGGTGATGTAAGTCGAGCCGCCGTCCTCCATCAGCCCCTCGAAATAGCCGAGATATTTTGGCACGCGCTCCTTCCAGAATTCCGCGGTGCGCTTCTTCGCCGGCGCGATCTGGTCCTCGTAATAGAGCGAGGGCCCGAGCGGATGATGGGTGTCGTGAATTTCCAGCACGAAATCGGCGATGGTGAGCTGCAGCTGATGCACCCATAACCTGCCGCCTTCCACCTTCGGCGCCAGCCCATGGCGGGCGCCGAGGTAGAACAGGATGTTGGCGGTCTGGGCGATCACCAGCTTGCCGGCCTTGAGGAACGGCGGCGCGAACGGCGGCGTGCCCTTGCGCGCTTCCATCATCCGCATCATCGTGGACATGCCATCGCCGTGGCGCGCGACGTCGTCGTATGCCGCACCGGCATCTTCCAGCGCAAGGCGGACATATTCGCCGCGTCCCTGGATCATCGGCCAGTAGTAGAGCGCATATTTCATGGGCGTTTCCCGCTGTCTCGCTCACGTGCAGCGTTAACAATCCGACAAGAAGACCACTGAACGCTGCCGGTTCCCTCGGCGTATTCAATCAATTTCAACGCTAACTGGCAAAGGGCTGCGTCATTTCAGCGGGTTTCGCCCCGGCCCTGCAACCCCTTAACCGGCGCCCGCGTAGCTTGCCCTGTCCCCGGGGGAAGTGCGTCATGCCTGAAGTCGCTCATTACGGCTTCATCTATCACCAGATGCTGGTGCTGCTCGCCGGCGCCGTGTGCCTGTTCGGCACCTGGGTCGGCATGCGCCATTTCGCCCGCGCCCGCGCCACCGAGGGCGCGACCCGCACCGGCTGGCTGTTCATGGCCTCCGTCGGCACCGGCGCGGCGCTATGGGCCGCAACCTTCATCTCCATTCTCGCGCTCGACCCGCAGCTGGCGAGCGGCTTCGAGCCGGTCGCAACCGGCGCTCGTGCTGATCATCGCCATCGTCTCCTGCCTCGTCGGCTTTACGGTCGGCAGCCGCCATTTCACGCTGGCGCCGGAAGCCGGCGGCCTTGTCATGGGCGTCGGCATCCTCGCCATGCATTTTGTCGCCGTGCAGGGCTGGCATGTCGCGGGCACGGTGAACTGGAACGCGTACGGCCTGGTGCTGACCTTCCTGTTCGGCCTCGGGCTCAGCGCGCTCGCGGTTAACAGAGCCAACCGTCCGGTGACGCGATGGTGCCGTCACGGCGCCGCGATCGTGCTCGCCTTCATGGTCTGCACCCTGCACTACACCCTGATTGCGTCGGCCTCCGTCACGCCGGATACGGCTGCGACCTTGCAGCCCTGGCTGATCCCGGCGCCGACGCTGGGCATTGCCGTGGTCGGCGCGGTGCTGCTGGTGATGGGCTCGGGCTTTTCGACCTATGTCATCGATCTGCGCTCGCGCACGGAATCGGCCGACCGCATCCATCAGCTCTCGTTCAACGACAGCATGACGGGCCTGCCGAACCGCATCGCGTTCAACGAACGCCTCGCTTTCGACGCCGCCGAGGCCCATGAGAAGGCGCACAAGCTCGCCGCCTTCTCCATCGACATCGACGGCTTCAAGGACGTCAACGACGTGTTCGGCCATGCCGCCGGCGACCTGTTGCTGATCGAGGCCGCACACCGCATGCGCAGCGTGCTGGCGCAAGGCGAATTTCTGGCGCGGCAAAGCGGCGACGAATTTCTGGGGCTGCAGATGTCGGGCAACCATCCCGACGACGCGCAGGCCTTTGCCGAACGAATTGCGGCCGTGTTCGCAACGCCGTTCATGGTGGCAGGACCAGCCGGTCACCCTCACCGCCTCGATCGGCTATTCGATCTTCCCGATCGATACGCCCGAGCGCGACCACGCGCTGAGCAACGCCAAGCTCGCCATGCATCGCGGCAAGAGCAAGCAGCGCGGATCGATCACGCGCTATCTCCAGGAGATGGACGACAAGGCCCGCGCCCGCCGCGCGCTGGCGCGCGACCTGCAGGGCGCGGCCGAGCGCGGCGAATTGCTGCTGCACTACCAGCTGCAGGCCTCGCTGCATGACGGGAAAATCTGCGGCGCGGAAGCGCTGATGCGCTGGCATCATCCCAAACGCGGCATGATCTCGCCGGCGGAATTCATTCCGCTCGCAGAGGAAACCGATGCCATATCCGGCATGGGCGAGTGGGCGCTGCGCACCGCCTGCCGCGATGCCGCCGCGGGCCACATTCCGGGCACGGTCGCGGTCAATCTGTCGCCGCTGCAATTTGCCTGCGACGATCTCGCCGAGAAGATTCACGCCATCCTGCTGCAGACCGGGCTTTCGCCGCGCCGGCTCGAGGTGGAAGTCACGGAGTCCACCGTGATGTCGGACCAGACCCGCGGCCTGCACGCCTTACGCAAGCTGAAGGCGATGGGCATTTCGGTCGCGATGGACGATTTCGGCACCGGCTATTCGTCGCTGGCGACGCTGCACGCGTTTCCCTTCGACAAGATCAAGCTCGACCAGTCCTTTGTGAAGCGCCTGCCGGAAGATGCCGCTGCAGCCGCGATCGTGCGCACCGTGCTGGCGCTGGGCACCAGCCTCAACATTCCCGTGCTGGCCGAGGGCATCGAGACCGAAGCGCAGTGGCAATTCCTGGCGCGCGAAGGCTGCGCCAAGGGCCAGGGCTATCTGTTCGCGAGACCACAAAGCCTCGCGCAACTGCCGGCGGCGATCGCCGCGGCCGCGCGGTTTGTTCGCGAAGACGAAGCCGGGATCACTCAGTCCGTGGCGGCTACGGCGGCGGCCTGAAGCTAGTCTTGTTGGGCATGATCTTTTCGGAAAACCGCTTCACACTTTTCCGGATCATGCCTCCCGCGCCTGCTCCCGCGGCAACAGCACGAGATCGTCGAGCATCTTCAGCCTCATCTTGGCGCATGCCGCGGCGAGGCGCTGCTCGTCCAGCTTGGTCTTGCGCACCTTTCGCCGCGGATGCGTTTGCAGGTAATAATCGGAATTGTGCTGCAGCTCGAAGATCGCCCGGTCGATCTGCGCTTCCCGCGTCTTTTCCGTCACCCAGATACGCCCCTGCAGGGCCTTGCCGATGCCCATAGGGGTAAGGCGTTGCGATGTGATAGTGGCCGTTCGATCCCAGGCAATCGAACTTCATCATCTCTGATCCGTGCACGACCAGGACCATGCACACGCCTCTTTCCAACTCTTCATCGGGACCGATGCGATCGATCGAATAGGTCTCGGTGAAGCATCCGTCTTGCAGGTCATACCTGACGAGATTGTCCCGCTTCCGTATTTCCTCGGCCACGCCGCTGAACCACCAGTACCGCCGTTCGCTCGACAGGTACCACCAGTGTTTGGGGACGTTTCGCGTAATGACGTGGAAGAACGGCCGCCACCGTTCGGGCACAACGCGTCTCAGATGATTGACGGGCAGGAGCATGTGATGGCCCAGATCTGACGGACCGATCGCCTGACGTCGCAAACCCGCAAGCGAGCGGCTTCGCCAGGATTTTCCGACTTCCTGCAAGCGGAAGCAAGTGCCGGAGTCGGCCGGCGTCGCGTAACCTCACAACGAAAACGGGCCGCGCCAGGCGCGGCCCGTCGAGAAGTCCGGAACGCAGCAGTCCCGTCAGTTCGCCGCGAAGCAGTAGAACAGGCCGTCGCCGCCGGTGCTCTTGAGGTCGGCCTGCGAGCAGCCGCCTTCGGACCCGCGCGAGGGATGCGACGAATTCCAGGACTTCGAGGCGTCATCGTCGCGCAGGCCCTGATGCGGTCGGAATGGCCGACCATGGCCGCGCCTTGCGTGCTGCTCGTCCAGTTCTTGCAGGTGCGGTCGTCGGCGCCGGCAAAGGCGGTGCCGTCGGGCTGCGATCCCGTCAGCACGTCATGGCGGTTCGGCGTGTCGCCGCGGCCGTTGATGACCTCGCCCTTCTCGGAAAGCGCGGTCTGCTTGGTAAGGTTGTTGCCCGCGCCGTGCAGGTCGGCGACGTCCTTGGCGACGACGACGCCCTTGGCGTTCTGCCACGGTCCCTTGCCGATGCGGTCCTTCGCATTCACCGCCGGCTGGCCGTCGGCCGCCTGCGTCGAGAGATAGGCGCGCCAGGTCTTGGCCCCGGCGCCGGCGGCCTGCGCCAGCGACTGGCAATGCCGGTCGGCGCCGGCGATGCCGCCGAGATCGCCGCCCTTGCCCGGGCCGTTGCTGGTCAGGAAGAAGCTGGTGTCGGCCGATTGTGCCAAGGCCGGCGGCGCGGCGATGACGGCGAGCGCAAGGCAGGCCGGCGAGATCAGTTTGACGAAGGTGCGCATAAGGTTCCTCCCAATTGTTCTTGTGATGCTGCAACCGGATCAACCCGCAGCACGCGTCATTATTCCGGTTTCGCACCGCAAAGGCGATGGCCCAAAACAAAAGCGCCGCGGTTTTGCCGCGGCGCTTCGCATTGTCTTCGTCGTGCGATCAGTTGGTCTGCTGGATCGCCGAGAGTTCCCAGTTGCCGCCGCGATGGCGGACGAAGGTCCACACTTCCGTGGCCTCGGTCGGCTGATCGCTGCCGGCAATCATCTGATTGCTGTTGCGGTCGAAGGTCTTGTCGACCAGCGAGAAGCGCAGCGCGACGGTGGCGTAGTCGGCATCGCCCTCGCGCCAGGCTTCCGCAAGATCGCCCTGCAGCAGCTTGACACCCGAGACCTTGTTGACGGCGTTGCGTGCCTTGTTGTCGGCGAGGTCGCGGGCGAAATACGACACCATCTCGGGCGTCGCGAGCCGCTCGAGCTTGCCGACATCCTCGTCCGACCAGGCGGCCTGGACGTCGCCGAGCAGGCGCTCGAACGCTTCATAGTCCTCCGGCTTGATCTCGAGCGGCGGCGCGCTCGAACCGAAGCCGAAGCCGCCCATGCCGCTGCGGTAGTTGGCCTGCGCGCCCGGCTGCTGCGGCTCGGGACCGGTGCCTGCGCTGGCATAGGCCGGCGCGTTGCGGCGCTGCCACCAGGACATGGCGAGGCGCACCACGAGGATGATCAGGCCGATCTGCAGGATCAGGCCGAGGATCGAGGAGAAGCCGCCGAGGCCGGAGAACAGGCCGCCGCCGAACAGCATGCCGAGCAGGCCTGCGCCGAGGAAGCCCGCGGCGAGGCCGCCGAGCATGCCCATGCCCGGACGGTTGAAGAAGCCGCCACCGGTGGCCGCCGGCGCGCTCGGGCTGCCGGGCTGGGTCATGGTGCGGTTCATGGGTTGCGACGTACCCGGCGCCGTGGTCGTGGACGGCGGCGCGGAGAAGGTTCGCGTACCGCGGGAGCCCGAGCTGGAGCCGCCGCCGACGCGGGCGTCGGCATAGGAAGCCGCGATCACAACGGGGAGCGCCAACGAAAGGACGACGGCGATCGCCTTGACGAAGCCGCGCGTGCGCTGGGTAAATTTCATGGTTTGTCCCTTGGAATCCCCGGCATGGGGAAAGCGCCCTTAACATGGGCAGTGCTGCCTAAAAGTGAAGCCAATAAAGGGAACCGCGGCTGCGGCCCTCGGTCGCGGGGATGCGACAATAGCGCAGTATTATCCGGGGTTTCCCGGATACGCGGCTACGACGCCGTCATGGTCTCCTTCACCGCCGCCACCAGCTGGGCCAGCGTGAACGGCTTTGGCAGGAAGGCGAACTGCTGGTTTTCCGGCAGGCTCTTTTCGAAGGCGTCTTCCGCGTAGCCCGACACGAAGATGATCCTTATGCCGGGGTTCTTGGCGCGCATCTCCTTGAGCATGGTCGGGCCGTCCATTTCCGGCATCACCACGTCGGAGACGACGAGATCGACCGCGCCTTCCTTCTCCGCCAGCGCCTCGATGGCCTCGACGCCGTTGGCGGCCTCGATCACGCTGTAGCCGCGCGAGCGCAAGCCGCGCGCATTGAGCGAGCGCAGGCCGTCCTCGTCCTCGACCAGCAGGATGGTGCCCTGCCCGGTGAGATCGGCCTTGGGCTTCTGCCGCCTCCGCCGCCGCGCCATTGGTGGCCTGCGGTTCCGGCTGCGCTTCGAGCTCCGGCCGGTGCCGCGGCAGGAAGATGTGGAACGCGGTGCCTCGGCCTGCTTCCGAATCCACATACACGAAGCCGCCGGTCTGCTTGACGATGCCGTAGACCGTCGAGAGGCCGAGCCCGGTGCCCTTGCCGACTTCCTTGGTGGAGAAGAACGGCTCGAAGATCTTGTCGATGACATCAGGCGGAATGCCGGTGCCGGTGTCGATCACGTCGATGCGGACGTAATCGGCCGCGGGCATGCCCTTGTAGGAGAGCTGCGCGGCATCGGCCGACGTGACGTTGCCGGTCTTCACCGACAACTGTGCCGCCCTCCGGCATCGCGTCGCGCGCGTTGACGGCGAGGTTGACGATCACCTGCTCGAACTGGGAGACGTCGACCTTGACCGGCCAGAGATCGCGGCCGTGCACGAGGTCGAGCTTGACCTTCTCGCCGATCAGCCGGCGCAGCAGCATGGTGAGATCGCTTAGCGCATCGCCGAGGTCGAGCACCTGCGGCCGCAAGGTCTGGCGGCGCGAGAACGCCAGCAGCTGCCGCACCAGCGTCGCGGCGCGGGTCGCGTTCTGCTTGATCTGCATGATGTCCTGGAACGACGGGTCGGTCGGCTTGTGCGCGTTCAGCAGGAAGTCGTTGGCCATCATGATGGCCGAGAGCACGTTGTTGAAGTCGTGGGCGATGCCGCCGGCGAGCTGGCCGACCATCTCCATCTTCTGCGACTGGTTGATCTGGTTCTCCAGCGCGCGGCGCTCGGTGGTCTCCAGGAGATAAACGATCGCGGCTTCCGTCTCGCGCTCGTCCTGCTCCACCGGCGTGACGAAGAACTGCCCCCAGCGCTCGCGCGCGCCGTCGAATATCGCTTCCACCGGAGCGATGTCGCCCTGCCCCTCGGCGGCCTGGTTGATCGCGGCGATCAGGAGGCCCCGGTCGCGCGGATTGACGGCGCGGAAGATCGATTTCGACGCCCCGCCATCGCCGCCGAGGCTCTGCGCCAGCTTGGCAAAGCGCGCATTGGCGCGCACCACCGTGCCGCCGCGGTCGACGGTGGCGATCGCCATCGGCGTGTGGTCGAAGAAGCGCATGAAGCGCACTTCGGCGGCGCGCTGCGGATCGATGGCATGCTCGTCGCGGGCGCGGCTGATCACCAGCGTGCGCGAGGCGCCCGGCGTGCCGTCGGCGCCGAAGGCGAGCTTGTGATAGAGCCGCACCGGCATGGTCTTGCCGCCGCGCATGCGCAGATCGATGTCGAAGACTTCGGTCTTCACCTCGCCCGGAACCGGCACGATGGAGGTCAGCAGCGAAGCGCCGTCGCCGGAGACGATGTCGGTGAGCTTCAGCCCGCCCGAGCCGATTTCCGCGAGGTCATGGTCGAGCCAGTTGGCGAGCGTCGCATTGACATAGGCGATCTCGCCGGCGGGATTGACCGAGAAGAAGCCGCACGGCGCGTGATCGAGATATTCGATGGCGTGCTGCAGCTCCTGGAACACGTCTTCCTGGCGCTCGCGGTCGCGGGTGATGTCGGCGATCGACCACACCGCGTATTTCGCCCGGCGCTTGTCCGATCCGAGCGGACGAACCCGCATGCGCAGCCAGCGGCCGTGGCCGCCGTCGGTGCCTGCGATGCGGACTTCCTCCTGCTGGCGCTTGCCCTCACGCGCGGCCTTGAGCAGGCGGAACACCGCCTCCGAGACATCGGGATTGCCGATGAAGACGCGCTCGACCGGGCGGACGTCCTGCGGGCTCGCCGCGCCCGTCAGCGTCAGATAGGCCGCATTGGAATAGACGACATGGCCGCGCGGGTCGGTGACGGCGAGGCCGTCATAGGCATGATCGGCGATGCGGCCGATGATGAAATTGTCGGCGGTGCGATCGGCGAAACGGATGATCCCGGCGGCAAAGGCGAACAGGTTGAACAGCCCGACCATCGCCAGCACGGCCAGCACGCCGAGGATATAGGGCTGCGCGTGAGTGCGGCCGAGCGTCATCAGCGCGACCGCGACCCCCACCAGGGCGGCCGCCACCAGCAGCACCAGGATAATGCTGCCCCGCCGCGCCGGCTCGTGGACGGCGGCGGGTTCGGGCGGCAGTTCGTTGGGGGTCTCGGCGGACATATAAAGAGACACGGCTGAAACGCTTTCGCTGATTCATTGAGTGCCTGAATCGGACCGGTAAACGCAAGCCCGTCAGGCAGTTATTCGGCGTTTTACGGGGTTTGCGCCCCGCTACAGGTCAGTTTCGCGAGGAAAACCCGCGCTTGAGCCGCATCACGAAGCCGATGATCTCGGCCACCGCATGGTAGTGCTCGACGGGGATCTCCTCGTCGATGTCAACGGTGGCATAGAGCGAGCGCGCCAGCGGCACGTTCTCGACGATCGGGATGTCGTGCTGCTTGGCGACTTCCCGGATCTTGAACGCGATATTGTCGGCACCCTTGGCGACGCAGACCGGCGCCGCCATGCTGCGGTCGTAGGCCAGCGCCACCGAATAGTGGGTCGGGTTGGTGATGATCACACTGGCCTTGGGAACCGCGGCCATCATGCGCTTCTTCATGCGCTGCTGGCGCAATTGCCGGATGCGGCCCTTGATGTGCGGATCGCCTTCGGACTGCTTGTACTCCTCCTTCATCTCCTGCAGCGACATCTTCTGCCGCTCGTACCACTGCCGGTACTGGAAGAAGTAATCGGCGACCGCGACCGCGGCCAGCATGGCGACCACGGCGCCCAGCAGGTGCATGGTCAGGCCCATGGTCACGCCCATCAGCGCCGCGGGATCGAAACGCACCATGGCTTCCAGGCGATGGCGCTCCGGCCACAATACCAGGGTCATGACGGTGCCGAGCGCCACCAGCTTGAACAGGCCCTTTACAAAATTGGCGACCGCCTGCTTGCCGAAAATGCGCTTGAAGCCGGCGCCGGGCGAAATCTTGCTCAGCTTCGGCTTCAGCGATTCCGCGGACCACACCAGGCGGTGCTGGATCATGTTGCCTGCGACGGCGGCGATCATCAGAAACAGGAAGGGAATGCCGACCGCGGCGATCAGGGCGTATTCGATGTGCTGCAGCAGCGCGAGCAGTCCCGGCCCGTCGGTCCGGATCATCCAGGAATTGGCGATCAGAGCCCGCATCGGCGTGAAGATGCCGCTGCCGAGCGAACCCGAGAAGGTCGAGAACACCAGCGTGGCGCCGGCGATCATGAACCAGGTGTTGACCTCCTGGCTTTTCGCTACGTCGCCCTTTTCAAGCGCATCGTCGAGACGTTTTTGGGTAGGGTCCTCTGTGCGCTCGGTATCGTCCTCGGCCATCGATCACCTCATTTGAGCGGCGTGAGCTGATGCATCACGCCGATGAAGTAATCGATGAAGGCTCCCATCAGCGCCGTGATGACGAGCCCGAGGATCAGGAAGCCCGCGAGGATCGAGAGCGGTACGCCGACGAAATAGACCTGCATCTGCGGCATCAGCCGCGCCAGGATGCCGAGCCCGATATTGAAGACCAGGCCGAACACCAGGAACGGCGCCGAGAGCTGCATGCCGATCTTGAACGCCGCGGCGAAGGCGCGGGTGGCGAGTGCCGCGACATCGCCGCTCGGAAACACCTCGCCGGGCGAGAAGATGCGATAGCTCTCGTTCAGCGCCGCGATCACCAGATGATGGCTGTCGGTGGCAAACAACAGCGTCAGCCCGAGGATGGTGAGGAAGTTGCCGATCAAGAGGCCCTGCTGCCCCTGCGTCGGATCGATCGCGGTGACGAAGCCGAGCCCCAGTTGCTGCGCGATCACCGAGCCTGCCACCTGCAGCGCCGACAGCGTCACGCGCGCGGTCGCGCCCAGCACGATGCCGACGATGATCTCGTGCAGCATCAGCACCATCAGCGGCGTCAGCGAGCTCAAATCGACCTGATAGGCCGAGCGGTGCAGCGGCAGGATGATCAGCGTGAGCAGCAGCGCGATCGAAAGCTTGATGCGGGTCGGGATATTGGTCTCGCCAAATCCGGGCAACAGCATCACCATGGCGCCGATGCGGGCAAACACCAGCATGAAGGTCGCGGCGAGCGCGGGCAGGAGCGAGATGTCGACACGCATGACTCATGAAGAGTGCATTATCCGCCGATGATTCGCGACGATATCCGCATCATGTGACCGTGCATGGAATCGGCCATGAACGGCAGGGCCAACAGCAATGTCACGAATATCGCGATGATCTTCGGCACATAGATCAGCGTCTGTTCCTGGATCTGCGTCAGCGCCTGGAACAGCGACACCACGACGCCGACGACGAGGCCGACCACCATCAAAGGCGACGACACCACCACGATGGTCCAGATCGCATCGCGCGCGACGTCGAGGGTTTCGGGGCCGGTCATTTCAGTCCTCACTCTCTCCATTCGTCATTCCGCGGCGCGCCGTTTGGCGCGAGCCCGGAATCCATAACCACCATGGTGAGTACGGATGCTCAGGTGCGCAATTGCGCACCATAGCTCGCCGCTGCGCGGCGCCCCGGAATGACGACTCAAAATCAGATCGGCATCCGCATGATGTCTTCATAGGACTGGATCACGCGGTCGCGCACCGAGACCAGGGTCGAGACCGCGACGTCGGTCTCCGCGACCGCCGTGACCACGTCCATCACATTCGACTTGCCCGATGCCATCGACACGGTCTGGGCGTCGGACTTCTTGCCGGCATCGACGACGCTACCGATGGCGTCCTTCAGCAACGTGCTGAACGAAGGACCGCCGGTCTCGCCGCCCTTGGCGGCGCCGGGCTGCTCGATGATCTTGGCGAGACTGGCATAGGCATTGGCGGCGACTGTCGGTGAAGCCATGTTGCAAACTTTCCTGTTCAGGCCTTGAGGATATCGAGGGTGCGCTGGATCATCCGGCGCGTCGCGCTGATGATGTTGAGGTTCGCCTCGTAGGATCGCTGCGCCTCGCGCATGTCGGTCATTTCGACCAGCGGATTGACGTTCGGGTACTTGACGTTGCCCGCTGCATCGGCCGCCGGGTTGCCCGGCTCGTTCTTGACGCGGAACGCCGACTGGTCGTTGCGGACGCGGCCCATCGTAATGGTCTTGGCGTCGAGCGAGCGGTCGAGCGCGGAGGTGAAGCTCGGTACCTTGCGGCGATACGGGTCGCCGCCGGCGGTGAGCGCCGTCGAATTGGCGTTGGCAATGTTTTCCGAGATCAGGCGCATGCGTCCGGCCTGCGCGCGCAGGCCCGATGTCGCGATGCCCATTGATTTGGCGAAGTCGCCGCCGTCACTGGCCATGGTCCGCTCTCCCTATCCTGTCTCAGCGCTTGCCGATCGCGGTCTTGAGCAGCCCGAGGCTGCGGCTGTAGAGCGAGGTCACCGCCGCATAGTCCATCTGGTTGGCGGAGACCTTCAGCATCTGGTCCTCGAGATTGACGGCGTTGCCGGCGGGCCGGGTCAGGAAGGCGCCCTTGCCGCCGTCATGCCTGAAACTCGGTCCGGGATCGGACGAGCCCATGTGGCTGGTGGTGGTCTTCATCATCGCCAGCGTGGTCGTGCCGCCGACGCTGCCCCCGGCCTGGTCGAATTTCGGCTCGACCAGGTCGCGCGGCCGGAAGTTCGGCGTCGAGGAATTGGAGACGTTTTCGGCGAGCACCCGCTGCCGCTCCTGGTGCCACTGCATCTTGGTGCGCAGCGCCGAGAGCATCGGCAAATCGTTAATGGCCATCGGGCTGTCGCTCCCCGTTGCCCCAAGGCGGGACGCCCAAGGTAGGCAGAATTTGCCGCGCCTATGGTTAACAGGCGGTTAAGAATCGGCTTCAGGAAGGGCGCGAAAGGCGAGAGTCCGCAGAGTTGCACCAAAGCAAGCGCATTTTCGCCACGAAAACTGCGTTAACCAGCAAAGGGCAATCCAAGTCAGCCGGTCAGAAGTCGTTTTGGTCCAAGCGATTCTTGGTCTATTACTTGAGCGGGCAGCAGGTTTTTGCCGTGGGGCATTAAGGAATAAGGCTGATCTCGGGCGTTGCTATCGTCCGGTATAGCTCGCTTTAGTTGTTCGCGTCGGGCGAAACCGGAGCTTGTGAAAGGCCAGTTGGCCGGGGACTTCCATGTCGTCAACGATTACCTTCTTCTTCGCGTTCGTAGCCGTCCTGGCCCTGATCGGTGGCGCCGCCTGGCTGGTCCGCCGATTCGCCAACAACCGCCTCGGCGCCAACACCGCTCGGGGACGAATGCCGCGGCTCGCCGTGATCGATGCCGCCGCCGTCGACGGCCGCCGCCGCCTGGTGCTGGTCCGCCGCGACAACATCGAACATCTGCTGATGATCGGCGGCCCGAGCGACGTCGTCGTCGAGACCAACATCGTCCGCGCCATGCCGGCGCGCGACCAGATTCCGCTGCGTCCGGGCGCAGCCGAAGCGCCGCCGCGGATCGCGCCGCTGCCCGACAGCGTCTTCGAGGTCGAGCCCGCCCGCGTCGACATGTTCGACCATGCCGAACCACCTGCCATGCCGGAGCCGCCGCCCCGCCCGACGCGTCCCTCCTTTGCCGACGAAGTGCGACGCCGCCCGCCGATGCCGCCTCCGCCGCCGATGGAGCGGAATTCCGATCCGCTCGCCGGCTTTGCGCCGGAGCAGCCGATCCCGATGGGCCGTAGCGAGCCGCGCGCCGAACCGCTGCCGCCGCGCATGCCGCGTGGCGAGCCGATGCCCATGCCGCGCAGCGAAGTATTGCCGCGCAGTGAAGTATTGCCGCGCAATGAAGGGATGCCGCGCGGCGAAATCTTGCCGCGCAGCGAAGCGATGCCGCGCAGTGAGCGCAGCGAGCCGATGATGCCGCGCCCGTCCCGCCCGGCCGAGCCGCCCAAGGCGCCGCCGGTCCGCGAGCGCGCCGCGGCACCGCCCCCGCCGCCGCCTCCACCCCCGGCGGCCTCTGCGGCCGACCAGAATCTCGCCGAGATGGCACAGCGTCTCGAAGCGGCTCTGCGCCGTCCGGGCGGCGATGTCGCCCCGCCGGTGCAGCCGGAAGCCCCGCCCGCCCCGCCGGCGCGGCCCTTGCGCAGCGAGGCGCCCTCGCCCGCGCCGCAGAAGACCAGCTTTGAGAATCTCGAAGACGAGATGGCGTCCCTGCTGGGACGGCCAAAGAATTCTTCGTGAGGATCGCAGCCCTTCCGCGTAGAGTTTTTCTTCTCCCTGTTCTGATCATCGCCGCCGGATCGCTGGCCGATCCGGCGTTCGCCCAGGATATCAGCATCAATTTCGGCCAGGGTGGCGGCGGCGTCACCGAGCGCGCGATCCAGCTGATCGCGCTGCTGACGATCCTGTCCGTCGCGCCTTCCATCCTGATCATGATGACGTCGTTCACGCGCATCGTGGTGGTGCTGTCGCTGCTGCGTACCGCGCTCGGCACCGCGACCGCGCCACCGAACTCCGTGATCATTGCGCTTGCGATGTTCCTCACCGCGTTCGTGATGGGTCCGGTGCTGCAGAAATCCTATGACGACGGCATCAAGCCGCTGATCGCCAACCAGATCGGCGTCGAGGACGCGCTGCAAAAGGCCTCAGGACCGCTCCGCATCTTCATGCAGAAGAACGTGCGCGAGAAGGACCTGAAGCTTTTCATGGACATGTCGGGAGAAGCTCGCCCTGCCACGCCGGAAGACATGTCGCTGCGCATCCTCGTCCCCGCCTTCATGATCTCCGAGCTGAAGCGCGCCTTCGAGATCGGCTTCCTCTTGTTCCTGCCCTTCCTGATCATCGACCTCGTCGTCGCCTCGGTGCTGATGTCGATGGGCATGATGATGCTGCCGCCGGTCGTGGTGTCCCTGCCCTTCAAGCTGATCTTCTTCGTGCTGGTCGACGGCTGGTCGCTGGTCGCCGGCAGCCTGGTGCAGAGCTACGGCGGGGGGTGACAGCCCTGCTGCCGGACGGCTGGATTAGACCGCAGGCTGCACTATGATGCGCCAAATCCACCCGGGACCCGTGCCATGCAGTTCGACCGATCCGCAGAAGACCTCGGCAACGCCATCCATCTCGAGCATGTCAATGTGACGGTGCCCGACCAGCGTCTGGCCACGCTGTTCTACGTCACCGGCCTTGGGCTGACCCGCGATCCCTATCTGATGGTGTCCGACAGCAACATGTGGGTGAATGCCGGCAGGAGCCAGTTCCACCTGCCGGCCGGCAAGGCGCAGGTGCTGCGCGGCCATACCGCGCTGGTCATTCCCGGCCGCGAGGCCCTGCTCAAGCGCCTGGCGTCGGTTGCGTCCAAACTTGAAGGAACCGCGTTCAAGTTCAGCGAGCACAATGATTTTGTCGAAGCCACCTGCCCGTGGGGCAACCGGATGCGGGTCTACGAGCCGGATGCCGCGCGCTTCGGACCGATCACGCTCGGCATGCCCTATGTCGAATTCGACGTGCCGCCCGGGACCGCGAAAGGCATCGCGGCCTTCTATCCGCAGATCATGGGAATTCCCGCCTCGTTGCAGAACGGCGACGGCACGCTCGCGCGGGCGAAAGTAGGCAAGGAGCAGTATCTGCAATTCCGCGAGACCGACCGCAAGCATCCGGACTTCGACGGCCACCATGTGCAGATCTATATCACTGACTTTTCCGGCCCTTACCGGCGTTTGCTCGAGCGCGGTCTCGTCTCGCGCGAGGACAACCAGTACCAGTATCGCTTCATGGATATCGTCGATCTCGCTGACGGGCGGCACCTGTTCACCATCGAGCACGAGGTGCGCAGCGCCACCCATCCGATGTATCTGCGGCCGCTGGTCAACCGCAATCCGGCGCAGACCAACCGCACCTACGCCCACGGCCACGAGCTGACGCCCTGGGCGATGGAGGTCGAGCCGTATTGATCGGCCGAGGGTCACGCCGGCTGGGTGTCTCGCGCCTTGACCTGCAACAGCTTCGCGATTTCAGGCCGGCAGGCGCCGCAATTTGTGCCGGCCTTGAGCCGCTTGCCGATATCGGCGACATCGCGCGCGCCCTTGAGCGCTTCGGCCGCGATCTGGTTGCGGCCGACGCTGTGGCAGGAGCAGACGATCGGCCCGATATCCTCGCGCGCATCGGCCGGCCGCCCTGCGAGCAGCGACATCCGCGACGCCGGCGATAGCGGCTCTTCCGCGAACAGGCCCGCCAGCCAGGAGCGCGAGACCAGCTTGTGGTCGGGCGCGACGAACACACAGCCCTCCAGCCTGCCGTCCTGCACGGCGGCGTAGCGATAGCGCCCTGCCCCGGGATCGCGATAGGCGATCCATTCGATCTCCGCCCCGTTCAACGCGAGTTGCTCACGCGCCCAGTCGCGCCAGCTCTCCGGCCGCTCGTCGAACGCCAGTTCCATGCGGAAGTAGCGCTCCATCCGCCCGCGCACCCAGTAGCCGCCGTCTGGACTGGCGATCTCGCGGCGGCTCAGGATGAAGACGTGCCATTTCGGCAAATATGGTTCGGCCCGCACCGGCGTGTGCTTCAGCTCGGGCTGGCCGGAGATCGGATCGACCGCGGGATTGACCAGCGCATTGATGCGCGCCTTGGCCCGCAAATTCGCCGCTCCAGTGCATCGGCACGAACACGCAGCCGCGCCGCTGCTCCGGCGTCACCGCCACGCGCGCCACCATCGAGCCGAAGGCCGAGGTCAGCCGCACCAGCGCGCCATTGTCGAGGTCTTGGCGGCGCGCGTCCTCGGGGTGGAATTCGGCCGAGGGCTCGAACGTATGCTGCATCAGGCGCGGCGACTTCGCGGTGCGCGTCATGGTGTGCCAGTGGTCGCGGACCCGGCCGGTGTTGAGCGCCAGCGGATAGTCGCGGCTGGTCGCATTTTCAGGTGCGCGCGGCGTTACCGCCACGAAGCGCGCCTTGCGGTCCGGCGTGAAGAAGCGGCCGTCCTCGAACAGCCGTGGCACGCCGGTCGGATCTTCCGGCGTCACCGGCCATTGCACCGGCGCCATCGCCTCATAGGCACGGTCCTGGATGGTGGCGAGCGCCGAAATATCGAAGTCGCGGGTGCCGTGGTTCTCGAAGCCGGAAAGTCTTGGCGTGCTCGCGGAAGATTTCCGCGGCGTTCGCAAAATCGAAACCGGCAAATCCCATTCGCTTGGCGACGTCGCAGATGATCTTCCAATCGGCCCGGCCGCGCCGGGCGCCGGCAGGAAGGAGCGCTGGCGGGAGATGCGCCGTTCGGAATTGGTGACGGTGCCGTCCTTCTCGCCCCAGGTCAGCGCCGGCAGCAGCACCCGCGCATGCCGCGTGGTCTCGGTGTGGCGCAGGCAGTCCGACACCACCACGAGTTCGCAGGCATCGAGCGCGGCGCGCGCGCGATCGGCATCGGGCATGCTGACCAGCGGATTGGTCGACATGATCCAGACCGCCTTGATGCGGCCGTCCGCGATCGCGTCGAACATGTCGACCGCTTTCAGCCCCGCCTTGTCGGCGATAACAGGCGATTGCCAGAACCGCTGCACGATGTCGCGATGCCCAGGATTGTCGATCTCCATATGGGCGGCGAGCTGGTTGGCAAGCCCGCCGACCTCGCGGCCGCCCATCGCATTGGGCTGGCCCGTCAGCGAGAACGGCCCCATGCCGGGACGGCCGATCCGCCCGGTCAGCAGATGGCAATTGATGATGGCGTTGACCTTGTCGACGCCGCTGGAGGACTGGTTGATGCCTTGCGAATAGAGCGTCACGGTGCGCTCGGTCCGGATGAACCAGTCGAAGAATTGCTCGACCGCGCCCTCGGTGAGGCCGCAGATCTCGGCGGTCTCCGCGGCCGTCTGATCGCCAACGGCAGCGAGCGCCGCCTCCGCGCCTGAGGTGAAGGCGCGCACGAAGGTGTGGTCGATTGCATTGGCGCGCTTCAAAGCGGCCAAGAGACCGTTGAACAGCACGGCGTCGCTGCCCGGGCGTAGCGGCAGATGCAGGTCGGCGCCCTCACAGGTCGTGGTGCGCCGCGGATCGATCACGACGATGCGGCAGGACGGGTTGTTCTCTTTCGCCGCCAGCATGCGCTGGTGCAGCACCGGATGGCACCAGGCCGCATTGGAGCCGACCAGGACCAGGAGATCCGCCTGCTCCAGATCCTCATAGCAGCCGGGCACCGTGTCGCTGCCGAAGGCGCGCTTGTGGCCGGCGACGCTGGAGGCCATGCAGAGCCGCGAATTGGTGTCGATGTTGGCGGTGCCGCAAAAGCCCTTCGCGAGCTTGTTGACGACATAATAGTCTTCGGTGAGGAGCTGGCCGGAGACATAGAAGGCCACCGCATCCGGCCCGTGCTCGCGGATTACCCTGGAAAAACCTTCCGCGACGAGATCGAGCGCGGCGTCCCAGTCCGTCTCCTGCCCGTCGACGATGGGCGCCAGCAGGCGCCCGTCGAGACCGACGGTGTCGGCCAGCGTCGAGCCCTTCGAGCAGAGCCTGCCGAAATTGGCCGGGTGCTGCGGATCGCCTGACACCGTGACCTGGCCCGCTGCGTCGCGGCCGGCGAGAACGCCGCAGCCGACACCGCAATACGGGCACGAGGTCTTGACCGGCATCTCCACTCACCCCGATCAGGCGGCTGCGGTTTGCCGAACCGACAGCCAGACGATCCCGTTCTCCACTTTCGCCGGATGCGAATGCGTGCAGCCCTCGTCCGGCGCCACGGCCTTTCCGCTATCGAGCTCGATGACGAAATTGTGCAGCGGACAGGTCACGCGCCTGTTGTGCACGATGCCCTGCGACAGCGGTCCGCCCTTGTGCGGGCAGCGGTCGTCGAGCGCGAACACCTCGTCGCTCTCGGTGCGGAACACCGCGATGTTGCCGGTGGCCGTGCGCACCACGCGCGAGCCGAGGCGCGGAATGTCCTTCAGCGCGCCGATTTCGATCCAGTTGCTCATGCGGGCTCCATCGCGGCCAGTTCGGCCATCGGCTTGAACTCGTTGCTGTCGACGCCTTGGCGCGCGCGGGCCGCCCACGGGTCGTCCTGCGCGAATTGCTGCGAATAGGCGAAGCGGTCGTACAGCGCCTTGCGGTTGGCGAGGTCGTCGACGACGAGCTTCTTGATCTGGTCGAGCCCGACGCGATCGCACCATTTGTACATGCGCTCGAGGTACCAGCCCTGCTCGCGGTAGAGCTGCGTCAGCGCGGCGATGACCGCGATCGTCTCCTCTTCCGTCTCCACCTTGCCGAGGAACTCGGTGCCCTTGATGTGCAGGCCCGCGGCGCCGGCGAAGTGGATTTCGTAGCCGGAGTCGACGCAGATCACGCCGACGTCCTTGCAGGTCGCTTCCGCGCAATTGCGCGGGCAGCCGGAGACGCCCATCTTCACCTTGGCCGGCGTCCACGAGCCCCACATGAACTTCTCGATCTTGACGCCGAGGCCGGTGGAATCCTGGGTGCCGAAGCGGCACCATTCGGTGCCGACGCAGGTCTTCACCGTGCGCAGGCCCTTGGCATAGGCGTGGCCGGAGACGAGGCCGGCGTCGTTGAGGTCGGCCCACACCGCGGGCAAATCCTCCTTCTTGACGCCGAGCAGGTCGATGCGCTGGCCGCCGGTGACCTTCACCGTCGGAATGGCGAACTTGTCGGCGACGTCGGCGATGGCGCGCAGCTCGTTCGGCGTGGTGACGCCGCCCCACATGCGCGGCACCACGGAGTACGTGCCGTCCTTCTGGATGTTGGCGTGGACGCGCTCGTTGATGTAGCGCGACTGCTGGTCGTCGACATATTCGCCGGGCCAGGTCGAGAGCAGATAATAGTTCAGCGCCGGGCGGCAGGAATGGCAGCCGTTCGGCGTCTTCCAGTCCATGAACTTCATCACGTCCGGAATCGTCTTCAGGCTCTGTTCGACGATGACGCGGCGGACATCGTCATGGCTGTGGTCGGTGCACTTGCAGACCGGCTTGACCTTGGGCGCCGCCGAATAGTCGCCGCCCAGCGTGAACGCCAGCACCTGCTCGACGAGGCCGGTGCAGGAGCCGCAGGACGACGAAGCCTTGGTGTGGGCGCGCACGTCGTCGAGCGTGAACAGCTTCTTCTCGACGATTGCCTTCTTGATCTCGCCCTTGCAGACGCCGTTGCAGCCGCAGATTTCCATCTCGTCGCTCATGGCGGCAACGGAATTCTGGCCGGCATGGCCGCCGTCGCCGAGATTGGCGGCGCCGAACACCAGCCGCTCGCGCATCGCCGAGACGTCGGTGCCGTCGCGCAGATGCTGGAAGTACCAGGGGCCGTCGACGGTGTCGCCATAGAGCACGGCGCCGACGATCTTCTTGTCCTTCAGGACGATGCGCTTGTAGACGCCGCGGTTGGCGTCCTGCAGCACGATCTCCTCCTTGTCGGCGCCGGCTGAGAAATCGCCGGCCGAGAACAGGTCGATGCCGGTCACCTTCAGCTTGGTCGAGGTGACCGAGCCGTCATAGGTGGCAAAGCCCTTCATGGCGAGATGGTTGGCGCAGACCTTGGCCTGGTCGAACAGCGGCGCGACGAGGCCGTAGCAGGTGCGGCGATGCTGCACGCATTCGCCGACCGCATAGATGCGGCCGTCATAGGTCTGCATGGTGTCGGAGACGACGATGCCGCGCTCGCAATGCAGACCGGCTTTCTTGGCCAGATCGATATTCGGCTTGATGCCGACCGCCATCACGACGATGTCGGCGGGAAGCTCCGTGCCGTCCTTGAAACGCACGCCGGTGACGTGATCGTCGCCCAAGATCGCCTCGGTCTGGGCCGGCATCTTGAACACGAGCCCGCGCTCTTCCAGCGACTTGCGCAGCATGCCGCCGGCGACGCCATCGAGCTGGCGCTCCATCAGCGTATCGAGCAAGTGCACGACGGTGACGTTCATGCCGCGTTTCATCAGGCCGTTGGCGGCTTCCAGGCCCAGCAGACCGCCGCCGATCACCACCGCATGGCGGCGCGTGTTCGAAACCTCCACCATGTGCTCGACATCCTGGATGTCGCGGAAGCCGATCACGCCCTTCAGCTTGTTGCCGGGAAGCGGCAGCATGATCGGGTTGGAGCCGGTGGCGATCAGCAGCCGGTCGTAAGGTACGCGCGCGCCGTCAGCGGTGACGACCTCGCAGGTGCGGCGGTCGATCATGGTGATCGTCTCGCCCTTGCGCAGCGTGATGCCGTTGTCGTCGTACCACTGCTCGGTGTTGAGCATGATGTCGTTGACGGTCTTCTCGCCGGCGAGCACCGGCGACAGCAGGATGCGGTTGTAATTGCCGTAGGGCTCGGCGCCGAACACGGTGATCTCGTAGAGATCGGGTGCGCGCTCCAGCAGCGTCTCGACGGTGCGGATGCCGGCCATGCCGTTTCCGATCACCACCAGCTTCTGCTTCGTTAGTCTCTCAAGCATGGTCTGCCTTTCAATTCCGACGCCCCGCCCCTCGACGCAGCAGGCGTCGTTGTCGGCGGGCGATTTGTCCGGGATTTGCGAGGCCCGTCGGCGGGCGCTGGGCCGACGGCAATGGCGGCCTGTATCGTCTCTATTTCAAGACGCGTGCCAATCGGTCAATTCCATTTTATCTTGTAGAAACAATAGTTTACAGAAAGAGCTGAATCTGCCTCACGCCTGCTTAAAAGCCACCCTCGCCCAAAACTTCGGCTCGACAGTCCATCTATTGTGCAGTGCGGCGGTGAGTCTCAGCCACTTTCGGAGGTCGATCCGCAGCCCTTCCCGTCACGCGCGCGCCGGACCGACATCCGCAACCACGCGTCGTCATTTCATGATTGCGATCATCTAACGCGCTGTGCGCGCCGGTGTGGGTCGAGCGCGCCAATGAGTTGGATTGACGGCGGTCTTACGCCCCACCCATAATCATCCAACAAGTGCACAAGCGCTCACGCGAGCAATCGCTTCAGATCACGCGCAAACAAGTGCTCAAGCGGGGTAACGGGCTTGTCGGCATCGCGGCGTCCCATGTTCGGCGAGCAGCAGCGCTTTGTGCTGCTCCTGATCGCGCCGGCCGCCTTGCTGATGCTGTTGTTCCAGGTGGTGCCCATCGTCATTGGCGCCAACGCGAGCTTCCGCGACTGGGCACTCTATAATCCGAAGAAGATCTGGGTCGGATTTGCGCATTATCACTCCGTGATCACGGATCCGGCGTTTCTCTACGTCGTGCTGCCCAACACCTTCCTGTTCATGGTGGTCAGCGTCGCCGGTGCATTGGTGACAGGGTTGGCGCTGGCGCTGCTGCTCAACCGCTCCTTCCCCGGGCAAAAAATCGTGCAGACGATCCTGCTGGTGCCGCTGATGGTGGCGCCGGTCATTGCCGCGATCATGATCCGCTGGATCTTCAACGACCAGTTCGGCATCGTGAATGTGGTGCTGGAAGCGATCGGGATCGAAGGCCAGCCCTGGCTGGTGCAGCGCTGGAGCGCCTTTGGCATCATCGTCCTGACGGACATCTGGCTGTGGACGCCGTGGTTCACGCTGCTCTTGCTCGCCGGCCTGCAGAGCCTGCCGAAGGAGCCGTTCGAGGCCGCCGCGATCGACGGCACCTCGACCTGGCGCGTATTCCGCTATCTCACCCTGCCGATGCTGCGCCCGGTGATCGTGGTCTGCGTCGTGATCCGCGCCATCGACGCCTTCCGCACCTTCGACATCGTCTGGACCTTGACCGGCGGCGGCCCCGGCCGCTCCACCGAGCTGTTCAGCCTCTATGCCTATGTGCTTGCTTTCCTCAATCTCGATCTCGGCCGCGGCTCGGCGGCGGCCATCGTCGGCGGGTTGATCATCCTCGTGCTCGGCGTGGTGATGTACCGCCTCGTCGACCGCATTGCGAAGGCGTAACGCCCATGGCAATGGTGACCCGCCCGCAATTCCTGCCCGGCCTGCCGAACTGGAGCCGCAAGACGTTCTTTGCGCTCGGGCTCGCCGGCATCTGCTTTGCGTTCGCCTTTCCGGTGCTGTGGCTGATCCTGACCTCGCTGCGGCCGGAATCCGGCGTCTACTACGTGCATCGCGGCACCGAATTCACCCTCATCAATTTCAGGGACGTGCTCGGCCAGGAGCGCATCGTCGCTGCCTTCATCAACAGCGCCGTGATCTCGACGCTGGCGACCGTGTTTTCGCTGCTGGTGACGGTGTCGAGCGGCTACATGCTGTCGCGCTTCACCGGGCCCGCCTCGCGCATCTGGTTCGGCACCATCTACGTGTTCCGCTGCGTGCCCTACATCTCCTGGGTGCTGCCGCTCTACTTCGTGGTGCAGGGCTGGGGCATCTACGACACCTATATCGGGCTGCTGCTGCCGCACATCGCCGTGCACATCTGCTTCTTCTCCTGGCTGATGAAGGGCTTTTTCGACGGCATCGATCCCTAGCATGGAATATGCCGCCATGATCGACGGCTGCAGCCGCTGGGGCGCCTTCATCCGCGTCGCCATCCCCTCGGCGCTGCCGGCGATCTCGGCGCTGGCGGTGCTGTGCTGGCTGTTCACCTGGAACGAATTCCTGTTCGCGCTGATCCTGACCGGCAACCGCGTGCCCGTGATCACGGTCGTGATGGCGCAGTTCGTCACTGAAATGGGCCTGCACTGGAACCTGATGGCGGCGACCGCCGTGATGGCGCTGCTGCCGGCATTCCTGGTCGCGCTGTTCGGCCAGAAATATGTGATCCGGGGTTTACGTATCTAGAGAAGAGAGAAGACGCGATTTACGCGAACGACAACAACAAGGGAGGAAGAGCCATGCAGGGATTGGCAAGATGGGCTTTGGCGGCGGCCGCGCTGGTGGCCGCAACCGGCAGCGTCGCCGCGCAGGAGGTGAAGGAATTGCGGATCGGCTATCAGCCGAACCCGATCCAGGAATTGTCGATCGCGATGTTCGAAGCCTGGGGCGCCAAGAACGGCATCAAGATCGTCAAGGTGCCGAACTCCTACGGCGTCTATGTCGAGAAGATGACGGCGTCACTGACGTCCAACTCCGACCAGTACGACGTGATCTGGCACAACGACGACTGGGGCCAGACCTGGGCGCATCTGCTGGAGCCGATGGACGACGTCGAAGCCAACAAGTTTGCCTCGAAGTGGAGCATGGACAAGATCGTGTTCGGCAATGCGCAGGGCCAGAACACCGTCGTGCCGATGGGCCAGACGTTCAGCGTGTTCTTCTACCGCTCCGACCTGGTCAAGCCCGAGGAAGTGCCGAAGACACTCGATGAGCTCGTCACCATGAGCAAGAAGCTGCAAGCCGAGGGCAAGGTGAAGTTCGGCTATGTCGGCGGCGCCTCGATGAACAACTCCTGGTTCACCTGGTTCTGGTCGATGTGGGGCAATAATTGCGACGTGCTGATGCCGTTCTACGAGCGCGACAACAAGAAGCTCGCGGAAGCCGGCTGGAAGTCGAGCATGACCGAACCCTGCATGCAGAAGACGGTCGAGTACTGGTGGGATGCGATCAACACCCACAAGATCGTGCCGCGCGGCATGCCCGCCTATGACCGCAACGAAGCCAACGCCGTTTTCACGTCCGGCGATGCCGCGTTCACCGTGGCGGACTCGCTGTGGTGGGGCACCTTCAACGATCCCGCCAAGTCGAAGATCGCCGGCAAGGTCGCAGCCGCCCGCTTTCCGCTCGGCCCGGACCGCAAGAAGCCGTTCGCCTGGGACGACATCTGGGGCTGGGCGATTCCGAAATCGATCCCGGAAGCGCGCAAGAAGCTCGCCAAGCAGATGCTGAATGCGATGATGCTCGACAAGGAAGGCCAGATCAAGATGTTCACGGCGACCGGCGCACCGCCGCCCAACACGTCGTTCTGGCCGGAGATCGCCGCGCAGGATCCCTTCATGAAGCTCTTGAAGGACGCGGTGCTGGATTCCCCGGACAAGGTGCGCGGCGCCTATTACTTCCCGCAATGGCCCGCCGTGCACAAGGCCTTCAACGACACCGTGACCAAGGCCGTCACCGGCAAGCGCGAGGATATCGCCAAGGTGCTGGCCGAAGGCGCGCCGCTCGTCAGCAAGGCCGCGCAGCAATAACGCGAAAGCCCGCCGCGGTCGCCGCGGCGGGCCCCCTCTTCAGGTAACAGGTTCAGTCATCGATGGCAGCGATCAGCCTCAACAAACTCAACAAGCACTACGGGTCGCTGTTTCATGCCGTAAAGGACGTCGATCTCGAAATCGCCGACAAGGAGTTCGTGGCCCTCGTCGGCCCCTCCGGCTGCGGCAAGTCGACCACGCTGCGCATGATCGCGGGGCTGGAGGATATTTCCAGCGGCGAAATCCGCATCGGCGGCAAGGTGGTCAACCACCTGCCGCCGCGCGACCGCGACGTCGCCATGGTGTTCCAGAACTACGCGCTCTATCAGCACCTGAGCGTCTACGACAATCTCGCCTTCGGCCTGCGCAACAAGAAGGTTGCGGAAAGCGAAATCAAGGCGGCGATCGACCGCGCCGCCGACATGCTCGGGCTGCACGAGCTCTTGCAGCGCAAGCCGAAGCAATTGTCCGGCGGACAGCAGCAGCGCGTCGCGCTCGGCCGCTGCATCGTGCGCAATCCGCAGGTGTTCCTGTTCGACGAGCCGCTGTCGAACCTCGACGCCAAGCTGCGCGCGCGGATGCGGATCGAGATCAAGCGGCTGCATGCAAAAATCCCGACCACCTCGGTGTTCGTCACCCACGACCAGATCGAGGCGATGACGCTCGGCGACCGCGTCGTCATCATGCGCGACGGCTATGTGCAGCAGGTCGGCACGCCGCTGACGGTCTACGAAAAGCCGGCCAACAAATTCGTCGCCGGCTTCATCGGCGCGCCCGCGATGAACTTTGTCGATGTCACCGTGCGCGGCGCTACGGTCGAGACCTCGGGCCTGAAACTATCGGTCAGCCCGGCCGCCGCCCGCGCGCTGCAGTCCCACGATGGCAAGCAGGTCGTGATGGGCGTCCGCCCCGAGCATCTCGCGCACGGCGACGGCGCGCCCGGCGCCAGTTTCGACGCCCGCGTCGAAGTCGTCGAGCAGCTCGGTTCGGAAATCCTGCTGGAAACCCGCGTCGGCACCGACAGTCTAACGGTCGCCCGCGTGCCCGCGGAGATGAAAGTCGCGCCCGGCGATCAGGTGCGGATATCGGCGCAACTCGGCAGGCTGCACTTCTTCGATCCCAGACCGAGTTGCCCATTACCGGCTAAAGCTCCCTCAACCGTCATTGCGAGCGAAGCGAAGCAATCCAGCTTTGTCGCCGCAAAGGAATAGCTGGATTGCTTCGTCGCTATCGCTCCTCGCAATGACGGTGTAGCGTGATGCACCGGAGCACTTCGATGAAGCAGCCCTGTGTCTACATCGTCGCAAACCGCCGCCGCGGGACGATCTACACCGGCGTTACCTCGAATCCGCCGCGTCGCGCGTTCGAGCACCATGAGGGACTCGTCAAGGGATTCTCCGCAAAGTACAGCTGCAAGATGCTGGTCTGGTACGAGTTGCACGAGACCATGGTCGACGCCATCACGCGGGAGAAACAGATCAAGGCCGGCAGCCGCGCGAGGAAGTTTGCGCTGATCGAGGCGCTCAATCCGGACTGGAAAGACCTCTACGAGACGTTGATTTAGCGCCGATCTGTCACCGTCATTGCGAGGAGCGATAGCGACGAAGCAATCCAGCTTTCTTGTTGGGCGACGAAAGCTGGATTGCTTCGCTTCGCTCGCAATGACGGGGAGAGATTCCTGCTCCTACTTCCCCTTCTCCCCTTCCGCCGCCGGATTCGCCGCGACCGCGGGGCCACCGCCGAACAGCGTCGAGAGCTGGCGCGTGCGGCGGGTGTCGATGCTGACATAGGCGGTCATGCCGGCGCGCAGCGGCGGCTCGCCCGGCTGCTCGATCAGCCGCAGCCGCACCGGCAGGCGCTGCACCACCTTCACCCAATTGCCGGAGGCGTTTTGCGCCGGCAGGATCGCGAACTCGGCGCCGGTCGCCGGGCTGATGCTTTCGACCTCGGCATCCCAGGTGACGTCGGGATGCATGTCGAGCACGACCCTCGCCTTCTGCCCGACCGTGACGTGGGTGAGCTCGGTCTCCTTGAAGTTGGCCTCCAGCCATGGCCGGCGGTCGGTGACCAGCGCGAACAGCGGCGTCTGCGCCTTGACCTGCTCGCCGAGCTGCAGGCGGAAATTGACCACGACGCCCGGCCTTCGGCGCCTTGATCTCGGTATAGGAAAGATCGAGCGCGGCGCGATCGCGCATCGCCAGCTTTTCGCGCACCGCCGCGAATTCATCGGTCGGCCGGTCGGGCTTGCCGCCGAGCGCCGCTTCCACGCGCGCGATGCGCTGGTGCAGCACGGCGAGGCGATCCTCGCCCTCCTGCTCCTCGCTGTTGGCCTGCTCGACCTTGCGTCACCGATGCCACACCGCGGCCGGACAGCTCGCGCTGACGCCTCGCCTGGGTTCGCAGATATTCCAGCTTGTTCTCGGCCTCCTTCGCCTCGGCCCGGATTTCGCGCAGGTTCGCCTTGAGTCTGCTCGACGGCGGCACGCGCGGAATCGACTTCGGCGTCGGCCTTTGCCGAGCGCCAGCTGGTAAGTTGGCGGGATCGAGCCGCAGCAGCACGTCGCCGGCGGCGACCGCCGAATGATCGTGGATGCCGCACCTCGATGATGCGGCCGGGAACTTCGCTGGCGATCTGGGCGATGTCGGCCTTGACGAAGGCGTTCTCGGTCGAGATGTGGCGGCCGCCCTGCAGCCAGAAGGCCAGCGCGCCGACGGCCACGAGCACGGGCACGCCGATCAGCGCCAGTCGCTGCATCCGCTTGTTCATGGCGCGGCCCTGCCGTTGTGCCGGCCGTTGCCGTTCGACGCGCGCTTGCGGCCGTTCGCAACCGTCCGCTCGGCGCCGTCCGCCGACACCAGCGTCTTCTTGACGCGCTGACAGCAAGTCCATCAACTGCCGGCTTTCGCGCGCCGAGAGATCGGCGAGCGCGGCATCGACCGTCTCTTCGGCCACGCGCCAGATGCGCTTGTGCACCCGCTCGGCATCCGCGCGTGAGATAGACCCGCTTGACGCGGCGGTCGTCGCGCGCGGTGCGGCGCTCGACCCAGCCGTTGGCGACCAGCCGGTCGATCATGCGGCCGGCGGTCGCCTTCTCCACTTCCATCATCTCGGCGAGTTCGGAGATGCGATGCGCCGGGACGCCGGTGCAGGCGGGTCAGCACCAGCCATTGCGCGCGCGTGATGCCGAGGCGCCGCACGCGGCGATCGAACTCCGTCCGCAGCAGCCGGGCCACGTCGGAAATCACGACGCCAATATATTCGTCGGTATTGGGCATGGCGCGGTTGTAGCCGCCCTGAATTAGTAAGCTAGGTTAGCTATTGGTAACCTAGGTTATAATCCGGCCGACAATCAAGGGAACATGACCTTGAGCTCTGCGGACCTGGCAGAGGAAGCGGCCGGGGCCATGTCCCCGGCGCAGCGCTATCTGACGCTGATGACGGTCGTGCTCGGCTCCTCGCTGTACGGCACGGCGCTGCTGACGACGTCGACCATCCTGCCGCAGATGCAGGGCGCGCTGTCGGCGACCCAGGACGAGATCGCCTGGGTGATGACGTTCAACATCCTGGCCACCGCGGTGGTGACGCCGATGACGGGCTGGCTGGTGTCGCGCTTCGGCACCAAGCGCGTCATGGTCTGGTCGATCGGCTGCTTCACGCTCGCGACGCTGCTGTGCGGCATGGCGCAATCGCTCGAGATGCTGGTGCTGTGGCGCATCCTGCAGGGCGGCGCCGGCGCGCCGCTGGTGCCGCTGTCGCAGTCGATCCTGTTCGCCACCTTCCCGCGCCGCCAGCATACGATGGTGATGTCGATCTTCGGCATGGCGGTGGCGGTCGCGCCGGTCTTCGGTCCGGTGTTCGGCGGCTATCTCGCCGAGATGCACAGCTGGCGCTGGTCGTTCTACATGCTGGTGCCGGTCGGCATCTGCGCCACGATCGGCATGGCCCTGGACGCTGCCCGCCGACAGGCAGCTCGACGAAGGTCCGCTTCGACTGGACCGGCTTCATCGCGCTCGCGACCGCGCTCGCCGCCGTGCAGCTCGTGCTGGCGCGCGGCGTCCGGCTCGACTGGTTCGAATTCGACCGAGATCGTGATCGAATGCCTGGTCGCGGCGATCGCCTTCTATGTCTTTCTCGTGCACAGCCTTCAGCGCCAGCCAACCCGTTCGTGAACCTGAAGCTGCTGTCCGACCGCAACTACGCGATCGGGCTCGCGCTGGTGACGATCTACGGCATGCTGAATTTCACGCCGATGGTGCTGCTGCCCCCGCTGCTGCAGCAACAGGCCGGCTATCCCGACGCGCTGGTCGGACGAGGTGATCGGATGCCGCGGCGTCGGCATGCTGGTCGGCTTCATGATCGCCGGCTTCATGAGCCGGATCGATCCGCGCATCAGCATGGCCTTCGGCTTCGGCCTGCAGACCGCTGCCGGGCCTGTGGATGCTGACCTTCGATCTCAACGTCACCATGGAGATCCTGGTCGCCAACAGCGTGATCCAGGGTTTTGCCGTCGGCATCGTCTGGGTGCCGATCACGGCCGTCGCGTTCGGCACGCTGGACGCCAAATACTATGCGGAGGCGTCCGCGATCTTCCATCTGCTGCGCAACATCGGATCGAGCTTCTTCATCTCGCTGTCGATCGCCGAGATCGTGCGCACCACCGGCGCCAATTACAGCCGCATGACCGAGATGATCACGCCCTATAACCGCGCGCTCGCCATGCCGGACGTGACCGGCGCCTGGAGTTTCGACACCGTGCAGGGCCTCGCCAAGCATCGCCAAGGAGATCGCGCCGCCAGGCGACGATGATCGGCTATCTCAACGCCTTCACGATGTACACGGTGACCTCGGGGCTCGCGGTCGTGTTCGTGCTGATGGTCCGGGGCCGCAAGGCGGCGTGAACGCCCTCACCCTCGAATTTCCGACATCCGCCATGGCGAGGGTCCATCGCGCGCCATTGACTCCATTTTTTGGAGTATGTACTATAAAAAATGTAGTGCAGGGAGTTAGGTGCGATGACGATCACATCCGATGTTGCACGTCCGGCCGGCGCCCGCGGTTTCTGGCTCGGCTTCGCCGCCTATCTGGTCCCCACGTTTCCGATCGCCTTCGTCTGGCATCTCGTGCTGTTCGAGCAGAAGTACCATGCGCTGCGGATTTATCGCGACGAGCCGGTCATCGCCTTCGGACTGGCTTCCATGATCATCCAGGGCGCGATCTTCTCGTGGCTGTTCCCGCGCGTCTTCACGCGCAGGACGGTTCATTCCTGAAGGACGGGCTCTTGTACGGCCTCGGCGCCGGACTGCTGTCGTGGTCGTTCACCACGCTGGCGGTGGCGGCCAAAAACGTGATGGTTTCCGTACCGGACTACGTGTTGCTCGAAACCGCGTTTACGATCCTGCAATTCGTCGTCGTGGGCCCATTGATCGCCCTCGCCTGGCGCAGATGACCGCGGAGGAGCTTTCCTCGAACGAATGAGCAATCTTCACTATCCGCAATTCTGCGCCCTCGCCCGCGCGGCCGAAATCATCGGCGAGCGCTGGACTCTCCTGATCATCAGGGAGCTGCTGCTTGGACCGAAGCGATTTGGCGACCTCTTGGATCATCTTGACGGCATGAGCCCCACCTTGCTGACCGCACGCCTCACCACCCTGATCGACTGCAACGTGGTGCGGCGAGCCGTTCTGCCGCCGCCGGCCAATGCAGCGGTCTATGAATTGACTGAGATCGGCCGCGAGATTCAACCGGCGATCCGCGAGTTGATCCGCTGGGGCGGCCGCTTTCTGTTTCCGCCGGTGCCGGGCGACACGTTCGAGCCCGACTGGGTATTGCTCGGGCTCGACGCGATCGCCCGGCGCACACCGGTGCCCGAGGTGAATGTCGGCCTCGTCGTCACCCACGGCAAGAAATCGGCGGGCTTCACCGTGGCGGGGAGCCCGGGCGGAACGGCTATCCGAAAAGGCATTGCGGATTGCAAGGGAACGCTCGAGGCCCCGTTCGATGCCGTGCTGCAGATCGTCGGGATGGGTGTGCCGCTGCAAGACGCCATCGCCGCCAAGCGCGCCACGGTCACTGGTTCGATGGCCGTGGTTCGCAAGCTGCCGCTGCTGTTCGATCTGGCGGACCGGCCACGCCTGTCGCCCTCCGCCAACTGACCGGAGAGATCGATGGCGTGGACGAAATCGCCGCAATCCCTGATCGATCTGTTCGACAAGTCGGTGCCATCAGGCGCCGGTATTACCCGCCGCAAGATGTTCGGCTACCCGGCCGCGTTCGCCAACGGCAACCTCTTCATCGGCCTGCACCAGGACGATTTCATCATGCGGCTGTCGGAGCAGGATCGCACCCGCTTCACTGCCGAATTCGGCGAGCGGAGTTTCGAGCCCATGAAGGGCCGGCCGATGCGCGAATATGTGCGGTTGCCCGAAGCGCTGCTGGGCGACACGCGCAAGCGCGCATCCTGGATCAAACGGTCGTTGGGGTACGCCGAGGCCATCGCTCCAAAGGCAAAGACCGCGAAGAAGAAGTCGCCTCAATCGGTAAAAAGGAGTCGCGTATGAAGAAGTTCGTCCTGTTGCATTACGGATTTGAAAAGCCAACACCGGAAATCATGGCCGCCTGGGGCAAATGGTTCGAAACGACCAAGCCGCACATGGTCGACATGGGCGGCTTCGGTAGTGGCCGCGAAATCTCAAAGAGCGGTACAAGAGACCTGCCGCTCGGCCCAGAATCCATCACCGGCTTCACTATTGTCAACGCAGCAAGCCTGGACGACGCCGAGAAGATGGCGCACGGCAATCCGTTCATCTCGAGCATCAGGGTCTACGAGGTGCGTTCCGGCTGACGCGCCGCCCCTCTACCCCTTCACATCATACTGCTTGCTGAGGTGATCCCCGATCTGCACCAGCATGGCGACGCATTCGGGGTAACCGGCCTTGGCCACCGTCGCCTCGTCCGCCCTGGCGCGGAATTCCCAGCTGTCGCCGTCGCGCAGCACGGAGATGACGATGCCGTCGGGGCAGTCGGCGTGCACCTTCAGTTCGGCACGCGCCATCGCGATCAGTTCGGCTTCGGTCTTTAGCGGCTTGCTCATGACATCTCCCCGGCAGGAACGGCCCGTACAGGTTGCCGGTTTGCGGCGCGTCTGTCGAGGGGAGTGAATGCCTAGCGGCGCACCGGCGCAACCTGCTTCAGCCCAACGATCTCCGGCAAGGACCCGGTGGCGACCGGATCGCCCTTGGCCGTCTCCGGCAGCGGCGCGCGGGCGGTCATGTCGGGGAAACGGGTCTTCATCTCGCGCAGGAAGCCGTCCAGCGTATCGACGCTGGCCGCCATCTTGGCGATTTCGGTGAACTCGGCGTTGTTGCCGTTGGCCGGCCGGCTCGCGGTATCGAAGGCAAGGCTGTCGGCCGTCCCGGTCATCAGCGGC
Organism: uncultured Alphaproteobacteria bacterium; assembly: GCA_963726865.1. Taxonomy (GTDB): domain Bacteria; phylum Pseudomonadota; class Alphaproteobacteria; order Rhizobiales; family Xanthobacteraceae; genus Bradyrhizobium. Next base: position 824,760 of record CAVSEE010000028.1, on the reverse strand, counting down.
GCATATTTCTCGCGGAAGCGCGACATCCCGATGCTGTCCTCGGCGAGCGCATAGCCGACCACGGCGCGGATGATGTCGCTCTTCTCGTTGGAATTGAGCGGCTTGAAGTCGCGCCAGCGCTCGCCGTAATAGAGCTCGATCTGCTCGGCGGATTCGCGCCATTGCCGGGAAGCCCAGTAGATGTCCGAGCGCAGGCGGATCGCCTCCCGCCCCGTGATGTTGGAGATGATGTCGAGCGCAAGGTCGTGCCGGCCGACGTCGCTCTGCGCGCGGCGCCTCCAGCAGCAGCCGCTGCTGGCGCAATTCGCCGGAGAGATCGGCGATGCGGGTGGTGCGCAGCGCCGCGATCGCCCGGTCGGGCTTGCGGTTGGTCAGATACACCATGGCAAGGCGGGCGGCGACCTGCGCGCGCGCCGCGCCCTCGAGGCGCTTGTCGATCTGGTACTGCAGCAGCTCGGCGGCCTGATCGAGCAGGTCGACCGCCACCAGGCGGTCGGCGAGCTTGCGGATCATCTCGTCGCCGCGCCGTCCGATCGGCGTCAGTTCGCGGAATTCATAGAACATCGAAAGCGCCTCGACCGGCGGCAGGTCGTCGCCCTTGGCGGTGAGGAACAGCTCGGTGAACAGGCCGGCCGCCATGTCCTGCGCCTGGCGCGACACTTCCGAATTCGGCTGCAGGCGCGTTGCGGTGCGCACCGCGGCCAGCGCCTCGGCATAACGCGCATTCTGCGCGTAGATGTCGGCCATCAGCTGCAGCGCCTTGACCTCGACCGCGTCGCCGCGCCAGACCATCGACAGCGTCTCCAGTTCGCGCAGCGCGTCGGCCTGCGTCACTTCCTCGCGCTTCTGCCGCAGCATGATGTCGCGCAATTTGGCCTCTGCCGCCGACGCCCGGTCCGCCGACGAGATTGCGGTCCAGTAGTCGTTCTGGGCGTCGCGATCGTGGCCGAGCGCTTCGGCGAGCCTGCCGCGCAGCACCGACACCGCCGGCCGCAATTCGGCGGGCACGCCGACGACGTCGAGATCGCTGCGGCGGCGCGCCGCGCCCGAATAGTCCTTCACCTCCAGCGATGCCCGCATCGCATCCATCAGGATGACGCGCTGCAGTTCGGACGGCAGCGAGGCAATGGCGAATTCGACGTTCTTGAACTTTTCGCGCGCCTCTGCCCATTTGCCCTGCCGCGCATTGGCGAGCGCGCGCCACAGCTGCGAGTCGTAATTGGTGCCGATCACGGGATTGGCGAGGTCGCGCAGGCCGGCGGCCGGATAGCCGATGATGATGTTGGCGACCGCGCGCAGCATCAGCGCGCCGGAGTCCTCAAAGCCCGGCTTGGACTCGTCGAGCACGAAATCAGCGACGCCCTTGGCTTCCCGGTAGAAGCCGCGCGCCAGGTAGAAGCGCGCCAGGTCCATGCGCGCGCGCAGCCTCAGCTCGCCCGAGGTGCTCGACTTGGCGGCGGCCATCATCAGCGCATCCTGGCGCGGGATGAAGAGACCTGCCTGGTTCTTGCGCCATTCCTCGACGTCGAAGGGCGAGCGCACGGCGGTCGCCGCCCGCTCTGCCGAGACATCGGCCGACGACAGCGTGAGCCCGCCGGGCTTGCCGAGGCTGATCTTGTCGGTGGCGATCTCGGCGGTGACGTCGTCGGAATTCGGACGCACGGCCACGCCATGGATGGATTCCAGCAGCGTCAGATCGACGAAATCCTGGCGCTTGATCAGGCCGCGGATCGGCGGCAGCGCGGTGATGACAAACAGCGTGTCGCCGGCGTCGGGGTCGCTGAATTTGTGCAGCAGGCCGGGATTGGCGAGCGGCACGGAGACATTGGCGAGCGACGGCTCGGTGATGTTGCGTACCGCGACCAGCGGCAGCGGCGGCGCGCCGATGGTGTCGGCAAAGGTGAGCGTCCAGGTCGAGCCGCGAGCGCCCTGCTCGCCGGTCAGCGAAGGAAGCTGCGGGCGGTTGAGGCGGATGCGCACCGCCTGGCCCTGGGGGATCGACAGGCTGTTGACCTCGGCGACCAGTGCCCCGCCCTTGCTGCGGATGGCATCGATGTTGACGGGATTGGCGGCGTCGAACACCAGCCACACCGTATCGGCACGGCGGAACAGCGCCGCCGGAGTCATGGCGGCAAAGGAGAAGGTCACGCGCAGCCCGTCGGCGTCGCGTTGCGCGGCGACGGAAGCCGTCTTGTCGCCGGAGACGACGGGCTGGTTGCTTGCTGCCGGCGCGGCGGGTTTCGGCTTCGGCGTTTCCACCGCCGGAGGCGGCGCCTCTGCTTTCGCAGCAGGCGGGTTTGCCGCTTCGACAGCGGCCGGCTGTTCCGGAGCAGCAGCTGCTGCAGCAGGCTTTGCCGGCTCGGTGGGGGCCGCCGGTTTCTCCGCGGCCTGGAGCTTTTCCTGAGCGTGCGGCGGCGTCTCCGCAGGTTTCGCAGCAGCCTCGGGCTTGGCTTCGGGCTTGACCTCGATCTTCGCCTGCTCGGCGATCGTCTGCGAGGTGGGCTGCGGCACTTCCGCCGGCACGATGCTGGTCTGCGGTTCGGGCTTGGCCGGCGCCTCCTGTTTCACCGGCGCCTCCGGCGCGGGCTTCACCGCCGCAAGCGGTGCTGGGGGCGGCGCTGACGGAGTCGCTGGTGCCGCGGCCGGGGCATGTGCTTCCGCTGCCGCCTTTGGCTGCACGGCGGGGAGCGTCTTGTCCGCCTGCTGGAAGGCGACGTCGATGACGTAGCTCTTCTCCTCGCGGAAGGAATGCACGTCGACATCGCCGATCAGCTCGGCCTCGACCACGGTCTTGTCGCCGTCGATGCGCTGGCTGACCGAGGCGACGTTCGGGGGCGCCGCGACCTTGGCATCGGCGAGGTCGAAGGTGAGCGGCGCATTGAACAGCAGCGACAACTTCTGTTCGTTCAGCACCGAGGAGACGCCGACGCCGTCGGGCATTTCGAAGATGAAGCGCACGAAGGTCGGCTGCACCGAGGTCTTGACGCGCACCGGCGGCCGCTTGCGCGCGGCATCGTCGGCCTTCTGCTGGCGCAGCGCGCGCTCGGCGGCACGCGCCCGCTCGGAGAGCTCGCGCACCACCTCTTGTGGCAAAGGCGGCGGCGGCCCGGTCCAGGAATCCGGCAACAGGTCGACGAACAACCGCTCGCCGGCGGTCATGGTGTTGATGGTCACCCGTCTTGAGAGCGAGAGCCGGATCGCCGCGCCGTCGGGATCGGCACGTGCCGAGGAGACATAATCGGTGACGGCATCGGCGATCTTGCCGATCGGGATCGCCACCGGCCGCTTGAAGCGGATCACGATGATCTGGCCCGCCGCCGTCACCTGCGACTCGACGTCCTCAGCCAGCTTGATGGTGAGCCGGGCAAAACCGGAATTTGCAACCAGCATCGCCTCGCCGCGCACCGGCTCTTGCGCGAAGGCGGAGGTTGCCGGGCCCGCAATCGCAGCGGCCAGCGCAAGCATCAAGAGCCCGCGAGGGCAGCACCGGGCGATCCCCGCCGCAGCGCGGCGGAGCGAACGGAAATCCCTTCGCGCCAGGCGTGTCATCAGCGTCAACGGTCCGGTCGTCGGCGGAAGACAGATTCCGCCGCTTGCGACTGTAGGATTGGCGGTCTTAATCGTCTGTTAATTATGCGGACTAATTGGGCCTTTGGGACAGCATCTTGCCCTCGATCTTGGGCAATTCGGGCGCCTTGTCGCCGCCGTTGGCACGACGCGCCAGCTCCACCGTCAACCGCTCGGCGGCTTCCGGCTGCATCAGGCCCATGATGTCGCTCATCTTGCGCGGCGCGATCTGGGAGGCGATTTCGATCAGCACGCCCATCTCCAGCCGGTCGAACACCTTGGCGGCGTCCTTCGGCTTCATGCCTTCGTACATCGTGATGATGCCCTTGAAGCGCACGGCCTCCTGCTCGTTGCGTTGGCCGGCCGCGGTGGCGGCCTTGCCTTCCAGCGACTTCATCTCCTCGACCTTGCTTTCGATGCGCTTCTCGGCGGCTTTCAGCAGGCTCTCGCGGATTTCGACCTCGCGGGCGCGCTGCTCCAGCTCCTGGCGGCGCGACTGCAGCCGCTCGAGGATGGCGCGCTCGGATTCCGACATTCTTGGGCTCTGATCGGGAAACACCACAACGCCGTCGGGCTTGGCCGGCTCGGTGGCGGGCGCCGCCGGCTTCGGCGGTTCTTCCTTCTTGGGCGCGCCGTGTGCCGAACCCGTGATGTCGTCGGGATCTCCCTTCGGACCGCCGGGATAGTTCAGCATCTGCTGCGCCCAGGAGGCTTCCTTCACCTGCTTCGGTTTCGACTGGTAGTCGAACACATAACCGCCGTCGATCACGAGGCCCGCGATCTTCAGCACCATGAGGCCGAAGATCGCGACCAGCACGACCGGAATGACTCGGATGTCACGGAACGATTTCATGCAGCGAGGCCGTTAGCCCTTCGACGTTCGGAGAAGGCGTGCGCGGCTTCGGCAACCGCCTTGGCCGGAGATGACGCCCGCGGCTCGGGAGCAGCAGGCGACGGCGCCTCTTCGCGTTGCTCGGAGGACGGCCGCGCGGCGGAGGCGATCCTCGACAGACGTCGAACCACGGCGTCGCCTTCGGCAAGCTGCTGCGTCAGACGCTGCGACATCTGGGTCGCGGCATTGAGCTGGTTGCCGAGATTCTCGTTGACGTCGCGCACGGTGTGCTTGAGCCCGCCGATCGCGCGCTCGGCGATTTCGGTCGCGGTGATCAGTTCGCCGATCGTGGCCTTCAGCGAATGCTCGTCCGCCTTCAACCGCTGCAGCCGCTTGTTGAGCAGGATGCAGTAGCCGATGGTAAGCAGCAGCAGCACCGCCACCAGGCTTTCGATCGCTATTCCCAGGACGTGGCTCATTGTGCCTCCAACATTTTGGTTTGCTCGTCGGCTCTCTCGAACATGGCGAGCGTGGTCTGCGGCTTGCGCAATTGCTTGGTGACGCGGATCGCGACGCGGTCGCCGACCCGGCCCATCCGTCCCTCGCTTAGCGTGACGCTGCCGCAGCGCACGGTAACCATTGCGTCGGCCTTCATGTCGAGCGGCAGCGTGTCGCCGACCTTCAGCGTCATCAGCTGCTTCAGGGGAATGTCGGCCTCATAGAGCACGGCATCGATGGAAATCTCGGCCTGCGCCACCTCGGTGGCGAAATGACCTTCCCAGATCGGGTCGCGGCCAAATTTTTCGCCCATGAACATCTGCAGCAGCACGCCGCGGATCGGTTCGATGGTCGCATAGGGCAGGAGCAACTCGATATTGCCGCCGCGTTCTTCCATGTCGATGCGCAGCCGCACCAGGATTGCGGCGTTGGCGGGCCGGCTGATCGCGGCAAAGCGCGGATTGGTCTCCAGGCGATCGATGGTGAAGGTGACCGGCGACAACGGGCGGAACGCCTGCTCGGCATCGGCCATCACGACCTCGATCAGCCGCTTCACCAGGTTGGTTTCGATGGTGGTGTAGGGCCGGCCCTCGATGCGCAGCGAGGCCTGGCCGCGGCGGCCGCCGAGCAGCACGTCGATGATGGAATAGATCAGGCTGGAATCGACGGTGGCGAGGCCGAAATTGTCCCACTCCTCGGCCTTGAACACGCAGAGCACGGCCGGCAGCGCGATCGAATTCATGTAGTCGCCGAAGCGCACCGAGGTGATGCGGTCGAGCGAGACTTCGACGTTGTCGGAGGTGAAGTTGCGGAGCGAGGTCGTCATCAGCCGCACCAGGCGGTCGAACACGATTTCCAGCATCGGCAGACGCTCATACGACACCTTGGCGGAGTTGATGATGGCGCGGATGCCGGAATGGTCGTCGAGATTGATTTCGCCCGCGGTGAAGCCGAGCAGATTGTCGATTTCCTCCTGCGAGAGCACGCGCTCGCCGGAATTCTTGCCGCCGAAGTCGCGGCTGCCGTCCTCGACCATGGCGGCCCATTGCAGCGCCATGGTGCCGGATATTTCATTGGCTGCCGCCGCCTTTTCGGCCTCGGCGGGATCCTCGTTGGCCATGGACGCTTCCCATTGCGCAGCAATGGCGTCCTGGTCCATTTGGTCGTTGTTGCCAGCCATGGTCTAGTTCCGTCCCCGCCGCGTCACTGGATCATGATTTCCTTGAACAGCACGGCACTGACCTGCTGCGGCGCCACGGCGACGTTGACGCGGCGGGTCAATTCCTCCTTGAGGCGGAACAGCCCGGCCGAGCCGCTGAGGTCGCCTGCGCGCAGCTCGCGCAAGTAGGTCTGGAAGATGTCGGAGACGCGCGGCATCGACGGCTTGATGGCCTCGATCTGCTTCTCCTCCTTCACCTCGAGGACGATCTTGACCTTGAGATATTGCACGCGCTCGCCGGGAAGGCCGACAAGGTTGACCATGATTTCGGGGACGTCGACATAGGATGGCGGCTTGGCGGCTGCTTCGGCGGCGTGTTTGTCCTCGCCACCCTTGGACATCATCAGCCAGGCGCCGACGCCGCCGCCGATGATGACGAAAAAGCCGACCGCGGCGATGATCAGCTTGAGCTTGCCCTTCTTGAATGGCGTGGCCTCGGCAGCATCCGCTGCTGCGCCGCCTTCCGCTTCGTTCTCCGCCATGGCCCCCGCCCCATCTGTCCCGGGTAGAAGCGCGATGTTAGCTGCCAGCTGATGGCCGTGACGCGATACGAAAGCCGCCGGCGCAAAACGCGCCAAAGTGATGGCGGCAACGCTAAGGTAATAATGGTTAACGGTTTCTTTCTTTCGGGCCGCCGCTAGGAAAATTCTGCCGGGCAAACATGGTCAACAAACCGTTTCTGCCGCGTGCCGGCGCGCCCTGCAAAATGCCTAAGATTCTGACTTCCCTGCATTTTCTCAACTGGCACGGCTTTCGCTGAGAGAGCTTTCGAATCCTCCGCGGCTTGGGAGAGCTCGAAGGGTTCGTTCGGTCAGCGAGCTGGTTTGGGAGAACCGGCGCGCGCGGCCACCACCAGGGGAGATTACCCGATGGAGAATACGCTTCTCGTCGGACTTTCGCGGCAAGTGACGCTGGAACGGCAGATGGATGTCATCGCCAACAACGTCGCCAACGCATCCACCAATGGCTTCAAGGCCGACCGGTCGCTGTTTCAGGAATACCTGATGCCGACCGCGCGCGAGGACAATTTTGCCGCCGGCCGCGACCGCAAGCTCAGCCACGTGATAGATCGCGCCACCTTCCGCGATTACGGGCAAGGCTCGCTCGACCAGACCAAGAACCCGCTCGACGTCGCCATCAACGGCGACGGCATGTTCGTGGTGCAGACCCCGGCCGGCGAGCGCTACACCCGCGACGGCAGCTTCCAGATCGACAATCAGGGCCAGCTGGTCAACGCGTCGGGCTATCCGGTGCTCGGCAACAACGGCCCGATCCGCTTCCAGCAAACCGACAAGCAGATCCAGATCGCCAGCGACGGCAACATCACCGTGCTGGAAGGCACCAACCGCATCGACTCGGTCCGCGCCAAGCTGCGCATCGTCAACTTCTCGCAGCCGCAGCGGCTGGTGAAGGAAGGCTCCAACCTGTTTTCGCTCGGCGAAGGCAATGCCGCGCAGCCCGACATCAAGTCGACGATCGCGCAAGGCTTCATCGAGCGCTCCAATGTCAATGCGATCACCGAGATGAGCCGGATGATCGAGATCAACCGCATGTACACCAACATGGCCGCGCTGATGCAGGGCCAGCACGACTTGCACCGCTCGGCGATCGACAAGCTCGCCGACGTGCCGGCCTGATAGGGGAATTTAGAGATGCGCGCAGTCATCACCGCAGCGACCGGCATGGCGGCACAGGAACTCAACGTTCAGGTGATCTCCAACAACATCGCGAACCTCCGCACCACAGGCTACAAGAAGCAGCGCGCGGCGTTCCAGGACCTGATCTACGACCATGTGCGCCGCGTCGGCGCGCAGGCGTCCGACCAGGGCACCATCCTGCCCGTCGGCGTCGATCTCGGCGGCGGCGTGCGGACCGTCGGCACGCCGCGGCTGATGAGCCAGGGCACCTTGCTGCCGACCGGCAACGAGCTCGACATCGCCGTCCGCGGCGAAGGCTTCTTCAAGATCCAGATGCCCGACGGCACCTATGCCTACACCCGCGACGGCTCCTTCATGATGGACGCGCAGGGCCGCATCGTGAATGCGCAGGGCAATCCGGTGCAGCCGACCATCACCATCCCGCAGAACTCGTCGGGTCTCACCGTCAACGCGCAGGGCCAGGTCACAGTGTTGTTGCCGGGCTCGACCACGCCGACGAACGTCGGCCAGATCGGCCTCACCCGTTTCATCAACAAGGCGGGCCTAAAGCCCATCGGCGACAACCTTTTCCAGGATACGCCCGCCTCCGGCGCGCCGCAGGACGGCATCGCCAACACCGACGGCTTCGGCGACATGCTGCAGTCCAACCTCGAACAGTCCAACGTCGAGGTGGTCTCCGAAATCTCCGACCTGATCGCAGCGCAGCGCGCCTACGAGATGAACGCCAAGGTCGTCTCCGCCGCCGACCAGATGCTGCAAGCCACCACGCAGATGTTCCGCTGAGGATGATGGCCATGATCGCCCGCCCGCTGCTCATCGCCGCCGCTCTGCTCGCGCTGACGTCAGGCGCGCTCGCTCAGGAAAAAAGCCGAAAGCGACGTCATCGCCTCGCCCACCCTGCGCGCCAATGTCGTCGTCACCGCTGATATCGTGCGGATCGGCGACGTCATCGACAACGCCGGCAGCGCCGGGCGCATTGCGATCTACCGCGCGCCCGACCCCGGCACCACCGGCACGCTGCAGGTCTCGCAGGTCGTCAACACGCTGCGCAGCCACCAGGTGATCGGCGTCGACACCAGGGATCTGCGCGAGATTTCGGTGACCCGGCAGGCCCGCAGCTTCGAGGCCGGCGATATCGAGCAGGCCGTCGCCCGCGCGCTGGAGCGCCGCAATGGCCTCGGCGATGCCGCCAATATCAGCCTCACCTTCGACCGCGTCCCCGGCGATGTCAGGCTGGATGCCGCCAACAGCGGCGCGCTGAACCCGGTCGCGGTGCGCTACGAGCCGCGCAACACCCGCTTTGACGTCACCTTCGAAATCAGCAACGAAAGCGGCGCTCCCGCCACCAAGCTGCGCTACACCGGCACGGCGGTCGAGACCGTGGAAGCCGCGGTGCTGGCGCGCAGCCTCGAGCGCAACGAGGTACTGAAATCCTCCGACGTGATCGTGGAACGCCGGCCGAAGGTCGAACTCGGGCCCGACGTGCTGACCCGCGAGCGCGCGGTCGGCATGCAAGCGCGGCGGCAGCTGCGCGCCGGACAGGCGCTGAAGGGCGCCGATGTGGCCAAGCCCGACCTCGTGCAGCGCGACCAGGGCGTCACGCTGATCTACGATACCGTCGGCGTTCATCTGACCGTGCTCGGCAAGGCGCTCGAGAGCGGCACCGAGGGCGACGTCGTCAACGTCTGAACCTGCAGTCCAAGCGCACGATCGCCGGCGTCGTGGTCGGCCGCGCCCGCGTCGCGATCGTGGTCGCCCCGCGCCAGGAAACCGAGCAGCCGAAACTCCAAGAGAAGCTCGAAGAGAAACTCGAAGAGAAACTTCAGGACAAGCTATCCGACAGCACCTCCTCGCCCGGCGCGGCGCCTGCCGCGGCCGTCGCTTCCCCTGCCAACGTCAGCGCACAGGCCGCTGCCAAACCCGAGTAATGGTAATGTCCAAGTATCCTTCGAAGTATCAAGGTTCCCGTATCGTCAGGCTCGCAACACTATTTGCGATAACGGCACTCGCCGGCGGCTGCTCCGCCGTCGACCGCCTGTCGCAAATCGGCGAGCAGCCAAAGCTCAACCCGATCGAGAATCCGACGGCGCAGCCCGGCTACAAGCCGGTGCAGATGCCGATGCCCAAGCCCGAGGTGGCCTCCTACAACGCCAACTCGCTGTGGCGGAACGGCTCCCGCGCCTTCTTCAAGGACCAGCGCGCCGCGCGCGTCGGCGACCTGCTGACGGTGACCGTCAACATCACCGACAAGGCCAACCTGTCCAACGAGACCCAGCGCAGCCGCACCGCGAAAGAGAATTCGAACATTACCGACTTCATCGGCGCCAAGACCATCACACAGGCCAACAAGGTCCTGCCCGGCAACCTGCTGGCGACCGACTCGACCTCGACGGCCGACGGCAAGGGCTCGGTCAACCGCCAGGAGTCGTTGACCACCAACGTCGCCGCCGTGGTGACGCAGGTGCTGGCCAACGGCAACCTCGTGGTCGAGGGCAAGCAGGAGATCCGCGTCAACTACGAAATCCGCGAGCTGATCGTCGCCGGCGTAGTGCGGCCGGAGGACATCCAGAGCGACAACACCATCGATTCCACCAAGATCGCCCAGGCCCGCATCGCCTATGGCGGCCGCGGCCAGATCATGGACGTGCAACAGCCGAGATACGGCCAGCAGGTGGTCGACGTGCTGCTGCCGTTCTAGTCTCTCACCCGAGCTCCCGCACTTCGTCGCGAACCTAGGCGCAGCGAAGTGTATCAACGCGGCCCTCGCTAGCTCCCCTGGCGAGGGCCGTGGCGTTGTTTCAACGTCATTGCGAGCGAAGCGAAGCAATCCGGCTTTGCGGCAACAAGAAGCTGAATTGCTTCGTCGCTGTCGCTCCTCGCAATGACAGTCGAGAGACTTCACACAAACGTCGCCTCCACCACCCCCAGCCCATCCAGCTCCATCCGCACGTGATCGCCGGCGGTGAGCCACACCGTCTTCACCAGGCTTCCCGTCAGCACGATCTGTCCCGCGTGAAGTCCCCTGCCCTCGGCGGCGAGATGATTGGCGAGCCAGGCGAGCGCGTGGTTGGGATGGCCGAGCACGTCGGCGCCGGTGCCGCGGCCGGCTTCCTTGCCGTTGATGAGGGCGCGGCCCGTTATCTTCAACAGGTCAGGCACGGCCGAGCGGGCGACCGGCGCGCCGAGCACGCAGCCGGCGGCGAAGAAATCGTCGGCCACGAGCGTGGGCGCGCCCAGCGTCTCCCACTTCACGTAGCGGTCGTCGACGATCTCGATCGCGGGGAAATACGCCTCCACCGCCTCGCCCATCCATTCCGCCGTGAACGGCTGTTCGCCAGGCGGCAGGTCGCGCGCGAGCTTCGCCGCGATCTCGCATTCGACGCCGACGCGGACGTAGTCGGAAGCTGCGAGTTTCACGCCGCTCTCATGCACGCCCTTCTCGAACACGCCGCCGCCGCAGGGATGCGGGATATTAAGATATTCCTGCATCACCCTGCTGGTGCAGCCGATCTTGTAGCCGACCAGGCTGCCGACCTGCGGGCGCAGCAGATCGTGCAGCGCGCGCTGGACCTGGTAGCCTTCGGCTTCGTCTCGTGGGAATGCTGTCGGCCGGCAGCGCGTCGAGTTTCGCGCGGCTGCGGCGGGCGGTGGCGATGAATTTGGCGGCCGCGAGAATCTTGTCCATCGGCGGCTCCAGCAAAAAACCGGCAGAAGCTGCCGGCCAATCCTACTCGTCCCGGTACACCTTCTCGCGCTTCTCGTGGCGCTCCTGGGCTTCCACCGAAAGCGTGGCGATCGGGCGGGCCTCGAGGCGCTTCAGCGAGATCGGCTCGCCGGTCTCCTCGCAATAGCCGTAGCTGTTGTCCTCGATGCGCTGCAGCGCCGCGTCGATCTTGGAGATCAGCTTGCGCTGGCGGTCGCGGGCGCGGAGCTCAATGGCGCGGTCGGTCTCCGAGGAGGCGCGGTCGGCCAAGTCCGGATGATTGACGTTCTCCTCCTGCAGCGCCAGCAACGTGAGCTTCGACTCGCGAAGGATCTCGTCCTTCCAGGCCAAAAGCTTGGCCCGGAAATAATCCTTCTGCCGATCGTTCATGAAAGGCTCTTTTTCGGAAGGCCGGTAGTTCTTCAACTTTTCCAAGGGCAGCCCATCTCGTTCGGCGGGCGGCAAAGGTGCGTCCGCGCGCCGCCTTATATAGCGACGCCATGTCACAGACAATACGATCCCGGCCGAAAGCCGGACCGCCCCCAAGGCCTTGCACAGGCAAGTCTATCTGTTCCGGCCGGGGGCGGCCCCTGGGAGCTTTCTTGCCGCCTAGTAGCCGACCGTGAAACGCCTGCGGATATGGGCCGGACGGTCGATTTCGTCGGCCAAAGCCACGGCAAAATCCTCAAAACTGATCCAGCTCTTGCCGTCCGCGCCGGTCAGGAGCTGGTCCGTTCCGAGCCGGAACCGGCCCGTCCGCTCGCCCGGTACGAACAGCGCCGAGGGCGACAGAAAGGTCCAGTTCAGCTCCCGCTCCTGCCGGAGCAGGTCGAGGAAATCGCCGCCCTTTTCGGCTTCGGCCTTGTATTGGGCCGGAAAGCCCGGCGTCGTCACCAAGCGGACGCCGGGGGCGACCTCCAGGCTGCCGGCGCCGCCGACCACGAGGTAGCGGCCGACGCCGGAGGCCTTTGCCGCGCCGATCAGCTTTCGGGGATCGCTGGCAAGGAAATGGATGGAAGAGATCGCGGCGTCATGGCCCTTCAGGAGCCGGATGAGTCCCAACTCATCGGCGGCATCGCCTTGGGTCGGGACGACGCCTTCGAGCCTGGCGATCTTTTCGGGATGGCGGGCGATGGCGGTGACGGCGTGGCCGCGGCGGGCCAGTTCGGCAGCGATGCGCGAGCCGGCGTTGCCGGAGGCGCCGATGACGGCGATCTTCATGTGATGTCTCCACTGGTTTGGTTTCCAATGGTGACTAGGTAGCGAAAGGAGTGTAGATGTTAAGAGAGCACTTCAAGGTCACTTCCCTACTTGAAAGTCACTTGGCCCACTTCAAAGTCACTTGGCCCACTTAGACCTCACTTGATCACTCCGGGGTAACCGCCATGAAACCCAACGCCTATTCGGCCGATTGCCCGACGCGGCAGATCCTCGATCGCGTCGGCGACAAATGGGCGGTGCTCATCCTGCTTCTCATCCGCCACGAGCCCATGCGTTTCAACGCGTTACGCCGCGCCATTGAAGGCATCTCGCAGAAAATGCTGAGCCAGGTATTGAAGAGCCTGGAGCGCGACGGCCTGATCCGCCGCCGCGCGATCCCGACCGTTCCGGTGACGGTTGAATATTCGATCACGCCGCTCGGCGCGACGCTGGCCACCGCGGTCGATCCGCTGCGCGACTGGGCGGAGCGAAACCTGAAAGAGGTGCTCGCCGCGCAGCGCCGTTACGACGCGCAGAAGAGCGCGAAGGCGGCGTGAGCTTCAGTCATCACTCTCGTCATGCCCGGGCTTGACGGCGGAAACAAAGGAGCGCGTGAACCTAAACCCGCCCCGCCTTGGCGAGTTCGACCTCGACGCGCAGTTCGATCTCCGACAGCACCACGTCGAGGCCGGGATCGCCGGAGGACGACTTCAGGCTGGCGGCGGCATCGCGCAGCCGGTTCACGGTGGACGGCTCGAGATTGCCCATCAGCAGTCCGATCTTGAGATCGTCGAGCACGTCGAGCGCGCCGCGCCCGCGGACGACCGAGCGCTTGCGGCGTTCGACCGGATCCTCCTCAACGCCCTGCAACGCCAGCAGGGCGTCGATGTTGCCGGCGGACTTGGGCGGCGCGGCGGAACGCATCTCGGGTGCAGTGGCGGCATCGGGCAGCGAGAAGCCGGTCGACGAGGTGCGGCGCGCATTGCCCGCGGGCGTGCCCAGCGTCGTGCCGTTCGGTCCGTAGATGCGCATGGCGGTCCAAGTCCTTGCGAGAAGTCCCTGCGAGAAGCTTTGGCGCAACCATCGCGCCTTTATGGTTAACGATGCGTAAACAGCCCGGCAATTTCTGCCGCACACGGCAGTTTCGCTTCGCTTGGCGTGAACGCGAAGTTGCACGCCGATGCGAAATTTCGAACGAAATCAATCGATTGATTCCGCCATCGCGCGTGGCACGGCGTTCGCATGGTTAATCGCGGACGGCGCGTCATGGGAGTGTCGCGCAGTCCACGGAATTTCAAGGGGAGTGGTTGGATGCCCGGCATCCGGAAGGCAATACTGATCTGGTCGGCTGTCGCATTCGTGGCGCTGGCGCTCGGCGCTGCGCCGGCCAACGCGACGTCTCGCATCAAGGACCTCGCCAATATCGAGGGCGTGCGGCAGAACCAGCTGATCGGCTACGGCCTCGTCGTCGGCCTCAACGGCACCGGCGACACGCTGAACAACATCCCCTTCACCAAGCAGTCGCTGCAGGCGATGCTGGAGCGCATGGGCGTCAACATCCGCGGCGCCACCATCCGCACCGGCAACGTCGCCGCCGTCATGGTCACCGGCAACCTCCCGGCGTTCGGCACCCAGGGCACGCGGATGGACGTCACCGTCTCCGCGCTCGGCGATTCCAAGAACCTGACCGGCGGCACGCTGCTGGTTACCCCCCTGCTCGGCGCCGACGGCAACGTCTACGCCGTCGCGCAAGGCTCGGTTGCGATCTCCGGCTTCCAGGCCGAGGGCGACGCGGCGAAAATCGTGCGCGGCGTGCCGACGGTCGGCCGCATCGCCAACGGCGCCATCATCGAGCGCGAGATCGAGTTCGCGCTCAACCGCCTGCCCAATGTGCGGCTGGCGCTGCGTAACGCCGACTTCACCACCGCCAAGCGCATCGCGGCTGCCGTGAACGACTATCTCGGCGTCAAGACCGCCGAGCCGATCGATCCCTCCACCGTGCAGCTTTCGATCCCCGCCGAATTCAAGGGCAATGTCGTCGCCTTCCTCACCGAGATCGAGCAGCTGCAGGTCGAGCCGGATCTGGCCGCCCGCATCGTGATCGACGAGCGATCCGGCGTCATCGTGATGGGCCGCGACGTCCGCGTCTCCACCGTCGCGGTCGCGCAGGGCAATCTCACGGTCACCATCTCCGAAAGCCCGCAGGTCAGCCAGCCCCAGCCGTTCTCGCGCGGCCGCACCGTCGTGACGCCGCGCACCCAGGTCGGCGTGGTCGAGGACGGCAAGAAGCTCGCGGTCGTCAGGGACGGCGTGTCGCTGCAGCAGCTGGTCGACGGGCTCAATGGCCTGGGCATCGGCCCGCGCGACATGATCAGCATCCTGCAGGCGATCAAGGCCGCCGGCGCCATCCAGGCCGACATCGAGGTGATGTGATGGAAAGCGGCGTCATCAACTCGATCACCACCTACGCGCGGCCCGTCACGGTCAAGCGCGCGGATCCGCAGCTTGCGGACGCGCTGACCAGAGTGCCGGCGGCGACGCAGACCAAGATTCGGAAGCAGTCGCAGGACTTCGAAGCGATGTTCCTCAATTCGATGTTCTCGCAGATGACCAGCGGCATCAAAGGCGAAGGCCCGTTCGGCGACACCGTCGGCACCGGCGTGTGGCGCTCGATGCTGACGGATGAATATTCAAAATCCTTCGCCAAGGCGGGCGGCGTCGGCATTTCCAACGACGTGTTCCGCACGCTGATCCTGCAGCAGGCGAACCGCGGCTGAACGAGGGGAATCCCGCATGAACCAGCATCCGCAAGCCGGGCAAGCGCCCCCTCCCCGCACCCCGATCGCGACGCCGGCCGACGCCCGCAAGCTCGCCGAGGAGTTGCTGGACGTCATGAGCAAGCTGCTCGCCGTTATCGAGCAGGAGACTGCGTTCGTGCGCGCCGGCAAAGTGCGCGAGGGGATGGAGCTGGAGCAGCAGAAATCCGCGCTGACCGGCCGCTATGTCACCGCGGTCGAGACCCTGAAGGTCGCGCAGACCCATCTCGCGCAGGTAGCGCCCGATCTGCTGGCATCGCTGAAGCGGCACCACGAGACTTTTCGCGCCATGTTGCAGATCAATCTCACGGTGCTCGCCACCGCCCATGCGGTGTCGGAAGGCATCCTCCGCGGCGTCAACGCCGAGGTGCAACGCCGCAACATGCCGAACACCTATACGGCGGCCGGCCAGCGCGCCGCGCCCGGACCGCGTCACGTCACGCCGCTCGCGGTGAGCCGGTCGCTGTAAATCGCCGCCGCGGCCGCGCGGCACAATCCCTACAATTTGAATCAAAATCCCGCGTGCGAGGCAGCGCGGGATTCATCGCGTTTTCTAACGGCATCTTCAGAGTCGGATTGGCATATTGCACTCCGGGAAGGGTTGGGATTTGACTCGAGGCGGGCACCAGGAGGGCTGCCATGAGTGCGGATTTCAGCATAAAGCCGGTGGGAGCACCGGTTGCCGCGCCGATCGTCCAACCGATCCGCGAAGCGGCGAAGCAGGCAGTCAAGACTGAGCTGCCGGTGAGTTCGACTGTCTCGGCAGCCGATGCGGGCGTAGCCGTGCGCTACAATTCCAACGTCGTGTCCCGCTCGATGTCGAACCAGGTGACGATCGACCGCGACGCCGCCGCTATCGTCTACCAGGTGGTGGACAACCGCACGAGCCAGGTGATCAAGCAATTCCCTGAAGAAGCCGTGCTGCGGCGCCGCGCCTATTTCCGGACCCTGGAGCTGGCGAAAGGCGCACCGACGCGCGTGCTCGCGACCGATCGCAGGGCCTGACGCCAGCCGGCGCTTCCATTTGCCGTGACGATGGCGACATCAGCCGTGCATGCCCAGGCATGCGCAGCGGGCCGAACGTTCATTGCGCGAGCAACTCGGCTTCCTGCTCGATAAGCTTCTGGATTTCCTTCAACGAATTGTAGAGCGACCCGCTCAATATCAGCTTGCTTGCGGTCTCGATCGACGGCCTGAAGCGCGGCACCGCCTGCAGCAGATCCTTGACGAAATCCATGTACAGGTCCTGGTATTTCGGGATGTCGTCCTCGAGGTACATCATCTGGATGCAGAGATAGAGCCGCTTTACCGGCGTGTTGGCGGTCTCCGCGGTCAGGATGTCCTTCTCCCGCAGGATCGGCGCCTTCCCGTCGATCAGGAATCTCGCCCGCGAATCGGAATTGGTGACAACGCTTTGACCGATGATGATTCGCTCGAAGGGTTTTAGTTCAACCTTCAGCGCCATCGCAGTTACCTCCTTGCGCCCGACTGACGAGCGATTGAATTTACGGCATCCCGAGTCACGGATACGATCCTAACATGGAACGGGCGGCGGCACCGAACGAATCGTTCGCCGAATGTCCGAGCATCGACGCCCGGAAATGCAACAAAACAATGGCTATCCGGCGACAGGCGACGCGAGCGCCGCTTGCAGCGGGTTTGGGCGGTCGGAAGACGCGAAGGATGCGGTCCGCGCCGCGCCGAACCTGATGACCGCGGTCACGAGCGCGTCGAGATCGCAGGTGTCGGTTCGATGATTGACGATGGCGGCGCGTATCGCGAGCTGGCCGTCCAGCAGCGTCGTCGACGGCGCGGCGATGCCCAATTCCTGGATATCCATGACGATCTCGCGGTTTACCGTGTTGGGATCGGCAGCACGGTAGCGAAAGCAGACGATGTTGAGCTGCACCGGCGCCAACAACTCCAGGCTCGGCTCGACCAGAATGCGCGCTTCCAGATAGCCGGCGAGCGCACAGGTTCGGGTTATCACCGCGCCCAACTTCTCGGTGCCGTAGGCCTTCAAGGTGAACCAGGTCTTGAGCGCCCTGAAACCGCGCGACAGATCGGGGCCGAGATCGCAGGGCCAGACTGACCCGGCAGCGAGCCCTCTTGTCTCCCGGCGCAGATACGCCGCGGGGGCGGAAAACGTCTGCCGGTGACGCTCGCCATCGCGCACGATGAGGAAGCCGGCGTCATAGGGCACCTGGCCCCATTTGTGGAAATCAAACGCAATCGAATCCGCGCGCTCAAGTCCCGCCAGCCGCGGCGCGAGCATCGGTGAGAGAATCCCGAGCGCCCCGAAGGCGCCGTCGACGTGAAACCAGATTCCCTCGTCGCGGCACAGCGCGCTCAGCGCCGCCAGATCGTCGATGGCGCCGATGTCCACCGTTCCGGCCGAACCGACGACAAGGAAAGGCGTCAGCCCGCTGCTGCGATCCAGTGCGATCTGCGCCCGCAATGCCGCCACGTCGATGCGGTGGGATCGGTCGGTCTCGACGCAGCGCAGGGCATCGCTGCCGAACCCGGCGAGGTCCATGGCCTGTTTCACACAGCCGTGCGCGGCTTTCGACGTATAAGCCGTCAGCAGTGCACCTGCGCTTCCGATGCCGTGCTGCCGTCCGTCCTGTCCGAGCACGGCCGTCCGGGCCACCAGCACCGCCATCAGGTTGGCCATCGACGTGCCGGTGACGAAAATCCCGCTGGCCTCGCGAGGAAAATCGAATATCTGGCGCGTCCATTCGACGACCTGGCCTTCGACCTCGACCGGAATGTGATCGCGCCCGCCGAGATTGGCGTTCAGTCCGGCAGCCAGCATTTCGGCCAGCATGCCGACCGGGCTGCCGCCGCCATGAACCCATCCCATGAAGCCCGGGTGAACGTTGCCGGTCGCATAGGGAACGATGAAATCGGCGAACTCCCGATAGACCTCGTCGAGACCGGAAGGCTTGACCGGCAGGCCGGCACGAAACCGCCCGCGGACTTCATCAGGTATCGGCTGCCAGACCGGGCGTTCCCTGATGTCCGAGATATAGTCGAGCATGTCATCGAGCATGCGATGACCTTGCGCGCGAAGATCGTCCCAGTCTTGCGGATCGAGCGTCTGGCTCAATTCGGACTGCAGGCTTCCGTCGCGCAGCAGCTTCACGCCGCCTGCTCCCGCCGCCCCCTGCGGCTGTGCCGATGCAGCATTGCCGCGAACGCCTCGAAGATGATGCGCATTTGCAGGTGCTTGTAGGGAAACACGAAGGGCGAATCCATGTTGTGCACGACCGCGGTGTTGTCGGCCTCGAATACCAACAACTCTCCGCGCTGGTTTTCCGCGCAGTCGATCGTGAAATAATCGAGGCCAATTCGTGCGGCCATTTCGGCCAGTGCGGTTTGGTGCCGGCGTGCGAAACCGACGTCGAACGTGCGCATGAACGTCTCTTCTTCGAGACGCTTCGCTGCGCTTTCCGACATCCCGGCATTGAGATACCAGATGTCCCAGCGATCGGCGATCGCCATATGACATGCGTAAGGCCGCCCTTCGACGAAGACAACGCGGTACTTGCGAAACAGCCGGTCTTCGCTCGCGTAGTCGACAAAGCGGGATACGAAATAATCCTGTTCCGGCCGTTCCTCGAGATAGCGGTTGATCGCGTTGCAATCGTCGATCTTGGCGAGCCCGACGCCGGCATGCGAACCGCGCGGGCGGACGATCAGCGGAAACTCAACCTGAAGCGAGATTTCGGAAAGCGAAAGCTTCGACGCAGCCACGTCGAGCAATTGCCCGCGCGTCATGTTGACCGTCGGTGGAATATCAAGTCCTTCGATTCCGTGCAGCAATTGATGCAGCTTGTCGCGATCCAGATTGACGACAAGATGCGGCGGATTCAGCAACGGCCGCGGCCAACCCGCCGCAGCGCGATCGATGATGCGCAGCGCACCCCGGCATTCGTCGGAGTCGGACGCGACCACGATCGCAACGTCATGATCGGGTAGCCGCTCCGGCAACTTCATTCCGTCGACAACATAACAGGGTCTGCAGCTCGATCCCGGAATCTTCCAGCAGGAATTCGATCGGCATATTGCCGCCCATGTCGATATCTGCCGCCAGCGCCAGCACCCGCAGCCGCGGCGGCCTGGTGGAACACGGTGACCGGTACAGCTGGTGGAAGGCGATCGCCTGGGTCTGGATCAGCAGGCCGGTCTCCCTTTCGCCGAGCAGTTGCGCGATCAGGGACAGGTCGAGCGCGCAGCCCGCATCGGCGCTCCCGTCGGCCACTTCATCCATCAAGCGCCGCCACAGCGGACTCAAATCAAGCCCGTTGAACGCCATTCTTGTGAGCCTGGCGAAGCCGATGCGATCGGCAGCCACCATCGGGATCAGTTCGTTGTCGTTGAGTTCAGTATCCATGCGCCCCTCCGCATTGACCGTTGACCTGCCCGGCAGCGGGCGATGACGGCTGTGGAGCGATCGAGTTCGAACCGGCTATTCCGGTCCGTGACGCTGAAACGGATATGAGATGCCCGCAGCCTGGATTTCCGTTGCCAAACGGTAAATAGGTTTGGTTAACGAGGCCCTAACGGCGCGTGGGGGGCTTCCGGATCATAAGGAACGATCGCGCAACGCCGCCAAGGCGGCCGCGATCAAACGCGATCGGCGTAGGCCGTGTTCAGGACGGTGCCGCCGGTCTGGGGATTCGTGACAACCGTCTTGATTTGGGCGTGGCCGATCTTCTTCATCAGGAACTTGCTGTCGCCGATCCGAAAGGAATTGTCCTTGATCAGCACGTCCTGAAATAGAATCGGACCCTTGTCGCTCTGGTATTTGACCTTGGCGCGAAACCCCTGGACATCGGAAATCGAGAACGAAAATTTCTCACCGGTGGAATACGCTCCCTTCCAGATGCCGTTATACTGATCGGGATCCACCGGAACATACTTCAGTGACGACGGCGACGGCGTTGGCGCCGTCTTGTAGCTGTTGCTCAGGATGCTGAAGAAGTCCGCCACGGCATCGTTCCCCTGCCCGGTCCGGCACGCCCGCTCAGGCGCGCCCGCTCAATCCGGCCGCAATATTGCGGTTGATCTCGATCAGCGATTTGAAATGCTCGCGCTGCGGGCTGATCTGCAAGGCAGCGGTCTGCGACAGCACGAAGATACCGATATTTGCGATGTTCTGCCGGACTTCGAGCGGCTGTGGATTGTTTTCACGCTGAGCTTCGCTGAGGAAGATCGACCAGAGCTTGCGGTTGAACATCAGCGCTTCGAACTTCTGCATATAGGTCGCATCGTCATTGTTCATGACCGCCTGCAACTTGTTCGCCGCGGTCAACAAGGCCTGGGCTTCAATGTCTCGAGGGGACGAAGTGGTATTGGCGACACGCGCGTAGGCCTGAGCAGCACTAGACATTCTTCACCTCGGCAATCCCTCTCCGTCTGACAAGCTTCGTGATTTCAGTCTGCAAAACCGTAAAGAAAGTCACTTAAGAATGATTTACCCGCGGGTTCGACCCTCGCCCCGCAAAACTCCGGATAGCCCCGGAGAAAATCTCCCGCGACGTCCCTGCGTTCCGGCTTCCGCAATTTCCGGGCGATGCCGCCCGGCTGTCCGGATTCAATGCCCCTGCAGCGAGACGTCCGGGGCCGGTCCGCCGAGCCACAAAGGCCGACTCCATGCGGGCAGCCGAAACAACGATTCATTTCAATGGCTTGCAGCTCGTCCGGTGCAAAGATCGCCACCGCTCCGGTCGGCCAACGCGGAGGCCGGCAGCCGGCTTAACCATTCGGTAACCACGTTCAGTAACCAGCCATTAATCATCTTTTAAAACCTTTTGTTCATATCTGGGTTTGGCTGGAATCAGGAATCCCGTTGGACCAGGACGCCTGGCGATGCGCACTTAAGGAAGGCAGATATGACCTCAAATATTGTCCTCACAGCAGCAGTTCGCCAGAATCTGCTCTCCCTGCAGGGTACGGCCGAGTTGCTCTCGACCACCCAGACCCGCCTCGCCACGGGCAAGAAGGTCAACAGCGCGCTCGACAATCCGACCAACTTCTTCACCGCCGCCGGGCTCGACGCCCGCGCCAGCGACATCAGCAACCTGCTCGACAGCATCGGCAACGGTGTGCAGGTCCTGCAAGCCGCAGATACCGGCATCACCTCCCTGCAAAAGCTGGTCGATACCGCCAAGTCGATCGCCAGCCAGTCATTGCAGCAGCCCGTGGGCTACAGCACGAAGGCCAACGTTCAGTTCACCGGCACGGGTGTCCCGAGCGGGCCCGGCATAGCGACCTCTGCCGACCTCACGACCAGCAAGCTCAACGGCGGCGTTTTCACGTTCACGAACTCCGCGGGCACTGCCGTCACGATCACGGTCGGTACCGCGCCTTCAGCTTTCAATCCCGTGACCAAGACAGCGCAGGTCCAGTCGGTCGCCCAATTGAACCAGGCGTTGGCGGACGCCGGAGTCAATCTTTCGGCCATCATCACCGGACCTGACAGTCTGACCTTTACGTCGACCAACGATGGCGCGGGCCAGGTAATCACCGCCACCGCTGCGCCGGCAGCTCCCGTCACGCTCGACGCCATCAACATCAGCGCCAACGCCGCCGGTGGCGGTGCTGGCGGCGCAGTTACCGCTGCGGTACCCGACGCGCCGTCACAGACTGCGCGCGCAACGCTGGTTACCCAGTACAATCAGATCATCACACAGCTCACCACCACGGCGCAGGATGCGTCCTTCAACGGCATCAACCTGCTGGACGGCAACTCGCTGAAGATGATCTTCGACGAAACCGGCAAATCGACCCTGACGATTGCCGGCGTGACCTTCAATCCGGCCGGTCTTGGTCTGGCTTCGCTCGCCCCGGGCGTCGATTTCACCGACAACGTCCTGACCGGCAAGGTTCTGACCGCCCTCAACAATGCCAGCCTCACGCTGCGCACGCAGGCCTCCGCCTTCGGCGCCAACCTGTCGATCGTGCAGATTCGCCAGGATTTTTCCAAGAAGATCATCAATGTGCTGCAGACCGGATCAGCGAACCTGACGCTCGCCGACAGCAACGAGGAAGCGGCCAACAGCCAGGCGCTGTCGACCCGCCAGTCGATCGCAGTCTCGGCACTGTCGCTCGCCAACCAGTCCCAGCAGAGCGTTCTGCAGCTGCTGCGCTGATTTCTCGGCGGCACAATCGGGCTCGTAAAAGCGGCGAGGCTTGCCTCGCCGCTTTTTCATTGGATAACGCCGCACACGCGGATCATGCCGCGCGACGCGCGGACGCAGCAAAAGAAAACGGCGGGGCCGGAGCCCCGCCGTTCGCGTTTGCGGAAGTATTGCCGGGATCAGCGCAGCAGCTGCAGAACGCTCTGCTGCGACTGGTTGGCAAGCGACAGCGCCGAAGTCGCGATCGACTGGCGAGTCGACAGCGCCTGGCTGTTGGCCGCTTCCTCGTTGGTGTCGGCCAGCGTCAGCTGGGCCGAGCCGGTCTGCAGCACGTTGATCAGGTTCTTGTTGAAGTCCTGGCGGATCTGCACGATCGACAGGTTGGCGCCGAAGGCGGAAGCCTGCGAACGCAGCGTGACGCTGGCGGTGTTGAGCGACGTCAGCACGGTGTTGGTCGCGGCATTGTCGATGAAGGCGGAGCCGGAGGTGAGCGCAGCCAGGCCGAGACCAGCCGGGTTGAAGGTCACGCCCGCGATCGTCACGGTCGACTTGCCGGTTTCGTTGAACACCAGCTTGAGCGAGTCGCCGTTCAACAGGTTGATGCCGTTGAAGGACGCATCCTGCGCCGTGGTGGTGATCTGCGTGATGATCTGGTTGTACTGGGTAACCAGATTCGCACGGGTCGCCTGCGACACGGCATCGGCGACCGCAGCCGTGACCGCGCCGAAGGTTGCCGTACCCGACACGTCCACCGAGGTCGAGGAACCGGCCGGCGGAGCGGCATAGGTACCCGTCGCGGTGATCGTCTGCGAAGCAGCGTTGTTGGTCGAGGTGAACGGCACCGAGCCGTTGGCGTTGAGCGTCGCTTGCAGTTCAACGCCCGCCGCCGCAAGCGCCGTGTTGAGGCTGTCGATCGAGTTGACGTTGCCGGCGCCGGCCACGTTGCTGATGGTCAGCGTGGTGGTGCCGGACGCCGTCTTGAAGATCAGCGTCTTGCCCTGCAGCGAGTTGGTGCCGGCGTTGGTCAGGTCGGTCGCGGTGCCGGGGACGCAGCGGACCGCGCCGGTCGGCGCGCCGATGGAGACGGTGGCCCTCGAGGTGTAGCCGGAGGGCTGCTGCAGCACCTGGTTGGCGATCGACTTGGCGGTATCGACCAGCTTGGAGAGCGAGGTGATGCCGGTGTTGGCGGCCTGCAGGACCTGCACGCCGTTGCCGATGCTGTCGAGCAGGTTGCTGATGTCGCTGGCGCGGGCGTCGAGACCGGCGGCGGTGAAGAAGTTGGTCGGATTGTCGAGCGCGGTGTTGACCTTCTTGCCGGTGGCGAGGCGGCCCTGGGTGGTCGCAAGCAGATCGGCAGTGCCCTGCAGCGAGAGCAGGTTCTGACGGACTGCAGCCGTAAGCGTGATGTTGGACAGAGACATGTGGACAACCTTTCTGGTTTACTCAACCCTGGCCTTCTTGGCCGGACACGCGGGACTCTAGGAATTCTATGGTCAACAAAAGATGAAGCCGCGCGGGTCTTGGTTAATGCCGCGTGTGCTTACGAAGAATTATGGTTAACAGACGGTCAAAAAATGAGTCGCAGGTTAAGCAAGCGTAAAGGCGCGAACCTTGCGCGCGTCGCCCAAAAAGAAAAACGGCGGGGCCGAAGCCCCGCCGTTCGCGTTTGCGGAAGTGTTGCCGGGATCAGCGCAGCAGCTGAAGAACGCTCTGCTGCGACTGGTTGGCCAGCGACAGCGCCGAAGTCGCGATCGACTGGCGGGTCGACAGCGCCTGGCTGTTGGCCGCTTCCTCGTTGGTGTCGGCGAGCGTCAGCGCGGACGAACCGGTCTGCAGCACGTTGATCAGGTTCTTGTTGAAGTCCTGGCGGATCTGCACGATCGACAGGTTGGCGCCGAAGGCCGAAGCCTGCGAACGCAGCGTGATGCTGGCGGTGTTGAGCGACGTCAGCACGGTGTTGGTCGTGTTGTTGTCGATGAAGTCGGTGCCGGAGGTGAGCGCCTTCAGGCCGAGACCGGCCGGGTTGAAGGTCACGCCCGCGATCGTCACTGTCGACTTGCCGGTTTCGTTGAACACCAGCTTCAGCGAGTCACCGTTGAGCAGGTTGACGCCGTTGAAGGAAGCATCCTGCGCCGTGGTGGTGATCTGCGAAATGATCTGGTTGTACTGGGTAACCAGATTCGCACGCGTCGCCTGCGACACCACATCGGCGACGGCCGCATTGACGGTGCCAACGGTCGCAGTCGTTGTGCCCGAGATGTCGACGCCAGCGCCGGTAGGTGCGGTGCCGGTTTTGGTGATCGTCTGGCTCGCGGCGTCGTTGGTCGAGGTGAACGTCAACGTATCCGCCGTCGAAGAGACCGAGGCAGTCGCGGTGATGCCGTTCGAAGCCAGGACGCTGTTGAGCTGGTCGAGCGTGCTGACCGTCGCCGTGCCGGAACCCGTCGCAAAGGTCGCACCGAACGTCACCGCCAGCGTGCTGGTGCTCGTCTTGAAGGTGATGACCGAAGCGGCCAGTTTGCCGGCGTTGAGGTTCGCGGCGGTGAGGACGGCGCTGGTACCTGCGCCGGTGCCGGTAACGTCAACGTTGGCCTTCGTGGAATAGCCGAGGGGCTGCTGCAGCACCTGGTTGGCGATCGACTTGGCGGTATCGACCAGCTTGGAGAGCGAGGTGATGCCGGTGTTGGCGGCCTGCAGGACCTGCACGCCGTTGCCGATGCTGTCGAGCAGGTTGCTGATGTCGCTGGCGCGGGAATCGAGGCCGGCGGCGGTGAAGAAGTTGGTCGGATTGTCGAGCGCGCTGTTGACCTTCTTGCCGGTGGCGAGACGGCCCTGGGTGGTCGCGAGCAGATCAGCAGTGCCCTGCAGCGAGAGCAGGTTCTGACGGACTGACGCGGAGAGGGTGATGTTGGACAAAGACATAGGAACGACCTTTCTGGCGTTACGCAACAATCGGCCTTCTTGGCCGAGCCCAACAAACCTATAAAGCGAATGGTCAACGAGAACTGAATCCGCCTTGGGAGCATGTCCCAATCCGATCCGGCTTTAAAATCATGCTTAAGCCCGGCTTTAAATTCATGCTTAAGATCGCGTGAAGACGACTCGGACGATCTGGCGCGATCAACGACCCGCGCCGGGCGCAATCGCCGCGAAATCACCTTCGCGCGGGGCGGCAGACGCCGCAAAAGAAAACGGCGGGGCCGAAGCCCCGCCGTTCGCGTTTGCGGAAGTGTTGCCGGGATCAGCGCAGCAGCTGCAGAACGCTCTGCTGCGACTGGTTGGCGAGCGACAGCGCCGAAGTCGCGATCGACTGGCGGGTCGACAGCGCCTGGCTGTTGGCCGCTTCCTCGTTGGTGTCGGCGAGCGTCAGCGCGGACGAACCGGTCTGCAGCACGTTGATCAGGCTCTTGTTGAAGTCCTGGCGGATCTGCACGATCGACAGGTTGGCGCCGAAGGCCGAAGCCTGCGACCGCAGCGAGGTGCTGGCGGTGTTGAGCTTCGTCAGCACGGCGTTGGTCGCATTGTTGTCGATGAAGTCGGTGCCGGCGGTGAGCGAAGCCAGGCCAAGACCGGCCGGGTTGAACGTCACGCCGTTGATCGTCGACGTCGACTTGCCGGTTTCGTTGAACACCAGCTTCAGCGAGTCACCGTTGAGCAGGTTGATGCCGTTGAAGGAAGCATCCTGCGCCGTGGTGGTGATCTGCGAAATGATCTGGTTGTACTGGGTAACCAGCGACGTACGGGTCGCCTGCGACACCGCATCGGCAACGGCCGCATTGACGGTGCCAACGGTCGCAGTCGTCGTGCCCGAGATGTCGAGGCCAGCGCCGGTAGGTGCGGTGCCGGTCTGTGGTGATCGTCTGGCTCGCGGCGTCGTTGGTCGAGGTGAACGTCAACGTATCCGCCGTCGAAGAGACGCCGGCAGTTGCGGTAATGCCGTTCGAAGCCAGGACGCTGTTGAGCTGGTCGAGCGTGCTGACCGTCGCGGTGCCGGAACCCGTCGCAAAGGTCGCACCGAACGTCACCGCGAGCGTGCTGGTGCTCGTCTTGAAGGTGATGACCGAAGCGGCCAGTTTGCCGGCGTTGAGGTTCGCCGCGGTGAGGACGGCGCTGGTACCTGCGCCGGTACCGGTAACGTCAACATTGGCCTTTGTGGAATAGCCGACAGGCTGCCTGCAGCACCTGGTTGGCGATCGACTTGGCGGTATCGACCAGCTTGGAGAGCGAGGTGATGCCGGTGTTGGCGGCCTGCAGGACCTGCACGCCGTTGCCGATGCTGTCGAGCAGGTTGCTGATGTCGCTGGCGCGAGCATCAAGACCGGCCGCAGTGAAGAAGTTGGTCGGGTTGTCGAGCGCGCTGTTGACCTTCTTGCCGGTGGCGAGACGGCCCTGGGTGGTCGCGAGCAGATCAGCAGTGCCCTGCAGCGAGAGCAGGTTCTGACGGACTGACGCGGAGAGGGTGATATTGGAGAGAGACATTGGTACGACCTTTCTGGCGTTACGCAACATATCGGCCTTCTTGGCCGAGCAGGTGACCCTATGAAGTCACCTGTAAACGAGACCTGAATCAGCAGGGACAGCTACTGCGGTCCCGCCCCACTTCGAAAATCATCCCTAAAAAGAAGTTCGGACTCATACCTAAAATTCATGCCTAAGATGAGGTTTGAACTCATGCCTAAAAATGGATGAAGGAAATTCGGTGAATTGAAGCCATCGACGACAGCCGCCGGTGACGGCACACATGCCAACTATCACCGGAAACTGCGCTTCGCGAGTGTGTAGCCGTGGTCTTCAGTTCAGCGGAAGTCCCGCGTTATCCGACCGGCAGGTACTTCACCAGCGACATCTGCGAGAGCATCGATGTCGTCTGATATGATGCCTGCAGTCTGGTCTGCAGCGCCAGCAGCTCGGTCGCAACCTGATCGCTGGAGATGGATTCGGTCTTGTCGACCAGGCTCTGCAGCATGACCTGGGACTGGCCTTGCCGCGCGGCGATATCCTTCATCGCGACCTGCGCAGATGCCAGATCGGTCGCGATGTCGGCGAGGCTCTGCTGCCTTCCCGTCGGCGTCAGGCACGGACGCCACACGCTGGTTGAGAGCGGTAACCACCGACGTCGAGTTGGCATTCGTAGGAGATGTCGTAAAGCTGGCAAAGACCGCGACGCCCTGCAGCGCGGCACGAATGGCCTGCTCGTTGGCGCGCACGCCATATTGAATCGTCGACGTCTGGTCGACCCGCGCAGTCGATGACGCACGCGCCGGGCCGGATCCGGCTTCGCCGGTGTACCAGGCCACGGTGTTCGCCGCACCGCCGACCAGAGTCGTCGCCGTGTTCGCCGGCGATCCGCCGACCCGCAGCGGCGGCTGGATCGCCGTCACGGTGGGGCCGAAGCCAAGCGCGGCGAACGCGGCGGCGTTCGAGCTGGTGACGTTGAGGCTTGCGGCATCGTCGGTATGCAGCGTGATCACGCCGCCACTGACCGACGACGGCGTCGAGGTGTTGGTGATCGAGTCGATCTTCGTCAGCAATGTCTGGACGCTGTCGGTGACATTGAGCTGGTTGGCCTGCGCACCCGAGGCGACGAAAGTGAGGGTCTTGCCATTGACGGTGATGGTGTCGCCGACCGCGAAGTTCGTGGCCAGCGAATTCGTATTTGCGGCGCCGGACAGCAGCGTCGCCCCGGTGATCGGGGCCGGGACCGCGGCCTTGTTGTTGACCACGCCTCCGACGGCAATGCTATCCGTGTTGAAGAAATTGTCCGAGGCGGTCATGGCCGAGGCAGCCACCAGCGCGGTGTTCGCGAGCGTGCCGAGCGCGGTGTTGAACGCCGCCTTGAGATTGGTTGCCGTCGCCGTCGAGTTGGCGCCGATCGCAAAGCATCCGCTCGGCGGCGGCGTAGCGCTCGAGGCGGTCAGCGTTATTGCTTCCGTCGTGCCGTCAGGCAAATTGAACGTGAAGGTGACCTGCTCGCCATTGTTGGGATTGGTGGCGCCGAGGTTGACCGACATCGCTGCCGGCGACCCGCTCGGGCCGGTAACCGTCGAGCCGGTCAATGAAGAGGTGATCGCATTGAGCTTGAAGCCGAACGGCGAGCCGGCGACATCTTCTGCAACGCCAACCGACGTCGGAGAAGGTGAAGAGACCACGAGGCGTCCGAGGCCGCTGGCGCCGAGATCCGCCTGGTTGCGCTCC
Source organism: uncultured Alphaproteobacteria bacterium (assembly GCA_963726865.1). Classification (GTDB taxonomy): domain Bacteria; phylum Pseudomonadota; class Alphaproteobacteria; order Rhizobiales; family Xanthobacteraceae; genus Bradyrhizobium. The sequence continues at coordinate 795,927 of CAVSEE010000028.1, read as the reverse complement.
GCGATCAGCTGCTTCAATCCGGCGAGCGCGCCATGTCCGTTGAGGATCTCGTCCACCGAGGCGACGGAAGGCGTATCGATGGCGCTGCCGGAAAACAGGAAGCGATCGCCGGCCTGCGTATTGAGAATCTCCAGCATCGACTTCAGCTGCAACGTCGCGGTCTGCTGACCGACCGTCTGCCCGGAGCCGGTAACGATCGCGCCGAGGCTGCCCGCAGAAGACTTCACCTGCGAGGCGATCTGGCCGAACGACGTCAACGCAATGTTGGTCGTGTCGATGGTGGTATTGATGTTCGTCATGGTCGTCGAGAAGGCGGTCAGATTGGACATCTGCGAGCGCGCAAAAATCGCGAACCCCTCGTTGATGCCCATCCCCGAATAGACCGTCGACTTCCTGCCGGTGGCGAGCTGCGTCTGAAGGGTGTCGAGCTGGTTCTTGAGATCGAGGATCGACTGCCCGAGCAGGATATTCGTGTTGCCGACACTGTTGATGATCGTCATCTGAAAAACGCCTTACCGTTGAGACTGCATCAAGGTCTGCATCATGGACTGCGCGACCGCCATCACGTGGGCGTTGGCCCCGTAGATGTTCTGCAGCGCGATCAGGTTGGCCATTTCGGCATCGATGTTGACGCCGGACGTGGCGTTGAACTTCTGTTGCAGCGTGTTGACCACGACATCCTGACCTTGCGCGACCTGCTGCGCGGAGTCCGCCGCATTGGCCTGCAGGTTGAGGAATTGCTGAATGTAGTTCGGCAGTGTTCCCTTCAGGGGCGAGGTTCTCGAGCCGAGGCCCGTCTGCGGCGAATAGGCGAACAGCCCCGAGGTCAACTGGGTGTAGAGAAAGTCCGAGCGCGTGGTGTCACCGGCCGTCGTCAGCGGTGACGTGTTGTAGACCACGAATCTCGAGGGATCGCTGACGAGCGCGGGATTGACCGAGATGCGTCCGGCAAATCCCGTCAGCTGCGTGCCGCGGCCGATGATCACGCCGGTATAGAGCGTGTTGCCGTCGGTAAACACCGGCAGTTGCGGATTGCCGCTCGTCAGTCCCGGAACCGTGGTCGTGGTCGACGCTGCATTGACGCTGACCGCCGCCGAACCGTTGTCGAGAACCCGCAACGTCGTGCCGGCCGGATTGGAGAACTGCAGGTTGGTGTTGCCGACCGCAGCGGTGATTTGCGCCACGATCGAGGCCATCCCGCCCGTGAAGTTGACGCCGATCACCTTGTCGTTGGCACTGGCGGCCGTGTTCGGCAGCGGCAACGCAGTCGGATCATCCACACGCACGATTGTTATCTGGTGCGGCGTATTGGTTGCGCTGTCGGTGTAGGTCAGGTTGATCGTGTTTCCCGGCAGCACATTCGACAGGTCGAGATCGAATCCCGCCTGGCTGCCCGATGTCACCGTCGCACCTGACGTAGTCTGGTCGGACAGCGAACTGGCCAGGGTCGCGGCAAGCTGATCGAGCTGCGTTTGCGCCTGCACCAGGACATTGTCGCGCAGTTTCAGATCGGCGCCGAGACGTCCCGACCCGACCGAGTTGGTCGCGATCAGATCGACACTCGAGCCGTTGCCCAATGTCAGCGTGAGCGAGCCGGCCGTGGACAGCGCCGGATTTCTGGTTCCACAGCGAACTGGCGTTGAGCGTACCCTGTGAGTTGAACGACATCTGCGCTGCCTGGACGCCGACCAGCTGCAGGCCGGACGTCGTGTAGACCGTCGCCACGTTGGCGTTGTCCTTGACGACCCGGATGTCGATCAATTCCGAGAGATCCTTGATGGCGGCGTCGCGCTGATCCTCCAGCGTTGCCCCGGTGTTGTCGCCCGGCTGCAGGCTCTGCAGCTGCGCATTGAGTTTCGCGATCTGCGTCATGGCGTTGTTGGCGCGAAGCACTGAAGCCGCGATGTCCTGCTCCGCGTTCGAGCGCAGCGCCTGAACGCCTTGCGTCGCCGTGTTCAGATTGAGCGCCAGCGACTGCGCCGTCGACAGCGCCAGGGATCGCGCGGACTGCGCGCCTGAACTCGCCGACAATGCCTGCAGCGCGGAGGTAAAATTATTGTATGCCGTCTCGAGCGTTCCGGCGCCGCCCGGGTTGCCATACACACTTTGCAACTGCGCCATCACATTCGACATCTGATCGGCGTAGGCGCCGGCAGACGTCTCGGTGCGCAATTGGGTTTGCAGGTACTGGTCGAGCTGGCGATTGACGCCCATGGCACGGACGCTTGCGCCCGCGTCCGTACTGGCGCCTGCAACCTGGATCTGGGTGAGGGTTCGGGAAACGTAACCCGGAGTCTGCGCGTTGGCGATGTTCGACGATACGATCGACAACGCCGCCTGGTTGGTATGCAAACCAGCGATCGCGGTAGCAAGTGCTGAACCCAAACTCATGGCAACTGCCCCAGATCAGCCGGATTGAACCCTTGTGACAAAAATCACCGCAGCACGTTCAGGAGATCCTGAACCATGGTTTGTGCCGTCGTGATCACCTTGGTGTTTGCAGAGTAGGCTTGCTGGGTGATGATCAGCTTGGTGAATTCGTCGGCGATATCGGTGTTCGAACCTTCGACCGCCGATCCGCCGATGCTCCCGGTTGCGCCGGCGATCGCGACACCCGATTTATCGGTCGCGGCATAGGCGCCGCCGTCGAGCGGCTTCAGGAAGTTGGGCCCGTTGAAGTGAGACAACGAGACGGCCGCGAGATTGAGGTTCTGGCCGTTGGAGAACGTTCCGACCACGAGGCCGCTGTTGTTGACGGCGACCGACTGAAGCTGACCCGCGGAATAGCCGTCCTGCTGGATCTGGTTGATGGTCGTGGTGCCGCCGACGCTGGCATATTGGGTGAGGCCGCCGGCGCCGTAATTGAAGGTCAGATTGCCGAGCGGCTGGTTGTTCACCGCGACGTTGTTGAGCACGATGGTCGAGCCCGAGGGGCTGATCAGCGATCCGTTCGGACCGAAGACAAAGTTGGTGCCGGCATTGATCCACGCCGTTTGCGGGCCCGTCGCGTTCGAATTGGACTGATAGAACAGGTTCCAGGTATCGGTATGGGGAACGCCGAGCGCCGCGCTGTCGACCTTGGCCCACCGCAGCTGAAGATTGACCGGCGTGCCCGTGGCGTCATAGGCCGTCACCGCGCCGCCGCTGATGGATTCGTTGGCGAACGTCGTCTGGTCGCTGCCGATGACGACACCGGCGCCCACGGTGCCGCCGCCGCCGCGGGTCGCGGTTACCGTGGGGGTGAAGCCAAGCGCGGCCATCGCCGCCGCGTTCGAACCGGTGACCGTGAGATTCGAGGTCGTACCGGTATGCAGCGTGATGGCGCCGCCGGCGATGGTCGAGGGGCTCGCGGTGCCAGTGATTAGATCGATCTTGCCCCAGCAGGTTCCCGATGGTGCCGGTGGGGGCGGTAAGGTTGAGAGGGTTGCCGACCGCGCCGGCCGTGTCGCCACCACCGTTATGGAAGGCAATGGTCTTGCCGTTCACGGTGATGGTGTCGCCGATGGACAAATTGGACGCTGATCGAATTCGTGCCCGGGGCGCCGGAGAGCGCCGTTGCGACGGTGATGGGAGCCGGGACTGCCGCCTTGTTATTGACCCCGCTTCCCGTGGTCGTGGCATCGGTGTAGGGCGTGGCCGGCGTGCCGATGATCTGGGGATTGAAGCCGGGCGTGAAGTCGGCCGGGTTCAAGCCGCCAAGAGACGTCAATGTGCCGGTGACGGCAGTGCTGCTCGCAACCGTCGACGGCTTGGTCGGAAGGTTGGCGGCATAGGTGATCTTGGTCGTCGCCTGCGCGGGAATGAAGTTGTTCTGAAACTGCAGAACCTGCGGCACGTTGCCGATCGGGTTTCCGGTCTTGGGGTCGACGGTCACGCCGAGCAGATAGTATCCGGCGCCGTTGACGAGATTGCCGTTGGCATTGAGCTGGAAATCGCCGCGACGCGTGTAGTTGGTCACGCCGTTGAACACCGGCACGTTGTCGATGACGCCCATCGGCTTCTGCACGTTGAAGAAGCCTGCGCCGCTGATCGCCATGTTGGTGCCGACGCCGGTCGCCGAAATCGTTCCCTGCGTGGTGATCGTGGCCTGCGCGTGCGCCCGGACGCCGCCCGCCGCCTGCTGGTCAGGCGTCGTGCTCATCGGAACGAGATCCTCGAAGCTGGTGTTGGTGCCCTTGTAGCCCGTGGTCGACGAGTTCGCGATGTTGCCGGAAATGTTCTGGAGCGCGAATGACTGCGCCTGCAGGCCTGAAACGGACGTGTTCAGAGCGTCGAAAATACCCATACCATTTCTCCAACTTCGATCCGGGCGGCCAGCCGATCCCTGAAAAGTGGCCGCAGTCGAAGGAGAAGCGCTCGCAAGGGCCATGCCACAGTACAAAGTGTAATTATATCAGATACTTAAAAAAAAGCCCCGGTCGCGAGACCAGGGCCTAAATTGCCGGGCCGGGCAACAATTGCCGCCCTCAACCGGATTTTGGCTCAGGACGCCGACGCCGCCGACGGCTTGAAGACGAGGCCAAAACCGTCGATGCAATAGCGCAGGCCCGTCGGCTTCGGACCGTCGTCGAAGACGTGGCCCAGATGGCCGCCGCAGCGGCGGCAATGCACCTCGATCCGCGTCATGCCGTAGGTGCGGTCCTCGGTGCGGCCGAGCGCATTGTCCAGCGGCTGCCAGAAACTGGGCCAGCCGGTGCCGCTGTCGAACTTGGTGTCGGAGGAGAACAGCGGCAGGTCGCAGCCGGCGCAGGCGAAGATGCCCTTGCGGTGCTCTTTCAGCAGCGGGCTCGACCACGGCCGTTCGGTGCCGTGCTTGCGCAGGATGTCATATTGCTGCGGCGTGAGCTGCGCGCGCCATTCGGCATCGGTCTTCTCGACCTCGAATTTCTCGGCGGCCTTGGCCGGCGTCAGCGCGCAGCCAGCGGAAGCTGAAGAGGCCGAGCAGGCCGGCGACTGAGGCAAGCAAGATACGGCGATCCATCATGATTTCTCCGTACGGGCGAACATAGTGTTCGCCACGAGATACGGCCTGAACAGCCCGGAAGTTACACGGATCGCGGGTTGCCCGCCTCACTTTACTGCGAGGACGCGACCTTAGTGGCGGATTCGCCCTCGCCCTCGACGGGCGGAGCCGGTTCGGGCGGCGGGGCCTGCGGCCGTGCCGGACGAGGCTGGCCCGGCGGCGGACGGCGGCGCGGGGGGCCGCGTGTTCCGGCCTGGCGATTGGCTTCGGCCAGACGCGCCTCGCGCAGGCGCTCCTTCTCCCGCGCCCGTTCGCGGTAGCGCGCCAGCGTGCCGGCCGCGGCGGAGACTTCCGCGGCTCCATATCCCGATCAGATGTCCGGCGACCCGGCCGGTCGGCCCGCCGGCCCAGACCAGTTCGAACGGCGAGAACAGCCGCCAGCGCTCGTCGCCCCACAGGATGCTGCGCGCCACCAGCAGCCCGCGCCATCGCCGAGGTGTTCGAGACCCTGGCGGCCAAAGCCGCTCGCCACCCACAGTCCTTTCCGCAACTGTCCGATCTGCGGCATGCCGTGCACGGTCGTGCCGACCGCGCCGCCGAACACATCAGCGATCGCGACCTTGCCGAGCTGCGGAAACACCGTGTCGATGCGGCGCTGGATGGCGGAGCCAAAGCGTTTCGGCCGCGCGTCCCAGGTGGTCTCCGGGCTCGCCCACATCAGCCGGTCGCCATCGACGATGCGGAAATGATCGATGCCGTCGGTGTCCATCACCGAGCCCTTGAAGGCGATGACCTCGGCAGGCGCTCGCCGAGCGGCTCGCTTACCGCCGCATAGCGCCAGATCGGCAGCAGCGTTTCCGACAGCCGCCGCAACGGCGCGCCGAGATGGACATTGCCGCACAGCACGATGTGCGAGGCGCGCAGCCGCGCCGACGGCGTGACGATGCGCTTGCGAATCCCGGAGGGATCGATGCTGACGACCGGCGTGTCCTCGAAGATCCGCGCGCCGGCGCGCCGCGCCGCGCGGCCAGCCCGTGGACATATCTGCGCGCGGTCGATCTGGAACGCCTTCGGATAATAGATGCCGTGAAAATAGCGGTCGGTGCGCAGCTCGTTGCGCACGCGATCGACCTGCCAGCCCTCGACCTCGGTGTCGAAATCCTCCGACAGCGTCTGCAGGCGGCTGATCAGCGCCTCGCCGGCGTCGACATTGGAAACCTCCAGCGCGCCGTCGCTCAGGGAGATGCCGGGCATCGCCTCTTCCGTCGCGAGGCTGCGAACGTAATCGGCGCCCTCCTTCGACAGCGCCCAGAGTTCGCGTGCGTCCTCGAGCCCGACGCGCTCGATCAGCTCGGCGACCGGCAGGCCGAAACCGGGCATGACCGTGCCGAGATGATGGCCGGAAGCGTTCCAGCCGACATGGCGGCCCTCCAGCACCGCGACGCTGGCGCCGAGCCGCGCGGCCTCCAGCGCCACCGTCAGCCCGGCAAGGCCGGCGCCGACCACGCAGATATCGACGTCGAGGTCGAAGGACAGCCGCGTGCGGCGTTGCGTCGTCATGTCCGTTCGTCATACTTGTGGAAGTCTCGCTCATGGCGTTTTCTTAGACTGACCATGCGGCGCTTGTCACCTTGTCCTGAAGGCTGGCTTGTAGATTAATCCGCGAACCCAGGACGAATCGAGACCGCGCCCATGCGCCGTTTGATGCTGCTGCGTCATGCCAAGACCGAGACTGACGCGCCCTCCGGGCAGGACCAGGACCGCCGTCTCGACGAGCGCGGGCGCAGCGACGCCGCCGAGATCGGCGACTGGATCGCCCGCCATCCGCCCTTTCCCGACCTCGTGCTGGTGTCGACCGCGGTGCGGGCGCAGCAGACCTGGGACATCGTGCTGGGAGGCGATGAAGGACCGCGTGCCGGCGCCGGAGGTCGAGACGCTCGACGAACTCTACGGCGCCGAGCCGACGCAGCTGCTGCAGATCGATCCGGATGGCATCGAGCTCCGATCCGAAGCGGCTGATGCTGGTCGGGCACAATCCCGGCATGCATGAGACTGGCGCTGATGCTCGCCGGCAGCGGCGACAAGGCCGGCATCAAGGCGCTCGAGGACAATCTGCCGACCTCGGGCCTCGCCGTCTTCGACTTCGACGATCGACGACTGGAACGACGTGGCGTTCCGCCGCGGCAAGCTCGTGCTGTTCGTCAGCCCGAAATTGTTGAAGCAGGCGTCGGAGGATTAACCGCGGGCATCCAGCCGCGTGATAGGCTGAACGATCAAGCTGGGAGGCGCAGATGTTCAAATCCATTCTCGTGCCGATCGATCTGGCCGACACCGATCTGGCGAAGACCCGCGATCGCCACCGCCGCGACGCTGTCGCAGACCTGGAGCGGCGCGGTGCGCCTGCTCAACGTGCTGCCGATGACGCCGGTGATGCTGGCCGAATATGTGCCGGCCGATTTCGACACCCAGCAGCGCCAGACCTCGGAAGAAGCGCTTGCCATCGTCGCCCGGGAATCCGGCATCGAGCCGTCGCGCATTTCCTATGTGGTGCGGCAGGGCGGCATCTATCACGAGATCCTGGAAGAGGCCGCCGCATCAAGGCCGACCTGATCGTGATGACCTCGCACCGGCCGGCGATGCGAACCTATTTCCTCGGCTCCAACGCCGGCCATGTCGTGCGTTACGCCAAATGCTCGGTGCTGGTGGTCAGGCACTGACGGCTTCGACTGCTCACCTCTCCCCGCGCATTTGAGGGAAATGCTTGGCGGGAATGACGCGTGCAAGCGAGCGCTGGACTGCTAGCGCAGCCGTCCGAGTTCGGGATCGAACTTGCCCCACACCGCGGGCTCGATATGGCTGCGGGTGATGCCGATGTCGCTGAGCTCACGATCGTTCATCGCACGCAGCGCTTTGATCGCTTCCCGGCGTACCCAGATACGCGGCAAGGCCGTTGGCCAGGTTGCCGAGCGTGCGGGCGAAACCGCCAAAGGCGGTTGCGGAAGCGGGTGCGGTCTGCGCAGTCGTGGTGATCGTAGCCATTGTCATTCTCCAGTCGTGATGCAGCGGCAAGCACCGCCGTTGACGCAGACGCCGGAAAAGCGCTCGCGCCTTGTTGCTCGGATTGCTTTCGCCTCCTCGGTGCAATCTCGGGCTTGTGGAACTGTACATGATCCGGTAATTGTATCGGTGCAAGTGAAACATTGCTCTCGGTGCAATAATGTCGAAGATTTGAATACCTCAGACTTGCCGACGCCGTCGCCTCCGATATCGCAGGCGGTGCGCTCAAACCGGGCGATCGCCTGCCGCCACAGCGCAACTTTTGCCTATGAGCGCAAGATCGCGGTCTCGACCGCGAGCCGCGTCTACACCGAATTGTTACGCCGCGGCCTCGTGGTCGGCGAAGTCGGCCGCGGCACCTTCGTCTCCGGCGAATCGCGGCAACCGGTCGCGACGCTGCCGCACGAGCCGCGCGGCGTACAAATCGATCTCGAAATCAACTATCCGATGCTGCCGACGCAGGCGGCGATGATCGCCAAAAGCCTCGCCGGGCTCGAGCGCGCCGAGGCGCTCGACATCGCGCAGCGCCAGGGCTCAAGCGGCGGCACGCAGGCGATCCGCAATATCGCGGCGCATTTCATGGCCCGCCCCGGCTGGACGCCCAACTCGGAGCAATTTGCCTTCACCGCCAACGGCCGCCAGTGCATTGCGTCAGTGCTGGCGGCTTTGGTGCCGGCCGGCGGCCGCTGCGGCGTCGAGGCGCTGACCTATCCCTTCATCAAGGGCATCGCCGCCCGGCTCGGCGTCACGCTGGTGCCGCTCGCGATGGACGACGAGGGCGTGCGGCCCGATGCCGTGCAGAAGGCGCATCGCGAGGCGCATCTGTCGGCGCTCTACATCCAGCCGACCATCCAGAATCCGCTCGGCATGACCATGCCGGCGGCGCGCCGCGCCGAACTATTGCGCGTGGTCGAAAAGCTCGATCTCACCGTCATCGAGGACAGCGTCTACGGCTTCCTCTCCGACGAGGCGCCGCTGGCCGCGATCGCGCCGGACCGCTGCATCGTGCTCGACAGCCTCTCCAAGAAAGTCGCGCCGGGGCTGGCGCTCGGCTTCATCGTCTCGCCGCCTCGCCTGCGCGAGAGCATTCTGAATTCGATCCGCTCCGGCGGCTGGACCGCCTCGGGCTACGCGTTCGCGGCCGGGCAACGGCTGATGGGCGACGGCACCGCGGCCGAACTGATCCGGCTCAAGCGGATCGACGCGCAGCGCCGCCAGCAGATGGCGGCCGAGCGCCTCGCCGGCTTCGAAATCCAGGCCGACAGAAAGTCCTATCACCTCTGGCTGACGCTGCCGCCGCACTGGCGCTCGCAGACCTTCGTCGCTGCCGCGGCGCGCCGCGACATCGCGCTGACGCCGTCGACGACCTTTGCGGTCACGCCGGGCCATGCGCCGAACGCCGTGCGGCTGGCGCTCGCCGCGCCCTCGCTCGATCAGCTCGACTTCGCACTTCGCACGCTGGCCGACATCCTGCGCACCCAGCAGGACGATTTCGATTCGACGGAGTGAGCGGGCGCCTCTCGCCCGCTCACGGCCACTCCGCAATGAAGCCGCGCGCCTTGTAGGGCTCGATCTTGTCCCATTCGCGCAGCACGCGGCGGCGAAATTCGGGATCGGTGTGCCAGAGCGCGCGCGGCGTCGCAAAGCTGTCGACCGTGACCAGCATCTTCGTCACCTCCGGCCAGTGCCGGTGCAGCGTCATCGGATAGCGCCGCGCGGTCCAGGTATTGCCGAGGCAAATCACGCTGCGGATGTTGCGCAAGCCCAGCGCCGCGTCGATCACCGGCAGCGAGAAGATGACGTTCTCGCCTGTATTCATCGCGCGATGCTCCTCGAGAACAATATCGGCCGGCATGCCGCGCGCGACCATCGCCTCCTTGATGATCTCGCACTCCGAACGGTCCGAGCCCGGCGTCACGCCGCCGCTGACGATGGCCCAGCGGCAAAGCTCCTCGCGCCACAGCCGCAACCGCTTTTTCCGCGCGCAGCTCGGCATCCTCGCGCGTGCCGAACACGAACAGGAGATCGGCCGGCTGCAAGTGCGGTATCGAGCAAATGCGTTGCATTGATCGCGGCGATCTCGGCCGCATCCGGTATGCGATCGCTGCGATCCTGCTCCACGACTCTCTCCCCTCGCCCGGCGGCACGATGCCGCGCTCGCGCGACAAGAGCGAAGTCACGTTTGATTTCGCTTGATTGCGACGCTAGGGCAGCAGCGCTTCCGGCAGATGATCGAAGCTGTAGGCGATCGGCCGGTTGCGCCGGATGAAGCCGCCGATCTGCCAGTTGAACAACAGCGCGAAGCCGACCAGGAACAACGCGCCACCATACTCGCCCGTCGCCAGTGCACGCACCAACAGTCCGACCATCGCCACGGCCAGGAACGCGACGAACGCGAGCGCCGCGGCATAGAGGCCCTTCGGCAGCCCGCCGGTCAGCGTGGCCTTGCTGCCTGCGGCCGCCATGCGCGCATGCAAGGCTTCGATGAAGGCGCGGTAGCCGTTGTCCTGCGGCGTCATCAGCGACACCGTCTGCCAGTTGGTCGACACGATCCGGATGCGGCCGCCGTCCTTGTGCCAGATGTCGGCGCGAAAGCGATGCGCCTGCATCGAGCTCGGCCGGTACGACAGGCGCACGCGCCGCAATGTCGCGATAGGCCCACACGCCGGAGCGTCCCGATATCTTCCAGGACAGGCCCCTGTCGGTCAGTTCGAACTCGTGCGCCGATCCGATCAGCGACGCCTTGTAGGCGTAACGGCGGCCGGCAGGCGCGTCGTCCTCGTCGTCGGGCGGCCGTTTCAGGTCGGTTGGCAATTCAGTTCCTCTGACGCCCACGCGCTTGCGCGGCGCGCCCCGCTTATCCTACAAACGGGACATGGCCGAAACGACTTATTTTCCGCGCCGCCTGATCCTGGGGGGCGCGATGATCACGGGAGTGCTGCTGGCGCTGGCCGTCCACATGCTGGGCGCGCGCTACGGGCTCGACCTCGGCGGCCTGTGGCGAAGCGACACACGCGACTTCATGCCGGCGGGCGCTGCGATCGCCTGGTGGCTGATCGCCACCGTCGGGTTTTTCGGCGGGCTATTTCACCGCCAATCTGATGGACAGCGCCGTGTCCGGCCAGATCCCGCAGCGCATGCGCCAGTTCCTGATCGCGATCGGCGTGCTGATCCTCGCCGGCGCCGGCCAAGCCGCCTCGGCGCCGAGCCCGCTGCCGACCGTATCGGGCGTGCTCGCCGGCCTCGCCGCGCTGGTGCTCGGCGCGGTGGTCGCGTTCTGCGGCGCCTACTTCGCGCTGCGCAAGGCGTAAGCCGCCTTTCGGGAGATCACGACGTGAAAATAGAGCCTGTTCAGGCGACCGCGGCGCTCGGCGCGTCCGACAACATGCTCTCGACGTCGGCGGCAGGCCGCGGCGGGCTGAACAGGTAGCCCTGCGCCTGGGTGCAGCCCTCGCGGCGCAGCAGGTCGAGCTGCTCCGCGGTCTCGACGCCTTCGGCCGTGGTCGTGATGCCGAGGCTGCGGCCGAGCCCGGTGACCGCGCGCACGATCGCCATCGAATCCTCGCGCGAGGCCAGGTCCTGCACGAACGATCGGTCGATCTTGATCTTGTCGAAGGGGAAACTGCGCAGATAGCTCAGCGACGAATAGCCGGTGCCGAAATCGTCGAGCGAGATGCGCACGCCGTGGCTACGCAACTCGTGCAGCGTCTGCCAGCGTCGCCTCGCTGTTCTGCAGCAGCACGGATTCCGTGATTTCCAGCTCGAGGCGGCGGGCCGGCAGGCCTGAGGCCTGCAACGCCGCCATCACCGTCGCGGTCAGATTGGGATTCTTGAACTGCAGGGGCGACAGATTGACGGCGACCATGACGGGGTCCGACCAGCCGGCCGCCTCCGCGCAGGCACGGCGCAGCACCCACTCGCCGAGCTGGACGATCAATCCGGTTTCCTCGGCCAGCGGAATGAAATCGGTTCGGCGCAATGCGGCCGCGCTCGGGATGATTCCAGCGCACCAGCGCCTCGAAGGCGACCGTCCGCTCGCCCGCGATGTCGACGATGGGCTGGTAATGAACCTCGAACTCCTGGCGGCGCAGCGCCGCGCGCAGATCGAGCTCGAGCATGCGCCGCGCCTGGGCGCGGGCGTCCATGCCGGCCTCGAAGAATCGATAGGTGCCGCGGCCGTCGGCCTTGGCGCGGTAGAGCGCGAGGTCGGCGTTCTTCAGAAGCTGATCCGGATTGTCGCCGTCGTCGGGCGCGAGCGAGACGCCGACGCTGACGCCGATCACGAGCTGATGGCCGGCGACGTCGTAGGGCTCGGCGATCCGTTCGACCAGTCGGCTGGCCAGCGCGGAGGACGTCGCGGGATCGCAGCCGCTGCAGAACTGCACCACTGCGAATTCGTCGCCGCCGAGTCGCGCCACCGTATCGTCATCGGCGATGCATTCGGAAAGCCTGCGGGCGACTTCCTTGAGCAGGGCGTCGCCGACGGGGTGGCCGAGCGAATCGTTGATTTCCTTGAAGTGATCGAGATCGAGGCAAAGCACCGCGAGCTGATCGCCGCGCTTGGCGAGATGCAACGCGCGCTCCAGCCGTTCCCGGAACAGTGTCCGGTTCGGCAGATTGGTCAGCGCGTCGTGCCGCGCCATGTGGTGAATCTGCTGCTGCGCCTTCTCCCATTCGGTGATGTCCTCGAAGGTCGCAACCCAGCCGCCGCTCGCCATCGGCTGATGCACGACACGGATCGACCGCTTGGTGCGCATGATGACGCGCTCGACCGTGCGCCCGGCGCGCATGTCCCGGATCAGTTCCCCGACATACTCAGAAGCGGTCGCCCTGCCACTGGCCGGCCAATTTCTGCAGCTCGAGAAGTCTCGACCATGGATTGACCCTTTTTCGGGGCATGATCGAGATCCATCATCGCTATATAGCGTTCGTTGTAGAGCATGATGCGGCCTTCGGCATCGTACATGCAGAGGCCCTGCGACATGTTTTCGAGCGCGGTGTCGAGCAGGACTTCCTGCCGCTTCAGCTCGCGCTTGCTGCGACGGTCGATCACCGCTGCCGACAACACGATGCCGAGGATCGCGATCGCCGCCAAGGCGATCAGGAACGACAGCACGCCGGGCGAGATCGACAGTGCGTTGGCAACACGGGTTGGATCGGGGGTCAGCGCTACCGCGCCCATCGCGGTGAAATGATGCGACACGATGGCGAGCGTCAGCAGCACCGTGGCATAAGCCGCAGAGCGGAAACCTTCGCCGCGCGCGGCGACGACGAGAGCCAGCGCGCCGAGCGCGCAGCCCATGAGAATCGAGACGACGACGAGATCGAGCCGACCAGCCGATGCGTGCCGGAACCTCGAGCGCCATCATGCCGGTGTAGTGCATCGCCGCCACGCCAAGCCCGACCACGGCGCCGCCGAGCGCGATATTGGCCTGCCGTCCGTCGTGCAACGCGATGCGCAACCCGAAAGCGACCGTGACGATCGCAAAGACGAGCGACAACAGAGTTATGCCGATATTGTATCCGGCAATGCTGGCGGGGTCGTAGGCGAGCATCGCGATGAAATGCGTCGCCCAGATGCCGCAGCCGGCGGCGACTGCATCCAGCGCCATCCACTTCAGACGTGTCCGCCCCTGCGAGGCCCGCGCCCGGTAAAACAGGCTGACCGCCACCGCACAGGCCAGCAGACAGATCGCGCCGGCCAGAGCAACCAGCCGCAAATCATGCTCGTAACCGAGGCAATTCAGAACTTGATACATGACGGACCCCTTGTCGGGGCCCTTTTTCCACCACAGCGATATATATTGCAGTTAATCGCGGGCATCTGGCGGCGGCGCATGGTGAACAAAATCCTCCGGATGACATGTGAGGTTGCGCGCGATACCGCAAACGCATGCGATTTTGCCCAATGATGCATCATCGGCGACACACACGCAGAGCGGGACTGCACGGCGCGCAATGGTTAGCCGATGGTTGCATTCCTGATGGAACCGATGCTCCGGCGGCACGGGACGCCCACGCTCTGCCGCTATCCCTGGCGCCAGAAGGCCAAGGCCGCCGCTCATCGTCATCGTCGCAGCGCAGCTGGCGCCACAGGCGATCGTCGCGGCCGCACGATGCGTTCGGTGATCGAGAATGACCAGCCGGGGAGCGGCGGGAACGTTCCTGAATGCGCGATGAACGCCGCGGGAAACGCAGAAACGGCGGTTGCGGCGAAAGGTTGACGCGCGTCAACGACCGATTCGACATCCCTGCGATAATGCTTATGTACGTAGTGTGACAATGTCAGCGCCGAAGGCTCAAAGCCGGGCTTGTCAAGGACTGCACAAGGCCCCGGTTTTGCCTTATGGGTCTTCGCCAGCGGCTTGATTTGCCGTTGCCCGTCATCCCGTGACGGGCCTTCACGCTGCCGCCCCCGCCGGGAGGACGAATGTATCGACTGCTGGCCGCGCTCAAGCGCGGCTTCAAGGAGAAGATCGGCTGGAAGCGGCTCGGCATCGCCGCGAGCGTCCTCATCATTGCGCTCGCGATCACGCATCTGGTGCACACGCTGAAGGGCGTCAACAGCGCCGTGATGCTGGTTGCGCTGACCGAACTCCCGCCGCATCGCATTGCGCTCGCCGCGCTGTGCGTGGTCGGCGCCTTCTGCACGCTGACCTTCTACGATTTCTTCGCGCTGCGCACGATCGGCCGCAACCACGTGCCCTATCGCATCGCCGCGATGTCGAGCTTCACGAGCTACACCATCGGCCACAATATCGGCGCCACCGTCTTCACCGGCGGCGCCATCCGCTTCCGCATCTATTCGGACTACGGGCTGAGCGCGATCGACGTCGCCAAAATCTGCTTCCTCTCCGGCCTCACCTTCTGGCTCGGCAATCTGTTCGTGCTCGGCATCGGCATGACCTGGCACCCCTGGGCGGCGCTCGTACATGGACCTGCTGCCGGACGAGATGAACCGGCTGATCGGCATCGGCTGCCTTGCCGGCATTGCCGCCTATTTCGTCTGGCTGATGACCGGCGAGAAGCGCCGCGAGCTCGGCCAGAACGGCTGGAAGGTGGTGCTGCCGTCGGCGAAGCTGACGCTGCTGCAAATCCTGATCGGCGTGGTCGATCTCGGCTTCTGCGCGCTGGCGATGTACCTCTTGATGCCGGTGCAGCCCTATATCGACTTCGTGTCGCTGGCGGTGGTGTTCATCATGGCCACCCTGCTCGGCTTCGCCAGCCACGCGCCCGGCAGCATCGGCGTGTTCGACGCCGCGATGCTGGTGGCGCTGCCGCAATTCGGCAAGGAGCAGCTGCTGGCGACGCTGGTGGTGTTCCGCATCCTCTACTTCCTCATCCCCTTCGGCATCTCGATCTCGATCATGGGCCTGCGCGAGTTCTGGCTCAGCGTGGTGCAGCCCTGGCAGGAGCGCAGACGGCTGAATGAGGCCTGCGCGGCGGCCGCCACCGCGACCGCCGTGCGGCAGCCGGGTGCAAGGCCGAAAATGAGAGGCCGGAAGTAAGGGAACGCTGACAAGGGCCGGCATTCACGGCGACGTTATCGAGCTTCACGCTTTTGGACTATTAGCCGCAGGGGCTGTTCTCTTATTTCTGCCTTACCGCTAACGTTCAACGCGCCATGGCCAGAACCCTCTTTCGCTTGCTCGCGCTTACGGCGCTGTTCATGAACCTGTCCGGCGCGCTGCCGGTCTCGCGGGCCGAGGCGCAGACCGCCGTGCAGATTTCGCTGCAGATTTCTTGGGAAGTCCGCAACCGCTTCCGCCTGTTCCGCGAGGAACGCGATTTCCAGCTGCATGTCGAGGCCGGGCGCGGCCGCACCGTGCTCGCCGCCGAGCAGGTGCTGGGGCCCCAGAGCGACGGCCGCGGCTGGGCGCGCAACACGGTCGGCCGGCTCTGCATCGACGTCAATGGACGCGTCAGCGAGCCCTGCACCCGCGACAATGTGAAAGAAAGCTATCTGACGCCGATCGACCATCCGATCACCGTCCGCCTCACCGGGCAGGTGCCGGTCGGCGCGACCTGCGCCTGGACCTTCGACGACGGCGACGGGCCGCAATCATCGACCTTCGATTGCGCCGAGCCGGTCAATCTTCGCGTCCGCTACGGCCGCACCACCGCCGCATCGGTCGATGTCTCCAGCGCCGAAGGCGCCCAGCGCGCCACGTCAGACATTGCGGTGCGCGATCTCTTCATCGCGGGCCTCGGCGACAGCATCGCCTCCGGCGAAGGCAATCCGGACCGGCCGATTGCGCTCGCCGACGAAGGCTTTTGCTTCCGCTCTTATCTGGCCGCCGCGACCACGCAGTATTACCGGCCGAGCCGCGCCGGCTACAAGGGCGGCCGCGCCTGCGAGTCGCCGGAGGGATTGCAGCTGTGGCAGCGCCAGAGCGCCTACTGGCTCAACCCGGCCTGTCACCGTTCGCTCTACAGCTACCAGACCCGCACCGCGCTGCAGCTGGCCGTGCAATATCCGCACATCGCGGTGACGTATCTGCCGCTCGCCTGCACCGGCGCCACCATCGACTACGGCCTGTTCGGCTCGCAGCGCTTTCGCGAATGCCCGCCGTCGAAATCCAACGCCACCTGCCAGGGCACGGTGAACGGCCAGATCGCCGAACTGCGCGAGGCGCTGACCGCGGCCAAGCGCCGCCAGCCCGAGCGCCGGCTCGACCTCGTGCTGCTCTCGATCGGCGCCAACGACATCTATTTCCCCGGCCTCGTCGCCGACGTCATCGTCGACAACCCGACCGAGCGCGCGCTGTCTCGCCGCAGCAGCGTGATGGCGACGACGGACGATGCCCGCAGCGTGCTGGCCCGCGACCTGCCGCAGGGTTTTGCCAAGGTGCGCGAGGCGCTGCGCCCGCTGGTCGGCGAGATGTCGCGCGTGGTCTACACCTCCTACGCCAATCCGACGCTGGCGGCCGGCGGCGTGCCCTGCCCCGGCGGCCGCGCCGGCTTCGAGATCCATCCCTCGTTCAACGCCGAGCCGCGCCGGCTCGCCAATGTCTCGTCCTTTGTCGACAATGAATTCCTGCCGCAGCTGAAGGCGATGGCGCTATGCCAGGGCGGCATCCTCTGCCGCAATCCGCAAGCCGATCGCATGACCTTCGTCGATGCCCACCAGGCCGCCTTTGTCGGCCACGGCTTCTGCATGCGCGCGCAAACCGATCCGGAATTCGACCGCGATTGCTTTGCCTCCAACGGCGAAAGCTTCAACACCGATCTCGTCACCGCCGCGAGCCAGCCGATGGTGTGCGGCCGCAGCCCCGGCGAATACCGCGCCTACCTGCCGCGCGCCCGCTGGGTGCGCGACGCCAATGACAGCTATTTTGCTGCGATGACCTATCCGCAGGGCCTGACCTCGATGCAGCCCTCCGACATCCACGACGCGACCTGGGGCGTGCTCTCGGCGGTCTATGGCGGCGCGGTGCATCCGAGCGCCGAAGGCCATGCCGCGATGGCCGATGCCGCCGCGCCCGCGGCGGCCGCCGTGCTGCAGCTCGATGCCGGCGTCGGCGAAGTGTTCTCGCAGCCGGTAGCGCCGGTCGAGGGGCGGTAGAAGTTAGCTATACTTGCTGCGCCGAATCAATCGGCATCGCGTCAACACGCGACGCGCGCGTCACTTCGCTGGCGCCATCGCGCCTGCGGGCGGACGGGCCGGCGCCATCGCGCCACCCGGTGCCGGTGCCATCGCGCCGCCGGGCGCGGGTGCCGGGCCCTTCTTGGGGGGCGGCGGCAGCTTTATCCCCGCTGCCTGCATCTGTGCCGGCGTCAGGTACTTCTTGATGATCTCGGGATCGAGCTGCGCCATCTCCTTGTCCGGCATGCGCGTCCAGACCTCATCCTGGCCGAACAGCGAGATGCCGACAAAGCCGCGCATGGTCAGCGTCTGGCCATCGGCGGCAAGCGTCATCTTGGCCTTGTAGACATTGCCGTCGCGCGGATCGAGCACGTTGCCGTTTTCATAGAGCAGCCCGTTGCGCTTCATGTCGCGGATGAAGGGAATGCCGAGCCACGGCATGTCCTTGCGGTCGTCGGTGCATTTCGAGCAGACCGGATTGGGCGGATCGCCCGGCTCGGGAAACATCTTGGCGATCACGCCTTCGAAGACGCCGCTGTTGTTGCGGTCGATCACCAGGAACATCCCGACGGTCTTGCCCTTCTCGATCTTCTGCCACAGCCCGGCCGCCGTGGGGTCGGCGGCACGCGCCGCAACAGGTCGCGGCCAGCGTCATTGCCAGGCCGGTCGTGATCGTGAGCAACAGGGACCGCGCATTCCGCATCGTCATCACCTTGATCAATCGACAAATTCAATGGCCGCAGACTACGGCCATTTCGCGAATGGTTCCAGTGGGCGGGGTGCAGGCCGCATCACGTTCCTGCGCAGCCCGCAGCCATATTCCTGGCTGAATCAATTGACCCCGAGCTTCTTCTGCAGGCTCGAGGACGAGGTCGTGTACTGGAACACCAGCCGCTTGTCCGGATAGACGTAGCGGTGCGCCTTCTGCGCCATCAGCGCGCCCTCGTGGAAGCCGGAGAGAATCAGCTTCAGCTTGCCCGGATAGGTGTTGATGTCGCCGATGGCGAACACGCCGGGGATGTTGGTCTCGAACGCCGCGGTGTCGACGGGAATGAGGTTGTTGTCGAGCGCGACGCCCCAGTTCGCGACCGGGCCGAGCTTCATGGTCAGCCCGAAGAACGGCAGCATGGTATCGCAATCGACCTTGCTCATCGCGTTGTCGCTGCCCTTGACATGGGCGCCGGCGAGCTTTCCGTCCGCGCCTTCAAGGCCGGTGACCTGGCCGATCTTCAGATCCATCTTGCCGGACGACGACCAGCGCGCGCATCTGCTCGACGCTGTGCGGCGCGGCGCGGAAATCATCGCGACGGTGCAGCAGCGTGATGCGCTTCGCAACCGGATGCAGATTGAGCGTCCAGTCCAGCGCGGAGTCGCCGCCGCCGACGATCAGCACGTTCTTGTCGCGGAACTGCTCCATCTTGCGCACGGCGTAGAACACCGAGGTGCCTTCATAGGCCTCGATGCCCGGCACCGGCGGCCGCTTCGGCTGGAACGAGCCGCCGCCCGCGGAGATCACCACCACCTTGCACTCGAACTCCTTGTCGCCGTCGGTCTTCACCCGAAACAGCGGATCGCCGATCTTCTCGATCGTCTCCACCATCTCGTTGAGATGGAAGGTCGGCCCGAACGGCTTGATCTGCTCCAGCAGCGCGTCGGTGATGCCCTGCCCGGTCACCATGGGAATGCCGGGAATGTCGTAGATCGGCTTTTCCGGATAGAGCTCGGCGCATTGCCCGCCGATCTTGTCGAGGATGTCGACCAGATGCGTCTTCATGTCCAACAGGCCCAGCTCGAACACGGCGAACAGTCCGCAGGGACCTGCGCCAATAATCAGCACATCGGTTTTGATCACTTCGCTCATGTCGTTACTTTTTCGGTTGAACCGTTTCGGATGGGGGGCGCCTGAAGGCGCCGTGGGCGGTGCCTTCCTAGCCAAGGTGGAGGGAACAGGAAAGCGATAATATGAGCCCTGCAATGCAACCCCTTGCGGCGGCTCAACATCTGGGTTGTATGGGAGTTGAGATTTTCGGAGAACTTTAGCCCGTGAACGCCCCTATCCGCGCCGAGGCCGAGCCGCTGCTCGAGGATTTCCCCTACCGGCTTACGGACAATGTCCGCTTTGCCGACATGGACATCAACCAGCACGTCAACAATGCGAGCTATGCCAGCTATTTCGAGACCAGCCGGGTCACGCTGATGAAGGATGCCGCCAACGGGCTGCAGCCCGCGGGCTTCGGCTGGGTCATGGTGCGGCTGGACATCAATTTCCGCGCCGAGCTGCACTGGCCCGGCACGATCGACCTCGGACTCGGCGTCGCCAAGATCGGCCGCACCTCCGTGAGCTTCGACCAGGTGGTGTTTTCCGAAGGCAAATGCGTGGCCTCGGCGCGCGCGGTCAACGTGCTGGTCGATCAGGCGACCCGCAAGCCTGTCGCCCTCACCGACGGGATCAAGGCGAACTTCCAGCGCTGGCTCAGGCGAGGCTACGACGGGCAATGAAGCGCGCGGCGTGGGTCATCCTCGCGCTCGCGCTTGCCGCCACGCGGCCCGCCGCCGCGCAGGACTACACCCGCGAAGAGCTGCGCATCCCGATGCCGTCGGCAGGCCCCCGCGGCCTCGAAGCGCTGTTGATACGGCCTGCGGGGAGCGGACCCTATCCGCTCGCGCTGATCAGCCACGGCGCGCCGCGCGACGGCAGCACCCGCCCCACCATGTCGGCGAATACGCTGCACCGGCAGGGCATCGAATTCGCGCGGCGCGGCTTTGCGTCGTTGATCGTGATGCGGCGGGGCTATGGCACATCCGGCGGCGCCTACGCGGAAAACAGCGGCCCCTGTGCAAACCGCAACTATCTGCGAACCGCCAGGGAATCCGCCACCGACCTGCAAGCTGCCGTCCAGGCGATGAAGAACCGGACCGACGTCGCGACCACCGGCTTCATCGCGGTTGGCATCTCGGCCGGCGGCTTTGCCAGCATCGCGCTGTCGCCGATCCGCCGCAGGGACTTGTCGCCGTGATCAACTTTGCCGGCGGCCGGGGCTCGCGGGACGAGGATGACGTCTGCGACGAGGACTCGCTGGTGCGCGCGTTCGCAGCGCTCGGCAAGACCTCGCGCATTCCGACGCTGTGGATCTATGCGGAGAACGACAAGTTTTTCTGGCCCGAGCTTGCGCACAGGATGCACGCCGCCTTCACCCGGCGCCGGCGGCCGCGCGCAATTCATCGATGCGGCGGCGTTCGGCGAGGACGGCCATTCGCTGTTTTCCAGGGGCATTCCGATCTGGACCCCTGTCGTCGACGATTTCCTGCGCGCGCAGAATCTGGGACGGCGCGATCTGCTGCCGCCGCCGGCGCCGGCAGCACTGCCGCCTCCGCCGCGCCTCAGCGAAAAGGGCCGCGCGGGATTTGCCGACTACCTCGCCGCCGGGCAGCACAAGGCGTTTGCAATATCGCCCAGGGGCGCATGGGCCTTGCGGTCCGCGCAGCGATCGGCGGCTGAAGCGCGGGCAAAGGCCCTTGAGGCGTGCGCCAAATACGCACCGGACTGCGCCGTCTACGCCATCAATGACATGCTGGCGGCAACCGCGGACGCCGCGCGCTAGCAGATACGGTTGGCTTACGCCTGCCGTTCCGGCGTGGAGACGATGAGGCCGTCGAGTTCGTCGCTCACCTTGATCTGGCAGGACAGGCGCGAGTTCGGCCGCACGTCGAAACCGAAGTCCAGCATGTCCTCTTCCATCGGCGTGGGCGCGCCGGTCTTCTCGCGCCAGGCCTCGTCGACATAGACATGGCAGGTCGCGCAGGCACAGGCCCCGCCGCACTCGGCCTCGATGCCCGGAATGGCGTTGCGGATCGCGCCTTCCATCACGGTCGCGCCGTTCTCGACTTCAACGGTCCGGGTTTCGCCTTTGTGGTCGACATAGTGGATTTTGGCCATGGTCTCTCATGCTGACGGAAGGTGCGGATGGAAGGGGTCCGGCAGTCCTATAACGGGTCAATCCGGCCAATACCAGCGCTTGGCCGCAGGACAGACCGTTCGATTTCGCCGGAATAATCGCCCCGTTCAGCCCCGGCTGAGGAAGGCCTCGATGGCGCCCTGCGCTGCGGCGACCGCATCCTTCAGGGCGTCGAGCGCGGCCTTGGCGCCGGCGGCTTCCGACAGCGCCGCTTCCAGCCGCTCGGCCGCCTCGGCCACCGCAAACGCGCCGATCGCGCGGGCCGAGCCCTTCAGCATATGCGCAACCGTGCCCGCGTCGGCCGGCAAACCGGTGAGCTGGTCGACCAGCCGCGCCGATTGCGCCACGAACATGGTCAGCACCTCGCATTGCAGCGCCGGATCCCCCAGCGTCATCCGCGAAAGATGCTCAAAGTCGATCGGCCCGTCATCGGGTGCGAGCGGCGGCGAAACCATCCATTCGATCCGTTCGAGGTGAAGCGGCACAGCGTGGCCTGTTCTCGCGCAGCTTGGGCTGAGCTAGCGCGCGTGGTCGTCAGCCAATCACGGAATTGGTTAACGGAACGTTTGGTGCACTCGCCGCAAATCTGCCTCGTTTTGGCCGGCTCGTGGCCTCATTCTCCGGGTTCCCGTAAGAATTCTGAGGACTATTAATATCTTACGGCGCAATCCTGTTAACGATGATTAAGATTGTCTTAATCGCGACCATTTCATTCGCATCGCTCACCCAATAGGATGTTTGGCGGATGAAGCGGAAAAGCGCGCGCGTTGAGCGCGGCTTTGCTCTGCTGAACGGGCATGTTTTCCGGCTGCGCACCCTGCTGCGGGGACGATTGCAGGCGCGCCGGATGCGTATTGTAAGAGGGCTCAGGCTGACCATGGCGAACAACCCGAAAAAGGCGAAAGACCCTACAGAAGTTGCGCTTTCTGCCATTCAGGAGGCCCTCAATATCAGCGAGCCGCATCCGGAGCCGGGCCGCAACAGCGCGCCGCCCGTCGACCTCGATATGCCGCCGCCCCCGCCGGTGATGCCGTCCGCCGCGCCGTCCTATTCCGAGCCGTCCTATTCCGAGCCCGCCTACGAACCCCGCGCCAGCGCCGCCGATCGTCCGATGTTCGATCCGATCGAAGAGCCGCGCGTGACGCGCCGCGCCGCCAATGACGACCGCGAGACCATCGGTCAGCTGCTGCAGTCGCTGCAGAAGGGCCGCCCTGCCCGCAGCGTCTATACGCTCGCCACCATTTTCGCCGGCATCTGGCTCGCCGGCTGCGCGCTGCTCACCGCCAGCTTCATCGGCTCGCTGCAGGCCGCGATCGGCCAGAGCGGCGGCGTGCTGGTGCTCGGCGGCCTTGCCGCGCTGTTCTTTGCGCCGGTGCTGCTGTTCTACTTCCTCGCCAGCCTCGCCTGGCGCGGCCAGGAAATGCGCATGATCGCGCAGGCGATGGCGCAGGTCGCGATCCGCTTCTCCGAGCCGGAGGGCGCGGCCAGCGATTCCATGATCACCGTCGGACAAGCGATCCGCCGCGAAGTCGCCGCCATGGGCGACGGCATCGAGCGCGCGATCGCGCGCGCCGGCGAACTCGAAACGCTGGTTGCCAACGAAGTCGCAGCGCTCGAGCGCGCCTATTCCGACAACGAAGTGCGCATCCGCGCGCTGCTGCAGGACATCGCCCATCAGCGCGACAACCTGGTCGGCCAGGCCGAGCAGGTGCGCAGCGCCATTTCCGGCGTGCAGATCGACCTGCGCCACGACATCGCGCTGATCTCCGACGCCATCGCCTCGCGCGTCGACGAAGTCGCCAAGAGCATCACCGGCGCGCTGGAAGAACGCGGCGCCCACATCACCGGCGCGCTCTCGCACGCCGGCGACAACATGATCCTCGCGCTCGGCGAGCGCGGCGGCGACCTGCTCGACCGCCTCGAGGAAGCATCCGCCGAGACCACGCGCGCCGTGCTCGACGCCTCCGAGCGGCTGACCACCAGCCTCAACTTCAAGACCGGCCACGTCCACGACGAGTTCGTCGATCTCGCCGACCGCGTCCACGAGATGCTGAACGAGCGCATCGACCGCATCACCGCGGAATTCGAGAACCGCTCGGCCACCATCGTCGACGGCATCTCCGACCGCACCGAGCAGGTCCACGACTCGCTGAAGAACTCCTCCGACTCGCTGCTGCTCGAGCTCGAGCTGCGCTCGGGCGACCTCGTCAACAAGATCGACGAGGCCGGCAACAAGCTCGCCACCCGTATCCTCACCTCGGGCGACAAGGCGAGCGACGCGCTCGACGTCACCGTCAACTCGCTGGTCGCCAAGGTGGTGAGCCAGACCGAGACCGCGCACGACACGCTGTCGCTGCAGATGAGCGCCTTCGACGACCTCGTGAAGAACCAGGGCTCGCGAGCTCGCCGAGAAGTTCGCCCGCGACAGCGGCACGCTCGGCGCGCTGATCACCCGCCACATCTCCGAATTCGACCGCACCGTGAAGACGTTCGGCGGCGACATCGTCGAGCGCCTCGGCCAGCGCACGGCCGAGATCTCCGACAACCTGAAGAGCTATGTCGACAATTTCGACACCCGCCTGACCTCCAACGGCGGCGAGATCACCGCTTCGCTCGACCAGCGCCTGCTGCAGTTCGAGACCACGCTCGGCAACCGCGTCGCCACGCTCGACACCTCGCTCGACGGCAAGATCAAGTCGTTCGACGAGTCGATCGACAGCCGCCTGAAGTCGCTCGAAGTGAATTTCGACACCCGCGCGAAGTCCGTGACCGAGACCATCGACTCGCGCCTGACCTCGCTCGCCACCACGCTGACCGACGGCGCGGCGCAGACCATCCATTCGATCGACTCGCGGCTGTCCCACCTCACCTCCTCGCTCACCGAAGGCACGCTGCAGGCGGTGCAGGCGGTCGACCAGCGCATCGGCGCGGTCACCGACACCATCAACGGCCGCAGCGCGCATCTCACCGACACCATCTCGGCGCGCTTCCAGGAAATCCACCAGGGCATCGAGACCCGCGTCGGCCTGATCGCCTCCGATATCGACACCCGCGTCGCGCAGTTCGAAGACCTGCTCGGCTCGCGCGTCGAGGCAGTGGCCGGCCGCATCGAAAGCTCGGGCCGCCAGGCCAGCGACGATCTGATGGCGCGCGCCGAAATGCTCTCCTCCGGCATCAAGTCGCATGTCGAGGACGCCGAGCGCTCGCTCACCAACCTCGTGGTCAACACCTCCGAGACCATCCAGACCGGCGCGCGCGCCGCGCAGCAGGCGCTGCTCGGCGTCTCCTCCGACGTCGGCGCCCAGCTCAAGCTGACCTCCTCGGAAGTCGAGGCTTCGCTGACCGCGGTCGGCAGCGGCGCTGCCGGCTCGATCCTCACCTCCGCGCGCGAAGCGCAGACCACGCTGGTCATCGGCCTCCTCGGAAGCCGCGAGCCAGATCAAGTCGCTTGCCGCCGACGTCGAGCGCACGCTGTCGGCCGCCGGCAGCGCCACCGCCGCTTCCGTGCTGTCCGGCGCCCGCGAGGCGCAGAGCACGCTGGTCAACGCCTCGACCGACGCCGCCACCCAGGTGAAGTCGCTCTCCGCCGACGTGCAGCGCACGCTGTCGATGGCCGGCAACGCCACGGCCGAGGCGATCACCGCCGGCGCCCGCGAGGCCCACAACACCCTGGTGACCGCGTCCTCGACCGCGTCCGATCAGGTCAAGATGCTCTCCGCGGAGATCCAGCGCACGCTGACGATGGCCGGCAGCGCCACCGCGGAATCCGTCACGGCGGGCGCCCGCGAGGCGCAGAACACGCTGGTCAACGCGTCGTCGGAAGCCGCCAAGCACGTCAAGTCGCTGGCCGCCGATGTCGAGCGCACGCTGACCGCGGTCGGCGCCGACACCGCGGCTGCCATCCTCGGCAACGCGCGCGAGGCGCAGGGCCTGTTCGCGTCGGGCTCGGCCGAGCACGCCGGCAACATCCGGTCGATCTCGACGGAGATCGAGCGGTCGCTGGCGGCCGTCGCCGCCACCTCCACCGACACCATCCAGAACGCGGCCAGCGCCGCGCAGGGTGCGATCCAGGCCAGCGCCGCCAACGCGCAGAACGCGCTGGTCGCGGCCTCGAACGAGATCGCCGCCAAGATCAAGTCGACCTCCGCCGACGTCGAGCGCTCCGTGCTCTCGGCCTCGTCCGGCTTCGGCTCGACCATGACCGGCAAGACCGACGAGATCGTCACCTATGTGACGCAGAGCACCGAGCGGCTGTCGCAGATGATCGACGGCCGCCGCGGCGCCCTCGTCGAGGCGCTCACCGCCCGGACCAACCATCTCTCGACCGAGATCGACCGCGTCACCGCGGACTCGCTCAAGGCGATCGAGACGCGCGGCCAGGCCTTCTCGCAGGCGATGGGTGCGACCGGCTCGGATGTCGCGCGCTCGATCAATTCGGCGGGCGAACTCGCCACCGGCGCGGTCGGCAAGTCGCTGAAGGAGCTGGAGCAGGCTTCGCGCGCGGCGATCGACCAGTCGCGCCAGGTCTCGATTGCGGCCGTCACCGAGATGCAGGAGACCAGCAAGATCCTGCGCACCGACACGGTGGCGCTGTTCGAGCGGCTGCGCGAGGGCAACATCCTCTTGCAGGAAGTGCTCACCGGCGCCCAGGACAACCTCAACTCGCTGGAGCGCGCGCTGGTCACCCGCGTGGCCGACTTCGTCTCCGCGATGAACGACGTCACCAGCCGCAACGGCGTGGCGACGCAGACGCTGGAAGACCAGCTCACGGTGTTCAACGACAAGACCTCCAGGGCGCTCTTGGACCTCAACTCGCTGTCGAGCCAGTTCGACAGCCACGGCAAGGCCCTGGTGGAAGCCGCCGCCGTCGTCGAGCAGGCCAACCGCTCGACCTCGACTTCGGTGGCCGAGCGCAAGTCGACGCTGGAGTCGCTGGTCACCACCATCGATCTGCGCACCACCGATCTCGACCAGCGGCTGTCGCGCTTCACCAGCCTGCTCGATGAATCGCTGGCCGCCGCCGAAGAGCGCGCCCGCGACATCGCCCGCGTGGTGGCGGAGACGGCCGGCGCCGGTTCGGCCGCGATCAGCCGCCAGTTCGAGGCGGTGCGTACCGCCGCCGAGAACGAGCGCCAGCAGACGCTCGATGCCATGAACGAGCTCTATCAGCAGAGCAACCACGAGACCGACGCCATGTTCAAGGAGTTCGACCGAGAAGTTCTCGGCGATGGTGTCTGCGATGAAGCAGATGGCCTCCGAGATGCACGGCGAGCTCGAGGCGACCCGCAACGAGCTGCGCCGTGGCGTGCTGGAAATGCCGCAGGAGGCCGCCGAGAGCACCGCGCAGATGCGCAAGGTGATCGTCGACCAGATCGAGGCGCTCGCCGAGCTGAACCGCATCGTCGCCCATCACGGCCGCGGCCTCGACGTGGTGACGCAGGGCCGCGCCACCGTGCGCCAGGAAGAACCCGCGATGGCGGTGGCCGTCGGCGGCGGTGGCGGTGGCGGACGCACCAGCGCGTCCACCCTGCCCCCGCCGGATCTCGGCATGCAGCAAACCGCGCGCCGCACCGAAGCGCCGCCGGTCTCGCCCGCCAATACCGATGGCGGTGACGGCTGGCTCTCCGGCCTGCTCAGCCGCACCGATGGCGGCGGCCAGCAGCAGCCGCAGCGCGGCCGCGCGCAAGGGCCGGCCAATCCGCTGGAGTCGCTGTCGCTCGACATCGGCCGGCTGATGGACCGCAACCTCGCCGCCGAGATGTGGGACCGCTACCAGCGCGGCGAGAGCAAGGCGTTCTCCAAGCGCCTGTACACGCCGGCCGGCCAGAAGGCGTTCGACGAGGTCGCCCGCAAGTACCGCGCCGACCGCGGCTTCAAGCAGACGGTCGACCGCTACATCGCCGAGTTCGAGCGGCTGCTCGACGAGGTTGCCCGCGACGAGCGCGGCCCGCAGGCGTTGCGCGCCCACCTCACCTCGGAGACCGGCCTGGTCTACACCCTGCTCGCCCATGCCGCGGGCCGGCTGGGGTAAGCAGCGCTATCAGCGAATCGAAAACGGAGGCCTCACGGCCTCCGTTTTGTTTTGCGGGGTGTGCTGATTTCCGCCCGGTTCCCTCGAAATATCCAGAAAATGCCAGGAACCAAACGCCGTGTACACTTTTGGACGGAACGATCTTGCAACGCCCGTGTTGAGTGGCAAAACAAGCGGCAGCCGTGCACGGGGGATGTGTTGCAGCAGCAAATACTTCCGGTGATCCTGGTCATCGAGGACGATCAGCAAATCCAGCTGCTTCTGGAAGATGCTTTGCGCGACGGCGGATACTGAGCCGGCGATCGCCGGTTCGGGCGAGGAAGCCGTCACGCTGCTGAAGGCCTTCCGCTCCAAGTACCGTGCGCTGGTCACCGCAGCTGATGGAGTGGCCATGCACGGGGGATGTGTTGCAGCAGGAAACTACTTCCGGTGATCCTGGTCATCGAGGACGATCAGCAAATCCAGGTGCTTCTCGAAGACGCTTTGCGCGACGGCGGATATGAGCCGGCGATTGCCGGTTCGGGCGAGGAAGCCGTCACGCTGCTGAAGGCCTTCCGCTCCAAGTACCGTGCGCTGGTCACCGACATCAAGCTGATGGGACGGATGGACGGCTGGAGCGTCGCCCGCGCGGCGCGCGAGGTCGACCCAACCTTTCCGATCGTCTACATCACCGGCGCGGCGCCGCAGGAATGGCCGATGTGGGGCGTGCCGAACAGCGTGCTGCTGACCAAACCCTTCGCGCCCGCGCAGCTCCTCACCGCGGTGTCGCAGCTGCTCAACGGCGACGTCCGATCGGACGGCACATCGCCGCAATAGCGCCGTCTACGCCGCCGCCATGCCGAATGCCGGCCGCGCCTCCTCCACCTCCTCGGTGATGACGGAGAAGCGCGCGAGCTGCGTGAAGCCGAAACCGGTGGAGATCGCGACATCGGCGGCGTCGCGGCCGCGTGCGATCACGATGCGGCCGATCCGCGGATGGTTATGGCGTGCATCGAAGGTGTACCAGCGGCCGTCCAGATACACCTCGAACCAGGCGGAAAAATCCATCGGCGCGGGATCGCTGACAACGCCGATGTCGCCGAGATAGCCGGTGCAATAGCGCGCCGGAATGTTCATGCAGCGGCACAGCGTGACGGCCAGATGCGCGAAGTCGCGGCAGACGCCGCGCCGCTCGGCGTGTCCCTCGGAGGCGGTGCGGTCGTTGCGCGCATGGTGATAGCCGAACTCGAGATGGCCGTGCACATAGTCGCAGATCGCCTGCACCTTTTGCCAGCCGCCCTCGATGGCGCCGAAGCGCGACCAGGCGAGATCGGAGAGCTTTTGCGTGTCGCAATAGCGGCTGCCCATCAGGAACAGCAGCGTGTCATCGGGCAGTTCAGCGATCGCGAGCTGCCGCGCGCCGGGCGCGACCTCGTCGGCAAGGCCGGAATCCCGGATCAGGAAATCGTTGCGGATCTCAAGCAGGCCAGCCGGCGCCACCAGCCGCGTGCAGATATTGCCGAAGGAGTCGCGGTAGTCGTGCGAGGCAATGTTGTTCGAAGGTTGGCCACCGGACAGTTGAATGCGGTGCTCGCTGAGCAGATCGCCCTGCCGCGACGGATGCACGCTCAGCATCAGCACCATCGGCGTTGGCTGCTGGCAATGAAAGGCGATGTCGTACCCTGCCCGGATGATCACTTCGAAAGGCTCCCGTTGGATGAGGCTTGGTTAAGCCTCACTGGACGGGTTCGTTCCTCACATCGGCGCGATTGGCTGCGCGAATTTCAGGCACATCGCTGTGTACACTTTTGCACCATGCGGGCGCCGCGCTGACGCTCAGCCTTGCGTGCCTGTCAGCAACGCAGCGCCGCGATCGCCTGACAGGCAGACCTTGTTGCGGCCTTCCTCCTTTGCCCGATAGAGCGCCTGCATCGGCCGCCTCGAGCAGAGCCCGCCCCGGGTTGTGGCCGTCGCAGCGCGCGCCGGCGACGCCGATGCTGACCGTCACGACGCCGCTGTCGCTCAATCCGTGCGCAAGCCCGAGGCCCGCTACCGCCTGCCGCAGCGTCTCGGCCACCTTGACCGCTGCCTCGGGCGCCGTGTCGGCCAGAATGACCGCGAACTCTTCCCCGCCATAGCGCGCAATCAGATCGGCCGGGCGCCTGAGATTGCCAGCGAGCGCGCGTGCAACGTGCCGGAGGCAATCGTCGCCGGCGGAATGTCCGTAGCTGTCGTTGAACAGCTTGAACCTGTCGATATCGACCAGCAGCAGCGACAGCTGCGAGCCGGCGCGGGCGCCGCGCCGTAGTTCGCGCTCGAACACTTCGTCGAACTTGCGCCGGTTGGCGATGCCGGTCAGCGTGTCGGTCTCGGCCAGCGACTTCAGCTGGTCGTTCGCCAGCCACATCTGCTCCTCGGCGGCCTTTCGTTTCGAGATGTCGCGTATCACGGCGATGATTTCGGGAAAGTCGTCCTGCGGATTGCGCACAAAGGTGAACCGCGCCTCGACCCAGACATAGTTGCCGTCCCTGCGGCGCGACATGTATTCGCCGCTGGCGGAACGATTGTCGGCGCCGAGGCCTTCGAGCATTTTCCTGACGATCTCCCGGTGCGCGGGATGGATGTTCGAATAAGCCGATTGAACCATGATCTCCGGCACGGTCCAGCCGAGCAGCTTCTCGATCGACGGCGAGATGAAGAGGCGCTTGCCGCCGGCATCGATGCGCGTCACCACGTCCTCGACATTCTCGGCCAGCAGGCGGTAGCCGGCCTCGCGTTCGGCCAGCATGCGCGCCATCAGCGATCGCCTGCGGAACTGCATGACCAGCAGGATCGAGAGAATGATCAGGATGCCCGAGATCGCCGAGGCGAGCATGAAGTCGAACCGGCGATCTTCCCGCCACGTGTTCAGGATGTCGTCTTCCGCCGCGGCGACGCTGACCACGATGGGAAAGTCGGACAGCCGCTCATAGGCGAATTGCTTCTCGCGGCCATCGAAGGGCGAGATGATGGGATAGAGCCCGGTCGGCGAATTCTTCAGATGCACGCGTGAACAGACTGGTGCGGGAGAGATCCTTGCCGACTTCGCTGGCCTCGCGGTGCACGATCGCCTTGCCGTCGGTCGTCATCAGCGTGACCGTGCGGCGCTGGTCGGCCTCGAAGCTGCGGTAAAACGAGCGGAAGTGTTCGAGGTCGATCGCCGCAAACACCACGCCTTCAAAGGACCCGTCGGAGCGCGACAGCCGCTGCGTCATCAGCAGCGTCGGCCGGCCCGTGGCGCGGGACAGCAACGGCCCGCTGATGCGAACGGCGGGATCGTCATGGTCGCGGTGATACTGGAAGTAAGGCCTGTCGGCATTGTTGACGGGCGGCACGGTCTCGTAGGAAGAAAATATCCAAACGCCGTTTTCGGCGAGCACGCCGAGCTCGCGCACCTGCGGAATGCCTTTGGCAAATTGCGCCAGGAAGTCGTTGATTTCCCCCGACGCTTTCGCAGAACGATCCGAATGCTGGATGTACTGGGCCGCGCCAAGGATCGCCAGTTGCGCGGCGCCAAAGCTCTTCGAGGCATGCTGCGCAAGGGAATGCGTCAGGCTCTGCGTTGCGGAGGCCGCCTTGGCGAAGGCGTACGCCTTTTCCTGCTCGCCCTTCCAGATCACGAGGCTCCACAGGCTGGCCAGCGTGATACACAGCAGCAGGATGACGACGGTGAGTGGCGACTTCAGATAGCGAGACACGGCCGGAACGTCCTTTTCGACGTACAGCCTTGCTCAGCGGTCCTGAACTCCGGGTTTCGAAGTTCCCGCTTGCGCGGGATTCCCGCGACCATCGTTAACATGGTGGGCATCGCCCTCGCGGACGGGCAATTGCGCTACGTACTTCTACCAACCGACGCCGCAGCGGGTTACCGGCCGATACCGCGCCTCAATAGCAGCGGATCACGTTGACGGTCTGATCGCCGTTGCGTCCGGGCACCGTCACCGGCTCGGACGAACAGCCGGGCACATAGGGCCGGTCCGACGGCGCGACGGCCGGCGGATAGCGATGCGCCCAGTCCCACGGCACATCCTGCTTGTAGGTGTAGTTGACGTTGACGTCGTTGCTCAGCGGCGCGGAGCCGTCCGCCATCGGCTCGCCATAGGGCGCGCCGTAGTAACCTGTCGGCCAGAGCCCGCCGGCAAAGCCGCGGTTGCGATGAGCCAGGAAAGGTCTAGCCGCGAGCGGCGTTACCGGACGCGTGAGCGGCACGCCCGGACGCGCAAACGGCGCGGTGATCCCGCCCGCCTTGCCGCCGCCGGCCCTGGCCAATGTTTCACCCGCGGAAAGCGTGAGCGCGAGGGCCGCGATCGAGGCCGTTACTGCAACCAATTTGAGGGTCATGGATACGCACCAACTCATTGACACAACAACATTTGTCGGACGCTAGGACGCAGCCTCCGCGCCCGCAAATCTATCCTTAATTTTGGGTAAAGAAGTAATATTAATAGGGCCGCTTTTGCTTCTATCTGGAACCAGGAAGCGGGCGAAGGCCTGCCGTTGCTCGGCCCTCAATGTCGACATGGCTGGGTCACGGCGAACCTTCAGGCTTTCACGGCCTGCTTCCTCTAATTTCGACGTGCTCCGCCGCTCGAGGAAACGCGCGTCCGCTTTCGATGTTTCCGCGCATGGTCGCGCCGCGCTCAGCGCAAAGCGAAGTGTTCACTTCGTAACGCAACGCGCCGGCGATGGCGCGCCCGGGAACGGTGTCCGCCGGTCCGGGTTGGTCCTCTGATGAGGATCATGAATGTGCTGGAAGTGCCAGGAGCTTGACACCGTGATCGAGCATTACCGGGAATTGACCGCGCGAACCGCCGACCGAGGCTCGCAGAAGACCATCCAGGTGCTGATCGAGCGGCTCGAATGCAACAAGAAGACGCTGCATCAGGAGCAGTCCTGACCAAGGACGTGGAGCGCAACACATTGCTGCTCTCCCGTTGATGACATCAGGTGCAACGGATCACTACTGCGCGCGCTTCTGCTGTCCTTGCCCCGCCGCGGCCGCGCGGCCTCGTCGGCTGTTGCGCCGGCTGCTCCGCCGCCGGCTGGGCATTGCCGCCGCCGAAAATCACGCGGCTCGGGTTGCGGTCGAAATTGTTCACGGCGCGGCTGATGTCGGAGAGCGTGCGGCGGCCGTCGGCCATCAAGTGCACCGGTGCGCTTGTCGAGGTCGTCGGCAAGCTCCTTGATCGCCTTGACCATCGCGGCGAGCTCACCGCCGGTGGCGCCGCCGCCGATCGAGTTCAGGCCGAGCATGAGGCTATCCGCCTTGCCCATCACGCCGTCGACGCGCGCCATCACGTTGTCGATCTTCTCGGAGTTGCGCGCCAGCGCGCCGGTGAAGGTTTCGAGATTATGCAGCGAGTTCTTGATCGACTGCTGGTTGTCGGCGACGAGGCGGTTGACGTTCTGCAAGGTGGCGCGGATCGCCTCGGTGACGTCCTGCAGCGCGTTGGGGTCGGCGGTCAGCACCGGCACGCCGTCGTCGTCCTGCGGCACCGGCGGCGCGCTCGCCTCGCCGCCCTTCAGCGAGATCGCGGCGACGCCCGTGAGGCCCTGGAACTCGAGGCCGACCACGGTGTCCTTGCGGATCGGGGCGCTTGTTCTCGACCATGGCGAGCGCGACAACGCGACGCGGGTTGTCGAGCTTCACGGAGATCACTTCCCCTATCCGGATACCGTTGAAATTGACGCTGCCGCCATTGCGCAGGCCCGAGGCCGGGCCCTCGAACACCACCCGCAGGGGGCTGCGCAGCTTGGTGGTGTGCAGGCTCTGGAACCAGAGCACGAAGCCGAACGCAGCCGCGATCACCGCCAGCGTGAAGGCGCCGATCAGGACGTAGTTCGCCCGGGTTTCCATTAAATGCTCCTAGACCACCACGGCGCGGGCGCGCTTGCCGTTAAAGTACTGGTTCAGCCAGGGGTGCTTCGAGGCCTTCATGTCGGCGATCGATCCGGCTGCAATGATCTTCCCGTTGCCCAGCACGGCGATGCGGTCGCAGGCCGTATAAAGGCTGTCGAGGTCGTGGGTTACCATGAAAACGGTCAGGCCCAAAGTGCGCTGCAGGGTGCGCACCAGTTCGTCGAAATCGCCGGCGCCGATCGGATCGAGGCCGGAGGTCGGCTCGTCCAGGAACACCAGTTCCGGATCGAGCGCGAGCGCGCGCGCCAGCGCCACGCGCTTGACCATGCCGCCGGAGAGTTCGGACGGGTAGCGGTCGGCAACCTCGGGCTTGAGGCCGACCATCACGAGTTTTGCGACCATGACCTCGTCGAGCAGTTTTTGCGAGAGCTTGAGATATTCGCGCACCGGAAACTGGATGTTCTGCCGCACCGTCAGCGAGGAAAACAGCGCGCCCTGCTGAAACAGGATGCCCCAGCGCCGCTCCACGCCGCGGCGCTGGTTGGCGTCCGCCGCATCGAGATCGACGCCGAACACCTCGATGCGGCCCGCCACTTTCGGCACCAGGCCGATGATGGTGCGGGTCAGCACCGATTTGCCCGCGCCGGAAGGGCCGACGAAGCCGAGGA
The DNA here is from genome assembly GCA_963726865.1 of uncultured Alphaproteobacteria bacterium. GTDB lineage: Bacteria > Pseudomonadota > Alphaproteobacteria > Rhizobiales > Xanthobacteraceae > Bradyrhizobium. The sequence goes on along the minus strand of CAVSEE010000028.1, from coordinate 761,788 downwards.
TCTCGCCGCGCTTGACGTCGAGGTTGAGCCCGTCGAGCACGCGGGTCTTGCCGAATTGCACGGTGATGTCGCGAACCCGGATGATGGCGTCGGAAGCTGGTTGAAGCGCCATGGTTACATTCCGATCGCGGCGAAGAAGATCGCGAACACGCCGTCCATCACGATGACGAAGAAGATGCCTTTCACGACCGACGAGGTCGTGTGCTGGCCGAGCGACTCGGCGCTGCCCTGCACCGCGAGCCCCTCGACGCAGGCGACGATGCCGATGACGGCGGCCATGACCGGCGCCTTGACGATGCCGACCACGAAATGATTGATCGAGATCGCATCGCGCAGGCGCAGCAGGAAGGCTTCCGGATCGACGCCGCCATAGAGCCAGGCGACGAGGCCGCCGCCATAGAGCGCGGCCATCGCGCCGAGAAAGGCGAGGATCGGCAACGCCAGCACCAGCGCCAGCATGCGCGGCAGGATCAGCACCTCGATCGGGTCAAAACCCATGGTGCGCAGCGCGTCGATCTCCTCGCGCATCTTCATCGAGCCGAGTTCGGCGGTGTAGGCGCTGCCCGAACGGCCGGCGACCATGATCGCCACCAGCAGCACGCCGATCTCGCGCAGCACCAGCACGCCGAGCATATCGACCACGAAGATGTCGGCGCCGAACTGGCGGAAATGGAAGATGCCCTGCTGCGAGATGATACAGCCGATCAGGAAGGTGATGAGCACGATGATCGGCACCGCGCGCCAGCACACCTGCTCCAGATGATGGATGGTGGAGGTGAGCCGGAAACTGCGCGGATGAATGAAGACATTGCCGGCGGCGGCGAGCACCGCGCCGAGCATGTCGATCAGGCTGACGAAGGTGCCGCCGATGCCGGCCACGCTGCGGCCGACGCCTTCGAGCATGCCCGAAATGGTCACCGGCTCGCTGTCGCCGGGCGGCGCGGTCTTCACGCGGCGCACTTCGTTGACGAGGCTGGAATAGTTCGCCGAGAGGCCTGCGATCTGCGCCTCGGCCCCGCTTTGGCTCAGGCTGCGGCGCAGCCGCTCGATCAGCCAGGCGCCGAAGGTGTCGAGCCGGGAGACCTGGGAGACGTCGATGAAGATGTTGGGCCGGGTGCCGCCGAGCTTTTCGGCGTCGGTGACGATCTCCTCCAGCACCGCGGCATGGCGCGCAATCCACGGGCCGGCTGCGGCCAGCGCAAGCCCGTTGCCCCGTGCAATCCGCTCCAGTGTCGGGTCGCCGTTCACGCTGCCATCTCCGGCGCCGCTGCCCCGCGGGTTCCCCACGGAATCAGCAGCCTGCCGCCCCTTCGCTTCGTCGAACTGTCATGTACCAGCCATTGTTGGTTACGGCCAGACGCGCGACGAGTTCAAAATCATCAGACTTTAAAATGACTTCCGGCCACCAGACAAACCTCGCCGGCAGAATGCAGGGCGCGCTATCTACTTTGCATGGGGTTGTTTTCGCGATTCTGATGGCGGGCCGGCTATCCGCCGGAGACCGCGCCGTCCGAATGGTCCAGCCGATGCCGTGACAGAAACATGATCATTGCCGCCGTGAACGCCATCGCGGCCATCAGGTAGTACACGCCCTGGCCGAAGCTTTCATAGATCCGGCCCGAGGCGATCGCGGTGGAACTGGTCACGATACCGGCGCAGGCCACCAGATAGCCCTGCCCGCGCGCCATCACATGGCCGGGCACGCGTTGCGCGATCAGGCCCATGGTGCCGACCTGCGTAAGGCCGAAGCTCAGGCCATGCGCGAGTTGCACCACGGCGAGGATCGCGATCGGCGGCGACTGCGCCGTGATCACCCAGCGCAAGGCGGCGCTCAGCGCCGCGATCACGACCAGCAGCCAGAACGGCTGCCTGAAGCGCGGCGAGTAGGCGAACAGCGCGATCTCCGCGATCACGCCAAGCACCCAGAGGCCGGCAATGGTGAGGCCGCCATATCCGGCCTGCTGCCAGGCGATCGAAGCGAAGGTGTAATAGGCGGCGTGGCTGCCCTGCACCAGCGCCGAGGTGGCGATGATGGCGAGAAAGGCGGGATCGCGCAGCAGCCGGCTGTCGCCATGAGCGGCGGTGCCCGCCGGCTTCGGCGCCTCGAGCGGCTGCAGGCCGAGGCTGATCAGCGCGCACATCGCCGCGACCGCAGCGATCACCCAGATCAGATGCCTTGCCGAGATCAGGTCGACCAGCAGGCCGCAGGCCAGCGCGCCGACCACGAAAGCGGCCGAGCCCCACAGCCGCAGCGGGCCGTAATTGAGGCCATAGCGCCGCACGCCGCGCAGCGCATAGGCATCGGTGAGCGGGGTCATCGGCGTCCACAGGCAGCAGGTCGCGGCATAGATCACGAAGACGGCGACGGCCTGTTGCTGGGTGCCGATCACGAGCAGGCCGATCGCCGTGGCGAAGGCCGTGACGGAGATGGCCTGGCGCACCGCCTGCCGCCGTTCGGCAAGGCTGGTCACGAAAGGCAGCACCGTGAAGCGCGAGATCGCCGGCAGCGCCGTAATGATACCGATCCAGGCGGCATCGATGCCGACCGCCTTCAACCAGACCGGGAAGAACGGCAGGTGTGTCCCCACCAGGCCAAAACACGAGGCGTAAAACAGCGCCAGCCCGGTTGCGAATCGCCGCGAATCAGTGGGGATTTCTGCTTGGGTGGACATCAAGTCGGTTGCGATTCGCGTGCGTTCATGTTGTTCGTTATATGGCAAACCGCGCAGTGATTTGCGCGCCGAGTTTAACATGGCTGACGAAGCATTTGCCCTCTCTCCGATTTCGGCGCGCGCCGCGCAGCCGAACGAGGAGGACTATGACGCCATCCAAACGGCCTTCATGGAAACCTCGCGCGGCCGCTGGTTTCTCGGCGAATATGCCAAGCGCAACCGCAATGCCGACACCCGCCAGGTGCTCGACGCCGTCGCCCGCATCGAGCAAGGCCTCGCCGCGCAGAAAGAGGCGGCCGCCGAAGCCGTTTTGACCGAGGCGCTGGCCGCGATCCGTGAGGCGGTCACCGAGGCGCAGACCGCGGCGACCAGCGGGCTCGACGGGCTTGCCCTCGACGAGCGCCTTGCACCGATCGCCAAGGGCCTGCGGATCATCAAGGAAATCTCCTGGCGCTGGCGCGAGACCGGCGCCGACGGGCGGATTTGCGACATCCTGGATGCCCAGGTCGCGGCGATCGAAAGCAGCACCGGCCAGATTTCTGTGGACAGCGTGCGCGCCGCCGTGGACCAGGCCTTTGCCGAGATCGACGCGCGGATCGACGAATATTCTCCCGGCAGCGCCGAGCCTCCGCAAGCGCGGCGCGAGACCGAGGATGTCAACGTCGTGCGCTTCCCCGCACCGGCGGAAGAAGCTGCGGAGGCAGAGAGCGAAACCGCGGCCATCACTGCGACCGCCGCGGAAGCGTCGGTGGCGGAGGAGTTTGCGGTGACGCCGGAGGCTGGCGTCGCGGAAGCCGCCGCGGCCATCGCCGAGCCCGTCGCGCAAGCCGCCGCACCGATTGCAGCCGTGGTCGAGGCGATCGAATTCGTCGACGAAGCGGTCGCCGATGTCGACGACGAGGCGTTGCTGGATCTGATCGCGGCCGAGATGTCGGCGCCTCAGCCGATCGACGACGATAACGACATAACGATTGCGGAAACGGCAATCGCCACGCGTGACATTGGCGAACGCGCGCCTTTCGAGCCCGAGACTTACGAACCCAAGCCTTCCGAATCCAAGTCTTACGAACCTAAGCCTTACGAACCAAAGCCTGCCGCGCCGCGGTTTGAGGCCGCACCTGTCGCACCAGCTGCTCGACCGGCGCCGCCGGCGGTGGCCGTTGCCTCCGCACGCGAGCCGGCGCCCGCTCCTACACAAATTGGTGAAGCCGAGCTCTCGGTCGGCTCGGCCGTCATCGCCAGCGGTATTTTGAACAAGCCGAAAGTGCCGGCCAACGATCCGCTCGCGCCAATTCGCCGCATGAGCCAGGCCGAAAAGATCGCTTTCTTCTCCTAACCATTTGTCCTGCAATTAACGGTATTTGCAGCGTTTAGCTCGCGTTCATTTTAGCTTGATCTTGCCACGTGATGCAGCTCACGCACTTCCCGTGAACCCGGACGTAGCCTCGCCGCAACCAATCTCGCATCGAGATTCCGTTGGAGGAGGACGTTATGTCCCGCTTGAAGTCACTGCTGATGTATGCCGGCCTGCTGGGAAGCCTGTTCGGCTTTTCGCATCACCGGCTCCCTTGCCCAAACCGCGCCCGAAGGCACGTCGGCATCGCTGCTGCGCGGGCCCGAGCAGCGCGTCGCGCTCGTCATCGGCAACGCGCACTACAAGAACGCGCCGGAGCTTGCCAACCCCGACAATGACGCGCAGGCGATGGCACAATTCCTCAACAAGGCCGGCTTCGAGGTCACCTCGGCGATCGACCTGACGCAGAACGACATGATCCGCGTCGTGCAGGATTTTTCGTCGAAGGTCGCCGCACGCGGTCCCAACTCGGTGGCGATGGTCTATTACGCCGGCCACGGCGTGCAGCTCGCCGGCGAGAACTATCTCGTTCCGGTCGACGCCAATGTTTCCACGCCGAACGAGCTGACCAGCAACTCGCTGCGCCTGGTCGACCTGATGGCGACGCTGGAATCGATCCCGAGCCGGATGCGCATCGTGCTGCTCGACGCCTGCCGCAACAACCCGTTCCCCGGCGTCAACGATGCCGGCCGGGGCCTTGCCATCGTCGACGCGCCGAACGGCTCGATCGTCGGTTACTCGACCGCGCCGGGCACCGAAGCGCTCGACGGCTCCGGCGAGCACAGCCCGTATCTCCAGGCGTTCCTGAACCGTGCGGGCGAAGCGAACCTGCCGATCGAGCAGCTGTTCAAGCGCGTTCGCCTCGATGTGGCGGGCTCGACCGGCGGCAAGCAGATTCCGTGGGAAAGCTCGTCGCTGACCTCCGACTTCTACTTTTTCGGCGACACCGCTGTTGCGGCGACGCGCGCGCCGAACCGCGGCCCGGTGGTGGCGGCCGCTTCCAACCTGCCGAGCCGTTCGGTGCAGCAGGCCTATGACTACGTGCTCTCGGAAGGCCAGCCGCAGTATTATCAGCAGTTCATCGAGATGTATCCGCACGACCCGCTGTGCGACCGCATCCGCTGGCTGCTCGGCAACATCCAGCGCGAGCAGGCCTGGCACAAGGCCGTGATCGCCAACTCGCCGTTCATCTACAAGACCTTTGCCGACAATTTCGGCGACAGCCAGTATGCGAAGGTCGCGCTGAGCCTGCATGACGAGCCGAAGCAATTGAAGCAGCCGATTAATTTCGGCCTGCCGAAGGACGGTATCAAGTTCGGTAACGGCAACGGCCAGAACAATGGCCAGAACAACGGCCAGAAGGTCGGCGGTCTCGGCATCAGCCTGCCCGGCAAGGACGACAACAACGCTCCTGCCAACGGCAACACCGGCATCAATGGCGGCAAGATCGTTACCCTGCCCGTCAACAACGGCGGCAAGACCGACGGCGCTTCCGACAAGAAGATCGTCACCCTGCCGGCCCCGGGTGGCAACACCGGTCCCGCCAACACTGGCATCAACGGTGGCAAGATCACCACCCTGCCCGTCAACAATGGCGGCGCCAACGGCAACACCGGCATCAACGGCGGCAAGACCGGTCTGGACACCAAAGCCGACGTGAAGAACAGCATGCCCGCCAACCGCGTCATCACGACCTTGCCGTCCACGTCGCACCAGCAGGACAACGGCCGGGTGATGAAGCTCAACAGCAACCCGTCGCTGGGCATCAAGTCCAACCAGGGCAACTCGCAGGCCGGCAAGACGAGCTTCGGTGGCAACAATGGCGGCAACAACGGCAGCTCACGCATGGCCATGGGCAACGGCAACCAGATGCGCCGCGGCTTCTGATCGCGCGCACGCGCAGTCACCAACGAAAGCGGGGCAGAGCAGTGATGCTCTGCCCCGCTTTACGTATGGGGAGATCTTCTAAGCGACCAGCTTTGCGAACAGATCGGCATCGACATTGCCGCCGGAGAGAACGATGACGACGTTCTTGCCTTTGGCGTCGAAGCGGCCGTTGAGCAGCGCGGCGAGGCCGACGGCGCCGCCGGGCTCGACCACGAGCTTCAGCTCGCGATAGGCAAAGGCGACCGCCGCGGCGACTTCCTCGTCAGAGGCGGTCACGCCGCGGGCGAGCAGCTGGCTGTTGATGGAGAAGGTGAGTTCGCCCGGCATCGCCGCCATCAGCGCATCGCAAATGGTGCGCCCGGCCGCAGGATGCGGCTCGCGGTGGCCGGCCTTGAGCGAGAGCGCATGGTCGTCATAGCCCTTCGGCTCGGCGACGATCAGCTCCGCATTCGGGAAGCGCGACTTCACCGCCGTCGCAACACCCGCGATCAGGCCGCCGCCGGAAGCCGGCGCAACCACGATGTCAGGCGAAAGACCGCGCGCGGCCATGTCCTCGGCGATCTCGCGGCCGGCAGTACCCTGGCCTGCGATCACGAAGGGATCGTCATAGGGCCGCACCAAGGTCGCGCCGCGCTTGCTGGCAATGCCGCCGGCGATCGCCTCGCGATCTTCCTTGTCGCGGTCGTACAGCACGACTTCGGCGCCGTAGGACTTGGTGCGCTCGCGCTTGGACAGCGGCGCATCCGCCGGCATCACGATGGTCGCCTGCATGTTGAGGATCTTTGCCGCCGCCGCCACGCCCTGGGCGTGGTTGCCGGAGGAGAACGCCACCACGCCGCCGCCGCGATCGGCCTGCGGGATCGAGGACAGCTTGTTGAAGGCGCCGCGGAACTTGAACGAGCCGGTCCGCTGCAGCATCTCCGGCTTCAAGAACACCTTCGTGCCGGCGTGCTCGTCGAGCACGGGGAACGATAACAGCGGCGTGCGCACCGCGAACGGCGCGACCACCTTCGCGGCCGCCTCGATATCGGCGGCGCTGACGGGCAGGCTCGGCTTGTTTTGGGTCATGCCCGCCTTTTACCGCCACGCCCGCACGGCGGGCAAGCCGGATTAGCGGGCAATCAGGTCACGAAATGCGGACCTCTGGCTGCGAAATCGGACCGTTCGCTTCGGTCAGGCCGCGCGCGCCGCCACGCGCGGAACCGGCGCTACACTCCGCACCGGATCGGCCCAGGTGATGATCTCGAACGTGCCGTCCTCGTGCTCGGCCAGCGCCGTGCAGCTCTCCACCCAGTCGCCGCAGTTCATGTAGCGGATGCCGTGCTCGTCATGGATGGTGGCGTAATGGATATGACCGCAGATCACGCCGTCGCAGCCATGGCGGCGCGCTTCGCCGGCAAGCGTCGATTCGAACGCGCCGATGTAGTTTACCGCCTTCTTGACCTTCAGCTTGGCCCATTGCGACAGCGACCAGTAGGGCACGCCGAACAGGCGGCGGAAGAAGTTGACGAAGCGGTTCATCTGGATCGCGAAGTCGTAGGCCTTGTCGCCGAGATGGGCGAGCCAGCGCGCGTTCTGCACCACGAGGTCGAAGATGTCGCCATGGATGATCAGGTAGCGCTTGCCGTCGGCGCCGGTGTGCACGGTGTTCTCGATCACGTCGATGCCGCCGAAATGCGTGCCGTAATATTTGCGCAGGAACTCGTCGTGATTGCCCGGCACATAGACGACCTTGGCGCCCTTGCGCGCCTTGCGCAGCATCTTCTGCACGAAGTCGTTGTGCGATTGCGGCCAGTACCAGTTCGATTTCAGCGCCCAGCCGTCGACGATATCTCCGACGAGATAGATGGTGTCGGCGTCGTGGCTGCGGAGGAAATCCAGCAATCGGTCGGCTTGCGAGCCGCGGGCCCCGAGATGGACGTCGGAGATAAACAAAGTGCGGAAGCGCCGATCGGGCGTCTCATCACTCAAGGAGTCACTTCCCATGCACGTGCCCTAACAGATTCGCATGACAGGCCGATGACGGGCCGCGCGGCTTAAAGCCACGATGAGAATCAGTCGCACGTCCCCGTGAGCCCGCGAATAGCAGCACGATGCGACAAGCAGGCGACACCAGACTGTTGCTGATGGAATGCCGAGCAGTGCTGCTCGCGGAAAATAGTTAACGCGCCGCAGTTCCAACGATCGAAAAACGCGGCTTAGTAGAATTTGTGAAAATGATGCACCGGCCCATGGCCGTGACCGACGCTGAATCGATCCGCCGCCGCAATCGCCGCGCTGATCCACGTCTTGGCATTGCGCACGGCGCTCTCCATGTCCTCGCCTTTCGCGAGCCCTGCGGCGATCGCCGACGACAGCGAGCAACCGGTGCCATGTGTGTTCCTGGTGGCAACGCGCGGCGCGGCAAGCGCAATCGTCCCGCCGCTCGTGACGAGATAGTCGATGCTCTCGGCGCCCTGCCCGTGTCCGCCCTTGATCAGCACGGCGCGCGAGCCGAGCGCGAGCAGCCGCTTGCCTTGATCGGCGATGGCGCTCTCGGTTGTCGCGACGCCCTCGTCGAGCAGCGCGGCGGCTTCCGGCAGGTTCGGCGTGATCAGCGACGCCAACGGGATGAGTTTGGTGCGCAACGCTTCGACGGCGTCGGCCTTCAACAACCGATCGCCCGACGTTGCGACCATCACGGGATCGAACACGACGTGCTTCGGCTGCCATTTCGCAAGGCCCGCCGCGATCGCGCCGATGACGCCAAGATCAGCCACCATGCCGATCTTGACGGCGCCGACAGCGAGATCGGAGAACACGGCATCGATCTGCGCGGTGACGAAATCCGACGGCACCTGGTGGATGCCGGTGACCCCTTGCGTGTTCTGCGCCGTCAGCGCGGTGATGACGGAGGCGCCGTAGACGCCGAGCGCGGCAAAGGTCTTCAGGTCGGCCTGGATTCCGGCGCCGCCGGAGGAATCCGAACCGGCGATGGTGAGGGCGATCGGCGTGGTCATCGCGGCCTGCCGGCGGCTGGTAGAAACGGGGCCATGGGCTGTCCTAACGCGGCCGACGCGTATGGCCAGCAAGCTGGCTTGCAATACGGTGGCGGATTTGGCCTATTGGCCGGGCAATGCCCCCTTCGGAGACCCCCGGCGATGGTGCCCTTTTTCGTCCAGATCAAATGCAAGCTCGGCCAGTCCTATACGGTGGCCAATGCGCTGGCCGAAGCCGAGATCGCATCCGAAATCTATTCCACCGCCGGCGACTACGACCTCTTGGTGAAGTTCTACGTCGACAAGGACACCGACATCGGCCACTTCATCAACGAGAAGGTGCAGGTGCTGCCCGGCATCCAGGACACCCACACCATCATCACATTCAAGGCGTTCGGCTCCCGCTAGGGCATGATCCGGAAAAGTGTGAAGCGGTTTTCCCTGCGACAAACGCGAAGCGTTTGCGCGGAGATTCATGCCCAAACAAAGAGCTAAAAGCGCGATGTCTCATCGCGCTTTAGGGGTTCTTATTCGGCCGGGTTTAGATTCAATTCAAGATTTGCATTCATTGTCCCGACGTTTGGCTGGGGGGCCAGGCGCCGTTGCCGCAGTTGCGCGCGCGATCGGCGATGCTCCGGGAAAGCCAACATGTCTCATTTTGGATCAACCGTCTCGCGCGCCAGGCCCGGTATCCTTGCCGCGCTCTCGACCGTGCTCGTAGCCATGGCGCTGGCCGGCTGCGCGCAGCAACAGGGCCAGCACGAGGTGCAGGCCTCAGCCGCGCGGGTACAGTCGGCCTATTGTCAGCCAGGCCCTGCGCCCGACTGCGCGTTCAAGGGATCGAGGCTCAACACTGTAGATTCCGAGGAATTTACCCGGCTGAAGGGCGCCTATGAGCGCCGCTGTACCCGGCATGCCGAGAAGGTGCGAGCGCGAACGGATGCGCGAATTGCAGGCCGCGGGCGCCTGTCCGGGCAGGCCGGCGCCCTCGCTGGCCGCCAGCCGTTAACCAAGATGGTAAAATTTGACTTAAAGGCACCCCCTCAGGGGCACGCTTTTGCCATATGTCCATCATGCGGAAGCCCCGAAGTTTTCCGTTATCTAGGGGGAGTCGTCGATCAGGAGCTCCGTTGTAGTGGAGTTTCTGCGGGGGATCTAGTTGCGAGTACCACCATGGGGACGCTCTACGATTTGCTCGGAGCCCTTCCGAACGATGATGCGGAGGCTTTGAGGGTCGCTTTTCGACGGGCCGCGAAGGCGACCCATCCCGACACCAATCCCGACAACCCGGATGCGGCGCTGCGCTTCCGGCAGCTCGTTCGCGCGCACCATATTCTCAGCGACGCCGAACAGCGCGCGACCTATGACCAGTTGCTGACGATCGCGACGCGCCCGCCCGCACCGTCGCCGCGGCAGGCCGTCGTCTATGAGAAGATTCACCGCGGCGCCACCAATACGATGGCGGCCACCTTCATCGCCGCCGCATTGATCGGCGGCTACACCGTGTTCAGCCACATGTCGAAGACGTCGGCGATGACGGAAAGCACGGCGAAAGTCGCCGACAGCGCGCCCGTCGAGACCGCCGCGGCCATGCCGCAGCCCGTGATCGTCCCTGAGGCAACGCCGGAAGAACGCGAGAGCGTCGTCGCCGTCGTCAAGGAACCCGACACGACGGGTGCGATCGCAGCAGCCGTCAATGCAGTCAATCCGCCGCTGGCCGTGATCACGCTGCCCGCACCACCGTCCGTGCTCGCCACGGCCAACGCCAAGACCTTGCGCGAGCGCGGGATGTTCGCCTATCGCGGCGGCGACCTCTCTGGCGCGCTGGCGCATTTCAACCTGGCGATCGCGCAGGATCCCGGTTTTGCCGCCGCCTATATCGATCGCGGCATCGTGTTCTACCGCATGCGCAACTACGACCGCGCCTTCGCCGACATGGCTCAGGCCAAGCGTCTTGCCAGAACGAGCAAGGACGGCAAGGACAGCAAGGACAGCGGCGAAGATCGTCCCACAGGCGCCCGCGAAACCGCCGGTGGTCCTGGTCAGGGCCGCGGTCGGGCTGGCGCATGACGGCCGCCATCACGCCGTAACGATCCGCCTACTCTGCTTTCTTCTTCGGCCGCGGCGGCCCTTCGACCGGCGGCAGCGACTTGACATATTCAGCCATCGCGCCGCGGTCCGCAGCCGGAAGCTGCGAGGTGTTGCGGATCACGCGGGCCATCGCCCCGCCGGCCGTGTCGCCGTCCGGCATCTCTCCGGTCTCGAGCAAATAGCCGATGTCCTTGGCGCTCCAGTCCGCGAGCTGCTTTTGCGTGATGTTGGGCACGAACCCCTCGCCTTCCGGATTGGGGCCTCCGGCGAAGCGCTGCGCTTCGACGATGCCGCCCAGCAAATTGCGGGGGCTGTGACACTCCGCGCAATGGCCTAATCCATTGACGAGATAGGCGCCGCGATTCCACGTGGCTGAATGCGCGGCGTCAGGCACGAACGGCTTGCCGTCGAGAAAGAACAGCTTCCACATTCCGACCGTGCGGCGGATGTTGAACGGAAACGGCATGTCGTGATCGCGCACGTGGCCCGACGACCGGCGCCAGCGTCCTCAGATAGGCGAAGATATCCCTGACGTCCTCGACCTTGGCGCGCTGATAGGACGCATAGGGAAATGCCGGATAGTAGTGAGTGCCTTCCGGCGACGTCCCCTTCTGCACGGCAGTGACGAAATCCGCCTCGCTCCAGCGCCCGATGCCGTCATTCGGATCGGGAGAAATGTTCGGCGCATAGAAAGTGCCGAATGGCGAGGGGATCGCAAGCCCGCCGCCAAGCTTCAGGCGATCGGGCTGGTCGGGCACGGCATGGCAGGAGGAACATCCGCCCGCATTGAACATTGTCTGCCCATTGGTAAGATCGGGCTGACGCGCCGGCAACGACGCCGCCGCGACGGTTGAGGGAATGGTGAGCCACCAGAACACGCCGAGGCCGATCAGCGCGACCAGCACCAGGCCGAGGACAACACGTTTGAGCATTCACCAGTCCGTCATCCGAAAATCCAGCCACCACCAGTATGACCGCATTCGCTGCGACAGGCTCGCTTCAAATTTCGCGCGGATCGGGAATAAAGCCGGATGAACGCTGTTTTGAGACTGACAACAACAGGGAGAGACCCATGACCAAGACCATGCTTGCCACGCTTGCATTCGGTGCTGCAGTCGTTCTCGCGGGACCGGCCTTTGCCGACAAGATGAAGGCGACGCTGGACGGCAAATCCGAAGTGCCGGCCAATGCCAGCACGGGCACCGGCACCGCCGACCTCGACTACGATCCGGCCTCCAAGAAGCTGACGTGGAAGCTCACCTATACCGGCCTGTCGGGCCCGGCCACGGCCGCGCATTTCCATGGGCCCGCCGAGGCCGGCAAGAACGCCGGCGTTGCGGTGGCGATCCCCAACGCGACCGCGAGCCCGGCCGAAGGCAGCGCCACGCTGACCGACGCGCAGGCCGCCGATCTCGTCGCCGGCAAGTACTACATCAACGTCCACACGGCGGCGAACCCGGGCGGCGAAATCCGCGGCCAGGTTACGAAGTAGGAGTCACGAAGCAGGAACAAGCAAAGCCGAAAAGGGACCGGACGCCTCACGCGTTCGGTCCCTTTTTCTCATGCGGCCGCGAATGCCACGCAACTGAAGAGCCTGCTCGATGCGTAGGCTCCCGCGCCCGAGCCGGATACCGCTACTGCTTGACCCGATAGGTCTCGTGGCAGCCCATGCATTCCTTGTTGACCGACGGGAACGTCGCCTTGAGGCTGTCCAGGTCCTTGATCTTGCCCTTGGCTTCGCCAACCGCTTTCGTGAAGCTGGCAACGTGGGTCTCGAAACCGGCCCGGTCCGTCCAGACCTTGTCCGATGCGTAGTATTGGCCGTCGGGCTTCAGGCCCTTGATGCTTTCGGGAAACAGCGAGGTAAAGCGCTTGGCGACGTCCTCGAGTTCGACGAACGCCCCATCAACTCCGGCCTGATCGTAAGGCTTTTCGCCCTTGACCATCCCACTCAAGGTCAGGGCGCTCTTGAGGTTGGACTTCATCGCAGCCTGGGTCTTGGCGACCTGGTCCTGCTGGGCCGATACCAAGCCTGAGCTGAGCAATAACGTCCCCACGATAATGACAATTCGACGCATCGGGCAGTTCTCCAGTATTTCAAGGCACCGCGCGCCCCACCTGGGACGCGCGGCCATCAAGACAAGGAACCCTGACGGCGGCAATTCATTCCTGGCCGCGCAAAAATGTCCGGATTGTGAAATCAGAGCCGGTGCTGTCGCTGGGCCTCGCGGATGGCGATCCACACCCGTTCGGGGGTCGCGGGCATGTCGACATGGTCGATCTTGTATTCGCGCCAGAGGCCCTCGACGATGGCGTTGACCACCGCCGGGCAGGAGCCGATCGCGCCCGCCTCACCGGCGCCCTTCACGCCCAGCGGATTGGTGGTGCAGGGCACGTTGTGGGTCTCGAACACGAAGGACGGACCGTCGGCAGCGCGCGGCAACGCATAGTCCATGAAGGTGCCGGTGACGAGCTGGCCGTCCTTCTCCGAATAGACCGCCTGCTCCATCAGCGCTTGCCCGATGCCCTGCATCGCGCCGCCATGGACCTGGCCGGCCAAGAGCAGCGGATTGAGCGTCACGCCGAAATCATCGACGATCACATAGTTGACGATGCGGATGATGCCGGTTGCCGGATCGATCTCGACTTCGGCGAGATGCGTGCCGTTCGGATAAGTGCCCATCGCGCTGTTGAAGTTCGAGCTTGCATTGAGCTTCGCGGGATCGACGCCCGGGCGCTTGGCGAGATCGGCGAAGCTGACGGAACGATCGGTGCCGGCGACGCGCACGGTACCGTTGCTGATCTCGAGGTCGCCGATGCCGGCCTCCAGCGCCTGCGCCGCGATCTCCTTCAGCTTGTTGCCGAGCTCGTGGGTGGCGCGCTCGCACGCAGACGCCGCCGGTCGGGATCGAGGACGAGCCGCCGGTGCCCATGCCCGTCGGCGATCTGATCGGTGTCCCCTGCAGGATGTGCACACGCTCCGGCGACACACCGAACTGCTCGGCGACGAGCTGCGCATAGGCGGTCTGGTGTCCCTGCCCGCTCGACTGCGTGCCGATCAGGATCGGTCACATCGCCATTGGGATCGAGCGCGACATTGGCGGTCTCGTCGCGCCCATGGTGCCGCAAACCTCGACGTAGCTCGCCGAGCCCGATGCCGCGCACGAGACCCTGCTTCTTCGCCGCCTTGGCGCGCTTGGGAAACTCCTTCCAGCCCGCGATCTCCATCGCGCGCTTCATGTGCGCGGTGAAGTCGCCGGAGTCGTAGACCTTATCGGTCGCTGTCTTGTAGGGCATCTGCTTTGGCGAGATGAAATTCTTGCGCCGGATCGCATCCGGCGTCATGCCGAGTTTTCGCGCGGCGGCGTCAACCAGGCGCTCGACCACATAGGCCGCCTCCGGGCGGCCGGCGCCGCGATAGGCGTCGACCGGCACGGTGTTGGTGAACACGGTGCGGACGCGGCAATGGAAGACCTGGATGTCGTAGAGGCCCGGCAGCATGCCGGCGCCGCCATGCGGAATGTAGGGCCCGAAGGTCGAGAGATACGCGCCCATGTCGCCCATCAGGTCGACATCCATGCCGAGGAATTTTCCATCCTCGGCCAGCGCCATCCGCGCGACCGTGACGTTGTCGCGGCCCTGGGCGTCGCCCATGAAATGCTCCGACCGATCGGCGGTCCACTTCACCGTCTTCTTCAGCCGGCGCGCGGCCACCGCCATCAGCGCATATTCGCGGTAGGGGAAAAGCTTGGTGCCGAAACCACCGCCGACGTCGGGGCAGATCACCCGCATCTTCTCGACGGGAATCTTCAGCACGTTCTGGCAGAGGATGTCGCGCAGGCGATGGCTGCCCTGGCTGCCGACGGTGAGCGTGAGATGATCGCGCTTGGCGTCGTATTCGCAGACCGCCGCGCGCGTCTCCATGAAATTGGTGATGACGCGCGGATTGACGATCTTGATCTCGGCGACCGCATGGGCCTTGGCGAACGCGGCTTCCGCCGTCTTCTTGTCGCCGATCGAGACGTCGAACAGCAGATTGCCGGGCTTCTCCGGCCAGACCTGCGGCGCGCCCTTCTTGATCGCATTGGCAAGGCCGGCGACGGCCGGCAACGGCGTCCAGTTCACCTCGATCGCCTCGATCGCATCGCGGGCCTGATCGATCGTATCGGCGACCACGAAAGCGACGGCGTCGCCGACATGCCGCACCTCGTCCCTCGGCAGGATCGGATATGGCGTGCCGGTGAACGGATCGACCTCGAAGTTGAAGAGGCACGGCAGGTCGCCGAGATCCTTGACGTCCTCGGCGGTCAGGATCAGCGACACGCCCGGCAGGCCGCGCGCCTTGGCGGCATTGATGGTGTATTTGGCATGCGCATGCGGCGAGCGCAGCATCAGCGCATGCAGCGCCGGCTGCGGCGCGACGTCGTCGGTGTAGCGCCCCTTGCCGCGGATCAGCGCGTCGTCTTCCTTGCGGCGGACGCTTTGTCCGACGCCGAACTTGATTGGAGCAGCCATCTTTTCTCCGATTACCGTCACGGATTCCGGCCGGCATATTGCAGCGGTTCGCTTCGCGGCGCAAACCGGGCCGGCCGCCATCTTCGCCGCATTGCAGCGTGAACCTGATCGGGCATGAAAAAAGCCCCGGCCGAGGCCGGGGCTTTTCAGTTCGAAGTTAGACGATCGTCCGATATCAATACTTCGCGACCACCGGGTCCGCTGAAGTGGTAGTTGATGCCGACGCGAGCGATGTGGTCGGTGAAGCGCGAGCTGGTGTTCACAGCGATCGTGGCCAACGGCACCAGGGTGAAGGTGTTGTTGAAGCGGCCGAGGTCCATATAGAGGTACTCGACCTTGCCGCTCCAGTTCCTGGAGAACATGAACTCGGCACCGGCGCCCACCGTCCAGCCGGCGCGCACTTCGCTGTTGGAGCCGATCGAAGCGACGGCGACGCCGTTGCCGTTGAAGCTGGCGAGCGCGCCCGTGCTCTTGATCGAACCATAGGCGAGACCGCCGGTCACATAGAGCAGCGTCTTCGGGTTGACGAGAACGCCGCCGCGCAGACGCGCCGTACCGAACCACTCGAGATGCTGATCCAGCGGCGAGCGCCGTTCCGGCCGCGCCCGGCGGCAGGAAGGTCAGGCCGGGAAGACAGACGCCGCCAATCGAGAGTGCCGGCGCAGAGGAAGCTGGCGCGGCCCTTCTCATCGGAGTATTGCAGGTCGCCCTCGATACCCCAGACCCAGTTATTGGTCTGCCAGTTGTAACCCGCCTGGCCGCCGCCGATGAAGCCGTCCATTCTAAAGCTGGCGTTGGTGATCGAGCCGGGCGGCGGCACGATCGGCAGGCCGGTAACTGTGTTGATGTAGGTCACGTCGGTGTCCGAGCGGCCCCAGCTGTAACCGACGTTGCCGCCGATATAGAAGCCGGTCCAGTTCCAGACCTCGACGATCGGGGGACGGGCCTTGACGGCCATGTCCGCCGCCAACGCCGGAGAAGCCACAATGGCCGCGAATGCCGCTGTCGCCAAAACCTTCAAAGCCGAGATTTTCATGTGAGGGTCCCCCTCTGCCCAAGCCAAATTCTTGAGCACAGGATAGACCGAAATGTCTGAAAGTGGGCGGTCTCTGCGCGCCGCCTGCTCACTTTGCGCGCAGCTGTTGCAAACAAGCCTCACCTGCGACGGGCCGCCGCATAACCCCCTAATCCTTTGAAAACAAGCCGGTTTTAGCGGAGCAGCGAGAGCAGCCAATACCGACCGAACAGCAGCAGAATGGATGCTGTGTAAACGGCAGCACCTGCCGCCACCAGGAGGACGAGAGTCAACTCGTCGCGGAAGGCGCTCACTTGCAAAATCGCGGGCGCGAATCGCGCGGTGAGCCACAGCGCCGCGCCGAGAATGGCGCCGGCGACGACGAATTTGGCAAAGGACTGCAGCTGCGCCCGATCGAGCGCGAGGTAACCCGCGCGCACCGCAAAGCCGATCACCAGCAGGAGATTGATCCAGGCGCCGACCGCGGTGGCGAGCGCAAGCCCGATCTGCGCCAGCGATCCGACGAGGGCGACCTTCAGCGCGACATTGACGGCGACGCCGGTCAGCGCGGCCTTCACGGGCGTGGCGGTATCCTTGCGGGCGTAGAAGGTCGCGACCGCGCTCCGGATCAGCACGAACGGAATGAGCCCGATGGCATAGGCCGCAAGCGTGGCGCCGGCGGCCGCCGCATCGCCCTTGGTGAAGGCGCCGCGCGCGAACATCGCCCGCATGATGGTGTCGGGCACCACCATGAAGGCGGCGACGAACGGCACCGACAGCAGCAGCGTGAAATCGAAGGCCTTGCGCTGCGAGACCGCCGCGCCGTCGAAATCGCCGGCCGCCAGCCGCCGCGACATTTCCGGCAGCAGCACGGTGCCCATCGCGATCCCGATCACGCCGATCGGCAGCTGGTTGAGGCGGTCGGCGTAATAGAGCGCCGACAGCGCGCCGGCGGCAAGGAACGTCGCAATGATGGTGTCGGCAAACAGCGCGATCTGCGTGCCCATCGAGCCGATGGTGGCGGGGCCGAGCGCGCGGAAGAAGGCGCGGACGTCTTCATCCAGTTTCAACGGAGCAAAGCGCGGCAGGATGCCGTTGCGCCAGGCGTCGCCCGCGAGCAGCAGGAATTCGAGCATGCCGGCGATCAAGACGCCCCAGGCCGCCGCATATCCCGCGCCGGGAAAGA
Organism: uncultured Alphaproteobacteria bacterium; assembly: GCA_963726865.1. Taxonomy (GTDB): domain Bacteria; phylum Pseudomonadota; class Alphaproteobacteria; order Rhizobiales; family Xanthobacteraceae; genus Bradyrhizobium. The sequence goes on along the minus strand of CAVSEE010000028.1, from coordinate 744,090 downwards.
ATGCCGCCAGCGCCAGCGTCACCATCATCGACAGATTGAGGAAGATCGGTGCCGCGGCCGCGCTGGCGAAACGATGCATCACGTTGAGCATGCCGCCATAGAGCGTGACCAGCGTGACCAGCAGCAGATAGGGAAAGGTGATCCGCGTCAGCTCGATCGCGAGCTGGCCGCGCTCGGGATCTTTTGCAAAGCCCGGCGCGAGGATCGCGATCACCTGCGGCATGAACAGCCAGGCGACGACGAGCAGGATCACCTGCGCGGCAAACAGCAGGGTGAAGATGCGGTCGGCGAAGATTTTCGCGTCCGTTTCGCTGCGGCCATGGACATGCGCATAGGCCGGCACGAAGGCGGCGTTGAAGGCGCCCTCGGCGAAGATGGCGCGAAAATGGTTGGGCAGCCGCAACGCGACGAAGAAGGCGTCGGCGACGGGACCCGCGCCGAGGATCGCCGCGAGCATGATGTCGCGTGCAAAACCGGTCAGCCGGGAGAGCAGCGTGTAGCCGCCGACGGTGAAAATACGCCTGAGCATTCGCTGCCTCTATAGCATGAAGCGGCGCATCAGACACGGCCTTAAACCGCGCTGCGCACAGCGGCGACGACGCGCTCCTGCGTCGGTTCGTCGAGATAGGCGTGCATCGGCAGGCTGATGACGTCGGCCGACAGCCGCTCGCTGGTGGGCAGCCCGCCGTCGGCGACGGGAAAATCGCGATAGGCGGTCTGCTGATGCAGCGACTTCGGATAATAGATCCCGGTCGGCACGCCCTTGGCCTTCAGCGCGGCGGCAAAGCCGTCGCGATCGACACCTTGCGGCAGGCGGATGGTGTACAGCGCCCACACCGAGGTGCAGCCGGGCGCAAGCTTCGGCACGGTCACGACGTTGCCGAGCCCGCGCGCATAGCGCGCCGCCACGGCGTTGCGTGCGGCAATCTCGTCATCAAATACCTTCAGCTTTTCGAGCAGGACCGCCGCCTGAATCGTATCGAGCCGGCCGGTCATTCCGATCCGGATATTGTCGTATTTCTCGGAGCCCTGACCGTGGACGCGAATGCTGCGCAGCGTGTTGGCGAGGTCGTCGTCATCGGTGAAGATCGCGCCACCGTCACCGTAGCAACCGAGCGGCTTGGTCGGGAAGAAGCTGGTGGTGGTGGCATCGGCCAGGGTGCCGAGCTTGCGGCCATGATAGGTCGCACCAAAACTCTGTGCGGCATCATCCAGCACGAACAGCCCTTCCGCCCGCGCCAGTTCGCCGATCGCGTCATGATCGGCGCTCTGGCCGAACAGATCGACCGGGATCACGGCCTTCGGCCGGAGGCCAAGCTTCCTTGCCGTCGCGATCCCGCGTGCAAGCGATGCGGCCGTCATGTTGAACGTGGTCTCGTCGACATCGACAAGCAGCGGTGTGGCACCGGTTCGCGCAACCGGAGACGCCGTGGCGCAAAACGTGAATGACGGACAGAAAACGGCGTCGCCCCTGCCGGCTCCGATCGCCATCAGCACCATGACCAGCGCGTCGGTGCCGTTGGCGCAGCTCACGACATGTTTGGCGCCACAGTAGTCGGCGAGCGCTTGCTCCAGCGCCGTCACCTCCGGGCCGCTGACGAACTGGCAGTGGGCGAGCACCCGCGCGACTGCCTCGTCGATCGATTTGCCGAGCCGGCGGCGTTGCGCGCCGATATCGAAGAGGGCCACGGGTTCGGGGGGCATGTGCTGGTTCATGATGCTTTCGAGTATTCCAGAATTGACGATCAGCCGACGACGCGGCGCGGGCCCTTGCGCTCGGCCGACGCCGCGGGCCTCGCGGGATGCTCGAGGCAGCGGATCGCGATCTCGAGGCTGGCGACGCCTTCGTCACCGGTCACCGCGGGCACGCCGCCGGAACGCACCGCATCGAGGAAGGAGATCAGCTCGGCGCGCAGCGGCTCGTCGTGACCGACCGGCAGATGCCGCATCGAATAGGAACCGTCGGGCTTGAAGCCGAAGCATTCGGTGACCTGCCGCGTCAGCAGGTCGCCCATGATGTATTTCTGCCGGGTCGCCACCGTCACGTTGCGCGCCTTGAACGGCGTCAGCCAGTTGGTGTTGATGTGCGCGAGCACGCCCGAGGCGGTGCGGAACTGCAGCAGCGCAATGTCCTCGCGCTCCGCCACCGCGCTGGAAAGCTGCGGCTGCACCTCGACGATGTCGGACTCGGTGAACCAGCGGATCAAATCGATGTCGTGCACGGCGAGATCAATGACGACGCCGACATTGGACATCCGCGGCGGGAACGGACCGACGCGCGTGATCGCAATGGAAAGTATGTCCTGGCCCGTCAGCGCCTGCTTGATGGCGGCCACCGCCGGATTGAAGCGTTCGACATGGCCGACCATCAGCGTGACGCCGGCACGCGCGGCGGCCGCAACGATCTCGCGGCCCTCGTCTACCGTGGAGGCGACGGGCTTCTCGACCATGATGTGGATCTTGCGCGCGATGCAGGCGAGCGCGATCTCGTGATGCAGATGCGTCGGCGCGGCAATCGTCACGGCATCGACGCCCTCAGCGAGCAATTGCTCCAGCGTCTCGAAAGCGCGGCAGCCGGCAAGCTCGGTCGCCCGCGTCCGGTGTTCCGGCAAGGGATCGACAATTCCGACCAAGGTGGTGTTCGGCAGTCCCCCGAGGACGCGCGCATGATTGGTCCCCATCACGCCCGCGCCGATCACGCCAACTCGCATCCAATTCCCCTACGTCGCCAGCGCAAGCCATTCGAAAAGCTCGCGAATTTTCAAATGCGGCGACTTTCCGCCGCATCCCCGTCAGCCGCTTAGCAGGCCGGCCGGGGCTTCGAAAGACACAATTTGCTGCACTTGGTTACCAAGCTTCGGGCGGCTCGCGACCTCGATCATACACCCCGCCGCGCCTGAGTGGCAGACCTCAGCCCTTGTTGGCGTCCCCGGCGCCGCCGCCGAGCACGGTTTTCGCGATGATCCCGAGATCGCCAAGGAAGCTGCGGCCCTGCATGTAGCTCCGGTCGGCCTCCGCGAGCCGCTCCGGCGTCGACATGTCGATCGCGGCGAGCTGTGCGATGCCGGTGATGCCGGGCCGGATGGCGAACACATCGCGGGCGCGGCGTGCGGCAATCACCTCGGCCTGGCTGGGCAGGCAGGGCCGCGGGCCGACGAGGCTCATGTCGCCGCGCAGCACGTTCAACAATTGCGGCAGCTCGTCGAGCTTCAGCGAACGCAGCCGCTTGCCGATCGGCGTGACCCAGGATGCCGCCACTTCATGCGAGCCCGCCACCGGCGCGCCATGCGCCATGGTGCGGAATTTGTAGCAGTCGAACAGCCGTTCCGACCTGCCGACGCGCGCTTGCACGAACAGCGCCCCGCCCGGCGACGATCTCGACACGAGATAGCCGATGACCAGCATCACGGGCATGAGCACGAGCAGCCCCAACGCCGCCACGACGAAGTCGAACGCTCTTTTCATCAACCTGGCTGCCGGCTCGGGCAGGAATGACCGATTCGCTTTGGAGTATCGGCTTCGGACGATGGGCGCCCGCGGGCACCCTGCGCGTCGCCTAGGCCGATCTGGCGATCGGGTCAAGGGCGAGTTCCGCCCGCTGGAACGAGCGGGCGGTCTGCCGCAGGCCGTCATCGACGCTGATCGGCGGCGCCCAGCCGAGCATCTCGCGGGTCCTGCTGCAATCGACCTGCAGGGAATCGATCAGGCGATCGGCGACGTCGCGCCGGCCCAGCATTGTCGCGGCGAGCTTGAGCATCGTGGCGGGCACCGGCATCACCCAGCACGGCCGCCCGAGCGCCTGCGCCAGCCGGCGGAACAGTTCGGTCGTCGACATGTCCTCGCCGTCGCTGACCACGAACACCTCGCCGGCCGCGCGGGGATGGCTGGCCGCCACGATGATCAGGTCGACGAGATTGCCGACATAGACAAACGATCGCCTGTTGTCGACGGCGCCGAGCGGCAGCGGAATGCCGCGATCGATCCATTCCATCATGGTGCCGAAATTCGCCTTGACGCCCGGTCCGTAGACCAGCGGCGGACGGATCACCGTTACTTCGAGCCCGGTCTCCCGCGCGAGCGCCGACAGGCCGAGCTCGGCATCGAGCTTGGACTGCGCGTAGGGATTTTGCGGATTGGGCCGGTCCGCGGCGGTGAAAGGCCGATGCGGCGAAGTCTGTTCGCCGTTGACCTTGATGGAGCTGACGAAGACGAACCGCTTCACGCCGGCGCGCGCGGCCTGGCGCGCCAGGTTGAGCGTCGCTTCGACATTGGTGGAATGGATGCAGGCCTCGGCGAGCGGCGCCGTCGCCTCGGTGACATGAGCTCGCGAGGCCAGATGGACGATGACCTCAACGCCCTGAAGCGCCGCGGTCCAATCGGTCTGTCCGTCGATGTCGGAGACGGCGAAGGAGCTTTGCCCCCGGCGGCGTGTCACCGGCCGGTAGGGAATCCTCCGCCTCGCCATTTCAGAAACCAGGAAAGTCCCGACGAAACCGCCCGCGCCCGTGATCAGTATCATTGCTTCCTGCTGCGTTGATGGCCATCACGCCAAACACGCCACGCCTGCCCGAACGCTTCGTCGCCGATATGGACAACCTGTATGTGGACAACCTGCAACGGGATACCAATTGCCGACCAGAGGGATTGACGTCGCCGAACGACCTGCGCGAATCACTTGTTCAACCGCCGATAGCATCCAACTACATGCCGCCCCAACCGACAAGCAATTCGTTGGTTCCGGAGGCCCGCATGACGACGTGACGCGTCATGCCGCCAGGGCGGAACTCTGGCCGCGCTGCGCTGCGCGCCACGCCTGGAACATCAGCACGTTCCACAGCAGATACTGGTGGTTTCGCCGGCCGGACAGATGATCCCGCCACGCGAGCCTGATCGGCGCGGGATCGAAACAGTCATCTTGCCGCAGGTTCGCTTCGCTCAGGAGATCCTCGGCCCAATCACGCAGCGCGCCGCGCAGCCAGCTGTCGATCGGGACGCCAAATCCCATCTTGGGCCGCTCGACCAGTTGCCGCGGAACATATTTGTAGAGCAGTTGCCGCAGCGGCCACTTGGTGACGTTGCCGGCACGCAGCACCGCCAGCGGCAGCGACATGGCGAAAGCAACGACGCGGTGATCGAGCATCGGCACCCGCGTCTCCAGGCTCACGGCCATCGCAGCACGATCGACCTTCACCAGGATGTCGTCGGGCAGATAGCTCTTGAGGTCGAGATACATCATGCGCTCGACATTGCCGGGCAGGCGCGGCAGCTGCTCCAGTCCGGTCAGCATGGTCGGCGGTTCGCGCCCGCCCGTGACGATGCTCGCCGGATCGGTCCAGTGCGAGCAAAGATGAAGGTAGACTTCATCGAGGCTCTGCATGGCCAGCAGGTGCGCCGCCTTGTGCACCTTGTCGCCGACGCGGGCATGGCGGTGGCGCTCGGGCAGCAGCGGCAGCAGCGGACCGGCGACGCCGTCATAGAGCGCCGGAGACGGCAGCGTCGCGAGGCCGGCTGCGGCGCGGCGCAGCGTGCGCGGCACCAGCGAGAGCTTGCTCCAGACCGTGTCGGCCAGCGCGTAGCGGTTGTAGCCGGAAAACAATTCGTCGCCGCCGTCGCCCGAGAGCGACACGGTGACCTTCTGCCGCGCCAGTTTGGAGACGAGATAGGTCGGGATCTGCGACGAGTCGGAGAACGGTTCGCAATAGATCTCCGGCAGCGCAGGAATGACGTCCATCGCCTCGCGTTCGGTGACGTACAATTCCGTGTGGTCGGTGCCCAGATGCTGCGCCACCAGCCTGGCGTGCTCGGCCTCGTTGTATCCGGCCTGGTGGAAGCCGATGGTGAAGGTGCGGACGGGCTGGCTGCTCATCGACTGCATCAGCGCCACGACCGTCGAGGAATCGATGCCGCCCGACAGGAACGCGCCGAGCGGAACGTCCGCCATCATCTGGCCCTTGATCGACTGCTTCAGCAGCGCCTCGAGTTCGGTGACGGCCTCCTCACCGCTTCCCGTGAACGGATTCTCGGCCCGCGTGCAGCACGACGTCGCGCGCGTCCCAATAGGGCTCGATGCGCGGCTCGGCGTTGGCCGATGCGAGAACCAGAAAGTGACCGGGGCGCAGCTTGCTGATGCCGCGATAGATCGAATACGGCGCCGGTATATAATTGTGACGCATCAGCAGCGTCACGGCATCGCGGTTGATTTCGGGCCGCCAGGCAGGATGGGCGCGAAACGCCTTCAGCTCCGAGGCGAACGCAAAGCTCGCGCCGATGCGCCCGTAATAGAGCGGCTTCTCCCCCAGCCGGTCGCGCCCCAGCACCAGCGTGCGCTCGCGGCGGTCCCACAGGGCGAAGGCAAACATGCCGGCGGCGCTCTCCAGCGCGGACTTGATGCCCCAGCGCGAGATCGCCTCCAGGAAAACTTCGGTATCGGAATGGCCGCGCCAGGCATGCGCCGTCTCGCCATCGAGCCTGCGGCGCATGTCCTCGTAGTTGTAGATCTCGCCGTTGAAGACGATGACGTAGCGCTGACAGGCCGAGAACATCGGCTGATGTCCCGCCGGCGACAGGTCGACGATGGAGAGCCGCCGCTGCGACAGCGCGATGCCGGCGGTTTCGTCCGACCACGCGCCTTCGTCGTCAGGCCCGCGATGCCTGAGCTGGTCGGCCATGCGCCGCACGACCGCGACGTCCTGCCCTGCCGGTCCGGCCGAGCCCAGAAAGCCCACAATTCCGCACATGTCGCCTTATCGCCCGCCGCGCTTCATGGTTGCAAGACCCACATACCACGGCGCGCCCGGGCCTTCCACGATCCAAATGCGAGCTATTTTTGACCGGCAGATTGCCGTGATTTCTCATGAAATGCAGAAAAACGGAATGGGAACCAGCCAGCACCGCAAGGACATGCTACAGATTAGTGAGGAATGTGACGGATCGCGCGTTGACGTGGCGCATCCCGTGACGTGACGCGAAGCCCTCAACCGACGGGCCGGAGCAGAACGTGAAAGCCACTGATCAACAGATCGTCTTCGCTAAAATGGCGGAATTCGGCTGCAAGAGCGCTGACCGGTATCGGCAATGCGTTCCAGCGATTCTGCGACACTACCTCAACCTCGAAGCCGGTCTCGCTGAAGGCACGACAGATCTCGGGAAACCGAAGCCTGTTCGTATAAAAACCGGACGAGGCCATTAATTCGCTTTCCCACCAGCGTGAGGCAATCCGCATGTTGTTGAGTCCGCCGCCCAGATGATCGCCTAAATCGATCTGATGGCTGGCGATCCCGCCCGGCTTCAGGATGCGACGCATCTCTGCCGCGATCTGCGCGAATTCGTCGCGGCGCACGTGTTCAAGGACGGCTTGCGAGAACATCAGATCGACGCTCGCCGAAGCAATCTCCCGATACGACTGAAGTCCGCCGGTCAGATAATTCGCCCCGCAGGCCTGCAGAACGTCATCGAAACTGCTGGCTCGCTCGATATTCGGTGGCGTCAGGCCTTTTCGCGCGCAAGCCCGGCTCACTTCCTTGTAGATCTCGACATCCTTGTTCGCGTAGTCGCCGGCGTCGACGAGATGAAATGCCGAAAATCCCGCCGCCCTGGCAATGACCGCCGAAGCGGCGAAATCGCCGGGGCCCATTTCAAGACCGACCAGGCCGGATCGGCCGGATGATCCGCTCGCGGCGAGATGGTAGTCGAAGACTCCGAAAGCGTAACCGGGATCCTGCATTTCGCCGTGGGCGTAGATCCCCATTTTCTTCCAGACGCTGTAGGGGATCGGCAACCGCGCCAACGCCATCTTGGCGGCAATCCGCGCATACCATGGAATAACAGCTTTCACGGAAGCCTTCATACCAATGTTCTTTCCACCGCGCCGCACCGGCAACACAACCCGGCGGTTGCACAAAAACGGAGCAACGCGATGCCGGCTACTGCCTGCGCAAATACAGACGTTCGTAGGCATCTACCATAGCATCGACCGAGTAGCGCTCGCGGACAAAATCCTGTCTGATCTTCCGGTTTTGCTCGTCTGTTCCGAGCCTGCCGATTGCGTCCGACAGACCGCGCGCCAAATCGACTGCATTGTGCGGCCTTACCAGGATGCAGTCCGGCATGCCTTTCAGCGCTTCCGGGTTGCCTCCGACGTCCGTGGCGACAACCGGGAGTCCTGCGGCCAGCTTCTCGAGCAACGCATTTGAAAATCCCTCCTCATGCGAAGCCAGCACGCCGAGGTCCATTGCCGACAGCAGTCTTGGCACGTCGCCCCGGGGGCCCATCAGGCTTACCTTGTCCGAGACCCCAAGCCGATCGGCGCTCTCGACCAAGGCTCGCCCTATTCCATCATCTCTTCCGATCAGGAATAATTTCAGACGGGGATCGCGTACCGCAACGGACCCAAACGCCTCGATCAATTCGGCATGGCCTTTGTACGGAATGAGATTGGCCACCATGACAATCGCTATGTCTCCCCCGGAAAGACCCAATCCGTCGCGCGTCTCCTGGCGGCAATGGCGTGATTTATCGAGGCGTTCAAAATCAACGCCATTGTAAACGACCGCAATGCGTGAAGCGTCGTATCCGTCGCGCGCTTCGGTGTCCCTGGCAACCGCCAGCGAATTCGCCGTAACGACGTTGGCCAGCGCGTTAGTGACGCGGTCCAGCCATTTGAACTTGGGTTCGCGATCCTGATGCCCGGCCAGCGAGCGCTTCGAGATGATCACTTTGGGAACGAAGTTCAATCGCGCCGCGGCTGCGCTCATGAAACTGGTAATTGGCAGAAACCCGTGGACGATGTCGGGTCGCGATTGCCGAATACGCCAAATCAGACGCGTCTGGCATCGGCAAATGCCGATTAACTTGAGGATTTTGCTTCCCTCGGAAGAGTAGCCTCCGTCGCCCACGAGAACACCAGCTCTTTCGAGCTGCTCCACCAAAGTTCCGGACTTGTGCAACAGGAATACATCGACCACCCAGCCTCTGGCCTTGAGTCGTTCGGCGAGCATCGCAACCTGGCCTTCGGCGCCGCCGAACTCCATCGAGCCTACGACAAGAAATACACGGCCCCTATCCGCGGCATTATTTTCGGTCATTGCCGATTGGTCCGGACCAGCCAGCGCACCGCGCCTGATCTTCTTGCAAACACGGCGTCCATCAGCGCCAGCCACTTTCCGTAAACCAGGGTCGGGGCGAGTTGTTCGTTGATTTTTACGGCTTCCGCCCCGAGACGCCGCCGAAGATCGGGGTCGGCCGCCAATCGCTTCAGCGCTTCGCTCAATGCAGCGACGTCTTCAGCTGGCACAAGCAGACCATTCCGATTGTTTTCGATCAGATCGCGGGGGCCGCTGAGACAGTCGAAGCTCACGCATGCCCGTTGCATCTGCAATGCTTCCATCAACGCATTCGGAAAACCCTCGTAACGGGAGGACAATACAAAAATATCGGCGCGCGACAGCCAAGGCCCGACACTGACGAACCCTCCAAACGTCACGGCATCCGCCAGCTGAAGCCTGGCTGCCTGTTGCTCCAGGGCGAAATGCTCCGGGCCTTGTCCAAGAATGACCAAATGCCATCCGGTTTGGGCGAGGCCAGAGCGATGAAAGGCGTCGAGCAGAAGATCGAAGCCTTTCTGGTCCGTCAGCCGCCCCATCGCCAAAATGAGCGATCGAGAAGGACCTGCCGTGGGTCCGCCGGTATCGATCGCGAGATCTTGCGGAAGGCGCGCCGCGTTCGGAATCACCACCGCGTGCTTGACACGTGTCCGGCGCTTGAACCATTCAGCGCCGTCTTCGGTCTGAACCGTCACGGCGTCCGCGAGGGGATAAACCAGACGCCGGGCAAGTTTCCAGACGCGCGAGATACGATTGCATGCGGGATGGAGACGCTCGGAGACGATCACCGGAATACCCGTTCCGAACAGGCACAGCGCCGTCCAGACGTTCACCTGATCCATGAAGCTCACGACCACATCCGGGTCCAGCGCACGGATCTTTCGGCGCATCAATCTGATCCGGTCGAAAAAATACCACATCGTCCGCAACGGCGAATAGACCACGCGACGGATTTCCATGCGCTCGCGCCGAACACCCGTCGGACCCGGGTGAACATCCGGATCGTCGCCGCCAAGCGTCAGAAGTATCACCTCTCGATCCTCATCGCGCAGGTAACGGCATAGATCGATTGCGACACGTTCCGCACCTCCCCCAGCCAACGAATAGATCACCACGACGACGCGGTTCGCCCGGGTTTGCCTTGAAGCCGGCGACGCCATCTTCGCTCTCGAAACCATAGAGATCTTCATCCCTCCATTGCGCCAGCCGGCCTTCGCCCGAACAACCACATCGAAACTATCTTGCGCGCAAATAAAGACGCTCGTACGCATCTACCATTGCATCGACCGAGTAGCGTTCCTGAACCAGATTCATTCGGACCCTTCGCTTGTCATCGTCTATGCCGAGTTTTGAGATGACTTCCCGCAAACCGCGAGTCAAGTCGTTCGCATCCTGCGGTCGCACGAGGATGCAGTTAGGCATGCCCTCGAGGGCTTCGGCATTGCCACCAACGTCCGTCGCCACGACCGGCAGCCCGGCAGCCAGTTTTTCAAGCAGTGCATTCGAAAATCCTTCTTCATGCGAAGACATTACGCCCAAATCCATTGCCGACAAAAGGCGCGGCACATCGCTCCGGAAACCCATCAGGGTAATCCGGCTTGCCGCACCGAGCCGATCGGCATCGCTCATCAAACCCTCGGCGACACCGTGATCTTGTCCGATCAGAAACAGTTTAACGCGGGGATCGGAGACGGCAATTTGCGAAAACGCCTCGACCAGTTCCCTATGTCCCTTGTACGGAATGAGATTTGCGACCATCACGATCGCGACATCCGCCTTCGAGAGACCCAGTTCTTTTCGCGTTTCGTCGCGGGCCTGCGCAGGTCCTTCGATCTCATTGAAATCGAGTCCGTTCGGAATAACGACGATCCTCGAAATATCGTAACCGTCCCGCTTCTGGGTGTCGTGAGCCACAGCGCGAGAATTTGCCGTGATCACATCCGACAAGGCATTGGCAATCAAATCCAGCCATTTCGCGCGAGGATTGTGGTCCTGATGGGTCCCGAGTGCGCGCTTCGACGTTACGATCAGCGGAACTCGCGCCAACCACCCAGCGAGCGCGCTCATGAAATTTGTGAGCGGCAAGAAGCCATGTATCACGTCTGGCCCGAACCGCAGAGTACACCAAATTAGGCGCGCTTCACTCATCCAAAGAGCAGATAGCTTGACAAGTCTTGTCCCTGGCGCGGGATCGTAACCTCCGTCGCCCACGTGAATGCCTGCTCGCGCAAGTCGTTCAAGCAAGGGACCGGTCTTGGTCAGTGTAAAAACCTCGACGGTCCACCCGCGGGTTTTCAGGCGCTCAGCAAGCATTGCAAGCTGACTTTCGGCGCCGCCGACTGCCAGTGAGCCGATAACAAAAAGGATCCGTCCGCTGCTTGGTTTGCTCGCCATCTGTCCTCTTTATCAACGTCGACCACTCGGCGGGGCGCGTGCATGACAGCGACTTAGCGACAATTCCGCGGTCAAGGCGTCAATCGACCGCAGCCGCGTACCCTCACCGCGGAGCTTTACACGAAGCAGACCGTCGAGTTCAACTTTCTGTCCGGCTCGAGGCCATGACCATCAGCTTATCGTATATCGCAATAACTTCCCCAGTGACGCGATCCATCGAAAAATCGCGCGGCTATCAGGGCTCGCGCGGCAGCACCGTATTGTTCGCGCAGGTCGGGCTGCTCGATCGCCTGCTGCAGGGCACTGGCAAGAGCTCGGGATCCTGCGGGCGGAACCAGCCAGCCCGTCACTCCATGCTGCACGATCTCCCGGCAGCCAGGAATGTCGGTGGCTACGATCCCGCAGCCGCTGGCGGCCGCCTCGAGCAGGGATTTCGGAAGTCCCTCGCCGTAATAGGTCGGCAGACAGACGATCTGCGCCTGCGCATACACGCCCGGCATATCGTCCCGCCAGCCCCAATATTCGACGACGCCCTCGGAGACCCAGGCGTCGATTTCCGGACTGGATGACGCTGTTCGGATTTGCCAAATCGGGCTTCCCAACCAAGCAAAACGCGCCCTGATGCCGTTCGCGACGCAACAGCCGCGCCGCTTCCACGAATTCACCGACGCCTTTTTCCCGCAGACAACCGGGCCGGCAGGATAACCAGCGGCGCATCTCGCTCGCTGCCCTGACCTGGCGATAGGCGCCGGGATCGACGCCGCCCCGCGGATCAGCCGTGACCGACCCGGCACTCTGCCAATCCGTCGTCGACGACCCTGTCCCGATCGTCACGGTTCTGAACGATCAGGCGAGCTGTTCGCTCGGCCCAGCGCAAATTTGAGCGCGGGCTTGACGATCCAGCGCAACATTTTCGCGCGCAGGCCGGTCGACGAAAACACGTAGCCGAGTCCGCCGAGCGCGTTGACGATCCCCCTGATCCCAACATCCGCGCCAGCAGCGATCCATACATGACGGGCTTGAGCGCGACGTGATGGACGATGTCGGGAGCCTGCCGGCGATAGATCCGGACAATGTTGATCAGCGTGCGGAACTCCTCCAGCGGATTGAGTCCGCCGCGGTTGAAAGCAATCGGGACAGAGCGTGAGGCCGGCATCGGTGATGCGCTCGCCGTGCCGGTCGACGCGCGTGGCCACCACCACGTCATAACCAGCCTGGCGCGCCGCGACGGCGAGTTCGAGCCGGTGCGAAACGAAATACCAGTCCTCCGTGACGAGAAACAGCAGCTTGCGCCGCGGGCAGCCTCGGCCTTCGCGGATGCCTGTTCGGCGAGAGGCTGAACTCACGGAGCGTCCTGTCTGTCGAACGGCGGCCCGTCACGCGGATCTCCGCAAGCGTCACGCGACGCGATAAAAATCCCTATACCAATCGACGAAGCGCTGAACGCCCTCTTCGATCGGCGTCTTCGGCTGAAAGCCGATATCGGCCACGAGGCGTCGACATCGGCAAAGGTGCGTCGGCACGTCGCCGGGCTGCAGCGGCAGCATGTTCTTGATGCGCCTTCTTGCCGACCGCCTTCTCAATGCATTCGATAAAATACATCAGCTCGACCGGCTGGTTGTTGCCGATGTTGTAGAGCCGATAGGGCGCCGCCGACGTTGCCGGATCCGGCTCGGTCGCCGTTCCAGTCCGGATTTGGCGTCGCGATCTTGTCCAGCGTCCGCACCACGCCCTCGACGATATCGTCGATGTAGGTGAAATCGCGCGCATGCTGGCCGTAATTGAAGACGTCGATCGGCTCGCCGTCGATGATCTTCTTGGTGAACAGGAAAAGCGACATGTCGGGCCGGCCCCACGGGCCGTAGACGGTGAAGAACCGCAGACCCGTGACCGGCAGCCGATAGAGATGGGAATAGGAATGCGCCATCAGTTCGTTGGCCTTCTTGGTCGCGGCATAGAGGCTCAGCGGATGATCGACATTGTCGTGGATGCTGAACGGCATCCTGGTGTTGGCGCCGTAGACCGAGCTCGATGACGCATAGACCAGATGCTCGACGCCGTGGTGACGGCAGCCCTCCAGGATGTGCAGGAAGCCGACGAGGTTTGAATTGACATAGGAGTGCGGGTTCTCGAAGCGTAGCGCACGCCGGCCTGCGCGGCCAGATTGATCGACGCGCTCGGGCTTGTGCTCGGCGAACACCCGCTCGATTTCCGCGCGGTCGGCAAGGTCGGCCTTGACGAAATGGAAATTGTTGCTGCCCTGCAGCCGCGCCAGGCGGGCATGCTTGAGATTGACGTCGTAATAGTCGTTGAGATTGTCGATGCCGATAACCTCGTCGCCGCGGGCGAGCAAGTCCGCGCGGTCTGCGAGCCGATGAAACCCGCGACGCCGGTTACCAGAACTTTCATGCCATCAGCCTCCCGACCGGGCCATGATCCTCACAGCCGGGCGTCGCTTGCCGCGATCGGCAACACCTGCTTGAGGTCGTAGAGCACGCCGCCCGGACGCGAGCATCGCGCGCAGGCGGCTCGGCGCCGAGCGCGCTGATCTGATCGTGGCGCACCGCGAGGACGATCGCGTTCGAAGCGGCCCTTGCGGAATCGTGTCGACCGAATTCGATGTCGTATTCCTTGCGGATTTCGGCGGGATCGGCGAGCGGATCGTAAACCGCTGACCTCGCCGACCAGCGAGCGGAGCTCCCGCACCAGGTCGACGACCTTGGTGTTGCGGATGTCGGGGCAGTTCTCCTTGAACGTCAGTCCCATCACCAGGATGCGCGCCCGTCCGATCTCGCAGCTTGTGGCGCAGCATCAGCTTGACGACGTCGAGCGCGACCCATTGCGGCCATGCCGTCATTGATGCGGCGGCCGGCGAGAATCATCTCGGGATGAAACCCGACCGACTGCGCCTTGTGGGTGAGATAATAGGGATCGACCCCGATGCAGTGGCCGCCGACCAGCCCGGGCACATAGCCGTGGAAATTCCATTTGGTTCCGGCGGCCGCCAGAATCTCGCGGGTCTCGAGGCCCATCAGCTTGAACAGCTGCGCGAGTTCGTTGACGAGCGCGATATTGACGTCGCGCTGGATGTTCTCGATCACCTTGGAGGCCTCGGCAACGCGGATCGAACTGGCCTTGTGCGTTCCGGCGGTGACGACGCGGGCATAGACCTGATTGACCAGTTCAGCGACTTCGGCGTCGAGCCCGACGTCACCTTGATGATCTCCGGCAGACGATGGCCGTGATCGCCGGGATTGATGCGCTCGGGCGAATAGCCGGCGAAGAAATCCTGTTGAAGACCAGCCCCGAAACGCTTGCCAGGATCGGAACGCAGCGGTCCTCGGTGACGCCGGGATAGACCGTCGATTTCGTAGACGACGACGTCGCCCTTGCTCGAGCGCGCTGCCGACGGTCGCGGATGCCTTCTCGAGCATGCTCAGGTCCGGCTGCAGCGCCTGATTGATCGGCGTCGGCACGGTCACGATGAAAAAATTGGCCTGCTTGAGCGCCTCCGGATCCGCGCGAGAAGCTGATGCTGCCTGGCGGCGGCGAATTCCGCCGCGGTCACCTCGCGGGTGCGATCGTGCCCCGCACTGCAGTTCCGCGATCCGCCCGGATCGACGTCGAACCCGAGCACCGGAAAATGCCGTGCCATATAGACCGCGAGCGGCAAGCCGACATAGCCGAGCCCAACGATTGCGATCCTGACATCTTGACGGCTCATCAAGGCCATGAAAATTTCCAACCCGACACGAAGGCGGCCGCTAGGCGGCCCGGACCGGCGGCGACGCAAAGCCGCCTACCCCTAAGAGTTCGAACGTCCATTTGCAAGGTCGCAAGGCCGGCCGCGCCAAAGGCGTGACGCCAACCATGTGCGACGAGCCATAGGATACGCATTGTCCGGAGCCGGAGACGCGGACTCAAGCGGATTGACGTGCGACTTGTGTCCCTGTTACCGCTGCTCTTTGCCCCGATGTCCTCCAATGCTCAGTCGTTCGCTCAAAGACGGCATCTGCGTCAGGAGCCTCTCATGTCTAGCCGGTACGAATTTGGGAAGAATTGGGCTTCATTTGTCGATGCCCATTTTTCTCCCGAGAGACGCGACATTGCAAAGCGCCGACTGCTGGATTTCCTGAAACGGCGAGATCTGCGGAAATCTGACCTTTCTCGATATCGGTAGTGGCAGCGGCTTGCATTCGATGGCCGCGTATGATGCCGGGGCCGCTCTTGTCCACTCGTTCGACTACGACGAAACGTCCGTGCAGACTACGGAGCGTCTGAGGTCCCTGGCTGGCGCACCTCCGAATTGGAAGGTAGAGCGAGGCGATGTCCTGGATGTTGGCTATCTTGAAGGTTTGGGACTGTGGGACATCGTTTACTCCTGGGGCGTTCTCCACCATACCGGCGCCATGTGGAAGGCCATTGACAATGCCGCCGGCAGGGTCGGACCAAACGGACAATTTTTTATCGCACTCTATTCTTCTAATGTGGTCTCGCCATCGGCCGAATTCTGGCTGGCTGTCAAGAGAAGGTACAATGCCGCGAGCGCCCGTGCAAGCGTCGAATGGAAATCTGGTATTTGTGGCGCTTTGGCCTGGATCGGAACCCGCTACGCTTGCCTCGGTTGATCAAGCAAATTTACGACAAGAGGAGGCAACGGGGCATGAGCTACATGACCGACGTGCGGGATTGGCTCGGGGGATGGCCGATGGAGTACGCTGACGACCAGCAAGTCATCGCTACCATGAAGGCGAAACACGGCTTCACGCTCTCGAACATCTCGACCGGCGAAGCCTGTACGGAATTTCTGTTCGTGCGCGCCAACCCCGACGCCATCAAATGATGCTCTTGTCGTTCGGCGAAACATTGAAAAGCCACCGTTAGCCGCGGACCGAAGGGCGAAAAATGCTCCGATCTACCCGCATCGTGGTACTGCTCGGAATCGCGGTCCAGATCGCGGCATTCCTGCGAACGGCGATCATCGCAGCTACGCTTGGCACCTCGCCCGATGTCGATGCCTATAATCTCGGGCTGATCGCGCCGACCTTCATCTCGACCGTGATTGGATCCTGGCTGCAGATGAGCTTTGTCGGACGCTATACAGCCCTCCTCACCTCCGGACAGTTGGATCTGGCGGCCGCATATCGGGTCCGCATGCTTGCCCTGATTCTCGGCTGCGCTCTGCTGCTCGCCGGGCTGTGCTTCCTGTTTCCCGGACCGATCATGGGTCTGTTCATGCCGGCAGGCCAGACCTCGATGGTCGCGTCGGCGGCGGCGGCGCTGCGGCTCTCGGGATTGATCCTGATCCCGATAATCTTTGGTGACTTTATCGCGTTCATCCTCAATAGCCACGGGCGCTTCTTCGCCGCCGCCGCTGCGCCGCTCGTCAACGCGCTTGTCTCGGTGACCGGCCTGCTGCTCTGGTCTCACTCGACTTGTCCGCGCTGGTCTGGACGTTGCTGCTCGGCAGCATCACCCAATGCTTTGTGGTCATTGTCGCCATTTCAAGACTGCGCCTCAGCTTTCTGGTTGCGAGCAGCCCGGCCCAGTCGGAAGTCCGCACCACACTTATGCTCGGCTTGCCACTGTTGCCGGCGATGATGCTCGCCAACTCAGCGGCCGCAATCGTGCAGTTTCGCCTGGCCCAACTTGGCGAAGGAGTGGTCGCGGCTTACGGTTATGCTGCCCGTCTGCACGGCGCGCTGGCGCAGGTATTGGTCATAGGCCTTGGCACCGTCCTGCTGCCTCACTTCGCCGGGCTGTGGTCGCGCGGCGAAACGGCTGAAATAGAGATTCTTTTCAGACGACTGGCCCGCTTCACGGTTCTGATTATCGCCATTGTTACCCCTGGCATTATCTTGATGGGCGAGACCGCGACAAAACTCTTGTTCCAGCGGGGCGTCTTCGACGCGGCTCAAACCGAGTTGGTAAGCCATATGTGGGCCCTGCTCAGCCTGTCGCTGTTTCCCTTCGCCTTGGGTACATTCATTGCCAAGTTCTGCCAGGCCGTGCGGGACGCCAGCAGCATCTTCGCAAGCGGCGTCGTTCTTTTCGCAAGCACGTGGGCCATCACCTGGCTCGGTGCATATAACGACAGCCTCAACATTGTCGTCAGCGCCTCGGCAGGAAGCTTCCTGACCGCCTGCTGCTTCTGGCTATTCTGGTTAAAGGGGCGAATATCCACCCTGCCGGTTCTTGTGGATATCGCGATGGCATCCTTGCGGATCGGACTGATCCTGATTCCCGCGGTAGCCGCAGAGCGGTGGTGCAATGTTCAGGCCCATGACTTGCCTGCCGCCGTCAACCTCATCCTGCGAAGTGGGCTATACGCCGCCGTTACCTCCTCACTCTTGATAGTGACCCGCTCGCATACATGGTTCTTTTCGCGGCGCCCGGGCGTGGCGCGTTAGGTTTTGATGATCAATCCCTGGCCCGTGGACAAGTCGATCACGGGCTCGGGCTTGTCGGCCATGAAATCCAGCGCGGCCTTGCGCGCCCCCGGACAGGTATCATAGCCGTGATCATCCAGTATGATTACGCCCCCCGCCGACAGGCGCGGGTAAAAAAAAGCAAGGCTGTCGAAGGTCGGCTGCTCCAGATCCACGTCAATGTGGACGAACGCATACTTTCGATCCTTCACCTTCGCAAACCCTTCGGGAATCCAGCCAGGAAAGGTTTCGAAACAATCGAACTCCTGTAGATTGGCGAGAACCTTAGCCTCCGAGGCCGAAAGGTGCCCGACGGTCCAAAAGGTCCCGTCGTTCTTCTGTGGGGAGCTCAAACCCTGGAAAGAGTTGAACAGATGGACCTTGCGTCCATGATCCGTTGCAAAGCGGCAAAGTCGATACGCGGTTGCGCCTTCGAAAACGCCACACTCGGCAAGATCCCCCTCCACAGGAGGAATTAACCGCAGCATTTGTTCGACATTCCATTTGCGCTCGAAACTCTTCCAGTTGCCGGAACCAACAAGCCTTTCGAAGTATCTGCGAAACTCCTTGTCCGCCAGCAGATAGCGACCGCGGTCATTGATAGGGAAATCGGGCTGCAACTTCCTGCCGATGGTGTAGAACAACTCATATCGCTGCGCATCATCAAATCCTCGCTCGGTCGAAAGGCGCAGCACGGTATCGGCGATCATGTCGATCGCCTTGACATCGCCGAACTGCTTACCAGCCGAAAAGGCAGTATCAAACCTCCGAACGAGGCTCCGCACTATTGAGGATTTCACAAAGCTCCTGAGCATGCTCGACCCATACCATACGCTTCTGCGCCCATGCAACTCGACGAGCCCGATGTCCCGTTCAGGGTCCTTCGCGGCGCCGAACGCGGGCGAATCATAGTGGTTTCGATTAAGGAGCCAATGCTCGATCACACCGAGTTGTTGACCGACTGGCGGTTTTAGTCGCGGCCGCCGCGCGGTCGTATAGCCACGCCAACAACATCGCCGCTCCACACAGATAAACCACATGTTTAATGAGTATTGCCTCAATGAAAAGATCATTCCGGTGGGAGTAAAAAGCTATCCAGACGCCGATCACCGCGAAAGCGGCCCTCAGTGAACCGTCCGTTTTCCGAACAAGCAGGCCCAACATTGCCACGATAGCTGCGTAGCCAAGTGCAAACACAGCGACCATCCATTGGCCCCCGGCCGCGTAGGCTTGCGCCCATGGATTATTTGCCATGCCGAGTGTGACTTTCGGGAACAGGGCAGGCTGCACCATTGTGTTGAACGTATTTCACCTTCGTCCTGTCGATTTCGAACACGCTGGCGCCCAAGGGCATCCCGGCCAAAACTTGTCCAATCAGGTAGTAAGCATCCGTGTGAAAATCTCGTCTCACAACCTCGTTCAGCGTCGATTGGATGACGAATGCTTCTGATTGAGCCACGAACGCCGAAAAATAGAACTTTGAACGCGAAAGGCTGATCGCGGTAAGTTTCAGATTTTCAGCCATGGAAAGTTGCGACCGGTTCGCTGCCGCTCCGGCGGCGGCGAGGCTTCCCCCTGACTGGTTTGCTCGGGCCGTCGGGCTCGACGCGCCTGACTTTGCATCCGCAGCGAGTTGAGCATCGCAGTACGACGCCGTCCCGTACTTCAACGGCACGATCAGATGCTTGACCATAAATAATGCAGCCCCGCCAACCAGTATGATCGCCGCGAACGCGACAGCCTTTCGCCATCCATGATGGATCCAGTCCTCCATCAACATCGCGCACGCAAGGAACGTGATGGCGATCCCCGTGCGAAATCCGGCAAATAATTCGGCGAACAAACCTAGTGTCCCGATCGCGACGAGCGGCCACTGGCGCTGCGAATAAGCAGTCGCAACAGCGAACGGTATGGAAATTGAAGCGAGATAATACCAGGTGTCGATCTTGCTCAAGACGATGAATTTCGTCCCGAAGACAGACAATAGACGCCCGTGTCGTAAACCGAGACAGCGCCGAACAGTATCGCAAAAATTATAAAGACCGTCGGAATTCTTGATTCCAATCCGAGCGAGAATCGCGGGCGCAACCGGAACGCGATCGGCCACCAATGCTGACCCCCGTCAGGGCAATGAAGACCAGCGCCATCGCTGCATAAGCTCCCGGAACGATCGCTTCCGAGTAGCTTTCGAGCCCTTGGCCAAACGAAAACTGCGCGACTCCAAATAATCCGGGCGTGAAATAGATGATGCTCGAGCCGAAGGCCAGCGCCAGCGGATCAATCTTCTTCCTCCAAATAAAGAAAATGGCGGCGACCGCTACCAAAATAATGAAAAATGTTTGAGCCATCGCTATAGCGGCACCCGGCGCGAAAAGTTCTGGTCGCAAAAACAGAACAAGGTAGAACACAACAACCACTTTATATCCATTGAGGAAGCCTGCCGCAAGATAATGGACCACTGCGTAGACCCTGCCAGTCGTGGGGCTATAAACCGGGCAACCGCCCTTCAATGTGTTGGACTGCGGCTGCGGCTCTGGAGAAATTGTCAAACTCATGTGCGACGACGGTCTGGGAGAATTCTACCATTTATCTCTCAAAGCCACAACCACATCGAGGCTGACTGGATTGTCAGTCGAAGCAAAAACCCGGGGTTGCTTCCGAGATGAGTTCGCCAATTGATGGCGTACAAGCTGGCTCGGCTTGTGTTCTTGACCGCAAAACCATCCTCGTGAAATATGTCGGGCGCCATACACGACACTGGAAAAGCCTGAGAGGGCGCTCTTCAGGTTCCCTCGCCTGCATCACGACCCGGCCATCTTTCGTGTTGACATGCATCGGACCGCACCTGCTAGACCAAGCCGGATTGGGACGCCGGGCTCCCCTGCAGCCTGCAATGGAGTGATGCGATGAGTTTGACCGAACGCGAAACGCATTTCGAATTCGGGGAAAACTGGAAGAAGTACTCCAGAAGATCGACCAAAAGCGGATCGATTCGCGGTCGAGGGTGTGAAGAAGCTGTTGCCCGACGGCTTGGCGGGAAAGACCTTCCTGGATATCGGCTGCGGTTCCGGCCTGCATTCGCTGGCTGCGCTCACGCTCGGCGCGGGATCGGTGACCGCGATCGACCTCGACGAGAATTCCGTCAGCACGACCCGGCGGATTGCTCACCGAGCTCGCGCCGGACTCGACGATGGACCGTACAGGTCGTCTCGATCTTCGACGCGACGGCAGCGGTGCTCGGACAGTTCGACGTCGTCTATTCCTGGGGCGTGCTGCATCACACCGGCGACATGTGGCGAGCGATCGAACGGGCGGCGGCGCTGGTCCAGCCCGGCGGCCGTTTCGCGATCGCGATATATGCCGCCACGACCTGCGATCCGCTCTGGAAAGCGGAAAAGAGATTCTACGTCGCACGCGCCGCGGCCGGTGCAATGGCTGGTGAGGCAGCTTTTCATGGCGGCCTTGCTGGCAAGGCAAGGCCTGCGTTGGGAGAATCCGGTCGCGTATGTCCGCAACTATTTTGAATTGCGCGGGATGCATTTCTCCCACGATGCCCATGATTGGTTGGGCGGCTACCCCTATGAAACAGCCGGGGCAAGCGAGCTGCGTCGCGCGCATTTCGGCGCTCGGATTCACCGAGCTGCGTTCGTTTCCCCTGCCGAAGACGCTCGGGCTGTTCGGATCCGGCTGTGCCGAATTCGTCTTTGAACGAAGCCTGGATGCCGCCTCGCCCGGTTAGCAGCCGACAGCTCAGGTCCGCCGGTAATCGTCCTCGATGCGGATGATGTCGTCCTCGCCGAAATAGCTGCCGGTCTGGACCTCGATCAGCTCGAGCTGGATCTTGCCGGGGTTTTCCAGCCGGTGCACCGCGCCGATCGGAATATAGATCGACTCGTTCTCGTGCACGGTCTTGACCAGTTCGTTCACCGTCACCTGCGCGGTGCCGCGCACCACGATCCAGTGCTCGGCGCGGTGATGGTGCTTCTGCAGCGACAGCCGCCCGCCCGGCTTGACGATGATGCGCTTGACCTGGTGGCGATCGCCGTTGTCGACCGACTGGTACGAGCCCCAGGGCCGGTGCACCCTGATGTGGTCTTCCGTCACCTGCGGCGCGACGCTCTTCAGCTTCGCGACCAGCCGCTTCAATCCGTTCGCATCCTTCTGGCGCGAGACCAGCACCGCGTCCTGCGTGGCGATGACCACGAGATCGTCGACGCCTTCGAGCGCGACCAGCGCGCGGTCGGTGGAGACGTTGCAGTTGCGCGAATCCTCGAACACGGCAGCGCCCTGCGCGGCGTTGCCCTGGCCGTCCTTGTCCGACAGTTCCCATACCGCGTGCCACGAGCCGACATCGGACCAGCCGCAGGAAACCGGCACCACCGCGGCGCGCGAGGTCTTCTCCATCACGGCATAGTCGATCGAAATCGCGCGCGCCTTGCCGAAGGATTCCGCATCGAGCGTGACGAAGCCGAGATCGCGTCCGGCCTTCGCCACCGCCTTCGCTCACCTCGCCGACGCTGCCGGCATCGACCCTGCGATACTCGTCGAGCAGGACGCTGGCGCGGAACATGAAGTTGCCGCTGTTCCAGAGGTAGCCCGACTTGACGTAGTCGGCGGCAGTCGCGGGATCCGGCTTCTCGACGAATTTCTCGACGGCGAGAACCTCGCCCGCAATCTTCTTGCCCGGCTTGATGTAGCCGTATTCGGTCGCCGCGCGCTCCGGCTTGACGCCGAAGGTGACGATGTTGCCGGCCGACGCGGCCACCAGGCCTTCGCGGCAGGCGGCGACGAACGCCGCATTGTCACGCACCACGTGATCGGCCGCCAGCGCCAGCACCACGGCATCGCCGCCGCGGGTCAGTGCGAACGCGGCGCCGGTGGCGATCGCCGGGCCGGAATCGCGCCGCACCGGCTCCAGCAGGATGTCGGCCTCGAGGCCGATCTCGGCCAGCTGTTCCAGCACCATGAAGCGGTAGGCGGCATTGGTGATCACGATCGGCCGTTCGAACAGTGCGGCGTCCGACACCCGGAGCAGCGTCTCCTGGAAGGTCGAGCGCGTGCCGAACAGCGGCAGGAACTGCTTCGGGCGAACCTCGCGCGAGGCAGGCCACAGCCGCGTTCCGGCGCCGCCGCACATGATCAGTGGGATGATTTGCCCGTTCATCGGCCCCTCGAAATCCGCTACCGCCAGCTCAGGGGCCTCTTTACCCGCCGCCCCGAGGGGGCCGCAATAGTCCTGTTCCGCCTATTGCCAGAACGGTTACGAAACCATACCAAGGCGGGCAATCTCGAGGCCCGCGCGCTTCGCCGCGATCCGCTTCGTTAACCTCCTCAGACCGACCAGCTTGCCGCGATGCGCCGGATATTGATCTCAACGCTGAAAGTGCTGGTTTCCGCGGCGCTGCTGTATCTGGCGTTGCGCAAGGTCGATTTTCACGACCTCGCCTCGCGCTTCAATGTGGCGAGCGTGGGCTGGATCGGCTTTGCCATCGCGGCGACCTTCCTGCAGATCTTCCTCGGCGTGCTGCGCTGGCGCGAGGTCAGCGCCGAATGCGGCGCGCCGCTCGGCCTGACCCAGGCGGGCCGCTACAATCTGATCGGCGCGTTCTTCAACCAGACCCTGCCCTCCTCGATCGGCGGCGACGCGGTGCGGCTCTGGCTGGTCGCGCGCGCCGGCGCCGGCTGGCGCGCGGCGACCTATTCCATCTTCGTCGATCGTGCGATCGGACTGATTGCGCTGGCCATCGTGATCGTCGCGAGCCTGCCCTGGAGCTACCGGTTGATATCGGATGCCAACGGCCGTTCGGCGCTGTTGTTCGTCGACTTTGCCGCGCTCGCCGGCGGCCTCGGCTTTCTCGCGCTCGGCTGGCTGCCATGGCCCTGGCTAAGGCGCTGGTGGGCCACCCACCACATCCATGCCTGCTCGGTGATCGCCAACCGCGTGATCTTCAGCCGCAGCCGCGGCCCCAAGATCGCCGTGCTCTCGCTACTGGTTCACGTGCTCACCGTCGTGATCGCCTGGTGCGTGGTGCGCTCGATCGCCGCCCCCGTGCTGTTCGGGCAGGTGTTCCAGCTCGTCCCGCCGGTCATGCTGATCACCATGATGCCGATCTCGATCGCCGGCTGGGGCGTCCGCGAGGCCACCATGGGGCTGGCATTCGGCTATGCCGGGCTGCTCGCCAATGAAGGCGTGAACGTGTCGCTGCTGTTCGGCGCGGTATCCTTCCTTGTCGGCGCGTTCGGCGGGCTGGTATGGATATTCAGTGCGGAGAAAGCCGCCAAGGGTTCGACCCCGATCACGGTGCCGGAATAAAGTCCACAGCGACACCACCAAACCGCGCAAATCGTCCGTTTACGATACTTGAGGGCCCTAGCGAGAGATCGATGAAGATCAGTGTCGTCACAGCGAGCTTCAATTCCGAGGCGACGATCGGCTTCACCATCGAATCCTTCCTCAAGCAGAAGCATCCCGACAAGGAAATGCTCGTCGTCGACGGCGCCTCCCGCGACGGCACGCTGAAGATCGTCGAGTCTTTCGCTTCGCCTGAGATCAGCGTCCTCTCCGAGCCGGACAAGGGCGTCTACGACGCCATGAACAAGGGTTTTCACCGCTTTACCGGCGACGCCGTCGGCTTCCTGAATTCCGACGACACCTTCCACGATGACGCCGTGCTCTCCGACATCGCCGCCGGCCTTGCCGATGCCGACATCGTCTATGGCGATATCGACATGGTGACCGATCATCGCACCAAGCGGCGCACGCGGGTCTGGCACGGCGGAACGTTTCGCCGCTACTCGTTCCAGCTCGGCTGGGTGCCGCCGCACCCGTCTTTCTACATGCGCAGGCACGTCGCCGAGACCGTCGGCGATTATGATCTCAGCTACATCACCACGGCCGACTACGACTACATGCTGCGCGCGCTGGCGCTGCATGATTTCCGCGTCCGCTACCTGCCGCGCGTGTTCGTCGACTTCCAGATCGGCGGCATCTCGACGCGCGGCGCCGGCGTGACCATTCGCGGCAATTTCGAGTGCCTGCGCTCGCGCCGCGAGCATCTCAATGCGCCGCCGATCGATGCGGCGTTCTTCCTGCGCTTTGCGCGGCGGATCTTTCAGATCAGGGCATGATACGGACCCGAAGGGCCGCGCCGCGCTTCCGGCGATCAGGCCTTTGACAGCACCGCCGTCGCCGAGGCTTCCTCGCCCGGCTGCGTCGCACCGAATTCCGGCACGGCTTCCTTCAGCACGTCCTTGATGGTGGCGCGGTCGTCCTTGGCGATCGCCTCCTCCAGCGCCGTCAGCCATTTGCGCAACGTCGCCATCGGCGGCTCGTTGGGCCGGGCGGCCATGACGCCGGCGAGGCCGATCTCGACCGTCGGCTCTTCGCTGGCGAACAGGATCTCGTTGAGCCGCTCGCCCGGCCGTATGCCGGTGAAGGCGATCTCGATGTCGAGGCCGGGCTCGAGGCCGGAGAGACGGATCATGCGCTCGGCGAGATCGACGATCTTCACCGGTTGCCCCATGTTGAGCACGTAGATCGAGACATCCGGCCGCACCGACGCGAGCGCATGCGTCGCCGCCGTGATCACGAGGTCGCAGGCCTCGCGAATGGTCATGAAGTAGCGGACCATGTCGGGATGGGTGACCGTCACCGGCCCGCCCGCCTCGATCTGCGCCTTGAATTTGGGCACCACGGAGCCGTTCGAGGCCAGCACATTGCCGAAGCGCACCGAGATCAGGCGCATGCGCGACCGCCCCACGGCCTCGGCCGCGAGGTCGCGGTCCAGCGCCTGGCAGTACATCTCCGCAAAGCGCTTGGTGAGCCCCAGCATCGACACCGGCTCGATCGCCTTGTCGGTCGAGATCATCACCATGGCTTCCGCGCCGGCCGCGCGTGCGGCGTCGGCGACGTTGACCGATCCGAAGATGTTGGTCTTGACGCCCTCGCTCCAGTCGCGCTCGAGGATCGGGACATGCTTCAGCGCCGCGGCGTGGAACACGATGTCGGGCTTGAATTCGCTTATCAGCCGCATGATGCGTTCGCGGTCGCGGATGTCGGCAATGCGGCCCTCGATGGTGGCCTTGGTGGCGTGCGCGGCCAGCGCTTCGGTGACGGCATAGAGCGCCGGCTCCGAATTCTCGATGACGAGCAGCCGCGCCGCGCCGAAGGTCGCGACGCGGTCGCAAATCTCCGAACCGATCGAGCCGCCGCCGCCGGTGACGACGACGGCCTTGCCCTTCACCAGCGCCTCGAGCCTGGCATAGTCGATCTTCTCGCTCGGCCGCAGCAGCAAGTCCTCCACCGCAACCGCGGTCAGGCGGGGCGCAGTCGCCGCTCTCCAGCGACGGCAGGCGGCTGACGATCAGTCCCAGCCGCTTTGCCCGCATCAGCACCGCCTCGGGCCGCGCCTCCGGTTCGAAGGCCGATGGCGTCATCACCACCCGCGCGATCGGCTTGCCGCGCTGCTCATAGTCGCGGATGACGTCCTCGACGTCGTCGATGCCGCCGAGCACGGGAACATCGCGGATGGTTTGGCCGCGGTCCGACGGCGACGGCGACAGGATGCCGACCGGCCAGACCTGCTTGACCGCGCCGCTTTCGATTCCGCGCAGCATCACCTCGGCGTCGGCCGCACGGCCGATCAGCAGCGCCGGCGAGGCGCCCTCGGTCCTGGCGTGGCGGCGCACCCGCGTGTAGCGGAAGTAGCGATAGGCAAAGCGCGCCGCGCTCAGGAACAGGATCTGCAGAAACCAGTACAGGACGATGGTGATGCGGCCGAGGAAGAAGGTGCCGCCGCTGCCGGGCGCGACGATCAGATAGTCCAGCACCACCAGCGCCAGCGTCAGCACGGTGGCGACGCGCACGATATTGAGCGCATCCGGCAACGAGATGAACCGCCACTTCGTGGTCGTCAGCTTGAAGACGTAGGCGACCGCAACGCTGAAGGCGATGAAATAGGGCGCGATGTGCAGCAGCAGCGGCACGCGGTCCCAGAACATGTCGCCGTCGAAGCGCAGGAAGAAGCTGACAAACAGCGCCGCGGCCGTCGCCAGCGCGTCATGCGTGGCGATCAGCGCGTTGCGCAGGGTCAAATTCTTCAGGCGCATCATCGGGCTGGCCGGGTCGTCTCTTGGCGGGGTCGCTGCGTGGCCGCTCATACCCCATCCCGGCACCGCTTGCCAGCGCCACGGGTCCAGCGCACCGGCCTGCGCGCGCGCGCGCAGCGCCATTCCGCCGGCGACGCCCACCCCCCATACGTACATCCAGCCTTCATGGAAATCGAACAGATGCGAATTGAACAGCGAGGTGAAGATGTTCTGAACGACGACCAACAGTCCGATCCAGACCACCAGGCCCTCGCCGCGGAACAGCAGCAGATGGGATAGCCACATCGCCCACAGCACGGCGACGCCGATGGCACCCCATTGCACCGCGACATAGAGGGTCTGGTTATGCGGATTGCCGACGACATTGCCGGAGGCCAGTTCGTCGGTGCCGACCGCCGCGCGCTCGAACAGCCTGCGCGTCGAGCCGGTGCCGTGGCCGGCGAGCGGCGCTTCCGCGATGAAGTGCATGGACTTTTTCCAGAATTCCAGCCGCAGTCCGACCGACGTGGGCGCGTTGGTGTTCTTGTAGAGGCGATACTCCTGCACAAAACTGTCGATGGTCGTGCGCAACTGGGATGACGCGGTCCATGACAGGTCCGCCAGCGCGACGACCGCGACGAGGATCATCAGGCTGGTTCGCCATCGCAGATACAGCGCCGCGAACACCGCCAGCATCACCGGCATCGTCACGAGGGCGGTGCGCGAGACGATGACGAAGGTCATGTTGGCGAGCAGGCCGACCACGACCGCACAGAGCAGCACGGCCTGCCATATCTTCCCGTCGCGCAACAGCGTGAAGATCGGATAGGCCAGCGCGACGGCGCAGAGCGCGAATTCCTGGCTCTGGTTGATGTAGTTCTTGACGAAGATGCCGCGATTGGGATTGTCCTGCTTCAGCGCGACGTCGGGGTCGAGCAGCACCAGCCAGGACACCGCCATCAGCACGATACAGGAAACGAGGAAGGCGACGAACACCCACATGCCGCGGGTCGAGCGCGCGAAGTAGTGGAACAGTCCCGGCAGGAACAGGAACTTGATGGCGGGGCCGAGCGGCATGGAACCGCGCGTCCCAGGACGCCTGCGACCACAGCATGCCCACCGCGGCGAGCGCGAACAACGCCAGCGGCAGCGCGCAGGCCGGCTGCTTCAGCGAGCGGAAGTAGGCGGGATAATCGACGATCAGCGCCGCCGAGCCGAGCCAGCACGCGCTGAAGATGCCGACCAGCGACGTCGACCACGGCAGCGAGGCCGCCGTCAGCACGGCAAACGTGTCGGCCACCGGCATCCAGAAGGCGGGATTGCGCAACCATCGCCACCATTCCGCGAGCGGCGATGCCGGTGCGGCCGCCGCGATGCTCATGCCCGCCCCTCGCGTGCGCGCTTCACCAGCGAGGTCGTGCTGTGGCCCTCGAGGATGTCGACCAGCATCACCTCGCCGCCATGAGCCTCGACGAACTCGTGGCCGACCACCTGCTCGCGCGTGTACTCGCCGCCCTTGACCAGCACGCTCGGCCGGACCTGCTCGATCAGGCGGATCGGCGTGTCTTCCTCGAAGATGACGACGAGATCCACCGCCTCCAGCGCCGCCAGCACTTCGGCGCGCGCCCGCTCGTCCTGCACCGGACGATCCTCGCCCTTCAGCCGCCGCACCGAGGCATCGCTGTTGAGCCCGACCACCAGCCGGTCGCAGGCGCGCGCGCGCCGCGGTCAGCACCTTGACGTGGCCGGGATGCAGGATGTCGAAGCAGCCATTGGTGAAGCCGACGCGCAGCCCCTGCCCGCGCCATTCGGCGAGATGCGGCGTCGAGCACGTCGGCCGGCGCGATCTTCTCTTCGGCCGCGAGCGAGGCATGCGGCAGGATCTTTCGCCGCAGTTCGGCCTGCGTCACCGTCGCGGTGCCCTTCTTGCTGACGGCAACCGCCGCCGCCGCATTCGCAACCCGCAGCGCAGCTTCCCAGTCGGCGCCGGCCGCGAGCGCCAGCGCGAGCGCCGCCGAGACCGTATCGCCCGCGCCGGAGACGTCACGCACTTTCACGGGCAGCGCCGGCACATGGATGGAGTCGCCACGCCGCGTCACCAGTGTCATGCCTTGCTCGCTCTGCTTCACCAGCATGGCCTCGCAATCGGCGAGAACCATCGCATCGCGCGCGGCTTCCGCGATATTCGCATCGGCGTCGGCGCGGCTGCGGGTCGCCTCGGCAAATTCCTTGCGATTTGGCGTGAGCAAGGTCGCGCCGCGATAGATCGCCAGATTGGGACTCTTGGGATCGACGATCACCCGCTTGCCGAGCTTCTTCGCGGCATCGATCACGTTACGGATCACCCGCGCCGTCAGGACGCCCTTGGCGTAATCCGACAGCACCACGATGTCGGCGCGCGCGATGTTCGGCAGCACCGCGTCGATCAGCTTCTGCTCGATCTCGCCGGAAGCCGGCTGTGCCAGCTCCCAGTCGGCGCGCAGCATGTGGGTGGAAAAATGCTCGGAGACGAAGCGCACCTTGCGCGTGGTCGGCCGCGCCGGGTCGTGCACCAGCACGCTTTCGATGCCGGGCTCCTGCTGCAGCGTCACCGCGAGCCTGACGCCGACCTCATCCTCGCCGATCAGGCCGGTGAAGATGCACTGTCCGCCAAGCGAAGCGATGATGCGCGCGACATTGCCGGCGCCGCCGATATTGGTCTCGCTGCGCTGCGCCGCGGATGACCGGCGCCGGCGCCTCCGGCGAAATCCGCGACACCTCGCCATAGACGAACTCGTCGACCATGAGGTCGCCGATGCAGAGCACGGTCTGCCGGCCGAAGGCCTGCGCGAGGGTGTCGAAATCGAACATCGGTACTCGTCGTCTCCTGCGCCGCTCAGCGGAAGCGATCGGCGCGATCGAGAAACCCTTTTACGTAAAGATCGACGGCATCTTCCAGCCTGGTGAAGCCGCCATTATAGCCCGCGCTGCGCAACCGATCGACCTCGCTCTGGGTAAAGTACTGGTAGCTGCCGCGGATCTGCTCGGGCATGTCGATATACTGGATGTTGGGCGAAGCACCCAGCGCAGCGTAGGCGGCCAGCATCATGTCCTTGAAGCTGCGCGACGCGCCGGTTCCGACGTTGAAGAGGCCGGAAACGCCCCGCGTCGCCAACAGCCACATCACCACCCGCACGACGTCGTCGACATAGATGAAATCGCGGCGCTGGTCGCCGTCGGCGATGCCCTCGCGGTGCGACTTGAACAGCTGCACCGGACGGCCTGCCTTGATGTCGGCAAAGCGACGCGCCAGCACGCTCATCATCGTGCCCTTGTGATACTCGTTGGGCCCGAACACGTTGAAGAATTTCAACCCCACCCATTGCGGCGGCAACCTCTCGCCGCGTGTCGCGCGGTCGATCACGGCCATATCGAACAGATGCTTGCTCCAGCCGTAGAGATTCATCGGCCGCAGCTGCTTCAGCGCCGCAGGCGACGGATCGTCGGCAAAGCCTTGCGCGCCGTCGCCATAGGTCGCGGCCGAGGAGGCGTAGATGAACGGCACGCCGTTGGCCGCGCACCAGTCGAGCAAGCGCATCGAGAAGCGAAAATTGGTCTCGATCACGAGATCGCCGTCGGTCGCCGTGGTCTCGCTGATGGCCCCGAGATGGATCACCGCATCGAGCTTGCGGCCCTTGAGCCAGTCCATCAGCTGCGCCGGCGGCACGATGTCGGCGAGCTGGCGCTTGGCGAGGTTGCGCCACTTGCCGTCATGGCCGAGCAGGTCGCACACCACGACATCGCTGCGCCCGGCGTCGTTCAACGCGGCCACGACGTTCGACCCGATAAAACCGGCGCCGCCGGTCACCAGCAACATGCCTGTCCCTGCCCTGATGATTCGAGGGCAGGTTTGCCCCACTCCCGCGCGGCGGGCAACCTGACTTGTCCCCTGTGGTGAAGATCGGAACCGGCTTTTCCAATGCTTTACCTCGCCTGTGCAAGCCGCTACCGACAGGGCCGGACCCCGACCCGCGCCAAACTATGAACATATAGTTCAATTCATTCCGATCCGACGGATACCCGGCCGATTTTGATCGTTCCCTACATGTGGATCGGCGATTTCGTGCGCGGGCATACGGTGGTGCGGGTCCTCAACGAGCGCTGGCCGAACCGGCCGGTGGACCTGCTGACCACCTCCCTCTGCGCGCCCCTCGTGGACTACATGCCCGGCGTGCGGAAGGGCATTTTGGCCGACCTGCCGCGCGGCCGGCTGGCGGTCGGCAAGCAGCAGGCGCTGGCGGCGGAGCTGCGCCAGCGCGGCTACGCCACGGCGCTGGTGCTGCCCCGCACCTGGAAAGCCGCCATTGCGCCGGCGCTGGCCGGCATCCCCGAGCGGGTCGGCTTCGTCGGCGAGTTCAGGTTTGGCCTGATCAACCAGTGGCGCTGGGGCGAAAAGGCCCTGCCCCGCTTCATCGACAAGAACGCGGCACTGGCGCTGCCCGACGGCGCACCGTTGCCGCCGGAATGGCCGGTGCCGCAACTGCGCGTACCGCCGGAGGATGCCGCCCGCTGGCGGCAGGCGAACGGGCTCGGCAGCGGCCGCGCCATTGCGCTCGCCCCGGGATCGATGGGCGCCTCCAAGCGCTGGACCTATTACGGCGAAGCGGCGCGCCTGCTCGCCGATCAGCGGTTTCGATGTCTGGGTGATCGGCGGGCCCGGCGAGAAAGCGCTGGCGCAGGAAATCGTCGCAGCCGGCGGGCCGAAGGTGCGCGATCTCACCGGCAACGATCTGCGCAACGGCATTCTGGCCATGGCCTCCGCCAGCGTCGCGATCTCCAACGACTCCGGCCTGATGCATATCGCGGCTGCGATCGGCACGCCGACCATGGGCATCTTCGGCCCGACCAGCCCATATCTGTGGGCGCCGCTCAACGGACTGGCGGCGACCGTGCTGACCACGACGAAGCTGTCCTGCCAGCCCTGTCAGCGCACCGTCTGCACCATGAACGATCATCGCTGCATGCGCGACATCTCCGCGGCGGAGGTCGTCGACATCACGCAGCGCGTGCTCGCCGCCGCGGGCGGAACGCCATGAACCGGGAGCTGCGGCCCGCCGCCTTCCTCGACCGCGACGGCGTCGTCAACCACGACGACGGCTACATGGGCGCGAAGGAGCGCATCCGCTGGATGCCGAATGCGGCAAAGGCGATCCGCCGGCTCAACGACGCCGGCTATCTCGTGTTCTTCTTCACCAACCAGTCCGGCGTGGCGCGCGGCTTCTTCACCGAGGCCGAGCTCAACGTGCTGCACGACTGGATGTGCGCCGAGCTTCTGGCGCAGGGCGCGCGCATCGACGACATCAGATACTGCCCGCATCACCCGGACGGCACGATCGAGGGCTATCTGGAAGATCATCACTGGCGCAAACCGTCGCCCGGCATGATCCACGACCTGATGGCGCACTGGCCGGTGCGGCATCAGGGCAGCTTCGTCATCGGCGATCGCGACAGCGATATCGCGGCTGCGGCAGCCGCAGGGCTCCCCGGCTTCCTGTTTGCCGGCGGCGATCTCGATGCTTTTGTTGCCGAGGTGATGGCTCAGACCAGCCGGCGATAGGGCAGTCGGCCCGACGGGGATTACCCGCGGGCTCGACTGCAGCAAGTCGCATCAGGGCTTCTTCAGGCAGAGCCCGATCGTTGGGGCCGTGCCGCACTTTGCGCCGTCCGGCGCCCCGCCCGAAGGACAGAACACTGACACGAGCGTCTCGCTGGCATCGCAGCTGACGGTTCCGTCTGCCTGCACCGCGCGCATGGCCTGTGCCGAGTCCCCCTTGGGACCAGGCGCGCCCTGAGTTCCCTGCGGTCCTTGTGCACCCTGTGGTCCCTGGGCGCCTGGCTGACCTTGCGGCCCGGGCACGCCCTGGACACCTTGCGCGCCTTGAGGTCCGGCAGGCCCTTGCGGACCCGGATCACCTTTCGGGCCGGGGTCTCTGCCGCATGCCGCCAATAGCAAGGCAATACCGCCTACCGCCACAAGAACCGATCGTCTCATGTGTTGTCCTCCCTCTCCCCGCCCGCATCTCCATTAGAGGGTTGTGCTAACGTTCAAGCAAGGAGAAAGCTCTCATTCGTTTGTCGGGTGACTGGCTCGTCGCACGCCTTGATCAATTTCATGCGCGCGGATCGAATGCAATCCACGGATCAAGCGACACTCAGACCAGCCGGCGATAGACGTCCGCGATCGCATCTGGCCTCGGCCTCGAGGCTGAATTTCTCCAGCACACGCTGCCGCGCCCGCTCCCCCATCGCGGTAGCCAGCGCCGGATCGCGCATCAGCGGCTCGAGTGCTGCGACCAGCGCGTCGGCATCGCCCGGCGGCGTCAGCACGCCGGTGACGCCGTCCTCGACCACGCGCTCGGCGGCGCCCGCGCGCGAAGCCACCAGCGCGCTGCCTGCCGCCATCGCCTCGAGCAGCGTCAGGCCAAAACCTTCATTGCGGGAGGTGAAGGCATAGATCGTCAGCCGCCGGTACCAGCGCTGCACTTCCTCGATTGTCGAGCTCGCCTGACATGACGATGCGCGACTGCAAGTCCCGCCGCCTCGATGCGCTTCTTCAGGTCGTTGGCGAACGTCTGCTGCTCCGGCACGATCGCACCGACCATCACGGCGGTGAAATCGGGATAGCGCGGCAGCAGGGCGCACATCGCCTCGACGAACACGTCGCTGCCCTTCTGTGCGCGTACGCGGCCGAAGCAGCCGATGGCGTAGCGGCCGGGCAACCTGCCTTCCGCAAACGCCGCCGCGCGGTTCGCAGGCGGCGCGTAGGCGTCGGTGTCGACGCCATGCATCACGACAACGGACTCGCGCTTGAGGAAGGATGCGGAGATGTCGCTGGTGGCGATGACCGCGTCCATCTGGCGGATCAGCCAGCGCGTGATCCAGGTATGATGCCGCTGCGCCGCCGAGGTGAACACGAGCCTCAAGGGCCAGCCCAGCGCGCGCAGCAGAACGCCGGCGATCATCTCGTCGTTGCGGCGCGCATGCCAGATCAAAGGCGTGCTTCGCCGCCACAGTTTCATCAGATCCGCAAAACCCATCCGCGCAATGCCGTCGGGCGCATCGGAACCGAGCCATGCCGCGCGGAACATGTTTGCCAGTCTCGGCGCCACCATGCGGTTGGTGGCGGTCACGCCCGAATAGCGCCTGTGCAGGTTTGGCACGATCAGCTGCAGATCGGCGGGCAGTTTCGTGTCGATCGGCACGTCGGGCTCCGTTTGGCAAAGCCTCTATACGCAACATTAAGCATAGTGACCAGTTAAGCCGCGCCGAAACCCCGTTTTCACCGCGCCGCCACTAGCATCGCCGCTCCAAACAAGGAGAGGCAACGCCCATGACCGTGCTCGTCACCGGAGGCGCCGGCTACATCGGAAGCCACATGGTCCTTGCGCTGGCGGAAGCCGGCGAAAGCGTCGTCGTGGTCGACAACCTCTCCACCGGATTTTCCGCCTTCCTGCCCGAGGGCGTGCCGCTGTTCATCGGCGACGCCGGCGACGAAAATCTCGTCGAGGGCGTGATCGAGCAGCACAACGTCGAGAGCATCATCCATTTCGCCGGCTCCGTGGTGGTGCCGGATTCCATGCGCGATCCGCTCGGCTATTACCGCAACAACACCTTCACGACGCGCAGCCTGCTCAACGCGGCGGTCAAGCGCGGCGTCAACCGCTTCATCTTCTCCTCCACCGCCGCCGTCTACGGCAATCCGGACCAGGTGCCGGTGCCCGAGATCGCGCCGACCCGGCCGCTGTCGCCTTACGGCTTCTCCAAGCTGATGAGCGAGATCATGCTGCATGACGTCGCCACCGCGCACGGCATGAAGTACGTCGCGCTGCGCTACTTCAACGTCGCCGGCGCCGATCCGCAAGGCCGCGTCGGGCTCGCCACGGTCGGCGCCACGCATCTGCTCAAGATCGCGGTCGAAGCCGCCACCGGCCAGCGCGCCAAGATCGACGTGTTCGGCACCGACTATCCGACGCCGGACGGCAGCTGCATCCGCGACTTCATCCATGTCAGCGATCTCGCGCAGGCGCATCGCGCGGCGCTGTCGTATCTGCGCGGCGGCGGCGATTCCGTGACGCTGAACTGCGGCTATGGCCGCGGCTATTCCGTGCTGGAGAGCATCGAGGCGGTGCGCCGCATTTCGGGCCGCAACTTCGCGGTTCAGTATGCGCCGCGCCGGCCCGGCGACATCATGACCATGGTGGCCGACACGACCCGGATGCGCGCGACTGCTCGACTGGACGCCGCAATACGACGATCTCGACACCATCGCGACCCACGCGCTGGCCTGGGAAGAGAAGCTGTTGCGCGAGCGCGGCGGGATTGTCGAACAGGCGCAATCGGCCTGAAATCAAGCACTTATTGGGCTTGAAAAGCCGCGATTTAGCGGGCAAGACACCGCAAGCTGCGACGCGCCGTTTCTCGACGCGTTAAGGAACGCGGATGGCCGAACTTCCCAGGAAAATCACCGACGACCCCTATGGGGCAGCGATCCTGATTCGCCGCCTGGTGATGGAACAGGGCATCGCCTTTTGGCGGCGCTATCTCGTTGCGTTCGCCCTGATGGGCGTGGCGGCCGCGGCGACCGCGGGCTCTGCCTACATCCTGGGCCAGGTTATCAATCAGGCCTATGTCGACAGGAACGTGGTCGGCATCGCGATCTTCTCCGGCATCACGGTCGTTCTGCTCTTCATCAAGGGCGTCGCCACCTACGGCCACACCGTGATCCTGGCCAAGATCGGCAACGCCATTCTCGCCAATAACCAGCGACGGCTGTTCGCCAAGCTGATGCACGAGAACATGGCGTTCTATTCCGAGCGGCACTCGTCCGAGTTTCTCGCGCGCCTGACCGCGGGCGCACGATCGATCACCGACGTGATGGAATTGCTGGTCAATGCCGTCGGACGCGACGTCCTGCTTCTGATCTCGCTGATTGTCGTGATGGTCGCGCAGGATCCGATCCTGTCGCTGGTCGGCCTCCTCGTGGTGCCGCCGGCGATGCTGTTCCTGCGCAAGGTGGTGAAGCGCATCAAGGGCCTCGCCTATACCAACTTCACCGGCAGCGCCGATATCATGGAGACGATGCAGGAATCCCTGCAGGGCATCCGCACGGTGAAGGCATTCACGCTGGAAGCGGTGATGCAGCGGCAAATCGACGAGAACATCGCCCGCGTCGAGCAGAATTCGAACAAGATGGCGAGGGTGTCCAACCGCGCCAATCCGTTCATGGAGATGCTCGGCGGTTTTGCGGTGGCGGGCTGCCTGTTGTATGGCGGCTACAGCGTGGTGGCGCTCGGCGCCACGCCGGGACAGTTCTTCGCTTTCATGACCGCATTCCTGCTCGCGACCGAGCCGGCCAAGCGGCTCTCCCGGCTCAACATCGATCTGAACAGCAAGCTGGTGGGTGCCAGAATGCTGCTGGAGATCGTCGACAGCCCGGCCAGCGAGCCCGACGACAGCGACAAGCCCGTGCTGAAGCTCTCCGACGCCCGGGTCGAATTCCGCGACGTCAGCTTCGCCTATCGCGCGAGCGAGACCGTGCTCAACCGCATGAGCTTCGTCGCCGAGCCGGGCAAGGTCACCGCGCTGGTCGGTCCCTCCGGCGGCGGCAAGTCGACCGTGCTGGCACTGCTGCTTCGTCTCTACGAAGTGACCGATGGCGGGATCCTGATCGACGGCCAGTCGATCGCGGCAGTCTCACGCAGGTCGCTGCGGCAGCAGACCGCCTATGTCGGGCAGGACGTCTACCTGTTCCGCGACAACATCCGCGCCAACATCGCCTTCGGCAAGATCGGCGCGACCGAGGACGAGATCGTGGCCGCGGCAAAGGCCGCCTGCGCGCATGACTTCATCATGGGCTTTCCGCTCGGCTATGACACGCCGGTCGGCGAGCACGGCACGCAATTGTCCGGCGGCCAGCGCCAGCGCATCGCAGTCGCCCGCGCGCTGATCCGCAACGCGCCGATCATCCTGCTGGATGAAGCGACCGCCGCGCTCGACTCCGAGTCCGAGAAGCAGGTGCAGGAAGCGATCGAGCATCTCTGCCAGAACCGCACCACCATCGTGATCGCGCACCGCCTGCACACCATCACCCATGCCGACGCCATCCTGGTGGTCGAGGGCGGCGAGATCGTCGAGCGCGGCCAGCATGACGAGCTGCTGCGCCGGGGCGGCCGCTACGCCTCCTTCTTCCGCCTGCAACACCGCGATCCCGGCCTGCCCAGTCTGGCGCCGGTCAGCGCAACCGCGTAAAGACACTCCCACCTTTCCGTAGCCAAACCCCCGAGACAACAATGACCGCTTCCCACGTCATTCCCACGCCGCCGCAGGCTTCCCTCCCCGTGGTCGGCGAAGCCGCGACCTATCCGGTCCGCCGCATCTGGTGCGTCGGCCGCAACTATCTCGAGCACATCCGCGAGATGGGCAATGACGAGCGCGCCCCGCCGTTCTTCTTCGCCAAGCATGCCGACATGCTGGTCGCCGACGGCGCCACCATCCCCTACCCGCCGCTGACCAAGGACCTGCATCACGAGGTCGAGCTGATCGTCGCGATGAAGAGCGGCGGCCTCAACATTCCCGCCGACAAGGCGCTCGACCACGTCTACGGCTATGCCGTCGGCATCGACCTCACCCGCCGCGACCTGCAGATCGCCTCGCGCAAGAAGGAGCGGCCGTGGGAGATCGGCAAGTCGTTCGACTATTCCGCGCCCTGCTCGGCGATCCAGCCGGCCGCCAAGATCGGCCATCCCGCCAAGGGCAAGATCTGGCTGACGGTGAACGGCAAGGAAACGCAGAAGGGCGACCTCACCGAGCTGATCTGGAACGTGCCGGAAATCATCTGGCAGCTCTCGCAGCAGGTGAAGCTCGCCGCCGGCGACATCATCATGACGGGCACGCCGGCCGGCGTGTCGCAGCTGCAGCCCGGCGACAAGATCGAATGCGGCGTCGACGGCGTCGGCACGCTCAAGGTCAATATCGGCAAGCCGGAGTGAGGATTCGGCAGGGCGGATTGGCGCAAGCGGAATCCGCCCTGCTTGTCCGGAAGAACAGCGGCGGACTACGGCTTCGCTCATTCCGGCCAGCAGCCACCGCAAAATTTACTTTTTGTTAGGAACCCGCGGTCCGCGCCCCATTGGCAACAAAATTTCGCGGCACCAGCGAGACGACCTTGCCTCCGGGGTCCGTTGCGCCATCATCGGTTAGGACGTACGAATCGGAAGGCTTGGGACCGGGATTTTGCGGGTCCAGCGCTGGACCGCAGCCCCTGAACAAGCGGGTTCCGACACCCATCGTTTCGCATTCGAGTGTCGCCCGTAAAGGTTTCTAAACGCGAACACTATTCTTATTGACCATTCGGAACGAGGCTGCGTCGGCGCGCCGGATTCCAGCATCGCGAGACTTGGTGGTCCATTGAGCAGCTCTTTCAGGAAATTCGGTTCGCCGTCCGAGGACGACAGCGCCGTTGCGACATCGGCCTATTGGCCCGTCGATACCAGCCCCGCCGCAACGCCGGCGGTAACAGCGCCTTCGGCGACGACGGCGATCCATTTCCGCTGGCCGCCGGCGCCGTCAATGTTGTCTCCGCCGGCGGCATCAAGCCGGTCGGCTCGATCGCGACACTCGCCGACTGGCTGGTCAACGGCTTCTGGCAGAATCAGACGCCCGCGAACGTCGCGCACCACTGGACGTCCAACACCATCACCTACAACCTCGGCAACCTGAACGCCGCCGAGCAGGCGCTCGCCTTGTCCGCACTGAACGCCTGGCACGAGGTCGCCAACATCACCTTCGTCCAGACCTCGGGCACAGCCAACATCAATTTCAACCACAACGGCACGATGCAGGCCGTGACCAGTGGAAACTGGACATGCGGCGGCGCGATCAACGTCGATGACCGTCGACATCTCGACCGACTGGGTGACCAACGACGGCGGCGCCAAGGATGGCAAGACCGGCGTCGACAGCTACGCCTACCAGACCTACATCCACGAGATCGGCCACGCGCTCGGCCTCGGTCACCAGGGTCTGTACAACGGAAGCGCCGACCTACGCCACCGGTGCAAGCTGGGCCAACGACACCTGGCAATACTCGATCATGTCGTATTTCGCCCAGGACAATTATCGGCGGCAGCTACCGCTACGTCGATCACGCCGCAGATGGCCGACATCTATGCGATCCAGTCGATCTACGGCGCCGCGACGACGCGAGCCGGCGACACGGTTTACGGCTTCAACAATACCGCCGGCTCCATCTACAACTTCGGCAGCTACACCCAGGCGCCCGCGCTGACGATCTATGACAGCGGCGGCACCGACACGCTCGACTGTTCCGGCTATTCGAACAGCCAGACCATCGACCTGCACGCCGGCAGCTTCTCGTCGGTCGGCGGGCTCGTCAACAACATCGGCATCGCGCTCGGCACCATCATCGAGAAGGCGATCGGCGGCAGCGGCAGCGACACAATCTATGCCAACGATCTCGGCTGCACCCTCTCGGGCGGCGCCGGCAACGACACGCTGATCGGCGGCACGGCCGCGGACCGGCTGATCGGCGGCACCGGCGTCGACGTCATGACGGGCAACGGCGGCGCCGACATCTTTGTGTTCGCGTCCGGCGACAGCTCGGCGGCGAGCGGCCAGCACGACCGCATCACCGACTTCATCTCCGGCGACCGCATCGACCTGTCCGCGATGGGTACGTTCCGCTTCCTCGGCACCTCCGCCTTCGACGGCGGCACCTATGCGCTCGACTATTTCTACAACGCCCAGACCGGGCTCACCACGCTGATGGGCGACATCAACGGCGACAAGGTCGCGGATTTCGCGCATCGATCTCACCGGCAATATCGCGCTCTCTGCGCAGCAGCTTCATCGGGGTGCAGCAGATTACGGGCACCACGATCGAATCGTTCGGAACAACGAGCCTGATCCAGTCGGGCAATGTCTACTACCTCGTGACGGGCGGCACGGGCCCGACAATGAAGCAGTCCGGCGCGAACTTTCTGGTCGGCCAGGCCGGAACATGGGCCCCTATCGGAGCCGAGAAAACCGCGAACGGATATGACATTGCCTGGAAAGATTCCGTAACCGGCAAGTTTTCGATCTGGAGCACCGACAGCAGCGGCAATTACATCACCAACAGCCTGGGCGTCGTCTCCGCAACGGACACCGGGTCTGGAGGCGCGCGAAACCGCATTTCAGCAGGACCTCAATGGCGACGGCACGATCGGGGTGCCGGCCGGCGCATCCCAAACAATCGAATCGTTTGGCGTGACCAGCCTCGTTCAATCGGGAGGCGTTTACTACCTCAACCCCGTCGCCGGCGGCACCGGCCCGACAATGAAGCAGTCCGGCGCGAACTTTCTGGTCGGCCAGGCCGGAACATGGGCCCCTATCGGAGCCGAGAAAACCGCGAACGGATATGACATTGCCTGGAAGAATTCCGTCAACCGGCAAGTTTTCGATCTGGAGCACCGACAGCAGCGGCAATTACATCAGCAACAGCCTGGGCGTTGTCTCCGCAACGGACACCGGTCTGGAGGCGCGCGAAACCGCATTTCAGCAGGACCTCAATGGCGACGGCACGATCGGCGTGCCGGCCGGCGCATCCCAAACAATCGAATCGTTTGGCGTGACCAGCCTGGTTCAATCGGGGGGCATTTACTACCTCAACCCCGTCGCCGGCGGCACCGGCCCGACAATGAAGCAGTCCGGCGCGAACTTTCTGGTCGGCCAGGCCGGAACATGGGCCCCTATTGGAGCCGAGAAAACCGCGAACGGATATGACATTGCCTGGAAAAATTCCGCAACCGGCAAGTTTTCGATCTGGAGCACCGACAGCAACGGCAATTACATCACCAACAGCCTGGGCGTCGTCTCCGCAACGGACACCGGTCTGGAGACGCGCGAAACCGCATTTCAGCAGGACCTCAATGGCGACGGCACGATCGGGGTGCCCTCGAACGCTGCCGCGCTCGGCGCTTCCGCGCTGAACGCGCAGAACTCCGGCGGTTTTCGTTTCGACTTCAGTCAGTTCACTGACACAGTCGGCAAGCTCGGCGATCCTTCGCCCATCGTCGACAATCTGAAAACCGCCATCGGGCAAATCGACACCGCACTGGCCTCCCAGATCCATGCGATTATCGAAGCGGCAGGGCTCAATATGACGACGCTGGACGGCCACGTCGCCGCCGGAACGCCGAACAGCGATCTGCTCAGCGAACACCTCGGCCATTTCCTCGTGCGTTAGTGCTGCGCGGCATGACCGTGACCGGCTTTTCCATCGAAGCGCTATCCGCTCCAGATCCATGGTTGAGCGCGATCTCCGTGCAGACGCTCCACATCTGTCGGGACGCCGTGGCACGGCGGCGATCTAGCCGCGCGGCATTCAGTTCCAGGGCACCGGTCTCACTTCGTTGCCAAGGCGGCCTCGATGATGGAGGCCATATTGGCATGTCCTGCCGCATTGAAATGGCCGTCGTACTGATAATAGTTCTCGCGGCGAAAATATTGCGCCGTGAAGTATCGATCAAGATGACGCGGCGGGAGCTTGCGCAGATAACTTTCAGTGGTGCGAAAGACCCCATCCAGCTCCTGATAGGGATGAATGAAGAAGATGCTGACGTTGAACCGCTGCTTCTTCGATAAATTTTCAAGCTCCGCAAATGCAATATCAGTTGCGTTAAGCGCAGCCTCGATGCTTGCATCGTCAGAGCACGAATAGAGCCCGCGCTTCAGCCCGCCGGAGACAAGCATCATCACCCGCTTCGTGATCTCGAAGTCGCCGGCCAATTCCTGAATTTTCCTGATCAAACTCAAGCCATCCGAAGCAAGCGTCAGGGCCAACATGCCGGCGTTGTCCTTTGCGGAAATGCGTTCCTTCAGATTGTCCCCAAGATCGTTGCCGCTGACATCGAGCGAACAGGCCGCCAACATGACAACCACGACGTTTTTTGGCCTGAGGCCGAGCTTGTCGATCGCATGCCGCAAAATCCGGATTTGTTCGAACGTGTCGGTTCCCGATCGCCCCAGATTGAGGCAGGTGAAATTGTTTTTCTGGCAAAAGATCGACGAAAAGACCTCCTTGTCGGACACGCCGTGGCCGAATGTGAAGGAATCGCCAAGAAACAGATAATCCGGCGTCCGGCTTTCATTGGCGGTCTTGCGGAATCCCAGCTCATCGGTGTGTATCTCCGCGGAGAATTCCGATGCCGAATGGATGACGTCGAGATTGGGCCGAAGCGTGAGTTCATCCTGCGCAACGCGAACAATGTTGCCGCCACGGTCTCGAAACACGCCGCCGTGCACTGGCAACGGGTCGAGATATCTCAACGCGACTTCGAAACATACGGCTGTGGCAAGGAAGGCAAAAACCCAAACGGTCAGAATTTTTGCGGCTTGTTTCATGCAAGGCGGACCACGTCTCGATGCTGCGTTTGGGTCATGCAGCCGTTCTGAATTTCCACGTTACGACCGCTCTATCCCCTTTTGCCGGACATCGCAATTCAGACGCTTGACGACAAGCCCGGCATCGGGCCCCCGATTGGCGCGCCAACGGAAGACCGCGCCATGGACCGCGCCAGTCAGTAAATCCGCCTGAACGCCTTCCTGTTTTTCGCTGCCTCTGACCGGCGCAGGAAAAAGCGCTTGAGAGGCGGAATCGATTCAACGAGCCGGCCCTTCCAGTTGAGACTCCGACGGGGCGGTCGATCCGTCCCACTGCGCCGCATAATCGCTCTGCATCGGAGAGGTGCGGAATGGCGGCACGTCCGCGACCCTTGTTGCGAGGCACATCACGATCATCGGACGCGCATCCTGCAGATTGATCCGCCCGCCGATGTCGGCCGGATCTGCGATGTCATAGACAGGCTGGTCGACGGTCTGCTCGATGCTGATCGTTCTGGAAAGCCCGATCCGAACGAATTGGAGACGGAAGCCGTTGTCGGGACAGAAGACCCGGTACATCAATTCGGGACTGAATTGATAGAAGCCGTGTCCGGCAAGCCCGCCGCAGGGGTTCTGCGTGTAGGCGGCGCCGCCAAGGCGGACGAGGCGCATGAGGTTTGCAATGCCGACCGGATAATTGAAGACGTGCTCCAGCGTGCCGCCGTCGATCGCGAGATCGAACCGGCCATAGATCTCAGCGGGCAATGGCGCGCCGATATCGGAAACAATCGTCGCGTCCTCAAAGGGCGAAATATCGATGCTCTCCACCCGCTCAAAGCCGAATGCGCGACGGAACATGTCGTCTGCAAAATCGCCGAACCGATAATCATCAAGCCAGGCCGAAGTCCGGTCGGATCGCAGCAGGCGGCGCTGCCCCGGATGAAGGAAGACCTTCTGGCGGCCGAGCGTCACGACGGCGCCGCCGACGGCATCGCGCCGCCATTCAAGGAGAAATCGCACGTCGTTGTAATTGAGTCCCATCGGCGATGATTTTGCACCACAACCACGCGGGCAACAATAGGCGGGGAGTTGATGCTGGAGGTCAGGGCGGTGGGCGACAGCCGCATCGATGCCGCTCGAATTATTTACATGCTGCGGTCGCGCCTCAGTTTCTTCGGGATCCTGCGACCAGGGCGAGGCTCGCACTCGTTCAAGATTGGCCACCAGAGACTCGGCCACCGAATTTGCGAATCCGTTGCTCGCGCGATTGTTGCCCGCGCAGAGCCGCACCCTTCGGCATCGGCAGCTTCGCATCGGCCGCCTGATTGAAGCATCTCAGTCGCGCCAGTGTGTCCGCAATCCCTGAGCAGTCCGCGCCTAAACTCTGCTGCGTGAGCAGAAACAGGAGGGCGGACGATATGGCCAGCGCCTTCGCGCAGAGTGCAAAGGTTCTCCAGCACGGGATCGTTGTCCTGATCGCGGCGGCCAGATCCATCCGTTCGCCTCGACGATTACAGCGGCCAGCGCCGGCCTGCTCCATCAGCGGCGCTGCGCCCACAGAGCGGCTTCGGATGCGGTTCGCTCGCCGGCGCGTGCGCCCTCCTTTGTCGACAGCGCGCGGCCGGAACGCCCGGTGACATTTCGGTACAGGCGATAGACCGGCAGCAGCAC
The DNA here is from genome assembly GCA_963726865.1 of uncultured Alphaproteobacteria bacterium. Taxonomy (GTDB): domain Bacteria; phylum Pseudomonadota; class Alphaproteobacteria; order Rhizobiales; family Xanthobacteraceae; genus Bradyrhizobium. Next base: position 699,989 of record CAVSEE010000028.1, on the reverse strand, counting down.
GCGCAGCGTGGCGCTCGCTCCCGGCAGCATTGCCATGCTGGCAAGCCGCCGCCGGCCCGACCGGGTTTCGACAGCACGCACCGCCAGCAGCGTCTTGCGCGCTCCTTCCGGATCACGGCTTCGCAGCTGCAACGCCGCCGTCCACAACAACGCGTCGAGCACGATGTTGCGCGTCGCCGTATCGAGCCCGGCATCCAGCCATTTGCGCAGCACAACGGCGCGGCTGCCAAGCATCGCCGGGGCGTTTCCCGGATTGTTCGACATCGAGTGAGGATGCATGCGCTGCCGGACCAGCCGCCCATGCAGGTAAACGAAGCTGAAGCGGCGGCTCAGCCGCAACCACATGTCGAAGTCCTCGAAGAACAGGCTTTCGTCGTAGCCGCCGACTTCCGCAATCGCGCTCCGGCGCACCATCACGGCAGGCGCCGGCAGAAAATTGTCGGACAGAAGCCGCGCGAACAATTCGCCCTGCGGCGGGTCGCCGTCGAACTTCATCTCGAGCGCGGAGCGACCGGTCGAGCGCCGCCGGCGTCCACCGGCAACGTATCGCTGTAGACGGCGCAGACGTGATCGGGCTGCGACAGGAAGCAGCCCAGCTGCCGCGCGATGCGATCGGCCGCATAGGCGTCGTCCCCCGAAAGCGAGCACACGAAGCGGCCGCGGGCGCGGGCAAGCGCCGTGTTGCGATTGGCGCAGATGCCGCGATTGACGAGATTGCGGATGAACTGCGCCGGAAATCCGGTGCGCGCGAGCCAGTCCGCGATGACATCGGCGCAGCCGTCGGTCGAGGCGTCGTCGGTGATGATGACCTCGAAGTCGCGCGATGTCTGCGCCCGCAACGACTCCAGCGCCTCCACCGCATAGCGGGCGTGGTTGAAGGTCGTAACGAGCACGCTCACCGGCGGATCGGAGGCGGACGACGGGTCGCCGATGTCAGTCATGCCAATCTTTGTCGCCATATCCATGGAATTCGGGCGCGCGCGATGCTGCAGACCAGGACTGCTATGGGTTAGTGCCCGTTGACGCCGGATCTGATCGTCTGCGCCGGAATGCCTGCCACCATATCATGGGCGTTGACATCCTCCAGCACGACCGCGCCGGCGGCGACGACGGCACCGTCACCCACGCGCAGCCGCTCGCGGATGACAGCGCCCTGCGCGACGAAGACGCCCTCGCCGATTTCGACATTGCCGGCGATGTTGGCGCCGGGACCGACGGTGCAGCATGTGCCGATCCGGTCGTCATGACCGATCAGCGCGCCGCGGTTGACGATGGTGTATTCGGAAAGCATCGCGTTCGAGCCGATCACGGCGCCCGCGTTGACGATGCAACCCGGCGCGATCCGCGCGCGGCGGGAAATGTTGCTGAAGGGATGGATGAGCGAGGCGAAACGATAGCCCCGCGCGCGCATCAGTTCGATGAAGGGCCGCCGTTCCGTGGTCACGATGGCGCAGACGACCTCGCATTCGGCAGCGCCGAACGGAACGTCCTCCACCCAGAATACCGGAAGGCCCTCGAGCGAGGCGCCCGGCGCCGGCCGCACCAGGCTGTTGACGAAACCAACAGGTGAGAAATCCCCGGCCGCTTCGGCTATTTCGAGCGCTTCAACGGCAAAACGCCCGTCGCCCAGAATAAGCAGTTTCTTCTTTGGATTCATGACCGCGCGGGTAGCATGGAACCCGACCGCACGAAACCGCGCGGCGTCCAAATAACGCCGTGGCATACCAAGGCGGCTGCCACAAAAACGCCCGCGTTGGGATTAGTCGCGAGGAAGAGAGTTGAAACGCTTTTGAATGCTCGGAAGCCTAGCCGCGCGCCAGCGCCTGCAGGCCCTTGAACGTCAGGCGCTTGGGATCTTTCACGCCGGCGAGATACATGCGGCGAATGAAGGCAGACACCGCCTCGCGGTCGCATCCGGTCAGCGTCACCACGGCCTCGACGGCAATTCGCTGGGCATCCATGGAAGGTTCCTTTGGCGTTCCCAAGGCGTTCAAGACCAAGGCGTTCAAGACCAAGACGGTCAAGACCACGAGCCTAGGCGCCGCCGGTTAACCCGGCGTTAGCCGAGCGCCCAGAATGGCCGATTCGAAGCCGGCGCCGGATACGCAAAATCGCGCATGGGCCAACACGCCGCAGCGCATATGCGCTACATCCGTGCCGCCTCGGACCAGCGCCGCGTGACGGCCGGCCTGCGGTCGCCGGACGCCACCTCGGCACGGCGTGCGACGCGCCGGGATTGAGCCGGCGGGCCGTCAATCGGGCTTTCGCTGTCCGCTTCCAGGGACTAGCCTGTGCCCCATCGCCCTGCGGGGACGGCAGCGAGCGGAGGTTCGGGGATGCGGACGATCCTGGTACCAACCCAACACATCGCCACGATGAAATCGGCCCTCGAAACGGCAGTGCTGCTGGCGCGGCGCACCGGCGCCTATGTCGAAGGCTTTCCCTTGCGGACCGTCATCCCGCCCTACGTGGTGGCGGAGTTGACCGCCGGCCTCTCCATGGACGCCTACGATACGCAGCGCGACGAGGAAACAGGTGAGCTGCGCCGCCTGTTCGAAGGCTTCATGCAGGCGCAGGGCATCCCGCCGTCCGGCACAGGCGCGCAGCATCCCTGCTTTGGATGGCTCGCGACGGCGCCGGAGGATGAAGGTTTCGTCGGCAGCCATGGCCGCTCGTTCGACGTGACCGTGGTCAACCGTCTGGATGCGGAATCGACCGGCTTGCAGCGGCGCGTCATCGAGACCGCGCTGTTCGAAACCGGCCGGCCGGTTCTGCTGGCGCCGCCGGTGGCCACACAGCAGATCGCCAGCAACGTCATGGTCCACTGGAACGGCAGTACCGAGCAGGCGCGCGCCAACGCCTTTGCGATGCCGCTGCTGCAACTGGCCGACAAGGTCACGGTATTGACCGTGGTTGGCGGACAGGAAGTGCCGGGGCCGTCCGCCGATGACATCCTCAGGCAGCTGCAGCACAACGGCATCGCGGCAAAGCCCGTTCGCGTCAAGCTCGGTGACCGCGACACCGGCGAGGCGGTGCTCGATGCCGCCAAGGCGGAAGGCTGCGATCTCCTGATCAAGGGCGCTTTCACGCGCAACAGGCTGCGGCAGATGATTTTCGGCGGCGCCACCAGCCACATCATGGAGCACGCCGACCTCCCGGTCCTGATGGCGCACTGAACATGATCCGGAAAAATGTGAAGCGGTTTTCCCTCGCGACAAACGCGCAGCGTTTGCGCGGAGATCATGCTCAAACGACGAACTAAAGCGCGCTCGCGCTTTAGGCCCTGGTGGACTACACGCTCTGCGATCATTGACCGCACCGCGATGTCGCGCGGCCGTCTGCTATGATCCTTCCCATAACAAGCCCAGGGAGGAGAACGATGAGGAAAGTTCTGCTCGGCGTCGCACTCGCCGCCTTTACCACCACCGCATCTGCCCAGGACAAGCGTCCCGACTATGGGCCCGACGTCAATGCCGCGGGTGCCAAGAAGATCGCCGCCGGCGTGCTCGCCGAATGCCAGAAGAACGGCTGGAACGTGGCGGTCGCCGTGGTCGATAATCACGGCTTCCTCGTCTATTTCGAGCGCATGGACAATACGCAGACGGCCAGCATGGACATCGCCGTCGGCAAGGCCCGGGCGGCGGCGACCTACCGGCGCCCGACCCGCGTCTTCATGGAAGTGATCAACAAGGGGGGACCTGCCACCGGCACCCTGCCCGGCGTCTTCGCCTCGCCCGGCGGGCTACCGATCATGGCCGATGGCAAGGTCATCGGCGGCGTCGGCGTGAGTGGCGCCACCGGCGACCAGGACGAGCAATGCTCCAAGGCCGGCCTCGGAGGTACATAGCACCAATCAGACGGCGCCTTTGAGCGGCGTCCCCTCGCCGCTCAAAGAAAGAACGCGGCCAGTTGATAGAACGCGTAGGCGAGCTGCAGGCCCATGAGAACCATGGCTGCGATCATCAGATATGCGCTGAAATGCATGGGAGCTTGAAACCGGAATACCTGCTTGAGCCCGTGGGTCGCGACGCCACGAACAACGCTTGAGGATACGCCGCCAACACTCTCCGGCAATTCGAAAGAAGGCTTCCGCCGCCGCGGAAGTGTGATGCCTTTGTCGCGAGCCTCTTCTTGACCGGAGGTCTCTCGTTCGACGTCAGACGCTCTTCACGCGCCGTGGAAAATCTTCATTCCCCACAACACGACGACGATGGCCAGTACCAGCGTGGCCGCCGTCAATACTTCCAGGGAAGCTACTCTCATACGCCTACTCCGCTTCCCAGCCCCGCTAGCGGTCTAGTTGATTCGAATCGTCCGCTGCAATTGCGCGGCCGGCGATCAGCAACGATCGCGCGGCGATTGTGCTTTGCCCGCCACATCATCCCCGTGAAACCCCGGCCGCGGCCCCGGATTTCTACGCAGCCGCGGCAGTCAGGCTGCCGCGATCAGGCTCAACGTCGGTTCCCGCCGTCGTTCCACATCAGAGTTTGCACGTTCAAGTTCGACGCCGAGCAATGCAATTCGATCGGCAAAAGGCCGGTCTTTGACGGCTCCTGCGCATACCGGCTTCTGCCCCGGCCATGATAGATTTGGCGCGATCCATGCGGTCGAGGGTCTCGCAATGCCGTTCAAGCCGCCCGTCGTCACGGAGTCAGACCTCGCTCGCGCCCGTCAGATCGTCCGCTCGCTGGCGCCGCTCAAGGGTCTTACCTGCGACGATGCCGACATTGTGGTCCGGATCATCGCCCAGAGCTTCGCGGAAGGCCGCCAACGCGGCATGGAAATCGCGATGCAGTGCAGCGACCACGAGTTGCAGGAACTCCGGGCGCGGAGCTGCGCCAAGAATACGGCGCGCGTAGCCGGCAACTAACTCTGCCGTCAGTCCCTGCGCGTCACGCGCCCGAACCGAGCGGCGCGCCGCCGACCGAGACGGGGCCGACGGGTTTTGGCAGCGCGGGGGTTGCAGCGACTGGCGAGATTTCAGGGGGCGCAAGCGCCGTCTTTCGCGACGGGCGCAGCAGCCGGGCGCGGGAATTTGTCGGCGGAATGCTGCCGGTCGTCAACGGTCCCACCGCGCCATGCAGCGCGCTGACCTGTGCCGTCAGCGTGTTGAGTTGACGGGAAATTTTTCGCATATCCGCCTGCTGGTTCTCGGCGCTCTGCGTCAGCGCAGCCAGCGAAGCCGAGTGCTGATCTTGCGTCGTCTGCACATCCCGCAATATCGCCCGGACGATCGGATCCGGGATCGGCACCGAAACCGTCTGGACTGGCGGCGGTGCAGCGGGACGTTTGGATGCCGTGTGCTTGAAGGTCGGCCAGGAAAAGCCGTCGAACTTGGGCAGGGCAATACGGTCGAGCTTCGGCATCGCGAAAGCATCGAGCTTCGGCATCGCGAAGCTATCGAACTTCGGCAGCGAGAAGTATTCGTGATTGGGCAGCGAGTTGGCGGTGGCCGCGCCGACGATGGCGAGAGCGGCCAGCGACACCAACGTCACGGTCACGCGGCTCGACGGCCCCGGCGTCGGGAGCTCTTTGGGGAGCTCTGGAGGCCTGTCCGCTTGCACTTCCTTGTCCGGCTACGTCAGCCACCTGAGTTTTCCTTTAACCTGTCAGCCCAGTCCCAACCCCCTCGCCTGAAATGAGCCAACAAAAAAGAGCCATCGCGTGGACGATCCAGCGATGACTTTCCGCTACTCACCCACACTAATCTGGCTCAGATCATGGGCGCATATGGTTAAGGTTCGGTTGAGCCGCGCATCCGTTGATGCCCGGGGGTCCAATTACTCAGGCGACCTCCCCCGTGGGCGCGCAGCGCGCCGTCTTCCAGAGCTGCGCGGATGCCGCCTGCCAATCGAAGGCGTAGTCATCAGGGCCGTGCTGCTTCAGATGCGCCAGCCGCGCGACGGCCTCTTCCATGCCGGGCCGATGGCCGGCCGGCACCCACCACAACGCGACCGCCGGTCCCTCGAAATGCTCGAACCAGTCGGCGCGGCGGCCATAGAAGCGCTTGTGCAGGGTTTGCCAGACGAAATGCTCCAGATCAGCGACGCTCTCCCAGACCGACACATTGACGATGATGAGCGGGTCGGCAAACGGCCGCGTGTCGGTGGCGTTGCCGCTGTCGTCGACATAGCGCCAGACGAAGCCGGGGCTGCGCTCGGCAAGGCCGTTGACCAGTTCGAGGTTGTTGGTGAAATCCGCCATCCGCGGATCGTCGAGTTCATATTTGACGCGGCCGATGTTCAGCTCGGCGAGATGATGACCGGGTGGCTGCTGCAAGGCGCTACTCCAATTGTCGGCGAAGGCGGCTTGCCCGCGACTTTAGGCAGGACATCGCGGCCAATCAACTCGGGTACAGGCGACAGATTTCGCCGCGTCTCTGCGATTTTTCAGAAATGCCTCTTGACAATTACGTAAATCAGAACTATATTCCCCGTTAGCCCGTGCCGCCATGAGGGACGATACGCGTTCGTCACGTAGCGTGGCGCGGGTTGCGATGGACGCTGCGGCGTCAGGCGGGCTTCTTTCCGCCGGGCGAAAACGTCTGCAGCGTACGGCGAAGTCGTGTGGTTCTGGCGCCGCGACCCTGGCGCTACGCCGGCTGGTAAGTCCCAGCAAGCAACGGGGGCAAGAAAGGCCGCTCCCCGGGGAGAGCACGTATAAGCCGTAAAGCCATTGCGCGGGGAAAGCCGGGATGTCTCGGCTGTACCTGTCAAACCCGTGTGCGTTTCTTTCTACCCATTGCACACGGCGATGCGGGCGCAGTCGGCGCCCGGCTTTCCCTGCGCCCTCTGTTCGAGGAGGGAGCAACGAATTGGCAAAACTCGGGCGAAATCCAGGTCGCGAGAATGAGAACGTATGTCTCCCCGTCATTGCGAGGAGCGAAGCGACGAAGCAATCCAGCTTTGTCGCGGCGGCGAAGGGAAGCTGGATTGCTTCGCTTCGCTCGCAATGACGGCGGTTAGAACGCCGTCGCGATCAGTACCGGTAATGATCCGCTCTTGTACGGACCTTCCTGCTTGACGCCGATATAGTCGGCCTGGTCCTTGCGCAGCTCCGTCAGCTTGACGCCGATCTTGGCGAGATGCAGGCGCGCCACCTTCTCGTCCAGCGACTTCGGCAGCACGTAGACTTCCTTCTTGTACTTGCCGTCCTTGTTGTTGGCGAACAGCTCGATCTGCGCCAGCGTCTGGTTGGTGAACGAGGCCGACATCACGAAGGACGGATGGCCCATGGCGTTGCCGAGGTTCACCAGGCGGCCTTCCGACAGCAGGATGATGCGGTGCTTGTCGGGGAATTCGATCTCGTCGACCTGCGGCTTGATGTTGGTCCACTTCAGGTTACGCAGACCCGCGATCTGGATCTCGTTGTCGAAGTGGCCGATGTTGCAGACGATGGCGCGATCCTTCATCGCGCGCATGTGCTCGATGGTGATGATGTCCTTGTTGCCGGTGGCGGTGACGAAGATGTCGGCGCGGGGCGCCGCGTCTTCCATGGTCACGACCTCATAGCCTTCCATCGCCGCCTGCAGCGCGCAGATCGGATCGACTTCGGAGACCATGACGCGGCAGCCGGCCTGGCGCAGCGAGGCGGCCGAACCCTTGCCGACGTCGCCGAAGCCCGCGACCATCGCGATCTTGCCGGACATCATGACGTCGGTGCCGCGGCGGATGCCGTCGACCAGCGACTCGCGGCAGCCATAGAGGTTGTCGAACTTCGACTTGGTGACGCTGTCGTTGACGTTGATCGCCGGCCACAGCAGCGTGCCGGCCTTCTGCATGTCATAGAGACGATGCACGCCCGTGGTGGTCTCTTCGGAAACGCCCTTGATGCTCTTGGCGATCTCGGCGAAGTAGCCCTTGGGCTTTTCCTTGAGCTGCTTCTTGAGCAGCGCGAAGAAGACTTCCTCTTCTTCCGAGCCCGGCTTGTCCAGGAACTTGGTGTCGCCGTTCTCGGCGCGCAGGCCGAGATGGACATACATGGTGGCGTCGCCGCCGTCGTCGAGGATCATGTTCGGGTGACCGCCGCCGTGCCAGTCGAACAGCTTGGCGGTGTAGTCCCAGTATTCGGTGAGCGTCTCGCCCTTGACGGCGAACACCGGAATGCCGGCGGCCGCGATCGCGGCGGCCGCATGGTCCTGCGTCGAATAGATGTTGCAGGAGACCCAGCGGATGTCGGCGCCGAGCGCGGCCAGCGTCTCGATCAGAACGCCGGTCTGGATCGTCATGTGCAGCGAGCCCGCGATACGCGCGCCCTTCAGCGGCTGCTTGGGGCCGTATTCCTCGCGCGTCGCCATCAGGCCCGGCATTTCGGTCTCGGCCAGCGAGAGTTCCTTGCGGCCGAACTCGGCGAGCGAGATGTCCTTGACGATGTAGTCGGTGAAGGCGGGCTTCTTGGCGGCGGCGGTCATGTGATTGATCCCTTAAAAAGCATATTCCGAAAAGCGGGCTGCTTTCCGGAATACGCGAGACAATTACGGAGAAACTCAGACGGCGCGCTTGAGCGCGTCGGCCAGATCAGTCTTTTCCCAGGAGAAGCCGCCGTCCTTTTCCGCCGCGCGGCCGAAATGGCCGTACGAGGCGGTGCGCTGGTAGATCGGACGGTTGAGCTTCAGCGTGCGGCGGATGTTGGTCGGCGTCAGACGGAACAGCTCGGGCAGAACCTTCTCGAGCTTCTTCTCATCGACCTTGCCGGTGCCGTGGGTGTCGACCAGCAGCGACATCGGATCGGCGACGCCGATCGCGTAGGCGACCTGGATGGTGCAGCGGTCGGCAAGACCGGCGGCGACCACGTTCTTGGCGAGGTAGCGCGCGGCATAGGCGGCCGAGCGGTCGACCTTGGTCGGGTCCTTGCCGGAGAAGGCGCCGCCGCCATGCGGGGCGTAGCCGCCATAGGTGTCGACGATGATCTTGCGTCCGGTGAGGCCGCAGTCGCCGTCGGGACCGCCGACCACGAAATTGCCGGTCGGGTTGACCAGGAAGTCGGACGACTTCTGCGGCATCCAGCCCTTGGGCAGCGCCGACTCCACCGCGGTCGAGATCATCTCCTTGATCAGCGCCGGCGAGTACTTCTTGTTGTTGCGGCTCTTCTCGTTGTGCTGGGTCGAGACCACGACCTTGGTGCAGCCGACCGGCTTGCCGTCGACATACTTCACCGTGACCTGGCTCTTGGCGTCGGGCTGCAGGTCGGCGAGCTGGCCGTTGCGGCGCTTCTCGGAGAGCACCTTCAGGATCTTGTGCGCGAAGTAGATCGGCGCGGGCATGTAGGAGCCCTTCTGGTACACCTCGCTCTCGGTGCAGGCGTAGCCGAACATCATGCCCTGGTCGCCGGCGCCCTCTTCCTCGCCGCTCTTCTTTTTCTTGGCGTCGACGCCCATCGCGATGTCGGGCGACTGGCCGTGCAGCAGCACCTCGACGTCGGCGCCGTGATAGGAGAAGCCGTTCTGGTCGTAGCCGATGTCCTTGACCACATCGCGCGCGATCTTGGTGATCAGTTCGCGGTCGACCACCGACTGGCCGTGGATGGTGCGGAACAGCTGGCCGCGGCCTTCACCGGCGATGACGATCTTGTTGGTGGTGCACAGCGTCTCGCAGCCGAGGCGGGTGTTGACCAGGCTGTCGTCGGCAATGCCGAGCTCGACGTCCTTGGCGATGAAGGCATCGAGGATCGCATCCGAGATCTGGTCGGAAACCTTGTCCGGGTGCCCCTCGGAAACGGACTCGCTGGTGAACAGATAGGACGCGCGCATCAAAACCTCTTCTTGCGCCGGATCGCCGGCGGCTGTGTTCGTGATTTGGAGTTCGGAATGTCAGTCTCGACGGCGCGAGATGACGTAGGATTCGTCGTAAAACCAGAGCCCGTTATGCTTGCGCAGAACCTCTCGCGTGGCCTCGAGGGTCCTGCTGTTTTCAGTCATTTCCGTCAACCGGTCGTCTTCGATCTGGGCGACATACACCGCCGCATTCCACGCTGCAAAGGCCGTCGAGGTTCCGATCGCGCCGGTCACCTCGTTGGGCAGCGCTTCCATATCATAACGGAAGATCGAACGGTTATCGGCATAGGCATTAAAGTTAAGGTCGCGCCCGGCCGACCCCAGCTCGTATTTCACCGCGCGCAATAGCTCATGCCGGTCCACTGTGAAAGGATTTTCTCCCGGCCAGACCGCCTGGATGATTTCGAGGCCCGGATCGTGGCCGTAGGAGTGGATTCCAATCAGCCGGCCGCCGGCCCTGAGCGCCCGGGCCAGGGGGGCGACGATGCGCTTGGCCCGGAAATTCACAGAGGATTTGGCCCGGTAAGGCTGGGAGGCGATGACCAGGTCGAAATTGGCCTCGGTGCGGCCGGCCCGGGGGATGATCGAATTGAGCAGGAACCGGTGGTCCTCCCGGTACAGCACCAGCGCCACCGGCCGCTCATAGATCGGCATGCCCGATTTCGGGCTGATATTGGCCCGCCAGTTCTGCTCCAGAAACGGCCCCAATTCGGCGATCTGGGCCTCGAATTCCCCGGAAGAGGCCCCCTGCAGCGCCACTTCGTGCCAGATCATGCCGGCGGCTGCGGCGGGCGTCGAAGGCGCCAGCCAGGGCGCCTCGGCGTAGTACATGTTGGTCAGCACAAAGACGGTCGCGGGGTGCTCGAACAGCCGGTCCGGCACCTTGTCGAGCGTCAGGCGGACGTCCTCCAGGCTCAGCTCCTTGCCGGCGACATAGAACGGCATGTGCGGAAAGCGGCCGTGCATCGCGCGCAGCACCCGCATCAGCACCGTGCCGTCGCCGACGCCTGCGTCGAAAACCCGCAGCGCCGGCGGCCTTGGATGGATGCTCGCCAGCTCCAGCGCGATGCGGTCGGCGATCACCCGCTTCTCGCTGCAGGTGTGGACGAACAGCAGGTATTTCTGCCGGTTCTCGAAGAAGCGGAAATTGCCGCGCGGGTCGCGCTTCTCCGGCACCACCTCGAGCCCGCGCACCGGCGGCAGGCCGCCGGGCGTGGAGGCCGCGATATAGGCCTGGATGCGGTCCAGCGTGTCGATGGTGATGCGCTTGCCCTCGCGCAGGCGCGCGACCAGCTTGCCGTCATTGACGGCCCAGCGCCCGAAGGTCGATTCCGCCATGTCGGAGCGGCGGCAGAATTCGGTGATCTGGGCCAGAATCTGGTCGTTTTTCATGGAAAGCGGATTGGGACGCTGGTGGGCGGGTCAGGTTCGAGCGGCCTGTCCTATCACCCTCTGCCCAACCGGCAAAATGGCACCTATCCGCCCGGCGGCATGAACCCCGCTGCCGCGCTCGGCAACAAAACCGCAAGGCTTTCATCACGCTTTGCGGGACTTCTCATGCGCCAATTCGTTTTGCTGCTCTCGGTGCTCGTATCCGCGCTGTGGCCCGCGCCCTCCCCCGCCCAGCAGCGCAACCAGCTCGGGCCGCTCTGCACCACCGACACCACGCCGGCGGACCAGCAGATCGACGCCTGCAACAAGATCATCGCGCTGAAGGTTTTCACCGGCGAGAAGCTCGCCACCATCTATTTCTGGCGCGCGGTCGGCTGGAACAAGAAGGGCAACTACACGCAGGTGATCGCCGATGCCAGCGAGTCGATCCGGCTCGCACCCAACATCCCCTCCTATAATCTGCGCGGCTCGGCCTACTACGACAAGGGCGAGTACGACATCGCAATCGCCGATTTCAACGATGCGCTGCGGATGGGCTCGACCAGCGGCATCATCTATCACAACCGCGGCAACGCCTGGCGCGGCAAGGGCGAATACGCCAAGGCGATCGCCGACTACGACATGTCGATCAAGGATGATCCGAAGTCGGCGTTCTCCTATCAGAACCGCGGCGCCTCGAAACAGGCGCTCGGCGACCTCGACGGCGCGCTCGCCGACATCAACGAGGCGATCCGCGTCGACCCCGCGCTGCCGCAGCCGCGGACCCACCGTGCCGTGATCTGGCGCGCCAAGGGCGATTTCGACCGCGCGATCGCCGATGTCACCGAGGCGATCCGGCTGGCGAAGGCGAAGGTGCCGGTCAACATCATGACGCCGCCCGGCAGCGTGCTGATCTCGGCCTACACCGAGCGCGGCTTCGCCTATGAGGCGAAGGGCGACTATGCCAACGCGAAACTGGATTACGCCGCGACGCTGCAGGGCATCGCCTCCGACGCCGGCAGCAAGGAGAACCAGGCAACGGCAAAGGTGCGGCTGTCGCTGCTGTCGGAAGCGAGACGCCGCGCACGGCGCCCTCCTCGACATCGGCGCCGACGCCAGACCGCCTCGCCTGCATCCGCATCGCCGCCGCCGGCCACCCAGGCGACCGGCCGCCGCGTCGCCCTCGTCATCGGCAACGGCGCCTACACCCACGTCAAGGCGCTGCCCAATCCCTCCAACGATGCGCGCGCCGTCGCCAAAAGCCTGCGCGGCATCGGCTTCGTCGTGACCGAAGGCATCGATCTCGACCGCACCGGCATGCAGAACATGATCCGCGAATTCCTGCGCGACGCCGCCCGCTCGCAGGTCGCGATCGTCTACTATGCCGGCCACGGCGTGCAGATCGACGGCCGCAACTATCTCGTGCCGGTCGATGCGCAGCTCAAGCAGGGTGGCAGCCTCACCGACACCATGATGGACATGGACACCATCATGGCCGGGCTCGACGACCAGCTTCGCACCAACATCCTGATCCTCGATGCCTGCCGCAACAATCCGATGGCGCCGCAGGTCGCCTCCGCCGGCACGGGCCGCGCCATCGAAGGCGGCGGCCTCGCCGCGCCCTCCTCGCTCGGATCGGGCTCGACGCAAGGTGCGGGCACGCTGATCGCGTTCGCGACCGCGCCCGGCAAGGTCGCGCTCGACGGCGAAGGCGCCAACAGCCCGTTCTCGGCCGCGCTGTCGCGCCATATCGGCACGCCCGGCCTCGAGGTGCAGCAGATGCTCACCCGCGTGCGCGCCGAGGTGGTCGCCACGACGAAGAGCCAGCAGGTGCCGTGGTCGAACTCCTCGCTGCTCGGCGAGGTCTATCTGGCGGAGAAGCCGTGAGTGCCGATCGAGCAATCGAATTTACATGGGATCGCGCGTCGGCTAGGAGTGCAGCCTCTCTGACAATGCGGCAATCGGAACTACCTGATGAAGACAGCCCACAAGATCGGCGCCGCCCGAATGATCTATCGCGCCGTTCACGCCGGACGCGCACTGCTCGGGCGCACCGATCGGCAGATCGTGGTCAGGGACGGCATTACCTATGACCTCGACCTGGCGCAGGGAATCGACTTCGCGATCTATCTCGGCAACATCTATGAACGCCCGACGAGAGCGGCGCTGCGCAAGCTGGCGGCGCCGGGATCGCTGGTGCTGGATATCGGCGCCAACATCGGGGCCCACGCACTGCCGCTCGCGCGTCACGTCGGCCCGACCGGACGGGTGATCGCGTTCGAGCCGACCGACTTTGCCTTCGCCAAGCTCAGCCGCAATCTCGAACTCAACCCCGGGCTTGCCTCGCGCGTCACGGCGCGCCACTGCTTTTTGACCGGCACGGATGCAGATCGTGTTCCGACGGCGATTTACTCGAGCTGGCCGCTCGAACAGGAGCCGGGGCTCCACGCCAAGCACCTCGGGCGGGAAATGAACACGGAGGCGGCGCAGGCGCGCAGCCTGGACAGCGTGCTTGCGGAACTGGCGGACCGGCCCGTGCGGCTGGTCAAGCTCGATGTCGATGGTTTTGAGTGCGACGTGCTGCGCGGCGCGACCAGGCTGCTTTCCGACGTACGGCCGGTCTTCGTGATGGAACTGGCGCCCTATGTTCTGGAAGAGCGCGGCACTTCGCTCGAGCAACTGCTCGGCTTTTTCCTGCCGAACGGCTACGTCTTGTACGACGAGGCGAGTGGCAAGCGGCTTCCGTCTTCCGCTGCCGAATTGCACCGCATGATTGCCACGGGCGCAAGCATGAATGTGATCGCCGAAGCCGGATAGCCTCTTCGCAATATCAAGATCGCGCCCACAATCGCGGAATTTTCTTCCAGTACCGCCCTTCGAAGAACGCTTCCGCCGCCTTTACCGCACCGACCACGATGATGGGAATCAGCGGATGCGAGTGGCGGTTGTCACCGAAGACGTGCGTATACACCACCGTGGCGTAGATCACGCCAAACGGAACGGCGATGACCAGAAGCGTCATGCGTTGTGCCGGCCAGAAGCAGAGGAACAGGCCGATCCAGGCCACGATGATGAAGGGATCGGTCAGCAGGTAGCGCAGATGCAAGGGATCGCGAAACGGCTTCAACGTGTCGGTGATGTAAGGGCGGATGCTGGCGACGTAAAAGTCTTCTGCAGCCTTCGAGTAAACCTTCAACGCTCGCGACATTTCGACGAAGCGGTCGAAATATTCGAGATAGCTCCCCTTATCCAGCCCGGAATTCCATCGCCAATAGGCCCAATGATGCCTGAACATGCCCTTGCCATCGAGATCACGCGTGAGCTGGCGGCCGGGGGCACAGCACGCCGGCGCCAATTGGAATCCGATCGAGGCGAGCGGCAACTGAAGCTGCCGCTCGATGAACCAGATCGATGAAGTTCGGACCCGCCAGGCGGCGGCTGCGATGCGTTGACGCGCCTCCGCCGGTGATGCACCGGATGCGACGAGATCGTCGAATACCCGCTTGGCGTCGTTGTAGTCAAAATTTCCCCTGCCAACCAGGCGCTCCCGGATGCCATCATCCAGCACAACGGCCTTCAGCGAGTCAGCCGTTTCCCGGTCCAGATCCCAGGAGACATAGGACACGTGCGTAAGAAGCAGCGCGCTGACATTCGGCAAGAAGAAGCCCGCGCCCAAGGCCGCACGATAGAGCGGGAACGCCATCGTTCCGAGTGCAAGCGTTGCCACACAGGCCGCATAGAGCAATATCCGTCGCGGCGGGCGAAGCTGAAAGACGACCAGCATCGCGACCACACCCCCGACAATGCCGAGATATGGGCGGAACTGGGCCGCCGCGATCGATAACACGAGCAGGCAGACCAGGGAGACGTACGGCGACAGCCTGCCGTCAAGCGCCCGGATCGCAACTGCGATCGAAACGAGGAGAATGGAGGACGAAATCGATTCCGTGAGTGCAGCCGCGTGAAAAGCCGCGAAATAGGGATGCAGACCGCAAAGCAGCACCGCAGCCAGCTGGGCCGCCCTGCTGAGCTTGCCTCTGAACGAGAGGACGAAATAGGTGACGGCGATCGCACTCAGCAGCCCCTGAATCAGCGCCAGCGCCGGCCAGAGATAGCCATGGAAAACCGCATCGAGCACCCGGATCAGGAACGGAAGGCCCGGCGTGACGTGCTGATACAGAAAGCCGAACTCCGATTGATAAAGTTTGCCAAGCAAATCAGCGTCGAACAGAACCAGCGCCAGCTGGAAATAGGCGATGGAATCGATCCAGATCTTGGCGCCGGTGACGATGATCGAATAGGCGGTGCTGACGATCGCCGCAAACAGCAGGCAGAGAAGCCAGGCCGTTTCCCGGCCCTCAAACGTGCGATCCAGATAATTGGAGATTGCCGCCCTCATGGGATCAGAACAATGCCAGAGCAGAGATCAAGATGCCCGTCCCCGCGGCGCCCGATGCCATCGATCTCGCCAGCAAACTTCCGTTTCCGGTCGTACCCTGCAGCCGCCTTGCGAGCAAGGCAAAGCCCAGCAGGAGAAGCGGAAGTTTCGCAACCGTATAAAGCTCGGTTGAAAAGGAGACCGCATGGGCGATGACAATCCCGAGGTAAATCGCCGCCACCATAAGGCAGTCGCCATCGCGCCTGGCGGCTCCCCAGACAATTCCTGCGGCGGCCAACACCATCAGCGACCATACCCAGAATCGTGAAAGCAGCGCGACGAGGCGCTTGTTGTGCTTCACGAGGAAGGTATTCCAGAAACCCATCGCATCCAGGTTGAACGAGACGAAGTTGTGCAGAACGTTGTGCGCGTAGACAGCGGGCGAAGCGGCTATGTTCTGCCAGGCTTGCCTCGTAAATTCACTGTTGAGCTCGACCGCCCGGGCATTCAACAACCCGTTGCTGTATTCCGCTGAACCGGTCGTCTTCGAGAACATCGCCATCCCGTATTTCCACCAGACATCCTGCCAGACCAGGAACGGCGCGCCCGGTGGTATCTTTTCGACCGACGTGCCCCAGAATGCAAATCCAGACTGCGCAGTGATAATCGGTTGCCCGAAAATCGCGTAGTTGCGTGCGACATAGGGACCGACAACCAGCAGCATGCCGAGAGCGATGACACTCAGCGATTTCACCGTCCGGCGAACTGGCCGACGCAGCAACATCAATGGTCCGAAGAAGAGCGGCAGCAGCAGCGCGACAGGCTTCACCAAGGCGGCAAGCCCCAGCAATATGCCCGCCCGCGCCGAAGTGAGTCCGACGGACGGGGAGCATCTCAGGGAAAACGAGGCCAACGTGAAGAACAGCAAAAGCGCGACGAACAGCAGATGGTAAGATACGATATTTGCGAGAGCCAGCGCGTAGGGGTTCAGCGACGTCGTCAGCCCCAGAGCAATTGCCATGAATCGTGCCGCCCCACCTTACTGCCCAGCCGAAGATCGCCGCCGCCATCGCGCCGAGCAACAAGGCATGGGCCAGCACCACCACGCGCTGATCGAAGCTGTCCGAACGTCCGTCTTGTCCGCCGCGAGACGAGTTGAAAGCATCGCCAATCCACAAGCAGGCGGCGACGAACACGGGAAAGCCGGGCGGGCGCAGGATTGAAGGGACATCGTCGATCGTCAGCGTGCCCGTCGACCTGAGATTCTGCCCGATCTTGAAGTGATCCTCCCACGCAATCGGTTCCGCTCTGGTCAAGAAGAAAGCCGAAATCACCGACACGACCAGGAAAAGCGCGACCGCCTGGAGGTAGCGCCGCACACTATCGCCTTGGATATCCGTCATCATCATCTGTTCACACGGCCATCGTCCGATTTCCGGCCACGCAACCCCGCTGCTTTCACTTTTTCAAACGCGTCACCGGAACGCCAGCCTTGCGACGGTCGGCATCATCTGCAGAAATCCAGAAAGATGTCCATCGCTACCTGAGCAGATGAAAGCAGTACCGACGACAGTAGCGACGGACTTTCCATTATGTTACGGCTCGTTCGCCGGAGGGATCCTGATGCGTCACGGCCTCAACCGCGTCCTCGCCTTATGACGATCGTTCTGGAGAAGCAATGACACCGAGCCTTGCCGCTGACCGCAAGTATCGACGATGGGTGGCACTGGCGACTAACCTTGTGTTTTGGCCGCTAGCACTTCTGAGCATACTGTTGTTAGCGCTCCAGTATGGAGTTGGGTCCCGCCAGTTTCGAATTGCGGGGCCGTTTCAGCCGGAAGCCAATTCATCGACTTTTATGGTGCCAGCACCTGGGGAACGATCGCTGCCATTCTGGAGGCAACCGCTAATCGGAGATAGCAATACCGACCCGACTGCCTCACGTCTCGAGCTGGCGATCAATGGCGAAAAAGTTGACCCTCCCCATACGCTCCATGCAGAGATTTCGCAACGGCAACAGTCGAGGGTTTAGTCACTGGGGAGAATACGTCATTTTTGCATTACCCCCTGGGTTGCCCAACGATGCATCGACAATCATTACACTGCGTTACAGCAGCGCGGCCAAGTCGTGGGTCATGGCTATTGTACTAATCCCGACTATCTTGCTGGCATATATCTTGGATCAAGCACCGTTGAGACGAATGCTGACGCGGCTGGTGCAGAGGCCTCCTTTTTCCTCAATTCTAAATCTGGTTGACGCCACAACCTTGGGATCGACCCGGCTACGACGCTTGTTGGTGTCGGTAGCGACCACACTTCAATTTGCCCTGATCGCGCTCTTCGCAGTTGGCCTGATCGGCGCCATCGGATTTGTTGGAGCGAGCGCGTACGCCTTCGCAACAGGCTGGGCCTTGCCAACCACTGCGCTTATTCGCTGGTCGTCAGTTGCCGAATGGGCTGCACGAAATGAGCCCTACTTCCCAAATGTACTGCTTACGTTGGCTGCGTTTGGGACCTTGACAACATGGCTGAGCAGACTGCTCGGGACGGACATCGAGCTGGATCAACGCCAATTCAGCAAGCACCTGTTCTGGATCGGCCTTCCAACCGCTGTCTGCGCATATGCTTTCTGTGTAAGCGGAATGTGGAGTTTGCTGCGGCCGGGCGACATGCACGGTCTCAACATCGGTGGATTGATTCCCTTCTCCGATGCCCAGGCACACGTCTCTTCTGCTTATGATCAGGCAAGGGACGGGACGTGGGGGCCATGGCCTCTCAGGCGGCCTGTCGCCAGCGCGTTCAGATCATCGCTTTTGCTATTATCTAACTTCTCTTATCCATCGATGCTGCTGATCCAGGCGACCATGATAGGCGCCGCGGCGTGGATGGCATCGTGTGCGGTGATGAGATGGAGAGGCGTGTGGGCCGGAGTCGCCTTCTTCGGCCTCACCTATATTTATATAAGATCGTTCGTTCCGACCACGTTGTCAGAGCCGCTCGGACTCTTCTTCGCTCTCGTCGCTATTCCTTTCTTCATCGACACGTTTCGCAGCGGCTCCCTGATGTCCGCTCTCGTCGGCATTGCGTTTACAACGGTCGCACTCATGATCCGCATGGGGGACCTGTTCGCAATTCCGGCACTGTTGCTATGGCTCACTTGGCGATTTGGCGAAACAATCACGACCAAGATTCGAATTGGACTGCTGGCGGGCGGGATAGTGCTTTCGATCGCTGGAATGAATTTAGTCCTTGAGCGGGCGTATGGGTATGGCGGCCCTATCGCAACCGGCAGCAACTTTTCTTACGTCATCTGCGGCATGACGATGGGCACCGGATGGGAGGGCTGCTCAACAAAGCTTAAAGAACAAGGATTGGCCACCTTGTCGGAGCGCGAAGCTGCCGACCGGATGTATGTTATGGCATGGGACAACTTTCGCGCCCATCCAACTGTATTCTTCACGCGGATGGGGTCATCGATAAAAGCCTTCTATTTGGAGCTGCCGCAGGTCATTCGGAAAGGCTACCCACGAGAAATCAAAGAACCCTTCTGGTTCTTCGGTGTTTTGCTGCTCCCGCTTATCGCCGTTGGCGTCATATTTGAATTCCTGCGTCGGGCAACTCCAATCGAAAAATCCTTTTGGGCAACTCTCTGCGTAAGCCTCACGGTATCAGCGGGCATACTTTATTTTGACGACGGATCGCGAGTACTCGCTGTCAGCTTCCCATTCATAGCGCTATTGCTCGCAACAGGATTTTCGACCGAAGGACCACAAGTAGAAAAATCCCCCGTCATCGAAAATTAGAATCGAGCGGGGCACTTGGGGTCCTGTTAGCTGCGATTTGTTTACTTGCGCTGCCCGCTCTTTCTCACAAGGCTTATCGCCAGTACCCTGAAACGATAGGAGCGAGCACCGATGATATCCTCATCTATGGTGACCAACGGAAATCCGGCCTGCTTGTGGTCGCAGACAATGCCCCTCTTCGCAACGATGTACCTACAATGCATTTCTCTTTATTTGAACGTGTCATCGCGCAAAGCCACGTTGAGGACTATCAGGAATTAATTCATCCAGTCTCACCACCGGTACCCTTCGGTATCATTTTTGCGCCCCGGATAGAACCGAGGACCGGAAGCTACTACCGTTACATAGTCCCGCCAGAGGTCATGGTGCGACGAGACGTGTCAGCTTGGCAGATGAGAGCTGCACCGTGGAATCACAAAGCTACGGGCGACGGTGGACTTAGCACACAATGGTTGTATGTTACGGATGCAATTCCGTGGCCTCCAGAAAAATAGGAGCTTTCAAGTCTACATGTGTCGGCACGCTGTCCTCGGTCGTGTTGCGCACATCGATTGATCGCAATCTGCAATTTGGCGAACAACGAGAGACGCCGTGAAGCTTCTGGTCAAGATCATTGGTGGATTCGCCGTCGTGGCGACATCGTTCGTCACAACCCTCTGGCTGATGGATCGCAACGCCGAAACATGCCCTCCCGGGCGAACGATCACCCTGTCCGGGCCTTTTGCAAAATATTCGGGCGCCGCCTTCGTCAAAGAAGTGAAGGGCCGGGTCGACAGTGCAAGCGACAGCACGGACGCGCCGAAACGCTCACGGCTCCTGATCTGCGAAGACGGTAATCTGTTCGGAAGCCCGCATACCATGCACGTCGAGATTGCCGAGAAGGGTCGCGGCCGCTATTCACACTGGGGTAACGACCTCATTTTTTCGACCAGCGACAATTCGAATCCCAATACGCAACGGCCGCAACTACGTGGCTGTCGAGCCGCCCTAGCGCCTACTTCCCCCACACCTCGCTTGCGATCTCGACCGCCAGGCGCAGCTTCGCCCACTGCTCCTCCTCGGAGAGGATATTGCCCTCTTCCGTCGAAGCGAAGCCGCATTGCGGCGACAGCGCGAGCTGCTCCAGCGGAGCGAACTTTGCCGCTTCGTCGAGCCGGCGCCGGATGTCGTCCTTCTTCTCCAGCTCGCCGAATTTCGAGGTGATGACGCCGACCACCACGACCTTGTTGCCCTTCGGCAAATAGCGCAGCGGCTCGAAGCCGCCGGCGCGGTCGGAATCATATTCCAGGAAATAGCCGTCGTAATTGGTGCCGCCCAGCATGACCTCCGCGACCGGCTCGTAGCCGCCGGAGGAAATCCAGGTGGAACGGAAATTGCCGCGGCAGACATGCGTGGTGACCACCATGTCGGCCGGCTTTTCGGCAAGCGCGTAGTTGATGATGCGGGCGTAAATCTCCTGCAGGCCGTCGGGATTGTCGCCGCGCTCGCGCGCCTTCTTCAATTCATCCTGCGAGCAGAGATAGGCCCAGACCGTGTCGTCGAACTGCAGATAGCGGCAGCCGGCGTCATAAAACGCCTTTACCGCCTTGCGATAGGTCTTGCCGAGATCCTGGTAGAATTCCTCGAGGTCCGGATAGACCTGCTTCGAGATCGCCTTGCGGCCGCCGCGGAAATGCAGCACCGCGGGCGACGGGATCGTCATCTTTGCCGTGACATGGGCGGTATCGGCCTGCTTCTTCAAGAACCTGAAGTGATCCAGCATCGGGTGATCGGCGGGGAAATCGAGCTTGCCGATCACGCGCACCGCGTCGTGCCGGGTCTGCACGCCGGCGAACTGGATGCCCTGATCGGGATGAAACAGCTCGCAGCCGGTCAGCTTGGCCAGGAAGTCGAAATGCCACCAGGAGCGGCGGAATTCGCCGTCGGTGGCGAGCTTGAGGCCGACCGAGGCCTGCCGGTGCACGACCTTCTCGATCTCCATGTCCTCGATCTTGCGCAGCTCGTCGGCGCCGATCTCGCCCTTTTCCAGCTTCGCGCGGGCTTCCTTGATTTTTGGCGGGCGCAGAAGGCTGCCGACCTCGTCGGCGCGGAAAGGCGGTTTGGTTCGCTGCATGGTCTCAAACTCCGAAAAATTCGTCAGTGGCCGCCGCCGGAGACGCCGAGATGGCGCTCCAGCACCGAGGGATCGGCCTTGAGCGCGCTGCTCGGCGCATCGTGAACGATGGCGCCGCGCTCCAATATCACAACGCGGTCGGCCAGCCCCAGAATCTTTTGCGCATTCTGCTCGACAATGATGGAGCAGATGCCGCCCGCACGTGTAATGCTGCCCAACGCCCGCAGCAATTCCTCGACGATGATGGGCGCCAGCCCCTCGGTCGGCTCATCCAAAAGTAGGACTTTCGGATTGAGGGTCAGCGCCCGGCCGATCGCCAGCATCTGCTGCTCGCCGCCGGACAGCTGGTTGCCGTAATTGTTGCGCCGCTCCTTCAGGCGCGGAAACATCTCGTAGACCCGCTCCACCGTCCAGGGCCCCGGCTGCGCCACCGCCGTCATGTTTTCTTCGACCGTCAGCGAGCGAAAGATATTGCGCTCCTGCGGCACCCAGCCGATCCCTGCCCGCGCCCGCTGGTCCGGCCGCAGGCCCGTGATGTCGGCGCCGCCAAGGGCCACGCTGCCGCCGAAGCGGCGGGTGATGCCGACGATCGAATTGATCAGCGTGGTCTTGCCGGTGCCGTTGCGCCCGAGCAGCGCCAGCACCTGGCTTTCCGGCAGGCTGAGCGACATGCCCGGCAGCACCACGGCCTCGCCATAGCCGGCGCGAAGGTTGTCGATGGTGAGCAACTCAGGCATCGGCGCCCTCGCCGAGATAGACCGCCTTGACCTGCGGATCGCGCGCCACCGCTTCCGGCGTGCCCTCCACCAGCATGGCGCCGTTGACCAGCACGGAGATGCGGTCGGCGAAGGAGAACACGAGGTCCATGTCGTGCTCGATCAAGAGCACCGTGACGTCGCGCGGCAAGTGCTGCGACGGCGGCCAGGATGTCGTGACGCTCGCTTTCGGGGACGCCCGCGGCGGGCTCGTCCAGCAGCAATACGCGCGGCTTGGCGGCGATGGCGACGGCGATTTCCAGCAGCCGCTGCTTGCCATAGGGCAACGTCGCCGTCAGCTCGTTCATGACGTCGAGCAGATGGAAGCGCGACAGGATGTCGGCGATCTCGCCGTTGACGTCGCTGCGCGTGCCCATGCGCCGCCACCAGTCGCCGCCGCGGCCGAGCCGTTCGGAGACCGCGAGCCCCACCGTCTCCAGCGGCGTCAAGTCGGCATAGAGCTGGTTGATCTGGAAGGTGCGCGACAGCCCGCGCAGCACGCGCGTGTGCACGGGAAGGCCCGTGATGTCCTGGCCTTCGAGCAGGATCTGGCCGCCATTCGGCACCAGCACGCCGGTGAGCAGATTGATGACGGTGGTCTTGCCCGCCCCGTTGGGGCCGATCAGCGCGTGGCGGGCGCCCTGCTCGACTTTCAGCGAGAGGTCGCGCGTCACCTTCAGGCCGCCGAACGATTTTTGCAGGTCCCTGGTTTCGAGGGCGACGGTCATGACGCATCGCCCTCCGGCACGCTGACCGCCGTCTTGCGGCCGGTGACCTGCCGGATCACCAGGTTGGGCAGCCACAGCGCCCAGTAGTGAATGCGCGCGCGGCCGACCATCACCATGACGACCAGCGTGAGCCCGATCCAGAACATCCAGTATTGCGGCGTGATCGCCTGGAACAGCTCCTGCAGCATCTTGAACACGACGGCGCCGATCAGCCCGCCATAGAGATAGCCGGTGCCGCCGATGACGAGCACCAGCATCAGGTCGGCGGAGCGCTCGAACGAGAACACGTCGAGCGAAGCCAGCGCCGTGGTCTGGGTGAACAGCGCGCCGGCAATGCCGGCATAGAACGCCGCCAGCGTGTAGATGGCGATGAGGCGCCGGTTGACGGGGATGCCGATGGCGGAGGCGCGCAGCGGATTGTTGCGGATCGCGCGCAGCGACAGGCCGAACGGCGAATGCACGACGCGACGCGCCAGCAGGAACAGCAGGAACAGCACGATCAGGCAGTACCAGAATCCGGTCTTGCCGAACATGTCGAAGGCGAACAGGCCGAGGATCGGCTGGATCTCGATGCCCTGCAGGCCGTCGGTGCCGCCGGTGATGTTGGAGAAGCGTTCGCCGAGCGCTTCCATCAAGAGCGCAATGCCGAGCGTCACCATCAGCCGTGTCAGGTCGACGCCGCGGATGACGAGGAAACTGGTGAAGAAGCCGAGCACCATGGCGGCGAGGCCCGCGACGACCAGTGCAATGACAGGCTCATTGATGATGCCGTGCAGCGCGAGCAGCCCCGCCGAGTAGGCGCCGACGCCGAAGAAGGCGGCGTGCCCCAGCGAGACGATGCCGGCATAGCCGAGGATCAGGTCGAGCGACAGCGTGAACAGCGCCAGCCGCAGGATGTCGGTCATGATCAGATAGCGCGACGGAAACAGCAAAGGACAGGCCAGCACCACCACCCAGAAGGCGACTTCGCTGACGCGCCAGCGGCTGCTGGCCATCGCGGATGCGGAGACGTCGTTGGCGGCGTTCATGGCATCACCGCGCAGCGCTGCGGCCGAACAGGCCGTTGGGGCGCCAGATCAGGATCACGATCATCATGGTGTAGATCACGAACGGCCCCATCTTGGGCACGTAATACTTTCCGGCAACGTCGCCGATGCCGAGCAGCAGCGAGGCGAGGAACGGCCCCGTGATGCTGGAGGATCCGCCGACCGTCACCACGATCAGGAAGTAGATCATGAACTTGAGCGGGAAATACGGATCGAGCCCGAGGATCTCCGCGCTCAGCGCGCCGCCGAGGCCGGCGAGACCGCAGCCGAACGCGAACGTGAAGGCGAACACCTGCGGCACATTGATGCCGAGCCCGACCGCGGCGCGGGAATCGTCGACCGCCGCGCGCAGGCGGCTGCCGAAGCGCGTGCGCGCCAGGATCAGCTGCAGCGCGATCGTCAGCAGGCCGCAGATCACGATGATCATCAGGCGGTAGCGGCCGATGCCGACACCGAAAAAGTCGAACTGTCCTTCCAGCGCGGAAGGCAGTTTGATGAAGATGCGCGACGAACCCATGATGTAGTCGACCGCCGCCACCGACATGAAGGTGAGGCCGATGGAAAACAGCACCTGGTCGAGGTGGCTGCGGGTGTAGAGGTGCCGGTAGAGCGTGCGCTCCAGCATGATGCCGATCGCCGCGCTGGCGACAAACGCCAGCGGCAGCGCCGCGAAGAACGGCCAGCCCTGGTTGTTGACCAGCACCGCACAGACATAGCCGCCGGTCATGGCGAAGGCGCCATGGGCCAGGTTGACGAAATTCATCAGTCCGAGCGTTACCGCCAGACCGCAGGCGAGCACGAACAGCAGCATGCCGTAGGCGACGCCGTCGAACAGGATGGTGAACAGGGTGGTCATGAGGAGAGTTGGTCAACCTGGAAGCGTCGTCATTCCGGGGCAGCGCGCGAGCGCTGAACCCGGAATCTCGCTCGAGACAACTTCGGGATCCCGCGCTAAGGCCGCGCCCCACGATGTGCAATTGCACATCGGGGATGACGCGCTTTCGCGCGTCACTTCTTGGTCTTGCCGGAATCCTTCACCGCCTCGAAGGTCGCGAATTCCACGTTGTAGAGCTCGCCGTCGACCTTCTCGACCTTGCGGATATAGATGTTCTGCACGATGTCGCGCGTCTCCGGATCGATCGAGATCGGGCCGCGCGGGCTCTCCCACTTCATGCCCTTCATGGCCTCGACCAGCGCATCGCCGTCGGTCTTGCCGCCGGTCTTCTTCAGCGCCTCGTAGATCAGGTGGATGCCGTCATAGCCGCCGACCGCCATGAAACCCGGACGGCTGTTGAACGCCTTCTTGTAGGCGGCAACGAACTCCTTGTTCATCGCCGAGGGATGCGCCGCCGAGTAGAGATGCGCGGTGACCGCGCCGAGCGCGGCGTCGCCCATGTTGTTGAGCAGGTCGTCGTCCATGACGTCGCCGGGGCCGATCACCTTGATGCCGGTCTTGTCGAGCCCGCGCTCGGCAAATTGCTTCATGAAGTTGCCGCCCTGCCCGGCCGGCACGAACACGAACATCGCATCCGGCTTGGAATCCTTCATGCGCTGCAGGAACGGCGCGAAGTCGGGATTGGCCAGCGGCACCTTGACCTCTTCGACGACCTCGCCGCCGCCGGCGGTGAAATTCTGCTTGAAGAAGGTCAGCGCGTCGTTGCCCGGCGCGTAGTCGGAGGTCAGCGTCGCCACCTTCTTGATGCCGTTCTTGGCGGCCCAGTCGGCGATGATGGTGGAGGACTGCGCCAGCGTGAAGCTGGTGCGCACGATGTAGGGCGAACGCTCGGTGATGATCGAGGTGCCGGCCGCCATCACGATTTCCGGGATCTTGGCTTGCGTCGCGAGCGGTGCTGCAGCCAGCGCCGCCGGCGTGACGCCGAAGCCCGCGATGACATTGACCTTGTCGTTGACGATCAGTTCCTGCGCGATCCGCTTGGTGTTGTCGGGGACGGCGCCGTCATCCTTGAGGATGACCTCGATCTTCTTGCCCGCGACGGTATCGCCCTTCTGCTGCATGTAGAGCTTGACGGCGTTGTCGATCTGCTTGCCGGTCGAAGCCTGACCGCCGGTCATCGGCAGGATGAGGCCGATCTTGAACGTCTCCTGGGCGTGGGCCGGCCCACTGAGCAGCGCGGCCAGGCCGAGCGCGCCGGCAACAGCAGCGCGGCGGGACAATTTCGATGTCTGCACTTTCTCTCCTCCTCTCAACTACTTCGGGGACCGCTTGACGCGGTTTTTTCCTTTTTTACTACCAACCATGACATTTGTACCATTGTACAAATAGCCTACAGCCGTCAACAGCAAAAGACCGCGGCGCGGTGGGAAGAATAGCAGGAAAAGCAATCGGTTGCGTGGACCGCGGCGCATTGCCCCGTCACTCCTCGCCGCCATGCAACTGGGTACGAAAGGCGCTTGGCGACCGTCCTGTCGCGGCCGCATAGACCCGGCTGAAATAGGCGGGATCCTCGAAGCCCAGCGTGTAGGCGATCGTCGAGACCGGCAGGTTGGTATAGGCCAGATTGCGCCGGGCCTCGCGGATCAGCCGGTTGAGGATCAGGTGGGAGGCGGTGTCGCCGGTGGCCGCGCGCGTCACCCGGTTGAGATGGGTCGGCGTGATCGACAGCGCCGCCGCATAGTCCGATACGCTCCAGCGCTTCAGATGGTGCAGTTCCAGCAGCGCCTCGAAGCGGCGGAACAGTTCGGAATCCGCCGTACCGCCGTCGGCTTTTCCCCGCGCGAGCTCGCGCGCGACAAGCCCGATCAGACCAGCCGAAAGCGCGCGCAGCACATGCGCCCGGCCGAAATTGCGGCCGGCGAACTCGGCAAAGATCTGTTTCATGGTGGCGCGCATCTGCGGCGTGCCGCGCACGACCGCGCATTGCGACAGCACGCTGCGCAGGCCTTCCGAAGCCAGCAACGTCTCGTCGAGGATTTCGGCTGATATGGTGACCACCCAGCCCTGCGTTCCCGGCACCAAGTTGAAGCCGTGTACGTCGCCGACCGGCACGTTGACGACATGCATCGGCCGCAGCACGCAAGCCTGCCCGTCGAGTGTCGCCTCGCCACCGCCGCGCTCGATCAGCAGCACCTGGTGCAGCCGCGCGTGTCGGTGCACCGCCAGCTTCCAGTCATGCAGCACCGAGCGCGACGCAATGGTCTCGCAATGCACGACGTCGGGCAGTTCGCCGGACTCGCCGAACAGATTGTAGACCTGGATGGCCGAATTGGACGCTGCCGACTTCATGTTCGAATTGTACAAGACAATGGCCGATCCCTCCATCCGCTTATGGTCGCAGCCCGGGCAAGGTCGAGGTCCTCGGGAGGACGGCAAGGATGAAAGTACAGGTCTGCATCATCGGCGGCGGGCCGTCGGGGCTGCTGCTGTCGCAACTGCTGCATCTGCAGGGCATCGACACCATCGTGCTGGAGAAATACAGCCGGGAGCACGTGCTGGCCCGCATCCGCGCCGGCGTGCTGGAGCACGGCTTTGCGCAGGCTGATGCACGAAGCGCAATGCGGCGAGCGGATGGACCGCGAAGGCGAGGTCCACCACGGTTTCAATATCGCGCATGACGGCCGCCTCGACCGCGTCGACCTGCACAAATATTCCGGCGGCAATTCGGTGATCATCTATGGCCAGACCGAAGTGACGCGCGATCTGTACGAGGCGCGCGACCGGCTTGGCGGCAAGGTGGTCCACAATGCCGAAGACGTCACGCCCCATGACATCGCCTCCGATGCGCCTTACGTGACCTATCGCGACGGCGACAAGATCGTTCGCGTCGACTGCGACTATGTGGTCGGCGCCGACGGCTTTCATGGCGTCAGCCGCAAATCGATTCCGAAGGACGTGCTGCGCGAATATGAGAAGGTCTATCCGTTCGGCTGGCTCGGAGTCCTGTCGCGCACGCAGACCGCTGTTATCGGAGCTGATGTATGTGAAACACGAGCGCGGCTTTGCCCTGTGCTCGATGCGTTCGCAGGTCTTGAGCCGCTACTACATCCAGGTGCCGTCGTCGGACAGAGTTGAGGACTGGTCCGACGACGCGTTCTGGGCCGAGCTCAAGCGGCGTCTTCCGGAAGAGTTGGCGGCGCAGCTGATCACGGGGCCGTCGATCGAGAAGAGCATCGCGCCGCTGCGCAGTTTTGTCGCCGAGCCGATGCGCTATGGCCGCCTGTTCCTGGCCGGCGACGCCGCGCATATCGTGCCGCCCACCGGCGCGCGCGGACTGAACACCGCCGCGTCCGACATCTACTATCTCTATCACGCGCTGATCGACCACTATCGCAAGGGCGACGATTCCGGCCTCGAGGCCTATTCACAAAAGGCGCTGGCCCGGGTCTGGAAGGCGCAGCGTTTCTCCTGGTGGCTGACCATGCTGTTGCACCGGTTCCCCGACCGGGTTTCGTACGACGACCGGCTGCAGGAAACCGAGATGTCCTACCTGTTCTCTTCGGAGACGGCGATGCGTCTGGTTGCCGAAAACTATGTCGGTCTACCGTTCTAGGGGCGCCGGCGACCCTCACCGTTCATGGAACCTGCCGCAGGGGTGACCGCGGCAATCCCGCACGGTATAAAAATACCTAAAGCGGGCGACAGCCCCCGCCTGCGCCGGCATCGAAACCCCGCGATCAATTTTGCCGTAACCTGACTTTAGCCGCGGTCGGATGGTCTATACACCTGCATCCGACTAGGGAGAGTTGTAAAATAGGCACATGCTACCACGCTTCCGCCACATCTCCTTGCTGATTGCCATCGCGATCCAGGCGTGCAGCCTGGCCGGCTGTGGAACGATAAATGAGCGGGTTGCAGCCGGCGTCAGCGATGTCATTCCGGCCTGGGCGGGCGGCCTGCCTGCAGACGCACCGCCGCGGCCGGGTACGGCGAAATATGACGAGTTCATGAGGGAACGCGAGCGAAAGCGACTATTGCCGGCATCGGAACGCGACCAATCGCCCAAGGGCGACGAGGCAAAACCCGTGCAAACTCAGGAGGAAAACCGCTAGGAACCGCCGGTCAAAAAGCCCTATCGACCACGCCCCATAATCGGGTATTTGCATCATAATTGTGCGCAGCAGCGCCAACACCAATTGGACAAGGCGTTTACAAAAGTCATGCCCTGTCGGGACGATTGAGAACGTGTCAGGAGAAGCCCAGCCGGCCGGTTGCCTGGTGATAGGCGGCAGCGGTCTCGTCGGCGGATACATCGTCGACCTTTTGGTGAAGAGCGGTCAGCGTCCGCTCGCATTGTCGCGCGCGCCGCGAAGCGGACAACTCGTTGACTGGCATTGCGGCGATCTGCACCACCCCAGCGGGCTGAATTTCCCGCCGTTTGAGACATTGTATTGCACCGCCGACGCAGTCCTACTGGCGGAGGCGCTGCCCGAACTGATCCATCCGCAATTGAAGCGGGTCGTGGCTTTCAGTTCCACCAGCGTGATCACGAAACAGGATACCGAGGTTGCCTCGGAGCGCATCATGATCAAGCGGCTGGCGACCGCCGAGCAGCAGATCACCGCGATCTGCGAGCAACGCGGCATCGGCTGGACCATCCTGCGGCCGACGCTGATTTACGCCGAGGGGCGCGACACCAACATCACGCCGCTGTCGCGGCTGATCCGGAAATTCGGATTCATGCCGCTGGTCGGCGGCGGTCCCGGCTTGCGTCAGCCCGTGCATGCCGAGGATCTTGCCGTGGCGGCGATCGCAGCCGCCAAAAGCGACGCTGCGGTCAACAAGTTCTATTCGCTTCCCGGTCTCGAAACCATGACGTATCGGGAAATGATCGGACGCGTCTTCGACGGGCTCGGTCTGCCGCGGCGCTTCGTGCCGGTCCCGCCATGGCTGTGGCGGATGAGCTTTACGGCGGCAAAGCCGCTCTATCCGAGCGCCAATGTCGCCATGGGTATCCGCATGATGAAGGACATGACGTTCGATTCCGTGCCCGCCAAGAAGGATATCGGCTGGAGCCCGCGCGCCTTCAAACCTGAATTCGACAAGGCGGCAAAGTAAGCTGCAGCTTCAATCCATGAACACCACGGTCTTGCGGCCGTTGAGGATGACGCGATCCTCGAGGTGATGGCGCACGGCGCGCGCCAGCACGCGGCGCTCGATGTCGCGGCCCTTGCGAACGAGGTCGTCGGGCGTGTCGCGATGGCTGATGCGCTCGACGTCCTGGTCGATGATCGGCCCCTCGTCGAGGTCGCGCGTGACGTAGTGCGCGGTGGCGCCGATCAGCTTGACCCCGCGCTCATGCGCCTGGTGGTAGGGCCGCGCGCCCTTGAAGCCGGGCAGGAAGGAGTGGTGGATGTTGATGCAGCGGCCGGAGAGTTTGGCCGACAGATCGTCGGACAGGATCTGCATGTAGCGCGCCAGCACCACGAGGTCGGTCTTGCTGTCCTCGACCAGCTTCCAGATCGCCGCCTCCTGCTGCGGCTTGTTCTCCTTGGTCGCCGGCAGATGGTGAAACGGGATGTCGCCGAAGTCGAGCCCGGCATAGGTCTCGCGCGGATGGTTGGAGACGATGGCGGTCAGGATCATGTCGAGCTCGCCGGTGCGCCAGCGATAGAGGATGTCGACCAGGCAATGGTCGGACTTGGAGACGAGCAGCATCACCCTGCGCTTGGTCGGCGCGGTCGCGCATCTGCCACTCCATGGCAAAGCGCTGGGCGATCGCCGTAAAGCCGGTCTGCAACGCGGACAGCTCGACTGCAAGATCGGCGGCGGTGAATACCACCCGCATGAAGAATTTGCTGGTCTCGACGTCGTCGAACTGCTGGGCATCGAGGATGTTCTGGCCGCTCTGGGCGAGAAACGTCGAAACCGCCGCAACGATGCCGGGACGATCGGGGCAGGACAGAGTGAGGACGAACTGACTGTGGGGCATTTGTTCAAAACTTGTGCAGCAGATTTGGGCAGCAGGCTGATGAATTTGCGCCCTGCTCTATCACCGCCGCGGCCCTTGCGCCAATCCCGCCGCGGGGACCAATATGAACAAATCCGACCGCCCCTCGTTAGAGTGAAATCATGGCTGACAGGCTGAATGGCTATCGCGTCCTCATCCTCGAAACGCGCGAAGAGGCGCAGTTCTCACGCCTGCTGTCCGAACAAGGCGCCGATGTCCTGCAATGCCCGATGTTCACCATCAACGATGCGCCCGACCCCGCGCCGGTCGAAGCCTGGATCGGTCGCGCCATCGCAAGACCTTTCGACGATCTCGTGCTGATGACCGGCGAAGGCCTGCGCCGCCTGATGAAGGTGGTGCGGCGGATCGGCGCCGAGCAGGATTTTATCGCCGCGCTCGGCAAGAGCCGGAAATTCACGCGCGGGCCCAAGCCTGGCAAGGCGCTGCGCGAGATCGGGCTCGAGCCGCAGATGACAACGGAGAAGCCGACCTCCGAAGGCGTCGCCGAGATGCTGTCGCGGCTTGACCTCAGGGGCCGCCGCGTCGGCCTGCAGCTTTATCCCGACAAGGACCACGGCGCGCTGACCGGCGCCATCAAGGCGCAAGGCGCCGAGGTCGATACCGTGTTGCCCTACGTCTATGACGCCAAGGCCGCGGACGCCAACATCGTCACCGCGATCGACGAGATGGCGCGCGGCCGAGATCGATGCGATCGCCCTGACCAATCTCGGCCAGATCCGCCGCCTGCTCGACACGGCGAGGAAGCATGGCTGGGAGGAGAAGCTGCGCGAGGGTCTCGCGCAAACACCGATCGCTTCCGTCGGGCCGGCGGTCTCCGACGAACTCGAAATCGCACGGCCTCACGCCGCGATCTACCCGGCGGACGAGGCCTTCTTCATGAGGCCGCTGATTTCGGCGATGGCGACGGCGCTCGCGAAGAACCCGCCGCGGGCGGCCAAGGCAGGCTGACGGCTATTCCGCCGCCTGCTTCTGTTCGCTGAGGAACGCCTGATAGGCGAGCCGGATGCCATCCTCAAGCGATGTCGTTGCGCGCCAGCCGAGTTTGGCAAGCCGGCCGACGTCGAGCAGCTTGCGCGGCGTGCCGTCGGGCCGCGACGTGTCGAAACTGATCTCGCCGGTGTAGCCGACGGTCGCCGCCACCACGCGCGCGAATTCGGCGATGGTGATGTCCTCGCCGGTGCCGATATTGACCAGCTCGGCGCTCGAATAGGTCTTCATCAGGTGGACGCAGGCGTCGGCGAGATCGTCGACATAGAGGAACTCGCGCCGCGGCGTGCCGGTGCCCCAGACGACGACATTGCGGACGCCGCGATTGCTTGGCCTCGTGGAAGCGGCGGATCAGCGCGGCGACGACGTGGCTGTATTCCGGGTGATAATTGTCGCCGGGGCCGTAGAGATTGGTCGGCATCACGCTGATGAAGTCGCTGCCATACTGGCTGCGATAGGCCTCCGCCATCTTGATGCCGGCGATCTTGGCGATCGCATAGGGCTCGTTGGTCGGCTCCAGCGGGCCCGTCAGCATGGCGTCCTCGCGCATCGGCTGCGGCGCCAGCTTCGGATAGATGCAGGACGAGCCGAGGAACATCAGCTTCTCGGACGCCGTTGAGGTGCGCGGCGTGGATCACGTTCGCCGCGATCGCGAGATTGTCGTAGAGGAATTCGGCGCGCAGCGTGTTGTTGGCGACGATGCCGCCGACCTTGGCCGCCGCGAGGAACACGACCTGCGGCTTGCGCTTGCGCGAACCAGTCGAACACTGCGGCCTGGTTGCGCAGATCGAGCTCGCTGCGCGGCGGCCGTCAGCAGCTCGACGTCCTCGCGCGCCAGCCGGCGCACCAGCGCCGAGCCGACCATGCCGCGATGGCCGGCGACGTAGACCGTCTTGCCCTTCAGCTCAAACGGGATCCTTGCCATGGGCCGCCTCCCGCCGCGCGATCGCGAGATCGCTGGCCATCATTTCCTTGACCAGTTCCTTGAACGTCGTCTTCGGCTTCCAGCCGAGTTTTTCGCGCGCCTTGCTGGCGTCGCCGACCAGGAGATCGACCTCGGTCGGCCGGAAATAGACGGGATCGATGCGCACGACCGTCTTGCCGGATCTTGCGGTCGACGCCGGTCTCGTCGACGCCCTTGCCGCGCCACTCGATGCTCCGCCCGACCTCCGCAAAGCAAAGCTCGACGATCTCGCGCACCGAGTGCGTCTCGCCGGTCGCCAGCACGAAATCGTCGGGCGCGTCGGCCTGCAGGATCCGGTGCATGCCCTCGACATAGTCGCGCGCATGGCCCCAGTCGCGCTTGGCCTCGAGATTGCCGAGATAGAGCGTTTCCTCCAGGCCGGTCTCGATGCGCGCGACGCGCGCGGGTGATCTTGCGCGTGACGAAGGTCTCGCCGCGGATCGGGCTCTCATGGTTGAACAGGATGCCGTTGGAGGCAAACATGCCGTAGGCCTCGCGGTAGTTCACCGTGATCCAGTAGCCGTAGAGCTTGGCCACGCCGTAGGGCGAGCGCGGATAGAACGGCGTGGTCTCCCGCTGCGGCACCTCCTGCACCAGGCCGTAAAGCTCCGAGGTCGAGGCCTGGTAGAACCGCGTCTCCTTCTCCATGCCGAGGATGCGGATCGCCTCCAGCAGGCGCAGCACGCCGATGGCGTCGGCATTGGCGGTGTATTCCGGGCTCTCGAAGCTGACGCCGACATGGCTTTGCGCGGCGAGATTGTAGATCTCGGTCGGCCTGATCTGCTGCATCAGCCGGATCAGGTTGGTCGAGTCGGTCATGTCGCCATAGTGCAGCAGGAACGGCACGTTGCCGGCGTGCGGATCCTGCATAGAGATGATCGACGCGCGCGGTGTTGAACGAGGACGAGCGCCGCTTGATGCCGTGCACGGTGTAGCCGAGCCCGAGCAGATATTCGGCGAGATAGGCGCCGTCCTGACCGGTGACGCCGGTGATCAGGGCAACGCGTTTCGGATTTTGAGCCGTCATTCTCTCTCCAGGCGCCGGCCGGTCAGGCACAGGGACAATCCGGAAGGCGCTATTAAGCCCGATCTTTCGGGTGCGCCGGAAGTCCCCTCGCGCCGGGCAGGCCATAGCATCCGCTTGCGGCAGAGTCTAATCTGAAAGTCGGTTAATTTCAGACCCTTAGAAAGGAATCCTGAACCTCCCGCAGCGGTGGGTAAGGCTCAAGCCTTGCCGGCGAGCACGCTCGCGGCCGCCGCAACCGTTTCGCGGGAAAGCCAGCTCTCCAGCAACGGCTCCTCCCCGGCAATGGCCGCCTCGATGGCCTCGATCGCGCCGCTGCGAAGCTGTCGCTTCGTTTTGGCAAAAGCCGCTCGCGGCAAACCGGCGAATTCCTCTGCCTTTGCCAATGCCCGCTGAAGCAGGTCGTCTGCTTCGACGGCTTCGTCGAACACGCCGTCGTCAACGGCCGTGGAAGACGTCATGTTCTGGCCGAACAACACCAGCCGGCGAGCAACGTCAGGCCGCAGCTCCTGCCGCGCCACCTCCATCGCCGCGACGGGATACGGCACGCCGACCCGGACCTCGGTCAAACCGGCGAGAAACGGAGTTTTGGCGGCGATGCGCCAATCGCAACACAGGGCCAGCACGAGCCCGCCGGCGATGGCGTGGCCGTTGATCGCGCCGACGACCGGGAGCGGACAGCTGTAGACGCTGCAAAAGGCATGGTTCAGCGCGTTCACCATCCGGCGCTGATCGCCTTGGTCGAACGCGGGCACGATCTTCAGGTCCACGCCGGCGCAGAACGATTTTCCGTGGCCGGTCAGGACCACGGACCTCACGTCTTCATCTTGTCCCAGAACTTGAAAGACCGAGGCAATCTCCTCGGTCAGCTCGATGTTCAGCGCGTTGGCCGGCGGACGCCGCAGCGTAACGAGAGCGACCTTGCCGTGCCTGATGACATCGATCATGCCTGCCGTCACCGCGCCCCACCGGCGCTCACGCCGAGCGCCGCCCGCATCGACTGATGATAATGGATCATCCCCGGCTCGTTGCGGCCATAGACCAGATGGTCCTGCGCGCCCGAGGTCAGGCCGACCTGAATGGTGCGCCCGGTCGGGAAATCCTCGCCGGTGACGACGTCGAGGACGAGCTGCATGTTCTTGTCCCAATGGGTGCGCTCTTCCTCGATGCCGGCGCCTTCGGCACGTAAAGCCCGAGGTCCATCACGGACCGGTCGGTGCGGCCCTCGCGCGGAAACACCCGCGCCAGCTCGACATGGTCGCCCTGCACGATCAGAACCGTGTTGGGAAACAGCAGATAGACGAGCGAGGTGTTCCACATCAGATCCCACTTGTCTTCCGGCTCGGATTTGAGCCGCTCGAGCTTGCGGCGCGGAAACGTCAGGCGGTGATTGAGACCGAAAGCCTCGAAGTCGTTGACGTTGCCGTGCAGGACCTCGCGCAGGGAATCGCGGTGCAGGAAGCCGATGTGGTAGCCCTCGTTGAAGGTGTCGACGACGATCTTCCAGTTCATGGTCTCGGGGATCACGCGATGGTCGTAGAACGACCAGGACGCAAACCCGTAAGAAGCAAGCTCGTCTGCCAGTCCGCCGAGCCACGGATCGATGTCGAAACTGGTCGTGCCGTCGGCGGTCGGGATCACCCACACCAGGCCGTGTTTTTCACACAGCGGCAGTGCGACCAGCGAATTGCGCTCGCCGCGCACGTCGGGAAAGCAGCGCTCGTCGGGAATGCCCGCGAGCTGGCCGGCGAGATCGTAGGTCCAGGCGTGATAGGGGCATGAGAACAGCTTCGCCTTGCCGCAACCATCGGCGACCTTGGCGCCGCGATGCCGGCATACGTTGAGGAAGGCGCGCAATGTGCCGTCGCGTCCGCGCACGACCAGAATGGGCACGCCGGCATAGTCGTCGGTGCGGTAGCTTCCCGGCTCGGCCCAGTCCGACGCAAAACCCATCACCAACGGATGTTTCCGGAACAGAACCCGCTGCTCTTCCGCGAAACGCTCGGCGCAGGTGAAGACCGAGACCTCGTTACGCCAAGGGCTGTCGGCCATCGCCGTGGTTCGTGTGTCCACGTAGTGCAAAAGCCGCTTCAAGAGCTCGATTTGAGTCTGCCTGCTCATCGAAAGCCTCCCGATCTTGCCGCGGATTGTTGTTTTCAACGGGGCGATACGGCACCGTATCAATACCACTGACTGTCTGGATTTTCAATACGTGGCCGTATCGCCGTGGACACAACCGTGCGAGGCATCGGCAACGCATTGCATGCGCTCGATTTTCGAGCTGCGCTACTCGCCGTAATGGCGCAGCCGTTCGAGGTCGACGATGGTGACCCCGCCATATTCCAGCCGCAGCAGCCCCTCTTTCTCCAGCCGCTTCAGGCACTGGTTGGCATTCTGCCGCGACAGCCCTGACAGCGCTCCGATTTCTTCCTGGGTGATCTCCAGATGGCGCGTCAGGTCGGGATAGAGGATCGGGTTGAACAGGGACGCGATCGAGCGGGCGACGCGGCCGGTGGCGTCCAGCGTGCGGTCGATTTCGAGCGCGCCGATGAACTGGCCGAGCCGCTCGTTGAGCTGGCGGACCAGGAAGCGGTTGAAGCCGACGCTGTTCTCGAACAGCCAGAAGAAGGTGGTGCGGTCCATCAGCGCCAGCCGCGTGTCGCGCAGCGCCACCACGTCGTAGCGGCGCGGCTCGCTCTTGAGCACCGAGCCCTCGCCGAACCAGGCGCCCGCGGTGAGGCCGGCGAAACTCGCCGCCTTGCCGCCGCTCGACACCGTCCCCATCCGCGCCAGGCCGGTGACGATACCGGTCCAGTAGTCGAAGGCATCGCCGCGCATGAAAATATGCTCGTTGGCGGCGTAGGATTTCTCCACGATGCCGGCGCGCGCGACCTCGATCTCCCGCTCGTTCAGCTCGCGTGACCATGCCGCGATGCGCTTGAGATAATCGGCAGCAATCATGAGCGCATCGACCGTCGCGTATCCCGAGGGTTCCGCCCAGCAATCGCCCTTGTTGCGCTGCAACAAAGCCAATCCTGCGGCGAAATTCCCTGACCAATTGTCAGGCAAAAGACATTTCAAGCTATCGCATTGCCCTATGGAGGGCCACCTCGCGAAATGCTGCCGAAGGCGCTGGCGCGGGGTGCGGCGTTACTACGCATGAGGACAGGTCTGAGTACAGGTCTTGTCCGGCCCCCATAGTCGGATGGCCTCATGTGGATCACCGATGTAAGGTCATCGTCGCGACAGCAAACCGAAGATAAAGAGCGCTCGCGAAGGCGCCATATCCGGAGGGAATGAGTGTCAAATACGTTGGAAGTGCGCGGGGTGTCCTTGCGCTTCGGGGGCGTCCGCGCGCTGACCGAGGTTTCCTTCGGCGTGAAGGAAGGCGAGCTGTTCTCCATCATCGGCCCGAACGGCGCCGGCAAGACCTCGATCGTCAACTGCATTTCCGGCCGCTACAAGCCGACCGAAGGCGCAGCTGTTCTATCGCGGCAAGGACATCACCGGCCTCAATCCGAACGCACGCGCCTCGCTCGGCATCGGCCGCACCTTCCAGAACCTGGCGCTGTTCCACCACATGAGCGTGCTCGACAACATCATGGTCGGGCGCCATCACCTCCTGAAGAACAACTTCCTCACGGGATCGCTGTACTGGCTGACCGGCGCGCGGCGCGAGGAGCTCGAGCATCGCCGCAAGGTCGAGGAGATCATCGACTTCCTCGACCTGCAGTCGGTGCGCAAGGCGACCGCCGGCACCCTGCCCTACGGCCTGCGCAAGCGCGTCGAGCTGGCGCGCGCCATGGCGCTGGAGCCGCAGCTGATCCTGCTCGACGAGCCGATGGCCGGCATGAACTTCGAAGAGAAGGAGGACATGGCCCGCTACATCGTCGACCTCAACGAGGAGTTCGGCATGACGGTGGTGATGATCGAGCACGACATGGGCGTGGTGATGGATATCTCCCACCGCGTCACGGTGCTGGATTTCGGCCGCAAGATCGCCGAAGGCGATCCGGCCGACCGTGCTGGCCGATCCCGCACGTCAAGCGCGCCTATCTCGGCGAAGAGGACGAAGTGCTTGTCGATCCCGACGACAACCCCGCCGCCGGGGAGTGCGCGGCATGATGGATTACGCGGGCCGCGTTGCAGAGGCCGACACCTATCCGAAGCTGCTGCGCCTCAATGCCAGGGAGCACGGCAGCGAGATCGCGCTGCGCGAAAAGGATCTTGGCCTCTGGCGCACCTTCACCTGGAACGACTACCAGGACCGCGTGCGCGATTTCGCGCTCGGCCTGGTCGAGCTGGGCCTTGGCCGCGGCGACGTCATCGGCATCATCGGCGACAACCGGCCGGACTGGGTCGCCGCCGAAGTCGCCACCCACGCCATCGGCGCGATGAGCCTCGGGCTCTACCGCGACGTGCTGGACGACGAAGCCGCCTATCTCCTCAGCTATGGCGAGGCGCAGGCTGGTCTTCGCCGAGGACGAGGAGCAGGTCGACAAGCTGCTCAATCTCGCCGACCGCGTGCCGCATTTGAAGCACATCGTCTATTCCGACCCGCGCGGCATGCGCAAATATGACGATCCGCGGCTGATGGAGGCGAGCAAGCTTGCCGAGCTCGGCCGCGAGCGCGCCGCGCGCGAGCCCGGCCTCTACGACAAGCTCGTCGATGCGACCAAGGGCGAGGATTGCGCGATCCTCTGCACGACATCGGGCACCACGGCCAACCCGAAGCTCGCGATGCTCGCCGCCGGCCGCGTGCTGCGCCATTGCGCGACCTATCTCACCTTCGATCCCAAGGGCCCGGACGACGAATACGTCTCGGTGCTGCCGCTGCCCTGGATCATGGAGCAGGTCTACGTGCTCGGCAAAGGCCTGCTGTGCCGGATGAAGGTCAACTTCGTCGAAGAGCCCGAGACGATGATGAACGATTTCCGCGAGATCGCGCCGACCTTCGTGCTGTTCGCGCCGCGCGTCTGGGAATCGATCGCCGCCGACGTCCGCGCCGGCGTGATGGATTCCTCGCCGCTGAAGCAGAAGCTCTACGATGTCGGCATGAAGACCGGGCTCGCCGCGCTCGGCGCAGGGCAAGCACTCGGCCTTTGCCGATGCGCTGCTGTTCCGCGCGCTGCGCGACCGCCTCGGCTTTACTCGCCTGCGCTCGGCCGCGACCGGCGGCGCGGCGCTCGGCCCGGACACCTTCAAGTTCTTCCGCGCGATGGGCGTGCCGCTGCGCACGCTCTACGGCCAGACCGAACTG
Source organism: uncultured Alphaproteobacteria bacterium (assembly GCA_963726865.1). Taxonomy (GTDB): domain Bacteria; phylum Pseudomonadota; class Alphaproteobacteria; order Rhizobiales; family Xanthobacteraceae; genus Bradyrhizobium. Next base: position 660,862 of record CAVSEE010000028.1, on the reverse strand, counting down.
CTGGGCGCCTACACGCTGCATCCGGAAGGCAAGGTCGATCCCGATACGACCGGCATCCCGATGGCCGACGACATCGAAATCCGCGTCGACAATCCCGACATCAACGGCGTCGGCGAGATCGTGGTGCGCCACCCCAACATGTTCCTCGGCTATTACAAGAACCCGGAAGCCTCCGCCGCCGACATCAAGGACGGCTGGATGCATTCCGGCGATGCCGGCTATTTCAACGACAACAAGCAGCTCGTCGTGATCGACCGCATCAAGGATCTCGCCGAGACCTCGCGCGGCGAGCGCTTCTCGCCGCAATATCTCGAGAACAAGCTGAAATTCTCGCCCTACATCGCCGAGGCCGTGGTGCTCGGCGCGGGCCGCGAAAAGCTCGCGGCGATGATCTGCATCCGCTACTCGATCATCTCGAAATGGGCGGAGAAGAAGCGCATCTCGTTTACGACCTACACCGACCTCGCCTCGCGCCCCGAAGTCTACGAGCTGGTGCGGAAGGAGGTCGAGATCGGTCAACGCCACGCTGCCGCCGGCGCAGCGCATCTCGCGATTCCTGCTGCTCTACAAGGAGCTCGACGCCGACGACGGCGAACTGACCCGCACCCGAAAGGTCCGCCGCAGCGTCATCAACGAGAAATATGCCGGGATCATCGACGCGATCTATCGCGGCGACGCCAGCATTCCCGTCGACACCGTGATCCGCTTCCAGGACGGCACCACCCAGCGCATCCGCACCACGCTGAAGGTGGTCGACCTCGCGCGCAAGCCCGCGACTGGCGGAGGCCGCGGAATGAACACCGCATTCCTGATCCAGCTCCTCGTCAACGGCCTCGTGGTCGGCACGCTCTATGGCGTGGTCGCGATGTCGTTCGTGCTGATCTACAAGGCGACGCAGGTCGTCAATTTCGCGCAAGGCGAACTGCTGCTGGTCGGCGCCTGGGTGTGCTGGGCGCTGCTCGCCAAATACGAGGTGCCGTTCTGGATCGGCATGCCGATGACGCTGGTGTTCATGTTCGTCTTCGGCATCGCGATCCAGGTCCTGATCCTGCGGCCGATGATCGGCGAGCCGATCATCTCCGTCATCATGGTGACGATCGGCCTGTCCACCGTGTTCCAGGCCGCGCTGAAATGGATCTTCGGCGTCAACCCGCAGCCGTTCCCGCGCGTGTTCCAGAGCCAGTCGGTCAGCCTGTTCGGCCTGCAGATCCAGACCGTCTATGTCATGAGCCTCGTGGTGTCGGTCGCGATGATGATCGGCATGGCCTGGTTCTTCCGCTCCTCGAAATACGGCCTTGCGATGCGCGCCACCGCGTTCAACCAGCAGGTGGCGCAGTCGCTCGGCATTTCCGTCAAGAGCGTGTTCGCGATGGCCTGGGCGATCTCGGCGACGGTCTCGGCGGTGGCCGGCGTCGTGGTCGCCGTCGTCAACGGCGTGTCGTCGGGCCTGGCCGCCTACGGCATCAAGGTGTTTCCCGGCGGCCATCCTCGGCGGGCTCGATTCGATCGGCGGCGCCGTGCTCGGCGGCATCATCATCGGGCTGCTGGAGAACATCGCCCAATATGTCGACAGCGAGTATCTGCACTGGGGCAATCTCTACGAGATCGCGCCGTTCTACGTGCTGATCATCATCCTGATGATCAAGCCCTACGGCCTGTTCGGCACCAAAGACATCGAGCGGGTGTAATCCATGGCAGGTCCCACCATCATTCCCGCCGGCGACTTCCGCACCTACTTACGCGGAAGACACCACGATCTTCCCGACCACGACCAGCCGCAACATGGCGATCGCTGGGCATCGTGCTGACCTGCTTTGCGCCGCATGGTGTTCAGCGACTACTGGCTCAGCATCCTGATCCAGATCGGCATCTTCTCGATCGCAGCACTCGGCCTCAACATCCTGGTCGGCTTCACCGGCCAGATCTCGATCGGCCACGCCGCCTTCTTCCTGTTCGGCGCCTTCACCTCGGCCTACATCTCCAACAACATTCCGCATTCCGGTGTTCTTCGCCATTCCGCTCGCCGGCGTCGTCACCGCGCTGGTCGGGCTGATCTTCGGCGTGCCGGCGGCGCGGCTGAAGGGACTCTACCTCGTCATCGCGACGCTGGCGGCGCAATACATCCTGCTCGACTTCTTCTCGCGCGCCGACTGGTTCTCCGGCGGCTCGGTGCCGGCCAGCGCCAATCCGTTCTCGATCTTCGGCTACACGCTGCGCGGCGACCGGCAATATTTCTACGTCGTGCTCGCCTATGTGGTCGTGAGCTTCGTCCTCGTCACCAATCTGATGCGCACGCGCGACGGCCGCGCGCTGGTGGCGGTGCGCGACCATTATCTCTCCGCCGAGATCATGGGCATCAACCTCACCAAATACCGCACGCTGTCGTTCGGGCTGGCCGCGTTCTTCGCCGGCATCGCCGGCGCGCTCTATGCGCATTACCAGCTCGTGGTCTCGCAGGAAGGCTTTGGCATCGAACGCTCGATGCTGTTCCTCGCCATGGTCATCATCGGCGGTACCGGCTCCGTGATGGGCACGCTGATGGGCACCGCCTTCGTGGTGCTGGTGCCGGAATCGATGGAATGGCTCAGCCACTGGCTGAAAGGCGGCGCGATCGACAAGGCGCTGTCGCTCAACAACAACATCACATTCCTGCGCGAGATTGCGATCGGCCTCATCATCATCGGCTTTCTGATGTTCGAGCCGGACGGGCTGGCGCATCGCTGGCGGCAGATCAAGGCCTACTGGAAACTCTACCCGTTCTCGCATTGAGAGCGGACGCGACGACAACTGGTGTCAACGAATAACAGGAGGAAATCACAAATGACGATCAAATCCCTTTTGAGCACGGTGTCGCTGGCGCTGCTGGTCGGCGGCGTGTCCGGCGCCGCGCAGGCCCAGATCGCGGTCGGCCAGCTCGCCGACTATTCCGGCGCCGACCTCCGACGTCGGCACGCCCTACGGCCAGGCGGTGGCCGACACCTTCGCCTGGATCAACAAGAACGGCGGCGTCGGCGGCAAGCAGGTCGCCCTCGACACCAACGACTATGGCTACCAGGTGCCGCGCGCGATCGCGCTCTACAAGAAGTGGTCGGCGCCGGACGGCAAGGTCGCCGCGATCATGGGCTGGGGCACCGCCGACACCGAAGCGCTGACCGGCTTCGTCGCCAAGGACAAGATTCCCTACATCTCCGCCTCCTACGCGGCCGCGTCTGACCGATCCGGAAGGCACCAGCGGCAAGGCCAAGCCCGCGCCCTACAATTTCTTCTACGGCCCGAGCTATTCCGACGCGATGCGCGCCCTGATGACCTGGGCCGCCGAGGACTGGAAGGCCAAGGGCAAGAGCGGCAAGCCGAAATTCGTCCACATGGGCGGCAATCATCCCTATCCGAACGCGCCGAAGGCGGCCGGCGAGGCGATGGCGACCGAACTCGGCTTCGAAGTGCTGCCGCCGATCGTGTTCGCGCTGACGCCGGGCGACTACTCGGCGCAGTGCCTGAGCCTGAAGAGCTCGGGCGCCAACTACGCCTATCTCGGCAACACCGCCGCCTCCAACATCTCGGTGCTGAAGGCCTGCAAGACCGCCGGCGTCGACGTGCAGTTCCTCGGCAACGTCTGGGGCATGGACGAGAACGCCGCCAAGACCGCGGCCGATGCCGCCGACGGCGTCGTCTTCCCGCTGCGCACGGCGGTGACCTGGGGCGGCAACGCGCCGGGCATGAAGACGGTGCAGGAAATCTCCAAGATGTCGGACGCGACCGGCAAGGCCTATCGCCCGGTGCACTACATCGCCGGCGTCTGCAGCGCGCTCTATGCCCGCGAAGCGCTCGACTGGGCCGCCAAGAACGGCGGCGCCACCGGCGAGAACGTCGCCAAGGGCTTCTACCAGAAGAAGGACTGGGTGCCGGCCGGCATGGAAGGCGTCTGCAACGCCTCGACCTGGACCGACGAAGGACCATCGCGGCACGCTCAAGGTCGACCTCTATCGCATCGAAGGTCTCGGGCGCGACCGACGGCGACCTCAACGACTTGATGGCCAAGGGCACCATCAAGCTCGAGAAGGTCAAGACCGTCGAGCTGCCGCGCAAGCCGGAATGGCTGGGCTGGTGACAGCTGCAGGCGTCATGGCCGGCACAAGCGCGAAGCGCGTCTTCGCGCGAATGTGGCGGACCCAGTACGCCGCGGCCTCTCGATTGCGATCGCAGGCGACTCTGGAATGCCGGGTCACCCGCCTCGCGGCGTGACGACAACCGAGCAGAACCGACATGACCCAAACCGCCGAAGCCATCCGTCCCGCTCCTGCCGCCGCCGCGGCCACGCCGCTGTTGTCCGTCAACAACATCGAGGTGGTCTATGACGACGTCATCCTGGTGCTGCGCGGCCTTTGCCTCGAAGTGCCGAAGGGCGCCATCGTCGCGCTGCTCGGCGCCAACGGCGCCGGCAAGTCGACCACGCTGAAGGCGATCTCCGGCCTGCTCAAGACCGAGGACGGCGAAGTCACGCGCGGCGAGATCATGTTCGACGGCGAGCGCATCAACGGCATCGACCCCGACAAGATCGTCCGCCGCGGCATCTTCCAGGTGATGGAGGGCCGCCGCATCATCGCCGACATGACCTCGCTGGAGAACCTGCGGCTCGGCGCCTTCACCCGCAGCGACCGCGAGGTCGATGCCGACATCGACATGGTGTTCAGATATTTCCCGCGCCTGAAGGAGCGCACCGGGCTGGCCGGCTATCTCTCCGGCGGCGAGCAGCAGATGCTGGCGATCGGCCGCGCGCTGATGGCGCGCCCGAAGATGATCCTGATGGACGAGCCGTCGATGGGCCTGTCGCCGCTGCTGGTGAAGGAGGTGTTCGCCATCATCCGCGAGATCAACCGCGATCTCGGCGTCACCATCCTGCTGGTGGAGCAGAACGCGCGCGCCGCGCTGTCGGTCGCGAGCCACGGCTACATCATGGAACAGGGCAAGGTGGTGCTCGACGGCTCCGCCGACGAACTGCGCGACAACGAGGACGTCAAGGAATTCTACCTCGGCGGCGCCGGCGACCAGCGCAAGAGCTTCAAGAACCTGAAAAGCTTCAAGCGGCGCAAGCGCTGGCTGTGAGCGCCATAGCGTTTTCGAGCGAAGTGGAGACCGGTTCGCGTGAAGAAAACGCGTCAAAACAAAAATCAGCCAATCACCTGTTCCGCTTCCGCGACGGCGCAGAGCACATGATAGAACGAAGACGCCGGAATGGTCGCGACCAGCGAGTTGCCGTCGCGGTCGAACTGATCGTACCAGCCGCCCGCCACGGGATGGCTGAGGTAATGCCGTTCGAGCCGCACCAGCGCCGCGCGCGCCTTGTCCGCCGCGCCCTCCTCGCCCGACTCGGCCTGCGCGATCCACGCTTTTGCGATCTCCGTCTGCGGCCACAGCCGGCGGGTGTGCCGCGTGATGTTGCCGGCGGTATCGCCCTCGTCGATCAGGCAGCCCGTCGCCGCGTCCTGGTAGCGCAGCGCGGTCGCGAGCAGCTCGCCGCGCGGACGCGCCGTCGGACAGCCGGTGATGCGCTCAAAGCCCTTCAGCAGCCAGCACCCACTCGGCCTGATGGCCGGGCTCGACGCGACCGGCTCGATCCGCGACCAGTCCTCCTCGAAATATTCGCCGAGCGCCTGCTTCTGCTTGTCGTAGAGATTGGCGACGAACAGGCCGAAGAAATCGCCGGCGCGCTGCTGGAAGACGAGATCATGCGTCGCATCGAATGCCGCGATCATCGCTTCGAACAGATGCATCTGCGGATTCTGCCGCCGCGGCAGCGACGCCGGCAAGCCTTCGACAAAACCGCCATGCGGCGAGCGCAGTTGCGCGTCGAGGAAATGACAGAACGCGTCGATTTCGGCACGGATCTGCGCATCGCGGTCGAGCGCGTAGACGCTTGCGAGCGCAAGCAGCACGAAGGCATGGTCATAGGTATCGCGCAGTGCGTCATGCACCGTGCCGTCAGGCGCCAACGCGATAGACAAAGCCCGGCCGGCCGTCAGGGCTCCTGCGCCTTGGTCAAAAGGTAATCCAGGCCCTTCAGCGCGATCTCGCGGCCGTCAGGATACCAGCCCATCTGCGCCGCCTTGGCGAAGCAATAGATCTGCCGCGCCTGCACCAGCGTGCGCCGCGGCGCGGCGCGGTCGGCGCTGCCGTCCCGATTGAGCCGCTCGACAAATCCGCCCGTGCTGCGATCCCAGCCTTCGCTCGACCACAGCGGCAGGCAGTGCTCGACGATGCGAAGCTTCAGCCTCGCGACGATGTCGTCCGGTCCGAGCGCATCGGCCGCCGCGGCGGTGTCCATTTCAGCCATTGGGTTCCCTGGAGCCCGTCCAATACCGGTGGAAGCCGTCTGATACCACGTCAACGCCGATCCGCAATCGGCCGGAGCCTGCCATGACCGAGCATTATGACGCCCTGGAAACGCGCGATCCCGCCAGCCGCGAGGCCGATCTGTTCGCCCGGCTGCCCGGCGTGCTGCGCAAGGCCATGGAGGCGCCCGCCTATGCCGAGCGGCTGAAGGGGATCGACCCGGCTCACGTCACCAGCCGGGCCGCGCTGGCGCGCCTGCCGGTGCTGCGCAAATCCGAGCTGCCGGCCCTGCACAAGGCGGCGCCGCCGTTCGGCGGCTTCGTTGCGGCCTCGCCCGGCTCGTTCGCGCGGCTGTTCACCTCGCCCGGCCCGATCTTCGAGCCGGAGGGCAAGCAGGCCGATCCCTGGCGCGGCGCGCGGGCGCTGTATGCCGTCGGCTTCCGTCCCGGCGACGTCGTGCTCAACACCTTCAGCTATCACCTCACCCCCGGCGGCTTCATCTTCGATGCCTCGGCGCGCGCGCTCGGCTGCGCCGTGATCCCGGCGGGCCCCGGCAATACCGAGGCGCAGTTCGAGCTGATCGAGGCCTACCGGCCGGTCGGCTATTCAGCGGCACGCCGGACTTCCTGAAGATCCTGCTCGACGCCGCCGCCAGCGGCCAACCGCGACGTCTCCTCGATCAAGCGCGCGCTGGTCTCCGGCGCGGCCTTCCCGAAATCGCTGCAGGAGGAGATCAAGTCGCGCGGCGTCGACGCCTACCAGGCGTTCGGCACCGCCGACCTCGGCCTGATCGCCTTCGAGACTCCGGCGCGCGAGGGCATGATCGTCAACGAAGACCTGATCTTCGAAATCGTGAAGCCCGGCACCGGCGATCCCGTGGCCGAAGGCGATGTCGGCGAGATCGTCGTCACCTCGCTCGATCCGCATCACCCCTGGATCCGGCTGGCGATCGGCGACCTCACCGCGGCATTGCCGGGCAAGAGCCCGTGCGGCCGCACCAACATGCGCATCAAGGGCTGGATGGGCCGCGCCGACCAGACCACCAAGGTCAAGGGCATGTTCGTGCGCCCCGAGCAGGTCGCCGAGATCGGCAAGCGCCATCCCGAGCTCGGGCGCCTGCGCCTCGTGGTCAGCCGCGCCGGCGAGAGCGACGTGATGACGCTGCGGGCGGAATGTGCTTCCCCGAGCGATGGCTTGCGCGATCAGCTCGGCTCGACCTTGCGCAACGTGGCAAAACTCGGCGGCAACGTCGAACTGGTCGACGCGGGCTCGCTGCCGAACGACGGCAAGGTGATCGCGGACGAGCGCTAAAACTCGCGCACCGCAGTCCTAATCTTTCCGCTTCCAGGTCCAGCCGGCGCCTTCGTGCTGGCGCTCGACGCGTGTCTCGGTCCAGGGCGGCGGCGTATCCTCGCGGCGTATGATTCCGATGTAGTAGAAGATGCTCTCGCGCGTCAGCGAAGGCAAATCTCCGTCGGTGAAGACGACCTTGAGGCCGGCCTCCTCAATCATCTGGCGAAAGCTCTCTGCCGTCGATCCCGCATTGTTTTCCTGCAGAACGACCACCCCGCCGGGGGCCAGGAAATTGCCGACCGTCGTGAAGAACTCGCGGTGAATTTGCCACTGCGGATCATGCGCGAGCAACTGCCCTTCAAATGCCTCGTCGATGAAATGCGGCGGATTGCTCACCACCAGGTCCCATTTTTCCGAGGCGGGAATGTTCCTGAGATTATTCGATTCGTAGACCGATACCCGGTCACCAAGGCCGTTGACCGCGACCGTATTCCTGCAGGAAGCAACCGAGCGCGGATTGATGTCGGCAAGGCAGAGCGTTTCGCAAAAGCCGTTGCCGAGCAGGGAAAACCCGATGAATGCCGGTCCCGAGCACCACTCGAAGGCACGCCTCTGCCTTGGCATGCCGCGCGCCCTGAAGAAGGGAAGGAAGTCCTGCCCGAAGCCGGTTCCGCCGCCGTCGAGTTCGGGCCGGTAGCTGATATTGATGCCGCCGACGCTGGCGTGGCGCGTCGGCCGCAAGCTTCTGCGAATTGGCCTCAAATAGGTATTGGCGAATTGCTTCAGAAATCCGATCATCAAGGGGCCTCAGTTCGGTTTCGACAGCCGGTAAGGGCCGAGGAACAGCACGTCGAGACCGGAACAGAAATAGGTGTGCAGCGCTTCGAGCGGCGAGTTCACGGTCGGCTGCTCGTTGATGTTCAGGCTGGTATTGATCAGCATCGGCACGGACGTCGCCTTGCTGAATTCGCCGAGCAGGCGGCTGTAGGCCGGATTGGTCTCGGGATGGACGCTCTGGATGCGCGCGGTGCCGTCAACATGAACCACTGCCGGAATCAGCTTTTGCACCTTGTCGTTGACCGGGAACGTAACGACCATGAACGGTGCATCGAAGGCATCCTCGAAGTACTCGGCTTGCCGCTCGTACAATACCGACGGGCAGAAAGGGCGAAACTCCTCCCGATATTTGATGCCGAGATTGATGCGATCCTTCATGCCAGCGGAACGCGGATCGGCGAGGATCGACCGGTTGCCGAGCGCGCGCGGGCCATATTCCATCCTGCCCTGAAACCAGCCGACGGTTTTCTGTTCGACGAGATCGGTAACGCAGGCCGCGACGGGATCGTCGAGCAGCTCGTAGCGGGCGCCGATCTTGTCGAGCGTTTCCTTGATGGTTTCGTTGGAATATTCCGGGCCCCAATAGGCGTGAGTGAGCGGCGCGATCGCGTGTCCGGCCTCCGCGCATTTGAGCATCGCTGCGCCCAGCGCGACGCCGGCGTCGTGCGGCACCGGCGGAACGTAGAGACGCTTCACAGACGGCTCGGCCGCGATCTCCATGTTCATCTTGCAGTTCAACCCGACGCCGCCGGCGATGCAGACGTCGCCGCAGCCGGTCTCCGCGATCGCGGAACGCATCACCTCGGTGGTCACGATCTCGAGCTGCTTCTGGCCGCTCGCGGCGATGTTGGTCAGGCGCTGGTCGAGCGGCTGGCCGCGCAGCCGCCGGGGCCCGAGCATATCTTCCATCTTCTCGGTGAAGATTCGCTCCTGCCGGGTCGAGAAGTCGCTGGTAAATATCTCCGCGTCACGCCTGCGCTTGTCGAGTTCAGGGTCAAGCGCAAAATCGATGCCTTCGGGACTTAGCAGCTTGGCGAACTTGTCCAGATACTTCGGGCTGCCGTAGGACGACAACCCCATCACCTTGTACTCGTCATTGGTCATCTGATAGCCGAGATACTGGGTCAGCATCCCGTAGTAGAGACCAAGGCTGTTGTGCCGCCCGAACCGCGTCAGTACTTTGAAGTCGTTGCCTTTGACGTGCGCCACCAGTCCCGAACTCGAGTCGCCCGAGAAATCGAAGCATGCAACCGTCGCCTCAGCGAAACCCGAGCCGTAGTACCTGCTTGCAGCATGGCACAGATGGTGGTCGTAGAGTTCGATCTTCGGGCTATGGCCGAACTGGAACTTGAAATACTCGGTCAAGCGCTGCGTGTAGTTCGTGTAGGTCCGCAGCGGCGAGCAAATGACGTCGACGTCGCGAATGGTGATGCCTGCCTGTTTCAGACAAAAGCCGATGGCGCCGCGTGGCAATTCTCCGCGGGCATGCTTGGCAAGCGTAAAACGCTCCTCCTCGGCAGCGGCAATGAGTTGCCCGTCTCGAAGCAGAACCGCAGCACCGTCATGGTGGCCGTGCTTGATGCCGGAACTAATTCCAATCACATACATGCGTCGTCGTGCCTGCTAGCGAGATGCCTGAACCAGGGATCAAGGGAAACGTGAGGTGCCGCGGAAACGCGGCTTTCGCGAAGCCAATGGTTCTATATGGAAGCCGCCGCAAATCAAGGCGATTCTCACGCTCTAAGGCTCTGAAAAATCAGTGATTTACTCGCCCTGATCGGCGCAAGCGGTGGCGCCGCTGGTTGTTTAGCCGGCCCGATTGGGCTATCCCCGCTGCTCCGATCAGGCTGTTGACGTGGCGATCCAGCGACGGGAGAGCGGAATTGTTGGAGCTCGGATGACGGCCGGCGGCTGGTCTGATCGCCCGGCGATCACAGGAATCAGATGACCGGTCTTTCCGACTATCGCGGGCTCGTCATCGGGGCCGTTCTCGCAGCGGCGCTCTCGACCTCGTCCATCCTGATGCTCGGCTTCGGAATGGCAGGCAGTTCCGGCAACAGCGTCCTGACCGGCGCGCTGCTGCTGGGCAGCCTGCTGTCGATCGGGATCGTCTGCTTCCGAAGGAGGATCACCCTCGCAGCCGCGGACTATTTGTATCTCGCTTTCGTTGCGACGATTCTGCTGTCCTTCCTTCTCAATGGGGGCAGCTCGAATGCGAAAGAGGGCCTGCTGCTGGCAATTTCGCTCGCCGCCTACCCGGCAGGCCGTCTCGTCACCGGCGCCGATCTTGCCGGAATCAAACCTTCCTTTCTGTTCTCGATCGGCCTCATTGTCGCAGTGGGGACGGCGGCGACCGCGATAGCCCTGGTGCAGCAGTGGGATCATCAGCACGGGAAACCGATCGTATTCGGGTTTGACGCGTCCGACGCGGCCCCGGGCAATTTTCTGCAATCGCTGAGCCTCCTCATTCTGGCGGCCGTCACGATGTTCAATCTTACGGCGCGCAAGACGCTGCTGATCTCGGTCCTGATATTCCTGCCGATCGCCATCTTCGCGGCATCGCTGGTCCGCTTTACCTTTATTGCGCTCGCCGGCGGGCTGTTCGTCGCCCTTGTTTTTTCGGATGCGCGTCAACGCAAGCACGTCTTCGCAATCGGGTTGGTGATCTTTGTGGCGACAGCCACCGGCCTTGCCGCCAGATATGCGAAGGCCCGGCTTTTCGCCGATTTTGCCATCGAGAAAACGACGGGAGTCATTACCTGGCAACGCCCGCCAAGCTGCGACCTCGTCATCAATCCCAACAATTCGATCGCCATCCGGAAGGCGCTGACGCTGGATGCGTTCTATCTGATCCCGCGCGCGGGCCCGGTTGGAACAGGTCTCGACAGCTTCATGGACTTTTCCTGCATCAAGAACACCGAGGTCCATAACTCGTTCCTGCAAACCGGCGTCGAGTTCGGGTGGGCGGGCGGAAGCCTGTTGGTCCTGGCCGTGATCCTGGTGTGGAGATCGATCGCTCCGCTGGCGCGGCATGGAGGAGCGCCCCTCTTCGTCCTCTGCAGCCTCAGCTTTGCAATCCTGCTCTCAATGGCCCACGGCCGCATCAGCCGCGACCTGATCTTTTTCGTGCTTCTCGGCATCGCCGGCGGCGTCGTCGAAAGCACCCGCTTGCCCTCCCTCATCCGGCCGGGTGACCGCTAGTGTCTGCATCCGAAGCAAACCCGCCCGGCGAACCATCGCTCAAGGCGACCGTTGTTTCTGCGGTTACCTCGCCGTTTTGGCGCTTCGGCGTCGATCTCTGGGCGATCCTGATTGCCGTCTCGATTCCCTGGTCGACGAGCGCCGTCAGCGTCTTCAGCGTGATCTGGCTTCTTGCGCTGATCCCAACGATCAATCCGAGGGAAATGCTCGACACATTGCGGCGCCCTGCCTGCTGGCTGCCCATCGCGCTCGTCGTGCTGGCTGTCGTCGGCACGGTCTGGGCGGATGGACCATGGCGCGAGAGGCTTCTTGGAATCCTGCCGGCGTTGAAGCTACTGGCGATTCCGCTCCTCATGTTCCACTTCGCGCGATCGGCGCGAGGAAACTGGGTTTTCATCGCCTTTCTCGTCTCATGCACGATCCTGATGGCGCTCTCCTGGGTCGTGCTGTGGGACCCCGGCTGGAAGATCTCCAATACCGAGCTGGCAGGCGTCCCGCTGAAGAACGCGATCAGCCAGAATCAGGAATTCGCACTCTGCGCCTTTGGTCTGGCCTACGCAGCCTGGGCACTCTGGCGACAGGACCGGCGTCCGATCGCCACCGCAGCCGTGCTGCTGATGCTCGTCTTCATCGCCAACATCCTGTTTGCGGCGCTGGCGCGGACGGCACTGGTCTACCTGCTGGCCTTGTCTGTGCTTTTCGTTGCGCTGCATTTCGGCAGGCGAATGACGATCTGGCTGGTGCCGATCGGCGCCGTAGCGATCGCCGCAGTGTGGCTTATATCGCCGCATTTGCGCGAACGTGTCGAACACATCGCCGTTGAGCTCAGGGAATACAAGGAAACCAATCGTCCGACCTCCGCGGGACAGCGTCTGGCTTTCTGGCAGATGTCGCTCAAGTGGATCGCCGAAGCACCGGTTGTCGGCCATGGCACCGGTTCAGCAAAGCGGCTCTTTGTTGAGGAAGCCGTCGGCAAGGACGGCGCCTGGGCGCAGACGATCAGCAATCCCCACAATCAAACGCTCTACGTGGCGATACAATGGGGCGCGTTTGGATGCGTCCTTCTCTACGCCATGTGGTTCTATCATATCCTGTTGTTCCGCGGCCCGGGCCTCATGCACTGGATCGGGCTGATGGTGGTGGTTCAGAACGTTTTCAGCTCGCTCCTGAATTCCCACCTGTTCGATTTCCACGAAGGCTGGATCTACGTGCTTGGCGTCGGAGTTGCCGGCGGAATGGTACTGCGAAGCAGCGCTATTGACGCTCCCGGCCGCAGCAATTAACTCTCCGCGCCGGAGGATTTGATGTACACCGTCCTGATCACCGGCGGCGCCGGCTTCATCGGCCAGAATCTCGTGCATGCGTGGCGCGCCGCACGGCCCTCCGACCGGCTGGTCGTCGTCGATGCGATGACCTACGCGGCCAATCTGCGTAGCCTCGAGCCATTGATCGCCGAGCGCAGCATCGGCTTCGTCAAGGGCGACATCAACGACGCGGCGCTGATCCGCGGCCTGTTCGAGGAACATCGCTTCACCCGCGTCGCGCATCTCGCCGCGGAGTCCCACGTCGATCGCTCGATCGACGACCCCGAGGCTTTCCTGCAGACCAATGTGCTCGGCACCTTCAACTTGCTGAAGTCCGCGCTCGACCATTGGCGCGCGGCCGGGGCGCTGGAGCGCGGCCGCTTCCTGCATGTGTCGACCGACGAGGTCTACGGCTCGCTCGGCCCCGACGATCCCGCCTTTACGGAGAACTCGCAGTACCGGCCGAATTCGCCCTACGCGGCGAGCAAGGCTTCCAGCGACCATCTGGTGCGCTCGTTCGTGGCGACCTACGGCATGCCGGCGCTGATCACCAATTGCTCCAACAATTACGGTGCGTATCAGCACCCGGAAAAACTCATCCCGCTGATGATCATCCACGCGCTCGAAGGCAAGCCGCTGCCGATCTACGGCGACGGCTCCAATGTGCGCGACTGGCTGCACGTGTCGGCGCATTGCGAAGCGCTGATGAGCGTGATCGAGCGCGGCCGCATCGGCGAGACCTACAACATCGGCGGCGGCAACGAGCACAACAACCGCGACGTCGTCGGCCTGATCTGCGACACCATCGACCGCGCCTTCGCCGCGGATGCAAAACTCGCGTCGCGCTTTCCGTCCTGCCCGGCCGCAGCGGGCAACACCTGCCGCGCGCTGATCTCCTTCGTCACCGACCGCCCCGGCCACGACCACCGCTACGCCATCGACGCAAGCAAGCTCGAAAGCGAGCTCGGCAGCCGCAGCCATGTCGATTTCAACGATGGCATCGACCGCACCGTGCACTGGTATCTCGACCATGAGGCGTGGTGGCGCGACATCACCTCGGGCGCCTACAAGGCCTGGATCGACAAGAACTACGGCTTCCGGATCGCGGTCTAGCACCCCATGCGCATCCTCGTGCTCAACGCGGACTACCCGCGCTTCCTGGCGTGGCTCTACCGCCGCGAGGCCGGGCTCGAGCATGCGCCCTATGCGGCGCAGATGGCCGCGCGCAACGCGAGCCTGTTCGGCGTCGCCGACTTCTACTCGAAGAATTTCGCCGCCGAGGGCCACGTCGCCGCCGACCTGCACGTCAATAATCCCTGGCTGCAATCGGCATGGGCGCGCGAGCACGGCATCACGGTCGAGCCGGTCGCCCCGCCCGGCATTGCGGCGGCGGCAGCGCTGCCGGGATGGCTGCAGCGCGTCGTGACGCCGTTCAAGCCGTTGTTGCGTCCGCTGGCACGCAAGGTTGGCCTCAGCCCAAAGCTCGATGCGCAGGCCGAAAAAATCCTGCTTGCCCAGGTCGAGGAGTTCCGGCCCGACCTGATCATCAACCAGGACATTTTTCACATCGACACCACGTTGGCGCGACGGTTGAAGCAGATCGGCCGACCGTTGCTGTTCGGCCAGGTCGGCATCGAGCCGCCGCGCAGCGGCGACTGGGGCGTCTACGACCTCATGATGTCGCAGACTCAACGCGGTCGTGGAGATTTTCCGGAAAGCCGGCGTCCACTCCGAAGTCTGCCACCTCGCCTTCGAACCCGCGGTGCTCGACGCGCTACCGCCCCGGCCGCCGGCCGATATCGAGGTCTCCTTTGTCGGCACCGTGTCGCCGGAGCATGGACAGCGCATTGCGCTGCTGGAGGCCGTCGCGCGGCGCTTTGACCTGAAACTGTTCGGCAGCAAGCCACAGGCGCTGCCGGCAGGCTCCCCGCTGCATCGCTGCTTTCAGGGCGAGGTGTGGGGCGGCGACATGTATCAGGCGCTGCGCCGGTCGAAGATCACACTGAACTCGCATATCGACTTCGCCGGCCGCGAGGCCGGCAACATGCGGCTGTTCGAGGCGACCGGCGCCGGCGTCTATCTCCTGACCGATTTCAAGGATAGCCTGCATACCTTGTTCGAGCCGGGCCACGACGTCGCAGTCTGGCGCTCGATCGACGACTGCCTTGCCGGCATCGAGCGTGCACTGCGCGACGATAGCGGCCGCACCGAGGTCGCACGCGCCGGCCATGCGCGCACCATGGCGCAGCATACCTATCGGCACCGCGTGCGGCAGATTCTCGGCTTCGTGGAACAGGTTCGGTCATGAAGATCCCGAAGATGGCCCGCACGATCGCCGGCAGACTGATCCGGTCGACACCGATCCTGCGCCGCCACATCCTGTTCTCGACCGATTATCGCCAACTCACAGGCAGCGACGAAGCGCGCGCGGTTGCCACCGCCTCGCACGGCTGGCTCGCGGCGCGCACGGTGAAGCGCCAGGAGCGCGCCTACAAAAATCTGATTGCGGAAGCCAAACGCGGCGAGCCGCGGGTCGATCTGCGTGTCGCAGCCGAGGCCATCGTATCTACCGGCATAACCTCGCCCACCCTGCTCGATGTCGGCTGCGGCAGCGGCTATTATTCGGAAATCCTCGCAACGCTCGTCCCCGGCGGCGTGCGCTACACCGGCACCGACTATTCGGACGCGATGATCGACCGCGCCCGCGCGCATTATCCCTCGACCACCTTCGGCGTCGCCGACGCCACCCGCCTGCCCTATCCGGCAGGCGCCTTCGATATCGTGTTCAACGGTGTCTCGCTGATGCACATCGTCGACTATCCCGCCGCGATCCGCGAAGCCGCGCGTGTTGCCGCGCGCTACTGCATCTTCCACAGCGTGCCTGTATTCGACGACGACCAGCCCACGACCTTCCTGCAGAAATATGCCTATGGCGCGCCGGTGGTCGAGGCGGTGTTCGGCCGGCGGGAATTGCTTGATCGCTGCAGCGAAGCGGGACTGCGGTTGGTGCGAGAATGGCCCAGCATCCCCTACGATGTCTCCGCCGTCACGGGGCATCGCTCGAGCACGAAGACGTATCTTCTATCGGCGAGCTAGAACGCGCGGCCGCGTAGGATCAGCAAGGGCGCGCCCGCTGACGATGTCCAGCGCCTGGAACAGTCGCGTGCGCAAGTCGCGCAGCACACCCACGACAGATTGCCTGAAATCGGTGACGGTCGAGCGCCGGTGCGGCGTCGCCGCCGCGATCGGCAGCAGCGGCTCGACGACCGCCTCGACATCGAGCAATTCCTGAACGTGCGGCCGGTAGATGTGATTTCGCGCGATGCGGGACAGCGGCGCGTTAAAGGCACGATGGCTGGTGAAGAAGAACCAGCGCAGGCCCTTGCGCAGCCCTTGAAAGTGAAAAAAGACCAACGGGCAGCCATCGTCGAGCATGACGGCCCCGTTGCGAAGACTTAACCGGTAGTTGCCGATATTCCATGGCGCGAGGTTGGCTCCGATGTTCTCGACCGCCCTGACCCGCGGCGAGCGTTCGGCAAAGCCGTCGAGATAGCCCTGGTCGGCAAAGCGCTCGCCGTCGACATAGTCATGGCACCATTCGATGCATCTCTCCCGCCACCAGCCGATGACGGCGATGCCGTCCGCGTCGTTGCGCGCCCCGACCCAGCCGACATTGTAGGTGCCGAACCGCTGCAGCCTGCCGATATTGGGCGCATAGCGGTGCGGAATGATCGCCACCGAGGCCTCGCGCAATTCGTCATAGATCGGCTCGGGCGAAGCGAAGAAATACAGGTCGCCATCGAGATAGGTGACCCACTCGGCCCCGGCCTCGCGCGCCATCACGTGGCGCATCCAGGCCGGCGTAAGCGTGAAGAAATATTCGATCGTGCTGCGCGTCGTCTGCGTCGCCGCTACTTCCGGATCGGCCGCCTCGAAATCGGCGAGCGGCACGGCAACGATGCCAGGCAAGTTCATCGCCGTCAGCGCGGCATGACATGGCTCGCTCAGGCACAGCACCCACAGCCTCGTTCCCGGCGCATGCCGCTGCAGCGAGCGGTACATCGCAACGCCGCGCGAAAGATAGTTGTGGTCGAAATAGGTGCAGTAGACGCGATCAGCCATGTCCGCCGCCGTCAGCGCGGCCCGCGCAGCGCGGCCTGAAACGCGCTGTAGTCCCGGACGTAGTCATCCTCGTCATAGTGTTCGGAGGCGAAGACGAGCAGCGCACCGTCGCTGCTGTAATCGTGCTGCGTGCCCCAGGTCATCGGGCGCACATAGAGGCCGACGCTGGGATTGTCCAGCACGAACTCGCGGCGCTCGGTGCCGTCGTCGACCAGCGCGGTGCAACTTCCCTGCGCACAAATCAGCAACTGATGGCAGCGCTTGTGGGCATGCACGCCGCGCCGCTCGCCTGCGGGAACACCGGAGACGATGAAATAGCGTTTCGGCTGAAACGGAAATCCCTTGCCGAACTCGCCGACGGTAAGACCGCCGCGCGGATCCATTATCCACGGAAAATGACAGAGATCGACGCCCCGAACGCCGGTCGGCTCCGTACGGACCTCCTTCAAGCCGGGTCTTGCCTCAATCCTGATCGGCGGCAAATTCGACACTTTCCTCCCGCATGCAGGCACAAGCTTACCGGGACCCTCCACGGCTTACCAGCTGTTGACCGCCGCGATCACCTGATGGATTTCGTCTTCCTCGAGCTCGGCAAAGCAGGGAAGCGTGACGATTTGCCCGGCCAGCCGCTCGGTCACCGGCAGGACGGCGGCGCCTCCGCCGTAGCCCGGCTGCAGGTGGTCGGGAATCGGATAATGGACGTCCGAGCTGACGCCGCTGGCGTCGAGATGCCTGCGAAAGCCGTCGCGATCCTCGCAGCAAACGACGAAGAGATGGGCGACATTGTCCGCACCGAAATCGGCCGGACATCTCACGCGGGAATTGCCCATCTCCCGCGCATAGCGCTGCGCAAGGCGGCGGCGCTCTTCGTTCCAGCGGTCGAGATGCGGCAGCTTGATGCGCAGCAACGCCGCCTGCATTTCGTCGAGCCGGCTGTTGCGGCCACCGCGCCGCGCCACCCTGTACTTGCTGTCCCAGCCATACTGGCGCAGCTCGCGCAGGCGCCCGGCAAGCGCGGCATCATCGGTCGTCACCGCGCCGCCATCGCCGAGCGCGCCGAGATTTTTGGTCGGGTAGAAACTGAAGCAACCGGCTGCGCCAAAGCTGCCGGCCTTCCGTCCGTTGCGGCTTGCGCCATGGGCTTGCGCGCAATCCTCGATGACGGGGATGCCGAGCGGCTTGCAGATCGCGACGATGGCCTCGACATCGGCAAGGCGGCCGTAGAGATGCGTGACGATGACGGCACGCACGGCCTTTGCCGTCAGCGTCTGTTGCAGCGACTGCGGATCCATCGCATGCGTGTCTGCCTTGACATCGACATAGACCGGCGCCGCGCCGATCGCATGAATGGCTGTGCTCGCGTAGAAGCCCGCATTGGCCACCGTCGCCACGCCATCACCGGCTGCGATGCCGAGGCCGCGCAGCGCAAGCTCGATGGCATCGGTGCCGTTGGCAACGCCGATGCAATGCGCCGATCCGCAGTAGGCGGCGAACTCCGTTTCGAACCCGGCGCATTCCGACCCCAGCACGAACCAGCCGCGCTCGACGACACGCCGCGCACAGGCGGCGAGTTCATCCTGAATGGACCGGCTCTGGCGGACGAGATCGTTCAGCGGGACGCGTCGGGTCATTTGCTCATGTCGTTGCGGTCGATCGTGCCGGCCTCGCAATGCCATCCAATTCGGCGCGGAGCAAGGCTTCGGGAACGGTACCGGTATCGTCCCACGCGGCCATTAACCGCTTGCGCGAAGAGCGTTGGGTTCGGCTCGTAACCCATTGCCAACGCTGGATTTGTGGCGGAAAAGCACTTGTTTATGCCATGGCGCATGCTAACGAAGCCGCGGGCCTCGCGCCACCCGGCCGGCGACGAAGAGTTTGATGCATGAATCGCAAGGGGATCATCCTGGCCGGCGGCCGCGGGACGCGGCTGCATCCGCTGACGCTCGCGACGTCAAAGCAATTGCTGCCGGTCTATGACAAGCCGCTGATCTACTACCCCCTGACCACGCTGATGCTGGCCGGGATCAGCGAATATCTCATCATCACCACGCCGGAGGAAGCGGACCAGTTCAAGCGTCTGCTCGGCGACGGCCGCCAGTGGGGCATCGAGCTATCCTACGCGGTACAGGATCAGCCCGGCGGCATCGCGCAGGCCTTCCTGATCGGCAAGGATTTCCTTGCCGGCCGGCCATCGGCGCTGATCCTCGGCGACAACGTGTTCTATGGCGACAATCTGCGCGGCCTGGTGTCGAGCTCGGCGCAGCAAAAGAGCGGCGCCACCGTGTTCGCGGCATGGGTTGACGATCCCGAACGCTACGGCGTGATCGAGTTCGACGCCACGCATCGCCCGCTGCGCATCGTCGAGAAGCCGAAGGCGCCGAAATCGAACTGGGCTGTCACCGGCCTCTACTTCTACGACGAGCGCGCCGTCGACATCGTGCGCGAGCTGAAACCGTCGGCGCGCGGCGAGCTGGAGATCACCGATCTCAATCAATGGTACCTTGAGCGCGGCGAACTGCATGCCGAGCGCTTCGGCCGCGGCTATGCCTGGCTCGACGCCGGCACCCATGAATCGCTGCTGGAGGCGTCGCAGTTCATCCACATCGTCGAGAAGCGCCAGGGGCTGAAGATCGCCTGCCCCGAGGAAGTCGCCTTCGTCCAGGGTTTTATCGACGCCGCGCAATTGCTGCGGCTGGCGGAGCCGCTGAAGAATACGGGTTACGGACAGTATCTGATCCGCCAGGCGAATATGTAGGAGCTGGCGCGGACAGGATCAGCGCGGGATCGTGTCGACAAGCCTGTCGCGCAGGCGCGCGCTCAAGAGCGGCGCCGAGAGTACTGCGACGGCGGCGCTCCACACCGCGCATTCCAGCACGAAGCGGAACAGGCCGGCGCCTCCGACCAGCGAGCGGATCGCCGTTCCCAACGCCCAGCCGCCCAGCGTCACCACCAGCATGAGGCCGGCGAGATAGACGAGATGAGCGAGCGGCCGCTGCAGCGTTTGGCTGATGATGATGAGGCCGAGCAGGCCGAACTGGATCAGGAGATCGCTCGCCACCACCGCAAGCGCCGCGCCGAGCGGGCCCATCGGCGGAATCAGCGCGACCGACAGCGCCAGGAACACCACGAGCTGCAGGCCCTTGGTGCGCGCCAGCAGTTCGCCGCGGTTGCTGTAGCTGGCAAAGCTGAGCGCCAGCAGCGAAGGCGCGACCATGCCCGTGCCCGCCAGCAGCGTGAAGGTCAGCAGCGCATTGTCGGGAACGGCGCCGTGAGTCCACAGCGCGAAGAAGTCCTGCCAGAACGGCAGCAGCGCCGAGACGGCGGCACTCGCCAGCAAGGTCACGAGCACCGAGCCGCGCGCATAGAGATGCCGCAGCCGGTCCCTTTGCCCGAGCGCATGATCCTCGCCGAGCTCGGCGGCCAGCGGCAGCGAAAGCTGGAGGCATAGTGTCCGCAGCAGTCCCGCCGCGACGCGGGTCAGCCCCCATTGCGCGACCGCCACGCGATCCGGCACGAAAGCGCTGACCAGCAGCACCGGCAGATTAACCAGCGCGATCTCGGTCACCTGGGCGACGGCGAACGGCGCGGCGCGGGCCAGCTGCCCCGCCGACCAGCGCCAGGACGGCCGGCCGAAGCGGCGCTGCAAATACGGAAACTGCCGGGGCCCGTCGATCGCCAGGAACCAGAGCGCACTGAGCAGTTGCACCGCGGCATAGGCCAGCGTGACCGCGAGCAGGCTTTGCGTGAGCACGACCGCGGCGAGCTGGCCGAGCTGGCCGATCAGCATGGCCCAGTTCTGCCGTCCGACCACGCGCCCATACAGTCCGCGTGTGCGATAAAGGCCTGTGACGAGATTGGACGGCAGGATCAGGAACGTGCCGGCGACCATCGCAACAAACGCCGTATCGAAATGCGCCAGCGACTCGAATCCGAGCGTCACAGATGGCGGCCACAACGCCGCGCCCGCGAGCAGCAAGGCGACAAGGGTGCCGGACAGAATGAAATAGATGCGCAGCACGCCGGCATAGAACGCGGCGGTGCGGCCGTTGCAGTCGGCGCACGAGCGCAAGGCCAGGAAGCGGTTAATGGAGCGGCCCTGCAGGCCGACATCGGCAGCGGCTGCAAGACTGCCGGCGGCATAGATCACGAGCCAGCCGGCCAGCGCCTCGCTGCTCCAGTAGTGCAGGAAAACCGGAATGAGCGCGACCTGCTGGGTTATTCCCAGCACCACCTGCACCAGATTGGCGGACCATCCCTCGAACAGCCGCCGCGCCCGGCTCGGCCCCGCGGTCACGGTCCGGATCTCCGCATCGCCTTGCGGATCGTCTGACGTCGTTCGATCAAGCGAAAGACCTCTCAAGCCCTTGGACCGCGGGGTATCAGCCGCAGGCACCGTTGTCGATGGCAGGCCGGGCCGCCGCGCGGGATAGCGGGATCAGAGCCCGTCGGACTCGCCGTTCTTCGGTGTCGAACGCGGCGTGAAGGGGGAGTAGTTGGTATCCAGCGTGCCGGCGCTCCGCGGCGCCAAAGCAGGGAGCCCTGCCGCGGGCAGCACCGGCGCACTTCCCTGCACCGGAACGTCGGTCGCCTTCATTTCGATGGTCTCACTGCGGTCGGCCTTGCGCAGCGTCACCTCGCGGCGAGCGACCGCGTCCAGCACCCAGCCGGCATGCGCCTCGCCCGGACGCAGGCGGATCATCTTCTGGCTGGTGCGGTCGACGAACACGGCAATGGAATCGGTGTCGCCGACCACGGCGCCGATCAGCGCCAGCGGCGGCCGCTCCGGCTCGGCCAGCGGCGGCGGTGGCGGCGCGCTTACTTGCTCGACCACGGGCGCGACCACGGCGCGGGGCGGCGGGCGGCGCGACGCCGAGAAGATCGGCCGCTCCTGGGTGGCGGTCAGCGCCGAGAGCGGCACCGACCAGAGCGGATTGCCGCGCGGCACGGGTCTCGCCAAGTCCTTGACCACGTCGCGGCTCGGCGGCGCCCCGATCGGCTTGACCGTGCCGAGTTCGACGCTGTCGGCCGCCTCGCCGGTCCGCTCGCCGGGAACGACGTCCAACGGCGGAGGTTGCCGCCAGCAGGCCCGACGACAGGCCACAGACCAGCGCGAAGCCGGTCATTAGCGCGAAGCCGTTGGTGAGGGGCGAATTCTTCATTTCGATGCCACTTGACGGCGCCCAGCGCCTTTGGCCGCAAGCCTACCAACGCACCCCTTCGCCAACAAGGCTCGCCGCGCCGCTAAAAGCGGCAAGTCTGGCTCCCACCTCGCGGGTTCCATTGCTTACCTTCAGCAAAAACATCGAAAACAACCCCATGCAAAGTAGCCGACGGCTGCCCGACGCCGCGCGCGGTAGCCTATTTCGTTCCTTGCCACTGCCCGGTGACGCCGAGCACGACGCGGATCCTGCCCGTGCCGCTGTCGTTCGTCGCGGTGGCCTGCGGCACCTGCACGTCGAGCTGGTCGACAAACAGGAACGGCATGCCGGCTTCGAGGTCGTAGAGCACCTTTTGCAGCGCCGGCTGCTCCATCTCGCAGCTCACCACGAGACCGACCACGCCCTCCTTGGCCTGCGTGCCCGACACGTCGACCTGCGAGGACTGGATGGTGCCGCCGGCAGCGCTCGACGGCCGCCGCAACCCGCTGCAGCAGCGACGCGCCCGCCACCGTCACCGTCGGGCCTTCCAGGAACGGCGTGCCGGAGCGACCGGCCGCCAGCGCCGGGCCGCTGCGCGCGCGCCGGCCCTGCAACTGGTCCAGGAGATCGGACGTCTGCGCCAGCGCGCGCTGGTGCGCGACGATGTCGGCAACCGCCAGGCCCGCGGTGACGACCAGTCCGCCGACCACGGCGAGATAGAGCGTCACCGCAACCAGCCGCGATTGCGTCAGCGCCCGGGTGACCGTGCTGCTCACGCTCATGGGCGCCCCCGCAACGTTCTTGGGTTCGACCCGCGCCTCGATGTGGAAGCGCTCGCCGGGATCGGAGGTCGCGCGCGTCGTCGGCGCATAGAAGGTGGCGCGGCGGAAGTTCGGCGACTGCTCGATCAGCGGGATCAGCGACGGCGCGTCGCGGGTGATGCCGGCAATCTGCAGCTTGTTGCCGGCCAGGTGCATTTCCGTGACGTAGGTGTGGTCGGGCAGCAGGCGGCTCAGCGCTTCCAGCACGATCACGCTCGACGGCGTCTCGTATTTGCGCCGCTCGAGCGCGGCAAGCGGCGAGCGCTCGCCGCCGTCGGCGCCGGCGCGGATCGCGGCGCGGCGCTGCGCGATCTGCCGTGCCAGCTCGTTCTCCTGCGCGCCGAGGCTGTCGCCGACGTAAGAGGAAACCGCGAGCGACAGCACGGCCGCCAGCGCGGCCACGCCGAGCACGATGGACAGCGCCCGCGAAAGACGCGCCGGATCGAGCTGGCCGCGCGCCTTCTGTTCGAACACCTTGATGCGCTCGGCATTACCCTCGGTGACATCGGTGCAGATGGCGACGGCGGCCGGATGGAAGGCGGAAACCGCCTGCACGAAGCCGATCGCCGACTTGCGCGTGGTCGCGGCGATGGTGGTGGTGACGCTGTCGGCTCCGCTTGCCACCGGCGCCGAGCAGCCGAACACGGCTTCGCTCGCGCTCCATGGCGTCAGGCGGTCGATCTGCGCCCGCACGATGCCTTCGAGAAAATCCGCCGCCCGCGCCGGCAGCTCCAGCGGCCGGAACAGGAAGCGTTTCGGCTGCAGCACGATCTCGACCCGGCTGCCGCGAAAGGTCTGCGCCAGGTTGTTGCCGGTGATCGCCCCATCGGCGAAGGTGACGCGTGCCGGCGCGTTGTCGGCGCGCGCCCCTTCCAGCACGAAGCCGCCGGCATCGTCCTCGACCAGCCGCACCACGCGCGGCGAGACGATGCGGTCGAGCGCGGCAATGATGGCCGCGGCGACGCTCGCCGTCCATGCGCCGATCACCGCGCCGATGTCCCTGAGCAAATTCATCGCCTGGCCGTCCTCTGCGGCGCCGTGCCGCCATCGGCGGCATTGCGCCACGACAATACACGATAAGCCTCGGTGCCACCGTCGAGAAGCAGGATCACGACGTCGGCCGCACTTCCGACGCCGGTGCCGGATGTGGCCTGAACGGTCAGCCGGTAGGCCCTGGAGCCGTCCAGCGTGGCGCCCTCGCCGCCGGCTGCGGCGCGCACGGCGTTCGGATCGGCATTGGGATCGGCGCGCAGCGCCAGCACTTCCTGCAAGGCGCCCGGCGTCATGCCCGGCAGCGCCGCCAGCACCTGCGGGGCGGCATCGAGCACGTTGATCGAGGCGAGGTTGGAGAACACGGTGACGAAGGGCAGCATCTTTTCGATCACCAGCGGCGGGATGCCGCGCACCAGCCAGAGCTCCTCGGCCTGCGGGAACGGCGCATGGCGCGGCAGATATGATGAACCAGAGGTGCGATAGAAGGAATTCTCGGGATCGTCGTCAGCGGCTTCGGTCGGCGTGCGCCATGCGATGATGCGGTCGACATAGGACGCCGCATCCGACGGATTGGCGCCGATGCCGACGATCAATCCCGCCAGCAGGCTCCTTGGCGCGGCGTTGAGATCGACGCGCGCCGCCTCGGAGCGGAACGTCACCGCCACCCGCCCCGCGCCGACCCGCGCATTGAAGGTGCCGCTGGTCGGGCGGGCGAAGTCACGGGCATTCGAAAGCTGGAATGCGGCGAGTTCGACGCCCGCGCCGATCAGCGCCTCGCCCTGCACGCGATCGGTGCCGGCGGCCACCACCACCGCGGTATTGGTGACGAAGGTGAGATAGATCAGCGCCAGCGCGGACAACGCGGCGAGAATCCACAGCACGGCTATGACGATAAAGCCGCGCGCATCGCCGTTGGTTGTCGAGGCACGGCCCATCTCAGAGCTGCTCCTCTTTCTTCTGCGACTCCGGCCGCACGCGCGCGGACACGCAGGAAGTCGGGTTCTTTGCCCGCGCGCATTCGGCGGGTGCATTGACCCGCGGCATGGCGGCGGTGGAGACGTCGAGCACCTGCCCGGTGTTGAACCGTCACGCACGGTGATGCGGATCATGTCGGGCAGTTGCATCTGGCCGCGCCAGTTCGGCTGCCAGACCTGGTCGGCGCCTGCATAGGAAAACGACACCCGGAACGGCGCGCGGATCAGCACCACCTGGTCGAGAAAGCGCAGCTGCGCATCCGACGGCATCGGCGCGAAGGAGGCGCGCTCGCGCACCAGCGCCAGACCCTGACTGTCGCCTTTCTCGATGAAGCGGATGATCTCGAGACCGGGCCGCGTGTTCGGGCCGACCGCGGTGCGCACGAAGGTCACCGACAACTCGTTGCCCTCGAACAGCGGCGCCTTGGTATCGCCGTTCAGCGGAATCATCTCGGCGACCGACAGGTCGGCCGCGACGCGCTCGAGCCCGATGGCGAGCCGCTCGGCGCGCTGCACCCGCGCCATGCCGCGGTTCCAGTTCGGCAGCCATTGCGCGGTGATGGTGGCAAGGCCCGCCAGGATCACCGTCATCAGCAGCGTCGCGAGCAGCACCTCGATCAGGGTGAAGCCGGCCTCGCCGTTTTGCGCGCGCCGCGTCATTCGCTCGCCCTCGGCATCAGCCGCACCGTGGTGAGCTGCATCAGCTGTCCGCCGGGGGCCTGCAGGCGCAGACTGACCGTGAGCGGGATGAAGCGCGCATCGGGCGGGATCTCGCCGACATTCATCGGCGCGACATCGAGCCGCCAGCGATGGCCGGCGAGCTCGCCGGATTGCCGGCCCGGCTTGAGCAGGCCGCGCGCCGGCAGCGTCGAGAGCAGCGTCTCGGCGGCGCCGCTCAAGGCGAGCTTCTGGTCGATGGCGCGCGTGCCCCTCACCGTGGTGGCGACCACCGTGCCGATCGAGCCGAGCACGATCGCGATGATGGCGAGCGCCACCAGCGCCTCGATCAGGGTGAAGCCGGCCTCGCCGTTACAGCAGCTTTTGCGGAACAATGTCCACGCCTCCGGTCAGCCAGTTGACCCGCACCTCAAAGCCAATGCCCGGCCGCGCCAGCGCGATGACGCCGCCGCAGGACATGCCGGAGGGGAAGAAATCGATCGAATTGCCCGCCACGCGGTCGGAACAGCGCGAGGCCAGCATCGCCTCGACCACGACGTCATCAGGCAGGCGCAGCGTGCGCCCGGTGGCGCCCGAGCGGATCAGCCGCGACGGCGCATCGATTTGCGTTGCCACCTGCACATGCCGGCGCAGCGCCGCGCTGCGATCGGTCTTCAGCAGCGCCGCGGTCTGCACCGCCAGGCTCTCGAGCTTGGCCCGCGTGGTCGAGCGCGGCACCGCCGGCAGGATGATCGCCGCGAGCAGCCCGATAATCGCGAGCACGCACAGGATCTCGATCAGCGCGAAACCCGCGCTGCCGGCGCGCCTGCTCGCGCTGCCGCCGCGCCTACTTCGCGCCGCTGATAATGTCGGCTGCCGTGCCACTGCCGCCTTCCTGACCGTCGGAGCCCAGCGAAATGATGTCGAACGGCGAACGCTCGCCGGGCGAGCGATAAACATAGGCATGGCCCCAGGGATCGTTGGGCACCACGCCGCCGCGCAAATAAGGCCCGTTCCAGCCCGGCGCATTGTTGCCGCGGGTCAACGCCGTCAGCCCTTCATTGCTGGTCGGGTAACGGCCGAGGTCGAGATAATAGAGGTCGAGCGCGCTGGAAAAGCTCTCGATCTGGATCTTGGCCGCCTTCGACTTGGACTCGCCGAGATAGCCGAGCACGCGCGGGCCGACCAGCGCCATGATCAACCCGATGATGGTGATCACGACCAGGATTTCGACCAGCGTGAAGCCGGCCTGCGACCGCCGCCTGCGCCTCGCCGACATTTTCCCGCTCCACCGCACTGGCAAACTCCTAACCGACAATCTGGCTGACGGACATCAACGCCGTCATGACAGAGACAATCAATCCGCCGACGACGATGCTGATCACGATGATCGCCGCCGGGCCGGCAATGCCGACCACGCGGTCGAGCGTGCGCTGCAATTTGGCTTCGTAGAATTCGGCGACCCGCCCCGAGAGCATCGGCAATTGCCCGGTTTCGTCGCCGAGCCTGAGCATGCGCACCGCCATCGCCGGCAGCGCCTGCGTCTCGGCGAGCGCATCCGACAATTTTGCGCCATGACGGACCCGTTCGGCGGCGTCCGCCCACACCGCGGACGAGCCCACCGCCGACATCATGTCGACGAGGATGCGCAAGGTCGTGGTCAGATTGACGCCGCTGCCGAGCAAGAGGCCGAGGTTGCGGCAGAACAGCGAGGTCCGGTAGTAGCGCATCACCTCGCGCACCGCCGGCAGCCGCGAAATCCCCGTCATCATGCGGCGGCGATTGCTGTCCTGGCGAAAGATCAGCCAGCATGCGGCGATCAACAGCGCCAGCATCGCCATGACCGCATCGGCATTGGCGCGCAGGAATGTCGAGAAATTGAGGAAGCCGAGGATGAAGGGATCGACCTTGGCGCCGAAATCCTGCAGCACGCTGGCAAATTGCGGCAGCACGAATGTGAGGAAGAACAGCAGCACGCATCCCGCCGCCGCCAGCACGAACAGGGGATAGCGGATCGCCTCGCCCAGCCGGCGCTTCAGCGCCTCGGTGCGGGTGCGCTCGTCGGCAAGCACCTCCAGCACCTGGTCGAGCGAGCCGGAGGCTTCGCCGACCCGGATCAGCGCCACATACATCGGCGGGAACAGCCCTTCGTGCCGCGCCAGCGCCTCGGCAAAGCTTTCGCCCGAGACGACGCGCGAGCGGATATCGGCCACGACCGGCCGCAGCCGGCCGAAATCGCGGTCGGCGGCAAGCAGCTCCAGCCCGTCATTGATCCGCGCGCCGGCGCGCAGCAGCAGCGCGAGGTCGCGGGTGAACAGCGTGACGTCTTCGGCTTTCGGCTTGCCGAACAGGCCGAGGCCGAGCGCGCGGCTCCCCGCACCGCCCTCCTCCAGCGTGACGTTGTCGACCAGCACCAGCCCCAGCCGCTCGACGCGCTGGGCGACGTCAGCCGGCGCGGGCGCGGCGATCGCCCCCGAAACCAGTTCGCCGCTGGCATTGATGGCGCGATAGCGGTAATTCGGCATCGCTTCACCGCACCGTCGTGACGCGGAAGACTTCGGGCACCGTCGTGACGCCGGCGCGGCATTTGGCCACCGCGTCCTCCAGCATCGTCGTCATGCCGCCGTGCATCGCCGCCTGGTCGATGCTGTGCGAGTCCGTCTGCGGGCCGACCAGCTTGCGCACCTCATCGGTCATTTCCAGCAGCTCGAACACGCCGTTGCGGCCGCGATAGCCGGTGCCGCCGCAGCGCTCGCAGCCGCCGGCCTCGTGGATCACCTCGCCGGCCTTGAAGCCGATCACCGAGAAGCGCGGGTCCTTCGCGACGTCCTCCGCAGTCAGCTTGTGCGGCACCTTGCAGCGGTCGCACAAAATGCGCACCAGCCGCTGCGCCACCACGGCACGCAGGGTCGACTTGAGCAGAAAGCCCTCGATGCCGAGATCGATCAGCCGCGGCACGGCAGCCGCCGCCGTCTCGGTGTGCAGCGTGGTCAGCACGAGATGGCCGGTGAGCGCGGCATGGATGGCGATATGCGCGGTCTCGGAGTCGCGGATTTCGCCGACCATGATCACATCAGGGTCCTGGCGCACGAAGGAGCGCATCGCTGTAGCAAAGGTCAGCCCGATCCCCGGCTTCACCTGCGACTGGTTGATCCCCGGAATTTCGTATTCGACGGGATCCTCGATGGTGAGGATCTTTCGCGTCGGCTCGTTGAGGATCGAGAGCATCGTCGCCAGCGTCGTGGTCTTGCCGCTGCCGGTCGGCCCGGTGATGACGATCATGCCATGCGGCAATTCCAGCAGCCGCTTCATGACGCGCTCGTCGCGCGCGGCAAGCCCGAGCTTCGGCAGTTCCAGCAGGCCGCGGTCGCGCGGCAACAGGCGGATGACGGCGCTCTCGCCATGCTGGGTGGGCATGGTGGCGACGCGCACGTCGAACTCGGCGCGGCTGGCGCGCACGCGCGCCGCGCCGTCCTGCGGCAGGCGCCGCTCGGCGATGTTGAGCCCGGCCAATATCTTCACGCGCGAGATCAGCGCCGCCGGCGGCACGCCTGACGGCGCCGGCAGCGCGCGCAACAAACCGTCGACGCGCATGCGCACGGTGAGCCCGGCGCGGAACGGCTCGATGTGAATGTCGCTGGCGCGCAGCTCAACGGCGCGCTCGAGCAGATCGTTGAGCGCGCGCACCACCGGCGCGCCGCTGGCGAGATCGCGCAGGCTCTCGATATCGTCGTCGGATTGTGCGGCCTGCGCCTTGGCGCCCTCCTCGACGCGCATCAGGCTCGATGCGCTGGTCGAGCACCGTGGTGATGTCCTCGAAGGAGGCCACCGCGACCTCGACCGGCGCGCCAAACACGATCTCGGCAGCGCGGATCGCAGCGGTATCGGAGGGATCGGCGACCGCGATGCGAAAGTTCCCGTTCGGGGCGTGGAACGGAAAGATGGTGGATTCCCGCAGGAAGCGCCGCGAAAATCCTTCCAGACACGGTGTCGCGGCCAGCAATTGCGGCAGGCCCAGCCGCACCGTGCCGAAATAATCGGAGACTTCGTCGGCAAACTCGGCCGCGGAAAGGTCTGTCGCCTCCCACAGCTCGCGCAAGGGGCGCATTACCGCTGTATTGGCTGACTTTTCGACGCGCGCACGCGCCTTGGCGGGCAGAGAATATTTCTCCAGAAGGTGCTGCCGGAAGGTCTCTGCGGACAGGTCGCGCATCGAATTCCCACCGCTAACCTTGTTACTGGAAGGCAACACCCCAGACGTGCATGCGGCGGCCTTTTACCTTGACTTATTTACTAGCAAAAACATAATCGTGGCGCAAATTGTGGGGGCGTCCGGACCGTGCCGGATCGGGCGCATTTTTCGGTTCAACCGTAGCGTTTGGTAGGCGTATTTTGTCCAAAGTGGTCCATCCGCTTTCGCGCCTGCGTTCGGGGTTGGCCGGAACGCTCGTACTGTCTTTGTCTGCCTTTTCGCTGACGGCCTGCATCCTCACCGCCGATCAATCGATCGAAGGCAATCCGCGCGATCCCGCGCTCGGCTGAAATCACCGACAAGATCCGCTCGCTCGACCTGCTGCCGCGCCAGACCCAGGATCCCGGCGCCACCGGCATCCGGCAGCAGAACGCCTCGCGGCCCGCGATCTATCTCAGCGACGGCACACGGCCGCAAGGCGCGGCGCTGGCGGACGCCGACGGCACGGGTGCGAGCGGCTACGATCTCAATTTCGAAAACGCGCCGGTCGCCACGGTTGCAAAGGTTATCCTCGGCGACGTGCTCGGCGTCGGCTACACCATCGATCCGCGCGTGCAGGGCACCGTGACGCTGGCATCGGTTCGCCCGATCCCGAAGGCCGATGCGCTCTATGTGCTGGAGAATGCCTTGCGCATGTCCGGCGTGGCGCTGCTGCGCGACCGCGGCGGCAGCTATCGCCTGATCCCCGCAGCCGAAGCCGGACCCGGCGGCATCGACCGCTCGGCATCGGCGGAAGCGGGCCAGGGCATCAGCGTGGTGCCGCTGCGCTACGTCTCGGCACAGAACGTGTTCAAGCTGCTCGACGCCTTCGGCGTCAAGGCGAGCACGCTGCGTCCCGACAACAGCCGCAACACGCTGATCATCAGCGGCAGCGGCACCGACCGTGCCGCCGCGATCGACACCATCCTCTCCTTCGATGCCGACTGGATGAAGGGACAGTCGGTCGGCATCTTCCCGGTGCGCAACTCCACGCCCGAGCCGCTGATCTCGGAGATGGAGAAGATCATGGATTCCGGCGAAGGCGGCATGAGCCAGAACGTGATCAAGTTCCAGCCGATCGGCCGGCTCAACTCGATCCTCGTCGTCAGCCAGAAGCCGGAATATCTCAAGCGCGCGCAGACCTGGATCGCGCGGCTCGACCAATCCGACACCGCAGGCGTCAACATGAAGTCCTACCCGCTGCGCTACGGCAACGCGAAGCAGGTGGTGACGCTGCTCAACGACATGCTGCTCGGCGGGACGGGCGCGAGCGGAACGCTCGACAGCTCGTCGAGCCAGATTTCGCCCGGCGCGGGCATCACGTCATCCTCGTCGGGAGGACCGGTGGCTTCGCTGAGCGGATTGCCGACGGCGGCCGCCGGCGCCACGACGGCCGTCGCAGGCCCGCCCGGCTCGCTGATGAATGCGCGCCCGGCGCCGGCGCCGGCACAACAGGGCACAGGATGCGTCGCAGGCCCCGGCCGCCTCGCCTGGCACGCGGACAGCCGGCAGCGCCGTGCTGGTCAACGTGCGGCTCACCGCCGACGTCACCAACAATGCGGTGCTGGTCTATGCCAACCAGGAATCGCAGCGCGTCGTCGAGCAGACCATCCGCCAGATCGACCGGCCGCAGCGCCAGATCGCGATCGAGGCGACGATTGCCGAAGTCACCCTGAACGACCGGCTGAACTACGGCGTGCAGTTCTTCCTGGCGAGCCAGAAGGGCTCGCTGGTCAACACGGTTGCCACCCAGCCCGGCGCCAACAGCAGCGTCGATCAGCCCAGCAATGCCGTCAACGCCGCCGCCAACGCGCTGCTCAGCCGCGCCCTGCCCGGTTTCAACATGCTGGTGGGCGCGGAAAACTCGCCGCGCGTCATCATCGACGCGCTGCATACCGTCACCGACGTCAAGGTGCTGTCCAACCCGTCGCTGGTGGTGCTCGACAACCAGGCCGCGACCCTGCAGGTCGGCGACCAGGTGCCGTTCTCGACGGGCACCGCGACCGTGCTGACCGCCAACAACACGGTGGTCTCCACCATCGACTACAAGAACACCGGCATCATCCTGCGCGTGCTGCCGCGCGCCAATGCCAACGGCAACATCGTGCTCGACATCGAGCAGGAGATCAGCAACGTCTCCACCACGAGCAACACCGGCACGCTGACGCCGACCATCTCGCAGCGCAGGGTGAAGAGCTCGGTCGCGGTCACCAGCGGCCAGACGGTGCTGCTCGCGGGCCTGATCAGCGAGAACGAGAACAAGCAGCGCCAGGGCATTCCGCTGCTGGACCAGATCCCCGGCGTCGGCGACGCGTTCTCGCACCAGACTTTCACGCGGGCGCGCACCGAGCTGATCCTGTTCATCCGGCCGACCGTCATCAAGGATGCGGTTGACGCCAGCGCCATCGCCGAGGAGATGCGCAGCAAGATGAACAATCGCCTCGTCGGCACCAGCGACCGCGTCATTGTGGTCGATCCCAAGACCGGGGCCGCGCGTTCGCCGTGAGCGGCGAACGGCTTCGCGAGGTCACTGCCGCTTTTGCGCTGCTTGCCGCCGTGCTGGGAAGCCTTGTTGCTGCCCCGGGCCCCGACGGGCTGTGCGGCGCCGTGCTGGCCGCTTGATGCTGGCGATCACGGTCAGCGACGCCGAGCGCTACATCATTCCGAACGAACTCGTGGCCGCCGCCCTCGCGCTGGCGCTGCTGCGGGCCGCCACGATCGGGCCGGACGCCGGCTGGCTCGCGGTCGCCTGGACCGTGGTGCGGGCGGCGGCGATTGCCCTTCCCCTGCTGGCGCTGATGGAATTCTACCGGCGCTGGCGCGGCCGCGACGGGCTCGGGCTCGGCGACGTCAAGCTCGCCGGCGTGGCCGGGGCCTGGCTCGGCTGGACCACGATCTTCGCGGCGCTGGAACTGGCAGCGCTGGCGGCGCTGGCGGCTTACCTTCTGACGGCGCTGCTGCGGCGCCGGACGCTGAGGGGGACGGCCTTCCTGCCGTTCGGCGCGTTCCTGGCCCCCTGCATCTGGCTGGGCTGGCTGGCAGAGGCAGTATTGGGTTAGCGCGTTAGCTGCAGCGGCGCGCCGCCGGTCGAGATCGCGCCTGTTGGCCTCGGATCAACGCCGGGCTTGGACTCCGGCTTCGACTCTGGGCTTGGGCTCGGGTTTTACCGCGGCGACCGGCTTCGGCGTCTCAAGCTTCTTCTTGGCGGCTGGCTTTGCCGGCGGAATCGCCGCCTGCGCCGAGGTGACCGGCCGCTGCACCAAATCGAGCTTGCCGGAGAGGGTCGCGACCTGCTCCGACAGGCGCTTGATTTCCGCCTGTTGCGCCGCGAGCGATTGCTGGGCGGACTGGTTCAGGCTCGTCAGCTGCTGCACTTGCTGCCTGAGCGCATCGACCTCACCGGGACCGGCCGTCTTCGCGGCCACCGATGACGACTGCGGCAGCATCGATTGCAGCGGTCCGCCGCCGGCCGCGCGCCAGAGCAATGCCGAGCCGCTGCCGGTTCCGACCAGCAAGGCAACGATCACGATATAGCGCGAGCCATCCACGGCCGGAGCCGGCCTCTTCGGCCTCATCGGCTTCTTCATCCCAGTCGTCGATGGCTCGATGTGTCACCGCAGCTCCGAAATCCTCGTCAATTGATGGCGGGGAGCCATTAATTCGAGGTTAATGCCGCGTAAATACAGCCGCGATCTGCGGCTGCACAAGGGCGAAAGCAATGGCGCGGTGACGGCGGTTCAGGGAACCTCGCGCCGCGGTACCCATTGCAGCGCCAGCAGGCGGGCCTGCGCGATCTCGCCCCGCGTCATCTTGCGGCTGACGGCGTCGCGGATCCGCGACCGTGCTTCACGCGCGTAGCGTGGCGCGCCGGCCGTGCCCAGGTTGAGCCATTTGCTGGCCTGGATGATGTCCTGCGGAACGCCCTGCCCGCGATCGAAGAGAATGCCGAGCTGGTATTGCGCGAGGCTGTCGCCCTGCTCGGCGGCGCGGCGATACCACATCGCGGCCTCGGTATAGTTTTGCGGCACGCCGCGGCCGGTCTCGTACATGAAGCCGAGATAGGCCTGCGCCGACGGCGCGCCGCGCTCGGCGAACGGCGTCAGAATCCGCGCAGCCAGCACATAGTCCTGGCGGTTGAAAGCGGCCACGCCCTGGCTCAGCGACTGGGCCTGCGCGGGAGCGGTACTGACAGATTCAGCCAGGCGATGCCGAACGCGAGGATGGCCCACACGGCCGACCCTCACATGCTGCGGGGCACGCCACCCTCTGCGGAAGATTGGCGGGACTGGACGCTCTGGTCATGAATGGTTCCGACGACTTGCAGCCGCAAGATTAGTCGCGGCGACAGGACCAGCAACAAGCTCCACAGGCGACATGCGCGCGGATTGTCTGCGCAGCCGGCCGATCCGCATTGCCACAAAAGAACAGCGCCGGGCGGAGAATCCGTCCGGCGCTGCAGCTTTCGGATCTGGAAGATCTTACTTGGTCGTCATGTTGCCGGTCGAGCCGCGCCGGCGCTGGCAGTCGGAGAGACCTTGTTGTCTCCGCCAGTCAGGAAGATGCCGCCGGCGACCGCGTTGAAGGCAGCCTGTGTTGTTGAAGAAGCTGTTGTTGGTCGCGTTGATGATGGCTCCGCTGACGGCAGCGTTCATGCCGGTACCGCAGTGTCACGAACATGTTGTCAGACGCGCTTGCGCTGGCGCCGCTGGTGTTCACAACCATGCCATTGGTGCCGACGTTTTCGAACGCGGACTTGGTGGCGCTGGCAAACGTACCCGCACCGTTCAGCGCCATGCCGTTGCCGCCAATACCGGCGAAGGTGCTGGTATTGACGTCGACGAGCCGCCGTTGCCGTCGAAGTCACAACGATCCCGGACGCGCATTCCGTGAAATAGCTGTTCCTTACGTAAAGGATGCCCAAGGCCGTCTTGTTCATGTCAACACAGAAGCCCGACTGGCCCTGGATGACCACGCGGTCGAGATGAAGCTCCTGACCGGCGAGGAAGCGAATTCCGTTGAGGCCGACGGTGGTTCCAATGGTTCCCTGGATCACCAGATTGCGCAGCACCACCTTGTCGTTCACGCCGGCATTGATGATCACGCCGTTGGCGCCTGAATTGAGGATGCCGCCCGCGTTGGTGCCGCAATCGATCGTGATCGACTTGGTGATGGTCACCGCGCCGAACCCGCCCGGATCGAGGCAGTCGATTTCGCCGCCGGCGGCGGTCTTGGAAATGGCGCCGGCGAAGGTTTTGCAGGGCGCGGTACGGCTGCACGGGTTGGCGTCGTCGCCGACGCCCGAGACCCAGGTGCGCGTCGCCTGCGCCTGTGCCGGCGTCGCCAGCAGGAAAGGTAGCAAGAGCCCGAGAGCAGCACCGAATAGGAAGCAGTACGACGCATGATCTACCTCCTTGTGTTCAGCCGAGTTTCTCATACGGCCACTGAATGACAAACTTGCCGCTTACCACTTCCGGGACGACGGCCAATCGCAGGCGCAGCCTCTTGTTTCGGGAATCGTCGCGAAAAGTCCAGCCCGTCAACGCACCCGGCTCACGCAAAGCGTGCCCTGACGTCCCACGCATGTTCACGAACGACATTGTCGGCGCCGCAATATCCGGTCCAGTTCACAGTCACCCATTTCGACCGGAGCGTAGAGGCGCATGTCTTCCGACAGATGCTGTCCTCGCAGCTGCCAGAGAGGTTCAGACTTTGTCGTTGTGGCTTTTCCGTTTGCACGGAACGAACGCGCTTCGCTCGGCGGCGACGCGTCGCTGACTCCGCAAGATGGATCACCTTCACAGCGTTGAGTGCACGGAATACCTGCCGCAGGGAACCCGGTGTTCACTCGGCAAGGCAAATTCCGGTATCTCAGGCCCGCGCATCGGGAGGGTGACCTTCGTACCGGATCGGGGTAGTGATGCTGACCCGACCGGAGTTCCTCCAACATGCCCTTCCCCCGCGCTTCCCAGGCCCTCTCCCGCTTCACCGTGCTCGACCTTACCCGTGTCCGCTCCGGGCCGACCTGCGTGCGCCAGCTCGCCGATTGGGGCGCCAATGTCATCAAGGTCGACGCACTGCTCGAAGACGCCGCGGCGAACAGCCGGGCGGCCCGCGCCAGGGCTCGGACTTCCAGAATTTGCACCGCAACAAGCGGGCGATGACGCTGAACCTGAAGGACCCCAAGGGGCTCGAGGTGTTCATGCGGCTCGCCGAAACAGGCCGACGTCATCGTCGAGAACTTCCGCCCCGACGTGAAGGCGAAGCTCGGCATCGACTATGAGAGCGTGCGCAAGGTCAATCCGCGCATCGTCTATGGCAGCATTTCCGGCTTCGGCCAGGACGGCCCCTACCACAAGCGGCCCGGCTTCGATCAGATCGCGCAAGGCATGGGCGGGCTGATGTCGGTCACCGGCGCGCCCGGCGAAGGCCCGATGCGGGTCGGCATTCCCGTCGCCGATCTCACCGCCGGGTCTGTTCTGCGCGCTCGGCATCCTCACCGCGCTGCTGGAGCGCGACGTGTCCGGCGAAGGCCAGTGGGTGCAGACCTCGCTGCTTGCAGGCGCAGATCTTCATGCTCGACTTCCAGGCCGCGCGCTGGCTGATGGAAAAGGAAGTGGCCAAGCAGGCCGGCAACAATCACCCGACCTCGATCCCGACCGGCGTGTTCAAGACCTCCGACGGCTACATCAATATCGCCACGACAGGCGGCCGCATCTGGGAGCGCTGCACGCAGGCGATCGGCGCGCCGGAGCTGGTCAAGAACCCCGACTACGCCACCGCGCCCGGCGCGCTCCAAGAACCGCGATGCGCTCAACGCGCTGATGAACAAGCTGACCGAGAAGAAGTCGACGGAAACCTGGGTCAAGGAATTGAACGCCGCCGGCGTGCCGTGCGGTCCGATCTATTCCATCGACCAGATGTTCGAGGACGCGCAGGTCAAACATCTCGGCATGGCGCAGCATGTGCCGAACGACGAGAACCGCCACATCCAGCTGGTCGGCCAGCCCGTCACGCTGTCGCGCACGCCGAGCAGGATGGCCGCGCGCCCGCCGGAATTCGGCGAGCAGACCAGCGAGGTGCTGGCCGAGTTCGGCTTCGCGAACGACGAGATCGCGGATCTGCGCCAGCGCAAGGTGGTGTGAGGACCTACTTCAACGCCTTCGTCGCCAGCGCGTGCTCGACGCAATTGTTGACGTGCACCTTCAGCGTCGCCACGGCAGCAGCGGCATCGCGCTTCAGCGCGGCCTCCAGCAACGCCTTGTGCTGCTCGGCCGGCTCGCTGCCGCGGTAGCTGAAGGCGACCATCTGGTAGCGGAAATATTTGTCGAACACGAGCGCATGCGTCTCCATCAGCGTGCGCGAGCCGCAATTGGAGATCAGCGCCTGGTGGAATTCGCCGTCATAGCGTTTCCATTTCTCGAGCTCGCCAAGGCCCTTCTCCAGCAGCCGGTCGGTTGACGCCAGCTTGTGGTGCGCCGAGACCACGCGCCCTTCCCACTCGACATCGGCGTTGGCGAACGAGACGCCCATGGCGTGCGATTCCAGCAGCAGCCGCAACTCGGCGAGTTCCTTCAGATTGTCGGCCGAGACCGGCGCGACCTCGAAACCGCGGCGGCCTTCCGCCAGCACAAAGCCCTCGGCCGTGAGGCGGTTGAGGATCTCGCGCAGCGTCGAGACGCTGACGCCGTAGTCCTCCTTGAGACCCTCGAGCCGAAGTTTTTGCTCCGGGCGCAGCCGGCCGAACACGATGTCGGCGCGGATGCGGCGATAGCCGTCATCGCCGACGGCTTCCTGTTCTTCCGGCCGCTCGATCAGTGTCATTGCCAATTCCCATGCGCGGGGCTGCTCACCCGGCGTGCCATGGCGGCCGATTCCCCTCAACCTCGCCCATCGTCCTATATACGACAATTTCATATGATGAATATCTATTTTATATTTTGACTTTCCATTTCTCATATGACTTAACTCCGCCCGACCGCGACGCCTGAGATCGCGAACCAAGGGGAGAGACCGTCATGCGGATGGGAATGTTGTGCGCAGCCGTGAGCCTTTGCGCGCTGCTGGCGACACCGGCTTCGGCCCAGGTGCAGGAGCGGACGATCCGCTGGGGCCACCTCAACAACACCGATCATCCCGTCAGCTTCGGCGTGCAGAAATTCGCCGAGGTGCTGGCGGCCAAGAGCGGCGGCAAGCTGAAGATCCGCGAATTCGCCGCTTCGCAGCTCGGCAACGAGATGCAGCAGCAGTCGGCGGTGCGCGGCGGCACGCAGGAAATCCTGTCGGCGTCCACCACCTCGCTCGCAAGCGTCGTCAAGGACCTCGGCCTGTTCGACTTCCCCTTCCTCGTCGGCACGTTCGAGCAGGCCGAAGCGCTGGGGCAGGGCGCGTTCGGCAAGGCGATGCTGGATGCCCTGCCCGAAAAGGATCTGATCGGCCTCGGCTATTGGGGCCTCGGCTTCCGCAACGCCACCAATTCGAGCCGCCCGATCGCCAAGGTCGAGGATTTTTCCGGGCTGAAGCTGCGGGTGATTCCGAACCCGGTCTATCTGGAAACCTTCAAGGCGCTGAAGGCGAACCCGGTACCGATGGCGTTCGGCGAATTGTACACCGCGCTGGAGAACAAGACCGTCGACGGCCAGGAAAATCCCTACAGCGTCATCCTGTCCAACAAGTTCTACGAGGTGCAGAAATTCGTCTCGGCGACCAATCACACCTTCACGCAGAACGTCATCATCGTCAGCAAGAAGTTCTGGGACACGCTGTCGCCGGAAGAGCAGAAGATGTTCCGCGACACCTTTGCCGAGACGCGCCAGTATCAGCGCGACCAGACGGTGGCGGCCGGCGACAAGGCGCTCGGCGAGCTCAAGGCCAAGGGCATGCAGTTCAACGAGATCGCACCGGCCGAATATGCCCGCATGCAGGACGCCACCAAGGGCGTGATCGAAAAATTCTCCGGCGAGTACAGCCCGGAGCGGGTCAAGCTCTTCAACAGCGAACTGGCGCGCATCCGCGGCGGCAAGTAGCGCTGCCAGCGAAGACCGGGCAAAACCCGGCAAGGGGGAGCAGCATGGCTGCGATCGAACGACTGGTCGATCTCTATTGCCGCCTGCTCAAGGTCGCCATCGTGGCTGTGCCTCGCCGTGATGGTGGTGCTGGTCTTCACCAACGTCGTGCTGCGCTACGCCTTCAACTCCGGCATCGCGACCTCGGAAGAGCTGTCGCGCTGGCTGCTGGTCTGGCTGACCTTCCTCGGCGCCATCGTCGCGCTTGCGCCAGCACGCCCATCTCGGCGTCGATACGCTGGTCCGCGCGCTGCCGCCCTCGGCAAGAAGATCTGCTTCATCGTCAGCTACCTCCTGATGCTCTACGCCGACTGGCTGCTGACGCTCGGCAGCTGGAAGCAGACCGTCATCACCTTCGGCGACAGCGCGCCGGCCTCCGGCATCTCGGTCGGTCTGTTCTTCTATTCGTCGGGCCTCGTGTTCGGCGTCTCGGCCGCGGTGATCCTGCTGCTCGATCTCGTCCGCGTGCTGAGCGGCAGGCCAGCGAGGAAGACTTGATCTCGGTGAAGGAAGGCGAATGAGCATCCCTGATCGTCAGCCGCGGGGCCGCGCGTGACGATCGCGGTCTTCACCTTCTCCCTGCTCGGCGCGATGGCGCTCGGCATGCCGATTGCGTTTGCGCTGATCGTCTGCGGCGTCGCGCTGATGCATTCGCTCGAAATCTTCGACTCGCAGATCGTCGCCCAGAACATCATCAACGGCGCCGACAGTTTTCCGCTGATGGCGGTCCCGTTCTTCATGCTGGCGGGCGAGCTGATGAACAACGGCGGCCTCGCCAAGCGCATCGTCAACGTCGCGCTCGCGCTGGTCGGCCATGTCCAGGGCGGGCTCGGCTACGTCGACCATCCTCGCATCCTGCGTGCTGGCCTCGCTCTCGGGCTCGGCCGCCGCCGACGCCGCTGCGCTGGCCGCCCTGCTCGTGCCGATGATGGTCGCCGCCGGCCACAGCAAGAAGCACGCGGCGGGGCTTGTCGCCGCCGGCGGCATCATCGCGCCGGTCATTCCGCCCAGCATCGGCTTCGTGCTGTTCGGCGTTGCCGGCGGCGTCTCGATCTCGAAACTGTTCCTGGCCGGCATCTTTCCCGGCCTGATGCTCGGCGTCGGCCTCTGCTTCGCCTGGTGGTGGGTCGTGCGCGGCGAGAACATCGCCAGCCCGCCGCGCAAGTCGTTGCGCGAGATCGTCTGGGCCGTCATCGACGGCTTCTGGGCGCTGATGCTGCCGGCGATCATCGTCGTCGGCCTGCGCTTCGGCATCTTCACGCCGACCGAGGCCGCGGTGGTCGTCGCCGTCTACGCGCTGTTCGTCGCCACCTGCATCTATCGCGAGCTGAAGTTCGGCGAACTCTACGAGGTCTTCGTCTCGGCGGCGCTGTCGACCAGCGTCGTGATGTTCCTGGTCGCCGCCGCGCTGGTGTCGTCCTGGCTGATCACGGTGTCGGAGATCGCCACCCAGGTCGTCGACCTCTGTCCGCCCTTCATGGGCAACCAGACGCTGCTGATGTTCGCGATCATGGTGCTGGTCGTGATCGTCGGCACCGCGCTCGACATGACGCCGACCATCCTGATCCTGACGCCGATCCTGATGCCGATCATCAAGCAGGCCGGCATCGACCCCGTCTATTTCGGCGTGCTCTTCATCATCAACAATGCGATCGGCCTGATCACGCCGCCGGTCGGGGTCGTGCTCAACGTCGTCTGCGGCGTCTCGCGCATCAGCATGGAAGACATCATCAAGGGCGTCTGGCCCTTCATGATCGCGCAGCTCGTCGTCCTGTTCCTGATGGTGCTCTTCCCGTCCCTGGTGACGGTGCCCGGCCAAATGGTTCGCCGGCTGACGGCCTGCGATCCGCTCCATTGCACCGGCATCACCCGTGAAAGATGCTCCATGCGTATCATGATCCTCAACGGCCCGAACCTGAACATGCTCGGCATCCGCGAGCCGCACATCTACGGCTCGACCACGCTCGACGCCATCAAGGCGAGCTGCGAGGAGTTCGCCGCCTACGCCGGTGCGCAATTGTCGTTTCACCAGTCCAACCACGAGGGCGAGCTGGTCGAGCTGATCCAGTCGGCGCGCACCACGGCCGACGCCCTGATCATCAATCCCGCCGCCTATTCCTTCACGTCGATTGCGATCTTCGACGCGCTGAAGATCTTCGAGGGCCCGATCTATCGAGGTGCACATCTCCAACATCCACGCCCGCGACGAACTGCACCGGCATTCGAAACTGTCGGCCGCCGTCAAGGCGGTGATCGGCGGCCTCGGTCCCTACGGCTACATCGTCGCCATGCAGGCGGCGCTGCAGGCCGCCGGCAAGCTGCCGGCCGCGCTGCCCGCCGCTATGCGCACCGGCCCGAAATAAGGACGCACGCGCCATGCAAGGAGCCGGCTATCTCGCGATCTGGAGCGATCTCACCCCGCAGGACGAAACCGACTGGGCGCACTGGATCACGCGCGAACACGCCGCCGAGCGCGTCGGCGTCAACGGATTCCTGGCGTGCCGCGATCTTTCGCGCGATCGGCACGGCGGTGAACCGCTACTTCATTCTCTACGAACTCGAAAACGACAACGTGGTCGGCAGCCCCGACTATCTGGCGCGCCTCAACGCGCCGACGCCGTGGTCGCAGCGCATCATGCCGAAACTCGGCAATTTCGCGCGCGGCGGCGGACGCATCGCAGCTTCCGCCGGCATCGGTCAGGGCGGCATCGTCGCACCGCTACGTCTCGACGCCGCGCCCGCTTTCGATGCCGCCAAGGTCACCGCCGAACTCGCCGGCCTCGACCGCATCATCGCGGCGCGCGTTCTGCTCACCGACGCGCGCAAACCTCGATCAAGACCAACGAGAAAGGCATGCGCGCCAATGACGGCTCCTTCGCCGCGCTGGTGCTGATCGAGGGGCTGGATGAGGCCGCCGTGCGCAACGCGCTGCATCATCTGCGCGGCAGGCTTTCGTCCGACGGTGCTGATGCCATCGACGCGCTGCCGCTGTACCGGCACGCGTTCAGCCTGCCGAAGTATCTGCTGCCGTAGGGCGAATTAGCGCGCAGCGCGTAATCCGCCGAGTGCGGAGTGGCGGATTGCGCTATCGCTAATCTGCCCTACGGCAGTTACAGCCTTCGCCGGCCGCAGCGCGCGCGAAACGCTGCTGAACAGCTTGTCGATCACCGACCAGAACAGCAGGATGATCGCGAGCGTCGTGATCGTGCCGACCAGCCAGTTCGACCAGAACACGCCGAGGCTCCCGCCCGATCCGATCATCGACAGGCGGAACGCATCCTCGGCGCGGCTGCCGAGCACGAGCGCCAGCGTGAACGGCGCCAGGGGAATGCCGATCTTCTTGAAGACATAGCCGACCACGCCGAAGCCGAGCATCAGCCAGATGTCGAACATCGCGTTCTGGATCGCAAAAGCTCCGATCGCGCAAGACACCACGATCATCGGCGCCACGGCCGCGAACGGCACGCGCAGGATCGAGGCGAAGATCGGCACCGTGGTCAGCACGAGGATGAGACCGACGACGTTGCCGAGATACATCGAGGCAATCAGCCCCCAGACGAAATCCTTGTGCTCGACGAACAGCAGCGGCCCCGGGTTGAGGCCCCACACCATCAGGCCGCCGAGCAGGATCGCCGCCGTGCCGGAGCCGGGAATGCCGAGCGCCAGCATCGGCAGCAGCGCCGCGGTGCCGGAGGCGTGCGCGGCGGTCTCCGGCGCGAACACGCCCTCGATGCGGCCCTTGCCAAAACTGTCCTGGTCCTTGGAAAAGCGCTTGGCGAGGTTGTAGCCCATGAACGACGCCGCGATCGCGCCGCCCGGCGTGATGCCGAGCCAGCAGCCGATGGCGGACGAGCGCAGCAGCGTCACCCAGTATTTCGGCAGATCCTTCCACACCGACAGCACGACGCGCAGCGAAATGCTCGCCGCGTGGCCGCGCAGCGCCAGCCGCTCCTCCATCGTGAGCAGGATCTCGGAGATGCCGAACAGGCCGATGACCGCAACGAGGAAGTTGATGCCGCGCAGCAGCTCCGTCGAGCCGAACGTCATGCGCAGATTGCCCGACACCGTGTCCATGCCGATGCCGGCGAGCAACAGGCCCAGCGACATCGAGATGACCGTCTTGTGCTTGGCCTCGCGGCCGAGGCCGACGAAGGAGCAGAAGGTGAGGAAATAGACCGCAAAGAACTCCGGCGGACCGAACTTCAGCGCGAACGAGGAGATCATCGGCGCGAGGAAGGTGATCAGCAGCACCGCGACCAGCGAGCCGATGAAGGACGAGGTGAACGCCGCGGTCAGCGCTTCCGCCGCCTTGCCCTGCTGCGCCATCGGATAGCCGTCGAAGGTGGTCGCGACCGACCAGGCTTCGCCGGGGATGTTGAACAGGATCGAGGTGATGGCGCCGCCGAACAGCGCGCCCCAATAGATGCAGGAGAGCATCACGATGGCCGAGGTCGGATCCATGGTGAAGGTCAGCGGCAGCAGGATCGCCACGCCGTTGGGGCCGCCAAGTCCCGGCAGCACGCCGACGAAAATGCCGAGCACCAGCCCGACCATCATCAGCGCCAGCGTCTTCCAGGTCAGCAGCACGGCAAAGCCGTGCATCAAAAGGCCGAAGGCTTCCATTAGTGAACTATCCCAACTTCGCCCCGGTGATTCTTTTTGCGCATGATCTGATCCGAAAACCGGTACCCACTTTTCGGGATCATGCGCTAGCGGCCGAGGGCCGCTTCGAGCGGCCCCTTCGGCATGATGACGTCAAAGGCGATGTCGAAGGTGACGAACATCACCGCCGTGAACACGAAGGCGGTCAGCAGCGACTTCCACCACGCGATCTTGCCGACGAAAACCATGAAGCCGGAGATCAGGAGGAAGCTTGCGACATAGAGGCCGAGGAATTGCATGGCGAGGCAAAACAGCAAGGTCGGCACGAACACCGCGAGTACGCGACGCAGCTGCGCCCGCGTCACGAACGTCTCGGTCGCCTCCTTGCGCGACAGGAAGGCCGTAACGAGACCGTAGAGGCTGG
This sequence comes from uncultured Alphaproteobacteria bacterium, assembly GCA_963726865.1. GTDB lineage: Bacteria > Pseudomonadota > Alphaproteobacteria > Rhizobiales > Xanthobacteraceae > Bradyrhizobium. The sequence goes on along the minus strand of CAVSEE010000028.1, from coordinate 616,873 downwards.
CGCCGCCGAGGATGATGGAAAGATAGAACGGGAAATAGCCGGGCTGCGGGCCGGTCGATTCCCAGCCCGCGCCGGCGCGCCAGTTGTCGTAGCCGAGCATCGCGGCGAGCGCGAGCAGGAGCAGGGAGACGACGACGTCGACGGTGCGATTGCTGGTGACCGCGGGCGAATCCGCCTCAGGCGCGGTCGGATCGTCGACGACGATTTCGATATCGGTGTTGGACATGGAGAGTAGTGACCCGGCTGGCGATAATTGCGGACCGGATTACGTGCCGGGCTGGCTGGCGTCAATGACTGCCGGCGCGCTCGGGGAACGCGCTCGCAAGTGCAGCACGGTTGGCGCCGAGCACGCCGCGCTCGGTGATCAGCCCGGTCACCAGCCGCGCCGGCGTGACGTCGAAGGCGTAGTTGGCGGCGCGCGATCCCTCGGGAACCACGCGCACGGTCTCGATGCGGCCATCCCTGGTGCGGCCGGTCATCTCGGTGACTTCGCTGGCGTCGCGCTGCTCGATCGGGATTTCGGCGATGCCGTCATTAATACGAAAGTCGATGGTCGGCGACGGCAGCGCAACATAGAACGGCACGCCGTTGTCGTGTGCGGCGAGCGCCTTCAGATAGGTGCCGATCTTGTTGCAGACGTCGCCATTGGCCGCCACGCGGTCGGTGCCGACGATGGCGAGATCGACCATGCGGTGCTGCATCAGATGGCCGCCGGTGTTGTCGGCGATGACCGTGTGCGGCACGCCGTGATGGCCGAGCTCCCAGGCCGTCAGCGAGGCGCCCTGGTTGCGCGGACGGGTCTCGTCGACCCAGACATGGACGGCCATGCCGCGGTCATGCGCCTGGTAGATCGGCGAGGTCGCCGTGCCCCAGTCGACGGTGGCGAGCCAGCCGGCGTTGCAATGGGTCAGCACATTGACGGGCTCGCCCGGCTTTTTGCTCGCTGCGATCTGCTCGATCAGCGCGAGGCCGTTCCGGCCGATCTCGCGGTTGATCGCGACGTCCTCTTCCGCGATCTCGCCGGCGCGGGCGTACGCCGCCTGCGCGCGCGAGGACGGCGGCAGCGGGCGCAAGGTGCGCATCATCTCGTCAAGCGCCCATCTCAGATTGATCGCGGTGGGGCGCGATTTCACCAGCATCTCGTAGGCGCGGTCGAGATTGGCGTCGGAGCGGTCGTCGCGCATCGCCAGCGCCATGCCATAGGCGGCGGTGGCGCCGATCAGCGGCGCGCCGCGCACCAGCATGGTGCGGATCGCCTCGGCGGCCTGTTCCGCATTGGGAATTTCGACGACGACGAATTCATGCGGCAGGCGGCGCTGGTCGATCGCGCTCACCGAAAACCCGTCCGCGCTCGAGCCAGATGCTGCGGAAATGTTTGCCGTCGACCTTCACGACCGCAGCACCCTTCCCGCCACCGCATCGAGCTTCTTCAACAGCGCCGGATCGCGCGCCTCCGGCGCCGTGATCAGCGCGGTGTCGAGCGCGCGGTCCGAGCCGATCGGGCACGGCTCGTGCTCCCGCGGAAAATCGCGCGCCAGCCGCGCCACCAGCGCTTTGGCGCGGTCGGCGTTGGAATTGAGCACGCGGATGATGTCCTGCACGGTGACCGCCTCATGATGCGGATGCCAGCAATCGTAATCGGTCACCATGGCGACGCTGGCGTAGCAAATCTCCGCCTCGCGCGCGAGTTTGGCCTCGGGCATGTTGGTCATGCCGATCACGGAATAGCCGGCCGCCTTGTAGGTCAGGCTTTCGGCGAGGCTGGAGAATTGCGGCCCCTCCATGCAGACGTAAGTGCCGCCATCCACAGCTTCGATGCCTTCGGCCTTCGCGGCCGCGGCCAGATGCGCGCGCAGAAGCGGCGACACCGGATGGGCCATCGAGACATGGGCGACGCAGCCCTTGCCGAAGAACGAGCTCTCGCGCTTGTGGGTGCGGTCGACGAACTGATCGACCAGCACGAAGGCGCCGGGCGGCAATTCCTCCCTGAAGGAGCCGCAGGCCGACAGCGCCACGAGGTCGGTGACCCCTGCCCGCTTCAGCGCGTCGATATTGGCGCGGTAGTTGATGTCGGAGGGCGACAATACGTGGCCCTTGCCGTGGCGCGGCAGGAAAACGATCGGCAGCCCTGCCAGCGTGCCGCGCTTGAGCGGCGCCGACGGCTCGCCCCAGGGGCTTGCGATCGCCTCGTCACGGACGTCTTCCAGGCCCGGCAAGTCGTAGATGCCGGACCCGCCGATGATGCCGAGCACGGCGCGGGTCATGAGAACTCCAGATCGGACGTGTCGGGGCCATGTTCGACTATACTGCGGCGCAATAATCAACCCTTGTTCTCGCGCGCGAAGCGCGTTGATATGGCCTGCCATGAAAGACCGCGACAAGCGCCAATCCATCATCGATGCCTGCCTGCGCATGAATGCGCTCGGCATCAACCAGGGCACGTCAGGCAATATCAGCCTCCGCCACGGCGATGGCCTCCTGATCACGCCGACCAGCACGCCCTACGAGACGATGCGGCCCGAGCAGATCGTCCAGATGGACCTCGACGGCTCGCACGATCCCGCCCAGCGCCCGTCGAGCGAATGGCGCTTCCATCGCGATATCCTGAAAGCCCGCCCGGACGTGGAGGCCGTGGTGCACGCGCACCCGACCTACTGCACGGCGCTCGCCATCATGGGCAGGGAGATTCCGCCGGTGCATTACATGGTCGCCTGCGCCGGCGGCGACACCATCCGCTGCGCGCCCTATGCGACCTTCGGCACCCAGGAACTGTCCGATCATGCCCTGCGCGCGCTGGAGGGACGGCAGGCCTGCCTGCTCGCCCATCACGGCATGATCGCCGTCGGGCCGTCGCTGGCCAAGGCGATGTGGCTTGCGGTCGAGGTGGAGACGCTGGCGCGGCAGTATCACGCGGCGCTGCAGATCGGCAAACCGCCGCTGCTGTCGAAAGAGGAGATCGAAAAAGTGCGTGTCCGCATGGCCGGTTACGGCCACGCGGACAAGTAAGGGTTCAAGCAGCTGAAGTCACTTCGCTGAAGCTACTTCTCAAGTTCTCCTCAAGTCATTTGGCAACGAAGCCGGCCTCGTTCATCAGCGAGGCGTTCAGCTTGTCGTCCTCCTCAAGGAACTGCACCATGTCCTTGCCGGTGAGGAAGATCGGCTTCAGCGCCTGCTTCTCCATGTATTCCTTGTATTCCGCGGTCTGCGTCACCTTCTGGAACAGGTCGACATAGAACGCCTGCTGGTCCGGCGTGACCTTGCCGGGCAGGAACATGGCGCGCAGCATCAGATACTGCACGTCGAGGCCCTCCTCCTTGCAGGTCGGGATGTCGTTCCAGGACTGCGTCTCCGTGACCTTGGTCTTGTAGGCGATGCGCTCCTTGTCGAACACGCAGAGCGCGCGCACCTGGCCGGCGCGCCAGACTTCGAGGTTTTCGGATGGGATTGTTGACGTTGGATTCGGTGTGGCCGCCGACCAGCTGCGTCGCCGCCTCGCCGCCGGACTTGTAGGGCAGATAGGAGAACTTGGCGCCGGTCTTCTGCTCCATGAACACGGTCAGCACGTGGTCCTCGCGCTTCGATCCGGTGCCGCCCATCTTGAACGGCGAGCTTGCGGCCTTGGCGGCGGCGATGAAGTCCTTCACGGTCTTCGGGCCGGACGCATTGTCCCACAGCACGAACTGGTCGAGCGCGATCACCGACACCGGCGTGAGGTCGCGCCAGTTGAACGGAATTTTCGCCGACAGCGGCAGCATGTAGATCAGCGAATAGGCGATCAGCACCTTGTTGGCGTCGCCTTCGCTGGACTTCATGTACATCAGCGCTTCCGCGCCCGATGCGCCGCCCTTCAGCGACACCACCATCGGCTGCTTCATCAGATTGTTCTTCTGGATCGCGGCCTGCATCATCCGCGCCATCTGGTCCGACGCGCCGCCGGCGCCGGCTGCGACGACGATCTCGACCGGCTTGGTCGGCTCCCAGGCGGCGGATGCGGGTGCGGCTATCATCGTGGCCGCTATCGCGGCCGCGGCTTTCAGAATCTGTCCCACGCGTCTCTTCCCTATATCGTTGTTTTGATTGATGAAATCGAGTTACCTTCGGCCGCCATTGTGCGGACTTATGCCGGCGAGTTCAAGCGGCCCGCGACGGTGGCTGCCTATGACTTTCGCATGAAGCGCGCGGCCACGCAACGAAAACGGGCCCCCGAAGGAGCCCGTTCGTCGAAAATGTCGCAGGCGACCTAGACGATGATCAGGTCGTGCGGATTGATCGTCGCGCCGCTTTGCACCGTCGTCACCGCGATCGCGCTGGCCGTGGTTCCGTCGGCGCTGAAATACAGCGTGTTGTTGCCGCTGTCGAAGTGGAACACGGCGCCGAAGCCGGAGAACTGATCGTCGCCCGAGCTCTCGAACACCGACGAGACGTCCTGCCCGCCGTCAGGCCGCCGCCGAAGCCGTTGGCGGAGATGACGATGTGGTCGGCTTCCGTGGTGTTGTTGAAGTCGAGTGATGTTGCCCGGCCCGTCGCTGGTGCTCAGGAAGGCGAAGGTATCGTTGCCGGTGCCGCCGGTCATGGTGTGGCTGCCGGAATTGCCGATCAGGACGTCGTTGCCGCCGCCGCCGTTCAGCGTCTCCGTGCCGTTGGTGGCGATGATGATGTCATCGCCGCGAGGTGCCGTTCAGCGCCGTCGAGGAGGCCACGTTGTTGACCACCGTCGCGGTCGCATTGTTGGCGCTGGTGGCGATGCCGTCGGTGCGTGTTGTAGGTGAAGGAGCCGCCGGGCGTCGCATCGTCATCAAAGAAGACGAAGCCGAAGAACGGGATCGCCGACCCGCCCGTGCTCGACACGACGCTGTTGACGGCGAGATGGTCGATCGTGTCCGGATCGCTGTCGTTGAAGGCCAGCGCCCAGGCCGGAATGGCGATCGTCGCCGCTCGCGCCCGCATCGGAAATGACGGTCTCGTTGACGGCGGTCGGCGCGTCATTGGCGCCGTTGATCGCGACGGTGACGTCCTGCTGCGTACAGACTGGCCGTGGTCGTCCAGGACGGACACGGAGTAGGTCTGGGTAATGGTCTGCCCCTGCGCCAGGAACTGGATATCGGCATTGTCGACCGTGAAATGCCAGCCGACCGTTCCGCTGCCGCCGGATTCGGAGACCGGATCGAGCGAGAAAGTGCCGACGTAGCCGCCGGCCTGCGGCGTGAAGCTCGCCGTATGGGTATCGCCGGTTTCGATGTCGGAGAAGGCAATGACTCCATCCGTCGTTTCGGTACGCCGGGCCCGGCGTCGGCGCGATCGATACCTGGTCGACGAACTGGATGCCGCTGCCGCTGAAATCGAAGAACAGCTGCGTCGTCGGGTCCGATCCGTCGCCTACCACGTCGAAGGTGTACTGGGTGAAGCCCGGACTCGCGTTGGATACCGCCAAAATCTGTGCGCCGTCCCAGAACACGGAAAGCGAGGTCGGATTGGATTCCGCATCGCCCGCGACATAGAAGCTCAGCGTGTAGTGCTGTCCGGCAGTGGTCGCGACGTCCTGTTCGAGGAAGCCGCCGCCGGCGTGGAGCTCGGCCGCGTAGTTGCCGAGCGCGCCACCGATGAACAGACCCAGCGCGTCGACGCCGGACGAAGACCAGCCGGTCAGGTCGCCGGTCTCGAACCCGCCATTGACGCCGACAGTCGGCCCGGCATCCTCGACGAGCGAGCCCAGCACATCGGCCGCGGTGATGACCGGCGCGTCGTCCGCTCCCTGCACAGTAAGTGTCAGCGTCGTCGAGTGACTGTGGCCAAGACCGTCCGTGACGGTGAAGTTGAACATGTCGGTCGGATGGTCGCCAAGCTGCAGCGGATCGACATTGGCGTGCGCCTGATAGAGATAGGTACCGTCCGAGAAGACCTGCAGGTCACCGTACGTTCCAGCAACGAAATTACCGACATTGCCGGGGTCGCCGTTCACTTCGGAGACGCTGAGCACCGCACTTGGATCGCCCGTATCGCCGGCGTCGGTGATGACATTGCCGGACGCGATAAAATTGCCAGTGTCTACTCCCGCCGTATCCGCAGCGACTCCCACCACCGCATTGACCGTCAAGGAGTTTTTACCCAGAATGGTGACCGTCACATCTTGTGTGGCGGTTGCACCCGAAGGGTCTATGACGGCCACATGGTAGGTGAGCGTCAATATCTCGCCGTCGGAAAGAAAACTCGTTGCGGCGTTCGCGAGCGCAAAGTTCCAGTCGACGTCGCCGATCAAATGCCCGGTCGAATCCGGACCCAGCGAGGTCTGGAACGCCGCAAGCAGCGCGGCATCGGAGAGCGGTATCGCGCCGCCGCCCGACCGGGAGGCCGTCACCGTGGTCGAGAGCGTATGGGTATCCGACAGGTCGACATCGGTGAACAGCAGATCGCCGCTTGCGTGGAGATCGCCCGAGGGCGAAAGGTTCTCGCTCTCGGTGAGGTGCGCGACTTCCGGCCCGCAGAGGAAGACCGGCTTGTCGTTGGTGCCGACCACCGTGACGTTGACGATCTGGGTGCTGACGCCGCCGGCATGGTCGTCGAGCTGCACCGTGTAGGCGATGTTGAGCTGCTCGCCGGCGGCCAGATAGTCGAAGGCAAGATCCGGCGCGGCGAAGGTGGTGTTGATGACGCCGGTGCTCGAGCCGGAATTCTTGACGACATTGTCGACCTGGAAGAATGCCATCAATTCAGCGGTGCCGAGCGAGCCGGGCAGCATGCCCGAGGTGTTGCCGGTCGCCGTCACGCCGGTCACGCTCGCGGTGTGGCCGGTGTTGATCAGATCCACGTCGGTGAAATCAAGCTGGATGTGGGCGATATCCGGCGACAGCGACAGCGTGTGGTTGGCCTGCTCGGTGACGATAGTGATCGGCTCCACGGCGACCACCGGCTTGTCGTCGGTGCCGGTGACGGTGACCTTCACGGTCTGCGTGACGAAGCCGCCGTGATTGTCGGATACCTTGATGTTGTAGGTGAGCGTCAGCGACTGGTTCTTGGCGAGGAAATCGAAATCGCTGTCGGCATCGCTGAATGTCCACTTGAGCGAGCCGTTGCCGTTGCTGTCGCTGAGGATTTGCGAGGACATCGCGGTCTGGAAATGCGACAGCGACGACGCCGGAATGACCGAGCCGCTGGAAAGCACGGCGGAGCCAAGGGAAGCAGAGGTGGTGTGGGTATCGCTCTTGTCGGAATCCTTGAAGTTCATCGTCCCCGTCAGTTGATGCAGCGCCGCCGAGCCCGTCGTGTTGGTGTTTTCGGAAAAGCTGCCCGTGGCGGAAGACGAAGTGAACGTCGGAGCGTGATTGGTCATGGGGAACCCCTGCCTGCGTTGTCAGAACAAGCGCCGGCGGGTCGAGCCGCGGCGGCGCAACTATTCAGCTTTGGTGGTTCGCAAGCCGCGTGCGGCGAGAGGAGATTTTACTTTTACAAAGGGCAATGGATACCGGACGCGGTCGCGTTGTCGAAATTAACGTCGCTGTCTTGCAGTTTAATGACTTGGAGTTGCGGAGCGGCTGCTCACAACGGAATTGAAACGCATCACTTTCTATTTAGTGGGTTGAAGAAGAGGCAATGTGAGGAACACGATCTGCAACCGCGGCGATCATATTCCCGCGCTTGTCGCGCCGTCAACCTTCGGGCGCAGAAGCGCCACAGTTCCCGCAGGGAACCCGCGGGAACCATTGAATAAATTTGCGATTGGTATGTGTCGCTGCCGTAGTGCGGCCGCGCTCAACAAAGACGCAGGAAAGAAGGCCTACTTGCCCTTGAAGTTGGGCGTCCGCTTGTTGAGGAAAGCGTCCATGCCCTCGCGGAAGTCTTCGCTCATATAGGCCTTGAGGATCAAATCTTCGCCTTCGTCACGCGACAGCGTGCGACGGATGCGGCGCACCGCCTCCTTGGTGACTTCGAGCGTGATGGGCGCGTGGCTTGCGACGAGTTGCGCAGTCTCAAGGGCGCGGCGCTGCAGCACCTCAACGTCGGGCACGATTTCGTTGAGCAGGCCGAGCGCGAGCGCTTCCTGCGCTTCGACGAGGCGCGCCTTGAAGATCAGGTCCTTGGTACGCGCGGGTCCGACCAGCGAGACGAGACGGGAGATGTTCGACATCGACAGGCAGTTGCCGAGCGTGCGCGCGATCGGAAAGCCGATGCGCGTCGACTCCGTGCCGATGCGGATGTCGCAGCAGGCGGCAATGCCGGCGCCGCCGCCGGTGCAGGCGCCGGCGATCGCGGCGATGACGGGCACGCGGCAGCTTTCCAGCGTGCCGAGCACGCGGTCGATCCGCGCTTCGTAGTCGAGCGAATCCTGCGCGGTCTTGAAGGCGCGGAACTGCGAGATGTCGGTGCCGGAGGCGAAGGCCTTGTCGCCGGCGCCGGTCAGGATCAGCGCCTTGATCGAGCGGTCCTGGTTGATGGATTCGCAGATGGACGCCATCTGCTCGTACATCGCAAAGGTCAGCGCGTTGCGCGCCTGCGGCCGGTTGAAGGTGATGCGGGCGATGCCGTCCTGGACGGAATAGATCAGGTCTTCGGTGGCGGTGACCGGCGCATTCATCTTGGCTCTTTCTCTTCTCTCGCGAAGACCGCGATCGGCTCAGGCGACCGCCGCCTTCGGCATCGGCACGACGTCGCGGCCCTTCAGCACTTCCATCGCCGCCAGCACGCCGCCGCTGCGATGCGGCACCTTGGCAAGATCGAGGCCCATCTCGACGCCCGACAGCGTGCCCATCAGCATCAGGTCGTTGAAGTGGCCGATATGGCCGATGCGGAACACCTTGCCCTTGATCTTGTTGAGGCCGGTGCCGAGCGACATGTCGAAATTCTCCAGCACCACCTTGCGGAAAGCGTCGGCGTCGTGACCGTCAGGCATGCGCACGCCGGTGAGCGCCGGCGAATGCGCGTTCGGATCGAGGCACTGCGTCTCCAGCCCCCACACCTTGATCGCCGCGCGCGTCGCGGCGCTGTGGCGCTTGTGGCGGTTGAACACGTTCTCGAGGCCTTCTTCCTCGAGCATCTTGATCGCTTCCGCAGGCCGAACAGCAGATTGGTCGCGGGCGTATAGGGCCAGGTGCCGACCTTGTTGATGTTGATGACGTCCTGCCAGTCCCAATAGGAACGCATCGCGGTGTTGGCCTTGGCGACCGCCAGCGCCTTCTCCGACACGGCGTTGAAGCCGAGGCCGGGCGGCAGCATCAGGCCCTTCTGCGAGCCGGCCACGGAAACGTCGATGCCCCAGGCGTCGTGCTCATATTCGAGCGAGCCGAGGCCGGAGATGGTGTCGACCATCAGCAGCGCCGGATGCTTCGCGCGCATCCATGATCTTGCGGACGTCGCGCGGATCGGTGACGCAGCCGGTCGAGGTCTCGTTATGAACCACGCAGACCGCCTTGATCTTGTGGCTCTTGTCGGCCGCGAGCTTCGCCTCGATCTGGGCGAGGTCGGCGCCATGGCGCCAGTCGCCGGGAATGAACTCGACGTCGAGCTTGAACTTGTCGGCGATGCCGCGCCACAGCACGGCGAACTGGCCGGTCTCGCACATCAGCACCTTGTCGCCGGGCGCGAGCGTGTTGACGATCGCGGCTTCCCAGGCGCCGGTTCCGGACGAGGGATAGATGATCACGGGCTGCTTGGTGCGGAACACCCGCTGCATGCCCGCCAGCACGGCAAAACCGATTTCGGCGAACTCCGGACCGCGATGGTCCATGGTCGGCATGTCCATGGCGCGCAGCACCCGGTCCGGCACGTTGGTCGGTCCCGGAATTTGCAGAAAATGCCTTCCAGTATGCACGGTCATGGGCGTCCTTCCCGGTCTTGGTCTTGCCTTGATATTACCTTGGCTTTGCGAGCCGCTCGAATACCACTATTCGGCGGACTTGTCCCACGCCTGGTGGGGGCCGCCAATGCGCTGTGGGCAGGGCTTTGCCTTGCCAAGCCGGGAGCCGGAAGGCAAGACAGTTCAAGGACATCTGGTGAGACCCGTCATGGCGGCGAGAGGGACCGAAAAATCCCGGAATTCGGCGGAAAACAGCGCGCTCGCCGCGCGGCTTTCGCCGCGAAATTACGGGCGACGTCTTGTTCGACGCCTTCAACCGCGGCCGCTACGCCACCGACGCCTCGTTCTACCAGATCGTGCCGGCGGGGGTCGTGGTGCCCCGCAGCATGGACGAGGCGCTGAAGGCGCTCGCCATCTGCCGGGACGAGGGCCGAATCGTCACCCCCCGCGGCGGCGGCACCTCGCAATGCGGCCAGACCATCAACGACGGCATCGTTGTCGATTTCTCAAAGCACCTGAACCGGCTGGTTTCGCTCGATGTCGCCAACCGCACCTGCGTGGTCGAGCCCGGCATCGTGCTCGACGATCTCAACCGGCAACTGAAAAAGCACGGGCTGTGGTTTCCGGTCGATGTCTCCACCGCCTCGCGCGCCACCATCGGCGGCATGGCCGGCAACAATTCCTGCGGCGGCCGTTCGCTGCGCTACGGCACCATGCGCGACAACACGATCTCGATGGATGCGGCGCTGGCCGACGGCACGCTGCTGCATTTCGGCGAGGTGCCGCGCGACCTCGAACGGGTCAATTCGCCGGAGAGTGGGCTCTCGCTGTTTCGCGACATGCTCGATCTCGGCGAGCGCGAGGCGGCCGAGATCGCCGCGCGCTTCCCAAAGGTGCAGCGCCGGGTCGGCGGCTACAATCTCGATGCGCTGGTGCCGCGCAACGCGCCGAACAACATGGCGCATCTTGCTGGTCGGCTCGGAAGGCACCCTCGCCTTCACCACGCAGGTCGAGCTGAAGCTGTGGCCCGTGATCCGCAACAAGGTGCTCGGTGTCTGCCATTTCGGCAGCTTTTACGAGGCGATGGATGCGGCCCAGCATCTGGTGAAGCTGCGGCCGATCGCGGTCGAACTGGTCGATCGCACCATGATCGCGCTCGGGCGCGACATCGCGATGTTCCGCCCGGTGATCGAGGCAACCGTGCGCGGCGATCCCGATGCGCTGTTGATCGTGGAATTCGCGGAAGAGGATCAGGCCGACAATTTGCAGAAGCTGAAGCAGCTTGTCGGAACTGATGGCGGACCTCGGCTTTGGCTGGAACAATCCGCAGCGCAAATGGGGCGGCGTGGTCGACGTCATCGAGCCGGCGATGCAGACCGCGATCGCGGATTTCCGCACCTCCGGCCTCAACGTCATGATGTCGATGAAGCAGGAGGGCAAACCCGTCTCCTTTGTCGAGGACTGCGCGGTGCCGCTGCCGCATCTCGCCGACTACACCGAGCGGCTGAACGCGATCTTTGCCAAGCACGGCACCCGCGGCACCATGTATGCGCACGCCTCCGAAGGCTGCCTGCATGTGCGCCCGGTGCTCAACCTGAAGCTCGAGAAGGACGTCAAGGCGATGCGCGCCATCGCCGAAGAAACCTTCGCGATGGTGCGGGAATACAAGGGCTCGCATTCCGGCGAGCATGGCGACGGCCTGGTGCGCTCGGAATTTCACGAGCAGATGTTCGGCGAGCGCATCATCGCCGACTTCCGCGAAGTGAAGCAGCGCTTCGATCCCGGCGAGGTGCTCAATCCCGGCAAGATCGTCGATCCGCCCGACATGGACGATCGGTCGCTGTTCCGCTATCCGCCGGACTATCGCATCGGCGAATTGAAGACGCAGCTCGACTGGTCCGCATATCCCGGCGCCGGCGGCGGTTTTCAGGGCGCGGTCGAGATGTGCAACAACAACGGCGCCTGCCGCAAGCTCGAAGGCGGCGTGATGTGTCCGTCCTATCGCGCCACCCGCAACGAGAAGGATGTCACGCGCGGGCGCGCCAACACGCTGCGGCTGGCGATCTCCGGCCAGCTCGGGCCGGATGCGCTCTCGTCCGACGAGATGATGGAGACGCTGAAACTTTGCGTGTCCTGCAAGGCCTGCCGCCACGAGTGCCCGGTTGGCGTCGACATGGCCAAGATGAAGATCGAGGTGCTGGCGGCGCGCGCGTCCAAACACGGCCTGTCGCTGCGCGACCGGCTGGTTGGCTATCTGCCGCGCTATGCCGGGCTTGCGGCGCGCTTTGCGCCGCTTGCAAATCTGCGCAACCACAGTCCGCTGCTGCGAAGCCTGTTCGAGAAATTCGCCGGCATCAGCGCCAAGCGCGCCCTGCCCGCCTTCCGCCGCGACGTATTCGCGCCGGATGCCGAAGCGTTTGGCCCGGCCGATGGCCGCGAGGTCGTGCTGTTTGCCGACACTTTCAATCGCGCTTATGAGCGCGAGAATCTCGACGCGGCGTTGCGGGTGCTGGTCGCGGGCGGTTATCGCGTCCACGTTCCGAAGCCCGCAGATCATGGCCGGGCGTTGTGTTGCGGGCGAACGTTCCTTTCCGCCGGCCTCGTCGACGAAGCCCGCGCGGAGCTTGCGCGGCTGGTGACGACCTACGCACCTTTTGCCGCTCGTGGCGTGCCGATCGTCGGGCTGGAGCCGAGCTGTCTCCTCACCTTGCGCGACGAGCTGCTGTCGCTGCGATCAGACGATGACGCCAAGGCCATCAGCGCCCATGCGCTGCTGTTCGAGGAATTTCTGGTGCGCGAGGCCGAGGCCGGCCGGCTGAAACTCCCGCTCGGCGCGATCGGCGGCGAGGTGCTGGTGCACGGCCATTGCCACCAAAAATCGTTCGGCGCCTTCAAGCCGGTGGAGAAGACGCTGCGGCTGATCCCGGAATTGAAGGTCGAGACCGATCGAAAGCAGCTGCTGCGGCATGGCCGGCGCATTCGGCTACGGCGCGGACACCTATGCAGGCATCCATGCGAGATGGCCGAGCTATCGCTGCTGCCGGCCGTGCGCCGCGCCGACGCAACGACCATCGTCGTCGCCGACGGCACCTCGTGCCGTCACCAGATCAAGGACGGCGCGGCACGCGAAGCGATCCACGTCGCGCGCGTGCTGGCGCTGAGCCTCGACAACGCGAAATCAACATCTACTCCTACGAAGGAACAATAATGTCCGAACTGACTCTCGACGTCGCCCGCAAGATCCTCGATGCCGCGCTGGCCAAAGGCGTCGAGAAGAAACTGAAGCCGCTGGTCATCACCATTCTCGACGCGCGCGGCGCGGTGAAGGTCACAGCGGCGCAGGACGGCACCAGCCTGATGCGGGCGGAGATCGCCCATGGCAAGGCCTATGGCGCGCTGGCGCTCGGCATGGGCTCGCGGGCCCTGTTCCAGCGCGCGCAGGAGCAGGCCTATTTCGTCAGTGCCGTGAATACGATCGCGCAGGGACGCCTGGTGCCGGTGCCCGGCGGCGTGCTGATCCAGGACGGCGCGAGGTTGCTCGGCGCCGTCGGCGTCAGCGGCGACACGTCAGACAATGACGAGATCTGCGCGGTGGCGGGCATCGAGGCCGCGGGGTTGAAGGCGAACGCGGGGTAATTATTTCCCCGGCCAGGTCGGCTTGCGCTTCTCGCCAAAAGCCTTCAGGCCTTCCTTGGCGTCCTCGGTCATCGCCAGCAGCGCGATCTGGCTCTCGGTGTAGGCGATGCTCTCGTCGAACGACATCGAGGCGATCGCGCGCATGGCGTATTTGCCGCGGCGGATGGCGGTCGGCGATTTGTCGACGATGCGGGAGATCAGCCAGTCGATCTTGGCGTCGAGCTCGGCTGCCGGCACGACATGGTTGAGGAGGCCGGCCGCGAGCGCGGCCTTGCGCGTCGAACGGCTCGCCGGTCAGCGCCCATTCGTTGACGAGGCGCGGCGGCGCGATGGACTGCAAGCAGGCTCATCACCTGCATCGGGAACACGCCGACCTTCACCTCGGGCAGTCCGAAGATGACGTTGTCGGCGGCGACCGCCATGTCGGTCATGCAGAGCAGACCCATTCCGCCGGCCATGCAGACGCCGCCGACGCGGGCAATCGCGGGCTTGGTCGCGTTCTGCGACAGCCGCAGCAGATCGGCGTAGTCGACATTGGGACGGGAAAAATCCATCGCGAAGGCGGCGCCGCTGTTCTGCAGATCGGCGCCGGCGCAAAACGCCTTGTCGCCCGCGCCGGTCAGCACGATGACGCGCACTTCCTTGTCGTCATGGGCGTCGCGATAGCCTTTGGCGATGCCGGCGATGACGTCGCCGTTGAGCGCGTTGCGCTTGTCCGGACGGTTGATGGTGATCCAGAAAGCCTGCCCGCGTTTCTCGCGGATGACGCTGGTGTGATCGGTCATGGTGCCACTCGCCTGTTTCGCCAAAATGCTCGCACGCATTTGCGACAGGACGACGGTGGACTGCAAGCGCGATTTCGCGCTTGCGCTAACTGGCTGACGCCGCCTTTTTGATCCAGACCTTGTTGTCGTGAAACGCCGCGCCGCCGATCGGGGCAACCGCTTCGGCGCCGGTCAGCGTGTTGATGCCCTTGCCGCCGATATGATCGCTGTTGGGATGGACCGATTCGGCGATCAGCACGCCGCGATGCACGCCGTCGAACAATCTTGCGACCAGCGAGGTCTCGCCCCTGGTATTGCCGAGCGTCACGGCATCGCCGTCGGCGATGTCGAGCGCGGCCGCATCGAGCGGATGGATCATCACCGACGCCTTGCCCTCGCGCTGCTGCGACGATGGCGTCTCGTTGAAGGTTGTATTGAGGAAGCTGCGCGACGGGCTGGTCGCCAGGCGGAACGGATGCGCGGTATCCGCCGCCTCGATCACCGCCCAATGGTCGGGCAACCCCGGCATCTTGTCGATGTCGCCCATGGTGACGCCGAACGGCGGATGCGCCCAGTCGGCCTTGAAGTGGAACTTCTTGTCGGCGTGCGCAAAACCGTCGAGATAATGCGAGGTGCGGAAATCCGGCTGCAGGTCGCGCCAGAGATCGGCCTCGAGCGTGGCGATGTCGCCGTGGCCGCTCAGCTTCAGCGTGGCGTCGATCAGTTCGCGCGGCGTCATCTCGAAGCCGGGATGACTGACCTTGAGGCGCCGGCCGAGCCCCTGCAGCACCTCGTGATTGGTGCGGCATTCGCCGGGCGGATCGATCAGCTTTGGCCCGACCGAAATGTGCTGGTGGCCGCCGCCGTAATAGAGATCGTCGTGTTCCATGAACATGGTGGCCGGCAGCACGATGTCGGCCATCGCGGCCGTCTCGGTCATGAACTGCTCGTGCACGGCGACGAAGAGATCCTCGCGGGCAAAGCCGCGGCGCACCAGATCCTGCTCCGGCGCCACCGTCACCGGATTGGTGTTCTGGATCAGCATGGCCTTGACCGGGCCGCGGCCGTGCAACGCCTCGGCGTCGCCGGTCAGGATGCGGCCGATCTTGGACTGGTCGAGCCAGCGCGTGTTGCGGTCGAGCGCGTCGTGGCCTTCGATGATGGATTCGTTGAAGCGCCACAGCGCGTAATTGTTGAAGAAGGCGCCACCGCCCTCATATTGCCAGGCGCCGGTCACGGCCGGGATGCACAGCGCCGCATGCATCTGCGTCGCGCCGTTGCGGCTGCGGGTGAAGCCGTAGCCGAGCCGGAAGAAGGTCCGCTGGGTGGTTCCGACCGCGCGGGCGAACGCCTCGATCTCGGCAACCGGCACGCCGCAAATCGCCGACGCCCATTCCGGCGTGCGGGTCTTGAGGTGCGCCTCGAGTTCGTCCGGGCAATCGGTGTATTTTGCCATGTAGGCGCGATCGGCAAGGCCCTCGCGGAACAGCACGTGCATGACGCCGCAGGCGAAGGCGCCATCGGTGCCGGGCCGAAGCAGGATCTTGATGTCGGCCTGCTTCATGGTGTCGTTGTTGTAGACGTCGACCGCGGCGATCTTCGCGCCGCGCTCCTTCCGCGCCCGGGAGGCGTGGGTCATCACGTTGACCTGGGTGTTGACGGGATTGGTGCCCCAGATCACGACGAGGTCGGAGACGCCCATCTCGCGCGGATCGACGCCGGCGATCTTGCCGGTGCCGATGGCAAAGCCGATGCGGGCGACATTGGCGCAGATGGTCTGGTAGAAGCGCGAATATTTCTTGACGTTGGCAAGCCGGTTGATGCCGTCGCGCATCACGATGCCCATGGTGCCGGCATAGTAATAGGGCCACACCGACTCGGCGCCGAACTCGCGCTCCGCCGCATCGAAGCGCGCTGGCGATCTCGTCGAGCGCCTCGTCCCAGGAGATGCGCGCGAACTGGCCGGAGCCCTTCGGCCCGGTGCGGCGCATCGGATAGAGCAGCCGCTCGGGATGATGGATGCGCTCGGCGTAGCGCGCGACCTTGGCGCAGACGACGCCGGCCGTGTAGGTCTGGAGTTTCGAGCCGCGCACCCGGCCGATGGAGCGGCCGTCGATCACCTCGATATCGAGCGCGCAGGCCGAGGGGCAATCATGCGGGCAGGTGGAATGGCGGATGTCGACCTTGGCGTGCTGGTTCATGGCTCAAAAAGTACCATCAAAATGCAGGACAGCCGAGGGGCTTTCCCGGCCAAATTGGCGCAAGCGCCATGCGTCAGACGCCCAAATAGGCCCCGCCATTGGCGTGGATCGCCTGCCCGTTGATGTAGCGCGCGGCGGGGCTGCAAAGGAAGCGAACCATGGCGGCAACGTCGTCGGGACTGCCTTTTTTGCCGCTAATTGTACCGTGGGTGGCGTGATGGGCCGGTTCCGGCTTGTCCTTCGGTCGCGGCGTGCCGATCAGGCCGGGAACGACGCAATTCACGGTGATGCCGTCGGCGGCGAGATCGTGGGCGAGCGCGCGGGTGAAGCCGACGAGGCCGGCCTTGGCCGTCACCACATGGGCGCGATTCGCCGCCCCCGTATGCGCGCTGAGGCCGCCGATATTGACGATGGTGCCCGCCCCGGACTGTCGCAGCGCCGGCAGGCACGCCTTCACGCAATGAAAGGCGCCGTCGAGGGTGACGTCGAGGATCTCGCGCCAGGCGGCGTAATCCATTTCGGCAAACGGCTTTTCGCGGCGGAGCGCGGCGTTGTTGACGAGGATGTCGATGCGGCCGAATTTTTGTACGGCCGCATCGGCCATCGCCTGCACCGCCTTGGCATCGGCGACATCGCCGATATGGGCGATGGCCTTGCCGCCGGATGACTCGATCTCGCGAACGACAGCGTCAGCTTCCGCGCGGTTGCTGCGCGCATTGACCACGACGGCGGCACCGCCGTCAGCGAGCGCGAGCGCGATGGCGCGGCCGATGTTGCGGCCGGCGCCGGTGACGATGGCGACTTTGCCCGCGAGTTCCTGTGCCATGCCTATCCCCGCAACGACGAAAGATCGATGCGGCCATTATATAAGGTCGCCAGCAGCTTCAATGCCGCGTCCGCCTGCGCCCTGCTCCAGCGGCCGTGCTCGGCGTTGAGCAGGAATTTGTCGATGACATCCTGCCGCGTCAACGGCTCCTGCGCGCCGCCGCGCAAATAAGGCTGTCGTTCCTCGACCACGCTGCCGTCCCTGAGCGTCGCGCGCATATGGCCGGTGTAGTTGTTCGGATAGGGATTGTCGGGGATCGATGACGTATTTCACCTTGGCCGCGAGCGCGAGCACGCGCGGATCGGCAATCGCGCTTTCGCTGAAGGCGCCGAGCCCGACGCCGCCATGCACGAAGCCGGCCGCCAGCAGATACGGCACGGCAAATTTGGCGGCATAGCCGTTGCGCGGGCGCTGCTTGTCGGCGAGCGGCTCCCACAGCCGATGCACCGTTCCCTCCGCGACCTCGCAGACGATGTCGGTGATGTCCTCGGCTCTTGATGCCGCGCGCCGCCATTCGTCGCGCGCAATCGATGTAGGGCTGCGCCATGGTCCCGCAGGGATAGGGCTTGAAGGCAAGCGTATCGGTGACCCAGCGCGTGCCGAAATCGCCGACCAGCGCGTCGTAGTCGCCCTTGGTCGTGTGCGCAAAGCCGTGAAACAGGCCGTGCACGCCCTCGAACACGGTGCGCGGGCCGACAAAGCCGCCGCGCGCCAGCAAGGCGGCGCGAATGCCCGATTGCGCCGCCCAGCCGGCATGCAGCCGCTTGGTCCAGGCGCCCTCGGCGAGATATTCGATGATGCCGCCGGCCATGCTGCCGGCAATGCCGAGCGCATCGACGATCTGCCTGGCGTTGAGCCCGAGCGCCGCGCCGACGCCGGCCGCGGCGCCCATCGCGCCGAACACCGCGGTCGGATGAAAGCCCGCCTTGTGCACGGCCTTCGGCACCACAAGGCTGAGACGGCAAAGGACTTCGGTACCCACCGCAATGCCCGTCAGCGCCATGCGGCCATCGGGATTGTGCCGCTCGCACGCCGCCAGCACCGCCGGCACGATGACGGCGCCGGCATGCACCGGGCCGCCCTCAAAAGTGTCGTCAAAATCCTCGCCATGTGCGGCGGTGCCGTTGACGAAGGCGGCGCCCGCGGCGTTCAGCGTGCGCGCATGCCCAATCGCCGTGCACGGGCCGTCATCGTCGCAGCCGGCGAGCGCGCTTCCGACATAGTCCTCGTTGCGCGCGGTGATGCAGAGACCGACGACATCGATCAGCAGGTCCTCGCATTTGCGCGCGGTCGCGGCCGGAAGCGCGCCCGGCTGCAAAGCAACGATCTTCGCCGCCAGCACCTCGGCGACGGAAGTCCTGGGCAATTCCGCCGACATCAGACGCGGAACAGCTTTGTGTAGCGCGCCTTGATCGCCTCGCCCTCTTTCTCTACCGCAGCGGCATCGTCCTTCATGGTCTTGATCTCGGTGAGCGGCTTGCGGCCGGCCTTCTCCTTGGTCTGCGCGTGCACCGAGCGCAGGCCGCCGACATCGATGATGAGCTGCTGCGCTTCCTGGCTGAGGCTGAAGGCCTGGAACAGGCGCGCGGCGTTGGGATGCGGCGCCGCCTTGAAGACGCCATTCGGACCGATGATCAGCGGCGAGCCCTCGCTGGCATAGACCGGCTCGACCGGGCGGCCCGCTTCCTTCATCTGGAAAATGTTGTACTCGTTGCCGTCGGCCATCACGGCGCGCTCGCCGAGATCGAGCTTCTTCGGCGGATCGGCCGAGGACTGCACCTGCATCACGCCCTGCTTGGCGAGTTTTTCGAAATAGTCCCAGCCGAGATCGCGCTGCATCTGGTAGGTCGCGGTCATGATGGTGCCGCTGTAGCCGGGATGCGCCTTGACGATCTTGCCCTTCCATTTCGGATCGAGCAGGTCGGCAAAACTCTTCGGCGCGTCTTCCGCCTTCACCAGATTGGTGTTGTAGGCGATGATGCTGAGCCAGACGCGGAAGCTCGCGAACTGGCCGTCCGGATCCTTGTGCTCGGCCGGATAATGCTTTGCGACGTCCTCCGGCACGTAAGGCGCGAGAATGCCGTCGCGCTTCCAGACGATGAAATGCGCGGCATCGGAAGAATTGACGACGTCGACGGCGTGAATGTTGCTGGAATATTCCTGGCCGATGCGCTGGAACACACGTTCCGCACCGGTGCGCTCGACCCGAACCGCAATGCCCGGATATTTCGCCTCGAACGCCTTGGCCAGTTTTTCCGCCACCGGCAGGTCGGTCGAGGTGTAGTAGATCACCTGGCCTTCCTTCTTCGCGGCCTCGATCAGTGCCGGCGTCACCGCCTCCGGCGGAGGGGCCGCCGCCATGACCCGGGTCGAAAGCGCGGCGCCTGCCATGAATGCTGCACCGCCCTTGAGCACGTCGCGGCGCGAAATCCCAAAACGTTTCATCCTTGTTCCCCGCTCATGAGAGGCGAAGTTGCGTACACCGGAATGTATCCTTTATTCCGAGGCGGGGCCTTTAGTCTATCGTCGACAGCGCATCGGCCTTGCAGCTAGATTGATTGCAAGAAAATGACGATTGGGGAGAGACGAATGACTGGCCCGAGGTTTGTGCTGGCGCTGGCTGCAGCCCTGATGGCGACGCCTGCAGTTGGCGCAGGATTATCCCTCCCGGCCGGTCAAGATCATCGTGCCGTTCGGCGCGGGCGGGCCTGCCGACGTTACCGCCCGGCAGATCGGCAACATGCTGCAGGAGAGCTTTGGCCAGCCCTTCGTGGTGGAGAACCGCACCGGCGCCGGCGGCGTGATCGGCACGGTGGAAGCGGCGAAATCGCCGCCGGACGGCTACACGCTGCTGATGATGTCGAACACCCAGACCGCGAATGAATCGCTGCTGACGCCGGCACAGCGCAAATACGAATTGATGCGCGACCTCGCGCCGATCGCACCGGTCAATTATTCCGACCTCGTGATCGTGGTGCATCCGTCCGTGCCGGCCAAGACGCTGGCCGAATTCATTGCGCTCGCCAAATCGCAGCCGGGCAAGCTGAACTACGCCTCCTCCGGCCAGGGCACGCCCTATCACATGGCCGGCGAGCTGTTCAAAGCGATGGCCGGGATCGACGTCGTGCACGTGCCCTATCGCAACAGCGGCGAAGCGCGCAGCGGCGTGATCGGCAACCAGGTGCAGATGATGATCGACGCGGTGACCGCGATGGCGCCCAACGTCGCGGAAAATCAGGTGCGCGCGCTGGCCACCACAGGCAAAACTCGCTCAGCCGTGCTGCCGGACGTGCCGACCGCGGGCGAAGCCGGCGTGCCCGGCTACGAAGCCACGATCTGGCTCGGCCTGATGGCGCCGGCGGGCACGCCGAAGCCTGATCATCGACAAGCTGAATGCGGCCGTGAATGCCGCGATCAAGCGTCCTGATATCGTAAAACTGTGGACCGGCCAGGGTGCGGGGGCGATGTCGATGACGGTGGAAGAATTCGACAAATTCCTGCGCGGCGATATCGTGAAGTGGGCCGATGTCGTCAAGAAGTTCCCCGACAAGCCGCAATAGGTTTTCGATGCCGCAAGTTCATTTCCGGCTCAATGGCGTCGAAACATCCGTCGACGCCGATCCGGACCGTCCGCTGCTGGATATCCTGCGCGGCGAACTCGGCCTGACCGGGCCGCATTTCGGTTGCGGCGCCGGCGAATGCGGAGCCTGCAACGTCATTGTCGGCGATCGCGCCGTGAGTTCCTGCGACATGCCGCTGTGGTCGGTAGCTGACAAGGATGTGACGACGCTGGAAGGATTGGGCAGCGCCGAGCGGCCGCATCCCTTACAGCGGGCCTTTATCGCCGAGCAGGCGATGCAATGCGGCTATTGCATCTCGGGCATCCTGATGAGCGCGGCCGCGCTGCTGCGGCAAAACCCCTCGCCATCCAGCGACGATGTGAAGACCGCGCTCGACGGCAATATCTGCCGCTGCGGTTCGCATAACCGGATCGTGCGCGCCGTGTTGCGCGCCGCAAGCGAGATGGCCCGATGAACGCGCCCTCCCCGCCCAAATTGCCGGTCAGCGTCGCGGCGAATCCAAAGCTCTCGTCTTGGCTGAAGTTTTCGGCCGACGGGCATGTCGTGGTGTCGCCGGGCAAGGTCGAGATCGGCCAGGGCATCGTCACGGCGTTGGCGCAGATCGCCGCCGACGAGCTCGACGTCGACATATCCCGGGTGCGGATGCACCGCGCCTCCACCGCCTCCAGCCCCAACGAAGGCGTCACTTCGGGCAGCCTTTCGATCCAGCAATCCGGCCGCGCGCTCCGCCACGTCTGCGCCGAAGTGCGCCAGATCTTTTTGGAGAAAGCGTCCGACCGGCTGGGGACCGACATCGATGCGCTCGGCATCGAGGACGGCACCATCCGGGGGCCGGGTAATATCAGCACCAGCTATTGGGAACTGGCCGACGAGGTCTCGCTGGACCGCGAGGCGACGGCGGACGTCACGCCAAAGCGGCAACGCGGCGCGCGCTCGCCGGCAGCTCCGTGCAACGGATCGACATTCCAGACAAGGTGTTTGCGCAGCCGCGCTTCCTTCAGGATTGCGCGCCGCCGGGCACGCTGCACGGGCGGATGCTGCGGCCGGAACTGTCGCGCGCCAAGCTGGTGGAGCTGAACGATGGACGGCGCCCGCGCCGTCGCAGGCTTCGTTGCCGTTGTGCGCGACGGAAGCTTTGCCGGCGTCGTCTGCGAGAGCGAACACGCTGCGGAGGCAGCGCTGAAGGCTCTGCGCAAGGGCGCGACCTGGTCGGGAGGCGAAGCGATGCCCGACGAGGACGACCTCGCGTCCTTTCTGAAGTCGCAGCCGGTAGACTCGACCGTCATCGACGAGCGGAAAGCGGCGGCCTCACCGGCAATCGCGCGGACCATCAAGCGGCAATACATCCGCCCCTACATCGCGCACGCATCGATGGCGCCGTCCTGCGCCATGGCGCGATGGGATGGCGACCGCGTGCATGTCTGGACCCACAGCCAGGGCGTCTACCTCCTGCGCACCGACCTCGCGCTGGTGCTGCGAATGCCGGCTGAGAACATCACCGTCGAGCACATGGAGGGCGCCGGCTGCTACGGCCACAATGGCGCCGACGATGCCGCGCTCGACGCCGTCTTGCTGGCGCGGGCCGCGCAAGGGCGACCGGTGCGCGTGCAATGGTCGCGCGCCGACGAGTTGTCTCATGCGCCGTTCGGCGCGGCGATGGCGATCGAGATCGAGGCCGATCTCGATGCGCACGAACGAGATCGTCGGCTGGCGGCATTCGATCTGGAGCAACGGCCATGCCGCGCGCCCGCGGCCGTGCGGCGCAGCCCGCGCTGCTGGCCGGTACGGAGACTCGAAAATCCGTTCCCGCGCATGATCTCGCCGAAACCCACCGCAGGCCAATGGCGGCGGCGGCGACCGCAATTCGATCCCGCTCTACGATTTCCCGTCGTGGCACGATCGAGAGCCACCGGCTGCTGACCATGCCGATCCGCACCTCGGCGCTGCGGTACGCTCGGCGCGCAGGGCAATGTGTTCGCGATCGAATCCCTGCTCGACGAAATCGCTGCCCTGCGCGGCGAAGATCCCGCTGGCGCTTCGGCTGCGTCACCTGCGTGACGAGCGGGCGCGGGATGTGATCCGCGCCGCGGTCGCGACGCGCCGAACTGGAAGCCGCAAAAGCGGCCGGGCATCGGCCACGGCGTCGGCTTCTGCGCGCTACAAGAACACCGGTGCCTATTGCGCCGCTAGTTGCCGAGATCGAAGCGGCTGACGAAATCCGGGTGAGGAAGCTGACGCTGGCCGTCGATGTCGGCGAAGCCATCAATCCCGACGGCGTGATCAACCAGGTCGAAGGTGGCGCGATCCAGGCGACCAGCTGGGTGCTGAAGGAGCGCGTCCGGTTCGATCGTCAGCGCATCACTCAGCACGGGCTGGTCCGACTATCCGATCCTTGCGCTTCAGCGAAGTGCCCGACGTCGAAGTCGAACTGATCCAGCGCCCCGATATGGAGCCCGTAGGGGCTGGCGAAGCCGCGCACGGGCCGGTGACCGCGGCGATCGCCAATGCGGTGTTCGATGCGCTCGGCGTGCGTGTGCGTGACCTGCCGATCACCGAGACCGGCTGATTGAGGCTCTCGAAGCGGCCGTGTGACAGCCCGAAAGCGGTGATGCCAAAGGGACACATGCGTCCGGAATCCAGTTTTTCGCTGGTTTTTGGGACTTTGCGCCCGAGGATTTGGAACATACCGTGGGCGGGAACTGGAGGCGGACTTGGTACGGAATCCCTGGATCTTGGCAACGGCCTCGACGGTCGCGCTCGTCGGCGCGAACGAAGCATCTGCCGCCCCCGTATATAACTGGACCGGCTTTTACATCGGCGTGAACGGCGGCGCCGCCAGTCACGAAGCGACCACGAACGATCTCAACCGCTGGGGCGGCCTCGGCACGCCGCCCTATGTCAGTCCGTGGTTCAAGTCGAAAACAACCCGTGCGAGCTTCGGCGGCCAGGCCGGCTATAGCTGGCAGATGAACTACTTCGTCATCGGGGTGGAAGCAGACGTTTCTTATATCGGCGCATCCCAAACATTTGTGCCGCCCGAAAACCTGGTCGCCGCCGGTTGCGGAAGTTGCTTCGCATCGGCAACCAACGAATTGACCTGGCTTTCGACGTTCCGCGGGCGCGCTGGATTCGCGGTCGATCGCATTTTCATCTACGGCACCGCTGGCGTCGCATTCGGACAGGTCAACAACAGCTGGGGTTGGGACAGTGTCCGGCCCTTCACAAACTCATTTTCGGTATCAGAAACCAGGGCAGGTTTCGTCGCCGGAGCCGGCATCGAGGCGATGTTGACGCCCAACGTATCGCTGCGCGCCGAATATTTGCATGTCGACCTCGGCACATCGCGCAGCACGATCACAGGCCAGCCGAACTGCTGTCAGCCGCTGGGCACCTTCACGACCGAGTTCAAGAATACGGCGGACATCGGCCGCGTCGGCTTGAATTACCGCTGGTAAGCCAGCCTCCACTGAAATCAAGCTCTCGGTGCGATGCCGTCGAGCCTGCTCCGCATGATGCGCCCCATGTCGTTGCGCGGGATGTCGGCGACCCTGACGATGTGAACCGGGACAAACAGAGCCGGCAAGTTCCGTGCACAAAAGGCGCGCAAGCCCTGAACGTCTACGTCAGGGCCGCCGGCTACTACAGCCCACACTTCGTCGATCCCGGCCGAGTTGGCCCTGCAGAACGCGCCGGCATGCGCCACACCGGGATATGACTGCAGGACCGTCTCGATTGTTTCGGGATTGATCTTGTTGCCGCCGACATTGATGACGGCCTTCTCTCGCCCTGCGATGATGAGCAGGCGTTCCGGCGTGATGACGCCGAGATCACCGGGATAAAACCAGCCGTCCTTGAATACGCCCTGCGCATTGCGCGGCTTTCCTACATAGCCGGAGACACAGGTGTGACCGCGAAAGCGGATACGGCCTTGCTCGCCCGCAAGCACCGGCTGATCAGCCTCGTCGACGACCTCTGCGCCGATCCAGGGCGCGATATATCCTACGGCTCCCTTGGTACCGACGATGCGGTGCGCTGGCGACGACGCCAGCGGCGTGATCTCGGTAGCCGCATAGGTCGCGATCAGATGCGTGCACATCCGTCCCCTTACCCGCTCCGACAGCGCCGCGGTCAACATGCCTCCCGACGACAGCATGGTCTCGAACGGACAGTCAAAATCCGGCGTGTTCTCGTAGTAGCCGACGAATTCGCCGGCACTGGCGGGCGACCCGATCATGCATTGGACGTTGTAGAGCCCGAACGCCTGCAGCGTCTCGGCCGGATCGGTGCCACGAAAGAACACCGCGCCGCCGCGCGCGAGGATCTTCATCGCCCACAGGTAGCCCCAGCTCGTGGTGAGGCCGATGTCGAGAAAGATGCGCGCACAGGTCGGCACGACGTCGCCAAAGATGGCATCGCAGGCATGCATTCGCCTGACCAGCATCTCCTGCGTCAGCGCGATGCCCTTGGGATCGCCTGTCGTCGCCGACGTCAATACGATGCGAGCCGCAGCGGTATCGTACCCGTCGGAATCGTGGCGCGGGATCGCGCTGCTATCGCCGGTCAGCCAGCTCCAATCCGCCCGCAACACTTTCTCGCAGCCGACGATCGCTTCTGGCAAATCGGTGATAGCGGCATCAATGGTGAACTCATCCGGAAGGACCGTGTGTCCCGTCGAGAGAGAAACCGCACCGATGCGCTTCAAGGCAAGAATTGCAGCGAGGTGGAACACCGGATCATTGGTCAGGATCGCAACGACATCCTTTGGCTTGATGCCGAAGCCGACGCAGCGCCGCCCAACTGCGTTGGCGAATGCCCGAAGGCGGCCATAGCTGACGGGCCCGTAATGCGAGCCCGGCACGTAAACAGCCAGCGAAGCGGGATGATAGAAGGCCTGAAACTCAAAGGCGTCGGCGATGTTCACGGCTCAGCCCATCCGTTCAGTTGTTCGCCGGAGCTTCATTTAAAATCTCTGTCCGGTCAAATGTGCCGCTATTGACTGAGATGAGCGGCACATGCGGTATTGCGACTGGCATGACGAGCGCTGATGGCAACCTGAACATTCTGAGCGGCGGCGCAGCGCAAGGGCTCGTCAAGAGCCTCGCGCCGGCTTTCAAGGCAAAGACCGGCCTCGACATCGAAGGCGAGTTCGGCGCGGTCGGCGCCATGGCGGACAAACTGCGCGCCGGCCGGCCCACCGACATCATCATTTTGACGGAGGCGCTGGTCGGCACGCTGGCACAGGAGAAATTGGCCGCGCCCGCCTCCGTCAGGAATGTCGGCGTGGTCGAGACGGCTCTCGCCGTCCGCAGCAGCGATCCAAAAGTATCAGCTCCGGATCAGGACAGCCTGCGCAAGGCCCTGCTCGCTGCGGATGCGATCTACGTCCCCGATACCAGGGCTTCCACGGCCGGCATTCACGTCGCAAAGGTGCTTGCGCTGCTCGGCATTGCCCAAGAGGTCGAAAGCCGGCTGAAAATCTATCCCAACGGGGCGACCGCCATGCGACACTCTGGCCGAGTCTCCGGCAACGAAGCCGATCGGCTGCACGCAATCGACGGAGATCATCAGTACATCAGGCGTGACGCTGTCCGGAGCGCTGCCGCCGGGTTGCGAACTCGCCACCATGTACACGGCGGCCGTCACGACCGGCGCCGCCCGGACGCAGGAAGCGCAGGTCCTGATCGACCTTCTGATTGCGGCCGACCATCGCGAACTTCGCGGCCGCGCAGGTTTTCTCGAGCCGGCGTGCTAGGCTAAGCGCCGGGCCGCCTGAACGCTCAACAAAATCACCACAAGGGAATTCACCCATGGCGCGCAAACTGATCGATATCTCCGTGCCGCTGCAGAACGACGTTCCGGCCGACCCGCCGGGCGGTCACCCGACGATTCAATACATCAATCACCAGCAGGGCCTGCCGCGCATGCTGCAGTTCTTCGAGGGCTTGAAGGCCGAGGACCTGCCGGACGGACAGGGCTGGGCGGTCGAGCAGGTGCAGCTCTCGACCCACAACGGCACCCATCTCGACGCGCCCTGGCATTTTCATCCCACCATGAATCGCGGCGAGCGATCCTGGACCATCGACGAGGTGCCGCTGGAATGGTGCTTGCAGCCTGGCGTGAAGCTCGACTTCCGGCATCTGCCTGATGGCTATGTCGCCACCGCCAAGGACGTCGAGAACGAGCTGAAGCGCATCGGCCACACGCTGTCGCCGCTGGAGATCGTGGTGGTCAACACCAGCGCCGGCGTCAAATACGGCCGACAGGACTACGTCAATTCGGGCTGCGGCATGGGCTATGAGGCGACGATGTATCTGCTCGAACGCGGCGTGCGGCTGACCGGCATCGACGGCTGGAGCTGGGACGCGCCGTTCGTCTTCACCGCGAAGAAATATGCCGAGACAAAAGATGCCAGCCTGATCTGGGAAGGCCACAAGGCCGGGCGCCATATCGGCTATTGCCATATCGAGAAGTTGCACAATCTGGAGCTTCTGCCCTCGACCGGCTTCATGGTGTCGTGCTTTCCGGTGAAGATCGAGCGGGCCTCCGCCGGCTGGACCCGCGCCGTCGCCATTCTTGATGGCTAGATGACGTATAGACACAAGTCTGAGCGGCCTTGGTAGACGGACCGAAAAAGGCCGCCTAAAGTCCTCCCAACAAATCCATGCTGGACCTGAGCCGGCGTGGAAAACCGGCGATATATAGCCGAGATAACAGGGAGGACTTGATGAGCCGTCTTTCACGAATTGCCGCGCTTGCTTCGGCCGCAGCGATGTCGCTTGTATTCGCCTCGCCAGGCTCGGCGCAGGAGACCTTCAAGCTCGGCATCGTGACATTCCTGTCGGGCCCCGCGGCCGACAGTTTTGGCGTGCCCGCGCGCAATGGCGGACAATTCGTCATCGATCAGTTGAACAAGGGCGCCGCCCCCTCGCCTTACGAGAAGGTCGGGTTCGGCGGCATGAAGATCGAGCCCATCATCATCGACGAAAACGGCGGCGCCACCAAGCAGGTGCAGGAGCTGCGCAATCTTTACCAGCGTGACAATGTCGACGCCGTGCTCGGCTATATCGGCTCGGGTGATTGCCTGGCGGTCGCACCGATCGCCGAAGAGCTGAAAAAGTTTTTGATCCTGATGGATTGCGGCACGCCGCGCATCTTCGAGGAAGGCAAATACAACTACGTGTTCCGCACCGCGGCGCATGCCACGATGGATAATGTCGGCCTCATCCGCTACATGAAGTCCAAGAACGTCAAGATGGAGACGCTTTCGGCGATCAACCAGGATTACGCCTGGGGACAGGACAGCCGGGCCGACTTCGTCGCCGCTGCCGGACAACTCTATCCCGACGCCAAGCTCGCAACCGACCTGCTGCCGAAATTCGGCGCGGGCCAGTATGGCACCGAGATCTCCGCACTGGTCGGCGCAGGCTCCGACGTCGTCTATTCCAGCCTGTGGGGCGGCGATTTGCAGTCCTTCATCCTGCAGGCGGCACCGCGCGGCCTGCCCAAGCGTAGCCAGCTCGTGTTCAGCGCTGCCGATCACGTGCTGCCGCCGCTCGGCGACAAGATGCCTGACGGCACGATCATCGGCGCGCGCGGCGCCTACGGGTTGATGTCGCAGAAATCGCCGCTGAACGACTGGCTGTTCAAGGGCTATGAGGCCGCCAATGGCGTCTATCCCGTGCAAGCCGCCTATCGCATGACGCAGGCGATTCTCGGTCTGAAGGCTGCGGTCGAAAAGGCGATGGCCAAGAATGGCGGCAAGAAGCCTTCCACCGATGAACTGGTCGCGGCGATGACCGGACTGGAGTGGCCCTCGCCGGGCGGGCTGATCCAGATGAAGCTGGCGGATGGACATCAGGCGATCCAACCGATTGCGTTCGGCCGCACCAAGTACAATCCCGACGCCAAGCGGGTCGATATCGTCGACATCCAGTACTTCGGCGCGGAGTGCGTCAATCCGCCGCCGGGCGTGAAGTCGCTCGACTGGATCAAGGGCGGCATGCAGGGCGCCAAATGCAATTGAGCGGCGCTTGCTGCTAGACGCAACGATGCAGCGGCCCGAACAAAACACGTTCGCGCCGCTGTTTGTTGCCGGCAATCCGTGCCATGACCCATCGCCATGAATTTCTTTCTGACCATCATCCTTGACGGGCTGATCCAGGCTTCCTGGCTGTTTGTCGTGGCGCTGGGGCTGACGCTGGTGTTCGGCGTCCTGAAGATCCTCAACATCGCCCATGGCAGTCTCTACGCGCTCGGCGCCTACGTCGCGGCAACCGCCGTAACCATGGCTGCTGCGCGCGGCCTGCCGCCGAGTCTCGGTTTTGTGGCGATGTTGCTCTCGGTGGCGCTGATTGCCGCTGCGGTCGGCCTGATGCTGGAGCGCGGCCTGCTGAAGATGTTCTATGGCCGCGACGAGGTCGTGTTGCTGTTGGTGACCTACGCGGTCTTCCTGATCCTGGAGGATGTCACCAAGCTGATCTGGGGCGTCAATCCGATCTACGCGACGCAGCCCTACGAGCTGTTCGGCAACCTCGAATTCGCCGGCCTCTATTATGTCGGCTACGACCTCGTGCTGATCCCGATTTCGGCGGCGATCGGCTTTGCAATCTGGTTCGGCCTCAACCGCACCATCACGGGCAAGATCGTGCTGGCGGTGATTCATAACGAGGAAATGAGCGTCAGCATGGGCGTGCGCGTCAACCGCGTCTATGCCTTTGCCTTCGCGCTTGGCGCATTGCTGGCGGCGATCGCCGGCGCGCTGACGG
The DNA here is from genome assembly GCA_963726865.1 of uncultured Alphaproteobacteria bacterium. Lineage (GTDB taxonomy): Bacteria > Pseudomonadota > Alphaproteobacteria > Rhizobiales > Xanthobacteraceae > Bradyrhizobium. The sequence continues at coordinate 587,313 of CAVSEE010000028.1, read as the reverse complement.
CGCCGAAAATCTCGATCCAGCCTGGCCTTTCCTCCGATGTGATCATCCTGAGCTTTGCCATCGTCGTCATCGGTGGGCTCGGCAGCGTCGAGGGCGCCGCGGTCGGTGCTGTCCTGGTGGGCCTTGCGCGCGCGGCATCCGTGCACCTGATGCCGCAGGCGGAACTGTTCGTGATCTATCTGGTGATGGCGGCTGTCCTGGTGTTCCGTCCCGAGGGCCTGTTCAAGCGCGAGATGGCGAGGCGGATCTGATGAACAAGGGCATGCACCCCCTGCTCATGGTCGCGCTGGTCGCAGCCGTCACGCTGTGCGGCCGTGTGTTGCCGACCTGGACGCTGTCGCTCGCCACCATCGCCGCCGCCAATGCGCTGATCTCGCTCGGCATCGTGGTGCTGGCGCGGACCGGCAACGTGTCGTTCGGCCAGGGCCTTTTCTATGCCGGCGGCGGCTACTGCGTCGCCCTGATCGCCAATGCCTGGGGCCTGACCGATGCGGTCGCACAGGTGATCATCGGCGCCGTATGCGGCGGTCTGCTCGGCCTCGTGATCGGCCCCCTGATCGCGCGCTACAGCGGCATCTTCTTCGGCATGCTGACGCTGGCGCTATCCATGGTGTTTTACGGCGCGCTGGTGAAATCCACCGCGCTCGGCGGCTCCGACGGCTTCAACGTCGGCAGGCCGACCCTGTTCGGGATGAGCTTTAGCGATCCGCGTGAGGCCGACTTCATGCTGTATGCCGTGGCCGTCGTCACGACGGGCTTTGCGGGCATTGCGGCGACCATCCTGTTCCGCTCGGAATTCGGCCTGGCAAGCCTCGCGGTGCGTGAGAACAATCTGCGCGTCGAATATCTCGGCCTCTCGGCCAATCGCATCGTCTCCGTCAACTTCGTGATTGCAGCCGTTTTCGCGGGCGCCAGCGGCGCCTTTGCGCTGATGGCGCAGCGGCATATCGATCCGCAATTCGCCTACTGGACCACGTCGGGCGAGTTCGTCTTCGTGGCGGTGCTGGCGGGAAACCAGAGCGTTGCCGCGGTGTTTGTTGCGTCCATGGCGCTGGAGCTGGTTCGCTCCTTCTCGAACCTGTATTTGCCCAACACCTGGCAGCTTGTGCTCGGCGTCTTCCTGCTTGGCGTGATCCTGTTCTTGCCTCGCGGCATCGGCTCGCTCTGGGTCCGCAGCAAGCGCGGCACCAGCAAACCTGCCGTCACCCGCCAAAACGAGGTGGCGCTGTGAATCCGGTGCTCTCCGTGCACGGATTGAACAAGCGGTTCGGCGCTGTCGTCGCCGCCGATGCCCTCACGCTGGAGATTCCAACCGGCCAGAAAGTGAGCCTGATCGGCGCCAACGGCGCCGGCAAGACCACGTTCGTCAACATGGTCACCGGCTATCTCGCGCCGGACAGCGGCTCGATTGCGCTCGACGGAATGGATATCGGCGGGCGCTCGCCGCGCAAGGTGGCCCGGCTCGGCGTCTCGCGTTCGTTCCAGATCCCGCAATTATTCGTCGAGTTGACCGCCGCCGAAAACCTGACGGTCGCCGTCTCGGGCGTCGGGACCAAGGCATTGTCGTTCCACTCGCCGGCACAGGCGCCGGCCATTCATGACAAGGCGGTCGAGCTGCTCGGCCGGTTCGGTCTTGCCGACCATGCGGAGCGTCCGATCTCGGAGCTCGCAGGCGGCGTCCGCAAGCTGGTTGATATCGCGATGGCGCTGGTGGCCCGCCCGAAATTACTGCTGCTGGACGAGCCAACCTCCGGCGTCTCGGCGGAAGAAAAATTTTCCACCATGGACCGTGTGATCCATGCCGTATCGCGTGATGCTGCCACCATCGTCTTTGTCGAGCACGACATGGATATCGTCAGCCGCTATGCCGATCGCGTGATTGCGTTCTACCAGGGCCGCATCCTCGCCGACGGCGAGCCAGGCCATGTGCTGAGGGATCGCGAAGTCCGTCTCTATGTCACCGGAGGCGCCAAATGAGTGCCAGCCACCCGCTGCTCGAGATCGACGACGTCGTGGTCGAGATCCAGTCGATGCCGGCGTTGCGCGGGTTCTCCATGAAGATCGCCCGTGGCGCCATGGTGAGCCTGGTCGGCCGCAACGGCGCCGGCAAGACCACGCTGATGCGCTCGATCATGGGGCATCTCAAGCCGGCGCGCGGCGCCATCCGGTTCGAGGGAGCCGATCTCGCCACGCTTCCACGTCACGGCCGCGCCGCGCTCGGGATCGGCTACATGCCGGAAGACCGCTGCCTGGTGCCGCAATTGACGGTGGAGGAAAATATCCTGCTGCCGTTGTGGGTCGCCGATCATCTCGACCGCAAGGCGCGGCTGGAGCTGGTTTACGGCGTGATCGGCGAACTGGCGGAGTTCAGGCACCGCAAGGCGCTCCTCCTCAGCGGCGGCCAGCAAAAGCTGGTGGCGCTGGGCCGTGCGCTGGCGATCGGCACCAAATGCCTGCTGCTGGACGAGCCGTTTGAGGGAATTGCGCCAGCCCTGTCCGAACGGTTATCGGAGGTGCTCGCCTCGCTTCGCGGCAAGGATCTCACCCTGCTGATGTCCCAATCGGACATGAACCACTCGCGGGCGCTGATCGACGTCGAGTTCACCATCGAACGCGGCGCCAATCTGCTGCCCGCATGACCCTCCTCAGCGCGCCGTGACCGTGTGGACCTGATTGCTCGGCTGAGCAATCTGTGTCGGAGACGCCAGATCCGGCACCACATTGGTGCCGGCGAACTCGGCCTGCACGCCATCCGCCACCCATTTGGCGACGTCGGGGTGGCTGACAACGTATCCAATCAGGGCAATGGCAAGAAGCACAGGCAGGGCGAAGAGCTTCATGCTCCAGTTCTGGTAGATGTTCTGTTCGCCCTTCGGAGATTTCTCGAACGGACCGTGCATGGACGCCTCCATAATGCAGGTACACACTCCCACGGCCCTTCCCATACCGCAGTGCACACAGCGCCCCTGTGAAGTGCTTCACAAGCCCCTTCCGTTCACTGCCTTGTGAGGTATGACGCCGGAATGACGAGGGTCGCGACCTCGTGTGGAGCACGACCCTTCCAGGGAGTCCGCGCCGCTTTTCGGGATTTACGCCCTAGCCGCCGTCATCAGGCCCGGCCTCGATCAGCGCCTGCAGGGGCTCTGCCTTCAGCACCACGATGGCGCCGTGCTCGAGGCGCACCCAGCCGCGCGTCGCCCAGGCCCGCAACTGCTTGTTGATGCTTTCGCGGGTCATGCCGACCATCTCGCTGATTTCCTGCTGCGTGATGGCGATCGTGCGCTCGCCTTGCGGCAGCTTCGGCTCGGTCAGACGCAGCAAGGCGCTGGCGAGCCGCCCCGCCAGATCCTGCAGGATGACCTGCTCGACCTGGTCGCTGGTCCGGCGCAGCCGCTCGCAGAGCAACTCGATGAATTTCATCGCCAGCGTCGGCTGGCTGCGCACGAACGGAACGAACTCGCGGCGGTCGATGGTGAACATCTCGCAATTGGTGTTGGCCGTGGCATCCGCGCTGCGGACCCAGTTTGACAGGAGAGCCATCTCGCCGAAAATCTCGCCGGGCCCGATCAGATTGAGAATGGCATTGCGGCCGTCGGGCGAGGAAATGCTGATCTTCACCGTTCCACTGATCACCGCAAACAAGCTGGTGGGGGGATCACCCTTGGCAAAGATCGGGGTGCCCCGCTTCAGCGTGGTGTGCTTGGCATAGCGGCAGAGTTGCTCGAAAGCATCCGGCTCAAGGTCGGCAAAATAAGGGTGCTTGCGCAGGACCGACAGCTTGCTGCTGGAAAACCCGCGGGCTTCTCCCTTGTTGTCCTGAGGCACGCTGGTTGACTCCCGCAAGGATTTGCCGCGCCGGCACGTCCTTGCGTAATCAAGGCGGCCTGCCTTTTCAACCGGAAACCGGCTTTTTGGGCCTGCTCGGGGGTCGCAGGGCAAAGATAACGGCCAGACGTGGCTTCGCACTTTCCGCAAGACAAAAAAAGAGGCCGGCAAGACCTCAGCGGTCCTGCCGGCCCGTACAATTTAATGCGATGTCGACGCGCTATTTCAGCGACGTGTTCGGGCAGAGGACGTGAAGTCCGAGGTGCATGTGCCCCTTGTGGGCAAAGGTCTTGACATGGAGGTCATGGGAATTGTCGACGTTTTCGCCGACCTTCAGCACCAACGGCATCGGGTGGGCCGAGCGCAGGTTGGTCGCGATGACCTCGGTGATCTTGTGGCGAATCGGCTCCGGGATCCCGCCCGAATGCTTTTCCCAGGTGCCATGGCCGTGGGTCGAGCCTTTCTCGTCAGCCCAATCCTTCTCGTTCGGCACCAGATATTTGGCGAACTTGCCGAACGAATAAGATCCGTGCTGCTTTTCCAACTCCTTGAATTTCTTGGCGGTTTCTTGAACGTTGTCTGCACTATGGATGTGGTTGATCTGTTGCTCGAACTTTCCGCCGTAAACGAGCCCGCCCATATAAATTCTCCCTCAACGAGTGGCGCGATTTTAAGATTGTGACACTACGTACTATCCGAAAACTTGGATAGAGTTGCCTTAGCACGCTCTAGATGTACAGTCATTTTTGACCTGCCAAACAGCGCGATAGCCTGAAGCAGTTCATCCCGAGCCTCGTTTTCCCGTCCCGAAGCCAGATAGAGGCGGCTTAGCAAGCCCCTCGCTATCCCCTGCAGGGGAACCGCTTCCAGCCTGTCGGTAATCTCTATGGTCCGTTGCGCACTTGCGACCGCCTCATCGCCGGCCGCGGCGCCTTGCGATGAAAGTATGCCGGCCTCCGCCAAGTGTGCCAAAGCTTCGGTGGCGCCATACCCCTTCTGCTTGGCGCTAGCCTGACATGCACGGGTAAGCGCCAATCCTTCAGCCGTTTTCCCGAGATTGCTGAGCGCCGTCCCAAGGTAGGGAGAAACGGCCACCATGCTGGTCTGGTGACCGAGCGTTTCGGCTTCCTGCTTCGCCTCGACCAGAATGTCGCGCGCCCGACTGGCCTGCCCGCGCAATGAATAGATATTTCCGAGGGCGGTCATGATTGGCGGCAAGAACAGCCGGACTTCGCTCTCACGGGAGACACGAAGAGCGCGGTCGAAGGCCATCTCTGCATCGTCCACATGGCCGAGCAGCATTCGCACCACGCCGCGACCATAGTTTGCAGCAACCAGATCATAGGGACGATTGCTGCTGGTTGCGAGCTCGTTCGCCGTGAGGGAACAGCGCTCGGCCTCGTCAAATTCGCCGAGCCACGAGCAGGAAAGTGCCCGCATCATCTGGCAGAGCACAAGCAGGCTCGACCCTGTCGTTCCCGGCGGTACGTTTTCCGGCGCCTTCTTGAGACGCTCGCTCGCCTGACCAAGCCAACGTTCCGACTCCCGGAAGCGACCTGCAAGAAAATGGGACTGGCCAAGTCCATACTCGGCCAGCGCCAGCCAGCCGCCGCCGTCCAGTCGGTTGGCCAACGCGACCGCTTCCTCGCCGGTCGAGAGAGCCTCGTAAGGCGTTCCATAGAAATTGAGCGCGGCCGCCCTGATTACGATAGAGGCCAATCGCCTCTGTTCGTCACCAATTTTCTCCGCACGTCCCTCGCCGTCGCGCCCCAGCTTGAACCACTCTTCGATACTTCCCAGCGAAAGGAACGCGAGCCTCGCCTCGATCCGCAGATCGATTGCGCGTTGCTCACGCAGCGTCGATTCCGGCTGCTTGTCGACAGCGTCGATTGCAATCTGGAAATACTCGGTGGCATCGCGGAATGCCGATCGTGCAACGGCCTTCCGCGCCGCGAGATATCCGTACCGGTCGGCCTTGCCCCATTCCTGCGCCCTCGCCGCGTGATGGCAGAGCGATTCGGCGATGTCTTCCCCATTGGCGCCCGAGGCCTCCAATGCCGTCAAGATCCGGCGATGCAGCACCTCGCGTTGCGAGCGCAGGATCGAGTCGTAGGCGACTTCACGAACGAGATCGTGCGCAAAGAGATAATCGGGTTGCGCCTCGCTGAGAAAATCCAGGATTTCGAGCGACCAGAGCCGGCCCTGCAGCTGCGCCGGTGGCATTCCGGTCACGGTGGCCAGCAGTCGCGGCGAAACGCGCGGTCCAACCACGGACGCAAGCTGCAGCAGCGCCTTGTCTTCCTTGGGAAGGCGGTCGATACGGGAGGCAATCACGCCCTGGACGGTCGGAGGAATTTCCAGCGCCTCCCACTGCGCGGTTTCCGCAAACCGGGCTGCATCGGGCCCGGTAACGCCACGGTCGATCAGCTGACGCACCACTTCCTCGATGAAGAGCGGAATCTGCCCGGTATGGCGCAGGATGCGGCTTTTCAACGCGGCCAGCCCCTCCTCTTTTCCGAGCAGGCTGTCGAGCAGCGCATTGGCGGAGTCCGTGTCGAGCGAACGCAGCCAAATCCGCCTCACATCGAGCTTCGCCAGCCAGCCCGGCGAGTCCTCGGTGCGCCAGGTCAGGAGCATCAGGATAGAATTGCCGTCCGCCAGAGAAATCAGGTCTTCGATCGCGGCTTCGCTCTGGCCGTCGATCCAGTGCAAATCCTCCAGCAGCAACAGGGTCGGCCGCGCCGAGATCGTCTTTGCCACGACATCACGTGCGGCTTCGATGATCACGCGACGGCGCAACAACGGCTCCAGCGTGTTCCAGCGTGGATCGGTAACCGGCTGGTCGAGAACCGCGCAGAGCGCTGCGGGCCAGAGGTCGGCGTGCGCGGAAGCTCCTTCGCCCGTCGCGGTGGCTGGAGCCGCAGACGATTCCCCCGCGCGCAAGGCGGCCTGAAGCAATTTCTTCAGCAGCGAAAAGGGAACATTCTGCTCCAGCGGATTGCACTCCGCTTCGAGCACCTGCCAGTCCTGCTGCCGCAAGCCCTCGGCGAATTCGTGTGCCACACGGGACTTGCCGACCCCGGCGGTTCCCACCAAAGCCACGATCTGTCCCGATGAGCGCGCCTCCCGTGCAGCGCGCTCCAGCAGAGAGGTCTCCTCGGCACGTCCAACGAAGGATGAGAGCCCCTTGGTCGAACGGGCCCGCCAGCGGGTGAGACCGCTGATCTCGACCAATTCGTAGCAGGGAACCGGCGCCGGGAATCCCTCCATTCGCCGCGGCGGTAACCGCTTGAAGGTCACAAGCCCGGCTGACAGGCTTTGACAGGATTCCGAGACGAGGATTTGCCCAGCCTGAGCGGCACTCTCGAACCGCTTGACCAGATGAACCGCGGGCCCGCCCGCTTCGTAGATCGAGGAAAGGTCGGCCTCGATGGTATGGGCGACCACATAGCCCGAATGCAGGCCGACCCGCACATGGAGGTCCGGGTCGTTCAGGAGCTTGATGCGGCGGACCAGCTCGACGGCCGCATGACAAGCCATCAGGGCGTGGTTGTCGTCCGCGTGCGGTGCACCGAACAATGCGATCAGCCCGTCCCCACCTTCCTTGCTGACGATCCCGCGGTTACGGCGGACCGCCGTGCGCATGGCGACAAGTGCGGGCTCCAACCGGGTAATCGCCTCTTCCGGGTCGAGATCGGAGATCAGGTCGGTCGACCGTTGCAGGTCGACGCAGAGGACGGTGAGGTATTTGCGCTCGCCGGCAATGCGACCACGGGCCTCGACGGCTGGAGCATGCGGGGTTGCAGGTCGATCGGGCGCCGCTGCCCCGCAGGAGGAGCAGAACAGATCGCCGGCCTTCAGGCTCGTAAGACAGACCTGGCAGGTCACCCCTAGCTTCCTCCATTCACCGTATCACATTAGCGAAACACGATGACGGAACAAGCGGTTATGCCGTCCGCTGGCAATGGTCGGGCGCGGACCTTCTATGCGTCTCATGATCGATATCGGGGTAAGGGGAAAGCGGGGCCGTTGACAATCAGTACAGCGGACAGGTTGACGACAAACAACCCCTGCCCAGCGCCATGACGCAAAACCGGCCGAATACTCCACAATTTGCGGAAAAGGCCTGTCGCAGACGGACTCGATGGAACGCCGGCCGGGTAGGTCCCGCCCGACGCTCATTCATTCGCGATGCCCATCTCCTTGATCACGCGCCCATACTTGGCCAGTTGATCACGCGTCATCGAGCGCAATTCTTCCGGCGAGCTGCCGCGCACCGCAAAGCCGAGTTCCTCGAGCTTGCGGCGAACTTCGCCATCGCCAAGGGCTTTGCGAACTTCCGCATTCAGCCGCGCAACAATCTCCTTTGGCGTGCCGGCAGGCGCAAGCATCGCGAACCACGAATTGAAGTAGAAGCCGGGCAATCCGGACTCCGAAACGGTCGGCACATCCGAAAATTGCGCGAGCCTCCGCTCGGTGGTCACCCCGATCAACCGCAGTTGGCCGCCCCGCACCAGCGCGGCAACCGTCCCCAGGCCCTGGAACGCGACCGGGATTTGTCCCGCCGCGACATCAGTCGCGGCCTGGGTGGCGCCCTTGTAGGGCACATGCGTCAGCGAAATTCCGGCAGCGGACGCAAACATCGCCATCGCCAGATGCTGCGGGCTGCCGGGACCGCCGGAACCGTAGTCGATCTTGCCCGGCGCGGCTTTCGCTGCGGCAATCAGATCGGCAGCAGACTTGAAGCCGGTCTGGTTACCGGTGATCAGTCCCCACTCCACCGTCGCAACCAGCGATACCGGTTCGAAATCCTTCAGGATATCCCAGCGCATCTTCGATTGCAGATGGGGCACCATCGTCATGATGCTGTCGTTGAAGCCGCCGATCGTGTAGCCGTCGGGCTCGGCGCGCGCGACCTGCTCGGCGCCGATCAGGCCGGAAGCGCCCGGTAAATTCAGGATCACAATCTGCTGGCCCATATTGTCGGCCATCTTCTGCGTCACGAGCCGTGCCGCGACGTCGACGGCACTTGCCGCTGCCAGCGGCACGATCATCTTGATCGGCCGGTCCGGATAGTTCGTTTGCGCCGAAGCATGATGGGCAGGCAGGAACACAAGCGCGAGAACAAGCGACAGCCAAAAGCGCATGCGTCTCTCCCCTGCGCGAACCGCGGTTCTGCCGCCACGGCATTCGTGAGCCAAGATTGCGCCGGATATTCGGACTTGGCAATCCGTCCGCGGCAAGCCGGACTACAGCAGCTTCCCGTCCGGTCCGAAGAACGGATGCGGTCCGTCGAACCGCCCGACCGGCACCTGATGCGTGACGAGGCTGCCAAAACCCTCACCGGGAAACCAGGCGTGCAAGTGAAAGGCCGGCGGCTCGACTTTGAACGACGGCTCGCGCAATTGCACCAGGTCGAGATCGACCGCATGGTTGGGCGCCGGGCAGATCGTGGTCGGGACGCCCCCGAACATCGTCAACGTCGCGCGATGGACATGGCCAGTTGCGACAAGTTGGACGCGGGGATGCCGCCGGATGATCCGCGCAAGGGCTTCCGCATTGAGCAGGTTCTGGCGATCCATGTGCCAAATGCCGGTCTTGAAGGGCGGATGGTGCAGAAAAAGAAGTGCGGGCTTGTCCGACGTCGACGTGAGCTCGGCATCGAGCCATTCAAGCGTCGGGGCTTCCAGTTCCCCGTGCGGTTTCCCGGCCACGCTTGAATCCAGAAGCAGCAGGTCGAGGCCCTTGACGCTAATCCTTTGATCCAAAGGCCCCGACGATCGAGCATAGTTCGACTTTGGAAATGCAGCGCGCAGCATCTCGCGCGAGTTGTGATTTCCGGGAATAGCAGCGAATGGCAGCCTCAAAGGCGCCAGCAAGCGCTTCAAGTGCTCATATTCGTCCACCGTCGGCGTGTCCGCGAGATCGCCGGACATCACCAGGAAGTCGGGCGCGGGAATGAGCTCGTTGAGCGTGGCGACGCAGCGCTCGAGCGCCTTTGCCGTATCGACCCGGCCGTAGGCCAGTGCGCCCGACTGCTTGATGTGGAGGTCGGAAATCTGCGCGATGCAAATGGGCTTCGACAACATTCTCAGTCTTCCAGCGGCAACAGGCGAACGGCGTCCGGCGCGACCAGCAATCCGATTCGCTCGCCGAGCTTTGCCGGCACCGTATTCGGTGCGTCCACATTGAAGGGCCGGTTGGAAACGCCACCGACTGCAATTCGTTGCCGGTCACCGGTAAAGCTGACGCTGTCGATGACACCGGACAAGGGCGCTGCGCCCGCTTCGACAATCTGGATGGTTTCCGGGCGGATCATGGCCACCGCCAAAGCGAGATTGATATCACTGCGGATCGGCTGCCGACCACCGGGCAACACCAAATGGCCGTTCTCGACGGGACATTCGATGATGTTGGCCGCTCCGATGAACTCGGCAACGAAGCGGTTTCGCGGCGTGAAGTAGATCTCGCGCGGTGTGCCGATCTGGGCGATCGAGCCCTTCTGCATGACGACAATGCGGTCGCCGAGCTCCATGGCTTCCGCCTGGTCGTGCGTCACATAGATCGTGGTGATGCCAAGCGCGCGGAGCAACCGGTTGAGCTCGCCTCGCAGCCGATCGCGCAGCGCCGCATCGAGCGCAGTCAAGGGTTCATCGAGCAGAAGAATGCCCGGCCTTATGGCAACGGCGCGCGCTAGCGCCACGCGCTGGCGCTGGCCGCCGGAGAGTTGATCGATGCGGCGATTTTCGAGGCCGGAAATGTTCGTCAACCTGACCAGTTCCGCGACACGAGACACACGCTCTGCCCTGGCAATGCCGCGAATCTTGAGCCCATAGCCGATGTTGTCCGCTACGCTCATGTTGGGAAAAAGCGCATAGGATTGGAACACCATGCCGACATTGCGCCGCTCGATCGGCACCGACGTCATATCGTTACCGTCGAACAAAACCTTGCCGTCTTCATCCGGAAGTTCGAGGCCTGCGATGATGCGTAGCATCGTGGTCTTGCCGCAGCCGGAGGGGCCCAGCAGCACCAGCGTCTCGCCGCGCGCGATGTCGAGCGTGGCGGGCTCCAGCGCCCGCGTGCCATCCGCAAATGTCTTGCCACAGGCTTCGATCCGTACCGCAGCACCATGTCCTTGTGTCGCGGTCATTTGCGCTGCTCCCTGTCGGCGAAGAGCTGCATCGCCACCAACAGCGGGATGATCATGATGAAGAAGACCAGCGTATAGGCTGAAGCTACTTCCAGCCGCATCGAGGCATAGCTGTCGGCCAGTCCGATCGGCAGCGTCTTGGTCAACGGGGTATGCAGCATCCAGGTCAGGTTGAACTCGCCAAGCGACAGCGTCACCACCATGAGCGAGCCCGCGAGAATGCCGGGCATCGCATTGGGCACGATAACGTCGCGGAAGCGCCGCCATGGCGAGGCGCCGAGCGATGCCGCACCTTCATCAAGCGTCTCGATGTCGATGGTGGCAAACACAGCCATGACCGACCGCACCATGAACGGCATGGTGTAGACGACATGGCCGACAAGAATAAAGAGCCAAGAGCGACGAAAATCGCCAAAGCCGCCATAGGCGAGCAACAGAGCCAGCGCGATCGCAAGGCCCGGAATGGCCAGCGGCAGCGTAATGACCTCCTCCACAATCCGGGAAAGGCGCCCTCCCCTGACATGCAGCGCATAGGCAGCCGGGACACCAGCGACCAAGGTAACGGCCAAGGTCGCGAATGCCACGACGAAGGACAGCAGGATCGTCCCGGCATAGAGTTCCCAGACCTGGGCGATCCACTGCAAGGTCATACCGGATTGAATGCCGCGAAAATAGTTCACGGTGACGCCTGCGGCAATCGACAGCAGCGCCGGCACCACCAGGAACGCCGCGACAAGAACCGTGAAGGCAAGCTGGCCCGCGAAGATCAATCGGTCTCGCATCGTCCTATCCCGCTGCTGCGACAGTGCTGCCGCCGAACGAACGGGCCAGCATCAGGATAAACCAGGTGATAACGCCGAGACCAACCGACAGCGCCGCCGCGGTGGCGAAATTGGCCGCCAGCGTGAACTCGGTGTAGATCAGCATCGGCAGCACATCGATATTCGTAGCCAGCGTGAACGCGGTGCCGAACGCGCCCATGGCTGTTGCGAAGGCAATCGCGCCGGACGCAACGAAGGCTGGTGCCAGTGCAGGCAGCACGACATCACGCTGCACTGCCCAGGGACTCGCGCCCAGCGACCGCGCAGCCTCCTCCAGGCCGACATCCAACTTCTGCACGGCCGCCATGATGGTCAGAATGACGCGGGGGATCGAGAAATAGAGATAGCCGAGGAACAGGCCGTAGATCGAATAGGCAAACACGAGCTTTTCGCCGAACAGGCGCGCAGAGAGGTCGCCAATCAGACCCTGCCGGCCCGCCAGCAGGATTATCATGAAACCGACGACGACGCCGGGGAATGCCAGCGGAAAGGTCAGCATGGCGACCAGCACGGCGCGTCCGCGGAAACGATGGCGCTGCAGGAACATCCCGGCGATGGTGGCGACGATCAGCGTCACAACCGTGGTGGCAGCCGCCAGCACAACCGTGTTGAGCAGAGTCGCGCGATAACGCGGCTCAGCAAGAATCGCGAGGTAGCCGGACAACCCCTGCGGGCCGCCGGCACCGGTCATGACGAGCCGCCCCATCGGCAAGAGGAAGAACGCTACCGTCATCAGCGCAAGCGGCAGCAGGCATAGCCAGACAAAAGACCTGTGCGACATTGAGAAAATGGTGCCCCGCAAAGAGCACCATCATGCCTCAGCGGACCTCGGCGAGATAGCGGTCAACAAAGCCTTTTTGCATGTTTTCCATCTGGCCCCAGTCGACGCTCTTGGCCCGCGCATAGTCACTATCCGGGAGAAACTTCTTTTTGACGGCATCAGGCAATTCGATCGGACGTGCCGGCCGGAGATAAGCGTTGGTCCAGATGGCCTGCCCCTTGTCGGACAAGAGATAGTCCAGCACCTTCTTTGCCTTTTCCTTGTCCGGCGCGTTCTTGACGAGGCCGGCGACATAGGGAAACACCACCGAGCCTTCACAGGGGATCACGAACTCGAAATTGCCCTTCTCGGAATATTTGGCACGATAGGCGTTGAAATCGTAATCGAACAGGATGGGTATCTCGCCCGACACAACGCGCGCATACGACGTCTGCTTGGGCACGATGGGGTCGTTCTTGCGCAGTTCCTTGAAGAAGTTGACGGCTGGATCGAAGTTGGACGCTGCACCGCCCAGCGCAAGATTGACGGCGACTGCGCCGACATAGCCGACCGCGGCCGAGGACGGGTCAAGATAACCGACCATTCCCTTGTAGTCCGGCTTGAGAAGGTCCTTCCAGCACGCTGGCACGGGCTTGCCGCCCAGCGCATCCTTGTTCACGAAAAGGCCGAGGGTGCCGGAATGGATGGTGGTCCAGTAACCGTCCGCATCCTTCAAGCCGGCAGGCACCTGATCCCAGTTCACCGGTTTGTATGGCTCAAGCGCATCCTGGGCCTTGGCCTTCATGCCGAAGGTAACGCCGAAATATCCGATATCGCCGACCGGATTGTTCTTTTCAGCAAGGATCTGGGCTAGCGCCTGGCCCGAATTCTTATTGTCATGCGGGATATCGTAGTTCAGGTCGGCCTTGATCGCCTTGAGCATCGAAGCCCAGTCGGCCCATTCGGGCGGGCAATTGTAGCAAATGACATCGGCCGCCTTGGCGGATTGCCAGGGCACAACCGCTACCAACGCAAGCAAGGCGAGAACAAAGCGGACGATCTTCATCGAGGCGGCTCCGGTTGATGACGCACAGTTCAGCACTAGCGGCGGACGAAGTATAGGCCGCATGTGAACGTTTTGCGACGCGCCATGCTACCTTGCAGCATCCTCGCTCCAGCGCGTTAAAGACAACGGCGCTTTCCGGCCCAGCAATTCGGCGCCGAGAAACCAAAAAAAGCCCGGTGGCCAAACGGCCACCGGGCTAAGAGAGGATGCGCATGAATTTCGAGCTACGTGGCCGCCAGGTTCCCCAACTGAGGCAGCGCTAACTCAGGAATTTGCGCCAATAAAGCGTGTGTGGCCACGCCCAGGGTTCCTTCGGCCGATATAATTTGTAGCCGGCCCGAATGAAGTTGTTTGCGGACACGTGATTGTCGGTCGTATCGGAGACGACGGCATTCCAGCCATTCCGCCGCACCCGTGACTCGACCGCGCGCATGAACCGCAACTGCAGGCTGTGGCCACAATGGCTTCTCAGCACCCCGACACGTGAGAAGTAGCCGGCGTTGTGAGCGCGGGTAGATGGGATCACGCCGGCAAATCCAACCGGTACATCTCTCTGATAGGCAAGCCACCAATGCCCCTGCTCGAAATCCGGGATGGCTGCTGCGCTGAAGAACGTCAGACGGTGCATCTCGGCAAGGACGTCAGTGGCATCCTCATCGTGACCATCTACGGCTCGAATCCGATACATTCCGCTCAACCCCCGTAACGCTATTCCTTACTTTCCCAGCATGACCTTGAGTCCAAGCCATGCTGCTCCGACGAGTCCGGTCACAATCGCAGCGCGTCCTTGATGAAGGAATAGAGAATCATGAAGCCCGGGTTCTGCTGCATGAAGACGTGATTGACGTAATCCGTCTCCTGCTGTGCCGCCGCCTCGTCTTCCGGGCCGACCGGCTCGAAGCGCACGACCTCGTCGCCGCCCGCGAAGATATCCATCAGGCCGGGCATCATGCCTTCGATGCTGTCGGCGACGTCGGTCGAGACGGCGCGCGAGCGGCCGTCCTGCGCCGGCATGTCCTTGCGCATGTCGCCGAGATAGTAGTCCATCGCATCGGCGCGATCCTCCATCAACCGCGCCGCAGAGATGGCCGCGAGCGCGTTGGCCTTCTCGGCGGCGAGCATCGCCTTGAGGTCAGATGTCGACATTTTGGACATGGATAAGATCTCGAATCCCTGAAGAATGTTGCGTAATGAGGTCGGCCGAAACCGCTATCTGGGCAGCGCCGACTCGGATAGGTCTGAAGCTTCACGAATAATCATTCCAGGAGCGCACGCTTGGCCAACCCTCCCGATATCGACCCGCCCGGCAAGGGGCAAGTGCCAGTCTTCGAGAACCGCAACGACATCCCGACCATCTATTTCGATATCGCACCGGCCTACGGCGTCATGAGCGGCATCGTGCAGGTTGAGCTGGGCGCGCGCATTCTGGTGCCGCATCAGGATGACTTCGTCGATGTCAGGTTCGTCTCGTGCGGCCGGCTGCGCTGCAGCGCCACGGCCGCCGTGCATCTGCGCAACGCGATCGATGCATCCTTGAAGATGCTGGAGCAGCCGCAACCCAATCCGGTCGGCGCGTCGAAGTTGAATTAGATGCCGTTGCGCGGCCAATCACCCACGCGACTAGACGAACAACAGCCCGACTGCTACTAGAGCGAGTATCAACACCCCGCCCGCCGTGAGAATTGTTCCCGCTCGGGCGGCGTCGGGCGTGAAAGTCATATTCACAAGCAATACTCCGCCCGCGAGGCTGAGCAAACCGGCTGATGCGACGAAACGTAGAATGTCCATTTTTTCCCGGAGGGTTGGATGGTCGATACCTTGCCCACGACGGCGAAAAAGCGCCTTGCACTATTTCTCGACGGAACGTGGAACCAAGTCAGCGACAATACGAATGTCTGGCGCTTTCGCGCCCTCTTTGCATCGAGAGGTGCCGACGGTTGCGAACAACGCGCTTACTATAGCACCGGCCTCGGAACGAAGTTCGGCGAGAGGGTACGAGGAGGGATGTTCGGCTGGGGCATCGATATTGCAATTACCAGCGCCTACGAGTGGTTGATCGAAAACTACGAGCCCGGTGACGAGATATTCATCTTTGGATTCAGCCGCGGCGCGTACACTGCGAGGAGCTTGTCAGGTTTTGCGTCCAAGTGCGGACTACTGCGAAACGGCGCGCCACTCGGGGTCAACCAACTCTACAAGCGATACCGGCGACCTCAGCAAAGGACCATCAGGGATCTGATATCGGCGCGGGACGAAGGCAAGACAGATTTCAGTTTTGAAGAAGCATGGATGCTGCAATACTCGCAAGCAGCTCCCATCAAATTTCTTGGTGTGTTCGATACGGTCGGCGCTCTTGGCGTCCCCTTTCCTCTGGTGCGCAGGTTAAGAGGGTCCGCTTATCCGTTCCTGAATACCGGTCTTAGGCAGAACAATGAATTTGCCTTTCACGCTTTGGCGATTGACGAGCATCGCAAGGCGTTCTCGCCGACGCTTTGGACTAACCAGGGTGCGACCAGCGCCAAGCCACGCCCCATCGAGCGCACCGAGCAGCGGTGGTTCGTCGGCGCCCACGCCAATATCGGCGGTGGCTGTTTCGACGATCCGCTTGCCAGCCTTCCCTTCGCATGGCTGGAGCGAAAGGCAACAGCATTAGGCCTGACATTCCGCACCGGATTTTCAGCCGAAGCCAATGCGGTCTCCGGAGGCATTTCCGATTCCTATGGACAGTTCATGTGGGGACTTTACCGGCTGGCAACCTTCGGCCGCGCCTACTATCGGCCGATCGGCGTTGCTCCGAAGGCGGAGGGGGAAGGCGTGGTCAATATCAACGAAACGATTGACGCGTCTGTGTTCGAGCGATGGCGGGCAGATTTGTCGTATCGGCCTCCTGCTTTGCAGGCTTGGGCGAAAGCGGAAAAAGTCGATCCGGCCCAGATCAAAGATCCGGTGCGGGCCGACGATCTTGCCGTTGTTGTGACCGGATGAATTCCGGCCTCACCTCCACCCTTTCTCCGCATACCGGATCGGCCGGTTGAAGCTCCCCGCCCTGCCCGGTTCTTCATAGCAAATCGCCATTAGCCCCAGCGCATCGGCGGCATGGCTTGACCAGTCGTGCTCGGGCCCGAGGCCAACATTGCGCTCATCGTCTCTGCGCTCGTGATAGAAGCCGATCGCATCGCGGCCGGCTTCGGTCGTCGCTTCGTTCCACCAGATCTGCGGACCCAGCCGGCGCAGCGCCTCAATGCGCATGACCGCTGCGCCCCTGCCCTGGTTCTTCACCGGCGGCTCGACCGCAAAGCCGGCTTCGCGCAGATGATCCTCATAGCGCTTGCCGGTGATGTTGTTGGCGGCGACGCCGTCATGCGGCAGATAGAGAATGGCGCTCTGGTAGCCGTGCGAGCGCAGCCAGTTGACATGGAACGCCAGCACCTGACCCACGCTTTCGTAATAGTCCAGCACGCGAATTTCGTTGCCGACCCACTGCACGATCCAGATCGTGAAGGCGTCGGCCGCAGCACCGGCGCCGCCGATATCGATGAAGGCGCGCAGCGGCAGCAGCGGATCGGCGGCCACGTTCCCGATCCTGCCCTGCGCCTTTGCTTCCGACAGCATGGTCGCGAAATAAGCGCCTTCAAAGGCCCTTACGTAGTCGCCTTCCCAGATATGCTCATATCGATCGGGATAGAGTTCTAGATCAAGCTGACGCTCTTCCTCGAGAACGGCAGGAAACCATGGATTATCGCGCCAGCTCGCCTTGACCACGATGGCACTAGCGGGCTTGCGCGCGCGCAAGAAAGTCATCGACCGCATCGGACTTGCGCCGCGGATTCCAGCTCGCCCATAGCTCGGAATTTTTGGCTCGGATGGTCGGCCGGAGCAGCGCGAGGCTGCGCGCGCTCAGCGACTGCGCCTCGTCGATCCACGCAATGCGGAACCCTTCGAGGCTCTTGATCGATTCGGCCGTGTGATCCTGCATGCCACGAAAGATGATGACGCCGTCGCCCGGCGTCTCGATCTTGTCGGTGAAGATGCGAAAGCCCTGGCCGAGGCCGAGCGAAGCGATTTTGCTTTCGATCAACCGCTTGCTCGATTGCGCCAGCGTGCGCTGCGCTTCGCGAATGCAGACCGCGAGCGTGCCGCGCTCGGCCTGGCAGGTCTCGACCAGCAGCTCGCCGAAGAAATGTGACTTACCGGAACCGCGCCCGCCATAAACGCCCTTGTAACGGGTCGGCTTGAGCAGCGGCTCAAAGGCCTTGGCGGTCGGAATTTTCAGGATCGACAATGACGCGCTCGATACGATGGATCAGTTCAAGGGAACCGTCGTTGCCATGGTCCAGCGGTTGCGCCACCTTGCCCCAGCCGCGGTCGAGGATGGAGTTCGCGGCCGACACGCGTGCCGCGGGCGTCGCATCCTTCGAACGCATAATGCCGGCCAGCACGTTGATCGCCGTCCTGGTGTGGCTCCGCGCGATCGATCGGATTTCGGTCAGTGTCCTGGCTCTGCTCACCCGGCGCATTCCCAAATGGCGATGGCGAGCAGTCCGGCGAGCGCGAGCGAGATGAGGTAGGCGGTCACGGGCAACTCCGCGAAAGGAAGAAAATTTGCGGCATGATCGTCGCGATCGTCACTTCCGATCATTTCCGGCGCGAACCGTTATCCCTCAACCGGAGGGGCCGCGTGCGGCGGAGGGGGCGCCGCACGACCGGCGCATTCGCGCGCGCCGGCCAATAATGTGATCAGGGTTCGGACGGCGGCTCGCTTGCGACGCTGGCAGGACAAGGGGAGATGTGGCGTCGTGACGTGCGGCCGCCGTCCGATTGGTGAAAGCAAACAAAAAGCCCGCCGCGGATGGCTCCGCGCGGGCTCTCGATAGTTCTTGCAATGATGGCCTTATAGCACTGATTTGCCCGACGGGTCAAGTGCTATTTTTGATTTTTCGAAATTCTGCTTTTGCGAGCAAAATCAACTGGGCTTGCGACCCGGCGATCCTTCCGCTGCACTGAACTCTTTACAATTCGTAAACGAATTGCCGACAACATAAAACGGCGGCTTCGACGAATTGAAACAGCCTTGCGCTAGCGTCAGAGCCAGGAAGAAACCTGCCACCGGCTGCCGGTGCAGGTCACGCGCATCAATGGAGACAGCCAATGTATTTTGCTGCTGCAGCGCTGGTGATCCTGTCCGGCATCTTTTACGCCGCCGGTCATCGCGAGCTCGGTGAATATAGCGCCGACGTGTGCCGTTATGGCAGCATGTTCTGCGACAATCCGACCTATGTGATGGTCGCCGCAGGCCTTGCTGCCGTCTGGGGCAAGTTCGTCAGCATCCGCTAGTTCCGTACCAGATAGAGCGGCGTGCGCAGCGTCAGCGTATAGGACGGCTTCGGCACCCAGGCGATCTGCGCGGTCACGCCGAACAGGCGGTTGTCGTTGTCGTCCATGCGGTCGAGGTCGAGCCGCACGATCGGCTGAGTGAACGGTTCGAACGGCGCAATCCGCAGGATCTGCGCGCCGCCGAACGACTGCACGCCGACTCTTCCGGTGAATTTCCAGTTGCTCGGCCATTGATAGTAGCCGCCGACCCAGCCGACGATGTTGTCGTTGACCCGCGCCAGCGGCGAGTCGACGTCGATCTTGGTGTGTTGCACGCCCGCAAGCCATCCCCTCGTCTCGTCTTCATCGAGCGCATAGTCGAGCTCGACGATGTTGTTGAGCGACGTCGTGGTGAGCGCCGAATCCGGTACCGACCGCGTGACGGTCGTTTGCAGCGTCACGGTCGGGAAGAAACCGCCGTTCTGCTGATAGAGATCGGCCTGAAAGCCGAGATTCCAGCTCGAGACCTCGAGCGAGGACCAACCCGATCCGGTGTTGGAGGCGCTCGCCGTGAACCCGCCGTAGAGCGAGATGCGGTCGCTGAGATCGACGGTGAGCGGCAGATCGATCCAGGCGCTCTGGCTCGCAGGCGACGACAGGGTTGGCAGGGTTGGCAGGACCGGGGTCGCCGCCAGGTTTGCGGTAGTGATCAGCGATCTGAGATTCGAGAGCGTTGAAAACAGGGAGGAATTTCCCAGCCCCACCGAGAACGAGTTGGCCGGCAGCGTCGCATAATTGGTTCTGAGGTCGATATAGGTCGTCGGCAGCGCCGGTGCGGCCGGGCGCTCGGCATCGTCAGCGGCGAGCACCCGGCTCGCGCTCATCATCGCGAACACGGAAATCGCCAGGCAATTCGCAGCCCGCGCCCACGCTCCGCTTGCATCACCCATCACAACCCCCTCAGCGGGCGGACGTTACACTGGCGGAAGCAGCACACTCAACCGATTGTCTGCCAAAGCAAAAGCCCGCCGCCGTTTCCGGCGCGGGCTCGATACTTGTCGCGATGATGGGCTTATAGCACTGATTTGCCCGACGAGTCAAGCCAAATTTTCGATATTCAGAACTTACCCTTGGTGGCGTCCTTGGCGGCCGACATCACCCCGCCGGTAATCTGGCGCATGTGCTCGCCGGCATTGGTGAACTGGCTGCGCAGGAATTCCGACTGGATGCGGAGCGCTTCCTGGAGGTCGGTGGCGTGAACCAGCTTGCGGGCGTGCTCGAAGGCCGCCTTCATGTTCTGCTCGGTGAAGGTCAGCGCCTGCTTCGAGATTTCCGTGCCTGGGCTCGGCACCGACGCCATGGATTTCGCCGCGGCATCGAAGAACATGCCGAACGCCTTTTCCGCCTGGTCGATGGTCTTTTCGGCCAGATCGCGCAATTCCGCCGGAACTTCCAACTTCGGTTCAATCATGGTCGCCTCCGATTTCGGGAGGACGTTACCATATTTCCGGCGGCTGTCTCCGCCGGATTGGCGGCTCGGGCCTGCGCACCCTGCGGGGAGCGCCGGCGGCCGGAACGCGACGGGCGTCGGCGATCAGCCGCCCGAAACCTGCGCCGCAATATGGAATGCCAGGAAAATCGCCGGCACGCTGGCGAGCCTGAGAATCTGATCCACCGAAAGCATCGTTCGCCCCACTTTGTCCCCGACACCCGCCCCCACGGCCGGCGTCAATTCCCCCGCTGAACCAGCGCGTGCTGATCCGAGATCAGCACCCGATCGGTGTAGGCTGCGCCCGAGATGGTGAGCAGCGCCAGGATCGATATGACGGTCAGCGTTTGCATGAGGCGATGGTCGTTTTGGAATGTGGCCAAAAACGTCAGCGCTTGGCGCATTTTCTGGACGTTACAGGGGAACTTGTTGGCGCGCCGCGCCACGCGCGCTCCCGGCGACAAGGGCGCAAGCGAAATTCGCCAATCAATTTCGGTGCATCGCGCCAAAACGCGCGATGCCGGATGATGTCGGGATTGTGGCCTTGCCGCAGCGACCCGTATTAGTACCGGTACGGCTCGATATCGAGCAGCGGGAAGGCGCTGAACACGCCGGGCAGGTTGGTCGCCGTCGCCTGATGCAGATAGGACTTGTCGAGCTCACGGAAGCTGGTGACGCCGAGCAGCCCAAGGCAGCGGATCACCTCGTCCTCGAGCAGTTCCAGCATGCGCACGATGCCGTCCTCGCCGCCCGCCGCCAGCGCCCAGCACTGCAGCCGGCCGATGCCGACGAGATCGGCGCCCGAAGCGATCGCCTTGACGATGTCGGTGCCGCGGCAGAACGAGCCGTCGACCATGATCTTGGCGCGCCCGGCCACCGCATTGACGATCTCGGGCAGCACATGCATGGCGCCGCGGCCGTGATCGAGCTGACGGCCGCCATGGTTGGAGACGTAGATCCAGTCGACGCCGTGATCGAGCGCGATCTGCGCATCCTCGGCAGTAGCGATACCCTTGATCACCAGCGGTATCTTGAACTTGTCCTTGATCAATTTTACCGTGCGCCAGTCCAGCCCCTTCTGGAAGTCGCCGCCGGTGGCCCGAATCCGGCTTTCGCGCACATAGCGCTTCGCAATGTCGCGCTCGCGCCGGCTGTAATGCGCGGTGTCGACCGTGAGACAAAACGCAGCATAGCCGTTGGCGACGGCGCGGCTGACCGTGTCCTCGACAAAGGCATCGTCGCCGCGGACGTAGAGCTGAAAGAAGCGCAGCGCATCGGGCGCGGCCTTCGCCGTCTTTTCCAGGCCCGGTTCGGACACTGAACTGAGCATATGCGAGGCGCCGAACCTCCCTGCCCCGCGCGCGACCGCAGCGCCCGACTCGGGATCGAAAATCTCCAGCGCGCCGACCGGCGCGATCACCACCGGCAATCGCATCTTGCGGCCGAACGCCTCGACCGACGCATCGACCTTGGCGACGTTGCGCAGCACGCGCGGGCGGAACGCGATCTCGTCCAGCGACATGCGATTGCGCCGCATGGTGGTCTCGGTCTCCGCTGCGCCGACGATATAGTCCCAGGCATTCTGGTTGAGCCGGGTGCGCGCCTTGCGCACGAACTCGTGCAGGTTCTGGAATTCCTCGCCGCTGGCGCCGAGTTCGACATTCCGCGTCGACCGGGATGGCGTGCCGTCAGTCATGTGCTTCGTTCCCTCTCTATTCGTCCGTGCCGCGCGTCGGGATCGCCTTGCCGAAGGCGCCGGCTTCGGCCAGTTCGGCGATGCGGCGGTCGTCGTAGCCGAGTGTTTTGCGCAGCACTTCCTTGGTGTGCTGCCCGAGCAGCGGGGCCGCCACCGGATCGATCGCCGGCGTCAGGCTCATGTTGAGCGGCGTTTCGATGTTGGGCACTGAGCCCGCGGTCGGATGCGGGATGCGGCTCAGTCGATCGCGACCACGCACCTCGGGCGCATTGAAGCCCTCCTCCACCGTGCGCAGATAGCCGACGGGAATGTTGGCCTTCTTCATCTTCGCCATCCAGTTCTCCAGCTTGTCGGTCGCGAAGATGCCGGAGATGATGCCGCGCAGCTTTTCCTTGTTGGCGGTGCGCGCCTTGCGATGGGAAAAGTCGGGGTCGGTGACGAGGTCCGGGCGATCCAGAACTTCCGTCACAAGCCGGCGATACAGCCGGTCGTTGGCGCAGGCCATGTAGAGCGGCCCGTCGGAGGCGCGGAAGACGCCGACGGTCGGCGATCCGTTCGGCGAGTTGCCGAAGCGACCGGGATTATTGCCGCTGATCAGGTACGCCATGCCGTAGAATCCGGTCAAGGCGACTGCCGTGTCAATCAGCGCGACCTCGACCCGCTGGCCGCGGCCGAGTTTTTCGCGTGCCAGCAACGCCATTAGAATTACGTTGCAGGCGGACATGCCGGTGGCGAAATCGACGATTGGCGACCCCGTGCGAACCGGCTCGCTATCCGGAAAGCCATTGAGCGACATGAAGCCGCTTTCGGCCTGCGTGATCGGATCGAAGCCCGGGCGGAGCGCAAAATCACCCTTGCGGCCGTACGCCGAAATCGAGCAGTAGACCAGCCGCGGATTGCTCGACACCACCGAGTCGTAATCGAGCCCGTACTTCTTCATCACGCCGCCGGAGAAATTCTCCACCACGACGTCGGCTTTCGCGATCAGCGCGCGAGCGACCTCCAGCGCTTTTGGATTGGTGAAATCGAGCGCGATGCCGTGCTTGTTGCGGTTGAGGGTGAGGAAGGCCGCGCTCTCGCCGCCGATTTCGGCATGCTCGTAGGCCCGCGTGTCGTCGCCGCCGTCGGGATTCTCGATCTTGATGACCTCGGCGCCGAAATCGGCCAGCGTCTGGGTGCAGGCCGGCCCGGCCACGACGCGGGTGAAATCGACCACCAGTACACCATCGAGCGCCGTCGGCTGATCCTTGGCGCGCGGCGTGCGCTCCGGCAGATGCGGTACTGCGGTCATTTCAGGCGTTTCCCCATTCTTTTTGCCCGCGACCTCGCGCCGGAGCATGTCATTTGGGGCTTTTTAGCGAACGCCGCAGGTTAGGCCAAACCCGGATTTTGCAGGGCCGGACCTGTCGCGGGCATAGCTGTACGCGTCAGGCCGGGGTTTTCCCCGAACTGGTGCGAACGCGACCTTGGCCAGGCGGCGGCACGCCGCCGGGCGATCACTGCTGGTTCTTCTGCCAGAACGATAACAGGCCCTGCGAAGCGGAGCCTCCGATCACGCAGGGGATGCCGATGGCCACCTGCCCGAGCGCGGCCGCGGAAACGCAGCCCAGCGCCACGGCGCCGACGCCGACCTGGCCCCAGAAGTCGAGATTGCGCCGCGCGTCCGATCCCTTGGCCTTGAGGTCTTCGACAGCAGCGACCGCATCGCGGCGCAACGCGCCGATCTGCACGGTATCGGCCGCCTCGACCACCTCGGCCAGCGGCGCCCTGATCGACTCCTTCTGGCTCGACAACTCACTGCGCAGGAATTCGCGCAAGGCCGCGTCGCGAATGGCATAGCTCGCCAGCGTGTATCGCGCCATGCTGCCGACCGTCAGCTTGTCGACGGTGTCTCGGCTCTTGCTCCAGGGCAGCATCTCCTCGATGCGCTTGATCGGCATGTGCGAGCCGGTCGCGAAATAATAACCCCAGAGCGTGTCGAGCAAGTCCTGGCTGCCGGCGAAGGTCACCGTCGTGTTGACCTTCTTCTCTTCCTTGCCGAATGGATTTTTCGTGAACGTGGTCGTCAGCTTGTCCATCATACCGGGCCTGGTCTCCTCCAGCGGGATTTCGCTGAGGATCGGCAGCTTGCCCGACAGATAAGCATCGATCATGGCGCGCCGTGCCGGCATCCGCGGCGCCACGCGGCGCAGCGCATTGCGCCAGTCCGGCAGGCCCGAATAAGCGATCGCGCGCACGATCACCCATTCGTCTTCCGGTGCTACCGGAAACAAGCTTGCGATCAGCTTCTCGGCCTTTGCCGGGTTCGATCCGATCGCGCCCGCGATGAAGCCGAGATAGATGCCGGCGCTTTCCGGCTCCTTGAAGGTCTGGCTGTGGAACAGCACCCGCACCGCGGCGGGGACATGAGCGTAGTCCGGCTTGGCCCGGTAATTGTAGATCCACTGCTGCACGACGCCGAGCGAGGCGCGCGGGTCAACCTCCGGTGCTTTTTCCGCCCGTGCAGGCTGCACAAGCATGGTGGCGGCAACGGCTAGAACGACGAAACGCATGTGACGGCTCCTGGCGGCCTCGGGCGAACGCCTCCGGCTGTTTGGACGCCGAGACATGAGGCGTGCATTGCGACAATTCTGAGAAAATGCGCGTTAAGCTTGACGTTCAAAATGTGGCAGCTCCTGCCCGCAACTCTCCCTGAGTCAGACATTCTTTCGCCCCGCCGCGGCAATTGCATCGCGGATGGACAACAGGGGTTCCGGCAGGGACGTGAGCAACAGACGCAGCATCCACCGCCAGCGCGCACAACGGCTGCTGGCGATGGGCGGAATACTGGCGGCCACCGTCGCGATGATGTCGATCGCGATGGCCGCGGAGACGTCGTCGCGCGAGACCATCGTCGTCGAGGGCAATCGCCGCGTCGAGGCGGAAACCATTCGCTCCTATTTTCATGCCGCTTCCGGCGGTCGCTACGATGACACATCGCGCGACGCCGCGCTGAAATCGCTGATCGCGACCGGCCTGTTCGAGAACGTCGCGATCGACCGCAGCAGCGATACCATCGTGGTCCGCGTCACCGAGGCGCCAGTGCTGGGGCGAGTTGCATTCGAAGGCAACAGGAAGGTCAAGGACGCCGATCTTTCCGCGGCGATCGAATCCAAGCCGCGCAGCGGCTTGCAGCGTGCAACAGTGCAGTCGGACGCCAATCGCATTGTCGAGGTCTATCGCAAGGCGGCGCGCGACGAAGTCAGCGTCACACCCGAAATTATCGACCGCGGCAATGGCAACGTCGATCTCGTCTATACGATCACGGAAGGCGCGAAGACGCCGGTACGCAAGGTCGTATTCACGGGCAACCGGACATTCGGCGCCCGGCAACTCGGCGCCGTCATCAAGACCTCGGCACACTCGATGCTGAGCTTCTTCACCGGCGGGGACACCTACGATCCCGATCGTATCGCGCAGGACCGCGAGTTGCTCCGCACCTACTATCGCAGCAAGGGTTATGCCGACGCCAGCGTCACGTCGGCCACCGCAGAGTACGATCCCGCGCAAAAGGGGTTTGCGGTGACTTTCGCGATCGATGAAGGCCAGCCCTACAAGTTCGGCAACGTCGACGTCGTCTGTAACATTCCGGGTGTCGATACCCGCCCGCTGTCACGGGTTGCCTCGATCCGTTCCGGCGCCACGTTCGACGGCAACGCCCTCGACAAGACCACCGAGCTCCTCGCCATCGAGTTATCGAAGCTCGGCTATCCCTTCGCGCACGCCACGCCTCGCATCACCCGCGATCAGGCCGCGCAGCGCATCGACATTGCGTTCGTGGTCGACCAGGGCCCGCGCAGCTATGTCGAGCGCATCGAAATCCACGGTAATTCGCGCACCCGCGACTATGTGATCCGCCGCGAGTTCGACCTCGGTGAAGGCGATCCCTACAACAGGACCCTGATCGACCGCGCAGAACGGCGGCTCCGGAACCTGAACTACTTCAAGACCGTGAAAATCACGAGCCGCCCGGGCTCGACTGCGGACCGCGTCGTGCTCGATGTCGAGACCATCGACCAGCCCACCGGCGACATCAACTTCTCCGGCGGGTACGGCACGACCGACGGCTGGATGGGCGAGGTCAAGCTGAGTGAGCGCAACTTCTACGGCACCGGTATCGACCTGAGATCATCGGTGACATTCGGCCAGTACGCGCGGAGCATCAATCTCTCGGCGTCGGAGCCCTACTTCCTGGGCACGCGGATCGCGGCCGGTGTCGAACTGTTCGGCCGGCAGAGCGACCCGACGAGCTACCAGTCCTATGGCACCGCGACCTACGGCGGCGCCCTTGTGTTCGGCACGCCGCTAACCGAACAGCTCGGCGTGCAGTGGCGCTACTCGCTCTACAACCAGAACATCACACTGGCGCCGAACGGCAGCGGCCTCACCGCGTCGCTGCCGATCCAGCAGGCTGCGGCTGCCGGCTCCGCCTGGGTCTCGCAGGCCGGTACCACCACCACCTTCAGCACGCTCGACAACAACAAGAGCCCGACCAGCGGAATCAGGTCGCAGCTCAGCCAGGATATCGCCGGCCTCGGCGGCGACGTGCGATTCCTCCGCACCACGAGCGATACGCGCTACTACCAGCAGATCAACAGCGACGTGGTCGCCATGGTGCGCGGACAAGGCGGCTACATCACCGGCTGGGGCGGCCAGCAGGCGCCGCTGATGAACACGTTCTTCGGCGGCCCGACCATGGTGCGCGGCTTTGCGCCCTATGGCTTTGGCCCGCGCGACCTGACGGCGGGCTCCACGCGGGACAACGTCGGCGGCAGCATGTACTTTGCAACGACCGCCGAGCTGCAGAGCGGAATTCCCGGCGTGCCCGACGAATACGGGTTGAAAGCTAGCGCCTTCGTCGATGCCGGCAGTGTGTTCCGCTACAACGGTCCGACCGCTTTCGGTTCGGGCCAAACGCTGCAGGTGGCAGACAAGAACATCGTGCGCTCCTCGGTCGGTGTCGGCCTGACCTGGGCCTCGCCCTTCGGCGCCCTGACGGTCGACTACGCCGTCCCGCTCAGCAAGGCCGCCTACGACGTGGTGCAGCCGCTGCGCTTCAGCGCTGGAGGCTTTTGACGGGTATGCGGGCGGGCGCCGCAAAGCCGTAGAACTGCGCAAGTCGGTCAAGACATTCCTGGAAGCGTCGCGCAAGATAGTCCCTCCAGCGCTGGGTGGTGAGGCCGCGCCGTTCCCCCACCTGTTGCATGGTCATGCCCAGAACCAGCACGTCATGGACCAGCGCGGTGCCGTCGGCACCGAGTTCGTGTTCGATTCGATTGAGCCGCACGACCGCCCGCCGTTGCCCTTCCGTGATCGGCTCCCGCATCTGGCCGCCATCGACGCGTTCGCGCGTCAGATCGATCGCCCTGGGCCCGCGTTCCGCCTTTTCCCAATCGTTCTGAAACGCGCGGCCGCCCCGGAACTGCGCTTCGTCGATCTGGTGATGGGTATGCAACTTCGCCAGCACATCGTCGCGGGTCGATCGCAAGGCGACAATCTTCTCACCGGGCTCGGTCGCAAAGGGATCGTCGACCTCGATCGGCGCCACCTCGGCGTTGAGCGGCAAATCCTGTGCGCGCCGGTCATATGCACTTGAGGGATCGTATGCTTTCCGGCGCTTCCGTCGTGCCATTCCTGACTACCTCCACTTCAAATTTTCCGGCTGTGGCGACCAGGCGCAGCGGTGCGACACTGACGATTCGCTCGGTCGGGACGTCGGGATTGCGCGCCAGATGAAAGTGCGGCGTGCAATAGCTCGCCCCGTTGCGGCGGGGATGGCCGCAGAAGGTGATCTCCTCGCCCTCCTCGTCCCCACCGAATGGATAGCGGCAATCGCCCCTTTCAAGCTCACTAAGCTCGAGATGGCGCGGAACGAGTTCGACACAGCGAAGCGGTGCCCCCTCGACACGGGCGAGGACGGGGCGGCGACGCAAACACTTCAGCAACGCGAAATCATCGGCTCGCTGGCTGGCATCCCGTTGAAATCGCTCTCCTGTCGCCCTCGGCACCGGATCGGGCCGCGGCGGCTCTCCAAGCCCCATTCGCCGCCCCCGCCCAAGCGCAGCGTTGCGGGAATAGGCGGTGCCGAACCGGGCATTGATGGCGTTTGCCGCTTCCGCATAGGACATGCCCTTTGTGACGAATTCCTTCAGCGCCTCGCAATGCGCGGGCGGCCAGACTGCTAGTTCCACTTGTCTCGTTTCCGTTTGTTCGTACGCCAGCACCCTTCGGCCCTATTACGATAGTCCGAATACAAAGTCAAATCACTTTTCTGAAAACCGGCATTGATTTCACTAACGAAATTCGGAATGTATTGAAAATCGGAAAGGGGAGTCGCCATGCCTGTGATGATTGACGCGAAAATGATTGAACGGGGACTGAAGAAGACGGGTAAGTCCAAGGGGGGCCTCGCCGCCGCCATGGGCGTGCGTCCGGGCGCGGTCTCGGAAATCTTCTCTGGAATCAGGCTGATCAAGGCCTCCGAGATCGAGCCGATCTCAGAGTATTTGCGGCTCAATTGGGTACCGATCATGGGACGGGTCGGCGCCGGGGCCGTGATCGAGCCCGAATACGAGCAGGTGCCGCCGGACGGCATCGGCGAGGTCGAACTGCCCTTCCCGACCGACGAGGACACCATCGCCTTCGAGGTCATCGGCGATTCGATGCTGCCAAAATACGAAAACGGCGACGTGATCGTCGTCTACAAGGAGCAGCGCCATGCGATTTCGGCCTTCTTTGGCGAAGAAGCCGTGGTGCGGCTGAAGACCGGAGAGCGTTACCTGAAGACCATCGAGAAGGGAAAATCGCCTTCCGTGGTGAACCTGGTCAGCTTTAATGCCAAGGCGATCAATGGGGTAAAGCCGGAATGGATCGGCGAGATCTTCGTCACCCTGCCGCGCGGCCAGATCCAGCGCATGCGCGCCAAGGCGGCCAAGCGGTCCAAGAAGGGTGGAAAGTAGCCGAATCGGCCCCACTCCTCGGGAGCGAGACTCGCTGATTCGACAGAATCCGGAAAAGCGCCGTGCAACCCGCGGCGCTTTTCATTTTTCCGAATTCTTGTCTTGACTTTATTCCGATTATCGGCAATAGTGGCCGCCTAACACTTGCTCCGCCACGACCGCGAGCCCGATGCAGTATTTCGTTGTGATGATTGACTACGGGAGACGGGGCCGCGAGGCCATCGTCGATCCCGAAGTCACCCGGCGCGAGGTTGTCGCCCGCGTTTCCTCCGGTGAGTACCGGAACATCAGCTTCATTCACGAAGTCGCCGGCTCGTCAGTCGAAGACGTCACCGCCGATATTCTGTCCGAGGCCTGCCTTCCCGAAGTCGAGCCGGAGGAAGTCGACCTCCAGGCCGCACGCTTCGACCATACCCGCGATCTTCGCAAGCACGCCCTGGACGAAAGCGAAATGCTTGTCGACAACGACGATCTGATTCGCGGATAGACGGATTCCATCATCAAAATGATGTGACGGCGCGTTACCGCGTATCATCGGCCGAGTCAAAGTCCCGTCTCGCTTCAGTCGCACGATCTTCACGCGCGCTCGGTAAGAGGCTGCGCAAGAAGCGGACCGTGACCTGTTCGAGGCAAGATGAACACCGAATTCGACTGCGATCTCACACCGGACCAGTGGGAAGCGCTGAAGGCGCTTCGTGCGCCGACGCCGGCGTCATGCCGGCTCAACCGCTTCGTGCTGGAGAGACTGGTCGCGCTCGACCTGATATCGACCAGTGGCGGATTGCCAGTCATCACCAGCCGTGGCCGCCACGTCCTGATCCGGGGCTCGTCGCGGCTGCTGGACGTCGCCGCCTGAGATATCCCGCCATACCGCCTTTACGCAGGCGGCAAGATATGGCTCAACTTCCCCGTCAAGCAACAAACAGGCTCCGGCGCTACCGCCGCCACGAGAGCCGACGGGGAGAACCAAATGGCCCGCCTGCCCTATCTGGAGGCCGACCAGGTCGCGCCCGAGTATCGCGACATGCTCAAGCGCAACACCAATCTGCACAAGCTGCTGGTCAATTCGCCCGACATGGCCCGCGCGTTCAACGGCATCGGCGGCTATATCCGCTTCAAGAGCAAGCTCGATCCGCGCCTGCGCGAACTGGCGATCCTGCAGGTCGGCTGGCTGGAGCGGTCGGAATACGAATTCACCCACCATGTGAAGATCGGCAAGGAATTCGGCGTCACCGATGACGACATCGCGGGCCTGATGGCGGAGACCGAGGGCAAGCCGTCGAAACTCGAGCCGCTGGCGAAAGCGATCCTGCGAGGCGCGCGCGAAATGGTTCGCGAGCTCGCCATGTCGGATGCAACCTTCGCCGAGATCAAGCGCGAGTTGTCCAACGAGCACATGACCGACCTCGTGCTCACCATCGCCTTCTATTGCGCCGTCGTCCGCGTGCTGGCGACGATGAAGATCGACAACGAGCCCTATTACAAAGAGGTACTGCAACAGTACCCGATCCCGGGAGTGAACTGACATGCGCCTGAAGGATCGCATCGCCATCGTGGTCGGGGCCGGCCAGAGTCCGGGCGAAGGCATCGGCAATGGCCGCGCCACCGCGCTGACTTTTGCGCGCGAGGGCGCAAAGGTGCTTTGCGTTGATCACAATCTCGCGTCCGCACAAGAGACCGTAGACATGATCGCGGCCAAGGGTGGAACTGCCGTTGCGTTCAAGGCCGACGTCACCAGCAATGCCGACATCAAGGGCATGGTCGCCGACGCCCACGGCCGCTGGGGCCGCATCGACGTCCTGCACAACAATGTCGGCGTCAGCCTCAGCGGTGGCGATGCCGAATTGCTCGCGATCACCGAAGAAGCCTTCGACCGTTGCGTGGCGATCAACCTTAAGAGCTGCATCCTCGCCGCCAAGCAGGTGATCCCGATCATGCGCCGGCAGCAAAGCGGCTCCATCATCAACATCTCCTCGATGGCGGCCATCACCACCTACCCCTATGTCGCCTACAAGGCGACCAAGTCGGCGATGATCGCCTTCACGGAACAGCTCGCTTACCAGAATGCCGAATACGGCATCCGCGCCAACGTCATCCTGCCCGGCCTCATGAACACGCCGATGGCGGTCGATACCCGCGCCCGCGAATTCAAGAAGAGCCGTGCCGAGGTCGAAGCGGAACGCGACAGCAAGGTGCCGCTGCGCAGGAAGATGGGCACCGGCTGGGACGTCGCCAACGCCGCGTTGTTCCTCGCCTCCGATGAAGCAAGCTTCATCACCGGCGTGACACTGCCGGTGGACGGCGGCTCCAGCGTCCGGCGCGGCTAGCGCGCTCTTCTCCGGCTTGCGCATCAACGGTTGGCCGGCGCGGACCCTCGCGCCATCGGCGATGTTGGCGTCGAACTCGAAGTCGCCGGGCGCAAGGATGATGATGGTCGAGCCGTGCTCGAACCATCCCAGCTCCTCGCCTTTTCGCACCTCGACATCGCACGGAAAAACCGTCGCTCCCCGTGTCTGCGCGTTGAGCGTCAGGTCGAGGAAATGCAGCCGGACGCTGGCGACCAGGATCGCCGCCACCGGCACCAGCGTCAGCGCCTCGCCGCTCTGCAGATGCGTGCGGATGACCGCCCGCTCGTTCTTGCAGAACAGCCGTTCCACCCGCTTCAGCGCGATCGGATTGACGTTCCAGGTGTCGCCATGGATCAGGGTGACCCGCTCGATACGGGCATCATGCGGTGCATGGAAGCGGTGATACATGCTCGACGTCAGCCGCAATGTGAGGAAGCGGCCGTTGCGGTGCTGCTCCACCAGCTGGGGATCGCCCAGCAGGTCCAGCAAGGAATACGGCGCGCCCTTGACCTGGAACAGCTCGGTGCCGGCGATCTGGCCGAACGCGCCGACGATGCCGTCGCTGGGGCTCGCCACAACATCGGGGTCGGGATCGAAGGGGCGCAGGCCCGGCTTCAGCTCCCGCGTGAAGCAATCGTGAAGGCTCTTGAACTCGGTCTTTTTGGCCTCGGACAGATCGAGATCCGAGAACAGCCGCCAACAGGCGATCGAAAGATCCCGCACGATCGGGTTCTCGATCTTGCTGAACCAGCCCATGAATCGGGTGATGGCCGCCCGGGGAATCCGGTTGGTCAGCAGGAAGTTAATATCCTCCTGCTGGGTGAAGGTGGAGATCAGGCCTTTGACTGTCATGAATCTGTCAGCAGGTCTGGATAGCGCTGTTGCCCATGGATTCGCCCACGCTGATTCTCTCCCTGTCCACCGCCGCCGGCGCAGCCGCCGCGGCTTTCCCGAAATTGCACGCGCGCCTCGCCCTGTCGAGGGCCAAGCACCGGTCGCTGACCGGTCATTCCAAGATGTCGAAGGCGGTCGCGCGGCTGATCCCGCACTACGAATTCGACATCGACGACTTCTTCCGTTCCGACGGCGCCCCGGCGGATATCGCCACCCGGCGCCAGGACGCCTTCTTCCGGCTCGCCCGCCTCTATGAAGAACGCTATCCCAAGGGCCGCGCGCTGACCTCCGAGGCCGCCGAGCGCATCTCCGACCTGCAGTTCACCAAGGCGTATCGGGTGCCGTTCCAGTACAGCCGGCTGGTGCAGGAATATCTCGGCACCAGTTCGTTCGTCGCATCCTCTTCCGGCGTCACCGTCACCGATGTCGACGGCAATGTGTTCTACGACCTCACCGGCTCCTACGGCGTCAACATCTTCGGCAACGACTTCTACAAGGAATGCATCGCCAAGGCGGAAGCCCGCGCGCATTCGCTCGGCCCGGTGCTCGGCACCTATCATCCGACCGTGGCCGAGAACGCAAAACGGCTGTGCGAGATTTCCGGCCTCGACGAAGTGTCGTTCCACATGTCCGGCACCGAGGCCGTGATGCAGGCGGTGCGGCTGGCGCGCTACCACACCAGGCGCTCGCATCTGGTGCGCTTTGCCGGCGCCTATCACGGCTGGTGGGGCGACGTGCAGCCCGGTGTCGGCAATCCTGTTTCGCCGCACGAGACCTATACGCTGGCTGAGATGTCCGAAAAGACGCTGCATGTGTTGCGGACCCGCCGCGACATCGCCTGTGTGCTGGTCAATCCGCTGCAGGCCTTGCATCCCAACAGCAACGCGCCCGGCGATTCTGCGCTGGTCGACAGTTCCCGGACCGCCAACTACGACCGCGCCGCCTACACCGCCTGGCTGAAGGCGCTGCGCGAGGTCTGCACTGAACGCGGAATCGTGCTGATCTTCGACGAAGTCTTCGTCGGCTTTCGGCTTGCCGCCGGCGGCGCCCAGGAATATTTCGGCGTCCGCGCCGACATGGTGACCTACGGCAAGAGCCTCGCGGGCGGCCTCCCCATCGGCGTCGTTTGCGGCCGCAAGGATCTGATGCGCCGTTTCCGCGACGATCGTCCCGCCGACGTCTGCTTTGCGCGCGGCACCTTCAATTCGCATCCCTACGTCATGACCGCGATGGACGAATTCCTCACCTGTCTTGCCGCTCCCCAATTCCGCTCGGTCTACGACGGATTGGACGAGCGATGGGATGCGCGGGCGCGGCATCTGAACGAGAGATTGACTGCGGCCGGTTTGCCGGTCCGCGTCAGCAATCTCTCTACGATCTGGACCGTCCATTATACCGAGCCGTCCCGTTATAACTGGATGCTTCAATATTACCTGCGGGCCGAAGGACTCGCGCTGAGCTGGGTCGGCACTGGCCGCCTGATCTTCAGCCTGAACTACTCGGAAGCCGACTTCGACGCGGTGGCTGAACGCTTTGTCACTGCAGCCGGCAAGATGAAGGCCGACGGCTGGTGGTGGCACGACGCGGCGCTGACCAACAAGGGCATCCGCCGGCAGATCCTCAAGGAGATGCTGACAAGAAAACGGCCGCGGTGAACCGCAGCCGTTGCCTGGTCGCATACGCATCTTACGCGTGCTTGACGTGCTTCTCGAGGCCGGGGTCGATCAACTCGCCCTTGAGCAGGGCGAGCGGCGCCTTGCGGTAGAGATTGAAGTCGTTGAAGGGGTCGGTGACGATCTTGGTCATCCAGACCAGACCCGTCTCGACGTCGCGGATGAAGAACAGGTGCACGGTGCGGAACAGCAGCCCGCCGATGCCGACCGCAAGCCAGATCTTGGCGACCTGACGAGCAAAGTCGGTGAACGTTGCCCAAGGCTTGAACAGACCGAACAGCGTCGGGTCGAGCATCAGCACCACCGGCGACAGCGCCCAGATCGACATCAGCACGACCTTGCGCTGCAGATTGTAGCCGACCTTGATCTCTTCCTTGTGCTCGTGGGTCGCCTGGTTGACGTGGTCGTACCCCTTCGGCTCGAAGAAGAAGTGACCGGCCTGCCGCGAGGTCATCGACACCAGCCAGCCCACCAGCGCCGACACCACGGGATCGATGAACAGCATCACGTAGGCGAACATGAAGCTGACCGCGCTGACGAAGTGCAGGCTCTGATTGATGCGGCTGTGATGATAGTAGCGGTGGTCATCCCAGCGCTGGACCCGCAATTCCTGCAGAAAATTCTTGATCATCTGGTCTCCCCAAGGTCTGTCATGATTCTTATACACGGGTTCGATGTCCGGTGTGTGACATCATAAAACTGTCACACAACACTGTTCGGTGACGCGGTGACGCAACACGTCGGCCTCCCCGCGGCTGTCAGGCGGCGGCAGCGATGTCGATTTTGCGGAAGCGGACCAGCGAGAAATGGCCGAGCGGGGGCACCAGCCGGCGCTCCGCCAGCTCCATACCCTGCGCGCCGGCCAGCCACTTGGCGTAGCGCGACCAGGCGAACTCAGCGGTACGGAAGCCGAGTGGCCGCACCACCGGCTGCAGGCGCTGCTCGATGAAGCGGCGCATGCCGGCGTCGGCGCTGACGCGGGTCAGGATGATCAGCTCCCCGCCCGGACGAAGCACGCGCGCGAACTCGTCCAGCGCCGCTTCCGGATTCGGCACGGCGGTGACGACATACTGCGCCATCACGACGTCGAAGCAATTGTCGGGAAATTCCAGCTTCTCGGCATCCATCACCGCCAGCCCCTCGACGTTCTTGAGCCGGAATTCACTGACGCGCTTCTTGGCCTTCTCGAGCATGGCTTCCGAAATGTCGGTGCCGAAAATGCGTAAGTGCGATCCGTATTGCGGAAGGGAAATGCCGGTGCCGACGCCGACTTCGAGCACACGCCCGCCGATCCGGTTGGTCGCAGCGATTGCGGCTTTGCGGCCCTTGCTGAATACGCCGCCGAAAACGAGATCGTAGATCGGAGCCCAACGGTCGTAGGCCTGTTCGACCGTAGCGCGGTCGAGTTCGAGTTGCTGCGTGCCGTCGAGCTTGATGATTTCTGCCATGATCAGTTTGCCTTCAGTCCATCCAATGTTCGATCAGTTTTTTGCTTGATTAGCCTTGCACCGCGCTCTGGCCCGCAACGCGGGGCACTGGACGCAGCGAACGACTCGGCTGCAGCGCCGTCAGATTGCCGATGAATTGCCGCGCGCTGTTTTCCCAGGAACGCTCCAGCGCGAAATTCCGGCACCTCTCGCGCGACATTTCCAGCGCGCGCAGACAGGCGGCCCGCAGATCGCGATCGATCGCGCCGATCGGATGATCGGCGATGACGTCGAGCGGTCCGGTGACCGGGAAGGCCGCCACCGGCGTGCCGCAGGCCAGCGCCTCGAGTTGAACCACGCCGAACGTATCGGTCAGGCTCGGGAACACGAAGACATCGGCGGCCGCAAGATGCGACGATAGATCCTTGCCCTTCTTCTCGCCGAGAAATTTCACTTGCGGGTACTTGCGTTGCAGCTCCGCCTTCTGCGGGCCGTCACCGACCACGACCTTGGAGCCCGGCAGGTCGAGCGCGAGAAATGCTTCGAGATTCTTTTCAACGGCCACGCGGCCCATGGTCATGAAGATCGGGCGCGGAAGGTCGAGCGTGGCGGGCTCGTCCGGCCGGAACAACTCGGTATTGACGCCGCGCGTCCAGTAGCCGAGCCGGCGGAAACCGCGCTCCGCCAGTTCGCGCCGCAGCGAGTCGGTTGCGACCATGACCATGGAAGAGGCCGAGTGAAACTGCCGCATGACGGCGTAGCCAAAACTCTCGGGAATGCCGGTGCGGACCGAGACATATTCCGGAAAGCGTGTCGTGTAGGAGGTCGTGAAAGCGAGCTTGTGGCGGCGGCAATAGCTCCGCACGGCCCAGCCGATCGGCCCCTCCGTCGCAATATGGATCGCATCGGGCGCCACCGCCTCGATCCTGCGGGCGATCTCGCGCCGGTTCGGCAGCGCGAACCGCAGGCCCGGATAGGTCGGGACCGGCAGGGAAGGAAAGCCCTCCGGGGTCAAAAATTCGATTTCGGTACCAAGTCCGGATGCGCTATTGGCCA
The DNA here is from genome assembly GCA_963726865.1 of uncultured Alphaproteobacteria bacterium. Taxonomy (GTDB): domain Bacteria; phylum Pseudomonadota; class Alphaproteobacteria; order Rhizobiales; family Xanthobacteraceae; genus Bradyrhizobium. The sequence continues at coordinate 550,794 of CAVSEE010000028.1, read as the reverse complement.
GGGAAGTCAGCGTCCGAACGACACCGTTAACCTGTGGATGCCAGGCGTCGGTTGCGATCAGTATCGGCATGTCGGGACCTTGGGATTTGCAGTTGATTCTCAATCCCGACGTTCCGACATGGATATTTCAGGCGTGTGACGTCATGTACCTGTCAGGTTCTTTTTCGACCCCTTAACGGCCAATTTCGTGTAACGTGACAAAACGATGTCAGATACAGAAGACAAAGAGGCAGAAGGCAACGAGGGTGCAGGCCGCCGCAGGCGGAAGCGGAAAAGTTACGCGCTTCTGGTGCTGGCCGCCGGCATCCTCCTGTTCGGATTAGCCGCAGGCTCGCTTTACCTGTACCTGCGGCCGACCACCCTGCGTGTCGCCGTCGGACCGCCCAACAGCGACGATCAGAAACTGATCCAGACACTCGCCCAGACCTTTGCCCGCGACCGCAGCCCGATCCGCCTGACGCCGATCACGACGGAAGGTGCGGCGGAAAGCATCGCGCTGTTCGCCGCGGGCAAGACCGATCTTGCGGTGGCGCGCGGCGATCTCACTCTGCCCGCCAACGCCGAATCCGTCCTCATTCTTCGCAAGAACGTCGTCGTGCTTTGGGCGCCGTCCGGCCTGCCGGCGAAGGGCTCGAAGAAGCAGCCCGCTCCCAAGATCAAATCGATCGACGAACTCGCTGGTCATCGCGTCGGCGTCATCGGCCGGACGCAAGCCAATGTCACGCTGCTCCGGGTGATCCTCACAGAGTTCGGGCGTCAATCCGGACAAGGTCGCGGTGACCCAGTTCGGCACCAACCAGATCGCCGAGATGGCCCGCGATACAACGCTCGAAGCGTTCATGACGGTCGGTCCGCTCGACAGCAAGATCACCAAGGACGCAATCGCGGCGACGGCGGCGAGCCGCGGCGAACCGAAATTCCTGCCGATCGATGTTTCCGAAACGATCGCGAAGAAGCACCCCCTCTATGAATCCGAGGAAATTCCCGCCAGCATTTTCAGCTCGTCTCCGGCGCGTCCCGAGGACAAGATCGATACCGTCAGCGTCAACCACCTGATCATTGCGCCGCGCTCGCTCTCGGACATGGCGGTCGGCGCCTTTGCAAGGCAAGTATTCAGCGTGCGCCAGCAACTCGCCCGTGAATTACCCAACGCGCCGAAGATCGAGAAGCCCGACACCGACAAGGATGCCGCTCTTCCGGCGCATGAGGGAGCGGCGGCCTATTTCGACGGCAACGAGCGGACCTTCCTGGAACGGTACACCGACTACATCTGGGGCGTCATCCTCGTGATCTCCGGCCTCGGTTCGGTCGGCGCGTGGCTGAAACATTACTGGAATAGCGATGAGCGCGAGAAGTACGAGATGCATCGCGACAATCTGTTCGAATTGATCGCCAAGGCGCGGCAGGCGGAGGCGCCGGAAGCGCTGGAGCTCATGCAAGCAGAGGCCGACAACGTGCTGCGCGAGGCGCTCGAATGCTACGAAGACGGCGCGATCGAAGAAGGCGACCTGTCGGCGATCGGGCTCGCGCTCGAGCAATTCCGCCATGCCGTGGCGGATCGCCGCACGACGATCGGCGGATCGGCGGCCGACATGCCGCGCAAGCGGGCGATATAAGGCAGGCAGGTTCTGCGAACGGCCATGGGCATCGAGACCGAAATCAAGTTTGAAGTCTCCCCGGGCGATCTGCAGAAACTGGCGGCCTCGCGCAGCCTGCGGCCCAGCGACGGCCAGCTCGTCGAGCATCGCCATCTCGTCTCGACCTATTTCGACACGCCGAACCACCTGCTCAAGAAAAACGGCATTTCGCTGCGCGTCAGGCACGCCGGCAAGAAGCGCATTCAGACCATCAAGACCGCGGCCAACGGCGTTGCCGTCGACGCGCGGCGAATGGGAAAAGCGCATCAAGGGCGACGAGCCGGACTTGCGCGCGGCGCGCGGCACGCCGTTGCAGCGATTGCTGTCCAGGCGATTGAAACGCGATCTCGACGCCGTGTTCTCGACCCACGTCCATCGCACGGTGGTGCCGCTGCGGCCGGGCAACAGCCGGGTCGAGCTCGCGCTCGACGAAGGACATATCCGCGCCGGGCTCTATTCCAGCCCGCTGGCGGAAGTTGAACTGGAACTAAAGAGCGGCTCGATCGGCGATCTCTTCCGGACGGCGCGAACGGTCGCGCAACTGGTCCCGGCCAGGCTTGCGCTGAAGGCCAAGTCGCAGCAGGGCTATGACCTCATCACCGATCAGCCGACGGCCTCGGTGTCGGCAGCCAGGATCGTCCTGCCGCCGAAGGCAACGCTTGCGACTGCCTTTCAGGCGATCGGCCGCTCCACCCTGCACCATATCGCCGCCAACGAGCCGGCCGTGCTGGCCGGCCTGCCCGAGGGCGTGCACCAGATGCGGGTCGGCGTACGCCGCTTGCGGGCTGCGCTGTGGGTCTTCTCGGAGCTGCTCCGCTGCAAGCAAACCGAAACCATCAGGACCGATCTCAAATGGCTGGCCGGCAAGCTCGGACCGGTCCGCGACCTCGACGCTTTCCTGGCCACGCGCGTCAAGAGCCTTGAAGCCGCCGACCCGCCGATCGCCGGCCTTGGTGACCTCGTCGCCGAGCTGGAATATCGGCGCGCGGTTGCCGCCGAAGCCGCGAAGGCCGCCATCGCCAGCGCGCGCTATCGCCTGTTGATCCTGAACGCGCTGGAGTGGATCGAGGACGGCGCCTGGCTCAAGCTGCGCCCTGCGCTCCGCAACGGGAAGATCAAGCCGTTTGCCGCGGAGCTGTTTGCCCGCCGCATTGCCAAGGCCAAGAAGCGCGGCAAGCACATCGGCAAGCTCAGCATCCCCGATCGGCACAAGCTGCGCATCGCCATGAAGAAGCTGCGCTACAGCATCTATTTCTTCGAGAGCCTGTTCGGCGGTCGCGCCAGCAAAAAGGCGCTTGCCAGCTACAAGGATTGCCTCGCCAATTTGCAGGACAATCTCGGCGCCCTCAACGACATTGCAGTGCACCAGCGAATGGTCACCCGCTTCAGGAACGATATCGAGAACCGGAAATCGGAACCTGTCGCCTTCGCCGCCGGAGCCGTAGTGGGCACCGAGCGTAGCGAGACCGAAAGGCTGCTCGCTGCCGCGGAAAAAGCCGCCCAGAGGATGCGCAAGGCCAAAGCTTCTGGTAGCCAAGGCGTTCTGGTGGCCACCCGACTGGAAAATGCCGGCAATTCCGCTAGTCTTCAGGACTTGGAGGAAGCGCAATGAACAAACCGGCCGGCATCCGCACGTCTGACGACTACCCCATCCCCGCGCAAATGAAGGCCTGGGTACTGGGCGGCCCCGACGAGCTTTCTCTGCGCGACAAGCCGGTGCCCATGCCAGGCCGTGCTGAAGTGCTGGTCCGCATCGATGCGGTAGCGATCTGCGCCACCGACCTCGAAATCATCCACTACGGCACCCCGGCCAGCATTCAGGGCGGCCTTCCCTTCAACAAGAATTTTACGCCGGGCCATGAATATATGGGCACGGTGGTCGCGCTCGGCCCCGACGTCGACGAATACAAGATCGGCGAGCGTATCAGCGTGGAGATCCATGCGGGCTGCGGCCAGTGCAAGCGCTGCCGCCAGGGCATGTACACCTCTTGCCTGAACTACGGCAAGCCCGAGAAGGGCCACCGCGCCAACGGCTTTACCACCGATGGCGGCTTTACCGAATATGCGGTCAACCACATCAACACGCTGGCGCGCGTGCCCGACACGATGAGCGATGCCGAGGCGACGCTGGTCGTCACCGCCGGCACCTCCATGTACGGCCTGACCGAACTGGGCGGGCTGGTCGCCGGTGAAAGTGTGGTCGTAATCGGCCCCGGCCCGATTGGACTGTTGGCCGTCGCAGTCGCCAAGGCGATTGGCGCAAGCCCCGTCATCCTGACGGGAACGCGCAACAGGCGCCTTGCCATCGGCAAGGAGCTGGGCGCCGATCGCACCGTCAACATCAATGAAGAAGATCCTGTCGCCGTCGTGAAGGAGCTGACCGGAGGGATCGGTGCAGACTATGTGGTCGAATGCGCTGGCACCGAGCCCACGATCGATCAAGCCATCCGGATGACCAATCGCGGCGGCAAGATTTGCCTCGCCGCTTTCCCGCACGAGCGCGTCACGCTCGACATCGCGCAACTCGCCAAGAACAACATCTATCTGTATGGCATTCGCGGCGAAGGCCGCAGCGCTACAAGGCGCGCGATGGCATTGATGGCGGATAAGCGCTTTGACGCCACCAAGGTCCATACCCACACGTTTCCGCTCGCCGACCTGCCGACGGCGCTGCGCTACGCCCGCGAGCGGGTCGACGACGCCATCAAGGTGGTCGTGAGCAACCGCCAAGCGGCGGCGGTCGCAAGCGCAGCGGAGTAGCGAGAGCTTATCGCCCCTCGAATTTCGGCTCGCGCTTTTCCATGAAGGCCTTGATGCCTTCCTGCATATCGGCCGTCTTGAACAACGGTAGCAGCTGCAGATAGACGTGATGCACGTGATCCGGAAAGGTCTCGTTGAGGCCCATCCGCATCATCCGCTTGGCGGCCTGCACGGCGAGCGGCGCGTTGGCCGCGATCTCCCTCGCCACCTCGCGCGCCCGTCCCATCAGGCTGGCATCGGGCACCACTTCGTTGGCGAGGCCCCATTCCAGGCATTCCCGCGCCGACAGCGTGCGGCCGGTGAAGATCAGCTCGGAGGCCCTGGCCCAGCCGATCATCCGCGGCAGGAACCAGGTGCCGCCGGACTCCGGCACCACGCCGCGCTTGACGAAGGCCGCAGCAAGCTTCGCTGATTCCGCCATGATGCGAATATCGCAGCCGAGCGCGGTGTCCATGCCGTAGCCGGCGGCACCACCGTTCACCGCGCAGATGGTCGGCTTGTCCATTGACTGCAGCACGGTCGGCGGGGTGTTGCGCAGATCAAGCGAAGTCGATGACGATGCCGAACTCAAGCCATTGCCGCTTCGCTCCTTGCGCAAATCCAGACCGGCGCAGAACGCCCGCCCGTTGCCGGTGAGGATGACGCAGCGGACATCACGATCCTCGTTGGCTCTCACCAGCAGCTTGGTGAGATCGTTGAGCATCGGCCCCGAGATCGTGTTCATGCGCTCCGGGGCGTTCAGCGTGATGACGGCGACGTGATCATCGACGTCGTAGAGGACCTCGTTGGATTCGGTTTCGATGGCGCGCCGAGCCTGGTCCATGGCTGATTTTCCCGATTGGTTGTTGCCTTGAGCGATAACGCCCGGCGGAGACATTGTCACGCGGTTCCGCCGAGATAGAGGCGCTTGACGATATCGTTGCCCTTCAACTCGTCGACCGATGCGGCCGCAACGACGATCTCGCCATGGACGATGATGTATCCGCGGTTGGCGATCCGGATCGCCTGATTGAAGTTCTGCTCCGCCATCAGTACGGTCAGGCCGAGATTGCGGTTGAGCTCGCCGATCTTGGTAATGGTCTGCGACACCAGAAGCGGCGACAGTCCGACCGAGGGCTCATCGACCAGCAACAGCCGCGGCGACGACATCAGCGCGCGCGCAATGGCGAGCATCTGCTGCTGGCCGCCCGACATGGTGCCGGCGAGTTGCCCCTTCCGCTCCTTCAGGACCGGGAACGTCTCGAAAGCCACTGAAAGATTGTGGTCGATATTGCGCCGCGCCGCCTTGCGAAAGGCGCCCAGCATCAGGTTTTCCAGCACGGTGAGCCGCGGAAACAGCCGCCGCCCCTCCGGCACCATCGCCACACCGAGATCGACAATGTCTTCGGCCGACAGCCGCGAAAGATCGTGCGTCGACCCGTCGATATCAAGCGATATGCTGCCGCGTTGCGGCCGCACCAGGCCCGCGACGCACTTCATCAGCGTGCTCTTGCCGTTGCCGTTGGTGCCTAGCAAGGCGACGGTCTCGCCGGTCTTGACGTCAAGCGAAACACCGCGCAGCGCCTTCACGGCGCCGTAACCCGCATCAAGATCATTGATGGCCAGGCTAAGTGCCAAGATAGGCCTCCTGGACACGCTGGTTGGCCATGACCTCCGCCGGTGTGCCGATCGCAATGATCTTGCCGGCGTCGAGGCACATCACGCGGTCGGAGAAGCGCATCACCGCCTGCATGATATGCTCGATCATGATGATGGTGATGTCCCGGCTGGCGAGGCTCATCAGGAGATCGAGGACCTCGTCGATCTCCGAGCTGGAGAGACCGGCCATCGCCTCGTCGGAAATCAGGAGTTTTGGATGCGTCGCCATGGCGCGCGCCAGCTCCATCTTGCGCAATTCCACCTGGCTGAGCTGAGTGGTCGAGGCGTTGGCCTTCGCGGCGAGCCCCATTTGCGTCAGGATCGACATCATGGTGTCGCGCCGCTGCGCCACCGAGACATGCTCGTGCGCGGCGAAGTCGAGCGCGACCATGAGATTTTCGGCAACCGTCATGCTCCTGAACGGCCGCGGAATCTGGAAGCTGCGCGCGATCCCGCGGCGCGTGCGCACATGCGGCTGCAGCGACGTGATGTCCTCATCGCGGAACACGACCGTGCCGGGCTCGGTGCGAAACGCGCCGGAAATGCAGTTGATCAGCGTGGTCTTTCCGGAACCGTTCGGGCCGATCAGGCCGAAGCGCTCGCCCGGGCGAATCTCGACGCTGACATTGTCGACCGCGGTGAAGCCGCCGAAACGCTTCGTCAGCGATGCGATCCGCAGCAGGGGGGCCGGGGCCTCGGGGAGCGTCATGCGCCGCCCTCCCCGCGATTTCCGCGCAGCTTGCGGATCAGGCCTATGATGCCCTCCGGCGCGCCTACCACGAACAACACCAGCATGACGCCAAGAATCAGCACGTTCACTTCCGACGAGATGGTCACGGTCAGCAATTGCTGCGTCGTACTCAGCAGGATCGCGCCGATGATCGGACCGGACCAATGCACCGTTCCGCCGATCAGCGACATCGCCAGCGCCGAAACCGAGTAGTTGAGATTGAACGCGGAATCCGGGTTCGCAAACTGGAGGTACATGGCAGACGGGGCGCCGATGGCACACAGCAGCGCGCCCGAGATCACGCAGGCCAGCAGCTTGAGCCGCAGCGTCGGCACGCCTGTGCATTCGGCCGCGAGTTCGTCGTCCTTGAGCGCCTGCAAGCCACGACCGATCCAGGAATTCTGGATGTAGCGTGAGATTGAAACCGCCAGCACCACCAGCAACGCCTGCACGAAGAACAGCATCTCCACATAATTGTCGAACGGCGCCGTCGGCGGCGGCCGCTGGATCTGGATGCCGGCGGCGCCGCCGACATATCGCCAGTTCGTGATCGCCGTCTCGATGATGATCGTGAGCGCAATCGTCGCGATCGAGAAGAAGATGCCCTGCATGCGAAGGGTCAGAAGGCCGAGCGCGAATCCCATCAGCGCGCCGATGGCGCCTGCCGCCAGGATCTGCAATGGCAACGGCGCGCCGAAGGCCTTGAACAGGAACACCGAGGAGTAGACGCCAACGCCGAAGAACGCGGCGGTGCCGAAGTTCACATAGCCGGCATAACCGCCCAGGATGCTCCAGGCGACGGCGAGTGCGACAAACTGCAGGATCCCGTAGCCCGCGAAGAACGGATACTGGTTGCCGACAACCTGGGTCATGACGAAGGCCGCGGCGAGAAAGGCGGCCGCGCCGGCCCAGAATGCAATCCCGCTGCGCTTCATGATCGCCTGCCGAACAGGCCCTGCGGCCGCACCGCGAGAACCCCGAGCAGCATCGCAAAGGAAATCGCCGGCGCCCAGGAGGGAGACAGGCTCAGCACGATCGACTCGGCGACGCCGAGAATGATGGCGGCGACCAGCGTGCCGCTCATGCTTCCGAGACCCGCCATCACAACGACACAGAATGTACGACCGATATAGGCGCGGTCGAGCGTCGGCTCGACCGGCGCGACGATGATCAGCAATGCACCTGAAATTCCGAGCACGGCGGTCGCGATGCCGAATGCCCATTGCTTGACCTTGATCGGATTGGCGCCCATCAAGCGCAGCGCCTCCTGGTCCTGCGCGACCGCGCGGATCGCGCGTCCCATGAACGTTTTTGACAGATACAGCGCCAGCACGACGGTCAATGCCGCGGCGACTCCGAAGGCGACCAGCATCCGGTACGGAATCCGCATATCGCCGATACGCCAGGACTTGCCGATATACTCGGCGGTGACAGAGCGCTGGTCGACGCCGAATTGGATGATGATCAGCACTTCAATGATGAAGGCGACGCCGAAGAAGAATGCGATGCCGCGAACGCCGGCATCGCTGCCGCGTTTTTCGAACGTTTCGTAGTACAGGCGGTAGGCGGCTAGTCCGAACAGGAAGAACAGCGGCGTGATCAGCAGTCCCGCGACCAGCGGATCGATTCCGTAAGTGCTCGTTGATGATGAACACCACGTAGGACGCCAGCACCAGAAACGCCGGATGCGCCACGTGGGGGACGTCAAGCAAGCCGAACGATACGGACAATCCGAGACTAACGGCGCCATAAAAGCAGCCGAGCAGCACGCCGGTCACCACCGCTTCGGACAGCAAGTCCATTGAAAACAAGTGAAGCCCCCTTGGCCCGGCTCAAGCCGCATCCCCGATCAGCACATGCCGGGCTATTTCGAAATCCTGCCCGGGACCATTCGTCATGGTCCCGGGCAGCCGTTCCTTGATCTGCCTACTTCCGGGCCGCCTCGAACGGAGCGACGAGTTCGCCCGATTTCAGATTGTCCGGGAACAGGATCACCTGCTTGCCTGAAGCTGCGGAACTGCTCGATGTTCTTGTCGGCGACACCGCGGAACTGCGCCTGCAGCACCGCGGTTTCCTTGCGCTCGCCGTCGGCGGAGAACGCGATCGGACCGACGATGGTCTTGTGCGTGTTCTCGCGCAGATATTTGGCAAGTCCCTTTTGATCGAGCGATTTCGTCGCGTTGATGGCTCCCTCGACCAGCTGGCCGCTGGCATAGCCGAACGGCGCCAGGTAGTAGCCGAGCGGATCGACCTTCGCCTCGACGGCGCGCTTGGTGTACTTCTCGAAGAACTCCTTGGTTCCGTCGAAATACATGCTCTTCTCGGGGAGCCATGAATTGTAGTTGACGACGCCGTTGAGCAGCGAACCCATGATTCTCCATGACGGTGCCGAACTGCAGGCCGACCATGCCGCCGCCGAACAGCTTGACGCTGTCGCCGATGCCGATCTCGTTCACGGCGCGCAGGATGCCGGCCGAGTCCGGCGGGTAGGACGCGACATAGACGATATCCGGCTTGGCGGCCTTGACCGCACGGATGATGCTGGAGAATTCCACCGTGCTGGGCGGATAGGCCTGATCGAACACGACCGGCATGTTGCGCTTCGCCGCGACTTCCCGCGTGGTCTTCACCAGGTTCTGGGCGAACTCCTGGTCGGCCGACAGAAGGGCGATGGACTTGCCGCCGGCTTTCTGGCCGATGTCGAGGAACGACGTCGCCCAGCTGTCGGCTGGGCCCCACGGCGCATTGTTGAACCACATGTCGTGGCCGACCTTGCTGTTGACCTGGAACGAGAAGTTACCGATCAGCAGCAGGCCGCGCTGCTTGACCAGCGGCATGATCGGCGCGGTCGGCACCGTCGCATAGGGTGCGAACAGCAGGTCGACCTTGTCGACGTCGATCAGCTTGGAATAGATCGCCGGCGTCTCCGAGGCGCTCGACTTGTCGTCATAGACCACGAGCTCGACCTTGCGGCCGAGCAGCCCGCCCTTGGCGTTGACGTCGTCGCGCCAGATCTCGATGCCGAGCAGCGAAGGCTTGCCGCCGCCGGCCAGACCGCCGGTTTGCGGCATGCTCATGCCGATCTTGATTGGCGCAGCTTGCGCCCGCAGCAGGTTGGCGCCCAGCGGCGAGGCGGCAAGCGCAGCACCGGCGCCGGCGGTAGCGAGCAGGCGGCGGCGGGAAATCGATCCTGACTTGGATTCCTTCTTGGACATTGGCTGCTTTCTCCCTTGGGTAATTGCTGTTTGGCGTGATTGTATTTGGTTTTGCCGGCGGCGTCCCTCGTCAGATTCGCCCCAAGGCCGTCAGGATAACCTGCGGCGTCAGGGGAATCTCCGTAATTATCGTCCCGAACGGTGCGAGCGCGTCGTTGACCGCATTGCTGACGGCGGCGGCCGCTCCGGCCGTGCCGGCCTCGCCAGCGCCCTTGGCGCCAAGCTCGGACTCGCGGGTCGGCGAGACGACATGGCCGACGTCGATATCGGGCATTTCGCCGGACATCGGCACCAGATAGTCGGCCATGTTGGCGTTGGTCAGCTGCCCACGCTCGTCATAGATGCATTTTTCGAACAGCGCCGCGCCAAGCCCCTGCACCACCCCGCCCCTGATCTGCTCGTCGACCAGTTGCGGATTGATGATGGTGCCGCAGTCTTCGACCACCCAGTGCTTCAGAAGCTTGACCAAGCCGGTGTCGGTGTCGACCTCCACCCATGCCGCCTGCACGCCATTGGTGAAGGCGAAGGGGTATTCGCGCGGCACGAAGTGCTTGGTCGCCATCAATTCGGGCTGGGTGCCCGGCGGCAGCGTGTCGGGACGGAAATACACGATGCGGGCAAGCTCGTTCAGCTCGATGCGCGGCGCACCGTCGCTAACGTTGACCACGATATTGTCGGCGATATCGAGCTCCGATGGGGTCGACTGCAGGATGACAGCGGCGACATCGAGAATATTCTTGCGCAGGATCTTCGTCGCCTGCAGCGCGGCCTCGCCGCCGATGCCGGCGCCGCGCGAGGCCCAGGTGCCGCCGCCATAGGGCGTCATGTCGGTATCGCCGAGGATGACGCGCACGCGGTCCATGGACACGCCGAGGACGCTGCCCACGATCTGGGCGGTCAGCGACTCCGAGCCCTGCCCCTGCTCCGTAATGCTGGTCTGGCAGATCACCGAACCCTGCGCGTCCAGCCGCACCGCCACGCCGTCCTGCGAGGAAATCTTTGCGCCGCCGACGCCATAGAATGCCGCGCTGGGATTGGTCACCTCGATGAAACTGGCAATCCCGATGCCGCGATGGATTCCCTGCTTGCGCAGCGCCGCCTGTTCGTTCCGCAGCGCTCCGTAATCCATCATCTCGACGACCTTCTGCAGCGAGGCATGGTGCGACAACTGCTCGAAGCGCAGGCCGGACGGCGAGCCACAGGGGTAGGCATTGTCGGCAATCAGATTGCGACGGCGGATTTCGACCGGGTCCATGCCGATCTTCATCGCGGCGAGATCGACCAACCCTTCCGTCACCGAACACGCGATGGGATGACCGACGGCGCGGTACTGGCACATGACGTTCTTGTTCTGAAACACCACGCGCGCCCGCGCGCGATAATTCTTGTTGTTGTAGGGGCCGCCGACGAGGTTGACGACCTGGTTGGCCTCGATCGCACTGGTGCGCGGATACATCGAATAGGGTCCGATGCCGGTGAGATCGTCGATCTCGAACGCGGTGATGGTGCCGTCGCGCTTGACGCCGATCTTGCCCTTGCAGCGGTGATCCCTGGCATGGATGTCGGTGTTGAAACTCTCGACGCGGTCCGCGACGAACTTGATCGGCCGCCGCAGCAGTTTTGACAGCGCATAGGTCGCCATCTCGTCGGCATAGATGTGCACCTTGATGCCGAAGGAGCCGCCGACATCCTTGCAGACCACGCGGACCTGCGACTCCCGCAGACCCAGATGCAGCGCCGCGATGTTCTGCACCATATGCGGCGCCTGCGTACCCTGATAGATCGTGAGCCGCGCCTCCGCCCCATTCCAGTCAGCGACGACGGAGCGCGGCTCCAGTGTCACGCCGGTGTGGCGGCCGAAGATGAACTCGGCTTCGACCACGGCGTCGGCATCGGCAAAGGCCTGGTCGACCTCACCCGCATTGTGGACTCGTTCGAACGCCAGATTGTCGCCGAGCGAGGCATGAATGACCGGCGTTGTCGTATCGAGCGCCGTGCCGCATATCGGTCACGGCTTCGAGCTCTTGATATGCGACCGCAACATGCTCCGCGGCATCCTCCGCCGCGGCACGGCTGGTCGCCACAATGGCGGCGACCGCCTCGCCCTGCCAGCAGACGCGATCGATCGCGATCGCCGATTGCGGCGCGGATTTGAGACCCTTGAGATGCGAGAGCACACCAACCCAGGGCGTGATGACGGCGGCAAGCTCCTTGCCGGTGACGACCGCGATTACACCCGGCATCTGCCTGGCAGTGGCAGCATCGATGCTGACGATCTTCGCATGCGCATGCGGCGAACGCAGGAATACGACATGCGCCATCCGCGGCAGCTCCATGTCGCTGACATACATTCCGCGGCCTTGCAGCAGCCGCTCGAGATTCGGCCGCGGCACGCTCTTGCCGATATAGGAATTCGGCCGGTCCAGCACCGACAGCGTTTCCGGATTGACGCGGATCGAGCTCATGCGCTGCGCTCCGTCCGCGCCCGCGCCGTGTTCTCGACGGCATCGACGATGGCCTGATAGCCGGTGCAGCGGCAGTAGTTGCCCGCGAGATGCTCGCGGATTTCCTCGCGCGCCGGCGTGCGGTTCTCCCGCAGCAGGTCCTGCGCCGCCATCAGCATGCCCGGCGTGCAGAAGCCGCATTGCAGCGCGTTGCGGTCGCGGAATGCCGCCTGCAGGTCGGCGATCTCGCCCGAGTCCGAAAGCCCCTCGATCGTCTCGACCTCTGCGCCGTCGACCTGCAGCGCCAGCGTCAGGCAGGAGCGCACGATCTCGCCGTCCGACGCGCACGGTGCAGGCGCCGCACACGCCGTGCTCACACCCCACATGCGTGCCCGTGAGTTTCAGATGCTCGCGCAGGAAATCCGCAAGATTGAGCCGCGGCAAGACATGCGCCTCGACGCGCTCGCCATTGACCGTGAGCGAAATCGCCACCGGAGCCGTCACGCACGTCCTCCGGCCTGGAGATCGGGGCGATTGAGCAACGTCGCCACGCATCGCGCCAGCAACACCTTCGCCAGATGCCGGCGCATCGCTGGAGTGGCCTGCTGGTCCTCGTGCGGATCGAGTTCGTCGGACAGCGCGACCGACGCCTCGGCCAGCAGCGCCGGCGTGATGGCCACACCGATCAACTTGCGCGGCGGCCTTCGCCAAAACCGGCTTGTCGCCGACCGCGAAATAGCCGAGCCGCAGATCGGCGAAGCCGCCGCCCTGCAGCACCGCCTGCGCCGCAAGGCCGACAATCGCGTAGTCGCCATGCCGCCGGGCAAATTCCTGGAAGAAATGCGCCGCGCCCGTGCGGGCGACCGGCACCTCGACCGCGACCAGCAAATCCTGCGGCGCCAGCTTCGTCTCGTAGATGCCGGTGAAGAACGCCTCTGCGGCAATCCGCCGCTCGCCGCCGGGGCCGCGGACCACGATGGTCGCGCCCAGCGCCAGCATGCAGGCCGGCAGTTCGGACGCCGGATCGGCCTGCGCAAGGCTGCCGCCGATCGTGCCGCGGTTGCGGATCGCGGGGTGCGCGACGTGCGCCACCGCCGCCCTCAGCAGCGGCGCGCATTTCCAATGTGAGATGACTTCAGGAGATCGACATGCCGGGTCAGCGCGCCGATGACGAGCGTCTCGCCGTTGACCGCAATGCCACGCAGCTCGGCCAGCTCGCCGATGTCGACGATCAGTTCCGGCGCGATCAGCCGCAGATTCATCGCGGGCATCAGGCTCTGGCCGCCCGACAGCACCTTCGCCTTCTCGCCATGAACGGCAAGCAATTCCAGCGCATTGGCAACGCTGGTGGCGCGGGCATAGGCGAAAGCCGAGGCTTTCATTCAGGCGAGCCCTCCCCGGCCCTGCTTTTCTGCTTTCGCGGGATTAGAAGGTGTGACTTTTCAAAGGTCAAGCTGCTTGGTTTTGCAGTCTTTTCGACTTTCGGACTTGCCTTGAACCGTCGTGCCGACGCACCCTCCCGCCAACCAGGAATGGCTGCCTTCAGGACGCGCAGGAATCATGAAACTCGGGTTCTTCACGATGCCGATCCATCCCCTGGAAAAGGATTGGCGGCAATCCCTGAAGGAAGACCGGGAAGCCTTCCTGCTGGCGGATGAACTCGGATTTTCGGAAGGCTATGTCGGCGAGCACATCACCGACAAGGCCGAAAACATCACTTCCTGCATCGCCTTCATCGCCTGGCTTGCCGCCGCCACCAAGCAGATCAGGCTCGGCACCGGCACCGTCAACATGCCGAACAGCCACCCGGCCGCGGTTGCTGCCTCCATCGCGATGCTCGACCACATGCTCGACGGCCGGCTGATCTTCGGGATCAGCCCGGGCGGCCTGCTGTCGGACGCCGAACTGTTCGGCAATCTCGAGGCCGACCGCAATGCGATGTTCCTGGAGGCGATCAACCAGGTGCTGGCGATCTGGGACGGCAAGCCGCCTTACAATCTCAAAGGCAAGTACTGGAACATCTCGGTCGAGAAGACGATGATCGAGGACATCGGCCAGGGCTTTATCGCCAAGCCGCTGCAGCGGCCGCATCCGCCGATCGTGGTGACCGCGGTCGCGCCGTTCTCCAAGGGAGTGACCGAAGCGGCGGCGCGCGGCTGGGATCCGATCTCGGCCAACTTCCTGATGCCGGCCTGGGTGAAGAGCCACTGGCCGAAATATGTCGAGGGCTGCGAGCGCGCCGGCCGCGCCGCCGATCCCGCCAACTGGCGCGTGGCCAAGAGCGTGTTCGTTGCCAAGGACGCCGCCACCGCCAAGGCCTACGCCACCGATCCCAACGGGCCGTATGTCTATTACTACCGCTCGCTCTTCACCAAGCTGAAGCGCGGCGGCCGCATCGAACTGTTCAAGACACGGCGCGACCAGCCTGACGACGAGGTGACGCTGGAATCGATCTGCGACAAGCTCATCATTCACGGCACGCCGGAAAGCGTCGCCGACAAGTTGCTGGCCTTCCAGGAAGAAGTCGGGACCTTCGGCACGCTGCTCTATGCCGGCAAGGACTGGAGCGATCGCGAACTCGGCCGACGCTCGATGATCCTGATGGCCGAGCAGGTCATGCCGCGCGTCAATGCCGCGACTCTCGCGCAGCGCCGACGCCGCGGGTTAGTCCATGGCTCTTTCCGATCGCATCCCCTATGTCGCGCAAGTCGACCGGCCGAAGCTGAAACTGCCCGGCGGCAAGCGGCTTGCGGTCTGGGTCATCCTCAATGTCGAGGAATGGCGGATCGAAGACGCCATGCCGCGCACGGTGCTGTCCCCGCCGATGGGGCAGCCGCTGCTGCCCGACGTGCCGAACTGGTCGTGGCATGAATACGGCATGCGCGCCGGCTTCTGGCGGCAGTTCAAGGCGCTCACCGACGCGCAAGATTCCGGTGACGCTCGCCATCAACGGCAATGTCTGCCAGTCCTATCCGCGCGTCGCTTCCGCGGCACTGGAAGCCGGCTTCGAATTCATGGGCCACGGTTTTCTGCAGGGCCCGATGCACAAGCTCGACAACCAGGCCGACGCCATCAAGCGCGCGGTCGAGACCATCGCCAATTTCGCCGGCAAGCCGCCGCGTTCGTGGGAAAGCCCGGGCCTCACCGAAACCGAGGAAACGCTCGATCTGCTGCGCCTCAACGGCATCGAATATGTCGCGGACTGGGTGATCGACGATCTGCCGCAGGACATCGCGACCCCGCACGGCACCATCACCACCATTCCCTACTCGGTGGAGACCAACGACATCGTCATCCATGCGCTGCAGCATCTGCCTTCAGAGCAATTCCTGAAGCGCTGCACCGACCAGTTCGACCGCCTTTATCTCGAAGGCGCCGACAATGCGCGGATCATGGCGATCTCAATCCATCCCTACATCACCGGCGTGCCGCACCGGATCAAGTATCTGGAGGCATTGCTCGACTATGTCATCGGCCATGACGGCGTGGCGCTGATGACGGCGAGCGAGATCGGCGACTGGTACCGCGCCGAGATGGCGAAGCAGAAGTAGCGCGGCGCTATTTGCCGTCGTCGGGAATGAACTTGCCGAAGCCGCCGCGAGCGAACAGCAGCGGCTCCTGCCCGTTGTAGGAATAGGCCTCGACCGCGCCGAGGAAGATGATGTGGTCACCGCCATAATAGCGGTTGACGGCGCGGCACTGGAATTGCGCCACGCTGTCGGCAAGGATCGGCGCGTTGCCGAGCCCCGGTTTCCATTCCACGCCGGCGAACTTTTCGCCGGACGATTTCGCGAATTTCAACGCCAGTTCCTGCTGCGAAACGTCGAGCACGTTGACGGTAAAATGGCTGGCGTTCTGGAAGATCGACAGGCCTTGCGAGAACATGCCGAGGCTCCACAGCACCAGCGGCGGATTCAGCGACACCGAGGCAAAGGAGTTGCAGGTCACGCCATAGGGCTTGCCGTCAGCCGACATCGCCGTGACGATGGTGACGCCGGTGCCGAACGTGCCGAGCGCATTGCGAAAATCCCGGGGATCGATCGCCGAATTGTCGCTGGCAAATTCATTGGCCGGATCGGCCGGATGTTTGGGAGCGTCGGACATCCAGGCCTCAGAGCGTCAGATTTTCGGAAGGCAGGCCGAGCGCGACACGTCCATAATTGGTCCCCGCCGCATCGAAATTGAATGCGAGGTGGGAATTGACCGCGTGCGCGTCGCGGAACTGGCGCTGCAACGGGCCCGAAGTGAACAGGCTGCGCGCGCCGCTCGCGGTGAACAGCAGCGACACCGCCTCGGTGCAGAGATTGACGGCGAAAGCCCCGTCGCGCCGCAGCCTGGTCTTGTCGGCGATATCGGGGACATGGCCGCGCCGCGCATCGGCCATGGCATTGATGCAGTTGGTGCGCATCAACAGCCGCGCGGTCGTCGACCTTGGCGGAGGCTTCCGCGATCTTGATCTGCGTCGTCTGCATGTCGCCGAGCTTGGCGCGGTTATAGGTCGAGGCGCGATACCGCGCCTGTCCCACATAGTCGTCCAGGCAGGCCTGCGCATTGCCGAGACCGACGCCCGACAGCACGTAGGGAAACAGCGAAAACACCGGCATCGCATACAGCGCGTTCGGATTGACCCCGCTGCCCGGGGTCGGGCCGCCGGTGAGCTCGCTGACCGCAATCGTCATGTGATCGGCAACGAACGCATCTGCTGACCTTCACGTCGTTCGAGCCGGTGCCGCACAGGCCGGTCGCGTTCCAGGTGTCGTTGATCTTGTAGTCGTTCCGATGCAGCAGGAAGATCCGGTACTCGATGCCGTCGGCCTCGTCATCGGTCTCGACCACGCCGGCGAGCATGTTCCATTCGCAGGACTCGACGCCCGACGAGAACGGCCAGTGGCCGTAGAGCGTGTAACCACCCTTGGTCTTGCGGGCGCGCCCGGCCGGAAAGATGAAGGACGAGGCGATCAGCGCATTGACGTCCTTGCTCCACACCGCCTCCTGCGCGCGCGGATCGAACATGCCGAGCATCCAGTGATGGCTGGAGAGATTGGCGAAATTCCACGCCACCGACGCATCCGCCTGGCCGAGCGCATCGGCGCAATCGACCAGCGCGACGTAATCGAGCTCTGAGCCGCCGACGCGTTTGGGCTGCAGGATGCGGAACAGGCCGGTGTCGTGCAGGTCGCGCTCGGTCTCCGGCGGCAGGCGGCGCAGCTGCCTCGGTCCGGGAGGCGCGCTCGCGCAGCTCCGGGATCAGCGCCCGGGCGCGCGCGACCATGTCGGCATAGCCGTCCGTGCCCTGTCCCGAGACAAGGCGGACGTCAGGCTTGCGGGTGCTTTTGGCCATGTGCGCGTCCTCGTCCGGCGCGATTTCAGCCGGACCGGCGCAGTGTACCCCCGGGTCACCGGCCGATCAAGGGCAGCGCGGGCATGGCTACTCCGCCATATTGTGCTGCTGCCAGCGCAGCAAATAGGCCTGCAGCCGCCAGATGATCGCCGACAGCGCCACGCCGACCAGCATCAGCACGATCACCGCAACCATCATGCCGGAGGCCTCGGCCCGCGCCTCCGATTCGATGATCAGCCGGCCGATGCCGCGCTCGGCGCCGATGAATTCGCCGACGATGACGCCGATCAGCGCGAACGAAATCGCCGGCGACAGCGAGGCGAACACCCAGGCCATGGTCGAGGGGATCACCACGGTGCGGGTGATCTGCCATTCGCTGGCGCCGAGCAGCCGCGCGGCATTGATGAATCCCTCGTCGATCGAGCGCGCGCCTTCGAACGTGTTGAAGAACACCAGGAACACCACCACGATCCACGACGTCACCACCTTCGACGTGTCGCCGATCCCGAACGCCAGCACGATGATCGGCGCCAGCGCGATCCGGGGAATCGAGTTCACCGCCGTGATGAACGGCTGGAAGATGGCGCTGAGCCGGTCGGAGCGGCCGAGCAGCAGACCCGCCGCAAAGCCCGATCGACACGCCGATGACAAAGCCGAAGAAGGTATTCTTCAGCGTGACGGCGGTGGCGATCCAGAGATTGTTCTCGTTTCGCGCCATGCACTTGGCAAAATCGCCGTTGAACCAGCCATTGAACACGCCGAGCTTCGATTTGAGGCAGCTCAGGATCAGGAAGTGCTCGAAAATATCGGACGGTTTCGACACGAAATAGGGATCGAGCAGATCCGGCACCAGCCACGGCAACTGTCTTGTGCAGGTCATAGCCCCACTGCCAGATCGACAGCACCGCGACGCAGATCGCGATCTGCCAGGCCAGCGTGCTGCCGCGGTGTCCGCGATGCCCTCATGATGCGCGCGCCCGCACGAATTCCTCGCCGAGCGAATGCCAGATGTGCTGGAACAATTCGGCATAGCGCGGCGTCTCGCGCACCTTCACCGCATCGCGCGGCCGTGCGAAATCCACCTCGAACATATCCTTGATGCGGCCCGGGCGCGCCGAGAACAGGATGATGCGGTCGGCCAGCGTCAGCGCCTCGCCGAGATCGTGGGTCACGAACAGAACGGTCTGCTGTTCGCGTTCCCAGATCCGCAGCAGCACCTCATGCATGTCGATCTTGGTGTGGGTGTCGAGCGCGCCGAACGGCTCGTCCATCAGCAGGATCTGCGGCTCGACCACCAGCGTGCGCATCAGCGCCGCGCGCTGCCGCATGCCGCCCGACAGCGCCGAGGGATAGGCGTCCTCGAAACCCTGCAGGCCAGCCTGCGCGACGCAGGCGGCCACCCGCTCCTTCCGTTCGGCATCGGCCACGCCGGCAAGCTGCAGGCCATAGCCGATATTGTCGGCCACCGTGCGCCAGGGAAACAACGTATCGCGCTGGAAGACATAGCCGACGTCGGGCGTCGCCTTGCCGGCGATGACCGGCTTGCCGTCGATCAAAATCTCGCCGCTGGTCGGCTTCACCAGCGTCGCGATCATGTTGAGGATCGTGCTCTTGCCGGAGCCTGACGGCCCCAGCAAGGCCACGAACTCGCCGCGACGGACGCCGAAGGAAACGTCGCGCACCGCCTCGATGGTGGCACCGCCGAGCTGGAACGATTTGCTCAATCCCCTGACGTCGATGCGCTCGGCATCGGCTTGCCCGCTGGACGGCATCGACGACAGGCCTTGCACGTTCAAGCCGGATACGCCTTCTTCGCCGCCTCGACGAAGCCGGTCGCTGACGAGGTCGGCGGGTGTCAGCGGCTTGATGCCGGTCATCTCGCGGAACCAGACCTTCTCGCCGCGCGCCCATGCCGCCGCATCGATGGTCGCGTCATAGTCGGCGACCTTCTGCAGCGCCGTGATCTCGATGATGTTCGAGGCCTTCGACGTGCTGCCGACATAGGGCTCGATCGTGTCGTAGATCTCCTCCGGCGAATGCGTCTTGATCCATTGCGTCGCCCGCCAGATCGCGGTGACGAAGGCCTGCATCTTCGGCGGGTCCTTGTCGATGGTCGCCTGCAGGGTGAAATGCGACGTCACCGGCACCTTGCCGCCGATATACTTGTTCCAGATCGCCTCGTCGGTGCCGTCGAACAGCAGCGTGCCCCAGCCCTGATCCCTGGAATCGTTGAGCAGCGACAGCGAACTCACGAGCACGTCGACCTGCTTGGTCTTCAGCGAGCCCAGCATGGTGTCGACATTGCCGGTGCCGATCCAGGTCACCTTGGTGTCGAGCCCCATCACCTCCATGTAATAGGACGACCAGACATGGTTGGTGCCGCCGAGCGACGACACCGAGACGATCGGCTTGCGGTCGTCCGGCCGCTTCCAGGCGGCGAGCTTTTCCAGCGTCGTGATGCCCTGGTCGTAGAGATCCTTGCGGATGATGAACATCACCGAGCTCGAGCGGGTGTCGACCGGCATCAGCACGCGGCCGTTGCGGCCGCGGTTGGAGAGCTGCATCGGATGGGTGATGTCGCCGATGCCGATATCGCCCTGCTGGGAAGCGATGATCTCGCGCGTCTTCACGCCGCTGCCGCCCTGGATCAGCTTGCAGTCGAGCCCGGCTTCCTTGAAATAGCCGATACGGTCGGCGACGAAATGCGTCTGATAGACCGGCACCGCCACCGGATAGATCGCGCGGCCCGGGATCGGCTCGGCCGCCCGGCTCGCGGCCCGTAGCGAGCGCCGCACCGGCGCCCGCGATGATCGTCAATGCGGAACGTCTGCTGACATAGGCCATCACGCGTTCTCCTTTTCGGTCGCCGCGACGCTGCTCCAGCGCATTCAGCACGGCATCGCCCATCTCGACGGTGGACAGTTTCTTCGCGCCGGCTTCGGCGATATCGGCGGTGCGCGCGCCCGAGCGACAGCGCGGTCGCCACTGCCTTCTCCAGCAAGTCGGCATCCTCAGGCCGGTTCATCGTCATTCGCAGCATCATGGCGACGCTCAGGATCGAGCCGAGCGGATTGGCAATGCCCTTGCCCGCGATATCGGGCGCACTGCCATGCACCGGCTCGTACAGCGCCTTGCGGCGACCGAACTTGTCCACCGGGCCGAGCGACGCCGACGGCAGCATGCCGAGCGAGCCCGACGCCATCGCCGCGCAGTCGGACAGGATGTCGCCAAAGATGTTGCCGGTCACCATCACGTCGAACTGCGCGGGATCGCGCACGATCTGCATGGCGGCATTGTCGACATAGAGATGGGTCAGCTCGACATCGGAGAACTCCTCCTGATGCAGCCTGATCACCTCCTCGCGCCAGAGCACGCTGGTCTCGAGCACATTGGCCTTGTCCACCGAGCAGACCTTGTTGCGGCGCGTGCGCGCCAGCTCGAAGGCCGACCGCGCCACGCGGCGGACCTGGTTCGTGGTGTATTGCTCGGTGTTGAAGCCGCGACGCTGCCCGTCGGGCAGCGTCTCGATGCCGCGCGGCTCGCCGAAATAGATGCCGCTGGTCAGCTCGCGGATGATGACGAAATCGACGCCCTCGAGCACATGCGCCTTCAGCGGCGCCGAATCCGACAGCGCCGGATGGGCGACGATCGGGCCGCAGATTGGCGTAGAGATCGTATTTGCTGCGCAGCCCCAGCAGGCTGCCGGCCTTGCGCGCCGCGGCCGGCACCTCCTTGGTTTCCGGGCCGCCGGTCGCGCCCCACAGGATCGCGTCGCACTCTTCCATCGCCTCGACGGTGTCGTCCGGCAGCACCTTGCCGGTCGCGAGATATGGCACGATGCCGTACTGCGCCTCGCGCAGCGTCATCGGCACGCCGCGCTTGGCCGCAAACCAGTTCAGCACGCGCTGCGACTGCGCCGTGACCTCGGGGCCGATGCCCTCGCCGCCGACGACGGCGACCTTGACCATGTTGGAACGATTGTTCATGCCGATTTCCTTGCAAAATGGATCCATGGCCGCGCGGTGCGATCGGCTTCCTGGAACGCCCGGATTTCGTGGTCGCGCTGCAGGGTCAGCATCACCTCGTCGAGCCCCTGCAGCAGCCCTTCGCGCCGGCGCGGATCGATCTCGAAGCGGAGCGTCTTGCCTTCCGGCGTCGTGATGGTCTGCGCCTCGAGATCGATGCGATACTTGTCCCGCGCCCTGCGTCGCCTCGATCTCGGCGGCAAGATTGTCGACAGTCTGCTTGTCGACGACGATCGGCAGGATGCCGTTCTGGAAGCAGTTGGCGAAGAAGATGTCGCCGAAGCTCGAGCCGATGACGGCGCGGATGCCCAGCTCCTGCAGCGACCACACCGCGCCTTCGCGCGAGGAGCCGCAGCCGAAATTCGGTCCGGTCACGAGGATTTCCGCCTGCCGATAGGGCTCGCGGTTGAGGATGAACTCCGGATTGTCCGATCCGTCAGGCAGATAGCGCAGCGCGCCGAACGCCCATTTGCCGAGCGTGCCGCGCACGGAATTTCCGACCAGCCGCTCGATGCGGATGATCACGTCGGTGTCGATATTGCCGCGCATGATCGGCGCGGCAATCGCGGTGAGCTTGTTGAACGGCTTTGGCATCTCAGCGCCCCATCGTCCGCACGTCGGCGATGGCGCCGGCAATGGCGGCGGCCGCGGCACTCGCCGGGCTCGCCAGATGGGTGCGCGCCCGCGGTCCCTGCCGGCCGACGAAATTGCGGTTGGACGTCGAGACCGAGCGCTGCCCCGGCGCCACCGTCTCGCCATTGGCGGCAAGGCACATCGAGCAGCCCGGCTCGCGCCACTCGAAGCCGGCGTCGATGAAGATCTTGTCGAGCCCCTCGGCGACCGCATCGCGCTTCACATTCTCCGAGCCCGGCACGATCCAGGCCCGCACGCCCGGCGCCACCTTGCGCCCGCGCGCGACTTCCGCCGCCGCGCGCAGATCGCTCAGGCGGCTGTTGGTGCAGGAGCCGATGAAGACCCAGTCGACCGGCGTGCCCGCAATCGGCGCACCGCCCTTGAGGCCCATATAGTCGAGCGCGGTCTCGATCGCGGCGCGGCGCGCCGGATCGTCGATCGACTTGGGATCGGGAATGCGGCCATCGACGCCAATGACATGCTCCGGGCGAATGCCCCAGGTCACCTGCGGAATGATCTTGGTGACGTCGATCAAGACTTCCCTGTCGAAGACGGCGTCCGCAGTCGCTCGGCAGCTCGCGCCACGCCTTGACCGCCATCTCCCACATCGCGCCTTCCGGCGCATAGGGCCGCCCGCGCAAAAATTCGAACGTCTTCTCGTCCGGCGCGACCATGCCCATCTTGGCGCCGAGCTCGATCGACAGATTGCAGATGGTCAGCCGTCCCTCGACCGGCAGGTCGCGGATGGCGCTGCCGGCATATTCGACGGCATAGCCGGTGCCGCCGGCCGCACCGACATGCCCGATCAGCGCGAGGATCATGTCCTTGGCGGTGACGCCGAGCGGCAGCTTGCCCTCGAACCGCACGCGCATCGTTTTCGGCCGGCGCTGGATCAGCGCCTGCGTCGCCAGCACATGCGCCAGCTCGCTGGAGCCGATGCCGAAGGCGAGCGCGCCGAGGCCGCCATGCGTGCAGGTGTGGCTGTCGCCGCACACGATCAGGCAGCCCGGCAGGCTGAGACCCAGTTCCGGGCCGATGACGTGAACGATGCCCTGACCGGGCTCGTCGACATCGAACATTTTGATCTGGCTGGCCGCCGTTTCGGCGCGCAAGCGCAGCCAGCAGCTCCTGCCCGATCTTGATGGTGCCGGCGCGGCCGTGCGCGGTCGAGATGGCGTGGTCCGGCGTCGCAAAGGTCAGCTCGGGATTATGAACCGCAAGCCCGCGGCCCTTGATATCCAAGAGCCCGCGCGAACCGCCGAGATCGTGCAACAAATGGCGATCGACATGGAGCAGATCCGTGTCCTCGCTCAGACGCGCGATGACATGCTGGTCCCAGATCTTGGCCAGCATGGTGCGGCCGGTTTCTTCGCGGCCGGACTTTTCCATGGCTCGCCTCCCTTTGATGGCCGCTTTTCGCGACTTTCTTCTTCGGGCCTGAGCCCGAAGCCATCAAAGCATAGGAGGCGATACCCGGCTAGGCCCGCCGGCACAGGGCTGCGATGCCGGCTTACTCCGCGCCGCTGCCCACTTCCCTCCCACCCGGTGGGAGCCGATCGAGCCGGGCCTTGCTGGCGGCAAGCATCGCGGGATCGAGATTGCCCTTGCTTTCGGCCGCGGCGGCGCAGGCGAAAATGCGGTAGAACTGAGCGCCATCGTAGGCGACCAGCAGCAAATCTACGCCCGCATTGAGCGCCTCCATCACGGCGGTACAGACATCGTGCTGATAGATCGCGCCCATCACCAGATCGTCGGTGATGATGACGCCCTGATAGTTCCACCGCCCGCGGATGATGCCGTCGATCACCTTCCTCGAGTGCGATGCCGCCCGATCCGGATCGACGGCCGCCAGCTTGACATGGCCGACCATCAGCATCGCCCGTGATCCCGCGAGCGCCCGCTTGAAGGGATGCCAGTCCGACGTTTCCAATTCATCGACCGACGTATCGAGGTCGGCGCTGAAGTGATGGGTGTCGCCGCGCACGCGTCCGAGGCCCGGGAAATGTTTCACCGTCGCGCCGACGCCGCATGTTTCGAGGCCGTGAATATAAGGCAACGCTACATCGGCCACCTTGGCCGGATCGCCCGAGATGGCGCGCCGGCCGATCAACGTGTGGAAATCAAATCGCGTCAACCTGGTCTGCGGCCGCAGATCGAGCACCGGCGCAAAATTGAGATTGACGCCGAGCGTCGCCAGTTCGCGGCCGTGGATCCGTCCGTATTCCTCCGCCATGCGGTCGCGCAGATCGGCAGGCAAATCGGCGAGCGTCGCCAGCGAGGGCAACTCGGTCAGGACCGGCGCGAGGTGCGAGACGATGCCGCCTTCCTGATCCGCCGCGACGACCAGGGGCGGCAGGCCGGCCGCCCGACGCAGCGCCTGAAGCGCCGATATTTCCGATTTCAGGGCTTCCGCGCTCCGGCCGCGCAGATTGCGTCTCGAGACATAGACGCCGGCAATCAACCCTTTCTCGGCCAACACCGCCACCTCATCGAATGACGAGTAGCCGACGACGAAATGCCGGCCGAGCTTTTGCGCCGCCGATGTCTCGGTGTGGAGCACATCGTACTTCCGCCACTCGAAGCGCAGATGCGCCGCGAGGACCGACAGCGGCACGAGGCACCACAGCAGGACCAGTATTTTTCTCGCCGCGCCGTTCCAGTAGCCGCGCCGGATCAGCACAACGGCCACGGCGACGCCGATCGCGGCGACGGCGATATTTCCGCTGCCGCGCAGCGCGATCAGATAGGGATCGCTCTTGTTGAAGCCGACGAACAGCAAGGCCAGCGCAAGGGGCCACAACAGCGCAGCGCCGACACGTTTGATCATCTGACAAGCCGCCCACTGGAATCCGACAGCTTGCCTCGTAGTGACCGCAGCCGCGATGCGCCAGCGAATAATCGCACCTGCACAGTATCTGCAAAAATTACCTGAACTCCTGCAGACATCGCTCCCGCCAACTGCACAACCGCGCTTCACAGTCCGGATCGCAACTCCCGCGACCGGTCTTCCATGCCTGTTCCTTCACGACTCGCCAACGACGGATGGTGGCTAAGCGACAGCCCGCCGATCGCTTCAATCGTCCTTCCCTTTCCCGCTATTCAGAGAGGCTCCCATGACGAACCTTGCTCAGCCGGAATCCGCCGTTGCGCCTATGCGGACCAACATCCACTTCATCAGGGTCGCAACGGCGCTCGCTCTCGCCGCGCTCGCCGACTGGCTGTTCTACGACCAGTACGTCGGGCATCTCCCTCGTCATCTTCGCGATCGCGCTTGCCGCGGTGTCTCGCTGGCCACCAACCAGTCGACGCTGGAACGCCGGCGGCTGCTCGGCAGCCGGCCTCGTCTTCGTCGCAGGGCTTGTTCCGGCCATCGAGGATCTCAACGCGCTCTCGTTCGGCTTCATCCTGCTCGCGCTGGGCGTCGCGGCGGCGATGCTGACCAATCCGGGCTTTGACGATCTCGCGAACCGGGCGCGCGCGTTGCGCGAATTGTACTTGTTCGCGCCGTTCAGGTTGATCCGCGACGCCATCGGCGCGCTGAACCTGCCCGGCATCATCCTCCGGCATCGCCGTCTGGGTCGTGCCGGTGCTGATGAGTTGCGTCTTCCTGTTGCTGTTCGCCTCGGCCAATCCGCTGATCGAGAAATGGCTGTCGGCGGCCAACCTGGCGAAGCTCACCGAGTATCTGAGTGCGCCGCGCATCCTGTTCTGGCTGCTGGTGCTGTGCCTGGTCTGGCCCTTCATCCATCAGCGCTGGCATCGCACCCGGGCAAGCGCCGCGCACCCTGCGCTCGCGATCGGCGCCGGCGAATTCCTCAGCACCGCCACGGTGCTGCGCTCGCTGATCCTGTTCAACCTGCTGTTCGCCGTGCAGACCGTGCTCGACATCGTCTATCTCTGGGGCAACGTCGCGCTGCCCGCCGACATCACCTATGCGAGCTACGCCCATCGCGGCGCCTATCCGCTGATCCTCACCGCGCTGCTCGCCGCCGGCTTCGTGCTGGTCGCGATGCGACCGGGCGGCCCGGCCGAACAGATCAACGTGATCCGGCCGCTGGTCTATCTCTGGGTGGCGCAGAACGTGATGCTGGTGATCTCGTCGATCCTGCGCCTCGACCTCTATGTGCAGATCTACCTGCTGACCACCTGGCGGATCGCCGCCTTCATCTGGATGCTGCTGGTGGCGCACGGGCCTCCTGCTGATCGTCGCCCGCATCGCGCTGGCAGCGCAGTAACGGATGGCTGATCCGTGTTAACCTGATCGCAGTCATGTTGACGCTTTATGCCTGTTCCCTGACGAACTTTCGCCGCCATCATTGCCGACTACAATATCAGCCACAGCCGGGAGGCGACCGGAAAAGGCGTGGATGTCGATATCGACTATCTGCTCGGCCTCGGGCCGCAGGCCCTGCCCGGCATCAACAAGGCCGCGAAGATACGCGAAGGCGACTTGACGCTTTGTTGGCCGCCGCGATTCCCTTGTAGAAAGGTTCCAGCATGAAACGGCTTCCTGGCGCGCATGGGGTCTGCGAGACTGGCGGCTGAAGCGGTACCTGGACGGGCAGGACAAAGCGTGCAGCGGGTTGAACAGCGATCGATCGGAACAGGCTCGTGACGCACCGTATCCTCATCGTCGACGACGACCTGCATATCCGCGAGGTCATCCGCGTCGCGCTGAAAAAGGCCGACATGACCGTCTCCGAGGCGCGCGACGGCAAGGAAGCGCTGGCGCGCTTTGCCAATGACCGGCCCGATCTCGTCGTGCTCGACATCGGCATGCCGGAGTTCGACGGGCTCGACGTCTGCCGCGAGATCCGCAAGATCCTCCGATGTGCCGATCCTGTTCCTGTCCGCGCGCGACGAGGAGATCGACCGCATCCTCGGGCTCGAGATCGGCGGCGACGACTACGTCACCAAGCCGTTCAGCCCGCGCGAGCTGGTCGCGCGCGTCAACGTCATCCTGCGCCGCGCCGCCGCGCGCGCCGGACCGAACGGCCAGCATGCGCCGCTGGCGCAAGGCCAGCTCTCGGTCGATCCCGAGCAGCATGTCGCGGCCTTCGCCGGCACGCCGCTGCGGCTGACCGCGATCGAGTTCGGCATCCTGCGCGCGTTCCTGACGCGGCCCTCCGCGGTGTTCAGCCGCGAGCAGATCATGGCCGCCGCCTATCAGCTCAACATCCAGGTGTCCGACCGCACCATCGACAGCCACATCCGCAACATCCGCGCCAAGCTCGCCGCGGTGAATTGCGACAATGTCGATCGAGACCATTCACGGCGTCGGCTTCAAGCTCGGCCGCTGCGAGCCGCAGGCATGAGCGACGCGCCGGCCCGCGAGAAATGGCGGCCCTCGCTCGGCCTCGTCATCTTCGCCGTGCTGGCC
Organism: uncultured Alphaproteobacteria bacterium; assembly: GCA_963726865.1. Classification (GTDB taxonomy): domain Bacteria; phylum Pseudomonadota; class Alphaproteobacteria; order Rhizobiales; family Xanthobacteraceae; genus Bradyrhizobium. Next base: position 522,991 of record CAVSEE010000028.1, on the reverse strand, counting down.
TCGGTGGCGACGCTGCCGCTGGTCGGGCTGTTCTTCTTCCGCCTCTACGACAACCAGCTCATCCGCCAGACCCAGGCCGAGCTGATCGCGCAGAGCCGGGTGCTCGCGGCCGTCTATGCCCGCGAGGTCGAAGCGCGTCTCGACAGCGGCCTCGTGCTCGGCGCCGAACTGCCGCCGGAAGCGCGCACCGATCCCGAAGACCGCGTCACGCCGATCCGGCCCGCGCTCGATCTCGCCGCCAACGACCTGTTGATGCGCCGCCCCGACGCGCGGCCGGCCGGCACGCCGGCCGAGCCCGCTCTATGTCGAGATCGGCGCGAAGCTGATGCCGATCGTGCTGGAGACGCAGAAGGTCACGCTCGCCGGCTTTCGCATTCTCGATCCCCATGGCGTCGTCATCGCCGGCCGGCAGGAGATCGGGCGAGTCGCTCGCCCATATCGAGGAGGTCGCGGCGGCGCTGAAGGGGCAGTATCACGCCGCCCTGCGCATCCGTATGCCCGACAAGACGCCGCCGCCGATCTATTCCATCAGCCGCGGCGTCGGCGTGCACGTGTTCTCGGCGATGCCGGTGATCGTCGACAACCACGTCGCCGGCGTGATCTACACCTCGCGCACCCCGAGCAACATCTTCGAGCATCTCTATCAGGAGCGCGGCAAGTTCATCCTGGCGACCCTCGCCGTCATCGCTGGCACGATGCTGATCGGCCTCGTCTTCCGCCGCACCATCACCCGGCCGATGCGCGAGCTGGTCGGCCGCGCCGATCGCATCGCGCGCGGCGACCGCGACGCCTTCCAGCCGCTCGCCCATTACGGCACCCGCGAATTCGCGCAACTCTCGAAGAGCTTTCTCGGCATGGCCGAGCAGCTCGCGCGGCGCTCGGACTACATCGCGACCTTCTCGGCGCATCTCACCCATGAACTGAAATCGCCGCTGACCTCGATCAAGGGCGCGGCCGAGTTGCTGCTGGAATCGCTGCAGGGGCACACCGCGACCTTGACGCGGATGGAGCAGAAGAATTTCGTCTCCAATATCCTCGGCGATGCCGAGCGGCTGGAAACCATGACGCAGCGGCTGCGCGAGCTCGCCCGCGCGGAAGGCCCGCCGCAGAACGAGCAGCAGCGAGCTCGGCAACATCGTCAGCGGGCTGAAGAGCCGCTTCCCGACCCGCGCGATCGACGCCAGCGGCTGCCTCGAACGCTCGATCGGCATGTCGGCGGAGAAGGCGCTGATCGTGCTGACGCACCTCGCCGACAACGCCATCCGCCACAACGCCAAGCACATCCGGCTCGAAGCCGCCAACGACGACGCGGCGATCCGGATCGTCGTCAGCAACGACGGCGACCCGATCTCGGCGGCCAACCGCGACCGCGATCTTCGACGCCTTCTTCACCACCCGCCGCGACACCGGCGGCACCGGCATGGGCCTCGCCATCGTGCGCGCCATCATGGCGAGCCATGGCGGCTCGATTGACCTCAAGCCGACCGATCAGGGCGTCGCCTTCGAGCTGCAGTTTCCGGCGGCCTGAACGCCTCAGACCCGCTCGATGATGATCGCCGGCGCCATGCCGCCGGCGGCGCACATCGTCACCAGGCCGCGCTTGAGGTCGCGCCGCTCCAGCTCGTCCAGCACGGTGCCGATCAGGATCGAGCCGGTGGCGCCGATGGGATGGCCGAGCGCGATCGAGCCGCCATTGACGTTGACCTTGGCGCGATCGAGCTTGAGATCGCGGATGTATTTTTCCGCGACCACGGCAAAGGCCTCGTTGATCTCGAACAGGTCGATGTCGTCGATGGTCAGCCCCGCCTTCGCCAGCACCTTGCGCGTCGCCGGCACCGGCGCATTCAGCATCAGGGTCGGCGAGTCCCCCATATTGGCCATCGCGACCACGCGGGCGCGCGGCTTCAGGCCATGCTTCTTCGCATACTCGGGCGAAGCCAGCAGGATCGCCGCCGCGCCGTCGACCACGCCGGAAGAGTTGCCGGCGTGATGCACGAAGTTGATGTCGAGGTCGGGATATTTGTCGAGGATCAGCTTGCGATAGGTCGTGCCCTTGTCGTCGAGCACGTAGTCGGCAATCGCCGGGAATGCCGGCTTGAGCTGCGACAGCGCCTCCATGGTGGTGCCCGGCCGCGGATATTCCTCGCGGTCGAGCGCAAGGCTGCCGTCCTCGCGATAGACCGGACACCAGGCTCTTCTTGAAATGGCCGCCCTTGATGGCGGCATCGGCGCGCTTCTGGCTCTCCAGCCCGAGCGCATCGACATCCTGCCGCGAAATGCCTTCCAGGGTCGCGATCGCATCGCCGCAGACGCCCTGATGCGATTGCGGATGCTTGGCGCGCAGACGCAGATTGCCGTTATCCATCATCATCGGACCGCCGCCGCGGCGGCCTTCCATCGACATCATCTCGCAGCCGCCGGCGATGACGAGATCCTCAGAGCCCGCCATGATGGAATTGGCCGCCATGTTGACGCTGGTGATGCCGGAGCCGCAGAAGCGATCCAGCGTCACGGCGCTGGCGCGGATGTCATAGCCGGCATCGAGCGCCGACATGCGCCCGAGATCGCCGCTCTGGGTCGCGACCTGCGCGCTGCAGCCCCAGACGATGTCATCGACATCGGCGGTGTTGATGCCGGTGCGCTCGGCCAGCGCGCGCAGCACGGTGGCGCCGAGCTGCTGCGGATGAATGCCCGACAGCGCGCCCTTGCCGGCCTTGCCTACGCCGCGCGGGGTCCTGCAGGCGTCGATGATCAATGCGTCAGCCATGGTGTTTTCCTCGTTCTTCTCTTGTCGTTGTCTCAGCGAATTTTGCGGAAGTAGTCGCGCACTTCCTTCACGAACAGGTCAGGCTGCTCGAACGCCGCGAAATGGCCGCCCTTCGGCATCTCGCTCCAGTGCGTGATGTTGACATAGCCGGCTTCCATCCACTTGCGCACAGGCGTCACGATCTCCTTGGGGAACACGGCAACGCCCGTCGGTACTTTTACGGTGTGCGCCGTTCGCCGCTTCGGCCCAAAACTTTCCCAATACAGCCGCGCCGACGAGGTCGCGCTCGCGGTGACCCAATAGAGCATGACATTGTCGAGCAGTTCGTCGCGGGTGAAGATGTTTTCGGGATGGCCGTTGCAATCGGTCCAGGCCCAGAATTTTTCCAAAATCCACGCCGCCTGTCCGCTCGGCGAATCCGTCAGCGCATAGCCGAGCGTCTGTGGCCGCGTCGACTGCTGCTTGGAATAGCCGGAATCCCAATCGGCGTAGTGCTGAAGTCCCTTCAGCGCCCGCGCCTCCTCCGGCGTCGGCTGTTCGCCGGCATTGGGCCGCGATCCCATCGCGAGCGTAATGTGGATGCCGGCGCAATGATCGGCGTCGAGCGCGCCGAGCGCCGTCGTCACCGCCGAGCCCCAGTCTCCGCCCTGCGCGCCATAACGCGCGTACCCAAGGCGCTCCATCAGCGCTGCCCAGGTCTTTGCGATGCGATCGATGCCACAGCCCGCCGCGGTCGGCTTGGCCGAGAAGCCAAAGCCCGGCAGCGAGGGACACACGACATGGAACGCGTCCGCCGCACTGCCGCCATGGGCGACGGGATCGACCAGCGGCTCGATCACCTTGTGGAATTCCACCACCGAACCCGGCCAGCCATGGGTGATGATCAGCGGCATCGCCTGCGGATGCGGCGAGCGGGCATGGATGAAGTGGATACCGAGCCCGTCGATCTCGGTCGTGAACTGCGCAAAGCGATTGAGCGCGGCCTCGCGCTTCCTCCAGTCGTACTGCTCGGCCCAGTAGCCGCAGACGTCCTTGATCCATTTCAGCGGCGCGCCCTGGCTCCAGTCGTCGACCAGTTCGGCCTCGGGCCAGCGCGTGTTGCGCAGCCGCGATTTCAGATCAGTGAGGACGGCATCGGGAACCGCGATGCGAAACGGGCTGACAGCACTCATCGACGCACCCCCTTATTTTTCTGCCTTCAGCATCGCGAGAATGCGATCGGCCTCGGTGCGCCAGTCCGCGCTGCGCGCGAATTCCTTGCGTGCCCTTCGCCCCGAACAGCCCGTCATCGGCGAGATCAGCGACCCAGGCCTGCCGCTCGGCGGTGCCCTGCGCCGACCACGGCGTGAGCCCGGCCTCGCGCACGGTCTCGGCGACTTCGCGCACTTCCTCGGCGCGGCGGCGGCCGTGCTCGATCACGCGCTGGAAGTAGTAAGCGCCCTGCTTTTCCCAATCGATGCCGGGATAGGTTTCCTTCAGCGAGGCGAGCACCGCATCCTCGACGCCATAGGCGCGCGCGGTGGTGAAGCTTTCGATCACCATCGCCTCCAAGCCCTTGATCATGATGCTGCGGCACATCTTGACGGCGGAGGCGACGCCAAGTTGTTCGCTCGACACCTTGGCATCGAAGCCGAGCGCGACCAGCAGCGGCGCTAGCTCCTTGGCGCCGCCGCCGCCGAGCAGCAGCGGCACCTTGATGCGATAAGGCGGCACCGAGGTCATCACCGCGCCTTCGACATAGCGGCCATGGGCGCCGTCGATCAGCGCGGCCGCGCGCTGCTTGGCGCCGGGCGAGGCCGAATTGAAGTCGAGATACCAGGTGCCCTGCCGGACCGCGGGCGCGCAGGCTTCCGCGACGGGCACCGCCTGGCTTGCGGTCACGGCGGAAACGATCAGGTCGGACTGGCCGGCGAGGTCGGCATGAGATTTCGCAAGCGCAACGCCGATATCAGCTGCATGCTCGCGCAATGGCCCTGCACGGTCGTCGTCGAGCTTGATGTCGTAGGCGGCGACGGTCACGCCGGCCTTGCGCAGGTCTTCGGCAAGGATGCGGCCGACTTCGCCATAGCCGACGAGGCCGACTTTCCAGCTTTTGGGATCACCAGACATGGCTCTTGCGCGCCTCCGCCGTTTTGCGGCGGAGCGTAGCCGCATTGCCTGATGAGATCGAGTGCGGAGCTATGCCGCCAGCACCCGGCAGATCTTCAGCGCGTCGGCCGCGACCGCATCGACGCTGCGTGCATAGCCGCTCCTGATCCATTCCTTGGCGATCTGCACCACGCCGCCGACCACGCCGGCGCGCACCAGTTCGCCAGGCTTCGGCTTGATGTCGCTCTCCGGGGCCACCATCCGCGCCAGCACCTCGCCGAACTGCAGCAGCAGCGCGCCCCACACCGCGTCCACCGCAGGTCCAACCCGGGCGATCTCGATCACGAACAGCCGTGCGCCGTCCGGATCGTCCTTCAGCATCTGGTAATAGGCCCGCAACACGGCATGGCCGCGCTCGTCCGCCGGACCGCGGTGCTCCTTGCGGACCTCCTCCAGGCAATTGAACACCCGCCGCGAGACGGTTTCGAATGCCGCGACCAGCAGCGCCTCGCTGTTGGCAAAGGACTCGTAGAAATATCGCTCCGTCAGGCCCGCCGCCTCGCACACCGCCTTCACCGTGGTGTTGCGATAGCCGAGCTCGCCATAGGCCCGGATGGCCCCCTCGATCAGGCGCTCGCGCCGGGCCAGCCGGCGCTCGTCGGCTGATAAACCTGCATAATTTCGTGCCCGCGCTGTCGTCATGCTTTCCCCAAATGACTTCTAAACACCATCGCTTGACATCGCTTATTGTCAGATGCTTTAATCTGACAATACCACGTGTCAGAAACAATACCAATATAACTGCACACGCTTTAGCCTGATTGCTCGAGGGAGTGAACCTATGCAGGAGCATGTGACCGAAAGAAGCCTGGCAGGCAGCGGTTCCAACGTCACCTCCTTCAAGTCGCAGGCGCAGACCGATTTCGACGTCATCATCGTCGGCGCGGGCCTGTCCGGCATCGGCGCGGCGTTCCATCTGCAGCGCGACTGCCCGAAAAAATCCTTCGTGATCCTGGAAGGCCGCGATGCGCTCGGCGGCACCTGGGACCTGTTCCGCTATCCCGGCATCCGCTCCGATTCCGACATGAACACGCTCGGCTTCCGCTTCCGCCCCTGGCGCGGCGAGAAGGCGATCGCCGACGGCCCTTCCATCCTCACCTACCTCAACGACACCGCGCGCGAGAACGGCATCGACCGCAAGATCCGCTACCATCACAAGGTCAAGCGCGCGTCGTGGTCGACGCCAAGAGGCGCGCTGGACGCTCGATGTCGAAGGCCCGGACGGCCCGCTCACCTTCACCTGCAACTTCCTGCAGATGTGCAGCGGCTACTACGATTATGACGGCGGCTACATGCCGGGCTGGCCGGGCATGGAACGGTTCAAGGGCCAGACCGTGCATCCGCAGAAGTGGCCCGAAAATCTCGACTATGCGGGTAAGCGCGTGGTGGTGATTGGCAGCGGCGCCACCGCGGTAACGCTGGTGCCCGCGATGGCCGAGACCGCCGCGCACATCACCATGCTGCAGCGTTCGCCAACCTATATGGTGTCGCGACCGGCCAAGGACGCGATCGCCAACTGGCTGCGCGCGAAGCTGCCGGATCGCACGGCCTATTGGCTGACGCGCTGGAAGAATGTGCTGCTGCAGATGTATTTCTACAATCTGGCGCGCAAGAGGCCGGAAGGCGCCAAGAAGCGGCTGATCGAGATGGCGAAGGCCGAGCTCGGCGACGGCTTCGACATGGAGAAGCATTTTACCCCGCGCTACAACCCGTGGGACCAGCGGCTGTGCCTGTTGCCCGACGGCGACATGTTCAAGGTGATCCGCGAGGGCAAGGCTTCCGTCGTCACCGACGAGATCGAAACGTTCACCGAGACCGGCATCAAGTTGAGGTCCGGCGATGAATTGCCTGCCGACATCATCGTTACCGCGACCGGCCTCGTGGTCCGCATGATGGGCGGCGCGCAGATCGTGGTCGACGGCAAGGTGATCGATCCCGGCACCACGCTGAACTACAAGGGCATGATGTTCTCCGACATCCCGAACCTTGCCTCCACCTTCGGCTACACCAATGCCTCCTGGACCTTGAAAGCGGACCTGACGGCCGAATATCTCTGCCGCATCCTCAACAAGATGGATCGCGAAGGTTTTGCCTGGTGCACGCCGCGCAACCTCGATCCCGAACTGACGCCGGACGCCACGCCGCCGCTTTCCTCCGGCTACATGCAGCGCGCCAGGGACGTGATGCCCAAGCAAGGCTCGAAGCGGCCGTGGAAGCTGTACCAGAACTATGCCAAGGACGTGATGGCGCTGCGCTTCGGCAAGGTCGATGACGGCGTGCTGATCTTCAGCAAGCGCGCGGAACCGGCGGCCGAGCGGAAGCGCGCATAAGCCGCGGTCGCGCTGCATCGGCAGCGCGGCTATAATGATCCCAATTCCCCCGGAGGGTTTTTCATGGCGTTCCTTCTCGGACTGATCCTGCTGCTTGCGATCGTCGTCGCTGCCCTCGTCTGGTTCACGTCCAACATGGCCAAGCGTGTCGAGGCCATGCTGCCGCCGCGTGGCCAGTTCATGGATATCGACGGCCAGCGCATCCATTACACCGACACCGGTGGCAGCAAGCCTGCGATCGTGCTGATCCATGGACTCGGCGGCAACCTGCTGCATTTCAATTACGGCATCGCCGACAAGCTGGCCGCCGACTATCGCGTCATTCTCGTGGATCGTCCCGGCTCCGGCTATTCGATCCGTCCCGAAGGCACCTCTGCGACGCTGACCACGCAGGCCAAGACGGTTGCGACCCTGATCCGCCAGCTCGGATTGAAGCAGCCGCTCGTCGTCGGACATTCGCTCGGCGGCGCGCTGTCGCTGGCGATCGCGCTCGATCATCCCGATTGCGCCGGAGGGCTCGCGCTGATCGCGCCGCTGACCCATACCGTCGCGTCGCCGTCTGCTGTCTTCAACGGACTCAATGTCCCCTCGCCGCTGATGCGCAAGATCATCGCCTGGACGGTGGCGACCCCGCTCGGCGTCCGCCGCGGTCCCACTCTGCTGAAGGAAGTTTTTGCGCCGGAGACTCCGCCCGCCGACTTCCCGATCCGCGCCGGCGCAGTGCTGGGGCTGCGACCAACCGCCTTCTACAACTCTTCCACCGACTTCATGGCGGCCGCCGAGACGCTGCCCGGCTACATGGCGCGCTACAAGAGCCTCGCCATTCCCATGGCCATGCTGTTCGGCCGCGGCGACCGACTGCTCGACTATCGCGCCCAGGGCGAGGCGATGAAGGCCACCTGCCCCGCGCTCGATCTCGAACTGGTCGATGGCGGCCACATGCTGCCGATGACGCAGGCCGACCGCTGCGTCGCGATGGTGCGGCGTGTGGCGGAGCGGCAGAAGGAAGCGCGCGCGGCTTGACAAGCCACGCCGGCACAAGCGGGCTATGGCAACATGCCGGCAAGCGCGGCGGCCGTATCCTTCAACTTCGGCAGCAGCTCCTTCGTCATGCTCGCCTCCGTCGAGCGCGAGGCGCTGGAGCTGACGTTGAGCGACGCGACGACCAGACCGGCGCGGCTGCTGACCGGCACGGACGCGCTGACAAGATCCTGCTCGATTTCCTGAAGATTGATCGCGTAGCCGTCGCGACGCGCCTGTTCGATCATCGCCGAGATGTCGCGCTTTGACATCACGGTGTGCCGCGTCAGACGGGTGATCTTCGTCCGCGCCAGCAATTGTGCGACGGTGGGAGGTGGCTGATGTGCCAGCAACATGCGGCCCGAAGCCGATGAAAACGCCGGCAACCGCATGCCCGTCGTCACCACATAGGCCAGCCGCCGACCCGGAATGTCCGAGCGCGCCACGAAGACCACTTCGGCTTCATCGAGTACAGCCAGCGAGACGGTCTCTCCGACGGAGCGCGCGAGGTCGTCGAGATACGGCTGCAACGAAGCCCCGATTCCGGCCGACGACAGGAAGGAATAGGCCAGGCGCAGAACGCGCGTGGTCAGTTCAAAGCGCCGCTGGTGGACATGGGCAAAACCGAGTTCGACCAGCGTGAGCAGAAGCCGGCGCGCGACGGCCCGGTCGACGCCGGTTCGCGCCGCGACTTCGGCAAGCGTCATGGTTCTGTTTTCCGGACCGAACGCCTCGATGACGGCAAGCCCGCGCGCGAAGGCGGTGACGAAATCGCGGCTTTCCGGGGCGTCGATATCATGCGGCCGGTCCGTCATCACGCCGGCTCCACGAGATTGAAGTAGCGGAGCTGGATGTCTCTTTGCGCCTCGGCCATTTCCCGTCCGGCCTGGATGGTGTGTCCCAACGCCCTGGCGCGCGTCAGCACTGGCGTCTCAGCCGGCTCGGTCACGACGTCGGCGACATGCGCGCCGGGACTAAGGCGCTGCGGGTCGAACGGCAGGGGATCGTCCGGACGCATGCCGCAGGGACTCGCATTCACGACGAGCGATGCCTCGGGATAGCGCATTGCGGCATCCATGGACGCAACATGCGCAAGTCCTGCTGCCGCGGCGAAGTTGCTGAAATCATCGGCCCGCGCCGGATCGGGCTCATGCACCATGATCGCGGCGGCGCCTGCTTCCGCGAGCGCCAGCAGCAGCGCGCGGCCGACCGCGCCGCCGCCAAAGATCGCCACACGCGCGCCGTGCACGACGACCGCGTGCCCGGCCAGCGCCGACATGAATCCGAGCCCGTCCACCATGTCGCCATGCAATTGGCCGTCGCCCGTTCTTCGTACCATGTTGACGGCGCCGAGCAGCCGGGCCCGTTCGGTCAAGTTGTCGACAAGGCCGGCGGCGGACGACTTGTGCGGCACGGTAATCACGGCGCCTTCGGCGTTGCTCCAGTTGCGGAGCACGGTCATGAAGGTGGCCAGCGCCTGCGGCGGCAGCTCGACCGGAATCATGACGGCATCGACCTGGCGCCGCGCCAGTTCGGCGTTGACGACCGCCGGCGAGCGCACCTGCCCGATCGGATGGCCGACAATCGCAACCACACGGGCGCGCCCTGAGGGAACGAGATTTTGCATCGGCTTGGTCCAACTATGTGCGCATAGCGCACGTACTGACATAATTTCGCACAATTTTCGCTGGCTCCGCAAGCGATGGCGCGGCAGTTTGCCTGAGGCACAGCGTGCCCAACGATAATTGCGAACAGGAGAACTTGATGCGCGGTCGGCTCACGCGGCGGGCGTTCGTTGCGGGGAGCGCGGCCGCCGCTCTTTCCGCGCCGCGAACGGGTTTTGCGCAATCCCGTCCGCTGCCCCGCACGATCACCCTTCATGTCGGGTTTCCCGCCGGCGGCCCGGCCGATACGATCGCCCGGCTCCTTGCCGAACAGCTCGGCGCGAACACGGGCTCTGCGGTCGTCGTTCTCAACAAGCCCGGCGTCGGTGGAACGCTGGCCGCGACCGGCGTCGCACAGACCGCGCCTGATGGTGCCAACCTGCTGCTGGTGTCGAGCGGACACGCCGGTGCGCCCGCCTTCTATCCGACCCTGCCGTTTGACAACCAGAAATCGTTCACACCGATCGTGGCGCTCGCACAATCGCCCGTCGTGATCCTCGTCCGCAAGGACTCCCCATTCGGCACCATCGGCGATGCGATCGCGGATGCGAAGGCGCGGCCCGGCAAGCTCACCTTCGGCAACAGCGGCGGCGCGACCCTGCCGGCGCTCACCGCGGCTTTGCTACAGAAGGAACTCGGCTACGACGTGCTCTCCGTCCCCTATCGGGGCTCGGGACCAGCCAATATCGACCTGATCGGCGGCGTGATTCAGGCGAACTTCGACATTCTCTCCGGGGCGATGGGGCTGCTTGCTTCCGGCGATGTCCGCGGCCTCGCGGTCTCCAGTATCACCCGCTCCTCCGTCCTGCCTGATGTTCCGACCATTACGGAAACGATTCGCCCGGGCTTCGAGGTCACGGGATGGTTTGGCGTTCTCGCGCCGGCGCAGATGGAGCCTTCGCTCAGTGCGCGCTTCAACGGCGAGATCAATCGCATCCTGCAGGCAAGCGAGTTTCGCAAGCGCGTGACCGCTCTGGGCATCGAGCCGATCGGCGGCACGCCGGAGGATTTTGCGAAACTGCTTGCGACGGAAACAGTGCGCTGGACGGCGCTGATCCGGGAATTGGGGATCACATCGCAATGAGTGAAAATCCGCGCGACATGCTGACGCTTGCCGAACGCCTGCAGCCGGTGCGCGAAGGCGAGCGCTTCGACGTCATCGTCGCGGGCGGCGGCGCCTCCGGCCTGATGGCCTGCGTGGCGGCGGCCCGCCGCGGCGCAAGAGTTCTGGTCGTGGAATCCGCGGGCTGCTTCGGCGGCGCCGCCACCACGTCGATGGTGGCGCAGTGGCTGGGCTCCCACAACGGCGAGACGCTGGCGGTCGGCGGACTGCCGATCGAATATGCCGAGCGCATCGCGGTGCGCGGAGGCACGCGAGGCTTCGAGAATTACGTGCTTGCCGAGGCGAGCGCCCAGCCGATGCACCTCAAGCGGCTCCCCTTCAATCCGGAGATTGCAAAGCTGGTATCGGACGAGCTGGTGCTGCAATGCGGGGCGTCCGCGCTGCTGCACGCCCGCGTCACGGCTGCGGCCATGACGGAGGGCCGGATTGCGGGCGTAGAGATAGAGACCTCGAGCGGACGAATGACGGTTTCGGCAACATGCTTTGTCGACGCGACCGGCGATGCCGTGCTGGCCCGCGCCGCAAGCGCGCCGTTGAAGGAGCCCGATGCCGGTCAAAGCCGCATGGGCATGAGCCTGGTGTTTCGCCTTTCTCATGTCGATGTCGCGAAATTCCGCCGCCTGCCGCGCCCGGAAAAGCGCGCCATCGCGCTGGAGGGCATCGCCGCGGGCGAGCTGTTCTGGGACGTGCTGTCGGTCTCGCCGGTCGGCAGCAGCGATGCGATATGCCTGATGAGCCACATCGATGGCCTCGATGCACTGGAGCCGAGTGACCTGACGCGGGCCGAGTTGATCGGGCGCTACCAAGTGGGCCGGATCGCCGGCTTCCTGAAGCGGCGGATGCCGGGGTTCGAACAGGCGGAGCTCGCAGGCATCGCCAGCCACATCGGCGTGCGCGAGAGCGTCCGGCTCGATGGTGACTATTTGCTCACCGGCGACGACGTGATGACCGTGCGCAGCTTCGACGATTCGATTGCGCTGGGTTGCGGTCCCCTCGACGTCCACGAGGAGGGCGGAAAGCTCCGCCTCATCATGCCGCCGCAACCTTTCGAGATTCCCATGCGCGTGATGATGTGCCGCGCCGTCGGCAATCTGGTCGTCACCGGGCGCGCCATCTCGGCAACCCGCGAAGCCAACGGCGCGATCCGCCACCAGGCCACCGCCATGGCGCTCGGCCAGGCCGCCGGCCATCTCGCCGCCCATGCCGCAACGCGGGCCGGCGATGTGCACAAGGTGCCGGCGTCGACAGTCCAGCAAACGCTTGCCGCCGCCGGCGCCATTGCCACACGGGCGGATCTTGCGCGCGCCATTGCGGCGGAGTGAGCGCCGAACTTTTCAGGGCTCCTTCCACCAGGGATACTGGCTGGGCATATCGGTGGAGACTTTTCCGGGAAACGCCGGCGCTCGCTTTTCCAGGAAGGAGGCGACGCCCTCGCGAACATCGGTATGGCCGCCGCGCTCCCGCGAGATGGCGCCATCGATGGCGAGCAGTCCATACGGATCCGGCGCGCCGGCGAAACGCCAGAGCATCTGCCGGGTGAGCGCGACCGACACGGCCGAGGTCTCAGAAGTCAGCTCCTGCGCAATCTCCTTGGCACGGGCCACGAGATCGGCGGGCTCCGTCGTTTCGCTGACAAGACCGCCGCTCAATGCCTCTTCAGCACCGAACGTCCGGCCTGAGATCGCCCATCGCAAGGCCTGCGGCAGGCCGACGAGCTTTGGGAGAAACCACGCGCTGCCGGCTTCCGGGACCAGGCCGCGCCGCGCGAAGATGAAGCCGATCTTGGCGCCCTTGGCCGCGATGCGCACATCCATCGGCAGCGTCATGGTGATGCCGATGCCGACCGCAGGACCGTTGATCGCCGCAATCGACGGCTTGCGGCAGCGGAAGATCGCATCGACGAAGCCGCTGCCTGAGCGCGGTCCGCCGCTCGCCAGGCGATTGCCGAACACACCGGCGCCGTGTGCGCCCGACGTGTCGAAGCTCGCCGCGCCGCCGGAGACGTCGGCGCCGGCGCAGAAGGCGCGGCCCGCGCCGGTGACGATGATGGCGCGAATGGTGTCATCGGCGTCGGCCTTGCGGAAGGCATCCTCGATCTCGGAGCCCATCACGCCGGTATAGGCATTGAGCTTGTCCGGACGGTTGAGCGTGATGACCAGGATCGAGCGGTCGATCTCGCAGGCGATGAAGCTGTAGACGGCGTACTGCTGATCCACGATCGTCTCCTTTTCTGTCATCGAAGCCACGCACCGTTCAGATCGAACGACCCGTGCCCTGCCAGAACGGTTCCTTCAGCTTTCGCTTGAATATCTTGCCGGTGTCCTCGCGCGGCAGCGTATTGGAAAACTCGATCCGCCGCGGAATCTTGTAGCCGGCGAGTCGCTCCTTCAGGTCCGAACGAACCGTCGCCTCGTCGAGCGCAGCGCCGCTGCTCGGCTGGATGAAGGCGCAGACCTGCTCGCCGAACTCGTCGTCAGGAATGCCGAACACCGCGCAGTCGGCCACGCCCGGCACCTTCATCAACTCCGACTCGATCTCGGCGGGATAGATGTTGGTGCCGCCGAAGATGATCATGTCGCTGGCGCGGCCCGACAGATACAGATATCCGTCGGCGTCGAAGAAGCCGACATCGCCGGTGGCGACCAGACGGCCGCGCGCAGACTTCGCCCGCTTGCCGGAATCGCCGTGATAGGTGAATTCCGGATAGAGATCGCGGCCGCAGACGATCTCGCCGGATTGGCCGAGCGGCAACTCCCGGCCCTCCTCGTCCATGATGACGACGGTGCAGCCGGGCATTCGTTTCCCGACGGTGCCGGGATGCGCCAGCCATTCCTCCGAGGTGCAAAAGGTCACGGCGCCGACTTCGGTCGACCCATAGTGCTCGGTGATCACAGGTCCCCACCAGTCGATCATGCCGCGCTTGACGTGCGGTGGACAGGGCGCGCCGACATGCATCGCATAGGTCAGGCTCGACAGATCGTAGCGCGCGCGGATCTCGGCCGGCAGCGCCAACAGCCGCACGAACATGGTCGGCACGGCCAGCGTGTGGGTGACGCGATGTTTGGCGATCGTCGCCAGCATCCGCTCGGGATCGAAGCGCGGCTCGACGATCAGATTGGCGCCCATGTTGTAGAACGCGAACATCCAGCCGTTCGGGCTGGAGTGATAGGCCGGTCCCGGAATCAGCAGCACGACATCGCCGAGCCGGTCAGTCCAGCCGGCCAGCCCTCCCAGCATGCGCATCGTATGCTGGTTGGCCGTTGTCTGCTCTGATGTCGGCGGCTGCCGTCGCACGCCCTTGGGGTGGCCGGTCGTGCCCGAAGTGTAGATCATCGAGCCCGGCGAGGTCGGGAACGGTGGCACTGCGGGCTCGAAGCCGGCCAGCCAGTTCTCCCAGTCGATCGATCCGGCCGGCACTTTCGCCGCTTCGTCGGAGACGCGATACGGCGCGCGCAGGCTCGGCGGCGTCTCGGCAACGATCACGGTGACGGAGTCGGGAATGGCATGGCCGATGGTACGCCAGAGGTCGGCATGGATGACCACGACCTTGGCGGTCGAATTCTCGATGACGTAGCGCGCCTCCGCCGGAGTGTTGTGCCAGTTCACCGGCACGACATAGGCGCCACACAGGCCGGCGGCGAGCGAGGCCTCCATAAAAGCGAAATCATTGCGCATGTAGACCGCGATGACATCGCCGGTGCCGACACCGAGGCTGGCATATCCCCGTGCGGCGCGCTGGGCACGCGCGTCGATCTCCGCCTTGGTCTTGACGCGATCGCCGATCCTGACCCACGAACTCATTGCGCGCCTCCTCACCGGCCCGTGAACACCGGCTCGCGCTTCTCGAGGAAGCTGCGCACGCCCTCGCGATGGTCTTCGGTGTCGAACAGCTTGTAGATCACCTCGATGGCCCAGCTTCCGGTCTCCCTGGGATCGCCATGGGTGGCGCGCCGCAGGCCTTCCTTCATGAAGCGCAGCGCTAAGGGCGAATTACGCGCGATGCGCGATGCGAGAGCCATCGCTTTCGGCATCAGCTCGGCATGCGCAGTCACCTCGCCGACCAGACCGATGCGGGCGGCCTCCTTCGCGTCGATGACGTCGCCGGTGTAGAGCAGTTCCGCCGCCTTGGCCGGGCCGACAATGGAAGGCAGACGCAGCAGTCCGCCGACGTCGCAGATCAGCCCGCGGCGGATGAAGAGCTCGGCAAAGCTGGCTTTCTCTGACGCGAGGCGAATGTCAGCGTAAAGCGCGAGCTCCATGCCCCAGCCGACCGCCGAGCCGTTCACGGCGGCGATCACCGGCACCTGGCATTCGAGCGCCGCCATCGCCGCCGGCGTCGGCGGACGGCGAACCACTGGCGCGGTCGAGCGCTTCTCGCCGGTCATCATCTCCTTGACGTCCTCGCCGGAGCAGAACGCGGGATCGGCGCCGGTGACAACGACGCAGCGAACCTCCGGATCGATGGAGGCGGCGCGGAAGGCGGATTCGACCTCGTCATAGGCGCGCCGATTGAGCGCGTTGCGCCGCTCGGGCCGGTTCAGCGTGACCACCGCGACATGGCTGGTCACGTCGTATTTCAGGCACTGGAAGTCGGTCGGCGCGATATTCGGCTTGGCGGTCATCGCAAGGCTTCCTCCGGTCGTCCGTCGCGGCGCTGCGGCCCTCGGAAGCAGCACGTTCATCCTGCCGTCCAGGCCGCAAAATATTTTTATAACACGTTCTTATAACGTGATATAACTTCGTCAGGGTGTCAACCAGCCGGTATCGTTCGCCGGACATGGCAGGCAGGCGGGAATGGAAAACAGGCGCGACACGGCAAAGGCAGAGCGGCGATCGCGCATCATCAAGGCGGCGCGCGACCTGATCGGCGAGACCGGCGATGCCGGGCTGTCGATGCGTGCGCTCGCGGCGAAAGCCGGCGTCAGCCTCGCCACGCCCTACAACCTGTTCGGCTCCAAGCGTGCCGTGCTGGTCGCCGTGCTCGAGGACATCAAGGGATTCGGCACGCGCTTTGCGAACTTCAAGTCGCTCGATCCGCTGGAGCGAATTCTGCGCGCCGCAAAGCTTGCCGTCAGCTACTACGAAGCCGATCCGGTGTTCTATCGGGCGCTGTGGACCAGCATCCTCGCCGCATCGGCCTCCGAAGAGCGCAGCGCGATCTTCAACCAGAAGCGCGACAGTTTCTGGATGAAACTGCTCGACGATGCCGTCGACGAAGGCCTGCTGCTGCCTGACATCGATACATCAGTGCTGCTGCGCAACCTCGACTTCACCTTTCGCTCAGTGATGCTGCACTGGGTCATCGCCGAAATCGACCTCGACGATATGCAATCCGCCATCGGCTACGGCTATGCACTTGCGCTACGCGGCGCGGCGACGCCGAAGGGACAGCAGCTGCTGCTCAAGCGCCTGAAGGCGTTTCAGGCGCAGTGCCGTTCGCTCCGGCGAGAGCGCTCGGCCGGCCGGTCGACGCGGAAGCGATTTTTTGAGAGTTGTGAAGGCATAAGGACGCGACAGTGACAGTAATGGGTGCCGGCGTAAAAAACACGAGCACGATGGACGATAGCTTCAGTCACGCGCTTGAGACCGTGACGGTACGCATCGTGCCGGGCGCGCGTGGCATCGCCCATCTGCGCCAGCTGTCGGCGGGCGCGACCTTGCAGACCTGGTCGTTCGACGCGGTCGCCGGCGATACGGTGCTGCACCCGCTGATCCTGCGCCGCTCGCCCGGCGGCCTGCGCAGCGTGGAATCGCTGTCGCTGGAAGCCGAGGCGGAGCTGATCCGCGTGCTCGACGGCAGCGGCGTGCCGGTGCCGACGGTGGTGCACACGCTGGTGCCCGCGGACAACCTCGGCGACGGCTTCCTGATGACGCGGATCGAGGGCGAGACGATCGCGCGCAAGGTGCTGCGCGATCCGCAATTCGCCGACGTCCGCCCTCGCCTTGCGGCGCAGTTCGGCACCATCCGCGGCGCGATGAACAAGATCGACACCACACGCCTGCCGCCGCTGCCGTTCAAGCCGGCCGAGGTGACCGTGGCGCGGCTCGCCAGCCGTTATGACAGCCTCGGCGTGGCGCGGCCGGTGTTCGACCTCGCGTTTCGCTGGCTGGCGCAGCACGCGCCCGCCCCGCTCGATCGCTATCGCCTGGTGCATGGCGACTACCGCAACGGCAACATCATCTTCGGCAGCGAGGGAGTGCGCGCGGTGCTCGACTGGGAGGTCGCTCATATCGGCGACCCCGCGGAGGATCTCGCCTGGATCTCGACACCGCCATGGCGCTTCGGCCAGCTCGACAAGCCGGTCGGCGGCCTCGGCTCGCGGCAGCAATTGTTCGACGCGTATGAAGCGGCCTGCGGCGAGCGCGTCGATCCTGCGCGCGTGCACTATTGGGAAGTGCTGGGCAGCCTGCGCTGGGGCGTCAGCTGCGCCAGCATGCTGGAATGGTTCAGCAGCGGACGCGACCCGACCGTGGAGCGCGCGATGATCGCGCGGCGTGTGTCGGAGAACGAGATCGACCTGATGCGCATCCTGACCGGGACCGACTGACATGCTGGATCAACCTCGTGGCGCCGACATCCTTGCCGCCGTCTCTCGGCTGTTGCGCGAAACGCTGATGCCGCAGCTATCCGCCAATGCCGCCTTCCAGGCGCGCGTCGCCGCCAACGCGATCGATCTCGTCGCCCGGGAAATCACCTTCGGCGAGACCGTCGAGCGCGAGGCCCTTGCGCGGCTGCAGGCGCTGCTCGGCCGCGACGGCTCGCTTGGCGAATTGGAGGCCGAGCTGTCGGGCCGCATCCGCCGCGGCGAGCTCGACCTCAATAGCCCCGGGCTCGCCGAGCATCTCTGGCAGACGACCCTCGACAAGATGAAGATCGACCAGCCCAGTTACGCCAGCTACCGCCGCACGCTCGAAACGCGTGCCGGCCAACAACAAACGAAACAAGAGGAACACTAAGCGATGGACTTCAGCATCTCCAAGGATCTCGTCGACTATCTCGCCAGGATCGACGCCTTCGTCAACGCCGAGATCAAGCCGCTGCAGGCGCAGGACGACAATGAGCGCTTCTTCGACCATCGCCGCGAATGGGCGCGCACCGATTTCGACAAGGGCGGCCTGCCCCGCCCGGAATGGGAAGCACTGCTGGAAAAGGCCAAGGCGCTGGCCGACAAGGCCGGCTTCTTCCGCTTCTCGCTGCCCAAGGAATTCGGCGGACAGGGCGGCGGCAATCTCTGGATGGCCGTGATCCGCGAGCATCTGGCGACCCAAGGGCCTCGGCCTGCACAACGACCTGCAGAACGAGCATTCGATCGTCGGCAACTTCCCGTTCATCGTGATGCTGCGCGATTTCGGCACGCAGGAGCAGAAGGAGAAATTCATCCGCGGCTCGCTGGACCGCAAGATCCGCGTCACCTTCGGCCTGACCGAGCCGCACCACGGCTCCGACGCCACCCACATGGAAACCCGCGCGGTCCGCGAAGTCAGCAGACGGCGTCGCCGGCTGGCGCATCGACGGCGAGAAGATGTGGACCACCGGCATGCACGCAGCTTCCCATTGCTGCCTGTTCGCCCGCACCAGCGGCAAGGACGGCGACGCCAAGGGCATCACGGCGTTCCTCGTTCCGGCCAATTCGCCGGGCGTGAAGATCGAGGAATACATGTGGACCTTCAACATGCCGACCGACCACCCGCGCGTCACCTTCACCAACGTCTGGGTGCCCGAAAGTGCGATGTTCGGACAGATCGATCGTGGCCTTGCGCTCGCACAGGCCTTCGTGCACGAGAACCGCATCCGCCAGGCGGCAAGCTCGCTCGGTGCGGCCGCCTACTGCCTCAACGAGAGCGTCAAATACGCCCGCCAGCGCAAGCCGTTCGGCAAGCCGCTCTCGGTCAACCAGGCCATCCAGTTCCCGCTGGTCGAGCTCGCCACCCAGATCGAGATGCTGCGCCTGCTTGATCCGCAAGACGGCCTGGGAAATGGACCAGCATGCCCCATCCCGAAGTCGAGAAGCGGCTCTCCGACAAGGTCTCGATGTGCAACTACTGGGCCAACCGGCTCTGCTGCGAGGCCGCCGACCGCGCCATGCAGGTGCACGGCGGCATCGGCTATTCGCGCCACAAGGCGTTCGAGCACATCTACCGCCACCACCGGCGCTACCGGATCACCGAAGGCTCCGAGGAGATCCAGATGCGCAAGGTGGCGGGCTATCTGTTCGGTTTCATGGGCCCCAACAAGAGGGCCTAGGGCCAAAACTGTCCGCGTCACCGCGCGGACGGACGATGTAGGAAGCAAAAGGAGGACACCATGCCGGACGTAACACGGCGAACGATCACGCTCGCCTCTCTTGCCACACTCGCCACCGCGCTCGCGCCGAAGGACCGCGCTTGGGCCGAAAAGAAATACGGTCCCGGCGTCAGCGACACGGAAATCAAGGTCGGTCAAACCATCGCCTATAGCGGTCCGGCTTCGGCCTACGGTCAGCTCGGCCAGGCTGAGGCCGCCTATTTCAAGATGATCAACGACCGCGGCGGCATCAACGGACGCAAGATCACCTTCATTTCGATCGACGACGGCTACAGCCCGCCAAAGGCGGTCGAGCAGACCCGCCGTCTGGTCGAGCAGGATGAAGTGGCCGTGATGTTCGGCATGCTCGGCACGCCGCTCAATCTCGCCACCCGCTCCTACCTCAACTCGCAGAAGGTCCCGACGCTGTTCGTTGCCGCCGGCTCCGAGCAGTTCGCCAATCCGGAGAAATTTCCCTGGACCATCGGCTTCCAGCCGACCTTGCGTTCCGAGGGCACCTTCTTCGGCAAGCAGATCCTGACCGTCAAGGCCGACCCGAAGATCGGCGTCATCTACCAGTATGACGATTTCGGCAAGGAGCTGTTGTCGGGCCTTTCGGACGGTCTTGGAACGAAGGCCTCGGCGATCATCGCGGCGGAGAGCTTTACGCCCACCGATCCGACGATCGACTCACAGATCGTGAAGCTGAAATCGGCGGGCGCCGACACCGTGTTGCTGTTCGCGTACGCCAAGCAGGCGGCGCAGGCGATCCGCAAGATCTACGAGCTGAACTGGCAGCCCGACGCTTATCTGCATTCGGGCTCGGCCTCGATGGGTGCGACCTTGATCCCCGCCGGCCTCGAACGCTGCGTCGGAATCAAGACCGCGCGCTACATGAAGGACCCATCGGACCCGCGCTGGCAAAACGATCCGGAGCTGAAGCCGTTCTACGAATGGCTCAAGGAATATATGCCGACCGCGAATGCGTCCGATACGTTCTTCCTGTCCGGCTGGACCTTCAGCCAGATGCTGGTGCAGGTGCTGCGTCAATGCGGCGACGACCTGACCCGCGAGAACATCATGAAGCAGGCCACCAATCTGAAGGATTTCCGCAATCCCGGACTGCTGCCGGGCAGCCTGATCAACACCAGCCCGACCGACTATCGGGTCGTGAAGTACATGACGCTCGAGCGCTTCAACGGCAAGAGCTGGGAAGCCGCTGGAACGTGAGCCCACAGCAGCTGGCAGTTTGAATGTTCGAAAAGCTTGGTGGGCGCACCAGGGCTCGAACCTGGGACCCGCTGATTAAGAGTTCAGGCCTTCAGTACGTTAGATCAAAGGGATAGATGTAAAATTGCTACTTCTTAGGCCTAAATTTATCAATAGGTTACATGTGAAATGTAAAAAGCTTCAGCTGGATTTGTGCCCAGTCGCCGCTGCGTTTGACCGTCGGGGACGGAGTTCAAAATGATATTCTTGCTGCTGCCTCGCTCAATTGGTTTTCGGCCTGACGGCAAGAAATCCTTGCATCACCATGACTACGAATTTAAATCCAAGGAAGACCTCGCACAATCAGACCGGCGCCTACGACTGCAATGCGTGCAGGTGTTGTCATGCTCCCATCCCGCAATTGGAGGACATCTTAGCCGGATTCGCGCATCAATTGTTACGGAACAAGTACGCCAATGGCCGAGTGGGTACACGGTCGGCCTCGGCAGCACACTTCCGCTTCTCATGCTCGCATCTAGAAATCAAGGCCGAGCACCCGCGCGGCATTGCCGCCGGCGATTTGAGCAAGGGTTGACTCGTCCATTCCGTTCACCCCCGCAACATGTCCGATCGGGTTATATTCGGCCATGTCGAACGGATAATCGGTTCCCATCACGATACGATCGGGGCCGAACAGGTCAATCAGGTAAGCCAACTGGTGATATGAGAAAACGACGGTGTCGAGATAGACCTGCCGCAGATAGGTCGTGGGTGGCAGCGGCAGATCGCCGTGGCAATCCTGCCGCGCCCCCCAGGCGTGGTCGATGCGGCCGGAGTAGCCGGGCAGATAGCCGCCGCCGTGCACGGCCATCAGCTTCAGATCGGGGAAGCGCGCGAGAGTTCCAGAGAAAATCAAATTGTGAAGTGCGAGCGTAGTATCGAGGGGATTGCCGAGCACGTTGTTGAAATAAAAATGAGTCAGCCGTTCGCCGTGGGTGAAGCCGTTCGGATGCATCATGATGAATGCGCCGAGTTGCTCGGCCCTGGAAAAGAAGGGGCGGAATTTCGGATCTGACAGCTCCTGGCCATCGACGTTCGTGAGTATCTCGACGCCCTTCAATTTCAGATTACCCATAATGTAATCGAGTTCGCGGACCGCGAGTTCCGGCTCCTGCAACGTCACGACGCCAAGTCCGACAAACCGAGCGGGCTTGCGCGAGCAATATTGCGCGACGCCGTCATTGGCGAGGCGGTGGGCTGCTTCCGCAATCCCAGGATCGATCGAATAATAGCATTGAGGCGGCGCTGGCGCGACGACCTGGATATCAATGCCCATTTTGTCGAGATCGAACAGCCGGCGGTCGATGGTCGTCATGACCTCGCTGATGTCTTTCTCCTGCTGCGCATTGATTTCTCTGGTCGCGGCATCGGCAAAATGAGCGAGCGGAATTCGCCTGATGTCGATATGCGGTTGGGCCAGCTTAGCGGCCTCGGGAACGACGATATGGGCGTGAATATCGATCGTGACCGATGCCGGCCGCCGCGCGAGACCATCGGCGTCGTGGACACGGGCGGCGGTACGGCCGTAGCGATTCTTGCGTTCAATCATCAGATGGACCTGTTTCTGAATGGCTTGTTCGGGAGGGACGGCGTTTTCGGACCGGCTGGCTACGATTTTGTCGCGGGCTTCGTGCGCTGCGTCCAGCGGGTCGATATCGCTGTCGCATCGGCATCTCCGAGGCCGGCCGCTTCGGCTTCCTCATAGCAGGCGACCGCGCTTGCCGTAACGGGAAGCTCAGCATGAAGGGTCGATGCGAAATGAACCGCGGTAGCCAGATCCTTTTTGGCCGCGCTGAGTCCAAATGCGGTTTCGCCGAGCGGCGCGCCACCCAATACCCTGGCAATCGCGGGGCCTCGTCCCTTCATGGCGGTTGGCGCACCCGAAGTATCCGTGAGGATGTCGATCAGCCGATCGGCAGGAAGATTGAGTGGCTTGCAAATGGTCAGAGCTTCGCCAAGCGCCTGCCAATACACCAGCAGCGGCAGGTTGACCGCCAGCTTCATCATTGAGCCCGAGCCGAGTTCACCGACATGTTCGATGCGGCGGCACATTTGTTCGAAGATCGGCATCGCCCGCGCGACATCAACCTTTGTTCCCCCGACCAGACCAAGCAGTTTGCCTTCCTTCGCCGGGCCGACGGTCCCGCCCACCGGGCATTCGACGAAGGCTGCACCTTGCCGCAAGACCAAAGCGCCGTTCGACTTCATCGTGTCCGGTCGGATCGTGCTCATGTCGATGACGAGCTTGCCGGTGCATTTTGCCTTGAGAATGCCCTTAGGCATACCGTAAACCGCTTCGGTTGCGGCGTCGTTCAGCAACATCACGATGGTAACTTCGCAAGCTTCAACAAGATCGGCTGGCGAGCCGACCGACTTTGCGCCTGCATCGACAAGCGGCTTGGTCTTCGCCGCATTTCGATTCCAGACACTGACCTCGTGCCCGACTGACATCAGCCGCTGCGCGATTGCTGATCCCATCCGTCCCGTCCCGCATACGCCGATCATCATGTTTAACCTCGTTTTGATGTTGGGTCTTCCGGCCTAGTGGGCGTGATAGACACCGAGATTTTGCGCGATCAATTCTTCATTTTCCAGGAGGTCGCCTGCACTGCAGGAGACCACACAACGCCCGGTGTTGAGGACGATCGCCTGATCGGCAACGTCGAGCGCCAGCTTGAGATTTTGCTCGACCAGAACGATCGATTGTCCTGCCGCCTTCAGAAGCCGGATGGTGCGGCCGACTTCAGCCACGATCAAAGGCGCCAGTCCCTCCGATGGCTCGTCGAGCAGGAGCACGCGCGGATTTCCCATCAGCGCGCGGCCGATGGCCAACATTTGCAGTTCGCCGCCGGAGAGCGTGCCGGCCATCTGGGCGTGACGTTCTCGCAGCCGTGGGAACATGGCGTAGATCCGTTCGACGTTCCATGGCTTGCCTGTCGTGTTTTCGCGCTGCCGCGCGACAGTGAGGTTTTCCTGCACCGTCAGCGAGGGAAAGATGCGGCGTCCCTGAGGCACCAGGCCGATGCCGAGTTGGGAGATACGCTCGGGGCTGAGCCCTGCAATCGGCTGTCCGAACAGCCGGATTTCGCCCGCCTGCGGCGTCAGAAAGCCAATGATCGTCGAGATACAGGTGGTCTTTCCGGCGCCGTTGCGCCCGAGCAACGCCAGTACGCTGCCCGGCGACAAGGAAAAACTCACGCCATGCAAGACATGGCTATCGCCATAGTAGGCATGCACATCGGTGAGGCTGAGTGCATCAGACGCCAAGATACACCTCGCGGGTTCGCTCGTCCGCGATCACGGCATCGCGACTGCCATCGACGATAACGCGACCATAGTTCAACAGCGTTACCGTCTCAGCCAGGTCAAGGGCGGTGTCCATGTCGTGTTCGATCATGATCACGGTCGTCTCCCGCGGAATCGACGCGATAAGCGTCTTCACCTGGGATCGCTCGGCATTTGAAAGTCCCGCCAGCGGTTCATCGAGCAGCAGCACCCGCGGCCTTTGCGCCAGCGCCATCGCGAGCTCGACGCGCCGCTTCTCGCCGTAAGCGATTTCGGAGACGGGATGCCTGGCAAGATGCAGTAGCCCGACAGTATCAAGAGTTCTGCGGGCCTCCGTCTCGAGATCGTCGTAGAAGGACAGCGGACGCCACATTTGCCAGCGCGCCGGCCGCAAGCCGAGCAGGCCGAGGGTAACGTTGTGTTCGAGCGTGTCGCCGGTGAACAGTGTGATGATCTGATAGGTTCGCGACAGCCCGGCATGCGCGCGCCTGTAGGGCGAAAGCCGCGTTATGTCGGTGCCGAACAATCTGACGTGTCCTGAATTTGGCCGCATGTCGCCGCTGATCTGATTGAATAGCGTGGTCTTTCCGGCGCCGTTCGGTCCGATGATCAGGCGCCGTTCGCCGGGCCGTATCGCGAGAAACGTCCTGCGTGACGACGAGCCCGCCGAAGGCCTTCTTCAGGTTGACGACTTCAAGAGCGTAGCCGGATGCCGGCACGGTCATCGCGAGCCTCCCCGCAATCCAGCTATCAGCCTGCTAAATCCTGGAACAAGCCCGCCTGGCATTACCAGCACGATGAACAGGAACACCAGACCCAACAGCATGTTCCATCGTTCAAGGTAGGCCGAAGCATAGTTCTTCAATAACAGCACCAGCGCGGCGCCGACGGCTGGTCCGCCAATCGTGCCCGAGCCGCCGGCGATAACGCCGAGCAAGGCTTCGGCGGAACTCGTGATCGAGAGCGAAGTCGGATGGATAAATTTGTGATAGTAGACGTAAAGCAGGCCTGATACACCGCCCCAGAACCCAGCGTAGACAAAGGTGATCCATCGGATCATCCAGGGATTGAAGCCGAGCGCCGCCATCCGGCGCGGCTGGTCACGCACGCCTTTCAGGGACGAGCCAAATGCCGATGACACGAAGATCGCCATCATCACGAAGGCGAACGAAGCCACAATCAGCGCAAACCAGTAGAACGAGGCGGCGCTGTCGAGCGAGATGCCGAACGGCGCCGGCCGGGTCAGACCGGCTATTCCGTTGTCGCCGTTGGTGACGTTCGACATTCGATAGGCGAGGCCCCAGAGTACCTGCGACAAGGCGAGGGTAATCATGAGAAAGCCGAGACCCGTCGCGCGCAGCGCAATGACGCCGAAGAAGGCAGCCATCGCGACGGTACCGGCCAACGAGATGATGGCGGCGGCCCCGTGCCCAAATCCGTACCTGCTTGTCAGCAACGCGGCGGTGTAGGCGGCAACCCCGAGATAAGAGGCATGTCCGAGCGATGTCATTCCGCCAAAGCCGACCAGAAGATTTCAGGCTGAGCGCGAAGATCCCCGCGATCAGGATCTGGCTGGCGAGATTGATATAGAAATCGCCAGCAAAAACAGGTGGGAGCAGAAGCGATCCCGCAATGAGGGCGACACCAATCCACTTCATGCGCCGACGCGCCCGAATAAGCCTTGCGGCCGAAACGCAATTACAAAGATCATCGGCAGGAACAGGATGATATAGGCCAGTTCCGGGAGCAGCGCGGTCCCAAACGTATAGATGAACCCGATGATAAAGCTTCCGATGAATGCACCCAGTAGGCTTCCAATGCCTCCCAGAATAACCACGATCAACGCTAGCGGTAACATGTCGGCATCAAGTCCGGGATAGGCAGAAAGGATCGGTCCACCCAACACGCCACCAGCGCCCGCAATGCCCGCGCCCAGACAAAACACAATCGTAAATAGTCTGGATACGGGAATTCCGACGGCGCGCGCCATCTGCCCGTCATCAACGCCGGCGCGGATCATTGCGCCGAGGCGCGTCCGGTCGAGCAGATAGTACAGTGCGATCGCTGTGCTGATCGCGCATCCCACCAGCACCAGCCGATAGGTTGGAAACACAAAGCCTAGGATCCGCGTCGGCGCCTGCAGGTTCTGTGGCGTTGGGACCGGTATCGAATTGCCGCCCCAGAACAACAGGCACGCATCGGAAATGATGAAGGACATGCCCAACGTAACCAGCACCTGCCCAAGCGGGTTGGCCTTGAGGCGCCTCAGCACCAGCCTCTCGAACAGGCCGCCGAGCGCCGCTACCACAATTCCCGCGCCAATCGCAGTCACCCAGATATTCAGGCCATCCCAGGCGCGCAGCGCCGTCGCTCCGAAATAAGTACCGAGCATGAAAAAGGCGCCGTGCGTCAGGTTGGCCAGCCGCATCAGGCCAAAGATCAGTGAGAAGCCGGACGAAAGCAGGAACAACAGACCACCGAGCGACAGACTGTTGAGACCCTGGATGATCCAAAACTGCATCGCCTGCCGATCGGTCTGTTTCTCGCGTCGTTGCTGCGCAACGAAAGCCTGAATTATGGCTCCAGGTTCCTTGCCGGCGGATAGTCGCGCGAATAGACCGGATTTTTCAGGAATTCGGTCTTGTCGTAGGTCCAGAACTGCGTGACGTCAGGATAGGTCTTGATCACGGAATTGACCAGGCGGCCGTCGGACTTCGTGACCTTGCGAATGTAGACGTTTCCGATCGCATCGCCGAATTCGTCGAATTTGATGCGACCGCGTATCGTATCCGCGTTGCTGCCGCGGATCGCGCCCATCAGCGCCTTCTTGTCTTCCACATTTCCGTTGATGGTCTTCAGCGCCGCTTCCAGCACCTGGCCGGAGACGTAGGTGCTGCCGGCATAGTAGCCGGGGTCGTATTTGAACTGCTTGCGGAAGGCCGGCGCGAACGCCTTGTTGAGGGGATTGTCCAGTTCTGCGGAATACCAGCTGGTGGTCAGAATCCCGAGCGCCTCGTCGCCCATGTTGCGCAGCACAGATTTATCGAGCGCCGTCATGCCGCCGATCACGGCCATCTTCTCCTTCAGGCCGTACTCGATGAATTGACGGAGGAAACGGAATCCGTTGGCCCCAGCAGTACCAAGGAAGATCGCGTCCGCGCTCTTTACCTGAGCGACATAGGTGCCGTAGTCCGGGGTCGCCAGCGGCGTGAAGATTTTCTGGATGATCTTGCCGCCATTATCCTCGAACACGCGCTGAAACCCCGCACACATTTCGTGCCCGTAGGCAAAGTCGTCCGCGATCGTGACGATCCTCCTGTACTTCAGTTCCTTGGCGGAATATTCGGCGAGCGGGTAGGCACATTGCGCCGAAGTCGAGGTCAGCCGGACAAACCATGGGCTCGGACGCCGTTGCGTCATGTCCTCTGCGGCCGCGACGCCGAGGGTGGGGACTGCCTTCTCGGTAAGATAGTCGGCGATCGCCAGCGCCTCGAAGGCGGCGAGCGGGCCAATGATGCAATGGACGTCGTTCTTCTCGATCAGCTCCTGCGCCTTGGTGCGTGCGGTTGCGGGAACGCCCGCGGTATCCGCAACGATCAGTTCGACCTTGCGACCCGCGAGCGTGTTGTCACGCTCCTTCAAGAACATGGTCAGGGCGAGATCCATGTCGATGCCGCCGGAGGCCAGCGGTCCGGTCTTGGCGGCCAGCAACCCGACGCGGATCGGTCCGCTCCCCTGGGCAAGGATGAGGCCTGGAGCCGCCACGCTGGTGATTGCTGCGCCAGCAACGGTTGAGACAAACCGGCGTCGCGATATCGTCATTCGATCCTCCCCACAACGCTGCAACCAAACATCGGCTCTTGTCGGCCTATTGATTGAGCGATTTATCGGATGGACTCCATAAATGATCAAGTGATAACCGCGCCTGCGATTTGACGCGCCGAACATTTCCTAGTCCGGGCATGACGGAAGGCGCAATCGGGACTCCCATTGGTGCAGTGCGGCACTGCGGGCGCTCAGGGGCATCCGCGGGGGCAAGACCGCTACTCCCGATCGCGAGCGCCAGAATGAGGTGCCTTGAGGATCGACTTCTTCAGTACTTCAAAGACTGCCGCCGTGTCCTGGTCGCCCAATCCCATCGCCATCGCCTCTTCATAGACCGGCTGGGTCAGCGTAAACAATGGAGTGATGCAGCCGACATCGTCGGCAAATTCGGCAATGATCGCCATGTCCTTTTTCCAGGTCGACACTTTCATCGCCGCGGGCTCGTAAACGCCTTCGACCATCATCGGCGCGCGCATCTGAAACATCCGCGAGCCGCCGGCGCCCGGGCCGACCATATCCACCACCATTTTTGGATCGAGCCCCGCGCGCTCTGCCAGGATCATCGCCTCGGCGCTCGCGACGTTATGAATGGCCACCAGATGATTGGCGATGAATTTCATGCGGCTGCCATTGCCATACCTGCCGAGATCCGCGCTTTGCTTGGCGAAGTCGGCGAACAGTCCGGCGCAACGGGCAATCGCAGCGCTGTCGCCGCTGGCATAGACAACCA
This sequence comes from uncultured Alphaproteobacteria bacterium, assembly GCA_963726865.1. Lineage (GTDB taxonomy): Bacteria > Pseudomonadota > Alphaproteobacteria > Rhizobiales > Xanthobacteraceae > Bradyrhizobium. The sequence continues at coordinate 494,546 of CAVSEE010000028.1, read as the reverse complement.
GATCGCGATTCCTGGCCTGCGCCCCGGTTCCGCTCAGCGGACAGTCCAGCGCTATGTGGCCGGCGCTCTTCAGGATGCTTTCAAAGACAAGCTTGTCGGCGATGCTGAGTGTGCTGAGTTCAACGACAATCCGCGACGGCTGACCGGAATTGGCAATTGCGCGCGCAACGTCAGCGACCGCCGCGGGATTGGGAAGGCTCGTCATGATCACAGGAGCGTCGCGCGCGACCTGGGCGACGCTGTCGGCGATGTTGACGTTATCACGCGAAAGCTCCGCTCGACGCGATGCGTCAATATCGAAGCCGATCACCCGCCACCCGCGATTGACGAGATTACGGGCGATCGCAGTGCCCATGATACCGAGGCCGACAAGTCCAACCGTCTTTTCCATGACAAGTCGTCCCTCGAATTCGGTTTGCCGACGGCCTCGGCGTGTAACACGATTTAGGCGCCGGCGCGAAGAACTTTCAGGACAAACGCGCCCCCGCTCCCACGCAGCTTCGAGGGCTGGCGGGCCCTTCCTCTTCCCCGCGACGTTTCCGAATGTCGTCGTCGCGCCGATCTGTTCGAAGGCAGCGCCCGTGACCTGGAAGCACGCACCATGGGACGAGGCTAAGGCGCTGCAGTGTCTCACAGCAAACAGACCAGTTCGGCGCATCGACAGAAACGCAGTCTTCCATGCGTTTGGATTCGGAAAATAGATTTTACGGAATAAGTCGGCCAGCGGCCGACCAACTGATAAGCATTCTGCAATTTGCTTATCAGTCGGCTAACTTACTCCATTTGTGCTTCCAACTCTCACGCGTTCGCGTAAGGCCTGATAATCTCCTCGCCGAAGCGGGTCAGCGTCGTTTCAAGATCGGGCAGGAATGCCGCCACCGGCAGCGCAAGGCGGCCCGCGCCCCGTGCGATGCGCTCCTCGACGGCCGCACGTGGGTCCGAGCCTGAATTCGGCAGCGCACCGGGACAGCCGAGGATCAATTCTACCATCGCCGGGTCACGGCCGGCCTGCTCGGCGGAACGGCGCACGACGTCAAGCAACGGCAGGGTGTCAACCTGGGCGCCGATCGAGGGGAAGAAGCCGTCGCCGAGGCGGCCGGCGCGGCGGGCGGCCGCTTCCGAGTGGCCACCGACGACGATCGGCACCGATTTCGCGACCGGCTTCGGGTTACAGCTGACTTTGTCAAAGTTCACAAACTCGCCCGCGAAGCTCGCACCGTCGCTGGCCCACAAGGCGCGCATGGCCGCAACATACTCATCGGCGCGCTTGCCGCGACGCTCGAAAGGAATACCAAGCGCCTCGAACTCCTCCTTGAGCCAACCTACCCCGACGCCCAATTCGAGCCGGCCGCCGCTGAGATAGTCGAGCGTAGCGACCTCCTTGGCCAGCACCAGCGGGTTGCGCTGCGGCAAGATCATCACGGCCGTCATGAAGCGCAGCCGCGTGGTGGCGGCGGCGACCCAGGTCAGCCAGATCAACGGATCGGGAAATTTCACCGAAGGATCGCCAGGTAACCGGCCCCCCGGCGCATAGGGGTAAATGCTCGCATAGTTGTCGGGAAATACGACGTGCTCGACAGCGAACACAGAATCGAAACCGACCGCCTCCGCCAGCCGCACCAGACGGCGCGCGCCTTCAGGGTCAGGGAACGCGATGTTACCGAAGTGCAGGGCGAACTTCATGACGGCGGATCCCTCCCAGATCGAGCGGCGCGTTCGATCGGCGCCTTCCAAAACAATCATGGCACGCGGCGAGGCGATCGGGGAGCCGCGTTGATATCACACGTCCCGTGCGCCCCGGCACCTGTTCAAGCGACCCGACGCTTCGTATCCTCGGGCCTGGGAGGACGTGACGATGAAGCTTGGTCTTTCAATCGGCTACTCGGGCGCAAATCTGGAAGTGCCGGTCGCACTTGTGCAGCGCGCGGAAGAGCTTGGTTACGACTCGGTCTGGTCGGCCGAAGCCTATGGCTCGGACGCGATCACGCCGCTCGCCTTCCTCGCCGCCCAGACCAGCCGCATCAAGCTCGGCACAGGCATCATGCAGCTGGCGGCGCGCACGCCTGCCAACGCCGCCATGTCGGCCGCCAGCATTGACGCGATGGCCGGCGGCGGCCGCTTCATCGCAGGCCTCGGTGTGTCGGGACCGCAGATCGTCGAGGGCTGGTACGGCCAGCCGTGGGGCAAGCCCTACTACCGGGTCAAGGACTACGTCGCGATCATGCGCAAGATCTTCAAGCGGGAAGGCCCCGTGACGCATGACGGCCGCGAGATCAGCCTGCCCTACAAGGGCGAGGGCTCCGCCGGCCTTGCCAAGCCGCTGAAGTCGATCCTGCACATGAACCCCGACATCCCGATCTATCTCGCCACCGGCGGCGAGACGATGGTCAAGCTGACGGCCGAGATCGCCGACGGCTGGCTGCCGATGGGGTTCGTGCCGGGCGCGATGGAGGAGTATGGCCCCTGGCTGGAGGAAGGCTTCCACCGCGCCGGCAACGGCAAGAGCCTGAAGGATTTCACGATCCAGGCCTCCGTCCATGTCGAGGTCGACAATGACGTGAAAGGCGCGCTGGCCCGTCTCAAGCCGGAGGTGGCGCTGTATGTCGGCGGCATGGGTCACCGGACCAAGAACTTTCACAACGACATCATGGTCCGGCGCGGCTTCGGCGACGCTGCCAAGCGCATTCAGGAACTCTACCTCGCGGGCCACAAGGACGAGGCCATCGCCACCGTGCCCGATGAATGGGTCGATCTGAAATCGCTGGTCGGCCCAGCGGCGCGCATCCGCGAACGCTACCGCGCCTGGGAGGACAGCGGCGCGGATTCGCTCAGCGTGCGATCGCGCCAGCCCGAGGCCATCGAGGTGATGGCCAAGGCCGCCCGGCTGAACTGACGGAGAGCAGCGTCATGCGTCCACCCCTTCGCGTCGGCACCGTCTACGATTTCCGCAACACGCCGGAATCGGGCATGGACATGCCGAGCCTGTACGCCGCGATCATGGACCAGGTGGTCATGCTCGATGGGCTCGGACTCGATCTCGTGTGGTTCACCGAGCACCACTTCCTCGATGACGGCTACCTACCGTCGTGGGTGCCGATGGCGGGCGCGATCGCTGCGCGCACCAGACGCGTACGGCTGTCGAGCGACGTCTGCCTGCTGCCGTTCAACCATCCCCTGCGGCTGGCCGAGGATCTCGCGGTGCTGGATAATATCAGCAACGGCCGCATCGAGGTTGGCGTCGGCATGGGCTACGCGCCGCACGAGTTCCGCGGCTTCGGTCTGCCGGTCTCGCGCCGCGTCTCGCTGACCGACGAAGGCATCGAGGTGCTGCGCTATTGCTTCACCGGCGAAAAGTTCAGTTTCCACGGCAAGCGCTACGATTTCGACGACGTGGTGATCAGGCCGCGCTATGTGCAACCCGGCGGCCCGCCGCTCTGGATCGCTGCGATGTCGGAGGCCGGCGCGCAACGCGCGGCACGCAATGACAGCAACTTCCTGCCGCAGGGCGCGCGGTCCATGGTGCTCGATCCGTGGCGCGCGACTCTCGAAGGCGTCGGGCCGCAACCCCGACAGCTATCGCATCGGCATCATCCGTTCCTGCCTCGTGACCGACGACGCTGAACGCGACTGGCCGGCCGTGCGCGCCGCCGAGCGCTATCGCGGCCAGATCTATCGCAGCTTCAACAAGGACGAGAGCGCCGCAGGCGGCGTTGCGGGCAACACGCGGGAGGCCAGCATCCCGCAAACATGGGTAGTCGGCAATGTCGACCACTGCGCCAAGGAGCTGTCATCCTTCGTGCGCGAATACGGCATCACCGACCTCGTCACCTGGGCAGTGCCGCCGGGCATGCGGCCAGAACAGATGAACGGCAGCCTCGAACGCTTCGTGCGCGACGTGGCGCCGCGCGTCAAAGCCGCAGCGGCGGCCTAGCGAGGACAGCGCATGGGTGTCGGAATCGGACTGGGCTGTGCGGAGTTTCCGTTTTCCGGCGCGGCGGCGTACTGGCGCTGGATCGACATGTGTGAAGCCGGCGGCGTGGATTCGATCTGGCAAACCGACCGGATCGTCAGCCGCCAGCCATTCCTTGAATCGATGACCACGATGGCGGCTCTGGCGGGACGCACGCGGCGCATGAAGTTCGGCATGAACGTTGTGTCGCTGGCGTTTCGCGACCCCGTGCTGCTGGCTAAACAGTGCGCCACCATCGACATGCTGTCCGAAGGCCGCTTGCTGCCCGCTTTCGGCATTGGCAGCCCCTTGGCGCCCGAATGGGAGGCGCTCGGGGTGGATACGAAGACGCGCGGTCGCAAGACCGACGAGTGCCTTGAGATCATACGCCGCTTGTGGCGAGAGGAGTTGGTCGACTTCAGCGGAGCCTTCTACAATCTGAAGGGCGTCACCATCTCGCCAAAACCCGTGCAGTCCGACCTGCCGATGTGGATCGGTGGCTCGAGCAACGCCGCGATCAGCCGCACGGCGCGCATCGGCACCGGCTGGCAGGCCGGCGGCGACCCGCCGGCCGAGGCCGGCCGCGTTGTAGCCGCGATCAAGGCCGCCGCCACCGAAGCCGGCCGATCCATCGACGAGGATCATTACGGCGCCGGCTTCGCGTTCCACTTCGGCAGCCGGGACGCGCCCGCTGTCGGCAGGGCGATGGATGCCTACGCGAAACGTACCGGACGCGACGCCACGCAGGCGTTCGCGATCGGCGACGCCGACACGATCCTCGCGCGCATCGCCGAATATGTCGGTGCCGGCGTGTCGAAGTTCATCCTGCGGCCACTCGGCAGCGATGACGACACACTGCTGGCCCAGACCCGTCAGCTAATCGAGCACGTGCTGCCGCGCGCGGAAGCGCGCTGGCCGAAACGTCCGAAGACGAGCGATAGATAACGACACAACACAAGGGAGCGTACTATGCGCATCGGCGGGGCCATGTTTTTCACCGATTACTCGATGTCGCCGACCGAACTTGCGCGGGCGCTGGAGGAGCGTGGCTTCGATTCGCTTTGGGTGCCCGAACATTCCCACATTCCGTTGACGCGCAAGACGCCCTTCCCCAGCGGCGGCGATCTGCCGAAGAAATACTACGACGTCATGGACCCGTTCGTGATGCTGGGCGCGGCCGCGGCGGTGACCAAAACGCTGCTGCTCGGGACCGGCATTTGCCTGATCGCTCAGCGCGACCCGATCCAGACCGCCAAGCAGGTGGCTTCGATCGACCAGATCTCGGGCGGCCGTTTCCTGTTCGGTGTCGGCAACGGCTGGAACGAGGACGAGATGGCCAACCACGGCACCGCTTTCGCGAGCCGCCACAAACTGGCGCGCGAGCGTATCGAGGCCATGAAGGCAATCTGGACCAAGTCAAAGGCCGAGTATCATGGCGAGTTCGTCAACTTCGACCCGATGATGACCTGGCCGAAGCCCGTGCAGAAGCCGCATCCGCCGATCATGGTCGGCGGCGCCTTTCCCTACGGCGCGCGGCGGGCCTTGAGCTACGGCAACGGCTGGATGCCTCACCGCACCCGAACCCAGTACGCGGACGTGCAGGCCCTGCTGCCGAAGTTCCGCGAGATGGCGACTGAGGCGGGCCGCGACCTGGCGTCGGTGCCGATCACGATCTGGGGCGCCAGGGAGAATCTCGATCTGCTCAAGCGCGACCGGGATGACGGTGTCTCACGCGTGGTCGTCAGCTTCGATTCCGCCAAAGCCGATACGATCCTGCCGGAGCTCGACCGCTGGGCGACGTTGATCCGCCAACTTGGCAGCTGAGACGGCTAGACAAGCGGCAAGACCTCGGCCTTGAATTTCTGCATGCCCGCAAGCACTTCTTCGGCCGTCGAACCGCCGAAGCCGAAATCGAGGCTGCCGACACCCATGTCGCGCATCGCACGGATATCGGCGGCGACGAGCGCCGGCGAACCAGCGAACAGGCGGTGTTCGCCGTCACCGGCCTGCGGTGGCGCGGCCTCGCCGAACACCGTGACGCGCAAGCTGAGCCCGACCGCCGCGGGATCGCGACCCGCTTCCGCCGTCATCTTGCGGAGGCGCACCGCTTGGGCCTTGAAGCGCGTCAGGCTGTCGAGCGGATTTTGCGGATTGGTCCCGATAGGATACCAAGCATCGCCGATGCGGGCAGCGCGCCGCAGCGCCGGACCGCTCTCGCCACCGACCCAGATCGGCGGATGCGGCTTTTGCACGGGCTTCGGGTCGAAACCGATATTGGCGAACCGGACATGCTTGCCGTCGAACTTCGGCGAGTCTTTTGTCCAGAGTTCCACGAAGGCGCGCACATATTCGTCGGTCACGGTCCCGCGCGCATCGAAATCCGGTGCGTCGATGGCCTCGAACTCCTCGCGCATCCAGCCCGCACCGATACCAAGCGTCAGCCGGCCCCCCGACAGCATGTCGATGGTCGAGAGAATCTTGGCGGTCAGCACGGCCGGCCGGTGCGGCACCACCATGACGGAGGTCACAAGACGCAGCCGCGTCGTTTTCGCGGCAATCCAGGCGATCTCCGTCAGCTGTTCGTGCCGCTCGCCGCGGGTGCCGCTGGGGAATTCCCCGGAGGCGCTGTAGGGATATTCGGCCGCGATCGCGGTCGGAATCACCACATGGTCGCTGAACGTCGCATAGTCGAATCCCATCGCCTCGGCGCCGACCACGATCTTCGCAAGGTTATCCGCAGCCGACAGGGGGCCGGCGGTCGGTGCGTTGAAGCCGATCAGCATTGTGGCGTCCTTCCCTGCATTGCATTGCTGGCGTCGATGCGACACCATGTGGCCGCCAGCGGATGGCGGCAAGCGCCTCCCGCCGGAAATGCGACCCTCTACGGGCGGAGATGACGAATTGTGACGGCGGCCGGTAGACAGGCGACGCGGCAGCGGTTCGAAGCGCCGCTGACGGAATTGATAGCAGAAGCGGCGGCCTTACGCGATTCCGCGCATGGCAGGCTGATTTCCTATTCGCGCAAGGTCTTTATTCCTCTCACCAAACTCTGCCGCGACGTCTGTCATTACTGCACGTTCGCGCAGGTGCCCCGCGCCGGCAAGCCTGTCTATCTCTCTCCCGACGAGGTGCTCGTCATCGCGCGCGCCGGTGCGGCCGCAGGTTGTACCGAAGCCCTGTTCACGCTGGGCGACAAGCCTGAGCTGCGATACCAGGCCGCGCGCAGTGCCTTGAAGGCGCTAGGCCACGAAACCACGATCTCCTATCTCACCGCGATGTGCGCGCTCGTGCTGCGCGAGACGGGATTGCTGCCGCATGCCAATCCCGGCGTGATGACGCGCGAGGAGATCGCCGGCCTGCGCGCCGTGACGGCCAGCCAGGGCATCATGCTGGAGTCCACCAGCGAGCGGCTGTGCAGGCAGGGCAGCGTTCACTACGGCTCTCCGGACAAACATCCCGCAGTCAGGCTGGAAACCCTGCGTCTGGCCGGCGAACTGAAGGTTCCGTTCACGACCGGCATCCTGATCGGCATCGGCGAGACACGCAACGAGCGGATCGACGCGCTGGAGGCGATCAGGGATCTGCATGCCGCCCATGGTCATATCCAGGAAGTCATCATTCAAAACTTCCGGGCCAAACCCGACACCAGGCTCGCCGATTCCGAGGAACCCGATCTCGACGATTTGCTGTGGACCATTGCGACCGCGCGTCTCGTTCTCGGACCCGACATGAACATCCAGGCGCCGCCAAACCTGTCGCCCGGAATCTATCAAAAGCTGATCGACGCAGGGCTCAACGACTGGGGCGGCATCTCGCCGGTCACGCCCGATCACGTGAACCCCGAGGCGGCGTGGCCTGCCATCGCCGAACTCGCCCGCAAGAGTGCCCAGGCTGGCAAGCTGCTGGTGAACCGCCTGCCGATTTACCCCGCCTATGTGCGCGCCGCCGATGCGTGGCTGGCACCCGACATCGCCACCCGCGTGCGGCGCATGAGCGACAGCGAAGGCTTCGCGCGCGACGACGACTGGGCGCCGGGCAACACCAGGCCACCACCGGCGCCTCTGGTGCTCGCCCGCGGCGTCGACGCCGGCATCGCTGCAATCGTCGATCGCGCCACATCGGGCGAACGTCTGGCCTCGGGCGACATCGTGCGCCTGTTCGCGGCGCGCGACGCCGACTACCGGCACGTCACGCAGGCCGCCGACGCGCTGCGGCGCGCGGTCAGTGGCGACGTCGTGCGATACGTCGTGAACCGCAACATCAATTACACCAACATCTGCCACTTCCGCTGCAAGTTCTGCGCTTTCTCGAAAGGCCGCACCCACGAGGACCTGCGCGGCTCGCCTTACGATCTCGCTATCGAGGAAATCACGCGCCGCGCGATCGAGGCGTGGGACCGCGGGGCGACGGAAGTGTGCCTGCAAGGCGGCATCCATCCCGACTACACCGGCGCCACCTATGAGGCGATCTGCCGGGCGATCAAGTCGGTCGTCCCCAAGATGCACATTCACGCCTTCTCGGCGCTGGAGGTGACGCAAGGCGCGGCCACGCTCGGACTAACGGTCGACGAATTCCTCGCGAAGCTGAAGGAAGCCGGTCTCGGCACGCTGCCCGGAACGGCGGCAGAAATCCTCGACGACGACGTGCGCGCCATCATCTGCCCCGACAAGATCGACACCGGCCAATGGCTCGACGTGCAGCGCGCGGCTCACCGGGCGGGATTGCGCACCACCTCGACCATCATGTACGGGCACGTCGAGACTTCGAGCTCGTGGGCGAAACATCTCCTCGCGCTACGCGACTTGCAGACTGAGACCGGTGGCTTCACCGAGTTCGTACCGCTTCCCTTCGTCCACATGGAAGCGCCGATGTACCGTCACGGCACGGCGCGCTCCGGCCCGACATTCCGCGAAGCCGTGCTGATGCATTCCGTCGCGCGGCTGGCGCTGCATCCGCTGATCCCGAACATCCAGACATCCTGGGTGAAGATGGGGCCGGCAGGCGCCGCGATCTGCCTGAAGTCCGGCGCCAACGATCTCGGTGGCACGCTGATGAACGAGAGCATCTCGCGCGCCGCCGGCACCCAGCACGGCCAGGAGTTTCCGCCGCACGACATGGAAGCACTCATCCGCTCGATCGGCCGCGAACCGATGCAACGCGACACGCTCTATCGGCCGGTGCCGGAAGAGCGTCGAGCGGCATCCCTGATCGCGGCCGACCTGGTGCCGGTCGTGCTGACGCCGCCGCGCAGGAAGGCGGCGGTCGGTTAGCGATACCCCGCTCTGCAAGGAGCGCGGGCACGCCGAATTCGTCGAGCAGCGTGCGGGTTCGCGTACCGGCTGATTGCGGCAGGCGCAGGAAAAGCGCCAGATCGACCGGATGATCGATGTCCATCGCGATGCCAGGCTGACGGATCACCGTCGGCTCGATGCCGTGCAGACGCGCGGCGTCGAGGTGCGGGAAATAGCTGTTGTCGCCGAAGCGAAGCGTCACCAATTCCGGCGGCGAGCAGACGACGGCATTGGATCCGAGATCGTCATGCGCCGGCGAAATCGTGAAGGAGGGCGCGGCGAGATGCGCCGATAACACCGCGTCTATCTCGCCGGCGCGGGTCGCTGGAATGTCGCCGGGCATCGTGATCATGCCGCCGACGCCCTTCGCCCGCAAGGACGCGGCGGCCGGCGTTCACGCTGCCGGTATGTCCGTCTCGTGCCCCCTCGGTCACGATCCGCGCACCGATCTTTTTGCCAAGAGCCGTCGCATGCGGATCGAGCGTGACGATCATCACCCCGGCGAGACAGCCGGGAGCCGGCAACGGCCGTCGAGCACGTCGGTCAACATGGTCTCGGCGAGAACGCGTCGTTGTTGCGGTGACAGCAGGCCTGACAGCCGATCCTTGGCGCCATCGAACTCCTTGACCGGAATGACCGCCCAGATGTCACTCATCGCCGCAAGGCCAGCGCGTCCGCCGCGTCGAGCGTCACGCGCGCCAGCGTCTCCCGGTCCTGCAGGCTCTTCATCAGGGTCTTGTCGATCGTGACCCGCGCGTCGACATTGCCGACACGCATCAGCGTCGGCGTGATCGACGATATAACCATCGAGCAGGTCGCCGTAGCGTGCGGCGACGCCGGCGGCACTGGCCTCGAGGCCAAGTTCGCGCATCATCTTCGCGGTCGGTCCCTTGACGGCCTGCCCGCCGATGATCGGCGACACCGCAACGACCGGTGCGCCACTCGCCTTGATCGCAGCGCGCATGCCAGGGATCGCGAGAATCGGCTCGACGCTGATGAAAGGATTGGACGGACAGACGATCACCGCGCGCACGTCGCCGGAACTCAGCGCCGCCGTGATCTCGGCCTGCGGCCGGGCGAGCGTCACGCCCTCGAAGGCCAGCTCATGAACCACCGGCCGGCACTGCTGGCGCACGAAATAGTCCTGGAAGTCGATCCAACCCGTATCGCTGCGCACGCGGGTCCGCACGCGGTCGTCGCTCATCGGCACCACGCGCGCACCGATGCCGAGACGCCGGCAAACGTCTGATGTCACCTCGGACAGTGTCTGCCCCAGGCGCAGGCGGCGGGTGCGCTCGACATGCAGCGCCAGATCGCGATCGCCGAGCCGAAACCAGTCCTCGCCGCCGAGCGCGCCGATGCTGTCCATGAACGACCACGTCTCGTCACGCCGGCCCCAGCCGGTGGCGGGATTGTCGATGCCCGCGAGCGCGTAGGTCAGCGTGTCGATATCGGGCGAGATGCTCAGTCCAAGATGCTCGAAATCGTCGCCGGTGTTGGCGACCACGAGCAGTTCGTCGGCCGGCAAGACGCGACTGAGACCGAGCGCCAGTTTCGCGCCGCCGACCCCGCCGGACAGCGCCACGACAAGTCGTTTGCTCATCGGAACATGTCCTCGGCGGCCGGGCGCACCAGTTCGGACGCAGCATTGTCGGGACCGCGCCATGTCAGACCGCGCACGATCACGACAGGCTGGCCTTCGGCACCCTGCCCCATCACGAGCGACGCTGCGGCGGCGATCTCGTCCGCATGCCCGGTGATGCTGACCTGAAGCTCGCGGCCGAACAGATCGGGCGAGCCACGCAGATCCATCAGCGACGGCAGGCCGGCGGCACCAATCGCAACACCGCAGGTACCGCGCCGCCAGGCACGGCCGAAGCTGTCGCTGATGATCACCGCGACCGGCACGCCGAACCTTTCCGACAGGCGCTTCGCTCAATATCGCCGCGCTGCCGTCGGGATCGACCGGCAGCAGCAGCGCTCGCTGGGGCTCATCGGGCGAGGCCACATTGGATTGGTCGATGCCCGCATTGGCCATCACGAAGCCCAGCCGATGCTCGACGATCAGAGACGCCGGGCCTTGCCCGCACGACGCGCACCGATTCCGACAGGATCAGTTCGACGAGACGCGGATCCTTCTGGACTTTGCCGGCGAGTTCGATCGCCTCAGTCGAGGGTTCGACGGTCGCGAGATCGACCATGCGCCCTTCAGCCTTGGACACGATCTTCTGCGTCAGCACGAAGACGTCGCCGTCACGCGGCGCGATGCCGCCGCGCGCCAGCCCCTCGCCGATCAAGGCGACGAGATCGTCGTCCTTGCGCACCAGCGGAATGCCGGGGACGGCGAGGATCTCGACGGCGTTGCTGCGCTGCATCGGCCGGTCCCGCGCACTCAATCGAAACGCTTGCGCAGCCGCGGCAGCACGTGCTCGCCGTAGAGCTTCAGGAAGCGCGCCTGGTCCGGTCCCGGCGCGTGGAACACCAGATTCCGGAAACCGAGACCGACATAGTAACCGATCCGCTCGACATGCTCGTCGGCGTCACTGGACACGATCCATCGACTGGCGGCGCGCTCCAGCGGCAGCGCGTCGGCGAGGCGCTGCATCTCGACGGGATCCTCGACCGTCATCTTTTCCTCCGGCGTCAGCGCCAGCGCCGCCCAGTGGCGCGTGTCCTCGAGCGCACGCGCCTTGTCGGTGTCGAACGACACCTTGACCTCGATCATGCGATCGTAGGACCGCGACGGATCCTCCGACGCCGCAATTCCCTCGGCAACCTTCGGCAACAACGTCTCGGTGTAGAGCTCCGGCTTCTTGCCGCTGGTGCAGATGAACCCTTCCGCGGAGCGGCCGGCGTAGCGCGCCACCAGGGCACCCGCGGCTGCGACATAGATCGGCACCGGCGTGTCGGGACGGTCGTAGATCGTCGCCTTGTCGGTTTTGTAGTACTGGCCTTCGAAGCTGACCCGCTCCTGCGTCCAGAGTGCGCGTATCAGCGTGACGGATTCACGCAGGCGAGCGAAGCGCTCCTTGAATTCCGGCCAGGGCTGGCCGGTCGAAGGCACTTCGTTGAGCCCTTCGCCGGTGCCGATGCCGAGCACGACGCGTCCCGGAAACATCGCGCCCATCGTGCCGAACGCCTGGGCGACGATGGACGGATGGTAGCGGAACGTCGGCGTCAGCACGCTGGTGCCTATGACGACGCGCGACGTTCTGGCGCCCAGTGCGCCCAGCCAGGTCAGCGAGAAGGGTGCATGGCCGTCGACATGCTTCCACGGCTGAAAGTGGTCGCTGATGAAGACCGAATCGAAGCCGACTTCCTCGGCAAGGCACGAGAAGCCCAGCAACTTGCCCGGCGCAAACTGCTCCGCCGATGCCTTGTATCCGAGCTTGATCACCGCAAATCTCCTGGCTGGCGCCGGTCGATGCCGAGGCCATGGTACACGTCGTGGAAATCTATAGATTAGGGGGAAACCAGCAACCAGCCAAAGTGAGGAAACGACCATGCATCTCGGACTTGCCCTGCCCTTCGGCGACATCGGTGGCGATGGCCCGATCGTGCGCGAATTCGCCGAGCTCGCCGAGGCCGAAGGCTACGATGGCCTGACGCTGGCGGACCACGTGCTCGGCGGCAACCCGGCGAACCCCGCCAGCGGCCGTGCGGGTGGGCTTGGCCTGTTCCACGATCCCTTCGTGGCGTTCGGATTCATCGCTGCCTGCACGAAAAAGGTCGAGCTCTCCACCCAGGTGCTGATCCTCGCGCAGCGTCAGACGGTGCTGGTTGCCAAGCAGGCCGCCAGTCTCGACGTGCTCAGCGGCGGCCGTTTCCGCTTCGGCGTCGGCGTCGGCTGGAACGAGCTGGAGTTCGTCGGCCTCAACGAGAATTTCCACAACAGGGGCAAGCGGTCCGAGGAACAGGTCCAGGTGATGAAAGCGCTGTGGGCCGATCCCTACGTTACATTCGAGGGCAAGTGGCACCGCCTCCCGGACGCCGGCATCAATCCCCGGCCGCCGAGCCGTAAAATTCCGCTGTGGTTCGGCGGCCATATGGACGTGACGCTGCAGCGGATCGCAAAGTGGGGCGACGGCTGGATGATGCTGTCCGAGCCGCCGGGACCCAAGGCGGTTGCCGAATTCGACAAACTGCGCCGCCTGGTGGAAGCCGAGGGACGCGATCCGGCCTCGGTTGGTCTCGAAGTCTGGACCTCAACCGGCACTGGCACAGAGAAGGACTGGCGCGAGGAAATCAGCTTCTGGAAGAAGGCGGGTGTCACGCATGTCACGCTGCACAACACTTTTGGCGGCTATCACCACAAGCGCATGGCGGGCCGGAGCATGAGCGACCATGTCAATGCCATGCGCCGCTACCGCAACGCCGTCGCCGACCTGCTCTGAGGACGACACACACGCGCCTCAGGTATCGGCGAGCGCGGCCAGCATGCGGTCGCGAGCGGCGAAATCGCCGTCGGCGTGGACGGGCTGCAGACAGACATGCGTGGCGCCGGCCGTGAAGTGCGCCCGCAGGCCGCGCCTGATCGTCTCGGCGTCGCCCCACAGCACCATCGCATCGATGAACCGGTCGCTGCCGCCGTCGGCCAGCTCGGCCTCGGTAAAGCCCTGACGCAGCCAGCTGTTGCGGTAATTCGGCAGCACCATGTAGCGCGACAGTTCCTTGCGTCCGAGCGCCCGCGCCTTCGCGGGATCGGTCTCAAGCGTCACCTTCTGCTCCACCGCGAGCCACTTCGAAGGCCCGAGGATCGCGGCCGCCTGGGCCGTGTGCTGCGGCGTCACGTTGTATGGGACAGCGCCACGCGACTTGGCACCGCTCAGCGCCAGCATCTTCGGTCCGAGTGCTGCGACCACGACCGGCGGCAGTTCGCCTGGTGGCGCGGACTTGTTGATGCCGTCGAGATAGGCGCTCATCGCCGCCAGCGGTTTGTCGTAGCGATGGCCGCGTAGACCTTCGACCATCGGAATGTGGCTGACGCCGAGACCGAGAATGAACCGGCCGCCGTAGAGCGCGTTCAGCGAGACCATGGCGCGCTGGGCGGTGAAGGAATCGCGTGCATAGATGTTGGCGATCGAACTGCCGATCGTCAGCTTCTCGCTGCTCGACAGCAGACAGGCCGCCAGCGACATCGACTCGTAGCCCCGCGATTCCGGGTACCACAGGGCCGAGTAGCCATTATTCTCGACCGTGCGCACGAAATCGCGCAGCTGCGATCCGTCGAGTTTGTCGGTGCTGTACCATACCCCGAGGCGTCCGAGTTTCATGTCGATTGTCTCCGGTTGATGTGCGTGCGAGCCCCCGTCAGGCTGCAATTCCGAGAATGGTGCGCCGGGCGCGCGCGACACCTTCGGACTGGATGTCGCTGGCGAGTTGGCGCAGGCGCTCGCGATCGGCGTCGTTCTTCACCGCGATCGAGAATTCGCAATTAGTGACCACGCCGCCATAGCGGTCGCAGAGCTTGCGGCCGATCGTGTCGTAGGTGGCGATCGTTACGAAAGTATGCAGGACGTCGTCGTTGATGTGCTGAGGCATCTCCTCCCAGCGCTGCGCCCGCGACAGCAGCTTCAGCCGGTCCGCGAGATCGCCCAGACCGAGATGGTCGAACGCGGCGCGATATTGCGGCGTAGAGGCATAGAAGGCGATCCGCGCGCGCGCGTCGCGCACCTTGGGCTCCAGCTCCGCCTCGTTGGCGGCCGTCGCGACCAGCGGCTTCATGCAGACCTGGAAACGATCCAGCGACCGCCCCGTCTTGACCGCACCCGTCCGCACCGCCGGCAGCATGACCTTCTCGATGTAGGACGGCGTACATACCGGATGCGGCCGGATGCCCTCGGCGACTTCGCCCGCCACCTGACACATCACCTGGTTCACCGCCGCGACGTGAATGGGAATGTCGGGATGCTCGATCGGGCCCGGATTGAACAATGGCACCATCAGATTGATGTTGTAATGCGGTCCCCTGACGTCGAGTGGCGTGCCGTTCTGCCAGCAATCCCAGACCGCGCGAACTGCGCTCACATACTCGCGCATCCACGGCCCGGCCGGTGTCCAGGGCATGCCGAAACGTCGCTCGATATGGGCCTTCACCTGCGTGCCGAGGCCGAGCGTAAAGCGGCCGCGGGACAGTTTCTGCAGTGTCCATGCGCTCATCGCGGTCACGGTCGGACTGCGGGGAAAGGCAATCGCGACGGACGTGCCGAGCTTCAGGGTGCGCGTCGTCTGGGCCGCCAGCGACAGCAGGATGAACGGATCGTCCTTGGTTTCCTCGACCACGAGTCCGTCGTAGCCGATCTCTTCCAGCAGGCGCGCGTCGGCGGCGATGGAATGGAGATCGAGTGGCATTTCCGGCGCACGAAGGCCGGGATCGACCTTGCCCAGTGGCAGAAGTGTCTCAAGCAGCATGTCGTCACTCCACGAAGAAAGGCCGCTGTAGCATATCAGGGCTTGCTCTTGGATTTGGCCGATCCAACGCCCGGTGGTATGTTCCGTGCAGATTTGAAGGAGAGCAAGATGGCTGAAGCGAAACTCGCTCCGAACCTGCCGGACTGGATGCTCGAGCACGCGAACCGCTATCTTTCTAGCGGCGGAACAGACGGGCACATGTACAAGGTGACCCTGCCCCAGCGAGGCGAGATCACGGCGCCGGCGCTGCTGCTGACCACCACCGGTCGCAAGTCTGGCAACAAGTTCATATTCCCGCTGTTTTACGGAACGGACGGCGGCAGTTACTTCGTAATCGCCTCAAAGGGAGGCGCGCCCCAACACCCAGGTTGGTATCAAAATATTCTCGCGAACCCCGACGTCGAGGTACAAGTCGGGACCAAGAAGGTGAACGCGCGGGCCAGGATAACGGCGGGCGAGGAACGCCTCCGACTTTGGAAAAAGGCGCTCGAATTTTGGCCGCCCTACGCCGACTATCAGCTCAAGACCGAGCGCGAGATACCGGTGGTCGTGTTGGATCCGGTCCATTAGGCTACGTGGCGGCCGGCCGCAGCGGCCACTGCATGACGCCTGTAGACCGGGGACGGGTTCAGGTCGTCCTGGGGCAAGCTCTCGGGCCGTGCCGGTATCAGCGACCTGACATTTCACGATCTGCGAAGCACCGCGGTGGTGCGCTTGACGATCGCCGGCGCCACGGTGCCGCAGATCGCAACCTTCACCGGCCCGGCCACAGCGTTCGCGATGTCTAAGCGTTTATCGATGCGCACTGTCTCGGTCGCGATGTGCAGCTTGCCGACGCAGCGGCGCTGAAGCACGAAGCGAGAAAACAAAATCGCAAACCGGTCCGCCTTCTGTGCGGCCGTCATTTGCCAACATGTTCGAAAAGCTTGTGTTGAAAAGCTTGGTGGGCGCACCAGGGCTCGAACCTGGGACCCGCTGATTAAGAGTCAGCTGCTCTACCAACTGAGCTATGCGCCCGGAACTGGCCCGGAAAAGCCTTCGCGAGGGGGGTCGTTTAGCAAAGCGACCCCCCATTGTCCAGCAAAGGGGCCCAAGTTTTCCCGGCCTTTACGAGGCGTGCCGAACGGCGAAAAGCCGCTGGATTCCAGCGGCTTCGCGTATTTGTCCGGAGGAAGCGCCAGCGCCGTCAGAGCCGCTCGCCGCGGCCCCTGTCCGGGCCGCCATCGCGGTCGTAACGGTCGCGGTCGAAGCCGCGGGAGCCGGGGCCGCCGTCGCGGTCAGAACCGCGGTCCATCATGCGATCCATCATGCGGTGGTGCCAGCCGCCAAAATTCCCGTCCATCCGGGTCAGCACGGCAAGCCGCCGCTTCTGGCCCTCGTCGAGGGTCTTGTAGAGCGGGTCGGCCGCATCGGCGATCTTCTTCATGGCGGCCGCCGAGGTCGCCATGGTGTCGGCGCGCTCGCGCAGCCGCGTCACCGGATCCGCGCGGCGTGGCGTCTGCCGGCGCGTTCATCCGCGCATTGGCGCGATCGATGCGCAGCTTGGCGAATTCGCGCACCGCGGTCTCGACCGGCGGCCACAGCTTCTCCTGGTCCGCATTCAGCTTCAGCCCGGCATGGACGGCGGCGATCCGCGCATCGACGAAGGCGGCGCGATCCTCGGGCGCCATCCGCGTCTGGCCCCAGTGCCGGTGATGATGCTGGGCATAAACCGCGGTCGAGCCGGCGATGGCGAGCGCGGCGACGCCGGCGATCCAGAAATTCCTCATGCGAACCTCCATCCAAAAAGGTTGCCTGAGGATGGGCATGCGACGCGCCGGATTCAACTTAACGATTGGACAGAACGCCCTCTCTTACCAAGATGTAATGTGCTTCTTGCGATTGCGATCCGCTCGCAATCGCCGCAACTTTGCCGAAATCTACAACATGCCGAGCACGCGCGGCAGCCACAGCGACAGCTCCGGCACATAGGTGACGATACCGAGGAAGATCAGCATGGTCAGCAGCCACGGCCACACCGCGATGGTCAGCTCCGTGATGCCCATCTTGGCGATCCCGGAGGCGACATAGAGGTTGAGGCCGACCGGCGGGTGGCACATGCCGACCTCCATGTTGACCACCATCAGGATGCCGAGATGCACCGGATGGATGCCGAGCTTGACCGCCACCGGAAACAGGATCGGCGCCATGATCAGCACGATCGAGGACGCTTCCATCACATTGCCGGCGATCAGCAAGAGCACGTTGACGATCAAGAGGAAGATGATCCAGTCGACGCCGACCGAGGTGATCCACGTCGCGATCTGCTGCGGAATGTTCTCGTTCGCCATCAGGAAGGAGAACAGCACCGCATTGGTGATGATGTAGAGGATCATCGCGCTCATGTTGGCGGAGCCGAGCAGCACTCGCGGCACATCCTTCAGCGACATGTCGCGATAGACGAACACCGCGATGACGAAGGCATAGACCGCGCTGATCGCGGCCGCCTCGGTCGGCGTGAAGATGCCGGCATAGATGCCGCCGAGCACGATCAGGATCAGCAGCAGTCCCCACATGCATTTGCGGAACGCGACGAATGCGCTCGGCCCAGCTCGCCTTCGGCATGCGCGGATAGTCGTTGCGCCAGGCGCGGTAGAAAGTGGTCAGGCCAAGCAGCGTCGCCAGCATCAGGCCGGGAATGACGCCGGCGATGAACATCTGCCCGACCGAGGCCGACGAGACGCGATGGCCGGCCGGATCGAGCGCGACGCTGCCGCCGGTCGCCACGCAATAGATCACCATCACGATCGACGGCGGAATCAGGATGCCGAGCGCGCCCGAGGTGGTGATGACGCCGGCGCCGAAGCGCTTCGGAAAGCCCTGCTTCACCATCGCCGGCATCATGATCGAGCCGATCGCGATCACGGTGGCGGGCGAGGAACCGGAGACGGCGGCGAACAGCGCGCAGGCCATCACGCCGGCCAGCCCCAGCCCGCCATACCAGTGGCCCGACCATCGAGGTCGCAAAATTGATCATGCGTCTGGCGACGCCGCCATGGGTCAGGAAGTTGCCGGCGAGGATGAAGAACGGGATCGCCATGATCTCGAAATTGTCGATGCCGGTGAACAGCTTCAGCGCCACCGACTCGGTCGGCACGTTGGTCATCGTGTAGATGAAGGTGAGCACCGTCAGGCCGAGCGCGATCGAGATCGGCATGCCCGTGAGCATCAGCAGGATCAGCAGGCCGAAGATGATGAGCGAGGTCATCGCGTCACCTCCGCAGCGCCAATCCCGGGTTCGTCGACGTCGACGCCCTCGACATGGGCGTGGTCGTGATGCGGCAGCTCGCCGGTGAAGAAGTAATTCCAGGCGACCTGCAGGAAGCGGAAGCACATCAGATAGGAGCCGAGCGGGATGCAGAGATAGACGAACCAGCTCGGTATCTCGAGGTCGGGCGATACCTGGTCGGTGAAGTAGAGGCCGTAGACGAACTTCGCGCCCATGGTGCCGATCACGGCGGTGAAGAAGGCGCCGCAGAGCAGGCCGAACATCACGACCGCATTTCTCCAGGGCGGCTTGACCTGGTTGACCACGACGTCGACGCCGACATGGATGCCGGTGCGCACGCCGTAGGCGGCGCCGAACTTCGCCACCCAGACGAACATGTAGATGCACAGCTCCTGCGCCCAGGACAGGTTGATCGGGAACAGGATCGGAAACAGGAAGGGAATGCCGAGCAGATAGCGGTGCACCACGGCGATGAAGATGATGGTGGTCGCCAAGCGCCATCAGCGTCGCGATCAGGATCTCCTCAAGCCGGTCGAGGATGCGCAGCAGTATCAATGTGCTCCCACTCTATCCCAGTCGTCAGGCCGATCCACAAGCGTGAATGCCCGGACCTTGGCGGACACGCTTCCGCTGCCCGGACATGACGAAGGGCTTCACGTGCCTGAGCGCGGAAGCCCGACTCGCCGCAATTCCGTCTCAGTTCGTCGCGCCGTTGGTCTCCTTCAGAAACTCGTCGATCAGCGGCTGGCCGACGCGGCCGGCGACGTCCTTGTAGACCGGCTCCATCGCCTTGCGCATCGCGGCGTCCTGCTCCGGCGTCAGCTTGATGATCTCGCTCTTGCCGCTCTTCTTGATCTCGGCGAGCGCGTCCTCGTTTTCCTTCGCCGACTGGCGCGTTGCCGTAGGCGGTGGCTTCCTTCATCGCCTTCTCGCACTGCGCGCGGATGTCGGCCGGCAGGTCGTCCCAGAACTTCTTGTTCACGACCACGACGTAGCCGATATAGCCGTGGTTGGTCTCGGTGATGTACTTCTGCACCTCGTGCATCTTCTGGGTATAGATGTTCGACCAGGTGTTTTCCTGGCCATCGACGACGCCGGTCTGCAGCGCCTGATAGACTTCCGAGAATCGCCATCACCTGCGGCACCGCGCCGAGCGAGCGGAACTGCGCTTCCAGCACCTTCGACGACTGGATGCGGAACTTCACGCCGCGTAGTCGGCCGGCGTGACCAGCTTCTTGTTGGCGCTCATCTGCTTGAAGCCGTTGTCCCAGTAGGCAAGACCGATCATGCCCTTGGCTCGAGCAGCTTCAGCAGCTTCGTGCCGAGCGGGCCGTCGGTGACCTTGCGCAAGCGTCGCGAGATCGGGAAGGATGTAGGGAAGATCGAACACCTCGAATTCCTTGACGCCGATCGGTCCGAACTTCGAGTTCGACGGCGCCAGCATCTGCACCGCGCCGAGCTGCAGCGCTTCCAGCTCTTCCTTGTCCTTGTAGAGCTGCGAGTTCGGATAGACCTCGACCTTCACCTTGCCGCCGGTGTATTTCTCGGCGAGCTCCTTGAATTTTTCGGCCGCCAGACCCTTCGGCGTGTTGGTCGCCACGACGTGGCTGAACTTGATGACGATCGGCGCCTGCGCCGCCGCCGGTCCGGCAAAGGCAAGCGCTGCGATCGAGGCCGCCGCCAACAGGATTTTCCGCATTAAAGTCCTCCCGATTTCTCGTTGGGGATTTGGCCCCGCAATTATCCTGGCACACCATTACAGGCGAACGATAAGCCGCGCCATTGCCCGTTAGCAGGGCCCCATTCGCGCGCATTGTTGCGCTGCAATATGCGACATTTTGTCATTACGTTACCCTCGAAGGCTGCGCGAGAAATCTCAAATTGCGCGTTGATGGGGCAACGGAGTGGGAAATGATTCCAAAATTCGCGGCGCTTCCTTGAATTCGTTCCAATACGCAAAAGAACAAGTACCCCTGCCCTCCAATGCAAAACGCGGCGCCGAAGCGCCGCGTTGAGAACTGCCTTCCGGGCGAGCAACTCAGCCCGCTGCCGCCGTGCTCGTCGTGTCGCGCTGGCGCTTCATGACGATCTTGTTCAGCGCGCCGAGATAGGCCTTTGCCGAGGCGACCAGCGTATCCGGATCCGCCGCGCGCGCCGTCATCGAACGGCCCTCATGGGCGAGACGGACCGACACTTCGGCTTGCGCGTCGGTGCCTTCGGTGACCGCGTGCACCTGGTACAGCTCGAGCTTGGCCTCATGCGGCACCAGGCGCTTGATGCAGTTGAACACCGCGTCGACCGGACCGTTGCCTTCGGCTTCCTCGATCCGGATCTGGCCGTCGACGTCGAGCTTCATGGTGGCGCGCTGCGGGCCGTGGGTGCCGGCGATCACGGTCAGCGAGGTCAGCTTGATGCGGTCGTGCGAGGCCGCCATCTCCTCGTCGACCAGCGCCTCGATGTCCTCGTCGTAGATGTCCTTCTTGCGGTCGGCGAGCGCCTTCATCCGCACAAAGGCGTCCTCGATCTGGTTGGCGCCGAGCTTGTAGCCCATCTCCTCCAGCCTGTGCACGAAGGCATGGCGGCCGGAGTGCTTGCCGAGCACCAGCGAGGACTGCTTCACGCCGACCATTTCCGGCTTCATGATCTCGTAGGTCGAAGCGTCCTTCAGCACGCCGTCCTGATGGATGCCGCTTTCGTGCGCGAACGCGTTGCGGCCGACGATCGCCTTGTTGTACTGCACCGGGAACGAGGTCGCCGCCGACACCAGCTTCGAGGCCGCGGTCAGCCTGGTGGTGTCGATCTTGTTCCACCACGGGAATTTGTCGTTGCGAACGTTCATCGCCATCACGACTTCTTCCAGCGCGGCGTTGCCCGCCCGCTCGCCGATGCCGTTGACGGTGCACTCGATCTGACGCGCGCCGCCGGAGATGCCGGCCAGCGAATTCGCCACCGCCATGCCGAGGTCGTTGTGGCAGTGAACCGAGAACACGGCCTTGTCGGAATTCGGCACGCGCTCGATCAGCGTCCGCATGAAGTGGGCGTATTCCTCGGGCGTGGTGTAGCCGACGGTGTCGGGGATGTTCACCGTGGTGGCGCCGGCCTTGATGACGGCCTCGACGATGCGGCAGAGATAATCCATCTCGCTGCGGGTGGCGTCTTCGGCCGACCATTCGACGTCGTCGATCTGGTTGCGGGCGCGAGTGACGTTGGCGATCGAGAGGGCGAGCACCTGCTCGGGCGTCATGTTCAGCTTGACGCGCATGTGCAGGGGCGAGGTCGCGATCACGGTGTGGACGCGACCGCGCTTGGCGAACTTCACGGCCTCGGCACAGCGGTCGATGTCTTTCGGATTGGCGCGGGACAGGCCCGCGATCACGGCGTTCTTGGAGCGGCGGGCGATTTCGCTGACCGCCTGGAAGTCGCCTTCCGAGGTGATGGGGAAGCCGGCCTCGATGACGTCGACGCCCATGTCGTCGAGCATCTCGGCGACCTCGATCTTCTCCTCGAAGGTCATGGTTGCGCCCGGGCATTGCTCGCCGTCACGCAAGGTGGTGTCGAAAATGATTACGCGGTCCTTTTCGGACTTGTTGGCGGTGGTCATCTGCAAATTCCTTTTGGGTGGTGCGCTGGTCTTTCCGAGCGCTGAAGGGTTTTTCCGTTACTCACGCGAACCCCTGAGTGCCCAGGCGCAAACCGCCCAGACGGCCCTCAGGGGCCGATAAGAAGCAGAAGCCCGCCAATAAGGAGGGTGGGCAGGGACGCAGCCGGAATCGCGGGCGCGCGGACGGCACCAGCCGCCCCACCCAAAATCCCGCCATTTTCGCCGCGAATCAGCATTGCCTAACCCTATGATCGGGGAAGCCTCGGGCAAAACCGTTGACGGTTCGTTGCCACGCACCCCGAACCCGGCCGTTCTAGACGAGAAATGCCAATGGCCGCAATGCCAAAAGATGGTCAGGAGGGGTGACCTTTTGGGATGGCTCGTCGCCCCGCTGCGCGAACTTGGCACGGGCCGCGCCATAACCACGGTGGTCAGTTGTTGCAGGGAAAGCCAACCACCGTCCGCTACGCAAGCGCACTCTCCGCCGCGGCGTACTGGGTCCCCGGCCTACGCCGGGCGACGACAGTCGAGGACATGCGTCTCATTCCCGCGACACGTTTCTGTCCGAGTTCTTGCAATCTCGTTGTCCCTCTCTCGACAGAGGGCGCA
Organism: uncultured Alphaproteobacteria bacterium; assembly: GCA_963726865.1. Classification (GTDB taxonomy): domain Bacteria; phylum Pseudomonadota; class Alphaproteobacteria; order Rhizobiales; family Xanthobacteraceae; genus Bradyrhizobium. The sequence goes on along the minus strand of CAVSEE010000028.1, from coordinate 471,417 downwards.
GGGAAAGCCGGGCGCCGACTGCGCCCGCAGCACCGTGTGCAAAAGAAGCAAGCAACGCACACGGGTTTGACAGGTACAGCCGAGACATCCCGGCCTTCCCCGCGCAATGGCTTTACGGCTTATACGTGCTCTCCCCGGGGAGCGGCCTTTCTTGCCCCCGTTGCCGGCGGGACTTCACCGCCGGCTTGACGCCAGGGTCGCGGCGCCAGGACCACACGATTTCGCCGTACGCCGCGAGCGTCTCGTCCGGCGGAAGCAAGCCCGCCTGACGCCGCAGCGTCCATCGCAACCCGCGCCAACGATCCGTGACGACGCGAAACGTCCCCTCCTGGAGGCGCGGGCTGGGCGGATATATACCGTAAATCGGAATTCCTGTAAAGCAGAATATTTTTCATTTCGGGGCTTGACAAGATTCCGTAAACTCGAAGTGATTTGCCCGTCGTGCCGGAAAGGTCATACGCCCCTGCCCGCGGCCGGCCCGCAATGGAACCCGATCTGCGGCAGACCGGCGCGCTTCTGCCCGTGCTCGTTGCCATTACGGTTCCACCGAACGCATCGGCGTTGCCCGGAAAGCAGGCTGTATCGTCTTGACACACGGCTTCGGTAAAATCGAACCTTCGTGTCGAAAAAGACACAATCACGAACTACTCACCAACTAGTGAGCATACTGTCGACCAATCTCATAGGAGCGCGGCCCGTCGCCGCATATGAAGAACCGTCGCGACGATGCGGCGACTAATGTTGGAGAGGAGTGCGTATCTGCAGGTGATTTTTCAAAAACGTGACCTGGTTCACAGGTCCAGGCATTTGGCCGAGCCATATTGAGAAAAACAAAATTCGGGCAACAATGATGTCAACCGAACAAGAATACTTTCGAGTAGGCGAACGAGTAAAATTGAGCCAATTGGGCAAGGCAGCGAATGCCCCGCAACAAGAGCGCGACCGCCAAGGTGGTCGGCTTCGGGCGGTCCGATACGCGAATCCGCATTGTCTTCGACGGGTCGCGATATCCCGTCAGCATTCACACCAGCTATCTGGAGCGGGACAACGAGCAGCGTTAGGGCGTGTACGCATAAATCCGTTGGTATCGATGCAGGCGTAGCGACGTCCGCTTTCCGCTCGAAAGCGGACGTTGGAGGCACACGCCTGCGTGTCCGCTAAGTGCCAGAAGCAGACGTTGGGCCATTTCATTCGACCACTTCGTCGGCGCGTGCGATCAGCGTTTGGGGGACGGCAAGACCGAGTACCTTTGCAGTCTTGAGATTTATGACCAACTCGAACTTTGTTGGCGCCTGCACTGGCAGGTCGCCCGGCCGGGCGCCCTTTAAAATGCGGTCAATATAGAAGGCGGACCGCCGCGCTTGATCTTGCACATCGACACCGTAAGTCAGCAGGCCGCCGCTATCGGCGAAGGATCGGAACGGATAGATTGCCGGGTGGCGCTGTTTGGCGGCCATTTCAATAATCAACCCGCGGTGAGCTACCGTGATCGGATCCGGCAGTACAATAAGTCCAGTGTTTGGCTGTCCGCCGAAAGCGCCGATAACCCTGTTGATCTCGCTAGCATCACCTGCCCCACAGTCGATGACCTCGGCTCCCATCGATGCAGCTTCGGTTTCAATGCTCTGCAATACTCTCTTCAGCGCAGCCGGATTCCTGATGACGCCGACACGAGTCAAGTGCGGCGCGATTTCCTTGAGCATCTGAAGCCATTTTCCACCGATTGCGGGCTCGAAATTCGTGAACCCGGTCATGTTGCCGCCAGGTCGGGCTAGGTTCGCGACTATGCCGGCACCCTCCGGGTCCGAAACTCCCAGGAAGACTATCGGGATCGATTGTGTAGCTTCTCGCAATGCTGTCAGGACTGATGTCCCATTGGCGAGGATGACATCAGGCGCCATAGCTACCAACTCGGAAGCTTGGGTCCGCATGAGCGCGAAATCACCGGGGGCCCAACGATAGTCGACGTGAATATTGCGCCCTTCAATCCACCCAAGCTCCGGCCAAGAGGATTCGAAAGCCCTGACACGAAGCTGTGCCTCCTTGTCGTTCGGCGAAAGCCCCATCAATACGCCAATCCTGCGCAACCGGTCTCTCTGCTGCGCATCCGCCATCAGTGGCCAAGCCACGGTGCCGCAGAGAAGTGTGAGAAACTCGCGTCGTCGCACGATGCCTCCGGAAGGCTGCGCAAGCCGATGCGTACCGTCTAGCACTTTCCGAAGGCGCAGGCATTAATCGGTTTGATGTCCGCTCTGGGTCAAAAGGCGACGTTCGCGCAGCTCTCGGGCATGTCCGCTCTACTCCCGAAACCGGTCGTCGCGCATTTATGAGTACACGTCCTAGTCCGCGCTTCGAACTAAAGCGCGATGAGATTGGGATGAATCATCCCCGCGCTTTAGCTCTTTGTTTGAGCATGATCTCCGCGCAAACGCTACGCGTTTGTCGCAGGGAAAACCGCTTCACACTTTTCCGGATCATGCTCTGGCCTACCCCAACTCGAACGTGGTCACGCCGAACACCCGATCGAGCCGCAATGGCCGGATCGCGCCGGTGTACATGCGCGCGGTCTCGAACACCGGCGCGAGCCCGAGCGATTCGGCAAGGCCCACCGCCTCGCGGTTGACGGCGGGAACGTCGAGAAAGACCTCGCCGCCGCCGGCCTGCGCCAGCAATGCCGACAACACCACCTCGGCAGTGGCGCGGTCGCCGGCCACCAGCGGGCCGATCTTGCGTCCCGTGCGGCACGGCCGGATCACGCCCCAGCCGCTCAGCGCACCGTCGCGCAGCAGCGCGCAACCGGTATGGCCTGACGTGCCGATCCAGCCTCGCAAGAATGCGGCGCGTGGAGCGGGAAACACCGCGGCGTCCGACGCTTCCACCAGCGCAAAAGGCACGTCGCGCAGCGCGATGACGCCTTCGGGCGCCGGCGGAGCAGCGACGCGGCCGCCATAGCGGATATTGGCGTAGGCGAGCTGAAAGCCGGACTTCTTGTAGTTCTCCTGCTGCGCCACCACGCCGTCGAGGCCGATCACGCGCGAAGGCGAATGCGCGATCGCTGCGTTCCAGATCTGCAGGCCGAGCCCGCGGCCGCGCAAATCCGGACGCACGATGTAGAAGCCGAGAAAGGCGAAGTGATCGTCGTAATTGACGCAGGAGATCGTCGCCGCCGGCGCGCCATCGAGCTCGCCGATGAGGAAGCCGCCGGGATCGACCGTGGCAAAACAGGCGGCGTCGGCGAGACCGGGATTCCATCCCTCGGCCGCGGCCCAATCGGCCGCGAGCGCGATCTCCTCGGCCCGCATGGTGCGGATGTTCAGGTCGGCCATTTCTCGGCCCCGCCCTCTTTCATTGCCCTCAGCGCCCTGTCGGCGGCGAGAACCTGAGCTTGAATACCAGACCAGGCGCGTTATCAACCATCTCGATGCGGGCGCCATGGAGCCTGGCGATGGCGGCAACCAGGCTAAGCCCGAGCCCGTTTCCGGGAGTATAGCGGCTCTGCTCCAGCCGGTAGAAGCGTTTGAAGACCTGCTCGTGATGGTCGGCGGGAATTCCCGGCCCGTTGTCGGCCACCGAGATCACGGCAGTGCCGTCGGCGTATTCGCTGACGACCACGATCTCGCCTGCGGGACGGCCGTGCTTGAGCGCATTGTCGACGACGTTGGCCACCGCATCGAAGATCAGGTCGCGATCGCCGGTGACCAGCACCTCCCCTTCCCCCCGCATGGTCAGCCGCGTGCCGTCCTCTTCCGCCGCGGCATCGTACAACTCGACGACTTCGCCGGCGATCTCGACCAGGTTCACGCTGCGAAACCCGGCCGTTCGCACCCGGGTCTCGATCTGCGCAATCCGGGTGATCGACAAAAATATCCGCAGCACGGAATCGAGATCGGCAATGGTGTCGCCGAGCAGCGCCTGGTCGGCTGCGCTGTCGCGCGGGCGGTGAATGGCTTTTTCCAGCCGCCCGCGCATGCGCGTCAGCGGCGTGCGCAGGTCGTGCGCCACATTGTCGCTGACCTGCTTCACCTCGCCCATCAGGGTTTCGATGCGGTCCAGCATCAGGTTGAGATTTTCCGCGACGCGGTCCCATTCGTCGTTGGTCCCGCGCAGCGGAATTCGCTTGTCCAGTCCGCTCGCCATGATGGCGGCGCTGGTGGCGTTGATCGATTCGATCCGTCCCACGGTCCGTCGCGTCACCAGAATGCTCGCCACAGCGGCCATCACAAAGGTCAGCGCGACGACCGCCATGACGGCCGTTCTGATCTGGGCGGCGAAACTGTCGAGGTCGCTGATGTCGCGTCCGACCAGCAGTCGGTCGCCGCCCGGCAACGTTTCCAGCATGGCCCGCACCAGTGGCCGCACCGTCGCGTCGCCGGAGGCGCTCGACGCGAGGAATTCCGTCCATCCCGAGGATGCCGATGCCGCCTCCGGCCATTGCGTCAGATTGCCGGCAAGCACGGTCGACGCGGGATCGGCGAGAATATAGACGTGGCCGGCAAAGGCCGCGTCGGCCGCGCGATGGCGGATCAATTCGGCCAGCCGGGCACGTCCCGCCTGCCCGTAGGCGTCGCGCAGATTTGCCGCCTCGGTCACGATTGCGCGGTCGGAGCGGCCGCGCACATAGGCCGACGTCGACAGATAGACATAGCTGAAGATGGCCGACACGATCACGCCAAACGCCCCGATCGCGATCAACGCCAGCTTGAACGTCGACGATTTCAGGGTCTTAGCAAGGAGCACGGAGGCAATACCCGACGCCGCGAACGGTGTGGATCAGCGGATAGGCCTGGCGGTCGTCGACCTTGCGGCGCACGCGCCCGACATAGACGTCGATTATGTTGGTCGACGGATCGAAATGTAGATCCCAGACGTGCTGGAGCAGCATGGCGCGCGAGATGACGCGACCTTCATTGCGCACCAGATACTCCAGCAACTGGAATTCGCGGGGGAGCAGATCGATTTCGTTGCCACGCCGGCTGGCCGTGCGGTCGATCAGGTCGATCGCGAGGTCGCCGACTCGCAAAATTGTCTCCTTGGCGATGACGTCGCTGCGGCGGCCAAGCGCTTCGATGCGCGCGAGCAACTCGACAAAGGAGAACGGTTTGACCAGATAGTCGTCGCCGCCGGCGCGGAGGCCGCGTACCCGTTCGTCGACCTCGCCTAGTGCGCTGATGATCAGGAACGGCGCGGCCGCGCCGGCCTCGCGCAACTGGCGCATCACCGTGATGCCGTCGACATCTGGCAGCATGCGGTCGATGGTAATCACCGCATAGTCGCCGACCGAGCCGAGCCGCAGCGCTTCGTTCCCGGTCGCGGCCAGGTCCACCTGGTAACCGCTGGTCGGTCAGCTCTTCGGCGAGCTGACCGGCGGCTTCCGCGTCGTCCTCGACCACCAGGATGCGGCGGTGAGCTTCCGTCATGACGCCTCCGAACGTCTCCCGCGAGCGGCGCATTGTACGCCCAAGGTCACGCCACGCCGCGCGCACATGCGCGTGATGACCGTCACCGGCGCTCCGGCACCACCCGACGGGAAACGCCGGTGACGTTCACCAAACGCGGCGTCGGCCTGTATCAGTACCCGTAGTAGCCGTAGCTCGCGCAGACGTTGACCCAGTGCGGTCCGTAAGCCCCCCACACCCTGCGCCAACAGCCGTCATCGTCGCCGGCATAGAGGTAGGGCGCGCCGACGAAGGCAAAGCGGCGGTGATGGAAGCGATGGTGGAAGAACGGGCGGTGAAACGCGGTGTGCGCGAAGCGCGGTGCGAACGCCGCCCGCGGCATGGCCGCGACACGTGAGCCGCCAAAGCGTGCGCCGCCCATGCCGCCAAAATGCATGCCCCCGCCCATGGCATGCATGCCGCCGCCTCCCCAGCCGCCATGACCGCCGCCAAAGCCGCCGCCATGTCCGCCGCCGCCATGCCCGCCCCCGCCGCGCGCGAGCGCGGGCGGTGAGAGAGCAACCATCGCGCCAGCCAAACCTGCAATGAGACAAGTGCGAAGCCTGTGGTTCATCCGTCCCTCCATTGAACTGCGGCGGATTCCGCCGCTTGAAGGGAGATCAGGAAAGCGAAACAGCGCTTCGACTTCAAATGACTAAGGTGACAGATTCTGACAGCGACGTAAGCTACATGAACAGGGAGTCAGCTACATGAATGAGGAGGCCAGGCGCAGCGATTGCCTCACCTGCCCTAATTGACGGTCGCGCCGGAGGTTTTGACGACCTTGCGCCATTTCTCGATGTCGCGCGCCAGAAGACCTTTGAACGCATTGGCGGACATGATCAGCGGCGTGGCGCCTTGCCTGGCGAGCAGCTCCTGCATGTCCGGCGTCTTCAATATCTCGGAGACATCGGTGTTGATCTTTTTCGAGATTGTGGGATCGAGGCCGGCGGGCGCCAGAATTCCCCACCACGGATTGACGTCGAAATCGGCAAAGCCTGACTCGGCGATGCTGGGTACGTCAGGTGCGGCGGCCACGCGTTTGGCGCTGCTGACCGCCAATGCACGCACGACGCCGCTCTGCACGCTCGAGATCACCGAGGGCATGCTGGCAAAGGCCGCATCGATATGGCCGCCCATGACGTCGCCGATCGCCGCGGGCGCGCCCTTGTAGGGGACATGCACCAGCTTGATGTCGGCCTCGGTTTTCAGCATCTCGCCGAGCAGATGATTGACCGAGCCGTTGCCGGCCGAGCCATAGGTCATCTTGCCGGGATTGGCCTTGGCATAAGCGATGAACTCCTTGAGCGATTTGGCCTCGACGCGCGGGCCGACGATCAGAAGAAATGGCGTCACCGCGATGGTCGCCACCGGCTCGAAATCCCTGAGCGAGTTGAACGGCAGTTTTTCATAGAGGCTTTGGTTGATCGCCTGCGAGCCTTCATAGGTGACGAGCAGGGTGTAACCGTCCGCCGGCGCCTTCGCGACATAGTCAGTGCCGACCACGCCGCCCGCCCCCGCCTTGTTTTCAATCACCACCGGCTGGCCCCAGCGTTCGCTGAGTTTCTGGCCGATCGCGCGCGCAAAGGTATCGGTGCCGCCGCCTGCGGTTTGCGGCACGATGATGCGCACGAGTTTGGACGGATAATCCTCCGCCTGCGCCGACGACATTGCGGCGAACGCGCCGACGACGATCGCGGCCAGACAACGAACAATTTTCACAGGTTTTCTCCCACCCTACTTCTTCTTTTTCGCGGCCGCCGCGGCGGCCTTCTTGTTCTCATCCAGCAGCGCCTGGCGCACCTGCTTGAACTCGCTGCGATCGTCCTTGTCGACCTTCGGGAAATGCAGGTCGAGCTTGTCGAGCGCAGAGACGATGGTCGAGCCGATCACGACGCGGGCGAACCATTTGTGGTCGGCAGGCACGACGTGCCACGGTGCGTGACGCGTCGCGAGCTGTGCCGGATCATGTCCTGATAGGCGGCCATGATATTTCGGCCACAGCGCGCGCTCGGCGATGTCGCCCATCGATGAATTTCCAGTTCTTCGCCGGCTGCTCCAGCCGGTCGAGAAAGCGCTCGCGTTGCTCCTGCCTGCGACACGTTGAGAAAGAACTTCAGGATCACGATGCCGTTGCGCGCGAGGTAGCGCTCGACGGCCGTAATGTCCTCGAAGCGCTCGCGCCAGATCTTCTTGGTGATCAGCGTCGGCGGCATCTTCTGCCTCGGCAGGATTTCCGGATGCACCCGCGTCACGAGGCACTCCTCGTAATAGCGAGCGGTTGAAGATGCCGATGCGGCCGCGCTCGGGCAGCGCGATCATGGCGCGCCACAGGAAATCGTGATCGAGCTCCTTCGACGACGGCTGCTTGAACGAAGTGACCTCGCAGCCCTGCGGATTGACGCCGTCGAACACGCTCTTGATGGCGGAGTCCTTGCCGGCGGCGTCCATGCCCTGGAAGATCAGCAGCAGCGACCAGCGATCCTGGGCGTACAGCTTTTCCTGGAAGTCAGCGAGCCGCTTGCGGTTGGCCTCGATGATTTTCTCGCCCTTGTCCTTGTCGATGCCGCCCTTCTCGGCGGTCTTGTGCGACCTGAGATGAAAGTCGTCTGTACCGTCAAAACGGAACGGCGCGACGAAGGGCTTTAGCTGGTCCGCCAGCGATTTCTGAGATTGCTTGCCCATGCGACGAAATGCTCCGGTTGGGGCGGGCCCGATGGTTTCTCCGGGAGTTCCGCCGCGTCGCGGCGACGATAGACCATCAGCATCAGCGGCGCGAGACGGCGCAGCAGCCCATGCGCGACATAAGGGACGGGCTCGCTGAACGGCAAGGCGAGATCGTGCTCGGCGACGCCTTGCGCCGCCTTCGCCAGCTCCCGCCCGATCGCGATCGACAGCGCCACCGCGCGGCCGTTGCAGCCGGCCCAGGCAAAGGCGTTGGGACCGAGCCGGTGGATGCGCGGCAGGAAATCGGTGGTCATGCCGACATAGCCGTTCCAGACATAGTCGAATTTGACCTCGCCGATCTGCGGCCACAGTTTTTGCAGGCGCGCGCCGACCGCGGCCTTGAGCTGGGCCGTGTCGGTGCCCATCATCGCGCCGCCGGTGACGAGGCGGTTGCGCGCGTCGTAGCGCGCGAAATAGAGCTCGCCATGGGTATCGGACATCGCCTGCCGGCCGGGGATGACGGTTTTCCGCGCTTCATCCGACAGCGGCGCGGTGGCCATCTGCCAGGAGCGCACCGGCATCACCTCGCGGGCGATGTCGGGCGCGAGCTGCTTTTCGAACTCGCCGGTATAGGCGTTGGTGGCGAGGATCAGCGCGCGGCCGCTGATCTCGCCGTGCGGCGTCGTCACGATCCAGCGGTCGCCTCTTTGCTCGAAGCGCGAGGCCGGCGAGCGCGCAAAGATGCGCGCCCCGCGATCGAGCGCGGCGCGCGCCAGCCCGCGCGACAGCGCGAGCGGATTGATGTGGCCGCCGGTCCTGTTCCAGAAGCCGCCGAACCAGGCGTCCGAGCCGAGCATCTTCGCGATTTCCTCGCGCGACAGAATTTCGACGTGCGGCGCCGACCTTGGACCATTGCCGCACCCGCCGCTCGGCGATCGCCATGCGGCCGGGCGAATGCACCGGCTGGATCCAGCCGGCCTGCTCCTGCTCGGCCTGGATCTGGTAGCGTCGTGCGACATCGAACAAGGTGGAAGCGCAATCGCGCAGCAGCGCGACAAAGCGCTCGCCGGCTGGCGCCGTGCTTTCTGACAATGTCTTCCGGATCGGGCCGCGTCAGCGTCGGGATCACCTGGCCGTTGTTGCGGCCCGAGCCGCCAAAGCCGGGCTCGGCGGCCTCGACGATGGCGACATCGATGCCGGCCTCGCGCAGGTGCAGCGCGGTGGAGAGCCCGGTAAAGCCCGCGCCGATGATGACGACGTCGGCCTGCAGCACTGCCCTCCAGCCGCGGCAGCTCGGGCCCCGGCGGCGTCACCGCGGCCCACAGCGACTCCGGCATGCGGGGTGTTTCAGGCTGCATTAGACTTCCTCCGGGGCCAATCGTAGGATGGGTTGAGCGGGGGCTCAACCCATCCTGACAATAGAGAGACAGCGTGACCATCAAGAGCATCGCCGGAATCGATCATGCCGTCGTCGCGGTGAAAGACCTCGACGCGGCGGCCGCCAACTGGAAGCAGCTCGGCTTCACCATCTCGCCGCGCGGCACCCACAGCGCGCATATGGGCACCGGCAACTATACGATCATGCTGGGCGAGGACTACATGGAGCTGCTCGGCGTGCTGCAAGCGACCGAGCACAACGCGCCGACCCGCGCCTATCTCGACCAGACCGGCGGCGGCATCGAGCGCGTCGCCTTCACGACGCCGAGTGCGGCAGCGGGCGCGGCCGAGCTGCGCACCATGGGCTATGAAGCGATCGGCCCGACCGATTTCGAGCGGCCGGTGACCATGCCCGACGGGCGCAAGGCGGCGGCGAAATTCGCCACCTTCCAGTGGCCGGTCAAGGAAGCCCCCGGCGGCGTGCGGCTGTTCGCCTGCCAGCACAAGACGCGCGAGACGGTGTGGATTCCCGAACTGCAGAAGCACGCCAACACCGCGAAGAGTATCGGACAGTGTTCATCGTGACGCCAAAGGCGGAGGAAGACGCAAAGCATCTGGCCAAGATGATCGCGGGCGACGTGCGCGGCGGGCGCGGATGGGTCGGCCACGGTGCCGACGGGATTTGGACGCGCCGATTTCGCGTTCCTCAGCCGCGAGGCGCTGGGGAAGCGATATCCCGGCGTCGATGTCAGCACCCTGCCCGACCGCGCCGGCGCGGGGCTTGAGCTGGTGGTGAGCGATCTCGCTGCGGCGAAGAGCGCGATCGGCGGCAAAGGCCGTCGCGAGCAGCGGCGCCGTGGTGGTGCCGCCGGCCGCGGCCAACGGCGTGCTGCTGGCGTTCGTTGAGGGATAAGAGCTACGCCTTCCGAAACTTCAGCTTCTCGAAAATGCTGCCCAGAATGCCCTTGGGCAGGAAGATGATGAACAGCACCAGCAGCACGCCGTAGACGAGGTTGTCCCAGCCGACGGCCTTGGTGCCGAAGCCGATGCGGAGCGTCTCCGCCAGCAGGATGGTGATGACGGCGCCGACCGTCGGCCCAAGCGAGACATAGAGCCCGCCGACGATGACGGCGAACACCATCTGCAGCGACACCGCGATGCCGCTCACCGTGTCCGGCGAGATGAACATCTGGTACTGGCAGTAGATGGCGCCCGCGAGCGCGGTCATCAGCGCCGAGATCAGCGTGATCTTCAGCTTCTCCGCGGTGACGTTGACGCCGGCGGCAGCGGCGGCGTCCTCGTCCTCCGAGATCGCCTCCATGGCGTAGCGGATCATGCTGCGGTCGACCGCGCGCCAGATGATGAGGCCGACGACCCAGATGCCGAGCGCGATCAGGTACCACGTGATCTTGTCGTCGAACTGCAGCGCCCAGAAACCCTGGCCGCTGCGGGCGCGGTTCGGCGTGTAGCCGAGCGAGCCGCCGGTCCAGTCGCGCGTCGCGGTGATGACCTGCAGCACGATGCCGGACAGCGCCAGCGTCACCAGCACGAAATAATGCCCGGTGATGCGGAAGCGGAAACAGGGATAGGCGACGACCAGCGCAAGCGCACCGGCCACGACCATGCTGATGGGGATGCCGATCCAGGGCGACACGCCGAGGTGATTCCACAGCAGCGCGGTGACGTAGGCGCCGACGCCCATGAAGCCGCCATGACCGAGCGAGACCAGGTTGAAGCGGCCCATGATCGACCACGAGGTGTAGGCGAACGACCAGATCAGGATCAGCACCAGCAAATGCAGGTGATAGGGATCGCGATAGACAAAGGGCAGCGCGATCAGCGCAACGAGGCCGATGGCCCATCCGGCATAGCGAAAGTTCACGAGCGCCTCGCGAAAAGGCCCGCGGGCCGGATGAACATCATGACGATGAAGAAGGCGAAGGCGAGCACGTAGCCCCATTCGAGATCGGAGAACAGGCCGCCGAGCGAGATGATCTCCGCGAACACGAAGGCTGCGATGAAGCCGCCGAAGAAATTGCCGAGGCCGCCGAGCACGCAGATCAGGAAGGTGATCGGGCCGAAGGACAGGCCGACGAAGGGATGCACGTCATATTGCAGCACCAGGAGACACGCCGCGAGGCCGGCGAGCGCGCCGCCGAGCGCCGAGGTGATGAGATAGATGCGCTTGGTGTCGACGCCCATCAGCGACATGATCTGGCGGTCCTGCGCGATGGCGCGGATCGCGGTGCCGGTGAAGGTGCGCGTCATGAAGAGGTAGACCACGATCATGCCGATCAGCGCCGCCACAAAGGACAATAGCCGCGAATAGCTGAAGTGCATCTCGCCGAACGCCAGCACCGGCAGGCGGATGCCGAGATTGCGGAAGTCGATGCCGAAGGCGACGGTGGCAAAGCTCTGCAGGATGAACAGCACGCCGCCGGTGGCGAGCAGCTGGTTGATCGGCGGCGCGGTCAATAGCGGCGCGATGACGAAGTAGTGCAGCGCCGCGCCGAGCGCCGCCACCAGCATGATGGCGAACGGCGCGGCGGCCCAGTACGGCAGGCCGAACACCTGCACCATGTAGTACATGCCGTACATGCCGATCATCACGAGCTCGGCGTAGCAGATCCAGGTGACGTCGATGACGCCGAAGATCAGATTGAGCCCGAGCGCCAGCAGCGCCAGCACGCCGCCGAGCAGGATGCCGTTGATCACGGCCTCCAGCAGGTAGATGTCGAAGATGTCGAGGAAGTGCTGCATCGCTTCTGAACCCTAGACCCCGAGATAAGCCTGCTTGATGGTGTCGGTCTTCATCATCTCCGCCGAGGTGCCGGAGGCGCGGATGCTGCCGGCTTCCAGCAGATAGGCGCGGTCGACCACCTTCAGCACCTGCTGCACGTTCTGCTCGACGATCAGCACGGTCAGCCCCGAGGCGCGGATGCGCTTCACCAGCTCGAACACCTGCTGCACCACGACCGGCGCGAGGCCCGCCGACGGCTCGTCGAGCAGCAGCAGTTTCGGGTCGCTCATCAGCGCGCGGCCGATCGCGCACATCTGCTGCTCGCCGCCGGACATGGTGCCGGCCATCTGGTGGCGGCGTTCCTTCATGCGCGGAAACAGGTCGAACACGAATTCCAGCCGCTCGGCATATCTGGCGCGCGCGCCCGGCATGTAGGCGCCCATCTTGAGATTGTCGTCGACGGTCAGCCGCGGAAACAGCCGGCGGTTTTCCGGCACATGCGCGATGCCGAGGCTGACGATCCTGTGCGCCGGCGTCGCCAGCACGTCGGTGCCTTCCATCGCGATCGCGCCCTTGGTCGGGCGGATCAGGCCGGAGATCACGCGCATCAGCGTGGTCTTGCCGGCGCCGTTGGGGCCGATCACGCCGACCGCTTCGCCGGCGTTGACCTCGAGGTTGACGCCGAACAGCGCCTGGAACGTGCCGTAACCCGCGTCGACCGCCCTGAGCTGGAGCATGTCTCAGACCCCTGCCCGGCGGCGCGCTTCGGAGGCCGCCGCCAGCGTCGCGTCGGAATCGCTGCCGAGATAGACCTCGATCACGCGCGGGTCGGCGGCCACCGCCGCCGGCAGGCCTTCCGAAATCTTCTCGCCATGGTCGAGCACCATGACGCGGTCGACCACGCGCATCAGCACGCCCATGATGTGCTCGACCCAGATGATGGTGATGCCGAGCTCGTCGCGGATGTTGCGCAGCATGTCGGCGGCCTGCTCCATCTCGTGCTCGTCGAGACCGCCGAGGCTTTCGTCGGCGAGCAGCAGTTTTGGCTGCGGTCGCGAGCGCCTTGGCGAGCTCGAGCTTCTTCAGGCCGGCAGCGCCAAGGCCATCGACGCTGGCGTGGCGATCGGTCGGCAGGCCGACCAGCGCGAGCGCCTTCTCGGCCGCCTCGTCCGCCTGCTTGCGGCTGTGGCGGCCCTGGCCGTAGAAGCCGGCGAGCGCGACATTCTCGAAGATGGTCAGGCGGCGGAACGGCCGCGGAATCTGGAAGGTGCGGCCGATGCCGCCGTTGATGATGCGATACGGCGCGGAACCCGCGATCTCATGCCCGTCGAAATTGATCGAGCCTGCCGTCGGCGCCAGCGTGCCCGACAGCATGTTGAAGATCGTGCTCTTGCCGGAGCCGTTCGGGCCGATCAGGCCGAGAATTTCGCCCTGCTCGACCTTGAACGACACATTGTTGACCGCGGTGAAGCCGCCAAAACGCTTCACCAGACCGTTCACCGCCAGCACCGCGGTCCCTCCGTTGCTATGGGCGTTTTCTTATTGGTTGCTGAACGTCGTTCCCTTCGGCAGCGGCAGCACGGCTTCGCGCACCGCCTGGCTCTTCGGCCACACCACATACGACTTGTCGTCGATGTACTGCAGCACCACCGGGATAAGAGCGCTCGTTCTGGCCGGACATCTGCGTGCCCTCGCCGAAGAACTTCACGCCGAAGCCGAGCATGGTGCCGCCTTCGGGGATGTCGACGTCCAGCGCGGCCTTGCGCAGCGCGTCGGGATCGACGCCGCCGTATTTCTTGATGGCGCGCGGCAGCACCTCGGTGAGGAACACATAGGTGTTGGAGGCGGCCATGCCGACATGGGCGGAGCGGATGGCGACGCCCGGCTTCACCTTGTCGAACTCCTCGCCGACCATCTTGATGACCGGCGGCAGTTTCGCATCCATGCTCTTCTGGTTGGCGAGCCAGATCGAGATCGGATCGGTGTTGAAGACGTAGTTGACGTCGGCGCCGAGGCCTTCCTTCAGCTTCTCATAGACGCCGTAGCCGGCGCCGTGGCCGACCAGCGCGCCGAATTTCAGGCCCTGCTCGCGGGCCTGGCGGCCGAACAGCGTGATGTCCGGATTGTAGCCGGTGTGGAAGATCACGTCGGGCCGCGCGCGCTTCAGCTTGGTCACCAGCGCCGAGAGATCGGGCGCGGTGGCGGAATAGCCTTCCTTCAGCACGACCTGGAAGCCGGCCTTCTTGGCGCCGGCCTCGTTGCCCTTGGAGACGTCGACGCCATAGGCGCCGTCCTCATGGATGATGGCGACGCGCAGATCCTTCGGATCCTTGCCGAACTTCTCCTTGGAATTCTGCGCGATGAAATCCATCGTCATCATGCCGAACTGGTCGCCGGCCGCCTGCGGGCGGAACACGTATTTGTAGTTCTTGTCGGCGAGCACGGCGGAGGAGATGCAGGTGGTGATCCACATGAACTTCTTCAGCTGCTCGACGCGTGCGGCCACCGGCACGCACTGCGCCGAGGAGAAGAAGCCGAGCAGCATGTCGACCTTTTCCTGCTCGACCAGGCGCACCGCCTCGTTGATGGCGATGTCGGGCTTGCTCTGCGCGTCGGCATAGATGGCCTCGACCTTGTAGCCCTCGACGCCGGTCTTGGCGTACTGGTCGAGCATGATCTTGGCGCCGATATATTGCAGCTCGGAGCCGCCGCCGGCGAGCGGGCCGGTGAGATCGTAGATGACGCCGATCTTGATCTTCTTCTCCTGGGCCTCGGCCGTAACAGCCATTCCCAGCGCCGCCATTGCGACGAACAGCCCAACAAACAGGCGTGCAGCCTTGTGCCCCGGCATCCAACCCTCCCTGAAATTGTGCATTGCGTTCTTGCTGTTATTGCCGCCTATCACATTGAACGCGCGAACCGATGTCAAGCGCATTGCATGGGCTGACCGCGACGGCGCGCCTCATTCCTTCGCCGCATCAGCCAGAATGCAATCAGTACTTGCGAAATGCCGTCAGGCGGGCAACTGCGCTTCGAGATAGGCCGTGACAAAACGCGGCATTGCGTCGGTCAAATCGCTGCGCCTGCGCACCAGATGGATGGCGGAAAGTTCAGGCTGGTCTTGCCGCGCGAGATTGGCCTCGATCCTGGCGCGCAAGGCGTCGCCCGGCAGATCGGACTGCAGCATCCGGATCATCGCGAGCGATGGGCCGGCATCGACGCAGCACCAGTCCGGCGCGGCGCGATAATCCCGCGGACTCAAGCCCGTCTCCTCCTCGACCTCGCGCGCGACACTGCCGGGGATATCCACCGTGCCGTCCCTGATGTCGTCGAGATCGGGCGTGCCGGACGGAAAATAGATGCGGCCGGCATTCGCGGTGTGCTCGGCCATCTCGCCGAGCACGAAGGCGCCGTCGGAGGCGCGCAGCGCGCCCATGCCAAAGCCGTTGAAGACGTCCTGGTCGGGAAAGCCCCAGTCGCGCCAGGCGAGGAAGCTGGCAAAGTCGATCTCGAAATAGTCGGCGGCGAGGCGGTCGCCGGCAAAGCGCGGGTTGCGCGCCAGCAGCACGCGGCCGTTCCAGACTTTCGGCTTGGCGCGCTGCACTTCCGCAAAATGCGCGTCGATCTCGCCGCGCCGCTCCCGCGCAAACGGCCAGTCCCAGGGCGTCACCCGCAAGTCAAGCGTGGTGACGCGGTGGATGCGCGGCGCGATTCACGGGGCCGGCGGCTACTTGCCGGCGCCCGTCGTCTTCGGCGCCTTCTCGACGAAGGCGTTGGTGTAGGTCTTGCTGACGTCGATATTGGCCTTGGCCACCTCCGGCGAGCCTTCGCTGAACACGGCGAGCACGGCGCTCGCGCCCTTGGGGTCCATCTTGCCGGTCTGCGAATACATCGGGATCGTGTTCTTCAGCGCGGCGAGATAAAGCTCCTTGTTCTTGCCGACCAGTTCTTCCGGCATCTTCGCCATGATCTCTTCCGGCGTGTGGGAATGAATCCAGGCGAGCGTGTTGAGGATCGCGTTGGTCAGCCCCTGCGCTTCCTTCTCATGGCCCTTGACCCAGGCCAGCGTCGAATAGAGCGCGCCGCCCGGATATTCGCCGCCGAGCATGTCGATGGTGTCCTTCTGGGTGCGGGTATCGGCGAGGATCTTCAGGCCGGGATACTCGCCCTGCAGCACCGTGACGGAGGGATCGAGCATCACGGCCGCATCGATCTGGCCCTGCTGCATGGCGACGACGGCGGTGGCGCCGAGGCCGACGCCGATCACGGCGGCGCTGGTGGGATCGAGGCCGTTCTTCTTCAGCAGAAACTTGAGGAAGAAATCGGTCGAGGAGCCCGGCGCGCTGACGCCGACCTTCTTGCCGGCGAGATCCTTGATCGACTTGATCTCGTCGGTGTGTTTTGGCGAGACCACCAGCACGAGGCCGGGATAGCGGTCGTAGACGACGAAGGACTGCAGCTCCTGCTTCTTGGCGGCGAGATTGACGCAATGGTCGAAATAGCCGGACACCACGTCGGCGCTGCCGCCGAGCACGGCTTTCAGCGCATCCGAGCCGCCCTTGAGATCGACCAGCTCGACCGCAAGCCCGGCCTTCTCATATTCGCCGAGCTGGCGCGCCAGCACGGTCGGCAGATAGCAGAGGCAGGCGCTGCCGCCGACCGCGATGGTGACCTTGCTTTGCGCTGCGGCAAGCGTGGTGCCCAGCGCCAGCGCCAAAAATGCCCCGGCCAGCCGGCCAATCATGTTCCGCATGGGTTCCTCCAGAATTGGGCCGGACGATAGTGCAGCGCGGCGGGCTTGAGAAGGCGACTTTGGTGCCAAAGCGCGGACCGCAACGCCCGTTCCCGGGCAGGCCGAATTATTCCGTCGCCGGCGCGATCTTTTCGCGGATTGCGCCGAATGGCGCGCTGGTCAGGCGGGTTTTCGCGGCTTAGCATTCCCGGCACAAAAAACGCTTTAGGGAGGACTCCCATAAATCGCGTCACTAATCGCGTCGTTGCTGCGCTTTCGCTGACTGTTGCCTTTGCCGCCGGTTGCAGCGTCACGCATTTCCTGCGCCCGGCGCTGGCCGCCGAAAATCTCACCGCGCAGGTCATTCACACCGGCGAGCTGGAGGGCGACACCATTTCGCCGGTCAACTCCGGCGGCATGCGCAACAAGGTGCTCGGCGTGGCCGATGGAATGACCATTTCGATCCAGGACGGCAGCCCGCCAAAGCACATGCACCCCAATACGCACGAAATCCAGTACATCCTCGAAGGCACCGGCACGATCTGGCTCGGCGACAAGGAAGTGACGGTGAAGCCGGGCGATCTCGTCATCATCCCCAAGGGCACGCCGCATGCCGGCACCAAGCCCAATGGCCGCACCATCAAGGCGATCGCGATCAAGACGCCGCCGCAGGCGCCGGACGACACGAAGCTGTTGAACTGACGGAACCGTAAGGTGGGCAAAGCCCAAGCGTGCCCACCTTCGCAGCACAGCGGGAAGGTGGGCACGGCGCAAGCGCGCCTTTGCCCACCCACGCGTCGTCAGCACGCCGCGCTCAACGCCGCGGTTGTCGTCCGCGGATACGTTCGAAACCCTGCTTTATGGCGGCGAACCGGCCGTCGACGAACGGCTCGAACTCGGTATCGGTGAAAATATACGGCCAGTCGTTTTCGATGGCTTCCCGAACCAGTTCGCCGACATAGAGCGGATCGATGCCGGTGGATACCCGATCCTGAATGAATTTGAAACGCTCGGCGTTCGCTCCTTGCGGCGGTCGATTTTCAATAGCGCCGGCGAGCCGCTGGGGAACGTTGCGTCGTGAACTCGTGATTTGCGTGCGGATAAAGCCCGGGCACAGAACGGACACGCCGATCGCCCGCGGTGCAAGCGTCTGGCGCAGTCCCTCGGATAGCGCAACCACGCCATATTTGGTCACATCGTACGTAGGATTTGCACCGCCTGAAATCAGTCCGGCGATCGAAGCCGTGGAGACGATCTGTCCTCCCTCGCCGTGCGCTTCAATGAGCGGACCAAAAATCTCGATCCCCCAGATCACCGACATCAGATTGACGCCGAGAGTCCAATTCCAGATTGCATCGGTCCATTCGCCGTAGCCGCCGCCACCGCCAACGCCGGCATTGTTGATCAGGATATGGACCTTGCCATATCGCGCGATGGTTGCGTCCGCTGCAGCCTGGAGCTCGGCCTTGAGCGAGACGTCTGCTCTCACACCGTCAACGTCGGCGTTGGTACGCTTGAGATCCGCTACCGCCTTGGCCAGCGCCTCCTCCTCGATGTCGCACAGCATGACCTTCACGCCTGCCTGTGACAGCGCGGTGGCGATCCCCAATCCGATACCCGATGCGGCGCCCGTGACGAACGCGGTCTGTCCAGTCAGGTCTTTCATGCGCGTCTTGTCCTCCGTAAGCTTCCACTTTCGCTGGAGCCGCTACCCGTATTTCGGTCAGTGCTTTTCAAGCATAGTCCATCTCAGCCGACGATTTGGCAATGGTGACACCCCCCGATCGCTGTGCAGCGCCCTTGCCTGCCTTACGCAAATGCTTTCGAGACCAAAGCACATCGCTATCGTCTTTCGTCGAGCGCATGACGGATCGCACGGTAGGCGAACGTAATCGCCGGTCCGATGGTGATCCCTGGGCCCGGATAGGTGCCCCCCATGATGGAATTGGCCTCGTTGCCGCAGGCATAGAGGCCGGCAATTGGACTGTTGTCGGCTCGCGTCACCTGCGCCCATTCGTTGATCACGAGGCCGGTCGCGGCCCCGATATCGCCGGGATAGAGACGCACGGCGTAGTATGGCGCACGCGCGATCGGGCCAAGTGTCGGATTAGGGCCGACGGACGCATCGCCATTGGCGCGGTGATAGGGCGTGGTGCCGCGGCCGAATTCGGTATCGTTGCCGTCGGCTGCGTAGCGGTTCATCGCTGCAATGGTGTTTTCCAGATTGGCCGCGGGGACGCGGATTTTCCCGGCGAGCTCGGCGATGGTAGCGCCCTCAACGAGATAGCCGTCGGCGAGAAAGGGGGCGAGGTTGCGCGTTCCCATGCGCACCATGCCGAGCCCATATTTCTTCAGGCCTGCGGCGTCGGTGATGATGAAGCAGGGAATGCAGGGCACTTGCTTGTTGTGCTCGAACATGGCGCGGCCGAACAGGTGATAGGACGTGGATTCGTTGACGAAGCGGCGCCCGGCCTGATCGACGCAGACGGTGCCGGGTTTGCTGCGGTCCATCACGAAATGCGGAAAGCTCGCGGTGCTGCCGTCCGCCCGGCGCCGAATCGAGACGGGCGCCCAGAATGCGGAATTGAAATTGCCCTCACCGAGCCGGGCTCCGAGGCTCAGCGCGATGTCCTGCATGCTGCCGGTGTTTCCCGGCGCTGAAGGGCTATGAATTTCGCCTTCAGGAAGCAGCGCGCTGCGGCGCAGTGGATGCTGATTGAACCCGCCGGCGGCAAGCACCACGCCTTGTCTGGCCACGACCCGGCGGGTCGTTGCCCCGCACTTGAGGACAGCGCCGGTCACCGTGTCGTTATCCGTGACGAGATCCTGCACCTCGGTGCGCAACAGCATGTCGACGCCGCGCGCCTTGAGCGACGCCAGCAAGCGGCCGATCAGCGCGTTACCCATGACGAGGCGTGATCCGCGCCGACCCTTCAGCCGATCGCCGGCATAATGGACGAGAACTTTTAATGCGTGAGCAAAGGAGCGTGCCGATTTCCTGATGGCGAGGAGATGACCGATGTCGGTGCGATCGACCATCATGCCGCCGAGAATGGTGAACTCCGGAATCGGCGGGCGAATCTTGCCGAGGTCGACGCCGAGCTTGCGGCCGTCGAACGGCACCGGCTCCAGCGCGCGGCCGCGCATGGTCGCGCCTTCGACCTGCTGCTCATAGTCGGGATGGGTCGCGTAGGGACGAAACTTCATCTCGCTGTTTGCCTCGAGCGTCGTGACCGCATCAGGGGCGCTGGCCAGGAAGGCCTCGCGCATCGCCACCGGAGAATGATTGCCGACCACGCCGTCGAGGAACTTGCGGGCCTTCTCCGGGGTATCGTCGGAATTGACGCTGCTGGAATGGTGCGAATTCGGTATCCAGGTTGTCCCGGCCGACAGCGCGCTGGTGCCCCCGACATATTCGGCGCGCTCGACCACCAACACCTTGCTGCCCTCGATCGCCGCAAACAACGCGGCCGCCATGCCGGCCGCGCCGGATCCGACGACAATGATGTCGTAGCGAGCGTCTTCAGAAATCGCATTGGGGCTTGTGAACATGGTCTTCACTTCGATTCTCCCCGCGCGGGGACTTTACAATGCCGCGAGCCGCATCGTTGCATCAATGGGTGTCATGCACCTATCGCTGCATGTTCGCGGCGCCATCCAACCACGATCGCAGCGGCTGTTACCTCCAGCACGATCGCGAGCAGCAGCGCGACGCCATAGTCGCCGCTCCAGCCGCGCGCAAGTCCGAGCAATCCGGGACCGAATGCGCCAACCGTGCCGCTGATCGCGGTGAACAAGCCCCATCACGACCGTAAAGCTCGCGGCTTCGAACTCGCGATGAATGATCAGCGGCGGCAGCGTGATGAGGTTGCCGACTGAAAAGCCGAACACGGCGGAGGCCGCCAGCACCAGATGAGGATCGTCCGTCAGACGGATCGTCAATAGCGCCGCCGCCTGGCTCAGCAGCGATGCCGCAGCAGCAATGCGGGGATTGAGACGATCGGCGACCACGCCGAGCGAGAGCCGCCCTGCAATCGCCATCGACGTCATCACGCTGACGGCGAACCCCGCGCCGACCGGGCCGATCTTCGGCTCCAGCATCGCGATCTGGTGCACGATGAAGCCGACCTGGGCGGCGACACCGAGCGCGAACGGAACTGCGATGGTCCAGAACGCGAGACGGCGCATCAGCTGCGCGCGCGAGACGCCACCGGGCAACGCCGGCGCGGCCTGATCCCTGCTCGCTCCGGACAGTGCGGCGGATGCTGCCGGCAGCGTGATCCAGGCGAACGTGACGGGGACGAGAACAGCCAGCATGATCGCGCTCGCGATCAGCATCGCCGTCTGGAATCCGACATGCGTCACCAGCACCACGAGCAGCGGAGTCACCACGACGCCGCCCGAACTCGCGCCGAGAAACGCCAGGCTGATCGCAAGGCCCCGGCGTTTTTCGAACCAGGCGCCGACCACCGTCGAGATGATCACCGTGCCCATGCCGACCCACCCGAGCGACATCAGCGCGAAAGCCGCGTAGAGCTGCCAGGGCGCGAAGGCGAAGGCGATCAACACCATCGCGGCGGCAAGGCATGCGATTCCCGCGAAGACGAGGCGCTTCAGGCCGATGCGCCGCACGATCTCGTCGGTAAAGATGACGACCACATTGCCGATCAACAGCGAGAGCGTGCTGGCGCCGGAGATCAGCGAGGCCGGCCAGCCGTTCAGCCGCTGCAGTTCGACGAGATAAACACCCTGGCCGTACAGCGCGAAGCCGAAGATCGACAGCGCCAGCAGGAAGCAGACGAGCACCACGCGCCAGCCGGCATAGCGCGGCGAGGCCTCGTCGGACCAGTTGTTGTCGACTTCGGGTAGCATTTGCGTTGGGGGCCGCCGCGCCTGTCAGACCGCCATGGCGCGGCCGGCTTCATCTTGCGCATACGGCGCGCGGGAATGCGAATAACAATTGGTGAAGCGGCTGTAACAAAGTCCTCGCCAGAGAAAGCGCGAGCGCCGTTACCTTCCGGACCGCGGGATGGGCCAAGAGCAAGAGTGGCCGCCTTTGCGACCGCAGCATGAAAGGTGGGCACGGCGCGCGTGCGCCCCCGGCCCCTGCGAAGCCGGATGAGGTAGTCGATGCCAGCGATCCGAGGCATTTATGTGCCAGGCAGCAGAAATGCTTCTTCAATCGCGGTGAAGTCTTTCCTATCCCTGCAACTTCTTTTCAAGGATGTGACTTAGCACCAGGAATGATACCGGCCAAACAGCGACCCAAAGTCCCAACCGCTCTGCGTGGGCCTCTTGCAAGGCCGCTCTCAGGGCAGGATCGCTGATCCCGGCAAGGACCGGTCGTGCAACTTCAATCCCCGGTCCGAGGTACCACACCAGCCACGCGAACGGGACCGAAATGAGTCCCAACCAAAACAGGACTTGAGGCAACATCTTCATCTCTTCCTCCCTCGACATGTTGCAGACGGAGTCGCCGAACCTCT
Organism: uncultured Alphaproteobacteria bacterium; assembly: GCA_963726865.1. Lineage (GTDB taxonomy): Bacteria > Pseudomonadota > Alphaproteobacteria > Rhizobiales > Xanthobacteraceae > Bradyrhizobium. Next base: position 448,980 of record CAVSEE010000028.1, on the reverse strand, counting down.
CAACCGTCCGCGCGCGTTACGACGACCTTCTGATAGAGACCTCCGAAGAACGACTGCTTGCTGACCTGACGGAGCGGCCAACCGGCCGGCAGCCAACTTGCGATCTCGCGTTGCCATAGGTCGAGCGCGAACGGCTCGAGGCGTGCAAGCAAGGGCCTCCACAGATAACGGAGCGGATGCCACCAGTGCGGCATCGCATAGTCGACGATCACAATGGTTCCGCCCGGTTTTACCACACGCATCAGTTCGCCCAAAGTCCGCTCACGTTCGAGACGCGGCTGCTCGTGCAGAAGGAAGAACACCAGCGCCCGGTCATATTGGGCGTCCAAAACATCGAGCCTGGTAGAGTCCATGCGCAGCAGGCGGACCGGCGCATCGACCGGTAGTTTGCGGCGAAGGTTCTGCAACTGGATCGGCAGCACGTCGATCACATCGAGCGTTCCGCCGCCAGCGGACGCGCGTTGGCTAAGGCGGCATGTGAGATCGCCATAGACGCAGGCGACCTGCAGGGTACGGCCGGGCAGACGCTCACCGAGTTCGGAGAGAGCCGCTTCGCTCAAGCGCGGATAGTTACCCCACAGGATGAGGTTGACCAGCCATTGGCGCTCGAAAAGTTTCACCGCCCAGGGGTGGACATAGGCCCACCAGTAATGCGTCGCTAGATAATGCGGCACCGCGCTGCCTTCGCGAACAAGAAGAGCCGCCCCCAGACATGCGGCGGCGGACGGCCGTGCTGCATGAGCTTTGCCGCGCATTGAAGGCATCCATATCTCTTCTCGACAGCCCCAATGGCTATTAGTGGCATCGTTGCGGCAGCGCATTGAGCCAGATCAAGCAGAAACCTGAGTTCGCCCGACGCTCGGGGCGGCAGGCGCTAACATGGCATGCGAATGTTCGCCGCGCGGCAGGCGAATCCGGCTATCCGCGGCTCTCCGCCGATACAGGCCGCCACACCAGCAGCCGCCGCTCGACCAGCGTCACGCCATAGTCGATCAGCAGCACGAATATCGACAGCACGAACATGCCGGCGAACACGCCGGCCATGTCGAACATGGCATCCGCCTGCAGGATCAGATAGCCGAGGCCCGCGGACGATCCCAGATATTCGCCGATCACGGCGCCGACCACGGCAAAGCCCACCGAGGCATGCAGCGACGAGAACATCCATGACAGCGCCGATGGCCAGTAGACATGGCGCATCAACTGCCGCTCGTTCATGCCGAGCATGCGGCCATTGTCCACCACCGTGGCCGGGACTTCCTTGACGCCCTGGTAAACGTTGAAGAATACGATGAAGAAGACCAGCGTCACGCCGAGCGCAACCTTGGACCACATGCCGAGCCCCAGCCAGAGCACGAAGATCGGTGCCAGCACGATGCGCGGCAGCGCGTTCACCATCTTCACATAGGGGTCGAAGACGGCAGCCACGAGCGGCTGCCGTGCAAACCAGAAGCCGACAATCACGCCGAGCGCCGAACCGATCGCATAGGCGAGGATCGACTCCGTCAAGGTGATGGCGAGATGCCCCCAGATCGTGCCGGTCCGGAACCATTCTACAACCTGGTTCCAGACATCGACCGGCGTGGAGAAGAAGAACGGTGACAGCCGGATTTTTCCGAATAGCGGCACGGTGGCAAGGAACTGCCACAGCGCCAGCACCACGACGGCCACCAGCAGCTGCAGCGAGAGGAGCTTTATCCTCGACATGTCAAAGCTCCCCTCGCCTGAACGCGATCACGGCTTGGAGAAGATGCCGACCAGGCTGGTCGCGCCCTTGGCGTGGCCGTCCAGCGCCTTGATCACTTCGTCGCGGGCCATGCCCTCCTTCAGCGCCGACGGCTCGAGGTCGGTCGCCATCAGGGTGAAGATGTAGTGGTGCGGTGGGCCGGGCGGCGTGCAGGGACCGAAATAGTGCGGCAGCTTCATCAGGCTCTGTCCGCCGACGAATTTGTCGGTTTGTTTCGACACCTCGCCTTCGGCAAAGCCGGTCACCGTCGCCGGAATGCCATAGGCTACCCAGTGGCTGACGCCGCCGGGCGGGCGGCCGTCGATGTCGAACATCAGGATGGCAAAGCTCTTGGTGCCTTCGGGCGGATTGCTCCACGACAACGCCGGCGAGACGTTCTCCCCAACGCAGTTCGGATTCGACTTGTTGTTACCGGCCATCTTCGTCGCGAGCCGCTCGCCGTCCTTGAAACTGGTCGACGACAACGTGAACACGCCCTGCGCAGCGGCGTTCTGGGCGCCGCACAGGGCCCCCACCGCAACCGTGAAGGCCAAAATCAAACTCTTTCTCAGCATGACACTCCCTTTCCTGCTGGCGTTGTTGTTGTCAGTGGCGTCATCCGGCGCTCGCCACGGCGCCGGATTGCGCATAGCCCTTCAACACCTCATCCTTCAAAACACTCCAGATTTCGCGGTGAAGTGTGTGAAATTCTTTTTCCATCCGCACTTCGGAAATGTCGCGCGGGCGCGGCAGCGGCACCTTCCAGTCGCCGATGATGCGCGCGGACGGACCGGCCGACATGATGACGACGCGGTCGGCGAGCGCGATCGCTTCTTCGAGGTCGTGGGTGACGAACAGCACCGCCTTGCGGTCGGTGCTCCACAATTCGAGCAGCAGATTGCCCATGATCTGCCGGGTCTGGGCATCGAGCGGACCGAACGGCTCGTCCATCAGGAGAATCCGGGGATCGCGGATCAGCACCTGCGCGAGGCCCACTCGTTTCCGTTGGCCGCCGGAAAGCATGTGCGGATACCGATTGCCGAAGGCGCCGAGGCCGACGGATGTCAGGAACGCCTGCGCGCGCTGCCGTGCGGCCTCGCGTGGCGCGCCGGTGATCTCGAGGCCGATGGCGACATTGTCGATGGCGGTCTTCCACGGAAACAGCGCATCGGCCTGGAAGAGATAGCCGGCGTCGCGATTGAGGCCGGTCAGTGGCTGGCCGAAGATGGTGACCTGCCCGGCGGCGGGCTTGAGCAGGCCGGCCGCGACGTTGAGCAGGGTCGATTTTCCGCAGCCGGTGGGACCGACGATGGCGACGAACTCACCGTTAGCAACGGTGAGCCGGGCCTGCTCGACCGCCGTATAGGTACGGGAATCCGCGAGACGAAACGCCACCGTCGTGTCTTCGAGCGCGATTGCCGCCGGCTCTGCCGCTGCCACCCAATCCTCCCAATCCTAAAGCGCGATGAGCATCGCGCTTTAGCTCTTTTTGTTTGAGCATGATCTCCGCGCAAGCGCTACGCGCTTGTCGCGAGGGAAAACCGCTCCACACTTTTCCGGATCATGCTCTTGGGAAGATGCCTTAGCGGTTACCGACGACAAGTTCAACGCGGCGCTGCAACACGCCGGACGGCTTCGGCTGCGGGGCGATGCCGCCGCAGCGGGCATGCGTCTTCGCTGCAGCCGCGCAATTCCCGCGCGAATGGCAGGATTTTGGCCGTCGGGCGCCGCGCTGCACCTCGCGCGGCGACGGCGCCAACGTCGGATCGCAAGTCGGATGCCGCGCCTTCGCCCTTCAACAGGCGCGCGAGCTCGTTCCAATAGAGCCGCCACCAGCTCCTGTTCAAGCCGGCCAGAAATTCCAGTTCGCTGCCCGTGAATGTTGACATGAGTGCGCCAGAGTACCGAAGTCGACCGCATCGTCGGAGCCAGCAGCGGGGCACCGGACGACTATGCCCCTTGCATGGTGGAAATGGCCGGCAGCGCGACCATGGCTGATAATTTCATGATCGCTCTCCCCGCTCAGCCGACCAGATTCGACATCGGCGTGACGTCGGCGCTCTCGGGAAAAACGCTGCTGGCGAGCACGCGCTCATCGACCCGCAAATGATCCCTGAGCAGTCCCTTGAGCACGGCGCGCAGATCGGTCGATGGCGCGAGGTCGCGCTGCTCGAACAGCTGCGCCGGCTTCAGCCCCGGCCAGTCGGCGACCACGCGGCCGCCGCGCAGCGCGCCGCCGGTGAGGAAGGCAACTGTGCCCGTGCCGTGATCGGTGCCGTCGGTGCCGTTGATTTTCGCGGTGCGCCCGAACTCTGTGATGACAGCCACCACCGTCTCGCGCCAGGCATCGCCCATGTTGGTCTCGATGGCGGCGAGCGCACCGTCGAGCGCACCCAGCAGATTGGCGAGCTGTCCGGACGCCGCGCCCTCGTTGATGTGCGTGTCCCAGCCGATGAAGCCCATCGCACCGACGCGCGGCCCGTCGGCCCTGGCGAGATAGCGCGCGGCCGTACCGGCGGCGTCATTGAAATAGGCGCGTATGCCCGCAATGCCCGTTGCCTGCGGCTCGTCGCTCGGCTTGGTCTCCATGCCGGCGCCACGCGCAATCGCGGCAAGGCGGATCCGCGCCTCGAGCGCAACAGCGAGTTTTGGATCGGTGTGCTGGTAAAGATCGAGCAAGCGCGCCTGGGTATCCTCGCTCGCCGCCAATAGCCGCTGCGGCACCCACGACATCACAGGCGCCTTGCCGCGCACCACCAGCGGCGTCACCGAGCCGATGCCGAGCACGCGGCTGTCGCGCGGATCGACTCGCCCGTCCGAGGCCATTTCGAGCAGCGCGCGGTTGAGCCAGCCGGTCGCGCTGGAGCCGGGTTTGGCGATGCCGCTCTCCAATACGTCCTGGCCGTCGAAATGCGAGCGCTCGCGATAAGGCGTCGCGGTCGCGTGCACGATGGTGGCCTGCTGCGCCTTGTAGAGCCGGTGCAGGTTGGGCATCGCCGGGTTGAGCGCAAAGAAGCTGTCGAGCGGCAGCGCCGCCGTCTTGCCCTCGAGGGTGAGCGCGCGATCACCGCGCAGGCTGATCCAGTCGGGATCGCCGACCGGCGCCACCGCGCCCAAGCCGTCGAGCGCGCCGCGGAGTACGATGACGAGCAGGCGCGGATCGCGGCCTTCGGCCCGCGCTATCCTCGGCATCTGGCTCCACGCAAACAGCGCGCCGGCGCCGAGCAGCGCTTCACGACGGCTTGGCAGGTGAGGACTTGGCAGATGATGGGCGAAGCTCATGCTCACCTCCTCTGGAATTCGGCCGACATGAACAGCAGCGCCAGCGCCTGCTGACGGCTCTCGGCACGGCTGACCGCCTGCTTCACCTCGTCCGACACGGTCGAGGCGAACACGGTCTCGATAATGTCCCGCGGATCCGCGGTATCAGCGACGCGCTCCGCGAAATTGTTGGCGACGTCGAGCCGCCGGCCCATGCCGTCGATCCACGACGCTTCGTCGTCCGGAAAACCCTTGGGCGAGCCGGGCCGCCACAGGGGCTCGCCGAGCAGCGCCTGTCCGCCGGTGTAGCGGGCAGGATCGGTTTGCGTGATGCCGGTGGCGCGCACCATGCCGACCACCCATTCGCTCGGCCGCTTGAGTTTCGTCGCCGGCAGCGCCCAGGATTCGTCGGACGAGATCATCGTCCTTGCGACTTCCTTGAGATCGCCGCCGGTGTCGCGGAAGGTTTTCGCCATCCGCTCGACCAGCGGCATCGGGGGCACATCGGCAATGAAGTAACGCGCCAGCCTGTTGGCGATGTGGGTTGCGGTTGCTTCCTGTGCCGCCAGATCGCGCAGCACGGCGCGCCCCTGCTCCACGCCCTCGTCTTCATAGGTCTTTCCGATCACCTTTTGCGCGCCGGGCTCGTGCAGGCGCGGATTGAAGGAGAATTCGCCACCATGTTCGGGATTGTCGCCCGGTGGCAGGAAGGTCCACCCCGTCAGCACATTGGCGAAGGCAATGACGTCGTCCTGGGTGTAGCCGCTGCGCACACCGAGCGTATGCAGCTCCAGAATCTCGCGCGCCAGATTCTCGTTGAGGCCGCGGGTACGGTTGATTCCGGCGATCGAATTGGCGCCCATCGACGCGGCCTGATCGAGAAAGATCAGCATCGCCGGATGGCCTTCGCTGGCCAGCAGCAAGTCGACGAACTTGCCGAGCACATGCGGGCGAATGGCCTCGCGCTCATAGGCGCCCGACATGCTCTGGACCTTGTAGGCCGCGATGCAGAAATGATTGGACCAGAACCAGACCAGCCGCTCGACGAAGCCGATCTCGGCGCCGAGGGCGGCTTCGGTGCGAAGCTTGGCCTCCTGCAGATAGATCGGCCGGCCGGGATCGGGGATGGCTTCGGCGGCCATCTTTTCCGCCGACGCGCTCATGCCCGGCGTCGCCCCCTCCACCATGGCGCCTGCATCGGCCATCTTGGCGGCGGCTTCCTTCTGCGCCTTGGTGGCCACGATCGCCTTGGCCTGCCGCCGCGCATTGGCATCGGTAACGGCGCGGTAGGCCTTGGCGCTGGAGGGCAGCGGGGACGCCTGGATCGCAGCGGCCGGCGAGCGTTCGAGTTCGGCCATCAACGCGCCGCGCGGATCGGATTCGATGGCCGCAATCGATCCCGGGCGCGGGCCCATGCCGAAGCGGTGAAGGGCCAGCGCGGCTTCGGCCTGTGCGGAACGGCTCATGGCATCGCCTCGAAATTCGCTACGTTTCGTAGTGTTACCGTTTGTAGCATTCCGTGGCCGAAGGCGCAAGCGGCGGTCGCCCCGCCGCCAGCCGCCTCGGCCGTTCCGGCCCTAGTACTGCGGTCCGAGCGCGATCCGGCCGATCGCGCCATCCTTGACCAGGCCGATCCGCCATTCCGCCGACCCGTTGGCGAAATGCGCGATGTAGACGTCGCTGCCCATGGCCGAGACGGCGCGGAACGAGACCGATCGCAGCGCGCCCAGCCTGGAAAGGATAGCTTGGTTGAACGGAAGCTGTTGACGCGTCTGCGCCGCCACTTCCGGCGTCATCCGGTCATAGTCCGGCTCGCCGCGCGCCAGTCCCTCGATATACTGGTGCAGCACCGCCTCGGTGCCGGTCTGCGGCGTCGTACGATACGTCACCGCGCGCTCGAGCTCGCCGCCGTCCGGGCGTTTGGCCCCGACTGTATGGAAGCGGGTCTGTTGCCCGGGAATGACGACCTCCAGACATTTGCCGGAAGCATCCGTGATGATCCACGGGCTGCCGACAAAAGTCATGATCGGAGACGTCGTGTCCTCGGTCATCGAGCCGGAGGCCAGCCGCTTGCCTTCGGCATCGAGCCGAAACAGCCGCAGATCCCCTCCGCTGCCATTGAAGACAAGCAGCTTGATCGGTGCAGTATCGTCCCTGGCTTTCAGACCAGGTTCGCTCGAACAGGCAGCAATAGCCCCCGGCGCCTCATTGCCGTCAGGCCGGAAGATGACGTCTTCCGCCTTGCCGTCGGCCCCGAGCAGGGTGCGAAACTCCGCAAAGCCCTTGGCGAATTTGACGCCATAGATGTCATAGCCGCCGGGGCCGACGCCGCGGAAGAAGATCGACTCGACCGCGCCGAAGGCGTTGAGCATGGGCTTGCAGCTCGGATGCCTGACGACGGATCTTGGTCGCCAGCGCCATGCTCATGCGCTCGTAGTTCGGGGCGCCGCGCTGCATGTCCGCGATTCCGCGCAGGATCGCCTCCTTGCTGCCGGGCTGCGGGGCCTGATCCCTGAAGCGATCCGGGACTTCGGCAATCCGTCGCGCAAATTCATCCTGGACGATCTTCGCCCGCTCCGGCTTCACCCACCGCGCGAGCCTGGCGCCGAAAGCCGGCTCCTGGATCAGCGCCTGATTGACCTTGCCGTGCTCGTTGCGCAGGAAGACGACGAGGCGGCCATTGTCATCCGAAAACGCATCGACGCCAAAGGCTGCGACCTCGAATTTCGGCTGGCCGCTCTCCTCGACAAACAGGCGGTTGCCCTCGCGGGTGACCGACAGCATATGGCTTGCGTTCAATTCGTACGCGCCGACATAGGCCTCGACCTGCGGCGAAGCGGTGACCGTCTCCTGCCAGTCCAGATCGGCGATACGGGCGACACGCAGCTCGCGTCCGTTCTGGTTCAGCGTCAACTCGGGTTTGGGCGCATCGGGCATCGCGAACGTGATCTGGCCGGTTGCGGCCGGATACGACCAGTTGCCATCGCCTGCCGAGGCGAGCCGCACTTTGCGCTGCCCGCTGAGCTGGCCGTACAGTTCGTCGCCATTGCGGGAGATGGCGAAGATCGACGCGCGATTGAGTGAATAGAAGGCGACGCGTTCGGGCATGCGCGGGGCGGCCTGATCGGGCGCACTCGCGACGGCAGGCGACGATGCCACCGGCCGGCTGTAAACAATGCTCACCGCGGAGGCGACGACCAGCGGCAGGATCGCCGCTGCCGCCCAAGCCCGCTTGCGCCAGCCGAGATGCGCGGGCATCGCGGCGGCGGCCAGAATGCGCTCGACGCGCGTGCGCACCGTGCAGGCGCGCGCCATCTCGAGCCCCGCCGGGGCGTAGCGGACCCGCTGCACGAGATCGAGCAGGATTTCCGCGTAGGAGCATCTGTCCTCGACGACCTCGACCGCGCGGGCATCGCTGATCATTTCGGCCAATTCGGCCAGCCGTGTCAGCTGCCACCAGGCAAACGGGCTGAACCAGAACACCGCGCGATTGACGGAGGCAAGCAGCAGCACATGGAAATCGCGGTTGGCGACATGGGCGCCCTCATGGGCGAGCACCGCCTGACGCTTGCGGACATCCCACTCGCGGTAGTGCGGCGGCAGCAGGATGGTCGATCCGAACGTGACCGGTCCGCCGATCCGATGGCTGACGCGCACGCGCACGCCTTCGGTCCAGGGTTCATTGACCGGCGTTGCGGCACGCGCCAGCCGCCAGGTCAGGTAGACGCCGACCGCGAGACGGAACAGCAGCATGCCGGCCACGACGGCATAGACCATTGTCGCCAGCGCGAGCCAGTTGAATGGAGCATGGTTAGCCAGCGCGGCTGCGGGTGACGCGGCCGGCGCGACGGTATCGAGCGGCAGCGAAGGATACAGCGGCTCCAGCAGCGTCGTCGCTGCCGGCCACGAACGTTTCGGGCGCGGGCACCGGCAGTGCCTGCAACGTGACGGTCACCGTGGTCCAGTGCATCAGGAGCGGCATCGTCAGCGACGCCGCGAGCACCACGATCCACGAGGTCATGTGCAGGTGCGGATTGCGCACGCGCAGAAGATTCAAGCCAATCCACACAACGCCGCCCAGCAACAGGGAGCGCAGCGCCGACTCCGCCAGAATCGCGAGAATCATTTTTTCCTCCCCTTCACCTTGGCCCGCGCGACCTGGTCGGCGAGCGTGCGCAACTGCTTCTGGTCAAGCATGGCGCGGTCCACCATGCCGACCAGCACCTCTTCGACGGAACCGTTGCAGAACCAGTCGACGATGCGCTGCACGGCCTTGGCCGCAACTTTTCCGCGCTCTTCGGCCGCCTGATAGACATAGGTGCGTCCATCAACGGTATGCGTCGTGTAGCCCTTCTCTTCCAGCCGGCGCAGCACCGTCCGCACCGTCGATTCCTTGAGCGGACGGGACAGCCGTTCCCGCACCGCTTCCGCCGTGACCGGACCATGGGCCCAAACCAGTTGCATCACCTCGCGCTCGAGGTCTCCCAGTTCGGGCAGGCTGTCGTCCATGGGTAGCTACCTTGCGATACGTGGCATGTTCTAATGTTACACAGCGTCGCACACGTCGCCTTGCGCCGCAATGACAATCCTGCCGGGAACGGCCACTATGGCGGCCGACCGAACAAGGTTAAGGCCGCCGGAAATGCCCGCGAAGTCCCTGATCGCCTATGCAAATGTGGCCAAGCGCTTCGACGGCGGCCGCGTGCTGGCGGTGGATAACGTCTCGCTCGAAGTGGCCGAGGGCGAGTTCCTCGCCATTGTCGGCGGCTCCGGCTCGGGCAAGACCACGCTGCTGCGGCTGGCGAACCGGCTGATCGAGGCGGACGCGGGCCACATCACGGTCGAGGGCGAGGACGTGCGCGCGGCCGATCCGATTGGGCTGCGGCGGCGCATCGGCTATGTCTTCCAGAGCGGCGGGCTGTTTCCGCATATGAGCGTCGCCGACAATATCGGCATCACGCCGCAGCTGCTCGGCTGGCCGGCCGCGGAGACTTCCGCGCGCGTCGATGAACTGCTCGATCTGGTGCGGCTGGAGCGCGCGTCCTATCGCGACCGCTTCCCCCATGAACTCTCCGGCGGGCAGCGCCAGCGCGTCGGCGTGGCGCGGGCGCTCGCCGCCAAGCCGCGCATCGTGCTGATGGACGAGCCGTTCGGCGCGCTCGATCCCCTCACCCGCGACGCGCTGGGCGACGATTATCGCGAGCTGCACAAGAAGCTCGGGCTGACCACGGTCATGATCACCCATGACATGACCGAGGCGATTTTGCTGGCCGACCGCATCGCGGTGATGCGTTCGGGCAAATTGCTGGCGCAGGGCACGCCGGCCGAGCTCGCCGCGAGCAGCGACGAGTATGTCGGCGAACTCTTGCGCACGCCGCGACGGCAGGCGGAACGGCTGAACGAAGCGCTGCCGCGGGGGCACGGCATGAGCCTGCTGTCCGATCCGCGCTGGGGCGAGGCGCTGGCGCATCTGCCGGATTATCTCGGCAATCATGTGCGCGTCAGCGTCACCGCACTGGCGCTCGGGCTTGCGGTCAGCCTGCCGCTGGCGATCCTCTCGCGCAACCGCCCTCTCCTGCGCGGCGCGCTGCTTGGGGCTTGCCAGCATCGTGCAGACCGTGCCGGGGCTGGCGCTGCTTGCGCTGTTCTATCCGCTGCTGCTGGCGCTGGCCGCGATCACGCTGTCCTGGTTCGGCTTTGCCTTCTCCGCCTTCGGCTTCCTGCCGGCGGTGCTGGCGCTCGCGCTCTATTCCATGCTGCCGGTGCTGCGCAACACCATCACCGGGCTGAACGGCGTCGATGCCGCCCTGCTCGAGGCCGCGCAGGGCGTCGGCATGACGCCGCGGCAGTCGCTCACCATGGTGGAGCTGCCGCTGGCGCTGCCGGTGATGATGGCGGGCATCCGCACCGCGGCGGTCTGGGTGATCGGCACGGCGACGCTGTCGACGCCGATCGGCCAGACCAGTCTCGGCAACTACATCTTCGCAGGCCTGCAGACGCAGAACTGGGTGTTCGTGCTGTTCGGCTGCCTTGCCGCCGGCCGTGCTGGCGCTGCGGTCGACCAGTTGCTGGCGCTGATCGAGAGCGGGCTGCGCCACCGCAGCCGCCTGCGCGCGGCGCTCGGCGGCGTCGGCATCGCCGCCCTGGTCGCGGCCACGCTGGTGCCGACGCTGGCGCGCTCGCCGTCGAGCTATATCGTCGGCGCAAAGACCTTTGCCGAGCAATATGTGCTGTCGGCGCTGATGGCGCAGCGGCTGCGCGCGGCGGGATTGTCGGCGACGACGCGCGAGGGCCTCGGCTCCAACGTGATCTTCGATGCGCTCGCCTCCGGCGATATCGACGTCTATGTCGATTATTCCGGCACGCTGTGGGCCAACCAGTTTCACCGCACCGACATGAAGCCGCGCAACGAACTGCTCGGCGAACTGAAGACGATACTGGCGAAGCAGAACATCACCCTGCTCGGCGAGCTCGGCTTCGAGAACGCCTATGCGCTGGTGATGCCGCGCAAGCGCGCCGCCGAACTCGGCATCAAGAGCATCGCCGATCTCGCCGGCCGAGCGCCGACGATGTCGATCGCGGGCGACTACGAATTCTTCTCGCGGCCGGAATGGGCGGCGTTGCGCAATGCCTACGGGCTTTCCTTCCGCAGCCAGCGCACCATGCAGCCGGATTTCATGTATGCCGCAGTGGCTTCCGGCGAAGTCGACGTCATCGCCGGCTACACCAGCGACGGGCTGATCGCGAAATACGATCTTGTCGCGCTGGAAGACCCCAAGCGCGCGATCCCGCCCTATGACGCGATCGTGCTGCTGGCGCCGAAGCGCGCCGGCGACGACAGGCTGAAGGCGGCATTGCAGCCGCTGCTGGGGAAGATCGACATATCCGCGATGCGCGAGGCGAATTTGCGCGCGGCGGGGAATGACGCGTCGTCCTCGCCGGATGCGGTGGCGCGGTGGTTGTGGGAGAAGGTTGGGACGCGCTGACCTGTCCGCGTCATGCCCGGGCTTGACCCGGGCATCCACCGTTCTTCTTCGCCGAGACAAAGACCTGGATGGCCGGGTCAAGCCCGGCCATGACGAAGGAGAGAGCCGCGAAGCGGCAAGACTACAACCCCTTGATCAACCCGGCATCGATCAGCATGCGGTTGAAGCGCCGCGCCTCGGCGCCCTTGTTGCATGTGTAAAACACGCCCTTGCAGCGGAGCATGATGCTCTTCTGTTCGGCAAAGGACGGATCGAGCGGCACGCCGGCGGCTTCCTGGATCACGATCGGCAGATAGGCGGCATCGAGCTTCTCCAGCGCGGAAGAAAAATCCGCAGCGCTGAAGTTGACCGTATCGATCGCATAATAGGTCGCGAAGTAGCGGCGGTCCTGCGCCATCAGGCGTTTGGCGAGATGCGCGCGGTCGATGCCGGGCTCGATCAGCTTTTGCGAAATCGCCGGCTGGTGGTCGCCGAAGCGCACGATCAGGAACGACTCATCGGGATAGTCGCGCTTCAGCTTCGTGACGAATTCGCCGTAGTCGCGTGCGGTGGCGGTCTGCCGGCGAATATATTCGTCGGTCTCGGCGGTGTTGCCGGGCGGCGTCCAGTCGGGCGTCAGCTCTGGCTTGTATATGTCGGTCCACGGGAAGTGGTTGGCCGTCAGATACAGGAACATGAAGACCGGCGCGCGCGACGGCGCCTCGCGTGCAAATACTCTCAATGCCTGGTCGAAGTAAAAGCTGTCGGGCTGCATGTCCTCGTTGACGCCCATGTCGGCCATGTCGATGAACTCTTCGACGCCAAGCGCCTTCTGGAAGGTGCGGGCGCTGAGGAAGTCGCCATAGGTCGGATAGAGCGAGACGGTCCTGTAGCCGCAGCGCTGCAGCGCGCCGGGCAGTCCCCGCGTCACCCGGCCCGCCGCGATCCGCGTCACGTAGAACTTCAGATCGCCGAAGGAGCGCGCCGAGAGGCCTGTCACCACGTTGAACTCGGTGTACCAGGTCGGGCCGCCGGTCGCCTCCGCCACGAAGCTGCGCTGCTTGCCGTCGGCGGATTTGAAATAGTCGGTGTAACCCGCGGGCACCTTGATGCCGGGCGCGGCGGTCACGTCGAAGCTCGACTTATCCAGCATCATGATGATGTGCGGACGCTTGAGCGATGTGTCGCAATCGGCGGCCGGCGGAAACGGCGGCGCCGCCGCATGCGCGCCGCGCGCCAGCGGCAGCGAGGGGTGCGACGGCGGATCGGCCTCGATCCATCCGGTCGAGGTCAGGCGGGACACCGCGACCACGCCGGACCGCGACAGGTTGGAGATGTGGTTGACGCCCTGGAACGGCTCCCAGGGCTGCTCCGGCACCGCGATCGCCATGGCGGAGATCGCGACCGCGGCAAAGACCAGCAGCGCCAGCGAGATCCTGCGGCTGACGCGGAACGGATCGGTGCGCCAGATCAGCCACAGCACGGGCCCGGCGGCGATGGCGGAAAGCAGCAGCGGCAGCTTCAGCCGCGGGAAGACCGACAGCAGGAAGGAAAAGGTGTCGCGGTCGATGATCAGGAAGTCGAGGAAGGTGAGCGAGAGCTGCAGATATATCGTACTTGAAGCGCGAGCATGCGATCAGCACGACGGTTGCCGTCAGCGACAGCGCCGCCGCGATGCCGGGCCGCGGCAGGAACAACAGCACCAGGCAATTGGCGAACAGCCAGGCCAGCAGCGACAGCGTGATCGCGAAGAATCCGTATTCCGTGCTAGAGCAGCGCATAGAGCGCGCCGAGATGCAGCGCAGCGACGCAGGCGATGCCGACGGCGTCCCGCCAGCCCCGGATGCGGCCAGTTCCCCTTCCCGCCTCAGCTTCGCCGGCTCCGGCCATTTCTCTCCTTTCGGTTCAAGCATGACCTCTTTCCAGGACCCGAGCCCGCCTTGGGCTCGACATCGGTCCACGGAAAGGATTCAGTTTTCCTCGCGGGTGGTATGTTGCCCGAAAGGCGGCGAGGCCGCGGTAGCAATCGGACGCTTCACAATGGCGCGGCGGTCCTTGACGTAGGCAATCGGCACACCGAACCGTTCGACGGTGCCGACGACTTCGCCATCGAGATCGCGATCGCAATTCATATGCGTCGGCGCGATGAAGAACTCCGATTCTTCCCAGGTCCAACCGAAGTCCCAGCGCAGCTGCGGCAACGTGACATTGCGATCGAAGGACAGTCTTTCTCCGCATACGGCGACGGAATAGACCGCTTGGGGTTGCAACGGCCCGGCGGGAGCCTTCGCACGCACATACGCCTCGAGCTGACGGATCGCTTCCGGCATGCTGTTGAACCAGTAGTCGAGATCATAGCGGCGGTATGCACCTGGAAGACCTCCCACCAGCATGTTGTAGGACAGGTTTTCGTAGGGATGCAATCTGACCAAGGTCGCGGTTTCCCAAAGAAAGCACTGAGCGATCAGGCCGACGCTCGCGTACGCCAGTACACGGCCCCGCATTTCAAGTGCGCTGAGCGCTTTTTCGAAGCCTATGCCTGCCAGGGTCGCGAGCGGAGGCAGCACAAAGAGAAAATGACGCATTCCCGTGAAAGCCGGCCCGTGAAGCGCGACCTGACATGCGAGCGGCACGATCACGGTCAACGACACCAGCGCGATATCGCGACGGAAGCGCCAATCGCTCTCCTGGCGAGACGGCAACAGCGGCGAGACCACCGCCAGAACGACCCCGAACAGGGTGACCAGCGGCTCGCGGATCAGCAAGTATCCCGGAATGTACATTCGCGGCACATCGGCCATTTCGTAGATCCGCCCGGCAAACACCGTGCGGATGGCATAGTGAAATTCCGAGAAAGCAAGCAGACCGCGGATCGGATTGAGCGGTGACAGCATCGCCCACGGCCAGGCCAGCATCATGATGAGATACGGCAACGCCACCGCCGGGAATGTCCTGAGCAGGGAACATCCCGCAAAGCGCAGCCTTGCCAGTCCGGCTTCCGCGCCAGGGCAGATAGACGACGATCGCAAGCCACAGATAGACAAACAACAGCAGGCCGAGACTGCGAATGCCAAGGGCAAGTCCGGCCAGGAGGCTGAACGCCAGAACGTCGACACAGACGCGGCGACGGCAATCCGCGGGCGATCCGAACCAGAAACAGCGTCGCTCCCATCATGGCAGCGGCAAATGGAATATCCTTGGTGTGGTTGAACATGGCGCCGTACCAGGCGCCGCACACCGCAAGCGCAGCTGCAGCGATCAAGCCGGCACGCGGCCCCGCGATCAGTCGCGCCGTCGCCGCGCTAGCTGCGATCCCGGCGATCCCCGTCATCGCGCACAGAATATGGCGCAATTCGAAGGGATGGAGAGGAATGACCTTGGCGACCGCCACGGCGACGATGTCGAACAGGCCGCCATAGAGGTAGAGATTTTGAAAGGAGAACAGGTCGCGAGCTGCAAATCCGCTCCGGTAATAGTCGATGATCAGTTCGCCGTAATGGTGCTGCACACCCTCGTCGTTGGAAATCGCGTAGTCCCTGAAGGTGAGCAGCGCGACAACCGTCAGCGCCGCGAGGAGCGCGAGGGTCAGGAGATCGTACGGATCGGTCCCGGAGACGCTCCGTCCGATTCCGTCCGCCAGCCGGCCGCGCTGCGCGATCGGGGTCGTCGCCGTCGCCTACGCGCTCGCGTCTCGACCGCTAATGACCAGGGTTCGGATTTCATCTCGGCAATTGCCCAAACAGGATTGCGACAGCGCGCCGGCATCGCGTCCGACGCCGGTTCGATCGCTTCTTGCACATCCGCCTAGAGCTTGTGACCCTTTCTCCCGCAGCAACCGGCTCATGCGCGCCTTCAGTTCGTCGACCGCCTTGCGGCTGATGTCGTCACCGATCTGCCGGCTCTATCGCGTCAGCTCCGCGATTTCGCCGCGTATTTCTGCCCGGCGGGGCTGCGATAGAACGCCTCGATCGCGCGCAACTCGTCGACCGAGAAAGCTTTCGCATAGAGCGCGGCGGCGCCATCGATCATGGTGGTGTAGTAGGTCGAATAGTTTCCAGCACGGTGGGGACCAGCGCGTCGAAGTCACGCTCGATTTCCGGCCGGTCCTGCGTCAGCGTCGGCCTCAGGCTGAACAGGATGCCGGGGAGCAGCGCCTTGTACTGGTCCGTCAGCTTCAAAGTGGTGACGAGGGTACGCGCGGCCTCGAGGGTGTCCGGCGACGGGCTCTGGGCGCGCGAACCGCCGATCGACAAGCAACAGCAGGCCGCGATAATCGTCAGACGCTTGTACATGCTTCGCTCCATGGCTTGACAATCACCGATCATCACGCTGCCTTCGGCTGCTGCGGAGCTTCCGACGTGTCCTGCGAGGCCCGCGTCCACAAAGAGGTTCGGAACCCGTTCCGCCCGATCCAGCACCCATGCCACGATCGTCATGACCGCCAGGCCGCCGAGACTGAGCAGGATCTGGTAGAGCACGGCGCTCTTCCACTGCACCAGCATCCAGTGCACGCCGAAGGACAGGAACACGCCGATACAGAACAAAGGCAGCGAATGCTGGCCGCACAGCACCAGCGGCCGCAGCCAGATCGACTTCAATCCCGGCCAATCGCGGCTGAGGTAACGCGAGACGACGATTGCCAGCGCGCAGAAATGGGTGAACCGCAGCATGTCGAGGTCGGTCTTGTCGATCGGGTAGATCAGCTTGATCATCCATTTCGGGATCAGCGACTCCAGGAACGCGCTGTGCCAGGTCATCACGATGACCAGCGCGAACAGTATCCAGGCGATCGCGAGCCCGAAAACGATGCGCGACTCCAGCACCCGCTTGATCTGGGCATAACCGCCGGAGCCGCACCAGGCGCCGAAGAAGAACATCAGTTGCCAGGCAAACGGGTTGAAGTACCAGGTCGCCCCTTTCGGGTACGACGGCAGGTTCCAGTCGAAGTAGCGCGCCAGCACATAGAGCACCACCGATCCGGCCAGGGTCAGGTTGGGACGACGCACCAGGCACCACACCACGAATGGCGCAAGCCGCGACGAGGGCGATGTAGAGCGGCAGCACGTCGAGATCGACCGGCTTGTATTGCAGCGTCAGCGCCTTGCCGATCATCTCGTCGGGATTGGCGAGGAAGTTGGCCACATTGAACTCGTCCTTGTACATCGGGTTGTCCCACTTCCTTGCCGCGCGGGCGATCTGCGCCGTGAAGGCAAGGAACAGCAGGATGTGGGCGACATACATCTGCCAGGCGCGCAGCCATAATCGCTTCAGGCCGCAGCGAACTGCCCCCCGGCGACGATCGGCGCGTAGATGAAGCCAAGAAGATATCCGGAGATGAAAACGAAGAATTCGGCCGCGTCGCTGAAACCGTAATTGCGCAGCGTCAGCCAGGCGACGACGTCGTCAGGGATATGATCGAGAAAGATCATCCAAAGACCGAGGCCGCGCAGGAGATCGAGCCTGAGATCGCGCTCGACGACAAAGGAGTGTGATGACGAGTTCTGGTCTGCCATGTCGGTCAATCCGGTTGGTTAGCTGAAGCCAATTCAGTCCTTGCGTTCGTAACGGGATCGGCGGCCCGGGCGCGCCCGCGCCCCGACGTCGCCCGCTTGTACCACGTGAACGTGCTCGCGATGCCATACATGATCATAAGCCCCGCGACACCCACGATGACGTGCAGCATCACGCCGGCATTTAATTCCATCAGCAATGCGTAGCCCGCAAACGACAGCGCGACCCCGATCGCAAAGATCTGAAGCGAATACTGCCCGCACAGGATAACCGGCCAAAGCCAGCGCGACTGCAATCCGCTCCAGCCGCTCGGCACGAAGCGCAAGGCGACGACCGACAGCGACAGAAAATGCGCAAATCTCAGGATGTCAAAGTCGGTCTTGTTGATCGGATAGATCAGGCGTGCCAGCCAGGCCGGGATCAGGCTTTCCAGTTGCGGGAAATCCAGGTCAAGGTCACGAAGAATGTTGCGCAGCAAATAGGCGACCGCCAGCCAGAACACCTGTCGGGACGCGAGGATGGGCGACAATCGCGGTCCGCCTCCGAGCGCACACCACGCCCCGAAGACGAACAGCAGCTGCCATGCGTAGGGATTGAACGACCAGAAGCCGTCGGGATAGGTCGACAAATGCAGATCGTATTGCAGCGTCAGGATGTAGAGCCCCACTGAAAGAACGAGCGGCAGATCCCTGTGCAATCGCGCAAGCTGCAGGATCAGCGGCAGGAAGACCATGAGCACGACGTAAAGCGGCAACACATCCATGTTGAGCGGACGGAAACGCAGCAGCAGCGCCTGGATCATCTCGGCGCCCGGCTGTTTGAAGAATTCACCGACTTCCATTTCCTGAATGTAGAATGCCGGCTTGTCGGAGACCGTCGTGACGTAGGTAACCTCGGCCATCAAAACCAGAAACAGCAGGAGATGCGTCGTGTAGATCTGCCATACCCGCCGCAGCACCCGCGCCGTTCCAACCACAAAACCGGCTTCGAACGTGGCGCGGCCGTAGACCAGCGCCGCCGTGAAGCCGGAAATGAAAATGAAAATCTCTGCAGCGTCGCTGAAACCGTAATTGCGGATCGTGAACCAGGTCAGCAAGTCCGGCGAAACGTGGTCGACATAGATCAGCCACAGCGCCAGTCCGCGAAAAAGGTCGAGCCGCAATTCCCGCTGACCGGCGGCGAGCGTAAAAGTGGGCTTCGAGGCCGACGGCAGCAGAGGCGCAGCTTCCCGACCGAAGAATGCGCCACCCGGTCGAGCCACCGAAGGCAGGCCAGACTGGTCAATACCTGTCGTCATGCCGTCCTCGCCCCGGGCACGAACTTCGAAAGCACCTGCAATATCATCTACGAAAATCGGCCTCGACACCTTCCATGGCGTATCCCGGGGGGACCCCAAGCCATGGTCGGACAGCGGCACTCTGAGCCAATTCCGGCCCTGCAGCAAGCGACCGCAGGCCGGCAGCATCACCAGGCCGTGCCGGTGCAGAGGGGGTCTGGCCCACGCTGGCGACCAAACTAGAGATTTTTCACAAAGCCCGCTTCGATCAACAGGCGGTTGAAGCGTCGCGCCTCGGCGCCATCCTTGCAAGTGTAGAACGACCCCTTGCAGCGGAGCATGATGTTCTTCTGCTCCTCGAAGGAGGGATCTAGCGGGATGCCGGCGGCTTCCTGCACCACCAGCGGCAGATAGGGCGCATCGACCGAGTCCATCAACGCCGGGCTCTTCACCGGCTGGAAGTTGACCGCGTCGATCGCATAATAGGTGGTGAAGTAGCGCGGATCGTAGGTGTCGAACTTGCGGGCGACGGCGGCCTCATCGAGACCGGGGTCGAGCAGGTTCGACGGAAAACTCCGGCTGGTGATCGCCATAGCGCACGATCAGGAACGGCTGATCGGGGAATTTTTTCTTCAGCTCGGCAATGAAGTCCTTGTAGTGCTCGGCGCTGAGTGCCTGCCGCCGCAGGTATTCGTCGACCAGCGGCTCGTTGCCCGGCGCGCGCCAGGACGGCAGAAGGTCCGGGCGGTACTTCGTCTCCCAGGGGAAATGATTGGCGGCGAGATAGACGAAGGTGAATAGCGGCGACTTGGCCGGCTGCTCCGCGAGCAGCTTGACCGCCTTGTCGTAGAAGAAGCTGTCGGGTTCGATGCCCTTGGCGCCGATATCCTTGGCGTCAAGAAGTGCTGGATGCCCGTCGTGGTATGGAAGCCGCGCGCGCCCATGAAGGCGCCGTAGGCGGGATAGAGCGTCACGGTGTTGTAGCCGCAGCGGCGCAGCGCCATCGGCAGGCCGCGCTCGACCCGGCCGGAGGCGATGCGGGTGACGAAATAGGAGAAGCGGCCGAACGAGCGCGACGACAGCCCGGCGAGCACATTGTATTCCGCAAGCCAGCTGCGCGCCACCGCTGCTCTCGGTGAGGAACTTGCGTTCCTTGCCGTCGAACGACTTGAAGTGCGCGCCATAGCCCGCGGGCACCTTGACGCCGGATGCCTGGCGGATGTCCCAGCTGCTCTCGTCATGGATCATGATGATGTGCGGGCGGCGGCCGGCGACATGGCAGGAATCCACCAGCGGCACCTTCAGCCGTTCGGTGAGCGTGGCGTCCGATTCCATGAAACCGTAGGAGACGAAATCGGAAACCGCCGTGACGCCGGAGCGGGCGAATTTCGAGAAATAGCCGTCGTCGTAATAGCTGCGCCAATCCTCGTCCGGCCAGGTGATGGCCTCGCCCGACAGCGCGGCAAGACAGGCAAGCAAGCCGGCCGCGGCCGGCAGGCGGCGGATGCGGAACGGGTCCAGCCACCACAGCGCGTACATCAGGGGCAGGATGACGATCGCCGCCAGCACCACGCTCCAGCGCAGGTTCGGGAAGATCGTGAACAGGTACGCCGCGGTGTCGCGGTCGATCAGGATCAGGTCGAGGAAGTTCGCGGTCATCTGCACGATGTCGTGCTTCAGCCGCGACAGCAGCACCAGCACCACGACCAGCGTCAGGGAAATCGCGCCCGACAGCGCCGGCCGGCGCAGCCAAAGGATGAAGAAGAAATTGAGGATGCCCCAGGCGAACAGGAAGCCGGCGCGCGACCCGAGATCGGTCTCGGTGCGCAGCATGATGACCAGCGCGCCCAGATGCGGCATCGCCACCGCAAGCAGCCGCCAATAGCCGATGGCGGCGAGGCCGCGGACGGCGACGGAGATGGCAGACGGACCGGAATCTGGCGCGGGCGCCATGGGTGAGCACGCAATACGGACTCAGCGCAATGCCAAAGGCCTTGGCTGGCGACGGCCAGGAGGCGACACGCTGCGGCCGGGTCTTCACAGCGTGTCACAAAAACGTAGTGGAAACGTCATGAACAGGCAATGAATTCGCTGGTTATACGTTAGGCGCGGTAAATTCTGCGCTCAACTGTGGCCGGTGCGCCGCGCGATCCCCGAGAGGAACAGGTCGAGGATGCCTTCCGCGGTGCGGTCGACGTCGGCCTCGGTGACGCCCCAGCGCGGAAAGTGCCCGTCGATCGCCATCCGGGCGAAGCCATAGACCAGCGCGCGGGCGGCGATCAGCACCTGCTTCAGGTCGGACGTTCCGAGTTGCCCCCTGGCGTGGGCCTCCCCGAGAAGCCGCTCGGTCAGGCCGATCACCTCGGCATTGCCCGCCGTCACCTCGGCGGATTTGCCGTGGTCAAACAGGCGGCGGCTGGAAATGACCTCGAAATGGGTCGGGTTGCGCGTCGCCCAGCGCAGATAGGCGATACCCACAGCGCGGAAGCGCTGCAGCGGATCGTCGACCGGGGCCTTGGCCAGCGTCCGCGTCGACCTCGGCCCCAAAGCGCCGCTGCGCTTCCTCCGCCACCGCCGCCAACAGCGCCTCGCGGCTGGCAAAATGCCGGAACGGCGCCCCCGGCGAGACCCCGGCGCGGCGGGCGGCCTCGCGGACGCTCAACCCCGTCCGCCCCGCCCTCGCCGACCAGGTCGAAGGCGGCATCGACCAGCACCCGGCGCAGGTCGCCGTGGTGATAGGGCCGCGCCGCCGGTGCGCGCCGCGGCGCCGGACGCCGGGGTTTTGCGAGGGGCGCGCTTGGGCGGCGGCATGGATTTGGCGACTCGCCGCATGCGCTGTTTCCTAACATCACCGGCTTGTGAATGTAAGCACCGATTACACGGATTGACCGTTGCCTCCTGCCCAGATGTAACTACCGATTACATTTGCATGGACTGGAGGGAGCGTCATGACCGCGTATCGGCAAAGCTGGTTCGAAGGCTGGCGGCTGTTCGGACTGCTTGCACTGACGCTGACGACGCTGTGCATCTGGATCGCAGGCATGCGCGGCTTCGAGGTCGAGGGCGTACGCATGGTGATCCGCTTCACCGCGCGGACCTCGCTCCTGTTCTTCTGCCTCGCCTTCTCCGCCGCGGCGCTGGCGCGGCTATGGCCGAATGCGTGGACGCGCTGGCAGCGCCGCAACCGCCGCTATCTCGGCGTCACCTTCGCCGCCTCGCACGGCCTGCACGCCATCGCGATCATCTGCTTCGCCGTGATGGATCCGCCCGGCTATGCGGCGGCAACCTCGGCGGCCTCCTACATTTTCGGCGGCATCGGCTATGCCTTCATCATCGCGATGGCCGCGACCTCGTTCGATCGCACCGCAGCCGCGCTCGGCCCGCGCGCCTGGCGTGCGCTGCACCTCGTCGGCGGCTACTATCTGCTGTTCCAGTTCACGGTGAGCTTTGGCAAGCGCGTGCCCGACATGCCGCTCTACGCGCTGTTCCTGATCCCGCTGGCTCGCCGTGTTCGTGCTGCGCATGGTCAGCATGGCCGCGAAAGCGGCGCCGCGGCCGGCGCAGACGGCGTGATGCGTCAGGCCGTCGGCAACAGGCCGAGCCGCTTGGCGATCATCCGGTCCATCACGCGCTTGGGCAGCACGGCCGCCAGCACATGCCGCATCGTGTCCGGCGCGATGTGATAGCGCACCTTGGGATTGGGCAAGGTCAGTGCGTCATGGATGACTGTCGGCGATCTTCTCGGGCGGCAGCCCGATCGCTTCGAGTTGCTGGATGTAGGCGGTGACCTTTTGCAGCGCCGGCAGATAGGGTGAGTTCTGGTAGCGGGAGATGTCCGCATCCTCCCGTCCCTTGTTCCAGATCGGTGTCTTCACCGGCCCGGGCGCGACGATGATGACGTCGATGCCGAACAGCATCAGTTCGCGGCGCAGGCTTTCCGACAAGCCCTCCATCGCATGCTTCGAGGCGGCATAGGCCCCCGTGAACGGGTTGCCGCTCTTGCCGGCGACGGACGAGATCATCACGATCCGGCCGGGCGGGCCCTTCAGCGAGGAATCGGCGCCGAGCAGCGGACCAAACGCCTGGGTGGCGATGACAGGCCCGATCACGTTGACCTCCATCTGCTGGCGAAATTTGTCCGCCGACAGCCCGATGACCGGGCCCGCAACGGACATGCCGGCATTGTTGACGAGGCCGGCGAGCTTTTCGCCGCCCAGCGCCGCCCGCACCTCGCGCGCCGCTGCCAGCACCGCCGGCTCGTCGGTGACGTCGAAAATCAGGGGCGTGAAATTGGCGCCGAACTCGGCTTTAAGCCGGTCCGCGTCGGCCTGCTTGCGCACGCTGCCGAACACGCGAAAGCCCTTGTCCAGCAGCAGCTTGGCCGTGGCATGCCCGATGCCGGTGGACGCACCGGTGACGACGACGGATTTCATGATTTTCGCTCCCCACTTTACCTGCCCCTATCTCGGTACGGCGCCGCTGGCGCGCAAGTAGGCAGCCGTTCTCGGTTAACGCTTCGTTGTTTTGCTCAAATTGCAAACGACGGCCGAAGTGCGCGTTAATCGTGCATTTCGTTGTATTTCTACTGAGTTCCGGTTTTAACGCCGATGTAAGCCTCGCCTTGCGATGCTCGGTCTGCCAACAACAACAGGCTGACCAAGTGCAACAGCCCGCCTATTCCATCATTTCCGAACTCGAGGACGCCGTCTCCGGCGGCTCGTCGGCCAAGCGCGTCTCCACGCTGCGAAGGGTGACCGACCTCTTCCTGCATGACGGCGAGCGGCTGTCAACGACGAGCAGGTCAAGGTGTTCGACGACGTGCTCTGCTTCCTGATCGCGCGGGTCGAGACCCGGGCGCGGGCCGAACTCGCCAAGCGGCTGGCGCCGGTCGCATTACGCCCCGTTCGAGGTGATCCAGCATCTCGCCTTCGACGACGAGATCGAGGTCGCCGGCGACGTGCTGACCAATTCCAGCCGGCTCGGCACCGAGGCGCTGATCAAGATCGCCAGCACCAAGAGCCAGGACCATTTGCTGGCGATCTCCGGCGCGCGCCAACCTGCCGGAGGCCGTGACCGACGTGATCGTCGACCGCGGCGACGGCAAGGTGATCCGCCGGCTCGCCAACAACGCCAGCGCCCGCTTCTCGGAAGCCGGCTATTCCGGCCTGATCGCCCATGCCGACGGCGACGACGAGCTGGTCGAAATTCTGGGCCTGCGGCTCGACCTGCCCATCCAGTTCCTGCGCGACCTGCTGCGCCGGGCCAAGGACGCCGTCCGCGACCGGCTGCTTGCGATCGCGCCGGCCGTCGGTGCCAGGAGGAGATCCGCCGGGTGCTGGACGGCGATCGTCCAGGACGAGCCGGCCGGCCCCGGCCCGCGACTTCTGCCGTCGCCGAAGCAGCTGGTCAAGCTGATGAAGAACCTGAACGAGCTCGACGACGCCGCGATCGTCAAATTCGTCGGCAGCGGCAAGTTCGACGAGGTCGCGGCCGCCCTGGCCCTGCTCAACGACGTGCCGACCGGGCTGATGGCGCGCGTCGCTGGAAGGTCCACGCGCCGACCTGCTGCTGATCCCCTGCAAATCCGTCGGCCTCGACTGGATGGTGGTCGAGACCATCCTGCGCCACCGCCGGTGGTCCCCCGATCGACGACAAGCACTGTCTGGCAGGCGCACCGCGACTACGGCCGGCTGTCGGTCGAGACCGCGCAGCGCACCGTGCGCTTCTGGCAGCTGCATAACCGGATCGAAAAGGTCGGCTAGCTCGCCGAGCCTGCAAGAATCTGGATTAACTCTCAGCGCTTGAATCCTTGCGCAACGCTTGAAGCGTTGCCGCGAGCTTTGGCGTGCGAGAATGCAGTTGAAGCAAGCGCGCTTCGAACTCGGAAAGCGTTCAGCTTTTTGGATTCGAGAAATCGCGCGAACGGCTTCACACCAAGAATGTGCATGAAGTCGTCAGTTCTTCATTCTGGCTGGTGACGGCGCGGTCGAAAATCGCCGCTGAGAAATCACTTCAAGTAAAGCAAAGGGCGAGACCGCTTGCGCGATCTCGCCCAACATAGCGTCCAACGTTTAAGAGTTCGTGTCCGGGGCCTCAGTTCTTGCGTCGTTGCTCGCACCATAGGGCGACCCTTCGTTGACCTCATCCGAGGAGCACGCGCCTGCGCGAGTCTCGCCGCTTGAAACGTCGGATCAGCCCTAGTTCTTGGTCTTGTCGACCAGCGCGCCCTTCTTGATCCACGGCATCATGTCGCGCAGCTTCTCGCCGACCTGCTCGATCGGGTGCTGCGCGAGCTTGGCGCGGGTCGCCTTGAACGAGGTCTGGTTGACCTTGTTCTCCAGCATCCAGTCGCGGGCGAACTTGCCGGACTGGATGTCGGCCAGCACCTTGCGCATCTCCTTCTTGGTCTCGTCGGTGACGATGCGCGGGCCGGTGACGTATTCGCCGTATTCGGCGGTGTTGGAGATCGAGTAGTTCATGTTGGCGATGCCGCCCTCATAGATGAGGTCGACGATCAGCTTCACCTCGTGCAGGCACTCGAAATAGGCCATCTCGGGGGCGTAGCCGGCCTCGACCAGGGTCTCGTAGCCGCCCTTGATCAGCTCGACCAGGCCGCCGCACAGCACCACCTGCTCGCCGAACAGGTCGGTCTCGCACTCTTCCTTGAACGTGGTCTCGATGATGCCGGCGCGGCCGCCGCCGATGGCCGAGGCATAGGACAGGCCGAGGTCATGGGCGTTGCCCGAGACGTCCTTGGCGATCGCGATCAGGCAGGGCACGCCGCCGCCGCGCTGATATTCCGAGCGCACGGTGTGGCCGGGGCCCTTGGGCGCGATCATCAGCACGTCGAGATCGGCGCGCGGATCGAGCAGGTTGAAGTGGACGTTGAGGCCGTGGGCGAACACGAGCGCCGCGCCCTTCTTCATGTTGTCGTGCAGGTGCTCGCGGTAGATGTCGCCCTGCAGCTCGTCCGGGGTGAGCATCATGACGAGGTCGGCCCATTTGGCGGCCTCGGCGACTTCCATCACCTTGAAGCCGGCGTTCTCCGCCTTCTTGGCCGAGGCCGACCCCTTGCGCAGCGCAATGGCGACTTCCTTGACGCCGGAATCCTTCAGGTTCAGCGCGTGGGCGTGGCCCTGGCTGCCATAGCCGACGATGACGACCTTCTTGCCCTTGATCAGGTTCAGGTCGGCGTCGCGATCGTAGTAAACTCGCATAGTCGTTTCCTCTTGAGGGGGCCGGAAATCGGCCGATGAATCAGGCTTTTGGAGGCAAAACCAGCCGGGTCGCCCGCTAAATTCCGGCCGTTGTCTAGAGCATTTGCCCTGAGGGGGAAACCCCGTTCTCGCATGGCGCGGTGCGGCATCATGCGTCCATGAAGACGGGATAGAGCGAGGCGAGCAGCAGCAGCGCCATCACGATGTTGAAGACCCGGATGGCCGTCCGCGAGGTCAGGACCGGCCGCAGCGCCGTGCCGAACAGCACCCAGACCGTGCAGCAGACCGTGCCCAGGATCAGGCACAGCCCGACCTGGATCACGATGTTGAGGGGAAAGGCGGCGATCGCCGCATAGGCCGTGATGGTGCCGATCACCATCACCCAGCCCTTGGCGTTGACCCACTGGAACATCGCCGCCCCCCAGAAGGTCATGGGGCCGCGGCTGTTGTCCTGCTCGGGCGCCTGCGGGCTCGGCCATGCCGATCTGATAGGCGAGATAGATCAGGTAGGCGGCGCCCGCGTATTTGAGGATGGTCTGCAGGATCGGATAGGCGATGAAGATGGTGCCGAGTCCCACGCCCACGGCGCCGACCATGAAGGCAAAGCCGATCGTGACGCCGACGATGTGCGGGCACCGTGCGGCGGAAGCCGTAGGTCAGGCCCGACGACAGCAGCATGATGTTGTTCGGCCCCGGCGTAATGAACATCACGAAGGCAAACATCACAAAGGCGACAAAGAGCGAATTCGACATCGGCCCCTCACGCGACTTTCGGCAGCAGCGCGAGCGGCTGGCGATAAAGCCAAATCCCCAGATGACCGCCACCAGGATAGCGATGCAGATATCGGCCGGCTTCATTTGTTGGCTCTGTTATTCGGGCTGTGTTTTGAAGGCTTGGTTTTTCAGCTCTGGTCGCCGGCTTTCGGTTTTCGAAGGAGATAGGTGGCGTGGAGCGGCGCGTGATAGTCGGCCGAGACGATCTGGAAACCGACATCGGTCAACATCCGCTCCATCACCCAGGAGAAGGTCGAGTATTCGTCGCGCATATGGGTGATGACGCTTTCGCGGTCGAATTCGTGGTTCTTGATGGAGAAGTCCGCCCAGCCCTCGACGTCGCGCTCGAGGCCGTCGGGCATGCCGACGAAGACGATGTCGCGCAGATAGAAATTCGCGCCGGGCTTCAGCGCATTGAAGATGCGCGACAGCGCCACCGCCTTCCAGAAGTCCGGCAGGTGATGCAGGGCGAATTCGCTGACGATCAGGTCATAGGAATTCGGCTGGTAGGCGAAGCTGAGCAGGCCTGCGAATTGCGTGCGGATCTTGACCTTGCGGTCGCGCGCCAGGATGTCGGCGAGCGCCAGCATCGCCGGTGAGACGTCGATGGCGTCGACCTCGGCGCCCATCGCGGCGGCCTCGCAGGCCAGTACGCCGTTGCCGCAGCCGATGTCGGCGATGCGCCAACCCTTCTTGACGCCGAGCATGGTCAAGGCGGCGTTGGCGCGGCTGTCGCTGTTGTCGTGGCGGTCATAGAGCGAGGCGACGGCGGAATCGATGCCGACCCGCCGCCGCTCGGTATAGTACCAGTCGCGCGCCAGCATGGATCACATCCCCTCTGGCCCGCGCGCGATGGCGGCGACACCGGTGCGCGACACCTCGACAAGGCCGAGCGGACGCATCAGGTCGATGAACTGGTTGATCTTGGCCGAGTTGCCGGTGATCTCGAACACAAAGCTCTCGATGGTGGCGTCGATGACGCGGGCGCGGAAGGCATCGGCCAGCCGCAACGCCTCGACGCGGTGGTCGCCGCCGCCGCGCACCTTCACCATGGCAAGCTCGCGCTCGATGGAGCGGCCGGTCAGCGTCATGTCGACGACGCGATAGACCGGGACCATGCGGTCGAGCTGGTGCTTGATCTGCTCGATCACCATCGGCGTGCCCGTGGTGACGATGGTGATGCGCGAGAGATGTTTCTGGCTCTCGGTCTCCGAGACCGTGAGACTGTCGATGTTGTAGCCGCGCCCCGAGAACAGGCCGATCACGCGCGCGAGCACGCCCGGCTCGTTCTGCACGAGAACCGACAGCGTGTGCGTCTCGTTCGGATCGTGACGCTCTTCGAGGAAGTAGGCGGATGCCGGCTGGTTGGCGGGCTCGTTCATGGTCGTCCCCTTCAAACTCTCACGCCACCGCCCGTTGACCGGGGCGCTGTGACATCCGTTCCGACCCATCGCTGGAACAGATCAAAATCGATATTGCCGCCGCTCAGGATCAGGCCGACGCGCTTGCCCTGCAGCTTGTTCTTCTCGGACAGCGCCGCGGCGAGCGCCGCAGCGCCGGCGCCCTCGGCGAGATTATGCGTGTCGGTCCAGTAGGCGCGGATCGCCTCGCCGACCTGATCGTCGGTCACCTGCACGATGCGCGAGGCGCCCTTCCGGATGATCGCGAGCGCCTCCGCATCGGGATTGCGGGTCGCCATGCCGTCGGCCTGCGTGTTGCTGCTGTTGGTGTTGACCACCTTGCCGGCCGCGAACGACAGCGCATAGGACGGCGCCTCCGTCGACTGCACGCCGACGATCTCGGTCTTCCGCCCGAGCAGATCGCGGGCGAGGATGCAGCCGCAGATGCCGGAGCCCTGCCCGATCGGCACGTAGAGCACGTCGAGATCGGGCGCGGCGCGCAACAGCTCGAGCGCGTAGGTCGCAACGCCGAGAACGAGGTCGCGGTGGAACGACGGCACCATGTGCAGCCCTGCCCGCTCGCCGTGGCGCACCGACTCCTCGCGCGCGGCCTGGAAATCGTCGCCATGTTCCACCAGCTTGGCGCCGAACGCTTCGCATGGCGCGGTTCTTCTCGACCGAGTTGCCATGCGGCACATAGATCGTCGCGGGAATGCCGGCGCGCTGGGCCGCGAAGGCGAGGCTCTGGCCGTGATTGCCGCGCGTCGCCGAGATGATGCCGGGCACATCCGGCTGCTCGCGCTTGAGCCGGTCGAGATAGGTGAGCCCGCCGCGCACCTTGAAGGCGCCGATCGGCGTGTGGTTCTCGTGCTTGACCACGACCGATGTGCCGAGCCGCTGCGCCAGCAGCGGCCAGGCATGCGCCGGGGTCGGCGGCATCGCCGCCCCGACGATTTTTTGCGCGCGCTCCAGTTCGGCGAGGTCAAACATCTGAATCACCTCACACCAGCGCCTTGCCGCCGGCGAACGCCTTGGCGGTGGCTTCGTCGTTGGCCTCTTCCGGCAACAGCATCTCGTTGTGCGCCTTGCCGGACGGGATCATCGGGAAGCAGTTTTCCAGCGCGGCGACGCGGCAGTCGAACAGCACCGGCTTCTTGACCTTGATCATCTCCTTGATGGCGCCGTCGAGATCGGCAGGCTTCGTCGCCTGCAGGCCGACGCAGCCATAGGCCTCCGCGAGCTTGACGAAATCCGGCAGCGCCTCCGAGTAGGAATGCGACAGGCGGTTGCCGTGCAGCAGCTGCTGCCACTGCCGCACCATGCCCATGTACTGGTTGTTCAGGATGAAGATCTTGATCGGCAGCTCGTACTGCACGGCCGTCGACATCTCCTGCATCGTCATCTGCACCGAGGCGTCGCCCGCGATGTCGATGACGAGGCTGTCGGGATGCGCGACCTGCACGCCGAGCGCCGCCGGCAGGCCATAGCCCATGGTGCCGAGACCGCCCGAGGTCATCCAGCGGTGCGGCTCCTCGAAGCCGAAGAACTGCGCCGCCCACATCTGGTGCTGGCCGACTTCGGTGGTGATGTAGGTATCCTTGCCGCGCGTCAGCCTCGAACAGGCTCTGGATCGCGTGCTGCGGCAGGATGATGTCGTTGTTCTTGCGGTAGGACAGCGAATTGCGCGCGCGCCATTGCGCGATCTGCTGCCACCACGCCTTGATGTCGGGCTTCTTGGCCTCGGCCTTGAACACCTGCAGCAGGTCGCCGAGCACGTTGCCGCAATCGCCGATGATCGGCACGTCGACACGGATGTTCTTGTTGATCGAGGACGGATCGATGTCGATGTGGATCTTCTTCGAGCCCGGCGAGAACGCATCGACGCGGCCGGTGATGCGGTCGTCGAAGCGCGCGCCGACGCACAGCATGACGTCGCAATCATGCATGGTCATGTTGGCTTCGTAGGTGCCGTGCATGCCGAGCATGCCGAGCCAGTTCTTGCCCGAGGCCGGATAGGCGCCGAGCCCCATCAAGGTCGAGGTGATCGGGAAGCCGGTGACCTCGACCAGCTCGCGCAGCAGCTTCGATGCCTCGCGCCCCGAATTGATGACGCCGCCGCCGGAATAGATCACCGGGCGCTTGGCGGCGGCCAGCAACGCCACGGCCTTGCGGATCTGCGTCGCATCGCCCTTCAGCCGCGGCGCGTAGGAGACGTGCACGTCGGATTTGCGCGGCGGATGATAGGTGCCGGTGGCGAACTGCACGTCCTTGGGCACGTCGACCAGCACCGGGCCGGGACGGCCGGTCGTCGCGACGTAGAACGCCTCGTGCAGGACCTTGGCGAGATCGTTGACGTCGCGGACCAGCCAGTTGTGCTTGGTGCAGGGCCGCGTGATGCCGACGGTGTCGCATTCCTGGAACGCGTCATTGCCGATCAGATGGGTCGGCACCTGTCCGGTGATGCAGACCAGCGGGATGGAATCCATCAGCGCGTCGGTCAGCGGCGTCACCATGTTGGTGGCGCCGGGGCCCGAGGTCACCAGCACCACGCCCGGCTTGCCGGTGGAGCGGGCATAGCCTTCCGCCGCGTGGCCGGCGCCCTGCTCGTGCCGGACCAGGATGTGCTCGACCTCGCTCTGCTGGAAGATCTCGTCATAGATCGGAAGCACCGCGCCGCCGGGATAGCCGAAGAGATGCTGCACGCCGTGATCGATCAGCGCGCGGACGATCATCGCGGCGCCCGTCATCTGGTTCGGATCGTGGCTCTGGTTGCTCATTGGCTTGCTCCGGATGCGCTTGTCTGGCGCGGTCTTCGTTGGTCTGGTCTGGAAAATAAAAAAGGGCCCGAAGAGGCCCCATGTGCACCGCCTGAATTCGAATGGCCTCAGCCACCCGGGGCGATGCACCTGGGTACGACGACGATAAGGAGTTTGGCAATAATATTGCGCATTTGCCCGCTCAGGCTTCCCAAAGGTTGCGCGAACATAGCCACCCGGCCCCGAATGTCAAGGCAAGGGCGCATTCCGCGCGATTTCCGGGAGATTAGCGGGCTTCCGGGCGTTCGGCGAGTGCGAAAATGCTGCAATCGCGCAAAAGCACGTCATGGCCGGTCTCTCACCGCGTCATGGCCGGGCAGAAGCGCGAAGCGCGCCTTCGCACCAGGTGTCCCGGCCGTCCACGTCTCTGTCGTTAAGAGAAGGTTAAGACGGCTCGAGCCCGGGCATGACGGGCATGACGGATGTGGTGTCATATCGCCCGCTCGTCGAGCCACCCCCTCGCCGCCTCCGGGGCCACCCATTCGAACTCGGGCAGCTGGTGCCTGAACCAGGTGAACTGCCGTTTGGCGTATTGCCGGGTCTCGGTCGCGGCCGAACTCGGCGGCCGCCTCGCGCGTGACCTCGCCGCGGATCAGCCGCATCAGCACCGGCACGCCGTGCGCCTTCATCGCCGGCAGCAGCGGATCGAGCTGGCGCGCGGCCAGGGCCAGCACTTCGGGGATCGCGCCGCCATCGAGCATCTCGTCGAAGCGCGCGTCGATCCGCGCATAGAGCGCCTCACGTTCCGGCGCGAGGAACAACGCGGAGAAGCTTCCCGGCGGCAACAGCGGCGGCAGGCCTTCGCGATGCCAGTCCGGCAGCGCGCGGCCGGTCGCCTCGATCACTTCCAGCGCGCGCGGCGATGCGGGTGCGGTCGCGCGGCTTCAGCCGCTCGGCGGAGACGGGATCGCGCTTCGCGAGCTCGGCATGCAGCGCCTCGACGCCGTCGCGCTCCAGCCGCGCGCGTACGTTCTCGCGAATCTCCGCAGGTATTGGCGGGATCGCCGACAGCCCGCGCGTCAGCGCCCTGAAATAGAGACCG
This sequence comes from uncultured Alphaproteobacteria bacterium, assembly GCA_963726865.1. Classification (GTDB taxonomy): domain Bacteria; phylum Pseudomonadota; class Alphaproteobacteria; order Rhizobiales; family Xanthobacteraceae; genus Bradyrhizobium. Next base: position 416,992 of record CAVSEE010000028.1, on the reverse strand, counting down.
GAGCCGCCGACGAAGATCGGCAGCTTTTTCTGGGCGCGCGCCTCGTCGCAATGCTTTCGCCGCGTCAGCCACCCACGCGCCGGCGGAGAAATTGATGGCGGCATCGACATGGCCGTAGAGCCGGTGCGGCACGCGCGCTTCGTCTTCCACGCTCGGCCGCGCCGTGATGATGCGCAGATCGCGATAGACCTGCATGGAATCGGCGTTGATGACGACACCGCCGAACTTTTGCGCAAGATCGAGCGCCAGGGCCGACTTGCCGCTGGCGGTCGGCCCTGCGATAAGCACGGCCTTGCGCAACCCGGATGATCCCGCCTGCATGTCCCTCGTCGCTACCCTTATCTGCAATCCCGCCAACCCCGCGCTCGATAGCACGATCGTCGACGGCGCGCTCGCCGTGCTGCCCTCGCCCGGCGAGGCGACATGGCTGTTCAACGAGGTCGCGGTCGACATCCCCTTCACCGGAAGCGAGGACGTCAAGGCCGTGGAAGCGCGCCTGCGCGAGGCGCGCGGCGACCTGCCGATCGACATCGTCGTGCAGCCGATCGCGACGCGGCGCAAGAAGCTTTTTCTCGCCGACATGGATTCCACCATGATCGGCCAGGAATGCATCGACGAACTCGCCGATTTCGTCGGGCTGAAGGCCCATGTCGCCGCCATCACCGAACGCGCCATGCGCGGCGAGATCGAATTCGAGCCGGCGCTGCGCGAGCGCGTCGCGCTGCTCAAGGGCCTTTCGGTCGGCGTGGTCGACGAAGTCCTGAAGACGCGCATCACGGCCGACGCCGGGCGGGCGGGCGCTGGTCATGACCATGCGCGCCGCACGGCGCCTACACCTGCCTGATCTCGGGCGGCTTCACGCTGTTCACCAATGCGGTCGCCGCGATGATCGGCTTTCAGGAGAACCGCGCCAACGAGCTGGTCGTGCGCGACGGCAAGTTTGCCGGCGAGGTGACGGAGCCGATCCTCGGCCGCGCCGCAAAACTGCAGACGCTGATCGATCTCACCGAGTCCTTCGATCTCGACGACATCGACACGCATGGTCACCGGCGACGGCGCCAACGATCTCGGCATGATCCAGAATGCCGGGCTGGGCGTGGCGTATCACGCCAAGCCGGCGGTGGCTGCGGCCGCCGCCGCGCGGATCGACTACGGCGATCTCACCGCGCTGCTCTATGCGCAGGGGTATCGGCGGGACGAGTTCGTGGAAGGATAGCTTTTTGTCGTCCCGGCGAAGGCCAGGACGCATAATCACCAACAGCAGTCGTCTGCCAAAGCCGTCGGCCAGCGCGTCCAATTAGCACGGCCGGGCGTTATGGGTCCCGGCCTTCGCCGGGACGACAAACCCTACTGCACGCCCAGCGCCACGAACCGCAGCTCGCCCTCGCCGTTGGCGACCAGCAGCAGCACGGACTTCTTGCCGTCCTTCTTGACCTGCTCGACGCGCTTCTTGACGCCGGCGGCGTCGCTCACGGCTTCCTGCGCCACCTCGACGATGACGTCGCCGGCGGAGAGCCGCTTCTCGGCGGCGTCGGACGTGCCGTCGACACCGGTGATGATGACGCCCTTCACGCTGTCCTTGATCTTGTACTTCGTGCGCAGATCCTTGCTCAGCGTCGCGAGATCGAGGCCGAGCGCCTTCTGCGTCACCGGCTTCTCGGTGGGCTCGTCCTTGGTCTTGGCCGCGGCTTCCTTGGCCTTGTCGTTATCCTCGAGGCGGCCGATCTTGACCTTGCGGGTCTCCTCCGCACCTTTGCGGATGATGACGACATCGACCTCCTTGTCGACCGGGGTGTCGGCAACCACGCGCGACAGGTCCTTCGGATCCTTGATGTCCTTGCCGTCGAAGCGGACGACGACGTCGCCGCTCTCGATGCCGGCCGGCTTGGCCGGTCCCTTTTCGTCAATGCCGGCGACCAGTGCGCCGCGCGCGGGCTTGATGTTCAGGCTCTCGGCGATCTCCTCGGTCACGGGCTGGATGCGGACGCCGAGCCAGCCGCGGCGCAGCTCGCCGAACTTCTGCAGCTGGTCGACGACGACGGAGACCGTCTTCGACGGCACCGCGAAGCCGAGGCCGATCGAGCCGCCGGTCGGCGAGATGATCAGGGTGTTGACGCCGACCACCTCGCCTTCGAGGTTGAACAGCGGGCCGCCGGAATTGCCGCGGTTGATGGAGGCGTCGGTCTGGATGTAGCTGTCATACGGCCCCTGGCTGATGTCGCGGTTGCGCGCCGAGACGATGCCGGCCGTCACCGAGCCGCCGAGGCTGAAGGGGTTGCCGATCGCGATCACCCATTCACCGAGCCGGAGCTTCTCGGAGTCGCCGAACTTCACCGCGATCAGCGGCTTCGGCGGCTTGAACTTCAGCACCGCAAGGTCGGTCTTCTTGTCGACGCCGACCAGGTCGGCCTTGATCTTGGTGCCGTCGTTGAGGATGACGTTGATCTCGTCGGCGTCGGCGATGACGTGGTTGTTGGTGACCACGACGCCCGCGGTGTCGATGATGAAGCCGGAGCCGAGCGAATTGGTCTTGCGCGGCTGGAACTCGCGGTTGCCTTCGCCACCCTTGCCGCCCGGACCGCCGCGGCGGTTCTTGAAGAAGTCGTCGAAGAACTCTTCGAACGGCGAGCCCGGCGGCACCTGCGGCGACGCGCCGCCTCCACCACCACCACCACCACCGCCCTTGGCGTCGACGGTCTGCGAGGTCGAGATGTTGACGACGGCGTCGATCACCTTCTCGGCGATGTCGGCGATCCCGTCGGGGCCGCGCGCGAAAGCCGGCGCTGACGCGATGACACCAGCGGCGCCAATCGTCATCGCAGCCGCAAGGTGGCGCAGGCGGCGGCTGAGTGCGGGTCGGGCACCGGTCATGTCGGTCTCTCTCCAGGCAAATCGGGAACGAATATTGGTCAACACTGCGCCCGAACCGGGCCGCGGCGCAAGCATTTGAGACCGGCAATCCGGCGAAAAACCGGCGTCTTCCGGCTCACGTTTGCGTTGTTTCTACCGCCGCACCAGCCAGATCAGGATCAGGCCCACGACCGCCGAGACGATGCCCACCATGCGCAGGATGTTGTCGGGCATCTCCATCGCGCTCTTCATCGCCTTGCGCATGAAGCCAGGACTCGCCGCGAACAGGATGCCTTCCAGCACGAACAGGATTCCGACGCCGATGAGGAAGTCGACGAACGCTATGGACCTCATCGGACCCCGGGCCTCCCAAAAACGATTTCTTGTTATGGGCAAGAGGGGCGAAGCGGAACCGCCGCGCCCCTCGTCTTGATCTTACGGCTTCGGCGCTGCCGGCGCAGCCGCCGCCGGGCCGTTCGCCTTGCCGGAGGAGTTGCCGAAAAAGCGGAAGAATTCGGAGTCCGGACGCAGCAGGAAGCGCGTGTCGTTGGACTTCAGCCCCTGCTCATAGGCCGACATCGAGCGGTAGAAGGCAAAGAAGTCGGGGTCCTTGCCGTAGGCCTCCGCGAACAGGCGGTTGCGCTCGGCGTCGCCTGCACCGCGCGTTTGCTCGGCGGTGGAGTTGGCGTCCGCGATGATCACGGTCACCTCACGGTCGGCCTTGGAGCGGATCTCCTGCGCCTTCTGCCGGCCCTGAGCGCGGAACTCGGCGGCTTCGCGCTGGCGCTCGGTCTTCATCCGCTCGTACACCGCCTGGCTGTTGGCGTCGGGCAGATCGGCGCGGCGAATACGCACGTCGACCACCTCGATGCCGTAGCCCTCGGCCTCGCGATCAAGCTGGCCCCGGATCTTGGCCATCAGGTTCTCGCGCTCGTCGCGCACCACCGTGATGAAGGTGACCTCGCCGAGCACGCGGCGCAGCGACGCGTTCAGCAGCGTGGTAAGCTGCAGGTTGGCGGCCTGGATCGTGCCGACGCTCTGGTAGAAGCGCAGCGCATCCTTAATGCGGTAACGCGCGAAGGCATCGACCACCAGCCGCTTCTGGTCGGAAGCGATCACTTCCTGCGACGGGTTTTCGAGGTCGAGGATGCGCTTGTCGATGCTGATGACGGTGTCGATGAACGGCGCCTTGAAGTTCAGGCCGGGCTTCGACACCACGTCGACGGGCCGGCCGAGCCGGACCACCAGCGCCTGTTCGGTCTGCTGCACGGTAAAGATCGAGCTGTAGCCGACGATCGCGACCAGGAACAGCAGGATCAGCGTGATGATACCTGTAACCGGAGACCTCATCGCGTGCCTCCGCTCTGCTGCTGGCCGCTCGCCGGCGGCGACGCACGCGGCGGACTCAACTCGGTGAGCGGCAGATACGGCACGATGTTCGAGCCGGATGCGCCGCCGTCATAGACCAGCTTCTGCGAACCGCCGAGGATCCGCTCCATGGTTTCCAGATAGATGCGCTGCCGCGTCACGTCCTTGGCCTTCTCGTATTCCTCGCGCACCTTGCTGAAGCGCGCGCTCTGGCCCTTGGCCTCGGCAACCGCCTGCTCCTTGTAACCCTCGGCGTTCTGCAGTATCTGCGCCGCGCGGCCGCGGGCATCGGGCACCACGCTGTTGGCGTAAGTCTGCGCCTCGTTCTGCAATTGCTCGAGGTTGGCGCGCGCCGCCTGCACGTCGCGGAACGCCTCGATCACCTGGGCCGGCGGATCGACCTTCTGCATCTGCACCTGCGCCACCTGGACGCCGGAGCCGTAGTAGTCCAGTGTCTTCTGCATCAGCTCCTGCACGCTCTGCTCGATAGTGGTACGGGCGCCGGTGAGGATCGGCTGGATCGGGGAGCGGCCGATCGCCTCGCGCATCGCACTTTCGGCCACCGCCTTCACGGTGCCTTCGGGGTTCTGGATGTTGAAGAGGAAGTTGCCGACGCCGTCGGGCTTGATGCGCCACAGCACGGTGAAGTCGACGTCGACGATGTTTTCGTCGCCGGTCAGCATCAGGCTCTCCTCCGGCACGTCGCGCATGGTGCGGCCGCGCCGCGCCGGATCGTCGATCAGGGTCATGCCGATGGAGATGGTGGAAACACGCAGCGCCTTCGGCAGCAGCACGGTCTCGACCGGATAGGGCAAATGATAGTTGAGGCCCGGCTGCACGGTGCGGACATGCTTGCCGAAGCGCAGCACCACGCCGAGTTCTTCGGACTGCACGCGGAAGAAGCCGGAAAGGCCCCAGATCGCCAGCGCGCCGATCAGGATCAGCGCGATGCCCATGCCGGACAGATGGCCGCCCGGCAGCAGCTGCTGCATCTTGTCCTGGCCGCGGCGCAGCAGGTCTTCAAGGTCCGGCGGCCGCGGCCCGACCGATTGCGGGCCCTGGCCCCACGGTCCTTTCGGACCCGAGCCCCAGGGGCCCCCGCCTTGATTCTTCCACGGCATTCGAACTCTCCTCCGCGGGGCCTGCCCGGCACGGGCCGCCCGCTCGCAACTCAGCCCGGGGTTATAGGGGACTGCAAAAGCCCTTACAACGCGCCGCCTTCCCTCAAAGCAGCTAGGCTCAGGCCCCGAAAAGTCAATGTAAACATTGGCTAGCGCAGTTAACGTGATCCGCGCCGACGATATGTCACATAGGAAAAGTCCACGCTGTCGTCCGGACCGGCCGGATTCCTGGCGCGCGAGACTTCCTCCCATTGCATAGCATCGATCGCGGCTAAGCGCGTGTCGCCCTCGGGCCGGGCATGCACTTCGGTGACGTCGAGCCGGTCGGCCGCCTGCATCCACTGCGCGTAGATCTCCGCCCCGCCGATGATGGCGATTTCGGTGGCGGAACGCCGCAGCGCGTCGCCCAGCGCCACCGCATGGGCGCTTTCGAACGATGTCGTGACGATCGCGCCCGCCGCCCGGTAGTTCGGGTCACGCGTCACTACGATGTTGGTGCGTCCCGGCAGCGGCCGGCGCAGCGACTCGAAGGTCTTGCGGCCCATCACCACGGGCTTGTTCAGCGTGATCGCCTTAAGGCGCTGCTGGTCGGTCTTCAGCCGCCACGGAATCGTGCCGCCGGCGCCGATCACGCCGTTCTCGGCGACTGCGACGATGAGAACGACCTCGATCATCGTGCCCCTCTCGCGAGCGTCTTGAGCGCTTCGCCCGTCACCTTGCATACGGTCCATTCGTCCATCAGCACGGCACCCAGCGACTTGTAGAACTCGATCGACGGCGTGTTCCAGTCGAGCACCGACCAATGCAGGCGCGACCAGCCGTTGTCGACGCACCGCCCGGCCAGATGCGCGAGCAGCGCCTTGCCGATCCCCTTTCCGCGCAGCGCCGGGCGCACGAACAGGTCTTCCAGGTAGATGCCGTGCCGGCCGCTGAAGGTCGAGAAATTGACGAACCAGACCTGGAAACCCGCGGGCTCGCCGCTCCATTCCGCGATGTCGCAGTACACCCGTGGACTGGCGCCGAACAGCGCGTCGGCGATCGTCGTTTCGCTCGCCTCGACCTCGTGCGCGAGTTTTTCGTATTCCGCCACTTCGCGGACGAAGGAAAGCACCAGCCCCGCTTCATCGGGACGCGCAGCTCGGATGGCAATGGACATTCAAGCGGTCACACCGCGACCTCGGCCTTGATGTGCGGGTGCGGATCGTAATTCTCGAGCACGAAATCCTCGTAACGGAAGGAGAAGATATCCTTCACGTCGGGATTGATCTTCATGGTCGGCAGCGTCCTGGTCGGACGCGTGAGCTGCAGCTTCGCCTGCTCCAGATGGTTGGAATAGAGATGCGCATCGCCCAGCGAATGCACGAAGTCGCCCGGCTTCAATCCCGTAACCTGCGCCACCATCATGGTGAGCAGCGCGTAGGACGCGATATTGAAGGGCACGCCGAGGAAGACGTCGCCGGAGCGCTGGTAAAGCTGGCAGGATAGTTTGCCGTTCGCGACATAGAACTGGAACAGGCAGTGACAAGGCGGCAGCGCCATCTTGTCGACTTCCGCCGGATTCCAGGCGCTGACGATCAGCCGCCGCGAATCCGGATTGCGCTTGATCATGTCGACGACGTTGGCGATCTGGTCGATGGAGCGGCCATCCGGCGCCGGCCATGAGCGCCATTGCGAGCCGTAGACCGGGCCGAGATCGCCATTGGCGTCGGCCCATTCGTCCCAGATGCTGACGCCGTTGTCCTTCAGGTATTTGATGTTGGTGTCGCCTTTGAGGAACCAGAGCAGCTCGTGCACGATCGCCTTCAGCGGCAGCCGCTTGGTGGTCAGCATCGGAAAGCCCGACTGCAGATTGAAGCGCATCTGGTGGCCGAAGATCGACAGCGTGCCGGTGCCGGTGCGGTCGTGCTTCTCCGCGCCGTCGGCGAGGATGCGTTCGAGCAGGTCGTGATACTGGTTCATGGCGCGCGAAGTGGGTCCCTAGAGCATGATCCGGAAAAGTGTGAAGCGGTTTTCCGATAAGATCATGCTCAAACAAAGAGCTGGAGGAGCGGCGAACTTACCGGCCGGGCCAGTCCATCGACAGGTCCGACTCGGTTTCACCCACCGATTATACAAGGGAAATGTTGCTCCGCCTGCTAAAGGACAAGGGACGGAACTCGCGCTCCGCCCCCCAGCCGTCAGCCTAAGATGCTCAATTCGTTGCGGGTTTGAGTACAGATGACCATTTGGCGACCTCGTTCTTCACGAGCGTGCCCAGCGCCTGCGGGGTGCGCTCGGCCGGGGTCGGGATCACGCTGCCGAGTTCGAGCAGGCGCTTCTTCACGGTATCGTCGTCGAGCGACTTGGCGGCGGCCGCGTTCAACTTGGCGATGATGTCGGGCGGGGTGCCCTTGGGCGCGAAGATCGCGTTCCAGGCCTGGGCCTGGAAGGCCGGCAGGCCAGCCTCCGCCGTGGTCGGCACGTTCGGCAGCGAGGGGTTACGCTCGAGGGTCGCGATCGCATAGGCCTTGATGGTGCCGGCATTGACCTGCGGCACCGCGTTGACGATCTGGTCGCACATGTAGTCGACCTGGCCCGCGACCAGCGCGTTCATCGCCGGCCCCGTGCCGTTGAAGGGCACGCCGACCGGCTTGATGTCGAGGATCGAGTTGAGCAGTTCGCAGGAGACATGCGACACCGAGCCGATGCCGGCGTGCGCGGCATTCACCTTGTCCGCATTGGCTTTCACATAGGCCACGAACTCCTTCAGATCCTTCGGCGGAAAATCCTTGCGCGCCAGGATCAGGATCGGCGTGCCGGCGAGCAGCGCGACCGGCTCGAAATCCTTCTCCGGGTGATAGCCGAGTTTTGGATAGAGCGGCACCGATGCGGCATGGGTGCCCATATGCCCGGTTATCAACGTATAGCCGTCATTGGCAGCGCGGGCCGCGCGCGTGGCGCCCGTGGTGCCGCCGGCGCCGACCACGTTCTCGATGATGATGCTCTGCCCGAGCACAGGCGCCATGTGTCCGGTGACGATGCGCGCGACCACGTCGGTCGGCCCGCCCGCCGCGAACGGCACGATCATGGTGATGTTGCGGGCCGGATAGGGTTGCGCTTGCGCGGCCGAGGCACCGAGCGAAACGGCCGCAGCCAATGTCATCCGCGCGAGCGCGCGACCGTACCAGTTCATTCGATCTCTCCGGAAAGTCCGTCAGCAAAGAAAAATGCCGGCCCCTGAGGACCGGCATCGTCATTTCACCAAATCGTCGCCGAAGTCGATTGCGGTGTCCTGCGACGCGGCGACGCAGCTGCGACGCGGCGACGCAGATCAGCCCTCGGACTCCACGAATACTTCGTCGCGCTTCTTGCGCAGCGTCGGCAGCAACGCAAGAACCAGCAGCGCGGCGGCGGTAGCCATCAACGCCGCCGAAAGCGGACGGGTGAGGAACACCGACCAGTCCCCGCGCGAGATAAGCAACGCTCGCCGAAGGTTCTCCTCCATCAACGGCCCCAGCACCATCCCGAGCAGCATCGGCGCCGGCTCGAAATCGTGCTTGATCAGCCAATAGCCGACCAGGCCGAACACGCCGGCAAGGACGACATCCATCGGCGCGTTGTTCACGGAGTAGATACCGATGGCGCAGAACACCACGATCGAGGGGAACATCAGCCGGTAAGGCACGCGCAGCAGGCGGACCCAGATGCCGACCAGCGGAAGGTTGATGATGATCAGCATCAGATTGCCGATCCACATCGAGGCGATCATGCCCCAGACCAGTTCGGGCTGCTTCTGCATCACCTGCGGGCCCGGCACGATGCCGTGAATGGTCATGGCGCCGACCATCAGCGCCATCACCGCATTCGGCGGAATGCCGAGCGTGAGCAGCGGAATGAAGGAGGTTTGCGCGGCCGCGTTGTTGGCGCTCTCCGGCCCCGCAACGCCTTCGATCGCGCCGCGGCCGAAGCGTTTGGGATCCTTGGCGACCTTCTTCTCCAGCGTATAGGAGGCAAACGAGGCAATGACGGCGCCGCCGCCCGGCAGGATGCCGAGGATCGAGCCGAGCACGGTGCCGCGGAGGATCGCAGGAGCGGAGTCGATCAGGTCTTTCCTGGTCGGCATCAGGCCGGTGATCTTCTGTTGCACCAGGTCGCGGCTCATTTCGGCGCCGGCATCGAGGTTGCGGATGATCTCCGCAAAGCCGAACACGCCCATCGCCACCGTGGCGAAGCCGAGACCGTCGGCAAGCTCTGGAATGTTGAACGCCATGCGCGAGGCGCCGGTTTCGATGTCGGACCCGACCATCGAGAGCAGGATGCCGAACGCGATCATCGCGATCGCCTTGAGCACCGAGCCCTTGGCCAGCACCACGGCAAAGATCAGGCCGAGCACCATCAGCGAGAAATACTCGGCCGGGCCGAACGCCAGCGCGAGCTTGGTCAGCGGCGCGCCGAGCACGGCAATCAGCACCGTCGCGACACAGCCCGCGAAGAACGAGCCGATGGCGGCGATGGCCAGCGCCGGACCGGCCCGGCCCTGCAGGGCCATTTGATGGCCGTCGAGCGTGGTGACGACGGAAGTGGCTTCGCCGGGAATATTGACCAGGATCGACGTGGTCGAGCCGCCATATTGCGCGCCGTAATAAATGCCGGCGAGCATGATCAGCGCGCCGACGGGATGCAGGCCGAAGGTGATCGGCAGCAGCATCGAGACCGTGGCGATGGTGCCGATGCCCGGCAGCACGCCGACCAGGGTGCCGACCAGCGCACCGATCAGGCAGAGCAGGATGTTGACGGGGACCGGAATCGAAACGCCGTGAAGCCACGACGGCGACCACGGCACGAACTGGAATACGACCTGGAAGCCGAGCCCGAGATTAGAAAACAGATCCAGCATCGCACCCTCACCAGTTCAGGAAGCGGGGCCAGAGCGGCATCGGCAACCCCAGACCGTAAGGAAATAGCACGCAGCAGAATGCCGTCAGACACACGCAGACGATGAGGGCCTCGACCCATCGCGTCTCCACCGTTCCCAACGTCGCAACCATGAAGCTCGCGAAAGCCGAGAACACCAGGCCGAGCGGCCGGATGGCGACGGCGAAGACAACGATCGCCAGCGATACGAAGACCGGCCCCCGCCAGTGATATTGCTGGACCTGCGGTCCCTCCCACAGAAGGCCCGTCAGCATCACGCCAAAGCCAAGCAGCAGCAGCAGGCCCGCGAACATGCGCGGCGCGGTTCCGGCGCCGAACGAGAAGCCGTGCATGCCCTGCAACTCGCGCGTAGCCCAAAGCGCAAACAGCGCAAGCGCCATCAGCGCCAGCCCGCCGAGGAAGTCCTGCGGACCCTTGATCCAGGCCGGCATGATCGATTTGCCCGGCGCGTGGCTTGGCGTCTCACTCATACTTCACTCCCCCCGAAAGAAGGCTTTTCGCCTGTTCTGTTGGTTTTGTGATTATCCCGAGGACCTTGCTAGCGATTTTCGTCAGACAAAGCCAGCAAAACCCAAAATGCCCCCGGCCGCCAATCATCCAGAACGGATTGAGTTTCGTGGCAAAGGCCAGCGCGGCTGCGACAATAGTAAGCAGTGCGGCCGGCCAACTTCCGGTCTGACGCCAGCGCCAGAATCAGCGCGCTCGCCGCCATCAGACCGATGGACAATGGAACCAGCGCCGCCTGGATGATGGACGGCCAGCGCGAGCCGCTGGACCGCTGCAGGAGGCCGGCTCACATAATAGGCAAGGATAGCGGTCGGTCCGCACATCGCCAGCGTCGCCGCCAAAGCGCCGAAAATCCCCGCGACGGAATATCCGATCAGGGTCACGATCAGCACGTTCGGCCCCGGCGAGAGCTGCGAGATCGCGAAGACGTCGGCGAACTGCTTGTCCGTCATCCAGTGATTGAACGTCGACGGCAACGCGATGCATTTCGGGAATGGCCGAATTGGCGCCGCCGACCGCAAAGAACGACATCAAGGCGAAAGTCCAGATCAGCGTCCAGAGCTGGCCGGGGCTGTTCATGTCGGTTCCCTGCCGATGCAAGGACCATGTGATGAGCGAGGCTGAGCGGGACGGCCACAAGAAGCACCACTTGAAGCGGCAATTGCAGCACGCCGATCGCGACAAAGACGGCAATCAGCATGAGCATGCCCGCCACGTCGCGCTTCCTGATCGAGCGGTGTCATCATGCGCAACACGACCGCAATTAGTAGTCCGACGGCCGTACAGGAGATGCCGGACAGGACTCGCCGTAAGCGCGTCGATCTCGCCGTAGCGGGCGTACAGCGCCGCCAGCGCCATGGCGATCAGCATCGGCGGGCCGATCAATCCGGCGAAGGCGGCACAGCCCGCCTGCAATGCCGCCAAAGCGCGAGCCGAACACGACCGACAGATTGACGATATTGGGACCGGGCAGGAAGTGGCAGAGCGCAAAGGTCTCGTTGAATTCGTCCGCCGTCATCCAGCGGTGCTGGTCGACGATGCCGCGCCGCGCCCAGACCAGCACGCCGCCGAAGCCGGCCAGCGACATCTTGGCGAAGGCGACAAACAACTCAATCAGGCCGGGCGGGACGGGCGTGGACTTGGCGCCGGCCGATCCGGTTCCGGAGCGGCCGCGGGAGGCGAATTGGGCATGGCGAAAATCTAGAATGGCCGTTCCGGGCACGCCAAGCCCCGCCGGGGGCCTTTCATGCCCCCAAAGCGTGGTTTTCCGGCACTGTTTTTCTCAACTTTTGCCCCCTATATTGAAGGTGCCGGTTCGCCGGCTATGGAAATAAATGGCCGTCGCAATAAACCATTCGGACCCGGGGGCGGTACCCGGCGCCTCCACCCAAGCCCGCCTCGAGAGGCGGGTTTCGGCGGGGGCGAAATAGGATCGACGAGGGCGTAAAGGGCGTGTTTTTTCTCGGTATGGTTCCGCCGTTATCGGGCTATGCAATAGTTGCAAACGACAACTATGCTCCGGTTGCTCAGGCTGCGTAACGCAGTTTGAAAGACCATCTTGAAGTCCTGACGGGTTAAGCTCCGTCAGGCGGGGTTCGGAGGCACCTGGCAACAGAAGCCTCCACTTTCATTTGTGCATTTGCCCCGCGCAAAGCGCGCAACTGCCCCAAATTCCGTCCCGCCCGCCTGCTGACCTCAGCGTGCGGCCGGGGTAGCATAATGGCCACAGGGCGAGTTGGCAGACCGGCCGCCCGATTGTTTTGACGACTTGTGTTTGATGATCTGCAGGGAAGAGCATGGCGACCGATCACATCCGATATGACGTGCTGGCGCGGGACGCGCTGCGCGGAGTGCTCCGTCGCGTGCTGAACGATGCCGCCGAGCATGGGCTGCCGGGCGAGCATCATTTCTTCATCACCTTCCTGTCCACGGCCGACGGCGTGAAGCTGTCGCCGCGGCTGCTCGCGCAATATCCGGAGGAGATGACCATCATCCTGCAGCACCAGTTCTGGGATCTGGTGGTGACCGAGGATCGCTTCGAGGTCGGGCTGTCGTTCGGCGGCATTCCGGAGCGGCTGGTGGTTCCCTTTGCCGCCATCAAGAGCTTCTTCGATCCGTCCGTGCAGTTCGGCCTGCAATTCGAGCCGCAGGAAGCGGCGGAAGCAACCGCGGCAAAGCTGCCGGCGGTTCCGCCGGCCCCTGCCCTGCCCGCCACGACGTCAGAGCCTGCCGCCGAGGAAGAGCCGGCGCGCGGCAACGAGGGCGCGACCGTGGTGCGCTTCGACCGCTTCCGCAAGAAATAGTCGGCGCGCCGAAAACGCGCACGCGATAGACTGAACGTCCTGCCCTCGCATTGGACGTTCGTCATGGCTCGCTCTCCGAAATCAACCGCCACCCGCACCGAGACCGACAGCTTCGGGCCGATCGAGGTTCCCGCCGATCGCTACTGGGGCGCGCAGACGCAACGCTCGCGGCAGAATTTTCGCATCGGCCACGACCGCATGCCGATCGAGATCGTGCACGCGCTCGGCATCGTCAAGCTCGCCTCCGCCGAAACCAACCGCGAGCTCGGCCTGCTCGATAGCGGCGCGCCGGCGCCATCATCCGCGCCGCGCGCGAGGTGATCGACGGCAAGCTCGACGATAATTTTCCGCTGGTGGTCTGGCAGACCGGCTCCGGCACCCAGAGCAACATGAACGTCAACGAGGTGATCGCCAACCGCGCCATCGAACTGCTCGGCGGCAAGCTCGGCGCCAAGGCGCCGGTGCATCCCAACGATCACGTCAACATGAGCCAGTCGTCGAACGACGCGTTCCCGACGGCGATGCACATCGCCGCCGCGCGCAAGCATCATCGCCGACCTGATTCCGGCGCTGACCGAACTCCACCGCGCACTGCGGCAGAAGGAGAAAGCCTTCGCCAAAATCGTGAAGATCGGCCGCACCCACACCCAGGATGCGACGCCGCTGACGCTGGGCCAGGAATTTTCCGGATACGCCGCGCAGGTGGAGAGCGGCGTGGCGCGGCTGCGTGTCGCAGTGAAGGAACTGTACCCGCTGGCGCAGGGCGGCACGGCGGTCGGCACCGGCCTCAACTCGAAGCCGAAATTCGCAAGAGCCTTCGCCAGGCATGCGGCGAAAATCACCAGGCTTCCGTTCACCAGTGCACACAACAAGTTCGAGGCGCTGGCCTCCAACGACGCCTACGTCTCCGTGCACGGCGCGATCAACTCGGTCGCCACCGGCCTGTTCAAGATCGCCAACGACATCCGTTTGCTCGGCTCCGGCCCGCGCTCGGGCCTCGGCGAACTGATCCTGCCGGAGAACGAGCCCGGTTCCTCGATCATGCCCGGCAAGGTCAATCCGACCCAGTGCGAGGCGATGACCATGGTCTGCTGCCAGGTGTTCGGCAATCAAACCGCCATCACGGTCGGCGGCAGCCAGGGCCACTTCGAACTCAACGTCTACAAGCCCTTGCTGGCATATTGTATGATACATTCCATTCAATTGCTGGCCGACGCGGCGCGCTCGTTCACCGAGAACTGCGTGAGGGGAATACGCGCCGACGAAAAACGCATCCGCGACTTAATGCAGCGGTCGCTGATGCTGGTGACCGCGCTTGCGCCGAAGATCGGCTACGACAATGCCGCGAAAGTCGCCAAGGAAGCCCATGCGCGCGGCACCACGCTGAAGGAAGAGGCTTTGCGCCTTGGCTTTGTAACGGCAGCGGAATTTGACCGTCTTGTACAACCGACCAAAATGACTCACCCGGGGATGAACGCGTACTGATGCATCAGCGCATAACGCAGGCGATGATATTATTATGATCCATAACATCTAAAGGATGAGAGCACCGTAGAGTTACGGCATCGCGCTAAAAATTTTAGTTTTCGCAGAGCGAAATTCAGTTATTGGTGCTATCAGGTATCGGATTACGGGGATTCTTGATGGTTCTTAAATCTATTTTTTCGCGACGCTGTCGCTCTTTTTCTGCGGTCTTCGCATGATGGAGACGAGCATGGGTGATGTCGTCAATCTCAATCGATTCAAGAAGCGAGCGGCGAAGCAAACGGCGGCAAAGGAAGCGGACGCCAATCGTGCGCGCTTTGGTCGCAACAAGTCGGAACGCGCGTCGGAGCAGCAGCAGCGCGAACGCGCCAAGTCGTTGCTCGACCAGCACCGGCTCGACGATGGAGAGGCCTCATGAAGTCCCCCGTCGTCAAACGTTCGATCGTCGTCGCCGGGCACAAGACCAGCGTCAGCCTCGAAGAGGCGTTCTGGAACGGCATGAAGGAAATCTCCGGCACGCGCGACATGACCTTGTCGGAGCTGGTCGGCGAGATCGACAGCAACCGCCAGCAGGGCAACCTGTCGTCGGCGATCCGGCTGTTCGTGCTCGACTACTTCCGCGTGCGCGCCAATGGCAGCGGCGGCGGCAGCGGCGTCGAGGTGCGGCCGCAAGCCTGATTCGTATCGGCCTGATCCGTTCGACACGGAAATGGCGCCCCGGACCCCGGTCCGGGGCCATTCGGCGTGACCTCTTTATAATCGCTCTAAGCTCACGCGCGATTGCAAGTGGCGCGCTTGACCTGCCGCGTCTGCGGTTGAAATGACAGGTCATGAACGATGCCATCGCCGCAACCACGCAGTTTCCGCTCGGCCTCGCCAAACGCGGCTATTCCGGCGTGATCCGCCGCATCGACACTGAGGCGACCGGCTCGGCGCTGTCGGCGGCGGAACTGGAGAGCCGGCTGATCGAGCTCGGCTTCGTCGAGGGCGCGCGGGTCGAGGTGCTGCATGAAGGCGCGGTCGGCCGCGACCCGATTGCGGTGCGCGTCGAGAACATCACCATCGCCGTTCGCCGCCGCGAGGCCATGGCCATCATCGTCGATTAGTTTGAAAGCGCGATTATGGAAGCCCCGCTGCTGCATCTCGCCCTGGTCGGCACGCCGAACAGCGGCAAGACGTCGCTGTTCAATGCGCTGACCGGCAGCCGGCAGAAGGTCGCGAACTATCCCGGCGTCACCGTCGAACGCAAGGAAGGCTTCTTCGTCACCCCGCTGGGGCGGCAGGTCGCGCTGGTCGATCTGCCCGGCACCTATTCGCTGCGCGGCCGCAGCCCGGACGAGGAGATCACCCGCGACATGGTGCTCGGCCGCACGCCCGGCGAGGCGCTGCCGGATCTCGTGCTGTGCGTGGCCGATGCCACCAATCTGCGGCTGACCATCCGCCTCGTGCTGGAGCTCAAGGCCACCGGCCGGCCGCTGGCGCTGGTGCTCAACATGTTCGACATCGCCACCCGCCGCGGCGTAGCGGTGGACGTGCCAGGACTTTCGGCCTCTCTCGGCGTTCCCGTGGTGACCTCGATTGCCGTGCGCAAGGGCGGCACTGCAAAGTTGCTGCGCCTCACCGACGAGATCGCCGCCGGCGGCAAGGCGCCGGCGGGCGAAAACCGCTGGCAGCCGCTGACCGCGGCGCAGCTGCGCGCCAACCAGCGCGAAGCCGACCGCATCATCGCAGAGCACGTCAGCCTGCCGACGCGGCCCGATACCTGGACGGCGCGGATCGACGCCGTCGTGCTGCACCCGGTCGGCGGGCTCTTGATCCTCGCTTTGATCCTGTTCGTGATGTTCCAGGCGGTGTTCGCCTGGGCGCAGCCGCTGATGGAATTGCTGTCGACGAGCTTTGCGTCGCTCGGCCAGCTCGTGCACGACAAGCTGCCGGGCGGGCTGGTGCAGAGTTTTCTGCAGAACGGCGTGATCTCCGGCGTCGGCAGCGTCGTGGTGTTCCTGCCGCAGATCATCATCATCTTCCTGTTCATCCTGCTCCTGGAAGATTTCGGCTACATGGCGCGCGCCGCCTTCCTGATGGACCGCATCATGGGCGGCGCCGGCCTGCATGGCCGCGCCTTCATTCCGCTGCTGTCGAGCTTTGCCTGCGCCATTCCCGGCATCATGGCGACGCGCGTGATCGACAACCGCCGCGACCGCCTCACCACCATCCTGATCACGCCGCTGATGACCTGCTCGGCGCGCATCCCCGTCTACACGCTGATCATCTCCGCCTTCATCCCGGACGAGCAGGTGTGGGGCTGGTTCAACGTGCGCGGCCTCGTGATGTTCGGCCTCTATGCGGCGGGCATCGCCAGCGCGCTGCTGATGTCGTTCCTGATCAAATTCTTCATGCTGCGCGACTACCAGCCGGCGCCGTTCATGCTGGAGCTGCCGGACTACAAGCTGCCGCGGCTCAAAAGCATCGCGATCGGCACCTACACCCGCGCGCTGATGTTCCTGCAGCGCGCCGGCACCACGATCTTCGCCATGATGGTGCTGATCTGGTTCCTCGCCTCGTTCCCGCAGCCGCCTGCGGGCGCGACCGATCCTGCGATCGACTACAGCATCGCCGCCTGGATCGGCAAGACGCTGGAGCCGCTGCTGGCGCCGCTCGGCTTCAACTGGCAGATCGCGGTCGCGCTGATCCCGGGCATGGCGGCGCGCGAGGTCGCGGTCGCCGCACTCGGCACCGTCTATTCGATCGAGGGCGGCAAGGAAGCCGCCGAGCAGATCGGCCAGATGCTGGCCACCAAGTGGAGCCTCGCCACCGCGCTGTCCTTCCTGGTCTGGTACATCTTCGCGCCGCAATGCGCCTCGACCTTGGCGGTGATCCGCAGGGAGACCGGAGGCTGGAAGTGGATGTGGGTCACCTTCTTCTACATGCTGACGCTGGCTTACCTGGCGAGCTTCGTCACCTACCAGATCGCGATTGCGCTCGGCGCGGGCTGAGGCGTTTCGGTCCACCGCAGGGCCTGAACAAAAAGTCGCAAAACAACCCCATGCAAAGTAGGCACGAGGCCCTCGCCCTCATTCCCTGTTGCGCCATCGGCGTCTCGCTTCTATGTATAGCGCTCCGAATCCGATAACCCCATGGAGCCCGCAATGGATTTCGCCCCGCTGTCAGCGCCGCGATCCCGATCCATTCCGGAAGCTCTCCATGCCATCTGTTATCCTGGACTCGATTTCCCTTTCCACGCCTGACGGACGCCCGCTCTTCGACGGTTTGACGCTTGCGCTGGGGCGCGAGCGGACCGGCCTTGTCGGACGCAATGGCTGCGGCAAGTCCACGCTGCTGCGGCTGATCTCCGGTGAGACTGAGCCTGCCAAGGGCACGGTCCACCGTTCGGGCACGATCGGCGTGCTGGCGCAGCACATCGACGAGCGGCTCAACGTCGCGCAGGCGCTCGGCGTTGCCGAGGCGCTCGCGCGGCTGCAGCGACTCGAACGCGGCGAAGGCTCGCTCGATGACGCCGATCATGCCGACTGGACGCTGGAAGGCCGCATCGCCGCCGCGCTCGCGGCTACCGGCCTGCCCGCGCTGCTGCTGCATCGCAGGGTCGCTTCGCTCAGCGGCGGCGAACGCACCCGGGTGGCGCTGGCGCGGCTCCCGATCGAGGCGCCGGACCTGTTGCTGCTGGACGAGCCGACCAACAATCTCGACGCCGACGGACGCAAGGCCGTCGCCGACCTGCTGGCGCAATGGCAGGGCGGCGCCATCGTCGCCAGCCACGACCGCGACCTGCTGGAGCGCGTCGATCGCATCGTCGAACTGACGCCGGTGGGTGTCACCGTGTTCGGCGGCGCATGGCGCGAATTCGCCGAGGCGCGCGAGGCCATGCGCGCACGCGCCGAGGCCGATCTCGAACGCGCCGCGGACGCGCTGCGCCATGCCGAGCGCAGCGTGCAGAAGTCGAAGGAGAAAAAGGCGCAGCGCGACAAGGCCGGCCGCGCCTATGGCGCCAGCGGCAGCCAGGCCCCGATCCTGCTGGGCGGGCAGAAGCAGCGCGCCGAGAACAGCGGTGCGCGCGAAAGCCGCATCGCCGAACGGCTGATCGGGGAACGCAGCGAAGCCGTGAGCGAAGCTCGAGCCCGCGTCGAAGTCCTCACGCCGCTGACGATCGAGTTGCCGCCGACGGGATTGCCGCGCGGCCGCGGGCTCGTCGCTTGCAAGGACGTCGTGATGGCGCATGGCGAACGCCGCCTGTTCGGTCCGCTGTCATTCGACATCCGTGGCCCCGAGCGTACCGCCATTCGCGGCGCCAACGGCTCCGGCAAGACGACGCTGTTGCGGCTGATCGCGGGCGAACTCGCGCCCGTCGCCGGCGACATCCGCCGCGAGACGGACCGCATCGCCGTGCTCGACCAGCATGTCGGCCGGCTCGACCCGGCGATGAGTATCCTCGACAACATGCACCGCGAAAACCCCGACCTCACCGACAACGCAGCCCACGCGGCGCTGGCCCGCTTCGCCTTCCGCAATCGCGCCGCCCTGCAGATCGCGGGCACCTTGAGCGGCGGCGAGCGGTTGCGCGCCGGCATGGCCTGCGTGTTCGCGCGGCGGGAGTCACCGTGGCTGCTGATCCTCGATGAGCCGACCAATCATCTCGATCTCGCGTCGATCGAGGAACTGGAAGGCGCACTCAATCGGTTCGACGGCGCACTGGTCGTGGTGAGCCACGACCAGGCATTTCTGCGCAACATCGGGATCGGGCGCGAGATCGCGCTCTAATTCTTGTGCAACTCGGTTTGCCATGATGCACAATCGCACGATATGGTTGGGGTGATCTTCGATGCGGGGCAAGGCGTGAAGCGGCGCGAATTCATCAGATTGCTTGGCGGCGCCACGGCGGCGTGGCCGCTCACGGCGCGCGCGCAGCAGCCAGCACGCATCTATCGTGTCGGCGTTCTCGAGACGATACCGGCAGAACGCAACAAGGCCAATTTCAACGCTTTGCTGCGCGGCCTTCGCGAGCACGGCTATACCGAAGGGCAGAACCTGCAGATCGAATACCGCTCGGCCGATGGGCACGGCGATCGCTTTCCCGCGCTCGCGGCCGATTTGATCGGCCGCGGCGTCGACCTCATAGTGACCCGCGGCACGCCCGCCGCGAAGTCGGCGAAAGCCGCGACCGCGACAATTCCCATCGTGATGGCGGCGATCGGCGAGCCGCTCGGCGTTGGCGTCGTAGCAAGCCTTGCCCAGCCGGGCGGCAACGTCACCGGCTTCAGCGCATTCGTCACCGAGCTGTCCGGCAAGCGCATCGAGCTGTTGAAGGAGACCTTCCCGTCGATCGCCCGCGTCGGCTTTCTCGTGAACATGAGCAGCCCGGTTTCCCCGCCGCAATGGGAGGCGACGCAATCGGTGGCAAAGACGCTCGGCTTATCGGCCGAACTGTTCGACGTGCGCGGGGAGCTCGATATTGCGGCTGCGTTCGCAGCAATGCGCCAGCGCCAGGTAAACGCGCTGTCGGTCGGCATCGACGTTGTTACGCAAGCCAATGCTGCGACGATCACAAAGCTTGCGGCGGAACAGAAACTAATAACCGCGTACCCGGCCCGCGAGTTCGTGGAGTTGGGCGGGCTCTTGAGCTATGGCGTGGACTATCCGGATCTATATTACCGCGCCGCCGGGCTCATCGATAAGATCTTCAAGGGCGCGCGGCCCGCTAACCTGCCGGTCGAGCAACCCACGAAGCTTGAACTGGTCATCAACCTCAAGGCCGCCAGGACACTCGGCCTCGACGTGCCGCCTACCCTGCTTGCACGCGCCGACGCGGTGGTCGAGTGATGGGTTTTGAGATCGCGCTCTAGCCGCGCCACTCAAGCAATGCCCTGGCGGTTCATCAAAATTTTGGTCAGATGATTCAGTCTACTCACCGCGCGGTAGTCGAGATACCGCAAGTCCAAGCCATCATAAGGGCTCAGGTAAAATTCGCGTTCGGCCGGATCAAGCAAACTCTGAACGCGCAAATCCCATTGGTCGAATTCCTTCTCGCCCGCTGTCGCGAAGTCCAACCTGGTTCGCGCCTCTTTCCAAAGCCGGTATAACTCGGGGTAACTCTCAGCCCGCTGCGGATCAGCTGGTGTGCGCGACAATTCTTCTTCGGAGATCATTGCAGCATAATCTTTCCACGGACGCCTGATGTATGTCCGCAGTCTAGAAACGCGCATCGTCTTGTAGTGGTGTTGATCTTAATCAACTTAGGGACGTTCGGATCGTGATTCTATTGCCTCTCATCAAGGAGGCTTCCATGTCGAAAATGCAGTTAGCAGTTGCGTTCGTCTGTTCGCTACTTGCCCTGTGTGGCGCCAATGGATTTGCGCTCGCCGACACCATCGGAAAATATGAGTGCAATGTTGTGGGAAGTGCCGCCCCGGAGCCGTTGGGCGACCGCGCCGGACATGGCCTGGCGAGTTACCAGTATTCGTGTGTCGGTGTTGATGGCTTGTTGAAAGGAGCCGTCCTGTCGGCGACTAACATAAGCGAATGGGACGGTCCGCAGGGAAAGTTCTTGTTGGGCGGTGGCGTCCACCGCACGACGGGCGGGTTTGCGGTTAGCCGGTTGGAACAAGGCACCGGCTCGATAACCATTCAGGACGGCAAGCCTGTTGGCGTCACCAGTTCGGGAACGGCAATCTTCAACCTTGCCTCCGGCACGCTGTCTTCGCTCTCTGGCAAGGCGGTGAAATTCACGTCGAAATCCGTCGGAGCGCAGCGCTTCATCCTCGAATTTCAAGACTGACATCGAGCTACAGTGCTTTGGCCTGGCTAACCGACAGGGAGAGTATCGATGTTCCGATCGATATCCGCCGCAATGTTCGCTCTGCTCATATCGTCTTCATCCCTTGCGGCCGAGAGAACCATCACGCTCGCCGTGCAGAAGATGGTCTGTGACTTCTGCACAGCTGCCGTCAAGCGGAGTCTCGAAGCCGTTCCTGGTGTGACGAAGGCTTTAGTTTCCTTGCAGGATAAAACGGCGACCGTCACTTTTGATGACGACAAGGTAGACGTTAAGGCGCTGATCGATGCAACGACGAAAGCAGGCTACCCGTCGGAGCCGAAGCGCTGAATAACTTGCCTCGCGTTTGTCGCGAGGGAAAACCGCTTCACACTTTTCCAGATCATGCTTTAGGCCAAATACCGCCGAACAAACTTCCGGAAATTTTCCATCAGAAACCGATTTGCGCGCCTGCTGATTGGAGCGTCCGGCACCATCAAGTCAAACCCATGAAAAACGCCGTCGAATATCTCGAACTCAACGGGAATGTTGGCCCGACGAAGGTTCTCGACGTAGATTTTCGTTTCATCCCGAAATGGCTCGAGGCTGCCGACAAATGTGATCGTCGGCGGCAATTTCGCATAGTCCGTGCCGCGTGCCGCAGCCGCGTAAGGCGTAACGGTCTCCACGCCATCGAGATATCTGGACCACGCCAGCCGGTTGGCTTTTTCATCCCATACGGGTGCGTTGTTGCCAACGGCGGAGGCGCTGTCCTGCCGGTCATCGATCATTGGATAGAGCGGCATCTGAAAGGCGATTTTCGCATCGTCGCTGTCGGTCGCCTTGAGCGAGATCGCCGCCGCAAGCCCTCCGCCGGAGCTATGGCCGGACACGATAAATTTGTCAGGCCTTCCGCCGAGAGAAGCCGCGTTATCCCTTATCCATAGCAGAGTGTCGTAGCAGTCGTTGAATGCAGCCGGGTACGGCGCTTCAACGGCCTTTCGATAGTCCGGCGCGACGATGATGCATGGCTCGGTCTCGATGAAGCCCTTGATGATCGAGCCAAACTGCTCGGGCACCCCGTGGACGTAACCGCCGCCGTGCAAGTAGAGCATGACCGGCAGCGGCCCAACGGCCGCGGTCGGCCGATAGATTCTCACGCGGATGAGCGGCCCGCCGCTTCTGCTCGCGACATGTCGTTCTTCGCAGACAAGTCCCTTGATGCTTTTTCCGCGCAGGACGGCCCCGGTTGAACGGAACACGAGCAGGGAAAACCATCGCGTGTGAAACGAACGTGCGATGATCCGACCGACGGCATAGGCGCCGCGCAAGTCCTGATCCACCATGTCTCTGGAGACTTTCATCCGCTCTCGGATCCGTCCCGGAATTTCCGTATAACCCGCGATTATCGGCTCTCCTTGCGGGCAGGCGGAGCCAAGGCTTCGATGAAGGGGCTATACTTGGCTGAAATCTTTCGGAGCGCCTCGATGATCCTCGCCTTCTGCTCCTCGGGCAAATCTTTCGCGTCGGCGAACTTGTAGAGCCTTGCCTCAACTCCCTTCCAGAATTCCGGGCCGCCTTTGAACATCCTGGGATCCTCGAGTTCGGACCTGACGTACGAAATAGCAAACGCCAGGAAGATGCAGGCGGCGGCAAGGACGACGCCGACCTTCGCGATGAATGTTTGCATGGCGGACCCTGGCTTTGCTTCAACCTTGGTATTCACTTCGGTCATCAGGTTTCTCCGATAAACAAATTGCAGGCTGACCGACGCCTGGCGCGGCGGTCGGTACTTGGTGTCGTCTGGTAGCGGGCCGCTCGTTCATCTGACACCGGCGCGATTTCGACGTCTATTTGAGCGAATGTCGCCATCTATCAATGGGCCGCTCGACATACACAACAAGCAGCGCGGCGCAGACTAACGATAGCATGATCGTAAGGACTGCAGGGCGATTCTGCGCCAGCAGAGCGATTGGCCAGTGCACCAGGTAAAGCGGAAATGACATATCGGCCAGGAATTGATCCATCGGCCAATCCTTGGTCAACTCGAAGATCATCGGGAGCAAGGCAGCGAAGACGACCAAATAGACAAACCGGCATTCGAACAGGTGGATCGGCAGTTCCACGCCGACCACGGTGACGGCCAAGGCATAGGCTGCATAACAGACCCACCTGTTGGAGGGGATGAATTTCGAGACTTTGTAGGCGATCACTCCCAGCAGGAAGACGCCGAGCTCGAACGGAAAAAATCGATAGGACCACGGGTCGGCATTGATGTCGTGTCCGGTCCAATACCAGGCGAAGCGGAACGCAAAACTCGCTGCGCAAATTCCGGCAATCCACGGCAGACGAAGCACCAGGATAAAAGGCGCCAACAAATAGAACCAGAGCTCGAGCTCCAGTGTCCAGGCCGGCGACAGGAACAGCAACGAATACACAGGAAAGGGCGACGAAGCATAGTCATAGGTAAAATAAAGCGAGCCGTCTGCGGACCCGAGCCACAAGGCGACGCTTGAACCGGCCAGTGTGAGATTAGTAACGATCTGATAAATCAGCAGCAGCGGCGCTCGCTGCATTTCCATCGAAAAAGGCCAGTTGCCGCTCATCGCACGGACGATCACGCCCACCAGTACCGACAGAAACAGAATCGCCCAATACGTGAAGTAGATTCGCGCGGCGCGGTTGGCGTAGAACGACCGGATCGCGTGGGGCCTCTGTGAATATTTGAGGTCCCAGACCCTCGCGATCAAAAAGCCGGATATCGCGTAAAATCCCTGGACGGCCATCAACGAGCTAACGCCGAGATGGAAAGGCGGCCTTGAGACGTGAGCGAGAACGACGGCCAGCGCGAGCAGAAGCCTGATACTTCCCATTCGAGAACGGTTCCATAACAAAATTTGGGCGCAAGTGATCGTGGAACTGGACGATTGTCAACAAGACGACGTCCGCTTTGGGTCAAAACCGGCAGCGCTCAGAACGATCGGAGTTGTTGCGCTTATCCCCAAGACGCCGCTGCGGATCGTTTCACACAGCGCATCGGTCTTTAGTCGATCGCGCCATCTGTTATCGCAACGTGGCGGTCATCTTTGCCGGGACAGGCAGCCGAAGGCCCAGCCCCCGGGAAAACCTCGGGAGCCGCGATGCCGGCAGTCTTTCCGGAAGCTGTCCGAAATAGGCAATGGTTTGCGTCATCGCACTTCTGATGGCTGGCTCGATCTTCGCGCAAATAAACCAGCAGATCAGGACAAGCATGCCGAGCTGAACCCACACGGCCAAGGTGGCATCCAGACCGGCATCGACCAGGACACGTATAATCGCAGTGCCGATGATGTTGTGGGTGAGATAGAGCGGATAGGTGATCAGCCCTAGCGTTCTCCAGTAGGCCGGCGCTTCATGCGAAGCGGTGGTTGTAGCGCGCTTGTTCCTGTTCGCGCACCAGGCGATGAGGCCCACCGCCGCCGCCCAAACCATGATCGGCACAAGGGCTGATTGACCCGAGATGGCCGGGATGCTCGTCAAGAAGAACGAGGCAAAGAAGTAGATTTCTGCGGCGCCCGAAAGGAGGGTGACCGCGACGGCGATCCGTTCGAGCGCCGTCAATTCCCTGTTCGCGGAAATGAAAAGCCAGATGCCCAGCGCAAAAAAGCAGCCATGGGTCAACAGGAATGCCGCGCACGGCACCCGGAACATCAGAATGACGAGATACGGCAAGTCGGGATACGTCGTGCATGACAGCACCAGCAACGCCACGGCGTTGAACGCCGCGCTGTAGATGGTGAGACCCCAGGCCAGGTGCCGCAGGGTGATTTTCTTCGTGAGCATCGCGCAAAACACGAGCCCGTAAAACGCCATCTCGGCGGCCAGTGTCCAATAGACGCCGTCGAGCCATTGACCCGTGACTCCCTTGGGAACGAGCGTCATGGCGTGGATGTAGGGCAGGATGAATTCGGAGGCTTTGCCACTGCCAAACAGAACCAGAACGAGGAAGCTCGCGGTGGCGGCAACCCAGACCGCCGGATAAAGCCGGAGAGCGCGGCCAAGAAGAAACTCTGTCGGGGAAGCCTTGCTCGCGGAATTCGCTATGACGAACCCGGAAATAACAAAGAATATTTCAACGCCCACCCAGCCGAACCATGTGAAGTCCGCGGCGGACGGGTAGAGAACGTCGGCGGCGACGGTGCGCTCGGAACCCGGAACGCCAATCGCAACCCAGGCCCAGGACCAGAACATCTGGTGAAAAATGGCGACGCCGAGGGCAGCCCCGAAGCGCAGCGGATCCAGCAGGGGAAAATGGTTCTTCACGGGAGTGCTTCCAATCCATGAAACGATCCCGTTGCAGATACTGGATCCCTTCACTGGGCTCTTTGAGGTTGGTCACACTGTCTCCACCCGCGGTTCTCTCACGGATTAGCGAGCACTCCGTGAGGCGCCTCCGCGCTGTGTGACGCTCCTCACGGAGTCCCTGAACGTTCGCCTTTACACCAAGACCACTCTCAATGAGGCGACGCGGTGCCTCTTTGTTTGTGCATGATCTCCGCGCAAAAGCTTCGCGTTTGTCGCGAGGGAAAACCGCTGCACACTTTTCCGGATCATGCACCAGGCCAAACGGGCCTGCGGCCACGGCGAAAGAACGAACATGCGATCACGTTGAGTTCAACGAAGTCGTCGGCGGACGCTATCGCCGGATCAAATGCCGGGTCGGCCGTCGGAAAGCTACTCGTCGTCCGTTCATGGCCCGTAGCGGACGTGCCGCCGGCCTTGGCCGATGTCCGCTTTTGACGGTGGCCTCAACCGGTCGACGCAACACTTTATCTTAGAGGGAAAAGATGGAGTGTGACGATGGATCAGGGCTTTCGTCGAGGGTTTACGGCTGCCGAGAAGACGGAGTTGTGGGATCGCTGGCAGCGCGGGGAGTCGCTCAAGGCGATTGGGCGAGCGTTTGGTAAGCCTTCATCGTCCATCTATTTTCAGGTGTCGCCATACGGTGGGATTCGTCCGGCTCCTCGACGTCGCCCGCGATTGGCGCTGACGCTCGCGGAGCGCGAGGAGATATCTAGAGGTGCGGCACTACATCGATCAGCCCGCTCGATGGCTAGGTTGCTGGGCCGCTCGCCCTCGACGGTGAGCCGGGAAATCAGCCGGAATGGCGGCTATGATGACTACCGGGCGGCTGTGGCGGATGACAGGGCATGGTCCCGAGCCCGTCGCCCGAAACGCTGTAAGCTGGCGACCAATGCCTGGTTGCGACAGGCGGTGGCCAGCAAACTGAGATTAAATTGGGCGCCCGAGCAGATAGCCGGCTGGCTCAAAAGAGCTCATCCTGAAGGCGGGTGTTATCAGGTGTCCCACGAGACGATCTATCGCAGTCTGTTTGTTCAAGCCCGAGGGGTGCTCAAGAAAGAGCTGCTTTGCCATCTTCGGTCGAAGCGCACGATCCGTCGATCGAAACAGGCGGGTCTCATCAGTGATGGACGGGGACAAATCAAGGATCTCGTCTCGATCCGTCAGCGGCCGGCAGCGGTTGAAGATCGGGCGGTGCCTGGCCATTGGGAAGGCGATCTGCTGTCCGGGTCGAAGAACAGCTATATCGCGACGTTGGTCGAGCGTCAGACCCGTTACGTGATGCTGGCAAAGGTCGCCAACAAGGACACCCAGACGGTCGTATCCGCGCTGATCAAGCAGGCAAAGAAGTTGCCGAGTGAGCTGTATAAATCGCTGACCTGGGACCGGGGCAAGGAACTCACGGATCACCGACGATTTACGCTGACGACCAACATCGATGTTTACTTCTGCGATCCGCAAAGCCCGTGGCAGCGGGGGTCGAATGAGAACACCAACGGTCTACTGCGACAATACTTCCCGAAGGGCACCGACTTATCGATGCATTCGCAAGCCCATCTGAACAAAGTGGCACGACAGCTCAACGAACGGCCGCGTGAGACCTTGCAATTTGAAACCCCAGCAGAGAGATTTAACGCCTGTGTTGCATCGACCGGTTGAGCCGGCAACCCGAGTCGGACATCGGAGCGAAAGCTCGGCGTTATTGCCTCTTCCCGCGCGTCTGTTTGCGGCTAAATTCATCAAGCCAGTCGTTTAGGGAGCGGACCTGAAACGGCGCGGCGTAACGCCCCGTTCGATATCATCTCAACGAACATCTGGAAACTGACTCAGGAGGAACGCCGCAATGACCGATAGCCCCTTGCGCGCCAAAGGCCGCGCGATGCGCCGCAATCTCATGGGCGCGGCTTACGCCGACAAGCTCGATCGGCAGCTCTATACCGACCCGATCATGGAGAAATTTGCGGCACTGACGCAGGAGACGGTGTTCGGCTCGCTGTGGACGAGGCCCGAGCTCGACCTCAAGACCAGGACGCTGATCTGCGTCGTTTCCGACACCGCAACAGGGCGGACCCCAGAGCTAAAACTGCATATCCGCTTTGCGCGCAACCACGGCTGGGCCGAGGACGAGCTCGTCGAGGCGATTTTGCACTTGCTCGGCTATGTCGGCGCGCCCCTGGTGCGCGAGGCGTTGCTAGTCGCAAAGGAGACTTTTGCGGAGATGCGTGCCGAGAATCCGGTCACGTCATAACAGCGAGCTTGCAGCCGTGCGCCACTTCGGGCGAGAAAACCGGGATGTCGGCTTGTGGCCCAAAGCGACATTGACCGCGGCCTTTTAGCATCAAGTCTTCGTCAGCAACGTGATATGCTGATCTGTCCAAGACGGGACGGAGGCTTGATATGCTCCGAAGACAATTCATCGCAGGAGCGGCCACGTTTGCATTGTCAGCCCAGCCGATACGAACTCATGCGCAGCAGTCGGGGACGGGCCGCACGCGCATCGGCGTCCTGATCTACGGCACGCTGGAAAACAATCCGAGCACGCAAGCGCTTCTGGAAGGCTTTCGCCAAATCGGCTATGTCGATGGCCAGAACCTCACCATTGAATACCGGTATGCTCAGGGTCGGCCGGAGCGGCTTCCCGAGCTCGCCGCGGACCTGGTTCGGAGCAAGCCCCTTGTGATCTTTGCCATCGGCGGCGATGTGACGCCGCATGTCGTGAAGGCGACGCAGTCCATTCCAATCATCTACGCCATGAGTGCCGAT
Organism: uncultured Alphaproteobacteria bacterium; assembly: GCA_963726865.1. Classification (GTDB taxonomy): domain Bacteria; phylum Pseudomonadota; class Alphaproteobacteria; order Rhizobiales; family Xanthobacteraceae; genus Bradyrhizobium. The sequence goes on along the minus strand of CAVSEE010000028.1, from coordinate 388,577 downwards.
CCCGTTCAACTCGGCATTGCGAAGAGCCTGGCAAAGCCCGGGGGCAATGCGACCGGTGTCACGTTGTTGTCGGATCAACTTGCGGCCAAGCGGCTCGAAACGTTCAAGGAGGCGGCTCCCCGCATTGCACGGGTTGGGCTTGTCCGCGATCCCAGCCACGCCGATAACGAACTTCCGGTGGCCGAGCGGTCAGCAAAGGCCTTGAATCTCGAGTTGCTGCCGATCGAAATCCGCGATCTTTCCGAACTCGACCGGACACTCGAGACGGCAACGAAAGCCGAGATCGACAGTCTCTACGTCGTATCGTCCCGGCACACGGACGCCAACGCGCCTCGTATCGTCGAGTTCGCCAACCGGCATCGTCTTCCGCTGGTAGCTGGATGGGGAGCATGGGTGCAGGCAGGCGGCTTGATATCCTATGGACCCAATGTTGGGGAGATGATCCGCCAGGCGTCGCGTTATCTCGAACCGGTGCTCAAGGGAGCAAACCCCGGGGACCTGCCGGTGCAACAACCGACGCGGTTTGAGCTGTTCGTCAATTTGAGGACAGCCAAGGCGCTCGGCCTGAACATTCCCGAGTCATTTCTCCTCCGCGCCGACAAGGTGATCGAATAAGGTCGTCGACTTCCGCTTATGGCTCACGGCCGACAATGTCGCGTCCGAGACCGAAGCGGACGCGATGAATTCAGAAGTACAACCCTTAGTTCGGCGCGGGTGCGGCCGGACGCGGCGGCGGATTGGCGACCTGCGGCGTCAACGCCAGCGGCGCTTTCGGCTTTGCCACCGCGCCCGGTGCCGGCTTCACGTCGATCGCCGGCGGCAACGGCGCGGCCTGCTGCCGAGTCACGGGCGGTGCAGGTGCGGCCGGCGGTGATGCCGGCGAACGCGGCGGCGCGGGTACAGCGGCAGTCGGCGGCGGTGCCGGTGGACGCGGCGGCGCGGCGGCCTTCGGCTGCTTCGGCACGCGGCGCGGATCGCGGCCGGGCAGCGGCACAGTGGTCAGCGGCTCGACCGGCGGGCCGAGATCCGGCCCGGCATCCGGGGCTTGCGGAATCGAGATCGGCGTCGGCGGCGGAGGCGGCGGCTCGCCGCGCTCGATGGCATCGAGCCGCTTCGTCTCATGGTCGATGGCGCGCACCGCAAGCCAGGACGACAGCGCGGCGACGTCGACGCTGCGGGTCATCGCATCCGGCGTGCCGGCGGCAAACAACTGGATCTCCGGACGGCCGCCGGTCGGCGTCGCCAAGGTCAGCGCCAGCGCGGCGCGGATGTCGGCCTGGTCGGCCGGGATGTCGTATCCGCCCGATATCACCGCGCGCACGCCCTGCGCGTCGACGGTGGTGGCACTGACGCGCAGGCGGCCGTCGCGGATGGTGAACGGCACCTGCACCGATCCGACCGACAGTGCGCCTGCCGCCAGCGCCGGCTCGACGATCTGCTTCAGCCGCGCCTCATCCCGCCCCTGCCCGGCATCGCTGGCGCGCACCGCGATCTCGAAGGCGCGCGGATCGAGGCCGGCGAATCTTGCGGATTCCAGCGTGACGGTGCCGCTGCCGGAGAGCGCGCCGGTCAGCGCCGCAGCGCTACGGCCCTGGCTCGTCAGCGTCATCTGCATCGAGGTGCGGCCCGCGGGCATGGCGAGCGCGCGATAGCGCAAGGCGCTGCCGTCGACATTGCCGAGCGCCACGCGCGCGTTCAGCACAATGCCGTTGGCGCCCGGCCTTGCATCGACCGTCGCCGTCACCTCACCGCCGCCGATCCTGCCCTTGATGTCCTCGAACAGCAGCGACTGGCCGTCGGCCTTGATGGTGCCGCTCACGGGCTGCAGCTCGACGCCGCCCGGCAGCGCGCCGCGCAGCGCCTGAAACGCGATGCGGCCACGCCAGCCCTTGACCAGTCCCGCGCCGAGCGGCTCGGCCGAGTCATGGCCGGCCGCGCCGATCGCTAAGCCCAAACGCCGGCGCCAGCGCCAGCGCATCGAGCCCGATCTCGCCGTCGATCGATTTCTCTTCATCCAGCGTCAGCGCGAGGCGGCCGCGCAACCGCGAGCCGGCGACGGTGCTGTCGAGATCGTCGAAGGTCCATTGGTTGCCCTTGACCGTCAGCCGCGACGACAGGCCGATATTCTGCGCCAGCGTATCCGTCGGCTTGAGATCGAGCAGCGGCGCGAAATTGGCGCTGCCGATCCGCAAATTGACGTTTGCTTTTGTTTCTGGCGCGAAGGGATCGGCAGAGCCTTGCGCTTCCGCGTCGAGCGCGGCGCCGGAAAGCTTTGCCTTCAACTGCAGCGGCGCGCCCCATGCGCCGCTGGCGGAGCCTTCAAGACGCACCGGCCCCTCGCCGGCGGCGATCGCGCGGTCGAGCCCGAGCAGCGACAGCAGCGCGCTGCCCTGCGCCACCGACAATTTGGTTTCGACGGCGAGCTCGCGAACGCCGCAATGTTTCGAGGTCGAAGCCATTGACCGCCGCGACCGGCGGGCGGGCGGCAATCGTCGTGATGCCCTTGAGCTGCGGCGCGTCGAGATCGAGCACGACCTGCGCATTGGCGCGATCGGCATTGCCCTTCTGCAGCTCCAGCGAAAATTTTGCGCGCGCCGGGCCGGGGTTTTGCCCCATCGCGTTCAGGCGCGCGGCCAGCGACGGCGCGAACGGATTGATCAGCGCGGTGAGCTGACTGAACGACGCGGCGGTGGAATTCAGCGCCAGCTTGCCGCGTGATAGTGGCGCGATCGAAACTGCCGGAGCCTTCGAGCGTCACATTGTCCGGCTGCCCGACCTTCAGCTGCTCCAGGGTCAGCGACTTCGGCCCATAGCCGAATTTCGCCTGCAGCGGCCGCAGCTCCTGGCCCGCAGCGACGGCGCGGCCGAAGTCGAGCGAGAGCTGCGCTTCCTCCGGCCATTCGCCCTGCGGCCCGCCCAGCGAGCGCAGCAGCGCGATCGTGGCGTCGAGGTCGAGACGCTCCGACTTCAAGTCCGCTTCAACCCGCGCGCCGCCGTCGGGCCGCTGGTGCGAGATCGCGATCCGGCCCTCGACGGCCCCGCCGTCGAATTCCGCTTTCATCTCGTTGATGGCGACGCTGTGCGGCGCGACGTCGACTTCGCCACGCAGCCGCAACGGCTTCTGGCTGCGGTAGGCGAGATCGCTGCGGCCCTGCAGCCAGGTCATCAGCGCATCGGGATCGGTGGATTCGGCGCTGAGCATGGCCTTGAACGTATCGGCGGTTTGCACGCCGGTGCCGCTCAGCGAGACCCGCGTCGAGCCCGGCGCGCGAAATTCCAGCTTGCGCACGCTCAAGGCCGTGCCGTCCGCGTGCAGTTCGGCGGCAACGTCCTGCACCGGGACGCCCGCCCAGCATGATCTGGTCGGACGAGAACTCGACCTGCACCGGCCATGGCGGCGACGGAATGCCCGACAGCAGCGCGCGCACGGCCGGCAGCGCCCGCATTGGCTCGGACACGTTCTCCTTGGCGACGAAGCGGTCGGCGTCGAGCTGCCGCGCCGAGAGCGATGCCCGCAGCAACGGCGAGGCCCCGAAGCTCGCATCGCCCGTGCCGGCAAGGCGCAGCGCGCGCTCCTCCGGCCCGTAGCTCACATCGAGCTGGTCGAGTCGCGCCGCGGTGTGGTCGGCCTTGACCTTGGCGGTAATGCGCCATGGCAGGACGGAGGGATCGGACTTCGTCGCCGGCCGCGCCAAGCGTCATCGATCCGTCGAAGCGCGGCGCACGCTGGTCGAACAACAGCACGCCATCGAGGTCGATCGCGAGCGCGCGCTGGCCGGGATCGATGTTGAGATGCACGCGGGTGCCGTTGCCGTCCTGGGTCTGCCCGGAGGAGACGCGGAACGGATACCTGACGCCGCCGAGCGAAAAATTGCCGTCGCCGCGGATCGAGCCGGCGAGCGAGCGGACGTCGCCGGAAAACGCGATATCGCTCAGCTCCAGCGTGCCGCGGCTCGCTGCATCGTGCAGCGCGGCGCGGCCGGTGAGGTTCAGCCGGTCGACCGCGAGCTGACCGAAATTGAAAGCGCCTGATGAGGCCGACCAGTCGATCCGGCCCCGCGCGTCGAGCCCGAGGTCGAGCGCCATGCCGTTGATGGAGAGTTCGGTGGCGCGCCACTCGCCGCGCATCAGCGAGCCCAGGCTGAACTCGACGTCGAGCTTGTCGGCGCGCACCTTGCCGAGGTCGTTGGCGCCGCCGACCGTCACCGAATGCAGCTGCAGCGAGGGCGCCGGCAGCAGGCGCGCGTCCAGCTTGCCCGCCACGCGCACGGGCGCGCCGACGATCCGCGTCGCCTCGGCCTCGAATTGCGGGCGAAACTGGTTCCAGTCGATGAAATACGGCCCGACGAGCGCCGCTATCAACGCAATGATGAAGGCGATCGCCAGTCCGAGCAGCGTCGTCTGCACGGTGTCTCCTCTCGGGTGCCGCCCTCGATTTGACGCGTTTTCTTCACGCGAACCGGTATCCACTTCGCTTGAAAACGCTTTAGGCGCGGCCGCACCCAAAGAGGCCGGCGCCGGGACACCGGGGAATATAGGGGCAAGTATGGCGAAGTCACAGCGGCATCACGCGGATGCCGCCGGAAGTCTTATAAGGTCTACCAGCTCGCCGGCAGCCGCAGCAGGCCGCGCAGCACGAAGCTCGGCCGCCACTCGGCGTTGACAGCGTCATCCAGCCGCAGGTTGGGAATCCGCTTCAACAGCGTGTTGATGGCGACTTCCGCCTCGATGCGGGCCAGCTGGGCGCCAAGGCAGAAATGGATGCCGCCGCCGAAAGATAGCGGCTTCACATTGGCCCGGGTGATGTCGAGCCGCTCCGGATGGTCAGGATAAACGGCGGGATCGTGGTTGGCCGAGCCGAGCAGGCACAGAACGTTCTCGCCCTTCGGGATGACCCTGCCGCCGAGTTCGACGTCTTCCAGTGCGGCGCGGCCGGTCATCTGCACCGAGAAGTCGTAGCGTAAAAACTCCTCGATCGCGTTGGTGATCAGCTCGGGCTTGGCCTTCAGGAGCGCAAGCTGGTCCGGATTGCGGAACAGCGCCAGCAGGCCGTTGCCGATCAGGTTGACGGTGGTCTCGTGACCGGCGCCGAACAGCAGGATGATGTTGGCGTACAGCTCGTCGTTGCTGAGCTTGCTGCCTTCCTCTTCGGCCTGCAGCAATTGCGTGGTCAGGTCGTCGCCGGGATTCTTGCGGCGCAGGTCGAACAGCTGGTCGAAGTACATCTTGACCATCGCCTGGCCGGCGTTGCCCTGCTGGATTTCCGCCGGCGTCATCGGCACCGGCTCGAGGATGCGCCCGCTGTTGCGCGCGCCGGTGTAGAACATCTCGCGATGCTCCTGCGGGGATGCCCAGCATGTCGCAGATCACCGTGACCGGCAGGCGGTAGGCATAGTCCTCGATCAGGTCCATCTTGCCCAGCGGGATGATGCGGTCGAGGTTCTCGTCGACGATCGCCTGAATGCGCGGGCGCATGTCCTCGACCCGGCGCGCGGTGAAGGCCTTCACGACCAGGCCGCGCAGGCGGGTGTGGTCGGGCGGATCCTGCTGCAGCATGGTCAGCGCGAAATTGCGGAACATCGGCTCGTTCATGGCGTCGGGGCCGTAACGCCGCTGCATGCGTTCCGGATAATCCTTGCCGAAGCGTTTGTCGCGCAGCACGAGACTCACATCCGCGTGCCGGCTCGCCACATACATGCCGTGCTGGGTCAGGTGCACCGGGGCGGTGGCGCGCATCCGTTCGTAATGCGGATAGGGGTTGCGGATGAATTCCGGCGCGAGCGGATTGAACAGCGGGTCGCTGGCCGCAGCCTGAACATGCTCGTTCATGAGAACTCCCTAGCGCTGAATTCTTGTTCTGCAACTCGATACACTGTTGTATCGAGTTGCATTCTGCCCTAAAATGGCGGGATGTCAAAAGTCCGAACCAGACCGACCCGGGACGATACCCGCGACAAATTGTTCGAGGCGGCCGCCCGCGTCTTCGAGGACCAGGGCATCAATGCCGCCAGCATCGAGGCCATTGCCGCGGCTGCCGGTTTCACGCGCGGCGCGTTCTATTCGAATTTCGACAGCAAGGACGAGCTGATCGTCGCCATGCTGGAAGACCACGTCGAGCAATCGATTCGGCGCAACCTCGACCTGCTGGCCAAGCACCGGGACCTGCAGGACTACCTCGACGCCTACCGGAAGATTGGTGGCGGGCGGCAGGATCCGCTCGGCAGCGCTCCCCTGCTTCACATGGAAATGATCCTGTTCGTGGCGCGCGCCGAGAAGCGGCGGCCGGAACTGGCCAAGCGGCTGCGCGCGCGCCGGCAAATGCTGACGGAGATCGTCGCCGCCATCTCGAAGCACGAAGGCAAGAATTTCGAGAACCCGGGGTGGGTGGCCGCCATCCTGCTCGCGCTGGAGGACGGCTTCCGCCTGCATCGCCTGATCGATCCCGAGACCACGCCGCCCGACAGTTTTCTGCGCGCGCTCAACGATCTCGAGCACGCGATCGGCGAAACGTTCGACGTGAAATAGCTACGCAGTTTATTTCGGGCATGATCTTTTCCGAAAACCGGTTCCCACTTTTCGGGATCATGCCCCCTACCCTTGCGGCATCTTGCCGGCGACGGCGCGGACCTTGCCGGGCGAGGCCTGCCAGATCGCGATCGCCGACAGCAGGCTCATGGCAATGCCGACGGCGAAAGCCGCGGTGTAGTTGCCGGTGAAGTCGAACAGCACGCCGGTCGCCCACGGGCCCGCGGCGCCGCCGGCGAGTGCGGCGAGCATGATGCTGCCAAAAATGCTGCCGTAGTGCTTGCCCTGAAAAATCTCCAGCACCACCGGTCCCATCACCGAGGTGAGGCCGTAGCCGAGCGCGCCTTGCGTCAGCACCATCAGATAGACCAGCGGCAGGCTCGGCGCGTATTTCAGCGCGACCAGCGCGGCAAAGCAGATCGCGAAGCCGAAGCAGGCAATCGCCCACACCGATTCGCGGCCGATGCGGTCGGAGAGATGGCCGAGCCAGATCTGGCCGGGAATGCCGAGCAGGCTGACCGTGCCGAGCGCCCAGACGCCGACGGTCGGACTGAAGCCGATGTCGAGCAGGAATTTGGTCTGGTGCACCTGCACCGCGTACCAGATGTACAGGCCGCAGAAATAGCCGATCGCGATCCACCAGAAGCGCGCGGTGCGCATCGCAAGACTCAAGGTCCAGTCGGTGCCGGCCCAGACCGGATCGACGATGTTGGAGACGGGCTTGGCGGAGGTCGCCGTCGGCGCGGGATCGCCGTCGGGCAGGAGGCCGATGTCTTCGGGGCGCTTGTAGCAGCAACAGGTTGATCGCCGCGAGCACGACGATGATCAAAATGCCCATCGCCGTGCAGGCGGTGCGCCAGCCGGTCTGCTCGATCATGTGCTGCACCCATGGCAGCAGCGTCATCGAGCCGATGCCGACGCCGGCAAAGGCGATGCCGATCGCAAGCCCGCGGCGGCGGACGAACCAGTTCGGCAGGAACAGCGATTGCCCGGAATAGCCGAGGCAGACGCTGCCGGCGCCGACCAGCACGCCGATGGTGAGATAGAGATGCCAGGGCTGCGTGGTCAGCGGCGCCAGCAGCATGCCGCCGCCCATCAGCGCCACGCCGAGCTCCATCACTCCGCGCGGCCCGTATTTGTCCATCAGCCGCCCGATCAACGGGCTCATGACGGCCGACACCACGAAGCCGAAGGAGAACGCGCCGGCGGTGACGCCGCGGTCCCAGCCGAATTCGCCGATGATCGGCGGAAACAGCAGCGAGAACGCGGTGCGCGCGTTGACGCCGATCGCCATGGTGACGAACACCACAACGACGATCATCCAGCCGTAGTAGAAAGGCAGCCTGCTCTGCATCAAGCGCGTGTCTCCGGCCGGCGCGTCCAGCTCGCGGTATTGACGGCGCCATCAGGGGATTCGCCCCGGATGATCGCCGCGACCTGACGCACGGTCTCGGAGGATTGATGCTCAATGGCCTGCGGTGTCAACCCGCCGACATGCGGGGTAGCAATGACGTTGGGCAGTTTGGCCAGTTCCGGTGACGGCATCTGGTCCGGCGCGCGGCCGACGTCGAGCGCCGCACCCGCGATGCGGTTGTCGCGCAACGCGGCGGCAAGTGCGGCTTCATCGACGAGATTGCCGCGCGACAGGTTGATGAAGAAGGCGTGCGGTTGCATCCGCGCCAGCGCCGCCTGCCCGATCAGGTTTTCGGTCGCCTCGTTGGCGATGGCGAGACAGACGACATAGTCCGCGCGGCCGAGAAGATCGTCGAGCGGCACATGCTGGATGGAAGCGTCGTCGATCGTGACGAAGGGATCGGCGACCAGCACCTCCATGCCCAGCGCCTTGGCGAGCCCGGCGAGGTAGCGGCCGATGCTGCCGAAACCGATGATGCCGATGCGGCTGCCGGCCAGCTGCCGTCCCATCACCACTTCCGGCGCCCTGCCCGCGTGATAGTCGGCGGTCGCCCGCGACACGCCGCGGGAGAGATCGACCATGTAGCCGATCGCGAGTTCGGCGACGGACTGCACGAAGCCCGGGCTCGCGCGCGTCACCAGCACGCCGGCCGCGGAGGCCGCCGCCACGTCGATGTTGCGGATGTCGACCGCGCAGCGCACGAAGGCGCGCAGTTTCGGCAGTTTTGCAAAGATCTCGCCCGGCCCCTGCGTCATGCGATCGGCGACGATGATGTCGACATCGCGCGCCGCCTCCACCAGCGCGGCAGCGTCGAGCGCGTCGTCGCCCTCATGCAGCTTCACTTCGGCCACTGCGCGCAGGCCATTGAGGCTGCGCTCGCCGTAATAGTCGCGCCGCATCTGCGGCGTATGGGCCAGCAGGACTTTCACGCTAATACCCGAAAGCGCGCGGCAGCGCCGTGCTGATGCCTGGAATGAAGGCGATCACCAAGAGGCAGATGAACAGCAAGCCGAGATAACCCATGATCGGCTTGACCGTCTGTTCGATCGGAACGTTGCCGATCAGGCAGGCGCCGTAGAGCCCGAGCCCGAGCGGCGGCGCGAACAGGCCGAGGCCCATCGCGATGACCAGCACGACGCCGAAATGCAGGGGATCGATGCCGAGCTTGACCGCGACCGGCAACAGCAGCGGGCCGAAGATGATCAGCGCCGCCGCGCCCTCCAGCACCGAACCCATCACGATCAGCACCAGGATCGAGAGCAGCATGAACAGCCAGACGCCGCTGGTGTTGGACAGCGCCAGCATGAAGTCGGCGACCTCATGCGGCACCTGCTGCAGCGTCAAAATGAAGGCGAGCGACTGCGCGGCGGCGACGATGAAGAGTACCAGCCCCGATCAATTCGCCGATTGCACGAAGCAGTGCACGAGGGTCTTGAAGCTCAGCTCGCGGAACAGCACGCTGCCGACCAGCATGGCATAGAGCGCTGCGAAGGCCGAGATTTCGGTGGCGGTGGCAAAGCCGCTCTTGAAGCCGCCAAAGATCATCACGATCAGGCCGAGCGAGGCGATCGCGCCGGTCCACAGCCCCGATACCTGCGTCGCGGGCGCGGCCTCTTCCGTAGCCGGCCGCTTGCCGAAGATGATGGACACGCCGATCAGCGCCAGCGCCATCAACGCCGCCGGGAACAGACCGGCGACGAACAGCCCGCCGATCGAGAGGTTGGCGACGAAGCCGAGAATGATCAGGTTGATGCAGGGCGGAATAGTCTCCGCCATCACCGCGGACGCGGCGAGCAGCGCCACCGCGTTCCCCGGGTTCTGCCGCGATTTTCGCGCGGCGGGGATCAGCACCGATCCGACGGCGGCGACGTCGGCCATCTTGGAGCCGGAGATGCCTGAAAACAGCACCATCGACATCACCATCACGACATTGAGCCCGCCGCGCATCCGCCCGACCGCGCGCTGCAACAGCTCGATCAGGCGAACCGACATGCCGTTCGCCTCCATCAGATAGCCGACGAGGATGAAGAACGGGATCGCCAGCAGCACGAAATTGTCGATGCCGCGCGCCATCTGCTGGGCGAAGATGACGCCGGGCAGCGTGCCCTCCACCCAGATGAAGATCAGCGCCCCCAGCGCCAGCGCAAAGCCGATCGGAAGTCCGCCGAACAACGTGAGGAAGAATCCGACCAGCATCAGTACCTGCGACGAGGGCACCGTCCCCGGCGACAGGAAATCCCAGGTCCACCAGATCGTGGCGATCACGGCGGTGGCGACGATGCCGGCGACGATGTCGGCCGGCGCGCGGCGGGTAAAAATCTCCAGCGCAAAGATCGCCATGAACAGCGCGCCCGCGCCCATCGGGTAGAACGTCCATTCCAGCGGCAGGCCGGACCCTGAGGTCTGCCCGGTGGTGAGCCAACCCATCTTCAGCGCGTTGAAGGCGACATAGGCTGAAATGATCGTCACCAGCAGCGCGCCGACGGAATCGACCACGCGCCGCATACCCGACGACAGCATGTCGATGAAGAAGGCGACGCCGAGATTCTCGCCGCGCGCCAGCGCACTCGCCGCGCCAAAAAAGCTGGAGCCAACCATCAGGCCGCGGGCGACGTCGTCGGCCCATTCCACCGGCGCGTTGAACAGGAAGCGCGCCAGCACGGAGACGCATACCACGACGAGATCGGCCGCCAGCATCGCCGCCGCGGCGATGTCGCTGATCGAAACAAGCCTCGCAGTGATCCGGCGGTCGCGACTGGCCGCCGGCGCCGCGGCTGACATGGCACTCACCTCAGGCCTGCGTCTCGCGGATCTTGTCGACCACGGGCTTGGCCTCGGGACGGGCTTTCAGGAAATTGTCTGTCTGCGGCAGCACGCGCTTGCGGAAGGCCTCCTTGTCGCATTCGACGATGGTGACGCCCTTCTCGGCGAGCAGCTTCAACGCCTCGATTTCCACGGCAAGGCCGTGGGCACGGGTGTCGATCGCCGCCTTCTTTGCCGCGTCGAGAAAACCCTCGCGCAGTTTCGGATCCATGCGGTTGAACGTGGCGTCGCTGAAGTACGTCGCCAGCGGCGAGAAGTTGTGCTGAGTCAGGGCGTAGTGCTTCGAGGTTTCGAAGAACTTGCTGGCTAGGATGGTCGGCGGATCGTGTTCGAGGCCGTCGAGCACGCCGGCCTGCAGCGCCGTGTAGATTTCGCCGAACGCCAGCGGCGTGGCGGCCGCGCCCATCAGCCGCAGGCATTCGGTGATGATCGGATTGGGCAGCGTCCTGATCTTGAGGCCGGCGAGGTCTTCGGGTGTCTTCACCGGCTTCTTGGCAAGCACGCTGCGCGATCCAAAATTGTACGCCCACGAAATGATTCGGATGTTGGCGCCCTTGAGCAGCGCCTCCTCGATCGGCTTGGCCGCGCCGGCGTCGAACGCCTTGGTCTGCTGCGGAAAGCTCCCGAACAGATAGCCGAGGTCGAAGGTGCCGACCAGCGGCACCAGATTGGCCGAGATCGAGGAGCCCGACAGCATCAGGTCGATCACCCCGAGCTTGACGGAATTGATGACGTCGATCTCCTGGCCGAGCTGGTTGTCGGGAAAGAACGCGACCTCGACCTGTTCGCCGAGCCCGTTGCCTTTGATGTGCTTCACCAGGTTGTCGTAGTACACGCGGCCGTTGGCGTATTTGGGATCGTTGGGCAGCGAGGAGGAGCATTTCAGCTTCATCACCGCAGCATGCGCGCGGCCGACAATGGCGGGCGACAGGATCACGCCCGCGGCGATGGCTTGCGAGGATTTCAGCAGCGTACGACGGCTGATGAGTGCGGATTTCATGGCGTTCCCCAAGCTTGTTTTTCGCGTGCCGCCGATGCGGCCGCCTGTTGCAAATAAATTTACGACCAAATCAAATGGCGAGGCAAGAGCGTGACAGCGTTGCTGGTGCGTGAAACACGTACGCGATGGTCGCAATCATTGATGATCGCAATCATTTTCGAGCGGCAAAACCGGGATCGATTCCATGGCTCACTACAAGCTCTACTGCATCGGCGCGTCGGGCAATTCCTACAAGGTCGCGCTGTACCTGAACTGCGCCGGCCTCGACTGGGAGCCCGTCGGCATCGACTTCGCCGGCGGCGTGCAGCGCGATGCGAACTGGCGCGGCGAGAACAATGCGATGGGCGAGGTTCCGGTGCTGGAGGTGGCGGGCGAGCGGATGTCGCAATCCGGCGCGATCCTGACCTGGCTTGCCGAGACCACCGGGCATTTCGCACCCGCCGCGGAACAGCGCTACGAGGCGCTGCGCTGGATCCTGTTCGACAATCACAAGTTCACCAACAACCACGCCATCCACCGCTTCCAGAAGAGCTTCATGCCGGAGCCGGCGCATCCCGCCGTGCTGGCTTTCATGCGAACGCGCGCGGAGAGCTCGTTTGCGATCGTCGGAGAAACATCTCGCCGATCGCGCCTTCATGCTGGGCGAGCGGCCGACCATCGTCGACTTCTCGCTGGCCGGCTACATCTACTATCCGCCGGAAGAGACCGGCTTCGACATCGCGGCCGACTATCCCGCCATCGATGCCTGGCGAAACCGGCTGGCCGCCATGAAGGGATGGAAGCCGCCCTACGAGATGATGCCTGTCGGCAGCGATTTGCGCGTCGGCAAGACCTTCAAGTAACAGGCTGACGCCTATTTCGTCCGCGCCACCGTCGTGCCGTCCCAATCTTCCGCGGTCGGATTTTCGATCTGGTGCCTGCAGCGCTCGATCATCAGGGATGATGCGGCATCAGACTGCCTGAGCTTTCGCGCCTGCTCGAACTGCCCGATCGCGCCGGCAAAATCGCCCGCGCGCCAGGCGGCGAGGCCCGCTTCATACGCGGCGACCCATTCACGCAATTCCTCGCACTCGCCGGCCATGCCGAGCAGTTCATAAATCTGCAACCCGCCGGCGCGGCCGTACACCGCGAGCCGGTCGAGTTCGCGCACCACGATGCGGTCGCAGGCCAAGCGCCGCGTCTCCGGGCCGATGATGATGGTGGAGCCGTAGCTCTTGTTGGTGCTCTCGAGCCGGCTTGCGATGTTCACGGCATCGCCGATCACGGTGTAGTTGAGCCGCACCTCCGAGCCGATATTGCCGACCAGCATGTCGCCGGAATTGATGCCGATGCGGATCTTCACCTTCTCGCCGTGGTCATCGACCAGACCGGCCGCGTCCACCGCGCGCTGGCAGGCCAGCGCGGCGCGGCAGCAATCGACGGCGTGATCCGGATTGGGCGACGGCGCGCCCCAGAACGCCATCACGGCATCGCCGATGAACTTGTCGATGGTGCCGCCCGCGTCCTGGATCTGCGCGGAGACCACGTCGAGATAGCGCGACAGCAGCGGGATGATGCGGTCGCCGAGCCGCTCCGACATGCCGGTGAACCCAGCGAGGTCGATGAACATCACGCTCATCGGCCGCACCGCGCCGCCGAGCCGCGCGCCGTTGCCGTCGCTGATCAGGCGGCGCACCAGATCGGCCGGAATGTATTTGCGGAACGCCGCCAGCCCCTGCGCCATATCGCCGATCGCGCTCGAGAGGTTGTCGATCTCGGTCAGGCGCGAGGGATGCCGCTGCACCTTGTCGAGATCGAAACGCTCGACATGCCTGATCTCGTTGACCACCTTGATCAGGGGCGCCGCAATCAGCCGCTGCGCCAGCCACGCCGACAACAGCCCGGCAAGGACGATCAGCACGGCAAGACCGATCAGCAGTTTGCGGATGGTCTCCTGCACCGGTCCCGAGAAATTCCGACTCGGGCACCACGGTGACCAGCGACCAGCCGGGGAACGAGATCGGCGTCAGCACGGTCTTGTAGACCTTGCCGTCCCTGACCACAGCCGTGCTGAACGGCTCCGACCCATTCGCATCATAGGCGCTGCCCGCCTGGCGAATCGCATCGACGGCAACCGGGAACGTCGGCTGCTCCAGCTTAAGCGGGGTGACCTCGTCGGCATTGGCATCCGGCACCGCGATCGCGGACCCGTCGCGGTCGAGGATGAAAGCACTGGCCGATTTGCCGACCGTGAGCTGCGACAGGAAATTCGACACCCGAGTGAGCTCGATGATGATGGCGAGCACGCCGCTGCGATCGCCGTCGAGGCCGATCCGCACCGCGAAAGCCGCAGCGGGCCGCTCGCCGGTCGGATGCACCGTCAGCGTCGACCACAGATCGGAGCCGCGGAACCATTCCTGTTCGGTGACGAGATATTTGGTGTCCTCGGAGCTTCTGTCCCTGAACTTGAGGTCACCGTTGTCGTAGTCATATCGCTCGATGCCGAGCTTGCGGTCGGTGCCGATCGGTCAGGATCTCGACGGCGTTGTCGCCGAGCTTGTGCGCGGCATAGAACTCTCCGTCGGGCCAGCCGAACGCCACCCATGAAATCGTGGGTTGGGCCTGCAGCTGCGACAGGAACACGAATTTGCGCCGCTTCTCGTCGCGGATGTCGAGCACCTTTTCGGTGATCAGCGCGCGCACGGCGATCGACGCCGAGCGGGCTTCGGTCGTGATCGACTGCAGCTGATCGGCGACCGCCGCGACGATCTGGTCGTTGATGGTATCAGCCAGCGTCTGGCTGACCTGATTGGCGGTGCGCCACCACAGCAAATGCACCACGATCGCGCTGACGACGATTGACGTCAGCACGAGGGCGGAGATGGCGCTGCGGATTCCGATGCGCATCCGGCCTTCCGGGTTGGCTGGCTTGGTTAACTCACACGATACGGATCAGGACGGCATAAGTTACACACGGCCCTGTGACTGCAATAAACCCCGCCCATCCGCGAAACCACTGGTATGTTTCCCTCGTACAGGCAAATAGGATAAACGACGGCGAATTCCCCGAGGTGAGACATGCACGACGTATCGGTCCCGGCGGCGGTTCTGGCAGGGCTGATCAGCTTCCTGTCGCCCTGCGTGCTGCCGCTGGTGCCGCCCTATCTGGTTTACCTGACCGGCGCCACCATTGAGCATGTCGCCAACGACGAGAGCGCGCAGGCCTCGCGGCGCGCGGTGATGAGTTCGGCGCTGATGTTCGTGTTCGGCTTCTCCACGGTTTTCGTGGCGCTCGGCGCCAGCGCGTCCTTCATCGGCGGGTTCATTCGCGCCTGGTCGGCCGAGCTGTCGATCCTCGCCGGCATCGTCATCATCATCATGGGCCTGCATTTCCTCGGGCTGACGCGGATCGGCTTCCTGATGCGCGAAGGCCGGCTGCCGATCCCCAAGCCGGTCGGGCTATGGGGCGCGTATGTGATGGGACTGGCGTTCGCCTTCGGCTGGACGCCGTGCATCGGGCCGATCCTGGCGGCGATCCTTTCCGTGGCCGCAGCGGAAGCAACCGTCACCAAGGGCGCGATGCTGCTTGCTTTCTATTCCGCCGGGCTCGGCATCCCCTTCCTGCTCGCGGCCTTCGCCGTCGAGCAGTTCTCCGCGCTGTTCATGCGGATGAAGAAGCATCTCGCCCGCGTCGAGCATGCCATGGGGGTGCTGATGGTAATCACCGGCGTCGCCTTCCTCACCGGCGCCGTTTCCAATGTCAGCATCTGGCTGCTGGAGACCTTTCCCGCACTGCAAAAATTTGGATAGCCAAATTTCCGGGCGCCAAGCGTAAATTTCGGCCAAGGCGCCGTAACAAGCGGGCCGGCCGGCTCGAAACTCCTGCCAGAACGAGGTTCCGGCCCGGCGCATTTCGCACGTGCCAGCGCATTAGATACTTCGAGAGGGTTTCTCCATGAATTCCATCGTCAATCTGCTGATCTTGCTGCCCGCACGTATCGCCTCGCATTTCGCCTGGGCGGGGCCGCTGCTGATGCGCATCGTCGTCGGTTACACCTTCATGTGGAGCGGCTGGGGCAAGCTCAACAATTTGCCGCAGATCACCCAGAACTTCATCGAATGGGGCGTCATCTTCCCGAAGATCATGACGCCGTTCGTGTCGGGCGTGGAATTCTTCGGCGGCATCATGCTGATCCTCGGCCTGTTCACCCGCATCCCGGCGGCGATGCTCGCCTTCACCATGCTGGTCGCGATCAAGTCGGCGAAATGGGACCAGGTCGATTCGCTGGAGACGCTGCTCGGCTTCGAGGAAGCGACCTATTTCGCGGGCTTCATGTGGCTCGCCATCGCCGGCCCCGGCGCGGCGTCGCTCGACCGGCTGCTGGCCAATGCGGCCGGACATCGCGAGGCCACGCCGTAGATTCTTGGTTGACGCGTTTTCTTCACGCGAACCGGTATCCACTTCGCTCGAAAACGCTCCAGCCTCACTTTCGCGTGACATCGCGCGCCGCCTGAGCCGCGATCATCCCTCGTTCGTAGCTCCCTGATGATCCGCGCTCCGGGGACCGCCATGAGATTTCTACGCATCGCCGCCATCGCCCTTGCCGCGCTCGCGGCCTCGCCTGTCTCCGCCAACGAGCTGAAGTGGAGCGACTGGAACGACGAGCTGTTCACGCGCGCCACCGCCGAAAAGCGTTTCGTCATCCTCGATCTCGAGGCGGTGTGGTGCCACTGGTGCCATGTGATGGAGAAGACCACCTACGCCGACCGCGAGGTGCAGTCGCTGCTGGCGGAAAAATACATTCCGGTTCGCGTCGACCAGGATGCCAATCCCGATCTGTCGAGCCGTTACGGCGATTGGGGCTGGCCGGCCACCATCGTGTTCGGCCCCGACGGCAGCGAGATCGCCAAGATCAGGGGCTATATCGAGCCGGAGCGCATGCAGGCGCTGCTGAAGGCGATCATCGACGACCCCTCGCCGGGCCCGTCGGTCGCAGAAGCTTTTGAGGTGAAGCCCGCGGCGTCGGCCTTCCTCACCAAGGCGCAGCGCGAGGCGCTCACGAAGACTTACGACGGCTCCTACGAGGAAAAGCTCGGCGGCTGGGGCGAGACGCAGAAATATATCGACGCCGACAGCATGGACCTTGCCATCACCCGCGCCGAAGCCGGCGATGCCACCGCCGCCAAGCGCGCGCGGCAGACGCTGGATGCGGCGCTGGCGCTGATCGATCCGGTGTGGGGCGGCGTGTTCCAGTACTCGGAAGGCGGCTCGTGGCAGAAGCCGCATTTCGAAAAGATCATGTCGTTCCAGGCGCAATATTTGCGGCAATACAGCCAGGCCTACGCGCTGTGGAAGGACCCGAAATATCTCGCCGCCGCGCGCGACATCGAACGCTATCTGGTGGCGTTCATGCAAGGCGCGGATGGCGCGTACTATGTCAGCCAGGATGCCGACCTCGATCACGACACCGACGGCCACAAATACTACGCCCTCTCCGACGCCGAGCGCCGCAAGCTCGGCATGCCCCGCATCGACAAGAATCTCTATGCGCGGGAAAACGGCTGGGCGATCTCGGGCCTCGCCGCCTATTACAACATCAGTGGCGACGCCAAGGCGCTGGCAAGCGCCGAACGATCGGCGAAATGGGTGCTGGCCAATCGTGCGCGGCCCGATGGCGGTTTTGATCACAGCGCAAAGGATCGCGGCGGACCGTTCATCGGCGACACGCTGGCGATGGGCCAGGCCTTCCTCGATCTCTACGCCGCGACCGGCAACCGCGAATGGCTGACCTCAGCCGCCAAGGCCGGCGAATTCATCGCGACGTTCCGCGACGAGGCCGGCGGCTTCTTCACCTCGAAGAAATCGGAAGGCAAGACCGGCGTATTCGCCAAGCCCGCAAAGCTGCTCGACGACCAGGTGCAGGTCGCGCGCTTCATGAACATGCTCAACCGCTACTACGGCAACGACGCCTGGCGCGAGCAGGCCGCTCACGCGATGCGCTACCTCGCGAGCGCGTCGGCAGAGATGGTACGCCCCCTGCCCGGCGTGCTGCTCGCCGACGAGGAGCTGGCGATCGAGCCGACGCATGTCACCATCGTCGGCCGCAAGGACGATGCGAAAGCGCAAGGCTTGCACGCACTCGCCCGCGCCCTGCCTGCCCGCTACAAGCGGCTGGAATGGCTGGATCTGCGCGAAGGCAAGCTGCCCAACCCCGATGTCGAATATCCCGACCTCGGCGAGCCCGCAGCCTTTGCCTGCAGCAACCGCATCTGCTCGTTCCCGTCGTTCAACGCCGAGGAGCTTGCGGCCACGGTCAAGCAGATGGCGAAGCTGAAGCCGCAACGCGCTGCGCTGAATTGAGGCGGTAGCGATTGGTCAGTGTAACTGACCGAATCCGCATTGTTGCGCAATGAAATACTCCGGCAGAGCCCGGGGTTAAGGCACGGACGGGATGCGAGGGCCCACAACAAGAAAATTTTCTTTCGAAACGCTGTAACCAAATCGACGGGTAGCTCGTAGCTCGTTCCGGATGAGCATTCACCTTCGACCTCCGTGAAGTCGTCGCGGCTGAATGGGCGTCCTCCGTTGTGCGCCGCTGGGATCGATCGATCATCGCAGGCTCACGGCGTCACTTTGTCGTCAACATTGAGGAGAACGTCATGAAGTTGAATTCCAAGTCGGGTGCCACGCTCGCTGCGGCCGCCGCCACGCTGTTCCTTGCCGGCACCGTCGTCACGACCGTGTCCACGCCCGCCGACGCCGCCCAGGGCAAGTGCATGGCCACCAACGCCTGCAAGGGCCAGAGCGCCTGCAAGAGCGCAGGGAATTCCTGCAAGGGCATGAACGCCTGCAAGAGCAACGGCTTCACGATGGCGTCGTCGGAAGCCGCCTGCAAGGCCAAGGGCGGCGCGTTCGTCAAGGGCTGATCGCGGTACCGTGCCATGTTCGACAGGCCCGGCGGTTCGCCGGGCCTCTTTTTCGAGCTCGACGCCACAAAAAATTTCTTTCCGCCGGCGTAACCGAACCGCGATCTCGTCCGTACCTGTTCAAGGTGCACCCCTTGCCGGGGCCGGCACCTTCATTCCCCTCTGGAGGAGAACCCCCATGAAGATGACGTCCAAGTCCGGCGCCGCCCTCGCCGTCGCCGCGGCCACCCTGTTCCTGGCCGGCACCACCCTGTCGACCACCACCGCTTACGCCGCCGACGACGGCAAGTGCGTGGGCGCCAACGCCTGCAAGGGCCAGAGCGCGTGCAAGGGCGCGTCGAATGCCTGCAAGGGCCAGAACGCCTGCAAGGGCCAGGGCTTCTCGGCCATGACCAAGGAGAAGTGCGCGGCTGCCAAGGGCAAGTTCACGCCGTCCTGAGGACCGCGACCGGAACGGGGGTCCGGTAGGCCGGGCCCCTGTTTCGTGATAGTTTCGCGTATCTGATACAACTGAAGCGGAACCGGATGAACGTTGCGAGCAAGGTTCGGGAGACTTCGCGCAGCGACGGCCCGCGGCAATCCGCCAAGCCGCCCTTCCTCGGCTTCGGCCTCGGCCTGCGCCACCAGCACTACGACGAGATCCTCGCCGGCAACCCGCCGATCGACTGGTTCGAGGTCATCAGCGAGAACTACATGGTGCCGGGCGGCCAGCCGCTGCAGACGCTGGACAAAATCCGCGCGCGCTATCCGCTCGTCATGCACGGCGTGTCGCTGTCGATCGCCTCCACCGCGCCGCCCAATTTCGAATATCTGCAGGGCTTGAAAGACCTCGCCCGTCGCGTCGAGCCGAAATGGATGTCCGACCATCTGTGCTGGACCGGCGTGCACGGCAAGAATCTGCACGACCTGCTGCCGATCCCCTACACGACTGAGGCGCTCGACCATGTCGTGAGCCGCGTGCAGCTGGTGCAGGATTTTCTCGGCCGGCGCCATCGTGCTCGAGAACGTCTCGACCTACGTGCAGTTCAACAATTCCGAGATGACCGAGTGGGAGTTTCTCGCCGAGCTGTCGCGCCGCTCCGGCTGCTGGCTGCTGTTCGACGTCAACAACGTCTATGTCAGCGCCTTCAACCACGGCTACGATCCCCTCACCTTCCTCAACGGCATTCCGGCCGATCGCGTCGTGCAATTCCACATGGCCGGCCACAGCCACATGGGCACGCACATCATCGACACCCACGATCACCCGGTCTGCGAGGACGTCTGGGAGCTCTACGCCGCGGCGCTGAGGCGTTTCGGCCGGGTCTCGACCATGATCGAGCGCGACGACAACATTCCGCCGCTCGACGAACTGATCGCCGAAGTCGAACGCACCCGCGAGATGGCCGAGCAGGTGCTCGGCCCGGCGCCGCGATGAGCGATCTTGCCCGCCAGCAGGCCGACTTCCAGCGCGGCATTCTGGCCGGCGACGATACCGTGCTCGCCGAAATCCCCGACAGCGACAAGGAGAAGCGCGAGACGCTGTTCGGCGTCTATCGTTTCGCCTACGGCTCGCGGCTGGTCGAGGCGCTGCGCAACGACCACGAATTGCTGCATGGCTATCTCGGCGACGAGATGTTCGACGAGATGGGGCACGCCTATGTCAAGGCGCGGCCGTCAGAGCACCCGAACCTGCGCTGGTTCTCGCAAGGCCTGCCCGAATTCCTGCGGCCGAACGCGCCCTACAGCGATTATCCCGTGCTGGGCGACCTCGCCGCGCTGGAAAAGTCGCTCAACGATGCCTTCGACGGCACGCGACGGACGCGGTGCTGGCGCTCGCCGACGTGGCGAAGTTCGCGCCGGAGATCTGGCACGACCTCACCTTCACGCCGCACCCGACCGCCGTGCGGCTCGATCTCACCACCAACGCGTCTGCCATCTGGCGCGCGCTGAAGAACGACGAGACGCCGCCGGACGCCGAGATGCTCGATGAGCCCGCGCGCATCCTGGTCTGGCGGCAGGACAACACGCCGATGTTCCGCGAGCTTCCCACCGAGGAAGCGATGATGTGGGACGAGGCCGCCAAGGGCATTCCCTTCGGCGTGCTGTGCTCGATGCTCGCGACCTATGACGACCCCGACAGCGCGGCGGCCCGCGGCGCCGGCTATCTGCACGGCTGGGTCACGAGCGGCTGTCTCTCTGGTGTTGCCGCCTGACAGCGAAAGGCCTGTTCCATGGGCGTTGAGGCCGAACGCGATTTCGTCGAGCACATGAGATGGGACGAGGTCGCCCGCCGCATCGACGCGGGCGCTGTCGCGATCCTGCCGATCGGCGCCGGCGCCAAGCAGCACGGCCTGCATCTGCCGCTCAACACCGATCGCATCCAGGCCGAATGGCTTGCGGCGCGTCTTGCCGAGCGCATCGATGCGCTGGTCTGGCCGACGCTGACTTACGGCCACTATCCCGCCTTCGTCGAATATGCGGGCAGCATCAGCCTGTCGGCCGTCGACCTTCGAGGCCATGGTGACGGAGATTGCATCCGACATCCTGAGTCATGGCTGCCGTGCGCTGTTGCTGCTCGACACCGGCATCAGCACCCGCGTCGCCATCGAGCGCGCGCTGGCGCGGCTCGAAGCTCGGCCATGCGCTGCATCTGAAAATTCACGACGGCCCGCGCTATCGCCGCGCCGCGGCTGCGCTCGCCAGGCAAAGCCACGGCAGCCATGCCGACGAGCTCGAGACCTCGCTGATGCTGGCGATCGCGCCCGAAACTCGTCGACATGTCGCGCGCCGAGGCAAGTCCCGCCATCGCGAAGAGCCGTGCCGGGCCCGCTGACGCCGGTGGACAACACCTCGCCGAACTACAGCCGCTCCGGCAGCTTTGGCGACCCGACGCTTGCCACGCTCGAAAAGGGACAGGCTTTGCTGGCGGCGATGCTCGATGATCTCTACGAGCAGGTGACATCGTTCCTTGCACATCTGCCTGATACCGCAAGCCGCGCCAAAGGTGCGGCGTCATGAAGCGCACCACGCCATTTCGCGTGATCGCGCTTGCCGCCGCGCTGGTTGCCGCGCTCGCCGGCGCCTTTCCGTTCCTCGCCGATGCGCAATCCGAATTCATGCGCGGCAACCGCATGCCCTACGACGCCTTCGAGAGACTGCCGAAGACCGATCTCGAAATATCCGGCGGCATCATCCATGTCGCCTTTGCGCCGGGCGAGATCGCGCTGCCGAAGGAGAAGGTGCTGGACTGGGTGAGGACATCGGCAAAGGCCGTCGCCACCTATTACGGCCGCTTTCCCGTCAACGCAGCTGAAGCTGCTGATCGTGCCGGTCGACGGCCCGCGCGTTCGCGGCGGCACCACCTGGGGCTTATCGCGGCGCGGCGATCCGCGTGCTGCTCGGCCGCGATTCCAGCGAAGACGATCTGCGGCGCGACTGGGTGATGGTGCACGAGATGGTGCATCTCGCCCTGCCCGATCTTGGCCGAGCGCCATGCCTGGCTCTCGGAGGGGCTCGCGGTCTATGTCGAGCCGATCGCGCGGGTGCAGGCCGGCGACCTCACCGCCGCGGAAATCTGGCAGGCGATGATGCGCGACATGCCCAAGGGCCTGCCGGAGGCCGGCGACCGCGGCCTCGACAATACCGACACCTGGGGCCGCAAATATTGGGGCGGCGCGATGTTCGCCCTGCTCGCCGACATCGAAATCCGCAAGGCGACCGGCAACAAGCTCGGCCTGCAGGACGCCATGCGCGGCGTCATCGCCGCCGGCGGCAATCACGAGCAGGACTGGTCGATCGAGCGCGTGCTCGCCACCGCCGACAAGGCCGTCGGCGTCGACGTGCTGACAGCGCCTGCACAACGAGATGGGACCGAAGCCGGTGACGCCGGATCTCGCCGGCGCTGTGGCGCGATCTCGGCCTGCGCCCGCGCGGCGAAGCGCTCGAATTCGACGATACCGCGCCGCTCGCGGCGATCCGCAAGGCGATCACCGAGAAGCCTGCGCGGTGACGCTCAGCGGCATCGGCTGGCCTTTTGCTCGCGATTGGTGGAATACTTTCCAGCAACAGGGAGCAAGCGATCGATGGCGGAGACCGCCTCTGACAAATCCGACAGCCACTGGCCGATCTTCCGCTCGCTGCGTTCGTTCCGCGCCGCCGATCTGCCGGGCGACCTGATCGCGGGCCTGACGCTGGCGGCGATCGCGATCCCCGAGCAGATGGCGACCGCGCGGCTCGGCGGCTTCTCGCCGCAGATCGGCTTCTTCGCCTTCATCGCGGGATCGATCGGCTTTGCCGCGTTCGGCGCCAACCGCTTCCTGTCCTGCGGCGCCGATTCCACCATCACGCCGATCTTCGCCGGCGGCCTGGCTGCTGATGGCCGCCAGCGGCTCGCCGGACTACCAGGCGCTGGCCGTCGCGCTGGCGCTGATGGTCGGCGTGATCCTCATCCTCGGCAGTCTGTTCCGGCTGGGCTGGATCGCCAATCTGCTGTCGACGCCGGTGACGGTCGGCTTTCTCGCCGGCATTTCCGTGCACATTCTGGTGTCGCAAATGCCCGGCGTGCTCGGACTGCCGTCGCCGAAGGGGCCGATGCTCGACCGCATCGTCGAGCTGGCGCAGCACCTCGGCGCAGCCAATCTCTACACGCTGGCGATCGGGCTTCGGCGTGCTCGCCGTCGTCGCCGGATGCGGAAGCGATCAGCGCGAAAATTCCCGGCGCGCTGATCGGGCTGGTCGCGGCCACCATCGCGGTGATCTGCGGCCGGGCTCGAGAGCAAGGGCGTCGCCGTGGTCGGCACCGTGCCGGCGACGCTGCCGATGCCGTCGCTTCCGGACATCTCGCTCCGGAACAGATGGGCGAAGCTCGTGCCGCTTGCGCTTCCTGATCGCCATCGTCGTGATGGTGCAGACCGCGGCGACCACGCGCTCGTTTCCGTCCGATCCCGACAAGCCGGCCGATGTCGACCGCGATTTTCTCGGCGCCGGCGCCGGCAGCGTGCTGGCCGGCCTGTTCGGCGCCTTTCCGGTCAACGCCAGTCCGCCGCGCACCGGCATCGTCTCGGAGACCGGCGGACGCACGCAACTGTCCGGCCTGTTCGCGGCGGCGATCGTGCTGGCGCTGCTCGCCTTCGGCGCCACGCTGCTGCGCCACGTGCCCGAGGCCGCGCTCGGCGGCGTGCTGCTGTTCGTGGCGCTGCGCATCATCCGCGCTCAGGCAGATCGTGACGATCTATCGCCAGTCGCTCGGCGAATTCCTGCTGATCGTCGCCACCGCGGCCGCGATCATCGTGCTGCCGATCGAACAGGGCGTCGCCGTCGGCATCGGGCTGTCGCTGCTGCACGGCATCTGGAGCACGACCCGCGCGCGGCTGATCGAATTCGAGCACGTGCCCGGACACCACGATCTGGTGGCCGGCCAGCCCGCACATCGCCGGGCGAGCGCCAGCCCGACGTCGCCGTGGTCGGACTGCAGGCGCCGCTGTCATTCCTCAACGCCGAGAATTTCCGCACCGACGTGCAGAACGTCCTCAAGACCGCCGACGCCGAAGCTGCTGGTGCTGGAAGCGAGCGGCATTGTCGAGATCGATTTCACCGCCGCGCAGATGCTGCTCGACCTGATCGGCGAATGCCGCAGGCAAGGCGTCACGTTCGCGGTGGCGCGGCTGGAATCGACCGCGAGCGCAGCAGGCCTTCGAGCGCTTTGGCATCTACGACGTGCTGCCGAAGAACCACATCTTCCACAGCGTCGACGAGGCCGTTCGCCACGCTGGCGCCAGATCAGCCTGACGGCTAGGGCTGCAGCGGCGGATAATCCCGCAGCACGTCGTCGCGGATCGATTTGGCGTGGATGGCGCGAAACAGTGTCTGCGCCGTCGTGACATTGCCGGCCTTCAGGCACAGCTCGACGATCTGGCGCACGGCGGCATCGCGCAGCAATTCGTCGGACACCTTCATGGCGATTTCCATCGCCGCCTGCGCCGCGCGCTCGTAGCGCTCGACTTCGCGCTTCACCTTCCGCTGTGCGAGCGGTCGGCGGCTGCGCCGGCGACTTCTCGGCGCTGTCGGCGGCCGAACGGCAGATTTCCCGGATCCGCTTGCGCCGCCTCGATATCGCCGACCGGCGCTTCGATCGCTTCGTCCCAGATCTCCGTGCGCTTGGTCCGCCTGAACCACTGCATCGCCGCACCCCACTATTACGGCGAGCATAGCGGCATTTGCACGCTACTCTGTGAAGAAGTCGCTACGCGGTCCGCTTCGGCCCGATCGCCTCGAACTGCGCCTTCTGCTCGTCGTTCAGCGTGGCGTAGAAATCCTCCAGCGCCGCACGCACCTGCTTGACGGCCTCCAGCATGGCATCGAGCCGCCTGGCCGTGGCGGCCAGCCGCGCCGGCGGGGACAGCGCTTCGCCCGGCTGGCACGCCGCCTTCAGCGAGTTCGGCAGCCTGGGCGCTGGCATCCCGCGAGCTTCTTCAGCGCGGCGCGCTGCGCGTCGTCCGGATGGACTTTCGCCTCGACCTCGCCGGCCGGCCATTCCAGCGCGACCGGCGGCGCACCGCAGGCTTGCGCAGGCGATCCCTCCGCGGTCTTGCGCTTGTCTTCGCCGAGCGCGTTGAACCGCGCCTTCTGTTCATCGTTGAGCTGGCCGTAGAAAGTTTCCAGCTTCGGCCGGATGGTGCCCACCGCCGTGACCATCGCCTCGATCCGCTGCTGCATCGCCGCAAGCCGGCCCGGCGCGGTCAGATTGGCCTGGGCCGGGCACGCCGCGCGGATGGCCTGCGCGGCCGTCAGCGAGGTGTTGCCGAGATCAGCCAGTGCGGCGCGCTGCGCCTCCGTCGGCTGCACGGCGTCCGCGATCTGGTCGACCGGCATGCCCGCGACCGCGCGGCTGTCATTGCCGCACATCTGGCTGATGTCGAGCGGGCGGCCGCGCCTGCGGTCATGGCGGCGCTGCGGGAAATAGCCGGCGAGGTCGTCATAGGCATAGGGCGCGAAAACTCCGGCATAGATGTCGGGATAGCCGTAGCCCCAGAAGCCGTAGCAGTCGCCCCAGATCGTGCAGTCGTAGATGTCGTTATAGGCGAACGGCCAGAACAGCGGGCCGACCCAGCCATATCCGCCATTGCGGTGCCGCCACCAGCCGTTGCGCGCCGCCGTGCCAGCCGGCCAGTGCCGCGGCCGCCGCGATCTGCACGCGCGCCGCTGGATTGCCGAGCACTCGGCCGCTGCGCAGGGCGCGCGGACTGGACAGCAGAATTCATGGCATGACGTGCATTGCGCGGCGCAATCGCGGCGCTGCGCATGGCTCCAAAGTTCTGGTGCCGCGCGGCAGAGCGGCTACCGCCGAAATGCGCGCGTCCAACGTGCGCTCGTCCGACCGAATGGCGCGCGAAGCCGCCGCGATGTCCGCCGAAGTGATGTCCGCCGCCACCGCCGAAATGCGCGCCGCTAAAACCGCGTCCGCCGCCGTGTCCGCCTCCATGGCCACCGCCGTGACCTCCACCACCGCCATGGCCACCGCCGCCCTCTGGCGATCGCGGCGCCCGAAAGCACGGTCAGCAGAACAACAGCGGCAATTCCGATTACCCGCCTGGACATGGCACCCTCCCTGCGGTCACGCCGCTCACATTGCGGCGAAAGATGACGCAGCAAGACGGCAAAAGTTCCACGCGATCGGGGCGGCGCGAAGGCTGCGCCGGCGCTTACGCCGCCGGGACGATCTTGCCGGGATTGAAGATGTTTTGCGGATCGAGCGCCTTTTTCAGCGCGCGCATGGCATCCAGCGCCTCGCTGCCGAGCTCGGCCTGGAGGTATTTCTGCTTGCCCTGCCCGATGCCGTGCTCGCCGGTGCAGGTGCCGCCCATCGCCTGCGCGCGCTCGACCAGGCGATGCATGAACTCCTCGCCGCGCGCCATCTCTTCCGTGTTGTCGACGTCGCAGACCAGCGAGCAGTGGAAATTGCCGTCGCCGACATGGCCGACGATCGGCGACAACAGGTTGAGCCGCTTCAGATCGTCCTCGGTCTCGGTGACGCAATCGGCCAGCCGCGAGATCGGCACGCAGACGTCGGTCGCGACCACGCCCGGCGCCGGGACGCAGCGCCTTCACCGACCAATAGGCGTCGTGCCGCGCCTGCCACAGCTTGGTGCGGTCCTCCGGCTTGGTGGTCCACGAGAAATCGCCGCCGCCGCACTCCTTGGCGATCTCGTTGAAATTCTTCGACTGCTCGGCGACATCGGCCTCGGTGCCGTGGAATTCCAGCAGCAGCAGCGGCGTCTCCGGCAGCGTCAGCTTCGAATAGGAATTGCAGGCCTTGCACCTGCTCGGCATTGAGCAGCTCGATGCGCGCCACCGGAATGCCGGTCTGGATCGCCAGGATCGTCGCCTGGCAGGCGCCGCGCACGGTCTCGAACGAGCACGCCGCGGCCGCGATGGTGTCGGGAATGCCGCGCAGCTTGATGGTCAGTTCCGAGATGATGCCGAGCGTGCCCTCCGCGCCGACGAACAGATGCGTCAGATCGTAGCCGGCGGCAGATTTCTTCGCCCGCGTGCCCGTGGTGATGATCTCGCCGTCGCCGCGCACCACCTTCAGCGCCAGCACGTTCTCGCGCATGGTGCCGTAGCGCACCGCATTGGTGCCGGAGGCGCGCGTCGAGGTCATGCCGCCGAGCGAGGCATCGGCGCCGGGATCGATCGGGAAGAACAGCCCCTGGTCGCGCAGATGCTCGTTCAGCGCCTTGCGGGTGACGCCGGGCTGGATCACGCAATCCAGATCCTCGGCATGCACTTCCAGCATCTTGTTCATGTCGCGCAGATCGATGCAGACGCCGCCGGCCGGCGCGTTGACCTGGCCCTTCCAGCGAGGTGCCGGTGCCGAAGGCGATCACGGGCACGCCGTTTTTCGCGCAAATCCGCACCACGTCCTGGATGTCGGCGGTCTCCTGCGCCATCACCACCGCATCCGGCGGCTGCGACGGCCAGCCACGTGGTGGTATGGGCATGCTGCTCGCGCACCGCCTGCGAGGTGATCAGCCGGTTGCCGAACCGCGCCGCCAGCGCGTCGATGGTGCTCTTCAGCGCCTGCGGTTCCGGCCGCTTCAAATTGCTTGTTATCGTTGTCGCCACGTCAAAATTCCTCCCGGCTTTGGGGGACGGTGGCAAAGGATATATAAGGGGTCAAGAACCAGATTGACGCCGCCAAGGAGAGACGATGACTTCAGCGACCGCCGCCCGGGACACCAAACTGCCGGCCGCCCCGTTCGTGTCCTCGGTGATGCAGATCGAGCCGCAATGGATCGACTACAACGGCCATCTCAACATGGCCTATTACAACGTGATGATGGACCGCGCGATCGACGAGCTGTGGCTGCAGCTCGGCATCGGGCCGGCCTACAAGAAGGAGCGCCACGGCTCGACCTTCACCGCCGAATGCCATGTGCGCTATTTGCGGGAAATTCATCTTGGGCGATCCCGTGCAGGTGACGATCTACCTGCTGGGCGCCGACGAGAAGCGGCTGCACACGTTCGAGGAGCTGCGCCATGCCGACCGAAGGCTGGCTGTCGGCGACGTCGGAGAACATCTCGCTGCACATCGACATGGCGACGCGAAAGGTGGCGCCGTTTCCGCCTGACATCCGCGCCCGCATCGCCGCGATCGTCGGTGTCCATGCCGCCGTGCCGCGGCCGGAGGGCATCGGCCGGAAGGTGGCGATGCCCTCTCTGAAGTAATCAGCGGCTAGACCTGCGTGCGTCCGCGGGCGAGCCCGACGACGGCCGAGACCAGGAACAGCACGATGGCGATGAAGAAGATGATCTTGGCGATTTCGATGGAAGCGCCGGCGATGCCGCCAAAGCCCAGAATGCCGGCGATCAACGCGATGACCAGAAACGTAACAACCCAGCTCAACATGGCCTTTTCCTCTTTTTCCTCCAGGCGCGATCATGCGCCTCGCATGACCGGACAATGCGCGGCGGGGAACGGGAGTTCCGCGGCGGAAACGGCGAAAATTCTTCGTGAGCCCGGAACGAAATCGCGCTCGGACTGGGCGGCGATAAAACCTGTCAAAACGGCCGTCCAGGCCCTATATGACCCTCAATCCCTGCTAAGAAGGCTCCCCTCCACCTCCCCACGGTGCCATCGTGGGGCAAATGCGATTCGCGATGACCGAGCCGAGCAAGCTGCCCCATGCCAGCGTCCCCGAGCACCAGCCAGCGGCTGGCGGGATCGCCGCGCGTGCGCGCGCCGCGGCCGGTCCGCAGTATCTGAACGGCCTCAATCCCGAGCAGCGCGAGGCCGTGGAGGCGCTGGACGGTCCCGTGCTGGTGCTGGCCGGCGCCGGCACCGGCAAGACCCGCGTGCTCACCACCCGCATCGCCCATATCCTGAGCCAGGGCCGCGCCCGGCCGCACGAAATCCTGTCGGTGACCTTCACCAACAAGGCCGCGCGCGAGATGAAGCTCCGGCTCGGCCAGATGCTCGGCCATGCGGTCGAGGGCATGCCGTGGCTCGGCACCTTCCACTCCATCGGCGGCCGCATCCTGCGCCACCATGCCGAGCTGGCGCAGCTCAAATCCAATTTCACCGTGCTCGATGTCGACGACCAGGTGCGGCTGCTGAAGCAGTTGCTGCAGGCCGAAAACATCGACGACAAGCGCTGGCCGGCGCGCATGCTGGCCGGGCTGATCGACGGCTGGAAGAACCGCGGCCTGACGCCCTCGCAGGTGCCGCCCGGCGAGGCCGCCGTGTTCGCCAACGGCAAGGGCGGCAAGCTCTACACGTCCTATCAGGAGCGGCTGAAGATCCTCAACGCCGCCGATTTCGGCGATCTGCTTGCTGGAAAACATCCGCATCTTCCGCGAGCACCCCGACGTGCTGCGCGGCTACCAGAACCGCTTCAAGTTCATCCTGGTGGACGAGTATCAGGACACCAACGTCGCGCAGTATCTGTGGCTGCGGCTGCTGTCGCAGGCGCCGTCCTCTTCCACCTCTCCCCGCGTGCGGGGAGAGCTAGTCCGCCTCCGGCGGACGCCTTGAAGAACGCCGTGGCGAAGCCACGGCTATGTCGCAGAGCGATCCGCGTGAGAGGACTCTCCTCAGATCGAACTCTGGAAGCAGCCCCTCACCCCGACCCTCTCCCCGTGAAGGACGGGGAGAGGGAGAACGCCCCCAAAAACATCTGCTGCGTCGGCGACGACGACCAGTCGATCTATGGCTGGCGCGGCGCCGAGGTCGACAACATCCTGCGCTTCGATCACGATTTCCCCGGCGCGAAGGTCATCCGGCTCGAGCGCAACTACCGCTCGACCGGCCACATCCTTGCCGCCGCCTCGCATCTGATCGCGCACAACGAAGGCCGGCTCGGCAAGACGCTGCGCACCGAGGACGTCGACGGCGAAAAGGTCACGGTCACCGGCTCCTGGGACTCCGAAGAAGAAGCCCGCGCCATCGGCGAGGAGCTCGAGGAGCTGCAGCGCGCCAAGGAAAACCTCAACGAGGTCGCCATTCTCGTCCGCGCCTCGTTCCAGATGCGCGAATTCGAAGATCGCTTCGTCACGCTCGGCCTGCCCTATCGCGTGATCGGCGGTCCGCGGTTCTATGAGCGCGCCGAAATCCGCGACGCGCTGGCGTATCTCCGCACCATCAATTCGTCGGCCGACGACCTCGCCTTCGAGCGCATCATCAACGTGCCGAAGCGCGGCCTCGGCGACGCCACCGTGCAGCTGCTGCACGACCACGCCCGCAAGCGCCGCATTTCGCTGTTCGACGCCGCCCGCGCCGTGGTCGAGACCGACGAGTTGAAGCCGAAGGCGCGCGGTAGCTTGCGCGATCTCGTGCTGCATTTCGACCGCTGGCGCGCGCAGAGCGAGGTCACCTCGCACAGCGAGCTCGCCGAGATCGTGCTCGACGAGAGCGGCTACACCGAGATGTGGCAGAAGGACCGCTCGGCGGACGCCGCCGGCCGCCTCGAAAACCTGAAGGAGCTGGTCCGCTCCATGGAGGAGTTCGAGAACCTGGTCGGCTTCCTCGAACACATTGCGCTGGTCATGGACCGCGAGGACGGCGCGCAGGAGGAGGCGGTGTCGCTGATGACGCTGCATTCCGCCAAGGGGCTGGAATTCGACAACGTCTTCCTGCCCGGCTGGGAGGAAGGCCTGTTTCCGAGCCAGCGCACCCTCGACGAGCAGGGCCGCGCGGGCCTCGAGGAAGAGCGCCGCCTCGCCCATGTCGGCCTGACCCGCGCCCGCCGCCGCGCGAAAATCTTCTTTGCCACCAACCGCCGCATCCACGGCACCTGGTCGACCACCATTCCCTCGCGCTTCCTCGACGAGTTGCCGGCGCAGAACGTCGAGATCACGGAATCCAAGGGCGGCTCCGGCTGGGGCGGCAGCAGCGGCTACGGCCCCTCGCGCTTCGACAACGTCGAATCCTTCGGCTCCAGCTACAGCACGCCGGGCTGGCAGCGCGCCCAGGCCAACCGGAATCGCAACCGCGGCGGCCAGGCCCGCGGCGGCTTCAACGAGGACCAGTCGTCGTTCTCGTCCGGCGGCTTTGCGCGCAACAAGCGCGGGCCCGTCGTGATCGAGGGCGAACTGGTGGCGAAATCCACCTCCGCCTCCGAATTCTCGCTGGACGACCGCGTCTTCCACCAGAAGTTCGGCTACGGCCATGTCGTGAAGATCGACGGCAACAAGCTCACCATCGCCTTCGAGAAGGCCGGCGAGAAAAAGGTGGTCGACAGTTTTGTGGAGCGGGTCGTGAGACACCGCGTCGCCGCGGCAACAGTGCCGTGGACACTGCTTCGCCCGGCCTTCGTGGCCCTTGACCACCGGCTGAAATCATCGATTGAGATATCCCCATGGTCCGGGGAGGGATTTTTCTGTTAGCCGCATTGCTGGCCGCACCGTCCTTGGCGGTGGCGGAGACGATGAGCTTTGGCGATGCCGTGGCCATGCTGGCCAAGGGCTGCGGCACGGAGATCACCTCCTATTGCCGCGGCGTCAACCTCGATTCCACCCGGCTCAAGGAATGCCTGTCGCGCAACCAGGACGTCACCTCGCCGACATGCAAGTCGACCTACCTGCAGGCCGTTGACGCAATCAACAAGCGGATCGCGGCGCGCGTGACCGTGGCGAACGCCTGCACCCGCGAGATCGTCAAGCTCTGCCATGGCTCGACCAAGGAAACCAGCAAGTCGGTGCCCTGCCTGATGACGGCGCAGGGCGTCAGCCGCAACTGCACCCAGGCCATGGTCGACGCGGGGTATCGCTGATGCGGACCTTGCACCACATCGGCCTGCTGGCGGGCGGTGTTCTTGCGCTGCTGCGCCGCCGCGCCCGCTTCGGCCCAGAATATCCCGACCCGCGACGACATCGTCGCCAAGCTGGAGAAATACCAGTCCGATCTCGAACTCGACGTTCCGGCGCTGCGGCTGCAGGTGACCGAGCGTTCGAAATCCCGCGGCAAGAACGAGCCGCCGCCGCAAAAGCGCCCGCCGATCGCGCCCGATCTGAGCAAGCTGCCCGCCTTCAACGTCGACATCACCTTCGACGTCGACACCCCGATCGTGCAGCCGGAGTCGTACCAGACGGTCGGCCGCATCGCCGACGCGCTGATGCATTCGTCGCTGCTGCCCTACAACATCCTGATCGTCGGTCATATCGAAGCCAACGGAAAGCGCGAAGCCAACGCAATCCTGAGCCAGCGCCGCGCCGACGCGATCCGGGAAATCCTGGTCAACACGTTCAAGATTTCGGCCAAGCGCATCCAGTCCGTCGGACTGGGCGAGGAACAATTGCTGGACTTCGCGCGCCCGACCGCGCCGGTCAACAACCAGATCCAGATCATGACGCTGTCGAAGATCCCGGAGACCGCGGCGCCCGCGGCTGCGGCGCCCGCCGCGAAAAAGCAGCCGGCGAAGAAGAAAAAGTAAGTTCGACGCCGCAATTGCGGAACGCAATTCCCCTTCCTATCTGATTTGAGCTCCTTCCATCCCAGGCTTGGCATGCCAGCCGCGTTGCCTGCCCCTTCCCCATTGCCAAGCTCCGATCGATCAAGCCGTCATGCCATCAGTCATATCCGTCTCCAATCTCTCGAAGGTCTACGGCACCGGCTTCAAGGCGCTGAACAACATCAATCTCGACATCGAGCGCGGCGAGATCTTCGCGCTGCTCGGCCCCAACGGCGCCGGCAAGACCACGCTGATCAGCACGATCTGCGGCATCGCCAACCCGACGTCGGGCAGCGTCTCGGTCGGCGGCCACGACATCATCAGCGATTTCCGCGCGGCACGCGCGATGATCGGGCTGGTGCCGCAGGAAATTCACACCGATTCCTTCGAGACGGTGTGGGCCACCGTCAGCTTCAGCCGCGGCCTGTTCGGCAAGCCGAAGAATCCGGCGCATATCGAGAAGGTGCTGAAGGACCTGTCGCTGTGGGACAAGAAGGATTCCAAGATCCTCACGCTGTCCGGCGGCATGAAGCGCCGCGTGATGATCGCCAAAGCGCTGTCGCACGAGCCGCAGATCCTCTTCCTCGACGAGCCGACCGCCGGCGTCGATGTCGAACTGCGCAAGGGCATGTGGGAGGTGGTGCGCACGCTGCAGCAATCCGGCGTCACCATCATCCTGACCACGCATTACATCGAGGAAGCCGAGGAGATGGCCGATCGCATCGGCGTCATCACCAAGGGCGAGATCATCCTGGTCGAGGACAAGGCCGGGCTGATGCAGAAGCTCGGCAAGAAGCGCCTGACGCTGCAGCTGCAAGGCAAGGTGGACGCCATCCCGCCGACGCTGGCGCCGTACAATCTGCATCTATCCGAGGACGGCCGCGAGATCACCTACGACTACGACACCAAGGGCGATCGCACCGGCATCACCAGTCTTTTGAGCGACCTCCGCAATGCCGGCATCCGCATCTCGGACCTCGACACCGAACAGTCTTCGCTGGAAGACATCTTTGTCAGCCTGGTGAGGAAGTCATGAACTGGCGAGCCGTCCAGGCCATCTATCTCTTCGAAATGGCGCGCACCTGGCGCACGCTGCTGCAGAGCATCGTCTCGCCCGTCGTCTCCACCTCGCTCTATTTCGTGGTGTTCGGCGCCGCCATCGGCTCGCGCATCACCGAGGTCGAGGGCGTCAGCTACGGCACCTTCATCGTGCCCGGGCTGGTGATGCTGTCGGTGCTGACCCAGAGCATCGCCAACGCCTCGTTCGGCATCTACTTCCCGAAATTCGTCGGCACCATCTACGAAATCCTGTCGGCGCCGATCTCGTTTTTCGAGATCGTGCTCGGCTATGTCGGCGCCGCCGCCACCAAGTCGATCGTCCTCGGCCTGATCATCCTCGGCACCGCCGGACTGTTCGTGCCGCTGCACATCCACCATCCGGTCTGGATGCTCTCGTTCCTGGTGCTGACCGCCGTCACCTTCAGCCTGTTCGGCTTCATCATCGGCATCTGGGCCGACGGCTTCGAGAAGCTGCAGATGATCCCGATGCTGATCGTGACGCCGCTGACCTTCCTCGGCGGCAGCTTCTACTCCGTGAACATGCTGCCCTCGGGCTGGCGCACCATCACCTTGCTCAATCCGGTGGTCTATCTGATCTCCGGTTTCCGCTGGAGCTTTTACGAGATCGCCGATGTCAGCATCTGGCTCAGCGTCGGCGTGACGCTCGGCTTTCTCGTCATGTGTATGGCCATGGTGTGGTGGATTTTCCGAACCGGATACCGGCTGAAGAATTGACGCCGCCGCGAAGATGAACGGCAACTCGCGAAAACGTCAGCGCCGTTCATTAACGATCCGCCCCTGCCCCACTGGAACCAATGCCGGAATCCGGGCATAGTCCTCGCCGGGGGACGGAGAGCCGCGGCGCCACCAGCCGGGAGGCCAGAAGTACATGCGTTCGTTTCTCGTTGCCATTGCCGGATTGCTGATCGCCACCGGCGCCGAGGCCAAAGTCGCCATCACCGTCGACAAGGACAACCAGCAGATGACCGTCGCCGTCGACGGCGTCGATCGCTACCGCTGGCCGGTCTCGTCGGGCATTCCCTCCTACGAAACGCCGAACGGCTCGTTCCGCACCTTCCGGATGGAAGCCGACCACTATTCCAAGGAATTCGACGACGCGCCGATGCCGCATTCGATCTTCTTCACCAAGATCGGCCACGCCATCCATGGCACCGAACTCGGTAGGCAAGCTCGGCAGCCCCGCCTCGCATGGCTGCGTGCGGCTGTCGCGCGCCAACGCTGCGACGCTTTATGCGCTGGTACAGGAACAGGGCGTGCTCAACACCACGGTGACGCTGACCGGCTCCTCGCAGGTCGCGCTCGCCCGCAACCCGCGCGGCCGCGCCAATACGGCGGTCGCCCGCCGCGACTATCAACAGCAGCAGCAGTACGACAATGCCGGCGATCCCGTCGTGATCACGCCGCAGGCCGGCTACGCCCCGCAGCCGGGTTACACGCCGCGGCCCGGTTATGCGCCGCAACCGGGTTACACCCAGCAACCGGACTACGGCCAGCAGCCGGGTTACGCGCAGCAGCCGCGCCGTGATGACGGCTACATCTATCCCGCCGACGGCAGCTCCAACGACCAGGTCTACCCGGCGCCGCGCCGCGCCCAGATCTATCCGCCGCCGTCGCAGCAGCAGCAATATTACTACGACCGCGGCTACGCCCCGGCGCCACAGGGCTACTATCAGCCGCGGCCGTACTACCAGCAGCAACAGCGCGGCTACTACACCTATCAGGACTGACGGCCGCTACTGCTCGCCGTCGCGCAGGCGGCGCCACAGCGCGCCGACGATGTTGGAGTAATCGTCGGTCCAGACCCGCTGAAGGTCTTCCGCCTCCGTCAATGTCCACTTATCGGACGAAGCCAGTTTGCCGACATCGGCCTCCTCGCGCGCGGAGACCACCACCGTGGTCGAGAAGATGTAGTCGGCGTCACGGCCCGAATCCTCGCTGTAGACCCAGCTCTTGAGATCGTTGGCATCGGCAATGCCGACGACCACGCTCTCCAGTTCGAGATGGCGGTTGGAGACGTGCATCACCACCGCGCCGTGCGGCGCCAGCTTGTCCTTGTAGATCTCCATCGCCTCTTCGGTGGCGAGATGAATCGGGATCGCGTCGGACGAGTAAGCGTCGACGATAATCACGTCGTAGATGCCGCTCGGCTCCTTGGCGAACGTCAGCCGCGCATCGCCGATGACCGGCTTCAGACCGGGCTCGCATTTCTGGATGTAGGTGAAGTATTTCGGGTCGCTGGCGCTGTCGACCATGGTCTGGTCGATCTCGAAAAACTTCCAGTCCTCGCCCGGCTCCGACGCGCAGGTCAGCGAGCCCGAACCGAGCCCGATCACCGCGACCTTCAGCGGTGCGCCCTTGCGCTCGCGCATCGCCGCGATGGCCTGACCGATACCACCGTCCTTGTGGTAGTAGGTGATCGGCTCCGGCCGGCCGGTCACCGGCGTGTCGTCGTTGTTCTTGAACCGCTCGGCGCCGTGGATGGTGGTGCCGTGCAGCAGCACGTGAAACCGTCCGTCCGACGTTACTTGTATCTTGTGCACCCCGAAGAAGCTGCGCACCGTCTCCACCCGTCCGTCGTCGGCGGGATAGGCGCGCAACAGCACCAGCGCCACGACGACGGTGGCAAATATTTTCCAGCGGTTGCCATTGAGACCGACCGCCAGCAGCGCCGCCAGCACGCCGACGCCGCCGATCATCCAGTTACGGTTGGCTTCAAGGAAGGCAAAGATCTTGCCCGCGTAGTAAACCGGCAGGATCAGCGCCACGGCAATGGCAACCAGCAGCGGCCAGTACCATTGCGTGTACCTTCGCAGCCGCTCGTCGCCCGGCGGCCGGGACAGCGCGGCCAGCGCCAGCAGGATCGGATATTCGGCGATCCAGGAGAAGATGTTTGGCGCGATCAGGCCGGCAAACAAACCGCCGACCATGCCGCCGAACGACAGCGCGACATAGAAGCCGGTGAGGTATTTCGCAGGCGGTCGCGTCCGCGCCAGTTCGCCATGGCAGGCCATCGCGATGACGAAGAAGCAGAGCTGATGGCCGCCGAGCGTCAGCAGCAAATTCTGCTCGCCGCCGACCGCCAGCAGGATCACCACGCCCGCGATCGCCAGCGGCTGCAACAGCAGCATCAGCCAGTGCGGCAACAGCGGCCGCGACTGGAACACCAGCACCCAGGTGAGCAGATAGAGCGACAGCGGCAGCACCCACAAGAGCGGCGCGGCGGCGACGTCGGTCGAGATATGCGCGGTGACTGCGATCAGCAGGCCCGACGGCACGGCGGCGAGGAAGATCCAGCGCGCGCGCAGCAGCCAGGATGGCGCCGGCGCATCGGCATCGTCCTCCGGCATGTTAAGCGCCGCCGCGCCTGGCGGCGACTGCAGCAGCAACACGCCGCAGGCTGCAATCAGCAGGATCAGCAGGCCATAGCCGCCGGTCCAGATCAGGTTCTGGGTGCGCAGCGTGAACATCGGCTCCAGCAGCACCGGATAGGACAGAAGCGCCAGGAAGCTGCCGATGTTCGAGGAGGCGTAGAGGAAATACGGGTCCGGGCCGTTGGGATGGCCGGTGCGTACGAACCAAGCCTGCAGCAGCGGGTTGTTGGCGGCGAGCGCGAAGAACGGCAGCCCGATCGAGACGGCAAACAGCCCGAGCAGCCAGAACGCATAGCCCGAGGTCGGCGGCTCGCCCCAGCCGGACCTGATCGACAGCGGCAGCGTCACCAGGGCAATGGCCAGCAGCGCCAGATGCACCACCACGGGCACGATGCGGTTGCTCGCCATGGTCAGGTAATGCGCGTAGGCATAGCCGGCGAGCAGCAGCGACTGGAAAAACACCATCGCCACCGACCACACCGCCGGCGAGCCGCCGAGCCGCGGCAGCACCATCTTGGTGAACAGCGGCTGCACCGAGAACAGCAGCAGCGCGCTGACGAAGATCGCCAGCGTGTAGACCACGAGAATCAGCCGGTTCCGCGAATCGGCGGCCTGATCCGTGAGGGACGGTGCGGCAACGGTCATGAAAGCTCCGGCAAGAACCCGGCGGGGGACGGCACATCCGGCAGGGGATCGCCAGAGACGCCGAATTGAGCATATGGCAACATTGCGGGCAAGAAACCTTGACGGAACGCGGGATGGGCTGCGAAGCAGCGCATAATCAATCCTTCTTGAAGCGAACATGAACGAAACGGACGTCGTCATCATCGGTGCGGGGCACAACGGCCTCACCTGCGCGGCCTATCTCGCGATGGCGGGGCTGCGGGTCAAAGTGGTCGAGCGCCGCAAGGCGGTCGGCGGCGCCGCGGTGACGGAGGAGTTTCATCCGGGCTTCCGCAATTCGGTCGCGGCCTACACGGTGAGCCTGCTCAATCCGCAGGTCATCGCCGATCTACGGCTGGCCGATCACGGCTTGAAAATCGTCGAGCGCCGCGCACAGAATTTTCTGCCCGCTCCCGACGGCAGCCATCTCCTCACCGGCGAGGGCCGCACCAAGGCCTCCGTGGCAAAACTCAGCGAACGCGACGCGGCGCATATCGACGCTTTCTCGCGTGAGCTGGAGGATATTGCCGACGTGCTGCGGCAACTGGTGCTGCGCGCGCCGCCCAACCTCGTCGAATCCTTCGGCGTTGGCGCGATCCGCGAAGCCTTCAACGCGGTCGGCACCGGCAACATCCTGCGAAAACTGTCGCTGGAGCAGCAGCGCAGCCTGCTCGACCTCTTCACCCGCTCGGCCGGCGAAATGCTGGACGAGCGTTTCGAGAACGACCTCGTCAAGGCGGTGTTCGGCTTCGACGCCATCGTCGGCAATTATGCCAGCCCCTACACCGCCGGTTCCGCCTATGTGATGCTGCACCACGCCTTTGGCGAGGTGAACGGCAAGAAGGGCGTCTGGGGCCACGCCATCGGCGGCATGGGCGCGATCGGCCTGGCGATGGCGCGCTCCGCGCAGAAGCATGGCGCCGAGATCGAGACCGATGCCGGCGTGCGCGAGGTGATCGTCGAGAACGACCGCGCGGTCGGCGTCATCCTCGACAATGGCGAGACCATTCGGGCGCAGTACGTCGTCTCCAACGTCAATCCAAAACTGCTGTACACCCGCCTCGTGCCGGCGGATGCGCTGCCGACGGCTTTCCTCGACCGCATCTCGCGCTGGCGCAACGGCTCCGGCACCTTTCGCATGAATGTCGCGCTGAGCGCGCTGCCCTCCTTCACCGCCCTGCCCGGCGACGGCGACCATCTCACCGCCGGCATCATCCTCGCGCCGTCGCTTCCCTACATGGACCGCGCCTGGCTCGATGCGCGCGAGCACGGCTGGAGCCGCGAGCCCGTGGTCGAGGTGCTGATCCCCTCCACGCTCGACGACACGCTAGCGCCCGCCGGCCAGCATGTCGCGAGTCTCTTTTGCCAGCACGTCGCGCCGGAATTGCCGGATGGAAAATCCTGGGACGATCATCGCGACGAGGTCGCCGATCTCATGATCGCGACTGTCGATCGCTACGCGCCCGGCTTTTCGACAAGCGTGATCGGCCGGCAGGTGCTGTCCCCGCTCGACCTCGAGCGGCAGTTCGGCCTGCTCGGCGGCGACATCTTTCATGGCGCGCTGACGCTGAACCAGCTGTTCTCGGCGCGGCCGATGCTGGGCCACGCCGACTATCGCGGGCCGCTCAAGGGCCTCTATCACTGCGGCTCCGGCGCGCATCCCGGCGGCGGCGTCACCGGCGCGCCCGGCCACAATGCGGCGCGCACGGTTCTTGCCGATCACCGCGCGCTGTTCGCCAAATAGAAACGGCCCGCCCAGCCCTTACTGGGCCAGGCGGACCGCCAATGTTTGTGCGTCCGGTTTAGACGGCGTCGTACGCTTGGACCGGAAGCGACTGCGTGTCCGACATCAGCGCCGCCGGAATGATGGTCGACGCCTGACGCTCTTCGGCCGACGGATAGGTCACATAGGCGCTGATCGCGAGCATGACGGCCAGCACGACGGTGATCTGTTTCATTTGACACCTCCCCTTTTTTTGTTGGTACGGCCATCCTCGCGCGCGGCGCTTAACGTGTGGTTCCGCCACGCGCCCGATCCGAGAGTCGGGGTGAATCCGTGATGAATTTACGCGGACGTTAACCAGGCACGGGGCGTGGAATGCGGGGAGCAGCTTGTGGATAACTGCGGGATAAGCTGTGGAGGGATCGGTGGGAATCGCTCGCGACTGCTCCGTTTTGCAGAGCTTTCCCAAACAGGCTCCTATCTCAGGGTTGCGCTCCCTGCAGGGTGAAGGAATTGTGAAAATCCTCCGTCTGTGATGGTGAGAAGCCTGTAAACAAGGCCTGTACTTCCTTCCCGCCAGCTGTGGACCAGCGGTAGTGTCTCGGTTTGAAATTGCCGCCCGCTTTTGTACGGGTCGCGAGATCGCCCGAGCGGCAGCGGCGGCCCGCCGGAAGAAGGGCTAACGGTAAGATGACCAACGCCAATGTTGAGCTTCGCAAGAGAGCCATACGATCATGATGTTGACCTTCTTAAAGATCGCATTAGGGGCTGGCCTAACGATGGTTTGTCTTGGCATTTTCCCGGACAGACCAAGGGGCAGCATCCTTGCCGTTGGGGCGTGCATTGTTGCTGCCGTGATCCTCCATTTCGTAGCGCCCTGAATTTCAAACTGAGAAACTACCGGACCAACCTTCCTGATGACCGTCACCTCCGCTACCCACCGCGCCAGCTTTGCGATCGGCGATGCGCATGCCGCCAGGCGCGTCATAGACGTGCTGAGCGAAATCTTCTTCGACGGCGACGCCGCGGTGGCGGCGTTCGAGCAGCCGGACGGGCGCTGGGATGTCGCGCTGCATTTTGCCGAGGCGCCGGACCAGGAGCAGTTGCGCGAACTCGTCACCGATGCGGCGGGCGCCGAGATCGCGCGCACCCTCGTCTTCGATACGGTGGAAGCCAGGGACTGGGTCAAGGCGAGCCTCGAAGATCTCGTGCCGGTGCCGGCCGGACGCTTTGTCGTCCATGGCAGCGCATGACCGCGAGCACGTCGCCGCCAACAAGCTCGCCATCGAGATCGAGGCGGCGCTGGCGTTCGGCACCGGACATCACGGCACCACGCGCGGCTGCCTGCTGCTGCTCGACCATGTCTTGAAGGCGCACCGGCCGCGGCGCGTGCTCGATCTCGGCACCGGCACCGGCGTGCTGGGCATCGCCGCGGCGAAGGCGCTGAAGATCGGCGTGCTCGGAAGCGACATCGATGCGCCGTCGGTGGCGGTGGCGCGGGAGAATGCCCGGCTGAATGGAGCTGGCAGTTTGGTGCAGGTGATCCGTGC
Source organism: uncultured Alphaproteobacteria bacterium (assembly GCA_963726865.1). Taxonomy (GTDB): domain Bacteria; phylum Pseudomonadota; class Alphaproteobacteria; order Rhizobiales; family Xanthobacteraceae; genus Bradyrhizobium. Next base: position 347,594 of record CAVSEE010000028.1, on the reverse strand, counting down.
CACCGGATTCTCGGCGCCGGAATTCGCGCAGCGCGGACCGTTCGACCTGGTGCTGGCGAATATCCTCGCCAATCCCTTGCGGCAACTGGCGGGCCCGATGACGCGGCATCTCGCGCCGGGGGCGCTGGTGATCCTGTCGGGGCTGCTGACGCCTCAGGCCCCGGCCGTGATCGCGGCCTACCGGGCGCGCTCCCTAGTGCCGCTACGGCATTTGCGGATCGAGGGTTGGAGCAGCCTGCTGCTGCGAAGAGTGAGCTAGGTCTTCTTGCTGCGCTTGGCGCGGAAGATGACGCCCTTCTGCTCGCGCCTGACGCGGGCTTCGACAAAGCGGTCCAGGATCTGGACGATGACGCCGCGCTTCTTGACCACGATCGGCGCGATCGGGCCGCGGCTTGCCGGCGGCGAAATCTTCTCAAAGGTAAAGGCTGGCATGGTGTATCACCTCGTCGTTGAGTTGAGACACTCCTCGAAGTCTCCCGGTTATCTTCCGAACGATTGGCTCGGCGAATAGTTCGGTCCTGTCTGATGCAGGCCTTAAGAACCAAGCATAACTTGTGCCAAATTAAGGAGAATTCGCAGTGATTGCCGAGTCCTCCCCACAAACCTAAAGTGTGAGCGCAATGTTCGAAGCTCATTTCCAGACATTCGAGGAGGCCGAGAGCGGCGTGGCGCTGACCGCGCGGCTTGGCGCGTTCCGCGAGGAACTGGCGCGGCGGAAGCTGACGGGATTCGTGATTCCCCGCGCCGACCAGCAGCAAAACGAGTATGTCGCGCCCTCCGAGGAGCGGCTGGCCTGGCTGACCGGCTTTACGGGCTCGGCCGGGATGGCCATCGTCCTGACCAGGGAGGCGGCGGTATTCGTCGACGGCCGCTACACCCTGCAGGCGGGGAAACAGGTCGACCGCAAGGCCTGGCAGGTCGAGCCGCTGGTCGATCCGCCGCCGGAACACTGGCTGACAAAACACCTCGCCAAGGGCGACCGCCTCGGTTTTGACCCCTGGCTGCACACTTCTGCAGCAGCCGAGCGCCTCGCCGCCGCCTGCACCAAGGCCGGCGCGGAACTGGTTGCGGTCGACAGCAACCCAGTGGACGTGATCTGGCATGACCGCCCGGCCCCGCCGCTCGGCCCGGTGGCGATCCAGGGCAAGCAATTTTCCGGCGAAATCGAGGCCGAGAAGCTGAAGCGCATCCGCGTCGAGATCAACAAGCTCGGCGTCGACGCGCTGGTGCTGTCGGACTCCCATGGCGTGGCCTGGACCTTCAACATCCGCGGCGCCGACGTCTCCCATACACCGCTGCCAATTTCCTACGCGCTCGTTCCGAAGGAAGGTCGGCCGACGATTTTCATCGACCATCGCAAGCTCTCCAATTCCTCGCGCGACCATCTCGAGCAGTCCGCCGATGTCGACGACCCTGACAAGCTGGCGCCAAAGCTGATCGAGCTCGCCAAGCGCGGCGCGTCGATTGCACTCGACAGCGCCACCGCGGCCGATGCGCTGAGCCGGCTGATCAAGGGCGTCGGCGGCAAGGCTGTCGCAGGCAGCGATCCCGTGACGCTGCTGAAGGCGGTGAAGAACATCACGGAGATCGAGGGCACGCGCACCGCGCATCATCGCGACGCGTTGGCGCTGACGCGGTTTCTCGCCTGGGTCGACCGCGAGGCGCCCTCGGGCGCGCTGACCGAGATCGACGCCGTCGAGGCGCTGGAGACGTTTCGTCGCCAGACCGGTGCGCTGAAGGACGTCTCCTTCCCCACCATCTCCGGCACCGGCCCGAACGGCGCCATCGTGCATTACCGCGTCACCCGCAAGAGCAACCGGCGCATCGCGCCCGGCGATTTACTGCTGATCGATTCCGGCGCGCAATACCAGGACGGCACCACCGACGTCACCCGCACCATCGCGATCGGCGAGCCGACCGCGGAAATGCGCGACCGCTTTACCCGCGTGCTGCGCGGGCATATCGCGATTGCGCGCGCGGTGTTCCCCGACGGCACCACCGGTGCGCAGCTCGACTCGTTTGCGCGGCAATTTCTGTGGCAGGCCGGAATCGATTTCGAGCACGGCACCGGCCACGGCGTCGGCAGCTATCTCTCGGTGCACGAGGGCCCGGCGCGGATCTCGAAACTCGGCACCACGCCGCTGAAGCGCGGCATGATCCTCTCCAACGAGCCGGGTTACTACAAGACCGACGCCTACGGCATCCGCATCGAGAATCTCGAGCTCGTCGTCGGCGCCGACATCAAGGGCTCGGAAAAGCCGGTCAACGCCTTCGAGACACTGACCTTCGCGCCGATCGATCGCCGGCTGATCGACGTGAAGATGCTGGATGCGGCGGAGCTGAAGTGGCTGAACGAGTATCATGCCAAGGTCGCCAAGATCGTGCGGCCGCAGCTCAATGACGAGGCGACCAAGCTGTGGCTGGATGCGGCGACGGCGGAGTTGAAGTAGCTCGCCTGTCGTCCCTGCGAACGCAGGGACCCATAACCACAGGATCGTGTTGTCGGAACTGTTGGCGCTCCAGCCTTCGCCAAACTACTCCCTGTGGTTATGGGTCCCGGCTCGCGCTTCGCTTGGCCGGGACGACAGTTGCATTTGCAGCACCTCCCGGAACCTCACCAAATTCCTCATAGCCGCATGCCGAAACAGGCGTATTCGCGCAGTGTCATCCGGCTAGAGTCGAATCGAACAATTCGGATCACACTTCATGCATGGCGTGATGGGCAGGCCGCCCGGCGCGGCGACCGACAAGCACGACCCGACCTCATCGCGCCTGATGCTGCTGATGCTGGTGACGATGACCGGCGTCGCGCCGATCTCGCTGTACATGCTGGTGCCTGCGCTGCCGGTGCTGGCTTCCACGTTCCAGAGCGACATTTCCATCGCACAGATGACGGTGTCGCTCTACATGGTCGGCATCGCCTGCTCGCAGCTGATCATGGGATCGCTGTCGGACAAGTTCGGGCGCCGGCCGGTGCTGCTGGCGGGCCTGACGCTGATGGTCGTCGCGAGCGTCGGCTGTTCCTTTGCGCAAACCCTGCCGCAGCTGATCGCCGCGCGCTTCCTGCAGGCGCTGGGCGGCGCCTCCGGCATGGTGGTAAGCCGCGCCATCATCCGCGATCTCTACAGCCGCGAGCGCGTCGGCGCCATGATCAGCCTGGTCATCGCCGTGATGATGGTGGCACAGATGCTGAGCGCACTGGTCGGCGGCCTGCTGGAAATCACCTTCGGCTGGCGCGCGATCTTCTATTTCATCACGGCGGCCTCGCTCAGCATCGCCGTGCTGCTCGCGGTCGCATTGCCGGAGACGCGGGCCGCCCGCACCGAGAGCGGCGGCTTTCGCGGCGATGTCGGCTCGCTGCTGAAGAACCGTGCCTTTGTCGGCTATGTGCTGTGCCAGGTGCTGGCTTCCCAGATCATCTTCGCCTTCGCCGGCGGCGGGCCCTATATCGTGGTGACCCAGATGGGACGCACCACGGCCGAATACGGCGCGTGGTTCGCGGCGACTGGCTTTGCCTTCCTGCTCGGCAATCTGCTCTGCGTGCGCTTTGCGCCGCGCCACTCTCTGGAAAGGCTGATCTGGTTCGGCCTCGCGCTGCAACTTGCCGGCAGCCTGCTCAACCTGATCCTGAGCCTGACCGGCACCAATCAGGCGCCAGGCTTCCTGTTCGGCACCCAGATGATCGTGATGGCCGCCAACGCCATCGTGATGTCGAACGCAGCCGCCGGCGCGATCAGCGTCCGGCCCGAGGCCGCCGGCACCGCCTCCGGCGCCATGGGGTTCCTGCAGCAGGGCATCGGCTCGCTGCTTTCGCAGTTCGGCGCCTATCTCGGCGGCCACTCCGCCACCACGCTGCCGCTGACATCGGCGATCTTTGCGCTCTCAATCGCTTGCGCCGCGACGATGTTCTTCCTGGTGCCGCGGCGCGACGTGGTGATCAGCGAGGAGCTGATCGAAAAGGCGGAGGAGGAAGAAGCCGGGATGATGTGAGGCCCGGCGCGTCACCAGAGCGACAGGCTAACCCCCGCCCACCTTGGGAGTCCCAGCACCCGCGCTTTGGGATATAGTTGCTTTGATTTTCAAGACTGCAGGCGCCGGAGGCTCTCATGCGACGACGCGACTTCGCGCTGCTTGTCCTTGGCGCCGTGGCGATGAGGCCACTGCAAGCTCATGCGCAACGAACCGCCAGAATCCCCCGGATTGGGGTGCTCATTCCAGGCACCGCCGCGTCGTTCTCGCGGCGAGTCCAGGCATTCGTCAATGGCTTGAGTCTCCTCGGCCGGGTCGAGGGACTGACGATCGAAATCGAATGGAAATGGGCCAACGATCGTGTCGAGCTGTTGCCCGCGCTCGCTGCCCAGCTCGTTCAGGACAAGGTCGACGTCATCGTCACCGGAGGAACGCCCGCGGCTCAAGCTCTCAAGGCCGCGACCCAATCCATTCCGATCGTCGTGGCCATCATGGCCGATCCGGTCGCGGCCGGCATCGTGGAAACGCTTGCGCGCCCCGGCGGAAACGCCACCGGCTTCAGCATTGTCGCCCCCGAACTGGGCGCAAAGCGCCTCCAGTTGCTGAAGGAAATCGTACCGACGATTTCCTCGGTCGCCGTGCTGCTGAACACCCGCAATCCGCAATCGCAAATCGAACTGAAGGAACTGAAAACAGCCGCAGCATCGATGGGGCTGCGGCTTGATCCGATCGAAGTTTCAGGTCAGGGCGGCCTGGAGGACGCGTTCGCTGCCATGAACAAGGCTGCCGCGCAGGCGCTCATTGTCCTTACCGATCCGGTGCTGTTCAGCGAACGGAAGCCGACCGTGGATCTGGCCAACAGGTATCGCTTGCCTGCTGTGTACCCTTTCCAGGGCTATGTCGAAGACGGCGGACTGGTCAGCTACGGCCCGAGCGACGCCGACTTGTTCAGGCGTGCGGCCGGCTATGTCGACCGGATATTGAAAGGGGCCAAGCCGGCGGAATTGCCGGTGGAGCAGCCCGTCAAATTTGAAATGTATGTCAACCTCAACGCCGCCAAGGCGCTGGGTGTGACGGTCCCGGAACTGTTTCTGGCGCGCGCGGACAAAGTGATTGAGTAATCGTATCCTCTCGTCATTGCGAGCGCTTCGCTCGCAATGACGGAGAGAGCCGCTTCACTTCTCCACGACGACTTCGCTGATCTGCATGACCGGAGCGACGTCGGTGTAATTCTTGATGTCGCCCATGATCTCCTTGGCGTGCGGACCGAAGGCCTTCTGAAACGCATCGACGGAGTCGGCGAAGATATGGCACATGCCGACATAGGTCGCGGGCGCGCCAGGCGCGCCGCCGGCAAGGCCCTTGTCGATGGTGTAGTATTTGCAGGCGTCGCCCATGCGGGCCTTCACCAGCGGCATGTGCTTTTCCCGGTAATAATCGTGGTCGAAACGCGCACCGGGATTGTTGGGATACATCACGCTTACCTTGATCATCGCTTCCTCCTGTTTGACGCTTATTGAACTGTCTTCCAGACACGACCGCGGCGCGTCAATGCACGATCAATTTACTCTCCGATCAGCTGCAGCCACTCGTCCTCCGTGAGCACGGTCACGCCGTGCTTCTGGGCTTCCGCGAGCTTCGAGCCGGCGCCGGGGCCGGCGACGACGTAATCGGTCTTCTTCGACACCGAGCCCGCGGCCTTGGCGCCGAGGCGCTCGGCGGTCGCCTTGGCCTCGTCGCGCGTCATCTTCTCCAGCGATCCCGTGAAGACGACGGTCTTGCCCGCGACCTTCGAATTGCTTTTGGGCTTTTCGGCGTCGACGATCTCGTCGAGCTCCTTGACCAGGCGATCGACGATGCCGCGGTTGTGGCTTTCGCCGAAATAGGCGCCGACGCTCGCAATGACGGTGTCGCCGATCTGATCCAGCGCATCCATTTCGGCGATGGTCTCTTCGTCGCCCTTGGCGACCTTGAGGCACGCATCGTGGAAGGCGTCCCAGGAGCCGTAGCCGCGCGCCAGCGCCAGCGCCGTGGTTTCGCCGACATGGCGCATGCCGAGCGCGTAGATGAAGCGCTCCAGCGCGATGCGCTTGCGGCTTTCGATCGAGGCGAAGAGATTGCGCACCGAGGTCTCGCCGTAACCCTCGATGTCCTCGAGCTTAAGCTTGTTGTTGCGCTTCGGCAGCGTAAAAATGTCGGCGGGCTCCCTCACCCACTCCTCGTCGAAGAAGTATTGCAGCTGCTTCTCGCCGAGGCCGTCGATGTCGAACGCCCGGCGCGACACGAACAGCTTCAGGTGCTCGATCTTCTGGAACGGACAGGCGAACTCGCCGGTGCAGCGGGCGCGCGAGCCCTCCTCGCCGGCTGCGGTCTCCTCGCGCACCACATCGGTGTGCAGCGGGCACGGGCACTTCTTCGGGAAGTGATACGGTTTGGCGTCTTTCGGTCGCTTGTCGAGTACGACGTCGACTACCTGCGGTATAACGTCGCCCGCGCGTTGGATGACGACGGTATCACCACGTCGGATGTCACGGCCTTCACGGATTGGCTCCCCGTCGCCGCCGATACCCTTAATGTAGTCTTCGTTGTGCAGCGTGACATTCTGCACGATGACGCCGCCAACACCGACCGGCTCCAGCTTGCCGACCGGCGCTAAGGTGCCGGTGCGGCCGACCTGGATTTCGATGTCGCGCAGCACGGTCATGGCCTGCTCGGCGGGGAACTTGTGCGCGATGCCCCAGCGCGGCGTGCGCGACACGAAGCCGAGCCGCTCCTGCCAGTCGATGCGGTCGACCTTGTAGACGACGCCGTCGATGTCGTAGTCGAGCCCGGCGCGGCTCTCCTCGATCTTGCGGTGGAAGGCGATCAGCTGCTCGACCGAGTGGCAGAGTTTGGTCAGCGGATTGGTGGTGAAGCCGCAGCGCTCGAACCAACCGATCATGCCGGTCTGGGTATCCTCCGGCATCGCGCTCATCTCGCCCCAGGCATAGGCAAAGAAGCCGAGCGGACGCGAGGCGGTGATGGCGGGATCCTTCTGGCGCAGCGAGCCGGCGGCGGAATTTCTGGGGTTGGCAAACGGCGCCTCGCCGGCCTCGACCTGCTTCTTGTTCAGCGCGAGGAATGCCTTCTTGGTCATGTAGACCTCGCCGCGCACCTCGCAGATGTCGGGGATGTTGCGGCCCTTCAGCTTTTGCGGGACGTCTTCCAGCGTGCGGATATTGGCGGTGACATCCTCGCCTTCGGCGCCGTCGCCGCGGGTGGCCGCGGTGACGAGCTCGCCGCCCTCATAGCGCAGCGACATCGACAGGCCGTCGATCTTCGGTTCGGCGGAGAAATCGATCTTGTCGTCGGGCAGTTTTAGAAAGCGCGCAATGCGCTCGGCGAAGTCGCGCACGTCAGCTTCCGCAAAGGCGTTGTCGAGCGACAGCATCGGCACCGCGTGACGCACCTTGCGGAACCGCCCGGACGGCGCCGCTCCGATCTTCTGCGAGGGCGAGTCGATGCTGACGAGTTCGGGGAAGCGCTTTTCGATCGCGTTGAAGCGCTGGCGCAGCGCGTCGTACTCGGCATCGGAAACGCTGGGCGCGTCGTCCTGATAATAGCGCCGGTCGTGGCCCTCGAGCTCCAGCGCCAGCCGCATGTGCTCGACTTTCGCTTGCGCCTTGGTCAGCTTGGCGACGTCGGGGAGCAGCTTCTTCGCTTTGCTGGCCATGCGCGACGCCGCTTACGAAGCCGCGCGCAGCAGCCGCTCCGCGGCCGCCCTCGCCTCCGCGGTGATCTCGGCGCCGGCCAGCATGCGGGCGATCTCCTCGCGGCGGTGGTCGGCGGCGAGCGCGTTGACGCGGGTGGCGACGCGCTTGCCCTTGTCGAGGGCATCCTTGGAGATCAGCAGATGCTGGCTGGCGCGGGCGGCGACCTGCGGGGCGTGCGTCACCGCCATCACCTGCACCTTGGCGGCGAGGCGCGCCAGACGCGTGCCGATCGCATCCGCCACCGCGCCGCCGACGCCGGTGTCGATTTCGTCGAACACCAGCGTCGGGCGCCGAACCGCGGTCGGCCAGCACCACCTTCAGCGCCAGCAGGAAGCGCGACAGCTCGCCGCCGGAAGCGACCTTCATCAGCGGGCCCGGCCGCGTGCCCGGATTGGTCTGCACCCAGAACTCGACGCGGTCGATGCCCTGCGGGCCGGGCGAAGCTTCGTCGGCCTCCAATTGCGTGGTGAAGCTGGCGCGCTCCAGTTTCAGCGGCGGCAGCTCGGCATTGACGGCCTTGTCGAGTTTCCCCGCGGCCTTGGCGCGTGCCGCCGAGAGCTTTGCCGCGGCGGCGGCGTAGCGCTTGTCGGCCTCCAGTGCGGCGGCCTCCAGCTTCTTCAGCTGCTCGGCGCCGGCATCGATCAGCGCGACGTCACCGGCCATCTGCACGGCAAGCGCGGCGAGCTTGTCGACGGGAACGGAATATTTGCGCGAGGCGGCGCGCAGCGCGAACAGCCGCTCCTCGATGCGCTCGAGCTCGGCGGGATCGAAATCGGCCGCCCGCAACGCGGCGTTGAGATGCTGGTCGGCCTCTTCCAGCGCATTGATCGCGATGTCGATTGCCTTCACCGCAGGCTCGACCAGCGACGGCGAATTGGCGGCGCGGCGTTCCAGGCGGCGCACGGCGGCGGACAGCGCCGGCACCGGCGAATGCGCCCCGCCGATCGCTTCCTGCGCCTCGCGCAGATCGGTTGCGATCTTCTCGCCCTGCATCATGACGGTGCGGCGCGAGGCGAGTTGCGTCTCCTCGCCGTCCTGCGGCGCCAGCGCCTTCAGTTCCGCGGAGGCGTGGCGCAGATAGTCGGCCTCGCGCGCGGCGCGCTCGACGGAGGCGCGGTGCTCTTCGAGCGAGGCGGCGGCGGTGCGGCGCGCCTCCCAGAGCGATTCCACCGCCGCGACGTCCTTCTCGTGGCCACCAAAGGCATCGAGCAGCTGGCGGTGGGTCGAGGCATCGACCAGCGCGCGCTCGTCATGCTGGCCGTGGATTTCAACCAGCGCGGCGCCCACGGCCTTCAGCGTCTGCACCGAGATCGACTGGTCGTTGACGAACGCGCGGGTGCGGCCGTCGGCCAGCTGCACGCGGCGCAAGATCAGCTCGCAAGAATCCGGAGAACTCGTGTCTTCGAGGCCGTTGTCGGCGAGGATTTTCGTCGCGGGATGATTCTTCGGCACGTCGAAGGTGGCCGTCACCTGCCCCTGCTCGGCGCCATGGCGCACCAGGGTGGCGTCGCCGCGGCCGCCCAGCGCCAGCGCAAAGGCATCGAGCAAAATCGATTTGCCCGCGCCGGTTTCGCCGGTCAGCACGGCCAAGGCCACGGGAGAATTCGATATCCAGCCGTTCGATCAGGACGATGTCGCGGATCGACAGACGCGCCAGCATGCGAGGTAAATTCCTAGTGGTCCGGTTCTAACATTCGCCCCCCGATCGGGAGGCACTTGGCGAATGTTAGAATCAAAAGGACCACTAGCAAATATTAAGTTGGTAGTGGAGCTTTTGGATTTGACATTCGCTACGCGAGGTCGCGGCAAACACTGAGCGAATGTCAAATCCGCTCCACTACCCGAGGCCCATTTTCTTGAAGGCCCTTGAAATATAGGAGCCCTTGTTCTCGTTCGGCTCCATGCCGCCGGACTTTACAAGATTATAGGCCTCTTTGTACCAGCGGCTTTCGGGAAAATTGTGCCCGAGCACGGCGGCGGCGGTCTGCGCCTCGCCGACGATGCCGATCGCCAGATACGCCTCGGTGAGGCGGAACAGCGCTTCCTCGACATGGCGCGTGGTCTGGTAGCGCGTCACCACGGTCTTGAAGCGGTTGATGGCGGCGGTGAAGTCGCGCCGATCCATGTAGTAGCGGCCGACATCCATCTCCTTGCCGGCGAGCTGGTCGCGTGCGCCTTCGAGCTTGGCCTTGGCGGAGGTGGCGTATTCCGAGGTCGGATATTTGCGCACGACCTCCTCGAGCGAGTTGATCGCCTTCTCGGTGCGGCCCTGGTCGCGCGAGATGTCCGGGATCTGGTCGTAATGCGAGGCGGCGATCAGGTATTGCGCATAGGCCGCGTCGGGACTGCCGGGATGCAGCGTCACGTAGCGGGTCGCAGCGCCGATGCAGTTGTCGTAGTCGCCGGCGCTGTAGAAGGAGTAGGCCGACATCAGCAGCGACTTGCGCGCGTAGTCGGAATAAGGATGCTGGCGGTCGACTTCCTCGAACTTCTTCGAGGCCGCCTTCGGATCCTTGCGCTGGTTCATGATGTACAAGCCCTCGTTGTAGAGCTTGTCCGCGGGCTCCTCGACGAAGGTGTCGTCCTTCTTGGTGAACTTGTCCCAGAGCTCGCCGGTGCCGCAGCCGCCGAGCGGCAATGCGAGCAGCGCGAGGGCCCCGGCGAGCCGAAGCCCGGCCGGTGATTTGCGCGCTCGAAGCGTCATACGCTGTGCCGACATGAATGAGGACCTGACGCCTGTGATGCGATGCTTGCCGTGAGCGTATGGTCACAACGACCAATATGTCCGTGGCGCCCCGTTTGCGCGACCGCAGGCTATTTTACGCGAAAAACCACCATTGACCAACCGGATAGGCAGGCATTCCGCCCGGATTAAGGCGGCCGGCCATGATCCTTACCGATTGTGGTTACTAGGGAAAACCGGTTCCGAAACGGGATTTCGTTTCAGGAGACGTCCGGGCTGTAGGCAACCGCCACCATGCCGCCGGCAACCGCCCGGCCGGCCTCGGCCGGAACGCGGCTGCGGCGGGGCGCTTCGCCCTCGACCACCCGCCAGGCGGTGCGGTCGGCGAGCAGCGCGGTCAGCGCGGCGTGGTTGAGCTTGTGGCCGCCGCGGAAGGAGCGGAAGGCGCCGAGCAGCGGCAGGCCGGCCAGCGCAAGGTCGCCGATCACGTCCAGCACCTTGTGGCGGGCGCATTCGTCGGCGTAGCGCAGACCTTCGGCATTGAGCAGGCGCTCATCGTCGAACACCACGGTGTTCTCGAAGGAGGAGCCGAGTGCGAAACCGGCGCCCCAGAGCTTGGCCACGTCGTTCATGCAGCCGAAGGTGCGGGCGCGGCTGATTTCGCGGCGGAAGCGCTCCGGGCTGAGCTCGAGCGTGTAGCTCTGCTTGCCGATCACGGGATTGGCGTAGTCGAGTTCGACCTCGGCGCGGAAACCGCCCGAATAGGGCCGGAACTCGCCGAAGGAATCGCCGACCGTCACCGCGACCGGCTTCACGATCTGCAGGAAGCGGCGGACAGCGGGCTGGGCCACGACGCCGGCCTGGTCGATGGCGGCGACAAAGGCGGTGGAGCTGCCGTCCATGATCGGAACTTCGGGGCCGTCGATCTCGATGGTGGCGTTATCGACGCCCATGCCGCGCAGCGCCGCGAGCAGGTGTTCCGCGGTGGAAACCAGCGGGCCTTCGGTATCGCCCAGCACGGTGGCAAATTCGGTTGAAATGACCGATTCGGCCGAGGCCCGAACTTCGCGTTCGCCGCCTTCCAGGCCGGTACGGACAAAAATAAAACCTGCATCGACAGGTGCAGGTCCAATGGTGAGATTGACGGCTAGACCGGAATGAACGCCAACGCCCGTCACGGTGGCTTGCGACCGAAGCGTTGTTTGACGGTTCAATTTCATCCGACGACTGCCCACTACCCGACCAACTCAAAGACCAGTTTGACCAACCTGTGCGGCCGACTCGCTCTTCAAGCATCCCCTAGTCGCGGTGAACTTTAGTTGCTGCCCCAAAGCGCGCCAACTCACGCTTTTTTACGGATTGTTACCCCAACCGTGCCGCATTCGCGCCAAAGCTTAACCAAATTACGGCATCGCATTAAGCACTTCCAGCCCAATCATTAAACCCGCAAAATCATAATTTACTGTTTAAAAACAGAAGCTTGAGCTGAGGCGCAGGTGCGGCATCCCAGCGCAAAAGCGAAGGCCCCGGCGATCGTCTGCCGGGGCCTGTTGCGACGTCAGAATTGTAACAAACTTCAGTTGGCCTGCCGGCGCAGGAAGGCCGGAATATCAAGATGGTCGTCGCCCTGTGGCGCCCGCGGCCACAGGCGCCTGACGGCCATGGACGTCCAGACCCTGCGGGGCCGGCCGCTGCTTGGCGTATTCGGACACCGGCTCACTGGCCGCGATCTGCTGGGCCACGGCTGCGGGCCGGCTTGCGCTCCGGCAGCGGCGGCATGGCAGGACCCGCGGCGCGGGCCGCGATCGGCGGCTCGCTCTCCTCGTCGCGGCGGCCGAGGCCGACATTGGCCAGCCGCTGCAGCAGCGACAGCTTTCTTGGCCGGATGGTCCTCGTCGGTCTCACCTGGGCCTTGCGGATTTCGGCCTGGGCCGGCATCGGCAGGTCCTCGAACTTCGGCATGCGCGGGCCGCGCGACGCCGGACGCTCGGCAGCCGGCGGGATGAAGTTTTCCGGCCGGCGGCGGCTCAGCGATTCGGTGCGGTCGGCTTCCTGGTCCGGGAACAGGGTCGGCTTCTGCGCCACCGGGCGCACGGTGACGTCGCCATAGGTCGCCGGCTGCGTGCGACGCCGGGACTTCGGGCGCAACGGCGGCGGCAATCGCCGCGAGCGCCGCACGCTCGACATTGCTCGGCGCGCGAGCAACCGGGGTCGTGACCGGCGCCGGCGCAACCGCCGCTTCCTCTTCTGGGCGCGCTCGGCGAGACGCTGGTTGTCGGCGCGCAGGCGCGCGGTGAGATCGGCGAGGCGATTCTCCGGCGTAGCCTGCAGGGGCGACTGGCGTGGCCACGGACGCGGACGGGCCTGCGATCGAGCGGGCCACCGCGGCCTGCTCGATGCCGGTGGCGACGACGGAGACGCGGATCACGCCGTCGAGCGCTTCATCGAAGGTGGCGCCGACGATGATGTTGGCGTCCTGGTCGACTTCCTCGCGGATGCGGGTCGCGGCTTCGTCGACTTCGAACAGCGTCAGATCCTTGCCGCCGGTGATCGAGATCAGCAGGCCACGCGCGCCCTTCATCGAGCTAGTCGTCGATCAGCGGGTTGGCGATCGCGGCTTCCGCGGCGGTCAGCGCGCGCTTGTCGCCGCTTGCCTCGCCGGTGCCCATCATCGCCTTGCCCATTTCCCTCATCACCGCGCGGACGTCGGCGAAGTCGAGGTTGATCAGGCCTTCCTTGACCATCAGGTCGGTGATGCAGGCGACGCCCGAATAGAGCACCTGGTCGGCCATCGCGAAGGCGTCGGCGAAGGTGGTCTTTTCATTCGCCACCCGGAACAGGTTCTGGTTCGGGATGATCAGGAGCGTATCGACCACCTTGTGCAGTTCGGCGATGCCGGACTCTGCGGTGCGCATGCGGCGCGCGCCTTCGAAGTGGAAGGGCTTGGTCACCACACCGACGGTGAGGATGCCCATCTCGCGCGCGGTCTTGGCGATGACCGGAGCTGCACCGGTGCCGGTGCCGCCGCCCATGCCGGCGGTGACGAACACCATGTTGGCGCCGGTGAGATGATCGCGGAGTTCATCGAGCACTTCTTCCGCGGCGGCTGCGCCGACGTCCGGCTGCGAGCCGGCGCCGAGGCCCTGCGTGACCTGCGTGCCCATCTGCACGATGCGCTGCGCCTTCGACATCGTCAGCGCCTGCGCGTCGGTGTTGGCGACGACGAAGTCGACGCCCTGCAACCCGGCAGTGATCATGTTGTTGACGGCATTGCCGCCCGCGCCACCGACGCCGAAGACGGTGATCCGCGGTTTCAGCTCGCTGATGTCAGGAGGAGTGATGTTGACTGCCATGGTTGCCTCTCGTAGCTAAACGCGCGTTGGTTCGCCCGGGCCGACGGCCGCGGGATTTGGTGAAAGTCCGTCGATGGTGACACTGGTCATCAGAAGCCCTCGCGAAGCCATCGTCCGACCTTTCCGAAGTATCCGTCAGTCCCTGTCCTGAGCTGCCGCGTATGCCGCGGTTCAACGTGTTCGAGATGAGCGTATTGCGGGTAGACCAAGAGCCCCGCGGGAACCGCAAAGGAGGCGCTCTTGGCCTCGTTGGGCAGCCGGCCGAATCCAAGCGGGCGGCCGATGCGCACCGGGCGATTGAGGATACGGGTGGCGAGTTCGACCGAGCCGGTGAGTTGCGAGGCGCCGCCGCGAGGACGACCCGCGCCCTCGGCTCCGCTGCAAAGGGGGACTCCGCCAGGCGGTCCCTCACCATCTCGAAAATCTCCTCGGCGCGATGCCGGACGATGTTTGCGATCGTGGCGCGGGAGACGATCTGCGGGGCGTCGATTTCGTCGTCGCCCGCAGTCGGTACGGACATCAATTCTCGCGCGTCGGACCCGCCGGTCAGCACGGTGCCATATAACGTCTTGATTCGCTCGGCATCCGCAATGCAGGCGGAGAGTCCGCGGGCCAGATCCATCGTGATGTGTTGCCCGCCGAGCGCAAATCCGGAGGCGTGGACGAAGCGGCCGGCCGAATATGTGGCAATGGTGGTGGAGCCCGCCCCCATTTCGACCACGGCGGCGCCAAGATCGGCCTCGTCGTCGGTCAGCACGGCCAGCCCCGCGACATAAGGACTCGCCGCCATGGCCTCGACGTTGAGGTGGCAGCGCTCGACCACCAGCATCAGGTTGCGGGCGACCGCCGCATCCGCCGTGACGACATTCATCTCGACGCCGAACTGGCGGGCGACCATGCCCTTGGGATCGCGGATGCCCTTCACGCCATCGACCGAATAGCCGATCGGCAGCGTGTGCAGCACGGTGCGGCCCTCGGCGGTGGCGTGGCGCATGCCGGTGGAGGTGACGCGAGTCACATCGGCCGAGGTGACCGAACCGCCCTTGATGTCGGCGGCGGCCTCGACGAGCTGGCCCTGCAGCCGGCCGCCGGAGACCGACAGCAACACCGACTCGACCCGCACCTTGGCCATGCGCTCGGCCAGCGCCACGGCCTGGCGCACGGTCTGCTCGCATTCGGCGAGGTCGACCACGGCGCCGGCCTTCATGCCGCGCGACTGGATCTGGCTGTAGCCGATCAGCTCCACCGCATGGCTGCGGCCGCGCAGCGCGTCGTTCGGCGGGCTCGGCTTCAGCCGCGCGATCATGCAGGCGATCTTGCTGGTGCCGATGTCGAGCGAAGCGACCAGCGCGGTGCGCTTGGTCATCGGCCGCGTCTTCGGGGTCTGGTTGCGATCAAGGCCGGTCATGCGTCACCGGCCTTTTTCTTCTTCTTGTCCTTGAAGAGCTCTTCGCGGGCCTTGGCCGCGTCTTCGGACAATTGCACCGTCAGGCGATCCGGCAGGCGCATGTCGACCGCGACGATGTCGCGGGAAAACAGCTTGTCGTCCTTGTCCATCTTCGAGAGCGCGGCGAGCGCATTGCCGACGTCGTTCTCGGGCAGGCGGATGTCGAGGCCGTCCTTCAGGCGCAGATTCCAGCGCCGCTCGCCGACGAAGATCGCGGCCTTGGTGACGGAATGCACCTGCGGATAGCGCGCCAGCAGCGCGAGGAAATCGCGGGCGCGGGTCTCGGCGCCCTTGCCCACCACCAGCGGCAGCGACATGAAGCGGCGCGCCACATAGGGCTCCAGCACCGCGCCGTCCTCGGCGATCACGGCAAGACGGCCGTCCTGCTGCCACAGCGCAAACGCCGTGCGCTCGACGAGATCGATCTGCAACTGGCCGGGATAGAGTTTCAGCACCGTGGCGTCCGCGATCCACGGATTGGCCTTCAGCTTGTCGCGCACGGTGGCGGCATCGAGGAACAGCAGCGACGAGCGGCCGTTGACGCCGCCGATGCCGAGCACTTCGTCCTGGCTGAGCTGCTTGCGGCCGTTGATGGCGACCGAGGTGATGCGGAAGCCGGCGGAATTGGCCAGCGCGTTGCGGCTGTCGGCGAGCTGCGCCAGCACGGCATCGACATGGCCGCCCTTGAATACGCCGAGCACCGCGCTGCCGAGCAGCGTCGCAAGCGTCAGCATCAGCACGGCGCGGCGCGGCATCATGCGTTCGAGCCAGAGGATCGCGCGGTTCGGCGGCGCGCGGTCGGCGCGCGCCTTGACGCGTTTACGATCAAATCCAAAATACTCGCGCAGCAGCACGGCCGCGCCGATGGCGGCCGCCTTCAGATCGGTCTTTGGCTCCGGCGATCGCCTGGATCTCCTGGAGCGCCCTGCACCATCCATTGCACGAGCCCGTCAGTCTCGACCCGCAAGCCTTTGCGGGCGTTGGCACAAATGGCGTCTCGGTCATGCCTCCATGGCCGGCCGAGCGCACACCTGCGCCGCCAGCGTTAACCTTCGTTCTTCCTGGTAAACAAAGGGTAAACCCGGCCCGCCCAGGAACCGATTTGGCCCGTGCTGTGAGGGGTTTGCCGCAGGCTGGTAGAGCTTTGGGCGACCTGGAGCCGCCCGGCTCAAGCCGGCTTTCCCGCTACCTTTGCGTGTGCTTGACCGCCAGCGCGATCTGGTCGTGCAGGAAATCGGTAAACTCGATGCCCTGCGCCTTCAGCATCTTCGGATAGAGCGAGGCCTTGGTGAGGCCCGGCAGCGTGTTGGTCTCGAGGTAAACCGGCCCCTTCGCGGAGATGATGAAGTCGGAGCGCGAGTAGCCCGAACAGGACAGCGCGCGATGCGCCTTCACCGCGAGGTCCTGCAACTGCGCGGTCACCTCGGGCGAGAAGCGGCCGGGGCAAATCTCCTGCGTCGACTTCAGGAGATATTTGGCGGTGTAGTCGAAGCGGCCTTCGGCGGCGACGATCTCGATCGGCGGCAGCGTAAACACCTTGCCGTCCGACTGCTCCAGCACGCCGCAGGTCGCCTCGGTGCCGGAGATGAACGGCTCGATCAGATATTCTTCCGTCTTTGCCGCATTGCGGACCGCGACGAGATCCTGCCTGGCGACGACGTAGATCAGGCCGTAGCTCGATCCGTCCTTGACCGGCTTTGCGATCAGCTTGCCGTATTCGGCAAAGGCTTCATCGAGATTGCCGAGATCGATGCCCGCCGGCGACGGCACGCCGCCGAGCGCGGCAAAGCGCTTGGCGGCCGTCTTGTCGAAGGCGAGATGCGAGGAGGCCGAGCCCGAGCCGGTGAAGGGCACGCCGCGGACCTCGCACATCGTCTGCAATTCGCCGTTCTCCGCCCTGCCCCCGTGCAGGCCGAGCACGAGCACACGGCCATCGGCTTTGGCGCGGTCCAGCGCCTGGGCGAGCGGAAGGCCGCGGCTCTCCGGCTGAAACTCATCCTCGAACGGCCGCTTGTGTCCGACCAATTGCGCCCGCGTCACCTCATGCACGGTGTCAGCAACGTGCCAGAACCAGAGATCGGCATCCGGCAGCGCTTCACACAATGCTTGAGCCGAGGCGACCGAGACCAGCCGCTCCTTGTTGGTGCCGCCGAAGAGAATGGTTGTTCGCATCAGCCCCGCTCGATTCCAATCCGTTTGATTTCCCAATGCAGCTCTATACCGGAATTTGCTTTAACCCGCTCGCGCACGGTTTCGCCCAGCGTTTCAATATCATGGCCGGTGGCGTTACCGGTGTTGATCAGGAAGTTGCAGTGCATTTCCGACACCTGCGCGCCGCCGACGCGCAGGCCCCGGCAGCCGGCGGCATCGATCAGCTTCCAGGCGCTGTTGTCGGGCGGGTTCTTGAAGGTGGAGCCGCCGGTCTTCTCACGAATCGGTTGAGCTGTTTCGCGGTGGGTCTGAACTTCGTTCATCCGGGCGCGAATGGCTTCGGGCGAGGCGATGGCGCCGCGGAACTTGGCCGAGGTGAAGATGATGGCGGGATCGACGCCGCTGTTGCGATAGACGAACTTCATGTCGGCGTTCGAGAACGTGTGCTTTGCACCATCGCGGCCGATGCCGGCGGCTTCGACCAGCACATCCTTGGTCTCGCGACCGTTGGCGCCCGCATTCATCCGCAGCGCGCCGCCGATGGTGCCGGGAATGCCGAAGAGGAATTCCATGCCGCCGATATTGGCCGAGGCCGCGGTCTCCGCCACGCGCTTGTCGAGCGCGGCGGCGCCTGCTGTGACGATGTCGCCCTGCGCGCTGGTCTCGCCGAAGGCGCGCGGCGCAAGGCGGATCACCACGCCCGGCATGCCGCCGTCGCGCACGATCAAATTGGAGCCGACGCCGACGACGTAAACCGGCAGCTCCTTCGGAAGATGCTTCAAGAAGTAAGCGAGATCGTCTTCATCCGCCGGGGTAAACAGCACCTGCGCCGGACCGCCGACGCGAAACCAGGTGAGCTCCGCCAGCGACTGGTTCGCCAGCAGGCGTCCCCGCAGCTGCGGCATCGCGGCCTTGAGATCGGGCGTGAGGTCGGGGAAGGACACGGCTAACCCAACGCCTTCAGTTCGCCGGGCAGCGCGTAGGCCCATTGCGTGATGTTGCCGGCGCCGAGACAGACGACGAGATCGCCCGGCTTCGCCAGCCCCTTCACGATCCCGGCCAGTTCGCCCGCATTCGGCAGCGCGATCACCTCGCGATGGCCGTGCGCGCGCAGGCTCGCGACCAGGCCGTCGCGGTTGACGCCCGCGATCGGCGTCTCGCCGGCCGGATAAACCTCCGCCACCACAACCGCGTCGGCGTCGTTGAAGCAATTGGAGAATTCCTCGAACAGCGATTGCAGCCGGGTATAGCGATGCGGCTGCACCACGGCGATGATCTTGCCGTTGGAGGATTCCCGCGCGGCCTTCAGCACCGCCGATATCTCGACCGGATGATGGCCGTAATCGTCGATCACGGTGACGCCGTTCCACTCGCCGGTTTTGGTGAAGCGGCGCTTGACGCCGCCGAAGGACGGCCAGCGCCTTGCGGATCACGTCGTCGGAAACACCGAGCTCGTGCGCCACCGCGATCGCCGCCGTGGCATTCGACGCATTGTGCCGTCCCGGCATCGGCAGCACGAGGTCGGAAATCTCGTGGGTAGCGCCGCTGTTGCGGTCGCGGATCACGACGGCGAATTTCGAGCCGCCACCCATCGGCACGAGATCCGTCAGCCGCACGTCGGCCTGCGGGTTCTGCCCGTAGGTGACGATGCGGCGGTCCTCGATATGGCCGACCATGCTCTGCACCACCGGATGATCGGTGCACATCACGGCAAAGCCGTAGAACGGCACGTTCTCGACGAATTGGCGGAACGCCTCCTGGATCGCCTCGAAGGTCTTGAAGTGATCGAGATGCTCGGGATCGATGTTGGTGACGATGACGACATCGGACGGCAGCTTCAGGAAGGTGCCGTCGCTTTCGTCGGCTTCCACCACCATCCAGTCGCCGGCGCCCATGCGGGCGTTGGAGCCGTAGGCGTTGATGATGCCGCCATTGACCACGGTGGGATCGAGGCCGCCGGCATCGAGCAGGGTGGCCACCATTGTCGTGGTCGTGGTCTTGCCATGGGTGCCGGCGATGGCGACGCAGCTCTTCAGCCGCATCAGCTCGGCCAGCATTTCGGCGCGGCGCACCACCGGGATGCGCTGCGCGCGCGCCGCCGCCAGTTCCGGATTGTCGCGCTTGATCGCGGTGGAGACGACGACCACGGCGGCGCCGGCGATGTTTTCGGCCTTGTGGCCGACGCTGACGGTGACGCCGTTCTTGCGCAGCCGGTCGAGGTTGTAGCCGTCGGCGGCGTCGGAGCCCTGCACGGTGTAGCCGAGATTGTTCAGCACTTCGGCGATGCCGCTCATGCCGATGCCGCCGATCCCGATGAAATGGATGGGTCCGATATCGCGCGGCAGTCTCATGCAGGCCTTTCCAGTGTCACCGCAAAACCGGCGGCACATCCACTGGATGCCCCGCTTTCGCGGGGCATGACAAGGGCTTTTTCGCCGGGATTGCAGGCCGGAAGGTCAGATTTTCGCGACCTTCGCCACCAGATCGGCCAGCCGCTCGGCGGCATCGAGCCGGCCGACGCTGCGGGCGTTGGCGGCCATGGCGGTGAGCCGCGCGGGCTCGGCGGCAAAGCCTGATATCTCCGAGGCGAGCCGGTCGGGGGTGAACTCGCTCTGCACGATGCGGATCGCGCCATCGGCCTGCGCCAGCACGCCGGCATTGGCGAACTGGTCCTGGTCGATCGCGCCCGGCAGCGGCACCAGGATCGAGGGCCGGCCGATCGCGGCGAGCTCGGCGACGGTACCGGCGCCGGAGCGCGAGACGATGAGATGGGTGGAAGCGAGCCGCGCCGGCAGGTCGGAGAAGAACGGCGCGAGTTCGGCGTTGATCTTGAGCTTGTCGTAGACCGCGCGCACCCGCGCCATGTCCTCCTCGCGCACCTGCTGGGTGAGCACGATGCGGCTCCACAGCGCGGGCTCGAGCTTCTCGATCGCAGGCGGAACGATATCGCTCATCACCCGCGCGCCCTGGCTGCCGCCGACCACGAGCAGGCGCAGCGGGCCGTTCGGTTGCGGCTGGTCATAGGGCACGGCGGCGGCGGCGAGGATCGCCGGGCGCATCGGCGTGCCGACGGTGGTGGTCTTGCCGGCGAGTGCCGGATCGCGGTCGAGCACGCCGGGCAGCGAGGTCGCGATCGCATTGACGCGGCCGGACAGGAAACGGTTGGCGCGGCCGAGCACGGCATTGGCGTCGTGGATGATGCCGGGCACGCCGAGCAGGCGCGCCGCCAATAGCGGCGGCAAGGTCGGGTAACCGCCGAAGCCGATCACCGCCGACGGCTTCAGCCGCCGCACCAGATTGAGCGCGACCACCATGCCATAGCCGAGCATGATCGCGGTGCGCGCCAGCGAAATCGGGTTGCGGCCGCGCACCGTCTCGCTCGGGACGACGTCGGTCATCTCCCGCGTGAAGAGGCCGCTATAGCGCAGCGCGCGGTCGTCGGTGGCGAGCCGCACGCGATAGCCGCGCTTGATCAGCTCGACGCCAAGCGCTTCCGCCGGAAACAGATGGCCGCCGGTGCCGCCCGCGGCGAGGAGGATGAGAGGATTGGTGTCCATCAAGCCTTGATAGCCGACGCAGGCGTGCTCGTCACCTGCGTCAAGCCGTCAAGCGTAGCTGCTACGCACACCGGCATCGTTGCTACTCTCCACCTCGGTGCGCGGGCGAAGCCGCGTCAAGGCCAGCATCATGCCGACGCCGTAGGCGAGCGAGATGATCGAGGAGCCGCCATAGGAAATGAAGGGCAGCGTCATGCCCTTGGCCGGGATCAGCTGCAGATTGACCGCCATGTTGATGGCGCCCTGCACGCCGAACAGGATGGCAAGGCCCGAGGCCGCAAAGCGCGCGAAAATGTCCTCGCTGGCATAGGCGCGCGACAGCGCGCGGATGACGATGAAGGCGTAGAGCGCCAGCAGCATCAGGCAGAGGATGATGCCGAACTCTTCGGCGGCGACCGCGAACACGAAATCGGTATGGCTGTCCGGCAGGCTGCGCTTGGCAATGCCCTCGCCCGGACCCAGGCCGAACCAGCCGCCGTTGAAGAAGGCTTCCATGGCGGTGTCGACCTGAAAGGTGTCGCCGGAGGCCGGGTTCATGAAGCGTTTGATGCGCCCGGCCACATGCGGCACGAACAGATAGGCGCCGAACAGGCCGGCGCCGGCGGCGCCCGCCAGCCCCAGCACCCAGATCATCCGCATGCCCGCGATGAAGAACAGCGCGCCCCACACCATCAGGATCAGCATGGTCTGGCCGAAGTCGGGCTCCATCACCAGAAGCGCCACCAGCAACAGCAGCATGCCCAGCGCCATCGAGGTCGCCGGCATCTCCGGCCGCTTGGTCGATTCCGCAAACAGCCAGGCCGCGACCACGACGAAGGCTGGCTTGGCGAACTCGGAGGCCTGGATGTTGACGCCGATGATGGTGATCCAGCGCTTCGAGCCCTTCACCTCGGGCCCGAACAGCAGCGTCGCCACGATCAGCGCGATCGAGAGCGCGAACACGATCAGCGCGGTGCGGCGGATCTGCTTGGGCGACAGGAAGGAGACGCCGATCAGGACGATGCAGGCCGGCAGCAGGAACAGCACGTGGCGGCCGAAGAAGTGGAAGGGATCGAGCCCGATGCGGGTCGCCACCGGCGGGCTCGCCGCCAGCGACAGGATCACGCCGGTCAGCATCAGCACGAGGATCGCGCCCAACAGCGGCTTGTCGACGGTCCACCACCATTCCGACAGCGGCGTGCGTTCTTCGCGGGAGATCATGGATGTCCCCAATGGGCAGAGGTCTGTCCCATTGGTGGCGGACGTTGGTTACCGGGGGGTTAATGGAGCGGCGTTTGGGCCTCTTTGACGGGGCCCAATTCAAAAAGTCGAAAACAACCCCATGCACAGTAGAGGTATCCGGGAGCAGCGCGGCTCACACCACCGGCTTCACGCCCGGCAGCGCGTTGACGAGGTCGCGGAAGGCGGCGCCGCGGATTTCGAAGTTGCGGTACTGGTCGAAGGAGGCGCAGGCCGGCGACAGCAGCACGACGGGATCGGCGAGCCCCGAGGCTTCCGCGTCGCGCGCGGCGTTGGCGACGGCGACGTCGAGCGTCCCGGAAATCTCGTGCGGCACCCGCTCGCCGAGCGTGGCGGCAAACTCGGGCGCTGCCTCGCCGATCAGATAGGCCTTTTTGATGCGCGAGAAATAATCCTTCAGGCCGGTGATGCCGCCGGCCTTCGGCTTGCCGCCGGCGATCCAGAAGATTTCGCCGAAGGACGACAAGCGCATGCCCGGCGGCATCGGCATTGGTGCCCTTGGAGTCGTTGACGAACAGCACATTGCCGCGGCGGCCGACCTGCTCCATGCGGTGCGGCGAGGCCGGGGAAGCTGCGCAGGCCGTTCTGCAGCGTCTCGGTGCCGATGCCCATGGCGAGCGCGCAGGCCGCGGCGCAGGCGGCGTTCTGCGCATTGTGCAGGCCGCGCAGCGAGCCGATGCCGCCTAACCGCGCGATCTCGCTGCGCGCGGCGGTGTCGGCGCGGACGATGGTTTCGTGTTCGACATAGATGCCGCTGGCGAGCGGATTCTTCACGGAGATGCGCACGACGTTCTTGCCGGAGCGGTCGAGACGGTCGGCGATGTTGCGGCAAAAGATGTCGTCGACGCCGACGATGCTGGTGCCGCGCGGCTGCACGCCGGCGACGAGGCGCTCCTTCACCGCGGCGTAATGCTCCAGCGTGCCGTGGCGGTCGATATGGTCCTCGCTGACATTGAGCAGAATGCCGACGGAGGGATCGAGCGACGGCGCGAGGTCGATCTGGTAGGACGACATCTCGATGACATGCACGCGGCCCATGCGCGGCGGCTCCAGCGACAGGATCGCGGTGCCGATATTGCCGCCCATCTGGGTGTCGTAGCCGGCGAATTTGGTCAGATGCGCGATCAGCGCCGTCGTGGTCGACTTGCCGTTGGTGCCGGTGATGGCGACGAACGGCGCATCCGGCGCGTGGCGGCGGCGCTCGCGGCAGAACAGCTCGATGTCGCCGATCACCTCGACGCCGGCCTGGCGCGCCATCAGCACGCTCCAGTGCGGCGCCGGATGGGTCAGCGGCGCGCCGGGGGTGAGGATCAGCGCGGCGAAATTCTGCCAGGACGACGCTGCGCAGGTCCGCGGTGACGAAACCGGCCTGCGCGGCCTTGGCGACATTGTCGGCACTGTCGTCGGCGGCGACGACTTCGGCGCCGCCCGCCTTCAGCGCGTGGCAGCTCGCGAGCCCGGAGCCGCCGAGGCCGAATACCGCGACCGTCTTTCCTGCAAAGGAGGTGACGGGGATCATGAACCGCTCAGCGCAGTTTCAGCGTGGAGAGGCCGGCCAGCGCCAGCATCACCGAGATGATCCAGAAGCGGATCACGATCTGCGGCTCGGTCCAGCCCTTCTGCTCGAAATGATGATGCAGCGGCGCCATCATGAACACGCGCTTGCCGGTCATCTTGAACGACACCACCTGCACGATGACGGAAACCGCCTCCAGCACGAACAGCCCGCCGATCACGGCGAGCACGATCTCGTGCTTCACCGCGACCGCGATCGCGCCGAGCATGCCGCCGAGCGCGAGCGAGCCGGTATCGCCCATGAAGATCGAGGCCGGCGGCGCGTTGAACCAGAGGAAGCCGAGGCCGGCGCCTAACACCGCGCCGCAGAGCACCGCGAGTTCGCCGGTGCCGGCGACATAGTTGATCTGCAGATAATCGGAGAACACGGCGTTGCCGGTGAGATAGGCGATCATGCCGAAGCTCGCGGCCGCGATCATCACGGGCACGATGGCGAGGCCGTCGAGGCCGTCGGTGAGATTGACCGCATTGCCGGCGCCGACGATGACGAAGGCGCCGAAGATCACGAAGAACCAGCCGAAATTGATGCACGAGCGTCCTTGAGGAACGGAATCGCCAGCGACGTCGACGACGCATCGCGGCCGAGCCGCACCAGCAGATAGCAGGCGGCGAGCGCGATGATGCCTTCGATCAGCAGCCGCAGCTTGCCGGCAAAGCCCTGAGTGCGACTGCTTGGTCACCTTGAGGTAATCGTCATAGAAGCCGACGAAGCCGAAGCCGAGCGTCACCGCCAGCACGATCCAGACATAGGGGTTGACCGGATTGGCCCACAGCAGCGTCGAGACGACGAGGCCGGACAGGATCATCAGCCCGCCCATGGTGGGCGTGCCCTTCTTGGCGATGAGATGCGATGCCGGGCCGTCGGTGCGGATCGGCTGGCCCTTGCCCTGGCGCAGCCGCAAATGATCGATGATCCACGGCCCGAACAGGAACACGAACAGCGCGCCGGTCACCATCGCGCCGCCGGTGCGGAAGGTGATGTAGCGGAACACGTTCAGCAGACCCTTGAGAAATCCGAGGACCGGAACCGTGTTCGACAAGCTCGATCAGCCAATACAGCATTCAATATGCCCCATGCCGCCGAGCGCGGCCGTGCCGGAAAGGCGAGACGCCCTTTAACCACGGCCTTGCGACAAGCGCGAGTCACGGCGGGTTGAAAGTTTGCAAGCAGTCTGAACTGCCATATGCGCGTTACGCCTTTGCCTGCAGTGCAGCGACGAGGCGCGGGCACGAACTTGTTCACCCAGAACATCTTCTTGCTGCCCTTGACCACGACGACATCGCCGCCGCGCAGCAGGCTTGCGACCTGCTGCGGCTCCAGCGTGGCGGGATCTTCGTGCCAGCCGAGGCCCTTGTCCCTGCGGCAGCAGGGCATAGAGGTGATGCATCAGCGGCCCGACGCAATAGACGCCGTCGATCCCATCGAGATGTTTGGCGCAGGCCGGTGTGATAGGCCGGGGCCTCGTCGCCGAGTTCGAGCATGTCGCCGAGGATGGCGATGCGGCGGCCTTTTGCGACGGGGCGCGCCTTCAGGCTGTCGAGGGCCGCGACCATGCTGGCGGGATTGCCGTTAAAACTGTCGTCGATCAGGGTCGCGCCGCCGACCGTCTGCTCGACGCCGCGGCCGGTCATGATGCCGACGTCGTTGAGTTCGGGCGCGAGCGCGCGGCATCGAGACCGGCGGCGTGGACCGAGGCGAGCGCCGCGAGCGCATTCTGCAGGCGATGCGGCGCGCCGGGCGTCAGGCCGAAGCGTGATCTGCTTGCCGGCGACGTCGGCCGTGACGTCCCAGCTTTCGCCGCGCGCGGTGTGCTTGACTTCGCGCACTTCGGATGTTGCCGCCGAAGCGGATGACCTTGCCCTTCCATTCCGGCGCATTGACGTCCGGCGGCAGCACCAGCACGCCATCCTTGGGCAAGCCTTGCGCGATCGAAACCTTCTCGCGGCGGATCGCTTCGAGGCTGCCGAGCTTCTCCAGATGCACCGGCTGCACGTTGACGACCAGCGCCACCGTCGGCCGCGAAAGCTCTGACAGCCGCGAGATCTCGCCGACCTGGTTCATGCCCATCTCGACCACCCAGGCGCTGGCGGCGGGATCGCCATTGCACAGCGTCAGCGGCACGCCCCAGAAATTGTTGAAGCTGGAGGGGCTGGCAAACGCGTTCGGATAGGCGGCGATGAATTCCTTGGTCGAGGTCTTGCCGGCGCTGCCGGTCAGCCCGATCACCGGCCCGTTGTAGCGCGCGCGCGCCGCGCGGCCGAGCGCCCAGAGGCCGTCGATCAGCGTGTCCTTGACGACCAGCTGCGGGACGCGTGACGCCCTCGATCTTCTTCGGCACGATCATCGCGACCGCGCCGGAGGCTTGCGCATTGGCGGCAAACTCCCAGCCGTCGCGCGCGCTGGCGAAGCTCGAAATGAATCCGCCGCTCGGCGTGCCGCTCAGCGCGACGAACAGGCTGCCCGGCTTGACCAGGCGGCTGTCCTGGGTGACGAAATCGATCGCCGTGTCCGGAAATGTTTCCGACAGGCCCAGCGCGCGGGCGACCTCGGCGACGGTCCATAGCGGCTTTGCGCTCATGCCACCCTCGATGCCAATGCGGCCGCGACCGCGTCGTGATCGCTGAAGGGAAGTGTCTTGTCGCCGACGATCTGCCCGGTCTCGTGGCCCTTGCCGGCGATCAGCAGCGCATCGCCCGGCTGCAGCGCGGCGACGCCGGCGCGGATCGCCTCGTCGCGGTCGCCGATTTCCTTGGCGCCCTTGGCAGCGGCGAGGATGGCGGCGCGGATCGCGGCCGGATTCTCGCTGCGCGGATTGTCGTCGGTGACGATGACGCTGTCGGCATTTTCGGCCGCGATCGCGCCCATCAGCGGACGCTTGCCGGCATCGCGGTCGCCGCCGGCACCGAACACGACGACGAGCTTGCGTTTCGCATAGGGCCGCAGCGCCTGCAGCGCCTTCGCCAGTGCATCCGGCTTGTGCGCGTAGTCGACGAATATCGGGCGCGCCATTGCGCTCGCCGACGCGCTCGAGCCGCCCCTTGGCGCCTTCGAGCTTCTCGAGGCTGGCGAAAACCTTTTCCGCATCGCTGCCGGTGCCGATGGCGAGGCCGGCGGCGACCAGCGCATTCTCGATCTGGAATTCGCCGACCAGCGGCAGCTTGATCGCGTGCTTGCGGCCGCGATGCTCGATCACGAGCTTTTGCGCAAAGCCATCGATAGCGGCATCGACGAGACGGATGCCCTGATCGCCATCCGCCTTGCGGCCGATCGCGATGATGCGCAGCTTTCGCGCACGCGCGGCGTCGATCACCTCCGCCGAGCAGTCATGATCGGCGGAGATCACCGCCGCGCCGCCGTCGATCGACGAGATCGCGGAACAGCCGCAGTTTTGCGTTGAGGTAATGCGCGACATCGGGATGATAATCCATGTGGTCGCGCGTCAGATTGGTGAAGCCGCCGGCGGCGACGCGCACGCCGTCGAGGCGGATACTGGTCGAGGCCGTGCGAGGACGCTTCGAAGGCGAGATGCGTGACGCCGTCGCGCGCGATCTCGTCGAGCTGGCGGTGCAGCGCGATCGGATCGGGCGTGGTCAGCGAGCCATAGACGGTGCGCTTCGGCGAGACGAGGCCAATGGTGCCGATGCTCGCGGAGGCATGGCCAAGACTTTGCCAGATCTGCCGTGTGAAGGCGGCGACCGACGTCTTGCCGCTGGTGCCCGTCACCGCGGCGATCGTCGCGGGCTGCTTCGGAAAGAATCTTGCCGCGGCCAGCGCCAGCGCGCGGCGCGGATTGCTTGACGACGACGAACGGGACGCGCGCGCCCTCCGGCCGGTGGTCGCTTGCAACCGCGACCGCGCCGGCCGCAATGGCGGCGTCGACGAAACGCGAGCCGTCGGTCTTGCTGCCGGCGAGCGCAAAGAACAGGTCGCCCGGCTTCACCGCGCGGCTGTCGACGGCCAGCCCCCTCACCTCGACCGCGTCATCCGCGGGATCGATCGTGGCATCGGCGCCAAAGAGGTCGCGAAGTCGCATGCTGTTCCAGTCCGCCGCCGCGGAGCCTCGAAAGACTCACCGGCCATAGCAGTGGATTACTGATTTGTCTTCGATGTCGCAAGAATGAGGCGGTCGGACGGCGGCAGGTCGAAGCGGGGTTCGACCCCCAGAAGCGGCGCAATCCGGGCAATAACCTTGCCGCCGGTCGGCACCGCGTTCCAGCCGGACGTGATGTAGCCGTGGGTTTCCGGCAGCGCCTTGGGCTCGTCCAGCATGACCAGCAGCTGGTACTGCGGGTTGTCGGCGGGGATGATCGCCGTGAAGGAGTTGAGCACCTGCTTCTTGGAATAGCGGCCGTTGACCACCTTTTCCGAGGTGCCGGTCTTGCCGCCGATATAGTAGCCCTTGACGTCGGCCTGTTTGGCCGTGCCGATCTCGGCATTGAGCCGCATCAGATAGCGGATCTTTTCCGACGTCTCCGGCCTTGATCACGCGCTTGGCCATCGCCCTCGCCTCTTCTTCCGAGCGCTTCAGGAAGGTCGGCGGAATCAGCAAGCCGCCATTGACCATGGCGTTGATGCCCATCACCGCCTGCAGCGGCGCCACCGCGATGCCGTGGCCGAAGGCGATGGTGATGGTGTTCAATTCGCTCCAGCGTTTCGGCACGATCGGCGAGGCGCTCTCCGGCAATTCGGTGCGCAGCCGCTCGAGCTGGCCGAGCTTGCGCAAAAACGCCTTGTGCGCCTCGACGCCCTGCGCCGAGCGCGACGCGCGCGGCGCCGACGTTGGAGGAGAAGGTGAAGACTTCCGACAGCGTGATCGAGCGGCCGAGCGGATGGGTGTCGTGGATGGCGAACTTGCCGTAGTGCAGCGCGCCGCGCGCGTCATAGAGCGTGTTGAGATTGGCCTTGCCGGAATCCAGCGCCATCGCCAGGGTCAGCGTCTTGAAGGTCGAGCCCATCTCGAACACGCCGGTGGTCAGGCGGTTGATGCGCTCGGGGTCGTGCGCCTCCTTCGGGAAGTTGGGATCGAAATCCGGCAGCGACACCAGCGCGACGATCTCGCCGGTGCGGACATTGGAGACGAGGCCGGAAGCGGCCTTCGCCTTGTACTTCTCCTTGGCCTTCATCAGCTCGTCGCGCAGTGCGTGCTCGACGCGCAGATCGATCGACAGCTCCACCGGTTTCTGCAGCCGGTCGGTGGCAAAGCCCGCGCGATGCAGATCGGCCAGACCGTTGCTGTCCAGCCATTTCTCCATGCCGGCGATGCCCTGGTTGTCGATGTTGACGAGACCGATGAGATGGGCGACCTCGGCTGCCGGTCGGATAGACGCGCTTGTTCTCGCGCAGGAAGCCGATGCCGGGAATGCCGAGCTTGTGGATGGCCTGCTGCTGCTTCGGCGAGATCTCGCGCTTCAGCCAGACAAAGCCCTTGCGCGTCGACAGGCGGTCGCGCGTCTCGATCGGAGTCGAGGTCGGGCAGCGCGCCGGTGAGAAGCTCGATCGCCTCGTCCTTGTCGATGATGCGGCGCGGCTCGGCAAACAGGCTGGGCGCCTTGACGTCGGTGGCGAGAATCTCGCCGTTGCGGTCGACGATGTCGGGCCGTGCGGTGGCGATCGCGTCCTGCGACGCGGCGCGGCGCGCGATGTGGCTGTCGGCGCCGATCGCGAACATGACGAGCCGCCCGCCGATCACGGCATAGACCGCGGCAAAGGCGAGGATGGCGAAGCCGACGCGGGCGCGCGCCTTGACGTTGCGGTCGACATTGCGCCCGTAGAGCAGGCTGCGGATCAGCCGCTGCCGCCAGGGTTCAGTCGGCTTGTCGGGACGCCCGCTCATCGCTGCGCTCCCTGTGCCGGCACCGAGCCGGTGACGATCGTGGCATCGCCGGTCGCCTCGATGATGTTGAGCATCGAGCCGATCGGATCGGGATCCCTGGTGAAGTTCGGCGGCCGTTCCGGCAAGTTCTTCAACTGATCATATTGCTGCGCGGTGACCGGCTTCAGCGGAAGATGGCGGTCGCTCAGACCCTGCAGCCGCAACGGCGCATCGAGCCTGGCCCATTCGGCGCGCAGCACGGCGATGGCGTCGCGCTGTTCGCGGATTTCCGCATTGAGCCGCTGCACCCGCTCGACGCGCGAGGTCGATTCCATCTTGATGCGGTAGACGTAAGCCGCCGCGAAGATCAGCATGCCGACGACGAAGAGGTGGATGATCCGCATGATCAGCCTCCCCTCAGCACGTCGGCGAGCCGCGGCCAGTCCGGCAGCTTGTCTTCGCCATGCGCGGGCGCTGCCGTGCGCGCGGCGGCGCGCAGTTTTGCGGAGCGCGCACGCGGATTGGCCGCGATCTCGGCTTCGCCGGGCGTGACCGGGCGTTTGGTCAAAATCTCGAAACTCGATCGCGGCCTGCGCGACCTCCGGCAGATGCCGCGAGCCCGCCGGACACCTTGCCGCGATCGGCGAAGAAGTTCTTGACGATGCGGTCTTCCAGCGAGTGGAAGGACACCACGACCAGTCGCCCGCCCGGCCTGAGCACGCGCTCGGCTGCGGCCAGCGCCTCGTGCAGCTCGTCGAGCTCCTCGTTGACGAAGATGCGCAGCGCCTGGAAGGTGCGCGTGGCCGGGTGAATCTCGTTCGGCTTGGCGCGCACCACCTTTGCCACGAGCTCGGCCAGCGCGCGCGTGGTCGCGATCGGCGCTTCCTTGCGCGCGGCGACGATCGCGCGGGCAATGCGGCGGGAATTTCGCTCCTCGCCGTAGATGTAGATGATGTTGGCGAGATCGGTCTCGGATGCCCTGGCGACCACGTCCGCCGCTGTCGGGCCGTCCTGCCCCATCCGCATGTCGAGCGGGCCGTCGAAGCGGAAGGAAAAGCCGCGTCCGGCCTGATCGAGCTGCATGGAGGAGACGCCGACATCCATGACGACGCCGTCGACCGCCTCCGCACCATGGCTGGCGCAGACCTCGGCGAGATTGGAGAAGCGATCCTGCACCAGTTCGAGCCGGCCTTCCGACCGTTCGACCAGATCGAAGCCGCCGGCGATAGCCGTGCGGTCGCGGTCGATGCCGATCACCCGCGTGCCTGACACGTCGAGGATCGCCCGGCTGTAGCCGCCGGCGCCGAACGTCGCATCGACATAGATTCCGCCCGCGCGCGGCGCGAGCCATTCGACCGCCTCGCGGCCGAGCACGGAGATATGACGTGGAGCAGGCGCGCTCATGCGAGCGCTCCGGCGACCGCGCGCCGTGCGGAATAAGGGAACCCTGACGCTGACAGGCCCATGCCGCCTCAAATCCCCTGAGCTTACCGGGCTGGTCCGGTCGAAATACCGCCGCACGCCACGATCGCCGGTCCCCGCCGGCCGCAAACCCTGTTCTAAAGACGGAATTTGCCGGGCTGCCATGGGATTTCGAGCGCGAAAATGGCCTTGGCCGCTCCCCACAGAGGTCGCGGCTCTTCACCACTTAGTAACGGCACTTAGGCTTAAGAAAGCGTTGATGCTTTGCGGCGGCTTTGGCGCCAATTTTCGATGGCGCTCGGCCACTGATGCGCCCCGCACACACTCCGCCAAAATGCGATCGGCCGCGTGACTTCCCGGATTGCCACAACCAGTTCGTAAAGGAATAGTAAACGTCCACTATTGTCTGCCGTTGTCTTGCCCGGGATTTGGTTTTTGTCATGTCGACTGGTTCGTTCGCGTCTGCTGGTATTGATTCGAAGCGTCAACGCGCCGTCCCCCTCCCCAAGGGCACCGCGGACATGAAGGCCTTTAGCCCGGATTCCTCGATTGCGTCCGACGTCATTCCCTCGCCGAACCAAGGCGAGCGGAACAAGGGCCGCGTGCCCGACATGATCCTGCTGCACTACACCGGCATGCCCGACGTCGAGGGCGCGATCGCGCAGCTCTGCACGCCCGGCACCGACGTGTCGGCGCATTACATCGTGCTGGAGGACGGCCGCATCGTGCAATGCGTGCCGGAGGCGAAGCGCGCCTGGCACGCCGGCGTGTCGACCTGGGCCGGCGAGGACGACATCAACTCCTGCTCGATCGGCATCGAGATCGTCAACCGCGGCCATGACTGGGGCTATCCGGACTTTCCGCTGCGCCAGATCGCAGCCGTGATCGCGCTGTGCCGCGGCATCATGCTCCGCCGCAGCATCCCGGCGCATCGCGTGCTCGGCCACTCCGACGTGGCGCCTGCGCGCAAGAAAGACCCCGGCGAGAAATTTCCGTGGCATTCGCTGGCCAATTCCGGCGTCGGCCACTGGGTGCAGCCGGCGCCGATCGCGCGCGGCGAAATGCTGCAACTCGGCGCCATCAGCGACGACGTCATGAACATGCAGACGGCGTTCGCCAAATACGGCTACGGCATTCCCGTCACCGGCAAGTATGACGGCGCCACCATGGAAGTGGTCTCCGCCTTCCAGCGCCATTTCCGCCCGGCCAAGGTCGACGGCGTCTGCGACCGCTCGACCATGGAAACACTGCATGCCCTGCTGTCGAGCCTGCCCGGTGAGGGCGTGAACATCGCAGCGAGGTAGTTCCGCAGCGGCGGCGAGCCCCCTCACCCCGTCTTCGTTGGGGGAAGAGCGAGCGAAAGCCCGGTCTTGGAGGGTCGGGGTGAGGGGCAGCCGCCCGCGGAGCTTCCCGCGATTCTGACCCTTGCGGTAGTTGCGCCCGTCCACCATCATTGACGCCAATTCTTTCCTCGCACCAGGTGGTGACCGTGCTGGGCACGAGCAGTTGGCAGCTCCGCGACGGCGAACAATTCATTGTTTGCAACAGAAGCCTGCTGGGCCAGAGGCACTTCCTGGTCGGGATCACCCGCATTCGCAATGAAGCACTCATTCTCCCAGACACGCTGGACTATCTTGGCAAGCACGTAGACGCGATAGTCGCCTACGATGACGCAAGTACGGATCGAACGGTTGAAATCCTTGCCGAACACCCAAAAGTCGCCCTCATCCTGGCAAATCGGTCGTGGGAAGCGGACATCGAGGCGCGCCGGATCGCCGAGGGTCGACATCGTGGACTCTTGCTGCAGACGGCACGCGAGCATTTGCAATTCGACTGGATGCTTTGCTTCGATCCGGATGAGCGCATTACCGGCGATTTACGCGGATACATGGAGCGAACGCATTCCAGCGATTACGACAGCGTGCGGGTTCAACTGTTCGACGCCTATATGACTCCTGACGATCATGCACCCTATCAAGCTGGTCACGAATTATTGGACTTTCGCCGTTTCTTCGGCCCGGAACGGCGAGACATTCTGATGTTGTGGCGAAACCGGCCGGAGGTCGTCTTCGCGGCGCACCATGGGCGAGAACCGGGCGGTGTAGAGCGCGTGCAGACCGGTCTGCATTGCCAACACTATGGCAAGTCGTTGTCGGTCGAGCATTGGGAAGAGACTTGCGACTACTACATAAAGCACTTTCCGTTCGATACCTACGGACGGAAATGGCAGGATCGCAAGGGTCGAGCAATCCACACCCAATCCGACTTCATGCGGCCCCTGTATGAATGGGGCGACACGCTCTTCGCGAATGCGGTCAAGATATGACTCGCCTAGATCAGGGAGTGTAAGGCCCTGACCGCGGCCTCGCGGCTCTCCGCAGGAACAATCAAATTCACCGAATGCGGTGACGAAACATATTTGTCGGCGATAATCCCGTGATGTTTCAGAATCTGAAGCGCCTTGAATGGCAAGTCCGAAGAAACACCGCCGAAGCACGTAAGGCTCACTGAACTCAAAGCCTCACGCTGCTGGCGCAACTCCTTGCTCCCCTCCAGCGTGCGCAGCAAAGCGTCAAGCGACTCCGAATCGGAAGTCATCATGATGCGGGTTTTTCCGGCGGTGAAAGCCGAGGCGAGGAGTTGCGGCCAAGACAAGCCGTTTTGTTTGAGATGCTGCGCGAATTTCTCAAAGCCCTGATTGAGATCCGTCGAATTGATCTCTACATGCTCAATGCGGGCCATTGAGTTGACGGCCAGAACTTTTCCGCTCTCCATCCCGATAACCTCTCTCATCACCTGCGTGCTGTGTTCGGCGCCGCCCAGTTTTTTCAGGACCAAGGGAACGTTTTGGTTTTGTGCCAGCTCCACGCTGCGAAAATGCAGGACCTTGGCGCCCCAAAAACACATTTCGGATAGCGACGCGAAATCCAGTTGACGCAAGGGTTTTGAATTCGCCACGATGCGCGGATCGGCCGAGCAAACTCCGTCGACCTCCTTGATGATCTCGCAGCGCTCGGCTTTTAGCGCCGCTGCCATCGCGACCGCAGTGGTATCGCTGCCACCCCGGCCCAGCGTGGTGATTTCCTTGGTCAGCGGATTCACGCCCTGAAAGCCGGCCAAGACCACGATGCGACCGCGGTCGAGTTCTTCCCGCACGCGAATGGGCCGCACATCCAGAATGCGCGCGGAAGAATGGGACTCGTCAGTCATCACCCCGGCCTGGCTGCCGGTAAAACTGATCGCCGACACGCCGAGATCGGACAGCGCCATGCTCATGAGAGACATGCTGATGCGCTCACCCGTGGTCAGCAACATATCGAGTTCGCGGCGATTGGGATGTGGACTTACCTGATAGGCCATCCTGACGAGTTCGTCGGTGGTCTTGCCCATCGCCGAGACGATCGCTACGACCCGATGACCGCGCCTATGCAGGTCTGCGAGACTGCTCGCGACCGCGCGGATTTTCGCCGGTGTTTCGAGACAGGCGCCGCCGTATTTTTGCACAATGATGGGATTGTTGCGCATTCTACAGAAATACCCCGAGAGCGCTCCGCGCGCCAGCGCGAACAACCGCGGCACGCGGCTGCAAGCTCTTATCGGGAAGGCAGTCCGCTTCGCGTCATGATCTGATCCAGCTCCGCCATCCGCCGCGCATAGAGGCGGCGCAGCGGCTCGAGTTGCGTCGCTGCAGTGGCCGCCAGATACGCCTTCGCGCGCCTCATCACGGCGGCCGAGCCGGCGCAGCAGGTCGGCGCGCACCGCGGGCAGCACGTCATAGCCTTTCAAGCCGCCGCGCGCCTCGATCGCATCGATCAGTTGCAGCGCGCGCGCCGGGCCGTCGACCATCGACACGGCGGCGGCGTGGTTGAGCTCGATCACCGGCGACGGGCTGATGCGGAGCAGCACATCGTAGAGGCCGGCGATCTGCGGCCAGTCGGTCTCCGCATAATTCTTGGCGCGCGCGTGCAGCGCGGCGATCGCCGCCTGCACCGCGTAGGACTCCGGCCGGCCCGGCATGCGCAGCGCTTCGTCGACCAGCGCCAAGCCCTTCGGCGATCTGCGCCTTGTCCCACAACGAACGATCCTGTTCCTCCAGCAGCACGATGTCGCCGCCGGCGGTCTCGCGTCCGGCGCGGCGCGCGTCGTGCAGCAGCATCAGCGCCAGCAGTCCCTTGATCTCGCCGCGGCCGGGCATCAGGCCGTCGAGCAATCGCGCCAGCCGAATCGCCTCGCGCGACAGATCGGGACGCATCAGGTCTTCGCCCGAGGTCGCGGCATAGCCCTCGGTGAAGACGAGATAGATCACCGCGAGCACGCCGCGCAGCCGCGGCGCCAGCGCATCGCGCTCCGGCACCTCGTACGGAATCCCGGCAAGACGGATCTTCTGCCTGGCGCGCAGTAGCCGCTGCGCCATGGCGTCCTCGCTGGTCAGGAACGCGCGGGCGACCTGCGCGGTGCTCAGTCCGCACACCGTGCGCAAGGTCAGCGCCACCTGCACTTCCGGCGCAAAGGAATGATGGCAGCAGGTGAAGATCAGCCGCAGCATGTCGTCGTCGAGCACGGCGTCGGTTTCCTCGCTGGGCGCGGCGGCGCTGAGCTCGAGCTCGTGCGCCACTTGCTGCTGCTTGCCGCGAAAGGCGACGTTGCGGCGGATGCGGTCGATCGCCTTGTTGCGCCCGACATTGACCAGCCATGCGCGCGGATTGGACGGCAGTTCGCCCTGCGGCCAGCGCTCCAGCGCCACCGCAAAGGCATCCTGCAGCACATCCTCAGCCAGATCGAAATCGCCGACGAGGCGGATCAGCGTGGCCATCGCCCGGCCCGCCTCGTCGCGAAAGATTTTTTCGATTTCGATGGGGGTCATGTGAGGCACTCTTCCACACGTCATTCCGGGGCGACGCGAAGTGGCGAGCCCCGGAATGACGCTGTGCCGTCACTTGTAGATCATGACCGGCCTGACTTCGATCGAACCGTCCCTGGCGCCTGGAATCCGCGCGGCAAGGCCGAGCGCGGTGTCGAGATCCTTGGCCTCGACCAGATAATAGCCGCCGAGTTGTTCGCGCGTTTCCGCAAACGGTCCGTCCGTCGTCAGCATCTTGCCGTCGCGAACGCGCACGGTGGTCGCGGTCGTCGACGGCTGCAGGCCGTCGCCGGCCTTGAAATGGCCGCTCTGCACGATCGACTGGGTGTAGGTGCCGTATTCCGCCGACATCTTCTGGCGCGCGTCGGGGTCCATCTTTCGCCAGTTCGGCTTCGCTTCGATAGATCAGCAGCAAATACTGCATGTGGTCATACTCCTCTTGATCGGCTGGATCGCCGACAGCCAGTCGAGCGGCGGGCGGCGCAAAACGACATGTTCAGGATAATTTATTTTGGCCGGTTCCGGCCGCCCTTATCGGCTTGACGGCCGGCGCCTTGAGCCCCCATCACAGGGGCGTCAGTCGGCCGGACGGCCGCTCCCGCAATGGTCGAAAGGCCGCGGGGGAGGAAAGTCCGGGCTCCATCGACATACGGTGCCGGATAACATCCGGCGGGGGCGACCCCAGGGAAAGTGCCACAGAGAACGAACCGCTCCCGTCTTCGGACGGGAGGGCGAGCAAGGGTGAAAAGGTGCGGTAAGAGCGCACCGCGTTTCCGGCAACGGAGACGGCAGGGCAAACCCCACCGGGAGCAAGACCGAATAGGGACGGCAGCGCGGGCTGTTCGCGAAAGCGATAACGCCGCAGGGCGATGTCAGGCCAGCTGTCCGGGTAGGTTGCTCGAGGCCATGTGCGAACATGGTCCCAGAGGAATGGCCGTCACGTATCGTTCGCGCAAGCGGACGGTGCCCTACAGAACCCGGCTTACAGGCCGGCTGATACCTAAGCGTTTTCGAGCGAAGTGGTCTTCCGGTTCGCGTAAAGAAAACGCGTCTTACTAAACTAAAATGAGGGGCTCGGCGCGAACACGCCGGGCCCCTCGCCATTTCACGCGGCGATCTTCTCCAGCAGCGCCATCAGCGCTTCCGGCGCGGTGACGTTCGGCGAATGGCTGGCGTCGATCTCGAAGTAGCGCCAGGCGGAATCATTTTTCGTCATCTTCGCGAATTGGCCGAAGACGTTCACCGGCGGGAAGCGCGTCGCGTAGACATAGCTGCGCGGCAATGTCAGCGGCCCTTTTTCGAGCTTGAGTTTCGTCTCGAAACATTTGATCGGCATGTTGACGCGGCGCTCGTTCAGCCAGGCGACGTCTTCGAGCGGCGTATCCGGCGGCGTCGGGTTCGGCGGAACGCGCCAGCCGTCGCCGGATTGGGCCCCCTCACGCATGCGCCGCTGCTCCGACTCGGGCAGGAAATCCAGCAGCGACTGGCCGTCGTGCGGCACGAAAGCGTCGACATAGATCAGCTGTTTCACCTTGTCGCGCGCGCGGTCGGCGACGCCGGTCGCGACCATGCCGCCGTAGCTGTGGCCGATCAGGACGAAGTCGTGCAGGTCTTCATATTTGATGACGGCGAGCATGTCGGCGATGTGCGCCTCGAGATCGATTCCCGGCTGCGCCAGATGCGCGCGGTCGCCGAGCCCGGTGTAACTCGGCGTCACCAGCCGGTGGCCGGCCTTGTTCATCAGCGGATGCATCTTCTTCCAGGCCCATCCGGCCGACCAGGCGCCGTGGCAGACAAGGAAAGTCTTTGGAGTTGCGGTCATTGCTCATTCCAATTGCGAGGGAGAAACTTCACT
Source organism: uncultured Alphaproteobacteria bacterium (assembly GCA_963726865.1). Lineage (GTDB taxonomy): Bacteria > Pseudomonadota > Alphaproteobacteria > Rhizobiales > Xanthobacteraceae > Bradyrhizobium. Next base: position 309,917 of record CAVSEE010000028.1, on the reverse strand, counting down.
CGATGACTTCGTCGGCGCGCGCGAGCAGTGTGGCCGGCAAGGTCAAGTCGATGGCCCTGGCGCCCTTGAGATTGACGATCATCTCGAACTTGGTCGGCTGCTGCACCGGCATATCGGCCGGTTTCTGTCCGCGCAGAATGCGGTCGACATAGTCGGCCGACTGCTGGAACAGATTCGGAATATTGGCGCCATAAGCGAGCAATCCGCCCTCGTCGATGAAGGGGCGCGTCGCCGAGACGATCGGCATTTTCGATTGAGTTGCCAGCTCGACGATCCGCTTGCGATGCGCAATCACAAAGGGATCGGGCGGCAGGATCAGCGCCCCACCCGGCTCGCCGCCGAGCTTTGTCAGCACCGCCTCGATGGCCGGGAGATCGGAAACCGGCGCATCGAACAGCTCAACTCCGCTCTTGCTCGCTGCCACCTGTGCCGATGACAGGGTGACGCTCGATCCTGGATTGCCGGGATTGTACATGAAGGCGACGCGCCTGACCTGCGGCGCGGCCTCCTTCAGCAGATCGAGCCATTTGGCCCCTAACGTTGACTCGAGATTGGAAAACCCGGTGATGTTGCCGCCGGGTCGCGACAGGCTCGCGACAAACCCCTGCGCCACCGGCTCGCTGACACCGATAAAAATGATCGGCGTCGCGGCAGCCGTCTTTGCAATTGCACGCAGTCCCACACTGGTGTTGACGACAATGATATCCGGCTGGAAGTCTTGCAACTCCGTCGTGACGGCCGCGATCCAGTTGGCGTCGAACGTCCCCCAGCGATAGCTGAGCTCGACATTCCGGCCCGGCATCCACCCGCGGCCTCAAGCCCCTGTCGAAGGGCGTTGGCACGCCGCTGCCCCTCCGGATCGCTCTCGCCATACAGCATCAGCACCCAGACACGGCGCAGCTTTCCCGCCGGCTGGGCATGCAGCCGCATGGGCCACACGGCGCCCGCGAATGTGCTAGCCAGACCTGCAACGAATTGCCGCCGCGTCATGCCGATCCCCTGACCGGGCGCAATCTAGCGAGGAGCGATGCTGCAAACAACATCGGGACGAACGACGTCATGACCGCCGCGACTTACGCGATCCTGCTGTGCGGCGCGCTGGCCGGTGGCTTCGTGTCGGGGCTGGCCGGATTCGGCACCGCGCTGATGGCGCTGGGGGTCTGGCTGTACGTGCTGCCGCCCGCGATCGCGGTGCCGCTGGTGCTGATCTGCTCGGTGGTCGCGCAGATCTCCACCCTGCCCGCGATCTGGAAGACCATCGATTTCTCCATCGTCTGGCCGTTCCTGATCGGCGGCCTGATCGGCGTGCCGCTCGGCACCACGCTGATCGAGCATGCCGACCCAAAGGTGTTCAAGCTGACGGTCGGCGTGTTCCTGCTGGTCTTTCCGGCCGCGCTGTATTTCCAGCGCAGGGAGTTTTCCATCGCCTTCGGCGGCCGGATCGCAGATAGCGCTATCGGCTTTGCCGGCGGCATTCTGGGCGGGCTTGCGGGTCTATCCGGCCCGCTACCGATCCTGTGGGCCAGCATTCGCGGCTGGAGCAAGGAGCAGCGCCGTGGCATTTTCCAGATCTTCAATTTCAGCGTTCTCGCGGCATCGCTGCTGGTCCAGATCGTCACCGGATTCGTCAAGCCTGACGTGTACTGGCTGGCGCTGATCGCCTTCCCCGGTACGGTGATCGGCGCGTGGCTCGGCGCGCGGACCTATCACGCGCTCAGCGACGCGAATTTTCGCGACGTCGTGCTGGGCCTGCTGTTTCTGTCCGGCATTGGGCTGGTCTGGAGCAGCATTGCACCGAGTTGAGCCGTGCATGGCGGCCATGTGCACCGACTGAATTGCTGTACGGTTTGCGGTCAAGCCTGTAACCACACGGCCCATGTCCACGGCCACCGACATCATTCCGTCCCACGCCTCGCGCGAACGCCTCGGGCTCTTGCTCGGCTTCGTCGGCATGATCATCTTCGGCGGCACCTTGCCGGCGACGCGGCTCGCGGTGTCCGCGATCGATCCGGTGGCGTTGACCGCGCTGCGCACGGCGATCGCGGGCGTTTGCTCGCTGGCGCTGCTGCTGGCGCTGCGGCGGCCGTTTCCACCGCGCGCGTTGTGGCCGCAGCTCGTCATCGCCATGCTGTGCGTGAGCATCTTCTTCCCGCTGTTCATGGCCTACGGCATGCAAACCGTCGATGCCTCGCATGGCGGCGTGGTGCTCGGCGTGCTGCCGATTGCGACCGCGCTGGTGGCCGTCATGATCACGCACGAGCGGCCGCAGCCGCTGTTCTGGATCGCTTCGCTGGCCGGCGCGGCGCTGGTGATCGCCTTTGCGCTGCGTCAGGGCGGCGGAGCAATGTCGTCAGGCGACCTGTTGCTGTTCCTCGCGGTCGCAGTGTCCGCCGTCGGCTACGCTTTTTCCGGCAGGCTGACCTCGAGCATGCCGGGCTGGGAAGTCATCAGCTGGATTCTGGTCATCGCGCTGCCGATCTCGATTCCAGCCACGCTGCTCGCGATGCCCGCCGACATCACGCAGTTGCCGGCGAAACCCCTGCTCGGCCTCGCCTATGTCACCCTGTTCTCGCAGTGGATCGGCTTCTTCGCCTGGAATGCGGGCCTTGCGATGGGCGGCATCGCGCGGGTGTCGCAGGTGCAGTTGCTGCAGGTGTTCGTCACCTTTGCGCTGGCCGCCTACTTCAACGGCGAGAGCATCACCTGGCAGATCGTCGCCTTTGCCGGAGCCGTCGTGGCGACGGTTGCGATCTCGACGCAGAGCCGCGGGCGCGTGACGCCGCCGGCGGTGGAGAGCTGAGGCCGCACTCCCGGGCCGACGTAGCGTCGAACCCGGAGCGGAGCATTTTCAAAACGCGATCATTGACGACGGCGGCGCGAATGCGCCACAGGCGCGCCGGAGGACGGCTGGCCCTGCGCGGCAAAGGCGGCGTTCGCGCCTTGGTATTGCAAGCCGCGGATCTCGCGGCCGTAAGGCGTGAGTTGCCCGCCATTGAGCACGTCCCGATCCGGGTTCTGCGCCGCAAAGGCGGCCGGCTCCTGAGCCTGGGCCAGGGTCGATGTCAGCCCGGCAGTCGCCATCATCGCGGCAGCGATAACAAGATTGATGCGAGTCATGTTCGTTCTCCATGTCAAAAAGGCGGGTCACCCGATCCGCGCATATCAGCATTGCTGTTCGGACAATTCGCCCCGAAACGATGTGCGAGAGCTATCTAGGCGGAGCTCGCGGAAATGCGCGGGTCGGTGCCGATCACTCTTGCGTGCGGGATGGAATCGACGCCCAGCACGGATAATGACCGGTCGGACCTGGCGAATATTCACGGCCACGCGATCACGACTTCGGCAAAAGCGCGATCACCGGCGAACGCATCACGCGTTGGCTACTCGGCCGCCATTGGCTCCGGACAGACCTTCCGCTCCAGCGGCACCAGCCGTTTCCTGAACTCGCGGCGCAGCAGCCACAAAGAAAGGCCGGCCTGCAGCGTGGTCGTGGCGATCGACAGATACCAGACATGCTCGATGGCAAAGCCGGGCCGCGTCGAGAGCCAGATCGCCGGCACCGCATAGAAGAACAGGCGAGAGGCCGAACTCAGCAGCACCGGCGTGGTGTTGCCGAGGCCCTGGAACGTGCTGTTGCAGGTGAAGGTCACACCCTGCACGACGAGATTCAGCGACACCAGCTGCAGGAACCCGACGGCGACCGCCATGGCTTCCCGATCCTCGGAGAAACCCGCGAGCAACAGGCCGGGCTTCCACTGCGCCAGGATCGTGAAGCCGATCATCACCGCGGTCACGATCGATACTGCTTTCACGAAAGTTTCCCGCACGCGATCGCCGTTACCGGCGCCGAAATTCTGGCCGACGATCGGCGCAGCTGCGAGCGCGATCCCAAGCGCCGGCATCTGGATCAGGCCGAGGACGCGCGTGCCGATACCGAATCCGGCCTGCGCCGCCGCGCCGAAATCGCGCAGCACGTAATAGATCACGCCCATCCACGCGAAGATGATCGCGAACTCGCCGCCGGCGGGCAGACCGATGGTGAGAATGCGCCTCCATTGCCGCAGCTGCGGCGACCACTGCGCGGGCGCGAAGCGAACGTAGCGTTCGAACTTGTGGAAATACGCCAACAGCATCAGCACCGCGATCAGGACGGCGATCGAGCTCGCGAGGCCCGCACCGGCAACACCGAGTGCGCGCCCGGTGCCCCAGCCCGCGATCAGCACCGGCGCCAGCGCGATGTTGATGATCACCGCAAGCGCCTGCACCAGCATGGTCGGCCGCACGATGCCGGTCGCCCGCAGCGCGGCCCCCATCACCTGCGTCACGAATTGCAGCGCCAAGGCCGGCATCACCCACAACAGAAATGTCGTTCCCGCCTCGACGGTGGCTTCGTCAGCGGCTATGGAGCGCATGTAGGGCCGCGCCAGCACGGCTCCCACGACCAGCGTCAGCAGGCCAAAGAGCACCGACAGCACGATCGCCTGGTTGAAGACCAGGCCGGCATCGTCGCGGTCCTTGCGTCCCACGGCATGCGCCATCAGCGCAACCGTGCCGACGCCCAGCACCTGCATGAACCCGTTGATGAGGAATCCGGCATTGCCTGCCGCCGCCACGCCCGCGACCGCAGCTTCGCCAAGCCCCGCGACAAAATACAGATCGACCAGCTGGCAGATCATGATGGTGACCATGCCGGCGACGATCGGCGGCGCCATGTTCAGGATGTGGCTCACAATGGAGCCGCGCGTCAGGTCTTTCATTTCCCCAAAATCCATTTCCGGCGCGTGGCTGGCGGGATATCCGCCGTCAGCCACGCCCCACAATTCATTCCGCCGCCGAGATGAACTCCGTGGCCTGCCGCTCGAACAGGCCGCGATAGATGCCACCGGAGCGTGCCGTCAGCGAAGCATGCGTGCCCTGCTCGACGATCTCGCCACGGTCGAACACCAGGATGCGATCCATGCTGCGCACCGTCGACAGCCGGTGCGCGATCACGATCGAGGTGCGCCCCTTCATCAGCCGCACCATCGCCTGCTGGATCAGGCCTTCCGATTCCGAATCGAGGCTCGATGTCGCCTCGTCCAGGATCAGCACCGGTGCGTCCGCCAGGAACGCGCGCGCCAGCGCCACGCGCTGCCGCTCGCCGCCCGACAGCTTGACGCCGCGCTCGCCCACCAGCGTGCCGTAACCTTTCGGCAGCCGCTGGATGAAGTCGTGCGCGTTCGCGAGCCGCGCCGCCTGCTCGATCGCCGCCATGCCGGCGCCGGGCCTGCCATAGGCGATGTTCTCCGCCAGCGAGCGGTGGAACAGGATCGGGTCCTGCTGCACGATCGCGATCTGGCTGCGCAGCGATTGCTGCGTCGCCTTCGCGATGTCCTGACCGTCGATCAGGATGCGGCCGCCGGAGACGTCGTAGAGCCGCTGCACCAGCTTGACGAAGGTCGTCTTGCCGGAGCCGGAGCGTCCGACCAGGCCGACCCGCTCGCCGGCGCGGATGTCGACCGACAGTCCGTCATACAGCGGCGCAACATGGCCGCCGTAGAGGAACGTGACGTTGTCGAACACAATGCGTCCGCCCTCGATGTTGATCGGCTGTGCGTCATCCGCATCGGCAATGCCGATCGGCTCGTCATGGATCGCCACCAGCTCTTCCATGTCGTTGACCGAGCGCTGCAAATTGTTGATGTGCATGCCGACGTCGCGCAGGTAGGCGTGGATGATGTAGTAGCTGGTCAGCACATAGGTGACGTCGCCCGGCGTCGCCGGCCCGCGATCCACAGCAGGATCGCGCCGCCGATCACGGACGCGCGGAAGCACAGCAGCACCGAGAGCTGCGCGGTTGACGTGTAGTTGTAGCGGTACCAGGTCCGCCGCACCCGCGCACGCCAGCGCGCGATGACGCCTTCGAGCCTGTCATCCTCGCGCGCCTCCGCGCCGAAGGATTTCACCACCGCGTTGCAGGTCATGGCGTCCGCCAGCGTGCCGCCGACCTTGGTGTCCCAGGCGTTGGAGACGCGCGCGGCCGGCGCGATGTAACGGACCGAGAAGGCCAGCGTCATCGAGACATAGACGATGGTGCCGACCAGGATCACGAGGCCCAGCTGCGGCCAGTGCAGTCCGAGCAGGATCATCGAGCCCACCAGCACCGTGAACGACGGCGCCAACGCCATCAATATGGTGTCGTTGAGCAGGTCGAGCGCCCACATGCCGCGCGTGATCTTGCGCACGGTCGAGCCGGCAAAGGAGTTGGCGTGCCAGTCGGTGGAGAAGCGCTGCACCCGCATGAAGGCATCGCGCGCCACGTCGGACATGATCTGCAGCGTGAACGGCACGATCGCCTGCAAGCCGATCAGGCGCAGGACCATCGAGGTCAGGCCCAGCGCCACGATGCCGCCGAAGGCCGCGAACGCTGCATGGCGCGCACCGGCATCCGTCGGCGCCGCGGGTCAGCGCGTCGACGAGATGGCCGGAAAACACCGGCATGAAGAGATCCGCCACGGTCGCGCCCAGCAGGCCACCGGCCACCGTGGCGGCGCGGCGCGGCTGCTCCAGCCAGTGGCGGAACACGAAGGGAATCACCACGCGGATGGCGGCGGGACGGTCTTTTCTCTTGGCGCGCTCGGCGGTCATGGCGTCATCCGGCTGCGCTCTGGGCGACAGGCCGGCTCCAATGTGGGACGCGACGGGCGGCAACGGGCCGGACGCATGCGTCGTTTAAATCGATAACTCGTTGGGAAGCTTGGGAGATCGGGACGTCAGGCCCGATCGGGGTCGGTGAAAATGGCGCTCAGGAAGCGCGGTCGCCCGACATAAGTACTGAAGATGTAAGTACCGAATACGGGCGGTCGATCTGCGAAATCAGCTTAAACATGCAAATCCCTCCCGGTTCGAGTGCTACAACACGTAGCTTATAAAACCATCATGGCGAAATTGCAACGGCCGGAGCTCCATTTCGATTCCGTGCCCGCAAGTGCCGGGAACAGATGCTTTTTCGGCTTTCGCGGCCCGTTCACAACCCCTAAAAGGTGCCGGAATGAAGCCTCCCCTCCTGGTAAAGCACTCGAATGGCCGGCCGCGACCAATCCACCCATGAGAACTTTTCCCGCGACGAAGAGATCGTCGTCGGCTCCGATCGCACGTTCGGGCTGGTCATGGCCGGCGCCTTCGCGGTGGTGTCGGCGCTAAACGTCTGGCATGCCGGGCGGATATGGCCGTGGACGGCGACGCTGGCCTCCATCTTCGTGGTCGCCGCCCTGCTGCGGCCGGCGCTGCTCAATCCGCTCAACCGCATCTGGATGAAGTTCGGCCTGCTGCTGCACAAGGTCGTCAATCCCGTGATCATGGCGCTCTTGTTCTACGGCACGGTGCTGCCGACCGGACTGATCATGCGCGCGCATGGGCAAGGACCTGCTGCGGCTGAAGCGCGAGCCGGACGCCGCCAGCTACTGGATCGTGCGCGCCCCGCCGGGGCCCGCGCCCGAGACGATGAAAGATCAGTTCTAGAGAGCACGAGATGGATTTTCTGAACGAACTTTGGCGCTTCATGCGCGTGCGCAAGAAATTCTGGCTGCTGCCGATCCTGATCATGATGGTGGTGTTCGGCGGCCTGGTGGTGCTGACCAAGGGCTCGGCGGTCGCGCCATTCATCTACACGCTGTTCTGAGCGCGCGCAGCCGATGCGCGTCCTCGGCATCTCCGCCTTCTATCACGACAGCGCCGCGGCGCTGGTCGAGGACGGCCGCATCGTCGCCGCCGCGCAGGAGGAGCGCTTCACGCGCAAGAAGCACGACCCGTCGTTTCCGCACAACGCCATCGCTTATTGCCTGGACGAAGCCGGCGTCACGCTCGACGACGCTCGATCATGTCGTGTTCTACGACAAGCCGTTCCTGAAATTCGAGCGGCTGCTGGAAACCTATATCGCGCTCGCGCCGCGCGGCTTTCGTTCGTTCCAGATGGCGATCCCGCTGTGGCTGAAGGAAAAGCTGTTCCAGAAGAGCCTGCTCACGGATGAGCTGAAGAAGTTCGCGCCCGAGTTCGACCGCACCAGGCTGTTGTTCTGCGAGCATCATCTCAGCCACGCGGCGTCGGCGTTCTATCCCTCGCCGTTTGAGAACGCGGTCGTGCTGACCATGGACGGCGTCGGCGAATGGGCGACGACGTCGGCTGCGGTCGGCGACGGCAACAAGCTGGAGATCTTCCAGGAGATCCATTTCCCGCATTCGCTCGGCCTGCTCTATTCGGCCTTCACCTACTACACCGGCTTCAAGGTCAACTCCGGCGAATACAAGGTGATGGGGCTCGCGCCCTATGGCGAGCCGAAATACGCAAAACTCATTCTCGACAATCTGATCGATCTGAAGCCGGACGGCTCGTTCCGGCTCGATCATGTCCTATTTCGATTATTGCACCGGCCTCACCATGACCAACGAGCGGTTCGCCGAACTGTTCGGCGAGCCGGTGCGCACGCCGGATCAATTGCTGACGCCGTTCCACATGGATGTCGCGGCCTCGATCCAGGCGGTGCTGGACGAGGCGGTGCTGCGGCTGACGCGCAGCCTCGCCAAGCAGACCGGCGTCGCGCAATCTGTGTCTTGCCGGCGGCGTGGCGCTCAATTGCGTCGCCAACGGCAAGGTGCTGCGCGACGGCCATTTCGAGAACATCTGGATCCAGCCGGCGGCGGGCGACGCCGGCGGCGCGGTGGGCGCGGCGCTCGCCGCCTATCACGGCTTTGCCGGACAAGCCGCGCACGCAGCAACGGCGGCGACGGCATGGCCGGCGCCTATCTCGGGCCGAGCTTCGCGCAAGCCGACATCGAGCAGCGGCTGACGCGCGGCGCGCGCTTCACCGTGCTCGACGAAGCCGCGATGATCGACGCCACCGCGCAGGCGCTGGCCGACCAACAGGCCGTCGGCTGGTTCCAGGGCCGCATGGAGTTCGGCCCGCGCTCGCTCGGCGCGCGCTCGATCCTCGGCGATCCGCGCTCGCCCGCGATGCAGAAGAACCTCAATCTCAAGGTCAAGTATCGCGAGAGTTTCCGGCCCTTCGCGCCGGCGGTGCTGCGCGAGGACGTCGCCGACTGGTTCGAGCTCGAATCCGACAGCCCCTACATGCTGATCGTCGCCGATGTGACGCGAAGACCGCCGCCGCGCGATGACGCGCGGAGGAGCAGGCGCTGTTCGGCATCGACAAGCTCAATGTGTCGCGCTCGGAAATTCCGGCGGTGACGCATGTCGACTATTCCGCCCGCATCCAGACCGTGCACGCCGACACCAATCCGCTGTTCCACCGCCTGCTCGGCCGCTTCAAGGCAGCTGACCGGCTGTCCGGTGCTGGTCAACACCAGCTTCAACGTGCGCGGCGAGCCGATCGTCTGCACGCCGGAAGACGCCTTCCGCTGCTTCATGGGCAACGAGCTCGACGTGCTCGTGGTCGGCAACTGCGTGCTGCAGAAGAGCGAGCAGGATCCAGCGCTGAAGCAGGACTACAGCCAGGCGTTCGAGGCGGATTGAGGGTACATCGCTTGAGGCCGCTGGACTTGAGCGCCGCGCCACAGCATACTCTCTGATTGTTGAAAACGGGATTTGCAACTGCGCTACCCGATTTGGGGCAAGACATGACGCAAGCTCCTGGCCAGAGCGGCAAAGAACAACCAACGTTCCTCGACAAGACCGAGCAGGTCGCGAAAATCTTCGCGACGGCGGCAGTTCCCGTTATCGTCGGAGTTGGCGGCTGGATCATCCAGACCACGGTCGAGCACGACAAGGAGCGGGCCGCGATCGTTCAGCAAGAACAGCAAAGGGCGGTCGACAAAGACAAGATCTCGCTGGAATACGTGAAGATCGCCAAAGACATCCTGACATCCACGGAAAAGGATGTTCCTCAGGAATTGACCAAGTGGTCATGGCAGCTGCTCGACGGCGTTTCGCCGGTCAAATTCAACAAGGATGACCTCAACCGGTTGATCGCGCGGGGAGAGCGGATTCCCACGCCAACCGTTTCGTCGAGTCTTTCCGCCCTTGCGCCCGAATACGACCAGATGTTCAGCAGCGTCAAATTGGTCGAGGCGACCAAGAGAATTGATCCCATCGTTGACAAGATCGTCGCGAGCAAGGCTCGATATTCAGAAGTTGAAAGGAAAACAGGCGCCCCGTGGTTCGTCGTCGGCATCATTCACTATGAGGAAGCCGATTTTGACTTCGGGGCGCACCTTCACAACGGCGATCCCCTGACGGCTCGAACGATCAAGGTGCCTGCCGGACGACCCACGCAGGGGGAACCGCCTTTTGCCTGGGAGGATAGCGCTTCGGACGCGCTCCAGATGAGGGGCTCCGCGGCAATACAGGACTGGAGTACTACGCAAATCCTGTATTTCATGGAGAGATACAACGGATTTGGATATCGCAGAAACCACCAAATCAACAGTCCATTTCTATGGAACTGCACGTCGTACTACACCAAGGGATATTACGGTAACGATCATGACTTCGATCCCGAGGGCGTGCCGCCGCGTTGCGGTGCTGCGCCGCTGCTCAAACGTCTGATGGATCGCCAGCTCATTGCATTGAAGTGACCGGGAACAACGTCCTCCTAATGTCCCGGCCCACCGCCCGCGGCCAATGCCGGCGGCTTCTTCATCAGCAGCACCAGCACACTGAGGCAGATGTAGAAGATCGTCAGCAGGAAGAAGGCGTCGCCGTAACCCATCACGGCGGCCTGGCGGTGCACGATCTGCGACAGCTGCTTCATCGCCATCATCGCCGCGTCGCCCATGCCCTGCATCTTCTGCGTCAGCATGGTGAGCGTCTCGGTCGCGGTGGCGTTGCCCCAGTTCACCCGCTCCTGCAGCCGCGCGATGTGCAGGTCGGTGCGCTCATTCAGCACCTGGTTGATGACGGCAAGCCCGATGGCGCCGCCGAGATTGCGCATCAGGTTGAACAGGGCCGAGGCATTTTTCAACCGCTCCGGCGGCAAGGTGCCGATCGCGATCGTGTTGGTCGGCACCATCGCGCACATCATGCCGATGCCGCGCAGGATCTGCGGCAGCAGCAGCTCGTAGAAGTCGTAATCCTTGGTGATCCAGGTCATCTGGTACGAGCCGATCGCGAACACGATCAGGCCGAACGCGATCAGCAGGCGCATGTCGATGATCGTCATCAACCGCCCGATGATCGGCGCGACCAGGAACATGGCGGCGCCGGAGACGAACATGGTCTCGCCGATCATCAGCGCGCTGTAGCCGCGCACCTCGGCGAGATAACGCGGATACATGTAGGTCAGACCGTAGAGACCGACGCCGATGAACAGCGCAATCAGGCAGCCGATGCCGAAATTGCGGTCGGCGAAGGTGGTGAGGTCGACGATCGGCTCCCGCGCCGTGAACACGCGCCAGAAGAAGGCGATGGCCGAAATCGCGCAGATCGCGGCGCAGACCGCGATCGAGGTGTCCTGCAGCCATTCATAGCGCGGCCCCTCCTCCAGCACATATTCCAGCGTGCCGAGGAAGAGCCCCATGAACAGCAGGCCCCACCAGTCGAAATGCTCGAGCAGCTTGAACTCGGGCTTGTCGAAATCGCACAGGATCAGCACGCCGAGGGTGATGCCGATGCCGGGCACGATATTGATGAAGAACAGCCAGTGCCACGACATCCAGTCGGTGATGATGCCGCCGACCGTAGGTCCGATCGTCGGCGCGAGTGTCGCCACAAGCCCGATGATCGGGCCGACGATGTAGAACTTGCTGCGCGGAAACACCGAATAGGCGGAGGCGAACACGGTCGGGATCATGCCGGCGCCGAGAAATCCCTGGATCGCGCGCCAGATGATCATCTGCTCCAGCGTCGAGGCGAAGCCGCAGAAGAAGCTCGCGATGGTGAAGCCGGACGCCGAGATCGCAAACAGCAGCCGCGTGCCGAGCGCGCGCGACATGAAGCCCGACAGCGGAATCGCGATCACCTCGGCGATCAAATACGAGGTCTGCACCCACGACACTTCGCTCTGGCTCGCCGAAAGGCCGGCCTGGATCTCGTTCAGCGAAGCCGAGACGATCTGGATGTCCAGGATGGACATGAACATCCCGAACACCATGATGAGGAAGCAGAGCAGCCGCTTCGGCGGAATCCGTTCGGACGCCATCGCGGGGTTCATCATTCCAGGCGGTGCAGTGGTGGCGTCAGCCATGGTCTGCGGAAACCTTCGAAGCTATTTTTGCGCATGATCTTGTCCGAAAACCGGTTCCCACTTTTCGGGATCATGCGCCTACTTCGGATGCGTCATCCCGGGCGAATCGAGGTCGGTCTCGTCGTCGGCGTCATGCGCGCCCTCGCGGGTATCGACCGTGGTGTACACCGACATGCCGGCGCGCAGCAGATTCTGCTTCGCCACGTCCTTCGGCACGCGGATGCGCACGGGAATGCGCTGCACGATCTTGGTGAAATTGCCGGTGGCGTTGTCGGGCGGCAGCAGCGTGAACACCGAGCCCGCGCCCGCCGCAATGCTGTCGACGGTGCCCTTGAACTTGCGGAAGCCGTAGGCGTCGACCTTGATCGTCACCGGCTGGCCGGGTCGGATACGCTTGAGCTGCGTCTCCTTGTAGTTGGCGTCGATATAGACCTCGTCGAGCGGCACGACATTGCCGAGCCGCTGGCCGGCCTGGATCATGTCGCCGACATTGACGAGGCGATTGGAGAAGGTGCCGTCGACGGGAGCACGCACAAAGGTGAAGTCGAGATCGCGCTCGGCCTTGGCCAACGCGGTCTGCAATTCCGCGAGCTGCGCGCGCGCCTCGTTCTGCTGCGCCTTGGTGACCTCGACATTGTCGCGCGCGGCGTCATAGGCGGCCTGCGAGGATCGCACTGCCGCAGCGCCCTGGTCGCGGGTGGCTTCGGACACTTCAAAGGTGGCGCGCGAGGCAAAGCCCTTGGTGGAGAGCGCCTGCTGGCGCTCGAAGTCGAGCCCGGCGCGCTTCAGCGCGGCTTCCGCCGAGACCAGCTGCGCCTTGGACTGTTCGACCGCGCTCTCCAGCGCGGTGATCTGGCGGCCGATGCGGTCGATGGTCGCCTGCTGGGTCGCGATCTTGGTGCGCGCGGAATCCACCGCGATACGGTAGTCGCCGTCGTCGATGCGGAAGATGACGTCGCCCTTCTTCACGATGGAATTGTCGCCCGGCGCGACCGCCGTGATGTGGCCGGCCACGCGCGCGCCCAGCATGGTGTTGTTGGCGCGCACATAGGCATCGTCGGTCGAGACGTAGAAGCGGCCGATGAAGACGTAATAGACGGCGTAGCTGGCGGCCGCGAGCGCGAGCAACCCGATAATGCCCATCGCGACGAACTTGCGCTTGCCGGATTTCGGCGCGGCGGCGGCCTGTGGCGCCGACGGTGCGCCGGCCGGCTTCGCTGGCGCGGCGGGTGTCTCCGGGATGCGCTTGGTCTCGTCGGCAACGTGACTGCGAAGCTGTTCGCCAAGAGCGGAAGACGGGCCGGATGGAGACGGGCCGGCGGCTTCGCGCGCGGGAGCGTCCGCGGTCTCGGCGTCGGGCCGAATCGCGCGGGCGGCCTGGTCTCTCGTCGCGGCCATTGCGGCCTCCCCTGCAAACGTCACGGCGCGGCCAAAGCCTAACCCGGCCTTGCCAGCACTAAAGCTCAAATTATAATTGACCGAACGGTTCGGTCAAGATATATTCCGTCGGGATGGAACATAAGGCCAAAACCCGTTCCATGCCCGCCGCGGCTGCGGAATCTTTCCGGGGAAGCTAAACCAATGGTTGCAGCTCAGCCAAACCCGCATCCGACTTCTGGCGAGGAGGAGAGCGCCAAGCGCCGCCAGATTCTCGATGGTGCGCGCAAGGTGTTCATGGATCTCGGCTTTGACGGCGCCAGCATGGGCGAGATCGCGCGTGCCTGCGGCGTCTCCAAGGGCACGCTCTATGTGTACTTCGCCGACAAGTACCGCCTGTTCGAGGCGATCCTCGAGGAGGAACAGATCGAACAGGGCAGGACCGCCTTCAATTTCGATCCTGCGCGCGACCCGGAGACCACGCTGCGCGAATTCGGCCGCGCCTACATCACGGTGCTGTGCCGTCCCGGCGGGGGATCGGCGATCCGCACCGTGATGGCGATTGCCGAGCGGATGCCCGAAGTCGGCCGCCGCTATTACGAGAACGTCCTGGATCTGAGCATCACCCGCCTCGCCGCCTATCTCGAGGCGCATGTCGGGCAAGGCAACCTCGCAATATCCAGACTGCCGCCTCGCCGCCTCGCAATTCATGATGATGTGCCAGGCCGAGCTGTTCCTGCCCTTCGTCTTCCAGGCTTCACCGGCGCCCTCCCCTGCGCGCATCCACGAGGTGGCGGAGAGCGCGGTGCGGATGTTTCTGGCGGCGTATCGGGCGAAGTGAGTAAGCGCCGCTTGCGGCATATTGCGCAAGGGATTGATGCGGCAACAGAACCAGCCCGCGGCGCCGCCGATCCATTTCCGTAGCAAAACCGTGATTTGACGTTTTGACCCAAAGTGTCAAAAGCGACAAATGACCGCCCGCGCGACCGCATCCTGGAAGCCGCGATGACGGTGTTCCGCCGCCACGGCTTTCGCCGTTCCTCGATCGAGGAGACCGCGGAGGCGGCCGGCCTGACGCGGCAGGCGCTCTATCATCACTTCAAGTCCAAGGAAGCGCTGTTCCGCGCCGTGATCGAGCGCGTGCATGACGGCGCGCTCGCCGACGGCGCAGCGGCGGCGGAACGGGTCGAGGCCGCGGGCGGATCGCTCGCCGACATCGTCATCGCACAGGTTGCCGCACGGCTGAAGGCGTTCGTCGCCTCCTTCGACGGCTCGCCGCATGTCGACGAGCTGTTCTCGGAACATCTGATCCATGCGCGCGATCTCTATCAGCATTACGCCGCGCTGCATGACGCGCAGGTGGCCGCGACCATCGCGCGCACCGTCAAACGCGAGAGGCTGGCGCTCGCGCCCGGCATGACCGCCGGCGAAACTCGCGCGCTATGTCGAACTGGCCGTCACCGGCACCAAATCCGCCTATCCCTCGATGCGCCCGGCCGACGCCTTTCTGCGCGACGCCGAGGCGATGCTGCGCACGCTGATCGCGGGCGCCGTCGCGCCATCGAAGACGAAGAAGACTACCTCATCCGCCCGTCCCGTCCGCCGCAAAGCAGGAGCCCGTAAATGAGCACCATGACGATCAACGGCAAATCCGCCGCGTTGCCGGACGATCGCGACGCGCTTCTGGTCGATGTGATCAGGGACAAGCTCGATCTCACCGGCACCAAACTCGTGTGCGGCTCGGGCGTCTGCGGCGCCTGCACCGTGCTGCTCGACGGCGCGCCGGTGGCGAGCTGCCTGCTGCCCGCGCATGCCGCGGCCGGAAAATCCGTGACCACGGTCGAGGGCATCGCGGCCGCCGGCCTGCATCCGATTCAAAAAGCCTTCATGGCGCACGACGCCCTGCAATGCGGCTTCTGCACGCCGGGCTTCATCGTCGAGGCCACCGCCTTTTGCGATCGCTGGCGCGCTGCGAACGGCACGACCGCGCCGTCGCGCGAGGAGATCGGCGCGGCGCTGTCGGGCCATCTCTGCCGCTGCGGCGCCTATGAAGGCATCTTCAATGCGGTGGCCGCCGCCTGCGCCGGACAGTTCGACGGCAAGGATGTCTTGCCGCCGCGCGTCGAGGCCGGCGCCAAGGTGACGGGAGCGGCCAAATACACCGTCGACATCAGGCATGACGGCCAGCTCGAAGGCGTCATCCTGCGCTCCAACCTGGCGCATGCGAAGATCACCGATCTCGATCTCGCACCGGCGCGCGCCATGCCTGATGTTGCCGCTGTCGTCTCGCTGCTCGGCGAGGACGGCATGGTGCGCTTCGTCGGCGCGCCGATCGCCGCGGTCGCGGCCACCGACCGCAAGACCGCGCTTGCCGCCATCGAGGCCATCAAGCTGTCGAGCGAGAGGATGCCGGCGGTGATCGGGCTCGACGATGCGCGCAAGCCCGATGCGCCGGTCGTGTTCGACAAGGCGAGCCGCAAGAAGGCCGGCAACGTTTCCGAAGGCGCCGGCGGACCGGCGCCGTGGAACGGCAATCTGCGCGGGCCGTCGGCAGCGTTCTCGCAAAAGGCCAAGAAGGCGCGGAACTGGATCGGCGGCGCGCGCGAGACGCGCGATCCGCTGCTGGTCGAGGCGACGTTCCGCACCGCCACGCAGCAGCACTCCTGTCTCGAACCGCATGCCGCCGTGGCCCGCTTCGACGGCGACAGCCTCACCGTGCATGTGTCGACCCAGGCGGTGTTCCATCTCGCGGAGCTGATCGCCAAGCGCTTTGCCATGCCGCACGACAAGGTGCGCGTCATCGCCGATCACGTCGGCGGCGGTTTCGGCTCCAAGGCGAGCTTTGGCGTCGAGACGATCGCGGCGATCGAGCTCGCGCGCGCCGCCAAGGCGCCGGTGCGCGTCGTGTTCGACCGCCACGAAGAACTGTCCGTCACCGGCTACCGGCCGGCGGCCGAAATGAAGATCGCGCTGCTGCCGTCGGCCGATGGCGCGCTGAAGGCGCTGACATTCAACGCCCATGCCGACACGGGTGCTGCGACCAACTCGACGCTCGCGGGGCTCGCGCGGCTGATCTATCCGGCCGAAGCCAAAGACCTCGCCGATTTCGACGTCATCAGCAATCTGCCGCCCGGTGCGCCGTTCCGCGGTCCCGGCGGCCCGCCGATGGCGTTCGCGCTGGAGCAGGCCGTCGATGAGGCGGCGCTGCGCATGAAGGTCGATCCGATCGCGCTGCGCAAGCGCTGGGACACCAATCCCAACCGGCGGCGGCTCTACGACTGGGCCGCGGGTCTCGACGTCTGGCGCAACCGCAAGACCGCGGCTGCGCAGACCGGCCGCTATCGCCGCGGCGTCGGCGTCGCCAGCGGCTACTGGCTCTATATCTGGCAGCCCGGCTCCAGCATCGAGGTCGCGGTCAAAGGCGGCCGCCTGATCGCGAGCTCATCGACGCAGGACATCGGCCAGGGCGCCCGCACCGTCATCGCCAACACGGTGGCGAAGGAATTCGGGCTCGAGCCGCATGAGGTGGACGTGCGGATCGGCGATTCCCATCTGCCGGAAGGCCCGGGCGCCGGCGGCAGCCGCGTCACCGCATCCGTGATCCCGCCGACCTTGCTCGCCGTGCAAAAACTCAAGGCCGCGATCGAGCGCAGCGCCAAGCGGATGCCGGCGCCGGGCTCGAACGCGCCGTGGCGCGAATTGCTCGCCGCCTCGCCCGATCTCTCCGCGTCAGGCGTGCGCCCCGAAGACAGCAAGCCCGCATCGTCAGACGTGCGCTCGCCGCTGCGGGACGCCGGCTTCATCGGCATCATCTTCGGCTGGATGATGCGGCGCTTCTCCAACCTCGCGATCGGCGCCGGCGTGCCGAGCTCGGTGCAGGTCATCGAGGTCGAGGTCGACACCTGGCTCGGCCATGTCCGCGTGCTCAACGTGCACACCGGCATTGCGGTCGGCAAGATCGCAGCGCCGGCGCTGGCGCGCAGCCAGGCGGCGGGCTCGGTGATCCAGGGCATCGGCTACGCGCTCTATGAAGCGCGCGAGACCGATGCCAACAGCGGCCACGTGCTGACCACGGGCATGGAGGACTACCGCATCCCGGGGATCGCCGACACGCCCGAGATCGACGTGCATTTCGACGAGGCCGGTTTCGATCATGTGATGGGCGGCAGCGTCGGCATCGGCGAGGTCGCGACCGTGCCGACCTCGCCGGCGATTGCCAACGCCATTTGCAACGCCATCGGCATCCGCCTCACGGAAACGCCGATCAGTCCGGCGCGCATTGTCGCCGCCCTCAACACCAGGAGCGCCGCATGAGCCGCCACCATGACCGCAACGCCTGAATTCCGCGCCGCCGGCACCGATCTCTCCGAGCGCCGCCGCAGCGGCGTGTCGAAAGGCCCGGTGATCGATCTCGTGCTGCCCGGCGATGACGGCATCATCTGGGGCGCCGATGGCGCCGCCACCATCGGCGCGTTTGCGACGATCGAGACCATCGCCGCGGACAAGCGGATCAAGGACGCCTATCCCGGCATTGCCGCCACCGCGCTCGGTCTTGCCACGCCGCAGATCCGCCATCTCGCCACCATCGGCGGCAATCTCGCGCAGCGTTCGCGCTGCTGGTACTTTCGCAATCCGCATATCGCCTGTCTGAAGAAGGGCGGCAGCGATTGCCCGGCGCGCGCGGGCAATCATCTCTACAGCGTCGCCTTCGATCTCGGCCCCTGCGTCGCGCCGCATCCCTCGTCGATGGCGGCGGCGCTGCTGGCCTATGATGCCGTCATCAGCCACCGATCGCCGCCAAAAGCTTTCGATCGGCGAGCTGCTTGGCGACGGCTCCGACGGCCGCGCCGATCACGCGCTGCAGGCTGGCGAATCCATCCGCAGCATCGCGCTGCCCGCGCCGCTGCCGGCGAGCGTGCGCACTACAAGCGCGCGATCAGCCGCAGCTATGCCGAGTGGCCGCTGGTGGAAGTGTGCGCGCGCGCCGTGATCGCGGATGGCGCATTCAGATCAGTGCGCATCGCGGCCGGCGGCATCGCTGCGAGGCCGCTGCGCCTGAGAGCGTCCGAAGCTGTGCTCGAAGGGCGCCCGCCGACGGAGGCGACTATCGCCAATGCGGCCAAGCTCGTCACCGATGGCGCCAAGCCACTGCCGATGACCGGTTACAAGCTGGAACTGCTCAACGGACTGGTGCGCGATCTGCTGACGCAGATGGCGGCATAGCTCAATCGTCCGAGAATTCGTCTTCCTCGTTGACCTTCGCCTTGCGCGAGGAGACGGACTTGCGGCCGCCGAGCGATCCGGTGATCCAGGATTCGCGCGAGGCGTAGGGGTTGCGGTTGCCCGCGCGCGCGGCGACCTGCTCGCCGGAAACGGCGGCAGGCTGGCAGATGATGCGGCCGCTCGAGCGCCGCATCAGGTCGACATGAAAATGATCGGCATGTTGCGGGTTGGAGCCCGGCGCCAGCACCGTGTTGAACATCTGGCAGGCCCCGCCCTGGACGTCGCGCAAAAATCCCTGCTCTTCCGGCATGCCGTGCCAGCCGGTCTTCACCGTGATGCGCCGTCCGTCGGCGAGCGTGAAGGCGGCGATGTCGAGCGCGTTGCCGAAGGCATGCTCGGAAATATGCGCATGCGGATTGCCGTTCATGCCGCGGCATGAATAGGCGGAGATCTGCTTGATCTCGACCACGCGCACGCCGAACCAGCGCTGTGCCGCCGGCTGCACCGACTCGGCAAACCAGCGGTCGAGCATCGAGACGATCGGGCACGCCAGCGTCGCCGCCGGCTTCACCGACACCGGGCCGACCGCGCCGACGGGATTGCCGCGCGAAGGACCGAGCGCCGGCAGAGTCCTGCCGCTCCGAGTAGGGCGCGGAACGGCGCGGCGGATAAGACGGCGCATTCGCGTAAGGCGCACGCGAGCGGCGTCGCCTTCCGCGGGAAGATCGTCTCTCATCCGGTTGTGCGACGCCCGGCGGCGCGAGCGAGATCGGCGCATGCGGCGCGCCGTAGTTCGGCTGCCGCACCGCGCTGTTCGAATACGTACTCGGATAGTTTTGCGCGGGCGGATAGTTCTGCGGCGCGGCCTGAGGCTGCGCAGCTTGCGGCTGCGCGGCCGGCCAGCGCGGCTGATTGCCGATCGATGCCGGCGGCCGCAGATCGTCGGCAAAGCCGAAAGCGCTGGAGCCTTCGCCGAGCGCGGCGACCTTCAGCGGGTATTCCGCACCGCACATGCCCGGGGCCGGAGATCGGCTCGACCCGCACCCGGTCGGGGCCTTCCTTCACCGCGCCGGATTTCAGGCATGCGACTTCCGCCTCGGCCCGCCATGGTTCCCGCTCGGCCTGGAAAAACCCACGGCCGCAGCCTGCCAGCGAAACAAGGACAACGGAGCCGACGAGATACAAACGAACTCCACGCGTCATCCGCGCAAGTTCGGCGAATTTATTTAAGGACTCATCAACGCGTTGATTTCACGTGTCTTTAACCACGACTCGAGGCCGGTTCCGCCTGTGGAATACGGGCAACGGACAGGAAAGCTGACTTTTTCGGCCGGGAACGCCTTGCTAGCCTTGAACGTTAATTGCGGGCACGACGTGAACCAGGAGGTCGTCTCCATGACTTTCGTCAGCAGACTGAGCGTTGTTACCGCGTATGTCGCCTTCGCATTCGTCGGCGCCATCGTGCTCGGCGTGTTCTAGCTCCCAGTCCAACCTGGACAAATAGGCTTGGATCCAATGGCCCGGCGGGGCTGCTACCGCCGGGCTTTTTCATGTCTTGAATCAGCTGCGGGGCTCCTGCGTGACCTGGCGCGAGGTGATCATGCGCTCGGGTTTTGCGAGGCGCGTCCAGTTGTTGCCGTTGCAGTAGAAGCGGCTGAAGGCGCAGGCCTCGACATGCAGCGTGTTCGGCCCCTTCAGGCGCATCGTGCCGTAATAGGTGTCGCCGGAGTCCTTGCTGTAGACGCTGCCGCTCCACTTCAGATCCGATTTCTCTTTCATGTTGATCAGGATGGCTTCGCCGTTCTCGGTGTCGCCTTCCTTGATCGCATAGCCGCACAGCGCGCGGCCGCATTCGGCAATGCGCACCATGCCGCGGCCCTCGGTCTGCCAGTCGCCGAGCGGTGAGTCGCCGGTATCCTCCTCGTGCCGAACCTTCAGCGTTGACAGAGATGTCGCCGGCGCCTGCCGCACACCGTCATCGGGCGCGGCGGCGGGTGGCGTCGTACAGTTCGGTGTAACAACGGTTGCCGGTTGAGGCTGCAGTTGCGGCACCGGCGGAAGCGGCGGCGCAACTTCCTGCGTCGCTACGGCGGCAGGCTTGTAGACGGCGACTTGCGTCGGCTGCGGAGCGGTCGCGAACCCGACGGCCGGTGGCGCAGGCTGCGGTGCACTCGCAATAACCGGCCTCGATGCCGGCGGGGCCGTCTGCTGAACCGGAGGTGGTGCGGGGACGGGAGGTGGTGGAGGCGGCGCGGCCTGCACGGGAGGTGCAGCCGGCGCCGGTGGCGGCGAGGCGGCGACATCGCGCGTGTCGTCATCGCTCTTCTTCCGCGATTCGTAGACGCCGGGAATCGAGATCGAGGCGCAGGACGACGAGCTGCAGCCGCGCGGCGCCTCGATGCGGACGCGATGACCGCCGACCGAAAACGAGATCGTGCCCGCGTCCGCGGACGAGCTCACCAGCAACAGCACCAAGAGACCGCATAGTCGTTTCATCGGAGCCTCCCCGAGCAATGACGGAACTCTGCCGGGAACCGCGCCGTTTGACTGTGATTCAAATCACCCCGTCGTGAGCGCAGCCTTCCTGTGATGAACGTCACTGAAGGGCGGCGCGACTGAGCCTAGGGTCCGGGCATCCAATTCAAGCCCTCAGGAGGCTCACATGAACAAGCTCGCTTTCGCCGCCGCCACGGCGCTGTTTTTGGCGACCACCGCTGCCCACGCCGGCAGCAGCATCACTCTCCAGATCGACGGCCAGCGCGTCCGTGTCGAATTGCCGCGCGGCTGCAACTCGCTGTCGTGCATCCAGATCGACGCGCCCGGCTTCAAGGGCAAGCTCGGCAATATCGATCTGAACGGCTTCGGCTCGAAGGACAAGGACGACGACGTGTCCAATTCGCCGCCCGCCAAGACCACGACCGCGCCGGCGCAGACCACCGCTCCTGTTGCCGCAGCTCCGGTTGCGCCGGTTGCCGCTGCTCCGGTTGCAGCTGCGCCCGCGGCGCCCGCGACGAGCAACCTGGTTGCGCCGCCTCCGCCGGTCGCGAGCGCCATGACGCCGGACTCCGCTGCGGCCCCGGCCCCGATCTATACGACTCCCGCTCCGGCGCCCGTCGCAGTTGCGCCCGCCCCCGCTCCGGCTCCCGCCCCCGTCGCGGCTGCGCCGGTGCAGGTTGCCAACTCGCCGCTCGGCGTGTGGGCGACCGAAGAGAACAAGGGCAATGTGCGCATCGAGCAGTGCGGCGAGAATCTCTGCGGCTACGCGGTCAAGACCAACGAACGCATCCTGATCAACATGAAGCCGTCCGACAGCAAGTGGGTCGGCCGCATTCACGATCCGGACTCCGGCCGCAACTACGACTCGACGATCGCGATGCGCGGCCCGAACGGCCTGCGTGTCCAGGGTTGCGCCTTCGGCGGCATGTTCTGCGGCGGCCAGACCTGGAAGCGGGTCAGCTAACGACGAGCAAGTCTATCGACAAAGGCCTCGCGCTTGCCGCGAGGCCTTTTCTTTGCCGGGACGCGGCGTTCGATCGTTTCGCTGATATCAACGTTGAATGATTTCCGCCGGAAACGGCCGAGCGGGACGGCCTGCGCAGACGTTGTCGCGCGCGCTTACGGCCTCGGCGTAATATTTCTCGAAGTCGGCCAGTGAACGGACGGAAACGTCACACATTTCCCGGTGATCATCAGCATATTGCAGCACTGCACGCCATGCGATTGAAGAACGTATGAGTGCGTCGCAGTGGCTCGATATGAGGCCGCGGCCCATCGGCTTCCGGGCTCCTACAGCCTCGCTGCGCAGCCGGGTCAATTCGGGGCATTGCGTTTGCGCGTTGGCCTGATTGAAAAATCCGCCAACGGCGATGATGGCAAGGGCCGACAAGAATGTCCGCATCAAGGGCCTCGCTTCGATTGGCTCCCCCGCACGCGACAATATCTGCGAATTGCAGGAGCGTACAGCTTCTGCGCCACTGAATTTGGCCACGATCGGAGCGGAGAGAGTCCTTGCAATTGTTCTCCCGGCAGATTTTATGGGTCCACACTTCAATTCCATTCATCCGGCATTCAGCCGGGACCGACTGAAATCGCCTTCCTTCCGTCACGTCTCCTTTCGTCTCCGCCTGGTCTGGAAATCTCCCCTGTGATGCGGCGCTGTCTGTCATTCGCGCTTCTGCTGCTGGCTGGCCTTGCGTCCGCCGGACTCGCGCGCGCGGAGTCCAATTCAGTTCAGGTCGCGCAGGCGCAGCCGGACGCCGCCGCCGATCCAGACACCTGCGGGCGCTCAACCTTTGCCCACCGCGCCGGCGCCCGCCACCGATACGCAAGCGGAAGAGCCGATCGGCAACGTCGCGACGCTCACAGGCAAGGCCAGCGTCAAGCGCAACGAAAAGTCGATTCCGCTGGCGCTGAAGGACGACATCTATCTCAACGACGTCGTGCAGACCTCGGCGAATTCGGCGCTCGGCGTCACCTTCAGCGACGGCACCACCTTCAACCTGAAAGCCAATTCCGAGATCACCATCGACAATTTCGTCTATGAGGAAGGCGGCAAGAAGAACGCCGGCGTGTTCGACGTCGCCAAGGGCACCGTCGCCTTCGTCGCCGCGCAGGTCGCGAAGACCGGCGACATGCAGATCACGACGCCGACGGCGACGCTCGGCATCCGCGGCACGACGGGCCTCGTCGAGGTGCCGGCAGGCGGCGCGGCGACGACCGGCGCACAATAACATCAAGCTTTATCCGGATGCCGACGGCCGCGTCGGCCGCATCGAGATCAATGACCGCGCCGGCGCGCGGCTCGGTCTTTTGAGCACGGGCGCGAGCGGCTTTGCCATTCGTCCCGGCACCGGCGGCGCGCGCTTTGCCGCGGTGCCGATCACCATCACGCCGCAGATGATGCAGCGCGACCAGGGTTTTGTCCGCCAAGTGCATGCGGCGCAAACGCGTCGGCCGCGGCGTGTTCGAGGAGCGCCGCACCTTCCGCCAGGCCAATCCGAACTTCGTCAATCCGAACCGGCCGATCCGCCAGCCCGGGCAGCAACCCGGCGGGCTGAACCGGCCGAACGGCCAGCCCGGTCAGCTCCGGCCCGGCCAGCAACAGCCGGGGCAAGGCGGGCAGCAAAACCGTCCGGGTCAGCAGCAACAGCAGCCGGGCGCAGCGCCCGGCCGGCAAGGCTCGCAACCAGGCTCACAACCCGGCTCGCCGCAGCAGGGTCGGCCAGCGTCCGGGTCAGCCGGGCCGGCAAGGTCAGACTCCGGCCGGCGCACCGGGACAGGTCGGCTCGCCGGCGGGTACGCCTGCGCAAGGCGCGCCACCGACAGGCGCACCGCGGCCGGGTGGATTGCCGGCCGGCACGCCGCCCAAGGCACAACGCCCGCCGGTCAGCCCGGACCGGGCGGAGCCGCCCAACCGCCGGTGAATCAGCCGCGCCTGCAACAGCCGGGCGGACCGCAG
Organism: uncultured Alphaproteobacteria bacterium; assembly: GCA_963726865.1. Taxonomy (GTDB): domain Bacteria; phylum Pseudomonadota; class Alphaproteobacteria; order Rhizobiales; family Xanthobacteraceae; genus Bradyrhizobium. The sequence goes on along the minus strand of CAVSEE010000028.1, from coordinate 285,683 downwards.
CCCCTGCCGCAACAGGGCGGACAGCTCCGGCCTGGCGCGCCCGGCCTGCAGCAACCGGGAGTGCCCGGCCGGCCGGGCCTGCAAGTGCCGCGTCGTCCGGCACCCACTGCCGCACCGCCAAAAGGCAAGAAACCGCCGAAACTCCTGCGCTGAGCCGCGCCACAACCCGACGCGAAGCTGCGGGAAATGTGTCGTCGCGGCCTGCGATGACGAAACAATTGGTTAATCCGACGAAACCATTTTGGCGGTTTCGTGCAAACGTCCCGAAACGGTTCATCTGTATTGCTTTTCCCAACGACGCGCCTGGGACCGGCGCGCAGGGCGCAAATAACAGGGGACGACAATGTTCAATTCAGCCAAGCTGAACGCGCGACTGGTTGCCGCCGCTTTGGGCGCAATGACCGTCGGCGCGATTGCCTTCACCTCTTCCGCCGCAGCCGCTCCGCTGCCGCTGTTCCCCTTCTTCCCGCAGCAACAGCAGCAGCAATATGCGCCGCCGCCGTCGGTGCAGGCCATCCCGGATGACGAAGATGCCGCCGGCCCGTACGAGCTGCCCGCCCGCCTGAAGCGCCAGGTCGTCAACTATCCGACCCGCGAAGCGCCCGGCACCATCATCATCGATACGCCGAACACCTATCTCTACCTCGTGATGGGCAACGGCCAGGCGATGCGCTACGGCATCGGCGTCGGCCGCGAAGGCTTCACCTGGTCGGGCACGCAGACCATCGTCAAGAAGGCGGAATGGCCGGATTGGACTCCTCCGCCGGAGATGATCGCCCGCCAGCCCTACCTGCCGCGCCACATGGCCGGCGGCCCCGGCAACCCGCTCGGCGCCCGCGCCATGTATCTCGGCGGCACCATCTATCGCATTCACGGCACCAACGCGCCGCACACCATCGGCACCCGCGTGTCGTCCGGCTGCCTGCGCCTGACCAATGAAGACGTGAGCGATCTCTACTCCCGCGTTCACGTCGGCACCAAGGTGATCGTGCTGCCGATGGACCGCCGCGCCGATCTCGGCAACGCCATTCGCTGATCGCAGCTGAACTCGAACCAGAATGGCGCCCTGACGGGCGCCATTTTTGTTTTGGGAGACCGTTTCCGGTCATCGCCGGCACAATCTATTGTGAGCCGCGTGCCGCTCGCGTTCCCCGCCCCCGGCTGGCGCCTCCCTGCCCCCGCCTGTAAAGTCCGGCCGATTCCGGGGGGAAGATGCGCCCGAACTTCGATCTCGATCGCCCGAAGCTGAATTTCACTCGCTTCCAGCTTGAGCTCAATCTCAAGACGATCCTGATCGCCGTCGCGGTCCTGGCGGTTTCCTTTTTCATCAGCCTGAAGGCCATGGACTGGCTGTCGCCGCGCGCGGGCGGCAAGGCGCCGGTGCTCGCCGAACTGCCGCCGCTGCCGCCGATCACGCGCTCCTCGCGCGTGCTGGCGCCGGTTTCAGTCGCGCTGACGGCGATCCGCGACGCCGCCGAGCGTTCGACCGCGCGCACGTTCGGCGGCAAGGCCGAAAATCCGGTGTCTCAGATCCTGCAGAACGCCGACATCGGCTGGACCGCCTCGCGCGGGCCGATCGCCGTGGCGGCGGTCCAGGACGCGCTGACGCTGACCACGCCGATCACGGGGACGCTCAACGTCACCGGCTCGCTGTCGTCGAAGGCGACCGGCGCCGTGAACGACGCAATCGGCGGGCTGCTCGGCGCCAACGCCGCCAAGCAGATCGGCGGCATCAACATCAAGAACATCAATGTCAGCGGCGAGATCAAAGGCAATGTCGTCGTGACCTCGCGTCCGCGCCTTGCTGCCAACTGGCGCATCGAGCCCAATCTGGCAGCCCAGGTCAATCTCGGCGACACCAGCCTGAACGCCGCCGGCGCGCGCATCAACGTGCCGGCGCAGGTCAAGCCCGTGATCGACAAGCAGGTCGCCGAGCAGCTGGCCGCAGCGCAGGCGCGAATGAAGAACGATCCGGCCTTCGAGCAGAATGCACGCCAGCAATGGGCAAAAGCCTGCCGCTCGATTCCACTGCAGGGCGCGAGCGCCTCCGGCCTGCCGCCGCTCTGGCTCGAACTGAAGCCGACGCGGGCGATCGCAGCCCAGCCGCGCATCGATTCCTCGGCGCTGTTGCTGACCATGGGCATCGAGGCCGAGACCCGCATCACGCCAGCGGAAACCAAGCCGAACTGCCCGTTCCCGGCGACGATCACCATCGGTCCGGCCTCGAAGGGCGCCGTCAACATCGCCATTCCCATCGACCTGCCCTTCACCGAGATCAACAAGATCGTCGAAGCGCAGTTTGCCGGCAGGACATTCCCCGAAGACGGTTCGGGCTCCGTCGACGTCACCGTGAAAAAGGCGAGCGTTGCGGCCGCGGGCGACCGGCTGCTGTTCACGCTGCTGGTCTACGCCAAGGAGAGGAAGAGCTTCTTCGGCTTCGGCGCCGAGGCCTATGTCCACATCTGGGGCGTGCCGACGCTCGACGGCGCGCGGCAGACGCTGCGCCTCGACAATGTCGAGCTTGCCGTGGAGTCGGAAGCTGCGATGGGCCTGCTCGGTGCCGCCGCGCGCGCGGCCATGCCGCATCTGCAGCGCGTGCTGGCGGACAAGGCCAGCATCGACCTGAAACCGTTTGCCGACAACGCGCGCAAGAAGATCGCCGCCGCGATCGACGATCTGCGCAAGAGCGAGGATGGCGTGCGGGTGACGGCGGAGATCACAAGCCTCAAGCTCGCCGACATCGCCTTCGATTCAAAAACGCTGCGCGTCATCGCGGAAAGCGAAGGCACGATCAACGTCTACATCTCCGCGCTGCCGGCGCTGTAGCGGCTTCCTCTCCCCGCGCTCGCGGGGAGAGGTGCAAAGACAAGCGATAACTACGCCCCCTCGAACTTGAACGAGACTTTCAGCTTGGCACGGTAGGCTTCCACCTTGCCCTTGGCATCCAGCTGCAGATCGAGCTGAACGACTTCCGCAACGCGGAGGTCGCGCAAGCTCTTGCTGGCCCGGCCGACAGCGACGGCCGCCGCCTTTTCCCAGGAATCCTTGCTGGTGCCGACCAGCTCGATGATCTTGTAGACGCTATCAGCCATGAACGTCCTCCCGTTGTGATTGGGCAGGACACAGGATGCTCCCGCCGCGGGCGAAGCCTAACACCGGCAAGGGGGCGCTGATAGGATGCGGCGCAGCATCGAGGCCGGTCCCAAAACCCGCGGAACAACCCCATGCAAAGTAGGCAGCAGAAACAACCCCATGCAAAGTAGCGGAGGGGCGGCGTTGATTGTCACCTCAACGAAAACAGCCGGACCTTACGGCCCGGCTGTTTCCTGCCTTACGCGTCTACCTGCGATCAGGTCGAATATTTGAACTCCGGCATCGCCTTCAGCTCGTCCTTGGTGGCGTTGAAGATGGCGTGGTCCGGCCACCAGGGGTTCGGCTTGGAGGCGGCCGGCGCGGTCGCGGCGCCCGTGGTCGTGGTGGAGGTCGGCCGCGAGCCACCCTGGCCAACAGGCGGCGCATTGGACGCGCCGGTGTAGGCGACCGGCTCGGTCGAGAACTTCACCTTCTCGAAGGGCACGGCGACCAGATGTTCGCCGACACCGAGGAAGCCGCCGACGCCGATCACGACGGCGGTGATCTTGCCGTTCTTGTCGGTCAGCATGTCGTTGATCGAGCCGACGCTCTCGTTCTTCTCGTTGTAGACGGAGAGGCCGACGAGCTTCGAGGCGCGCCAGTTGCCCTGAAACGACGACGGGCTGGTCGACGTGTCGGACATCGTGGTGATCGGTGAATTCTGGGTCGTCTTGTCACTCGTCGACGGCGATTGCGCGAACGCGACGGACGCAAGCAAGGCCGTACCGGCAACGCCGGCAATGGCATATTTGGCGATCATGATGGTCTCCCTCATTTCAAAATTGATGCGGGGAGAACACGCGAATTCAGCAACCGTTCCTTGTTCCGTGATGGAACATGCGACGAACGGCGAAGGGCCGCTGCGCTAATGGTCACAGCGGCCGCCGCTCATGCAAGAACAGAAAACGGAACTTCGATCAGGCCGCGAGCGGTTCCGGTTCCGCCCGGCGCTCGTCGAAAATCGCGATCGCTTCAAAGCGGTAATCGCAGGCGCGGCAGGACCAGAGATAGGAGATGCGGCCTTGCCCTTGTTCCACCCAGTCGGGTGACGCAATCGGCTTGCCGCATTGCGCACACGGATTTCCACGGGGAAGTAAGCCAAGATTCGCTTTGGCCATAGCGCGCACTCCCTGAGATTTTTTGAATCGTGATGTCGGTTGAAGAGTCAGGAACCGGACTACTTGTCGCAACCCGCACACGTTCTGTGATGCCGGAAATCCTAGACCCACATTTTGTCATTTGCACGACAATCCTTGTGGGGGACGGCCGGATTCGTCGCTGCACTGCAGTTGACGTCCGTATTTTTCCTGATTTGTTTTGGCACACTAGCGTGCATAACGCGGGCCGCAGCGCAGCGCGCTATTTCGCCTTTGCGCCAACCGCCGGCTCCACGGCGTGGACCGCGCCAACTTTACGCAGATGGATCGTGGCGATGTCGTCGGAATAGATCTTCTGCCAGCCGTCGACGCGGTCGAGCAGTTTCGACGCAGCACTCTGCGTGCGCATCAGCGTCGCCTCGATGTCGTATTGCGCGAGCAGGCGGAACAGATTGTCCGGCTCCATCAGGCCGGAGGCGGCGTTGTGATCGACGAAGAACTTTTCGCCATAGAGCTCGGTACGCCCATCGATGAAGGGCGCCACGCCGTTGGCGATCAGGAAGCCGCCGAAATCATAATCGTTGAGCACGCGCGTCAGGTTGAGCTTCTTCAGCTCGGTGACGGCGGCGACCGGCGAGCCGCGCATATGCGGCTCGAAGCGATGCACCGAAGCGTAGGCCACCGTTCCCGCCAGCAGCGCGGCGGCGAGGCCCGCGAGCAGCGCACCGCGCATCGGCGAGGCCGGCACACTGGAAGTTTCCGCGCCGCCGATCTGCCGCGCCAGCGGCGCAGCCAGCAGCAGCGGGGCGATCAACGCCAGAACTTCGGCGGCCCGGCCCTGCGCCAGCGACATATGCACGAGGCCGAGCAGCAGCACGATCCGCATCGGCGGCAGCGTGATGCCGCGATGCAGCGCCAGCCCAATGCCGAGCAGCAGGCAGATTTCGAACGGACCGACCGTGGAGAAATCCGCCGCCCGCCATTCCATGATCAGTTGCAGCGCCGATCCCAGCGAGAGGATCTTTTGCGAGGCGAGCAACGCATTCCATCCGTAAGGCGTGATGCAGCTGGCTGCGACGGCGGCGAGGCCAAAGGCGAACCAGCGCAGGAAGAGCGTTTTCCGCGCGCTTGCCTCGGCATTCGCAAGCGCGTCGAGCGCCAGGCCGCCGGTGAGCAAAAGGCCGAACACGAAGCCACCATGCAGATTGGCCCACAGCGTCATCAGCGGCAAAAGCCAGAACGACGGCGCCTCGCGGCGATCGGCGGCGGCGATCAGTGCCGCGGCCCACGCCACCAAGAGCGGCAACGCCAACACATGCGGCCGCGCCAAGAGATGCGGCACGGTCAGCGCCAGCGCGGCGGCAACACAGACCAGCGTCGCGCTGTCGGAGAGGCGGCGGCTGACGAAGCGCGCCAGCAGCGCAAAGGTCGCGGCGATCGCAGCGGACGCCAGCACGACCGGTCCGGCCCAACCGGCAACGGAATACGCTTTCGCGTACATCACCTGCGCCAGCCATTGCGTCGAGATCCACGGCTGGCCGCGCATGGTGAAGGAGTAGACGTCTTCTGTCGGCACGGCTCTGTTATCGATGATCCATTGCCCGACCGTGATCTGCCACAGCGTGTCGGGATCGATCAGCAGGCGGTTGCCCGCGAGCACGAACAGCGCATAGACCGCCGCCCCCACCCAGACAGACAGACAGCCCGCGCAGCGACGGCGCGGCCTGGTCGGTGTGGACGGTGGTAACGCTCATGGGATGTCTCGGCTTTTCCGGCCGGATCGAACCATGCCGGCGCATAACGCTAGGTAAAGCCTGCGGCGCGGGCGCGGGTGCATAGCACCAATCAAGGTAGGTAAAGCGTTAACGCCGCCGCTTCCGCCCGCTCGCCGCTGACTGCGGGTTCCGCAAGTCAGGCCCGCATTTGGGCGGTGCAAATGGCCTCAGGCCGCGTTGACACGAGGGCTCACAGGCCTACATTAGCCCTGTTCCGAGGGGTGCTCCGAAGAGGGAGCTGAGATACCGCAATCCGCGGTGACCCTTTGAACCTGATCCGGGTCATGCCGGCGAAGGGACAGGGATGCAGCAGACCACCAAGCCGCGGGGCGATTCTCCCGTCACCATCATAGGCGCAGGCATTGCCGGCGCCTGGCAGGCGCTTTTGTTCGCCCAAGCGGGCCACGCCGTCACCCTGCACGAGCGCAGTGACGCCTCCATGACGGAATCCACAAGCCACTGGGCCGGCGGCATGCTGGCGCCGTGGTGCGAGGCGGAGACGTCGGAACCTGTCATCAGCCGCCTCGGCATCCGCTCGCTCGATCTGTGGCGCGAGCATTTTCCCGATACGCCGTTCAACGGTTCGCTGGTGGTGGCGCATGCGCGCGACCGCAGCGATTTCGAGCGCTTTGCGCGGCTGACCTCCGGCCACCGGCGGCTGGATGCGCGCGGCGCTGGGCGATCTCGAGCCGTCGCTGGACGGCCGTTTCCGCGAGGCGCTGTTCTATCCCGACGAAGGCCATGTCGAGCCGCGGCGCGTGCTGCCGGATCTGCATGCGCGCATCCTGAAAGCCGGCGGCAAGATCGAATTTTCCAGCGACATCGATACTTCGAATGCCGAAGGCATCGTCATCGATTGCCGCGGCCTCGGCGCGCGCGAGTGCGAGCCGGAGCTGCGCGGCGTCAAGGGCGAGATGATCATCGTCGAGACCGATGAGGTCGAGCTGGCGCGCCCGGTGCGGCTGATCCATCCGCGCTGGCCGCTCTATGTGATCCCGCGCGGCGACAACCGCTTCATGCTGGGCGCGACATCGATCGAGGCCGAGGACAGCCATGTCAGCGTCCGCTCCGCGCTGGAGCTGCTGGGCGCGGCCTATGCCGTGCACCCAGCCTTTGCCGAGGCACGCATCCTGGAATTCGGCGCTGGGCTGCGCCCGGCCTACCCCGACAATCTGCCGCGCATCGGCATCGACAAGACAATTTCGCGTGAACGGACTCTATCGCCACGGTTTTCTGCTGGCGCCCGCGCTGGCGGAGCTGACGCTGGGCTATGTCGAACGCGGCGCGATCGACAATGAGGTGATGCGATGCAGGTGACCGTCAACGGCGAAGCGCGTGAAGTCGCGGCGTCGCGGGTCGATGCGCTGCTGAGCGAGCTCGAATATGAGGGCACGCATTTCGCGATCGCGCTGAACTACGACGTGGTGCCGAAGAGCCAGTGGGCGGCGACGCAACTGAAGGCCGGCGACGAGATCGAGATCATCACGCCGCGGCAGGGAGGATAATGGACTGATGGTCAACTTCTACGGCAAAACCTTCTCCTCCCGCCTGCTGATCGGCACGGCGCTGTATCCCTCGCCCGCGATCATGCAGGCGGCGATCCGCGCTTCAGGCGCCGGCATCGTCACGGTGTCGCTGCGGCGCGAGGCCGCCGGCGGCAAGACCGGCGATGCGTTCTGGTCGCTGATCCGCGAGCTCGATGTCACGGTGCTGCCGAACACCGCCGGCTGCCGCAGCGTGCGCGAGGCGGTGACGACGGCCAAGCTCGCGCGCGAACTGTTCGCGACTTCCTGGATCAAGCTCGAGGTGATCGCCGACAACGACACGCTGCAGCCCGATGTGGTCGGTCTGGTCGAGGCGGCCGCCATCCTGATCAAGGACGGCTTTGAGGTGTTCCCCTATTGCACGGAAGATCTTTCCGTCGCGACGCGGCTGGTCGATGCCGGCTGCAAGGTCGTGATGCCCTGGGCAGCGCCGATCGGCAGCGCAAAGGGCATCATCAACCGCGATGCGCTGAAGCTCCTGCGCGACCGCCTGCCCGACGTGACGCTGGTGGTCGACGCCGGCTTAGGTGCTCCCTCGCACGCCGCCGAAGCGCTCGAACTCGGCTATGACGCCGTGCTGCTCAACACCGCGATTGCCAAAGCCGCCGACCCCGTCGCGATGGCGAACGCCTTCCGCCTCGGCGTCGAGGCCGGCCGCACCGCCTTCGAAGCGGGCCTGATGCAGGCCCGCGACTTCGCCTCTCCCTCAACCCCTGTGATCGGGACCCCGTTCTGGCATGCCGTATCCGGATCATAACATGTATCCTGACCGCTTTTATCCTGTCGTCGACAGCGTCCCCTGGGTCGCGCGCCTGGCAAAGCTTGGCGTCGGCACGATTCAGTTGCGCGCGAAAAATCTCGACGACGCGCAGGCGCTTGCGATCGTCAAGGAAGCGCTCGCCGCCATCAGGGGCACGCGCACGCGCCTCGTCGTCAACGACTACTGGCGCGCGGCGATCGAGGCCGGGGCAAAGGACCTGCATCTCGGCCAGGAAGATCTGGCCGATGCCGATCTGAAAGCCATCCGCGCCGCCGGCCTGACGCTCGGCATCTCCACGCATGATGACGCGGAGCTGGCGACCGCGCTCACGGCAAAGCCCGACTACGTCGCGCTCGGCCCGATTTTTCCGACCACGCTGAAATCGATGCGCTTCGCGCCGCAGGGCATTCCAAAGATCGCGGAATGGAAGAAGCGGATCGGCACCATCCCGCTGGTTGCGATCGGCGGCATCAAGTTCGAACACGCAGCCGAAATCTTCGCCGCCGGCGCCGATTCCATTGCGGTGGTTTCCGACGTCACCCAGAACGCCGACCCGGATGCACGGGTCCGACAATGGCTGGGCGCATCAGCCCAAGCCGCCTGACAAGAAATACAACGGAGGATCCCATGAACATCCGCTCCAATCCGAACACCACCCTTCCCGCCGTCACCACCGGCCCGCTTCCCTCCTCGCGAAAAATTTTCGCGAACCCGGATGCTGCGCCCGACCTGCGCGTGCCGCTGCGCGAGATCATCCTCTGCGAAGGCGCGGGCGAGCCGAACCTGCGGGTCTACGACACCTCCGGCCCCTACACCGATCCCGCCGTCACCATCGACGTCAATGCCGGTCTTGCGCGCAATCGCCTCGCCTGGGTGAAGGAGCGCGGCGGCGTCGAGGAATATCAGGGCCGCGAGATCAAGCCGGTCGACAACGGCAACGTCTCCGCCGACAAGGCCGCAAAATCCTTCTCCGCGTATCACAAGCCGCTGCGCGGCCTCGACGGCCACAAGATCACGCAACTGGAATTTGCCCGTGCCGGGATCATCACGAAAGAGATGATCTACGTCGCCGAGCGCGAAAATCTCGGCCGCAAGCAGCAGCTGGAGCGCGCCGAGGCCGCGCTCGCCGACGGCGAAAGCTTTGGCGCTGCGGTGCCCGCCTTCGTCACCCCGGAGTTCGTGCGTAGCGAGATCGCCCGCGGCCGCGCCATCATTCCTTGCAACATCAACCACGCCGAGCTCGAGCCGATGATCATCGGCCGCAACTTCCTCACCAAGATCAACGCCAATATCGGCAACTCCGCCGTGACCTCGTCGGTCGAGGAGGAAGTCGACAAGATGGTGTGGGCGATCCGCTGGGGCGCCGACACCGTGATGGACCTCTCCACCGGCCGCAACATCCACACCACCCGCGAATGGATTCTGCGCAACTCGCCGGTGCCGATCGGCACCGTGCCGATCTACCAGGCGCTGGAGAAGTGCGACGGCGATCCCGTGAAGCTCACCTGGGAGGTCTACAAGGACACGCTGATCGAGCAGTGCGAACAGGGCGTCGACTATTTCACCATCCATGCCGGCGTGCGCCTGCCCTACATCCACCTCACCGCCAACCGCGTCACCGGCATCGTCAGCCGCGGCGGCTCGATCATGGCCAAGTGGTGCCTGGCGCACCACAAGGAAAGCTTCCTCTACACCCGCTTCGACGAGATCTGCGACCTCATGCGCAAGTATGACGTGTCCTTCTCATTGGGCGACGGCCTGCGCCCCGGCTCGATTGCCGACGCCAACGACCGCGCGCAATTCGCGGAGCTGGAGACGCTCGGCGAGCTGACCAAGATCGCGTGGGACAAGGGTTGCCAGGTCATGATCGAGGGCCCCGGCCACGTGCCGATGCACAAGATCAAGATCAATATGGACAAGCAGCTCAAGGAATGCGGCGAGGCGCCGTTCTACACCTTGGGGCCGCTGACCACCGACATCGCGCCGGGCTATGACCACATCACCTCGGGCATTGGCGCTGCCATGATCGGCTGGTTCGGCTGCGCCATGCTCTGCTACGTCACGCCGAAGGAGCATCTCGGGCTGCCCGACCGCAACGACGTCAAGGTCGGCGTCATCACCTACAAGATCGCGGCGCACGCCTCCGATCTCGCCAAGGGCCACCCCGCCGCGCAGCTGCGCGACGACGCACTGTCCCGCGCCCGCTTCGACTTCCGCTGGACCGACCAGTTCAACCTCGGCCTCGATCCGGAGACGGCGAAGAACTTCCACGACGAGACCCTGCCGAAGGAAGCCCACAAGGTCGCGCATTTCTGCTCGATGTGCGGCCCGAAATTCTGCTCGATGAAGATCACGCAGGATGTGCGGGATTATGCCGCGACGCTGAACGACCCGGCAGCGGTGGGAATGTCGATGTCCGGCACCATCGAGGACGGGATGAAGCAGATGAGCGCGAAGTTCAAGGAGATGGGGAGCAGGGTGTATCTGGATGCGGACAAGGTGAAGGAGAGTAACAGGGTGCTGTGATCTTCTCCGCTTGCCATTTCGGAACCAAGTATCTACCGGAGAAACGAAAGGCCGAGTGAAAGCTCGGCCTTAACTTTCCTCGGGCGGCCACACCAAATCGATACTTGAACCTTCTAGCTTCGTGTAGACCGGCATGGCAGATGCTTCCACCAGCGGGCTGAACCTCCCAGGCTTGCGTGCATAAAGATCAACGAAGAGGCTAAGACCAGCATTCTTGAGATCGAGCATGCAATTGGACATATCGATTCCGTCTTTGGTGCGTCGGTACAGAGACTCGGACGCGTTTGGCCAATGCACCTTAAAGCCGTTCATCAAGCCATCATCATCGACCAAGACTTCCATGATCCCTTTGTAGTGGGGATCGTAGGGCACGCCCTTTCCTGCATAAGTACCCCAATGCTGTCGAGCTTCACGTTCAAGAGCAAAGAAGGTCCCGATAAAGACCTTTGCCTTTGTTATTAGGTCATTCAGCTCTTCGAAACTGATCTTGAATGAGCCGGTCCAATTACCGTTCCGACAGCGAAAACCATCGTCGGTAAAGATGAAATCAGAGTGGCTAATTGCGTTACGCAAATCGCCTCTATAAAATTCGTCGAAGATGGCGCCAACGCCTACCTTTGCCTCGGCATCGAGTTGTTTGATTATGTCGATCTTTTGTTTTGGAAAGAGGCCGACTTTCTTAAAGCGGTTTTTTTGATCTTTAGTCAGAAAGTCGAAGAATGGATTGGGATTGTATCCTTTACCCAACCGAAATCTAAGCAAGTTAGCGAGAACCTCATAGGGAGCATCCATTTCGACAATGTGATTGTAGAACAGGAGGCCCAACCGCCACATTGTGAGATTCTTGTCACGAAACTTGTTCTCGTCGAGGTTTGTTTGCATTAGAGCATTTATGTCGTCGAGCATTGCGCGGGATTCCTCATAAGGATCCCAGCCTTTGTCTTCCATTCCAACGATCCTCAAGAGTGAAGCAAAGTACTTCACTATATCGGGACCAGCGGGATCATCTGGAAAGAACAGCGGAGCCATCAAAGGGATATAGCGCGATCGGATCGCCTCCCGCTTTTCCTCACCATCGTCTTCCACGGCGTGCCCCTCCGAGCCAATCCGCTTCCCTACTTTACCCGCCGGTACAAATTGCTCGCACTCCCTCGTCCACCAGCCACGTTGGGATTGGTATTGACGAACTCGTCGTCGGTGAGCTTGTCGATGGTGCGGGTCTGCGCTTCGCCCTCCCAGTTCGGGAACGAGGAGGACACGATGTTGTAGGTGACCGTCTTGTTGGCCTCGTCGACCGTCCAGGTTCCGAACACCGACAGGCTGCGCCGCATGATGCCGGCGTATTCCTCCGGCGTGCCGGTCATCCGGTTGTTAGACGCGATTTTCGGCGCGTCGCTGGCGACGTGTATCTGTGCGAAGCGGCCATCGGGCGTGAAGATCAAAATCCCCTTGGGCGTCTCGCCGAACGGAAAAGACTTCTTGCCGTCGGGCGCCGTCACCTCGGCGACCACGAAATTCCAGGTGCCGACGATCTGGTCCTTGAGACTTTTCTCGGATTGCGCCGCGGCGGCGGTGGCCGACAGGGCCAGCGCGAGCAAAGCTGCGGCGATGGTCTCCAACTTCATTATAGCCTCCCGAGGATTTGCGCGCATGCTAGCCTGCAACGCAACGCCAAGCGAGGCTCCCCGGAGAGGCGGTGGGGTTACCCCCTCACCGCATCGTAATCGCAAGCCCGCTCAGATCCGCATTCGCCATCAGCCCGGTCTGCCGCCCGGTCAACTCCAGCACGGCGCCCTTCTGGTTGGTCAGCACGATGGCGCGGGCGCCGCTGCCCACCGCTAGGCCCGCACCGGCGGCGCCGTAGACGCCGGCGACGTCGGACGCGCGGTAGATGTTGCTGACGCGGCCGCGCAGCACGGTTTTGGAGCCGCCGAACACCAGGCCGTAGTCGAGGCCGCCGGTGGAGAGGCCGTAGGAGCGGCCGCGAAACGTCAGCACGCCCGAGCCGCCGGAACCGCCGATGATCCAGCCGGCCTTGTAGATCGTCAGCGTCACAAACCCCTCGTCGGCGCGGGCCTGCGACAGCGAGGTGGCGGCAAGCGCGATGAGGGCGACGATGAGGGTGCGGAGGACGGACGTGAACTTCATGTGATAGCCTCTTTCAGAGTTGCAGTTCGGCTCGCCCCAAGCCGCGCAAATCAGCGTGGCCCAATCTAGCCAATCATGCCGGCGAAAGAACCCTGCTTGGCTCTTTGTTTAAGCATGATCTTTTCGGAAAACCGCTTCACACTTTTCCGGATCATGCTTTAGGCGGAGTTCCCGGATGATCGAATTTCCTTGCAAACCCGGCGCCGTCGTGGCCGCTGTGTGGCTGGCTTCAAGCAAGCCGTGAGCGACAGGCTGCCCGACATGCTGCGCGAAAACCTGCGGCTGGTGTTCGTCGGCACTGCCGCGAGCACCCGCTCCGCCGCCGACGGCCACTATTACGCGCATCCCGGCAATCGCTTCTGGCGCGCGCTTCACGAGGCCGGGCTGACCGGCCGCCGCTATCAGCCATCCGAATTCCGCGCGCTGCTGCCGCTCGGCATCGGCTTCACCGATCTCAACAAGTCGGAAGCCGGCATGGACCACGCACTCACGGCAGGCGCGATCGACGTGGCGGCGTTCCGGGAGAAGCTCGCCACCTATCGTCCCGCGGCCATCGCGTTCACCAGCAAGAAGGCCGCAGGCCTGTTCTACGGCAGGCCGACCGGCGCCATTGCGCTGGGCCGGCAAGCGCCGGACCTCTGCGAGATCTTCGTGCTAACCTCGCCGTCAGGCGCGGCATCCGGCTCATGGTCCCTGCAGCCATGGCGTGAGCTGGCCGCGTGGTTTCGGAAGGAGAACACATGACCATCCAGCATTTCCCGGCCCCACCCGGCATCAAGGCGCCGCCGCTGTCGTTCGCCGCGCGCAGCGGCGACCTGCTGTTCATCTCCGGCATCCCCGGCTTCGACAGCCAAGGCAACCTGCCCGACACGTTCGAGGCGCAGTTCGCCAATGTCGTCACCAACATCAAGCGCATCCTGGGTGAGGCCGGCGGCACGATGCGCGACCTCGTCAAGGTCAACGTGCTGCTGACCCGCGCCAGCGACGTCGCGCCGATGAACGCGCTCTATGCGTCGGCGTTCGGCCCCGCGCCGTATCCGGCGCGCACGACGTGCGTCGTGGTGGCGCTGCCGAACCCGGCGATGCTGATCGAGATCGAGGCGTGGCGGCGGTGAAGGGGTAACGCGTCGCTCCGGCTTGGGTCCCTCTCCCCTTGTGGGAGAAGGTCGCTTCGCGAAGCGAAGCGGGGTGAGGGGTCTGGCTCCGCGGACGCAGCTTTCTGATCGAGACGATCAGCGGCGGTGGAAAGAACCCCTCATCCGGCTTCGCCATCTGTCGATGCGAACCCGACCCTCTCCCACAAGGGGAGAAGGAGAACAAGTCGCGGGACGACATCTCACGGAGGCCCTCACGAAATCTCGATCTTCTTCCTTGCCGTCGCGCCGATCACCTCGATGCCGCGGGTGCCGATCAGATGGGTGAACTCGATCACCGCGCTGTAGGGACCCGCTTGCGGCAGTCCGATGCCGTTCTGGCAGCCGACCACTTCGATGGCGGTGAAGTCCGGCCGCGTCGCATAGGGCAGCGGGTGCAGGCCGACATCCATGGTGACCCAGGGCTTGGTCCCCTTCACGATCAGGAAATAGGTCCGCAAAATGGTGCCGGGGATCACCTGCACGTCGTCGAAATCGATCAGGCGGCAGGAAGATGGTTGCGGCAGCGCGTTGAACGCTGTGACACGTTTTTCGTCCACGATAGTCCCCCGCCAATTGCCTCAACCGCCGTCACGGTAGGGCAATCCGCAGAGACGGCAATCGCGCCAACGCCTTGCGGGTTGACGCAGCGGCCGCGCCCAAGGATGATCTGCGCATGCTGACACTCTATTCCTATCCGACGCTGTTCGGCGTCGCCGACAACAACGGCTACGGGCTGAAGGTGTTCGCCTTCCTGAAACTCGCCGCCGTGCCGTTCACGCACGAGCACATCTTCGACGCCTCGAAGGCGCCGCGCGGCCAGCTGCCTTACATCGTCGACGGCAGCGACACCGTCGGCGACAGCGAAACCATCATCGCCTATGTGACGAAGAAATACGGCGTCACGCTCGACGCGCGGCTGACGCCGGCGCAGCGCACCACCAATCTGCTGGTCACGCGCATGCTCGACGACCTCTATTGGGTGATGTCCTATTCGCGCTGGCAGGACGAGCGCTACTGGCGCTTCTTCCGCGATGCGCTGCTGCGCGAACATCCGAGCGTCACAGCCGAGGGTCTCGCCAAGGCGAAGGAGTTCAACGCCCAGCGCTATTACTACCAGGGCATCGGCCGCTTCGATCCCGACGCCGCGATGGCGCGCGGTCTCGCCGATCTCGCCGCGATCGCGGCCCTGATTCCGCAGCACGGCTTTGTGCACGGCGAAACGGCGGGAAGCATCGACGCCGCGATCTACGGTTTCATCGCCAACATCTACTTCTACGACATAGACACGCCGCTGAAGCGCTTCGTGGTTGCACATGACAACGTCGTGCGGCACTGCAACGCGATCCACAAGGCGGTCAGCGGCTAGATTTTTGTTCGATTTTCTGCTGCGACGTTTTCGACAAAGGGCGGATCGGCGGCGACGTCATCCGCTCTTTTTGTGCGCCGGATGCATCAACGCATCGCGCGCGGCCGACAGCGCCAGGAAGGCTCGGGCATCGCCGCCGGCGTCCGGATGCATGCGCTTGGCGGTGCGGCGAAAGGCCTGATGGATTTCGTTTGCCGCAAGCCGGCCATCGAGCGGCAGGCCCAGCATTTCGCGATGGCGCTCGTCCGGCGTCAACGCCTTGGCATCGGTGCCGCGCCGGCCGAATTTCGGCGTCACCAGTTCGTGCAGCACGTCGCGGATCACGCCAAGCCGGCGCCGCGCCACCACTTTCGTCATGTGATCCTGCGGATTGGCGGCGGCATTGCGGACGGAGGGCTGCGCCTGCATCGCGGCATGGCGCAGGTCGTCCGCTTCGCTCGCGGCAGCAATGCCGGCGATGACATGCGCGACCTCGGTCCAGTCAGGCCCTTCCGCCTGCCAGAACCGATCCACCGCGTGCTTCCATTCGCCGACATGCCGGTCCATCGCCCATCCAAAACGGAATGCGTGCTCCGCGCAAGCAACGATGGATGTTTTGGTTTCCGACAAATTGAATTAGCCTGTCGGCAATAACCATAACCAACAGGAAACGTCCCATGCCGCTGCTTGCCAATCATATCGCCGTCGTCACCGGAGCCGGCTCCGGCATCGGGCGCGCCATCGCGGCTGGCTATGCCCGCGAAGGTGCGCGCGTCGTCGTGCTCGACATCAACAAGGAGGCGGCGGCGGAGACGGCGCAGCAGATCCTCAATGCCGGCGGCAAGGCCGAAAGCTTTCCGCTCGACGTCACCAAACGCGACGACTGCATCGCGATGGCGAAGCAAGTCGCCGACAAGGTCGGTGCGGTCACGATCCTGGTCAACAATGCCGGCATCGCGCGGCGCAACGGCATGACCGGCGCGGATGCGGCCGTCATCAAGGACTGGGAAGACATCATCGCGATCAACCTCACCGGCGTCTTCAACGTGACGCACGCTTTCCTCGCGCCGCTGCGCGCCAACAAGGGCCGCATCGTCAATATCGGCTCGATCCAGTCCTTCGTGCATCTGAAGACGCCGAGCTCGCCGGCCTATACCGCCTCCAAGCACGGCGTGCTCGGCTTCACCAAGGCGCTCGCCGCCGAGCTCGGCAAGGAAGGCGTGCGGGTCAATGCGATCGGCCCCGGCTTCATCGAGACGCCCCTGAACTGCGCAGGTGCGCGCCAGCAATCCGGAGCTGGCGAAGATTTTCGTCGCCCACACCCCGCTCGGCCGCGCCGGCACCGCCGAGGACATCGTGGGTCCCGCGATCTTCCTCGCGTCGGACATGTCGGCCTATGTCAGCGGGTCGATCGTGATGGTGGACGGCGGCTATCGCACGGTGTGAGCGGCACCAAGTCCGCATCATCTTGTTGATCGCATCCGAAGATCAACGCGCAACCAGGCGCGCCGATCCCTTCCAGGTCCCTTGCGCCTCGCCCTGCTTACGCCCGCGGCAGCAGGCCGACGCGGCGAAAATACCAGCGCATGGCGAGGAACCAGAGCCAGGCTGCAAGCGCGCCGCACGCCGTCAGCATGCCGATGTTGACGGCGCTGAAGGCGCCGCTCATCCAGACCATCCAGGCGGTCCAGAGCACGGCAAACATGATCGAGCTCAGTTTCAGGGGTGTTTCGGGGTGCATGGCGGGGCTCCAATGGCCAGATGTTGCGGCGATTGTGCCGGGCCGTCGGGTTCCCTGCTGTGAGATGGGTCACGTTGCCCGGAACGTCAGCGGTGCTATTGGAGCATGATCTTTTTCCGAAAGCCGGTTCCCGCTTGTCGGGATCATGCACTCCCGAACCTGAGCCGCGAGCGCTCCTTCGCCTTTTCGGCTTCCACGTCGCGGTCGCGCGACGGAGCGTGGGTGTGCAGCGAAGTCAGCAGCCGTCGGGCCGCGTCGGAAACTTCCGAGACCGCGCGATTGAACGCTTCCTCATTGGCCTGCGACGGCTTGTTGAAGCCGGAAAGTTTCCGAACGAATTGCAGCGCAGAAGCGTGGATTTCCGCATGGGTCGCCGGAGGCTCGAAGTTGAACAGCGTCTTGATGTTGCGGCACATGAAGTTTTCTCCCTTGTCCCGTCCATGCCCAAGGACGGACGGCAGCGGCAAAATCCGACAATCGGAACTGATCTTGGCATGAATTGGTCCGTTCGCACCATGCGCCGGCGGGCCCAGCGCCGATGGCGCTCGTTGGGCGATCTGGTGACGACCCCGTGAGGAGAATGTGATAGACTGGTGCGCAAGCAGCCCCATCAAGCGGCTGCGTCAGGGGGGCCCGCCATGAAATTCCTTGCTGCGGTCGTCACGGCTGCATTCGCGCTCATCGCTTCATCGGCCTTCGCCGCCGACTATCCGGCGCCCAAACAGGGCGACTGGATCGCGAAGGATTTCCGCTTCCACACCGGCGAGACCATGCCGGAACTGCGGTTGCACTACACCACGATCGGCGAGCCGACCGGCCAGCCGGTGCTGGTGCTGCACGGCTCCGGCGGGTCCTCCGCGTCAATGCTGACGCCGGCCTTTGCCGGCGAGTTATTCGGCGCCGGCCAGCCGCTCGATGCGACAAAATATTTCGTCATCATTCCCGACGGCATCGGCCACGGCAAATCGTCAAAACCCTCGGACGGCATGAAGACCGCCTTCCCGAAATACAATTACGAGGACATGGTCGATGCGCATTATCGCCTGGTGAAAGAAGGCCTCGGCATCAAGCATCTGCGGCTGGTGATGGGCAACTCCATGGGCGGCATGCACAGCTGGATCTGGGGCGTGAAGTATCCCGACATGATGGACGCGCTGGCGCCGATGGCCTCGCAGCCGACCGCGATGGCCGCGCGCAACTGGATGCTGCGGCGGATGATGCTGGAAACCATCCGCAACGACCCCGACTACAATGGCGGCAACTACACCAGCCAGCCGCGCATGATGAAATATGCCATCAATGCGTACGCGATCGCGACCGCCGGCGGCACGCTGGCCTATCAGTCGCTGGCGCCGACCGGCGCGCAGGCCGACAAGATGGTCGACGACCGGCTGGCCGTTCCCGTTACTGCCGACGCCAACGACTTCGTCTATCAGTGGGAAGCCTCGCATGATTACGATCCGTCGGCGGGCCTTGAGAAGATCGCCGCCGCGACATTGCTGATCAATGCCGCCGACGACGAGCGCAATCCGCCGGAGACGGGTGTCACCGACACGGCGCTGAAGCGGATCAAGAACGCCAAGCAGTATCTGATCCCTGCGAGCACCGAAGACGCGCGGACATTCCACCACGGGCGCCGCGTCGTTCTACACCGAGCCTCTGCGCGAATTGCTGCAGACCGCGCCGCAGATGTGAGGCAATGTCCGTCGCACGTTTCCGCAAGATCGCCCTCAGCCTGGAAGGCGCAAGCGAAGGCGCGCATCAAGGCACCGCCGATTTCCGCGTGAAGAAGCGTATCTTCGCGACGCTCGGCTATCCCGACAAGGCCTGGGGCATGGTGAAGCTGACTCCGGAACAGCAATCCGTGCTGGTCGAGGCAGTAGCCGGAAATCTTCCGTCCCGTGCCGGGCGGATGGGGCAAGGGCGGCGCCACCAATGTGCGGCTCGCCAACGCCGATCCGACGACGCTGAAGAGTGCGCTCACCATGGCCTGGCGGAACATCGCAGAAAAATCGACCGCAAAACCGCGCGCAAAAAAGCAGGCGTGATTTCGCAGCGCATCACAACAGCACATTATTTGAGCGTGCATCGCCGCGCCCGCTCGGGCCTAATTGCCGGCAACGAGATTCGCCGCCGCGCATGGCAGGCGAAGGGCGGCGGAGGATCTTATGCGAAGGTTTGCGCGGATCGCGCTGCTTTCCAGCCTGATGGCGTTGACGGGCGCAGCATGGGCCTTCGACAACGGGCAGTACGACCACGTGCCGCCGGACGTCCGCGCCTGGTTCAAGAGCGTGATCGCGCCGAACGGCGTGCCCTGCTGCGATATTTCCGACGGCCATCGCACCGAATACGACGTTCGCAAGGGCAGCTATTGGGTGCCGATCGAAGGCCAATGGATGGAAGTGCCGGAGCGCGCCGTCATCCGCGACCGCGGCAATCCGGTCGGCCATGCAGTAGTGTGGTACGTGCATCATCGCGGCAGCATCATCATCAGCTGTTTCGTGCCGGCGGATGCGGTGTGAACATGGTTGCTCGCCGGCGCGGGCCGCGCGCACGTGGTGCCTCTGGCCATGACTGCGGATAACGATACGTTGCGCGCTGCGATGCGCCTGATCCTGGCCGCGTTCTATTTCGCGGCCGGCATTGCCCACCTGCTGGTACCGGAAAAGCTGCTGGCGATCACGCCGTCCTGGGTGCCGTTCGCGCCAGCGGTGATTCTCTTCACCGGCCTGTGCGAGATCGCGGGCTCGGTCGCCCTCCTCACGCGTCCTCTGCGCAAGTGGGCCGGGATTGCACTGGCCGCCTACGCGCTTTGCGTGTGGCCCGCCAACTTCAAGC
The DNA here is from genome assembly GCA_963726865.1 of uncultured Alphaproteobacteria bacterium. GTDB lineage: Bacteria > Pseudomonadota > Alphaproteobacteria > Rhizobiales > Xanthobacteraceae > Bradyrhizobium. The sequence goes on along the minus strand of CAVSEE010000028.1, from coordinate 265,641 downwards.
ACGCCATCGACGGCATCGAACTGCCCTGGATCGCCAGCAGCTGGTGGTATCACGGACCCCGGCTGGCGCTGCAACCGGTCATCATCTGGCTCGCGCTGTACAGCGCCGGCGTGATCGACTGGCCGTGGCGGCGGGGCGGCAAAACGTAAGGCGATTCTAATCGCCGGCGGGTGGCCCTGCGCGCATGCGGATGCTATCTTTCGCGGACTCTCGCAGATTCCGTGGAGACAGACCGTGACCGACATTGCCGACTGCGATCTCGCCTCGATCTATCCCAAACCCAGTGAGCGTGTCCTGGCCAAGGCGCGTCCCTCGCTCGATCCGCATTCAAAAAAATTCATCGAGATGTCGCCGTTCTGCGTGCTGGCCACGTCCGGCTCCGACGGCAGCGTCGACGCCTCGCCGCGCGGCGGCACGCCCGGCTTCGTCCACATCGCCGGCAACAACGCCCTGCTGATGCCGGACCGCTCCGGCAACAACCGCATCGACAGCTATCGCAATATCGTCGAGGGGTCGGGCTTGCTGCAGATGATCTTCTTCGTTCCAGGGATTGACGAGACACTGCGTGTCGGCGGGCGCGGCACGCTGAGCAACGATCCCGAACTAATGGCCAAAATGATCGAGTTCGGCAAGCCGCCGCGCGCGGTGCTGCGCATCGAGGTCAGGGAAGCCTATTTCCACTGCGGCAAGGCGCTGATGCGCTCAAAACTGTGGACCACGGAGCGGGTCGAACGCAAGGTGATGCCGTCGATCGGCGAAGTGATCCACGACCAGACCGGCCTCGGTGAGCGCGAAAGCCAGGAAGTCATCTACGAGCGCTACAAGACGCAGCTGTAACTACCGGCCGTCATACCCCGCGAAAGCGGGGTATCCAGTACGCTGCGGCGCGTCGGTTCAATCGTCGAAGTCTCTGGAATACTGGATCAGCCGCTTCCGCGGGGTATGACAGCCGCGCCTCAGCTCTCCCCGCCCTTGAGGTGGCCGATGTGCTTCTGGGTGTAAAGCTCGAGCCCGATGCGCTTGATGAGATCGAGCTGCGTCTCGAGGAAGTCGATGTGGTCCTCCTCGTCCTTCATCACGCTCTCGAATATGTCGCGCGTAACGTAATCCTTGACGCTGTGGCAGTAGGTGGCGGCCTCCTGGTAGAGCGCGCGTGCGGCGTTCTCGGAAGCCAGGTCGCAATCGATGATTTCCTTGACGTTCTGGCCGATGCGCAGGGGATCGAGCACCTGCATGTTGGGAAAGCCGTCGAGAAACAGGATGCGGTCGGTGAACTTGTCGGCGTGCTCCATCTCCTCGATGGACTCCTTGCGCCAGACCTTGGCCATCTCCAGCAGGCCCCAGTTGTTCAGCAGCCGGTAGTGCAGCCAGTACTGGTTGATGGCGGTCAGCTCGCTGCGCAGGCCCTTGTTGAGATAGTCGATGACCTTGGCGTCGCCCTGCATCTTGTCACTCCAGCATTTGCGGCCATCCCCGGCCGGAATCATACTTTAGAACGCTTCTAAGTCAGAAGCGATGCAAGAGCAACCGCTGGCCGGAAGAGTGGCTGCGATCAAATAGACGGGGTATCAGGGTACTTTAGGCTGCCGCGAGGGCGTATTCGACGGTCTGTTCCGCAGCGTTGTGCGGACAACCGGAGCAGCACGCCTGGGCGCAGGGGCCGAGGGCTTCGTCGATGATGGTCTTGATGGTGCGGGCACAGCGGCCGCATTCGGCGCTGCAGCCGAGGCAGCCGTAAACCTGCTTGGCGCTCCGCGGAAAGTCCGAGGGAGACGTCACCGCATTGCGGACGTCTTGGTCGCTCAGGACGTTACAGGAACAGACGATCATGAACCCGGCAGGCCTTTGGTGATGCTTCCTGACCTATGGATATTAAAGCGGCCGGGATGATGCAAAGGGAAAACTAGACGTTTTTAGCAATTCCAAACTGAGGCAAATCAAGCCTGGAACGCCTCTAAAATGGCTGGAAACCTTGAGGGCCGTCCCACGCTCCTAGTCGCCGCCACCGCCCCCGCCGCCACCTCCCCCATCGCTGCTGCAGCTGGAGTCTCCGCCGCCGAAACCCGACGAGGAAGACGAAGAGCAGGAATCGTCGGATGGGGAGGAAGACGTGCCGCCGAACCAGCTGAGCAGGCCAGAACCGTCATTGCAGGACGAGATGACGGTGGAATCGCCTGTGGAAGAATCGGCATAGGCGCGGCGGCGGATCCGGTCCGTCCGCAGCATCAGCACGAAGGAGATCGACGAGACGACGCCGACCGCGATGAAGAATCCCGCAAAGCCGCTCATGGCTGCCCGTTCCGAATTTGCGCGTCACGCCAATTCCTGCGCTCAACCCATTTGTCGCCAGCGGAACAAGGGTCGTTCATTGATCGGAGCAGCAGGATATGAAACATTTTGGCCGGGACAGGATATCAATGCGCCGATGAAAAAGGTGAACCGATGAGGAAGTCCGTGCTCGCCCTTGCCGCCGTCGCGTTGGTCGGTGCCGCTTCGACGGTTCCGGCTTCCGCACAGGCCCAGCGTTACTATTACGGACCCGGCTATTACTACGGTCCCGGCTATTACTATCCGTCGCAGAGCTACTACCCTAACGGCGCGCCGGCCCCTGCCGCCGATCCCGCCGGCCCCTGCTACTGGCAGAGCCAACGCGTCTGGGATGGTTACGGCTGGCGCATGCGCAGCGTCAGGGTCTGCGGGTAATCCCGTTCATCTTTATTCATCTTCATTAAATCGCACGCGACGTCCCGGGAAACGCCAGTGCTTCCCGGGCCGATCGCAGTAAGTGGCCAGAAAAAACCGCTTTTTCCGGCCACTGACGCTTCGCGTTTACTTTCGGTTGACCGTTCTGCGCTTCCCTTGCCGGAGCAGCCTTTCGAAGAAAGCGTAACCTAACCCGGCGCCACCGTGCGCCCTCCAGGAGCAGGACATGAAGAACACATTTGCCGCCATGGTTGCCGTCGCCACCGTTGCGGCTTCGCTGAGCACGACGCCGGCTCACGCGCAGCGCGGCGTTGCCGCGGGCGTGGCTGCCGGCCTGATCGGCGGTGCCATCATCGGCGGCGCGATCGCCTCCAGCCGCCCGGCCTATGCCGCGCCGGCGCCGGTCTACGTGGAAGAAGGCCCGCCCTGCCGCATGGTGCGCGAGCGCTTCTGGGACGGTTATGGCTGGCGCTTCCGCCGCTACGAGGTCTGCAACTAAGCGATATCAGCGCAAACTTTCTGGCGCTTGATTTCAAAACCCGGCCGGCAGCGGCCGGGTTTTTCGTTGCCCGATCCGCGGGTGTTATCTCGCCGCGCTCATCGACTGCAGCACGGCCTCGCTCGGCCAGCAATCGACCTTGATGCCCGCGGACTTCTGATAGGCGCCGAGCGCGGCGCGCGTCAGCATGCCCGCCTTGCCGTCGATCTTGTCCTTGTAGAGACCGATGCGCGTCAAATGCTTCTGCATCGCTTCGACGGATTTCGTGCGCAGCTGCGTCGAGGCCGACCATGGCGTGGCAAAGGGCTGCGAGTTCGCCATGCGGTCGGAGAGATGGCCGACGAACAGCACGTAGAGGTCGGAAAAATTGTATTCCTTGATGACGAAGTAATTCTTCGTGGTCAGGAAGGACGGGCCGTAGATGCCCTCCGGCTGCAGTAGCGATGCGCCCTGCGCGAGCTCAGTGGCGGAAAGCTTTTGTCCGCGCACCGGCGCAAAGCCGGCGCGCAGCCATTCGCCGATCGGCTTCGAGACCTCGGGCGTACCCACGGTGCAATCGGAATTGGCGGGGGCGCGCACCTCATAGGCCCAGCGCACGCCGGGCTGCCACTCCTTGTTGACCAGTTGTTTTGCGGCGGAGGCCAGCGCGTCCGGCACCGAATGCCAGATGTCGATGCGGCCGTCGTCGTCGAGATCGACGCCGTGCTTGTAATATTCCGACGGCAAAAACTGCGTCAGCCCTGTGGCGCCGGCCCAGGATGAGCGGAACTCCTTGCGGCTCACCACGCCGTCGCCGAGGATTTTCAGTCCGAGGATGAACTCGCCGCGATACTGGTCCTTGCGCCGGCCGACATAGGCTTGCGTCGCCACCACGCGCAGCGTGTCGTAGGGCAGCGAATAGCGGCCGTAGTCGGTCTCGCGGCCCCAGATCGCCAGCACGATCGTCGCGGGCACGCCGAACTGCTTTTCGATCGCATCGAGCGCGGCGCGATGCTTTTGCATCAGCCGCTGCCCGTCACCCGCCAGCCGCGCGATGGTGGCTTCCTTGACGTAGTCCGCCGGCACTTGCACGAACTCCGCCTGCGACGGCGCGCCGGTCGCGGGCCGCCCCGGCAGGATCAGGTCGGGCAGCTTGTAGTCCGGCTCGAGCCCGCGCGTCTCGCGGTCGAACGTTTCGCGCGAGACGCCCGCCGCCTGTGCTTCGGGCCACAGCGAGGCGATGAATTGCGTGAAGGCGGTATCGGCCGCGCGGGCGGGCGAGGCAAACACCAGCGCAAGGAGCAACAGCTCCAGCGCAAGCAACACAGAGTTCGAGTGAAACGACCTGATCACGCGTCGGCGAGATCAAGACGCCGTTCAATACGCTCGATCCGGACATCCATTCGGTCGAGCCGATTGGACATGTTGGCGTATTGATTTTCCAGACTGCCAACGCGCTGCTTTATCTCGCGAATATCGTCGCGCACGCTATCGATGGCGCCGCGGATGTGGCGCAGATGTTCCAGTACGACATTTTCCGGCTCGGTCATGGCTTAACCGTACCACAGGTACCTTCAGTTGTGAACTTCAATGCGCACCCTGCTTCGTGGCCTCTGCCGCCGTCGGATTGGAAATCCGGTCGACGATGGCGATACCGATGGCCGAGAGGATGAACACGGTGTGGATGATGGTCTGCCACATCGCGCCGGCTTCAGTGTAGCTGGTCTTGCCTGACGACAATCCGCCGACCTCGATGAAGGTGCGCAGCAGATGGATCGAGGAGATGCCGATAATCGCCATCGCAAGCAATTTCCGCTTAAGAAGCGGGGTTAACCGGATTACGCTTCAATCGTTCGAACTTGCCGGATCACCGCGTCAGCTTCTTGTACTTCACCCGATGCGGAATGATGATGTCCTGGCCGAGCCGGCGCATCTTGTCCTTTTCGTAGTCCTGGAAGTTGCCTTCGAACCATTCGACATGGCTGTCGCCTTCGAAGGCCAGGATATGCGTGGCGATGCGGTCGAGGAACCAGCGATCGTGGCTGATGATCACGGCGCAGCCGGCGAAGTCCTCCAGCGCCTCTTCCAGTGCGCGCAGCGTGTCGACGTCGAGGTCGTTGGTCGGCTCGTCGAGCAGCAGCACGTTGGCGCCGGACTTCAGCATCTTGGCAAGATGCACGCGGTTGCGCTCACCGCCGGACAGCGCGCCGACCTTCTTCTGCTGGTCGGCGCCCTTGAAGTTGAACGCCGAGCAGTAGCCGCGCGAGTTCACTTCCTTCTTGCCGAGCAGGATCAGTTCGTTGCCGCCGGAAATCTCCTCCCACACGGTCTTCTTGCCGTCGAGCGCGTCGCGCGACTGGTCGACATAGCCGAGATGCACGGTCTCGCCGACGGTGATCGTGCCCTTGTCGGGCTTCTCCTGGTCGGTGATCATGCGGAACAGCGTGGTCTTGCCGGCGCCGTTGGCGCCGATGATGCCGACGATGCCGCCGGGCGGCAGCTTGAAAGTGAGATCGTCGATCAGCTCGCGGTCGCCGTAGCCTTTGCTCAACCCCTCGAAGTCGACCACATTGTCGCCGAGGCGCTCGGCAACGGGAATAACGATCTGCGCGCCGGTCGTGGTTTTTTCGCTCGCCTGCTTCAGCAGGTCCTCATAGCGCTGGTAGCGCGCCTTGGACTTGGCCTGACGCGCCTTCGGCGAGGATGCGATCCATTCCTGCTCGCGCGCCAGCGTGCGCTGATGCGCGGCTTCCTCGCGGCCTTCCTGCTCGAGGCGCTTCTGCTTCTGCACCAGCCAGGACGAATAATTGCCCTCGTAGGGAATGCCGCGGCCGCGATCGAGCTCGAGGATCCAGCCCGTGACATTGTCGAGGAAGTAGCGGTCGTGGGTGACGATCAGGATCGCGCCGGGATAGTTGCGCAGATGCCCTTCCAGCCACGACACCGACTCGGCGTCGAGATGGTTGGTCGGTTCGTCCAGCAGCAGCAGCTCCGGCTGGTCGAGCAGCAGTCGGCACAGCGCGACGCGGCGGCGCTCACCGCCGGATAGCTTGGTGACATCGGAATCGTCGGGCGGACAGCGCAGCGCATCCATCGCCTGGTCGACCTTGCTGTCGAGATCCCAGAGGCCCTGGGCCTCGATCTCGTCCTGCAGCTTGGTCATCTCGTCGGCGGTCTCGTCGGAATAGTTGGCGGCGAGCTCGTTGTAGCGATCGAGGATCGCCTTCTGCTTGGCGACGCCCTCCATGACGTTCTCGCGCACGGTCTTGCTCTCGTCGAGATGCGGCTCCTGCTCGAGATAGCCGACGCGGGCGCCCTCGGCGACCCAGGCCTCGCCCGTGTACTCCTTGTCGAGCCCCGCCATGATCTTGAGCAGGGTCGATTTGCCCGAGCCGTTGACGCCGAGCACGCCGATCTTGGCGTCGGGGTAGAAGGACAGGTGAACGTTGTCGAGAATTTTGCGGGTCGGATAGCTCTTGCTCAGACCTTGCATGAAATAGACGAATTGGCGCGCCATCGCGATCCCTTGAAAACCTTGGATTTGGGGAAAATTTGCTGCCGCTGACATAGCGGCACGGGGACCAAAGGGCAACCGCGGGAACTCGTTTTCCCTCCGTTCACCACGGATGAATACGGGACTGACACCATACGGCCACCGACCCCGACAATTGAAACCAACTTTTAATGAATCGGGCCAAAGCTCGGGTTCAGCGCGGCGAAACACGCCCCAAGGGCAACAAAAGCCGCGGTGAAACAACGGGTCTTGCGTCATGGCTACGATCACTTCTATGTCCCCCGCTCCCGCCACCGGCCACACCGGGACGGAGAAGCCGCTTGCCGAATTCCGCGCCTTCTGGCGCGCCTTCTTCGCCAAGGCGTTCAACCCCTACCGGCCGGAACTGCATTACATGCGTGGCCCGGGCCCGGCCTGGCGCGCCAAGCACATGCGCTCCTCGGGCTAGTCGAAGCCCAACCTCTCTCCGATTTGAGCTATCGGCGACCGCCCGCGCGCTTGCGCGAGGCCCGATTGCGCGCGACCATGGCAGCCTTTCCCGGCGGCGCCTTCCGCGCCGCCATCCCTTGCCATGATCGGACCTCCCCATGACGCGGCTGCGCTGTGCAATCCCGGACGACTATTTTGACCTCGCTCAGACCGTGGCGGACTGGTCGAAAATCCGCGACCGCGTCGACATCACCGTGTTCAAGGAGCCGTTTGCCAGCGAAGCCGCCGCCGCGAGTGCGCTGAAGGACTTCGAGATCATCTGCGCCATGCGCGAACGCACTGCGTTCCCGCGCTCGCTGATCGAGGCACTGCCCAAGCTGAAACTGCTGATCACATCGGGCATGCGCAATGCCTCGATCGATCAGGACGCCGCCAAGGCGCGGGGCATCGTCTATTGCGGCACGCAATATACCCGCGATCCTACCGCGCCGCTGACCATGGGCCTGATCCTGGAACTGACCCGCGGCATCGGCCGCGAGAACGCGCGCATGCATGCCGGCGAGCCCTGGCAGATCTTTGCCGGCACCGAGATCGAGGGCAAGACGCTCGGCATCGTCGGCCTCGGCAAGCTCGGCGGCAAGATGGCGGGCCTTGCGAAAGCGTTCGGCATGAACGTGATCGCCTGGAGCCCGAACCTGACGCCGGAAAAATGCAAGGAAGCCGGCGTTGGCTACGCGAGCAAGGAAGAGCTGTTCGCGAACCGCCGACATCGTCACCATCCATGTCGTGCTGAGCCCGCGCTCGCGCGGCCTCGTGGGCGCGGCCGATCTCGCGCGGATGAAGCCGACGGCGTATCTCGTCAACACCGCGCGCGGTCCCATTGTCGACGAGGATGCGCTGCTCGACGTGCTGAAGCAGAAGAAGATCGCCGGCGCCGGGATCGACGTGTTCTCGGTCGAGCCGCTGCCAACAAATCATCCGTTCCGCAAGCTCGACAATCTCGTGCTCACCCCGCATCTCGGCTACGCCACGCGGGAAAGCCTCGGCATTCACTACAACCAGATGGTCGAATGCATCGACGCCTTCACCAAAGGCGCCGAGCCGCCGCGGAGGTTAGCGTGAGCTCACGCGACGGCGTCTCGACACACTGCGATCGATTTGTTTAAGTGCCGCGTTAGCCGAGTTTTCCAGGCGGGCTGAAGCATGAGCTTTGAACCCGAGGCTATCCGCACCTTTGAGCATGCCGGCTGGCAACGGGCCGCTTCCAGCTACGCAAGCAGTTTTGCTCATGCGACGGCGCGCTACATCGAACCGTTGCTGGAAGCCGCCGAAATTTCGTCCGGTCAGCATGTGCTCGACGTGGCGTGTGGGCCAGGCGATCTCGCCGCTGCCGCATCAGTGCGCGGCGCCATTGCGCACGGCCTCGACTTTTCGGCCGAGATGGTTGGTATTGCCCGCAGCGCTCATCCCCGAAGTCGTTGTGACCGAAGGGGACGCCGAGAACCTGCCGTATCCCGACAGCACCTTTCATGCGGTCGTATCGAGCTTCGGAATCCATCACGTCCCTCGGCCGGAAGTGGCGCTTGCCGAGTGCTGGCGCGTGCTCAGGCCGGGCGCGTGCATCGCCTTCACGGTGTGGGCGACACCTGAGGAAAACACCGCCTGGTCACTGGTGTTTGACGCGGTCGACCGGCACGGTGACCGTTCAGCCTCGAAGGCTCCGCCGCCGGGAGGGTTGAACCGAATTGAGCAATGCGTACGGCTCCTCGAAGCGGCGGCTTTTGTTGACAGGTCAGCAGAGATCGTTCGCGCTGAGTGGTTGCTTCGGGATGGGCGGGCATTGCTCGCGGCACTCGCGGCCGGCACGGCGCGGATGGCAGCGCTCCTCGCGGCGCAGGAACCGTCAGCGCTTGCCGCCATTGCCGATGACGTCAACAGTCACGCCGAACGTTTCCGCCGTGGCGAAAACCTCGCCATTCCCATTGCAGCCGTACTGGCACGGGGGCGCAAGACCGCCAACACGCGCTAGCGTGCGCTCGCGCGAAACGCCTTGATCTGGTTCACGGCGTTGTCGACTTTCATGTCGAGATAGAGCTTGCCGAGCTCGGCGGTAGCGAGCGACGGCGTGCCCTGCACGCCCGTGGCGTCATTGGCGGCGGCGATCTGGTCCTTGCGGATCCAGTTCTCTGCGCCGAGAAACATCACCGCCGACGTATCGGGAATGCCGGCGTGCAATTCCTTGCTGGTAATGCCGCGCTTGGCCAGCAGTTCGTCGAACTGCGCGTCGGCCTTGGTATAGAGATCGCCGACATAGAGCACGCGCGCGCCGCTCTTCTTCGATTGCGCATCGAGCGCCTGCGCCACCTTCGCCATCTCCTCCTGTCCGCCGCCATGGTCGCCCATGAGGGCGACGAGCTTGAATCCGGCTGATAGCGCGCTCTGCGCCACCGCGCGGACGAGGCCGGAAAACACATCCGGCGGCAAGGTCACGGAGCCCGGAAAGCGCATATGCGCTGACTTCGTCGCGGCATCGCCGGTGATGGCAAAGGGAATGACGGGATAGACCAGCGCATCGCCGAGCTTGCCCGCGATCTGCTCGGCGCAATAGCGGGCGATGAAGTTGTGCTTGCCCACCGCCATATGCGGGCCGTTCTGCTCGCTCGATGCCGACGAAGATGATCGCCGTCGTCTTGCCTGCCGTGATGGCGTCGCGCACTTCGACCCAGGTGAGATCATCGATCCACACCGAGCGCGTCTGCGCACTTGCAGGCGCCGCCACGAAGGCGAGCGCCACGGCGAACGTCGCGATCAGCAGGTGCAGTTTCCTCAAGGGGCGCCTCCGGCGGATGGAATCACGCCTGCGAGCATAAGCCAGCCGCTCTTAGCGCCACGCATGAAAAAGCCCGCTCTCGGCGAGAGCGGGCTGAATTTCGAAACCTGTGCCGATCAGCGGATCGTGGTCGGCGGCGGCAGTGCCGGCACCACGGTCGGTCCCTGGCCCGGGACCGGAGGGGCCGCAGCAGCGACCGGAGCACCACCAGCGGCGGGTGCGCCTGGCGGTGCGGCGGATTGGCGGAAGCCGTCGCCGTTCCAGGCGAACCACCGGGCATCACCACCACCCGGGTGCCGACCTTGGTGCGCTCGAACAGGTCGGAGACGTCCTCGTTCAGCATGCCGATGCAGCCGGAAGAGACGAACTTTCCGATGGTCGAGGGCTGGTTGGTGCCGTGGATGCGGTAGACGGTCGAGCCGAGATACATCGCGCGCGCGCCGAGCGGGTTGCCATTTCCGCCGGCCATGAAGCGCGGCAGATAGGGCTGGCGCTCGATCATCTCGGTCGGCGGATACCAGTCAGGCCATTCGGTCTTCTTGGTGATCTTCTGCACGCCGGTCCAGGTGAAGCCGTCGCGGCCGACGCGGACGCCGTAGCGGACCGCGCGCCCGTTCCGAGCACGTAGTAGAGATAGGTGTTGGGCGTATCGACCACGATGGTGCCGGCCGGCTCCTTGGTGGGGAACGCCACTTCGGTGCGGCGCAGATGCGGCGGCAGTTGCGCAGGCCCGACTTCGGGCTGCTCTTCCGGCGGCAGCGCGGACAGCTGCAGCGGCTTGCCGTCGGCGCCGGCTGGCGGCTGCTGCGGCACGGCGCCGGTCACAGTGGGTGCAGGGCCGCCGATGGCGCCCGGCGGACGCAGCGCGTCTTCGTTGGAATGGACGATGCCGGCGCCGGGAATGCGGTTGTCATAGGCCGGCGGCGCCGATGCCGGCGGACGGTCGGCATAGATCACCGGCGGCGGACCGGCCGGGCGGCCATAGCGGGGATCGTCGGGCGACATGACCGGGCCGGTCGGGACCGGCGGCGCATTCGAGTAGGCCGGGCGGCCGTAACGCGGATCATCCGGCGACATGATCGGGCCGGTCGGGGCCGGCGGCACGTTGGAATAGACCGGGCGGCCATAGCGCGGATCGTTCGGCGACGACACCGGGCGGCGGCAGCGCCGTCGCGCCCCGGCGCGTCGTCGTCTTCCAGCTCGTCGAAGTCAGGCGGCGCCGGGCCGGCGGCGTTCATCGACGACGTATCCGCCGGGCGGATAGCCGGGAGCAGTCGAATAGACCGAGCCGGGGGGCACCGGATAGCTCTGCTGGGCCTGCGCAAGCGAGGTGGCGAGCGAAGTGCCCGCCGCGACGGCTGCCGCAGCGGCACCGATCGTCAGAATTCTCTTGATCATCATCGCTCTTGTATAGACCCCAAGCCACACCGGACCGTTAACGGTCAGTGGATGAAGATAGCGGCACATTCAAGACAAATCCGTAAAATCCGGCCCAAATCAGGCACTTTGTGATCCGCATCTTACCCCGGAACGACCCGGATCGGGGCCGGTTTTAACCGTCATTTCCGCCCGGTTGGCGAGCATTTTGGCCGCCGCTTTTGCAGCCGACGGCCCAGTGCAGTTTGCTGTATTCTGGATTCAGCCTGATTCGCGGCGGCGAAGGCGGCTAATTCAGTGCATCACCGCGTTCCCCGAGGCCAAAAGAAGCCTTTGCCATACCAGCATAGGCGGAACTCGAGCCCATGCTCCCCGGATTCCGTTTTCTGCTCGCCGCGATCCTACTATCCATGTCCATCCTCATCTTCGGCCTCGGCGCCGCGGCCCTGCTGCGCGCCGCGCATGAGGAAGTCGCCAGCGTTCCGACCCGGCGGGTGATGGCCGAGCCGGTCTTTGCGCAACCGGTCGAGCGGCCCGCCCCGACGCTGGCCCTGCTCCGCGTCGAGCCGGCCGCGCCTGAAAAAGCGCCCGATCCGGTGCCCGCTGCAGAGCCTGCGCTTGAGCCCGCCCCGGAAGCCGTGCCGGTGCCGAAGGTGGAAACGGAAAAGCTCGCGGCGTTGAAGCTCGACGATGTTGCGCCGGCCGAGCCGGCCAAGCCCGAACTCGCGGCGAGCGAGCCGGCAGCGCCGCAGCCGGCCGCAGTCGATCAAGCGCCTTCAGCTGAAACGAAGATCGCCGCCGTCGCAGCGTCGCCAGCGCCTGCCACCGAGGCCGCGGCTCCGCCGTTCGAACTGATCGCACCGCCTGCGCTGACCGATCCGGCAATTGCCCCGATGAAAACGGCCGCGCTCGGCAGCCCGGCCGCCAAGATCGAGAAGCCGGCGGAAACAAAGAAGACGGCTGAAAAGCCCGATCGCAGCGAGATCAAGAAGCAGGAGCGTGCCGAGCGCGCGAAAGAGCGGCGGCGTCAGGCGGCGCGGCGCGCACGGCTCGCGGCCCAGCAGGCTGCAGTCCAGCAGGCGGCCGATCCCTTCTCGCAGGCGGTGCAGCAAGCGCAGCCGGCGGCGACAACGACGCGCCGCCGCTGGTAATATTGGCCGTCGGGAGCCGGTGCGGTACCCGGCGGCAGCCCGAAATAGATCTGGTAGACGGTGTCGGGCGGCTCGTCAGTGGCAAGTCCTTTGAACACAAGATAAATCCTGCGACCCGCAGCGGCGGCGCGCGCCGACAGCGTCTCGCCCGGCGCCGGCGTCACCAACTGCACGGCAACCGGCGCCGCGCCAAGTTCCACCGGCGCAGTGCCGGATCTCGCCAGCGTTTCAGACGGCTCTGCCGGCACCGCTTCAAGCCCCATGAGAATTGCTGCGACGGCTGCCAGGATGATCCTTGCCAATCGAATTGTCCGCATCATCAGACCCTTTGTCGATCACGCCGGATCGTCACCCAAGTCGTCGCCCACGTCAGGATCTAGTGCCGGAATTGCACTGGCAGCTTTGCCTTGCTCTTTTCAGCGAAGCAATTTTTCGTGAACTTGCCGATCCGAACCGCGATACGAAGGCCGGTGCGGCAATCAGGATGCTGGTCCCGTCGCGATCGGCGGGCCATCAGCCGCGCCCCACTCCGTCCACGAGCCGTCATAGAGCGCCGGATTCTCGACGCCGAGCCGATAGAGCGCGAGCGTGAGCACCGCGGCACTGACGCCGGAGCCGCAGCTCGTCACGATCGGCGCCTCGAGCTTGACGCCGGCGCCGAGAAACGCGGCACGCAGCTCGTCGAGCGATTTCATCTCGCCGGTCGCGGCATTGAACAGGTTGTTGTAGGGCAGACTGAGGCTGCCCGGGATGTGGCCCGCGCGCAGGCCGGGCCGCGGCTCGGCGACCTTGCCCTGATAGCGTTCATTGGCGCGGGCATCGATCACCTGCTCGGCGCGGCTCGAAATGTTGGCGACCAGCTGCTGCATGCTGCGCACGCGCCGCGCATCGAACGCCGCCTTGAACGTCGACGGCTTTGGCGTCACCTGCCCGCTCTCGACCTTGCGCCCCTCGGCGACCCACTTCTTCAGGCCGCCATTGAGGATGCGCACCTGCTTGCCGAACGACAGGAACATCCACCACGCACGGGGCGCGGCGACCCAGCCGCCGGAATCGTAGACCACGACGGTGTCGTCATTGCCGATGCCGAGCGCGCCGGCGTCGCGGCCGAACTGTTCGGCGGCGGGAAACATGTGCGGCAGCGGGTTGGAATGATCCGACACCGCATCGACGTCGAAGAACACCGCGCCCGGGAATATGCTTCGCGAGATAGTCGTCCTTCGGCAGCGGCAGCACGCCGGGCATCTTGAAGGAGGCGTCGACGACCTTGACGTTGGGCTTGCCGATATTTTCGGCAAGCCATTCGGTCGAGACGAGCGGATCGGTGGTGGTCATTACTTCTTCTTCGGCTCCCACTTCTCCACCGGCCCGCCGGCATCGCGCCAGGCGGCAAAGCCGCCGCCCATATGGGCGACCGGCTTCAGCCCCATGTCCTTGGCGGTTTTCGCCGCGAGCGCCGAGCGCAGGCCGCCGGCGCAATGGAAGACGAACTTCTTGTCCTCCTGGAAGATCGGCTTGGCGTAGGGGCTCTGCGGATCGATCCAGAATTCCAGCATGCCGCGGGTGCAGGGAAAGGCGCCGGGGATGCGGCCGTCGCGCTCGATCTCGCGCGGGTCTCTGATGTCGACGATGACGACGTTCTTGTCGCCGACGAGCTTGATGGCGTCGGCGGCGCTGACAGTCTCGATCTCGGCATTGGCCTCGTCGATCATCGCCTTGATGCCGCGGTGAATGTTCTGGGGCATGGGTGAAACCTTTTTGGCTTTCTTGGTCGTCGTTCCCGATGCGACGGATCGAGAACTACCGCACCAGCTCCTTCATCGCATTCTCCAGACCCTCGATGGTGATCGGGTACATGCGATTGGCGAGCAGCCGGCGGATGATGGTGGTGGATTCCGAATAGTCCCAGTGCCGCTGCGCCACCGGATTGAGCCACACCGTGTGCGGATAGGTGCGGGTCACGCGCTCCATCCAGACCGAGCCCGCCTCCTCGTTGACGTGCTCGACCGAGCCGCCCGGCACCATGATCTCGTAAGGGCTACATCGAGGCGTCGCCGACGAACACGACCTTATAGTCGTGCGGGTATTTGTGCAGGATATCCCAGGTCGGCGTGCGGTCGGTGAAGCGCCGCTTGTTCTGCTTCCACACGCCCTCATAGAGGCAGTTGTGGAAGTAGAAATATTCCATGTGCTTGAATTCGGTCTTGGCAGCCGAGAACAGCTCCTCGACCTGCTCGATGTGCGAGTCCATCGAGCCGCCGATGTCGAAGAACACCAGCACCTTCACCGCATTGCGCCGCTCGGGGCGCATGTGCAGGTCGAGATAGCCGTGATTGGCGCTCTCGCGAATGGTGGTGTCGAGATCGAGTTCGTCCGGCGCGCCGGTGCGCGCGAACTTGCGCAGGCGGCGCAGCGCGATCTTGATGTTGCGGATGCCGAGCTCGACATTGCCGTCGAGATCCTTGAACTCGCGCTTGTCCCAGACCTTCACCGCACGGTTGTTGCGGTTCTTCTCCTGGCCGATGCGCACGCCTTCGGGATTGTAGCCCTGCGCGCCGAACGGCGAGGTGCCGGCGGTGCCGATCCACTTGTTGCCGCCCTGGTGGCGGCCCTTCTGCTCCTCGAGGCGCTTCTTCAGGGTCTCCATGAGCTTGTCCCAGCCCATGGCCTCGATCTGCTTCTTCTCTTCCTCGGTGAGATATTTTTCCGCGAGCTTGCGCAGCCACTCCTCCGGGATTTCGGCCTTGCCCATGGCATCGAGCAGGCTTTCGAGCCCCTTGAACACCGAGCCGAACACGCGGTCGAACTTGTCGAGATTGCGCTCGTCCTTCACCAGCGCGGCGCGCGACAGATAATAGAAATGGTCCACCGACTGATCGGCGAGATCGGCGTCGAGCGCCTCCATCAGCGTGAGGTACTCGCGCAAGGTCACCGGGACCTGAGCGTCGCGGAGCGATGTGAAGAATTGCAGAAACATGGGCCTAGAGATCGCCTGCCGGGGGACGAAGGTCAAGGCCGCAAGCCCTGCAACAAGCCTAGACCAGCCCTGTTTTTCTATTAGAATTATGGTCGACAGGCATAGAGCGGGGGTTTCCATGAGCATCATTGCGGCGCTGATCATCGGCGCTATCGCTGGCTGGCTGGCCGGCCTGATTGTCCGCGGTGCGGGATTCGGGCTGATCGGCAACATTGTGGTCGGCATCATCGGCGCGCTGGTCGCCGGCTGGCTGCTGCCGCAGCTTGGTGTCCATCTGGCGGGCGGCACGCTGGGCGCCATCCTCAATGCGACGGTAGGCGCGGTAATCGTGCTGGTCATTTTGTCACTGGTCCGGCGCTGACGCATCCCCCCTATTCCCGCGGCGAATGCTGTTTTGACGGGGATTTCCTGTTAAGGCAGGCGCTTAGCCGCTGCGCACAAGAAACATGCATTGAACGGACTTAAGGCCATCAGATGAAATTTACCGGTACCAAGAACTATGTCGCGACCGACGATCTCAAGGTCGCGGTGAACGCCTCGATCGTGCTGGAGCGCCCGCTGCTCATCAAGGGCGAGCCCGGCACCGGCAAGACGGTGCTGGCCGAGGAAGTGGCGAAGGCGATCAATGCGCCGCTGATGACCTGGCACATCAAGTCGACCACCAAGGCGCAGCAGGGTCTCTACGAATACGACGCGGTGTCGCGCCTGCGCGACAGCCAGCTCGGCGATGCCCGCGTGTCCGACATCAAGAACTACATCAAGCGCGGCAAGCTGTGGGACGCCTTCACCTCCGAGCAGCGCCCGGTGCTGTTGATCGACGAGATCGACAAGGCCGACATCGAATTTCCCAACGACCTCCTGCTCGAGCTCGATCGCATGGAGTTCTTCGTCTACGAGACCGGCGAGAACATCAAGGCGAAGCTGCGCCCGATCGTGATGATCACCTCGAACAACGAGAAGGAATTGCCGGACGCCTTCCTGCGCCGCTGCTTCTTCCACTACATCAAGTTTCCCGACGCCGACACCATGAACAAGATCGTCGACGTGCACTTCCCCGGCATCAAGAAGCGCCTGGTGGAAGAATCGCTGCGCATCTTCTTCGAGGTGCGCGAGGTGCCCGGGCTGAAGAAGAAGCCATCCACCTCCGAGCTGCTCGACTGGCTGAAGCTGCTCCTCAACGAGGACATCACGCCGGAGATGCTCAGGGAGCGCGACCCGCGCAAACTGATCCCGCCGCTGCACGGCGCGCTGCTCAAGAACGAGCAAGACGTGCATTTGTTCGAGCGGCTGGCGTTCCTGAGCCGGCGAGAAGTTTAAGCCTCGACTCTCTCCCCGTCATTGCGAGGAGCAAAGCGACGAAGCAATCCAGCTTTCTTGCTGCGGCAAAGCTGGATTGCTTCGCTTCGCTCGCAATGACGGTCGCAAGAGCTCACGCAAAGAACGGATGCGGCGTACCCTGCGATCCCCGGCGCTCGACGGTCTCCAGCGCCTGGGCGAGTTCCGCATCGGACAGCTCAAGTCCGAAGGTGTCGCGCAGCACGTCCCGGTACTCGGCAGGACTGGCGAGCATCCGCCGCTCCATCTCTCCGCTGGCATGGCGCACGATGAGGTGCGCGTTGTACAGGGTCACGCGGGTTTTGCCCGAGCCCGGCCGCGCCGCGATCAGGTTGCGGCGGTGGATGCTCTTGGGATGGCTGCCGGTGGACCAGTTGCACATCTCATATTCGTCGTCGAGCCGCGGCAGGAAAACGACGCGATAGATATGCGACCAGGCCTCGCCGATCTTCGCCTGCAGGGTCAGCTCGGCGCCCATGCGGATAAAGCGCATCACTTCATGCGGCGTGTCCTGTTCGACATCGGGGATGAGCGCGAGCGGCGCGGTCGGCGCGACATTGCCGAAGCCGACGTCTGCAAGGAAGGGGCCTTCCGCCAGATTGACCTGCAGCACCATGTGCAGCATCGGGCGCGCCGCATCGATCGCAAGTCCGCGCACCACGCGCGCTTGCAGGCTCGTGATGTCAAAGCCGAGCGATCGCAGGCCGGCCCGAAATAAAAAGTTGTGCTCGAAACAATAGCCGCCGCGCCGCTGCGCGATCATCTTTCGCTGCAGCGATTCCAGGTCGAGCCCGGGCGGCCGGTCCAGCAGCACGTCGATGCTTTCATAGGAAATCGCGGTCGCGTGCGCATGGACGAGATCGCGCAAAACGGCGAGCGTCGACTCGCGCGCACCGCGATATCCGATCCGGGCGAGCCAGGCATCCTGATCGAAACGGTCACCGGGCATTCGGAATGGCTAGTGCTTGAGGATGATCGGCTCGGGCGCCGTCTTGCCGCGGATCATGTCGCTGGCCTTGTCGGCGATCATCAGCGTCGAAGCGTTGAGATTGGCCGAGATCATCCGCGGCATGATCGAGGCGTCGACCACACGCAGGCCTTCGAGGCCATGCACGCGAAGCTGATCGTCGACCACCGCCCACGGCTTGTCGGCCGTTCCCATACGGCAGGTGCAGCCTGGGTGGAATGTGGTGGTCCCGCGCTCCGTCACCGCCGCCAAAATCTCGGCGTCGCTCTGCACCTTCGGGCCCGGGAAATCCTCATAGGCGTAGTACGGCTTGAGCGGTTCGGAGGCGAGCAGCCGCCGCGCCAGCTTCATGCCCGCGACGACGACGCGGCGGTCGATCTCTTCGACGAGGTAGTTGGTCTGGATGATCGGCGCCTCGAACGGATCGGACGAGCGGGCGCGGACATAGCCGCGGCTCTCCGGCCGCTGCTGCCAGGACGCGACCGTCATGCCGGGCTCGTCCTCGAGCTGGCCCTGCACGCCTTCCTTGTAGCTCGCCGGCGTGAAGGTGAGCTGCAAGTCCGAGCTCTCATGCGTCTCGCCGGAATGCCAGAAGCAATAGACCATGGTCGGCGACAGCGACAGCAGGCCGCGCCGCGTCGTCGCCCATTTCAGCGCCTCGACCCAGAGACGCCAGCCCTGTCGAAGCTCGTTGATGGTGTTGATGTTCTTTACCCGCGCCACCGAGCGCGGCGCGTAGTGATCCTGCAATCCCTCGCCGACGCCGGGCAGCGCATGATGCACCTTGATGCCGAGCGAGTTGAGAAGATCGGGCGAACCGACGCCGGAGAGCTGCAGCAGCTGCGGTGAATTATAGGTGCCGCCGGAGAGGATGACTTCCTTGCTGGCACGCACCTCGACCGGCGTGCCGCCGCGGCCGCCCTTGAGGTAACGCACGCCGACGGCGCGCTTGCCCTCGAAGATGATGTCGGTGACATGCGCATGCGTGCGCACGTCGACATTGCCGCGCTTCTTCGCCGGATGCAGGAACGCCTTCGCCGCGCTCATGCGCAGGCCGCCCTCGATGGTGCGCTGGCAGTAGGACACGCCTTCCTGGATCGCGCCGTTGTAATCAGGGTTTTTGGGAATGCCGAGGCTGACCGCGCCCTCCATGAAGGCCTCGCAGAGCGGATCGTTCCATTCCATGGTGGTGACGGTCAGCGGGCCCTCACGGCCGCGAAACGTGTCCTCGCCCTCGCCGACCCGCCGCTCCATGCGCTTGAAGTACGGCAGGATGTCCGAATAGCCCCAGTTGCGATTGCCCATCTGCGCCCAGGTATCGAAATCCTGGCGCTGGCCGCGGTTGTAGATGTGGCCGTTGATCGAGGACGAGCCGCCGAGCGTCTTGCCGCGCGGCGCATAGATGCTGCGCCCGCCGGTCCAGGGGCCGACCTCCTGCTGGTAGGCCCAGTTGATGCTCTTCATGTGGAACGTCTTGATGAAGCCGGCCGGCAGATGGATGTAGGGATGCCAGTCGCTCGGCCCCGCCTCCAGCACGCAGATCTTGGTGCCGAGGTCCTCGCCCAGCCGGTTGGCGAGCACGCTGCCCGCAGAGCCGGCGCCGATGATCACATAATCGAACGTTTCCATTGTTCCCGTTTTTCTTTGAGCATGATTTCCGGATCATGCTCTCTTTGTTTTGAGCATGATCTCATCGGAAAACCGGCTTCCACTTTTCCGGATCATGCTCGTGGCCGCTACCGCAGCTTCTCGTTCAGTTGATAACTCAGATGCGCCTTCACCGTCGGCCATTCCGAGGCGAGGATGCTGTAGACCACAGTGTCGCGCAACGTGCCGTTGGGCGCAATCTGGTGATTGCGCAAAATGCCGTCCTGCTTGGCGCCTAACCGCTCGATGCCGCGCCGGCTCTGCTGATTGAAGAAGTGGGTGCGGAATTCTACCGCAATGCAATCGAGCTTCTCGAAGGCGTGTTGCAGCAGCAGCAGCTTGCACTGGGTATTGAGCGCGGTGCGCTGCACGCGCTTGGCATACCAGGTGGAGCCGATCTCGACGCGGCGGTTCGGCGTGTCGACATTCATGTAGGTCGACATGCCCGCGATCTTGCCGTCAGCATCGAATACCGTGAACGGCAGCATCGAGCCGGCCGCCTGCAGGCCGAGCCGGCGGTCGATCTCCTTCTTCATGTTCTCGGCGGTCGGGATGAAGGTATACCAGAGCTTCCAGAGCTCGCCGTCCTTCACCGCTTCAAGGAGACCGTCGTAATGGTCGTGCGACAGCGGCTCCAGCCGCGCATGCGCGCCGCGTAGCGTTACCGGTTCAAGCCAGGGCATTCGTTACTCCGTTCTCTCCCCGTCATTGCGAGCGAAGCGAAGCAATCCAGCTTCGTTCGCAGCAGCAAGAAAGCTGGATTGCTTCGTCGCTACGCTCCTCGCAATGACGCGGATAATTATCGTTTTCACTTGTTCAAAAAATTCAGCGGCAATCCGCCCCGCGGCCAGTCCATCGCTACCAGTTCACCCTTGACCGACAGCGTGATGTACGCCGTCTTCAGCTCGGGCCCGCCGAACGCGATGTTGGTCGTCATACGGTCGCCGGTCGGCACTTGCTCGACCAGTGTGCCGTCGGGCGCGATCACGGAGATGCAGCCCGAGATCAGCGTGGCGACGCAGACATTGCCGCCTGCCTCGACCGCAAGCGAGTCGAACATCTGGTAGCCGCCGAGGCCGCAGATCGGCTTGCCGCGCTCGCCGCGATAAATTGGTTCACGCGGCTTCAGCGTGCCCGGTTCGGTGAGTTCGTAAGCCCACAGCCGCGCCGTCGGCGTCTCACCGATATAGACGGTGTTCTCGTCCGGCGAGAGTCCGATACCGTTGGCCGGCAGCAGGCCGTGCACGACCTCGACAATCTCCTTCATGCCGGGCTTCACGTAGTAGATGCCGCCGAGATCCATGTCGCGGTGCCGGCGCTTGCCGAGTTCGGAGAACCACAACCCGCCATGCTTGTCGAAGACGAGATCGTTCGGCCCGCGCAAGCCATGCTCGCCGCACTTGGAGACGACTGTCTCGACCTTGCCCGACTGCATGTCGACGCGCTGGATCGAGCCACCGAGATAATCGTCGGGCTGCGGTCCCGGCATGATCGCGTTGCGGGTAGGTATCCAGGTGAAGCCGCCGTTGTTGCAGACATACATCTTGCCGTCGGGACCAAGCGCCGCACCGTTCGGTCCGCCTGGAATTTTCGCGACAATCTCCTTGCGGCCGTCGGGCCAGACCCGGGTCAGGCGCTGGCCGCGGATTTCCACCAGCACCACGGAGCCGTCCGGCATCACGACGGGACCTTCCGGAAACTCCAGATCGGTGGCGAGAACGCGCATATTGGCCATCAAAAATCCTCCCGGCGCTTTTTGGCTGCAGGCGGATTTTGGCTAGCCCCCGCACGCAACATTTTCGTTGCGGCTGTTATGGCAAAGGGGATCGCGCTTGCCAAGCGAGCTTGGCCTGCCCCGCTGCGCAGGGCAGCGTTGCGGAGCATTCGGTACAATTACCGGCGCCGCTTCGCAGGATGGCTTACTCGTACAAATAACCGACCGGCTTGCCTTCGTTGCGCAACGGACGGACGTCCGTCCGCGTAATGATTTGACCGGCCAGACCGTCAATTTCGTCGCGCTGCGTCGGCGTCCAGCTGCGAAGATTCTCGATGCCCTTCAGCAGGCCCAGTCGGAGGACCTGGGTGTTTTCGTCGAGCCCCACCAGATCGATCGTGTTCTTGCCCGCCGTGACCGTATCGCCGGTCGCAAGTTCGAAATTCTCCCCCGCGCCGTTGGTGAATTCGGCGGTACCGCGAATAACGCGATAGATGACGACCTCGCCTTTGCCGAGAAAGGCGGTGTCCGCCGCGGGTGAGGCGCTCTTCGGCAACAGCGACTGGCCACGCGGATCAGTCGCGATGATATGTCCGGTCGTCAGGCGGCCGCTCGGAATCTCGATGCCGATGTCGCGCACGTAAACGGGCCCGGCGGATTTGATCGGCGAGCCCTGAGGCAGCGGCTTGAAGAGTGCTTCCAGCTCCAGCGGATCCTGCAGCCAGAAACAGGCTTCCGCAGGACGGTCATGCAGCGGATGGCTCCAGGCTACACGCGGCGTTTCCTCTTCGTTGATGTGGTCGTGATCTACCACCGTCGGATTGGGGAAGGTCGTGGGATCGGTGATGAAGGCTTCGAGAAATTTGCCGGAATAGCCCATCGACATCGGATCCGGCACCACGGTCTGCGGCGTCTTCAGGTTTTCCTCGGTGGGCAATCCGGACCAGGTGTAAAACAGCTGGCGATGCACGATCGCGCTCTGCAGCATCACCGAACCCGGACCGACGTAGTAGAACCGGCCATCGTAATCGAAGGTGAACACGCCTGATGTGACCAGCACGAGCTGATAACCGCCGGGCGGAAGGTGAAGATGGAAATCGGTGGGGCCGGTATCGGTGCGGTAGATCGGCAGATTTGTCGCGACTTCGTGGAGCAGGAAGGTTTCGTTGTTGGCATGAAAGCCTTCGTTCGCGCGATTGTAGAGGGCCTGCGGGCGATAGGTCGGCTCGTGCAAGGCATCCCGATCGCGATCGATGGCCACAAAATTTGTGTTGTTCAGGCGAAGGGGATCGCCGTTCGGGCGCGTGAGGCCAGACCATTTTGGATTGATCGCGGCATGTATGTTCATGGCAGCCTCCAATTCCCGATGTCAGCGGGACCTGAGGCCTGTTCAATTTGCTGCTCAGCTTTTGGCAGGTCGCCCAGAATCGCCGTTCGGACTTATGCTGCAATGCGAATTCCGGGCCAGTTGATGCGCGGCGCATCGCATCGGCTCCCAACGGACTCTCGGCGGCGGAGCGACCGAGAAAGAACAGGCTCTACAGGGTGTTAGGCAGCCGCCACGCGACGCTGCCTAATCTCTCATCGCCAACTCTGCAGCAACGGACGAGAGCCGCTTGCGCAAATTGTCAGCAAGCATTGTCAGGAAAGTCGCAGCCTAATCCTTCACCGGCACCCAGATCTCCAGCCCGCCATTGCCGGTGGCGCCATCGAACTTCTCGTCATAGCGCTCGAAGTTCGGCGCGTCCGCGACCTTGAGGCCGGACTGCGGCAGCCACTGATTCCAGATCGCGCCGACGGTGCGGCGGATGGTCGAGATGTGCTCGGTGTGGCGGAACACCACATAGCGATGCGCCGGGATACGCACGCGGGCGAATTCGCGCGGCAGGTCCGAGAAGTCGGAAACCTCGACGCCGGCGATGTAGTCGAAATTGCCGGAATCGTCGCCATTGCAGCAGACGCCGAAGGCAAGAGCACCGACGCGGTCGGGAATCTCGCCGACCTTCTGGTGAAACTGCTGCCACTGGTTGGGAATGCCGGCGCCGCCGCTTTCGCAGTGATTGTAGCGTTCGCCGACGCCGGCCACGAGCATGGCCTTGGCGGTCTCGAAACGCGGCGGTTGCAGATTCGTGCTGGGAGTTGAATCCATCATGATCGGCTCCTGTAGTCTGAGCTTGTCGAGGCACGTTGCGGCGCGAACCTGCTCCGGCGTGACGCCGAAATGGTCGCGGAACGCGCGGGTGAATGCCTCGTGGGAGCCGTAGTCCGCCTCCAGCGCCAGCGTCAGGATGTCGGGCGCGCCCTTGGCGAGCGCACGCGCCGCCTTGGTGAGGCGGCGGGCGCGCACATAGCGCATCACGCTCATGCCGGTCGCCTCGGCAAACGAGCGCACCATATGGAAGCGCGACACGCCGCCGACGGAAGCGATCTCGTCCAGCGTCAAACTGTCGGCGAGATGGCTCTCGACATACCAGAGCGCCTTCTGGGCAGGATTCATGGACTTTCGAGCTCTCCTTCGAAGCATCCGCATCATGCGCCGTTTCGCGATGCCCCGTTTGACAGTCCTTGCTCTCATGCGGTGGAACCATGCATCATCCGGAAAAATAGCATTTCGGGAGGAGCGGAACCATGAAGATCAGCGACGTCAAGGCGCATCACATCCGCATTCCCTACGACGCGGGCGTTGCGAGTTTCCGGCAGGGCGCGTCGTCCATCGCGGCGCTCGACATTGTCATGGTCGAGGTCACCACCGACACCGGTCTCACCGGCTGGGGCGACGCCTTCAGCTATGTCTGCCCGCGCACGACTTATGCCGCCATCAACGAGATGATCGCGCCGCAGGCGCGCGGCCAGGAGGTGCCTGATGCCGCCGGCATTCCCGCCTTCATGGAGCAGGTCCAGCGCAACCTGCATCTGTTCGGCCGCTACGGCATCACCATGTTTGCGATCTCCGGGCTCGACATCGCGCTGTGGGATCTCGCCGCCCGCGCGCAAGGCGTGCCGTTGCACAAGCTGCTCGGTGCGCAGAAGCGCGCAAAAATTCCGGCCTATGCCAGCCTGCTGCGCATTGGTGCGGCCGACCTCGTCGCAGGCGAATGCACCAAGGCGCGCGGCCAGGGCTATTCCGCGATCAAGCTGCACGAGACGACGATCGCACCCGTGCTGTCGGCGCGGCAGGCGATCGGCACGGGCATTCCGCTGATGGTCGACATGAACTGCCCGATGGACGGCGCCACTGCGATTGCCTTTGCCCATGCCTGCCGCGAGGCCGAGCCGCTGTTCCTGGAGGAGCCGGTGTGGCCGCCGGAGGACTTTGCAACGCTCGCCGAAGTGCGCCAAGCAAGGCGGGCTCGGCGTTGCCGCCGGCGAGAACGCCTGCACGGAATTTCAATTCCGCCAGATGATCGATGCGGGCGCGGTGAGCCACGCGCAGCCCTCCGTGACGAAAGTCGGCGGCATCACCGAATTTGCGAAAGTCACGCGGCTGGCCGATGAACGCGGCGTCCGGCTGATGCCGCACTCGCCCTATTTCGGCCCGGGCCTGCTGGCGACGCTGCATCTGCTGTCGCTGCGCGATGATGCGACCTTCGTCGAAATCTTCTACATGAAGCGCGAGGCCTGCCTGTGGCGCGGCCGCACCGAGCCCGACGCAAACGGAAATGTCGCGGTGCCCGACGGTCCCGGGCTCGGCTACGAGCCGGATCGTGAGGTCATGGAACGCTACCGGGCGGCGTGACGGCGCCGCTATTTCGCGCCCTCTTTCGCAGGCGGCGCCTTCTTTGCTTCCTCAGCCGCCTTCTTCGCTTCCTCGATCGCTTTCTTCTGTTCCTCGACCAGTTTTTCCAGCGACGCGACCGTCGCCTTCAGGCCGTCGATCTGCCTGATAGCGGCGTCGACCCGGCGCTGCTGGTCGAGCGCCAGCTTGGTGATGGTCTTTTGCAGGAAATCGACATTGCTCTGCAGGCAGGAGGTGCGCCGCTCCATGGTCTTTTCAACGGTGCAGATTTCGATGCCGGGAACGTCCTGGGCGTATGCCCGCAGCGGGACCGCACAGGCGATCGCCATCATTGCGGCAAAAACCATCCGGCCGTTCATGAAACCTCTCATCGCAAAAATCGATCACGCCAATGTGCACGCAAGGCGCGTGCGCCACCCCACATACCACACTCGTACCGTATTCATCGCCTGTGCTGGGCACGGGTGATCCGGGGACGGATCGTGATCCGGGGGACGGATCAGGAACCCGGGTGCGGCAGGACCCGGCATTTTTGAAAGTGGACAGGGTGATCAATGGCAACGCGTGAAAAGCGGCTGGCGCAATTCGACGGCCTGGGCGCACCTCCGCCGGAAGTGGCGGTCGAGGTGCTCTGCGAGGACCACAGCGGGACGTATCAACTGCCGTTCGCCTGCCGTTTCGTTGACGGCCACTGGCGCAACGACAAATCCGGCGACACTGTCGAGGCGGCCGTGATCGGCTGGCGGTTACCGCGCGTCAAGCAGTCCGGCGCGGCTTAGGCACTTCTCGTTTGAGCATGATCCTTGCCGAAAACCGGTACCCACTTTGCGCTAACGCGGCCCTGCGGGTCGGGGATCATGCTCCCGCGCCTGTGTCAAAACGCGACGCAGGCGCGAGGTTTCTTAATCTTTGGAACGCGCTCCGAACAAATCGCGCCCGAATCAGTGATTGGGCGCCGTACTCAGCTGTTCACGGCTAGATATCGCCACCGGCCTGAACCAGCGCACAACATGCAGCACGAAGATCGCGGGCCGCAGCCAGCGGCCGACGACAAGGGTTAATTCCTCTGGGGATGACATTCACGCCTCCATTGTTCTCGTTCGTGAGCACGCAGGGAGGCGGGCGTCCAAATTTTCGGCAGCAGCGCGTCATTGCGGTCACGGTTGAAATGTTGCTATGCGAAAATCGCGCCAGACGCGTTGCGCTGCGGTAGGGTCAGTGATGTCCCTGATTGCAAAGCAAATCCGGCTTCAGCACCCCGCGCGTGCACGCACCCGCCCCGTATCGAGAGGAGCACGCGCTTTGAGCAAACATGCCTGCCGCACCAGCCCGCACCGCGGGCAATGCGCAGGCAGCGCTGCCTAATATTCGACCTCGAGCTCCTCGATGTCTTCAGGCTCGGCCAGCGCGGTGTCGATCCATTCCCGCATCTCCGGCATGCTCATGATGGTCTTGGCATAGGCCGCAAGCTTCGGCTCCAGCCTGACGTCATAGGTCATGAAGCGCGTCACCACGGGCGCGTACATCGCGTCAGCCATGGTGCGGCTTTTGCCGAACAGGAACGGCCCGCCTGAGGCGGCGAGGCACTCGCGCCAGATGGTGCAGACGCGGTCGATGTCCGCCTGTGCGCGCGACCAGATCTTGAAGTTCGGGAAATGGCCTTTCAGATTGACCGGCAGCGAGGCGCGCAGCGTGGTGAAGCCGGAATGGATTTCGCCGCAGATCGAGCGGCAATGCGCGCGCTGCACGCGGTCGGCAGGCAGCAAGCCGGCATCGGGACAGACCTCGTTGAGATATTCGGCGATCGCCAGCGTATCCCAGACGGTGGCGCCCTCGTGGCGCAGGCACGGCACCAGGATCGAGGACGACAGCAAGAGGATTTCGGCGCGGGCGGAGGGATCGTCCGGCGCGGTGGTCACCTCGTCGAATTCGAGGCCGGAGAATTTCGCCAGTAGCCAGCCGCGCAGCGACCATGACGAGTAGTTCTTGCTGCTGATGGTCAGTGTGGTCTTTGCCATCTGGCCCCTTCCCTCACGCTACATGCCCCGCCTTGACGCCCACCTTGGGCAACGTCCGTTTCCGCCGCACGCACAGGCCCCCGCGCAGCCGGGCTTTTTCCCCGCGCGCCGGGCATCTTAGCAGCAAGCGACGTGCCAGTTTGGCAGGCCCCCGGCACCCCTTTGGCTCCGATATTGCATAGCCAGGCAGGCAGGGGCGGAAGTGAATGATGTCAATGATGTACCAGGCCTACCAGAACCATATGGACCTCACCGAGCCGTGGCGTTCGGGGGCAGCCAACGCGCTGAAATACCTCAATCTGGTGCCGCAGGGCGTCTCCGACCGGCTGTTCGGCAGGCTCGCCGCCGCGCTCGAACTGATCTCCCGCTCGTCCCTGACCTATAGCCGCCCGGACTACGGCATCGGCACCGTGACAGTCGGCAACCGTGAGCTCGCGGTGACCGAGGAAGTCGCCTATGCGACGCCATTCGGCTCGCTACTGCATTTCAAGAAAGAGGACGGCCCCGAGCAGCCGCGCATGCTGCTGGTGGCGCCGATGTCCGGCCACTTCGCCACGCTCTTGCGCAACACCGTCAAGACGCTGCTGCAGGACCACGACGTCTACATCACCGACTGGCACAACCCGCGCGACATTCCGCGCGAGCACGGCCGCTTTGGCCTGGAAGATTACACCGACCACCTCATCGCCTTCATGGACAAGCTCGGCCCGCGCGCGCACATGACGGCGATCTGCCAGCCCTCGGTGTCGGCGCTGGCCGCCGCTGCGATCATGTGCGAGGACGATCACCCCGCGCGCCCGGCGACGCTGACCTTGATGGCGGGTCCGATCGATACCCGCATCCAGCCGACCAAGGTCAACGAGTTCGCCAAGAGCAAGCCGATCGAATGGTTCGAGGACAATCTGATCAACTTCGTGCCGTTCCAGTGCAAGGGCGCGTTCCGCCAGGTCTATCCCGGCTTCGTGCAGCTCACCGCGTTCGTCTCGATGAATCTCGAGCGCCACATCAAGCAGCACATGGACCTCGCCCACCACATCGCCAAGGGCGAGAAGGAAAAGGCCGAGCTGATCAAGACGTTCTACGACGAATATTTTGCGGTGATGGACCTGCCCGCAGAATTCTACATCGAAACCGTTCGCGACGTGTTTCAGGAGCATCTGCTGCCGCAGGGCAAGCTGATGCATCGCGGCCGCGCGGTGAATCCGAAGGCGGTGCGGCGCATGGGCCTGATGACTGTCGAGGGCGAGAAGGACGACATCTGCTCGATCGGCCAGACGCTGGCCGCGCAGGACCTCTGCACCAGCGTGCGCGCCTATCGCCGCGTCCACCACATGCAGGCCGGCGTCGGCCATTACGGCGTGTTCTCCGGCAGGAAGTGGAACAACGAGATCTATCCGTTGCTGCGGGATTTCGTGCACGTCAATTCGTAAAGGCTTTCCCTGCTCCCTAGGCGCGGCGGCGTTTGCGCGGTAGCATCGTCGCAAATGGCGACTACAAGGTCGTCCCCGGGAGGAAATCGTCATGCGGCCTTCGCAGCTGCGCGCAATCGCGTCCGGCCTTCTCTGCCTGTTCCTGCTTTCCATCCCGGCCGACGCCGCCGAAATCAAGGTGATGATCTCGGCCGGCTTCTTCAGCGTCTACAAGGAGCTCGGTCCCGCCTTCGAGAAATCGACCGGCCACAAGCTCGTCACCACGCGCGGGCCTTCGGTCGGCGATTCACCCGAAGCGATTCCGACGCGCCTTGCCCGCGGCGAGGCGGCCGACGTCGTGATCATGGACGGGGTCGGCGTCGATCTCCTCGACCAGCGCGATCTGACGCGTCCCGGCAGCCGCATTCCGCTAGCGGAATCCTTCATCGGCATGGTCGTTCGCAGCAGGTCAGCCCAAGCCCGACATCAGCACGATGGAGGGCTTGCGCAATACCCTGCTCGCAGCCAAATCCATCGCCGTTTCCGACAGTTCGAGCGGCACGTATCTATCGACTATCGGATTCAAGAAGCTTGGCGTCGCTGACGAGGTCGCCGGCAAGACGCGCAAGGTTCGCGGTCCTCCTTCCGGCGAGGTCGTGGCTGCCGTCATCGCCCGCGGCGAGGCGGAAATCGGCTTCCAGCAGGTCGCCGAACTGATCCATATCGCCGGGCGTCGATTTCGTCGGCACGGTGCCGTCGGACGTTCAGCCGCCGACCCTTTTTGTCGGCGCGCTTCCCAAGAACACACAACAACCCGACGCCGCAATCGCCCTGATGCGCTTTCTGTCTTCGGCAGAGGCCGCGGAAGTCATCGCGAAAGCCGGACTGAAGCCATTGCAGACCCGTTGATCTCTAATTGCGTTGGCCGAAAGCCGGCGGGAACGACGACGCCTGGGCGTCTTGCACGGACTGGCCCTGTGTTCGCGCCACCTCCACCGGCGGCCGTGCCACCCGCGCAGTTGGCGCCCGCCGGAGTTTCTTGCGGACAGTCTCCGCACGCACCTCCGCTCGCGCATTCTGGACAGGCCGGACGTACCGGCGCTTTTGTGTAAGCCGATTTGCTGCCGGGGCATTCGCCACCACCCTTTTCACAACCGGTGCCGGGACGTCTTGAACAAGCGGCCTGTAACTTGGCTGCGCATCCTGCTCCGCCGCCCAGGCCTGAAATTGCCTGAACAGGGCTTCGGATGTCGGCACACTGTTTTCCGCCTGATCCTTGACAGCCGGTTCAGACGCGGCGCTTTCCTCGCGGGTCGAAACGTCCTTTGCGGCCGCGCAGGCCTGAGGCTCCGCGGTAGATTGCGCCAAAGCCGGCGCATCGGCGATCGATTGAGTGGTTGACGTCGACTGATCGGTGTCGGGCTGAAGCTTCGAATTGGCAGCCAGCGAAGCCGTGACGTCCGCATTGGGGATAGCCGGGTCGCCCGCCGACAGGGCCGCGACGGCAATGGCGGTCGCAGTCGCGGCTGCAATCAAGACACTCACCTTCAAGACACGCGACAAGACAACCGTTCTGTCGCCAGCATTCTCAATCTCCTGCAGCTCGATTTGTTCGTCGGAAACGAGAGGCAGGGGACGGGCCGGGTGAAACCCCTCATTGATCGGCATGCGATGGTGCTCCTCGATATCGTCGTCGAGCACTAGCCTGCCATTGGGGTCCAAAGGCGGAGGAACTTTGATTTCACTTTGGTCTCACTTGGGCCGGGGAACCGCACGATTGTGAGCTGTTCCTCCGGGCGCGCGATTTATCGCCATCAATTCCGCACAGTTCACTGTCGCGCAGTGCTCTCTCCGCGCAACGTCGCTCGCTTTCGCCACACCCGCAGGTCAACCATGACTTTGATGGCCGCCGCGAGGACCAGCGCGCAAAGCACGACCTTCGACACCGTCTCCATCGTCCCCTCGATCAGCATGGCATGGACCACACCGCCTGCGACGATGACCACCGCGAGGGGCATATGGACGATGCGCCAGGTTCGCAGTCGCAATCCCAATCGCCGGCGCAGTGCCGCCAGAAGCGCGACGGCGAAGATGGCCCACATCGCAGATCACACCGAAGGGCGAGAACGGCGTCGGCGACGCGAACAGAAGCGCGTCAATCATGTCAGGCGGACTGGTGATCCAGAGGCCGGCGACGTGGATCACTATCGCCACGACCAGCGCGCCTCCGATCCAGTGATGTGCGCGCCGCCCACGATAAGCCGCCAGTCCCGGCAAGTATCCGCCAATCAGCAAGGGCTGAACCAGCACGAGACCCAGTGCGACAATCCCTGCGAATCCGGCGAGGATGTAGACCGGACCGCGCCATTCCAGCTGCGGGCTCATCGCTGCCGCGGCGATCGGCACGCCAATGGCGGCTGCAAGGGCGGCCCAGATCAGGGTTACCCGGGCCAATCGCATCCCTTTGATTCCAACTCGGTCAGGCCGGCTGAAGGACGAAGTGCGCCTCCAGGCTGGTCTCCTTGGCGCTGCGCATCACCGGCCGCAGGAAGACGGTTTTGAATTCACCGCTGTCATAGGCGAGGTGACCATGCGGCTGGCCGAAGATGGGGATGATCTGCGGCATCTCGAGCCGGAACTTGCCGTCCTTGTCGGTGAGCGTGGCGCCATGACTCTGCGGCTCGTGCTCCTGGCCTTCGGTCGTGTGCGCCCAGATCTGGATGCGCTGCCCGGCGAGCGGAGTCCCGTCGCCGGCGCGGCGCACGGTGCCGCTCATCCAGAAGCCGCCCTTGCCGATCCGATCCACGATCGCCGCACCCTTGCGGTAGTTGTTCGCCCCGCCCGGCATCGAATTGGTCGGTGCGACGCCTTCCGCGCGCGCGGGCAACAGCAGCCCGGAAACCCCGGTCGCCAGGACGGCGCCGCCCACAGCGAGAAGGTTGCGGCGGTTGAGTAGGACGGCGGTCATGTGAGTTCCTCCCGGCGACCGTGCAGGTGCTCGGTCGAGAATACAACAACAAGCGCGTGACGGCCAGTTGAGGGATGCGGACAGCGCGACAGGCAGCAATAACGGTGTTGTGAACGGGTGCGCCGGCGCCCTACCGATGCACCCCGTGCAACATCGCCAGCAGCACGATGACGGCGAGTGCGAGCACGATGGTCGTGCTCTTCCAGAACAACAGCGGGTTGCGCTCGATCAGCGGCGAGGCCGCGGTCGCGATGTAATTCGCGTTGGGCATGCGCAGGTCGAACAAGAATTCCGACAGGCTGTCATAGCGTTTGGCCGGATTGGGATGCACGGCGCGCTCCAGCGTGCCGTCGACCCAGACCGGAATTTCGCGGGCGCCATGCGCGGCCGGGCGGTATTGCAGCCTGGCAAACTGCGCGCGGGTGCGCGCCTGCGCGGCCTGCGCGCCATAGGGCAGTTTTCCCGTCAGCATCTGGTAGGTGATGACGCCGAGCGAGAACAAATCGGAGCGCGAGGTCGCAGCCTCGCCCAGAAAATATTCCGGCGCGGTGTATTGCACGCGTGCCGAGGATGTCGTCGCGCACCCCTGACGGTTCGGCCTCCGCCACGCCCTTGATCGCGGTCGAGCCGAAGTCGATGATCTTCACCGTGCCGGTCTTGTCGATCATGATGTTGTCGGGCCGCAGATCCTGATGCAGCATTTCCTTGCGGTGGAAGGCGCGCAGGCCCTTGGCGATCTGCTCGACGATGTCGCGCACGGTCTCCAGCGGTCGGCGCCGGATTGTCGATCATCCACTGCGTCAGCGTCTGGCCGTCGATATATTCGGTGACGACGTAGAGGAAATTCCGCTTCCGCGACGGCGGCGAGGGTTTCAGCACATGCGGGCTGTCGATGCGCCGCGCCACCCATTCCTCCATCAGGAAGCGCTTCAGATAAGCCGGGTCGTCGCGCAGATCGATCGACGGGATCTTCAGCGTCACCGTGGCATCGGACTCGATGTCGACGGCGAGATAGATGTGGCTGCGGCTCGAGCCGTGCAGCTCGCGCACGATGCGGTAGCCGTCGAACACCATCCGCGCTTCCAGCAGCGGCGGCAGCGGCAACTCGCTGGGCTGGCCGAACACCTCGCTCGCCGCACTCTCGGGCAACGCCTCGATGCGGACGATCTGGACGGTGAGATTGTCGTCGCTGCCCGCTTCATACGCCTGATGCGACGATCGCTCTTCGCCGCCTGGTCGAGATCGACGGCGCCGTCGTTGACCAGCTTGGCGATGCGGCGCGCGTTGAGATGCTCGTAGACGCCGTCGGTGGCGAGCACGAACACGTCGCCCTCTTCGAGCCGCAGCATCTGGTAGTCGATCTCGATCTGCGGATTGACGCCGAGCGCGCGGCCGAGATAGCTCTGCTGCGAGTTGATGACGACGCGATGGTCGTTGGTGAGCTGCTCCAGCGTGTTGCCGGACAGGCGGTAGATGCGGGAATCGCCGATGTGGAAGAGATGCGCGGTGGTCGACTTGATCACCACGGCGCTGAGCGTGCAGACGTAGCCGCGGTCCTTGTCATAGGCGTACTGGGCTGCGGGTCTGCGAATGCAGCCAGGAATTGGTCGCCTCCAGCACGCGCTGCGCCGAGGTGCGCACCGACCAGGATTCCGAGGTGCAGTAATAGTCGGTCGAGAAATCCCTTCACCGCGGACTCGGCGGCGACCCGGCTCACCTTGCTCGTGCTGATGCCGTCGGCCAGCACGATGGAAATGCCCTTGAGGCTGAGCAGCGGCTCGTCCGGGATCAGGACGCCGTGGAAATCCTGGTTGGTCTCCTTGCGGCCCTTGTCGGAGAACTGCCCGACCGATATTTTCAGCTCGCGCGGCATGTCGGCTTTCACGGCAACGGGCCTCTCCTGCGAGGAGAGACCCATCCGCATCGCAAGATCAAGCGGCAACGCGCGAAGACGCCGTCCGCGAAGGCGCACCGGCCGACGCGCTGCGCGACGGGGCGGTCCGGATATGCGTCGCGTACAGCGTCAGCCCGGTGAAGGCGAGGCCGCCGACGAGGTTGCCGATCACGGTCGGAATCTCGTTCCAGAAGATGTAGTCCCACCAGGTGAACTTGCCGCCGAGCAGCAGGCCCGACGGGAACAGGAACATGTTCACGATGGAATGCTCGAAGGTCATGAAGAAGAACAGCATGATCGGCATCCACATCGCGATCACCTTGCCGCTGACATGGGTGGAGATCATCGCGCCGACGACGCCGGCCGAGACCATCCAGTTGCAGAGCATGCCGCGGACGAACAGCGTCAGCATGCCGGCCGCGCCGTGCGAGGCGTAGCCGACGGTGCGGGCCTCGCCGATGGTGCCGATCACCTGGCCGACCTTGTCCGGCGGCTGCGAGAAGCCGAAGGTGAACACGATCGCCATCATCACCGCCACCGTGAAGGCGCCGGCGAAATTGCCGATGAACACGAGGCTCCAGTTGCGCAGCACGCCGCCGATCGTCACGCCCGGCCGCTTGTCGATCAGCGCCAGCGGACACAGAACGAACACGCCGGTCAGCAGGTCGAAGCCGAGCAGGTACAGCATGCAGAAGCCGACCGGAAACAGCGCGGCGCCGACGATCGGCACGCCGGTCTGCACGTTGATGGTGACCGCCATCGCCGCGGCGAGCGCGAGGATCGCGCCGGCCATGTAGGCGCGGATGACCGTATCGCGCGTCGACATGAAGATCTTGGATTCTCCGGCGTCGACCATCTTGGTGACGAATTCCGAAGGCGCGAGATAGGCCATTACAATTCCCCTTTGCGAGACAGCGTTGGAGCGCGCCGGATGCTGCGCAGCCGTGCACCGATTGAGTGAAATTCTTCGCCGTCCGCGCGCGCGACAAATCCCGCACCGCTCATGCAGAGCGATCGCGGAATGACGCGGTCACGCCCGATCACGGGACCTGGGATGCGCGAGCTATCGTGAGAGAGTCCCGATGACTGCTCGAAGCGCCTCATGCGAGGGCTTGATCCCAGCGCCATGGCCAACATTGGCCCCGGCAATCCGAACGGACGGCAGTCGTCATTGACTGAGACAGGATTAGCAATCGATGTGCCAAACGCGCCGTGCGAAAATTGGCTGGTATTCCCGTGGCTTAGTCAGCCGGCGCGCAACCGTCCGGGATTTTGTGCAGTGCCGTAAAATTGGGCAGTTGCACAGATGGCGCGCAAAGCGGTGGCGGCCTTCTCCGCATTCCGGAGCGTGCCGCTCGGCTCAGGTCCGGAAATAATTTCGGAAATACAAAATACGCTCTTGACTATTCCGTAAATCAGAACTATCTTCCGCCTCCCTCGCGCCGCACGAGGGGACGGATCGGAAGTGGCTCGACTTCAGCCGTCACTCGTGGGAGCGGGGGATTTATTAAAGTTGAAGTTCGTGAGCGCGGCCTCCGTTCGCGACCGCAGATTGAGCTTTCCCAAGATATGAGAAACGTGGATCTTTATGGTGTTCGGAGAGCGGGAAAGACGAGCTGCTATTTCCTTGTTTGTCATTCCTTGACCTAAGAGGGTCAAAACCTCCCGTTCCTTTTCAGTCAGAAGAGCGGCTGGTTCACTGACGTCCGAGATTACTTCCGATAAATTCATTTGAGCGAGATGGTCAGTCAGTGCGAGCGAAGTGCTCCATTCCACCGCCTTCGACACGTGACTGTTAGAACGACGACCGATCACGGCACTGATGTTCAGATGGAGGAGGACAAAGGTCGGTTTGGGTCCTTGATCCAGCGGAGCACCTATCAAAACGAAAGTTCGTCTTTCGCTTGGCGAGTCGCAGCGATAGGGGAAGCTCACTAGGTCAACGTGTCCCGCTAGTAGCCTCCTGATCTGCTGAACCGATTGCGTCGCCTCGCGGTCTGTGGATTGGCAATATTCAAGGTAATTCGTACCCAACCCGAAGCAGGGCGTTCGAAGGCCATTGTGCTGGCCAAATCGCTTCCAGTCTTCATTTACGGAGACAATCTCACCCGATGCTTGGACTATTGCCAAATTGACTGGCAGGGACGAATTGCTGGTTTGCATGAGAGACGTCTCAAGCTAAAAATCAGGAGCTGCACCTGACAGTTAGCTGAAGTCTGTGTCCTGAGCTAGCCCATTCGGGCTATTGGAGAGCTTTGCTTCCCCACCCTAGATTAAAATCTAGGAGACCGTGTAACTGGGGACAGGGGCGTGGCGATATTTCGCGTTATCGTGACTTTAGAAACAGGCGAGAGGCTCTGCCCAGTGTATGCAAACGCGTCAAGCCAGAATGCCGCACTCGATTTGGTGCGCTCTCAAGGACTTATCATAAACGGCGAGAAGGCAAGCGTCGTGCGGATTGAACGCAATCCCATCGCTTTAGATTTTGGATCGATTGCCATAGGCTGATTTTCGCCTCGAACCTCCGACTGCTGTAAGCCCATTTGATCGACGTATAACCACAGGATCGGGTTGTTACGAAGACCGTGGCTCCAGCGTACGCAACAACAAAGTGCTGTGGCTATGGGTCCCTGCTTTTGCAGGGACGACAGCCGCATGGGACGCGCCTGCGGAGTCCCCTACTTCGTCTGCGTCCTTATCGGATTGTCCTTCAGCCCGTTATTGTCATAGGCCGCGCGCAGTGTGCCGTTGGAAATGGCGTCCGTCATGAACTTCACCGCGAAGGCCAGCGCCTGCGGATGGTTCGGCGGCACCGCGACCGCGGTCACCGTCTGCTTGAAAGTCTCGTCCATCACGCGCGTGCCCGGAATCTTCTTTGCCATCGCGTTGAGCTGGTCGCGCGACAGCGCAAAGGCGTCGATCTCGCCGTTCTTCAAGAGGTTGGCGATCTCGTCATAGGTCTGGTAGCCCGTAACCTTGGCGTTCTTCAGATGCGCGATCGCGCCGCGCATGGTCGTGGTGTTGTTGACGGCGGCGACCTTGATGCCGGGCTGGTCGAGCGTCGCGAAATCCTTCACGGCCGAGCCCGCCTTCACGATGTAGGTGGCGTCCGCCACCTCGTAGATCGGGCCGAACGACATCCGTCCCTCGCGCTCGGGATCCTTCGGCAGGAAGGTGACGTCCCAGGTGCCCTTGCCGACGGCGTCGACGATCTGGCCGGAATTATTGTGGGGGACATACTCGACGGGCACGCCGAGCTGCGCCGCCATCGCCTTGCCGAGATCGACGGGAACGCCGGCAAAGCCGTTCTCGGTCTTGGTGGACCAGAACGCGCCGCCCGCCGGGCTGATCGCAATCCCCACCCGGAGTTTTCCGGTCGGCGCGAGTTCATCCTTCAGCGCGTCGGCGCCGGCAGAGCCGTTGGACATGACAAAGATTCCCAGAATGAGGCCGGCGATACGCGGCATGGATCGGCTGGACATGGGCACCCTCCCCGCGGCTCTTGTTGGTGCGAGCCGTTTTGCGGGGACCATTGTGGTCGATCCGGCGTCAGCGGAAAACCACAAAAATCGCATGGAGCGGATGATTTTGCCGGGAATAGGTTCGACCGGAGCCCGGCAATGAAGCCGCAGACCTCACCTGCCGCCATCGACGGTATAGACGCCGTCCCGCGGGCAGCGCAGGCCAGCAGTGGACGCCTTGACGAACTTCGCCGCATCGAGGTCGACCTTCCATGCGGAGAGCGCCGGCAACTCATCTCCCGCGACCTTGGCGTTCAGCACCGCCTCGAAGATATCGGGAAGCTCCTGGCCGTTGAGCTTGCAAGTTCCGGAGTAGGCGGGCGACGTCTTGGAGTGCGGCGGAAACTCGATCACGTCGCGGACCAGCCCCTTGCGGTCCACCAGCATGATGTATTCCTTGCCGCAGATCAGCCAGTTGATCGACGACAGCTGATCCGACTTTTCGTCCGCCCCGAGGTGTTTCAGCCCCAATGAGCGATACTTGCCTTCAGTGACCGACGATCCGCTCGTTCTCCGAGTGCTGGCCGATCAAGGCCTTTGGAATGTCGGCGTCGCATTTCACGTTCTTGAATGCATCCGCGAGCGCGGCCTGTCCGCACGCGAGCCAGATCGCTGCCGCCAACCACGCCAACTTCTTCATGTTGCTCTCGCAAAACTCAGACAGCCGGCTTTGTCGTGATCTCCCGCGGCAGGATGATGGCAGCCGCAATGACGAACAGGCAAAGCCCGGCGAAGGCCTGCAGCATAGTGACGAAACCGCCGCGTTCATAGAGCCATGCCACGAGGCCGACCGACGCACCCGCCGCCGTGAAGCCGACAAAATAGCGCACCGCATAGGCGCGCGAGCGCCATTCCTCCGGGGTGTACTTGCCGACCAGGGCGTCATTGACCGTCACCTGCCCGAACGCGCCCATGATGATGCCGATCGAGACCAGGATCAGCGGCAGGTTGGACAGCGTCGCGGCCAGATACAGGAACGGCGCCAGCATGAAGGACAGCGGCAGCGCCACCGTCTTCAGCGAATGCTTATCGAGCAGCTGGCCGATGGTGTACTGCGTCATCGCGCCGAACACATAGACGCCGGCCGCGATCACGCCGAGCAGCGCCGGGCTCTTGGTGAGGTCCGCGAGCCGCTCGGCGAACAGTTTTGGCAGCGCCACGGTCACGGCGTTGAAGGTGGTGGAGATCGCGATCACCACGATCAGCAGCGCCAGGATCAGCCGCCACGCGTCTTCCTTGGCGATGCGCGCCTGCGCCGCGGCCTGCTTGGTGCCCTTGCGGTCCTCATGCACCACCATCATCGCAAAGACGATGCCGAGCAGCACGGTGGCGGCACCCGGAATGAAGAAGGCGTAGCGCCAGCCGAGATATTGCCCGACCACGCCGGTGACCAGCGCCGACGACGCCACGCCGAGATTGCCCCAGACGCCGTTGATGCCCATCTCGCTTCCGAGCTTGTCGGCATAGGACGACGATCATCGCCGTGCCGACGGGATGATAGATCGAGGCGAACAGGCCGATGGCGAGCAGCGCCGCGCCGAGCTGCAGCGGGGTCGAGCAGAAGCCGACCGAGATCATCGACAGCCCGATGCCGACGAAGAAGATCACCATCATGTGCCGCCGGCTCCAGCGGTCGCCGAGCCAGCCGGTGATCAGCGAGCCGGCGCCGAACGCCACGAAGCCGGGCGTCGCGTAGGGCAGCAGCTCCGCATAGGCCATGCCGAGCGCCGGCCCCATGACGATCACGGCGGCGGCGAAGATCAGCATCGCATAATGGTCGATGAAATGGGCCGCGTTGACGAAGTTGATGACCCGGCTGGGGCTGTTCATTTCCGCTTCCTTGACGATTGCCTTGGCGATTCCTGCAATTCCCGAAATAGGTTATATGTTCTTGCGCTGACGGGATGCGGCCAATGAATATCGTCGAAAAGCCAATCGCTGACCATCGAGGGACGCCACCGCACCACCGGCGACGGGGTGCACATGGTGGCGCGCCACGTGCCGCAAGGGCACCCGGCTGGCGCCGCACATGCACCAGGAGTCGCAGCTGGTCTATGCCGCCACCGGCACCATGCAGGTGACGACCCCGAAGGGCCGCTGGCTGGTGCCGCCGGACCGCGCGGTGTGGGTCCCGGCCCGGCTCGGACACGCCATCGACATGCTGGCCGACATCGAGATGCGCACGCTCTATTTCGACCTCGCCTGGCTCAAGCGCGAAGGCCACGGCAAAAAGCTCGCCAAGGAATTCGTCGTGCGCGTGTCGCCGCTGCTGCACCAGACCATCCTGGCGCTGTTCGACGAGCGCAACGAGCCGGAGCGCACGCTGCTGCTGGTTCGGCTTGCCATGATGGAACTGGAGCGCGCCGAGGATTCCGCGACCTTCATCCCGGTGCCGCAGGAGCCGCGCTGCCGCCGCGCCGCCGATATCGTGCTCGGCGATCCCACCGCCGATCACGAGATCGAGACGCTGGCCCGCGCGGTCGGCACCTCGGCGCGGACGCTTGTCGCGGCTGTTCGCGGCCGAGACGCAACTTTCCTTCAAGAGCTGGTGCCAGCGTGCCCGCATTGCAGCCGCCATCCAGCGGCTGTCGGTCGACGCCAGCCTGTCGGTGAAGCAGCTTGCCTCCGATCTGGGCTATGCCAGCGTGCCGGCATTTTCCCATGCCTTCCGGCAGGTCACCGGCAAGACGCCGACGGAATTCGCAGGGAAAGAGTGATGCCCATACCTTCGCCGGGCATGACATATTTCCGCTCCCGAAATACGCTTGATTCCGATCCGCTGCGTCCTAAATCCTGAAATACGATTCGGTATCGCTGGGGGCCCATGGCCAACGCCTTTTTCTCAGACCTTCTCTCGACGATTTCCGAACGCAGCCGCACGCTGCTGCGCCGTGGCGAGCCCGCCGACGGCAAGGACGATGCGACCGAATTGCTGGAGCTGTGCGAAGCGCTGCTGTCGGGCCGCGGCGAAGCCTCCGGCACCGCGATGGCCCGCGAGTTGCTTGACGGCTATCACCACCTCGACGCCAAGGGCAGGCTCGCATTCTTCGAGCAACTGGCGCGCCATTACGGTCCGGACCACGAGCGGCTGACGCAGGCGATGGAAGCCTGGCGCGACCAGCCGTCGGATGCGGACGCCAGCGACCTGCACTTTGCCTCGGAGCCGCGGCGGCAGGAGCTGTTTCGCCGTCTCAACCGCGCGCCGGGCGGCACCGGCGAACTGGTGCAGATGCGCGCCGACCTGCTCGACCTCTTGAAAGGCCGCGCCGAGCTCTTGAGCCTCGACCGCGACGTCGTGCATCTGCTCTCTTCTTGGTTCAACAGGGGATTTCTCGTGCTGCGCAGGATTGACTGGGGAACGCCGGCCAACATTCTCGAGCAGATCATCCGCTACGAGGCCGTGCACGAGATCCGCGACTGGGACGATCTGCGCCGCCGCATCGATCCCGCCGACCGCCGCTGCTACGCCTTCTTCCACCCGGCGATGCCGGACGCGCCGCTGATCTTCGTCGAGGTGGCGCTGACCGAGACGATTCCCGGCGCGATCGCGCCGCTGCTCGCCGAAGAGCGCCAGCCGGTGGCGGTCGAGCGCGCCCGCACCGCGGTGTTCTATTCGATCTCCAACACCCAGCGCGGGCTCGGCGGCATCTCCTTCGGCAGTTTCCTGATCAAGCAGGTGGTCGAGGAACTGCGCCGCGAACTGCCCAAGCTCGACACCTTCGTGACGCTGTCGCCGGTGCCGAACTTCATGCAATGGGTGAACGAGGGCAAGGACGTTCCGCTCGGCGATGACGAGCGAAAGCTGCTGGAAAATCTCGACAAGCCCGACTGGTTCGAGAATGCGGAGCTGACCGACGCAACTCCGCGCCGTGCTGGAGCCGCTCGCCGCATTCTACTTCCTGAAGGCGCGCACGGCGAAGGGCCGGCTGATCGATTCCGTCGCCCGCTTCCATCTCGGCAACGGCGCGCGGCTGGAGCGCATCAACTGGCTCGGCGATCTCTCGCCCAAGGGCCTGCGCGAGTCCGCCGGCATCATGGTCAACTATCTCTACCGCCTCGACGACATCGAGAAGAACCACGAGGCCTACGCCAACGAAGGCGAGGTCGTCGCATCGAGTGCGGTGAAGAAGCTGTTGAAGACCGAAGGGCGACGGCTTCTGAACATGGGGCTGTCTCGGCTAGGCGGCCAGCGCCTTCATCTCCTTGTAGAGATCGCTCTTCCCCTCGAACCCGATGCCCGGCAAGTCAGGCATCACGATGTGCCCGTTCTCGACCCGCACGCCGTCGGGGAAGCCGCCATAGGGCTGGAACAGATCCGGATAGCTCTCGTTGCCGCCGAGTCCCAGCCCCGCCGCGATGTTCAGCGACATCTGGTGCCCGCCATGCGGAATGCAGCGGCTCGGCGACCAGCCGTGGGTGTGCAGCACCGCCAGCGTGCGCTGGTATTCGCACAGCCCGTAGGACAGCGCGCAATCGAACTGCAGCCAGTCGCGGTCCGGCCGCATGCCGCCGTAGCGGATCAGATTCGCGCGCATCCTGATGGCTGAACAGATTCTCGCCGGTCGCCATCGGCGCCGGATAGAACTCGGCCAGCGCCGCCTGCAGCGCGTAGTCGAGGGGATCGCCGGCCTCCTCGTACCAGAACAGCGGATACTCCCGCAGCATCTTGGCGTAGGCGATCGCGGTCTCCAGATCGAAGCGGCCGTTGGCGTCGACCGCGAGCTGCGCGTCCTTGCCGATCTCCTTCAGCACCGCCTCGATGCGCTCGCGATCCTCCGGCGATCGGCGCGCCGCCGATCTTCATCTTCACGACGTTGTAGCCGCGATCGAGATAGCCGCGCATTTCGCCGCGCAGCGCCGAGAGGTCCTTGCCGGGATAGTAGTAGCCGCCGGCGGCATAGACGAACACGCGCGGATTGGCCTCGCGCTTGTGCCGCTCGGCGAGCAGCCGAAACAGCGGCTTGCCCGCGATCTTGGCCACCGCATCCCACACCGCCATGTCGATGGTGCCGACCGCGACCGAGCGCTCGCCATGGCCGCCCGGCTTCTCGTTCGACATCATCGCGGCCCAGACCTTGTCCGGATCGAGATTGTCGCCGGACGCATCCAGCAGCGATTTCGGATCGGCCTCCAGCAGCCGCGGCGCAAAGCGCTCGCGGATCAGGCCGCCCTGCCCGTAGCGGCCGTTGGAATTGAAGCCGTAGCCGACCACGCGCCTGCCGTCGCGCACCACGTCGGTGACGACGGCGACGAGGCTCGTCGTCATCTTGGTGAAATCGATATAGGCGTTGCGGATCGGCGAAGAGATCGGCTTGGTGATCTCGCAGACGTCGACGATGCGGACCATGGCTTACGCCTTGTCGCGGAAATACGGCTCGACCGGTCCGTGCACCTTGATGGTCAGCGGATTGCCGTGGCGGTCCTTGGCATTGCCCGCCGTGACGCGCACCCAGCCCTCGCTGACGCAATATTCCTCGACATTGGTCTTCTCGACGCCCTTGAAGCGGATGCCGACGTCGCGCGACAGCACGTCCTCATTGTAATAGGGGCTGCGCGGATCGACCGACAGGCGGTCGGGCAACTGGTCACTGGCCGGCTTTTCGTTCTCGCTCACAACAGGGCCTCGATCTCTTTCGTCAGATTTTCCGGCCGCACCGTCGGCGCGTAGCGTCCCACCACCTTGCCGGTACGGTCGACCAGGAATTTGGTGAAATTCCATTTGATCGAGGAGCCGAGCAAGCCCGATTTCTCCCGCTTCAGATAGTCGAACAACGGATGCGCCTGGCTGCCATTGACGTCGATCTTGGCGAACATCGGAAAGGTGACGGCATATTTGCTGTCGCAGAAGTCTGCAATCTGCCTGGCGTCGCCCGGTTCCTGCGCGCCGAACTGGTTGCAGGGAAAGCCGAGCACGGCAAAGCCGCGCGGCGAGAGCTTTTGGTGCAGCTCCTGCAGCCCCTTGTATTGCGGCGTGAACCCGCAGGCGCTCGCCGTGTTGACGATCAGCAGCACCTGGCCCTCGAACTGCTTCAAGGCCACGGGCTCGCCGGCGAGCGAGTTGGCGGTGAAATCGTAGATCCCGGACATGGCGCGTTACCCTACAGGATCGATCGGCGACGACGGCACCCCGCCCGCCTCGATCGCTTCGCCCGCCGCAAGGCAGAGATCCTCGCGGTAGCGCCCGGACACCACCTGCACGCCGACCGGCACGCGGCCGACCAGCCCGGTCGTCACCGTCAGGCCCGGCAATCCCATGAAGGGAATCGCGATCTGCAGCAGTTGCGCCTTCCACACCCGCGCAAAGGACGCAGCGTCCTTGCGGTCGAGGTGATCGGGAAACGGCAATTCGCCGGACACCGGCATGACCAGCACCGCATATTTCTCGAGGAACAGCAGCCATTCGCGCGCCAGCGTCGCGCGCCGAGTCAGCGCCTTGGAGAAAGCAGCCGCATCGAACGGAAACACTTTGGCCTTGTTGCCGTTCAGACAAGCGAGCGCGCCGGGATCGCCTTCGCGTTCGGCGGCGGCGAGTTGCGCCTCATAGCTGTCGCCGAGCCACAGCTTTGTCTGCCAGTCGGCGGCCTCGCGCAGCGGCGGCACGGTGGTGACTTCCTCCACCGTCCAGCCTGCGCGCTCCAGCCGCTTGCCGGCATCGGCGACCGCGGCCTTCACTTCCGGCACGGGATCGAGTCCGTCGGGATTGAGACAGAGCGCGGCGCGCTTGTCGCGCTTGGTGCCCTCCAGCGGCGCCGGCACCCACCAGGGATCGCGCGGATCGAAACCCGCCATCGCGGCCAGCGAAATGCGCAGATC
The DNA here is from genome assembly GCA_963726865.1 of uncultured Alphaproteobacteria bacterium. Taxonomy (GTDB): domain Bacteria; phylum Pseudomonadota; class Alphaproteobacteria; order Rhizobiales; family Xanthobacteraceae; genus Bradyrhizobium. Next base: position 222,160 of record CAVSEE010000028.1, on the reverse strand, counting down.
AGCGATGGTGCGCGCCAGCGGGCCGGACACCGCGCTGATCTGCGGGCCGATGGTGCGCTCCGGCAGCGCCGCGTTGAACGCCGCGATGCGGCCGACCGTCGGGCGCAGGCCGTGCACGCCGTTGGCATAGGCGGGATAGCGGATCGAGCCCGCGATATCGGTGCCGTGCGCGATGTGGCCGATGCCGGCGGCCACGGCCGAACCCGCGCCGCCGGACGAGCCGCCCGGCGTGATGCCGGGATCGCGCGGGTTCTTGGTGTCGCCATGCACGAGATTGGTGGTGAACCAGCGATAGGAAAACGCCGGGCAATTGGTGCGGCCGAGAATGACGGCGCCGGACTTGCGCAGATTGTCGATCACGGGACTGTTGTCCTTCGCGATCGCGTCCTTCTGGATCTTCAGCCCGTTGGTGGTGGCAAATCCGGTCTGATCGATATTGACCTTCACCGTGACCGGCACGCCGGCGAGCACGCCCGGATCCTCGCCGCGCGCGATTTTCGCATCGACCGCCGCGGCCTCCGCCAGCACTTCGGCCGGCTTGTGATCGACCACCGCATTGAGTTTTGGGTTGACCGCATCGAGCCGCGCCAGCGCCGCGATCGCCGCTTCCTTTGCCGACACCTTCTTCGATTTGACCAGCGCGGCCAGATCAGTGGCCGACAGACGCCAGAGGTCCTGCATTACCAGCTCCGCTTCTTTTGGGTCTTGTACCGCCCGACGAGAGCTAACGCCAGCGTACCCTTAACGCACACGCGCGATGTAGTAGGCGAGATCGGCGATCTGCTCCGGCTTGACCGGGGCCATCACGTCGGCCATCGAGGCGTCATAGCCGGCGCGGGCATTGCTCTTGTATTCCGTCAGCGCTTTCGCGAGGTAATCCTCGCGCTGGTTGCCGATGCGCGGCACGTTCTCTTTGCCGGAGTAGTCCGGGTTGTGACAGGTGTTGCAGCGGTGCTGCGACGCCGCCTCCTGCCCGCGCTGCATGCGCGCGGCATCGCCGGCTTCCGCCGGCGGCGCGGGCTTTGGCAGTTTGGCGATGAAATCGGAGAAGGTCCTGAGGTCGTCGTCGCTCAGGGGCTTTGCCATATCGTTCATGATTTCGCTGGTGCGCAGCTTCTCGCGGAACATGTAGAGCTGGATCAACGCGTACGGCGCCTGCTGGGCGCCGAGCGAGGGCGTGTTCTCGTTCTCGGATTGGCCCTTCTCGCCATGGCAGTCGAGGCACGGCGCGACGCGCTCCTCGAATTTTTGCGCGCTGGCGGTCGAAGCGAGAAGTGCGAACGCCAGCGCGGTGATGATCTTACGCATCGACTATCCCATCGTCATTCCGCGAGGTGCGAAGCGACCGAACCCGGAATCTACGAAATTCCGGGTTGGATTGCTTCGCATCGCCCGGAATGACGGTGCGACTACTTCTTGTCGGCCACTTTCTGCTTGCCGTAGGTGACGCGGTACACCGCGCCGTTCCAGTCGTCGGAGACCAGCAGCGAGCCGTCCTTCATCTGCATGCACGTCGACCGGCCGGCCGATATACTTGTTGTCCTCGAGGAAGCCGGTGATGAACGGCTCGGTCTTCTTCACCGTGCCGTCCTTGTTCAGCGTCACCAGCAGCACGTCGCCGCCGACCTTCTTGGAGCGGTTCCACGAGCCGTGGCGCGCCAGGATGATCTGGTTCTTGTAGGCGGCCGGGAACATCTTGCCGGTGTAGAAGCGCATGCCGAGCGCCGCCGAATGCGGGCCCAGCAAGGCGACCGGCGCGGTGAACTCGCTGCACGACTTGCCCCAGCCGAACTCGGGATCGACGATGTTGCCCTGCAGGCAGTACGGCGCGCCAAAGTGCTCGCCGACCTTGGTGATGCGGTTGAGCTCGTCCTCCGGCACGTCTTCCGACATCCAGTCGCGGCCGTTGTCGGTGAAGTAGAGCTGCTTGTTCTCCGGATTCCAGTCGAAGCCGACCGTGTTGCGGACGCCGCGCGCGATCACCTCGTCGCCGCTGCCGTCGAGATTGATGCGGCGGATCAGGCCGTGCGCGTCGTCGTGCAGCACGTTGTTGCCGGGCTGGCCGACCGGAATATAGAGCTTGTTGTCGGGGCCGATGGCGATGAACTTCCAGCCATGGGCTTCGTCCTTCGGCAGCTTGTCGAAGATCGTCACGAGCTTGGCGGGGCTGTCGAGATTGTCCTCGGCCTTTTCGACCTTGGAAATCTTCGAGAGCTCGGCGATGTACAGCGTGCCGTTCTTGAAGGCGACGCCGTTCGGCCGGTGCAGGCCCGAGGCGATCGTCTTCACCGTGCGCTTGCCGTCCTTGTCGGTGGTGATGGCATAGACGTTGCCGACCAGGCGCGAGCCGACGAAGATCGTGCCCTTGTCGCCCTCGGCGAGCGAGCGGGCATTGGCGATGCCGGAGGCATAGACCTCGATATTGAAGCCGGCCGGCACCTTCAGCTTGGCGGTCGGCAGCTTGTCGGCCGCGGCCGGAATCGGCGGCGGCGCGATCGGCGCAAGTTTTGCGGCGGCCTCGCTGTCGGCGGGACGGCCGATCAGCGGCGAGCCGGGCGGCAGCGGTGCGGCCGCGGCGGGCGGGCTGGCCGGCTGCTGGGCCGCGGCAGTAAGCGTAAATGCACTGAAGAAAGCGCCGGCCAGCAAAAGGCTGCGCGGCGCGAACATGTCGCTCTTCATGGACGTTCTCCCTGGTCGGAAGCCTTATTCGCTCGTGCAGGCAAGCTTGCCTGTCCCCCGGTGGCTTCCTCGGCGATAGTTTTCGATTTTTTTCCGCCCGATGGCAATCGGAAACAATGCCGATGCGCGCGCAAGCGCCGGGAATAGACATCTGCTGGCGGTGTATCGCGGCGCACCGCATGATCGCGATCATTTTCGGGACAGGCGCGCCGCAGCGCCTAGTGCTTCGTCACCTGCGCATCGCCGCTGTCGAGCAGCGCTTCGGCAAAGGGAAACTCCAGCACGATCTCGCCGTCGTCGTCGGTCACCTCGACGGTCGCATTCAAGAGCCGCTCGTTGGTGCCTTCGCTGCGCAGCAATTCCAGAATCATGGCGCGCGCCATCTCCCAGGCGCGATCGGGATTGCGCAACTCTTCGCCTTCGGGGTCGGCAATCAGCTCGTCGCCGATCCGCGTGTGGAAATAATATCTGGGCATGAACTGGAACTGACCTTCGGCTGGAACTCGGATGGGACGGAATTCACAGGCTGTTTGTTGGATCGCGCGCCCGCCCCCTTTGCTTCGAAATCACCCTTCCCTTGGCTTCAGGCAACCGCGAAACGCTTGATCTCACGCCATTTTGAGCCAGCAATGGTCTCCTGCCCACCAATTTTCTTTCGCATCGCAACATGAACACGCAGAGGTTTATGCCACAAAGATTCCACTGGCGAACTTTTCGATCCGCGGTACTTTATATGTGAGGGCGAAAGTCGTCCGGTTCAAAAAGGAGAGCCAAATGGCCTGGAAAGCACCGAAGATCGTCGAAGTGCCGGTCGGCATGGAAATCAACATGTATGCGTGCGCCGCCCGCAAGTAAGCGGACGCGACTTCTTACGTTTTGACGCAGGTGGATCTCCGGGCGTGACACGTTCCCGAATGCGGGAGTGTGGCCTGAACCGGGTGTCCACCTCGAAACGTTTCTAGAGCCAGTTCCAGAGCCAGCTTTCTGGAGCCGGGGGACGGATCATGCTTCGCATCGTCGTCCTGGGCGCGGCCGCAGGCGGCGGTGTTCCGCAGTGGAATTGCGGATGTCCGATCTGCCGCGAAGCGAGAGCCGCAAATCCGGGACTGATCAGCACGCAGGCCTCGATCGCGTTTTCCCGCGACGGCGCGCACTGGTTTCTGGTCAACGCCTCCCCCGACCTGCGCCAGCAATTGATCGCGACGCCGCAGCTGCATCCCGCGGCGGGCAAGCTGCGCCACAGTCCGATTGCCGGCGTGATCCTGACCAATAGCGAGGTCGATGCGGTCGCGGGCCTGCTCTCGATGCGAGAGGGCTCGCCGTTCTCGATCTATGCCCATTCGCGGGTGCTGGCGATTCTGGCCGCCAACAGCATCTTCAATGTGCTCGGCGAGAAGAACGTGGCGCGGCGGCCGATCGAGGTGGAGAAGCCGTTCGAGCCTGCCCTGCCCGACGGCTCGCCGTCCGGCATCGAGGTGCTGCCGTTCGAGGTTCCCGGCAAGGGCGCCTGGTATCTCGAGGGCAAGGCGCACCCGGCGGGCAGCGACGGCGTCGGCGATACGCTGGGCCTGCGCATTGCGGACAGGACAAGCGGACAATACTTCTACTTCATCGCCGCCTGCGCCAAGGTCACCGACGCGCTGAAGGCCCGCATCAAGGGCGCGCCGCTGGTGTTCTTCGACGGCACGGTGTGGCGCGACGACGAATTGGTCGCGGCCGGGCCTCGGCCAGAAGACCGGGCAATCGATGGGACATATTTCGATGTCGGGCGATCATGGCGCGATCGAGAGTTTTGGCGGGCTGGACATTGCGCGGAAGGTGTTCTTGCATATCAACAACTCCAACCCGGCCTGGCTGAAGGGCTCCGACGAGCGCAAGGCCCTCGAACGCGCCGGCTGGCAGATTCCCGGCGACGGAACGGAGATCACGCTGTGAACGTGGTGCCAACGAGCGGAATGACGGCCCTTTCCATCGGCAAGGGCATCCAGCTCAACACGCCCGAGGACCTGGAAGCGACGCTGCGCCATATCGGCGCGACGCGTTATCACAACCTGCATCCGTTTCATCGCCTCTTGCACGGCGGCAAGCTCAACAAGGGCCAGGTGCAGGCTTGGTCGCTGAACCGCTACTACTATCAAAGCACGATCCCGCTGAAGGACGCCGTCGTCATCTCGCGCTTCCGCGACCGCGCCATCCGCATGGAATGGCGGCACCGCATCGAGGACCATGACGGCGATCCCGACAGCGAAGGCGGCATCGAGCGCTGGCTCAAGCTGACCGAGGGCCTCGGCCTCGACAGCGCCTATGTGGAATCGACCGAAGGCATCTTGCCGGCGACGCGTTTTGCGGTGGAAGCCTATGTGCATTTCTGCCGCGACCGGTCGCCGCTGGAAGCGATCGCCTCCTCGCTCACGGAACTGTTCGCGCCGAACCTGCACGAAGAGCGCATCTCGGGCATGCTGAAGCACTACGACTTCGTGAACCCCGACATCATGAGCTATTTCAGCCGGCGCCTGACCCAGGCGCCGCGCGACGCCGGCTTTGCGCTGGAGTTCGTGAAGAAGAACGCGAAGACGCAAGCCGAGCGCGAAGCCGTCTGCAACGCGCTGATCTTCAAGACCAACGTGCTGTGGGTGCAGCTCGACGCCCTCTATCACGCCTATGTCGAGGGCCACATTCCGCCGGGCGCGTTCGTCCCCAAGGGCTAGATCGATGGCAAGCCGCAACATCAGCGTCAGCGAAACGAGCCGGGCGATCCTGCCGCGGCACGCCAAGCTGAAGTTCGACGAGACGCGAAAGGTCTGGGTGATCCTCGCGCCCGAGCGCGTGCTGGCGCCGGATGAAATCGCCGTCGAGGTGCTGCAGCTCTGCGACGGCCAGCGCCGCGTCGCCGATATCATCGATCTGCTGGCCGCCAAATACGCCGCGCCGCGCGAGGCCATTGCCACCGACGTCATCGCGATGCTGCAGGACCTCGCCGACAAGGGCTTTCTCACCGAAGCCCGCGAGAAGACGTCATGAGCACGGACTACCGAAATCAAGACAACGGGCGCCGACGGGCTGGCGGCGCTGGAAGCGCGCTCGACCGCCGAGACATTCGGCATTCCGCTCGCGGTGCTGGCCGAACTCACGCACCGCTGCCCGCTGCAGTGTCCCTATTGCTCCAACCCGGTCGAGCTCGACCGCGCCGGCGCCGAACTCACGACCGAGGAATGGAAGAAGGTACTCTCCGAACTCGCCGAGATCGGCGTGCTGCAGATCCATTTCTCCGGCGGCGAGCCGACCGCGCGCAAGGACCTCGTCGAACTGGTGCAGCACGCGACCGATGTCGGGCTCTACACCAACCTGATCACCTCGGCGGTGCTGCTGACCAAGGAAAAGCTTTCGGCGCTCGCCGATGCCGGGCTTTGCCATGTGCAGATCAGCTTTCAGGGCAATGAGCCCGTCATTGCCGACCGCGTCGCCGGGCTGAAGAAATCGCACGAGAAGAAGATCGAGGCGGCGCGATGGACGCGCGAGCTTGATCTGCCGCTGACGGTCAATGCCGTCATGCACCGGCAGAACCTGCATCAGCTTGCCGACATCATCCAGATGGCGGTCGATCTCGATGCGGACCGGCTGGAAGTCGCCAATGTGCAGTATTACGGCTGGGCGCTGAAGAACCGCGCCGCGCTGATGCCGACACTGGAACAGATCGAGGAGACCAGCAAGATCGTCGAGGAAGCGCAGGTGCGGCTGAAGGGCGTGCTGACCATCGACTATGTCGTGCCGGACTACTACGCGCTGCGGCCGAAGAAATGCATGGGCGGCTGGGGCCGGCAGTTCTTCAACATCTCGCCGGCCGGCAAAGTGCTGCCGTGCCATGCGGCCGAGAGCATCACGGGCCTCGAATTCGAGTCGGTGCGTTCCAATCATTCGATCGCCTGGATCTGGCAAAACTCCGAAGCCTTCAACCGCTATCGCGGCACCGGCTGGATGCCGGAGCCGTGCAAGAGTCTGCGACTTCCGCGAGGTCGATTTCGGCGGCTGCCGCTGCCAGGCCTTTGCGCTGACGGGCGATGCCGGCAATACCGATCCGGCCTGCTCCTTCTCGCCGCTGCACGAGAAAATCTTCCATCAGGCCGAAGCGGACGCCGCATCGGGCCAAAAGCTTTTCCTCTATCGCAACTTCGCCGGCGGCACGCTGGAGACGGAAGGCGGCCATGGCGCCTGACGTGGACGCGCGACGATCGCGCGCCGATCCCTTTGCGCCGCTGACCTCCGAACATCTTGCCGTCGGCGACGGCCACGAGGTCTATGTCGAAAGCGTCGGCCGCGAGGGCGGCATCCCCGCGGTCTACCTGCATGGCGGACCCGGCAGCGGCTGCCAGCCGGATCATCGCCGCCTGTTCGATCCCGAGCGCTTTCACGCCGTGCTGTTCGACCAGCGCGGCGCCGGCCGCAGCCGGCCCAAGGGCAGCCGCGAGCACAACACGACGCCGCATCTGATTGCGGACATGGAGATGATCCGCGAAAAATTCGGCTTCGAGCGCTGGATGGTGGCCGGCGGCTCGTGGGGCGCGACGCTGGCGCTGGCCTATGCGCAGGCGCATCCGAAGCGCGTCACCGGCATCGTGCTGCGCGCGACGTTTCTCGGCACGGTCGAGGAAATCGCCGACGGATTTTTGAGCTCGCTGCCGCGCCTCTATCCCGGCCTCTCCGAGGATTTTCTCAGCCTGCTCACGCCGGAAGAGCGCGCGACGCCGCTGCAGGCCTATTTCCGCCGCATCCTCGATGCCGATCCCGCGGTGCATGGCCCGGCCGCCCGCGCCTGGGGCGAAACCGAGCGCATCCTCAGCGAACACAAGCCGAGCCGCACCCGGCTCGATCTCACCGCGCTGAAATCGTCGAACGCGATGCCGGCGACGCCGTTCATGGAAGCGCATTACTTTTCGCAAAACTCCTTCATGCGGCCGAACCAGTTGATGGCGGAGGCGGACAGGCTCGCAGGCATTCCCGGCATCATCGTGCAGGGCCGCTACGACCTGCTCTGCCCGCCCAGGATCTCGCATGCGCTCGCGGCCCGGTGGCGCGAGGCCGAAATCCGCATTGTTGAAGCCGCCGGCCACTCCCTCTACGATCCCGGCGTGCGGAACGCGGTGATGCGGGCGATTGCGGATATGGCTTCGACAATCAAATAGCGGGGGCGCGAAATGCCGATGGCTGGAAAGGGCATGCTGCTGACGTCGATGGACATCGATGCCGCGCATGAAGCCGAGTTCAACCGTTGGTACGATCGCGAGCATCTGGAAGAGCGCGTCGCCATCGACGGCTTTCTCGAAGCCCGCCGCTACGTCGCCCAGATCGGCAAGCCGAAATATCTCAGCCTCTATTCGACCGAGACCTTCGAAGTGCTCGACAGCCCCGCCTATCGCGAGGCGCTGGCCAACCAGACGGCGTGGTCGAAGGCCAATATCAACCGCTTCAAGAACATGATCCGCGCGGTGGCGCGCATCACCATCAGCCACGGCGTCGGCCGCGCGGCCGCGCTCGGCATCATCCGCCTGCGCCCCGGCGGCGGCAAGGACAAGCTGCGCGCCGCGCTTGATCCCCTGCTCGATCCCACCGAGCTCGACGGCGTCATTTCCATGCACCTGATCGAGAGCGATCCGGCGTTGTCGAAGCCGCTCACCAAGGATGCCGAGGCGTCCAATCCCGGCGCCGGCGACTGGTTCGTGCTGATCGACGCCAGCAGCGTGCATGCGGTTCCGAAGGCTTCGGCGCGGATCATCGACAACGCCGACATCAAGCCGCTGGTGGTGACAAGCGGCGTCTATCGGCTGCTGTTCGATCTCGGCCAAAAGCGACCTTCCCACAGGCTGATTTGCACTGCAGCGCACATGCTGCACTGCCGCAAGTGTACAGACGCACAAAGGTTTGAGCAGCGCAGCCATGAAAACTGGCGATGAGACAAAATTGCCCTTTGTGCCGCCTCTTGAATGGCTCTAATAAGGTAAGCCTATGATCCAATTCAGAAACGAGAAGAACGCGCTGTAAGCGTTCGAAGCAAAGACAAGGCCGCGCCGTCCTTGAAACAGCGCGGGCAAGGGAAGAATGAAACCGACCGACATTTCGGCGCCCGACTACTTCCACAAAGTGGTCGATTGCCAGTGGGCCTGTCCCGCGCACACCCCCGTTCCCGAATACATCCGCTTGATCGCCGAAGGCCGCTACAGCGACGCCTACATGATCAATTGGAGGTCGAACGTGTTTCCCGGAATTCTGGGACGCACCTGCGACCGTCCGTGCGAGCCCGCCTGCCGCCGCGGCCGCGTTGAAGATAGCCCCGTCGCGATCTGCCGCCTCAAGCGCGTCGCCGCCGACTTCAAGGACGACGTCACGCATCGCATGCCGCGCCCGGGCCCGAAGAACGGCAAGCGCATTGCGCTGGTCGGCGGCGGCCCCGCCTCGCTCGCGGTGGCGCGCGACCTCGCCCCGCTCGGCTATCACTGCACCGTGTTCGATTCCGACCCCAAAGCGGGCGGCATGATGCGGAGCCAAATTCCAAAATTCCGCCTGCCTGATTCCGTGATCGACGAGGAAACCGACTACATCCTCAACCTCGGCGTCGAGTTCAAGGGCGGCCACCGCATCGACAGCCTGAAGAAGCTGCTCGGCGAAAACTACGATGCGATCTTCGTCGGCAGCGGCGCGCCGCGCGGCCGCGAGCTCGACATTCCCGGCCGCAAGGAAGCGGCCAAGAACGTCCACATCGGCATCGAGTGGCTCGCCAGCGTCTCGTTCGGCCATGTCGAGAAGATCGGCAAGCGCGTCATCGTGCTCGGCGGCGGCAACACCGCGATGGATTGCTGCCGCACCGCCCGCCGCCTCGGCGGCGACAGCGTCAAGGTCGTGGTGCGCTCCGGCTTCGAGGAGATGAAGGCTTCTCCCTGGGAGAAGGAAGACGCCATGCATGAGGACATCCCGATCCTCAACTTCATGGTGCCCGTCGCCTTTACCCACGACAACGGCAAGCTCACCGGCGTCACCTTCCAGAAGGTGAAAGCCGAATACGACGCCAAGGGCCGCCGCAACCTCGTGCCGTCCGGCGAGCCGGACGAGACCATCGAATGCGACGACGTGCTGGTCGCCGTCGGCCAGGAGAATGCGTTTCCCTGGATCGAGCGCGACGTCGGCATCGAGTTCGACAAGTGGAACATGCCCAAGGTCGATCCCAAGACCTTCGTCTCGACCAACCCGAAGGTGTTCTTCGGCGGCGACGCGGCGTTCGGCCCGAAGAACATCATCTGGGCGGTGGCGCACGGCCATGATGCGGCGCTGTCGATCCACAAGCTGATCTCCGGCGAGGACATCACCGAGCGGCCGCTGCCGGAAGTGCAAATCTCCTCGCAGAAGATGGGCATCCACGAGTGGAGCTACGACAACGACATCTCGATCGACCAGCGCTTCAAGGTGCCGCACCGCGACAAGGTGATCGCGCTGAAGGACATCCGCGCCGAGGTCGAGCTTGGCTACGACGTCAAGCTCGCGCTCGGCGAGGCGCAGCGCTGCCTGAACTGCGACATCCAGACGGTGTTCGCTGCACCGCTCTGCATCGAGTGCGACGCCTGCGTCGACATCTGCCCGATGGACTGCATCACCTTCACCGAAAACGGCGAAGAGGACGATCTGCGGCAGCGGCTGAACGCGCCGGCGCCGCATCACGACCAGGCTCTCTATATCCAGGACGGGCTGAAGACCGGCCGCATCATGGCAAAGGACGAGGACGTCTGCCTGCATTGCGGCCTGTGTGCCGAGCGCTGCCCGACCGGCGCCTGGGACATGCAGAAATACCTCATCGATATGACTCACGCGGGAACGACATGCCAGAGCAAAGCCCGATCAGCAGCGTAAACGACTTCGTCGTCCGCTTCGCCAACGTCAACGGCTCGGGTTCGGCCAGCGCCAACGAGCTGTTCGCGCGCTCGATCCTGCGCCACGGCGTGCCGGTCAGCCCGCGCAACATCTTCCCTTCCAACATCCAGGGCCTGCCGACCTGGTACGAGGTGCGCGTCACCGAAGCAGGCCATCTCGGCGCCCGCGGCGGCGTCGACCTGATGGTGGCGATGAACCCGCAGACCTGGGACAAGGACGTCGCCTCGATCGAGCCCGGCGGCTATCTGTTCTACGATTCCACCAAGCCGATGCCGACGTCGAAGTTCCGCGCCGACATCACCGTCATCGGCGTGCCGCTGACCGCGATCACCAACTCGACCTACAGCGATCCGCGCCAGCGCCAGCTGTTCAAGAACATCATCTATCTCGGCGCGATCTGACCGCCCTGCTCGAAATGGACCCGAAATTGGTCGAGCAGCTGATCGGCGAGCAGTACAAGGGCAAGGAGAAGCTGCTGTCCTCCAACGTCCATGCGCTGCATCTCGGCCGCGACTGGGCGCTGCAGAATTTGAAGTGCCCGATCGGGCTGCGGGTGAAGAAGGCCGACAAGGTCGGCGACCGCATCTTCATGGAAGGCAACAGCGCAGCCGCGCTCGGCGCCGTCTATGGCGGCGCCACCGTCTGCGCCTGGTATCCGATCACGCCGTCGTCGTCGGTGGCGGAAGCCTTCACCAGCCACTGCAAGAAGCTGCGGCACGACCCCGAGACCGGCAAGGCGAAGTACGCCATCGTGCAGGGCGAGGACGAACTGGCCTCGATCGGCATCGTGATCGGCGCGTCCTGGAACGGCGCCCGCGCCTTCACCGCGACTTCCGGTCCCGGCATCTCCCTGATGACGGAATTCATCGGCCTGTCCTACTTCGCCGAAATCCCGGCCGTGATCATGAACATCCAGCGCGCCGGCCCCTCCACCGGCATGCCGACGCGCACCCAGCAATGCGACATCATCGCCTGCGGCTACGCTTCGCATGGCGACACCAAGCATGTGATGCTGTTCCCCGAGGATCCGGCGGAAGCCTTCGAGTTCGCCGCGCATTCGTTCGATCTCGCCGAGCGGCTGCAGACCACGATCTTCCTGATGCTCGACCTCGACATCGGCATGAACCACCGGCTCTGCCGTCCGCTGAAGTGGGACGACGCCAGGCAGTACGACCGCGGCAAGGTGATGACGGCGGAGATGCTGGAGGAAGGCCGCGATTTCGGCCGCTACCTCGACGTCGACGGCGACGGCATTCCCTACCGCACCTATCCCGGCACGCATCCGACCAAGGGCGCCTATTTTACCCGCGGCACATCGCGCGACCGCTATGCGCGCTATTCGGAAGAAGGCGCCGTCTATGTCGACAACATGCAGCGCCTGGTGCGCAAGTTCGAGACCGCGCAGGACATGGTGCCGCGGCCGCTGCAGGCCAACGCAGGCAAGCCGACCAAGTGTGGCGTGATCTATTTCGGCTCGACCTCGCCGGCGATGGACGAGGCGATCGGCCTGCTGGAAGCGAAGGGCCATCATCTCGACCGGCTGCGCGTCCGCGCCTTCCCGTTCCACTCCAGCGTCGCGAGCTTTATTGCCGATCACGACTTCGTCTACGTCGTCGAGCAGAATCGCGATGCGCAGTTGCGGCAGCTGATCGTCAACGAGAACGGCATCGACCCGGTACGGCTGGTGCCGATCCTGCACTACGACGGCACCCCGATCACCGCGCGCTACATTGCGAACGCAATCGGCGACCACCAGGATCACCTCAAGGTCACGCCGCTGCGCAAGGCGGTGTCGTAGTTGTCGCCCCGGCCTAGGGTCCGTACTCAATAAGGATTCCAGCGCGGCCAGAGTTGTGATTCAAGGTTTCCGAATCGAGGGAGGCCTTGATGAGGAAACAGCTATATTGGCTCAGCGACACGGAATGGAAGCGGCTTGAGCCGCTTTTGCCGCGAGGGCGGCGGGGCGCGCATCGGGTGGATGACCGCCGTGTGATCAGCGGGATCGTCCATATGCTGCGTTCGGGGGCGCGCTGGCGCGACTGTCCACCGGAATACGGGCCCTACACGACGATCTACAACCGCTTCAATCGCTGGAGCCGGCAGGGCCTCTGGTTCGTGATGTTTGAGGCCTTGACCGGCTCGACCGGCGTCATCGGCACGGTGGCCATCGACAGCTCCCACATCAAGGCGCACCGCTCGGCAGCGGGTGGAAAAGGGGGGCCTTCAAGGAAGCCATCGGTCGCTCGCGTGGCGGGCGGACCACGAAAATCCATGCCCTGACAGATGCCGAGGGCAGGCCGCGCGTGCTGCTGCTCTCGCCCGGCAACATCAATGATATCGCCTTTGCCCCCGCTTTGATCGCCGCTGCCGGGCCGATCAAGCGCCTCATCGCCGACAAGGCCTACGACGCCAACAGCCTACGCCAGCTTCTCGCCAACCAATGCGCCAAGGCCGTCATTCCATCGACCATGAGCCGTCGTCAGCCGATACCCTACAGCAAGACCATTTATCGCCAGCGCAATCTGATCGAACGCATGTTCGCGCGCCTCAAGGACTTCCGCAGGATCGCAACACGCTACGATAAGCTCGCGCGAAACTTCCTGGCCGGCACTCTGATCGCCGCAACCGTCCTTTGGTGGCTCAATTCAGTCCGGACCCTAGTGCGCAATTGCGCACGGGAGCCGGGGCCCATAGCCACAGGACTACGTTGTTGAAGCAGGCTGGAGCTCCAGCCATCGCATAACCACGTCCTGCGGTTATGGGTCCCGGATCAGCGCTCGCTACGCTCGCTTGTCCGGGACGACAGCGGAATGTGCTGATTCAGTTTTCAAACAGCCGAAAACGTTCTCGCGGCATGATGTGCCCGAGGTTTGCCATCTCGCTTGCTCCCTCTTGAACAGAGGGCGCAGGGAATACCGGGCGCTGGCTGCGCCCGCAGCACCGTGTGCAATGGGGTAGCAAAAAACGCACACGGCTTTGACAGGTACAGCCGAGACATCCCGGCCTTCCCCGCGCAATGGTGTTACGGCTTATACGTGCTCTCCCCGGTGAGCGGCGTTGCTTGCCACCGTCGCGGAGTGGGCCTTACCACCCGCTTGACGCCACGGTCGCGGCGCCAGGACCACACGACTTCGCCGTACGCTACGGCGTTTTCGTCCGGCGAGCGAGAGCCCGCCTGACGCCGCAGCGTCCATCGCAACCCGCACCACGTTCCGTGACGATCGCGAAACGTCCCTTTGGTGGCACGGGCTGAGGTGGAAGATAGTACTGATTTACGGAATTGTCAAGAGGATTTTCGGAAAACCGCCCAGGGAAACAGGCGCAATTTCTTCGTTCCGCACCCGGAGCTCAAGGCGCGTGCGGACGTGCGACCGCATTTCGGGCCGCCCTACAGGCTCGTCATCGCCACCATCGCCGGGCAGCTTCATGCGCGCGCACCAGACATGCGGTCACCTTACGGTCGCAGGCCATCATGCAACTGTTCGCGGGAAACGTCCCACCATAGGGGTTAGGACATAGGGTGCAACGTGCGGCCAGATCGTCACATCGTATGGGTAACATTGCTTGTGCCGGTGAGTTGAGCAGCCCTGCGATGCCGATGAGGGTGATCGCGAGAAGAAGGTGCCGTGCCATGGTCGATACTCCTGAGAAAACGATGTTCCTGCAATCGGCGCGGTCCGGGTCGCGTCGGCGGGTCAGGGCGGGCATCGGCGCATTAAAGCGGGGCTAGCGGTTCGTGGCAACCGGCGGGGCACGGCTTACGCGCTCGGATCGGCCAGCAGGCCGGTAGGGCGCGGGCCGGAGGCGTAATCCGCCGATGGCGTGACGAGACCAACGGCGTACACTTCGCCAATCCGCCCTACGCATCCCTACCGCTTCTTTCCCGGCTTCTTCTTCGCGGCCGCCTTCCCGGCCTTCGCTTTCGTTGCTTTCCCCGTCGTCGCATTCGCCAGTGCACTCACGCGCGCCCTCCCCGCCATCATCGCGTGGCCGCGCAGCGTGCTTCCCCAGATCGGGTCCTGGTCAAAGCTGTCGTCGAGCGCGGCGTTGAGCAGTTTGGTCGCGGCATCGTAAAGCTCGGGCTGCTGCAGCAGGGCGAGTGTGACGCCGGCGAGCAATTGCGCGTCGTCGCCGACGCGGACTATGGTCTGGCCGGCGAGTACCCTGGTGCAGACGGCTTGTGCGGCCTTCTCATCGGCGTCGTCCCAGGTCTCGATGTCCTGGATGCAGTGGTTGTTCAGCGCGGCAAACCTGTCGGTCGCCAGCATCTTGCCGACCTTCCGCGCCGCCTCCACGGCATCGGACAGCTTCATATTCGTGTCGTCGGGTTTGTCGGAGCCCTTGATCGATCCCTGCAGGCCAACCTCGGTCACGCCAATGGAGACGAACTTGGCGACGGCCTCGATGGCGGCGATATAGTCGTTGCGCTTCGCTGCGGAGAGGCCCTTCAATCCCTCGACGGCACCGACTGCAACATAAAGGCGCAACAGATCGATCGGATGATTGTCCATGATACCGCCGGGCTGCACTTCGGTATCGATGCCGACGAAGGGGTCGCCCGCGTGGGTCTGGAGGCGCAGCTTGGCGCGGTAGGCCGCCAGGAAGCCGGCGAGATTGAGCGCAAAGCTCGGGCCCATGTTGAGGACGCCGTAGACGTCGGCCGCCGCTTCATCCATCCAGTATGACCAAATCAGCGCGTTCAACGCCGCGGCATTTTTAGCGCCGGGCGGGGCATGCGGCGACAGTAACGCCTGCACCTTCTTCGCCATTTCCTCCAGCAGGCCGGCATCGGCATGCGTGATGTCGTGACCGCCGACCTCGTGGGCAAGGCCCGCCCAGATCACGGGATGATCGCGATAGGTCGCCGGCAGGCTGACCACGCCGATCGAGATCCCGACCTTCTGCTTCATCAGGTCGGACTCGATGGTGAAGGGCCCGCTCGAGATCGACTGAAACAGCGCGAGCGGCGGCGTTGTCTCCACCAGCTCCACGCCGGCGCTGGCGCGCTTGCTGGCGTCGATGAAGGAGCGGTAGAGATTGGAGACCACCGCGAGAAAGCGCTTCAGTTGCGGCCGCGCCTCCACCTTGGTGACCTTGTGGCCGTGCTGGTAGACCGCGCCGTACAGCGCCTCCAGTACCTGCGCCCGGTAGGCCGCCGGGTGTTCGCCGCTTTGCACCTGCTGGTCCAGCTTGCTGACAATGCCCGCGAGTTTTGTATCCAGCGGCTCGGCGTAACTCTGTTGATAGATCATCGGCAGGAACGGCGCGCCCTTTGCCGTCGCAGCGCGGATGCTGGCGACATTGAGCGGCACGCAGATGTCGGGAACAGCGCCGGTATAATCGATCTCGAAAAGCTGTCCGTAGAGCTGTTTGAACTTGTCCAAATCGACGCGCATGGCGTGGCTTCCCTCAAAACAAATGGTTGAACCAACTTATTGCACTGCGAAAGATATGTCGAAATGCTACCTCTAATTGCCGCCAGCGCACAGCCAAATTTGCCTGATACTGTATCAATTTAACGACGGATCGGCTAAGAAGGCTGTCGCATTCCGCAACGAAGAAAAACCGTTCGCATGACCTATATCGCCAAGCCGAAATTCCATCATCCGGGCCTGCCGAAGAACGAGTTGGGCTACACCCACAGGGATTACGAGGGAAAGATCTCGACGCTGTGCGCCGGCTGCGGCCACGACTCGATCACCGCCTCGATCATTGAAGCCTGCTACGAGCTGTCGATCGAGCCGCATCGGGTGGCGAAGATTTCCGGCATCGGCTGCTCCTCGAAGACGCCGGATTATTTTCTCGGCAATTCGCACGGATTCAATTCGGTACATGGTCGCATGCCGTCGGTTCTGACCGGCGCCAATCTCGCCAACCGCGACCTGATCTATCTCGGCGTTTCCGGCGACGGCGACTCCGCCTCGATCGGTTTCGGCCAGTTCGCGCATTCGATCCGGCGCGGCGTCAACATGACCTACATCGTCGAGAACAACGGCGTGTACGGCCTGACCAAAGGCCAGTTCTCGGCCACCGCCGACTTCGGCTCGAAGTCGAAGAAGGGCGTCACCAACACCGACAATGCCATCGACCTGGTGGCGATCGCACTGCAGCTCGGGGCCACCTTCGTGGCGCGCAGCTTTTCCGGCGACAAGACCCAGCTGGTGCCGCTGATTGCTGCGGCAATCCGTCACAAGGGCGCATCATTCATCGACGTGATCAGCCCCTGCATCGCCTTCAACAACCATGCCGGCTCGACCAAGAGTTTCGACTATGTGCGCGAGCACAATGACGCAGTGAACCGGCTCGACGTGCTGGTCAGCCGCGATCCGATCTCGGTCGAATACGCGCCGGGCACGGTGCAGGTGGTGGAGCAGCACGACGGCACCAAGCTGGCGCTGCGCAAGCTCGACGCTGACTACGATCCGCATGACCGGCTGGGCGCGCAGAATTTTCTGCAGAAGCACGCGGCCAAGGGCCAGATCGTCACTGGGCTGCTCTATGTCGATCCCGAATCGGAAGACCTGCACACCCATCTCAACACCGTCGAGACGCCGCTGAATTCGATGGACGAGAAGGCGCTATGCCCCGGCTCCGCGGCGCTGGAGAAGATCAACGCCAGTTTGCGCTGATTTCGCCGAGCGGTCTTTTGTGACATCGTCATGCCCGGGCTTGTCCCGGGCATCGACGTTTTTGGGACTAGTGAAAGAAAGACGTAGATGGCCGGGTCAAGCCCGGCCATGACGTCGAGAGAGCCGCTGACGGTCTTCAGCCTGCGGCCGTCCCCAACAGTCCCTTCCACTCCCGGTCGAGCCGCGCCAGTGCGTCGGACAAGCGGCGCGGCCATCAGGCCGCCGTCGGTTTCGATCACGAGATCGTAGCCGCGCAATCGCACCAACGCGTGGTCGACGTCGAAATCGGCCGCGACGCCGATCGCGCGTGCCAAAAATTCTTCGATGCGCGTATCGAGCACGTCGCGCGTGAGGGGCCCTGCTTCGGTCAGCAGGCCGTAATAGGCCAGCAGCACCTCTTTCCAGTCCTGGTCCTCGGCCTCACCGATCAGGTAGGTGAAGATGCCGGAATTGTTGTTGACGTTGCGATAGTAGACGTTGTCGGTGAGCTGCTTCTGGTGGATCAGCGACTGGCGGTGGAAATTTCCCCATTGCCGCAGCGCGAAGGCGCCCAGCGCGAGCAATCCGCTGAGCGCGGCCAGCGCCTGCTCCGTGTCATGGTCCTGGATCGTGCCGGCAAGACCCAGATAGAAACCGGCGACCAGAAACAGCACCGTCATGGTCGACGCCAGCTTGATCAGGATCGGTATGCCGCCGAGAATCGCCGGCACGCCCAGCGTCAGGTGGTCCATCAGGCTTCGCACCACGCGGACGTTGGGAAACAGCGCCTTGAGATCGGCGCGCGCGATGTGGCGGAAATACTTGAACAGCACCGCGCCGCTGCGGACTTTCTGGCCGCCGCGCCGTGCGCTCGACAAGGCGCGGCGGGCTTCGTCCGCCGTCATGCCGGCGGGCTTGGTCGCGACCATCAGCACGACGTCGTCGTAGACCATGATCTCGAGCGGGCGCTTGCGCAGGCCGAACCAGGCCGGAATCTCGATCGTCTCCATGTGATGGCCGCGGCGGAACATGCGGACGTCGCGATAGTCCTCGACCGGCGCCTTGATCTTCACCCGGACCCGCGCGCCCTCGGCAAAGGCTTTCGAGATCTCCGCATGCGAGACCTCGATGAAGTTCGCATCGGTCAGGACGCGGACAAATTCGTCGTTCAATGCCTGATACGCCGCGCCGAGATCCTTGGCCGAGCCGAACTCGTGCGGATCGATCTCGGGATCGAAGTAGAAATAGGTCTCGCGCAGCCGCTCGAGTTCTCCGAGATATTCGTAATGCAGGATGGCGCCGAGCATGCGGGCCAGTTGCCGGAATTTCGCCTGGTCGGCCTGGTCAAGACGGCCCTCGGCAATGAGGGCGTCGACGATGTCGGATTTCCGCAGCGGAATGACGCGGTCACGCTGCTCCGGCGCGGCGACGTCGCGCCCGGCTTCGGCGGGCGCGTGCATCACGAAACGCCCGCCAGCATCATGACAACCATCGCAAACGCTTTCCCTGCAGGATCGAATCCGCAGAGGAAGCGGACCGGATCGACAGCACCAGCATAGCGCAGTTGCGGCCGCGCCGTCACTATGCCGCGGCCGCCTCGTGCTTGTGGTTCCTGAGCCGGAACGCCAGCGCGACAAAGCTGATGCCGAACACGATCGAATAGGCGGCGATCGCCCAGATCAGGCCGAGCGCGCCGGCGCCGGGCGCGATCAGCACGATCACGCCGAACAGCACCGAGACCACGCCGGAGAAGATCAGCATCCACTCATTGTCGATTTCCTTGCGGAGCTGAATGGCGCCGATGATCTCGAAAATGCCGTGCACCAGCGCCCAGGCGCCCATGAACAGGATGAGCAGGATCGCGGTGATCCCGGGCATCACGAAGGTCGCGATCCCGGCGCCGATGCCGAGCAGGCCGACCACGACCAGCCACCAGGTCGGCACCGGCTTGGCGCCGCCGGTGAACGCCGCGACCAGCGCGATCACGCCGTCGACCAGCGCGAAGGCGCCGTAGAACAGCACCAGGGTCACCAGGGTCAGCCCGGGCCAGGCGAAGGCGAGCACGCCGAACACGATGGCGGCGATGCCGCGCAGCAGCAGCAGCCACCAGTTCTTGGCGAGCGCATGCAGCAGCGGGCGGGAAGCAAGGGTCATTGAGGGGGTGGACATGGCGATCACCTCGGTGGATGACGAGCGCGGGTGCAGGCGCTCTGGGTCGCTGGGGTCGCAACGGCAGAGGTAGCCCGGGCGAAGAATACCGGATTGATCTGGATCAGTATACGGCCGGCGCTGTCTCGAAAGCGGACAGCCCTTGCCCGCGAGGTCGTTGAACGGCAAGCCGTTCCAGGCGCGACTAACCCCTCGAATTTCCTATCCCTGGATGACGATCCCATGAAACCCTCCGCCCTGCTGCTCGCCCTGACCATGGCGACCCTGCTTCCGCACGCCGCCTCGGCCCAAGATACGAACAAAGACACGAACAAAGACAACGACAAGGCCGAAAAGGCCCGGGAAGCCGCGTTCGACAAGCGGGTGTTCGGCGGCCCGATCGGCACCAAGGCCGCCGCCTGCTTCGTGCGCCGCTACGATGCCGCCCATCTGGCGCAGCACCCGAAGCAGAAGGTTGCCGCGATGAAGCTGCTGGTGACGGCGGAGAACCATCCGAAGGAGCCGACCGCCTATGCCTACAAGGTCGGCGTCCAGTTCCGCAACAAGCCCGGCAATTTCGACGGCGGCAGCAATTGCAGCCACATGGTCGACGACGACGGCAACAAGGCGGTCAGCTTCAGCTGCGACGTCGAGTGCGGCGGCGGCGGGCTCGAAATCGCCATGTCGAAGGACGACAAATCGGCGATCGTGAAACTGGAGGTGATCGGGGTCACCGATCGCAAGCATCCCAAGGCCGATGCCGTGACCCTGGAAGGCGGCGCCGACGACAAGATGTTTCGGCTCGATCGCGTCGACAATGCGGAATGCGCGGAGTTGACGGGCCACAAGGAAGTAGCCTCGCTCCAGCGCAAATAAGGGAGGACAGGATGGATCGACGGAACATGTTGCTGCGCGCGGCCGCTGCGATTGGCGCGGCCTTTGCGGCATCGAGCGCCAAAGCCGCAACGGAGTCGCCGGCCACGGGCAAGCTGAAGGTGGTCTATCACCTCAACGACCTCGACAAGGTCAGCTTCGTGCTCGGCAACATCCAGAACCATTTTGAGGGCGTCGGCGGGCCCGACCATGTCACCATCGCGCTGGTCATTCACGGCCCGGCGCTGCGCGCGTTCCATGCGGCCTCGGCCAATCCCGATGTCAGCAAGAAGGTCGGGCAGTTCTCCTCGACGGGCATGGAAATCGCCGCCTGCGGCAACACCATGAAGTCGCAGAATGTGACGGTGAAGGAGCTGCTGCCGGGCTTCGTCGCCGCCGACAAGGGCGGCGTGGTGCGCATCGCCGAATTGCAGTCGCAGGGGTATCTGTACCTGCGGCCGTGAAGTCGCTCCACCGCGCCCTATCGGTCGACGACCTCTCCCAGCCTGAAATAGACGTCGACCTTCATCCCGGTCAAAAATTCACCCGGTTTGCTCAATTCGATCATTACCTCTACCACACTCACATCGGACTGATTACGCACTCCCGATGTCTCGGCGCGACCCGGGCCGACAAGTGGCGCGATCGAAACGACCTTGCCGATAAGTTCGCTGCCCGGAAATGCAGCGGCCCGCACGGATACAGGTTGCTTTACCTTGACGGATGCGAGGTCACGTTCGTCCAGTTCGGCACGCACGCAGAGTGCGGAAAGATCCGCGAGTTGCAGCAATGGCAGCGGCGACGCCGGCGAAACCGGCTCGCCCGCACGCACATTGACCTGCAGCACGGTGCCGTCCACCGGCGCGCGTATCGTCATGTTGTCGAGGGCAGAGCGCGCCACCGCGTACTCGGATCTGGCAACGCCGAGCTGGCCTTCCAGATTCGTCGGCAGTGGCGCATCCTCCTCAACCGCGTTAAGTTCTTCCTCGCGTTTGGCGAGCTCAGCTCTCGCCCCCGCCAATGCCGAGCGCGCCTTCGTCAGGGCTTCGCTGGACCCGCCTTTGGCCCGCCATTCGGCAGCGGTCCGGTCGACGATCGCTCGCACGGCATACACCTTCTCCTCGACATCGGCCTTGGCGTCCCTCGCCTTGCGCAGCGTACCCGCCTTTCCTGTCGCCGACTTCTCGTCCCTTGCGCGCTTGCGCAAGCCGACTTGCGCTTCCGCCGCGGCCAGGCGCCCGGCGAATTCGCCGTCGGCGAGACGGATCAAGGGCTCGCCGGCGAAGACACGGTCGTTGGCCTTGACCAGCACCTTTTCCACGACCCCGGCGCCGGCCGACCCAAGCTTGATCTGACCGGAGCAGGCTTCAACGCGGCCCGGCGCCACGGCCTGCCATCGCTTTTCCTCCGACCATGCTGTCATGGTGCCGGCGGGAAGCAGAATTCCGCTGGCTATTCCTAACGCCGCAATGGCGACGAGGGCATTCCGGCGTCCCCGCCTCGATTCCCGCTCCCGATGGTTTCCAGGTGACATCATGTTTGCTTGGCCCCGGGGCGCTCCTCACCAACGATCCGACCGTCTTCGATATGAACGATCCGGTCGGCGAACGGACAGCAGACGCGGATCGTGCGTCACGATCAGCACCGCGCGTCCTTGCTCCCTGGCGATCCCGGAAAGTATCTCCATGATCGCGCGACCGTTCTCGCCATCGAGCGCCGCAGTCGGCTCATCGGCGAGGACAATGGAAGGATTTCCGACGATGGCGCGGGCGATCGCGACGCGCTGCTGCTCTCCACCGCTGAGCTGGCGCGGGAACGCCTTTATCTTGTGCGCCAGCCCGACCTTGGCGAGCGCTTCCCGAGACCGGACTTTCGCCTTTCGGAACCGCTCGCCGCGCACGTCGAGCGCCACGCGAACGTTGTCCGTCGCCGACAGAGTCGGAAACAGATGGAATGACTGAAACACAAAACCAACGTGCCGCCGCCTGAGAAGCGCGAGATCCTCGGGCTCGGCTCCGGCAGTCGCGCGGCCGCAGATACGAAGCGTCCCCTCCGTCGGCGCCAACATGCATCCGAGAATGGAAAGCAGCGTCGTCTTGCCGCTGCCGGAAGGCCCCATCAGCAGGGTCAGTTCGCCACCATCGAGGCTCAGCGTAACGCCTTTCAGCGCTGCCACCTTCCCGGCGCCGCTGCCCAGAACCTTCGCCACACCCTTCGCTTCGATCAACGGGGCCGTCATCGCGAAAACACCATGGCAGGATCGATACGCGTGACCTGAACGATTGCGGCAATCGCCGAGACGATGCACATCGCCACGGTCAGTGCGAAAAGCCCGACCATCAGCCCCTGCGTGATGACGATCGGCAATGCCGTTGCCGCCGTCAGCTTCACAACGGCCTTGCCGACAAGCGCCGCGATGCGAAAAGCCGATGACGGCATTGAGCAAGGCCTGCAAGACGATCACCGAATAAATGTAGCGCGCGGACGAGCCGATGGCGCGCAGGATCGCGAATTCGTTGAGATGCTCTTTCGTGCTCGAATAGAGCGTCTGCGCGACGATGACGGTGCCGACGATGATGCCGAGCAGCGCTCCGGCGAACAGCGCCGCGCCGGCGCCAGTGCTGAACAGCCAGAACGCGCGGCTGCGTTCCCGGAACTCGGCCGGCGTCAATACTTCGACATCGGAAAGGTTCGAAAGCAACTGACGGCGGACGGAAGTCCGGTCGGCACCCGAATCGAGGCGAACCAGGAAATACGTCGCTTTTCCCTGTGGGACGCCGGTATGAGCTCGCGCCCGATCGACGTCCATGAACACGAAAGGCGTCGTGGTGAACGACCGGATTCCGTCGGTCACGACAGCGACCCGCACAAGCTGCTGGCGGATTTCGGCGGTCGCGCCCAATCCCGAAATCCCGAGCCGCTCGAAATAGGAACTGTCGACCGCCACGGCTTTCGGCGCCGACAGCGCCTCGATCCGGCCCTCCGACAGGTTCCATGGCTGCAGGCCGCCGGACCGCAGATCCGAACCGACAACGAAGACCGGGGTCGTCGCGCCGGTCGGCATTCGCCAGTCTGCGAATCCGATCACGACGGGAATCGCATCCGATACACCGTCGACCGCCAGGGCCCGGTAGCGCTGCCGCGTCTCCAGGAGCGAAGGATCCTCGAAGCACTTCGTCCCCTTCGGCATGATCCAGAGATCGGCCGACGCATGATCGATCATCGTGGTCACCATGCGTCCGAACCCGAGATAAAGACCCATCTGGATCATCACGAGAACGATCGAGAAAACGATCCCGACTACCGTCGCCACAAAGCGAAGCCGGTCATAGAAGAGATTTCGAAACGCAATGGTAAAGACCAAAGGCATGCTCGATCTATCTTCCCCCCGGCTTCAGGTCTTTGCTCATGCGCGGCGCGCTCCGCGCATGATCGCGTGCGCACGCGGCGCCAGCGAAACACGGCTCCAGCCGACGGCGATGGTCCAGCTCGCGAGCAAGGTGCCGGCGAACACGACCGCGGCCTTGCCGATCGCAGGAAGGGCGCTGCCAAGCAATGCATATTGCAGCCAGACCGCGAATACATAGTGGATCAGGTAGATGCGGTAGGCATTGGCGGACAGACTCTCGAATGCCCGCAGACGCCAGTGTGCAAAGCGAAAGCAGAGCGCCAGCGCGCAAAGGCAGCCTGTCGCACAGGCGACGACAAAGCCTATTCCGGCGGCGACCTTCGCGATGGTGGCTGCCGCCGCCCAATCGGCCATCGTCATGGCGGTCGGTACCGCCCAGAGCGCAAACCCGACAGGGGCTGCGGCCAGCCACGTCCGCCAGCTGCGCGCCAGCGCCCCTTCGCAGTCAAGCAGGCCACGGTCCAGGCCGACGGTCCCGAGGGCCATGCCCGCAACAAAATAGACGAGATAATGCAGCGGCCGGCTGAGCTGAAAGGAGACAGGACCGATGCTGGTCCACTCAAAGGGTGTAAAGGCCAGCACCAGCGGGACATAGGCCAGCGCCGATGCCGCGAGCAGCATGACGAAAAACCTCAGGGGATCGCTGCCGATGGCGGCCGCAACCGCGGCAAGAAGCTGTCTTGCCCGTGGCGTGGCTTGATACAACGCAGCCGCCAGCAGGTTGAAGGCCAGTAGTTGACCCAAAAACCACTGCGGTCCACACGGCCAGAACGGGAGCGCCAGCCAATGTTGCCAATAGGCGGCGGGGCCAGGGTCGACCGCGGTCGTCCGATACGCGGCATAATAGGCAAGTGGAGCAAGCAGGACGACGGCAACCAAAATGGGAACACCGATTCGGACCAGCCGTTCCAGCAGAAATCCGAGGCTTCCCTTGCGTTCAAGGCTTGCCGGCACGAACAGGCCCGACAGAAGGAACATGAGGCTCATGAGTCCGACATCCTGCCAGGCGCAGAACAGGTCGAAGCCGAACCATCGCTGATGATCAACGATCGGAAAAGCCAGCCATTGATAGGGCGGGCGATCGAAAGAAAACGCTTCGGCCGGAAGGGACGCGAGATAGGGAAGGACGGAATGGAACACGAGTACGATCAGGATGACGAGAGCTCGCAGATTGGTCAGGGCAATACTGGATCTACTCATCGTCGCCCACGCCCACGCTGACCCACTGACGCGCCGCCACCCCTTGTCGCAGGTGACGTGTTCACGATCTATCCATTGGGCACGCCTGCTTTGATTTAACGCAAGCTGGGCATAAAATTGGATTTTTCGCGGCCGATTGTGCGGCACTGATGCGGCTGAGCGATAGCGAAGTCCGCGTTGCGAGGGCGGACCTATAGGCTCGAAAGGGCGTTATCCCCTTGGAGCTACGCCATTTCGGGCCTACTGACCAATGGGCTGGTTGACATTCCGCCGTCCCCTAAGAAAGCTGGAACCCGAAAGCCACGGCCGATGTCCAGAGCAGAAACAGGCACCATGAATCCCGTCAAAGCACTCGAAAATCACGGCCAGGCGGTCTGGCTCGACTTCCTCGCGCGCGGCTTCGTCGCCAAGGGCGACCTGAAGAAGCTGATCGACACCGATGGGGTGAAGGGCGTCACCTCCAACCCCGCGATTTTCGAGAAGGCGATCGGCAGTTCCGACGAATATGACGGCTCGATTGCGAAGGCGCTGAAGAAGGGCGACCGCTCCGTGGCCGATTTGTTCGAGGCCGTCGCGGTCGAGGACATCCAGAATGCCGCCGACGTGCTGCGGCCGGTCTATGACGCCATGAACGGCGGCGACGGCTATGTCAGCCTCGAAGTCTCGCCGTATCTCGCCAACGACACCAAGGGCACGATCGCGGAAGCGAAGCGGCTGTGGAAGGACGTTCACCGCAAGAATTTGATGGTGAAGGTGCCGGCGACCGAGGCAGGCCTGCCCGCGATCGAGGCGCTGATCGCCAAAGGCATTTCCATCAACATCACGCTGCTGTTCTCGCAAAAGGTCTATCGCGAGGTGGCGGAAGCCTACATCGCGGGGCTGGAAAAATACGTCGCCGGCGGCGGCGATCCCTCGCATGTCGCAAGCGTCGCGAGCTTCTTCGTCAGCCGCATCGACTCGTCCGTGGACAAGCAGCTCGACGAGAAGATCGCGAAGGCGAACGATCCCAGCGAGAAGGAACGCCTCGCCGCGCTGAAGGGCAAGGTCGCGATCGCCAACGCCAAGATGGCGTATCAGGACTACAAGAAGCTGTTTGCCGGACCGCGCTGGGAGAAGCTGGCGGCCAAGGGCGCAAAGCCGCAGCGGCTGCTGTGGGCCTCGACCGGCACCAAGAACAAGGATTATTCCGACGTCCTCTATGTCGAGGAGCTGATCGGCCCCAACACCGTCAACACCGTGCCGCCGGCGACGCTGGACGCGTTCCGCGACCACGGCAAGCTGCGCGACAGCCTGGAAGAGAATGTCGAGGATGCCGCCCGCGTGCTGGAGGAGCTGGCGAAATCCGGCATCTCGCTGGATGCGATCACGGCGGAGCTGGTGGTCGACGGCGTGAAACTGTTCGCCGATGCCGCCGA
This sequence comes from uncultured Alphaproteobacteria bacterium, assembly GCA_963726865.1. GTDB lineage: Bacteria > Pseudomonadota > Alphaproteobacteria > Rhizobiales > Xanthobacteraceae > Bradyrhizobium. Next base: position 195,914 of record CAVSEE010000028.1, on the reverse strand, counting down.
CAAGCTCTATGGCGCGGTGGCGCACAAGCGCGCGACGTCGCTCGGCGGCGGGATCGATGCGCAGAAGTTTTCGCTCAGCGACGGGCTCGGCAAGGCCGTGGCCAAGAGCACGGAAGAGTGGCGCGCGTCGGCGAAGATCCGAAGGCTGTGGAGCAAGGACAAGTCGGTGTGGACCGGCGATGACGAGAACAAGTGGCTGGGCTGGCTCGACAGCCCCGCCAAGGCCGACATCGCCGACTACGAGGACTTTGCGCAGCGCGTGAAGGGCCAGAAATTCACCGACGCCGTCGTGCTCGGCATGGGCGGCTCGAGCCTCGGGCCGGAGGTGCTGGCGGAGACGTTCCCGGCGAAGGCCGGCTTCCCGAAACTGCATGTGCTCGATTCCACCGATCCGTCGCAGGTGCGCTCGATGGAGAAGGCGGTCGATATTGCGAAGACATTGTTCATCGTCTCCAGCAAGTCGGGCGGCACCACCGAGCCGAACGCGATGAAGGATTATTTCTACGACCGCGTCGCGAAAGCGATCGGCAAGGACAAGGCCGGGCATCGCTTCATCGCGGTGACCGATCCCGGCTCGTCGCTGGAGAAGGTCGCGGCCAAGCAGGGCTTTGCCCGCGTGTTCCATGGCGAACCGACCATTGGCGGGCGCTATTCCGTGCTGTCGCCGTTCGGGCTGGTGCCGGCGGCAGCCGCTGGCATCGACGTGCGCGCGCTGGTCACGAATGCGCTGTCGATGGTGCGCTCCTGCGGCGCCGACGTGCCGCCGCATGAAAATCCCGGCGTGCAGCTCGGTCTTGCGATGGGCCTTGCGGGCCTCGAAGGCCGCGACAAGGTGACGATCTTCTCGTCGCAGAAAAGTCGCCGATTTCGGCGCATGGGCGGAGCAGCTGATCGCGGAGTCCACCGGCAAGGAAGGCAAGGGCCTGATCCCTGTTGACGGCGAGGAGATCGGCGAAGTGTCCGCCTATGGCGATGACCGCTTCTTCATCGACCTGCGCACGGCGGACGAAAACGACGATGCGCATGACGCGGCGCTGATCGCGCTGGAAAAGGCCGGCCATCCCGTGGTGCGGATCGTGATCCAGTCGGTCCAGCATCTCGGCCAGGAGTTCTTCCGCTTTGAGCTGGCAACGGCGGTCGCCGGCGCCATCCTCGGCATCAACCCGTTCAACCAGCCGGACGTGGAATCCGCAAAGATCAAGACGCGGGAATTGACCTCGGCGTTCGAGAAGACCGGCAAGCTGCCGGCGGAGACGCCGGTGGTCTCTTCGAGCGATGTCGATCTCTACACCGACGGCCACAACGCATCCGACCTGCGCAAGGCCGGCGCCAACGGCGATCTCAACTCATGGATCAAAGCGCACCTGTCGCGCTCCGGCCGCGGCGACTATGTCGCCCTGCTCGCCTATATCGAGCGCGACGGCGAGCATATCGAGGCGCTGCAGAAGATGCGGATGGCGGTGCGCGACCGCAAGCATCTCGCGACCTGCGCCGAATTCGGCCCGCGCTTCCTGCATTCGACCGGGCAAGCCTACAAGGGCGGGCCCGACAGCGGCGTGTTCCTGCAGATCACCGCGGATGAGACGAAGGACCTCAAGGTGCCCGGCCAGAAGGCAAGCTTCGGCGTCATCAAGGCGGCGCAGGCGCGCGGCGATTTCGACGTGCTGACCGAGCGCGGCCGCCGCGCGCTGCGCGTGCACCTGAAGGGCGATCTCGCCGCGGGCCTGAAGGCGCTGGATGCCGCGATATCGGCGGCGCTGAACTAGGACGCAGGCAATGCAGCTTGGAATGATCGGCCTCGGGCGGATGGGCGGCAACATCGTCCGCCGCCTGATGCAGCGCGGGCATAGCACCGTCGTCTATGACAAGGACCAGAAGGCCGTCGCCGCGCTCGCCGCCGAAGGTGCCGTCGGCGCGGCGACGCTGGAAGAGTTCGTGCAAAAACTTGAAGCCGCCGCGCGCGGCCTGGGTGATGCTACCGGCTGGCGCGATCACCGAGGTCACCGTCGACACGCTGGCCTCCCTGATGCAGAAGGACGACGCCATCATCGATGGCGGCAATTCGTTCTGGCAGGACGACGTCCGCCGCGGCAAGGCGCTGCGCGCCAAGGGACTGCATTATCTCGACGTCGGCACCTCCGGCGGCGTCTGGGGGCTGGAGCGCGGCTATTGCATGATGATCGGCGGCGACAAGGCCGCCGTCGACCGGCTCGATCCGATCTTTGCAGCACTTGCGCCGGGCATCGGCGACATCCCGCGCACGCCGCATCGCGAAGGCCGCGACCCGCGGGTCGAGCAGGGCTACATCCATGCCGGCCCGACCGGCGCCGGGCACTTCGTCAAGATGATCCACAACGGCATCGAATACGGACTGATGCAGGCCTATGCCGAAGGTTTCGACATCCTGAAGAACGCCAATATCGAGGCGCTGCCGGCCGAGCACCGTTTCGATTTCGACATCGCCGACATCGCCGAAGTGTGGCGGCGCGGCAGCGTGATCCCGTCCTGGCTGCTCGACCTCACGTCATCAGCGCTGGCCGAGAACCAGACGCTCGACACTTACTCCGGTCATGTCGAGGATTCCGGCGAAGGCCGCTGGACCGTGAATGCCGCCGTCGACGAAGCGGTCCCGGCTGAAGTGCTGACCGCGGCGCTGTTCGCGCGCTTCCGCTCGCGCAAGCAACATACCTTTGCGGAAAAGATTCTTTCCGCCATGCGTGCCGGTTTTGGGGGACACCGGGAGCCGAACAAGCCCGATCCCAAGAAGTGACGCCGATGAATGCCGCCGCCAAGCAGAAGAAGCCCGATCCCTGCTCTTTCATCATCTTTGGCGTGACCGGCGACCTCACGCACCGTCTCGTGATCCCTGCCCTCTACAACCTCGCCGCCGGCGATCTGCTGCCGGAAAAGTTCTGCGTGGTCGGCGTGGCGCGCAAGGGCGTCACCAGCGGCTCCCTGCGCGCCGACCTGATGAAGGGCTTGCGCAAGTTCGCCACGCGTCCCGTGGACGATGCGATTGCGGAAAAACTGCTCGCCTGCGTAACCGCGATCGAGGCCGATCCGAAAGACCCCGCCTCGTTCGACACGATGCGCGAGCAACTCGATGCGCTGGAGAAATCGCGCGGTACCGGCGGCAACCGCCTGTTCTATCTCGCGACGCCGCCGGGCGCGTTCCTGCCGATCGCGCGCGAGCTCGGCCGCACCGGCATGCTGAAGGAAAACGGCATGTGGCGGCGGCTGGTGGTGGAAAAGCCGTTCGGCACCGACCTTGCGTCGGCGCGCGCGCTCAACGCGGCGCTGCTGCAGCTGATGGTGGAGCACCAGATCTACCGGATCGATCACTATCTCGGCAAGGAAACCGTGCAGAACATTCTGGTGCTGCGCTTTGCCAACGGCATGTTCGAGCCGATCTGGAATCGCAACCATATCGACCATGTGCAGATCACCGTCGACGAGAAGCTCGGCGTCGGCCATCGCGGCAGCTTCTACGACGCCACCGGCGCATTGCGCGACATGGTGCCGAACCATCTGTTCCAGCTGTTGTCGCTGGTGGCGATGGAGCCGCCGGTGAAGTTCGATGCGCATTCGGTGCGCTCGGAAAAGGGCGAGGTGCTGTCGGCGATCCAGACCCAGACCGAGGCCGAGGCGCTGCAGAACTCGGTGCGCGGGCAATATCTCGCGGGCCGCATCGGCGACAACGAGATCGGCGACTACCGCAAGACCGAGGACGTGCGGCCGGACTCGACCACCGAAACCTATGCCGCGCTGAAACTGACCATCGACAACTGGCGCTGGGCCGGCGTGCCGTTTTACCTGCGCACCGGCAAGGCGCTGTGCACCAAGCGCACCGAGATCGCGATCAAGTTCAAGCAGGCGCCGTTCGCGATGTTTCGCGACACGCCCGTGGACCGGCTGTCGCAGAACTACATGATCATCTCGACCGAGCCGACCGAAGGCATCGAGCTGCAGTTCAACACCAAGGTGCCGGGACCGACCATCGATATCGACGGCGTCGAGATGAAGTTCCGCTACAAGGATTACTTCAAGGCGGAGCCCGCGACCGGCTACGAGACGCTGATCTACGACTGCATGATCGGCGACAACATGCTGTTCCAGCGCGCCGACAGCGTCGAGGCCGGATGGCAGGCGGTGCAGCCCTTCATCGACGCCTGGAAGAAGGCGGGCGCCAAGGGGCTCGAAAGCTACAAGGCCGGCAGCGAAGGCCCGGCACAGGCCGACGAGCTTCTGACGCGTGACGGCCGCAGCTGGCGGAAGCTCGGCTGATGGGGCAACCCGACATCCCCTGCGCAGTGGTCGTGATGGGCGTGTCCGGCTCGGGCAAGAGCACGATCGCGGAAGCGCTCGCCAAACGTATCGGCTGGCGCTGCGAGGACGGCGACAAGTTTCACCCGGCAGCCAATGTCGCGAAGATGAGCGCCGGCCATCCGCTCACCGATGAGGACCGCTGGCCCTGGCTGAAGGCGATCGCCGACGAGATCGACCGTCTCTGCGGCAAGGAGCAGCCTGCCGTGTTCGCCTGCTCGGCGCTGAAGCGCGCCTATCGCGAGGTGCTGGTGCACGGCCGCGACGACGTCCGCATCGTCTTCCTCGACGGCTCGCAGCAGCTGATTGCCAAGCGCCTGGCCGTGCGCAAGGGCCACTTCATGCCGCCGGGCCTGCTCGACAGCCAGTTTCGGACGCTGGAGCGGCCGGCGCCTGACGAGGGCGCGGTTGCGGTTTCGATCGATGCCCCGGTCGAGGCGATCGTCGACGACATCGTTGAAAAACTGAAGCTCGATCCGGCATGACCCGCGTCAAACTCGTCGTTTCCGACGTCGACGGCACGCTGGTTACCCACGACAAGCGGCTGACCGACGCGGCCAAGGCCGCCGTGGAGAAGCTGCGCGCAGCCGGAATTGTTTTCACCATCGTCTCCAGCCGCCCCACCCTCGGCATGGAATTTCTGATCAAGCCGCTGGCGCTGGCCCTGCCGTTTGGCTCCTTCAACGGCAGCTCCATCGTCGATCCGCAATTGCGGCCGATTGAGCAGCATCTCATTCCACCGCAAACCACGGAGCGCGCAATCGCGCTGCTTGAAAAGTTCGGCGTCGACGTCTGGCTGTTCACGAATGAGCAGTGGCTGATCCGCAACCCCGACGGCGAATATGTCGGCCACGAGCAGCGGGCGATCCACCATGGCCCGGCCGTTGTCGAGACCTTCGCACCCTATCTGGACCGAGCCTGCAAGATTGTCGGCGCAACCTCGGATGCGGCGTTGCTGGCGCGTTGCGAGGCGGCGATGCAGCAGGCGGTCGGCAAGGATGCCACCGCCGTGCGATCCCAGACCTACTATCTCGACATCACCCCGCCCGGTCACGACAAGGGCACGTTCGTGGCGGCGATGGCGGCGCGGCTCGGCGTTCCCCTCGACGCCGTTGCGACCATCGGCGACATGCAGAACGATCTGCCGATGTTCGGGCGCAGCGGCATGTCGGTTGCCATGGGCAATGCGGCGGATGAGATCAAGCAGCGTGCCACGCATGTGACGGCGTCGAACGAAGAGGACGGGTTCGCGAAGGCGATGGATGTGATCTTGGCGCGCTGACACACCATCTCACTTCGACCTTTGCGCCGCCGGCTTCTCGGCAGCGTGCCTGGCCTCGCTGAGATTGTGGGCCGTGTTGATCAGCGCGATGTGGGTCAGCGCCTGCGGGAAGTTGCCGGTCTGCCGCTTCGCGCCTGTGTCGTACTCCTCCGCTAGCAGGCCGACGTCGTTGGCAATGCGCGCAACCCGGTCGAACAGCGTCTGCGCCCGTGCCGTATCGCCGGCCAGCACATGGGCGTCCGCCAGCCACAGCGTGCAGGCGAGGAAGGCGCCTTCGATCGGCTGCACTTCGTCGATGACCTCGCGGGGGTCGTGACGTAGCACAAAGCCGTCGCGCATCAGATAGCGTTCGATGGCCGCGATGGTGCCGCGAATGCGCGGGTCTTCCGGCGGCAGGAAGCCGACCGACGGCAACAGCAGCAGGCTGGCGTCGAGCATTTTCGAGCCGTAGGATTCGACGAAGCTGTTTAGCTCGCGGTCAAAGCCTTTGTCGCAGACGTCCTCGTGGATGCTATCGCGTAAGGTCCGCCACTTCTCCAGCGGCGCCTTGAAGCCGAACTTCGCGGCGCTCTTGATGCCGCGGTCGAACGCGACCCAGCACATCACCTTCGACAGCACATAGTGCCGTCCCGCGCCACGCCGCTCCCAGATGCCGTGGTCCGGCTTGTCCCAGATGCCGGCGAGATGCTGCAGCACCGTGCATTCCAGCGACCAGCTGACTTCGTTGAGTTTGAGCTTGGCCATGCGCGCCTGGTGCAGCGCGTCGATCAGCTCGCCATAGACGTCGAGCTGCAGCTGCGCATGCGCGGCGTTGCCGACGCGGACCGGCCTGGCGCCTTCGTAGCCGTCGAGCCAGCCGGCTTCCCATTCCAGCAGGCGGCGCTGGCCCCAGATGCCGTACATGATCTGGATCAGCGCGGGCGAGCCTGCGACCGCGCGCAGAAGCCAATTGTGCCAGGCCAGCGCTTCCTCGGTGTAGCCGGAATTCATCAGCGCCAAGAGCGTGAAGGTGGCGTCGCGCAGCCAGCAGAAGCGGTAGTCCCAATTCCGCTGCCCCCCGAGTTTTTCCGGCAGCGACGTCGTGGGCGCAGCGACAATGCCGCCGGTCGGCGCGAAGGTCAGCGCCTTCAGCGTGATCAGCGAACGCAACACGAGGTCGCGATGATCGCCCTCGTAGGTGCAGCGGCCCGACCATTCCGCCCAGAAGGTTTCCGTCTCCTGCAGTGCCTTGGCCGGATCGATCTCGGCGGGGACAGGCACATGCGACGGGCCATAGGTGAGCACGAAAGGCACGGTCTCGCCCTCGCCCACCTCGAAATCGGCGACGGTGGTGAAATCCTCGCCGCGCGTCTCGACCGGTGTCCGCAGCACCGTCATGTCCTGCCCGCAGATCGCAAGCAGTCCGGTGCCGTCCTCGTTCTTCCGGACCCAGGGGATATCGCTGCCGAAGCCGAAGCGGATGATCAGCTCCATCCGCATCTTCACCGTGCCGCGCACGCCGCGCACCAGCCGCACCACGTCGGAAGCCTTGCCACGTGGCGGCATGAAATCGATGAGATCGACGGTGCCCTCAGCTGTCTCGAACCGCGTATCGAGGATCAAGGTGTCGCCGCGATAGCGTCGCGTCGTACGCGTGATCTCGCCCGCCGGCGCAATCAGCCAACGGCCGTTCTTGCGCGTGCCGAGCAGAGCGGCAAAACACGCTTCGGAATCGAACGCCGGCCAGCACAGCCAGTCGATCGAGCCGTCGCGGCCGACGAGGGCGGCCGTCTCACAGTCGCCGATCAGGCCGTAGTCTTCGATTCCACAGGGCAATCCATCTCACTCATCAAACGACCCTAAAGCGCCCCCGCTTCAAGCCTTCTTTCGCGCCCGCTCGCGGGTCGCCGCCTGCAATCCCTCGACATCGACCTGCGCGGCAATCTCGTCGATGCACAGGGGCATGCGGCGTCGCCAGTTCGGGTGCTCGTCGATCGTGCCGGGCACATTGGGCTGCTCGCGAAGCTCCAGCAGATCCTCCAGCTCGATCGCCATCAAGCGCGATTTGGTGCGCGCCATGAATTCGGCGATGGCGTCGAAATCATTGTCGTGGATGCCGTGCTGTCCGAGCACCTGATCGAGCATGGCCAGCGCGTGCCAGCGGTCGTCGTCGGTCTCGCCGGGGTCGAAGCCGAGCGAGCGCTTCAGCTTGAGGTCGGCGAAGTGACGCCAGCCGGCATAGGTGGCGAGGTCGTGGGTGTTGAAGGTGACGAGCGCGTCCGGCAGATAGTAGTCGATGCCGTGAAAGGCGCCGTTGCCGTCACGCTCGAACATCATGACCAGATAAGACCAGATGCCCCAGTCGCGGGTGCGGTCGCGAAAACCTTCGGGAACGGTGCCGAGGTCTTCGCCGATCACCACGCAGCGATTAGCGTCGCTCTCGAGCGCCGTGACCGCAAGCATGGCCTCGAACGGCATCGGCACATAGACGCCGTCGCGCGGCCCGAAACCGCGCGGCACCAGATAGAGCCGCATCAGCCCCATCACATGGTCGAGCCGGATCGCGCCGGCATGGCGCATCGAGGCCTGCAGCATCCGGCGGAACGGTTCGAAATTCCGCTGCTCGAGGCCGATGGCGTTGTAGCCGGCGAGGCCCCAGTCCTGGCCTGCCGGCGCCAGCGGATCCGGCGGCGCGCCGACGCCGAGCATGCGCGAGATCGCGCCCTGCTCGTTCCAGGCATCGAAGCCGTTGGACTGCACGCCGACCGCAACGTCGAGATAGAGGCCGACCTTCATGCCGAGCGCGTCGGCGCGCGCCTTGCAGGCGGCAAGCTGGCAGTCGGCATTCCATTGCACGAACTCGACGAATTCGATTTCGGCGGCTTCTTTCCCTCCGCGCAGCCTGGAGCAAGCGTCGTCATCCGGCGCGCGCCACTCCTCCGGCCACTCCCACCATGGCGTTCCAAACTTGTGGCGCAGCGCCTCGAAGCAGGCGAAGCGCGACAGCAGCGTGCCGTGTAGCTTGCGGAATTTCTCGAAATCGGCGCGCCGTTCCGACGTTGCCTTGTCTCGAAAGGCCTTGAACGCCGCGCGCAGCGCCGGCCATTTCAAGGCGGCGACGGCGAGATAGTCGACTGTCTCGCTTTGGCGCAGCCGCGGCGTTGTTTCGGCTACCGCAGGTACGGCGTTCGCCTGATATTCAGGGATGGCGTCGACGTCGATATAGAGTGCATTGAGGAACAGCCGACTGTTCGGCGAATACGGGCTGCAATCGCCGGGCTTGTCGTCGAACAGCGCATGCAGCGGGTTGAGACCGACGCCGTCGGCGCCCATCCGTTGCGCCAGCTCGATCAGCTCGGCAAGATCGGTGAAATCGCCCATGCCCCAGTTGCGCGTCGAACGCACGCCATAAAGCTGCACCGCCAGCAGCCAGCCGCGGTCGAAATCGCCGGCAAAGGCCCGCGCCGGTGCCGACACCAGCGGCACCTCCTCCGCTGTGCCGGCCGCGTCGGTCAGTCGCAGGCCGTAGACGCCCGGCGGTAAATGGCCGGGCCAATCGATCGGCTCGCCCTTCGTCTCGCCCACGATCGCGCCGGTCAGACCGCCGATCTCCCAGCGTATCGGGAAACGCGCACCCGGCAGCAGCGTGCCGTGCGCCTTGTGGCCCTGGCGGACCACCACCGGCCCGTCGATCAGCTTCCGCGCCCCCTGCGGCGGCAGGGCCTCGAAGACGACTTTCAGCGCATCCGCCGCGGTCACATGGGGGTGACCCTGACCGTCAATGAATTCAGTCTGGATGCCGAGATCGCGGGCTTTGGCAAAAAGGTTCATTCGGCACGCTGTTTGCAGCGCGACTGGGAGGAAGGCAGTCGCGAAATTGTCCAATTACGGGAAGGAGATAGGAGCTGATTAACTCGGGTGCGGAAAAACAGTTCCTTGGGAACCATCGCCCCGCTTACGGCTTTTTATTGAGGTGTTCTGCGTCTCCTTTTCCCCATGCGAAACGGGGACGTCATTTCCATGGCATTGGCATCACCGTGAATAAAAAAGCTGAAAACGTCGAGGCCTCCCGGGCCGATATCGCACTACGCGCCGAGGGCGGCTTTCCGCCGATCGGGGTCGGCCGCCTTGACGCCAAGGAGAATGCAAGGGCGGTGCCAGCGGCCGACGCCGCCACGACGAGCTTTGGTACAAGGACGCCATCATCTACCAGCTCCATGTGAAGGCGTTTTACGACAGCAACAATGACGGCATCGGCGATTTCGCGGGGCTGACCGACAAGCTCGACTATCTGCAGGATCTCGGCGTCACCACGCTGTGGCTGCTGCCGTTCTACCCCTCGCCCGGCCGCGACGACGGCTACGACATCGCCGACTACGGCGACATCAATCCCGACTTCGGGACGATGAAGGACTTTCGCCGCTTCATCCTGGAAGCGAAGAAGCGCGGCCTGCGCGTCATCACCGAGCTCGTCATCAACCACACCTCCGACCAGCACGACTGGTTCAAGCGCGCGCGGCGCAGCGAAGCCGAAATCCAGCGCGCGCAACTGGTATGTCTGGAGCGACAGCGACCAGAAATATCCGGATACGCGGATCATCTTCACCGACACCGAGAAGTCGAACTGGACCTGGGACACCGAGGCCGGCCAGTTCTACTGGCACCGCTTCTTCTCGCACCAGCCGGACCTGAACTTCGACAATCCGCGCGTGGTCAGCGCGCTGATCCAGGTGATGAAGCGCTGGCTCGACACCGGCGTCGACGGCTTCCGGCTCGACGCCATCCCCTATCTGTGCGAGCGCGACGGCACCAACAACGAGAACCTGCCGGAGACGCACGACATCATCCGGAAATTCCGCGCCGAGCTCGACGCCTATGCCACGGGCAAGGTGCTGCTGGCGGAAGCCAATCAATGGCCGGAGGACGTGCAGGAATATTTCGGCAACAGCGACGAATGCCACATGGCCTATCACTTCCCGCTGATGCCGCGCATCTACATGGCGATCGCGCAGGAAGACCGCTTTCCCATCGCCGACATCATGCGGCAGACGCCGGACATTCCCGCCGACTGCCAGTGGGCGCTGTTCCTGCGCAACCACGACGAACTGACGCTGGAAATGGTCACCGACGTCGAGCGCGACTATCTGTGGTCGACCTACGCCAACGATCCGCGCGCCCGCATCAATGTCGGCATCCGCCGCAGGCTGGCGCCGCTGATGGACAACGACCGGCGCAAGATCGAGCTGATGAATTCGCTGCTGATGTCGTTCCCGGGCACGCCGATCATCTATTACGGCGACGAGATCGGCATGGGCGACAACATCTATCTCGGCGACCGCAACGGCGTGCGCACGCCGATGCAGTGGACGCTCGGACCGCAATGGCGGCTTCTCGCGCGCCGACCCGGCGCGGCTGTACGCGCCGATGATCATGGATCCGGTCTATGGCTATGAGGCCGTCAACGTCGAGGCGCAGTCGCGCAGCCTCGGCTCGCTGCTGTCAGCCACCAAGAAGCTGATCGCGGTGCGCAAGTCGACCATCGCCTTCGGCCGCGGCAGCATGACCTTCGTGCGGCCGGAGAACCGCGCGGTGCTGGCCTATGTCCGGCAATATCGCGACGAGGTGATCCTGTGCGTCGCCAATCTGTCGCGCTCGGCGCAGGCGACCGAGCTCGATCTCTCCGCCTGGAAGGGCCGCATTCCCCTGGAAATGCTCGGCCGCTCGCGCTTCCCCGCGATCGGCGAACTGCCCTACATGATCACGCTGGGGCCGTACGGTTTCTACTGGTTCCAGCTGCAGGCGCCCGACAAGTCGGAGCCGGTGCGGCCGCGCGCGGTGCCGGAATTCGAGACGCTGGTGGTGCCGGTCGGATCGACCTGGGTGTCGCTGGGGCGCGAGCGCGGCATGTTCGAGCGCGACGTGCTGCCGGGACATCTGTCGCGCACGCGCTGGTATCCGGAGCGCTCGCCGCGCGCGATCCAGCCCGTAGCTGGTGGCGGCCACCCCGTTCTGCGACATCGGCGACAACCGGCCCTATCTCGCCTTCTTCCAGGCCAAGCAGCGCGGCGAGAGCGCACGCTATGTGATGCCGATGCAGATCGAATGGGTGCGCTTCGACCGCGAGCACTACAATCCGCGGGCGCTCGCCGCCGTGCGCCAGGGCGCGCGCGAGGGCACGCTGCTGGACGTCGCCACCGATCCGATCTTCATCGGGCTGATGCTGCGAAACCTGCGCGAACGGCTGACGGTCGAGGAGAGCGAACAAGGCCTGAAGCTGGAATTCCGCCCGACCAGCCTGTTCGACGACAGCATGGTGCGCGAGCCGAGCCGCGTCCGCGGCTTCGAGAGCGAATTCCCGGCCAGTTCCGCGCTGGTCGATCACATCTTTGCTTTCAAGCTGTTCCGCAAGCTCGAGCCCGGCATCCATCCGGCGATCGAGATGGGCCGTTTCCTTACCGAAGTCGCGGGCTTCGCCAATGCGCCTGCCCTGCTCGGCACCGCGGAATTGATCGAGGCCGACGGCAGCCGCAGCGCGATCGCGACGTTGCACGCGCAGGTGCAGAACCAGGGCGATGCCTGGACGGTGACGTCGGCCTATCTCGACCGCTTCGTCGAGGAGCGGCGCTTCCTGCACGACAGCGACGGCGAGGAGCAGACGCCGCTGCGGCAGATGGCGCAGACCGGCAAGCGGCTTGCCGAACTGCATCTGGCGCTGGCGAGCAACACCACGGATCCCGATTTTGCACCGGAAGCGATCCAGCACCGCGACTGGCAGCGCTGGACGGAGGAGATCGTCGACAGCGCCGACCGCGCGCTCGATGTGCTGAAGCTGTATCGCAGCAGCTTGCGGGAATACGATCGTCCGCTGATCGACCAGCTGGCGGCGCAGCGGGCAGCGCTGCCGGAAATTCTGGGCCGCTTGCTGCCGCCGCGCGACCGCGAGCTGATGGCGATCCGCCAGCACGGCAATTTCGCGCTTGGCAAGGCGCTGATCGTCGCGGACGATATCTTCATCACCGGCTTCGAGGGCGAGGCCGGCCGCACGCTGGCGCAGCGCCGGCGCAAGATGCCGGCCGCGCGCGACGTTGCCGGGCTGATCCATTCGATCGACGCGGCCGCAGCCGCCGCGCTGCAGCGCGCGCTCAAGCTCGCCCCCGACGATCAGGGCAAGGCTGGCGCTGCAGCTCGGCGAATGGCGCGACCGGTCGGTCGAGGCCTGCCTCAACGGCTACCGCGAGACCATGAACGACGCCCGGCTGTGGCCGGACGACCCCTGGACGCGCCCAGCGGTCGATCGATTTCTTCGTCCTGGAGAAGGCTTTTTACCAGATCGAACACGAAGCGGCGCATCGGGCGGACCGGCTGCGCTTCCCCCTCGCCGCCATCCTTCGTATGCTGGCGCAGCAACCGACCGTGGATGAATGACAAAACTTTCCGCCGAAGCCTACGCGATCGTCGAAGGCCGCCACTCCGATCCCTTTCATTATCTCGGCCTGCACAAGGAGGGCGGCAAGACCATCGTGCGCGCCTTCCTGCCCGAAGCGACGCAGGTCGATGCGGTCGGCGAGCACGGCAATGCGGCCAAGCTGACCCGCATCCATGAGGCCGGGCTGTTTGCGGGCGCAGCGCCCGACGGGCGCCGCGCGCTATCAGCTGCGCGCCCGCTTCGGCAACAATGTGGTCGAGCTGGAAGACCCCTACCGCTTCCCGCCGGTGCTGACCGACTACGACCTCCATCTGCTCGGCGAAGGCACGCATCAGCGCATCTACGACAAGCTCGGCGCGCATCCGATGACGCTGGACGGCGTCGAGGGCGTCGCCTTCGTGGTGCTGGCGCCGAATGCGCGGCGGGTCAGCGTGGTCGGCGATTTCAACTACTGGAATCCGCGGCGGCACCCGATGCGGGTGCGCGGCAGCGGCTATTGGGAATTGTTCGTTCCGCGCGCGAGGCCCGGCGATCACTACAAGTTCGACATCATCGGCCCGCGCGGCCAGCATTTGCCGATGAAATCCGATCCCGTCGCCTTTGCCGCCGAGGTGCGGCCGAAGACGGCCTCGATCGTGCTGGACCTGGCCAGCGTGCCGCACCCTCGGCCGGCGCCGCGCAACATCAACGACCGCAGCGCGCCGATGTCGATCTACGAGGTGCATCTCGGCTCATGGCGGCGCAAGGACGGCAACCGCTGGCTTTCCTATCGCGAGCTCGCCGAGCAATTGCCGGGCTATGTGCGCGACCTGGGCTTTACCCATGTCGAATTCCTGCCGGTCAGCGAGCATCCCTTCGACGGCTCCTGGGGCTATCAGCCGACCGGGCTGTTCGCGCCGACCAGCCGCTTCGGCTCGCCGGCCGATTTCGCGGCACTGGTCGATGCCTGTCACGGCGAAGGGCTCGGCGTCATTCTCGACTGGGTGCCCGGGCATTTCCCCGACGATCCGCACGGGCTCGGCCATTTCGACGGCACCGCGCTCTACGAGCACGCCAATCCCAAGCAGGGCCGCCATCTCGACTGGGGCACGCTGATCTACAATTACGGCCGCACCGAAGTGACCAATCTTCCTGGTCTCCAACGCGCTGTTCTGGCTGGAGCGCTACGGCATCGACGGGCTGCGCGTCGATGCGGTCGCCTCCATGCTCTATCTCGATTACTCGCAGGCCCGCGGGCGGCTGGATTCCGAACAAGCATGGCGGCCGCGAAAATCTCGAAGCGATTGCGTTCATTCGCCGCTTCAACACCGAGCTCTATGCGCGTTTTCCGCAGGCGATGACGGCGGCGGAGGAATCCACCGCCTGGCCGCAGGTGTCGCGGCCGGTCGATCACGGCGGGCTCGGCTTCGGCTACAAGTGGAACATGGGCTGGATGCACGACACGCTGAAATATATCGGCAAGGATCCCATCCATCGCCAGCACCATCACGGCGACATCCTGTTCGGCCTGCACTACGCCTTCTCGGAGAACTTCATCCTGCCGCTGTCGCACGACGAAGTCGTGCACGGCAAACGCTCGATCCTCGGGCGCATGCCCGGCGACGAGTGGCAGCGCTTCGCCAACCTGCGCGCCTATTACGGCTTCATGTTCGGCCATCCCGGCAAGAAGCTGCTGTTCATGGGTTGCGAATTCGGCCAGGTCAGGGAATGGAATCACGACCATTCGCTGGACTGGCACCTGCTCGACAAGAAGAGCCACGCCGGCGTGCAGGCGCTGATCGGCGACCTCAACCAGCTCTATCGCACCACGCCCGCGCTGCACGAGCAGGATTGCGAGGCCGCAGGCTTCGAATGGCTGGTCATGGATGACGCCGGCAAGAACGTGTTCGCCTGGCTGCGCAAGGGATTTTCCGACCGCGCGGCGTGCGTGGTGGTCGTGAATTTCTCGCCCAGTGTCTACTACAATTACCGGGTGCGGGTGCCGTTCGGCGGCCAATGGCGCGAGGCGCTCAATTCCGACTCTGCCCATTATGGCGGCAGCAACGTCGGCAACGCAGGCGGCGTCGAGGCGTTGCATGGCAATGGTTACGAACTTAATCTCACCATTCCGCCGCTGGCTGCGATCTTCCTCGTACCCGAAAGCTGATTGGATGCGCTTGACTGCCGGAACGCCGTCCCGCCTTGGTGCAAATTGGGACGGCCGCGGCACTAACTTTGCCCTGTTCTCGGCGAATGCGGAAAAGGTCGAGCTCTGCCTGTTCGACGCCCAGGGGCGCCGCGAGCTGGAGCGCATCGAGCTGCCGGAGCGCTCCGAGGACATCTGGCACGGCTATCTCAACGACGTCGCGCCCGGGCAGCTCTACGGCTACCGCGTCCATGGTCCCTATGCGCCGGAGCGCGGCCACCGCTTCAATCCGAACAAGCTGCTGCTCGACCCCTATGCGCGGCGGCTTGCCGGGCGGCTGGTGTGGAGCGATGCGCATTTCGGCTTCCGCGTCGGCAGCCCGCGCGAGGATCTGTCCTTCGACCGCCGCGACAATGCGCGGGGCATGCTGAAGGCCGTCGTGATCGACGAGACCTTCGTGAACCGTCGCGAGGCGCGGCCGAACATTCCCTGGGAAGACACCATCATCTACGAGGCCCACGTCAAGGGCCTGACGCAACTGCGCGAGGACATAGCCCCGCAGCTGCGCGGCACCTATGGCGGGCTGTGCTCGCCTGCCATGATCGATCATCTGAAGCGGCTCGGCGTCACCACGGTCGAGCTGCTGCCGATCCATGCGCTGATCGACGACCGCGTGCTGGTGGAGAAGAAGCTCGTCAACTACTGGGGCTACAACACCATCGGCTTCTTCGCAGCCGAACCGCGCTACGCCCAGGACAATGCGCTCGAACTCCTTCCGCACCACGGTGGCGCGGCTGCACGATGCCGGCATCGAGGTGATGCTCGACGTCGTCTACAACCACACCGCCGAGGGCAATCATCTCGGGCCGACGCTGTCGTTCCGCGGCATCGACAACGCCTCCTACTACTGGCTGAAGCCGGAGAACCCGCGCTTCTACGACGACTTCACCGGCTGCGGCAGCTCGGTCAATCTCACCCATCCGCGCGTGCTGCAGATGGTGATGGATTCGCTGCGCTACTGGGTCGAGGTCTGCCATGTCGACGGCTTTCGCTTCGACCTCGCCACCACGCTTTCGCGCGGGCCCGCCGGATACGACCGCACGAGCAGCTTCCTCACCGCGATCCGGCAGGACCCGGTGCTGGCGCAGGTCAAGCTCGTCGCCGAGCCCTGGGATGTCGGCATGGGCGGCTACCAGGTCGGCGCCTTTCCGTCGCAATGGTCGGAATGGAACGACCGCTATCGCAGCGCCATGCGGCGCTACTGGAGCGGCGAAGGCAGTCTGATCGGCGAAGTCTCGAGCCGGATGACCGCCTCCTCCGACCTGTTCAACCATGACGGCCGCGGCCCGCGCGCGTCCGTCAACCACATCACCGTGCATGACGGCTTTACGCTCGCCGATCTCTTTGCCTACAACGAGAAGCACAATCTGGCCAACGGCGAGGACAATCGCGACGGCTCCAGCGACAATCACAGCAACAATTGCGGCCATGAAGGCCCGACCGACGACGCGGCGATCAATGCGCTGCGGCGGCAACTGCGGCGCAACCAGCTCGCCTGCCTGTTGCTGGCGCAGGGCCTGCCGCTGTTGCTCGCCGGCGACGAGGTCGGCAATTCGCAAGGCGGCAACAACAACGCCTATTGCCAGGACAACGAGATCGGCTGGGTGAACTGGGGTCATCTTGGCGACAGCGCCGAGGACTTCACCGGCTTCATCGGCCACCTCACCGATCTGCGCCGCCGCTTTCCGCAGCTGAAAAGCCATCGCTGGCTCGACGGCCGCCGCGCCGACGGCTCCTACGGCGCGCTGTGGCTGACGCCGGCGGCCGAGGAGATGAAGGAGCAGGACTGGAAATTTCCGGAAGGCCGCTTCCTCGTCCTATGTGATCGGCCCGGCCGAGCCCGGCGGCGCGCCGATCTTCATCGTGCTCAATGCCGCACCGGAGGAGATCGTCTTCCATCTGCCGAAGATGCCGGAATATGCGCGCTGGCAGCAGGTGCTGAACACGGTCGAACTGGCGCAGGCATCGGCCGAATTCGCCTCCGGCGCGGAGACAAAGGCGCCACCGCGCGCGGTGCTGGCCTTCTGCGGGTTCGGCCTTAGCGGGCTTCCGTGAGCGCTTCGTAAGCAGCAGCTTGCCGCGCTCGCGGATCGCGGCCTGCGCCATCTCGGCAAAGCGCTGCAGCAGGAACGGCAGCGTCACCTCGACCTTGACGTGATCTGCTTCGACGTCGACATGGCCGTTCGCGGCTTGGCCCAGCGCGCGCACGCGAAAGATCATGCGGTTGTCTTCCCAGCGCTCTTCGTCGACCGAGAGGATCGGCACCTTCGTGGCCGCGCGCGACAGGCCGCTTTCAGGCGGCGCATCGCCTCCTCGCGGCCGAGACTGTGTGGGATGGAAACGATCAGCGGGCCCGGGCATCGAAATTCTCCGTCATGTCACTCCAGATGTAGTTCCGCGTCGTCGAAAAGAAGGGCGCTGCGATATGTGCGTCGCAAAATGGGAACCTTCACGGTTCCCGAAGGTTTCCTGCGGACGAAGGTCAAACGGACAAATGCGCCCGCGTGCGGGCTGAGGAGAGACTATTATGTCACTCGGCACCATCATCCTGATTATTCTGATCATCGCCCTGCTCGGCGGCTTCTCCGGCATCGGCGGCGGCCCGTTCTACGGCACCGGCTACTATGGCGGCGGCGGCCTCGGTCTGATCATCGTGATCCTGCTGATATTGCTGTTGCTCGGGAAGCTCTGAGCCAGCGGCGATCGACTCGTAAGGTCAGGAAGGCTGTCATCACCCGCGCAAGCGGGTGATCCAGTATTCCAGAGACCTGAGCTGGAGCCGAGAGGCCGCGGCGTACTGGATGCCCCGCTTACGCGGGGCATGACAAGTGCAGCTGCGGCTACAGCTTCTCCACCAGCTTCTTCATCGCAGGCTTGATCGGACCGGCGGCATCCTCGTAGCCATCCCACGCCTTGCTCTTGGCAAGCAGCGCCGGCACCGTGCGCACGGTGTAGCGCTTGGGATCGAGATCGCCGCGCACCTGCGCCCAGGTGACCGGCATCGAGACCGTCGCGCCCGGACGCGCGCGCGGCGACAGCACGCCGACCGCGGTCGACATGCGGTCGTTGCGGAGATAGTCGAGGAAAATCTTTCCCTTGCGCTTCTCCTTGGACATGTTGAGCAGATAGCGCTCGGGATCGTCATTGGCCATCCACTGGCAGATTCCTTGCGCGAACGCTTTGGCTTCCTTCCAGTTCACCCGCTCTTTTGCGCCTGACAGAAGCGGCGTCACGACGTGCAGCCCCTTGCCGCCGGTGGTCTTGCAAAAGCTTTCGAGACCCACGGCCGTGAGCCGCTCGCGCATGTCTTTCGCGGCCTCGATCACGTCCGAAAAATCCACATCGGGCGAGGGATCGAGGTCGAACACCAGCCGGCCCGGCACATCGGGCTGCACCGGGCGCGCAATTCCAGGGATGCAGCTCCACGCCGCCGGATTGCGCCACCGCCGCGAGACCCTCGATGCGGTCGATCTGCAGATAAGGCTTGCGGTCGCCGGAAACCTTGACCAGCTCCAGCAGCTTTGACGTGCCCGTCATGGCGTGGCGCTGGAAGAACGTCTCGCCGTCGATGCCGTCGGGCGCGCGCACCACCGAGCAGGGACGGCCCTTGAGATAGCCGATCATCCATTCGCCGACGGCTTCGAAATAATTGCGCGAGATCGAGCTTCGTCACCGGCTTGCCGTCGCCGCCGTCGGGCCACAGCGCCTTGTCGGGATTGGAGATGGCGACGCCCATCACCTCGACGCCCTTTTTCGCAGATGACTTGACGACAATGCGGCTTTGCGACCTGAACCTTGGTTGGCATCTCTGCCTCCACTTCACGCGCCGGCTTGTCCTCGCGCAATCCCTTGAAGGCGGCCTGGCGAATGTTACCGCCATCGGTCCAGCCGGCGAATTCGATCTCGGCCACCAGATTTGGCTTCAGCCAGTGGTCGTCGCGCGCCTTCGGCGGCGCATTCTCGCCGCTGAACGGACTCTTGTCGGCCGCGTTGGCCTTCAGATGCGGCATCAACCGCCGCACCTTGTCCGCCCCATAGCCGGTGCCGACCATACCGACAAAGGCGAGATGGCCGTTGCGATAAACACCGGCCATCAGCGAGCTGAACTTGCCATTCCTGGATTTCCAGCCGCCGATCACGACCTCATGCCCGGCGCGGACTTTGGCCTTGGTCCAGCTTTCGCTGCGGCCCGACTGATAGCGCGCCTCCAGCTTCTTGGAGATGATGCCTTCCAGCGACAGCTTTTTCGCCGACTCCAGCACCGTCTCGCCGTCCTCCTCGAAATGCTCGACATAGCGGATCAGCTTGGCCTTGCCCTTGCGCGCCTCCAGCAAATGCTTCAGCCGCGCCTTGCGCTCGCGCAGCGGCAGCGCGCGCAGGTCTTCGCCGTCGGCGAACAGCAGATCGAACGCGAAGTAGATGAGATTGCCGGTCTTGCCGTCGGCGATCGCCGCCTGCAGCGCAGAAAAGTCCGGCAGACCGTTGTGATCCACGGCGACGATCTCGCCATCGATCAACACGTCAGGGAGGCCGCTCCCTTCCTTTGCAATCGCTGCAAACTTGTCCGCCCAGTCCAGCCCCTTGCGCGTGTTGAGCGCGACCTCGCCGTCCTCGACACGCAGCTGCACGCGATAGCCGTCGAATTTTATTTCGTGGCACCACGCGCGCCCCGCTCGGTGGACGCTCCACCGAGGCGCAGAGCTGCGGCGGCACGAAGTCCGGCATCGCCGAAACCTTCTTTGCCTTGGCCGGCGCGGACGAGCCTTTCGTCTTCGCCCGCGCCTCGGCCGCAGAGCCGCGATTGGAATTCCAGGTTGCATCCGCTTTGGTCTTGCCCTTGGCCAGCATGAACGGCTTTGGCGCCCTGCCCTTGCCCGCCTTGATCTCGGCCATCGTGCGGCCGGAGGCGACGGAGCGGTCCTCGTCGAGAATGCCGTTCGTCTTCGCCCTCGCGGACATATTCGTCGCGATGCTTGATCAGCAGCCAGTTGGTGCGCTTGCCGCCGTAGCGGTCGCCCTTCATCCGCACCAGCACCCAGCTGCCATGCAGCTTGTCGCCATGCAGGTTGAACTTGAGATCGCCTTTCGCAAAGCCGCGCTCGGGATCGGGCGAATCCCAATAGCCGCGGTCCCACAGCTGCACCGTGCCGCCGCCATACTGGTCCTCGGGAATGGTGCCTTCGAAATCGCCATAGTCGAGCGGATGATCCTCGACCTCGACCGCAAGCCGCTTGTCATGGGGATCGAGCGAGGGCCCGCGCGTCACCGCCCAGGACTTGAAGACGCCGTCGAACTCCAGCCGCAGATCGTAGTGCAGCCGTGTTGCCGCGTGCTTCTGGATCACGAAACGCCGCTCCTTCGACGCCGCCACCTTGACGTCGCCGGAGGGCTCCGAGGTCTTTTCGAAATCGCGCTTCTTGCGGTAGGTGGTTAGCTTTTGCGGCGGCACGGGGGTCCTGTATGGCCGATATCCGGCCATCATGCGCCAATTGACGCGAGAACCAAACCCTCAAACAGCCATCCCGTTCCGCGGGTGCTCCGGCGTGGCTTGCATCGCCGCAAGCCGGAAGGCATCTTGCGCCCGAAGACGCCGCGCCACCACAAGAGCGGCTCCCGGGAGGACGAAAATGGCTTTGACGATGTCGCATGTCGCGGGACCCCCCACGCCTGCGGTGCGGGAATGGACCTTTGGCGACCTGCTGCGCAAGGCGGCGGAATCCGCGCCCGACCGGCTCGCGCTGATCGCAGGCCTCCCCGATCCGGCGCTGCGGCGCAAATGGACCTACGCCGAGTTGTACCGCGAGGCGCAGCGCACCGCCCGCGCGCTGTCGACCCGCTTCAAGAAGGGCGAGCGGATCGCGGTGTGGGCGCAGAACCTGCCGGAATGGATCATGCTGGAATTCGGCGCCGGCATGGCCGGCCTGGTGCTGGTCACCGTCAACCCGGCCTTCCGCGCCAACGAGGTGCAATATGTGCTGAAGCAGTCGCGCTCGGCCGGCGTCTTCGTGGCCAACAGCTTTCGCGGCAATCCGATGCTGGAGACCATCCACGCGGTGAAGGCAAACTGCCCCGAGCTGCGCGAGATCATCTGCTTCGACGACTGGGACAAGTTCATCGCTGCCGGCGACGACAAGCGCATCAAGCTGCCCGACGGTCAGCCCCGACGACCCCGTGATGATCCAGTACACGTCGGGCACCACCGGCTTCCCCAAGGGCGCGCTGCTGCGCCATCGCGGCCTGCTCAACAACGGCGCCGACACCGCCGACCGGATGGGCTACGGCTCCGGCGACGTGTTCGTCACCACCATGCCGCTGTTCCACACCGGTGGCTGCGTCTGCTGCGTGATCGGCGCGGTCTACAAGGCGGCGACGCAGGTGCTGATCGAGGCATTCGATCCGGCCATCGTGCTGCAAATGTTCGACACCTATCACGGCGCCGCCATGGTCGGCGTGCCCACCATGCTGATTGCGATGCTGGAGCATCCGAACTTCGCGACCACCGACCTTTCCGGAGTCAAGGCGATCTGCTCCGGCGGCTCGACGGTGCCGGCGCCGCTGGTGCGGCGGCTGGAGGAAAAGCTCGGCGCGCCCTTTACGATCGTGTTCGGCCAGACCGAGTGCTCGCCGGTGGCGGCCCAGACCGCCGCCAACGACAGCGTCGAGGACAAGGCCGGCACCATCGGCCTGCCGCTGCCGAACATGGAAACCAAGATCATCGATCCCCTAACCGGCGAGACGGTGCCGATCGGCACCATCGGCGAATTCTGCACCCGCGGCTATCACATCATGCTCGGCTATTTCGAGATGCCCGACGCCACGGCCGCCGCGATCGACAAGGACGGCTGGCTGCATACCGGCGATCTCTGCGCCATGGACGCGCGCGGCTTCTGCACCGTCGAAGGCCGGCTGAAGGACATGATCATCCGCGGCGGCGAGAACATCTATCCGCGCGAGCTGGAGGAGCTGCTGTTCAAGCATCCCAAGGTCGGCGAGGTCGCCGTGATCGGCGTACCGCACGAGAAGTGGGGCGAAGAGGTTGCGGCATTCATTCGGCCGGCGCCTGGCGCCACCATCGAGAAGGAAGAGCTGATCGACTACATGCGCGCCTCGCTCGCCCCGCACAAGACGCCAAAGCACTGGTTCGTGGTGGATGCCTTCCCGCTGACGGGCTCGGGCAAGATCCAGAAGTTCAAGCTGCGCGAAGTCCTGGACCAAGGGCGAGATGACGGCGATCTAGCCTGTCCCGGTCGAAACAATCAAGCAAGAAAAGGAAAAACAATGGACATGCAGAACAAGATCGCCCTCGTCACCGCCGCGGCTTCGGGCGCAGGCCGCGCCGGAGCGTTCATCCTGGCGCGCGAGGGCGCTGCGGTCGCGGTCGTCGACCAGAACGAGCCCGGCGTGAAAGCCGTGGCGGAGGAAATTCGCAAGCGCGGCGGCCGGGCGTTGGCGCTGGCGGGCGATCTGCGCAATGACGCGTTCTCGCGCGAGATCGTTGCAGCGACCGTGAAGGAATTCGGCCGGCTCGACAGCGTGTGGAATCATCTCGGAATTCCCGGCCCCTCCGTGATCGACGACCTCGACGGCTGGGATCTCAGCATCGATCTCAATCTGCGTTCCCAGCTGGTCACCACCCATGCAGCGCTGACGCACATGACCGCGCAAAAGTCCGGCAGCATCCTGTTCACCGCGTCGACCTCGGGCCTGACCGGCTCGCCATGGAGCCCGACCTATTCGGCGGCCAAGGCCGGCGTGATTGGGCTGGCCCGCAGTCTCGCCAAGCGCCACGCCAAGGACGGCATTCGCGTCAATGCGATCTGCCCCGGCGCGATCGACACGCCGATGCTGCGGGTGTTCGTCAACCGGCCGGACCAGCCCGGCCACAACGAGGCCGATCCGGAAGCGCTGATCAAGGCGGCGGTGACGCGCAATCCGATGGGCCGCGCCGCGCGTCCGGAGGAGATCGCGGAGGCCGCGGTGTTTCTCTTGTCCGACAAGGCGTCGTTCGTGACCGGGATCGCCATGCCGGTCGATGGCGGAACGCTGGCGTAGGCTACCCCTTGAACGTCGGCTGGCGTGGATGGACAAAATCCTTGAAGTCGGCAAAGCCCTTCCACCCGGGCTCCGGCGCGTCTTCGCCGGCGCGCGGCGTATAGACTGACGGCTCGACCGACTGCATGGTCGGAATGTAGCGCGGGCAATTCGGAAAGATGGCGCGTGCCGTCACGCGAACGATGAGCTGCGCGCCGACGGTCTCCGCCAGCAGCGGGTCGCGGTCGCTCACCGTGGCGCTGCCGTTGACGCGCAGCCGCCGCGCCTTGCCGTGCATGGCGATGAACAGCAGGCCGACATCGGCGTTGACCACGATATTGCCGAGGCTCTTGAACATGCCGTTGCCGTCATAGTCCGGGAAGGCAATCTCGGAAGGTCCGGTGATGCGCACGAAGCCGGGCGCGCCACCCTTGAAGGAACAATCCGGCCGCCCGCGATCATCTGACGTGGCGAGGAAGAAATACGGCAGGCTCTCGACGAACGCCTTGTCGTCCGCAGTGAACTCCTTGCGGGTCAGCTTTTCCTCGAGGCGGTCGGAGATACGGCGGCTATCGAAGCGATCCTGCAGCTGACGATTGCCTTCATGGAACATCACGCTCTCGGCCATGGCGATGCTTCCTCTGTTCTGTCGATGCCGAACAGCATAACACCCAGTGACCCAGCTCGATACGGCAGCCCGGCCACAGGCCGCGACACTTCGCCCTTGTCAGGTTATGATCTCCTGCCCCCGGTCGGAGAGTTCACCAATGCTGCAGCTATACGGAAATCCAAGGTCCCGCGCGATCCGTTGCCTCTGGATGCTGGAAGAGGTCGGAAAACCCTATCAGCTCGTGGACAAGAGCACGCGCGCCGACGATTTGCAGACCAGCGAGTACCTTCGCCTGAACCCGAATGCGCGGATTCCGACCCTGGTCGACGGCGACGTGGTGTTGTGGGAATCGATGGCGATCAATCTCTATCTCGCCCAGAAATACGATGGCCCGCTGCACTGCCGGGATGCGGCCACCCTTGGCCTCGCCGCGCAATGGAGTTTCTGGGCCATGCTGGAGATCGAGCATCTGCTGCTCAGCCTGCTGGAGCACCGCGCCTTGCTGGCCGAGTTCTCGCGCGATCCGTCCGTCGTCGAACGCAACCAACTGCTGTTGCAGCGGCCGCTGAAGGTGCTCAACGACGCGCTTGTCCCGCGCGGCCATCTCGCGGGCGACAGCTTCACCGTGGCCGACCTCAATGTCGCGAGCATCCTCGTCTGGGCCAAGATGGCGCGGCTCGACCTCTCGGCCTGGCCGGATTTGAAACGATGGCTGGACGCCTGCCTGGCGCGGCCGGCCTATGGGCGGCTGCGCGACCAATCGAAGCGCCAGTAATCAATCTCGGTATCGAACCGAAGGGGCGCGGCGCGCGACATAAAGTGCGACTCACGCGGCGACGCAGGGCATGTAGCCCTGCTGTCAAGCGATAGCGTTCTGTTCCAGCACAACCGGCACGGTGATAGGTTGGCTTGGTGATTTGGAGACCATCCATGCCGTGTCGGCGGTCGATCTTGAAGCCGAAAGCCGCGCGCCCGCGGCCGGCTGGCGTGCGGGTCGCCTGATGTTCGACCGCGCCTATCGCCAGCGCCTCGAAGCCGACCTCGCGCGATGGGAAGCCGACGGCGTGGTCGCGCCGGCGGCGATCGCCGCCATCCGCGCCGCGCTGCCGCCGCTCGGGCCCGGCATCACCATCGCCGTGGTCATCGCGATCGTCGGCGGCCTTCTGATCGCAGCCGCGTTCCTTGCCTTCGTCGCCGCGCACTGGACGGAGCTCGCGCGGCTGCTGCGGGTTGCGATGCTGCTGGCCGGCTGCCTCGTCGCCTACGGCCTCGGCAGCTGGTTCGCCCGCGAGGACCGCTCCGTGATCGCCGATCTCTGCGCCGGCGTCGGCTCGATCATCTTCGGGGCATCGATCGCGCTGATCGGGCAGATGTATCATCTGGGCGAGGATTTTGCCGCCGGCATGCTGCTGTGGGCGGTGGGCGCGCTCGTGGCCGCAGCGCTGACCGGCTCGCGCGGCGCGCTGGCGGTGGCGCTGGTGGCGGCATGCTTCTGGAGCAACACCCGCATCTTCGAAATTCGCGATCCGCATTTTGCGTTCGCCGTATTCTGGCTGCTGGCGGCGGGGCTTGCGCTGGCGTGGAATTCGCGCGTGGCGGCCCATCTCGTCGCGGTGGCCATTCTGCCCTGGTGGTTCACGTCGGCATTCCAAGCCTACATCGAACCAGCATTCGTGCTGGCCGATGGCGCCGCGCTCCTGTTCGGCACCGGGCTCCTGCTTGCCGCAACACCATGGCAGCGGACGTCTTCCGCCGGCACCGTGCTGTCGGCCTATGGCGCGGTCTCGCTGGCGATCGCAGCTGCCCTTGAAGTGGTGACTTCCAACGACTTCTTCTATTCGCGTTCCGACCTCGGCCAGCCGCAATGGGCGATGGCCTGCGGCATTGCCGGATTGATCTTCGCGCTGGCCGCCGCCGCCATCACCCGCCGGCCAGGCTCGGGCCTTGCCGGAGCCGCGATCGCGCTGGTCCTCGTGGCCGCCCTGGCCTGGACACCGCGGCGGTCGGGAGGCGATCCATGGCTCGCCTATGCGCTTCAGCTCTCCGCCATGCTCTGCCTCGTCGTCTCCGGCATGCTTGATAGCGTTCGGTCCCGGATCGTCGCCGGCTGGATCGGCATCGCGGGCGTCATCGCCGGCATCACCTGGGCCGTGAAGGGCTCGCTACTCGGCCGCTCGCTGTTCCTCGCGGTGGCGGGCGGCGCGGCCGTCGTGCTTTCGACCGTGCTCAATCGCTTTCTGCCGAGGAGCCGGCCATGACAGGGCTGCTTGCATCCGCCGCCGAACGCTTCGCGCGCATCCCGAAGCTGGTGTTGTTCGGCACCGTGGCCGTGATCCAGATCGCGCTACTCGGCGCCATGGTCGTCGATCGCGCACAGATCCTGCGCGGCGGCACCGAGGTGAAGCTGCAGACCCGCCCGATCGATCCGCGCGACCTCCTGCGCGGCGACTATGTCGTCCTCGGCTACGACATCTCGACGGTCCCGAGCGGCACGCTGTTCAAGCAACCCTCCGGCTCGCGCCATCCCATCGTGTACGTCAAGCTGGCGCCCAAGCCCGACGGACTCTACGAGGCGGTCTCGGTCCATACCGCCGCCGTGCCCATCACCAGCCCCGAGGTGCTTATCCGCGGCACCGTCGCCTACGGCGCCAGTTGCGAGCCGGACGGACAGTCGTTCTGCAAGGAGCTGCAGATCCGCTACAATCTCGAGAAATATTTCGTTCCCGAAGGCGAAGGCAGGAAGCTCGAAGACGCCCGCAATCAACGCAAGCTGACGATTGTCGCGGCGGTGCTGCCGTCAGGACGTGCCGCGATCAAGCGGCTGCTGCTGGACGGCCAGCCGGTCTATGAGGAGCCGTGGTACTAGCCTCAGCTATTCGGCTGCGGCTTGCTGCCCGACCTTTTCCGCCTTTACCGCGCAGAACTTGAATTCCGGGATCTTGCCGAACGGATCGAGCGCGGGATTGGTCAGGAGATTCGCTGCCGCCTCCGCGTAGCAGAACGGCATGAACACCATATTCTCCGGCACGTCGCGGTCGGAGCGGACCTTGACCTCGACCGCGCCGCGGCGGGTCTGCAGGCGGATGAAATCGCCGGGCCACACCTGCAGCCGCCGCATGTCCTTCGGCGACATGAAGGCGACCGCCTCCGGCTCGATCTGATCGAGCACGGATGCGCGGCGCGTCATCGAGCCGGTGTGCCAGTGCTCCAGCACGCGGCCGGTGGACAGCACCATCGGGTATTCGGCGTCCGGCAATTCGTCCGGCGGGATCACCTTGGCGGGCACGATCTTGCCGCGGCCGCTCTGCGTCGGGAAACCCGTGGTGAAGATGATCTCGTTGCCGGGCTTGTTCGGGATCGTCCGCCGGATACGTGACAGCGCCTTCGCGCACCAGCCGTTCCCAGCTGATGTTCTTGAGTGACGGCATCAGTTGCGCCATCTCGGTGTAGACGTCGCCGGGCCCCGAATAATTCCACGGCAGGCCCATGCGCTTGCCGATTTCCTGGATGATCCAGAGGTCCTGCCTGGCGTCACCCGGCGGCTTGACCACCTGGCGCGCGAGCTGCACGCGGCGGTCCGTATTGGTAAAGGAGCCCTCTTTCTCGGCAAAAGCCGAGGCCGGCAAGATGACGTCGGCGTGGAACGCGGTCTCGGTGACGAAGAGATCCTGCACCACGAGATGATCGAGCTTTGCCAGCGCCTCGCGCGCATGCTGCAGGTCAGGATCGGACATCGCGGGGTTCTCGCCCTCGATATACATGCCGTTGATCTCGCCGGCATGGATCGCGTTCATGATCTCGACCACGGTGAGCCCTCGTACCGGGTCAAGCTCCTGGCCCCAAAGCTTCTCGAAATTGCCGCGCATGTCGTCGCGGCTGACCGGTTGATAGTCCGGCAGGAACATCGGAATCAGGCCGGCGTCGGAAGCCCCCTGCACGTTGTTCTGGCCGCGCAGCGGATGCAGGCCGGTGCCGGGGCGGCCGACCTGGCCGGTGATCAGCGCGAGCGCGATCAGGCAGCGCGCGTTGTCGGTGCCGTGGATGTGCTGGCTGATGCCCATGCCCCAGAAGATGATCGAGGATTTCGCGCGCGCGTAGGTTCGGGCGACCTCGCGCAGCGTTTGCGCCGGGATGCCGCAGATCGGCTCCATCTTCTCCGGCGTGAACTCCTTGATCTTCTCTTTCAGATCTTCAAAGCCCTCGGTGTAACCCGCGATGTACTGGTCGTCGGTCAGCCCTTCGGTGATGATCGTATTGATCATCGCATTCAGCATGGCGACGTCGGAGCCCGGCTTGAACTGCAAATGCGCGGTCGCGTGACGCGACAGCGCCTGCCTGCGCGGATCCATGACGAAGAGCTTTGCACCGTTCTTCGCCGCGTTCTTGATGAAGGTCGCCGCAACAGGATGGTTCACCGTCGGGTTGGCGCCGATCACCCAGATCACTTCGGCATCCATGGCTGCCAGGAACGGCGCCGACACCGCGCCCGAACTCAGGCCTTCGAACAATGCCGCGACCGACGAGGCGTGGCACAGCCGCGTGCAATGGTCGACATTGTTGGAGCCGAAGCCGGTGCGCACCAGCTTCTGGAACAGGTACGCCTCTTCGTTGGAGCCTTTCGCCGAGCCGAAGCCGGCGAGCGCCTTCACGCCCTTCCCGTCGCGGATCTTCACAAGACCCTTGGCAGCGATATCCAGCGCCTCGTCCCACGACGCCTCGCGGAAATGCGTAAAGGGATTGGCCGGATCGACCTGATCGTTGGCGTCCTTCTTCGCATTGGGCAGCCGCACCAGCGGTTTTGTGAGGCGATGCGGATGATGGATGTAGTCGAAGCCGAAGCGGCCCTTCACACACAGACGATTATGATTGGCCGGGCCATCGCGGCCCTCGGCATAGATCACCTTCTCGTCCTTGACCTGGTAGGTGACCTGGCAGCCGACGCCGCAGAACGGACAGAGCGAATCCACCTTGCGGTCGGCGTAAGTGACGCGGGTCTGCTTGTCGTCGAGCATGACCGCCGGCATCAGCGCGCCGGTCGGGCAGGCCTGCACGCATTCGCCGCAGGCCACGCACGTCGACTCGCCCATGGGATCGTCGAAGTCGAACACGATCTTGGCGTCGGCATTACGATACGCCATGCCGATGACGTCGTTGACCTGCACCTCGCGGCAGGCACGCACGCACAGGCCGCACTGGATGCAGGCATCGAGATTGACGCGCATCGCCGGATGGCTGGCGTCGCCATCCCAGCGCTGCGCGGCAGGAAAACGGCTCTCGGTGACGCCGACCGTATCGGCCCAGTTCCAGAATTTTGAATCCGGATCGTGCGAGGTTTTTCGCGCCGGCTGGTCGGAGACCAGAAGCTCCATCACCATCTTCTGCGCGGCGACGGCGCGCGCGCTTTCCGACTTTACCTTCATGCCGACGGTCGGGGTGCGCTTGCAGGACGCGGCGAGCACGCGCTCGCCCTCGATCTCGACCATGCAGGCGCGGCAATTGCCGTCGGGGCGGTAGTCCGGCTCGGGCGAATAGCAGAGATGCGGAATGTCGCGCCCCTGCCGCTTCGCCACCTGCCAGATCGTCTCGCCAGCGGAGGCTTCGACCTGCTTGCCGTCGAGCTCGAAGATGATCTTCGTCATTCGGCCGCTTCCTTGAACTCGTCCGGAAAATATTTGATGACGGAGGTCAGCGGATTGGCCGCCGCCTGGCCGAGGCCACAGATCGAGGCATCGCGCATCGCCTGACTCAATTCATCGAGCAGCGCCCTGTTCCACACCGGGCTTTCCATCAGCAGCGCCGCCTTCTGCGTGCCGACCCGGCAAGGCGTGCACTGGCCGCAACTCTCGTCCTCGAAGAAGCGCATCAGGTTCAGCGCCGCCAGCCGCACACTGTCCTTGTCGGAGAGGATGACGACCGCGGCCGAGCCGATGAAGCAGCCGTATTTTTCCAGCGTGCCGAAATCGAGCGGGATGTCGTCCATCGAGGCCGGCAAAATGCCGCCGGACGCTCCGCCGGGCAGATAGGCGTGGAATTTATGGCCATCGGCCATGCCGCCGCAATATTCGTTGATCAGTTCGCGCACGGTGATGCCCGCGGGCGCGAGCTTCACGCCGGGTTTCTTCACGTGACCCGAGACCGAAAAGCTGCGCAGGCCATGGCGATCGTTGCGGCCAAAACTCTTCCACCAGTCGGCGCCCTTCTCGACGATGTCGCGGATCCACCACAGCGTCTCGATGTTGTTGATCAGCGTCGGCAGGCCGAACAGCCCGACCTGGAACGGATAAGGCGGCTTGTGTCGCGGCAGGCCGCGTTTGCCTTCGAGGCTTTCCAGCAGCGAGGATTCCTCGCCGCAGATGTAAGCGCCGGCGCCGCGGCGCATATGCAGCACGGGGCCGCCCGGCGGCAATTTTGCGATCTCGCGCGCCAGGATTTCGCGCGCGGCCGGATATTCGTCGCGGATGTAGATGTAGACCTCGCCGGCCTCGACGACGTGCGCGCCGATCAGCATGCCCTCGATGAACCGATGCGGATCGGTCTCGAGATAGTAGCGATCCTTGAAAGTACCGGGCTCGCCCTCGTCGCCGTTGATGGCCATCAGCCGCGGGCCGGGCTCGCCCAGCACCGCGCGCCATTTGCGGCCGGTCGGAAACCCGGCGCCGCCGAGGCCGCGCAGCGAGGCGTCGTCGAGCGACTTCAGCAAATCTTCCTTCGACAACTCCTTGGAGCGCAGACGGTTGAGCAGCTTGTAGCCGCCATCGGCGACGTATTTGTCATAGGCGACGTAGTCAGGCAGATGCGCATGGATGTCGCCGGCCTTCGCCGTGGCAAGCACATTCGACACCGTGGCGTGGTCGACAAAGTTATGGCCGACTTCGGCAGCCGGCGCGGTGTCGCAACGGCCGACGCAGGGCGCGCGCACGACGCGGATGCCGGGACCGGCCGCGTCTTGCAAATCCGCCAGCAGCCTCTCCGCGCCCATCATGGCGCAGGTCGAGAGAGTTGCAGACGCGGATGGTGAGCGGGGCGATGTCCTTTTCGCCTTCCTTCACCACGTCGAAATGCGCGTAGAAGGTCGCCGTCTCAAACACCTCGGCAAAGCTGAGCTTCATCTCGTCGGCAAGTGCCGCAAGATGTGCGGCCGAGATCTGGCGATACTTGTCCTGGATCAGATGCAGGTGCTCGATCAAGAGATCGCGGCGGCGCGAACGATCACCGAGCAGCACTTCGATTTCATGCGCCGCCGTCGGATCGACCTGACGGCCCTTTGGCGTTGCCTTCGCGCGCTTACGCCCCTGACCGGGGTGATCGAATTCGCGGACCTGGTGGATGTCGTGAGCCATTGAAAAAGCGTCTCGTTCCCTAGCCTGGATTTGGAGCGACTCTAAGCTCTGGTATGCCAGATGCCAAGAGAATTCGCGCGTCTCAGTAAGGATTTAAGGAAGGCGGCATTTGGGCCAAGCTTCCTGCTGCTGTTGCCGGATAACGAATTCTAGCGGCTGGCGGCAGCAAGCCAACATTCAATTATGCAACGAAGACTCACTATCGGTTTTGCCTATCGGACCATTCGTCTTCTCGATCAGAAAAACGATGCGGTTCTCGTTGCGCTCGGTGATCTCGACCTTGTCGCCGGTCTCACGAATGAGGTTGGGAATGTCGATCACCGACAGCGGATCGGTGCACAGCACTTCCAGCCGGTCACCCGCGGCGAGCGACTTCAGCGCCTTGCGCGTCTTCAATGCCGGCAACGGACATTTCAGGCCGGCGAGATCGAGCTTTGTCGTGGTCATGTTGCGAAGATGGCGAAGCAGGCTTGCATCGTCAATGTGGATCAATTGATGAGGCTGGCCCAGGACAGGAAGCCGACCGTCTCGCCGGACGAGACCTGCGTGACGTCCTCACCGAGTTCAGCCAAGCCGTCCGTGTCAGCGAGCGAGGACAACAGCCCCGCGCCCTCGCGCGGAAATTTGACCGCTTCGAGCACGCCGTCCGCGCCCCTGCGCAGGGAGACGCGGACATATTCGCGGCGCGAGATTTTCTTCTTGTAGGAAAACGCCGCGCGCACCGGCATCGGCGTCAGCGGCTCCTGCCCTGCGCCCGACAGCGCGAGGATCGTCGGCCGCACCACATGCACGAAGGTGACAAAGCTCGCGACGGGATTGCCGGGCAATCCGATGAACGGCGTGCCGCCGATGATGCCCATCGCCACGGGCCGGCCCGGCTTGATCGCCATTCGCCACAGCACCAGCGAGCCCGCACTCTCTACCGCCGCCTTGACGTGATCTTCCTCGCCGGTGGAGACGCCGCCGGTGGTGAGCAGCAGGTCGTGCCCGTCCGCGACCTTCTTCAAGGCGTTCGCCAACGAGGTTTTCTCGTCGGCAAAGATGCCGAGGTCGCTGACCTCACAGCCGAGCCGGCGCAACATCGCCATCAGCATGAAGCGGTTGGAATCGAACAGCTGCGGCGCAGCGCGCGTCTCGCCCGGTGAAACCAGTTCATCTCCGGTGGAGAAAACCGCAACGCGGACGCGGCGACGTACCTCGATCCCTGTCAGGCCAAACGCGGCAACCAGCGCGACATCCTGCGGGCGTAATCGCCGCCCAGCCTTCAGCGCGGCATGCCCCAGCGGAATGTCCTCACCCGCGGGGCGCACATTGGCGCCGGGCTTCAGGCCGGCGGGGAGCACCACCTTGCCGCCTTCGACCTGCACATCCTCCTGCATGAAGACGGTGTCGGCGCCCGCGGGCATCGGCGCGCCCGTGAAGATGCGCACCGCGTGATGCGGCTTGATCGCTTCATCAGCGGAAGCACCGGCCGGCACGCGGCCCAGCACCGGAAATGTCTCGGCGCCAGACTTCGACAGATCGCGGCTTGCGACCGCATAGCCATCGACGGCTGAATTGGTGAACGGCGGCAGCGGCAGGGGCGCGGTGATGTCGCGCGCGAGAATGCGGCCGTCGGCATCACCAAGCGCCACCGTCTCGGTCTCCTTGATCGCCATAACCCGCGCGGCGATCAGGCCGACGGCCTCATCGACCGACATCATCGGGCCACCAAAGGCAAAGCAATCGTCGGACAGTTGCGCCATTGCTTTCCGCTCTACACCGCCGCTTCCGAAAACAGATCCTCGATCGAAATCGCCGAACGCTTGATCAACGCGGCAGCCGCATCGACATCGTCGAGATGGACGACCGGCAGCCGCGTTTCGACCGCAGCATCGGTGACGATGCCGACAATCCCGGGATCGTCGGGAAACAGCCACGGCTTGCCGTTGGCGGCGCGATGCACCTCGATCTTGCGATGCGGCTCGCGCTTGAAGCCCTCGACCAGCACGAGATCGACCGGCGTCATCTTGGCCAAGAGCTCCTGCAGTCGCGGCTCCGCCGCGCCGCGCAGCTCATGCATCAGCGCCCAGCGCCGCGTCGAGGACACCAGCACCTCGGAGGCGCCGGACTGGCGGTGCAGCCAGGAATCCTTGCCGGGCACGTCGACATCGAATTCGTGATGGGCATGCTTGATCACGGAGACGCGCAGCCCCTCCTTGAGCAGATGCGGAATCGCCCGCGTCAGCAAGGTGGTCTTGCCGGCGCCGCTCCATCCCGCGAGGCCAATCACTTTCATCGCATCATCCCAAAGACCGGCCGGAACCGGCCCTTAAATATTGATCCCAGCTGCTTTATATCGGACTGCAGGCAAAGTCATGCTAGCCTCAAGGGTATGATGAAGATCGAGAAAGCCCCCATCCCCCTGATCGTGCCGAATCCGGACGACCCGCGGCTGACCGAGCGCGTCCGCGGCACCGATCAGCATGGGGCCGAGGTCGAGATCCGGGTGCCGGTGGAGCGACCGCTGACGCTGTACCTCAATGCGCAGGAGATCGTCACCATGATGACGATCGGCGACTATCCGGAATACCTGGCGCTCGGCTATCTGCTCAACCAGAACATGCTGAAATACGGCGACGTCGTCACCGAGGTCGAATATCACGACGACCTGCAGGTGGTCGTGGTGCGCACCGAGCACAACACAAATTTCGAGCAGAAGCTGAAGAAGCGCACGCAAACTTCTGGCTGCGCGCAGGGCACCGCGTTCGGCGACCTGATGGAGGCGATCGAAAGCGTGGTGTTGCCGAAGGCGGAATTGCGCACGTCCTGGCTCTATCAGATGACGCATGCGATCAACACCATGCCGTCGCTGTATCTGGAGGCCGGTGCGATCCACGGCTGCGTGCTGTGCAAGGAAGGCACGCCGATCTGCTACACCGAAGACGTCGGCCGCCACAACGCCGTCGACAAGATCGCCGGCTGGATGTTCCAGCACGGCGTCGATGCCGGCGACAAGATCATGTACACGACCGGCCGGCTAACCTCGGAAATGGTGATCAAGACGGTGCGGATGGGAATTCCCGATTCTCGTCTCGCGCTCGGGCTTCACCGCTTGGGGTGTCGAGCTGGCGCGACAGGTCGGGCTGACGCTGGTCGGCCGCACCCGCGGAAAACGCTTCATCGCATTGTCCGGCCAGGATCGCCTCGTCTACGACCAGAACCTCGACTACGTCGAGGAAGAATCCGCGCGCCACAAGCGCAAGAGCGAAGCGCGTGACGACTGAGGCAGCGCCAAAAGGCGCGCCTGGAATTCCGGGCGTGCTTCTGGCTGGCGGCCTGGCGCGCCGCATGGGCGGCGGCGACAAGCCGATGCGCACCATCGCCGGCCGCACCATTCTGGATCGCGTGATCGCGCGGCTGTCGCCGCAATGCGACGGCCTGATCATCAATGCCAATGGCGATCCCGCGCGCTTTGCATCATTCGGTTTGCCTGTCGTCGCCGACGACGTCGCGGACTTTCCCGGCCCCCTCGCCGGCATCCTTGCTGCGCTCGATTGGGCCGCGGCCAATCGTCCCGATGTATCGCTCGTGCTGAGCGCGGCCGCCGATTGCCCCTTCCTGCCGCGCGACCTCGTGTCGCGCCTGCATCAGGCACTCGTCGCCGAGAACGCGCAGCTCGCCGTCGCCGCCTCCGATGGCCAATCGCATCCGGTGGTCGGGCTGTGGAGCGTCGCACTGCGCGACGAGTTGCGTCATTCGCTCGTTGTCGAAGACATCAGGAAGATCGACCGCTGGACCGCGCGCTACCGGCTCGCGACGGTGACGTGGCCGACGACACCGCTCGATCCGTTCTTCAATGCCAACACGGTCGAGGACATCGCCGAGGCCGACCGGCTGGCGGCACTGGATGGCGGTTAGCTACGCCGCCAGCGGCACGGTCCACGCATCGTAGCCGTAGACCCAATCCGCATCGGTCTTGCCGCGCAGCCACGTATTGGCGCGCGAGGTCGCCTGCACGCGCGAAGTGCGCTCCTTGCGGGTCGCCTCGAAGCGGCGGAAGGCGTCCGCGACGCCGTCGCGATCGACGCCACCGAGGCAGCGCGACAGCACGGCGGCGTCCTCGATCGCCATAGCTGCGCCTTGCGCCATGTAGGGCGTCATCGGATGGCAGGCGTCGCCAAGCAGCGTCACCTTGCCGTCCGCCCAGCAGTCGAGCGACTCCCGGTCGACGATCGCCCATTTGTGCACGTCGGGGCACGCCGCCAGCACTTGCTCCACCTGACGATCGAAGCCGGCAAACGCCTTGCGCAATTCGCCGACGTCGCCCTTGGCCGACCATGACTCGATGCGGAAATCCGGCTCGGGCTGGCTCGTGACGAGATAGATTTCGCTGCGGTCCGGCTTCACATAGTAGATGACGATGTGGCGGTCCTCGCCCCACCATTTGGTGCAGTCGTCGATCTTTTCGCCGTTGAGCAGTGCGGCGGGATAGGTGGTGCGATACGCAATACGGCCGGTGTAGGTCACCGGCGCCGTGTCGAACAGGATGTCGCGCACGACGGAGTGCACGCCGTCGGCGCCGACCACGGCATCGGCGATTGCGGTCATGCCATCGGCAAAGGTAAGACGCACACCATCGGCCACGTCATCCAACCCAACGAGCTTGTGGTTCAGCCGGACATGCACATCGGGCACGGCGCTGGCCAGCGCCTCATGCAGGTCGCCGCGATGCGCCAGCAGATAGGGCGCACCGTATTTCGCCTCCGCGCTCTCGCCGAAAATCATGTCGAACTTGATTTCGCCAGTGCGCCAGTCGCGGTTGTTCCAGGAGCGAGGATAGAAGGATTGCTTGCGCATCCTCTGTTCGAGACCAAGCCCGCGCAGCACCTTCATGGCGTTGCAGCCGACCTGGATGCCGGCGCCGAACCGCGC
Source organism: uncultured Alphaproteobacteria bacterium (assembly GCA_963726865.1). Lineage (GTDB taxonomy): Bacteria > Pseudomonadota > Alphaproteobacteria > Rhizobiales > Xanthobacteraceae > Bradyrhizobium. Next base: position 159,824 of record CAVSEE010000028.1, on the reverse strand, counting down.
GAATTGTTTGGCCTGCTCGTAGACGGTGACATTGATGCCGACTTTTCGGAGCGCGGCGGCAGTCGCAAGCCCGCCCATGCCGGCGCCGATGATCGCAACGTTGAGAGGCATCCCCGTCCCCGTTTCTATGCAGGTCTGAAGCCTGCTTCTTCCAACGCCTTGCGGCCTGCCTTCGACGCCAGCGCATCGAGAAACGCCTGTACCGCCGGCCGCTGCTTGCGCGCCTTCACCAGCGCAAAGTCATAATGCTCTTCGGCGTAGGGAATGAAACCCAGGCCGGCTGCATGCGCGACCGGCGCAATGGTCATGCCCCAGTCGGCGCGCTGCTGCGCCACGGCCGCGGCCACCGCATTGTGCGAGCGCGGCTGATTCCAGTAACCGTCCGGACGGGCACCATTGAGCAGGCGGTCGATCAGGATGCGGGTGCCCGCGCCCTGGTTGCGGTTAACCATGATGCAAACGGCGTCGGCGAGCGCCGCGCGGACCGCGCCTGTCGCATCCAGTCCCGCGAAACGCGCGTCGCCTTTGCGGAACACGATGCCCTGCATGCGCCGCCAGCCCGGCACCAGTTCGAGGCCGTCGCTGAGATACGGCGTGTTGTAGGTCTCGTTCTTTTCGTCGAACAGATGGATCGGCGCCAGATCGCACTCGCCGCGCTTGGCCGCGGCGAGCCCGCCGAGGCTGCCGACTGCGATCGAGCGCACGGTCAAGCCCGCATGCGCCATCGGCGCGGTGACGAGATCGAGCCCCGTGCAATGGCTGCCGATGATGACGAGATCGGGCACGCGCACATGCGGCGTGAACAGCGTGATCTCGGTCTCGAAATTGGCCGGCATCTGGTCGGCCAGCGCGTCGATCTTCAGGAATCCATCGGCTTGTGCGAACGACGTGATCGCGCCCGAGCCCTTGCCGGTGGGATACGCAATCAATCCGTCCGCGCCCTCGACCAGCGACACCATGACGAATTCGGTGCGGCCGAGCTCGGAAGCGATGCGCACTGGCACGCGCGCGGAAACTTTTGCGTCGTTGCGCGGCGGCAGGCCGGCCATCCTGCGCAGCACCGGCACGATCATGTCGTGGAAGGTGAACATCGCCGAGGTCGGAAAGCCCGGCAGGATCACGACAGGCTTGCCGTCGCACACCGCAAGGCACAGCGGCTTGCCCGGCTTCAGCGCCACGCCATGCGCGATGATGCCGGGTTTGCCGAGCCGTGCGATGATGCGATGGGAGACGTCGCCCGCGCCCTTCGACGTGCCGCCCGAGAGCACCAGCATGTCGCTGGCGGCGAGCGCGTTGCGCATCGCGGTTTCCAGCGCCTGCTCGTCATCGGGAATTGCGCCGAGGAATTTGGTCTCGCCGCCATTCTCGGCAATCGCCGCGGTGACGACGGCGCCGTTGGTGTCGTAGATCGCCGCGGGGCGCAGCGGCATGCCCGGCTGCACCAGTTCGTCGCCGGTCGAGAGAATGGCGACGCGCGGGCGGCGCGCGACCAGAACCTCGGCAATGCCGCAGGCCGCCAGCATGCCGATCTCGCGCGAGCCGATCATGGTGCCGGCGCGCAGCAGCGCTTCGCCGCGCGCGATGTCGGAACCGGCATAGGAGACGAACTGCCCCGGCGAGACCGCGCGGCGCACCTCGATGGCGCGATTGCCCGACGGCTGGGTGTGCTCGACCATGACGACGGCGTCGGCGCCGCGCGGCACCGGGCCGCCGGTCGCGATCGGCGTCGCGGTGCCCGACAGCACCGGCCGCGTCGGCGCGGTGCCGCAGGCGATCACTTCGTCATTGAGGATCAACCGTATCGGCGCGCCCTCGCCGGCGGCGGCGAGATCGGCGGAACGCACGGCAAAGCCGTCGACGTTGGAACGGTCGAACGGCGGCACATCGATCGGCGCGGTCACGTCTTCCGCCAGCGCGCAGCCGAGCGCGTCGGCGAGTTTTCGCCGCTCGCCCGGCACGGCGCGCGGAAACAGCGCCGCCTCGAAACGCGCAATCGCGTCCTCGCGCGACAGGATGGTCAGGAACTGGTCCTGATCGATCCCGTCGTTTGCCGAAAGTGGGGCCTTCGCGTTGGTCATGCGGATGCTCTTATCATTCCCGGAGCATATAGGCATCGACCGGTGCTCCCGCCGCAAATCCTTCGGAGCCGCCGGGCACCGCGAGCCAGGCCTCGGCGCGGGCAATCGCTTCCAGCGACAATTCGCCAGCGGCGAGCGTCACCCAGACGCCGTCCTTGCGCTCCAGCAGCACGATTTCGGCAAGGCCCACCTGGAAGCGATCTTGCGCGCCAGCGGCAGGCCGAGCGTCTTGCGCGGCCGGCGGCCCGACAGGCGATCGAGCGCCGGCAGCGCCAGTGTCCACCATGCCGCGAAGGCCTGATCGGGCGCGCCCGGCAGCACCACGACAGGTGTGGTGCCGATGCGCCCGACAGCCGCGGTGCGGCCAGGCTGCAGGGCAATGCCGTGGGCGATGACCTCGCCGCGCCCGGCAAGCGCCAGCACCGTGGCATCGCGGCGGCCGACGCCGCTGCCGCCGATCGTGATGAGGAGATCGCAACCGCTGACATCGAGCGCGCTTGCGATCGACACCGCGTCGCGTCCGCCCGCCTCAACCGCACTGACCTCGGCGCCGGCGTTGCGCGCGCTCTCGGCGATCAGATCTGCCGTCAGCGTAGCGCTGGGAACATTGACAATGCGCAGGCGCGGCCGGCGTACGCGCAATTTCGTCAGCCCGGCCGCGCGCGCGATCAGGAGATCGCGCGGCAGGATGCGGCGGCCCGGCGCGGCAACGTGGCTGCCTGCGGCGATATCGCTGCCGGCGCGGCGCACGCCCTGCCCCGGCACGGCCTCCGCCATCACCTGGGCAACCGGGCCTGACGTGTCGACCGAATCCGCATCGACGACGCAGTCGCAGCCATCGGGGATCGCGTGCACCTGCCTCGACCCAGACCGGCGCCGATGTCAGCAGCAGTGGCGAATAGGAGGACGCGCCGACGAGATCGCGGGCGGCAAATGCAAAACCGTCGGCGGCGGCGACATCGCGCGGCGGCTGTGCCGCAAGCGCCGGCATGTCCGCAGCAATACAGCGCAGCGCCTCCGCCAGCGGCAGTTCCGCCGGCGCCACCGGCTGCAATCCGTTCAGCAAGGCGTTGAGCGCGACGTCGAGCGGCGTAAGCCGGGCCGGCAGGCGCTGAAGCGAGGTCATGGTTCGCCTATGCCCTGAATCGGGCCGGAAATACAGAACCAAATACCGCCCGCGCCGCGTGACGCCGGCGGCGATGTCCCCGGTTGTGAGGACAGACAAGCAGCTGCCAAAGCCCTATCCAGACATAGGCTAAAGAGCTGGCCAAAAGAACCAAACCCAAATAGTTGCAAATGGGACCAATCAGCGCTATCGAGCGCCGCGTAACAAGCAAGAAACGGCCAAAGCGCCGGTGCTCCAGGGAGGAAACGGAATGTTTTCCAGAAAATTATCCGCAGCTGCGCTCGGCGCGGCGGCGATGCTGGCGTCGACGGCGGCGCTCGCGCAGGTGTCCGACGACATCGTCAAGATCGGCGTGCTCACCGACATGAACGGCCCGGCCTCGACGCCGACCGGCCAGGGCTCGGTGACGGCGGCGCAGATGGCGATCGACGATTTCGGCGGCAAGGTGCTGGGCAAGCCGATCAGCATCATCATCGGCGACCATCAGCTCAAGCCCGACATCGGCAGCAACCTCGCGCGGCGCTGGTACGACGTCGACCAGGTCGACCTGATCGTCGACGTGCCGGTGTCGGCCGTCGGCCTTGCGGTGCAGAACATCGCCAACGAGAAGAAGAAGCTCTTCATCACCCATTCGACCGGCACGGCGGATTTCCACGGCAAGTTCTGCTCGCCCTACGCGATCCAGTGGGTGTTCGACACCCGCGCGCTCGCGGTCGGCACCGCGCAGGCCGTGGTCAAGCGCGGCGGCGACAGCTGGTTCTTCATCACCGACGACTACGCCTTCGGCCAATCGCTGGAGCGCGATGCCTCCAGCGTGATCACGCAAGATGGGCGGCAAGGTGCTGGGCTCGGTGCGGCCGCCGCTGGCGACGCCGGATCTGTCGTCCTTCGTGCTGCAGGCGCAGGCATCGAAAGCCAAGATCATCGGCATCGCCGGCGGTCCGCCCAACAACATGAACGAGATCAAGACCGGCTGCCGAATTCGGCGTGTTCAAGGGCGGCCAGCAGATGGCGGCGCTGCTGGCGCTGATCACCGACATCCATTCGCTGGGCCTGCCGGCAGCGCAGGGCCTGCTGCTGACCACGTCGTTCTACTGGGACATGGACGACAAGACCCGCGAATGGTCGAAGCGCTACTTCGCCAAGATGAACCGGATGCCGACGATGTGGCAGGCCGGCGTCTATTCCTCCGTGACGCACTACCTCAACGCCGTCAAGGAAACCGGCACCGACGATCCGCTGAAGGTGGCGGCCAAGATGCGCGAGAAGCCGATCGAGGATTTCTTCGCCCGCAACGGCAAGCTGCGCGAGGACAATCTGATGGTGCACGACCTCTGGCTGGTGCAGGTCAAGAAGCCGGACGAGTCGAAATATCCGTGGGACTATTACCAGATCCTCGCGACGATTTCGGGCGACGAGGCGTTCGGTCCGCCGAACCCGGAATGTTCGCTGGTGAAGAAGTGACCGATGCGTAGCGGTCGATCTTCGCCGCGCCGATCTCCTTCAGATACTTCATCACGCCGGGATGGATCAGCTCCGGCTTCGGCGCGGCGGCCACGGTGTTCGCCGCCGTGGTTTCGCAGGCCTGCGCGCAGCTTCTTGCAAAACGCCAATTCAACCCCATGCAAAGTACGCGCGAGGCGATAGGCGACGTCGTCGGGCAGGTCGGCGCGGGTCAGGACGAAGCTCCAGGAGCCGACCGAGTTGATCGGCTGCGGTCTGGCCGGGATAGCTGCCGGCCGGCACCGTCAGCGGCTTCAGGAACGTGTGCTTCTCGCGGATACGGGCGATCTCGCCGGCATCGGGCGCGATGAAGCGCGCGCCGCCGGGGCCTGAGGCCACCGCGGCAAATCCGGGCCAGCCGATGCCGGCGCCCCAGAGTGCTGCGGCGCGGCCGTCCTGCACCATCGCAGGCCCGTCGCCGGCGCGGTCGAGATAGATCGACTTGAAGTCCTCGTCCTGCTTCAGCCCGATGCCGTCGAGGATGTAGCGCGACAGGATCGGCAGGCCCGAGCCCTTGGCGCCGAACGCCACCGGCTGGCCGACGAGATCGCGGATGGTCTTGTAGGGGCTGTCGGCCTTGACCACGAACATGCCGGGGCTCGAATACATCGCGGTCAGGATCTTCAGCGGCGTCGCCGGCCGGCCGATGCCCATGAAGGCCTCATAGGCCGGCTCGCCCGCCACCGGTGGCGATATCGAGCTCGCCCTTCTCCAGCAGCGGAATGTTCTCGTTGCTGCCCTTGGTGTTGCGCGTGCGTGATCGCGAAGCGCCGGATCGGCCGCGTTCATCACCTCGGCCAACGCGTCGCCATAGAGCGGGAAGCCGCCGCCGGGCGTCGCGGTCCCGAGACTGATCGCCGTCTTTGAAATGGTCTTGCCTCCTTCTTGCGCTGCGGCATGGCCGGCTGCGAGCAGCAGCGCCGCACAAATCATCCACGCGAGTTTCATGTTTTCGTTTCCTGCGCGCCAAAGTGTCCCATCATTGCGCAATCAGTCGCGTAGGCAAGCCCCGTGTTTTGTGGAAGCATGCCCAACAGATCAACCGACGGGGAAATTGCATGACTCGTCTCTGGCGTTCCGCGCTTTTCGCCCTCGCCTGCGCGCTCGGCCTTGCTTCCGGCGTATCGCTTTCCGCCGCGGCCGACTATCCGAACCGGCCGGTGCGCTGGATGGTCGGCTTCACCGCGGGCGGCCCGGTCGACACCGTGGCGCGGATCATGGGCCAATGGCTGTCGGACCGCTTCGGTCAGCAATTCGTGGTCGAGAACCGCACCGGCTCCGGCGGCAATATCGCCGCCGCGGCCGGCATCAGTTCGCCGCCGGACGGCTACACGCTGATCTTCGTGGCGCCCAACAATGCGATCTGCCGCCTCGCTCTACAAGAAGCTTTCCTACGATTTCATCCGCGACACCGATCCGGTTGCGAGCATCATGCAGCTCACCAACATGCTGGTGGTCGCCAACGACGTGCCGGTGAAGACCGTCCAGGAGTTCATCGACTACTGCAAGGCCAATCCCGGCAAGATCTCCTATGCCTCGTCCGGCAACGGCACCTCCGTGCACATGTCGGCCGAGTTGTTCAAGGCGATGACCAAATGCGACATGCTGCATGTGCCCTATCGCGGCTCGGCGGCGGCCATTCCCGACATCATCTCCAACAAGGTGCAGCTGATCTTCGACAACCTGCCGACGGCGCTGGAGCAGGTGCGCGGCGGCACGCTGCGCGGCCTCGGCGTCACCTCGCCGAAGCGCTGGCCGACCGTGCCCGACATTCCGGCGATCGCCGAGACCGTGCCGGGATTCGAATCGGTCGGCTTCTACGGCATCTCGGCGCCCAAAGGCACGCCGCCGGAGATCATCGCGACATCTGAACAAGGCGGTCGGCGAGGCGCTGAAGGATCCGAAGCTGGTGGCGCGGCTCGCCGAGATCGGCGGCATTCCGAAGCCGATGACGCCGGCCGAATTCGGCAAGCTCGTCGCGGACGAGACCGAGAAGTGGCGCAAGGTGGTCGAATTCGCCGGGGTTTCGGTGGACTAGGGGCGGCATTGCGGGATCATCACGCAGGCTGTAAACGGAGGCCGCACCGTTGCCGGCCGCTTTGCGCGGCCGTCCGCGGCGGGGCCTGTAGCTCAATGGTTAGAGCCGGCCGCTCATAACGGTCTGGTTCCTGGTTCGAATCCAGGCGGGCCCACCACAAGCCTCACCGAGACGGATTGGCCTCTCCCCTCGCCAGCTTCCGGCGGGGCCCAGGGGGGCGGAGCCGAGCGAGCGTTTTGCAGAACGAACCCAATTGGCCTACTTCCTCTCGAGTTGCATGATCTTTTGCTTCCAGGCAGTGAAAGTGCGCGCCTTGTAGCGCTCCAGGTTGGCGATGCGCTTGACGGCGCGCTCGATCAACTCGGGCGGCCAGCTCGGATCGATGGTTTGCTTCAAAAAGGCGAAGTTGGCGGCCGTTTCACGCTCGAGCTGCTGCAGCCAAAGCTCGAGTTCTTGACGGTTCTTGTCGCCAAGCAGGCTCGAGCCCGACGCAGCGAAGCCATGGCGAAGCGCGTTCATTCGCGAACGCGCCTTGCCTTGTTGGGTGCGGGGACCGGTGCTTCTCGCCGCATTGCGGCGGTTGGCAGCGATCTGCTTCTCACTTGCCATTCTTGTTGGCCCAGCGCTTCTCGAACTCGTCGTTGGCGCGCTTCGCCGCCGGGCTTTCCGGCATCTCTTCCTCGGGGTCGCGGCTGGCGTAGGCCTGGTTGAGCTCCTTTCGGATATTGGACAGACGGCGGTTCAGGCCCGCAACCAGCTTCTCGATGGTGGTAAGCGACGGCAGGGAGCGAAGACAGATCTCGGCGTCCACGGCGCCGGAGCCGTAGCCTGCCTTCTCCAACGTCTTGTCATAGCTGGAGCGCAGATCCGGGCTAGCGAAGTAGCGGTAGCCGAGTTCGCGCGCGGCGGCCTTGGGGTCTTCGACGTCGCCTTCCGGGACCATCACATGGAGGGTGCGGCGGAAGACGGCCTCGGCAGCGGGACGACCCTGCGAGCTGATGATCTTGAGCTTCATCTTCTCCCAGCGCTTCAGCTCCCACGAGAGGGTGGTCGCCTGCCACACGAGGGAGTACTCCGTATCGGTCTTCGGGCGGCCCTTCGAGAAGTTACCGAACTCGATAGACTCGAAGATCACGAGGAAGTCGTGGGGATCTTCGCCGGGCAGAATTGGCGGGTTGTCCAAGTCCTTTTGAATGAAGTCCGGCCGGTAATCGTTATCGTCCAGCACCTCCTTTTGCTCGGGCTCGCCCGACTGGGGCTCCTGCGGCGTCTGGGCCGCGGTTTCCTTCGGCGGCTCCTGTTCCGGCTGGCCTGCGTTCATGTTTTCGTTGGTCATTTTAGTCCTCCAAGTTGATCACCGGCGGATTGCTGGCGATCAACCAAAGAACGACGGAAACCGCGGGACGGAAAAGGAGGTCGTTGTGGGAGAAACTGGGTAGAGCGGCAACTGCCTTCCGGAATCGGTGCAGCGCGACGATGAAGATCGTCGCGCTGCAGGATGGCACTATGAAGATGGGGTTGGGCTCAGCTGGAGGACAGCCCCACGATGCTTTCCACCGTTACCGGCGGAAGAGAGCGTTCGCTCAGAAAGCGATTCAAGGGATCAACGACTAACCGCACGAAGTCATAGTACGGGCCACTCTCGATGTATTCGATCACCCAGTCGCCGTTCTCGCGATAGACGCGCTTGTCGCGGCGCTGCCTGGTGGTCAGCTTTCCGCTGCGGCGGAAAATTGGAGCGAGCTCCTCGGCCAGAACAAAGTTTGCTGCGTTTGGTCGGCGACCCGGCGAACGCACCAAGTCCTCCATAGCCGCTTGGGCAGCGCGCGCGGTATTTTCAGGAGTTGGTCGGCCAAAAATGTAATTCGGCTTGACCTGTTCGGTACCCCAGATGTCGAGCGCAAAGGTCCCGGGTACCTCGTCGCCGCGGCGATAGAACGCCGCCAGTACCCATTGGATGATCCCCGGTAACTGGTCGATCTGCTCGGGCGGATTGTTCGCAATCCTCAGGAGGGTGGAGATCATTACGCCTGGCGGCATCCACTGTGCCTCGACGGCAGCTTTGGTCAGAGGGGTTATGAGGGTTTCGAATTCCAGTTCCTCTTCTTTGCTCAACGGGACGTCGGCGAGGGGGATCGCGAGATCACGCTCTTCGAAGAATCCCATCATATGGAGGAGGCGGCGAGAGAAAGGAAGCAAATCAGCATGGAAGCGCTTCCAGATTTCCACCCAGGGCGTTTCCGATTCGACCAGTTGAGCCTTGTAAAGGGTCGGCATGCGTTACTCCTACACTCGCATGGTTCGGTTTGGCGACGGCGATCCGCAACCAAACGGCGAATTACTCCCATCCGCATGTTAATTGAGGTCAACCGATTGAATTGAAGTCGTTAGCGGCTGTGCACTGAAACTTTCAGACCCATTGTTGGATGAAATCGGATGAAATGTTTGAGGGTGCGCGACTAGCTGGCACTAGAATTGTCTTGGCTGGGCTGGTTATTTTCTGGAAGGCTTTCTAAGGCGCACCCCGGCCCCGCCGCCATTTTCGTCGATGAACTCGACGCCCGCGCCTTCTAGAGCACGTCTCACAACGTCGAGTGTTGAGCGCCGCGGCTCGTGATCTCCGGCCTCTAATTGTCGAACGGTGACAATTCCCACTTTTGCCCGCTCAGCCAGATCCTGTTGACTCCAGTCCAGTAGAGCACGAGCGGCCCGGCACTGTTGAGGTGAAATCATAACCGCACCCTTTTCCTCAATATGTCGAAAAAGGATTGATTTGTCGAAAATGTTTGATATGGTCACTTATGTCGTTTTTCGACAGAAAGGATTGGCCATGGCAGGTGAAGTTTCGAGAAGAGGGTTCTTGGGCGGCTCTGACGCGAAGATCATCATGGGATTTGATGAGGCCCGACTGGTCCGGTTATGGCGAGAAAAGCGTGGCGAGGTCGAGCCCGAAGACCTCTCTGCCGAACTCCTCGTGCAGCTCGGCACCATCACAGAAGAGCTCAATCGACGATGGTTTGAGCGAAATACCCAACAAGCTGTGAAAGACGTCCAGCGGCGCGTCTTCCACCCCGTCCACAAATGGATGGCGGCCACCTTGGACGGACGCGTGGAAGGCTCGGGAGCGGTGTTTGAGGCTAAGTTCATGCTGCCCTGGGGCTTCTCAGAGGAAGCGGCTGCCGAAAAGCACATGGCCCAACTGCAGCACAATATGTGGGTGGTAGGGGCGCGGACCGCTGCGCTGTCGATCGTGACCGGTGGCGGGAAGTGGGTGGAGCTTACCATTCGAGCGGATCCCCTCTACCAGCACCTGCTCCTCACAGCTGAGCGGAAGTTCTGGAGATGCGTCCAAAACGGCGAAGTCCCACACTTGTTTGGTGTTGAACCGCCGCGCCCGCGGCTGGAAGCGGTCCGCACCCTCGACATGAGCGGGTCCAACAGTTGGGCAGAGCTTGCGGCCACTTTCCGGCGGACACGACCGGCCTACCAGGAGCATGAAGCCGCAAAGGCCTCCCTGAAATCACTTGTGCCGGAAGATGCAAAGGAAGCCGCGGGTTTCGGGTTGCGGGCGAAGCGGTCGAAGTCCGGGGCTATCAGCTTTGATCTTTTGGAAGTGGAGGGTGGCCATGCATCGGTCCAGTGAATTGATCGGCGCCATCGCAGCCGCGCTGGCCCGAGCGCAATCCGAAATCACCAATCCCGAGAAATCGCTGTCGGCGACCATTCGATCACCTTTTCCGCGAGAGACTGATCGAACCTTCCGCTACGCGTCGCTCGCAAGCGGGCTCGATATTTTGCGAAAGGGCCTGGGCCGACAGGAGATAGCTATCATCCAGACGACCGCCGTCGATCAGGCTAGCGCTCAAATACGATTGACGACCGTGTTGGCTCATTCTTCCGGGGAGTGGATATCCTCAGAGTGGCCGGTGTGCGCCTCCGGCGAAACTGAAGCCCCGCATCGAATGGGGACGGCCCTGACCTATGCCCGGCGATATGCGCTGTTCGCGTTAGTCGGCATTGCCGGCGAAGATGATCTGGACGCTCCAGACCTTTTATTCCCGGACACAGCGATCCCGCCAATCAGTCAGGCCGGCGGCAAGCAGCTTAAAAATGCCGCGCGATCAACGCAGCTCCTCGGGCCCGTTGCCTCAAAGGCGCTCCGCGTGGAACTCGTTGACGAGATTGCAAAGTGCGTTGATGCCGATAGTCTCGCCCTTTGGGCCAAACGCCGATTGCAAGCCAAGAACACCGTGCAATCAGAGGATGCGACCATTGTCGAAGGTGCCTATCTGGGCAAACTGAAAGAACTTTCCGTGGCGCCGGCGCCGAACGCATCCGAAATCGTTGGTGGGGCAAATAGCCGCGCCATTGACAACACTCCGAACAGTCCAAGTGGCGATGGCGATTTAGCGAATCCATCGATCGAGATGGTTACACCTATCCCCAAGATGGGGAGGGTGCGGAACAAGGCTCATCTGCGCTTTGTAGCGGCCCAACCTTGCCTTGTGTGTCAGCGCACCCCGAGCGATCCACATCATGTCAAACTTGCTCAACCGCGAATGCTTGGTCGAAAAGTCAGCGATGAATTCACAGTGCCATTATGCCGAAAACATCATCGTGAACTTCATAGGCACGGCAACGAACGCGCCTGGTGGGGAAATGTTAATATCGCACCTTTGGAGAAGGCACATAAGCTCTGGGAAATGACATTGTCTGACCGGAACTACAGCGTGGATGGTCTCGCCTTCTGACAATGCGGTGCGCGGCTCATGCCGCCTCGAACGTCAATGACCCCGTTGGGCGTAGGCTTCGGGGAACGGCGGTTTCGCAGCTTGTCAATCGGCAGATTGATCACCAGCGTGGTGTAGGGATGCTTGGCAGTTTGGTCGGAGCGGCAAGAAACACGGGCCACAGCTTATGCCGGGAAATCAGCGGAGCCCGCGGGATCGTCCATCGGCACGCAGCGCAGCCAATCCCTGGCGGCGGCAGGCGCTCTCGGTCGAGGCCCAGCTAACGTCGGCGACAATCCGTCGGCGTCTGTCGACCGGCTGACGGCCAAATCCACAGCCTCGCCCAATCGCGGCCATTGGCCGGACATCCGTCGATCCCAGGCGATGTTGCGCGCGGGCCGCCCCTCGATCCATGCCTCGAATGCACCGATGATATAAAATACGCAGTTGAATCAAATACATAGTTAGAATCTAACCGCCCGGCGTCCCCCCGCTGCGCGAGTTGATTGCTGGGCGACGGAGAGCCTCGAGATGCCGTCAGAGAAGGCGCAGGAGCACGCTCAGCGCTTTGGCAACTGTTGGCTCCCCCAAGCCAATGGAAAGCAGGCGAGGCGCTACAAAGGCCTTGCTGCGGCACGCCCGGGCCGAACCACCCATCGTGCCCGGGTTCGAACAATTCGAGATCATCGGCAGCGCACTCGTCCCAGGCCCGAACATCCGCATCGCGAGCCGTCTTTCAACGTCTGTTCGGGTTGTCTAAAGATCTACTCGGGCAATCGGCAAACCGCTATCGACGCTTGAACACGCGCAGTTCGATCGCGCAGGCCTATTGATCGAACAAACCGCAGCCACCGGCTACAAGGGCCGGATGAGATGGTGCGGCGGCCGTCAGGAAACCAATCGTTCACCGAGGTCCGTTCAGCGCAAGGAACTCGGCGCCGCGCCACATTGCGCTCACAAACCATGGTCATTGAAGGTTCAAAGTTCAGAAAGGTAAGACTTCATGCGATGGTTTTTTGGAACTTTCCTGGCGCTCGTCGTAGGCGTTGCAGTGTACCTCGGGTCAGCGGTTGTTTCGCTTGCCGGTTTGGTCGAGGCGGCCAAAGCCGGCGATGGGGCGGCAGTTCTGGCGCGGACAGATACGGTCCGCCTTCGCCGGTCGCTGGTTGATCAAATTGTCATCGCTTACCTGCGACAGCTGGGACAGGATCGGCCGGTCAAACCGTGGGAGCGTCTGGCGGCCAACACCTACGGCGCCTCCATCGCCGATGCGATGATCGCCAAGATGCTCACGCCGGAAAATCTCACGGCCATCCTGAACAAGGGCACGATCAATGCGGCCGGTGCCCCGACCGTCAACATGCTGCGGCTTACCGAGATCGACACCTCCAGGGTATTCGAGACGCTGAAGCGAATATCGCCGGTGAAGCCGACGGAGTTTTTGATCCGCTTTGGCGAGACTGAAAGCGCCGGCGGCGTCAGCATTCATTTCGAGGGCGATGGATGGAAACTGTCAGGCATCCAGTTGCCGGCTGCGGCTGTCCAGGTGCTTGCGCAAGACCTCATCAACGGCAAGGGCCGGAACGGCTAGGAAGTACGAGGCGGCTTTGTCAGAACCCGGTACCCCGCGCTGGATTTTTGTTTGAGCGTGATCTCCGTGCAAACGCTTTGCGTTTGTCGCAGGGAAAACCGCTTCACACTTTTCCGGATCACGCTCTAGCCGCCCGAGGCCGCCTCACCGCCGGCCAATCGATGATCCGCCTCCAGCAGCGCCTGAACTCTGGCTGTCGCCCGGTGAACGGCGGCCGGGTCGCCGCTTTCGGCGACGACAACAGATATTTCCCAGTTGGCCGCCGACGGCGCGTGCCGCGCCTTTTCCAGAATCACGACCGAGCTGACGCCTTCGCATCCATCGTGCTTGCGAATTTCCCTAAGAACGACGTCAATCAATTCGCGCTTGGACAATATCAATGCCATCGAGATCCTGCCGTCCGCGGGCCGGAGGTGGGCCTTCGCCTCGCTTCCCGGTAATATAATTCGTCGATGGCAAATTCCTTGCCACGTAACTTTCCAGCTCCTTCAATTGATACAGACATCTGGCCAAATCGCGCAACAGTTGCGCGCTTGGCCTCTGATGGCGGGCGGGTCCGAAAGGACACACTTGTCTCAAAAACAAGAGCAGCCGCAAGGCGGAGCCTTGCTACCCCGGCTTTGCGGGTTGTAGATGGGCGGTTGGCTGGGTCGGGGCACCTTACCGTCATGATCGTTTGCTCGTGCAATATCCTGAGCGACCAGGACATCCGCGCAATTGCGAGGGATCCTTCCTACGTTCCGCCGCGCGTGGCCGAGATCTACAGCCGCCTGGGCTGCAACGCGGAATGCGGAAGGTGCGTCCGAACGATCAAGACGATCATCGACGAAGCCACGGCGGCAGCACTGCCGGCGCAGGAGTTGGTGCCAGGCTGACGCCTCTACGCAAGAGTGCTTCCCGGACCTTGCAGAAGGTCGCGAGGCCTAGTTCGGCATCTGCGCGAAGTTCATTCACGCTCAGTCTGTTCAAGAGCGATATCCCGGGAATGGCCGTTGATCCATTCTGCGGTAATCCTCACGCCATCCTCAATGGTGTACGGCAACGTGCCGCAAATCGCCTCTGTCTCACGCATGTCAAACCGGTATTGCGCCAACATGTTCTTTAAGCGAAAAGAGTTGAACGGCACCCGACGCATCCCGAGATGTCCGAGGGCGTCACCGGTCAGCGCAAGCAGCCGAACCAGAATTTTCGGCATCACCGGAATCCGGCGAGTTCCAAAGGATTTCTGAAAGTCGTTGCACCAGCCGATGAGATCAATCGGCAAATAGTCGGCGAGATAGAGCGTGCGGCCTTGAATGACTTCCGCCGGTGCGCGCAACAATCGAATATATTGATGGGTGATGTTGCCGATATAGGCATAGGATTTGTAGAGCGGTCCGGGATCGACGTGAAAATAAAGACCGAGCTTCACCAGCTTGAGAAATCGCTGATAGTGCAGATTGACGCCAGGCCCCCAGACCGTGGTTGGCCGCACCAGGCACCATTCTCTTCCGGCGCCATCTGAAGCCCGTACGATTTCTTCGCCGCGAGCCTTGCTCTGGCCGTAAACCGTGTCGGGTTGGTAATCGGACGAACTGATTGGGATGTAACCGACCCGACAGACGAGTTGGGTCGATGTCCAGATGCAACGTGTTATGCTCGGCGTTGCCCGGATCGCCTCCACGAGGTTCGACACACCCTCGATATTTGCTGCATAGCCGCCCAGCTCTTGCCCTTCGACATCGGTTCGAGCGGCAAGATGAACAATGGCGTCGGGAGCAAACTCGCTGACGCAGGCCGTGAGGCGGGCGCGATCGAGAATGTCACAAACGTAGTGCACAGTGGCGCCGGTGAACTCTCCCGCCGGTCCGCGATCGAGACCAGCGACCACGAACCCCTGCTCAGTCAGGTTCTTGACTAAGGCCGTTCCTATGAGGCCAGTACTCCCAGTGACCAGAATTTTCTTCACAGCGCCCGCGCCTGTTCTTCCTGGGAGAATTGGGAGGTTGTCATTGGGTCCCAATGCCGCAATGGAGTTCTTTTTCAACCGAGGTCATCGAAGGCCCCAGAGGGTACCAGGCGTCGTCGTCACGAACCCGCAAGGGGATGGGTCTCGCCGAAAACCGCAATCCCGGCACTGTCAATTCAGAGATCCAATTCAGAGATCGAGGACCAGCACCGGGGACTTCGATCTTGAACAGCAGATCATGATCACGTCGTTCTGCGCTTTTTCCTCATCACTGAGATAATTGTCGCGATGGTCCGGTATTCCTTCCACGATTCTGGTTTCGCAGGTTCCACAACCACCCATCGCGCAGGAAAAATCGACGTCAACGCCCGCGTCGAGCAGGGTTTGCAGGATAGTCTCGCCTGGCGGAATTGGAATTGTGCGGCCGCTGCGATGAAGTCGAACCTCAAATCCATCTTCCATTGCCGACCGGTTCCCTTTGCGCGTATTCCAAGACAAATGATGCTGAAATAATAGGTCAGTTTTGGCCGCCAGTCCAACCAGACGGCATCGCCAGGTTGCTCCCCCGATCCTGCCGAAAAGCGCCTGTCGCTGGACGGCCGTCACTTCGCTAGAAAGCTTCTAGCTTCGGAAATCTCTTGCGATCTTGAATTGGCGCTGTGCGTCAGTTTCAACAGCTTGCCGAAATAGTCGCGCGCCTTCAACACATCGCCTGCCGCCACTGCGGCACGCGCGCCGCCAAGAAAGCTGCGAAAACGGTTGGGCGAATGCTCGAGCGATCTGGCGAATGTCGCCTCCGCCTCAACGGACCTTCCAATTTCCAGCAAGTATTCGCCCAACAGTTCGCGCATCGGCAGGAGCTTGTTCTCCATCGCGATGCTTTTCTCGCGTCCATCCTCCAGTTCGGCCGCCTCCGACATTTGCTTCAGCCCTTCGTCGGGACGACCTTCCGCCTTTGCGATCCAGCCATCGACGGCTCGGGCATAAATATCCACAAAGCCTGCCCAATAGGTTCCGCCTGCCTGCTCGATGGTGCTGCGTAATGCTCGCAACGATCTCAGTTCTGTTCTTGCTCTCTCCGCCTTTCCCAGACGGGCCGCACCCAACGCGCGCGCGAAGCGCGCCGTCAGGTCGTCAAAACCGCGATCGCCCGCGAGCGAAAGTTCAGCAGCCGCCTGCCAGTCGCTGCGCTCAAGCACATATCGCGCACCCATCAGCGTGGCCGCGCGCCTCGCCTTGCGCATTGCCTGGAGATCAGCGGCCACCCAGCGATCCTGGGCAAGTTGCAGCCGCGCATAGGCGATGAAATCGAACGCGTGCAATCCGGCGATATCGCCGCCGACGGCATCGTCGGCATGATCGGGATCGATCACGGCATTTGAATTGCGATTGGCCCGGATCGATTCCTCCCACAGGCCCAGCATGGTGAAGATATGCGCCGGCATGTGGCGCGCATGATACGACGCGGGAGCCACCGCCGCGTAGCGACGCGCGGGCGCCAGACCGCGTTCGGCCAGCGAGGCAAAGTCGTAGGCGTGGATCAGGTAATGCACTCCCCCGGGATGATCGGCGTGCCGCGCCAGCAAGGCTTCCAGCACCTTGCCGGCCTTCAGCTGCTGGTCGTAGTTGCGGACGTTGAGATCGATGGCCTCTACGATGGCAAGGCCGTAAAATGCCGCCGCCTCCGCATCATCGGGATAGGCGGTAAACACGCGTTCCATTGCCGCTTCATAGGCACGCGTGCGCGCCAGCTGGCCTCCGTTGGGATACTCCCGGTAATAGACGAGCATCGCATCGACATAGGAGCGTTCGCGCGGCGTCGTCTTCAGTGTTGCCGCACTCCTCAAATAGTCTTGGCCGGCCTTCAGCCCGTCGCGATCCGGTTCGCCGACGAGCGGATTGCCCCGTACGGCCATGGCGGCGCCCCACCAGGCGATCGCGCAGGAAGGATCATTCCTTGCGACCGCGGTGAAATCCTTTGCTTCCGCGGCGAACGAATGCAGTTTCGCCACGGCTGTGCGAAACCCGTCCTGTACCGAACGCGCGCACGAATTCTCGAAGTCGACGGTTCCGAACGTGGCCGAGCTGCCGAGGGCCGCATGGGCGTGGTCCGCCTGGACCTGGAGAGAGCCGCCCACCATGACGGCGATCGCCGTGAGGAGCACGGAAAACGCCCTCGCGGGAACGAGGCCCGCCGACCTGGACCACCGAAAGAAAGGCATTGCCATGTAGCGAGCCTATCCTAAATCAGTCGCGCACAACTATCGCGCGTCGGGGCCGGGGAAGAATTCGCTGGTCTTCCCAGCGATCCCGTAAACAACGAGACCGATCCACTCGCGCACGGCAATATCGACCCGACTTAGTCCAACCGTGAAGTAGCGGGAAAACCGGAATCGTTCGGTGCGGCTGCTGGCCCGCCAGTCGACTGGATATGGCTCGACCGCAAATTGCGCCTTCCGGAAGATGCCGATCGCCCTTGCCATGTGATAGGCGGAGGTTCCCAGCAGCCATCGTTCGCCATCCTTCGGTGACACCAGGGCTTTTGAAAATGCGGCATTTTCCTCGGTGTTGCGTGCGCGCCGCTCGATGATCAATCGATCTTTGGAAATCCCCATCCTCTCGAACACCGGCAAGGCAAAATCAGCCTCCGTCGAGGTGTCGTCGGAATACAGGCGGGGATTGCCGCCGGAAAATACGATACGGGCTTTCGGATAGCGCTGAGCGAGTTCGGCGGCTTCGATCGATTCGATCAATCGCGGGACCGAAGACGGGTTTGCCGTGCGCAGCCGAGATGTAGATGTTGATCGCCCCGCCCAGAACGATGATGCCGTCCGGCGCGCCGTGCGCCTCGTCCCATGGCGGAAATCGCAACTCCAGCGAGTAGAGCAGCACATTTCCGATCGGCGAGAATCCGCAAATGACGAGCAGCAGCAGGCTTGCAACGACCAGCTTTCGACCCAGCGAGGCAAATCGCGTGAGCAGCAGGATCAGTCCGGCGATACCCACGCCGATCATCAGATGCGAAGGCAGAAGCAGAATGCCGAGCGTTTTGGAAAGAAAAAAGAACACCGCGAGAATCTCCGGGAGGCCGGCTGCCTCGCCGGATCATAACGGCCCGGAGATTTCGGTCGAAGCCAAATCGCCGCGGCGGCGATGCTAGCGGATGCCCCAGCCGTGGGTCTTGAAGGTAAGCCGCACGCGGACGATGTCGCCATTGGCGTCATGGAAATAGCTCTGATGCGGCACGCCCGGGCAAAGCGCCGGCGTGCACGCCACGGCCTGCTTACGCTCAAGGTCGAAGTGCTGGTATTCGGCGCCGAGCAGAACATCGGCGAACGAACCCTTATAAGCCACGTAGTCGAAGCCAAGGCCGACGAACCAGCCGTTGTTCCAGGTCTTGCCGCTGAGATTGAGATCCTGAAGCGCGCCAAAGATGGCGGTGCAGGGAGCCCTTCCCGGAAATACGAAGAAGTCGGTGCCGGTACAGGTGTAGCGTCCATCGACATGTGCACCAGCGTAGCCGCCGGTGCCGTACACCATCAGGCGGTCCCAAGTGTAGCCGATCCTCGGCCCGATCGTGACCAGGTCCGTGATGAAGGCGGTTGCGGAAAGCGTCGTGAACGGCTCGGGCGGCGATACCGATACGTTGGAGCGCATGTCTCGCTGGGAGGCGTTGTAGGCGCCTTCGACGCCGATCACCCACCTGCCCCACTGGCCCTGCACGCCGCCATGCACGTTGTAGATCCAGTCGTTGCTGCGCGCCACGAACGTCGTCGGGGGAATTCCGACCAGGGGAAGGTCCGGCATGAAGCGCTGGTATTTGCTCCAGACGCCGCCGGTGCCCCCGCCGATGTAGAAGCCAGACCAGTCATAGACGGGATCGACCTTGAGCGGCCGGGTCTTGACCGGCATGTCCGCAGCGAAAGCTGGCGCCGACATCAGTACCGCCAGCGCAAAGCCGAAAGCAAATTTCTTCATCGTCCAAGTCCTCAAAATCGAAGCAATCCCTGTTAAGGGAACCCTATCAGTAGTACCGCGCAAGCGATGTTGCGGGAACGCCACACAGCGCGCGAATAGACATGTCGGCCTGCTTCTTTTGGCTACGCCCTGGGGTCAAAGCCCGCTCCGTCGGGGGAGTGACTGGCTGGCACACCTCTGATATCGGCTGCTGGGACTGGTTTTGACCCGGCCGGTTGCTTCCGACCAGAGGGACTGCATGCGCCGCCTAAAGAATGTCGGACCGTGGATAGTCAGCGCCGCGCTCTGTCTCCTGGCTGTGGAATTCCTGGGTGCGGTCCTGTTTTTCCGGGATACGAAATCGCTCGTCTATTTCAACAAGCCCAAGGTCGTCACTGCCGGACCCGCACCCCAGGAGAACTTCAAGAGGCACCTGCACCCCTATTTCGGCTACACGGGGCCGTATGCCTCGCGGGATTTCGTGGAAACCAACGGCCTCGGATTCCTGCAGTACCAGCGGCGCCCGATTCCCTTCGTGCCGGGGCCCAATGATTTCGTTGTCTTCGTCTTTGGCGGCTCGGTTGCTGCGAGGCTTGCCACGAATTCACAAGCAGGAACGTCGTTGCAGGAGACCTTGCAGAGGCTTCCCGGGCTGGAGCGCAAGAATATCGTGCTCTACAATGTGGCGCAGGGTCCCGGAAAGCAGCCGCAGCAGCTGATGGAGCTCGCATTCCTGATCGCGCTGGGCCAGCACATCGACCTCGTCCTGAATATCGATGGCACGCTCGAATTCGTTTCCGGCATGCAAAATTTCAGGGTCGGCGTCGATCCGATTTTTCCGCCGGTGGTCATCCTGCAGGCGATCGGCAACGAGCTTGCGCCACCACAGGATTCATCGGAAGCCTATTATGAACTTGCCTATGGCGTGACGCATGCTCGCGCCGAGATCAAGCGTTATACGTTGCTGCTCGACAGCAGCACGACCGGGATCGCCTATATCAAGGACCGAATCTTCAAAGCGGTCTATGACAGGAGCCTGGCGAGCAAGCTCGTCGTTTACAATGAAACGATCGCCAAGGGAAAGGGATGGGAGAACGTACGCAAGCGACTGGGTTTGGACATGCCCATCACGACGTCCAAGGAGAGAATAATCGAGGATATCTTCAACTCGTGGCTGCGGTGCTCGGATCTGATGAAATCCATGGCTAATTCCATCGGCGCCAAATATCTGCACATCGTGCATCCGAACATGTACCACTCAAAGAAGGTGTACACGGAAGCCGAAAAGGCGCTCATGACCTATGACGAGGTTCGCGCGCCGAGTATCGCCGGACTTACGCTTGTCGAAGAGCGCGCGCAAATGCTGAAATCCCGAGGGATTGTTTCGGCGCTGGCCCTGTTCGACGACATACCGGACACCGTCTATAACGATACGACGGGTCATTTGAACCGGCTCGGCGAGACGATGTTTGCCGAATTTGTGGCTCGTGAGGCAGGTTTGATACTTGGACCTTCGCCGGAGAAATAGCTCCGCCGTCTTGCGGTCCAGCGTCGGATGACCGCCCTACTGAAAGATAAAAGCGAGCAAGGCGATCCCGCCCAATATGACCGCGAGAAGGGTGTCGATTATCTTCTCGCCGGACAAGCCGACCTGCGAAGCCCGCCAAAAGAAAAACGCCGCGCCGGCCGCAGCGCCAAGCGATATCGACATCTTCTTCCAATTGATCCCTGGCTTCATTTTCCGCGCGTCCACCGCGGCGTCACCGTCATCGTTCGAAATCTCCGATCGTGATGGCATCTTCAGCCCGCCTCTTCGCGCTCGCCATTCCATCACAAGCCCGCCCAGCGTGGAATAGATCTGATACGCGACAAATCCCACGCGCCGCCAGCGCCGATCAATCAGAGCAAACTTGCGGCGAAGCTGAACGCCCCGACCGGAAACCCACCCGCTCCGCTCGCTCGTCGGGTCGCGAAGCACCCGATCGCGCAGAAATTGACGCGTCGGAGCATCGAGCAAGGCATCCATGGCCCGGCTCGCGGCGTCGGTCGCTGCGCCAGGGAACAGCGTGGTCGTGATATGCAAGGCGCCATACAGGGGGCGTTGGATTTGCCAGTCCTTGGCGCGCGCCACGCAGATATCCAGTTCGCCGTCATAACGCTGCAGCAAAAGATAGAAGTCCAGGAAACGACTGAGCTCGGAGCTGAACTCGTCTTTGGCGAGGCTGAATGCGTGGGCCAGTATCACATCGGACGGCGACATGCGGTAACCGCTGACGCCGTCGCGCTCGAACCGCTCCCGACGGCGCCAGAGGCCCTCGTAATCCACTGCGGCGCGCACCGGCTGCGAAAAACTTCGGTGAAGTTCAACGAGAACGTCGTTGATCGCGACATTGATCTCGTAGTTTCCGGGCGCAAAGGCCTCCAAGTAGCTGTATTTGCGGGGATAGCCGGCCGCTTCCAGCTTTTGCACCGCGTCCGGAAGCTGGGCCCGGGGAATGTAGACATCGATGTCGTTCATCGACCGCTGCGCGGGATGATCGTAAAGGCGATGCCGATAGTCGGTCCCTTTGTAGAACAGGAAGGCATCGGCGCCCAGAACGCGGCTCAACTCCAGCGCCGCGTCGCGGTTGAGCTCATAGCGTCTTCGATAGAGGGCGTCGAGCGCCCGAAACCGAGGCTTGGCCGCGCGGACAGCGTCGGGCAGGCCGTCATCGGCCATCAACAGCGCCAGAAGCTTCTCGCGCTGGGCATATTTGAAAAAGGCGGCAACGTCGGCTTCACCGCGCGGCGGCCATTCGTGCCCGGTCGCAAGGCGACATACGACCGGCCAGAACTCGGGCGGGAGCTGTGTCACTCCGCCGGGCTGGCCGGCGGCACGGCCGGGACGCCGCTCCGGCGCCGGCGTAGCTCGCGCAGGTTTTCGGCAAAGGGGTAGACGAGCTGGCCGAGCCAGCCTTCCGGCACCGGATTGCCAGCCACGCCGGTTTCGGTGGGCACTGGCGAGGTGCGGTCGGCGGTGCCGAACAGGTCGTCCCAGAAGGTGAACAGCATCGAATAGTTGCTGTTCTGCAGCCGCTCGTCGGTGGAGTGGTGCTTGCGGTGGAAGACTGGGCTGACAAAGACGTAGCCGAGCCGCCCGTAGGTCCAGTTCCACTGGGAATGCTGGACATACAGAATCCACGCCAGCACCAGGTCGAGCCACATCCACAAGGTCACGCTGGTCCCTAGGATCTGGAACGGGACGAACAGCCAGAGCCGCAACAGCGTCTCGTCGACGACGTGAAAGCGATAATTGCTGACGATCGTCAGATTGGTCTGCGAATGGTGGATGGAATGGAAATTCCAGAGAAAGATGTTGGAATGCCGCCAGCGGTGATTCCAGTAACCGACGAAGTCGGAAACCAGCACCACGATCGCAATCTGGAGCACGGGCGTCACTCCAGCCAGCAGGTTCATCTGCATCCAGGGCGCGTAGTGGTTGATCAATCCGATCAGGGACTTGTACATCCACGTCCACAGCAGCAGGTGATAGAAGCCGCTGTAGTAGAAGACGAAGTAGAGTACGTCGACGCGGAAGCTGCGCGCGCCGTAGCGGAAGCGCCAGTTCTTGCGCGCGGCGATCTCGAGCAAGAGCGTCACCGCGAACACCAGCCCGAGCTTGAGGTAGTCGCGCGAAATCGCCGGACTGGTGACGAACGTCACCAAGAAAGACTCGGCGCGCAGCAGCAGCGCGATCAGCCACTGGTAGACGTCGAGGAGCGGCGCGAACGAAATCATCATGCCGCCCGGGTCGGCCGGCGCAGCAGGAACGGCAGCATGGTCTGGCGCACATGCGGGCGCCGGAACGACCAGATCAGGCCGTCGAGATAGAAATGCTCGAGCGCGACGATCAGGTACAGGCTCTCGAACCACCATTCGTGGCCGGCGCTGACGAGAAACTCGCGAAAGTAATACACCGAGAAGCCGAACGTGATCAGGACCGCCGCCAGCACGACGGTCTTGCGGCTCATCTGCAGCAGCATGCTCGGCACGCCATCGCCGGTTTCACCGGATTCACCGAACTTGCGCCGGTGCAGTAGCCAGACCAGCGTCAGATACTGCACGTAGTGAGGGAGCAGCATCGCCAGCGTGGCCATACCCGAGTCTTTGATGAACAGGTAAGGATAGAAAAATCCGAGGCTCGCGGTGAGAAACAGGCCTTCCGGCAGCCCGACGGTTTCCTGCCGGCGCGACAGCGCAAGGCCGAGCTGGAGCATGTAATACAGCGCCACCGCACCGAGCCCGATCTTCACGATCCAGGACAGATCCTTCGAGAACCAGCCGAAGAAGCCCATCACCTCCTGGTGGGTGTCGATATTCCAGAACGCCAGGAACGCGCTGACAGCGACGATGGCGTTGTTGGACGCATTCTTCTGCACGACGTTCTGCACGCCGGCGCGACTGCGATAGATCGACAGGATTCCGCAATTCTGCCGCGACACATGCCAGGTGTTCCAGACGAAGATGACGACCTGGATGATGTAGGGAACGTTGAAGCCGAGCAGCAGGCAGTAGGCGGCGAACAGCAGCACCGGCCCGCCGAAAAACGCCAGCCAGCGCGAACGGTAATATTCCCTGTTCTCATTCCAGAAATAGAACGAGATCGTCGATGCATAGTGCGCGAACCCAAGGCCCAGCGCGACGCCGATGGCGAGGATCGGAATGCGGAAATAGATTCCAAACAGGATCGGCAGCGTCACCAGCGGCGCGCAGATCAGGAAGAAGAAGTCGAACGCAGGCGAGTGAATCCACGCGGCATTTTCAATGCGGCTTCGAATACCGATCGAGCCAACGCCTGTTTCGTTGATGCTGGACATCCCCGCCCCCCGCTAGCCTGGAAATATTCGTCGAAGCAGAGCCCGCAGCAGCGCGCCGGCAAAGGCCAGCGATCCCTGCTCCCATAGGGCCTGGGCACGGTAGATGAGTTTGATGCGGCGCGTCAAGACTTCGATGGGCTGTTCCGGGGATTTCAGGAACCACAACAACAGCTTGCGGCGCCACACGAATGCTGGAACCGGGATATCGGTGATCGCACCGATCACGCCGGCCGGCACGATCGGCTCATCGGGCAGCGGATTGTTGTCACCCCATGTCAGGATCCAGTTCCCATTGCGCGCGACCACCCGATGTACGCCGACGTGGTCGCTATAGCGAAATACCGCAACGTCTCCGGCCATGGGCTCGACCCCACAGGTGACTGTGACCAGTTGGCCCGGCGCGATCGCCGGAAGCATGCTGGTCCCGCTGAACGCAGTGACGAACTGGCGCCGCTGCCGCTTCCAGAGCACCCCGACGGCGTCGATCTCCGCCGCCGAAAGCGATTGCAAGGCGCCGCTGGCGCCCGTCACTTCTGGCCGGCGAGTTCCCGCGCCGATTGAATTTCGTCATCGGAGAACCCCGCCTCGCGGCGCAGGTCATCCGACACCTCGTAGAACAGAAAGTCGCCGCCGACGATCTCTTTCATGGCGGTGTTGGCATGGCCGATGGCGCGCGCCATCGCCATCATCGCCTTGCCGCCCTCGCGTTCGGTGATCTTCTTGACCCAGACGTTCGCAAAGCGGACATGCTGCATTTCGTCGGCAAGCTGCTGGTCGAACAGGCTGGTGAACTCTACGTCGTCCTTCTTCTTCGACGAGTCGATGCCGTCCTGGATCGCGTCGATTCCCGCCGCCTCGAAGCTGCGATTGGCCACCGTGAGCCGGCCGATCAGCGAGGGGATCTTCATCATGATCCGGAACTGGAAATTGATGACCGGGAATTGCCCGAGATAGCCGCCCCGCTGCTCCAGCAGCCGGCGAAACGCCATGGCATGCCGCGCCTCGTCGGCGGCCTGCCGTGCGATCGACATCCGCAGCCCCCAATCCGCGTCGGGAAAATCGACGAGGTTGCGCGCAGCCATCTCGGTGGCGTTGAGCTCCTCGTTCATCTGACGGGTCAGGAACTCGAGCGGTTGCTTGGGATCATCGTGCGGAAGATTCACGAGGTCGTGCCAGCGATCCTTGCTGTCGAATCGCTCGTCGCGAACGGGGTTGTCCCCAAACAGTTTCGGATCAAGGGTCACGCCCGGGCCTCCCTCGGAACGAGCGAGCGGAATCCAGCCTGACGGAGGATCTCGTGAATCTCATCTTCGGAGAATTCCGCGGCCTGCCGCAGGTCGACGTTGACGGCGGGAATTCGATTCTCCGGAGAGGCCAGTTGCACGCCGACCGCGTTGACCTCGCCGCCCTGCTTGATCTGGAACTTGGCGTTGGCGTCGGTCAGGAAGCGAATCGCGGCCGCCATCTTCATCAGCACGCGGGGATCGCTCTGCGCCAGCTTCTTGATCCAGCGGTTGGCGAACCGCACGTGCTGGATCTCGTCGACGTTGATGCCGTCGAGCATGTCAGCGGTGCGGTCGTCGCCCATCTTGCGGTAATTCTCGGAAAGACCGCCGATCACGTCCATGGCGCCCGCTTCCAGCGTGCGGTTCTGGATCGTGATGCGTCCGACGAGATTGTCGACTGCACAGGTGATGTCCCATTCCAGCGTGGAGACCGGGAACTCACCCTTGAATCCGCCGAGCTCCTTCACGCGCCGGTGCAGAACCCGCACATGGCGGGCCTCGTCCCAGGCCTGCCGCGCCAGCTCCATGCGAAGCTCCCAAGGCGCATCGGGAAACTCGGCGACGCACGCTGCCGCCATGTCGACGCTCGTCATTTCGTTGGTCATATGGCGATGCAGTCCTTCGCGGCGCGCGACGTCGGAGAAATCCCCGTATTCGTGCATGTCCGCATCGCGGGTGACGACCTTGAGGCATTCATCGCGGGCCGGAGGAACGCGAAGAACGAAATCCGCGACCTTGTAATATCCGATCTCTTCGATGTTCATGCAGCCACCTTTTTTCCTTCAGCAACGATGTTCGCAACCGACTTCTCGCGCTCCGCAATGGCTGCCGCCACGCCCGAGCTGAGCTTCAGCTCGCGCTGCAATTCGGCCGCGTCCTGGCGCTGACGTTCGAGATCGAACAGCGTGCGCTCGCAGAATGACGATGGACGGCTCGTCGAGAATGGATCGGTCGCCGCAATGTAAGCTTGAAGCGCGCGATGACGCCGGGAATGACGCCGTCATACAGCGTTGCTGTGCGATCGCCCGTCGTTCGACCCTTGATGATGTCCTTGAGGAATGCGTCGTACTCCGGCACCGGCGGGATCGAATGCTGCTCGGGCATCCGCAGCTCGAACGTGCGCTTGCCCAGCGCGTCGGCCATTTGCGCAAATTCCCAGATGTGGCGGCCCATCAGCACTTCGCTTCCATCTCGGGAGTGATCGGTGTCCAGCGAGCGGCGGTCTCCATCATCCACACACAGACGTAGCGAAACGTCGCAATGCTGCGCCACGCTCACTTACCGATGTAATCATTCGCATGCGAAAGTCTCTTCGAGAAAAACGGCGGTCTGCATCGGGTCGCCGGGATGGAGTTGATATACCTTGGCGTTGCTCAACAGCCGTGTCAATTCGAATATCCGACGGCTATGCGACGCGTTCAAGAACGAACTCATAAGCGGCTGAAGTTCCACGATTTCTTTGCGCCCGGCGCTGGATACGTTCTAAAGACGGGCGCTCGGCGAAACCCCGGAGAAAGACGATCCGCCGCAGCGGCAGCGATTTCGCCGGTTCGTTGGCGAAGAGCTCTCGATATCGACACGGTAGAAGCCGTCGCGCTCGATGCGTTCGGCGGCGCTGGCTGGCAGGTTTCGCTCGACCGAACTGGCCCGGGGACCGGGCTTGATGCCGACTGGCCGGCGGAACGGGACCAGCTCGCCGGTGGCGGGAACGTAGGCGCCGACTTCATCGCTGAGGAAGTTATGCCCCCGCGCCGCGAGCGCCATCGCGGTGGTTGATTTTCCTCCGCCCGAAGGGCCGACAAAGACAGTCCCCTCACCGTAGATGCCGAGCGCGGAGGCGTGAAAGAAAATCACGTCGGAGCGCATGCGCAGCAGCCGCCAGTGCAGGAACCAGGCGACACTGAGCCGCCATTTCGGGCCGCGCGAGAAAATGCAGTCGCGGCCGCGGAAGGCGAACATCGGCACGTCGAAGTCGCGGAACGCCACGCTGGTCCATTCCGAATCGCCGGTCGGCAGCAGCTTGAAGAAGCCGTGCTCCTGTTCGATGCCGAACTGGAATTCCATGCCGTCGAACGGCAGCGTGTCGCGACCGGACAGCCGGAACCAGCCGTAGTCCGGATCGGCCTTGGAATGGATGTCAAGATGAATGTCCGACGACAGCGCCGGATTTCTTGCACCCGGGCTTCCCGGGGGGCCCGAGGTGCCGCCGAACATCATGAAAAAGAGTTCGGCGAATTCCTCGTCGTCTGAATCGATTGTGATCCTGCGATCGGCCAGTTCGGCCTGCATCGAGGATACTACCGTCAAATCGCGCTTCTGAAGTTGCGCGATGATCTCCCCTAACGGAAGGAGCGGCTCGGGCTGGCGGCTCGAGCGACTCTGGGACATACCGATGTGCACATCAACACCTCAACCACGCCCCTGCGGAAACCCGCAAGGGCGCGCCGGACCCGAATTTTGCACTAGTCAGCCCCCACCGACCTATCCGAGGCCGGGATCGCTCAGAAGCGGTCGCCAGTTAGCAGGAAGCGATCTGCCACCAGTTGCCCATCGACTGGGTGATCTGGAAGGAGTTCAGGATCTCCTTTTCGCTCATCGCCTGGATACGCGGCGCTTCGTAACGCGGCAGGGTCTGGGCCTGATCTTCGGTGTTCTTGGTGTCGATCGGCTTGTTCATTGCAGTCACCTTTTCAAAGTCTAAACAACTACCCCTTAGTGATCATCCCGAGAGCCAGCAGCTCGTCGAGACCCGCCTTCATATCCGCAGCAACAGGCGCCCCTTCGGACAAAGCGAAATCCTTCGGAACGGATTTTACAATCCCCTCCATATCTAATTCGCCCTCGCAGTGCCGCCACAGATACGCCATCGTAGAGTTAAGCACGTAGAATTGCGATTTAGCCGGGTCGAACAGCATGATGTCGCTGCCCAACGGGGCTTCCTCGATCTTCGGATTGCGCACGTAACGTTCAGTCATACTTAGAACCAATACCCCAGTGTCGCCGATAGAGCCCAGGGGACCTATCACGCCACAGTGAATAAAACTTAACACAAAGGGGGCGGTGCGAGCAAGGTTCGGCAGCACCTGCACACGGGACAACGGACCAATCTTCGCGGGTGTGTCTTGCAGGTCTCAGTGCGATGCGCCGGCGATACGAAGACATTCATTAGGCCAACTATTTCAATAACGTAGGTCGCCGTTCGCCTCGCAAAGGACGGCACAAGCTCTACTCACGACAGCGGGACGCTGGGGTTTTCGCTGTTGCGCGGCCCCCTCGCCCATAATAGCGATGTCGCCTTCCAAATTGGGGCCGTCAGCCACGCGGCGAGGTCGCGGTAGAAATTCCAACTGTCGCGCACGAACTCCCGGATCGGGTGCAAATCGTAGCCGGGGTCGCCCATGCCGTAGGCCGTCGGCTTCTTGGTGCCGTCGTACCAGGTGCCGAACAGGTGGTCCCAAAGTGGGCAATTGCAGAAGTTGGTATCGCGGTGCTCTTCGTCCGTCGAATGGTGGATCTGATGGACCATCGGGCTTCCGAATATCCACCGTCCCACCCAGCCCCATTCCCAGGGAAGCTCGGAGTGCTGGCAGTAATTGATGAAGTTGCCCGCGAATACCGCGAAAAAAACCACGCTCTCGGGGACCTCGAGAAAGATCATCGGCGACAGGAAATTCAGCACCTGGGTCATCGTCTCGAGCGGATGGACCCGGTGCGCGGTGAGGAAGTTCAGCTCCGGCGCCGCATGATGAAAGCGATGCACATTCCAAAACACCGGCCAGTGATAGATGCGGTGGATCCAGTAGCCCGAGAAACCGGATGCGACCCAATAGACGACGAAAGAGAAGAGGATCTGCAGCGGGCCGTCGGACGGCAGCGTAATCCGCGCCCAGTGCAATTGGTCCGAGGCGTAGTTGCCGAATCGCGTCCCGCCGATCGTCAGGCCGAACGTGAGGACGATCTCCATGAGCGAGATGATCCCGACATAGCGCGCCAGAAACCAGGCGACATCGATCTTCGCGGACATGCTGCGCCGGACCACCAGGCGATACAGGGTCGTCTTTTCCCAGTCGCGAAACAGGGCCTCAGCGAGGATCAGCGCGATGACGATGAGCAGCGCGAGCGCCGGCACACCCAGAAGGTGATGGTCTATGAAATAGACCCAGAGCCGGTGGTAGATGTATTGAAGCCACCCTGCGTCGGCAGGCATCCACGGCACCCCGTCGTTCAGAAAACCGATAACCGCGCAGGCGAAGCGCAACGCCCTATAAGCCTAGGAACCGGCTCGACAAAATGTGCGCCAACGAGGCGAGAATAGGCGCGCCCGGACCGGTCTGTCAACGCGACGAGACTGTCGCAATCGGCGCGCCTAGTCCTTCTTGCCGGTTCGACGCACGGTGCCCCGCGACTGGGGGTCCGCAAGTGCCGCTGACATCTGCAGAAACAGCGACGGGATCGGAAACGTGTCGCCCAACCCCTCCATGTGTTCGCGCGTCGCCACTTCGGGCCCCTCGATCCTCGGCAGGACGATATACCCGTCGGCGCGCAACCGCTCGATGTTCCGCTGCACGGCCGGATGATTGATCATGGCGTCGTTGGTGTCCGGCAGGAACAGCACCGGCACCTCGGCGGCGAAGATCAGCGCCGGGATCAATTCGTCCGCGATGCCGTTGGCGACCTTGCCGAGGATGTTCACGGTCGCCGGATAGACCACGATGAGATCAGCGTTTCGCCCGAGCTCGATGTGGGGGACGTAGATGCCGTCTCCGGTATCGTCCATTTCGACGAACACCTTGTTGCGGCTGGCAACCTCGACCGAGTGCCGGGAGACCAGCTTCGCGGCGCCACGCGACAGCACGACCTGCACGTCGTCGGCGAAGTGATGAAACAGGTGCATGATGATGCGCGGCAGCGAGTAGACGATGTATCCGCCGCCTGCACAGAGCAAGACGCGACGCGCGCGCTTGCCCTCCTTTTTCCGGGCACCAGTCATTCAGCTCACCACGTTAGGACAGCGCATCGGTCGAGCGAACGCCCACCCCTATACTCGTTGCGAGACGGGACCAAGCGAAAGAAACTCACGATGCCGTAAAAAATTTCGGATTCTGGAACGTCTAGCACCGCATCCGAGAGAAAGGTGTAAATGACCGTGAAACGGGTGTCGGTCTGGACCTGGGTGATCGCGTGAAACGACTTTGAGTTCGAGCGCGAATCCGCATGCAGTGTTCGAGATCTGCTTCAGGACGACCGCGACGTCGGCCGGCTTGGACCCGGAGAGCAGCACCAGATTTCCACCCGCATCGGCCGCGCGTCCGCGATTTAGCGTCACCACCACGCGATGCGTCTCATGCGGAATCTTGTCGGTGTGGATATAGCCGTACTGACCCGGTACCATCTTGTGCGCGGAAATATTGATCCGGCTGGAGAGCAGCACACCGAAGGCGCGCGACGCGCGATCGCGGATGCCGGCAAGCACGCTGCCGTCCCATAGCCCCTCGATCTCCTTGCAGTGGGTGAACCGGGTGAACCCGAGTTCGTACTGCTGGTAGTGCAGCGAGTTGTGGTGGTTCCAGTCCTGGTTGTTCTCCATCCACGTCAGCAGCGCGTCCGCGAACTGGTCGCTATAGAACTGCGGCGACAGGATGTGCAGATATGGATCGTTCCGTCGCACGACGTCGTCGAACGCGAGAACGTCGTCGCAAACTTCCATCAGCTTCGCAGGAGTAGCCATCATCTCGCTCCTCGACGCCTTGCTGTCCGACTCAGTTGCCAGGCGAATTCGGCTTCGCCGCCCGCGCTTCCGCATCCGCCTGCCGGCCGGCGTGAAGCGCCTTGCTCATGATATTGAGATACGACTGGCTCAGGCTCTTGCGAACCTGATCGACGATCCTGTCGTCGGTTTCGATCATATCGTCGGCCTTCAAGGCTCTTCTAGCGGACATGGCGGGTCAATCCAGTGGCAGAAGCGCCACGTTTAACACAGATGACATGCAAGGCAAACCTTGGGCTGCCCGCATTTCCTTTGATCCTGGAATGCTTTATCAAAAGTCCGGTGGGCTCGGCGCGGCTTTTGTCCGACGAGTTCAGCAGACGGGACCGGGCTCAATCATGAAGCCGAATTCGACTGACAGCCTATCGA
Organism: uncultured Alphaproteobacteria bacterium; assembly: GCA_963726865.1. Classification (GTDB taxonomy): domain Bacteria; phylum Pseudomonadota; class Alphaproteobacteria; order Rhizobiales; family Xanthobacteraceae; genus Bradyrhizobium. The sequence goes on along the minus strand of CAVSEE010000028.1, from coordinate 128,575 downwards.
TAGAATTTCCGATCGACCGGACCGCGCTGCTGAGGAGCGACCGCTTTTTCTTCGTGGCGATGGCCTGGTTGGTTGCCGCTACCGCAATCCTGGCTTTCACCACCAGTTTCCTGAAAACCGACATAGCAGGCCAACTGAGCTCGCTCTGGGTCAAGGCCCACGTAATCGCGTTCAGCGGCTGGATCTTGCTGTTCATCGCCCAAACGACGCTTGTCGCCGCGCACCGGACTGACATTCACCGGCGGCTGGGCGTTGTGGGCGCGGTGCTTGCGGCGGCGATGATCGCGCTCACCCTGCAAATCTCGCTCGACACGTACCGGAATGGCAGCGCCAAGCCGGCGCTCAGCGGGACCGCGTTTCAATCCTTTGTCTTCTACGTGGTCCCCCATGTTGATATCATCCTGTTCACGGTACTCGTTGCTGCCGCACTTTTTTTCGCGGCAAGCCCCAGATCCACAAGCGGCTGATGTTTCTCGCCACCATCGCCTTGCTCGATGCAGTCGCCGACCGCCTGCCGGTGATCGGGCGCGGCGGGCGCTACGCCCACTTCCTGATCCAGGACCTCTTCGTGGCCGCCGGAATCTTCCACGACTGGATGTCGCGCGGACGGGTGAACCCGGCCTATGTCTGGGGCGGCCTGTTGATCCTGATTTTTCCGCCGGGGGCGATGCTGCTGTACAGCCTCGTGATCCCCCACGAATGGGGAATCATTCTGGACTTCAAGCCGTGAGCGAAAACCTTCGCGCCCATCGGCTCAGCACGAACAAGCGCCAGATCGCGCGGAAATCGTTGTGGCTGCCGTCGCGGAAATCGCGCAGCAACCGATCGGTCTGATCCGGAACGATCCATCCCGAGGCGCGGAACGCCGGATCATTGATCGCATCGGCAATCGTGTCGCGCAGCGGCCCGCGGATCATGGCCTCGTCCGGCGTGCCGTAGCCCATGCGATCGCCGCGTTCGGTGATTTCCGGCGGCACATGGCGCCGCGCCACATCACGCAGTGCCCGCTTGCGCTCGCCGCGGCCGATCTTGAACGTATCGGGCAGCGAGAACAGCAGTTCGACAAACGCGCGATCGAAATAAGGCACGCGCGCCTCGATCGAATGCGCCATGGCGTTGCGGTCGCCATAGCCGAGCACGATCTTCACATTGCCCCAGCGCACGTCGAAATAAAGCTGCCGGTTGGCCAGCGACGGGTCGCGCCCATAGTCGCTGCGCGCAAAGGCAAAGTCTGGATCGCCGTCGCGCGGGCCGGCCGGCGCGATCCACGGAAATTGCGGGCGCTTGCGCAGGTAATGGCTCAGGAAGAAATCGTAGAACACGGCGACGGCCGAACGCCGCTCGCGGCGCGCGATGGCCTGCAACTCCGACCAGGCGGCGAGCGGCCGCCGCATCAGCAACAGCTCCTTGATGTAGGCGCGCTGATGATAGGCATAGCCGCCGGTGATTTCGTCGGCGCCCTGCCCGTCCAGGACCACGGTGGCGCCGTGCTCCCGGCAGAACTCGAACATTCTATACTGCGCGAACGCCGGCATCGCCAGAGGCGGCTCCTCGAGCGCCCAGAGAATGCGATCGGTATTGGCGGCGATCCAGGCCGCGTCGATCGTGGTCTCGTGGTTCTCGATCGCATCGCGCCGTGTCATGGCGTCGACATAGGGCATTTCGCAAAAGGCCGGCGCGGCATTGCGGTAGCCGAGCGAATAGGTCGGCAGCTTCGCCGCGCCGCCACGATGCGCCAAAGCAACCAGCGTCGATAAATCCAGCCCGCCCGAGAGCAGCGCGCCGACCTTGACGTCGGCCTGCCGATGCGACGTGACCGCCGCGGCCAACCGGTCTTCGACGCGAGCGACGGCTTCGTCATAGGAGAGCGTGTTCTGCTTCGCGTTGAAATCGCCGAGCTTCCAATAGGACTGGAAACGCGGCGCGGAAGGCGAAGCCAGATCGATCTCGCACCACGTCGCCGGCGGCACCGAGCGGATACCTTCGAAGAAGGTTTCTTCCAGCGTCGGATAGCGGGACCCGCGCAGGAACGCCGCAATCAGCGGACGATTGGCCCTCGGTTTCTCGCCCGCGGTGGCCGCGAGGATCTGCTTGATCTCGGAAACGAGCAGCATGGCCCCGCTCTCGTCGATCTTCCAGTAGAGGGGCTTGATGCCGAAGCGATCGCGGGAAACCACCAGGCGATTGTGCTTCAGATCGAGAATCGCGATGGCCCACATGCCATCGAGACGTTTGAAGCATCGCTCACCCCATTGCGCGTAGGCGGTGAGCACGACCTCGGTATCGCCGTTGGTGCGGAAGACGTGGCCCTGCGCTTCGAGCTCGGCGCGAAGTTCGCGGAAATTGTAGATCTCGCCGTTGAAGACCACCCAGGTCTTGCGGTCGGCGCTCCCCATCGGCTGATCGGCGGCTTCGCTGAGATCGCAGACCTTCAGGCGCCGGAACGTGAAGCCGGCGCGCGGTGCTGCGATGGAGTGCAGGACGTCGGCTGCGGTGCTGCAGGCCACGCCGCCATTTGCGTCGGCGACCAGAAAGCCTTCGCCGTCGGGACCGCGATGAGGAATCATCGCATGCATCGCGATCAACCGTTCAACCAGACGCCCCGGATTGCGCGGATCGAGAACAATGCTAATTCCGCACATGAAAGCCCAGGGTCCTCGTGGTCATTATCTTGCGGCTTTTCGCGCCTGGAACCGGTCAAACGCGCTGCACCTTACAGGCCGGCATGCTCATATCAAGGCCCGCCCACTTTAGCCTTGCCATCACAGTTTGATTACGAAAAACTTCTCCGGATGGGGAGGTCATCGCGTTGCATGGGCTGGGACTGGTGACGCACGACGACGCGCGGGCGACCGCTGAGCGATACCGCCCCGATATCGACGGCCTACGGGCCGTTTCGGTTTTATTGGTCCTCGCGTTTCATCTGGACTTGCCGGTCGTTTCCGGAGGCTTCATCGGCGTCGACGTCTTCTTCGTGATTTCCGGGTTCCTGATGACCCGGATCATCGCGGATGGCGTCCTGACCGACAGCTTTTCGTTCGCGGGCTTCTATGCGCGGCGCTGCCGGCGAATCCTGCCCGCGCTGCTGGTGATGCTGGCGGTCACATTGGTGTTCGGCTGGAAGCTGCTCGGGGCCGACGACTACAAGGCGATGGGCGACAGCGCGGTGGCGGCCGCGTTCTCCTGGTCGAACCTGTTCTTCTACTGGAACACCGGCTATTTCGACGGGCCCGCCGCGCTGATGCCGCTGCGCCATACCTGGTCGCTGGCGGTGGAGGAGCAGTTCTATTTCGTCTGGCCTGCGCTGCTGGTGCTGGCATGGGTCGCGTTGCGGCGAAGCCGGCGCGGCCTCGCCGCGGTCGTGACCGTGGTGGCGATCGCAGGGCTACCGGTCAGCGTCTGGGCCGTGCAGAACGATCCCAAGGCCGCGTTCTATCTGCTGCATGCCCGGCTGTGGGAGCTTGCTGCCGGTGGCGTGCTGGTGTTCGTCACGGCACCGCGCTGGCTGCAGCCCATCGCGACGCCGGTCGGCCTCGCAGTGATCGCGGCTTCCGCACTCCTGCTGACGACCGCATCGTCCTTCCCGGGCCTCAACGCGCTGCCGCCGGTGATCGGCGCCATGCTGATCATCGGAGCCGACCCTAAAAATCCTTCGAACCGTCTGCTTGGCGCCACGCCGATTCGGCTGATCGGCCTCATGTCGTATTCGATCTATCTCTGGCACTGGCCGATCATCGTCTATTTCAAGGAGTACAATAATTCGGAGCTGCCCGCCTCGGCGACGGTTGCCATCGCAATCGCCAGCATCGTGATCGGCGGATTATCCTGGAGGTTCGTCGAGCAGCCGTTCCGCCGACGCCGCACTGCGCCGTTGCGGGTCATCTCGGTTAGCCTCGTTGCGGCGGCGCTGGTGGCCGCCATGGGCTGGTCGATCGCTGCGAAACAGGGCGTGCCGAGCCGCGATCCCTACGTGGCCAACCTCGGCGACCGGATGGCGATGTGGAATTACCAGTGTCCGCACTTTGCGCTCGGCCTCAATCTTTCCTGCGCGGTCGGCGCCGACTGGAACGTCGCGCCCGCACGCGGCCTGTTGTGGGGTGACAGCAACGCGCTGCACTTGCTTCCCTACCTCCACGAAGCCGGCAAGAGGACCGATCGGTCGATTGCGCTTTTCTTCGGCTGCAGCGCGCCATTCGGCGAGCGCGTGCACGATACGGCAAATCCCTGGAGCGAACCGACGCGATGCAAGACCGACCGCGTCGCAGGATTGCGCTTGATCCGCGAAAATCCGGAGATCGAATTCGTCATCTTGTCCTCGCTGTGGTCGAGCTATCTGGACCGGCTGCAGGCCACCGACGAGCCGACCAGCATCGCGCACGGGCTCGATCTGATGCGCGAGGAGATGAGGCCCGCGGTTGAGGAGATCACGGCGCTCGGCCGGAAAGTCGTGCTGATCAGCGACATCCCGACCTTCGAGACGGAGCCGGTCGCCTGCGCCGCCGTGACGTTCACGAGGCTATGGCGCAATGCCGGCACCGTCTGCAAGATGCCGGTGACGTCGATCCCGAAGGAAAACGTCCGCACCCAGACCGAGATCACGAGACTGTTCGATCAATTAGCGGCAAACAGTCGCGATGTTTTCAGTTTGTCGCTGTCCGCGGCACTTTGCAAAACCGGCGACTGCCTCACCTATCTCGACGAGCAATTCCTGTACCGCGACAGACGGCACCTGCGGCGCGACTTTCCGGCTGCGCTCAATGCGAGGCTGGCCTCGATTCTGGGCTTCGACGACCTGCTGCCGAGACTCGGCGGCAATGCCGCGCGGCTTTCCGGCATTCCCGTCGATATCTGCAGCCATCCGCCGGCAACCAGCGTGTGGCGGCCGACCACGCCGCTCCAGAAAGGCGACGGCTATTCCTATTTATGGAATTTGCCCGAGCTCGCTGCACCATCCGGCGCAACCGCGGGATCACAGCTCATCCTCTGCGAGGGCGACAGGCTGCTTGGTCCGCCGCGTACGGCATTGCCTGATATCGTCAAGACGGGCGCGGGACGCTACCTGCAGTCGGGCCACGGCGTGAGCTTGTCGACATCAGACAACAGCGACCCTAACACCAACGGTCGCTCCTACTCGGCTTTCGTGTTTCAGCCGAAACGCGTTGGCGGGAATTAGCGAACTACTACGCGCGCCGTTCGACCGTGACGATGCCGTCGCTGCAATGAAGCTCGAAACCTGCAGTCGTGACAACCACACGGCCGGGCTCGACCTCGCCGGTCAGGCGATAATTCGTAGCTCGACCGTGCGGCAGCGGCTGTCCGGCGGCATCGTCAACAAGGCCGGTGCGTTGATCGCCGAGACCGCTCAAGACATGCCAGACACGCTCGGCCGGCCATTGCGCGAACGGGATGCGGACGCGGGCGATATCGGCAGCGGACCGGTAGGTGGCCCGGCTTTCGTCCTGCTGACGTCGCGGGATGTCACCGCGCGAAACCCGATCGAGCACGCCGGCGAGCAAATCGACGCCGATGCCGGCCAATTCCATGTAGAGCTCGCGCGACGGCCGGCCGCGGGCGAGCGGCAGCGACTTCTGAGCCGCGATGTCGCCGGCGTCGATGCGTTCGTCGATCCAGTGGATGGTCATCGCAGCATCGCGGTCGTCGTCCCAATAGGTGCCGAAAATCCCGTCAACGCCGCGGTGGCGGGGCAGCGCCGAGGTGTGCATGTTGAGCGTGCCGATGCGGGCGGTGGCGAGCACGTCGGCGCGCAGAAATCCGCGGAAACGATGCCACCACGATGATGTCGGGCTTGAACTGCCCGACCTCGGCGGCCTCGATCAGGGGCACGCCGAAGCCGGCCAGCGGGTCGGCGGAACGCCGCATTGCGCGGCGTAGCTTCCAAAACACGCCGCCGCGCCGTGGCGGTCCGACAATGGCGGCCAGGCGGTGATCCCTGGCAAGGCGGGTCATGGCCATCAGCGAGAGCGGGCTTCCGCTGGCGAACCCGACGATGGTAAGCGATGCCATAAAGGACCTTGCACGAAGCGGCTTATCCGCACATGAAATGCTAATGATTAATCGTCAGGCCATCAACATTGTCGCCAATTTTTCCGGCGTCGGCGCGCGGTTGGTGTTCGCACTCGCCTTCAACATCGTCTACTTCCGCCTGCTCGGCAGCGAAGGCTACGGCCTGATCGGGTTCTATACCTCGCTAGCCGGCCTTTCCCTGTTGTTCGATTTCGGGCTGAACCAGACCGCCGTACTCGAGGTCGCGCGGCGTGGGACGGAAAGCCAGGAAGACGGCGCCGACCTGCGGCCGGTGGTGTTCACGCTGCAGGTGCTGCTCGGCGGCCTCGGGGTTCTACTCGGGCTTGTAGTGGCGTTGGCCTCGCCCTGGATGGCGTCGTGGTTTTCGGCCGCGCGGCTGAGCGCTCACGAGGTCACGGCATCGGTGCTGCTGATGGCCGCCGTGCTGGCGCTGCAGTTTCCGGTCAATTTCTACTACGGCGTCCTGACCGGCCTGCAACGTCAGGTGCTCTCGAATGCCATCATCGTCGCGGCAACGTTGTTACGCGGCCTGCTGACGCTCGCGCTGCTTTTCGCGTTCGGATCGGCGCCCTCGATCTTCTTCGCCGCGCAGATCGCGGCATCGATCCTTGAAATGGTCGTTGTCGGCGTCGTGGTCTGGCGCCTGCTGCCATCATCGCCGCAGCGGCCGCGCATCGACACCCGCCTGCTCGGCGCGACCTGGAAATTCACCACCGGCACCTGGCTTGCAGTGACGTTCGCGCAGGCCGCGACGCTGCTCGACAAGATCATTCTCTCCGCCCTGCTCCCGCTCAACCTGTTCGGCCTCTACAGCCTGGCGGTGACGGTCGCCGTGACGATCCAGCGGCTGGCGCCGCCCTTCACCAACGCCAGTTTCCCGCACTTCGTGAAGCTGATTGAGGAAGGCCGCACGGAGCTGTTGGCGCGCAGCTATCGCCAAGTGTCCGAAGCCGCATCGGCAATCTTTCTGGCCGCCGGTCCGCTACTCGCGGTCTATGCCGGGCCGGTGGCGGCGCTGGTCGCGGGCGATGCGCCGACCGCGGCCGACCTTTCCGTCGTGCTGGCGCTGCTCGCCGCGGCCAACACGCTGAACGTGGAAATGGCGATGCCGTTCTCGCTGCTGTTCGCGCACGGCATCACCTGGATCGCGCTGCGCCTCAACTTGACGCTCTGCGTCGCCTACCTCGCCGCGCTGGTCCTGCTGGTGCCGCGCTATGGCGTGGACGCCGCCGCCGGGCTGTGGCTCGCCGCCAATGCCGTGATGCTGCCCGTGCTCGTCCTGATGACGCACCGCACCGTCCTGCCAGGGCAAGCATGGCCGTGGCTGTATCGCACGATTCTGCTGCCTGGTTGCAGCGCTGCGGCCGTGCTTGTCGCCGGCGCCGCGGTGATGCCGGATCTATCGCGCGTTCCCATGCTGATCTGGATCGGGCTTAACGGAGCACTGGCGCTGGTGGCCGCCCTGCTGTCGGCCCCCGTAACGCGGGAGATGGTCTTGAGTCGGCTTCAGGGAAGAAGCACCGCCGCCGACTAACGGCCTGTCTGCCTACGCAGCTTCAGTCGAGCCCGCCGCCGAACCGTTCGGTGAACTCGATCAGGATTCCATCGGGATCGGCGACATAGGCGGACCGGCTGCGCGGCCATTGCACCGGCGCATCGTTGAACTGCAGCTTGAAGCCGAGGTCGTGGATGCGGCGCACGGTTTCATCCATGTCGTCGACGACGAAGCCCACGTGATTGACGTGAATGTCGTTCGGCCGGTAGACGCCGCCTTTCACCTCGAAGAAACAGACATAGAAGCGATCCTTTGCCCCGAGTATGCACCAGCGCAGGCCGTCATTCTCGCCGCTTTCCTTGAGCTCGACCCCGAGCAGCCGGCAATAGAAATCGACGGATGCATCGAGGTCGCGCACCGAGAGATTCACATGGTCGATGCAGCGGGCGCTCACCGGAGCGGGAGCATTCTGTTCTGCCATGATCGTTTCCTCCTGCGATAAATCACGCCGTCATGCGGCTCACGGACACTTGACGGGATTCTTGACCACTTCCTCGACCATGTCACCTCCCGCCTGGATTTCAGTCAGCAACATTTCCTTGTGCAGCGGCAGCGAGGTGACCTTCATGGTCCCCGAAGCCAGCGCATCGACGACGTCGCGCGCGCCCTGCAGATCGTAATGCCGGTAATCATAGCGGTCGGGATTGTGGGTAAACCAGACCATGCCGGTCAGGTCGTGAATCTCGACGTTCGGCTCATCGATCAGCGTATGAACCATCGCAAGTTCTGTCTTGAGCGCGACCCCGTCGCGCTTGGCGGCGTTGTACCAGAACTGCCAGAGTTGGAAAGGCGTGAAAATGAACTTGAAGCGAACCTGTCGGTTGGCCCGAACGATCGGCAGCACGAGTTCGCGAAACCGCCTGATCTCGGGTCCTTCAAGCGGATTCAGGGTTTCCCTGGCGGTGCGGGTCAGCGCCGCAACGTCGTCTCCCTTCACCGCTTGCTGGATTTCGCACGTGAGCGCATGTCGGCTGTACGATTGAAACGGAACTGGCTTCCACTGCTCAAGGCTGTTCGCCCACTGAGCCTGGCTCATTCCCGGCCGGTTGAGGGCGATCGCAAGCGATTCCCAGAAAATGTCGACGTTGATCAGGTAGCAATACGGAAAATAGGACCACAGCCTGCTGTACATGCACGTCGGAAATTCGTTGTAGCGAAACTCCTGCAGGATGGCTTGCCGTCCGATCGACCAATACACCGTGTTGATCGGCTTCGTCCTGACGGCATAATCGACGACGTTGGCGGCTTCGCGCAGCGTCGCACTATAGAACGCCAGGTTTTGAACCCGCCCCGAGTCGAATTCCCTGCGGTTGAACAATTCGGTCTGCAGATTTCCGACGAACGATGTGCCGACGACGAGCGAATCGAACGGGTAGTTCCTGATGGCTCCCGGATGCTGATAGCGCTGCATCGTATTGGAAAAGCGCGGCGGCTTCGAAACCCTGAAAAACTGGAACGGGTCGACGACATAGTTGACGGCGGCGACGGCGGCCAATGGCAGGAACGCGAAAAAGGCCCAGATCGCCACATACCGCAGTCCGCGCTGCATTGCCGTCGTGCCGGATTGCTGCGGGTTCATATCTAGAACCGGAAGTAAAGAAAGGCGCTAGCCTTCCCCAGATTCAGGACACTGATCGCAAACAGCAATCCAAATCCGGCCATGGCGACCGACACCAACCGCACGCTCAGGACTTCGCGATTTGCCAGGTGCCGCTGGATGGTTTCGACGATTTGTACCGAATTCGGCGCCAACAACCCGATCGCCGCTGCGACCGCGCTCAGCATGACCAGATGCCTGAAGTTGATCAGCGCGAGATTGGGATCGCCGGTCCACGATCCCGCGCCGGGAAATGAAACCGAGGCCATCGCCGTCAGGATCCGCTGCGCGGTGGCGAGATCCGCCGACCTGAAGAACACGATGCTGATCAGGAAGACCAGCATGGTCAAAAACCATGCCGCGAGGAGGGGTAATCTCGGCATCGCCGCCCGGCGCCAGGCAGACTCCACGGTCATCGCAAGGCCGGTAAAGATGCCGAACACGATGAAGGTCCAGCCGGCGCCGTGCCATATTCCCGAGACCAGGAAGGTAACGTTCACGGGAATAACGACCGCCAGCAGGAACATCGGCCACTTGCCGAGGCGACGGCGCGCGGCATGGCGCGCCAGCATCATGGACAGAGGCATGTAGACGTAGTCGCGAAGAAAATTCATCAGCGAGATATGCCAGCGTCGCCAGAGTTCGACGATGCTGGTTGCTTTGAGGGGCGAGAGGAAGTTTACCGGAATTCGCACGCCAAAAAGCAGCGACAGACCGACGGCCATGTCGGAATAGCCCGAAAAATCAAAATAGAGCTGAAGCGTATAGGTAGAGGTCGCAATCCACGCCGCACCCGCCGAGAGCTCGCCGCCGTATTGCGCGGTCTGGAACATGGGCGATGCGATGGCGCCAAGCGGATCGGCCAGCAGCAACTTCTTGGCCAGTCCGATCGAGAAGTAGATCAAACCGAGGATCCAGTTGTCGGCCTCCAGCCGGGCCACGGCCGGATCGGCGAGCTGTCCCATCATCGGCTTGTGATGCAGAATCGGCCCGGCGATCAAATGCGGAAAATAGCTGACAAACAGCGTGTAGCGGACCGGATCATGGTCCGAGGTTTCTCGCAAGTAGACGTCCACAAGATAGGCAATCTGCGTAAACGTGAAGAATGAAATCCCGAGCGGCAGGGTGATGTCGGGCACCGCGAAATGCGTGCCGGCAATATCGTTGGTCGCCTGCACGGCAAAGCCGGCATATTTGAAGATACCGAGCGCCACGAGATTTCCGGCGATGCCGAACACCAGCCAGCGTTTGGACACGGGGTCGGCCGATCGCCCAATGGCCAGGCTGCAGGCGAAATTGAACAGCGTCGATGCGACCAGAATCCAGAGCGAGTGCCAGTCCCAATACGCATAGAAGAACAGCGATGCGACGGTGAGCCAGAACAGCGCCGCCTTGTGACGCGTCGAGGACAGCAAGGCAAAGCCGGCCACGGCGGCCGGCATGAACAGAAAGATGAATTCATACGAGTTGAAGAGCATCCGGCGGCGCGTCCCAGAGTCCACTACTCGGCAGGGATCGTGGCCGATGTATCAATCGCCTTCTGCGATGATGATCGCGGGCTCCTCAGCCGCTCGAGCGCCGACCGCATGGTGGCGAAGGAGCCGAGCACGATGTCGCGGTAGAAATTCCAGGAGTCGAGGACGCATTGCGACAGCGGCCGCTCGACCGATGCCGGGTCCGCAATTCCGTAACCCGACGGCCGCTTCTCGCCGGCGTACCAGGTGCCGAACATGCGGTCCCAGACCGGAAAGACGGAGAAATTCTTTTCGCGGTGCTCTTCGTCGATCGAATGATGGATCTGATGGTTCTGCGGAGACACCATGATCCACTGGCCGACCCATCCGTAGTTCCAGGGAAGCTGGCTGTGCTGCGCCGTCGAGATCAGCTGATAGACGAAACATGTAGGCGGCGAACAAACCGGCGTCGGGGATCTTCAGGAAGATCGTGGGTGACACGATGAGCAGCACATTGGTGACGCCCTCGGCCGGATTGACGCGAAACCCGGTCAGCAGGTTGAACTCGGTCGCCGAGTGATGCAGCCGATGCAATTGCCAGAACCAGCGCCAGTGCTGCAGCCGATGCAGCCAGTACTGAACGAATGTCGAAATCAGATAGTAGACGACGAAGCCGCCGCTGACCGCCAGAACACCTTCCGTCGGCAACTCCCAGCGGTACCAGCCGAGACCGTCGGCGGCGACGTCGCCGAGCTTCACGGCCACGAACGCGAGGCCCAGCGTGAAACCGTATTCGCGCGCGGTCTTCAGGCCGGGGGTGAAGGAGACGATCACGCCGAGCACGTCGGTCATCGCCGACAGTTTGCGCCGGACCAGCACGATGAATATCGTGGTCTTCTCCCAGTTGAGGAACAGGACCTCGATAGCCATGAAGACGAGGTAATAGGTCAGCAGCCGGCCGCCGCCGATGAAGGCGCGATGCCAATTGGCCTCGGCCCAGCCGAGCGCCCGGAACCAGAGATCCGAGATGGCCTGCCACTCGAGCCAAACGGCGGGCGCTGCGACGATAGCCGCCGCCCCGACGTAAAGCGAGTATCTGACAAGTCGAGCGCGGTTCACCTTGACGAGGCCCCAAGTGATGCTTGCGGGAAGATACCCCACTACCGGTTTGCCCGCCAGTGCTGCAATGCACCGCACCGGCCCGCTCGGCCTCACCGCCAAAGCCGCGCGGGGGCTCGCGGTTTCGCGAAATCGGCAACATTTACTTTGGCCTGGCCGCGACCTTGCCCTTGATCACGTCGTAGACCCTTCCGAAGATCAGCCGATTGGCTTCCGGAACGACATGACACAGATCGATCCTCAGGCTCGATCCGTAGAGGTCGCGTCAAATCATGCAGATGATCGACACTGGCGCCACCGATCAGCGGTCGCATGATCTTTACCGCCGCGTGAATCACCGGCGGGTCGCTCTCGGTGGCCGGCATCGGAAGCCAGAAGAAATCGTATTTGAACCCGAGGCCATCCGACAACGCACCCACCATCTTGATGTTTTGAACGTAGCGATCAAAGACCGCGCGGCCGATGCGATCGGCATCGGGTGGAACCGGGAATGTGTCACGCTTCTTGAGGCGGTCGGCCAATTTGTTGGCCAGCGTCCAGGTATTGGTACCGGTCAAGTACGCAAAACTTCCCAGATGCATCGACGCCAATGCATCGAGCCACTCTTTCTTCATGGGGGTGTACGGCGAGTCTATGCCTTTTCTGATCACAAACGGTGTCGTAACGTCGTTGCAGCTATCCAGAAAAACAACGTAATCGGGACGGTGTCCGTCGCGTCGCCTGAGCTCGAGGATCAAATCGATCAGGCTTTCGTTGGAACTCCAGGCGTCACTGCCTCGATTTACGACACAAACGACCCTGCCATCGTCGGCAAAGCGCTTTGCGAGTTCGGATGGAATAGTCTGCCAATCCGGAGAGCCCTGTCCCCACACGGTCGAGCCCCCGTAGACGTAGATCGTCGGCGCGTCTCCGCTGCAATCCGAGTTATGTGTACGCCGCTCGCCTCTCTCATTGTTGTTCGTGAACTCGCCCATAAACGGCCGTTGTCGCCAGAGCCCGTAAGGATAGGACTCAAACCAGCTTTCGAGAAACCTCGCGTGCTCGCGCCAATAGGTGACGCCCCAGGGCGCGTCTTTGTAGAACGGCAGGGACGCTTCCGGCTTCGGAACCGTCCTTGCACGAAGCGTCAATAGTCTCAGAACTCCAAAAGAGCTGACCTCTATGACGATCAAGGCGGCAGCCACCAGCGCGAACGCCATCCCTGCCCGCCGCCATCCCATGGGTAATCTCGAATTGGTCATGTGCGCTTCCGGCGGTTTCTAAAAATCAAAATAGATGAACTTCGACGAATTGTCTTGGCTCACCGAGATCGAAAAGATCCACACGATCGCTAAAACCGGCCAAAGCACGATGGCAGGCAGCCTGCGTACGCTGCGTCGGACCGAACGGTGGCTGTCCCATCGGTGGGTCGCAAAAAATGCACACAACAACATCAACTCGAACATATGAACCGAAATAAAAACGTCGAACTTGCATAGCGGAGCGAGGAAAGGACCAGCCATCACCCTGACAGCCGTCGAAAGGTCCGGGGAACGGAACAGGATAAAGGCGATGCAGACAAAATGAAACGTAACGAATATCTTCAGCCAATCGGGCATGCCGGACCACACTTTTGACCGTCCAAGCCGCTGATTGAACGCAATGGCCATGCCGTGCACCAGTCCCCAGACGACGAAATTCCAGTTCGCACCATGCCAAAGACCGCTTAGACCGAGCGTGACGATGACGTTGCGAAATTGAAGCGTCGAACCCGAGCGGTTTCCTCCGAGGGGAATATAAATATAGTCTCTCAGCCAGTTCGTGAGCGTGATATGCCAGCGCCGCCAGAATTCGACGATCGACGTTGCGGCAAATGGCTGCCTGAAATTGATCGGCAGGCGAACGCCGAGGATGATCGCAACGCCGATAGCCATGTCGGTATAACCGCTGAAATCACAATAGATCTGCACGCAAAACCCGTACCAGGCCAGGAGGTAATCGACCGCATTGAGTCCTGAGCCCGCGCCTTCGTAAACCGTTCGGACGGTTTCACTCAGCGTGTCCGCCACCACCGTCTTCTTGAACAAGCCAAGGGTAAAAATCGCAAATCCGTAGACAAACCGGATGCCGAAGCCGCGCCATGCGGGCTGCGGGTTCGCGAGTTGGGGCAGCAGATCGTGTGGGCGGAGGATCGGGCCTGCGATCAAATGCGGGAAAAACAGAACGAGGCCCGACAGCAAGCCGGGGCTTTTCTCGACCGGATACATCCCGCGATAGACATCCACCACATAGGCAATCATCGTGAACGTGATGAACGAGATGCCAAGCGGAAACGTCCAGGAGACCAGCGAGCCCGCGGTCACCGATGAAAAGTCCGAGAACATCCCGATAAACAAAGTTGGTGTACTTGATCACGACAAGCGGCGCCAGCACCGCCGCAACGACCAGCGTTACGCGCCATCGATGCGCTGCGGCATCGCCCGCGCGCTGTTGCCAGAGTGCCCCGAAAAACCCGATCGACAACGAGCAGGTACGGCAACCAGACGTACCAGGGATTCCAGTAGCCGTAGAAGAACGTGCTGCCGACGACAACAAGCGCAATCCGTTGCCGGGCCGGAACGATCAGATGAAGCAGCAGATAGCCCGCAAAGAACAGGAAGAATGGCGATGAACTGAAGAGCATGTGACCGGTTTAGACTCCTGGGCCGCAATGCCCGCTCGCGCGCTCACCCGCGGTACCGATCCCGGAGAACGACTTTTCGATTCTTCCTCTTTGCAGCCACAGCAGCAGCCGGTCACGAACGAAACGGGAGCAGAATGCCGGCCAGAAATACCATGGCCGAACCGAATGGACCCAACATCAGGTTCGATGCAGGGGAGACACCGACGGCCTTGAGGGTTTCCATCGCGATGCGGACCTCGCCGTCGATCGTCGTCAGGATGACCGGACATTCGCGATCGACATAGACCCGCGTCTGCCCCTTGTCGTGCAGATTGTGCGCCGACGCCAGTTGCACTACATAGGGCTGCTTTGGATCGGCTGGAATGCCGACCAGCGCGAACCTGGCTTCGGGAAAGCGATCTTGTGCGAGGTTGACGGCCTGCCCGGGCGTCGTGCGCGCCGCGCAGGACCCGGGCTTGGCGGCGCGCGCAAGCGCGGCGGAATCCGGCGTTCGCTCCACGGACGGGACCAGCGGATCGATCCAATTCGGCTTGATGAGATAGATCCCCGTTACGCCCAGCACGAGCAGTGGCACGAACAGATAGATCGCGAACACGTTGTGAAGGTCGAGCAACCGCCGCCTTGCGCCGGCGCCACGCTTGAACGTCAGCGCGGCATACCAGTTGCCGTTCCGCGGCCACCACAGGTAAAGGCCGGTCGCCATCGAGACGAGCATGATCACACCTAGCCACACGACGACCTCGTGCCCCATCGGGAATGAATTCGTCAGGCGCGCGTGAAACCTGAGAATCCAGGTCGTGTAGGTTTCTTCCCAGACGAACTTCCCGAAAGTCTTTCCGGTAATGGGATCGATGGTCACGATCAGCCGCTTGCTTTCCGGATCGGTGGTGCCGAGATTGGCGGTGTCGCCACCGCCCTGGCCAAATCCGGGCCCCATCACGAAGTTGAGCGTGCCGATGTCGCTGTAGGTGCGATAGGCACTGGCGATCCATTTATCCACGGCGGCGCGGTGAGCGGGCTTGCCTTCGACGTGAAAGAGGTTACGACCCAGTTCCACCTCCAGCGCCGGGCCGTAGAACACCAGGAACGAACCGCTCAACCCAATCAGCGAAAGCACGAGCCCGGCGGTCAGACCGAGCCAAAGATGCACGTTCAGCCAAACCTTCCTGATGGAAGGCAATCGGCGAACGATGGCAGCGGCTGTCGCGTTCATTCCAGTCTGCACCAGATCTCTTGGTCGGGCAGGCGCAAGGTCCCGCCCGCGGCAAATATAGCAGAGCACACCCGATCTGGAACTTTGATAGTGCAACATTGCCTAATCCATGGCAGAAGGGGCCGCTCCGAGCCCTGCGGTAATGTGATCGCGGCGCACCCGCGAATGATCGTCATGGACCCGCAAAACTCCATCTGGGTATCGTCTTGTCGGACCACGCATCCCTGACCACAATGTCCAGGCCAGCGCGCTTCTTTTTCTGGATCATCATTCTGGCGATGCTGGCCGCCCCGGTCGTTCTTGCCGAGGCCTATCTCCGCTTCATCGGGCTCGGGAACCCGATCCTGTTCAACGCCGAATCCGGATATCGCTTCGCGCCGAAACCCAACCAGAAGCAAGTGGGTCCGCACGGCGCCGCGATCACGCTGGACAGCAAGGGCCTGCGCGGCCTGAAGGACTGGACCGCGCCTGCGGATGGCAAAATTCTCTTCATCGGCGCCAGCGCGACTTGGGGCGGAAGTTATATCGACGACAAGGATCTGTTCTCGAGCGTCGTCTGCGAACGCCTGGAGAAGACGATCCACCGCAACTTCACGTGCGGCAACGCCGGCGTCAATGCGTACGGCGTCGACAACATGTCCGCACGGATTCGCTACAGGGATTATGCGGACGAAGATGCAATCGTCGTCGCGCTGGGATCGTTCAACGCCGTGCGCGGGCTGACCGAACTGGACAGCCTTCCTTATTTCACGGAGCGCCCGCCGGGTCCGTTCAGGGCGCTATGGGAAAGCACAACCTATGGCGCCTGGCGGCTCCTGCAGATCATGCGCGCCATGGAATATGACCACTCGCATGACCTGCTCGTGGCCCAGCACAGTATCGCCGACCTTCTCGCCGCACTCCGCGAAACCGACCGGCCGGGACGCAAGGTTCTGATCGTGCTGTTTCCGAATTCGCGAGCAGCTTCACGGCAAGGAAGACGAACTGACGAAACGCATTCGCGCCGTCCTGAAGGATTCGAACTACGATTTGCTGGATCTGCATCAGCCGATTTCGGCCCTGCCGAAATCTCAACGGCTTTTATTATCCGATCGGCAGCCATCTCGCCGTTGCAGGCCACCGGTTCGTGGCGGAACGCATTGCCGAAAGGCTCGAAGGCGCTTTTGCCAAGCAGCCCTGAGCGGCGCTTTCGCCGCGGCCTTCCTCAGAAATCGAAATAGACGAAAGCGCCGGAATTTCCCTGGCTCACGCGCGATGGCGATGATCCAGCCGAACAGCATGGTGGCCCAGACAAATTCCGGCCGCGCGCGGCGTACCGCGAGCCTGACCAGACGGTGGTCGTCGAAGCGGTGAAATGCCGCGAACACGACGATCAGGAGAATCGGAAAGATGTTGTGGGCGAGGAACGGCCCGACCTCGCTCCAACTGCCCGCGACCGATGCCACCATCATGTCGACAGCCTTGTCCGGCGTGCGGGCGCGGAAGAAGCAGAGGCTGACCAGAAAGGCCAGCATGGTCAGAAGCCATGCCGAGCGACGCCGGGCAATTGCGGCATCGCCGCCCGGCGCCAGGCAAACTCCACCGTCATCGCAAGGCCGGTGAAGATGCCGAACACGATAAAATTCCAGCCTGCCCCGTGCCATATTCCCGAGACCAGGAACGTGATGTTGACGGGTATCACGACCGCCAGCAGGAACATCGGCCATTTGCCGAGGCGGCGGCGCACCGCATAGCGCGCCAGCTTCATCGACAGCGGCAGATAGATGTAGTCGCCGAGGCAGCGGGTCAGGGTCATGTGCCAGCGCTGCCAGAGATCGCTGATCGAGGTCGCGATAAAGGGCCGGCTGAAATTGATCGGCAGCCTGGTCCCGAGCATGGCGGCAAGTCCGATCGCCATGTCGGTATAGCCGGTGAAATCGCAATAGACCTGAACCGCAAAGCCGACGATGGCGAGCGTCGCGGCCAATGCGCTCGTCGTGACATCCTGCGCATAGGTCGCCGTCACCATCGGCGCGAGCTGGTCTGCGAACACCAGCTTCTTGACGAGCCCGAGCGTGAAGATCGCCAGCGGCTGCCGTAAAGCCGCGCAGCGTCGCGGCGCGCGGCTGCTCGAGCTGCGGAATAAGTTCGTTGGGACGAAGGATGGGCCCGGCGATCAGGTGAGGAAAATACAGCACATAGGCCAGAACCGTCTGCGGCCGGTGCTTCGACGAAAAGGCCTCGCGATAGATGTCCACGAGGTAGGCCACCAGCGTAAAGCTGATGAAGGATATGCCGAGCGGCAGCGCCACATTCAGCAGGCCGTCGCGGATTCCGAAAAACGGACCGAACACGTCGCGATAGACAAAAGTCGGTGTACTTGAAGATGGCGAGCGGCAGCAGCAACACGGCGATGGCGACGGCAGTATGTCGCCATCGCGCCGTCTCGTCGATCCGTGCCGTCGATCCAGCGGCCGCCCAGATAGGCGATCGCCATCAGGACAAACGGGATCCACAGATATTCGAGCTTCCACCACGCATAGAAGAACGTGCTGCCGGCGATGATCAGGCCAAGCCGGTACTGTCGCGGAACCAGGAAATGCAATCCGAAATAGATGGCAAAGAAGAGAAAAAATGCCGGCGTGCTGAATATCATGACGGCCGTTCGATCACGTCGTCTCGGAACGAACAAGCCGTACCGCATCCTGTTATGCGGCCCACCCTAAAAGCCACGGCGTTGCCGGGACCGGATGCGCATTGCCGCTCATTTCTCGATTTGCGAACGCGCAGGGCTGGTTGCGCGAGCATCGGAAAGATCGCGTCAGCCATCAGTTTGTGGCCGAAGGCGCCGGGTGCGGATCGCCCGGCATGGCCCAGGTCTGTTCCGGCCGCAAGCCCGTCATCGCCGGCAGCAGGTCGACATAAACGTAGCCGTCCCGCTCCGCGATCTTGCGCATGATATCGTGGACGAAGTCGAACTTGTAGTCGACCAGGTCGTGCACGTCGGGTGTCATCATGAAATACAGCCGGATTCCGCGCTCCCGGGCATAGTCGGCCAGCTTTTTGAGCTCGCGCTGCATCACGACGAAGCCGGGCTGATCGGGTTCATAGACCTTGCGGTAGCGTTCAACGAGATTGGCCTCGCCGGTGCGGTCGAACAGGCGATGATAGGCGATCCAGAGCGTCACCGCGAGTTGGCTGTGGCGCAGCAGGAAATTGCCTCCGCCCGCCGGAAGATCCTCGGCGTCGCGCATGAAATATTGAACGACGATATCGGTCGGCTTCAGCCCGGTGAGCTGCTTGAGAAAGCGTGAGACGTATCGCTCGGCATTGTAGTTGCCGACCCCGGCATTGAGCACCTCAGCGGGCTGGCCGGCGGCGGCGAGCATCGCTGCAAGCCGCTTCTCGACGGTGTCCTCCTCGCGCACGCCCCAGCCGAGCGTCGTCGAGGCGCCGAGGAAAAGGATCCTGCGCTTGTCGGGGCTGGCGGCCGGAACGGGATCGCCGCGCAGGCCCCATTCGTTGAGGCGGATTTCGACGTTCTGCAGCACCGCGGTTTTGCTCTTGAGGTGCTCGAAATCGAGCGCAGGATCGGAACTCTTGACCTTCAGCTCGCGCGCATAGCGCCACATCTCGATATCGTAGTTGGTCATCGAGCTGTTCTTGACGCGCAAGTATTGCCTCGCTCGAGCAACAGCGCGACCATGATCGACGAGGCCAGCAATGCGATCGAATAGAGGGTATTCTTGCTGACGTTCACGGTTGCGACCTTGACGATTGGGGCAATTTAGCTGGGTTCTAACCTGCAATACAATAGGTTACGATAGGGGTATACTGGGGTCGCGACGCAGCAAGGAAGCACCATGCAGCGCAAAGACATCGTGCAATCAATTCTTGATCGCCTGTCGTCCGAGACGGGCAATATTCGCGCGCAATGGCTCGCTCCGGTTGGTACGCAAACAAGACATTTTTATGTTGACGATTTGCTGCCGGTCGACGTCGCTGACGCGGCTTACGATGCGTTTCCAAAGGACGGCGCGGGATTTGTCGGCCGGAAGACGTTTCGCGAGCAGAAACGGCACTCGGCTCATCTCAGTGAGTACCCGCCGATCCTGGGCGATTTGACTTATGCGATGCAGGATCCTGCCGTGGTCCGCAAGATCGCCGAGATCATCGGGTTTGATGAAATCGAACCGGATCCCTCGCTCTACGCCGGCGGGCTTTCGATGATGTTCAAGGACGATTTCCTCAATCCGCACATCGACAACAGCCATGATGCGAAACGCGACAGATACCGTCGTCTCAACCTGCTCTACTACGTCACGCCGTGCTGGAAACTCGAGAACGGCGGCAATTTTGAACTGTGGAACGAAGACCGATCGGTGCCCTACACCATCGTGTCGCGGCAAAACCGGCTCCTGGTCATGGAGACCAACAGGACGTCATGGCATTCGGTAAGCCCGGTCGCGGTGGACACGCCCAGATGCTGCGTGTCGAACTATTATTTCTCGGAAGTTTCGCCGGACCAGACCGAATATTTCCATGTCACTTCATTCACCGGCCGTCCCGACGAACCGATCAAGAAAATAGTCGCCGTGGCCGACAACGCGTTGCGCAACGCCGTCTCGAGGACCCTTGGCGTGGGACGCGGCAAAAAGGAGGTCAATACCGATCCTGCCACCGCCTCGCGCCATGAATGAATGAGGCCTGAAGGAACCCGCTACGCGAATTCGGCGTGCCGCATCGCTATTTCTCCAGTTTCGTTCCCAGACAATCGAGCATCTCGCCGACCGTTTTCCAGCTCATCACTTCCCATGTGACGAATCTGACTTTGAAATGTTCTTCGATCGCCATGACCAGCGTCACATGATTGAGCAAATCCCAGCCCTCTACATCGGCGGCGGTGGTGTTGTCAGTCAGGACAAGCTTCGGATCACCCAGGACGTCCCTGAAGATCTCCTGTGATTGGCTGAGAAGTTGCTCTCAACTCAACATTGGGGTGCCGTCTTTGCGTCTCGTGAACAACGAATTTCAATCGAAGGTTTTCGGCCGTCGGTAGCTGGACCGCCCGGCCGACCTTCATGTGCCGCTATTTGTTCAGTTTCGTTTCCAGGCAATCAAGCATCTGGCCGACATTGCGCCAACCCATCACTTCGCGCGTCGTGAACTTTACCCCAAATTGCTCCTCGAGAGTCATCACCAACGTGACGTGGTTGAGCAAGTCCCAGCCCGGAACCTTGGGAGCCGTCAAATCGTCAGTCAGGACGAGGTCCGGACTATCCAGGACTTCCCTGAAGATCAGCTGAGCTTGGCGCACGATTTGATCGCGGCTCATCATCTGGAAGTCCCTGCATCTCGTGAAAACGAAGTTCGATCGGAAGATCATCCGGGCGGCGGTAGCTCGACAGCTCCAGGACGAAGAATTCTGCGCCACCATCCCGGCGTTCGGAAGCGAAGCCCAGGTCCGGCATACAAGCCGGCCACCATGGTATTTTTTGCGGTCGCCCGATACTCGCCGACCAGACGCGTGCAACCGCGAGCCCGCGCCAAGCCCGGTCAGGATTTCAGAGAGTCGCCTGCTCCACCCGGCGGCCGAGGACGCGGCAGCTCATGACCCAGCTGTCCACGCGAAGCTCTTCGCCGTTGGCGCGCGCAATCACGGCCACCACGATGCCATTGTCGCCGAGGCGATCGTGCAGCCGCAGGGTAAAGGTATCGCATTCGGATGTCCCGGCGATCGCCTTGAGTTCGGCTTCCGAATAGCGAATGGTCGTGAGATTGAACTGGTTGCTGCGCTGGAGCAATTGACCAGCGCGTGGCCTCGTAAATCCGTCGAACGGCCGGATGTCGGCGACCATGTTCAACGCGCGCAGATAGGCCGGAAGATCGATCGCCTGATCCCGAAGCGCCTGCCGATTGGCATCGGCCTGGTAGAACGCTGTGCGGGCGCCATCCTCCGGGGAATAACTGCCGACTTCGAACAGATTCCACCTGGCCAGCGCCGAAATGAAGTCGGCCGGGTCTTCCGGCAGGTCCGGCACCTGGATGCTCGGGCAGTGCCGTCCGCACGAAATCCCGCTCGAAAGCGCTGTCGTCGATAAAGACCATCGAATCGAGCGAGATATTGAGCGCCTGCTGGATCTCGCGGATGGCGCTCACCTTGTCGCCGAAGCTCGCGCATATCTTTGGCAAAATCCGCTTCCCGGAGAACCATGTCCGGGTGTTCGGCGAGAACGCGACGCACGTTGGTTTCATCGTTCTTGCTGCAGATTGCAAGGATCACGCCGCGCTGCTTGAGCTGCAGCAGCGCCATCTGGAACCGATGATAGACCAGTCCGATGTCGGAGACTTCGCCGACCTCAATGCCGTCGTAGCCGACATCGCCCAGTATGCCGCCCCACAGCGTGTTGTCCAGATCGAGGATCACGCATTTAACTGACCGGCCCATCCGCTCGGCGAGAACGTCGCTGACGGATTTTGCCAGCGGCGGCAGGAAGCGTGGCGACAACGCCTGCTTGGCGTGGCACCAGAGCCTCTCGTCAAGCCATTGCCGCTTGCCGAAGAAGCGAAGCCTGGCCCTCGGTATCGACGATGCGGATCGCGCCGTTCGCCTGCGCCCGTACCGCCAGTTCGGCATTGAGCCGCATCACCATGTCGACAAACGAATGACGGCTCACGACCGAGAAATTGCCGAACGGCCGGAACATCGGCACACAGAAATTATGCTGGAGGATCGTTGCGACGCCGCCTTCAAGCAGGCAATTCCAGACCTGCGACATTTCGACCAGCACATGCTCGACGAAGCCGTCCTGGTCGGCGGCCCTTGCGAATTGATCTTCGAGCTGCTGAACGCAATTGAACAGGACGACGGCCTTTGGCGCGTGCCGGAACAGCGGCCCGCCCCGATCGACGGTTTCCTGCTGGATGCTGTCGAACTCCGCCTCGTAGATTTCCGGCCAGATCCCCCGCAGTTTCAGCGCGGCCGCAACGCACTGCGAATAGTGCTGCGTGGCGCAATCGCCGAGGATGGCGAGGCGCAGCTCGGCCTTGCATTGATCCCGCGTCGCCGACCTGCCCTGCCTGAGCAGCTCGGCAAGCGAAAGGTCGGCGATCCGCCATGGCTGGTGGACGTGTTGCCGTCATGCCCGCCGTTCCACCAGATAGCCGGCGAGGCTCGGCGTGATCTTTCGCGGCTTGTAGCCGGCGGCGAATTCCTCCTGCAGCGACATCGGCTGAAAACCGGCGGCGCGCAGCATTTCCTCCAGCTGCAACGGATCGCGGAAGTGGAAGATGTGGTCGGAATGCGCGGCATTGAGTGCGGCGGTGATATAGGCCCGTCCGCCCGGCTTGATCATCGCGAACAGCCAGGTGCAGAACTCTTCGGGATTTTCCAGATGCTCGAGCACTTCCTGACAGACAAGGAAGTCGCATTGCTCCTTGTAGCCGTGGCGAATGTCGCGCTGCTCGATCTTGTAACGGCTGGCGTGATTGAAAAGCCCGACAAGGCGCTCCGTGAACTTCAGCGAATATGAGCTGATGTCGAAGCCGACGCCGCGGATCTCCGGGAAGTAATCGAGCAGCACCTTGGAATACATGCCGCAGCCGACACCGACCTCGAAGAACAGTTTGGGCTGCTCCAGCCGCCGCAGCATGTTCTCCCGAAACCCGCACAGCATGTTGTAGTGCTGCGGCCAGAGCAGATGCGAGAGATACATGCCGGGCAGATAGCAACGGATCATGTGATCTTCGTTGTGATAATAGGCGTCCACGCATTCGGCGTAGCTCGACGCCTTGTACCTGCCGTGCTTTTCGTAGAACGACTGGTTGCGCAGCGAATCGTTGACGAACTCGGCGTAGCCGTCGAGCGCGTCGCCGAGCCTGCCCTCGATCCCGACGTCGACGGTGCCGTAAACCGCTTCGATATTTCCGATGAACTCCCGCAGCCATGCCGCGCCGAACCGCGCTCTCGCGGCCTGCCATACCGGCGCCAGGATCGGATAGGTCTTCTCGACAAGTCCGCAGATGTAGTCGTATTTCAGCTGATCGTTCCGGGCCGTCATCGTTCCAGCACCTTATGCACCGTCTTGGCGGTGGCGATCTGCCGCTCGCGGTCATCAGTGACGTCGAACGTCAAGCGATATCGAACGCATCGCTTCGCTTTGGTGGGTGACGGTGCCGTGGAAGCGCAGCGTCGACGGTGCGTAGCATGGATTTCTGAAGCCGATGTCGCATTTCAGCCAGAGACTCAGAGGCCCCGGAAACCGCGTCCCGACCACGCGGGACAGCAGCGAAAATACCATTGCGCCGTGCACCAGACGCCCTTCAAAACCGTTGCGTCTGGCGAAATCCTCGTCCGTATGGAGCGGCGCATCGTCGCCCGACAGGCTGCCGAAGGCATCGCACATGGCCTGCGATACGGGGATCGTCATCGTGTCGCTCGCGCCCACCTGAAATCGATCGACAAAATCCATCCGTGTCCACGCCATCAGGGCCGGCGTCAAATCGATGTCCAACGCCCCAACAACAGCCAGATATGCACTCGTCCTAGCGAATATATCGCCCCCCCGCAACGTAGGCTTTCCCGCAAATGGCGGCACCTTCGGGTGCGCGAGGCCGGCAGGCAGCCACTAACGACCGCCCCGGCGGAGGCTAGATTGCGCCACACCACCTTTTAAAGTACATCGGGTGTGACCAGAGAGCACTCCATGGGTCCGCAGATCAGAACTGCTCACACGTCCGTAGTTCCTGTCGTGCTGCTGTTGGCGATCGCCGGCGCGGGCGGCTACATACCTCTCCTTCTCAACTGATGGCTCACATTGCATTCCTGGTTGCGGCGCTGTCCGTCACCCTGTTTTTTCTTTGGCGCAAACGGCTCGATCCGCTGGCCGTAGCTCTCGGCTCGTCACTGGTGTATTTCGCTCCGGGTATCCTCGGAATGATGCATTTCTCCTTCAATCAGGGAGAATTGTACAACGAACCGATCGCGGCCGCGACCTATGGCGTAATGGGAATTGTTCTCGTCGCGTTGGCCATGAGCGCCGTTATCGTCGACCTGGTTCCGCCGCGCGGACCATATGCAGCAAGTTTTGAATCGAAAGTGCCCGCCATTCTCCTGGCCTTCGTCATCGTTGCCGCCGCGGTATCGATCCAGCACACGGGGGTCTACTTTCTTTGCCTCGATAAATCGATTGTTCTGCAAAAAATCGATAAATGGTACTCCTACGCCTGGCTCTCTCTCCCTTTCTGCGTTGCCACGGCGTACGCATTGCGCCAGGGGGCCATCTTTTTCGTAGGGTGCCTTTTCTTCATCGCGGATTTTTACGCCGGTTTCAGAGCGGCTTTGGCAATATCGCTGTTGGCCGTCATCATGCTGTCGAGTGAGCATCTGTTTCGCGGATGGCGAAGGGGTGCGGTTTTGGTCCTGGCCGTGCTGCTGGCGGGTTGCTCACTGATCGTCATCAAGCAACTGATGATTCCAGCGAAATACTTAACGGCTTCGTATTGCGAAACCCGCCTTGCGCTCGACAAGGCCGCTGGAACGTTTCAGCAGGCGAACAAGGTTCCAATGTTGAATTCGCGCGAGTACCACAGCGAAAGCGAGGCGAATTACGCGCAACTCGAGTCTCCGTTTACGACGTTCATACTCCGGACGGAGCCGTTTGTTATCCAGGCGACGCTCAACGAGGTGGTCAGAAGGAACTTTCGAACCGACAAGGGATATCTCGCCGGGCAGATTCTCGCCGGACTTCCGTTGGGGGAGCGTCTTTTCGGAATCGACAGCAGCTTCGGTCACTACTTTCAATTCGCGCGCGCAACCCGTGCTGTTTCCTGGTGTCAGCTTCGGAATGGCCAACAGCCCGTGGGCGCAGGCATATGCCGGCGGCGGTCTCTGGATGGTGGCGGTGTTCGCGCTGGGTTACGCCGCAGCGCTGGGAGCATTGACTTTTTTGTTTCGCAGCACCGAAGGCGCGCTCAAGGCCGGCGTCGCGGTAATTGGAATCTGGATCGGATTTTATTTCCACCGCAATGATCTCCTTATCGAGATCGTCTATCTCAAGCACGTCGTCTACATCTTTTGTGCGGCACTCGCCGTCGCATGGATCATGTCCCTGGCGGGAAAGCGCGCCGCAGGCTGAGGTCGCAGCGTCAGAGGATCCCGCGCAGAGGATCCGCCGGGACTGGGACCGCGCCCTCACTATCCTCTCTTCGATAGTAAAGGCGGTACAATTCGCCGATGGCGAATGCCCTGTCGGCAAGTTTGTCGCGCATCTTCAGCTGGTAAATGAACATCTGCCCGAACGGAGCGACAGTCGCGAGCTGGCCCTGTTCGAGGAGCGCAAGCCACGTCTCGACATCGGCTTTTGCACGGGTCAGGCAGCGGCTGGCAAGTTCTCGATTGGCCATCAGGCGTTTCTCCTAGCGAATGTCACGCCTCCTCGCAACGCATTCCGGCTGCGCACGGCTTTCCGCTCGCGCGGACACGAAGCAACTGTGCTCCGGTGCAAGCTTCGGCCGCACCGCGTAATAGCAATCGTCCGCTCAGTCAATCGGTACGTTCGGCGTTACAATTCCGTTTTTGGGACACGCGATAACACGCAAGTAGTCAGCGAGACGCACCGGGCGACATCCGTGAAAGTGGCGAAGCCAAATCTCTGCGCTGACCAAATGCAGTACATCGTCGCGGGTAAAAAACCGGAATTGCCTGCGGCCCCCAACGTCCTATTCCGCATCGCCAACGCCGGGTGGCGCAACATGGGAAAGAAAACGCTCCACACGGTACCTGCAAACGGCTTTCCCTTTTGCATCCCGCTGCGGTCTTAAATATCGATGGGCTAACGCATCACCGACAGGCTTGCGGTATTCATGATTGTCTGTTCCTGCAACGTCCTGAGCGACTACGATGTTCGCGGTGCCGTCAGCGCCTCTAAGGAGCTGCCGCGCAATGCCGAGCAGATATGGGAATGCCTTGGTCGCAACGCCGGATGTGGCAGATGCGCACGCACTATCAAGGCTATCATCTATGAGGCGCTCTTCCGCTTGCGCCAACGATTCTGGTCCGTTCAGCTAGACTGACACACATCGTGCACCAGCAATCGCGTCAGGTGACCATCTTTCGAGTTCTTGGAAATTCCGCGAACTTTGCGATTTAGGCAAGGACGTTTTTCGGTACATTGTGCATAATGGGCGGATGAAAATCGTTCCATTGTGCTGAGGTTTTTGCTAGCATGGGCATGCCTCATCGGGCTTGCGGTCGCTTCCTGGACACCCAGCTGGTCGCCCGGAAGAGGAGATGCTCTTCAGGACCGGTTTCAACACGTGGGTTGAACACGTGGCGGCTTACCTGATCGCTGGAATTGCCGTCATCATCGCCTATCCTCAAAGACCCGCCTGGTCGATAGTGGCGATGCTATGCGCATATGCCGGTATTCTCGAGCTTGGCCAGATGTACGTCCCAGGCCGTCATGCTGGTTTGCTCGACTGGCTGGCCAGTTGCAGCGGAGTGCTCAGCGCCTGGGTGGCGGTCGTATCTGAGGGACACTACCGGAGACATTCATCTGGTGGCGGCGTCAGCTGAGCGCCCTCCTGGCCGCGAATTGTCGGTCCCAATTTGAGATAATTGTATTCTAACCAGGCGCGGCTGCCTGGATCGTGCTGCAAAATGGAGGCACCCAACAAAAACCCCGCCAATTGGGCGGGGCCGCAACAAAGTTACGCGCGGGTCAGTAGTTTTGTCGGATCGTGGATCCCGCCGCCGTATCGCACCCTCACTTCATTGGTACGCAAGTTTTGTCAGCCTTTAAAGCTGCTTCCGCTGATTCTCGTGTCGGATGATCCGTACCGATAATCTTCACATTGGCAGGAGGAGCGGTGCCACGCGGGAATTCGGCAATTTGACACAACATCGACCCGGTATTTTGAGCCACGTAGAACGAGGAAGCACTTGAGGGCGGCGCTTGACCGACGGTTTTGGCAGTTTCAGCCGCGAAGGAAGGCGCAGCGAATGCGAGAACAGTGACAGTCGCTATGAGAATTTTCTTCATGGTGTCCACCGAGTTGCCGTACGTCCGGTATTGGACTGGAAGGAAACAAAGTCATCCGACGAAGGTTCCCGGGCGCGCGCCCAATTCATCAATTTTATTAATAAATCCAACCAAGCGGGCTTCTACCCGCTCGTCGATCAAAAAAGCCTCTAATATCGAAGTCCTACGGCGTCCGAACGACCCTCCCCCTCACGCCCCCGCCGCATACCGCGGCAACCTTAGCCTCAGCACGGCGAGCATGGCCTCGCACAGCGGATCGGGCGCGCCGCGCAGGCGCGCGGACGCGAGCGGCAGCAGGCGGATGTCGTCCGCCTGGCGGACCACCAGCGGCACGAAGCGGACACCGGCGACTTTCAGCCGCGAGGTCCAGCGCGGCACGATGGCCAGGCCCACCTTGGCGGCGACGAGGTTGACGATGGTTTGCTTCTCCTCGGCGACCTGCGAGATCGCCGGGCGCAGGCCGGCGCGCTCGAACAGTTTCATCGTCAGGTCGTGGCTGTGCGGCCGCGAACGGCGGTCCGGCACGATCAGGGGCTGATCGGCCAGCGTTTCCACGAACAGGCGGCTGCGCGAGGCGAGCTTGTGCCGCGAGGGCACGGCGACGACCGGCGTCTCGTGAAACAGGATTTGCAGGTCGATCTGCTTGTCGACCTTCTCGGGCGGGCGGACGAAGGCGAGGTCGAGCCGGCCCAACAGCAGGCGCGGTAGCAACCGGATGGTCTTGTCCTCGACGAGCTCGATGGTGATGCCGGCATGGTGCTTGCGGAAATCGTAGAGCAAATCGGGAATGAGGCCGGCCGCGGCCGTATCGATCGCGCCGATGCGCAGCACCTGCGAGCGGCGGCGGCCGCGGTCGCGGAATTGCCGCGCGAGCGCGTCGGCCTTTTCCAGCAGCGCACGGGCATGGTCGAGGAACATGACGCCGTCCTGCGACAGCATCACATGCCGCGTGGTGCGCAGCACGAGTTGCGTTCCCAGTTCATCCTCGAGCATACGGACCTGGCGGCCGAGCGCCGAGGGCAGCATTTCCAGCCGCCGCGCGGCCTTGCCGAAATGCAGCTCTTCCGCGACAGCGACAAAGCAGCGCAGCTGATGCAGTTCCATCCTCGCCTTCCGGCCGCGTTTCCTCGCGGCGCACTATTATATCATTATTTTGTATAATCCGGCGGTAATTGTCCCCCGCCCGCCGGCCCTAGACTGCGGGGCGAGCGTCGGCAATGACGCGAGACAAGAACATTTTGGGGAGTTGCCCATGGGCTCGATCAGGCTTGCGCTTTCGGCAGGCATCCTTGCGCTGGCGGTGGCGATTGACGCCGCAGACAGCCGCCGCGCAGGGCCTATCCGACCAAATCGATCACGCTGGTGGTGCCGGCCGCGGCGGGCGGGCCGACCGACACGGTGGCGCGGCTGATCGCGCGAATCCATGAGCAAGACGCTCGGGCAGAGCATCATCGTGGAGAATATCGGCGGCGCCGGCGGCACCATCGGCATGGCCCGCGTCGCCAAGGCGGCGCCCGACGGCTACACCATTTCCGTCTACCACATCGCGCAGACCACCCACCCCGCGCTCTACGACAATCTGCAGCATAATCCCGTGACCGATTTCGACCACATCGGCCGCATTGCCGACGTGCCGATGACGGTGGTGTCGAAGACAGGGTTGGCGGCGAAGGACGTCAAGGAGCTGATCGACTGGATCCGCAGCCAGCCGGGGAAGGTCACCTACGGACACGCCGGCATCGGCTCGGCCTCGCATCTCTGCACGCTGGTGCTGATGAAAGAACTCAACATGGAGATGGTCGGCGTCGGCTATCGCGGCACCGGGCCCGGCGATGAACGATCTGCTCGGCGGCCAGTTCGACGTGATGTGCGACCAGACCACCAACACCACCAACCAGATCAAGGAAGGCCGCATCAAGGGTTATGCCGTCACCACCAAGACCAAGGTCTCCTCGCTGCCGGACCTGCCGACGCTGGACAGCACCGCCCTGCCCGGCTTCGAAGTCACGGCATGGCATGCGATGTGGGCGCCGAAGGGCCTGCCGAAGGACGTGACCGACAAGCTCGTCGCCGCCCTGCAGGCGGCGTTGAAGGACCCGAAGGTGATCGAACGCTTCGCCGATCTCGGCACCGAGCCGGTGCCGCTATCGTCTCGCAACGCCGGAGGCGCTGAAGTCGCAGGTCACATCGGAAGTGAAGCGCTGGGATGCGGTGATCAAGGCCGCCGGCGTCAAGGGCAATTAAAGGAAACCGACATGAAGACCTACACGATCGCAGCCATTCCCGGCGACGGCATCGGCACCGAAGTCGTCTCCGCCGGCGTCGAGGTGCTGCAGGCGCTGGCCAAGCGCGACGGCAGCTTCGCCTTCAAGGTCGATCACTTCGACTGGGGCGGCGAGTACTACAAGAAGCACGGCCGCATGATGCCGGAGAACGGCCGCGACCTGATCAGGAAGCACGACGCCATCCTGTTCGGCTCGGCCGGGCATCCCGACATTCCCGACCACATCACGCTGTGGGGCCTGCGGCTCGCCATCTGCCAGCCGTTCGACCAGTACGCCAACGTGCGCCCGACCCGCGTGCTGCCGGGCATCACCTCGCCGCTGCGCCACGTCAACGGCGGCGAGCTCGACTGGGTGATCGTGCGCGAGAATTCGGAAGGCGAATATGCCGGCGTCGGCGGCCGCGTCCACCAGGGCTCGCCGCTGGAAGTCGCGACCGACGTCGCCATGTTCACCCGCGCCGGCGTCGAGCGCATCATGCGCTTTGCCTTCAAGCTGGCGCGCTCGCGGCCGCGCAAGCTGCTCACCGTCGTCACCAAGTCGAACGCGCAGCGCCACGCCATGGTGATGTGGGACGAGATCGCGGTCGAGGTCGCGAAGGAATTCCCCGACGTGACCTGGGACAAGATGCTGGTCGACGCCATGACCATGCGCATGGTGATCAAGCCGCAGTCGATCGACACGGTGGTGGCGACCAACCTGCACGCCGACATCCTGTCCGACCTCGCCGCGGCGCTGGCCGGCTCGCTCGGCATCGCGCCGACCGCCAACCTCAATCCGGAGCGCACCTTCCCCTCGATGTTCGAGCCGATCCACGGCTCGGCCTTCGACATCATGGGCAAGGGCATCGCCAATCCGATCGGCACCTTCTGGTCGGCCGTGATGATGCTGGAGCATCTCGGCGAGACCGCCGCCGCGCGGCCGCCTGATGAAGGCGATCGAGCGCGTCACCGCCGATCCGCGCTTCCACACGCCCGACCTCGGCGGCAAGGCGCGGACGGCCGACGTGACGGCGGCGGTGATCGAGGCGATCGAGAAGGAGAATGCGTAGCCGTTGCGACCGCGCCATACTCCGCTGTCGTCCCGGCGAAGCCGGGACCCGTAACCACGATGGGTTACGCACGCCGAACGTCGGCCGAAGTCCTCATCGCGAGACACGCGTATGGGTCCCGGCCTTCGCCGGGACGACACCTTCTATGCCGCGGCGTCACCGCCTGCTCATCCGCATACTTATGCGCCAGCCAGGACGACAGCACGCCCGGCACGAGGCCGACCAAGCCGTAGAGCACCAGCTGCAAGCCGCCGCTGTCCGAGCCGCGCGAGCCGTAGAGGAATGTCGCGGCGGCGAATGCCACGAGCCCGATGAGCACGATGCGCAGTGCGGGCTTGATGCGCCTGACGTGGTAGAGGATGTCGTCGATCGAACCGATCATCAGCGCCGGCACGATGCCGAACAGATAGCTGTATTGCAGCGACTTGACGAAGACGAGGAACAGCTTTCCGACCTCGGCGAGATTGGTCTGCTCCCAGTAGCCGGACTGGTAGGCCGTCACGAACAGCAGCAGCAGCCCGCCGATGAACGGACCCACCGCCGCGAAAATCAGATAGCGCTTCATGCCGGCCCCTCACACAACCAAGGCGGCCCTGTCATACGACGGATTTTCGCGCTTCAACAGGCTTGACTCCCGGGCATGCGCTGCCGGAAGCCGCCCTCACTCGCCCCACGTTCCGAACGCCTCGTTGAAGGCGCGCTCGCCGGGGGCGCCCTTCTCGATGGCGATGATGGCGCGGCGCTGGTTGGTGTAGACGAGAGGCACGTCGAACCAGGAGCGCTCCTTGAGGAGCTGCAAATTGCGCTGGCGCTCGGAATCGACGTTGGAGAGGCCAACCAGGAAGAAGCCGTCGGTGACCTTCACCGCCAGCGCCGACAGCGGCGTGCCGCGCGCCTGCTCGTTCGACTTCATCAAAATGCCCGGCACGTTGCCGACGCCGCCGCCGGAAAAATCCGGCGGCAGGATGAAGGTCAGTTCCGCGGTGTGGCTGGCCGGCAGCGACGAGTCGGTATTGCGGCGGAACGACACGGTCATCTTGAACTTGCGGTCGGGGATGTCGATGTCGGCGCGCACGGCGATGTCGGCCTTCGCGTTGCCCGAGGCCTTCACCGGTTCGGTGCGCCAGATCACCGATCCGACATATTGCTTGCCCTTGGGATCGGACGGATCCTCGTCATAGAGCACGACGCGCTGCGCGACCGGGGCGACCGTGTCCGACGACGACGGCTGGCCGACGCGATCGGGAATCTTCGGCCGGCTGGTCGGCGCGGCGGTGCGAGTCCTTGGGCGCTTCCACCACCGCGGTCGGCGATGACTTGAACAGGCTGGTGACGGTGTTGACGAGCGACTTGCCCCAGCAGAATGCCGGCGCCGACCAGGATCAGCACCACGCCGACCGCGATCGCGCTCTTGAACGGGAAGGCCGCCGCCGTGCGCGGACGCTTCGGCTCGCGCTCGCCGGCCGAGCCGATGCGCGCGCGCGTCGGCGGCGTCGGCATCTGCGGCTGGCCTGCGGCGTGTAGCGATCCGCGTCGTCCATGGAATCGTCGCCCCAGGCATAGGGCTGATCCGGATCGGCGCCGCGGTTCTCCATGTTCGGCTCGAGCCGGTCGAACTCGGGCGACGGCGACGGCACGCTGGCGAAGGTCTTGCGCGCGTTGCGGTTGGCCTGGGCGGCGGCGCGGCCGAGATCGTCGGCGTCGGCGGTAATGTCGCGGAAACCGCGCACGCCCGGCGCCTGCGGAACCGGGGGCGGCGGCGCGGTGTTCTCAAAACTGCGGCGGGTCGGCCGGTCGCCGCGCGGCGGCAACTGCGGGTCGGCCATCGGCACCTGCGGCTGGGCGGCCGGGGGCGGCTGCGGACGCGGCGCGACCGGCGGCGGACGCGGGCGCTCGCCCTGCGCGGGCGGCGGGGACGGCGGCCGCGGGCGGGCCGAGGCCGGCGCGCGCCTGTGCGGGTTCGTTGGGCCGGGTGGGCGTGGCGCGGCGGAAGGAATCCCGGGCGCTCGGGGTGGAACTGCCGCCGCCGCGGGCGTCGCGGGCGCGCTGGGCCGCCTCCGATTCGACCTTGCGGACCGCCTCCTCCAGCGACAGGCGCTCGCGGGTGATCTCGGACTCGCTCAAGGGCGGATCGACGCTGCGCAGCTGCTGGATCAGCGCGGCGCGGGCCCGCTCATAGAGCGCACGGCGGCTCTCGCCCGGAGCTTGGGGGTCCAGGCCGGCGATAGCGCGTGCGATCAGCGGGTAGTAATCAGCCATTCTCTCATCAATGCAGGCTTGCCGGTAACATTCCGTTAAGCCTCAAAGGGGTTCTGAACCAGGATAGTATCCTCGCGTTCGGGGCTGGTGGAAAGCAAGGCGATTGGGCATCCCACCAATTCCTCGACCCTGCGAACATATTTAATGGCCTGAGCCGGCAAATCCGCCCATGAACGGGCATTCGCGGTCGGCTCCTTCCAGCCCTCGATGGTCTCGTAGATCGGCTCGACCCGGGCCTGCGCGCCCTCGCCGGCCGGCAGATGGTCGATTTCCTTGCCGTCCAGCCGATAGCCGGTGCAGACCTGAATGGAATCGAAGCCGTCGAGGATGTCGAGCTTGGTCAGCGCCAGCCCGCTGATGCCGGAGGTGCGCACGGTCTGCCGCACCAGCACCGCGTCGAACCAGCCGCAGCGGCGCGGTCGGCCGGTGTTGGTGCCGAACTCGCGGCCCCGCTCGCCGATCTTGCGGCCGATCTCGTTGTCCTGCTCGGTCGGGAACGGGCCCTGGCCGACGCGGGTCGTATAGGCCTTGCAGATGCCGAGCACATAGCCGACCGCGCCGGGGCCCATGCCGGTGCCGGTCGCCGCCTGGGCCGCCACCGTGTTGGACGAAGTGACGTAGGGGTAAGTGCCGTGATCGACGTCGAGCAGCGCGCCCTGCGCGCCCTCGAACAGGATGCGCTTGCCCTCGCGGCGCTTGATGTCGAGCAGCCGCCACACCGTATCCGCATAGGGCAGCAGCTTCGGCGCCATCGCCATCAGCTCTTTCAGAATCACACCGCCATCGAATTCCGGCAGCTTCATGCCACGGCGCAGCGCGTTGTGATGCGTCAGCAGGCGGTCGATCTTGTGCGGCAAGGTCTGATGGTCGGCGAGGTCCATCAGGCGGATGGCACGGCGGCCGACCTTGTCCTCATAGGCCGGCCCGATGCCGCGCCGCGTGGTGCCGATCGCGGTCGCAGCGCTTGCGTCCTCGCGCATCGCGTCGAGCTCGCGATGCAGCGGCAGGATCAGCGTGACGTTCTCGGCGACGCGCAGATTTTCGGGGCCGACGGCAACGCCCTGCCCTTGCAGCCGCTCGACTTCATCCAGAAATGCCTGCGGATCGAACACCACGCCATTGCCGATCACGGAAAGCTTGGACGGGCGCAGCACGCCCGAGGGCAGCAGCGCGAGCTTGTAGGTCGCCCCGTCGATAACAAGCGTATGGCCGGCATTGTGGCCGCCCTGGAAGCGCACGACGATGTCGGCCTGTTCCGATAACCAGTCGACGATCTTGCCCTTCCCCTCGTCACCCCACTGGGCGCCGACGACGACAACATTGGCCATTTCGAAAGTCCAATCCTCAAGCTTCAGAGATCAGGCACGGCTGCCGGACCAAGAGGTCCCCGTCTCGCCGGAAGCGTGCTTTGCGCGCCCGAGCGCGCGAGGCCCGGGGGGCCGGTCGCCCGGGCACCTCACCGGATAAAGGAAGCGGGCCTTTCAGGCAAGCAAGAACAGGGGTTTTTGGCCTTAACAAAGGGTCATCAAGCCATTGATATCCCCTGAAAATCTGCCAAGCGGCCGGAGCCGGCCGCGAGCCGCTTGTCCACCGCTTGCCGCGAGCCGCTGCCGCAGCGCGGCGACTCCTCCAGTTGATCGCGGGCCGGATTGCGGGAATCATGCTTTGGGCCGGTTATTTCTGGGGCCGGCGCTACCCGGGGCTTTTTGACATGCCCAAGACGACGCCCGCGACGCTTGCGCTCAGGAAGCTTGGCATCGCCTTCAAGCTTCACACCTATGTCTACGATTCCGGCGCCGAGCATATCGGCCTGCAGGCGGCCGAGGCGCTCGACGTCGAGCCGAACCGCGTGCTGAAGACGCTGATGGTGGAAGTCGACGGCAACCCGGTCTGCTGTGTCGTGCCGGCCGACTGCGAGATCAGCATGAAGAAGCTCGCCGCCGCGCTGGACGCCAAGGCCGCGAAGATGATGCCGCCCTCCGACGCCGAACGGATCACCGGCTATCATGTCGGCGGCATCAGCCCGTTCGGCCAGAGGAAGAAGGTTCCCGTCGCGATCGACCAGGCGGCGCTGACCCACACCACCGTGTTCGTCAATGGCGGCCAGCGCGGCCTGCAGATCGAGATCGATCCCAACGACGCCGCGATTGCCGCCGGCGCCGTGACGCATGCGCTGACGGCGTGAACGCAATGCGTCAGCCCCATTGATGGCCGGCGACATTCCGTGTCACTGGCACGGGCAATGACCGTCACCGAAACCACCGCCGCCCGCTCGCCGATCCGCTGGATCGCCAACCAGCCTTATCTGCTGCTGTCGATCACGGCGGCGTGCTGGGCCGGCAATGCCGTGGTCGGCAAGCTCGCGGCCGGCCATATCGCGCCGGTGACGCTGTCGTTCCTGCGCTGGTTCGCCGCCTTCCTGATCATCCTGCCGTTCGCCTGGCGGTATCTCGCGCAGGACTGGCCGCAGATCCGCGACAAGCTCGGCATCATGATCGTGCTCTCGATCACCGGCATCGGCGCCTTCAACACCATGCAGTACTGGGCGCTCGAGCATACGCAAGCGATCAACACGCTGCTGCTGCAGCCGACCGCGCCGCTGTTCGTGGCGATGTGGTCGCTGGTGCTGTTTCGCGTGCGCCTGACCGCCGCGCAGGCGCTCGGCATCGTGCTGTCGCTGACAGGCGTGCTCGTCATCATGCTGCGCGGCGATCTCACCAGCCTGAAGGACATCAACTTCAACCGCGGCGACCTGATCTTCGTGCTGGCGCTGCTGATCTTCGGGCTCTACTCGGTGCTGACGGTGAAACGCCCGGCGATCCACCCGCTGTCTTTCGTCGCCTTCACCTTCGGCTGCGGCGCGGCCTGCCTGATCCCGTTCTTCATCAATGAGCTGTACACGCGGCCATTGATGGAGCTGAACGGAGCGAACCTGCTGACGCTGTTCTATGTCGCGGTGTTTCCTTCCACGCTCGCCTATCTCTGCTTCAACCGTGGCGTGGCGCTGATCGGCGCCAACCGCGCCGCGCCCTTCTTCCACCTCGTGCCGGTGTTCGGCACGGTGATGTCGATCGCCTTTCTCGGCGAGCGGCCGCAGCTGTTTCATTTCGTCGGCTTTGCGCTGGTCCTGACCGGGGTGTTTGTGGCGTCGCGGAAGCCGCAAAATAGCCCCGGAAAGCAATGACTTGAGAATGACTTGGGGCGGTAAATCCGCTATGTCTGGGACCTTCCTCCCGGGTAGGCCATGAAGTTCCGCTCCAAGAACGTGATGATCGGGACGATCGCGCTGGCGATCATCGGCGCCTCGTTCGGCGGCGTGATCGGCTACCAGCGCTTTGCGCGCACCAAGCAGCTGGTGCCGTTCCATGTGGTGTTCGAGGGCTCGGCCTCGGGCCTGCGCCGCGGCTCCAGCGTCAACTTCGCCGGCGTGCGCGTCGGCGAGGTGCGCTCGCTGAAGCTCGACCATCCCCGCCGCGTCGTCGCGCTGGCGCTGATCGACCCCAACACGCCGCTGCGCGCCGATACGCAAGTCGGTCTCGAATTCCAGGGCCTCACCGGCATCGCCGCGATTTCGTTCACCGGCGGCAGCGTCGATGGCCAGCCGCCGCCGCTCGATGCCGAGGGCGTCCCGACGCTCACCGCCGACAAGGACGGCACGCTCAGCACGCAGGAACAGATCCGCGTCGCGCTGCGCAACGTCGACAAGATCATCGTCGACAACGAGGGCGCGGTAAAGGACACGCTGCTGGGGCTGGAATCCTTCACCTCGACCCTGGCCGGCAGCAGCGACCGCATCACCAGCGTGATTTCGAAAGCGGAATCGGCCGTCGCCTCCGTCGACGACGGTTTTGGCAAGACCTACGACTTCCTGAAGAACCTCGGCAGCGACAAGTATGGCGGCGAACTGCTGCCGACCATGATCTCGTTCCGCGAGCTGGTCGAAAGCTTCAACAAGAAATCCGCCACGCTGATAACAGACACCCGCAAGATGCTCGGCGATCTCAGCGCCACCATCAGCAAGTCGTATCCGCCGCCGCCCCGGCGCTGACCGTCCCCTCACAACGGAAACAACAACGTGCTCGACAAGACCGGTACGCTCACGCCGCCTTCGCCAACCATGACCCGCCCCGTCAGCGCGGTGCCGCGCCATCTGCAGCGCTATCTCTGCCTCGACGATTTCGAGCCGGCGGCGCGGCGCATCCTGCCGAAATTCCTCTATGGCTACGTCTCCGGCGGCGCCGAGAGCGACGCGGCCGTGCGCGACAACCGCAAGGCGCTCGACGAATACGGTTTTGTGCCGCGCGTGCTCAACGACGTCGCCTCGCGCAACCAGACCACGACGCTGTTCGGCAAGAGCTACGCCTCGCCGTTCGGCATTCCGCCGATGGGCTCCTCGGCGCTGTGCGCCTATCGCGGCGACCTCGTCTATGCGCGCGCCGCGGCTGCGCTGAACGTGCCGATGATTCTGAGCGCAGCGTCGCTGATCAAGCTCGAAGACGTCATCAAGGAAAACCCCAACGCCTGGTACCAGGCCTATCTCGCCGGGATGCCGGAGCGAATCGAGCCGCTGGTCGATCGCGTCGCGGCCGCCGGCTACGACACGTTCGTGGTCACCGCCGACGTGCCGGTGCCGCCGAACCGCGAGAACAACATCCGCAACGGTTTCCAGACCCCGATCAAGATCACCCCGCGCGTGGCGTGGGACACCATCACCCATCCGCGATGGATGTTCGGCACCTTCGCGCGCACCTTCGCCAACCACGGCATGCCGCATTTCGAGAACATGGACGCGAACCAGGGCCCGCCGGTGCTGTCGAAGAACCTGATGCGCAATATCGGCGCGCGCGACCAGCTCGCCTGGAAGCATGTCGAGCTGATCCGCAAGCGCTGGAAGGGCAAGCTCGTCGTGAAAGGACTGGTCTCGCCCGCGGACGCCAGGATCGCGCGCGAGAGCGGCGTCGATGGCGTCCTGGTCTCCAACCATGGCGGCCGCCAGCTCGACTACACCTTTGCGGGCTTGCGCACGCTGCCGGAGATCGCGGCCGAAGCGAAAGGCATGACGGTCATGGTCGACGGCGGCATCCGCCGCGGCACCGACGTGATCAAGGCCCTGGCGCTGGGCGCGCATTTCGTGTTTGTCGGCCGGCCGTTCCTCTATGCGGCGGTGGCCGGCGGACAGCCCGCGGTCGAGCGCGCGATTACGCTCTTGCAGGCCGAGATCGACCGCGATCTCGCGCTGATGGGCATCCGCAGCCTCGCCGAAATCACGCCGGATATGGTTCGAAAGTTCTGAATGGAGAAAGGGCCCGCGCGCAGCAAGAGTCCGCTTCGCCTCCTTTGGCAGGCGGTCCTGCTCGTGACCTGCTGGGCCGCGATCTTCGAACTTGGATTGCGGGCTCAGCAATATTTCGGCCCGCTCTACGACCTCGAGCTTGCCAATGTCGACCTCAGCTGGGAATCCGACACGCTCAACCACGTGCCGGCGGCGAAGAACCAGCATCTTTGCATCTATGGCGACCTGACCGGGACGACCTATCAGCG
Source organism: uncultured Alphaproteobacteria bacterium (assembly GCA_963726865.1). Taxonomy (GTDB): domain Bacteria; phylum Pseudomonadota; class Alphaproteobacteria; order Rhizobiales; family Xanthobacteraceae; genus Bradyrhizobium. The sequence continues at coordinate 89,777 of CAVSEE010000028.1, read as the reverse complement.
CGCCTTCGACAACAACGGAGTCCGGATCATCGACGATGCGGCGCTGCTCGGCGGCTGCAAGCGCGCGGCCTCGGTGCTGTTCCTCGGCGACTCCTTCATGGAAGGCTATGACGACCGGAACACGCTGCCCTACCACGTCGCAAAATATTTCAAGGAGGAGCGCGGCATCTGCCTGAAGACGCACAATGCCGGCTACACCTCCTATTCGCCGTCGATCTTCGTGCCGCAGGCCAAGAAGCTGCTGCCGATCGTGCGTCCCGACTACATCGTGATCGACATCGACGAGACCGATTTCTTCGACGATTTTGCGCGCTACCGGAAGCTCGTCACCCGCAACGCGCGCGGCGAGAATGTCGGCGTCAAGGTGTCGCCGATCGGCCACGAATGCAGCCTCGGCCTGATGGCGGTTCGCCAGCACACGCTATATTTGAGCCGGCTGGCGGCAAAGCTCTGGCTCAGCCATGTGCGCATCCCAGCCGTGATCGAGGCAAACCGTTCCCACGACCTCGAGATATTCTCCTATTCGAAGGACCACAGCCCCGATATCGAGCGCAAATATCCGGAAGCGCGCGCGGTGTTCCGCCAGAACCTCGACGAGCTCACCGGGATCCTGAAGGCCTATGCGCGGGACGACACGCGCGTGCTGTGCATCTTCCATCCCCACCTCAATCACTTGAAGCCGGATGCATCGGGCGAGGTGTGGAACGATCTGGTCAGCTCGATGGTGCGCGAGGCCTGCACCGCGAAGAACTTCCTGTTCTTCAACGCGACCGCGACCATGAAGCAACGCTTCGGATCGAACCCGGAGCAGCTCTACTGGCGCTCGACCGACATGCACTTCAGCTTCATCGGCCTCGAGGCCTATTCGGATGCGGTCGCGAGATTCATGGCTGAGAGCATGATCAAGCCGGAAGACTGGAAGGAATAGCGGGGTGCTTCACCTGATCACTTCGACCTTCGCGGCCATGTCGGGCGCCCGGCCGACCCTATAAACCGCGTTCGAGCATTTCAGCACCCAAACCGCGTAGTCCGGCCGCGATCGCTTCTTGTCCCGGACCGCGCCCTGCGCCTTGTCGCAGGCAAAGCCCTGAAGACGCACCTGTGCGGCGAGTTCGTCCTGCGGCTTCTCGGCGCGAGCCGCGACCGAGGACGCGAGCACGGCGAAGCCTGCGAGTATCGAAGCGAGCTGTAGGCGCATGAGTGTGACCCGTCTGGTAGTTGCAGGATTTGGCAATCGTCGGATGAGTTGATGGTAGCGAAACACATCGGCTTCGTCGATAGACGGATAAGTCTCGCCCGGCTCTGCCCACCGCACGTCATCCCCTAAACTTGCTGTAGGCTTCCTTCGTGCAAATGATGACATGCTCCTCGCAGCCGTTGGTGCGATGCGGGTCGCAGCGCGTCTCGTAGTCCGCCGACGTCATCATGTCGATGAAGGCCGCGACGCTGGGGTAATAGACCAGCGCCAGATAGTCCCACTGGTTGCCTTCCGCCTCGCCGAGCGCCACCGCCTTGGCATCGCCGGTCCACAGCAGCGTGCCACCGCGCGCCTTGATCATGGGAACGGTGAGCGCGCTGTAGCGCAAATAGGCATCCCAGCCGGTACCATCGCCGTCGAGCGAGCGTGTTCGAAACCGCATCAGGTTGACCATGACGATCGGGCCGTCGTGATCGATTTGTTCGAGCCCTTTGACGTTCAGCAGATCGACGCCCATCATTTGCTCCGTTGCTGTTTCCGCACATTGTAGCATTGCATCAGGATGGCTTGTCTCGCCGCGACTGCGGCCTTAATTCGCCTTGACACGATGACAAACCCAGCGCCCGCGCCGGCTGCCAATCCCCTCGGCTGGCTCAACAACCAGCCCTATCTGCTGCTCAGCCTGACCTCGCTGTTCTGGGCGGGCAATATCGTGCTCGCGCGCTTTGTCGCCGGTCACGTGCCGCCGATGACGCTGTCCTGCGTGCGCTGGATCGGCGCGTTTGTCATGCTGCTGCCGTTCGCGCTGCCGCATCTCAAGCGCGACTGGCCGGCGCTGCGGGCGAAACTGCCGCTGGTGCTGGCGCTGTCGGCGACCGGTTTTGCCTTCAACAACGCGATCTCCTACTGGGCCCTGCAGTACACCGAGGCGCTCAATGCGCTTTTGATCCAGTCGTCCGGCCCGCTGTTCGTCGCACTGTGGTCGCTGGTGCTGTTCGGCGTGCGGCTGACGCTGGCGCAATTCGCCGGCATCATCCTGTCGCTATCGGGCGTGCTCGTCATCATCCTGCGCGGCGATCTCGCCGCGCTCGCCGCCATCCACTTCAATCGCGGCGACCTGATGTTCGGCGGCGCGGTGCTCTGCTTTCGGCCTCTATTCGGCGCTGATGCCGTACCGGCCGAGGACGCACGCGCTCTCGCTGATCACCTTCACGATCGGCTGCGGCGCCGTGCTGCTGCTGCCGTTCTCGGTCTGGGAATTTTTCCACGGCGTCACGCTGAAGCCGGATGCGCTGACGGTGGCGACGTTGCTGTATGTGATGATCTTCCCGTCCACCCTCGCCTACCTCTTCTTCAACCGCGGCATCGCGCTGATCGGCCCCAATCGCTCGGCGCCCTTCCTGCACCTGGTGCCGGTATTCGGCTCGGCGATGGCGATCCTGCTGCTCGGTGAGCGGCTAAAGTTGTTTCACCTGATCGGCTACGCGCTGGTGTTGGCCGGTATCGTGATCGCCTCGCGGCGCGCGTCGGCGCGGGCCTGAACCAGCGCTGCGACGGATCGCCTGACGGGCTTCCGCTTCGCGCAGGGACCGGCTAGTTTGCCGGCCAATCGCTCAAGAAATGCCTTCGGGAGAAGCCTGGTATGACCTTATTTTTCAAGCATTTTTCGCGTGTTGCGGCCATTGTGCCGATGGCGGTGGCGCTGGCCACGGCCGCCTCGGCGCAGGCGCCCTACCCCAACCGCAACATCACGCTGGTGCTGCCGTTCGCAGCCGGCAGCGGCACCGACACCACCACGCGCATCATCGCCAAGGAACTCGGCACGGCGCTTGGCGTCGGCACGATCATCGACAACAAGGCCGGCGCCAACGGCTCGATCGCGGCGAGCTACGTCGCGCGCTCTCCGGCCGATGGCTACACACTGTTCGTGACGACCAACACCACGCATTCGGCCAATCCCTATCTGCTGAAATCCCTGAGCTACGACCCGCAAAAGGATTTCACGCCGATCGCGCGCACCGGCGACCTGCCGTTCATGCTGGTGATCAATCCGGAAATCCCGGCCAATTCGGTCGCCGAGCTGATCGCGCTCGCCAAGAAGGAGCCGGGCAAATACTCCTACGCCAGCGGTTCTTCGTCGGCGATCGTCTCCGGCGCCACCTTCGCGCGGCTTGCCGGCATCGACCTGCTGCATGTGCCCTACAAGAGCTCCCCGCCGGCGCTGACCGACGTCATTGCCGGCCGCGTCTCCATGATGTTCGTCGACGTGCTGACCGGGCTGCCGCACGTCAAGGGCAAGGCGCTGAAGATGCTGGCGGTCACCACCAAGCAGAAATCGGCGCTGCTGCCGGAGCTGCCGACCATGGACGAGACGGTCAAGGGTTTCGACATCACGCTCCTGGCAGGGCTATTTCGGCCCGGCCGGGATGCCGAAGGAGATGGTGACCAAGCTGAACGCGGAAATCCGCAAGATCGTCGAGCGGCCGGAGATCAAGGCGCAGCTCGCCGAGCGCGGCATGGAAGCGTTCTCGCAGACGCCGGAGGAGTTCGAGAAGTTTCTGAAGGATCAGCTGGTGCTGTGGGAGAAGCTGATCACGGACGCCGGGATCGAGAAGCAGTAGACTCCTGCGTCGCAATGACGACGTAAACAAGAATGCCCGGCCGCGAGGCCGGGCATTTGCATTGGTAGCCGGTGCCGCGAAGCCTTACGCGGCGCGGACCTTGGCGAGGAACTGGTCGACGGCGTTGCGCAGCATGCCGGACTGATTGTCGAGCTCCTTGGCGTTGCCGAGCACGTCGGACGCCGCCTTGCCGGTGGCCGCGGCCGCCGTGGTGACGCTGCCGATGTTGGCATTGATCTCGTTGGAGCCGGCCGCCACCTGCTGGATGTTGCGCGCGATCTCGCGGGTCGCATCGCCCTGCTGGTCGATCGAGGTCGAAATCGAGGCCGTGATCTCGCTCATCTTGGCGATGGTCTCGCCGATGCCGCCGATCGAGGCCACCGCGTCGCTGGTGGAAGCCTGCATCGCCGCGACCTGGGCGGAGATTTCTTCGGTCGCCTTCGCGGTCTGGTTGGCCAGCGCCTTCACTTCGGAGGCGACCACCGCGAAGCCGCGGCCGGATTCGCCGGCGCGCGCCGCCTCGATGGTGGCGTTGAGCGCCAGCAGGTTGGTTTGCGCAGCGATGCTGTGGATCAGCTTCACCACCTCGCCGATCTTCTCGGCGCCGGTGGAGAGCGCCTGCACGATGCCGTTGGTGCGCTGGGCGTCCTGCACGGCCTGGCTGGCGATCTCGCTGGAGCGCGACACCTGGCGGGAGATTTCCGCAACCGAGCTGGACAGCTCTTCCGCAGCGGAGGCGACTGTGCCGACATTGTTGGAGGCGCTTTCGGAAGCCGCGCTCACCGTGGCGGCGCGGGCGCTGGCATCGCTGGCGGTCGACGTCATCGACTGCGCGGTGTCCTGCATGCCGGTCGCGGCCGAGGAGACCGAACGGACGATGCCGCTGACGGAGCGCTCGAAGTCGTTGGCGAGGCTTTCCATCGCCGAGCGGCGTTCGGCCGCCACGCGCTTCTGGTTCTCGGCCTCAGCCTGCTCCAGCCCGCGGATGCGGACCGCATTGTCCTTGAAGATCTGGACGGTCGCGGCCATCGCGCCGACCTCGTCGCCACGGCCGATGCCGGGGATGTCGCCCTCCAGCTTGCCTTCGGCCAGCGCCTGCATGCGTGCGCCGAGCTGGCCAAGCGGCTTACTGATGCTGCGGCCGATCATCCAGGCGATGCTGCCGCAGATGATGGCGATGCCGAGCACGGCGAAGCGCGAGCAGCCAGGCGATCGGGGCCATCTTGGCGTCGATGTCGTCGAGATAGGCGCCGGTGCCGACATACATGTCGAAGCCGGGCAGATCGGTCGCATAGCCGAGCTTGCGGATCGGCGTTCTCCGTCGCCGGGCTTCACATATTCGTAGTAGAGCAGGATTTCGCCGTTCTTCTTGACGCCTTCCATCAATTCGACCGAGAGCCTGCGGCCGTTGGTGACGACGTCCATGCGGTTCTGGCCGATCTGCTGCGGGTTGGGCGCCAGCACGGTGATCCCGTCATAGCCGGTGCCGAACAGATAGCCCGCGCCCTTGTCGTAGGTCATGGAGTTGGCGCGCTTGCCGAACTCGGCGCGGGCCTGCTCCTTCTTCATTTCGCCGGCGTCGACCTGCTTCTTCAGGCCTGCCGCCATGTTCTTCGCCATCTCGACCATCGCCTTGGCCTGATCGACGCGCGCATTGACCATCTCGCGCTTCATCAGAAAGCCGGCCAGGACCCCCGCCAGGCAGAGGCCAAGGAGGGCCACGCCCACCAAAATACCCAGTTTGGGGGTGATCTTCATGTTCGACAGCTTCACGGGGGATTCTCCGGAAAATAGGCGCAGTAGGAGGCGGTTGGCGGATTGATTCGCTCTACGGTATCGTGAGACCCTTAAGCGGTTCCTTACGGAGATACCCGTACTAGTCCGGACGCGGGAAAAGAGATTTTCTCAAATACGGCAACCGGTAATTGCAGAAAACCGGCGGCTGATGACAGCCGCACCACAACCAACACCGACGGGTCAAATCGGGAGAGAAAGATGCCGAAATACAGGGTGCTGACGCCGAAGGGCGCGAGTTTCACCGTCGCCGGCGGCGGCTACGATCTTGAGCGGGAGGCGCTCGACCCGATCGGGGCCGAGATCATCGAGGCGCCGGCCAACGAGGCCGAATTCATCGCGGCGGCGAAGAATGCCGACGCGATCTACGCCAAGGGCATGCCGATATCGAAAGCGGTCATCGACGCGCTGGAGAGCTGCAAGGTGATCACGCTCGGCACCGTCGGTGTCGACAGCGTGGACGTCAAGGCCGCGACCGCCCGCGGCATCCCCGTCACCAACGTGCCCGATACCTTCATCGAGGAGGTCGCCGATCACGCCATGATGCTGCTTCTGTCAGGCTTCCGACGCCTGGTCGAGCAGGACAAGATGGTGCGCGATGGGCGCTGGAAGGAGGGCCGGCCGCAACTGCTGAAAATTCCGCGGCTGATGGGCCAGACGCTCGGCTTCATCTCCTTCGGCCGCGTCGCGCGCGCGGTGGCCAAGCGCGCCGCGCCGTTCGGCTTGCGGATGATGGCGTTCGATCCCTTCATCCAGGAGACGCTGATCTACGATCACGGCGTGGTGCCGGCGACGCTCTCCGAAGTGCTGTCGCAATCCGACTTCATCTCCATGCATGCGCCGGCGCGCCCCGAAGTGCACCACATGCTCGGCGAGAAGCACTTCAAGCAGATGAAGAAGGGGGCAACCTTCATCAACACGGGCCGCGGCGCCACCGTGGACGAAGTAGCGCTGATCAAGGCGCTGCAGGAAGGCTGGATCGCGCATGCCGCGCTCGACGTGCTGGAGACGGAGCCGCCGTCGCACAACAATCCGATGCTGCGGATGGAGAACGTGACGCTGACGGCGCACGTCGCCTCGGCCTCGGCACGTTTTGACGAGGCGCGCAAGCGGCGGGTGGGCTACGAATTGTCACTGGTCCTGCAGGGCATGTGGCCGGTAAGCTGCGTCAACCCGTCGGTGCTGCAGAATACCGCGCTCCGCCGCTGGCAACCCGTCAGCATGGATCGCGGTCCGAACAGCTGACGAGGATAGCCGTGATCGGCGATCATGCTGGCATGATCCCGATCATTCGAATTGATCGTGATCGTGTCCGCGCGATTGGGCATGATCACCCAACGCGGGAACCGGTCGGCGGACCTCAGTACCGCAAACAGCTCACCGGCGAACCAACGCCGGGAACGAGAACAAGGGAGAGAAACAATGTCGAATGAGATCACGCGCCGCGATGCGCTGGCGTTGGGCGTCTCCGCTGCCGCGCTGGCGGTAACCGGGGCGAATGCGCAAACTTCCAACATCAAGGCCGCCGACGTTCCGGCGCCGAAATATGCCATCGAGAAGGGTGCAAGCCTGAAGATGCTGCGCCCGGTGCGCTTCGTGCAGGCCGACGAGGACGTGTTCCGCGCCAACGCCGCCAAGTTCACCAAGGAAACCGGCGTCGAGGTCAAGGTCGACTTCGTCGGCTGGGAGGACATCAACCAGCAGACGGCGGTGACGTCGAATTCCGGCGCCGGCCCCGACATCATCATCGGCTTCTCCGACGCGCCGCACATCTATGTCGACAAGCTGATCGAACTGACCGACGTCGCCGATTACCTCGGCAAGCGCTACGGCGGCTGGCTGCCGCTGGCGCAGACCTACGGCAAGAAGCAGCAAGAGCAATTCCTGGATCGGATTGCCGTTCGGCGCCACCGCCGGCCCCCTGATCTACCGCAAGTCGATCCTGCAGTCGGTCGGTTTCGACAAGGTCCCGGAAGATCATGCCGGCATCCTCGACCTGTGCCAGAAGCTGCACAAGGCCGGCAAGCCGGCCGGCTTTGCGCTCGGCAACGCCAGGGGCGACGGCAACGGCTTCGCGAACTGGGTATTGTGGTCGCACAACGCCGCCTTGCTCGATGACGCGGGCAACATCGTCATCAACAGCAAGGAGACCATCGCTGCGCTGAAGTGGGTGAAGGAACTGTACCCGACCTTCATCGCCGGCACGCCGTCGTGGAATGACGTCAGCAACAACCGCGCCTATTCGGCGCAGGAAATCTCGCTGACCGCCAACGGCGTCTCGCTGTACTTCTCGCTGAAGAACGATCCGGCGACCAAGGCGATCGCCGATGACAGCGAGCATCAGCTGCTGCCGAAGGGCCTCGCCAAGATTTCGCCGATGGCGGGCCTGACGCTGAACGCGATGCTGTTCAAGCACAGCCCGTATCCCAATGCCGCCAAGGCGTTCCTGTCCTTCATGCTGGAGAAGGACCAGTACGAGCCGTGGCTCAACGCCAACTCCGGCTACTGGTCGCAGCCGCTCGCCGCCTATGCCGACGCCGCGGTGTGGTCCGGCGACCCCAAGGTCAAGATCTTCAAGGACACCATGCAGAGCACGTACTATGACGGCTACAAGGGTCCGATCTCGACTGCGACCGGTGCGGTCAACGCGGACTACGTGCTGGTGCAGATGTGCGCAGCGGTCGCAACCGGTGCCTCGACGCCAGAAGCCGCCGCCGCGGAGGCCGAGCAGCGCGCGAAGCGCTACTTCCGGCGCCAGGACCGGTAACGTCATTGCGAGGAGCGAAGCGACGAAGCAATCCAGCTTTCTTGCTTGCTGCAAAACAAGCTGGATTGCTTCGCTTCGCTCGCAATGACGGAATTGTGAAATCAGAACAGGACACGTATCGAATGTCCGTAACGACCCTACCGTCCGCGCGCACCTATGCGCAGCACCAGCCGGGCTGGTTCGCCCGGCTGCTCGACAACAAGCTGTTCCTGATCGTCGTGTGCCTGACGCCGGCGATCGGGCTCTTGATGGTGTTCCTCACCTATCCGCTCGGCCTCGGCATCTGGCTCGCCTTCACCGACACCACCATCGGCCAGCGCGGCGTTTTCGTCGGCTTCGAGAATTTCCAGTACCTGCTCAACGATCCGCTGTGGTGGAACGCGGTGTTCTACAGCATCTTCTACACCGCGGTCGCCACCTTCGGGAAATTCGCGCTCGGCTTCTGGCTGGCGCTGCTGCTCAACAACCATTTTCCGTTCAAGAGCCTGCTGCGCGCCATCGTGCTGCTGCCGTGGATCGTGCCGACCGTGCTGTCGGCGCTGGCATTCTGGTGGATCTACGATCCGCAATTCTCGATCATCTCCTATCTGCTGGTCGACGTGCTGCATATCCGCACCACCAATATCGACTTCCTCGGCACGCCCTGGCCGGCGCGGTTCTCGCTGATCGCCGCCAATATCTGGCGCGGCATCCCCTTCGTGGCGATCTCGCTGCTGGCTGGCCTGCAGACCATTTCGCCCTCGCTCTACGAGGCCGCGATGCTCGACGGCGCCACCGCCTGGCAGCGCTTCCGCTTCATCACCTTCCCGATGATGCTGCCGATCCTCGCCATCGTGATGACGTTCTCGATCATCTTCACCTTCACCGACTTCCAGCTGGTCTACGCCATCACCCGCGGCGGGCCGGTCAACTCGACGCACCTGCTTGCGACGCTGGCGTTCCAGCGCGGCATCGCCGGCGGCGAGCTCGGCGAAGGTGCTGCGATCGCGGTGTCGATGATCCCGTTCCTCGTCTTCGCGACGTTGTTCAGCTACTTCGGCCTTGCCCGCCGCAAATGGCAGCAGGGAGAGGCCAATGACTGATACGGCCGTCCAGCAGCCGCAGGCGAGCAAGACCACCGCGCCGGAGACGATGGCGTGGGATTCGCGCGCGCGGCGCGTGATGATGATCTATCTGCCGCTGTCCTGCTTCGTGCTGATCCTGCTGTTCCCGTTCTACTGGATGGCGATCACCTCGTTCAAACCGAACGCGGAACTTCTGAACTACAAGGAGCACAATCCGTTCTGGATCACCTCGCCGACCATCGCCCACATCAAGCATCTGCTGTTCAATACCGCCTATCCGACCTGGCTGAAGACCACGATGTTCGTGGCGATCGGATCGACCACCCTGTCGCTGTTCGCCTCGACGCTTGCCGCCTACGCGATCGAGCGGCTGCGCTTCCGCGGCAGCCCCTATGTCGGGCCTCGGCATCTACCTCGCCTATCTGGTGCCGCCGTCGATCCTGTTCATCCCGCTCGCCACCGTGATCGTGCAGTTCGGCCTGTTCGACAGCCCGATGGCGCTGATCCTGGTCTATCCGACCTTCCTGGTGCCGTTCTGCACCTGGCTGCTGATCGGCTATTTCAAGTCGATCCCCTATGAGCTGGAAGAATGCGCGCTGGTCGACGGCGCGACGCGGCTGCAGATCCTGCGCCGGATCACCTTGCCGCTGGCCGTGCCCGGCCTGATCTCGGCCGGCATCTTCTCCTTCACGCTGTCCTGGAACGAGTTCATCTACGCGCTCGCCTTCATCCAGAGCGGCGCCAACAAGACCGTGCCGGTCGCCATCCTCACCGAACTCGTCACCGGCGACGTCTACCAGTGGGGCGCGCTGATGGCGGGCTCCCTGCTCGGCTCGCTGCCGGTCGCGCTGTTCTACTCGCTGTTCGTCGACTACTACGTGTCGTCGCTGACGGGCGCGGTGAAGGAATAGCGCGCTACCTGCTATCGCAAGCAGGTGCCGCCGGCGTCGCAACGCTGGCCGGCACGACGGCGCATTTCGGCCTTTTCGTCGGCGCGGGAACACGCGGCGGGAACTTTACATCGATTGTAAATTGCGGCGGTTGGATTGCGCGGCGATCGGATTATACACGATGCCGATCGTAAGAGCCTTGGGGCGCAACAAACAAAGATGGCGACGGTTGCCGGAGATCACGACGACGAAAGCGCGGTAAAGGCAGCGAATAATCCTGCTGCCGGAACACGCTCCGTAGCGATAGACGGCAACCGTATCGAGAGCCGCGAGCTGTTTGCGGCGGAACGCGAGATCATCATCGCACATGGCGAGGATAATTATCGCCTGCGGCTGACCTCACAGAACAAACTGATCCTGACCAAGTGACGCCCCCGACCAGGCAGAGCCGATCGTCACCATACAGCCCGCGGCATCAGCCGCCCGATAGAGCGCTGGCGGCGTAGGGCTGCGCCCGCCATCGCGGTGAGTCCTGCTCACCCGGTCGCATCGATGCTTCTCCCCGCATCCGCCTTCGCGCAGGGCGACGGCGAATTCCCGGCAACGCTGAAGGGCCACGCCGTGCTGCCGGCCGAAAGCTTTATCGACGCGCCGGCCGATGCGCCCGCCGACCTCAAGCATCCTGGCAAGTACATCACCGGCAAGCGCGTCGACGCGGTCGGCAGCGTGATGGGCAAATCCTATGAGCGACCGACCGGCGTGTCGCTGCCGTTCAAGGGCCAGCCGCTGCAGGGCCATTCCGGCATCAAGTCGATCGGCAACGGCGACATTCTGGGTGATCACCGACAACGGCATGGGCTCGCGCTACAACTCGCCGGATTCCATGCTGTACCTCAACCGCTACAAGATCGACTGGGCGAGCAGCAAGGTCGAGCGCCAGGAGACCGTGTTCCTGCACGATCCCGACCGCAAGGTGCCGTTCCGCATCGTGCACGAGGACATCCAGCCAAGCGTTACCTCACCGGCGCCGACTTCGACACCGAAGGTTTTCAGATGGTCGGCGACGCCTTCTGGATCGGCGACGAACTCGGGCCCTACATCCTGAAGGCCGACAAGACCGGCAAGGTGCTCGCGGTGTTCGAGACGATGGCCGACGGCAAGCCGGTGCGCTCGCCCGACCACTGGGCCGTGCAGTCGCCGGGCGCGCCCGGCGCGAGCTACACCAATGTGAACCTGCGCCGCTCCAAGGGCTATGAGGGCTTTGCCGGCTCCAAGGACGGCAAATTCCTCTACGGCCTGCTCGAAGGCCCGCTGTGGGATGCCGAAAAGAAGGACTGGGAGAAGGTCGACGGCAAGGAAGCCTCACGCATCCTCGAATTCGACGTCGCCGCGGAAAAGTTCACCGGCCGCTACTGGCAGTATGTGTTCGAGCAGAACGGCAACGCCATCGGCGACTTCAACATGATCGATGCGTCGAGCGGCCTGATCATCGAGCGCGACAATGGCGAAGGCACCGCCGACAAGGCCTGCCCGGCGGGCCAACGCGGCGAGAACTGCTTTCCCGATCTCGCCAAGTTCAAGCGCATCTACAAGGTCGATCTCTCCGACGCCAATGTCGGCAAGCCCGTGCGCAAGATCGCCTATATCGACCTGATGAAGATCAAGGATCCCGACAAGAAGGCGAAGCAAGCCGCTCAATAACGGCGTGCTGACCTTCCCGTTCTTCACCATCGAGAACGTCGACCGCGTCGACGAGACGCACATCATCGTCGGCAACGACAACAATCTGCCGTTCTCCTCCAGCCGCGATCCCAACAAGGCCGACGACAACGAGTTCGTGCTGCTCGAAGTGGCGGAGTTCCTGAAGGCGAAGTGAGTGCTCTCTCCTCCCCTCTCCCCGCTCTTCGCGGGGTCGAGACGAGCAAAGCTAGCTCTTAGAGGGGTGGGGTGAGGGGCTGCTTCCGCAAACGAGGTAAGAGACGGACTCGCGGTGAGTTCCCCTCACCCGATCGCTTCGCGATCGACCTCTCCCCGCGCGCGGGGAGAGGTGTGCCAGCTTACTTCTTCGTCCGGTAATCCCCGAACGTCGTGTCGCGCTGGTCGAGCTGCGTCTTCACGCTCGAACCATCGCGGCGGAAGCCTTGCATGTAGTTCCGGCTCGCCTCCGTCGTGAAGGCCAGCGCCTGGATTTCGGTGCCGGCGCGCATGGCGGCGCGGGCGCCCATGATCTCCATCGCGCGGTGCACCGTGCGCTTGTTGAGCTGCTGCAGCTCCACCGGCACCTTGGCTGCGCGCTCGGCAAAATCCAGCGTGCGCTCATCAAGCTGTTCAAGCGGAAACGAGCGCGTCGCAAAGCCCCATTCGGCGGCCTCGCGGCCGCTCATCGCGTCGCCCGTCAGCATCAGTTCCATGGCGCGGCGCATGCCGACCATCCAGGGGTGATATTGCATGTCGGGCGGCGACATCAGCCGCACCGGCGGATAGCCGATCTGCGCATCGTCGGCGACATAGACGACGTCACAGGCGGTGGCGAGCTCGGTGCCGCCGGCGAGGCAATAGCCGTGCACCTGCGCGATCACAGGTTTCGCGAGGTCCCAGATCGAGAACCAGCCTTCGACGACATGACGCGACCATTGGCCCGGATCCGCCGGCGGTGTGATAGGGCTGATCGACGCGGTTGTCGGCGGAGAGATCATAGCCGGCCGAGAAGCACGGCCCTGCCTCCGCGCACGATCGTGATCGACACCTCCGGATCGCGGTCGGCCTGCTCCAGCACCTCGAAGATTTCGCCGCGCAAGCGGTTGTTCAGCGCGTTGCGCTTTTCCGGGCGGTTCAGCGTGATGCGCCGTACCCGCGGCCGGGGATCGTCGACGAGAATATGCTGCCAGGACATGCGCTTTCCTCCGCTCGTTCGGCCGTTGCTCGGCACTTCATGGCGTTCATCGTAGCCGGAAGTCATTGATGATGCGGCCCACAAAAAAGCAGCGCGGCCATGGCCGCGCTGCCGGTCTGCCTGACGGATGTCAGTCAGAACTTACTGATAGATCTCGAACAGGCCCGCGCCGCCCTGGCCGCCGCCGATGCACATCGTGACGACGCCCCACTTGGCCTTGCGCCGGCGGCCTTCCTGCAGGATGTGGCCGGTGAGACGCGCGCCGGTCATGCCGAAGGGATGGCCGATCGCGATCGAGCCGCCATTGACGTTGTACTTCTCCGGATCGATGCCGAGCTTGTCGCGCGAATAGAGGCACTGGCTGGCGAAGGCTTCGTTGAGCTCCCAGAGGTCGATGTCGTCGACCTTCAGGCCGTGGCGCTTCAACAGCTTCGGCACGGCGAAGACCGGGCCGATGCCCATCTCGTCGGGCTCGCAGCCGGCCGAGGCCCAGGCGACGAAGCGGCCCATCGGCTTGAGGCCGCGCTTCTCGGCGTCCTTGGCTTCCATCAGCACGACCGCGGCGGCGCCGTCGGAGAGCTGGCTGGCATTGCCGGCGGTGACGAACTTGCCCGGGCCCTTGACCGGCTCGAGCTTGGCGAGGCCTTCGAGCGTGGTGTCGGGACGGTTGCACTCGTCCTTGTCGACGACGTAGTCGACGATGCTCTCGGCCTTGGTCGCCTTGTCGACCACCTTCATCTTGGTCTTCATCGGGACGATTTCGTCCTTGAACTTGTTGGCCTGCTGCGCGGCGGCCATGCGGCGCTGCGATTCCAGCGAATACTCGTCCTGGTATTCGCGGCTGAGCTTGTAGCGCTCGGCGACGATGTCGGCGGTGTCGATCATCGCCATGAAGATGGCGGGCGCGACCTTGAGCAGTTCGGGATCGATCGATTCCTTCGGCGAGCCGCCGCCGGGGATCGAGATCGATTCCGACGCCGCCGGCGACGATGCAGTCGGAGCCGTCGGAGCGGATCGAGTTCGCAGCCATCGCGATGGTCTGCAGGCCCGAGGAGCAGAAGCGATTGACCGACACGCCGGCGGTCGACTTCGGCAGGCCGGCGAGCAGCGCGGCCTGGCGGCCGATGTTCGGCGCGCCGTGGGCGCAATTGCCCATATAGCAGTCCTCGACATAGTCCTTGGCGACGCCGGCGCGCTCGACCGCGTGCTTGACCGCATGCGCGGCCATCGACATCGGCGGGGTGATGTTGAATCCGCCGCGGCCGGACTTGGCCAGACCCGTGCGGGCATAGGAAACGATGACGGCTTCACGCATTTTTCTCTCCCTTTAGCTGGCCGGTTGCGGCTCATATCGTACGAATTTCTTACTGATGGCAACAAAAATACCGCCCGCGGGTCAGCCCGGCGAGCGGAATTTTTGCCGATCGAAAACACTGGTTTCGCCGAACGGTATTTTCGGCGGCGGAACGGTATCAACAATTCCGCAGGGCGAAACGCCCGGCAGCCAAATCGCCGCTCAGGCGCAGCGGCTATGGCCCAGCACACGGCGCAGCAATTCGGCGGCATTGCGCGCGCCGACCTTGCGCATGATGCTGGCGCGATAGCCCTCGATGGTGCGCGAGCTCAGGCCAAGCCGGCGCGCGGCCTCCTTGTTGGTCTCGCCGACCGCGATCCGCGCCAGCACCTCGCGCTCGCGCCGGGTGAAGGGCTCGCAGCCCGGCAGATGCGTCACGATGTCCGGCAATCTCTCGTCATCGGACGGCGCCAGTTCCTCGATCGCCGCTTCCATGCGCTCGACGATATCGTTGCCGTTCACCGGCTTCTCGATGAAGTCGGCGGCGCCGCTGCGCACGGCCTCGACGGCGGTGGCGATGTCGCCGTTGGCCGAGGTGACGAACACCAGCGCGGGACAATTTTCCTCGCGCAGCTTCTTCAGCACGTCGAGCCCGGCGCGTTCGGGCATCTGCACGTCGAGGAAGATGCAGACGGGCGTGCGCGAACGAACCACTGCGAGCAGCGCAGCGCCATCGGCAAAGCAGATCACGTCGTAACCTGCCGCCTTCAGCGCGCGCGACAGCGTCTCGCGCGTCGCGGTGTCGTCATCGACGACAAAGATTTCACCCCGGGAAGTCGCGTTCCACGGCATAGCCAGTACCTCAATGATCGATTTTCTAATGGCGGAACCGGCGATGCGCGCAGAACGGCTGCACGCGGTGATGCGGGCCAGGCGGTAAAAGCGTGCCGTGGCTTGGCGGTTCCTTTGCCCCCGTATTTATGCGCTCCGTAGAATTGCGTTTTACATTTTGGGACATATACTTTACATTTCGGGACATATGGACGCATACCCGCCATGAGCGATCTGATCCGCAGCGCAACCCTTACGCACTATCCGGAGGTTGCCCAATCGGTGGGCATCGACCCCCGGGCGATGATGCGCAAGGTGCGCCTGCCGCTGGAAACCCTCGAACGCCCCGACCTGCGCATCGCGATCACCAGCCTGCGGCGGCTGCTGGAGGCGTCCGCCGCCGCGTCCGGCGTCGAGGAATTCGGCCTGTTGATGGCCGAACGCGGCGCGCTCGCCAATCTCGGCCCGGTGGCGCTGGTGGTGCGCGAGCAGGCCACGGTCGGCGATGCGCTGAAGGCGCTCGCCCGTTTCATCCACATCCACCATGAGGGGATGCGGCTTGCGATCGAGCAGCGCGACGACGTCGTCACGCTTACCATCGGCCTGCGCGGCGGCCCTGCTCCGCGCGCCGCGTCAGTCGGCGGAGATGGCGCTCGGCAGCCTGCACCGGATCATCCGCTTCGCTCGCGGGCGAGGACTGGCGGCCGCTGGAAGCGCATCTGACCCATCCGCCGCCGCGCAATCGCAAATATCTATCGCAGCTTCTTCGGCTGCCCGGTGATCTTCAATGCCGAGATCGACGCGCTGGTGATTTCCGCGCGCGACCTCGACCGGCCGATCCCGAGCGGCGCATCCGCTGATCGCGAACTATCTCGAGAAGCGCGTCGAAGCGATCGACGTGCGGCCGCAGGCAATGGGACGAGCGGGTGAGCGAGGTGGTGCGCGCGCTGCTGGCCGACGGCGACTGCACGGTGGAGCGCGTCGCCGAGCATTTCGGCTGCACCCGGCGCACCATCCATCGCCATCTCGCCGAGTGCGGCACCAGCTTCTCGCAGATCCTCGACGCCGAGCGCGCCGATCTCGCGCTGCGCCTGATCGAGGACCGCAGACGGCCGCTCGCGGCGGTGGCCGAACAGCTCGGCTTCTCCGCGCAGAGCGCCATGGCGCGCTGGTTCAAGGGCCGCTTCGGCCGCAGCGTCACCGAATGGCGCAGCGACGCCCGCGAACAGGCGCTGGCCGCGATCCGGCGGTGGTGAGGGCGACGACGTAGCGTCACCCGGCCGGCGTCATCACGACGCCCTTGTCCTTCGGCCAGCGCACGCGCCAGGCGAAGCCGATGTCCTTTACCTCGCCCGCCTTGGCCTCGAACGCCCATTCCAGCACGCCGCGCTTGTCGCGCAAATTGGTCGTGGTCGGCGGCGTGGTCGACGGCAGCATCTCGACCACGATCTCCTCGTTCTCGCTGACCGGCAGCTGATCCTCGATCGCGATCCGGATCGGGAAATCGTGGCCGTTGCGCACGGTGGTCTTGAACGAGCGCTCGTCGGTCTTCGAGGTCGTCACGATCAGGCCCGCCGAACCCTCGTTGCGCTTGAGCACGGTGCGCTCGATCTTGATCTTGTCGTCCGCGCCAAAGCCGAGCCGCACGGTCTCGTCCTTGCCGGCGGCCGTCATCTGGCTGCGGCCAACGAAGGCGCCGTCGCGATAGATCGCAACCCGGCCCGGCAGCAGCGGTGCGTCTTCGGTCTGCTTGAAGCTCGCCTCGAGGAAGGCGGTCGGATCGATGACCGGCGCAGAGCGGACGAGGAGATCTGGCGCGATAGTCGCCGTCGAGATACGCAGGCTCTTCGCGCCGTCGGCGGCGCCGATGCTGACGCGTCCGGGAATCTTGAAGGTGACCTGGAAACCGTTGGCTTCGACCACCGCCTCCTGCTCCTCGGCGCGCTCACGCTTGGCCATCTGCGGCGCCGGTGCGGCCACGACGCCGCGCTGCTGGTACAGGTTGCCCATGTCGGCGGCGCTGCCCGCCGCCATCGGCCGCGGCACTTGCGGATACTGCACGATCAGGGACTTCAGATCCGGCGCATTGCCGCCGCGGGCGGTACGCACGGTGGAGACGCCGAGCGCGACATTCGACCAGTCCTCGCCGGTGTTCTGCGTGATCTCGGCGCGGCGGACCAGCTCCAGCGCGGGCTTGCGGTCCTTCGCGCCGGTATCGAGGCGGGCATCGTAGATCGGGGTCCAGCGCGCATTGCGCACGGTATAGGTGACGCGCAGCGTCGCCTTGGTCGCGGCTTGCGCGGCGAGATCGAAGCGGACTTCGAGCTTGGCCGGCGGCTTGGCCGCGCGGTCGGATTCCAGCCGCGCGATCTCGCGGTCGATCTCGCGCTGCTTGCGCTGGGCGTCGCGGATCGCGGTGTCGGCGGCGGCGACCTCCTCCGAGACGGCGCCGAAGGCCGCGCGCCATTCGCTGAGCGGACGCGCCTCGCCCTTCTCGCCAAGGCCGGCGGGCGACGGCCTCGGCAAAACGCTCGGCGAATTTGCGCCGGGCTTCGGCGGCGGCAATGGCGCCTTGCCAGTTGGCGCGCTCGTCCTTCAGCGCCTCGATGCGCTTGTCGATCTCGGAAAGGTTGGCGGGCGGCACGGGGCGCGGCGGACGGGTATCGATCGACCCGATGGTGAGTTTGGCGCCGGCTTCACCCTCGACCCGCAGCGAGGCCGGATCGAGCGTCAGCGGAAAGTCTTTTGCGACCAGCGTATTGTCGCCGGCAGGTAGGTCGAGCGTGATGACGCGCGTGATGCTGGCACCGTCAGGATAGACCGTGACCGCATCCACCGCCGAGGTAGCTTCCAGGTCGGCCGCCCCCGCAGCGGTCACGGCCAACGCCGCCAGCAGGACCAGGCCGGTGCTGGCAAGATGATGTGCAATCGTCCGCATGAATACCTCCCAAGAGCGCGCGCCGAAGCGGGCGCAAAAGTCGCGCCCCCTGCCCTTGGACGCGGCGGGGAAGAAGCCGGTTCAATTGCGGAAACGGTATGGCACCGCCGCGGCAGGGCCGCGGCGGGCGGCGCTAGAACGCCAGGGCCTTGGCTTGCTTGACCTGGGGCAGCTTCTGCACCTTGTCCAGCACATCCGCCGGCACCGGACCGTCGATTTCGACCAGCGCGATGGCGTCGCCGCCCTGCTTGACCCGGCCGAGGTGGAAGGTCGCGATGTTCAGCTTGGCATCGCCGAGCAGGCCCGCGAAGGCGCCGATGAAGCCCGGCTTGTCCTCGTTGGTGACATAGATCATCGACTTGCCGAATTCGGCGTCGATGCGGATGCCCTTGATGTCGACCAGGCGCGGCTTGCCGTCGTGATAGACGGTGCCGGCCACCGAGCGCTCCTGCCGTTCGGTGGTGACGGTCACCGTGATCAGGCTTTCATAGTCGCTCTGCGCGGCGCGCACGACTTCGTCGACCACCATGCCGCGCTCCTTGGCGACGACAGGCGCGGAGACCACGTTGACGTCGCCCAGCATCGGCCGCAGCAGACCCGACAGCACCGCCGAGGTGATCGCCTTGATCTTCATCTCCGCGACCTGACCCTCATAGGTGATCTGCACCTTGAGGATGCCGGTCTCGGTGAGCTGGCCGGCGAACGAGCCGAGCTTTTCCGCAAGCTCGATGAAGGGACGCAGCTTTGGCGCTTCCTCCGCGGTGATCGAGGGGAAGTTCACGGCGTTCGAGATCGCGCCGCTCAGCAGATAATCCGACATTTGTTCGGCGACCTGCAGCGCGACGTTCTCCTGCGCCTCCGTGGTGGCGGCGCCGAGATGCGGGGTGCAGATCACGTTGGGATGGCCGAACAGCACGTTCGACGTCGCGGGCTCCTCGACGAACACGTCGAAGGCGGCGCCCGCGACATGCTTGGAATTGAGCGCATCGACCAGCGCCTGCTCGTCGACCAGGCCGCCGCGGGCGCAGTTGATGAGGCGCACGCCCTTCTTCATCTTGGCGATCGCAGCCGCATCGATGATGTTCTTCGTCTTCTCCGTCAGCGGCGTGTGCAGCGTGATGAAGTCGGCGCGCTTGAGCACTTCGTCAAGCTCGACCTTTTCCACGCCGATGTCCTTGGCGCGTTCCGGCGACAGGAAGGGATCGAAGGCGATCACCTTCATCTTCAGGCCCTGCGCGCGGTCGGCGACGATCGAGCCGATGTTGCCGCAGCCGACCACGCCGAGCGTCTTGCCGGTGATCTCGACGCCCATGAAGCGGTTCTTTTCCCACTTGCCGGCCTGGGTCGAGGCGTCGGCCTGCGGAATCTCGCGCGCCAGCGCCAGCATCAGCGTGATCGCGTGCTCGGCGGTCGTGATCGAATTGCCGAACGGCGTGTTCATCACGATGATGCCTTTGGCCGTGGCGGCGGGGATTTCGACATTGTCGACGCCGATGCCGGCGCGGCCGATCACCTTCAGCCTGGTTGCCTTGGCGATGATCTTCGCCGTCGCCTTGGTGGCGGAGCGGATCGCAAGGCCGTCATAATTGCCGATGATCTCGGCAAGCTTGTCCTTGTCCTTGCCGAGATTGGGCTGGAAGTCGACATCGACGCCGCGGTCCTTGAAGATCTGCACCGCGGCGGGAGACAGCGCGTCGGAAATGAGAACTTTGGGTTTTGTCATGGGATGATTCCTTGAATATCGAGAGTGTCGTCCCGGCCGAAGCGCCGCTTGGCGCGTAGAGCCGGGACCCATACTCCGTGCTGTGGTTGTGGATCCCGGCTCGGCTTCCGTCTTCGCTCTTCGAGCTACGGCGGACACGTCGCTTGGCCGGGATGACAGAAGAGAACTAAGCTGCCTTCGGCAGCGCGGCCTTGGTCTCGGCAAAGGCCCAGTCGATCCACTGCGTCAGCAGCTCGACATCCCTGGCCTCGACGGTGGCGCCGCACCAGATGCGCAGGCCTGCCGGCGCATCGCGGTAATAGGCGAAGTCGTAACCCGCCGCTTCCTTCTCCACCAGCGCGACCAGCTTCTTCGAGAAGTCGGCCTGCGCGTCCGGCGTCAGCGACGTGATCGCGGGATCGGTGAACTTCAGGCACACCGAGGTGTTGGAGCGGATCGCCGGGTCCTTGGCCAGGAAATCGATCCACGGCGTCCGCGCTTTCCAGTCGGCGAGCACCTTGGTGTTGGCGTCGGCGCGTGCGATCAGCGCCTTGAGGCCGCCGACGGATTTCGCCCAGTTCAGCGCATCGAGGTAATCCTCGACGCAGAGCATCGACGGCGTGTTGATGGTCTCGCCTTCAAAAATGCCTTCGTTGATCTTGCCGCCCTTGGTCATGCGGAAAATCTTCGGCAGCGGCCAGGCCGGCTTGTAGGTCTCGAGACGCTCGACCGCGCGGGGGCTCAGCACCAGCATGCCATGCGCCGCTTCGCCGCCGAGCGCCTTCTGCCAGGAGAAGGTGACGACATCGAGCTTTGGCCAATCGAGCGGCTGCGCGAACGCCGCCGACGTGGCGTCGCAAATGGTGAGGCCCTGCCGGTCGGCCTTGATCCAGTCGGCATTGGGCACGCGCACGCCCGAGGTGGTGCCGTTCCAGGTGAAGACGACGTCGCTGGCCGGATCGACCTTGGCAAGATCCGGGAGTTCACCATAGCCGGCGTGCAGCTTGGTGACGTCCTTCAGCTTCAATTCCTTGACGATGTCGCTGACCCAGCCTTCGCCGAAGGATTCCCAGGCGAGCGTGGTGACGGGGCGCGCGCCGAGCATCGACCACAGCGCCATTTCGACCGCGCCGGTGTCGGACGCCGGCACGATGCCGATGCGGTATCCCGCCGGCACTTCCAGCACTTCGCGCGTCAGGTCGATGGCAAGTTTGAGCTTGGCCTTGCCGAGCTTCGCGCGATGCGAGCGGCCGAGGGCTGCGTCCTTGAGATTTTGGGGGTTCCAGCCAGGGCGCTTGGCGCAGGGGCCGGAGGAAAAATGCGGCACGGTGGGCCGCGAAGCGGGCTTCGCCACGGTCATCATCTATCCTTCCAGATAGTAAGCCTCCCGTTGGGGGGAGGTGTCCCGCCGCGGTCATTAAGGGAATCGCTCCTCACCGTCAAGGAACTTTGCGTCTTTCACGGGCGATTGATCGCACTTCGAGCCGATTGCACCGAGAGCAATTCGGCAGCGTCTGCAACGAGTTTGGCAGCCTTCCGCCGGCTTGCGACTCGGAAGATGCTTTTCCCGTCGGCCAGAACGACATACTCGCTGCCGAGCTTGCGAATCGAATAACGCGTCATCGTGTATCCCCCGTGCTGCCCGAGCCACGCGGGATAAGCGGCAAATGCGGCGAGGTTGCTATCCGCCGGATAACGAAGGCGTAGTTAGTTTACCGCTTGTTAACGGAATAGCGCACCCAGAACCACCGGTGACATTGGTCGCGTCGACGGCACAACCTCGCCGATATCGCGCGTCAGAACCGGATCGTCATGCCGACATGGCTGCGCGCAAAGCCGAGCCGCTCGTAGAAGCGCTGGGCATCGACGCGGGTGTGGTGGGTCAACAGCTCGACCAGCCTGCAGCCGCGGCTGCGCGCCTCGTCAAGCGCCCACTGCACCAGCTGCTCGCCGATGCGTTGACCACGCAATTGCGAGGCGACGCGAACGTCCTCGATCAGGCCGCGCGACGCGCCCTGCGAACTCAGTCCGGGCAGGATGCAGAGCTGCAGGCAGCCGATCACCGCCCGCCCTCGCCTTCCGCCACCACCAGCGCGAGATTGGGATCGTGCGCGACCTTGTCGAACGCGGCGAAGTAGGAGGCCGGCAGCGGGTCTTCCAGACGTTCGCGCGGGCCTCCCAGCGCATCGTCGGCGAGCATTTTGACGATCGTCGCGACATCGTCGCGGCGCGCGCGGCGGATCGTGACCGGCTTTGCCATGACAGGGCTCATTTCGCCGCCGGCAGACCGAGCGCCTTCTCGGCCTCGCCGATCCAGCGCCGCACGCCGGGATAGCCGGCGAGATCGAAGCCGCCTTCATGCGCCACGCGGGTGTAGGCCAGCAGCGACACGTCGGCGAGCGAGACCGTCTCGCCCGCCAGGAAATCGCGAGCCGGCGAGATGCTGCTCCATCCGCGCCAGCGCGGCATAGCCGCGCTTGACCTTCTCGGGATCGAGATCGGTGGCCGGCTTCTTCAGATAGACCATCTGGAAGCGGCAGACGGCAATGTACGGCTCGTGGCTGTACTGCTCCCAGAACAGCCATTCATCCATCTTGGCGGCGGCATAGGCATCCTTCGGGATGAGATCGCTGCCGCGCGCGAGATAGCGGATGATGGCGTTGGACTGCGCGAGCGTGCGGCCGTCGTCGAGCTCGACCGCGGGCACCTGTCCGGCGCCGTTGAGTTTCAAAAACTCCGGCGTCCGGGTCTCGCCCTTCATGGTGTCGATGTCGATCCAGCGATGGGGCAGCCGCAAATGATCGCAGACCCACTTCACCTTCAGGCAATTACCGGAATTGGTGTCGCCGAAAATCTTCATCACGGTGCGCGCCTCCGAAAATGGAAGCGGCATCGGAACAGCCACGCGATTTCATGTCAAGGCGCGGGCCTGCCGAGGCAGCCAATCAGAACTTGTAGCCGAGCCCGAAGCGAAAATTGTTGGCCTGAACGACCGTGTTCTTGACGGCGATGAATTTCGTGTAGTCCCACTCAGCACGCGTGAAGAGGCCTCCCCAAACACAGTACTCGAGGCCGAGACCCCCGGACCAGCCGCCTACAAGCTGATTGGTCTTCTGCTCGAACAAGATCTGGGTCAGCGCTGGAACATCAACAGTGGGTCCTCGCGTGACGACGGCGCCGATCGTCGTATCGGCGCGACTCGTTACTGTACTCGTCACGGTGCGCGAGACGTCCACGCGACCCAGCACTGCCGCACCGAAAACATAGGGAAGGAAGTTGCCGACAGCAAATCCCGTGCGTGCGCGGAGCTGGATGGCATCATGGAGCTGAACGGCTACGCGGCCGGCCGACGTCACCGTATAGGTGGTGCTCGTATTCGGAGGGTTTACCTGCCAGACCGGATCGACGGTCACCCGCGTATTGTAGCCAGTCGCCGAGGTGCTGAGCGAGTTGAAGTAGTTGTAGTTCGCCTCGAGGCCGACCACGATATCGTCCCACTGCCAGTTGCGGCCGGCGAAACCGCCAAAGCCCGGGCCCTGAATTGTCGTCTTCGTTATCATTGAAAATTGCGATGACGGCTGGGGAAGGAAGCCGGTGCTGGGGTTGAGATTCCCCAGAAGGGGGATGCTCTTGCCGAAGTCGGCTTCCATGGCCGAATAACTCGCCTGGCCGCCGACATACCAGCCGTCCCAGTTCGCCTTCTGGATGGTCAGGCCGCTCGGGGGGAGGCTGCCGCGAAGCACCGGCAAATCGGAGAGGTCGGCCGCCTCGGCGCCGAATGCCATCCCGACCATCGCTGTCGCCAGCACGAACCTACGCATCGCAACACTCCATGAGACGCATTAACTTTCGCGATGATCATCGCCTGTTAACCCTAATAATTCGTTTCGCCTGCGCTGGTTGCGGCGAAGGCTTTCGCCGGCGCCATTCGCGATACGCAAAGCAAAACGGCGCGGGAGAAATCCCGCGCCGTCGGCAACCGTTAACAGATGTGAGGAGCGATTAACCCTTGCGGATCAGCGGCGGCTGATAGACCGGCGGGTTGTTCAGATCCCAGCGCACGCCGATCTTGAGATCATGCGAGGTGATGTTCTTGAAGGTCATCGGATTGTTGATGCCGTTGGTGCCGTCGAAGGCGCGGAGATCGCCGGTGATGCCGTTGCCCATGTCGAGATAACGATAGGCCAGTTCGACCGTGAAGTTCGGGGTGACCTTGTAGGCGACACCGGCGTGCAGGGCCCAGGCGAAATTCCACTTCGAGGCATTGTCGCCGAAGGCGAGGCTCGGCAGCACCGGACCGCCCTGGATGGCGAGGCCGCTGTCGGTGAAGTTATTGATCGAGACCCGCGCACCGCCGATGCCGGCGCCGATGAACGGCGTCATGCACCACCAGGTGCCGAGATCGACATAGGCGTTGCCCAGCACGACCCATTCCGACTTGGTGGCGTGGTAGACGTCCGTTCCGAAGCCACCCGGATAGGTAATGGTATCCTTGCCGAGGAACTGCGAGTTGGCGCGGTATTCACCGGTGACGTCGGCGCGGAACCAGTTGTTGAAGCGATAACCGGCACCGAGCCCGAAGATGCCCGCGCTGTTGAAGCTCAGGTTCTGGCTCGAGGTGGTGTTGCCGGCATCGAGCACATTGGTGAGGCGTTCGACGCGCTGATTGGAGAAGCCGATATCGCCGCGCAGATACCAGCCGCCGAAATCCTCGACGACGGGAGGCGGCGCATAGGCCGGAGGCGGTGCAATCGCCATGTCGGCGGCGAACGCCGCGGATGACATCAGAGTGGCCGCACCGGCGGCAATGAGGAACTTCACGCTACGCATTGTCTTCGTCCTTTTGTCCGGTGAGGCAGACAGGACGCCTCACATCAAAAACTCACGTCGGGGACGATGGCAGCAAATGCTTAAGCGGCACTTAACCCTAATTATTAAGGTTGATTTTTTCTGACGATTACTCGCCCTCTGGTTTCAACCGTTTGCGAGTGATGCATTGGCGTCACAGCGAAATGCGGTGAAGCCGTCACAGTTGCTAACGATGTGTTGATGGAGCCGGCGCGCGTTAACGCTTGCGCAATTCTTCAGCGCAGCTGCCTCGGCATCTTCGGCAGGAATACGGCAAGCAGCCCGATCGCCGGCAGGAAGGCGCAGAGGTGATAGACGAAGCCGATCGAGGTGTGGTCGGCGACCTTGCCGAGCACCGCGGCGCCCAGGCCGCCGATGCCGAAGGCGACGCCGAAGAACACGCCGGAAATCATGCCGAAGCGGTGCGGCATCAATTCCTGCGCGAACACGATGATCGAGGACGTCGCCGACGAGAGGATCAGGCCGATGAACACGGTCAGCACGGCGCTCGCCAGCGAGGCCCGGCATAAGGCAGCGCCAGCGTGAAGGGCAGCGCGCCGAGGATCGAGATCCAGATGATGTATTTGCGCCCGAAGCGGTCGCCGAGCGGACCACCGAAGAAGGCGCCGGCGGCGTTGGCCGCGAGGAAGATGAAGAGATAGAACTGCGCGCCCTGCGTCGACACGCCGAACTTGTCGATGAGATAGAAGATGTAATAGCTCGACAGGCTGGAGACGTAGAGCTGTTTGGAGAACAGCAGCGCCACCAGCACGGCAATCGCGATCATGACGCGGCGCGAGTCCGGATGATCCGGATGCAGCTCGACCTTCGCCGCCTTCTTGCCCGCGACCTGCGGGCGATACCAGATGCCGATCCGCGTCAGGACCACGATTGCCACGAAGGCGATGATGGAGAACCAGGCGATCGAGGGCTGGCCGAACGGCACCACGATCAGCGCCGCCAGCACCGGCCCCATCGAGGTGCCAAAACTGCCGCCGAGCTGGAACACCGATTGCGCGAAGCCGTAGCGGCCGCCGGAGGCGAGCCGCGCGATGCGCGCGGATTCCGGATGGAACACCGCCGATCCCAAGCCGACCAGCGACGCCGCAATCAGGATGACGCCGTAGGAATGGGCCATCGACAGCATGATCAGGCCGAAGAAGGTGAAGCCCATGCCGACCGCAAGCGAGAACGGCTGCGCCTTCTTGTCGGTGACATAGCCGATCACCGGCTGCAGCAGCGAGGCCGTGAACTGGAACGCCAGCGTGATCATGCCGATCTGCGCGAAGTCGAGCGCGTAATTGTCCTTCAGGATCGGATAGACCGAGGCGATCAACGACTGCATGGTGTCGTTGAGGAAATGCGAGAAGGAAATGCCGGCGAGCACGATATAGGCCGGTCCTGCGACCTTCGCGCGCGCATCCGCTTCCGCCGTCACCTCCGGCACCAGCACCGGCGTGACCAGCGCTTCTTCGGAGACGGTGACGGGCTTGTTCAAGGACAATTCCTTGCGGGAATTCGGGGAGCAACTCCCCTCTCCTACGCTGGCGGCGGCGGCTCGACCACCGCCATTACATAATGGCTGCGATGCGCCTTACGCCGCGGCTTGTTCGCGCGGCCTGGCCGAGCGCGTGCACGATCTCGTCGACGACTTCCTCGACCATGATGCGGTCGTCGCCCTCGGCCATCACGCGGATGACGGGCTCGGTGCCGGAGGGACGGATCAGCAGGCGGCCATGGCCGTTGAGGCGCTTTTCGCCGGCGTCGATTGCCGACTTGACGTCGGCATCGTCGAGCGGCTTGCCGCTCTTGTAGCGCACGTTCTTGAGGATCTGCGGCAGCGGATCGAAGCGGTGGCAGACCTCCGACACCGGCCGGCGCAGCTTCTGCACCACCGCAAGCACCTGCAGCGCGGCGACAAAGCCGTCGCCGGTGGTGGCGTAGTCGGAGAGAATGATGTGGCCCGACGGCTCGCCGCCGAGATTGTAGCCGCCCTTCAGCATCTGCTCGAGCACGTAGCGGTCGCCGACCGGCGTGCGCACCATCTCGAGCCCCTGCCCCTGCAGGAAGCGCTCGAGCCCGAGATTGGACATCACCGTCGTGACGATGCCGGAACGCGCCAGGCGTCCCTCTTCCTTCCAGCTCTGCGCGATCACCGCGAGCAGCTGGTCGCCGTCGACGATATGGCCGCGCTCGTCCACCAGGATGACGCGATCGGCGTCGCCGTCGAGCGCAATGCCGATATCGGCGCGCATCTCGCGCACCTTCCTGGCCAGCGTCTCCGGCGAGGTCGAGCCGCATTCCTTGTTGATGTTGAAGCCGTCGGGATCGACGCCAATGGAAATAACGTCGGCGCCCAGTTCCCACAGCGCTTCCGGCACCACCTTGTAGGCGGCGCCGTTGGCGCAATCGACCACGACGCGCAGGCCGTCGAGCGAGAGCTCGCGCGGCAGCGTGCGCTTGGCGAATTCGATGTAGCGGTCATGCACGCCGTCGATGCGGCGGGCGCGGCCGAGGCTGGCGCTTTGCGCCAGGCGCCGGTCGATCGGCTCGTCGAGCAATTGCTCGATCTGCTTCTCGACGTCGTCGGACAGCTTGAAGCCCTGCGGGCCGAACAGCTTGATGCCGTTGTCCTCGAACAGATTGTGCGAGGCCGAGATCATGACGCCGAGATCGGCGCGCATCGACTTGGTCAGCATCGCAACCGCCGGCGTCGGCATCGGGCCGAGCAGCAGCACGTCCATGCCGACCGAGGTGAAGCCCGCGACCATGGCGTATTCGATCATGTAGCCGGACAGCCGCGTGTCCTTGCCGATGACGACGCGATGGCGATGCTCGCCGCGCTGAAAGACGAGCCCAGCCGCCTGCCCCACCTTGAGCGCGAGCTCCGGCGTGATCAGCCCGTTGGCGCGGCCCCGAATCCCGTCGGTACCGAAATATTTGCGGCTCATAAAACCCCCACGGCGACCCGAGGTCCTGCCACCCGGCAGGGAGGTCTCGAATGCCCGCTATAATAGCGTGCAGGCGGTTATAATCCCTGCGGCGCTAAAATGGCTTCAAAAAATATGATGAATCATTACCGGGGAACCCGGCCCCGATGGCGTCCTAATCCTTTGTTTATACTTGAGATATTGTCGGGCGCAGAACGCGGCGCTGCGGCGTTCAGCCCTTCCGTTTGACGTGGTGATCCGCCTTCGAGGGCGGCGGCTGGGTCACATTGACGGGATCGGAGGCCGGAAACGTCTCCTCCAGCCCCTCTTCCAGGGCCTCCTCGAGCTGGCGCTTCTCGGCCGTGTCGTTCGGCTTTGATCGGGTCATCGCGGCTCTCCCGTTACTTGCGGTCCCGCCTGGATTTGGCGGAGGGCTCAACCATGCTAGATGACGTTGAAAGCCGACAAGACAAGAAGGGCCGGGAATGTCCATGAAGCACGTCACCTGCATCGAAGATTTGCGTGTCCTGCACAAGCAGCGCGTGCCGAAGGCGTTCTTCGATTACGCCGACCGCGGCTCCTATACCGAGGATACGCTGCGCGCCAATTCGGAAGACTTGCAGCAGATCAAGTTCCGCCAGCGCATCCTGGTCGACGTGTCCAAGCGCGATCTCTCCACCACCATCCTCGGCGAGCCCGCGGCGATGCCGCTGATCCTCGCGCCGGTTGGCCTGCTCGGCATGCAGCATGGCGACGGCGAGATTCATGCCTGCCGCGCCGCGCAGGCCGCTGGCATTCCCTTCACGCAAAGCACGATGTCGATCTGCTCGATTGAGGACATTGCAGCTAGCGTCGACAAGCCGTTCTGGTTCCAGCTCTACGTCATGAAGGACCGCGGCTTCATCAAGGCGCTGATCGAACGCGCCATCGCTGCGAAGTGCAGCGCGCTGTGTCTCACGGTCGATTTGCAGGTAATCGGCCAGCGCCATCAGGACATCAAGAATGGCATGAGCGTGCCGCCGGAATGGTCGCTGTCGAAGCTTTTGGATTTCGCCAGCAAGCCCGCCTGGGTCGCCGGCGTGCTGCGCGGCAAGCGGCGCAGCTTCGGCAACATCGTGGGCCATGTCAAAGGCACCGAGGACCTCACCAAGCTCTCGGAATGGACGGCGTCGCAGTTCGACACCACGCTGAACTGGAAGGACATCGACTGGATCCGCAGCATCTGGCCGGGCAAGCTGATCCTGAAAGGCATTCTGGACGTCGAGGACGCCGAACTCGCAGCCAAGACCGGCGCGCAGGCGATCGTGGTCTCCAACCATGGCGGCCGCCAGCTCGACGGCGCGCCGTCCTCGATCGAGGTGCTGCCGGAGATCGCCGACAGCGTCGGCTCGCAGCTCGAGATCATGTTCGACGGCGGCATCCGCACCGGCATGGACGTGATGCGCGCGCTGGCGCTCGGCGCAAAGTCCTGCATGATCGGCCGCGCCTATGCGTATGGGCTGGGTGCCGCGGGGCAGGAAGGCGTGGCAAAGGCGATCGATATCCTGGCCAAGGAGCTTACCGTGACGATGGGGCTCTGCGGCGTGAACAAGATTTCGGAAATCGACGATCACGTGCTGGCGACGTAGCCTCTTCCCTTCTCCCCTGGTGGGAGAAGGTGGCTCGCATCGACAGATGCGAGCCGGATGAGGGGTTGCCTCTGCGAGCACCGATGCCTCAATGAGAGATTCCATCCGCAGATAGAAACCCCTCACCCCGCTTCGCTTTGCGAAGCGACCCTCTCCCACAGGGGGAGAGGGTTTCTTCCTCACATCGGCGGGGTCAGCCCGTCGCGGCCGACGTTGACGCGGGCGGCTTCGAGGGTGCCGTCGTCCTTCTTGGCGGCGCCGAAGATGATCAGCTTGGCGCCCGGCTTCACTTCGCTTTTGTCTGACGCGACGAAGGTGACGATCGGTGTGTTAGGCGGCACCACGACTTTCTTCTCGCCGTCCTTGTACTTGACCAAAATGTTCTGGCCGTCGGTGCCCTTCACGGTCTCCGCCACCGTCGCATTGGTCATGGTGCTGTTGGCGCGGGCATCCCAGGGGCGAAAGCCTTCGGCGGCGCCGCGCTGGTTCTCCGGGAAGATGTGCACGGCAATCGCGCGCTGGGTGCCGTCCGGGTCGGGCATGGCGGTGACGCCGATATAGGAGTTCGGCTTGATCTCGGACAACTCGGTCTTCACCACGGCGAAGATCGCGACATTGTCGGTCATCTTCACCTTCACGTCGGCGCCTTCGCGCGTCTTGATCGACAGCATGGGGCCGTCAACCGCCTCGATGGCACCGCGGATGCGAACCGTCGGCGCCGGCGGCGGCTGCTGGGCGATCGCCTGCGTGGCGAGCGCGGCGGCAAGGGCGAATGAAGCGGTGAACAGAGCGAATTTCGGCATTGGCGTCCCTCCCGGGCTTTTGTGCCCGGATGAGGTAACACCGCAATCACGGCGGTATTCCGGGGTGGAGCGTCAAAAATGTGGTCCGCGATTCCCCAGTTTCCGCGCGCGATTGCCCGGTTCATGCGACCGGCCTAACCTGCAAAGAAAAATGGGCGGGGTGGAAACAGAATGGCGCGCATCAAGTCAGCCGAGACCGGGCTCTACCGGATCCCCCTGCCCGTCACGCTGTCCGACAGCACCCATGGCGAGATCACGGCGTTCGAGCTGATCACCTGCCGCATTCGCGATGCCGATGGCGGCGAAGGCGTGGGCTACACCTATACCGTCGGCCGCAACGGCGGCGCGATCGCCGACATTCTCCGAAGGGAAATCCCCGGCCTGATCGAGGGCCGCGAGGCCGACGACACCGAGGCGATCTGGCATCACGTCTGGTGGGGCCTGCACTATGGCGGGCGCGGCGGCGCCGCCGTGCTGGCGCTGTCGGCGCTCGACATCGCGCTGTGGGACTTGAAGGCGCGGCGCGCGAAGCTGCCGCTGTTTCGCCTACTCGGCGGCTTCGATGCCCGCGTGCCCTGCTATGCGGGCGGCATCGACCTCGATCTCTCCGTCGAAGCGCTGCTGAAGCAGACCGACGACAATCTCGCGAAAGGCTTTCGCGCCATCAAGATGAAGGTGGGCCGTCCCGATCTTGCATCCGACGTCAAGCGCGTGCAGGCGATGCGACAACATCTCGGCGAGGGCTTTCCGCTGATGGCGGATGCCAACATGAAATGGACGGTGGAGGAAGCGATCCGCGCCGCTCGCGCGCTGCTGCCGTTCGACCTCACCTGGCTGGAGGAGCCGATCATTCCCGACGACGTGGCCGGCCACGCCCGCATCCTCGCGGCAGGAGGCGTGCCGATCGCGGCCGGCGAAAACCTGCGCTCGCTCTGGGAGTTCAAGAACTACATTGCCGCGGGCGCGGTGTCCTATCCCGAGCCCGACGTCACCAATTGCGGCGGCGTCACTTCTTTCATGAAGATCGCGCGGCTGGCGGAAGCCTTCAACCTTCCCGTCACCAGCCACGGCGCGCATGACATCACCGTGCATTTGCTCGCCGCCTGCCCAAACCGTTCCTATCTCGAAGCGCACGGTTTTGGGCTCGACCGCTACATCGAGCACACGCTGGTGCTCGACCAGGGCATGGCCGTGGCGCCAACGCGATCCGGCCACGGCATCAGTTTTGACTGGAAGGGGCTGGCGCAGCTCGCGCCGTAAAAGGAAAGCGAACATGATTTCCTGCACGCGGATTCAATGGAAGGCTTGCATCGCCGTGACGGTGGCGGCGGCGTTCGCGCTGCTGGCGACGGCGATGCCTGCGCATGCGCAAGCCTATCCGTCGCGATCGATCACGATCCTCTGCGGCTATTCCGCGGGCGGGCAGGCCGACGCGCTGGCGCGGACCATCGGCAAGCAACTCGGCGAGACCTACAAGATATCCGTCGTCATCGAGAACAAGACCGGCGCCAACGGCATGATCGCAGCCCAAGCGGCGGCGCGCGCCGAGCCCGATGGATACACGATCCTGCTGGTGACGGATGCGATGCTCACCATCGATCCGCACCTCGCCTCCAGCAACCGTTTCGACCTTGCGAGCGCGATGGAGCCGGTGATCAATGTCGCGTGGTCGCCGATGCTGCTCGCCGCAGCCAACAATGTGCCGGCGAATTCGGTGGCCGAGCTCGTCGCGCTCGGCAAGCAGAAGCCGCAGAGCCTGAGTTTCGGCACTCCCGGCAGCACCACGCCGCACCGCCTCGCCGGCGAGATGCTGCAGAAGGCCGGCGGCTTCACCATGCTCAACATTCCCTACAAGGGAACGTCGGGGTCGGTGAACGACCTGTTGGGCGGACAGATCCCGCTGGTGTTCGGCGCACCCACGCTGCTGGAGCCGCTGGCGACCGCCGGCAAGATCAAGCTGCTCGGCGTCACCTCGGAGCAGCGCTATCCGCTGCTTCCCAGCGTGCCGGCGATCAGCGAAACTTTTCCCGGCTTCAAGATCATCAGCTACATCGGCTTCATGCTGCCGAAGAAGACGCCGGCAGAAGTGATCGCGGCCCTCAACAAGGAAGTGAACGCGATCCTTGCCACCGACACGATGCGCGCCTGGCTGGACAAGCAGGGCATGATCGCCGTCGGCGGAACGAAGGACGACTTCATCCGGCAGGTCGAAGCCGACTACAAGTCGCGCGGCGAGCTCGTGCGCGCGCTGGGGATTACCGGAGAGTGAACAGGCCGCGCTGGCGCCCCATAGTTCGCGCTACGCGCGCCCCGGAATGACGCTTCGCCTCACATCGGCGGCGTCAGCCCGTCGCGGCCGACGCTGACGCGGTTGGTTTCGAAGGTGCCGTCGGACAGCTTCTTCATGAAGGCGATGATTTTTGCGCCGGGCTTGAGGTCGCTCCTGTCGGCGGGGACGTAGGTGACGACGGGCGTCTCCGGCGAGACCAGCACTTTCTTCTCGCCGTCCTTGTACTTGATCAGCAACGTGTGACCGTCATTGCCGACCACGGAGTCGTGCACCGTCGCGTTGGTCATGCTGCTGTTCGGACGCAAATCATAGGGCCGCGAGCCCTCGCCGGTGCCGCGCATGTCTTCCGGGAAGACGTGCACCTCGACGGCGTTCTGCATGCCGCCCTCGCCGGGCACCGTGGTGGTGCCGATGAAAGAGCCGACCTTGATGTCGGTCAGAGCGATCTTGACGATGCCGACGATGCGGATGTCCGAGGTCATGCGCAGCGCAAAATCCTCGCCGCCGCGCGACTTCACCTCCAGCACGTCGCCCTTGACGGCCTCGATGGTGCCGCGGACCCGCGATGGCGCCGGCGGCTGCTGGGCGATGGCATAGATGGTCGAGGCCGCCACCATCGTGACGGCAAACAGCGGACGAATGAGAGTGAGGCGCTGGTCGAACATGAGCAGTCTCCGGAAGGCGGCACTGATCTAACCATTCACCCCGGCGCGGCAACGTTATTCCGCCTCACAAGGATGCGACTGCACGCGCGTGAATTGATCACGCGTGCTTGAGATCAGCCTCGACCAGGGCACGCAGTTCCGGCGTCACCTGCGGGCGCTGGCCGAACCACAGCTCAAAACCGCGCACCGCCTGGTGCAGCAGCATACCGAGCCCGTCGGCGGTCTTCAGCCCACGCCCTTGGGAGGCTGCAAGCAGTTCCGTCTGCAGCGGCACATAGACGAGGTCGGCGACCACGGCGTTATCAGGCAGGCGCGCGACGTCGAGCTCGAGTGCGGGCTGGCCGTGCATGCCGAGCGAGGTGGTGTTGACCAGGAGGCCCGCGCGCGGCAGCAATTCGCCCATCTTGTCCCAGCCCACGGGCTGCACGCTCGCGCCGAATGTTTCGGCCAGCGCGCTGGCGCGATCGACGGTGCGGTTGGCGAGATGCACGGTCTTGATGCCGCGCTCGATCAAGCCGAACACCACCCCGCGCGCCGAGCCGCCGGCGCCCAGCACCAGCGCCTCGCCCGCTCTGTCCCAGCCGGGGGCGCTGGCATCGAGATTGTTGATGAAACCTTCGACGTCGGTGTTGGTCGAGCACAACTCGCCGTTCTCGAACCACAGCGTGTTGGCGGCGCCGACCGCCTTCGCCCGCGCATCCGGCTTCGACAGCGCGAGCGCCTGCTCCTTGTGCGGAATGGTGACGTTGGCGCCGGCGAAGCCGCGCAGCGACAGCCGCAGCACGAAATCCTTGAACTCGTCCGGCGGCACCGCCTCGATGACATAGCCGCCCTCGATGCCGAGCGTACGCAGCCAGTAGCGATGGATGATCGGCGAGCGCGAATGCGCGGCGGGCCATCCGATCAGGCAGGCGGCGGGGGGTTTTGCTCCCTGTGTCATGCGCCCTGCTTCGAACAAGCCGCACGCCCTGTCAATCCGCCCGCTTCGCGGTCGCAGCGATCATGGCGGCCAGCGCCAGCGCTATAGCAGCCACCGCGGTGGCCTGAAGGCCAAGGCGATGGGCCCGCGCGAAGCGCCCCCTTGTTGCAGGACAGATCAAATTCGCGTTGCCTTCGAAACGCGGCGCAAGCCCGGCTGGACTCTCATTCCGGCGTCGTTCAAGCTGCCGGTTCAGGTCCCGCATGCGGCGACAAAGGCCGCCCGGACCATCCGGTGGGGAGCCGTCGCCATGAAGCGTCTTGCAACATCCCTCGCCATGGCTGTCGCGCTGTGCGTTGCCGCGCTCTCGCCGGCCCATGCGGAGATGGACGTTGCGCGGCTGAAGGCTGCGATCGAGACCTCGTTCGAAGCCGACTATCCCAGGCTCGATGCGCTCTACAGGGATCTCCACGCCAACCCCGAGCTTGCTTTCCAGGAGGTCAAGACCGCTGCAAAACTCGCCGCCGAGATGCGCGCGTTGGGTTTCGAGGTAACCGAGAAGGTCGGCACCACCGGTCTCGTCGCCATCTACAGGAACGGCGACGGCCCGACGATCATGGTGCGCACCGAGCTCGACGCGCTGCCGATGGAGGAGAAAACCGATCTTCCCTATGCCAGCCGCGTCAAGGCCACCTGGAACGGCAGGGAGACATTCGTGGCGCATAGCTGCGGCCACGATATCCACATGGCGAACTGGGTCGGCACGGCAAAGATGCTGATCGGACTGAAGCAGCAGTGGCGGGGCACGCTGATGTTCATCGCCCAGCCGGCCGAAGAAGTCGGTGCGGGCGCCATGGCGATGCTGACGGAAGGTCTGTTCATACGATTTCCCAAGCCCGATTTCGGCTTTGCCTTGCACGCCATCGGCGCCTTCGCCCATGGCACCGTGCTCTACACCGTCGGGGCCAGCTCCTCGAGTGCCGACGGCCTCTTCATCAAATTCCGCGGCCGCGGCGGGCACGGCGCGGTCCCGCAGGCAACCATCGACCCCGTGATGATGGCCGCGCGCTTTGTCGTCGACGTTCAGGCCGTGATCAGCCGCGAAAAGGATCCGACCGAATTCGGCGTTGTCAGCATCGGTTCGATCCAGGGCGGTACCGGAGCAAACATCATTCCCGACGATGTGACGCTGGCAGGCACCATCCGCAGCTTCAAGCCGGAGGTGCGCGCCAGGATGATCGCGGGTATCGAGCGGACGGCGAAGGCGGTCGCCGCGATGTCGAATGCGCCGGAGCCGCTGGTCATAATCACCGAGGGCATCAAGGCCGTGATGAATGACCCAGGTGTGGTTGCCACGGCGGAAAAAGCGCTGAAAGCGGCGTTCGGCGACAAGCTCAGGCCAATACCGCCCGTCACACCCAGCGAAGATTATTCCGAGTTCATCAACTCCGGCGTGCCCTCGATGTTCTTCAGAATCGGCGTCTACGAGCAGGAGATGTTGGCGGCCGCCAGCAAGAGCGGGACGCCGCTGGCGGGCAACCACTCGCCGCAATTTGCGCCGGTGCCGAAGCCGACCCTGCAGACCGGCATCACCGCCATGACGCTGGCCGTGTTGAGCGTCTTCGATCAGTATGCCCGGGGAAAGTGAGCCGGTTCAGCCGCTCCAGGCGTAGACCTCCTTCTCATAGATCTCGCGAA
The DNA here is from genome assembly GCA_963726865.1 of uncultured Alphaproteobacteria bacterium. Lineage (GTDB taxonomy): Bacteria > Pseudomonadota > Alphaproteobacteria > Rhizobiales > Xanthobacteraceae > Bradyrhizobium. The sequence continues at coordinate 54,004 of CAVSEE010000028.1, read as the reverse complement.
AGCCGGCGCGCTGCAGATTGCGCAGGGAATGTTCGAGGATGTTGAGCGTCTCGGAGACCACGATGGCGCAGCCGAGCGCTTCGGCGCGCGCCAGCCGCGCCGCGATCAGGGCCTGCTGGGCGCCGCGCTTGCGATCGGTCTCTTTGGTGGCCGCGGAGAAGAGATAGCCGAGGCCTTCAAACACCGCGAGCGCGGCGGTCGCGACCGGGCGCTCACCGTCAAAGGCCATGTAGTGAAAGAAACCGTCCTTGCCCGCCGACCTCACATACCCCGGCCAAAGCGCTTCTCCGAGTTGATCGCGCGCGGCTTCGATGTCGTCCAAGCCCACCTCGCGCAAGTCGAGTTCGGTGCTGAAGCGCGGAGGCTCACTGCGGCTGCGAACCAGTGTCGGATACGAGACGTGTGGTACCTGCGAAAACCCTTTTGCTTCCAGCCAGCCTCGCGCCGCATCCATGTCCGGGCCGGGGCTCAGCCAGACGAAGAATTTTTCCACGCCTTCGGCCGCGAACAGCTCGATCCACCGCCCGACCGTCGCGGGGTCGATGCCGGCTTCCGCTCCGCAGAGATAGACCCGGTTGAAGTTGAACGAGGCGAGCGGGCCTTGCCGGTCGGGATCGATGGTCAGATAGCACCGGCCGAAGGGCGGCCCGTCGAAGTGAGTGCGAGCGAGACCGTCCGGCTGGCAGTGTTGATCCAGCCATCGCGTCAGCCGCTGCATCTTGAGGGACAGGGTGAATTCGTCCATGCGCTTCCCGCTTCGCCATGACGCCACGCCGCTATGTTGCATCTCCGGCCAACGGGCGCGGAAGCGGCAACGAGCCGGTGATAGCGGCTTTCGGTCTGTTGCCGGCAGCAGACACAGCCCTCATATTAGATATCTAAAATATCATTTATTGACAATTTAGCATCATTAATTATCATACAAAGATGATGTCTGATATCCGCTGGGGTCGCGACAGCGAGGCAGGTTGATGATCACGGCTGCTCAGTTGCGAGCCGCTAGAATGCTGCTCGGTATTCGTCAACGCAGCCTTGCCGAGTTGTCCGGGCTTTCGGTGGCAACCATTCAGCGCATGGAGTCCAGCGAGACGATGGTTCGGGGTAACGTCGACTCGCTGGTCAGGCTGATCGCCGCGCTCGAAGCGGCCGGGGTCGAGATGATCGACGAGGGAGCTGCAAGCCAATCGCAGGGGCGCGGGGTGCGACTGAAAGCAATTGCAGGCTGGGCCAGGCCCCGTCCAGGCACGCGACCGGAAAGCAAAACGTCGGGCAGAACGAGGGCGCGCACATAATGTCGGCCGTCCTCCTGCAAATGATCTGCGTCGCCGGATTGCTTGGATTGGCGGTTCTGGCCATCGTTGTCGGCCGCTTCAGGGCAGCCACTTCCGTCGTCTATGGTGCCGCGCTGGCGTTGTCCGCCGTTGCATTGATCGGCGCCATGCGGTCGCTGCTCGGCCATGCTGCTGCGGCCGGCGATCTGGTGCTGCCAATCGGATTGCCATGGCTTGGCGCGCATTTCCGCGTGGATGCGCTGGCGGCGTTCTTCCTTGTTGTCGTCAATCTGGGGGGTGCGGCGGCCAGCCTTTACGGTCTCGGCTACGGCCGCCACGATCCTGCGCCGCACCGCGTGCTTCCGTTCTTCCCTGCCTTTCTCGCCGGCATGAATTTGGTGGTGCTGGCGGATGATGCGTTCTCCTACCTGCTGTGCTGGGAATTCATGTCGCTTGCGTCGTGGGCGCTCGTCATGGCGCACCACCGCGAACCCGGCAATGCCAAAGCCGGCTACGTCTACATCTTGATGGCGAGTTTCGGCACGCTTGCGTTGTTGCTGGCCTTCGGCCTGCTGGCGGGGCCGGCGGGCGATTACGGATTCGCCGCCATTCGCGCTGCGCCGCACTCGACGCAAGCAGCTGCGCTGGTATTGATCCTGATGTTGCTCGGCGCCGGCTCAAAGGCCGGCCTGGTGCCGCTGCATGTCTGGCTGCCGCTCGCTCACCCCGCGGCGCCGAGCCACGTTTCGGCGCTGATGAGCGGCGTCATGACCAAGGTCGCGATCTACGGGTTCATCCGCGTCGTGTTCGACCTGCTGGGGCAGCCGACCTGGGCGGCGAGCGTGGTCGTGTTGTTCCTCGGCAGCATCACCGCCGTCATGGGCATCCTCTACGCCCTGATGGAAAAGGACCTCAAGCGCCTCCTGGCCTACAGCACGATCGAGAACGTCGGCATCATCTTCGTGAGCCTCGGCCTGGCGCTGGCGTTTCAGGCCAACGGCCTGAAACTCGCGGCCGCGCTCGCCTTCACGGCGGCGCTGTTTCACGTTCTCAACCACTGCTTCTTCAAGAGCCTGCTGTTTTTCGTGGCCGGAGCGATCCTCACGTCCACCGGCGAGCGCGACATGGATCGTCTGGGCGGCCTCATCCACCGCATGCCGCTCACAAGCTTCGTCGCGCTGATTGGCTGCGTCGCGATATCGGCGCTGCCGCCGTTCAACGGATTCGTCTCCGAATGGCTGATGTTCCAGGCGGTGCTGCAAAGTCCGGAGCTGCCGCAATGGGCGCTCAAGATCATGGTGCCGGCCGTCGGCGCCATGCTGGCACTGGCCGCGGCGCTGGCGGCTGCGTGTTTCGTCAAGGCCTTCGGCGTGACGTTCCTTGGGCGGCCGCGCAGCAACGTGGCGGAAGCCGCCAACGAAGTCGACCGCTACTCGCTCGCGGCGATGTTCGCCCTCGCCGCGCTTTGCCTGCTGGCCGGAATCCTGCCCGGACTGGTGATCGACGCGCTCGCGCCGGTCGCGACGAGCATCCTTGGCGGCCGCATGCCGGCCCAGATCCATGAGCCCTGGCTTTCGATCGTGCCGATCGCGGAAACCCGCAGCTCCTATAACGGGCTGCTCGTGATGGTGTTCATCACGATATGCGCCTCGCTCGCCGTGATCTTCATTCATCGCTTCGCATCGCACGCATTGCGGCGGGGACCGGCCTGGGGCTGCGGCTTTTCCGATCCCACCCCTGCGGCACAGTATTCGAGCGGGAGCTTCGCGCAGCCGATCCGCCGCGTCTTCGGCACGCTGGTGTTCCGCGCCCGCGACCATGTCGAGATGCCGGCGCCCGGAGATATCAGGCCGGCGCGGCTCAGGATCGAATTGCACGACCTGATCTGGGAAGGGATGTATGAACCCATCGCGAGGGTCGTGGGGTTTTCTTCCGAGCGACTCAACCGGTTGCAGTTCCTGACCATACGCCGCTATCTCAGCCTTGTGTTCGCGACCCTCGTCACACTGCTTCTGGTGCTCGCGATATGGTCGTGATCTCCGACATACTGGTGCAGGGCGTGCAGATGCTGCTGGTGCTGCTGCTCGCACCGCTGCTGACGGGCTTCGTGCGCAAGGTCAAGGCGCGGTTGCTGCGGCGCCAGGGTGCTTCGGTGCTTCAGCCCTATCGCGATCTTTTGCGGCTGCTCCGCAAGGAAGTGGTGTTGGCCGAAAATGCATCGTGGCTGTTCCGCGTGACGCCCTATGTGACCTTTGCCGCGATCTGGGTCGCCGCCGCTCTGGTGCCGACCTTCGCCACCGGCCTGTTGTTCAACTGGACCGCCGACCTGATCGCCATCGTCGCGTTGCTGGGCAGCGCGCGGTTCTTCCTGGCGCTCGCGGGAATGGACGTCGGCACCAGCTTTGGCGGCATCGGCTCCAGCCGCGAAGTGATGATCGCCGCGCTCGCGGAGCCGGCGATGCTGCTGATCGTGTTTTGCATGGCGCTGGTCGCCGGCTCGACCCAGCTCTCGTCGGTGGCGAATTTTCTGGCGTCCTCCTACGTCGGATTGCGGGTCTCGCTCGGAATGGCCCTGATCGCGCTGATCATGGTCGCGCTCGCCGAGAACGCGCGCATCCCGGTGGACAATCCCGCCACCCATCTCGAGCTCACCATGGTGCACGAGGCGATGGTGCTGGAATATTCCGGGCGCCATCTCGCGATGATCGAGTTTGGCGCACAGCTCAAGCTGCTGCTTTACGTCTCGCTGATCGCCTGTGTGTTCTCTCCCTGGCAGATAGCGCTGTTCGGCACCGGGCCGCTGGCCTACACGATTGGCGCGGGCGCCTACATCGTCAAGCTTGCGTTCGCCGGCTTCCTGCTCGCGGTGTTCGAGACCGCCACCGCGAAAATGCGCGTGTTCCGCATTCCGCAATTTCTCGGCGCGGCGCTGATGCTGGGCCTGCTCGGCACGCTGCTGCTGTTCGTATCGAGGAGCTTCTGATGCAGATGCATAGCCTCTCCTTCGACATTTCGCATACGCTCGCCGGCGGACTGGTCCTGATCAGCTTCATGATGCTTTACCAGGACCGGCTCTATTCCCTGCTCAATGTCTTTGCGCTGCATGCCGTGGTGCTTGCGCTTTCCGTCGCCTGGCAGGCCTGGGTGCAGGACGCGCCCCACCTCTACATCACCGCGGCCATCGCCCTGGTGTTCAAGGCGATCGTTATCCCGGTGGCGCTGCACCGCATCGTCAAGCAGCTGGGCATTCACCGCGACATCGAGGCGGCCGTGGGGATCGGCCTGACCATGCTGGCCGGGATGGCGCTGGTCGCGCTCTCCATGGTGCTGATGCTGCGGGTCACCGCTGACGCCGACCCGCTGGCGCGTGAGGATCTCGCCTTCGCGCTGTCGGTCGTGCTGCTCGGCCTTCTGGTCATGGTGACTCGCCGCAACGCCGTCAGCCAGGTCGTCGGATTCATGTCGCTCGAGAACGGGCTGGTGCTGGCGGCTACCGGGGCCAAGGGCATGCCGCTGGTCGTCGAGATCAGCGTCGCCTTCTCGATCCTGATCGCCTTCATCGTCATCGGCATCTTCCTGTTCCGGATTCGCGAACGCTTCGATTCCGTCGATGTTTCCGCGCTCGACGATTTTCGCGGGGAGCGGCGATGAGCGCGCATTCCTTCGATGCCGTGGCGGCCGTCCTGCTGATTCCGATCGGCTCGGCGGCCCTGCTGGCTGCGCTGCCCGGTTACCGGTTGACGGCACGGCTGAATGTCGTCGCCAGTCTGGCGACCTTTCTCGCGGCCGTTTCGCTGTTCGTGATCGAACGCCCGCCGCCTGGCCCGTATCTGCTGGTCGACGACCTGAACATCGTCTTCATCGTGCTCAACACTTTCGTGGGGTTCACGACCAGCATCTTCAGCGCAAGCTACATCGCGCACGAACTCGACACCGGCCGGCTGACGCCGGTGTATCTTCGCTTCTACCACGCGATGTACCAGACCATGATGTTCGGCATGAACCTCGCATTCGTGTCGAACAATATCGGCATGATGTGGGTGGCGGTAGAAATCGCCACGCTGACCACGGTGGTGATGGTCGGTATCTATCGCACCCACGCGGCGCTGGAGGCGGCGTGGAAATATTTCATTCTCGGCAGCGTCGGAATAGCCTTCGCGCTGTTCGGCACGATCCTGGTCTATATGGCGGCTCGCCCGGTTGCCGGTGAGGGCCAGGACGCCATGGTGTGGACGATACTGATCCAGCATGCGGCCAACTTCGACCCCGCGCTGCTCAATGTCGCGTTCGTCTTTCTGTTCCTCGGCTATGGGACAAAGGTCGGCCTCGCGCCGCTGCATGCCTGGCTGCCCGACGCCCACGCCGAAGGCCCGACGCCGATATCCGCGGTGTTGTCGGGCCTGCTGTTGAATGTCGCGCTTTATGCGCTGCTTCGCTTCAAGATCCTGCTCGCCGCCAATCCCGCCGCGATTGCTCCCGGGCCCCTGATGGTGACGATGGGCCTGGTTTCCGTGATTTTCGCGGCCTTCATGCTGTACCGCCGCCGCGACATCAAACGCCTGTTCGCCTACTCATCGATCGAGCACATGGGCATCATCGTTTTTGCGTTCGGCATGGGCGGCCCGCTCGCCAATTTTGCCGGGTTGCTGCACATGGTGATGCACAGCCTGACCAAATCGGCCATCTTCTATGCCGTCGGCCATATCTCGCAGATCAAGGGCACGCAGCGGATTTCACGCATCCGCGGCCTGACCGTAACCCACCCGGCGCTCGGCTGGGGCCTGGTGACGGGCGTGGTCGCGATCACCGGCCTGCCGCCCCTCGGCATCTTCATGAGCGAATTTCTCATCGTCAGCTCGACTTTCGCGCGGCAGCCCTTGCTCGCGATCGCCCTCGTCTTCGGCCTCCTGCTCGCCTTTGGCGCGCTGGCGCTGCGCATGACGAGCATTGCGTTCGGAGCACCTCGCGGCAGCACGGCGTCGGCCGAGGCTTCCTACGTGCCGATGTTTGCGCATCTCGCGCTGGTTCTGATCGCGGGCGTCTATCTGCCCGCTCCGCTGGTTGCCTGGTTTCAGCATGTCGCTCGCCTTCTTGGATAGATCGAGGAGTAACGGCCTATGCCATCGCTGATCGATCACATGCCCGCAGGCCAGCAGATCCGGCAATGCGGACCGTGGCCGCGATTCGAGGTAGGTGCTCACCTGTGGCGATTCCTGACCAACGACATGGCGCAAGGACGCTTGAGCCTGCTCGGCCTCTGGGGAGAACCCGGGACCGTGCATATGGCGGTCATGGATGAACAGACGTCGGAAATCGCTATCGTCAGCCTGGACTGCTCCGATCGCAGCTATGCCTCGGTCGGCAAACTACATCCGCCGGCGCTTCGTCTGGAGCGCACCGTCAGCGACCTGTTCGGCAGCGTCGCGGAAGGTTCGCCTGACAGCCGTCCCTGGCTCGACCACAATTGCTGGGGCGTTCGTTTTCCGTTGGGACAACGCATCGAGGCGCTGCCGGCAGCGCCGGCCTATCGCTTCCTGCCGGTCGAAGGCGGCGGTCCGCATCAGATCGCAGTCGGTCCCGTGCACGCTGGCATCATCGAACCCGGGCATTTCCGCTTCACCGCCAGCGGCGAGACCGTGGTGCGGCTTGAGCAGCGGCTGGGATATACCCATAAGGGGGTCGAAGGGCTCATGACCGGGGCCAGCCTGGAGCGCGCTGTCCATCTGGCCGGACGCGTGTCGGGCGACAGCACCGTCGCCTATGCTTATGCATTTTCGAAGGCGGCCGAAGCGGCGCTGGAACTGGTCGTGCCCGATCGCGCGATCTGGCTGCGCGCGCTGCTGGCCGAGCTCGAACGGCTTGCCAACCATCTGGGCGACATCGGCGCCATCTGCAACGACGCTTCCTTTACCCTGATCCACGCCCATTGCGGCGTGCTGCGCGAAAGCATCCTGCGCGCATCCCACGCCGCGTTCGGCCATCGATTGATGCGCGACATCATCGTGCCCGGAGGCGTGACCCGCGACATCGACGCGGCCGGCGAAGCCATCATCCGGGCGACACTGGATCATATCCGGCAGCGCTTCCCGGGCCTGGTGGAAACCTACGACAACACCGCCTCGCTGCAGGATCGCACGGTCGATACCGGCGTACTCAAGCCTGCATTGGCAAAACAATATGCCGCCGGAGGCTATATCGGCCGTGCTTCCGGCCGATCCTTCGATGCGCGCCGGACGTTTGCCTATCCGCCATATGACAGCCTGCGCTTCGAGGTACCGGTCCTGAACGAAGGCGACGTCAACGCGCGCGTCTGGATCCGCGTTCGCGAGGTTGAACAGTCGCTGCTGCTGATAGATCAGATCCTGGACCGGCTTCCCAAGGGCGCGCCCGGAACACATGCCGGCCTTCGGCGCGAGCCGCGGGAGGGCGTGGCGATCGTCGAGGGATTCCGTGGCGACGTGCTGGTCTGGCTCCGCTTGCAGGATGGCAAGGTCGAACGCTGCCACCTGCGCGACCCATCCTGGTTCCAATGGCCATTGCTCGAGGCCGCGATCGAAAACAACATCGTTGCGGATTTTCCACTCTGCAACAAGTCGTTCAACTGTTCCTATTCAGGCCAGGACATCTGACGACGACATCTGACGACGACATCTGAGGACGGTAACCGATGCGCAAGCTGCTCTTTGAAAGTCTGATTCTCCGGCCGCTCACCGAACCGGCGCCGGCTGCGGACGTTGCCGCGATGACCGAACTCGCCACCGCCATCGGCGAAGTTGCGCGGCGGCGGCTTGGCCGCAGCCTGTCGATACGCGAGGTCGATGCCGGATCCTGCAATGGATGCGAACTGGAAATCCACGCACTCAACAACGCCTATTACGACGTCGAACGCTTCGGCATCCGCTTCGTTGCCTCGCCGCGCCATGCCGACGTGCTCCTCGTGACGGGTCCGGTGACGAAGAACATGCGCGCCGCGCTGGAGCGCACCTATCATGCGACCCCCAATCCCAAATGGGTCGTCGCGGTCGGAGATTGCGCCCGTGATGGCGGCTGCTTCGCGGGCAGCTACGCGGTGGTCGGAGGTGTCGGCGCAGTCGTTCCGGTCGACCTCCACATTCCAGGCTGCCCCCCTACTCCGACCGCGATGTTGCAGGGCCTGTTGGCATTGCTCGATCGGGTGGATGCAGGCGCCGCTGCGCCATGAAGGCTGATTGAATGTTTTCGGTGTTCTTATCCTGCGCTCAGCGTGCCCGCTCCGGGGCCCGCGACGACGCCACCTTCGGTTGCCGCATGACCTTCACCCTTGGCGCTGCGACATGCTCGCGCAGCCGGACGCCGCGGCCGCCGGACGGACTCGGGACGCCCGGATTGATCAGCTCGATGCCTGCGTTCTCGAGCGCGGAAACCAGCTTCATGAGGGAATCGACATTGGCCCGGATCACACCATCGCTGGCCTCCATGCGCTGGATGGTCGGCACAGAAAGGTCCGCCAGATCGGCCGTTTTCCGCTGATCGATATTGAGGAGCGCGCGAGCGGCCTTGAGTTGATTGGCGGTAATCATCGATATCGCTTCTGTCGATTGCAGCCGAATATGCTTACACCACGTAAATACCAGCTTCAAGCATCAATTTACAAGTATAACATATCAGAAGAGCCGGAGTGTGACCAGCTAGTGCGACACGGCCGCGCGGCTCGCGCGCATTCCGCGCAATGTCCATCGACATGAGTCGTCGTTCCCGCAGAGTGCGGGAACGACGGGAAGTTTCGAGGCAGAAGCTACGCCGCGTCGCGATGCGCGGCGATGATCTTGTCGGCGTCGCGGCCGGTGACTTCGGCCATGCGGTCGAACTGCCGGGTGAAGCTGCCGGCGCCTGCGGTGGCCGAGCGCAACTCGACGATGAGATCGCCGATCTCCGCTTCCGGCATGGTGGCGCGGACGCAGTCCCAGCCGCTCCAGCCGTCGCGGGTGTCGAAGGAAAGGATCTGGCCGCGCCGCGCCGACAGGATCGCATTGATCTTGGCGGTTGCTTCGGTCGGGCAGACGATCTCGACGACATGGATCGGCTCCAGCAGCACCGGCTGGCACTGCGGCAGCGCCTCCACCACGCCGACGCGCGCCGCGGTGCGGAACGCGAGGTCGGAGGAGTCGACGCTGTGATAGGAGCCGTCGGTCAGCGTGACATGCACGTCGATGACGGGAAAGCCGAGCGGGCCGCGCGCCAGCGCATCCACCACGCCTTCCTCCACCGCGCCGATGTAGTTGCGCGGCACGGCGCCGCCGACCACCTTCTCGGCGAACTCGAAGCCGGTGCCGCGCGGCATCGGCTTGATGTCGAGCACGACGTCGCCGAACTGGCCGTGGCCGCCGGACTGCTTCTTGTGCCGGCCGCGCTGGGTGATGGCCTTGCGGATGGTCTCGAGGTAGCCGATTGCGGTCGGATGCGATTTGGCGTTGACGCCAAAGCGGTCCTTGAGCCGCTCCATCGCCACGCGCAGATGCATCTCGCCCTGCCCCCACAGCACGATATCGTGGGTGCGCGGATTGTGCACCATGGTGAGCGAGGGATCTTCCTCGTTGAGACGGATCAGCGCCTGGCCGAGCTTGACGTCGTCCTTGCGGTCGACCGCCGCGAGCGACATCGACAGCACGCCCGGCGCCGGCTCGATCTTGATCAACGCTGCCGGCGCGGTCTTGCCGCCGGACAGCGTATCGCCGGTCTTGATGGTGTCGAGCTTGCCGAGCGCGAGGGTGTCGCCGGCCTCCGCCGACGCGCGTTTGCTGTCATGGGTGCCGCTGACGCCCAAAATGCCGGACACGCGGCCGCTCTCGCCTGATGATGACAGCAGCGTCGCGCCGTCATCGAGCCGGCCGGACAGCAGGCGCACCAGCGACAGCTTGCCGCCATGCAGCTGGTGCACGGTCTTGAACACATAGGCCAGCGCTTCCTTCTGCGCCGGCGCGCCGAGGCGTTTGGCGGTCTCCGCGACGCCGGGGGTTTCATGGCGCAGCGCCTTCATCAGCCGCAGCACGCCGTTCTCGCGGGTGGCACAGCCGAGCAGCACCGGGCAGATCAGCCCTTCGCGAAGCTCGCGGGCGAGATCGTCGAACACGGCATCGCGCGGCGGCTGGATGTCCTCCAGCAGCTGCTCCATCAGCGCATCGTCATGGTCGGCGAGCTTCTCCAGCATGGAGAAGCGCGCTTCCTTCTCGCGGTCGAGATTGCCGCCTTCCAGCGCAACCACTTCCGAGGGCTTGTGCTCGCGGTAGACGAAGGCGCGCTCCAGCGCGAGATCGACGAAGCCCTCGATCAATTCGCCGTTCCAGATCGGAATCTGCCGCAGCACCAGCGGCACGCGCGAGGCCGGCTGCAAGGTCGCGAGCGTCTCGCGGATGCGCTTGTTGGCCCTGTCGATCTTGTTGAGGAACAGGAAGCGCGGGATCTTCAGATCCTCGAGCTCGCGCAGAATGATTTGCAGCTGCGGCAGCTTCTTCTCGTCCGCCTCGCAGACCACGACGGCGGCATCGACGGCGGCAAGCGCGGCGCGCATGTCGTGCGCGAACTCAACTGAGCCGGGACAGTCGATGAAGGTGTAGCTGTCGCCCATGAAATTGACTGACGGCGGCGCTAAGGCCGACGCTCATCTTGTGATGGCGGGCTTCGGGACTGGCATCGCCGTGGGAGGTTCCGGCGTCGACGCTGCCGGCTTTGGGGATGGCGCCTGTTCGCGCCAGGATCGCTTCGAGAAGGGTGGTTTTACCGCTTTGGAAAGGGCCCACCAGCGCGATGCACCGTGGACCTCGGGGACTTCTGACGTCTTGTCCCATATGCCGCCTCCTTCAATGTTGAAGTCGGCCCATGATTGGGTCGGCAGCTGCAATGCTCCCCCTGTCCCGCGATTTTGGCAAGCGGGAAAATGTCGCTGCTGTGAATGCCGGTTTTCGGATGCAGTGCAGCGTGCATTACGCCGCCTGCCTCCGCCGAAGGTATTGTTAACGGCCGGGGCGCAGTTCCAGGCTCTCGAGGCCCGCGGCAATGCCGACGCCGACCTGGCCCTGCACGCTGAGCGGCTGCAGCGCGATGGAATTGTTGGAGCCGCCGACCAGCGCATTGCCGCCGATGCCGACGCCGAGCGTTGCGCTGCCTTGCGCGCCGGCATAATTGCCGGCGAGATCGCCGGGGCCGAGCTGCGCCACCGGCGCGAACACGCCCCAGGCCAGCACCGACTCCGCGGTGATGCCGAGATCGAGACCCACTTTACGGACGGTGGCGACGTAGTAGTCGTCAGGCCGGTTACCGGCGCGCAGCACGCAGCCGAGATTGGTCACGGAGCCGACGATGAAACCGATGCTGGCGCCGCCGCGGCATTCCAGCACGCCGACCTGCACCGATCCCTGCTGCGCGGAGGTCGTGGCGACCGAGGCCGACAAGGCAAGGGCCATAGCGGCAAGGGCGAGTGAGCGGCGCATGAAGAAATCTCCGGATCAAGTAAGGGGATTAAGAACGTGCCGATAAGGCGCGGTCTCTATGGCACAACGGGGGCAGCGCGGCCAGACAGGGGCGGGTTACAAATGAAGAAGGCCCGCTTACGCGGGCCCTCTGATCGTTAACAATCGACCAGTCAGCGAAGATTGCCGCAGAAGCGCTGGATGCGCTTGCAGGCTTCTTCGAGGTCCGAGGTCTTGGTCGCATAGGAGATGCGGAACGCCGGGCCAAGGCCGAAGGCCGAGCCCTGCACCACGGCGACGCCTTCGGTCTCCAGCAGCTCGGTGACGAAGTCCTCGTCATTGGCGATCACCTTGCCGGACGGCGCGGTCTTGCCGATGGTGCCGGCGCAGGACGGATAGACGTAGAACGCGCCTTCCGGGCGCGGGCAGTCGATGCCCTTGGCCTGGTTCAGCATCGACACCACGAGATCGCGGCGCTCCTTGAACACCTTGTTGTTGACCGGGATGAAATCCTGCGGACCGTTGAGCGCCTCGACCGAGGCCCACTGCGAGATCGACGACGGGTTCGACGTCGACTGCGACTGGATGGTCTGCATCGCCTTGATCAGCTCGGCCGGCCCGCCGGCATAGCCGATGCGCCAGCCGGTCATGCAATAGGCTTTCGAGACGCCGTTCACGGTCAGCGTGCGGTCGTAGAGTTTCGGCTCGATCTGCGCCGGCGTGGTGAAGACGAAGTCGTCGTAGACCAGGTGCTCGTACATGTCGTCGGTCATCACCCAGACCTGCGGATGCTTGACCAGCACGTCGGTGATCGCCTTCAGCTCGGCGCGCGAATAGGCCGCGCCGGTCGGGTTCGACGGCGAGCTCAGGATGATCCACTTGGTCTTCGGCGTGATCGCCTTTTCCAGATCCTGCGGCTGCAGCTTGAAGCCGTGCTCGGCGGTGCAGACGATGGCGACCGGCTCGCCGCCGGCCAGCGCCACCATTTCCGGATAGCTCACCCAGTACGGCGCGGGGATGATCACCTCGTCGCCGGGATTGATGGTGGCCATCAGCGCATTGTACAGCACCTGCTTGCCGCCGGTGCCGACGATGATCTGGTTCGGCTTGTAGGTCAGGCCGTTCTCGCGCTGGAACTTGCCGATGATGGCTTCCTTCAGCTCGGGAATGCCGCCGACGTCGGTGTACTTGGTCTTGCCGGCCTCGATGGCATGGATGGCGGCGAGCTTGATGTTGCCGGGCGTGTCGAAGTCCGGCTCGCCCGCGCCAAGGCCGATGACGTTCCGGCCCGCCGCTTTCAGCGCGCGTGCTTTATCCGTGACCGCGATGGTCGCGGACGGCTTCACACGGGCGAGCGAGGCGGCAAGGAAAGACATCATCTTCTCCTGTTGGGCAAATCCTGGTCGGGCAAATCCTGGTCGGGCAAGCGTCATGGAGCGCAGAAATCCACGACTCCCGATGATTGGAATCGTCGCACCCTAAGGCGCATTACGCTGCACCGCAAGGAACTTTGCCCCGTTCGGTGCAAAGTTTACCGAGGCTCGGTGCAAGCCGGGATTGAGGTCGAAGCTCCCGCGCAATATTTATAAATTTCTGCGGCGAAATCGCTCATTTCCGGCAAGCCGGCGGGTGGAACATCGTCTCCGAAAAACCTGTGAGCCAACCTCGGCACATCCCGCCATCGGCACCCTCGCCGGTTGCATGCTTCCGCGCGGCGTGTCGCTGCTCCGCTCCGGCGATCGCGCCGATAACGTTTTTCGGATTCGTGTTGCGAATACCGCGCGCGATCACGCCACTGCAAACGAGATGCAACAGCTGGCGCAAGCGTGATGCGATTTGTCTTGCCGTGTTCCCCGCAACATGGATGCGATCGTTCCACGATACTGCACTGCGGTAGAGATTTCGACTTTTTCCAATCGCCCACCCTTGCGACGGTGCCGGTTCGCTATCATTGTTTAGCCGCGTTGAGGCGCGACAAAGCGGCCAGCACCCACTGGTTGATTCAGCGAAACGAGGGGCGATGTACAAGCTCTATACGATGCAGCGCTCCGGCAACAGCTACAAGGTCCGCCTTGCGCTGGCGTTGCTCAACATCCCCTATGAGACGATCGAGATCGACATTCTGCGCGGCGAGAGTCGCACGCCGGACTATCTCGCCAAGAATCCGAGCGGACAGATTCCGCTGCTGGAGGCCGAGGGCCGTTACCTCGCCGAGTCCAACGCCATCCTCTGGTACGTCGCCGCCGGCACGCCGCTGTCGCCGGAGCAACGCATCGAGCGCGCCGAGGCGCTGCAATGGATGTTCTTCGAGCAGCACGCGCTGGAGCCGAACATCGGCGCTGCCTATTTCTGGCTGGCGCTGGTGCGCGGCGGCCGCGAGCTGCAGACGCACGCGCTGGAGGACTGGATGGAGCGCGGCTATGCGGCGCTGCAGGTGATGGAGAACCACCTCAAGACGCACCAGTACTTTGCCGCCGGCCAGCTCACCGTCGCCGACATCGCGCTGTACGGCTACACCCACGTCGCCGACCACTGCGATTTCGATCTCTCCACTTTCCCCGCCATCCGCGCCTGGCTGCGCCGGGTCGAGCAGACCCCGGGCTTCGTGGCGATGGACTGGGCGCCGGGCGACGTGGTCGAGGACGCACCGAGCGTGGCTGCGGGGGCGTGAGCCGCTGAACTTGCCGTGAAGAGTGGGTATAACTACCGGGGAAAACGGGGAAACCGTTAACGGAGCCACGGTTCCGCCACGATCGGCGCTGGGCGGCGCCGCAATCTGCCGCAATGCTACCTGCCGTTCGCGGGTGATTCGCCCGCGGAAAGGAAATGGACCAATGATCCGGTCGTCCGGCGCCGTCGGCTTCGTGCCCGCGCCCGTTGCCTCATCCCGGTTGATCAACGCCGTCGCAGCTTCGCTCGCGTTCGGCGCCGCCTCGCTGTGCCTGATCTCCACCCTGAAGGTGCTGGCGATCAAGATCGTGGCGATGCCGATCCCGATGTGAGCGCCTGCGCTCCATCGCTTCTCTCTCCAGAACCATCCGCGCGCGACACCTCATCGCGAGACGACCATGATGAAGACGCCTGTTGGACTTGTGACGATTGCGCTCTCGGCAGCGACCTTGCTGGCCGGATCGCTTTTGCTCGTCACCGGCACGCGCGGCCAGAACACGTCGTTCGAGTCTTCCGCGGGACAGCTCGAGGTCCAGACCTTCGCCAGCGGGCTGGTGCATCCCTGGGCGCTGGCCTTCCTGCCGGACGGCAGGATGCTGGTGTCGGAGCGGCCGGGCCGCATCCGCATCGTCTCAGCCGAGGGCCAGCTCTCGCCACCGCTGAAGAACGTGCCCGAGGTGTGGGCCAGCGGCCAGGGCGGCCTGCTCGACATCGTCACCGACAAGGATTTTGCGCAGAACCGCACCATCTTCTTCTGCTACTCCGAGCGCACAAGCGGCGGCGGCCGCACCGCGGTGGCCCGGGCGAAACTCAATGACGGCACCGGCAAGCTCGACGAGTTGAAAGTGATCTTCCGCCAGGAAGGGCCGCCGACGTCGGGCAATCACCATGGCTGCCGCATCGTGCAAGGCTCCGACGGCAATCTCTTCGTCACGCTCGGCGAGCACTTCACCTATCGCGACGAGGCGCAGAATCTCGGCAATCACCTCGGCAAGCTGATCCGCATCACGCCGGATGGCACGGCGCCGCCCGACAATCCGTTTGTCGGCCGCGACGGCGCCAAGCCGGAGATCTGGAGCTATGGCCATCGCAACGAGCAGGGCCTTGCGATCCATCCCGCCACCGGCGAGCTCTGGGAAATCGAGCACGGCCCGCGCGGCGGCGACGAGGTCAATGTCATCGCCAAGGGCAAGAACTACGGCTGGCCGGTGATCGGTTTCGGCATCGACTATTCCGGCCAGAAGATCCACGAGGCGACGGCCAAGGACGGCATGGAGCAGCCGGTCAAATACTGGGTGCCGTCGATCGCGCCTTCAGGCGCGGCCTTCTACACCGGCAAACTCTTCCCGAAGTGGAACGGCAGCCTGTTCACCGGTGCGCTGGTCGGCAAGATGCTGGTGCGGCTCACCATCAACGGCCATGCCGTCACCGGCGAAGAGCGGCTGCTGCCAAATCTCTACGAGCGCATCCGCGATGTCCGCCAGGGCCCGGACGGCGCGCTGTGGCTGCTGACCGACAATTCGGCAGGACGCATCTTGCGGGTGACGCCGGCAGGAAAATGACGCGGGTGTGATCGTGATGGCCGCCGCGAAATAGCGCGAGAGCCATCGGTAGCTTTCGATTGGGCGTGCTGTTGCCATCGCAGCCGTGTATAATCGCGGCCTACCCGCGACAGGCCCATCATGCCAAAATTTCTGCGTATCGGCGTCCATCAATCGAACGTTTCCGGTTACACGTCCAAGGCATGGTGCATTCGACGGGTCGGCTCGACGGTTTTCCTGAAGTGGGGCGCCGTGGAGGTCCATGGCGCCGGCGATGGGCGCAAGGCGTTCTGGACGATTCCGCCGCGGGACAAGACCATTCGTTGCGGCACGGTGCAGCACGCCAAGGACTATGCGAAAGCCGCCATCGCAAAGCGAGGCAACCATCGCTATGAACCGCTGGCTGGAAGCATTGCGACCCGGCGCCGAACCGCCCATCGCGACGCCGGGCTGAAACAGGCGCTCGCGACCATTCTGTTCGTCGATATCGTCCAGTCCACCCAGAAGGCCGCGCGGCTCGGCGATTCCCGCTGGACCCAGGTGATGAACCACTACTACGCCGCCGTCCGCCGCGAACTGAAGACCCTGCGCGGAAAGGAAGTGGTGACGACGGGAGACGGCGTGATGGCGACATTCGGCAAGCCGGACGCCGGGGTGCGTTGCGCGGCTGCCATCCGCGAGGCCGTGCGCACGCTGGGGCTGGAGATCAGGGTGGGGCTGCACGCCGGCGAATATGCCGTCGGCGGCGCGGACGTGGTTGGGCTCGCGTTTCACATCGGCGCGCGCGTCGCCGCGAAAGCGCGTCCCGGCGAAGTTCTGGTCTCGAGCGCGGTCAGGGATTTGATGTCGCAGTCCGGCATCCCCTTCAAGGATCGCGGCAGCCACCAGCTCAAGGGCGTACCGAAGCGATGGCGCCTGTACCGGGTTGAGCGTTAAGAGCGAAACTGGTCCGACCGCGGGTGTGACGTCGGCTTTTAACCCTGCCGAGACATCGGGTCATCCGGCGGCGGGCTCTCAATCCTGGTTTGCCTCTATCAACATACCCAGTTGGGCCGCTAAGGTACCCTGTCCTGAGGTTGGGGTTGGTGATGAAGCGGCGCGAGTTCATCGAGCTACTTGGCAATTCAGCGGTCGCGTGGCCGCTCGCCGCACATGCACAACCGGCGGGCGGCCCGCGACGGATCGGCGTTCTCATTCCGGTTGCCGCGGACAGTCCGAGCGCCCAAGCCTACCTTGCAGCATTCCTGCAGCAGCTGGCGCAACTGGGTTGGACCGATGGCGGCAACTTGCGGATTGATCTGCGCTGGGGCGGAGGCAGTGTCGATGAGTTTCGTAGATACGCCAAGGAACTGGTCGCGCTCGCACCGGATGTCATTCTGACGGGGGCCACATCATTGACGTCGCTGCGGCAAGCCACCCGTACCATCCCGATTGTGTTCGTTCTGGTCATCGATCCAGTTGGCGTCGCCCACGTCGACACCCTGTCGCGGCCGGGCGGCAATGTGACCGGTTTTATGCAGTTTGAATATAGCTTGAGCGGAAAATGGCTGGAGTTGCTCAAGGAGATCACGCCGGGCGTCAAGCGAGTGGCGGTGCTTCGGGATGAGGCCGCACCGGCCGGGATCGGCCAGTTCGCCGTCATCCAGGCGGTCGCGCCTTCGATGGGAGTAGAGGTCAGCGCGATCAGCGTGAACGACGCCGCGGAAATCGAGCAACACCTGGCGGCATTCGCACGCAATCCGAATGGCGGCCTGATCGTAACGGCCAGCGCGCTTTCCGTGGTTCATCTCGGTTTGATTGTTGAACTGGCGTCTCGATACAAACTGCCCGCGGTCTATTTTGAGCGGTACTTCGCCACTGGCGGTGGCTTGATTTCCTTCGGTGCTGATTTCGTCGACCAATACCGGCAAGCCGCCGGTTACGTCGATCGCATCCTCCGCGGCGAAAAGCCATCCGATCTGCCGGTGCAGGCGCCGACCCGGTATCAGATGATCGTCAACCTAAAGACCACCAAGGCGCTGGGAATTTCGATGCCGTCGTCCGTGCTCGCCCGCGCCGACGAGGTGATCGAATAGAGGGGCCCTTTCAGGCTGGCCGGGATAGGCCACGACCGGGATGAACGCGTTTGCCCGACGCCGCGACCAAGGGGCATGGACCGGCGTCACTTCATCCTCGCTCTCTCCGCAGGGGCCGCGCTGCTCGGCGCGCCGCCGGCGCACGCCGAATGCGGCGGGCCAAGCGCGGTCGAATTTGTCGAGGACCTGTATCAGAAGCAGGCCCGGCTGCTGGCGGAGAACGCGCCGCCCAGCCAGGAAGACTTTCTGGAGCTATTTTCCCCGGGCATGCGCGCCCTGATGCAGGCGCCGCGGCGGCCGGGCCGCAACGTGTCGCTGGGCCCGCTGCTCAACGCATTTTTCGGCTGGGGCGTGCTGCCGCGCACGGAAGTGACCATCGGCAAGGTCAGGCTGGTGTCCGGCCAGGACGAAGGCCCGGCGACCGTCGGCGTCGCCCTCTCCTATCGCGGCGAAACGCACCGGGTGCAGGTGCATGTGATCCTCGATGACGGCTGGCACATCGCCAATATCATCTATGACAACGGCAAGAGCCTGATCGATCATTACCGCGAGATGAGCGGGCGCTGAGTTTTGATTCCGTCATGGCCGGGCCTGCCCCGGCCATCCACGTCTTTGGCGCCACACCCCACCCGTCCCTCATCCTGAGGAGCGCGCTTGCGCGCGTCTCGAAGGATAGCCGCGCGCGAGAGCGGGGCCTTCATGGTTCGAGACGCCTGCTGCGCAGGCTCCTCACCATGAGGATCTCACCACTTGTGAAAAATCAGGAACGCGCCGAACGCGATCGAGGCAAAGCCCAGCGCGTGATTCCAGCCGAGCGGCTCCTTCAGGTACAGCACCGAGAAGCCGGCGAACACCACCAGCGTGATCACCTCCTGCATGGTCTTGAGCTGGGCCGCGGTATAGACCGCGCTGCCCCAGCGGTTGGCCGGCACCGCCAGCCAGTATTCGAAGAAGGCGATGCCCCAGCTCGCCAAGATCACGAGCACCAGCGAATGGTCCTTGTATTTGAGGTGGCCGTACCAGGCGAAGGTC
Source organism: uncultured Alphaproteobacteria bacterium (assembly GCA_963726865.1). Classification (GTDB taxonomy): domain Bacteria; phylum Pseudomonadota; class Alphaproteobacteria; order Rhizobiales; family Xanthobacteraceae; genus Bradyrhizobium. The sequence continues at coordinate 34,970 of CAVSEE010000028.1, read as the reverse complement.
ATGAACACGTTGGAAGCAAACAGCATCAGAACCGGCAAAACCGTCGGCGAAATCGTGGGCATGGACGTCCTTTCGAAAATTCCGGCATCAACCCGCCGAGCGGCCGGCAAGTTCCGCGGCCATTGAATAGCATTTGATTCCAACAAGCGCGAAAGGCCAATAAACGCGGCAGCCCTGCCTTAACGACAGAAGCGAAAACCCCTGCAGTGTTGCGGGAATGCGGCAAACTGCATGCCCCAGTTTCGTCTTGGGACACGTATGCAGCTCGACTGGCGTGCCATTCTCGGTCCGGCGTTGACGACAGCGGTGGCGCTGATCGCCTTCTTCGTCGACCGTCATTTCGTGACGGTGCCCAATCCGGCGCCGCTATTCGTCTGCATCGTGGCGCTGGCAAGCTCGATCAGCGGCATCGCCTCGGGTCTGACCAGCGCCGTCATCGCGGTGATCTGCTCCGCTTTGTTCTTCCTCAATCACCGTGTCTCGCCCGGCTATGACGCCCACGACATCGCGCGGATGGTTTTGCTGGCACTGACGGCCTGCGGCACAGCCGTCATCACCGGCCTGCTCCGGCAAAAATGGATCGATGCCTTTGCGGCCCAGCAAAAGCAGCATGCGATGTCGGCACGGCTCGCCGCGGCGCTCGACGAGGTCGACATCGGCATCGTGCTGCTCGGCGCCGACACCCGCGCGGAATTCATCAACCGCGCCTTCCGCGACTATTTCGCGCTGCCCGACGAGGTGGCCGAGAGCCAGCCGCCGTTCATCGCGTTGATGTATCACGGCCGCGACACCGGCGCCTACGAACTGCCGGAGGACCAGCTGGCGCATTTCATTGCCGCGCGCACCGAGATGATGCGCGCCGGCGATTCCACCCCGATCAACCTCAACCTCGCCAACGGCGAGGTGCTGCGATTTTCCTGCACGGTGTTGCCGGACGGCGGGCGCATGCTGAGCTACACGCCGGTCACCGACCTCGTCCGCTACAGCGACGCGCCGGCCCGGGCCGGCTACTATCGCTCGCTGCGCAAGGGCCAGCGCCCGCCGTTCCCCATCAGGCACGCGGCGGAATAGCGGCGCATTGCCGCCGATTCCTGTTCCTTGCGGTGAGCCATCGCACGCATTTGAACGCGCCTGCGGATTCAGCTCTGGTACAATCGCGGCAGGTGACATATGTCGGCGCTACGCTGCCCGCCGAACGCGAGCACTGACGGCCGAGAGCAGTTGCAAATGGGAGATGGCGATGCGCACACTACGCTGGATGATCCTGGGAGGCGCGGCGATTCTGGCAATGGCGCCCGCCACGGCGCAAACCTACAATTACGGCGGTCCGGTCTGTCTGCAGAAATGGGAGTGGGGCGGCAGCACCTCCATCAACTGCAGCTATACGTCCTGGAATCAGTGTACGGCGGCAACGGTCGGCCTTGGCGCGATGTGCCTGGAGAATCCATATTTTGCGAGAGCGCAAGCCAGGGTATCCAGCCGCCGCCCGCGTTGATCGGCGGCATTGATCGATATCCTGGCCCCGCGTAGGTTTCCGTCGCCGTCTTTGATGACCGGCGCGAAGCAATAAGAGCCCGGGGGAGTTCCGTTGCGCCCAAATTCGATAAAACCGCGGCTTGCGGCCGGCGGCTGCGCGTTCGGCACGATGACGTTCGAGTTCTTCACGCCGGGCTATCCGGCGATCTGCCGCGAGGCTGGCGCTGAATTCATCCTGTATGACATGGAGCACTCCGGCGTCGGCTTCGAGACGATGAAGGCGCAGTTCGCCTTTTGCCGCGGGCTCGACCTGGTGCCGCTGGTGCGCGTTCCCTCCGGCGGCTACCATCACATTGCCCGCGCGCTCGACATCGGCGCGATGGGCATCATGGTGCCGATGGTCGAAACGCCTGAACAGGCGAAGGCGATCGTGGACTGCACGCGATATCCGCCGGCGGGCCGGCGCGGCGCCGCGTTCAACGTCGCGGCGCATGACGACTATGCCGGCGGATCCGAGACCGAAAAGATCGCGGCCGCGAATGCCCGCACGATGGTGATCGCGCTGGTCGAGACGGCGAAGGGCATCGAAAACGTCGAAGCCATCGCAGCGGTCGAGGGCGTCGACGTGGTCTGGCTCGGCCACTATGACCTGACGAATTTTCTCGGCATCCCCGGCGAGTTCGACAATCCCAAATTCCATGCGGCTGTCGATAGGCTCGTGAAAGCCTGCGTCGCGCACGGCAAGACGCCGGGCTTTCTCGCCGGCAACGAGAAATGGGCGCGCGATTTCCGGGCCAGGGGCTTTCGCATGATCGCCTACGGCGTCGACGCGCAGCTGATGCAGGGCGCGCTGGCCGACGGCATCAAGCTGCTGCGTGGCACAGTGAAGAAGTGAAGCGAGGGCCCTTCCGCCCGGTCGGAGTAACCTACTTGTATACTTCGAACCCCTGCTTCTCCCGCCGCCACACCACGATCCTCGAACCTTCGGCGTGAAGAAACCCCTCATAAGAGACCGCAAGTCCATCCGGGAACACAGCACTTTGGCCCTCGCCGCTGCGCGCCTCTTGAATTAAGCCCCGCGGCATCGGCGTGAGATCAAAGCTGGCGCTCTCGGCGCGAGATTCCGACAGGCCTCGGAGGACGGCCTCTGCGCAGTTTCGCTCGACTGCGAAATGACCTTGGCCGCGCGACCAGCGGGGGTACTCCCATTGCACGATGCTGCGGAGCATCTCGTAGTACCGTTCGGGAGCATCATGGCTGTAACTATGAACGAAGTCCGACGTCAGCCATTGTCGGCCTAGCCACTCGAATTGAAAGAAGGGGATTTCATTCGAGAGATTGCCGGTCCTGACCGACCAGGACAGGTCTTCGCTATGGGCCAGCCGGAAGGCCGTGGCGTAATTGTGCCGCTGAACGGAGGAGATCGATCCTCCCGTGGGTCCGCCGCCCGGCGTTACGGCTACGGTGTCGGTGTGATGAGCGTTGAGTTCGGCCTTGGTTGTCGAAGTCAGCAGAGATCCGATGCTATAGCCATGAGTGGCTGTTGCCGTGCCGAATGTGTAGCCAAGATGCGGCTCGACTTGGCCGGTGTAACCGTCGGCTACGGTCTTGTCGAATGCGGCAGCGGTCGCGCTGCGCGTTCCCTTGGATTCCATCAACGCAACGTCCGTTGCGCCGGGCCTTGCAAACACAAAATCGGGCGTCCTCTTGGTCGCCTTGTTGCCGCCCCCGATATTTTCAAAGTGATCGGACCAGACATATCCGTCGCCGATCATCGCGAGATAGGCCAGCGCCGAAGCAACGGTGCCGGCAAAATAGCTCTTGACGTAGTCCTTTAGATCGTCGGCTGTGGACAGCACGGCAAAGTCTGCGCTCGTGTCGTCGACGTATTCTCTCACAAGATATTTGATTACGTCTGACGCGGGGGTGACGAGAGATGGGTTTACCAGCTGAAGAACTCGTGCATCGGGCGCCAGCACCGAAAAACTCGGCCGGCTTGAAATTGATTGATCGCACGCCGGGAGGCCGGGCGATCAGTCCTGCTGTACTGGATTTGTGCGGGGTGACCGAGGTAGTCGAAATATCTTTCGCCAATGATGTCCAAGCCATGATTCCCTCCTGTGTCATTCGGCAACCGAGGCGTGCATAGTCTTGTTGGGTAGAGAACATTCGTCAAGCATCGTTACGAACGTTTGCATTTTTGACGCGCCACGCTCGCTGCTGGCACTTGGAAGCGCGGCACCCCGCAGCTATGAAAGATGCCTTCTTTACTGGCTGCGGAAACATCATGACCGATCTCATCATCCGCCCCGTCGCGCGGCACGACTATGAGCAGTGGCTGCCATTGTGGGACGGCTACAACGCCTTCTACGGGCGCACCGGCCCGACCGCGCTGGACCCTGAGATTACGCGGATGACGTGGCAGCGCTTCTTCGACGCCTACGAGCCGGTGCATGGGCTGGTGGCCGAGAGCGGCGGCGAATTGCTCGGGCTGGTGCACTATCTGTTTCACCGCAGCACCACCGCGATCCAGCCGTCCTGCTATCTGCAGGACCTGTTCACCACAGCGGCCGCGCGCGGCAAGGGCGTCGGGCGCGCACTGATCGACGGCGTCTACGAGCGGGCGCGGCTTGCGGGATCGCCGCGGGTCTACTGGCAGACCCACGAGACCAACCACACGGCGATGCAGCTTTACGACAAGGTCGCCGAGCGCTCCGGATTTCTGGTCTATCGAAAGATGCTGTGACGCCGCGCCGCGGCAATCGGCCCCTGTGGATAAATCTAGCTGTCACCGCCGCGTAACATACCCGGGCTAGGTTCCGCCGGCGTCTGATCAGGCCCCCCGTCTCAGATCACACGCCCCAGCGGTCCCCGTCAGTCGCCGCGTCTGACCGGGGCCGCTTCTTTTTGCGCTCATTCCTTTTTGCGCCGCTGTCATGCGCATGGCGGTGCGATGGCACCTTGCAGGCGCCGGGGCCGCGCGCCACACTGATCGCCCCTCCGCCTTTCGCCCCCACAGGATCGATCATGCAAATTCGCAATCTCGGCGGCTCCGGCCTGCGCGTCTCCGCCGTCGGCCTCGGCTGCAACAACTTTGGCCAGCGCACCGACCTGGAAGCCTCGCGCAAGGTGATCCACCGCGCCATCGATCTCGGCGTCACGCTGTTCGACACCGCCGACATCTACGCCAACATGGGCGGCTCGGAGACGGTGCTCGGTGCCGTACTCGGCGACCGCCGCAAGGACATCGTGCTGGCGACGAAATATTCCAAGCCGATGAGCAAGGACGGCACCAAGCAGGGCGCCTCGCGCCGCTACATCATGGAAGCGGTGGAAGCGAGCCTCAAGCGGCTGAAGACCGATTACATCGATCTCTACCAGCAGCACGATTACGATCCGCTGACGCCGATCGAGGAGACGCTGCGCGCGCTCGACGATCTCGTCCGCCAGGGCAAGGTGCGCTACATCGGCAATTCCAACTTTCCGGCCTGGCGCATCGCCGAAGCCGAGCATGTCGCGCGCGCGATGAATGTCGGCCGCTTCGTGTCCTGCCAGGACGAATACAGCCTCGTCGTGCGCGACATCGAGAAGGACCTGCTGCCGGCGGCAGCCGAATACAATCTCGGCCTGCTGCCGTTCTTCCCGCTGGCGAGCGGACTTCTCACCGGCAAGTACAAGCGCGGCGCCGCCGCCCCCGGACGATACGCGGTTTGGCAAGGCGCCCGCTTTGAAGGATCGCTACGTCACGCCGCGCAACGAGGAGATCGTCGAGAAGCTGCAGGCCTTCGCGTCGGCGCGCGGCCACACCATGCTGGAGCTCGCCTTCTCCTGGCTCGCCGCACGGCCGCAAGTGTCGAGCGTGATCGCCGGCGCCACGCGGGTCGAGCAGATCGAGCAGAACGTGAAGGCGATCGAGTGGGCGCTGACAGCGGAGGATATGGCCGAGATCGACAAGATCACGAAGGGGTAGCTCGCTCGCCTTGCGGGAAGCCAGCGTCCCATAGTCGCATCGCCGGCGTTCGCCGGGACGACAACTTTCACCGCTTGCGGGCACGTCACGTCAGCACCAGCAATCCCTTCATCGGCTTCGCCGCGGCGCTGTCCGGAAACACCGTCTGCGCCAGCGCCGTCTCGCCGATGCCGAGATGGTCGTGCAGCACGCCCTTGAAGACGGCGCGCAGATCCGTGGTCGGGCGCGAGGTCGCGGCCCTGGTAGAGGTTGGCGGGTTTCAGGCCCGGCCAGTCGGAAATCACGCGGCCGCCCTTCACGGCGCCACCGACCAGCAGCGCGATCGTGCCGGTGCCGTGATCGGTGCCTTCGGTGCCGTTGATGCGCGCGGTGCGGCCGAATTCGGTGGCGACCACGACGACGGTGTCGCGCCAGCGTGCGCCCAGACCCGCTCTCGAATTCCGCCAGCGCGCCGTCGAGGCCGCCGAGCAACTGTCGCGAGCCGTCCCGTGGCGCCGCCTTCATTGGCGTGGGTGTCCCAGCCGTCGAAGGCAAGTGCGGCGATGCGCGGGCCGTCGTCGGCCGCCATCAGTTTTGCCGCGCCGCGCGCCACCAGCCGCATCGCGCCCGCGCCGTTGGTGCCGGGCTTCGGCTTCATGTCGTCGCCTTGCGCGGCCTTGTCGAGCTGCAGGCCGGCGGCAAGCGCCTTCGCCGAGCGCCGGATCGCGCTGGCTGTAGAGATCCATCAGCCGCATCGCGGTGTCGTCGGCGGCCTGCGGCAGCGCGACCGGCGCCCAGGCCACGGTCGGCGCGGCACCGCGCAGGATCAGCGGCGTGGTCGGGCCGACCGCGAGCCCCGTCGCGACACGCTCGCCGCGCGGCAAGGATTCCAGCGCGCGGTTGAGCCAGCCGGATTGCACGCGGCCCGGGCCGGCAAAGCCGCTTTCCAGCACGTCCTGGCCGTCGAAATGCGAGCGCTCGCGATAGGAGGTCGCCACCGCATGGACGATCGCGGCCTGCTTGTCGCGATACATGCGCGCCAGTTCCGGCATCGCCGGATGCAGGCCGAAGAAGGCATCGAGCATGGTCGCCGCCTTCGCCCCGCCCGAGGTGAGCGCGATCGAGCCGTGCAGGCCGGCGTAATCGGGATCGCCGATCGGCGCCACGGTGGCGAGGCCGTCGAGCGCGCCGCGCAGGATGACGACGACCAGGCGCGGATCGCGGCCATCGGCGGCGCGGGCGAATTTCGGCAAATAGGCCCAGGCGGCAAAGGACGCGCCGCCGAGCAGCAGCGAGCGGCGCGTCAGCGACGTCCGGCTTTCGCAGCAATCCATTCGTCATGTTCGTTCCATTGGTGTCGTTTCCATCGGCGTCATCTCCTCTGGAATTCCGGCGACATGAACAGCAGCGCCAGCGCCTGCTGGCGCGACTCCGCGCGCTCGATGGTGCGGCGCGTCTCGGGCGAGGCGGCGTCGGCCGCGACCATTTCGAGCAGATCGCGCGGATCGATGCTGTCGGCGAGGCGCGAGGCGATCTGCGCGGAAATATCGAGCCGCAGCTTCATGCCCTCGGGCGCGGCCCAGGCCGCGTTGCTGTCGGGAAAACCGTTCGGGCCGGCCGGCGACCACAGCGGCTGGCCGAGCGTGGAGAGGCCGCCGAGATAGCGGCCGGGATCCTCGGGGATGCGCGCCAGCAACCGGCCGGTCGCGATCAGGAATTCGTACGGGCTGCGCACTTTTGTCAGCGGCGCTTTCCAGGCTTCGTCGGAATCGACCAGCGCCAGCGTCATCGCCTTGAGATCGCCGTCGGTTTTCGTGAACACGTCCTGCAGCCTCGCGACCAGCGCCGGCGGCGGATCGTCGGCGACGAAATGCCGGACGAATTTGGTGGCGACGAATTTTGCCGTCGAGGGATGGCGCGCGAGGTCGGCGAGCACCGCCTCGCCCTGCGCCACGCCATTCGGCTCGTAGATCTTGCCGAGCACGCGCTGCGGCCCGGGCTGATGCGCATTGGCGTTGAACACGAAGGTGCCGGGCGTGCCGAGCTGCGCCCAGCCGGCCGGCATAGGTCCACCCCGTGATGACGCGCGCCAGCGAGGTGACGTCGTCCTGGGTGTAGCCGCCGTCGACGCCGAGCGTGTGCAGCTCCATGATCTCGCGTGCGAGATTTTCGTTGAGCCCGCGGTTGCGGTTGATGCCGGCGCGGGAGTCCGGGCCGAGCGATTGCTGGTTGTCGAGGAAGAACAGCATCGCCGGATGCTGCTCCACCGCCTTCAGCATGTCGGCGAAGCGGCCGAACACAAAGGGGCGGATCGCCTCGCGCTCGAACGAGCCGGCCCACATCCGCGCCAGCCCGCCCTTGCTGGCGGAGATGCAGAAATGATTGGACCAGAACACCACCAGCCGCTCGACGAAGCCGCAATCGGCGATGATGGCGCGCTGGATGCGCGCCAGCGCCTCGGTGCGAAACGTCTTCTGGATCACGTTCGGCGGCTGCGGCGCCGGCTTTGCTTCCGGCTTGGCGTTCGGCTGCATCGTCTCGGCCGGCGGCGCGGCCGCAGCGCGGCTTGCCCGCCTCGGCGGGCTGCATCGCCGGCTCCTTCGGCGCCATCTCCATGGCGATGTTGTTGAGCGACAGGTTGCGCCGTTGCTGTGGCTTGGTGTCGGCGCGGCTTGCGGCGTTCGGGACTCGGCCTGCGCCGTGCGATTTCGCGGCGGCGTCGCGCGCCTGCTGGATCTCGAACTGATAGTCGAACACGGCCTTGGCCAAGCGCGGGTGTCGAGGCAAGCCCGGGCAATTCGAGCAGCGCGCCGTTCGGGCGGCTCAGCTCCGCCTTCACGAAACCGCGCGGATCGGAAGCGGCGTTGATGAAATCGCCCGACGCGCCGCCGCGCGCGCCGAAACCGAAGCGGTTGAGGGCAACGAGCGCGGCTTGCGAATCGCGGGCCATCAGGCTTCCCTCAAACGGTCCTTGGATCTATGATTTGCGCCGGATCATAACGCGATTCCGGATGAACCCGGGATTAATTTCCACGACAGGAAACCAGCCCGATTCATGACAAATCGGTCAGAAAGCCTGGACCCGCGCCGCCTCGCCTGCTCCGGTTGCGGCGCGGAATTTTCCTGCAACCTCGCGGGCGGCTGCTGGTGCGCGGATGAAGCGTTCCGGCTGCCGATGCCGACGGATGCGAGCGACTGCCTGTGTCCGGATGTGCTTGCGGAAGCTGGCGAGCGAGCAAACAGCGTCATTGCGAGCGAAGCGAAGCAATCCAGCTTAGCCAGCAAGCAGGAAGCTGGATTGCTTCGTCGCTTCGCTCCTCGCAATGACGGTTAGGAAACGGCCGGCGCCGCCTCGCGCGCAATCTCATCCGCTCGCCAGCACCGCACCGCGTGCCCGTCGGGGCGCGTTTCCAGCGACGGCCCCGGCTCGCGCCGGCACACGGCCTCGGCATGCTTGCACCGCGGACCGAACGCGCATCCCTCCGGCGGATCGAGCGGATTGGGCAGTTCGCCGCCGGTCGTCGCCAGCGGTGCGCGGCGCAGCGGGTCGGGAATCGCCGCGATCAGGGTCTGCGTGTAGGGGTGCGCCGGGCGCTCGAAGATTTCGCGCCAGTCGCCGCTCTCGACGATGCGGCCGAGATACATCACCGCGACCCGGTCGCTCATGTGCTCGACGACGCCGAGGTCGTGGCTGATCATGATGTAGGAGAGGCCGAGGGTCTCCTTCAATTCCAGCAGCAGATTGATGATCTGGGCGCGGATCGAGACATCGAGCGCGGAAACCGGTTCGTCGCAGATGACGATTTTGGGATTGAGGATCAGCGCGCGCGCAATGCCGATGCGCTGGCGCTGGCCGCCGGAAAATTCATGCGGGTAGCGGTCGGCCTGTTCCGGCCGCAGGCCGACATGCCGAAGCATCTCGGCCACGCGTCCCTCGATCTCGCTTCGTGCCGTCACGCCATGCAGGCGCAGCGGCGTCTTCGAGCGTGCGGCGAACGGTCTGGCGCGGATTGAGCGAGGCGTAGGGATCCTGAAACACCATCTGCACGACACGGGCCAGCGCCTTGCGATCGCCGGATTGCCGGTCCGCCACGACCTGACCGTCCAGCACGACGCGGCCGCGCGTCGGCGCCTGCAGGCCCAGGATCGACAGCGCGACCGTCGACTTGCCGGAGCCGGATTCGCCGACCAGGCCGAGGCATTCGCCGCGCTTCAGCGTCGAGATTGACACCGTCGACCGCGCGCAACAGTCCGCCAGCCGCGGCCCAGCAGGCCACCGCCGACCGGAAAATGAACTGCGAGATCCTCGACGCTGAGGATGACATCGTCGGCCGACTTGCGCGCGGCTTCATCCATGGTGATAGCACCTGACCAACCCGCCCTCGCCCAGCAACGTCGTCTCCGGCGGCGCAGTCCGGCAAATATCGGTCGCCTGCGCGCAACGCGGATTGAACCGGCAACCATCCGGGAAATTCGCGATCGCCGGCACGACGCCGGAAATCTCCTTGCAGCCGCGTCCGGCCCTGCGCGGCGCGGCTGCCGAGCCGCGGCAGCGAGGCGACCAGGCCGCGCGTATAGGGATGCGACGGCGCGCGGAAGATCTCGGCCGAGCCGCGCTCCTCGACAATGCGGCCGGCATACATCACGGCGACGCGGCGGCAGACATTGGCGACGAGGCCAAGATCATGGCTGATCATCAGCACCGCCGTGCCCCGCGCGGCGCATAGTTCGCGCATCAGCTCGATGATCTCCGCCTGCACGGTGACGTCGAGCGCGGTGGTCGGCTCGTCGGCGATCAAGAGATCCGGACCGCATGCCAGCGCGATGGCGATCATCACGCGCTGGCGCATGCCGCCGGAAAGCTGGTGCGGGTAATCCTTCACGCGCCGCTCCGGCGCGGGGACGCGGACATTCGCCAGCGCCTCGACCGCCAGCTGGTTGGCCTCGCGCCAGCTCTTGCCCTTGTGCAGCACGAACATCTCGGCGATCTGCCGGCCCACCGGCGAGACCGGATTGAGCGCCGTCATCGGCTCCTGGAAGATCATGGCAATGCGATTGCCGCGCAGCGCGCGCTGCTCGGCAGCAGGAAGGTTCTGGATCTCCCGGCCGTCGAACCGGATGGCGCCGCCGCCGATCGACAGTGGCGGCCGCAACAGGCCGATCAAAGCAAGCGCGGTGATGCTCTTGCCGCAGCCGGATTCGCCGACCAGGCCAAAGGTCTCGCCGCGATCGATGCGGAAGGAAATGCCTTCGGCCGCGGCCACGCGGCGCGGTCCATCGTCGAGATCGATGCGCAAGTTCTCGACTTCGATCAGCGGCGTGCCCGTCATGTGCGCCGGCTCCGCGACTGCGGATCGAGAATGTCACGCAGGCCATCGCCGAGCAGGTTGAGGCCGAGCACGGTCAGGAAGATGGCCAGGCCGGGAAACACCGAGAGCCATGGCGCCGTCGTGATCTGGTCGCGCGCCTCCGACAGCATGCTGCCCCAGCTCGGAAACGGCGGGCGGATGCCGAGCCCGAGGAACGACAACGAGGCTTCGGCCAGCACCGCGCCGCCCATGCCGAGCGTGCGCGATGACGATGATCGGCCCGATCATGTTCGGCAGCAGCTGGGTGATCATGATGCGCAGATCGCCATAGCCGAGCACCTTTGCCGCCTGCACATAGCCCTGGCTCTTCAGCGACAAGCGCCGAGGCCCGCGCGATCCGGCAGGTGAGCGACCAGTTGGTGAGCCCGAGCGCGATCAGCAGGCTGGTCAGCCCGGGGCCGAGCACCGCCATGATGGCGAGCGCGAAGATCAGCGAGGGGATCGCCAGCATCAGATTGGTCAGCCCGTTGACGACGTCGTCCCACCAGCCGCCCCAATAGCCCGCGGTCAGGCCCAGCGTCACGCCGATGACGCTGTTGACGAGCTGCGAGACGATGCCGACCGTCAGCGAGATGCGCGCGCCGTAGACGACGCGGGAGTAGATGTCGCGGCCCTGCGCGTCGGTGCCGAACCACCAGATCCAGCTCGGCGGCTCCTCGGCATTCATGAGGTTGGCGTCCATCACGGGATCGGTATGCGCCAGCCACGGCGCGAACACGCCGACGAAGATCGCAAGCGCGAACAGCGCCCCGCCGACGATGAGGCTGGTGCCGAGCTTCATGCGTATCTGATCCTGGGATCGATCACGGCATAGGCGACGTCGATCAGCGTGTTGACCGTCAGGAAGAACAGCACGATCACGAAAATCGAGCCCTGGACGGCGGGAACGTCGCGCTGCAGGACACTGTCGACCAAGCAGCGAACCGATGCCGGGCCAGGAGAACAGTTTCTCGACCACGACCGCCTGCCCCATCAAGGCGCCGAACTGCAGGCCGATGGTGGTGAGGATGATGACCAGCGCGTTGCGCATCACGTGCCATTCCACGACGCGAAACTCGTTCATGCCCTTGGAGCGCGCGGTGCGGACGAAATCCGCGGTCATGACCTCGAGCACGGCCGCGCGCGTCGTCCGCGCCAGCAGCGCCATCGGCGAGACGCCGAGCGTCACCGCCGGCAGGATCAGATATTTGAGGCTGCCGTCGCCATAGCCGAAACTCGGCAGCCAGCCGAGCTTCAGGGCGAACAGGTACATCAGCAGCAGCCCGAACCAGAACTTGGCCATGGCAAGGCCCGACACCGCCACGACCATCGAGGCCATGTCGATCAAGCCGCCCGGCCGCAGCGCCGCGACGAAGCCGAGCGGAACGCCGATCACGATCGCAAAGATCATCGCCGCGAAGATCAGTTGCAGGGTCGGCCACATCCGCTTGGCGATCATCGTCGTGACCGGCTCACGCGTCCGGAACGATGTCCCGAGATCGCCCATCGCGAGCTTGCCGACATAGGAGGCGAAGCGGACATAGACGGGCTCGTCGAGGCCGAGCTGCTTCTTCATGCGCTCCACGACGGCGGGGTCCGCAGCACCGCGGCCGTCATCGCTCAGGCTCGAGGCGATGCTGCCGGGCACCACGCTGAACAGCACGAACACCACCAGCACCACCGCCAGCACGGTCGGAATGGTCTGCAGGATACGGCGGATCACGAAGGAGAGCATGGGACTTGTTCCTCCCTCCCGCCGTCATCTTTGACAGCGGGAGGGCGAGAGCATGTATCACTTCGCGGGCGAGGTCTCGTCGACCCAGAGCTCCTCGACGTTCTGGTGGGTCAGTTCCGTCGCGTTCAACTGAATCCCCTTCAGCCACGGCTGCACCGCCATGACCGCCTTGTTGTAGTTGAAGAACCAGACCGGCGCCTCCTCATAGAGCAGGGCGTTGGCCTTCTGCAGCAACTGGCCGCGCTTCGCCGTGTCGTCGGTCGCGCCGGCTTCGTCGATCAGCTTGTCGAAGTCCGCATTCTTGAAGGTGCTGTAGTTGCAGGCCGATTGCGGCGTCTTCGAGTGGAAGCATTTCAGCGCGGCCTGCGGATCGGGACCGGTCGCCATGGAATAGACATAGGCCTGGAATTCGCCCTTGCGGATGACCTCCGCCAGCACCGCGGTCTCGACCTGCTTGATCTTCACCTTGATGCCGACCTTGTCCAGCATCGGGATGACGGCCTCGACGATCGGCAGGCCCCAGCTTTCATTCTGGCTGGTGGTCCATTCGAACTCGAAGCCGTTGGGATAACCGGCGTCCGCGAGCAGCTGTTTCGCCTTGGCCTGATCGAAGGCGTAGGGCTTCAGGGTCTTGTCGTAGAGCGGCGAAGTCAGCGGCAGCCAGCTGGTGGCGCGATAGGCCTTGCCCTTGACCAGCTTGGAGATGATCAAGTCGGTATCGATGGCATGGTTGATGGCCTGCCGCACCCGCTTGTCGGAAAACGGCTTGAAAGACGGATTCATTCCCATGTGGCGGGTGAAGACTTCGGCGACTTCGGCGATGGTGCCCTTCAGTGCGGGATCGGCCTGATAGGCCACGTATTGCGCGGGTCCCAGCACGGAGGTGTCGATCTCCTTGTTGCGGAAGGCGACGTCGCGCGCGGCCGCCTCGCCCATCAGCGACACCACGATCTTGTCGGCATAGGGCTTGCCGGGCTTGAAGAACTTCTCCCAGCGCTCCATCACGACGCGCGAGCCCGGCACATGCTCGACGAATTTGTAGGGGCCGAGGCCGATCGGCTTCTGCACGAAATCTTCCTTGCCGTCCGGATCGGCGGGATAGATCGAGGTCAGCGCCGTGAAGAAGTAGAAGCCCGGCTCGACCTTCTCGGTCAGCTTCATTTCCAGCGTGAAGTCGTCGATCTTCTTCAGGCCGGAGATGGTCTTGGCCTCGCCCTTCTCGACCGCGGCCGCGCCTTCGATGATGCGGACATAGCGCGCGCCGGGATACGCCTTGCTGCCGTCCATGATGCGATTAAAACTCCAGATCACATCATCGGCCGTCATCTTGCGGCCGTTGTGGAAGATAGCGTCGTCGCGCAGCTTGAAGGTGTAGACGAGACCGCCGCCGGAGACGACGGCCTCCTTGGCGAGCTCCGGCACCGGCTTGCCCTCGGCGGAATCCCAGAGGTAGAGCGAGCGGTGCAGACCCTTGGCGACGATCTCGTCCTGCGCGCGCGGGGTGGTATGGATGTCCATGCTGGTGAAGCTGGAACCATAAGGCGCCGTCATCCTGATAGTGCCGCCCTTGCGCGGGGTTTGCGCCTCCGCCGTTGCGGATAGCGCCAGTACCAAGCCAACCAGCAGCGTAATTTTCCTGAACATCATACTCCCCTCCGACAGCGCACGAACATTTCGGCAAGGCGAGTTGCCCCCCGCCGCCGGTCCTGCGTGAGCGCATGCTATGTCAGTTGTGCTGCCGCGCCAACACTGTCATTCCGGGACGCGCCGCTTGGCGCGGGACCGGAATCCATAACCACAAGCGGATGTGGTTGCGAAGACAGGTTGACGCCTTTCTTTAAACCAACCTGGGCCGGTGGTTATGGATTCCGGGCTCGTGCTTCGCGCGCCCCGGAATGACTGCCTACCGCACCACGGCTGCGGTCTGGCCGAACAGGATCTTGCGCTCTTCCTCGGTGCGGTTGACCGGCTGGCCGAAATTCGGGTTGACCTCTTTCGCCTTGGCGTAGGCGCGCACTGTCGCCGGGCGCGCGCGGATGGTTTCCAGCCAGCGTTTCAGATGCGGGAAATCGTCGATGTTCTGGCCCTGGTTCTTGTAGGGCACCACCCAGGGATAGCTCGCCATGTCGGCAATCGAATAGTCGCCCGCGATGAATTCGCGATCGGCAAGGCGCTTGTTGAGCACGCCATAGAGACGGTTGGTCTCGTTCACATAGCGGTCGATGGCGTATTTGATCTTTTCCTGGGCGTAGACGTTGAAGTGATGGTTCTGGCCGGCCATCGGGCCGAGCCCGCCCATCTGCCAGAACGTCCACTGGATCACGTCGTAGCGGCCGTTGAGATCGGCGGGAATGAACTTGCCGGTCTTCTCGGCCAGATAAAGCAGCATCGCGCCGGATTCGAAAATCGAGACCGGCTTGCCGCCGCCCTTCGGCGCCTGGTCGACCATGGCGGGAATGCGGTTGTTCGGCGCCACCTTGAGGAAGTCGGCGTTGAACTGCTCACCCTTGCCGATGTTGATCGGAATGACCTTGTAGGGCAGCCCGGTCTCCTCGAGGAACATCGTGATCTTGTGGCCGTTCGGCGTGGTCCAGTAATAGAGGTCGATCATGGCGGCGATCCTGCTGGCGTGAATTCGCACTCGCGAAGAAACATGCGACTGCATGAATTTGGGCCGACAGGCGTGCCGGAGTCAATGGCCGGGTGCAAATGTGATCTGCGGTGCGTGCATTGAGGTAATGCAAGGACGCCGCCGCGCGCTCACGGCGCCGGCGTCACCGTGATGCTTTTGTTCTCCGTCTTGCGCAGATCGTAGCTGAAAGCGTGCGCCTCGGTGACGGTGTTTTGCGTCATCTTGATCAACATGTCGTCCTTGTGTTGCGTCGAGGTTTTCATGTGGAACGTGAAGTGCATCTCCGACAGCGCGGTGTAGAGCTGCATCGGCGTCATGGCGCTGCCGACGGCCGACAACAGCTTCTTGCCGGGCGATTGCGCAGCCACCTTGAGCACATCCTTGTACCCGAAGCCGAAGCTGAATTTCGCGTCGCCGGCCTTCGCGCCGCCATCAGGCGCCCGCGCAAGCTCGGGCAGCGCTTCGAGATAGTTGAAGGCGTTGGCCTCGGTGAGACGGCCCAGCATCCGATGCAGGACCGCCACGACTTGCGGCTTGCTGTCGAAATCAGCGGTTTCCTTGTCGACCATGCCACTGATGGCCGCCTTGGCTTCCTCGAGATTGTCGATACGCACCGGCCTGCCGTCCTGGTCGGTGCTGGCATGGATCGGGATGTCGCCGAGCGACTGCATGGCGGAGCGCAGCAGCGGCAACGAGGGATCGTTGCCTTCAACCGTGGCGCCGCGGAGCACGTAGGTGACTTTGAAGCCGTCGGCGGTCTTGTCGTCGATGGACATCTCGGCGCGTGACTTGATCAACGCGGTCCGGTTTCCGGAGTTCCTGGTATCGTCGGTATTGTTCTCGGTTTCGACAATCCAGCGGCTGCCGGCCGCCGGATTGAACGTGAAGCCAGGCCGCGGCGGCGGGCCGGGTCAATGGCAGCGACAGCCCGGCGACCGCGACAGCAAGGGTCGCGACGCGGCGAAAGGTGTGAACGTTCAGCGGCATGATACGGCTCTCCAGGCCCTTGGTGGCGGCCTGGAGGGAACCGGTTCAATGCAAAATCTCAGTGAATGCGGCCGTGTTCGCGCAGGAAACGCTCGCCGCCTTCGGTGACGGTGACGCGCAGCCCCTCGGCGGTCGGCCGCCGCGCGACATAGCCGCGGTCGACGGCGTCTTCCCAGATCGTGAGCCGCGGACATGACGTGCGCCAGGTCTCGATCACCTCGGCATAGGGCCTCGGCTCGCGCGCCACCCATTCGACGAGATCGAGCACCAGTGCGTCGGTCGGCTCACGCATCGGAAACCTCCCTTCACGTCTTGATGAAATGCGGGCTGAGCAGCAGCCAGCTGCCGTAGCCGATATAGTAGCAGGCGATCGTGGTGATCAGCCGGTTGGCCCAGGTGCGGAACTGGGCATCGCTCATCGCCTCCAGCAGGCGCCGCGCCAGCGTGGTGCCGAGCATGGAGGCCGCGACCGCCACCGCCGCCAGCACCGGATCGAGCGAGGCCGCCTGATCGATGATGCCGCCGAAATAGATCAGCTTCACGAAATGGCTCGCCACCTGGCAGGTCGCCTTGGTCGCCACCACTTCCTTGCGGCCGAACTTGCCGCCGAGGAAGAAGGTGTCCATCAGCGGACCGGAGACGCCGGTCATCAGCATCAGGCCCATGCAGATGAAGCCGTAGAACGAGCCCTGCCAGACGCTGTCCGGATTGGGCTTGATGCTGGCCGGCGTCATCCGCGCCATGAACGGCGTGATGCCGAGCATCAAGAGCGCGATCGGCTTGTCGGGCACGTAGCGCGTCAGCGACCAGGCGCCGAGCGCGAGGGCGCAGCCGATCAGGTAGACGAAGACCGGCCGCCAGCGGATATGCGCGCGCCACAGGAACGCGCGCCAGCCGTTCGACGCCATCTGCGTGACCGCATGCAGCACCATCGCCGACGGCAGCGGCAGGATGGTGAGCAGCACGCCGATCAGGATCAGGCCGCCGGCCATGCCGAACAGGCCCGACAGAAAGGCGGTCCCGACCATCAGGATTCCGAGTGCGGCGATCAGCATCGGGCTCATGGCAAATCCCCGCGAACTGCCAGTTCTCCCTCTCCCCGCTCTTCGCGGGGAGAGGGTTGGGGTGAGGGGCTGTCTCCGCACATTCGGTGAGAGACGGACTCGCGGAGAGTCCCCCTCACCCGGATTGCATCTTCGATGCAATCCGACCTCTCCCCGCACGCGGGGCGAGGTGAAAAAACGCAGCCACTGGAATCAAATTCAAACTACCGTATTGTGTGCCGCGCTTGCCGCAGCGGCGCAAACTGAGTTATCTTGCCCTTGCATCAGTTTTCCTGAGGGTACGGATTTTGCGGCGGCTGCTCTTTCTCAACGGCATCAAGGCATTCGAGGCGGCGGCGCGCACCGGCAGCTTTGCCGCCGCGGGCCAGCGAGCTCAACGTCTCCGCCGCCGCGGTCAGCCGCATGGTGCATCTGCTGGAAGACCGCCTCGGCGTCGCGCTGTTCGAGCGCAAGGCCAACAAGCTGGTGCCGACGGCGGCGGGACGCGCCTATCAGAGCGGGCTGACGCCGATCTTCGATGCGCTGGCGAGCCTCACCGCGCAGGTGACGGCGCCGGCCAGCATGCGCGTGCTCACCATCGGCGTCGGGCAAACGTTTGCGATGAAATGGCTGATCCCGCGGCTGGCCGACTTTCGCAAGCAGGAGCCCGACATCGACGTGCGCATCACCACCGGCGGCGCGGCGGTGCCGTTCGGCGACGACTGGAGCTGCGGCGTCAGGCTCGGCAACGGCGACTGGCCGGGACTGGCGGCGGAGCCGCTGTTTGCCGGCGACCTGTTGCCGGTCTGTGCGCCGCGGCTCGCCAGCGGCCTGAAGCGCGCCGGCGACCTCAAAGGACCGAGCCTGCTGCGCGTCGCGCATTCGCCCGACGACTGGCCGCTCTGGCTGAAGGCCGCGCAGGTGTCGCGCGTCACCGCGCGCGGGCTGGAATTCCAGTTCTACGGCCAGGCGCTGCAGGCCGCGGTCGACGGCCTCGGCATCGCCATGGGCATCCGTCCCTATATCGACGACGATCTCGCCGCCGGCCGCCTGGTCGCGCCGTTCGGGCTGAGCGTGCCCAAGGGCATGCGCTGGTACCTGGTCTATCGCAGCTTCCGCGCCGAGCAGCGCGATTTTGCCGCGTTCCGCCGCTGGATCATGCGCGCCGCGGCCGAGCCGGCCGGCCGGCGCAAGATACGGTAGCCGAAAATTTACTGGCTCAAATCCGGTGATCTCCATAAGGTTGAATCGTTAATTAATACACCTTTTTGTTTTTCCGGAGAACCGTCATGGCAAGGACTTCCGCCTTCCGACTTCCGCAACCGATTTTCCACGAACCCACCTTTGGCGAAGACGGGCAACTTCCCGATCCGAACGGATTTTCGACGCAGCATCCGAGCGACACCGCGACATACAAGAAGTACGGCGACCTGATGAAGAAGGACGTCGTCGCCATTCCGAAGTCGAGGGTCGGACCGTCGGATATGTTCAGCCTGGCAAGCGCCTATGGCAGCCACGGCCCACTGGTCGTCAAGAAAATCAACGCGGCGGGCAAGATCATCTTCCACATGTTCGGCGATTCCGGCGCATCAAATGTCCGGAAGTATCAGAACGAGTTGCATGTCGCCGACCAAGTTACCCTCGACGCCGCTGCGTCGTCGCTGGACAACCGGCCGGCCTTCCTGTTTCACCTCGGTGATGTCGTCTACAACTTCGGCGAGGCGCGCTACTATTACGACCAGTTCTATGAGCCGTTTCGCAACTATCCGGCGCCGATCTTCGCGATTCCCGGTAATCACGACTCCTTCATTGTGCCGGGCACCAAGCCGCCGCCGCTGACGACGTTCCAGCAGAATTTCTGCTCGCCCAACAACGTCATCACGCCCGAGGCGGGATCGCTGCACCGGACCGCAATGACGCAGCCGGGCGTGTATTTTACGCTCGATGCCCCTTTTGTCAGGATCATCGGCCTGTTCAGCAACGCGCTGGAGGATCCCGGCGTCATTTCAAACCTCGACAAGAAATGGCCTGCCGTCTCCAACATCCAGATCGACTTCCTGCGGGCGCAACTCACCCGCATCAAGCAGGACAAGTTTGCCGGCGCCGTCCTGATCGCCACCCATCACCCGCCATTCAGCTATGCGCCGCCAAAAGAGGGTTCCGGCTCCGGCGGCAACCACGGCTGCAGCACCGTGATGCTGCAACAGATCGACCAGATCTGTCATGAGGTCGATGTGTATCCGCACGCCGTGTTTTCCGCGCACGCGCACAATTATCAGCGCTACACGCGGATCATGGATTTCCAGGGCAAGGAGATCAACGTCCCCTTCATCGTGTGCGGCGACGGCGGGCACAATGTCAATCCGCTGGTCCGCTCGCACAAGGGCGAACCGTCCCGGGAGCCGCACGCCGGCGACGACGTGACCTATCTGGAAGGAAAGAAGGGCCCCACCAGGGTGAAGCATCTCTTCCTAGCCAAGTACGACGACCACAATTACGGATACCTGCGGGTCCATGTCGACCAGCAGTACCTCAAGATCGGGTTCCACCAGGTCGGCGTCCGATCGCTGGCGCAGTCGCGCTACGACATGGTGACGGTCAGGCTGGCCGACCGGCACATGGTCGCGAACTGACGCGCGGATCAGCAAGACGGCCGTCATTGCTGACGGCCGGGCTGCGCCTGCCCGGATTCTTGCGTCCCGGGTGGGTCGCGCCTCTCGTGGGCGCAGTGTGGCACTAAGGCCGCCGACGCCTCGACTGCTTCCGGGCAGGAATTGACGAACGCCATCGACGCAACGTGGCATCACCAGTACACGTCCAGCGCAAGTGCGCTGCATTTATGAACTGATTTCGCCGGTTGCGAACCGACGCCTCTAGCGGCCGCCGCTGATTTCGCCGATCCTCACGCGCGATGCCGACCGAACATATCGACACGCTCGTGATCGGCGGCGGCCAGGCCGGGCTGACCATGAGTCACCGGCTGAAGCAGCGCGGGCTTTCGCATCTGGTGCTGGAACGTCATCGCATCGCCGAGCGCTGGCGCAGCGAGCGCTGGGACGGCTTGCGCTTCCAGTTTCCGAACTGGTCGGTGCGGCTGCCCGAATTTGCCTTCCCGCACGACGATCCCGATGCCTTTGCGACGACGGGAGAGATCGTCAAATTCATCGAGGACTATGCCGCCTTCGTCGATCCGCCCATTCGCTGCGGCGTCGCGGTGACGCGGCTCTGCCGCGACGGCGACGGTTTTCTCGCCGAGACGAAGGACGGCGCGATCGCGGCGAAGAACGTCGTCATCGCCACCGGCCCCTATCAGCGGCCGATCGCAGCCCGATCTGTTGCGCGACGAGGCTGGCCTGTTCCAGGTCCACGCCAGCCGCTACGCCAATCCGCAACAACTCCCCGGTGGCGCCGTGCTGGTGATCGGCGGCGGAGCCTCCGGCGCGCAAATTGCGGACGAGCTTTGCCGCGCGGGCCGCCGCGTGTTGCTCGCGATTGGTCAGCACACCCGCATGCCGCGGCGCTATCGCGGCCGCGACCTCACCTGGTGGTTTGAAAAGCTCCGTCTGTTCGACATGCTGCCGGAGCAACGCGGCCCGGTCAGGGTCAATCCGTCGATCACCGGCGCTTACGGAGGCCGCACGATCGATTTCCGCGCCTTTGCGGCCGAGGGCATCACGCTGCTTGGCCGCGTGACGGCGGCGCGCGATGGCGTCGTGGAAATTGCCGACGGACTTGCGGACCATCTCGCGCAAGCCGATCTCGGCTATTCGGTCCTGCTCGACGCGATGGACGATTATGTCCGAAGACGCGGACTGGACCTGCCCGACGATCCCGCTGCCCGTGCCAGGCGGCCGGACCCGCCGTGCGTGACGGCGCCGATTCGGCGGCTCGACCTGCGCGCCGAAAACATCAACGCGGTGATCTGGGCCACGGGCTACGGCCTCGATTTCGGCTGGATCGACATCCCCGTATTCGACGCCAACGGCGAGCCGCGGCACCGGCGCGGCGTCAGCGAGGTCCCCGGCCTCTATTTCCTCGGCCTGCAATGGCTTAGCCGAATGAAATCCGCGTTCCTGTCGGGGGTCGGCGACGACGCGGCGGAGCTCGCCGACCACATCGCGTCACGGACTGAGGTCTGATCCCGCGATTTTTGCCGGCGTTTGTGAACCGCTTCACAGGCTCCGTTGCGGTTCCGTGGTCTCATCCGAATCCCAGACACCCCGGAGCCCACGATGACCTGCCTTTACGACGGTTTTGACATTGAATCCTTCGAGGCAGGGAGAGGCTTGTGGCACGCACGGATCCGCCGGGCCGACCAGCGGCCGGTCGTGATCGACGGCATCTCCTTTGCCACCCTCGACGTCGGCTTCGCCTGGAACGATCCCGAAGAAGCCATCGCCGACGCCAAAAGCCATATCGACCGTTTCGGGCTGCGCAGCCAGGGAGCTTCCAATGTCGTCGCTTGAGCTCGTCCCTTCCGCCTCCTCCACGCCCGTGATGTCGGCCTGCCCGGAATGCAGCGGCGGCCTTGCGGTCCTGAAGATCATCCCCGGCCGCGTCGGCCGCGGCGGCTGCGAATACTGGACCATGCGCTGCACGCGCTGCGGCGGCATCCATCTCGACATCGTCGAGCCGGCGGACGCGTCGGGCGCCTGAGCGCGTCACGCGCTCGAGAACCTCCCCTACTCAATCGTCGCCTTGCGCGGTTCGACCACCTCGAATCCGCTGGGAAACTCGTCGAGCAGGCTGAACAGCTCGGCGAGCTTGAGCGGATTGCCCGATATCACCACGTCGCCGGTGACGACGCTGCCGACGAAGGTGCGCTCCTTCAAGGTGATCGCATCGAGCGCCGGACGGGTCAGCGTGATGCGTGGCGTCGGCATTGTCGTCCACCTTTCCCGCGATATGGGTCAGCGCCGAATTCTCCAGGTTCATCACATAGACCTGCTTGAGGTCGGTGAAATTCCAGTTGAGCACGATGCGCTTGCCTTCGGCCTTGGCGGCATTGAGCCGGACGCCGAGGAAATCGAAGGCGAGATCGATGGTGATGCCCTTCAACAGCTCGGCATTGGCCGCGGCGCCCGGCCGATTCGGCACGCCGCCCCGCAACTCCGCCGCGCCGAGCAGATAGGCGTTGCGCCAGGTCGCCGCCTCGCTCTGGTAGCCGAGCTGCTCCATGGCGTCGGCAGCGAGTTCGCGCGCGTCCTTGTTGGCGGGATCGGCGAACACCAGCTGGCTCGCGATGCTGGCGACCCAGCGATATTGCCCGGCGGCAAAATCCTCGCGGGCGCGCTTCAGCACGGCGTCCGCGCCGCCCATATACTCGATCTGTTTTCGCGCGAATTCCGCACGCGGCAGCGGATTCAAATCGGCGGGGTTGGCGTTGTACCAGCCGAGATAGAATTGATAGACCGCCTTGGCATTGTGGCTCAGCGTGCCGTAATAGCCGCGCGCCGACCAGTCGCCGGCGAGGCTTGCCGGCAGCTTCAGCCGCTCGGCGATCTCGGTCGAGGTCAGGCCGTGATTGAGCAGCCGCACGCTTTGGTCGTGGATGAACTTGTAGAGATCGCGCTGCTTCCTGAGGAACGCGACGATGCGCGCATTGCCCCACATCGGCCAGTGATGCTGCGCGATCACGGTGTCGGTCTTGTCGCCGTAGCGCTCGATGGCCTCGGAAATGTAGCGCGACCACAGCCTTCCGTCGCGGATCTCCGCGCCGCGGATGGTGTAGAGATTGTGCATGGTGTGGGTGGCGTCTTCCGCCATGTTCAGCAGCTTGAATTGCGGAAAGTACAGCAGCATTTCCGCAGGCGCTTCCGAGCCCGGCACGAGATGGAATTCGATCTCGACGCCGTCGACATTGCGCGTCTCGTAGGGCTGCTTGATCACTTCATTCGGCGGGACCAGCGAGACCCTGCCGATCGTCAGCGCCTTGCCCAATCCGGTGTCGATCTGGCCGCGCTCGCCGACGGGGAGCGTGCTGCCGAACTGGAACTGGGCGCGGCGGGTCATGGCGTTGCCGGCGATGACGTTCTCCGCCACCGCATGCTCCATGAAACCGTCGGGCGCGATCACCTTGACCTTGCCGAGGCCGCATCCTCCGCCGTGATGACGCCCTTGGCGCCGCCGAAATGATCGGAATGGCTGTGGGTGTAGATGACGGCGACGACGGGCTTCGCGGGGCGATTCGCGAGATAAAGATCGAGCGCAGCCTTCGCGCCTTCGTTGGACAGCAGCGGATCGATCAGGATCAGGCCGCTGTCGCCCTCGACAATGGTCATGTTGGCGATGTCGATGCCGCGCACCTGGTAGACGCGGTCGACCACCTTGAACAGGCCATTGATGTTGTTGAGCTGCGCCTGCCGCCACAGGCTCGGATTGACCGTGGCCGGCACCTCCTCCTTTGACAGGAAAGAATAGCGCTTGGCATCGAACGCGGTCCGGCCGGCCGGGCCCATCACCACGCCATCGGGCAAGGTCGCGATGAAGCCGCGCCGCGCATCGTCGAAATCGGCGCGGTCGGCGAGCGGCAGGGATTTGGCGAAGGTCTCGTTGGCCGCGCGCGTCGCAGGTTCCGCGTCCTTGGACTGTGCTGCCACCTGCTGACAGGCGAGTGGACAGAGGACGAACAGCATGGCCCCCGCCAATCCGGCAAAACCCTTCATCGCGTTTCCCCTTTTCTGTGCCGTGGAACCATCCCATATTCTGCCCCATGGCGAAGAATCCAGACACTCAAAAGCCCGGCAAGTCAGCGAAGTCCAGATCGTCCGGCGAAGGCCGGCCGCCCCGACGTGCAGCCGATCGGGCCGGCGCTGGCCGAATTGCTCAATCCCGCCATCAACCGCGGCGAAAGCGGCATCGGCTCGTCGACGGGATTGCAGCCGCCTGCCGGACAATTCCTGGGACCGCCGCGCCGGCGGCGAGGCGGCCGCGCATCGCGCGCGGGCCTCGACGCGCGGCACGCAGGAGGACGTCGCCAAGCGCGATGCGGCGCGCGACGGTTTGGAGGAAGCGCCGCAGGCCAATTACGGCACCGCGGCGACGATCCCGACGCTCGATCCGGAACTGGCGCGGCAATTGGGATTGCCGACCGCGGAGGATGACGAAGCGGAGCTGGCGCGGCCGCCGCGCAACAAGATGGAAGCGCTGGGCGTGCAGGCGACCGCCGAGGCGCTGGAGAATCTGATCCGCGAGGGCCGTCCGGAATTCCGCGGCGAGGATGGCCAGCTCAAGGTGTGGACGCCGCACCGCCCGCCGCGCCCGGAAAAGTCCGAAGGCGGCGTGCGCTTCGAGATCAAGTCGGAGTACCAGCCGAAGGGCGACCAGCCGACCGCGATCGCCGAACTGGTCGAGGGCATCGAGCGCAACGACCGCATGCAGGTGCTGCTCGGCGTCACCGGCTCGCGGCAAGACCTACACCATGGCGAAAGTGATCGAGGCGACGCAGCGCCCGGCCCTGATCCTGGCGCCGAACAAGACGCTGGCCGCCCAGCTCTATGGCGAGTTCAAGAATTTCTTCCCCGACAATGCGGTGGAGTATTTCGTCAGCTATTACGACTACTACCAGCCGGAAGCCTACGTCCCGCGCACCGACACCTATATCGAGAAGGACTCGTCCATCAACGAGCAGATCGACCGCATGCGCCACTCGGCGACGCGCGCGCTGCTCGAGCGCGACGACGTCATCATCGTCGCCTCGGTGTCCTGCATCTACGGTATCGGCTCGGTCGAGACCTATACCGCGATGACCTTTGCGCTGAAGAAGGGCGAGCGCATCGACCAGCGCCAGCTGATCGCCGACCTCGTCGCGCTGCAGTACAAGCGCACCCAGGCCGATTTTACCCGCGGCACCTTTCGCGTGCGCGGCGACGTCGTCGACATCTTCCCGGCGCACTATGAGGACCGCGCCTGGCGCGTGAACCTGTTCGGCGACACCGTGGAGAATATCGAGGAGTTCGATCCGCTCACCGGCCACAAGCAGGACGAGCTCGAATTCATCAAGATCTACGCCAACTCGCACTATGTGACGCCGCGCCCGACCCTGGTGCAGGCGATCAAGTCGATCAAATCGGAATTGAAGCTGCGGCTCGACGAACTCCACAACCAGGGGCGCCTGCTGGAAGCGCAGCGGCTGGAGCAGCGCACCACCTTCGATCTCGAAATGATGGAAGCGACCGGAAGCTGCGCCGGCATCGAGAACTATTCGCGCTATCTCACCGGACGGCGGCCGGGCGAGCCGCCGCCGACGCTGTTCGAATATGTGCCCGACAATGCGCTGGTGTTCGCCGACGAAAGCCACGTCACCATTCCGCAGATCGGCGGCATGTTCCGCGGCGACTTCCGCCGCAAGGCGACCTTGGCGGAATACGGTTTCCGCCTGCCCTCCTGCATGGACAACCGCCCGCTGCGCTTCGAGGAATGGGACATGATGCGCCCGCAATCCGTGGCGGTTTCCGCCACACCGAGCGGCTGGGAGCTGAACGAGAGCGGCGGCGTGTTCGTCGAGCAGGTGATCCGCCCGACAGGTCTGATCGATCCGCCCGTCCACATTCGCCCTGCCCGCACCCAGGTCGACGATCTCGTCGGCGAGGTGCGCGCCACCGCGCAGGCCGGCTATCGCTGCCTGGTCACGGTGCTGACCAAGCGCATGGCGGAGGACCTCACCGAATATCTGCACGAGCAGGGCATTCGCGTGCGCTACATGCACAGCGATATCGACACCATCGAGCGCATCGAGATCATCCGCGATCTTGCGCCTCGGTGCGTTCGACGCGCTGGTCGGCATCAACCTGCTGCGCGAGGGCCTCGACATTCCCGAATGCGCGCTGGTGGCGATCCTCGATGCCGACAAGGAAGGCTTTTTGCGCAGCGAGACCTCGCTGATCCAGACCATCGGCCGCGCCGCGCGCAATGTCGACGGCAAGGTGGTGCTCTATGCCGACAGCGTCACCGGCTCGATGGAGCGCGCCATCGCCGAGACCGACCGCCGCCGCGAGAAACAGGTCGAATACAACAAGGCCCACGGCATCACGCCGGAGAGCATCAAGCGCTCGATCCACGACATCATGAACAGCGTCTACGAGCGCGACCATGTGCTGGTCGAGATCGGCGACGGCGGCATGGCCGACGACGTCATCAGCATCGGCCACAATTTCGAGGCCGTGCTGGGCGATCTCGAAACCCGGATGCGCGAAGCCGCCGCCGATCTGAACTTCGAGGAAGCCGCCCGCCTGCGCGACGAGGTCAAGCGCCTGCGCGCCACCGAAATGGCCGTGGTCGACGACCCCACCGCCAAGCAGCGCGTGGTGCAGGGCAAGGCCGGCGCCTACACCGGCACCAAGAAATACGGCGAGGCGGCGAATTTGCCGGTCAGCGCGATGAAGAAGAAAAGCGTGCAGTCGGCGATGAAAGCCAGCGGCGCCGGCCGCGCCGGCTCAAAGGTGCACAAGCCCGACCTCGACGAGATGCACGGCCCGGAGTCCCTGCCCTACCGCGGCGACCGCGCGCTGCCGGCAAAGCCGTTCGGCAGCACCAGCCGGATCATCCAGCCGACGGATTCGCGGCAGTCGGGACCGGAGTTCGGGCCGTCGCCGAGGTCGACCGGCGGGGCACCGGGCAAGCGCGGTGGGTGGAAGAAGAGGTAGGGGCTCCTACTCTGGCAATTTAAGCGGGTTTCGCTAGGCTGAGGTCATGAAACTCGGCTTCGAAGAATCCCAGCTCGCCTACACGAGCAGCACTCAAAAGGCCCGTGCCTGGACTGAAGCTTGGGTGAGCGCGCAAGCGTATTGCCCGCACTGCGGCAATGCCAAGATGTCGCAATTCCCGAACAATAGCCCGCTCGCGGATTTCCTCTGCAAGTCGTGCAGCGAGGAATTCGAGCTTAAGAGCCAGAAAGGAAAGTTCGGGGCCTCGGTCGCCGACGGCGCCTACAAAACGAAATGCGAACGGCTGGCCGCCAACAACAATCCCAACCTGCTGCTAATGAACTACGATATTAAGTCGCTTTCCGTCGTCAATCTGCTCATTGTGCCAAAGCATTTCTTCGTCAAGGACATCATCGAGGAACGAAAGCCGCTGGCCGTCACCGCCCGACGCGCAGGTTGGATCGGGTCGAAAATCCGGCTGGATCGTGTGCCCGAGTCCGGCAAGATTCACATCGTTAAGAGCGGCGTCATCCGGCCGAAAGATTTGGTTCTTGAGGAATGGCAAAAGACACTGTTTCTCAGGAATGAATCGCTTGAGGCGCGCGGCTGGCTCCTCGACGTGATGAAGTGCGTCGAGTCACTCGGCAAGCGCGATTTCACACTCGACGAAGTCTACGCCTTCGAACGGCACCTCGGCGATCTCTATCCGGGCAATCAGAATGTTCGTCCGAAGATTCGGCAACAGCTTCAATATTTGCGCGATCGCGGATATATTGAGTTCGTTGCGCGTGGCCACTATCGCCTCCGCTCATAGGAGCCTATCGATGGCTTGGTTTCTCAACTTCTATAGATGTGAGCGCTGCCGACGTGTCTGGAGAGATGAATGGTCATGCACGTGCGACGACGAGTGCCCGCATTGCGGGGCACGAGACATGTCGCCATACAAGAGCGACGACCTGACCGAATTGGTTGTACCGGACGGGAAAGAGTTTATCGTATTGCGCTCGCCATATTCAGCAGAGCATGATCCCGATTATGAAGAACTCGGACGTTTCCCTACGCGGGCCAAGGCTGACGAGTTTTTGGCTTCTTATGAGCCACCCGAGCCGAATTATGCCTAAGTCCAACTATCTGCTGGCAGCGCTTGTCGCTCTACTCCCGCTCCAATCCCCCGCCCTCGCCCAGGACGCTGCCAACCGCACGCTGCTCGGCACGTTCTGCGACGGCGGCAATATGAAGGGCGACACCTGCACGCATGCCAAGGGGTATCCCGCTTCCGGCAAGCGGAGCTGCGACGTCAAGCTGCTGAAGGATCGCTTCAGCGGCAAGTTCATCGCATCCAGCAATCCGCTGCTGGTGGTCAATTACGAGTCCGGCTGCGAGGCGCGGGCCAATGACGACGGCGGATCGGCCGTGTTCGAGCTGGTCAAGGGCAGCTATAGCTTTGTCGGCTTCCAGCCGGGGATGCGGGTCAACGAGTGCATTGCCGTGCCGCGCGGCGAGAAGCAGGATTCGCTGGTCTGCCTCACCGGCCATATGGGCCAAGGTTACCTCGAAGGCGGCGTGGCGCAGATGCTGTTCGCGCGCGACTATGGCAAGGGAGTCAGCATCAAATACGATTTCCTGCTGCGGGCGACGGATTCGACCGGCGCCACCGGCGCCAACGTCGTGACCTGCAAGAGAAAGGTACCGGCGTATTTCGAGCTGACGAAGATCGGCGCCGGGCCACGCAAGGACACGGTGGCGTTCGACGCCACCTGGGCCGATGCGGAGACGTTCAAGACGGCGTGCGGCAAGGGGTTTCCCAAGCCGAAGGAAGTGTTCGGCACGCTCGCCAAGGGCGACGCCTATGTGCCGCCGGGATATGAGAAGAAGGGGCGCGTGGTCATCGACATCGCGACGCGGAAGGTGTTGCCGCCGAACTAGTCACGTGAATTTAAAGTTCGCCACATAAAGTCTGCTGGGCTTTGTGGCAGAAGCGTTTGACGGAAGCCAAAATCTGGTCTGCGGACTTAGTCCATTTGAAGGGCTTCGGGTTTCTGTTGTGCAGGTCGATGAAGGTACGGATGTCGGCCTCAAGTTGCCTGACGGAGGTGTGAACACCTCGCTGGATCTGCTTTCTGGTGAGTTCAGCGAACCAGCGCTCGACCTGATTGATCCATGACGCGGAAGTCGGCGTAAAATGGACATGATAGTGAGGCCGGCGGGCGAGCCACGCTTTGATCTTGGGTGTCTTGTGGGTGGCGTAGTTGTCCATGACGATATGGACATCGAGGCCTTCAGGAACTTGGGCATCGATCTCTTTTAAAAACTTCAAGAACTCGACAGCTCGGTGGCGCTTGTAGCATTTGCCGATGACGAACCCCGAGGCGACATCGAGCGCGGCAAACAGCGAGGTCGTACCATGCCGCACATAGCTGTGCGTACGACGTTCCGGCACGCCAGGCATCATCGGCAAGACCGGTTGCTCGCGATCGAGTGCCTGAATCTGGCTTTTCTCATCGATGCTGAGGACAAGGGCTCGGTTCGGCGGGGACAGGTAAAGGCCGACGATATCGCGCACCTTGTCGACGAACAGCGGATCGCTCGACAACTTGAATGTCTGGCTACGGTGCGGCTGCAAGCCGAACGCCGACCACATTCGGCGGATCGTGGTGTGGGAAAAGCCAGTTTCCGAAGCCATCGAGCGGATCGACCAGTGCGTCGCATCGGCCGGCGTCGTACGCAACGTCCGCTCGATCACGGCAGCAACTTGATCGTCGTTGATGGTTCGAGGGCGGCCAGGGCGGGCCTCGTCAAGCAGGCCATCACAGCGATCCTTCAAAAATCGGCGGCGCCACTTGCCAACGGTATGTTCGTGGAGGCCGAGTTCGGCAGCCACAGACTTGCTTGGCAAGCCTTCCGCACATCGCAGGATCGCGCGGCATCGCTCAGATAGCGACCGGGCAACACGATGACGACGAACTTGCCTCTCCAAGTACGCCTGCTCCTGCTGAACTCAGCACCAACGGCTCGATCGGCCGGCCTCTCACACCTGCATTCGCCACAAGCGCTCTCCTCTATAGAGATTCGAGCTATCATATAATGTGACGAACTTGCGTTCCAGATGACTAGGGCGTGTACTCATAAATGTGCGATGTCCGCTTCTCTAATCGGCCCTTCGGGGTCAAGCACTATCAGACTGTCCATCAATTCGGTGTCGATGTCGCTCGCGGGCTCGTGCTTCTCTTCGGAATCGGCACCTGGGCCCTTCCATCATGGGATCCGAGGACGAGGCGGAACAATCTTTTGGACGACCTTGCCGTCAGTGTGACGGCAGGTCCAAGCGGACATACGAACTCACCTCATCCATCGTCCCGCGAGGGACATCTTTCCACCGCTCGGTGGAGCTCTGAGTTTTTCTCCTATCGGGTTTGATCCTGAACGGTTTTCATGCTGCCGCCGCGGCTTGCTCCCGGCTCCACCGGAACTCGGTGCCGTCAACCCAGATGCGGTGCATGATCACGGCCAGCCGGCGAGCCAGGGCCACGATCGCCTTTTTCATCCCGCGGCGCCTGGCGATCTGCATGGCCCACGCCTTGAGCCAGGACCATTTTTTTGAATGCATCATGCTCTGAGCTGCTTCGTAGAGCATCGTCCGCATCATCTCATCGCCACAGCGCGATATTTTGCCGCTCCAATCGATCTCGCCCGATTGATACCTGGAGCTGGTCAGCCCAAACACCGCCCCGACTGACTTGGATTTGCGGAACCGGGCAGGCACATCGACGGTGGCGCGATAGGTCAGCGCCACTACGGGGCCGACACCGGGGGTCGTCATCAGGCGCCGGCAAACCTCATCGTCCCGCACGATGGCCAGTAAACGGCGATGCAGGATGACGATCTGTTCGCGGAGCACCCGCCGAACGATGAGCAACGGTTCGACCAAAGCGGCTAGATCGGGCTGGTTTTCGACAAGCTCCTGGATGCGGGCCTCGAACCTCACCTTGCCAACCATTCCGACCTTGAGGCCGAAGTTGCGTAAAGTACCGCGTAGATCGTTCTCGATGGCAATGGCCTTGGACTGCAGCAGTTTGCGATGGGTCAGCAGCATCCGCAGTTTCTGACTGCGCAGCGTCTTCACATGCACCGGACGGTACAGTCCCACCCGGATCATCTGCGCGATGCCACGCGCGTCATTGCGGTCGGTCTTGTTGATCTGCGCCTTCAGCACCGCCTGCATGTGCCGCGTCTCGACACAGATCACCGGTAACTCGGCTTCGGCGAGAGCGCTGAACAGCCATTGCGATAACGGCCCGGCTTCCAGTCCGATCCGCTTGAAGCGGTAGGTGGGGTTCCCCAGGACCTTCAGCAGGGCTGAAGGTTCACTCGCTACCTTCACTTCCTTCACGATCCTGCCCGTGTCATCCACAATGCAGATGCTGGTCTCCTTGACCGATACGTCCAATCCACCAAAATGGTCCATGCTGCGCTTCTCCTTCTGATGCTTGAGGCCGTCACCACGGACCTCGTTTCACCATCAGCCTGAAGCGCAGCACCCAAAATCTTCAGCTATCCACAAGCTGGGCCGGCCGATTACACCATCTTTTGGGGGTAAAGCAGACATGCGCTGGTCACTCCGGAATGTCGCCTTTTGACCCACACAACGGACATTTGGGACTCGTCTGCCGTTTAAACCAAGACGACCCAAGCGCAGGGGACGCCAAACCTACCTATCAACGTCTTAGGTCGATGATTTCGCATCTGGTCGGCGCGCAACCAGCACGGTGTTAATGCATTGCAAGACCATTTCACGTTTTTGATTGCGGAGGTGAACTTGGTTGCGGACAATACCCCTATCGGATTTCGACTTCGAGTCTCGCTTTTCCAGAACGGTCAATTCAACATCAAGCGCGTCTCCCGGACGCACAGGGGTCGGCAGCCTGAGTTCATCCCAGCCGAGCCCCGCAAGGACACGGACCGATTGGGTCTTGCTCAACAACGAAATAAGTATCGAGAATGTGTGGGCACTCGATGCTGTTAGTCCCGCAAAAACTGAACGCGCAGCGGCTTCCTCGTTGATGTGGAATGGTTGCGGATCGTACTTTTTGGCGAACTCAATGATTTCGTCCTTCGAGACGAAGTAGGGCCCAGCCGTGCGCCTATAGCCAACTTCAATCTCTTCAAAGTACACGCTGGTCATCGATGAACTCTTCAAGCGGATTAAGCTGCCTGACTGTAACGTAACTGTAGCCTTCGTGACACTCGATGTCAGGTCAGTTTCTGGCCCAAAGCAGACAAGGTCCTACCGATTTGACCGCTTAAGCTACTACGGCTTCGGCTTGAGATAGCCGATCCGCGCGAGATCCTCGCGTTCGCTGACCATATAGTCGGCGGCGAATTTCGTGTAGGCCGCGCTGTCCATGAATTTCGGGAGCATCTCGTATTTTTCCATGGTCTCCAGCACGGTCGGATCTTCCATCGCCTTGCGGAACGCTTCCTGGATCTTCTTCACCACGGCAGGATCCATCCCCTTCGGGCCGGCGATGCCCCAGGGTGAATCGAACACGAAGGGATAGCCGAGCTCCTTCAGCGTCGGCACCTCAAGCAGCTTGCCGACGCGCTTCTCGGTCCACACCGTCAGGAATTTGAGCTTGCCGGTCTCTTCGAACTGTTTTGCGTCGAGGCCCGCGGTCGACCCGAGCATGGTGTGGCCGCCGAGCACGGCGGTGGTCACTTCGGCGGTGCTCTTGAACGGTGCATGGGTGAATTTCACGCCGGCATGCGCGGCGATCACCTCGGTGCCGATGTTGGGCGAGGTGCCGGCGCCCGGCGTCGCATAGGTCACCTTGCCGGGATTGGCCTTGGCGAAATCGATGACGTCCTGCCATTTGGTGAAGCCGGTCTGCGCACCGGCATAGATCGCAAAGACGTAGCCGCTGATGTTGGCGATATAGGTGAAATCCTTCAGCGGGTCGTAGACGACCTCCGACTGCATGATCGGATAGCGGAACACGCTGACCGCGATCTGCGCGATCGCATAGCCGTCGGGCTTCGCGGAAACCGCCATGGTCGCGGGACCGACGGTGCCGCCACCGCCGGTCTTGTTGTCGACGATAATGGGCTGGCCGAGATGTTTTGCCGCTGCATTGGCGAGCGCGCGGCACACGATGTCGGTGGCGCCGCCGGCCGACCAGGGCACGATGAAGGTGATCGGCTTGGCCGGGAATTCCTGCGCCTCAACGCGCGGGACCAGCGATGCCGCAAGCAGGCCCATCGCCAGCCAAAACTGTTTCCTCATGCTGCCCCCATTCGTTCGATCGATGTGGCTCACGTGAGGCAAACTATGGCCTGCCGTCCGCCGGCAGACAATTATTTCAGTTGGCGGAAATCAAAGCGGGAGGCGACCTCTCCCCGCATCCGCCTTCGCCAAGGCTTCGGCGGACAAGCGCGGGGAGAGGTGAGACGGAGGCTATGCCGCCTTGCCCTCGTAGGCGCGTTTCAGGCCTTCGATGTCGAGCTTGACCATGCCGAGCATCGCCTGCATGGCGCGTTGTGCGCCGGCCTTGTCAGGCCCACCGAGATATTTCCCCATCACCGCCGGCGTGATCTGCCACGCCAGGCCCCAGCGATCCCTGATCCAGCCGCATTGTTCGGCCTTGCCCCCATGGGCGAGGATCGCGTCCCAGAGACGATCGACCTCGGCTTGGTCTTCGCAATTGATCGTGAACGATACGGCATGGGTATATTCCATGCGCATGCCGCCGTTGATTGCCATGAAACGTTGGCCGGCCAGCGTGAATTCAACAACGATCACCTGTCCCGCCTTGCCATGCGGGTAGTCTGCCGGCGCCCGTTGGGTCATTTCGATCCGCGAACCCGGCAACAGCGAAACGTAGAAATTCGCGGCCTCCTCGGCGTCGTTGGTGAACCACAGGCTGGGCGTGATCTTCGACATGTGCAAAATCCTTCCCTCGTCCAATCAGGCGTTTTCGGTCGCGTGTTGAGCGGGGAACGCTTCGAGATCCATCCAGTTCACGCCCCAGAGGTGGCCGTCGGGATCCTCAAAGCTGCGACCGTACATGAAGTCGTATTCGTCCTTTAGGCTCGGATCAGCGATACCGCCGGCAGCTTCGGCCTTGACGACGATCTCATCGACTTCGCCCCGGCTGTCGGCGGAGAGGCAGAGCAGCACCTGGCTGGTCGTCTTGGCGTCCGCGATTTTCTTCGAGGTAAACTGGCCGTATTTCTCGTGGGTCATCAGCATCGCGTAGATGGTGTCTGAAAACACCATGCAGGACGCCGTAGGGTCGCAAAATTGCGGGTTCTTCACCGCACCAACCGCCTCATAAAAGGCAGTGGCGCGCGCGAGGTCTTTTACGGGCAGGTTGACGAAGATCATCTTGGCCATAACGGGCTCCTTTGCGGCGGTTCCAGCCCAAGGACGACCGGCCGGAGCATGATCCGACAAGGCTTTGAGATTTTTTTGATGGATATTGCGGCCTGCGGCCTCAGGTCGCAATCGGCGCCGGCATCGACAGAAACGCCCGCGTCACGTGCCAGAACAGTTGCCGGTTGATGGCGAGCGCCACCGAATGCGCCGTGCCGGGCAGGATGATGAACTGGCGGTCGCCATTCGGCAGTCGGTTATAGAATTCCTGGAGGTCGTCGACCGTGGCGATCCCGTCATATTCGCCGCGCACAAGGAGCACCGGCGCCATCACCTTCTCCGGATGCACCACCGGCAGATTGGCCGTCATGTCGAGGTAGGTGCCGGTCGGGATCTGGTCGCCGAACTGCATCTCGGCGTCCGCAAGCGCCTCGATCGCCGCGGGGTCGGAGGTGCCAGGTTTGTCGCGGGTCGCAATCGAGCGGATCATCTCGCGATCGCGCTTGCGCATGTTGTGGCTGCGATAATACTCGACCTGCTCGGCGCGCTTCTTCAAGGTGGGTGAGCCCTCGCCCTTGTAGGTGAAGGCCGCAAACACCAGGCGATCGATGCGATCGGGGGCGACCATGGCGTAGGCCCCGGCGCGCAGCGCGCCGGAGGAATTCGCCGACAAAATGATACTTCTTCTGGCCGGTCTCACGCGCGATCACCTCGACGGCCACCTTCAGGTCCTCCACGCCGCTCGCGATGTCCGAATTGCCCGACGTGCGGCCCGACTTGCCGTAAT
>CAVSEE010000027.1:0-151175 GCA_963726865.1 uncultured Alphaproteobacteria bacterium | reverse complement strand
CTTTACCAACCTGCTGACATTGAGCGGGGCGAACGCTAAGATTTGCCCGGTCCTAATCCGCATGGGGTCATCCAATGAATTTCGTGTATTTCGAGGAGGCTGAGATTGGTGACTCGCGTACGGCTGGCCCGTACCCCGTCTCGAAGGACGAGATCATGGAGTTCGCCAAAAAGTACGACACGCAGCCGTTCCACATTGATGAGGAGGCTGCGGCACGCTCGGTTTTCAAAGGATTGACAGCATCAGCTGCCCACACGTTCGCGATACTTATTTCGTTGGCGAGCAAGACACAGCCCTTTTCGTTTCGTGTCCTTGCCGGGCTTGGCTGGGATGAACTCAGGCTACCGGTGCCGGTGCGTCCCGGAGACGAACTTATTCTTGAAGTGACCGTTCTAGAAAAGCGGGAGTCGAAATCGAA
This sequence comes from uncultured Alphaproteobacteria bacterium, assembly GCA_963726865.1. Taxonomy (GTDB): domain Bacteria; phylum Pseudomonadota; class Alphaproteobacteria; order Rhizobiales; family Xanthobacteraceae; genus Bradyrhizobium. Next base: position 150,757 of record CAVSEE010000027.1, on the reverse strand, counting down.
TTCTGATCGAGGCATTGTCCGCAACCAGTTTCACCTGCGCAATCAAAAGCGCGAAACGGTCTTGCAATGCATCAACACCCTCCTCGTCCCTCGCAGACCAACTATGAAATGACAAGAGGCTGACGCTTGGGTCGTCCTTTTGGTTCGGAACGCCGGTGTCCAATGTCCGCTTCGGGTCCAGGCCGTGTGGAAACGTCTTTCGTACCCCAATAACTGCAGGCAACCGGGCGTGATGGACCTCGACGCGATCGGCTGAGCCCATTTTTGCTGTATCGGGCCTGGAATCAATCCGGGCGTAGCCTCGGGCCATGCAGAGCGACCCTAACGGTCTCACGGCGGGCACCATGGCACGCTCCTCAAGCCCGGATCGCCGTGAGGAACGGTTTGATACCGACGATGTTCATTACTCGCGTGAGGTTGTAGGCGAGCACGTGCAGCGCCATCTCCGTCGCCACTTTGGGCAGCGTCTTCATCAGAAAGTGCGTCGCCCCCATCCGCATCTTCAGCGTGCCAAACGGATGCTCGACCGTCTCGCGACGAGTACGCATTGCATCCGGATTTCTGTCCAGGCGCGCCTGCACGGCATCGACAACGTACTCGTGTTCCCACCGCGTGATGCGACGTTGCGGTCCCTTCGTGCACTGAGCCTTCAGCGTGCAGCTGCGGCACGCGTTGGTCCAGTAGTGGTGCAGAACCAATCCATTTTCCTCGCTCGCGAAATGGTGGGTGAGCTTCTCATCGGCAGGACAAATATAGATGTCCTCCTCGATCACGTAGCGAAAATCCTGCTTGCCGAAGCGGCCTTCCGACTTCGCCTCCGATGTCTGGGGTTTTGGCAGCGTGACCGTGATGCCAGCCTCATCGCAGGCGAGGATCTCCTCGCCTTTGAAGTAGCCGCGATCGGCGACGGCTTCGAGGCTTTCTGCCTCCAATGCCGCCTTCGCCTGGTTGGCCATGTTCGCGAGCTGCGACTTGTCGGTGCCGACGTTGGTCACCTCATGCGCGACGATCAGATGGTTCGTCGTATCGACGGCCGCTTGCACATTATAGCCGACCATCCCGGAGCCGCGCCCGCTGGTCGCCATCGAGCGAGAATCAGGATCGGTGAAGGAGACCTGCTGATCGGGCGTGGCAAGCATCACTTTCTCAATCGCTTTGAGGCGCTTGACCTCCTCTTCGAGCTTGATCAGCTTCTCCTTGAGCCGCGCGGTCCTGGCCACAAGCTCCTCCGAGGGCGCCTCACCGGCGGCTGTCTGGCGATCGGCGGTGTCGAGCTGGCTCAGATAGCGCGCAACGCTCTCCTCGATCTGCGCCAGGCGCCGCTCCATCTTTCCCTTCGTGAAGTTGTTGTCGCGCGAATTCACCGCTTTGAACTTGCTGCCGTCGATCGCGACGCTCGCTTTCGCCAGCAGCCCCATCTTGCGGCACAAGGCGACGAATTGCGCGCAGACCTTCTTGATCGCGGGGCCGTTGTCTTTGCGGAAATCGGCGATGGTTTTGTGATCCGGAACGAGCCGTCCCGTCAGCCACATCACTTCCAGATTGCGACCAGCCTCACGCTCCAGTCGTCGGCTCGATTGGACCCGGTTAAGATAGCCGAAGATGTAGAGCTTGAGCATCGCCGAAGGATGATAGGCGGGCCGGCCGGTCGCTGCCGGGGTGACGCCATCGAAACCCAGCTCACGCAGTTCCAGCGCTTCGACGAACACATCGATCGCCCGAACAGGATTGCTCCCGTCCACCCAATCATCAAGGCATTCCGGTAGCAGTGTCGTCTGCTGGCGATTCGCCCCTTCAACGAAGCCCTTCATCGTTCCCCCGCGATTCAGCACGGGAATCATAGCATCGGTCGGGTTTTCACACAGCCTGGACCCAGAGCGGACACCCGGCTCCCCCCGTACACGCATGAATTTGGGTTTTCCGGGCGCAGGGTGTGCGATAATCTGTCAACCAGATCGCCGACCGTCGTTAGTGCGGATTGATCTCGATTTAGTGTGGTCAAAAAACGGAACTGTCGCCGCTCTAGTAATATCCCCCCCTTGCGGGGGAGGGCTGGGAGAGGGGGCCAAGGAAAGACTACCGATGACGCCACCACTCCCCCGGATCGCGACGCGACAGAGCCGAAGCTCGCTTCGGCGTTCTTGATGGACGGCCGCCGAAGGCGGCCTATGTCTCCCCCGCAACGGGGGAGGTGGCGACCATCGACACGGATGCAGAATCGGACTCAGCCGCGATCGCTACCGCTTCCGCTCCGGCCCGCAGACCGCGCCCTTCGCCACCAACGCCTCGACCTCACCCCTGGAGTAGCCGAACTCGCCGAGCACCTCGGCGGTGTGCTGCGAGAATTTCGGCGGGGTGCGGCGCAGGCTGGCCTTGGTGCGATCCAGCCGGATCGGCGAAGCGACACCCTTGTACCAGTCCTTGGCGATGATATCGCCGCGGTGGATGGTGTGCGGATTGGTCAGCGCCTGGTCGATCTTCTGCACCGGACCCGCCGGCAGGCCGGCGGCGAGCAGGCGGTTGCACAGCGGCTCGGCCTCGTGCTGGCTGAACACCGCGGCAAGCTCCGCGCGCAGCGCCTCGCGGTTGGCGATGCGATCCTTGTTGCGGGCAAAGCGCGGATCGGTGCCGAGCTCCGGCTTGCCGATTTCCTTGACGAGTTTTCGGAAGGTGCCGTCATTGCCGACGCCGATGAAGATATTGTCGGTCCTGGTCGGGAAGATCGCATACGGCACGAGGTTCGGATGCTCGTTGCCGGTGAGCGAGGGCGGCTTGCCGTGCATGAAATAATTCGCCGTGTGCGGATGCATCACCGCAAGGCCGGTCTCGTACAGCGTCGTCTCCAGGAACTGGCCGAGTCCTGAACGCTGCCGCTCCGACAGCGCCATCAGGATGCCGATGCAGGCGTAGAGCCCGGTCGTGATGTCGACGACGGGCACGCCGATGCGCATCGGGCCGCTTTCCTGCGAGCCTGTGGCGGCGATCATGCCGGCCATCGCCTGGATGATGGCGTCATAGCCGGGATTGCCGCCGCGCGGACCGTCGGCGCCGAAGCCGGAGATGCGGCAATGCACGAGGCGCGGGAATTTGCCGCGCAGCACGTCGTTGCCGATGCCCCATTTGTCCAGCGTGCCCGGCTTGAAATTCTCGATCAGCACGTCGGCGGTCTCGAGCAGCTTCATCAGCACCTCGCGGCCGCCTTCGGAAGCAAGGTCGAGCCCGATCGAGCGCTTGTTGCGGTTGATGCCGACGAAGTAGGCCGCGTCTTCCTCGTGAAACGGAGGACCCCAGTCGCGCACCTCGTCGCCCGCTGGTGGTTCGACCTTGATGACGTCGGCGCCGTGGTCGGCGAGGATCTGCGTGCAAAAGGGGCCGCCGAGCACGCGCGTCAGATCGATCACGCGCAGGCCCGTCATTGCGCCGGTAGCTGGGGCATTCATGAAAGACAACTCTCGCTGGAATGAAGTCGGCCAGAGCTAGCGGGCTTCAGCGGGGGCAGCAATGGCCCTCCATGCACAGGCGTATGCCGCATGCGAAAACGGCCCGCCGCGAGATCGCGACGGGCCGTTTCGTTTGGATTTTCGCGTGCGTCAGACGACGGTCAGGCGAACGTCGACATTGCCGCGGGTGGCGTTGGAGTAGGGGCACACATGGTGGGCCTTCTGCACCAGCGCTTCGGCGTCAGCCTTGGGCACGCCGGGCAGCGAAACTGCGAGATCAATGTCGAGGCCAAAGCCGCCTTCCGAGCGCGGGCCGATGCCGACCGTGGAGGTCACGGAAACGTCGGCCGGCACCTTCACGCCGCCGCCCTGGGCCGCCACCGCCTTCATGGCGCCGATGAAGCAGGCGGCATAGCCGGCCGCGAAAAGCTGCTCGGGGTTGTTGCCGGGACCGCCGCCGCCGCCGAGTTCCTTCGGGGTCGAAAGCTTGACGTTGAGCGCGCCGTCGAGGGTCTGGGCGGCGCCGTCGCGGCCGCCGGTGGCCTTGGCGGTGGTCTTGTAGAGCACTTTCACGGACATGGAGGTTCTCCCTGGTTGTGATTTGCGGTTCCGATGGCGATATAGATTGCACACAATAGAATTGTGTGCAATAGAAAAGGGCTGGTTCACATTTAATTGTGCACAATTGATTGCGGGCATCCGCGCGCAACGCGGATGGTCTCTACTGTGCATGGGGTTGTTTTCGACATTTTTGATTGCAGCCCTCGCGGACCCAGAATGTCCAAACGATTCCAGATGGATGAGAAGGCTTTGTCATGACCAGGAACTCCGCAGGCGATGTGCCGCTGCTGCTCGGCAACCAGGTCTGCTTTGCGGTCTATTCCACCGCGCATGCGTTCAACCGCTTCTACAAGCCGCTGCTGGAGCGGCTGGGGCTCACCTATCCGCAGTATCTCGTGATGCTGGTGCTGTGGGAAGAGGACGGCTTGCCGGTGAAGGAGATCGGCGAGCGGCTGTTTTTGGATTCCGGCACGCTGACGCCGCTGCTCAAGCGGATGGAGACCGCGGGCCTCGTCAAGCGCACGCGATCGACCGAAGACGAGCGGCAGGTGATCGTGGCGCTGACCGCACAGGGCGAGGCGCTGAAGGAGAGAGCGCGCAGTTTGCCGCTGTCGATTCTCGCCGCATCGGAATGCTCGGTGCCGGAGCTGACCGCGCTGAAGAGCGAGATCGTCGCGCTGCGCGACCGGTTGAATGCGGCGCTCGGGGAGAAGGTGGAGGCGTAACGCGATCAGTCCGCCTTCGCCCTATCGGGCTTCGGCGCGACAGCCTTCGCTCACTTCGCAACGAGAGAGGGTACCGGGGCTTGCCGAGCCGTAGCTCGCGAAGCGAGCGAAGGCTGGTGGAGCCAGGCGGGATCGAACCGCCGACCTCTTGCATGCCATGCAAGCGCTCTCCCAGCTGAGCTATGGCCCCTTTAGCCGAATTCTGCGCGCCTTGGGCGACCCGCAGAGCAGAATCCTCAAACACAGTTCAGGGCGTATCTCAAGTATCTTCGTCGGTGCTGACGTCGCCGATGATGTCGGTGACGTCCTCGTCGCCTTCCTCTTCGTCGGCGATGAAGGTCGAATCATCATCGTCATCGCCTTCGATGGTCTCATCGACCTCGATGTCGTCCTCGGACTTCGGCACCACGGCCTTGACCTTGCCGGTGTTCTCCTCGGCGTCGGCTTCCTCGAGCGACACCAGATTTTCGGCCTCTGCGGGCTCCGGTGCTTCGGGCGCCATGCTGGGCGCAGCAGCCGCTGCAGCCGCCGCGCCACGCGTCATCCGCGGCGGCGCAACCGGCGCGATCGGCACCACCTCACCCGTATAGGGCGAGATCACCGGGCTCTTGTTCAGGTCGTAAAACTTCTTACCCGTCGTCGGGCAAATGCGTTTGGTTCCGAGATCGGATTTGGCCACGTGCAAGTCCTGGGAATTTTTCGAAAAACGGTGCTTCACTTGGCTAGTTGAGGGGCCGCTGTCAATAGCGCTTTGCAGGCAATTTTGGCCACCGTGACGCCATCAGGCGCATGTGTTACTTGGCCGCCAGATAAGGACCCAAACTTGACCCATTCCGGACCCGCGACCCCCCTCGAAGCCCGCGCCGGCGGCCCCCTTGCGGGCAAGGTCCGCGTGCCCGGGGACAAGTCGATCTCGCACCGGGCGCTGATTTTGGGTGCGCTGGCGGTCGGGGAAACCCGGATTTCAGGCCTGCTGGAGGGCGAGGACGTCCTCAACACCGCCAAATCCATGCGCGCGCTCGGCGCCAAAGTGGAACGGATCGGGCCGTTTGCCTGGAAGGTCAACGGCGTCGGCGTCGCCGGCTTTGCGGAACCGGCAGCTCCGCTCGATTTTGGCAATTCCGGCACCGGCTGCCGCCTCGTGATGGGCGCGGTCGCAGGCTGCCCGGTGACCGCCACCTTCGACGGCGATGCCTCGCTGCGCTCGCGGCCGATGCGGCGCATCCTCGATCCGCTGGAGTTGATGGGCGCCAGGGCCGACGAAGCCCGCGAAGGCGGCCGCCTGCCGCTGATCTTGCATGGCGCGCGCGATCCGCTGCCGATTACCTACCGCACGCCGGTTGCTTCCGCACAGATCAAGTCGGCGGTGCTGCTCGCGGGACTCGCTGCGCCCGGCGTCACCACCGTGATCGAAACTGAGGCCAGCCGCGACCACACCGAGCTGATGCTGAAGCATTTCGGCGCCGACATCGTCTCGGCAAAAGAAGGCACACACGGGCGAAAGATCTCGCTTGTTGGCGAGCCGGAGCTGCATGGCGCCGAGGTGATCGTGCCCGCCGATCCCTCCTCGGCCGCATTTCCAGTGGTAGCCGCGCTGATCGTGCCGGGCTCGGATGTCGTGCTCTCCGACGTCATGACCAATCCGCTGCGCACCGGCCTGTTCACGACGCTCCGGGAAATGGGCGCCTCCATCGAGGAGAGCGAAGTCCGCGGCGATGCCGGCGAGCCGATGGCGCAACTGCGCGTGCGTGCCTCGAAACTGCGCGGCGTCGAGGTGCCGCCGGAGCGCGCGCCCTCGATGATCGACGAATATCTGGTGCTGGCGGTGGCGGCGTCCTTTGCCGAAGGCACCACGATCATGCGCGGCCTGCACGAACTGCGCGTCAAGGAATCCGACCGTTTGGCCGCGACCGCCGACATGCTGCGCGTCAACGGCGTGAAGGTGGAAATCTCCGGCGACGATCTGATCGTCGAGGGCCGCGGCCACGTGCCCGGCGGCGGCCTCGTCGCCACCCACATGGATCACCGCATCGCGATGTCCGCGCTGGTGATGGGCTGTGCTGCCGACAAGCCGGTAAAGGTTGACGACACCGCCTTCATCGCCACCAGCTTTCCGGACTTCATCCCGATGATGCGCGCGCTGGGCGCGGAGTTTTCATGAGGCTGATAGCATGAGTGCAGCCTTCGACCGCGAGGCCCTGCTCGACGCTTTCGACCAGATCGGACGCGCGGCAGTGCAGGCGGGAACGAAGCTGCAGATCGCGGTGTATGGCGGCTCGGCGCTGATGCTGGCGAGCAATTTCCGCTTCGCGACGGAAGATGTCGACGTGTCCAGGCTTGAGCATCCGTTGCCGGGATGGTTGGCGACGGTGGTGCGCGAAATCGCGGGCAAGAACGGCTGGAAGGAGGATTGGTTTAACGACGGTGTAGCCTTCCACCTTAGCTCCCTCGCAAATCACGCTACGGATCATCTGGAATTTGCGACCTTCCCTCGCGATGGCGAAGAGGTTGGCCTTGCGGTTTCAGTGCCAACGGCGGAATATTTATTGGCGCTCAAGTTGAAGGCATTTCGAATCCTCGATCCGAACCGCGGAGAGACGGAACGGCTCGATATCCTGAACTTGATGCGAGTGGTCGGCATATCGGGTGCGGAACAGGCGATTGCCTTGCTAGGACGGTATTTTCCTGTCAGCGCTGCCTCTTCGGAGAAGCAGCGCTTCCTGCTGAAGAACATGAATCCGGGGGGAGTGTCGGATGCGCCCAAATACCCTCGCTGAGGCCGTCGAACAAATCCATGCCGGTGCGCCGCAGGATTCAGTGCTCGCGGAATTCGTCGATACATTTGACCTCGCCAAAACGAATGAGGATCGCTTTGCGTCGATCGAAGGCGAGCCGCGGTTGACCGGCGATAATCGGCTCGATGCGCTGGTCGGTGCGATCGCGGAATATCTTGCAAAGCAGCGTCGGCTGGGACGCGTGCCATCCTGGACAGGTGGTGCGGCGCGCCGGCTCGCGACACCCTGGTTTACGACGAGCTCACCGACAGATGCGATGCGCGAATACCTCACCTTCGCCAGCCCGGCTGAATTTGCCTCACGCAACATTTTTACCGAGGAGCGGCCGCTGCGGCGAGCGCGCGGTCCACGCCCGGTTCAATCGTAAGTCCGCACTTGCGCCTCAGGACGGCGCGATGCCGAGGCTCGTCACGGCCTGGAGCCAGATCGGCGATTCCTCCTTGTAGAGCTTCTGCGTTTCCTCGAAGGTCATCGCGGTGTCGTCGACGCCGAACGACTTCATGACCTGCTGCACCTTGTCGCTCTTGCCGCCGGCAACCAAAAGCTTCGACAGCTTCTGGACGATTTCGGGCGGCGTTCCCATCGGCACCGCGCAGCACTGGAAGCCGGTCAGGGTGAAGATGCGCGAGGCCGCGCCCTGCTCCTTGAACGAGGCGACATCCGGCAGAGTCGACATCCGCTTGCGCGAGACGGCGACGGCCTTGCCGCGGCCGCTCTGCAGGACGGAGAGCGCGGCGGAATAGCTGCCGTGGGCGCCGTCGATGAAGCCGCCGGCCAGATCGGTCCACATCGGCGCCTCGCCGCGATAGTGCACGGCCTCCATCTTGAGGCCGTACTGCTTGTTCATTTCGGCCACCGCCATGTGGGCGTAGGAGCCCGCGCCATAGGTGCCGATGTTCACCTTGTCGGCCTTCTTCGCGTAGGCGACGAACTCGTCGAGCGTCTTCGCGCCGGTCTTCTCGGCGGCGACGAACGGCAGGCTGCCCGAGGGCATGATCGAGACCAGCACGAAATCCTTCTCGGCGTCGTACGGGATATCCTTGATCAGCACGCGGTTCATGATCATCGTCGTCGAGATCGTGAACATCAGCGTGTAGCCGTCGGGCGTGGCGCGCTTGGCTTCCACTGCCGCCACCGATCCGGAAGCGCCGGCCTTGTTCTCCACCGTCACGCTCTGGTCGGTCTCGGCGCGGATATGTTCGCCATAGGTGCGCGCGAACAGATCGGTCTGCCCGCCGGCGGGATAGCCGGCGATGATCTTGATCGACCGGTTCGGCCAATCGGTCTGCTGTGCGTGGGCTGAAGAGCCGATCAACGGGATGGCAGAGGCGGCCGCGGCGCTGCCGATGAAATGACGTCGTGAAATGGCGCTCATGTTTCCTCCGGCTGGTCGCAATTCGAATCCTGCAATTCAACGGCACCAGAATAGAGACGCCGGGCGATTCGTGCGCGGACATTTGGACGCATCCGCAGCCGTGGAATTCCTTGCTGCGGAAGATATCGCCTTGACCATCACGGCCGCTCTGTCACACATGGCCCATGATCATCGCCATCGACGGACCTGCCGCCTCGGGCAAGGGCACGCTGGGCAAGCGTCTGGCCCATCACTACGGCTATCGCCATCTCGACACCGGCGTGATCTATCGCGCGGTGGCCTGGTCGCTGCTGCAGGCCGGCGCGGACCCCGGCGATGAGCTGGTGGCGGTCGCGGCGGCGCTGGAGCTCGATCCCGAAAAGTTCGGCAACCCGGTCCTGAAGACGCAAGCGGTCGGCGAAGCCGCCTCGGTGGTGGCGGCGATTCCTGGAGTGCGCGAGGTGCTGCTGAATTTTCAGCGGCAGTTCGCCGAGGGTCCGCCCGGCGCGGTGCTCGACGGCCGCGACGTCGGGACCGTGATCTGCCCGCATGCCGACGTAAAGATCTTCGTGGTGGCAAACCCGGAAGTGCGGGCGCGGCGACGGACGCTGGAAGCCCGCGCACGCGGCGAAGAGGCGGATGAGACCGCCGTGCTCGCCGATATCATCAAGCGCGATGAGCGCGACCAGAACCGGCCGGTCGCCCCCTTGAGGCCGGCCGCGGACGCGCACATGCTGGATAATTCCAATCTCGACATCGAGGCGGGCGTACGCGCCGCCATCGCGATCGTCGAGGCTGTCCGCGGGAAGAAATGAGCGAGCGTGATCCGGAAAAGTGGGTACCGGTTTTCCGACTAGATCACGCTCAAAACTAAAAACTCGCGCGGACAAAAACTCAGTTCTTCGACCAGTAGCGATCGAACGGCAGCTCCTGCTCGGCCATCATGATGGGCTCGGACAGACCGACGGTCGGCTTGCTGGTGTCGAAGGCGGACGGCTTGCCGGCGACGGCAGCGGTGACGGTGAAGACGGCGAAGGCCGTCAGAGCGATGAGGCTTTTCATGGCGGTACTCCCCCTGCTTTGTTGATGCGGGTGAATGTGCGGGAATCACGCTTAAGGCCTGGTTCCACGGAGGGAAGGCCGCCGGGGGTTTTGTGGAACTCGGTCAACGACCCGTTGCAACACGGGTCCGTCTTTCGCGGATTGCGAGCGTTAACGGGACGTAAACGGGCCGTTTTTGCTTGCCGGGTGGGGTGTCGGGGGCTATATCAGCCCCGTCCGGGCTGCCCCCGATGCGATCAGGGCCGTTCGAGCGGGCCGGTGAAGGGAATTCGACCCCCTGCCGTCAATTTGGAGGAAGCCCGCTCCCCGTCTTGCACGCCGGCAGATCTGCCGGCACGTCCAGGGCCCCGGAGAAATCAACGTATCGAATGGGCAGCCATGCTGCCGGCCCGCTGTTGCGCCTTTCGGCAACCAGCGGCCGTCGGGTTTTGCGGAACCCGGCACTGTCCATGCGACGCGCCCATCAACCCGAACCGTCGGCAAGTATCCCGCATCTGGAGAACAAATGGCTTCGAATACCGCTTCTTCCCTCACTCCCACCCGCGACGATTTCGCGGCGATGCTCGACGAATCCTTCAGCGGCGGCTTGCAGGAAAGCTCCGTCATCAAGGGCAAGGTCGTCGCAATTGAAAAGGACATGGCCGTCATCGACGTCGGCCTGAAGACTGAAGGCCGCGTGGCGCTGCGCGAATTCGCCGGACCCGGCCGCGAAAGCGATCTCAAGGTCGGTGACGAAGTCGAGGTGTTCCTCGACCGCATCGAGAATGCCCTCGGCGAAGCCGTGCTGTCGCGCGACAAGGCGCGCCGCGAAGAGAGCTGGGGCAAGCTGGAGAAGGCTTTCCAGAACAACGAGAAGGTCACCGGCATCATCTTCAACCAGGTCAAGGGCGGCTTTACCGTCGACCTCGACGGCGCGGTCGCCTTCCTGCCGCGCTCGCAGGTCGATATCCGTCCGATCCGCGACGTTGCTCCCTTGATGAACAACACGCAGCCGTTCCAGATCCTCAAGATGGATCGCCGCCGCGGCAACATCGTGGTGTCGCGCCGCACGGTTCTGGAAGAGACCCGCGCCGAGCAGCGTCAGGAGCTGGTGCAGAACCTCGAAGAGGGTCAGGTGATCGACGGTGTCGTCAAGAACATCACCGATTACGGTGCGTTCGTCGACCTCGGCGGCATCGACGGCCTGCTGCACGTCACCGATATCGCCTGGCGCCGCGTCAACCACCCGACCGAGGTGTTGACCATCGGCCAGACGGTGAAGGTCAAGATCATCAAGATCAACCACGAGACCCACCGCATCTCGCTCGGCATGAAACAGTTGCTGGACGATCCGTGGCAGGGCATCGAGGCGAAGTATCCGCTGAACGCGCGCTTCACCGGCCGCGTCACCAACATCACCGACTACGGCGCCTTCGTCGAGCTGGAGCCGGGCATCGAAGGCCTGATCCACGTCTCGGAGATGTCGTGGACCAAGAAGAACATGCACCCCGGCAAGATCGTCTCGACTTCGCAGGAAGTCGAAGTGCAGGTGCTGGAAGTCGATTCCGTCAAGCGCCGCATCTCGCTCGGTCTCAAGCAGACCATGCGCAACCCCTGGGAAGTTTTCGTCGAGAAATTCCCGGTCGGTTCGACCGTCGAGGGCGAGGTCAAGAACAAGACCGAGTTCGGCCTGTTCCTGGGTCTCGAAGGCGACGTCGACGGCATGGTGCATCTGTCCGACCTCGACTGGAAGCAGCCGGGCGAGCAGGTCATCGACAACTACAAGAAGAGCGACATGGTCAAGGCCGTGGTGCTCGACGTCGATGTCGAGAAGGAGCGCATCTCGCTCGGCATCAAGCAGCTCGAAGGCGATCCCTTCGCCGAGCCGGGCGACGTCAAGAAGGGCGCGGTGGTGACTTGCGAAATCACCGAGGTGAAGGAAGGCGGCATCGACGTGAAGATCGCCGGCACCGACTTCACCACCTTCATCAAGCGCTCCGAGCTGGCGCGCGACCGCAACGACCAGCGCCCCGAGCGCTTCGCCGTCGGCGAGAAGGTCGATGCCCGCGTCATCCAGTTCGACAAGAAGGCCCGCAAGGTCCAGGTGTCGATCAAGGCGCTGGAAGTGGCCGAGGAGAAGGAAGCCATCGCACAGTACGGCTCCTCCGATTCGGGCGCCACGCTGGGCGACATCCTCGGCACCGCGCTGAAGAATCGCGGCGACAAGTAAGGCTCGCCGCCATCAGGCGAACCAACAGGGCCCCGGTTTCGACCGGGGCCTTTTTGTTTTACGCGAGGGATCGCCTTTCTTCCTTCGCGCAGCGAAGGCGGATGAGGGGTCTCTATCCGCGGAGGCAGACCCCTCATCCGTCGCGCTTCGCGCGCCACCTTCTCCCACAAGGGGAGAAGGAAGGGCGACTCGCGCTAGAACTTCAGTGCGCTCGTCGGGAAACTGCGCCGACAGGCTGCGCGGGATCGTGGTGCCGATCGCTTCCGGCGGGAAGAACAGATAGTCGCGATGCCCGCCGAGCCCGAACTTGTAGTGGGGCACGTTGTCGGGATTGGCGTAGGGCAGGTAGCTGTTGCCCAGCAACAGCACGCCGGAATAGCCGAGATCGCGGAAAAACTGGAATATCTGCAACGTCTGCTCGCCGCCGGCGGTGCTCTCGAACTGCACCACCGGGCGGTATCGCCGCAGCATCTGCTCGCCGCCGCGGAACACGCTGCGTTCGTGCTCCTCGACGTCGCATTTGATGAATTTGAGATTGGCGAACAGATCGTCCGAAAGTGCATCGAGGCGCGTCACCGGAACCTCGAACGTGTCCTGGCCGGCGCGATGGCGTGAGGCTTCGAGCGAGGCTGCGCCATCACCGACCCAATCGCGCGCGAGGTTCAGTTTGCCTTCCGCGTCCGACAACGCGACTTCGATGACCCGAAGGTTCGCCCAATCGAACCGCGCCTGCTTCTGCCGGATGGCCTCGGCCATTTCCGGCTGCGGCTCGAACGCGACGACCCGGCCGGCGCGGCCGACCGCGCGCAGCATCCAGAAGCAATAGATTCCCTTGTTGGCGCCGATGTCGAGCGCGGTCGCGCCGGCGAGGTCGAGCTGCATCAGGGTCTTGATCTCGAGCTTCTCGGTATGCAGCCGGTAGCGCATGCAACGGGCGAGGAAATGCGCCGTGTCGTAAAATGCAGAAAGGGAAGCCACGCCGTCGGTCTCGTCAAAATCTGCGCCGTTGCCGGTCATCCGGCGTATCCGGAGCTATCGTGGCACAGGCCGCGTCCCCGGGCTATGCCGGAGAGGGCCCGACAAAACGGCGTCGCAGGCCTTGTTTTGTTCAAATTGCGTGGCAATTGATGTAATCAGATAAGCCGATCATTACGCCATCGCAGGCAAAAGCGCCGCCACGTTTTCAGGAGAATTTCGATGTCGCTGGATTCGGACATCATCGTCGATCGCCGCCGGATTCGCCGCAAGCTGACCTTCTGGCGCGTATTCGCGGCACTGGTCGTGATCGGCGCCGTCGTCGCCATCGGCCTGATCGTCACCCCGGGCGTGCGCGGCTCGCTGGCGTCGACCGGCTCGATCGCGCGCGTGAAGATCGAGGGACTGATCCGCAGCGACTCCGATCGCGTCGAGGCGCTGGAACGGCTGGAGAAGTCGCAGGCCGCCGCCGTCATCGTGCACATCAATTCGCCCGGCGGCACCACCGCGGGAAGCGAGCAGCTTTACGACTCTCTTGTCAGGCTGAAGGCGAAGAAGCCGCTGGTGGTCGTCGTCGAGGGCCTGGCCGCCTCCGGCGGTTACATCACCGCGATCGCCGCCGACCACATCATCGCGCAGCAGAGTTCGCTGGTCGGCTCGATCGGCGTGCTGTTCCAGTTCCCGAATTTCACCGAGTTGATGAAGACGGTCGGCGTCAAGGTGGAGGAAATCAAGTCCTCGCCGCTGAAGGCCGCGCCCAACGGCTTTGAGCCGACCAGCCCCGAAGCGCGCGCCGCGATCGACGCGCTGGTGAAGGATTCCTACGCCTGGTTCCGCGGCCTCGTGAAGGAGCGCCGCGCCATGGACGACGCGCAGATCGAGAAAGTCGCCGACGGACGCGTGTTCACCGGCCGCCAGGCGGTCGAGCTGAAGCTGATCGACGCGCTCGGCGACGAGAAAACGGCGGTCACGTGGCTGGAGACCAACAAGAACGTCAAGAAGGGCCTGTCGGTACGCGACTACAAGCTCGAGCCGCGCTTCGGCGACCTGACCTTCCTGCGCACGGCCACCTCGATCACCCTCGATGCGATCGGCCTCTCCGGCATCGCACGCCGTATCGAGCAGTCCGGCGTCAGCCAGGCGGTGGACCGCCTCTCCATGGACGGCATGCTGGCACTGTGGCAGCCCGCTGCCTCCAATTAAGGCACCGAATCCGTACCTATCCCGCGATGCACCCGCATCGCTTGTGGTGTGACAGGACCGCCCCGGGCCGCTTGTCACGTCATTTCGGGACGCCCAAAATTGATTTAGCGTCTTGACAGTTCAAGGTATTTTCACGGAAATGGCTATCGTAAACGATCCCGGGCACCTACCTCGATGATCAAATCCGAACTGGTTCAGCGCATCGCCGAGCACAACCCGCACCTTTATCAGCGGGACGTCGAGAACATCGTCAACGCGATTCTCGACGAAATCGTGGCCGCGCTCGCGCGCGGCGACCGGGTGGAACTGCGCGGCTTCGGCGCCTTCTCGGTCAAGCACCGTCCGGCCCGCGCCGGCCGCAATCCCCGCACCGGCGCCCATGTGCCGGTCGACCAGAAGAGCGTACCGTTCTTCAAGACCGGCAAGGAAATGCGCGAGCGGCTGAACCGCGACGGCGCGGCCGAGCCCGGCGCCTAGGCGTCCCCACGCGGCCTGGCCGGGCGGCAGGCTTGCCGTATCAGTGGAAAACGGCGTAATTCCCGGCCTCGATTCTGACGGGAGATGGTCATGCGAAAATTCTTAACCGCGCTGGTCGTCATTCCCGCTCGGTATTTTCTTCATCATCTTCGCGGTCGCCAATCGCCATCTGGTGACGGTCTCGTTCGACCCCTTCAATTCGGTGACGCCGACGGTCGCGGTGACCTTGCCGCTGTTCGTGGTGATCATCGCGGTCGCCATGCTCGGCGTGGTGGCCGGCGGCATGGCGACCTGGTTCCGGCAGGGGCGCTTCCGCCGCGCTGCCCGCCAGAGCGAGGCCGAGGCCCGTCAGATGCGGAGCCAACTGGCCGATTTGCGCGCCCAGACGGTCCGCGAGCAGCGCTATCCGGCGCTTCCGCAGGGCGGCATTTACGGGTCCGCCGGGCGAGACAAGCAGGGCGCGACGTTGTAGAACCCGCCCCGTCCGCCGGCCAAAATTCGGTATTTTCGCTGCTCGAAGGAACCATGTCCCTGCTCGTCAAGATTTGCGGCCTGTCCACGCGCGAGACGCTCGACGTCGCGCTGGAGGCTGGCGCAGACATGGTGGGCTTCGTGTTCTTTCCGCCGTCGCCCCGGCACCTGTCGCTGGAACAGGCGCGCGAACTTGGCCAGGCCGCGAAGGGCCGTGCGACCAAGGTGGCGCTGACCGTCGATGCCGATGACGCGACCTTCGAGAACATCATCGAGACGCTAAAGCCCGACATCCTGCAAATCCACGGCAAGGAAACCACCGCGCGGGTGCGCGACATCAGGCAGAAGTTCGGCCTGCCGGTCATGAAGGCGCTGCCCGTCGAGACCACCGCCGACCTGGCGGCGTTGCCCGGCTATGCCGCGGTCGCCGACCGCATCCTGTTCGACGCCCGCGCGCCCAAGGGCGCCACGCGTCCGGGCGGGCTGGGCGCCACCTTCGACTGGCACGTGCTGGAAAATCTCGATCTGAAGCTGCCTTTCTTGGTCTCCGGCGGACTGCACGCGGGCAACGTCGCCGAAGCGATCCGCGTCACGCGGTGCGGCGGGGTCGACGTTTCCTCGGGCGTGGAGCGCACGCCCGGTGTCAAGGATCCCGACATGATCCGCGACTTCATCCGCGCCGCGCGCGCCACACAAGAACTGACGGTTCGATGAATCAAAGAC
This sequence comes from uncultured Alphaproteobacteria bacterium, assembly GCA_963726865.1. GTDB lineage: Bacteria > Pseudomonadota > Alphaproteobacteria > Rhizobiales > Xanthobacteraceae > Bradyrhizobium. The sequence goes on along the minus strand of CAVSEE010000027.1, from coordinate 134,762 downwards.
TTCCGAATTCCTTCCGCAGCGGTCCCGACGAGCGCGGGCATTTTGGCAATTTCGGCGGCCGCTTTGTCGCGGAAACGCTGATGCCGCTGATCCTCGATCTGGAAAAAGCCTATGCCGCGGCGAAGGCCGATCCGGCGTTCCATGCCGAGATGAAGGGCTACCTCAGGGATTATGTCGGCCGGCCGTCGCCGCTGTATTTCGCCGAACGCCTCACCGAACATCTCGGCGGCGCCAAGATTTACCTGAAGCGTGAGGAACTGAACCACACCGGCGCGCACAAGGTGAACAACGTGCTCGGCCAGATCATGGTCGCGCGGCGGATGGGCAAGAAGCGCATCATCGCCGAGACCGGCGCCGGCCAGCATGGTGTCGCCACCGCAACGCTCTGCGCGCGTTTTGGCCTGGAATGCATCGTCTATATGGGTGCGGTCGACGTCGCGCGGCAAGCGCCGAACGTGTTCCGCATGGAGATGCTGGGCGCCAAGGTCGTGCCGGTGCAGTCGGGCACGCGTACGCTGAAGGACGCCATGAACGAGGCGTTGCGCGACTGGGTGACCAATGTGCACAACACCTTCTATTGCATCGGCACGGTGGCGGGGCCGCATCCCTATCCGATGATGGTGCGCGATTTCCAGTGCGTGATCGGCGAGGAGACCAGGAAGCAGATGCAGGAGGCCGAGGGCCGCCTGCCGGATTCGCTGGTCGCCTGCATCGGCGGCGGCTCCAACGCGATAGGGCTGTTCCATCCCTTCCTCGACGATCCCTCCGTCGAAATTTTTGGCGTCGAAGCCGCGGGCCATGGGTTGACGCAACTGCACGCCGCATCGATCGCCGGTGGCCGCCCGGGCGTGCTGCACGGCAACCGCACATATCTCCTGATGAACGACGACGGCCAGATCCAGGACGCACATTCGATCTCGGCGGGCCTCGACTATCCCGGCATTGGTCCGGAGCACTCCTGGCTGCATGACGTCGGACGCGTGACGTATCTCTCGGCAACCGACGACGAAGCGCTCGACGCGTTCATGCTGCTGTCGCGGCTGGAGGGCATCCCGCCCGCACTGGAATCGGCGCATGCCATTGCCAAGGTGCATCGAGCTCGCGCCGAAGCGGCCGAAAAATCACCTGATGGTGGTCAATCTTTCCGGCCGCGGCGACAAGGATATTCCGCAGATCACGGAAATCCTGAAAGGCAGGAAGAAGTGACCACCCGTATCGACACGCGCTTCGCCGAATTGAAGAAAGAGGGCCGCGCGGCCTTCGTCACCTATGTGATGGCCGGCGATCCCGATCTCGCGACTTCGCTCGCCATCGTCAAGGCGCTGCCGAAGGCCGGCGCCGAGGTCATCGAGCTCGGCATGCCCTTCACCGATCCGATGGCGGATGGTCCCTCGATCCAGGCCGCGGGCCTGCGCGCGCTCAAGGCCGGCATGACCTTGAAGAAGACGCTGCAGCTGGTGCGCGACTTCCGCAAGGACGACGACGCCACCCCGCTGGTGCTGATGGGTTACTTCAATCCGATCTACATCTATGGCGTCGACAAGTTTCTCGCCGACGCCAAGACTGCTGGCGTCGATGGCCTGATCATCGTCGACCTGCCGCCGGAAGAGGACGACGAGCTGTGCATTCCCGCGCTGAAGGCGGGGCTCAACTTCATTCGTCTCGCGACGCCGACCACCGACGACAAGCGGCTGCCGGCGGTGCTCGCGAATACGTCCGGCTTTGTCTATTATGTCTCCATCGCCGGCATCACCGGTGCCGCCGCGGCGGACTCGAAGGTCGTCGGTGAAGCCGTCGCGCGCATCAAGCGGCACACCAAGCTGCCGATCTGCGTCGGTTTTGGTATCCGGACGCCGGAGGCGGCGCGCGCCATTGCCGAGAAGGCCGACGGCTCCGTGGTCGGCACGGCGCTGGTCGACGCGTTGCACGGCAGCCTCGATGCCGAGGGGCGGGCGACGTCCAAAACGGTGACGGCTGTGGCCGATCTGGTCGCTTCCCTGGCGCAGGGCGTGCGCGGGGCGAAGCAGGCGGCGGAATAGAAGCAAAAGAAGCAGGGAATGGCGGCTTGCCGGGGACTCTCCCGGCCGCCATATATCCCGTATAATGCGTTGACCGCATTTGGAGCGAACCATGAACTGGCTCACCAACGTCGTCCGGCCAAAGATCCGCAACATGCTGCGGCGTGAAACGCCGGAGAATCTGTGGATCAAGTGCCCGGATTCCGGGCAGCTGGTGTTCTACAAGGACGTCGAGGCCAATCAGTTCGTCATCCCCGGCTCCAACTACCACATGCGCATGGGCGCCACCGCGCGGCTGAAGTCGATCTTCGACAACGAGACCTGGTACGACATCGCGCTGCCCGAGGTCACGGTCGATCCGCTGAAGTTTCGCGACGAGCGCAAATATGTCGACCGCCTCAAGGATGCTCGCGCCAAGACCGGGCTGAACGATGCGGTCAAGGTCGGCTACGGCAAGCTTGAGGGTGCGGCCGTCGTCGTTGCCGTGCAGGATTTCGATTTCATGGGCGGCTCGCTCGGCATGGCCGCGGGCGAAGCCATGGTGCGCGGCATGGAGCTCGCGCTGGAGAAGAAATCGCCCTTCATCGTGTTTGCGGCCAGCGGCGGCGCGCGTATGCAGGAAGGCATTCTGTCGCTGATGCAAATGCCGCGCACGACCGTCGCAGTACAGATGCTGCGTGAGGCGAAGCTGCCTTACATCGTGGTGCTGACCAATCCGACCACCGGCGGCGTCACCGCGTCCTATGCCATGCTCGGCGACGTCCAGATTGCCGAGCCCGGCGCGCTCATTGGTTTCGCCGGTGCGCGCGTGATCGAGCAGACCATCCGCGAAAAGCTGCCGGAAGGTTTCCAGCGTGCTGAATATCTGCGCGACCACGGCATGGTCGACATGGTCGTGCATCGCCATGAGATGCGCTCGACCCTGGCGCGGCTCTGCCGCTTGCTGATGAAATCGCCGGCGATGGAAGCGGAATCAAAACCCGCGCCTGAGGTCACCGACCCCGCGCAAATCGTAACGGCTCCGGAATCGGTGCCGGCCGCGCCGCACGCGTGAACGCGCCGGCGCCAAAACCATCGGCGCCGCTCGGCGAGGTGATCGCGCGATTGTCCGCGCTGCATCCGGTCAAGATCGATCTTTCCCTCGACCGCATGCACCGCGTGCTGGAGCGGCTCGGTCATCCCGAGCGAAAACTGCCGCCGGTGATCCATGTCGCCGGCACCAACGGCAAGGGCTCGACCATCGCGTATCTGCGCGCGATGCTGGAAGCGGCCAACCTTCGCGTCCACACCTTTACCTCGCCCTATCTGGTGCGGGTCAACGAATGCTTTCGCCTCGGCGGCGTTCTGGTCGGTGACGATGAGCTGTGCGCGGCGCTGGAACGCTGCGAGCAGGTCAACGCCGGCGGACCGCTCACGGTGTTCGAGAGCAAGACCGCGGCCGCCTTCTGCCTGTTTTCAGACAATCCCGCCGATGTGGTGCTGCTCGAAGTCGGCCTCGGCGGGCGGCTGGATTCGACCAACGTCATAGAGAAGCCGCTGGCGAGCGTGATCACGCCGGTCAGCATGGATCACACGGAATTTCTTGGAAACACGCTGGCATCGATCGCGGGCGAGAAGGCCGGCATCGTCAAGCGCGGCGTACCGGTCGTCTGCGCCGAACAGGCCGACGAGGCGATGGCTGTGATCGAGGCGCAGGCGCAGCGGATGCACGCGCCACTGTTCGCGGCCGGCCAGCAATGGCATGTCAGCATCGAGCGCGGGCGTCTCGTCTATCAGGACGATCGCGGCCTGATGGATCTCGCCGCGCCAAAACTGTTCGGCCGCCACCAGTTCGACAATGCGGGGCTTGCGATCGCGACCTTGCGCGCCACCGATGCGTTCAGGATCAGCCACGCCGCGTTCGAGGCCGGCATCCTCGGCGCCGAGTGGCCGGCGCGGATGCAGCGGCTGTCGTCCGGCCGCCTGATCGAGCTGGCCCCCGCGGGCTCGGAAGTCTGGCTCGACGGCGGCCACAATGCCGAGGGCGGCCGGGTCGCCGCGGCTGCGCTCGGCGATCTCGAGGAGCGCGTGCCGCGCCAGCTCGTCATCATCGCGGGCATGATGGGCAACAAGGATGCCCGTGCCTTCCTCGCCAATTTCGCCGGACAGACCCGCCACATCATCGCGGTTGCCATTCCCGATACGGACAATGCGATGCCGCCGGATCGACTCGCCGACGCGGCGCGCCAGCTCGGCATGCGCGTCGAGATCGCCGACGGCGTCGAGGCAGCGCTGCGCTCGCTCGCCAATCTCGCCTACGAGAAGCCGCCGCGGATCCTGATCACCGGCTCGCTCTATCTCGCCGGCCATGTGCTCGCTCTCAACAACACGCCGCCGGGATAGGATCGCCGATGCGCTTTGCCGCTATTGCCGACGTGCACGGAAATCATCTCGCGCTGGAGGCCGTGCTCGCCGATATCCGCGCGCAAAACATTTCCGACATCGTCAATCTCGGCGACATGGCCAGCGGGCCGCTCGACGCGCGGCGCACCATGGATGCGCTGATGTCACTCGATGCGGTGCACGTGCTCGGCAATCATGACCGCTGGCTGATCGACCGGCCGGTCGAGAAGATGGGCGCGTGGGAGCGTCCCGCTTTTCCGCAGCTCAATGCCGCTCATTTCGACTGGCTGCGCACGGTGCCGGCCACGCGCGTGTTCCGCGATCAGGTCTTTCTCTGTCACGCGACGCCGGCGGACGACAACGTCTACTGGCTGGAGGCGGTGACGCCGGAGGGCGCCGTGACGATGGCGCCGCTCGCCGCGATCGAGAAAGAGGCGGAAGGAATTTCGCAGCGGCTGATTCTGTGCGGCCACACCCATACCGCGCGCGCCGTGCGGCTTGGCGACGGCCGCCTGGTGGTCAATCCCGGCAGCGTCGGCGGACCCGGCTATTCCTACAACATTCCATATCAGCACCGGGTTGAGGCGGGAACGCCCGATGCCCGTTACGCGATCCTGGAACTGCTGCCTGCAGGCTGGAGCGTCACCTTCCGCCATGTACCCTACGACAACGAGGCGATGGCGGCATTGGCGCGCCGCAATGGCGACGCGGAATTCGCATTGGCGCTAGCGACGGGCTGGGTCGGCTAGCGCCCAAACAAAAACGGCCAGCTGAGCACCGGCCATTTCGTCATTCCTCAAATCGAAGCAGATCAGACAGCCGCAGAAATCCACTGCTGCAGCTTCGCCTTCGGTGCGGCGCCGACCTGGCGGGAAGCCATCTCGCCGCCCTTGAAGATCATCAGGGTGGGGATCGACATCACGCCGTACTTCGACGCCGTCTTCGGGCTCTCGTCGACGTTGAGCTTTACGATCTTGACCTTGTCGCCCATGGAGCCGGCGATCTCGTCGAGCGCGGGCGCGATCATACGGCAGGGGCCGCACCATTCGGCCCAGAAGTCGACGACAACGGGGCCGTTCGCCTTGAGCACTTCGGACTTCGAAATCGGCGTCAGAAACCTTGCCAACGGCCATGGGATACCTCGTTCGGTTACACGATAACGGGCGCGGGAATCACGCCCAAACAGCATGCGGTCAACCTATGAACGCCACCTTGCCGGGTCAAGCAGGCTCACGGAGAGATGAAAGGGCGGCGTCCAGCGCAGCCGCCGAAATCTCCATCAAATCAGGCGTTTCGGTCCACAGCAGCGCGGCCCGGACGGCCCGCTGGGGATAAAGTTTGGCAAGCACGGCCCGGTAGAGCGCGAGCTGGCGGACATAGCCCTGGGGAGCCTCTTCCGGGATGGCCGGTGGGGCGTGGTTGGTCTTGTAGTCGACGATGAGGATTTCGGCCGGCGTCACCACCAGCCGGTCGATCTGGCCGGACACGAGCCGCCCCTCCAGCCGGCCGGCGATCGGCACCTCGGCGCGGCTGCCCGTCGCGAACACGGCGGCGAAGCGCGGCTCCGCAATCAGCGCCAGCACCTGCTCCGCCAGGGCCGTGCGCTCCGCCTCGGTCCAGGCCTGCGCGTTGCGTGCGAGATAATCGATCGCGAGGTCGCGGCGGCGCTCGGAAGCGAGATCGGGCAGCGATTGCAGCAAGCGATGCACCAGCACACCACGCTGCAGAGCGCGGGCGCGCTGCGCCAGCGACTCGCCGCTGCGAATCTTCCTGCTGTCGTCGCTGCCCGGGTCGGAGGGCCGCAGCCGGCGCTCAAGCGGTTGCTCCGGCGCGGCCGGCGCGTGCAGCCAGTCCGGCAGCACGACGGCTGCGCTGGCCTGCGCTGCCCAGGCGAAGAGATCGCCGGCCGACGCCGCATCCTCGCGCCGGCTGTAGCGTGTCACCTTGCCGCTTGCGGTCTCCGACGTCTCCATCTGCAGGCCCGAATTCTCCAGACCGCGCATCACGAGGTCGTACCAGCAATTGTTGCGGATGCCGTTCATGTTGCCGGGCTGGCAGCCCGCGATGATCAGCCGGTCGGCGGCGCGCGTCATCGCGACATAGAGCAGCCGGCGATACTCGTCCTCGGTCTCGCCTAGCATCGCCTCGCGCGCCTGGGCAACGACGGGAGGATCTTCCGCCTTGCGTCCGGCCCACACCACGACCTCGCCGCCATCGCTGCGCGGCAGATGGATCAGCCGAAGCCGCTGCGTGTCCGAGGGCGAAGTCGTGGTGTCCACCAGGAACACGACGGGCGCCTCCAGGCCCTTGGCGCCATGCACGGTCATGACGCGGACCTCGTCGCGCGAGATCTCCATGTCGCGCTTCACCTCGGTGTCGGCCGCACGCAGCCAGGCCATGAACCCCTGCAGCGAGGCCGGCGCCTTGCGCTCATAGCCGAGCGCCAGTTCGAGGAATTCGTCGAGCGCATCATTGGCCTCGTGGCCGAGCCGGCGCAGGATGCGCGCCCGCCCGCCATCGCCGCCGAGAAACCACGCGTAGAATGCAAAGGGTGTCTCGGCGAGAAAGCGCCGCTCGCATTGTTCGAGACGGTCAAGCACGTCCTTGAATTTAGCGTTGACCGCGGCCTGCGTTCCCAGCGCTGATCGCAGCGAGCCTTTGCGTTCATAGGCGAGAGCAAACAAATCGTCGTCGTCGAGCCCGAACAGCGGGCTCTTCAACGCCACCGCCAGCGCGAGATCGTCCTGCGGCAGCAGCAGCGCATCGGCGAGATTCATCAGGTCGATGATCGCGATGTGCTCGGTGAGTTTTAGCCGGTCGGCGCCCGCGACCGGAATATTGGCGTGCTTGAGCGCCTGGATCACGGCATCGAACATGTTGCCGCGCCGGCGTACCAGGATCAGCACGTCGCCATAGCTGAGGGGCCGCCGGTCGCCGCTGCGGCCTGTCATGGTGCCACCCGTGACCAACTGCTTGATCTCGGCCTGGATGCGTTTCGACAGCTTGACCTCGGGGCTCGTCGCCGCGACGCCGTCGAACGGCGCACGCCAGCCCTCGATTTCGCGGCGGTCGTCGGCCTCCGCGAGATCCCACAGCTCGATCCGGCTCGGGCCCGCATCAGCAAGCGGAAAGTGCACGGGATAGGCGTTCTCGGCATGAATGCTGCGATAGATCGCCTCGTCCCGGAAGACATGGTCGACCGAATGCAGAATGGCCGCTCCCGAGCGGAACGAGGTGGTAAAGGGAATCCGCTCGAACTTCAGCTCGGCGTCCTCGAATTTCTTCTGGAATGCCCGCCGGCGCACGTCGAACTGATGCGGATCGGCGCCCTGAAACGAGAAGATCGACTGCTTCTCGTCGCCGACCGCGAACATGGTGCGCATCAGGCCGTCGCGCGCGCCGGCGCCGGACGTGAATTCCGAGATGATGTGGGCGACGATGTCCCATTGCCGCGGGCTGGTATCCTGCGCCTCGTCGATTAGGACATGATCGACGCCACGGTCGAGCTTGTAGTGCACCCAGCCGGCGGATCCCTTGTTCAGCAGTGCGAGTGTCTTGTCGATCAGGTCGTCGTAGTCGAGCAGGCCGCGTTCGGCCTTCTCGCGCCGGTAGTTTGCCGCGACCGATGTTGCGATATGCAGCAAGGCCTCGGTGCGGTCGCGGACCGTGAGCGCGCGGCGCTTGTCGATCAGGGACCTGACGCGGTCGGTCTCCGCCTCCAGCAGGCGGCCGATCGCCGGATTGCCGTCGGCGAATTTCTTGGTCACCACCAATTTTCGCGGCTGGCGTTCTTCGGTCAGGAACAGCGCAAGGTATTTGTCGACCTGTTCGGCGCCTGCGGCGATGCGCGCGATGCGAAGGCGCCTGGCCTGTTCCTGGTCCGACTTGCTGCCGGTATCGAGAACCGCTGCAAGTTCCTTCCATCCGGAGCGCTTGAGATAGGGTCCGTCGACGATCTCGCGCTCGACCTCTTCGAGGCGTTCGTCCGCGCTGACATTGAGTGCCGTGGCGACCTGCGCAGCGGCGGCAGCTCCGGCCGCATCGGTCCATGCCATGAAATGATCCCGGCTCAGGCAGGCTTCGCGCACGACTTCCTTGAAGGTGACGTCGGCCGCATTCGCCATGGCCGTCATCAGCGCGCGGCCGATGATGCTTTCCGGCGCGCGGGAGGCGTCCAGCAGCACGCCGAGGCTGGCGCGTTCCATCATCTCGGCCTGGTCGCGGTCGTCGAGCACGGCAAAGCGCGCCGGCACATTGGCCTCGAACGGGAACTGCTGCAGCAGCCGCGTGCACAGCGCGTGGATGGTCTGCACCTTCAATCCGCCCGGCGTCTCCAGCGCGGCGGCGAACAGTTTTCGCGCGGCGGTGCGCAGGCGGCGGTCCGGATTCGCAATGCCGGCGTCGCGGATCGCGCCATCGAGCCCGTCATCGTCGAGCGTCACCCAATGGCCAAGCGTGGTGAAGACGCGCTCGGCCATGTTGGCGGCCGCGGCTTTGGTGAAGGTGATGCAGAGGATCTTTTCAGGCGGCACGCCCGCGAGCAACAGGCGGATCACGCGCTGCACCAGCACATGCGTCTTGCCGGAGCCGGCATTGGCCGACACGAAGGACGACGCGGCAGGGTCGGACGCGCGGGCCTGCGCGTCTCGCACTTGTCGCGGGATGGTGCGCGGTGCCTTTACCATTCCGGCAACCCCAGGCCGCCCGCGGCCGACCATTCCTTGATGCGGGCGAGGTCGTCATAGCTGCCGTAGCGGTCGCTCCACATCGGCAGCACCAGCGACCGGTACGGTTCCTCCGGGCTTTCGAATCGCCGGACCAGCGCCTCGAGCTGCTCGCGCGCATACTTGGCGGCCTCATCCGGCGGCTGCGGCGTGTCGCTCGGCTTGATCTTCAGCTCCAGCGCCCTGTGCTCTCCCGGCGGATTGTTGCCGCTGACCCTGACATAGGCGATCTCGCCGACGGACGAGCCCGCGTCGATGCCGGTAAAGCCGCCCTCGCGCAGGATCGCCGCTTCCAGAGTGAGTTGAGGCGCGAGGCCCATCCGGACCTGCTTGGCGGTTGGCGGCGCGCCGGTCTTGTAGTCGAGGATGGCGAAGCTGCCGTCGTTGCGCCGCTCGATGCGGTCGGCACGGGCCGACAGGATGAACTTGCGGTCGTTATCGAGCATGATCGCAAGGTCACCCCTGGTTTCGGCAAAGATCAAGGAGATGTCGCCGCGCCGCGCGGCCTCCCATTCCGCCAGCCATCGCGCGATGCGCTGGAAGCGAGGCCACCACAGCGCCCGCGCTTCGGGCCGTTCCATCAGCGGCGCGAAATGCTTCTCGCCGATGCCGCGCAATACTTCCACGGTGTTGGCCGGCAAGTCCTTGGGGTAAGTCTGCGTGAATTCGCCGAGCGCAGCGTGGATCGCGGAGCCGCGGTCGGCGGCCGACAACGGCATGTCGACGGGATCGAGCGGATCGAGCCGCAGAATGTGCTTCGCATAGATGGTGTAGGGATCGCGCAGCCAGTCCTCGATCGCGGTGACCGAGAGTTTTGTGGGCCGCGCGGCGCGCGGCGGCCTCGGCTCGGGCTGGCGGACAGGCTCGACCTTGTCAGGCTGATCGATCGCGGCGGCATAGTCGACGTATTTCTGGCCGGCTGCCTTCGCGGCGTCCCAGCGCGCTTCGCCGGCGACGGCTTCCAGCCGATGCAGGAAGCGCGAGGCCACGGCCGGCGCGCCGCCGACCTTCGCCGAATGCGTGAGCACGACGTCCTCATGGCCGAGTGCCTGCGCGAAGTCATGGGCGGAGAGGCCGATGCGCCGTTCGGGCAGATCGAGGCCCAGCTCATGCCGCATCGGCCGGCTCAGCCAGGGATCGATGCGCGGCGACGGCGGCCAGACGGTTTCGACCAGGCCGCCGAGGATCACGCGGTCGGTTTCGGTGAGGCGGGCTTCGAGCTGGCCGAAGATGTGCAGCCGTGCGTCGGCCTGTTCACGCCGGCGCACGATCCGGTCGGCGAAGGCAGCCTGAAAAACTTCGGCATAGTCTTTTGCCTCGACCATCAGGCCGATGTTCTCCTGTCGGCCGAGCAGATCGTCGAAGGCGGCTGCGAGCGCCATTCCATCCTGGCCTTCGAATGCCGTGGCGACGCCGTGCTCGTCGACACAGAGATTCACCAGCATCTCGCGATGGCGCTGCGCCAGCTCGGCGAAATCATGCGGCTTCGCCCTGGAAAGATCTTCCAGCGGCGCCAGCGCCGTCCGCAATGCCGTCACCAGGGCTTCCGCCCGGTCGAGGTCGCGGGATCCCAGCCGCGTCGCGTCGCTCGGCGCGATGCAGCGATGAGGTTTCGTTGTCGTTCAGCTTGCGCAGCTCCTCGCGGAAGCGCGCGAAGTCGAAGGCCAAGCCCGCGCTTCCCGCCTGCGGACGCGTGCCGCGCAACAACGCCAGCTCCAGCACTTCGAGGGCGCGCTTTCCAGGCGCCCTGCGCGCTGCCTAACCGGAGCAGCGGATGTTTCAGCAGCGCCAGCAATGTCGGCGGTTCCAGCCCCTTTGTGGCCGTCTCCGCCGCAAGCCGCGCAAAAATCCCGGCCGGCGTTTCCATCAGCGCATCGCCGCCGGAATCATCGAACACGAGATTCCAGCGCTCGAGCGCGGCGCTCACCCGCCGCGCCAGCGATCGGTCCGGCGTCACCAGTGCGGCCGATTTGCCGAGGTGCCGCGCCTCGCGCATCGCGACTGCGATCGCGAGCGCCTCCATCTCGGGATTGGGCGCTTCGACGACGGCGAGGTTGTTCATGCCGGCTGCGATGTGGGCGGCGATATCGGGCTTTTGCAGCCGGTCGTGCCATTGCGCGGTGGCGTTCGAAGGCCGCATCGCCTCCGACATCAGGACTTCCCGGCCCTCAGCCGCCGGCGAGCCCGAGAATCTCGACATCGCCGCGCTTGATGGCAAAGCGGTCGAGCAGGGCGTGCATCGCATATTGCGGATGGTTGGAGGCCGGCGTGCGCCGTGAATTTTCCGTCCGCTCCCCGCGTGCCGCCGATGCTCTGCCAGCTCTCGTCGTCGAGCTCGGTATCGAGCCCCGGCAGCACCACCGCGCCCTGCGGCAGTCGTGCCACCGCATGCAGGAATTTTGCGGTTGACGGCATCGAGCCGGTGGAGCCTGCGGCAATCACGGGCCCGTCGTGATGCCGGGTCAGCCGCGCGGCCTCCGCCTCGATCAGCAGGTCGCGCCGCGCCGCGGGTTCGATCTTGTTTTCTTCCGCGAGGAAAGCCGGCCAATGCTCGCGGGCGATCTGCAGGAATTGCAGCGTGTGCTGCCAGTATTTGTCGAACTGGTCCGGCACCAGGCGATCGAGCGCGTTCCAGTCGACGCCGCGCGTCACCATGTCGTCGATCAGCCGCGCCAGATCGCCGGCGAGCGCCAGCGTCGAGGCGGGGCCGCCGACGACCAGCGGCGACAGCACCGGCTGCTTGGCCCATAACGCGACCAGTCTTGCCAGCGCCAGCCGCCGCTCCAGCTCGCCGAGCTTTGGCGGGATGTCGAGCGGGGCGATGCCGCCGGGTTCGGAATCCTCGGAGAAGGCCAGCTCGTCCTCGTCGATGTCGCCGAGTGCCACGATGCGCGGCAGGATCGCGGCGTCAACGCCGAGCACGTCGAGGAAGATGCCATGCGCCAGCCGCCCGGCGCGGCGGGTCGGCAGGTAAAGCGTCGCCTGTGCCAGCCGTTCCGGCTGCGTGCGCGCTTCAAATCCCTCCACGAGCCGGCCATCGACCAGCGCCGCGACGACGGTGCGCAGGAACGGCACGGAAAGGGGAACGCTGAGAACGCGCATGGGCTTCCTGATTCGGGATCAAGGGGCCCAATATAGGGAGCTATTCAGGGTTGGTCATCGGGGCGGGACGACAGTCAGGCCACGCTCTCCAGAAGCGCGTCTTCCGCGGCCTGCACCGCGTCGGGGGTTCCGACATGCATCCAGATGCCGTCGAGCCGCAGGCCAAACAGGCGCTCCTGCTCGTTGGCGCGGTCGAACATCTTTGTCAGCGAGAACTCGCCCTTGGGCGCGTCGGCAAACAGCGACGGCGACATGATCGCCGCACCGGCATAGACGAACGGCACCACCTGCAACTCGCGCCGCTTGCGCAGCGCGCCGTCCGGCAGCATCGAATAGTCGCCGCGGCCGGAATAGCCGATGCTGCTGGTGGTCGGCGCCATCAGCAGCAGGATGTCCATGCGCTCGGGGTCGAATGCTTCCGCAAGCCGCGCCAGATTCGGCCGCACGCCGTCGATCCACATGGTGTCGGCGTTGAGATGGAAGAACGGTGCATTGCCAAGGATCGGCAGCGCCTTGACCACGGCGCCGCCGGTGCCCAGCACCAGGTCGCGCTCGTCGGAGATGATGACGCGCGGCTTCTTGCGCAGCCTGGTGTGCTCGATGATCTGGTCGGGCAGATAGTGCACGTTGACGACTGCCTCGGAAACGCCGGCGCCGGCGAGCTTGTCGAGCACGTGGTCGAGCAGCGGCTGGCCGGCGACGCGCACCAGCGGCTTCGGCATCTTGTCGGTGAGCGGGCGCATGCGCACGCCGAGACCGGCGGCGAGGACCATGGCTTTGGTGGGATGAACGGGCATCGGTCGAAAAGTCTCGAATTCGTTGGCCGGACCATATCACGGCGATTCGGCGGGAGGTGTGGTCATCAGGCCATAGTGGCCGGATATGACGGCCTTGCGACGGGGTTCAGGCCTCTGCCGTGGCGCGCCGCGCGGCCTTCTTCTTGTCGCCTTGCTTGAGGAAGTTGACGCCGATCTGGTCGCCGTTGACCCAGGCGAGCTCGCAGCGGCGATAGGCGAGGCCGGTCGACGACAGCAGCAGGAAGAATTCCTTCAGATGCAGGCCCTCGACGGAACCCTCCACCGTCAGCTTGGCGCCGGTCTCGGAGACGTCCTCCATGACGCATTCGCGCCGCCAGGTGCCGTCGATGGCCATCATGTGAGCGGGGATGCCCCGCTCGAACACGACACGGTCGCCCTTGCGTCGCTCGGAGGTCGAAGCAGCCATGGCTCGTTTCCCGTTCCTCGGATGACAAGGCCGCACGTCGGCGTGCGGCACCTTCACCAGATTAGGGCGACGGTGGCTAACAGGTGGTAAATCAGGAACCCGGCGGGGGGACGTGGGCCGCATACCAGTCGCGCAATGCGGCGAGTGCCGGATGGCCCAATGAGCGGTTGAGGTAGGTCCAGATCCGCGGCTGGTGGCGCAGATATTGCGGCTTGCCGTCGCGCCGGTTGAGCCGGGCAAAGGTGCCGAGCAGCCGTGTGTTGCGTTGCGCCGACATGACGGCATAGAGCTCGGCAAAGCCGGCGGCGTCGAAATTCTCGTCCGCCGCGCGCCGCGCCTTGATGTAGCGGGAGAACAGCACGAGCTCGAGCTGCTCGGGCACGTCGATGCGGGCGTCCTGCAGCAGCGACACCAGGTCGTAGGCGCCGGGGCCCAGCACCGTGTCCTGAAAATCGATGATGCCGATGCGCTTGATGCCCTCGCGGCCGCCGAGCCAGATGATGTTCGGCGAGTGGAAGTCGCGCATCACCCAGGTCTTTGCGACTTCGCCCAGCTTCTTGTCGAGCAGCTCTCGCCACATGGCGACGAATTGTTCGCGCAGCTCGGCCGAGAGCTCGGTGCCGCGATCCGGCATGTACCACTCCACCATCAAGCCGATCTCGACCAGCATCGCCTCGGTGTCGAAGGGCGGGATGGTGTAGGTGACGTGCGGCGCGAGCGGCAGCGTGTCGGGCAAGGGCTGCCGGTGCAGCGCCGCCAGCATGTCGGTGGCCACTTCGTAGCGCTCGGTCATCGGCGCCGGCGGGTCGCCTTCGATCACGACGTCGGTGCCGAAATCCTCGGTGACGAGAAAGCCGGCCTCGAGATCGGCATGGTGGATCACCGGCGCGGAAAGGTCCTGCGAACGCAGCCCGTTGTCGATGGCGACGAACGGCTTGACGTCTTCGGCGAGGTGCACCGCGGCGCTGTAGGACTTTCCGTTGTAGATCGCGGGGCCGTCCGGACGCTTCGGCGAATTCATCAGGATGAATACGCCGTCGTCGCGGACCAGCCGCGCATAGGAGCGGATCGAGGCGTCGCCCGGCATGCGCTTGCGCCTGGCTTCGCCGAAGCCTGCGTTTTCGAGGAAGGCGCGCAGCGCGTTCAGCCGCTCGACGGTCGCAGCGCATTTGCCGTAGCCGGTGATTTCGGCCGCGCGCGCGGTCGAGCCCAGTGCGGGGCGGTGGCTGAGCGCGATGTCGATGCGATCGGCCGGCATCGCGCCGGGCGCGCGCTCCGGCCATTCGATCAGCGCGACGATGCCTTCGGGCAGCGGCGACAGGCCGATCTCGTCCAGCTCCGAAGCATCGTTGATGCGATAGAGGTCGGCGTGAATCAGCGGGAGCGACGGCAGGTCGTAGGTCTGCGCCAGCGTGAAGGTCGGGCTCGGCACTTCCAGCTCGTCGTCGTCGGCGAGATAGCGGATCATGGCGCGCGCCGCGGATGTCTTGCCGGCGCCGAGATCGCCCGACAGCGTGATGACATCGCCAGGACCGGTCAGCAGCGCAAGGTCGGCCATCAGATGCGCGGTGGCGGTCTCGTTCGGAAGCGCGAGCGAGAATGTGGCGGGTGAAGTCATTCCGCGGCGTGGCGATGGGCGGCTCGGTCGAGCGGGAATTCGCAGATCACGGTCGTGCCCTTGGCGACATCAGGGTCGAAGCGTACCTCACCGCCATGCAGTTCGACAAATGAGCGTACCAGCGACAGGCCCAGCCCCGCGCCGCGGTGCCGCGATCCGCTGGCGTAGGTCTCGAACCAGTTGAACACCTTGTCCTTGGCTTCCGGCGGAATGCCGGGGCCGGAATCCGCCACCCTGAACACGACATGGGTGTCGTTGCGCCGCGCGCTGATGGTCACGACCGAATCGTGCGGCGCGACGCCGACGGCATTCGCGAGCAGGTTATAGAGCACCTGGACCACCCGCGACCAATCGGCGGTAAAGCTGCCGATGTCGCCGCCCACATCCACCTTGAGCGCGATGCGGTCGGTGGCGAGGCGATCCTGGATGCCCTGCGCGGCGGCCTCGATCGCCTTGCGGATGTCGACCGGGCCGAGCTCGAGCTTCATGGCGCCGGCGTCGATGGTGGCGAGATCGAGGATGTTGTTGGTCAGCGCCAGCAGCGCGTCGGTCGACTTGGTGATGTAGTCGACATACTCGGCCTGCTTCGGCGTCATCGGGCCGGTCGAGGCATCGCTGAGCAGATGCGCGAAGCCGATGATGGTGGTCAGCGGCGAGCGCAGCTCGTAGGAGACGTGGTGGACGAAATCCACCTTCATCTGGTCGGCGGTCTCCAGCGCCTCGTTGCGCTCGCGTAGCGCGCGCTCGACATTCTCGGTGTCGGTGATGTCCTGGAAGGTGAGCATGGTTGCGCCGTCGGGCAGCGGCATGGTCATGCACTCCAGCACGCTGCCGTCGCGGCGCTCGATCTTCTGCGCAAACTGCGCGCGGTTCTCGATGGCGGTGATGGCTTCGCGCAGCGCGCGCCAGGTCAGTTCATCGTCGAACAGCGGCCTGCACAGCTCTTCCACCGTATCGATATGCGGCTGCTCGCGCAGTGGCTCGGGCGAGAGCTTCCACATCTTGGTAAAGGCCGGGTTGAACAATTGCACGCGGCCATTGCTGCCGAACACGGCGACGGCTTCGGTGAGATTGTCGAGCGTCTCGCGCTGCACCCGGATCAGGCCGTCGAAGCGGCGCGCCATGTCCAGGCTTTCGGTGACGTTGTCGAACAGATAGGTCACGCCGCCTTCGAGATTGGGCGTGGTGACGACGGCGACCGCGCGGCCATCCGGCAGGAACCAGGTGTAGGTCTCCGATTCCACCGCGCGATAGGCCTCGTGCAGCTTGGCCTTCCAGGCGCGGAAGTCCGGCTGCTCCGGCAGCTTGCGGTTGGCGCGCAGCCGGTCGAGCACGCTGGAATCGTCGGGGTGGGCGTCGAGGAAGGCCTGGTCGAGGCCCCAGAGCCGGCGGTACGATTCGTTGTAGAAGGCGAGCCTTCGGTTGGCGTCGAACACCGCGACGCCGGAGGAGAGCTGGTCGAGGGTGCGGCGGTGCGCCTCCGCCATCCGCTGCAGCGCGGCTTTCAGCTGCGCGACCTCGCTGGCATCGACGGCGATCGCAGCACTGCCGCTCCGAAACTTCATCGCCTGCACGTCATAGGTGCGGCGCTCGCCGCCCAGCACCACCGGCAGCCGCGCCGACCAGGCCGCATTGTCGTTGAGCGCCCGGCTCATGTCGGCGCACTGGTCGCTTTCCAGCAGTTCCAGATTGCGATGGATGGCGTCGGCGATGCCCGTTGCCTCGGTCGCTTTGGCATAGGCCGAGTTGGCATAGCGCAATGCGCCGCTGGAATCCTTGGCCCAGATCGGCCAGGGCGCGGCGTCGGCGAAATCGCGGAGCAGCTCCGTTTCTTCGAGCAGCGTCTTGTAGCGCGTGTTGGATTCGGCGAGTTCCCGGCGTACGCCGGAAAGTTCGCGAATCCGCACAATGGCTTGGCCGCCGATGGCGCGGCCCATCGCTTCCACCGCGCGTCCTGCCGAGGTCGCGAGGTTGAGCATGAAACCCTCGCCCTTCTCGCGCAGCGCGTCGATCGCACGATCCATCTGCAGCGCCGGCTCCGGCGACAGCCAGGAACCGAAAGCGAGGACGCGATGCGGCGAGTGCTGCAAGGCGTATTCCGGCAGCAGCAGCGAAATGTCGCCGCTGATTCGCGGCCGGTCGTCGCCGGCGGGCCAGGAGACCAGCACCTGCGGCTCGGCGAACAGCAGCGCGCTCAGCCGGTCGGTCTGCGAGGTCAGTTCGTTGATCTCCGCGCGCAGCTTGCTCTCGTTCCGCGCGGCGCGGATGCGGTTGCGCATCAACAGGATCGCCGAGAGCACGGAGAAGCCGAGCAGCGCCATCGCGGTGGCGAGAACGGCGAATTCCTGGTGGTTGAGGTCGAGCCAGTCGGCGAGGGCCTCGGTAATGGCGACGTCGGCCGCGAGCGCGGAACCGGCGGGCCAAAGTGCCGAAAAGACGAGTCCCATCAGGCCGTTGCGCGCCAGTGAGGTGCACGACAGCAGGGTTCGACGCATCGTCGCGACTACGCCCGACATGATTTGCCCCAGAGGAACGCTCGACTTGAACGCAAGACTTCAGGCCCGGCGCTACCCCCGCCGTGCACGAATCAAATGAGAATAGTCCCTTCGTGACTCCACGGGTAAGAGTCCAGACCGTGAACGTGAATCAGGTGGTGGAAAATTGCGCGTCGTTTTTGGAAAACTTTCGGCAACCGTGTGGCCGTGCTGCGTCTCAAGGCCTTGCGGCGAGCTGCAATTTGATCACCGCGATGACGTCGTTGATCTGCGAGAGATCGCCGGTGGCGCGCTTGACCAGCAGCGCACCCTGCAGCCCTGCAAAGATCGATCGCGCGACCTTGGCCGGCGGCGCCGGCAAATGGAACTCGCCGCGCGCCACGCCGCGCTTGAGAAGTTTGGTCAGCCAGGCCTGATGCGTCCGGAAGAAATGGTCCACCCGCGCGCGCAGTTCGTCCGGCAGCGCCAGCATCTCGCCCGCCAGCGCGCCGCACAGGCAGACCCGGTCCGGCGCGCGAGCGAATGCGAGATAAGGCTGCGTGTAGTGGTCCAGCATCGTCATTGACGATTGCGCCTCATCGCCGGCGACCTGGACCAAAGCGGCATCGAAACGGTCGATGTAACGATTGACGACGGCGATGCCGAGATCGGCCTTGGAGGCGAAGTGGTAATGGATGCTGGCCTTGCGGATGCCGAGCGCATCCGCGATGTCCTGATAGGAGAAGGCGCTGTAGCCGCGGGTCTGGATCAGCGTCTCGGCGAGATCGAGAATCTGCTCAGCGGTCTCCGATCTTGGCCTGGTCGCTGTCGTCATTGCACTCCCGTCACGAGGCCGGGCGCAGATGGCCTCGTTTCACCCAATAGGTCGCCCCGTCCGACGATTCGAGGCTGCGCCGGAATCCGGCCGGGTTCCTGATCCAGGCGCCCGCGCCATAGTTTCCATATTCGTCCCGGAGCGTGCCGGACAACAGGAAAATCTCCTCGCCGCCGGGACAGTCCACTTCGCTGAGACGGGCGCCGGGGGCAAGCCGCTCCAATGCGACGCGCTCGCCGGTATCGCGGTCGTGGTGCAGGGGCTGCCGGGAAAGGCCGGCGCTGCCGGGCTCCCAGTCGGCAGCCGATGTATCGATCACGACGCGGGCAGATTCCGACAGCCGCATCTGGCGCAGTTTGACCAGGATGGTGCAGCCGGGCGCGGTGCGCGGCGTATGGCGGCTGCCGGGCGGATTGCGGATGTAGGAACCTTTCGGATAGTCGCCATGCTCGTCGGAGAACACGCCGTCGAGCACCAGAAACTCCTCGCCAAGCCCGTGCTGATGGGCGGGAAAGGCGGAGGCCTTGGCGTAGCGCACCAGCGAGGTGGCGCGCGCGACCTCGCCGCCGATGCGGTCGAGCAGGCGGCGCTCGACGCCGGCCTGCGGCGAAGGGATCCAGGGCAGCGTATCGGTCGCGATCACGACGCGCTGCGTGAAGTCGGCATTGACGAGGTCGTTGGACATCAAACTCTCCTCAGAAGTGTTCGGAGAACGGGCGCAAGTCTAGCTCATGAGTCCAGGCCGAGGGATGCTGTGCCGCCAGATCGAGGCAGACCTGCGCGATCGCCTGCGGCGACATCCGCCCTGTCAGCCGCCGCACCGAAGCGCTGGTCAGTCTGCGCCTCATCGATCAGTCCGTCGAGCACGAGATGCGCGACATGGACGCCCTTGGGCCCGAATTCGCGCGCCAGCGATTGCGCCAGCCCGCGCAGCGCGAATTTGGCGGATGCAAAGGCCGAGAAGTTGGCGCTGCCGCGAACGCCGGCGGTGGCGCCGGTGAAGATGACCGTTCCGTTGCCGCGCGCCGCCATGTGCGGAATGACGGCCTGCGCCGACAGCACAGCGCCAAGACAAGTGACGCGCCAGATGTGCTCGAAATCGATGGCCGTCGTCTTTTCGAAGGGACTGATCAGCAGCACGCTCGCGTTATGAACGAGCACGCCGATGCGTCCGGCATACGGCGCGAGCGCGGCGGCGACCTTGCCGGGCGACGTCACGTCGCAGGCGACATGCACGTAGCAGCCGTCGTGCGCTTCGACCGACCGGCGAATTGGCGCCGCGCAGCGGTCGCTGCGGGAAAGACCGATGACGTCATGGCCCGCCCGCGCGAAGGTTGCGGCGATCTCGGCGCCAAGACCTTCGGCGATGCCGGTGACGAGCAGGAGCGGACGGGCCATCACGCGTCAGATCCAGCGCAGGATGCTGGCGATGATGGCGATCTGCGCCAGCCAGCCGGCGGTGAAGGCGAGCGTGCGCGCCGCCGGGATCGCCGCGGAATAGACCACGAAGTGGATCAGACGCGCGAAGAAGTAGACGACGACGGCGGTCTTGGTGGCGCCGTTGGAAATGTTGAGCACATGGGCGGTGAGCACGACGGTGGCGAAGATCACGAGATTTTCGATCGCGTTGCTGTGCGCCTTGATGGCGCGATTGGCCCAGTCGGAATGGCCCTCGCTGGTCGGCGAGGTGCCGGCGAGCGCGCCGCCAAGTCCACTCACCGCGACGCGGTTGAGAACGTAGGGCACCCAGAACAGGGCGGTCATCAGAGCGGTCAGCGTCAGCCAGTAGAGTTCGGTTGTCACGGCGGGATCCTCGGGTTGGGGGGAAGAATTCGCCGAATATCTACCTACTAGTAGGTAAAGTCAATCTACTAGTAGGTAGCCTGCGAGCGTTGTGATTCGGCCAAGAACAGTCCGAAAATGGCAATGAAACGAGTGGCTTAACGGCCGGTCGAGCCGAACCCGCCGCTGCCGCGATCGGTCGCCGAAAGCGAGGTCACGCGGACGAGCTGCGCCTGTATGACCGGCGCGATCACCATCTGCGCGATGCGCTCGCCGCGCTTGATCGTGAACGGCGCCTCGCCGTGATTGATCAGGATGACGCTGACCTCGCCGCGATAATCCGCATCGACCGTGCCGGGCGAATTGAGCACGGTGACGCCGTGTTTTGGCAGCGAGGCCCGAGCGTGGCCGCACCTGCGCCTCGAAGCCGGATGGCAGCGCGATCGCAAGTCCGGTCGGCACCATCGCGTGCTTGCCGGGCGCAAGAACCAGCGGCGTCTCTTCCGGCACGGCCGCGAGCAGATCGAGGCCGGCCGCGTCAGCGCTCTGATAGGCCGGCAGCGGCAAGCCCTCGCCATGCGGCAACTGGCGGATCTCGACCTTCACCGTGCCGCTCACGCTTTTGCTCCGAGCTCTGTTGCGATGCGCGCCACCAATTCGGTCGCGACCTGCTCCTTGGTCATGACCGGCCAGGAATCGACGCCGATCTCGCCGCCGTCGCGCGTCAAGAGATGCACGGTGTTGCGGTCGCCGCCCATCACGCCCGTGGCGGGCGAGACGTCGTTGGCGACGATCCAGTCGCAGCCCTTGCGCTTGATCTTGGCCTTGGCGTTGTCGATGAGATGCTCGGTCTCGGCGGCAAAGCCGATGACCAGCGGCGGTCGCTTCTCTTTCAGCTTCGACACGGTGGCGAGAATGTCGGGATTTTCCACCAGCTGCAGCGGCGGCATGCCGGCGGACGTCTTCTTGATCTTTTGCGCGCCTTCGGTGGCAACGCGCCAGTCGGCGACGGCGGCGGCAAAGATCGCGATATCGGCGGGCAGCGCCGCTTCCACCTTGTGCAGCATGTCGCGCGCGGATTCGACGTGGATCACGGTAACTCCCGCGGGATCGCGCAGGTCGACGGGGCCCGTCACCAGCACGACATCGGCGCCGGCGGCTTGTGCCGCGGCGGCAATGGCAAAACCCTGCTTGCCCGACGAGCGGTTGGCGATGTAGCGCACGGGATCGATCGCCTCATGGGTGGGGCCTGCGGTGATCAGCACGCGCTTGCCGGCGAGCGGCTGCGGCCTTGGTGGACGCAGCAGATGTTCGGCGGCCGCGGCGATTTCCGTCGCCTCCGACATGCGGCCGACACCGGCCTCGCCGGCCTCCGCCATCTCGCCGGCATTGGGGCCGACCGTGTGCACGCCGTCGCGGCGCAGCTGCATGACATTGCGGCGGGTGGCGGCGTTGTTCCACATCAGCGGATTCATCGCGGGCGCGAGCAGGATCGGCCCGTTGGCGGCGAGCAGGATGGCGGTGGCGAGATCGTCGGCATGGCCGTGCGCCATCTTCGCCATCAAGTCGGCGGTGGCGGGCGCCACCACGATCAGGTCGCAGTCGCGCGCCAGCCGGATGTGTCCGGCGTCGAACTCGCTCTGCGGATCGAACAGATCGGTGTAGACGCGCTCATGCGCCAGCGCGCTGGCGGACAGCGGCGTGACGAATTGCTGCGCGGCCTTGGTCAGCACGCAGCGCACCTCGATCTTGCGCTCCTTCAGCCGGCGGATCAGCTCGAGCGATTTGAAGGCGGCAATGCCGCCGCCGATGATCAGGGTCACGCGCGGCATGCGGCTCGCGGCGTCCACCGATGCGGCGGAATGCCCTGATGGAGCGGGCAGGGAGGCCTCAGGCGGTAGCGCCAGGGCCTGGCCCTGCGCCGCCTCGCGCAGGATGACCCGCACCTCGTCCTCGACCGAGCGGCCGTTGCGGGCGGCGCGCAGCCGCAATTCGTCGCGGATGGCGTCGTCGAGCTTTCTGATGGTGAGACTGGCCATGGGTGGCCCTCAGATACTGAACCGGATGCTAGCAATGCTAGCATACCGATGATTGCCTTGCAATCAAAGTTGCCGGACCGCCAGGAGAATCCCGATAAAGGTGGCCGCGATGATCCAGATCGCCAGCGTGCGCCAGCGGTCCTTCTTGGCCTCGGCCCGGCTGAAAGCGGCGATGGTCTCCGGCGACAGCGTCACGCCCTCGCGGACCATCTTCTCCAGATGCTCGAGCACGTTCACCGCGCGCCCGGCCATCGCCGGCAGGCTGGCCGCGACCTTGCCCGAGTTCGCCGGCGCCGGCCATCGCGCCCTGGATACGGCCGATCGGGCCCGAGATTGCGCTCGATCCATTCGCGCACCACGGGATCGGCGACCTTCCAGATGTCGAGTTTCGGATCGAAGCCGCGCGCCACGCCTTCGACCACCACCATGGTCTTCTGCAGCAGGATCAGTTCGGGCCGCGTCTGCATGTCGAACAGGCCGGTGACCTCGAGCAGCAGCGTCAGCAGTTTGGCCATGGAAATTTCTTCGGCGGTCCGATTGTGGATCGGCTCGCCGATGGCGCGGATGGCCTGCGCAAAGTTTTCGACCGAGTGATGGCCCGGCACATAGCCGGCCTCGAAATGCACTTCGGCCACGCGGCGATAGTCGCGGGTGATGAAGCCGAGCAGGATTTCGGCGAGGAAACGCCGCTCCTTCAGCCCCAGGCGGCCCATGATGCCGAAGTCGACCGCGACGAGCCGGCCGGCGTCGTCGAGGAACAGATTGCCCGGATGCATGTCGGCATGGAAAAAGCCGTCGCGCAGCGCGTGGCGCAGAAAGCTCTGGATCACCTTGCGGCCGAGTTCGGGCAGGTCGACCTGTGACTGCGCGAGCCTCGCGTGATCGTTCAGCGCAATGCCGTCGATCCACTCCATGGTCAGCACGTTGTGGGTGGTGCGGTCCCAGTCCACGGTCGGCACGCGGAAATCCGGATCGCCTTTCGGTGTTCTCCACCATCTCGGACATCGCGGCGGCTTCCAGCCGCAAATCCATCTCCATCGCGACCGAGCGCGACATGGTGTTGATGACCTCGATCAGCCGCAGCCGGCGCGCTTCCGCGGAATGCGCCTCCGCCTTGCGCGCGACGAAGAAGAAGTCGGAGAGATCGCGCCGGAAACGCGAGGCGACGTTGGGACGCAGCACCTTGATCGCCACCGCATGGCGCTCACCGTCGCGCAGCACCTCGCCGCGATGCACCTGTGCGATCGAGGCGGCGGCGACCGACGGGCCGAAGCTCGCAAAGGCCTGCGAAACAGGCTTTTCCAGCGATAGCGCGACGGCGGCTTCGGCCTCGACCTGCGAGAACGGCGGCAGGCGGTCCTGCAAATTCTCCAGGTCGCGCGCCATGGCGACGCCGACGACGTCGGGCCGCGTCGCCAGGAATTGTCCGAGCTTGAGATAGGCCGGCCCCAATCGCGTCAACGCGCGCGACAGCCGCGGGCCGCCCTTGGTGCCTTGCCGCTCCACCAGCCGCGTCAGCTTCATCAAGAGCTGCGCCGGCGGCGGCACCAGGCTCGGGTCGATGACGCCGAACACGCCTTCGCGCGCGAACACGAACCCGGCGCGCGCAAGCCTTGCGATGTGGGTCGTTGCTGAAATCACAAACGCCAGCCCGAATGCAGCGCCACGATGCCGCCCGACAGGCTCTGCCACTTGACCCGCGCGAAGCCGGCGGCGCGGATCATGTCGGCGAACGACATTGGGCTTGGGAAACTTGCGGATGGATTCGACCAGATATTGATAGGACTCGGCATCGCCCGTGATCGCGCGGCCGAGCGGCGGGATGACGCGGAACGAGAACAGGTCGTAAAGTTTGTCGAGCCCGGGCACGTCGACCGTGGAAAATTCCAGGCACAGGAAGCGGCTGCCGGGCCGCAGCACGCGATACGCCTCTTTGAGCGCGAGATCGATCTGCGGCACGTTGCGGATGCCGAACGCGATCGTGTAGGCGTCGAAGGTGCGATCCGGGAAGGTCAGCGCCTCGGCATTGCCTTCGACGAAGCTGACGCGGTCGTCGAGATGCTGCGCGGCGGCGCGGTTGCGGCCGACCTCCAGCATATCCACATTGATGTCGCAGACGGTGGCGCGGAAGCCCGAGCCCGACGCCTTCGCCGCGCGAAAGGAGACATCGCCGGTGCCGCCGGCAACGTCGAGCAAATGAAACGGCGCGTCGTTCTTCGGCGGATTGAGCGTGGTGACCATGATGTCCTTCCAGGCCCGGTGCAGGCCGACGGACATCAGGTCGTTCATCAGGTCGTAGCGCGAGGCGACGCTGTGAAACACCTCGTTCACCAGCGTCTGCTTGTCGCCCAGGGGTACGTCCCTGAAGCCGAAATGCGTGGTTTGGTCCGGCCGATCCATCACTCTACTCGCAAAACCTCAGCCGGCGGACCATAGCGCACCGGGCGCAATGGGGCTATCACACGCCCTCGATAAGGTGAATGACCTCATGCCCGAATTACCTGAAGTCGAGACCGTACGCCGCGGCCTGCAGCCGGTGATGGAAGGCGCGAAAATCCTGAAAGCCGAGGCCAGGCGCAAGGATTTGCGCTTTCCCTTTCAAAAGGATTTTACCGCCCGCCTGACCGGTCAGACCGTCACCGGGCTCGGCCGCCGCGCGAAGTATCTGATGGCGGACCTCACCTCCGGCGACGTGCTGCTGATGCATCTGGGGATGTCAGGCTCGTTCCGCGTGCTTAAGGGCGAGAAGAATTCCACACCCGGCGAATTCCATTATCCCCGCAGCGATGACCGCGCCCACGACCATGTCGTGTTCCACATGTCCTCGGGCGCCGCGGTCGTGTTCAACGACCCGCGCCGCTTCGGCTATATGAAGATCATCGCCCGCAACGAGCTCGACGACGAGCCGCTGCTGGCTGGGCTCGGTCCGGAACCGCTCGGCAATGAATTCGATGCCGACATGCTGGCGGGCGCCTGCCACAACAAGAAAACAAGTCTGAAGGCCGCGCTGCTCGACCAGCGTGTGGTGGCGGGACTTGGCAACATCTATGTCTGCGAGGCGCTCTATCGCGCGCATCTGTCGCCGCGGCGGCTGGCCGCGACGCTCGCCAGCAAGAAGGGCGAAACCACCGATCACGCGCGGCGGTTGGTGGAAGAGATCCACACCGTGCTGAACCAGGCGATCAAGGCCGGCGGTTCGTCGCTGCGCGATCATCGCCAGACTTCCGGCGAGCTTGGTTATTTCCAGCATTCTTTCCAGGTCTACGACCGCGAGGGCGAGAAATGCCAGACGCCGCGCTGCGGCGGCACGGTGCGCCGCTTCAACCAGAACGGCCGCTCGACCTTTTGGTGCCCGAAGTGCCAGAAGTGAAGAAAAATTGAACCACCGACATCTGCGCTGACCAGCCCGGGGCCAGAGTCCGGCCAGCAGCAGATATCGGTGGTGGTGGTCCCCGCCTCTGCAGGAACTGAAGTCTCAGACGAAGTTGAACGCCGCGGCTGACGGCTGCACCGCCGGCATGGTGGCGATCGGCAACCCGCTGACATCCTCCGGCACGATCGTCGCCGCGATGCCGAGCCGGCTCTCGATCCACGACCACAGGCCGCGGATCTCGTCAGCCGACTTGCCCGCCGGCGCGAACTCGCTGACTGCGAGGCCCGCGCTCAGCGCGTCCTGATGATCGTTGCGCATCACGATGAAGGGCTGCGCGACCGCATCGGGAATATCGAGCGCGCCGCCGCCGAGCGTGTTGGCCGCGCTCGCAATGCGCTGGCCGCGGATCGGCGTCTGGTTGAGCACAAAAGCAAACGGTTTGTCCGCGCGCCGCACTTCGGCCAGCGTCACCGCGGTCGCCTCGATGTCGACGACGCTGGGCCGCGCCGGGATCAGGCAGAGATCGGCGTTGCGAATGGCCGCCGATGTGGCCGCGCCGATACCGCCGGCGGTGTCCACGATGACGAGCGTCACGCCTTCCGCGGCGAGCAACTCCAGCCGCTGGGTGATGTCACCCGCAGCGTAGACGGGATCGACGCGCGGCTCGGCGTAGCTGCGGCGCGACTGCCAGTTGGTGAGGGTGCCCTGCTGATCGGTTTCGATCAGGCGGACGGTGTGTCCGGCGTCGATCGCCGCGCGGGCGAGGCCGATGGCAAGTGTGCTCTTGCCGGAGCCACCTTTTTGGGTGGCCAAAACGATCGTGTGCATGCGAGGTCCTCTGGGTTGCGCTGGTCGGGATATGCGGTACGCCACAATGGCTGCATCGCATTCGCGCGTTGCCGGGCAATTCTTGCCCAGGACGAGCCCGGCCCGATCGCGGGGCAATTCCCGGCGGATCGCGGAAGTCCGAATCGTTATGCCACCATCATCACCGATTTCGGAATTGTGGCAATTCCGTATGACTACCGCGAAAATTCTGCCTATCCGTGAATGCGCGGGCGAATGCCGCGGCGAGGAAAATCGGGGACGCCTTGACCGCGTGGGCAAGGCCGGGGAACATCGTCTCCATCGCTCACCACACAACGAGAAGAACAATGGCGACGGGTGGAAATTGGCGCGACCGCGCAGCGGCGGTGTTCGAATGTGAGAAGAAGCCGGCCTCCTCCAGCCGCGGCATGGTGGTGAGCAATCATCCGCTGGCCTCAGCGCGGGGCTGGAAATGCTCGCCGCCGGCGGCAACGCGGTGGACGCCGCGATCGCCACGCTGTTTGCGCTCACGGTGGTCGAGCCGATGATGGTCGGCATCATCGGCGGCGGCATGGCGCATATCCGCCTCGCCGACGGCAGCCATCGCTTCATCGACGGCCAGAGCACGGTGCCGCTGGCGGTGAAGCCCGACACTTACACATCGAAACCTGGCTCGGCGCATGACGTGTTCGACACGGTCGATGACGAGAACCTCAACGGGCCGAAGGCCGTTGCCGTTCCCGGCTCGCTGAAGGCGTGGTGCGAGACGCTGGCGCGGTTCGGCACCATGAGCCTTGCCGATGTGATGCAGCCCGCGATCAAGCACGCCGCGCGCGGCTATATCGTGACGCCTTATTTGCACGAATGCATCACCGACAGCGCGGCCGTGATGCTGAAGGACAAGCCGATCTCGGCGATCTATCTGCCCAAGGGTGCGCCGCTGAAAGCCGGCGAGCGCGTGGTGCAATCGGAATATGCCGAGACGCTCGGCTATATCGCGCAGCACGGCCCGGACGCGCTGTACAACGGCCTGCTCGGCAATGTGCTCGTCGACTACATGAAGGCCAATGGCGGCTTCATCGCGCATGCGGATCTGAAAACCTACAAGACCGTCGAGCGGCAGCCGATCCGCGCCGATTATCGCGGCTGGCAGATCATGGGCCCGCCGCCGCCCGCGGCCTCCGGCGTGCACATCACGCAGATGCTGAACATCCTCGAAGGCTACGACATGTCCGCGCTCGGCTTCGGCACCGCGCAGACCGTGCATTATCTCGCGGAGGTCATGAAGATCGCCTTTGCCGATCGCGAGGCTGCGAGCGGCGATCCCGCCTACATCAACGTGCCGGTGGAGCGGCTGACGTCAAAGACCTATGCCGGCGGAGCGCCGGCGCGCCATCGACGATGCAAGGGCGCAAGCCTGGGGCGCCGGCGTGGCGCAGCTCGAAAGCGCGCACACCACGCACATGACGGCCGCGGATGCCTTCGGCAACGTGGTCGCGACCACGCAGACCATCAACAATCTGTTCGGCGCCAAAATCCTCATTCCGGGCCTCGGCACGATCCCGAACAATTACATGAACCTCTACGATCCCCGGCCCGGGCATGCGCTGTCGATGGCGGCGGGCAAGCGCGTCACCACCTCGATGTCGCCCATGATGGCGCTGCGCGACGGCAAGCTGCGCTTTGCGCTCGGCCTGCCCGGGGGAAAACGCATCTTCCCGAGCGCGATGCAGGCGCTGGTCAATCTGATCGATCACGGCATGACCTTGCAGGAAGCGGTGGAGGCGCCGCGGGTGTGGACCGAAGGCAACGCGCTGGAAGTCGAGTCGGGGGTGCCCGAGAGCGTGCGCGCGAAACTCACCGCGATGGGCCACAAGGTCATGGCGATGCCGACGGTCGGCGGCGGCATGAACGGCATCGCATTCGCTGAAGACGGAACGTTGACGGGCGCCGGCTGCTGGCGCGCCGACGGCACGCCGATCGGCATGTCCGGCGGTCTGGCGCGCGCCGGCGTGCGGTTTGTGTTGCGGTAAGGCTTACTTCCGCACGCAGATCACGCGGACGACGGCGGCCTTCGCATCGGTCGAGGTGCCTGACGCGGCGACGCCGTTGGCTTTGAGGAAATCCCTGACGGCGTCGGCCGGCACCAATGCGGCCTGCGACGGTGGGTTGGCGGGGCCTGCGACCAGGACCGGCTTGAGCTGCGCGAGCCCTGCGAACTTGCCGTCGGCATCCATCGCGGCCGCGCCGGAGAAGCCGATCGCGGGCGCCGGCGCGAGATCGGCGCCATTGACGGTTGCCTTGGCGATGCTCACCGCATTGCCGCCGCCCTGGCTCTGCGGATCGGCGATTCCCGTCAGATCGACGGCGGTCTTGCTGCCACCGCCGGCAAGGTTCAGCGGCTTTAGTCCGCGCGCGCCATAGATGCGCAACAGCGCGAGGTCGCGCTCCTTGTCCTCGGCGACGCGGTCGGCATTGCCGAAGCCGGGAATGGCGACGGCGACGCAGCTGTCGACGAGCTGCCGGTCGGTGACGATGCTGCCGTCCTCGGCGACGACGATGCCCGTGCCATACTCCACCGTCTTGCGCGGCGGCGGCCCGGGCAGCGGGCCGCTCGGGAACGCGTTGAATGCGCTCGACATCGCGATCACGACCGGCTCGACGGTGTTCTCCACCGCCTGGTCGTAGAGGATGGTGAGGATGCGCACCTCGTCGCCCTTGAAGGTGCCGCGCAGGTAAAACTTCTTCAGCCCCTGCAGGCCCGAGAGCACGAAGAAGTCCGGCTTGACCACCGTGTAGTCGACGGCGCGCCCGTTCGCCTTCTTCTCCTGCTCGGCGAGCTTGGCGGTGGTGGGGCCGGCTTCCTTGCGCCGGCTCAGCACGATCTGGACGGTGCCGGTCGGCGAGTTCCATTTGGTGCCGTTGGCGTCGCTTGCCTGCTGCGGCACCAGCTTTGTGGGAATGCCGAGCCGTACGCCGGTGCCGGCATCGGTAACGATCTTCCAGCCGACATTCTCCTGCCGCCGCCGCGCGGTGTCGGCGAGCACGCCGCGTTCCTGCGGGTTGAGCGCGCCGGTCTGCTTGCCGCCGCGGCTCTTCTGGAATTCCTTGATGGCGTTGACCATGCGATCGCTGACGTCGCCGGTGATGGCGCCGTTATATTCGCCGATCCAGGCGAGGTCGGATTGCAGCGCCAGCCGCTCGGCCTGCGCCATGGCATTGGCGGTATCGGCCGGGGTTTGCACGCCCGGAGGACGGATCGTGGTGGTCTGGACCGGCTTCGGCTTGATGCCCACGGAAGAGGGCGCCTGCATCTGGGCCTCAGCCAAGCCGCCCATGGCCACGACCAACAATGTTGCCGAAAGCACCGTTCTCATGACAAATCCCGGATTGCAGCCGCCGCCGATTATGCACATCTGCTTGGTAAGCAACAACCGGACGCCGGTTCAGGGGAAATGGCCCGTTCATGCTGAGCGACAAGGAACTCGAACGCTACGCCCGCCACATCGTGCTGCGCGAGGTCGGCGGCCCCGGCCAGGCGGCGCTGAAGGAGGCGTCTGTGCTGGTGATCGGCGCGGGCGGGCTCGGCGCGCCGGCGCTGATGTATCTGGCCGCCGCCGGCGTCGGCACCCTGGGCGTGGTCGATGACGACAGGGTGTCGCTGTCCAACCTGCAGCGCCAGATCATCCACACCACGCCGGAAGTCGGCCGGCTCAAGGTCGACAGCGCGGCCGAGCAGATCCGCGCGCTCAATCCGCATGTGCTGTTCGAATCCCATGCCGTGCGGCTCGAGCGCCGGCAATGCGATGAGCATCATCGGCGGCTACGATCTCGTGCTCGACGGCTCCGACAATTTCGAGACGCGCTATCTCGTTTCCGACGCCTGCTATCTCGCGGCAAAGCCGCTGATCACCGCCGCGCTCGGCATGTTCGACGGATCGCTGACCACGCTGCGCGCCCATGAGCGCAACGCGGGAGGCGAGCTCAATCCGACCTATCGCTGCCTGTTCCCGGAGCCGCCGCCTGCCGGCACCGTGCCGACCTGTGCGGAAGCCGGCGTGATGGGCGCGCTCGCCGGCGTGCTGGGCTCGATGATGGCGATGGAGGCGATCCGCGAGATCGTCGGCTTCGGCGACGGCCTGGTCGGCCGCCTGCTGATGATCGATGCGCTGTCGATGCGTTTCGAGACGCTGCGCTACAAGCGCGATCCGCAAAACCCGCTCAATGGCGATACGCCCGGGATCACCGATCTGAGCGGGCATCGCTAGGGGCCCGGGCGAAGTATCACGAATTGTGTTGGCTGTTGCCCCATGGCCACAGGCCATAAGGAAGAATCCCAGTAGCCTGATCGCGGAATTCGAGCGCCGGTTGCGCATCCTTCTTTTCAGGATTTTGCCATGAAAAAAGTTGCGCTAGCGATATCCGTTTTTGCTCTTAGTTTTGAGGTCTCGTTGGCCGCAGATATGGCCGTCAAGGCTCCGGTCTACAAGGTCCCTGCAGTCGTCGCATGGAGCTGGACGGGGTTTTATCTTGGCGCGAACATCGGCGGCGCCTGGACAGATGATGAGAGTTTTACGGGCGCTGATCCACTCAACAGCTTTGGAATAACCGGCCTTATTCCTCCTAGAACGGTTGGCCGCGGTTCAGGCGTGGCTGGCGGTATCCACGGTGGTTATAACTGGCAGGTAGCGCCCCGGTTCTTGCTTGGTGTGGAGGCTGACATCAGCGGTGCCGACGTAAGGATTTCGAACTCGCCAGCAGCCGGTCGTCAGTACATTCATTAATTCGGATAGCTTCTTTAGGTCGGCGATGGACGTTCGGGCGATTGCAAGCGTCCGAGGTCGCGCTGGGCTGGTTGTTGGGGACTGGCTCTTGTTTGGAACAGGCGGCTGGGGTTGGGCCAACACGCGTTACTCAGGCAGACCTTGCGTGCGTCACTACAGGCGTCAATCCATGCGGTGTTGGTGTGCACGCGCCAATTTCCGTGGACCGCAGCAGGAGCGGTGCCGTCTTTGGTGGAGGTTTTGAGTACCACTTGCCCGGCACGTCCTGGATGGTCGGTACCGAATATCTTCGCTATCAAATGAATGGCATCGGCCAGGCCGGCGTGACATCGGACATTGCAACTGGCATTCCCGTCTCATTCGGTGGAGGAGTATGTGCCGTGGGGACCGGTTGCGTAATCTACAACGCTAGTTCGCTGCGCCTTAATGAGGTGAGAGTGAGGGGCAGCTACCAGTTCGGCGGCCCGGTGGTCGCAAAGTACTGATCTTTACCGAATTCAACACTCAAAGCCGCGGTATCGTCCGCCGCTTTTTCGTGCGGCATTCTTTCCTGCGTGAAGGGCTATTTCTTAGTTCGCCACCACGAACAAACGGCCTAGGACGCCTTCCTCTCGCTGTCCATGTGGACGAGCTGGCTTTCCGGATAGCGCGAGCCTGACGCCGCGCTGGGCGGAAACGCCTTTGCCAGTTCAGCGAGGTGCGCCGGCGTCAGCTTCACATTCAGCGCGCCGAGTGCTTCCGTCAGCCGCTCGCGGCGCCGTGCGCCGACCAGCGGCACGATGTTCTTGCCTTGCGCCGCCACCAATGAGCGCTCACTTCTTTTTTTGTTTGTCCATGGCGGTAGGGACGGCAATCTTGTCTCGCAATTCGGTGCAGGTCTTGCGCACTTCCGCCACTACGACCGAATAGTTCTCAATCTGATCAAAAACGCGCTTCGCTTCCGTGCGATACCGTGCCGCCACTTCCTTTAATTCCCCGGTGACGTCGAGCGCTTCTGCCATCACCCGCTCACACTGCCTGGCTTGTTCGACCAGATCAGATCCCATTGCCTCGATTTCCTTGGCCGCAGCTTCATATTCACGGACCACGGCTTCTGCGGACAGTTTGCCGATTTCCGTGACTCCTTCGCGGTGCTCGACATATCCAGGCATCGTAGCCGGAGAATGGACTGTCGGGGGATCAGACACGCGCGGCTCATTTACAGGCGGCTTGGTTCGCAACTCAGTCTGAATCTCGCGCTCTATGTCTGTCAAAAACTGTCCGGTTGTTGACTGCGCCATCACTAGCTCTTTCAAAAAAGTTGAGGAAACTGATGCGCCAATTCTCATTGCTTTACCGAACGTGAAGCAACAGTTCCGGACAATTAAGTTTACTAATTTAGTTTAATGGGTGCGCATGCAGGTTAATTCTGGAACCAAAAGCAATGTTGTGCGGGCTCTAGTTGATTTGATTCCGTGCCCCGGTTCTACTTTGCATGGGGTTGTTTTCGCAGTTTTAGCCCGGCCCGGCACCGCGCCACTTAGAACCCTTGGCGACACCGAGATCGTTGTGGTCGATCACAATGTTGGCTCGCTCCGCCGGTGCGCATTCCCTGAGATAGCGCTGCTGCCCGCCATATAGCGACGACTGTACGGCGTATCCGGATCGAGCGCTTCCGGCGTGCCGTCGCGCACGGCGTTGCGTGCCATCGAGTTGGCGAAATCGACCTGCAGGAAAATCGAGATATCCCAGCAGTCGCGCAATTCTGGACGGTGCAGGAAAATGCCGTCGACGATCAGCGCGGCCGTTGGGCGCATGCCTGCTGCGGCTGCGGCGCGACGAGCTGATCGGTGCGATGGTCGAAATGCTTCGCGACGTAGCGCCCGAGCCATTCGGCCCCAAGCGGATCAAGCAGCAGCCGGCGAAACGCGGCGTAGTCGTAGGAGTCGAGGAAGAACCCATCGGGCGAATAGCGCCCGCGCGCATAGCGAACACGCGCGCGGGTTGTGGAAGCCATCGACACTGGACCGGATGACGTCGCGGCCCTTTGCGATCGACCAGCGGCGCCAGCGCATCGGCCAGCATCGTCTTGCCTGCGCCATCGACGCCGTCGATGGCGACGCGGATGCGCCGGTCGGGATGCAATGTTGGCGATGGTTTCGGCGAGACGATCGAGCAGCGCTTCGCGAATCTCGCTCACGCCGCCACGCTCAGAGCATGCTCGGCAGCACGCGATCCGGCGGCTTGTGGTTGTCGAGGAAGGTGCGGATATTGATGATCACCTTCTCGCCCATGTCGACGCGGCCTTCGATGGTGGCCGAGCCCATATGCGGCAGCAGCGTCACCTTGCCGGCCTTGCCGAGCCGCACCAGCTTCGGGTTCACCGCCGGCTCGTGCTCGTAGACGTCGAGGCCGGCGCCGCCGATCTCGCCGCTCTCGATCAGCTTGACCATGGTGTCTTCGTCGATCACCCCGCCGCGCGCGGTGTTGACGATATAGGCGTCCTTGCGGATCAGCTTCAGCCGCCGCGCCGACAGCAGATGGTACGTCGCCGGCGTGTGCGGACAGTTCACCGAGATGATGTCCATCCGCGCCAGCATCTGGTCGAGGCTTTCCCAATAGGTGGCGCCCAACTCCTCGGCGATCTGCGGCGCCACCGGGCGGCGGTTGTGATAGTGGATCTGCAGGCCGAAGGCGCGGGCGCGGCGCGCCACCGCCTGGCCGATGCGGCCCATGCCGACAATGCCGAGGCGCTTGCCCCCGATGCGATGGCCGAGCATCCAGGTCGGCGACCAGCCCGCCCAGTTCTTGCCTTCGGTGAGGATGGAGGCGCCCTCGATCATCCGTCGCGGCACCGCGAGGATCAGCGCCATGGTCATGTCGGCGGTGTCTTCGGTCAGCACCTTCGGCGTGTTGGTCACGGTGATGCCGCGGGCATGCGCCGCCGCGACGTCGATATTGTCGACGCCGTTGCCGAAATTGGCGATCAGCCGCAGCTTGCTTTCGGGCTGCTTCAGCACGAGTTCGTTGATCTCGTCGGTGACGGTCGGCACCAGCACGTCGGCGGTGCGCACGGCTTCGGCAATCTGCTCCGGCGTCATCGGCGTGTCGTCGAGATTGAGCTTCGCGTCGAACAGCTCGCGCATCCGGGTCTCGATGGAGTCCGGCAGCTTGCGCGTGACGACGACGAGAGGCTTTTTCTTAACCGACATTTCCTGCTCTCATGAGGCTGGGCTTAACAAGAGCCTGCCGTTCAGACCTCATTAACCCGGGTGTTCGACACTGCAATCTTGCAGTGCGGTCCCCGGCAATTCCTTGGGTTCCCCGACATTTACCCCGGTTTTCCCCGGGAAATTTCGGCTCTCTTGTGTTCCGTCCTCTCTAGCAGAAGGCCGGGCCAAGACAAGAACCAAGGAACCGACAAGCGGGACGTCGATCTTCGCAGCTGCACAGGGGATTTGGGGTTTGGCGTCAAGACAAACGGGATCGGCTCAAGGCGGTTGGGCTGACGCGTTCTCGGCAGGAGAGACGGGTTGATGGGGTTGGGGCGTTGCGGTGCGTTGGTGATCCTGGCGGCGGCCATGCTGGGATCCATGGGCAATCTCGGGCATGCGGCGAAGGATTCGCCGACGGCCACGAGCGGCTTGCCGATTCCGCGCTTTGTCAGCCTCAAGTCCGATCACGTGAATGTCCGCGCCGGTCCGACCAAGGACAATGACGTGGCCTGGGTCTATACCCGCGCCGGCTTGCCGGTGGAGATCACCGCCGAGTTCGAGAACTGGCGCCGCGTTCGCGATTCCGAAGGCACCGAAGGCTGGGTCTATCACTCCCTGCTGTCGGGCCGCCGCACCGCCGTCGTCACCATGAAGAGCAAGGACGAACTGGCGCCGATCTATGATCGCGCCGACCCGGAAAGCGCGGTTGCCGCGCAGCTGCAGGCCGGCGTCGTTGCCCAAGTGAAGAAATGCTCGACGGCTGGTGCCGCGTCACCGGCAACGGCTTTGACGGCTGGATCGAGCAGCAGCGCCTGTGGGGCGTCTACGAAGGCGAGAAGGTGGAATAGTCCGCCAAACGCAGATGGCCGGGACAAAGCCCGGCCATGACGAAAACTGAAAACCTGTTTGCTTGGATCAGCGCTTCTTGCGCAGGCGCACGACCATGTCGACGCGGGCGATCTCGTAGCCCTCGGGCATGTCGGGCATCTTCGACAGCACGAGATTCGGGTCGGGGATATCGACCAGCTCGTGATTGTTCTCGAGATAGAAGTGGTGATGCGCGGTGACGTTGGTGTCGAAATAGGTCTTGGTGCCGTCGACGCTGACCTGACGCAGCAGGCCGGCGTCGGTGAGCTGGTTGAGCGTGTTGTAGACGGTCGCGAGCGACACCGGGACCTTGGCGAGCGTCGCTTCCTCGTAGAGCATTTCCGCGGTGAGGTGACGCGCGCCCTTGCCGAACAGCAGCCAGCCCAACGCCATGCGCTGGCGGGTCGGACGCAGGCCTGCCGCCTGGAGCATTTCGTTGACGTCATGCCACGGGCAGCCGGTCAGCGCCGGCTGATGCCCGCCGGACGTACCGCGAGGTCCGCGTCGTCATAGTCGGATCGTTGCGTCGTTCATGTTCCACGGCCCCGTACTCGTACTTTCAGTGCTAGTTTGAATGGAATATAAAGGGAATTGCCGCCAGATGCAAGTTTTTCGCAACTGGAACGGTCCAAGGTTAAGGCCTGGAACGGCCGCCGCCCGGCGATTTACCCCCTATCGAGCGCTTTGCCGCCCGAGAGGCCTATGTTAGAGACCCGGCCAATTCCAGCCATGCGCATTTGGCAAGGGCCAATGACGGCTTCGGCGGGCCTTCCCGACCCGCGAGACCAGCCTGGGGACGTTGTGCGCCACCCTCGGCGTTGCCATCGGTGTCGAATGCGCGCAATCGGGAAACTTGAGAGGTTTTGGGACGATGCTCAATCGGCGCA
The DNA here is from genome assembly GCA_963726865.1 of uncultured Alphaproteobacteria bacterium. Classification (GTDB taxonomy): domain Bacteria; phylum Pseudomonadota; class Alphaproteobacteria; order Rhizobiales; family Xanthobacteraceae; genus Bradyrhizobium. Next base: position 98,652 of record CAVSEE010000027.1, on the reverse strand, counting down.
ACGGCTACGAATACGAGGATCTGCTGGCCTGCGGCCGCGGCGAACTGTTCGGTCCGGGCAATGCCCAGTTGCCGCTGCCGCCGATGCTGATGTTCGACCGCATCAGCGAAATCTCCGAAACCGGCGGCGAATACGGCAAGGGCGTGATCCGCGCCGAACTCGACGTCAAGCCGGATCTCTGGTTCTTCGGCTGCCATTTCAAGGGCGATCCGGTGATGCCGGGCTGCCTCGGTCTCGACGCGCTCTGGCAGATGGTCGGCTTCTTCCTCGGCTGGCTCGGCGGCGAGGGCCGCGGCCGGGCGCTCGGTCTCGGCGAGGTCAAGTTTTCCGGCCAGGTGCTGCCGAACGTTCGCAAGATCGTCTACAACGTCGACATCAAGCGCGTGATGCGCCGAAAGCTCTGGCTCGGCATCGCCGACGGCTGGCTTTCGGCCGATGGCCAGATTATCTATCGCGCCAAGGATCTGAAGGTCGGGCTGTTCAAGCAGGGTGCCGCGATGCCGGGAGCGTAGGCTTACGCGCTCACCGCCGATCAAGCGGCGCCGGCTCGAAGAGAGCCATCACACAACGGAAAGCGACAGGCGAGGCGATCATGAGGCGGGTTGTCGTCACCGGGATGGGCATTGTCTCATCGATCGGAAACAACACCCAGGAAGTGCTGTCGAGCCTGCACGAGGCGAAGTCCGGCATCACGCATGCCGGCGAAATACAAGGAGCTCGGCTTCCGCTCGCAGGTGCACGGCGCGCCGACGCTGATCCGGCCGAGGTGATCGACCGCCGCGCGATGCGCTTCCTCGGCGAGGGCGCCGCGTGGAATCACGTCGCGATGGAGCAGGCGATCCGGGATTCCGGCCTCGAGCCGACGGAAGTCTCCAACGAGCGCACCGGCATCATCATGGGCTCGGGCGGTCCGTCGACGCGCACCATCGTCGAAGCCGCCGACATCACCCGCACCAAGGGACCGAAGCGCGTCGGCCCGTTCGCGGTGCCGAAGGCGATGTCGTCGACGGCATCGGCGACGCTCGCGACCTGGTTCAAGATCAAGGGCGTGAACTATTCGATCTCGTCGGCCTGCGCGACCTCGAACCATTGCATCGGCAATGCCTACGAGACGATCCAGATCGGCAAGCAGGACGTGATCTTCGCCGGCGGCTGCGAGGAGCTCGACTGGTCGCTGTCGGTGCTGTTCGACGCGATGGGCGCGATGTCGTCGAAATACAACGACACGCCGGCCACCGCCTCGCGCGCCTACGACATCAACCGCGACGGCTTCGTGATCGCCGGCGGCGCCGGCGTCGTGGTGCTGGAAGAGCTCGAGCACGCCAAGGCGCGCGGCGCGCGCATCTACGGCGAGATCGTCGGCTATGGCGCGACCTCCGACGGCTACGACATGGTCGCGCCGTCGGGCGAGGGCGCCGAGCGCTGCATGCGCATGGCGCTGTCGACCGTGAAGACGCCGATCGACTACATCAACCCGCACGCGACCTCGACGCCGGCCGGCGATCCGCCGGAGATCGAGGCGATCCGCAAGGTGTTCGGCACCGGCGAAAAGTGCCCGCCGATCTCGGCGACCAAGTCGCTGACCGGCCACTCGCTCGGCGCCACCGGCGTGCAGGAGGCGATCTATTCGCTGCTGATGATGAACAACGGCTTCATCTGCGAGAGCGCCCACATCGACGAGCTCGATCCGGTGTTCGCCGACATGCCGATCGTGCGCAAGCGCATCGACAACGCCAAGCTCGGCACCGTGCTGTCGAACTCCTTCGGCTTCGGCGGCACCAACGCCACGCTGGTGTTCAAGCGGATGGATGCGTGAGCTGTCCGTCATGCCCCGCGAATGCGGGGCATCCGTACGCCGCGGCCTGTCACGGCCATACTGACGTCTTGGTACTAGGATCGACCAGCTCGTGGATGCGAGACGAGTCCGGGCATGACGAGAGGAGGAGCGGCGATGCAGGACCTGATGAAGGGCAAGCGCGGCCTGATCATGGGCGTCGCCAATGATCATTCGATCGCCTGGGGCATCGCCAAGGCGCTCGCCGCGCAGGGCGCCGAGCTCGCCTTCACCTATCAGGGCGAGGCGCTCGGCAAGCGCGTCAAGCCGCTGGCGCGAGTCGCTCGGCGTCGACACTGGTGCTGCCCTGCGACGTCGAGGATATCGCCAGCGTCGATGCCGTGTTCGCGGCGCTGCGCGAGAAATGGGGCGCGCTCGACTTTCTCGTCCACGCCATCGGCTTCTCCGACAAGAACGAGCTGAAGGGCCGCTACGCCGACACCACGCGCGAGAATTTCTCGCGCACCATGGTGATCTCCTGCTTCTCGTTCACCGAGCTCGCCAAGCGCGCGGCCGAGCTGATGCCGGAGACCGGCGGCTCGCATGATCACGCTGACCTTTGGCGGCTCGATGCGGGTGATGCCGAACTACAACGTGATGGGCGTGGCCAAGGCGGCGCTGGAAGCCTCGGTGCGCTATCTCGCCGCCGATTTCGGTCCGCGCGGCATCCGCGTCAACGCGATCTCGGCGGGCCCGATCCGCACGCTCGCCGGCGCCGGCATCGGCGATGCGCGCGTCGATGTTCGCCTTCCAGCAGAAGCACTCGCCGCTCGGCCGCGGCGTGACGCTCGACGAGCTCGGCGGCTCGGCGCTCTATCTGTTGTCCGATCTCTCGGGCGGCGTCACCGGCGAAATCCACTACGTCGATTCCGGCTACAACATCATCTCGATGCCGCGGCCGGAAGCGCTGAAGGCGGAGTAGGGACTCATTCTCCCGCCGCGATCTTCTCCGCGCGCTGGAACGCCGGCCGCGCCATGCAGCGCGCGAGATAGGCGTCGAACGACGGCCGCGACGGCACCATCTTGAACAGCCGCACCGCGAAATTCAGCCCCGAGCCGATCACGATGTCGGCGGCGGAGAAGTTCTCGCCGAGCAGCCACGGTCCCTTCTGCGAGCGCGCCATCGAGCACGTCGAACACGCGCTGCGCTCGCCCCAGCCGGCGGCGACCGGATTCATCTCGATCTTGGTGGAGATCTGCACGATCGCGGGCTCGATGCAGCCGGGCCGAAGAACAGCCAGTAGAGATATTTTGCGCGCGAGGGATCGCCGAGCGGCGGCGCGAGCTTTGCCTCGGGATAGCGTTCGGCGACATAGGCGCAGATCGCCGCGGCCTCGGCCAGCGTCGCGTCGCCGTCCTGCAGCGCCGGCACCTTGCCCATCGGATTGATCGCGAGATATTCCGGCGTTCCTCTGCGCGCCGGTGGAGATGTCGGTCAGCACGCGCTCGTAGGGCTGGCCGGTCTCTTCCATCAGCCAGAGTGCGGTGAACGAGCGCGAGCGCGGCGACCAATAGAGCTTCATCATCAAATCCCTCATTCAATGCTGGCTGTTTACTGCTGCTGGAGTCGGTGGGCAATTACGCGATCCAAGTGGGCCGAAACAAGGGCACGCGTTCTCTCCTTGAGCACCGCGCTGGTGGCAGCGGATTGAGGAGGGTCCGGAAAAAGCGAGTGGTCGAGCTTTGTGAGAGGGTCTTCCTGCAATTGGAAGGCCCGCGACAGGCTTTCGCCGATCGCAGCCATGGACGGGGACGAGTTGATCCGCTCATAGGTGGCGCCATCGTACATCATGACCCCCACATTGGCGAACAGATGTGAATGGCGGGCGAGCGACCCGATGCCCTGGCTATACACGCCCACGCCATCAATCTGCATCTTCGTGCCCGACACGGTCCCCTTGAACTTGATGATGACCATATAGCGCTCGCAGTTCGCATTCGGCGTGATGCTGCGGACGATTTGCTGCAGATCCTCGTTCGGCTCGCGCATGAAGAGGGATTTCGGATGGTAAAACAGTTCGAAGGTTCCCTTGGGATAGTTGATGCGCCGCACGGAGGAATCGGCGCCGGTCGCTGCGCGTACCCGTGCCACCGCAAGGTCATCGAGTCCCCAACCATCCACGGCGACTTCGTTGTCTTCGGTCTCGAATACCGTGATGCCGAATTTGTGGACGGAGAACCGGTCGCCAATGTGCCGAGATCACGCCGAGCCGGCACGGACCGGTCTCGACCACGGCCGGTTGCTTTGGGCCGGTCTTGGCCTTGGCCGCAGGTTTCTTGGCGACGGCCTTGGCGGGTGCAGGCGCGCCTGGAGCCGAAGTCGCAGGCGGCGTCTGGGCCTCGCCCGCAGTCCCAAGGAGCAACACGAGCACGGCAGAAGCGACGGCAAAACGAAGCAGCATGGTCCCCGAGTGAGTTTAGTTATGCCCCGAAAGTAACTAGAAGATGTCGGGACAGGAAACAAGCCGCAGCGGCCTAGCCGCCCTTTCGCCAGCGATAAAATTTCATCATGAAGCCGGTCGCGCTCGAGATCTCTTCCTTCTCGTACACAAAACCTTCACGCTCATACCAGCGCCAGGCCTTTTCGTTCTCGCGCACGCAGCGCAAGCAGATTTCATCCGGCAATTGTTGCCGCGTGAAGGCAAGCAGTTGCCGGCCGACGCCCTTGCCCTGATATTCGGGCGCGACAAACAGCTGGTCGAGATATTTTTGCGGCAGGTGCAACGCCAGCATCGCCGCGAAAGTTCCGCTGTCGTCGGCCACGTAGAGGCTCCAGCCGTCCTCGATCTCCTTGCGGACCCGCGCGCGCAAATTGGCGAGCAGGAAATTGCTGGCCTCGGCGAGCCCGGTGGAGACCCAGCTCTCCATCCAGACGCGGGCGACCTCGTCATATTCATGGGGCAGGGCGGGGCGGATGATGAGGGCGGACATCGATCGCTTCCGTCAGGCGCGCGGTTGGCGCGGCGCTGCCGCCTGCTTGCCGCGCGCCCTTGCCGGCGGAGAGGCCCACGACCTCGGAGATTTGCATCAGCTGCCGTGCCAGCGGGCTGGTCTTGCGCCAGACCATGCCGATGGTTCGCGACGGCTGCGGGTTCTTGAAGCGCGCCACCGAGACCGCGGCCGAGCGCGTTTCCACCGCCACGGCCATCTCCGGGATCAGGGTGACGCCGACCCCGGCGCTCACCATCTGCACCAGCGTCGACAGCGAATTCGCGTCCAGTAGCTCGCGCGGCGAGGAGTGCATCTTGCAGAACGACAGCGCCTGGTCGCGGAAGCAATGGCCTTCTTCCAGCAGCAGCAGCCGCATCTCGCGCAGCATTTCGCGGCTCGGCACCGGCGTTCCCTCGTCCTTGCGCGGGCGCACCAGCAGGAAATCCTCGCGGAACAGCGCGACCTCGGTCAGCGACGGCTCCGAGACCGGAAGCGCCAGGATGGCGGTATCGAGACGGCCCTCGGAAAGCTCCTGGATCAGCTTTGGCGTCAGCGCCTCGCGCACCTGGATGTCGAGTTCGGGATGCACGCGCGTGAGTTCGGCGATGACCCGGGGCAGCAGATAAGGCGCGATCGTCGGGATCATGCCGATGCGCAGCCGCCCGGCGAAGCGGTCGCGCGAGGCGCGCGCGAAATCGCCGAGCTCATCGACCGAGCGCAATATATCGCGCACCCGCTCGATCAGCTCCTCGCCGAGACGGGTGAGCGTGATCTGCCGGGCGCTGCGCTCGAGCAGCGCGCCGCCGAGCGCTTCTTCCATTTCCTTGATCTGCATCGATAACGCCGGCTGCGAAATGGAGCAGGATTCGGCCGCGCGGCCGAAATGACCATGCCGGGCCAGCGCATCGAAATACCGGAGTTGACGGAGCGAGAGGTTTATCATCAGATAATCTTATCGCACCGATCATTAAAATCAACTTCACCTGATGGATCGCGCCGCTTAGATTGCTTCCAATCCGATCAAGGATTGCCACCCCCGGGAGATAATCATGGATGACAGAACAAAATGCCCGTTCACGGGCACACGCGGACATTCGAATCGCGAATGGTGGCCGGATGCGCTCGATGTTTCGGTGCTGCATCGCAACTCCAGCCTGTCCGATCCGATGGACGCGGCGTACGACTACGCCAAGGAATTCAAGTCGCTCGACCTCAAGGCCCTGATCCGGGACCTGCGCGCCCTGCAGACGGACTCGCAGCCCTGGTGGCCGGCCGACTTCGGCCACTACGGCGGATTGTTCATTCGCCTCGCCTGGCACGCGGCGGGCACCTACCGCACCACCGACGGCCGCGGCGGCGCCGGCACCGGACAGCAGCGCTTTGCGCCGCTGAATTCCTGGCCGGATAACGCCAACCTCGACAAGGCGCGCCGGCTGCTGTGGCCGATCAAGCAGAAATACGGCCGCAAGATCTCGTGGGCGGACCTCATGGTGCTCGTCGGCAACGTCGCGCTGGAGTTGATGGGCTTCAAGACGTTCGGTTTCGCCGGTGGCCGCGCCGACGTGTGGGAGCCGGAGGAGCTCTATTGGGGTCCCGAGGGCACGTGGCTCGGCGATGAGCGCTACAGCGGCGAACGCCAGCTGTCCGAGCCGCTCGGCGCGGTGCAGATGGGCCTGATCTACGTCAATCCGGCAGGACCGAACGGCAATCCGGATCCGGTCGCTTCCGCCAAGGACATCCGCGAGACCTTCTTCCGCATGGCGATGAACGACGAAGAGACCGTCGCGCTGATCGCCGGCGGCCACTCCTTCGGCAAGGCGCACGGCGCCGGCGATCCGTCGCTGGTCGGACCGGAGCCGGAAGCCGGCGCGCTCGAAGATCAGGGCCTCGGCTGGAAGAGCACGCACGGCACCGGCATCGGCGCCGACGCCATCACCGGCGGCCCGGAAGTCACCTGGACGCAGACGCCGACGAAGTTCAGCAACCACTTCTTCAAGAACCTGTTCGAGAACGAATGGGAGCTGACCAAGAGCCCGGCCGGCGTGCCGCAGTGGGTCGCGAAGGATGCGGTAGCCGACATTCCGGATGCCTTCGACCCCGCGAAGAAGCATCGGCCGATGATGCTGACGACCGACCTCGCGCTGCGCTTCGATCCGGCCTACGAAAAGATCTCGCGGCGCTTCCATGAGAAGCCGGCCGAGTTCGCCGATGCCTTCGCGCGGGCCTGGTTCAAGCTGACCCATCGCGACATGGGTCCGATCCATCGCTACCTCGGCCCGCTGGTGCCGAAGGAGACGCTGATCTGGCAGGATCCGATTCCGAAGCTCAATCACAAGCTGATCGACGCCAAGGACATCACCGCGCTGAAGGGGAAGATCCTCGCCAGCGGCCTGTCGGTGTCGCAGCTGGTCTCGGCCGCATGGGCGTCGGCGTCGACCTTCCGCGGCTCGGACAAGCGCGGCGGCGCCAATGGCGCGCGCGTTCGTCTGAGCCCGCAGAAGGATTGGGAGGTCAACGAGCCGGCCGAGCTCGCCAAGGTGCTGACCAAGCTCGAGGCGGTCCAGGCCGCGTTCAACAAGTCGGCCAAGGGCGGCAAGAAGGTCTCGCTGGCCGACCTGATCGTGCTCGGCGGCGCCGCCGCGGTCGAGAAGGCCGCCAAGGCTGCCGGCGTCAACGTGAAGGTGCCGTTCACGCCGGGCCGCATGGATGCGACGCAGGAGCAGACCGACGTCGACTCCTTCGCCCCGCTCGAGCCGCGTGCCGACGGCTTCCGCAACTACATCAGCAGCAAGCGGATGCAGTTCATGCAGCCGGAAGAGGCGCTGGTCGACAGGGCGCAGTTGCTGCGGCTGACCGCGCCGGAAATGACGGTGCTGGTCGGCGGCCTGCGCGTGCTCGGCGCCAATGCCGGCAAGTCCAAGCACGGCGTCCTCACCAAGAAGTCGGGCGCGCTGACCAACGACTACTTCGTCAACCTGCTCGACATGGGCACGGAGTGGCATCCGGCCGGCGACAACGCCTATGAGGGCCGCGACCGCAAGACCAATGCGGCCAAGTGGACCGCGACCCGCATCGACCTGATCTTCGGCTCGCACTCGCAGCTCCGCGCCTTCGCGGAAGTCTATGCGTGCAAGGACTCGAAGGAGAAGTTTGCGAAGGATTTCGTCGCGGCGTGGACCAAGGTGATGGACCTCGACCGCTACGACATCAAGCGCTGACGAAGTCAAAACGACGAGTAAGCCGGGTGCAGGATCGTCCTGCACCCGGCTTTTTCTTTATCTATACGCCCAGCGTGCCCGCCTTGGCGGCGGCGTAGCGCTCGCCGATCGCCTTCCAGTTCACCGTGTTCCACCACGCCTTGAGATAATCGGGGCGGCGGTTCTGGTAGTTGAGGTAATAGGCGTGCTCCCACACGTCGTTGCCGAGCAGCGCGCGCTTGCCGTCCATCATCGGATTGTCCTGGCCGGGGCGCGTCTCGATGGCGAGCTTGCCGTCCTTGTCGACGGTGACGAACACCCAGCCGGAGCCGAACACGCGCCCGCCTGCGGCGTTGAAATCGGTCTGCATCTTTTCCAGGCCACCGAGGTCGCGATCGATGGCGGCGAGCACGTCGCCTTCGGCCTTGCCGCCGTTCGGCCCCATGATCTGCCAGAACATGGTGTGGTTGGCGTGGCCGCCCATGCTGTTGCGCACGCCGGTGCGGATCGCCTCCGGCACGCTGCTGAGATTGGCCAGCACTTCCGGAACCGGCTTGTCCGCGATCTGCGGATTGTCCTTGGCGAAATTGTTCAGGTTGGTGATGAACGCCTGGTGATGCCGGTCGTGATGGATCTCCATCGTCTTGGCGTCGATATGCGGCTCCAGCGCATTGGTGGGATAGGCGAGCGGATCGAGCTTGAAGGGACCTGTGGGCGCCATCGCACCTTGCGCGAAGACGATGCGCGGGGCGGCTGCAGCTGCAACGAGACCGGTGGCGGCGAGCATGAGACGGCGCCGGGAAAGCGACGACATGGGCTTCTCCTGTCAGGGGACGACTGCTGGGCACAACGCGCGACAGCGCGAGCAGTTACGTGCGAGGTACCGTGCCGGGTTTCGTTCGCGGCCATTGTGACGCTGCGGCGGAATTGCGCATGCAGTCTGCTCACTTTAAGGTCAGGGGATCGCTCCCAATCCCAGTGAAGTGGCTCGACAACCTGGATGCGGAAAACAAAAAAGGGCGGCCCTTCGGCCGCCCTTTCGTGATTGTGATGTCGGCGTAGCTTACTCGCCGGCCGCTTCGCGCGGCGCCGGCGCATCGGACCTCTTCTCGAGGTCCTCGCCGGTGGCCTGGTCGACCGCCTTCATCGACAGCCGGGTCTTGCCGCGGTCGTCGAAGCCGAGCAGCTTGACCTTGACCTTGTCGCCTTCCTTGACGACGTCGGAGGTCTTCTGCACGCGGGCCGAAGCCAGCTGGCTGATGTGGACCAGGCCGTCCTTGGCGCCGAAGAAGTTCACGAAGGCGCCGAACTCCATCACCTTGACCACGGTGCCTTCGTAGATCTGGCCGACTTCCGGATCGGAAGCGATCGACTTGATCCACTTGATCGCGGCCTTCATCGCCTCGCCGTCGGCGGAGGCCACCTTCACGGTGCCGTCGTCCTCGATGTTGATCTTGGCGCCGGTCTTTTCCACGATCTCGCGGATCACCTTGCCGCCGGTGCCGATCACTTCGCGGATCTTGTCGGTGGCGATCTTGAAGGTCTCGATGCGCGGCGCGTATTCGCCGAGCTCGGCGCGGGCCGAGGTCAGCGCCTTGGACATTTCGCCGAGGATGTGCACGCGGCCTTCCTTGGCCTGGCCAAGCGCGACCTTCATGATCTCCTCGGTGATGCCCTCGATCTTGATGTCCATCTGCAGCGAGGTGATGCCTTCTTCGGTGCCGGCCACCTTGAAGTCCATGTCGCCGAGATGATCCTCGTCGCCGAGGATGTCGGACAGCACGGCAAAGCGCTTGTCTTCGAGGATCAGGCCCATCGCGATACCAGCGGTCGGCCGCTTCAGCGGCACGCCGGCATCCATCAGCGACAGCGACGCGCCGCAGACCGAGGCCATCGACGAGGAGCCGTTGGACTCCGTGATCTCCGACACCACGCGGATGGTGTAGGGGAACTCGTGGTGCGGCGGCAGCACGGGGCGGATGGCGCGCCAGGCGAGCTTGCCATGGCCGATCTCGCGCCGCTTGGTGCCGCCGAGACGGCCGGTCTCGCCGACCGAGTAGGGCGGGAAGTTGTAGTGCAGCAGGAACGTCTCTTTATACGTTCCCGACAGCGCGTCGATGTACTGCTCGTCCTCGCCGGTGCCGAGCGTGGTCACCACCAGCGCCTGGGTCTCGCCGCGGGTGAACAGCGCCGAACCGTGGGCGCGCGGCAGCACGCCGACTTCGGCAGACGATGTTGCGCACCGTCTTGACGTCGCGGCCGTCGATGCGCTTGCCGGTGTCGAGGATGTTCCAGCGGACGATCTTGGCTTCCAGCTCCTTGAACACGCCGGCGACGCGGAGCTTGTCGTATTTCGGCTCCTGGCCTTCCGGGAAGTAGTGCGCCATCACCTTTTCCTTGGCCTTGCCGACCGCGGCGTAGCGATCCTGCTTGACCGGGATCGCGTAGGCAGCGCGCAGCTCCTTCTCGACCAGGCCGAGCATTTCCTTCTCGATCGCCGAATTGTCGATGACCGTGACATCGCGCGGCTCCTTGGCCGCCTTCTCCGCGAGCTCGATGATCGCCTTGATCACCGGCTGGAAGTGGCGATGGCCGAACATCACGGCGCCGAGCATGACGTCTTCGTTCAGCTCCTTGGCTTCCGATTCCACCATCAGCACGGCGTCCGCCGTGCCGGCGACGACGAGGTCGAGCTGGGTGTCGACCATCTCGTCGAGCGTCGGGTTGAGGATGAACTCGTCATTGGCAAAGCCGACGCGCGCAGCGCCGATCGGGCCCTTGAAGGGCGCGCCGGACAGCGTCAGTGCGGCGGAGGACGCCACCAGCGCCACGATGTCCGGATCGTTCTCCATGTCGTGCGACAGCACGGTGACGATGACCTGGGTCTCGTTGCGCCAGCCGTCGACGAACAGCGGGCGGATCGGGCGGTCGATCAGGCGGGAGACCAGCGTCTCCTTTTCGGTCGGCCGGCCCTCGCGCTTGAAATAGCCGCCGGGAATGCGGCCCGCGGCGTAGGTCTTCTCCTGGTAGTCGACGGTGAGCGGCAGGAAGTCGACGCCTTCGCGCGGCGTCTTCGCCGCCACCACGGTGGCGAGCACGACGGTCTCGCCATAGGTCGCAACCACGGCGCCATCGGCCTGTCGCGCCACCTTGCCGGTTTCAAGCTTGAGGGGACGTCCACCCCAGTCGATTTCCACGGAATGCTTATTGAACATATCGGTCTTCTTTCATGGGTTCACGAGAGCGGTGCGCCCAAAAACAAAAAGACCATGCGCAAGATTGCGAGACGCTGATCGAAAATGCCGATCAGCATCCGGCGATCCTGCCATGGTCTTGATGTTTCGGATGGCGTCCATCCTCTCGTCAGTCTCGGGCATCTTGCCCTGCCCAGCGGCCGGATTGCTGCTGGACTTTCACTTCGCATGATCCGTCAACTCTGATCGGGATCATGGTCTTGTGCACGATCGCTTTCGGGAATCGAAAGCCGGATCTTTCCGGATGATCATGCGAAAACGCGCGCCAGCGGCGCGCGTCGCGGCGTGCTCAGCGACGGATATTGTGCTTCTCGAGCAGCGCCTTGTAACGCGCCTCGTCCTTCTTCTTCATATAGTTGAGAAGGGAGCGGCGCGTCGACACGAGCTTCAAAAGGCCACGGCGGGAATGGTTGTCCTTGACGTGGGTCTTGAAATGGTCGGTGAGGGCATTGATGCGTTCCGACAGGATCGCAACCTGCACCTCGGGAGAGCCGGTATCGCCGGCCTTGGTGGCATTGGTCTTGATGACTTCCGCTTTGCGTTGCGCGGTAATCGACATCGTCAATTTCTTTCATCGTTGCGGCCGGAGCTGGCAACCAGCCCGGTCAGGTTGAACACGCGCTTGGGGATGAGTTCGCCGTTGCCCAGTTCGGCAAGCGCCAAAAGCCGGCCTGCCACCGTGACATAGACTGTGCCGCTACTATTGGGCGCATCCCGTCCGCGCAACAAAACGGCTTGGCCCCGATGGAGCCTTGCCGCATCCGCCCGTGTGACGGCCAGTGCCGGGATGTCGTCCAGCGCGGTCTCAACGGGCAGTAGTGCGTCAGCGAGGCTACCCTCGCCGGACGCGGCTCTATTGCACAAAGCCTCCAATTCTTCCAGCGGAATCATGTCCGCCTCGGTAAACGGCCCGACCAGGGTCCGGCGCAGGGCGCAGATATGGCCGAAACAGCCGAGAATCCGGCCGATATCGCGGGCCAGGGCGCGAACATAGGTGCCCTTGCCGCACTCGGCCTCGAACACCGATCGGCTGCTATCTGTTTGTTCTACAAGGGCTAAATGGTGAATCTCGACCGGGCGGGGGGCCAATTCCACCTTTTCCCCGTCGCGCGCCAGGTCATAGGCCCGCTCGCCCTGCACCTTGATGGCCGAATATTGCGGCGGGATCTGCTCGATCAGGCCGGTGAATCGCGGCAGCAGCGCCGAAATGGCCTCCGCGGTCGGGCGCTGGTCGCTGGTCTTGACCACCCGGCCCTCGGTGTCGTCGGTGTCGCGCTCCTCGCCCCAGCACACCGTGAAGCGGTAGCGCTTGCGGCCGTCCATCACGAAGGGGACGGTCTTGGTGGCTTCGCCAAGCGCAATCGGCAGGCCGCCGGAAGCGAGCGGATCGAGCGTGCCGGCGTGGCCGGCGCGCTTGGCGTTGAACAGGCGCTTCACCACGGCGACCGCCTGCGTCGAGGTCATGCCGATCGGCTTGTCGAGCACGACCCAGCCATGGACGTCGCGGCGGTCGCGCTTGACCTGCTGCTGCTTGTTGGCACGCGAATCGTTGGTGCGCGGATCGTTGTTGGTGCGGCGCGGCTCGCTGCGCGCATCGGAAAAAATATTTTCGTTCGCGTCGCGCGCTTCCGCGTCGCGCGCGCCGTTCGCCGTGGTCACGGTCATTTTTCTTCGCTCTCTCCGGGTGCGAGATCTCTCTGCACCGCAGGTGTTCGCAGTAATTTCTCGATCCGTTCCGCTTCGTCGAATCGTTCGTCGGCGTGGAATCGAATGTCAGGTGCAAATTTCAGGTTAACGCGATGCGCGATCTCGCCGCGCAGATACTTCTTGTTGCGCTCGAGTGCGGCGAGCACGATCTCGGTATCGCGTCCGCCGAGCGGCATCACATAGATGGTCGCAAGCTTCAGGTCGGGCGACATCCGCACCTCGGGCACGGTGATGATGTGGCCTTCGAGGTCGGCATCATGCACGCTGCCTTGGGCGAGAATATCGGCCACCGCATGCCGCACCAGCTCGCCGACGCGCAACTGACGCTGCGAGCCGCCGGGAGTGGAACCTTTTTTCTGGTGATGGCGAGGCATGATCGCGTTCTCAAAAATCGCGCGTCATGGCCGAGGTGCCCCAGCCATCCACGTCTTCATTTCGGTTGAATTCTTCGGCGTGGATGCCCGGGGAAAAGCCCGGGCATGACGCCAACTATTTCAATGGTCTCCTGACGAAGCCGTAAGGTTCAGACTTACAGACTGCGCTGGATGGTTTCTACGCGGTAACACTCGATGACGTCACCGGCGCGCATGTCGCCGTAGTTCTCGAACGCCATGCCGCATTCCTGTCCGGACTGCACTTCCTTCACTTCGTCCTTGAAGCGCTTCAGCGTCGACAGCTTGCCCTCGTGCACGACGACGTTGTCGCGAATGAGGCGTACATTGGCGCCGCGCTCCACGGTGCCGTCGGTGACGCGGCAGCCCGCGACCTTGCCGACCTTGGAAATGTTGAAGATCTCCAGGATCTGCGCATTGCCGAGCATGGTTTCGCGCAGCGTCGGCGCGAGCAGGCCCGACATCGCCTTTTTGATGTCGTCCACGAGATCGTAGATGATGTTGTAGTAGCGGATCTCGATGCCGTTGCGCTTGGCCGCGGCGGCCGCTTCCTTGTTGGCGCGGACGGAGAAGCCGATGATCGCGGCGTTGAAGCCTTCCGCGAGCGTCACATCGGACTCGGAGATGCCGCCGACGCCGGCATGCAGGATGCGGGCGGCGACTTCTTCGGTGCCGAGTTTCTCCAGCGAGCCGAGAATGGCTTCCAGCGAGCCCTGCACGTCGGCCTTGACGATCAGCGGGAATTCCTTGCGGCCCGCGGTCTTCAGCTGCGACATCATCTGCTCGAGCGAGCCGCGCATGCCGGAGATCGAGGCAGCGGCGTTCTCGCGCTTCTGGTGCGCGCGGTAGCTGGTGACCTGGCGGGCGCGGGCTTCGTTCTCGACCACGGCGAGACGATCGCCGGCTTCCGGCGGACCGTTGAAGCCGAGCACTTCGACCGGCACGGAGGGGCCGGCCTCGTCGAGGTTCTCGCCCTGGTCGGAGATCAGCGCGCGGACGCGGCCCATCTCGGCGCCGGCCACGATGATGTCGCCGATACGCAAGGTGCCGCGCTGCACCAGCACGGTCGCGACCGGGCCGCGGCCGCGGTCGAGCTTGGCCTCGATCACGGTGCCTTCGGCGGGACGCTCCGAATTGGTCTTCAGCTCGAGGATGTCGGCCTGCAGCGCGATCATTTCCAGCAGGCGATCGAGGTTGGTCTTGTTCTTGGCGGACACCTCGACATCGACGACGTCGCCGCCGAGCGATTCGACCTGCACTTCGTATTGCAGCAGCTCGGTGCGCACGCGCTCCGGCTTGGCGTCGGGCTTGTCGATCTTGTTGATCGCCACGATCATCGGCACTTTGGCGGCCTTGGCGTGGTTGATGGCTTCCACCGTCTGCGGCATGACGCCGTCGTCGGCCGCCACCACGAGCACGACGATGTCGGTGACCTTGGCGCCGCGGGCGCGCATCGCGGTGAACGCGGCGTGGCCGGGCGTGTCGATGAAGGTGATCTTCTTGCCGCTCTCCGGCGAAGTCACCTGATAGGCGCCGATATGCTGGGTGATGCCGCCGGCTTCGCCGGACACCACGTTGGCGTGGCGCAGCGCGTCGAGCAGCGAGGTCTTGCCGTGGTCGACGTGACCCATCACGGTCACCACGGGCGAACGCGGCTCGGTGTCGGTGGAATCCTCGACCGCGTCGAACAGGCCCTCTTCCACGTCGGAAGCGGCAACGCGCTTGACGGTGTGGCCCAGTTCCTCGGCGATCAGCTGCGCGGTGTCGGCATCGATCACGTCGGTGATCTTGTGAATCGCGCCCTGCTTCATCAGCATGCGGATGATTTCGACCGCGCGCTCCGACATGCGGTTGGCGAGTTCCTGGATCGTGATCGCTTCGGGAATAATCACTTCGCGGATCAGCTTTTCTTTCGGCTCGTTGACGGCATGACCCTTCAGGCGCTGGGTGCGGCGGCGGAACGAGGCGATCGACCTCTCGCGCACGTCGTCGGCGTTGAGCGCGGTGGTCAAGGTGAGGCGGCCGCGCTGCTTCTGCGGGCCGGGCTTGTGCGTGGTCTTTGGCGGAGCGGCGGGGCGCATCACGCCGCCGGGGCCGCGGCGGATCTGGCGCGGACCCTCGTCCTCTTCGGCTTCGACCGCGACGCCGGGCGCCTTGACGGAAGGCGGCGTACGCGTGGTTGTCGTGGCAGGCTTGGCCGTTGCCGCGGGCTTTGCGCGGCAGCCTCAGCCTCGCCGAAGCGGCGCTTGGCTTCCTGTTCGGCCTTGCGCTTGGCTTCTTCTTCCACACGATGGCGGTCGTCCTCGGCCTTGCGGCGGACTTCGGCGGCTTCGCGTTCGGCCTGCTCGATGCCTTCGCGGCTGGCACGGCGCTTGGCGTCCTCTTCGGCGATCCGGCGCTCTTCTTCCTCGCGAACTTTTGCGTCGGCGAGCGCGCTGGCGCGGGCGGAACGCTCGTCCTCGGTGAGCGTGCGCAGCACGACACCGGAACCCGAGCGCGGCGCAGCCGGCGCGGCAGGACGTCCGCTCGGCGCGGGCTTCGCGGGAGCGGCCTTGGCGACGGGCTCCGGCGCGGGCGCCTCAACGGCGCCGGCCTCGCCGGGCAGGCGGCGCTTGCCGCGCTTTTCCACCACAACCTGCTTGCTGCGGCCGTGGCTGAAACTCTGGCGTACGGTGCCGGTCTCGACGCGCGGCTTCAGCGACAAGGTCTTGCTCGGCATACCCAGGGTCTTCTCGCCAGGCGTTTTCGTCTCAACCATTCAGCAGTCCTAATCTCGTTACGTTGTGCGCATCGCGCACATTGATTGCAGCGTGTCTTCAGTCAGAATTCGGTGCCGCCCCGGCCGTCTTGTCGTCGTCCGCCATCCGGTATCGGACCAGGATCTGGCTACGCGACAGGAAGGTCTTGCCCGCCGGGCCCGCGAGCAGCGCAGCATGTACCACATTTGCCCGCCCTAGTGCCAAATCCAATTCTTCCGACGTCAGCGCGGTGACGACCGGAAAAGCAGGGGATTCACCATGATTCCCGGGCCTTTGCCGTACGATCGCGTCCAATTTGCGGATTCCGTCGGATGCCCCGTCGGAAGCGTGAATCAAGGCCTTGGAATGCCCCCCACGGAGGGCCTCCTCGACCTTGGCAAAGCCCGCCACCACCTGGCCGGCCTTGGCCGCCATGGCCAGCGCCTCGATAGCGCTGCGCACCAGCAGGTTTTCGGTGTCGGCGGCCAGCGTCGGCGAGGCGCGGACGTCGCGCTTGAAGCCGCGATTGAAGTGGTTACGCCGCACCGCTTCCGCAACCCGCGCCCGCGAGGCCGTGATCCAGAGGCCGCGGCCGGGCAGCTTGCGCTTGAGGTCCGGAACCACCTCGCCCTGCGGCGACAGGACGAAGCGGATCAGCTCGTCGACCGGCCGCACCTCGCGGGTGACCGCGCACATCCGCATCGTCGCGGACTTGTCGGTCCGCGGCCCGTTGTCGAGTTCGGGGTCAACGATGGCGAGCATGCGCTGGGCATCTCCTACGTCTCGTTATTTGGCGCGAATTCTTGACGCAAAACCGGTCTCCACTTTTGCTGAATGCGCGCGGCTCAAACGGCCGGCGCGTCTTCGGAGGCTTCGGCCTCCGCCTCCGCAGACTGTTTGGCGAGCTCTTCCTCGGTGATCCAGCCGGCCTTGACGCGGGCCTGCATGATCAGGCTTTCCGCGTCCTCGCGGGAAACCTCGATACCGTCGAGGAAACCGGCATGCTTGACCGGCTCGCTGCCTTCCTTGCGCTCGGTCCAGCCGACGAGATCGTCGGTGGCGCAGCCCGCGAGATCCTCGACCGACTTGACCTCGTTCTCGCCGAGCTTGACCAGAATCTTGGAATTGATGCCGGGCACATCCTTCATGTCGTCGGCGACGCCGAGCTCCTTGCGACGGCTCTCGAGTTCGGCTTCCTGCGCTTCGAGATATTCCTTGGCGCGGTTCTGCAACTCGGCGGCGGTCTCCTCGTCGAAACCTTCGATGCCTGCGAGCTCGCGCACATCGACCAGCGCCAGTTCCTCGACCGAGGTGAAGCCTTCCGAGGCCAGCAGCTGGCCGACGACTTCGTCGACATTGAGCGCTTCCATGAAGACGCGGGTCGAATTCTCGAAGTCGGCCTGGCGGCGCTCGGATTCTTCCTGCTCGGTCAGGATGTCGATATCCCAGCCGGTGAGCTGCGAGGCGAGGCGGACGTTCTGGCCGCGGCGGCCGATCGCCAGCGAGAGCTGGTTGTTGGTGTCGGGCACCACGACCTCGATGCGCTCGCGGTCTTCGTCGATGACGACCTTGGCGACTTCCGCCGGCGCCAGCGCGTTGACCACGAAGGTCGCGATGTCGGGCGACCACGGAATGATGTCGATCTTCTCGCCCTGCAGCTCGTTCACCACGGCCTGCACGCGCGAGCCGCGCATGCCGACGCAGGCGCCGACCGGATCGACCGAGGAATCGCGGGAGACCACGCCGATCTTGGCGCGCGAGCCGGGATCGCGGGCCACCGCCTTGATCTCGACGATGCCGTCATAGATCTCGGGCACTTCCTGCGCGAACAGCTTGGCCATGAACTGCGGATGGGTGCGGGACAGGAAAATCTGCGGCCCGCGGGTTTCGCGGCGGACGTCGAAGATGTAGGCGCGGACGCGGTCGCCGTTGCGGAACACTTCGCGCGGCAGCATCTCGTCGCGGCGGATGATGGCTTCGCCGCGGCCGAGATCGACGATCACGCTGCCATATTCGACGCGCTTGACCACGCCGTTGACGATGTCGCCGATGCGGTCCTTGAATTCCTGGTACTGCCGGTCGCGCTCGGCCTCGCGCACCTTCTGCACGATCACCTGCTTGGCGGACTGCGCGGCGATGCGGCCATATTCCAGCGGCGGCAGCGTGTCGGCGATGGTGTCGCCGATCTGCGCACCCGGATTGGCGCGGCGGGCATCGATCGAGCGAAATCTGGTTGGAGTGGTTCTCGACGTTCTCGACCACCAGCATGTGGCGCGACAGCCGCAGCTCGCCCTTCTTGGCGTCGATCTCGGCGTGGACATCGGTCTCGCTGCCGTAGCGGGCGCGCGCCGCCTTCGCGATGGCGTCCTCCATCGCGGCGATCACGATCGAACGGTCGATCGACTTTTCGCGCGCAACGGCGTCTGCGATCTGCAGCAGTTCGAGTTTGTTGGCGCTGACTGCCATGGTCTAGTCTCCTTCGGTCGGATCGATGTCGCCGCCGGGCAATCCTTGCGCAGCGAGGCGGTGTTTCTTCGTATTTTTGGGCAGAGGCCTCTTGGGCTTTAGCTTCGGCTTGTAGCTTTTAGCCGGGTCGCTCTTCCTGGCATGAGGCGGCGACGGTGGCGCCAGCCCGAGACTCTGCTTGAGTTCGCGCTCGGCGGCCTTGCCGCGCCGCATCGATTCCGCAACCAGCTCATCGGTGAGGACCAGACGCGCATCCGCGATGTCTTCCATCACCAAAAGCACGTCGGCTGCTTCGCCGGCCTTCACATCGTCGCGCCGGATGTGGACGGCATTGCCTTCGACGCCGGCGATCAACCCGCGAAAGCGTTTGCGGCCGTCAGCGGCGACCGCCATTTCGATTTTCACGAGATGGCCGGCATGGCGCTCGAAATCGGAACGGCGCACCAGCGGGCGGTCGATGCCGGGCGAGGAAATCTCCAGCCGGTAGGCGCGCTCGATCGGGTCGGCGACGTCGAGCACCGGCGACAGCGCCCGCGACACCGCCTCGCAATCGTCGATCAGCATGGTGCCATCGGGCCGTTCGGCCATGACCTGCACGGTGCAACCGGCCTCGCCGGAAACCCGGATGCGGACGAGGCGATAGCCCATGCCCTGCAGCACCGGCTCCGCGATCGCCGACACCCGCGCCGCCACGCCGGGCTCGACCACGAGACGCGGCTCGGCCAGCAATCCGGCATCCACGGAAGGCGCGGTTCGATCTGATATCACCAGGGTCAAATTCGCTCGTTTATGCAGGTTTGACAGGAACTTAGCTTAGGTCCGGTCGGCTCCCTGAAACGTTGCCCGGGTCCATTTCGGAACCGGCCTCGTTCAGGTAATAAAAAAGAGCGGGTCCCGGGGGGCCCACTCTCAATACGCGATCGTATGAGACATGTAAGTTGCCGCCGATATAGCGGTTTTGCCGCGTTCCGGCAAGGCCCCAAGGGGCTATCTGGGAGCTATCGGGGCCCGTTAAGCAAGAAATTAGCTTGTTTCGGGCCGATTTCGCTCGAAACCCTTCGTTCATCCCGCCTGCCTAGATTGCCTAAAAACCCGCCAGGATACCGTCAAAGGCACGGCCGGGTTGAGTAGGTTGAATGGCATTCGCGACATCGCTGATCCCCGGGCTCGATGAAATCGTCAGGGGTGACGATCCAAATCGTCGTGACGAAGCGGCGCGGCGGATCGCTGAGCTGTTTTTCGAAGGCGCGGCAGGCTTCGGCGCCGAGCATGTCGAATTCTTCGACGGCATTCTGACGAAACTCATGCCGCGCACCGACGTGGTGGTCCGTGCCGACATCGCCGATCGACTTGCCCCTCTCGCCAACGCACCCCGCAACCTGGTCTGCCAGCTCGCGCTGGACGACGAGATCGTGATCGCAGGTCCGTTGCTGCGACACTCAGCCGTTGTTGACGAAAGCGTGCTGATCGAGATTGCGCGCGAGAAGAGCCAGGAGCATCTGCTGGCGATGACCGAGCGGCCTGCGCTTTCCACCGGGCTCACCGATGTGATCGTCGATCGTGGCGATCAGGAAGTGGTGCGCGCAACGGCCGGCAATGCGGGCGCGGCGTTTTCGCCGTCCGGCCTTTCGACGCTGGTCACGCGCGCCAAGCATGACGGCCTGCTGACGCTCACGATGGGACAGCGCGACGATCTCCCCGACGAGAAATCTCAAGGAGTTGCTCGCGGGTTCGATCGACGCCATTCGCCGCCGGCTGCTCGAGACAGCCAAGCCCGCACGGCAGGCCGCGATCAAGCGCGCGATGAGCGACATCGTCCAGTCCGATGCTGCCGGTCGAAGGCCGCCGCGATTTTGACCCGGCGCAACGCGCCGTCCGGTCACTGCACGCGGCCGGCAATCTCACCGAAAGCGCGCTGCTCCTGTTCGCCAAGGCGTACAAATATGAAAAGTCGATCGCAGCGCTCTCAGCCATGTCGGGCGTCAAGATTGCAACGCTGGACCGCTTGATTTCCGGCGACCGCTACGACCCGATCCTGATCGTCAGCAAGGTCATTGGCCTTGAATGGGCGACGGTGCGTGCCCTGATCCTGCTGCGGCTCGGCCCCGACCGCGCTGCGCCGCAGGCCGATATCGAAGGCGCACGCGTCAATTTCGCGCGGCTGATGCCCGCCACCGCCGAGCGGGTGGTGACCTTCTGGAAAACGCGCCAGGCGGCGTAGTCTGCCTCGATCTGGTCAACCAAACACCGCCTCGTTATTCTCCCGGCCAAGGCGCGCAACCGCGCCGGCGGGGAGAATTTGATGCTGACGGAAGCAGACATCCAGGCGCACGCCGATCGCATCCGCAACGACGGCTACACCGTGATCGAAGGGGCAGCGAGTCGCAGCGCTGGTCGACGGCCTGAAGCGCGCCCTGGACCGCGTCGAGCGCGAACACGATCTCGGTTATGCCAAAACCTCGTTCGAGGGTTACAAGACCGTCCGCATCAACAATCTCCTCACCTATGACGACATCTTCTGGGAAGTGCCGCTGCATGAGAACGTGCTGCCGGTGGTCGAGCGCGTGCTCGACCGCGAATGTCTGCTGTCGTCGTTCTGCTCGCTGGTGCTCGGCCCCGGCCAGGAGGCCCAGCCGATCCATGAAGACACCCAGCTGATCCCGCTGCCGCGGCCGCATATTCCGATCACGCGTGAATGCGATCTGGGCGCTCTCCGATTTCAGGGACGACAACGGCGCCACCCGCATCGTTCCCGGCAGCCACAAGTTCGATGCCTCGCCGGAATACGGCAAGGACTACGCCGCCGTCACCGCGACCATGCCGGAAGGCAGCGTGATGCTGTTCGACAGCGCGCTGTGGCATGGCGGCGGCGCCAACAATTCGGACGCGCGGCGCTACGCCTTCTCCTGCGCCTATTGCTGGGGCTGGATGCGGCAGCAGGAAAACCTGCAGCTCGGCATTCCCCGCGAAACCGCCGCGCGTTTTCCGCGGCGTTTGCAGGAGCTGTGCGGCTACAGCGTCTACAAGGGACAGTTCGGCCACATCGACAACCGCGATCCGATCGAACTGCTCGGCCGCGAGCGCGGCAAGCGCATGGTGTGGGAAGCCACCGATGCGAAGAAGGCGCGGATAACGGGGCAGTACTCGGCCAGCCACGTCTTCCGCGTGAACTGGGCCGCAGCCCTGCAAGACGCCTTCGCGCCCAAACCGCAAATACGCCGCCACGCGTCCCTCGCGCTCGGCCTTCCTGCCATAGCGCGTCATGGTGTAGCCGTCCCACGGCTGTTGCCAGTCGGCCGCACGTTCCGCCAGCCAGACAAAATCCGGCGAGCGAGCGAGATGCGACAGCGTCCAGGCGCAGTAATCGTCGATGTCGCTGACGAAGCGGAATTCGCCGCCTGGCCGGATTGCGCGCGCCATCGCGGTCACCGTCGCATCCTGCACGAAGCGCCGCTTCCAGTGCCGCCGCTTCGGCCAGGGATCGGGATGGATCAGGTCGAGGCGCGCCAGCGAGCGCGGCGGCGCCCACGCCAGCAACTCCGCGGCATCGCCGGCGAACAGGCGGATATTGCGCGATATTGTGAGCCTCGATCTGCGCCAGGATTTTGGCCATCCCGTTCACATAAGGCTCGCAGCCGATGAAGCCGATGTCCGGAAAGGCCTGCGCCTCGGCGGCCAGATGCTCGCCGCCGCCAAAGCCGATTTCGAGCCTGACGTCGTCGAGCGGCCGGTCGAAGATTTCCGTCAGCGCCGCAGGCGCGGGCGAGGCAATGTCCAGCGCCAGCCGCGGCAGCAGGCTGTCGATCAGATCGGCCTGGTAGGCGCGCAGTCTGTGACCCTTGCGCCGGCCGAAGAACGAGCCTTGCCCGTGCGCATGCTCGCGGTCGGGATTGGAGGGACGCATCATCGCAGCGTCTGGAACAGCCGGTGCAACAGCCGCGCCCGCGGCGCGATCGAGGAGATGTAGAGCTGCTCGTAATTGGTATGGGCGCCTTCGCCGTCGACGCCGAGGCCGTCGAGGGTGGCTGTATGCGGCGCGGTGAAATTGCCGTCGGAGCCGCCGCCGGTGGAGGTGTCGATCAGGTCGAAGCCGATCTCGGCGGCCAATCCCTTGGCGTGCTCGTACAGCGCCGCGCCGGCATTGCTCTTTTCGTAAGGCGGCCGGTTCAGTTCGCCGACCACCTTCACCGTGACGCCGTCGGTGCGCGATTGCAGGCCGAGGACTTTCGGCACCAGCTCCTCGGCATCGGCCAGCGATCGGCAGGCGCATGTCGACGGCGGCATAGGCATCTTCCGGAATGACGTTCGGCCGCGAGCCGCCCCTGACGACGCCGACATTGACGCTGACGCCGCGGGAAACGTCGTTCAGCGCCTCCAGTGCCTGGATGACATTGCCGAGTTCGCGGACGGCGCTGCGGCCGTCCTGCGGCCGTGTGCCGGAATGCGACGCCACGCCCTTGATGAAGATTTCGAAGCGTGCCACGCCCTTGCGTCCCGTGACGATCTTGCCGCCGTCGCGCGCCGGCTCCGTCACCAGCACGTACTTGGCTTTACGCCCTTCCGCCTCGATCAGCGCGCGCGAGGTCGGGCTGCCGATCTCCTCGTCCGACACATAGAGCTGGGTGATGCCGAGCGGCGGTTGTGCGCCAAGCGCACAAATCTGACGAAATGCATGGTAGGCAAGATAGGCGCCACCCTTCATGTCGTAGATGCCCGGACCGTAGGCGCGATCGCCGTCGATCCGGAACGGCAGCCGCTGGATGAAGCCGAGCGGATGCACTGTGTCGTGATGGCTCAGCACCAGAATGCCCGGTGCGTCCTGGCCCCATGCCGAGCGCGCGACGAGATGATCGCCGCAGCCGTCGCGGCCTGCGATGCGCTCGACATGCGCCGGCATGCCGTCATAGCCTTGGGCTATGAGTTCGCCGAGCCTGTTGACCTCAGCGGGTGCGTCCGTTGGCGTCTCGATCTCGACCCAGCGGCGAATGCCGTCGAGAATTTGCGCCGTGTCGAAATCATTTCCGGATGTCGTTGCCATTGCCCGTCGCGATTTTGCGAAGTCAGGCCAATGTCATGCGCCTGCCCGCGGAGGGGCGTCAATCCCGGCGATCAGGGCACTTTCGCCGATTTCCGGTCGCCTTCCGCGGCTTCCCGGTCGGCAATCTGCTCCACCAGGTCGACGATGCTGCGCCGAAGCTTGGAATTGGGAATGCGCGTGAAGGCGCGCGTCAGGGCAAGTCCCTCGGAAGTCGCGAGAAAATCCGCGATATAGGTGGGCGAGGCGCTCTCGGCCGCCCCCTCGCCGAGAACCATGCCGCTCGGGCCGCCATCGAACAGGAACGACACCGGCACCTGCAGCACCTCGGAAATCTGCTGCAGCCGGCTGGCGCCGACGCGGTTGGTGCCCTTTTCGTATTTCTGGATCTGCTGGAAGGTCAGGCCGAGCGCCTCGCCAAGTTTTTCCTGGCTCATGCCGAGCATGATACGGCGCATCCGCACCCGGCTGCCGACATATCTGTCAACGGGGTTCGGCGCTTTGGTCGACATCTCCAACTCTCCTTGGATTTTGCGTCAAGGCGGCGCGAGGCGCTTTGGCGCGAAAACCGTCAAATTCTGCTCGGAGAAAAGGAGACTTCGAACAATGAACTGACTGGTTGAATTCGTCACGCACAATGCGAACTGACATGGCGTCCTGTCAACCGTTGGAACTTCGACGCGTTCTAAATTCGTCGTTGAATTCGGGTTCTGAAATCGATTTCAGAAATTCTGCTGCTTCACGCGCCGTAACACGACGAAAATCAGGGCAATCGCCAACATCAACAAGGCGCCATAGTTCGGCAACCGTGCATAAATCGTCGGCGAGATCGCCTGCGGCAAACTGGCATCCAGTACGCCTTCGATGCCAAGGCCGAGTTTGGCAACGATTCGCCCCACCGGATCGATCACAGCGGAGATGCCGGTGTTTGCCGCGCGCACCACAGGCAGGCCTTCCTCGATCGCGCGCAATCGGGCCTGCTGCAAGTGCTGGTAGGGTCCGGTCGAGATTCCGAACCAGCCGTCATTGGTCACATTGATGATCCAGCCGGCGCGATCGTCGCGGTCCGCCACGCTGCCGGGAAAGATCGCCTCATAACAAATCAGCGGCAGCGCCCGCGGGGCATTCGGGATGTCGAGCGAACGCCGGCGCATACCGGGAATGTAGCCGCCCTGCTGCTTGGCGAGCTGGCTGAGCCCGAGCCTCTCCAGTGCATTTTGGAATGGCAGGTATTCGCCAAACGGCACCAGGTGCACTTTGTCGTAAACCGACAGCACGCTGCCGTCGTGGTCGATCACATAGATCGAATTATAGGCCCGGGTGACCGGCACGCCGCGCTTGGCGTCTTCGGGCACGCGCACGGCGCCTGTTATCAGCACCGTGCCTTTCGGCAAGAGGTCGGCGATCTGCGCCATCGCGTCGGCTTCCTGGGTCAGGAAGAACGGAAAGGCGGATTCGGGCCAGATCAGGATGCTGGCGTCGCGCACGCCGGTCGATTGCGGCCCCGTCGCGCGATCCGACAGCGCAATATATTTCTGCATCACATCCGCCTTGGCGGCGTAGTTGAACTTCACGTCCTGCTGCAGATTAGGCTGCATGATGCGCAGCTTCACGTGCGACACCATGCTGGTCGGCTGCAGCGACAACCGGATCACGCCGAAAATTCCCAGCGCCAGCAGTGTCGCGAGTGCGGCTACCGGCGCGAGCCACGGCTTGCGCCCGCCCGAGGCGCCGTCGATCAGCGACGCGGGACTGGCAAAGATCGCCACGCTGAGAAATGTGAGGCCCCACAGTCCGATCACGGAGGCGATTTGCGCCAGCGCCAGCGGCTCCGACAGCGCGTAGCCATACGCATTCCAGGGAAAGCCGGTCAGCAGATAGCCGCGCAGCCATTCGCTTAAGGTGAGCGTCACGGCGAGTGCGAGAATCCGCGAGGCGTCCCTGGTCCACAAGAGCCGCGCCAGCGCAAAGCCGAGCGCCGGAAACAGCGCGAGATAGGCCGGCAGTCCCAACACCGCGAAGGGCGAAAGCCACGCAAAGGTCGGCGCGTCGACGAAGAACGCGTACCCGGTCCAGTACACGCCGGATACGAAATAGCCGAAGCCGAAACAGAATCCGGACAACGCCGCCGCCGGCACGCCGCGCCACTTGCCGCCGGCCGCGCCGTCGATCAGCCAGACCAGCACGGGAAAGGTGAGGAACAGGATCGGCCAGGCGTTGAACGGCGCCATGGCGAGCGTCGACAGCAGGCCGGCGACCAGCGCTATGCCAGCGCGCCGCCATCCCCAGGTGAGGATGATGGCGTGGGCGGCGGCGCGGAGTTGGTCGCTGATCCTCACTGCGAAGCGGCTCCGTCGCCGGAGGGCGGCGTCGTGTCGCTGCCGGAGGAGGGAGCTTGCTCCGGCGTTGTTTCGCGCCGGCTGCGTTCGCGCTGGGTACGCGGGGCAGGGCGCTCCTTGCGTTGCGCGATGCGCAGCCGCTTGACGCGGCGCGGGTCGGCATCGAGCACCTCGACCTCGAAATTGCCGGGGCCGGAAATCAGTTCGCCGCGCACCGGCAGGCGGCCGACATAGGAGACGAGATAGCCGCCCAGCGTCTCGACTTCCTCGCCGGCTTCGCCGGTGACGAACTCCTCGCCGATCACGTTGCGGACGTCGTCGAGGCTGGCGCGCGCATCCGCGATGAAGGAATTGTCGCCCTGGCGCACGATCGCCGGCGGCTCGTCGCTGTCATGCTCGTCGTCGATCTCGCCGACCACCTGCTCGACGATGTCCTCGATCGACACCAGCCCGTCGGTGCCGCCATATTCGTCGACGACCAGCGCGAGGTGAATGCGCGAGGCCTGCATCTGCGCCAGCAGGTCGATCGCCCGCATCGACGGCGGCACATAGAGCAGTTTTCGCGTGATGTGGACTTCCGACAGCGGCAGCGCGAGATCGACCGCGCGCAGGTCGAGGCCGGCCGGAAACGGCTTCTTGCGCCGCGTCTTGCCGCCGTCGCCGACACGGGCCTTGGCCGTCATCAAGGCGAGCAGGTCGCGGATGTGCACCATGCCTACGGGATCGTCCAGCGTCTCGTTATAGACCACGAGCCGCGAATGCGCCGCGCTCTCGAACAGGCTCAGGAGTTCGCCGAGCAGAATGTCGCTCTTGACCGCGACGATGTCGGCGCGATGCACCATCACGTCGGCAATGCGCCGCTCGTGCAGCGACAGGATGTTGCGCAGCATGGTGCGCTCGATGACGGAGAAGCCGACGTCTCCAGGCGTCGTCGCGTCCAGCACCACCTTGAGGTCCTCGCGCACCGAGCCGGCCTTCCAGCCGAACAGGGTGCGGATCGCGCGCAGCAGCCAGCTGTCGGCGGCCGGCCGCAGCACTTCGCCTTCCTGCACCACGGCGGGCAGATTGCCCGGGTTGCGCGTGCTTTCCTTCGGCTTGTCGGGGTTTGGCTCGGAGTCAGGCATTTCAGCTCACCCGCTCCCTGTCCCCGTAGGGGTCGGGAATGCCGAGTTGCGCGAGGATCTCGCGTTCCAGCGCTTCCATCGCCTCGGCGTCGTCGTCATTCTCGTGGTCGTAGCCGATCAGATGCAGGAAGCCGTGCACCGCGAGGTGGCTCAAATGATACTCGAACGGCTTGTCTTCCTCGTCGGCCTCCCGCCGCGTCGTCTCGTAGGCGATCGCGATGTCGCCGAGCATGCGCGGCATGTCGTCGGGCGCATCGCCGGCGGGCTGCAGCGCGGGAAACGAAAGCACGTTGGTCGGCTTGTCGATGCCGCGCCAGTTGTTGTTGAGCGTGCGGATGCCGCTATCGTCGGTCAGCATCACCGCAAGCTCGGCATCGCCGGTATCGGCATCGGTGATCTCGGCGGCGACCTCGATGGCGCGATGGATCATGGCTTCCGCGCCCGGCTCCGCCTGCCAGCAGTCGGCGGTGACGAGGACTTCAGTCTGGGGAAGCGCAGGGCGTGCCATCGTTCTGGGATGTTGGAGACGGCCGGAACCTGATTGCCTCAGCTTTCCGGCGGTAGTTTGTCGGGTCAAGATTTGCCGGTTGCCGGTTTGCGCGGCAATCCCTCATAGGCGGCGACGATCCGCGCCACCAGCTCGTGGCGGATGACGTCCTCGGCCGTGAATTTCACCTGCGCGATGCCGTCGACGCCGTCGAGCAGCTTGCAGGCTTCCGCCAGGCCCGAAGCCTGTCCGTTCGGCAGGTCGACCTGCGAGGGATCGCCGGTGACGATCATGCGGCTGTTCTCGCCGAGACGCGTCAAAAACATCTTCATCTGCATCGCGGTGGTGTTCTGCGCCTCGTCGAGGATGATGACGGCGTTGGTCAGCGTGCGGCCGCGCATGAAGGCGAGCGGCGCGATCTCGATCTCGCCGCCCTGCAATGCGCGCTCGACGACGCGCGCATCCATCAGGTCATAGAGCGCGTCGTAGATCGGGCGCAGATAGGGATCGACCTTTTCGCGGAGGTCGCCGGGCAGGAAGCCGAGCCGCTCGCCGGCTTCCACCGCCGGGCGCGACAGGATGATGCGATCGACTTCCTTGCGCTCGAACAGCTGCGCGGCATAGGCGACCGCAAGCCAGGTCTTGCCGGTGCCGGCGGGGCCGACGCCGAACACCAGCTCATGCCGCTTCAGCGCGCGGATATAGGAATCCTGCGCGGCGGTGCGGGCGCGCACCGGCCGCTTGCGCAGATTGATGGTCTCGAACTGCGACTTGGCGGTTTTCGCGTCGTATTCGAACAGCGAGCCCTGCGCGATCACGGCGCGGATCGCACCCTCGACCTCGCCCTGATCGAGCTCCTGCCCCTGATTGGCCTGCGTATAGAGAGTCTCCAGCACGCGGCGCGCAGCGTCGCAGCCGTCACGCGAGCCTGCGATGGTGATGTGGTTGCCGCGGGAATCCACGACCACGCCGAGCCGGCGTTCGATCAGCGCCAGGTTCTGGCCGTAGGGGCCGACCAGGGCGGATACGGCGCGGTTCTCGTCGAAGTCGATGACGACTTGCGTCTCGGGCGGAACTTGCATGTCGCGGTCGAGTTTGCGGCTGGGAGCGAGCGAAGGCGAATCCGATGCGCTTTTTGCCAAGGGCTCAGGCTCCAATGGTCATCCGGGGTTCGGCAGCAGCCGTGGGCGAGGCGAGATGGCCGAGCAGGCTGTAGCGCTCGAGGCTCTCGACACGCACGGGCAGGACTTTTCCGATGATGTCGGGCGAGGCCATCACATGGGCGGGCTGCAGATAGGCGGTGCGGCCGACGATCTGGCCTTGCTTGCGCGCAGGCCTCTCGAACAGCACATCGACGGTCGTGCCAATCGCAGCCAAATTGAAGGCCGATTGCTGGCTGTCGATCAAGTGCTGGAGGCGCTCCAATCGCTCGTCCATCTCTGAAGCTGACACCGTCTCCTGCATGTCCGCCGCCGGCGTTCCCGGCCGCGGCGAATATTTGAACGAATAAGCCGCAGCGTAGCTGATTTGTGTGACGAGTGCGAGCGTGGCGGCAAAATCCTGCGCGGTTTCCCCGGGGAAGCCGACGATAAAATCCGATGAAAATGCAATGTCTTGGCGCGCGCGCCGGAAACGCTCGATCACGGCATGGTATTCGGCGGCGGTATGTTTGCGGTTCATGGCCGTCAGGATTCGGTCGGAACCCGACTGCACCGGCAGATGCACGAACGGCATCAGCGCCGGATTGTCGCGATGCGATTCGATCAGCGAGTCCTCGACGTCGAGCGGATGGCTGGTCGAGTAGCGCAGCCGCAGGACGCCTTCGAGTTCGGCGAGACGGTCGAGCAGCTTGCCGAGCGGCCAGCTTCGTCCGTCCGGCCCTTCGCCATGATAGGCGTTGACGTTCTGCCCGATCAGCGTGATCTCGCGCACGCCGTTGTCGACGAGCCGCTTCACGTCGTCGATGATCCTTGCGACCGGCCGCGAGACTTCCGCGCCGCGCGTGTACGGCACCACGCAGAAGGTGCAGAACTTGTCGCAGCCTTCCTGCACGGTGACGAAGGCGGAGATGCCGCGGGCGCGGATCGCGTCCGGCTTCGGCGCGGGCAGGAAGCCGAACTTGTCCTCGACCGGAAATTCCGTCTCCAGCGCGCGGCCGTCGCGCTTGGCGCGAGCGAGCAGCTGCGGCAGATGATGATAGCTCTGCGGCCCCACCACGATGTCGACGACGGGCGCGCGGCGGATGATCTCGTCGCCCTCGGCCTGCGCGACGCAGCCCGCGACCGCAATGTTGACCTGGCGCCCGCTCGCGCGCGGCCTCCTCCTTCATCGTGCGCAGCCGCCCGAGTTCGGAATAGACTTTTTCCGAGGCCTTCTCGCGGATGTGGCAGGTGTTGAGGATGACGAGGTCGGCGTCTTCGGCGCTCGCGGTCTCGACAAAGCCTTCAGGCGCCAGCGTGTCCACCATGCGCTGCGCATCGTAGACGTTCATCTGGCAGCCATAGGACTTGATGTGCAGCTTGCGCGGCGTCGTCATGGAACCTGTAAGGGGGTAAGCGGCGCCATTCTTGGCGCAGGGCTCAAATATAGCCTAAAGCGCGGAAATGCCAGCGATTTAGACCGTCATTCCGGGGCGCGACCGCACGGAGCGAGCCCGGAATCTCGAGATTCCCGGTCTGGTGCTTACGCCCCTGCTTCAAAGATAGGATTTGGTGGTCGCGACGAGCAGGGGATCGCATGACCATTCCGTTCAAGAAGCTTAAGGCGCGCCTTCTTGCCAATCCGAAGGTCAAGGCAGAATACGACGCCCTTGCGGCCGAGTTTGAGACAACACCCCGGAAAGCGCGCCGTCCGCGGGTGAAGCGCTAGCCCGCTACCTCGGCCGCCCCGACGCGCCTTACCAAATCCGGCAATTCCCGCATGTCGTCAAACAGCACGGCCGCCCCCGCCGCGCGCAGTTTCTCGGCATGGCCGGGCAGGCAATGGCTGCCGCCGTGGAAACCTAGCACGGTCATGCCGGCGGCGACCGCGCCGGTGACGCCGGGAACGCTGTCCTCGATCACGAGACAACGCGCCGGCGCGGCGCGCATTTCATCGGCGGCGAACAGAAACAGGTCCGGTGCCGGCTTGCCGTGCTTGACCTGCGTCGCCGAAAAAATGTGCGGCGCGAGCTGCTCGTAGAGCCCGGCGCATTCGAGGCCATGGCGGATCTTTTCCGGCGGTGCCGCTGGAGGCGACGCATTTCGGCAAGTCGATCGCCGCAATCGCGTCAGCCACGTCCGCGATCGCCTTGAGGTTGCCGGCATAGAATTTCAGTGTCTGCAACCTTGATCTGCTGCGTCGAAATCGTCGGGCAGCTTGTGGCCGAGTCTCGCGCTTCAATGGCTTCGCGCGCCTCGCGCTCGGAGACGCCGAGAAAGCGATGCAGAACCTGTTCCTCGGTGATGGGATAGCCGTGACGCGTCAGCGTCGCGGCATGGGCGCGGCAGGAAATCACCTCGCTGTCGACAAGCACGCCGTCGCAGTCAAAAATGATGAGGTCGAGATTCACGCGCGCGACAATGCCTTACGCTTTGTCGTCGTCGAGCGGAACGCAGTAGAGTTCCAGCCGGTGGTCGACCAGCTTGTAGCCGAGCTTGCGGGCGATCTCGGCCTGCAGCTTCTCGATTTCTTCCGAGGTGAACTCGATCACCTTGCCGTCGCGCAGGTTGATCAGGTGATCGTGATGGCTGTCGCGCATCTGCTCGTAGCGGGCGCGGCCCTCGCGGAAGTCGTGCCGCTCGATGATCCCGGCATCCTCGAACAGTTTGACGGTGCGATACACCGTCGAGATCGATATCTTGTCGTCCACCGCCACGCAGCGGCGATACAGTTCCTCGACGTCAGGATGATCCACGGCTTCCGCCAGCACGCGCGCGATCACGCGGCGCTGCTCGGTCATGCGCATGCCGGTGGCGGCGCAGCGCGCCTCGATGCCGGTGGCCGTGTCCGACGGAGAATGCGCGGTCGAGGGTTTCAGTGCGGTCATGATCTTTGCCCTGAAGGAGGCGGCGATGGTTTGCCATCCCGCGCATCTTACGACAAGTCGCGCCGCATCAGAAGGGCATTCAGCTGTTCCCCGCCGGGCTGCTGGTAATACCGTTCGCGGCGGCCGACGACGGCAAAGCCTATCCGTTCATAGAGCCTTCGCGCCGGCTGGTTGTTCTCTTCGACCTCGAGAAATATTTTTCTCACGCCGTGGCCGGCGAGATGGCCGAGATGGGTGAGCAGCAGATCGCGCGACAGGCCGCGGCCGCGATAGCGCTCGTCGACGGCGATCGACAATATCTCGGCTTCATCGGCGGCCATGCGCGACACCGCAAATCCGATCACCTTGCGGCCGAGCCTGAGACGATGCACCAGCGTGTTGCGCTCGCGCAGCATCACCTCGAATTCGCCTTCGCCCCAGCCGCGGTTGAATGAGGCGCCGTGCAATTGCGCCAGCCGTGCCGCATCGCGCGATGTTGCGGGCTCGACGATGGCGGTGCCGCCGCCCCACCAGCCGGTGAGCCATCCGATCATGTGGCTTGCGGCTCCGCGGCGCGCGGCAATTGGCCGGCCGGCGGCTTGGCGTCGGGTGCGCGCAGATAAAACGGCCGCGGTGTCGCCACCGCGGGATCGACCGCGGCGGCAAGCCAGGCCACCCAGACGATGTCGGGCGCGGCTTGCTGATCGACCTTCACCGGCGGCGGAGCATCCTTCGGCCAGCGCTCGGCCAGAATGTGGGCGGCATTGCCGACCAGATGCGGTGCGCCGAAGCGCGAGGCGGCGAGCGCTTCTTCCATCGGCGCCACGCGCGGCGTCACCAGCGATTCGCCGTGGCCGGTCACGGCCTGCAGATAGACATGGTCATGCCGCGCATCGATGGCTGATATGATCGGATGCTCGCCGTGCTCGCTGACATGCGGCGCGGCATAGGCGGTGAGTGTGGTGATGCCGACCACCGGCTTGTTCGCCGCCAGCGCGATGCCGCGTGCCGCCGACAGGCCGACGCGCAATCCGGTAAAGCTGCCGGGGCCGGTGGTGGCGGCGATGCGGTCGAGCGCCGCGAAGGCGACGCCGGACTCCTTCATCACGCGCGCGACCAGCGGCATCAGCGCCTCGGCATGGCCGCGCTTCATTGCCTGCGATTCCTGCGCGATGACCTTGTTCTTGTCGGTGTCGAGGACGGCTAGCGGCGCAGGCGTCGAGCGCGGTATCGATGGCGAGGATCAGCATGGCCAGATGCTAGCATTATTCTCGGGCGTCATGGCCGGGCTTGTCCCGGCCATCCACGTCTTTGGCGGCACCAAAACGCGAATGCCCGGGACAAAGCCCGGGCATCAACGAAGAACAGGGTCTGGACCATTCGTCACATCGGCCGGACTTCGACCACGTCGGGCACGAAGTGGCGCAGCAAATTCTGGATGCCGTGCTGCAGCGTCGCGGTCGAGGACGGGCAGCCGGCGCAGGCGCCCTTCATGTTGAGATAGACCACGCCATCCCGAAAACCGCGGAAGGTGATGTCGCCGCCGTCATTGGCGACCGCCGGCCGCACCCGCGTCTCGATCAGGTCCTTGATCTGGGCGACGGTGTCGGCATCGGCCTCGTTGAAGAACTCGTCCGCCTCATCGGCTTCCTCGTCATTGGCAGCAGAGCCGTCGGCGAGCAGCGGCGCGCCGGACATGTAGTGCTCCATGATCGCGCCGAGGATCGCGGGCTTGAGCTGCTGCCATTCGCCATCCGCCTTGGTCACGGTGACGAAGTCCGAGCCGAAGAACACGCCGGTAACACCGGGCACCTCGAACAGGCGCGCAGCGAGCGGCGAGCGGTTAGCGGAATCGCGGTTGGAAAATTCCATCGTGCCGCTATCGAGCACGAGGCGTCCCGGGATGAATTTCAGCGTCGCGGGATTGGGGGTGGCTTCGGTCTGAATGAACATGGTTGTCTCCGGCGTCGCCGGTTCAAGGCCGGCGCGTGAGGTCTGTCTAGCAGATGGCGTCGCGAAGCGCACGATCAAGGGGCGCAGAGCACCCATTTGCGCTCCGCATCAATAGCTTAGACCCATGTTTTGGGGCGGCCGGCTTGCGCTGGCGCAAGACGCGCCGAGTAGAAGCGGAAGCCTACGACAGGCCGTCGATTTCCGCGTCCGTCAGCGCGCCGGAAATGACGACCAGGGGAATCGGGAACGAGCCGACCGTATTGGCCATGGTGGTGATGATGGGCCCGGGACCCTCGGGGCCGGGATTGGCGGCCAGCACCAGCATGGAAATGTCGTTATCCTTGTCGATGACGTCGAGGATCTGCTCGCCCGGATCGCCCTCGCGGATCACCCGCTCCGGGGTGATGGCGGCAACGCCGTTGGCGCGGCCGGAGGCGCGGTCGAGCGCCTCGTTCGCCGCTTCATAGGCTTCCGCCCGCATCACCTCGGCAACGCCGAGCCACTGCTGGTTCTGCTCCTCGGTCTCGATCACCCGCAGCATCACCACGCCGCCGCCGACCCGCATCGCCCAGCGCGCGGCATAGTAAACCGCGCGGTCCCATTCCGCGGTGTCGTCAACGATGACAAGGCATTTTGGCTTGTGACCCGATTCGTAAGCGTGTCGCTGGCTGGTCATGCATGTCCCGGTGCTGCCAAACCGGAGCATGGTGCCATACTCCCTCCGCCCTTGGGTAGAGGGAGTAGTACGGGTTCCTTCCATAGCGTTTTCGAGCGAAGTGGGTACCGGTTCGCGTGAAGAAAACGCGTCAAAACAAAAAGCTACTGGTGGATGAAGCCGACGATGTCCTTGGTCTTGCGCATGGTTTCGTCGGCGATGGCGCGCGCGCGGTTGGCGCCGTCGATCAGGATGGCGTCGACATGGCCGGGATCGGCGACCAGGCGCTTCATCTCGGCGGCGATCGGCGCCAGTTTTGCGACGCACAGTTCGACCAGCGCGTTCTTGAAGCTGGAGAACTGCCCGCCGCCAAAATCCTTCAGCACCGCCTGCTTGGAGACGCCGGCCAGCGCCGCGTAGATGCCGACGAGATTGTCGGCCTCGGGACGCGGCTCGAGGCCTTTCTCTTCCGTCGGCAGCGGCTCCGGATCGGTCTTCGCCTTGCGGATTTTTTGCGCGATGGTGTCGGCGTCGTCGGTGAGGTTGACGCGCGAATTGTCCGACGCGTCCGACTTCGACATCTTCTTGGTGCCGTCGCGCAGGCTCATCACCCGCGTCGCTGGCCCCTGGATCAGCGGCTCCGGCAAGGGGAAAAACAGCCCGTCATTGGCGCCGTGGCTGCGGATCGAGTCGGCAAAATCGTTGTTGAACTTCTGCGCGATGTCGCGCGAAAGCTCGAGATGCTGCTTCTGGTCCTCGCCGACCGGCACATGCGTGGCGCGGTACAGCAAAATGTCCGCCGCCATCAGCACGGGATAATCGTAGAGACCAACAGACGCGTTCTCGCGGTCCTTGCCGGCCTTCTCCTTGAACTGCGTCATGCGGCTGAGCCAGCCGACGCGCGCGATGCAGTTGAAGATCCAGGCGAGCTCGGCGTGGCCCGAAACCTGGCTCTGGTTGAACACGATGTGCTTCTTCGGATCGATGCCGGCCGCGATGAACGCCGCGGTGACCTCGCGGGTGTTGCGCGCCAGCTCCGCCGGGCCGCCCCAGACGTCGACGCCTTGCGTGATCGCGTGCATATCGACGACGCAATAGAGGCAGTTATGCGTCTCCTGCAGCTTCACGAAGTTGACGATGGCGCCGAGGTAATTGCCGAGATGCAGATTGCCCGTCGGCTGGACGCCTGAAAAAACCCGTTCTGCGAACGCCATGGTCCTGGTTCCCGTCTGTATTCGCCGCGTCGTTTGCCACGGGTCTATTAGCCGCGCAAGTCGCGCGGGTCGCTCCGGAGCGCGTTAACCGCTTCGCGCCAGCCGGTGACGCCGAAAAGCTGCAAAAGCAGGCCGTACAGCGCAATGCCGGCGCCGATCAGGGCAAGCAGCGCGGCCGCCTGGGCGAGGCCGTGCAGTTTGGCGAGCGGCGCCAGCCACAGCGCCGCGCCCATCGCGAGCGCCGCGGCGACGATGCGGGGCAACCGGCGGCGTGCGGCCGCGTCGATCGCAAAGCCGAAGCGCGTGGCGCCCTCGCGCAGCAGCGACAGCGCGCTGCTCCAGGCCCCCAGCGCAATGCCGGCCGCGACGCCCGCCACGCCGAAGAAGTGGCCGAACAGGAGAGAGGCAGCGAGGGCGAACACGATGCCTTTCAAAACGGAGACGAGCGGCGTGGTCGTGTTCTCGCGGGCGAAGAAGGCCGCGGCCTGCGCCTTGAACAGCACCTGCGCGGGCAGGCCCAGTGCCAGCCACCTCAGTGCCTGCGCCGTGGCAGCCGTATCGCCGGCCGTGAACGCGCCATGCTCGAACAAGAGCCGCACGATCGGCTCGGCCAACACGATCAGTCCGAGCGTCGCCGGCAACGCGAGGCCTGCGGCAAGCTCCAGCGCGCGCGATTCCGCATGCGCCACGGCCGCCGCGTCGCCGCTCTGCACCGCGCGCGATAATTCTCCGACCAGCACCGTGCCCATGGCGACGCCGACCAGGCCCAGCGGCAGCTCGATCAGTCGGTTGGCGAAATAGAGCCACGACACCGCCGACGGCGAGCCTGATGCAATGATCGCAGCCGCGACCATCAAGAGCTGCGGCCCGCTGCTCGCGACCATGCCGGGGATGGCCTTGGCGAAGAAGCCGCGCATCTCGGCATCGAACGCCACGCGCAGCGGCGCAGCGGAATTCTCATCCTGGCGCAGCATCAGAATCGTCAGTTGCAGCAGTCCGGCAAACCCGACGACGCCGGCAAGGATCACCGCCGCGCGCGCCGCATCCTGCCGCCACAGCAAGAGCCCAGCCATGACGGCAATCAGCGCGATGTTGAACAGCAGCGGCGAGAACGCGGTGAGCGCGAAGCGGCCTTGCGCATTCATGACGGCCATCAGCACCGTCACCGGACCGGCGAAGGCGAGATAGGGCAGCATCAGCCGGGCGTCGTCGACTGCCATCGCGAGCGCTTCGCTGCCCGCAAATCCCGGCGCCAGCGCCGTGATGACCAGCGGCATGACAAGCGCAATCAGCGCCGTCGCGACAACCAGCGCCGCGCTGACGGTGCCCAGCAGCTTTCCGGCAAACGCCGCCGCCGCCGCCGCACCGTTCGTGTCGCGCTGCCGCAGCCAGGCCGGCACCAGCGCCGCATTCAGTGCGCCCTCGGTGAGCAGCCGCCGCACCACATTGACGAGCTGAAACGCCACCAGGAAGGCATCCGCCACCGCGCCCGCGCCGAGCAGCGCCGCGACCATGGAATCGCGAACAAAGCCAAGCAATCGCGAGGCCAGCGTGCCGGAGGAGACTGTGGCAAAAGAGCGGATCATTCCTCATGTATAGAGCATGATCCGGAAAAGTGGGGCCCGGTTTTCCGATCAGATCATGCTCCAACAAAAAGAGTCGCTTCCCTTGCTGCCACGCGGGCGAACGTGATAACCGCGAGCCGCAGTTTCAAAGCGGGATTTGGTTAATGGCTGATGCAAAATACGACGTGCTCGGTATAGGCAATGCGATCTTCGACGTGCTGGTGCGCACCGACGAGAAATTTCTGGCCGACCACGGCATGACCAAGGGCGGCATGGCGCTGATCGACGAGGCCCGCGCCGCGTCGATCTACCGCGACATGGGCCCGGCCACGGAAATCTCCGGCGGCTCGGCGGCCAACACCATTGTCGGCGTCGCCAATCTCGGCGCGCGCGCCGCCTATGTCGGCAAGGTCAAGGACGACCAGATCGGCAAGCTCTACAGCCACGACATCCGCGCCGCTGGCGTTGCCTACGACACCAAGCCTGCCGCAGACGGCCCCGCCACCGGGTGCTCCTACATCCTGGTGACGCCGGATGGCGAGCGCACCATGAACACTTATCTGGGCGCCGCGCAGGACCTGACGGTGGCCGATATCGACCCGGCGCAGATCGAGGCATCCCGCATCGTCTATCTCGAAGGCTATCTCTGGGATCCCAAGAACGCCAAGGAGGCCTTTGTGAAGGCCGCCACCATCGCGCATGGCGCCGGACGCCAGGTCGCGCTGACGCTGTCGGATGCCTTCTGCGTCGACCGCTACCGTGACGAATTTCTGGAGCTGATGCGCAAGGGCACGGTCGACCTGATTTTCGCCAACGAGTTCGAGCTGCATTCGCTGTATCAGACCTCGGATTTCGACACCGCGCTGAAGCAGCTCTCCATCGATACCAAGCTCGGCGTCGTCACCCGCAGCGAGAAGGGCTGCGTGGTCGTCTCAACGGACGGCATCGTCGCCGTGCCCGCATTCCCGATCAAGCAACTGGTGGACACCACCGGCGCCGGCGATCTGTTCGCCGCCGGCTTCCTGTTCGGCCTCGTCCGCAATGCCGGCCATGAAAATGCCGGCCGCTTCGGCGCGCTTGCCGCCGCCGAAGTGATCCAGCACATCGGCGCGCGGCCGCTGGTTTCGCTGAAGGAACTGGCGCAGCAGAACGGACTGCCGGCGTAACGCAAATGTCATCGGCGGGCCGCGGGCGGCACGCCGACCGGCAACCCATAATTGCCTTTCCGAATCGGTGCGGATAGCTTTCGCCGCAACGAGCCTCTGGCGCGAGGCGAGGACGGGGAGGTCGGCGGTGTCTCCAGCGTGGAAATTGCAGCCCGTTGGCATTCTGCTGTTGGCGGTGTTCGCCGCCGCTCCCTTGCCCGTGCGCGCGGACGATTGGTCCGACTGCACCGCCGGCCCACCTGCGAAGGCGGAGCCCGCCTGCACCACGCTTCTCGGCAATGACGCCTTGTCGTCGGCCGATCGCGCCAAAG
Source organism: uncultured Alphaproteobacteria bacterium (assembly GCA_963726865.1). Taxonomy (GTDB): domain Bacteria; phylum Pseudomonadota; class Alphaproteobacteria; order Rhizobiales; family Xanthobacteraceae; genus Bradyrhizobium. Next base: position 60,278 of record CAVSEE010000027.1, on the reverse strand, counting down.
CCTTGGTCAACCGGGCGCGGAACTACATCGTCACCGGCAAGCTCGACCTTGCGCTCGGAGATGCCGAGGCAATGCTTCAGCTCGATGCCAATTCCGTCAACGGGTTGATGACACGCGCCATCGCCAATCTGCGCCGCAACAACATGGACCCGGCGAAAGCCGATTTCGACCGGGCGCTGCAGATCGAACCCAGGAATGCCGTCGTGCTGAACCAGCGCGGCAATCTCTTTGTGCAGCAGCGCAAATGGCCGGAGGCGATGGCCGATTTCAACGACGCCATCGCCGCCCAGTCGGATATGGCGATTGCCTATGTCGGGCGCGGCCGGGTCAATCTCGAAACCGGCCAGCTCGATAGCGCGCTGAAGGACCTCGATCAGGCGATTGCGCATCAACGTCGCCGTGCCCACCGGATATTATTGGCGCGCCGCAGATCTGGCGCCGCAAAGGCGACACCGAACGCGCGCTGGACGATTTCTCCCGCGCGGTCACCCAGGCGCCACGCAACGACATCGCGCCGCGTTTCGCGCGCGCCCAGCTGTTCAGCGCCAAGGGCGACTATGCGCGCGCGCTGGCCGATATCGACGCCGTCCTGGCGGTCGCGCCCGACAACGCGCAAGCCAGACAGTTCCGGGAATCCACGCTGGCCATGCAGACCGAGCTCGCGAAGTCGCGCGACAAGCCGGCGGCCTCGGCCCCGCAGGCCGCCGTCACGCCGCCCGTCGCAACGCTACCGTCCGCCACGGCGCCGGCCCCGGCGCCCTTCACGAATGTGGGCCCGCTGCCACCGGCGCTGAACAAGCAGACGGCGAACCCGCTGGTGGGGCGCGCGGCGGCACTGATCGGCGAAGGCAAGGCCCGCGAGGCGCTGCCGTTGCTGGATCAGGCGCTCGCGGCCGACCCCCGCGATGCGCTGGCGCTCAAGATGCGCCTTGCTGGCGCATGGCCGGCTCAACCAGCTCACCGGCATCCGCACCGACCTCGACAGGCTGGTCGAGCTCAATCCGAACGATGCGCAGATGATCGCGTCGCGGGGCCTTGCGATGGTCGCCATGAAAGAGATCGATGCCGGCGTTGCGGAAATCGAGCGGGCGCTCAAGCTCGATCCCAACAACGCTTCGGTCTATGTCAGCCGGGCCTCGGCCCGGCGCGTGCTCGGCAAGTATGACGAAGCCATCGCCGATCTCGATCGCGCCATCGCGCTGTCGCCGAAGCTCGGCAACGCCTTCACCGAGCGCGGCGCGACCTATGTGGTCATGAACAAGTACGACAAGGCGATACCCGATTACGACCAGGCGCTGGCGCTCAACCGCTTCGACGACAGGGCGCGCGCCGGCCGCGGTCTGGCGCTGATCTTCCGCGGCAGCGCCATTGAGGGCACGGCCGACATCAACGCGGTGCTGGAGAAGGATCCGACCAATCCGGCGGGGCTGCTCGGCCGCGGCATTGCCATGCTCACCTCGGGCCAGTTCGACCGCGCCATCGTCGCGCTCGGCCAGATCATCGGGATCGGCATCGACGATAGTGCGGCGCGGCTGATCCGGGCGCGCGCCTATCTGTCCAAGAACGATACTGCGAACGCCATGTCGGATCTCGATTCGATCCTGAAGATGCGGCCGGACGACGTCCCGGCGCTGACCATGCGCGGCCTGGTGTTCACGGCGCAGCGCGATTACGCCAAAGCGCTCGACGATCTCAATCGGGCCGTTGCAAAGCAGGCGACGGTAGAAGACCTTGCGGCGCGCGCGGCCGCGTTCGAGGCGCAGAACGATTTCGACAAGGCGTCGGCCGATCTGCGCCGCGCCACCGAGCTGAGCCCACGAAACGTGTTCGAGGCCGCCGCGCAAACCGCCGCCCGGCAGAAGCTGCAACAGCTTGCCAAACGCGTTCCCTGCGGCAGCGCGCCGAAAGGCGAGGGGACGTGTTTGTAGTCAGGCGCCCAACCTCTCCCCGCTCTTTGCGAGGAGAGGTGAAGAACAGCGCCTCACGCCGCCTTCTGTCCGCTGCCGGCACCGAGCCCGGCATAGATGCCGCGCTCGAACCCGGCGAACGCTTCCAGGCATTTGCCGTCCGCGAACGGCAACAGCTGCATCAGGATCACGCCCGAGACATTGCGCGCCGGATCGATCCAGAAATAGGTGTTGGCGAGTCCCGCCCAGAACAGGCTGTTGGGGCTGCGGCCCTCCGGCGTCTTGGCGGTGTTGATCAGGAAGCTCAGCCCCCACTTCTTCACCATGCCGGGGAAGAGATCGACGTCGTTGGTGAAGGGCGGCAGCGCCGTCGTCAACTTGCCGATCTCGATCGCGCCGATGTTGTTCTGGCCCATCAGCGCCACGGTCTCGGGCTTGAGCAACTGGTTGCCGTTACCCTTGCCCTTGTTGAGGATCATCTGGGTGAACTTGATGTAGTCGGCCGCCGTGCCATAGAGCCCGCCGCCGCCCATGTGGAATTCGGGATTCTGCTCCATCTCGAACGGGAACGGCCCGAGCCCTTCCGGCGCGCGCGCATGCATGCCGACCAGGCGCTTGCGCATGGAGTCGCTGATCTTGAAGCCGGTGTCGTTCATGCCGAGCGGGGTGAAGATGTTGTCGCGCAGATAGGCATCGAGCTTCTTGCCGCTGACGGCCTCGACCGCCTTGCCGACGAAGTCGATATTGGTGCCGTATTCCCAGCGCGTGCCGGGATCGGTCATGAGCGGCGTCTTCAACGCGGCGTTCTGGCAAGAGATGATCCCCGGCGTTCCCGTCTTCTCCAGATACTTCACCATGTCGCCGTTCCACATGTCGTAGGCAAAGCCCGCGGTGTGGGTCATCAGCTGGCGCAGCGTGATCGGATTTTTCGCCGGCCGCAGCTTTGGCGCGCCCGAGGCGTCAAACCCTTCCAGCACCTGCGGCGAGGCGAGATCGGGCAAGCAGCTTGCCGATCGGCTCGTCCAGCGAAAGCTTGCCCTGCTCGACCAGCTGCATGCCGGCGGCGGTCGTGATCGCCTTGGTCATGGAAGCGATCCAGAACACGCTGTCGACGGTCATGGCGTCGTCCTTGGTCAGGTCGCGCTTGCCGAACGCGCCCTGGTAGATGGTCTCGCTTCCCGTGGCCGCCATCGCAACGACACCGGGAATCTCCTTCGCATCGCATTTCTGGCGCAGCAATTGGTCGATCTCAGACTTGGTCTGCATGGGGGTCGCCTCCGCTGGGATTATTGTTATGGAGAGCGGCGATCCTCCTCCCGCTCAAATTGTCCGGCAAGCGGCGTGATGGTCGCGGGACGAGGTGTCGCGATTTCGTGATTGCCAGGCGGACATGGCCGGAATGGCCGGCGCCGGTTCCGGCCAGGCGGCGCGGCCAATCTGCAACACTTGGCCACAAACAGCGGTGGATGGTTTGCAAGATCGGTGACCGTCCCTATTTCAGGCGCTATCGTTTGGGTGTGCTGATGCGGCGGCGTTGGGTAGTGTAAAGTATTCAGATTACAGCACAAAAGCTAAACCACGGGGCCCGGTCGGTCCCGGCCCAATCAATTACAAAATTCGTTGCAGGGGTAGGCCATGATTTCGAAGTGGAGCGAGTGGAAGCGCTATCCGCGGCCCGGCCGCGGCGAGAATATCGAAGCCCCGATCACCCCGGGCATCTATGAAGTCCGCATCGCCGGCTCCGGCGCGCTGCACTCCTTTGACGCGGTCGACAACGTCGCCCAGGCGCTCGCCATGCTGCAGGTCGGCTCGCGCTCCTGGTTCGGCCGCCGCGATCCCAATTCGCTGCCCGATCTCGAATACCGCACCTGCGCGACCTCGACGCGCGCGGACGCCAAGGCCGCCGCCGAGCGCATGATCGGCCGCCGCGAAACCTATATGAGCGGCGCGGCCTGAGGCCGTCGTTCCCTCGGAAAATCTCAAAATGCGTTGATCGGCCGCCCTCGGGCGGCCGATGCGTTATGGCCCGTTTCGGCCTATACTCGGATCAACTTCCAAGAAAAACTTGAGCAAATCCGAGGAGCCGCGCCATGACCCCGACCGCTGCCGCCCGTGCCCAGACCTCCGCCCCGTCGCTGCGCGACCGGTTGAAGGATCCCTCGCTGCTGAAAGATCGCTGCTACATCGACGGCGCCTGGCTAGGCACGCCCTCGCGCCCCGTCACCAATCCCGTCAACGGCGTTGAGCTCGCGAAGGTGCCGGTCATGAGCACCGCGGAGACGACGCAAGCCGTCGAAGCCGCCGAGCGCGCCTTCCCGGCCTGGGCCAAGCTCACCGCCAAGCAGCGCTCCAACATTCTGCGCAAATGGTTCGAGCTGATCGCGGCCAACCGCGAGGACCTCGCGCTGATCCTCACCTCCGAGCAGGGCAAGCCGCTGGCGGAAGCGCTCGGCGAAGTCGATATCGGCGGCGCCTATGTCGAGTTCTTTGCCGAAGAAGCCCGCCGCGTCTATGGCGAGACCATTCCGACGCAGCGGCCGGATGCGCGGCTGCTCGCGATCAAGCAGCCGATTGGTGTCTGCGGCGCCATCACGCCGTGGAATTTCCCCTGCTCGATGATCACGCGAAAAGTGTCGCCCGCGCTTGCCGCCGGCTGCACCGTGGTGCTGAAGCCCGCCAACGAAACGCCGCTCACCGCGCTGGCGCTGGTCGCGCTCGCCGAGAAGGCCGGCGTGCCCAAGGGCGTGTTCAACATCCTCACCGGCAATTCGTCCGCGATCGGCAAGGTGTTGTGCGAGCATCCCGCCGTGCGCTTCGTCGGCTTCACCGGCTCCACCGAAGTCGGCAAGATCCTCTATCAGCAGGCCGCCGTCGGCGTGAAGAAGCTTGGGCTGGAGCTCGGCGGCAACGCGCCCTTCGTGGTGTTCGACGACGCCGACATCGACGCTGCGGTGGACGGCGCCATCGTCTCGAAGTACCGCAACATGGGCCAGACCTGCGTCTGCGCCAACCGCATCTACGCCCAGGACAAGATCTACGACGAGTTCGTGGAAAAGCTCTCGAAGAAGGTGTCCGCGATGAAGATCGGCGACGGCACGGAAGCCGGCGTCGTGCAGGGCCCGCTGATCAACATGGAAGCCGTCGACAAGGTCGAGAAGCACATTGCCGATGCCGTGAAGGGCGGCGCGAAAATCATCACCGGCGGCAAGCGCCACGCGCTCGGCGGCAGCTTCTTCGAGCCGACGGTGCTGTCGAATGTGAAGCCCGACGCGCTGGTCGCGCACGAAGAGACCTTCGGCCCGCTGGCGCCGGTGTTCCGCTTCAAGGACGAGGCCGAGGTGATCGCGATGTGCAACAACTCGCCGTTCGGCCTGGCCTCCTACTTCTACTCCCGCGACCTCGGCCGCGTCTGGCGCGTCGCCGAGGCGCTGGAGTCGGGCATGGTCGGCGTCAACACCGGCCTCATCACCACGGAAGTCGCGCCCTTCGGCGGCGTCAAGGAAAGCGGCTTGGGGCGCGAAGGCTCGCATCACGGCATGGAAGAATATGTCGAGATCAAATACGTGATGATGGCGGGGGTGTAGCCTTCCGGAAAAGGTGACGATATTGGAGACGCAGGCCGAGCCAGCCAGCAGATGACGGACGAGGTGCAGGAAGACTTGTTTGGCTTGCGCTGGTTCATCGTCACCGTTGCCGCACTCGAGGGGGTTGATGCGATCCTGGACCTTCCATCGCTGATCGATCGTCCCAATCTTCTTTACGGAGCCTGGGCTGTCACGCCGACGACGCTTCTCGGTGCGATTCTGGCCAAGCTGTATGTTGCCGTTCATCCGCTGCTCGCAATCGCAGCCTTGATGTTATCCGTGGCAGGAAACGTCAGGGGATCGCTGGTGGCCCTGGCGGCCATTTCCGTTGCAACGTGGCTGAGTTTTCTGCCGGTGGTGTTGCATGACGGGCTGCGGCTCGAGGGCTGGTGGAGTCTCCAGTGGACAGTCGCGCAGCTATTTGTCTTTCCGCTATTGGCCGGGATAGGCATCGCAATTGCCATGCTGACAATCCGGTACAGGCTGGCAGCCGCGCTGATCGCGATTCCCACCGCGTATGGTGTGTTGGGAGCGGTGATGTTCGTCGGCCGCGCTCTCTCGAACCTCTAGAAACGAAAGCCAGCGCAAGTTACCTGTCCGCTAAGCGCCATAAGCGACTGTGGCAGACGATCCCCGGGGTCACCACCAAGGTTCCGGATGCGTTATTCGACCGGACGCTGTTCGCCGACTGGTATTTCAAGCTCAAAAATGGAGCCCTCAGCGTCCGATTTGACCAACCTCAGTTTGCCCCCATACTTCGCGACCAGGCTCGAAGAGATGGCGAGTCCCAATCCCATGCCATCATGCTTTGTTGTAAAGAACGGGTCGAATATGCGCTCTCGATCCTCGGCCGAAATTCCAGGGCCGGAGTCCTGCACCGACATCAATACCGTCGACTGACCGTCGAAACTTGTCTTGAGTCCCAGCCGTCGCGCTTCGGGGGGCGATGAGCTCATTGCGTCGATAGCATTTCTAATGAGATTCAAGAGAACCTGCTGGAGCTCCATGCCATCGAGTTGCACGTCGGGAAGGTTACCTTGCAACTCCGTTGTGACGGAAACCTCGTTGATTTGAAGATCGTGTTTCAGCAATCTTAATGCGAGCTGGGCCGTATCCTCAGCGCTTGTCAGGGCGGTTCGATGCGTGGTCTTGGTTGTCATTTCGCGGATGCTTGAAATCACAGCAGCCGCGCGATGGCTGTCGGCCTCGATGTCAGTGAGGATATCTTCCATACCTTCCAGCTGACGGGGGATCGACCGCAGCTGGCTGAGGGCGCTGCTGGCGTTCAGCGCGATAGCCCCGAGCGGCGACCGCAATTCATGGGCGATGGCACCCGTGACTGCGTCCACGCTGAGGAGCCGATTGGTGCGTTCGCGTCGCTGTAAGGCGATCGCGCTTGCGAGGCGCGAATAGAGAAACATTGTTTCGATGAGCAACACGGTCAGCAACATGCAACTGCCGACCAGAACAAAGCAACGGGCTGCGTACCAACCGATGGTAAATCGTACCGAACTGCCGATCATCGCCACAAGGAAGTTTGGCATACAGGCGAGCAAAGTCACCATCAACCACAGATCGAGGATCGTGCGTCTGCGCAAAAACAGCACCGCCAGCGCGGTAGCCCCCCATGCCAAAAGCGCAAGGTTGACCTGATTGCCAAACCGCGTCTGCAGCCTGATGTCGTTAGTGTAGAAGCTCGGGATATATTCCGTTTTCGCGGTGACGATCCAGGTCAGTAGACTGATCGTCGCAAGGGCGCCGACGACCGTGAGTGCAATGTTGGCCATTGTCGATCCGCGCGAGAGCCGGGCGACGCCCATGGTGTCTTTGGACAGCGCATAGATGAGGATCGCAGCCGGAAACGTCGTGTGCCAAAGGACATAAATCCAGGCTGGGCTGTTTGGCCCATCACCGATCAGACCAGCGGGGGCATACCCGCCCGGAAAGGCCAGTGTCTGCAAAAATGCAAATGAGCCGCTGCACATGTAACCGCTTGCGAGCACAAGAAGGGCGCGCTGAGGCTGGATCGAATATTGAGCGAACAGAAGGGCCGCGGTGATAAGATCGGCAAGGCTCAACGAGGTCTGCAAAACCGGAATGAAGGCGTCCACTCGGCCTAACTGAACGCTTGCGAACGGCGCGATAACCGACGCAGCGACGACCAAAAGAACAGCGACGCCGACGGCTATCGCTTTTTGCGGCCCGGTTGCGGGCATGTTTGCGATAATTAGCGGGAAATTCTGCTCTTCGTTTTGAACGGGCTCGCTGCCGGTGCCCCGTGGAGGGCCCTGAGATGCCGCGCCGCCGAAAAATCCGAAGAACTGGGGCCGCGTCATGCCGCCTCCAAACGATGGCAGTGTAACCCTCAAGACGTCTCGCTTGGAAGGCGTTAGGACAGTCAGGTGCAGTATCTTTTGGGACCCCCGATGTCCGCTTTGGGTCACAAGCCGACATGCCCCGCATCCACGTTGGTCAGTCGTTGACCTCGCGCCCGAACGTGCCGTGCCTGCCCACGCCGGACGCGAACCGCGACGCGCCGGCAAAGGTTTCGCCCGAGCCGATCACTTCCAGCCCGCCGCGCATTTCGTTGCTGATCGCTTCCTCTTCGGACAGATCCCATTGCCGCAGCGCTGACAGCCGATCGGCGCGCAGACACGTCTGCGGGAAGCGTGCGATCTCCTGCGCCAACGCAATCGCCTGTGCGCAGGCCTCGCCGCGGCCGACCACGCGGTTGGCGATGCCGAGCCGCTGCGCCTCCTGCGCATCGACCGGCCGTCCGGTGAGGATCAGGTCCATCGCGCGCGAATGCCCGACCAGCCGCGGCATCCGCACTGTCAAGCGAGCGATAGTGGGGCCTTCCGCTTGACTCAGGTCAAGCCCGGATCAGTGCGGTCACCTAATCTTTGACTTGATCTTTGCCTGGCCGAATTTGACGGCTGGCAAGGCGGCGATACCGCGACCCCAAGACATCCCAAAAGATATCCCAGAGGCATGTTGAGACGAACCTATCTTACGCCGGGCGAGAGAGAACTCCTGTTTCGCTTTTGGCGGAGCGCTTCCGGGTTTTGGAGCGGCCGTTCCGCCTGGAGCGCATGGCTGATTGCGGCGGCGCTGATCGTGACGGTGCTGTTGCAGCTTTTCACCCAGTACAAGCTGAACTTCTGGAACCGCGACTTCTTCGACGCCATCGCGCGGATGGACGAAGCGGGGCTGTGGAGACAGGCCGGCCGCTTCGTGCCGCTCGCCGCCGCGAGCCTGTCGCTGGCGTTATTTTCCGTCTGGGGCCGCATGACCCTGCAGCGCAACTGGCGCCAATGGCTCAGCGACCATCTCTATGACTACTGGCTCAATAACGATCGCTATATCCGCCTGAACTTCGCGGTCGTCGAACACCAGGCGCCGGAGTTTCGCATCGCGGAGGATGCCAGGGTCGCAACCGATCTTCCGGTCGATCTCCTGCTGGGGTTGTTCAGCTCCGTGCTCACCTTCTTCACCTTCATCACCGTGTTGTGGTCGGTCGGCGACGGCCTGCCGCTTGGCTTCCTTGGCGTCACCGTGACCATTCCGGGCTACCTCGTGATCGCGGTCATCCTCTATTCCGTCCTGCTTACGATCGCGATGCTGCTGATCGCGCGGCATTTAACGCAGGTGATCGAGGACAACAAGCGCACCGAAGCGGAGCTGCGGTCGATCGGCACGCATGTGCGCGAGAGCGGCGAGGCGCAAGCATCGCCTGGTGGCGGAAGGAGCGGACGTCAGCGCATTGCCGAGGCGCTAAGGGCGGTGATCGCGATCTGGCGGGTATATTTGTGGCAGCTGATGCGGACGACCATCGTCACCCATACCAGTACCCTGGTGACGCCGATCATTGGTCTGTTGCTGTGCACGCCGAAGTATCTCGGCGGCATGATGACGCTCGGCGAGATGGTGCAGGCTTCCGCCGCCTTCGTGGTGGTGCAGGCCGCGATCAGCTGGTTCACCGACAACTATGCCAAGCTCGCGGAGTGGGCCGCTTCCGCCAACCGTGTCGCGTCCCTGCTGCTGGCGTTGGATGAGACGGATGCGCCTGGAGCGCTTTCGAGCGAAGTGGACGCCGGCTCGCGTGAAGAAAACGCGTCAAAGTCAGGAATCTAGAGCCAACTGCGGCGGCCTTAGCTTGTTGCAGAGGGCGAGCATTCGCGCGTCAAGATTTTGCTGGCACTTTCTCTTCGAAGGCTGCGGCAGGGGTGATGTCGCGTTCATTTGACGCCCGGGAAGTCAGCCGCTCGAACCGCGATCGAAATTGCTGGGGCAGCCGCGCACCATAATTTCAAAGCAAAATGTAATGTCGGATAGTAGGCATAGTTGATTTGCATCAATCTGGCCCTCTTTTGCGGCTCTAGGCTTCCTGCTTAGAGTTGAAATGCAGCGTACCTCCTTTCGCGCGAGCCTATACCATGATCGATAAAGGTTCGTCGGGCGGCCCCAGCCTGCCTTCGGGTGTGATCTTTCGAAGTTCGGGTCAACATCTGCCCGCTGCGGTGCAGACGGATTATCGCCTGGTAGAGGCTCAGTTGCGAAAAGCGCTAGCGAAAAGCAACGCCCTGCTTCTTCAAAAAGACGAGTTGATCCACAGACAGGAATTATTGAAGAGAGAATCCGACCATCGGCTGTTGAACGACCTCCAGATGACCATCAGCCTTCTTTCACTGCAGAGCCGCAATTCAGCGAGTCCGGAGGCGGCTTCACAACTGGCTGCGGCAGCCACCCGCGTTTCCATGATTGCGCGAATCCACCGTCGTCTCAATTCCTACGAAGGTGTACGAACAATAGAGTTCAAAAAGTTCCTGGAGGACTTTTGTCGCGATTTTTCCGCGATGACGTCCTCCGATGAATCCGCGCTGAGGATTACCGTCGAAGGCAGCGAAGTCAATTTGCCGGCCATCACCGCCATTCCGCTCGGCTTCATCGCCAGCGAGTTGATCACGAATGCGGCAAAGTATGGCAAAGGACAGATCGCCGTCAGGATCAAGCCGGATCCGAAACATGGTTACGCGCTTTCTGTTGCCAATGATGGCGCGGCGTTGCCGGAGGGATTCGACCCCGGCGTGAGCAAAGGATTGGGAATGCGGATTATAAGATCTTTCACCGGACAAATTGGCGGCGAGTTACAGATCGGCCGTGGCGACGACGGAAACGGCGGGCGATTTACCGTGATGTTTCCAGTACCAGCGGGAGCAAGCGATTAGCCGCCTTCGCCACCATCCGGAGACGCATCTCGTAGACCGCATCGGATGGCTGAGGGCGGCGGTTCTTGGCGCCAATGACGGGATCATCTCCACCGCAAGCTTGATTGTCGGCGTTGCAGCAGCGGCTGCCAAACAGAACGATGTGCTGATTGCCGGCGTGGCGGGCTTGGTCGCGGGTGCCATGTCGATGGCTGCCGGTGAATATGTGTCGGTGAGCTCGCAATCTGATACCGAAAAAGCGGACCTCGCACGTGAACAGCGGGAGTTGAGCGCCGATCCGCGGGCAGAGCAAGACGAACTTGCCGAAGTCTATGTGAGACGTGGCGTCGATCCAGCCACGGCACGGTTGGTTGCACAGCAATTGATGGATAAAGACCCGCTTGCCGCCCACGCCCGCGACGAGCTCGGCATTTCCGCATTTACCACAGCACGCCCAGTACAGGCAGCGCTGACATCCGCGGTAATGTTTTCCGTGGGCGCAGCAATGCCATTGCTGATGGTCATTGTCGCTCCCGTCAATATGCTGGTCTACGTTGTGTCTGCAGCGTCCCTGGGCTTTCTCGCCGTGCTCGGTGCTGTCGGCGCAAAAGCGGGCGGCGCGAACCTTCTTCGCGCGACATTGCGCGTCACATTCTGGGGGGCTCTGGCCCTCGGTATCACCGCTGGGATCGGCAGGCTATTCGGAACGATTATCTGATTTCCTGCGCATCGCTAGATTTTCTTTGCCTGGATATAGGCTGTGGAGTCTTGATCACGCGCCACTCTGGAACTGCACCTAAAGCCGCTCGTCCGATCGCGTCGGAACGTCCGCTAAGGGTCTCACAAGCCGACATGCCGGGATCAATCGTTGGCCTCGCGCCCGAACGTGCCATGCCGTCCGATGCCTGAGGCAAAGCGTGATGCACCCGCAAACGTCTCGCCCGACTTGATCACCTCCAGCCCGCCGCGCATTTCGTTGCTGATCGCTTCCTCTTCGGACAGATCCCATTGCCGCAACACCGACAGCCGGTCGGCGCGCAAGCAGGTCTGCGGGAAGCGCGCGATTTCCTGCGCCAGCGCAATCGCCTGCGCGCAGGCTTCGCCGCGGCCGACCACGCGGTTGGCGATCCCGAGGCGCAGCGCCTCCGGTGCATCGACCGGCCGCCCGGTGAGGATCAGGTCCATCGCGCGCGAATGCCCGATCAGCCGCGGCAGGCGGATGGTGCCGAGATCGATCAGCGGCACGCCAAAGCGGCGGCAGAAAATGCCGAAGGTGGCGTTCTCGGCGACCACGCGCATGTCGGCCCAGAGCGCCAGCTCCATGCCGCCGGCCACCGCAAAGCCCTCGACCGCTGCGATGACAGGTTTCGACAGCCGCAGCCGGCTCGGCCCCATCGGCGCGATGCTGTCGAAGCCGCCGAGTTCGCGCTTCTTCTCGGGGTCACCTGCCGCGACCTTCTTGAGGTCCGCGCCGGCGCAGAAATAGCCGCCAACGCCGGTGAACACGGCGACGGAGGCCTCCTTGTCGGCATCGAAGGCGAGGAAGGCGTCATACAGTTTTCGCGCAGTGGCGCCGTCAACAGCGTTGCGGCAATGCGGCCGGTTGATGGAGATGATGGTTACCGCGCCCTCGCGATCGACGAGGACGGAATTTTCTTCAGCCATGCGCGCCTCCCTGTTGTTCCGGCCAAGCCTAGCGTCTGACGCATAGCAACGCTATCGCGACTTGTTCATGTGAGGTGAGGCGGATCGAACGACGGGCCGGGAAGCCTTCGCATCCCTCGAACCCACTCTCACGTCGACGCGACTAAACGGCATTCGATCTCCCACGAAGTGGATTCCGAATGTTGCGACCAAGCCATTTGTTTGCGTTTTCCCTCGCGCTGCTTTTCGAAGTCCTCGCCAGTGCCGCGACGCCGGTCCGGGCGCAAACGACATGGACAACGCCGCTGGCCGATCGCCAGACGGTGGTCAAACCGCAATCGCTGTTGCTGATCCCGGTCCCGCGAGAGCCGGTGTGGCTCATCAACGCCGCTGCAAGGCAGGACCCCGACTTTGCCAGGCTGCTGGCCAAGAAGCGCGCGTACAGCGCGCTCTGCAATGAGTTGATGTCCGTCGCCAATGGCTGGGCGGTCTATGCCTCGTGGGTCGACGTCGAGAAAGGACCCGAGGGCACCGAGCGGATCGCGCCGGGCTTGGTCACCGTGAACCCCGAGACGCTGCTGTCGCTGGCATCGCGCGCCCGCCAATACGCGATGAAGGAGCCGCTGCTGCCCGATCTCGATGCAGCGGTCTCCGGTCTTGCCCAGCTCGTCGAGCCGGTGCCGGCGGTCATGAACGAGGCCAACGCCTATTATGATCGCAAGGACTATTTGGACGACGATTTCAAGGGCGGCCACGCGTACCACGCCCAGCTCATCAAGACCGTTCCGCCGCTGCTGGCCGCGCGCGACGTGGTGATGAAGCAGATTGCCGTATTGGGCGAGCAGCTCGACGCAAAGGAAATCGAGATGATCGAGGCGTCCAACGGCAGGAAATATCTGTGGCATTCGCGCCGCGTGCTGGCGCTGGCGGGGAAGCTGACGCCGTTCTTCGACTGGAAGCCCGAGAAAGCACGGAGCGAGGAGTTGAAGGCCGCGGTCGCCGAGTTCGCGACAGCCGTCCGGGCGTTCGACGATTATCGCGCGTCACCCGGAGCAGAGCACGCCTCCGGCGGCTCGCTCGGACTTTTGCCCAAGGTTCGCGAATGGCGCCGCGGCAGCGATGACGAACGCGCCATCTGGTCGGTGGTCAATGAGTACAATTCCATGGTCGGCCAGCTGGAGTACGGCCCCGATGGAATGGAAATGTCCCGTTCCAACGATTGGCCCTTGCCGCAAGGCGCACCGGCTCGTCGCGAGCAGGCGCGCTAGAATTAATCGACGCCATCGCGAACGAAGGCGACGCGGATGGTGGGATCGCCGATCGCCTCATGGGCGTCCTCGAAGCGGACGCGGCGGGTGATGACGTGCTCCGGATGGAAATGCCCGCACTCGACCTGCTCCAGGCATCCCGGCAGCTCCGCGCGCGCATTGACGCGGCTGACGCGAAAGGTGATGCCGACCCCGTACATATGACGCAGCGGCACCGGCGTGGTGTCGGCGAAGTCGCCATACATGCGCTGGCAAATGCCGTTCGGCTCCGTCGAGCGGAATGCGAGCAGAATGGATGCGTCGGTTGCCGCGGCATCGATCACGATTGGAAACCTTCCGATCGGCTCCATTGCAAGTCCCCTCGGTGCCTCGTGCACTTCCGCGCCGAACGATTTCGCCTTTGCCAGCCGCGTCGGATCGTCATCGACATAGACGACCCGCCGCGCGCCCCGGCTGACCGCGGCCTGCACCGCGAACATCGACAGCGATTGCCCAAAACCGCCGATCACGAGCACCTCTTCGCCCGGCCGCTGCTTCAGCCAGTTTGCTACTGTGCTGAAACCATCGGTCGCGCCGTCGGCGAGGCCGGCGGTCTGCGACAGGGCATGGCCGTTCGGCTGCCGCACCAGCATGTGGTCGGCAAAGGGCACGCGGATGAGATCGGAGAGTCCGCCGCCATATTCGACGCCGCACACCGGCTTCAGCCCGTAGGACGAACGAAACGGGACATTGGTGCATGCATTGGTATGGCCGCGGCGGCAGGCAGCACATTCGCCGCAGCTGATCTGGAACGGCACGATCACGAGATCGCCGGCCGCAAAATTCTTCACAGCATCGCCGACATCGACCACGCGGCCTGCGGTCTCATGCCCGAGTGCGAACGGGCCGGGCAGGCCGGAGCGGCCTCCGGCAATCGCCAGATCGAGGTCGCACCGCGTCACCGCCAGCGGCGCCACGATCGCGTCGCGATCGTCCAGCAGTTTTGGCTCGGGCACGTCCCACCACTCGATCTTCGTGCCGCCGACATAGGTGAGCTGACGCATGCTGCTGCCTCCGTTGCGCGCGGGACACTGCAGAAGCGGAGGCGGCGGGACAAAGGGTTTGTGCTCATGTCGGGTGAATGGGATTGACCTCGTGCGGCGGGCGCCCGCTCCTCCTGTCATTCCGGGCTCTCGCTTCGCTCGCCCCGGAATGACGAGGCGTCTTCTACTTTGCATGGGGTTGTTTTGCGAGTTTTTGGTCCGGTGCACTCCAGCACAGCCTCAAATCTTCAACTCACTCCCCGTCACCCGCCGATACGCCTCGAGATACCGCTTGCTCGTCGCCTGCACCACCGCTGCCGGCAGCCTTGGCGCGGGTGCATCGCCGTTCCAGCGGCCGGCCTTGCGCTCGGCGTCGAGATAGTCGCGCAGCGGCTGCTTGTCGAAACTCGGCTGCGGCTGGCCGGGCTTGTAGGCGTCGGCGGCCCAGAAGCGCGACGAGTCCGGCGTCATCACCTCGTCGATCAGGATGATGCGCTCGTCCTTGTCGCGGCCGAACTCGAACTTGGTGTCGGCGATGATGATGCCGTGGTCGCGCGCGATCTTCTCGCCGAGCGTATAGATCGTGCGCGCCATCTGCTCGAGTTTTGCCGCGACCTCGGCGCCGACGATCTCGCGCACGCGCGACACCGTGATGTTCTCGTCATGGCCGGTCTCGGCCTTGGTCGCCGGGCTGAAAATCGAAGGCTCGAGCTTGGCGCTTTCGGTGAGGCCTCCTTGCAGCTTCTCGCCCGCCAAGGTGCCGCTTGCCGAATACTCCTTCCAGGCGGAGCCCGAGATGTAGCCGCGGATCACGCATTCGATCGGAAACACGGTGGTACGCTTGCACAGCATGGCGCGGCCGACAATGTCGGCGCGGTGCGCTCTTTAGCGCCGGCACCTGCGCGATGATCGCATCCGCATCGGCGCTGATCATGTGATGCGGCACCACGCCTTCCAGCCGCTTGAACCACCAGGCGCTGATTTGTGTCAGCACCGCGCCCTTCATCGGAATGGTTTCCGCCATCACGACGTCGAAGGCGCTGATGCGGTCGGTGGTGAGCAGCAGCACGCGGTCCTCGCCCACGGCATAGATATCGCGCACCTTGCCGCGCCCGATGCGGGGCAACGGCAGGTCGGAGGCGAGCATGGCGTTCATGAAGGACCCTCTCCAAACTGGCGAGGAGGGCTTAGCTCATTCCGGCAGCGGAATGAACTCGTGCTCCTGCGGAACAGCAGCAAAACGCCCGGTTTTCCAGTCCTGTTTAGCCTGCTCGATGCGTTCCTTGCTGGAGGAGACGAAATTCCACCAGATGTGCCGCGGGCCTTCCAGCGCATCGCCGCCCAGAAACATCATGCGCACCGGCTTGGTCGCCTTCACGGTGATGCGGTCGCCGGGCCGGAAGATCAGCAGCCGCGGTCCCTCGTAGCGCTCGCCGGCGATCTCGACTTCGCCGTCGACGACATAGATCGCGCGTTCCTCATGGTCTGGATCGAGCGGCACGCTGGTGCCGGCCTGCGCAGTGATTTCAGTGTAGAACCACGGCGAGACCATGCTAACCGGCGACGTCGCGCCGAACGACGAGCCCGCGACGATGCGTGCGGTAAATCCGCTCTCCCTCACCGTCGGCAGGCTTTCCGCCGCGTAATGCTGGAACGACGGCGCGATCTCCTCGGAGCCTTTTGGCAGTGCGATCCAGCTCTGCAGCCCCAGCATCTGCTGTCCGTCGCGGCGCTGCACATCCGGCGTGCGTTCGGAATGCGCGATGCCGCGGCCGGCCGTCATCAGATTCATCGCGCCGGGCTGGATCTCCTGGATGTTGCCTTCGCTGTCGCGGTGCATGATCGCGCCGTCGAACAGATAGGTCACGGTGGCAAGCCCGATATGCGGATGCGGCCGCACGTCCATGCCCTTGCCTGCCATGAACTGCACCGGGCCGAAATGATCGAAGAAGATGAAGGGCCCCACCATCTGCCGCTTGCCATGCGGCAGCGCGCGGCGCACGGCAAAGCCGTCGCCGAGGTCGCGGGTGCGCGGCACGATGACGAGATCGAGCGCGTCGCAGGTTTTTGCGTCGCCGAGCACGGGATCGTTGGAGGGGAGCCAGCTCATTTTTTGTCTCCGCGTTTTGCCGTTAGCCTAGCATGAAATATAAGACGGGCGACGCTTCGCGTGCAGGATGACGAACAAATGATGCCGAGTTTGAAGAAAGGCGCCACCTTGCCGCAGCCGGGTTGGTCGGGGATCGAAACCGAACATCTGGTGCTGCGGCAATGGCGCGCTTCCGACGTCGCGCCCAACATGGCGATGCTGGGCGATCCCCTCAGCGCGCGCTTCATCACCTCGGATCGCAAGCCGGTGACGGAACCGATGGCCGGCTGGCGCAACGCCGCGATCATGGCCGGTCATTGGGCGTTGCACGGCTTTGGAATGTTCGCGGTCGAGGAGAAGGCGAGCGGCAAATATGTCGGGCGGGTCGGCCCGTTCTATCCGCCGGTCTGGCCTGCCTTCGAGGTTGGCTGGGGCGTGGCGCGCGAATTCCGCGGCAAGGGTTACGCCGTCGAGGCCGCGCGCGCCGCGATCGACTGGTCGTTTGCGACATTCGAGCTGGACCGGATCGTGCACTGCATCGACGCCGATAACGTGGCCTCGCAAGCCGTCGCGCGGCGGCTCGGCGCGCAGCAGGAGGGCGAGGTCATGCTGCTCGGTCACCCCTGCGATCTCTGGGTGACCTATCGAAGCCGCTGGTCCGAATCGCGCAACGCAATTTGAACTGGCCGATGATGTCAGTTAGATTCACCTACGCATAACGATCGAGCCGATATTGATGTCGTTTCCTCTCCTCGACCTCGCCTTGCGCGCCGCGACCGTCGCGCTGCTGCTGATGCTTGCGGCCACGCTATTCCGCGACTTTCGTCATGTCACGGCCGGACGGCTCGCCGTCGCCCTCGCGCTCGGCTCGGCGGCGCATGCGGTCAGCTCCGCGATCGGCATCGGTCCGGCGGTTTCGCTCGCGCATGCGCCGCTGATTGCGCTCTCGACCGGCAACGTCGTGGTGTTCTGGCTGTTCACCCGTGCGCTGTTCGACGAATCCTTTGAGCTTCGCTGGTGGCACGGGCTGATCTGGGCCGCGGTTACGGCATTCAGTTTCGTCAACTGCACGTTCTTCGCGCCCGCCGCCAGCGGCAATGCAAGAATTGGCGTGATTGCGATCAACCTGATTGCGCTCGGCTTCATTGCGCTTGCGGTGACGCAAACCATCGCGTCCTGGTCCGCCGACCTCGTCGAGGGCCGCCGACGCATTCGCGTCTTCATTGTCAGCGCCGCCGCGATCTATGGCGGTATCAATGCGATCCTGCAGATCGCGCTGTCCGGCGGTAACGCCGCCGAGGTCGCTAATGCTGCGAATGCGGCCGTGCTTGTCGGCATTGTCGGCGTCGATCTGCCTTGCGATGATGCGCGTCGATGGCGCCGGAATTGTTTCCAGCGGCGTTGCCGGCCGCGACGAAGCCGACCGCCAGCCCGACAGAGACGGCGGCCGATCAAAGGCTCGTCGATGCCCTGATGCGGCTGATGGCGGACGAGCGGATCTATCGCCACGACAATGTCAGCATCGGATCGCTGGCGACAAAACTGTCGATCCCCGAATACCGGCTGCGGCGGCTGATCAACCAGAAGCTCGGCTATCGCAATTTCAATGTCTTCCTCAACAACCACCGCATCGAGGAAGCCAAGGCCGCGCTCGCCGATCCCGCGCAGGCCGAAGTGTCCGTCATCACCATCGCGATGGACGCGGGCTTTGCTTCGCTCGGCCCCTTCAACCGCGCCTTCAAGGCGACCACAGGCGTGACGCCGACCGAATATCGCCGCCAGCGCGGGATCGCGGCCTGAGCTCTATTTCATTGTGATTTCTGGATAATTTCGAAATCGGCAAGTCGCTTGCAGTATTCGGCGAAGCCATTTTCAAATCCGGCGAGCGGACAGGCGCGGCATCGGGCTGATAGGGCGCATCCCAGACCGGAGCCGATCATGACCCGCAAAAAGCTGTTCTTCATCCTCGCCGCCACCACTGCACTGAGCGCGCTGGCGCTGTCAGCCGCGCGTGCCCGCGACGTGCCGAAGGTTGCGACCGGGTTCGTCGCCAACGTGCTGTGCACCGAAACCTTCGTCTCCGGCCTCGATCCGGCGCGGGTGTTGGCCGAGACGACGGCGGCGATGCCGGGCACCGGCCTGATCACCTGGGCGATGGACTATCACGTCGATCGCGCGCGCAAGGACGTCACGGTGACGCTGTTCGGCCTCGGCCGAAGCCACGCCGTCTGGCGTGGCGAGGGACTGGGCTGCTATCTCGATCACGGCGGCGCCGTTGCCGATATTTCGCTGCCGGCTGCCGACGCGAAGCCGGCATTGCTGCCCGACATCGCCGGCCCCTCGATCGTGACGCCGCAATCGCCGCAACTCGCTGCCGCGCTCGACCGCGCCTTTGCCGAGCCGGACAAGGCTGCGCCGCGTCACACCCGCGCGGTGGTAGTGATGAAGGATGGCCGCGTCATCGCCGAACGCTATGCCGACGGCGTCGGCATCGACACGCCCTTGCTTGGCTTCTCCGCCACCAAGTCGGTGATGTCGGCGCTGGCGGGCATCATGGTGCGCAAGGGTGAGCTGAAGTTGAACGAGCCGGTGCCGATCGCAGCGTGGCAAGGCGCGAATGACCCGCGGCGCGCGATCACGCTCGATCATCTCCTCCGTCACACCGCCGGGCTTGCGCTCGGCAGCTCGCTGCAGGCTTCGCTTGCCTCAGCGCTCGAGCCGGTCAACCGGATGAAGTTCGTGGAAGGGGACATGGCGGCCTATGCCGAAAGCATGCCGTTACAGACGGCGCCCGGCACCGCGTGGAATTACAATGACGGCAACACCGTCATCCTCGGGCATCTGATCCGACAGGCCGCCGGCGGCAGCGCCGCCGACATGATGCGTTTCGCACGGCAGGAATTGTTCGGGCCGCTCGGCATGCGCCATGTCGCCATCGAGTTCGACGCGGCAGGCAATGCGGAAGGATCGAGCCAGATGCTGGCGAGCGCCCGCGACTGGGCGCGCTTCGGCCAGCTCTATCTCAACGACGGCGTTGTCGGCGGCAAACGCATCCTGCCCGAAGGTTGGGTAAAATATTCGTCGTCGCCGACGCCGGGCGCATGGGCCGGGATGGGCGCAGGCTTCTGGACCAATCAGGGCGACAGCTTTGGCGCGGCCTACCGAACCGAGCGCGGCGTGCCGCGCGACGCCTTCTACGCCAAGGGCACGATCGGTCAGTATGTGATGATCGTGCCGTCGGAGAAGCTGGTGATTGTACGGCTCGGGCGTTCAGCGAACTGGCCGGGCGATGCCGACGGTGTGTTTCAACTCGTGGCCGACGTGATTGCGGCAACGAACGCCCGCGCCAAACTGGCGGGAGGCAATTGAGAAAGCTTCATTGCCGGCAACTGTCACGGCTTGCCGCGGCGCGGCCGTGCCAGGATTTCGTGTAACGCCGCGATGTTCGGCGAGTCCGCGCCCTTGCGCCAGATCAGCACCGTGCTGGAGCGGTTCTCGCCGGCTGGCAGGCGATGCACGGTGAGCCGCTTGCTCTCCGGAAACGTCGTCAGCACGCTCCTCGGCAACAGCGCGATGCCCATGCCGGCGACGACGCAGCCGAGCATGGCGTGATAGGAGCCAAGCTCGACCGTGCGCTCCGGCATCTGGCCGTGCCGGGCGTACCAGGTCTCCAGCCGCTTGCGGTAGGGGCAGCCGTGCTCGAAGGCGATCATGGTCGCGGGAAAGCGGCCCTTCTTGCCGACCGGCGGCTGGCCCGCCGCCGAGACGATCACCGGCTCTTCCTCGAATGCCACAACCTTTTCGAACGGCGCATCGGCAATCGGCTCGGACACCAGCGCGGCGTCGAGCTCGCCGGAAAGGATGGCGCCGGAGAGAACCACGGGGTTGCCGATGCGAAGCTCCAGCGTCACCTCGGGATAGAGTCGGCTGTACTCGTTGATCGCCCTCGGCAGGCGGACGGCGGCGGTGCTTTCCATCGCGCCGAGCCGGAACAGGCCACGGGGGCGGGGATCGCGGATCGCGCCGCGCGCCTCGTCAGCGAGCGTGAGCAGGCGGTCGGCGTAGCCGAGCAGCACTTGGCCAGCCGGCGCCAGGTGCAGCCGCTTGCCCTCGCGCAGGAACAGGTCGACGCCGAGGTCTTCCTCGAGCTGGCGGATCCGCGTCGTGACGTTGGACTGCACGCGATTCAGCTTTTCCGCCGCGCGTGTGACGCCGCCCTCGCGCACGACGGCGGTGAAGATGCGGAGATCGGAGAGGTCCATTTTTCATCTCAATTAGAGATCAAAACAATCATAACAATTCATTTTATGTGATGTTATCGAGCGCGTAAACCCTCCCTCGTCGCGGATCGCCAGCCGGTCTGCGGGTTGGAGATTTTGCGATGAGACACAATCACCAAGATCCCCCCATCAGCTGGCCCTATGCCTGGCGGGCGCTTACGCCGGCGCAGAAGGGCGCCCTGACGAGTCACCTCATTCGCCGTGCGCACGAGGCGCGCGCGCATGCAATCGGCAAGGCGCTGCTCGGATGGGCGCGCTATCTCCGCCGTCGCCGGCGCATGCGCGAGCTCCGCGAGCTCTCGGCGCTGGACGACATGATGCTGAAGGATATCGGCGTCAGCCGATCCGTGGTTCGCGGCGCGATTGAGTTGGGATCCGATCTAATGCGCTGGTACTGAAACCTGTTTGAAAACTCATCTTGCGAGGAAAAAGATGCCTAAAGCTTACTGGATCGTCCGCGTCTCCGTCCGCGACGCGCAGCGCTATCCCGAATATCTCGCCGCGGCAAAGCCGGCGTTTGAAAAATTCGGCGCGAATTTCGTGGTTCGCGGCGGCGCCTACGAGGTGATGGAAGGACAGGCGCGCGAGCGCAATGTCGTGGTCGAGTTTAGGGATCGCGCGACGGCAAAGGCCTGCTACGACAGCCCTGAATACAGCGCGGCAAAAGCTCATCCGGCAGAAATATGCCGACGCCGACTTCATCATCATCGAGGGTGCGGCGTGAAGCTTATTGCCGTCCGAGCTGGGTCGCCTTCTCGACCCGGTCGAACCGCTCCAGTGACAGGATCGCGTCCGCCAGCTCGTCGGCGCGGCCGTTCAGCACCGGGCGGGCGAGGGTGAGGAATTTCTGCTGCATCGCCTTGGCGTCCGGAAACGTGGCCGGCTCGCCGGAGGGATCGGCATGAAGCCGCTCATGCACGCCGTCGTCGGTGGTGATGGCGACGCGCGCGCCGAACGGATGGGTACGACCGACTTCCAGCCGGTCGTCCTGTACCACGTTGAATTTGTCGGCCAGCGCGTCGATGGCCTTGTCGCCGAGCCGGCTGTAATCGTCCCAGCCGAACGAGCCCTGGTCGAGCGCAACCGCGCCGGTGAAGAACATCGAGAACTGGCCGCCGACGATCGACTTCGGATGCCGCTTGGTGGCGGGGTCGCCGGCAAGGGTAATGCCGTTGCGGTGCAGGCCGATCTCGACGCCCTTGATCTGGTCCGGGGTCAGATTGTGCTCGCGCCGCATCGCGATCAGCGCATCGATCGCGGCATGGGTATAGCGGCAGCTCGGATATGGTTTTACGCCGATCTTCATGGTCTCGTAGATCTTGCCGAGGCCGGCGACCGCCTTGTCCGGATGCGGATTGTCGCTGTAGCCGACGAGCAGGCCGTGCTTGCCCTCGACCGCTTCGGTGGAGCCGATGAACTCGTTGCGCGCCAGTGTTGCAGCGATCACGCCGTTCATCGCGGCAGCGCCGACCTGGTAGCGCTTGTTCCAGGAGCCGTTGACGAGGAATTGCAGCGAGCCGGCCGCCTGGCTACCGGAGACGCCGAACGCAGAGATGATCTGGTCCTTGTTCAGCCCGAACAGTTTTCCGGCCGCGGCTGCCGCACCGTAGGTGCCGGCCGTCGCCGTGGGGTGGAAACCCTTGGCGTAATGCGAGGTGGGGTCGAGCGCATTGCCGAGCCGGCAACACACTTCATAGCCGGCGACGATCGCGGTCAGCACGTCGCGGCCGGATGCGCCCACCATCTCGCCAACGGCAAACGCAGCCGGTACGACCGGCGCGCTCGGATGCAGCGACGAGTCCGCGTGGGTGTCGTCGAAATCGAGGGAATGGCCGAGCGCGCCGTTGAGCAGCGCCGCCACCGCCGGCGTCCAGGTCTTGGTGTCGCCGAACACGGTGGACTCGCCCTTGCCGTCGAGTTGAAGCGCTTCCAGCATCTTCAACAGCGACGGAGTCAACTCCGCCTCACTGCGCGCACGGATGGCGCTGCCGAGGAAGTCGAGCGTCAGCACCTTGGCGCGCTCCAGCACTTCCGGCGGAATGTCCGCAAATTTCAGGTCGGCGACATAACCGGCGAGGGTTGCGGTTTCGTTGGCCATGGCGTTGCCTCGGTTATTATTCTCGGGATTTGGTACGGCCGGCGTCCCTTGCCGTCAACATCACTTCCTGCGGGTCAGACCCCTGCTTTCCATCCGCCAGACCAGCAGATCAATGCGGTCCTGGCCGAAGAACGTTTCGTTCTCGAACACGAAGGTGGGCACGCCCCAATGGCCGGAAGCGGCGTGATCCTGCTCGTTGCCGGCGATGATTTTTTCGTAACGGTCGGGATCGGCGGTAACAGCGGCGTCCATGGCGGCGAGGTCGAAGCCGGCGGCGGAGGCTGCCTTGGCGAGATGGTCGCCCTCGTGCCAGCCGGCGACGCTGCCGTCCCAGATCGGTTTGGTGATGGCATAGGTGAAGGGCAGCGATTTGCCCTCGATCTGCGCCGCGGCGCCAAGCCGCGTCAGGCGATGGATATAGGGCTGGTGCGCGGCGACTTCGAGCGTCGTTCTGTCCTGCACGATGGGATCGGGGCGAGGAAAGCCGTAGGGGATGTTCTCGTGCTTGGCGACACGGGTCGAGTCGAGCGCGACGTAGGAGAGAAATTTCGGGTTGGTCCTCTTGAAGAAGCCGGGCACCCGCACGGCGAGCGGATAGACCGGCCGCAGGTTCACCGTGAGATCGTATTCGGCGACGAGCTGCATGATCCTGGGTAGCGCCAGATAGCTGTAGGGGCTGCGGTAGGAATAGAAGAGGTCGACGGACAGCGTCATGATTCATCCCGGCTTTGGCGTACCCAAGAAAAGCATGGCCGGCGTTACGCGTCTATTGGCGGCAATGCATGGCCGGTTTCAGGCGGCCACCTGCCGCAGCATGGCGCGGACCACCAGCCGGTGAAACGGCATGATGATGGTGAGATACATGCGCCCCAACCAATTGTGCGTCAGCACCAACGTGGTGGCGGTGACGCTCTGCCGCTGTCCGGAAGTTGCGACGTCGACCACGACGCGAAAATCGAGATGCTTGTCGTTGAAGCCTGCGACGAGCCGCTCCGGCGTCTCGCTGACGACGGGGAAAATGCCGATGATGTCGCGCGGCATGCGCTCCGTGGCGCCGGATGTCTTCAGCCCGAACGGCGCGACGATGATGTTGCGCAGGGTCACCAGTGCGTCCACCCAGCGTGGCGCGCGGGCCATCATCCGCATGGCGGCCTGGCGGGCGTCGAGCGCTGCGCCGTCGACCTCGAGGCGATACGCGTCCATGAACTGCGCGCCCGCGAGCAGCGTGGCGGGATCGATCGCGGGCGCTACCTCCTCGACGGTCATGCGCCGAACTCGTTGGCCAGTCGGCGGAAGCGCAGGATCAGCGCGGCGGCATACACGGCCGTGCCGCAGGACAGGCCGATCCACACGCCGACGGCCCCGAGTTCGGTCCTGAAGCCGAGCACGCAGGCCAGCGTGAATCCGATCAGCCAGTAGCTGATGGCGGCAAACAGGAGGGGGACACGGGTATCGTTGAGACCGCGCAGCGCCCCGGCCACGATGGTCTGGATGCCGTCGGTGATGAAATAGGTGGCGCCGACCACCAGCAGCATTGCCGTGAGCGAAATGGTGCCGGCGCCGGTCGCGCCGTGGCCGAAGAACAGTTCGGCAATCGCCACGCGCCAGACGATGACGATGAGGGTAAACAGCGCGGCCAGCGCGATACCGAGCCACATCGCGAGATAGCCGGCGCGTCTGACCGCATCGGCATCGCGGCGCCCGACGGCGTGCCCGACCCGCACCGTGGCGGCCATGCCGATGCCGAGCGGCACCATGAACAGGATCGCGGTGACCTGCAGCGCCACCTGGTGCGCGGCGAGCGCCGTGGTGCTGATCAGCCCCATCAAAAGCGCTGCGGCCGAGAACAGCCCATACTCCATCAGCATCGACAGCGAGATCGGGGTGCCGAGCGCCACCAGTTGCCGCATCAGCGGCCAGTCGATGCGCCAGAGCCGCGCCAGAATGTGATATTTTTTGAACGGCCGGCGCCACATCACGAACCAGAGGCACGCGAGGAACGTGACGATATTGACGATGGTGGTGGCGAGCCCCGCGCCGAACAGGCCGAGCCGCGGGAAACCCCAATTGCCGTAGAGCAGCAGATACACCAGCAACGCGTTGGCGGGCACCGCGGCCAGCGTGATCCAGAGCACCGGCTCCGGCCGATTGACCGCGCCCATGAAGCCTCTGATGGCGATGAACCACAGCGCCGGCGCGATGCCCCAGACCAGGCCGAACAGATATTGCTGGCCGAGCCGCGCGGCGTTCGGCGCCTGGCCGAGCGCGAGCAGGATCTGCTCGCCCCACAGCGGCAGGATCATGATCGGGATCGACACGATAAGCGCCACCCATAGGCCGGTGCGCACGGCGCGACGCACTTGCCGCGGGTCGCGCGCGCCAAAAGCCTGCGCCGCCAGCGGCGCGACGGCGGCAACGAGGCCGAGCCCGAACGTGAAGCAGACGAAGAACACGGTATGGCCGAGCGCCGCCGCCGCCACGGCCTCATCGCCGAGCCGACCGATGAAGGCGAGGTCGGTGGTCATCATCGCGATCTGGCCGAGCTGCGTCAGCGCCATCGGCGCGGAGAGACGGATGGTCTCCCACAGCTCGACGGTCAGATGATTTTCCGGCGCTGCCGCCGCGGGCACGCGCTCGATCTTGTCGATGGCAGTCATGGAGCAAAACTATAAGTCGCGCTGGTCGAAATCGTGGCGGTGAACGTGCGTGGCGAGGTGGCTTAGCTGCGCACCCGCTCCGGCACCCGGGTGATCTTGGCGCCGAGCGCGTTGAGGCGCTCCTCGATCCGCTCGTAGCCGCGCTCGATCTGGTCGGCATTGTTGATCGTCGAGGTGCCCTCGGCGCAGACGGCGGCGAGCAGCATGGCCATGCCGGCGCGGATGTCGGGCGAGGTCATGGCCGAGCCGCGCAGCCGGCTGGGGCCGGCGACGATGGCGCGGTGCGGGTCGCACAGCACGATACGGCCGCCCATCGCGATCAGCTTGTCGACGAAGAACATCCGGGACTCGAACATCTTCTCGAACATCAGGATGACGCCGTCGCATTGCGTGGCGGTGACGATGGCGATCGACATCAGGTCGGCCGGGAAGGCCGGCCAGGGCTGGTCCTCCAGCTTCGGCACGTGGCCGCCGAAATCGTCGTGGATCTTCATGGTCTGGTTCGAGGGCACGATGAGGTCGTCGTCCTCGACGCCGCAGACGATGCCGAGCCGCTCGAATCCCATGCGGATCGAACGCAGATGCTCGACGCCGGCCTTGCGCAATGCGCAGCTCCGAGCGCGTCACGGCGGCGAGCCCGATCAGCGAGCCGACCTCGATATGGTCGGGGCCGATGGTGTGCCGCGCGGAGCCGAGCGTCGCGCCGCCCTCGATCACCATGGTGTTGGTGCCGATACCCTCGATCTTCGCGCCGAGCTTGACCAGGAAATGCGCGAGATCCTGCACATGCGGCTCGGAGGCGGCGTTGCGCAGATAAGTGGTGCCGCGCGCGGCGACGGCTGCGACCAGCGCGTTCTCGGTTGCGGTCACGCTGGGCTCGTCGAGGAAGACGTCGGCGCCCTTGAGGCGCGAGGCGCGGAATTCCAGGCGATGCGTCGCGGTGACCGTGGCGCCGAGCTGCTCGAAGGCGAGGAAATGCGTGTCGAGGCGCCGGCGGCCGATCACGTCGCCGCCGGGCGGCGGCAGCGCTACTTCGCCGCAGCGGGCGAGCAGGGGACCCGCGAGCAGGATCGAGGCGCGGATGCGCGCGCACAGTTCGGGGTCGAGATCGGCGGCGCGAATGTCCTTGGCGTGGATGAGCAGCGTGTTGCGCGCCTGCCATTCGGCTGACGCGCCGACCGAGCGCACCAGTTCGACCAGCGTCTCGGTGTCGCGGATGCGCGGCACATTGTCGAGGGTGACGGGATGCTCGGTGAGCAGCGCGGCCGCGATGATCGGCAGCGCCGAGTTCTTGTTGCCGGAGGGCTCGATCGTACCGGAAAGGCGCTGGCCGCCCTCTACAATATACTGAATGGGCGGCACGGCTGTTTCCCTCAACCCCTACACGTCGACATTGGCACTCAGCGAATTATCCTGAATGAATTCGCGGCGCGGTTCAACCACGTCGCCCATCAGCTTGGTGAAGATGTCGTCGGCCTCGTCGACCTCCTTGACCTTCACCTGCAGCAGCGAGCGCTCGTTGGTGTCGAGCGTGGTCTCCCAGAGCTGGCCGGGGTTCATCTCGCCGAGGCCTTTGTAGCGCTGCAGGGTGATGCCCTTGCGGCCGCTTTCGGTGACCGCCTCGAACAGGCCGATCGGTCCGTAAATCGGGGTTTCGCTGTCCTTGCGTCGGAGCAGGCCCGGGCGCGCATAGGCTTCCTGAAGCCGGGGAGCATATTCATCCAGCTTGCGCGCATCGGCGGAGCCGAGCAGGGCGTCGTCGATGATGGCGACGTCCTTGACGCCGCGCACGGTGCGCTCGAACACGAAACCCTGGCCTTCGGCGAAGCGTCCGGTCCAGCCGCGCTCGACCTCATCGGCCAGCGCGTCGAGGCGCCTCGCAATGTAATCGGCGGCAGCGGTTGCCTTGGGAAGGTCGCCGAAAATCTTCGGCCGGAGCACGCCGGCAATCGCCGCCTGTTCGACCACCTTGCGATTGTAGCGGCTGTGCAGGTTGCGCAGCACGTTGCGGATCACGCGGGCGTCCTCGACCAGCGCACGCAAGTCCTGGCTGCTCCGCTCCTCGCCGGAAGCGGCCTTGAACACGCAATCGTCGAGTCCGGTATTGATGAGATAGTCTTCCAGCGCGCGCTCGTCCTTCAGGTACTGCTCGGACTTGCCGCGCGTCACCTTGTAGAGCGGCGGCTGCGCGATATAGAGATAGCCGCCCTCGATCAGCGACGGCATCTGCCGGAAGAAGAACGTCAGCAGCAGCGTGCGGATATGCGCGCCGTCGACGTCGGCGTCGGTCATCAGAATGATTTTGTGGTAGCGCAGCTTGGTGAGGTCGAAATCGTCGCGGCCGATGCCGGTGCCGAGCGCGGTGATCAGGGTTCCGATCTGCTCGGAGCTCAGCATCTTGTCGAAGCGCGCGCGCTCGACATTGAGGATCTTGCCGCGCAGCGGCAGCACGGCCTGGAATTCGCGGTTGCGGCCCTGCTTGGCGCTGCCGCCGGCCGAGTCGCCCTCGACGATGAACAGTTCCGACTTGGCGGGATCCTTTTCCTGGCAGTCGGCGAGCTTGCCGGGCAGTGAGGCGTAGTCGAGCGCGCCCTTGCGCCGGGTCAGCTCGCGCGCTTTTCGCGCCGCCTCGCGGGCGGCTGCGGCTTCCACCACCTTGCCGACAATGGTCCTGGCCTCGGTCGGATGCTCCTCGAACCAGGCGGCCAGCGCCTCGTTGATGACGTTCTCGACCACGGGCCGCACTTCCGAGGACACCAGCTTGTCCTTGGTCTGCGACGAAAACTTGGGATCCGGCACCTTCACCGAGAGCACGGCGGTGAGGCCCTCGCGGCAATCGTCGCCGGTCAGCGCGATCTTGTCGCGCTTGGCGTTGGCTTCGGCATAGCTGGTGACCTGGCGGGTCAGCGCGCCGCGGAAGCCGGCCAGATGGGTGCCGCCGTCGCGCTGCGGGATGTTGTTGGTGAAGCACAGCACGTTCTCGTGGTAGCTGTCGTTCCACCACAGCGCGGCCTCGACGCCGATGCCGTTCATCTCGGTGCGCACCATGATCGGCGCGGGCACGATCGCCTTCTTGTTGCGGTCGAGATATTTGACGAACTCCTCGACGCCGCCGTCGTAGCGCATCGCCTCGCGCTTCTCGACCGCGTGGCGCTGGTCGGACAGCAGGATATTGACGCCTGAATTGAGGAAGGCGAGCTCGCGCAGCCGGTGCTCCAGGGTCGCGAAATCATACTCGACGTTGGTGAACGTTTCGGTCGATGCGAGGAACGTTACTTCCGTGCCGCGCTTGCCGTTGGCCTCGCCGACCTCCTTCAGAGGCGCCACCGCGTCGCCATGGGCGAATTCGATGTAGTGTTCCTTGCCGTCGCGCCAGACCTTGAGCGCGAGCTTGCTCGACAGCGCGTTGACGACGGACACGCCGACGCCATGCAGTCCGCCGGAAACCTTGTAGGAGTTCTGGTCGAACTTTCCGCCGGCGTGCAGCTGGGTCATGATCACCTCGGCCGCCGAGATGCCTTCGCCCTTGTGAATGTCGACGGGAATGCCGCGGCCGTCGTCGCGCACCGTTACCGAATTGTCGGCATTGAGGATGACTTCCACCGCGGTAGCGTGACCCGCCAGCGCCTCGTCGATCGCGTTGTCGACGACCTCGTAGACCATGTGATGCAGGCCGGAACCGTCATCGGTGTCGCCGATATACATGCCCGGCCGCTTGCGAACGGCATCGAGGCCTTTCAATACCCGGATCGACTCCGCACCATACTCAGCGGGAATGGATTGCTCGGTGTCGGCGATGGGCTGCCGGGCAGGTTCTGTCATGTCAGGCCTTGAGAGATGGGTCGAATCAGCTGCGCAAAACGAGGCGCTGAATCGCGCTATTTGTGCCACGAAAGAGGCGTTGCGCCTAGCGCAAAGTCTCGGTTCGCAAGCTATTGAATAAATGGGATTTTTTGCTGCTTTTTCAAGTCCGCCAAAGGCCGATTCTGGAGTGTCAAAAAACCGCGATTCGAGCCCTGATTCCGTGGGCTCAAGCGGTGGGTTTTGCGGTGCCGGTGTGGTCGTTCAGCTGTGGCGCCGCAGCTTGCCGGAAATTCGAAATGATCAGCTGCGCCGCGCGATCTTTCCGGCCTCGACGTCGAACACTTCGCCCGCTGCGCCGATCTCGGCGAACGCCGCAGGGTCCGCGCCGGTCATCCAGACCTGCGCGCCGAGCTTGGCGAGTTCATCGAACAGCGCCTTGCGCCGGTTCGGATCGAGATGCGCGATGACTTCGTCGAGCAGCAGCAGCGGCACGATGCCGGTCATCTCCGCCACCAGACTGGCGTGCGCCAGCACGAGGCCAATCAGCAGCGCCTTCTGCTCGCCGGTCGAGGCATCGCGTGCCGGCATGTTTTTCGGGGCGTAGACGACCTGCAGGTCGGTGAGATGCGGGCCGTCCAGCGTGCGTCCGGCCGCGGCGTCGCGGGCGCGGCTGGCGCGCAGGAGTCTCGCGGTAGCGGTCCTCCACCGCCGTGGCGGTCTCGCCGACGAGCGCATTCTCCATCCAGCCGTCGAGCGCGATCCCGGCGGACGGAAACGGCGATGAGGCGCCGCGCGAGCGCAACATCTCGGCCAGCCTGATCAGCGTCTGACCGCGCGTGGCGGCGACGGCGACCGCAAGCTCGGCGGTCTCGCGCTCGATGGCGTCACACCAGTGATCGTCGTAATTTCGCACCTCCAGCAGGCGGTTGCGCGAGCGCAGCGAGCGCTCCAGGGCGGAGACGCGGCTGGAATGTTCGCTGTCGATGGCGAGCACGAGGCGATCGAAGAAACGCCGGCGTTCGGAGGCCGCACCCATGAACAGGCCGTCCATCGCCGGCGTCAGCCACACCATGCGCAGATGATCGCCAAAGGCGGTGGCCGAGCCCACCGGCTCGCGGTCGATGCGGCAGCGGCGCGTCGTGCCGTTGGCTTCGCCCTGCGGGGCGTCGATGCCGGTGCCGAGCGTGGCCAGTCCCAGCGCGCCTTCGACCTCGGCGGACACCGCCCAGGAGCCGTCGCCCTGGTTGTCGGCGACATCCTCCAGCGTCGCGCGCCGCAGGCCGCGGCCGGGCGAGAGAAACGAGATCGCCTCCAGGCAATTGGTCTTTCCCGGCGCCGTTCGGCCCGACCAGCGCCACGACATCGCCGCGCGCGGCTAATCGTCGCCGCGCGATAATTGCGGAAATGCGTCAGCGACAGGCGATGGATGCGGGAGGGGGTCATGGCTTGAGCTACGCGAGCGGCTCTCGTCTTCACCCTCTCCCCGAGAGGGAGACGGGCAGGGCCATGTGCGATGGGCGCGCGGTTGATCACACCCGCATCGGCATCAGCACGTAGAGCGCGCCCTTGTTGTCGCGATCCTGCACCAGCGTCGGCGAGCCGGGATCGGCGAGCTTCAAGACCGCCACCTCGCCCTCGATCTGGGCGGCGATATCGAGCAGATAGCGCGAGTTGAAGCCGATATCGAGCGGGTCGGAGGCGTACTCGACTTCGAGCTCTTCGGTGGCGCTGCCGGAATCCGGATTGGTCACCGACAGCACCAGCTTGCCGGCGGAGAGCGCCAGCTTGACCGCGCGGCCGCGCTCGCTGGAGATCGTGGAGACACGGTCGACCGCGGCTTCGAAATCCTTCTTGTCGACGACCAGTTCCTTGTCGTTGCCCTGCGGAATGACGCGGCCGTAGTCCGGGAAGGTGCCGTCGATCAGTTTCGAGGTCAGCACCACATTGCCGATGGTGAAGCGGATTTTTCCTTGGCTCAGCTCGATGCCGACTTCGGCCTCGGTGTCCTCGATCAGGCGCTGCACTTCGCCGACGGTCTTGCGCGGCACGATCACGCCGGGCATGCCGGAAGCGCCCTTCGGCAAGGGAAGATCGATCTGCGCCAGGCGATGGCCGTCGGTGGCGACGCCGCGCAGGGTCTGCGCCTTGGCGCTCCCTGCGGTGTGCAGATAGATGCCGTTGAGGTAATAGCGGGTCTCTTCGGTCGAGATCGCAAATTGCGAGCGGTCGATCAGCCGCTTCAGCTCGGCGGCGGGCAGCGTGAACGAATGCGTCATGTCGCTGGCCGCCAGATCCGGGAAATCGCTCTCCGGCAGCGTCTGCAGCGTGAAGCGCGATCGGCCGGCGCGGATCGCCAGCACCGAGCGGTCGCCGTCGCCTTCCAGCACGATCTGGGCGCCGTCGGGCAGCTTGCGCACGATGTCGTAGAACATGTGCGCGGGCACGGTGGTGGAACCTCCGGTTCCGCTTTCGGCCGCGAGCGTCTCCGTCACCTCGAGGTCGAGATCGGTCGCCTTCAGGGAAAGTTTCGCGCTTTCGGCGCGGACCAGCACGTTGCCGAGGATCGGGATGGTGTTGCGCCGCTCGACCACACGATGCACGTGGCCCAGCGATTTCAGGAGCTGCGCGCGCTCGACGGTAACCTTCATAGCAATATCCGCCCGATCCCTGAGATGGAAAAGCCGGGCGGCCAATAGGCGCGCCGCGGCATTTTGGAGACCCGAAGAGCCCGGTCAATGCGAGATTTGACCAAACCCCCGAGGGGACCGCAAGGTGGCGCGGAAGGGCCGCAAATTCAAGGGAAAGACGTGCTGTTTTCCGCGTTTTGCAGCGGATTTCCGGCCCGTCCCCGGAGGTTGCAGGGAAGGGCCGGAATGCAGCTCATTCCTGCAGCTGGCGCTTCAGCGATTCGACCTCTTCGGACAGCGCCGTGTCCCTGGCGACCAGTGCCTCGATCTTGCGCACGGCGTGCAGCACCGTGGTGTGGTCGCGGCCGCCGAAGCGCCGGCCGATCTCGGGGAGGGAACGCAAGGTCAGCGTCTTGGCAAGGTACATCGCGACCTGCCGGGGCCGCACCACATTGGCGGTGCGCCGCGAGGACAACAGGTCGGAGCGGCTGACATTATATTGCCGCGCCACCACGCGCTGGATGTCCTCGATCTTGATCCGCTTGGGTTCCTGCGGCCGGATCAGGTCGCGCACCTCGCGCTCGGCCATCTCCAGCGTCACCGGCTGGCTGTTGAGCTTGGAGTGCGCGAGCAGGCGATTGATCGCCCCTTCGAGGTCGCGGCCGTTATGGGTGATGGCGCGCGCCAGATAATCCAGCACCTGCTCCGGCACGTCGAAGCTCGCATGATGGGCGCGGGCCGCGGCGACGCGCGACTTCAGAATGCCGAGCCGCAGCTCCTCGCCGAGCGAGCCCATTTCCACCACGAGGCCGCCGGCCAGCCGCGAGCGCACGCGGTCGTCGAGGCTTTCGAGGTCCGACGGCGGCCGGTCGGCCGCGATCACGACCTGGCGGCCGGCGTCGATCAGCGCGTTCAGCGTGTGGCAGAATTCGGCCTGCGTCGACTTGCCCTGCAGGAACTGCAGATCGTCGATCACGAGCACGTCGATGCCGCGCAGCGCTTCCTTGAAAGCAAGCGCCGTCTGGGTCTTCAGCGCGGCGACGAAGCCGTACATGAATTTTTCCGCGGTGAGGTAGAGCACCTTGCGCTCGTTCCCCGCGTTGCCGGCCCAGGTCACCGCCTGCAGCAGGTGCGTCTTGCCGAGGCCAACGCCGGCGTGGATGTAGAGCGGGTTGAACATCACGGCATCGCCGCGGCGTCCTTCGGCGACCTGCCGCGCGGCGGCATGCGCCAGCGTGTTGGAGCGTCCGACGACGAAGCTTGCAAAGGTCAGGCGCGGATCGAGCGGGGAACCGCCGAGCGCGTCATGGCTGGCGGAGACCGGCGCGGTCGCGACCGCGCGCAGTTCGACCGGGGGCCGGCTCTCCCGCGGCATGTCGCGCCGCGGTTCCGCGGCCACCGGGGCTTCCGCTATCGGCAGCGCGGGGCGCATCGAGGAGCGCACGGTGAGCTCGATCCGGTGCACCTCGGGCATCTCGGCCTGGAAGCAGGAGAGCACGCGCTCGGCGTAGTGGGCCTGGATCCAGCTCTTGAGGAATGTCGTGGGTACCGAGAGGCGGACACTTTCCTGCTGCACTCTTTCCAGGTCCATCCTGGCGAACCAGCTTGAATAGACGTCCTCGCCGACGCTCGACCGCAACCTGCCTTTGACCCGCGACCAGCGATCCTGTTCCGTGCTTGTGTTTGTCATTGTTCGAAAACTTTTCTCAAGAGGAATGTGTGATGTGAAATCGCCGTGCATGTTTGATGCCGCACGGCGTGACCTCGAGCAGAAAAACGACTTTCAACTTGTTCAGGGCATAGATCGGCCATGCGGCGAAAATGCCGCGCGCCCTATTTCATCCACTGAAAAGAAAAAATCGCTTCGCGAGGTCAGCGCGTACTCAACGGTCTGTCCGGAGCACGCGTGTGGAACTGGGAAGAATAAGAGCTGGAGTAGTTGGCAACTACGGAGTCGTTCGAAAAATGCATTTGGTTCAATGCTGCGCTGATTCCGTATAGCATGATGCCTCCCCCTCCCACCGCGACATGTCGCGGCGAGTTGTTCTGTCGCCAGTGATAAACTTCAGTCCGCCGCAGCCGAACATCGAAATGTCCGGCGCCGCTACGCCGCGTACCTCAGTCCGTTCAGTTCCAAACCGGGTCGATCCCTTTCAACCCGCCTCCAGGCTTCGCGTTCCTCCGCTGCTGCTTTGGTCCGGTGCGTCTTTTCTCGTTCGAAGCGCGCAAAGCGCTCGGGAGAAATTTGAACACAGGACAGCCGTTCTCATATTGCTATGAGTTTACGAACCCAGCATCGCTTGGAAAGCGTCGCTACGCGCACACCGCCGCCGATTTGCACGTCCGCTCAGGGTCCTCAAACCGCGCTGGTCTGGAAAACCGCAGAACGCCGCGAGCGATTTAATAACTACCAGATGGTGCCGTTCTGACAATCACGGAATCCCACGGAGGCAGCGACTCTTCGCAAGTGTTGCAAGGCTGCACGCTGTGACGTGGAAACAAAGTGTTTGAATCGTCGCGTAGATTCCTGCGTGTGACAAATCGGGCAGCACTCGCAAAAAATCTTCGCAAAATTTTCACGTTCGCTGCTTCGCAAGGCGATTTTCAAACTGCTCGCGGTCGCTATGTGGATAAGTGGTTAGCGAGACGAAGTTTTTCGCGATTGTTTTTTCGGGTAACCCACGGCCGCACCGAAGTTCTCGCTTCATGTTAGGCTTGCGGCACACGGCTTTCTCGCACATGCGCAAAACCGCACCGCAACGGGCGGAACTCGTAGAACTACGGGAGTTTCAATCGTCGCCGGAGAACTTCGCTGCGCCAAATATGTCACGCGTCTTGTCGGGGAGCAATCGAGGACGCGACAAAAGCGCATCAGCAAAAAGAAAGGCCCGGCGAACCGGGCCTTTGACGAATTTCTTTTTTTGTCAGTTCGACGCTTCAGCTCACCTGCGGCTCATTTGCCGAGCTTGGCGATCTGATGCGTCAGGCGCGAGACCTTACGGTTCGCATTGTTGCGGTGGATGATGTTGTGCTGCGCCGCCTTCATCAGTTCCGGCTCGGCGTGCTTCATCGCCGTGGCCGCCGCATTGCGATCGCCGCTCTTGATCGCTTCCTCGACGGTGCGCACCGCACTGCGCAGCTTGGTCCGGCGCGCCTTGTTGACGACGGTGCGGCGGGCAATCTTGCGGGTCGCCTTCTTGGCGGAAGTGGTATTGGCCATCTCTTCAAATATCCCTACGAGGTACCGACCGCGGCTGGCCGGGCTTTGCTGCCCCGGCGCTCCAATCTCGCAATCGACGCTGATCTGTGTTCCGGTATTCTCTGGCGAATGCCGGGGCCGGAGCAGTTCATGCTCACAAGGCGCGGCGTCGCTCAAAGAACAGCGGCGGCGGGATTGCGCCCGCCGCCATTGGCCGGTCTTATAGAGGGCGTACTGGCAAGCGTCAACGCTTTCCAGACCGGCAAATGGCCCTGCGGTGCCTCCGGGAGCCGCCCATAAGGTGCTGAAGAGGTTGAATTTCTCGAACCGCCCCGGTATTGCCTGACGGCATTTCAGGGGCGCTTGCGATATCAGGGTGATGCATGATCCGCAGTTTTTTCCGTCTTATCGGTCTGTTGCTGCTGGCCGGCGGATTCATCTTCGTGGTCTATGACGGCGCCCGCTGGGTGGCCGACCAGAACCTGCGCTTCACCCGGTTCGGCCAGTTCTGGAACGATATCCATCAGTCCAGCCAGCAGTCCTTCCGCACCTGGGTCGAGGCCAACGTGCCCTGGCTTTGGAACAGCGTGGTCAAGGTGGTGCTGGACCAGCCGGTCTTTGCCGTCAT
Source organism: uncultured Alphaproteobacteria bacterium (assembly GCA_963726865.1). Lineage (GTDB taxonomy): Bacteria > Pseudomonadota > Alphaproteobacteria > Rhizobiales > Xanthobacteraceae > Bradyrhizobium. Next base: position 24,264 of record CAVSEE010000027.1, on the reverse strand, counting down.
GGGCATTCTGGGCATCGTGCTGATGATCCTGTTCCGCCCGCGCAAACCCCTGATCGGCTATTCCCGGGACTGACCCGGGAGCCTCCCGCCGTAACGGGACTGCCAAGCCTGCCGTAAAGACATATATATGAGGTCACGCCGCCGGGCCGTTTTGGCCCCGGCCAAGAGTCCTGCCTAGTCCCGCCTGGAGGTAATCCATGTTTTTCATGCGCAAGACCACCGCGCTGCCGAGCGCGAAAGAGGCTTTGCCGGGCCGCGCCACGCCGATCCCGACCGCGACGCGCCATTTCGTCAACGGCCGCGCCTTGCAGCCGCCATATCCCGAAGGTCTCGAGCAAGCCGTGTTCGGGCTCGGCTGCTTCTGGGGTGCGGAGCGAAAATTCTGGGAGCTGGGCGAAGGCATCTTCACGACCGCGGTCGGCTATGCCGGCGGCATCACGCCGAACCCGACCTATGAAGAGACCTGCTCCGGCCAGACCGGCCACACCGAAGTGGTGCTGGTCGTGTTCGACCCGAAGAAGATCCCCTACGAAAAGCTGCTGAAGACGTTCTGGGAAAATCACAACCCGACCCAGGGCATGCGCCAGGGCAACGACGTCGGCACGCAATATCGCTCGGCGATCTACACCTTTGGCGACGCGCAGAAGAAGGCCGCGGAAGCCTCGAAGGCGGCCTACCAGAAAGCGCTTTCCGCAAAAGGCCTCGGCACCATCACCACCGAGATCGCCGCGAGCGGTCCGTTCTACTTTGCCGAGGACTATCATCAGCAATACCTCGCCAAGAATCCGGCAGGCTATTGCGGTCTCGGCGGCACCGGCGTGTCGTGCCCGATCGGCGTCGGCGTCAACGCCGCCTGACTTTCTTCACCTCGCCCCGCTCTTTGCGGGGAGAGGTCGGATTGCGAAGCAATCCGGGTGAGGGGGGTCTCCGCGGCCTCGATGGACCGAATTTTTCGCCGCCCCTCATCCCAGCCATCTCCCCGCAAGCGCAGGGAGATGGAGTTGCCCTCTCACACCATTTGTTAACCATAACCGGTGCAAAACTAGGGCTGTCTCGCTTTGAGGGATGGCTCCGGTGCGGGTTGCGCGCGCGTTTCGTCTGCCGATCATCGCCGCCATGACTGCGCTTGCGCTGTCGGGCTGCATGCGCCGGACTGCGCCCGTGGCTGTCGCCCCTCAGCCGACCCTCGACAGCATTGCCTATGCCGGACCTGCGCCCGTTGTCGTCGCCGGCGCACCCGCCGCCGTTCCCGTCGCCTATGCAGCGCCGGCGCCCGCGCCTTACGACGTGCCCTATCATCTCGATGCCGGCGACAGACTGCGCATCGTGGTCTATGGCCAGGAAGGCCTCACCAACACCTACTCGATCAGCGCCGGCGGCACCATCACGATGCCGCTGATCGGCTCGGTGCCGGCGCGCGGCCGCACGCCGCAGGGCCTTGCCGCCGACATCGGCGCGCGCCTGCGCAACGGATTCATCCGCGAGCCTTCGGTCGCGGTCGAGGTCGAGTCCTACCGGCCCTTCTTCATCCTCGGCGAAGTGCAGGCTCCCGGCCAGTATCCCTATGTGCCGAACATGACCGTCGAAAGTGCGGTGGCGATCGCCGGCGGCTTCTCGCCGCGCGCGCGCAAGGACCGCGTCACCATCACCCACACCGATGGCGGCGGCACCTCGCGCGTCGTGGTGCCGCCGGGCACGCCGATCAGTCCCGGCGATACCGTGCTGGTCGGCGAGCGCTGGTTCTAGCCTTCTCCGTCATTCCGGGGCGCGACGAAGTCGCGAGCCCGGAATCCATAACCACGAGTGGCTCTGGTTTGAGGGGAAGGGCGGCCACGCGTCTTTCGACAATAACCGTTACGGAGTATCGATTCCGGGCCCGCGCCAAGGGACGCGTCCCGGAATGACGACGAGAGATGCGCGAGCCGCGCTCACTTCATGTGCTTGGCGAAAAATTCCAGGCTGCGCGGCCAGGCGATCTCGGCGCTGGCCTTGTCGTAGCTGGCGCGCTCGTCGCAATGAAAGCCGTGCTGCGCGCCGGGATAGATGTAGACCTCGACCTCCGGCCGCTTCGACTTGATGGTCTCGACATCGGTCAGGGGGATGCCGGCATCCTTCTCGCCGAAATGCAGTTGCGTCGGCACTTGCGGCTTGTCGTCGGCAAAGCGGATGACGGCGCCGCCGTAATAGCCGACCGCGGCCGATAGACCAGACAGTTTTGTCGCGGCGGCATAGGCGATGCTGCCGCCGAGACAGAAGCCGACGATGCCGATCGGTCCATTGCCCTTGGCGGCATCGATCGCAGCCTGGGTGTCGCGCAGCATCGCGGGCCAGTCCGGATTGGCGATGAATGTGCGCGCATTGGCGATTTCATCCGGCGTGTAGCCGCACTGGAAATTCGGCTGGGTGCGATCGAAGATCGACGGCGCGATCGCGACATAGCCCGCGGCGGCGACACGGTCGCAGACCGAGCGGATGTGGTGATTGACGCCAAAGATCTCCTGGATCACCACGATGGCGCCCTTCGGGCGTGCCTGCGGGATCGGCGCGATAGCCGCCGAACTTGAAACCGTCCGATGCAGTCAGAGTGATATCTTTTCCCACGGGTCATCCATCCTTGGTTTGGGTTGTCGTTATGATCGGGTGAGAGAGGCGAGGTGGTTACTGCCACATCCAGTTATGGCCCCAGTCGCCCTTCCAGCCGGCAAGCCGGCCCTTGCGGAATTGCAGATAGAGCCGGTCGCGCTTCGGAAACAAGCCGCTGCCGCCGTAGCCACGGAAGGCGAGGAAGATCTCGTCACCGGGAAGGCCGCGGACATAATTGAGGGGAACGCCGAGCGCGAAAGCTGCTTGATCCGCGCTCATGCCATAGGCCAGCGGCACGTTGTTGGAGAGCGTTGCGGTGAAGGGCGGCGGATAGGGGCCGCCGGCCGGCGGGGGGCTTTGCGCCAAAACCGGCGTAGCCGCAGCCAGCAACAAGGATGCTGCGAGCGCGCGCATCATGACGCCGCCCTCTGCGGTTGCCTGCCGTCGAGCCGGTCCAGAAACGCCAGCACCGCATCATTGAACGCCTTGGGCTGGTCGATATTGGCGGCGTGGCCGGCGGCCGGGATCACCACCTTCTCCGCGCCGGGGATTTTTGCCGCCATGTAGTCGGACGCCGCCAGGAACGGCGTATCGTCGGCGCCGACCACGACCAGCGACGGCACCTTGATAACAGGCAAGGTCTCCATCACGCTGGCATCGCGCTGGGTCAGCATGCCGCGCGCGGCGCTTCGCCAGCCCGTATGCGTCGCGATGGGTGACGTTGGCGCGCTCGGCGCTCATCGACTTCAGCACGGCAAGGCCCTCGCGGTCGAAACGGTCGGCCGTCTCGTGCGCGCGCTTGTTCCAGCCATCGCGCGCATCGTCCTTCTTGAAGCCGGGGCCGGTGTCGATGATCAAGAGCGCGCGCGCCCGCTCAGGATGGCTGCGATAGAAGGCCAGCGACATGTAGCCGCCCAGCGACAGCCCGCCGACAACCGCCTTCTCGGCGCCGACGGCGTCGAGCAGCGCAGCGATGTCGGCGACCGTCAGCGCTTCGCTGTAGGCGGCCGGGTTCTCCGGATAGTCGGACTGGCCGTGGCCGCGCATGTCCCAGAGCACGAGCGTGTAGTGCCGCGAAAGCGCCGCAATCTGCCCCTGCCACATGCCCGAGGTCGATGAGTAGCCGTGGGTCAGGATCAGCGGTGGGCCGCTGCCATGAACCTCATAATAGATGTTCACCCCGTCGCGATTGAGCTTGGGCATTGCGCTTCCTCATCTTGATCTGCCGGCCAGCTTAGCGCGACCGGGGCACGGATTGAGAATTGCGGAAATGAGGGAGGACGCCCACGCCAGCCGAATTTGGATGGGCGCGCACCGCATAACCTGCCGCAATGCACAAGGGCGGAGGCGGCGAAAATAATTTCTCCTTCGATCAATTCCAAATTGCATTGCCTCTAAGCCGGATCGGTATCATGCTGCGCGCCAACTGGCCGCTTACCCGGTGGGCCGCCAGCGATCCCGAAAGTGAGGAGCCGCCGTAAGCGGCCTCGTACACCGGCAGGGGAGAGGAAATGCCCAACCTGAATATCAACGGACGGAGTGTGTCCGTCGAAGCGGCCAACGATACGCCGCTGCTCTGGGTCATCCGCGAACAATTGCAGATGACAGGCACCAAGTTCGGATGCGGCGCCGGTCTGTGCGGCGCCTGCACCGTTCACGTCAACGGCGAGGCCGTGCGCTCCTGCCAGACATCCGTCAGCGACGCTGTCGGCAAGAAGATCACCACCATCGAGGGGCTTGCCCCCAAGAGCGATCATCCGCTGCAGAAGGCCTGGATCCTCGAGCAGGTGCCGCAATGCGGCTACTGCCAGTCCGGGCAGATCATGCAGGCAGCCTCGCTGCTTGCGAAGAATTCCAATCCGACCAAGGAAGAAGTGGTCGCGCACATGGACGGCAATCTCTGCCGCTGCATGACCTATTCACGGATCCAGAAGGCGATCATGCGCGCCGCCGCCGACATGCGCACGGCTTCCAACGCCGGCACCGAGCGGAGGCCCACATGAATAAGCACGTGAAACCCACCGGCAACGTGTCCACCGATCTCAGCCGCCGCTCGTTCCTCGTCGGCACCGTCGGCGACCGCCGGCCTCGCGCTCGGCTATTCCGCCGTGCCCGGCCTGCTCGGCGCGGACCAGGCGCTTGCCGCGCCCTCCAGCTTCGACCCCAGCGTCTGGTACTCGATCGCGCCCGACGGCCTCGTCACCGTGACCTGCGGCAAGGCCGACATGGGCCAGCACATCGCCTCCACCATGGCGCAGATCGTCTGCGAAGAACTCGGCGCGAAGTGGAGCGACATGCGGGTGCAGCTCGCCTCCAACGATCCGAAGTTCAACGACCCCGTGCTGGGCGCGCAGATCACCGGCGGCAGCTGGTCGACCATGATGAACTTCGATGCGATGAGCCGCGCCGGCGCCGCCGGACGGATGGCGTTGACGGAAGCCGCCAGCGCCGCGATGGGCGTGCCGGCCGGGCGAACTCGTGGTGCGCGATTCCGCGATCTCGCATCCCAAGTCGAAGAAGTCGATGAGCTTTGCCGACATCGTCAAGAGCGGCAAGGCCACCAAGACCTTCACGCCGGACGAGCTCAAGGCGCTCAAGCTGAAGACCCCGGACCAGTACACGCTGGTCGGCGTCTCGGTGCCGCAGCTCGACATCCCCTCCAAGAGCAACGGCACGGCCAAATACGGCATCGACGTCATGCTGCCGGGCATGGCCTATGGCGCGGTCGTCACGCCGCCGGTGCGCTTCGGCGCCACCGTGAAATCGGTCGACGACAGCGCGGCGAAGAAGGTGCCGGGCTTCCTCAAGGCCGTCACCCTCGACGACAAGACCGGAACGACATCCGGCTGGGTCGTGGCGGTCGCCAGCAACTTCGCCAGCGCCAAGAAGGCGGCCGAGGCGTTGAAGATCAGCTATGACGGCGGACCGAATGCGAAGCTGTCCAGCGAGTCGCTGGTCGACGAAGCAAAACGGCTGCAAGGGCTCGCCGATTCCGGACAGTACTTCGTCAAGGACGGCGATCCGGCCGCGGCCTTCGGCACGGCGGCGAAGACGCTGGAGGCGGAATACACCACCAGCATCAACATCCACGCGCCGATGGAGCCGATGAACGCCACCGCGGAGTTCAAGGGCGACATCCTGCACATCTATTCCGGCAACCAGTTCGCGACGCGCTCCGGCGCGATTGCGGCGGGTGCCGCCGGAATCGATCCGAAGTTCGTGGTGATGCACCAGATGTGGCTGGGCGGCGGCTTCGGCCGGCGTCTCGACGCCGACATGATGGTGCCGGCGGTGCAGGCGGCCAAGGCCGTCGGCAAGCCGGTCAAGGTGATCTACTCGCGCGAGAACGACATGACGATGGATTTCTCGCGTCCGCTCACCTACCAGAAGATCAAGGCCGGCGTGGACGGCGACGGCAAGATCGTCGCGCTCGGCCCACGACGTCGTCTCGGCATGGCCGACCCAGCGCTGGGGAATTCCCGATTTCCTGTCGCCGTCGGTCGACAAGAAGGGTCCGCTCGACGCCTTCACGGTGAACGGGTCGGACTTCTTCTACACCGTGCCCAACCACTATGTGCGGGCGATCAAGAACGAGATGGCGCACAACGCCACCCCGTCCGGTCAGCTGCGCTCGGTGGCCCCCGGTTGGACCTTCTGGGCTATCGAGAGCATGATCGACGAGATCGCGAACGGCGACCGGCAAGGATCCGGCGCAGCTGCGCATCTCGCTGCTCGACGGCGCAGGCAAGAACGACGGTGGCGCGCAACGCCTGCGCAACACCCTGCTCGCGGCGATGGGCATGGCCGGCTACGGCACCGACCAAGTTGCCGAAGGGCGAGGGCATGGGCGTGGCCTGCGTGTCGTCGCAGGAACGGGCGACCGCAAGCTGGACCGCCTGCGTCGCCCATGTCGCGGTGGCGTCGTCGGGCGAGGTCAAGGTCAAGAAGCTGACCGTGGCCACCGACGTCGGCATGCAGGTGCATCCCGACAACATCCGGGCCCAGGTCGAGGGCGCGGCGCTGTGGGGCCTTTCGCTCGCCATGTATGAGAAGGCGACGCTGAAGGATGGCGGCATCGAGCAGACCAACTTCGACACCTACACGCCGCTGCGGATGAGCCAGATGCCGGAGGTGGCGGTCAACGTCATCGCCAATGGCGACAAGCCGACCGGCGTCGGCGAGCCGGCGGTGACGGTGGTCGCGCCTGCCATCGGCAACGCCATCTTCAACGCCTGCGGCGCCCGCGTCCGCGCGCTGCCGATCACGGCGGCGGCGGTGAAGGCGTCGATGAAGGCGTAAACGTTCGCCGATATCGCGAACACAACGATCCGCCGGGGTTTTCCCCGGCGGATTTTTTTGTGGCGGCCACCGATCCCTAAACTTTTAGCAATCGCGGCAAGTCGTCGTTCACGACGCCCCTTAAGCTAGGGAGAACGCATCCTCGGATAGCCTGTGGCCAGCACTGCTACGCGTGACCCGAGGGGTTCAATGTCCGCTTCCGCCAACAAGACTTCGCCAAAACGCCGCCTGCTGCTCGCGTCCGACCGGACCGACAACAGCAGCGAGCTCGCCACCATCCTGCAATCCGTCGGCGACGTCGAGACGGTCACCACCGCGGAAATCCCCGACAAGCCCGATCAACTCGCCGGCGTCGTCGTCGACATCAATCTGCGCTCGCCGGAAAGCGTGCAGATGGTGCGCAACAAGCTGCGCAGCGAGGCCTATCGCGAGATGCCGCGGCTGTTCGTGCTGGCGGACGCGCTGCATCACGGCGCCATGCAGGCCTGGGCGCTCGGCGCCACCGACACGATCTGGCGGCCGTTCGACGCGCAGGGCATCCTGCAGCGCATCCGCGCCGCCTTTCCCGATGCCAGCGACTATGACGAGACCGACCGCGGCAAGAGCCTGAACCGCGGCGTCGAGGCCGCGCATGCGGTGATGGTCAAGATGTTCGAGAAGCTGCCGGCCGGCCAGCCGCTGAAATTCGACGACATCGTCCAGGCGGAGACGAAGATCCTCAAGGCGATCAAGCACTCGTCGCTGCGCGAGTGGCTGACCACGGTCGGCTGCCACCACCATTCGAGCTACCGCCACTGCCTGTTCGTGACCGGCTTTGCGGTCGCCTTCGCCCAGCATCTCGGCATGCGCGAGGACGACCAGCGCCGGCTCGCCCGCGCAGCGCTGCTGCACGACGTCGGCAAGGCCTTCGTTCCGCTGTCCATCCTCGACAAGCCCGATGGCCTGACCGAGGAGGAGCGCGCCACCGTCCGCGCGCATCCGCGCCGCGGCCATGAGGCGCTGCTGACGTCCGGCGGTTTCCCGCCGGAAATGCTCGACGTGGTGCTGCACCACCATGAATTCCTGGACGGCACCGGCTACCCCGACGGGCTGACCGGCAAAGAGATCTCCGACATCGTGCGGCTGACCACCATCGTCGACATCTATGCGGCGCTGGTCGAGAACCGCTCCTACCGCGTGCCCTATACGCGGCTGAAGGCGTTCACGATGATGGAAGAGATGGGCGACAAGGTCGACCAGCAACTGCTGCAGGCATTCCGCCCGGTGGCGGTGGGGATCGGCTGACGCGCTCGAGGGCGCGTCACCCCAGCATCTTCCGCAGCTCCGCCTTCGCCACCTTCTCCAAGGTCGAGCGCGGCATATCATCGACAAAGCGGATCTCGCGCGGCACCTTGAAGTCGGCGAGCGCGCCTCTGCAGGCGGCCATCACCTTGTCGTGCAGATCGGCCGGCAGCTGCGCCAGGCCGTCCTGCGGGATGATGAACACGACCGGCACCTCGTCCAGCATCGGATGCTTTTTGGCGACCACGGCCGCCTCGCGCACGCCGGGGATCACCGCAATCACCTGCTCGATCTCGGACGCCGCGACGTTCTCGCCGCCGACCTTCAGCATGTCCTTGGCGCGGTCGCCGAACCTGACAAAGCCGTGCTCCAGCAGCGTGACGCGGTCGCCGGTGAGGAAGAAGCCGTGCTCGTCAAAGCTTTCGCGCGTGGCCTTTTCGTTGTGCAGATACTCCGCAAACAGCGACAGGCCGGGAATGCCCTTGATCGAGAGATTGCCGGTGTCGCCGAGCTTTGTCGGCGAGCCATCGTCGTCGGTGATGCGAATGACATATTCCGGCGCGGCGCGGCCGATCGACATCGGAATGTTGGGCTGATCGACCTCGCCGATGATGCCGTGGGTGATGGTTTCCGTCATGCCCCACCAGCCGATCATCTTGACGCCGAAGGCGGCAAAGGGCGGCGGCTCGTTGATCGCGGTGCCCCAGAGCCGGAATTTGTGGTTCTTGGGGATCTCGTGCTCGAGCAGCGCCTTCATGCAGAACGGGATGGTCGAGGTCCAGGTCGCGCCATGCGCCAGCGCCACCGGCCAGAAGCGGCTGGCGGAAAAGCGCGGCTGGATGATGCAGCTCGCGCCAACCCACAGCGTCGCCAGCATGGAATAGGCCAGCGCATTGGTGTGGAACAGCGGCAAATAGGTCTGGTGCACGTCGCCCTGGTGCAGGTCCTGATGCGCGGCATTGATCTTGGCGCCCCACAGCGCGTTGGCATGGGTCCACAGCACCGCCTTCGGCCGCGACGTCGTGCCTGAGGTGTATTGCACGCTGCAGGGCGCGAGCGGATCGGTGGCGCGGCGCGGCCGGTCGGCGCTGTCGGCAAACAGCGATTCAAAGCTCTCGCCGCGCTGCGGCGTTTGCTTCGGGCGCGGCGCCGGCATCGTGCGAAGTCACGGCCATCCAGCGCAGGCCCTTGCAGTTGGCGGCGACGAGCTCGGCATAGGCCGGCTGCGTGATGGCGGCGATCGCGCCGCAATGGCCGGCGAAATAGTCGATCTCGGCCGCGGCCGAGCGCGTGTTGGTGGTGACAGCGATCGGCGCCAAGCTCGACGCAGGCAAACCACGCCAGCAAGAGCTCGATGCAATTGTCGAGATGGATCAGGACATAGTCGCCCTGCCTGATGCCGCGCTTGGCAAGGCCCGCCGCGAGCGCGCCGACGCGCTCGTGGAATTCGCCGTAGGACCATTTTCGCGCCGGCGCATCGAACGGCGCCCAGATCAGGAACGGATGGTCGCGCCGCACCTCGGCGCGCATTTTCAGCAGCCAGGGCACATCGAGCCCGTCGAACGGGCTGATGACGCCCGGCGCCGGCCTTGAATGGATCATGCTTCCTCCCGCGCGGCTTGCTGCCGCTCGATTGTTGTCTTGGGCGGAGACTTTCTGCCACCGGATCGTGCGGGGAGCAAACGGCGGTATTAACTTCCTCCGTCACTCATACGACGAAATCTCGATCAGACTCCCGTCCGGATCCCGGCAATAGACCGAGCGGATCGTGCCGCGGGCGCCGTGCTTGGCGACCGGGCCTTCCTCGATCGCGACGCCGTTCGCCTTGAGATGCGCGACCACCTCGTCCGGCGTGCTCGACGTCAGGAAGCAGAGATCGTCGCTCCCGGCCATCTCGTGATCGGCGGTGAACCATTCGACCTTGTCGGCGTCGCGCGGCCGCACATTGATCTTCTGGTTGCCGAACACCAGCGAGGTCCGCGGTGTCTTGCCGGGGCCGGGGTCGAACACCGTGATCTCCATGCCCAGAATGGTCGCGTACCATTTTGCGGAACGTTCCACATCCGCGACATTGATCACGAGGTGATCGAGCGCATTGACCTTCACGGACATGGCTTATCCTTTCGTCGTGGTTTCCGGCACTTCTGTCGCACTGGCCGCCTCAGGGGTTGTTTGTTACAACGCGGCGAATTCAACAGACAAGGGCCGGGCATGCACCCACCCTGCAGGGAGACGATTTCATGATTTCACGCCGTTCCGCGCTTTGCCTTTCCCTTGGCCTCGTCGCGCTCACTGGTGCGGCCAGCTGTTCCCTTCGGCAGCGCGATGGCGGCGGATTATCCGAGCCGGCCGATCAAATGGGTGGTCGGCTATCCCCCGGGCGGCGCCACCGACATCATCGCGCGCCTGATCGGCCAGCGCCTGCAGGAGAAGCTCGGCCAGACCGTCGTGATCGAGAACAAGCCGGGCGCCGGCAACAACATCGCCACCGAGTCCGTCATCAATGCGGAACCCGACGGCTACACCGTGCTGCTGGTCAATCCCGCGAACTACATCAACACTTCGCTCTACGCCAACCTGAAGTTCAATGTCCCGCGCGACATCGCGCCGGTGGCTTCGTTCAACCGCGTGCCGAACGTGATGACGGTCAACAAGGACGTGCCGGCCAAGACCGTCGCCGAGTTCATCGCCTATGTGAAGGCCAATCCCGGCAAGGTGAACCTGGCGTCGTCCGGCAACGGCACCTCCGTGCATCTCTCCGGCGAGATGTTCATGGCGATGACCGGCGCCAAGATGCAGCACGTGCCCTATCGCGGCGCCGCACTCGCGCTGACCGACCTGATCGGCGGCCAGGTGCAGGTGATCTTCGACAACATGCCCTCGGTGATCCAGCACATCAAATCCGGCGCCGTGCGCGGCTCGCGGTCACGACGACGCACGCGTTCCGACTGCTGCCGGATACGCCGACCGTCGCCGACACCGTGCCCGGCTATGAAGCGAGCGCGCTGTTCGGCATGGGCGCGCCGAAGAACACGCCGAAGGAAATCATCGCCAAGCTCAATGCCACGATCAACGAGATCCTCGCCGAGCCCGCGATCAAGGCCAAGCTGATCGAGCTCGGCGGCGAGCCGCTGATCCAGACGCCGGAGCAGTTCGGCAAGGACATCGTCGCCGAGACCGAGAAGTGGAAGAAGGTCGTCGAGGGCGCCGGCCTCAAGGTCGAGTGATCGTGATCGGGCGCACAGAACTATTCTGTGCGCCGTGGTGTTCGATGGGGTAGGGGCACGGCCAGCCAAGGAGCCAGGGCCATGCGTAACACCATGTTTGCACTATTGACCGTGCTGGCGGCAGGCGCCGCGAGCGTATTCGGCGCTGCGCCGGCCGCCGCCCATGACTACCCCTATTGCGTGCAGGGCCGTCAGACCGGCTATCCCGGCGACTGTTCCTATCCGACCTATGCCAGCTGCCTGGCGTCGGCTTCCGGCCGTCAGGCCTATTGCGGCGTCAATCCGTACGTCGCCTTCGGCGCGCAGCAGCAGCCCCGCCGGAAGCCGCGGTACTCCGCCTACTGAAATCGGCAGCGGGTCGCTTGACTCGCTTCCGTTTGCGTCTATACTAAACCACATGGTTAAGCATCAGGACGCAACGCTGGACCGCACCTTTGCGGCGCTTTCCGATCCGACCCGCCGCGCGCTGCTGGCGCGGCTGGTCGAGCAGGACAGCCTCTCCGTGAGCGAGCTGGCCCAGCCCTTTGCGATGTCGCTGCCCGCGATCATCAAGCATCTCGACGTGCTGTCGGATGCCGGCCTGATCGCGCGCGAAAAAACCGGCCGCACGGTGGCGTGCCGCCTGACCGCGCAGCCGATGGAGCAGGCGATGGAGTGGCTCAATCGCTACGCGCGCTTCTGGTCCGAAAGTTTTGACCGCCTTGCCGCCCTTCTGGAGGAAGAACCATGGCCCAACCCGCCGTCGCCGGCCCCGGCTTCGCCGACCGCCCAAGCCTCACCCTCACGCGGCGCTTCCGCGCGCGGCCGGAAAAAGTCTGGGCCGCGTGGACCGACCCGGAAACGCTGATCGGCTGGTTCTGCACCACCAAGGCGAAGCCCGGCACCATGCGCGCCGAGCTCGATGTCCGCGCCGGCGGCCGTTACCGCATCAGTTTCGAGATGGAATCCGGCGAATATTCCGAGGTCGGCGGCGTCTATCGCGAAGTGGTGCCGAACGAGAAGCTGGTGTTCAGCTGGGCCTGGCATTCGACGCAAGAGCGCGAGTCGCTGGTGACGGTGTCGATCAGGCCCGATGGCGCAGGCAGCCTGATGGTGTTCACGCATGAGCAGTTCTTCGACGAGGCTGCGCGCGACAACCACGCCAAGGGCTGGAACGAGCTGTTCGGCCAGCTCGAAACCATCCTCGCCTGAACCAGGGGAGCGTCCCATGCAGCCGCACAAGGTCGTCTCGCGCGAGCAATGGATCGAGGCCCGCAAGGCCCATATGGCCCATGAGAAGGAGTTTACCCGCGCGCGGGATCGCCTCGCGGAGGAGCGCCGGGCGCTGCCATGGGTCAAGGTCGACAAGGACTATGTGTTCGATGGTCCGAGCGGCAAGGCCAAACTCGCCGATCTCTTCAAGGGCCGGCCGCAGCTCGTGGTGCAGCACTTCATGTTCGCGCCCGACTGGGATGCCGGCTGCAAGAGCTGCTCGTTCTGGGCCGACGGTTTCGAGCGCATGATCCCGCATCTGGCCGCGCGCGACACCACGCTGGTTGCGGTCTCGCGTGCGCCGCTGGCAAAGCTCGACGCCTTCAAGCGGCGGATGGGCTGGACCTTCGACTGGTATTCGTCCGCAGGCGGCGACTTCAACTACGACTTCGCGGTGTCGTTCACGCCGGAGCAGATCAAGGACGGCCACGCCAGCTACAATTTCGGCACCTCCGGCTTCGGCATCGAGGATGCGCCGGGGATCAGCGTGTTCTATCGCGACGCGGCGGGCGACATCTTCAACACCTATTCCTGCTTCGCCCGCGGCCTCGACATGATGAATGCCGCCTATCACTATCTCGATCTCACCCCGCTCGGGCGTCACGAGCAAGGCCTGCCCTATCCGATGGACTGGCTGCGGCTACGTGACCAGTACCAGCCGGCGCCGGCTGAGGCATCATGCTGTCATAGCTGACGTGTTTCCTCCGCCATTGCTTCGTGCGCTTCGCTCCGCGCGACTGACGGCTGTATTGGAAGGAACTCCCAATGGCCTATGTCGATGGCTTCGTTGTCCCGGTCCCGAAGAAGAATCTCGAAGCCTACAAGAAGCTGTCACTGCTGTGCGGCAAGGTCTGGCGCGAACATGGCGCGCTGGATTACCGCGAGTGGGTCGCCGACGACGTCAAGCCCGGCAAGTGGACCTCGTTTCCGCGCGCGGTGAAGAAGAAGTCCAACGAAACTGTCGTCTTCGCCTGGATCACCTACAAGTCGCGTGCGGCGCGCGACAAGGTCAACGCCAAGGTGATGGCCGACCCGCGGCTGAAGACGATGATGGACGCGAGCAACGCGCCGTTCGACGCCAAGCGCATGATCTATGGCGGTTTCGAAAGTCTCGTGAAGGTCTACGACGCCGCCGGCGGTGCGCGACGGCCGCCGCAGCCTCATCGTCGTCGGGCATCGCTTCAGAAACCGGGTGCATCGGCCCGGCGCCCCCGGCGAAGGATCGGCGCCATCGCTGGCCGTGCCAGCGCAAGGCGCGGCGAGAACGCATTAGACTGACCCGCGCTCACGTCAGCAGCAGCGCCATCCCGGGATCGCCCTTCTCCATCGCGCGCCGGTAGGCCGGCCGCTGGGCGATCCGCGCCAGATAGCGCACGATGTTCGGGCAGCGGGCGAGATCGTAGGGCATGAAATAGCGCATCGTGGTCAGCGAAAAGCCGATCATGATGTCGGCCGAGGTGAACTCCTTGCCTGCGAGATAATCGGCCTCGCCGAGCCGCGCATTGATCAGGTCGAAGGAGCGATCGACGCGCCCGCGCGTCGCCTGCAGCACCGGATTGTCCTGTGGCAAATTGAGCCGGTTCAAAATCATGTTGCGGCCCATCTGCGCCTGCAGCGTGCCGTTGGCGAAGTGAAACCAGTACAGAAACGCCGCGAAGTCGGGATGATCAGCCGGAAGCGCAAGCCGCCCATTGCCATATTTGGCGATGATGTATTCGACCACGGCGCCCGATTCCGCCAAGCACGAGATCGCCGTCCGTTATCACCGGCGCCGTTCCGATCGGGTGCAGCGCCTTGTAGTCCGGCGGCGCCAGCATGGTGACGGAATCGCGCGTGTAGCATTTCAGCGCGTAGGGGATTTCCAGCTCCTCGCACAGCCAGACGATCCGCTCCGACTGCGATTTGCCGAGATGATGGACGGTGAGCATGGCCGGTCTCCGGTGCGAGGGGCATGAGGGCGCGCCATTGTTTGCGGTGGCCGGGAAAATTACAAGGTTGACACGGCCTGCCCCGCGGCGAGACTGCGCCGCATGCGCATCACGCTGATCCACGCCCTGAAGCATTCGATTGTGCCGATCGAGGCCTCCTTCGCCAGACTGTGGCCGGAGGCGCGGCTGATGAACCTGCTCGACGATTCCCTTTCGGCCGACCTTGCGCGCGACGGCTGGCTCTTAACGAGGCGATGACCGCGCGTTTCCTCAATCTCGGGCGCTATGCCGCCTCGACCGGATCGGATGCCATCCTGTTCACCTGCTCGGCCTTCGGCCCCTGCATCGAGGCGGTGGCGCGGGCGCACGCGCCGATGCCGGTGCTCAAGCCCAATGAGGCGATGATCGAGCAGGCGGCGCAAGTCCGTCGCGTCGGCCTGCTCTCGACCTTTGCGCCGACGCTGGCCTCGATGCCGGCGGAATTCCCGGCATCCGTCGAACTCGTGCCGAAACTCGCCGAAGGCGCGCTGGCGGCGCTCGACCGCGGCGACCGCGCCGGGCACGACCGCCTGGTGGTGCAGGCCTCGAAGGATCTGCGCGATTGCGACGTGATCGCGCTCGCCCAGTACAGCATGGCGCCGGCCGCCGCTCAGGTGGCGGAGGCGACTGGCCGGCCGGTGCTCACCACGCCCGACAGTGCGGTCGCCAAATTGAAGAAGATGCTGAGCTGATCGCGGGAGGAGCCATGCGCCGGCGGCCGGAGGCTTCGACGGTTGTTGTTGCCGCTGTCATAGTGCTCGGCGGCGCAGGTGCCGCATGCGCGCAGTCGCTGACGCCGTTCCGCAACGAGGCGCAGGCGCAGCGCTATTGTCCCGGCGATGTCGTGGTGTGGCTCGATTTCGCCAAGGGCATCTACTACGCGAAAAGCCAAAGGCGCTACGGACGCGGTTTCGAGGGCAGCTTCGTCTGCCGCGCGGAGGCCCGCAGCAGCGGTTATCGCCGTTCCCTGCTCGGGCTGCGGTAGCTCCGTTGCCGCTGTCTGCGATCCAGGTCACACAACCCTTTGATGGCAGCCGCCCAAAAAAGTGGCTAAGCTCAAGGCCCAGGGCGCCGGGACGCCCCGACCGGGACAGTTGCCTCTTCGTGTCCTGAAGGGAGAAGCAGCCATGTTGCGAAAAGCGATCGTTACTATTCTTGCCGTGGCCGTCATTGCCGTACTTTCGGTGACGGGCGCACTTGCGCGCGGCGGCTTCGGCGGCGGTGGGTTCCGAGGCGGCGGAATGGGTGGTTTCCGAGGCGGCGGGATCGGTGGAATCCGCGCTGGCGGCATCGGAATGGGCGGCATCCGCGCCGGTGGCATCGGCATGCGCGGCGTTGGCATGCGGGGCATCGGCGTGCGCGGAGCAGGATGGCGCGGACGCGGCTTTGGGCGAGGCGTCGGACTGGTCGGCCTCGGCGTCGGGCTTGGTTATGGCCTCGGCTATCCCTATGGCTACGGCTACCCCTATTACTACGGTGGCTATGACGACTATTGCCCGTATGTGTACCGGCCCGTCATGACCCCCTGGGGATGGCGCCAGCGCCTGGTACAGCTCTGCTATTGAGCGGCATGACCGCCTCGTGACGGTACGCGACCGATTTGCCCGGCGCGCCGGTTGATCGAAACCGGCGCGCGGCGTAATTCTGGCTGCTTCTTTCCGTCAGATAAGGCGTGTCGTTGAAACAGCCAGGTTCAGCTTCTCCGGCCTCGCCGCAATCCATCCGCGGCGTCGTGAAGTCGTTTTCCCTGTTCAGCCAGTCGATCCGCCGCAAGATCGTCGGCGTCGCGCTCGCCTTGATCGTCCTGATGGTGATCACCTCGGCGCTGTCGATGTACATGTCGGCGCAGGTCGGCCATCTCCTGAGCGAGCTGACCAACCGCTACATCCCGGCCTACAGCAATCTGGCGCGCGCCAATGTCCGCTCGCTGGAGCGTGCGCTGGCGCTGCGGCGGATGGTGATCGCCAAGATGCAGGTGCCGCCGGACGAGGAGGGCTACAAGACCCGGCTGGAGACATTCCGCGCCAAGGATGGCGAGGTCGAGCACGAAACCACCGCCGCGCGAAACCTGATCAACGAGATCATCGCCGACAAGAGCACGCCGTCCGACAACGCCGCGCTGGCGCGGATCGAGACCCGCATCGAGATTGCCGTCACCGATCTGCGCCGCGAACTCGCCGCCGAGGACGCCAAACTGCTGAAGGCGCTCGACGACGGCAAGTTCGACGAGGCCCGCAGCATCCTCGGCCGTGTCGACGAGCTGCGCGACCAGTTCGTCGGCAAGATCGAGGCGATCCGCGCCGACATGCTGTCGCAGGTCTTTGCTTCCACCACGACCGTGATCGGCAACCAGCGCCAGGCCATCATCATCTCCGCCATCGTCACCGCGCTGGCCGCGGCGATCGGCTGGATCTTCTCGCTGCTGGTGGCAAGCGGCATCACCCGCCCGGTGCGTCAGCTGCTGCAGGGCACGCGCGAGGTCGAAGCCGGCCACCTCGATCGCTCCATCGACGTTTCCACGCAGGACGAGATCGGCCAGCTTTCCGCCGCCTTCAACCGCATGGTCGAGCAGCTCCGGCGCAACGAGCGCATCCGCGAGACGTTCGGGCGCTACATCGATCCCAAGGTCGTCGAAGGCCTGCTCGAGCGGCCGGAGGTCGCGCTGACGCAAGGCCAGCGGCGCACCATGACCATCATGTTCTGCGACATGAGGGGCTTTACCGCGATGAGCGAGGGCATGACGCCGCAGGGGCTGGTCAAGGTCGTCAACTGCTATCTCTCCACCATGTCGGAGCCGGTCCGCGCCCACCGTGGCATCATCGACAAATATATCGGCGACGCCATCATGGCCTATTGGGGCCCGCCCTTCATCGAGGAGGCCGACCAGGCGCGCTTTGCCTGCGCCGCCGCCGTCGACATGGCCGAGCGCGTGCCGTCGCTGCGCACGCAAATCCCCGAACTGCTCGGCATCCGCTCGATGCCGGCGGAATGCGATATCCGCATCGGCATCGCCACCGGCGAGGTGCTCACCGGCAGCATCGGCTCGGAATTCATGATGAGTTTTACCGTGATGGGTGACGCGGTGAATCTCGCCTCGCGCCTGGAGGGCGCCAACAAGGTCTATGACACCCGCGTGCTGATTGCACAGGACACGGCGGCGGCGCTGGCGAGCGCCTTCGAGCTGCGCGAGATCGACCGCATCACCGTGGTCGGCCAGAGCGTGCCGCAGAACATCTTCGAGGTGATGTCGCGCAGCGGCGAATTGACGCCGCAACAGCGGCAACTGCGCACCCGCTACGCCGAGGCGCTCGCCGCCTACCGCGCGATGCGCTGGGACGAGGCGAAAGCCACGTTCAACTCGGCGCTGGAAATCTCGCCCGGCGACGGCCCGTCGCTGGCGCTGCTCTCCCGCATCGACCAGCTCGCGGCGAATGTTCCGTCAGACTGGGATGGGTCGTGGCAGATGGAGCACAAGTAGGCGATGCATCAGATCGACGATGCAGACATAGCCCGGCGGCTGCTGCATCATCTGGCGCGCGCTTTCGATTGCCCCGGCGCGGCGTATCTCGTCGCGCCGGCGCGCATCCAGGGCGGCTTTGACACCACGATCTTCGGCTTCGCGCTCGATCGTGTGCCGCCGCCATTGCACGGGCCGCTGATCCTGCGGCTCAGTCAGTGCCGATGCCGATCCCGCGCGCGTGAAGCTGGAAACCATTGTCCAGAATACGCTCGCCGACATGGGTTATCCCGCGCCGCGCGTGCTGGCGACCGAAAGCGATCCGGCCATCCTCGACGGCCCCTTCATGGTCATGCAACGGGTGCCCGGAAAAACCCTGGCTCACGCCATCGAGGGCTTTGGCGCCGGCCGCCCCTTAGGCGAGCGGGTGCGCCTGCTGTTCAGCCTGCCGGCGGTCCTCAACGGAATCATCGACCAATGGGTCGATATGCAGATCCGCCTGCATCAATTGCCGGCGGAAACCTTGCTGCACGCAGTGACAGCGGCCGGCGTGGATGCAGGGGTCGTCACCTTCGAGGGTCAGCTGGCGCGGCTGAAGGCGATAGTCGCGCGGCTCGCGCTCGCCGGGCTGGAGCCGGGCCTCGCCTGGCTGGAGAACCATCGGCCTGCGCCAATGCAAGTGGCGATCTGCCACGGCGATTTCCATCCGCTCAACATCCTCGCGGACGGCGGCACGCCCACCGGGGTGATCGACTGGCCCAACGTGGTCATTGCCGAGCCCGCCATGGATGTCGGCTCGGCAATCGCCAATATCTCCACCGTACCGATCGGCCTGCCGTGGCCGTTGCGTGGTGCGGCGCGCGCGGCGATCGGCGCGGCGCTGCGACGCTACGAGCGCGCCTATCGCGTGCGCCGGCCGCTCGATGAACAGGCCGTGCGCTACTACCAGGTATTCCGCGCCGTCGCGCAGCTGGTTCCGGTCGCGGCAGCGAAGGCCGCCGGGCGAGCCGGCAGCGGCGCCTTTCATTCGGAAGCGGGAGCCGGCAATCTGATCGCGCTGATCAGGAGGCTGAGCGGGGTATCTGTGCAGCTGTGAAAGGGCCCCGTGTGCAGGCGAGGACACGCGGCGTGGCCTCTGGCCCGGCACCTGAAGCCTGACTCGGGATGCCATCATTGCCGGTTGACCTTGTTGCTTTCGTCGGCCACGGAAGTAAAGATCACCCTGTATCTTCGGCAAAAGCCCGCCGTACCGGATCAAAACGGTGTTTCCTTGAGTTTGTCTTTCCCGAACCGAAGCTGGCTTCTTCCGTCGGTCTTTGCGCTGCCTTTCGTGGCGGTGCCGCCGCTGCTTTTCCACTTCTATCCCATCCCGTTCTGGACGGCTGGCGAAGCAGAGTGGCTCGGTCTCGCAGGCGCGATGAACCTGGCCTATCGCCTCGCCGACTTCAAAATGTATTCGGCGCTGGCAATATCGGGTCACCCCGGCGTTCCCTTCTACGTTATGAGCTGGTTGGCACTTGCGCTGAGCGGTTTGCCGGTTGCCACCGGCGACGGCTTTTTCAATGCCGTGCTTGGCCGGCTTGTCGAATACCAGACGATGAATATCTGGCTGGCCGCGATGGTCGGTGCTGCCGGAATTTTCATCTTCACGCGCGAGGCGCGCAAGCTCGTGCCCGCATGGGTGATCGCAGGCGGCCTCCTGCTCTGGATCTCCTCGACTCCCTGGACCCTGCTTTCGTTCGTATCGCCCATGAACGAGACGTTCGGCATGCTGATCAATGCCCTGTTCCTCTGGGCGCTGGTGCGGATCGCCGACGACGAAAACTTTCTGCCGCGAACGACAATCCTCGCAGCTTCCGTCGGCGTGTTCGCCTATCTGAACAAGCTCTCCTTCATCAATGTGGGCCTGGCCCTGGGCGTTGCGAGCATCGTGGCGTTCCTGGTTCGCGGCGTCAGCGTGAGGCAACTGGCAAGAAGCAGCGCGCTGTTCGGCGGGGTGTGTCTCGGGATCCTCCTGTTCGTCGGAATATTCGTCATCGGCTGGAACGAGTTTCTCGCGCTGTTGCGCTTCCACAAGAACGTCGTTCTGGGTTCCGGCATATATGGAGAAGGGGATCATGTCGTGGTCTCCGGGTCCAGATTGCTCGACGCCGTGAGGTCGATTCCGGCCGACAAGGTGTATTGCATGGCGATCGCGCCCATCTTCGGGGCGGTGCTGCTGGCCGGCGGATTTCTGACCATCGCATTTCGTCGCAGGGAGCAACTTCCGGCGGCCCTGATCGCGATCGGGGCCGGCACGGCCGCCGTTCTGGCGACGGCTTCCGTGCTCAAGCACTACGACGGCCACTATACATCGGCGGTATCGCCGACGCTCCCGGCCTGCATGGTAGCTGGATATATGCTGGCGAACGCGTGGAATTTGCGCTCACGCGCCGCATGGGCGATCATGTCCATCGCGGCGATCGCGTTGACGGCGCGAGAAATCCCGGCTGCGCTCGCCGATCACTTCAATGGCAAGTTCGACCTCAACACGGCCGCGATGGCCGACCTCAGGGATATCGAGGCGCTCCCGCTCGACGAGAACGCCTCGATGGCTTTCACTTATCGTGCGCCGTTCTCGTACTTCGGCGAAGGATTCATCGTTTATTTCGCTTGTGTGCCCCGGTTGACCGCTGAGTATCATCGCAGCCGGCCGCGCATGTTCAGTGCGAATGCGGCCGATTCTCCGCCCCGGAAGATCGGTGCCATCGTCATTCACAAGCCCTATTTTCCGACCGTGGAAAGCATCAAGACGGCGAGCGAGCTGGCGATGTTCAGGGGCGCGCCCTTGACCTGGCGGGAAGGCGACAGGCTTACGGAGCTGCGCACGGTGTTCGTGCTGCTGCGCGGCGCCGGGAGGCAGCCGTAACCGACCGCAAAATCGGGGGTTTCTGCCGCGCATCCGAAACTGGCGGACTATTGCGCGAGGCGCCGATTTACGCCAAAAGTCCACCCGCGACCGGGGCGGCCGGCGGCATCAACGCGCATATGCGATACCAACGAGGTCGGAATGGATGAGAGGGATGCCATCTCCATTGCGCCGCTGAGCCGGCGCAAGCGCGAATTCCTGGAACATATCGAAGCGACGCTGGATGATCAGCCGCGCCAGCGTGCGCGCAACGCACAGTACTACGCTGAAGACTCCAGGTTCATGCAGTTCCTGATCCCGCCTGGAAAGCGCGTGCTCGAGCTCGGCAGCGGCCGCGGCGATGCGCTTGCCGCGCTTGCGCCAGCCTACGGCGTCGGCGTCGACTTCAGTCCCAAGGCCGTCTCCGAGGCGCAACGGCGCCACCCGCAGCTCCACTTCGTGCTGGGCGACGTGGAAGATCAGGCAACGCTTGCCGCGATCCAGGGTCCGTTCGATTACATCGTGGTCGCCGATACCATCGGGATGTTCGAGGACATCGACGAAACGTTCCGGCGCATCTACCGGCTTTGCACGCCATCCACGCGGATCGTTGTCGCTTATTACTCGCGTCTGTGGGAGCCGATCCTCAAGCTTGGCGAGATCCTCGGACTGAAGAGCCGCCAGCCCGAGGTCAACTACATCGCCACCGTCGACTTCCTCAACTTGATGGACCTCGCCGATTTCGAGGTGATCAGCCAGGAGCAGCGGCAGCTTCTGCCGCGGCGCCTGCTCGGCCTTGGACCGCTGATCAACAAATACGTCGCGCCATTGCCGGGTATCCGGCAATTGTGCCTGCGCACCTATCTCGTTGCCCGTCCGGTGATCTCGTTCCCGGACCGCAAATTCTCGGCGAGCATCGTCATCCCCTGCCGCAACGAGCGCGGCAATATCGAGGACGCCATCCGGCGCATGCCGAAATTCGCGTCGCACCAGGAGATCATCTTCGTCGAAGGCAATTCCAGCGACGGCACGTTTGCGGAATGCGAGCGCGTCCGCGACGCCTACAAGGACGCGTGGGACATCAAGGTGCTGAAGCAGGACGGCAAGGGCAAGGGCGACGCGGTCCGCAAGGGCTTTGCCGCCGCCACCGGCGACGTCTTGATGATCCTCGACGCAGATCTCACCATGCCGCCCGAGGCGCTGCCGAAATATCACACGGTGATCGAGGCCGGAAAGGCGGAGTTCGTCAACGGCACCCGTCTCGTCTATCCGATGGAGAACGAGGCGATGCGGCCGCTCAATTACGTCGCCAACCGCTGTTTCGCCTATCTGTTCAGCTATCTCGTCAACACGCGCATGACCGATACGCTGTGCGGCACCAAGGTTCTGCTACGCAAGGATTACGAAACGCTGGCGCGCGAGCGCGAATATTTCGGCAATTTCGACCCGTTCGGCGATTTCGACCTGATCTTCGGCGCGGCAAAGCAAAATCTCAAGATCATCGAGACGCCGATTCACTACAAGGCGCGCACGTTCGGCGAAACCCAGATCTCGCGTTTCCGCGACGGCTGGCTGCTCTTGAAGATGGTGCTGTTCGCCTATCGCAAGCTGAAGGCCATCTGAGTGTCGGACGCGCGCATTCCGGACGATGGCAGCGGCCTCGACCGGCGGCAGGTCAATCACCGCGCGGTCTGGGAAAAGAAAAAAGCGCTGCGGCTGCTGTACCGGGACTTTCACCGGCAACTGATCGAAAACTGTCCCGAAGGCCGCATCCTCGAGATTGGCGGCGGAACCGCGCACATCAAGGAGATAAGGCCGGACATCGTGTCGGCCGATATCCTGTCATTTCCCGGGATCGACGTCGTCGCCGATGCGCACCGGCTGCCGTTTCCGGATCGATCCTTTGCGGGCATCGTGATGCTGGACGTGCTGCATCATCTGGAACGGCCGATCGATTTCCTCAACGAGGCGGCGCGCCTCTTGGATCATGGCGGCCGGCTGGCGATGATGGAGCCGGCGATGACGACCGTCGGGCGATGGTTCTATCGTCGCTTCCACGAAGAGCCGGTCGATATGACGGCCGACCCCTACGCGCTCGTCACGATCGATCCCGACCGCGATCCCTTCGACGCCAATCAGGCGATCCCGACCTTGCTGTTCGGCGACGCCGCGGCGCGAACGCGGCTGGAGAAAACCATCCCGTCGCTGCGCGTGCTCAGCGTCGATTGGCAGAGCCTGTTCGCCTATCCCATGAGCGGCGGCTTCCAGCCTTGGTCGCTGATCCCGGGCGCAGCGGTCTCGCCGGTGCTGGCGCTCGAGCGACGATTCCCCGACATCATCAGGAAGCATCTCGCGTTCCGGATGATGATCGTGCTGGAACGGCGCTGACACCCTTCACATCGGAACGCCGCGCATCATCAGGCTGACCAGAAGCCGATGCACCGGCGCAACCGGCTTCATGTAAATGCGTCCCAGCGCATTGTGTGTCTTGACCCAGGAACTGACAACGTAGCTCTCGCGCGCGAGTTGGCGAGGCTCTTAGCCTCCCACAAACTATCCTTTATCCGACGATTCCTCCGACAGGGGTTTGTTCAGCCAAGCCTCGATTTGGCCCTTTCCCTTGATTTCGACGGAGCCGAGGGCTTCAAATGCGTAGCGATCTTGAAGCTTCTCATACACCGAACGGGTGACCTGAATCGCGTCGGGAATGCCTTGAGACTCCATGCGGCTGGCCAGATTCACCGTGTCGCCCCAAAGATCGTAAATGAATTTCCTGCGCCCAATGATCCCCGCAACAACCGGTCCAGTGTTCATCCCGATTCGCAGATGCACCGCTATGCCCCGCTCGGCGCTGAACTCACGCGCGATCTGCATCATTCGCTGCGCCATCTTCAACACCCGCTCGCAGTGGTCGGCACAGATCACCGGCAAGCCACATACTGCCATGTAAGCGTCACCTATGGTCTTAATCTTCTCGATTTTCAGTTCGTCGGCTACCAGGTCAAAGCGCGAAAACAGATCGCTGAGCAAATCGACCACGACGTGCGCGGGCATGGCGGCCGCAAGCGGGGTAAAATCCACGATATCCGAGAACAAAACGGTCGCTTCGGCAAACCTGTCGGCGATTTGCTCGTCTCCCGCCTTCAAGCGCGCGGCAATGGTTGCCGGCAGAATGTTGAGCAGAAGGCGTTCGTTTTCGCGGTGGAGACGGTCAATGGTCAGGTGAGTGTGAACCCTCGCCAGCAGTTCGTGGGGGTTGAAGGGTTTGGCGACGTAGTCCACGGCACCCAACTCGAAGCCTCGGACAATATC
>CAVSEE010000026.1:0-26553 GCA_963726865.1 uncultured Alphaproteobacteria bacterium | reverse complement strand
AGCGGCAGCCGTGACGACAACTCCACGGCGCTCAATGGCCCGTCGGACAGTTGATCGAACAGTTTCAGGCGGACGCAAGCGAGCAAGATCTGCGAATAGACGAAGCCGGCGCAAAGATCGAACAACTTGCTCGCACGGCGCCGTGCGACCGGCCGTGTGAGTGCAAAATTGCCTGCAAATCGCTGAAAACCTGCATCGGCGAGAATCCTGTCGCGCAGACCAAGCAGGCGGTCGTGCAACGAAAGACGCGACAGGTGGCGCCTCCGATGCACGCCGGCCGATCGGCCTCCTCGCCGCCCCGCGCGTCGGGCTCTTCACCCGCGACGCCGCGATGCGCGATCGTGGCCATGCCGGCTACGCAGCAAACTGCGCGAGCTTGGCGGGCACCAGGCGCTTGGCCTCCGAGAGCATCAGCGAACGCAGCTCGGCGCCATTGGGGCACGGCGGCATCGCATCGATCGCGCCGCGTACCAACTCATGCAGCCGGTAGAGCGCGCCATCGAGGCCGAGTTCGATCACCGCACTCGGACGACCGAGCGCGAGATCGCGGCCGACCGGCTTGCCGATCTCCTCTTCATCGGAAGCGGCGTCGCGAATATCGTCGGCGACCTGATAGGCCTCGCCGAGTTTCTCGCCGACCATCCGCCACGGCTCGGCATCCGCGCCGGCCGACGCAGCTCCCGCAACGGTCGCCGCGGCGAACAGCGCGCCGGTCTTGGAGCGGTGATAATGCGCGAGATCGATCTGCGATTCGCATTCCCAGGCCTGGCCCGCGACGATGCCGAAGGGCACGCCGACCGATTGGGCGATCGTCAACGTCAGCGGCGCCAGCCGCTCCGGCGCGCATTGCAGCCGCGCGAGCGTCTGGAACGCGAGCACGATCAGCGCATCGCCGGTGAGAACCGCCAGCGGCTCGCCGAAAGCCTTGTGAACCGACGGGCGGCCGCGCCGCGTGTCGGCCGCGTCGAAGCACGGCAGATCGTCATGCACCAGCGAGGCGCAATGCAGCAGTTCAAGCGCAGCACCCGCGGCCTCCGTCGCCGCCGGATGATCTTCGCCGCAAGCCGCCGCGACGCTGTGACAAAGCCTTGGCCGCACCCGCGCGCCGCGGGGAAATACCGCGTACCGCATCGCCGCCGCGAGCCGCGGAGGACACCCTGGAACCTCCGCCCGGCCGATCGCATCATTGAGGGCCCGCTCGATCCGGCTGGTGACGTCCATTGGCAGGCTCCCATGTTTGACACAAGGAATGTCAATTTGACTTGTCGTCAAGAATGTAAATAAATATTGACACATGTCAATCGACAACGCGGAGCCTGCGCGCACATGCCCAGAGATCGTGTTGTTATCGTCGGCGCGGGCGTGGCCGGTCTGGTTTCGGCCTTCGCACTCGCAGCACGCGGACTCGACGTCACCGTGCTCGAACGCGGCACGTCGCTCGGCGGCAAGATGCGGCAGGTCGCGATCGGCCCGGCGCTGATCGACAGCGGTCCGACCGTGTTCACGATGCGCTGGGTGTTCGACGAGCTGTTCGCCGCGGCCGGCAAGAATTTCGCCGATCATGTTCGCCTGCGCCCGCTGGAAATTCTCGCAAGGCACGCCTGGGACGAGCACGCCCGGCTCGATCTGTTTGCCGATGAAGAACGCACGATCGACGCGATCGGCGATTTTGCGGGCGCTGCGGAAGCCGACGGCTATCGCGCCTTCTGCCGGGACACCAAGCGCATCTACGACATTCTCGAAAAGCCGTTCCTGCGCGCCTCGCAGCCGAGCATGGGCGGACTGATCGGCGCCGACGGCCTTCGCGGACTGATGCGGCTGCCGCAGATCAAGCCATTCTCGTCGATGTGGTCGGCGCTGGGACGATACTTTGCCGATCCACGGCTGCAGCAACTGTTCGGACGCTATGCCACCTATTGCGGGTCGTCGCCCTATCTTGCGCCGGCGACCTTGATGCTGGTGGCGCATGTCGAGCGTGAAGGCGTCTGGAGCATCGACGGCGGCATGCAGGCCCTGGCCACCGCGCTGGCGGACGGCGCGAGGTCCTTTGGCGCCACGATTCGATACGGTCAGGAGGTGAGCGAAATTCTCATCTCCTGCGGTCGCGCCGCCGGCGTCAGGCTGGCGAGCGGCGAACGCATTCCGGCTGACGCCGTCATTGTGAACGCGGACGTCGGCGCCGTTGCCAATGGACTGTTCGGCATCCCTGCCCGCCGCGGCGCCGCGGCGATACCGGATCGTGCGCGCTCGCTCTCGGCCATGACATGGAGTGCCGTCGCGAAAACCGATGGGTTTCCGCTGCACCGCCACAACGTGTTCTTCTCGGGCAACTATGCCGCCGAATTCGACGACATCTTTGCACGCGACACGCTTGCCCGACGAACCGACGGTCTATGTCTGCGCGCAGGATCGCGACGACAGCGACACCGTCAGATCAGAGCCGGAACGGCTTCTGATCCTCGTCAACGCGCCTGCCAATGGCGACCGGCATTCCTACGATGCAGCGGAGGTGGAACAATGCGCGCAGCGGACATTCGGCGTGCTGGAGCGGCGCGGGCTGCAGATCCAGCGACAGACGGACGCGATGCAGGTGACGACGCCGGCGGATTTCAACCGGATGTTTCCGGCGACGGGCGGCGCGCTGTACGGCCGCAGCTCACACGGATGGACGGCCTCGTTCCAGCGGCCGGGAGCCCGGACGAAAATCCCGGGGCTTTATCTGGCGGGGGGCAGCACGCATCCCGGTCCGGGAGTGCCGATGGCGGCGCTGGCGGGCCGGTCGGCGGCAGCCAGCCTGCTCGCGGACCTGACTTCTCCAAGATCGTTCCGCCAAACGGTTATGCGTGGTGGTATGTCGACGCGCTGAGCGACGACGGGCAACACGGCATCACCATCATCGCTTTCATCGGCAGCGTGTTCTCGCCCTATTACGCTTTCGCGCGGCGCAACGGCCCGGCCGATCCGCTGAACCATTGCGCCATCAATGTCGCCGTGTACAGCAAGGGCAGCAACCGATGGGCGATGACCGAGCGGCCGCGTGACGCCGTCAGCCGCACCCCGAATCAGTTCACCGTGGGTCCAAGCAATCTTTCGTGGGACGGCAATTCGCTGGTCATTCGCATCGACGAGATCACGGTCCCGATCCCCCGCGCGTCTGCGCGGCACCATACGCGTCGTTCCCACCGCCATCACGCAGCAAGTATTCACGCTGAACGAGAGCGGCAATCATCGCTGGTGGCCGATTGCGCCCTGCGCGCGGGTGCAGGTCGCGCTCGACCAGCCGCATCTGCGCTGGCAAGGCGACGGCTATTTCGACATGAACCGGGGCGACGCACCGCTCGAAAGCGGCTTTATCCGATTGGCAATGGTCGCGCGGCGCGACGCGTGACGGCGCGATCATCCTGTACGAGGCGCTGCGGCGCGACGGCAGCCGCGTCGATCTCGCGATGACCTTCGATCCGCAGGGTCGCATGCAGAGGTTTGAACCGCCGGCCGCTTCATGCGCTCAAGCGCACGGGATGGCGGGTTGGACGCGAGGTCCGCAGCGAGGACGCCGCCGCGTGTCCTGAAAACGCTGGAAGACGCGCCGTTCTATGCGCGGTCGGTGGTATCAGCCAAACTGCTGGATGAACCCGTGACATTGATGCACGAAAGCCTGTCGCTGGATCGCTTCAGGATGCCGATCGTACAGGCGATGCTGCCGTTCCGGATGCCGCGGGCGCGGCGATA
This sequence comes from uncultured Alphaproteobacteria bacterium, assembly GCA_963726865.1. Lineage (GTDB taxonomy): Bacteria > Pseudomonadota > Alphaproteobacteria > Rhizobiales > Xanthobacteraceae > Bradyrhizobium. The sequence continues at coordinate 22,824 of CAVSEE010000026.1, read as the reverse complement.
GCAGCGCGCCATCTAGGATGGCGGGGTCGCGTCCTCGCTGCTTTGCCCGCTCGGCTTCCTTCTTCCTGTCGAGCCGCCTTCCGACCAGTTCAAGGACACCCCAGGCCATGACGAACATTGCCACGACGAAGAACTCGATAAATCCGAGATAGTCGTCCATGGCGTGCCCTCCTCGCCCCTGGAATTCTACGCCCAACTCACCAGTGGCGGCATCGAACTCAGGATGGTTTCGATGTTGCCGCCGGTCTGAAGCCCGAACATCGTTCCGCGGTCGTAGAGCAGATTGAACTCGACATAGAGCCCACGGCAGGCGAGCTGCTGCGCCCGCTCGGCTTCGGTCCACGGCTCCATCATCCGCTTCCGCACGATCCGCGGATAGACATCCAGCAGCGCCAGTCCGACATCGCGGGTGAAGGCAAAATCCTTCTCGAAATCGCCGGTGTTGAGATGATCGTAGAAGATGCCGCCGACGCCGCGCGCCTGGCCGCGATGCGGCAGGAAGAAATACGTATCCGCCCACGGCTTGAACTTGCCGTAATAGGTGGGATCGTGGGCATCGCAGGCGCGCTTCATGGCGGCGTGAAACGTCACGGCGTCCGGCGCATCCTCGGTGCGCTGCTCCGGCAGCATCGGCGTGAGATCGGCGCCGCCGCCGAACCAGCCCTGCGCGGTCGACAGAAACCGCGTATTCATGTGCACGGTCGGCACGCGCGGGCTGCGCGGATGCATGATCAGGCTGATGCTGGTGGAGACATAGTCGAGCTGCACGCCATCGCCGGGCAGCGTCTTTGCCATCTCAGGCGTCAATTTGCCGTTGGCCGACGACGTATGGATGCCGATCTTCTCGAACAGCCTGCCTTCGCTGAGAAAGCCGCCGGTGCCGCCGCCGCTGCCGGTCGCGCGCTTCCACGGCTTGTACGTGAAGGTCGCAGGTGCTCCCGGGAAACAGTTCCGCCGGCGCCTCGCGTTCCAGCACCTCGACCTCGGCGCAGATCCGGTCGCGCAAGGACTTCGAACCAGACCTTGGCCTGCGCACGATGTTGTTCGGCGAGGCTTGTCGTCGCGTCGTCGATGGTGGCGATGTCGGACATCGAATTCGTCACCTATCGGAACGACGCCGTGCGCTGCAACCGGTCCCGCTGCTCCAACCGTGCGAACAGATCGATCACCCAGACCACGCGATCCTCGATCGGCTTGGCCCTGACTTCCGGCGCGCGCTCGCGGAGCGGCGTCGCCGCGACCGCCTCGATCAGGAACCGGGTCTCGTCGAGTTGGGCGATCGGCGCAAGTCCCTTGCCGGCGCCCATTCGGACTCGAGCGACACCAGCGTCCGCGCCAGCACCTTGAGCTTGCGATTGGTCGAAACCACCGCGCGCCGGGAAATCGAATCGAGCCCGCCACGCTCCAGCTCACGGCCGATCTCGGCATAGAGCGCCCGCGCGGCATAGATGCCGGGCCGGCAGGCCATCGGCAAGTTCCTGATGCCGAGCGTGGCGCGGCCATAAAGGCCGTCGGCGGCATCGAGCAAGCGCTGCACGATGATCGCGATCTCGCGCGTAAACACCGGCTTGGCCAGCCAGGCGTCAGGATCGATCCCGGCGTCGCGCAGCCATGACTGCGGCAGATAGAGCCGGCCGGCGCGCGCATCCTCGCCGACATCGCGGGCGATATTGGTCAGTTGCATGGCGACGCCGAGATCGCAGGCGCGCGCGACGATCTCCGGCGTACGCTGCCCCATCACCAGCGTCATCATGGCGCCGACCGTGCCGGCGACCCGCGCGGCATAGGCGTATAGCTCCGGCAGCGTCTCGTAGCGGCGCCCCTCGGCGTCCCATGCCAGTCCCTCGAGCAGCGCTTCGGGCACTTCGCGCGGGATCGAAAATCGCGCGACGACGTCGGCGAAGGCGCGATCGGCGGCCTGATCCATCGGCTGGCCACGATAGGCGCGATCGAGCCGTTCCTTCAGTCGCTCGACGGCGGCGGCGCGATTGTCGCCGAGATCGACCGCGTCGTCCGCCAGCCGGCAGAACGCATACAGCGCGATGGCGGGATCGCTGACCTTTCGCGGCAGCACCTTCGAGGCCGCGTGAAACGTCCGCGAGCCGCCCTTGAGCAATGCGCGGCAGGCGTCCATGTCGGCGGGATCGAGCGTATTGGTCATGCAGTCACCGGATCTAGGCGCGTGATACTTTGGGCGTCGGGGATGAGGGAATCGAGAACGCGGGCCGAAGACAGCACGCCGGGCAGGCCCGCGCCGGGATGGGTGCCGGCGCCGACCAGATAGAGGTTGGCGATATCTTCGCTCTTGTTGTGCGGGCGGAACCACGCGCTCTGCGTCAGGATCGGCTCCAGCCCGAAGGCAGCACCGCGGAACGACGACAGGCGGTCCTGGAAATCCTGCGGCGTCAGCATATGCGAACTGACGATCTGGTTTTCCAGATCGGGCAGCATGGTGTTGCCGAGCTCGCGCGCAATCGCGCGGCGATATTTTTCGGCCATCACGCTCCAGTCGGTGCCGCTCTGCAGATGCGGCACCGGCGAGAGCACGTAGAACGCGTCGCAGCCGTCGGGCGCGAGCGAGCGGTCCGTTGCCGTCGGGCGATGCAGATACAGGCTGAAATCGTCGGCCAGAACCTTGCGTTCGAAGATGTCGGTCAGCAGTTCCTTGTAGCGCGGCCCGAGCAGGATGGTGTGATGCGGCACATCATCGTATTTGCGGCGCGTGCCGAAATACCAGACGAACAGGCTCATGGAATAGCGCGCGCGCTCGATGCGCCGGTCGGTCCAGCGCGAACGGGCGGACGACGGCAGCAGATGCCGGTAGGTCCATGCGGAGTCCGCGTTGGACACCACGATATCGGCATCGATCGTTTCGCCGGAGGCGAGACGCACGCCGCACGCGGCGCCGTTCTTCACGACGATCTCGCGAACCTCCGCGTTGCAGCGGAGCGTGCCGCCCTGCCCCTCGATCAGCCTGACCAGGCCGTCGACCAGCCGCCCGGTGCCGCCGAGCGCAAAATGCACGCCCCAGCGCCGTTCCAGGAAGGCGATCAGGCAATAGATCGAACTCGCCGTGAAGGGATTGCCGCCGATCAGGAGCGGATGGAAGCTGAACACGACGCGCAGGCGTTCATCGCGGAAGAATTTCGACACCAGGCTGAAGACGCTGCGATAGCTCGACAGCCTGATCATTTCAGGCGCGATCTTGGCCATGTCGGTCCAGCGGCTGAACGGCACGTCGCCGAGCCGCTCGAAGCCGACCTTGAAGATCTCCTCGCTGGCCTTCATGTAGGCGTCGTAGCCATCGACATCGCCGGGCGAAAACCGCGCGATCTCGCGGCGCATCGCGTCGGCATCGCCGGAATAGTCGAAGTGCGAACCGTCCTGAAAGCGGATGCGATAGAACGGCGACACCGGCACCAGCGTCACGTCGTCGGACATTTTTCGTCCGCACAGCTTCCACAACTCCTCGAACAGAAACGGCGCGGTGACGATGGTCGGCCCTGCATCGAAGGTGAAGCCATCCTGCCGGTAGACGTAGGCGCGGCCGCCGGGTGCATCGAGTTTTTCGAGGACAGTGACGCGATAGCCTTTGGCGCCAAGCCGGACCGCTGCCGCCAACCCGCCAAAGCCGCTGCCGATCACCACCGCATGCGGCTGGCGATGCGAAGGGATTTGCGGCGTCGGTCGAGCGGATGTGGTGTCCAGCATGAGGCCACTGTAATTATTTCTTGACAGTTGCCTAGTCTGGAGTTGTACATTCTGATTTACATTTTTCGCGCCGCTTGCTCGGCAGCTGTTGTGCGCGCGTATCTCTCGATGAGATGCGCGATCAGTTGCGGTTGCTCTTCATGTGCGAGATGACCGAGGCCGGGCAATCGCTCGATCACGGCGTGGGGCAGAATTTCGCGAACCTGCTGCGCGACCTCGGGCGATATCGATCGATCGTTTGCGGCAACCACCATCACCAACGCTGTCGTCAGCCTCGGCAGATCGTGCAGCAGCGGTTCGAGTTTCCAGTTCGCCATCATCCGCAGCGCGGCGGCAACATGCGCGGGATTGCGCACCAGCTTGCGATAGAGCGCGATACCCGCTGGATCGATCGTCGAACCGGTATTGCCGATCAACCGCTCGACTGCGCCGGCATGTGAAGCCTGCCAGGCGAACACGCGCGGCACCAATGGACTGAGCACCATCAGTTTCGCCAACGGCGAGAACAAATGATTGGCGACGCCGCCGAACGGCATGAAAGCGCCGTTCAAGGCCACCAATAGCCGCGGCGCCATGCGGCCCGCCAGGCACATGCGCGCCAGCGATCGCCGCGCCTGCGGAATGACCGACCGCAATCTCCGGCCTCGCTTCGAGTTTGCGAAGCAGCGCGCCGAGATCCGCCGCCATGCCCGGCAGCGACAGCCGATGCGCCGGCGGCGACTGCGTAAAGCCGTGTCCGGGCAAATCCGGCGCGATCACCGAGAAATGTTGCGCCAGCAGCGGCAGCAGCCCGCGCCACGAATGCGTTGCGGCGCCGGTGCCGTGAATCAGAAGCAGCGGCGGCCCTTCGCCCATTCGCTGAACGTGCCAGCGAATTCCGGCAGCCTCGACGAAACTGCTGGAATCCCGGTTGGGCCAGTCTGCGCCGTCCCTGTCCCAGACGAGGCCCTGCACGACGGCACGTTATGCCGGCGCCGCCGACGGCATGCCGGCAAGGAAGGCATCGTAGGCCGCGATGAACTCGGCCTTGGCTTCGAAGTGCGGCATCGCGCCGGTTTCGAACACCCGAATGGTCCAGTTGGCGCGGCCTTCGACCTGCGTCTTGGCGGTGTAGTCGACGAAATCGCCGCGGACGCCGTGGCTCATCCATACCGGCAAGGTCAGCGAATGATAGATGCGGGTAATATCCTCGCTGAACAGAAATCCGGACACGAAATAATACGGCGCATGCTGGGCACCTGGCTGGTGCGTGGTCAGATAGTCGTATTCCAGCAGGCCTTCGTCGATCGCGCGCGAACCCCAGGTCTTGTTCAGGAAAAAGCGAATACCGGCGCGGCTGGTGAGCAGCCGGAAGAAGCCTTGGCTCCACAACGGAAACTCGAAAAATGCGCGCAGTCCGGGCATCTCCCTGGTGCCGTTTCGCCATTTTGTATTTTTGTCCCGGCTTCTGAAACCGGTGGGGCTGACCAGCGCCGCGCTGCGAAACGCAAGCGGCGCCTCGGTCACCGCGCGGGCGAGAAACTCCGACGACAGCGACACCGCCAGCGCATCGATCGGCCCGCGGCCATGGTCGTTCTGGATTTCGCGAATCGCAATCAGGATCGCATCGGTCATCATCCGCACGGTATATTCGCGCGCGCCCCGCTGCGAATGTCCGAAGCCGGGCAGTTCCAGCGCGTAGACCCTGCGGCTTTGGCGATAATGTTCGTAGAGCGGCTTGATTTCGTAGGCGGAGCCGGCGGCATTGATGCTGTGGATCAGCAGCAGCGGCGGAAATTTGCCCGGGATTTCCGGACCGGCCGAATAATAGGTGAGCCGGCCGACCGTACTGCCGATCTCGTGACGCTGGCCGGATACCGGCGCAGGTAACTCCTCCGCGCCGCGCAGCGCGACGGGATTGATGGCCGGGGCGGCTGCGCTCATCGCACGTCTCCTTTTTCGGACCCGACCGCATCTCGCCGTGGCCAAGATCGTATCAGCAGTGTATCAGAACTGACAATCAAAGTTGTCGTCCAGTAACGGAAACGTCACTTGACACAATCCCTGCCCGTCAAACCCTTCCTCGAAGTCCTTTCCGGCCGCCGGCAAGCCGTTCCGCCGCTCTGGATGATGCGCCAGGCCGGCCGCTATCTGCCGGAATACCGCGAAGTCCGCGCCAAGGCCGGCGGCTTTCTCGACCTGTGCTTCACGCCCGACTTCGCGGCCGAAGTAACGCTGCAACCGATCCGCCGCTTCAACTTCGACGCCGCCATCATCTTCTCCGATATCCTCGTCATCCCCTACGCGCTCGGCCGCGATGTGCGTTTCGAAGTCGGCGAAGGCCCGCGGCTCGATCCGCTCGACACACCCGACAAGGTCGGCACGCTGGCGGCGACCGCCGACTTCACTAAACTCGAACCGGTGTTCGAAGCGCTGCGCCGCGTGCGCCGCGAACTCGATCCGAAAATCGCGCTGATCGGATTCTGCGGCGCGCCATGGACGGTCGCGACCTACATGGTGGCCGGCCACGGCACGCCGGATCAGGCGCCGGCGCGGATGATGGCGTATCGTCACCCCGAGGCGTTTGCGAAGATCATCGACGCCATTGTCGAGAACTCGATTCAATATCTGCTGGGTCAGCTCAAGGCCGGCGCCGACGTGCTGCAGATCTTCGATACCTGGGCCGGCGTGCTGCCGCCGCGCGAATTCCAGCGCTGGTCGGTCGAACCGACGAAACGGATTGTCGAGGGCGTGCGCAAGCAGGTGCCGGACGCGAAGATCATCGGTTTCCCCAGGGGCGCCGGTGCGCTGCTGCCTGGATATGTGGAGGCAACCGGCGTCGATGCCGTCAGCATCGATTGGGCTGCCGAACCGTCACTGATCCGCGACAAGGTCCAAAACCGCGTCGCGGTGCAGGGCAATCTCGACCCGCTGGTGCTGATCGCGGGCGGCGCTGCGCTGGATCGCGCCGTCGACGACGTGCTGTCGAATTTCGCCGCCGGCCGGCTGATCTTCAACCTCGGCCACGGCATCCAGCCGGAAACCCCGATCGCGCATGTCGAACAGATGGTGAAACGGGTGCGGGCATATCAGGGGCGCTAACGCTGACTTGCCAGCACCGCCTTCGATAACATCGCAGCATCGGCATGCGGCAGCGGCAGATAGCGCGCGCCCATTTCCCTGGCGACGGTTTCTCCTGAAGCGCCAGGCCGGGGCGACGTATCGACCAGCACCGCATTGATCCCGGCAGCGCCCAAGTTGCCGTGCAGCGCTCATCGCGTCTTCCTCGGCACGTGGACGCCCCTGCCCGCCGTCGCGCGCGATATTCGCGCGCCCGTCGGTCAGGACGATGACCGTCGGCGTCTGTCCTTTGCGGCGAATCGAATCCGACAGCGCAAAGGCCGCATCCAGTCCCGCCGCGAGCGGCGTGCCGCCGCCGCCCGGCAATCCCGCAAGACTGCGCTTGGCGCGCGCCAGCGAGCGGGTCGGCGGCAACAGCAATTCGGCGGCGCTGCCGCGAAACGCGATCAACGCCACCTGATCGCGCCTGATGTAGCAATCCGCCAGCAGCAATTCGACCGCGCCCTTGGCCTCGGCCAGCCGGTGCAACGCCGCCGAGCCTGAGGCGTCGACCACGAAAATCGTGGTGGTTTCCGTGCGCTGCTTGAACCGCGAAATTCGAAAATCGTCCTTCCGGATCAGGATGCGCGGCCGGGATGTCTCGCCGGATGCAGCGGCCTCGCGTCGCCGCAACGGCTGCCATGGCGCCGCCGCACGCAAGGTCTCGATCACGTTGAGCCTGGCGCCGGCGCGCAAATCGCCGCGAACCGCGCCGGCCGGCCGGCCACGCTTGTTGGATTTTTGCAACGCGCCGGCCTTGCCTTGCGAGCGGCCGCGCGACCGCGCCGATGACATCCGCAACGCCGCGAGCACATCGGCCGGAAGCGCGGCCTGGACCGCGGCAAGGATGACTTCATCGAGAGCGCGGTCGATTTCGGGATTGCCCGTGTCGGCCTTGTCCTCTTCGGCGGATTCCGGCGGTGGCTGCTCCTGCGGCTGCTGCGATGGTTCCGATTCCTCTTGCGGAAACACCAGCGCGCGCGGCGCCAGCACCAGCCGCGCGGCAACCGCGATATCGTCCTGGTCGACGGCGTCATGCGCAGAGAGCGCGGCACTGGCGCAGGCCACGCGCAGCGCCAGTATCGGCGCGCGGAGCGAGACGATCCCGAGCGCGGCAGCCGCGTTGCAGATGGCTTCGACTTGTTCAGCGCTTGCCTTGAGGGTCGACAGTCGCTCGCGCGCCGCGATGATTTCCTCGCGATCCATCGCAAACTCATCGGCCGCCCGGATCGGTATCTCATTCAGGTCGACATGAAATCCGAGACGATCGCGGATCGATATCGGCGCCAACTCATCTTCGAGCCCTTCGTCCAGCGCGATCACGCCGAACCGGGCCGGCATCCGCAACGAAAGCCCGTCACGCTCGACGATCGTCTCCCGCGCATCCATCGCGGCGGTGATATGTACGGCCGTCGCGGACGGCAGCCGTTCCGCCATCGCCACCATGAGCACCCCGCCATCGGCTTCCGCCAGCAGCCCGCGTTCGGCCACCGGCCGTCCGGCGAGCAGGGTCGCGTTGAGGTCGAGCCCACCGAGCAGGCGTCCATCGGCAATATGCAGCGGCAGATGTTTCAGCGGCTGCGAGATCGGCAATGCCGCGCGCAGCATCGTCAACCAGCGCTCGCGAACCGGGCCGGCGCGCGAGCGGACCAGAACGCCACCGGTGCCGACCGGATCGACCGCGAACAACTGCGCCGCGGTCGCCGCATCGGACCAGGCGAGCGCGGCCGTCATCCCAATACTTCCGCGATGGCGCGGTCGACCCGCACGCTGGAACCGGCATCATCGAGCGGGTTGCGTCGCAGGCGATGACGCAGCGCCGACGGCGCCACGCGGCGCAGATGTTCGTCGCCGACGGTTTTGGCGGCCTCGAGCGCGGCCAGCGCCCGCGCCGCGCGCATCAGCGTCAACTCCCCGCGCAACCCATCGGTGCCGAGCGCCATGCAGAGCTTTGCCGCACGTTCCAGCGTCGTGTCGGATACCGACACCGACGGCAAGCGTTCGCGTGCCGAAATGATCTTCTTGCGCAGCTTCGCCTCTTCCTTGGCCCAGGTCGCGATGAACGCATCGCTATCGCGTTCGAAATCGTCGCGGCGGCGCACGACCTCGATGCGGCTGGGAAGGTCGCCCGGCGTCTTCACCTCGACCGACATGCCGAACCGATCGAGCAATTGCGGACGCAACTCGCCCTCCTCGGGGTTGCCGGTGCCGACCAGCACGAATCGCGCCGGGATGCCGGATGCTCAACCCTTCGCGCTCGACGACGTTTTCGCCGGATGCGGCCACATCGAGCAGAAGATCCACCAGATGATCCTCCAGCAGATTGGCTTCATCGATGTACAGGAACCCGCGATGCGCCCGCGCCAGCAATCCGGGCTCAAAGGCCTTTTCCCCGCGCGCCAATGCCCGTTCCAGATCGAGCGCGCCGACGACGCGGTCTTCGGTGGCGCCGAGCGGCAGGTCGACGACGGGAACCGGCACTTGCGCGGATTTCAGGGCGCCCTTGCTCGCGCGAGCACGGCACTCGTCGCAGAATTCAGCCGGCCGGTCCGGATCGCAATTATAGCGGCAACCGGCGATGACTTTCATCTTGGGCAACAACGCCGCCAGCGCGCGCACCGCCGTGGACTTTCCCGAGCCGCGATCGCCAAACGCAAGCACGCCGCCGACCTTGGGGTCGACCGCCGCGATCAGCAGCGCAAGCTTCATTTCGTCCTGGCCGACGATCGCTGAAAAAGGGAATGCTGCTGCCATGTTACGCCTTCATGGCCCGGCCGCGTTCGCCAGTACGGACGCGAGCGACTCGCGGATCCACGAGTCTGGGCCAGCGCCATGGTGAATTGCAGTGTATCTGCATGAGACGCCACCAGCCAAACTCCATTCCGCAACCGCGCTTCGGTCCACGGTGCGGAGAGATTAAAGCGAGCCGCCGGCGGAATGCAAACGAAGGTCACGCGTGCGGTGCAAACGTCACCGTTGGGACAGACCACCGCACCTTAAATACGCGCGAAGTTCAGAACGTTTCACCGCCCGTCGAACTTTTTGTTTCATCTGCCCCAGCTCGTTTCAGCCTTCTGCAGGGCTCGGCGGAATGATACTCGTACCACGACCTTCGGGAAACAATATTGTTCAAGCTCTTCATCGGATTCGTTGCAATGGCGGCCATCTCGATCGGGCTGTTTCAGCTTCATCGGAGCAGCGAAGGTCTAGGCATCGCCAAAACGCACAGTCGGCGAAACGCCGGTCACGATCTTCCGGCAGCCATCCACTGCCTCCGCCCCCATCGTCGTGATCGCCCACGGCTTTGCGGGCTCGCAGCAATTGATGCAGCCCTTTGCGGAAACGCTGGCGCGCAACGGCTATATTGCAGTGACCTTCGATTTCCTCGGGCACGGCCGCAACCCGGCGCCGATGCGCGGCGACATCACCGAAGGCAAGACGATCACCGCGGCGCTGCTGGCAGAACTGACCGATGTCGCGGCATGGGCACGCAAGCTGCCAGGCAGCGACGGCCGGCTTGCGGTGCTCGGGCATTCGATGGCTTCCGACATCGTGGTGCGGTTTGCGCAGGCCACGCCGGATGTCGAGGCAACCGTTGCCGTATCGGTGTTTTCGCCCGTCGTCACCGCGGCCAGTCCGCGCAACCTGCTCGTCATCGTCGGCGCGCTCGAACCTGCGATGCTCCGCAATGAGGGCCTCCGCATCGTCAATCTCACCGCCGGCGGCTCGGCGGTCGCCGGCGAGACCTACGGCCATTTTTCGGATGGCACCGCCCGCAAATTGTCGCTGGCGCGCGGCGTCGAACATATCGGCGTGCTCTACAGCCAGGACAGCATGACGGAAGCCCTGCGCTGGTTTAACGCTGCATTCGACAGAAAGACCGCAGACTTCATCGATAGCCGCGGCCGCTGGCTGGCGCTACTGTTCCTCGGCATCGTCGCGCTGGCCTGGCCATTGTCGTCGCTTTTGCCGATCGCCAGCGCGACACCGACGGGGATCCATCTCGGCTGGAAGACGCTGCTGATCGCCGCCCTTGCGCCGGCGCTGTCGACGCCGCTGATCCTCTGGAAAATGCCGACGGACTTTCTGCCGATCCTGCTGGGCGACTACCTGACGCTGCACTTTCTGCTGTATGGCGCACTGACGACACTGGCCATTCTGTACCTGCGCAAGGCGCCATCTCCGGATGCTGCGATGACCGTCTCCTGGAAGAACATCGTGATCGCGACCGTCGCTGTCGCCGCCTACAACATTGTCGCTTTCGGTCTGCCCATCGACGCCTACGTATTTTCCTTCCTGCCGATCCCCGCGCGGCTTCCACTGATTGCCGCGATTGCGTGCGGAACGCTGCCCTACTTCATCGCCGACGAATGGCTGACCCGAGGCCCGGATGCCAGGCGCGGCGCTTATGCCCTGACGAAATTCTGCTTTCTGCTGTCGCTCGCGATCGCCGTGGCGCTCAACCCGATGAAGCTGTTTTTCCTCGTGATCATCGTGCCGGCGATCCTGCTATTGTTCCTGGCGTTCGGACTGATCAGCCGCTGGAGCTACGCGGCGACGCGTCATCCTTTGCCGGGCGCGATCGCCAACGCCGCCGTATTCGCATGGGGCATTGCCGTGACGTTTCCAATGATCGTGCGATGAGAGAACGGAGATTTGTAGAGATGTTCCCACCCAAGCGCACGGAACCATCGGCCGGACAGGAATCGGTCTGGGATTACCCGCGCCCGCCGCGACTGGAAAAAACCAGCGCCCGCCTGCGTGTGATCTTCAACGATCAAACGATTGCCGATACGACGTCCGGTTATCGTGTGCTGGAGACCAGCCACCCGCCGGTTTATTACATTCCGCCCGCCGATATCGCGCAGCAATATCTGCTTGCAGCATCGGGCGGTTCCTGGTGCGAATTCAAGGGTCACGCGAAATACTGGTCGCTTGATGTCAATGGTCTGACCGCCGAGAACGCGGCGTGGAGCTATCCGTCGCCATCGGCCGCATTCGTCGAGATCGCGGGCTATCTGGCGTTTTATGCCTCGCGCGTCGATCAATGCTGGGTGGATGGGGAGCGCGTGCAGGCGCAGGCCGGCGATTTCTACGGCGGCTGGATCACCTCGCGCATCGTCGGCCCGTTCAAGGGCGGCGCTGGAACGCGGGGATGGTAGATCGCGGCGATCCCGCTTCCGCAATATGGGCTCCGGCTGTCGGGCCCGCCGCGCCGCGCGATCTCTGCACCGATTGCGGCATTTCGCGTTCGAGCGATCCCAAACAGTGCGGTCAGGCCTGCCAGTTCATCAAGCCGGACTATCCGGCGCTGGAAGCCCGCGTACACGGCCGCCCCCGCGATCCGCACCGAACCGACGAAATCTTTTTCGGACCGTTTCGTCGCATGGTCCGCGCTTCGCTGGCGCCTCCGCGCGAGGGCGCGCAGTGGACAGGCATCGCAACCCGCATTGGCGAACGTCTGCTGGAAAGCGGCGCCGTCGACGCCGTGCTGACGATGGCGCCTGATCCGGACGACAAGTGGAAACCCGTGCCGGTGCTGGTGACGTCCGCGGAAGGCATGGCGCAATGCCGCGGCATGCGGATGGGATACGCGCCGCTGCTGGCGTTGCTGGAACCGGCACGGGCGCGCGGCTTCAAACGCATCGCGGTGATCGGTATCCCCTGTCAGGTCTATGCGCTGCGGTCACTGGAGGCCAAACTCGGCTTCGAGAAGATCTATGTCGTGGGCACGCCCTGCTCCGACAACACCACCACGGCCAACTTCCATAGCTTCCTCGAACTCCTGTCCGACCAGCCCGACACGATCACCTATCTCGAGTTTCGCGCGGATTATCATGTCGAGCTGCGCTTCAAGGACGGCCGGGTGAAGGAAATTCCCTTCCTGAAGCTTCCGATATCAAAACTCCCGCCGGATTTCTTTCCGATGACGTGCCGCACCTGCGTGGATTACACCAATGTGCTCGCCGATATCACCGTCGGCTACATGGGCGGCCAGGGCGAACAATGGTTGCTGGTGCGCAATCCGCGCGGCGAGGAACTGCTGGACCTGCTGGGAAGCGAAGTCCGCATCTCCGAACCCGGCAGCGCCGGCAAACGCGCCGGACCGGTCAAAGGTTTTCTGAAGAACGTTGAACTTGCCGCAGGCGGGCTTCCGGTGCGCAGCATGCCGAACTGGCTAAGGCCGATCATGGGCTGGCTGATGCCGAGGGTCGGGCCGCGTGGCCTTGAATTCGCGCGCGCCCGCGTGGAGATGAAGGCCGTTGAAACGGTATTGCACCTGCGCCGACAATATCCGCAGCGCGTGAAGAACATGGTGCCCGCGCACGTATGGGCGCTGGTCGAGCCTTATGGCATTCGGCCTGGCCGCGGCGAGCGGTGAGCGCGCGTGCCTGGTTGGACCGAGAGCGATCGGGAGCCGAGGTGGCTCCCGATCGAGATAATGAAATGGAATCGCGTCTTCGACGTTCAAGTCCTACTTCGGCTGACCGGTCGAACCATTCTCACTGCCAATACCGGTATCGGATGACGTCGGCGCGGCGCGCGTGTCCGGCGCAGGGTTCGCCGGCTGATAGATTTTCGGCTGATTGGATGAACCCGCTGGCTGCGCCATGCCCTGCGACATGCCTGTCGTCTGCCCCACCGGCGTCGTTACGGCAGCCGTCTCGATGCGGGACTTGCTGGCATAGCCGGCCGCCAACAGACCCATCACAGCGAGACCGATGACTGCAAATCCGATCAGCTCCGGACCGGCGCCATTCGGTGTCGCGCCGACACGCGAGCCGTTGCCTTCCAGGGCTTCGGAAGCGATTTCTCGATTGGTTCGAGATTGGAGGAAGTAGATGAATGAGCCGGCTATGATGAACGTCGTAGCTGCGAGCGTGAAGAACATCAGCCAGCTGATTGGATTGTCGCCTTGCATCGGAGCCTCCAGTTGTAAAACTCTCATGACAAGTTGAAGGCTTCGAGTTTGTTCCTACCGCTTCAGGATCGACCTGCGTCCCTGAGCCAAAACCCCTATAAACGATTGATATTGCGTGGTTGCAGTGCGGGAGGATGAGGCTTTCCGCTCGTTGAGACATCGCGTTGTGTAAACTTTAGTTGACATTCTTTCAAAGTTCTCCGAGCCTAGCGAGATCTGGAGCTCCAACGACGCTTCAGCGGGTGCGCTTCAGATAACGACGGCGAGGACGAATGGGCGGTACCGCAGCAAGGTCCAATTCAAACGAACTCGAACGGCTTTTGCTGCGGATGTCCCGGAAGGACGAAGCAGCTTTCGAAGCGCTGCACGCGGCTACTAAACGAAAGCTGTTCTCGACTGTACTGTTGGTGGTCAAGCGCAGGCATCTGGCCGAGGAAATCCTGCAGGAAGCGTATGTCCGCATCTGGCTGAACGCGGCGATGTACCGTTCAACCATGGGCTCGCCCATGATGTGGATGATAACAATCGCCAGAAACCTTGCGATCGATGTCGCGCGAAAGCCGACATTGGAAGTCTATTCCGACCATGCCGTTATGCTGAACTTTCCCGCTGAGATCCCGACAGCGCTCGAAAACATCGAGACTCGCGAGAGCGAAAACGAGACGATCAAACTACGGGACAGCATCTTCTCCGCCTTGCAGGCCCTGGAGCCCTCAAGGCGTCAACTGGTTGTTGCAGCCTATATCCATGGAGAAAGCCGGCACCGGCTTTCCGAACTGTATGGCGTTCCGGTCAACACCATAAAGACATGGATCAGGCGTGCGCTGCTGGAAGTACGGGCTCAAATCGGGGCGATGCCGGCGAGCCACGACGACGTCGATCTACTCCTCTCGACCGCAGGCCATCAGTACATGCTCACGCTAAGCCGAACGTCCACGATTGAGCAGATTTGAGACGGCGGTAACGAGCTGCGCAGAGCGCAAACGGCTGACCCAACATGACGCTGTCAGGAACACGCTTTGACGACCAGTCAGCGCCAAATTCTCCGCTCATGTCCACTACCGGAAACGCCGGCTCGACCTCTCGAGCCGCCGTGCTACGCCCCAGGCAAACTTTGCGATTTGACGTCAATGCTGCATGATGTCAGGATATCCTTACAAGGCGGGACGCCGGAGTTGGCGATGCTGTCCAACTGCGGCTGCAAGGAGACAAAAATGCTCGCTTAATGGGAGGACTTCGCCGTGACCAAGTTTGCGTTGCCTGCACTCGCACTCCTCATATTCGGCCTTTTCTACTTTTCCATTTCATCCCAACCGCCCGATGCGCCCTCTGACGTCGCCGCCCCGCGCGAGGAAGCGACCCAGCAACCCGTCGCTGAAAAAACTGTCGCCGCCGAGCCAGATCGGGCGCAGCAGCTTACCAAGACGATCGACAGCATCAGCGCCGAGCTGAAGCGGCTGTCCGACGATACCAAAGCGAACAGCGACAAGATCGCCCAGGCCGCCGCGCTTCGCGCCGACCTGCAGGATTCCAAGTCGAGCAGCGATAAGACTGCGCAGACCATGGTCGAGCAGATCGACGCGCTGCGCTCCGACCAGGCCAAAGTCCTGCAGGACGCCAAAGAAAGCAACGACAAGGCGGCGCAGGCGCTCCGGCAAGAGTTCGCGGCTTCGCAGGCCAAGCTTGTCGCTCAGGTCGGCGATACGCTGAAGGCCAGCACCGCCCGCTCCGAAGCCCTGGCGCAACGCGTCGATGCGATGAAAAAGGACATCGACGACGTCAGGAAGAGCGTCGAAGACGATCGTCAGAACGCATCCAACATTTCGCCGGGCCTTGCGCTTGTCGCTGCGCTGGCCGCGCTCGTCCTGGGTCCCTTTGTGGCGCGCCAGCTGACCGCGAACCAGCTCGCCGCCGCCCGAAAGCAGGCCGAAGCCGAAGCTGCCGCCGCGGAGCGGTCGAAAGCCGCCAGGACGGCCGAAACACAGCCGCCGGTGACCTTGCCTGCCGCGGCCGAACTGCCGCATCACGACTTTCCTCAACACGACGCGCCGCCGCCGGGCGAGGAAACCGTCCCTCACGATGAGGCCAACACGCATCAAAAGGCCGCGCCAGATTCGGAAAAGGTCTGAGACAGGACACCAAAACCTGGAGCCCGCGCGCGCTTACCGGAAGTGCACGTCAAGTTGCGGTCGGGCTTCCTCGGGACATGATCAGAACGGACTAGGCCAACGTTTTGGGAGCTTTGTCCCCATATTGGCCCCAAAGCTCACTCTGTTCTCATTGCGTCTCGCAATTTCCTGCGCTAAGCGGTGGAAATTCCTGAGCTGGAAGGGTGGCCGAGTGGTTTAAGGCACCGGTCTTGAAAACCGGCGTGCCTGCAAGGGTACCGTGGGTTCGAATCCCACCCCTTCCGCCACGGCCAAGCTCCAATGGACATCAAGACGCGATACTCAAAGAAGCGGGAGAATGGGCAAGTGGCAGCGTGATCCGGAAACATGCGCCATGAACGGCCTGGTTCCTTGCGACAATCTTGCCATTATGCACCTCGACGATGGTACGGGCGATCGACAAGCCCATGCCCATCCCGTTCGGTTTGGTCGTGTAAAACGGTTCAAACACCTCGCCTAGCTTTTCGGTCAGAATGCCTGGGCCGCTATCGACGATCTCAATCTCAGCCGAATCGCCATCCTGTGCGGTACGCACGACAATCTTGCGCTTCGACTTGTCGAGATGCGCCATCGCGTCGGATGCATTAACGACCAGATTGAGAAAGACCTGCTGCAGTTGAATGCGATCGCCTCGCACCGGCAATATCCCGGGGGCTAGCGCACTGACAAGGATGACGCCGCGGGCATGCAGGAGCCCCGAAACGAGGTCAATGCAATCAGTCACCGCTTCGTTGAGATCGATTTCCTTTGCCTCGAAGGGTACCCGCTTCAGAAGGCTGCGCAGCCGGCGGATGACCTCGCCGGCACGCTGGTTGTCGCGCCTGATGTCCGAAAGGATCTCTTTCAGCTCACCCACGTCAAGCGATGGAGCGTCCAGCATCAACGCCGCGGTCTCGGCATTGACCAGAATGGAGCCCAAAGGCTGGTTCAGTTCATGCGCGATCGACGTAGTCAGTTCGCCGGCCATCGAATAGCGGTTGACGTGGGCAAGCTCCGCCATACGCTGGCGTGCTTCGACCTCGGCGAATTGACGGCGCCGCCGTTCGTACAGCAGGCCGGCGATCAGCATGGCCTGGAACACCACCACTGCACCGACAGTCGCGACCTGCCAGCGGTATTTTTTCCAGGCGGACGGCTCCCGAAAATAGATCAGGCTGCCAGCCGGCAGACGGCTCTCGGCGATCTTCCAGCGTTGGAGTTGCCGCCAGTCGAATTTCGGCGTTGCATAGCCTGTGGAGGGGGTCTTGATAGATCCCGCCGCCTCTCCGCCCAGAATACGAACGGCCACGGATGCGGTCTCCCGGCTGGTCTCCGATACGGCGTGCATCGGCCCGCCAACGATTTCCTGACCGAAGAAGCCGTCGTCGTAGGAGAAGATCGGCGCATTGGCCACGTCGTGGAGCTTGCTTAGTCCTGCATCTCCTTCGTAAACGACGCCCGCGGCATCGACATTCATCAAATGCCAGAAGATTGCACTGTCCTGCGGCAGCGACGTCGCTTGCTTCAGAAGCGTCTCGTAAGGTGTGTCCTCGAACCACAGGAATCGCACCCGGCCCTCGAACGGCTTGAGCTCTCTCTGCATTTCGTCCAGCCAAAACCTCTCATTGGGAGAAGCACCATTGATCACAACGATGTTTTTGGTGTCCGGCAAAACACGGAGAATCGTATCTATGGAAGCCGCGAAATCATGCTTCACTGCTACCACCGTATCGTTTTCGGTGAGGTTGTCGAAGCGGATGCGCCGTTGCTCGACCGCTGTCATCAGCATCGGTACCGAGGGAAATAGGCGGCTGCGATGCCGTTGCACGAAATTAGCGGCCGGCGCGCCGATGCAAATGATGAGATCCGGCCGTTGCTTCACGTAAAGTGCGCTCAGATACTCGGCAAACGGGATCTCCGGATTTTCGTCGCTCGACCGCGCCGTCACGAGCGAATGATCCTGTATATCCAGCAGCCATCGCGACTGGCGGGTCAATTCGGAACGTATCGTCCTTGCGTATTCGCCCCACGGCCTGAAATCATTGCCGAACGAGTGAAGAATAACCACGCGCTTCGCGCCGGGCGCCGCGGCGTACACGGGAACACGTAACAGGATGACTACGGACAACAGCAAACACAGCCGCCAGATCGCTCGAATCTGGCATCGCTTTCGGTCAGGGATCGGTTCGCGGCCGTTCACTGCCTTTGCATCCTGCTGCACAGCACAAGGACTGGCCCATAGCAGCACAATTCAACGGGTCAGGAAACCGTCGCGAATCGGCACCTAGTCTTGCTCGGCTCTAGCAGCGCGTCACGACCCGGCCATAAGCGTCGACCGCCTGGACACAGCCGGACCCGTAACATCTGCCAGTCCGTGTCGGGGCTGCGAAACGCGAGGTGTTCGCACTCGACGCCGTCCACGACGCCCTGCCCCGACATAGTCGCAACTCTATCCGCTAGGGCGCGGGACAGCGCGCATACCTGATTTCCATGCCGCCCATGCCCGGGAACATCCGGATCACCGTGTTGGCGTCGACTTCCCTGAGACTGAATTGCACATTCTGCAGCATGATGTCGGAGGCACAGGCCGCGACCAGATTGATCGTTGCGCCGTCGTCCTTCTTCGCCTTGATACGGCATCGCGCAAATTTTCCGGTGATCTGGTCACCCTCGATGACGAAACCACCGCCATAGACGTCCGACATGTCGGCAAAGGTGATCTGCGCGCCCTTGCGGACGAATACTTTGGCGCAGTTGTCGGCATCACTCGCCCACGCACCATTGAGATCGAAAGCTGCAGCCTCGCCCGGCGCCGCAAGGGAAGTGCCGCAAAGGAGCATAAAAAGCGCAGCGTTACGACGTTTTATCTTCATCGCGTTTGGCCTCAATGTCCACTCATCACCAGCGTCTTGATTGGCAGCAGAAGTGCCTGGATGCGCAGCAACAGCGCATGCACGAGCCCGGTGGCATCGACAGCATGCAGGGCAAAGCCCTTCAATGCGCCCGTCTTGGGGTCCGCGATCACGTCATGATTGCTGGTATAGGCATTGACGATACAGCTGCTGCCCGGCGTGACGTCGGCAAGCCCGCCCTTGTAGAGCGGCTCCAGGAAGGCGAGAATAGTGCCCGGTCGCTGCAGGTTCTGCGTTTCGATCAGTTGCTCGCCGGAGCGGACTTGGCCGGCGGCGATATAGTCCTGAACGCTCGTAACCACCAGCGGGATGATCACCCAGGGTCTCGAGATGCAGGTTGCCTCGGCGATCATGCCCGGCTTCATGACCTGGGCCTCTATCTGACCGAATCCGGCCTGCAGCACGTTTCGGCCCGCGCCGTCCGGTATCAATATTCCGGCTGGTCGCATCATTTGATTGACGACATCGCCGGCACGAACGACAAATTGTTCAACGCGCCCATCGACACCGGCACGAACGAAGGTCTTGTCGAGATCGACTTGCGCCTCCGCCATTGCGGCTTCGGCACTCGCCCTCTCGGCCGGCAGGAGCGTGGAAACGCGCAACGACGCCGATTCCTTAACCGCATTCGCAGCGTCCACACCGGCCTGCCGCTGATCGAGCAGCACCTGCAACTTCTCGATATCGCGCTGCGGCACGATGCCCGGGTTCCGCCGCTGCAGCTCGCTCTTGACCTCCAATTCATCCTTCGCCTGTTGATAGGAAGCTTTCGCCTCTCCTATCTGTGCCTCGGCCTTGACGACATCGGAGCGGGCGCTGATCAGCGCGGCGTCGACCTCGGCGATCTTTCGTCTGGCTGTCTCCAGTGCGGCCTGCTGCTTCGACGCGTCGAGCCTGAACAGAATATCGCCCTTCTTCACGTCCTGACTGAAGCCGACGTTTACCTCGGCGACGCGGCCGGAGCCTTCAGGCAGAATGGGAACCGTTCTGAAGTAGATTGCCGCCGTCGTGGTCGAGGGATGATAGTAGAAGATCATTGTAATCAGCCCGATGGTGAGCATCAGGCAACCCGTGATTCCCCACCTCAGTTCGTACCAGACGGAAAAGAATGTGATCTCGTGGCCGAACCGCCTGCCTTGCGCATACCGACGATAGAGGTAGTCGGGCAGGATCGTGACGAGCGAGCAGATCATCAGCTCAAGCATGGTTGCGCACCTTTTCCTTCTGCGCGATCCATGCGTCGGGATCGTCGAGCGAGGCGGTCCCCTCCGTTCCCTCGGGAGCGGGCGGGCCCGGCGCGGCGTCCGCAATGCGTTCCACGGAATTGGCAATGCTGCGCATCGGCGTACCGAAATCGGGCAGATCGATCATCGCGAGCAAGAGACCGGCGATCCAGAAGATATGCATATGGGTGAAAAGCGAGATCAGGCCGAGAACGGCGACGAATTCGAATTGCAGCTTATGCGTCTTGTGCGCCATGCGTTCGGGCAGGCTGTGCAGCTTCCAGTACAGCGTACCGACCCAGAAAACGACCGCTACCAGAAAAATGCCCGTCACCACTATCAGCGTGTCCGAGCCGTCCGGTCCGGGAATAAAAAACGGCAGATGATGAGGGGCTGCCGGATGCACCTGGTCGCTCAATGTCCGTCTCCTCTCCCATGGGGTGCCGCAGCCGTGCCCGGCACAGTGTGAGCCACGTCCCGGCGGTGCTTGATCTGGATCAAGGGGCGCCCCTTAACGGCGACCCTAACATTGGAATGCCGAGCGTCCTACGGTCATTTCAGGAGAGGCTTGCCATGCCAAAGATCGACGACCTGATCCCCAGTGCGAAGGAAATCCAGAAACAGGCTGCCATGAAAGAGGCCGAAAAGGCCGACCAGCACGCCAGGCGTCTGGCAGAGGCCGAGGCCGAGAAGCGCGCCTTGATCGATAAGCTGAGCCAGCCATCGGGCCTGACCGAAGACGAGAAGGTCCAGCTCGCCTCTACGGTCATCCAGCGCGCCGTGCGCAACGGCCTGTCAGAGGTGCAGGTCTACCGATTTCCGAACACGTTGTGCACCGACCGTGGCCGCGCCATCAATCAAATGGAAAAGGGCTGGGAAGCCACGCTGACCGGCATTCCGAAGGAAATCTACCAGCTCTGGAGCGATTATCTGCAGCCGCGCGGCTATCGCATCAGTTACCAGATCATCGACTTCCCCGGAGGCGTACCGGGCGACATCGCCATCACCATCAGCTGGGACGGCTAGCCGTTCGGCCTCGGTCTTCATTGGAAAGGTTATAGCGAATGGACACAGACGGCGCCTCGTCGAAAATGAAACGAAAGGCTTATGAGAAGCAGCTCCGCAAGCTGCAGGTCGAGCTGTGCCATCTGCAGGAATGGGTGAAAGTTCAGAAGTTCAAGGTGATCATCCTGTTCGAGGGCCGCGACGCCGCGGGCAAGGGCGGCACCATCAAGGCTCTCACCGAGAAGGTCAGCCCGCGGGTGTTCCGCGTCTGCGCCCTGCCCGCGCCCTCCGACCGGCAGAAGAGCCAGCTGTTCCTGCAGCGGTACATCGAACAATTTCCGGCCGGGGGCGAGATCGTGATCTTCGATCGCAGCTGGTACAACCGTGCTGGTGTCGAATATGTCATGGGTTTCTGCAGCCCGGCCGAGCACAAGCGTTTCCTGGAACTGTGCCCACAGGTCGAAAAATTTGCAGTCGATGCCGGCATCATCCTGATCAAGCTGTGGCTTGAAGTCGGGATGGAGGAACAGGAAGCCCGCTTCAAGGCCAGGATCGAGGATCCGTTGCGGCAGTGGAAGCTGAGCCCGATGGATACCGAGTTGTTCGGCCGTTGGTATAATTACTCACGGGCGCGTGACATGATGCTCAAGGCGACCGACACCAAACACGCGCCGTGGCGGCTGGTCCGCTCGGACGACAAGCGGCGGGCGCGCCTGAACGTCATCTCGCATATCCTCAAGGCAATCCCCTACAAGAGGATCGCCCCCAACAAGGTCAAGCTGCCGAAGCGATCGAGCAAAGGCAGCTACAACGACCAGGCCAGCCTGCGGCGCATGAAATTCCTCGAGGAACGCTACTAGCTCGTCGCGGGCAAGCGATCGCAGCGAGCGGGGAACGACGCAAGGCAGATCCCCGCCGTCATCATCGCATCGTGATGGTGACGCCGCCCACGGCCGCAGAGGCTTCCACCCCGATCCGTGGTCCACTGAGCTGCAGGATCACGCCGTTGGCATTCTGCAGCTGCACGCCACCTGCGCCCGCCGCGAGCGCGCCGCCGGCCCCGCCCACGGCATAGCTGCCGGCCAGATCGCCCGGGCCTCGAAGATTTAGCGCCCTGCCCGTGAACTTGCTGGTCGAGGCTCCGATGGTAAATCCCACGCTCATCCCCGACACCGTGAATGGATATCTCTTGCCGCGAAAAATCAGCACCCCCTCGCCTGCACCGACGCCGACGATGAATCCGCCCTTGGTAAAGACAACCGCTACCTGGCCGACCTCCGCAAGGGTCGGCGTTGTCAACCCGGCCGAAGCGAGAAATGCCAGCGCCGCGGTCAGCACTATTCTCCGATATCTATTCATTGTACTTCCTTTTTTGACTTGGGCCTGGATCACCGGTGCTGCGGGAGCGTTTGCGCGATGCTCGTCCCTGCCTCGATCGCGTTTCTTGATCCAAATCAACGGAAGCACCTCCAAACAGCGCACTGCGTCGCCGCCGCGCCGCGGTACAACCCGATCAGCCGGCTCGTCAAGTCGCCAAGCAGACTGTCCATCCTTCGCGTCCAGTTGGCGCTGTCGACCTTTTCTGCCATGCCGTTCGCCTGCAGAAGGTCCCGAACCTGCCCGCGAGCCCCGACGATCTCGAAGGCGATGCCGCGAGAGGAGAGCTCGCTGTGCAGATCGTTCAGCATTCCTGCGCCCGCCAGATCGATGAACGGCGACGACGAAAGACCGCAGACGACGAGCCTGGTCTGGGGCATCGCATCGACCTTGGCCAGAACGGTGTCGTGAACCGTTTCGGCATTGAT
>CAVSEE010000025.1:0-133217 GCA_963726865.1 uncultured Alphaproteobacteria bacterium | reverse complement strand
AAAATATGACATTTCGCCCGGCTGGCGACGGCTGGCCCGCTCTGGTATGAGGCAGCTTGCGCGGTCCCGTAGCTCAGCTGGATAGAGCGGCGGTTTCCTAAACCGTAGGTCGCATGTTCAAGTCATGCCGGGATCGCCATTTTCCCTCGCTCGCGTTTCATATCGTCGCAAGCGGCGTCTCCCGCTATCCAAATCTGCCCGCCTGATTGACGGGAATGCGATGGGCAAACGGCCCCTCATCGTGCCATCCTGACCTCAAGAAAAACACGGCCGGTAAGCGCCGAATTACAGGGGGGATTGATCAGCATGACCATCAACATCGCGGCGACATCAGTGGCCAAGCCGCCCGCGGCACTGATCGAGGCGTTCAAGGTCGCGCCGACCTCCATCATCTCCGACAACCTCGCGCGGCTTGCCGGCTCGGTCGGGCTCAAGCCGTTCCATCGCTCGGGCCGGTTGGTCGGCACCGCCTTCACGATCAAAACCCGGCCGGGCGACAATCTCGCCATTCACCGCGCGCTGGAAATGGTGGGGCCGGGCGATGTGATCGTGGTCGACGGCGGCGGCGACGAGTCGCGCGCGCTGGTCGGCGAGATCATGAGGAACATCGCGAAGTGGCGCGGCGCCGAGGGCTACGTCATCGACGGCGCGATCCGCGACGTGGCGGCGATTGCCGACGACGACTTTCCGTGCTTTGCGCGCTCGGTGATCCACCGCGGCCCCTACAAGAGCGGCCCGGGCGAGATCAACGTGCCGGTCTCGATCGGCGGCGCGGTGATTTCGCCCGGCGACATCGTGGTCGGCGACGAGGACGGCGTGGTGTCGTTTACGCAAGCCGCCGCGCCCGCGTTGCTCGAAGCGGTGAAGGCGCAGATCGCGCGCGAGGAGGCGACGCTGGTCTCGATCCGCGAGGGGCGTTACCAGGGCAGCTACGGCAAGAGCTGACAGCAACGAAGAGGGGGCAGGCGATGAGCCAGCGCAGCGAATTCCACAATCTCGAAAATCCCGTCGACGGCCTGTTGCGCGAGCTCGCGTCCGGCGTCACGACGCGCATCTTTTCCGGCGAGCACGCCATGCTCTCGGTGGTGACGATCGCGCCGAACGCGCAAGGCACCCTGCATCATCATCCCGAGGAGCAATGGGGCGTGCTGCTCGAGGGCTCGGCGATCCGCGTGCAGGGCGGCGAGGAGATCGAGGTGAAGAAGGGCGACTTCTGGCGCACGCCGGGCAATGTGCCGCACACCATGCGCGCCGGCCCGCAAGGCGCGCAAGGTGCTCGACATTTTCAGCCCGCCGCGGCCGGAGTACAAGAAGCCCGGCTCGGGCTTTGGGACGAGCTGACGCCGCGAACAAACAAGGCGCAGCGGTACGGGAGGAGATGACGATGAAGATCACGCGACGCGGCGTGCTCGCGGGCGCGGCGGCGCTGGCGGTCGACGCCGGCATGGGCGCAGTCGGGCACGATGACGCTGGTGGTGCCGTTCCCGCCGGGCGGCTCCACCGACGCGCTGGCGCGGCTGCTGCAGGCGCCGCTGCAGGCCAAGCTCGAGCCGCACTGTGATCGTCGAGAACAAGTCCGGCGCCGCCGGCTCGCTCGGCGCGCTGCAGGTCGCCAAGAGTCGGCGCCGGACGGCTCGTCACTGGCTGGTGACGTTCGATTCGCATGCGGTGATCCCCGCCATCCTGGAAAAGCCGCCGCTCGACGTCGAGAAGGACCTCGCGCCGGTGTTTCTGGTCGGCACCGCGCCTTACGTGATCGCGGCGAATGCCGATACGCCCTACAAGACGTTTGCCGACGTCGTCGCGGCGGCGAAGGCAAAGCCCGGCTCGGTGAAATATGCTTCCGTCGGCATCGGCACGCTCGGTCATCTCGCCATGACCCTGCTCGGCAACAAGGCCGGCGCGGACATGTTGCACGTGCCCTATCGCGGCGGCGGGCCCGCCATGAACGACGTGCTCGGCGGCCATGTCGATCTCATCGCGGGCTCGGCGGCGCTGATCACCCCGCAGCTCGAAGGCGGCAAGCTGCGGCCGATCCTGCAGCTCGGCCGCGAGCGGCTGTCGGCGCTGAAGGACACGCAGACCGCGATCGAGGCCGGCTTTCCCGATTTCGAGGCGCTGGCCTGGTGGGGCGTCTTCGCGCCGAAGGATACGCCCGCCGACGTGATCGGAAAGCAGGCCAAGGACATCCGCGACATCCTCAGCGAACCCGCGGTGACCGCAAAACTGCGCGAGACCCAGATGATGACGCTGATCCTCGGCGATGCCGCCGCGTTCAAGACGTTCTTCGCCAAGCAGCTCGATTTCTGGGGCAAGGTCGTCCGCGACAACAACATCAGGGCGAGCGCCGGGCTGACTCGCAGGAACTGAAATTTGCCGTCGGCAGCACGGAGCAAGTCTCCGGCGCTGCTGATGCGGCCGAAGGATGCGCGCGCCTGCTACGTGTTCGCCCATGGCGCGGGCGCCGGCATGCGCCACGCCTCGATGGAGGCGATCGCCGCGGGCCTCGCCGAACGCGGCATCGCGACGCTGCGCTATCAATTCCCCTACATGGAGAAGGGCGGCAAGCGGCCCGATCCGCCGGCGCTCGCGCAGGCCACCGTGCGCGCGGCGGTCGCCGAAGCCGCGAAGGTCTGCGCCGGGCTTGCCGCTGATCGCGGGCGGAAAATCCTTTGGCGGGCGGATGACGTCGCAGGCGCAGGCGAAGGCGCCGCTCGACGGCGTGAAGGGGCTCGCCTTCTTCGGCTTTCCGCTGCATCCGGCGGGAAAGCCTTCGTCGGATCGGGCCGACGCACCTTGCCGAGGTCAAGATACCGATGCTGTTCCTGCAGGGCACGCGCGACGCGCTGGCGGAGTTGAGCCTGCTGCAAGCCGGTCGTGAAAGGCCTCGGACGGAAGGCGACGCTGCATCTCGCCGAGGGCGCCGATCATTCCTTCCACGTGCTGAAGAGTTCAGGCCGGAACGACCGCGAAGTGCTGACGGAGATTCTGGACGCGTTCGCGGCGTGGGCGGACACGCTCAAGGGCTAGGACAACAAGTCCGGCTGGCAGGGGCGGCGGCGGATGCTAAGCTGCCGCCATGACAAAAATCCTGATCGTCAATCCCAACACCACCGCCTCCATGACCGAAACCATCGCCACCGCCGCGCGCGCGGTGGCGGCGGCAGGCACCGAGATCGTCGCCGTCACGTCAGCGATGGGCCCGGCCTCGATCGAAGGTTTTTACGACGAGGCCTTTGCCGTGCCCGGGCTGATCCAGGCGCTGCAGAATGCGCCGGATGCCGACGCCGCCATCATCGCCTGTTTCGACGACACCGGCCTCGACGCAGCGCGGATCGCGGCGCGCTATCCCGTGGTCGGCATTTGCGAGGCGGCGCTGGTCACCGCGGGACAGATCGCAAAGCGCATCGGCATCGTCACCACGCTGCCGCGCTCGATCGTGCCGCTGGAGGAACTGGTGCGGCGCTACGGCTTTGCCGAGCGCGCGACGGTTGCCGCCTGCAACGTTCCGGTGCTCGACCTGGAAAAGCCGGGCTCCGGCGCGCGCGAGAAGCTGGAAGCGGAAATCGTGCGCGCGCTGGACAAGGGCGCGGATGCGATCGTGCTCGGCTGCGCCGGCATGGCCGATCTGGCGCAGGCGCTGTCGAAAAAATTCGAGGTGCCGGTCGTTGACGGCGTGGCGGCGGCGGTGAAGCAGGCCGAGGCGCTGGCCGCGCTGAAACTCACGACGTCGCGGCGCGGCGCCTACGCTTCGCCGGGCGCGAAGGCGTACTCGGGTCTGCTCAAGGACTTCGCGCCGCGCTCAGGCTGAGCGCGGGCCATACACCTTGTCGCGCAGGCGGCGCATGCCGGTCAGCCAGCGGTCGCGGTTGGCGGCCTTGCGCGTGACGTATTCGGCGACTTGCGGATGCGACAAGATCAGAAAGCGCTCTTCCTCCATCGCCTCGAGCACCATGCGCGCGACTTCCGGCGGCTGCAGCACGCCATCGACCCGCGCCGCGCTCGGCCCCGGCATGGTCATGCCGGTCTGCACCGATTGCGGGCACAGCACGGAGACGCGGATGCCGCGGTCGCCATATTGAATGGCGAGATGCTCGGCGAGCGCGACCGCCGCATTCTTGGTGACGCCGTAGGGCATCGAGTTCAGCGAGGCGAGCAGGCCCGCGGCCGACGCCGTGTTGAGCAGATAGCCGGAGCCGCGCGCGAGCATGCCCGGCACCAGCGCGCGCGCCGCGAACACATGGCTCATGACATGCACGCGCCAGCTCACGTCCCAGTCGGCGTCGGAGGCCGTCTCCTGTCCCTTGCGCGACAGGCCGGCATTGGAGAAGAACACGTCGACCGGGCCGTATTTCGCCTCGGCCGCCGCGATCAGCGCCTTGACGTCTTCCTCGAGGCCGACATCGGCGGTGATCGGCAAGGCCGTCGATATCGCCGGCGACCGCCGCGAGCCGCTCGCGCGAGGTCTTCAGGTCCGCGACGACGACGCCGCGCGCGCCGGCCGCCGCATAGGCGCGCGCCACCGCTTCGCCGATGCCGCTCGCGCCGCCCGTGACGACACAGACCTTGCCTTTGACTTGCATGCTTGCTTCCCCGCGTTCTTGTTGTTGTGTTGATCAGGGCGCGTAGAGCCCCTTGTCCCGCGCGCGCTGGATCGCGAGCGCGCCCATCATGTCCAGCATCGGCGTCGTCAGCCCGGCCGGCGCGCGCAAACGCCGCCGGCGCGCGCACCAGCGCGTCGATCTCCATGGCGCGGCCGAGCTCGAAATCCTGCAGGATCGACGGCTTGTGGTTCGGCGCCGGCCCGGTGCGGCTGACGCGCTTGACGTTGGGACAGGCAGCTCTGCGCGATGGCATTGGCTTCATCGAGCAGAGGCGGGATCACGTCCTGCAACGCGGCTCGTCGCGCACCGCGCGCGCGGTCTGGCCGGTCAAGAGGCACAGGACCGACATCGACATGTTGGTGAGCAGCTTTGACCAGATCGTCTCCCGGATCTGCGCGACCGCGGCGGAGGCGAATCTGCGCGGCTTCCAGCACGCTGCGCAGCCGCGCGATGCGCTCGCCCTCGCGGTCGTCGCATTCGCCGATCAGCAGCATGTTGCGCTCGGGCGAGAGATTTTCGACCACGCCGGGCGCGATCACCTCGTTGGACGAAAAGATCACGCCGCCGACGATGCGCTCTTTCGGGATCGCCGCGCGCAAGGCGCCGCCGGGATCGAGGAAGGAGAGGTCGGGCGTCGCGGGATGATCCTTCGGCAGGCCGATATCGTACCACCAGGGAATGCCGTTCTGGGCGAAGACGATGGCGGTGTCGTCGCCGAGCAGCGGTTTTGCGCCGGTCGCGAGCGCGGCCACGCCGGTCGCCTTCAGCGTGCTGATCACGACATCCTGCGGCCCGAGATCGGCCGGGTTGTCGGAGGCCTTGACCTTGGCCTTGAACTCCTCGCCGCCGACGCGCAACGTCAGGCCGTTGCTTCTGCACCGCCGCCAGATGCGGCCCGCGCATCACGCAGGAAACCTCGTTGCCGGCGCGCGCCAGCCGCACCGCCAGATGGCTGCCGACGGCGCCCGCGCCGAAAATACAGATACGCATGAAATGTCCCGCTCAGGAATGGAGCGCCAGTTTCCACGTCCTTGCGCGCGAGCGCAACACCGTCATGCCGTCAGCGCGGCCGCGCATCGGCAGAAAGGGATGGATCGCACGCGCGTGTCCTCGGCCATAGTGCCGCGCAACAAGGCCAAGCAGAGGAACGTCCATGTCGGCTAATCCCGTCCTGTGGAATCTCGATGACCGCGGCGTCGCCACCGTCACGCTCAACCGGCCGGAGGTCAACAATGCCTATGACGGCGCGCTGATCCAGGGCGTGCTGGCGGCGATGGACGATCTCGGCGAGCAAGCCGACTGCGCGTCGTCGTGCTCAAGGGCAATGGCCAGCACTTTCAGGCCGGCGCCGATCTGAACTGGATCAACGGCGTGCGGCCGCAATCGCCCGAGGAGAACGAGGCGGCCTCGCGGGCGACCTTCGAGGCGGTGCAGCGGCTCAACACGCTGCCGATGCCGACGGTGGCGCTGGTGCAGGGCGGCTGCTTCGGCGGCGGCACCGGCGTGATCTCGGCCTGCGACGTCGTGATCGCGGCCGACAATGCGCTGTTCTCGATCACCGAGGTGCGCTGGGGCCTGACGGCGGCGATCATCATCCCGCAGCTGTGCGACGCCATCGGCGTGCGCCAGGTGCGCCGCTATGCGCTGACCGGCGAGCGTTTCGGCGCCGAGGAGGCGCGCCGCATCGGCCTCGTGCATGAGGTGGTGAAGCTCGCCGAGCTCGACGCCGCCGGCGACAAGGTGGTCGAGCAGCTGCTGGCCAACGCGCCGGATGCGCTGGCGGAGACCAAGCGGCTCGCGATGGAAAGCTCGTTCGGCGGCATGGCCGTCGATGATGCGGCCTATGCGCGCCTCGTCAGGCTGCATTCGGCCAAACGCCAGACCGCGGAAGCGGCCGAGGGGCTGGCGTCCTTCGCCGAGAAGCGCGCGGGACGCTGGAGCGCGAAGGCGTAAAGTCAGCAGCCGCGGCAGATGCTGCGCATGCTGCGCCTAGACCTCGGCATCCTCCTGCCGCATCCGCTGCATGCGTCTCCAGATCCCTGCTCTCGGCTGATGGCTCCGGCTTGCGCTTGGCCGCGAGCTCCGCCTCCTGCTTCTGGTAACAGGCCTCCCGCTCGGTCTTGGCCTGGATGAAGCGGCAATTCTGCTCGATCGCCAGCGCCGGGGTGGCGGTGACGATGAGACCCAGCAGACAGGACAAGCGGCGGCTTCATCGCGCCATTTTCCGCGTTCCCGGCGACCGGAGCAATACGGGATGTTCCCCCGTCGCGATTGTTTTGCTAGCCCTGTGGTCTTGGCAAGCACATGCCGCTGAACCGATTGAGCTTGTCATCCAAGACGATCGAAGAACCCGCACGGCAAATCCCTGTCTACGGCGAATACGACGTCGCCGTGCTCGGTGGCGGGCCCGCGGGCATCGCGGCGGCCGTCGCGTCTGCGCGTGCCGGACGGCGCACGCTGCTGATCGAGCGCTACGGCTTTCTCGGCGGCATGGGAACGGCGGCGGGCGTCACCAATTTCTGCGGGCTGCATGCCAATGTGCATGGCGAGATGCGCCGGGTGGTGCAGGGGATCGCGTCCGAGCTGCTTGCGCGGATCGACCGGCTCGGCGGGCTGAACGCGCCGCATCTGATCCTCGGCAAGATCTTTGCGCAGGCCTATGACACCGCGGCCTACAAGATCGCGGCCGACGATCTGCTCGCGCATCACAAGGTCGACATCCTCTTCCATGCGCTCGGCGCCGGCGTCGTCATGCAGGACGAGCGCCGCGTCGATGCGCTGATGGTGGAGACCAAGGCCGGCCGTCAGGCGGTGCGCGCCGGCATCTTCATCGATTGCTCCGGCGACGGCGATCTCGCGGCATGGGCCGGCGCGCCGTTCGAGGTCGGCGACAATGCCGGCGGCATGCTCTATCCCTCCATGATGTTCCGCCTCAACGGCATCGATCCCGACAAGGCGGGCGATGCGTGGCGGACGATCCCGGCGCTGATGGAAAAGGCGGTCGCCGCCGGCACGCACACATTTCCGCGCAAGGGCGCGATCGTGCGGCCGCAGAAATCCGGCGTCGAATGGCGGGTCAATTTCACCCAACTTGCGCGCAAGGACGGCCGCGCCATCAACGGCATCGAGCCCGACGATCTCACCCGCGGCGAGATCGACGGCCGCCGCCAGGCGATCGAGGCGTTCGAATTCCTGCGCACCGTGCCGGGCTTTGAAAAATCCTACATCGTCGACCTGCCGCCGCAGCTCGGCATCCGCGAGACGCGGCGCGTCGTCGGCGGCTACATGCTCAGTCGGCGAGGACGTGCTCGACTTGTGCTTCGTTCGAGCGACTCCATCGGCGTCAATGGCTGGCCGATGGAATCCCATGTCGCCGGCGACGTCGTCTTCAAGTTTCCGCCGATCCCGGAGTCGCGCGGCTTCAACGAATTGCCGTATCGGATGCTGGTGCCCGAGCGCATCGACAATCTGCTGGTCGCCGGCCGCTGCGCCTCGATGACCCATGAGGGGCAATCGGCGGCGCGGGTCTCCGGCGCCTGCTTTGCGATGGGGGAGGCGGCGGGCTCGGCCGCGGCGCTGGCGCTGTCGGGCAACACGATTCCGCGAGACATCGCGGTCGAAAAGTTGCAACAACAGCTGAAAGAGCAGGGCGCCTTTATCGGGCGGGACCAGAAGGTGCCCGAAGGGCTTGTAACCCTCGGAACGACGAACGGAGGAAGCGGAATGAGGGGACTGTTGCGGCTCGCGCTGGCGGGCTTGCTGGCGCTGTCGGCAGGCGGGATCGCGCGGGCCGACGATGCGCTGAAGGCAAAGATCGGCGTGCTGCGGCTGTCGTCGTCGGCGCCGGTGTTCATCGCGCAGGACAAGGGCTATTTCCGCGAAGCCGGGCTCGACATCGAGCTGAAATTCTTCGACGCGGCGCAGCCGATCGCGGTGGCGACCACCTCCGGCGACATCGATTTCGGCATCACCGCCTTCACCGCCGGGCTCTACAATCTCGCCGGCAAGGGCACGCTGAAGGTGATCGGCGGCATGAGCCGCGAGAAGGCCGGCTATCCCCTGATCGGCTATTTCGCCAGCAACAATGCCTACGCTGCGGGCCTGAAGACGCCAAAGGATCTCGCCGGCAAGCGCGTGGCGGTGACGCAGGTCGGCTCCAGCTTCCACTATTCGCTCGGCCTGCTCGCCGACAAATACAAGTTCAAGCTCGCCGACGTGAAAGTGCTGCCGCTGCAGTCGCTGTCGAATGCCGCCGCGGCGCTGAAGGGCGAGACCGTGGACGCCGCGCTGCTGCCGGTCTCGACCGCGCGCCCGCTGATGGAAACCGACGGCGCAAAATTTCTGGGCTGGGTCGGCGACGAGACGCCGTGGCAGCTCGGCGCGGTGTTCGCTTCGCCGAAGACGCTGACCAACAAGCCGCTGGTGACGAAGCTGCTCGCCGCGCTGGAGCGCGCCGATCGCGAATATCACGACGTGATCCTGGCCTCGGTGAAGGACGGCAAGGCCGAGATCAACGACAAGACGAAGCCGCTGCTGGAGATCATCGCGAAGTACACCAACCTGCCGGTGGAGCAGGTGGTCGGCAACTGCGCCTATATCGATCCCGACGGCAAGCTCGATGTGAAGAACGTCGGCAACCAGATCGAATGGCTGCAGGAGCAGGGTTTCGACAAGGGATTTGGCGTCGATGCCATCATCGCGAAGGAATATGTGAAGGCGGACTAAGGATGCGCACCGTCATTGCGAGCGAAGGAGAATCCAGCTGTTCTCGAGACGGCTTCCGCGCTCTCGAATGACGGTGCGATGGACCTGATCGCCGACCATATCAGCCACCGCTTCGGCGCGCTCGACGTACTCGACGACGTCTCCTTTACCGTGCGCGCGGGCGAGGTGGTGGCGATCGTCGGCCCCTCCGGCTGCGGCAAGAGCACGCTGCTGTCGATCCTCGGCGGGCTGCTGCAGCCGAGCAGCGGCGCGGCCGAGTTGCGCGGCGCGCCGCCGGCGGGCAGTCTCAACCCGCTGACCTTCGTGTTTCAGGATTTCGCGCTGCTGCCGTGGTGCACGGTGGAGGAGAATGTCGCGTTTCCGCTGGAGCATACCGGCCTCTCGCCAAGCGAGCGTCGCGCCATCATCGACGATGCGCTGCGCCGCACGGGTCTCACCGATTTCCGCAGCGCCTGGCCAAAGCAGCTTTCCGGCGGCATGCGCCAGCGCGTCGGCATCGCCCGCGCACTCGCGGTGCGGCCGGCGATCCTCTTGATGGACGAGCCGCTGTCGGCGCTGGATTCGCAGACGCGCGAACTCCTGATGGAGGATTTTGTCCGCCTGCTCGCCGACGGCTCGATGGGCGCGGTCTATGTCACGCATAATCTCGAGGAAGCGGTGCGGCTCGCCGACCGCATCGTGGTGCTGTCGCGCCGGCCCGGACGCGTGCGCGAGACCGTGACCATCCCGATGACGCGCGACGAACGTGGCGCGGTCGAGGCGCGCAGCCGGCTGATGACGCTGCAGAACGAATTGTGGTCGCTGATCCGCACCGAAGCGATCGATGCCGAGCGCGAGGTGCAGCATGCTTGACCGCGCACCGCAGCAGACGAAGGGCGAAGCGGACACGCGGCCGGTCGAATTCCGCGGCGGCGGCTTCGTGCCGAGCATGGGCCGGCACAGTGGCTGGATCGCGCTCGCGCTCGTCTTGGCGCTGTGGCAACTCGCCGGCAGCGCCGGCTGGGTCAATCCGCTGTTCCTGCCGCCGCCCTCGGCCATTGCAGCGGCGATCTGGAAGCTCGCCATGTCAGGCGCGCTGTGGCAGCACGTCTCCTGGTCGATCATGCGGATCGGTTCGGGCTGGATCATCGGCACCGCCGCCGGCGTTCTGGTCGGCTTTGCGATCGGGCTCTCGACCCTGGCGCGCAGCGTCGGCATCACCTTCATCTCGGCGCTGTTTCCGATCCCGAAGATCGCGCTGCTGCCGCTGCTGATCCTGTGGCTCGGGATCGGCGAGGAGCCGAAGATCGCGACCATTGCGCTCGGCGTGTTCTTCTCGACCGCGATATCGGTCTATAGCGGCGTCGATGCGGTGCCGCGCAATCTCATTCGCATGGCGCAAAGTTTCAATGTGCCGTTCCACGCCATCGTGCGCCGGGTGATCTGGCCGGGCGCGCTGCCGTCGATCCTCGCCGGGCTTTCGCATCACCGCGTCGGTGGCGCTGCTGCTGGTGGTCAGCGCCGAGATGATCGGCGCGCAATTCGGCATCGGCGCCTTCGTGCTGCAGGCGGGCAATCTGATGCAGACGGATCAGCTGCTGGCGGGCGTGGTGATCCTGTCGGTGTTCGGGCTGGCGGTCGGGAAGCTGATCAATTTGCTGGAAGCGCGGCTGCTGCACTGGCGGTGAGCGCCGCTGTCGTCCCGGCGAACGCCGGGACCCATAACCCCGAATGCTTGTTGTCGCGGAAGGGCGACTGCCACGTCGCCTTATCGATAGATCACGCGGTATGGGTCCCGGCTTTCGCCGGGACGACAATCTTGCGGGGCGACGGCCTCACGCGTTGCCGCGATCTTCCCTGAACAAATCCAGCTTCTGCTGCACCGGGCGGTCCGAGAAACTGAACAGCACCGAATCCTCATCCGCCTCGTGCGTCACCCAGCGCCAGCTCGGCACCACGAACAAATCGCGCGGGCCCCACTCGAAGGTCTGGTCGCCGACCTTGGTGCGGCCCTTGCCTTCGATCGCCGCAAACACGGTGGCATCGGTCGAGCGATAGCGCGCGGTCTTGAAGCCCTTCGGCAAGCAGCTGGATGAAGGTGCCGATGGTCGGCATGGCGTAGTCGCCGGTCTCGGGATTGGAGAATTTCAGCTTCAGCCCGTGGCAGGCGTCCCACTCGTTGCGGACCTTCGCGTGCTCCAGCGCCTCGCGGGTGTGGCTGTAGGGATAGTTGAAGATCGGCGACGTCTTCGACTTTCTGCTCTCGCCGACCGGCAGCAGATTGTGGCCGTAGCGGGCAAAGCTGTCGCCGACCGGTTTTGAAATCTTCTGCTGATCGTCCTTGGAGCCCTCGGCAAAGGACGCATCGAGGAATTGCACGATCGGGATGTCGAGCCCGTCGAGCCAGAACATCGGCTCCTTGGTCTCGTTGGAGTGATCGTGCCAGGTCATCGACGGCGTGATGACGAAATCGCCGGGCTCCATCGCGGTGCGCTCGCCGTCGACCGAGGTGTAGGCGCCCTTGCCCTCCAGCACGAAGCGCAGCGCCGACTGGCTGTGACGATGCGCGGGCGCGACGTCGCCGGGCACCACCATCTGCACGCCGGCGAACAGCGAGGTCGTGATCTTGGACTGGCCGCGCAGGCCGGGATTCTCCAGCACCAGCACGCGGCGCTCGGCTTCCTTGGCGGTGATCAGCTTGCCGGCCTCGTTCATGTAGTCGCGGATCAGGTCGAACTTCCACAGATGCGGCTGGCAGGGGCTGCGCGGCTCGGGGGTGATGATGTCGTTCATCACGTTCCACAGCGCGGTGAGACTTCTGGCCCTCGATCTTCTTGTAGAACGCTTCGCGCTCCGGCGTCTTCTGCACGGCTTCCATGGCTGGGCCTCCCGCTGTCATTCGTTGCGCATGATCTTTCGGAAAACCGGTGTCCACCTTTCCGGATCATGCTCAATTTGATTGACAGTATACTGCCAATATGGCTAGCGTCAATCGAGCCAACGAGAAGAATATGGGGGAGGTTCCGATGAAGCTGCACGGCTATTTCCGCAGCAGCGCGGCGTACCGGGTCAGGATCGCCTTGAATCTCAAGGGCCTCTCCGCCGAGCACCTGCCGCATCACCTTCGCAAGGGCGAACAGACCGCGCCGGATTATCTCGCGCTCAACCCGCAGGGGCTGGTGCCGACGCTGGAAGACGGCGAGGGCGGCATCCTCACCCAGTCGCTGGCCATCGTCGAATGGCTGGACGAAACCCATCCCACGCCGCCGCTGCTGCCGCTGGATGCGATGCAGCGGGCAAAGGCGCGCGCCTTTGCGCTGGCGATCGCCTGCGACATCCATCCCGTGCAGAATTTGAAAGTGCTGGCGCGGCTGCGCCAGCTCGGCCTGCCCGAGGAGAAGGTGACGGAGTGGGCGGCCTGGGTCAACCGCGAGGGGCTCGCGGCCTGCGAGAAGCTGATCGCCAAGGAGCCGGGGCCGTTCTGCTTCGGCGAGGTGCCGACCATCGCCGATGTCTGCCTGGTGCCGCAGCTTGCCAACGCGCGGCGCTTCGGCGCCGACGTGTCGGCCTTTCCGCGACTGCTGCAGGCCGAGGCCGCATGCAGAGCCATGCAGGAATTTGCCGACGCCGCGCCGGACAAGCAGCCCGATGCCGAGTAAGCCCGCGCCCATCACCATGGACGCGGTCTATGCCGCGCCCGGCTATCTGTTCCGCCGCATGCAGCAGATCGCGGTCGCGCTGTTCGTCGAGGAGTGCAGGGCGTTCGACCTCACGCCGGTGCAATATGCCGCGCTGATCGCGATCCACACCCATCCCGGCATCGACGCCACGCGGCTGTCAGCGGTGATCGCCTTCGACCGCTCGACGCTCGGCAGCGTGATCGAGCGGCTGGAGGCCAAGAAGCTGATCGACCGCAAGCCGTCGGACGAAGACAAGCGGGTCAAGCTGCTCTATCTCACCAAGGCGGGCGCGGCGATCCTGCGCGACATCATGCCGTCGGTGCGAGCAGGCGCAGGCGCGCATGCTGCAGCCGCTGAAGCCCGCCGAGCGCAAGGTGCTGCTGTCGCTGCTGACGCAGCTGGTCGATCTCAACAACGAGTCCTCCCGCGTGCCGCTGCGCGCCGAGGACGCGCTCGAACATCTGGGCAAGTCGGGCTGATGGCGGCTGGCCGAAAACCGGTGCTGATCGCCGGCGGCGGCATCGGCGGGCTCGCGACCGCGATGGGCCTTGCGCAAAAGGGCATCCGCTCGATCCTGCTGGAAAAGGCTTCCGCGCTCGGCGAGATCGGCGCCGGCATCCAGCTCGGCCCGAACGCGTTCCACGCCTTCGACTATCTCGGCGTCGGCGAGGCCGCGCGCGGCATGGCCGTCTATATCGACCAGCTGCGGTTGATGGATGCGCTGACCGCCGAAGAGATCACCCATGTCGATCTCGGCGACGCCTTTCGCGCCCGCTTCCGCAACCCCTATGCGGTCGTGCATCGCGGCGACCTGCACGGCGTATTTCCTGCGGGCCTGCGAGAGACAGCGACTTGATCGAGCTGCGCGTCAGCTCCGAAGTCGTCGGCTACGAGCAGGACGGCTCATCCGTGACGGCAAAACTCGCCAATGGCGATCGCGTCACCGGCTCGCTGCTGATCGGCGCCGACGGGCTGTGGTCGAACATCCGCAAGCAGGTCACGGCGGACGGGCCGCCGCGCGTGTCCGGCCACACCACCTACCGTTCGGTGATCCCGACCGAGCAGATGCCGGAAGACCTGCGCTGGAATGCGGCGACGCTGTGGGCCGGGCCGAAGTGCCACATCGTGCATTACCCGCTGTCGGGCTGGAAGGTGTTCAACCTCGTCGTCACCTATCACAACGACGCGCCGGAGCCGGTCGCCGGCAAGCCGGTGTCGGAAGACGAGGTGATGAAGGGTTTTGGCCACGTGCATGAGCGCGCCCAAAACATCATCCGCCACGGCAAGGACTGGAAGCTCTGGGTGCTGTGCGACCGCGATCCCACCGAGCGCTGGATCGACGGCCGCGTCGTGCTGCTCGGCGATGCCGCGCATCCGATGCTGCAATATTTCGCGCAAGGCGCCTGCCAGGCGATGGAGGACGCGGTGTGCCTGTCGCACATGCTGGCGCAGCACGAGGATCATGCGCGCGGCGCTGGAAGCCTATCGCGCGCAGCGCTTTCCGCGCACCGCGCGGGTGCAGCTGATGTCGCGCGCCATCGGCGAGCACATCTATCATCCCGCCGGCGAACACGCCCGGTTTCGCAACGCGATCATGAGCGCGAAGTCGCAAGAAGAATGGCGCGACGATATCGCGTGGCTGTATGGCGGGACGGGGCTCGCCGGCTAGCTACATCTTCAACAACGCCTGCCGGTCGATCTTGCCCGTGCCCGTCTTCGGCAACTCCTCGATATACGTCACCTCGCGCGGATACTTGTACGGCAGCAGCTTTGCCTTGACGTAGTCCTGCAGCTTGCGCGTGGTGGCGCCTTCATCGAAAGCGCGGGCGTTCATCACCACCACCGCCTTCAGCGTCATGCGGCGGTCGGGCAGCTCGGCGGCGAACACGGCGCATTCGCGCACGTCGGGATGATCGGCGAGGCACAGCTCGACTTCGAGCGGATACACCCACTGGCCGGAGATCTTCACGAGGTCGTCGGCGCGGCCGCGGAAGAAATGGAAGCCGTCGGCATCGCGCACAAAGCGGTCGCCGGTGTAGATCCAGCCGCCCTCGCGGATGGTTTCGGCGGTCTTGTCCGGCCGGTTCCAGTACAGCGGCGTGTTGGAATCGCCGCGCACCCACATGATGCCTTCCTCGCCGTCGCCGACGTCGCGGCCGTCCTTGTCGCGGAGCAGGATTTCGTAGCCGGGCACGCGCAGGCCCGCGGCGCCGAGCTTCTTCTTCTCCGCGCTGTTGCTGAGATAGATGTGCAGCGCTTCGGTCGAGCCCAGGCCTTCGACGATCTCGAGCCCGGTCAGCGCCTTCCAGCCATTGAAGACTTCCGCGGCGAGAATTTCGGCCGCCGAGAGCGCCATTCGCAGCGACGAGAAGTCGGTTGCTGCCGCATTCTCCGCCTTGGTCAGCGAGGTGTAGAGCGTCGGCAGACCGAAGAACACGGTCGGACGGAAGCGCTCGATCGCGGCGAAGATCGTCGCCGGTTTCGGCTGGCCGGGCAGCAGCAGCGTCGACGCGCCGACCGAGAACGGGAAGGTGATGGAATTGCCGAAACCGTAGGCGAAGAAGATCTTTGGTACCGAGAAGCAGATGTCGTCGGGCTTCAGCTTCAGCACGTTGCGGGCGAAGGCGAGCTCGGAATAGGCCATGTCGTGCTGCAGATGCACGATGCCCTTGGGCCGCCCGGTCGAGCCGGAGGAGTACATCCAGAACGCCATGTCGTTGCGGGTCGTGTCGGCTTCCGCAAGCTCCGTCGAAAAGCCCGGCAACCAATCGGTCGCGGCGATGGTGTTCGGCGCAGCGTTCTTGCCCGCGGTCGCCGTTGACCACGATCAGCGTGGTGAGCGGCGTGTCCTTGCAGGCTTGCGCGTCGAAGCGCGAGGCGAACTCGGCATCGGCCACCGCGACCGCTGCGCCGGAATCGGCGAGATAGAACTGCAGCAGATCCGGCGGCGTCAGCGTGTTGATCAGCAGCGGCACGAAGCCGGCGCGGACCGCGCCGAAAAACGCTGCCGGATAGGCCGGCGTGTCGTCGAGGAACAGCAGGATGCGGTCGCCGCGCTTGAGGCCGAGCGAGACAAACCCGTTGCCCCATTGCGCGGCCTCCGCGCACAGCTCGGCATAGGTTCGCGTTCCCGCGGGGCCGGTCAGCGCGAGCCGTGCGCCGTTGCCGCGCGCGAGATTGTCGAACAGGATGCGGCTCGCGTTGTACTGCTGGGGGATCGCAAAGCCGATCTCGCGGGCGCCAAAGCTGTCGCGGCGGGACCTGGTCGACAATCGCCTGCGTCATGCCGGTCTCCTCGACGCCTCATAGCGGGCCATGAATTGCGGCGACATCGCGCGCAGCCGCGTGATGGTCGATGCGGCCCGAGCGGGTGATGTAGCCAAAGGTGAAGTCCATCAAATCGAGCTTCATATGCTCGGGGAAATGCTCGTACCAGTCGGCGCTGGTGCGGGCGGCGGTGACCAGCTTCTGCACGATCGGCTTGCGCTCGCGCTCGTAGCGGGCGAGCGCGGCGGAGATGCCGGCTTCCGCCTCCAGCGCCTTGGTCAGCGCGATGGCATCCTCGATCGCGAGCCGCGTGCCGGAGCCGATGGAGAAATGCGCGGTGTGCAAGGCGTCGCCGATCAGCACCATGTTGCGATGCGACCAGCGCTCGTTCCAGATCCAGGGGAAATTGCGCCACACCGATTTGTTGGAGATCAGCCGATGGCCGTCGAGCGTGTCGGCGAAGACCTGCTTCGCAGATCGCCTGCGACTGCTCGATGCTCTTGTCCTCGAAGCCATAGGCGTTCCAGGTCGCCGCATCGCATTCGACCAGGAAGGTGCTCATCGCGGGCGAATAGCGGTAGTGATGGGCGTTGAAGGTGCCGCGCTCGGTCGTCACAAAGGTCTGCGACAGCGTCGCAAAGGGTCTTTGTGGTGCCGTACCAGGCGAACTTGTTGGTGGAATGCGTGACCGAAGTGCCGAATTCGTTTTCGAAGGCGCGGCGCACCATCGAGTTCAAGCCGTCGGCGGCGACGATCAGGTCATAGCCGGCAAAGCGGTCGACGGAATTGATCGTGGTCTCGTAGCGCGCCGTCACGCCGGCGCTTCGCACGCGCGCCTGCAGCAGTCTTAGCAGCTCAAGCCGGCCGATCGAGGAAAAGCCGACGCCGTCGATCTCGACGCTCTCGCCGCGCAAATTGATCGTGATGTTGCGCCAGCTCTCCATCTGCGGCGCGATCGCGTCTACCGTTTCGGGATCGTCCGCGCGCAAGAATTCCAGCGCCTGGTCGGAGAACACGACGCCAAAGCCCCAGGTGGCGCCTTCCTCGTTCTGCTCGAACAGCTCGACGACGGCATCGGGGTGCCGCCGCTTCCAGAGATAGGCGAAGTAGAGGCCGCCCGGGCCTCCGCCGATCACGGCGATACGCACGATCTCCTCCCTGATTGACAGTATACTTACAATCTGGAGGCGAATGTAGCGCCGGTCGGGGACCGGCGCTACCAGAATTTTCGAGGCTGGACGCTCAGATCAGACGCAGCGTCGGACCTTGACGCCGTTGACCCAGACCCATTTGCAGGCGACGACCGGGACCGGCTTCCTGACCACCACGGCGCCGCGCGGACCGGCGCAGCCGGCGCGCACCACGCCGTCGGCGCAGACCACCGCGCTGGCGGTGCGGGATTCCAGGGTCATGGTGGCGGAAAAGGCGAGCAGGGCAGTGGCGGCGAGCAGCAATGAACGCATGATTGTCTCTTCTCCAATGGTTGTTGTCGGCAATGTTCTACGGATGAGGCTTACTTCTTTTCGGCTTCCGCCAGCACCTTCTTGCAGGCCGGCGTCAGCTTGTCGCTTTCCTTGGCAAGGCAGGCGATGATGCGCCCGCCACCGGGCGTCACGCCCTTGCAGAATTTCTCGTAGTCGCCCGTGCAGGCGTCGCGCTGGGCGGCAGTCAGCTCCTGGGCGAAGGCGCCGGAGGCGAACAGCAGGGCGGCGGTAGCGATGGTGATGCGTAGCATTGGTTGTTTCCTTTCCTGATCCCCAGAACCCCACGTAAGTCGAGTCTTCCGCCGCTTGCGTCCCGGCCGCGGACCCGTTGTATTGCTGGCTTCGCGCCGCTTTCAGTCGATTGATTCCTCTCGCAAGGAGAGCCCAAGGAGAAGCTATGTCGGAATTCACGACCAGATGGACGACCTTCTACGCCGAGAAAGTCGAACCGTTTTACAAGGAGCTGGTCTCCCATATCGAGAAGCTGATCATCGGAACGCTGATCGTCTCGGCCGGCGCGCATGTGTCGAGCGACGCGCCGTCGATCCAGTTGTTCGGCTATCTCCGCCACAGCCTGGTCGGACGCGGCGTGATGCTGATCGGCATCGTCATCCTGGCTCTGAATTTCATCGACGGGCTCTACAAGCTCTCGAAGGTGAACAGGCATACGGCATGGCAGATCGTGATGTCGCTGTTCTACATCGCGGTGTCGGTCCGTCTGATCCAGCTCATCCTCGCTTTTCGTGGCAGTGAATGACCGGCGGCCGCAAGCGACCGCCGGCTCATGACGCGCGCGATCTAGCGCGATGCGAGCTTAACGCGCGATGAACGGCGTCAGCACATCGCGGCAGGCCGGCGAAAGATCGGCCGCGCGGTTGGCGACGCACTGCATGATGCGGCCGCCGCCGGGGGCGACGCCGGCGCACAGCGTGCGGATGTCGCCGCCGCAGGCCGAGCGCATCACGAACAGTTCTTCACGCGGCAGCATGGGGCGGAGCACGATGACGACGGGAGCCGCCGCGGGCGCCGCTCCGCCGGCTGCCGGAGCAGCTGCGCCGCCACCGGCCGCTGCTGGTGCCGCACCACCGCCGACGGCGGCAAGCGCCTTGCCGCAGCCCGCCGACACCTTGGCCTTGTTCTTTTCCAGGCATTCCAGCGCCGGTGCGCCGCCGGGCGGCACGCCCGCGCAGACCTTTGGATAATCGCCGCGGCAGGCGCTCTTGATGGCGGCGGTTTGCGCGCTGGTCGGCTTGCCGGCCGCCGCAGCGGGCTTGGATCTCGCCCTTCGGCTCAGCGGCAGGCTTTGCGGTCTCGGTCTTCGGCGCGGCGGCGGGAGCGGCTTCGGTCTTCGCCGGCTCGCTCTTGGCGGGTTCGCTCTTGGGCTGTGCGGAGGCCTCGATCGCCTTCACCGCGCTCTGGCAACTTCCCGAAAGGCTCGACATGTTCTTGGCGAGGCACTGCAGTGCTTCTTCGCCGCCCGGCGTGACGCTGGAGCAATGCGCCATGTAGTCGGAGCGGCAGGCGGATTTCACCGCTTCCTTCTGCGCCTCGGTCGGCTGCGCGAGCGAGGGAGTGGCAAAGGCGAACATGGCCGTCATCAACGCACAAAGTGCCGCGGCACGCTTCAACGTGTCGAACATTTTCAATAATTCCCTTTTGCTTTTTCGCTGGAGTCGCCGCTTCAACTATTCTTTGGACCCGGCTTATGTTGGCAGAACAACTTTCGCGGGCGGCATCATTTTCGGTTTCGGGTTCCACTGCAAGCGGATTGTTGCTATTTTCATGGGATGGCGGGCAGCCGCTTTCTGACTAAAAAGCCTTTTTGAAAACAAAAACGTACCGAGGCCAGAAATGAGGCATGCGCAGGCGTCTGCATCCTTGAAGATGAACGTTTTGTTGCGACTGCGAGGTAGCGCCACGATACGCAATGTATCGGTCGCCCTGGCGGCCCTCGCGCTAACTGCCTGCGAGCAAAATACTTTTGTGCCACCGCCGCCGCCGAAGGTGGAGGTCGCCGCGCCCGCGCAGAAGAACATCACGCGATTCATCGACGCCACCGGCAATACCGCGGCGGTAAAATCGGTCGACCTTGTCGCGCGAGTGCAGGGCTTTCTGCAATCGATCAATTACAAGGACGGCACCCCCGTCAAGGAAGGCACCACGCTGTTCACCATCGAGCCCGAGACCTACAAGCTCAAGCTCGAACAGGCGCAGGCCGCCGAAGCCGGCGCGCAGGCGACAGTGAAGCAGGCGGAAAACGACTACAAGCGCCAGGTCGAGCTGGTCCAGAAGCAGGCGGTGTCGCAGTCGACGCTGGATACCTCCACTTCCACCCGCGACAATGCGCAAGCCAGTCTGCAGCAGGCGCAGGCCAATACCAAGATCGCGCAAGTCAATTACAGCTATACCAACGTCACCGCGCCGTTCGACGGCATCGTCTCCGCGCATCTGGTGTCGGTCGGCGAACTCGTCGGCGTGGCCTCGCCGACGCAGCTGGCGCAGATCGTCGCGCTCGATCCGATCTATGTGAATTTCAACGTCAATGAACAGGACGTGCTGAAGGTGCGCGAAGAGGCGCGTCGCCGCGGCATGACCGTGGAAGACCTCAAGCAGCTGCCGGTCGAGGTGGCGTTGCAGACCGACACCGGATTCCCGCACAAGGGCACGCTCGACTACGTCTCGCCGACGCTGAACCAGTCGACCGGCACCATCTCGGTGCGCGGCATCCTGAAGAATCCGGATCGCGTGATGCTGCCGGGCTATTTCGTCCGGGTTCGCGTGCCGTTCGAGCAGCAGCAGAACGCGTTGCTGGTGCCTGACGCGGCGCTCGGCGCCGACCAGGCGGGGCGTTACGTGCTGGTCGTCAATGCCGAGAACGTGGTCGAGCAGCGCAAGGTCACGACCGGCCAGCTCGATGGCGATCTGCGCGTCATCGAGACCGGGCTGAAGCCGGACGACAAGGTGGTGGTCGGCGGACTGTTGCGCGCGATCCCCGGCCAGAAGGTCGATCCGCAAGCGAAGAAGATCGAGTCCGGCGCGGCGGCGAAGTAGGGGCCGGCCATGATCTCCAAATTCTTCATCGAACGGCCGGTCCTTTCCAACGTCATCGCGTTGCTGATGATCCTGATCGGCGCCGTGTCGCTGTATCAACCTCGCGGTCGCGCAATATCCCGACGTGGTGCCGCCGACCGTGCAGGTCACCACGCGCTATCCCGGCGCCAGCGCCAAAACCGTGATCGACACCGTGGCGCTGCCGATCGAGCAGCAGGTCAACGGCGTCGAGGACATGCTCTACATGCAGTCCTACAGCGCGGCCGACGGCACCTATTCGCTGACGGTGACCTTCAAGATCGGCACCGACCTCAACTTCGCGCAGGTGCTGGTGCAGAACCGCGTGTCGGCCGCGCTGTCGCAGCTGCCGACCTCGGTGCAGAACCAGGGCGTCACGGTGCAGAAGAAGTCGACCTCGATCCTGCTGTTCGTGACGCTGACCTCGCCGAACGCCACCTATGACAGCCTGTTCCTGTCCAACTTCGCCACCATCAACATCCGCGACGAGCTGTCGCGCCTGCCCGGCGTCGGCAACGTCACGGTGTTCGGCGCCGGCCAGTATTCGATGCGGGTCTGGCTCGATCCGAGCAAGCTGCAGGTGCGCTCGCTGATGCCGCAGGACGTCATCCAGGCGATCCAGCAGCAGAGCCAGCAGGTCACCGCCGGCCAGATCGGCGCGCCGCCGGCGCGGGCCGGGCAGGCGTTCCAGTACACGCTGAACATCGCGGGCCGCCTCGACGACAAGACGCAGTTCGAGGACATCATCGTCAAGACCGGCACCAACGGCGACGTCACGCGGGTGCGCGACGTCGGCTGGGTCGAGCTCGGCGCGCAGACCTACAGCCAGACCTTCTCGCTCAACAAGAAGCCGGCCGCCGGCATCGGCGTCTTCCAGTCGCCCGGCGCCAATGCGCTCGAG
The DNA here is from genome assembly GCA_963726865.1 of uncultured Alphaproteobacteria bacterium. Lineage (GTDB taxonomy): Bacteria > Pseudomonadota > Alphaproteobacteria > Rhizobiales > Xanthobacteraceae > Bradyrhizobium. Next base: position 111,508 of record CAVSEE010000025.1, on the reverse strand, counting down.
GTCGAAAAGGCCGTCGAGAAGAAGATGGCGGAGCTGGCGAAAGCGTTCCCGCAGGACGTCAAATACGACACGCCGTTCGACACCACCAAGTTCGTGCAGGAATCGATCAACGAGGTCTACAAGACGCTGTTCGAGGCCGGCCTGCTCGTGCTGGTGGTGATCCTGATCTTCCTGCAGGACTGGCGCGCCATGCTGGTGCCGGCAACGACCGTGCCGGTCACCATCATCGGCGCGTTCGCGGCGATGGCCGCGCTCGGCTTCACCGTCAACCTCTCGACCCTGTTCGCGATCGTGCTCGCGATCGGCATCGTGGTCGACGACGCCATCGTCGTGGTGGAGGGCGCGGCGCACAATATCGAGCAGGGCATGAACGGCCACGACGCCGCGATCAAGGCGATGGATGCGCTGTTCGGACCGATCATCGGCATCACGCTGGTGCTGATCTCGGTGTTTCTGCCGTCGGCCTTCCTGCCGGGCCTGACGGGACGCATGTACTCGCAGTTCGCGCTCGTCATTGCCGCCACCGCGCTGCTGTCCGCGATCAACGCCGCGACCCTGAAGCCGACGCAATGCGCGGTCTGGCTGCGCCCGCCGGTGCCGCCGGAGCAGCGCAACTGGTTCTATCGCGGCTTCAACGCGGTCTATGACCGGCTGGAACGCGGCTACGCGCGGCTGATCGGCAGTCTGGTCGCGCATGCCAACATCTCCGTCATCGTCGCGCTGATCCTGATCGGCATCGGCGGCTATGGCCTGTCGCGCGTGCCGACCGGCTTCATCCCGATCGAGGACCAGGGGTACCTGTTGGCCGCGGTGCAATTGCCCGACGGCGCGTCGATCGAGCGGACGCAGCAGGTGATGGACCATGTCCAGGAAATCGCCAGCAAGCAGCCCGGCGTCGACCAGATCATGACCATCTCCGGCATCTCCGCGCTCGACGCCAGCTCCAGCCTCGCCAATGCCGGCGTCGCCTATATCGTGCTCAAGGAATGGAGCGCCCGCGGCCCGGGACAGGATCTGCGCTCGCTGTTCGTCGGCCTGAACGAGAAGCTGTCGGTGATCCCGGAGGCGCGGATCCTCGTCATTCCGCCGCCGCCGATCCAGGGCATCGGCAACGCCGCCGGCTTTGCCATGCAGGTCGAACTGCGCGACGGCAGCTCGGATTTCGCCAAGCTGCAGGCCGTCACCAATGCCATGATCGCGAGCGGGCAGTCGCAGAGCGCGCTGCAGCGCGTGTCGTCCTCGTTCCGCTCGATGGTGCCGCAGTTCAATGTCGAGATCGACCGGGTCAAGACCCAGACGCTGCATGTCACCACCGACCAGATATTCTCGACCTTGTCGAGCTATATGGGCTCGTCCTACGTCAACCAGTTCAACAAGTTCGGCCGCACCTTCCAGGTCTATACGCAAGCCGACTCGCAGTTCCGCGTCACCCTGCGCGACATCGAGAATCTGCAGGTGCGCAACTCGAACGGCGACATGATCCCGATCGGCACCGTGGCGAAGATCACGCCGGCGGTCGGCCCGTCGCTGATCAGCCTCTACAACCTCTATCCCTCCTCCACCATCATCGGCTTGCCCGCGACCGGCTTCAGCTCCGGCGAGTCCATGAAGCTGATGGAGGAGATCGCGCGACAAGACGCTGCCGCGCGGCACCGGCTATGAATGGACCGCGATGTCCTACCAGGAGAAGGTGGTCGGCGGTCAGATCTACTTCGCGTTCGCGCTGGCGCTGCTGCTGGTCTATCTCGTGCTCGCCGGCCAGTATGAGAGCTGGTACGCGCCGATCTCGGTGATCCTGGCGGTGCCGCTGTCGCTGCTCGGCCCGATGGCGGTGCTGACGGGCCTGCGGATCGAGAACAACCTCTACACCCAGATCGGCATCATCCTGCTGATCGCGCTGTCGGCCAAGAACGCCATTCTCATCGTCGAGGTGGCGCTGGAGCTGCATGTGCGCGACGGCAAGCCGCTGCTGGAATCCGCCGTCAATGCCGCCCGCGCGCGGTTCCGGCCGATCCTGATGACGTCGTTCGCCTTCATCCTCGGCGTGCTGCCGCTGGTGCTCGCCACCGGCGCCGGCGCCAATGCCCGCAAGTCGATCGGCATCACCGTGTTCTCCGGCATGATCGCCTCGACCTGCCTCGCCGTGCTGTTCGTGCCGACCTTCTTCGTCGTGATCCAGCGCTTCGAGAACTGGCGCGCCGAGCGCAGCGGCAAGAAGATCGGCGTGCAGAAGAGGCCGGAGAGTTCGCCGGCCGCGGGGCACTAGCGGGGAGGACGCGCACTAAGGGAAGAGTAGCGCGATCACTCTATAACCGCGTGTTCCGGCCCTGCCGCCTGCTTGCGCAGTGCGGCCTTGGTGGAGCCGATCATGATCGCGAGCGGGATCGCGCAGGCGGTGAAGATCATCACCATCTGGTAGTCTTTTGCGAACGCGATGATCTGCGCCTGGGTGGTGAGCAGCAGGTTGGCCAGGCCGCGGCCCTGGCTGGTCGCCATGTCGAGCATGCCGCGCACGTCGGGCATCTGCATCGCGTGATTGAACGGATTGATGTGCTGCGACAGCACCGCGTAGGAGTAGCGCGTGCCCTGCGTCAGTTGCGCGATGACCAGCGAGATCCCGATCGAACTTGCGACGTTGCGCATCAGCGTCAGCATCGAGGTGCCGTCGGTGCGCAAATGATTGGGCAAGGTCAGGAACGCGACCGTCGAGAGCGGCACGAACACGAGACCGAATCCAAAGCCCTGGATGACGCTGATGGTGACGATCTCGGTCACGCCGGTCAGGTCGCTCCATTTGGTCATGTAATACAGCGAGAAGCAGGTGATGCTGAGCCCGCTGATGATCAGCGTCCTCGCCTCGATGTAGCGCATCATGCGCCCGACCATCATCATCGCAACGAAGGTGCCGCAGCCGCGGCTCGCCAGCAGCAAGCCGGCGGTGATGATGGGATAGCCGATCACGTTCTGCAGGAACGGCGAGGACAGCGCCATGGTCGAGAACAGCACCAGCCCCATCACGGCCATGAACACGCAGCCGCTGACGAAGTTCCTGTCCTTGAACAGCGCGAACTGGATGAACGGCCTGTCCGTGGTGAACGAGTGCGCCAGGAAGTAATAGAAGCCGACGGCCGCGACGATGAATTCGGCCAAAATCTCGTTGGACTCCAGCCAGTCGAGCTGCTCGCCGCGGTCGAGCGCGAGCTGCAGCGAGCCGATCGCGACCGCCAGCGCCGTGAAGCCGAACCAGTCGAAGCGCAGGCTCAAGTCCTTCCTGGTCTCATCCATGAAGATGACGAGACCGAGCACGGTGAAAATGCCGAACGGCAGGTTGACGAAGAACACCCAGTGCCAGGAATAGGTCTCGGTCAGCCAGGCGCCCAATGACGGCCCCATGATCGGGCCCATCATCACGCCCATGCCCCAGATCGACATCGCCTTGGCGCGTTCCTGCAGCGTGTAGGAGTCGAGCATCACCGCTTGCGACAACGGCACCAGCGCGGCGCCGAACACGCCCTGCGCCAGGCGGAAGGCCACCATCTGGCCGATGTCCTGCGCGAGGCCGCACAGCACGGAGGCGATGGTGAAGCCCGCCGAGCAGATGATGAAGATGCGCTTGCGCCCGAAGCGGTTGGCGATCCAGCCCACCGGCGCCGTCATGATGGCGGCCGCGACGATGTAGGACGTCAGCACCCAGTTGATCTGGTCCTGCGACGCCGACAGCGTGCCCTGCATGTAGGGCAGCGCCACGTTGGCGATGGTGGTGTCCAGCGCCTGCATGATGGTCGCGGTCATGGCGCAGATCGTCACCATGGTCCGGCGCAGGCCGGGAGTCATGCTGGACGGTTGCGCCGGCCCGGTCATGTCAGGTCAGCTTTGTTGAGCATGATCTTTTCGGAAAACCGCTTCACACTTTTCCGGATCATCCTCTAGTCCTGCTCGTGATTGGCCGCCGCCGGCGTCAGGCCCAGCAGCGTTGCCAGCGATCGCTTGTGCCTGGTGTCGATCGTCGCGTAGACGCTCATGCCGGCCTTGAGCTTTTTCACCATGCGGTCGTCCTTGTCGAGATAGATCCGCACCGGCACGCGCTGCACCACCTTGACGAAATTGCCCATGGCGTTCTGCGGCGGCAGGATCGCGAATTGCGCACCGGTGCCGGGTGACAGCGAGCCGACCTTGCCCTTGAAGACATGGCTCGGGAAAGCGTCCACTTCCAGCGTCACGTCCTGGCCGACCGCGACATAGGTGAAGTCGCTTTCCTTCGGATTGGCGTCGACCCAGGGATTGCCGACGTCCATCACCGAAAACACCGGCGAGCCGGCGGTGACGAAGCGGCCCATCTGGATCTGCTCGACCTGCGTCGCGGTGCCGTTGATCGGCGCGCGCACGGTGGTGAGGTCGAGGTTGCGCTGCGCATCGTCGAGTGCGGCCTTGGCCTGCAGATAAGCGGGGAATTCTTCCAGCGGCAAATCGGGATTGCCGAGCAATTGCGTCAGCGAAGTCGAGCGCTGCTGCCGCACCAGTTGCTGCTGCGCCTGCGCGGTGACCAGATCGGTCGAGGATTTGTCGAGGTCGAGCTGCGAGCCGACATTGTTCTTGACCAGCGACTGCTTGCGCTCGACGTCGCGCTGCTTGATCTCGATGCCGGCGGCAACGATCTGCAGCGTCTGCGAATAGAGTTTCACATTCGCGACGAGGTTGGCGTGGTTGGTCTTGGCATCCTCCAGCCTGGCGCGCGCCTGCGCCAGCGCGAGCTGGTACGGCACGGGGTCGACCTGGAACAGGGTGTCGCCGGGCGAAACCAGCTGGCCTTCCTTGACGGCGATGCTGACGATCTTGCCGGACACATCCGGCGTGATCAGCACCTTCTGCGCGCCGACATAGGCGTCATCGGTGGTGACGTAGCGGCCGCCGTTGAGATACAGCGTGATGCCGGCCAGCACGGCGACCAGCGGCAGAACAACCAGCAGCAGCAAGCGGCGATAGCGGCGGAGGCCAGCCATCAAGCGGCGGCGCGGATCGGCGGCGAGCTTCCTGGTGGGGCTGGGTGGAGCGCCCTTCTGCTCCGGCGGGAATTTGAGAGGAACGGGATCAGCCATAACGCTGTTCCTTTCTGGACGCGTCCGGGTCCGGGCTCTGCACCGCGTTGCGGACGTTCTCCTTGATGGTCTCGAGCTGCGCCAGCATGCGATGGGCTTCCGCAGGCGGAATCCCTTCGAGCGCGGTGGCGGTCAGTTCGGAGCGCAGCCCGGCGAGCTTGCCGAGCAGCGGACGCGCGGCCTTCTTCAGATAAAGACGGTTGACGCGGCGGTCGGTTTCGTCGCCGCGGCGCTCGATCCAGCCATTGTCGGACAGCTTGTCGATCAATCGCGTCAGCGTAATCGGCTGCATCTCCATCTGCTCGGCGAGTTCCGACTGCTTCATGCCCTCCTGGCGGTCGATCTTGGCCAGCACCGCCCATTGCGCGCGGGTGATGCCATAGCGCGCGGCTTCCCGGTCGGCCCAGGCGCGCACCATGCGCGTCACCTCGCCAAGCGTGAACAGGAAGTTCATATCCACGGAACCGCGCATTTTGGGCCTCTGTCTGGTCTCGATAAGCTTGTAATATTATAAGCAAGCTTATTAATTTGGCATGGCGCGTTAACGAGGGGCCTGCCCTGCGATGCGGGCATGGCTGGAACGCCGCAGGCTGCGGGCTTTGGGATCGCCGGCCGAAATGCTACAAATCGTGGCAAATGACCTCGGCAAAACCGGCATTTCCCGCACCCGATCACGACCATGGCCGCTGCGCAGCGGACGCGATTGCGCACGCCGAAGCGGTTTGTGCGAAACGCTCGCAAAAATTCACCCCGCTGCGCCGCCAGGTGCTGCAGGCGCTGCTCTCCAGCCACCGCCCGCTCGGCGCCTATGAGGTGATCGACGAACTGGCGCAGTCGATGCCGCGGCCGGCGCCGATCACGGTCTACCGCGCGCTCGACTTCCTGATGGAGAACGGCCTCGTGCATCGGATCGAGAGCCGCAACGCCTGGCTCGCCTGCGCGCACGACCATGACGAGACCGCGATGGTGGCGTTTTTGATCTGCGAGCTCTGCGGCTCGGTCGGCGAGATTCCGGCCGCGCCCGTCGCGCGAAGCGTCAATGCGGCGGCGCGCGCCTCCGGCTTTGCGCCGAAGATGAGCGTGGTCGAGATATCAGGCACCTGCGCGCACTGCCAGAAATAGCACCACTTCAAACAAGCATGACCGGCGACTGAAGCCGGCTCAAGGGGAACAATGTCATCGATCGCAGCGACACCTTCCGCCGGGCGCGCCCTCAGCCCGGGCGCCATCGCCTTGATGTTGATGCTGTGCCTGAGCTGGGGCTTTAACCAGATCGCGGTGAAGCTGGTGCTGGCCGACGTGCCGCCGATGCTGCAGGCGCTGGCCCGCTCTCTCGGCGCGCTGCCGGTGCTGGTGATCATCGGCAGCTTTCGCGGCGTCAAATTCTTCGAGCGCGACGGCTCGCTGCTGCCCGGCGTTGTCTGCGGCATCATCTTCGGCATCGAATTCGTGCTGATCTATCAGGGCCTGCTGTTCACTACGGCCTCCCGCGCGGTAGTGTTCCTCTACACCGCGCCGTTCTTTGTCGCGCTCGGCTCCTACGTCTTTCTCGGCGAGCGGTTGCGGCCATCGCAATGGATGGGGCTGGGGCTGAGCTTTGCCGGCGTGGCGCTCGCCATCGGCGTGCCGCAGGCCGACGTCGATGCCAAGGTGCTGTACGGCGATCTCCTGATCGTGGCCGGCGGATCGCTGTGGGCTGCCACCACGCTGATCGTGAAGGCAACGCCCCTGATCCGCGCGCCCGCGGAAAAGGGGCTCGGCTATCAGGTCGTGGTGTCGATCCCGATCCTGGTGCTGGCCGCGTGGTTTCGAGGCGAGACGCTGACGCAGATGCCGAGCACGCTGTCGCTGTCGCTGCTGGCCTACCAGGCCTTCTGGGTGGTCGGCCTGACCTTCACGCTGTGGTTCGCGCTGGTAAAGGCCTATTCGGCGAGCAGGCTGTCGGCCTTCACCTTCATCACGCCGCTGTTCGGCGTGGTCGCCAGCTACTTCATCATGCACGACACGCTGACGCTTGCCTTCGGCGCCGCCGCGCTGCTGGTGATTGCGGGGCTGTATCTCGTCAATCGGCCGGAAGTCGGCGCGTGCGGAAGTCGCGCCGGATCCGAATGTCTAACCCGTCTCGATCGGCAGCGACTCGTCCTTGGCCCATTCGCCCATCGAGCCGTCGTAGAGCGTGATGTTGTCGTAACCGAGCCGGTGCAGCTGGAACAGGTCGATGGTGGCCGAAATGCCGCCGCCGCAATAGGCGACCACGCGCTTGTCTTTGGTGATGCCCTGCGCGGCGAATTTCTGGTGCGGCGTCGTCAAGCGACAGGAACGTCTTGCTCGCGGCATCGACCAGCGTCGCGGCCGGCACGTTGACGCTGCCGGGAATGCGGCCGGGCGCGGCCGTAGCGGCTGGGCTCGAGTCCCTTGTGGAATTGCGGACCGAGCGCATTGACGACGACGGTCGAGCGGTTGGTGCTCGCCTTCAGCAGCCTCGCGCTTGTCGACGAAATAGCCGGGCTTCGGCTTTGCGTGAATGTCGCCGGCGGATAGCCCTTCGCAGGTCCCGTCTCGATGGCGCGGCCTTCGGCCTTCCACTTGTCGAGGCCGCCGTCGAGCACGGATGCGTCGAAGCCGAGCGATTGCAGCATCCACCAGAATCGCGTCGCCCACATCGCAGTCCCGATGGAATACAGCACCACATGGCTGCCATTGCCGACGCCGTGCCGCCCGAACGCCGCTTCGAGCTGCGCCACCGCAGGCATCATGAAGCGCAGCTCGGTGGTCTGGTCCGAAAATTCGCCCTGCAGGTCGAGGAAGTCGGCGCCGGGAATATGGCCTTCCTCGAAGCTCTGTGTGCCCGGTCTTGCGACATAGGGGACGGGGCTGCCTTCCGGCTGATAGTCGAGATAGGTGGTGCAATCGAACACACGCAGGTCGCCCCGGCCGAGAAGGCCGGCAAGTTCCTGGGTCGAGATCAGCCCGCCGCGCTCCGCCATGTTTCGCTCCCCTGACATGATGGCCTGCGATGCTAGGGCGTTAAGGCTGCCATTGGAATGACGGCGACAGCCTTTAATCTCGCTGTCAGAGCCCCGATATAGGCTTCACCAAATGCCGCGGCGCGAGCCGATTCGGTGAACTAAGTCACTGAATAGACAATCGAAATCGTTATCTTCGGCCGCCATGGTTCCGCGCGCCGCGCAACGCCCATCCGCTGAACCGCCCCCTTGGTGAACAAGACCAAAACCTGATATTCGAGACGCCATGAACAAGCCCGAAATGAACCCATCCGACGTCGCCGGCCCGCAAGCACGGCACCAGACCACGCAAGTGATGGTAGGCGAAGTCGCCGTCGGCGGCGGCGCGCCGATCGTCGTGCAGTCGATGACCAACACCGACACCGCCGATGTCGAGGGCACCATCGCCCAGGTCGCGGCGCTGTCGCGCGCGGGCTCCGAAATGGTCCGCATCACCGTCGACCGCGAAGAAGCCGCCGCCGCCGTGCCGCATATCCGCGACGGCCTGCGCAAGCGCGGCATCACCACGCCCCTGATCGGCGACTTCCATTACATCGGCCACAAGCTGCTCGCCGACTATCCGGCCTGCGCGGAAGCGCTCGACAAGTATCGCATCAATCCCGGCAATGTCGGCTTCAAGAACAAGCGCGACACCCAGTTCGCCGACATCATCGAGATCGCCAACAAGAACGACAAGCCGGTGCGCATCGGCGCCAATTGGGGCTCGCTCGACCAGGAGCTCTTGACCAAGCTGATGGACGAGAACACGGCGTCGCCCAATCCGCGCGATGCCCGCGCGGTGACGCGCGAGGCCATGGTGCAGTCGGCGCTGCTCTCGGCGGCCCGCGCGCAAGAGCTCGGCATGCCCAAGAACAAGATGATCCTGTCGGCAAAAGTTTCCGCCGTGCAGGATCTGATTGCGGTCTATCAGGAGCTGACGCGCCGCTCCGACTACGCCATCCATCTCGGCCTCACCGAGGCCGGCATGGGCTCGAAGGGCATCGTCGCGTCCTCCGCCGCGCTCGGCATCTTGCTGCAGGAAGGCATCGGCGACACCATCCGCATTTCGCTGACGCCGGAGCCCGGCGGCGACCGCACGCTGGAAGTGCAGGTCGCGCAGGAACTGCTGCAGACCATGGGCTTCCGCACCTTCGTGCCGCTGGTGGCGGCCTGCCCCGGCTGCGGCCGCACCACGTCCACCACGTTCCAGGAACTGGCGCGCTCGATCCAGGATTTCATCCGCGTCGAGATGCCGGGCTGGAAGACGAAATATCCGGGTGTCGAGCAGCTCAACGTCGCCGTGATGGGCTGCATCGTCAACGGCCCCGGCGAATCCAAGCACGCCAATATCGGCATCTCGCTGCCCGGCACCGGCGAAGCCCCGGCCGCGCCGGTCTTCGTCGACGGCAAGAAGTTCCGCACCCTGCGCGGCGCGACGATTGCCGCCGACTTCCAGGCGCTGGTGATCGACTACATCGATCAGAAGTACGGCGAGGGCAAGAAGCTGCCGGAGACCACGGCGGCGGAGTAGACCTCGCTGTCGTCCCTGTGAACGCAGGGACCCATAGCCACTGGGGCGTGTTGTTAATTCCCTGTGGCTCCAGCCCGCCAGAACAGCATGACCCTGTGGTTATGGGTCCCGGATCGCGCTCGCTCACACTCGCTTGTCCGGGACGACAACCGGGTGCATTGCGCTTCCCCTCCGGCGAGCTACCATGTCTCCAATCAAGAATGATCGGGAGGACCGCCCATGTCTTCGCTGTCCGGCAAGCAAGGCCCGCGCTACCGGCACATCGCCGGCGAAGCCGAGCCCTATGAGACCATCGCGGTCGAAAAACTGACCCCGATCATCGGCGCCGAAATTACCGGCGTCGACATCGCAAAACTCGTCTCGGACGAGGCGCGCTCCAACCGGCAGATGGACGAAATCCATCGCGCGCTGGCCGAAAACCTCGTCATCTTCTTCCGCGACCAGCACATCACCCCGCAACAGCATCTTGCCTTCGGCCGCAAGTTCGGCGAGCTGCATGTGCATCCGGCGGCGCCGAACGAGGGCGATCCGGCGCTGATGAAAATCTATGCCGACAAGGATTTACCGCGCGCCAACGGCGAGGGCTGGCACACCGACGTGTCCTGCGACCTCGAGCCGCCGATGGGCTCGATCCTCTACATCAAGCAGTGCCCGCCGCGCGGCGGCGACACGCTGTTCGCCAACATGTATGCGGCCTATGAGGCGCTGTCGGACCGCATGAAGGCCTATCTCGATGGCCTGACCGCGCTGCATGACGGCGAGCAGACCTATCGCGGGCTCTATGCCAACTATGGCGTCGCCGACAAGCAGGCCTATCCGCGCGCCGAGCATCCGGTGGTTCGCACCCATCCGGTGACGGGCAAGAAGGCGCTCTATGTCAACCGCGGCTTCACCCGCTTCCTCATCGGCGTTCCCCGCGACGAGAGCGATGCTGTCCTGGCCTATCTCTACCAGCACTGCGAGAACCCGCTGTTCCAGTGCCGCTTCCGCTGGACCGAGAATGCGATCGCCTTCTGGGACAACCGCTGCGCCCAGCACCGCGCGATGTGGGATTACTGGCCGCACACGCGGTCAGGCACGCGGGTGACGGTGAAGGGGGAGAGGCCGGTGTGAGCCGCTGCGGGAGCTGCGAGCCCCAAAAGAAAAAGCCCCGGACGATGCCGGGGCTTTTGTTTGTCGAGAGAGAAGTCGACGATCAGTACTTCGCGACGACCGGGCCGCCGAAGCGGTAGTTGATGCGCGCGGTCACGACGTCCAGATCCTGGCGGATGTTCTCGCGAACCGGAGCGACGGCGAAGGTCAGCGCGCGGTTATCAAGGAAGGCATGATCGTATTCGACGGCGAACGACCAGTTCGGCGTGAAGCCGTATTCGAAGCCGACACCAACCACACCACCCCAACGCGTCTCGGACGTGTTGTTGAGGATGGCGTTGGAGTTCACCCAGTAGTCATACTTGTCGTTGACGACGGCGGCGCCGCCCTTCACGTAGACCAGCGCGTTGTTCCAGGAATAGCCGATCTGGCCGGTGAAGAAGCCGAACGCAGTCGATCTTGGTGCGGTTGGTGATCGTCGGGAAGACCAGGCTGACGTTCTGGCCGCGGAAGTCAGCCCAGTTGCCCTGAGCTTCGACACCGAACACGAAGTTGCTGGCCTGCCAGCGATAGCCGATCTGGCCACCGACCGTGCCGCCGCTGGCGTCATGGCAGCCTTCAGCAGCGAAGGCGAGCGGAACGAGCGTGGTCCCACCGTAGTCCCAGCACTTGTGGCTGTTGCCCCAACCGCCGTTGACGCCGATGTAGAAGCCGGTCCAGTTGTAGGCGAACATGATCGGCGCCGGCGCCTTGGTGTAGGGCGGGCTGCCAGGTCGGCGGCCGAAGCGGCGCCGGTCAGCAGCAGGGTTGCAGCAGTTGCGAGTGCGATTTTCTTCATCTTGGTACCCAGTCCTCTTGGTGTTGAACGCGATTCGAATTTCAAACTTGGGCCTTTCATACAGGCAGCCTGCCCATAAGTCCGTCACCCATCCGCAACAGTCGGTTGTGATCGACTCCGTCGGGGAACTTGCAGTGCCTAAAATGCGCCTCGATCCGGCGCCAAACCGGCTCCGGTCTGGCCAGAAAATACATTTAAATTCAAATACTAAGGAATTGTCGCAGGTACTCCATGCCGCGACCGGAAAAAGACGCATTTGCCACATATGTGGCACGCGTTGACGCTCTCCCGACTGCGAGTCTAGCTTTATGCCAAGTTAAAAAATAATCGGAGGCCGCCCATGCTCCGCGCAGAAGATAACCGGTTCTTAACCGAGAGCGGTTCGCAGACCCCGATGGGCGAGTTGTTGCGCCGGTTCTGGCTGCCGGTATTGCTCTCCGCAGAGCTGCCCGAGCCCGACGGCGAGCCGAAAAAGATCGTCGTGCTCGGCGAAGAGTTGCTCGCCTTCCGCGATTCGCGCGGCGTGGTCGGCGTCATCGACCAGTATTGCCCGCACCGCGGCGCCAATCTCTGGTTCGGCCGCAACGAGGAATGCGGCATCCGCTGCGTCTATCACGGCTGGAAATTCGACACCGACGGGCGCTGCGTCGACATGCCGACGTCGTACCCGGATCTCAATGCCAAGGACCACATCCGCATCAAGTCCTATCCGGTGCGCGAGTGGGGCGACATGATCTGGGCCTATATGGGCCCGGCCGGCGAAATTCCGGAATTGCCGGCGCTGGAGATGGCGCTGCTGCCGGCTTCGCACCGCTACGTCACCAAGAAGTGGCAGGACTGCAACTGGGTGCAGGCGCTGGAAGGCTCGATCGACACCGCGCACTTTACCTTCGCGCATCTGTCCTTCGAGAAGGAAGAGAACGAGATCCTCGACATCAAGAAGCACTTTGTGAATCCGCTGACGCGGGTGGCGACCGATCACATGCGCTGGATCGCTGAGGACCCGCGGCCGGTGATCAGGATCAACCCGCACGAGGCGGGGCTGACGGTTGCCGGCGGCCGGCTCACCGGCTCGGACAACATCTACTGGCGCATCGCGCAGTATCTGATGCCGGTGCACGCCTATGCGCCGAGCTCGATGCCCGGCGAGAACATCTTTGGCCAGACTTTCGTGCCGGTCACCGACACCAATTGCTGGATCTACACCTATGCCTGGAATCCGGAGCGGCCGCTGACGCAGACCGAGCGCGACGGCTACGACCGCGGCAACGGCGTGATGGCCGTGGTCGACGACAACTACGTGCCGCTGCGCCACAAGGGCAACAACTACCTGATCGACCGCCAACTGCAGAAGACCAGGAGCTACACCGGCATCAAGGGCGTCTCCGAGCAGGACGCCGCCATGCAGGACAGCCAGGGCCCGATCGCCGACCGCACCCGCGAGCATCTCGGTCCCACCGATCTCGGCATCATGCATTTCCGCAAACTGGTGATGGAGGCGGCGCGCGCGCTGCAGGAAGGCACCCCGCCGTCGCACCTGAAACACCAGGACCGCTACACGGTGCGCTCCGGCGCCTGCGTCACCAGCAAGACCAAGGACCTCAACGCGGTTATGATCGAGCGATTCGGCGATCCCGCGGGCTTTGTCGGCCTGTCCCGGATCGCGGCGGCGGAGTAGGCATCCGACGGAGTAGGCATTGGCGCAAGACGCGCGCGACAATTCTTCTTTGGGCGCAGGGCTGCGCGGCCGTGCCATGGCGGCTGCGCTGCTCGCGGCGTTGCTGTCGGCTGGCAGCGCCCAGGCTGCGCCGAACGAGGCGACGTCGGCGGCACCAGCGACTGCAACCGCGACGGTCGCGCCAGCGTCGCCCTCGAAATGCGATCGCGGCAAATTCCGCCTGATCATCGACGTCGGGCACACCGCCGAGTCCTACGGCGCGATGAGCGCGCGCAACGTTCCCGAGTTTGAATTCAATCTCAACCTGGCGCGGCGCATCGAGGAGCGGTTGAAGGCCGACGGGTTTGCCGAGGCCGCCGTCATGGTCACCGAAGGCAAGGCGCGGCCGAGCCTGATGACGCGCGTCGCGCGTGCCAACAGGAAGGGCGCCGATCTCTTCCTGTCGATCCACCATGATTCCGTGCCTGATATCTATAACGAGAGCTGGGAATTCGAGGGCAAGAAGCGTCATTTCAACGATCTGTTCAACGGCTATTCCGTGTTCGTCTCGCAGCGCAACGCCGCGCTACGGCGAGAGCCTGCGCTTTGCCAAATTGCTCGGCAACCAGATGGCCGACCAGCAACTGAACTTCGCGCGGCAATACGACCTGTGGTTCATGGGCAAGTACCAGCGTCCCTTGCTCGACAGCGATGCCGGCGTCTACCGCTACGACGAACTCATCGTGCTCAAGATGACGACCATGCCGGCGGTGCTGCTGGAATCGGGCTCCATCATCAACCGCGACGAGGAACTGGTGATGGCCTCCGACGCCCACAAGAACAAGGTCGCCACCGCCGTGAGCGCGGCAGTCAGCGACTTCTGCGAAACCCGCGGATCCGCGCCGCCTTTGGTGGCGCAGCCGAAAGCGAAGCAGCCAGAGAAGTCCGCCAAGCCCGCGCCGCGGGTCGCGCATCAGCGCGTGACGGCGGCGAAGAAACCCGCATCGAAGCCCGCGCCGACGCGCGCGGCGCAGAAGCGCTGACCTACATCACAGCGGAATCTTCCGGTACTCGCGATTGGCGAGGCCGGCTTCCTCGAGATCCAGGTCGCGCTCGATGCGCCGGCGCGCTTCGTCGGTGAGCCGGCCGTTGCGCAGCAAAGTGTGGATGCATTTGCGCTCGATCCCGATCAGATCGCGCGTCAGCTCGACGCCGAGCGCCGTCGTCTCGTGCGCCGCGGGCGAGTCCGGCAGCTGGCTGCTGCGGGTCTCGTGGCGCGCCCGCAACAGCTGGAGCACCTCCTCTGACATCTTGGGATCGTCGGTCATCGCCTCCAGCGAGGCCAGCGCGGTGGCCAGCGCGTCGCGCCGCGCCGCGAGCTCCGCCTCGTGCTCGGCGTGATGCTCGCTGGCGCCGTCGCGCGCCACGCCGAGCCAGCGCACCAGCGGCGGCAGTCCGAGGCCGGTGCCGAACAGCGTGACCAGGATCAGGCTGAAGGTGACGAACAGGATCAGGTCGCGATAGGGAAACGCCTCGCCATTGGCGAGCGTGTAGGGCAGCGCCAGCGCGGCTGCGAGCGACACCGCGCCGCGCACGCCGGTAAACGCGATCACGAACACGGTCCGCCAGGACGGGTAGGGGTCGCGCTCGCGCAGCCGCTTTGACAGGAACCGCGGCACATAGGTCGCGGGATAGACCCAGGCAAAGCGCGCGACGATGACGATCAGGATGACGAGGCCGGTCACCGAGAGAATGTCGACCAGCGGGAACGCCTTGGACTTCTCCAGCAGCGAGCGCAGCTGGAAGCCGGTCAGCAGGAACAGCATGCCCTCGATCAGGTAGATCATCAGGTCCCAGAAGAAGATGCCCTGCAGCCGCGTCGCCGCCGAGATCAACAGCGGGCCGTTCCAGCTGACGTAGAGGCCGCAGGCGACGGTGGCGATCACGCCGCTGCCGCCGAAATGCTCCGGGATCCAGTAGGCGATGTAGGGCGTGATCAGCGACAGCGTGATCTCGACCTGCGGATCGCGCGCATGATGCCGCGCCCGCAGGCTCACCCATCCGACCGCCACGCCGAAGGCGATCTCGCAGGCGACGATGGCGAAGAAGGTGCCGGTCGCCACCGGCAGCGAGAACATCCCGGTCGCGATCGCCGCCACCGCGAAGCGATAGAGGATCAGCGCGGTAGCGTCATTGGCGAGGCCCTCGCCTTCGAGCACCACGAGGATGCGGCGCGGCAGCCCGAGCTTGCGCGCAATCGCCAGCGGCGCCACCACATCGGGCGGGGCGACGATCGCGCCCAACAGGAAGCCGACGCTCCAGGGCAGGCCGATCAGGTAATGCGTGGCGGCCGCGACCACGAAGGCGGTGAAGATCACGCAGCCGACCGCCAGCATGAAGATGACGCGCAAGTTGAAGCGGAACTCGCGCCAGCTCATGGCGACGCTCGCCGAATAGATCAGCGGCGGCAGCACCAGCAGCAGCACCAGTTGCGGCGGCAGCTCGAGCGCCGGCATGCCCGGCACGAAGGCGAGCGCAATGCCGGCCAGCAGCAGCACGATGGCCGGCGCGGTGTTGGTCCGCCGCGCCAGGAGCGCGGTGCCGGCGAGCACGCCAAGCAGGATCAGAAAGATTTGAAATCGGGCCTCGATCATCGTTCCAATTCGCCTGGAAGGGGTTGTGCGAGCATGATCCCGAAAAGTGTGGAGCGGTTTTCGGAAAAGATCATGCTCAAACGAAAAGATAAAGTCCCCCAAGCATTTGGCGTGCCACACGGAAACACCGCCGGTTTCAGCTCCCGGCTGACATTTTTGTGACGCTGTGACCCCGCTCACCGAAAACCGGCTCCGTTCCCTGCCGTATCAGCTGACGCAAGGGAGCGGAGCATCACCCATGAAGCGGATCGGCGAGCGAGCGATTGTGATCGGGGCCAGCATGGCGGGCCTGTTGGCGGCGCGGGCGCTGGCGGATTTCTACGGCACCGTCACGGTGCTGGAGCGCGACGCCTTTCCCGTATCCGACATTCCGCGCAAGGGCGTGCCGCAGGGCCGCCACGCCCACGGCCTGCTGGCGCGCGGCCGCAATGTGATCGAGCGCTTCTTTCCCGGCTGGACCGACGAGGTGGTCGCTTCCGGCGGCATCCGCGGCGACATCGCCGGCGACGTCAACTGGGTCGGCCACGGCGTCACGCTGAAGAGCGCGCCCAGCGATCTGATCGGCCTCTTGGCATCGCGCCCGGTGCTCGAAGGCCATGTGCGGCGCAGGCTGCTGGCGCTGCCGAATGTGCGCGCCATCGAAAACTGCGCGGTGCAGGGCCTCATCGCCAGCGACGACCGTTCGACCATCAAGGGCGTGCGCGCCAAAATCGGCAACATCGAGCAGATCATCGAGGCCGACCTCGTGGTCGATGCGTCCGGCCGCGGCTCGTCGAGCCCGGCCTGGCTGGAAAGTTTCGGCTACGCGCCGCCGGCGGAGGAGAAGATCGAGATCGGCATCGGCTACACCACGCGCACCTATCGCCGCCGCCCGGGCGACCTCAACGGCAAGACTCGCCGTGGTCATCGCCGGCAGCGGCCCGAACTGGCGCAACGGCGTCGTGCTGTACCAGACCGAAGATACCTGGATCGTTTCCGTCGGCGGCTTCTTCGGCGATCACGCCGCCGATGACGACATGCTGTTCGCGGCCTATTGCGGCTCGCTGCCGACCCCGGAGATCTACGACATCGTCGCCCATGCCGAGCCGCTGTCCGGCTTCGTCAGCTATCGCTATCCCGCCAACCTGCGGCGGCGCTACGAGAAGCTGAGCGCGTTTCCGAAAGGCTATCTCGTGTTCGGCGACGCCGTGTGCAGCTTCAACCCGGTCTACGGCCAGGGCATGACGGTGGCGGCGCAGGAAGCGGCGCTGCTGCAGCAATGTCTCGAAGCTGGCGAAGCCGATCTGGCGCGGCGCTTCTTCGCTGCGGCGACAGCCGCCATCGACGTGCCCTGGGACATCGCCGTCGGCAACGACCTGCGGCACCCGAAGGTGCAGGGGCCGCGTCCGGCCAAGGTGCGCTTCATCAACTGGTACATCGGCAAGCTGCACATGGCCGCGCGCCACGACGCAGTTCTCGCCAACGCCTTCCTGCGCGTCGCCAACCTCGAAGCGCCGCCGACGCTGCTGCTCAGCCCCGCCAATGTGTTGCGGGTGATCCGGGGGAATTTTTCGCGCGATAAATTGGCGCGCGGCACTGAAGTAGAGCGGTTGGCCAAGGCTGCGCGAACGCGCGTCGGATAACAATCTCCGCATGACCCGCAACAATCCACGGCGAATGGCGGAGGATTTGCATTAGGTCCTACTCATATATCCGAGAATCGCACTTCCACTTCCTGTCCGCTTGCCCGGCGAAAGCTGACATTGGCGAGTACAGTCGGCGAGCCTGCTGTGGTCGACAAATAGCGACACGGAGGTCACGCTATACATATGAAATCGTTGCTCGATTTATCGAGCCGCCGCGGGCGGCCGCGCGTGTGGTAGATTGGTCACTTGTTCAGACAATCTCCCAATTGCTGGTCATTTTGCTTGTGTGCTTGCCGGGCGACCGGTGAAGCTGGGTTGATTGTTGTGGAGTGTTGGCTCGGATTCGGATCATAAAATGATTTCCACAAACGTGCTTCCAACAGATGGGCAGATGGTCGTCCGACGTCGCGTCCGCGCGTTCCTGACTGTCCTGACGATAGCGGGGCTGTGGTCGAGTTCGCCGGCTTTGGCCCAGTTCGTATGCACATCGAACGGTGACAACAAATCCTGTACCAATACCGGGACCAGCGGAAGTTTCACCAACAGCACGGCTGCCGGCGGAACGGCAACGACCGCAAATTCGGGCACCGTTAATGGCAACGTCAATTCTCAGACTAATGCCGGCGGCGATGCCTCGCTGACAAACTCCGGCACGATCGCACAATACGCCTACGCGCAGACCTTTGCCGGCGGCAACGCCACGCTGACGAACTCCGGGACAATCGGACAGTACGCCTATGCGCAGACCTTTGCCGGCGGCAACGCCACGCTGACGAACTCCGGGACAATCGGACAGTACGCCTACGCGCAGACCTTTGTCGGCGGCAACGCCTCGATGACGAATTCCGGAACAATCGGACAATACGCTTACGCGCAGACCTTTGCTGGCGGCAACGCCTCGCTGACGAGCTCCGGGACAATCGGAGCATACGCCTACGCGCAAACCTTTGCCGGCGGTGACGTCACGATGACAAATTCCGGGACGATCGGACAATACGCCTACGCGCAGACCTTTGCCGGCGGCAACGCCTCGCTGACGAACTCCGGGACAATCGGACAATACACCTATGTCCAGACCTTTGCCGGTGGCAACGCCACGCTGATAAATTCCGGCACCGTCGCACAATATGCCCAGGTTCAGACTTTTGCCGGCGGCAACGCCACGATGACAAATTCCGGTGCCATTTATCAGGGGGCCCAGTTGGCGACATTTGCTGGCGGCAGCACCAGCCTCACCAACCTAGGGCTCATCGTGGGCGGCCCCAACCCGGCTATTCAGTTTTCGGGAGGGCCCGACACGCTGACCAACGTGGTCGGATCCCGCGTGATCGGCGCGATCAATCTGGTCGGCGTAAACGACAAGGTGAATTTCGTCGGGGGCAACTGGTTGTTCACCTTCAATACCCTTGCGGGCGCCACCATCAACACAAATGGTGCACCGTTTGCGGTAAGCGGAAACAGGGTAGCCGTGCTGGATCCGACCGTGCTCGCGCTGGAAGACCGCTCGGTGATGTACTTCACCGGTGCGCTGTCCTCGATGTTGCAGGACCGCTTCAAAGGGATGCCAGTATCGGGCGGCGGCGTCGGCGGCATTTCAGGATTTGCGCCCGAGGCGACGAACCGCATCGGAGTTGCGGGCGAGGCTTTTGCCGGAATCCCGTCGCTCTCGATGGCGTATAGCAGCACAGGGACTAACCCATCGAATGCCAACGCGATGTACGCCAAGGCACCGGCTCTCGCTGTACCGGTTTACGATACCGTGGTTTGGGCGTCGGGTTTCGGGGGAGAGCGGCGACAGTGGGAGAACGGTTCGATCCAGCGCGCGACCGATACGGCATATGGCGGCGCGCTTGGCGTGGATCGCCAGTTTACTCCGGATTTGCGGCTTGGCGTGTTTGCCGGCGGCGGCAACAGCAGGCTTAGCGTTGACTTTAACATTCAGAGAGTCGATAGCGATTACGTTTTTGGCGGCGGCTACGGCCGGTGGGACAAGCGAAATTATTATGTCGATTTCGCGCTGTTTGGCGGGGGTCTGAGCAGCAACAGCACGCGACAGATCGCCAACAACACTGTGGCAAATGGCCTCGAGATCGCAACGGCGGGCTATAACGGCTGGTTTATCAGCCCCGACGTCACTTACGGCTATCGGATTTTCATGGGCGACAATGTTTTTACGCCGAAAGCACGCGTGCGCTACGTCGGCGGGACGCTCGATGGCTTTACGGAGGCTGGTTCGGCGCAGGGACTAACGATGGGCAAGCGTAACCTCAGTGATATCGAGGAACGGTTAGGTGTGGAGTTCTCGAACGTAAGGCCGGTAACATTGGGCGGCACACTCAAGACAAGCGTCGATGTCTCCGGCATCGCGTTGCAACGTTTGGGAGACAATACGATCGGTGCGGTGCTGCTCGCGCAGAACATCGCGTTCACTACACCCGGAAGCCGGGAGGCCTATGGCGGTGTGGTCAATGTTGGCCTCGATTGGCGTCCGAAGAGCAATGTCAGTGTTTACACCAGTGTTGAAGCCACCGCGATGAGCGACAAGAGTTTCAGCGCCGCCGGGAAGGGTGGCATCCGGATAGGATTCTAATCGACCTCCGGCTGGCCCCGACGCTGCTCATTCCTTCAGATCGTAGCGATACGACTTCGAAACGATCCGCCAGCCGTCGGACAGCTTCATCGCCACCAGATAATCCGTGAAATAGCGCGGCGGCAGCTGGCAGCGCACCTTGATGAAGGCGGTGTTGTCGTCGGAGCGGTCGATGGTGACGATGAAATCCTCGCGCGCCTTGCCTTCCGCCTTGCCGGAGGGACGCTTGCGGATGCGGTCGAGCCAGTCCGGCACGGTCAGGACCTGCAACTGACCCTTCTCGACCCAGCGCAGATCGGCGCTGGCGTCGAACACCGTACCCATCTTGTCGGCATCGCCTTCATACAGCGCATCGAAATAGTTCTGCACGACGGCTTCGACGGTGGAACGATCGGCACTCACGGCGTGGCCTCCCTTGTCCGAATTTTCTTGCCCGAATTTATCCGGCAAGCGATGAATTACAATCGGCTGAGATCAATTCCTTGTCGGATCGCTTGATGATGTCTTCAGAACAATCGAATGCTCGTATTCTTCGCGGCGAATGCTTTTGCCGCGCTGTGGCCTACGAAGTCCCGGACGCGTTCGAATACGCGCTGAACTGCCATTGTTCGAACTGCCGCCGCGCCACCGGATCGGCCTTCAAGCCGTTTGCCGGCATTTCACGCGACAGCCTGCGCCTTGTGCGGGGCGATCACGATCTGCTGATCTATGGCGAGGCGACCGGGACGTCTCCGCACGATGTGCACTGCAAGCACTGCGGTTCGCTGCTGTGGTCGGTGGTTCGAAATGGCACGTTCGTCCATGTCGCCATGGGCACGCTGGTCGACCCGCCCTCGATCCGTCCGAAAGCGCACATATTCGCCGGTTCCCGTGCGCCCTGGCACGAGATTACGGACAATTTGCCGCAGTACGTGGGCCACATCACATAGCCTGGGTCTCAAGGAAAACTGAAGGGAAAGCAAAGCGCTATTTGCCGAACCCGCCGCGCGTTCGGGGGACTAAATCCAAGAGGAGGCGGGTCCGCCCTTTGTCTGTCCTTGGGGTGACCGGCTTCACAAAGCCCGGTTCTGGCGATCGCTAGACTGGGCACCAAGAAATGCAGTTTTCCGGTGCCGCAATGACCAACCTGTTCGGACGTACGAGATTCTACTCATTCCTGCTCTCCGCAGCGCTGCTGCTGGCGGCAGGCCCGGCCTTTGCCGAGAAGCGCGTCGCGCTGGTGATCGGCAACGCCGCCTACCAGAATGTGCCGCGGCTGCCCAATCCCGTGAATGACGGCAACACCGTCGCCGCCACGCTCAAGAATGCCGGCTTCGACGTGGTCGACAATCGCCACGACCTGTCCGCGGCCGACACCCGCCGCGCGTTGCGCGATTTTTCCGACCGCGCGCGCGATGCCGACATCGCCGTCGTCTACTACGCCGGCCACGGCATCGAGGTGGACGGCGGCAACTATCTGATTCCGGTCGACGCCAAGCTGGAGCGCGACACCGACGTGTATGACGAGGCGTTGTCGCTCGACCGCGTGCTGATCGCCGTCGAGCCCGCCAAGAAGCTGCGCCTGGTCATCCTCGACGCCTGCCGTGACAATCCCTTCTCCAAGAACATGAAGCGCACCGTCGCCTCACGCGCGATCGGCCAGGGCCTCGCCAAGATCGAGCCGACCAGCCCGAACCTCTTGATCGCCTATTCGGCGAAGGCGGGCTCCACCGCGGCGGACGGCGACGGCAGCAACAGCCCGTTCACGGTGGCGCTGTCGCATCATCTCACCACGCCTGGCCTCGATGTGCGCCGCGCCTTCGGCTACGTCCGTGACGACGTGCTGAAGACCACTAACAACCGCCAGGAGCCGTTCGTTTACGGTTCGCTCGGCGGCGAAGACGTGCCGCTGGTGCCCGCGCCGAAGGTTGCCGCGCCCGCCGCCGCAGCTCCGGTCGCGGTCGCCAACCCGCAGGCCGACATGCGCCGCGACTATGAGCTCGCGCTGCAGATCGGCAACAAGTCCGCGCTGAATGCTTTCCTCGCGCAGTATCCCGACGGCTTCTATGCGAGCCTCGCCAAGCTGCAGCTCGAGAAGCTCACGGCCGAAGAAGCCCGCGTGGCCGCCACCGAAAAGGCGCGGCAGACCGAGCAGGAGCGTTCGCGTCTTGCCGCCGAGGGTGCGCAGAAGGCGGCGCAAGCCAAGGCCGAGGCCGACGCCAGGGCTGCCGAACAGGCGCGTATCGCGGCCGAGAATGCCAAGGAAGTCGCCCAGGCCCAGGCCGCTGCTGCCGAGCAGAAGCGCGCCGAAGCCGAGAAGTCGGCGGCCGAGGTCGGCGCCAGGGTCGCCGCCGTTGCGCCTGCCGCCTCAGCCGACAACAAGTCCAACCTCGCCTCGCTCAGCACCGGTGCGCCGCAGGCCGACGTCACCAAGTCGGTGCAGACCGAACTGCGCCGGGTCGGCTGTCTCTCGACTGAAGCCGACGGCAACTGGAATACGACGTCGCAGCGTTCGCTGTCGCTGTTCAACCGCTATGCCAACACGAAGCTGGACACCAAACTGGCGTCGACCGACGCGCTCGACTCGATCAAGACCAAGACCGCGCGGGTTTGCCCGCTGGTCTGCGATCGCGGCTTCAAGGCCCAGGGCGATTCGTGCATCAAGATCGTGTGCGCCGAGGGCTCGTACCTCAACGACGACAATGAGTGCGAGAAGCGCCGCGACAAGAAGCCGGTGGCCAAGCGTGACACCGATCAGCAGGATCGCCCTGCCCAGCAGCGCCCGCAGGCGACCTCCAGGGGCAATAGCTATGGCTTGGGCATGCCGGGAGCGGTTGGTGCGGGTGTTGCCAAGCGTGCCGCCGGTGGCGGTGGTGGCGGCGGCATGACTTGCGACGTCATGAATAACTGCCGTCCGGTCGCGAAGGGTTGTCATATCGAATATCGCGGCGGTGGCGGCCCTGGTAACGTCGTCAACGCCGAGGTGTGCAACTAAGGCCACCTCCGAACAGATCGACAGGCCGCGCATCGCGCGGCCTTGTTTTTGGGAAGCTGTGCCTGCGGCCGCGCAGGCCCCCGTGCCGTCAGACTGCAAATTTGATCCGCATCAATGCGCGAACGGTACGATGGCCCAACATTGCATGTGCCCGGCAGTGGAGCCTTGCCATGTGGTGGAGCTTTTGGCCGACGACGTGGTTCCTTCTTGCACCGCTGATGATGCTGGCGTGCATGGCCGGCATGTTTGTCATGATGCGCGGCATGCACGGGCGCTGCCGTCCCGGCCCACACGCGAGCCCGGATATTCCTGAGAGTACTC
This sequence comes from uncultured Alphaproteobacteria bacterium, assembly GCA_963726865.1. Lineage (GTDB taxonomy): Bacteria > Pseudomonadota > Alphaproteobacteria > Rhizobiales > Xanthobacteraceae > Bradyrhizobium. The sequence continues at coordinate 88,125 of CAVSEE010000025.1, read as the reverse complement.
TTCCTTTCGAGAAATATCCGGCCGAGATCCTGCACCTGAATCAGGAACAGAAGGATTTTCGGAATGTCGCCGAGAGGGTGGAGACCGCCAGGGACAAGACCGAATTCGACGAGTTCATGGCCGGGCTCAACGCGCGCACGACTTCATCGCCAGATACCGCGACCAATGGAGGTGTCCATGGACGATAGACCAGATGCCGCCGTCTACAGCTGTCCGATGCATCCGGACGTGCGCCAGTCGAAGCCGGGCGCCTGTCCGACCTGCGGGATGGATCTCGTGCCCGAAGGGGCGCGGTTCAGGCTCGTTCGGCACATGTTCGGCAACCCGAGGCACATGGCGATCATGGCAGCCGTCATGATCGCCGTCATGGCGGCAGCCATGATGATGTTCCGCTGACGGCGCGGGATCAGGCGCTGTTCTGCGCTGCCGCCGTTCGCGACCAATAGAGCGCGAGCGGTCCAAGCAGGATGCCGAAGGCGAGCACTGAGAAGGCGGTCGTCCAGGCCGATGCGCTGGCGGGTCCCCCGGCCGCATCGAGGGCGACACCGAGCGCCCATGCGCCCAGTGCGGACAGGCTGAAGCCGACGGTCGAATGCAGCGCCATGGTGGCGCCGCGGTTGGCCGGATCGGCGGCCATGGTCATGCCCGACGTCAGCGCGCCGGAATCGGCCGGCACCGTCAGCGCATAGACCAGCAGGAGAGCGATCAGCACCCAGGGCGATTGATCCGACATCAGTCCGATCAGCAGCGCAACCGCGCCCGAGGCGAACATGACGGCCGTGATGGCGCGATGCCGCCCGAGCTTCAGCGCAAGTTCGTTGCCGAGGATGCTTGCGGGCATCGCCAGGATGGAGAAGACGAAGCTCACGATCAGCGGCGACAGCTCGGACGGGTGCCGCGCGACCACAAAGGTCCAGAACGCAACGATCCAGGTCCTTATGCCGTAGAGCTCGAAGCAATGCGCGCCATAGCCGAGCACAAATCCCATCGCGCTGGTGTTGCGCAGGACCGGCGCGAAGTTCAGCAGGCGTCCCGACGTCGGCTTTGGCTCGACCGGCTTCAACAGCGCGCTCACCGTCAGCATCACCAGCGGTCCGATCGCTGTCACCAGAAATGCAGCACGCCAGCCGAGATTTTCGGCGACGAGTTGGGCCACCAGAAACGACAGCCCGACGCCGACCGAGAAACTCGATGTGTAGAGCGTGACCGCGCGCGAGGAATCGCCGGGCGCGAGCCGATCGGTCAACGCTTTCAGCCCGGGCATGTAGGCGCCGGCGAAGCCGATGCCGGCGACGGCGTTGCACAGCGCGCCCGACCACAGCCCTGACGCAAACAGGCCGAACAGCACGGTGCCGAATGCAGTCACCGCCGATCCCACGATCAGGATCTTGCGCGCGTCGATCCGGTCGGTGAGCGTCGCCAGCACCGGCACGGCCAGCATGTAGCCGGCCGCGCCCGAGCCGGACAACAGCCCGGCCTGCGCGCCCGACAGATGCCACTCCGGAATCAGGAATCCGGCGAGCAGCGCGGGCACGACGACGTGCGGCAGCAGGCTCCCCAGCTGCCCCACGCACATCGCGACGATAACGGGTTTTCCTTCCAGCCTGATGGTCTCACCCGATCCGATGGGAACGCGTTATCCGCATCCGCAACCGGCCTTTCCTTGTTGTTTGGCTTTTGCATCGTCGGCGCAACAGGCGTCAACACTGGACGGCGCCGGACCGCCGCAGCACTGGCTGGCGCTGGTGGGTGCGGCCGAGCGGGTGCAGACGCCGGTCTCCGGCAGCACCAGTTCGACGCGTCCGGCGGCCGCCTTGTCACCGGCAATGTCAGCCGCGATCGAGCGCACCTGTTCGTAACCGGTCAACATCAGGAACGTCGGCGCGCGGCCATAGGACTTCATCCCGGCGAAATAGAAGTTGGGCTCCGGCTGCGCCAGCTCGCGCGCGCCATGCGGCCTCACCGTGCCGCAACTGTGCAGGTTGGGATCGATCAGCGGTGCGAGCGGCACCGGGCTTTCGACGGTTGGATCGAGTTCGATGCGAAGTTCGCGCAGGAAATCGAATTCGGGCCGAAAACCCGTCGCGACGATCAGCTCGTCGACCGTGACCTGCCGCGCGCCGGCGTCCGCGCCGACGATGAGACGGTCGCCATCGGGTGCGATATGGGAGACGCGAAACTCGCGTTCGAGCCCGATCTTGCCCTCTGCAACGAGCTGCGCAAAGGCGCTGCCCAGTTCGCCGCGTGCGACGAGCTTGTCGTTGACGCCGCCCCCGAACGCCTTGGCCGGATCGTTGCCGCGCAGCAGCCAGACCGGCCGCGTCTGCGGCGCCTGTTCGGCGAGCCGCGCCAGCTCGATCAGTGTGCCGATCGCGGAATGTCCCGCGCCGAGCACGGCTACCGTCTTGCCGGCATAGCGTGCGCGCTCCTTGCCGAGAACGTCGGGCATACCATAGGCGATGCGGCTTTTCGCGGCTCTTTCTCCGATGGCGGGGAGACCGTTGGCGCCGGCGGGATTGGGCGAATGCCATGTGCCGGAGACGTCGATCACGGCATCGGCGCGCAGGACTTCGGGGCCTTTTCCGTTTTGATACCTGATCTCGAACGGCGCGTTCTCGCGCCCCTGGCTCTTCAGCTTGTCAAAGCCGACGCGGCTGATGTCGGTGACGCGACTGGACGTGCGGATGTGACGGGCCAGAGCGGTTCGCGTGGCGAGCGGCTCAAGATAGCGCTCCACCAGTTCCGCTCCGGTCGGATATTGCTGCGGGTCCGGCGAATTCCACCCGGTAGGTTTGAGCAACCGCTCGGCCGCGCGATCGATACTGTACGCCCAGGGCGAGAACAGCTGCACGTGGCCCCATTGCCGGACTGCATGCGCGGCACTGTCACCGGCTTCCAGCACGATCGGGGTCATGCCGCGTTCGAGCACATGCGCGGCGGCGGCAAGCCCGACGGGGCCGGCGCCGACGATTGCAACGGTCTTCGGGCTACTCATGCTGCTTCTCCCATTGAACTAGAAATATCGAAATTAAAGCCACAGCAAGATCATGCCGCGCTCTTGGTACTCCCGCTTTCAGCCGAACTCGCTGCAGCACTCGGCAACGAGGAAATCCACCAGCTCGCGCATCACCTCGTAGCTGGCGTGACAGACCAGCGTGGTGCCGTCGCGCACCTGTGTCACCAGTCCCACCACCATCAGCGCCTTGATGTGGTGGGAGAGGGTGGAGGGCGCGATCTTCAGCCGGTCCTGCAGGCGGCCGACCGGCATCCCGGCGCTGCCGGCACGGATCAGCGCGCGATAGATTTTCAGCCGGGTCGGATTGCCGAGGGCTTCGAGATGGGCGGCGGCGTCGTCGAGTTTCATGGCTGGCAATGTAACCGGCGTCACGTCGGTTGTCAACCGTATTTCTAGAATTATCGAAATATCAAGAGCTGCGCCGGGCTCCGATGCGCCCAAGTGCCGGATAATATAGCTATAAAACCAGTTTTATGGTTGTATTTTCCGACTCGCCCGGATATCAATGCGTATGGACCGGAAACTGGCCGCCCGCTGCCTCGCCGAACTCGGCAACCTGACCCGTCTGGACATTTACCGGCTGCTCGTTCGCGCCGGCCCAGGCGGCCTTGGCATCGGGGAGATACAGGCCCGCCTCGACCTGGCCGCGTCAACGCTGGCGTTTCACCTTCGGGGATTGGTTAACGCCGGTCTGGTCGCACAGGAAAAAATCGGGCGCGGCGTGATCTGTCGCGCCCAGTATCATCGCATCGACTCCGTCATCGGGTTCTTGCGCGAGCATTGTTGCGAGGGATTTGAAGACGAGCCGTCGGCAAAGGTCCGGCGCCGTGCAGGTTGACCTGCGCCAGCCAGTTCATCCAAGGCTACCCGCCATCCACTACGGCTGGGTGATCCTCGCGGCGGGCACATTCGGATCGTTCATGACCCTGCCGGGCCAGACCGCTGGCGTCTCGGTGTTCTTCGATCCGATCACGGCCGAACTCGGCATCTCGCGGACTACCGCGGCCATCGCCTACGCAGCAGGAACGCTTGCCGGGATTCTTCCGGCGCCGGCCATCGGTCGCTGGGTCGACCGGCGTGGACCGCGCTACACGGCCGCCGTCATCGCCGCCGCACTGGCTTTGGCTTGCGCTTTCATGGCAAGCGTGCAGTCCGCATGGATGCTGCTGATTGGTTTTGCGCTGTTGCGGGGCGCGGCGATAGGCGGGCTCAGTCTCGTCAGCCAGCAAGTGGTCAATCTCTGGTTTGTGCGCCGGCGCGGGATTGCGGCGGCAGCGGCCAGTCTCGGCCTTGCGGCGGGCTCGATGGTCTTTCCGCAACTGATCGACTGCCTCATCTCGCTATTCGGCTGGCGAGGCACCTATCTCGCGCTGGCCGGGCTGATTGCGCTCACCATCTTGCCGGTCGCTGCTCTGGCATTCCGCGATCGTCCGGAAAAATTTGGGCTCAGCATCGACGCCGGGCTTGCGCCGGCTGCGACGGACCTGCGGCCGGAGCCGTCGTTCTCGCGCAAGCAGGCGTTGCGCACGGGCGTATTCTGGCTGCTGTGCGCTGCCGGCTTTCTGACCAACGCAGTCGGCACGGCGCTTTTGCTCAATCACTTCTCCATCATGCGGAGCGCCGGTGTCGCGCATGGGGACGCGCTGACGCTGCTGGCGCTGGCTGGCGGCGTTCAGGCTGTTGCCACGCTCGCCACGGGCTGGCTGGTGGACCGCCACGAGCCGCGGCGATTGGTTCCGCTCGCGATGGGCATGCTTGCGCTCGCTTCGGTCTTTCCGGCGCTCGGCAGTGGCGTCGTCATCAGCTGGCTTTATGCGCTGAGCCTCGGGGGCGCCTACGGCTCGCAGCAGGCGATCAACGCCGCCGGCTACGCGCAATATTTCGGGCGCGATCATCTCGGTGAGATCAAGGGCGCGTCGTTCGTCTTCGGCATTGCCGGCGCGGCATTGGGGCCTCTTCCGTTCGCGGCAAGCATCGACTGGACGGAAAGTTATGCAGTCGTTCTCATGATCAGTTGCGGGCTTTCCCTGCTGTGCGGCGCGGCAGCCTTTGTCATTCGATGCCCTGAGATCCCGTCGGCATTGGTGGAGCGAGTGTCATGACGGGCGCGGAAACAACAGTCGTGGCGGGCATCGAAATTCCCTCGACGTCTCCGATTTTTCTGACGATCGTCGGCTTCCACGTCGCGGCAGGGCTTGTTTGCGTGATTGCAGGCGCGATTGCGATGTTGAGCCCGAAGTGTCCTGGCCGCCATCCCACCTTCGGTACAATCTATTTCTGGGGTTTGTTTGCGGTGTTTGTCTCGGCCAGCGTTCTCGCGGCCATGCGATGGGCCGAGGACTATCACCTGTTCATTCTCGGTGCCCTGTCATTTGCGACGGGCTGGTTCGGCCGGACCGCGCGAAAGCAACTCTGGAAGCGTTGGCCGCGCCTGCACATCGCCGGGCTGGGTACGTCATATATCTTGCTGCTGACAGCATTCTATGTGGACAACGGAGGGAGCTTGCCGGTTTGGAAGGATTTGCCGCCAATCACGTATTGGCTGCTGCCCGCCGCGGTGGGTCTGCCGATCATGATGCATGCACTGATGCGGCATCCCCTCGTAGGTCGAACCCAGGCTGAATTGGCGGACAGCGTTTGACAGGCTATTAAATATCGATATATCTGGATATATGGAATCAGAGTCTGCCGTTCTCGCGCTCGCCGCGCTTGCGCAATCCACCCGGCTGGATGTTTTCCGGCTGCTCGTGAAGGAGGAGCCAGACGGGCTTGCAGCGGGTGACATCGCAAAGGCGATGGCCGTCCCGCAGAACACGATGTCCGCGCATCTTGCCGTGCTCGCGCGCGCAGGGCTCGTCACTGCTCGCCGCATCGGCCGCTCGATCGTCTATCGCGCCGATCTCGCCCGCTTTCAGACGGTGATGTCATTTCTCGTCAACGACTGCTGCGACGGCCGCCCGGAAATCTGCGCGCCGTTGATCGAAAGCATCACGCCGTGTTGTCCACCAAAGCGGAAGGGGAAGGCCCATGTCCGATCGCACGTTTAACGTCCTGTTCCTCTGCACCGGCAACACGGCGCGCTCGGTCCTCGCCGAGTCGATCCTGCGCAAGGAAGGCCGTGGCCGCTTCAATTCGTTCTCCGCCGGCAGTCAGCCGAAGGGGACGGTGAATCCGTTCGCGATCAAGGTGCTCGCCGATATGGGCTATCCGGTCGACGATCTGCGCTCGAAGAGCTGGCAGGAATTCGCGCAAGCCGGCGCGCCTGCGATGGATTTCGTCTTCACCGTTTGCGACAACGCCGCGGGCGAGGCTTGCCCGATCTGGCCGGGCCAGCCCATGACCGCGCATTGGGGGATCGAGGATCCCGCCGCGGTCGAAGGCACCGACCTGCAGAAGGAAGCGGCCTTCGTCGAAGCCTTCCGCTATCTCAAAAACAGGATCGCCGCCTTCACCAGTCTCCCGTTGTCCAGCATCGACGCCCTGTCGCTCGGCACGCGGCTGCGTGATATCGGCCGCATGGACGGCGCGACGATCGGGCAGGGAAAGGCGAGTTGATGGGCGAGTTCGACCTGACGCGCCGGCTCGTCGCGGAGGCGCTCGGAACGGCGTTGCTGGTGGCGGCCGTGGTCGGCTCGGGCATCATGGCGGAAACCTTGAGCAGGGATGTCGCCCTGCAGTTGCTCGGCAACACGCTGCCGACCGGCGCCATTCTCGTCGTCCTCATCACCATCCTCGGGCCGGTCTCCGGCGCGCATTTCAATCCCGCGGTTTCGCTGGTGATGGCCTTGAAGGGTGACATGCCGGGCTCGGAAGCGGCGCGCTACGTCGCGGTGCAGGTCCTCGGGGGCATCGCCGGCACCGCCCTCGCGCATGCCATGTTCGGCCTGCCGCTGTTTGACTTCTCCATGAAGGTTCGGACGGGCAGCGCGCAATGGCTGGCCGAGGCAGTGGCCGCGTTCGGTCTGGTCGCCACCATCCTGGCCGGCCTTCGTTTCAACCGCCCGGCAATTCCCTGGCTGGTCGGTCTCTACATCACGGCGGCGTACTGGTTCACGGCATCGACATCGTTTGCCAATCCCGCCGTCGCCATCGCGCGCTCCCTGACCAACACATTCTCCGGCATCCGCCCGATCGATCTTCCGGGCTTCATTGCAAGCGAGCTCGTTGGCGCGGTAGTTGGGCTACTGCTGATGAACTGGCTGCTGCGAGGGTCGCCGGCGGCGAACGAGAAACCGATTTAAAGCCGCGCAAGAGCGTGTTCTTCATGACGTGGCGGAGCCACGCCGCTAGATCGCGCTCGCTGCGATGTTCACCATCAGCGCGAGCAGGGCGGTATTGAACACAAAGGAGATGATGCCGTGCACGGTCGCGGTGCGGCGAATCCGCTTCTCGGTGATGCCGACGTCGGAGACCTGCGCGGTCATGCCGATGACGAAGGAGAAGTAGACGAAGTCCCAGTAATCGGCGTGGTCGCTTGTGTCGCCGCTTGGAAACTGCAGGCCGCCCGGCTTGCTGCCGCGATAATAATCGTGCGCGTAATGCAGCGCGAAAGCCGTGTGCACCAGCGTCCACGACAGCGCGATGGTGATTACCGCGAGCGTCAAGCCGGGCCCACTCTTGTTGGTGGCGCCGAGCTCGAACACAATCGCCGCGATGCTGGCGAGCGCGCCGAGCTGCGTCACGATCATCATGAGGACTCGGCCGTCATCCTGCAGGATGGCGCTCGGCTTGATGTGCTCGTGACCGCAGCGGGCCATCATGATGTAGGCGAGCACCAGATAGATGGTTGCAAACACGTCCCAGCCGACGAGGGCACGCGTCACCAGCCGCCGCGAGTCCGGTATCAGGAAGAATACGAGAATCGCCACGCCCACCGCGATGAAGGTGCGCGGCCGGGACACCACGACGCGCAGGAACATCGGCAGCTTGCGAAACCGGGCAAGGCGCTGCTCGAACTCCTTGTCGGAGGCCATCGTTGCTAGCTTTTCCGCTCGGCGACGAAGCGCGAGGTGGCGCGCAGCACGTCGCCGCGGCTGCCGAAGATCGACAGCGCGGAATCGCCGCGCGCCAGCAGGTCGCGGACGCGCTGCTTGGCGCCGTCGACGCCCAATTGAGTGACAAAGGTGGTCTTGCCGAGCGCCGCGTCAGCGCCGGCCGGCTTGCCGAGCGCCGCCGCATCGCCCTCGACGTCAAGCAGATCGTCGGCGATCTGAAACGCTTCGCCGAGCGCGCGGCCGTAATCGTCGAGCGCCTGGTACTCCTCTTCGCGAGGCCTGGCCGAGGATCGCGCCGGCGATGCAGCCATAGCGGAGCAGCGCGCCGGTCTTCATCTGCTGCAGCCGCGCCACGTCGACCGGCTCGCGGTCGCCGAAGCGGCCTTCGCCGGCGAGATCGAGCATCTGGCCGCCGACCATGCCGCCGAGGCCGGAGGCCCGCGCCAGCGCGCGGGTCAAGCAGCAGCCGCACCGTGGGATCGCGATGGATCTCGTCGCGGCTGATGATGTCGAAGGCGAGCGTCAAGAGGCCGTCGCCGGCGAGGATCGCGGTGGCGTCATCGGTCTTCTTGTGCAGGGTCGGGCGGCCGCGGCGCAGATCCGAATTGTCCATCGCCGGCAGGTCGTCATGGATCAGCGAGTAGCAGTGGATGCATTCGAGCGCGGCGCCCGCCAGCAGCGCGGCCTGGCGCGGCACGGCGAACACGGCCGAGCTCTCCGCCACCAGGAACGGGCGCAACCGCTTGCCGCCGCCGAGGCTGGAATAGCGCATGGCCTCCATCAGCCGCTTCGGCCGCGCGATCTCGTCGGGCAAGAGCGTGTCCGACAACAGCTGCGCCAGCAGCCGCTCGGTTTCCTCGGCGGTCTGGTCCAGTCGCTTGGCGAAATCGGCGGCGGCGATCGTCATTCAGAAGGGCTCCAAGAAAGGTCCAAGAACGGTTCCAGGTCAATTTCGGGGGCGGACAATCGTTGATGAGGCGGCTTTGCGTCAATCGCCGGATGCGGCCCAAAGACCCATCAAGTACGCCCAAAAAGGGCTGGAAAAACCACGATATGTCGTCACCATGTCGTTTCCGTCGGGCCCTTGATCCGCAACGTCAGAACCAGCAGCCTCCCAATTGCGCATCGTCCGCTATCTGCTCCTGATCCTCCTGGTGCTGTTGCTGCTGCCCTATCTGGTGGCGCCGTTCTATCGCGTCGGCCATCCGGTCTCGACGCTGATGGCCTGGCGCTGGCTGAAGGGTGCGCCGATGTCGCGGCAATGGGTCGATCTCGATGCGATGTCGCCTTACCTGCCGCGCACGGTGGTGGCCTCCGAGGACGCCAAGTTCTGCAGCCATCGCGGCGTCGATTGGGGGGCCATGCGCGAGGTCATGGAAGATGCCGAGGACGGCGAGGTGACGCGCGGCGGCTCGACCATCACCCAGCAGGTGGCGAAGAACCTGTTCCTGTGGCAGGGCCGCAGCGTGGTGCGCAAGGCGCTGGAACTGCCGCTGGCGCTGTGGATCGACCTCGTGCTCGGCAAGGAGCGGGTGCTCGAAATCTATCTCAACATCGCCGAGCTCGGCCCCTCCGGCCAGTTCGGCGCCGGCGCAGGCTCGGCCTATGCGTTCGGCAAGCCGGCCTCGGAGCTGTCGCCGCGCGAGGCGGCGCTGCTCGCCGCCATCCTGCCCAATCCGATCAAGCGCAGCGCGCGCAATCCCCGGCCCGGGGTGCGGCGGCTTTCCGGAATCTACATGGCCCGGGCGCAGTCCGCGAAGCCGTGCTGGGAGTGAGAATCGCGGATTTTGAGCCGATTCCGGGTCATTTTTACCGTCCTCGGCCCTAGATTTGCGGGAGTCCTTCCTCTATAAGCGCGCCCATATCGGCATCTTGAGCCCGCGCTTTTTGAGCTGCGGGCCGTCTTTTTGGACGATGCCTTCGCAATACCCCAAGAGGATACCGAAATGGCCGTTCCCCGCAGAAAAACCTCGCCGTCGCGCCGTGGCATGCGCCGCTCGGCCGACGCGCTCAAGAAGCCGACCTATGTCGAGGACAAGGACTCCGGCGAGCTGCGCCGCCCGCACCACCTCGATCTCAAGACCGGCATGTACAAGGGCCGGCAGGTGCTGAAGCCGAAGAAAGAGGCTTAAGCAGGAAGCCTGATCGGGAAGCCTGAATACAGGCCTCCCGGCAAAAGCGGTGGGCAGGTTGTAACCCTGCCCGAATTCGGCCAACGAGTGAGTTAAGACGAGTTACCGAAGGCGGATGGATCCAGCCTCGGTTGTGCGCGTTTCCTCCCCTTCGTATGTGAGGCCACTGGCCATGGTCGGTTTTCCACTGCTTCTGATTCCGCTCGCGGTCTACAACATCATCGTGTTCCTGATGCCCTCGGTCTCGCTCAGCGAGGCGATCGTGCGGCTGCCGATGATGTCGGGCGCGGAATGGCCCATCAATCTCGGCGACATCCTGCTGGCACTGGCTGCGCTGATGCTGCTGCTCGAGATCGTCAAGGGCGCGCGGCCCGGCGCAAAATTCCTGATGGACCACCTGCTGTCGCTGCTCGTGTTCGGCGGGGCCGCGGCGGAATTCCTGCTGCTGCCGAAGTTCGGCACCTCGCTCTATTTCCTGCTGACGCTGTTTGCGCTGGTCGATTTCCTCACCGGTGTGAGCTTGCGCAGGCGGCGCTACACGGTCGCAGTCGAAACCGTGCCGGCGCCGCCGCGGAAAGCCGCGCGCCGGGCCGAACCGGAAGCCGTCGAGCCGCGGGTAGAGCCCACGCCTGCACCGGCTCCGTCAGCACCTGAACCTGCGCCGTCGGCCGCCTCGGTCGCCGAATCCGTACTGCTCGACCATCCCGAACCGTCGATGGCGCAGCCGGCTGTGCGCTCGCCGGGCATCCAGCCGGGCAATGGCGCGCATCCCTCGCCGGACGCGCCGCCGTCACGGTAACTCAATCAAATCGCTAGATGATCTGCTTGGTCCGTCGCGTCACGCTGCGGCGTTCGCTGATGTGCGGGTCATAGGCGGCCTGCGCGTCGGCAGGGGATCCGCGGCGCAGGCTGCAGGTCTGCGGGAGCATGCTCGGCGGTCGCGATCAACTGTGTGAGGAAGCTCGCATCGGGCCGGTTCGCCGACGCCGTAGGGTGGACGTCCGGGCGGGCCGAAAGCGGGACAAGTTCGACCGAGGGGTTCGGGATATCCACGAACTCCGCATCGATGATCGTCTCTGGGTGCCCTGTACCGGTCATCGCTGTCACGTTCCGGGACGGTTGATCCGTCTTACACCTCTCCTCGCAAAAGATGTGCCCCGGAGCGGTCTTTGGTTCCTCGGGACTGAAAACATGGTTTGTGGACTGTTAATCAAGATTGCCTAGGGTCGGGGCGGGGACCGGCCCTATCCTTGCGGGTGAGAATCACCCCGGGTGCTGTCCCGAAACGAGGCGAACTGATGCCGTCCGTCCCGCAAGCCGCCGACATCCTCACGTCGCTCGGCCAGGCCAGTTTTGTCTGGGAAATCGGCAGCGACCGTCTCAGCTGGAGCGAGAACGCGGCCTCCGTCTTCGCCGACATCCCCGCGGAAGCGCTGGAGAGCGGCGCTGCCTTCGCCAAGCTGATCGAGCCCGCCCGTTCAATCCGGCAGGACGCGCTGACCCATGCGCCGCCGGCGCGGGCCGACGAGGGCGTGCCTTACCGCATCGAATATGGCGTGCGCGCCACCACCGCCGTGCCGGTGATCTGGATCGAGGAGACCGGCGTCTGGTTTGCCGGTTCGGACGGCCGACCCTGGCGCGCGCAAGGCGTCATGCGCATCAACAATGAGCGCCACGCCCGCGACGAGCAGCTGCTGAAACTGACGCGGCACGATCCGCTCACGGGCGAACTCAACCGCACCCATCTGATCGCCGCGCTCGCCGAAGCGATCGAGGAGAACACCCGCTTCCGCTCGGCCTGCGCCTTCATGCTGATCGGCATCGATCATCTGGCCCGCGTCAACGACGCCTTCGGCTTCGACGTTGCGGACGCCGTGATCGCGGAAGTCGCCACGCGCATCCGCGCGCGGCTGCGCGCCGGCGACGTGCTCGGCCGCTTCTCCGGCAACAAGTTCGGCCTGATCCTGAAGAATTGCACCGTCGACGACACCAATACCGCCGCCGAGCGTTTCCTCGCCGGCATCCGCGACGACGTGGTGCCGACCCGGTCCGGACCCGTCTCGGTGACGGCGTCGATCGGCGCGGTCAGCGTGCCCCGTTACGCCCGCAATGCCGATGAAGCCATCAACCGCGCCCAGGAAACGCTGGATGCAGCCAAGCGCCGGCGTGTCGGCTCGTTCGGTCTGTGGCGCCCCAATGTCGAGCGCGACGCGCAGCGCAAGGTCAATATCCGCGTCACCGACGAAATCGTCACGGCCCTGAACGACCGCCGCATCGTCGCCGCGTTCGAGCCGGTTGTGGCTGCGCGCTCGCGCGAGCCGGCGTTCTACGAATGCCTGGTGCGGATGGAGCAGGGCGACGGGCAAATCCTGCTCGCGCCCGACATCGTACCCGTGGCGGAGCGGCTGGGGCTGATCCGGCTGGTCGATCATCGCATCCTCGAGCTCGTCGTGGCCGAGCTGATCGCATCGCCCAACGTGCGGCTGAGCCTCAACATCTCGCCGGAAACCACCATGGACCCGGACTGGTCGGCGACGATCGAGTCGTTGATGCGCAGCCATCCCGGCGTCGCCGAGCGGCTGATCGTCGAGATCACCGAGACGGTGGCGATCCAGGATATCGACGACATCAGGGGTTTCGTCACCCGACTGAAGAATTTCGGCAGCCAAATCGCGATCGACGATTTCGGCGCCGGCTACACCTCGTTCCGCAACTTGCGCAAGCTCGGCGTGGATATCGTGAAGATCGACGGCGCCTTCGTGCAGAACGTCGCGCGCTCGGCCGATGATCGCGCCTTCGTGCAGACGCTGATCGATCTCGCGCGCCGGCTCGACATCAAGACGGTGGCCGAATGGGTGCAGGACGAGGAAGCCGCCGTGATGCTGCGCGAATGGGGCTGCGACTACATCCAGGGCCGGCTGATCGGCCTCGCCACCCCGCAGCGGCCGTGGGCGGCGGCGGTGGAAGCTGCCGTGCCCGCTGCGGGCTAGCTGTCCGTGTCCCGGACGCGGTGCAGCGTGCAACGCTGCGCCGCAGAGCCGGGACCCATACTCTCTCGTAGATGGACCCCGGATCTGCAGCGCATCACTTCGTGCTGCGCAGCGTCCGGGGAACGCAGCAACTCGCTGTAGCTCAAAAACGTGGATGGCCGGGACATAGGCGGAGCGAAGCGACGCCGTTCTTCGAACGGCTATGCCCGGCCATGACGAAAACTAAACAGGAGTGCGAAGAGAACTACTCCTCCTCCTTCTTCGCAGGCTCCTTCGACATGCGCTCGAGCCGCTCCTGCATCTCCTTCATCTGCTTGCGCAGATCGTCGATGTTGCCGTTATCGTCGGCCGCGGGCTCCGGCACCTTGTCCGGCTCGCTCCCTGGCGCGCGCGGCACGAACGGCTTGAACATCGAGAAGGTCTGCTGGAACAGCTCCATGTTGCGGCGGACGTGCTCTTCCAGCGGGGCAAACGGCGTGCCGCTGAACGTGTTGGTGAGCTGCTTGCGGAATTTCTCCTGTTCGCGCGTCAGCGTGTCGATCGATTGTTCGAGATATTTCGGCACCACCATCTGCATGCTGTCGCCGTAGAAGCGGATCAGTTGCCGCAGGAACGTGGTGGGCAGCAAGTTCTGCCCCGCCTTGTTCTCCTGCTCGAAGATGATCTGCGCCAGCACCGAGCGGGTGATGTCTTCGCCGGTCTTGGCGTCGTAGACGAGAAAATCCTCGCCCTCCTTCACCATCGACGCGAGGTCCTCGAGCGTCACATAGGTGCTCGTACCGGTATTATAGAGCCGCCGGTTAGCGTACTTCTTGATGGTGGTGGGTGTTTCGGATTTTGCCATGAGGGGTCCACACGAGAAAGCGAAAGCGGGGAACCCGACGGCATCGCCGCAGGGCTAAATGCAACGCATCGCAGCAAAGGTAAGCATTTTCAACGGGCTTCGGCTACCGTTTTGTGCGGCACGGTTAACCCCAAGGCATCGGCACTGCTCAGGAAACTGCCGGGGCGACTATTTTGAATGCGCCGCGGCAGCTTTTCGCTGCAGGAGCGATTGACATGCATCAATGGCGTTAACAGGATAGGAAATAAGACTGGCCCGCCGTCCCGGCCCGCCCGCCGTCAAGAAAACCAACCCAAGAAAACCCATACAGGAGATGTCCATGTCAGACGATGTCGTCATCGTCAGCGCCGCCCGCACCCCGGTTGGCAGCTTCAACGGCGCATTCGCGACCACCCCGGCGCACGACCTCGGCGCCATCGCCATCAAGGCCGCGCTGGAGCGGGCAGGCATCGAGCCGGGCCGCGTCTCCGAAGTCATCATGGGTCAGATCCTGACCGCAGCCCAGGGCCAGAACCCGGCCCGCCAGGCCTCGATCGCCGCCGGCATCCCGGTGGAAAGCCCGGCCTGGGGCGTCAACCAGCTTTGTGGATCGGGCCTGCGCACCGTGGCGCTCGGCTACCAGGCGCTGCTCAACGGCGATTCCGAGATCGTGGTCGCCGGCGGCCAGGAATCCATGAGCATGGCCCCGCATGCGCAATATCTGCGCAGCGGCGTCAAGATGGGCGGCCTCGAGTTGGTCGACACCATGATCAAGGACGGCCTGTGGGATGCCTTCAACGGCTACCACATGGGCAACACCGCCGAGAACGTCGCCCGCCAGTGGCAGATCACCCGCGCCCAGCAGGACGAGTTCGCCGGTCAAGTCGCAGAACAAGGCCGAGGCTGCGCAGAAGGCCGGCAAGTTCAAGGACGAGATCGTCCCGGTCACCATCAAGACCCGCAAGGGCGATATCATCGTGGCCGATGACGAATATCCGCGCCATGGCGCAACGCTGGATGGGATGGCCAAGCTGAAGCCCGCCTTCGAGAAGGAAGGCA
The DNA here is from genome assembly GCA_963726865.1 of uncultured Alphaproteobacteria bacterium. Taxonomy (GTDB): domain Bacteria; phylum Pseudomonadota; class Alphaproteobacteria; order Rhizobiales; family Xanthobacteraceae; genus Bradyrhizobium. Next base: position 73,111 of record CAVSEE010000025.1, on the reverse strand, counting down.
CGGTCACGGCGGGCAGCGCGTCGGGCATCAATGACGGCGCCGCCGCCGTGGTGCTGATGACCGCCAAGCAGGCCGCCAAGGAAGGCAAGAAGCCGCTGGCCCGCATCGTGTCGTGGGCGCAGGCCGGCGTCGATCCCAAGATCATGGGCTCCGGCCCGATCCCGGCTTCCCGCGCCGCGCTGAAGAAGGCCGGCTGGAATATCGGCGACCTCGACCTGATCGAGGCCAACGAGGCCTTTGCGGCGCAGGCCTGCGCCGTCAACAAGGACCTCGGCTGGGACACCGGCAAGGTCAACGTCAATGGCGGCGCGATCGCGATCGGCCATCCGGTCGGCGCCTCCGGCGCCCGCGTGCTGGTGACGCTGCTGCACGAGATGCAAAAGCGCGATTCCAAGAAGGGCCTCGCCACGCTGTGCATCGGCGGCGGCATGGGCATCGCGATGTGCATCGCGCGTGATTAAGGCATAGCGTTTCCAAGCGAAGTGGGTACCGGTTCGCGTGAAGGAAACGCGTCAAGAGAAAGAGATCAGCGTTGTGCGTTGCGTGATGAAAACATCATCTGTCAAACGCGGTTCAAGCTGCTAACAATGAATGCCCGGCCTCGCGCCGGGCATTTTTGTCTCAAGCGCTTGTTTGAATTGTCCGCTTGAGCGTTGTCAAAAGACCGGAAAAATTCCGGTCTATTAAAAGACTACCAAGGAGGAGACGACATGGCACGTGTTGCATTGGTCACCGGAGGAACGCGCGGCATTGGCGCCGCAATCAGCAAGGCGCTGAAAGCCGCCGGCTACAAGGTTGCGGCAAGCTACGCCGGCAACGACGCCGCGGCGGAAAAGTTCAAAGGCGAGACCGGCATTCCCGTCTACAAGTGGGACGTCTCCTCGTTCGACGCCTGCACCGCGGGGATCAAGAAGGTCGAGGCCGACATCGGCCCGGTCGACGTGCTCGTCAACAACGCCGGCATCACCAAGGACGGCGCCTTCCACAAGATGACGCTGGAACAGTGGAACGCGGTCATCAACACCAATCTCGGCTCGCTGTTCAACATGACGCGCCCGATCATCGAGGGCATGCGCGCGCGAAAATTCGGCCGCGTCATCAACATCTCCTCGATCAACGGCCAGAAGGGCCAGTTCGGCCAGGTCAACTATTCCGCCGCCAAGGCCGGCGACATCGGCTTCACCAAGGCGCTGGCGCTGGAGAACGCCAAGGGCGGCATCACCGTGAATGCGATCTGCCCCGGCTACATCAACACCGAGATGGTGCAGGCGGTGCCGAAAGAGGTGCTGGAAAAGTCCATCCTGCCGCAGATCCCGGTCAATCGTCTCGGCGAGCCCGAGGAAATCGCGCGCGCGGTCGTGTTCCTCGCCGCCGACGAGGCCGGCGCCATCACCGGCTCCACACTCACCATCAATGGCGGGCAGTACATGGTGTGACGATTTCACTCCGTCGTTGCGCAAATTCATCCAAGTAAGTCGTCATGGCCGGGCTTGTCCCGGCCATCCACGTCTTTGTAGAAGCTCGATAGGCAAGTAAGACGTGGATGCCCGGCACAGGGCCGGGCATGACGAGAATCTCAATGTCCCCCCGCACTGCCACACTCATCGGACTGACCGCGATCCTGATGTGGTCGCTGCTCGCCGTCCTCACCGTTGCGACCGGAAAGATTCCGGCCTTCCAGCTCGCCGTCATGACCTTTGCGATCGGCGCGCTGGTTGCGTTCGCAAGCTTCCTGTTTCGTCCCTCCGCTTTCGTCGCGCTGAAGCAGCCCGTTGTCGCCTGGCTCGTCGGCGTCGGCGGCCTGTTCGGCTACCACGCGCTCTATTTCCTGGCGCTGCGCTTCGCGCCGCCGGCCGAGGCTGGCCTGCTGAACTATCTGTGGCCGCTGCTGATCGTGCTGTTCTCGTCGCTGCTGCCCGGCGAGCGCCTGCTGTCGCATCACATCATCGGCGCGCTGCTGGGGCTGGCCGGCACCGTGCTGCTGCTGATGGGTGGCGGCGGCAGCGGTTTTGAGGCCGGCCAGTTGCCCGGCCTTGCTGCTGCGTTCGTCGCCGCCTTTGTCTGGGCGTCCTATTCCGTGATGTCCCGCCGCTTGAAGGCAGTGCCAACCGATGCGGTCGCGGGCTTCTGCCTCGCCACGGCTATCCTCGCCGCGCTCGTTCACGTCCTCGTCGAGAAAACGGTGTGGCCGGAAACATCGGGGCAGTGGCTTGCCATCATCGCGCTTGGCGTTGGCCCCGTCGGCGCGGCCTTCTTCGCCTGGGACATCGGCATGAAGCGCGGCGACATCCGCGTGCTCGGTGCCGCCTCCTACGCCACGCCATTGCTGTCGACCGCGTTCCTGATCCTCGCGGGCTATGCGCAGCCGACCGCGACCATTGCCGTTGCCGCGATCCTGATCGCCGGCGGCGGGCTCATTGCAGCGAAGGATATGTTCCGGCGGCGCTGATTGCGAAGCTTCAGCTTGTCGGAAGCCAATCGGCTTTCGCCATCTCGAAGCCCGCGAATTCGAACCCCGGCGCCACGGTGCAGCCGACCAGCGTCCAGTCGCCGGTGCTCTCCGCGGCCTGCCAGGCGCCGGCCGGCACGATCGCCTGCGGCCGTTCGCCGGCGGCGACATCGGGACCGAGCGTGACGATGTGCGGCGCACAGCCGTCATTGGCGATCTTCAGCGTCAGCGCGGCGCCAGAGTAATAATGCCAGACTTCCACCGCATCGATGCGATGCCATTGCGAGCGATCGCCGCGCGCCAGCAGGTAGTAGATCGCGGTCAAGTGGGCGCGGCCCTGCGCATCCGTGCGCACGTCACGGAACGTCTCGCGGTAATATCCGCCCTCGGGATGCGGCTTGAGCTCAAGCCGCGCAATGATGTCGGCGGCGCTTTGCATTGTCAGCACTTTGGCATGGTCAGGACTTGTTCTTGCGTTCGCGCAGTTCGCCGAACACGTCGGCGGCATCCGCGCCCTTCATGTGCAACGCTGCGGCGACGGCGGGATCGTCGGCGCGCAGGAACACGTTCGACTTCTTCTCCTCGCCGAGCTTGACCGGAATGGTCGCCTTGTTCTGCGCGCGCAGCTGAGCCACTTCCTCCGCGCGCGCCTTCAGCGCCGGATTGTTGCCATCCACCGTCAGTGCAAACTTGACGTTGGAGGCAGTGTATTCATGGCCGCAATAAAGCGAGAAATCATCGGGCAGGGCGCGCAGTTTCAGCAGCGAATCCCACATCATCGGATGCGTGCCCTCGAACACGCGGCCGCAGCCGATCGAGAACAGCGTGTCGGCGGCAAACAGCGCCTTCTCCTTGTCGAAGACATAGGAGACATGGTCGAGCGTATGGCCGGGCGTTTCCAGCACGCGCACGAGCAGATTGCCGACCTTCACCACGTCGCCATTGCCGACGCGCAGATCGACATCTGATATCGCCGCCTTCTTGTCATGCGGGGCGACCACGCGGCACTTGTATTTCTTCTTCAATTCCGCGACGCCGCCGACATGGTCGTGGTGATGGTGGGTGACCAGGATGTCGGTCAGCGCCCAGTTCTCCTGCGCCAGCGCTTTCAGGATCGCGGCCGGCTTCGGGGGCGTCGATCGAGGCGGTCGCCCGGGTTTCGGTATCGTGGATCAGATAGCCGAAATTGTCGGACAGGCAGTTGAACACGCGAATTTCCGCAGCCATGATTTCTCCACCAATTCCTGTCCGGGCCGCCCAAGAGATATGGCGTTAACGCTGCTGCGGCAATGCCATTTTGGGCGCGCCGCAGGGAACATCTGCGTGTTAGATTGACCCCATGGATGTGATCGACCTCCGCGATTTCTATTCGCAGCGCCTCGGCATCGTGGCGCGGCGGCTGATCAACCGCGGCATCCAGGCCTGCTGGCCGGACGCCGAGGGCCAGCGCGTGCTCGGGCTCGGCTATCCGACGCCGTATCTTGGGCTATTCCGCGACAACAGCGAGCGCTGCATCGCCTTCATGCCGGCCGCGCAGGGCGTGCTGAAATGGCCGACCGGGCGGCCCGCGCTCGCCGCGCTGGTCGACGAATTCTCGCTGCCGCTGCCGGATTCCTTGTTCGACCGCGTCCTGCTCGTGCATGCGCTGGAGATGTGCGACGACCCGGAAAACCTGCTGCGCGAGGTGTGGCGGGTGCTGGCGCCCTCGGGCCGCATGATCGCGGTGATCCCCAATCGCCGCGGCGTGTGGACGCGCACCGACAACACGCCGTTCGGCCACGGCCGGCCCTATTCGCGCGCGCAGATCACGCAGCTGCTGCGCCAGACCTGGTTCACGCCGGCGAACTGGGGCGAGGCGCTGTTCATGCCGCCGGTCGCCAACGGCTGGTTCCTGCGTTCGGCGATGGCCTGGGAGCGCGCGGGCGAGGTGCTGTCGATGCCGCTGGCCGGCGTGCATATCGTGGAAGCGACCAAGCAGGTTTATCGCGCGCTGCCCGCCCATCGCGAGCGCGTGCGGCTAATTCCATCGCTGCAGCCGGTGCTGGTGCCCGCGCCAAGCGCGCGGGGAAGAACGAGAGCTGTAGGGTGGGCAAAGGCGCGCATGCGCCGTGCCCATCATTCACCCGCAGATATCGTGAACAATAAAAAAGGTGGGCACGCTTGCGCTTTGCCCACCCTACAATTCTTGCCGAGACGCGATGAAGCTCGCGCTACTTACTCATTCCCCGGATTGAAGTCGTCACCCGAGCCGGCCGGCGCGGCACCGGCCATGTTGTCGGGACGCGGGCCGCCATGCGGCCGGCGTCGCCGGCGCGGGAAGCGTTCGCCGCCACCGCCGCCTTCGAAGTTGCGCTCGCCGCCATTGATCTGCGGCTGCGGGCCGGTGATGAAGGAGGGCAGGCGATCGACGCTGTCGGCGACCACCGGCTGCGGTTGCGGCGGCTGCGGCTGAAATTGCGGCTGCGGGCGGTGCTCGCGTTGCTGATCGCGATCGCCGCGGTGCTCACGGTCGCCGCGATGTTCGCGCGGCTGCTGGTCGCGCACATAGGGCTGTTGTTCGCGCTGGTTGTTGTCGCGCATATAGGGCTGCTGCGGCTGCTGCTGTTGCGGCACGAAGCCGGGCTCCTGGCCGAACGGCGAGAAGCCGTCGCCCTCATCCTCGCCCTCGTCCGTCGACATTTCGTTGTCGGGACGCGACTGCTGCAGATGCTGCGGCTGGTTCTGCCGGAACTGCTCCTGGGCAGCGGCGATCAGGCGGAAATAATGTTCGGCGTGCTGGTAGTAGTTCTCGGCGGCGACGGGATCGCCGGACGAGCGCGCGTCGCGGGCGAGCTGGACGTATTTTTCGGCGACGTGGGAGGCGGTGCCGCGGATCTTGATGTCGGGTCCGTTGGATTCGTAGACCCGGGTCATCGGGTTCTGGCCGCGCCGGTTGTTGTTACTATTATTATTATTGTTGTTATTCCGGTTACGCATCCGCTTGTTGTTTTGACCGTTTCTCATGTGTCGCCTTTATTCCAGCCCTAAGAAGTTAGTGTGCATTCACTTGCAGCGCGGCACGCGTTCACGAGCACCGAATCACGGTGCCGCCGAATACGCTGCCGATTTCGTCAACATTCGCGTTCAACAAAGACGCGTTCCCCAACCGCCAGCGCTCATCGCCGGCGACCAATCATTCACCTTGCCGAAACAAGCCAAGCTCTGTTGCGTAAGTCTTCAAGCGCAATATCAGGCTTTCGTTCGCTTTGCGGTCGAGCGCTGCACAGCTTCAGCCATTGCGCTCTAAAGACCTTTGCGTTTTGGAACCGTTAATCGGCGGGGCTAAAGTGCCTCTGGTCTCCTCCCGCTCTACCTGCGGGGCCAGCCAGCAACCCTGGACCGATGTTGTGGCCGGAACGTAGTCGTTCCCGGGGGTGATTCCAAGAGGTTTTTTTGCGTTCCAATAGGACTTTATCGGGGCAATTTACGGGCCCCGACGGCCCTCGGGATGCCTGCCAGATCGGCCCTGGGAGCCCCGTGAGGCGCCAGTCCTGCCGCCGTCATCAAAGCTTCAATCTGGGCGGCCTGGCCCTGCCCGGCCTCCACAACCAGCGCGGCATTCGGGCCTAATATGCGCGCAGCCTGAGGTATCAAGGCGCGGTAGGCGTCCAGACCATCCGCACCGCCATCCAGAGCCGTTCGGGGATCGTGGTCGCGCACCTCGACTGCGAGATTGGCGATATCGCCCGATTGAACATAGGGCGGATTCGACACGATGAGGTCAAAAGGGCCGGTCAGCGCGGCAGCATAATCGCAATGGATGAAGCTCGCGCGCGCCGCGAGGCCGAGATGCTGCGCATTGGCCGTCGCCGTCTCCAGCGCCTCCTCGGAAATGTCGGTGCCGATTCCCGTCGCCTCAGGCAATTCGGATAACAGCGCGAGCAGAATTGCGCCGGTGCCGGTGCCGAGATCGGCGATGCGTGGCCGCGGATTCGCCGATCCCGTGCGCAGCATTTCGAGCGCCAGCTCCACCACGGTCTCGGTGTCGGGCCGCGGCACCAGCGTGGCCGGCGACAGCGCCAGCGGCAGTCCCCAGAATTCCTTTTGCCCGAGAATGCGCGCGACCGGTTCGCCGGCGAGGCGACGGCGGGTGAGCGTTTCGAGGCGAGCCGATTCGTCTGACGTGAGCAATCGATTTGCTGCGGAGATCATGCCGGTGAGATCGAGGCCGAGCGCGTGGCCGACCAGCAGCCGCGCATCGAGCTCGGCCGAGTCGCTGCCGGCAGATTGCAGGCGCGCTGCGAGCGCGCGCCGTGCGGCTTCGATGGTATTCATCTGTCGTCCCTGCGAAAGCAGGGACCCATACGCCGCGGCCCATCGATATGGGTGGTCGGAGTTACCTGTTCGCGCAACGATCCTCGCCTGTGGTTATGGGTCCCTGCTTTCGCAGGGACGACAGTGATTACGCCGCCGCACCCTGCGCCGCCAGCTGCGCGGCCTGGTGCTCCGTGGTCAGCGCGTCGACCAGTTCGCCCAGCGCTTCGCCCGAGATCACCTGCGGCAGCTTGTAGAGCGTCAGGTTGATGCGGTGGTCGGTGACGCGGCCTTGCGGGAAATTATAGGTGCGGATGCGCTCGCTGCGGTCGCCGGAGCCGACCTTTTCCTTGCGCTCGGCCGAGCGCGCCGCGTCCTGGCGCTGCCGCTCGGCGTCGTAGATGCGCGAGCGCAGGATGTTCATGGCCGACGCCCGGTTTTTGTGCTGCGAGCGGCTGTCCTGCATCATCACCACGATGCCGGTCGGGATGTGGGTGATGCGGATCGCCGATTCCGTCTTGTTGACGTGCTGGCCGCCGGCGCCCTGCGCGCGCATGGTTTCGATCCGCAGGTCGTCGTTCTTGATGTCGACGTCGACATCCTCGACCTCCGGCAGCACGGCGACCGTCGCCGCCGACGTGTGGATGCGGCCCTGCGTCTCGGTGTCGGGCACGCGCTGCACGCGGTGCACGCCGGATTCGAATTTCAGTTTGGCGAACGCGCCGCGGCCCTGCACCTCGGCGATGATTTCCTTGAAGCCGCCGACGGTGCCTTCGCTGGCCGAGATCACCTCGACCTTCCAGCCCAGCAGATTGGCAAAGCGCTCATACATGCGGAACAGGTCGCCGGCGAACAGCGAGGCCTCGTCGCCGCCGGTGCCGGCGCGGATTTCCAGCACGACGTTGTGGTCGTCCATGGCATCCTTGGGCAGCAGCGCGAGGCGGATCTTTTGCGCGAGGTCGTCGCGCCTCGCCTGCAACTCGTCGCGCTCGGTTTCCGCCATAGCGCGCATTTCCGCGTCGGTCGCGGGATCGGCGAGCAGGGCCTCGGTGCCGGCCAGCTCCGCCTGCACGCCGCGATAGGCCTTCACGGCGTCGATCAGCGGATTGAGGTCGGCGAGCTCGCGGGTGATCTGTCACATAGCGGTCGGAGCCGACCTGGCCGAGCAGCTCGTTTTCGAGCGCGGCGTGGTGGGCAAGCAGGATGTCGAGTTTGGCTTCGGGCAGCATGGCGGTTCTCAGATAGCAGAAAAGCTGTAGCGGAGCGGAAGCGTCGCGGCGTAAACGGAGGCCTCGCTACAACGACAACCCCTCGGCTTCCGCGAATTCCGTCAGCTTCTGCTTGATCGAGACGCTGCCGGACGGCGCATCGAGCAGCGGATTGATCATCGCCCCCGCCTTTTTGGCGTCGAGGTCGAGGATCATCGCCTTCACCGGGCCGTGCGCGGTCGCCGACAGCGACAGCGAGCGATAGCCGAGCGCGATCAGCGCCAGCGCGCCGAGCGGTTTTGAGGCCATCTCGCCGCACAGCGAGACACCCTTCTTCGCGGCATTGGCCTTACGCACGATGTCGCGCAGCGCGCGCAGGATCGGCGCCGACAAGGTGTCGAAACGCTCCGACACCTTGGCGTTGCCGCGATCGACCGCGAACATGAACTGGAACAAATCGTTGGAGCCGACCGAGACGAAGTCCACCTTCTTCAAGAGCTCGTCCATCTGGTAGAGCAGCGCCGGCACCTCCACCATGGTGCCGATGTCGATGCGCTCGGGCAGCGAATGGCCGTGCTGGCGCAGATAAGTCAGCTCGCGCTCGACGATGGCTTTCGCCGCGTCGAACTCGGCGACCTCGGAGATCATCGGGAACATGATCTTCAGCGAACGCCCGCCGCCGGCGCGGAGCAGCGCGCGGATCTGGCCGCGCAGCAATCCCGGCCGGTCGAGCCCGAGCCGGATCGCGCGCCAGCCCAGCGCCGGATTTTCCTCGATCACCGTCTCCATATAGGGCAGCGCCTTGTCGCCGCCGATATCGAGGGTGCGGAAGGTCACGGGCTTGTCGCCGGCGGCATCGAGCACGGTGCGGTAAAGCGCGAGCTGATCGGACGAGCGCGGCAGGCTCGGGCTCACCATGAATTGCAGCTCGGTGCGGAACAGCCCGATGCCGGCGCTGCCGGTGTCCTCGATATGCGGCAGGTCGATGACGAGGCCGGCATTGATCAGGAGCTCGACCGGCTGGCCGTCCTTGGTCTTGCAGGGCAGGTCGCGCAGCGCCGAGTACTGCGCCTGCCGCCGCGCGCGCAGGCGGACGCGCTCGGCATAGGCCGATTCGATTTCGCTGGACGGCCGCACATAGATCGAGCCCGAGGTGCCGTCGACGATGATGGCGTCGCCCGGATCGGCAATGCCGGGCGCGTTCGGCACCTCGCCGACCGCGGGAATGCCGAGCGCGCGCGCGACGATGGCGACGTGCGAATTGGCGGTGCCTTCCTCCAGCACGAGGCCGCGCAGCCGCTTGCGGTCATAGTCGAGCAGCGCCGCCGGGCCCATCGCGCGCGCGATCAGGATCGCGTTGTCGGGCATCTGTTCCCTCGATGGCGCGTGGTCGCGGCCGACCAGCTGGCGCATCAGTCGGTGACCGAGGTCCTCGAGGTCGTGCAGGCGCTCGCGCAAATAGGGATCGGTCGAGCGCAGCATGCGCGCGCGGGTGTCGGACTGCACGCGTTCGACCGCGGCTTCCGCGGTGAGGCCGGTGCCGACCGCTTCGTGCAGCTTGTGCGACCAGCCCTGGTCGTTGGCGAACATGCGGTAGGCTTCCAGCACGTCGCGATGCTCGCCGCCTTCGGCGACGTCGCCGCGCTCCAGCATGCGGTCGAGATCGGCGCGCAGCTTGAGCAGCGCCGCGTCGAGCCGCTTGATTTCCTTCGGCAGGTCCTCGGCGATGTAATCCTTGATGACGACGCGCGGCTCGTGCAGCACGACATGGCCGAGCGCGATGCCTTCGGAGAGCACACTGCCGCTCTTGTGCAGCGAGTGCCGCGCCGCGGGCTCGGCGCCGGGCTGGGCCAGCGCCGACAATTCGCCCGAAGCGATCATCTCCGCCAGCACCATGGCGGTGGTCTGCAGCGCCTCGACTTCTTCCTCGACGTAGTTGCGCTTGGCGCGGTTCTGCACCACGAGCACGCCGAGCGTGTTGCCGGCGCGCAGCACCGGCACGCCGAGGAAGGAGTGGTAGATTTCTTCGCCGGTTTCCGGGCGGTACGAGAACGCCGGGTGGCTCTGCGCGTCCGACAGGTTCAGCGGCGTCGCTTCGCTGGCGACGAGGCCGACCAGGCCTTCATGCGCGCTCAGGACCGTGCGGTGCACGGCTTCGCGCTTCAGGCCTTCGGTGGCGTAGAGTTCGAGCGTGTTGTCGACGCGCAGCACGTAGCAGGAGCAGACCTCGGCCACCATGTTGGCCGCGATCAGCACCACGATCTTGTCGAGGCGTTCCTGTGCGGAGACTTGCTCCGCCATGGTTTCGCGGAGCCGTCTCAGCAAGACGCGGGGACCTCCCGACGCGCTCCGCATGATCAGCCAATCCTCCCCAAGGCCAGCAAGCCGGGTGGCCGGTCACTGGCGTAATACGCGGACAAAACAACAATTTTATTCATTTCGGCACCGGCGCGAGCCCCTCCCGGCCGAATCGGGATCACCAAAACTGTGGCACAGTTTGCGGCTGCTCACCTATCAGGCCGTATAGCCAATCAAAGCTGATATTGCCAAGCAAAACGCCTGCCAGAGACAATAACGTCTCTGTGGGGTCGATGCTGCGACCGCTAAGAGAAAATTGTTCTAAACCTGATCGAGCCCGTAGAGCGTGTGCAGGGTGCGCACCGCAAGCTCGGTGTAGGCCGCGTCAATCAGCACCGAAAACTTGATCTCCGACGTCGTAATGGCGCGGATGTTGATCTTGCGCTCGGCGAGCGCGGCGAATGCCTTGGCGGCGACGCCGGCATGGCTGCGCATGCCGCTGCCGATCACCGAAACCTTGGCGACATCGGTCGCGCTGTCGAGCCGCGCGTAGCCGATCTTGCCCTTGGACGAGGTGATGGTCTCCCTGGCGCGGTTGTAGTCGGCGGCCGGCACCGTGAAGGTGAGGTCGGTGGTCTTGCCGTCCTCGGAGACGTTCTGCACGATCATGTCGACGTTGATATTGGCGTCGGCGAGCGGCCCGAAGATCGCGGCGGCCACGCCCGGCTTGTCCTCGATCTGGCGCACGGAAATCTGCGCCTCGTCCTTGGAGAAGGCGATGCCGGTGACGACGTGGCTTTCCATGATTTCCTCCTCGCTGCAGATCAGCGTGCCCGGCGGCTGGTTGGCGTGCGGGTCGATATCCTCGGGCTTGTCGAAGCTGGAGCGCACGAACACACGCACATTGTGCACCATGCCGAGTTCCACCGAGCGCACCTGCAGAACCTTGGCGCCCTGCGAGGCCAGCTCCAGCATGTCCTCGAACGCGATCTTGTCGAGCCGGCGCGCCTTCGGCACCACGCGCGGATCGGTCGTGTAGACGCCGTCGACGTCGGTGTAGATGTCGCAACGGTCGGCATGGATGGCGGCTGCAACCGCGACCGCCGACGTATCGGAGCCGCCGCGGCCGAGCGTGGTGATGCGGCGGGTCTCCGGGTTGATGCCCTGGAAGCCGGCGATGACGGCGACTTCCTTGCGATCCCTGAAACGGTTGATGATCTCGCTGCCGTCGATCTCGAGGATGCGCGCGGACGCATGCGCGTCGCTGGTCTTGATCGGAATCTGCCAGCCCTGCCAGGAGCGAGCCTGGATGCCCATGCCCTGCAGCACGATCGCCAGCAGGCCCGAGGTCACCTGCTCGCCGGATGCCACCACGGCGTCATATTCCCGCGCATCATGCATGGGAGAAGCTTCGGTGCACCAGGCGACCAGCTCGTTGGTCTTGCCGGCCATGGCCGACACCACCACGGCCACGTCATGGCCGGCATCGACCTCGCGCTTCACATGGCGCGCGACGTTGCGGATGCGGTCGATATTGGCGACGGATGTGCCGCCGAATTTCATCACGAGGCGGCTCATGACGATTCGTGCATTCCCTTGAATAAGGATTAAATCCAGTGACTTGCTTAAAACGGCAGCGCAGCCGCCGAAACGCGCGTATACATAGCGGCGCGGCCGGGGGCAAGCGGGTTCCTGCGGGGTCGGGGGTCAGCCGGCGCGGGCTGTGGCACAAGAAGCTGTCGCACAGGGGTAACTGAGGTAGGTAAGGCGTATGGGCCGTTATATCGACGACATCCTGCAGCCCGGGGAGAAGGTGCTGTATTCCACCAATGCGCACTGGGTCTTCTTCGGACCCGCGATTCTGCTCTGGGTTCTCGCCGCCGTATTCATGGCGTTGTCGGGAATGGTGCCGGCGGGCAGCCCGCTGATCGTGGCATGCTGGGCGCTGGCGGCGATCGTGGCGCCTGTTTGCGCTCTACAAGACCGTTACCGCCTGGTTCCATCGCTGGACCACCGAGACCGACGTCACCAATCTGCGCGTGGTGCACAAGACCGGGTTCATCTCGCGCAAGACGTTCGAGATGAGCCTCGACAAGGTCGAGAGCGTCGACGTCACGCAGTCCATCATTGGCCGCATCTTCGACTACGGCGACGTCACCATCATGGGGGTGGGCGAGGGCAGGGAGACCATCACCACCATCGCCTCGCCGCTGTCGTTCCGCAATTCCATCACCGCGCGTTGAGAGCTGCCCTCACATGTCCATGAGTTCAACAGGCGCCACAGGTCCCACGGTCGATCCGGCCGAAGTGGCGAAATTCTCAAAACTGTCGGCGGAGTGGTGGGACCCCAAAGGCAAGATGGCGCCGCTGCACAAGATCAATCCGCTGCGGCTCGCCTATATCCGCGATGCGGCATGCCGCAAATTTTCGCGCAACGTCAAAAGCCTCAACTGCCTCTCCGGCCTGCGCATGCTCGACATCGGCTGCGGCGCAGGGCTGCTGTGCGAGCCGTTCACGCGGCTCGGCGCACAGGTGATCGGCATCGATCCGTCCGCGACCAACATTGCGGCGGCAAAGCTGCACGCCGACAAGGGGCATCTGTCGATCGACTATCGCTGCACCACCGTGGAAGAGATGGACCACCGCGAACGCTTCGACGTCGTTCTGGCGATGGAAGTGATCGAGCATGTCGTCGATGTCGGCATGTTCCTCAACCACTGTGCAACGATGCTGAAGCCCGGCGGGCTGATGGTGGTCTCCACCATCAACCGCAACTGGAAGAGCTTTGCGCTCGCCATCGTCGGCGCCGAATATGTGCTGCGCTGGCTGCCGCGCGGCACCCATGAGTGGAACAAGTTCGTCACCCCCGACGAACTCGCCCGCCACCTCGCCGCCAGCAAGCTCGCGATCACCGAGGAGACCGGCGTGGTCTACAGCCCCCTCGCCGACAAATGGGGCCTCTCCGCCGACATGGACGTGAACTACATGGTGGTCGCCGAGGGGATGTAGGTCTTTCTTACCTCGCCCCGCTTGCGGGGAAAGGTCGCCGCGCTTCAGCGCGGCGGGTGAGGGGGACTCACCGCGAATCCATCTCTCACTTTCTGTGCTGAGGCAGCCCCTCACCCCAACCCTCTCCCGGCAAGAGCGGGGAGAGGGAGCGCACGCTGCCTGTCCGATTCGCGGCGCGGCGCATCGCAGTCATGCGCCATCCCCGTTGACCGCACGCGCCGCGCCCGGCACCTTGGCCGTCCTGCCAGCCGGTCTCCCTCATGTTCACCGTCGCCTCGCTCTGGATTCCCTTCACCTTCATCGCTGCGGGCGGCCAGGTCGCGCGCAATGCGATGCAGCGTTCGCTGACCGGGCCGCTCGGCACCTGGGGCGCGACCAATATCCGCTTCCTGTTCGGCTTTCCGTTCTCGATCGTCTTCTTCGTCGTGGTCGTGCTGGTCAGCGGCGACAAGGTGCCGTGGCCGAACGCGGCGTTCTGGCCGTGGCTGCTGCTCGGCGCGCTCAGCCAGATCGTCGCCACCGGGTTGATGCTGGTGGCGATGAACGACCGCTCCTTCGTGGTGACCACGGCGTACATCAAGACCGAAGCGATCCAGACCGCGATCTTCGGCTTCGTCTTCCTCGGCGATCACCTGACCTGGCTGAAAGTGCTGGCGATCGTGATCGCCACCGTCGGCGTCGTCATCACCGCGCTGCGGCCCGGCGGCGAAAAGGGTTTTGCCGGAGTTGCGGCCGACCATCATCGGCCTCGTTGCCGGCGCGGGCTTTGCGCTGTCGGCGATCGGCTTTCGCGGCGCCATCATCAGCGTGCCCGGTGTGTCGTTCGTGACGACGGCGTCCTTCACGCTGGTGTGTGGCCTGTTCGTGCAGACGCTGGTGCTGACGATCTATCTGCTGGCGCGTGCGCCTGCTGTGCTGAAGGCGATCCTCGGCCTGTGGCGGCCCTCGATGCTCGCGGGCTTCATGGGCGCCTTCGCCTCGCAGTTCTGGTTCCTGGCGTTCGCGCTGACCGCGGCCGCCAACGTGCGCACCCTGGCGCTGGTCGAGGTGCTGTTCGCGCAGGCCGTGTCGTATTACTCGTTCAAGCAGCCGATCTCGGCGCGCGAAGCGAGCGGCATTGTGCTGATCGTGGTCGGTGTGGCGCTGCTGGTTGCGGCGTAGCCGTCAGTTCCGGTCTTCCGGCAGCGTCGGCAGCGGCGAGACTTCGACGCCTTCGTCGACCAGCGCGCGCGCTTCCTCGGGCGAGGCCTCGCCATAGATCGGGCGATGTTCCTTGTCGCCGTAATGCATGGCGCGCGCTTCGTTGGGAAACTTCTCGCCGACATTGTCGGCGTTCTTGACGATGTGGTCGCGCAGTTCCTTGATCTTGGCGCGCAGCTCGCGCTCCTGCGCCATCATCAGCGAGGTCGACTCCGTCGCCGGCGCCTCCGCAGGCGCGGCGGCTTCCACCGGCGCTGGCGGTTTTCTCGCGGCCCTTCTTGCCGACGATGCGCGGGGCCATGATGGCCTTCTCGACCTTCGCCGAGCCGCACACCGGACAGCTCACGAGCTTGCGCTTCACCTGCTGGTCGTACGCCGACGAGCTTTGGAACCAGCTCTCGAAAGAGTGGTCCTGCTCGCAGCGCAGCGAGTAGCGGATCATGCCGAGCCCCGCACCAGGTGCAGATGTTCGGGGCCGGCCTTGGGATCGGCGATGCCGAAGCGGCGGCCATGCTGCAGCGAGGGAATCGTCTTGCGCGCGGTCTCGACCTTCGCGGGATCGATCTCGGCCAGGAACACGCCGGGCTCGACGCCGCCTTCGGCGATGACGACGCCCCAGGGATCGACGATCAGCGAGTGCCCGAAGGTCTCGCGCTTGTTCTCATGCATGCCGGCTTGCGCCGCGGCAAACACGAAGCAGCCGGTCTCGATGGCGCGCGAGCGCAGCAGCACATGCCAGTGCGCTTCGCCGGTCTTGCGCGTGAAGGCGGAGGGCACCGTGAGGAAGGACGCGCCGCTCTCGGCCAGCGCGCGGTACAGCGCCGGGAAGCGCACGTCGTAGCAGATGGTCAGCCCGATGCGGCCCCAGGGCAGGTCGGAGATCACGGCGGTCTCGCCCGGCTGGTAGTTGGCGGACTCGCGATAGCTCTCGCCGCCGGGCAGGTCGATGTCGAACATGTGGATCTTGTCGTAGCTCGCGAGCACCGCGCCGTCGGGCGCGATCAGGAAGGAGCGGTTGACCGCCTTCTCCGGCGAAAACTTCAGCGCCAGCGATCCGACATGGAGATGGATCTTCAATTCCTTCGCCAGCGCGCGATAGGCCTTCAGCGACTTGTCGTCCTCTTCGCTCGGCCAGATGCTCGAACAGCGCCTTGCGGTTCAGCTGCATCATGTTGCTGACCTCGGGCGTCTGCACGTAGTCGGCGCCCTGCTTCGCCGCCTCGCGGATCAGCTTGGTGGCCTGCTCGAGGCTCGGCTCGGGCAGGAGCGCGGTGCGCATCTGCACCATCGCGGCGGTGAATTTGTCGCCATTTGCCATCAGAGCACGCCTTCGCTGGTGAGCAGGGAGTCGAGCTTGCCTTCGCGATCGAGCGCATAGAGCTCGTCGCAGCCGCCGACATGGGTCTTGCCGATGAAGATCTGCGGAAACGTCACGCCGTCGCCGGCGCGCTGATACATCTCGTCGCGATAGGCGGGGTCGGCCGAGACGCTCAGCTCCTTGAACGGCGCGTTCTTGCGCGTCAGCAGCGATTTCGCAGCGGTGCAATAGCCGCAGCCGGGACGGGTGTAGATTTCAATGGCAGCCATATCGCGCTCGGTTCGCTCGAATAAGCCCCGATTATATGTGGGCTTTATGGCTGTCCACAACCCGGGCGAACACCAGCACGTCGACCTGCGCCGCTTTGGCGCGCAGCAGCGCCCGGGCGCAGGCGTCAGAGGTGGCGCCGGAGGTCAATACATCGTCGACCAGCACCACGCGGCGGCCCTGGATATCAGCCATGCGGTCCGGGTCGACCTTGAACGCGCCCTGCACATTGCTGGCGCGCTGGGCCCGCGACAGCCCGATCTGCTGTTCGGTCGCCCGCACCCGCCGCAGCGCCTCCGCCGCCACTTTCACCCCGCTTTGCCGCCCGATCGCCTGCGCCAGCGTGCCGGACTGGTTGTAGCGGCGGCTCCAGCCGCGCCGCCAGTGCAGGGGAACCGGCACCAGCACGTCGGCCTGGCTGAGCAGTTCGCGCCCGGCGCGCGCCATCCAGCTTCCCATGGTCGGCGCCAGATCGGTGCGGTCGTGGTATTTCAGCGCGTGCACCAGCGTGCGCGCGACGTCGTCATAGCGCACGGCGGCGCGGGCGCGCTGATAGGCCGGCGGGTTGGCGATCGCCTCCATCGACAACAGCTCGGGCCCGGGATCGTAGACAAAGGGAATGCCGAGCCGCGGGCAGTAGGGCGGCTCGATGAACGACAGTTTTGCCCAGCACGCGGCGCAGACGCCTTCGCCGTCCACCGGCTCGCGGCAGGCCACGCACAGCGTCGGCAGCGCGATGTCGAGCGCGAACTTTGCCGCATGCGCAAAGGCGCCGCGCAAATGACCGAAGATCGAGCGGGATGGCGTGTTGGCATCCATGCCCTTGAGGCTAGCGCCGCCCCGCACGCCGCTCAAGCAGGCGATTGCCATGACCGGGCAGACCGGCGTACCAACCGGCCATGGCTCCGCCCGCCAGTGCCCCCGTCCTGTTCGACCGCGCGCTGCTGCGCGCGCGGCAGGCGCGTGCGCGCAAGCAGGGTGAGGTCACGTTCCTGCTCGACCGTGTCGCCGAGGACATGGCCGACCGGTTGGCGGCGGTGAAGCGCGATTTTGCCGATGCCGCCGAGATCTGGACGCCGGGCGAGGCGTTGCGCGCGCCGCTAGAGGCACGTTTCAAATCGCTGGTGCGGATCAAGCTTGATTCCGGCAGCGAGACATCTGCCGCTTCAACCCGAGTCGCTCGATCTCGCCGTCTCCGCGCTGGCCTTCCAGTTCGTCAACGACCTGCCCGGCGTGCTCGCGCAAATCCGCCGCGCGCTGCGGCCCGACGGGCTGTTGCTGGCAGCGCTTGCCGGCGGCGACACGCTCACCGAGCTCAGGCAATCCTTTGCCGCCGCCGAAGCCGAATGCGAGGGCGGCGTCTCGCCGCGCGTCGCGCCGTTCGCTGACCTGCGCGATGTCGGCCAGCTGCTGCAGCGTGCCGGCCTCGCGCTGCCGGTCACCGACGTCGACCGCGTCGTGGTGCGCTACGACAACGCCTTTGCGCTGATGCGCGATCTCCGAGGGATGGGCGCAACCAATATTCTCGTCGAGCGCCGCCGCACGCCGACCCGCCGCGCCACCCTGCTGCGCATGGCGCAAATCTACGCCGAGCGCTTTGCCGATGCCGACGGCCGCATCCGCGCCACCTTCGACATCGTCTGGCTCTCCGCCTGGGCGCCGCATGAAAGCCAGCAACAGCCGCTGCGGCCGGGTTCGGCGAAGGCGAGCCTCGAGGCGGCGGTGAAGGGGACGAAGCGTTAGGGACGCAAAGTGGCTTGCTCCCTCCCCCGCAAGCGGGAGAGGCGAAGCGCTACTACAGCAACAAATCAATCAAATGCGGGATCAGCGGAATGTCCGCCGGCGGCATCGGGTAGTCGCGCAATTTGTTCGCGCGCACCCAGGCGAGGTTCTGGCCCTCGCGCGCCATCGCCTGGCCTTCCCAGCGCCGGCAGATGTAGAGCGGCATCAGCAGATGAAACGTCTCGTAGGCGTGGCTGGCGAAGGTCAGCGGCGCCAGACACGGCTCGCTGACGTCGATGCCGAGCTCTTCGTGCAGTTCGCGGATCAGCGTCTGCTCCGGCCGCTCGCCCGGCTCGACCTTGCCGCCGGGAAATTCCCAGAGGCCCGCCAGCGTCTTGCCCTCAGGGCGTTGCGCCAGCAGGATGCGCTTGTCGGCATCGACAAGCGCGCAGGCGACGACGAGGGTGAGTTTGATGTCGGCCATGCGCGCTTCGCTTCAGGAACGATAGTCGCCGTTGATCGCGACATATTCCTTGGTGAGGTCGCAGGTCAGCACGCGGTCGCGGCCCTTGCCGATTCCGAGCGTCACCTTGATCTGGATTTTCGGCTGCCTTCATCGCCTCCGACACTTCGCTCTCGTTGTAGGACGGATCGCGCGCGCCGCTCTTGGCGACGCGGATGCCGTTGAACGAGATCGAGATCTTGTCGCGGTTGGCGGGCTCGCCGGCCTTGCCGACCGCCATCACCACGCGGCCCCAATTGGCGTCCTCGCCGGCGATCGCGGTCTTCACCAGCGGCGAATTGGCGATCGACATCGCGATTTTGCGCGCGGAAGCCTTGGTCGTCGCGCCCTCGACGATGACCTCGACCAGCTTGCGCGCGCCTTCGCCGTCGCGCGCCACCTGTTCGGACAGATCGGCGAGCACGTCGTAAAACGCCTTGGCAAAGGCCTTCAGCCTGGGATCGCTGGCGCGCGTGATCTTCGGCGCACCGTTCGCTGCAGCCGTGCCGGTGGCAAACGCCAGCAGCGTGTCCGAGGTGGAGGTGTCGCTGTCGATGGTCACGGCGTTGAACGTGTCCTCGACGCCGCTCTTCAGCAGCGACTGCAGCACGGCGCCCGACAGCGGCGCATCGGTGAACACGAAGGACAGCATGGTCGCCATGTCGGGCATGATCATGCCGGCGCCCTTGGCCATGCCGTTGATGGTGACCTTGGCCTTGCCGAGTTTGACGGTGGCGGTCGCGACCTTCGGAAACGTGTCGGTTGTCATGATGGCGCGCGCCGCGTTCATCCAGTCGCCGGGCGCGGCAGCTTCGTTCAGCGTCGCCAGCACGCCGTCGAACTTGGTGGCGTCGAGCGGCTCGCCGATCACGCCGGTCGAAGCGAGGAAGATGTCGTTGACGCTGCAGCCGACGGCCTTGGCGGCGATCTGCGCCGTCAGCGCGGTCGATTGCTTGCCGGTCTTGCCGGTGAAGGCATTGGCATTGCCGGAATTCACCACCAGCGCACGGGCTTGGCCGCGCTTGAGCTTGGCGCGGCACCATTCCACCGGCGCCGACGGGCACTTCGATTTGGTGAAGACGCCGGCCACCGCGGTGCCCTTGTCCATCACGGCGAGCAGCACGTCGGTGCGCCCCTTGTAACGGATACCGGCTGCCGCAGTCGCAAGCTTCACGCCCGCGATCTCGGGCATGGCGGGTACGTCGGTGGGCGCAAGGGGCGAGACGGCGGTGGACATTGCAGGCTTCCGGCTTTCGGGGAGGGAAGCGCTCTGTATCACCTTCGTGAGCGTGGCGGGAGAGGGTGGCGTGCACACCAAACAAACGGTGTCGTCCCGGCGAAAGCCGGGACCCATAGCCACCGATGTTGATTGTCGAAACGAGCTGGAAGCCCCAGCCCGGCAAATCACGTGTAGTCGTGGTTATGCGCCCCGGCTTTCGCCGGGGCGACAACTCACTTCTTCGCCGGCGCCATCTTGGAGTCGGACTTGGCGGGCCGGCGCGTCCTTGGCGGCTTCCGGCTTCGCGGCGGCGGCATCGGCCGGCTTGTCCATGCGCTCGACCTTGGCGGCTTCGCGGAGCTTGGCGACGTAGTCGGCCTGCGCCTTGCGCGTCACATAGGTCTCGATCTGGCCCTTGACCTGGTCGATCGGCGGCGCCTGGCGGTTGCGCTTTTCCTCGACCTTGATGACGTGCCAGCCGAACTGCGACTTCACGGGATCGGAGATCTTGCCGGGCTCCAGCGTGAAGGCCACCGCGGAGAATTCCGGCACCATCTGGTCCTTGGTGAAGAAGCCGAGGTCGCCGCCGTCGGAAGCGCCCGGATCCTTCGACTTCTTCTTGGCGAGCTCGGCGAAATCGGCGCCCTTCTTCAGCTCCTCGACCACGGCCTTTGCCTCGTCCTCGGTCTCGACCAGGATGTGGCGGGCGCGCACCTCGACCTCGCCGGTGATCTGCTTGGAGGCGTCCTCATAGACCTTCTTCATGGCCTCGTCGGTGGTCGCCGCCTTGCCTTCGGCGGCGAGCAGGCTGTCCATCATCAGCCGCTTGCGGGTGAAGGCGAGGCGCTTCTTGAAGTCGTCGGTGTTCTCGATCTTCTTGTCTTCCGCGGCCTTGGCCACGATCTGCAGGTCGATCAGGAAGCCGAGTACGTTGTCCTTGCGGCTGGCCGGGTCCATCTGCTGCAGCGACGGCGCCAGCTCTTCCTCGGCCAGCGCCACGTCGCTTTCCTTGATCTCCACCCCGTTGACCTTGGCCAGCACCTTGTCGTCGGCCCGCGCGGGGGAGCCTGCGATCAGGGCCAAAACGGCACAGGCTGCGACGGCTGTGGCAAAGCCGAGACGCAGGCCGGTTTTCGTTTCCGGGAACGACGTGGTCATGCAAAATCCTTAAAGCTTGGACGGGGGGTTGAGGGCGGCGGGACACTCGCCCAATCGAGAAGGCTTGGCAACGCGAAAAACCTGTCAAAATGATGAATTTCCTGACATTCACGGCGTCCTTCCAGTGCCTTTCCAGCGCCCTTCCAAGTGCCCTTCGTAGTGCCCCTGGGCCACGTTGACATCGTCCCGGCCCGGCCATATCTCTGCCCTCAACGTGTCGACGGCGATGGCGTTTATTTTGCTCGCGTTTTTGCCGTTGAACCTTGGATTGCCCGTTTCCCACTCAATTGGCGGATGACCCTCGCCACCGGAATGGCACCGCACGCGTCACGGTGAGTTGATGGGTAATCCGAACCACATCAGGACGACACTGCAGCTCCGCAGGAACAGGACTTTGGCATGATCGGCGCGCTCGCCCGCAAGCTCTTCGGCACCCCCAACGACCGCCGGGTCAAGGGCTACCAACCCCGCGTCGATGCCATCAACGCGCTGGAAGGCGAAGTCGCAAAGCTTTCCGACGAGCAGTTGAAGGCGCGCACCGAAGAGTTCCGCAAGGAGCTGGCGGAAGGCAAGACGCTCGACGATATCCTGGTACCGGCCTTCGCCACCGTGCGCGAGGCCGCCAAGCGCACGCTCGGCCAGCGCCATTTCGACGTGCAGCTGATCGGCGGCATGGTGCTGCATGAGGGCGACATCGCCGAGATGAAGACCGGCGAAGGCAAGACGCTGGTGGCAACGCTTGCCGTCTATCTCAACGCGCTCGCCGGCCGCGGCGTCCATGTCGTCACCGTCAACGACTACCTCGCCCGCCGCGACTCCGCCTGGATGGGCGAGATCTATTCCTTCCTCGGCATGACCACCGGCGTGATCGTCCACGGCCTCGACGACGCCGAGCGCAAGACGGCCTACGCCTGCGACATCACCTACGGCACCAACAACGAATACGGCTTCGACTATCTGCGCGACAACATGAAGTACCGCCTCGAGGACATGGTCCAGCGCGGGCACTTCTATGCCATCGTCGACGAAGTCGACTCCATCCTGATCGACGAGGCGCGCACGCCGCTGATCATCTCCGGCCCGCTCGACGACCGCTCGGACTTCTACAACACCATCGACACCTTCATGCCGAAGCTGGAGCGCAAGACCGACTACGAGGTCGACGAGAAGCAGCGCACGGTGACGCTGACCGAAGGCGGCATGGAGAAGATCGAGGTGCTGCTGCGCGACGCCGGCCAGCTCAAGGGCGAATCGCTCTACGACGTCGAGAACGTCTCGGTCGTGCACCACATCAACCAGGCGCTGCGCGCCCACTCGCTGTTCACCCGCGACAAGGACTACATCGTCCGCGACGACGAGGTCATCATCATCGACGAGTTCACCGGCCGCATGATGCCGGGCCGCCGCTATTCGGAAGGCCTGCACCAGGCGCTGGAAGCCAAGGAGCACGTCCAGGTCCAGCCCGAGAACCAGACGCTCGCCTCCATCACCTTCCAGAACTATTTCCGGATGTACGAGAAGCTCGCCGGCATGACCGGCACGGCGGCGACCGAAGCCGACGAGCTGTTCGACATCTACAAGCTCGAGGTCGTGGAGATTCCGACCAACCTCTCGGTCGCCCGTCTCGACGAGGACGACGAGGTCTACCGCACCCAGCAGGAGAAATATGTCGCGATCCTTGCCGAGATCGAACGCGCCAACAAGCGGCTGCAGCCGGTGCTGGTCGGCACCGCCTCGATCGAGAAGTCGGAAGTGCTGGCCGAGTTCCTCAAGAAGAACGGCTACAAGCAGATCGAGTTCGGCAACGAAAACGCGATGGAGAAGCTCTACGCCGCCGCGCGCGCCGGCAAGCCGGCAAAGCTGTTCGCGGTGCTGAACGCGCGCTTCCACGAGCAGGAAGCCTATATCGTCGCCGAAGCCGGCGTGCCCGGCGCGATCACGATCGCCACCAACATGGCCGGCCGCGGCACCGACATCAAGCTCGGCGGCTCGCTCGACATGCGCATCCAGCAGGAGACGGCTGACATCACCGACGAGGCCGAGAAGGCCGCGAAGATCGAGCGCATCAAGGCCGACATCGAGCGCTTCCGCGACCTCGTGCTGAAGGCCGAGGAGACCTTCGAGCTCGAGCCCGCCAAGGGCTCCAAGCCGGCGCGCACCGAGCAGAAGCCCGGCGGCCTCTACATCATCGGCTCCGAGCGCCATGAATCCCGCCGCATCGACAACCAGCTGCGCGGCCGTTCCGGCCGTCAGGGCGATCCCGGCCGCTCAAAATTCTTCCTGTCGCTGGAAGACGATCTGATGCGGATCTTCGGCTCCGACCGGCTCGACTCCATGCTGCAGCGCCTTGGCCTCAAGGAAGGCGAGGCCATCATCCATCCCTGGATCAACAAGGCGCTGGAGAAGGCGCAGCAGAAGGTCGAGGCGCGCAACTTCGACATCCGCAAGAACCTGCTCAAGTTCGACAACGTCCAGAACGACCAGCGCAAGGTGATCTTCGACCAGCGCATCGACCTGATGAAGGACGAGGACGTCGTCGAGACCGTCACCGACATGCGCCATGCCTATGTCGACGACGTCGTCGCCAAGCACATCCCCGAGCACGCCTATGCCGAGCAATGGGATGTCGCGGGCCTGAAGGACGAACTCAACCGCGTGCTCGGCATCGAGCTGCCGGTCGACGAGTGGGCCAAGGAAGAAGGCATTGCCGACGAGGAGATGCTCTCCCGCATCGAGAGCCGCGTCGACGAGCACATGGCGGCCAAGGTCGCGCAATGGGGCCCCGACGTGATGCGTTACGTCGAAAAGACGATCCTGTTGCAGACGCTCGACCATCTCTGGCGCGAGCATCTGATCATGCTCGATCACCTGCGCCAGGTCATCGGCCTGCGCGGCTACGGCCAGCGCGATCCGTTGCAGGAATACAAGTCGGAAGCCTTCAACCTGTTCGAGACCATGATCGCGCATCTGCGCGAGGCCGTCACCGCGCAGCTGATGCGCGTCGAGATCGTGCCGCCGGAGCAGCCGCCCGAGCCGCTGCCGCCGATGGAGGCGCACAAATACGATCCGAATACCGGCGAGGACGAACTGGCGTTCGCCGGCGCGTCACTCGTTCCGGCCAACGGCGGCGCCGCCGTCGAGCGCGACCCGCAAAACCCCGCCGGCTGGGGCAAGGTCGGCCGCAACGAGGACTGCCCCTGCGGCAGCGGCAAGAAGTACAAGCACTGCCACGGCAAGTACGGGTAAGCGTTTTCCCGGAACGGCGAGGGGCTGCCCGCTCGTGCCTCACAGATACAGCTGTCGTCCCTGCGAACGCAGGGACCCATAACCACGTATAGTGGTTGTGAACCGGAGCGTCGCTCCAGCTTCATTCAAGATCAGGTTTGGTGGTTAGGGTCTCGCTCGCGCTTGCTTGGCCGGGACGACCTACTTCATCGCCCCAAATCGGCTGTCGAATGAGTTCGACGGCACGACCGGCTGGGCGCCGGCGATGGTCGCGGCGGGTGCCGCGGCGGCAGGTGGCGGGCGCATCCGACACCGACGGTTTTAGCGCCGGGCGGCGGCGGGTTTTGCGGCGGCCTGCTTCGGCTCGGCCGCTTTCGGCGCGGCGGCGGTGGCGCGCACGATCGAGGACGGAGCGGCAGCAGGCTTGGTCTCTGCCTTCGGCTTGGCCGCCGTAGCGGGCGGCGGCGCGCTGGCGGTCGTCTCGGAGCCGCCGATGCCGACCTTGCGGGCGAGGCTGGAGAACCAGCCTTCCGACTGCTGCGCGGGCTGCTGCTGCGTCGGCGTCGCGGCCGCAACGCGGGTGGCGGGCGCGGACGTCGGGGTCGCCGTGACCTGCTCCTCCTCGGCCGTCAGCTTCGGCTTCGGCGGATTGACGTGCGAGGGGATGGTGCCGGGCGCGCGCGACAAGGCCAGGAGAGAGAGGCCCTGTTGGTCGCCGCCTTCGGAGAGGCCCGTATTGCCGTCAGGCAGCTTGGCGGCGAACACCTTGTTCATGCCGCCGTCGATGCCGGTGTTCATGCGCGCCACCGGCGTGCCGCGCGAGATCAACTTGTTGGTCTCGCCCTGCTCCTCGTGCTGCTTCTCGCGCACGGCATCCGCCACTTCCTCTGATATCGCATAGGCCGGGCACTTGGCCGAGGCATTGAACACCGGATCGCTCTTGGCGTTCGGCGCGCGGCTCGCGTTGAAGACGTATTTCTTCTCGCAGAAATCGACCTTCGGCTCCTGCCGCGTCACCTCGAAATGATCGTAGCCTTCCTTGATCATCTTCCAGAACGGCATGTTCGGATTGTTACGATGCTTCGCCATGTTGACCGGCGTCATCTTGAACGGGAAGGCCTGCAGCTGGAACGAGCGCTGGCCGCCGAAGAAGGATTCGCGCCCCAACGAATAGATCTCCGCGATCTGCTCGTCCGTCATCGCGTAGCAGCCGCGCGAGGAGCAATCGCCATGCACCATCAGCTGCGAGCCGGTGCGGCCGAGCGCGGAATCGAAGGCGTTGGGATAGCCGGTGTTGAAGGAGAGATAGAACGACGACGACGGATTCATCTGCGCCGGCGTGATGTTGTAGAAACCTTCCGGCGCCTGGCGGTCGCCCTCACGCACCTTCGGCCCGAGATCGCCGGACCAGCGGCAGATCGGATAGGTCTTCAACAGTGCAAATCGGCCGTCGCGGTCCTGCTTCCAGACCTCGAGCTCGGCCTCCTGCTTGAAGATGCGCACCAGGATCGGCGAGTTCAGGTCCATGTTCTTGTCGGCGATGGCCTGGACCAGTCTCGGCGGGACCGGCTGGTTTGCCTTGGCGTTGGTGGCGAGCGAAATGTCCTCGCCGTTGCAGCCGGCCAGCATCAGCCCGGCCGTCAACACAGCCGAGGTCAGAAGCAGCCGAAGGCGAAGGCCAGAAATCAAGCGGAAGCTCCACACCCACCGGACAATGTCGGCAACCCCAACCGCCGCGTCATCGCCCTGAAGCCATTGACTAAAATATTACCCGTCACGTTCCTGCGTCGCAACCCAAACGGCGCGGTTCCGCAGGTCTCGAAGCAGCCATGGTCAACAGAGCTTAAACAGGGGCCTTCGGGCCTAATTGCGGCCGAAAGCAGCAATTTCCGCCAAGTTGTTGCCGCAATTCCCAAGGGGTTCACCCCAGCTTGCGGCCGATATCCAGAAACTTCTGCCGGCGCTGCTGGCGGATGCCGCTGGCGTCGAGGTTGTGCAGTTCCGTGAACGCCTGCGTGATGGCTTCGCCGGTGCGGGCAATCATCGCCGCGGGATCGCGGTGGGCGCCGCCGGGCGGTTCGGTCAGGATGCGGTCGATGACGCCGAAGCGCAGCATGTCCTGCGCGGTGATCTTCATGCTGTTGGCGGCTTCCTGCGCCTTGGTGCCGTCGCGCCAGAGGATGGAGGAGGCGGCTTCCGGCGAGATCACGCTGTAGATCGCGTGCTCGAACATCAGCACCTTGTTGGCGGTGGTGATCGCGATCGCGCCGCCCGACATGCCTTCGCCGGTGACGATCGCAACGTTGGGGACGCCGAGCGAAAGACAAGCGTCGGTGGAGCGCGCGATCGCTTCGGCCTGGCCGCGCTCTTCGGCGCCGATGCCGGGATAGGCGCCGGCGGAGTCCACGATCGACAGCACGGGAATGCCGAAGCGATCGGCCATCTCCATCAGCCGCACCGCCTTGCGATAGCCTTCGGGGCGCGCCATGCCGAAATTGTGCTTGATGCGGCTCTCGGTCGAGTTGCCCTTTTCCTGGCCCATCACGCAGATCGGCTGCGCCCTGGAAGCGGCCGAAGCCGCCGACCAGCGCCTCGTCCTCGCCGAACTTGCGGTCGCCGGCGAACGGCGTGAATTCTGATATCAGCGCACCGATGAAATCGGAAAAATGCGGCCGCTGCGGATGCCGCGCGACCAGCGTCTTCTGCCAGGGCGTCAGACTGGCATAGAGCTCGGCCAGCGCCTGCGCCGACTTCTCTTCGATCTTGGTGATCTCATCGCCGATGTCGCTGCCATTGGCCGCGAGCGTGCGCAGCTCGTTGATCTTGGCCTCGAGTTCGGCGACCGTCTTTTCGAATTCGAGGTAGATGATCATCTGGTCCGGCATCAAAGCAATATAGGGACAACCACGCTGTCAGGCGAAGCGGTTTTGCCGGTTCGGAAGAAAGCGCGTGTCTTCAACGATTTAGCGCGCATTTGGGTCCGGGTGATGCCGGGGTCGAAATGCGCGGGCGGCGGGTGAGCGCGTCTTTCCAGTGAGATGCGGCGGAAGTCAAGCGGGCCGGGCTCCTTCCGCTAAATACCGCCCGCAGATGTAGCCGAACGTCATGGCCGGACGCAGTGTCGCGCCGGCGCCGGGATAGCTGCCGCCGAAGATCGACGCCGCATCGTTGCCGACGGCGAACAGTCCATCGATCGGCTTCCGCCCGGCGTCGAGCACGCGGGTGCGCGCGTCGGTGATCATCGTCACGGCAGTCAGGGGTGGGGCTTGATGGCTTGCCGCGCCAGCGCCAGTCCCATCAGCACGAAGGCCGAGGTCACTTCCGGCCCGCCGACCAGGATGCGCGTCGGCGTCTTCATCTTGTTCCACTCATAGGCCTTGTACGGCCCGTGCCTTCCGCCCTCGCCGAGCGAGGCGACGATCACATGCAGCGCCGGCGCGAAGCTGGAGGCATCGGCGCCAAGATGCGCCAGCGCCATCAAAGCGAGCGCTGCGTCGAACGCATTCATCTCATGCGCGATCAATTCGCCCTCGACATAGGCGAGCACGCGGGCGCGGATGAAGGCGAACGATCCGTCGGGATCGAGAGCGCGCTGGGCCGAGACGGGCAACGCCGCGAACGCCGCGTAGCAGCGGCCGAAATAGGCGGAGTACAGCTCCGGCAGATAGTAGATGTGCGAGCGCGGATTGGTGAAGGCGCCGCTTTCGGCGAGCTTGCGCTGGAACGCGATGATGCGGTGGATCGTCTCCAGCCGCGACGGCGTCTCCAGGATTTTCCAGCGCGTCATGTTGCGGAAGGAAACCTCGAGGATGTCGAGGTTGAGCGTGGGATCGAGGTCGTTGCCGTAGGGCCGCTCGCCCTTGATGTTGTCGATCCAGGTGACGACGGCGCCGTCATAATCGATGTTGTCGTTGATCGGCACGGTGACGCGCGGCTCGTTGGCGCCCGCGCGCACCTGGTAGCCGCGATAAAAATCCAGCAGCGGCTGGTCGAGGATCGGATCGCTGGAGCCCGCTTGCGTCGCGGCCGAGAACGAGCACGCCGTGGTGTCGCAATCCGGCACGTAGATGCCGAAGCCGAGGTCCTGCTTGATTTGTGCGAAGAAACGGGAAAAGCGCGGATGCGGCAGCGGCGCCAAGGCCGTGATCACGTTGACGTTCGAGCCGTCATGCGAGGTCACTTCCTCGCGGCTGATATTGAGGCAGAAGTCGACCATGTCGTCGATGGCGCGTTTCGCCTCGGTCTTCTCCTGCGGCGAAGCAAGGCCACTCTCGATGTAGCCGAGCAGCGCCTCGGTGAAGAACGCGTCGTAATAGGCCGAGCGATGCCGGATCTGCATCGGCTCCCACATCGGCTCGGCGATCCCGGTCCAGGGCGGGTTGATCAGCGCGCGGGCAGGGGAATGCGCGATGAAGATGCGGGCGAGCGAGAACAGCAGCGTCGAATTCTTGTAGCCGCGCGAGTTCAGCCCGGTCAGCGCCATCACCATTTCGCGCCCGCCCATGTCGGCATCGCCGAGCAGGTTGAAGGCGGCATAGGTCGGCAGAAATCCGTTCTTTGAGTAAGAGCGCAGCAGGTGCGACGCGCAGGCGCGGATCGTCTTTTCGATCTCGGCGAGATCCGGTGCGCGGGCAGGGGCGGCGGCGGGAGGCCGCGGGTGCTGCACATCGATGCCGCCCATTAGCGCTGCCACCGGCGCGCCGACCGCGGCCCAGTCCGGCGTCTCCTCGTCGCGGGCGCGGGCGATGGCGGCGCGCAGCTCAGCCAGCCGCGCCTCGTCCTTCAGGGCCGGCAGCCCGGTCCGCCGCAGCAGCGGCCGCAGCGCGGGGTTGGCGAGCGCGGTCCGGTAGAACTGGCCGAGATGGGGGTCGCCGCCCTGGTATTTCTGCAGCAGGGGGTCGCAGACGTCGTACAGCGACGGCCCGTCCTTATGGGCCGTCAGCGCCCGGAACGCGGCGCCGGCAAAATACTGAAATCCCATGCAAAACTTTCTGCGCCGGCGTCGGGGATCGATGGAACTTTAAGTCGTTGGAAAACCTATCCGAACGGTCGCAATTTTCCAAATGTGACGGCAATCACGGAAAAGGCGCCTGCTTTCCCCTCTAATGCCCCCGGAAAGTACGGGCGAAAGATAAAATTTCGCTATGGAACCAATAGCTTGAAAGGGGATCGACGTTCCGTCTTGCCCGAGGGGACAATGCCGTTTAAGGGTTTGTTTGTTGCGACGCCGCAAATTGAGCGCAATTCGACGGCACCAACCCGGCCAACCCCTCAAACCTAAATCCGACTGGCGCGACTACTGATCGGCCGCGTTTATTTGACGATGGACAGGAAGTAACCCGATGAATGTCAGCCAGCTCATCTCCCGCCGTTCGGTTGCCGTGGTCGCCGGCCTGTTTGGCATGGTGTCCCTGGCGATCGGCGCGCACGCTGCGCTGAACAAGCGCGCGCTGGATGCGGCCAAGGCGATCGGCTCCGAGCAGGCCGCTGGCGTTGCCGCCAAGCAGCCGCGCCTGGCGCTCGTCATCGGCAACGGCCATTACCCCGACGCCGCCGCGCCCTTGAACCAGCCGATCAATGACGCGCGCGCCTTGACCTCGACGCTGCGCCAGAGCGGTTTCGACGTCGACGTGGTGGAAGATGCCAACAAGGACGACATGCAGCGCGCCATCGGCCGGCTGAAGTCCCGGATCAAGCCGGAGACCGTCGTGATGCTGTTCTTCGGCGGCTACGGCATCCAGGCCGGCCGCGAGAGCTACATGATCCCGGTCGATGCGCGGATCTGGAAGGAAGGCGACGTCAAGCGCGAAGGCATTTCGGTCGAGTCCGTGCTCGAGACCATCAAGGAGAAGGGCGCGAAGGCCAAGCTCGTCGTGCTCGACGCTTCCCGCCGTAATCCCTACGAGCGCCGCTTCCGTTCCTTCTCGCATGGCCTGGCGCCGATCTCGGCGCCCGACAATGCGCTGATCCTCACCTCCGCCACGCCCGGCAAGGTCGCCGATGATTCCAAGGGCGCCAACAGCACCCTGGTCGCCGAGCTGCTCAGCAACCTGAGCAGGGACGGCGCGGCCGCCGAGAGCGCCTTCAACAAGACCCGCGTCGCCATCACCCGCGCCTCCGACGGCGAGCAGGTGCCGAGCGTGTCGTCCTCGCTGACGGATGAAATCCGCTTCGGCGGGTAAAGCTAGAACGAGATTGTTGATTGCGTCATGCCCGGGTTTTTCCCGGGCATTTTCGTATGGGTCCGCGTGCCGCCTTCGCTAAAGCTTCGGCGGCCTAACAGCTCAACCCCGGCGAAGCCTTGGCGAAGACGGGTCGCGGGACGACGGCAGTGGCTCACTTCGTCTCCGCCGCCATCGTCACCGGGCGCACCGGATCGCCTTCGCGCAGCAGCGCGCCGGCGCGGGCGACGACGATGTCGCCTTCCACCAGCCCTTCCTTGATCTCGACCTGGCCCGCGGCCATCAGCCCGGTCTCGACGCGGCGCGTCTCGACGCGGCGCGCGGCGGATCACCTGCACCACGGTGCCGGCGCTGCCGTAGAGGATCGAGGTGAGGGGGACCGCGATGCCGCAGCTCTGCCCGGTCTTGATCAGCGCGCGCCCCGACGAATTGATCAGGAAACGCCGCGCCGGCGTGATGCCGATGAAGACCTGGCCGAGCTGGCTGTTCGGCTCGATGGTCGGCGCGATGCGGCGCACCCGCGCATCGACATCGCCGGCGCCGATGATCTTGATCCGCGCCGCCTGGCCGACCTGCAGCTTGGCGATGTCCTTCACCGGCACCAGGCCGACGAGATCGTATTCGCTGCGATTGACGATGGAGAACAGCGCCTCGCCCTTGGCGCCGACCATGCCGCCGATCTGCGCTGATGACTGCGAGATCAGCCCCGCCACCGGCGCCTGCACCGTGATGCTGCCGCCCTCCGGCGGCGTGATCCGCGCCAGCACCTGCCCCGCGGTCACGGTGTCGCCGGCATCAGCCATGATCTCGGCGACTTTTGCGCCCAGCTTCTCCGGCCGCACCGAGGTCTCTTCCCGCGCCAGCACCATGCCGGAGATCTCGACATTGTTGTTGAAGCAGTATTTTGCGGCCTTCAGCACGGTGACCGCCGGCCCCCGCGGCGCGCCCTCGGCCTCGTCGGCGGCGCGCGCCGCGCCCGCGGTGAGGGAAAGCACCGCGGCAGTGAGCAGTGCCGCGAGCTTTGAGGAACGGTCGCGCGTGATGCAATGATTCATCGGCAAATCCAGTCGTTTTCCGGCATCCTTCGATACCAGAACAGGGCCTCCGGGCAAAGCGCGAGGGCTACGCCGAAACGTCCGCTACGCCGTCATCCCGAACAGTTTCGCCGCCGTCCGGCCCAGAATATCGGCCTTTTCCTCGTCGCTCAGCGAGGTCGACGCAAAGATGTGGTCCACCGGCGCCATCTCCCAGGGATAGGGATAGTCGCTGCCGACCACGATCTGGCTGCTGCCGACCTGCGCCACCAGATGGCGGATCGCCTCGGGCGTGAAGATCAGCGAGTCGAACCAGATCTGCTTGAGATATTCGGTCGGCTTCTTCTTCAGCTTGATCTCGGGATTGCAGCCCTTCGGCCCGACCAGGCAGGCGTGGTCGGAACGGTCGGCATAGGACGGCAGATAGCCGCCGCCATGCGCCGCGATCACCTTCAGCCCGGGGAAGCGGTCGAAGGTGCCCTCGAAGATCAAATGCGACAGCGCGATCGTGGTCGAGAGCGGATTGCCGATGGTGTTGGAGAGCCAGCCATTGCCGGCCAAGCGCTTTGCCAGTTCCGGCGTGCTCTGCGGGTGGATGAACAGCGGCACGCCGAGCTCTTCCGCCTTGGCCCAGACGGGATGGAATTTCGGATCGGCGAATTCCGCGCCATTGACGATGTCGCCGATCGCAGCACCCTTCAGGCCCTGCTTCTTCACCGCGGTCTCGAGCTCCTGCACGGCCAGATCAGGCGCCTGCAGGGTGAGCGAGGCGAACGCCGCGAAACGATCCGGCTTCGACGCACAGAGCTCGGCAAGCTTCTCGTTCTGGATCTTCACGATGGTGCCGGCGATCTCGCGGTCCTTGCCGTACCAGAACGGATTGATCGACAGCACCTCCATGTCGATCGCCTGCGAGTCCATCGCAGCCAGCCGCTTCTCGATCTCGATGAAGGCGGCCTCCGCATTGTTGACCGGCGGCAGTTGCACCCGCGCGCCCTCGTCGCCGAGCACCGCGCCGGCCTCGCGGAACTGGCAATGCGCATGCACGTCGATGGTCTTGATGCGCTTGCCGTTGATGCTCACCGGGAGCTTTTGCCGCGGCGCCTGGGCGTTCGCCCCGTGCACCATGCCGCAGCCGCAAAACACGATGCCGGCTGCCGCCGTCTTGAGGAAATCGCGACGTGTCGTCATGCATTGCCTCCCTGGTTGTCTTTTGTTGTTGCCGCCAGCCTAAGGCAGCCGCGGTCAGGCCGCAAGATGGCAGGTCGACCGGTGGCGCACGAGAGTCGGATTAATGCACCGTGGCGTCTCCGCCAGGCTGCCCACGAGCGCGATCGGCCTCCGCATGCGGCGTGAGGCTACATCCCGAACACCGCGACCGCGCGGATCGGTGAGGCGGTTCCCTCGCGCATCCTGAGCGGCAGCCCGATGAAGGTGAAGGGCCCCTGGCCCAGCAGCGCCTCGAGATTGCACAGGCTCTCGATATGGGTGATGTCGAGATCGAGGCAGGCCTTGTGCACCAGCAGATTGACCTTGCCGTCCGGTCCCGGCCGCATCGAGTCGATGCCGAAATGCACGACGCCCTGCGCCGCCAGCCATTCGGTCGCCGCGACATTCACGCCGGAATTGTCGGTCGAATATTCCTTGCGCGGAAATGTCCGCGCATGATGGCCGGTGCAGAGCAGCACGGTGCCGCCCTTCGGCACGACGTGGCCGGCCTTCGCCACCGCCGCCTCCAGATCGGCGGGCGTGATCTCCGCCCGCGGCGCGATGTGCGTGAGATCGAGGCAGATGCCGGGCACGATGCATTTCTCCAGCGGATATTCGTTGATCGGAATGCCGCTCGGGCCGAAGTGCCGGGGCGCATCGATATGGGTGCCGCCATGGTCGGCCATCGAGATGAACATCGAGGCCAGCCCCCACACGCCGCCGGAATCGCGCAAGCGAGTCTTCGTGGCTCTTCCAGACGCCATGCATGATGGGCGGATGGCCGGGATAGCTCGGCGTGCGGTGATAGAGCTCGCGGCTGAGATCGACGATCTTCACTGTGGCGCTTCCCTTGATGCGTTCTTTTGCCGGGATGCTGGCGGCTTTTTCCGTGTGGCGCAACAGGCGCTACATCGCGCCGCGGCAATCCCGGTTGACCGGACGCGCATCCGCCGCTTCAATCCCGGCAACAACAAGAAACGGCACGCCACGTCACACCATCCCGGGAGGATGCCGATGCCTGCGCCCATCAATCGCCGCCAGTTGTTCTCGCTCGCAGGTGGCGCGGCTGCCGCGCCTTTCGTCGTTCCATCGACGAGCCTCGCGCAGGAAGCCTACTGGCCGGCGCGCGCGGTGCGCTATGTCAACGCCTTCCCGGCCGGCGGCGCCACCGACGTGCTGTCGCGCATCCTGTGCCAGCGCATGAGCGAGATTTCGGGACAATCCTTCGTGGTCGAGAACAAGGCCGGCGCCGGCGGCATGCTCGGCGGCGATGCGGTGGCGAAGTCGGCGCCCGACGGCTACACGCTCGGCCTCGGCGGCATCGCCTCCAACGTGCTGGCGATGGGTACCTACGCCAAGATGCCCTACGATCCCGTGCGCGACTTCACCTTCATCTCCGGCATGTGGCAATTGCCGAACATCCTGGTCGGCCGCAAGGACCTGTTCTCCCAGGACATCAAGGAGCTGCTCGCCGCCTTCAAGAAGGATCCGAAGAAATACACCTATGCCTCCGCCGGCTTCGGCACCACGCTGCATCTGAGCGGCGAGATGATGAACAGCATGGCCGGCGTCGAGGTCATGCATGTGCCCTACAAGGGCGCCGGGCCCGGCGCTCAACGACCTCATGGGCGGCCGCGTCGACATGCTGTTCGACAACCTGCCGGGCTCGCTGCCGTCGGTGCAGGCCGGCCTGATCCGCCCCATCGCGGTCACCGCGGCCAAGCGCATTCCCGAGCTGCCCGATGTGCCGGCGATGGCGGAAATCCTGCCCGGCTACGAGATGACGTCATGGACCATCATGATCGGTCCCGCCGGCCTGCGCGGCGACGTCATCGAGCGTGCCAACGCGCTGACCGTGAAGGCGCTCGCCGACGACGTCGTCAAGAAGCGCTACGGCGAACTCGGCGCCACGGTCTGGCCGACCTCGCCCGACGAGGCCGCGCGCCTATCGCGACAAGGAGGAGAAGCGGCTGCTGCCGATCATGAAGGCGGCGGGGATCAAGCCGGAGTAGGGAGCGTCACTGCACCAGGAAGATCCTTGCGAGGACGCAGTATTTTCGTCGTTGCATATTGGTAACATACATGGTACTATATGATCCGGATTGAGGAATACGAGTCCGACGGTACCAACCCATTCCGGCGATGGTTCGAAGAGTTGGACGAGCAGGCAGCCGCCATCGTGACCGTCGCTATCGAACGGCTGAGCGAAGGCAACACTTCGAACGTAAAGTCGATCGGCGAGGGCGCCGGCGAACTGAAGATCAATCGAGGTCCGGGCTATCGGGTCTATTTCGGTTGGGATGGAAAGATGCTGGTGATCCTGCTTGGTGGCGGCACCAAGCGGAAGCAGCAAAGGGATATCGACGCGGCGCTTCGGCATTGGCGAGATTACAAGAAGCGCAGGCGATAGCAGCAGGATGACACGATGCCATTGACCCGAAACTTTCGCGATACAGTGCGCGCCCGGGCGCAACGCGAACCTGCCTTTCGCAAGGCGCTGTTCCAGGAGGCTGTAACGGCCTTGCTACAGGGAGACGTCGACGACGGACGCGCCGCGCTGCGCGCCTACATCAACGCGACTATCGGCTTTGATCGCCTCGGCAAGGTGCTCGGCCGTCCGCAGAAGAGCCTGATGCGTATGTTTGGTCCCGAGGGAAATCCGACTGCGGAAAACCTGCTGGGTGTTATCAGCGCATTACAGCAGGAGACCGGCGTGCATCTCGAAATTCGTGCCGTCGCCGCGTGACCGCGGCTTACTGCACGACGTCGAGCTTCACCGGAGCCACGCCCCTGCCGACCATGCCGAGC
This sequence comes from uncultured Alphaproteobacteria bacterium, assembly GCA_963726865.1. Classification (GTDB taxonomy): domain Bacteria; phylum Pseudomonadota; class Alphaproteobacteria; order Rhizobiales; family Xanthobacteraceae; genus Bradyrhizobium. Next base: position 38,010 of record CAVSEE010000025.1, on the reverse strand, counting down.
TCCTGCGCCGCGGAGTAGGACACATCCACGACGCGACCGGGCACATAGGGGCCGCGGTCATTGACGCGTACCGTCACCGACCGGCCGGTCTGCTGATTGGTGACGCGCAGCTTGGTGCCGAACGGCAGCGTCGGATGCGCGGCGGTCAGTTCGCCGGGATTGAACTTTTCGCCGCTCGCGGTCCTGTTGCCTTCCGAATAGAAGCTCGCGATGCCGTGCGACTTGCCGCTGCTCTCGCCAGCTTCTGGCGCGGGCGTGCGGCGCACGACGGAAGCAACCGCCACCGGCCGGCGCGGCTGCTCGATCGCGACCTGTCGCGTCGTCGAGCTGCGTAAGTCGGAATGCTGCGCGCGGAACGGCGACTGCCCGCAGCCTGCGAGCGTCGCGGCACCGGCGATGATCACGGCAAGTCCTAGGAATCGAGACATGGTCTGCCCCTTCGTTTGCCGCAGTCGGGTGCGCAAACGGGGCAGCTCTGTGTCGTCGTGTGGTCGTGACGGCCGATTTGGATAGGGCTGTGGCCGGCGGGGCACAGGTTGCACAAAAGCGCCACGATGTTGACGCGCCGCAGCCGCGTCCGCGTTCAGGAATGGCACAGTACGCCCAGCACAACGAAGGGGCGCGACGGAAATCATGACCGAGCCGCAGTACGAGCTGTTTGCAATTCGCTACGCCACCCGCGAGGCGCGCCGCAGCGATCACTTCATCGGCGGCGATCCGCACGACGGCCCGATGCCGATGGACTATTTCGTCTGGGTGGCACGGGGAGGCGGGCGAACCTTCGTCATCGACACCGGCTTCAAGGCGGACGTGGCGGCAGCGGCGGAAGCGGACGTTCCTGCGCTGTCCGGTCGAGACGCTGCCGTTGCTCGGCGTCGATCCGAACGCCATCGAGGACGTCATCCTCACGCATCTGCACTACGACCATGTCGGCAACTTCGACCGCTTTCCCCGCGCGCGATTTCATCTCCAGGAGCGTGAACTCGCCTACGCGACCGGAAAATACATGCGTTACCCCCGGCTGGCGCATTCCTTCGAGGTCGAAGACGTCTGCGGCATCGTGCGGCTGAACTATGCGCGCCGAGTCCTGTTCTATGACGGCGACGCCGAACTCGCGCCCGGCATCAGCATTCACGCGGCGGGCGGCCATTCGGCCGGCCTGCAATTCGTGCGCGTGCGAACTGCCCGCGGATTTGTCGTGCTGGCGTCCGACGTCAGCCATTTCTACGAGAACATGGCAAGCCAGCGTCCGTTCACGACGGCGTTTCACATCGGCGAGATGCTGGAAGGATTTGATCGGCTGCTTGCCGTTGCCCCGGACGAGAGTCACATCATCCCGGGTCATGATCCGCTGGTGATGAAGCTCTATCCCGCGCCAAGCCCCGAACTGGAGGGCATCGCCGTGCGCCTCGACGTGCCGCCCTCAGGGCCGGCGCCAGTCGTGCCGACGCGCCGGGTCATGAGCGCGTCGGCTAGTCGAACCTGTCTCCGCGCACTCGGTCCACCTCTCCCCTCGGGAGAGGTCGATTTGCGCAGCAAATCGGGTGGGTCAGGTCCCACGATAGAGCGTAACCCCTCACCCGGAACGCATCTCGCGATGCGTTCCGACCTCCCCAAAGGGAGAGGTGATCCCCGATGCCGCGCTATTTCTCGCTCGCCGCTTTCAGGATCGGCAGCAACCGCGCCGCCTCGCTCTTCACCAGCTCCGCCAGCGCCTTCGGTCCGCGGCGAGCCGGCTCGATGCTGTCGGCGCCGAGCTCGGCAAGGCGCTTTTGCACGGCCTCTTCATTGAGACCCTTGGTGAGGGCTTCCGACAGCTTGTCGACGATGGCCTGCGGCGTCCCGGCCGGCGCGAACACCGCATAGAACGGTGCGCAGTCGAATTCCGGCAAGCCCTGCTCATACGAGGTCGGCACATCCGGCAGCAGCGGGCTGCGTTTTTTCGCCGCCACCGCCAGCACCCTGATGTTGCCCGCCTGGACCTGACCGAACGTTCCCAGCACCGGGTCGCATTCATAATCGATCTGGCCGGTGAGCATGGCGTTGAGCACGGGCCCGGTGCCGGTGAACGGCACCATGGTCGGCTTGATGCCGAGCGCCGAGTGCAGCAGCAGGCAGCCGACATAGGACACTGAGCCGAGGCCCGCATGTCCGACATTGAGCTTGTCCGGATTGGCCTTGGCGTAGGCGATGAATTCCTTGAAATTGCTGGCCGGAAAATCTTTGCGCACCGCCAGCACTTCCGGGTATTCGGCGGAAAGGCCGATCGGCGCAAAGTCCTTTTGCGGGTCATAGCCGAGATTGGGATAGAACGCCGGTGCCAGCGCGTTGGTGCCGAGATGGCCCGACAGCAGCGTGTAGCCGTCCGCGGGCGCCTTCGCGGCGCGAAGGGCTCCGGTCGTGCCCCCGGCGCCGACGGCGTTCTCGACCACGAATTTCTGGCCGAGATGCCGGGAAAAAATGTCGGCGACGATCCGGCCGGTGATGTCGGCGGGCCCGCCGGCGGCAAACGGCACGATGATCGTCACCGTCCTCGTGGGATAGTCCTCGGCCCGCGCATCCCCAACGCCGGCTGCGACCATCAGGGCGAAGATCGCAGCTCTCCAAACTCCAGCCACCGCCAGCCTCCCCGGTTTGCTTCATGCAACACCAGGCCGGGTTCGGCGGCAAGCCCGGGCACGACGAGGGCTTCAGGCGATGGCGATAATCTCGAGCTCGTTGCTGCCGGCGCCCGCGGCGTCGCCCACCGCCTTGCCCATCAGCGATCTCGCGACGGGAGAAGCGAACGAGATCGAGCCGGCCTTCGGATCGGCCTCGTCTTCGCCGACAATGCGGAACGTCTGCACGCGTCCATCCGCCCGGCTGAACGTCACGGTGCTGCCGAAGGCGACGACATCCGCCGACGAGGGCGCGGCCTGGACCTGCGCCGTTCGCAGCCGCTCGGAAAAGTATCTGATGTCGCGCAGCGGAATTGCCGACAGCCGCCGCTTTTCGTTGACGTCCTCGGTGCTCTGCGCCGCTTCATAGGCGGCACGCGCCTCGGCAAGCTGGCGCTCCAGAAGTTTTGCACCCTGCTCGGTGACCAGGTTGGGATGCGGCGAAATCGGGCGATCCGGCAGCAGGGTTTCGGCTGCGGTTTCGGCACTCTCTTCCTTGGTAAAGGCGACGCTCACCTCACACCTCCGATGGTTCCTGTCCGGAATCGCGGGGTGCCGCTCGTGCGCAGCGCGCGTTACGCGGCCTCGGGCTCGGCGTTCTCGACAATCTCGATGTCGAAATAGCCCGACTGCCGCAGTTCCTCGGCCTTCTTCTCGGCCGCTTCCTTGGTGTCCCGTCGAAGCGTGATGTAGCCCGCGGCGTCCCGGGCCCGGACATAGAACGTCATGGGAGTGCCTCCGATCGTTAGCCTACATATGATCCGGGCAGGCTGCAACGGGCATTGCTTCGGGTGACGATCCGACGCAGCGCCCTCCACTGTGTCGAAGGTATCCGCCGGTCGGGAATCAGCGGACCCGTCGGCTACTTTGCATGGGGTTGTTTTCGATGTTTTGGGTCGTGCCGCCGTCCGAGACATCGAGTGCGTGGCGCCGGCGCGCTACTTCTTCCGTCGCTTCGCCGCCGCGGCGGACGCATCCACCACGTTGTCGACCTCGCCGCGCCAGCTCACGATCTCGGCGGCCAGCACCGGGTGATTGAAGCCCTTGAGGTTGAGGTCGTCGATCGGCCGGCCCTCGACCCATTGCTCGACCATGCCGTAGACGCGGCGGCTGACCACGATCTGGCCGGCCTTGGCCTCGTCGCACAGCCGCGAGGCGAGGTTGGTGACGCTGCCGATGGCGGCATATTCCAGCCGCTGCTCGAAGCCGATCTGGCCGAGCGTGGCGTAGCCGAGCGCGATGCCGATGCCGAAGCCGAGATTGTGGCCGCGGTTGCGCCAGCGCTGGGTCAGCTCGCCGATGATGTCGCGCATCTCGACGCTCATCTTCACCGCGCGCTTGACGTGATCCTCGAACTGGATCGGCGCGTTGAACAGGATCATCACGCCGTCGCCGGCATAGCGGTCGAGCGTGCCCTCGTAGCGGAAGATCAGTTCGCCCAGCGCGGCGTGATATTCGCGCAGCACGTTCATCGCCTCTTCCGGCTCGGTCTGCTCGGTGAACGCCGTGAAGCCGCGCAGGTCGCAGAACACCACCGTGACCTCGCGGCGGTGGCTGTCGAGCAGGCCCGCATGGCCGTCGGAGGACGCGATCAGCTGCGCCACCTGCGGCGCCAGGAAGCGCTCGAGCTTGCGGATGCGCTCGATCTCGCCCAATTGAGTTTCGACGCGATCCTCCAGCGACTTGTTCCAATCCTTGAGCTGGTCGGTCTGCTCCTGCAGCTTGGTGGCCTGCTGCTGCACCGTGGAATGCGCGGTCTCGAGCTCGCGGCTCTTCTGGTTCACTTCCGAGAACAGCCGCGCATTGCGCATCGCCAGCACCGCCTGGTGCGCAAAGGTCTTCATCAGGCCGATCAGGTTCTGCGGGAAATCGCCGGCGTTCCGGCGCAGCACCACCAGCGAGCCGAGCACGCCGGTCTGGTCGACCAGCGGCACCACCAGCACCGAATGGAAGCCGGCGCTGACAGCGACATCGCGCAGCGGAATGTCGCCGGCCTTGTGCAGATTGGGGATCGCGATCGGTTCGCCCGACTGTGCGGCTTCGCCCAGGGTCGAGCCTTCGCGATCGATGGCGCGATGGCTGCCCTCGGCATTGCCATCGATGCCGATCGCCTCCGTCAGGTTGAAGCGGTCGTTTGCCGCGTCGAACGCGTAGATCAGCACCGCATCGGCGCGGGTGATCTCCACCGCGCGCGCGGCCACCGTCGGCAGCACGGCGTTGAGGTCGAGCGAGGAGGCGACCGCGCGGCCGACCTCTTCCAGCACCTTCAGCTCGTTGATGGATTGCGCGAGGTCGCGGGTGCGCTCCTTCACCTTCCATTCGAGATCCGCGTAGGTCTCCTGCAGCTGCGAGGCCATGCTGTTGAATTGCCCGGCGAGCTCTTCCAGCTCGTCCTTGGTCTTCACCTCGATGCGATGGCCGAACTTGCCTTCGCCGAGCAGCCGCGCGCCGGACGACAGCGCCGTGATCGGGATCAGCATGCGCCGCGCCAGCACCGTGCCCGCCAGCATCGCCACGAACAGGCCGAGGCCGATCAGCAGCGCAATGCGCACCAGCTGGTCGCGGATCGGCGTCAGCGCCTGCGCGGTCGGCTGCTCGAAGAACACCTGCCAGTTGAAGTTCGGCACGCCCCTGGAGGCGGTCAGCACGGCGTGACCGTTCCAGTCGGTGCCGGTCGCCGGGCGCGAACCGGCAAGCGCGGCTGCGACCTGCGTCAGCGCCGAGAGGTCCTTGTCGATGTCCGGCCCCTTGCTGGACGCCGCCATCACCAGCCCCTGGGGATCGACGACATAGGCAATGGTGTTGCGGCCGACCTGGGCGTCGCCGAGATAGTCGGAGAGGAAGCGCAGATCGATCTCGGCCACGCTGACGCCGACGCCGGCGCCGCTGTAGCCGGTGTGCGCCATGGTCATCGAGATGAAGGGCCGGTTGTCGCGGAAATAGACCTGCGAGAAACTGGTGGCGCCGCGCGCCAGCGTTTCGGTGAAGCGGACGTCGCGGGAGAAATCCACGGTGCTGCCGTAGGAGATGCCGCCCGTGCGCGACAGCCGCAGCTCCTCGCGGCCCTGCGCGGAGATGAAGGAGATCTGGCTGACCGACGGCACCTGGTTGAGCAGCTGCACGTAGTCGGTGCGATGCTGTTCCAGCGTGGCGGCGTTGTCGACCCTGCCGGCGCTGTCCATCTTGGTGGCGCTCGCACGGGTCACCCAGCTGGTCTGGCGGTCGAGGTCGTTCATCGCCTGCTCGATGCGGCGCGAGGTCGCCTCGGCCTTCTCGGCCATGCCGTCGATCAGCGTGGTGCGGGTGGCGCGATAGCCGATCCAGGTTTCCATCAGCCCGTTGACGGCGAGCACGAACACGACGAGGCCGACCAGCGAGATCACATACTTGGCGAACAGGCCGCCGCGCATGAACCAGCTCTTGTCCTTGACCGCGTCCATCAAACCCTCGGGCGCGGCGTCAACACCGCGCGCATCGGCTGCCAATCGAAAGGGAGCCGCAGGTTGCAATTGGGCAGCGGCCTCACCTGTCGAATTTTAGCACAGATCGAGGGAACAGGCCGGCTATTGCCCGGCATGGTTAGCCCGGATTGTGGGCAATTCGGCCGGATTCTCAGGCATTCAGCGGTTGAAGAGCTGCCGCAGCACATCGTTCATCGGCTGGCTTTCCGTGGTGGCGGGGGCAGCCTCGCTGGCGGCCGGCGGCGGGGAGGCCGTCTGCGCCTGCGGCAGCGGGGCCGGGTTGGCGTCAGGCGCCGGGATGCTGCGGCCCTGCGAGCGAGCGCCGGTCTGGGCCTGCGGCTGCGGCTGGGCCGGAGCTGCCTGCGGCTGGCCCGGTTGTGCGGGTTGGTTGAGCCCACTGAGGCCCTGCTGCAGCAAATTGCCGATGGTCGCGCCGAGATCGCCGCCGAGCGCGTTGGGCTGCGCCGTGCCGCCGGGGGCTGCGCCGCTCTGCTGCTGCTGGCCCGGCGCCGCGCCGCCTTGCTGCAGACCCGGCAAGGCGCCGCCCTGCTGGATGCCGCTGAGCAAGCCGCCGAGCGCCTGCGTGAGGCCGGCGCCGTCCTTGCCGAACAGGCCTTTGCCCATCTCGCGCAGCTTGGCGTAGGCCTGATCCGGGTTCTCCAGGATGCCGCTCATCTCCGGATAGATCCGCGGCTCCGACCACGGCCCGTCGATGATGACGGGAATGCCGAAGCCGACGGGATCGGAGGTGCGGCCCTGGCCTTCGGTGGTCATCACCAGTTTCGGCTCGACGCGGAAACCCATCTGCTTGGTGCCGAGGTCGATGGTGCCGACGCCGGTCACCTTGACCAGCGGGCCGACCAGGTTGAGGTCGTAGGTCGTGGCCTGGCCCTTGTCGATCTTGAAGGAGGCGGAGAGCTGGCTGAGGTCGGTGGCCTGCTGGCCGTTCTCCTGCCAGCCGTTGAGCGGCGAGGCGGTCAGCGAGCGGATCATCTGCGCGACGTTCATCCCGCGGAGCTGGCCATCCTGGAACAGCACGAACACCGTGCCGCTCATGTTGGTCATGATCGCGCGCTGGCTGTTGCCGGTCGAGCGCACGGCGATCTTGGCCTGCATCTTGCCGTCGAGCTTGTCGAAATCGGCCGCGCTTTGCAGCAGCGGCAACGCGCGCACGCCGACGAGATCGCTCTGCAGCGTGTAGCTGGGGCTCGCCGTGGAGGCATCGACGGTGAGGTCGACATTGGCCTGGCCGCCATAGGTGCCGAGATTGGCGACGCGCAGCTTCAGCACGCCGCTCGCGAGATTGGCCTCGATCGCGGCCGGCGCGAATTGCGTGTCGCCGAGATTGAGCTGCGCGGCGGAGATGCGCGCCTGGGCGTCGACGTAGTTGAGTCCGTTGAGGTTGATGGTCGCATTGCTCCACGGCGCCTTCGCGGAACTCGGCGCGTCTTTCGCCATCGCGACGCTCAGCCGGTGGAAGTCGAGATCGAGCTTGACCAGCGGCTTGCTCGCGACGTCGACCGAGGCCCAGCCGTTGAAGGCGCCGTCACCGAACATGCCGGAGAGGCCGTTGATCTGGATCACCGTTCCGTTCAGCCGCAGCTCCGCCTTGCCGGTGAGCGCTGATGGCAGCAGGCCCGGCGCATCGATGTTGAATTCGGTCGGGATGTTCTGCCGCTCCAGCGGCGGCACCGGCGCCGTCGCCTTGACGTCGAATTTCAGCGGATGCTCGCCGGTGCGCGCATTGCCTGATATCCGCAGCTTGCGGTCATCCGTCATGATGGCGTCGGCGTTGATGCCCTCGATCTTGCTTTCGACGCGGTCGCGCAGGTTGGAGAACACCACCGTGCCGCCGGTGACGACGACATGCTCCACAGAAAAGGCCGCCGCGCCGCCTCCGAGCTTGCCCGCATTGGCCTCGCGCGCGCGCTCGCGCTGCAGCGGCATGTTCAGAACCGGGCGCACGATGACGAGCTCGCTGATCTCGGGCTTGCCGGACCAGACGCTGGCGAGCGTGACCTCGGCCTCGATGCTGGCGGCGGTCAGGCGATTGGTGATGTCTCTGTCCTTCGGATCGGACAGCGTGACGTCCTTCATTGTCACGTTGAGAGACGGCCAGATGCCGATCCTGGTCGAGCCATTGATGGTGAGCTTGTAGCCGGTCTCGCGCTCGACCCGCTCCTGAATGGTCGAGGTCAGGAAGGAGGAGGGGACGCCGACGATCAAGAGCAGCGCGATCACGACGATCACGGCTGCGATGGTGGCGCCTGCGATTTTCAGAGTTCTCATTTCCGACGTTCCAGACAGCCAGTGGCGAGCTTACCGCGGATCAGGCGGCGGGCTCAAAGGAGGCAAAAATAATACGGGGGGACTGCAAAGATATGTGACTTATGGCACACTTCCCGGCACCCGAACCATGCGACAGGTCGATTCCCGAGAGCCGGACTGAAAAGGCATTGCCATGAGTAAACAGGCCGAATTTGCGGTCATTTTGAAGATGAATCCGATGTTTGCGGACCTCGGCGCCGACGAGCTGCAGCGGATCGCCGGGCTTTGCCATACCCAGCAAATGGCTCCCGGCGAGGTTCTGTTCCAGAAGGGCGACGCTGGCGATGCCCTGTTCGGGGTGCGCCGCGGCCAGATCCGGATCGAGACCGGTGCGTCCGATGGTAGCAGGCTGACGCTGAACTTCATGGGCCCCGGCGATCTCTTCGGCGAGGTTGCCGTGATGGACGGCCAGAATCGCTCGGCCGATGCCGCCGCGGGCGAAGCGACCGAACTGTTCGTGCTCCGCCGCGAGGATTTTTTGAGCTTCCTCGAGCGCGAGCCGAAGGTCGCCATCAAGATCATCATGCTGTTGTGCCAGCGCATCCGCTGGCAGAGCGAGCGCATGGAGGAATCCATGCTGCAGCCCTTGCCGGTGCGGCTGGCGCGGCGGCTCTGCGCGCTGGCCGCCGATTTCGGTTCCGAGGTTCATATTTCGCAGGAGCAGCTCGGCGTCTTCGTCGGCGCCGCCCGCGAAAGCGTCAACCGCCAGCTCCAGCTCTGGCGCAAGGACGGCATTTTGGATCTGCAGCGCGGCCGCATCCTGCTCAACAATCTAAACAAGCTGACGGCGGTGGCACGGAACGAGTAGTTCTCACTCCGCCGGTGCGCCGCGCGGCGGCATCGGGGGCGGGCCTCTGGCCGGCGGGGCCTCGTGATGATGCCCGGACGGCGGCTCCTCGTCCTCGCCGTGCGAGACGATCAGGCGCTTGCCGAAGCGCCAGATCAGGGCGCCGATATCGTCCATCAGCATGAACATCGCCGGCACGAACACCAGCGACAGCACCGTCGAGAACAGCAGGCCGCCGATCACCGCCAGCGCCATCGGCGAGCGGAACTCGCCGCCGGCGCCGACCGCCAGCGCCGAAGGCATCATGCCGGCGACCATCGCGATCGTGGTCATCACGATCGGGCGAGCGCGCTTCATGCCGGCGTCGATCATCGCTTCCTCGCGGGTCTTGCCCTCGCGGATCGCCTCGATGGCGAACTCCACCAGCATGATGGCGTTCTTGGTGACGATGCCCATCAGCATCAGCATGCCGATCCACACCGGCGTGGTCAGCTGCTTGCCGGTGAGCAGCAGCGCGCCGACCGCACCGCCGATCGACAGCGGCAGCGAGAACAGGATGGTGAGCGGCTGCAGGAAGGTGCCGAACAGCAGCACCAGCACCGCATAGACCATCATCAGGCCGGCTGTGATCGCGGTGGCAAAGCCTTCGGAGAGCTCGTTGAGGCTTTCGGCGTCGCCCGACGGGCTGACCTTCACGCCCTTGGGCAGGCTCTTCATCACGGGCAGGTCGTAGATCGCCTTGGTGGCGTTGCCGAGTGCGGCATTGCCGACGAGGTCGGCGGCGACGGTGGCCTGCCGCTCGCGGTCGTAGCGGTTGATGCTGGTCGGGCCCTGGTCGAGCTGGATGTCGGCGACGACCGAAAGCGGCACGCCGCCGCGCTCGCCGCGCTGGCCGAGCGGCACGCGCAATTGCTGCAGCATCGAGAGATCGCCGCGCGCGGAGTCCTCGAGCTGGACGCGGATCGGAATCTGGCGATCGCCGGCGTCGAATTTCGCCAGCGCCGGCCCGACGTCGCCGATGGTGGCGACGCGGATGGTCTGCGACAGGCTTTCGGTGGAGACGCCGAGCCGTGCCGGCAAGTTCGGCGCGCGGCCGGATCCGCAGTTCGGGCCGGTCGAGCGAAGTTTCCGAGATCACGTTGGCGATGGTCGGAATGCGCTTCATCTGCGTCGCCAGCTCGCTGGCGACGTTGCTGACGATGTTGCTGTCGATGCCGGTCACGACCAGCGATATCGCGCGCAGGCCGTTCTCGTCGAGGAACCAGTAGCGAATGTCCGGAACGTTGGTGAGCTCGTTGCTGATCGAGAGCTCCAGCTCGCGCTGGGTGATCTTGCGCTCGGTCTTCGGCGTGTAATTGACGATCAGCGCGGCGCGGCGGACTTCCAGCGTGCCGGGCGGAACGCGGCCGCCGTCGACGAACACGTTCTTCACTTCGGGCCGCTTGCGCAGGCGCGCGACGATCTCTTCGGTGACCTTCTCGGTGTAGGCGAGCTGCGTGCCGGGCGGCAGTTCAAGCGCCAGCAGCGAACGTGCGGTGTCCTGCGCCGGCAGGAAGCCCTGCGGCAGCAGCGTGATGCTCCAGATCGAGGCGGCGAAAACGCCGAAGCCGATCAGGATGGTGATGAAGTAGTGCCGCACCGACCAGGTCACGAGCCTGTGGTAATTATTCAGGATGAAGCCGGGCGGCGGATCCTCGTGGTGGTTGTCCTTCATGAAATAGGCCGCAAGCATCGGCGTGACGAAGCGCGCCGCCAGCAGCGAGAAGAACACCTGCACCGACACCGTGATGCCGAACTGCTTGAAGAACTGGCCCGCGATGCCGGACATGAAGCTGGCCGGCGCGAAGATCGCGATGATCGTCAGCGAGATCGCGATCACGGCAAGGCCGATCTCGTCGGCAGCTTCCAGCGCCGCGCGGTAGGGCGACTTGCCCATGCGCATGTGACGCACGATGTTCTCGATCTCGACGATGGCGTCGTCGACCAGGATGCCTGTCGACAGCGTGATGGCGAGGAAGGAAACCAGGTTGAGCGAGAAGCCCAATATGTCCATCGCCCAGAATGCCGGGAAGATCGACAGCGGCAGCGAGACGGCGGCGATGATGGTGGCGCGGATGTCGCGCAGGAACAGCAGCACGATGATGACGGCGAGCACGGCGCCTTCGAACAGCGTCGAGATCGCGGCCTCATAGTTGCCCTTGGTGAAATCGACCGAGGTGTCGATCAGCTTCAGGTCGACGTCGGGATAGGCGATCTTGAGCGCGTCGATGCGCTTCTGCACGGCGGCGGCCACCACGACGTCGGAAGCGCCCTTGGAGCGCTTGATGCCGAGCGCCACCACGGGCTCGCCGTTGAAGCGGGCGAAGGTGCGGCGGTCGGCGATGGTGTCGGTGACGGTGCCGAGATCGTCGAGCCGGACCTCGCCGCCGGAGAACAGCGGGATCATGGTGCCGGCAAGCTCGTTCAGCGTCTTGGCGCCGGCGAGCGTACGGATCGCCTGGTCGTTCTTGCCGATTTCGGCTCGGCCGCCGGCGACGTCGACATTGGTGCCGCGCAGGATCTGGCTGACATTGACGGCGGTGAGGCCCGCGGCCTGCAGCCGGTCGGGATCGAGCGAGACCAGAATCTCGCGCTCGACACCGCCGATGCGCTCGACCTGGGCGACGTTGCGCACGCCCTGCAGCGCGCGCTTGACCACGTCGTCGACGAAATAGGAGAGCTGCTCCGGCGTCTTGCCGGGCGAAATCGCGGCATAGGTGACGATCGGCAGGCCGATCACGTCGACGCGCTGGATCAGCGGCTCGGTGACGTTCTGCGGCAGGTTGGCGCGCACGCGCGTCACCGCGTCCTTGACGTCGTTGAGCGCGCGGTCGGTGTTGGTCTCCAGCGCGAACTGGATGGTGGTCACCGACAGGCCGTCGGTGATCGAGGAGGAGATGTGGCGCACGCCCTCGACGCCGGAGACGCCGTCTTCGATGGTCTTGGTGACCTGCGCTTCAAGCTCGGAAGGCGCGGCGCCGAATTGCGAGACCGCCACCGAGATCACGGGGATGTCGGCCGAGGGCAGCCGCGTCACCGCGAGCTTGGTGAATGACACCCAGCCGAGCACCAGCAGGATGATCGAGAAGACGATCGGTGCCAGCGGATTGCGGATCGACCAAGCGGAAATATTGAGAGCCATCAGCGTACCCGCACTCGATCAATTTCATCAGCGAACATGGTCTTGATCTGGTCGCCGTCATGCAGCGACGTGCCAGCATCGGCCACGACGATTTCGCCGACGTCGAGGCCTTCAAGGATTTCGGTCGAGGTTTCCGACGACAGCCCGACGCGTACCTTGCGCGTTTCGATGGTGTTGCCGTTCTTCACGACCTGGACGGTGAGGCGGTCGATCGCGGTATGAGGCACCGCGACGCCGCAAGAGCGCTTGGCGTCGATATTGGCGCGCGCGAACATGCCGACCTTGAGCGACGGATTGCTGGTCAGCGCGATCCGGACCTTGCCGAGCTGGCTGGTGCGGTCGATCTGCGGCGACACCAGGCGGACGCGGCCGACGAGATCAGGCGCGCCATCGCGGCTGATGCGGGCGGTCGCGCCGGCATTGAGCTTCAATATGTGGACGCTCGGCACTTCGGCATCGAGCTCGATCTCGTTGTTGACGGCGATGCGGAACATCGGGCCGGCCTGCGGCGAGGCGGGCGCGCCGACGATGGTGCGGACCTCGGTGACGAGGCCTGCGGCCGGGGCGCGCAGCGAGACCGGACCGCGGCTTTGCTGTTGCTGCTGGCCCGGCTGCTGCTGCGGCGCCGACAGGCGCGCCAGTTCCTGGTTGTCGGTGACGATGTCGCCTTCGCGGACGAAGAGGTCGGTGACCTTGGAGCCTTCCTGATCGGCGCCGACCACGGCCTCGCGCTTGGGCACGATGAAGCCGGTCACCCGCACCATGTCGGAGAAGCAGGCATTGACGGTCTTGGCGACGACGACGAGCGCCTGGCCCGTCGTCTCCGGCTTCTCGTGGTGAGGGCGGTGCTCCCACCAGTAGTAGCCTCCGAGCAGCACGACGAAGAACAGTCCTGTGAGCGCAGGCTTGATATATTCGGTGAGTGGCTTCATCGCCGGATCATTCCAGGACCAAATTCGTGTGGGACGTCGCCGCAGCGCTTGGCAGGCGGCCTATGTTAGCGCGTTTTGCCGCGCTGTGGATACCATCCGGCCGCGGCAAACCGCCGGTGTGGCGTGCAAAAAGCCTCCGTTCGGGGTCGGCCCGGACGGAGGCTTTGTCTTGAAGTACGGGAAAGCACCACGCCAGTCGGCTTAAAGCTTACTTCTGCGCGGTGGTCTTGTTTTCCATGTTCACCACCTGCACGCGGCGGTTGGCTTCCGCGAGCGGCTGGCTGGCATCCTTCAGCTTGCTCTTGCCGTAGCCGACGGTGACGAGGTCGCTGCCGTTGATGCCGTATTTGTCGACCAGATACTTCTTGATCGCGTCGGCACGGCGCTCCGACAGGCTCTGGTTATACTCTTCGCCGCCCGCCGCATCGGTGTGGCCGGCGACCACGAAGGTCGAGCCCTTCAGTTCGGCATTGGTCAGCGCGCGGCCGAGCGCCTGCACCGAGGGGATCGACTTGGCGCTGATGTCGGCCGAGTTGTAGTCGAAGGTGATCTCCAGATCGATCTTCGGCTTGTCCTTGACGATGGCGGCGATTTCCTCGCGCTCGCTCTGCGACAGCGAACGGGTGGTGCGGCCGCGGACGGTCGAGACGAACTTGGTTTCGGCGGGGTTGGCGGCGGGCTCGGCGGGTCCACCGGCCGACAGGCCGCGGGTCAGCGGCGCCTTCTTGGCCGGGGTCAGCGCCTTGAGGATCTGGTCTTCCGTGACCTCGTCAGCGGCGCAGCGCCGCGCCGACGCCAAAGGAAAGCGCCGTGCCGACGGTCACGATCGCGGCGATTGCGGTCAAACTCCTGGTTCCTGAAAGCTTTGCCATTGTCAGTCCCTCCTGCGCAGCCCGCGCGGTTCCAAATCAGCTTACCAAATGGACGGCCGGACCTGACCGGTCACGGCGTTGATGTTCTTTAGTCTACGGCGCCTGCCCGGGGTTCGAAGGCGGCGTCGCCTCAAATGACGTCACTGCACCCCGTAATCGGCGAATTCCTTGACAATATTCGGATCCATCGCCTTGGCATTGGCAATATCCAGATCGCCCTCGGACATCGAGCCGTTGCGCTTCTTGGCCAGCCCCCGGCCGTACAGCGAGGAGGTCAGCCGCGGATTGATCCGCAGCGCCGCATCGAAATCGGCGATCGCGTTCTTGGTCTGGCCGCTCTTGAGGTTGAGCAGCCCGCGGCTGTCCAGCGCGTCGACGAAATTCGGCCGCAGCCGCAGCGCCTCGTTGCAATCCTTCAGCGCCGCCTGCAGGTCGCCGATCACGGTGCGGGCCCAGCAGCGGTTGTTATAGGCCTCGACGTCCTTCGGATTGAGCCGCAGCGAATTGTTGAAATCCTTGATGGCGAGATCGTAGGCGCCCTTGCTGGCATAGACCTGGCCGCGCCGGTACAGCGCTGCCGAATCGTCCGGATTGTCGTTCAGCTTGGCGGTCAGGCTCTTGATGGTCGGGTCGTCAGCCAGCGCGACCTCCGTCTTCGCCGGCTGCTGCTGCGGCGGAGGCGGGGGAGGCGGAATGTTGACCTCGATCTGCTTCGGCGGCGGCGGAATCGCCGGGGTGGTTTGCGCCGGAGTGGTCTGTGCCGGAGGCGGGGGCGGCGGAGGTGGCGGCGGTGCCGTGGTCTGTTGCACCGGTGGGGGCGGCGGCGGGGTGTCGACCCGTGCCGGGGGCGGTGGCGCCGACGGACGCGCGCCCGTACCGCCCGGAATGAACGAGAAATCCTCTGCCAGCGAGGACGAAATCCACGGCACCTGCTCGCTGCGCGAGGCGCGGGTGACGCCGACCCGGGTGCGGTTCAGCGTTTCCTCGGCCATCAGGTCGGGAACGCGGATTTCCTTGAGCAATTCCCGCACGAACAGGCTGCGATCGCCGCCATTGTCGGCGACCACCGAGGACAGCGCCGCCGAATACATCACCAGCGTGCCGTTGGGCGCGATGACGGGCGCCAAGCCCGGCGGAGAAGCTGCGGAACCGCCGCTCGAAGGGGTTGCGCCTGGAGGCGTCGATCAGCGCGATCTTGACGCCGGCGCCGCGGCTGTTGATCTCGCCCAGCACCTTTTCGAGGCTGAAGCCGTCGCGGCGCACGTCAGGCTCGGTCCAGATCTGGGCATCGACCGGGATCATGTAGCTCTGGCGGGCGGACTGGATGCCGAAGCCGGAGAAGAAAATCAGCGCGACCGAGCCGGGCTTGATCTTGCCGTAGAGGCGTTCGAAGGCGCGGCGCATCTGGTCGCCGGTCAGGTTCTCGCCGATATCGACGGTAAAACCGTCGCGTTTCAGCTCGTCGGCGATGTCGCGCGCGTCGTTGATCGGTTCGCGCAGCGGCGCTTCGGCGTCGGGATATTTCGCGTTGCCGATGACAAGCGCGAGGCGCTCGCCGGCGGCCAGCGACGGCACGGCCGAGGCGACCGAGAGGAGCAGGGAGAGAAGCAATACGCGGATTTTCATAACGGCGGCGGTCCAGCCCAAAAGGCGCCGATCCAGCTTGCGCCGCGGCGACCTTACTCGACGAAAAGGCGATTATCAAACCCGGCCGTCGCAGCGTCAACCGCTTGCCGCGCCACTGTTAATTGCGACAATTCATCGCGACAAAATTATCGAGCGCCGCCGGAATAAAGGCGCGCTCGGCGGGCAGGCGTCAGCTGCCGCGCAAGCGCAAGCCGGTTCCCGGCCGGATAGCCCTGCCAAATCAATGTGATTGCCCTCACATTACAGGGCCGTGCGGTCACACGCCTGACATGCGCGGGCGCGGTTTGACCTTTGCCTGTCACAATGGCTTGGTGCGGCGGCCCGCCCTCATCAAGCAATCAAAAAAGCAATGCCCATGGGAAACGCCTACGAAATCTACGCCCTGCGCTACGCCACCATGTCGCCGCGCACGCCTCACATGAACTTCCTGGCCCCCGATCCGCATGACACCACGGCGCAGGATCTCGACTATTTCGTCTGGCTGATCCGGGGCGGCGGGCGCGACATCCTGGTCGACACCGGCTTCAACGCGGAGGAGGCCAAGGCGCGCGCCCGCAAGCTGACGCTCAATCCGGTGGATGCGCTGGAGCGCTTCGGCGTCAAGGCCGACGCTATCCGCGACGTCATCGTCACCCATCTGCATTACGACCACGCCGGCAATCTCGACCGCTTCCCGAACGCGCGCTTCCATCTGCAGGACCGCGAGATGAGCTATGCGACCGGGCGCTGCATGTGCAACGGCATGCTGCGCCATCCGTTTTCGGTCGAGCACGTCACCTTGATGGTGCGTCATGTCTATGGCGAGCGCGTCACCTTTCATTCCGGCGACGGCGAGATTGCGCCGGGCGTGACCGTGCATCGCGTCGGCGGCCATTCCGATGGCTTGCAGGTGGTGCGGGTCGAAACCGCGCGCGGGCCGGTGGTGCTGGCGTCCGACGCCGCGCATTACTACGCGAACCTGCAGAAGAGGAGCCCGTTCCCGATCGTCTACAATGTCGGCGACATGGCGACGGGCTGGGAAATCGTCGAGCGGCTGGCCGGCCATCCCGACCGCTTCATTCCCGGCCACGATCCGATCGTGAGCGAGATCTATCCGCGCGCCAGCGACAAGGTCGACGCCTTTGCGCTGCATCTGGCGCCGTCGCGGTCGTTCGTCAATAACATAGCGTTTTCAAGCGAAGTGGGTGCCGGTTCGCGTGAAGAAAACGCGTCAAACAAAAAGTTCTAGAAGCAGATGACCGACTACAAGACCATCGGCTTCATCGGCCTTGGCGTGATGGGCGAGCCGATCTGCCGCAACCTCGTGAAGAAGAGCGGCCGCAAGGTGCTGGCGTTCGATCTCGCCGCCGAGCCGCTGGGCGGCTGCGCGGCGAAGGCGCCGAGATCGCGGCTTCGGTTGCCGATGTGCTGAAGCAGAGCGATCTCGTCTTCCTGTGCCTGCCCAGCGCCAAACATGTGCGCGCGGTGTTCGAGGGCGACGGCATTTTGAAGAATATCCGCGCGGGACAGGTCATCGTCGATCTCGGCACGTCCTCGGTCAGCCAGACCCGCGAATTCGCCAAACAGCTGGCGGCGAAGGGCGCCTCGTGGGCGGATGCGCCGATCGCGCGCACGCGGCAGGCGGCGCAGGACGGCACGCTCAGCGTCATGGTCGGTACGACAGCCGCGCTCTACGCCGAGATCGAGCCGCTGATCCGCTGCTTTGCCACCGACGTCACCCATTGCGGCGATGTCGGCGCGGGGCAGGTGACGAAGATCCTCAACAACATGGTGCTGTTCGAGACGGTCAACGCGCTGTCCGAGGCGGTGGCGGTGTCGAAGGCGGCCGGTGTCGATCCAAAGCTGCTGCTGGAGACGTTGTCCAAGGGCTCGGCCGACAGCTTTGCGCTGCGCAACCACGGCATGAAGGCGATCCTGCCCGGCGTGTTTCCGGAGCGCGCGTTCTCGACCGAATATGCGCTGAAGGATCTTTCCTATGCGCTGGAACTGGCCGGCGATGCCGGACTGAAGCTTCGCGGCGCCGAGCTGATGGGGACGATCCTGCAGGAGGCGATCGATGCGGGATCGGGCGACAATTATTTCCCTGTCATCGCCAAGCACTCGGTAACCCTTAAGCGCGCATCGCGACGCGGGTTGAGGGCACGCTAAGGCTTACCTGAAAAACCAACCGGAGACGACCCATGATCACGCGCTTTGCCGGTCTCACGCCCACCCGCAGCCGTGCGGTCGCGCATGACGATCTCGTTTTCACCGTCGCGGTCGCGCCCGATCCGGTCAGCCCCTCGATGTATGAGCAGAGCGTCAAGGCGCTCGCCCGCATCGACGAGAGCCTCGCGCTGTGCGGCACCGACAAGAGCAAGATTCTCTCGGCCATCGTCTACATCACCGACATCAAGCGCAAGGCCGAGATGAACCGCGCCTGGGACGAGTGGGTCGACATGAAAAATCCGCCGATGCGCGCCTGCATCGGCGTCGATCTCGAACCGCCGCACATCGTGGAGATCGTGGTGACGGCGGTGAAGTAAGCCGGTCAGTACGCCTCTTTGGCGTCGGCTTCCTCGCTGGTCTGCACCAGGCCGAGGCTTGCCTCGAGCTTGCCGAGCAGCAGCGCGAAGTCGCGGCGTTCCTGCGCCGAGAGGCCGGCCAAGATTTCCTGCTCGCGCTGCTGCAGGCGCGGAAACAGCTCCTCGTATAGGGTGCGGCCCTTGCGGGTCAGGCGCAAGCGGAATTCGCGGCGGTCGTTCTCGTTCTCGACGCGCTCGACGATCTGGCGCTTCATCAGCGCCGTCACCGCGCGGCTGATGGTCGACTTGTGCGTCCGCGTGCACTCGGCGACATATTGCGCGCTGCAGGCGTCCTTGCGGAAGCCGAGCGTGGCCAGCACACGCCATTCGGGGATGTCGAGGCCGTAGCGCTCGCCGTATTCGGCTGCGAGCGCGCTCGAAACCTCGGCAGC
The DNA here is from genome assembly GCA_963726865.1 of uncultured Alphaproteobacteria bacterium. Classification (GTDB taxonomy): domain Bacteria; phylum Pseudomonadota; class Alphaproteobacteria; order Rhizobiales; family Xanthobacteraceae; genus Bradyrhizobium. Next base: position 19,189 of record CAVSEE010000025.1, on the reverse strand, counting down.
CAGCCGGTTGAGGCGGAACGGCACGAACCTGAAGAGATCGAGACGCGCGCTCTTCCGCGCCGCGCTTTCGTCGCGCGGGGCAGGTATCGTCTCGTTCAGCTGGGCCTTGGCCAAGAACGGCTCCAATTTGAGTTGACGGCGGGCCGCGGACGGAGTTTAAGATAGTTGCACATGCGACTAATTAACAGGCCCGCCGGCCTTTGGCCAGAGCAAATCCATGGCGCCAAGCAAAGTCCAGTTCGGATACCGTCGCCATCCCGACCAGGATCGGCCGTCGGCGAGTCCGGCGGAACATGCCGTCGTGGTGGTTGGCGCAGGACCGGTCGGGCTGTCGCTCGCCATTGATCTGGCCCAGCGCGGCCAAAAGGTCGTGCTGCTCGACGATGCCGACCGCATCGGCGAAGGCTCGCGCGCGATCTGCTTCTCAAAGCGCTCGCTGGAATTCTGGGACCGGCTCGGTGTCGGCGACCGCATGGTCGACAAGGGCGTGGTGTGGAGCGTCGGCAAGATTTTTCACGGCGCCTCGCAGCTCTATCAGTTCAACCTGCTGCCGGAGGAAGGCCACAAGCGGCCGGCCTTCATCAACCTTCAGCAGTTCTACGCCGAGGCCTATCTGGTCGACCGCATCGCGCATTTGCCGGACGTCGATCTGCGCTGGCGCAACAAGGTGGCCGCGCTCGAGCGGCGCAACGATCACGTGGCGCTGACGATCGATACGCCGGAAGGCTCCTACAGTCTGCACGCGCAATATGTCGTCGCCTGCGACGGCGCGCGCTCGTCGCTGCGGCAGATGGTCGGGGCGGAATTTTCCGGCCAGGTGTTTGAGGACCAGTTTTTGATCGCCGACGTCAAGATGACCGCGGCGTTCCCGACCGAGCGCTGGTTCTGGTTCGATCCGCCGTTCCATGCCGGCCGTTCGGCGCTGCTGCACAAGCAGCCCGACGATGTCTGGCGCATCGATCTGCAGCTTCGCCCTGACGCCGATCCCGCCATCGAAAAGAAGCCGGAAAACGTAGCCGCCGCGGATCGCGCGCATGCTCGGCCATGAGCAGTTCGATTTCGAATGGATCTCGCTCTACAAGTTTCAGTGCCGGCGCATGGACCGCTTCGTCCATGGCCGCGTGATCTTTGCCGGTGATTCCGCGCATCAGGTCTCGCCGTTCGGCGCACGCGGCGCCAATTCCGGGCTGGAGGACGCCGAGAATATCGCCTGGAAGCTCGACCGCGTGTTGCGCGGGAGTTCGCCGGAAAACCTGCTGGAGACCTATCACACCGAGCGCAGTGCGGCGGCCGACGAGAATATCCGCGAGTCGACGCGCTCGACCGATTTCATGGCGCCGGTGACGCAGCAGGAAGCGCGGCTGCGCAAGGCGGTGCTGTCGCTCGCGAAAGAGACCGAGTTCGGCAAGCGCATGGTCAATGGCGGCCGGCTGTCGGTGCCGTCGGTCTATGACACGCCGCTGTCGACTGCCGATGCCGATAGCTGGCGCGGCGGCCCGCGGCCGGGAACGTCGATGCCGGATGCGCCGGTGGCGGACCGGCAAGGCAATCCGATGTTCCTCACCGAGGCCTTCATCCGCAAGGGAACGCGCTTCACGCTGCTGACGTTTGGCAATGGTAAGACAGTCGACGCGCCCGAAGGCGTCGGCACCATCCGCGTCGGCGGCGAAGATGGACTGATCGACGCGGCGGGATTGGCCGGCAAGCGTTATGACGTCGAGCCAGGGGCCACCTATCTGCTGCGGCCGGATGGCTACGTCGCCGCGCGCTTCCGGCAACCGACGCGGGCGAGCATCGATGCGGCGCTGGCGCGCGCCTGCGGTCTCAGTTGAGGGTTTTGCAATGCCGCTGTCGACCAGCTCCAACTTTGCAAAGCCCGACGACGCCTTTCGCGCCGTCGTCGAGGCGCATCGCGGCCTGACCGAGGCCGAGAGCGCCGATCTCGACGCCGCGCTGGTGCTGGTGCTCGCCAATCACATCGGCGACATCGACGTGCTGAAGGAGGCGATCGCGTTGGCAAAACGCCGCATGCTGGACGCGAACCAGCAGCAACAACAGCAACAACAATAAGCTCAAGGGGAAGTAATTAATGGCTGTCAGTTTCGCATCCACCGGAGATATGGCGGAGAAGAAGGTCACCTTCTCGGACATCGGCTCCGATATCTATGCCTTCACCGCCGAGGGCGACCCGAACACGGCGATCGTCGTCGGCGACGATAGCTGCCTGGTGTTCGACGCGCAGGCGACGCCGGCGATGGCGAACAAGGTGATCGAGCGGGTGCGCGCCGTCACCGACAAGCCGATCAAATATGTCGTGCTGTCGCATTATCACGCCGTGCGCGTGCTCGGCGCTTCCGCCTACAAGGCGCAGGGCATCGTCGCCTCGCAGGAAACCTATCGCCTGATCCAGGAGCGCGGCCAGCAGGACTGGGATTCCGAGTACGGCCGCTTCCCGCGCCTGTTCCAGGACGCGAAAAGCATTCCGGGTCTCACCTGGCCGACGCTGACCTTCGAGACCGACATGACCATCTACCTCGGCAAGCGCGAGGTGCGGCTGATGTCGCTCGGCGCCGGCCACACCTCCGGCGACATCGTCGCCTGGGTGCCGGACGCCGAGGTGATGCTGTCGGGCGACCTGATCGAGTATCACTCGGCCTGCTATTGCGGCGACGCTTACTTGCGCGAATGGCCGGCGACGCTGAACGAAATCCGCGCCTTCAATCCCAAGGCGATCGCACCCGGCCGCGGCGACGCGCTGCAGGGCGTCGCCACCGTGCGCGATGCCATCGCGATGACCCGCGACTTCGTCACGTCGCTGTATGGCGCCGCCGAAACCTCGGTCGCCAAGGGCCGCACCTTGAAGGAATCGATGGCGGCGACGCGCGAGGTGATGGACCCGAAATTCTCGACATTCGCCATCTATGAACACTGCCTGCCGTTCAACGTCTCGCGCGCCTTCGACGAGGCATCCGGAATCGACGAGCCCGTGATCTGGACCGACGCGCGCGACCGCGAAATGTGGGCTTCCCTGCAAGGAGGAGGATAGACATGAACATCAACACCTCGCCTGACGTCATCAGCCGCAGCGCCACACAGATCACGCCGGGCTACATGTCCGGCTTCGGCAACAGCTTTGAGACCGAGGCGCTGCCCGGCGCGCTGCCGGTGGGACGGAATTCGCCGCAGCGCTGCGCCTACGGACTCTACGCCGAGCAGTTGTCCGGCTCGCCCTTCACCGCGCCGCGCGGCAGCAACGAGCGCTCCTGGCTCTATCGCATCCGCCCGTCGGTAAGACATTCCGGCCGCTTCGCCAAGGTCGACATGGGTTTTTGGCGCACCGCGCCCTGCCATGAATACGATTTGCCGATCGCGCAATTGCGCTGGGATCCGGCGCCGCTGCCCAAGGGTGACGTCACCTTCCTGCAGGGCGTGCACACCATGACCACGGCCGGCGACGCCAACACCCAAGGCGGCATGGCGACGCACATGTACCTGATCACCAAGTCGATGGTGGACCAGAACTTCTACAATGCCGACGGCGAGCTGATGTTCGTGCCGCAGCAGGGCAATCTGCGTCTCGTCACCGAATTCGGCCGCATCGACATCGAGCCCGGCGAGATCGCGGTGATCCCGCGCGGCGTGAAATTCCGTGTCGAGATTCCCAACGGTCCGGCGCGCGGCTATCTCTGCGAAAATTACGGCGGCGCCTTCACGCTGCCGGAGCGCGGCCCGATCGGCGCCAATTGCCTCGCCAATTCGCGCGACTTCCTGACGCCGGTGGCGGCGTATGAGGACAAGGACACGCCGACCGAGCTCTACGTGAAATGGGGCGGCTCGCTGTTCAGGACGACAGCTTGCAGCATTCGCCGATCGACGTCGTCGCCTGGCACGGCAACTACGCGCCGTACAAATATGATCTGCGCACCTTCTCGCCGGTCGGCGCCATCGGCTTCGATCACCCCGATCCCGTCGATCTTCACCGTGCTGACCTCGCCGTCGGAGACGGCGGGCACGGCGAATATCGACTTCGTGATCTTTCCGGAGCGCTGGATGGTGGCGGACAACACCTTCCGTCCGCCGTGGTATCACATGAACATCATGAGCGAGTTCATGGGCCTGATCTACGGCGTCTATGACGCACGCCCGCAAGGCTTTGTCCCCGGCGGCGCGTCCTTGCACAATTGCATGCTGCCGCACGGCCCCGACCGCCAGGCCTTCGATCACGCCAGCAATGGCGAGTTGAAGCCGGTGAAGCTGACCGGCACCATGGCCTTCATGTTCGAGACGCGCTTTCCGCAGCGGGTGACCGAATATGCGGCGAAGTCGTCGACGTTGCAGGACGACTACTCGGATTGCTGGAAGGGACTGGAGAAGCGATTCGATCCGAACAAGCCGTAAGTTTCTCTCTTCGTCATTCCGGGGCGCCGCGCAGCGGCGAGCCCGGAATCCATACTCACGATGGTGGTTATGGATTCCGGGCCTGCGCCTTGCGGCGCATCCCGGAATGACGAATCGTTAGAGTTCGTCGCGATGCAACCGAGGTTCGTGTAGTGCCCCACCCCAACGACCCCAAACTCCGCTCCTTCATATCAGTCGACCCCAACCTCCGACTTCCCGATCCAGAACCTGCCTTACGGCGTGTTCTCGACGAAGCGGAGCCTCGCGCCGCGCGTTGGCGTGGCGATCGGCGACTTCGTGCTCGACCTTTGGGAGCTCGAACAGGACAGCCGGCTCGACGTCGGCCCGCTCGGCGTGTTCTCGCAGCCGTCGCTCAACGCCTTCATGGCGCTGGGGCCGAAAGTGTGGAGCAAGACACGGGCGCGGATCAGCGAGTTGTTGCGCCATGACCATCCGGAACTGCGTGACAACGATGAACTGCGCTCGCTTGCGCTGGTGCCGATGGCGGACGTCACGCTGCATCTGCCGATCGCGGTTTCCGGCTACACCGATTTCTACTCATCGAAGGAGCACGCCACCAATGTCGGCGTCATGTTCCGCGGCAAGGACAATGCGCTGCAGCCGAACTGGCTGCACATGCCGATCGGCTATAACGGCCGCGCCTCCACCGTCGTGGTCAGCGGCACCAAAGTGAAGCGGCCGCGCGGGCAGCTGAAGCCGCCGAATGTCGATGTGCCCAGTTTCGGGCCGTGCAAGCGGCTCGACTTTGAGCTGGAGATGGGCGTCGTGGTCGGCCAGCCCTCGAAGATGGGCGAGATGCTCACCGAGGCGCAGGCCGAAGAGATGATCTTTGGCTTCACGATCCTCAACGACTGGAGCGCGCGCGACATCCAGCAATGGGAATATGTGCCGCTCGGGCCGTTCCAGGCCAAGGCGTTCGCGACCTCGATCAGCCCGTGGATCGTGACGCGCGAGGCGCTGGAGCCGTTCCGCCTGCACGGGCCGGCGCAGGAGCCGGAGCCGCTGGCCTATCTCAAGCAGGCGAAGCCGAACAATTTCGACATGGAACTCGACGTGGCGCTGCGCGCGAATGGCATGAACGAGGCCAAGAGCATCTGCCGTACCAATTTCAAATATATGTATTGGTCGTCGGTGCAGCAGCTCGTGCACCATGCTTCCTCAGGCTGCGCCATGAATGTCGGCGATCTCCTCGGCAGCGGCACGATCTCCGGCCCCGAGAAGAACCAGCGCGGCAGCCTGCTGGAGATCAGCTGGAACGGCACCGAGCCGGTGGAGCTCGCGGCCGGCATCAAGCGCACCTTCCTCGAAGACGGCGACTCGCTCGTGATGCGCGGCTGGTGCCAGGGCGACGGTTTTCGCGTCGGTTTTGGCGAGGTCGAAGGGACGATTCTTCCAGCCGAATGAGAATCTAGATGCCGAGCGTGCTCTGATAGGCGAACAGCGCGGGAGCGCCGCCGGTGTGAAGGAAGATGACGTCCTCGTCTTGGCGCCAGCGCCCCCCGCGGATCAGCGCGATCAGGCCGGCGAGCCCTTTGCCCGAATAAACGGGGTCAAGCGCAAGCGCTTCGAGCCGGCCCGCCAGCCGGATCGCCTCGATCGTGGCTTCGTGCGGGACGCCATAGGCAGGCCCCGCATGCCCTGCGACGACTTCCACATTTGCTTCGTCGAAGCGGAGCGTCGAGCAGGTCGGACGCTTCCCGCGCGAACTTCACGACGTCGGCTCGCACCCGCGCCGGCTCGGCGTCGATATCGATGCCGACGATGCGCGTCTCCGGCATGGCCACGGCAGCGCCGACGACCAGACCGGCCTGCGTGCCCGCGCTCCCCGTGCAATGCACGATGGCGCTCGGGGCAAAACCCATTTGTGCCGCCTGCGCTTCGATCTCCGCAATCGTCGTGGCATAGCCGACGGCGCCCAGCGCATTCGAAACGCCGTAGGGGACGAAGAAGGGCTTGTGCCCCTTCGCCTCGAGATCATCGACCAGCGCGCGAATGGCGGCATTGCGGTCGCCGGTCCACGGCACGTCATGGAGCTGCGCGCCGTACAGCCGGTTGAGAAACGCGTTGCCCGAGGTCTTGTATTCCGGCGCCGGTGGCGCGAGGCGGCCGTGATAGACCGCAAGATGGCAGGCCAGCCCGAGCTTTGCCGCGGCCGCCGCCACCTGGCGCTGGCTGTTCGATTGCACGACACCGCCTGACACGATCGTGTCAGCGCCCTTCGCCAGCGCCTCGTGCAGGACATAGTCGAGCTTGCGCAGCTTGTTGCCGCCGAAGCCGAGCCCGGTGGCATCCTCGCGCTTGACCCACAGCCGCGGTCCGCCGAGATACGCTGTCAGCCGCTTCATCGGCTCGAGCGGGGTCGGCAGGTCGGCCAGGCCCAGGCGAGGAAAGACAGCGAGCCGATCGGCCAACGATTTGCGATTAGTCTGCATGGTTGCAACTCTACCGTCGCTTCGCTCGCAATGACGGTGGAGGGTCTATCGATCCTGCGGCGACACGTTTTTCAGCCGCGCCGAATGCGCGGCGACGTCCTCGAGACTGTACTTGAGATGCACGCGCTTGTCAGACGGCGGATGCTTGGCCGTGCAGACGCCCGGCCGCCATTCCTTCGATGGCCGGATCGGCCGCGGCACAAAACCGCCGCCGCAGTTCGGGCAGACATTGCCGAGCTTGTTGTCGGCGCAATCGGCGCAGAAGGTGCATTCATAGGAGCAGATGCGCGCCTCGGTCGCGTGAGGCGGCAGGTCCTTGTCGCAATATTCGCAGTTCGGTCGCAGTTGCAGGGCCATGATGGTCTCGCTCGGATTCGATTTGCAGCGATGATCGCAGATCGATCGAGAAAATCGAATGACTAATTTCCCTCGATTTGCGCCGCATGCTGTTATTAAGCGGCTTTGCGGGACGAGCGACTATCCAGATAACGGCAGTTTCGAACTCTCCTTCAGCCGGTCGAGCACGATCGACGAACGCACATGCGCCACGCTCTGGTGCGGCATCAGCACGTTGTTGACGAGATCGGACAGGCTCTTGAGATCGCGCAGCACCACCTTGAGCACATAGTCGGCGTCGCCGGTCAGCGAATAGGCTTCCTGGATTTCCGCGACGCGGCTCACCAGCGCGCGGAATTTCTTGGCGTTGTCGGGCGAATGGGTGGCGAGCGTGATGTGGATGAAGGCGATCAGGTTGAAGCCGAGCGCCTCGCCCGACAGATCGGCGTGGTAGCCGGCGATCACCTTCTCCTCCTCCAGCCGCATCCGCCGCCGCGAGCATTGCGAGGCCGACAGGCCGACGATGTCGGCGAGCTGCTGGTTGGTGAGCCGGCCGTCATCCTGCAGCGCGGCCAGCATTTTGAGGTCGAAGGCGTCGGTCTGAATCATGCGTAAAATGCCAGATTTGATGCACGGATCGTGCACCATTGTAGCAATATATGCCCTCATTTGCACGCACCTTGCGCGGATTTGGGCGGAAAATGATCGAAATCGATTATCGGGAGATCAGCTCATGGGTCCGTTTCCGCACGATGCGCCGCCCGCCACCATCACGGCCGACAATCCGATGGGCACCGACGGCTTCGAGTTCGTCGAATATGCGCATCCCAACCCCCAGGAATTGCACGCGCTGTTCACCCTGATGGGTTTTGTGCCGGTCGCCCGCCACAAGACGAAGAAGATCACCGTCTACCGCCAGGGCGACGTCAATTACCTCGTCAACGAGGAGCCGGGCACGCACGGTTTCGATTTCGTCGCCGCGCACGGTCCCTGCGCGCCGTCGATGGCGTTCCGCGTCGTCGATGCGAAGCAGGCCTATGACCGCGCGATTGCGCTCGGCGCCGAGCCGGCCGGCATTTCGCAGGCAGAGAAGACGCTCGACGTTCCCGCCATCAAGGGCATCGGCGGCAGTCTCCTCTATTTCGTCGACCGCTACGGCGCCAAGGGCTCGGCCTATGACGACGAGTTCGAATGGACAGGCGCGCGCGATCCGCGCCCCGCCGGCGCCGGGCTCTATTACATCGATCACCTCACCCACAACGTCCATCGCGGGCGGATGGATGTGTGGACCGGCTTCTACGCAAAACTGTTCAACTTCCGCCAGATCCGCTTCTTCGACATCGAGGGCCGCGCCTCCGGCCTGTTCTCGCGCGCGCTGACCAGCCCGGACGGCAAGATCAGGATTCCGATCAACGAGGACGCCGGCAATTCCGGGCAGATCGAGGAATATCTCACCATCTACAACGGCGAGGGCATCCAGCACATCGCCTGCGGCGTGCGCGACATCCATCGGACCATCGAGACGCTGCGCGAGGCCGGCCTGCCGTTCATGCCGTCGCCGCCGCGAAACCTATTTCGAGAAGATCGACGCGCGCCTGCCCGGGCATGGCGAGGACGTCGCGCGGCTGCAGAAGAACGGCATTCTGATCGACGGCGAAGGCGTGGTCGACGGCGGCCACACCAAGGTGCTGCTGCAGATTTTCTCGGCCAATGCGATCGGGCCGATCTTCTTCGAGTTCATCCAGCGCAAGGGCGACGACGGATTCGGCGAGGGCAATTTCAAGGCGCTGTTCGAATCGATCGAGGAAGACCAGATCCGGCGCGGCGTGCTGAAGGTGGACGACACGCGGCCTGACGCGATGCGTAGGGTGGGTTAGCGAAGCGTAAGCCCACCAACTTTCATCGCGGTCGACATGGTGGGTCACGGCCTTCGACTAACCCACCCTACGATTGCAACGACTTTACCGCTTCCACGCACCCACGAGCTGGCCGAATCTCGACCTTCTCCGGCTCGCGGATCGCCGACGGCGTGCGCGAGAAGCGCGGGGCGGGCGCGGGCTGGGTCACGCCGTGGCGCTCGACGAACACTTGTCGCGCGGCCATGTGCGGATGCTTCGGCGCTTCCGCCATGGTCAGGATCGGCGCGAAGCAGATGTCGGTGCCTTCCATGATCTTGCACCAGTCCTCGCGCGTCTTGCTCTTGAAGACCTTGGTCAGCTTCTCCTTCAGCGCGGGCCAGGCCTTGCGGTCCATCTGCGCGTCGAAGTCGGCATCGGTCAGCGCCGCATGCTTGCGCAGCAGCGCATAGAACTGCGGCTCGATCGAGCCGATCGAGATGAAGTTGCCGCAGGAGCATTCGTAGACGCCGTAGAAATGCGCGCCGCCATCGAGGAAATTCTGGTCGCGGCCTTCGGTCCAGCGGCCGATCGCGGTCATGTCGAAGAACATCGACATCAGCGAGGCCGCGCCGTCGCACATCGCGGTGTCCACCACCTGGCCCTTGCCGGACTTCGCGGCTTCCAGCATCGCGGCGAGCACGCCGACCACGAGATAGAGCGCGCCGCCGCCGAAATCGCCGACGAGATTGAGCGGCGGCACCGGCTTCTCCTTGGTGCCGATCGCGGCAAGCGCACCGGTCACCGAGATGTAGTTGATGTCATGGCCGGCAGCTTGTGCGAGCGGGCCTTCCTGGCCCCAGCCGGTCATGCGGCCATAGACCAGTTTTGGATTGCGTGCGAGCACGACGTCGGGACCGAGCCCGAGCCGCTCCATCACGCCGGGACGAAAGCCTTCGATCAGCGCGTCGGCGCCGGCGAGCAGGTCGAGCACCTGCGCCACCGCGGCCTTGTCCTTCAGGTCGAGCTCGACCACCTTGCGGCCGCGGCCCGCGACCGACTTCATGTTCTTGGCCGCGCCGACGCGGTCGAGCGTCACCACCTCGGCGCCCATGTCCGCGAGCATCATGCAGGCGAACGGGCCGGGGCCGATGCCGGCGAATTCGACGATGCGGAAACCGGCGAGCGGGCCGGAGGTTTTGGTGGCGGCGTGGGACGCGGGTTTGTCGAGCACGGGGCGTTTCCTCTAAAATTCTTAATTAGCTGATTAGCTAAATTGTCTCGCCTTAACCGTCCACTGGCAAGCAAATCTTGGCGCAAAACGACTGCGGCGCGCATCGCTGCGCGCCGCATGCATGGCTTGGATGGAGCATGATCCGGCAAAGTGTGAAGCGGTTTTCCGAAAAGATCATGCTCAAACAGAGAGCTAAAGCGCGATGATGATCTCATCGCGCTTTAGAGAGATGAGATCACTTGGCGTTGGCGACCGCCCGCTGCGCCATCACCTTGACGAGGTTGGCGCGGTAATCGGATGAGCCGTGCAGGTCGCTCAGCATCCCGTCGGCCGAGATCTTGACGTTGTCGATCGCGCTCGCCGACCAGTTCGCCTTCAGCGCCGCCTCGATCGCGCCGAACCCGCATCACGCCGTTCTGCGAGGCGCCGACGGCGGCGACACGCACGTCGCCGCCTTTTTTCGCCACGAACACGCCGGTCAGCGCAAAGCGCGAGGCCGGATGGCGGAATTTGGCGTAGCCCGCCTTGTCCGCCAGCGGGAAGTCGACCGCGGTGATGATCTCGCCGTCCTCGAGCGCCGTGGTGAACAGGCCCTTGAAGAAATCATCCGCGGCGATGGTGCGCTTGTTGGTCTTGACGGTGGCGTTCAGCGCCAGCACCGCGGCGGGATAATCCGCAGCGGGATCGTTGTTGGCGAGCGAGCCGCCGATGGTGCCGCGATAGCGCACGGCCGGATCGCCGATTTGCGACGCGAGATCGCAGATCGCCGGAATCGCCTTGGTGATGGTGGCATCCCTGGCCACATCGTAATGCGTGGTCGCTGCCCCGATCCGGACGCCGCCTGGCGTGCCCGAACAGCCGATCAGATCGGCAAGCTTGCTGAGATCGATCACGTCGGACGGCGAGGCGAGGCGCTGCTTCATCACCGGAAGCAGCGTCTGGCCGCCGGCGAGATATTTGGCTTCCTTGCCCTTGGCAAAGCGGGCGGCCGCGTCATCGACGGAGGAAGCGCGCTGATAGGTGGTCTCGTACATGGTGCTTGCTCCCCTTAGCCGTGAATCGCGTGCCAGACGCGATCGGGCGACGCCGGCATTTCCAGCTTGTTGTTGCCGATGGCGTCGGTGATGGCGTTGATGACGGCGGCCGAAGCGCCGATCGCGCCGGCCTCGCCGCAGCCCTTGACGCCGAGCGGATTGCTCGGACACAGCGTCGTGGTGTGCGACACCTTGAACGACGGCAGGTCGTCGGCGCGCGGCATGGTGTAATCCATGAACGACGCCGTGATCGGCTGGCCGTTGGCGTCGTAGACCGCGTGCTCGAGCAGCGCCTGGCCGATGCCCTGCGCAAGACCGCCATGGACCTGGCCCTCGACGACCATCGGGTTGATCAGGCGCCCGAAGTCGTCGGCGGCGACGAAGTTCACGAACGAGGTCTTGCCGGTGGCGGCGTCGACCTCGACCTCGCAAATATAGGCGCCGGCCGGGAAGGTGAAGTTGGTCGGGTCGTAGAAGGCGGTCTCCTTCAGGCCCGGCTCCATGCCGTCGGGCAGATTGTGCGCGGTGTAGGCGGCGAGCGCGACCATCGGCAACGCGATCGACTTGTCGGTGCCGGTCACCTTGAACTCGCCGTTCTCGATGACGATGTCGTTCTCGCTCGCTTCCAGCGCGTGCGCCGCGATCTTCTTGGCCTTGGCTTCGACCTTCTCCATCGCCTTGATGATGGCGGTGCCGCCGACCGCGATCGAGCGCGAGCCGTAGGTGCCCATGCCGAACTGCACCTTGTCGGTGTCGCCGTGCACGATCGAGACCTGGCTGATGGGAACGCCGAGGCGCTCGGCGATCAGCTGGCAGAACGTCGTCTCGTGGCTCTGGCCGTGGCTGTGCGAGCCCGTGAGCACCTCGATGGTGCCGACCGGGTTGACGCGGATTTCGGCCGACTCCCACAGGCCGACGCCGGCGCCGAGACTGCCGACCGCCTTCGACGGCGCGATGCCGCAGGCCTCGATGTAGCAGGACACGCCGAGGCCGCGCAGCTTGCCTTCCGACTTCGCCTTGGCCTTGCGGGCCGGGAAGCCGGCATAGTCGATCGCCTTCATCGCGGCGTCGATCGAGGCGTTAAAGTCGCCGGCGTCATAGGCCATGATCACAGGCGTCTGGTACGGGAACGAGGTGATGAAGTTCTTCTTGCGCAGTTCGGTCGGATCGACCTTCAGCTGCCGCGCCGCCGTCTCCATCATGCGTTCCAGCAGATAGCTCGCCTCGGGCCGGCCGGCGCCGCGATAGGCGTCGACCGGCGTGGTGTTGGTGTAGACCGCGATCACCTCGGCATAGATCGCCGGGATGACGTACTGGCCCGACAGCAGCGTCGCGTAGAGATAGGTCGGCACCGCCGAGGAGAACAGCGACATATAGGCGCCGAAATTGGCGTGGGTCTTCACCCGAAGGCCGAGGATCTTGTTGTCCTTGTCGAACGCCATCTCGGCCTTGGCTGACGTGGTCGCGGCCATGCGCGTCGGTGAGGAAGGCCTCGGTGCGGTCGCAGGTCCACTTCACCGGGCGGCCGATCTTCTTGGAGGCCCACAGCGCCACCATCTCTTCCGGATAGATGTAGATCTTCGAACCGAAGCCGCCGCCGACGTCGGGCGCGATCACCCGCAGCTTGTGCTCGGGGGCGACGTTGTAGAACGCCGACAGCACGAGGCGGGCGACGTGCGGGTTCTGCGAGGTCGTGTAGAGCGTGAAGTGCTCCTCCGCCGCGTCGTATTCGGCGATCGCCGCGCGCGGCTCCATCGCATTCGGCGCCAGGCGGTTGTTGGTGAGGTCGAGCTTCACCACATTGGCGGCCTTGGCGAAGGCTGCGGTGACGGCGGCATCGTCGCCGATGTGCCAGTCATAGATGATGTTGCCCGGCGCTTCCGGATGCAGCTGCGGCGCACCCGGCTTGATCGCGGCCGTGACATCGGCCACCGCCGGCAGTTCCTCATAATTGACGACCACGGCTTCCGCGGCGTCGCGGGCCTGGTTCTTGGTCTCGGCGATCACGACCGCGACGGCCTGACCGACGAAGCGCACCGTCTCCGGCGCCATCGCGGGCCATGCGCCCATCTTCATCGGTGAGCCGTCCTTCGAGGTGATGGCCCAGCCGCAGATCAGATTGCCGATCTTGTCGTCGACGATCTGCTGGCCGGTCAGCACGGCGACCACGCCGGGCATCTTCATCGCGGCGGAGGAGTCGATGCCCTTCACCTTGGCATGGGCATGCGGGCTGCGGATGAAGTGGGCGTAGGTCAGCCCTATCAGCTTGATATCGTCGACATAGCGGCCCTTGCCCGTGATGAACCGCTTGTCTTCCTTGCGCAAGACGCTTGCGCCAATGCCTTCAACGCCCATTTTCCTGATCCTCCCGACCGGAGATTTTTGATGTTCCGTCGCTTTCCATCGAAAGCGGCGGCTTGAATTCGAAAGCGGAAGCCGTTCTGCGCCTTACATGCGGCTGGCCCCGTCCAGCACCGCTTTCACGATGTTGTGGTAGCCGGTGCAGCGGCAGATGTTGCCTTCCAGCTCCTGGCGGACGGTGGCTTCGTCCAGTTTCTGGCCTTTGTGGCGCTTCACGATGTCGATCGACGACATGATCATGCCGGGCGTGCAATAGCCGCACTGCAGGCCGTGATTGTCGCGGAAGGCGGCCTGCATCGGGTGCAGTTCGTCGCCCTTGGCGATACCTTCGATGGTTGTAATCTCGGCGCCCTCGGCCTGGGCCGCCAGCATGGTGCAGGACTTGACCGTCCGATCTCCGATATGGACGACGCAGGCGCCGCACTGGCTGGTATCGCAGCCGACATGCGTGCCGGTCAGATTGAGATTTTCCCGCAACAGATGGACCAGGAGCGTCCGGTCCTCGACATCGACCGAGACCTTCTTGCCGTTCACTGTCAGATTGACTTTCGACACGCTCACTCCTCCCGATGACCTTTTTGATTGGTTCTAATTAGAGACAGCGCAGGCGGAACTTGCAACTAGGATTTTCGTCCGGGGACGCGGATGTGATCGATGACGCATCAATGACTTGATGATGGGCATGGCGGCTGCCGGGTAGGCCGGCAACCCTTTGCAACCCCGGGGAGCCTGCCCGGATTTACGCCCCTTTATCCATTTGGCCGTAATTTGCTGTTAGCGATTGGGGGCGCAGGCCCCCGATCCGGCTGGCTTTATCGATCGACGGGGGGCAGGGGATGGGGGTTTTTGCGCGCGGCGGCTTGCGGTCCATCCGCCTCCCCACCTTGCGTTTCCGGGGCAAGATCGTGCTCGGATTTGCCGTGACGCTGGCAATTTCCGCCGTCAGCATGGGCATCGCCTGGTTCGGTTTCGAGCATGTCGCGGAAGGCGTGGCCGCCTACCGCAAGAGCGTCACGGAAGCCGACCTTGCCCGCAATATCGACCGCGAACTGCTCTCCTACCGCTCGCTCGTGCGCTATTACGTCGCGACCGGCAAGGAAGAGGACAGCAAGGCGGCGATCGCGGCGGAAGCCGGCCTGAAGGAGGCGATCGACGCCTCGATGCGCGGCACCACCAATCCGGCCCGGCTGGAGCAGATCACCAAGCTGGCGCGCGAGTTCCGCGCCTTCACCAAGATCTTTGCCGAGATCCTCAAGACCAAGGAAGAGAGCGAGTACCTCGTCAAGAACGGGCTGACCCGCAGCGAGATGTCGCTGGAATACAAGCTCGACGACCTCGCCAGCACCGCCACCGAAGTCGACCAGCAGCAGGTGGCGTTTCAGGCCAAGACGATCACCACGCAGTTTCAAGCGATCAAGGTGTTCGCCAACAATTTCGTGGTCAGCGGCGATCCGGCAGCGGCGACCAGCACGACCAGCCGTCTCAGCTTCCTGGAGAACGGCTTCAAGAACATCCCGACAACCCACGAGAAGATCGAGCCCGTCGTCAAGGAAATGAACGCGCTGCTCAAGACCTATCGCGAATCCTTCGCCAAGCTGGTGCAGAACAGGAAGGATATTGCCGACCTCACCACCGAGATGGGCGAGTCCGCCGAAGACATCATGAAGGGCTCGGCCGCGATCAAGGCCGGCGTGGTTTCCGACCAGGCGCGGTTCGAGCAGGAATCCAATGCAACGATCGCCGACACCGAGCGGCTGATCCTGATGCTCGCCATCGGCGGCTTCCTGCTCGGTGCGGTGTGGGCGCTGATGCTCGGGCGCGGCATCTCGCGGCCGATGGTGGCGATGTGCAAGGCGATGCGCGAACTCGCCGCCGGCAATTTCGAGGTCGTGCTGCCGGGCCTCGGGCGCAAGGACGAGCTCGGCGAGATGGCCGGCGCGGTCGAAGAATTCAAGATGCAGGCGATCGCCAAGGCCGAGCGCGATGCGGCGACGCAGGAGGCGCAGAACAAGGCCAGCGCCGCTGCGCGCCGTTCCGAACTGATCCGGTTTGCCGACGAGTTCGAGACCGCGGTCGGCGCCATCGTCGGCAATGTCTCGGCTTCCGCCGCGCAGCTGGAAGCCGCCGCCGGCACGCTGACGCGCACTGCCGAGACGACGCAGTCACTGTCCAGCCAGGTTGCGGAATCCTCCGGCCAGGCCTCCAGCGACATGCAGTCGGTGGCAGCTGCCACCGAAGAGCTCTCCGCTTCCGTCAACGAGATCGGCCGCCGCGTGCGCGAGTCCAACGACATCGCGGTCGCCGCGGTCCGTCAGGCCGAGCAGACCGACAACCGGATCGGCAAGCTGTCGAAGGCGGCGCAGGAGATCGGCGACGTGGTCAAGCTGATCACCGCGATCGCCGAGCAGACCAACCTGCTGGCGCTCAACGCCACCATCGAGGCGGCGCGCGCCGGCGATGCCGGCCGCGGCTTTGCGGTGGTTGCCTCCGAAGTGAAGTCGCTGGCGAGCCAGACCGCCAAGGCCACCGACGAGATTTCCAATCACATCTCCGGCATGCAGGGCGCGACCCAGGAGTCGGTCGCCGCGATCAAGGAGATCGGCGGCACCATCGGCAAGATTTCCGAGATCGCATCGACCATCGCCATCGCCGTCGAAGAGCAGGGCTCGGCGACGCAAGAGATCGCCCGCAGCGTCCAGAACGTCGCCAAGGGCACGCAGGCAGCCGCCGACAACGTGACGCAAGTCAACCGCGGCGCCACCGAAACCGGCTCGGCCTCCGAGGAAGTGCTCAACTCGGCGCGCACGCTTTCCAGCGAAAGCACGCGCCTGCGCAAAGAGCTCGACCGCTTCATGGCGAATATCCGCGCGGCGTAACAGCCTGAAAACAGGCGCAAATCCCCTCCGTTCCAATATTGCGCTGCGGGAACTGCGCGGCCACAGAAACGTTATCTCCTCGTGGCAGGTACAGGCTGACGCCAAAAAGAGGTGAGAAACCGCGGGGAGCCCGACTTCCCGAGGGGCTTTCTCATTGGTCGCAATGAATTTGCAGAAAGTCGCAAGCACACAGGCGCAAGCGCAAAGCGCTTCCGCAGCCGTGGTGCAGGATAATGTGCAGGACAATTCGCCTGTTATCGAGACCAGCATTCCTGCGCGGCTCGACAATCTCACCTGGAGCGGCTTTCACACCCGCGTCGTGCTCGCGCTCGGCATCACCTGGATCCTCGACGGGCTTGAAGTCACGCTGGCCGGCGCGCTGTCGGGCGCGCTGAAGGAAAGCCGGCTGCAGTTCTCCAACTTCGATGTCGGTCTTGCCAACAGCGCCTATCTCGCCGGCGCCGTGATCGGCGCGCTCGGCTTCGGCTGGCTCACCGACCGCATCGGGCGGCGAAAACTGTTCTTCATCACGCTCGCGCTGTATCTGCTCGCCACCGCCGCGACCGCGCTGTCGTGGAATGTCGCGAGCTACGCGCTGTTTCGCTTTCTCACCGGCGCCGGCATCGGCGGCGAATACACCGCGATCAACTCGACCATCCAGGAACTGGTGCCGGCGCGCTACCGCGGCTGGACCGATCTCGTGATCAACGGCAGCTTCTGGATCGGCGCCGCCATGGGCGCGGTGAGCGCCATCGTCCTGCTCGATCCCGCCTTTGTCGGCGTCGATTACGGCTGGCGGCTCGCCTATTTCACCGGCGCCGTGCTCGGCCTCTTCGTGCTCGTCATGCGAATGTGGATCCCGGAAAGCCCGCGCTGGCTGATGATCCATGGCCGCCCGGACGAGGCGCATGCCATCGTCGCGGAGATCGAGCGGTCGGCGGCCGGACATTCGCAAGCCGGCGAAGCGTTCCCGAAGATGCGCCTGAAGATGCGCAGCCACACGCCGCTGCGTGAAGTCGCGCACACGCTGTTCTCGGTCTACCGGCAACGCTCGATGGTCGGTCTCGTGCTGATGGTGGCGCAGGCGTTCTTCTACAACGCCATCTTCTTCACCTTTGCGCTGATCCTGACCGACTTCTTCAGCATCCCTGCCAGCCATGTCGGCTGGTACATCCTGCCGTTCGCCGCCGGCAATTTTCTGGGACCGCTGCTGCTTGGACGTCTGTTCGACACCCTGGGAAGGCGCGCGATGATCGCCTTCACCTATGGCGTATCCGGCGTGCTGCTGGCGCTGTCGGGCTATCTGTTCTCGATCGGCGCGCTCACGGCGCAGCAGCAGACGATCGCCTGGATGGTGATCTTCTTCTTTGCCTCTCCGGCGGCGAGCGCGGCGTATCTGACGGTGAGCGAAACTTTTCCGCTGGAAGTGCGCGCGCTTGCGATTGCGCTGTTCTATGCGGTGGGCACCGGCATTGGCGGTGTGGCCGGGCCCGTGCTGTTCGGCGCGCTGATCGATACGGGATCGCGGGGCAGTGTGTTTGCGGGCTACCTGTTTGGGTCGGCCCTGATGATCGCGGCGGCAATCGTCGCCTGGCGTTACTGCGTCGCCGCCGAGCGGCGCTCGCTGGAATCGGTTGCCAAGCCGCTGGCATTTGTGGAGTAGGATATGATGGATCAGGAACTGGCTGAAATGCCGCTGGAAGAAATTGCGCCTGAGGATGAAGAGACGCTGGACGCCGTTCCGGTGCCGCGCTCGCTCGTGCCGCATCTGAGCGAGACCGCGGTGCTTCTCGACGTCGACGGCACGCTGCTCGACCTGATGCCGACGCCGCGCGAGGTGTGGGTGCCGCCCGGGCTCGCCAAAACGCTCAACCGGCTTCACAAACGGACCGACGGCGCGCTGGCCTTTGTCAGCGGCCGCTCCATCAATGACCTCGACCTGATCTTCGCGCCGGATCAATTCCCTGCCGTCGGCGGCCATGGCGCGGAGATGCGGCTCGAGGCCGACGCCGACGCGCTGGCCACGCACGCGCCGCCGCTGGACAAGGAATTGAAGCGGCGCCTCGCCGCCATCGCGCGGCTCAGCCCCGGCATTCTGCTCGAGGACAAGGGCTATTCGCTGGCGCTGCACTATCGTCTGGCGCCGCATGCCGAGAAGGCGATCTACGAGGCGGTGGCGCTGATCCGCGCCGATCTGCCGAATGCGCCGATCGAGGTGCTGCCGGGCAAGGCGGTCTGCGAGATCAAGCATTCCGGCTTCACCAAGGCGAGCGGTGTGCGCGAATTGATGACACATCCGCCGTTCAGGGGCCGCAAGCCGTTCTTCATCGGCGACGACGTCACCGATGAAACGGTGTTCGCGATCATGCCCGATCTTGACGGTCTCGCCTTCTCCGTCGGCCGCCGCGCCAGGGGCGTGGCCGGCCATTTCGATGCGCCGAGCGATGTCCGCGAGTTCCTTGCGCACCTGCTCGACGATGAAAGGGACGCATCGCTGCCATAATCAGCGACGCATTTCGCCCGCGCGCGTTGCGATTCTGGACACACACGATTTGATTGCGATTATTTTGCGCATCATTTCGCTCGCGTACGAAATATCTTTTCGCGGGAACATGAGTTCCACGCGAATTGCCCGATTTTAGTGTTATTTCGTGGAGATCGT
>CAVSEE010000024.1:0-180297 GCA_963726865.1 uncultured Alphaproteobacteria bacterium | reverse complement strand
CCCCATCGGCGTGATGATGGGCATCGGTACCGCGCTCAATCCGTTCACGGTGCGGCCGACCTACAAGGCCATCGAACACCTTCCGATCGAAGAGCAGCGCAAGCGGCTGCTTGATCCCGAACTGCGACGGAAAATTCTCGCCGAAAAGCCGTCCGAAGCCGAGGTCGCAAAACTCTCCCAGTTTCGCCAGCTCGTGACCAGCCGCTGGGACAAGTTCTTCACCATGGACGACCCGCCGGACTACGAGCCGGGTCCGGAAAAGAGCGTTGCGGCGATCGCGGCGCGCACCAACCATACGCCCGATGAAATCGCCTACGACTACATCGTCGAGCAGAATCAATATCTGTTCTTCCCGGTCGTGAATTACGTGACCGGCGATCACGAGCCGATCCACCAGATGCTCAACGACCCGGCTTGCCTGCTGGGGTTGAGCGACGGCGGTGCGCACTGCACCTCGATCGTGGATTCCGGCGTGCCGAGTTTCATGCTGGCGCATTGGGGCCGCGACCGCAGCCGCGGGCCGCGGTTGCCTCTCGAGCAACTGGTCAAGCGGCAAACCAGCGAAACCGCCGATTTCTTCGGTTTCTCCGACCGCGGCCGGCTGGCGCCTGGCATGCGCGCCGACGTCAACCTCATCGACTTCGACCGGCTGCAGCTGCACAAGCCGGAGCTCGTGCACGACATGCCGGCCAACGGCCGGCGCTTCGTGCAACGGGTCAATGGCTATGAGGCAACGATCGCGGCCGGCATTCCCATCTTCGAGCGAGGCGAGCATACCGGCGCGATGCCGGGGCGCCTCGTGCGAGCCAGCCACAATGGTCATCGTTGAGATAGATTGTCGGCAATCTGCCGTGCGGCAAAGTTCGTAGTATAGAGACGTGCAACAAAATGTCGGAAAGGTAAGGAAGCAGCAGACCACTGGGAGGAGACTATGGTGCCCGCTGCCAGCGCCGCCAAGGAGGTTGAGGTCAATGGGGTTCGCCTGCATTACATCGAGCAGGGCTCCGGTGAACCAATCGTCTTCGTCCACGGAGCGCCTCATGACCTTCGTGCTTGGGAACCGGTGAGAGATGCCATCGCCAAGAGGTACCGGTTCATCGCCTACACCCAGAGATATTTCGGAACCGAACCGTGGCCTGATGACGGAAAGAACTACAGCATCGCGACCCACGCGGACGACCTCGCGAAGTTCATTACCGCACTCAATGCCGGACCTGTTCATCTTGTCGGCTGGTCGCACGGAGGCGTAGTGGCGGTGACCGCCGCAATCAGCAATCCGTCGTTGGTCCGCAGCCTCATCCTGTATGAAGCAGGTATGGTCTCTGTGCTTCCCGCAGAGAGTCCTGAGGGGAAGATAGCGCGCGAAGACCGCGCCAGGATGTTTGGCCCCATTGCTGCCGCTTCCAAGACCGGAGATGTCACAGGGGCTGCGAAGTTGCTGCAGGCGGCCGTGTTCCAACTCCGGCCTGACGAATTCAACAGCTTGCCGGAGGATTTGCAGACGGTGCTACTCGACAACGCTCGGGTTGTCCCGCTGATGCTCGCGGCTCCGCCGCCTCCCGCCATCACATGCGACATGCTGAAGGATTTCACCCGGCCGACGCTGGTGATGCGGGGTGAAAAAGCGCAGCCGTTTTGGGCGCTGACTAGCGAGGCAATCGCCAAGTGTGTGCCGGGGGCTCAGCAGGTCATTCTTCAAAATGTTAACCACGATGGGCCGGTATCGTGATCCGGCAGCATTCACCGCTGCTGTTTTCGAGTTCTTGTCGAGGCGTTGAATAAAGCACTCCGCCGCCTTTGATATTTGTGCTGCCGCTTGCGAGCCGTTGAACGACTGTCACCCAGGAAGCCGACCCTAGCGGGACGTCCTGCTATGAGGCAACGATCGCGGCTGGCATTCCCATCTTCGAGCGAGGCGAGCATACCGGCGCGATGCCAGGGCGCCTCGTGCGAGCCAGCCACAACGGTCATCGTTGAGATAGGTTGTCGCTCCGGTGACGCGGGCCAAGACTCACTCAGAGGTAGATATTCTCGAGGTCCACCGAGGAATTCGACGCCGAGTTTGACGAAATTCTTCGCGAGCCAGTCGTCCGCGCATTTTCGGCCCTGGTCGCGAAGAAAAATCAGGAAATCCCAGTCGGCGTTGTACTTGCTGGTCGGCGTGAGTGCGCC
Source organism: uncultured Alphaproteobacteria bacterium (assembly GCA_963726865.1). GTDB lineage: Bacteria > Pseudomonadota > Alphaproteobacteria > Rhizobiales > Xanthobacteraceae > Bradyrhizobium. The sequence continues at coordinate 178,125 of CAVSEE010000024.1, read as the reverse complement.
CATGAAGCCGTCGTCCGAGATGCTGTGGATCAACACGTTCTTCAGCCCGCCATCCGTGACACGCTTTTGCCTGACCAGCCTGGTGACGAAGCCGATCGCCCGCATCTCCCGCATCAGGGACGAGTTGAAGCTGATCTCGTTGATGCGGTTGAGGATATCGTCGGCCGTACGGGGCACATCTGTTCGCAGCAACGGATTGATGTGGACAATGACGACGTCGGCGCTCTCGCAGTTGTAGATCAACGGGAAGATTGCGGGATTTCCCATATAGCCGCCGTCCCAATAGGCTTCACCGTCGATCTCCACCGCATGAAACATGGTTGGGAGACAGGCCGAAGCCATCACAGCATCGATCGAGATCTCCTTTTCGGCAAAAATCTTCACCTTGCCAGTGCGAACATTGGTCGCCGACAGGAAGAGTTTGACCGGACAGTTCGCTTGCTGCAACACGCTAAAATCGATCGACTGCTCGACCACCTCACGCAAAGGGTTATAGTTGGCCGGGTTGAACTGATAGGGCGACAGCATGCGCGTGACGAAGCCGATCATGGAGAATATCGGCGACCATGACAGTTTGTGATCGCCCAGCATCCGGTCGAACGGGCTCGGCTGTAGCGGCCCGCGCCTCGCTGCCTGACTGACACGCTTCCAATAGTCGGTGAGCGCCTTGCGCGCGCCGTCACGACCGCCAACCGCCAACCCGTATGCAAAGGCCGCGGCATTCATCGCGCCGGCGCTGGTCGCACTCAGTCCCTCGAAGGCCAGTTTCTCTTCGTCCAGCAGCCGATCGAGCACACCCCAGGTAAAGGCGCCATGCGCTCCACCTCCCTGAAGCGCAAGGTTGATCTTCCTGACCTGGTTGGAGGATGGCGCAAGCTGGTCCCGGGCGTCCCGCTCCACACTCGAATCCATAGAGGCCCTCGGCATCCTGTTTGATCTGCTACGGTCTTTTCACTGTACCCGAGATTGCAGAGTTCGCGACCAGAATTAGCCAGGAGCTAGTCCTCCCGGCTAGGCAGGCGGAAATTTGCTCGCGGGTAAAGCGGCGCAATGGTCGTAGATGGCCGACGGCCGGGTGAACCACACCTTTTCCCTGTCTGGATGGCTGACGATATGCTGCAACGCCTCGCGGAGCATGCGAAGCCTGTAGGGTTGACCTACGATCATTGTGTGCAATGCGATGCCGCATACGAGTGGCTGTTTTGCCGACTGGCGCAGCAGTTCCTCGAATTGACCAATGATGAAGTCACGGAATTCTTCCGGCGAGTGATGCCTCACCAGAATCTGCGGGCTGTCGTTGATTTCGATCGGGTACGGGACGCTCATGATTGGGCCGGAACGCGTCTTCATCCAGAGCGGCTGATCGTCGGCCGGCCAATCCATGAGGAAGTCGAACCCGACCTCCTTCAGGAGGTCGGGCGTGTGGTGCGTGGACGCCATCCATGGCGCCATCCAGCCTCTCGGCGGCTTTCCCGATGCGCGCTCGATTGCGTCGCGGACCTCCTGCAGGAACCGCTTCTCGTCAGCTTCCCACATGTGGCTATGACGCTCTGCGTTGGTGCGGCCATGCCCGATGAATTCATCGCCGCGTGCTTTCAAGGCATCGACGATACGGGGCGCGTAATCGAAAACCGCCGTATTGATCAGATGAGCCGCCGGCAGGTTCAATTCATCGAACAAGTCGAGGCAGCGCCAAACGGCAACCCGATTGCCGTAATCTCGCCAGGCAAAAGTCCGGGGATCCGGCGCCGCGCCGGCCACGGTCAGGAGGTGACCTTCGCCCGCGCCGAACGCGAAGTGTTCGATGTTGAGGCCGAGATAGACCGCCAGCCTCTTGCCGTCGGGCCAGCAATAGTCCGGACGGTCAATGATTGGCGAATAGGCGTAGCGATCATGATACGGAAGCTGCATATTCGCATTCCTGTTGCTGCGCGATTGAAGTTGGGGGCTGCCACAGTATTCGTCGTCACCGACACAGCCAAGAGCACGGCGTGCCGCGAGGCCGATGCTTCACGTCTGCGTGCTCGGTTCAATTCCGTCTGGAAACGCCGCAAAGCGTTCCGCATATCGGCTTGCGGAACTGCAGCGGAGCGGTGCATGACGTCGCGTGTGGACTTCACCAGCCAGGACTATTTTCGCAATCCGGCGGCGTCGCTGGCAAAAGCTCCGCGCTCAGGGGCCGGTCGTCGAAGTCAGCTTTCCCGATCGTCGGCCGGGTCTGGACCACCACGACGCAGGCGCTGGCGGATCGCGTGCTCAAGGACACCGACACCTTCACCATCCGCAAGGAGGACGGCGAGATCGCGGGGCTGCGCTGGTGGATGCCCGGCATCATCAAGACCTTCGCCACCAACATGCTGTCGATGGACGAGCCCGATCACAAGCGGCTGCGCGACATCGTCGACGAAGCGTTTCGCCGCCGCGCCGTGCTCGGCATGGAGCCGCATATCCAGGCGACCGCCGAAAAACTCGCCGATCAATTGTTCGCCGCCGGCAGTCCCGCCGATCTGGTGCAGCGCTATGCGCGCGAACTGCCGCTGATGGTGATCTCCGAATTGCTGGGGCTGCCTGCAGACCGACCGGCCGAAATTTTCCGCGCTCGCCGGCGCGCTTCTCGCGCCTGACCGGCGCGGTGGGATTTCTCCTCACCATCCCGAACGCGATGGCGCTGCGGCGCTATCTCGAAGGGCCATCTCGAAACGGTGCGCCGGCACGGCGGCGAGGGATTGATTGCCGAGATCGTCCGCGTCGAGAAGGAGGGCGGCCGCATCAGCGGCGACGAGATCGTCTCGATGATCTTCCTGCTGCTGTTCGCGGGCCACGAGACCACGACGCATCTCATCAGCGGCGCCGTGCACGAGCTTCTGAAAAATCCTGATCTGCGCGACTGGCTCGAAGAAGACTGGAGCCGCGCCGATCTCGCCGTCGAGGAATTCCTGCGCTTCGTGACGCCGGTGCAATTTACAAAACCGCGCTACGTGCGCCGCGACGTCGATCTCGGCGGCGTCATCGTCCGCAAGGGCGAGCGGATCATGCCGATGCTGGCGGCGGCCAACATGGATCCCGCGGCCAATCCGCATCCGGAACAGCTCGATCTCGCGCGAAGGCCGAACCGGCACATCGCCTTCGGCACCGGCATCCATTTCTGCCTCGGCCATCAGCTGGCGCGGATCGAGGCCCAATGCGCGCTGAAGGCGCTGTTCCAGCGCTGGCCCAGGCTCAGCCTCGGAGTTCCCGAGTCGGAAATCGTCTGGCGCAAGCGGCCCGGCATGAAGGCGATCGATCGCCTCCCGGTTGTGGCGGGCGCGAACCAAACGTAACGGAAGAAGGCTTTTCCGTGTCTTTGTGGTTGCCTCACTGCAACGATTGTGTCGCCGCCGCAACACATAGCTAACATTTGAGTGGAAACCGGGGTGGTCGCTGCAACCGCCGCTTTTTAGCCACACCCCTCCATGAAATCATATCCTCAGAAATCCACAGGGCTGCCAAGGCCGAGGGAGGGACCTCCCAGGCCCCCGAGCGAGTTGTCAGGTGGAACGGACCCGCGCGATGGACGCCAGGACGAACATCAAGGCCAGGCTCCCCAGCCGTCACGTGACGGAAGGACCCTCGCGCGCGCCGCATCGGTCCTACCTCTATGCCATGGGTCTGACGACCCAGCAGATTCACCAGCCCTTCGTGGGCGTTGCGTCCTGCTGGAACGAGGCCGCGCCCTGCAACATCTCGCTGATGCGCCAGGCGCAGGCCGTGAAAAAGGGCGTGGCGGCCGGCGGCGGCACCCCGCGGGAATTCTGCACCATCACCGTCACCGACGGCATCGCCATGGGCCATGACGGCATGCGCTCCTCGCTGCCGTCGCGCGAATGCATCGCCAACTCGGTCGAACTGACCATGCGCGGCCACGCCTATGACGCGCTGGTGGGCCTCGCCGGCTGCGACAAGTCGTTGCCCGCGATGATGATGGCGATGGTCCGCCTCAACGTGCCCTCGATCTTCATCTACGGCGGCTCGATCCTGCCCGGCAGTTTTCGCGGCCAGCCCGTGACCGTGCAGGACATGTTCGAGGCCGTAGGAAAACATTCCGTCGGCGAGATGTCGGACGAAGACCTCGACGAAATCGAGCGAGTCGCGTGCCCCTCGGCCGGCGCCTGCGGCGCCCAGTTCACCGCCAACACCATGGCGACCGTCTCCGAGGCCATCGGCCTGGCACTCCCGTATTCTGCCGGGGCTCCGGCGCCTTACGAGATCCGCGACGCCTTCTGCGCCACCGCCGGCGAGAAAGTGGTTGAGCTGATCGCGCTAAACCTGCGTCCCCGCGACATTGTCACCCGCAAGGCGCTGGAAAATGCCGCCGCCGTGGTCGCCGCGTCCGGCGGCTCGACCAATGCTGCGCTGCACCTGCCCGCCATCGCCCATGAGGCCGGCATTAAATTCAATTTGTTCGATGTCGCCGAAATCTTCAAAAAGACACCCTATGTCGCCGATTTGAAGCCGGGCGGCCGTTATGTTGCCAAAGACATGTTTGAGGTTGGTGGCATTCCGCTTCTGATGAAGACGTTGCTCGATAATGGCCATCTGCACGGTGATTGCATGACCGTCACTGGCCGAACGATCGCCGAAAACCTCAAGAGCGTGAAATGGAACCCGCACCAGGATGTCGTGCGGCCAGCCGACAAGCCGATCACCGTCACGGGCGGTGTGGTCGGCCTGAAGGGAAATCTTGCTCCAGAAGGTGCGATCGTGAAAGTCGCGGGCATGTCGAAGTTGAAATTTACCGGGCCGGCCCGCTGCTTCGACCGCGAGGAGGACGCCTTCGAGTCCGTCCAGAAGCGCACCTACAAGGACGGCGAAGTCATCGTGATCCGCTACGAGGGGCCGCGCGGCGGTCCCGGCATGCGGGAAATGCTTTCCACCACGGCGGCGCTGACCGGGCAGGGCGCGGGCGGCAAGGTCGCGCTCATCACCGACGGCCGGTTCTCCGGCGCCACCCGCGGCTTCTGCATCGGCCATGTCGGGCCGGAGGCGGCCATTGGCGGGCCGATCGGGCTGCTGCGGGACGGCGACATCATCGAGATCGATGCCGAGGCCGGTACCCTTAACGTAAAATTGACCGACGCCGAACTGGCTGAACGCAAGACCAAATGGGCACCTCGCGCGACTAACCACACGTCGGGTGCGCTGTGGAAGTATGCCCAGCAGGTCGGGCCGGCGGTGGATGGGGCGGTAACCCACCCTGGTGGCGCACACGAGAAACAGTGCTATGCGGACATCTAGGCGTACCATTTTTGCATTGCTTCTGGGGGCCATCCCGTTGGCTCCCGCGTTCGGATTCGACGGCTCGCCGGTCGGTTCGCCGGTCAATCCGGCCGCTCCGCTGGCCGTCGTGGCGCCGCAGCCCGGCACCGCCAAGGCGCTCCCCAACCGTCCGGTTCCGCCGGCGCCCGTGCCTGCCGCCGCCAACTCTCGCGCACATCCGTGAACGCGCTGGAATATGCCGCCGAGGGCGGCCATCCCGTGGCGCAGTGGAAGCTCGGGCGGATGTATGCCGATGGCGATGGCGTCGTGCAGAACGACCTGCGCGCCTTCGAATATTTCAGCAAGATCGCCAACCAGCACGCCGAGGACAATCCGTGGGCGCCGCAGGCCGGCATCATTGCCAACGCCTTCGTGGCGCTCGGCCGCTACTATCTCAGCGGCATCCCGAACACGAAGGTGAAAGCCGATCCGGAGCGGGCGCGCGAGATGTTCAACTACGCCGCGTCCTATTTCGGCAATGCGGATGCACAGTACGACCTGGCGCGGCTGTATCTGAAGGACGCCGGCTCTTCGCCGGAGAACTTCCGCAACGGCACCCGCTGGCTCGGCCTTGCCGCGCAGAAGGGCCAGTACCAGGCGCAGGCGATGCTCGGCCAGATGCTGTTCAACGGCGACCAGATGCCGCCGCAGCGCGCCCGCGGGCTGATGTGGCTGACGCTGGCGCGCGAGAACGCCGGCACCGATGAAGCCTGGATCAAGGAAAGCTACAACCGCGCGCTCGCGAAAGCCTCCGAGAACGACCGCGCCATGGCGCTGCAGATGCTCGAGCTCTGGGTCAAGGGCAAGCCGAACTGAGGCGCGCGCCTTCAGGCCGTCTCCAGATCGAAATCCGCCCAGACCGGCACGTGGTCCGACGGCTTCTCCCAGGCCCGCACGTAGCTGTCGATGCCGACATCGACCAGCCGGTCGCTGGCCTGCGGCGACAGCAGCAAATGGTCGATCCGCAAGCCCCAGTTCTTCTGCCAGGCCCCGGCCTGGTAGTCCCAGAACGTGTACTGCCCCGGCTGCGTCGCTGACCGCGCGCAGGGCATCGGTCAGGCCGAGGCCGAGCAGGGCCTGGAAGGCCTCCCGGGTCGCCGGGCGGAACAGGGCGTCATCGACCCAGGCGGCGGGGTTATGGACGTCGGCGGCGGCGGGGATGACGTTGAAATCGCCGGCCAGCACCAGCGGCTCCTCGGCTTTCAGCCGCTCCCGCGAATATTCAAGAAGCCGGGACATCCATTTGAGTTTGTAGGCATATTTGTCGCCGCGGCGCGGGGTTGCCATTGGGCAGATAAAGGCAGGCCACCCGCATCACGCCGCGCTTGAGCGTCACCACGCCCTCGAGGAAGCGGGCATGGGCGTCCTCGTCGTCGCCGGCCAGGCCCGACTTGGTCTCGTCGAACGGCAGCTTGGAGAGCAGCGCCACGCCGTTGAACGTCTTCTGGCCGTGGGTGACGACGTTGTAGCCGAGCAATTCGATCTCCAGCCGCGGGAAACGCCTCGTCCACGCACTTGATTTCCTGCAAGCAGACGATGTCCGGGGAGCACTCCTTCAACCAGGCGAGCGAGTGGTTCGATCCGCTGCCGGACCGAATTAACGTTCCACGTAGCAATACGCATGAAAAAGACCCGGCCCTGTAACCCAGAATTTGCGATAGTGGCATACCATCGGCCGCGTGGCTGTGGTAACCGTTTACAAATAAGGCGCAAAACTCGCCGTCAAGGGCTGGAATAGGCGTCCCTGGTGTTATGCACCGGTGGGACCGTAAGAACGATGAAAACACGAAACTGGATTTTGATTATCGGCGCGCTCGGCATTGCCGCGGGAGCCGCCTTCATCACCCGATCGTCCTGGATGGGCAACAATGCCAGCGCCCAGGCGCCGCAGCGTCCCCGCACCGTTTCGGTGGAAGCTGGCCAAGGCCGAGCGCAGGCCCGTTCCCGTCGATGTCGACGCGATCGGGATGGTAACGCCAATCTCCAGCGTCGCGCTGAAGTCGCGGCTGGAGACCACCATCGTCGCCGTGCATTTCGAGGACGGCGCCAAGGTCAATGAGGGCGACCTGCTGTTCACGCTCGACGCCCGCCAGATCGACGCCCAGATCGAGCAGGCCGAAGGCACGCTCGCCAAGGACCAGGCACAGCTCGAAGGCGCGCTGCGCGACCTGCGCCGCTACACCGACCTCGTCGGCAAGGGCGCCACCACGCAGGTCAATGTCGACAACGCCAAGACGCAGTCCGATACGCTCAACGCCACCATCAAGGCCGATCAGGCCGTGCTCGAAAATTTCAAGGTCCAGAAGAGCTACACCCTGATCCGCGCGCCCTTCACCGGCCGCATCAGCGCGGCCAATGTGAAGATCGGCAATTTCGTGCGTCCCGCCGACACCCAGCCGCTTGCGGTGATCAACCAGATGGCGCCGGTCTACGTGACCTTCCCGGTTCCGCAGCGGGTGCTGGTCGATTTGCGCGAATCCATGGCCAAGGACGGCACCAAGGTGAGCGCGACCATTCCCGGCCGGCAGAGTTCGGAAGTCGGCAAGGTCGCGATGGTGGAAAACACCGTCGACGCCACCACCGGCATGATCACCGTGCGCGGCGTCATGGACAACAACAACGAGACGCTGTGGCCGGGCACGCTGGTGGCGACCAAGCTCACCATCCGCACCGAAGATGCCGTCGTGGTGCCGACCGTTGCGGTGCAACGCAGCCAGAACGGCAACTTCGTCTTCGTCGTCAAGGACGGTGCGGCCAAGGTCAACGCCGGTGAAGGTCGACCGCACATCGCAGGGATTTTCGGTGATCTCCGAAGGGCTGTCGGGTGACGAAACGTCGTCACCGACGGCCAGTTGCTCCTGTCGGATGGCACGCGCGTCGAGCCGCGCGCGAAGAAGGCCGGAGCGTAAGCGATGTCGCTTTCCGAACTCTGTATCCGCCGGCCGGTCATGACGACGCTGATCACGGCGACGATCATCGCCTTCGGCGTGTTCGGGTTCCGCCTGCTGCCGGTGTCGGCGCTGCCGCGGGTCGACTTCCCGACCATCGCCGTGACCGCGACCCTGCCGGGCGCCAGCGCCGATACCATGGCCGCATCGGTTGCCGGCATCATCGAACGTCAGCTCTCGACCATCGCCGGCATCTCCTCGATGACATCGAGTTCATCGCAGGGCACGACTGCCATCACCATTCAGTTCGATCTCAACCGCAACATCGATGCCGCCGCGCTCGACGTGCAGACCGCACTGACGATCGCGCAGCGCAGGCTGCCGATCGAAATGACGATCCCGCCGAGCTTCCGCAAGGTGAACCCGGCGGACTTCCCGGTGCTGTTCGTGTCGCTGGGCTCGGCGACGCTGCCACTGTCGGCGGTCAACGAATATGGCGACATCACCATCGGCCAGGCGTTGTCGCAACTGCCGGGCGTCGCGCAGATCCTGATCTACGGTGCGCAGAAATTCGCCATCCGCGTCCAGGCCGATCCGGAAGCCGCCGCCGCCCGCGGGCTGACGCTCGATGACATCCGCGCCGCGGTGTCGCGCGCCAATTCATCGACGCCCGTCGGCACGTTGAACGGTCCCAAGCAGGACGTGGCGCTGCAGGCCTCCGGCCAGATGGACAAGGCGGCCGACTACAGCAAGATCGTGGTCGCCTTACGCAAGCGGCTCCCGGTCAAGCTCGACGACGTCGCGAAGATCTACGACAGCGTCGAAAACGACAAGATCGCGACCTGGCTCAACGGCGAGCGCGCGATCGTGCTGGCCATCCAGAAACAGCCTGACGCCAATACGGTCGCGGTGGTCGATTCCGTGCTGGCGAAGCTGCCGGCCCTGCGCGCGGCGATCCCGCCGTCGGTGACCATGCAGGTCATGATGGACCGCTCGGTCTCGGTCCGTCAGGCGGTTGCCGACGTCGAGGAAACACTGCTGATCGCGATCACGCTGGTCATCATGGTGATCTTCCTGTTCCTGCGAAAGGTCTCTGCGACCCTGATCCCCGCGCTGGCGGTGCCGATCTCGCTGTGCGGCACCTTCGCGATGATGTACGCGCTGGACTACTCCATCAACAACATGACGCTGCTGGCGCTGACGCTGTCGGTCGGCTTCGTGGTCGACGACGCCATCGTCATGCTGGAAAATATCGTCCGCCACATCGAGCACGGCATGCGGCCGTATGAAGCCGCGCTGAAAGGCGCGCGCGAAATCGGCTTCACCATCATCTCGATCACCTTCTCCCTGATCGCCGTGTTCATCCCGGTGCTGCTGATGGGCGGCATCGTCGGCCGCGTGTTCCGCGAGTTTGCCGTCACCATCTCCATCGCGATCATCGTGTCCGGATTTGTTTCGCTGACGCTGACGCCCATGCTCTGCGCGCGCGTGCTCAAGGAGCACGACGACAGCAAGAAGCCGTTCATCGTGCTGCGTCTCTTCGAGCGGATGTTCGACGCCTGGCTCCGCGCCTATGAGTGGTCGCTGGACAAGGTGCTGGCGCGCAAGGCGATCATGCTGCTGGTGACGTTCGCGACGCTGGGCGGCACCGTCTATCTCTACATGATCGTGCCGAAGGGCTTCTTCCCGCAGGAGGACACCGGCTTCCTGATCGGCGTGACGGAAGCTGCCACCGACACATCCTTTGAAGCGATGAAGGAGCGCCAGCTGGCGCTGGCGGAGATCCTGCGCAGCGATCCCGCGATCGAATATATCAACGCCACGGTCGGCTCCGGCGGACCAAATCCGACGGCAAACTACGGCCGTTTTTTCATTGCGCTGAAGCCGAAGTACGAGCGTGACAATCTCAATTCGATCATTGCGCGGCTTCGCGCCAAGGCGCGTCAGGTTCCCGGACTCCAGGCGTTCTTTCAGCCGATCCAGAATCTCAACATCGGTGGCCGGATTTCCAAGGCCCAGTATCAGTACGTGATGCAGAGCGGCGATACCGAGTCGCTGTATCGTCTCGCGCCGGAGATGCGCGACAAGATCGAGAAGATCCCGGGCCTGCTCGACGTCACCACCGACCTCTACATCAAGAACCCGCAGATGACGGTCGACATCGACCGCGAGAAGGCGATGGTCTACGGCGTCACCGTCGATCAGGTGCGCAACCAGCTCTACAACGCCTATGGCGCGCGGCAGGTCGGCACCATCTACATGCCGTCGAACGACTACCAGATCATCCTGGAGGCGCAGCCGCAGTTCCGCGTCGATCCGTCCGATCTGTCCAAGCTCTATGTGAAGACGGCCGACAACCGGACCATTCCGCTGGATGCGGTGGCGAAGATGGTGCCGAGCGTTGGTCCGCTTGCAGATCAACCACCAGGGCCAGCAGCCCGCGGTGACGATCTCGTTCAATCTCGCGCCTGGCATTTCGCTGGGCTACGCGGTCGACAAGATCACCGCAGCTCGAGCAGTCCTCCAACCTGCCGGTGACCATCGTGACCGGCTTCTCCGGCACGGCGCAGGTGTTCCAGGATTCGCTGCGCGGGCAGGGCGTGCTGATCCTCGCCGCCGTGTTCGCGGCCTTCGTCATCCTCGGCATCCTCTACGAGAGCTTCATCCACCCGATCACCATCATCTCGGGCCTGCCGTCGGCCGGCATCGGCGCGATCCTGACGTTGATGCTGTTCAGCATGGAAATGTCCGTGATCGCCATGATCGGCATCGTCATGCTGGTCGGCATCGTCAAGAAGAACGCGATCATGATGGTCGACTTCGCGCTGGAGCGCCGCCGCGTCGGGCTGTCGGCCGAGCACGCCATCCGCGAAGCGGCGCTGCTGCGCTTCCGTCCGATCATGATGACGACCTTTGCCGCGATCTTCGGCACCCTGCCGATCGCACTCGGCGCCGGCGCCGGCGCCGAGCTGCGCCAGCCGCTCGGCATCGCCGTGGTCGGCGGCCTCTGCGTGTCGCAGCTGCTGACGCTCTACATCACGCCGGTGGTCTACATCTATCTCGACCGCATCGACCGCCGGCTCAAGCGCCGCCTCGAGCCGCAAGAGCACGACGAGGGCGAGGTCGAGCGCCCGCACGTGGTCGCCGCCGAATGATGCTGCGCCAAATGGCGCGGCGTGTCGCGGCCGGCCTTGCGCTCGTGGCCATCGTCGCTGCTGGCGAGCCCGGCGCGATCGCGCCGAGCCGATCGAAATCTTCGACGCGCATCTGCACTACAACTGGGAGCCGAAGCCCTACTACCAGCTCGACGACGTGCTGGCGCTGTTCCGCAAGAACCGCGTCACCGGCATTCTCGCGACCAGCCGCCCCAACACCGGCACGCATGCGCTGATGGACGCCAAGCCCGAGGGGCTGTGGGTGGTGCCGTTCATCCGGCCCTACCGGGTGCGCGCGGACATCCAGACCTGGTTCGGCGATCCCCTGACCCTCGAACTCGTCCACGAAGAGTTCAAGCGCGGCTACTACCGCGGCATCGGCGAATTCCACATCTCGGGCAAGGCGGCCGATACCGAGGTGGTGAAGAGCGTCGTCAACTTCGCGGTCGCCAACAATCTCTATCTCCACGCCCATGCCGACGACGAGGCCGTCGAGATCCTGATGCGGCACAATCCGCGCGCGCAGATCATCTGGGCGCATACCGGCTTTGGGCTGTCGACCGATCGCGTCGCGGCGATGCTGACGAAATACCCGAAGCTGTGGGGCGAGCTGTCCTACCGCAGCGGCATCGTCGACGGCGGCGGCAAGCTGTCGGCGGAATGGCGCGGCCTGTTCGAGAAATTCCCGGATCGTTTCCTGCTGGGATCCGACACCTGGATATCCGAGCGCTGGGCGAGCTACAGCGACATCATGGCCGGCTACCGCGCATGGCTGGATCAACTGCCGCCGAAAATTGCGGCGCAGATTGCCAATGGCAATGCGAAAGCGCTGTTCGCGCGAGTCGAGAAGCTTGCCGCGCCGCGGATGCGCGAAATAGCGGATCAGATCGAAAAGCTGGTGCCGCAGCCGCAAGAGGCGGTGGCGTTCGGGTTCACCACGCGGAACGAGGCGCCGATCAGGTCGTCGACGAAATCGACTTCCGATCCCGCCAGGAACGGCACCGAGGCGGGATCGACCAGCACCACTGCGCCTTCGCGGGCGATCACGAGGTCATCCTCGGCCTTGGCATGGTCGACGTCGAACTTGTACTGGAAGCCCGAGCAGCCGCCGCCCTCGACGCTGATGCGCAGCATGGCGCCGTCGCCTTCGCCCTTGAGGATTTGGCCGATGCGGCGGGCAGCCCGCTCGCTGACGGTGATGGCAGTGCTCATTGCAGTCTCTCCGGGCGTCATACCCAATTCATTTGGTATAGCGCGTTCCCCATAGTTAAGTGCAGGGGTCAGTGGAATCAAACGGATAAGGATTAAATTGCCGTGACCGTCGGAATGGCTGCCCCGCGGGCGCCCTTTGCCTGCGACCCCGACGCGAGCCGCGGCCGGCTGTTTGCGGAGCCGCCGAGCCGCACCCGCAGCCCGTTCCGGCGGGATTGCGACCGGGTGATCCATTCCACGGCCTTCCGCCGGCTGAAGCACAAGACCCAGGTGTTCGTGTTCCACGAGGGCGACCACTACCGCACCCGGCTGACGCATTCCCTCGAGGTGGCCCAGATCGCCCGTGCGCTGGCCCGCCAGCTCGGGCTGGACGAGGACCTCACGGAGACGCTGGCGCTCGCCCATGACCTTGGCCATCCCCCGTTCGGCCATGCCGGGGAGCGGGCGCTCGACGCCTGCCTGAAGGACCATGGCGGCTTCGATCACAACGCGCAGGCGCTGCGCGTCGTCACCTCGCTCGAACACCGCTACCCCGAATTCGACGGCCTCAACCTGACCTGGGAATCGCTGGAGGGCATCGTCAAGCACAACGGGCCGCTGACCGAGCGGAGCGGCGCGCCGGTCGGGCCGTATCGCGAGCAGGGCGTTCCGGTTGGGATTGCCGACTACGTCAAAAGCTTCGACCTCGAACTCTGGAGCTTCGCCTCGATGGAAGCCCAGGTCGCTGCGATCGCCGACGATATCGCCTATGACGCTCACGACATCGACGACGGCCTGCGCGCGGGCCTGTTTCGCGTCGACGATCTCAAGGTGATTCCGCTGCTATCGGACATCATCGGCGGAATCGCGGCGCACTATCCGCACCTCGACGAGGTCAGGCGCGGGGCGGAACTGGTGCGCGAGCTGATCTCCTATCTGATCACGGCCGTCATGACGGAATCGGGCAGGCGTATTGCCGCTGCGCAGCCGCAATCGGCGCAGGATGTACGGACGCAGAAGCAGGCGATGATCGCTTTCCCTGCTGACGTCGCCAAAGCGGAAGCCGAGATCAAGGCCTTCCTGTACCAGCACATGTACCGGCATCCTCGGGTGATGCAGGTGATGGGCGAGGCCGAGCAGATCGTCACCGACCTGTTCGAGCGCTACCGAAAATCGCCGGGCGATCTGCCGGCCGAATGGCTTGATGCAGCGAGCGAGGAGACCGACACCGAGCGTATCAGGCGGATCGGCAATTTCATCGCCGGGATGACCGACCGCTACGCGCTGATCGAGCATCAAAGGCTTTTTGACTCGACCCCGGATTTGCGTTAGGCGGCGGCGCATGGCCGAAAAATCCGCCGAAAAAACACCTGCCCAGCACCTGTTTGCCGCCGTTTTGGCGCGCGTTCACGCCCTTTGCGGTGCTTTGGCCGCCGAGGGCGGCTGGCCCGCGGATGTCGATTTTTCGCGCGTGGTGGTGGAGCCGCCGCGCGATGCCAGCCATGGCGACATGGCGACCAACGCCGCCATGGTGCTCGCCAAGGACGCCAAGGCCAAGCCGCGCGAACTCGCCGACAAGATCGCGGAAAAGCTGCGCAGCGATGATCTGATTGCGGCCGTCGACGTGGCCGGGCCCGGCTTCATCAATCTCACCCTGAAGCCGGCGGCGTGGGTGAACGAATTGCGCAGCGTGTTGCGCGACGGCGCGGCCTATGGGCAAAGCGCCATCGGCGCCGCGCAAAAGGTCAACGTCGAATACGTCTCGGCCAATCCGACCGGGCCGATGCATGTCGGCCATTGCCGCGGAGCGGTGTTCGGCGATGCGCTGGCGAGCCTGCTGCAATTCGCGGGCTTCGACGTCGCGCGTGAATACTACATCAACGACGCCGGCGCGCAGGTCGACGTGCTCGCGCGCTCGGCGTTCCTGCGCTACCGCGAGGCGCTCGGCGAGAACATCGGCGAAATCCCGGAAGGGCTCTATCCCGGCGACTATCTGAAGCCGGTCGGCGAGGCGCTCGCCAAGGAGCACGGCGACAAGCTCAAGGCGATGAGCGAGGCGGCGTGGCTGCCGATCGTGCGCGCCAGGGCGATCGCGATGATGATGGACGAGATCAAGGGCGATCTCGCCGCGCTCAATATCAAGCACGAGGTGTTCTTCTCCGAGCGCTCGCTGACCGAGACTGGCAACAACCGGGTTGCCCAAACCATCGATTTCCTGCGGCAGAAGGGCGACATCTATGAAGGACGCCTGCCGCCGCCGAAGGGAAAGCCGGTCGACGACTACGAGGACCGCGTCCAGCTCCTGTTTCGCGCCACCGCCTATGGCGACGACGTCGACCGTCCGCTGATCAAGTCGGACGGCTCCTACACCTACTTCGCCTCCGACATCGCCTATCACAAGGACAAGTACGATCGCGGCTTCCGCGATCTGATCGACGTGTGGGGCGCCGACCATGGCGGCTACATCAAGCGCGTGCAGGCGGCGATCAAGGCCGTCACCGGCGGCAAGGCCACGCTCGACGTCAAGATCGTCCAGCTCGTCCGCCTGCTGCGCAATGGCGAGCAGGTGCGGATGTCGAAACGCTCCGGCGATTTCGTCACGCTGCGCGAGGTCGTCGATGAAGTCGGCTCGGATGCCGTGCGCTTCATGATGCTGTTCCGCAAGAACGACGCGGTGCTCGATTTCGACCTCGCCAAGGTGATCGAGCAGTCCAAGGACAACGCCGTGTTCTACGTCCAGTACGGCCATGCCCGCGGCCATTCGATCTTCCGCAATGCGCGGGAGGAGGTGGTTCCCGACCTGCCGGAGGAGGCGGGGGCGCGGATCGCTTACCTCGCCGGAGCTGCCGTGGAGCGGCTGACGGAGCCTGCGGAACTCGATCTGCTCAAAAGATTGGCGGTCTACCCCCGGACGGTGGAGGCGGCCGCCATCGCACACGAGCCACACCGAATCGCCTTTTACCTGTATGATTTAGCCAGCGAATTTCATGCGCTATGGACAAAGGGCCGGGATTTGCCCCATTTACGCTTCATTATCAATCATGATGCAGAGCTTACAAAGGCGCGCCTGGCGATGGTTCAGGGCGTCGTTTCGGTTCTGGCGTCCGGACTGGCCGTGCTCGGCGTCCACGCTCCGACCGAGATGAGGTAGCTGTAGGGTAGCTTGTAGGGGTAGCTGGGGTACTGGCCGCGCACATGGGGATGTCCGCGGCATCTGGCGGGTGACCATTCGTTTGAAGTACGATTGGCTCCTTCCTGGAGGGGATGCATCGTAGCCGATGGCTGATCGATATCAGGACCGACCTTTTCCCGCCCATGACGACCATGGCCGCGGCACGGATCAGCATGGTCAGACGGCTGACAGCGATCCCTTGGCGGAACTGGCGCGCCTGATCGGCCAGAACGATCCGTTCGCGATGGGCCGCGGCAATCGCTCAGCCGCAGCCGGCGCAGCGCTATCAGGCGCCGCAATATCAAGAGCCCCAGTACCAGCCGGAACAGTACGAGCCCGAGCAATACGAGGCCGAGCAATACGAGCCGGAGCAGGACGACCGTCCCGCCGGTCCGCCGCCCTGGATGCAGCGCGCCAATGCGAGGGTGCAGCAGTCTGCGCCGCTCGAGCCGCAATATGACGACGAGGCGGACTATCAGCCGGCGCCGGTGCATCCGTTGCAGCGCTATGGCGGGCAGCAGGCCGCGCCTCCGCCGCCACTGCCACCGCAGCAGGCGCACTATCAGTACGCGGAAGAGCCGCAATACGCCGAGCAACAGCCGGCCGATCCCGCGCGCTATGACGATGCGCTGTACGGCCAGATCGAGCAGGCGCAGGATTATCAGCGCGATCCGGCCTATCCCGACGATCCCTACGCCTACCAGGGCGACTACGACGAGCAGGAAGAGCAACCGCGCAAGCGCGGCGGCATGATCACGGTTGCGGCTGTGCTCGCGCTTGCGGTGCTCGGCACCGGCGGCGCGTTTGCCTATCGCAATTTCGTCGGCTCGCCGCGCAGCGGCGACGTGCCCGTTATCAAGGCCGACCCGAATCCGACCCGGGTCGTGCCGGCACAGGCGGACAACGCGCCAAAATCTCCGGACCGCATGACCTTCGGCGACGGCAATGAAAAGATCGTGCCGCGCGAGGAAACGCCGGTTGACGTCAATGCCCGCAGCGGTCCGCGCGTCGTGTTCCCGCCGCTGAACCAGAACGCCAACCCGCCGTCGCCGTCGAGCGTCACGACCAGCGCGCCGCCACCGGCACCGGCCACCGCCAACGGGGTGTTGTCGAACAGCGAGCCGAAGCGGGTCAGGACGCTGTCGGTGAAGGGCGATGCCGCAGACGCGGGCATGCCCGCCGGCGCGCCGAAGCAGGGCGCCGCGCCGCCCGCCCAGGTCGCCCCGCCACGGGCGCAGGCGCCCGCGCGCCTGCACGCACCCCGCCGAGCTCAGCCAATGCCAGCGCCAACGCACCGCTCTCGCTTGCGCCGGGCGCGCCCACGCCAGCGGAGCCGCCGGCCCGCGTCGCCGCCGTCGCTCCTGCAGCGCCTGCAGCTCCCGCCGCCGAGGGCGGCGGAGGTAATTTCGTGGTTTCGGTTGCGTCCCAGGACAGCGAGGCGGCAGCGCGGGAGGCGTTCCGCGTCGCGCAAGGCAAGTACGCGTCCGTGCTTGCCTCCCGCAGCCCGCTGATCAAGCGGGTGGATATGCCCGACGGGAAGGTCAAGTATCGCGCGACGATCGGGCCGTATCGCACACGGCAGGAAGCCGTTCAGTTTTGTACCGAGCTGAAGGCCGCCGGCGGACAGTGCTTCATACCGAACTGAGCGCGGCCAGCGCTGCCCCTTATCCCGTACAATTGTCGCCGGCTTTCCTTGACCCTCGCCCGGGCTGAGGGCAAACCCCGGCCATGCCGAGCCGCGCATTCATCACGGGTATTTCCGGATTTGAGCTGACCGCCGCCGAGCGCGATTTTATTCGCGCCGAGCGGCCGTGGGGCTTCATCCTGTTCAAGCGCAACGTCGATCACCCGGCCCAGGTGGCTCGGCTGGTTGCCGAATTGCGCGCGACCGTGGGCGAGGCCACAGCACCGGTCCTGATCGACCAGGAGGGCGGCCGGGTGCAGCGGCTGGGGCCGCCGCATTGGCCGGCCTATCCGCCCGGAGCGGTATTCGGTTCCCTCTATGACCGCGATCCCGCGCTGGGGCTCAAGGCTGCCCGGCTCAGCAACCGGCTGATTGCGGCCGATCTCGCCGATCTCGGCATCGACGTCGACTGCCTGCCGCTGGCGGACGTGCCGGTCGCCGGCGCCGACAATGTGATCGGCAACCGGGCCTATGGAACGGACCCCGGCCAAGGTCGCCGCCATCGCACGGGCCGTCACCGAGGGGCTGGAGCAGGGCGGCGTGCTGCCGATCCTCAAGCACATCCCCGGACACGGCCGGGCGACCGCCGACAGCCATTTCCGCCTGCCGACCGTCGATACACCACGCGCGGAACTGGAACGGACTGATTTCGCGGCCTTTATTCCGCTGGCGGACCTGCCGATGGCGATGACCGCACATGTTGTGTTTAGCGCACTGGACCCTGCCCAACCGGCGACGACATCTGCGACAATCATCGAACAGGTGATTCGCGGCGTGATCGGGTTCCAGGGTTTGTTGATGAGTGATGATGTTTCCATGAACGCATTGGCGGGATCGCTCGCCGAGCGGACGCGGGCCATCGTCGCGGCCGGCTGCGACATGGTCCTGCATTGCAACGGCAAGCTGGATGAAATGCGCGAGGTCGCCAGCCAAACGCCGGAATTGTCCGGCAAGGCGCTGGCGCGCGCGAACAAGGCACTGGCGTCGCGCAGGCAGCCCCAGCCGTTCGACCGCAAGGCGGCGCGGGCTGAGCTCGACGCGCTGGTGCAACAGACGGGAATGGCATGACCGCTGAAATTCTCTCGTTCGAGACCGGGCGTCCCGCCGAGATCGCCGAGGGCGAACCTGAACTGGTCGTCGATGTCGGCGGCTATGAAGGCCCGCTCGATCTGTTGCTGACGCTGGCGCGCCAGCAGAAGGTCGATCTGTCGAAGATTTCGATCCTCGCGCTGGCCGACCAGTATCTCGCCTTCATCGAGGCGGCGCGGAAGATCCGCCTCGAGCTCGCCGGCGACTATCTCGTGATGGCGGCGTGGCTCGCCTATCTGAAATCGCGCCTGCTGCTGCCGGAGCCGCCGTCGCCGGACGGGCCGAGCGCCGAGGAGATGGCGACCGCGCTCGCCAACCGGCTGCGCCGGCTGGAAGCCATTCGCGAAGCCGCCAACCGGCTGATGAACCGGCCGCAGTTCCAGCGCGATATTTTTCCGCGCGGCAATCCGGAAAGCATCGCCGAAATCCGTCATCCCAAATACACCGCGACGCTCTACGACCTGCTGACGGCCTATTCGGCGCAGCGCCAGCAGCGCGTGCTGGCCAGCGTGCATCTGGCCAAGCGCACGGTGTGGTCGCTGACGGAAGCGCGCGCCTCGCTGGAGCGGCTGGTCGGCATGGCCGAGGACTGGAGCTGCCTCGACGAGTTGCTGATGCAGTACGTCGTCGATCCCTCGCAGCGCGCCACCGTGTTCGCCTCGAGCTTTGCCTCGGCGCTGGAGCTGGTGCGCGAGGGCCAGATGGATCTGAACCAGAAAGCGGCGTTCGCGCCGTTGTATTTCCGCAAGCGTCCGCCGCCGGCAGGCGAATGCCGCGCCGGAAGTTCCGGTCGAGTAAGTGAAGAAGGAGACTTTGGCCATGGCAAGCCTGGCGGAGAAACGCGTGGAAGACGACGAGGCAAACCCTGCCGCTCCGCAAGCGCGGCCCGAGGAGCTGCGGCTCCTCGAAGCGCTGCTGTTTGCATCCGCCGAGCCGATCGATCAGGCGACGCTGGCCAAGCGCATGCCCGACGGCGTCGACATCAAGGACGCGCTGGCGCAGCTGCAGGCCGAATACGCGCCGCGCGGCGTCAACCTCGTGCGCGTCGCCAACAAGTGGACCTTCCGCACCGCGGGCGATCTGTCGTGGCTGATGACGCGCGAGAGCACGGAGACGCGGCGGCTGTCGCGCGCGGCCATCGAGGTGCTCGCCATCATCGCCTATCACCAGCCGGTGACGCGCGCCGAGATCGAGGACATCCGCGGCGTCGTCACCTCCAAGGGCACGCTCGACGTGCTGCTGGAAACCGGCTGGATCCGTCCGCGCGGCCGCCGCAAGACGCCCGGCCGTCCGCTGACCTTCGGCACGACGGAAGCGTTCCTGACGCAGTTCAGCCTGGAGCAGCTTTCGCGACCTGCCGGGTCTCGAAGAGTTGAAGGGCACGGGCCTGCTGGATTCGCGGCTGCCGACCGGCTTCAACGTGCCGAACCCGTCGGACGATCCGGCGCTGCGCGAGGACGAGGATGCGCTGGAGGCCGGCGATACGCTCGAACTGCTGCTGGCGCCTGCGGCAGAAGCGGAGAAAGAGCCTGACAAAGGCGAGGGCAACTAGTTCCGTGCATAGCGTTTTCGAGCGAAGTGGATACCGGTTCGCGTGATGAAAACGCGTCAAAAGGGAACACTATTCCCGGGTTAACGGTAGCAATAATACGTAGGCCCGACAGCGATTTGCCGCGGCCCAAGTCCTTGTTTTTGACGCCCTTGCGGGCCTACCTTCCGCTCAAACCAAGGGCCGGCGCCGGCCCCGTATGTTTGGAGGGTTGCAGGATGGGTTCGATGAGCATTTGGCACTGGATCGTCGTGATCGTAGTGGTCCTGCTGCTGTTCGGGCGCGGCAAGATTTCCGATCTGATGGGCGACGTCGCCGGCGGCATCAAGGCCTTCAAGAAGGGCATGAAGGAAGACGACACCGCCGCCGACAAGCCCGCGGAGCCCGTGAAGACGATCGACCACAATGCGGCGCCCACGACGGCGGCGCGGTCCGACGTCGGCAGCAAGGCAGTCTGATCCGGCATCGCGACCGGTTGAGAAAAGCCGCGGGCGCCCTCAAATCCTGCTAATGGGATCGAGGTTTTCAACGGCTTGCGCGTGAGCGGATTTTTTCATGTTCGACATCGGGTGGAGTGAACTGGTCGTCATCGCGGTCGTCGCGCTGATTGCCATCGGCCCGAAGGAGCTGCCGGGCGTGCTGCGCATGGTCGGCCAGTGGGTCGGCAAGGCCCGCAAGATGGCCGCCGAATTCCAGGGCCAGTTCCAGGAGGCCATGCGCGAGGCCGAAATGGCCGACCTCAAGAAGAGCTTTGACGAGGTCAAGGAAGCCGCCACCGGCTTTGCCGGCGCCAATGTGATGACCGAGCTCAAGAAGGACGTCACCGACGCGCTCGCCATCGACAAGCCGGTCGATGCGCAAGTTACTTCCGATGCACAAGTCGCCTCCGCCATCGGTGAGCCTGTCGCGACATCGCCAGGCGATGCGCTGCTGACGCCGACCGAGCCGGCTCAGCCGACGCCGCAAACCTTTGTCGAGGCGGAGGCGCATGCGACGGCCCCCGAGCAACTCGGCATCGTCAGGGAAAATCAAGCCGCGCCGCAGGAAGCGGCAGCACCGGCGGACGCGCCGAAGGAAGCCAAAGCGTCATGAGCGCCGAAGACATCGAGGCCAGCAAGGCGCCGTTGATGGATCATCTGATCGAGCTGCGCTCGCGGCTGATCAAGGCGCTGCTCGGCTTCGGCGTGGCCTTCATCGCCTGCTTCTTCTTCGCCAAGCAGATCTACAACGTGCTGGTCTGGCCCTATGTCCTGGTGGCGGGGCCGGAGAATTCGACGTTCATCTACACGGCGCTGCTGGAATATTTCATCACCCAGCTGAAGCTCGCGCTGTTCGGCGCCGCCTTCATCTCGTTTCCGATCGTCGCCACCCAGATCTACAAGTTCGTGGCGCCCGGGCTCTACAAGCACGAGCGTCACGCCTTCCTGCCGTACCTGGTCGCAACGCCGGTGTTCTTCGTGCTGGGCGCGATGCTGGTCTATTTCGTCGTGATGCCGATGCTGTCGCGCTTCTCGCTCGGCATGCAGCAGATGGGCGGCGACGACACCGCCAAGATCCAGCTGCTGCCCAAGGTCGGCGAATATCTGTCGCTGATCATGTCGCTGATCTTCGCCTTCGGCATCGCCTTTCAGCTGCCGGTGATCCTCACCTTGCTCGGCCGCATCGGCATCGTCACGTCGAAAATGCTGCGCGAGAAACGCCGCTATTTCATCGTCATCGCCTTCGTCATCGCGGCCGTGCTGACCCCGCCTGACGTGCTGAGCCAGGCTTCGCTCGCGATCCCGCTGCTCATCCTCTATGAGGGCGCCATCTTCGCCGTGGCGATGGTGGAAAAGAAGGCCACCGCGAACAGCACCGCCTCCTCCGGCGCCCCGCCCGCCGCCAATCCGGCGGAATAGGGGTTATCCGTCATGCCCGGGCTTGTCCCGGGCATCCACGTCTTTTACAGACCTCTGCAAGGAACACGTGGATGGCCGGGCTTAGGCGCGCGCAAGCGACGCCGTCCTTCAGACGGCTATCCCCGGCCATGACGGGAAATGAGCCATGCACGACATCAAAGCCATCCGCGACAACCCGCAAGCCTTCGACGCCGGCCTGAAGCGGCGCGGGCTGTCGGCGATGTCGCCGTCGCTGCTGGCGATCGACGAGCGGCGGCGTGCGGCGATCCTGGCGTCCGAACAGGCGCAGGCGCGGCGCAACGCGGCATCGAAGGAGATCGGTGACGCCAAGAAGGCCAAGGACGAGGCGCGCGCCGGCAAATTGATGGCCGAGGTCGCCGAGCTCAAGACCAGGATGCCCGAGCTCGAGGCGACGGCGAAGACGGCCGACGATGAGCTGATGCGGGAATTGTCCGCCATTCCCAATCTGCCGCTCGATGAGGTGCCTGACGGCACCGACGAGCATGGCAATGTGCAGCATCATGTGTTCGGCAAGGCGCGCGACTACGGCTTTGCGCCGAAACCGCATGACGATCTCGGCAATGCGCTCGGCTACATGGATTTCGAGGCGGCGGCAAAACTGTCCGGCGCGCGCTTCGTCGTGCTGAAGAAGGGACTCGCACGGCTGGAACGCGCGATCGGCCAGTTCATGATCGATCTCCACACCAACGAGCACGGCTACGCCGAGATCAATCCGCCGCTCCTGGTGCGCAACGACGTCATGTTCGGCACCGGGCAGTTGCCGAAATTCGAGGACGACCAGTTCTGGGCGATCAAGGGTGATTGCTCGCTACAGTCGACGAAAATTCTATCAAAGCACTTGATGGCGAAGCAGCCCCAATAGCTTATGCGGAGCTCCTTGATAAACTGCGCACGATCGCCTTGGTCTCATCCCGACCGCCGAAGTCTCGCTGACCAATCTCGTCCGCGAATCCATTCTCGACGAGAAAGAGCTGCCGCTGCGCATGACCGCGCTGACGCCATGCTTCCGCGCGGAAGCGGGCGCGGCGGGGCGCGATACGCGCGGCATGATCCGGCAGCACCAGTTCACCAAGGTCGAGCTGGTGTCGATCGCAACGCCGGAGAACAGCAAGGATGAGCTGGAGCGCATGCTGGCCTGCGCCGAGGAAGTCCTGCGCCGGCTCGACCTGCATTACCGCGTGATGACGCTGTGCGCCGGCGACATGGGTTTTTCCGCGCAGAAGACCTACGACATCGAGGTGTGGATGCCGGGGCAGGGCGAGGGCGGCGCCTACCGCGAAATCTCCTCCTGCTCGGTGTGCGGCGATTTCCAGGCGCGGCGCATGGATGCGCGCTCCCGCGGTCCCGACGGCAAGCCGCGCTTCGTGCATACGCTGAACGGCTCCGGCACGGCCGTGGGCCGCGCGCTGATTGCCGTGATGGAAACCTATCAGCAGCAGGGCGGCTCGATCGCCGTGCCCGACGTGTTGCAACCCTATATGGGCGGCCTCAAAACGATCGAGTAGGCGCGCGAAATGGCGTTGCATCGCGACATCTTCTGGATCGGCCGGCAATGGGCGGTCACCGGGTTTGGGATGCAGGCGGTCAACCAGAAGCATGATGGCCGGTTCGACATTCCCGTCGAACGGCTGTGGGATGACAATCTGCTCGAGGCCGTGCGCGAGCAGAAATGGTTCAACCCCGACGATTTTGCCAAGGGCCTCGCGATCGCGCAGGTGCGACACCCGAAACCGCCGCCCGGACCTGGCAAGCCGGCAACACCGCCGCTGCCGGTCGATACGTTGCCGCAAGTGAACGCCACGGTCGCGGTGCCTCGAGCCAGATTCCCCGTCATTGCGACGGTTGAGGCGCCAACGATCGTTTTGACCGAAACGGCGCCGGAGCCCGCAAAGCCGTCAAATCCACCGCACCCGCCATCGTCATTCTTTCCGATACGCCTCCGCGGTCATCCCGCGAGACTGGTGCGGGTTTGGCGCGTGCGGCAGCAATTGTAATCAGTAGGGCATACGATCCGGCCGCTGCTGCGGCGGGTACTCGCGGTAGCGTTGGGCGCGCTGGTAGTAGACGCCGAGATCGCCGGCATCGGGCACTCTGGGTCGCGCCGCGGCAACGCAATTGCCGGAACGCGAGCGTACCGTCCCGCGCGGGCACGGCTTGGATTTCTCCGACGGCTCGGTTGATTGCAGCTCCGGCTTGCTCTTCTCGCCGGAATCGACGGAAGCGGTCGATGCCGTCACGCAGGTGCCGTTCACGTTGCGATAGGGCGCGGTGCATTGGCAGAGATAATTCACCCAGTCCGCGTTGGGGCCGCAGATGCAGCGGCCCTCGAAGCAGGCAATGCCGATCGCGGAAGTCTTCGCGCAAGTGCCGTCCTTCCGCTTGGCATCCGCCGGGCAGAAGGTCGGATCCGGCACGCAACGCAAGCCATCCGTCGCCGTGCTCGCGATATGATCATCGGGGATGTATCCGGTGCGGCAGGTGAAGGAGAAGCGCGTGTCATTGCTGGCGACGCATTTGCCTTCCCTCAGGTAGCTCTGGTCCGGACAGCGCTTCGGCACGCATTTGCCGCCCAAAAATTCCAGCGCGTAGCTTTCGCCGGACATGGTGACGCGGCCGTCGCACAGGCAAATGCCCGAGACGGTCTGGACGCCGCCGCGGCAGTTGTCGGCATTGCTGCGCACGCAGGTGCCGCCGCTGCCTGATGTCGCCGGAAGCAGCGTGTAGCCGCCGGGGCAGTTGCACGTGCTGCCGCTCGCCGTGCCGCCGTCGCAGAGGATCGCAGCGGGCGCAGCCGCGACGGGCACTGCTGCGACCGGCGGAGCAGGTGGCGCCACCGGCGTGGCAGCAAGCGGCGGAGGCGGCGGAGCAACGGGCACCGCGGCAACGGGAGGCGAGGGAGGCGCAAGCGGTGCGGCCGTCGCCGGCGGATCGTCGCGCGGAGTCGTCGTGAGCTGGCGCGACTGGCCGGGCGCATGCGAAGGTTTTGCGACACAGGCGCCGTCGCGAAGCTCCTGCCAGGGGAAGCAGCGGCTATCCTGGTCCGACTGGGCAAAGACAGAGGCAGGCGCGAAAAGCGCGCCGCAAATTGCAATGGCCATCAAGGTCAAAAGGCGGGCCACGACGAAATCCTTAAGGCGAACGGAAATGCAAGCTACGCCAAATATTCACCGGGAATGGTGACCGATAGCACAGATCGGGCCGCGAGTTGAATAAGCTCAAGCCCATGTCGATGAAAGTTGGGGAATCTTTATGTGCAGAACCAAAACGGTTGCTACTGCCCTAACGTTGCTCCTCGTGTCTGGCGTCGCAGATGGAGCATTTGCGCAGGGTGGGAAATTCTCGTTGGTTGCCCTTCCGGCACATGCAATCCGAAGGGCGGCCCAAAAGCCAAAGACGTTAGATATTGCAGTGCTTCGCATTGCCAAAACAAAGGAAGCGCTATGAAGCATTGCGGCCCCAGGGCCAAAATGTCCGGGGCTGCCTGCGGATAACCCGGCCGAAGCCGACATCCGTAGCTCTGACCGGAGCGTCGAACTTCGACAACGGCCTCAGAGGAACGCGTAGGCGATCAAGCCGAACCCGGTCAGAAACGTGATGAGGCAAGCTGCCTCGAAGCGGCGGTCTCTATCATCTCGCATGCCCGAGTGTTGGAGGGCAGCAATGACCAAGTCCTTATCGAACTGTGTTGGATTCCAGACATTCCGAGGGATTGACGGAGGCGTAGTGCCATCTCGACGCCGATCCTCTCCCGCAACAAACCCGTGCACCATGATCTTCCTCACAGAGGGAACCCGTTGATACCGGCTTGAATATCCGCAACTTTTGATGCCTTGTGGCTGCAATGGGCGCGCTTCGGAAAGTCATCTGGGGGATGGTGCTGGCGGGCTGGTTCCTCGCCGGTGGCCCCGCGCTCGCCGAGAAGCGCGTTGCGCTCATCATCGGCAACTCCAGCTACGACAAGGTCGCCCGGCTTGCCAATCCGGCCAACGACGCCGCCCTGGTGGCCGATACCCTGAAGTCGGCAGGGTTCGACGATGTCATTCTCCGTCGCGACCTCAAGATCGCTGACATGCGGCGGGCGCTGCGCGACTTCGTCGACACGTCCCGTGATGCCGACGTCGCCGTCATCTACTACGCTGGGCACGGCATCGAGGTCGACGGGGTGAACTACCTGATCCCGGTGGACGCCGTTCTGGAAAGCGACACAGACGTCTACGACGAGGCGCTGTCGCTGGAGCGCGTCCTGGTCGCGGTCGAGCCCGCGAAGAAGCTGCGGCTGGTGATCCTCGATGCATGTCGGGACAGCCCCTTCACCCGGTCGATGAAGCGCACGGTGGCCTCTCGCGCCATTGGGCGCGGCCTGGCCAAGGTCGAGCCGACCAGCCCGAACACCCTGATCGCGTTCGCCTCGAAGGCGGGCTCCACCGCCTCCGATGGCGACGGCAAGAACAGCCCGTTCACGACGGCGCTGGTCAACCACGTCGTCAAGCCCGGTCTCGATCTACGTCGGGCCTTCGGCTACGTCCGCGACGACGTCATGAAGAACACCGGCAACAAGCAGGAGCCCTACGTCTACGGCTCTCTGGGCGGTGACGACGTTCCGCTCGTCGCGGCGAAGCCCGTCGCTACGGGTCCGCAGGCCGATCCTCAATCGGCCGTTCGACGCGACTACGAGCTGGCGCTTCAGGCTCGGTACGCGCGACGGTTGGGAAGCCTTCGTCTCGCAACTACCCGGACGGGCTTCTACGCCAACCTCGCCAAGGACAGTTGAAGAAGATCGCCGCCGAGGAGACGCGCGTCTCAGCCGTCGAAAAGGCGAGACACGCCGAACAGGAGAAGGCTCGCCTCGCAGCCGAAGGCGCTCGGCAGGCGGAGCAGGCTAAGGCCGCTGCCGCCGCCAAGGCAGCCGAGGACGCTCGCATCGCGGCCGAGAAGGCGAAGCAGGTCGAGCAGGAGAAGGCGGCTGCAGCCGAGAGAGCCCGACAAGCCGAGCAGGAGAAGGTTCGGCTTGCGGCCGAGAAGGCGAAGCAGCTTGAGCAGGAGAAGGCCGCCGCTGCCGATCAGGTCCGGATCGCTGCTGAGAAGGCAGCGGAGGAGAAGAAGCAGGTCGCCGCAGTCGCACCAACGGACAAGGCAGAGCAGCCTGCCGTCGATCTGCCGCGCGCCCTACAGGCAGAGCTGCGCCGCGTGGGCTGCAGCACCGGCACCGTCGATGGCAACTGGAACGCGGCCTCGCAGAAGGCTCTCGATCTCTTCAACAAGCATGCGGGCGCGAAGTTGGAGGTGAAGACCGCCAGCACTGACGCGCTCGATGCCGTCAAAGGCAAGACCGGCCGCGTCTGTCCGCTGATCTGCGACACCGGCTTCCGCGCCGATGGCGACCGCTGCGTCAAGATCACCTGCCGTGCGGGCTATCGCGTCAACGACGACAATGAGTGCGAAAAGGTGCAGGAGAAGAAGCCGGTTGCGAAACGCGAGGAGCCGCAGAAGCGGGATGCCGGGCGCAAGTCGAAACAGAGAGCGGCCCCGCGCAAAGCCGCAAGCGAACTCGACGGGTCAGGTATTCTGCAACAGCGCCGGCTGCCGTCCCGTTCGTCCGGGATGTCGGCTCGGGTACGGTGTCGACCATGGTAGCGCGACCTGGTGGCGCACTCACCTCAAACTATGAAGTCTGCAACTAACGCTCCATAAGCTTCATCCGATGCCGGACTGCAACGTCACCAGCGTCACCTTCGCGCCCGCACTCGACAGCCCGTTCCGCGTCATAGAATACCGCAAGCTTGGTGCTGGATTACCCGGATCGTTGCCAGGCTCGACGCTGCCGGACGCCGCGCGGTCTCGGCTATGCGTCCGTGAGGTCGGCGAGAGCGAGCGCGGTAATGTCATCCGCCGCCGAGATAGATGCTTTCAAAAAACACCCCGCCATCTTTGGGCGGGGTGAAGTTCGGGAGGAAGCGGCGCTACGAGATCGAGGTCGCCGCAAGAGGACCATGCCATGAGTCGGCCTATTGAGTTGTGAACCAGCTAACAAAAAGCCCAGTTGAGGCATCTCCGTTTTTCACGTTCAGCGGCGACTCAGGGAGTGTCATCGGGCGAGCCAATACGATCTGGGGCGCGACTCAGTCGCAGAAGGGCGGGCAGGCGGGCCCAGCGACTGCGGCGAGATGTTCGATCCAGCCGCATATGAGAGCGGCCCAAAAACGCGCGTTGCGTGTATTGCCCGGTTTGCCTCGGTGGCGAGAGCCGGATAAACCGGCGCCTGACGCGATCGGGAATTGACGAAAAGGCGCTGAAGCAACATGCGTATTCTCTGCACCAATGACGACGGCATCCATGCGCCGGGCCTGAAGGTCGTCGAGGAGATCGCACGCGCGCTGTCCGACGACGTCTGGATCGTGGCGCCGGAGCTGGATCAATCCGGCGTGTCGCACTCGCTGTCGCTGAACGATCCGTTGCGGCTGCGCGAGGTCACGCCGCGCCATTTTGCCGTGCGGGGCACGCCGACCGATTGCGTCATCATGGGCGCGCGCCACATCCTCGGCGACAAGATGCCCGACGTCGTGCTCTCAGGCGTCAATCGCGGCCGCAACGTCGCCGAAGACGTGGTCTATTCCGGCACGATTGCCGGCGCGCTGGAGGGCACCATCCTGGGATTTCCGTCCTTCGCGCTGTCGCAGGAATTTTCCATCGAGACGCGCGACAAGCCGCTGTGGGAAACCGCGCTGAAATTCGCTCCCGATATCCTGCGCAAGGTGATGAAGGAGGGCGTTCCCAGGAACACCGTCATCAACATCAACTTTCCCTCCTGCGCGCCGGAGGAGGTCCGCGGCGTGCGCGTGACGCGCCAGGGCAAGCGCAACCTCGGCTTCCTCAAGGTCGACCAGCGCCGCGACGGCCGCGGCAATCCCTATTTCTGGCTCGGCTTCGAACGCGCCGCCATGATGGAGACACCGGCCGAGGGCACCGACCTTGCCGCGCTCGCGGCGCGCTACGTCTCGGTGACGCCATTGCGGCTCGATCGCACGGATGAGGCGTTTTCGGAGGCGCTGACGAAGACGCTGAAGTGACGCTGTCACACCAGCGCATGCGGGTTATGACGTACGCCGCGGCTTCTCGCCTTTATCGCTGACGTCTCTGGAATACTGGATCGCCGCGTCGAGCCTGGTTGCCTCGTGTGGAGACGAGATGGATGTCGGCGCTTCTGGCGCAAGATGTCCGTTATTGGCCGTCGGCTCAACCGGTCGACGCAGCACAAGCCTGATAGGACCGGACACGAAACGGGTAGGGCGCCGCGCCGCCTTTTGACCCTAAGGGGACGTTCCCGAGACGCCGAACAATGAATCTTGTGAGGCCTAAGGATCGACCAAAAAACAACAGTCTTGCTCAAAGCAGAAGGCTGCTCGCGAATGGGATTCCATTTTCGGCAGAATGTGGCCTGATCAATTGCCGGAAAGTTTGTGTGATTCGCGGATGCTAAAATTGGTGACAGTCCATAACGGAGGCTGCCATGAAAGCGTTCGATCGCGTGCTGACGACATTTGGCATTCTTTTCCTGCTTTCCATTCGTGCCGATGCTCACGATCCGTCGATGCCGCATCACGAATGGTTCAACAAGCAGGAAATGAACCCGACTGCACAGCGTCGGCTCGGTCTTTCCTACAAGTCTTGCTGCAACAACGGCGATGTATTCAAGACCCGCTTCAGGGTTGG
The DNA here is from genome assembly GCA_963726865.1 of uncultured Alphaproteobacteria bacterium. GTDB lineage: Bacteria > Pseudomonadota > Alphaproteobacteria > Rhizobiales > Xanthobacteraceae > Bradyrhizobium. The sequence goes on along the minus strand of CAVSEE010000024.1, from coordinate 148,473 downwards.
TGAAGATCGTTCAGACCAGTGGCAATACCTGAAAGATGGCGAGTGGAAAATCATCCCACCCGATATAATAAAGGAAAGTGATACGCCCGATCGTACCCCGGTCCTGTTCATCAACAGATCCACGGGACAGGAGCTCTGCTTCTTCGTACCCCAGGGAGGCCTCTGATGAGCGGCCTAGATCCGACACCGCATCTAAGGACTGCGCAGAAGCCGCCAAGCTCGAAGTTTGGGTGCCCGGTTTGTAAGACCTACTTCGCGGCCAAAGACGGGTATATCTTCTTAACTCACTGGTATGCGGAAAATGATCGCGGCGAGCGAGAACGACAAGCTGGTTATCTTTGCTTCGATAAACTCACATGCATACTTTGTTTTGTGAACGACGAAGAATCCGGACACTGTTGAGGTGTCTAGAAACAATTGGCAAGCAGTCGCTCAGAAGGCGGCGTCTCGAAGGCGCAGGGCTTCGTTAGTGAAGCCCTCCCATCTCGCGGTATCAGTGAATTGATCGAGTAGGCCGAGACTGCGACTTCCGCTGTTGGCCCTTAGCGGACAGGAGGGAGACTGCTGTCAATGTCAGCTTTCCGATCCAACCCGTCATGCCGAATAGCCGGGCATACGAATGTGAGCTGGAGCTGCGGCCGCCTGGTCAAGACCGGCGCGGCGACCTACGCCGCCGCGTCCTTCAGCGTCGCGTCGATCATCCGCGCCAGCGTTTCCAGCTGAAACGGTTTTTGCAGCGCCGGACGGTCGCGATATTCCTCGGGCAGGCCGGAGGAGCCGTAGCCGGTGGCGAAGATGAAGGGGCGGTTGCGTGCCTTGATCAGGTCGGCGACAGGCGAGATCACCTTGCCGTTGACGTTGACGTCGAGGATGGCGAAGTCGAATTCCGCGGTCTCGGCGAGCTTGAGCGCCTCGTTGATCTCGCCGGCCTCGGCCGCGACGCGATAGCCGAGTTCTTCGAGCATGTCGGCGACCATCATCCGGATCATGACCTCGTCCTCGACGAGGAACACGGAACCGCCCGACGGGCGTGTCGCTGGCATCGTTGGAATCCCTGACCTATTCCCGATGAAGGTGGCAAATAATACCGGGGCACGCAATGTTGTTCGGCGACGGCCCTTCGTACGCCATTCGTCCGGTCGGTATATGTAGCCAGAGCCACTAACGCCAAGCCCCCAGTTGAGGTTCCAGAGCGGGAACAGGGGAAAAGCGAAATTTTCGCTTAAACAGCCCGGTCAAATCGCATCAACCTAGCAAGCTGCTTTTCGAGAGTGCCAATGGCCGCCCCGCAACCGCCGCCGGAAAAGATGATGTTTCAGCTCGCGCTGCGGCGGCGCGGCATCAGCAACCAGGCGGTGCTGCGGACCCTGGAGGAGGTCCCCCGGGAAGCCTTTGTGGAGAAGGGCGATCTCGCCTACGCCTACCGCGACAGTGCGCTCGGCATCGAGTGCGGCCAGACCATCAGCCAGCCCTTCGTGGTCGCCTACATGACCGACCAGCTCGCGGTGCAGAAACAGCACCGGGTGCTCGAGATCGGCACCGGCTCCGGCTACCAGGCCGCCGTGCTGTCAAAGCTGTGCCGGGAGGTGGTGAGCATCGAGCGCTTCCGGAAGCTGGCCGACAATGCCCGCAAGCGCCTCGAGAAGCTCGGCTTCGCCAACATCGAGGTGATCCTCGGCGACGGCTACGACATCCCGGAAAATCTCGGCACCTTCGACCGCATCATCGTGACCGCGGCGATGGAGCAAATCCCGGAAAAGCTGCTGGAGCGGCTGGAGCCGGCCGGCGTCCTGATCGCCCCGGTCGGGCCGCACCACGGCATCCAGACCCTGGTGCGCGTGGCCAGGACGGAGACGGGGTTCGATCGCAAGGAGCTGGTCGACGTGCGATTTGTCCCGGCTTTACCGGGCATTGCACGCGAACTCTAACGCGCTGCATCAGCGATTTCAGAAACGCAATCGCGTTTCGGGAAACGCAACAGCGCTTCCGAAAACGCCGGATTGGCCGTTTGTTCCAAGGCCTTATCCGGGGGTTAAGCGGTTATTTACTCGCGACGTGTTTACTCAAAACAGTAATTTGTTGCGTACGAGTGAGTAACCATGTCCCGTGTCGTCGAGTTGCTTTGCTCGCGCCGGGTGCCGCAGGCCGCGGCACTGGCGCTGATCTCGTTGGCATTCGCGGGCTGCAGCGCCGATACGTCGAGCCGCTTCCAGGCCAGCAATTTTTCCAATCCCTTTGCTTCTGCTCCCCAGACCGAAGCCACCGCCTCGGTCCCGACCGCGACCGTCGAGCGCCGCGAGCTGCCGCAATATGCCCGGCCGCACACAATCGCCGCAGGTCGCCGCGCCGCAAACCTATCCGGCCACGCCGAGCCCTGTCGTATCCGGGGGCGGGCGAGGGCTTTCCTCCTACCAGCCGCCGCAGCAACCGCAGCTTGAGTCCACCGGCAGCGTCGGGCCGAAATCGGTCGCCGCCACCCGCAACGCTCCGGCGCAAGGCGGCACCAGGATCATCGTCGGCACCAGCGACACGCTGGAGATCATCGCCAGGCGCTACAACGTCTCCAGCGCCGAAATTCTGCGCGCCAACGGCTACAAGGGGCCGCGCGCGCTCTCGCCGGGTCAGCAGCTGATCATTCCTGCGCGGCAGAGCACGGCTGCGGCGCCTGTAGCCGCGCCCGCGCTGGCGTCAGCACCCGCGGTGTCGGCGCCGGTGAGCAAGTCCGTGGCCACAGTGCACATCGTCAACAAGGGCGACACGCTCAACAGCATCGCCCGCCGCAATCATGTGCCGGTTGGCGAACTCGCCAGGGCCAACAATCTCGATCAGTCGGCCAAGCTCAGCATCGGCATGAAGATCACCGTGCCCGGCAGCAAGAATGCGGCCGCGGAACCGGCGCCTGCAGCTCCCGTGCAGCAAGTCGCCGCACTCGCACCGCCTGCGACGCGCGCGGTCGCGCAGCCGCAAAGCGCGCGCCTCGCGCAGTCGAACCCGCAATTGGAAGAGAAGGCCGCCGAGTCGGCCGCGAACGCCAAGCCCGCCGAGACCACCAGCGCACTGCCATCGTTCCGCTGGCCGGTGCGCGGCAAGGTGATCACGGGTTACGGCGCCAAGACCAACGGCAAGGCCAATGACGGCATCAACCTCGCCGTGCCCGAGGGCACGCCGGTGAAGGCCGCCGAAGACGGCGTCGTCGCGTATTCCGGAAGCGAACTGAAAGGTTATGGCAATTTGATCCTGGTGCGGCACTCCAACGGTTATGTCACCGCATATGCCCATGCGAGTGAACTGCTGGTGAAGCGCGGGGACACCATCAAGCGCGGCCAGATCATTGCCAAATCGGGTCAATCGGGTGAGGTGGGCTCGCCGCAGCTGCACTTCGAGATCCGCAAGGGATCGTCACCGGTTGACCCGCAGCAATTCCTCAACGGCGGTTGAGGCCGGATCGCGCGTCGGCGGGTAGCCGATCGCGAGGGCATTGCTACTTTGCATGGGGTTGTTTTCGCTATTTTGGTCGAGCGCCGCTGACCGATCGTCGGATGTACATCGCCGGCCGGCTCGGCTAATGATCGGCCCAGCCAATTCCTCCGATTGATTTCTCTCACGTTTTCGGTTTCGCCGGCTACGGAACCGCGTGCTCATCGCGGCCATGAAGCAAACTGCCCAGCCTGCCATGACGGTTTGGCGTACGACCAAGGCGAAGGTCGGCACGTGGATCGGCTTCGTGCTGATGTGCTTCGGCATGTTCATGGCCATCCTGGACATCCAGGTGGTTGCGACGTCGCTGCCGTCGATCCAGCAGGCGCTGGCGATATCGCCGGACGCGATGAGCTGGATCCAGACCGCCTATCTGATCGCCGAGGTCATCGCGATTCCGCTGGCGGGTTGGCTGATGCGGGTGCTGACGCTGCGCTGGCTGTTCGCACTCGCCACCACTGGTGTTTACGCTGGCCTCGCTCGGCTGCGCCTTTTCGGGAAACTTCACTTCGCTGGTGGCGTTTCGCATCGTGCAGGGCTTTGCCGGCGGCCTGCTGATCCCGGCGGTGTTCACCGGCATCTTCCTGCTGTTTCCGGCGCGCCAGCATCCGATCGCCGGCACCATCGCAGGCGTCACGGCGGTGCTTGGCCCGACGGTCGGCCCGGTGGTCGGCGGCTGGATCACGTTCCATTATTCCTGGCAGTGGCTGTTCCTGATCAATGTCGCCCCGGGCGTCATTATTGCCGTTGCAACGGCACTTCTGCTGCCGTGGGGCAGGACGCGGCTCTCCAGTCTCGCCAGGCTCGACGCGTTCTCGATTGTGCTGATGGCGCTGTCACTGGCGGCGCTCGAGATCGGCTTGAAGCAGGCGCCCGCATCCGGATGGTTTTCGGCCGTCTGCCTCGGACTGTTCGCCTTCACCGTCGTGACGGCCGTGCTGTTCGTCATCCGCACGCGCAAGGCCGTGCAGCCCGTTGTCGAACTCTCGACGTTCCGCATACGCCCGTTCGCGGTTGGATGCGCACTCAGCTTCTGCCTCGGCGTCGGCCTGTTCGGCGCGGTCTATCTGATGCCGGTGTTTCTCGCTTACGTCCGCGGCCACGATGCGCTGCGGATCGGCGAAATCATGCTGGTGACGGGAGCCGCCCAGCTTGCGGCTGCGCCGATCGCTGGCCTCCTGGAAAGCCGGATCAATCCTCGCCTGCTCTCGGCCTTCGGTTTCGCGCTGTTTGCGGTCGGCCTTGGTCTGAGCGCCTTCGAAAGCCGCACGGCCGACTACGACGAAATGTTCTGGCCGCAGGTGCTGCGAGGTCTCGCCGCGATGTTCTGCCTGCTGCCGCCGACGCGGCTGGCGCTGGAGCTGCTGCCGCACAAGCAGGTGCCCGATGCCAGCGGCCTGTTCAACATGATGCGCAATCTCGGTGGCGCCGTCGGCATCGCCCTGATCGATACCGTCCTGTTCGGGCGCACCGCCGGGCACGCCGAGGCCCTGCGTGCACGCCTCGCGGCGGGCGATGCCGCGACCGCAACGTCGATCGGGCTCGACCGGCTTCCCATCCAGTCTGTCCGATGCGTCGGTGGTCTCCGCCATCGACAAGGCGGCACTCGCCATCAGCGCCAACGAAGCGTGGGCGATGCTGGCCGCGCTTCGCGGTGCTAGGCCTGCTGCTGGTCCCGTTCGCGCGCGAACGCGGTCAGGCCGACTGACGGATCACTTGCCGGCCAGCCTGACGCCGAGACGCCCGGCGAGCTCCTGCGTGAACTGCCAGGCGACGCGGCCCGAGCGCGAGCCGCGGGTGGTCGACCATTCCAGCGCCTCGCGCTCCAGCTCCTCCTCGGCGACCTTGATGCCGAAGTGGTTGCAGTAGCCTTTGACCATGGCGAGGTACTCGTCCTGGCTGCAGCGGTGGAAGCCGAGCCACAGGCCGAAACGATCCGACAGCGACACCTTCTCCTCGACCGCTTCGCCCGGATTGATCGCGGTCGAACGCTCGTTCTCGATCATGTCGCGCGACAGCAGATGCCGCCGGTTCGAGGTGGCATAGAGGATGACGTTTTCCGGCCGTCCCTCGATGCCGCCTTCCAGCACCGCCTTCAGCGATTTGTAGGACGCATCGTTGCCGTCGAAGGACAGGTCGTCGCAGAACACGATGAAGTGGAAGGGTGAGGCGCGCAGCAGGTCCATCAGCTCAGGCAGGCTCTCGATGTCCTCGCGGTGGATCTCGATCAGCTTGAGCCGGTCGGCCGGCTTGCGGCCGACATTGATGCTGGCATGCGCGGCCTTGACCAGCGAGGACTTGCCCATGCCGCGCGCGCCCCACAGCAGCGCGTTGTTGGCGGGCAGGCCGTTGGCGAAGCGCTCGGTATTCTCGATCAGGATGTCGCGCATCCGGTCGATGCCCTTGAGGAGGGCGATCTCGACCCGGCTGACTTTTGGCACCGGCGACAGCCGTCCGTCGGGGTGCCAGACGAAGGCGTCCGCGTCATGCAGGAAATCGGCAGCGCTGCCGGCCGGGGCATTGGCGGCGAGGTGCGCCACAATGGCCTCCAGCGCGTCTGCAATCCGGCCCGCATGGCCGTCCGTTAACGCGGCCGGAGGGCGTTTTGTCGCGGCTTTGACCGGCTTGCCGGGGGCGGCTTTTGCCGCGGTTTTCTTCGGTTTTCGGGCCATCGCTCAAGTTCCTGATACGGCAGCCTTATCGGGCCTTGGCACGTCCCGCAAGCGGCCTAAATGAAAGGGCGTCCTAAGCGTTGCAATTGGGACCGCGGCCGCTATAGTCCGCGCGAATTTGCCCCGGATCGGCTTTGGCGCCTTGGCGCTGCCGGTCCATTCCCGTCTTAGCCGTTAAGGAATCCCCGATGCTGATCACTCCAGCGTATGCCCAGGCCGCAGCCGGCGGCGACGCCAACAGCATGCTGATGTCGCTGCTGCCGTTCGCGCTGATCTTCGTGATCATGTACTTCCTGATCCTGCGTCCGCAGCAGAAGAAGGTGAAGGATCACCAGGAGCTGGTGAAGAACATCCGCCGCGGCGATACCGTGGTGACCACGGGCGGCCTGGTCGGCAAGGTGACCAAGGTGGTCGACGACGACCAGATCGAGTTCGAGATTTCCGACGGCGTGCGGGTGCGGCAGATGCGCCAGATGATCTCGGGCGTGCGCGCCAAGGGTGAGCCGGCCAAGGAAAAGTCCGAAGCCAAGGACGAAGCGGCCTCGAGCTGATCTTCGCGCCGCATTTTCGTTCTCTGACGGGTCAACCCGATGTTGTATTTTACGCGGTGGAAGGCGCTGGCGATCGTTCTGACGGCGCTGGTGGTGTGCCTTTGCGCCGTTCCGAACTTCTTCCCTGAAGCCACGGTCAAGAGCTGGCCGGTCTGGGCGCAGCGGCATATCGTGCTCGGCCTCGACCTGCAGGGCGGCTCCTATCTGCTGCTCGAAGTCGATGCCAACTCGGTGAAGAAGGACAGGCTTAACGCCGTCCGCGACGAAGCGCGCAAGGCGCTGCGTGACGCCAAGATCGGCTTTACGGGCGGCGTCACCATCCGCGGCGACAGCGTCGAAGCCCGCATCACCAAGGAAGCCGACGTGCCGGCCGCGCTGTCCAAGCTGCGCGACATGGCGCAGCCGATCGGCGGCCTGATGGGCGGCGGTGGCCAGCGCGACCTCGATGTCACCGATGCCGGGGGCGGGTTGATCCGCATCACCCCGACCCAGCCAGCGCTGCTCGAGCGCATGCGCAAGACCATCGAGCAATCGGTCCAGATCCTCGAACGCCGCGTCAACGAGCTCGGCACGGTCGAACCCATCATCCAGCGCCAGGGCACCGACCGCATCCTGCTCCAGGTGCCGGGCCTGCAGGATCCGACGCGCCTGAAGGAAATCATCGGCAGGACCGCCAAGATGGAATTCCGCATGGTCGACACGACCGTGTCGCCCGAGCAGGCCCAGGCCGGCCGGGCTCCGCCGGATTCCGATGTTCTGATGAGCGCGTCGAGCCCCAAGGTCCCCTATGTCGTCAAGAAGGAAGTCCTTGTTCAGGGCAGCGATCTGACCGATGCGCAGGCGGCGTTCGACCAGCAAACCAACGAGCCGATCGTCAACTTCCGTTTCAACACATCAGGCGCCACCAAGTTCGGCCGGGCCACCAGCGAGAATGTCGGACTGCCCTTCGCCATCGTGCTCGACAACGAGGTGATCTCGGCGCCCGTCATCCGGTCGCCGATCACGGGCGGATCGGGCCAGATTTCCGGCAGCTTCACCGTGCAGTCCGCCAACGATCTCGCGATCCTGCTGCGCGCCGGCGCGTTGCCGGCACCGCTCACCGTCACGGAGGAACGCACCGTCGGTCCCGGCCTCGGCCAGGACTCGATCGCGAAGGGCGAACTCGCCGCCTATGTCGGCTCGATCCTCGTCGATCGTGTTCATGCTGATCACCTACCGCCTGTTCGGCGTGTTCGCCAACATCGCGGTCACGATCAACGTCGCCATGATCTTCGGCCTGCTGTCGCTGCTCAACGCCACGCTGACCTTGCCCGGCATCGCCGGCATCGTGCTCACCGTCGGCATCGCGGTCGACTCCAACGTGCTGATCTACGAGCGTATCCGCGAGGAATTGCGCGGCGGACGCACCGCGATCTCGGCGATCGACGCCGGCTTCACCCGGGCGCTCGCCACCATCCTCGACTCCAACATCACCACCTTCATCGCCGCTGCAGTGCTGTTCATGATCGGCACCGGCCCGGTGCGCGGCTTCGCCGTGACGCTCGGCATCGGCATCATCACCACGGTGTTCACCGCCTTCACCATGACCCGCCTGATCGTGGCGTGGTGGGTGCAGTGGAAGCGGCCGAAGACCGTGCCGATTTGAGAATTCGGGGCCGGCTGTGACCACTACTCAACTCGTTCTCGTCTCGCTCGGTGTCCTGATCACCGTGCTGACCGTGGTCAGCGCGCTCGGCCTGCTTGCCGTCGCTGCGCATCGTGCCCGACGACACGCATTTCGACTTCACCCAGTTCCGCCGCATCTCGTTCCCGATCTCGGCGACGCTGTCGATCGTGGCGATCGTGCTGTTCTTCACCCACGGCCTGAATTTCGGCATCGACTTCAAGGGCGGCACCCTGATGGAGGTGCGGGCGAAGTCCGGCACCGCCGACCTCGCGCAGATGCGCACCACGCTTGGAAATCTCGGCCTCGGCGAGGTGCAGCTGCAGCAATTCGGCGGCCCGTCCGACGTCCTGCTCCGCGTGGCCGAGCAGCCCGGCGGCGACAAGGCGCAGCAGGCGGCGGTCGACAAGATCCGCGGCGCGCTCGGCGATAGCGTCGAGTATCGCCGCGTCGAGGTGGTGGGACCGCGTGTGTCCGGCGAACTGCTGGGTTGGGGCATGGCGGGCCTGATGCTCGCGATCGGCGCCATCCTGTTTTATCTCTGGTTCCGCTTCGAATGGCAGTTCGCGCTCGGCGCCATGATCGCCAACGTGCACGATATCGTGCTGACCATCGGCTTCATGTCGATCACCCAGGTCGACTTCGACCTCACCAGCATCGCGGCGCTGCTGACCATTCTCGGCTATTCGCTCAACGACACCGTCGTCATCTACGACCGCATCCGCGAAATGCTGCGGCGCTACAAGAAGATGCCGATGCCGCAGCTGCTCAACGAGTTCATCAACTCGACGCTGTCGCGCTCGATCATCACCCACGTCACGGTGACGCTGGCGCTGCTGGCGCTGCTGCTGTTCGGCGGCACGGCCATCCACAGCTTCACGGCGGTGATGATGTTCGGCGTCGTGCTGGTCGGCACCTACACTTCGATCTTCATCGCCGCGCCGATCCTGATCTATCTCGGCGTCGGCACCCACCGGGCCGACGCGCCGGATACGCCTGTGCCGGCCGACAAGCCGGCAGCGCCCGCCAAGAAGGCGGAAGCGCTACCGGCCAAGGCGAGCGCTTCAGCAAAGAAGTAGTTGCATGCCGGGGCATGATCCCGAAAAGTGGAAGCCGGTTTTCGGACCAGATCATGCCCGCTGAAAAAACAAGTACCCCGGACGGTCTGCACTTCCCGAGGTCGGCGCCGATCGAAGCCTACGGCAAGGGCGGCTTTGCCTTTGCCGACATGTCGCATCGGGGATCGCTGCTCTGCCTGCCGGATGCGATCTGGGCCTGGGACGTCACGCGGCCCGAGCAGGTCGACCGCTATTCGCTGGCAAAGGTGTTTGAGGCCGCCAACAGCATCGACACGCTGATCGTCGGCACCGGCGCGGACGTCTGGGTGCCGCCGCGGGGCTTGCGCGAGGAATTGCGCGCGGTCCGGATCGTGCTGGATGCGATGCAGACGGGACCGGCGATCCGCACCTACAACATCATGCTGGGCGAGCGCCGCCGCGTCGCCGCCGCCCTGATCGCGGTGCCCTGATGGCCGACCAGGACGCCGCCACTTTCTGTGCCAATCTCGTGCGCGCCCACGACTTTCCGCGCTACGCCTCGACGTTGTTTCTGCCGAGCGTGCACCGCCGGCCGATGCTGGCGATCCATGCCTTCAACGTCGAGATCTCGCGCATCCGCGACCAGGTCAGCCAGGCGCTGCCCGGCGAAATGCGGCTGCAATGGTGGACCGACATGCTGGCCGGCCAGGATCATGGCGGCATCGAGGGCAACCCGGTCGCTGCCGAGCTGATGTGGACGATCCGCAACTGGCGGCTGCCGCTCGAGCGGCTGGCGCAGCTCATCATCGAGCACGAGTTCGACCTCTACAACGATCCGATGCCGTCGCTGTCGGCGCTGGAAGGCTATGCCAACGACACGGCCTCGACCTTGTTCATGTGCTGCTGCGCGCATCCTGGTGCGGCCGTCGGAAGCGATCGACCATGTCGCGCGCCATGCCGGCCTCGCCTACGGCATGATCGACGTCCTCAACAAGCTGCCGCAGGACACCGCGCGCCGCCAGCTGTTCCTGCCGCAGCAGTTCCTGCAGCAGCACGGCAGCAGCGTCGACGAAGTGTTCGCCGGCAAGCAGACGCCGCAGATCCGCGCGGCGGTCGACGATCTCGTGGCCGAGGCGAAGCGGCACCTGAACACGGCGACGGCCTTGCTGTCCGACGTCCCGCAGGAGGCCCGCCCGGCCTTCCTGCCGCTGGCGCTGGTCCGCCGCGACATCAAGCGAATGGAGCGCCGCGACAACGACCCCCTCGCGCTGCGGCGAATGCCGCGTGTCCGCATGCTGTGGACGCTGTGGCGCGCCTCGCGCTCGGCGGAGTTTCGGGGGGAGTAGGCGCGCTCAGGTCGACGGCAGGTCCGCCTCGAAATTGAAACGGTCGCGCAAATTCTTGCGGCTATCCAGGATATCGCGCAGGAACGCGCGGTCCTCATCGCTGCGCATCATCGGCTCGATCAGGTCGAGCTGGTTCATTGCGACGAGCTGCAGAATCTCGGTGCGCGGCTGGCCGGCGGCATCGCGCGGCAGGGCATGTACCACCTGGATGTGCTCCGGCGGTTTTGTGCCTTTGGTAACTGCGAGTTCGTCGCGCAATTGCTGCTCCAGCGACACCTCATCGGCCTCGACAAAGGCATAGAGCCCGACGCCGCTGCGGCGGTCGGCAAAGGCGACGATGGCGGTGTCGCGCACCGCCGGGTTTTTCCGGATCAGCTCGGCCAGCACGGGAGCGTCGTTGACCAGCCGCTTGCCGCCGCCCTCGCGGTCCCTGAAATTGAACAGGCCGCGGGTGATGGCCTGATAGACTTTCTTGCCGGTCTTCAGCCAGATGCTGGCGACCGCCGATTTGCGCGCCAGGATCTTGCGTTCCATCGGCGTCAGCGCGTCCGGCGCGTAGCTGCGCTTGTGCTTCAGCATATGCCGGATGTCTTCGTAGGCGGCGATGCGGAACAGCCGGCTTCGCCGGGAGAAGCAGGCGGCGAGCTGGAAGTCGGTCAGATAGGCGCGGCCGTCGCGACCGACCAGCCAGTTCTGCTCCTTGGCGAGATCGTTGTGGCAGATGCGCGCGCGATGCAGCCGGTGCAACGCTTGCTTTGCGGAGCGGAAGTAGGCGGCATCGCCATGCGGCTTCGCCAGATGCAGCGCGACGCCATCGATGAAGCCGCGGACGAGGGCGCGCTTTCCGGCCCACAGCAGTTTGGGTCCGACATCGAGATCGCGGGCTCGCTCCAGCGCGCGGCGCTCGCGCGAGAACAGGTGCAGCGCCAGCCCGTACGACCACCACGGCACTTCATCGAGCCGGCGCAGCACGCCGTCGACCTCGGCGCTGTCGGTCCTTGAAGCGGCCGCGCTCGACAATCGAAAACACGTCGCGCTTGAGCAGCACGCCGTCACGCCAGCGTGCCGCGAGCTGTGCGGCGTCGTCCTTGGGCAGGTTCATCGGACGCTCACGCCGCAGCCGCAACGCGCAGATGATCGGCGATCCAGCGGTCGAGATCGGCGAGCGCGCGCGCGCTCATCGCCTGCTTCTTCGCCACCGTCTTCTCGTTGCCGCGCAGCCGCGATCCGTCGGGCTTCTTGGTCGGCGGGCTCGCCAGCGGCGGAAACAGGCCGAAATTGATGTTCATCGGCTGGAACGAGCGCGGGCCGCTATCGATGGTCTCGATATGGCCGCCGGTGATGTGGCCGAGCAGCGAGCCCAGCGCCGTCGTCGCCGGCGGCGGCGCCAGCTGCTAGCGCGCGCGCATCGGCCGCGGCATAGAGGCCCGCGATCAGGCCGATGCTGGCGGATTCCACATAGCCTTCGCAGCCCGTCATCTGCCCGGCAAAGCGCAGCCGCGGCTGCGCGCGCAGCCGCAGCTGCTGGTCGAGCAGCTTTGGCGAGTTGAGGAAGGTGTTGCGATGCAGGCCGCCGAGCCGGGCGAACTCGGCATTCTCGAGCCCCGGAATGGTGCGGAACACGCGCTGCTGCGCGCCGTGCTTCAGCTTGGTCTGGAAGCCGACGATGTTGTAGAGCGTGCCGAGCTTGTTGTCCTGGCGCAGCTGCACGATCGCATACGACTTGACGGCCGGATTGTGCGGGTTGGTCAGCCCGACCGGCTTCATCGGCCCATGCCGCAGCGTCTCATGGCCGCGCTCGGCCATCACCTCGACCGGCAGGCAGCCGTCGAAATAGGGCGTGTTGGTCTCCCACTCCTTGAAGTCGACCTTCTCGCCCTCGAGCAGCGCGGCGACGAAGGCGTCGTACTGCTCCTTCGTCATCGGGCAATTGATGTAGTCGGCGCCGGTGCCGCCGGGGCCGACCTTGTCGTAGCGCGACTGGAACCAGGCCACGCCCATGTCGATGGAATCGCGATGCACGATCGGCGCGATCGCATCGAAGAACGCCAGCGCATTCTCGTCGGTCAGCGCGCGGATGGCGTCCGCAAGGGGCGTCGAGGTGAGGGGGCCGGTCGCGACGATGACATTGCCCCATTCGGCGGGCGGCAGGCCCGCGATCTCGCCGCGCGCGATCTCGATCAGGGGATGCTCGTGCAGCGCCTTGGTGACGGCGGCGGAGAAGCCGTCGCGGTCCACGGCCAGCGCGCCGCCGGCGGGCACCTGGTTGGCGTCGGCCGCGCGCATGATCAGCGAGCCGAGCTTGCGCATTTCGGCGTGCAACAGGCCGACGGCATTGTTGGCGGCGTCGTCCGAACGGAACGAATTGGAGCAGACCAGCTCGGCGCAGCCCTCGGTGCGATGCGCTTCGGTCATCCGCTCGGGGCGCATCTCGTGCAGCACCACCGGGATGCCGGCATTGGCGACCTGCCAGGCGGCTTCCGAGCCGGCGAGGCCCGCGCCGACGATGTGCACGGGGCCGGAATGTGATTTGGGGGTTGTCATGGCGCGCAGGGTTAGCGCGTTTTGGCAGCGCGCGCACCTGCGCCGGCATGCTTCAGAGACGACAACGCCCGCACGAGGCGGGCGTTATCCGTTCATATCCGGGCTGAACGAGTTTCAGCCGTTGTAGGTGCCGGCTGCAACGCGCGGAATGTCCGAGCGATCAAGTCCGATATCGGACAGTTCGCGATCGCTGAGCTGGGACAGTTCGCTGACATTGCGCTGATAGTCCCGGAACGCCTGGATCATGCGGATGAGCGAGAGCAGCATTGGTAGTCTCCTTATAGTTCGATTCAGCCTTTGGAAGGCGGCCCAATCGTTGAAATGAATATAGGAGGCTGTATTGCGTCGCACTAGTTCCGATGTTGCGATGCAGCTAAACCCATGGCGCATGGCTCAGGTAAGGGCCGCTTAACCTTTTGGCAGCATGCCGCCGGCCTGAGCGGTCAGGCCATGATTTCCGTGCATATGCTCCAGAGTACGTTGAAAAATATAGTGATTGTCACAATTGAGTTACATGCCGTTCGAACCCATAGATGGGTGTTGCGGTGACAAAGGACAAGAAAATGGCGTGCCTCGCCATGGGCTAGTTCCAGAATTTAGCATGCGTGATTCGCATGCACTGCGAAATAAGAACTGAATATAAATTCATCAATGTTGGCAGCGAAGATGAACCGCTGCGGGACGGGCCCGCGTCTGCGAAGCGGAAGCGAACCCGCCGGACCTCCCGAAATCTCGCGCCATTCCGCGACGTGGCGACACGCAGGAGACGACCGGTCCGAACGCCGCGAATACGCACGAGATTACAAACCAGCAATGAAAAAGCGACGTTTTGCATGAGGCGTTGCGCCGTGCGCCGAACATCTCGCGCGGAATTTATCCGTGAGATTTTTTCAATCGCGCAACATCAGCGACGCAGCCTGGCAATGACGCCGGCCGCTCAAAAAAGAGAAAATAAGGAAAGTAACATGCTCAACAAGTTACTCGCCGCAGCCGCTGTCGCTGCGTTTGCCTACGCAACCTGTCCTGCCAACGCCGCCAAGATGGGCGCAGGCTGCAGCGGAGGAAACCTCACCAAGACCGAATCCATGGTGGAAGCGATGCCCGACGGCGACGCCAAGTTCTCGGCGCAGAAGGAAATCTCGGCCGCGCAGGACTCGATGCTCGCCGGCAAGATGGGCGCCTGCGCTGCGCATCTCGGCAAGGCGATGCACGCCGGCGGCGCGAAGTAATTTCTGGCTTCGGGTCTCAGCACAAGGGCCGGTCGCCATGCGATCGGCCCTCTTTCTTTTCGCTACGGCGCGCGCGCGAGTTGCGTGGCGAAATAGCCGATGGTCCTGGAGTAGACCTCGCTCTTGTTCCACTCCTTGATGACGGCGAAATTGGCGCTGCCCACTTCCCAGTCCTTGCCGCGCTGCCAGCCCTTGCCGGCGAGGAAATTGGCGGTCGAGGCGAGCACATCGGGCACGCTGCGCAGCAGGTCGCGCTTGCCGTTGCCGTCGAAATCCACGGCGTATTTGATGTAGTTCGACGGCATGAACTGGGTCTGGCCGATCTCGCCGGCCCAGGCGCCGCGCAGATCCTGCGGCGGGATATCGCCGCGCTCGACGATGCGCAGCGCGTCGAGCAGCTCGGCCTTGAACAGGTCGGAGCGGCGGCAGTCATAGGCGAGCGAGGCGAGCGAGCGCAGCGTCTGGAATTTGCCGAGGTTGACGCCGTAGTCGGTCTCCAGCCCCCAGATCGCCACGATGATTTCGCCGGGCACGCCATAGGTCTGCTCGATGCGTCCGAGCACCGATCCGTATTGCTTGAGCATGTTCGAGCCGCGGGCGAGGCGCGGCGGCACCATGCGGCCGGAGAATTCCTCAAAGGTCTGCGAAAACACCTTTTGGTTCTGATCGCGCGCGAGCACGGATTTGTCGAGCGTGACGCCGGCAAGGCTAGAAGCGACGACGGCCTGCGGGATGCCCTTGGCCACGGCCTCTTTCTTGAAGTCCTCGAGCCAGGCCTCGAACGTCCCGGTGCCGCAGGCCGCGGCCAAAGCCGGCGCCGCCGGGATGGTGAGCAGCGCGCTCGAGCGCGAGCGCCTTGAGGGAAATGCTCGGATGCATGAGGCGGAAGGCTCCAGGATCGACTCAATCCCGACATTTGTCGGTGCAAACCCAATTAATGTTCGGGCAACCGCGGCCAAAACAAGGCTGCAGCTTGCCGCAGCGCTTTCACAAACGTTTCGCTATGCTTCACGCCTCGTTTATGGGCACCCCAACGACAGGCCGCCGGCTGACGACCAGCCGGCGGCCCGGGATGATTAAAGATGGCTCCTGCTCAGCCGCGCTTCCACGGGAACAGGTTGGCCGGGAAATCCGCCGCCGGCTTGCGCGGCCGGGCCGGCGGTATCACGGGACGCGCGGCCGGGTCGGGCACGATCACCTCGCGATAGAGATGCCAGGTGGCGTGGCCGAGCAACGGGATCACGACGGCAAGGCCAAGGAAGAACGGCACGGTTCCCGCAACCAGCAGCGCGGCAACGATGAGGCCCCATGCCGCCATCGGCACGGGATTGCGCAGGACGGCCTGGGCCGATGTCGCGATCGCTTCGCCGGCGCCGGCATGGCGGTCGAGCATGATCGGGAAGGCGACCACGCTGACGCACAGCGCCGCCAGCGCGAACACGAAGCCGACGCCGCAGCCGACGACGATCAGCCACCAGCCTTGCGGTGTGGTCAGCACACGATTGGCGAAGTCGGGGATGTTGGCGGCCGTTTCATAGCCGAAGGCGGCGGTGTAGACCGCCTGTGCCGTCATGATCCAGGCCACGAACATCGCGAGCAGCAACGCGCCGAGCGCGAGCATGGCGCCGAACGAGGGCGACCGGAATACCTCGAAGGCATCCCAGGCCGAGGCGGGCTCACCGGCCTCGCGGCGGCGGCTGAGTTCGTAGAGGCCAATCGCGGCAAACGGCCCGAGCAGGGCGAAGCCGGCGGCGAGCGGGAACAGCAGCGGCAGCACGGAATATCCGTGTACCAGCCGCGCCAGCACCAGGCCGACGATGGGATAGATCAGGCAGAGAATGATGGCGTGGCTCGGCACCGCCTTGAAGTCTTCCCAGCCGAGCTGGAGCGCGCGATGCAGGTCGGAAAGACCGATGGTGCGGACCACCGGTCCGCCGTCGCCGGCCGCGCCGACATTTGTGACGTTTCCTTGATATGGCGTGGCCATGGCGCTGTCTCCCTTGTGAGGAAACGGCCGCACTTGATGCCACGCGAATGGCACTGCTGCGCCGTTCCCGCAAAAGCGATCGCGATCAGACCAGACGCGCAAGGGCTGACCATGTCGCGAACTGTTGCAATCAGCGTACTCCCAATTGCCGACATTGTCTTGCTCAAGCTTCGGTGATTGTCGCACTGGCAACCCCGTTCCCTCTGGGTTAAGGTTGCGGTGCGACACCGTCACGCTGTCGGCCATGCACGACAGCGCCACGAAATCTCCAAGGCAACTCCACGCCATCTTCAAGTTTATTGGGAGCGAACGATGAGTATTTTCGGAACCATCATGAGTGCGATCTTCGGCCCGTCCAAAGCGGCGCCCCCGGCGGGCGGCGCAGCTTCGGGCGGTGCGGCTTCGGCGCCCGCGGGAGCGCCGGCGCAAACCGTCGACGTCGCTCCTATCCTCGACAAGGCGGTCGCGGCCAAGGGGGAGAAGCTGGACTGGAAGCACTCCATCGTCGACCTGATGAAGGCGCTCGACATCAACTCCAGCCTTTCCGCGCGCAAGGAGCTCGCCAAGGAGCTCGGCTACACCGGCGACACCAACGACTCCGCGAGCATGAACATCTGGCTGCACAAGCAGGTGATGACCAAGCTCGCCGCCAACGGCGGCAAGCTGCCGCCGGAGATCAAGCACTGACACGACTATCGACCCCGCGATGAGGCCCGCGCCCGGCGCGGGCCTTTTTCGCGACCGACAACAATCAACAAGAGCAAGGGGAGAACACCCATGGACCATCTCGATCGCCGAACCGTTCTGGCAACCGGTGCACTGGCGCTGGCCGGCGCCGCTGCAACCACGCCAGCCCAGGCTCAGGCCGGGCCGAAATCGATCTTTCCGGTCGCGGCCACCACCATTCCGATCGTCGGCGAGAGCGATGTATTCGCGGTGCGCCGCATCTATTGCATCGGCCGCAACTACGCGGCGCATTCGCGCGAGATGGGATCCGATCCCACCCGCGAGCCGCCGTTCTTCTTCCAGAAGCCGACCGACGCGATCCAGAACGTCGCGATCGGCGCGGTCGCCGACCATCCCTATCCGTCGCTGACCAAGAACTATCACTACGAGGTCGAACTGGTGGCGGCGCTGAAATCCGGCGGCAGCAATATCGCGGTGGAGCAGGCGCTCGACCACGTCTATGGCTATGCCGTCGGCCTCGACATGACCCGGCGCGACCTGCAGCGCGCCATGGGCGACGAGAAGAAGCCGTGGGAGATCGGCAAGAGCTTTGACCGCTCCGCCGTGCTGGGGCCGATCCATCCCGCCGGCAAGACCGGGCACTTCGCCAAGGGCGCGATCTCGCTCGCCGTGAACGGCAATGTGAAGCAGAACTCGAACCTGCAGAACATGATCTGGAGCGTTGCCGAGCAAATCGCGAAACTGTCGGAAGCCTTCGAGCTGAAGGCCGGCGACATCATCTATTCCGGCACGCCGGAGAATGTCGGCCCCGTCGTCAAGGGCGACGTGCTGCTCTGCAAGATCGAGGGCCTGCCTGACATGTCGATCCGGATTAGCTGAGACGATCAGGCCATCAGGTCGGCATATTCCGGGTGCTTGTAGAGGTAGTCCACCACGAAGCCGCAGCCGGCGATCACCTTGCGGCCGTCGCCGCGGATCAGGTCGAGCGAACCCTTGATCAGCTCGGAAGCGACGCCGCGGCCGCGCAATGCCCGCGGCGTTTCCGTATGGGTGATGATGACCGCCTGCGGCGTCAGGCGGTAATTGGCGAAGGCCATCGCGCCGTCGACGTCGAGTTCGAACCGGCCCAACGCCTTATTGTCGCGGGCCTTGTTGTCGCGGACATCAGCCATTGTAATCCTCTCGAGCATTCCGATCCTTCATCTAGGGACTTGAACCCGTTCTTGCAAAGTCGCGTCCAAGCGGAAAGCGAGGATGGGTGCAATGCGCATTTCGATGGGCCTGTTGCTGCTTGGCGCCGCGCTGGCGCGTAGCCGCGCGTCCGCCCAGAACAGTCCGGCCTTTGACACCTGCGTCGGCCGCACGACGCCGCCGGACCAGCGGGTGGCGGCCTGCACCGATGTGATCGACGGCAAGGCCGAGGCCGGCAAGAAGCTTGCGGCGGCCTATTGCAATCGCGGCCACGGCTTCACCGAAAAACGCGATCTCGACCGGGCGCTTGCCGATCTCGACGAGGCGCTGCGTCTCGATCCCGCCTATCCCTGCGCGCTATCCAATCGCGGTCGCGTCTACGCCTTCAAGCATGAGCTCGATCGCGCCATTGCCGATTATGACGAGGCGATCCGCATCGATCCGGCCTTTGCGCTGGCCTACAACAACCGCGGCGACGCCTGGTTCAACAAGGGCGATCCCGAACGCGCGCTCGCCGACTTCAATGCCGCCATCACGCACAATCCGTCGCTGGCGATCGCCTATGCCAATCGCGGCTTCGTCTACTACCGCAAGCGCGACTTCGCCCGTGCGCATTGCCGACTACACCACCGAGATCAGGCTGCAGCCCGACGTGCTCGCCTATATCAACCGCGGCAACGCCTATCGCGACTCCGAGCAACTCGACCGTGCCGCGGCCGATTATGCCGAGGTCATCAAGCTCGCGCCGTCAGATGCGCGGGGCTGGCGCAACCACGGCCTGATCCGCCTGTTTCAGGGCGACAACAAGGCAGGCATCGCCGATTACGACAAGGCGCTGCAATACGACCCCGCCGACGTGTTTTCCTGGAACAACCGCGGTCAGGCTAAATTGCGGCTC
Organism: uncultured Alphaproteobacteria bacterium; assembly: GCA_963726865.1. Lineage (GTDB taxonomy): Bacteria > Pseudomonadota > Alphaproteobacteria > Rhizobiales > Xanthobacteraceae > Bradyrhizobium. Next base: position 129,191 of record CAVSEE010000024.1, on the reverse strand, counting down.
GGCGACAAGCGAGGCGCCATCGCGGATCTCAGGAAGGCGCTGGAGCTGAAGCCCGACCTGCGCTCCGCACGCGAGAACCTGCAGCAACTCGGCGTCACGCCATAGGGCAGGCGGCCGCTTGCCGGATGCACCTGCTTGGCGATAGACAAGCGCAGCCACCGTTCTCATCCACATGCCATCAGAGGAATGCCATGAAGCTCGTTCTGACCTTGCTCGGCGTCGTGTTGCTGATCGTCGCTGCCGTCTATTTCCTGGTGCCGGCAGATCAACTGCCGAGCTTCTTTCCCGGACATGAAACCGGCCTCGCGCGGGTGCGGATCAAGCACGGGATCGCCTCAGGCGTCCTCGGACTGGTGCTGCTCGGCGCCGGCGTCTGGATGGGACGCCGCTAACGTGCGAAGGCGCCGGCGGATTGGCCGGCGCCTCCAACGTCGCGATGGCCGCAAGCGATCAGCTGCAGACCAGCGTCTTCTTCATCACGATGCCGATGTTGGGGATCAGCACCTTGCGATAGGCAACGTAGCAGCCGCCGCCATAGCCGCCGGAGAAGCCGGGATCGACGACGCCGACGCCGATGCCGACGGAGATGCCGCCGCCAAAGCCGGGCTGCGGATTCCAGCCGCCGCAACAGCCGGTCGGCTTGAGAATGGTCAGCGCGCTGGCGGGAGTGGCAGAAGCCGCGGCGATCGCGGCAACGGCTGCAAGTGCAAGCACAAGCTTCTTCATGGTAGTTCCTCTCTGTTTTCAGTCCGGCGCCTGGCGCGCGGAGCGTTTGCCGCAATGGGCGTCCGCGGGATGCTGGCGTCCTGATTGCACGGGTTGGTGAAGCCCAATTTGCCGCTGGTTCACCGTCAATTGCCGAAGTCCATTCGGGTTGGTAGGGTCAATGTGATCTGAATCACGGGACGGACATCACGGGACGGATTTGCGGCATGGCCGACTTCGACGACATCGACCTCGCGCTGATCGAGCTGTTGCAAAAGGACGCGCGCACGCCGCAGGCGCAGCTGGCCGCGCAGGTCGGGCTCGCCGCGTCCTCCGTCAACGAGCGCATCCGCAAGCTCGGCGAGCGCGGCCTGATCGAGGGTTACCACGCGCAGATCTCCGCGGAGGCGATGGGCTACGACCTGCTCGCGTTCCTCTATGTCGCCTGGAGCAGGCCGGAGACCGAGAAGGCCTTTCTGAAGAAGGTGCTCGGCCAGTCCGTCGTCATGGAGGCGCACCACGTCACCGGCACCTGGAACTACATGCTGAAGGTGCGGGTGAAGAACACGCGCATGCTCGAGGGCCTGCTGGCCAAGGTGATCAAGGCCGTGCCGGGCGTGGAACGCACCGAAACCATCATCGTGCTGTCGTCGATCAAGGAGAGCGCGCAGATTCCGACGCGCGAGCCGGAGTGGATGGAGAAGTAGGGTGCGGCTGCCTGCGAGGGCGGGCCGGTTGCGCGGGGTGACCTCTCTGCTATCGTCGGCGCGAAACACCCTCCTATCGGAACAACGCGTAACGTAACCGCGAGTGAGGACATGAGCGACAAATCTACCGCTGCCACGCCGAAGGGCGGGCTCATCCGCATGTCGAATCGGGTGATGAACCTCGCCTACATGCTGACCCAGAATGCGCGGCGGCATGGCGACCGTGCCGGCTTCGTCTGGGGCGAGCGCAGCTTCACGCTGGCGCGAGATCGAGGCGAAGGTGAACGCGCTGGCGGCGGCGCTGGCGGCGCGCGGCATCGCCAAGGGCGACCGCATCCTCGTCCACTCCAAGAACAACGACGAGATGTTCTGGTCGATGTTTGCGGCCTTCCGGCTCGGCGCGGTGTGGGTGCCGACCAATTTCCGCCTGATGCCGGATGAGGTCGCCTATCTCGCGACCGCCTCCGGCGCCAAGGGTTTTCTGTGCCACGGCGATTTTCCGGAGCATGCCGCGGCGGTGAAGGCGGCGAGCCCGGCGCTCGGCTTCACCTGGCGGATCGGCGAGGACGGCGCCTTCGGCGAGCGCACCGTCGCCGAGGCGATCGCCGCGCATGCGGACGCGCGGGTCGAAGACGCCAAGGTCGACTACAACGATCCCTGCTGGTTCTTCTTCACCTCCGGCACCACCGGCCGCTCCAAGGCCGCGGTGCTGACCCACGGCCAGATGGCCTTTGTGGTGACCAATCACCTTGCCGATCTCATGCCCGGCACGACCGAAAACGACGCCTCGCTGGTGGTCGCGCCGCTGTCGCACGGCGCCGGCGTGCATCAGCTGGTGCAGGCCGCGCGCGGCGTGCCGACCATCCTGCTGCCGACCGAAAAGTTCGACATCGCCGAGGCGTTCCGCCTGATCGAGACGCATCGAGTGACGAACATCTTCACCGTGCCGACCATCCTGAAGATGCTGGTCGAGCATCCTGCGGCCGACAAGTTCGATCATTCCTCGCTGCGCTACATCATCTATGCCGGCGCGCCGATGTATCGCGAGGACCAGAAGGCGGCGCTGAAAAAGCTCGGCGGCGTGCTGGTGCAGTATTTCGGGCTCGGCGAGGTCACCGGCAACATCACCGTGCTGCCGCCGGCGCTGCACGATCCCGAGGACGGGCCGCATGCGCGGATCGGCACCTGCGGCTTCGAGCGCACGGGCATGCAGGTCTCGATCCAGGACGACAATGGCCGCGAGCTGAAGCCGTTCGAGACCGGCGAGATCTGCGTGATCGGTCCGGCCGTGTTCGCCGGCTACTACGACAACCCCGAGGCCAACGCGAAAGCGTTTCGTGACGGCTGGTTCCGCACCGGCGATCTCGGCCATGTCGACGAAGAGGGTTTCGTCTACATCACCGGCCGCGCCTCGGACATGTACATCTCCGGCGGCTCCAACATCTATCCGCGCGAGGTCGAGGAGAAGATCCTCACCCATCCCGCGGTCGGCGAGGTCGCGGTGCTCGGCGTGCCCGACCCGTTCTGGGGCGAGGTCGGCGTTGCCGTCTGCGTTGCGCGCGAGGGTGCAAAGCCGGTCAGCGAGGCGGAGATGGCGGCGTTCCTCGCGCCAAAGGTGCCGCGCTACAAGATGCCGAAGCGCTTCTTCTTCTGGGAGGCGCTGCCGAAATCCGGCTACGGCAAGGTGCCGAAGCGGATGGTGCGCGACGAGCTGGAGGCGCGCGGACTGCTCGCTGACATTGCAGACAAAGCGTTTTCGAGCGAAGTGGGTACCGGTTCGCGTCAAGAAAACGCGTCCAAAATAAAATCTACGGGTACCTGACGCATGCGGCGGATCGAGCAGCCGGGTCGGCCAGTGGCCGAGCGCATTCAGTGCGTGGAGGCGAGGGGACGGGCGTTCTCCTTTACCATGGAGCGCGGCATTCCGCTGCTGGAAGCCGCACGCCGCGGCTTTGCGGCACACGGTTTTGCCGGTGGCGTACTCAACATGCGCGGCGGCGCGCTCGGGCCGTTTGCCTATGTGATGCCGGCGCTGTCGAAGACGCCGGAGCATGCCGCCTTCTACAGCGACACGTTCCGGCCCGCCGGGGTCACGCGGCTGAAGATGGGCGCGATGACGCTCGGCGAGCGCGACGGCGCGCCGTTCTTCCATTGCCATGCGCTGTGGACCGAAGCCGATGGCCGCATCAATGGCGGACACATTCTTCCCGAAGAGACCATCGTCGCCGAGCCGTTCGAGGTCGACGCGTTCGGCATCGACGGCGCGGTCTTCCTTGCCGAGCCCGATCCCGAAACCGGCTTCAAACTGTTCGGTCCGGTGGCGCGGGAAGCCGCGGCAGTGAAGAACACGCAGCCTGCGTTCGCGCTGCGGCTGCGGCCGAACCAGGATTTTGCCGGCTGCCTCGAAGCGTTTTGCCGGCAGCGCGGCATCAGCCGCGCGCGGCTGCGCGGCGGCGTCGGCAGCATCATCGGCGCGCGCTTTACCGATGGCGGCAGCGTGGTGCCGTTCGCCACCGAGCTCGCGATCGGTACGGGCGAGATCGCGCCCGGCGCCGGCGGCGCGCTGGAGGCGCAGCTCGACGTGGCGCTGGTCGACTATCTCGGCGGGCTTGGCGAGGGGCGGCTGGTGCGTGGCGACAATCCCGTGCTGATGACGATGGAGCTGGTGCTCGAGCCGCTGGAGGGGCGGTAGGCGTTCGGCGGTCATCGCCCGCGCATGCGGCGTCTCTGCGGCCGAAATCGTTCTTGTTATGTTCTGGATGTCGTGCGAGTATTGGCCGCCAAGTACAACTGCTCTGAGGACGGACCGGATGGCCCGCAAAAATCGCCAGATCAATCTGCCCGCGCCGTATCTGAGGCGGTTTGGCTCGATCCGTCGCGGATCGAGGATCGCAAGGCCTATCCGTATTGCCTGCCGTTTCTGAGCGACGAGTTCGCGCTCGCGTTCGACAAGCCGATCACCATCATCGTCGGCGAGAACGGCATCGGAAAATCGACGCTGCTCGAAGGCATCGCCGTGCTCGCCGGCTATGACGAGGCCGGCGGCGGCAAGGGCTATATGCCCGTCGATCATTCCAACGCGATGGAGGAGATGGGCGGACAACTCTCGAACGCGTTGCGCGCGAGCTGGCTGCCGAAGATCACCAATGGCTGGTTCTTCCGCGCCGAGAGTTTTTTCTCGGTAGCGCGCTATCTCGACGATGCCGCGCGCGAAAGCGGCGCGATTGGACCCGATTTCCTCTCGCATTCCCACGGCGAGGGTTTCATGCGCTTCTTCGAGGAGCGCTGCCAGAGGCAGGGCATCTTCATCTTCGACGAGCCAGAATCCGCATTGTCACCAGCGCGCCAAATCGAATTTTTGAAGCTGCTGCATCGGATGGAGAACTCGACGATCTGCCAGGTGGTGATGGCGACGCACTCGCCGATGCTGATGGCCTATCCCAATGCGCAGCTGCTGCGGTTGACCAAGTACGCGCTGGAGCCGGTGACGGTGGAGCAGACCGACCATTTCCGGGTGATGCGGGAGTTCTGCCAGGATCCGACCGGATTTGTCGAAGGCGCAATCGCGGGCGCGTGAACCGGCCGTGGTGCCGATGCGACAATGAAGGGCCGGCGGGAAGGCCGGCGGTCGCATTGGAGACGCGATGACTGATCCGGATTTGACGCCCACGCTTCTTGACGCCCTGGGCAAACGCATCGAGGAGCCTGAGGCTGTGCGGCTTGCCGAGGCGCTCGGAAAAAAACCCTTCAAGAGCGCGACGCCGAACAATCGGCCCGGACTCGGCTCGGCAAAGCTCGGCCTCGAGGTCGGCACCCACATCGATGTCAAGAACCGCGCCTTTTGGCCGCCGCGCAAGCAAGGCCGGCTTTGGGTGACCTGGGTGACCCACGCCTTTATCAGCCAAAGCTATCGCGGCACGCTGCCGCCGGATTTCGATTGGCAGATGGACGACGCGGCGCTGAGCGCGCGCTTCGAGCGGCGGGTGGAGGGCGCCATCAACGCGATCCGCTTTACGTTGCCGCCGCCACGCGATGGCCTGAAGGCCATCGTCGAACTGGCAGGCGACGGCCGGCCGCGGCATCTCTATCTCGCCGTCGTCAGCGAGCGCGCTTATGCGACGATCTATCCCGGGGAGAAGCCCGAGCACACCGTCGAGGCCGGCTTCTTCGCGGCCTGGTGTGCGCTGCACGGGGTGCTGCGGGAGGGGCGGCTCGATGCGGCTCAGCAGGCGGCTTTGCGGGCTCGGTCGATATCTCCACGGGCTTTCCTTGCAGGACCGCTCGGCGGGCTGCTCTGGCAGGCGGACGTCAAGCCCGAGTTCAATGCGTTCTGCCACGCCTACATGAACGAGCTGACGCAGCCCCGCGAGGCCGCGGCGCTCGGCGATCTCAAGGAGATCTTCGGCGAGAGCAACTACTGGCGCACGCCGGGCGAGCCGGTCACCGAGGACAGCTGGGCCAATTACGAGCGCATCGCGCCGCGCTACGCCGAACGCCTTGCGCAGTGGCAGCGCGGCGAGATCACTTCTGTTGTCGATGGCCCGCGCTGAGCTGTCGGTCCGAAAATAGACGGCCGCCGGACCATTTTCGGTCCAGCGGCCTACCCGGAATCCCGCAATCAACTTGCGATCAAACTGCCCCCAGCCCGGGTGAAGTCAGCTTACGACAGCGCGCGCTCGCGCGGCATTACAAATACCGTTCCGCTGCGAGGAACATGGCGCATGTTGCGCGCGTGCCACGCAAAGCGAGTAAGGGACCCCGGATTTTTGCGGGCGCCGAGGGCCGCCAACCCGGTTGGTGCACCAACCTCGATGGTAACGCCAACCTGCCTGGTTGGTACGGGTTCGCTCAACGTGCCGGGAGGAGCCGCGGTGCGATATCTTCCATCCGCTCGAACACCAGGTCCGGCTTGAGCGCCCGCAGCGCATTCGGCGCGGCATAGCCCCACATCACGGCGCCGCAGGCAATGCCGGCGGCCCGTGCCGCCTCGATGTCTCGGACCTCGTCGCCGATCGAGATCGCCTGCGCCGGATCGACGCCGGCGCGCTTCACGACACGGCGGAATTTCGCGGCCTTGCCGAACAGCGAGGCGCCGCAGTCGAAATGCGAGAACAGCTGCGCGGATTCGCCAAGCTGCCGTCGCGCGTTAACCTCGTGGTCGGAGCTGACCAGCGCAAGCGAGAGGCTACCATCGCGCAAGGCCCGCAACATTGCCTCCGTGCCCGGGAAGAGCGGAATATCGGCAAGATGCGCCGCCTTCATCCGCCGCATATGCCCTGCGATGCCGGGCAGCTTCCACAGCGGGACTTCCAGCCGCTTGAGGATTTCGCGCGAGCCGGCATGGCGCAGGGACTCGACGTCGCCGTCCGCGATGCGGCGAAAGCCGAAGCGGTCGGCAACGTCGTTCACGTTGCGCAGGAACCACGGGAAGCTGTCGGCCAGCGTGCCGTCGAGGTCGAAGATGACGAGGGAGTGGGGCACTGCTTCCGCGGCTTCACGGCTTCCGGCTGGCGGCGGACTTCAGCCGCTTGATCGCATCGCGGATCGGACCGAACGGCCCATACTTGTGTTGTTTCTCGCTGAAACCGTCGGCGTAGGGTCCATAGGGCGCGTCGACCGGCTTGCTCAGCAGATCGGGGAAGTCCTTCTCCAGGCCTGCGCGATGCGGCCTTGGCTGCGACAGCACATAGGCGGCGACGTCCCATGCCTGCTCGGGCGTCAGTTGCGGATTCAGATAGTCGGCACCGTGCGGCATGTTGAAGTGAACGAAGTTGGCGAAGTTGATGAGCCGCGCCATGCCGGCGCCGTCATTGTAGCTGTCCGGCCCCCACAGCGGCGGCAGCATGTAGCCGAGCTGCAGCGCACCGCGATCCCTGGGCACGCCGGCTCCGTCGGGCTTGTGGCAGGCCGCGCAGGAACGGGCATAGACCGCGCGGCCCCGTTCGGGATCGGCCGCGCGCGACAACTCCTTCATCTTGCCGGCGCCGAGGCCCGGCACCTGCTGGCCCGTGGGCACGCCGGTCGACAGGAATTCGACATAGGCCACCATCGCGCGCATCTCGGGCGCATCGTCGGGCAGGGCGCGTCCGTTCATGCTGCGGGTCATGCAGTAGTTGATGCGGTCCTCGATGCTGATCGGCCCGCCGGTGCGCGCGCTGTAGGCGGGAAAGTCGTTGTAGATGCCGAACAGCGGCAGGCCGAATTTCGTCGTTCCGGCATTGAGGTGGCAGTTGGTGCAGGCGAGGTTGTTGCCGGCGAACCGTTTCGCGGCATCGTCCACGTTGGGGCCGATAAAGGCATAGGTCGCCAGCATCAGGTCGCGGCCGTCGCGGATGAACTGGCCGCGGGCATCGCGGGGCAACGCGCTGACTTGCGGCATGGTCCAGGGCGTGGCGGACTGCGGCTGAGCGGAGGCTGAACTAGCGAGGGCGGTGAGCACTAGGATGGCTGATACCAAGAAGCGAATTCGCATTGCGGCTTAATCCCCTACGGAGCCTTTACCTTCCTGAATGATCTTCATCCTCGCGTCGACCAGCTTTGACTGCATCACGGTCTCGATGATCTTCTCAACGGGAATGACAACACCTATCCCCGAATGAATTCCGGATGATGCGTCCTTAGGGTCATCCAAGACCACATCCAAATTCAAGTCTTCCACATCGAAATGCCCGTGCATGAGTCCAAGAAGATAGACTTGGTAGGAAGATTTTTGGAGCGAAATATCAGTCTTACCATCGAGTGTCCTTATCGCAGGCAGGTGCACGAAGGCAGGCGATCCGCTCAACCCACCAATTGATCGCGCTTCGATCAAGTAGGCATCCACATAACTACCATTGTTCGTTTTCACGGGATCTCCGTCGAGCATGGCCAAGTTTCCTACTCGGACAATGGGAACGTTTTTTTGCTGTCCGTAGTGGCTGCGAAGAGTCCAGCTACGACAACCTCATCGCCGACACCGATTCTTACATCATCGATTACTGTTCGAGTTGCAGCGACCGATCTCGGTCCGTAGATCGGAACCGGATCAATTTCCTCGCTGCGATCAAAACTGATTGGACAAACAGCAACGTCAGTTGCGGATTTCGGCGGAGTTTGGATGGAAATACCAACTCGATGTATCAATCTTAATCTCCGCCGGGTCTGCACCAACTGTGTTGACCCGCAACCAGAGGTCCTGGCCGAGAGCTAGCGACCGGCCAACAACATGCTCAGCAGTTACAAGGTAGCGCCAGCGGCGGTTCTGGTCATCAATCTCGACGGCGAATGCCGTCGCACGGGGTTGGAAGCGATCTTCCTGCCGAACCCCGAGGAAGAGAACGCATTTGCGGATGCGCTCGGGGACAAGCATCAGCACGGGCTCCCGGCACGGATCCCAAAGTTAGTTCCGCGTTTTCGGTTGTCCGCTGCCCCAGCATCCCAACACTTCACTCCGCCGCCTCGCTCGCCCCGCTCGCTCTTCCGCGGCTTGCCGCCCGCCTTCTTCAGCACCGGGGCCAGAAACTTGCCCGTGTAACTGCGCGGCGCCTTCACGATGTCTTCCGGCGGGCCCCAGGCGACGATCTCGCCGCCGCCGTCGCCGCCTTCGGGGCCGAGGTCGATGACCCAGTCGGCGGTCTTGATGACTTCGAGATTGTGCTCGATCACCACCACCGTGTTGCCCTGGGCGACCAGCTCGTGCAGCACCTCCAGCAGCTTCTTGACGTCGTGGAAGTGCAGGCCGGTGGTCGGCTCGTCCAGGATATAGAGCGTGCGGCCGGTGGCGCGCTTTGACAGTTCCTTGGCGAGCTTGACGCGCTGGGCTTCGCCGCCCGACAGCGTGGTCGCCTGCTGGCCGACATGGATGTAGTCGAGGCCGACGCGGTGCAGCGTATTGAAGGTCTCGCGCACGCGCGGGACGGCCTTGAAGAAGTCGGCGGCCTCTTCGACGGTCATGTCGAGCACGTCGGCGATGCGACTTGCCCTTGAACAGGACTTCCAGCGTCTCGCGGTTGTAGCGCTTGCCCTTGCAGGTGTCGCAGGTGACGTAGACGTCGGGCAGGAAGTGCATCTCGATCTTGATGACGCCGTCGCCCTGGCAGGCCTCGCAGCGGCCGCCCTTGACGTTGAAGGAGAAGCGCCCGGGCTCGTAGCCGCGCGCCTTGGCTTCCGGCAGGCCGGCGAACCATTCGCGGATCGGCGTGAAGGCGCCGGTATAGGTCGCGGGGTTGGAGCGCGGGGTGCGGCCGATCGGCGACTGGTCGATGTCGATGATCTTGTCGATATGCTCGAGGCCCTCGATGCGGTCGTGCGGGGCGGCGCCTTCGCTGGCGTTGTTCAGCTTGCGCGCGATGGCGCGGTAGAGCGTGTCGATCAGCAGCGTCGACTTGCCGCCGCCGGACACGCCGGTGACGCAGGTGAACAGGCCGAGCGGAATTTCCGCCGTGACGTTCTTCAGATTATTGCCGCGCGCGTTCACCACCTTGATGGTGCGGCGATGGTTCGGCGGCCGCCGCTCGGGGATTTCGACCGCCAGCTCGCCGGTGAGGTATTTGCCGGTCAGCGAGTCCGGATTGCGCATGATGTCCGATGGCGTGCCCTGCGCCACGATATGGCCGCCATGCATGCCGGCGCCGGGGCCGATGTCGAGCACGTAATCGGCGAGCCGAATGGCGTCCTCGTCATGCTCGACCACGATCACGGTATTGCCGAGGTCGCGCAGCCGCTTCAGCGTTTCCAGCAGCCGCGCATTGTCGCGCTGGTGCAGGCCGATCGAGGGCTCGTCCAGCACATAGAGCACGCCGGTCAGGCCCGAGCCGATCTGCGAGGCGAGGCGAATGCGCTGGCTCTCGCCGCCGGACAGCGTGCCGGACGAGCGCGACAGCGTCAGGTAATTGAGGCCGACGTCGAGCAGGAAGGACAGGCGCTCGCGGATTTCCTTGAGCACGCGGCCGGCGATCTCGTTCTGCTGGGCGTTGAGCGCCGCCGGCACGCTCTCGAACCATTCGCCGGCGCGCCTGACCGAGAGCTCCGAAATCTCGCCGATATGCTTGCCGCCGATCTTGACGCACAGCGCCTCCGGCTTGAGCCGATAGCCCTGGCAGCCGGCGCAGGGCACGTCGGAGAAATACTTCGCCAGCTCCTCGCGCGCCCATTCGCTCTCGGTCTCGCGGAAGCGGCGCTCCAGATTGGTGATCACGCCTTCGAACGGCTTCTTGGTGTCGTAGGAGCGCACGCCGTCTTCATAGGAGAACTTGATGTCCTCCTCGCCGGAGCCGGTCAGCAGCACGTTCTGGACCTTCTTGGAAAGGTCCTTCCATTGCGTGTCCAGGGTGAACTTGTAGTGCTTGCCCAGCGCCGTCAGCGTCTGCAGGTAATAGGGCGAAGACGATTTCGCCCAGGGCGCGATCGCGCCCTTGCGCAAGGTCATCTCCTTGTCGGGAATGACGAGGTCCTCGTCGATGTGCTGCTCGACGCCGAGGCCGCCACAGGCCGGGCAGGCGCCGTAGGGGTTGTTGAAGGAGAACAGCCGCGGCTCGATCTCGGGAATGGTGAAGCCGGAAACCGGGCAGGCGAATTTTTCCGAGAACAGGATGCGCTCGGGCCCGCTCTTGTCGTGGATTTTCGCGGTCTTCTTCTTGCTCTCTTCGGCGGCGGCCGCAGGCGCGTCCGCGTATTCGATGACGGCGAGGCCTTCGGCGAGCTTCAGCGCGGTCTCAAAGCTTTCGGCGAGGCGCTGGCCGATGTCCGGTCGCACCACGATGCGGTCGACGACGACGTCGATGTCGTGCGGGAATTTCTTGTCCAGCGTCGGCGCGCCGGCGAGTTCGTGGAAGGTGCCGTCGATCTTGACGCGCTGGAAACCCTTCTTGAGGTATTCGGCGAGCTCCTTCCTGTATTCGCCCTTGCGGCCGCGCACGACCGGGGCGAGCAGATAGAGGCGCGTGCCCTCCGGCAGCGCCAGCACGCGGTCGACCATCTGCGAGACCACCTGGCTCTCGATCGGCAGGCCGGTGGCCGGCGAGTAGGGCACGCCGACGCGGGCCCACAGCAGGCGCATATAGTCGTAGATCTCGGTGACGGTGCCGACGGTCGAGCGCGGGTTCTTCGACGTCGTCTTCTGCTCGATCGAGATCGCCGGCGACAGGCCGTCGATCTGGTCGACGTCCGGCTTCTGCATCATCTCCAGGAACTGGCGCGCATAGGCCGAGAGCGACTCCACATAGCGGCGCTGGCCCTCGGCATAGATGGTGTCGAAGGCGAGCGAGGACTTTCCGGAGCCGGACAGCCCCGTGAACACCACGAGCTTGTCGCGGGGAATCTCGACGTCGATGTTCTTCAGATTGTGCTCGCGCGCGCCGCGAATGGTGATGGCGCGCGACGACGACGCGTTCTGGTGACGTTTGGCGCGGAGCACTTCATCCATATCGGCATTCCCAGGCGCGCGATCCGCGCCGTTTTTATTGAGGGCGCAGCCGCGTATGCCGGGCTCAGACGCCAAAGGATATGCTGGAACGTAGGAAGAACGGGCGGCATTTTCCAGTGCCGCGCGCGAATCATCAACGGTTAGTTTGGGCCCTGGCGGCAGGCGTCAGCAGACCGCGGTTCCGCGCAAACAAAAAGGCCGGCGCGAGGCCGGCCGTTTCGGAGAGAGTGTGTAGCGAAGCTTAGTACTTCGCGACGACCGGGCCGCCCCAGCGATAGTTCACGCGGACGGTGACGAGGTCGACGTCCTGACGGATGCGGTCCGTGTTCAAGACCGTGCCGGCCGGGAAGCCCACGCCGCCGTTGCCGTTGTTGACGAAGGTGTAGGTGTGGGCGCCCATGAACAGGTGGTCGTATGCGATCGCAGCCGACCAGTTCGGGGAGAAGCCGTATTCGACACCGACGCCGATGGTGCCGCCCCAACGGGTGTCCTTGAGCTGGTTGGTGACAGGCACGTTGTTGGCGACGACGTAGTTGCGGAAGCGGTCATCGGTGACGGCAGCGCCGCCCTTGACGTACAGCAGCACGTTGTTGATCGCGTAGCCGACCTGGCCGGTAAAGAGGCCGAACGCGTCGATGTGGGAGTCGTTGCCGAAGCCGGTCACGAGAGCTGGTGTTGCGGCCGCGGAGATCCGCCCAGTCGCCCTGAGCTTCCAAGCCGAACACCCAAGCGCCCGCCTGCCAGCGATATCCGATCTGGCCGCCGGCGACGCCGCCGGTCGCATTGTGACAGCCTTCGTTCGCGGCGAACACGCCGCCCACATACTGATCCCAGCACTTGCGGCTCGAACCCCAGCCGCCGTTGGCGCCGATGTAGAAGCCGCTCCAATCGTACACAGCCGCGATCATCGCAGGCGCCTTCGCGTAAGGAGCGCGCAGCGAGATCTGCAGCGGAAGCAGGTGCAGCCAGCGCGATCACGCCAGCAATACCGAGCAGAAACTTCTTCATCTCTCTCTCCGGTTCTTATCCGCTTCCGTTGGTCCCGAAGCGGTTGTCGGCGCGAGCGCCAAGTCCATCCATCGCTGAATTTACAGGATTCCGACTCTAAAGGCCGTCTCCCAAATGTCACACTCGGCAACGAAGTGAACGCCGGCCAAAATTAACGTTTTGCAAGCAATCCCGCGGGGTTGGACGAAAGCCGGATTCCCGGATTTGTCCCCGAATCCCTGCCTTGGGCCGAGGCCCTCGAGCGTTGACCCGGCAACGGTCGAATTCTCCGGAACAAAACTGGAACATTCGCCCGGGCGGTGCTATATGTGGATAACGGGGCTGCCCCGGCGGGGACCTTAGGGAAAGCCGCGCCGTTGAGCGTATAGGTCGGCGGACAGGCACGGGCGACGGCGGCGATCACGATGCCGGCCCCCGGTGGCCCCAGCGAATTGCAGTGATTTGGAGCGTGGAGAGCGGCGATGGCGGGAAGTGTGAACAAGGTGATCCTGGTCGGGAATCTGGGCAAGGATCCGGAAATCCGGCGTACCCAGGACGGGCGGCCGATCGCCAATCTGAGCGTGGCGACCTCGGAAAGCTGGCGCGACAAGGCGACCGGCGAGCGCAAGGAAAAGACCGAGTGGCACCGCGTCGTGATCTTCAACGAGGGCCTCTGCAAGGTCGCCGAGCAGTACCTGAAGAAGGGCGCCAAGGTGTACATCGAGGGCCAGCTGCAGACCCGCAAATGGACCGACCAGAGCGGCGTCGAGAAGTACTCCACCGAAGTCGTGCTGCAGGGCTTCAACTCGAACCTCACCATGCTCGAAGGTCGCAGTGGCGGCGGCGGAGGCGGCTATGCCGAGGAGGGCGGCGGCGACTTCGGCAGCTCGAGCCCGGCCCCGCGCCGAGTGGCTGCTGCTGCCGGTGGTGGCGGACGTAACGGCGACATGAACGACGACATCCCGTTCTGAGTGATCGCAGTTTTTGCACCAAGCGGAACGCGAGAAATTCTCTAGAATGGACAGGCGTTTACGCCTTGTAGACGCCTGATCCAAACTCCGAGCCTTCACCTCTAGCGAGATGGATTCCATATCCGAAGCCGAGACTGGCTTCGGCGATGGAAGCGCTTTGACCGGTCAGGATGTTAATGATATTTACATTAGGAGTTTGGCCTAGCTAGTTCCTTGGAAAACTGACTGCGGGAAGCCCCACCATGAGCCTCGCACCGCTGCTCGATGCCGCTCCCCAAATTCCCGTCCACGCCTTCGCCGCCATGGCGGCCTTTGCGCTCGGTGTCGTACAGCTCGCCGCGCCCAAGGGCACGCTGCCGCACCGGACGATCGGATGGATCTGGGTGATCCTGATGGCGGTGGTGGCGATCTCCTCGTTCTGGATCCACGAGATCCGCCTGATCGGTCCGTTCAGTCCGATCCACCTGCTGTCGATCTGGGTGCCGATCATGCTGGTTGTCGCCGTGCTGGCGGCGCGGCGGCACAATGTGCGGCGGCACCGCATCACCATGCTCTGGCTGTTTGCCGGCGCGCTCGTCATCGCCGGGCTGTTCACGTTCATGCCCGGACGGATCATGCATGCGGTGGTTTTCGGGTCCTGAAAACGGGGCTGATTTCGCGGTTCCGGAGCGGCGTTTCCGGAGGCTCGATTCCGGGGTCCGTATCCGCCTCGTAAGTCCATGAAAAAACGAGGGGAAAAAGCGCTTTGCGGCGGCTTTAAAAAGTGGTTTGAAGAGCCCCAGATCAGCTATATGATTCTGACGCCTTGAACTGACGGAATCCCCTTTGTCCGACACCGAAGATGACAAGCCCGGCGAACCGCCGGTGCCCTCAGATATTCGTCCCGTATCCATTCTCGACGAGATGAAGCGCAGCTACCTCGATTACGCCATGAGCGTGATCGTGGCGCGTGCGCTGCCGGATGCGCGCGACGGCCTCAAGCCGGTGCACCGTCGCATCCTGTACTCGATGTATGAGCAGGGGTACACGCCGGACAAGAAGTACGTGAAGTCCGCGCGCGTCGTCGGTGACGTGATCGGTAAATATCATCCGCACGGCGACCAGTCGATTTACGACGCGATGGTCCGGATGGCGCAGGATTTCTCCATGCGCGTGCCGCTGGTCGATGGGCAGGGCAATTTCGGCTCGGTCGATGGTGATCCTCCGGCGGCCTATCGGTACACGGAAGCGCGTCTCAGTCGACCGGCTCTCGCGGTTCTCGGGGATATCGACAAGGACACGGTCGATTTCCAGCCGAACTACGACAACTCCGAGAAAGAGCCGTCAGTTCTGCCGGCGAAATTTCCGAACCTGCTGGTCAACGGCGCCGGCGGCATCGCCGTCGGCATGGCCACCAACATCCCCCCGCACAATCTCGGCGAGATCGTCGACGCCTGCATGGCGTTGATCGACAATCCGGCGCTTGGCATCGACGATCTCATCAACATCGTGCCGGGACCGGATTTTCCGACCGGTGGTGTCATCCTCGGACGCCAAGGCATCCGTGCCGCCTATCATCTCGGCCGCGGCTCGATCGTGATGCGCGGCAAGGTATCGATCGACACGATCCGGAAAGATCGCGAAGCGATCATCATCACGGAAATTCCCTACCAGGTGAACAAGGCCACCATGGTCGAGCGGATCGCCGAACTGGTGCGCGAGAAGAAGATCGAGGGTATCGGCGATCTGCGCGACGAGTCCGACCGCGACGGTTTTCGCGTCGTCATTGAACTGAAGCGCGACGCGATGGCGGACGTCGTGCTCAATCAGCTCTATCGCTTTACGCCGCTGCAGACGAATTTTGCTGCCAATGTTCTGGCGCTGGATTCGGGTCGGCCGCAGGTGATGACCCTGAAGGATTTGCTGACGGTCTTCATTGCCTTCCGCGAGCAAGTCGTTACCCGCCGCACCAAGTTCCTGCTCAACAAGGCCCGCGACCGTGCCCATATCCTGGTGGGTCTTGCGATCGCGGTCGCCAATATCGACGAGATCATTCGCGTGATCCGCACCTCGCCCGATCCGAACACCGCGCGCGACACCCTGATGTCGCGCGACTGGCCGGCGAAGGACGTCGCAGCGATGATCACGCTGATCGACGACCCGCGCCATCGTTTGGCTGAAGACGGCAGCGCGCGGCTGTCGTTCGAGCAGGCCAAGGCGATCCTCGATCTGCGGCTACAGCGGCTCACCGCGCTCGGCCGCGAGGAAATCTCCGAAGAACTCGACAAGCTCGCGGTCGAGATCGCCGACTACCTGGACATTTTGCGCTCGCGGGCGCGGGTACAAGCGATCGTCAAGGCTGAACTCGCCGAGGTGAAAGACGAGTTCGCGACGCCGCGCAAGACCGTGATTGTCGAGCAGGAAGACGAGGTCGAGGACGAAGACCTGATCCAGCGCGAGGACATGGTCGTGACCGTCTCGCACGCGGGCTATGTCAAGCGCGTGCCGCTGTCGGCCTATCGGGCGCAGCGCCGCGGCGGCAAGGGCCGCGCCGGCATGCAGACCCGCGACGAGGATTTCGTCAGCCGGCTGTTCGTGGCCTCCACCCATACGCCGGTGCTGTTCTTCTCCTCGCGCGGCCAGGTCTACAAGGAAAAGGTCTGGCGGCTGCCGATGGCGGCGCCCAATGCGCGCGGCAAGGCGCTGATCAACATCCTGCCGCTGGAGCAGGGCGAGCGCATCACCACCATCATGCCGCTGCCGGAGGATGAATCCTCGTGGGGCGAGCTCGACGTGATGTTCGCCACGACCAGCGGCACCGTCCGGCGCAACAAGCTCTCCGACTTCGTCGACGTCCGCCGCTCCGGCATCATCGCCATGAAGCTGGAGGAGGGCGAGTCCATCGTCGACGTGCAGATCTGCACCGAGCGCGACGACGTGCTGCTCACCGCCGCCGGCGGCCAGTGCATCCGTTTCCCCGTCCCCGACGTGCGCGTCTTCACCGGCCGCACCTCGATGGGCGTGCGCGGCATTGCGCTTGCGGAGGGCGACAAGCTGATTTCGCTGGCGATCCTGCAGACATGTCGAGGCGACTGCGGACGAGCGCTCGGCCTACCAGAAAATGCGCCGCGCTGTGGCGGGTGAGACGACGGCGGAAGAGGGCGCCGAGGCCGAGACCGAGGAGACGTCAGGGGCGATCCAGCTTTCGCAGGAGCGCTATGCCGAGATGTCGGCGGCGGAGCAGGTGGTGCTCACCGTGTCCGTCAACGGCTACGGCAAGCGCACCTCGTCCTACGAGTACCGCACCACCGGCCGCGGCGGCAAAGGCATCGTCGCCATGAGCGTCAACGACCGCAACGGCAAGCTGGTGGCTTCCTTCCCCGTGGAAGACAGCGACCAGATCATGCTGGTCACCGACAAGGGCCAGCTGATCCGCTGCCCGGTCGAGGACATCCGCATCGCCGGCCGCTCGACGCAGGGCGTGATCGTGTTCGACACCGCGGACGACGAGCATGTCGTCTCGGTCGAGCACATCGGCGAGGAAGAGAACGGCAACGGGAACGGCGATTAGGGCAGGCCCTGCTCGCGCTTCCCGGGGCGCCGTTCAGCCTCAAATCTCGATCTCGGTCCCGAACTCCACGACCTGCCGCGTCGGCACGCCGAAGAACGCCGCCGAGTGCTCGGCGTTGCGCTGCAGGAAGGCGAATATCGCCTCGCGCCACACCCACATGCCCGGGATATCCTCGCGCGGGATGATGGTCTCGCGGCCGACAAAGTAGGTGATGTCGGAGAGGTCGATGCCCGGCAGCTTGCCCTGCTTGCAGGCGAGGACGAGGCCATCATAGATCGTCGGATACTGCATGAAGCCGTAATGCAGGATCACGCGGGTGATGCCGGGAGTGACTTCGATCACTTCGGCGCGGTCTTCAGCCGGGAGATGCGGGAGACTCCTCGATCAGCACCGTCACCAGCAGGACGCGCTCATGCAGCACGTGATTGTGCTTGACGAACTGCGTCAGCGCGAGCGGCACGCCCCGGCGGGAGGAAGCGAGGAACACGGCGGTTCCCGGCAAGCGCGTGTGGCAATTGTTGACGGCGGTTTCGATCAGTTCCTCCTCGGGCTGGCGCAGCCGCGCCGCGGGCGCTCTCGACCAGCTTCACGCCGCTGCGCCAGGTCAGCATCAGGAACGCGACGATGCCGGCGAGCAGCAGCGGAAACCAGCCGCCTTCCATCAGCTTGATCGAGTTGGCGGCGAAGAAGATGCAGTCGATCGACAAAGAAGAAGCCGTTCACCGCGAATCACGATGGACGGTGAATAGCCCCACTGCAGCGCGACCAGCGCCGCAAGCAGCGTGGTGATCGCCATCAGCAGCGACACCGCGATGCCATAGGCGCCGGCCAGCGCATCCGACGTGCCGAAGCCGATCACGGCGCCCAGCGTCGCCGCCGCGAGCAGCCAGTTCACCAGCGGCACGTAGATCTGCCCCATCGCATGGCTGGTGGTGTGGCGGATGTGCATGCGCGGCAGGAAGCCGAGCTGGATCGCCTGCTGCGTCAGCGAATAGACGCCGGAGATGATCGCCTGCGAGGCGATGACGGTCGCGACCGCGGCAAAGGCGACCAGCGGGTAGTGCGCCCAGTCCGGCGCGAGCTGGAAGAACGGGATGATCGATCGCGCTGGGATCGGTGATCAGCAGCGCGGCCTGTCCGAAATAGTTCAGCACCAGGCCGGGAAGCGCGATGCCGAACCAGGCGAGCCGGATCGGCACCCGGCCGAAATGCCCCATGTCGGCATACATCGCCTCGCCGCCGGTCACGGCAAGGAAGGCCGCGCCGAGAATGGCGAAGCAGATGTGGAAGTTCTGATGGATCAGGAAGTCGAAGGCGTAGAGCGGGTTCAGCGCGGCCAGCACGCCGGGCGCCTGCACGATGCCGTGGATGCCGAGCGCGCCGATCACGATGAACCAGGCCAGCATGACCGGGCCGAAGATGCCGCCGATGAAGCCCGTGCCCTGCTTCTGGATCACGAACAGTCCGACCAGGATGGCGACGGTGATGGGCACCACGGCCGGCGCCAGCGACGGCGCATCGACCTTCAATCCTTCGATGGCGCTCAGCACGGAAATCGCCGGCGTGATGGCGCCGTCGCCATAGAGCAGCGCCGCGCCGACGAGGCCGACCACAGCAAGTGCGCTCGCCAGGTGCCGGGCTGCGCCTGGCGCGCGGGCAGCAGCGCGAGCAGGGCGACGATGCCGCCTTCGCCGCGGTTGTCGGCGCGCAGGATCAGAAGCGCATACTTGATCGAGATGATGAGGATCAGCGCCCAGAAGATCAGCGACACCACGCCGAGCACGGCGTCGGCGTCCGGCGACCCCGCCTGGCCGTGGCGGCCTTGATGGCTTCCTTCAGCGCATAGAGCGGGCTGGTGCCGATATCGCCATAGACGACGCCGAGCGCGCCGAGCGTGGCGGCAATGGGAAGTGCGCCGGAGGGGCCGTGCGGTTTCGGCTGAGGTTGCAGTCATGAACAAACCCCTACAAGCGCAATGTGCGCCAGTCTGCGACGGGACGTCGCAAATTGCTATCGCGATTTGTCGGGGCCCGCGAATGTCCGAATTGACCTGGCGAGCGCGGTCGCCGGCTACGGCGTGCGAAACGAAAATCCCCGGGGGGCATCCCGGGGATTTCGACTTGGAGCAACTGACTTGAGAGTAGGTAATTCGTTAGTGCGCCTACGGCGTGCGGTCGGCGGTTACCAGCCGGGCTTCGCGAACCACCAGCTTGTTGCCGGCGCCGCGCAGGCAGGTCGCTTCGAAGTTCGGCCAGGCCTGCTCGGAGCAGCCGCGGCCGACCTTGCTGATGTCCAGACGATCGCCCTTCGCAAGCGCCACGGGAACGCTGGCTTCGACCTGCGGGGCAAAACCGGGAAGCACCGTGAGCGCGGCGGCGATGAACGCGGCAACGGCTACGGCGGAAAGTGCCTTGATCATGACGGTCCCCTGTCATGGGCCCCCCAACGGGCCCTTCTTGTTGGTGCCTTAAGTAACCAAGGTCGGTTTCGGGACGTCTTCTCCAATGCGGAAAATGGTTTCGTCCGGCCCCGGTTTTGTTTCGTCGCCGCCAGCGCGGACGAAACAATCGTTACTTGCCTGGGAAGACGCGCTGGGGTGGCAAGTGGTTCAATGGCCGAAGCAAAATAGATTTTCGGGTTTTTGGACCAATCGCGGGAACCTTGCCGGGCCGGGGCGGGCAGGCTAGAGGGAGCATATGCCCCGTATCGCGCTTTATCCCGGCTCCTTCGACCCCGTCACCAACGGCCATCTGGACGTGGTCCGGCATGCCGTCACCCTCTGCGACAGAGCTGATTGTCTCGATCGGGGTGCATCCCGGGCAAAAAGCCGCTGTTTTCGACCGAAGAACGGCTGGCAATGGTCCGCGCGGTGTTCGATCCGATTGCCCAGAAGGCCGGCTGCGCCTTCGACTGCAACACCTATGACAATTTGACGGTGACGGCGGCCCAGAAAGCCGGCGCCACCATCATGATTCGGGGCCTGCGTGACGGCACCGACCTCGACTACGAGATGCAGATCGCCGGCATGAACGAGACCATGGCGCCGGAGGTGCATACGGTGTTCCTGCCGGCTTCCGTCGCCGTCCGCCCGATCACTGCCACACTGGTGCGCCAGATCGCCGGCATGGGCGGCGATGTCTCCGCCTTCGTGCCGCCGGCCGTCGCCAAAGCCCTCAAGACCAAGTTCGGCTGACGCCGAGCGATCCCAGTTCATCTGCTTGCGGAGTTTTCATGATCCGAGTTCTCGCCCTTATCGCCGCGCTGTTCGGCGTGGCTCCCGCGCTCGCCCAGCCGCTGCCGGCCAATCTCGACAAGGCCAATGCGATCGTGATCGACAGCACCAAGGGCCGCATCGTCATCGCGCTGCGCGCCGATCTCGCGCCCAAGCACGCCGAGCGCATCAAGCAGCTGACCCGCGACGGCTTCTACAACAACGTGCCGTTCCATCGCGTGATGGACGGCTTCATGGCGCAGACCGGCGACGGCGAAAAATTCAACGGCACCGGCGGCTCGAAATACCCGATGCTGAAGCAGGAGTTTTCCTCCACGCCCTTCAAGCGCGGCATGGTCGGCATGGCCCGGCGCGGCGACAGCGTCGACAGCGCCAACGCGCAGTTCTTCATCTGCTTTGCCGACGCCTCCTTCCTCAACAACCAGTACACCGTGATCGGCGAGGTCGTGCAGGGCATGGACGTCGTCGACAAGCTGAAGAAGGCGCCGCCCGGCTCGAGCGGCGGCGCGGTGACCGATCCCGACAAGATGGTGAAGGTGCAGGTCGCATCCGACATCAAGTGAGCGGCGGTGACGTGGCGCGGCAAACCGGCTCTGTGGTTTGCGGCGGTGCTGATCGCATGGCCGTTGGCAGCCGTCGCCGAACCGCTCGACAGCATCAAGGACGTGGTGGAGCGGCTGCACCAGTGCTGGAAGGCGCCGCCGCGTTCGCAAGCCAGGCCGATGGACATCACCGTCCGGCTGAGCTTCAACCGCGAGGGCGCCATCCTGGGCCGGCCGCGGATCACCTACGAGACGGAAGGGGCCTCCGACGACGACCGCCTCGCATACCGGATCGCCGTCATGGAGGCGTTGCAACGCTGCACGCCGTTGCCATTTAGCGAGGGACTGGGCGGCGCCGTCGCCGGCCGGCCCTTCGCGATCAGATTTTGGACACGCAAGACTTCACCCAAACCAGAGAGACAAGCATGGCTGACACCGAAAATACGATGATCCTCGAAACCACCCAGGGCCCCGTGAAAATCGAGATGCGCCCGGATCTGGCGCCGGGCCATGTCGCGCGCATCAAGGAGCTGGTGCGCGAGGGCTTTTACGACGGCATCGTGTTCCACCGCGTGATCGACGGCTTCATGGCGCAGACCGGCTGTCCGCACGGCACCGGCACCGGCGGCTCCGGCAAGAAGCTGAAGGCCGAGTTCAACAAGGAACCGCATGTCCGCGGCACGACCTCGATGGCGCGCGCGGCGAGCCCGGATTCCGGCGACAGCCAGTTCTTCATCTGCTTCGACGATGCCTCCTTCCTCAACGGCCAGTACACGGTGTGGGGCAAGGTCACCGAGGGCATGGAGAACGTCGACAAGATCAAGCGCGGCGAGCCGGTGCGCGATCCCGACAAGATCGTCAAGGCGCGGATGGCGGTGGACGCCTGACTGTTTCTCCTCATGGTGAGGAGCCCGCGAACGCGGGCGTCTCGAACCATGAGGCCACCGATGTCACAGCATCCGGGCCTTCATCCTTCGAGACGCGCTGTCGCGCTCCTCAGGATGAGGGTCGGCAGTGTGCCGAACGTCATGCGCACCGACCTCTTCGATTTCGAGCTTCCCCCCGAGCGCATCGCGCTGCGCCCGGCGAGCCCGCGCGATTCCGCAAAGATGCTGGTGGTGCAGGGCGACGGCGTGCTGCGCGACCGCCACGTCTCCGACCTGCCGCAATGGCTGGAGCCGGGCGACCAGCTCGTGGTCAACGACACCAGGGTGATTTCGGCGCAGCTGAAAGGCCGCCGCATCGGGCGCGAGACCGAGCCGAAGATCGAGGCGACGCTGATCAAGCGGCTCGACGGCTCGCGCTGGCAGGCGCTGGTCAAGCCGGCGAAGAAGCTTGCGGCCGGCGACCGCATCCGCTTCGGCAATGAGGGCAAGGTCTGCCTGCTCGGCCATCTCGATGCCGAGGTCGAGGCCAAGGGCGCCGAGGGCGAGGTGACGCTGTCGTTCTCGTTCCACGGGCCGACGCTGGACCAGGCGATAGCCGACCTCGGCGCGACCGCCGCTGCCGCCCTATATCGCCTCCAAACGCGCGCCGGACGAGCAGGACGCTGCCGACTACCAGACCATGTTCGCGGCCAACGAAGGCGCGGTCGCGGCACCGACCGCGGGGCTGCATTTCACGCCGGCGCTGGAGGCGGCGTTGCGCGGCCGCGGCGTCGAGATCAACCGCCTGACGCTGCATGTCGGGGCGGGGACGTTTTTGCCGGTCAAGGTGGAGGACACCGCCGAGCACCGCATGCATGCGGAATGGGGCACCGTGTCTGCCGCAGACCGCGCGAAAACTCAACGAGGCGCGCGCCAAGGGCGGGCGCATCGTGGCGGTCGGCACGACGTCGCTGCGGCTGCTGGAAAGCGCCGCGCATGAGGACGGCACGATCCAGCCGTTTTCCGGCGAGACCTCGATCTTCATCACGCCGGGCTATCGCTTTCGCGCGGTCGATATGCTGCTGACCAATTTCCATTTGCCGCGCTCGACCCTGTTCATGCTGGTGTCGGCGTTCTCCGGGCTCGATGCGATGAAGCAGGCCTATGCGCATGCGATCGCGGGCGGCTATCGGTTCTATTCGTATGGCGATGCGTGCCTGTTGTTCCGGGCGCGGGACTAGGTTTGCAGGGGCGATCATGATCGGTGTTGGAATTTTGGGGGCTGGCTTTTTCGGCGCCTATCATGCGCGGGCGATTGCTAAAGCTAACGGCGCGCATCTCGTCGCCGTCTGTGCGGAAGAGCAAGCCATCGCCGAGACTTTCGCGCGTGAGCACGGCGGCAGGCCCTACGGCGACTGGCGCGCGCTGCTGGACGATGCCGCGGTCGGAGCGGTAGCCATTACCGCACCGCATCACCTGCACTGCTCCCTTGCCGTCGCGGCTCTGGAAGCCGGCAAGCACGTTCTCCTGGAAAAGCCGATGGCGCTTTCGGTTTCCGAGTGCAACCGGATCGTTGCGTGCCGCAGAGCGCAGCGGCGCGAAACTGATGGTCGGCCAGATCATGCATTTCGTGCGGCCGTGCATGGTGGCGCGGGCCATTCTGGACAGCGGCGAAATCGGCCGGCCGATCACGGCATCGAGTTCGCTGATGAAAATATGGATGGAGGCGAACCGCAGGGATTGGCACCTCGATCCCGCAACGGGTGGCGGCATGCTGATGACGGCGGGCATCCATGCGCTCGATCAGCTGATCTGGCTGATGGGTGGCCGCGTCTCCTCGGTGTCGGCCGCGGTCGCCACCTCGTTTCATGAGCAGTCCGCCGACGACAACGCCATGCTGCTGCTGCGTTTCGACGACGGGCGATTTGCGCAGGTCGCAAGCGTCGGCTTTCGCGACGGTGGAATGATCAATGGCATGGATCTGGTCTGCGAGCGCGGTGTGCTTCGCATCGACAACGAGCGCGGGGTCGCGATCGGCCGCAATGGTCAATGGTCTGATGTGCCTGATTCCAGCGAGCCGGACTGGATGCAGAAGGCGATCGACCGGGAGTGGCAGGCCTTTGCCGATGCCATTGCGGGTAACGGCGAGGTCCCGGTCACCGGCGCTTACGGCCGGCACATCGTCGCCTGTATCGAGGCTGCCATGCAGTCGTCGAAGCAACGCCGTGAGGTAACGGTCGAGGGGTAAGTAGGTGCGTAGGCGCGGGTTAGGCGAAGCCGTAACCCGCCGCATTCCTACTGTGCATGGGGTTGAATTGGCGGATTACGCTTCGCTAGCTCGCCCTACGATCCCTATGCCATCACCCGCTGCGGCAACAGCTCCGCGATCTGGATCGCGTTCAGCGCGGCGCCCTTGAGCAGCTGGTCGGCGGCGACGAACATCGAGATCGAATGGCCGCTGGGATCGCTGAGATCCTGCCGGATGCGGCCGACCAGGACGTCGTCCTGTCCGGAAGCATCGATCGGCATCGGGAAATAGTTTCTCGCGCGATCGTCGACGATCTTCACGCCCGGCGCGCCCGCGAGCACGCGGCGGACCTCGTCCTCACTGATCGGCCGCTCGCATTCGAAGGTCATGGCCACGCAATGCGCGCGCAGCACCGGCACGCGCACGCAGGTGACGCCGACCGCGATCTTCTCGTCCTCGAAGATCTTGCGGGTCTCCTTGATGACCTTGGTTTCCTCGTCGTTGTAGCCGGTCGCGGGATCGATCGCCGTGTTGTGGCTGAACAGGTTGAAGGCGTAGGGGTGCGGCAGCACCTTGGGCTCGAAATGGCGTCCCGTCGAGATTGGCGCGGGTGGATTCCACGAGTTCGTCCATCGCGGCCGCACCGCGCGCCGCTGGCGGCCTGGTAGGTCGCAAGGATCACGCGCTTGATGCGGTTCTCGCGGTGGATCGGCCACAGCGGCACCAGCGCGGTGATGGCGGCGCAGTTCGGGTTGGCGATGATGCCCTTGTGATCCCGGATGCGGCCGGCGTTGATCTCGGGGATCACCAGCGGCACGTTCGGGTCCATGCGGAAGGCCGAGGAATTGTCGACCACGACGGCGCCTGCCTTGACCGCAATCGGCGCGAACTTGCGGGAAATGCCGCCGCCGGCCGAGAACAGCGCGATATCGACGCCGTCGAAGGAGCGCTCGGTCAGTTCCTCGATCACGACCTCCTTGCCGCGGAAGGCGAGGCTCTTGCCGGCGGAGCGGGCGCTGGCCAGCGCCTTGAGCTTGCCGACGGGAAAGCCGCGCCGGTCCATGGTGGCGATGAACTCGGCGCCGACAGCGCCGGTGACGCCGACAATCGCGACGACGGGATCGTTACTCACTTTGCTTCTCCATGTTTTTGGCAGGCAATAAAAAAGCCCCGGACCTTTTCAGGCGGGGCTTCGGGTGAAGTTGATGCGTCTGGTCTGACTACGCGCGCACGCCTCCCGAGCCCCTGGCGGGCTTGGTGGTTTTGGTCGTGGTTTTCGCGGTCAACGTCATGGCGCGGACTTATGGGGGAGAGATTTGCGCCCGTCAACGGGCCGTGGCAAATCGCCGCAAACCGGTTGAATCCGGCATGGCTGTCACGTCATAAGCCCCCCATGAGCCTTTCCAACCATTTCGAACTGCTGAAAACCGACGGCAGCGCGCGCACCGGACGCCTGACCACGCCGCATGGCGTGGTGCGGACACCAGCCTTCATGCCGGTCGGCACCGCCGGCGCCATGAAGGGCATGCACTGGCGCGAGGTGCGCGAAGCCGGCTCCGACATCGTGCTCGGCAATACCTATCATCTGATGCTGCGGCCGGGGGCCGAGCGCATCGCCGCGCTCGGCGGCCTGCAGCGCTTCACCGGCTGGGGCGGGCCGATGCTGACGGATTCCGGCGGCTTCCAGGTGATGTCGCTGTCCGACCTGCGCAAGGTGACGCGAGCAGGCGGTGACCTTCCGTTCGCATATCGACGGCGCCAAGGTCGAGCTGTCGCCGGAGCGCTCGATCGAGGTGCAGCGGCTGCTCGGCTCCGACATTGCCATGCAGATGGACGAATGCGTCCGGCTGCCGGCGGAGCGCGCCGATATCGAGCGCGCCATGCAGCTGTCGCTGCGCTGGGGCGAACGTTCCAGGCGCGCCTTCGAGAGCGCGCCCGCGGGCTACATGCTGTTCGGCATCGCGCAGGGCGGCGACGTGCCGGAGCTGCGCAAGGCGAGTGCGCGCGGGATGGTCGACACCGGCTTTCATGGCTACGCCATTGGAGGCCTTGCGGTCGGCGAGCCGCAGGCGGTGATGCTGGCGATGATCGAGGCGACGGAGCCGGAACTGCCGGCGGATCGTCCGCGCTATCTGATGGGCGTCGGCACGCCCGAAGACCTGCTGGAAGCGGTGGCGCGTGGCATCGACATGTTCGACTGCGTGATGCCCACACGAAATGGCCGCCACGGCATGGCCTTCACCCGCTTCGGCCAGATCAACCTGCGCAATGCGCGGCATGCCGACGATCCCAGGCCGCTCGACGAGGCGAGCGACTGGCCGTCGACGCGCAGACATCTCGCGCGCCTATCTGCATCATCTGGTGCGATCGGGCGAAACGCTGGGCGCGATGCTGCTGTCGGAAATCAACGTCGCCTATTACCAGAGCCTGATGCATGACATCCGCGCGGCGATCATCGAGCGGCACGTTCGAGGATTTCCGGAATCAAACGCGCGCCGGTTGGGCGCGCGGTGACATCGCTGCGAGATGAGAGCCTAGTTGCAGGCGAACTTTTTCACGGTGTGCTTGGTCACGAAACCGTAACCGCAGGTATCGCACGTCCACAGATACGAGATCACGTGATCGCTAAGGTAGGCGGAAGCTTCCGCCGCCACCATGGAGTCCGCACACACCGGGCAGGTGGGCAGATCGCACCCGCGCGGATCGGGTTGAGACGCGACGGTCGACAGGACTTCAGCAACTGCTGCCATCTGGGACCTCCTTGCGTTCAGAACCGGAAATCAACTCGCGACCAAAGTATTAAACGACCTCTTTGACGGTGTCGCAACACAAATGCGTTGGTTTCGTGTGATTTCCGGAATCAAACTGTTTTGCATCGCAGCGAAAACGTGTTCGCGCGTTAATCCCTTGCGCGTTCCCCTGCGGCGCACCTAAGTAGGGAACATCAGCAATTATCCCGCACATTTTCGCCACAGGAGTCCCGCGATGAATGCGCCGACGTCAAACGCTGCACTGCACCGTCCCGGCCGCGGACGCGTGTTCGACTCCATCGTCGATGCCATCGGCGACACGCCCATAGTCCGTCTGAACAAATTGCCGAAAATGCGCGGCATCAACGCGACCATTCTCGCCAAGCTGGAATATTTCAATCCGGCCGCGAGCGTGAAGGACCGCATTGGCGCTGCGATGATCGCGGCGATGGAGAAGGCGGGGCTCGTCAACGCCGACACCGTGCTGATCGAGCCGACCTCGGGCAATACCGGCATCGCGCTCGCCTTTGTCGCGGCCGCACGCGGCTACCGGCTGAAGCTGGTGATGCCGGATTCGATGTCGATCGAGCGGCGCAAGATGCTGGCGTTTCTCGGCGCGGAGATCGTGCTGACCCCGGCGGCGCAGGGCATGAAGGGCGCGATCGCGACCGCTGAAGAGATGATCCGCGCTACGCCGAATTCGGTGATGCCGCAGCAGTTCAAGAACCTCGCCAATCCCGAGATCCACCGCCGCACCACCGCGGAAGAGATCTGGAACGATACCGGCGGCAATATCGATTACTTCGTGGCCGGCGTCGGCACCGGCGGCACCATCACCGGCGTCGGCCAGGTGCTGAAGCCGCGCAAGCCCTCGCTGAAGATCGTCGCCGTGGAGCCGGAGGAGAGCCCGGTGCTGTCGGGCGGCCAGCACACGCCGCACAAGATCCAGGGCATCGGCGCCGGCTTCATTCCCGACATCCTCGACCGCGCCGTGATCGACGAGATCGTGAAGGTCAACAGCGCGACCGCCATCGAGACCTCGCGGGCGCTGGCGCGCAACGAGGGCATTCCCGGCGGCATCTCGTCGGGTGCGGCGATCGCAGCCGCGCTGCAGATCGGGCAGCGGCCGGAGGCGGCCGGCAAGACCGTGCTTGCCATCGTGCCGTCGTTCTCCGAGCGTTATCTTTCCACCGCTCTGTTCGAGGGGATCTGATCATGGCCGACCCGCCGCGCCGTCCGCGCACGCTCAACGACGCCCGCACCGAGGCGGAGGCCGCCTTCAAGCGCGCCACGGTAAAGGTCGCCGAGGCGCCGCCGAAGACCAATGCCGTTCCCGGCGTGAAGGAGCAGGTGACGCTGCGCCTCGACCAGGACGTACTGGAATACTTTCAGGGGGGCGGGCCGGGCTGGCAGGACCGCATCAACGAGGCGCTGCGCAAGGCGGCCGGGAAGTAGGCTTCCTCAGAACGCGCAAATGAAAAAGCCCGGGCCAAGGCCCGGGCTTTTTGTTTGTCCGTGGAGTGCGTGGGTCAGCGCAGGACGCCGCCGACGACGCCGCCCATGAAGCGGCCCATGGCGGCCGGATCGGCACCGCCGCCGCCGCTGTGGCGCGGAGCGGGTGCCGCTTGGCCTCCGCCACCACCACCACCGCCGCTGCTGGCGCGACGCTTCGGTGCGGGCTTGTCTTCGTCATCGCTGCCGCTGCTCGCCGAGGCGGGCTGGGTGGCGACGATTTCCGACAGCAGTGCCTTGTGCTGCAGCTTGTTGAGATAGCCGCTCGACGGATAGCCGCGTGCGGCCTGCCAGCGGGTGATCACGTTGCGGGTGTCCTGGTTGAACACGCCGGTCACCTTGGTGTCGAAGCCGAGGCCGTTGAGGCGGCGCTGCACGTCGCGGCGCTGGCCCTTGTCGAGGCCGATCTGGTCCTCGGTGAGCTGGGTCGAACTCGTCGGTGAAGACGGCGGGATCGACGCCGGCCGAGAGGTTGCGCGTCGCATCGGGCTTGATGGCAGTGCCCTGCTCGAGCGAGGCGATGCGCGACTGCGCCAGCGAGCGGAACTGACCGTTCGGGTAGTTGGTCAGATAAGCCTGCAACTCCTCGGTCTTCTTGGTGTCCTTGATCGAGCGCCAGAACTCGACTTCGACTTCGGTGTTCGGCGCCGCCGCGACCTGCTGCGGCGCTGCGGGAGCAGCCGCCGTGCCGGGTGCGCTCGGCGCGGGCGCGCCGTTGAGGTAGACCGAGCCGATCAGGTTGGTGTGACCCCATGGCAACTGGCCCTTGGCGGTCTCTTCATTGACCTGGGCGCGAACCTTGGTCATGGCCTGCTGGATCTCGACGCCGGGCTGGGTGATGTTGGCGATCAGCGCGCGGGTGAAGGGGCTGTTGCCGCCTTCGGTGCCGTCAAGCGCGGTCTGGCCCGGGCCGGTGGCGAACGCGATCAGCGTGCCTTCGCCGGACTTCATCTCGGCAAGACCGCGTCTGCACGTTGACGCTGCGGGTCGCCGATTCGACTTGATCTTGGCGGCAAAGGGATTGTCGCGGCAGGCGTCGAGGAACACCAGCTTGACCTTGGCGTCGCCCATGGTCTGGTCGAGCGTGAGGTCGATATTGATGGCAGCGCCGAGCTTCACGTCCATCTCGGATTTGATGTCGGCATCGACCGGCAGCAGATAGTTGGTGCCGGAGATGGCGATGCCGTGGCCGGCATAGAAGAACACGGCGACGTCGGCGCCCTGCGCCTTCTTGCCGAAGTCGAGCAGCCGCTCCGTCATCTTGTCGCGGGTGAGGTTGGTGCCTTCGACGACGTCGAAGCCGACATTGCGCAGCGCGCTGGCCATCGCCTTGGCGTCGACCGGCGGATTGGGAAGCTGCGCGACGTTCTTGTAGGCGCCGTTGCCGACGACGAAGGCCACACGGCGGTCGGCCTGGGCGGCAGTCGCGGTCAGCGCCATGCAGATCAGGGAAAGGACGAGGGAGATGTAGCGCATCTGAAATGCCCCTGTGGAATCGAAACTCTTTGGCGGTAACGCTTGTGGCTGACGATACACGAAAACGCCACGCTTCGCGCCACAAAAATCGGCCCGAATACCCCGATTTCAGCGACCACCGTCGATGGACGCAAGGTTAAAGACGGGCTTGGCGCCGATGCGTGATTTGGATCACAAACAGCCGCCAAATCGCTCAAAAGTTCGTGCAGAGGTATTGCCGTGACGTAGCCGGCCCGCTCAGGTGGCGGCGCGCGCGGGAACCGGCGTCGATGCGCGCAGGTTCACCAGGTTTCCGGTGAGGATCAGCGCGGCGCCGAGCACCGTGAAAGCATCCAGCCGTTCCGAATAGAGCAACCAGCCTGCGAGCGCGGTGAGCGGAACCCGCAAGAAGTCCATCGGCACGACCACGGTTGCATCGGCGTAGCAGCAACGCGCGCGCCATGCAGTAGTGCGAGAACGTGCCGCAGAAGGCGACCACAACGACCCAGCCCCACGACCGTGAGCGACGGCCACGTCCAGACATAGAGCGCCGGCAGCAGCGAGCCCGCGGTCTGCACGACGAGCATGTAGAAGATGATCGTCACGGTTTGCTCGGTCCGGGTCAGCGACTTCACCATCGCGATGGAAATGCCGAAGCCGACCGCCGCGGCCAGCGCGATCAACTGTCCGGGATTGACCTCGCCGGTGGCGGGACGGACGATCATGACGACGCCGACGATGCCGAGCACGATGGCGGCGAACTTCCAGACCGTCATGCGCTCGCCCAGAAACATCGCGGCGAGAATCGCGGTCCAGATCGGCATGGTGAATTCGATCGCGACCACCTGGCCGATCGGGATCAGCGTCAGCGCGTAGAACCAGCCGAGTTGCGCGCCGAAATGGATGGTGTTGCGCGCCGAGATGCTGCGGCAGGCGCTTCGTCTTCATCACGGCCAAGCCGCCGGCGCGATAGATCAGCGGGCTGAGCAGGATGAGCCCGATGCCCGAGCGGATCAGCATCAGCTGGAACACGTTGAGCTCGCGCAGCGCCTCGCGGCCGGCCACCGCGATCATCAGCATCAGCGCGAGCCAGCCGGCCATCCACAGCGCGGCCATCGGTTTGGAGGGAGTGCGTTCCATCGGCGAAGGGAGCTCGAGCAGCGGGGAGGCCGGTATGTTTGAGCCGGCCTGCCTTTGCAATGGGCAAATCTGCCGATGCAGCCCTGCGCCGGGCTCAATTTCGCTGTGGGATCATGGGCCTGATCGGTGCTAAGGAAGCGGTCAATTCTCGGGAGGAAACGAGTTCATGCGTGTCCTGCAACCGGCCGAATGGTCGAAGCCGCGCGGCTTTTCGCACGGCGTCGTGGTCGATGGCCCCGGCAAATGGGTGATGCTGGCCGGCCAGACCGGCGGCGACGAGAAGGGCGACTACGCGCCCGATATCGCGGCGCAGGTGGCCTCCGCGCTGAAGCGGATCATCAAGCTGCTTGGCGAGGCCGGCGCCGGCCCCGAGCACATCGTGCGCCTGACCTGGTACCTCACCAGCAAGAGCGAGTATCAGGCTGCGGGCGCCGGCATTGGCGCTGCCTGGAAGGAAACGCTGGGCCGGAATTTTCCGCCCTCGACGCTGCTCTACATCGACGGCCTCGTCGACGAGCGCGCCAAGGTCGAAATCGAAGTCACCGCCTTCGTTCCGGCGGCCTGAAGAAAGTTTTGAGAGATGAACACTCCCACGAAAAACTCGCGTCAGACCTCTGCCGAGTTCGTCATCGGGCTTTGCCACGGGCTGGCCTGAGCAACAGCCCGACATCATGGTGATTTCGCTGACGACCTCAAAGGGCGTGCAGGACTTTGCCGTCAACAAGGAGCAGGCGCTGCTGATCGCGAAGACGATCAAGGAGACCGCGGCCAAGCTCGTGGGTCCCAAAACCGCCTAGGCCAAGACCAACCAAGACCATCCAGCCCGGCTGCACCTGCATCAGCCGCACAAATGAAAGCGCCCCGGCTCGATCGAACCGGGGCGCAATTTGTCTTCGTGCGGTCGCTGCTATTTCGAGAGCGAGATATCGGCGCCGCGGAACTGGCTGTCGGCGCGCATCGTGACGGTCTGCTTGTTGCCGGCGGTGCGCAGCGAGATGTTGGCGTTGAAGCCGGCGGTGCTCGCCACGACCTGGAAATTGCCGCCGCCGCCGCGGCCCTGACAGGGTGCCGGCGATGTTGCGGCTCGACTTCGGTCCAGGTGCCGGTGACCTGGCCGCCCTGATCGACGACATTGGCCCCGAGGTTGAACTTGTAGGCGTCGCTGGCGCAGGTGAGCGACATGGTCATGTTGGGCGCCCGCGACCTGATAGGACGCGCGGCAGCGGATGCGCTCGCGCGAGCCGTCATCCAGCGTGATGGTGCCGCCGCCGGACCAGTTGCCGGCCAGGCCGGCGAACGGGCCCGACTGCGCATGACCGACGGCGGTCGACGCCACAAAAAAAGCGGCGACTGCAAACGCAAGCCGCCGCGAATACGCGAAGGTTTCAGCTAGTCGGCTAGCCTTATTGACGGGATGCTTCCCATCGACCGCTGCAAGGTACGCCCGCTGATGCGCCATTCCACTTTCCCGATCCGGAGTTGCCACTGAGTTGACCGTTCGCATATGCACCATTGATCGAGACTCGCACAAGTCCCTCGCGGCCGATGCTGCCGGAAATGGCGGCGCCCGGCGCGGAAATCCGCCCTTCGCTGACCGTCAGGGTTGAGGAGCTCGACGGCTCGCAATTACCGCTCTTGGTCACGACGGTGACATTCCACTGGCCGTCATAACGGCTGACCGCGCGAAGGCGGGAGTCGCGGCAGCGACGGCGAAAAGAGTGGCGCAAATCAGCGAGCGGATGCGGTTGCGGCGCATGAGTCAGGTTCCTCAATGCTGTGGAATGGCGCGGCTTATTGGGGAACAATGTGACCAAACTTTGGTGCGCTGCAACAATCAAGAAATGTTCCTAATCGGAACAGTCGCTTATGGTTTCATTCAAGTGCCTGATGAGGAACGTGACAACGCGTCCTATCCCAGTGACGGGATGGCATCGAGCAGAGGTATCTGCGTGTCGTCGATCAGTGCTTGGCGGGATCCAGCGCCGGCGCCAGCGTGGCGAATTGCTCGTCCTGCGGCTTGGCCGGAAGCGAGCCTTGTGGCCTTGGCGGTATCGACCACTTCGGCGAGCAAGCGAAGGCCGAGCGGCGCCAGTGCGCGCTCCCACAATTCGCGCGCCGTCTCGCCCTTCTTGACGAACACCCAATCCTGCGCGGCGATCGCACCGGCATCCATGCGTTCGGCAAGATGATAGATGGTGCCGCCTGCGATCGGATCGCCTTCCTTGATGGTCCACTCGATGGCGGCCATGCCGCGATGGCGCGGCAGCAGCGAGGGGTGATAGCCGATGCCGCCGAGTTTTGACGCGGCCAGCGCATCCTTGCCGATGCGCGCGTGGCTGTGCGCGGTGATGATCAGGTCGGTGTTGGGCGCAATCTCGGAGGCCACCACGAGCCTGGGGTTGGCCTGCACCACGACCTCGATGCCAACGGCCTTCGCCGCGGCTGCAAGCCGATCCTCGCCGTCATGCACCACGATCCGCACGATCTCGACGCCGCGTTCGCGCAACATGTTGAAGGTCGTCACGCCGAAATGGCGGGAGCCGACAAGGGTAATCCGCATGGTTTCTTCCGTCCCGGTTCAGTCGACACGTCGATAGCAACGGCAGCCGCCCCTGTCGCGCGACGGCAATAACGGGGTAGGGGTTATCAACAGGCCGGGGCTTGGTTGCGTGGGATGCCAGACTAGTCGGAGGACATCCCGCAAGTTCTGGCTTGATCAGGCCTTCTCCAGCCTGCTTGCCAGCACCTTGTCGATGCGGCGGCCGTCCATGTCGACGATCTCGAATTGCCAGTCGCCGATCGTGATCTTGTCGCCGACTTCGGGGATGGTGGCGAGTTCCTGCAGTAGATAGCCGGCAAAGGTCTGGTACGGCCGCGACTCCGGCAAGGTGATGCCGAGCAGGTCGGCGAATTCCAGCGCCGGCATCCAGCCGGAGATCAAGTAGGAGCCGTCGTCGCGCTTGGTATGGGCAGGCTCGGCCGGCCCGTGCTCGCTGCTGAAGGAGCCGACGATGGCTTCGAGAATATCGAAGCTGGTGACGACGCCCTGGAACACGCCGTACTCGTCGTGCACGAGACCGATATGCACCGGGGAGTCGCGCAGGATTGCGATCACATCGCGCGCATCGAGCGACTTCGGGAAGGATCGGCGCCTTGCGCGTCAGCTCGCGGATGTCGGGCGTCGCTCCCGCAAGATAGGCGTCGAGCAGGTCCTTGGCCTGCACGATGCCGAGCGCGCTGTCGCGGTCGCCGTCGAACACCACGCATCGCGAGTGATTGGTCTTCTGCAGGTTGGCGAAGATCACCGGCTCGGGATCGGCGAGATCGATGAAGCTGACCTCGTTGCGCGGCGTCATCACGGCGCCGACCGGGAGATCGCCGAGCCGCATCACGCCGGCGATCATCTCCTTCTCGCCGGGCTCGAGCACGCCGGCATGTTCGGCCTCGACCACCAGCGTGCGGATTTCATCCTCGCTGACGCGCTCCTCCTTCTCGCCGCGATGGCCGAGCAGCCAGAGCAGCGCCTTGCCGGAATAATCGAGCAGCCACACCAGCGGCAGCGAGATCTTCGCCATCACGTTCATCGCGGGCGCGACCTTGACCGCGATGGATTCGGGATCGCGCAGCGCGATCTGCTTCGGCACGAGCTCGCCGACGATCAGCGAGGCATAGGTGATGATGCCGACGACGAGACCGACGCCGATGGCGTCGGCCAAGCCTTGCGACAGGCCGAGCTCGGCCAGCCAAAGCGACAGCCGTTGCCCGAGCGTGGCGCCGGAGAACGCACCCGAGAGCACGCCGATCAGCGTGATGCCGATCTGCACGGTGGAAAGGAATTTTCCGGGATCGGCGGCGAGCGCCAGCGCGCGCCGCGAGCCGCGCACGCCCTTCTCGACCAGTCCCGCCAGCCGCGCCGGGCGCGACGAGACGATTGCGAGTTCCGACATGGAGAGCAGGCCGTTGATGACGATCAGGACGGTGACGATGGCAAGTTCGAGGTAAAGCACGGGGAATCTCGGGGGAGGGATCGCTTCAATATAGGTGTTCCGCCGGCATTTTGCGGGATGAGAGCGAAAAATAGCGGATATGCGCAGGCGAAATGCCGCGGCAAACCCAGGGGTTCCCGCAAAGTCGCGCAGCTTTCACACGACGCGGCAGTTGTGCAGTATGACCTGGCCCAGTACGCCGACGGCGGGATCGTGGTTGAACTATCGATGAAGCCTGTTCTTTCAATCTGTGCCGCCGTGGCTCTGCTGGCGGCTGCCACGCTTCCCGCGCAGGGCCAGCTCGCCGGTCATGGCGGGCCGGTCCGCTCCATCGCAATATCGACCGACGGCAAGAACGTCCTTTCAGGCAGTTTCGATACCGCGGCGATCCGCTGGTCGCTGGCATCAGGATCGGCGGAGCAGGTGCTGAGGTTTCACGCCGACGCCGTCAATGCCGTCGTGTTTCTGAAGGACGGCCGCATGGCGACCGCAGGTGCCGATGCGAAGATCGCGCTCTGGACCGCCGGCCGCCAGCAGCCCGACGAGATTCTTGAAGGACACACCGCGCCGATCGTGGCGCTGGCGGTTTCGCCTGACGGCGCGACGCTGGCGTCGGCGGCCTGGGACGGCACGGCGCGGCTGTGGCCGCTCGCCGGCGGAGCGAAGCGTGTGCTGGAGGGGCATACGCAAAACGTCAACGGCGTGGCGTTCACGCCCGACGGCAAGTCGCTGGTCAGCGTCGGCTACGATCTCACGGTGCGCATCTGGCCGCTGCCGGACGGAACGCCCGACATCATCACCTTGCCGGCGCCGCTCAACGCGGTCGCAGTCGCACCCGACGGCGAAATCATCACCGGCGGGGCTGACGGCAAGGTGCGTTTCCTCGCGCCCGGCAGCAAGGACGTTGCCGAGGTGCAGGCGGGAACGACGCCGATCATTGCACTCGCGATCTCGCCGGACGGCAACCGTGTAGCGGCGGGCGGCATCGGCGGCACCGTCAACCTGATCGACCGCAAGACACGCAGCCTCGCCGGCGCGCTGGTGGGGCCGGGTTTGCCGGTATGGTCGGTCGCATTCACGCCCGACGGCGCGACCCTGCTGACCGGCGGCGCGGACGCCGCGATCCGGCGCTGGAATGCGCAGACCGGCAATCCCGTCGGCGCGCCGCAGCCGGGTGCTGCGGGCGATCCGCTGGCCGCCTATGCCGGCGATCACGGCGCCGAAGTGTTCCGCGCCTGCGTCGCCTGCCACACGCTCTCGGAAAAGGATGGTCCCCGCGCGGGCCCGACGCTGGCCGGCCTGTTCGGACGCAAGATCGCCTCGCTGCCCGGCTACCGCTTTTCCGAGGCGCTGAAGACGATGAACATCGTGTGGACGCCGGAAACAGTCGCGCAACTGTTTGAGGTCGGCCCGAACGCCTATACGCCCGGCACCAAAATGCCCGAGCAGCGCATCGGCTCGCCTGAGGACCGCAAGGCGCTTACCGATTTTCTGGCGCGCGCGACGGCGAAGTAGTCACTTCTTGTCGCGTTCGCGCAAGTAATCGTCGGTGGTGCGCGGCAGCGGCCGCTCGGGCACGCCGACAAACGGATCGAACTTCTGCTCGCTCATGGTGATGACGCGGCAGTCGGCGCACATCCGGATCGCATCGGCGCGGCTGGCGGCGGCCGGGTACATCCAGTGCCGGCCCTCGAGTTTCGCTGCGACCTTCTCGATCGTGCTCTTCACCCCGAACGGCTTGCTGCAGCGGATGCAGAGCGCCGGCTCTTCTTCCTTGATCAGGCGCGCGGTGGCGCGGCTGGCGCGGAAATCGAACTGCGGCTGCAGAGTAATGACTTTCTCGGGGCAGGTCGCCTTGCACAGCCCGCATTGCACGCAGGCGTCCTCGACGAATTTCAGGGCGGGACGGTCGGGATCATCCAGCAGCGCGCCGGTCGGGCAGGCGGATACGCAGGACAGGCACAGCGTGCAGCCCGCGACGTCGACATTGACCGCGCCGAGCGGCGCGCCTTCGGGCAATGCGATCACGTCGACGGGCGCCGGCGCAACCCGATGCAATTCGGTGAGCGCAAAGCGCAGGATGTCGCGCCGCTTGCCGACGGTGCGGAAGGTTGCCGGCTGCGCGACGGCTGCGGCGGATTCGATGCCATACAGCGCTGCGCCCAGCGCATCGGGATCGTCGGTCTCGATAGTGGCGACGCGGCGGCCGGCAAAGCCGAGGCCTGCGAGGATCGCATCGGCCATCGCCAGCGTCTGCGTCAGCCCCGCCATGTCGTGCAGCGGCTTTGCCCGGAGCAGGAAGCGCACGCCCGTCGCGCCATAGGCAAAGACGGCTACGATCGCCTCGAGGCCGATCTGCGTGATCTCATTGACGGCCAGCGGCAACACATTGGCCGGCAGGCCGTCGCCGTGGCGCGCCAGCGCATCGATCAGCGCGCTGCCGTGCTGGCCGTCATGCAGCATCATCACCGGCCTCGTGCCGCCGGCCTGGTGATAAGCCTGCAGCATCGCGCGCAGCTTGTGCAGCAGCGCATCGGCCGGTGGCAGCGCATAGGAAGCGGCACTGGTCGGGCAGGCGGCGGCGCACTGGCCGCATCCGGCACAAATTTCGGCGCTGATCCTGACGTGATCGCCATCGGGCACGATCGCGCCCGTCGGGCAGAGATCGAGGCAGCGATGGCAGCCCGTGATGTTCGAGCGCGAATGCGCGCACAGCTCCGGCGCGAAATTGATGTATTGCGGCTTGTCGAAACTGCCGACGAGATCGCGCGCTTTCAGCACCGCCCGCAACACGCCTGCGGGATCGCCGGGATCGGCGCGGAGATAGCCGTCGCGCAGGTCGTGCGCGGCAAACAGCGCAGGCTCGCCGGAGAGATCGAGCACGAGATCGCAGCGCGACGTCGCGCCGTTGCGCGATGCATCGAACACGAACGCGTCGCGCGAGGAGGGACGGGGCGCGGCAAAATCGTCGATGGTGAGTTCGAACGCGCCGAAATGGCCGCGCGCGTTGCGGATCGTTCCCTTGACCACCGGGAATGCCGCCGTCGATGGCGGCGTGATCCCGGAAAGTCTTGGTATCATCACGGTGACGTCGAGATGATCGGCCAAAAGCTTGCCGGCTTCGATCGCGGCTTCATCGCGGCCATAGATCAGGATCACGCCGTCGCTCGACAGCGTGACAAAGGGAATGGCTGGCACAGGCTCGGCGGCGGCTGCGAGCAGCGCGGCCATCTTCGGCCCGGCGTCGGCGCCCTGCTTGGACCAGCCGGCGGTTTCCCTGATGTTGACGAAGTCGATGCCATCAGGACGTTCGCCCGCCTCAACGCCAAACAGCGGCGCTTCCTGCGTGCAGGCAACGGTCAACGATCCTTCCGCGCCGGCGGCGTCGCGAAACCGTTCGATCTCGGCACGGCACAGATGCCGGAAGGTCTTGATCTCGCTATTCCGGCAGCCGCGTTCAACGGCGGCCGTATCGAGGCGCATCGTGTCCTCGCAGGAGCACATCAGGATCGTTTTGGGCGGATGCGCCATGTGCGCTCAGTCATCCCTATCAGTTGATTAAGGAACAAGCCGAAAGCGGGATAGCCGCGGCCGTTCGGCTCGTATAATCATTCTAAACAGAAAAAGGGAAGCCGGAGCAACCTTTTGCCGACTGCACGGACGCGCGAAACCGTTACCGAACACATCGATCTGCCGCCGCCTTATACTTTGGTCCGGCTGCGCGAGAGCGGCGAGGCGTTTGCCCACGCGCTCGCGATTGCCGGCGAAAGCGGCGCCGGAACCCTGGTCTATGTCGGACGGTTCGATCTGGCCGAGTTCGCCGTCGTGCTCGAGCCGACCGAACCGCTGCACAGCGCGCGCCGCGCCTTCTATGCCGGCATGGTGGCGCTATCGGATGCGCTGCGCGCCTATGCGCCGCCCAACAAGCCGGTGACGATCGACTGGCCGGATGCGGTCCGTGTCGACGGCGGGCTGGTCGGCGGCGGGCGACTGGGCTGGCCGAAATCCACCCGCGAGGACGAAGTGCCGCCCTGGCTCGTGTTCGGCGCGATGATCCGGACGGTGTCGATGAGCGAAACCGAAGCCGGCGTTCACCCGCTCGCCTCCGCGCTTGAAGAAGAAGGGTTTGACGGGGTCGGCGCGGTCGAGGTGACCGAAAGCTTTGCGCGGCACCTGATGGTCGCTTTCGACCGCTGGCAGACCGACGGCTTTGCCAGCATTGCCCAGCAATATCTTGGCCTGATCGAGCGGCAGAAGCAGACCAGCCGGCGCATCGAGGACAGCGGCGATTACGTCGTGCAACGGCATCGGCGCCGAGAAGGCCGCACCTATCAATCTTGCTCAGGCGCTCGCCAAACCGACATGGCTCGATCCGAAGTCCGGAGGGCCGCGTCTGTGAAACTGCTGCGCACCATCGCGCTCGATCCCTCGGATACGTTCGTGTTCGACGCGGCGGCAGAGCCCGGCGACTGGGCGGTGTCGGGCGCGTTCCGCTTCTATGACCGCGATCCGGCCGCGCTCACCGGAAAGGATCGCACCGCGTTTCGCGGCGGTTTTCTCGGCGTGCAATCCTGGGGCTGGTCGACATTGGTGCAGATCGTCCACGCCTCGGCGGAAGATCGCCGCACGCTCGTCGATCTCCTCGCCAGCCAGCTCGTGGACAGGTTCGGCGCACCTGATCTGGCGACCGCGCGGCCTGCGGCGGAAGAGGAGGTCGCCTTCGTGGAATCGCTGTGCACGCATCCGATCTCCAGCCTGATCGCGGTCCATCGCAGCATCAGTGATGGCGAGGTGCGGGAGTCGTTCCGGCGCCTGCAACTGAAGGAAGGGCAGGATCGCCACAGCAAGGCCTTTTCCTTCATGGAAATCGAGGATGATGCCGAGCCCGACCAGCATCTCAACCTCGCCGACATGACCGACGGACGACCGCGCCGATGAACGACTTCTGGATCTCCTGCGGCCACCATCTGCTCGACCGCAACGACAGCGGCGGGCTGGTCGTGACCGACGAATTCCTGAAGGCCTATTTTGTGCGGCCGGAACTGATGCCGCCGGACGACGCCTGCGACGCCGAGCGGCGGCTGCATCGCGAACTGTTGGCCGCGCCGCGGCGTCCGGTGCAAGCGAGCGAAGTGGCGGACAATCGCCGACGCCGATGCGCGGGAAAACTGGCAATTCGTGCTGGCGTTCCGCGATCTCCTGCTCAGGCATGCGACGCTGGAAGCGGCGTATCTCGCGCTGATCCGCGCTGGATCGGTCAACCTGCCGCCGCTGTTCGTCAACCAGCTCGTCCACGTCATCCTGCGCAATGCGCTCGATGGCTGCGAGGATCCGTTCGTGCTGCGTGCCGCCGAGCTGTTCTTCCGGACGCAGCGGCTGATGCTGCACGAAAGCTCCGTGCTGCTCGGCGATGCCGAGGTGATCGGCGGGGTCAATCCGACGCCGGTGCTGTCGCTGATGTCGATGCTCGGCGCCACCCATGACGTCGACGTCGAGGTGATCGACGACGAAAACGCCGAACATTACTGGCACCGCAGCGACCAGTTCGACATGGGTCTCGACCTCACCGCCGGACGGCGCGGGCAGGCGGCGCTGGCGACTGTCGTAACGCGCTGGCTGGCGCATTTGCTCGGCATCGAAGTTTCGATCGAGCCGCTCACCGAACTGCGCGATGCAAAACTCTCCTGGTATGTCGGGCTGGATACGGATGCGACTGAAATCGGCGACCGCCTCTGGCATGGCGAGGCGCTCGACGAAGAGACCAACGGCCGCGTGCTCGGCATCTACCGTTTGACCTTCGCCGATCCGGCGCTGATGCTGGAGGAGGTGGGGCGCGAGCCGGTCTATCTGATCATGGCGATGTCGCCGCAGAAGCTGGTGCGCCTGAAGCCGCAGAACCTGCTCACGGGCCTGCCGATCCGGCATCTGGAGGCCGCCACATGAGCCCGGCGCCGCTGTCGCACATGGTGGTCGGCGTCGTCGTCGAGCGGCGCAAGGCGGACTCGCCCTGGATCGATTTCCTGTGGCGTCCGGTCGGCATCCTGCCCGACGCCCCCGACATGGCGGAGTGGAGCGTGCTGCGCGAGGAGGGCGAGACCGTGCTGTTCTATGCCGGCAGCCGGACCATCGAATTCCATCGCTCCGAGACGGCGCGCTATCGCGACAACCTCGCGACCGGCAGCCCGATGCTGTGGGTGGTACTAAGTCCGACCGAAGGCGAGTGGCCCTACGCGCTGGCCGCGGTAACGGCCGATCCTGCGGAGGGAGAGGTTTTCACGGAGGCCGGCGCCAATCTCGTCGAAACGGTCATCATGCCTGACGTGATACGGGAGGCAGTTGAAGCATTTGTCAGCGAACACCATGTCGAGCGCGAGTTCG
Organism: uncultured Alphaproteobacteria bacterium; assembly: GCA_963726865.1. Classification (GTDB taxonomy): domain Bacteria; phylum Pseudomonadota; class Alphaproteobacteria; order Rhizobiales; family Xanthobacteraceae; genus Bradyrhizobium. Next base: position 87,760 of record CAVSEE010000024.1, on the reverse strand, counting down.
TCAAGCGCAAGCGCGATCGGGCCAATCCGGAAGCGCTGGCGCGCCGTCGAGAAGGCGGACAGGAATGAGCGACGAGGAATTCCTCAAGCGCTGGTCGCGCCGCAAGCAGGAAGCCAAGACAGCTGAAGCTTCGGCTGAAGTTGCGGCTGAAGCTGCGCCGCCGGCTGAAGCGACGGCAACGCCGCCGGCCACTCTGCCCGAGCATGAGCTCGATCTGTCAAAATTGCCGCCAATTGATTCCATCACCGCGGCCACCGACATCACCGAATTCCTGCGCCAGGGAATTCCGGCAGAGCTCCGGCATGCGGCGCTTCGTCGCGCATGGGCGGCCGATCCCGCGATCCGCGACTTTATCGGCCTGGCCGAAAATGCATGGGATTTTACCGATCCCGACGCCATGCCCGGCTTCGGCGCGCTGCACGGCACGCCGGAGCAGATCAGCGCCATGGTAGAACGGGTGCTCGGCAGCGCGCAGGATACTGTTGAGAAACTGGCAGAAGAGTTGTCCGACAAGGGACATGTGCAGGAAAAGCCGGCCGAGCAATCGCGCATCTCGGCAACAGGAGCCATCACCCGAGACCGAAATTGCAGCTATGCGTCAGCCTGATGATGCCGGGGAGCCGGTTGCTGCAACGCAACCAGAGGCTTCCAACGAAGACGGCGATGTTGTGCCGGCCCAGCGGCGCACACATGGCGGCGCTTTGCCCAGCTAGTGTTCTGCGTCCAAAGATATAGTCAAAGGCTATTTCGAATCGATTGACCGCGTTCCGGCGGGCGATTAGTCTTTTTAGAACAAGACTAAATCCAAAGCGGGACAATAATGAAACGGCTGGGGGAACGGAGGTCCATGTGCGGGATCCCGGTCTAGCGCGCGCAATCGACAAGGCAGGCGGAGTCGCCGAGCTTGCGCGAAAAATTGGCATTGCCCAGCCCTCGGTTTCGAACTGGAACCAGGTGCCGGCGCAACGTGTGATTGCGGTCGAGGCTGCAACCGGAATTTCGCGCCGCGAATTGCGTCCCGATCTCTACGACGAGAGCGAGCTTGCGGCGGCCGGCGCCTGCCGTCGACCCGGTCGATGCCGGCCGTGCCCATCAATATCTGCTGCTTGCTTCGCTGCTGTCGGCGCCGCCCTCGAAGAAGTTGCTCGCTACGATCGCGAAGCTTGAGGGCGACGACACGCCGCTTGGCCGCGCCCATGCGGCGCTGGCCCAGGCCGCGCAGGATGCGGTGGCCGCCAATGTCGAGCGCGAATATTTCGACCTCTTCATCGGGGTCGGCCGCGGCGAAATCCTGCCCTACGCTTCCTACTACCTGACCGGCTTCCTGCATGAGCGGCCGCTGGCGCGGTTGCGCGGCGATCTTGCCGCCTTCGGCATCGAGCGCGTCGAAAACAATCCGGAGCCGGAGGATAACGCCGCGACGGTCTGCGAGATCATGGCGGGCTTTGCCGACGGCCGCTTTGCCGCCACCCATGAGCAGCAGCGGAAATTCTACGACAAGCACATCGCGCCCTGGATGGGCCGCATGTTCGCCGATCTGGAGAAGTCTGAAACCGCCAAATTCTACAAGACGGTCGGCGCGCTCGGCCGGCTGTTCATGGAAATCGAATCCGAAGCTTTCAAATTCGCCAACTGACCAGCGCGGGTTGGTCCAGGAGAGATGCGATGAAGGACGAAAAGAAAACGACAGTCGGCAGGCGCGACTTCCTTCGCAAGGTCGGCATCGGTGCGGTCGGCGCCGGCGCGGCCGTGGCAGCGCCGCTGACGGGTCCTGCGCACGCCGACAGCGAAAGCCTCGATGAGAAGCGCAAGGCGCGCTACCAGGTAACCGACCACATCAAGACGTACTACCGCGTCAACAGCTATCCACGCTGAGGGAGGCCGCCGTGCTGATCAAGAAAACACACCGCACGCGTTCCGAAACCGTTTCCCGCGGCGCCGTCGCCGAGCAATTGGCCGGACAGGCCACGGGGCTCGATCGCCGTACCTTCCTGCGCCGCTCCGGCCTTGCCGGCGGCAGCCTTGCAGCGCTGAGCGCTTTGCCGCTCGGCAGCGTGCGCAAGGCCGAAGCCGCCGCCGCCGGTCCGCTGATGGCAGGCGCCGTCGTGAAGAAGAACATCTGCACGCATTGTTCGGTCGGCTGCACCGTGATCGGTGAAGTCGTCAACGGCGTGTGGGTTGGCCAGGAACCCGGCTGGGATTCGCCGATCAACCGCGGCTCGCATTGCGCCAAGGGTGCGGCCACCCGCGAGCTCGTGCACGGTGACCGCCGCCTGCGCTATCCGATGAAGCTGGTGGACGGGCAGTGGACCCGCATCTCCTGGGACGTCGCCATCAACGAGATCGGCGACAAGCTGATGGCGATCCGCGCCAAGAACGGCGCCGACTCCGTCTACTGGCTGGGCTCGGCCAAGTTCACCAATGAGGGCTCCTACCTCAACCGCAAATTCGCGGCGTTCTGGGGCACCAACAACTCCGACCACCAGGCGCGTATCTGTCACTCGACCACGGTCGCCGGCGTAGCCAACACCTGGGGCTACGGCGCGATGACCAACAGTTACACGGACATCCGCAACTCCAAGACCATCGTCATCATGGGCGGCAATCCCGCCGAGGCGCATCCGGTATCCTTGCAGCACGTGCTGGAAGGCAAGGAGATGCAGCGCGCCAACATGATCGTGATCGATCCGCGCATGACGCGTACGGCGGCGCACGCCACCGAATACGTGCGCATCCGCTCCGGCACCGATATTCCCGTGATCTACGGCATGCTCTGGCACATCTTCAAGAACGGCTGGGAGGACAAGCAGTTCATCGAACAGCGCGTCTACGGCATGGACGACATCCGCAAGGAGGTCGAGAAATATCCGCCTGACGTGGTCGAGCAGATCAGCGGCGTGCCCGGTGCGCAGCTCGAAAAGGTCGCCAAGATGTTCGCGACCGAGAAGCCGTCGACGCTGATCTGGTGCATGGGCGCGACCCAGCACACCGTCGGCACCGCCAACGTGCGCGCGTTCTGTATCGCGCTGCTGGCCACCGGCAATGTCGGCGCGCCCGGCACCGGCGCCAACATTTTCCGCGGCCACACCAACGTGCAGGGCGCGACCGACCTCGGCCTCGATATCGTGACGCTGCCGCTTTATTACGGCCTCGTCGAGGGCGCGTGGCGGCACTGGTCGCGCGTCTGGGACGTGCCCGTACGACTGGTTCGTCGAGCGCTTCGACAAGAGCACGGCGGCCGACGGCAAAGTCACCAACACCATGAACACGCCCGGCATCCCGTCGACCCGCTGGTTCGACGCGACGATGTACGACAAGAAGGACGTGTCGCAGAAGGACAACATCAAGGCGATGTTCGTGATGGGCCATGGCGGCAACACCGTCACCCGCATGCCCGATGCGCAGAAGGGCATCGAGGCGCTCGACCTGCTCGTCGTCGCCGACCCCGTGCCGACCACCTGGGCGGCGCTGGCGCCCGCACGCAAGAACAACACCTACATGCTGCCGATCGCCACCAGCTACGAGACCGCGGGCTCGCGCACGGCCTCCAACCGCGCCATCCAGTGGGGCGAGCAGATCGTCAAGCCGATCTTCGAATCCAAGGACGACAACGAGGTGATGTATCTCCTCGCCAAGAAGCTCGGCTTTGCCGACCTCATGTTCAAGAACATCAAGGTCGAGAACAACCTGCCTGTGGTCGAGGACATCACCCGCGAGATCAACCGCGGCGGCTGGTCCACCGGCTACTGCGGCCAGTCGGCGGAGCGGCTGAAGTCGCATATGGCGAACCAGAAAGACTTCGACATGCTCACCCAGAAGGCCACGACCGGGCCGAACAAGGGTGATTATTACGGCCTGCCATGGCCGTGCTGGGGCACGCCCGAGTTCAGGCATCCCGGCACGCCGCTGCTCTACAACACCAACCTGTCGATCAAGGAGGGCGGCGGCACCTTCCGCGCCCGCTTCGGCGTGGAGCGCGAGGAGACGCTGCCCGACGGCACCAAGCGCAAGGTCAGCCTGCTCGGCAACGGCTATTACTCCAAGGACTCCGAGATCAAGGACGGCTACCCCGAGTTCACCCTCGGCGTTCTGAAGAAGCTCGGCTGGGACAAGGATCTGACCGAAGCCGAGATGGCCGTCATCAACAAGGTCAATCCGACCACGCCGGATGCGGTGTCGTGGTCGATCGATCTGTCGGGCGGCATCCAGCGCGTCGCGATCGAGCACGGCTGCATCCCCTACGGCAACGGCAAGGCGCGCGCCAACGCGTTCGGCCTGCCGGACGCCATCCCGACCCACCGCGAGCCGATCTACACGCCGCGTCCCGACTTGGTCGCGAAATATCCGACGCTGCCGAATGCGCGGCAGTTCCGCATGCCCAATATCGGCTTCGACGTGCAGAAGGCGGCGGTGGAGAAGGGGATCGCAAAGCAGTTCCCCCTCGTCCTCACCTCCGGCCGTCTGGTCGAATATGAAGGCGGCGGCGAGGAGACGCGCTCCAACAAGTGGCTCGCCGAGCTGCAGCAGGACATGTTCATCGAGATCAACCCGTCAGACGCCGCCGAGCGCGGCATCAAGGACGGCGGCTGGGTCTGGGTGACCGGCGCCGAGCACAACTCGAAGGCCCGCATGAAGGCGCTCGTCACCGAGCGCGTCGGCAGGGGCGTCACCTGGTGTCCATTCCACTTCGCGGGCTGGTTCCAGGGCGTCGACCAGCGCGGCAACTATCCGAAGGGCACCGATCCCGTGGTGCTCGGCGAAAGCGTCAATGCGATCACGACCTACGGCTTCGATCCCGTTACCGGCATGCAGGAGCCCAAGGCCACCCTTTGCCAGGTTCGGGCAGCTTAAGGAGACAGCGTCATGGCTCGGATGAAATTTCTCTGCGACGCTGACCGTTGCATCGAATGCAACGCCTGCGTAACCGCCTGCAAGAACGAGCACGAGGTGCCCTGGGGCATCAACCGCCGCCGTGTCGTCACCATCAATGACGGCAAGCCCGGCGAGCGTTCGATCTCGATGGCCTGCATGCATTGCACCGACGCGCCCTGCGCGGCGGTGTGCCCGGTCAACTGCTTCTACACCACCGCCGACGGCGTGGTGCTGCACTCCAAGGATCTCTGCATCGGCTGCGGCTATTGCTTCTACGCCTGTCCGTTCGGCGCGCCGCAATATCCGAAGGTCGGCAACTTCGGCTCACGCGGCAAGATGGACAAGTGCACCTTCTGCGCCGGCGGACCCGAGGCCGACGGCAGCAAGGCGGAGTACGAGAAGTACGGCGCCAATCGCCTCGCCGAAGGCAAGCTGCCGCTCTGCGCCGAGATGTGCTCGACCAAGTCGCTGCTCGCCGGCGACGGCGAGATCATCGCCCAGATCTACAAGGAGCGGGTGACCAAGCGCGGCTACGGCTCCGGCGCCTGGGGCTGGAAGACGGCCTATCGCGAAGGCATCGATACCTGAGGCGGCCGGCGTCGCTGATGATGAATTAACGCTGTTCCGCTGCAAGCGGAACGGCGCCCGTGGATGGAGCAGGGTGATATGACATCTCTGGCAAGAATTCTCCGCCTCGCGCTCGGGGCTTCAATTGCGGCCTGGGCTCTGGTGCTTCTGGTTGCGCTCGCCGCGCCGGTTCAGGCGCAGCAGCCCAGTTCGGTCAATCCCACCGCAAGCTCGGTGAAGGAGCAGCAGCTCCTGCAGGAGCTGAACCGCATCCAGGGCCGCGTCAGCATTCCCGACGCGCGCTCCGGCATGCTGGAGCAACCGCAAGGGCGCGAATGGCGCAATTTCCGCGACGTGACGCTGCGCTGGATCGGCGGCATCGTCATCCTCGGCGTGCTGGCGGCTGCTGATCATCTTCTATCTCACCCGCGGCATGGTGAAGATCGACGGCGGCAGGTCGGGCCGCAATATCGTGCGCTTCAATGGCTTCGAGCGGGCCGTACACTGGATGACCGCGACCTGCTTCATCGTTCTGGCGCTGTCGGGGCTGAACATCACCTTCGGCCGGCCGCTGCTGCTCCCGCTGATCGGGCTGGAGGCGTTCTCCGACTGGTCGCAATGGGCCAAATACGCCCACAACTATCTGAGCTTCCCCTTCACCATCGGGGTGATCGTGATCTTCCTGATGTGGATCGGCGGCAACATTCCGAACAAGGTGGACGTCGACTGGATCAAGCGCGGCGGCGGCCTCGTCGGTGACGACCACCCGCCGGCCTATCGCTTCAACGCCGGCCAGAAGTTGATGTACTGGGTCGTCGTGCTCGGCGGCGGCGCGGTGGCCGCAACCGGCTATCTCCTGATGTTCCCGTTCTACGCATCGGGGATCGAGGGCATGCAGATCGCCTCGGTCGTGCACTCGGTCGTGGCGGTGCTGTTCGTCGCCGCCATGATCGCGCACATCTACATCGGCACGATCGGCATGGAAGGCGCGTTCGAGGCGATGGGCTCGGGCACCGTCGACGTCAACTGGGCCAAGGAGCATCACAGCCTGTGGCTGGCGCAACAGAAAGCCCGTGAGGCCGCCGACAACGCGCGCTCCGCCGCCGCAGCGCCGGCGGAATAGGGGGAGGTCGCCATGAAAGCGTTTCTTCTTGCCATGGTGACGGCGGTCGTGATTGCGGTCGCCTGGGCCGGCGTCCTCAACAAGGTGCAGGAGCCGGTCTCGGAAGCCTTCGCCACCCAGGGCGTCCGGCTCTAGCTGCGGCGCAGCATTGCCCGGCCTCCTCGGCCGGGAACACCAACCGTGGTCCGCGCGTTGCTCCGTTGAACCTTTTGTCTCCGTCCGGGACATACCGACGAGAGGCATGGTCACGGAGGTCGCGCAATGACCAACTGGCATGATTCAATGGTCGAAAGGCCTGCAGACGGACGGGGCGGCGCTACGCCACCGGCTGGACCATCAGCGGGCTCGCCGTCCTCGGCACCATCGTCGCCGTCTGGGTGCTCGGCATCTAATCCCGAGCGGAGCCAACCGGCCAAAAGAAAACCCCAAGGGGATGGACCCTGGGGTTTCCGGCTTGCGCAGGAGAGAGTGCGCTTCAGTCTCAGTACTTCGCGACGACCGGGGTACCCCAGTCGAACTTGTAGTTCACGCCGACCTTGGCGACCGAGAGCTTGTTCACGAGGTCCGCGTTGACCGTCACGTGCAATCGGGACACCGGCCGAGTGTTGACAGCGGAACGCCTCGTTCTTCTTGTCGAACTCGATGTAGTTGTACTCGATGAACGCGGTCCAGTTCCGGGTGATCATCCACTCCGTGCCGAGGCCGACCGTCCAGCCCCAGGCGGTGCTGTTGCGCTGGTCAGCGTCGTAGCGGGAATCGATGCCGAGCCGAAGCCGGGCGTGGTGACCGAATGGGTCGCTGTTCATCCAGGCGCGCGCCGCCCTTGACGTAGACCAGGCCGCGGTCCGCAACGACCGCGCCGAGACGGCCGGTCACCGTCGCCAGCCAGTTGCTCTTGGTGGTGCAGGCCAGAACACGACCAGCAGGGCGTGGTTCCCTTGACGTCCAGCCCGGCGATGTCGCCCTGGACGCCGAACACGGCCCAGCCGGTCTGCCAGTTGGCGCCGACCTGGCCGCCGCCGAGGAAGCCGCTGCGGCTGTTCTGCGAGAACGGCACGTTCAGCGGAAAGGCGATACCGGGGGGAACGACCGAGAAGTTGGTCAGCGTGGATTCCGTGGTGCCCCAGCCGGCGCCGACATGGCCACCGATGTAGAAGCCGGTCCAGCTCCAGACTTCAGCCGGGAACAATCGGACGGGCCTTGACCGCCATGTCGGCGGCGGAGGCGGCTACGGTGGATGGCGAGAAGCCCGGCCGCAGCTGCGATGGTCTTCTTTATTTTCATTTGTACTCTCCTCGAACGGATACGCAGGACTGAAAAGTCATTTGCCCGTAGGATTACGGCGTGATCAGTAGAACTACGGCCTGGAACCGTCGTCGTAGAGAAGATAGGGGGGCGAGCCTATTGCAAGAAAGACACACTCCCAAATGAACTGCGTCAGATACGCGGAAGGTCCATCTTAGCAATCTCTTAGGTCGTCGAAAATGATGGCGCGCGCTGATTCGCGCGCAACTCGGGAGCATGGCGAAATCTGACCGCGGCGGCGCCGACGGCGGAACAAGATCTTCTGCGCGTGATGAAGACAATTCTTTAAAGCATTGCTGCTTTTATAAAAAAGCCGCACCGCCGCGCGGCCAGATAGCCGGGCATCGCCTTCAATTACCTCACCCCAGAGCGCGATCGCTCGGCTATTTGGGCGACGGAGGGTCAGGCCCGGAATCCTAGACCTCGGTGTCCTCCAGTCCGTAGTCGCGATAGATGCCTGCGCGGTCCGCGCCGGGAAACAGCCGGCATTTGGCCTGCGCCAGGTGCAGGTTCACGGTGCCGGGCTGGCAGCCGGCGACCAGCAGCTTGCGGATGTCGTCCATGTGCTTGAGCGGCTGGTGCTTGGGCTCAAGCTGCTCCAGCGCGATCAGGGCCGTCGCCAGCGATTCCGTGACCACCCATTCGTCGTGGCCGGTGATTCCCTTTTTCGACATGGCGCGGCCTCCCATTTCCGGGGGTACGACTGAGCCGGCTCCCGCGAGGCAGGCGGCGGGACCGGATAGGGATTCTACTCCAGCTTCGGGGCGATCAAAAAGAGCGAAGAGCAGGCAGCAAACTCGGGAACCGGTGACTGCGGCGCAGCATCGCAAGCAAGTGATCGAATTGGGTGAGCGCCGTCAGGGACAAATACTCAGAGCGATTTGCACAGGAGGCAACGATGCTCTCCGAGAAGTTCATTCTGGTTCTGGAAACGCTGCGAAGCCGAACTCAGCCGGACGGCAGCACGCGCGTCGTCAGCACGTCGCGGCACATCCCGATCAAGCTGCCGGAGAAGACCGAAAAGTCCTGAAGACCGCAGACGTCGCTTTCAGCGTAGGCCGCCCGGCGCTGCCCGGGGCGTCACGGCGCCCGTTTCCTGGCTTCGGAGAACTTGCGGCCTACGAGCACGGTCGCGCCATCGGCCTCGATCCATTCGTCGTGCAGTTCGCCCTCGGCGACCGAGAAGATTTGCCCCGGTCGATACACGACCGGCTCGCCTTGCTGCTGAACGACAAACCCTCCCGACATCACGAGCCCGCGGATCTCGAAGAGATGCCGATGCCGGCCTTTGCCCGGCCGCGGCGCCAGCGCCTGCAGTTCGATCTCGGTGAAGCCATCCGCTTTCAGCTGTTGCTCGAAATCGCTCCTGTTCATTCGATCCTCCAGGTGCGGGTGCTCGCCGTCATTTGAGCCCAATCGCGCGCCTCCCGCAAACTGCCGTGGAGCGCGGAAACTGGCGCGCGTGCGGCGGAGGGCAGGGAACAGTGGGAAAGTCGTTGCAGTCTCTTGAAGGGGACACGGTAAATGCCGATTTCGACAGTATTATTCCGGCCGGACGGCATCGCGCTCGCGGGGCTTTGCGCTATTGACCCGAGGGGGGCAGGCCCCTACACAGCGCGGCGAGAACGTGATCCGGAAGGTACCGGTTTTCCGGCACGATCCCGTTCAGGACGACAAAGTGAGCGCGTAGCTCAGGCGGTAGAGCACGTGACTTTTAATCATGGGGTCGTGGGTTCGAGTTCCCACCGCGCTCACCAAATCTGCAAGATAATCAGCGCGTTGCCGTCACCTCTCGCCGCAGGTGCATGTCGACCGATCTCCGTGTGGGCAATGTGTGGGCAAATCAAGTGCGTGTTCTGTTCGCGAACTGTCTCGACGTCCTTGCGGCCGATCTCATGTCGACCCGCAATCCGTAGCGGCTTGTTCACCCCGGCAACTACGGAAGGATCATTCGTGCGTTCGGGAAAACTCACCCTCTCTGGCGTCGCGAGATGGAGTTGGAGACCGTCCGCAAGAACAAGTTCCCGACGAAGCCGTCGCGGCTGACATCGACCTTCGCCTGCTCCAATCTCGACACGGCACGGTTCTACATGAACATTTCGGCCAATCAGGGCAAGGCCGCCAGCACCTTGAGTGCGATTCTCTACGAGGTCGAGAAGGTCGAACCAGATGCCGTGGAGCATAGGGCCGACTTCAACGTCGTTCAGCCTCTACCAATACGACCAGAAACTATGACCGAGATCGCGACGCTGTATTGGACGGCCGGACTTTGGATAACCATCGCGGATTACCCTGGGATACGGTGCGAAGAAGTCGTCACGCCCTCGCCGTTGCGTATTGTTCGACGGATCGACTGAAGGATGTGCAACCTCTATTCGATCACGACAAACCAGGAAGCCATCATCCAACTCTTCAGCAAGGTGAACCGCTACGTCCCACCGCGCTCACCAACAAATCAAATGTCCGGCCCGGACACATAGGTAACGGAACGCACCCAAGACATGGGTGACAACTCGTGCCCAATCAGCTGGCTTCGCGCTGGATTTCGCTGGCACCGGTTGCGCGTTCGGAACCACCTTGGGCAGCGAGACCGGGCGCAAGCCGATCAGTTCCGCGGCGCGCACCGTGCTGTCGCGCCAGAACTTGAACTCGTTGATGCGCGAATTTTCCAGGATCGCGATCGCGACCGCCGACAGGAACGGCAGGCTCTCCAGCACCAGCACGCGCGGCGAAGATGTAGATCTCGCGCACCTGCTTGGCGCCGGTGCTCATGAGCAGCGTTGAATTGTTGTTCACGACCAAGAGCGCGGCGCCGATCAAAAGCAGCACGCCGATGACCGCTTCCCAGAACGCCTGGAATTCAATGGACATCCGCGACAGGCCGCCCTTGGAGGTGCGGGCGAACGGCAGGTGCTCGGTGATCAGGCCCTGGGCGACCGCGCGCGACACCGTCCACTGCACGCTCATCGCCGCGATCATGGCGCCCAGCATCTGTCCGGCCTTCACCTTCACCCGCAGGCGGTACAGCGCCACGAAATGCATCAGCGACACGACGAAGGACGCGATGATCGGCAAGGTGAGGATCTTGTCGGGGATGGCGATTTCGGCAAACACGACGATCGGTACCCAGATCAAATTGAGGATGGCGACCACGACGCCGAGGCTTTCGGCGCCGAGCCAGTTCAGCCAGCCGAGGCCGAATTCGCGGCGCTGTTCCGGGGTGAGGCGGCTCGCGCCCGGCAGGAAGCGGCGCCAGTGTTTCTTGACGATCTGGAAGCCGCCATAGGCCCAGCGGTGGCGCTGCTTGCTTGAAGGCCTCATAGGTGTCGGGCAGCAGGCCCTCGCCATAGCGCGTGTTGGTGTAATGCGTCAGCCAGCCTTGCTCGATGCATGGCAAGGCCGAGATCAGTGTCCTCGCAGATCGTGTCGCTCGACCAACCGCCGGCCATGTCCATCGCCGCGCGGCGGATCAGGCACATCGTGCCGTGCACGATGATGGCGTTGAACTCGTTGCGCTGGACCATGCCGATGTCGAAGAAGCCGGCATACTCGCCGTTCATGATGTAGTGCATCAGCGAGCGGTCGCCGTCGCGGTGCTCCTGCGGCGCCTGCACGAGGCCGACGCGGGGATCGGCGAACACGGGGACGAGATCCTTCAGCCAGTCCGGATGCACGGCATAGTCGGCGTCGATGATGCCGATGATCTCGGCATCGACGGCGGTGCGCTCCATGGCGATGCGCAGCGCGCCGGCCTTGAAGCCCTGCACCTTCTCGGCGTTGATGAACTTGAAGCGTTCGCCGAGCGCGCGGCAATGGTCCTGGATCGGCTGCCAGAAATTCGGGTCGGGCGTGTTGTTGATGATCACGACGCATTCGAAGTTCGGATAGTCCAGCCGCGACACCGCATCGAGCGTCTGCTTCAGCATCTCCACCGGCTCGTAATAGGCGGGGATGTGGATCGATACCTTCGGGAAGGCGAGGTTCTCGCCCATGGTGGCCGGCGCCAGCGCCGCGCCCTTGGTGATCAGCCGGCGCGGGCCGCGGCCGAAGGCGACGGCCGCGATTTCCTCGATCCGCGCCATCGCAATGAGGACGAGCGGGACGAGAAGAACCATGCCGAGCCCCAGCGCAAAGGCCGAGCCCCAGACGAAGTAGTGCGTATTCCAGTAGGAGAACACGGTCGCGGTCCAGGCGCCGACGCCGTTGGCGGCGGCCGACAGCACCAGCGCCTGCATCACGGTCGGCTCGCTGAGCCCAAGGATCGGCAGCGACATCAGGATGCCGACCAGCAGCGCAATGGTGGCGAGCTTCCAGTAGTCCGGATTGACGATCGGGCCGGTCCACGCGAATTTTGGCTCACGCGCGGCGTTGAGGATTCCCCAATACGGGCCGACGCCGCCTTCGAAGAACTTCCAGGGCTGGTCGATCGCCTCGACGATGTTGAAGTCCATGCCGATGGCTTCGGCGCGGGCGACGAAGTTGCGCAGCACGGAGGCCTGCTCGAACTGGCCGGGAACGGCGTTGAGCAGATTGTAGCCCGAGCTCGGCCAGCCGAATTCGGCGATCACAATGCGCTTGCCCGGAAAGAGATCGCGCAGCAGGTTGAAGCGATCGACCGCCTGGTCGACCGCCTGCTTGTCGGTGAAGTTTTCCCAGTAGGGCAGGACGTGCGCGGCGATGAAATCGACGTTGTTGGCGAGCTGAGGAAATTCGCGCCAGACGTGCCAGATCTCGCCGGTCGTGACGGGCACGCTGACCGACTTCTTGACCCGCTTGATCATCTCGATGAGGTCGTCGGCCTTCTGCTCGCCGCGGATAGATCACTTCGTTGCCGACCACGACGCCGATGACGTTGCTGTTGCGCCGGGCCAGCTGGATGACGGCTTCGATCTCGCGCGTCGTTGCGATCGCATGTCCTTGTCGATCCAGGCGCCGACCATGACCTTCAGGCCGAACTCGGCGGCGATCGGCGGCACCAGTTCGTTGCCTTCCGGTCGACGAATAGAGGCGGATCGCCCGCGTCATCGTCGAGAGCTTCTTCAGGTCGGCGCGAATCTTCTCGACGGTGGCGACATGTCGACGACAGGATGCCCCGGTTCTCGAACGGGGCATAGGAAACGCTCGGCAGCATGCCGTGGAAGTCAGGCGCCGTCTGCTTGTCCTGCAGAAGGCCCCAAAGTCCGGCATGAACGGCGGTTACAAGAAAGAGAACTGCGACGACGGCGCGCATCGCGACCAAACCATGCGGGGCTCAATTTCCTGTAAGCGAACCTGTCCCCTGGGTTCGACCGACCTCGCGGCTACTTCAGGATAATCCGGCCACGCGATTAGACAACTGGTATGGCGCCTTGGCTTTTTAAGGGCGCAGCCGTTCAGACAGCGTTCATCCACGCGGAAACGGCCTAGTTCCTTCGACTTACTTCTTTTCCGCAGGCGCCGGGGCCGGGGCGGGCGCAGCGGCCGGTGCGGGAGCGGCATTGCCCGACGTGGCCGGCGCCGGAGCAGGCGCAGCGGCGGTCTGGGGCTGGGCGCCCGGGTTGATCCAGCAGGCATGGATGCGGGTATCGAGGCTGCGCGGCACCTTGTCGTCGATCTGGGCGCCAAAGCGGGTCAGGCAGCGGAAGCTCGCCTGGACGTGGCCGCCCGGGCAGCCAAAGCGGTCATAGAGGTCGAGGTGCCGGAAGGCGGTATCGAGGTCGTCGAGCCACATCAGGCGGACCACGCGCCGGCCGAGCCAGACGCATTCGGGGTTGCCGCCCGGGCCGTTGAGGGCCTGCTGGGCCTCGACGAATTCGGCCGCCTTGCGCTCGTTGTCCTTGACGGCCTCGGCGGACTTGCTGTCGGGGGCGTTCTTTTGCTGGTCCTGCGGGGCCGGGGTGCCGCTTTGGGCGACTGCGCCGGACACTCCGATCAGCAGGGCCAATGCGGCCGGGGCAAGGTGACGCAGGACCACACTTTGTGACTTAAGTACCCGGCGACGCATACATTCCCCGACCAGTTGACCGTCCAGCGCCAGGTCTTACTCGATCAAGACCCGGGCGCGCGGGCTTGATGCCGTTGAAATGGGCCCCCAATGCGGCGGAAACGGCGTCAGATTCCATGCCGCGAATTGCGGATTTTGTCCAGCAAACTCACAACTTTATCTCGCCGTGGTAAAGCCGCCCTGCGGCAATTGATGGCGCATTGTCGCCGGCGTGCACTTGGCAGATGGCGGGCGAGGCGGTAATCGACGAGCCCCGCCCGGAGGATGGAACCGATTTCTCTTCGCACGCCGCTGGCGCTCTTCCTCATTTCCCTATGCACGATCGCCGCGGTCTGGTGGTGGCTGGCCACGCCGATCACGCTTTCGCGCGCGCCGATCGACCCCAATGCCAAGCTGCAATGCGTGTCCTATGCGCCGTTCCGCGGCGCGCAGACGCCGCTGGTCGAGACCACGCATATTTCGGCGGAGCAGATCGCCGAGGATCTGGCGCAACTCGCCAAGGTCACCGACTGCGTTCGCACCTATTCGATCGACAGCGGCGTGGACCAGGTGCCGGCGCTGGCGGCCAAGGTCGGGCTCAAGGTCATCCAGGGCATCTGGCTCGGCAGCAACCGCCTGAAGAACGGCGCGCAGATTGCGACCGCCGTGCAGCTTGCCAAAAACTATCCCGGCACCATCACAGTCGATCGTCGTCGGCAACGAGGTGCTGCTGCGCGGCGAAATGACCGCCGCCGATCTCGTCGCCTATATCCGCAGCGTCAAGGCGCAGGTCGGCGCCATGCCCGTGACCTATGCCGACGTCTGGGAATACTGGCTGAAGAACCGCGAGGTCTATGACGCCGTCGATTTCGTCACCATCCATATTCTCCCGTATTGGGAGGACTTTCCGATCAAGGCGAAGTTCGCCGCCTCGCATGTCGATTCCATCCGCAGGCGGATGGCGGTGGCCTTTCCGGGCAAGGAAATCCTGATCGGCGAGACCGGCTGGCCAAGCCAGGGACGGATGCGCGAAGGCGCGCTGCCCTCGCGCACCAGCCAGGCGCGGGTGGTTTCCGACATCCTCGACACCGCCAAGCGCGAGGGATTCCGCGTCAATCTGATCGAGGCCTACGATCAGCCCTGGAAGCGCCAGCTCGAGGGCACCGTGGGCGGCTATTGGGGCGTGTTCGACGCCTACCAGCGCGACGTGAAATATCCGCCGGGCGTACCCATCAGCAACTTCCCGTCGTGGAAGCTGTACATGGCAGCCGGCATGGTGCTGAGCGCCTTCACCTTCCTCGCCGGCGATATCATGACCTTGCGGCGCCGGCCGTGGACGCCGCGGCTGAGTTCCTGGGTTGCGGTCGCGATCTCGGCGACGACGGCCGGCAGCCTGCTCGGCATTGCCGCCGACAAGATGTTCTATGAAAGCTACGGCATCGGCGGCTGGCTGAAATGGGGCGCGCTGCTATCAGCGGCGATCGCTTCGCCGATCCTGTGCGCGAACGCGCAGATGATGGGGCGATCATTGCCGACGTTCCTCGAACTGCTCGGTCCGCGCGACTACAAGACCCGCTCGGAGATGACCATCCTGCTCGGCCTCGTGCTGGCCATCACCGCGGTGATCGCGGGCGAAACTGCGCTCGGCTTCACCTTCGATCCGCGCTACCGCGATTTTCCCTATGCGTCGCTGACGATGGCGGTGGTGCCGTTCATGGGCCTGATGGTGTGGAACCGGCCGCAGGCCGGTGCGCGCCCGATCGCGGAAGCCGTGTTCGCAGGCCTGCTTGCGATGGCTGCGGTCTATGTCGGCCTCAATGAGGGCCGCGACAACTGGCAGTCGATGTGGACCTGCGCGATGTATTTGCTGTTTGCGCTCACGCTGTGGCGGGCGCGGGCCGTGCAAAGCCCAGAATAAGCAGTCCGATCGCGATCCCCGACAGCGTGACGTTGTAGAGCACGATGCCAAGTCCGGCGGCGACCAGGCCGCCGGTCATGAGCACGATCGACGGCCGCATCACGTGCAGCGACCGCGATGATCAACGGCGACGATGCCGAACACCGAATTCTTGAACAGATAGGTCGCAAGCGAGCGCATCTTGCAGGTCATGGTTTGCAGGCCGGCGTCGCAGGCCAGCGCCACCGTCGACAATTCAACCGCGAGGTAGCGCAGATAAAGCGCGTAGCCGACGGTGACGAAGCCGACCACGAGCAGGAATTGCACCTGATAGGGGGTCAGCCGGAACGGGATCTTCTTCATGCGGCGAATATGGCGGGGTTTTGCCGGCGGGACAAGCGCGGCGGGCTGTGATCACGAAAGATCAAGAGCAATCCGCAAGCCGCTGTGATTGCGGGATTTTGCCGTCAGTTTCGCTTGCCGAAAAAGGATGCCCAGGAAGCCTCCGGCCGTTTGGCCGCCTCTTCGTATGAAGCGCGCTTCTGTAACGCGTTCTTCTTTTTGCCTGCTGTCGGGAGCGCCCCCGGCGCAACTGGCTTTATGTCCGCATCGTCTGGCTTGAACGAAAGGCGCTGACCGTCATAGACGGCCGGCTCGCAATTCCGGTCGTTCTCGCTCATGACCGCGCAGAGCTTGGCGGCCGCCGCCGCATCGCTGAGCGGTCCTGCGACGAGGCGCAATTGCATGCCGCGGTTGCCCGCGCCTTCGCGGATCACGATGATCGGCTGCAGCGCCAGCAGCGGCGCATTCGATCGCGATTTCAACAGACCGCGCCACAGGGCTCGCAAGCCCGCAATCGAATTGGCGCCGCCGACATCGATGCCGAATTCGGTGCGCTGGACTTTTGGCAAGGCAATGTCCGTCGCATCGGGCTCTTCGCTGGCTGGCGCCGCCGCGACCACGGGCAGGATCGGCTCTGCCGTAATGGTCTTCGCCGACTTGGAAGGCTCCAGTTTTCCGGCGGCCGGATCAGGCGGCGCCATCATGGACTTGGATTCGACCAGCGGCGTCGCCGGCATCGTGGCAGGTTTGGTCGGCACTTCCTTGATGGCCGAGGTGGTGGTGGGCGGCGGTTCGATGCTCGCCGCGGCAGCGGCCTTTTCTGTCTGTGCAGCCGGCTTGGTATCTGATTGCGCAGCTGCCTTCGTGGCGACGGGCACGACTGCCGCGGCCTGTTCAGGCGGCGGAGCGGGCTTCGTTACGACCGGCGCGACCGCGGCGGCCTTTTCCGGCTGCGCGGCCGGCTTCGCGGCGACCGGCGCGACGGATGGGGCCGGGGACGGGGCCGGAGCCTGCACGGCAGGTGTTTGATCGGGCGGGACGGGGGCCGTTGCCGGTGCATTTTGCCTGGCGATGGCGCCGGTGACGGAATCCAGCCCCTGTTCCAGCACCGTGACGCGTGTGTAGAGACGATCGCGGTCGCTATTCAGGGTCTCGACGGCCGAGGCCAGCCGCCGCGCCTCGTTCTGGCTGTCGCGCGCCACGGCCTGCAGCCGGTTGGCCTGCTGCACCAGATCGGCCGTCATTGCCTGTTCGCGCCGCCAGCCCAGCGAGGCCTGATTGGCCATCACGGCGATGACGATGGCCGCGACCGAACCGACCCCCCAGGAGGCGACCCGCCACAGGGTGCGGCGACCATCGAAGCCGTCTTCCTCGGCCAGCAGGGAGCTGAACAAGCCGCCGGTATCTTCGGCCTCAAAGCCGGTGAGATGGTCGGAATTCCTGGCCAAACGTCGTTGGCCCTCCTCAAGGCCTGCCGAATCACTAGCAAAGATAACAGGAAATGCCCGCTTGCCTTGAATCCGCAGCAATCCGGAGTAGCGAATCGCGTTTCCTTTGCAGGGGAAAACGCATTATGACGGCGGCGCTTGTTCTCGTGTGCAGGGATTCGAAGGATTCGAATGGCCGCCCGCTCCAGTCTTACCGTCGTGCTTGCCGCGGGCGAGGGCACGCGCATGCGCTCGGCGCTGCCGAAGGTGCTGCATCCGGTGGCGGGCCAGTCGCTGCTGTCGCATGTGCTCCACGCCGCGCCGCAGGGGCAGGGCACCTCGCTTGCCGTGGTGGTCGGCCCCGACCATTCCGCGGTCGAAAGCGAGGCGAAGCGGCTGCGGCCGGACGCCTCGACCTTCGTCCAGCGCGAGCGGTTGGGGACGGCGCATGCCGTGCTGGCGGCGCGTGAGGCGATCGCTCGCGGCGCCGACGACCTGCTCGTTGCCTTCGGCGACACGCCGCTGATATCAGGCGAAACCTTTGCGCGGATGCGCGCGCCATTGGCAAAGGGTGCGGCCCTCGCTGTGCTCGGCTTCCGCGCCGCCGATCCGACCGGCTACGGCCGGCTCGTCATCGAGGGCGGCAAGCTGGTGGCGATCCGCGAGCAGGCCGACGCCAGCGCGGACGAGCGCAAGATCACGCTGTGCAATGCCGGCGTGATGGCGTTCGACGGCCGCCGGGCGCTGCAGATCCTCGACAAAATCGGAAATGCCAACAGCAAGGGCGAGTACTATCTCGTCGATGCCGTCACCATCGTCAGGGACATGGGATTGGAGGCCGTCGTGATCGATACCAGCGAAGACGAAGTGCGGGGCATCAACACCAAGGCGCAACTGGCGGAAGCCGAAAGCGTGATGCAGGCCAAGCTGCGCAAGGCCGCGCTCGATGCCGGCGTGACGATGACAGCGCCCGAAACCGTGTATCTCGCCGCCGACACCAAATTCGGCCGCGACGTCACCATCGAGCCGTTCGTCGTGATCGGCCCCGGCGTTGCCATCGACGACGGCGCCGTGATCCATTCCTTCTCGCATATCGTGCAGGCCCAGATCGGCAAGAAAGCGTCCGTCGGCCCCTATGCCCGCATCCGGCCCGGCACCTCGCTCGGCGACGGCGCGCGCATCGGCAATTTCGTGGAGACCAAGGCCGCCATCCTGGAAGCGGGCGTGAAGGTCAATCACCTCTCCTACATCGGCGATGCGCATGTCGGCGCCAATTCCAACATCGGCGCCGGCACCATCACCTGCAACTATGACGGCTTCTCCAAGCACAAGACCACGATCGGCGCGGGCGCCTTCGTCGGCACCAATTCCTCGCTGGTCGCGCCGGTGAAGATCGGCAAGGGCGCCTATATCGGCTCGGGCTCCGTCATCACCAAGGACGTGCCCGATGATGCGATGGCGGTGGAGCGCAGCCCGCAGACCAACCGCGAAGGCGGGGCGACGCGGTATCGCGAGCTGAAGACCGGTGGGAAGGCCAAGGAAGGCAAGTAACCGGACGTGGCGCTTCCCGGCGCGACGCGACGCTGCAAGAAGTCCGCCTCTACTCCGCTACAGCGCGTTCCGCTGGATGAACACCCTGTTCAGACTGTGGAGCTTACAGAACTCTCGTCGCGCTTGTTAGCTGTCACTCGGGGACAAATGCGAGAGAGCCACCGCGCCATTCAGCCCCGGACGCGGTGGCTCTCTCACTTCAATTCTCTCGCATCGCATGAAAAGGGGCCGCTTGCGCGACCCCTGCCGGAAAATTCGTGATCAAATGCAGCCCCGGCTGCGTAGTTCTACGAACGTTCCGCGATATCCGAAATCCGGAAAACCACGGTGTTCCAATACCGGAACCGCTTCAGGGGCCCGATTGGCGCGGAAGCGACAATGACAACGGGTCAAAGCCGCAGAGCCCTCGCTATCCGGCAGATCAGAGCGCACAATCGCACCACCACCGAGCGGCCCCTAGGTCGTGAGAACGCGAGTTGGCGCTCCGCTAGACCCACAGCGGAGCATCAAATGCATGCTCGACGATCCCCATCATCGACATTCGAATACCGCTTGGCGCAAGCGGCAATCAACTTGGGCTTTGGGGCCAAGCTCGGATTAATGGAAGGGTAGACTGCTCATGAGTAAACGGCAAAACGAAGCGAACAATGCCTTCCGTCCATCGGATCGGCCTCTCAGTGAATACGAAGAGGAGCAGAAGGCTCAGCGCAAAAACCTGGAGCGGTTACGCGTCGAACGACTGGCGCGCGAGAAGACGAAATCGAATGAAATCTTGAAGCCGGGAATCTGCGGTGAAGGATCAGCGCCGCGCCTCGCGCGCGCCGCGCCGCCGCGTTTCGTTTACTCCTCCGCTGTGGAAAGCCACCAGCCGTCGCCGGCGAACCAGCAAGTGTCATCAGGCGATCCGTCGAGCCGAAGTGAACGCACGCTGTCCCAATTTTTGGAAAACGCCTCCGTCAGGCGGCGGCCTGCTTCTTCGTCTTGCAGGCCCACACAGCCGATGAATGCCGCGCGGCTGACGAATTTGGCAGGCCACCTCGAGCCCTGATCGGGGCGCGTGATCAGCAGCATGCCGCCAAAGACCCCCGTCGGCGCCAGTGGAAACAACAGCCGCCCACCAGGGCGCAGGGCATCAAGCCACGTTCGGCTCGGCTGCGCGGCTCCGGCGCAAACGTAAATCAGGTCGGCTTGCGGCAGGCCGGGGGCGACACCCGATTGCGTGCGCACCTCGACTTGATGCTGCCCGCTCAAATTCTCGCGGGCTTTCGCGCCCAACGCTTCGTCGATTTCGTAGGCGTAGACGCGGCCGTGCGGGCCGACGAGATGCGCGAGGATCGCCGTGTAGTAGCCGCTGCCGGCGCCGATCTGCACGACGGTTTCACCCGGCTTGATGTTGCAGCTTGCGAGCCAGTGCGCATGCCAGCCGGGCATGCCGATATTGATCCCGCGCTCGCGGTCCAAAGCCACCAGCAAATTCTGGTAGAGGAACGCGGGATCGTCGTCCGGCGTCTCCACATAGGGATGGCCGCCAATCCCCGTCCACCACGGCCCCGGACCGGCGAACGGCTCGCGCTTCACCGCGCAAAATGCCTCTTCGATGCGAGGGTCATCGATCTTCGCTGCGGTACAGATCAGCTTGGCATAGAAGACGCGATATTTTTCCGATGCATCCACAGGAGCAGACTCTTCGAGGTGCGCTGAGTACAGGGCAGAATTATATGACGATGGGTCTTTGGGATACGGGAAACCCGCGAAGGCCAATCACCGGTCTGGTGACAGGTCGCGTAGTCCTGGGCGCGGGGCAGGGTGTTGCCCATTCGACACGACGGGCAAATCACTTCGCTTTGTGTCAATCCCCTCGTCAAAAAATATTCTGCTTTACCGCAATTCCGATTTACAGTATGAACCCACCCAGCCCGTGCCGCCATGAGGGGCGATCGCGCGATCGCCACGCAACGTGGTGCGGGTTGCGATGGACGCTGCGGCGTCAGGCGGGCTTGCTCGCCGGACGAAACGTTTGCAGCGTACGGCGAAGTCGTGTGGTCCTGGCGCCGCGACCCTGGCGTCTATCCGGCCTGCCTGTGCGGGCTCGGCAACGGTGACAATAAAGGCCGCTCACCGGGGAGAGCACGAAGGAAACCGTAAAACCATTGCGCGGGGAAAGCCGGGATGTCCTGGCTGTACCTGTAGTTTAATCCGTGTGCTCTCTTCTACCGGACTTCCGCACACGGAACTGCGGGCGCAGTCGGCGCCCGGCTTTCCCTGCGCCCTCTGTCAGAGAGAGGGACAACGAGATCGCACAACCCGGGCGAAAACCTGCCGCGGGAACGCGGGCCCATGTTTTTCTCAGCTTCGTTAGGCTTTCCACTTAACCCTGTCTCAATACGCAACAAATATTGAGTTCCGTGGCGCGCCCCATTTTCGTTAAGAACGTGGCGCGCTCGCGTCTCTCCTGGATTTGGGGTTTTTCACCGCATGTGCGGCATTGTCGGCATTTTGGGACGCGCTCCCGTTGCGGAGCTGCTGGTGGATTCGCTCAAGCGGCTCGAATACCGCGGCTACGACTCCGCCGGGGTCGCGACGCTGGAGGGCAAGAAGCTCGACCGCCGCCGCGCCGAAGGCAAGCTGAAGAACCTGGAAGCCAAGCTCGAGGCCAAACCGCTCGCCGGCCACACCGGCATCGGCCACACCCGCTGGGCCACCCACGGCCGGCCGACCGAGAACAACGCGCATCCGCATTCGACCGAGCGCGTCGCCGTCGTCCACAACGGCATCATCGAGAACTTTCGCGAGCTGCGCGAGGCGCTGGAGAAGAAGGGCACGGTCTTCAAGACCGAGACCGACACCGAAATCGTGCTGCACCTGGTCGACGACATGCTGAAGGGCGGCGTCAAGCCGGTCGAAGCGGTGCGCGCGACGCTTGTCGCAGCTGCGCGGCGCCTTTGCGCTCGGCTTCATCTTTGCCGGCGAAGACGACCTGATGATCGGCGCGCGCAACGGCCCGCCGCTCGCCATCGGCTATGGCGAGGGCGAGATGTATCTGGGATCGGACGCGATCGCGCTCGGCCCGTTCACCGACACCATCGCCTATCTCGAGGACGGCGACTGGGTCGTGCTGACCCGCAAGGGCGCCACCATCTACGACAAGAACGACGCCATCGCCCATCGCGAGGCGACCAAGCATTCGGCCTCGACCGCGCTGGTCGACAAGGCGAACTATCGCCACTTCATGGCCAAGGAGATCCACGAGCAGCCGGAAGTGGTCGGCCACACGCTGGCGCGCTATGTCGACATGGCGACCGAGCGCGTGACCATGCCCGTGAAACTGCCGTTCGACTTCAAGGACATCCAGCGCGTCTCGATCGTCGCCTGCGGCACGGCGAGCTATGCGGGCTTCATCGCCAAATACTGGCTGGAGCGGTTCGGCCGCGTCCCGGTCGAGATCGACGTCGCCTCCGAGTTCCGCTACCGCGAGGCGCCGCTGCGCAAGGGCGATCTTGCCATCTTCATCTCGCAGTCCGGCGAGACCGCCGACACGCTGGCGGCGCTGCGTTATGCGAAAGAGCAGGGCGTGCACACGCTCGCCGTGGTCAACGTGCCGACCTCGACGATCGCGCGCGAGGCCGAGACGGTGCTGCCGACCCTTGCCGGTCCCGAAATCGGTGTTGCCTCCACCAAGGCTTTCACCTGCCAGCTGATGACGCTGGCCTCGCTGTCGATCGCCGCCGGCAAGGCGCGCGGGCATCTGTCCGACGACGATGAAACCAAGCTCGTGCACGGCCTCGTCGAGGTGCCGCGGCTGATGGCGGCGGCGCTGACCACCGAAGTGCAGATCGAAAAGCTGGCGCGCGACATCGCGAAATCGAAGGACGTGCTCTATCTCGGCCGCGGCACCAGCTATCCGCTGGCGCTGGAAGGCGCGCTGAAGCTGAAGGAAATCTCCTACATCCATGCCGAGGGCTATGCCGCCGGCGAGCTCAAGCACGGGCCGATTGCGCTGATCGACGAGAACATGCCGGTCGTGGTGATCGCGCCGCACGATCGCGTGTTCGAAAAGACCGTCTCCAACATGCAGGAAGTCGCCGCGCGCGGCGGCAAGATCATCCTGATGACGGACGCCAGGGGTGCGGCGGAAGCCACCATCGAGTCGCTGGTGACGATCGTGCTGCCGGACATGGACGCAGCCTTCTCGCCCATGGTCTATGCCGTTCCGGTGCAGCTACTGGCCTACCATACTGCCGTTATCATGGGCACCGACGTCGACCAGCCCCGGAATCTCGCGAAATCCGTCACGGTCGAGTAAGGCTGCTTACGCCTGCCCCTTCAAAAACCTGCTAGGATGGCTTAGCTGGTGTTTGTAGAGGGGCCCGTCCGGCCTGCCTGGAACCGCATGAACCGCCAAGATTTGCCGCCGACCGTGACCCCGGGGGAGTTGCCGCCGGAAGCCGCGCGGGGCCTGATGGCCCGCTTCCGCAACTATTTCCTGACCGGCCTGATTGTCGCAGGCCCGATCGCCATCACCCTGTATCTGACCTGGTGGTTCGTGACCTGGGTGGACGGGCTGGTGCGCCCGTTCGTGCCGGTGGCCTATCGGCCGGAAACCTATCTGCCGTTCCCGTTGCCCGGCACCGGCCTGATCATCGCGGTCTTTGCGCTGACCCTGCTCGGCTTCCTCACCGCCAATCTGGTGGGCCGCAAGCTGGTCGACTATGGCGAGCGGCTGCTCGGCCGCATGCCCGTCGTTCGCGCGATCTACCGCAGCCTGAAGCAGGTGTTCGAGACGCTGTTCTCCGGCAACGGCTCGAGCTTCCGCCGCGTCGGCCTGGTCGAATTTCCGTCGCCGGGCATGTGGTCGATCGTGCTGATCTCGCAGCCGCCGAGCCAGGACGTCTCGACTCATCTGCCGGGCAAGGAAGAGCACATCTCTGTGTTCCTGCCATGCGCGCCGAACCCGACCACCGGCTTTTTCTTCTACGTGCCGAAGAGCAAGGTCATCGAGGTCGAGATGACCGCCGAGGACGCCGCGACCCTGATCATGTCTTGCGGCGTGGTGCAGCCCGGCTCCGATCCGCAGAAGAAAGTCGCAGCCCTTGCCGGCATGGTCAACGCCGTGAGCGTGGCCAACAACGTCGCTCATCGCTGCGAACGCCGCGCGGCGAAGGTGGATGTGCCGAGAACGACTGTTCTCCATGCGGGCCTTACCGCACCGATCAGCGGCACCGCCTCATCACGTTCGAACAAATACAACAGACAGCGCAACGCCTCGCCGCGCTCGCCGGTGAGCTTGGGATTTTCCTTCATGATGCGCAGCGCCTCGTCGCGCGCCTGCGTGATGAGCTGGCCATGCACGTCGGAGCGCGCGATGCGGTAGCCGGGCAGGCCGCTCTGGCGCACGCCGAGCACGTCGCCTTCGCCGCGCAGCTTCAGATCCTCCTCGGCGATCCGGAAGCCGTCGGTGGTCTCGCGGATCACGTTGAGCCGCGCCTTCGACATGTCGTTGAGCGGCTCCCGGTAGAGCAGGAGACAAGTCGACGCCTCCGAGCCGCGGCCGATGCGGCCGCGCAACTGATGCAGTTGGGCGAGGCCAAAGCGCTCGGCGTTCTCGATCACCATGATGGAGGCGGCGGGAACGTCGACGCCGACCTCGACGACGGTCGTTGCGACCAGAAGCCCGATCTCGCCGGCAGGCGAATTGCGCCATCACGCGATCCTTGTCAGTGCCCTTCATCTGGCCGTGGACGAGCCCGACGGCGTCGCCAAAGCGCTTTTGCAGGCTCTCGAAGCGCTTGGTCGCGTTGGTGAGATGCTCGGTGCCCTCCGCCTCGGATTCCTCGACCAGCGGGCAGATCCAGTAGACGCGCTTGCCCGACTTCAGCGCGCGGCCGACGCCCTCCATGACCTCCTCGATCCGGGCGAGCGGCACGGCGCGGGTGTCGATCGGCTGGCGGCCGGCCGGCTTCTCGCGCAGCTCCGAGACGTCCATGTCGCCGAAATAGGTCAGCACCAGCGTGCGCGGAATGGGCGTCGCGCTGAGCACGAGCACGTCGACCGCTTCGCCCTTGGAGGTCAGTGCGAGGCGTTCGCGGACGCCAAAGCGATGCTGCTCGTCGACGACGGCCAGCGCCAGCGACTTGTAGACGACATCGTCCTGGATCAGCGCGTGGGTGCCGACCAACAGGTCGATCTCGCCGGCTTCGAGCCGGGCGAGGATCTCGCGCCGCTCCTTGCCCTTTTCACGGCCGGTCAGGATCGCCACCTGCAAACCGGCGCGCTCGGCCAGCGGCGCGATGGTCTTGATGTGCTGGCGCGCCAGAATTTCCGTCGGCGCCATCAGCGCGGCCTGCTTGCCGACCTCGGTCACGGCAGCGGCGGCAAGCAGCGCCACCACGGTCTTGCCGGAGCCGACATCGCCCTGCAGCAGCCGCAGCATGCGCACCGGCTGGCGCAGATCGTCGGTGATGGCGGCGACCGCCGCGCGCTGCGACGCCGTCAGCGCGTAGGGCAGCGCATCGATGATCTGTTTGCGCAGATGTCCGTCGCCGGCATTGCGGTCGCCGGCCGGGCGTCGCAGCTGCGCGCGGATCAGCGCCAGCGCAAGCTGGCCGGCGAGCAGTTCGTCGAATGCCAGCCGCGACCAGAACGGGCCGTCGGGCAGGATGTCGGTCAGCTCGACCGGCTGGTGCACGCGGCGCAGCGCTTCGGCGACCGGCGGAAACCTGCAGCGGCGGATCACGTCCGGACTGATCCATTCCGGCAGCGCGGGAAGCTTCTGCAGCGCCTGTCCGACCGCCCGGCGCAGCGAGCCCAGCGCAAGGCCCTCCGTCAGGGGATAGACGGGGTCGATGCCGGAGAGCTGGGCGAAGGCGGCTTCATCGACGATGCGGTCGGGATGCACCATCTGCGGCAGGCCGTCGTAGAACTGCAGCGTGCCGGAGACGTAGCGCTTGTCGCCGACCGGCAGCTGCTTTTCGACGTAGCCGGGCTTGGCGCGGAAGAAGGTCAGCACCACGTCGCCGGTGTCGTCGCTGGCATAGACCAGATAAGGCGCGCGCGAATTGCGCGGCGGGGGCGGGCGGTGGCGATCGACGGTGACCTCCAGCGTCACCACGGTGCCGGGCGAAGCGTCGCGTATCTTCGGCTGCGCCCGGCGGTCGATCACGCTGGCCGGCAGGTGCATCAACAGATCGACCAGCCGCGGCGTCTCGCTGCGGTCGAGCAGATAGCGCAGCAGCTTGTCCTGCTTCGGCCCGACGCCGGGAAGGCTCGTGACCGGAGCAAACAGCGGATTGAGCAGAGCGGGGCGCATGCGACGAACTAAGACCGTTTTCAGTCGTCATGCGGCGGGCGCTTTCCGTCAAGCCCGGCACGGATGCAACAGTTGATAATTCCGCGCAACGCAAGGGCTGACATCGGCACGTGCGTCGCTATATCAACCCGGCCCGGCACCACGTCCGGGCTTTTGGCGTTGGATTGGACTTGAGAAATGACGGGTACGACGAGATCGAGCGGCGGACTGGACGATCGCCGCAAGCGGCTTCTGTTTCGCTGCTGGCATCGCGGAACCCGCGAAATGGACCTGATCCTCGGCCGCTTTGCCGACGCCGAGATCGCGACGCTCTCGGACGATGATCTGGGCACGCTTGGAGCGCCTGATCGAGCTGCCCGATCCCGACCTCTATGCAGCGCTGACCGGTGATGTACCGCTGCCGACGGAGCATGCGAGCGCGCTGTTCGACCGCATCAAGGCGTTTCGCGCGGTGGACTACGACGCATGAAATCGCCGGCCAAATCTCCCGCCGCGCTGCTTGCCCCTGGCCGCGCGGTCACCTTTGCCAACGTCGCCGAGGGCGCCGAAGGGCTGGTCGTATCGGATCTGGCCCGCGCCGTCGCGGCGCGGCCGAATCCGCCCGCCGTGAGCCTTGCCGTGGTCTGCCGCGACGGACCGCGCATGCAGCAGCTCGCACGCTCGCTGGAATTCTTCGCACCGGACCTGCCGGTGATGCAGTTCCCGGCCTGGGACTGCCAACCCTATGACCGTGTCTCGCCGCATGGCGGCATTCTGGCGCAACGCGTAACGACCCTTGCAAGGCTGGCGCGGCTCACCGGCAGCGACAAACCGCTGATCGTGCTGACCACGGTCAATGCCGTCACCCAGCGCGTGCCCTCGCGCGACATCGTTGCAGCGCAGGCGCTGTCGGTCGCGCCGGGCAACGTGGTGCCGATGGATTCCATCACCGCCTGGCTCGAGCACAATGGCTACAGCCGCTCCTCGACCGTGCGCGAGCCCGGCGAATACGCCGTGCGCGGCGGCATCCTCGACCTGTTTCCGGCCGGGCTCGACTCGCCCGTCCGGTTCGACTTCTTCGGCGACTCCCTGGAATCGATCCGCAGCTTCGACGCCGAAACCCAGCGCACCATGCTTGACATGCGCGGGCTCGACCTCGTGCCGGTGTCGGAATTCCAGCTCATCACCGAGACCATTCGCCGCTTCCGCATGAGCTATGTCGCGGCCTTCGGCGCACCGTCGCGCGACGATCACCTCTATGAGGCCATCACCGAGGGCCGCCGCTATCCCGGCATGGAGCACTGGCTGCCGCTGTTCCATGAGCGGATGGACACGCTGTTCGACTATCTCGGACGGCGCGCCGGTTGCGATCGAGCCGCAGGGCGAGGACGCCGCGACTGAGCGCTTCAAGCAGATCGCCGATTATTACGAGGCCCGCCGCGAGGCGATGGAGCATCCCGGGGGTGGGGCGATCTACAAGCCGCTGCCGCCGGACCGGCTGTATCTGACCGAGGATGAATGGAAAGCTCGCCTCGGCGATGCCGCGCTGGCGCGGCTGACGCCCTTTGCAGTGCCCGGAAGGCTCGACCGATGTGTTCGATGCCGGCGCAAGGCAAGGCCGCAATTTCACCCCGGAGCGGGCGGACTGCGTCGGTCAACGTGTTCGAAGCGCGTCGTCGCCCACGTCCAGGCGTTGCAGGCCCAGCGCAAGAAAGTCGTGATCACGCTGTGGGGCGAGGGCTCGCGCGACCGCATGGCGAGCATGCTCGCCGATCACAAGCTCGCCAACATCACCAGCGTCAACGCCTGGCGCACGGTGCAGGCCACGCCGCGCAACGAGACCATGCTCGCCGTGCTCGGCATGGAAAGCGGCTTCGAGACCGACGACGTCGCCGTCATCAGCGAGCAGGACATCCTTGGCGACCGCCTGGTGCGGCCGCGCAAGGCAAGCCGCAAGCTCGACAACTTCATCTCCGAGGTCACGAGCCTCTCCTCCGGCGACATTGTCGTCCATGTCGACCACGGCATCGGCCGCTTCGTCGGCCTGCAAACGCTGGAAGTCGGCGGCGCGCCGCATGACTGCCTCGAGCTGCATTATGCCGACGAGACCAAGCTTTTCCTGCCGGTCGAGAACATCGAACTGTTGTCGCGCTACGGCTCCGACGAGACCAAGGTCGAGCTGGACCGGCTCGGCGGCAGCGGCTGGCAGGCGCGCAAAGCGAAGCTGAAGAATCGCATCCGCGAGATCGCAGGCGAGCTGATCAAGATCGCGGCCGAGCGCATGCTGCACGAAGCGCCGAAATTCCCGGTGCAGCCGCATGTCTATGACGAGTTCTGCGCCCGTTTCCCCTATGAGGAGACCGAGGACCAGCTCAACGCCATCAACGCCACGCTGAAGGACCTCGAGACCGGGCGTCCGATGGACCGCCTGATCTGCGGCGACGTCGGCTTCGGCAAGACCGAGGTGGCGTTGCGTGCGGCCTTTGCCACGGCGCTCGACGGCAAGCAGGTCGCCGTGGTCGTGCCGACCACGCTCTTGGCGCGCCAGCACACCAAGACTTTTGCCGAACGTTTCCGCGGCTTCCCCATCAACGTCGCGCAGGCCTCGCGGCTGGTCCCGACCAAGGAGCTCAACCAGGTCAAGAAGGACCTCGCCGAGGGCGGCGTCGACATCGTCGTCGGCACCCACGCGCTGCTCGGCAAGTCGATCAAGTTCCGCGACCTTGGCCTGCTGATCGTCGACGAGGAGCAGCATTTTGGCGTCAGCCACAAGGAGCGCCTGAAGCAGCTGCGCGCGCAGGTGCACGTGCTGACGCTGTCGGCGACGCCGATCCCGCGCACGCTGCAGCTGGCGCTGACCGGCGTGCGCGAGCTCTCGATCATCGCCTCGCCGCCGGTGGACCGTCTCGCCGTGCGCACCTTCGTGGCCCCGCACGATCGCCCTGATGATCCGCGAAGCGCTGCTGCGCGAGCGCTATCGCGGCGGCCAGGCCTTCTACGTGGTGCCGCGGATCGAGGATCTCGCAGGCGTGAAGGATTTCCTCGACAAGAACGTGCCGGAGATGAAGGTCGCGGTCGCCCACGGCCAGATGGGGCCGACCGTGATCGAGGACATCATGTCGGCGTTCTACGACGGCAAATACGACGTCCTGCTCTCGACCACGATCATCGAGTCCGGTCTCGACATCCCCAACGCCAACACGCTGATCGTGCATCGCGCCGACATGTTCGGCCTTGCCCAGCTCTATCAGCTGCGCGGCCGGGTCGGCCGCTCGAAACTGCGCGCCTATGCGCTGTTCACGCTGCCGGCGCAGCAGAAGATCACGGCGCAGGCGGAACGGCGGCTGAAGGTGCTGCAGTCGCTGGAAAACCTCGGCGCCGGCTTCCAGCTCGCCTCGCATGACCTCGACATCCGCGGCGCCGGCAATCTGCTCGGCGAAGAGCAGTCCGGCCACATCAAGGAAGTCGGCTTCGAGCTGTATCAATCGATGCTGGAAGAGGCGATCGTCAACCTCAAGGCCGGCGTCGCCGAGCCCGCCGCCGACCGCTGGTCGCCGCAGATCACCATCGGCATGCCCGTGCTGATTCCCGAGGAGTATGTCAGCGACCTCTCGGTGCGGCTGTCACTGTACCGGCGGCTGGCCGACCTCGAGACCGACGAGGAGATCGACAATTTCGCCGCCGAGATGCGCGACCGATTTGGCGTGCTGCCGGACGAGGTGCGCTATCTGTTCAAGGTCGCCGCCATCAAGGCCTATTGCCGCCGCGCCAATGTCGAGAAGGTCGATGCCGGACCGAAGGGCGCGGTGCTGTCGTTCCGCGACAACAGTTTTGCCCAGCCCGAGCGGCTGGTTGCGTTCATCCGCCAGCACGGCCAGGCCGCCAAGGTGCGGCCGGACATGAAGGTGGTGTTCTTCCAGGACTGGGAGACGCCGGAGGAGCGGCTTGCCGGCACCACGGAAATCCTGCGCCAGCTCGCGAGTCTCGCGGAGAGCAAGAAGGCGGCGTGATAAGACAGCCGCCGGCGTCGCCGCCGACGGCTGATCTCACACGAAACGTACGCGTCGCTTACTTCGGATACTTGAACTCCGGCGCCGCCTTCAGCGCCTCCTTGGTGGTGTTCATCGACGCCAGCCATTTGTCGTTCTTGGCGTCGTGACGAATGTTCACGGACGAGGGCGACACCGCCACGTAGTGCTCGCCGACGCCGAGGAAGCCGCCGACCGACAGGATCAGCGCCTCGATCTGGCTGCCCTTCATGGCGATGTCGGAGATTTCGCCGACTGTCTCATCCTTCTGGTTCGTGACGTTCAGGCCCTTGAGCTTGGAGCTGAACATCTCGTCCTTGCCGACGGTCGAGAATTTGGCTGCGGCGGGCGCCGTGCCGGTGGTCTTGGCATCCTCGGCGAACGCCGGGGAAGCGAGCACGGCAAGGGATGCCGCAATCAGTGCAATTTTCTTCATTCTGTCCTCCAGTGTAGAAGTCGTGATCTACAATGCAGGACGGGAACAGTTGTTCCAATGTTTCAGGAAGCAGCGCGTTGAGTGTTGTCGTAGAGCCGCGCAATGAGCGATTTCGCGGAATTGTTCGGCAGCTGTGTCGCGACCGTGATCATGGGTTCCGTTCGCGTGTCGCGCTTGCCGTGGCCGGTGTGCCGCATCACGGCCGACAGGCGCCGCGCGATCATGTGCGCATTGCGCAGATCCGTTTCCGCAAAGACGACGAGGACAGAGCCATCGTCCTGCGCAGCACCAAAATCGCTTTGGCGCATCAGGCGGCTGATGATCCGCGCTCCATCGAACTGCGCGCGTGGATGGGTCGGATCGAATGCGAAGCGCGCCATCGAAAGGCCGCCGCCGCGCGACTGGGCCTGATACACGGATGTCGCGAAATCGCGCTCGAACGCGGCAGACGTCAGCAAGCCGGTGCGCGCGTCGATCAGCCCGTTGGCGTCGATCGAGCGTAGCGTCCGGCTGAGATGCACTTCGAAGGCATGCTGGCGCACCATCGGCAAGATGGACGCGGCGACGCGGGCGGGATCGGCGGCCACGATTTCCAGATTGGCGAGTTCGTAGCCCGCCTGGACGCCGGGCGAGGTGACGACCACGGGCAGGTTGCGGAAGCGCGCATCCTCGGCTCAGCACGATGAGGAAAGCGTCGACCACGCGCGGGGCAAATCCTTCCGCCAGCACGATGCCATCGATCTCGCGGCTATTGAGATGTTTGGCGGCGGCCTCGATGCTGAGCGCGCCGACCACGCCCATGCGCTCGCCAAGCGCCACGGAAAGCGCGGGATAGGCGCCGCCGCGGCCGATCAGGAGCACGGTCGCATCGCGCGCGGGATCGATGTCCGACATCGCCACGCGCCGCGGCGGGTCGAGCCGGCGCATCACGGTCGCGTGCAGCGAGCGTACGCGCAAGGCGGCGCTGATGCGCGCCAGCAGGCGTTCCGGATGATCGTCGCTGTGCGTGAAGGGAACGACGTTGTCAGGCAGGCCCGTCTCGGGGTCGACTGCGATCAGCGGCAGATAGGGTTCGCCGGCGGCGACCTGCTTTGCCAGCGCATCGAGCGAGGGCTCGTTCATGCCTGACGACGCAACGAGGACGGCGCCGGGTCGCAACTGTCCGACGGCGCGCGCGGCATCGGCCCAATCGGCATCGACGACGGGGAACAGCTTTGTCTCATCCAGCGCCGCTGCGAAGGACGGCCTGCCGCCAGTCGAGACAACGAGGATCGGGCCTTGCTGGGACATCGGGATCGCGCAACCTGTGAACTCGGTGCGCGATCCTAGGTTTGCCGGCTTAATGCGAGGTCAACGGAACCCGGCAGGCTTGCTTCAGGTCGCGCTCGATCGGTCGCGAAAAGCTTCCACCATCAGCGGGTTAAGGCCCAGTTCTGAAAGCGCTTCGCGAGCGCGGGAATTATCGGGGGCGCGGCCCGCCAGCCGGTGTCCGCTCATCCGATCCGGCAATGCCGTGAGCAGCGCGCCCTGGCCCAGCCGTTTGGCCCATTCCTGCAGATCCTGGGCGAGGAAGCGGTAGCCGCCGACCGCCATGACGCCGGAAGGCGGCGCAGTGATATTGATCGCCCCCGTGGCGCGGTCGAGACGCGCCGCATAGTCGGTGTCCACGTAATCGCGTGGCGGCGCCGGGATCAGGGAGTTGCTGGGCGGAGGAGGCGGCGCGTAGGCCGCAACCGTCACCATCGGCCCGCGCAGGCCCAGTGTTCCGCGCGGCGTGAGCAGGATTTCGCCCGAGATCGAAGAGCCCGGCAATTCGCGCGGCGCGCCATGTGGTCCCGGCTTGATCACAGCAGGTGTGCCATCCTGGCCGCGGCGCGCGCCGAACATGCCGGCTTCGCCGAACAGATAGACATCGGTAAGGCTGGCCGTCTGGGTGCTCCACGACGCGCTGGAGACGACTTGCTCGGGCGAACGCCAGAGACCCATCACGTTGCGCAAACCCGGCATTCGTGCCGACAGGTCCAGTTCGTCGAGCCGCAACGCGAGCTGTGCCGGCGCCACCAGCGTGTCGCAGGAAGATTCTACGATCTGCTGCTCCAGCACGTCGCCGTCGAAGGGATGGTGCAGTACCAGCGTTCCGCCGGTCAGGAGCCACATCGCCAGCGATGAGGCGACGCCGGCAAAGGAGCAGGGCGCAAATGCCGACATGATTGTCGCGCGCGGCGCCACGTTGCTCTCGAGTGACAGCGCCAGACCTCCGGCGATCATGCTGAGATGGGTGCGTGGCACGGCGCGGAAACCATCCGTCGTCATGTCAAAGGAAACCAGCGCTGCCTTGCGGCCATCCTGGGTCACGGGTCGGGTCGTCTTCGATTCAGCAAATATTGCGCGATCCAGTGAGGCCATGCCTTCCGGCAGGTCATCACCAAAGCCGCAGACATGGCGGATCGAGAAACATTCTGCCGCCGCGTTCATGGCGATGTCGGCATGCGAGACGCCATCGATACGGCCTGCGGCGACGACGGCGCGCGCGCCGGTGCGGTTGAGCGCCACTGTCAGTTCCGCCTGTCGCCAGAGTAGCGGCAGCACCGCGACGACGAGGCCGGCGCGGTACGCGGCAAGCGCGGTGAGTGCAAATTCGACCGTGTTCGGCAGTTGCACGGCAATGACCGAGTTGGCCGGCAGACCGGATTCGATGAAATGCGCAGCCAGCGCCGAAATCGCGCGATCGGCCTGCGCGAAGGTCAGTCGCTTGGGCGATTGACCGGTGATGCGTTGCTTGTTGAGGGGATCGACCAGCGCGTACGCATCGGGCTGCCGCGCCAGGATGCGCTGAAAAAGCACGTCGAGCGTCGGCGAGGCGTTGGGATGGGTCACGGGCTTCGGCTGCATCGCGTCACTTGTGTTGCCCGGTAGAGGGCTGATCCGCCTTGTGCCACCAGGTTTCCGGCAAATAGCCCGTCAACGCGGTGGTTGAGGGCCGTTCTATACGATTCCAGCGGGCAATCCATTGCTCGGACACGTTAATTACGGGGATAGCGTAGAAGCCCGACATCAAGACGCGATCGAGCGCCCGCACCGCCGAGACGAAAGGCGGCCGCTCCCGTGCCGCCAGGATCGCCGCAATCATCGCATCGATCGCGGGCTCCTTGGCGCCCATGTAGTTGCGCGTGCCGGGGATGTCGGCGGCCTCGCTGCCCCAGTAGAAGGATTGCTCATTGCCGGGCGAGAGCGACTGGTCCCAGCGGTTCTGGATCATGTCGAACTCGTAGCCGAGCCGGCGCTGGTCGAACTGCACGGGATCGACGGCGCGGATGACGGCCTCGATACCGGCGCGCTTGAGGTCGCGCTGATAGGCCAGCGCAATGCGCTCCTGGTCGCGCGTCGTCACCAGTATCTCGAAGGTGAAGGGCGCCTTGGTCGCGCGCTGCCGCAGCACCGTGCCGTCGAGGTCGTAACCGGCTTCAGCCAATAGCGAGAGCGCCGCGCGCAGGGCCGCGCGATCGCGCCCCGATGCGTCCGTGACGGGCAGGCGGTAGCTGCCGTCGAGAATGTCGCCTGCCACCGATGCAGTGTAGGGCTTCAGCAATTCGCGTTCGCGATCGTCGGCGGCACGCTCATAAGCCGACAGTTCGGAGCCCGCGAAAAACCCGCCGGATCGTCCATAAAGGCCGAAGAAGTAGTTCTTGTTGATCCATTCGAAATCGAACAGCAGTGTCAGCGCCCGGCGCACGCGGATGTCGGAGAAGAGCGGGCGGCGCGTATTGAACACCAGGAATTCCGACGGCTGCGGCAGCCCGGTCTTGATGGATTCGCGGATCAGTTCGCCGCTGCGGGCGGCCGGAAAATCATAGCCGTCGTGCCAGCGCAGGGGTTCGTGCTCGACGCGAAAATCGTAGAGGCCGCGCTTGAACGCCTCGAACTGGCCATTGGCCTCGCGGAAGAAGTCGAACCGGACCTCGTCGAAATTCCACAGGCCGCGATTGGCCGGAACATCGCGGCCCCAGTAATCCGGATTCCGGGTCAAGGTGACGCTGGCTCCCGGACGCACCGCCGTGACGCGATAGGGACCGGAACCGATCGGGCCGGTCATCGTGGTCTCCTCAAACGTTGAGGGATCGACCGCGTGTCGCGGCAGTACCGGCATCAGCCCGAGGATCAGCGGCAATTCGCGGTCGTTGGCGCCGGCAAGATCGAACCGAACCGTGAGCGGGTCGGTCGCTTCGGCCTTGGCGACCTTGGCGTAATACTGGCGATGGTTGGGGCGGCCCTTGTCACGCAGCAGCGCCCAGGAAAACAGCACGTCTTCCGCCGTCACTGGCTTGCCGTCGGAAAAGCGCGCACGCGGATCGAGCCGGAAGGTGACAAAGCTCCTGGCGTCGTCGGTCTCGACCGACCTTGCGAGCAGGCCATAGAGCGTGAAGGCCTCGTCATTGCCGCGCGCCATCAGGCTTTCGATCACATAGCCGCGCATCTGCTGCACCGCGAGCCCGCGCACGATCATCGGATTGAGGCTGTCGAAGGTTCCGGACAGCCCAAAGACCAGCCGGCCGCCCTTTGGCCCGGCGGGATTGGCGTAAGGCATATGAGCGAAATCGGCCGGCAGTGCCGGTGCGCCGTGCATGGCGATTGCGTAGCTCTCGGCCGCCGCGAGGGGGGGCGGAACAGCGGCAACCGCAAGTAGGAACAGACCGGTCAAGTAACCGGCGGTACGCCGAAAAAGGGGTGTTTTCGCGCGCGGATATGATTCGAAAATTCTCACCGGCGAAGCTTTACCATAGGCCTGCGCGCAGCGCCGTGACGTCGAACCAAGACGGTTGTCGGCATTGATCTTTTCGTCCGCCGCTGTATTGAAGGCGGGCAATTGGACGAAGCGGCGTGCCGGTCACGCAACCGCCTCAATTGGCTAAGAGACAGCCGCCCAAAACGGCGCAGGGATTTGGTGCCCGCAGCGGTTCGGGCGCCTGGCTTCAGAAAGGGTTTTCCGCAATGAATTTCCGTATCTTGGCCGCCTCGGTCCGGCCGCGTGGGGCTTTTGCCTTGTTGGCGGCGACCGCTTTGTCGGCTTCGCTGGCGGTCTCCGCCGCTCAGGCCCAGACGCCAGCCCCGGCCCCCGGCGCGCCGGCTCCCGCAGCCCCCAAAGCGGCTCCGAAGGCCCCAGCGGCAGCCCCCAAGGCGGCGCCGAAGGGCCCGGCAGCCCAGCAGGCCCCGCCCGCGGCCGGCCAGCAGCCCGCCCGCCCAGGCCCAGGCGCCCGCCGGGCAGCAGCCCCCGGAACAGCAGATCCAGCTGATCTACGCGCCCTGGACCAAGTTCTGCCTCAAGGGTCAGGAGGCCGGCGCCAAGCAGGTCTGCTTTACCGGCAAGGACGGCCGCATCGAGTTCGGCCAGCCCGTGATCGCCGCCGTCATCATCGAGCCGGAAGGCGAGCCGAAGAAGATTCTCCGCGTGACGCTGCCGCTCGGCATGCAGCTGGTCCACGGCACGCGCATCATCATCGACAGCAACCAGCCGCAGCAGTCTCCTTACGTGATCTGCTTCCAGAACGGCTGCATGTCGGACTATGAGGCCACTCCCGAGACCATCGCGGCGCTGAAGAAGGGCCAGACCCTGGTGGTGCAGGCCATCAACTCCAACGGCGCGCCGTTGACGCTGCCGTTGCCGCTGGCCAATGAGTTCGCCAAGGCCTATGACGGCCCGCCGACCGACCCGAAGGTGTTCGAGGAAAACCAGAAGAAGCTGCAGGACGAGTTGCAGAAGCGCGCCGAGGAAGCCCGCAAGAAGCTCGAGCAGAACCAGCCTGCCGGTGGTGCGCCGGCCAATCCGGCCGCGAAGTAGGTCGCTCGACCGTCCAAACGAAAAAGGCGCCCGCTCGGGCGCCTTTTTTGTTTCGGGAGTGGCCGCCTAATTCAATGAAGGGTTGCGCGGACGATACGTGCCGGACTTGTCCTTCACGAAGATCTCGGCGACCTGCGAATGCCGGATCGGCTCGCCGGAATCATCCGGCAGCAGATTTTGTTCGGAGACGTAGGCGACGTATTCGGTCTCCGAATTTTCCGCGAGCAGATGATAGAACGGCTGGTCCTTGTGCGGGCGCACCTCTTCCGGAATCGACAGCCACCACTCCTCGGTGTTGTTGAATTCAGGATCGATGTCGAAGATCACGCCACGGAAGGAGAACACCCGGTGGCGGACGATCTGACCGATCTGGAATTTGGCGGTACGCGCTTTAATCATGGCTTCGTCGATAGACCATGATTGTGGCTGATGCTAGGGGCATGTAGATGAATTAACCTTTTGTGCCGTCGCAAGAGCTTGCGGCCAAATTTCCGGAATCGCTGGAGAAAATCGCGTTCGGCTGGACCGGTCTCGTCGACCCGGCAATTCACTATTTCGGCCGGATCGTGGTTGGTTACTTCTAAGGCAGATTGAGACAACGCGAAGCGATCACGAGTTCGCGCGCCACGATGGCGCCAGTCCCTCGCGCATCGCCAGACGCCGCAGCGGGCCGATCGCGCCGATGAGATGCAAGCCGGCGGCGCGCGCCGTCTGCACCGGCAGCAAGTCTGACAGCAGCGAG
The DNA here is from genome assembly GCA_963726865.1 of uncultured Alphaproteobacteria bacterium. Taxonomy (GTDB): domain Bacteria; phylum Pseudomonadota; class Alphaproteobacteria; order Rhizobiales; family Xanthobacteraceae; genus Bradyrhizobium. The sequence goes on along the minus strand of CAVSEE010000024.1, from coordinate 50,387 downwards.
CGGTTGGCAAGATCGATCACGAAGGTGCGGCTGGCGACATCGGCGCGCCGCGCGGAAGCATAGCGGGCAAGGACATGGGGCGCGCCCGGGTCTTCGCCGAGGCTCAGCGCTTCACGAACGATGTCGGAGAGATCGGCGGCGTCGCGCAGGCCCATGTTGAGGCCCTGGGCGCCGATCGGCGGGACCACATGCGCGGATTCGCCGACCAGCGCGATGCGATGTTTGGCGATCTCTGCGGGCCGCTCGATCGCAAGCGGGAATTTGTGCCGGCCGGGCTCGACCGTGGTGCGGCCAAGGATCGAGTGCGACTGCTTCTCGACGGCATCGGAGAGTTCTTGCTCGGAAAGCGCCAGCAGCCGCTCGGCCTCATTGGGCGAAGTGACCCAGACCACGCTGCAGCGATTGCCAGGCAGGGGCACGAAGACGCACGGCCCTTGCGGGGTATGGAATTCTGTCGAGATGTTGTTGTGCGGCCGCGAATGGCTGATGTTGAAGGTCAGCGCAGCCTGGTTGAGATCGCGCCGCCGCACCTCGATCCCGGCGGCCTCGCGGCACAGCGATTGCCGGCCGTCGGCGCCGACTACCAGCCGGGTCTCCAGCGATTTGCCCGTGCGGGTGCCGATGACGACAGTCGCTTCGTCCGGGACGACGGTCTCAGCCTCGTCGTCCAGTCGCGTGAGGTTCGGCAGCTCGGCTGCGCGCGCTTCCAGGGCGTCGACCAGTGTGCGGTTGTCGACATTGTAGCCGAACTGGTCGAGGCCAATCTCCTCGGCGACGAAGCGGACCTCCGGCGCCCGGATCAGGCGGCCGGTGTCGTCGACCAGCCGCATCACCCTCAGCGGCGCGGCAGCCTCGCGGCAGCGTGGCCAGACGTCGAGCCGTTCCAGCAGGTCGACGGAGGCGCCCAGCAGTGCCGTGGTGCGGTTGTCCGAATAGGGCGCACGGCGGGCAAGCAGGGCGATTGTCGCCCCGGTTTGCGCGAGCGCAATCGCGGCCATGAGCCCGGCGGGGCCGCCGCCGACAACGACTGCGTCAAACGTCATGGAAGCATCATCCATGACAGGGACAATTGACGCCGGCGGCGGTAATTTCAAGGCTCCAAAGGAGTGAAATGGTTCCAGAAAGTTACGCGGCCGAAGGCCGCAACCGCCGGTGTGCAAAAACCCGGAAATCCTGATAGCACTGCCCGATCCATGGACCAGCCTAGCCCTCCGTTACAGTCACAATCCACGTCGCAGCGACGCGCCGCGGCGTTTTCCGTGCACATTTTCACTGCGCTCGGCGCAGGCGTCGCGCTGCTCGCGATGCTGGAGGCGGTGCGCGAACATTGGGTCAACATGTTCGCCTGGCTCGGCGTTGCGCTCGTCATCGACGCGATCGACGGCCCGATTGCGCGGCGGCTCGACGTGATGCGGCTGCAGCCGAACTGGTCGGGCGACATCCTCGATCTCGTGGTCGACTTCCTGACCTATGTGTTCGTGCCGGCCTACGCGATCACAGCCGGTCAATTGCTGCTGCCGCTCGCCGCGCCGGTCCTGGGTGTCGGCATCGTGGTCTCCAGCGCGCTTTATTTTGCCGACCGCCGCATGAAGGCCGCCGACAATTGCTTTCGCGGCTTTCCCGCGCTGTGGAACGCAGTGGCGTTCTACCTGTTCCTGCTGCACTTGCCGCCCACGCTCGCAACGTTCATCGTCGCCGGGCTGATCGTGCTGACCTTCGTGCCGATCCATGTGCTGCATCCCTTCCGCGTCGTCCGCCTGCGCTGGCTGACCTTGTGGCTGCTGGCGGCCTGGACGGTGCTGGCCATGATCGCGCTGGTCTACGATTTCGATGTGGGCTTGCCGATCATCTTCGGCCTGTGCGCCATCGGGGCCTATGTCCTCGGCAGCAACGCCGCCATCCGCTTCATCGGATCGTTGAAGGCATGATCGAGCTCCTGACCAGCCCGGAAGCCTGGGCGGCGCTGCTGACGCTGACGGCGCTGGAAATCGTCCTCGGCATCGACAACGTCATCTTCATTTCGGTGCTGGTGGCGCGCATTCCCGAACCGCAGGCGACACGCGCGCGGCAGATCGGACTGCTGCTCGCGCTGGTGTTCCGCATCGTCCTGCTCAGCCTGCTGGTCTGGCTGATCGGTCTGACCGAGCCGGTCATCACCGTGAAGGACGTTGCGCTGTCATGGCGCGACATCATCCTGATCGCAGGCGGCCTGTTCCTGATCGCGAAGGCGACCCACGAGATTCATGCCGAGGTCGAGGCGGATGAGGGCGAGCATGACGAGAAGTCGGCCGCGCAACGCGTTCTTCTGGGTGATCATGCAGATCATCGTCATCGACATGGTGTTCTCGCTCGACTCGATCATCACCGCGATCGGCATGGCGCAGGATCTGGAGATCATGGTCGCCGCCGTCGTGATCGCCTGCGTCATCATGTACATTTCCTCCGGCCCCGTGGCGCGCTTTGTTGCGGAACATCCGACGACGAAGATGCTGGCGCTGGCCTTCCTGGTGCTGATCGGCGTCGCGCTGGTGGCCGACGGATTCAAGTTCCATATCCCGCGCGGATATATCTACTTTGCGATCACGTTCTCGGCCGCGGTCGAGTGCTTCAACGTGCTGGCCAAGCGCAACCGGCGGAAGGTCAGGAAATAGGCAGCGGTCGGCGGGCCTTGGTTGACAAGGCCTGCCCGCAGGCGTTCGGTTCAAATCGAACGAACAGGGAGAAACAGCCATGACGAAGGCCGTCCGCGTGCACAAGGTCGGGGGCCCGGAGGTCCTGACCTACGAGAGCGTGGATGTGCCGGCACCGGGGCCGGGCGAGGTCCGCATTCGCCAGCACGCCGTCGGGCTCAACTTCATCGACGTCTATTTCCGCACCGGGCTCTACAAGGCGCCGGGTTTGCCGTTCATCGCCGGCAACGAGGCGGCAGGCGAGGTGATTGCGGTAGGCCCCGGCGTGACGAATTTCCATCCGGGCGACCGCGTCGCCTATTATTTCAATCTCGGCGGCTACGCGTCCGAACGCAACATTCCCTGGGACAAGCTGGTCAAGCTGCCCGACCACATCACCTACGAGCAGGGCGCGGTGCTGATGCTCAAGGGGCTGACGGTCTGGTATCTCCTGCACAAGACCTTCAAGATCGAACCGCATCACCGCGTGCTGATCCACGCCGCGGCCGGCGGCATCGGCCTGCTTGGCCTGCCAGTGGGCGAGGGCGCTCGGCGCCCATGTGATCGGCACCGTCGGCTCCAAGGCCAAGGCGGAGCTCGCGCTCTCCAATGGCTGCGATCACGTCATCAACTACAATGAAGAGGATTTCGTCGAGCGGGTGAAGCAGATCAGCCGCAACGAATTGTGCGATGTCGTCTATGACGGCGTCGGCAAGACCACGTTTCCCGGGATCGCTGTCGTGCCTGAAGCGGCGCGGCATGTTCGTCAGCTTCGGCAACGCCTCGGGACCGGTGCCGCCCTTTGCGATTGCCGAGCTCAACAACCACGGCTCGCTGTTTGCGACCCGGCCGAAGCTCAACGACTATATCGCCACCCGCAAGGAACTGCTCGAAGGCGCCGACACCGTGTTCTCCGCCGTCATCAATGGCAAGCTGCATGTGCCGATCAACCACGCCTATGCGCTGAAGGACGCGGCGAGGGCGCATACCGATCTCGAGAGCCGGGCGACCACCGGCGCAGTGATCCTGCGGCCGTAGTCTCTCGTCACGCTAGCGCCCGAGGAATTTCACCATCAGGATATCGTCATAGTAGCGGCCGCCGTACTTCAGCGCGTTGATCTGATGGCCGTACTCGATGAACCCCGCCTTTGCGTACAGTCGGCGCGCAGCCTCGTTCTCGGTGACGACGGCTAGCTGAAGCTGTTCGACATGACCGGACGCGTACGCCACGGCGGCATCGACGAGACGTTCGCCGATGCCATACTGGCGGGCCTCACGCCGCACATACATACCCCAGACCATGGCCTTGTGGCGCTGCTTGGCGTCGTCATGCGGGCGCAGCCCGACGACGCCGACCAGCCTTTGCACGAGGACCGCGCCGAAGATTTGCGACTGCGCGATCCGCTCTCTGAACCAGTCCAGTGGCCGCTCATGCTCATCCTCGAAGGTCGAGGCGAACGCTTCCGGGTTCTGGCGCAGGCCTTCGAGGCGGATCTCCCTGTAAGCCACGGCATCGGCGCAGGTGAGCAATCTGATTTCCGCATCGGGTCTGGTCACGTCCGGCTCTCCACGTGAGGCGGAGAGCCGCGCGAGCAACGCCGCGCGGCTCCCGTTGTGGCTCATGCGACCCGCCTCGCCACGCCGGCTTCGGTCAAGATCGCGTCGAGACCATCGATCATTTCCGAGATTTCCGCCCGCGTGACGTTGAGCGCCGGCATGAAGCGCAATGCGTCCGGTTGCGGCGAGTTGAGCAGCAGCCCGGCCTGGAACGCTTGCGCCACGATCGAGGCGCCAATCGGCAGTTTCAGGTCGAGCGCCAGCAGCAGCCCGCGGCCGCGGACGTCGCCGAGGCCGTGCCGTGCCGCGAGCTTTTGCAGTTCGCTCGCGAGAAATTGCCCGGTATCAACTGCCGCTTTCAGGAATTCCGGCTGGCTGACCTGTTCAAGCACGGCAAACCCCGCGGCACACATCAACGGATTGCCGTTGAAGGTGCCGCCCTGGTCGCCATGCGCGAAGCAGGAAGCCTTTTCCGTCGCCAGCAGCACCGCGAGCGGCACGCCGCCGCCGATGCCCTTGCCGAGCGTCATGATGTCGGGCTCGATCCCGGCATGCTCGTAGTGAAACAGCTTTCCGGTGCGGCCGACGCCGGTCTGAATCTCGTCGAAGATCAGGAGCAGGCCGTGCTCCTTCGTCAGCGCGCGCAGCTCCTGCAAGAACTGATCGGTCGCAGGCCAGACGCCGGCTTCGCCCTGGATCGGCTCCAGCATCACCGCCACGGTGGAGGGTGTGATCAGCGCCTTCACCGAGTTGAGATCGTTGAGTTTTGCCTTGCGGAAGCCCGCAACTTTCGGCTCGAACAACGGCTCGAACGCCTTCTTGCCGGAGGCCGACATGGTCGCGAGCGTCCGGCCGTGAAAGCCGCCCTCGAAGGTGATGATCTCATGCGCGCCATTCTTGTGCAGCGCGCCGTATTTGCGCGCGAGCTTGATCGCGCCCTCGTTGGCTTCCGCGCCGGAGTTGGCAAAGAACACCTGGTCGAAGCAGCTCTTCTCGACCAGCGCGTTGGCCAGCTTCAGGCTCGGCGCGTTGTAGAAGGCCGGGCTCGGCGTCAGCAGCGCCGCCGACTGCACGACAAGCGCGTCCGCGATCGCGTCCGGCGAATGGCCGAGGCAATTCACCGCCCAGCCCTGCACGAAGTCGAGATAGCGCTTGCCGCTGTCGTCCCAGAGATAGCTGCCCTTGCCGCGCACGAACACGACCTGCGGGCGCGCGGTGATGTCCATCAGCGCGTCGAAAGAATGGGTGGCATTGGTCATGTCGATCTCCTCTTGGGTTTTGGGGTGAAACAGCGGGCAGAAACGCAAAAAGGCCGCACCTTGCGGGTGCGGCCTTCTCGAAAACTGGGCTGATCTATCGGTTCAGCTTAGTCGTCGGACATGGCGCGCGCCCGCATCGTCGTGGGTACGACGGCGGTCGGCGGCGCGCTGGATGGTCCGGTAAGACATCATGGGCCGCGCTCATACCGCCGGATGACGCGTGTTGTCAAGCGGGGCCTAGGCCTGATGGATCAGTTCCCGCGACAAGAGCTTGGACAAGACGCCTAATGTACCTTACCCTTTCCGGGCCGGAATCAAGCCGACCTTGCAAGGCGGAACAATGTTTCATCGCGCATTTCAATCTGAAAACGGCCGGTGGATCGCAAAGATTCTCATCGCTGCCGCAATAGCCGGTACGACAAGCGCGGGATTGTCGCTGATAGGCGTTAACGGAAAGCCCGTTCTCATCGGCGGTGGGTGGGTGGTCAGCAATCCCCAAGCTCCAGCACCTTTGGTGCGATGACGGTTGTGGCTGCGCGAGCCGACGTCACCTGTTGAACATATCCATGACCTTCGCGCCGCCGTACCAGTAGACGTATGAAAGAACAACGCCAGCGCTGAAACAAGTGCCGCAGTAGAGCGCTAACTCCAGAATCTTAGTCCAAGTATCGGGCGTGACATTCTCAACGGCAAGGAGCACGTTCCGGTAAAAACTTCCCAGAACGATCGCCATTACCAGTGCCCCCAAAGCGACGAAAAGCTTTTTGCGTCCATTCACGTTTCTTTTGCTGAGGAACCAGACCATTCCGGAAAAGCCAACTGCTCCTGAGAGCGCACCGCTAACATCAAATGACATTGACAAACTCATCGGCGCAATGACTTTCGGAAATGCAATGGAGTAAACCAACCCGACCAGCCAGCCGATGATCTTGAAGAGGCGAGATGACTGTGATGCGCCGACGCCCGTCATCAGAAATCTCACTACTTGCCGAAGACGCTGATCTCGACATCTGACACGAGTTTCCTTGATGCCGTGTCGATCAGCATCGCGTTCGAACTTGATATAACCTGCGTACCTTCACCTGTCCTGAGTTGCAGTACTGGCGGAGATTTATCCGTTTTGGTGAGCAGGATAACTGGCTGCCTCAGTCTCTCGGGCGGAACAAATTGCAGGCTCGAGTCGGCCAGCACGGATTTGAGGTCCGACACCTCGACGTTGTAACCCGCGGCTTTCATTGTGCCCGCTAATCCGTCGGGTTGTACGCCTCCGAATGCCGTGATTCCGATCGCCAGCGAGACCGTCGGTGGGTACCAGTTGATGATGTGCTGTACTTCGCCATTCTTCTGATCCCGGAATTGGGTCACAACGAGATCGGCGAGGCTCGGTTGCGAATTGTTAGCTTCCGGTCCGTAAAACGTCCGCAACGAGTTTGTGATGACGCGCGGCAATACCCCCACGACCCCTGGAGGCAGCACTTCGATTTTTGAAAGATGAGCCGGCGCCGGATGCTTGCGGCCTGCCTGCGTAAAGGCGATGAATGCGCTCCGGTCGTGCTCGATGGCCGCGACATCTCGCCGGAGGATATGACATTTGCCAACGGGTAGCGTGCCGCCATCGCCAACGCCTATATTTGGTCCGTTCCACCGGTAGATGAGCGCCGTCGCTTTGTCGAAGTTACAAACCGCGTATTCAATTTCAATTCGGGTGGGATCCTTTTGAAAGACCGCTGACCAGTGCGAGAAATTTCCGTACTCGCTTTGGTGCTTGTCACCGAAAACAGTCGGAGCGAGATTCTGCTGGGCCGATACTGTGACCGGTTCCGCCAGCAAGAAAACGGTCACGGCACATGCCGCTAGCTTCGACATCATCTCATCCCCCTATGACGACTCTATGCCTTGGTATTGCACAATCTATGATTATCGTTTGAAATAATAACCGCAATACGTGCTTTGTTCTAGGGTATTGGTAGCCAAAGCATCCCGCTGCCGTCTCATCGCGGTGCCGACGCGCGGCGGGGTTGTCAATGACGCCAGCAGTTCAATTAAATCAGTATGTTAAAACAACAGGATCCGCCTTAAAATCCCGCGACGCTGCCGTGCAAATCGTACTCGTCGGCGCGCTCGATTTTCGCCGTGACGATCTCGCCGACTTTCAGCGGGCGGCGGCTCGACAAATAGACCGCGCCGTCGATGTCAGGCGCATCGGCCTTTGAGCGGCCTCTTGCCACCGTCGGTCCGACTTCGTCGACGATCACCTGCTGGCGCGTGCCGACCTTGCGCTTCAAACGGCGCGCGGAAATCTTCCGCTGCCGCGCCATCAGCGCGTTCCAGCGTTCCTGCTTGATCTCGTCGGGGACGGGGTTGCCGATCGCATTCGACGCAGCACCCGCGACCGGTTCGTACTTGAAGCAGCCGAGGCGGTCGATCTCGGCCTCTTCCAGCCAGTCGAGCAGGTACGCAAAGTCGGAATTGGTCTCGCCGGGGAAGCCGACGATGAAGGTCGAGCGCAAGGTCAGATCGGGGCAGGCTTCGCGCCACGCCTTGATCCGCGCCAGCGTCTTCTCCTGCGCCGCCGGCCGCTTCATTGCCTTCAGCACGTCGGGGCTGGCGTGCTGGAAGGGGATGTCGAGATAGGGCAGCACCTTGCCTTCGGTCATCAGGCTAATGACTTCATCGACGTGCGGGTAGGGGTAGACATATTGCAGCCGCACCCAGGCGCCGAGCTCGCCGAGTTCTTTCGCCAGATCGAAGAATTTTGCGCGAACCTCGCGGCCCTGCCATTGGCTCGCAGCGTATTTGATATCCACGCCATAGGCCGAGGTGTCCTGCGAGATCACCATCAATTCCTTGACGCCGGCCTTCACCAGCCGCTCGGCTTCGCGCAGCACGTCATTGGCCGGGCGCGACACCAGATCGCCGCGCAGCTTCGGGATGATGCAGAAGCTGCAGCGGTTGTTGCAGCCTTCCGAAATCTTCAGGTAAGCGTAGTGCCGCGGTGTCAGCTTGACGCCCTGCGGCGGCACCAGGTCGAGGTGCGGATTGTGCGCCGGCGGCACCGCGCGGTGCACCGCCTCCAGCACGCTTTCATACTGCTGCGGGCCGGTGATCGAGAGCACGCCGGGATAGGCGGCCTCGATCTGCTCGGGCTCCGCGCCCATGCAGCCGGTGACGATCACCTTGCCGTTCTCGGCCATGGCCTCGCCGATGGCGGAGAGCGATTCCTTCTTGGCGCTGTCGAGAAAGCCGCAGGTGTTGACGATGACGAGGTCGGCGCCGTCATGCTTGCGCGCAAGCTCATAGCCTTCGGCGCGCAGGCGGGTGATGATCCGCTCGGAATCCACCAGCGCCTTGGGGCACCCAAGCGAAACAAAGCTGACTTTGGGCGCGTTGGCCTGCTGCATGTCCGAAACTGCCTGATTGATGGGCTGGAGCTAGTCCCATTTGCCCGCAAATACAAGGGTTTGCCGCGGCGTCTGGCGTGGGTTATGCATGCATGGCCGGGTTAAGAGTGAACGATGAGCGCCGAATTGTCTCCGAAAATCGTCATTGTTGACGAGAGCCCGATCCGTGCCGCGATCCTGGAGGAGGGATTGCGGGAGGCGGGCTTTACCGATGTCGTTCACATCAGCGAAATGCAGAGCCTTTTGGCGCAGATTTTTGCGCGTCGACCCCGATGTCATCCTGATCGACCTCGAAAACCCCAGCCGTGACGTGCTGGAAGCGATGTTCCAGGTCAGCCGCGCCGTGCGCCGGCCGATCGCGATGTTCGTCGACCAGAGCGACGCCGCCTCGATCCAGGCCTCCGTCGAGGCCGGGGTATCCGCCTATATCGTCGACGGGCTGAAGAAGGAGCGCATCAAGCCGATCCTCGATCTCTGCATCTCCCGTTTCAATGCCTTTGCCAAGCTGCAGGACGAACTCGACCGGGCGAAATCCGCGCTCGAAGACCGCAAGGTGATCGACCGCGCCAAGGGCATCCTGATGAAGGTGAAAGGCCTCACCGAAGACGAGGCCTATGTGCTGCTCCGCTCCACCGCGATGCGCGAGAAGAAGAAAATAAGCGAGATCGCCCAGTCGATCCTGACCGCGTCGGAGATGCTGAAATGAGTACGCCCCTTCGTATCGGCTTCATTCCGCTGGTCGACGCGGCCGCGCTCATTGTCGCCGTCGACAAGGGATTTGCCAGCGCCGAAGGTCTCGACGTCACGCTGGTGCGGGAAGTGTCGTGGTCGAACGTCCGCGACAAGCTGAACATCGGCCTGTTCGATGCCGCGCATCTGCTGGCGCCCGTGGCGATCGCCTCCAGCCTCGGGCTCGGCCATATCAAGGTGCCGATCGTGGCCCCCTTCAACCTCGGCCTCAACGGCAATGCGATCACGGTCTCGCCCGCACTGCATGCGGCGATCATGGCCGAGATCGACGGCGACCGTCTTGACCCGATGGTGACCGCCACGGCGCTGGCGCGCGTCGTCGCCAAGCGGAAGAAGAGCGGCGCCGAGCCGCTGACCTTCGGCATGACGTTTCCGTTCTCCACCCACAATTATCAGCTGCGGTTCTGGATGGCGGCGGGCGGGGTCGATCCCGACGAGGACGTGCGGCTCGTGGTGCTGCCGCCGCCCTACATGGTGGACAGCCTCGCCAGCGGCCAGGTCGATGCGTTCTGTGTCGGCGCGCCCTGGAATTCGGTCGCGGTCGATCTCGGCATCGGCCATATCCTGCACTTCGTGTCCGACATCCTGGTGCGTGCCGTCGAGAAGGTTCTGGCGCTGCGCCAGAACTGGTCGGAGAAGCATCCGGACGTGGTGGCCGCGCTGGTCCGCGCTGCGTCGCGTGCCGCCGAGTTCATCGAACAGCCGGACAATCGCGCCGAAGCGGCGCAGATCCTGGCTCAACCCGAGCGGATCGGCGTCAAGGCGGAAGTCATCCAGCGTACGCTCGATGGACGTCTGAAGGTCTCACCCGATGCCACCATGCGGCAGAGCAGCCGATACCTGCTGGTGGGGCGGGAAGGGGCGGCGCGGCCGCAGCCCGTGCAGGCTGCCTGGCTCTACGCCCAGATGGTGCGCTGGGGACAGACCGCCTACAGCGAGGAAGCGCTGCAGACTGCCATGGGCGTATTCCGGCCCGACCTCTACGATGCCGCGCTGGGACGCGGCGCGCAGTCCGCCGGGGCTTCCGATGCGATCGGCGCCTTCGCGGGACCGCCGTTCAATCCCGATGATATCGCGGGCCATCTGGCGGCATTTTCAATCAGGCGCCGGAAAGACTGAAAGGGACCGGTTCCAGGGGGACGTCACTATTAGGTCCAATCCGGGCCCAATCGTGGCGAAGAATATTCTCGGACGACTTCGGGCCGTAGAAGAGTTCGGCTGAAACCGAAGCCTGCGGAAGCGGCAATATCGCTATTTTCGTGCGCATATTGCATCCGGCGCCGATCGATCTTCCATATTGCGCACATGCAGCGTTGGAGATCGACCGTGCAGCACCTATCGGCGGAGGCCCGCCTTCACTTCAGAGCGCGCGTCATGTCTTCGCGGATCGAGCGGCGGCTGCATACGATTGCGATCTACAGCTCGCTTGCGCTGATCGCGGCCGTCGTTGTCGGCTCGCTCTCGGTGCATCCGTTCTGACGCGAAAAAGCCGCCGCCGGGAAATCCCGGCGACGACCAATTTCCGAAATTCTCAGACGCTCAGTAGCCGCAGGTCGCGCAGCGCGGGGCTACCGGCGCGTAATAGGAATAGCCCGGCGAGACCATCTCGACGCGCTGCTGCGTGGCATAGCGCGGCGGGATGTGCTGATAGGCGACGCCTTCCGGCGCGACCATCACCGTCTTCGGCACCATGATGGTGCGATATTGCGCCGGCGTGCGGTGCGCGATCGTGCCGCCCGGAGCGACCATCACGGTCTCCTGCACCGTGCGGTATTGCGGCGGGACGGTCTGCATCTGGTAGCAGGTCGTGCAGGGCTGCGGCGGCGGAATGTAGCAGCTCTCACAGAAGGCGGAGGCGGTGCTGGGAAGGGCTGCAACCGCAATGGCGGCAATCAGCAGCGAGGCAGATTTGCGAAACATGCTTTCAAACCCGTGAGGACGTTAAGGGATAGAAAGCTACGCCTATCAACCATTCGGAAAGTTTGGCTTTAGGAAGACCCTTAACAATTTCTCAATCGTCCGTGCGCGCGTTTCAGGCGCGACTCGAGACTCGCTCGCTAGCCGCCAGATTCAATTGGGCTTCTTGAACGGCGCCACGTCAATTTGAGCGGCTTTCAGCGCCGCGCGGATACCGCGCGCAATCTCGACCGCACCGGGTGTGTCGCCATGGATGCAGACCGTGTCGGTACGCATCTTGATCACCTTGCCGGTGACGGACACCACCGCGCCGTCCTGCACCATCCGCACCACGCGATCGGCGATCGCCTTCGCATCGTGCAGCACCGCGCCCGGCTTCTTGCGCGACACCAGGTTGCCGTTGTCCTCGTAGGCGCGGTCGGCGAACACCTCGTGCACCATCGGCAGGTTGGCATTCTCGCCGGCCTTCACCAGCTTCGAATTGGCGAGCACGACGAAGATCAGATTGGGATCGACCGCCTTGATGCCGTCGGCGATCGCCTTGGCCGTCATGTCGTCCTCGCAGGCGACGTTGGAGATCGCGCCGTGCGCCTTGACGTGTGTGACCTTGTAGCCGGCCGCGGTCGCGATCGCCTGCAGCGCGCCGATCTGGTAGGCGATCAGGTTCTCGATCTCCCGTGATGTCAGGCCCGGCATCGGGCGGCGGCCAAAGCCGTGCAGGTCGCGATATCCGGGGTGCGCGCCGACGCCGACGCCGCGCGCTTTCGCAAGTTCAACGGTCTTGCGCATGATATCGGGATCGCCGGCATGGAAGCCGCAGGCGATGTTGACCGAAGTCGCAAGCTCGATCATCGCGGGATCGTTGCCCATCTCCCAGGCGCCAAAGCCTTCGCCGAGATCGCAGTTGAGATCGACTGTCTTCATGGTGCTTGCTCGCTTTCTGAATGGGCGAATGGATGCCAGGTTCCGGCATCCACCGCGCTCACGGCGTGGCCCGCCACGTTAGCATCGGCGAGGGCCTCGATGTTGAATTCGGTAGAGTTGATCGCGCGCAGGCGATCGGGGAGGCCGCGAATGAGTTCCGCGAATTTCTTCGCCTCGGCCTGCGCCTCCGCCATGCTGACCGCCTTGAAGCGAAAACTTCTGCCGGCGGAGATCTGCGCGAAGCGGCCGAAATCGGCCGAGATGACGGTGGCGATCTTGGGATAGCCGCCGGTGGTGCCGCGATCCGGCATCAGCACGATCGGCTGGCCATTGCCGGGCACCTGGATGCTGCCGTTCATGGTGCCGTCGGAAACGATGTTGTGGCCGTGCAGATGCTTGATGACGGGGCCTTCCAACCGATAGCCCATGCGGTCGCTGGTGGCCGAGATCTTCCACTCGCTGGCGAGGAACAGCGCCTTGGCTTCGTCGGAAAACTCGTCGTCCTGCGGCCCCAGCACCACGCGGATCGGCGCGTCCGGCGTCGCCGGCAACTCGATGCGGCGCTCCGGCGTGCCGCTCGCTGCAGCAACGTCCAGCTCATCGCCGGCCTGCAGCGGGCGCGGGTAGGGACTGCCGAGCCCGGCGCGCGCGTTGACCGACAGGCTGCCGAACACCGCTTCGCCCGCGATTCCGCCTTCGATCGCGAGATAGCTGAACGAGCCATTGCGGGCGAAACCTAAGGTCAGCGTCTCGCCTTCGGCAATCGTCATCGATGTATCCGACGCAACGGGATGCTTGGCGATATCGGCATTGCGCTGCGCCCCCGACAGCGCCACGCGCACCGGCCCGCCGCGCGCCGTGAAGGCCGCGCCGAACGGGCCGAGTTCAATCGCTGCAGCCATCGGCGCGTTGCCGACCAGCACATTGGCTGCCGCGAGCGACAGGCGATCCATCACGCCGCTCGGCGGCAGGCCGTAGCGCTGCGCACCCGGACGTCCGGCATCCTGCACCGAGCTTGCGGGACCAATCGATGTGACGACGAGCTTTGGCATCAGGCCACCAACTCGGCGACGATCTCGCCGGCCTCGGCGGCCCGCAACTGCTCCGTATAAGTCCTGACATCGATGCGGGAAAAGGTAACGTAATCACCGGGTTCGAGCAGGAAAGTGGGATCGCGGTGAAGCTGATAGGTGCGCACCGGCGTGCAGCCCAACAGGTGCCAGCCGCTGGGTCCGGCGATGCATTGCACGCCCGCCTGCACGCCGCCGATGGAAATGGTCCCCGCAGGCGTCATCAGCCGCGGATCCTGCCGCCGCGGCATCTGCAGCGACTTGTCGAGCCCGCTGAGATAGGACCAGCCCGGCGTGAAGCCGATCATCGCCACGCGGTAATTGCCGGCGACGTGCCGCGCCACGACGTCATCCGGCGTGATGCCCAGCGCCTTGGCGACATCCTCGAGATCGATGCCCTGTTCGCCGCCATAGGCGACGGGGATGCGCCAGCGCCGCGCCCGCGAGCCGGCATCGGCCGGCAGCTGCGCCAGCGCCAGCAGCCGCGCGCTCAGCGCGTCGAAATCGATTTGCACGGGATCGTAATGCACCAGCAGCGAGCGATAGGTCGGCACCGCCTCGGTGACGCCTTCGATCGGCGCGCGCGCCAGCGCCCGGTCCAGCGCCAGCACCCGCGCATTGGCGGCATCGTCGATATCCCGGGAATACTCCACCGTGATGGCGCGGTCGCCGCTGGGCAGGAGGCGGGGCAGGGCTGGAATGGCGGCCATGGACTTTTCGGAACTGGACGGGTTTGCAGGCTAACGCGTTTCGCTGCGAAGGGGAATTCGTTCCCGCGAGCAAGTTCTTGCAAGACAACAGATTAATCGGCGTGCCGCGATGGGCAGCAATGCCCGTAGCGGTGGCGCGAAACCCTTGACGCGTCCGCGCTTCCTCGCAAGATGCGCCGCCAATTCCTTATCCTCCCGGAGCCCGTTTTTTCGATGTCCCTCACGCCTGAGCAGATCGCCACGCTGTCCAAAATCTCGACCGCCACCATCACGACCGTGCTGCTCAAGAAGGGCCTGCGGAACGTCTGGATGCGCGGCACCAAGCCGCTGCATCCCGGCCAGAAGCGGCTGGTGGGGCCTGCCTTCACGCTGCGCTTCGTGCCGGCGCGCGAGGACCTCGCCACGCCGGAATCCTGGTCGTCGCCGATCTCGACGCGCACCGCGATCGAGGCCATGCCCGCCGGCTGCATCACCGTGGTCGACGCCATGGGCATCACCGATGCCGGCATCTTCGGCGACATCCTGTGCGCGCGCATGGTCAAGCGCGGCGTCACCGCGCTGATCACCGATGGCGTGGTGCGCGACGTCGAGGGCGTGCTCGGCACCAACCTTCCGGTGTGGTGCGACGGCTATGCCGCGCCGCCGTCGGTCGCGGGCCTGACGTTCGTCGGCTGGGGCGAGCCGATCGGCTGCGGCGGCGTCGCCGTGTTCCCCAACGACATCGTGGTTGCCGACCAGGACGGCGCGGTGCTGATCCCGCAGGCGCAGCTCGACACCATCCTGGCCGAAGGCCCGGAGCAGGAGCGGATGGAAGCCTGGATCGTCAACGAGGTGAACAATGGCGCGGCGCTGCCGGGCCTCTATCCCATGAACGCCGAGACCAAGGCGCGCTACGCGGCCAGCAAGAAATAAGACCCCCGAACCAAAATATCGAAAACAACCCCATGCAAAGTAGCTGGGACTTCGACCCGCGCACATGTCGAAGCCAAGCAAGAGGAAAGCCCATGCAAATCCATCTCGCCGGCAGCCGCCCGACACGCCGGGCTCCTGCGGACTCCTTCACCGGCACCGTGTTGCAGGATCCGATCATCCAGGCCCCGGCGCCGGCACGGCTCGCCTGCAACCGCGTCTCGTTCGAGCCCGGCGCGCGAACGGCCTGGCACACCCATCCGCTCGGCCAGACCCTGTACGTGATTTCAGGCGTTGGCCGCGTGCAGGCCAAGGGCGGCCCGGTGCGCGAGATACGGCCGGGCGACGTCGTCTGGATTCCGCCGGGCGAAAAGCACTGGCACGGCGCTGCGCCGAACAACGCGATGACCCACATCGCCATGCAGGAAGCGCTCGACGGCAGCGCTGTCACCTGGATGGAGCACGTCACCGACGCCGAGTACAACGTCGCGCCGTCGGCGTGAGGACGGCGTAGCGTCGCGAAATCAGTTGCGCTGCGCGGTCCAGGTGCCCGAGCACATTGCCGCACGCCAGGTGCCGGAGCCGGACGTTCCGCTGAGCCGGCCGGAGCCGACTGCGCGCTTGATGCCGGTGCTCAAGGTCACACTGATGATGCCGGCTTCGGCCACTCGGCCGGAGGCTGTAACCGCTGACGTGTTCGAAGCCACCTGACCGTTGTTGATGCCGATCGAAACCGAAGCACCATTGGTGCAGGCCGAATTCGCCGAGGCGATCTGCACGCTCCACGCGCCGTCAAACGTGTTCGCCGCGGCGGGCGTTGCCAGCACGAGGCCGGCGATCAGCAGACTGGCAAGCTTGGCTTTGTGAAATGCGCTCATGGTCGTCACCTTTCCCCCATTAGTGTTCCTCGGGGCGAAAGGTGTCATACCGGGAACCGGGCGACTGTGATGGCAATCACGCAGGAAAAAGGCCCCGCCGATCGGGCGAGGCCTTACGAAAAACAGCTGTCGGACAGGACGGCTAGGGCCTGTACTCATGAATCCAGCAGGCGCGTGCGGGACGGCGATGTCCGCACTCCCCTCAAAAGCGGACATCGGCAGTGCACAAGTGAACGTCTGCTAAGTGCCAAACGCAGACATCGAGCGTCGGTTGAGACCATCTTGAGATGATAGAAAGAAAGCTGCTCGAACAAGGCTTGTCGGAGGAATGTAGACCGGCCGCTTCAGCGTGCGTCCGTCGACCACCAGCTCCGCTGCATAATCGAGGACATGCGGAACTGTTTCGGCCAGATGCTCGCGGTATTGGTTGCCGCGCTGGCGCATGACGTCCATGAACAACACGCCGCGCTGGCCCGCATCGATCATGTATTCCAAGGCAGAACCAAATAAACCGAAGAGCGCACCGCTCGACGCCTGCTTGTCGACATTCGTCATTCTTCGCTTCCCACCTCAGATCACCTGACGTTCTTGCTTATCGCGTGCAATGGGGCTGAGCCCATTGATCTCGCTCAAGTCCGGTGCGGCGCGCACGTCATATTAATGAGATGAGCACGCCGTCTGAATTCAAAACAGTAAGGAGATCAGCCATGGTGAGCATCGATGAATTGCTGCCTACAGCGAACGAGATCCGCAAACAATCTGCCCTCAAGGAAGCTGAGAAAGCCGAAGAGCACATGCGAATTGTGGCGGCTGCCGAAGCAGAAAAGAAGGCTTTGATTGATGAACTCAGCAAGCCTTCAGGCCTTAGCGAAGACGAAAAAATCAAACGCGCCTCGGCCATTATCCAGCGCGCCGTGAGAAATGGACTCCATGAGGTTCAGGTCTACCGGTTCCCGAACATTCTTTGCACAGACCACGGTCGGGCAATCAACCAAATGGAGCCTGGCTGGGAAAAAACGCTGACCGGAATACCCAACGAGATTTTCCAGCTTTGGCATGACTACTTGCAGCCGCGCGGCTACAGGATTGCCTATCAAATCATTGACTTTCCCGACGGAATGCCAGGCGATATCGGCATAACCCTCCATTGGTGATGCGATTTGTTCATCCCGTCACCGGGCCGCTCGACGAGGAAGATAGTGATGGCCAAAGCAGACGAGGAAATCCAGGATGAAGCGAAAGCCCTATGAGAAGGAGCTGCGAAAGCTCCAAGTCGAGCTATGCCATCTCCAGAAATGGGTGACCGCCAAGGGGCTGCGGGTCATTATCGTGTTCGAGGGACGCGATGCCGCCGGCAAAGGTGGAACAATCAGGGCTCTCACCGAGAAAGTGAGCCCGCGCGTATTCCGAACCGTGGCCCTCCCCGCTCCCTCCGATCGGGAAAAAACCCAGATATTCTTCCAACGCTATGTGGCGCATTTTCCCGCGGCTGGAGAGATCGTGATCTTCGACCGAAGCTGGTACAACCGCGCCGGCGTCGAGTACGTCATGGGCTTCTGCACCAAGGAAGAGCACCGGCGCTTCCTCGAGCTTTGCCCGGTAGTCGAAAAATATGTCGTCGACGGCGGGATCATCCTGATTAAGTTCTGGCTCGAAGCCGGCATGGACGAGCAGGAGAAACGGTTCACTGCCAGGATCGACGACCCCGTCCGGCAGTGGAAACTGAGTCCGATGGATCTTGAGTCCTATCGGCGCTGGTACGATTATTCGAGGGCTCGCGACCTTATGCTAAAGGCCACCGATTCGAAACATGCGCCCTGGTATGTCGTTCGCTCCGAAGACAAGAAGCGCGCCCGGCTGAACTGCATCTCTCACCTTTTGAAAACGGTTCCCTACAAGCGCATGTCGCAGGAAAAGGTCAAATTGCCAAAGAGGTCGGACAAGAACCGATACAACGACCAGGCCACCTTGCGCCGAATGAAATTTGTGGCTGAACGGTATTGAAATGCCGGATAGTTTGACGATGTCGTCAAGGGGCCGCTTCATCCGCTCCCCTCGCTGATCGTGTGCGGCGCGCAAACTACTGCCTTAGTTGCCGGCCTGGATCTGCCGCAGCGCAGCGGCAAGAAACTCATCCATCTTCTGAGCGACCTGCTGCTGCGAGATGCCCTTGGGCGCGAGATCCTTTAACACCTTGCGCAGGGTATCCTCACCGGTTTGACTCTGCAAATTCTCAGTGACGAGTTCATTCGCGTAGGCGACGGCGGCATCTCCCGTTAGGCCAAGCTGCCCCGCAGCCCAGTTGCCCAGCATCTTGTTGCACCTTGCCATAGCATTGAATCTCAGTTCCTCATCGTGGATGAATTTGGCCTCAAATCCCTGCTCGCGCTTATCGAAAGTTGTCATGATCTTGGTTCCCGTTGATGAAGACTTGTCGCAAACAATTTAGAATGCGGTGGCGGGCACCAAGCTTATCCGGATGGATTTGTAATGGTCGAGCATCGCAATGGCGCGATCTAGCTCATCTCCAGCTTGGACCTTAGTCAACCCTTGCTGCATCTCCTCGATCCGCGAATCAAGGTCGGCTAGGTCAACGTCTTCAACAGGTGAAGCTGAATCCGCCAAAATCATAAGACGTTCTTGCGAAAATTCGACCACGCCTCCGAAAACGACAAACTTGTCACTGGCGCTCGCTGCTGTCACCGTCACAATCCCCGGCCGAAGCATTGCCACGATCGGCGCGTGACCGGAGAGGACGCCGAAATCGCCCTCGACGCCAGGCAGGTCAACCTGATCGACATCGCCCGCAAACAAGAGCCTGTCGGGCGACACAAGGCTCAGTTGGAAGCTTGGCATACTCTCCGGCTTTCGGATTCCCTGACACCGCGATGCATGGCTAAGCCAACGTTACCGCTGCTGGAAGGGGTGGATATTGATCCGAATCAAGTCTTCGGGCGGGCGTGAACGATAGCTTTCATCCGCATTCTAGTTGGGGTAAAGGCCGTCACGGATAGTACGGCACTAGCTCGCAGAGCTTGAAACAATTCATCGTTGAACAACTCGGGTTTGGCGCGCTCTACAGTTGTTCACGTCCTCTTGCCTGCGTGCTCCATCACATCGCCCATTGCGATGTGCTGTGTCGAAAGAGCATTTGAAGTATTCCGATATCAAAGCGAACGACACGCAAGACGCGTGGTCTGCGCCGACGGAGTGATACGCATGTTACGTCAATATCTCGTGGGGGCCACCGTCAGTATGTGCAATATTGCAATTCATGCATTGGTGATGGTTGTCGTAATAAGAGTGACGGGCGTCGCTAAAACAATCGGAACCTCATATCAATGGCTTCGATTGATCGTCGCCATGATTGTGACCGTCTCGGTTTTGATGGTCGCGCACCTTGCCGAGGTACTCGTCTGGACATTGATGTACGCAATCGTCGGTGTTGCGCCCGCAGGCACTGACCTCGTCTACTTCGCTTTTGTAAACTACACGACACTCGGCTATGGCGATGTAATACCCGTGGAACGTTGGCAACTGCTTGGACCAATGACGGCTATGAATGGCGTGTTGTTGTTTGGTTGGTCGACTGCGGTCATTTTTGAGGCGTTGCGGAAAGTGCTGATGATGATCCGCAGCGACGAGGAATGAGAAGCGAATGACCCGGGTTGCCAAGGGTGCAAGCCCCGATGCCGCTGAATGAACTCGCAGCGCTTGATGAAGGCCGATCACGACAAGCTGACGTCAGTCGTCAAAGGCCTCGGGCATCACTCCGTAATAAGAGCACTAGGCCGGTAGCAGGTTGTCCTAAATCCACATCCCTTTCATTCGCAAGAGATCAGCATACAAGCGAACTAATCCGCCAAAGTTTCTCCCGAGCCACCGAGTTCGGCTGGTAGATCTTGGAATTTTGGCAACCCGTCGCTGACGGAAACCATCTTGCTCCCGTAATTCGCATGGAGCGTCGGCTCATGGATGAAGCCCTGCAATAGATTGGCATAGACATCGATAAGTCGCATGCGTGGATGCTCAGTCATGAGATGCCCTCCGCAAACCTTGCAGAACTTGCGGTAGGAATTTTCGGTCTTATGAAAGGTTCCAATATCAGCCTCGCCCCTGGTAATACGCACGCTGTCCGACTTCCACAGGCTGAAAGCATTGATCGGCGCGGCTGACCAGGCTTGGCAGTCACGACAATGACAGTATCCCGAAAAGACGGGCTTGCCCGTGACCTCGAGCTCGACCGCGCCACAAAAACAGCCGGCCTTGTAGGTCGCGGCATATACGTTCGTCACTTCGCCAGGCGCCACCAGGTCGTTGAATTCGGGATTCTTCTTCATGAATGACCGGATGAAGTCGCATTCGACGGAGAGTTTCAGTCCTTGCGCCCGCACGGCATCGAGGGTTGCGCGACCGAGCTTCGAGCCCACGCCTCGTCCACCTAATTCAGGCGGCACATCCGCATGCACGAGCGTTATCGCGCCCGGCGATTTCCGGTAGGTGACAAAGGCAATGATGCCGTCAATATCGAGCTCGAACCGATTGCGCCCCTCGTTGTCGCGAAAACGATCAGTCATGCGCACTCCTGCCTTTGCACTCGCTTGGAACAGTATTCCTGATATGAGCAGCGTTGTTGCATTAGCAAATTTTCGAACAACGTCTTAGTTATCCAACGAATGTCAGATTGGGGCGCGGTTAAGTTTCCAAGCCGCCGATTTTGCTCAAATACGATAGCAGATCAACGGAGCGCCGGGTCAGCGCGACTTTGGGAATGACAGTTGCGATATCTTTGTAAGAGAGCTTGTTCCGCCAGTCACGGCAATTACGGCGACCTGACGGCGAACCAGATCGGAGGCAAGGGCTGGCAAACGATCGTACTGGGATGACGCGCGCGGCGGTCATTCGTTGGTCTCGACTGCGGCTGATCTCCCCGGGAAATAAGTTTCCAAGACGGTAAGTGCCCCAATCGCCCATACCGCCGCCATTGCAAGTTCCCCGAACCGGTCGAGGAAATTGGCCCCCCCTCCATCGCTGAAGGGTCGGATCGAATCCCCATAAAGGATCATCAGCACGCTCAGCGCAAAACTGGCAAGCTGAGCCCAAGGCGCCTTGGAAAGGATCATTCCGGCAAGGACCAGATCCACCGTCAAAATCATAACCGCGACGAAGGGCACATAAGGGGCCATCAGGGTCAGCTGGTAGAGAAGCATCGCCAGAAGACCCGCCGCGACGTTCGCTGCAAGAATACCCTTTGCGGCGGCGCTGCCGCGCGACAAATCCAGGCTGGACGCATACAATGCGATATAGATCGGCGTGTGAACATTGCTCCAGCCGAAGCAGAGATAGAGGACGGCGTAGGACCCAGTAATCATTGTCAGCAGGGCCGCGCGCCGTGTCACCTCGTCCTGCGGCAGTACCGGCCTCGGCTTCGCCGCAGGCTCCGTCTGCAGTGGCGGGATCAGGGCATACATGAGCATCGTCACCGCCAGCGACACGGCGATGTTCTGCACGAAAGACAGGGCAACGCTTCGACCGATCTCGATCTTTGTACCGGCCATCAACGGCAGAAGTATCAACCCGCACAAGGCAAACAACGTGATCAGGACCGAGCCGCCCCGCAGCAAGAAGCGAAACGTCAGGAACAGGGCCGGGAAAAGCGCCATCAGAAAGAACGCCGGATAGACTTGGGCAAGTCCGGCCGAACACAAGCCGCCGGCGAAGACCACGAACGTTCCGACAAGCATCCGTGCCGCTGCGCCCAGCGACGGTCCAACAGGTGCCTTAAGCAGGGGGATGACAAAGATCGGAGCAAGGTAGGCCAGCGTCCAATCGTAGAGCATCGCGATCAGGAAGGTGATTGTGACCCCTATCCCGAGCCGAAGCGTGCGTCTGTCATGCGTGCGTCGCTCCGACTCGTCGTCGATCGGGGAAGCCGAAATGCCTCCCGGATCGAGCCCTGCCGAGGCCGGGCCGGATGCTGCATCAGTAGGCATAGGACAACCAGGCGTTCAGGCGAATCCAGACGGCCCCCAGGGTATTCATGAGCCAGCTCTTGCCGGTGTAGACGATTACGTCCGCCTGTCCGTTCATCAAGCGACGGATAGCGCCCTTCTCGCTGCCGATCTCGTACCCTGCCATTTTGATGCGCACGGGGAAGCGCTGTGCATTGCGCATCCAGGCTTGTTCGTCCTGCGCGCGCGGCAAGCCTCCGGCGGCGTCCCGGCCCGTGGAAACACCCAAAGTGATGCTGCTGACGACACCGTCGAAGATTCTGCCCGGATAGGCGTCGAGGGTAATCTCAACCGGCTGGCCGGCCTTTACCCGCCCGAGGTTGTTTTCGGTCAGATAGGCCTCGACCCAGATCTCGTCCAAGGACCCGAAGGTCATCAACGGCTTGCCCGCCTGAGCGAAAGTGCCCTTCCCAACCGTCAGATCGACAACCACGCCGCGCCCCGGCGCGCGCAGTTCGGTCCAGAGCAGGGCAAGTTCGGCTTTGCCCAATTGGGCGGTCGCAGACCGGATCTGGGGGTTGTCTGCACTCGTATTGCCGAGCTGCCGCTTCACGCGCTCAAGGTCCGCTTGGGCCGCGGCCAACTGGCTTTCGCCCGCTAGTATCTGGGAGCGCGAATCGTCGGCCTTCGCCTTTGCGACGTCTCCCGACCGCTCCAGTTGAAAGACCCGCGCACCCTGGACCTTCAAATTGTCGAGATTGGCCTGCGCCTTGGCAAGATTGGCTTCGGAAACTTCGATCCCCGACGATCCAGCCCCCACGGACTGTATCGCCAATTGCAACTCCGCCCGAAGACGCTCCACGTCGAGAATAAAGGGCCTCTGATCGATGCGCGCGAGCAGGTCGCCCGTTTCGACGAACTGCCCGTTGGTTACCGTAACCTCGGCAACGTAACCAGAAACCTCGGGCACTATATCGATGACGATCGCCTTCACCCGCGCATTTGACGTGTACGGCGTAACGCGATCGGCGATCAAGTAATAGACGAACAGAACCAACGACAGTAAAGCAAAGATCCGGATATGCCACTTCATTTCGGAGGTTCCTGACTGCATTCCCCGCGCGGTTAGAAGCCAGTCGTTGGAGCGAGACTCGGGTGAATAGCCTGTAGTGAAAGATCAGCACGGCCACCGCCGAGGCCATTTGGTAATTATTTTGGAGAAATTTGCGGATCGCGGCTTGATTCAAGTCAATTACCAAGGGCGTGCCGATTTAGCAGCAGCACTAAACGGGATTGGTAATCGGAGGGACAAGTCAAATGAAGGTCATCGTTGGCGAAGGAGTTGCCGGCTGGCGCGTCGTGCGGAGCGCGTCTGCAACGGCCCGGCTCCGACCCTTTCGGTCAGCCTTAGGTCGAGGTCGCTCAGCCCGCTGGAACAGCGAAGAGAGTGATAAAGGCGAGCGCTGCGGCTAACAGGCTAATCGCCATTTTCTGCGCGGTGCTCTTGCTGACGGAGATTGCGACGAGACACTGCAGGAAGTAATAGAAAGCGAAGGCACGGGACGCCAATGAAAGAATCGTGAGTGTGGAGACGAACCCCAGCACGACCGCGATGCCGCAGATCAGTACGTAGGCATGCCGGTCGTCGATACGGCCTTGGGTGGATTCGGCCGTGTTGCCCCCGCCCGCGACGACGTCTGCCACTGCCGCACTGAACTGACTGAGCACTGCGGCGATTACCAGCGGAATTGGAAGCAGAACTGACGCCTTTGCAGCAAGCAAAAGCAACCCGTTGTCCTGAACCTGGTCGCCGAGGAAATGCATAAGCGGCGTTGCCACCGCGACGAAGAGCACATAAATG
Source organism: uncultured Alphaproteobacteria bacterium (assembly GCA_963726865.1). Classification (GTDB taxonomy): domain Bacteria; phylum Pseudomonadota; class Alphaproteobacteria; order Rhizobiales; family Xanthobacteraceae; genus Bradyrhizobium. Next base: position 26,531 of record CAVSEE010000024.1, on the reverse strand, counting down.
ACGCTCGAAACGATCTGCGAACTGCGGCACGACCACACGCGCAATTCCGCATTGAACTCCGAACCCAGGTAGCGCGAAGTCTCGAAGCCCTGCACCACGATAAGCGTTCCGCCCAAAACGGTGAGGACCGTCCATAGGTTCTGCTTGGGTAACACGGGCCAAATGAGAGTATCGGTCTTGAAGGCCTGCCAGTCGAACGCTGCAAAGCCCACAATCAGCATTAGAATGAGGACCCCAGTAACAATAAGAGCCGCACGCTCAAGTTTCAGGAGTAAGTCGAGTCCATGGAACCGCCCCACTGCGCCGATCGCCGCGATGATGACAACGCAAACGATGTTCTCCCTAACGGGCGTGTTGATGCCAACCCCACCCAGGAGAAAAGCGGCAAGGATGTGGATGTATAGGGACACCGAGATTGCGTAGGCGAGCACCAGGGCAAGGTTGGCCGTCCGCTCATGACGTGCGGTTCGGTCGGAGATGGTACCCGCAGCATGAAGCGGCTCCGCGTGGCGAATGTTAAAACGGATGACAGAACCCATCGCATAGGCGAGAGCACACACGCCGACCATGGCAACCACCGAATAGGGCCCGACGGCAGCATACAGAATTGGCACGATCACGAGAAAGCCGCTGCCGAAGATCGAGGCAAGAGGGGTCGCTCTGGCTTTGCGGAGATCCTTGCGATCACTTAACATCGACGTGCCTCTTGCCTCTTTGACCCGACATTCATACCCGCCGTGACTGACACAGCTTTGTTTTAGGTCAAAGGTCGCCGTTCATGGAACGAGGCGCAAATCGGGAGCGATTTACGAAATAGTCGATTGCCGCCTCTGGTCTTGACACAAGTCAACTGCCGAATTGGATTTTGCAGCAGTGTTGCAAACCAAACTATAAGAACGGCAGTCGGTCTTCGGGCACTCATCCATGGGCAAGTCTATGAAGGTCATCATCGTTGGCGGAGTGGCAGGCGGTGCATCTTGCGCGGCTCGTCTGCGCAGGCTGGATGAAAACGCGGAAATCATCATGGTCGAGCGTGGACCATACGTTTCATACGCCAACTGCGGACTCCCTTACCACGTATCAGGCGTTATTCCGAAGGAATCGAGTCTTATGGTCGCGAACGAGCAGCTGTTCCGTGCGCAGTTCGCGATCGATGCTCGGACTAACTGTGAGGCGATCTCCATCTCGCCGGAAAAGAAAACCATTGATTTGCGCAATGGCGCGACCGGTGAGGTCACCACGGAGGCGTATGACAAGCTTGTGCTGTCGCCTGGAGCTCCTTCGGTCCGTCCGACTTTGCCCGGGATCGATCTGCCGGGGATATTTGAGGTGAGAACTGTGCCGGACGCGCGGACGATCCGGGAGTGGATCGAACGGGGCACGACCTTCCTGGCGGGAATGTACAACTACTCCGGGATGCAGTTTGTGAAGCCGGCGAGGCGTGCTGTAGTGATCGGCGGCGGTTTTATTGGTCTGGAAATGACTGAGAACCTGGCGCATCTCGGATTCGAAGTGACACTCGTCGAAATGCTCGATCAGGTGCTGGCTCCACTCGATCCGGAATTGGCCCGCCTTGTCGAGGAACATCTGAAACGCAATGGTATCAAGCTGGCACTCAGTGACGGGGTGGCCGGATTCAAGCAACTCGACGATGGTGGGTTAGAGGTGAGTACTAGGTCTGGCAGCGTGTATCCAGCTGATATCGTAATCCTCGCGCTTGGAGTGCGACCCGACACGGCGCTTGCAAAGACGGCCGGCCTGGAGATTGGTGCTCGTGGAGGCATTCGGGTTGACGAGCATATGCGCACGAGCAACCCGGACATCTTCGCCGTTGGCGACGCCATCGAGGTCAAGGACTTCGTCACGGGCCAGTGGAGCCTTGTGGCATTGGCCGGGCCAGCGAACCGGCAGGGCCGGATCGCAGCCGATGTGATCGCCGGACGCGAATCCCGCTACCGCGGCACTCAGGGTACTTCCATCATCGGGTTGTTCGGGGGCGCCGCCGCCTGGACCGGCGCGAGTGAGAAAACACTCAGGAAACTCGGTGAGAAGGATATCGAGAAGATCTACCTGTTCCCCAACTCGCACGCTGGATACTACCCGGGCGCCAAGATGCTGGGGTTGAAGGTCATCTTTCGCAAATCCGACGGCCTTCTCCTCGGGGCCCAAGCGCTCGGCGAAGACGGACCCGCGGTTGACAAGCGCATCAGCGCGCTGGCGGTGGCCATGCAAATGGGCGCGACTGTCTACGACCTTGAAGAGGCAGAGCTTTGCTACGCGCCTCAGTTCGGCAGTGCAAAGGACCCGGTAAACTTCGCCGGGATGGTAGCCGCCGACGTGCTGCGAGGCGATATGCCGCTTGCCCATTGGGAGGACACCAAAGACGTGTTCCTGCTCGATGTGCGGGAGGCGGTAGAGTTAGCCGTTGAGCGCGTGTCGGGCGCGATCAACATCCCAATAGGTCAGCTCCGTTCGCGCCTGCAAGAGCTACCCCGAGACCGTGAAATCCTCGTTATCTGCCGTTCTGCCCAGCGGGCTTACTACGCCACACGCGTCCTGGTGCAGAATGGATACAAAGCCCGAGAGATATCAGGCGGCATGCTGTCGCGCGCGATGCTGTCTGCTCAGTGAATTGGACGGTGGATACAAATGCTGTCTCGTGGAGTTGAGCAGTTCCTCGGGCGGGCGAGCGAGCCATCGCAGTCTAGATTGTGATGATGCCGACTGTAGTGACAGTACTTGCGGTCCGGGCGGACCTGAGGGACGCCCGCGAAGGGCAGCCGGTGTTCTTGTGGCCATTCTCACGAATCTAAAAGCGTAGCCAAAGGCCCCCCGGCATCGTCCGGGGCCTTTTGTTCAGTGGCTGCGTCACCCATGCCCGTTTCGGGTCAAAAGGCGACATTTCGGGGGCAGGGCCGCGTGTCCGCTTTACCTTCGAAAGCGGACTCCCGAATTTATGAGTACACGCCCTAGTTGACCCGCGTCCAGGTCTGGCCGCCGCAGAACACGCCGCCGAAGGCGCAGCCCTGCACGCGCAGCGAATCGGTGCCCCGCATGGCGATGGTGGAATCATAGGTGCTGCCGGTCGAGGGATCGAAAATGCGGCCGCTCCACTTGTCCTTGGCGGGCTTCATGTTGATCAGGATCTGCTCGCCATTCTGGTTGGTCTTCTTGTCCACGGAATAGCCGCAGAGGTTGGCGCCGCACTGTTCGATGCGGACCTTGCCTTCCTTCTCTTCCGTCAGCCACACGCCGAGCGGCGAGTTGCTGGCGACCGCGGGAGCCGGCCGCGGGGCCGGTGCGGCTGGGGCCGTTGGCGGGGGAGCCACGGCGACGGTCGGTGCAGGCGGTGGCGCAATGCTCTGCTGCGGCGGCGGAGGCGGCGCTACGCTGGTGGCGGGGGCGGCAACATTACCGGCGGGCGCGGCCGCCGCTGTTGTCGTCGATTGATCGCCGGTCGCGCCGAGCGGCGGCGGGATCGGTGCCTGGATGGTCGGCGCAGCCGGCGCGGCGACGGCGGCAGGCGGAGGAGCGGGGGCAACTGCAGGTGGCGGTGAGACCGCCGCGGCTGGTTGTTGAACCGGTGCCGGCGCTGAAGGTGCCGTTGTCGTTGTTGTGCTGTCCTTCGACTTGGCGGCCGGCGCGTCCTCGTCCTTCGACTTCTTGGCCTTCTTGGTGTTGTCGTAGACGCCGGGAATCTGAACGGTGCCGCGGTCGGGATCGATGCGGATGGTCTTGCCGCCGTATTCGATGTTGTACTGAGCCTGCGCTGCGCTGCTCACCAGCAGCAAGGCGGCGACAGCCAAGAGCTTCTTCATGACAACCTCCCGAACAGGAATTCCGACCGAAGCTCTAGACGTCGGCGGCTTCAATCAGCGTGACCTAAGTCACTTTCAATCCATAAGTCGTGGCCGCGCGGCTTCGGTTCAATCCCGGCCACAGGCGAATCCATGTGCGGTCTAAAATGCAGGCAATTCCGTCGAAAAACCCCGGATTCCGCTGTCCAAATCGCGACGTTTACGCCTCGCCGCTTTCGCCGCGCAGCACGTTGGCGATGGCGCTGCGGCCGGCCATCTCGTTGCGCAGGTCTTCGAAACGGCGGCGCGCCTCGGCTTCGCGATCGTCCACCAGCTTGACTGCGTCCTCGCGGCTCATCGGGCCCGACGTGATCGAGGCGGAATTCTCCCCGATGGTCTCATCGACAAAGTATTCGTCAGCGTCGCTGTGCCGGATCGACCATTTGAAGCGGATCGAGGCCATCGGTCCGGGCCCGACCTTGAAATAGCTGTCGCCATCCGGCTGCTCGGGCGCCAGCGGCTTGTCCTCGATGACGGCGACGGCCTGCTTCTCCGCATCGCTCTGCGGCTGCAGCGCAGCCTCATCGGCGTTGTCACGAATGCTGGCGATGGCCGCCAGCGCATGGTCAGTCGGATCGCTGCTTGTCACGATCGAGCCTTTCGGATTCGAAACTCCGTCAGCGGAATCGGTGTCCCCGTTGCCGCGCCGGTCTGCTTTCCTCGCCCGCGAATAAGGCTGAGTTTTGGCCGGGAAGCGACTTGCTTACGCACATACCGGCGGCAATTTGTCCCTCCAGGGCCGCGCCTGCTCGAGCTGGCCCGCAAGGCGGAATAACGTCGCCTCATCGCCGTACCTCGCCGAGAACATCATGCCGAGCGGCAATCCCGCGTTGTTCCAGGCGAGCGGTACGCTCATTGCGGGCTGCCCGGACATGTTGAACATGGCAGTACCCGGCATGTAGCGGCGCAGGATCGGCGCGACGTGCGAGAGATCGCCTGCCATCGTGTTGAGCTCGCCGATCTTCACCGGCGGCGTGCACAGCGTCGGACACAGGAATACATCACAGGTCTGGAAGAATTCGGCGAGTGCGCGTGAGATGCGGAAGGCGTCGAGCTGAGCGGCGACATAATCGGTGGCGCTGGTTCGCTGCGCATTGGCGCCCATCGCCAGGGTCATCACTTCAAAATCCTGATCCGTCATTTGGCGGCCAAACACCGCCTCCGCCATGCGAACCGTCAGCGCGGTGTTGGAGCCGACGATGACCGCCATGACGGCGGCTGGATCCGCCGGCAGTTTCGGCGCGCGTTCCTCGACGTGATGGCCGAGCTTGCCGAGCATGCCGGCCACATCACGTACCGCCGCAGCAATCCCGGGATCGATGGCATCGCCATAGGGCGAGCGGTCGGTGAAGGCGATACGCAGCTTGCCGGGATCGCGGCCGACCTCCTGCGCGAACGGGCGCTCCGGCGCCGGCGCCACATAGATGCTCGTCATCTCCGGCCCCTGGACGGCGTCCATCATCACAGCGCTGTCGCGCACGCTGATGCTCACCACATGGCCAACGGAGAAGCCGCCCCAGCCTTCGCCGCGGTCGGGGCCGGTTGGATTGCGCGCGCGGGTCGGCTTCAGGCCGAACACGCCGGAAGCGGACGCTGGGATACGGATCGAGCCGCCGCCATCGCTGGCATGCGCCATCGGCAGGATGCGCGCGGCGACCGCAGCCGCCGCACCGCCCGACGATCCTCCGGAGGAATGCGCCGTATTCCAGGGATTGCGGGTCGGACCGTGCAGGCGCGACTCCGTGGTCGGCATCAGCCCGAACTCCGGACTCGAGCTCTTGCCGAAGATCGCGACACCCGCATCGACGAAGCGCTGGGCGAGGGTGCCGCTATGGTCGGCGACGTTGTTGCGATAGACGCTGGCGCCGAACGTCGTCACCGTGCCCTGCAGCAGGTCGAGATCCTTCAGGAGGAACGGTACGCCGGTGAAGGGGCCATTCGGCAGGCCCTTGTCGACCTGCTTCTTCGCGTGGTCGTAGTGCTTGACCACGACCGCGTTGATTTGCGGGTCCACTTTCGCCGTGCGCGCGATCGCCTCGTCGAGAAGCTCCGATGCGCTGACCTGTTTCTTGCGAACGAGCTCGGCGAGGCCGACCGCGTCATGCTTGCCGTATTCCTTGAAGGCCATGGGACACCCGCCTCAAATGCAAGGCGCCCGGCTTGCCGCCGGGCGCAGGTTTGCGAGAAGTGACTAGCCGAGCACGTCGGGATTGATCACGTTCGCCCGGATCGGCGTGCCGTCGAGCGCGCTCAGGATATTGCGCGCGGTCTGCTCGCTCATGCGATCGACCGCCTCTACCGTCACGCCGGCGACGTGGGGCGCCGTGATCACGTTGGGAAGCGAGAGCAATTTGTGCCCGGCAGGCGGCGGCTCCTGCTCGAACACGTCAAGGCCGGCGCCGGCGAGTTTTCCCGATGTCAGCGCCTCATAAAGCGCCGGTTCGTCGACGATGCCACCGCGGGCCGTGTTGACGAGATAGGCGGTCCGCTTCATCAGCTTCAGCCGCGTCGCGTTGAACATGCCCACCGTCTCAGGGTTCTTCGGACAGTGAATGCTGACGAAATCGGCCCGCGGCAGCGCCGCATTGAGGTCGGCGACCGGCTCGCAGCCGGCGGCCTTGATGTCGGCGGCGGGCTTGTAGGGGTCGTAAATCAACACGTTCATTTCCATCGCCTGGCAGCGTTTGGCCGTGCGGGTGCCGATGCGACCGAAGCCGACTATCAGTATGGTCTTGCCGTAGAGATCATAGGGTAGCGCGCCGAGGCGGGCGGCCCATTTGTTGCCGGTAACGATGGAATGCATTTCGCTCGCGCGCTTGGCGAGCGTCAGCATCATGAACAGCGCCTGCTCGGCGACCGAAGGCGAGTTTGCGGTGCCCGCGACCATCAGCGGCACCTTGCGCTTGCTCAGCGCCGGCACGTCGACGGCGTCGAAGCCGACGCCGATGCGCGTCACCACCTTCATGTCGCCGGAAGCATCGAGCTCGGTCTCGCCGAAGCGGGTGCCGCCCAGCGCCACGCCATGGACCGGCGCATGCTCGCGCAGCTTTGCCTGGAAATCCCCGGCCGAGATCATGTTGGAGAATTCGACCATCTCGATGTCGTCGCGCTCGCCGAGAAGTGTCCGGCCGGCTTGCGAGAACGACTCTGTGATGAAAATCTTCTTCTTATTGGACGCCATTTCCTGCCCTTGGTGATGCCTTGTACGCCGTCAAAGGACGGCGCCGGTCACCTCGTTTAGCAAATGCATATTGTTGAGGTCCACAGCCATTCGGAGCGGGCCACCATCCTGCGCGCCGGCGTTGGGATTGACCCGGCCGCAGACCTGCGCGCCGTGCAGCGGGAAATAGACCAGCGTCTCCATGCCCATCGGCTCGGTGACGTCGAGGAGTGCGTCGAAAGGCTCGATGCCGGGCTCGCTATGCGCACTTGCCTCAGTGACATGCTCTGGACGAATGCCGAGCAGCAATTTGTCGGTACGCGAAATTTTCTGGTAGCGGGCGGCGCGGGCCGGCGGCAGCGGGAAGACGATCTTGTCGGTGAGACGAACCTGCGCCTTGCCGCCAACGTCCTCCAGCTGGCACGGAATGAAATTCATGGCGGGCGAGCCGATGAAGCTCGCCACGAAACGCGTCGCCGGTTTGTGGTAGAGCTCGTTCGGCGTGCCGATCTGCTCGATACGGCCATGGTTCATCACCACCACGCGGTCCGCCAGCGTCATCGCCTCGACCTGGTCGTGGGTCACGTAGACGGTCGTGGTGCGGACCTTCTGGTGCACCTTCTTGATCTCGATGCGCATCTGCACGCGCAGCTTGGCGTCGAGGTTCGACAGCGGCTCGTCGAACAGGAAGACCTTTGGATTGCGCACGATGGCGCGGCCCATGGCGACGCGCTGGCGCTGGCCGCCGGAGAGCTGCTTCGGCTTGCGGTCGACCAGTTCGCTGATGTCGAGCATGCGCGCGGCTTCGTCGACGCGGGACTTGATTTCGGCCTTCGGGTATTTCTTGAGCCGCAGCCCGAACGACATGTTCTCCGCCACCGTCATGTGGGGATAGAGCGCGTAGTTCTGGAACACCATCGCGATGTCGCGATCCTTCGGCGGGACGTCGTTGACGACGTCGCCGCCGATCATGATGTCGCCACCCGTGATATCCTCGAGCCCCGCGATCATCCGCAGCGTGGTCGACTTGCCGCAGCCGGACGGACCGACAAGCACGACGAACTCCTTGTCGGCGATATCGAGGTCGATGCCGCGCACCGCCTCGACCTCGTCATACTTCTTGACGACCTTACGCAGATTCACTTCAGCCATGAGTTCAACCTCAACCCTTTGTCGCACCGGCGGTCAGGCCGGCAATGTAGTAGTCCATCAGGAAGGCATAGATGATCAGCGGCGGGGCGGCGCCGAGCAGGGCGCCGGTCATGATCTGTCCCCAGTTGAAGACGTCGCCCTTGATCAGCGTCGTGATGATGCCGACCGGCATCACCAGTTGACTGGTCGAGGTGGTGAACACCAGCGGATACAGGAACTGCGCCCAGGAGACCGTGAAGGCGAAGATCGTCGCAGCGATAATGCCGGGCAGGGCGACGGGGATGAAGATGCGGGTCAGCGTCTGGAACCAGGACGCGCCATCGATGATGGCGGCCTCGTCGAGTTCCTTCGGGATCGAGGCGAAATAGCCGATCATGATCCAGGTGGCGAACGGCACCGTCAGCGTCGGATAGATGAAGAGCAGGACGTACCATTTGTTGATCAGCTCAATTCCCGTCCACTCGCCGAAGGTCACGAACATCTTGAACAGCGGCAGGAACAGCAGCGTGTCCGGAATGAGGTAGGTCAGGAACACGCCGGTCGCGAGCGTCGCCGAGCCCCAGAACCGCATCCGCGACAAGGCAAAGGCGGCCGGCACGCTGATCAGCATGGTGATCGTCACCACGAAGATCGAAACCAGCGCCGAGTTCCAGAAGAACCGCAGGAACTGGTTCGACGTCAGCAATTCGACGTAGTTGTCGAAAGCGTCGGATGAAACACCCACCACGGATTGGTCGCTGCCGAAATCTCCGCGCTGCTCTTCAGCGACGTGATCAGCATGTAGATCGGCGGCACCAGCGAGAAGATCGCAAAGATGCGTCAGGAAGAAATAGGACCAGCGCAGCGCCCAGAGGCGGTCGCGGCTCATGCTGCGCAGTGCGACCTTGCGGGTCGGTCCGGCCTTGTCGATCGTGACTGTGGTCATCAGGCTTCATTCCCGCGTTTGTTGACATCACGCAGGATGAAGATCGCTGCGATCGCCAGAATCGGCGCCATGAACAGCGAGACGCTGGCGCCGAGCGGAATGTCGCTGCCCTCGATACCGACCCGGAACGCCCAGGTTGCGAAGATGTGGGTGTGATCGAGCGGGCCGCCCGCCGTCAGGATGCGAACGATGTCGAAGTTCGCGAAGGTGACGATCAACGAGAACAGCGTCGTGATCGCGATGATGTTGCGCATCATCGGCAGCGTCACATACCAGATGCGCTGCCACCAGTTGGCGCCGTCGATGGAGGCGGCTTCATAAAGCTGCTCCGGCACCGATTTCAGCGCCGCCAGATACATGATCATGAAGAACGGCGCGCCGTACCAGACGTTGACCAGGATGACCGAAAAGCGCGCCCACGCAGCGTCCGCCGGTCCATGCAGATCGGCCCGATGCCGAACGTGGCCGAGCGTGTAGTTGAACGCGCTGTAGGACGGATCGAACAGCCACAGCCAGGCCAGCGTGCTCATCGCCGGCGGGAATCACCCACGGCACCAGCAGCATGCCGCGCCATTTGCGCTGCTTCTTGGAGGGAATGTTGTGGGCGAAGTGCGCGACGATGAAGCCGATCAGCGCCTTGAAGAGCACCGCCGTGATCGCGAAGATGCAGGATTGCTTGACGACCAGCCAGAACGTGTCGCGCTTGAACAGGAACTCGAAAGTTGCCAAAGCCGACGAACTTGGTCATCGCCTTGTTCAGAGGTCGCCAGATGCAGTGCGTAGAAGGCGGGATAGATCGACCATCACCGCGATCAGCAGGATCAGCGGCAGCGTCATCAGAAACGCCACTGTCGACTTGCGCTTCATCGTGTTGCGCAGGCTCGAGCTTTTCTTGCGCGCGGTTGGGGCAGTAACTGCACCCTTCGTCTGAAATGCGACGTCAGCCATGGTGCCTGTTCCCTGTCGAGTTTCATCCCCGAAAACCGCTTTGCCGGGTTCGCCGGTCGGCAGGCCGCCCCGGATAAGCCTGCCGATAGCGCCAATGAGTATTGCGATGCTGAAACGGTGGCCTGCACTGAAGCAGGCCGCCGTGTTTTTCAACTTCAGCTTCGCATGAAGCCTTCGCACTCGCCCTCGGCCCAGGCGAGCGTCTTCTCCATCTGCCTCGCCCTGGTGATAGCGCAGGCACATCTTGGTCAGGGTGGCCTGCACGTAGATCTGCTGCGCCACCTTCGGCGGAGCCGGCGAGCGCGGCGATCGACAGCGTCTGATGGTTGTAGGGGTTCGGGTAGTGGTAGAGCGTGCCCTTCGGCGGCCCTTCCTCGGCCCAGGTCTTGAACGTCGTCAGTTTCTCGAAGGCCGGCAGGTCATAGCCGCCGCTGGCCGCGACCAGCTTCTCGATCGCACTCCGCTGACGACAGATGCAGTGATCAGGCTCTTGGCGGCCTCCTTGTTCTTGGAGAAGTTCCACACCGCCAGGAAGTAGGGCAGGAACGGTGCGAAGCGACCCTTCGGTCCCGTCGGGAAGCCGTGGGTCCAGCATTGCTCGGCGACCTGCGGCGCGTCGCGCTTGGCGACTGCCCAGGCGCTCGGCGGATTCATGATCATCGACGCCCTTGCCGGAGATCAGCCACTTGTTGTTGGAGGCGTCGTCCCAGGCCGCGACGTCGGGCGGCAGGAACGCGATCAGCTTCTTGTAGTATTCGAGAGCCTGTCGCACCTCATCGGTCTTGACCGTGAGGTTGCCCTTGGCGTCGACGAGTTGGGCGCCGAACGACTGGAAGATCGCGCCCGCCGTATCGACGGAGTTCGGAGGTTTCGCCGAGACCGATGCCGAAGGGAACGCCGCCCTTGAAGCAGGCCTCGGCCGCCTTCAGGAACGTATCCATGGTCCAGTTGTCGGCCTTGGACGGGCGCCGGCCGGATACATCTCCTGGACGTCGATGCCGGCGTGCTTCTTCATCAGGTCGATGCGGGAGCAGGGCCCCTTGATCTGGCTGCCGACGCAGAAGGGAACCGCGTGCCACTGATCGTTGAGTTCTGGCCGAGATACTCCACGGTGCCGTTGACGGCGCCGTTCTGCGCGATGAGCTGCTTCATCACGTCGTTCATCGGCTCGAGCAGTTCGGTCTGGGCATGTGGCCACCAGGTCGGCATCGCGCAGGATGTCGTGGCCCGACTTGGCCTGGGCTTCGGCGGCGATCGTGATCTCGTCCTTGCTGCCGTTTGAGGTGATGTAGTCGATCGAGACCTCGACCTTCTCCTTCTCGGCCCACTCATTGACGACGTCGGTCGACGCCTTGTTCGCGCCGGGAACCCAGTGATCCCAGAACCCGATCGAGAGCTTGCCGGCGGCGTAGGCGCCGCGGACATAGGGTGCGGTGATCATCGCAGCGGACGTCAGCGCAGTAGCAGCAACAAATTGTCGGCGAGAAAGCTTCTTGCGGAGACATGGCGTTTCCTCTCTGCTGTGCCAGATTTTTGCTTGTTTTTGCTTTTCTCCGTCCTGCTTCACGCCGGATCAAAACAGCGTGGCGGCGGAGATTTGGTAGCGCGATCAGAGCAGAATTGTTTGCGTCTGTCGAGAAAGCAGCTTCGCGGCCATCATTGAACTAACGTTGTGTACAAATCCGCGGCAGTAGGCCGCGCCGTTCATCTCTCCAAGGGATCGTCAATAATCTCGGCCGCTCATATTGCGCTGCACACGGCGCGCGATGATCCGCAATCAGGCGCGCTGATCGGCGACCAAGGGCGGTAGCGCTGCCCGGAGTACCGGCCCGCCGTCGGTAACTCGTTCGCGTGACGTGTGTTTCCGATCGGGGAACAGGGCCGCTCAGACGGTGGACGAGTTCGCTGCGGTGACGATAGTCTCTGCCCGTTGAAGATTCCCGCCCATGGGCATCACACCCGCCAGTACCGTCGTTCGACCGAGGAGACCAAAGAATGATCAGTCCTGAACCGATCGCGCGCGCGCAGTCGCGGTGGCGTTTCGTCGTCGGCGCCGTGGCCGTGCTGGCTGCCGGCGCATTGGTCGCGGGCGCGCCGGTCGCGCTTCACGCCCAGGTGTCCGAGGGCATGCAGAAGGGCGCGCGCGAGGGCAACAAGGCCGCCGGTCCGATCGGCGGCGTGCTGGGGGGCGCGATCGGTGGCGTGGTCGGCGCGGTCGGCGGCGTGGTCGGCGCCGTCACCGGCGGCAACCAGAAGGGAGGCCAGCCGGCCAAGCAGGATGCGGCCAGCCGGATGGAGCGAAGGATGCCGGCAAGGGCGATGCCACGAAGGCCGACAAGTCGAAGACGGCCAAGGCAGGCGCCAAGGGCGGCAAGCAGCCGCAGGTGCTGACCCAGAGCGGCGCACCGACGCTGACCGCCGAGCAGATCGTCGCCAACAGCGACGCCAATATCGAGCGGATCAAGAAGGAGCTGAACCTGACGCCGGAGCAGGAGAAGCACTGGAACGCCTTCAACAGTGCGATGCACTATCTCGGCAACAACGGCGCCGATCGCCTCAAGCTGCGTATTGCCCGCGCGCAACGCGATCCGCCCGACGACATCATCGAGCAGATGCGCAACGAGGCGCAATTCCTCAACGACCGCGCCGTCGACCAGCGCAACGTGGCCGACGCCGCCGATCCGCTGTTTATCAGCCTCGACGACAAGCAGAAGCAGGTGTTCATCAATGAAATGGTGCGGCTGAGCCACGAGCGCGGGCTGGATTGATCCGCCCGCTGCGCCAGAAATTCGGCTGCGCCGCCGCTGCGAATAGCCGGGCACCGATGCCCTGGGGTAGGTTGAGAGGCGCGGCACCCGGCTATCCTGCCGCAGCGGCGCGGCCCTCTCAATCTGCGTCCAATCATGATCAAACGCTGACGGACTGTGGCCGGACTGATGGCCAACTCGCGGTCTTCTGGGGAACTTGCGTTTCCTGCTACGAGTGTTGCCCGCGCGCATCGCTCAACACGCATTTGGCCGGCACAAGGCCGGCCAAACTGGTGTCCAATACAAGGCGAGACGAAGACATTTTTCTTCGACGCGCAGCCTCGTAGTTCTACGGCTTCGGGAAATTCAGCTCCACGCCGACGCCGTCGGGATCGTAGAGGAAGAACTGCGTATCTCCGGTGCGCGGCACGATGCTCTCGCGGAATTTGACGTTGCGCGCCTGCAGGCGCTTGCGCATCGCCTCGACGTCGCTCGCCGCAAAGGCGATGTGATCGAGCCGCCCGGTGTCCTCGTACTTCTTCTCGGTGCCGCGCACGATGATCCCTTCGCGCGGCTTGCGCGTGCCCATCAGGTGCACGGTGGCCTGGCCGCCGGAATAGAGCCAGTAGCCGGGGAAATCGAGCGGCGGGCGATCGCCGATCTCGAGCCCGAGCACGTCGACATAGAAGTTCCTGGTGCGCTCGAGATCCTGCGGTTCGATGGTGAAGTGCTGTAGTCCGCCGAGGGGCATTGTTGTTCTCTCCGTTCAGGGTGACTTCGACGCCAGCGCCGGCTCTGCCGCCGCCTGGGATTGATTGAGCTCGCGGTCGATCTGCTCGATCGACTTGCCGCGGGTCTCGATGCCGAGGAAGTAATATACGGCGCCCGCCATCAGGAACCAGCAGCCGAGATAGAGGAAGGCCGTCGGGATCTGCGTCAGCGGCACGTCGGGCTTGAGGTAATTGCCGGAGCCGACGATCAGCGCCAGACCCACCGGGCCGATGATCTTGCCGATGCCGCCGAAGCCATAGGCCGAGCCCATCCCCGTGGTGCGCAGATGCGAGGGCCAGATTTCCGCGGCATAGGGGCCGACAATGGCAAAGCCGCCATCGGCAAAGAAGAAGGCCGCGATCAGGATCAGCCAGAACGCCGAGACGCCGAACAGCGTGGCGTCGTAATTGTAGCCGGCAATGATGATGAGGATACCCGCGCCCATGCCGAGCAGCCCGCCGGCCGAGCGGCGTCCGATCGCCTCGGAGAAATAGGAGAAGGACAGCCGTCCGATGAAGCCGGAGACGGTGAGCGCGATCATCATCTTGGCGGCTTCCTGCGGGCTCACCTTCAGGAGCAGCACGAACAGCGACGGCGCCCACAGCGTGACGCCGTAGACGCCGGTCTGCGCGCCGGCATTGCCGAGCCAGGACACGATCAGGCTGCGCGGATATTTGAACAGATCGAGCCAGTTCGTCTTGATGACGGGCCCGGCATCGGCCGCGGTCGGCAAGGGCAGGGAGGACGGCTCGACCTGCAGCGCCCAGGCCAGCGATTTCCGCGCCTCCTCGTAGCGGCCCTGCCGGCACAGCCAGCGCGGGCTCTCCGGCACCCAGACGCGGACCAGCAGCACCAGCAGCGACGGCAACACGCCGATCGCAAACAACAGCCGCCACTGGTCGCTGCCCATGAAGGCGCCGAGCACCGCGCCGAGGCCGACGCCGAGCGGGATCACGCAGGTGACGATGCCGCCGACCCAGCCGCGCTTGGAGGAGGGCATGAACTCCTGCACCAGCGGCAGGTCCACGCAATAGAGCCCGCCGACGCCGGTGCCGACGAAGAAGCGCAGCACGGTCAGATAAATCCAGCCATTGTCGGGCGTGAAGTACAGGAGACCCGTGGCGATCGAGAAATTCAGCACGGTGCCGATGAAGACCGGACGCCGGCCGATGCGATCGGCGAGCCAGCCCCAGGCATAGGCGCCGAGGATGGCGCCGATGCCGGAGCTCATCAGCACGATGGCCGACTGGCCGAAGGTGAGCTTCCACGGCCCGATCAGGAAGGCGAGGACGAAGCCGATCAGGAAGTAGTCGAAGAACTCCAGCGCATCGCCAATGATGGCTGCCGTGAGGATCTTGATCTGGTTGCCGGTCAGACTCGTCCGGCGGTCGAGAATCTCGAACATGGCCGCTCCCCCGTGGCGCATGTTGATTGCAGCTCGCGGCCGTCGCGCCCATCGTACCGCGATACCGGAAGGCTACGCTTGCCTCGCGGCGCACAACAATCCGCAGCTTGTGCAGATCTCCCACGCAGAAACACAACGTCCGGCTTCGCCCGCGGCGAGCAGGGACGGGGGAAGCGCGTCTATCCCAGATAGCGAAGTAACCGGCGTTCGCGTCCGAATAGGCAAAGGCACGGCGACAGTGCCAATTTTCGCTACCTTATTGCTGCCGGCTTGAGCGGATTTTTAATCTTTGTCGCTATGGTCGGCCGGTCGCATCGTTAGGGATCGATGGGGATGGAAGAGCGCCGCAAGTTTCCGCGAACCGAAATCAACGAGCCCGCCTTCGTGTCGTCGGGGGGATCGGTGATGCGCTGCACCGTGCTCAACATTTCGGCAGAAGGCTGCGCCATCGAGGTCACTGAGCCAGCCTTCGTGCCGTCGCGCTTCCGCCTGGTGATGGCGAACGATTCCTCCATCGTGCGCGAATGCCAGATCGCCTGGATCCAGCAGAACCGGATCGGCCTCGCCTTTGTCGAGGCGCCGCAAGCCGCCGTGCACGCAGCTGCAAAGCCGGTGCCGGCCTGAAGTCCCGCCTCAGCGCTTCAGCATCGGCTTGATGATCGCCTCCAGCTCCTCGAACGACATCGCGCCTTTCAGCCGCTGGCCGTTGAGGAAGAAGGTCGGCGTGGAATCCACCTTCAGCGTCCTGATACGCGAATTGCTGGTCCGCCTTCAGCTTGTCGAGCAGGGACTGATCGGTCGCGCACGTCTTCGACTTCCTGCTCGCTCATGCCGTTGAGCTTGCCGATCAGGATCAGCGTGTCCGTGGTGCGATTGAGCAGGACGTCGAGCTGCTGGTACATGGTCGCGGTCACGGCCAGATATTTTTCGGCGTCGCCCTTGGCGATGCAGCGCGCCAGCATCGAGGCCCCGGCGGCCTTGAGGTCGAGCGGAAATTCGCGGAACACGTAGCGGATCTTGCCGGTATCGATGTAGCGCGCGCGCAGCATCGGAAACACGTTCTCGCCCCATGCCGCGCAATGCGGACAGCTCATCGAGGCGTATTCGGTGAGGGTCACCGTCGCCTTCGGCGAGCCGATCGCGATGTCCGGCAACGACACCGGCTTTGCCACCTGCGCGGCGAGCGCGCTTTGCGCGCGGACCGGGACAGCGCCGGCCATGGCGGCGAGGAAGAGGCAGAGCAGGGGAAACGCGCGGCGAATGATCAACGAAAGCTCCAAAGGACAGCAAAACGGGCAGGCGACGCCAATTTTAGGCTGTGGCGATGACAAAGACCACCGCCGACAGGGGCGACAGCGGGTCACACGCTCTCATCCTCGCGGCAGGTTTTCGCCACCGCACCCCTTACCGTGGGCAGGGCTGACAAAGGATTGATTGCAATCATTGAGCCCGTTGCGGGGCGCGACCTGCGTGGCCGCGATCAATCGCCGCTGAGTGCGTAGATTTCCTGCAACTCTTTCTGCATCGCGGCGAAACGCTTCAGCGCGCGCGGAGTCATGCGCCGCTGCGCGCGCGCCTCGATCACGGCGCGCCAACCAAGCTTGGAATCGGGAATCACGGCGACCGACAATCCCTTCTGGAAACTGCCGTCTTCCTTCATCTGCTCAACGATGATCCAGGTCAATTCGACGCTGGAAACGCGCTTCTTCGCCATGCTGCCCCGTCTTCCTGTTGGGGAACGCTAGCGGGGCCGCCGCATCGTGCCAACCAAGGCAGGGTTGCAAGCACAGCAGTAGCGAACGCTGAGTAGACGAGCGCATTCAGGCGGCGAACAGACCGTCGAGCTCGGCGCGCTCCAGCTTCTTGCCCTCGCCATCGGTGACCGAGACGTCCCAGCCTTCCTCGGCCCAGATGCGCGCCTTGGCCGCGGCGATCAACAAACTCTTGCGTTCGCTGCGAACCGTGGTGTCGTCCTTCTGGGCAACGATTTTGTAGGACATCGATCAGTCTCCCCATGCGCGCGAGGAGAAGTGTCGTTGACGGTTGAGACGTCAGTTAGCCGAAGAAGTGGCGATTTGGAGATCGAGGAACTAGTCAGGCCAAGTTACGACGGGCCGTCAATGACCGGCCATGTGCCGGCCGATTTCGGTGAGGTCGGCTTCGCTGGCGCGGGCTTCGTGAACGAACTCGCCGTGGAACATCACGACCAGCCGATCGGACAGCTCCAGCAGTTCGTCGAGGTCTTCGCTGACCAGCAGCACGGCGGCGCCGCGGTTGCGCGCGGCCATGATCTCGGCATGGATTTGTGCGACGGCGGCGAAGTCGAGCCCGAAGCAGGGGTTGGCCGCGACCAGCACCTCGACGTCGCCCCCGAGTTCACGCGCCAGCACCGCGCGCTGCACATTGCCGCCTGACAGCGCCGCGATCGGGGTATCCGGCGTGCGGGTCTTGATCTTGTAGAGGCCGATCTTGCGCTCGGCGTCCTTGCGGAAGGCGGAGCGGTTGAGCCACCAGCCGCCCTTGGCAAAGGGCGCGCGGTCGAATTCACGGAAGGCAATGTTGTCGGCCACGCTCATGCCGCCGACGCAGGCATTTTTCAGCGGCTCTTCCGGCAATAGCGACATCCGGTGCCGGCGCATCTCTTCGCGGCGTGCATGATAGGGATTGTCAGCGACCAGCATTTCGCCGCTCTCGGCCTCACGCTGCCCGGCCAGCACCTCGACCAGTTGCCGCTGGCCATTGCCGGAGACGCCGGCAATGCCGACGATCTCGCCGCTGCGCACCGCCAGCGAGACGGCGTTGACGGCGACCGCGCCGGCATCGTCCAGCGCGGTGACCTTCTTCAGCTCCAGCCGCACGTTGCCGGCTTCGCCCGAACGGGGTGGCTGCACCGTCAACTGCTCCGCACCGATCATGGTGCGCGCCATGGCGTCGGGCGTCAGGTCAGCCACGCGGCCGCGGCCGGCGAGCTTGCCACGGCGCAAAATGGTCACCTCGTCGGCAAAGGCCATGACCTCGCGGAACTTGTGGGTGATCATCAGGATGGTGATGTCGCCGGCGACCACCATCGCGCGCAGCATGCCCAGCACTTCATCGGCTTCGCCGGGGGTCAGCACCGAAGTCGGCTCGTCCAGAATCAGGAAGCGCCGCTTCAGGTAGAGCTGCTTGAGGATCTCGCATTTCTGCCGCTCGCCGGCCGAGATGTCCGAGACTTTGGCGTTGAGCGGCACCTTGAAGGGCATGCGCGCGAGAAACGCTTCCAGCTCCTTCTTTTCCTTCGCCCAATCAACAACCGCGGGCACGTCGTCGCGCGCCAGCACGAGGTTTTCGGCGACCGTCATGGCCGGCACCAGCGTAAAGTGCTGGTAGACCATGCCAAGCCCGAGAGCGTGCGCGTTCTTGGGATTGGCAATCGCCTGCTCGCGGCCGCCGACAAGGATGTCGCCTTCGGTCGCGTGGTAATAGCCCATGATGCACTTGACCAGCGTGCTCTTGCCGGCGCCGTTCTCGCCGAGCAGGGCGTGGAACGAGCCGGGCTTCACCTTCAGCTCGACATTGTCGAGCGCCAGGAAGTCGCCGAAGCGCATGGTCATGGCGAGAGCGTCGACGCCGAAGGCACCTTTGGGCGGTGGTATCTCGCCGACGACCATCGTCACGAGACGGCTCCGATGAAATCGGCGGAACTTGCCACCGCGCCGAACACGCCGCCCTGCATCTTGATCATCTTCAGCGCGTGGTCGTGATTGCCCTTGTCGGTGGCGCCGCAGCAGTCTTCCAGCAGCACGCATTCGAAGCCGCGGTCATTGGCCTCGCGCATGGTGGTGTGAACGCAGACGTCGGTGGTAATGCCGGTCAGCACGATATTCTGGATGCCGCGCAGCCGCAGCATCAATTCGAGATCGGTGGCGCAGAACGAGCCCTTGCCGGGCTTGTCGATAATGGGCTCGCCCGGCAGCGGCGCCAGGTCCGGAATGATGTCCCAGCCGGGCTCGCCGCGCACCAGCACGCGACCGCACGGGCCGGGGTCGCCGATCCCGGCGCCGATTTGCCGCGACCGCCATCGCTTGTTGTCGGGAAGGTCGGAGAGGTCGGGCCGGTGGCCCTCGCGGGTGTGGATGATGTGAAAGCCTTGCGCGCGCATCACCTTCAGGAGCCCCTTGATCGGCTCGATCGGCGCGCGAGTCAGCGACAGGTCGTAGCCCATCTTGTCGACATAGCCGCCGATGCCGCAGAAGTCGGTCTGCATGTCGATGATGATCAGCGCGGTGTTTTCCGGACGCAGGTCGCCATTGTACGGCCAGGGATAGGGATCGGACTTCAGGTAGCGCTCGGGCATGGCGTGCTTCCAAAGACTAACGGGTGATCGACAGTTCGGCCGGCGCGCCGGTCAGTGTGCGCTTGGGCGAGCAGGTGATGATCATGATCGCCAGCGTCAGGATGTAGGGCGCGGCGTTGAAGAGGTGATAGCCGGAGGTGACGCCGACCGACTGCAGGGCAGGGCCGAGTGCCGCGGCGCCGCCAAAGGCGAGCGAGGCCCACAGGCACAGCATCGGGTCCCAGCGCGCGAAGATCACCAGCGCCACCGCAGTGATGCCCTGGCCGCTGGACAGGCCCTCGTTCCAGCTGCCGGGATAGAACAGCGACAGGAACGAGCCGCCGATCCCGGCGAGGAAGCCGCCGACCATGGTAGCGCGGAGCCGAATCCACAGCACGGAATAGCCCATGGCGCGCGCTGCGTCCGAGCTTTCGCCGGCGGTGCGGATCAGAAGGCCCCAGCGCGTCGACTTGAACGCCCAGTAGAGCAGCGGTGCGATCGCGACGCCGATCAGGAACAGCACATTGATGCGCAGCGCCGCGCGCACCTGCGGAATGTCGCTCCACCAGCCGAAATCGATCGCGGGCAGGCGAGCGGCGGTCGGTTCGATCAGCGGCTTGCCGAGATAGAACGCGAGCCCTGTGCCGAACAGCATCAGCGCGATGCCCACTGCAATGTCGTTGACGCGCGGCAGCGAGCAGATGCCGGCATGCAGTGCGCCGAACAGGGCGCCGGTGATCCCGGCCGCGAGCACGCCGAGCCAGGGCGAGCCGGAGAGGTAGGAAATGCCATAGGCGCTCATCGCGCCCATCACCAGCGTGCCTTCGAGGCCGAGATTGATGCGGCCGGAGCGCTCGGTGATGCATTCGCCGAGGCTGACGAAAAGGAACGGCGTGGAGACGCGGATGGCGCCGCCGAACACGGCGAGCGGCACGGTCCAGAGCCCGATCGATCCGTCCGCCATCTCAGGACTTTCCTTTCAGGAAGCCGATGCGCCCGTAGAGCGCGTCGCTGGCAAGCACGAACACGAAGATGATGCCTTGCAGTACCAGCACGGATGCATCGGGCAGTCCCAGCCTTCGCTGAAGGAGTCCGCCGCTGGCGCTGATGCCGCCGAGCAGGATCGCCACCGGAATGATCGCAAGCGGATTATGCCGCGCGAGAAATGC
Source organism: uncultured Alphaproteobacteria bacterium (assembly GCA_963726865.1). GTDB lineage: Bacteria > Pseudomonadota > Alphaproteobacteria > Rhizobiales > Xanthobacteraceae > Bradyrhizobium. The sequence continues at coordinate 6,082 of CAVSEE010000024.1, read as the reverse complement.
GACGAGGATGCCGGTAAAGCCATAGCCCGCGGCGAGGTTGGCGTTGGTGCGGCCCTGTACGGCGGCGACCTCCACCATGCCGGCGAGGCCCGCCGCGGCACCGGCGAGAAAACAGATCGTCAGAATCAACTTGCCGACGGAGAGACCGACGATCTTCGCGGCCCGAACATTGCCGCCGGCCACCCGCGCGGCGAAGCCAAAGACGGTGTGGTAGATCAGGATATAGGCGGCAACCGCCGCGACCAGGCCGAATACCAGGCCCCAATGCACGTCGGTGCCGGGAATGGTGCCGATCATGTTGGCCGCGCCGATCTCGCGGGTCGACGGCTTGTTGAGGCTCGCGGGATCCTTCAGCGCGCCCTCGACGAGATGATTGAGGATCGCAAGGCCGATATAAACCAGCAGCAGGCTGGAAATGGTTTCGTTGACGCCGCGGTATTGCCGGAGCGCGCCCGACAACATGATCCAGAGCCCGCCGGCGACCATCCCGCCGCCCGCCATCGCGATCTGAACCGCCAGCGGCGGCGCGCCGGGCATGGCAAGCGCCATGCTGGTGGCGCCAAGCGCGCCCATCAGCAGCGCGCCTTCGCCGCCGATGATGACCATGCCGAGCTGTGCGGGCAGGGCAGTGCACAGCGCCGTGAGGATGAGGGGCGCCGCGCGCGACAGCGTGTTCTGCCAGGAGAACCAGGTGCCGAACGCGCCCTGGTACATGTAGAAATACAGGTCGAGCGGATTCTTGCCGAACAACGCGACAAAGATGCCGAACACGATCAGCGCGCCGACCAGCGCCGCGCCGGGAATCAGGATGTATTCGATGGTCGTGCCGTAGCGCTGCAGGAAACCGGGATCGGCGGCCGGGGCTGGCCCGGCCGCTTCAACGCTATCGGCCGCCTCTGACGTCACGCAACGGCTCCGATCACGCCTTCGACGAGATAGTCCATCTTCTCCAGTTCAGGATCCTTCTGGCCGCGATCGGTGCCGGCAGCGATCACGGTCTTGCCCTTGTTGTCGGCAATCGGGCCCTTGAAGATGGTGTAGTCACCTGCCATCAGCTTTGCCTTGACCTCGTCGGCGTGCTTGCGCGCCTCGGCGGAGACCGCCTCGCCATAAGGCGAGCACTTGACGATCTCTTCCTTCAGGCCGCCGCGATAGAAGTTCGGGATGGTTTCGCCAGCCATGATCATCTTGACGAACTTCGGATACAGCGCTTCCCAGTTCCATTCGGCGCCGGTGAGATAGGCCTTCGGCGCCAGCGCCGACTGGTTGCAGTGATAGCCGCACACCATGGCGCCGCGGCGCGCGGCGTTTTCGACCATGGTCTTCGGTCCGTCGACATGGCAGGTCAGGACGTCGACGCCCTGGTCGATCAGGCTGTTGGTGGCCTCGGCTTCCTTGACCGGCATCGACCAGTCGCCGGTGAATATCACCTGGGTGGTCGCCTTGGGGTTGGCGAGTTTGGCGCCGAGGGTGAAGGCGTTGATGTTGCGCAGCACCTGCGGGATCGGTTTGGCGGCGACGAAGCCAAGCTTGCCGCTCTTGGTCGAATAGCCCGCGACGATGCCGGAAATGTATTGCGCTTCGTCGATGTAGCCGAAATAGCTGCCGGCGTTCTTCGGATCCTTCTCGCTCCACAGGCCGCCGCAATGCTCGAAGCGAAGTTTCGGGTATTTCCCGGCCGTCTTGATCATGTGCGGGTTGTAGTAACCGAACGAGGTCGGGAAGAGCAGGGTGGCGCCGTCGAGGTTGATCATGGACTCCATGGTCTTCTCGACCGCATCGGTCTCGGCGACCTTCTCCTCCTCGATGACCTTGACGCCCGCCATCTTCTTCACGGCGGCAGCGCCTTGCGCGTGCGCCTGGTTGTAACCGTAGTCGTCGCGCGAGCCGACATAGATGAAGCCGATGGTGGTGTCGGCCGCCGCTGCGCTACGGACTCCCAGTGCGGAACCGAGGGTGAGCGCCGCGCCGCCCTGCAACAAGTGCCGTCGTGAAATCCTGCCAAAATCCATTGCCTGCTCCCCTGTGGGCGGCAGTGCCGCCGGTTCTTTCACAGCCGCGCCTGAAGGCGGGCTTGGGGGACAAATCGCAATGTTCGTGCCAGAGCCTCGGACGAGCAATTATTGAAGTAAAACTATGTAATACTTGATGGATTCGACATCTTGGTGGTTGAACAATATTCAAGCGTAGATGCCGATCCGCCCAAAAATTCAGCAGCACAGCTAGATTGTATGCAAGCGCCAAGTGCGCTGCTTGATGATCAAAACCTCATCGCAAGGTCCCACCGCGGCGAAGCCGGAGCCCAAAGGTTGAAGTAGGGAATCAACCGCTCGCGGTGATGGGCGCACCGGAGCGGATTCTACTGCCAGGCGCTGCGCCTCGGCACTTTCCGTGGCCGCTCTACCTTCACAACACACCGCGACCGTGGTCTGCTCGACGCATGCTGACGCGCCACAAACTGTGCAACTCTTGTCGGGTCGCTCGCGCGAGCGTCGAGACGGACGCAGGATTTTTCCTGTGCGACGCGTGCGAAGAAGCGGTCGTCATCACCTTCCAGGAATTCGAACTGCCAAGCGGGTTGCCGCCGGATTGCGGCATGGACGAGGGCGGCCGTATCCTGAACTCGTAAGTTTGGCGCGCAGTGCGTTTGCCATGCGCCGGAGCGCATGACTGGCGGAAGAGGTGTCCTGTCAACCACCTTGAAAACTATGGAATTTCTGACGAATGCAACAATGGATCTACGGTTCTGATTACGCGCGTTTACCAAAGGCGTCCGCAACTCGACGCTTGATCTGAATCAAGCCCGGCGCGCGCGCGCTGGACATCCTTTGCCGGTCAGACACGAGGGCCGCCACTTGCGCACCATCCGACAACTCCTTTCCGGCGAGGACGAGATCCAGCTTGCTGTCCGGCTCGCGCTGCTGGCGCTGTTGATCTACTGGTCGTTCGTCGTCATCCGGCCGTTCGTGCCGATCCTGGCCTGGAGCGTGGTGCTGGCGGTCGCACTCTATCCGGTTTTCACATTGCTTTCGCACTTGCTTGGCAATCGCCCGAAGCTGGCGGCCACCATCGTGACGGTGATCAATCTCGTCATTGTCATTGGCCCCGCGACCTGGCTCGGCTTGGGCGCTGTTGAAGGTCTTCGCGACTTCGCCGCGCAACTCGGCGCGGGAACAGTCGCGATTCCTTCACCGCCTGCGGGCGTCAAGGATTGGCCCGTTGTCGGCGAGCAACTCTACACCCTGTGGGACCAGGCCTCGACTAATCTGCGCACGCTGCTGCGCGAACTCGCGCCGCATCTCAAACCGCTGGCCGGCACGATGCTGGGCCTGGCCGGCGGGGCCGGCATCGGAACGCTCAAATTCCTTCTCGCCGTCGCACTGTCGGGCTTCCTGTTCCCGGCGGCGCCCCGGCTGGTGGCCGCTACACGGAGCTTCCTGTCCCGGGTGGTTGCCGAGCGAAGCCAGGATTTTCTGACGCTGGCGGGGGCGACCATTCGCTCGGTAGCACAGGGCGTCATCGGCATTGCCGTCGCGCAGGGGCTGGTTATCGGAATTATCCTGAAGCTGGCCGACGTGCCGCGGGCGGGACTGCTGGCCTTTGTCGTGATGATGCTCGGCATCGTGCAGATCGGATCGGCTGTCATCGTGATTCCCGTCGTGATCTGGCTCTGGTTCACCAAGTCTTTCGCGATGGCGCTGCTGTTTACCCTGCTCCTGCTGCCGGCGTCGCTCGCGGACAATGTGCTGAAACCGATCATCATGGGGCGCGGCCTGACCACGCCGGCGCTGGTCATCTTCCTCGGCGTCATCGGCGGCACCCTGGCGCATGGCATCGTCGGCCTCTTCATCGGGCCGATTATCCTGGCGGTGGCGTGGGAATTGCTGACGGCGTGGGTGCGCGATGACGAGACGAAGGCGGCGTCGTCAGCGACCGAAACGGTTGCGAAAGGCTAGCGGGCCGGGATTGCAGCGCGAGCGCCAGCTATTCGTTTGGCTTGATGTATGACGCAATGCGGTCTGACTGAACTACTGCGTTGCCAAGGTCGGCAAGCCCTGCGACGTTGTGGGGTGCCGGAGCGAGCCCGGTTCCCTTGGCGTCACCAAGACCCGGCGCCCATACTTCGCGGGTCTCGAGTGACTCATCAAGGTTGCGGACCTGAGAGGTTTAGCTCGCGCTCCGCTCGGAAAACATTACCATAGAGGTTTGCTACCCATTGGCGGCCGCGCGATGTGAGATTGAGATAGCGGATCGCCGTCTGGATTTGCGGAGCGACGTTACTCCAATAAAATTGTGGATACTTGTAAACGACGTCTGCCGGCGTATCGTAGCCAAGCTTCTCATTCAGTCCGATCTCTTCAAATTCGTAAAAAAGTGCATTTGCCTTTTTCAAATAGTTGGGATCACCGAGTTGTCCGATTAGATCAGCAGCGCGCAGCAACAATCCCTCTTCTTCGATCAAATCATCGTTGGATGATGATGTATAGGGAAAGCGCGTATATTCGATTGCTCGGGCAATTCGGGCAGCGTCAACTTCTTCTGCCCCGTCAAGGCGCTCGGCGACGAATAACCTTGAACGATCCACATGATAGGGTGCGAGCGCGGCATCTGATGACCCCCGTGGCAGACGAATCGTGCGACCGCTGAGGTCTGCGACGTAGGACTCGTTGTCATCTCCATGCAGAATTCCACGAACGTATCCGATGTCGTGGGTGAGGCACGCCGTAATGAAATTGGCATAATCACCCACAGTGGTTGATCGCAACATGTGTCGTCCCATCAGGATGTCATGCCCGGCAAGGGTTACGAGCATTGAGTGCTCAATGTTGTGATACAGAGCATCGCTGTTACCAATGCATTCCATTGTCAATTTGGCTGCGAAGGGAAGGGCCTCAGCCAGGCGGGCATGTGAAGAGCCAAACCGACTCTTGGTTTCTGAAGTCAGGAAAGATCCCAAAGCCCCCGCTGCCAATTCCGGAATTGTGATCATGCATATACCTATCTCGGCTGACCCGCCGTGGATGACCGGAATTGGACGTTGATCGATCCCGGTGCCGATAAAGCCGGACAGGACTTGGTGACGACCGATTGGCACTTTTGTCTTCAGAACCTGGAACGGCTTTGATCCAGGTCAACACAACATGACAAAGCGGATATCGGGTCACGGTGCGGAAGCCGCTGCATTGCCCGAATGCCTCGATGACTTCATTGACGAGAGCAACTCTGTTCACGTGATCGATGTGTTTGTCGAAGCGCTGGATTTGGCCGAGATGAGCTTCGAAGGGGTTGAGCCGGCGGCAACGGGTCGGCCTGGTCAAAAGCGCTGACGTATTCCGATAACGTTGGCGTTGTTGCCTTCTTTCATGCCGCCCAGCACTCCATAGCCTCCAGAACGGTGCTGGACACGAAAAACCAGTTCGGTGTTTGGGGAACTTGTCAGCGCAAACGCCAGATCAAAGCCCAGGTAGAAAAGCACTTTGGCAGACCCCTGATGGTCGAATTGGTGCAGGGCTTCCTGTCCAATTGGATTTGAGATGGCGCTCAATCCAAACACAAAGCCTGGTGAAACTCGGACCGTATCGAACAGCGCCAAGCCTTCATGTCGAAAAGAGACGCCGCCCCATAGCTCTGCTGAATGTATGATTCCGCTCGAATAGATGACGTTGTCACAACAAACCTGGTAGTGGCCGAACCGGTCGGCGATCCCGACCTCGACACCGATGAGGATCCCGGTGTTGAACTGAAAGAAGTCGCGCTGATAGGCGCCGCCTACAATGTAGTTGTCATAAAAAATCGTTCTCGGTGCGCCGGCACCGAATACAAATGTATCCGCAAGATTCCCGGAATTTGTGCGGCCCGCGAACCCGAATACCGATTGCTTCAGCAGGGGCTGGGAATTCAATTTGAACGGATTGGCGAAGTAATAGTACGGCTCGTCAACAGTCGCGGCCCCTTCGCGCGCAGTTTGTCCACGGGCAATGGCATCTTGGGATCGGCCCGGCGTAGGAGCAACCAATCCAGAAGCCAGAGCGAATAATTCAACCATGGCCAAAGCACGCAAGGAAAAAAGGCGTTCACGAAC
>CAVSEE010000023.1:0-310641 GCA_963726865.1 uncultured Alphaproteobacteria bacterium | reverse complement strand
GACCAGTGCCGCCGATTTGAAGTTCCTGCAGTGGCGCCGCGAGTCCGTTCAGGAACTTCAAATCGATAAGCGGCACTGAGACGAAGTAAAGTGCCTGTGCCCCTCGTTTTTCGAAGTTCGCATAAGAGTTTGCCTCAAGGGTGAGCGAACTTCGGAAATGGGGCACAGGAACCATATTGATGAACATCCGTTAACGACGGACCTGATTCAGGAGGGGACCTGTGAACCTCGTCGTCGTTTCAAATCGCGTGGCGCGCGGCAAGGCCAACGAGCCCATGACGGGCGGTTTGGCCGCTGCGCTGCTGCCCGTGGTCGAAAACTCCGGCGCGATCTGGGTCGGTTCCTCCGGCCGCGTGCGCGAGGGGAACCAGGAACCCTTCGCCGAGATCGAAGCGCTTGGTACGGGCGCGCTGGCGATGCTCGATCTGCCGGCCGCGCATTACGGCGGCTACTACGAAGGCTTCGCCAATTCCGCACTGTGGCCGGCGATGCATTCGCGCCCCGACCTGATCCGCGCCACCCGCGACGACTATCTGTCCTATCGCGAGGTCAACGCCTTCATGGCGCGCGCGCTGCTGCGCTTTCGCAAGCCCGAGACCGTCTTCTGGGTGCAGGACTATCATTTCCTTGCGCTCGGCGCCGAGCTGCGCGAGCTGCAGGTGACCGAGCCGATCGGATTCTTCCTGCACACGCCCTGGCCCGCGCGCAACGTGATGAGTGGCGTGCCGCATGCACACGAGCTGATCGAGGCGATGCTCGCCTATGACCTGCTCGGCTTCCAGACCGAGGAGGATTGCGCGAATTTTCTCTCCTGCGTGCAGCACGAGCTCGATCTGCCGGTGCATGACGGCGTGATCCTGTCGCGCTGGGGCCGCACCCGCGCCGCGGTGTTTCCGATCGGCATCGACGTCGATCTGTTCGCTCAATATGCCGCGAAGTCGGCGGCGCATCCGGAAGTGTCCCGGCTGCGCCGCAGCCTCAACGGCGAGCGGCTCGCGATCGGCGTCGACCGGCTCGACTATTCGAAGGGCCTGACCAACCGCATCCGCGCTTTCGACAAGATGTGGGAAGACCAGCCCTCGCTGCTGCGCACCGCCTCGCTGCTGCAGATTGCGACGCCTTCGCGCGGCGCCATCGAGGCCTATGGCAATCTGCAGAACGAGGTCGCAAAGCTCGTCAGCGACGTCAACGGCCGCCATGGCGAGATCGACTGGACGCCGATCCGCTATCTCAACAAGGGATTCGGCCAGGCTGTGCTTGCCGGCCTCTACCGCACCGCGCAGGTCGGCGTGGTGACTCCCTTGCAGGACGGCATGAATCTCGTCGCCAAGGAATATGTCGCCGCGCAAAACCCGGCCGATCCGGGCGTGCTGGTGCTGTCGAAATTCGCCGGCGCCGCCAACGAGCTCGACGCTGCGCTTTTGGTGAACCCGCACGACATCGACGGCATGGCGCGGAGCATTGCGACCGCGCTCACCATGCCGCTGACCGAGCGCCGCATGCGCTGGGAGGCGATGATGGCGAAGCTGCGCCGCGGCACCATCCAGCAGTGGTTCGCGAATTTCGTCGAAGAGCTGCAGGAGACGCAGCTCGACAGGCGCGCGGTGCCGCCGCTGATGTCCGATCCGCCGACGCTGTGGCCGCGCCGCACCGCACAGGGCAGCGTGCGGATTCACTAAGGCTCAGTAGCAGTACGGCACGCCATCCAGCACGGTGCAGCGCGCCTTGTTCGGCGCGCTGGGATTGTCGAGCGGCACCTTGCCCTTGCCGGAGCCGACGAACACGCCGGGGCCGACCACCACCGACTGCTTGTTGCCGATGATGACGCTCGGATGCGGCGAAGCGAGATTGGCGCGCGTGCCGTCCGGCCAGATGATGGCGTCGCCGGTCCACACGCCGCGCCGCCCGTCGTCGCAGGTGACGTCCGTGCCCTGGCGGGTGCAGTTCTGCGCCATCGCCGGCGAGGCGGCCACGAGGCCGGCGGCAACGAGAGGTAAGAACACAAGCGCCCGCGCGATCATTAGAGCCGTCCCTTGTTGAAGTCCCAATCCCTGAAGCCTACTGGCCGCTGATTTGGCTTTCCCGCTGCTCAGTCGTCGGCGATCCGCCTCATCCGGTTCAAAATCGCGTTCAATCGAGCTCGTCGCCTTGGACTGAATTTCTCAATTATTCCAACGAATTGGGGAAATTTGAGGCGGCGTGGCCGGCCTCCCTTGCCAAATCCGCCTTGCCCCGTCATGAGAGGGGCCTCCGGAGAGATGGCCGAGTGGCTTAAGGCGCACGCTTGGAAAGCGTGTGTGCGGGAAACCGTACCGTGGGTTCGAATCCCACTCTCTCCGCCAGCTAGATTTGTGTCCGGCCCGGACACATGGGTAACGGAACGTACCTAAGACATGGGTGACGACCTCGAAGCCGTGTAGTCTCTACGCGAACGTATTGGCAATCTGCGCCGCTCCCGCACGCCTACTTCTCGAAACCGACGAACACCGTAGCTTCCTCGACGGACTTTCGCTCCGACACGACCGCATTTGCCGGAAAAGTCTCATCCGGCCAGCCCAGCGCGATGCTTTTCATGATGACCTGATCGTCGGCTATTCCGGCGTGCTCGCGCACCACGGGTGATTGCATGATGCCCTGGCTGTTGATCACGGCGCCCAGCCCGCGAGACCAGGCGGCGTTGACCAGGGCGGTCGCCACGGCGCCGCAATCGAAGGGCGTATCGTCGCTGCCATCAAGCACCCGGTCATAGGTGATGATCACGCATACCGGCGCATCGAATTGACGGAAGCCGCGCAGGACCCAGTCCTGCCGCCTATCCTTGTCGTCGCGCGCGATCCCCATCGCGGAGAACAATTGCTTGGCGACACCGACCTGCCTGTCGCGGTGCTTGCCTGCAAAGGCCTGACCGGTGCGGAACTCGCGCGATTGCGGTATGCCTGCCGTCATCCGTTCGGTGTTGCCGGCGCGGATCCGATCCAGCGGTTCGCCGGTGATGACGTAGAAATTCCAGGGCTGGGTGTTCATCGATGACGGAGCGCGCATCGCCAAAGCAATGATTTCCGCAATCAGCGCCTTGGGTACTGGGTCGGGTTTGTAACCGCGGATACTCCGGCGACCGAGGATAACGTCGTCAAACTGCATCTGTGTGGGATTCCCCTGACAACTTCTGAATCAGCCTGGATTTTCGCGGTTTCTGCACGTCGGCGCAAGCCGTGGCGCGACCCGGCCACGCTCACGTCGGAGATCGAAAATTCCGGATCCGGTCGAAGGTCACGGCAATGATAATGAACGAGCCGACAAAGGTGCCTTGCCAGAAGGCGCTGATGCCCAATAGCCCGAGGCTGTTCCTGATCACCTCGATCAGTGCTGAGCCGATCAGCGCGCCGTAGGCGGTGCCAATTCCGCCGGCGAGATTGGCGCCGCCGATCACCGCAGCGGCGATCACCTGCAGTTCCATGCCCGAGCCGAGATTGGTGGTTACTGCGCCGAGCCAGCCGGTTTCGACCACACCGGCAATGCCGGCCGAGAGCGCGGAAATCATGTAGACGGCTACTTTGGTTCGCCGCACCGGCACGCCCGTCACGATCGCGGCATGCTCGTTGCCGCCGATCGCGAAGACGTAGCGGCCAAACCGCGTGAAGCGCAGCACAAATCCGGTCAGCAGCGTCAGCGCTAGCATGTAGATCACGGGGTTTGCGATCCCGAACAGCAACGCGCCGCCACCGAGAAACAGCAGCTTGTCGTGATCCGGACCGAACTGAAACACCACGGTGTTGTTGGACGCGACCATCGCCAGGCTGCGCGCGATCGACAGCATGCCCAGCGTAACCACAAACGGCGGGATGCCGAGATAGGCGATCAGCACGCCATTGATCGCGCCGATCAGCAATGCCGTTCCGAGCGAGGCGGCGATGCCGATCTCGATGCTGTAACCGGCATGCATGACGACCGCGAGAATCATGCTGCACAGGCACAGCACCGAGCCGACCGAAAGGTCGATACCGCCGGTGATGATCACGATCGTCATTCCGAGCGCGATGATCGCGACGAAGGTGAAGTTGCGGGTGACGTTGAAGATGTTGTTCGAGGTCGCAAACGAGTTGGTCGCAAACGACAGAAAAATGCAGGCCAGGATGACCGCGACCGAGACCCAGAAGGCCTGCCGCGAGGTCAGCCAGGTGAGCAATGGAAATCTTGTGCGCTTGATGTTGTCGTCGAACTGAATTTCCATCACTGCAACTTTCGGTTCTCGGCAAGCGCCCAGATGTTCGCTACGCGTATTCGATCGCTCCGGTAATCAGCCCCGTTACTTCCTCCGGCGAACTGGCGGCGACGTCCTTGTCGGCCACCTTGCGGCCGCGGCGCAGCACCACGACGCGATCGGCAATGCTGAATACATCCGGCATGCGATGGCTGATGAACACGATCGCGATGCCGCGATCGCGCAGCCGCCGCACGAGATTGAGGACCTCGGCGACCTGTCGCACCGAGATGGCCGCGGTCGGCTCGTCCATCAGCACGATCTTGGCGTCGGCAATCCGGGTTCGGGCAATGGCCACCGCCTGTCGCTGCCCGCCGGACATCTGCCTGACCAGATCGCGCGGCCGGGTTTCGGATCGCAACTCGGCGAAAATCTCTCCGGCCCGGCGATACATCGCGGCATAGTCGAGAATTTTGAACGGGCCGACGCCTTTGCGGATCTCGCGGCCGAGGAAAACATTGGCGGCAGCGCTGAGATTGTCGCAGAGCGCCAGATCCTGATGCACGATCTCGATGCCATGCCGGCGGGCTTCGATCGGCCGGTGCATGGACAAATCCTGACCTTCCATCTGCATCGTGCCATGGGTGGGACGGAAATTTCCGGCGACGATCTTGACGAGGGTGGACTTGCCGGCCCCGTTGTCGCCCATCAATCCCACGATCTGGCCGGGCTCGAGCGACAGCGAAACTTCGTTGAGGGCATGGATGGCGCCGAAATGCTTCGAAACATTTTTCAGTTCGAGAAGGGCCATTTACGGATTCACCTTGCGCGGAACCGTTGCCGCGACACGCGTCTTGTTCTTGAACAGACGTCAACGGACATTGAATTACAGGGCCCGTGGTCAGTCAATGATCTCGGCTGGAATCAACGCCGCAACGTCGCGAAAGGATTTATCGCACGTGGTGCAATGCACCAAGCAAAGCCCGTCATATTTTCTCCGTACATATCCGTTGACTCATGAGGGGTCCGAATTATCCTCAATCCCAGATTGTGGCTATCGTAACCGGACTCTGTCGTCACTGCGGTCACATTCGGGGACAAGCTCGAAATGGTGCGGATGCTAGGGACCTGATAGCCACCCCCTCACATCATGCGGTTTTCTTGCCCTCGTGAAGCAGACGAACTTCGGCAAGGCGGGCGAACAAACGTCCGCCGCAACATCGTGGGAGGGACAATGAACAAGGCACTATTGGCGTTAGTCGCTGCGGCGATGAGCCTGTCGGCCGGGTCGGCCATGGCTCAGAAGAAGCAGCTCGTCATCGTCGTAAAAGGCCTCGACAATCCGTTCTTCGAGGCGATCAATCAGGGCTGCCAGAAGTGGAATAAGGAGAACGCCAGTTCTCCTTATCATTGCTTCTACACGGGGCCGGCCTCGACCTCTGACGAGGCGGGCGAGGCCCAGATCGTTCAGGACATGCTCGGCAAATCCGACACCGTGGCGATTGCGATCTCGCCTTCGAATGCGCCGCTGATCGCCAACGCGATCAAGGCCGCCAAGCCCAAAGTGCCCGTCATGACGCTCGACGCAGACCTCGAGAAAGGAAGACGCAGCGCTTCGCAAGACCTATCTCGGCACCGACAATTACCAGATGGGCTTTCGGCTCGGCGAATATCTGAAGAAGGCAAAGCCGAACGGCGGCACGGTCTGCCTGATCGAGGGCAACGCCGCCGCCGACAACATCCTGCGTCGCGCCTCCGGAACGCGCGATGCCTTGTCCGGCCAGAAAGGCCTGGACCGGCTGAAGGGCGAAGGCGGCTGGACTGAGGTCGCCGGTTGCCCGGTCTTCACCAATGACGACGGCCCGAAGGGCGTGCAGGCCATGTCGGACATTCTGACCGCCAATCCGAAACTCGATGGGTTCGTGATCGAGGGCGGATGGCCATTGTTTGGCGCACCGCAGCCCTATCGTCAGCTCACCGATCAATACAAGGCGCAGATCGCCAGCAAGGCACTGGTGATCGTCGCCGCCGATACCATCGGCGAAGAAGTCGCGATCGCCAAGGAAGGTCGCGTCGAAGCGCTGGTCGGTCAGCGGCCGTTCGAGATGGGGTACAAGGCGCCTTCGGTCATGATCGATCTGGTCGAGGGCAAGAAGGTGGATGACCCGGTATTTACCGGCCTCGACGAATGCACCAGGGAGACCGCGGATACCTGCATTCAGAAATAGCCGCCTATCCCGCGCAGGGATCGAGCGCGGTCGCGGAGTTGCATGAGGGAAAAAGGAGGCGCGCGGCGCCTCCTTTTTTGTTTTCCTTTGAATTCACCAAAATTGCCGACGTTGCGGTTCACCTTGCGAAACGGCAAACCAACAGCATCCCTCGCCGCCTTGCGATGACGGCCAATCCCTGTAATCTGGCCGAAACATAAGGAAGAAGCCGGATGGGGGGAGTTCTGGAGGGGGTGCGCGTGCTCGATTTCGGGCGCTATATCGCAGGCCCCTATTGCGCGGCATTGCTGGCCGAGTTCGGCGCCGAGGTCATTCGCGTCGAAAAGCGCGACGGCAGCGAGGATCGCTTTGTGGCGCCGGTAGGCAGCGGCGGCGAAGGCGCGCTGTTCCTGCAGATCAACCGAAACAAAAAATGCATCACGCTCGATCCGATGACGCCGGAAGGGCAGGAGGTGATGCGCCGGCTGGTCAAGACAGTGGACGTGGTCGTCGCCAACCTGCCGCCGCAGACGTTGCGCGCGATGAAGCTCGACTATGAGTCGTTGAAGGCAATCAAGTCCGACATCATCCTGACGACGGCCACTGCGTATGGCGGGCCGGGGCCGTGGTCCGACCGCGTCGGCTTCGACGGCGTCGGCCAGGCCATGTCTGGTTCGGTGTATATGACCGGGGCCGGCGATCCACCCTACCGGGCCGGCGTCGCCTGGGTCGATTTCGGTACCGCGCTGCATTTGGCGTACGGCACGCTCGCAGCCCTGATGGAGCGCGGCAAAAGCGGGCGCGGGCAGATCGTCGAGGGCGCGTTGCTGCACACCGCGCTGTCCTTCACCAACGCCACGCTGATCGAGCAAGCCGTCATCAGCTCCAATCGTATGCCGACCGGCAATCTCGGCCAGACCGCCGCGCCCGTCGACATCTATCGCACAAAGGACGGCTGGGTGCTGGTGCAGGTGACCGGGCATCCGCTGTTCATCCGCTGGGCCAGGTTGATGGGCGAGGAGGAGCAATGGCTGAGTGACCCGCGCTTTGCCGACGACCTCAAGCGCGGCGAGAACGGCCCCGTCATCAGCGCGCGGATGGCGCGCTGGTGCGCCGAGCGCACCACGCAGGAGACGCTCGACACGCTGGGCAAGGCGATGATTCCGGCCGGCCCCGTGCTAAGTCCGCAGCAGGCGCTCGATCATCCGCACATCCGCGCCGCCGGCTTCATGCAGGACATCGATTATCCCGGCCTGCCGAAATCCGCACCGGTCGCACGCGTGGCGGTCCGGTTGTCGGAAACGCCGGGCGAAATCGCGACGCGTCCGCCGACGCTGGGCGAGCATACCGATGTTGTGCTGGCCGAACTGGGCTACGACGCTGGCGCGATCGCGTCGCTCCGGCAAAACGGCATCGTTTAGTAGCGCTCTGTGCTGCGGGTGCAGTAAGCCGACACAAGAGGCAAACCATGGCCAAACAAGCATCCGTGCTGAGCGAAACGCAGACCGCCGACGCGATGCTGCGCGCTCGCGCGCAGCCGCGTCGTGCCCGGCGGGATGTGGGGCCATCTCAATGCGGCGCGGCTGCCGGAGGGCTATCCGCAATTCTTTGCGTCCGCCGAAGGCTGCCGCGTGCGCGACGTCGACGGGCGCGAATATATCGATTTCATGTGCAGCTGGGGGCCGGTGCTGCTCGGCCACCGGCATCCCGAGGTCGAGGCGGCGGCGCGGGCGCAGGCCGATCTCGGCGACTGCCTCAACGGTCCCGGCGAGGTCATGGTGGATCTTGCCGAGGATTTCGTCGCGATGGTTCCGCATGCCGACTGGGCGATGTTCCAGAAGAACGGCGCGCGATGCGACCACGAGCTGCGTCACCATCGCGCGCGCCGGGACGGGAAAGCGCAAGGTGCTGGTGGCGCGCGGCAGCTATCACGGCGCGCTGCCCTGGTGTTCGCCGAGCGTGGCCGGCGTCACCACGGAGGACCGCGCGCATCTGCTGCACTTCGAATATAACGACGTCGCGAGCCTGCGCGCCGCTGTCGCGGAGGCGGGCAACGATCTTGCCGCGATCCTCGTCACCGCGTTCCGCCACGACATGGGCCGCGATCTCGAACTGCCGACGGCGGAATTTGCCGCCGCGGCGCGCGAGGCATGCGACGCTGCCGGCGCCGCGCTCATCATCGATGAAGTGCGCGCCGGTCTGCGCCTCGATATCAGGGGAAGCTGGGAATCGCTCGGCGTGCGCCCGGATCTCTGCGCCTGGAGCAAGGCCATCGCCAATGGCTACGCGCTGGCGGCCGTCACCGGCAATGACCGATTTCGCGAAGCCGCCACAAAGGTCTTCGTCACCGGCTCGTTCTGGTGCGGCACGGTCGCGATGGCGGCGGCACGCGCGACGCTGCAAGATCGCGCGCGAGACCGATGTGCCCGGCCATATCCGCGCGATGGGGCTGCGGCTGCGCGAGGGCCTGGCGACGCTGGCCGGCCAGCACGGCATTGCGATCCGCCAGAGCGGCCCGCCGCAAATGCCGCTGATGCTGTTCGACGCCGATCCGGAGGTGCGCAAGGGCCGCGCGTTCTGCTCGGCGGCGCTGCGCCACGGCGCGTTCTTCCATCCCCAGCACAACATGTTCCTGTCGGCTGCGCATGGACCCGCCGACATCGACGCGGCGCTGGAAGCGGCATCGCATGGCTTCAAGGCCGTCGCCGAGCTTGCGCGCAGCTAGCCTCAAGCGTCCGAAAGAGCCCGCAACTCAGGGCGTGGCGATCAATCCATTGGCGGTGGCGACGATCCAGCGGTTGCCCCAGCGGACGATGGAATCAACGCGGCCGATCCCTGGCAACGTGTCGCCGAGGCTCACCGTGCGGACGCCGTCGGGGCCTTGCAAGGTTGCGGTGTTGCCGCGGACATCGAGGACGGTCCAGCCCTCGATCGTCACCGGTCGCGTTTCCGGTGCCGGCATCAGCAACGGTCGCGGCTCGGGCGGTACAGGCAAGCCAAGGACGGCCGCGGCCGATTTCGGGCTATCGGGTTCGGCCCGCGCGGCCTTCGAGGCATTGATGCTGGCGGTGACGGAAGGGGCCTGCTTGCGAATGCTCTCGGTCCTTGCAGGTGGTCTCGCCTCGGCCTGCCGGAGCACCTTCTGCGCAGTCGGGGCCGCGGCAACGACGACGGCCGAGCTGTTCCATCCGAGGCATCCGGCCCAACCGAGCCCGATACCGACCAGCAAGGCGCCCGCGACCGAACAGACCATGACGGCCCGCTCTCGGTCCGGCCGCAGCAGCAGCAAGGCCTCCGGCCGCATCGGTTCGAGGTGATGATCCGAAGCATCCACGCTGACCGGCGGCGCGCTGCCAACCGGCTCAATCTGCTCGAGAACGTTCGATGGCTCTATCTGCACGACCGGCCCTTTCGTCGGTCGGTCATGATCGCGCCTGGAGCTAAACGAATTCTTTACGTTGGGCAGATCGCCGAAAAGTTCCCGGGTGGGCCCGCCGTTACTCCAGCGCCCGCTTTCGATTGTCGCCGAGATAGCCGTCGCGGGTCTGCGGCAGCTTGCGGTCGAGGATGCGGCTGGCGACGACGGTGCGCAGGATCTGCGCGGTGCCGCCGCCGATGGTGAACATGCGGGCGTCGCGCACCATGCGCTCCAGCGGCCGGTTGCGTGAGTAACCGGCGGCGCCGAACACCTGCAGCGCGTCGTTGGTGATCTTGATCGCGGCTTCCGAGGCGAAGATTTTCGCCTGTGCGGCAAACAGCGCATCGGGGAAGGGATTGGCCGATCGCGCGGCCTTCCAGATCAGCTCGCGGGCGGCGGCGATCTGCACCGACATGTCGGCCAGCATCCATTGCAGTCCCTGGAATTCGGCGATCGGCCGGCCGAACTGCTCGCGCGACTTGGCGTAGTCCAGCGCCAGTTGATAGGCGCCGTCGGCGAGCCCCAGCGCAACGGTGGCCGCACCCACGCGCTGCGAATTATAGGCGTTCATCAGATCGGCAAAGCCGCGCCCGAAGCCGGAGGGCGGCAGCAGCACCATCTCGTCGGTGATCTCCATGTCCTTGAACAGGATCTGGGCTTCCGGAATGCCGCGCAGCCCCATCGTCGGCTCGCGCGTTCCGATCACCAGTCCCTTGGTCTGGTCGCGAATGGCGAGAAATCCACCGATGCCCAGCTCCTTGCCCGCTTCGTCGAACACCCGCGCGAACACCAGATGCAGCTTCGAGACGCCGCCGCCGGTGATCCAGTGCTTCATGCCGTTGACGACATAGCGGCTGCCCTTGCGATCGGCGCGCGTCGTCATCTCGCTCGCGGCGGAACCCGCATCCGGCTCGGTGATGCAGATCGCGGGCTTGTCGCCGCCGAGCACCATTTCGGCGGCCAGCTTCTTCTGCGCCTCGGTGCCGTAATGCATCACGGCGGAGATCGCGCCCATATTGGCTTCGACGACGATCCGACCGGTGACGCCGCAGACCTGCGCCATCTCGTCGACGACGAGCGATGCCTCGAGAAATCCAAGGCCAGCGCCGCCATATTGCTTCGGCATGGTCATCCCGAAGAAGCCGGCGTCCGTCAGCGCCTTGACGTTGTCCCAGGGATATTGCTCGGTCCGGTCGGTCTCGGCCGCGCGCGGCGCGATGACTTCACGCGCCAGGGCGCGGGCTCGCGTCTGAAGCTCTTGTTGGGCTGCGGTCAGCGACATCAGGGCACTCCGGCCTAAAGGACAGCATTTGGTAGCAGAAACTGCCATGCCGGACACCGGGTTGCCGCCGCCTTGCGCTGCATATCCCGCCCGCATAGGCTCGGCCCGCATAACAGCCGCAAGGCAAACAACATACGGGACGAAACTTCCAAGATGCAGCCCTCCGAGCGGCGCGCCTCCGTCTATCGCCGGGGCCTGATCATCGTCGCGACCTTGGCCACCGCTTATATGGCGAGCCACTTCTTCCGTTCTTCCAATGTCACCATCGGGCTCGACCTGATGCGCGACCTCCAGATCGGACCCGGAGCGCTGGGCGCGCTCACCGGCGCGTTCTTCTTCGGCTTTGCGGCCATGCAGATCCCCTGCGGCTTCTTCTTCGACCGCTTCGGTCCGCGGCGTACCGTGGTCGCCATGCTGATGCTCGCCACGCTCGGCGGCATCATCTTCACCACGGCGCCGACCTGGCCGGTCCTGCTCACCGGTCGCGTGCTGCTGGGCGCCGGCTTCGGCGTCATGCTGATCGGCAGCATGGTGGTGATCACCCGCTGGTTTCCGCCGGATCGCTTCTCCACGCTGACGTCCATCGTGCTGTCGGTCGGCCTGCTCGGCAATCTCATCGCTACCACGCCGCTGGCATGGGCCTCGGAGGTCACCGGCTGGCGCGCCGTGTTCGGCGCCGCCGTGCTCTTCACCGCGGTCGCGGCCATCGCCGTCTGGATCGTGGTGCGCGACGCGCCTGACGGGCATCCTTTCCTCGCGCGCAAGCCCGAGCCGGCGCACGAGATGCTGCAAGGCCTGTTCGAAGTGCTGCGCAATCCCAGGCTCTGGCCGATCATTTCGCTCAACTTCTTCAACTACGCCTGTACCTTCACGGTGCAGGGCCTGTGGGGCGGGCCCTATTTGCGTGAGGTGCATGGCCTCACGCCGATTGCGGCCGGCAACGTGCTGCTCGCCGCCGTCGTCGCCTATCAGCTCGGCATGCTCTCGTTCGGCCCGCTCGATCGCGTGTTCGATACGCGCAAATGGATCGCCATCGCCGGCACCCTGGTCATCGTCGGGCTGCTGGCTGCGCTTGCGATTCCCGCCGCGCCGCCGGTCTGGCTTTCCGTCGGCGCCATCGTCGCCATGGGATTTTTCAGCGCCTCCAGCACCATGGTGATGACCCACGGCCGCGGCATTTTCCCGGACCGGCTGATCGGGCGCGGCATTGCCACCATGAACACTTCGGTCATGCTGGGCGTCGCCGTGATGCAGACGCTGTCGGGCATCATCATCGGCCTGTTCGAGCCACTCGCCAGCGGCGCGCGCACGGAAGAAGCCTACCGCTCGCTGTTCGGGTTTCTCACCGTGATCCTCATCGTCGCGGTTGCGATGTACGGCCGCTCCGAGGACATCAAGCCGAGCCACGAGATGCGCCGCGCGCGGGAGCAGGAGAAAGCCGCGGCTTGAGGCTCAGTCCTGATGCTTAGCGCGGTTTGACCTTCTCGTATTCGGCGAGCGCCCGCTCGAACTTCTCGTTGAACAGCCACATCGCATCCATGATCTCGCGGTAGTTGGCCGAGGTCTTGGCCCGGTCCGACCGGCCATAGGCGAACATGCTGTTGTTGCGCAGATAACCCATGATTTTGGGATCGGAGACGCGGTAGCCCAGCAGGTTGCCGGATGCCAGCGCCGATCGTGTCGGGCTCGGCACGATCTGGATCAGCTCGAAGAATTTCATCTGGTCGATCGGGTTCGGCAGCGTCTTCGCGATCGCCGGTATCTGCGCGAACAGCTCGGCATGGGCGTTCATCAGGCCGTTGCGCACGTTGATCCAGTGATTGTAGCGCGGGTCGAGATTGCCGAGCCGCGCCTCCTCCTTGGCGTCACGCGCGATCAGCTCCGGATCGAACGCCGCGATCTTCGGCTTGATCGCGGCCCACTTCCGGTGGCCGTTGGCGTCTTCCGGCGGGCCGGTCTGAAAGCTGCCCTTGTAGGTGTTGGAGCGCGCATTGCCGATGTTCTGGTTGCCGTTGGTCTCGGCAAAGAACAGCGCCAGGCTGATGCGGCCCGCGACCTCAGCATTGGCGGCATCGAGGCCCTTGGCGCGCGCAATGGCGCGGCCGAGGTCGACCACGTCCTTGAACGGCGTCGCCGAGTTCTGCGCACCCGCCGGCGGCGCCTGCATGACCTCGAACAGTTTTTTGTATTCGTCGATCAAGGGATCGTTGTCGGCGTCGAAATATTGCGGGGGAATGCCGAGCTTGTTGGGCCGGCCGATCCGCGACGGCTGTGCGTCGGTGAGGTCCTTGTAGGTGCTCATCATGAAGTTGCGCGCGAGGTAGAGCGCCTGCCCGGGCAGGTTCGGCAGCGGCTGTTTCGAATCGATCTGGCGCCGCCGATCGGCGAGCACCGCCTTGAACTGGGCCAGCGCGTTGGTGTAGGCGGCAAGCGCATCCGCCTGCTGCGCCATGGCGGGCGAGGTGAGGGCTGCATTGCCCGCGGCGGCGAGGAAAATTGCAAGCGCCAAGGCCGCAGCGGCTGCGATGGTTGGTCGTGTTCTCACCATGGGCTCCCGGCTGATTCACTCTGCGGCGGATCGTACACAACAGAACTGCGGCTTGGCGAGGGCGAGGCGCAAATCGCCTGACATGTCCAGATGCAATCCCGCCGGGTGCGGTCTCGAGCGCCGCCTAGGGCCCGCGGCGCCGCCGTGCTATCGTTCCGAAAACAAGTCTTGTTCTGGGAGAGAACAGTATGCGTGGTCGCCGGGTGCTGATGGATTCCTTCGTGGCGCAGGGCGTGCGCCATATCTTCGGCAATCCCGGCACGACAGAGACGCCGCTGCTCGACAGCCTGCCGGCCTATCCGCAGATCGAATACGTGATGGCCCTGCACGAGGGCGTCGCGGTGAGCGCCGCCAGCTTCTATGCGCAGGCCAGCGGCCGCCCCACGGTCGCCAATCTCCATGTCGCGCCGGGACTCGGCAACGGCATCGGCTCGCTCTATGGCGCGCTGAAGGCGAATTCGCCGCTGGTGGTGACCGCCGGCCAGCAGGACACGCGGATGCGGCTCACGGGTCCGATCCTCGGCCATGATCTCGTCGCCATCGCCGCGCCCGTCACCAAATGGAGCGTGCAGATCGAGCGCGCCGACGAGATCGCGCCGATCCTGCGCCGCGCCTTCAAGGTCGCCAGCGATGCGCCGAAGGGACCGGTGTTCGTCGCGCTGCCGATCGACGTGCTGGAGCAGGAGACCTCGGTCGAGGCCGCAGCTCCCGACAAATTGTGGCGCGCCGCCGCGCCCGATCCCAAGGGCGTCGCTGCGCTGGCCGCAGCACTCCTGAAATCGAAAAATCCCGTCATCGTCAGCAGCGACGATGTGGCGCGCGCGAGACGCCACCGGCGCGCTGGTGGCGCTGGTCGAGACCATCGGCGCCCCGGTCTGGTTCGAGGGATTGAAACATCACGTCTCGTTCCCGACCGCGCATCCGAACTTTCGCGCAGGGTTGCCGGGTGATGCGGCGCAGATCCGAAAAGCCCTCGAAGGCGCCGATCTCGTGCTGCTGCTGGGCGGTCCGTTCTTCGAGGACATCTGGTACGCGGAAGGCGGGCACTTTCCCAAAGGCGCTGTTGTCATCCAGATCGAGGGATCGCCCGACCGGCTCGCCTTCAACCATCGCCTCGATGCCGGCCTGGTCGGCGATCTCGCCGCCAGCCTTGCCGCGCTGACGGAGGCGGTGCGCGGTGGCAGCACGGCGGAGTTCAAGACGTCAGCGCAACGGCGCAACGCCGCGCTGGCGGAGCAGCGAGCGCAGGAGAAGGACGCCTACAAGGCGCGGCTGGAAAAAGCCTGGAACCGCGAGCCGACCTCGATGCCGCGCGTGACCGCGGAACTGCGGCGTGGCCTGCCCGACAACGTCGTCATCGTCGACGAGAGCATCACCGCGAGCCTCGATCTGGCGCGGGCCTTCGAATATCGCGGCTTTGGCGATTACTTCGGCGGCCGCGGCGGCGGCATCGGGCAAGGGCTCGCGGGTGCGATCGGCGTCAAGGTGGCGATGCCGGACCGGCCGGTGGTCGCCGTCTCCGGCGACGGCTCGGCAATGTACAGCATCCAGGCGCTGTGGTCGGCCGCGCACCACAAGCTCGCCATCGTCTTTGTTGTACTTGTCAACCGCGAGTACCGTATCCTCAAGCACAATGTCGACGTCTGGCGGCAGAATTTTCAGCCGGGCACGCAGCATCCCTATCAGCAGATGGATCTGATCGGCCCCGAGCTCGACTTCGTGCATCTGGCCGCCGGCATGGGCGTCGAGGCGGTGCGGGTGGAGAAGGCCGATGCCATCGCGCCGGCGCTGGCCGCGGCCGTCGCGGCAAACAAGCCATATCTCGTCGAGATCGCGATCGAAGGAAAGCGCTAGCTCATCGCTCGCGACAAGAGTGTGAAATCGTTCACAAAGTCATGCCCCCCAAACGGGGGAAGCTTCGCCCTGGCATCCCGGTAGATTCCTCCTCGCTGATTGCACAGCGAAAAGGAATTTGATCATGAAATTATCAACCGAGCTGCTCAAGGCGTCGATGGGACTTGCCGACGGCAAGTCGTACCGGACCCTAACCCGGCATCACGAAGGCATCCTCTACGCGTTCTATCGCTCGCTCGACCCGGAGCAGCGGCGCGTGCGGTTTGGCGGCGCCGTGAGCGACGATGCGATCGCGCGTCATTGCGACCAGATCAATTGGCGATCGACGATGATTGTCGCATTCGGCACCGCCTTTCGCCTTGACGCCGTTGCGGTCAATGTTCGCATCGACGGCCGCCGCGTCGAGAACGCCACGGTCGCAAACAAGGACGGCGAACGTGCCGTGCCGACGCTGCTGCGGCTTTCCGCGGTCGCCACCGGCGATCTGTTTGCTGCCGAACGCATGCTGGTCAGCCTGGACGGCGCCAGCTGGCTGCTTCGCCATCTGCGCGAGATCGGCTCGGCCGTCGTCAAGGACGATTTTGCCGAGTTCGACGTCGCCTCGCTCTTCGCCGGCGATGCCGATGCCTTCGACGAACGCGTGTCGCGAGCGCGCACAGAGGCGCGAGCCGTATCGTGCGGCTAGGCCCCCTGCGCCGAGCGGTACGACGTGGCCGGTAATGTGATGGTGGCGACGGTCTGGTCGCCGGTTCGCTTCAGCTCGAACCGGCCGCCAAGGGCTGACGCGCGGGTGCGGATATTGTCGAGCCCGGCGCCGCTGCCCCTGGTCGCGGGCGAGGCCGCGTCGGGCCCGCAGCCATTGTCGGAAATTTCGATGCAGAGATCCGGGCCTACTGCGGCGTCCGCAAAGAAGATGCGGTAGCCGATATGCGTCGCCCTGCCATGACGGATCGCATTGGTGGCACATTCCTGCACCATGCGCAGCACGTGCAGGGTACCCTCGGCGCTGAGCGCGGCATTCTCCGCGTAATCGTCGACCTGCCAGCTCGTGGCGGCGCCGGCGAGCTGCAGGCGCGGCTCGAGGCGATGCCGCAGGTTGGAAATCGCCTCGACCAGGGTTTCCGTGCTCGGGCTGCGCGCGTCGAGCAGCAGCCTCAGCTCGTCCATCGACAGCTGGACCGCGTCGCGGACCTCCTCGTCCCTGAGCTTGCCGCGCTGCAGGCCGCTCAGCAGCAACGACAGATGCGTGCCGACGCCGTCGTGCATTTCCCGCATCAGGCGCCCGCGCTCCTCCAGCTTGAACCGATCGGCATCCTGCAGGCGCTGCCGTTCGTACATCTGGTTCAGCTCTTCGCGGGCGGCGATGACTTTGCGCTCGAGGTCGGTGTTGGCCTCACGCAGCGCGCGCCGCGTGGTCGCGATGTCGTCGGCGAGGACGAGGCCCATCACCACGAACAGTGCGGGAAAGCTCAACGGAAACCATTGCACGGCGGTGAACGGGATGTAGCCGGTCAGCCACAGCAGGTCGTGCAACGCTGGCGCGATCTGCGCGAACATCCCGGCGGCGATCAGGACGCGGGAGCGCGTGGGGTTGCGGAACGCGATGGTCGTAAAGGCGGTGACGCAGAAGATGCCAGACAGGAAAATCGGAATGCGCCAGGCGAAGGCATCCACCGGCGCATATACCGAGGCCGGCAACAGGAACAGGACGACGGTGCCGATGGTGAGGTAGGTCACCATGCCGCGCTCGAAGCGCGGCATGCGGATGTGGACATAGCGCATCAGGAACAGCCACTCCGCCAGCGCCACCCAGCCGAGGCTGGCGGAGATCAGCGGCTGCCATAGCGGGCCCGCGAGCAAATCGGGATCGATCTGGCGGTGAAAATTGCGCAAGGCGAAGCCGAGTGCGCCGCCGGCAAACAGCGCATAGGTTTGCGAATTCTCGGGATCGCGCAGCCAGAGCAGGAGGAACGGCAGGCACAGCGCCACCACCGACCAGTTCGCGATGGTCAAGAGCTGTTCGGAAACCAGCCAGCGGGCGGTAAAGGCGGGCTTCAGCTCATCCGTCGGCCCGACATAGAAGTCCGACAGGCCCGACGCGTCACTGGCATATCCACGCAGGCGGAGCGTCAGGCGATTGGTGTCGGCAAGCGCGTCCTGCGGAAATTGCACGAAGACGACGCGGTTGGTCCCCCTGTGGTCGGCACGGCCGATCTCGCTGTACAGGGTGTGGCCGTTCAGGATGACGTCGCAACTGCCCTTGGCGCGCGGGATCATCACCGACTGTTCGACCGCCTTGTCGATCGCGCGCAACTCGATGACGTACTCGACCAGGCCGCCGAATCCGCGGCGGGTCTGGTTCCAGGCATCCGGCAGTTTCACGTCGCGGTCTTCGCCGGCAAAGTCCTTCTGGCCGTCCTTGAACACGACATGCGCGACGGCCGATGAATAATGCAGTTGCTCGGGAGGCACCGGTCCGAGCCACGAGATCACGACCGGCAGGAAAAGCACGGAGAACACCAGGCCCAAGGCCAGCCATCGCCTTGTGCGCGTCCCTGCCGGGTCGCTGATCTCCAGGGTGAGGGTCATCCGTTCCCGCTAGAGAAGTCCCATCCTTGTCGCTTCGAAAACCGCTTCGCCGCGCGAATGCACTTCCAGCTTGCGGTAGATGTTCTTGGCATGCGATCGGGCCGTCGTGTGCGAGACATGAAGGATCTGCGCCACTTCGACCAGTGAAAAACCTTTGGCGACGAGGCGAAGCACCTCGGTCTCGCGGGACGACAGCGCCGGCTGTCCGCCGACCGGCGGCGCGCCGTCGGGGAGGAAGATGCTGGGCTGCTGCACCCGCCGCAGGATGTGTCGCGCGATCTTCGGGCTGATCGGTGAATTGCCGGCGCGCAGTTCCGTCATCGCGCTCAGCCATTCCGGCGCCGTGGAGTCCTTGACCACATAGCCGGTCGCGCCGGCGCAGATCGCGGAGACGACGCTGCGTTCATCGTCAAACACGGTGGCGACCAGGATGTCGGCCTCCGGCCGCAGCCGGCGCGTCGCGCGAATGGCCTCGATGCCCGAACCGTCAGGCAGGCCGAGATCGACGATCAGGACGTCGAACTCCTTGGCTTTGATCGCAGACAGTCCCTCGGTCAGATTGCTGCACAGGCCGACGATCTTGCAGTGCTCGCTGGCATCGGCGACTTCCCGAATCCGGTGCTGCCAGTGCGGTTCATCTTCGACGATCAGGATGCGCATGAAAGTGATCCGGGGTCCGACGAGGCGCGGACAGCCTAGCATCCGCCGGGACTTCTGAATCCTCCATTTGGAGTAGGCCGGAGGTTTGCGAATGTCTGGACGGGGCGCGGTCGCACGTGGCCTGTATTTTGATACCGGTGTCTCCACCGCGAGTGCTCCTCACAAGGCCTTGGGCACCCGGCAGCATCGCTCGCCCGCGCATCTCGACAGGCCCGGCCGGGCACCTTACGGATAGACGCATGCGCCTTCGGTTCGTTCTCGCCATCGTTTTTGCCCCGCTTGCGGTTTCACCCTTCGCCCATCCGCTTCACGCTGCCCCGTTCGGTCCGGCGGCGCTTGAGCGGCCGGCGCGTCCGGTCGTGCCGGTCGCCGCCGATGAGCAGACCTACGACATCGACCTGATCGTCGGACTTTCCGGCCGGTGCACGGTTTTTCGCGCGGCGGGCCAAAATCTGCCGTGCCGCGCCGTCAAATATTTTCATGGCGAGAGCGGACGCGCCTATTTCACCGTTGCCGTCGACGATCCCGCCGATAAGGGGCGCATCGTCTCGTTCTCCGGCGACAAGGCGCGCCGCGACAGGAACGATTTCTACGAGCTCGGCATCGACCAGGTGCTGCTCAATTCCAGGGAGCGCCCGCTGGTCGACGGCATCCGCGTGCCGCGGCTCGAGCCGTCCAGCGGAATGTGCAAGCAAACCGGCGATATCGAGAGCAAGCAGATCAAATCGGTCTCCTGTGTCGCCACCGACCGGGAAGGCCGGACCTATGAGCTGCAATTCGAGGCCGACGGCCAGCCCGCGACGGTGCAGAAGATCACCCGTGAGCCGCTGGAGTCGGTCAGGCGCCGCGCCAGGCTCAAGGCGATGAAATCCTGCCGCATCAAGGCGACCGAGGCGCAAATCCTGCCGCGGGACAAGACGGCCTACCTCATCCAGTGCCTGGAGCAGGGCGGGATTTCGCCGGTGTCGGGCGACCAATAGCGCGCTGCCGTTACCGGCCGCGACGGCGATTGCATACACGATTGACTTGATCTGCCCGTGATTTAACCGCGCCCGAAACGCTCGCGCGGGATGCAACCTTGCCTGCAAAATGGGCCGGTTGCGGCCGTGCCGATGGTTGAAACTAGTCGGTGGCCATGGCGAGGAAGGTCAATCCTCCCAAAATAGCGGCCCAAACGAAAATTAGATCAGGTTGCATGGTTGCACTCCGTTGTGCGGTGTCTTGTGCATTGCAAGAGGCGCGCCAGATGGTGAAACCATGATGCGGGCAGGGCATGCCTGCCGATTGTGCGGATCGCGCCCAAAGCGCTTGCCGGTGAACGCGCGCCGCTTTAGGAATGCTACGGTATCGCAAGCCAACGGTTGCGATCGAGGTGAGCGATGTCAAACCCGGTATCGGCGACGGCCTTCTACTGCGCAGGCACACGGATGCTCGATGCCGAGCGGGCGGACTCGCTGATCCGCGATACCTGGGCCGCCGCGTTCATGGGCGACGACGGCAAGGCGATCTTCGAAAAATTTCGGCACATGGCTATCCCGATCGGCGCCCACCAGGTTCGCTGCCACCTGATCGATCAGGCTGTCATCGAGAGGATCAGCCGCAATCCCGACTTGCTCGTCGTATTGGTCGGCGCCGGCTTCGACTCCCGCGCGTTTCGGCTTGCCGGCGGACGCTGGGTCGAAATTGACGAGCCGCCCGTGATCGAGCGCAAGGAACGGGTGGCGCCCGCGGTCTCTTGTCCGAACCGCCTGCAGCGCATTGCGGTGCGCTTCGGCGAACAGCGTCTGGCGGATGTGCTGGCGCCGCTGGCGACCGAACAGCCGACCCTGGTGATTTGCGAAGGCGTCACGATGTACCTTGAACGGCCGCAACTCGACGAACTCACCCACGCCCTGCAGGCCGCTTTCCCGAACCACTGGTTTATCGCTGACTTGATGAGCCGGGCCTTCAGCCGCAGCTTCACCGGAAGCATGCGCCGGGTGCTGGCATCGATCGGCACCGCGTTCGCAAGCCTCGAGCCCGACCCGCTCGCCTACTTCATCAGCCGGAACTATCGCCTCGAGGCCGATGTCCCGCTTTTCCCCGCGTCAGTTGCCAAGCGCCGCCTTCCGTTGCCGACGCCGATCGGTCTGTTGCTATCGGCGCTGCCGGTGGTGCGGACAGGCTACCGTGTCGCGACGCTGAGCTTTGGTGCGCCGGCGAGGGGCTAATACCGCCCTTCGTTACCGTCGCCACCTATTGCTGCAGCGCGAAAATAACCACGTCGTTCCAAACGGCGCGAACTCCCCTTGTATCTCAATCCTGACTGGCGAAACTGATGGGCACCAGTTGAGTTTGCTTGCGGAGGGAGGTTCACATGGACAGCAAGGGGTCGCCGAACGATCCGTCTGCCTATCTCGCGAGCCTGATGCAGGCCGGCCAGCAGTCCTTCAAGCAGTTCGACGACGCCATGGCCGCCGCCATGGGCGTCGGCGACAAGCCGGGCGAGCGGGAGACCTCGCCCTTCGTTGCCGCCGCCAACCTGCAGCGCGACGCCGTCCTGCAGTTCTGGAGGTTCTGGAACACAACGCTGGTCAAGGCACTGGGCGTGGAAGGCAATGTTCAGCCGGGCAAGGGCGATCGTCGTTTCAAGGACGAAGCCTGGGCGTCGACCCCGTATTACGACCTGCTCAAGCAGTCCTATCTGGTCGGCTCCAAGCAGCTGACCGATTTCGTCGAGCAGGCCCAGGTCGACGACAAGACCAGGCTGCAGCTGAAATTCTACGCAAGGCAGTTCATCGACGCGATGAGCCCGTCGAATTTCCCCGCCACCAATCCGGAGGTGATCCGCACCGCGATCCAGACCCGTTCGGCGAGCCTTGCCGCAGGCATGCAGAACCTGATCGATGACGTCCAGAAGGGACGCATCACGCGGGTCGACGAGTCCAAGTTCGAGGTCGGCGGCAATCTCGCCAACACGCCGGGCTCCGTGATCTACGAGAACGAGCTGATTCAGCTGATCGAGTACACGCCCGTCACGGCGGAAGTCGAGAAGACGCCGCTGGTGATCGTGCCGCCCTGCATCAACAAGTACTACCTGCTCGATCTCGGCAAGGGCAATTCGTTCGTCGAATACGCCGTGGCGCAAGGCCATCGCGTCTTCCTGATCTCCTGGCGCAGCGCCGTGCCGGAGACCGGCCATCTCACCTGGAACGATTATCTTACCCTCGGGCCGCTGAAGGCGATTGACGTCGCGCGCGAGATCGCCGGCGTCGACAAGGTACATGCACTCGGCTTCTGCGTCGGCGGCACCATCCTGAGCTGCGCCTCCGGCGTGCTGGCGGCGCGCGGCGAGGACAAGCTCGCGAGCATCACGCTGCTTACCACCATGATCGATTTCTCCGACACCGGCGAGATCGGCCTGCTGATCGATCAGGGCCATGTCGTGCTGCGCGAGGCGACCATCGGCAATGGCGGCATCCTGCCGGGCAAGGAGCTTGCCTTCACCTTCGGCACGCTGCGCGCCAACGATTTGATCTGGCGCTATGTGGTCGACAGCTACCTCAAGGGCGCGACGCCCGACGCGTTCGATTTGCTGTATTGGGATTCCGACAGCGTCAGCCTGCCGGGCCCGATGTATTGCTGGTACACCCGCAACACCTATCTGGAAAACAAGATCAGGGAGCCCGGCAAGACCACGCAATGCGGCGAGGACATCGACCTCACCAAAGTAAAAGCGCCGCTCTATATCCTCGCCTCGCGCGAAGATCACATCGTGCCCTGGAAGAGCGCCTATCTCACCAAGGGCCTGATGGGCGAGCGAGCCGCGCTTCGTGCTGGCGGCGAGCGGCCATGTCGCCGGCGTCATCAATCCGCCGGCCAAGAACCGGCGCAGCCACTGGCTCAATGACGACTGTGAGCGGCGATTCCGATGCCTGGCTCGACAAGGCGGAGGAGAAGCCGGGTAGCTGGTGGGGCGACTGGGACGCCTGGATGAAGCGGCATTCCACCGGCACGGTGGCTGCACCCGCGCAGGCCGGCAACGCGAAATATGCGGTCATCGAGCCCGCGCCCGGCCGCTACGTGAAGCTGAAGTCAAATTGAAGCAATTTGCTTCGCTCAAATGCGACGTGGCGGTTTAGCTTCAATGCAAGACGGCCCTGGGCATCGTGACGGCCTCGCAAATGGAGGCCGTGCAGTGATCGATGACAAGGTGAGGATCCGGTGCCCGAAATGCACCAAGATATTCCGCGAGCGCGCCCAGCGCGTGCGCGACGGCTTTCAGGTCAATTGCGAGCACTGTACCCGGCTGTTGACGCTTAACCGGGATTCCGAGGACCCCTTCATTCGCCGCGCGTTAAAGTCGGCCAAGGATATTCGCGCGGCGATGGAAGCGGTGCCGGCGACGACCCGGGTCGATGCATCGGTAAGGAGTATGTGAGACGAGGATTCACCTCTCCCCCGCATAGAGCGCGGGGAGAGGTGACTCTTCTACTGCACGAACTTCACACCGTAGGTCTTGCCGCGGCGCCAGACCACTTCGCATTCGTAGCGGCCGGGGTGTTCCGGCATCAAGGTCAGCCCAAAGCGGTCGCGGACGTCGATCGCGACGTCAGTGACGATCTTGGCGCCGCCGGGCGAGACGTCGAGCACGGTGCATTCGCGCCTGGCGTCGTCTTCGCCAAAACTGATCCAGGTGGTGCGGTTGCGCAGCTGCCGCCGCGGCTCGCGCTGTACCTTGACTACCTTCGTGTCCAACACTGCCATGGCCATCGTCCCTGAGGCGCTCCCTCGGGGAGCGTTCGATCCCTCAGGATGCGGCAAAGCCGTAAAGCCGGGCTTAGGCAATTGCACGCAAATTTATGCGTTTTGTTGCTAACGCTCGCTGTCCTGCGCCTCGAGGCTGCGGCTGTAGCGCGACATCGCAAAGCAGAAGGCGAAATAGATCAGCGCCACGAAGATGTAGACCTCGACGCTGAAGGACTGCCAGGCCGGCTCGATGATCGCGGTCTTCGCCGTGGTCAGCAGGTCGAAGATGCCGATGATCAGAACGAGGCTGGTGTCCTTGAAGAAGGCGATGAAGGTGTTGACCAGCGGCGGGATAACGTGGCGGATCGCCTGCGGCAGGATGATCAGCCCCTGCTTCTTCCAGTAGGAAAGCCCGAGCGCGTCGGCGGCGTCGTGCTGGCCGCGCGGCACCGCCTGCAGGCCGCCGCGGATCGACTTCGGCGAGATAGGCGCCGGCGAACAGGATGAAGGCGATCTGCGCCCGCAGCAACTTTGTCGACATTGACGCCGTCGGGCATGAACAGCGGGAACATCACGCTGGCCATGAACAGCAGCGCTGAGCAGCGGCACGCCGCGGATCGAGCTCGACATAGAGCGACGCACGAGCGAATGGACGATGCCGCCGCCCGGTCGAGTGACGGACCAGCGCGACGAGAATCGCCAGAGCGAAGCCCGAACGCGAGGCCCAAGGTCGCCAGGATCAGGTCACCGGCAAGCCCGCCCCAGCGGTCGTGCGACACGATAGGCCAGGCCGAGGATGCCGCCCCACATCAAGACGGCCGATCACGCGCCCAAGCGCACTCGCCCAGACCAGCGGCAGCTCCTTGCGCCAGAGCGCGCGCCGCGCTCGACACCACGAACAGCGCCATGAACACCAGCACCGCCACGGCGGGCCGCCATTGCTGCTGCGAACGGATAGGTGCCGAACAGGATGAAGCGCAGCTTTTCGCGGATGACGGCCCAGCAGGCCCCGAAGCCCGCGCACCGCGCGGCAGGCGGCGGTGTTGTTCGAGTCGGGGACGCTCCAGACCGCGTTGAGCCAGCCCCACTCCACGAGGCGATCAGGCCCTTGCCCAGCACGAGCGATGAGCAGCAGCGAGACGATGGTGGAGGGGATGGTGGGAAACAGATTGGTGCGCAGCCAGACGATGACGCGGCCCACGAAAGTTCGCTGCACGCGCGGCCGCGGCAGGTCCGGGATGTCCGACATGACGCGTCATCGCTCAGCGCTCCACCAGCGCGATGCGCGCGTTGTACCAGTTCATGAAAAAGGAGATGCCGAGGCTGATGGTGAGGAACACCATCATGATCAGCGCGATCGCCTCGATCGCCTGTCCGGTCTGGTTCAACGTGGTGTTGGCGATCGAGACGATGTCCTGGTAGCCGACCGCCACGGCCAGCGAGGAATTTTTCGTCAGGTTCAGATACTGGCTGGTCATCGGCGGGATGATGACGCGCAGCGCCTGCGGCAGCACGATCTGCTGCAGTACAAAACTGCGGCGCAGGCCCAGCGCCTTGGCGGCGTCCCATTGGCCCCTCGGCACCGCCTGGATGCCGCTGCGCACGATCTCGGCGATGAAGGCCGAGGTGTAGGTGACGAGCGCGATCAGCAGCGCAAAATATTCCGGCGCCAACGTCAGCCCGCCGACGAAATTGAAGCCGCGCAATTCGGGCAGCTCGATGCTCCAGGGCGCGCCTGCAGCATCAGCGACAGCAGCCCCGGCAGCACCAGCACCAGCGCGATCGTATAGGGCCAGCTCGGCCGTGGCTTGCCGTCGATCATCTGCTGCGCGACCAGCCGCTTGCGGATGAACCAGGCCACGCCAAGGCCGATCGCCGCGAGCAGCAGCACCCAGAACTTCGCGCTCTCCAGCGGAATCGACGGCAGTATCAGGCCGCGGTTGGAGAGAAAGACACCATCGACCGGTTTCCAGGCCTGGCGCGCCGCGGGGCAGGCCCTGCATCAGCACGTACCAGAACAACAGTTGCAGCAGCAGCGGAATGTCGCGCAGCGCCTCGACATAGACGGCGGCGAGCCGCGACAGCAGCCAGTTGGCGGACAGCCGCGCAATGCCGACCAGCGTGCCGAGCACCGTCGCCAGCACGATGCCGATCACGGCGACGCGCAGCGTGTTGGTCAGGCCGACGATGAACGCGCGCAAATAAGTGTCCTTGGGACTGTAGGGGAGCCAGGTGTCGGCGATCGGCATGCCGGCCTCGCGGCCGAGGAAGGCAAAGCCGGTCGCGATGCGGCGCACCGACAGATTATGCACGGTGTTCGACCATAGCCAGGCGATGACGGCGACGACGGCGACGACCACGAGGATCTGCCAGAGCAGTCCGGACAACTGCCGGTCCGTCAGCGAGAATTTGCATCCGCCGCGACGGGGGGAGGGCTGGTTTTCTGTCGGCACGGCGCAAGCATCCCCAAGATGTCGGCGGTGGCCCAAACTATTTCATATGTTGCAATCGAGTGCAACATATGAAACAAATGTTTCATGAGCGCCCGGCCATCGCCTCTCAGTGAACTCTGCAGCGCGCTGCCGTCGCTGCCCTCGCGGCTGCAGCAGGTCGGCCGCTTCGTCGCTGCCAACGACTACGACGCCACCACGCGTTCGATGCGCGATCTCGCCACCGTCGCCGGCGCCGACCCTGCCGCGTTCACGCGGCTGGCCAAGGCGATCGGCTATTCCGGCTGGGACGAGTTGCGCGCCGCGCTGACCGAGGCGCGCCGGCCCGAACAGTCCTCGCCGTTCTCCGGCCGCGCCAAGGGCCGGCGCGACGGTCCCAATCCCGAGATGTCGCTGGTCTCCGACAAGCTCGATGCCGAGGCCGCGGGCCTTGCCCGCATCTCGCCCGGCTGCGGTCGCGGGCGCTGCGAAGGCGCTGCACGACGCGCAAACGGATCTGGATATGCCGGCTTCCGCAGCTGCCGCAGCGTCGCGGAATTGCTCAACTACCAGCTTCGCCTGTTCCGTGCCGATACCGTGCAACTCGTCGGTGGCTCCGGTCCGGAAGATCTCGACCTCGGCGCGTTCCGCGCCGGCGATGCCGTCGTCGTGATCGGCTTTACGCCATACTCCACCGCGAGCGTGCTCTCGGCGCGTGCCGCGCACGCCAGCCGCGCCACGCTGGTCGCGATTGCCGACAAGGTTTCGGCGCCGATGGCCGAGGGTGCCGATCATCTGCTGCAGTTCGAGGCAGCAAGCTCGCCCGGATTCTTCCCGAGCCTCACCGGCGCGATCGCGATCGCGCAATCGCTCGCCGCGGCGACTTTCATGCTGGGCGGCGCCGGCGCAAAGCGGCGGCTGGAAGAAACCGAGGCGCGCCTCGCCGACACCTCGCAATATGTAGCCGAGAAGGGTTGACCCTCATGAGCACCCCCAGCACCCGCGTCATGCATCGCAGTTTGCGCGAGACGCCGCCGATGGCGGTCGGCGGCGAGGGCGTCTGGCTCGTCACCGACGGACGGCCATCGCGTGCTCGATGCGCTCCGGCGGCGCCGCCGTGTCCTGTCTCGGCCATCAGCATCCGCGCGTGATCGAGGCGATGAAGCGGCAGGCGCGACAAGCTCGCCTATGCCCATACCGGCTTCTTCACCTCCGAGCCCGCCGAAGAGCTGGCCGAGCGGCTGGTCGGCCACGAGCCCGGCGGGCTCGCCTACGCCTATTTTGTCAGCGGCGGATCGGAAGCGATCGAGGCCTCGATCAAGATCGCGCGGCAATATTTCCTCGAATGCGGCCAGCCGCAGCGCACGCATTTCATCGCGCGCCGCCAGAGCTATCACGGCAACACGCTCGGCGCGCTCGTCGGCCGGCGGCAACGCCTGGCGCCGCGAGCCCTATGCGCCGCTGCTGTCGAACGCCTTCAGCCATGTCACGCCGGCCTTTGCCTATCACGAGAAGCGCGACGATGAATCGGAAGCCGCTTTCGTCGCGCGGCTCGCCGCCGAACTCGAAGCCGAATTCCAGCGCCTCGGCCCCGACACGGTCGCGGCCTTCATCGCCGAGCCCGTGGTCGGCGCCACCGCCGGCTGCGCCACCGCGCCGGAAGGCTACTTCCGCGCCGTGCGCGAGATCTGCGACCGCCATGGCGCGCTCCTGATCCTCGACGAGGTGATGTGCGGCATGGGCCGCACCGGCACCTTGCACGCCTGGGAGCAGGAGGGCGTCAGCGCCCGACATCCAGGCGATCGCCAAGGGACTCGGCGGCGGCTATCAGCCGATCGGCGCGATGCTCGCGACCGCGCGCATCGTCGACACCATCCGCGACGGCTCCGGCGCGTTCCAGCACGGCCATACCTATCTCGGCCATCCCATGGCCTGCGCCGCCGCGCTCGGAGTGCAGAAGATCATCGCGCGAGGACGACCTGCTCGACCGCGTCAAGGAGCGCGGCGCGCTGCTGGAGCAGCGGCTGACCGAGCGCTTCGGCAATCACCGCCATGTCGGCGACATCAGGGGCCGCGGCCTGTTCCAGGCGATCGAGCTGGTCGCCGATCGCGCCACGCGCACGCCGTTCGATCCCGCGCTCAAGCTGAACACCAAGATCAAGGCCGCCGCGTTCGCGCGCGGGCTCGCCTGCTATCCGATGGGCGGCACGGTGGACGGTCGCATCGGCGACCATGTGCGTGCTGGCGCCGCCCTACATCGTCAGCGAAGGCGATATCGACATGATCGTCGACCGGCTCGGCCACGCCGTCGACGACGTATTGAAGAGTGTTGGTCACTGAGGAGGGAGTAGCAATATGAAGAAAATTTGTTCTCGCGGGCGGCATGCTCGCAGCGACGCTGTCGGCCGCCGCGGCCGGCACGCTCGACACCGTCAAGCAGCGCGGCACGCTGGTCTGCGGCGTCAGCGCCGGCTTTGCCGGATTCTCCGCGCCGGACTTCGCAGGGCAACTACAAGGGCCTCGACGTCGACTATTGCCGCGCGCTGGCGGCGGCCGTGTTCGGCGACGCCACCAAGGTGCGCTTACGTGGCGCTGACCGCGCAGAACCGCTTCACCGCGCTGCAGTCCGGCGAGATCGACGTGCTCTACCGCAACTCGACGCAGACCTATCTGCGCGGCGTCACGCTCGGCCTGCGCCAGGGCCCGGTCAATTTCTACGACGGCCAGGGCTTTGTCGTGAAGAAGGACCTCGGCGTCAAGGAGGTGAAGGACCTCAAGGGCGCGACCGTCTGCGTCGCCCAGGGCACCACCCACGAAGTCACGCTCGGCGATTACGGCCGCGCCAACGGCATCGACTGGAAGCCGCTGGTGTTCGACCGCACCGACACCATGTACCAGACCTTCTTCGGCGGCCGCTGCGATGCCATGACCCAGGATGCCTCCGCGCTGGCCGGCGCGGTCGCGACCGCGGCGCCCAATCCGGCCGACTACGTCGTGCTGCCGCAGACCATCAGCAAGGAGCCGCTCGGCCCGTTCACCCGCAACGGCGACGAGGCCTGGAGCGACATCATCACCTGGCTGCATTACGGCCTGATCGAGGCCGAGGAGCTCGGCGTCACGCAGGCCAATGCCGACGAGCAGGCGAAGTCGCAGGTCCCCGCGGTGCAGCGCCTGCTCGGCGCCTCCGGCGATCTCGGCTCGCGGCTCGGGCTCGACAACAAATGGATGCTGGCGGCGATCAAGGCCGGCGGCAACTATTCGCGAGATCTTCGAGCGCAATGTCGGCAAGGCGAGCCCGCTGAAGCTCGACCGCGGCCTCAACGCCACCTGGACCAAGGGCGGCCTGATGTACGCGATTCCGTTCAAGTAACGACGGTGCGGGGCCTATGGTTCGAGACGCGCGTCGTTGCCGCGCTCCTCACCATGAGGGTCTGGCGAGCGTGCGGAATAGAAGACCTCATCCTGAGGAGCCGCGTAGCCGCGTCTCGAAGGATGAAAGCCCCAGCCTCACCCCGCCGTTCTTCACCAGCGCGATCAGCTCGTCGCCATAATGCTCGAGCTTCTTGTCGCCGATCCCGGCGATGCCGCGCAGCTCGTCAGCGTCGCCGGGCGCGTCGCGGCGATGCCGTCGATGGTGGAATCATGCAGCACCACATAGGCCGGCACGCCGCGCTGGCGCGCGATCTCGCGAGCGCCACGCCTTCAGCGCGGCGTGCAGCGCCGGATCGCCCTTCGCGCCGCCGTTCGGTGACGCGGCGCAGCTCGCCGCGGCGTGACTTGCCCCGGATCGCGCGATTGCGCGTGCTTGGCCGCCTGCTCGCGCAGCCACACTTCGGTCTCGCCCTGAGCACGCCGCGCGCGGTCTCCGTCAGCTTCAGCGCGCCAAAGGCCTCGCTGTCGGCGCGCAGATGGCCCATCGCCACCAGCTGGCGCAGCACGGCGCGCCATTGCTTTTCGTTGAGCTCGCGGCCGACGCCGAACACCGACAATTTGTCGTGGCCGAACTGCGTGACCTTCTCGGTCAGCCGTCCGACCAGCACGTCGATCAGATGCATGGCGCCAAAACGCTGTCCGGTGCGATAGACGCAGGACAGCAGCTTTTGCGCAACCACCTTGCCGTCGCGCACCTGCGGCGGCGCGATGCAATTGTCGCAATTGCCGCAATTCGTGCCGTGCAGCTCTTCGCCGAAATAGGCGAGCAGCCGGTTGCGCCGGCAATGCGCGGTCTCGGCCAGCGCCACCAGCGCATCGAGCTTGCCGATCGAGACGCGCTTGAAGGCGTCCGAGCCGGTCGATTCGTCGATCATGCGGCGCTGCTGCACGATGTCGGACAGGCCATAGGCCATCCAGGCGCTCGACGGCTTGCCGTCGCGCCCGGCGCGGCCGGTCTCCTGGTAATAGGCCTCGATGCTCTTGGGCAGGTCGAGATGGGCGACGAAGCGCACGTCGGGCTTGTCGATGCCCATGCCGAAGGCGATGGTGGCGACGATCACGACGCCGTCCTCGTTGATGAAGCGGTCCTGGTTGCGCGCGCGCGTCGTCGCGCATCGAGCCCGGCATGATAGGGCAGCGCCGTCGATGCCGGCCTCGCGCAGCGACGCCGCGACATCCTCGACCTTGGCGCGCGACAGGCAATAGACGATGCCGGCCTCGCCCTGGTGCCGCTCGGCGATCAGGCTCTTCAGTTGCTTGCAGCGCATTCTGCTTGTCGACGATCTCGTAGCGGATATTGGGCCGGTCGAAGCTCGCGACGAAGCAGGCGCATCCGTCGAGCTGCAGCCGCTCGGCGATCTCCTCGCGCGTCAGCTCATCGGCGGTCGCCGTCAGCGCGATCCGCGGCACGTCGGGAAAGCGCTCGGCCAGCACCGAGAGCGCCGATATATTCCGGGCGGAAATCATGGCCCCATTGCGAGACGCAATGCGCCTCGTCGATGGCAAACAGCGCGATCTTGGCCTGCGCCAGCAGCGAGCAGGCAGCGCGGCGTCAGCAGCCGCTCCGGCGCGACATAGAGCAGATCGAGATCGCCCGCGATCAGCCGCCGCTCGACCTCGGAGGCCTCCTGCGGCGACAGCGTCGAATTCAGCGCCGCGGCATTGACGCCGGCCTCGATCAGGCCCGCGACCTGGTCGCGCATCAGCGCGATCAGCGGCGAGACCACGATGCCGCAGCCCTCGCGCAGCAGCGACGGGCAACTGGTAGCACAGCGACTTGCCGCCGCCGGTCGGCATCAGCACCAGGCAATTGCCGCCGCTCGGCGACATGGCGCACGATCTTCTCCTGCGCGCCGCGAAATGCGGGGAGGCCGAACACGGAGTTGAGCAGGGACAGCGGCGTGGCGCCGGGTTCGGCCATGAGCGGGCGACCAAGGCGGTTGGGGTGGAGCTGGACATGGAACCCGGGGGCTTGCAGCGTAGCTTTATGACAGGCGTCTGCCGGATTCGGCAAGAGGCCCCGGTATGATCGCTACTGATACGTCGCCACGATGTCGGACACCGCGCGCTCGAGCTGCTGCGCGGTGGCGCATTGGCGCACCACGCTGCAGAAGGTCGCATAGCGCGGCATCTCGGAATCGCCAAAGCCCCAGGCCATGCGGCCTTCCGGGTTGAGCCACACCACCCGCTTGGAGCGTTCGGCGATGCGGCGCAGGATGTCGGCGCGCGGATCGAGATTGTTGCTGCGGGCATCGCCGAGCACGATCACGGTGGTCTGCGGCGTCATCGCATTCATCCACTCATCCTCGAAATCGGCGAGCGAGCTGCCGTAGTCGGACGAGCCGAAGCCGACCTTCGACATGATCTCGGCCATCGCCACTTCCGGCGATTTCTTCTCCAGGATGTCGCTGACCTCGATCAGATGGCCGGAGAAGGCAAAGGAGCGCACGTCGTCCACCACCTCATGCAGGCTGTGGATCAACAGCAGGAAGAAATCCGACACCCGCGCCACCGAGCCCGAGACGTCGCACAGCGCCACGATCTTCGGCCGGTCGCGGTGCTTGCGCTTCCATGCGGTGAGGAACGGCACGCCGCCCCAGGCGGCATTGCGGCGCAAGGTGCGGCGCACGTCGAGATGGCCGCGGCGCTGGCGCTTGCGCGGCTTCGAGTAGCGCTCGCGCAGCCGGCGCGCGATCTTGCGGATCAACGCCCGCATCTCGTCGACCTGCCGCGGCTCGATCCGCGACAGCGGCGCATTGCGCAAAATCTCGTTGCGCAGGTTTTCCGCTTCCTCGCGGCCGTACAGCAGCAGCGCCTGCGCCACGGTCTGGCGCACGGCGTCGCGCAGGCCGTCGGTCGCCGCCTGCAGCCGTTCGGCCAGCGACGGATTGGTCGCGGTCAGATTGTCGAGGTCGTCGCGCAGCCGCGCGATGCCCATCGCATCGAGGATACGGCCGGAGAAAATGCCGCGCTGGGTGAAATAGCGGATATCCGATAGCGACGCCGCGCTTGCCGCATTGGCAATCGCCGCCTGGATCTCGTTGCGGTCCTGCCGCAGCAGCATCTGGGCGAGCGGACCGAGGCCTTCGCTCGGCTGGCCGCCGGCGCGTGGCGATGCCTGCTGTTCGGACGCATCCGCCCCGCCTGACAATTCGCCACTGCACCGCCACCGCCGTCGGTCTGGCCGCTCGCGCTCGCGTCGCCGCTCTCATCCGCATTGTCGTTATCGGGCGCGGCGGCGCCGTGGCGGCGGCTCGGGCTGGCTGAAGAACAGGTCAAAGCAGTCGCCGAGCGCGCGCTTTTCGTCCTGGGTCTTGGCGAGCGTCAGCAGGAAGGTGTCGCGCAGGATCTGCCGGTCGGTGAAACCGATCTTCGAGACCGCGCGCATCGCATCGATGCTTTCGGCGGGCGAGAGGTGGACCCCGGCGCCCCGCGCCGCCCGAAAGAAGCGATGCAGGTTCTCGCGCATGGCGTCTAGCCGAAGACGTTGTGGCGCGTCGCCTTCGCGATGA
Organism: uncultured Alphaproteobacteria bacterium; assembly: GCA_963726865.1. GTDB lineage: Bacteria > Pseudomonadota > Alphaproteobacteria > Rhizobiales > Xanthobacteraceae > Bradyrhizobium. The sequence continues at coordinate 277,781 of CAVSEE010000023.1, read as the reverse complement.
AGGTCGAAACCTGCGGCGTTGCCGCCTCGATGTCGGTCTCGTATTTCAGGAGCACGTTGAGCGTGTCCTTGACGATCTCGTGGCCGAGCTCGGTGGCCTGCAGCAGCACCAGCACGCGCGCCCAGTCGATGGTCTCGCTCACCGACGGCAGCTTCTTCAGGTCCAGCGTGCGGATTTCGTGGATGAAGCCGACCATCTGCCGGCGCAGCGTCTGCGAGATGCCGGGCACGCGGCTCTCGACGATGCGCTCCTCCAGCCGCTGCTCGGGGAAGCCGATATGCAGATGCAGGCAGCGCCGCTTCAACGCGTCGCCGAGGTCGCGCTCGCTGTTGGAGGTCAGGATCACCGTCGGCGGCGACACCGCCGAGACCGTGCCGAGCTCGGGAATGGTGACCTGGAAGTCGCGAGAGGATTTCCAGCAGCAGCGATTCGAATTCGGCGTCCGACTTGTCGATCTCGTCGATCAGGAGCACGCAGCCGGCCGGCTGCTCCAGCGCCTGCAGCAGCGGCCGCGGCTCGACGAATTCCTTGGAGAAGAACACGTCGCCGAAATCATGCAGCTGCTTCGAGCGCGTCGTGCAGCGTCGCGGCACCGCCCAGCACTTCGCCGAGCTTGTCCTTCAGGATCTGCGTGTAGAGCAGCTGCTTGGCGTATTTCCATTCATACAGCGCCTTGGCCTCGTCGAGGCCTTCGTAGCACTGCAGGCGGATCAGCTTCTGGCCGCGCCACTGCGCGATCGCCTTCGCAAGCTCGGTCTTGCCGACGCCGGCCGGGCCCTCGACCAGGATCGGCTTCTCGATCTGCTGCGACAGATAGACCGCGGTCGCGATCTGCCGGCTCGCGATATAGCCCTGCGCGGCAAGGCCGCTCTCGACGGCTTCGATCGAGGCGGTAGGCCCTTTGTCAGCCACGGGTTTCAAGCTCCGGAAAGGTCGATTGAGGTCGATTAAAATGTTCTGCCTGCGTTCCCGGCAAAGAACAAGCCTCGTTTGGGCGCTCCGACCATCACTTTTGGCATGCGCTTGCGCGTTTGGCGCGGCATCAGGGACACTCTTGGGGCGGCTAATTTCCCTGAACCAAATATCCGCGCGCGTCTGCTGCGCGGTCTGATTAGCGGACACGCGCCTCGCCGTCGGTCGCGCGGCCCGCGGCTTTATCCGAGCAGCGCGGCGGCTCGAAAGCGCCGTCGGAGAGGGGGCTTCTCCCCATGCCTCGAAGGCCGCTTGAAAAACCTGGCGGCCATAAAGACCCTTCTCGATGGCGAGAATGCCGCGCCTCTGGGTCTTGTAAGAAACGCAGGTCAAACCATTCACGCTGCGTCAGAATCGCGACATTGGCGGCGCGAGACTGGCTCCCGCTCGCCAATTCGATCATGAACATGCTGTCGGTGAAGGCCTCTGGCCTTAGCCGCCAGCGAGCGCCCTTCGATTGTCCCGAAAGTTTCATCAAGATGCCTGCCACAAGGCTGATGCCGCCGCCGTTGAAATCGAATTTCAGCTCCATCACGTTGACGCCGGCAATGAGGCGTCCGCATTGCGGCGCAATGACATGTTTACCTTCAATGGGCGCCCGGCGATGTCGACCTTGCCGAAATCTCCACATCGTCCGAACCGTCGGCGGCCCGGATCCTGTTAAGGCACCATATCACTGTGCCCGGGTAGCGCTGGCCCGGCGGGTTGCTCATTCTCCTCGTCGTAAAGCACGGCGCGGTGCGCGACGCGTCCCTGGGCGCAGGCTGGCGCGGCGGGGAGTACGAGCAGGATGGAGAGGGCGAGGACAATTCTGATCGGATTCATGACAACGGACCCGTCAAGAACGCCCGGATCATTTGTCAAAACCGGTTTGCGCGCAACCCCAAGCTGTTTTAGGCGCCACACAACATCAGCGCAGCATTAATGAGGTCTTGCGCGCGGCGTGCCGCGCCCCCGTCACCAGCCTTGTCGTGGCGGATAGCTGCGCTGCGGTGGATACCCCGGCTGCTGCTGATAATAGCCGGGTTGCTGCTGATAATACTGACCGCCGCCGCGCTGACGGGCAGGCTGGGGCGGCGGGTTCGGCTGGAAGAAGAAGCCAAAACCGCTTTCACCGCCCCACCAGCTGCTGTCGGCAACGGCGACCGGCGTCGGCTTGCGCGTGATGAAGCCGCCTTGCGGCTGGTCGCTCAGCACCGCGACGAACTCGGTGCGATAGTTGGTCTCCTTGCTCAGCGGCTCGTCGGAAATGACGATCGAGGATCGCGGCAACGCGGTCGGCCCGATGCGGTCGAGCACCTCCTGCGGGATGCTGATGCGGTCGAGCGCGTTTTTCGCATCGTCCGCGCCGTCGATCGTGACGCGCGCTCCAGCGCAGGCCGGCGTCGCTCTTCGCCATCGCCGTGAAGATGTGGGTGCCGATCTTCCTGCCGGAATCGCGGATTGTGACCGGCACCTCGATCGAGGTATCGAACACCTCGCCGCCGCCGTCCGGCGCCGGCTTGTGGGTATTGCGCCGCACGTAAAGCTTCTGCGTCGCACGGCTGATGTAGATCGATACCGGCTCCACCGCGAGCTTCGCGTCGGTCGCCGCCCTGGCGAGGTCAGCCTTCTTCTTGTCGGCCGCCTTCGCGGCGTCCTTGGCGGTCGCGGCCGCGGCGACCTTGGTGTCGGCCTTGGCGGCGTCGAGCTTCTGGGTCGCTTCCTCGGCCTTGGCCGCGGCCTTCTGCTTGCGTTCTTCGGCCTGCGTCTTCGCCTGGTCGGTTTTGGCGTTCGCGAGCACCTTCTCGGCAAACGCGAGTTCGGCGTCGGCGTTCTTCTTGGCGAGTTCCAGCTTGCGCAGCGCCATTGTCAGCGCGGCCGCCTCGCGCGCGGTCGTCGCAGCAGCCTTCTTCGCCTCGTCGGCTTCCTTGACGGCTTCCGCAGCCTCGCGGCCGAGCGTCTCGGCACGGCTTGGCGCCGCCGCGAGGGCCTCGGCCTTCGGCATGAACAGGACGGGATGGGAGATGTCGGCCGGGGCTGCGTCGTTCGGCGAAATGATGATGCGCATCCCGATCCGCGTCCTGTCGAATAGTTTTTCCGCGAAGGGGAACGGCATCCGCACGCAGCCATGCGAGGCCGCATAGCCGGGCAGCGGCCCGCCATGCAGCGCAATGCCGTTCCAGGTGATGCGCTGCATGTTCGGCATCCAGGCGTCGTCATACATGCTCGAGTGGTGGTCCTTGTCCTTCTCGATGACGGCGAACACGCCGGCCGGCGTTTCTCGTCCCGTGGTGCCGGTCGACACCGGCGCGCGGAAGATCCAGTCCTCGGCGTCGTAGAAGGTGACCTGCTGGCTCTTGATCGACACGATCGCCATGATGGGTTCGCCGAAGTCGCGAGCCGCCGTGGCCTCCTTGGCAGCCGCAGGGCGCTCCTGCTTCGCCGCAGCGGGTGTGAGCGCCGCGAACAGCGTCATCGCGGCCAGCGTCGCCATGGCGGGTGCCCGCCAGCGCCGCATCGCCGTGGTGGATTGTGCGCTCGTCGGTCAATTCATCATCCCGGGCCCCGGCTGAAATCCTGCCTGCGTTTGTGTCGAATCAGTGTCGGATCGCGATCTCAATCTACCAACCGCCGCCGTCACCCTTCACGCCGCCAATTCGTCGCAGGGAACTCTCGGCGCGTTCGGGGAAACAAATCTTCTCAATATACGACCGCCCGTGCAGGTGGAAGGTGGGGTGCGGCTGAAATCGAGGCCGATCGGCGGCAAGCGGCGGCGTAACCGCCCAATCTCAGACCCTGCAATTTCCGAATCCCCGACTTCGTCTCCGGACATTGCCGTCGATGCCAAGAATTTCCGACATTCGTCGCGTCTGCACCACGAGCGTTCACGTACGGCGAAAGCCTCCCGGAACTATCCGGCCTGCCGGGGCCGGGACTTCAACCGTCACCGTGCGTCCTACACCATTGCAGCCCGCGCCTCCAGGTCGCCGGCGGATTTCGCGCTCTCGCTAATCCGCCCTCTGCAACAAGAAGCAGCGGTGCCAGCTCCCTAGCGCAACACCATCCCCGTCGCCGCCTCCAGCTCGCCGATCGCCTGCGCGCGCGCTCAGCACCTTGATCGTGGTCATGCCCATCTCGCGCGCCGGCTTCAGGTTGACGCCGAGGTCGTCGAGATAGACGCACTTGCTTCGGATCGACGCCGAGCGTCTCCACCATCATCTTGTAGATGCGCGGGTCGGGCTTGCGCAGGCCGATCTTGGCGGATTCGATCACGTGGTCGAACAGCGCCATCACCTCGGCGACATAGAGCGTGCGGCCGCTGGCCGAGCCGATCGCATTGGCGGGCAAATTGTTGGTGATGCAGCCGGTCTTGAAACTTCGCCTTGATGCGCTTCAGCGCCTCGACCATTTCCGGGCGCAGGTCGCCGGACAGCAGCGGCAGCACGTCCTTGCCGCGCACTTCCGCACCGAGCGCCCGCGACTCCGCGGCGAACAGGCTCGTCGAAGGCTTCGAGATCGACCTCGGCGCGCTCGAACTTCGCCCAGGCGTTCTCCAGATGGTTGGCGGCATTGGTGCGGCGGATGATGTCGGCGGGCAGGCCGCGCTCGCGTCTCGAACCGCGCAAACGCCTCGAACGGCGAGGTCGTCAACACGCCGCCAAAATCCCAGATCACCGCCTCGATCATTCCGCCCTGCCTGTTCCAAAAATCGCTGGCGAGCGGCTAACATGGAATGCGCGGGCAAACCAGTGCTCTTCCGCGCTTGGCGGCATGAGCGCGAGCCGCTATTTCTGCGGGATGAAATACGCAAAACCCTTCGCCGCGGCGATCGCGCTGCTGTCGCCACATCAGCGCACGCCATCGTCGGCGGCGGCGCGGCATCGACGGAGGGCGTGGCGCGTTCGATCGTCACCATCGTCGGCTCGCGCGGCAATTTCTGCACCGGCAGTCTGATTGCGCCGAAAATCGTGCTCACCGCGGCGCATTGCGTGCAGCCCGGCGCGGACTACCGCATCGTCGACAACAGCTCGGGCCAGCCCGCGCTGCAGGTCGTCCGCAGCGTCGCGATCCATCCCGGCTTCAAGATGGATGCGATGCTGGCGCACCGCGCCACCGCCGATGTCGCGCTGCTGCAGCTGGACGCGCCCGCCAAGGGCAAAGCGCCGGCCGTCCTTGGCATGCCAAATATTCCGATCGACGTCGGCGGCCGCTTCACCATTGCCGGCATCGGCGTCACCGTCCGCGGCGACGGCAAGAGCGGCGGCACCATTCGCGTCGCCGAGCCTCGTTGCGACCGGCAAGCCCGGCACGCTGCAGATTCGCCTCGTCGATCCGATTGGCCAGGGCACGCGCGACGGGCTCGGCGCCTGCACCGGCGATTCCGGCGGGCCCGTGTTCGAGGACAAGCCGGGCGGTCCTGTCATCGTCGGCGTCGTCAGCTGGTCGACCGGGCCGAACGGCAGCGCCGGCTGCGGCGGCATGACCGGCGTCACGCCGCTGACGCTGTACCGCGACTGGCTGTTGCAGACGGCGCGGCAATGGGGAGCAGCCCTGTAAGTTTGACGCAGCTCGACGAGACTTGTCTGCCTTGTATGTCCCATGATGGACCGCTAGAAAATTTGTCGAGAAACGCCTCACCGGTTCAAACAAAGATTAAAACAGATGAACGTCACCGCGCCCTCCCGCACCATCGCTGCCGCGCAGAAGGTCGAGCATTTCGACGTGCTGATCGTCGGCGCCGGCATTTCAGGCGTCGGCAGCGCCTATCACCTGACCAAGCAGATGCCGGGCACGACCTTCGTCGCGCTGGAAGAGCAGGAGACCTTTGGCGGCACCTGGTGGACGCACAAATATCCGGGCATCCGCTCCGACAGCGACCTGCACACTTTCGGCTACAGCTTCAAGCCGTGGAAGGGCCCGCCGATCGCGACCGCGGACGAGATTCGCGCCTATATGGGCGAGGTGATCGAGGAGAACGGTCTCGCCAAGCACATCCGCTACAACCACCACATCAGCCATGCGAGCTGGTCGAGCGAGAGCAATCTGTGGACCGTCGACGCCGTCAACAAGGTGACCGGCGAAGCGCTGCGCTTCACCGCAAACTTCCTCTGGATGTGCCAGGGCTACTATCGCCATTCCGAGGGCTTCACGCCGGAATGGAAGGACATGGACAAGTTCAAGGGCCCGATCGTCCATCCGCAGACCTGGCCCAAGGACCTCGTCACCGAAGGCAAGAGGATCGTCGTGATCGGCTCCGGCGCCACCGCCGCGACGCTGATCCCGAACGTCAAATGCGCGCATGTCACCATGCTGCAGCGCTCGCCGACCTATTTCCGCACCGGCCGCAATGCGATCGAGATCGCCGAAGAACTGCGCCGGCTGCAGATCAAGGAAGAGTGGATCCACGAGATCGTGCGCCGAAAGATCCTGTTCGAGCAGGACTGGTTCACCAAGCGCTCCTTCAGCGAACCTGAAGCGGTGAAGAAGGAACTGCTCGGCGCCGTCGGCGCGGTGCTCCCCGAAGGTTTTGACGTCGACAAGCATTTCACGCCGAGCTATCTGCCGTGGCGGCAGCGCATCGCCTTCGTGCCCGATGCCGACCTGTTCAAGGCGATCGCGGAGGGCAAGGCGTCCGTCGTCACCGACCACATCGACCGCTTCACCGAGAAGGGCATTCTGCTGAAGTCGGGCGAGGTGCTGGAAGCCGACATCATCGTCACCGCCACCGGCTTTAATCTCAGCGATCGCTCGGCGACATCGCGTTTCGAGATCGACGGCAAGCCGCTCGACTTCGCCGACACCGTCACCTATCGCGGCATGATGTTCACCGGCGTTCCGAACATGGTCTGGGTGTTCGGCTATTTCCGCGCCAGCTGGACGCTTGCGCACGGATCTCGTCGGCCGACTTCGTCTGTCGTCTGCTCGCACACATGAAGCGAGAAGGGCGCAAAGCAAGCGTGGTGCCCGCCTTGCGCACCGCAGGACGACAACATGCCGCTGCCTGCCGTGGATCGATGACGGAGAATTTCAATCCCGGCTACATGATGCGCGACATGCATTTGTGGCCCAAGCGCGGCGACAAGCCGGAATGGCAGCACACGCCAGGATTACTGGGCCGAGAAGGACGAAATCCCGGCGGTCGATCTTCGACGATTCCGTCTTCGTGTACGGCTGAGGTTCGATCAGCGTGGCGTGCAGCAGATAGCGGTCAGGCCCGCCCGTGACCGCATCGAACGGCCAGCAGGTCGAGAGCACGAGTTCGTAATCGCTGCCGAGCGGATCGATGCCGAATTGATCGAAACGCACGACCGAATGTGAGTCGGCGCGATAGCGAAAGACTTTTCCATCCCGCCGCGTCACGTCGATCTCGTCGCCGATGCTGCACGTCCTTCAGAAAGCGGAAGTGCGTATCGCGATGCGCGGAGTAGACCGCGACGCCGCGCTCGCCGGCATCGGCCGTGAACTCCACATGGCCGGGACCGAAGGCCAGCGCCTGGCCGCTCGAGCCCGCGAGCGCGATGGCGCTGGCGCCAATCCGCTTCACCTCGATCCGCGCCACCGGCCAGGTATCGGCCCACGACCACGGTTTTGTGTCGCGCCCGGTCGCGATCGTCTCGCTGAACGCGCGCTCCAGCAGCACCTGCGCCAGCAGCGCCTTGGCGTGGATGTAAGCGCCTTGCCCGAACAGGATCAGGCCGGCGACGGCGAGAAGGAGAGGGATCGCAGTTCGGCGCATCGTCATTGTCCGTCGTCATCCGGGAAACTCGCGCGCGCGGCCCTGGGCGTAAGCGGGCCGCGCGCGCCGGGAGGAGGCTGGGGACGAACCTTCTCCACACCATCCGCGTCAGAGGGGGGCGTACTTCCGACGTCGGGTGATCAGGAACAGCACGAGCGCAATGCCGAGCAGGATCGCGCCCGCGGCCATCTTGATCTCGGCGTCGGTCGCGGTTTTCGGCAGCGCGACGGCTTGCGTCGCCGCCGGCACCGGCGACAGCCGCTTCAGCGAAGCGGTCTGCACCTGCGCGCCGTCGGCACGCCGCTCCATCGGCGGCTTGCGCAGCTGCTCGCGCTCGCCAAACACCTTCTCGAAATCCCAGCCCGGCCGGCAGGTTGAGCGGAAGCTCGGCCAGCTTCAGCGTCTCGCCGTCGGGACGGCTCGGCGTCTTGTCGATTGCGACGAGGCTGGTCAGCCGGGTCACCAGCTGATGCTCCAGCGCCAGCGCCAGCACCGCCTTGTCGGCTTCCTCGGCGTCGACTGCCGCATGGTGCGCGACACTTCGGCATCCGCGATCTTGCGATGGGCCCACAGCTTGGACAGGCCCTTGCCCTCGGCGGCGTTCGCCAGCGGCACGGTCACCGACCACGGCCGGTCGCCGATGCGGCCCTTGAGCTCGACGGAGCCCTGCGAGCTTGTCGAGTTTCGTCGCCAGCACCAGCGGCTCGCCGCGATAGACGTCGGGCAGCACGGCCGGCGTCATGTCGCTCTTCGCCTCGGAGAACTTGGCCGACAGTCCCGTCACCGCCGGATTCTCCAGTTTCGAGAACAACCCGCGCATCCGCTCCTCCACCTGGTCGGTCGAGCCGATATGGGTGAAGGCGCCGCGGCCGAGTTCGGCGGCGCGCGTCATCAGGAAGGTGTTGGGCGCAGAGCCGATGCCGACCATGAAGATGCGCGAGCGGCCACGCAGCGCCGAGATGGTCTCGAACATCTGCTCCTCGTTGCCGATCGCGCCATCCGTCAGGAACACCACCTGGCGCACATAGGACGTGTCCTCGCGATTGCCGTCGCGACAGCGCCGCCCGCATCGCCGGCAGCATTTCGGTGCCGCCTTCCGCCTGCAGCGCGCCGACATAGGCGTTGGCGCGTGCGATATTTCCGGCATCCGCCGGGACGGTCGTCGGGAACAACACCGTCATGGTGTTGTCGAAGCGGATCACGTTGAAGCGGTCGCCCGGCTGCAGCCGGCCGAGCGCGTAAAGCAAACTCGCCTTGGCCTGCACCATCGAGGTGCCGCCCATCGAGCCGGAATTGTCGATCACGAAGATGACCTCGCGCGGCATCGGCTTTTGCTGTGCATTGTCGACCGACGGCGGCGTGACATAGGCGAGCAGATAGTCGGCGTCGCCGACATGCTCGCGGAACAGCCCGATCGACGGCGCCTTCTCGGCCGCCGGCGTCCAGGTCAGCTCGAAGTCGCGATCTGCCGGCACCACGCCTTCGGCGAGCCGGATGATCTGCGAACTGCCGTCGACCTTCTCGGTGTTGACCTGGTGATGATGGCTCTTCACCTCGCCGAGCGGAAAGCCGGCCTGCAGCCGCACCGTGATCGCGGTCGGATTGACCGGCGCGTTTTCGCGGGGATCGAGCACCGGCGGCGTGATGCGGTCGCGGTCCGGCACGGGATCGGTCGCGGTCGCGCCCCAGCCGCCGCCATTGGGCTTGAACTCGACGCTCTGCACGATCGGCGCCGGATTGTAGCGCGGCGCCACCACCATCGGCACCCGCAACGAGAAGGTGTTGCCGGTCTGGTGCACCGGCTCCTGGTACTCGATCTGCACCAGCACGGTTTCGCCGGGGCCGATATTGGCGACCGAGTTGGTAAAAATGTTCGGCCGCTCCTGCTCGGTCAGCGCCGCCTTCTGCCCGCTCGCCTTGGCCTGCTCATAGATGGCGCGTGCCTGCTGGCGCTCCTTGATCTCGCCGACCACGACGCGGTCGCCGACGATCATCTTCAGCGTGTCGACCGCGCCGCCGGGCGGCAGCGGATAGACATAGACCGCTTCCACCCAGTCCTTGCTCGGGTTCCGGAAAAGCTGGGTGACCTTGGCGCGGATGGTCGGGCCGGACACCGTGAGATCGACATCGACGCCGAGCCGGATCGCTTCAGTGTAGCCGTCCTCGCTCTTGAGCAGCAGCGAGCCGGACTTGGCATCGCCCGGCCGCGCCACGCCGGCGGGCGGCACGCCGGCCGACCAGGCGGGCTGCAAATTCACGAACAGCGCGGCGAAGGCGATCAGCAGGACCGCGGCGCCTTCGGTGACGAGAAACAACAGGAATTTGGCGGCGCGCCACAGGCGGGGCCTCGTGGCAGCGTCGAGTTCATCGAGGGCAGTCATGGGAAGAAGCTCCGGGAAGGGACGAAATCCACCGCCGCCATCCTTCGAGAACGCGCGCCGCTTCGCGAGCATAACGATCGGCAATGTTCCGCCGCGGCCGGACGGCGACCGGCGTGGCGCGGCATGGCCGTCCGGGCGGCGGCGGTTTTGTGCGGGAATGTGCGTCTGCTAGGATGGCGTGGAATCGAAGGGAGCAGGGATGACGTCGCCGGACAAGCAGCTTTCCGCCGAACAGAGCCGGCAGGTGGCGGAGCTGGTTCGCGAAGAACTTGCCCGCCGCCGCATCTCTCGCCAGACGTCTGGCCGAACAGGCCAAGCTCAGCCTTTCGACGCTGGAAAAAGTGCTCGGCGGCCGCAGGCCTTTTACGCTCGCCACCACGGTGCGGCTGGAGCAGGCGCTCGGCGTTCCCCTGCGCAAGGGCAGGGCGCACGAGACAGCGGCGCCGGCCGTCGTGAATGGCGAGGTCTCGCCCGACGGCCTCGGCGCCTATTCGCGCCGCGCGGTCACCTGGCTCGAAGGCACCTACATCACGGTGCGGCCCTCGTTCGGCGACAAGGAAGCGATCTACGCCTACCGCACCGACATTGCCTGGGATGCGCCGTCCTCATCGCTGGTGTTCCGCGAGGGCGAACGGCTCGATGCCGCCTACACCCAGTATGGCGAGGTCGCGGTGCCGAACCAGTCCGGCCACATCTATCTCGTCACCAACCGCCACGGCCAGCACCGCCTGATCACGGTGTCGCGCCCGACGATTCTCGGCGAGATGTACGGCATCATCACCACGCTGCTCGCCGGCCGCGGCTCGCTGCTGACGCCGATCGCCGCACCGATCGCGTTCCTGCCGATCAAGCAGATCGCGAAACCGACGTTAGGACGCGTGACGAAGGAAGATGCGAACTACGCGACCTATCGCGAGCATCTGCGCCGGACGATGGAAGAGCCGTTCGCGCTGTTCATGCAGGGGTGACGTCATCTAGGCGACGCCGCCAGCACTCGCATGCGCGTCGCGGGCCTCGTCCTGGCGTTGAACTGCTTCCGCAGCGTCGGCTTGTGGATCTTCCCCGTTGCATTGCGCGGCAGCGCCTCGACGAACTCGACCAGCCGCGGGCACTTGAACTTGGCGAGATTGGCGGCGCAATGCGCGTGAATCTCCGCCGGGGTCAGCGTGTGGCCCGGCTTCACCGCGACGATGGCCATGCCGACTTCGCCCCATTGCTCGCTGGGAATGCCGATGATGGCGGCTTCCGCGACGGCGCCGAGCTGATGCAGCACGCTCTCGACTTCGGCCGGATACACATTCTCGCCGCCGGAGATGTACATGTCCTTCCAGCGATCGACGATGTAGTAAAAACCGTCCTCGTCCATCCGCGTGGCGTCGCCGGTGTGCAGCCAGCCGTCGGTGAAGGACGACTTGTTGGCGTCCGGCCGGTTCCAGTAACCGGGCGTCACGTTCGGCCCCTTGACCCAGAGCTCGCCGAGTTCGCCCACGGCGGCATCGCTGCCGTCGGGGCGCACGATGCGCACTTCCGTGTGCAGCACCGGCTTGCCGGAGGAGCCGGCCTTGCGCGCGGCATCCTCCTTGTCGAGCACCATCACCGACGGCGAGGTTTCCGTCATGCCATAGCCCTGCTGCAGCGCGACGCCGCGCGCTTCCCACACCTTCAGGAGCGGCACCGGCATCGGCGCGCCGCCGACGCCGCCGATGATCAGCCGGCTGAAGTCGGAGGTCGCGAACGCAGGATGCTGCGCCATGAACTGGTAGATCGAGGGCACGCCGAAGAACACGTTGATGCCTTGGGCGGGATCGCTGATCAGCTTCAGCGCCTCGCCGGGATCGAAGGCGCGCATGATGTAGACGGTGCCGCCGGCATGCAGCACCGGGTTGGTGTAGCAATTCAGCCCGCCGGTGTGGAACAGCGGCAGCACCGTGAGCAGCACCGAGGCCGGCGAGATGTAGGCGGGGCCGCCGAGATTGACGCAGTTCCAGAACGTCATGCCATGGGTGATGATCGCGCCCTTCGGCAGGCCGGTGGTGCCCGAGGTGTACATGATGGTCGAGATGTCATCGAGGCTGACGATCTCGGCCTTGTCGATCGGTTTTGCAGCCGCGATGCCGGCTTCATAGGAGCCGCCGGGGCCGAATTTCAGCGCAGCCGAAACGTTGCAAAGCTTCGCGACGGTCAGCGCGGTCTCGGCCAGGTCCGCGTCATGGATCATCACGACCGGCGCAGCATCGCCGACGATGAACTGCAATTCCGGCACGGTGAGGCGATTGTTCAGCGGCAGGAAAACCGCGCCGAGCCGGAAGCAGGCGAACTGCACTTCCATCGTATCGGTGGTGTTCAGCGCCAGCACCGCGACGCGGTCGCCGCGCCCCACCTTCAGCGCATCGCGCAGATGACCGGCAAGCCGCGAGACGCGGGCGTCGAGATCGCCATAGGTAAAGCGGCGGTCGCTTGCGAGATCGACCAGCGCCGCCTTGTCCGGGTTGCGGCGGCCGTAATGGGCGATCCAGTCATAGTATCGGACGGACATGGCGCTCCTCCCGCGGGCTTTGTCGTTGTCGCGGCGGCCGTCTCAGGAACCGCGCAGCAACTCGCTGATCACGTTGAACTGGTCGTTGCGAAACTCGACCATATAACCGTCCTTGATCGGGCGGTAGTCCGTCGGCGAGGTGTTGAGCTTCACGCCGGGCATCAGCAGCGGCAGCGCGACGTCCTTCAAATTTGCCGCCTGGGCCATGATGTTGTCGCGGCTCAGATCGTTTTTGCACTGCTGCAGCACCACCACCAGCGCCTGCGCCACCATGTAGCCGTAGCCGGCTGCGAAATTGGCGGGATCGACATTGGGCAGCCGCGCCTTCATGAACTCGCGATAGGCGACCATGTCGGCGTCCTTGGAGTCGGCCGAATACGGCTTAAGCGAGCCGACCGACATGATGCCGGCGGCGGCCTCAAGCCCGGCCGGCACCATCACGGTCTCCTTGTTGGCGCAGCCGGAGGAGATGAAGCGGATCGGCCGCCAGCCGGTCTCGTTTTGCTTGCGGATCGCCTGCGCGCAGGCGCGCGGCGTCACGCTGTAGATCAGGAACACGTCGGCCTTGGTGTTGGCGAGCGTGAGGATCTGCGAATCCACCGTGGGATCGGCGACCTCGAAGCTCGCGGCAAGCGCGATCGCCTTGTCGGCGTTGTCGCCAAGCGCCTTTTTCACGCCGGCCAGATAATCCTTGCCGGCGTCGTCGTTCTGGTAGAGCACCGCAAAGCGCGCGTTGGGATTTTTCGACAGCGCGTAGCGCACCTCAATGCCGGCTTCCTCGACATAGTTCGGCGCCCAGGGCAGCGCCATCAGCCAGTGCTGGTTCTGCGGGTCGTTCCATTTCGACGCCGAAGAGATCAGGAAGATATGCGGCACCTTGGCGCCGTTGAGATACTTTGCCGTCGCCGAACTCGGCGCGGTGCCCATGGTGCCGAACATGAAGGCGACGTTGTCGTTCTCGACCAGCCGTCGCGTCGCCTCGACCGTCTTCGGCGGCGAAAAACCGTCGTCGAGCGAGACCATGTTGAGCTTGCGCCCATTGACGCCGCCCTTCTCGTTGACGGAGTCGAAATAGGCGGCGAAAGCCTTGCCGGTGACGCTCAGCGCCGAGGCCGGCCCCGAGTACGGCATGATATTGCCGAACTTGATTTCGGTGTCGGTGATCCCGGGCTGCTGGGCGAGAGCCGGTGATGCAATGGTGAGGGAAACGAGGGCGGCGAAGGCAGACTGGCTCGGTCGGATCACGGCGTTCTCCCCGGCTAATGGCCGAATTATGCTGGCTCTTTTGCCGCGAACGCTAAGGGAGAGCGGCGGAACCGGTCTTGTGTTGACAGGCTGGACGCGACAAGCCGGATGCGATGGGACAGCGGCTGTGAGAAGATGGCAGCGGCTTAACGCAAGTGAGCCTTTGCCAAATCAAGGCAACGTCGAAAAGGCCTCGGAGGACATCATGCTGGAGCGCACACGGCCGCAGAGCCCGTTCTACACCGCCGATCACGAGGCGTTCCGCGACGTGATGCGCCGCTTCGTGTCGCGCGAGATCGAGCCCTATGCCAGCGAATGGGACGAGGCCGGCGAGTTTCCGCGCTCGCTCTATGTCAAGGCGGCCGAGGTCGGCCTGCTCGGGCTCGGCTTCCCGGAAGAGTATGGCGGCGTGCCGGCCGACCAGTTCATGAAGATCGTGGCCTCGCAGGAGCTGGCGCGCGCCGGCGCCGGCGGCGTGTCGTCGAGCCTGATGAGCCACACCATCGGCTCGCCGCCGATCGCGCGCGCCGCGCGGCCCGAGGTGAAGGCGCGGGTGCTGCCGCAGATCCTGTCGGGCCAGAAAATCTCCGCGCTCGCGATCACCGAGCCGAGCGGCGGCTCCGATGTCGCGAACCTGCGCACCAAGGCGCGGCGCGACGGCGATCACTACGTCGTCAGCGGCGAGAAGACATTCATCACCTCCGGCATGCGCGCCGATTATATCACGGTGGCCGTGCGCACCGGCGGCGAGGGCGCTTCCGGCGTCAGCCTGCTGCTGATTCCCGGCGACACGCCGGGCCTGTCGCGCACCAAACTCAAGAAGATGGGCTGGTGGGCCTCCGATACCGCGACCCTGCATTTCGACGAATGCCGCGTGCCGGCCGAGAACCTGATCGGCGAGGAAGGCCAGGGCTTCAAGATCATCATGCAGAATTTCAACAGCGAGCGGATCGGCATGGCGTCGAGCTGCACGGCCTATGCGCGCGTCTGCGTCGACGACGCCATTGCCTACGCCAAGGAACGCAAGACCTTCGGCAAGCCGATCTCCCAGCACCAGGTGATCCGCCACAAGATCGTCGACATGGCGCAGCGCGTCGCCGCGAGCCAGTCGATGCTGGAGCTGCTGGCCTGGCGGCTCGGGCAGGGCGAAAGCCCGGTCGCCGAAATCTGCATGATGAAGAACATGGCGACGCAAACCATGGCGTTCTGCGCCTCGGAAGCGGTGCAGATTTTCGGCGGCGCCGGCTTCATGCGCGGCGTCAAGGTCGAGCGCATCTACCGCGAGGTGAAGGTCAATGCCATCGGCGGCGGCACCGAGGAGATCATGAAGGATCTCGCCAGCCGGCAGATGGGGTTGTGAAACAAGAAACTCCCCCCCCTGAAAGGGGAGGGTCGGGGAGAGGTCAGTCGCATCGGAGGTGCAAGTAGGACCCCCACCCGGATCGCACGGCGTTGCCGTGCGCTCCGACCTCCCCCTGCAGGGGGAGGTGAATGCGAGATCGAGGATAGACTAACAAATGCTCTTTACCGCCGACCACGACGAACCGCGCCGCGCGCTGCAGAAATTCATCGCCGCCGAGATCAACCCTCACGTCGATGAGTGGGAGGACGCCGACATCTTCCCGGCGCATGAGCTGTTCAAGAAGCTCGGCAATCTCGGCTTCCTCGGCCTCAACAAGCCCGAAGCGTTCGGCGGGCAGGGGCTGGACTATTCCTATGCGCTGATGATGGCGGAAGAGCTCGGCGCCATCACATGCGGCGGCGTGCCGATGGCGATCGGCGTGCAGACCGACATGGCGACGCCGGCGCTGGCGCGGTTCGGCTCCGACGAGGTGCGGCGCGAATTCCTGGCGCCCGCGATATCAGGCGATGCCGTTGCCTGCATCGGCGTCTCCGAGCCCGGCGCCGGCTCCGACGTCGCCTCGATCAAGACGCAGGCGCGCTCCGACGGCGACGACTACGTCATCAATGGCGGCAAGATGTGGATCACCAACGGCACGCAGGCCGACTGGATCTGCCTGCTCGCCAACACCAGCGATGGCCCGGTCCACCGCAACAAGTCGCTGATCTGCGTGCCCATGAAGAGCAAGGGCGTCCAGATCGCGCGCAAGCTCGACAAGCTCGGCATGCGCTCCTCCGACACCGCGCAGATCTTTTTCGACAATGTCCGCGTGCCCAAGCGCAACCGCATCGGCGAGGAAGGCGCAGGCTTCACCTACCAGATGATCCAGTTCCAGGAGGAGCGGCTGTGGGGCGCGGCCTCCTGCCTGAAGGCGCTGGAAGCGATCGTCGAGGAGACCATCGACTACACCCGCGGCCGCAAGGCGTTTGGCGGCACCATCCTCGACAACCAGGTCGTGCACTTCAAGCTCGCGGAGATGCAGACCGAGGTCGAGCTGCTGCGCTCGCTGATCTATCGCGCCGGCGAGCAACTGGTCGCCGGCGAGGACGTGACAAAGCTCGCCAGCATGGCGAAGCTGAAGGCCGGGCGCCTCGGCCGCGAGGTCACCGATGCCTGCCTGCAATATTGGGGCGGCATGGGCTTCATGAACGAAACCCATGTCAGCCGTGCCTATCGCGACTTCCGCCTGACCTCGATCGGCGGCGGCGCGGATGAAGTGATGCTGATGGTGTTGTGCAAGATGATGGGTATCTTGCCGGGCCTGAAGAAGGGGAATGGCTGATGATCACGCTCTATCACTGCGACGGCGCCCGCTCGTTCCGCCCGCTCTGGATGCTGGAGGAGATGGGGCTCGCCTACGAGTTGAAAATGCTGCCGTTCCCGCCGCGCGTCTTCGCCAAGGAATATCTCGCCATCAACCCGCTGGGCACCATTCCCTTCATGGTCGACGGCGAGGCCAAGATGACGGAGTCCTCGGGCATTTGTTACTACCTCGGCACCAAATACGGCCCGACGCCGCTGGTCGTCGGCCTCGATGACCCCGCCTATGGCGCGTTCCTGAACTGGATGTATTTTTCCGACGCCACGCTGACCTTTCCGCAGACGCTGGTGCTCCGCTACAGCCAGCTTGAGCCGGAAGAGCGGCGCAATCCGCAGGTCGCCGGCGACTACGCCAAATGGTTCCTCGGCCGGCTGCGCGCCGTGGAAGCCGCGACCGCCAACTCCGAATGGCTGTGTGCCGGCCGCTTCACCGCCGCCGACATCGTCAACGGCTATGCGCTGCGGCTTGCCGGAAACATTGGGCTGGCCAAGGATTTCGGTCCCAATGTCGCGGCGTATTGGGCGCGGCTGCAGGAGCGCGATGCCTACAAGCGGGCGGTGGCCGCCGAGCGCAAGGCCGGCGTTGAACAGAATGTCGCACCGCGGATCAGGGCGTGAGATCGTCGCAGTCGCGGCCGTAATTTACCCTGCTCTGGTATACATCCGCTCTCGCCTTTATCGCCGTGACAGGGCCCGATTTTCCGTTATGGTCGTAACCATCGCAGCGGCCGAACAAGAGCCGCGCGCGGAGGATCTGCCATGGACGACAAGGGCCGCGAGTCGGGCCATCTCATGCTCATCACGCCGGAGCGGGTGTTCTACGCCGGGCTGGTGGGCCGGCCGCGCGAGCGCTGCCAGGGCGCGTTCAACGTCTATGTCGCGCTCAAGGGCGGCCTGTGGGTCACCACGGCCGACGGTGGCGAGCGTTACGGCGAATTGCTGGTCGTTCCCCCGAACATCCGGCACACCATCGCGAGCGACCATCGCTCCGCGATCGCCGTCCTGATCGAACCCGAGAGCCTTCGTCCCGGTGCGCTGGACGAACTTACCAGGCGCCTGACTGGACCCGAGCAGGACGCCTTCATCTCGAAGATCCGTTCCGCCTATGAGTTGCTGCGCAACCGGCGCAGCTGCGAAGACATCACCAGCGCCATGTTCGACAGCATGTGCTTTGGCGAGGCATTGCCGCGGCGCGCGCTCGACCCGCGCGTGACGCGCGCGATCGTGCGGATCGGAAAGTTCTCCGGCGAGCCGGTGACGGCGGCGACCTGCGCGACCGAAGCGGGACTGTCGTCCTCGCGCTTCCTGCATTTGTTCAAGGAAGAGACCGGAATCGCCTTCCGCTCCTTCCGTGCCTGGAAGCGGGCGCGGCATCTGCTGCATTACGCCAACCAGGACATCAATCTCGCGCATCTCGCGCAGGACATCGGCTATCCCGATTCCACCCACTTCAGCCACTCGATCCGCCGCTTCTACGGCTTGAAGCCGCGCGCGATCTTCTCCGGCTCGCGGGATCTTGCGATCTATCGCAGTGCACGCGCGGAATCCGGTGACAGCGGCTGGACGCAAGAAGCCAACTGACGCACAATTCAGACTTGCGAACACCGAAAGCAATCGGATTCGAAAGTCTTTTACATGGGCGACAAGGCCGTCATCACCTGCGCGCTGAACGGCGTGCTCACTGACCCAAAACAGCACAACGTTCCCGTCACGCCCGAACAGATGGCGCGCGAGGCGAAGGCCGCGTTCGATGCCGGCGCCAGCATCATGCACATCCATCTGCGCCAGCAGGCGCCCGGCAAGGGTCATCTGCCGTCGTGGGAAGTCGATGTCAGCAAGGAAATCCAGCAGGCGATCCGCGAGGCCTGCCCCGGCGTGATCATCAACCACACGACCGGCACTTCAGGCCCGCACTATGAAGGCCCGCTCGCCTGCGTGCGCCAGACCAAGCCCGAGATCGCCGCCTGCAATGCCGGCTCGCTGAATTATCTCAAGGTGAAGGCCGACGACACCTGGGCCTGGCCGCCGATGATGTTCGACAACTCCGTCGAGAAGGTGCAGGACTTTCTCGACGCCATGGAAGACGCCGGCACCATTCCGGAATTCGAATGTTTTGACGTCGGCATCGTGCGCTCGGTCGGCATGTATGTGCAGACCGGCATGTACACCGGACCGCTGGAGTACAATTTCGTGATGGGCGTCGCGTCGGGCATGCCGGCCGATCCCGATTTGCTGCCGATCCTGATCAAGCTGAAGCGCCCGGAGGCGCACTGGCAGGTCACCGCGATCGGCCGCGGCGAAATCTGGCCGCTGCACCAGCGCTGCGCCGATCTCGGCGGGCATCTGCGATCGGGGCTGGAAGATACGTTCTATCTCGGCGACGGCAGGAAGGTGACCTCGAACGGCCAGCTCGTCGAGGCGCTCGCCGCCTGCGCGCGCAACGCGGGCCGGGAGATCGCGATCGCCGGCGGAAGCGCGGAAGATTTTTGGGGTGAGGCATTGAGTTGCCACCTTGTCATTCCGGGGCGCGCGAAGCGCGGGCCCGGAATCCATACTCCCGGTCGCGGTTGTGGATTCCGGGCCTGCGCCTTCGGCGCATCCCGGAATGACGAGTAGGATAGAGTCATGGCCATCATCGACAACACCATCGCCACCGGCAGCGCGGGCTACAAGGCCAACCGCGAGGGCATGCTGGCGCTGATCGCGCGGATGCGCGCGCTGGAGGATCGCACGCGCGCCGCGTCGGCCGCCGCGAAAGACCGCTTCCACAAGCGCGGGCAATTGTTGCCGCGCGAGCGCGTCGCGCTGGTGCTCGATCCCGGCTCGCCGTTCCTCGAACTCTCCACGCTCGCCGGCTACATGTTCGACGTGCCGGATGCCGAGAAGAGCGTGCCCGGCGGCGGGCTGATCGCCGGCATCGGCTTCGTCTCCGGCATCCGCTGCATGGTCAGCGCCAACGACGCCGGCATCGATGCCGGTGCGCTGCAGCCGTTCGGCCTCGACAAGACGCTCCGCGTGCAGGAGCTGGCGCTGGAGAACAAGCTGCCTTACGTGCAGCTGGTCGAAAGCGCCGGCGCCAATCTGCTGCGCTACCGCGTCGAGGATTTCGTCCGCGGCGGCAACATCTTTCGCAATCTGGCGCGGCTGTCGGCGGCGGGATTGCCGGTCGTCACCGTCACGCACGGCTCCTCCACCGCCGGCGGCGCCTACCAGACGGGACTGTCGGACTACATCGTGATGGTGCGCGGCCGCACCCGCGCGTTCCTCGCCGGCCCGCCGCTGCTGAAAGCCGCGACCGGCGAGATCGCGACCGAGGAAGAGCTCGGCGGCGCCGAGATGCACACCTCGATCTCGGGGCTCGGCGACTATCTCGCCGAAGACGACCGCGATGCGCTGCGGATCGCGCGCGAGATCATGGGCAAGCTCGAATGGGAGCGGCCGAAGCTGACGCAGGGCAATTTCCGCCCGCCGCGCTACGAGGCCGAAGAGCTGCTCGGCATCATGCCTGTTGACCACAAGCGCCCCGTCGACATGCGCCAGGCGATCGCGCGCTTCATCGACGATTCCGACTTCACCGAGTTTTCGCCGAATTACGGTCCGGCCACGGTCTGCGGCCATGCCCGGATCGAGGGGCAGGCGATCGGCATCATCACCAATAACGGCCCGCTCGATGTGCCCGGCGCCAACAAGGCGACGCATTTCATCCAGGCCTGCTGCCAGTCGCGCACGCCGCTGCTCTACATGAACAACACCACCGGCTACATGGTCGGCCGCGACTATGAAGAAGCCGGCATGATCAAGCACGGCTCGAAGATGATCCAGGCGGTGACGTCGGCGACGGTGCCGCAGATCACCATCTATTGCGGCGCCTCGTTCGGCGCCGGCAATTACGGCATGTGCGGCCGCGGCTTCCATCCGCGCTTCTGCTTCTCCTGGCCCAACGCCAAGACCGCCGTGATGGGCGGCGAGCAGGCGGCCGAAACCATGGCGATCGTCACCGAGGCCGCCGCGGCGCGGCGCGGCAAGCCTGTCGCCAAGGAACAGCTCGAGGCGATGAAGGCGCAGATCGTCGGCGTGTTCGACGGCCAGATGGACGTGTTCTCGACTTCGGCGCGCGTGCTCGACGACGGCGTGATCGATCCGCGCGACACCCGCGCCATCCTCTCCGAAGTGCTGGCGATCTGCCGCGAGGGCGATGGCCGCACCCCGCAGCGCATGCAGTTCTCGGTGGCCCGCCCATGAGCGCGAAGCGGACGCCGTTCTTCAAGATATTGATCGCCAACCGCGGCGAGATTGCGCTGCGCATCATGCGCACCGCGAAGCGCCTTGGCTACGGCACGGTCGCGGTCTATTCCGATGCCGATCGCGACGCGCTGCATGTCCGCGAGGCGGATTCTGCGGTGCGCATCGGCGAGGCGCTGCCCGCGCAATCCTATCTGAAGATCGATGCGATCATCGCGGCCGCGAAGGCGAGCGGCGCCAGCGCGGTGCATCCCGGCTACGGCTTCCTCGCCGAGAACGAGGATTTTGCGCAAGCCTGTCGCGACGCCGGACTCGTCTTCATCGGGCCGTCGCCGGAGGCGATCAAGGCGATGGGCAACAAGGCCGGCGCCAAGGAGATCATGCAGAAGGCGGGCGTGCCCACCGTGCCCGGCTATCAGGGCGCCGATCAGAGCGACGCCGCGATGCTGGCGGAAGCCAAGACAGATCGGCTTTCCCGTGATGATCAAGGCTGTCGCCGGTGGCGGCGGCCGCGGCATGCGGCTGGTGGCCGATGCCAGTTCGTTTCCCGATGCGCTGCGTAGCGCGCGCTCGGAAGCGCAAGGCGCGTTCGGCGATCCCACCGTGATCCTCGAGCGCGCCATCGCCGATCCCCGCCACATCGAGATCCAGGTGTTCGGCGACCGCCATGGCAACGCCATCCATCTCGGCGAGCGCGACTGCTCGGTGCAGCGGCGGCACCAGAAGCTGATCGAGGAAGCGCCGTCGCCGGCGGTCTCGCCGCAACTGCGCGCGCGGATGGGCGAGGTCGCGGTCGCCGCGGTCAAGGCGATCGGCTATGAGGGCGCCGGCACGCTGGAATTTTTGCTCGACAAGAGCGGCGCGTTCTACTTCATGGAAATGAACACGCGCCTGCAGGTCGAGCATCCCGTCACCGAGGCGATCACCGGGCTCGATCTGGTCGAGCTGCAGCTGCGTGTGGCGAGCGGCGAGCCGCTTGGCCTGAGGCAGGAAGACATCCGCTTCGACGGCCATGCCATCGAGGTGCGGCTGTGCTCGGAAGATGCCGGGCCATGACTTCATGCCGCAATCCGGCAAGATGTTGCGCTGGCAGATGCCGGACAACATCCGCGTCGAGCACGCGCTGCAATCCGGCTCCGAGATCCCGCCGTTCTACGATTCCATGATCGCCAAGGTCATCAGCCATGGCGCGACGCGTGACGAGGCGCGAGGGAAGCTGATCTGCGGGCTGGAACAGGTCGAGGCCTTCGGCGTCACCACCAATCAGGGATTTTTGATCTCCTGCCTGCGACATCCGGCGTTTGCCAAAGGCGAGGCGACCACCGCTTTCATCGGCAACCATCGCGATGAATTGCTGGCGCCGTCCGCGGACGACGGCACGACAGACTGCGCTGGCGGCGCTGCTGCTCTATGTCAGCAATCCGCACGCGCCGCCCTGGCGCGCCGGGCGTTCGCTGTCAGCGACGTTCCCGCTGGCCACGCGCTTCGAGATCGGTGGCAAGCTGCATGAAATCGAAATCGTGCGCGAGCGCGACGGCGGCTATGTCGCGCAGTAACAATGGTGACGCTAATCGTTTCGAGATCGAAGCCCTCGCCGGCGGCGCCATCCGCTTCCGTCATGACGGCGTGATGCAATCGGCAACATTCCTGCGCCACGATGACCGGCTCTATTTCCTGCACCGCGGCGTCACAGCTGGCAGTTCACGACCTCACGCTCGCCGCGCCCGAATCCGCGGCTGCCGCCGGCGGCGACGGAAAAGTCCGCGCCGCCATGAACGGCCGGGTGGTGGCGGTGCTGGTCAAGCCGGGCGAGAAGGTCGCCGCCGGTCAGCCGGTGATGACGCTGGAAGCGATGAAGATGGAGCACGTGCACACCGCCGGTGTTGCCGGCACGGTGTCATCCATCGATGTCGCCGAGGGCGAGCAGGTCACGACGGGGAAGATCGTCGTCGAGATCGAGGCGGCGGCCTGAAGCGGCCTAGCACTTCCTGAAATAGCGGAAAGTATCCGGCGCGCGCATCCAGATGAAATCCTGGGTGAGGCCACCATGCGCATTGATCCACGTCGTGATATCGGCAGCATAGGCGCGCTACGAAGCGTCGCCGTTGCATCCGCACGTTTGGCGAGATGGAAGCCGAAGCTCGCTTCGGGCGTGACACAGATGCGGCTGCGCGGGATGCGACCCAGCAGCACCGTGCAGGCGGACTGGCAGGGGCCGACGATCCGCACGTTGACGCCTCTGCTGGCGAGCTCCGTCCATCGCGCATTGCATTGAGCGACGCTGCCGCCATGATTGTCGGAGATGTCGATCGTTTCCGCGCGCGCGGCGAGAGGCAACAGCGCCCAGCCGGAGATGCAGGTGAAGACAAGGAGTTTCGGCAAGCTGCGCATGGGAAATCCAGCGGTTGGGTGCAATATACCGCACCGTGCCTGACCGGCTGGACAATTTTGCGTGTGCGTTAGACGCTGTTGGGTCGTCCCGTCCCGTCATTGAGCCAGCACGCCACCTGATGTCCGCTGCCGGCCTCGGCCAGCGCCGGCCGATCCGTCTTGCAGCGGTCCATCACATAGCGGCAACGGGTGTGGAAGGCGCAGCCGGAGGGCGGGTTGATCGGGCTCGGCACGTCGCCGTCGACCAGCGGTTTCAGCCGCTTCATCTTCGGGTTCGCCACCGGCACCGAGGCGAGCAGCGCCTGCGTATAGGGATGACGCGGGTCGGCGAACAATTCCGTCTTGTCGGCGATCTCGACAATGCGGCCGAGATACATCACGGCGACGCGGTGGCTGATATGGGCGACCACGGCCAGATCGTGCGCGATGAAGAGATAGGAGAAGCCGTGGTCGCGCTGCAGGTCGATCAACAGGTTGATCACCTGCGCCTGGATCGAGACGTCGAGCGCCGAGACCGGCTCGTCGCAGACGATCAGCTCGGGGCCGAGCGCGAGCGCGCGGGCAATGCAGATGCGCTGGCGCTGGCCGCCGGAGAATTGATGCGGATAGTTCTTCATCTGGTCCGGGCGCAGGCCTACCTGCCGGAACAGCTCGGCGACGCGCGCCGCTTTCGCTTCGCCGCTGGCGAGGCCATGCACGCTGAGCGGCTCGCCGACGATGTCGCCCGCGCTCATGCGTGGGTTGAGCGAGGCAAACGGGTCCTGGAACACGATCTGCATCGAGCGCCGCACCGGGCGCATCTCGCTCTTGCTGAGCGGCGTGATATCGGTGCCGTTGAGCTTGATGCTGCCGGACGTCGGCTCGACCAGCCGCAGCACGGTGCGCGCCACCGTCGACTTGCCGCAGCCGGATTCGCCGACGAGCCCGAGCGTCTCGCCGACGCCGAGCGAGAAGCTGACTCCGTCGACCGCATGCACGGTGCCGACCTGGCGGCGCAGCACACCGCCGCGCACCGCGTAATGCTTGACGAGGTCCTTTACCTCGAGCAGGGGCGCCCTTTCGCTCATGATGCCTTCGCCAGTTCGGCTGCGCGCCAGCAGGCGGCGCGGTGATGCGCGCCAAAGTCCTGCAGCGGCGGATATTCCTGGCGGCAGCGCTCGATCGCGAGCGGGCAGCGCGGCGCAAACGCGCAACCTGGGGGCAAGTTGGTCAATGACGGCACCATGCCGGGAATCTCGGTCAGGCGGACGTCGGTCTTGGCGCCGAGCGAGATCACGGCCGGCATCGAGGCCATCAGGCCGCGGGTGTAGGGATGGCGCGGGTCGGCGAACAGATCGTCGACGCTGGCTTCCTCGACCTTCTTGCCCGCATACATCACGATCACGCGCTGCGCGGTCTGCGCGACGACGCCGAGATCGTGCGTGATCAGGATCAGCCCGGTGCCGAGCTCCTTCTGCAGATCGACGATCAAGGCGAGGATTTGGGCCTGGATGGTGACATCGAGCGCGGTGGTGGGCTCATCCGCGATCAACAGCGCCGGGCGGCAGGCCAGCGCCATCGCGATCATCGCGCGCTGGCGCATGCCGCCGGAAAGCTGATGCGGATATTCGCGCGCGCGGCGCTCGGGCTCGGGGATGCGCACCAGTCGCAGCATCTCCACCGCACGGGCCCGGGCTTGCTTCGCCGTCATGTCCTGATGCAGCCGCACCGCTTCGGTGATCTGGTCGCCGATCCGCATCACGGGATTGAGCGAGGTCATCGGCTCCTGGAAGATCATCGACATCCGATTGCCCCGGATGCCGCGCATCGCTTCTTCGTCGAGCGCGAGCAGGTCCTTGCCTTCCAGCGTGACGGTGCCGCCGACGATCTTGCCGGGCGGGTTCGGCACGAGGCGCATGATGGAGAGCGCGCTCACGCTCTTGCCGCAGCCGGATTCGCCGACGATCGCCAGCGTCTCGCCGCGGCGGACGTGGAAGGAAACGTCGTCGACCGCCTTGAACAGGCCTGACGGCGTGAAGAACACCGTTTTCAGGTTCTTCACATCGAGGATCAGATCGTCCGCCGTGGCCTCGGTCATCAGCCGCGCTGCCTCGGATCGAGGATGTCGCGCAGCGCGTCGCCGAACAGATTGGTGCCGAACACCGCAAGGCTGATGGCGACGCCGGGGAAGATCACCAGCCACGGCGCGGTGCGGACATATTCGGCCGCAGACTCCGACAGCATGCGTCCCCAGGACGGATAAGGCTCGGGAATGCCGAGGCCCAGGAAGGAGAGCGAGGCCTCGGTCAGGATGGTCGAGCCGAGCTGGGCAGTGGCGAGCACGATCAGCGGCGCCAGCGTGTTCGGCAGCACATGGCGGATCGCGATCCGCGTCTCGCTCATGCCGATCGATTTGGCGGCCTCCACGAACGGCTGCTCGCGCAGCGCCAGCGTGTTGGCGCGGATCACGCGCGACACCGTCGGGATCAGCGGAATGGCGATGGCGACGATCACGTTCGGCAGCGACGGCCCGAGCGCCGCGGTCATCACCAGCGCCAGCACCAGCAGCGGCAACGATTGCAGGATATCGGTGACGCGCTGGAACATGAGGTCGACCCAGCCGGAGAGATAGCCGGAGATCAGCCCGACGAAGACGCCGATGGTGCAGCCCAGCGCAGTCGAGCCGATGCCGACCGCGAGCGAAATGCGCGCGCCATGGATGATGCGGCTCCAGACGTCGCGGCCGAAGGAATCGGTGCCCAGCCAGTGCGCCCAGCTGGGAGAGGCGAGGCGGTGCGCGGAATCCACCGTCAGCGGATCGTAGCGCGCGATCAGATCGGCCGACAGTGCCGTCCACACGAACAGGATCATGATGATCAGGCCGAAGGTGCCGAGCACATAGCGCTGCGCCAGGAAGGCGAGCCGCCGCCAGCCCTGGGTGGCATGCGCCCCGGCGCGCCTGAGTTCGCTATCGTAGTTGACGACGGCCATCAGGCTCTCTTTGTTTTGAGCATGATCTCCGCGCAAACGCTTCGCGTTTGTCGCAGGGAAAACCGGTTCCCACTTTTCCGGATCATGCTCAGTCTCCGAAACGGATACGCGGGTCGATCGCCGCGTAAAGCAGATCGACAACGAAATTCGAGAACACGACGACGCAGGCGATGAGCATCACGAGGTTCTGCACGATCGGATAGTCGCGCCAGCGCAGCGCCTCGACCAGGAAGCGTGCAATGCCGGGAATGTTGAACACCGTCTCCGTCACGATCAGTCCGCCGATCAGAAACGCCGCCTCGATGCCGATCACGGTGATGACGGGCAGCACCGCGTTCTTCAGCGCGTGGTGATAGTTGACCGAGGCTTCCGAAGCGCCCTTGGCGCGCGCGGTGCGGATGTAATCCTGCCGCAAAATTTCCAGCATCGAGGAGCGGGTGATGCGCATGGTCAGCGCGGCGCTGCGGAAGCCGACCGCCATCGCCGGCACGGCATAGATCGCGAACGCCTCGGTCCAGGTCTTCGGGTTCGGGTTGAAGATCGGCATCGTGCCGAACAGCGAGACCGACGCCATCAGCACCAGCAGCCCGAGCCAGAACGAGGGCAGCGACAGCCCGCTGAGGCTGACCACGCGCAGGGCGTAATCGAGCCTTGTGCCCTGGTGCACGGCGCTGATCACCCCGAGCGGAATGCCGATCGAGGCGGAGAACAGCAGCGCCAGGCCAGCGAGCCGCGCGGTGATCGGAATCCGCGGCAATATCTCCTGCAGCGCCGGCTTTTCGGAGACATAGGAATAGCCGAGATCGCCGCGCAGCAGCCCGCTGATCCAGTTGAAATACTGCACCACGATCGGCTGGTCGAGGCCGAGCTCTTTTTCCAGATTGGCCTTGTCGGCGGGATCGACGAAGCCGGCCGCGTCGAACAGGATGTCGACGATGTTGCCGGGCACGACGCGGAGCAGCACGAAGATGATGATCGAGATCCCGAACAGGGTCACGAGCATCAAAGCAAGGCGTCGCACGATATAAGCAAACACCCGGCTGCTCCCTCCAGAGCGCGATGATTCCAGTCATCGCGCTCGTCGCGTTACCCTTGTACCACGCTACCCGGAACGCGGCTTACTTGTCCATCCAGACGTCTTCGTAGCGATAGCCGTTATAGGAGCTGTTGGACATGATGGTCACGTTCTTGACATAGGGATGCCAGCAGGTCCCGGCTCGCGCATGGAAGATGATCGGACGTGCAACGTCCTCCTGGAGCTTCTTGTCGATCTCCCACACCAGCTTCTTGCGCTTCTCGACATCGGTCTCCTGCGACTGCACGTCGAACAGCTTCTCGATCTCCTTGTTGCAGTAGTTGGTGTAGTTGCGTTCCGAGCCGCAGGAATAATTCTCGTAGAAGGACTGGTCCGGATCGTCGACGGCATTGCCGGTCAGGTTGAGGCCGAGCATGTAGTCCTTGCGCGCGACCTTCGGGAACCACTGCGCGGTGTCGACGACGTCGAGCTCGCCGTCGATATAGATGCTCTTGAGCTGGTCGATCAGGATCACCGCGGGATCGCGATACTCCGCGAGATTGCGCGTGGAGACCTTGACCGCGAGATGCTTGTCCGGGCCGTAGCCGGCCTTCTGCATCAGCTTCTTCGCCTCTTCCCGGTTTGCGTTCACGTCGGGACCGTAGCCCGGAATCTTCTCCATCATCTCCTTCGGCATCGCCCACAGGCCGGCCGGCGCGGGCAGCATGGTGCCGCCGACGTCGCCTTGACCTTCGAACATGATCGCGATGAACGACTTGCGGTCGAGCGCCAGCGCCATTGCGCGGCGGACGTCGAGATTGTCGAACGGCGGGTTGGAGGAATTGACGATGATGTTGGTCGAGACGTTGGTCGGCTCGACCGAGCAGACCGCATTCGGCGCCTGGGATTTCACGTCCTTCAGCAGCGGGATCGTGATGTGCGTCGGGAAGGTCATGTCGAACTTGCCGGAGACGAACGCGAGAACGGCGGTCGAGCGGTTGGTGATGATGGTGAACTCGATGCCGTCGAGATAGGGCAGGCCCTTCTTCCAGTAATCGGTGTTCTTGACGAGCTTGATCGAACTCGTTGGCCTTGAACTCGACGAACTTGAACGGTCCGGTGCCGATCGGCTTGGTGCGCATGTCGCCCGGCGAGACGTGGCAGGGATAGACCGGCGTGTAGCCGGAGGCGAGCAGCGACAGCAGCGCCGGCTGCGGCCGCTTCAGGTTGAAGGAGGCCTCGTAATCGCCGTTGACGGTGACCTCGTTGACCTCGTCGTACCAGGACTTGCGCGGGTTCTGCCGGAATTTTTGCTGCGACTTGCCCATCAGCATGTCGAAGGTGCATTTGACGTCGGCCGAGGTGAACGGCTTGCCGTCATGCCATTTGACGTCCTTGCGCAGCTTGAAGGTCAGCGTCTTGCCGTCGCCGCTCCAGGCCCAGCTCTCCGCAAGCTCAGGCCTGAGCGTCTCCGTGCTGTTCTGGGCGATGTGCTGGTCGAAGATGACCAGATTGTTGAACACCGGCATGAAGGGGATGTTGATCGAATAGGTCGCGCCCTCATGGATCGAGGCGCTGCCCGGGCTGTCGCGGTGATAGATGCGGAAAATGCCGCCCGATTTCGGTTCGGCGAACGACGAATCCGGCAGCGCCAGCATTACCAATGCCGCAACGCCAAGCGCACGCAGGCTCCGCATGAATCCCTCCCTCAAGTGATCGGTCTGTTGCCGAGATTGGCGCGGACGATAGCATTTCGGCCGGGGTGGGCAACCGCCAAGCCGCTGTTGTTCTTGCTACTTCCGCCTAATGCACGCGACATTCCGTCGCCGGGAATTTTTCGGCGGAGCCGGCGTTTCACCATGTCGCAAGCGAAACCGACGTTGCCTTATTCCGCGGCCTGCGGGGAAGGCAGTCCCATGCTGCCGACGCCGTCGGCTTCGCTCGCCGAGATGGTGGTGCGGATCATCAGCCGGGCTTCGTGCGCGGGCCATGGCCGGCCGCGATGCATGGTGGCGCGGTTGTCCCACATCACGACGTCGCCCTGCTTCCATTGGTGCAGGTAGGTCGTACCGGGCGCGGTCGCGGCCTCCGTCAGCTCCTCGATCAGCTTGAGGCCCGCCGCCGCATCCATCCCCTCCACGGCATAGGCGTGCGAGGCGATGTAGAGCGCGCCGCGGCCGTTGACGGGATTGCGCCAGACCATGCGCCAGCACACCGGCGGCAGCGCGGCCTGCTCCTCGGCCGTGGCGAGGCCCGGCGCGACCTTGCCGCGCGAATGCGCGTAATTGTGCCAGGCAAAGGAGTTGACGAGCTTGTGGCGCATCGCGGCGTCGAGCCGCTCGAAGGCGAGCCGCGTCGAGGCGAATTCGGTCTCGCCGCCATGCTCGGGAATGATGCGCGCGGAGAGGACCGAGGTCAGCGCCGGCAGGCGCTTGAAGGAGGAATCGGTGTGCCAGAGCTGATTGGCCTTGGCGCGCATCGCCTGGCGATGATCTGATGGCACGACTTTTCCGTCGGGACCGATGGTCGAGAGGATCACGAAATGCGAGCCCGTTCCCATCGAACCGACTTTGGTCACCTCGGGCGGACCGAAGCGGCGCGAGAAGGCCAAGCTGGATGTCGTCGGTGACTTGCTGGTTGCGGAACACCAGCACCGAATGTTCCTCGAACGCCGCGCGCACCGCCTGGTAGGCGGCATCGTCATTGGCGACATCCGGACAGCGTCACGCCGCGCAATTCGGCGCCGAATCCCGGCCCAACGGGGACCACATCCATCGGCACGTCCTCCCTTGTTTTTCTTGGAGCTAAAGTTACGGCAACCGCAACGCCGGGTCTAGACAATCCGCGACGTCTTGTTGCCCCAATAACGGTCGCGCAACAGCCGCTTGTAGAGCTTGCCGGTCGGCAGCCGCGGCAGTTCGGCCTCGAAATCGATCGAGCGCGGCACCTTCTGGCGCGACAGCGACTGGCTGCAGAACGCGATCAGCTCGGCCGCCAGCGCCTCGCTCGGCGCCACACCCGGCATCGGCTGCACCACCGCCTTCACTTCTTCGCCCAAATCGACATTCGGCACGCCGAACACGGCGGCATCGGCGATCTTCGGATGCGTGATCAGCAAATTCTCGCATTCCTGCGGATAGATGTTCACCCCGCCGGAGATGATCATGAAGGTGGCGCGGTCGGTGAGGTAGAGGAAATTGTCGTCGTCGACATAGCCGACGTCGCCGACCGTGCTCATGCTGCCGTCTTCCGAGCGCGCTTCCTTTGTCTTCGCCGGATCGTTGAAATATTCGAACGGCGAGGCGGTCTTGAACCACACCGTGCCGGGCATGCCCTTCGGGGCCGGCTGCATGTTCTCGTCGAGGATATGCAGGTCGCCGAGCAGCACGCGGCCGACGGTGCCGCGATGCGCCAGCCATTCCTTGCTGTCGCACGCCGTGAAGCCGAGACCTTCGGTGGCGCCGTAATATTCGTGGATGATCGGCCCCCACCATTTGATCATGTCGTCCTTGACCGTAGCCGGGCAGGGCGCTGCGGCGTGGACCGCGATCTCCAGCGAGGAGAGATCGTAGCGCTTGCGCACGTCCGCCGGCAGTTTCAGCATCCGCGAGAACATGGTCGGCACCAGCTGCGTATGGGTGATGCCCCATTGCTCGACGAGCTGCAGATAGCGCTCGGGATCGAAGCTCTCCATGATGATGGCGGTGCCGCCCATCTTGATGGTGAGATTGACGGCGGCCTGCGGCGCCGAATGATAGAGCGGGGCCGGCGACAGATAGATCATGCCTTCGCGGTAGTGCCAGATTTTTGTCAGGAAATCGAACAACGGCAGTTGATGCGTCGCGGGCTCCTCAGGCAGCGGCCGCAAGATGCCTTTGGGGCGGCCGGTGGTGCCGGATGAATAGAGCATCGCGGTGCCCATATATTCGTCCGCGATCGGCGTATTCGGCAATCCGCTCGTTGCCTGCTGCAGTCCGACGATACGGTCGCTTTCGCCCTCGCCATCGGCGACGATGCAGAGCTGGATTTTGGGGCATTCCTTGATCGCTTCGCGCGCTATGTCGAGCTTCGCCTTCGACGTGATCAATATGCGCGATTCGCTGTTGGTCAGGATGTAGGCGAGTTCGCCCGCCGTCAGATAGGAGTTCACGCAGGTGTAGTAGAGCCCCGAGCGTTCACCGGCACCGCAGGCTTCCAGGTAGCGGTTGTTGTTCTCCATGAAGATGGAATAGTGATCCAGCCGCTTCAGGCCATGCTTGCGAAACAGGTGCGCCAGCCGATTGGAGCGCGCGTCGAGTTCGCGATAGGTCACGGCTTCGCCGGTAGAAGCCATGATGAAGGCGGGTTGCAGCGGACGCAGGTGAACATGCTTGCCGGTGTACATCTTGTCTCCAGTGTTTTTATGCGGCGAGTAACAGGATTTCGCGGACCTGCGCCGGTCCGTCGATCTTGCGCGGATTGCGCGGCACCCAGGGTGTGCGCATCGCCTGCTCGGCGATTACGTCGAAATGCTCGGGGCCGACGCGGACGTCCTGCAGGCTGCGCGGCATGCCGAGTCCGCGAATGAAATTGTCGAGCACGTCGCCGGCATCCTTGCCGGATTGCCCCATGGCGTCCGCGACCAGCGCCTGCCGCTCGGCATTGACGGATTTGTTCCAGCGCATCACTGCCGGCAGCATCACGCAGGAGGTGTAGCCGTGCGGCACGTTGAAGCCGCCGCCGAGCACGTAGCCGATGCCATGGCTCGCGCCCATCGGCACGCCGCCCGATAGCGGCGCCATCGAAAGCCAGGTGCCGATCTGGCAATCCAGTCGCGCTTCGATGTCGTTGCCGTCGGCCTTCACGCGCCGCAAGCCCTGCGTCAGCATTGCCAAGCCCTTCATCGCCTGCGCGTCGGAATAGGGATGCGCCTCGCGCGCGCAGATGCCTTCGACGCAATGGTCGACGGCGCGGATGCCGGTGGAGAGAAACAGCCATTCCGGCGTGTGCACGGAAAGCCAGGGGTCGAGAATGGTGGCGCGCGGAATGGTCAGGGTATGCCGCAGCATCTGCTTCACATGCGTGCTTTCGTCGGTTACGCCCGCGATATGACTGAACTCGCCGCCGGCAATCGTCGTCGGTACGCTGATCTGCCGCACGGCAGGCGGCTTGAGCGGCGGCTCCTCGCCGCCGCGGGTGCGGATGGCATCAATGCCCTCGACCGTCGAGACATCATTGGCAAGGCACAGCTGCACCGCCTTGGCGCCGTCGGTGATCGACCCGCCGCCGACGGTGACGATCAGATCGGCCTTGGCGTCGCGGGCCTGGTTGGTGGCGGCAATCACGGCCGCGCGCGGCGTGTGCGCCGGCATCCTGTCGAACGTGCCGACGCAGCGCGCGCCCATCGCTTTGCGGATCGTCTCGATCTCCTGGGTCTCGCGGTTGAGCGTCCCGCTCACCATCAGGAAGGCGCGTTTGGCGCCGAGCCGGTCGAGCTGCTCGACCACGGCTTCTGCGGCATGGCGGCCGAACACGACCTCGTCCATGGCGCCGAATACGACACGGCCCTTGTGCACACTGTCCTCCCCGGACCCTTATTGTTGGGTCCAAACTACCGGAGGAAATTTGCGGCGTCACCCCGTTGTCATCCGGGGCTCGCCGAAGGCTCATCGCTTCGCGATGCCCCGGAATGACGAGCTAACTGAGCAGCTCCGCCACCTCAGCCAGCGAAACCTCCCGCTCGCTCAGCAGCACTTCCACCGCCTCGCGTTCCGAGGCCGGCTCGTCCAGCGCCAGCGGGTCCTGCGCCCCCAGCCGATGCTCCAGCACCAGCCGCGCATACAGCGCCCGGCGCGCATCGGTGCCCGGGCGGGAAGCCTCCCATGTCATCAGGATCGCGCTAGTGATGTGATAGAGGCTGCTGGCCGCCTTGCGCGCCTGGTCTTCGAGGGCATCATCAGCGGCCACGCGCTCGGCCAGATGCACCGCGCGGTCGAGCGTGAGCCTGAGCCCGTCGCGGAACGGCTTGGGGATCGCGGTTGCCTCGTCCAGCAGCCGCGTCAGCGCAGCCGCGAGCGGCCGATGCGCGCGGCTCTTGCCGACGGCGCGGGTGATGATGTCGAGCGCGTTGATGTTGCTGGTGCCTTCCCAGAGCACGCCGATATGGGCATCGCGCACCAATCGCGCGTTGACCCATTCCTCGATATAGCCGTTGCCGCCGCGCACCTCCATCGCGCCGGTGGCGACCGGGATATTGTCGCGGCAGGCGCGGAATTTGAGAAGCGGCGTCAGGATGCGCAACAGGCTTTCGGCGTCGGCATCGCCGGCATTGGCGCGGTCCATCGCGTGCGCGGCAAACAAGAACATCGACAGAGCCTGCTCGGCTGGCAGCGTGATCTTCATCAGCTGACGGCGCAGCAGCGGATAGTCGATGATGGTCCGCCCGAACGCTTCGCGCGAGCGCGCCACGACCATCGCCTCGTTGACGCAGCGGCGCATCATCGAGGCCGCGCGCACGCCATGCGACAGCCGCGACAAGTTGACCTGCTCCATCATCTGCTTCAGGCCCTGGTCGGCCTTGCCGACGAGCCAGGCGAATGCGCCGTCCAGCAAAATTTCGCCCGACGCCATCGAGCGGGTGCCGAGCTTGTCCTTCAGCCGCACGATCCGGTAGGTGTTGCGGCTGCCGTCCTCGAGCCGCCGCGGCAGCGCGAACAGGGCAAGGCCTTTTGTCCCGGCGGGCGCGCCTTCCGGCCGCGCCAGCAACAGAGCGACGTCGGCGTCGGCATGCGAGCAGAACCATTTGTCGCCTGAGAGCCGCCAGCCGCCGTCCTCGAATCGCGCCACCGTCTCGATGGTGCCGACATCGGAGCCGCCGGCGCGTTCGGTCATGAACTGCGTGCCCTTCCACTGCACGGCCGGATCGGCCGACAGCATTTTCGGCAGCAGATAATCCTTCAGATCCTGGTCGGCGAATTTCCGGATCAAATGAATGGACGTGTCGGTCACGCTGATCGGACACATCAGCCCGAACTCGGCCTGCACGAACAGATACTGCAGCGCATATTTTGCCACCGCCGGCAGCGGACGATCCATGCCGAGCGTGCCGGCGCGGTGGCTCATGGCGTGGAACTGGAAATCAGCGAAAGCGATCGTGCTCCATCTCGCGATAGGAGCCGTGATAGTCGATCCGGTCCTCGTCGCGGCCGAAGCGGTCGCGCGGGGTGAGAACCGGCGGATTCTGGTCGGCGATCCGGGCCAGTTCGTCCAGCCGGCCGCCGGCGAGCGCGCCGAGCCGGTCGAAATGCGGCTCCAGACGGGAAAAGTCGTCCGCCGGGAGGTAAAGGCGGAGCAGATCGCGCAAGCCGCGGTCGCCGGCGTAGAAATTCTGTCCCGCGCTATCCGGCGCGATGTGATCGGCGCCGCGGCGAGGGGCATCCTTCTGCATCGACTGCGGTGAGCGCGCGTCCATGGCCAACCTCCCTGAGGCAGTTTTGTGACGGAACCTTACATCAGAAAGTACTGCGGCGGTCACGTCATGCCGCAAGTCAAGGCGACTGCCTTGCAGGAACGCATAACAATTTTGCTTGATTGCGGCCGTATCTTGCGGAGACTGAGAAGCAATCTCACCTAGTCGCCACACCGAGGTGGCTGCCGCGGGTCGCGGCAGGGGTCATGAGGGGATCGATTTGAACGCCATTGGTTCGTCGGAGCGTTCAGCTCAGGGGAAAATGTCCGGCTTTCAACCGGTGCGCTGGTTGTCGCCACTAGCGCTGTTGCTGGCCGCAAGCCTTTCGGGCTGCGACAAGCCTGCGACACAGGCTGCCGCGCCCCCGCCGCCGCCGGTCACCGTGGCGCAGCCGACCAAGCGAACCGTCACCGACTGGGACGAGTTCACCGGCCGCTTCGAGGCGATGGAGGAAGTCCAGATCCGCGCCCGCGTCGGCGGCTTCGTCGAGTCGATCCAGTTCAAGGACGGCGACTTCGTCAAGCCGGGCGACCTGCTCTATGTCATCGACTCCCGCCCGTTCGAGGCGGTCGCGCTGCAGGCCGACGGCCAGCTCGCCGACGCCCGCGCCAAGGCGGAGCTGGCGCGGCGCGAGCTCGAGCGCGCGCTGACGCTGGTCACCACCAGCGCGGTCTCCGAATCCATCGTCGACCAGCGCCGGCAGACCTTGCAGGCCGCGCACGCCGCCGAGATGCAGGCCGAAGGCGCGCTGAAGGCGGCCAAACTGAATGTCGAATTTACCCATGTGATCGCACCGATCACCGGCCGCATCAGCCGCCATCTCGTCAGCGTCGGCAATCTCGTGCAGGGCGCCGACGGCGGCGCCACGCTGCTGACCTCGATCGTCTCGCTCGATCCGATCTACATCTATTTCGACATGGATGAGGCGACTTACCTCAAATACAACAAGCTCTGGTTCGAGGGAAAACGGCCGAGCTCGCGCGACACCGCCAATCCCGTGCAGATCACGCTGGCCAACGAGACCAAGCCGTCGCACGAAGGCAAGATGGACTTCCTCGACAACCGGATGGATGTCTCCACCGCCACCTTGCGCAGCCGCGCCATCGTTCCCAACAAGGACATCTCGATCCTGCCCGGCCAGTTCGGCCGCGTTCGCCTGATCGGCAGCGTGCCCTATGAGGCGCTGTTGCTGCCCGACAGCGCGATCGCGACCGACCAGTCGCGCAAGATCGTGTTCGTGGTCAACGCCGAGAACACGGTCGAGGTGCGGCCGGTGACCCTCGGGCCGCTCGACGACGGCCTGCGCGTCATCCGCGAGGGCCTGAAGGCCGAGGACAAGGTCATCGTCGACGGCCTGCAGCGCGCCCGCGTCGGCGCCAAGGTGGCGCCGCATCCGCCCAAAGAGCCGGCCGGAAAGAAGTCATGAATCTCGGCCAGCTCTCCATCAACCGGCCCATCCTGGCGATGGTGCTGTCGATCGTGCTCCTGATCGTCGGCGCGCTCGCCTACACCACACTGCCGGTCTCGGAATATCCGCAAGTGGTGCCGCCGACCGTGGTGGTGTCGACGCAATATCCCGGCGCCTCCGCGCAGACCGTGTCCGACACGGTCGCAGCTCCCATCGAGCAGGAGATCAACGGCGTCGAGGACATGCTCTACCTCTACAGCCAGGCCACCTCGAACGGGCAGCTGACCATCACCGTCACCTTCAAGCTCGGCACCGACCTCGACAAGGCGCAGGTGCTGGTGCAGAACCGCGTCGCCATCGCGCAGCCGCGGCTTCCAGAGGAAGTGCAGCGCAACGGCGTCACCACGCGCAAGAACTCGCCCGACATCTTGATGGTCGTGTTCATGCTGTCGCCCGACGACAGTTTCGACCAGCTCTACATCTCCAACTACGCGCTGCTGCAGGTCCGCGACCAGCTGCTGCGGCTCGACGGCGTCGGCGACATCCAGATTTTCGGCGCGCGCGACTATTCGATGCGGCTGTGGCTCGATCCGGAGCGGATCGCCAATCTCGGCCTGACCGCGGCCGAAGTGATCGCGGCGATCCGCTCGCAGAACGTCCAGATCGCGGGCGGCCAGATCGCCGAGCCGCCGATCGCCGACCGCGCCTTCCAGCCCAATCTCGTTTTCACAGGCCGGCTGAAGGACCAGAAGCAGTTCGAGGATATCCTGATCAAGGCGGGAAGCGACGGCCGCGTGGTGCGGCTGCGCGACGTCGCCCGCGTCGAGCTCGGCGCGCTGGCCTACACCACCAACAGTTTCCTGCTGCGCAAATCCGCGGTGGCCATGCTGGTGACGCAGCGGCCGGGATCGAATGCGCTGCAGACCGCGAAGAACGTCCAGGACACGATGGCCAGGCTGAAGGCGAGCTTCCCGCGCGGGCTCGACTACAATATCGGCTACAACCCGACCGAATTCATCGCGCAATCCGTCCACGAGCTGATCAAGACCATCTATGAGGCGATGGCGCTGGTCGTCATCGTGGTGCTGGTGTTTCTGCAGGGCTGGCGGCCGGCGATCATTCCGATCATCGCCATTCCGGTGTCGCTGGTCGGCACCTTTGCCGTGATGGCGGCGCTCGGCTTCTCCATCAACAATCTCACGCTGT
This sequence comes from uncultured Alphaproteobacteria bacterium, assembly GCA_963726865.1. GTDB lineage: Bacteria > Pseudomonadota > Alphaproteobacteria > Rhizobiales > Xanthobacteraceae > Bradyrhizobium. The sequence continues at coordinate 240,528 of CAVSEE010000023.1, read as the reverse complement.
TCGGCCTTGTGCTCGCCGTCGGCATCGTGGTCGACGACGCCATCGTGGTGGTCGAGAATGTCGAGCGGCATCTCGAGCACGGCATGAGCCGGCGCGACGCGGCGCTGAAGACCATGGAGGAGGTCGGCGGCGCGCTGGTGTCGATCGCGCTGGTGCTGTGCGCGGTGTTCGTGCCGACCGCGTTCATCGGCGGCATTTCCGGGCAGTTCTTCCAGCAATTCGCCGTCACCATTGCGGTGGCGACCGCGATCTCCTGCTTCTGCTCGCTGACGCTGTCGCCGGCGCTGGCCTCGCAGATCCTGCACCCCGCACGCCGAGAAGACCGGGCCCGCGAGCTGGAATTTCATCGCCCGCGGCTGGAACGCGTTCACCGGGCGTGTTCAATCGCGGCTTCGACCGGCTGTCGCATTTCTATGCCGGTGCGGCCGATTTCACGATCCGGCATTCGGCTATCATGCTGCTGGTCTATGTCGTGCTGATCGGCAGCGCCGGCTGGCTGCTGGTGGTGACGCCGCAAGGCTTCATCCCGGCGCAGGATCGCGGCTACATCATCGTGTCAGTGCAATTGCCGGGCGCCGCCTCGCTCGACCGCACCACCCATGTGGTGCGCGAGATCGAGCGCATTGCGCTGGAGACGCCGGGCATCGTCCGCGTCGCCTGCTTTGCCGGCTTCTCCGGCGCGACGCGAACGCAAGCCGGCAATGCGGCGGCGCTGTTTCCGGTGTTCGACGAGCCGGAAGTGCGGCTGAAGAAGGGCCTCACCGCCGACGCCATCACCGCCGACCTGCGCAAGCGCCTCGCGGGAATTGAGAGCGCCTTCATCATCGTCATTCCGCCGCCGGCGGTGCCCGGCATCGGTACCGGCGGCGGCTTCACCATGCGTATCCAGGACCGCCAGGGCCGCGGTTCGCAAATGCTGGCGGCGGCGACCGACGAACTGGTTACTGCCGCGCGCAAGGATCCGCACCTCACCCAGATCTTCTCGCCGTTCTCCGCCAACACGCCGCAGGTCTTCGTCGACATCGACCGCGTCAAGGCGCAGAAGCTCGGCGTGCCGATTGCCGCCATCAACGACACCATCCAGACCTATTTCGGCTCGACCTATGTCAACGACTTCAACCTGTTCGGCCGCACCTATCACGTCACCGGACAGGCCGACCTGCAGTACCGCAAGGAGTCGGCCGATCTGACGCGGCTGCGTACCCGCAACGCCAATGGCGACATGGTGATGCTCGGCAGCGTGGTCGATTTCCGCGACGTCTCCGGGCCCGACCGCGTCGCGCGCTACAATCTCTATGCGGCGTCCGAGCTGCAGGGCGAGCCGACGCCGGGCACCAGCTCGACCACGGCGATCGACATCATGAAGCAGCTCGCCGACGAAACGCTGCCGAGCGGCTTCACCTTCGAATGGACCGACCTCGCCTATCAGCAGGTCACCGGCGGCAATGCCGGCCTGCTGGTGTTTCCGATCTGCGTGCTGTTCGTCTATCCTGGTGCTCGCCGCGCAATACGGCAGCTGGAGCCTGCCGTTCGCGGTGATCCTGATCGTGCCGATGTGCCTGCTCGCCGCCACCCTCGGCGTGCGCATCATGGGGCAGGACGTCAATATCCTGACGCAAATCGGCTTCGTGGTGCTGGTGGGGCTGGCGGCGAAGAACGCCATCCTGATCGTCGAATTCGCGCGCGACATCGAGCTCGAGGGCAAGGAGCGGCTGGAGGCCGTGATCGAGGCCTGCCGCCTGCGGCTGCGGCCGATCCTGATGACGTCGTTTGCCTTCATCCTCGGCGTGCTGCCGCTGGTGACCTCGTCCGGCTCCGGCTGCGGAAATGCGCCAGGCGGTGGGCGTCGCCGTGTTCTTCGGCATGCTCGGGGTGACCATGTTCGGCCTCGTCTTCACGCCGATCTTCTACGTGATCGTGCGCAATCTCGCCGACCGCTCCAGCCGCCGCGAAAAGCCCGCTGCGGCAAGCGACATAGACCGGGTTCCGGGCCGACTTCCCATACTTTTGGCCTATGGGAAATAGGTGGGAACGGCGCGGGGTTATTCAATATCGTGCGCGCGCATTTCCGGAAACAGAAACGGCTGGGAGAGAAGAATGAAATCGGGAATTTTGTCGGCTGCCGTCGTTGTCTGCGGCCTTGCCATTGCCGCGCCGGCCTCGGCGCAGCAGGGCGTCAAGATCGGCATCCTCAACGATCAGTCCGGCGTCTATGCCGACTATGGCGGCAAATATTCGCTGGAAGCCGCCCAGCATGGCGGTCGAGGATTTCGGCGGCAGCGTGCTCGGCCAGAAGATCGAGATCGTCACCGCCGACCACCAGAACAAGCCCGATCTTGGCGCGCGCCATCGCGCGGCGCTGGTATGACACCGAGAACGTCGACATGATCACGGAGCTGACGACGTCGTCGGTCGCGCTCGCGGTGCAGGAGCTGTCGAAGGAAAAGAAGAAGATCGACATCGTGGTGGGTGCTGCGACCTCGCGCATCACCGGCGATGCCTGCACGCCCTACGGCTTCCACTGGGCCTACGACACCCGCGCGCTCGCGGTCGGCACCGGCGGCGCGCTGGTCAAGGCCGGCGGCGACACCTGGTTCTTCCTGACCGCCGACTACGCCTTCGGCTACGCGCTGGAAAAGGACACCAGCGAAATCGTCACCGCCAATGGCGGCAAGGTGTCTGGGCTCGGTCCGCGTGCCCCTCAACTCGTCGGACTTCTCCTCCTTCCTGCTGCAGGCGCAGAGCTCGAAGGCGAAGATCATCGGGCTTGCCAATGCCGGCCTCGACACCACCAACTCGATCAAGCAGGCGGCCGAATTCGGCATCGTCAAGGGCGGCCAGAAGCTCGCGGGCCTGCTGATGACGATCTCGCGAAGTGAACGGCCTCGGGCTTGAAGCAGCGCAGGGCCTCGTGCTGACCGAGGCGTTCTACTGGGACCGTGACGACACCATCGCGCGCCTTCGCCGAGCGCTTCTTCAAGCGCACCAGCCGGATGCCGAGCATGATCCACGCCGGCACCTATTCGGCGGTGCTGAGCTATCTGAAGGCGGTGAAGGCCGCCAACAGCAAGGACAGCGAAGTCGTCGCCAAGAAGCTGAAGGAGCTGCCGGTCGACGACGCCTTCGCCAAGGGCAAGGTGCTGGAGAACGGCCGCATGGTGCACGACCTCTATCTGTTCGAGGTCAAGAAGCCGTCGGAGTTGAAGAAGCCGTGGGACTACTACAAGCAGCTCGCAGTGGTGCCCGGCGACAAGGCGTTCTTCACGCCGAAGGAAAGCGGCTGCCCGCTGACGAAGTAGAGCTTTGCTGCAAAACAGGCCGTCCCCGCTCCGGCGGGGACGGCCTTGTCGTTTGCGGATCAAACCTTCGCCGCCTGCCGCTGCTTCGCCGCCTCGAACGCCGCCAGCCGCTCCGCAAATTTCCCCTGCGGCGGGCCGCTGCGCGCGACGATCACCGGCGGCGGCAGCGTCTCGAAGAAATGACAGGCGACGCGGTGGCCGCTTGCGGCCTCGCGCAGCACCGGCTCCTCGGCCGAGCAGCGCGGCCTGCGCATGCGGGCAGCGGGTGTGGAAGCGGCAGCCGGTCGGCGGGTTGAAGGGATTCGGCACGTCGCCCTGCAGCATCACGCGTTTGGTGCGCAGGTTCGGATCGGTCTTCGGGATCGCCGCCATCAGCGCCTGGGTATAGGGATGCAGCGGCTTGGCGTAGATCGTCTTCTTGTCGGCGATCTCGACGAGCTTGCCGAGATACATCACCGCGACGCGGTCGCTGATGTGCTTCACCACGGCGAGATCGTGCGCGATGAACAGATAGGACAGCCCGAAGCGCTGCTGCAGGTTCTGCAAGAGGTTGACGATCTGCGCCTGGATCGAGACATCGAGCGCCGAGACCGGCTCGTCGCACACGATCAAGTCGGGATTGGTAGCGAGCGCCCGCGCAACGCCGATGCGCTGGCGCTGGCCGCCGGAAAACTGGTGCGGATAGCGCGCGGCGTGCTCGGCTTGCAGGCCGACGACCTCGAGCAATTCGCGCACCCGCGCGGCGCGTGAAGCGTCATCGCCGATCTCGTGCACATTCAGCGGCTCGCGGAGAATGTCGCCGACCGTCATGCGCGGATTGAGCGACGCATAGGGATCCTGGAAGATGATCTGCAGATGCCGCCGCATCCGCCGCATCGCGTCCTTGTCGACGTCAGCGATCTCCTCGCCCTTGAAGCGGATCGAGCCGGATGTCGGATTCATCAGCCGCAGCACCAGCCGTCCGGTGGTGGACTTGCCGCAGCCGGATTCGCCGACCAGCGCCAGCGTCTCGCCGCGCGCGATCTCGAAGGAGACGTCCTCGACCGCGCGCACCATGCCGATCAGCTTTCGCCGCAGCAGACCGCGCGCCACCGGAAAGTGCTTGACCAGGCCATCGACCTGAAGGATCGGCGCCTCGCTCATGCCGCCATCTCCACCGGCGCTTTCCAGCAGGCGACCCGATGGGTGGGGGTGATGTCGCGCAGCGGCGGCGACGCCTCGCGGCAGCGGCCGTCGGCGAACGGGCAGCGCGGCGCGAAGCGGCAGCCCTTCGGCTGGTTGTTGGCGCCGGGCACCGTGCCCTCGATGGTGGCGAGCCGCTCGCGCTCGACGTCGAGGCGCGGGATCGAGCCGAGCAGCCCGATGGTGTAGGGATGCTGCGGATCGACGAAGAGGTCGCCGACCTCGGCGCTTTCGACGATCTGACCCGCATACATCACCAGAACGGTGTCGGCCATCTCCGCGATCACGCCGAGATCGTGGGTGATGATCAGGATCGCCATGCCGAGCCGCTGCTGCAGATCGCTGAGCAGATCGAGGATCTGCGCCTGGATGGTGACGTCGAGCGCCGTGGTCGGCTCGTCGGCGATCAAGAGCGACGGCTCGCAGGACAGCGCCATCGCGATCATCACGCGCTGGCGCATGCCGCCGGACATGTTGTGCGGATAGTCGTCGATGCGCCGCGCCGGCGAGGGGATCTTCACCAGCTCCAGCATCTCGATGGCGCGCGCCTTGGCCGCGCGCGGCGACATCGAGCTATGCGCGATGATCGCCTCGACGATCTGCTGGCCCACGGTGTGCACCGGGTTCAGCGAGGTCATCGGCTCCTGGAAGATCATCGACATCTTGCCGCCGCGCAGTTTCCTGCGCTCGTCCGGCGACAAGGCCAGCACGTTGCTGCCGCCGAACATGATGCTGTCAGCCTCGACCTTGCCCGGCGGCGCCACCAGCCCCATCACCGAGAGCGAGGTCACGCTCTTGCCGCAGCCGGACTCGCCGACCAGGCCGACCGTGCGGCCGCGCGGCACGGCAAAGCTCACGCCGTCGACGGCCCGGAACAGGCCGCGATCGGTCGCAAAATGGGTTTTCAGACCGCGGACCTCGAGCAGATTTTCCATCAGAACGAATAATCCAGTCCCTTGTAGAAGGTGTTCTGATAGAGCATGTGCGGACGCACGCCTTTCAGCTTCTTCAGGCTCGTCGTGTACATCGCGATGTTCATCACGGGCATCCAGAGATGCTGCTCGGTGACGCGCTGCTGCACCAGCCCGTAATATTTGGCGCGGTCGGCATCGGTCAGCGAGGAGCGGCCGAGCCTGAGATTCTCGTCGGTCGCCTCGTCCTTCCAGTTCATCCGGTTCGGCGCCGGCATTTGCCTGGAGTCGAAGTAGAAGTTGAGCAGGTCGCCGGAGGAGATGTAGGGGAAGGTGACCGTCCAGAGCTCGTAATCCTGCTTGGCCATCTCGGCCGGCGCGATCGTCGAGTCGAAGCCGACGATCTTCCAGTCGATGCCGATCTTGCGCATGTAGCCCTGGATCGCCTCGGAGACCCGCGGGAAATAGGCCACCTGCGTGAACAGCACGCGCGGCGCCAGCTTGACGCCGTCCTTTTCGCGGATGCCGTCGCTGCCGACCTTCCAGCCCGCCTCGTCCAGCAGCTTCCTGGCGCGCTCGGCGTCTTCCTTGATGACGCCCTTGGTCGATTCGGCGAAGTCCAGCGTCTTGGGATCGATGTAGGTATAGGCCGGCTCGGCATTGCCCAGCATGATGCCCTTGACGATCTCGGCGCGGTTGATCGCGATATTCATCGCCTCGCGCACGCGCACGTCGGACACCATCGGCCGCGTGGTCTTGTAGCCGTAGTACATCAGCTGGAAATTCGGCAGCGCCTCCTGCACGTTCAGGTTCGGCGCGCTCTTGACCTGCTGGATGAACGCGATCGGGACCTGGTGGGTGATGTCGAATTGGCTGCCCAGCATGGCGGCGACCCGCGGCTGGAATCCTCCGGCACGATCTTGATGACGAGCTTCTCGAACTTCACCGGGCCCTTGTTCTCGTACATCGACGGGCCCCATTTGTAGGCGTCGTGCCGCTTCAGCACGATCTCGGTGCGGGGCTGCCAGCTCTCGAAGCACCACGGTCCGGTGCCGTCGATGCCCTTGACGCCGTAATCCTTGCCCAGCGACTCGACGCTGTCCTTGTTGTGGATCGCGGTCGTGAACATCGTGAGCTGCAGCAAGAGGTCGGCGAACGGCTCCTTCAACTCGTATTCCACCGTGTAGGGATCGGGCGCGCGCAATTCCTTGATGTTGCCGGCGCGCCAGGCCAGCGGCGCCTTGAACTCGGGATCGGTCAGCCGGGTGAAGGAATAGATCACGTCGGCGGCGGTGAATTTCTTGCCGCTGCAGAACTGCACGTCGTCGCGCAGCTTGAAGGTATAGAGCTTGCCGTCCGGGCTGAGGGTCCAGGATTTCGCCAGATACGGGATCGGCGTCTTGCCGTCCCAGTCCATCGCCACCAGCGTGTCCTGGAACATGTTGACGATGTCGGATGTCGGCGACCAGGTGGTGCGCGCGCCGTCATAGTGCGGCGCATCCAGCGACTTCATCATCCGCAGCGTCTGTGCCTCCGCCGCCGTCGCACCTGCGGCTAGCAGCGCCGCAAGCCCCGTCAGAATTCCGCGCATCCTCGCTTCCACTCTTCCTTTTTTGGTCTTTGTCAGCGAGTTACGTCGAGCCCCTTGTAGAACGTGTTCTGGTAGATCATGTGCGGCCGCGCGCCGCTGATCCGCTTGTTGGCGACCTGGTCCATGTTGATGTTGAGCACCGGCATCCACAGATGCTCGCGCATCACCTTCTGCTGCACCAGCGCGTAGGATTTGGTGCGGTCGGCGGGGTTCAGCGCCGAGCGGCCCTGCTTCAGCCAGGCATCGGTCTCCTCGTCCTTCCAGTTCATCCGGTTCGGCGTCGGGATATTGGCGGAGTCGAAATAGATGTTCATGAGATCGCCGGCCGACAGATACGGCACCGTGACCGACCAGACCTCGTAGTCCTGCTCGGCCATCTTCACCGGCGAGATGGTGGAGTCCCAGGGATTGAGCCGCCAGTCGACGCCGATCTTGCGCAGATAGCCCTGGATCGCCTCGGCGCACTTCGCCGAATTGGCGTTGGCGGTGTAGTAGACCTTCGGCTGCAGCTTGACGCCGTCCTTTTCGCGGATGCCGTCGGCTGCCGACCTTCCAGCCGGCTTCTTCCAGCAGCGCCTTGGCGCGTTCGATGTCTTCCTTGACGATGCCCTTGGTCGCGGGATCGTGGTCGAGCGCATCGGGATCGACGATGGTGAAGGCCGGCTCGGCATTGCCGAGCAGGATGGCCTTGGCGATCTCGGCGCGGTTGATGGCGATGCTCATGGCTTCGCGTACGCGCCGGTCGGAGACCATCGGCCGCGTGATCTTGAAGCCGAAATAGAGCAGCTGGAAATTCGGCTTCGCCGCCGTCACTGTCAGCATCGGCGCGGCCTTGGCCTGGCTGATGAATTGCGACGGAAACTGATGGGTGATGTCGAACTGCCCGGACAGCATCGCCGCGACCCGGCTGGAATCTTCCGGCACGATCTTGACGATCAGCTTCTCGAATTTCACCGGGCCCTTGTTCTTGTACAGCGACGGGCCCCATTTGTAGGCGTCGTGGCGCTTCAGCACGATCTCCGTGCGCGGCTGCCAGCTGTCGAAGCACCAGGGGCCGGTGCCGTCGATGCCCTTGATGCCGTAGTCCTTGCCCAGCGCCTCCACGCTGTCCTTGTTGTGGATCGCGTTGGTGAACATGGTGAGCTGCAGCAGCAGCTCCGAGAACGGCTCCTCCAGCTCGTACTGCACGGTGTAGGGATCGGGCGCGCGCAGCTCCTTGATGTTGCCGGCGCGCCAGGCGAACGGTCCCTTGATCTGCGGATCCTTCAGCCGCTTGAAGCTGTAGACCACGTCCTCGGCGGTGAACTTCTTGCCGCTGCAGAAGCTGCACGTCGTCGCGCAGCTTGAAAGTATAGATCTTGCCGTCCTCGCTGATGTCCCAGGATTTCGCCAGATACGGAATCGGCGTCTTGCCGTCCCAGTCCAGCGCCACCAGCGTGTCCTGGAACATGTTGACGATGTCGGAGGTCGGTCCCCACGTGGTGCGCTGGCCGTCGTAATGCGGCGCGTCGATGCCCTTCATCAGCATCAGCGTCTGTGCCGAGGCGGGCGCGGCGAGGGCGAGCGTGAACGCAGCAGCCAAAGCGGTTCTGATCATGTCTGCAACCTCGGATCGAGAACGTCGCGGACGGCATCGCCAAGCAGGTTGGCGCAGAGCACGATGACGAAGATGGCGCAGCTCGGAATGGTAGCGATGTGCGGCGCCATGAACAGGAAGTCGCGGCCCTGCGCCGCCATCATGCCGAGCTCGGCGGTCGGCGGCTGCGCGCCCATGCCGAGGAAGCCGAGCACCGAGCCGATCAGGATGATCTGGCCGAAGCGCAAGGTCAGGAACACGAAGATGGTCGAGATGCAGTTCAGCGTCAGGTAGCGCCAGATCAGCGCGCTGTCGGAGACGCCGACGGCGCGGCCCGCCTCCATGAACTCCTGGCCCATCACGCCGACCGCAGCACCTCGCGCCACGCGGGCGACATCGGGGATGGTGGCGATCACCAGCGCGACGATGACGGCGGACAGGCCCGCGCCGAAGATCGCGGCCATCGCAAGGCCGATCAGGATCGCCGGGAAGGCCAGCATGATGTCGACCAGCCGCATGATCCAGCCGCCGAGCCGGCGGTAATAGGCGGCAAAGATGCCGAGCAGGCCGCCAATCGTGCCGCCGACGATCACGCCGACGAGGCCGAGTGTCAGCGTGTTGCGCGTGCCGTAGAGCACGCGGCTCAATATATCGCGGCCGGTATTGTCGGTGCCGAACCAGTGCTGGGCGGTCGGCGCCTGCATCGCCTTGGTGAGGTCGGTGAAGTAGGGATCGTACGGCGCGATCCACGGCGCAAAGATCGCCGCCAGCACGATGGTCGCGAGCACGGACGCGGCCAGCGCCGCGACGCGGTCGCGCGCCAGCCGCCGCAGCAGGCCGTGGCGGGCGAGCCAGCCGTTCTCGCTGCCGGCGGCGCTGCTGACCAAACCATGTTCGAGGGCCTCGACGCTCATGTCTGCACCCTCGGATCGAGATAGACGTAGAGCACGTCGACCAGCAGGTTGATGGTGAGAAACGCGATCGCCAGGATCATGATCGCGCCCTGCGCCGTCGGGAAATCGCTGGAGACGATGGCGCCGACCGCGAGCCGCCCGACGCCGGGCCAGGAGAACATCGTCTCCGTCACCACGGCGCCGCCGAGCAGGAATGCCGCCTGCAGCCCGATCAGGGTGACCACCGGGATCAGCGCATTGCGCAGCGCGTGATGGACGATGACGACGGTCTCGCGCAGCCCCTTGGCGCGCGCGGTGCGCACGAAATCGGCGCCGAGCACTTCCAGCACCGCCGTTCGTGTCAGCCGCGCGATCGGCCCGATCAGCACCAGGCCGAGCGTCAGCGCAGGCAGGATCAGGCTCGGCAGTCCGCCGTCCCACACCGGACCGGTGCGGCCGGTGAACGGCAGCAGCGCCCAGTGGAAGCCGACATACTGGATCAGGATCAGGCCGATGAAGAACACCGGCATCGACACGCCGGCCACCGAGATCGCCATGATGAAGCGGTCGGTCAGGCTGCCGCGATTGACCGCGGCGAGCGTGCCGAGCGCCATGCCGGTCGGCACGGCGATCAGCATTCCGCCGACCATCAGCTCGACCGTCGGGCCGATGGTCAGCGCCAGCTCCTCGATCACCTTCTTGTTGGAGATGATCGAGCGGCCGAGATCGCCGCGCATCAGGCGCATGATGTATTCGAAGAACTGGACCGCAATCGAACGATCGAGCCCGAGCTCCTGTCTGATCGCAGCGATGGTCTCGGGCTTGGCGTCGGGGCCTGCGATCACCATGGCGGGATCGGCCGGCACCACCTGTAACAGGCAAAAACACAGGAACAGCACCCCGACGAGGGCGGGGATCGATATCAGCAAACGATGGACAATCTGTCGTGCCATCTACGCCGTTGACCTCACAGTCCAACAAGACCGGATAGGCCAAAGGGGCGCGCGTCGTCACGTGCCAGTCAGTTGCCGCGTCGACGCCTCGAGCATTCCCCCTCGGTGGCTGCGCTTCGCCAAGAGCGTGCGCAGTTCACATTGTCGGTCATACTGGCACGCAGCCGATGCCCCGTCACGCCGAAACTGCCGGGCTGCGCCCTGATGTCGCTTGTGGAGATGGCGCGGCGTTCATCTTCCGGTGCGCGGAATTTCTACGGCATTGCGGGGATATTTTGTGTTTAGCGGCTGCCGGCTTGCGCTCCATCACTGATGACCCCGCCCGCCGATTGCGCAGGCACAATCGACGAACGGGGCGTCTCAGAGCAACGCGTGAGGTTGGACGCGCTGCCGCCCGTATCTATTAGGATCGAACATGATCGAACCGCGGCAACGCGATCCCCGATCGCGTGATCGTCTTGCATGTTGATCTTCATCAACGGAACCGGCGTCAAATCATCCGATGATCACTTGAAATCGACCTCTCCTTTGCGCGGTGCGCGGCGGGCGGGCGCAACGAAAGATTGTGTAATTTGAAGCAATCCTCGCTGCTTCGTGCGTCGATATCGCCTTCCGGCTCTCGGGAAAACGTCCTAGTCTCGTGCGCCCGGCCTTGCGGAATATGATCATGCGTATGCGCGTCAGAAAGTTTGCCCACTTCCTGGAACGGATTGGGCTCGCCATGGCAGGGGCCGCAAGCGGCTTGTTCGTCGCCGCCCATGTCGGATCGACCATTCGCGCGCTGACCACGCAGGCCTTCCTGCTGGTCATGATGATCGGCGGCGCGGTCGGCTTCTATCTTGGCATCGATACGCCGCAGCTCGCCTTCCACCCCGCCAACGGCGGACAAGGCAATTCGACTGCGCGGATCGACGCCGCCGAACTGCTCAGCGCCGTCGGCACGTTCTGCGCGGCGCTGACCGCGTTTGTTTCCGTCGGCGTGATCGTGCTGCGCGACGAGCCGCATATCGCCTGGACCATGCTGATCCTGTTCGGCTGGGTGCTCGGCATCTCCATGCAGATCGTCGCCGGCGCCATCGCACGGATGCGGAATTAGCCGCGACATCGATGGGACCCGCAATTTAGGCAGCAAGGCTGACCTATCACCCGCATTCGTTCGCGCCGCGGAAGAATGTCTCTCGCCCGTCACGTCTTCGCTCTTTCCTGCGACCTAGCTACTTTCGCGGCACGTCAACCGGAACAGTCCAACTGGAAAGGAACAAGCCATGACCCAGGCCGTCAAGGAACGCAGCGCCGCCAGTGCCGCAAAGACCGGCGCCGTCGACATGAAGCTCGAGATCGTCGTTATCCCGGTCTCCGACGTCGATCGCGCCAAGGCGTTTTATTCGAAGCTCGGCTGGCGGCTCGATGCCGACTTCGCCGGCCCCGACGACTATCGCGTGATCCAGTTCACCCCGCCGGGTTCGCCGGCGTCGATCATCTTCGGCAAGAACGTCACCGCGGCCGCGCCCGGCACGGCGCAGGGACTTTATCTCGTCGTCTCCGACATCGAAGCCGCCCGCAAGGATCTGATCGATCGCGGCGTCAAGGTCAGCGAAGCCTTCCATGCCGAGGGCAATGTGCATGTCGGCAACGACGAACCCTATCTGTTCGGGCGCGTCCGCGAGAATGGCCTCGATCCCGCGCGCGGCAGCTATCGTTCTTTTGCCTCGTTCAACGATCCCGACGGCAATGGCTGGCTGTTCCAGGAGATCACCACCCGCTTGCCCGGACGCGTCGAGGGCGACACGGCCTTCGGGTCGCAGGCCGATCTTGCCGCCGCAATGCGCCGCGCCTCCGTCGCCCATGGCGAGCATGAGAAGCGCAATGGCGGCCAGCACGACGTGAACTGGCCGGACTGGTACGCCGAGTACATCGTCAAGGAGCAGGCCGGCGAGGCGTTGCCGGTGTGAGCCGGCTTCCGGCGGATTGCCGGAATCGCCTAATACCCCGTCAGCTCGAGATAGCCGACGCCGCTATGGGTGCCGGCAAAGCGGATCGGGCCCTCCCAATAGGCGAAGCTCGTCCCCATCCAGCTTTTCGGGTTCAGCGGCGCGCAATCGATGTCGAGGGCGATGCGCGGGATCTCGACGCGCCACGCCGTCGGAATTCTGCGGCCCGCGATATCGGTCACCCCTTTCGGCGTCATCGTGATGTCGGTCGTGGCAAGCGCCATGTCCTTGCCGATCGGCCACATCCAGTTGCCGGAAGCGTAGTGCTTCCCGTCGTTCTGGCGCATGCGGTAGAGCATCAGTTTTTCGCCGCGGTCGCTATGCAAGGCAAACCAGTCCCAGCCGCTCTGGTCGGGCGCGAGCGGCTGGCTGCTCCATTCGCGGTCCATCCAGGCGAGCCCGGTGACCGCGACGGGCTTGTCATCGATGACGAGATCGCCGGCCACCTCCAGGAAGGGCTGGCTGTAGTAATACGAGGCCTGGTTGCTGCGTTCCGACTTCTTGCTGAAGCCGAGAAAGCCCTGCAGCACCAGCGATGAATCGGCGGTGAGCTGCAGTCGATAGCTGAAATCGGCGGCGGAGGCCGTGAGCTCCAGCGGCGCAACCTTCTTCGCGTCAAAACCGTCCAGCGCGCGCAACTGCCAGGCATCGATCCAGGCGCGGAAAGGTTCAGCCTCGACACCGGCCTGTCCGATACCGCCGCGCGCAAGAATCTCGCTAGTGCGATGGGTATCCGCGCGCGTTACCGCGGCATGCGCCATCCATACCTGCTGGGTGGCCCAGCCTTCGAGGTTGGTGACCGGCTGCAAGGCCTGGCGGAACAGCGTCCATTGCGCGCCATAGGCATTGCCAGCAGCATCGCGCAGATTCGCCGTCACATACCACCACTCGATGCGAAATTCCGGATGCGGCCCGTGATCGGCAGGAAAGGCGAATTCTCTCATGGGCGCGACGCGCGCAAAGCCGTCCGCCTTTTCCTCCAGCCCGGCAAAACCCTGCGCGCGGGCCTTGGCCGCGAGCGCAAGCATTGCGGCGCCACCGGCGAAGCTTCGTCGCGTCATGCGGCTAGCGCTCATTGGCAAAGATCCGGATCAGGCTGGCTGGCTGCATCCGCGCCAGCCGCAGCACGGGAAGGGCGGCGGCGCAAAACGCCGCCAGCATGGCAACGCCGACAAGTGCTGCCAGTTGCGACGGAAACACCTGGAACGGCAGCCGCCAGCCGAACGCTTTCACATTTACCACGGCGAGCAGGCACCATGCCACCAGAAGCCCGAGCGGCAGTGCGAGCAGGGCGGTGACCAGCGCCACCGACATGGTCTTCAAGAGTTCGACCGCCGCGAGCCGCTGCCGCGTCACGCCGATCGCCCACAGCGGCGCTAGCTGCGGCAGGCGCGAATTGGCGAGCGTGAGCAGGCTGGTCAGAAGTGCTATGCCAGCAACGCCCAGCGTGAAGGCGTTGAGCGCCGCCGTCACCGCAAAGGTGCGGGCGAAGATGCGCTTCGATTCCGCTTTCACCGTCGCCTGGTTGGCGAGGCTCCGATCATCCAGCATGAATTTTTCGCGGATGGCGGCTATCAACGCCGGAATCGCAGGGGGATCGACGCGCAGGCCGAAACGGGTTTGCGGAATGCTCGGGAAGTGCCGGGTCAGCGCGGCGTAGTTGACGGTGAGCTGGCCCTTCGGGTTGCCGTAGTCTGCATAGATGCCGATGATTTCCAGCGGCCACTCGCCGCCGGGGGCCGGCACCGTGACGTGGTCACCGACGGCGATCTTCAGCCGCCGCGCTAACTGCTCGCTGACAAAAGCGGTATCGCCCGGGCGCAGCCGCACCCAGGCATTGGACGCGGCCTCCAGCAACGGCCAGTGCTCGCGATAGGTGGCATGATCGACGATGCCGAAGATTTCGACCGGCTGGCCGGCAAGCTGCACGTCGGCGCGGCCGGTCGGCAGCACCGCCTGCACCTCGCCGCGTTCGCGCAGCCACGCCTTCATGTCATTCGCCTGCTTGTCGTCTTTGGCGAAGACATAGACGTCGCTGGCGAGCCGGCCGTCGAGCCAGACCAGGAAGGTGCGGCTGAAGCTCTCCACCATGGTGGCGACGCCGACATTGACGGCGAGCGCCAGGAGCAGCGCCATCAAGGCGAGCGAGAGGCCGGACAATTGCTGGCGGCTGTCGGCCCAGAACCAGCGTGCCAGCGGCCTTTCCGCACCGCGCTCGCCCAGCGCCAGCACGCGCTCCAGGATCGGCGGCAGCGCCAATGCGGCGCCCAGCATCAGCGCCGCCAGCACCGCAAATCCCGCAACCAGCGAGTCGCCGAACCACAGCAAGCCTGCTGCGATCGCAAACACGAACAGGGCTGCGAGGCTCTGCCATTGCAGCCAGCGCTGCTGTGCCTGTTGCCAGGCCTGCGGCTGCGCCGAGGCCAGGATCGGCAGCCGCACCGCCTTGATCAGGCTCGCCGCAGACGCCCCGAGCGCGCCAAGCACGGAGATAGCGATGCCGGCCAGCCACCACTCGCGCTTCAGCACAAGCTGCCCCGGGATAGCCGCGCCATAGAGTCCGCGCAGCGAGGCCGCGACATCGGGCAGCAGCGCCGCCGCAATGAAATAGCCGCAGACGAGGCCCGCCAGCCCCGCAAGTAGCGCAAACGCCACCTGCTCGATCACGAGGATGACGTTGAGCATGCGCGAGGAGACGCCGCAGGAGCGCAGCGTGCGCAACATCGGCAGCCGCTGTTCGAAGGCAAGCCCCACCGCCGAATTGACGATGAAGAGCCCGACAAAGAACGACAGCAAGCCAAAGGCGGTGAGGTTGAGATGAAAACTGTCGGTGAGCCGCTCCAGATCGGTCGCCGCATCCGGCTCGATCAGTTGCAGCCGGTCACCGGCCACGCTCGCGAGCGTTTCGCGCTTACCTTTGGCCTTGCCGAGCAGCAGCCGCGAGACCTGGCCCGGCATGTTGAGGATTTGCTGTGCGATGCCGATATCGACCACCAGCACGTCGGGCACGAGACTTTGCTGCAGGCGCAGCGGCGGCAACAGCACGCCGCTATTGGCCTCGGGCCGCGCGCCTTCGGCAAGTTTCAGATCTGCCAGCGTTTCCGGCGCCACCAGCATCTGGCCGGGCGGCGTGATGAAAGCGGCAAAATCGCCGCGCGCCACCGCCGGCGCGTTGCCGGCTTCGCCGGGCAGCGTCACCGGCTCGATGCCGAGCAGGCGAAAGCTGCGACCGCCGATCTGGATGCGGCCTTCCACCACCGGCGACACCGGCCAGCCGGCGCGGCGGAGCTCGACGAACAGGGTTTGCGGAAACGCGTTGCCGTCCTTCGGCACCAGCATGGCCGTGCGCGTGCCGCCGAACATCGTAGCCGCGCGGTCGTAGGAATTGCGCGCCTGCTGATTCAGCGCCTGCACGCCGCTCCACAGCGCGGTTGCCGAGATCAGGCCGATCAAGAGCGTCGCGAGCTGCATCGGATGCCGCCGCCAATGGCTGAGAAGCGTGGCCAGCGTCCACAGCGCGCGCCTCATGCGACCTGCCCCGCATGCAACGTCACCTGCCGGTCCAGCGTCGCGGCAAGCCGCGCGCTGTGCGTCACCATCAGGAAGCCGCAAGCACTGCGCGCCACGAGATCGCGCGCCAGCGCCAGCACCTCGTCGGCCGTATCTTCATCCAGATTTCCGGTCGGCTCGTCCGCGAGCAGCAATAGCGGTTTCGGCGCCAGCGCGCGGCCGATCGCGACGCGCTGCTGCTGCCCGCCGGACAGCTGCTCGGGATAGCGCTTCAGGAGCTCGCCGAGGCGGAGCCGGTCCGTCAGCTCCGCATGCCAGGCCGCATCGTGCTTGCCCGCCAGCCGTGACTGGAATTTCAGATTGTCCTCGACGGAAAGACTCGGGATCAGGTTGAACTGCTGGAACACCAGCCCCAGCCGGTCGCGCCGCAGTTCCGCGCGCGCCGCGTCGTTGAGTCCGGAGAGCGCCGTGCCATCGACCGTGATCTCGCCGCCATCGGCGGCATCGAGCCCGGCGATCAGATGCAACAGCGTGCTCTTGCCGCTGCCGGATTCGCCCGTCAGCGCCACGCTCTCGCGCGCGGCGACCCGCAAATTCACGCCGCGCAGCACCGCCACCGTCTCGCTCGCCGAACGGTAGCTCTTGGTGAGATCGGTGATCTCGAGCACGCGCCTACTCGGGCTTGCGATATTTCAGCACGAACTCGTCGACCGGGATTTTCGGCTGGAACACCCGCTCCTCGCGCGGGTCTTCCGGATTGCGCAAAAAGTCCGCCTCCGCCACCAGCTTGAAGCCGGCGGCCTCGATTTCTTCGCGCACCACCTTCTCCTCGATCCGGTGCAGGGTTTTCGCCACCGAAATCCCTTCGCCCGGCTTGGCCGAATGATCGGTAATGACCAGCAATCCGCCCGGCTTCAGCGCCGCGAACATCTTCTTGTTCATGACGGCGCGGTCGACCGGCATATAGGTGACGTCGTGATAGGCGAAGAAGAAGGTGATGAGATCGAGGTTCGACACGTCGGGCGGAATCGGATCGTCGAATTCGCGGATCACATGCACGACATTCTTCATCACCGGCTTCCTGGCGCGGATGTCGAACTTGTCCTTGACGAAGCGCTCGATCACGGCGGCCGAATCCTGCGCATAGACCGCACCCGACGGCCCCACCGCGCGCGCCAGCAGCTCGGCGGAATAGCCGGCGCTGGTTTCCATATCCAGCACCTTCATGCCGCCCTTCACCTCGGTGAAAGCGAGCAGCAGCGCCGGCTTGCGGCGTGCGTCGGCCTGCCGGTCAGCCTCGGCGCGGTCGGGGGCGGCGACGATGGCCGCATAGTCGGGCGCCTTGCCGTCCTGGGCCGCAGCCGGCACAACCAGAATGACGAGCAAGGCGAGCGCGCCTGCAATGTTTCCGCGACAAATCCGGGTCATCAAATTTCCTTTTCGTTTCTGGCTGCAACATAGCAAGGCCGGCCGTCCCGATCACGCGGCGAAGCCGCCGACTTCGTTATTGTGATCCCCACCAAACGCACGGCCCTTCTCGAAAATGCCGCCTTGCCAACGGCATAGCCCCATGTCTAGCATCCCCTCAAGGCCGTTTCACAGAGCCGGACAACAAGCTTACGGGGAGCCCACCATGACCGGACAGCCGACGCCCAAAGGCGCCTGGAAAATCACCTTCCTTTTGTTCCTGTTCATGCTGGTGAATTTCGCCGACAAGATCGTGGTGGGCCTGGCCGGCGTGCCGATCATGAACGACCTCAAGCTCGACGCCGGACAGTTCGGCGAGCTCGGCTCCTCCTTCTTTCTGCTGTTCTCGATCTCGGCCATCGTGGTCGGCTTCATCGTCAACACTGTCGCCACCCGCTGGGTGCTGCTGGCGATGGCCATCATCTGGTCGCTGGCGCAATTCCCGATGGTCGGCACCGTCTCCTTCACGACGCTGCTGATCTGCCGCATCATTCTCGGCGCCGGCGAAGGTCCGGCCTTCTCGGTCGCCACGCATGCGATCTACAAATGGTTCCCCGACGAGAAGCGCACGCTGCCGACCGCGATCCTCTCGCAGGGCTCGGCGTTCGGCGTCATCCTTGCGGTGCCCGCGCTGAACTGGGTGATCGTCAACTATTCCTGGCACCATGCCTTCGGCGTGCTCGGCATCGTCGGCCTGATCTGGGTCGTGGCCTGGCTCGCGCTCGGCAAGGAAGGCCCGTTGGTGTCGACCGCGGCGGAGATCGCCGACGAGCGGCGCATTCCCTATTTCCAGCTCCTGACCACGCGTACCTTCATCGGCTGCGTCGCCGCCACGTTCGGCGCCTATTGGGCGCTGTCGCTGGGCCTGACCTGGTTCACGCCCTTCATCGTGCAGGGGCTCGGCTTCTCGCAGAAGGATGCCGGCTGGATATCCGTGCTGCCCTGGGTGTTCGGCGCCACCATCGTGCTGCTGTCGGGCTGGATTTCGCAGGTGATGCTGACCAAGGGCTACACCACGCGCGGCGCGCGCGGCGTGCTCGGCTCAGCACCTCTGGTGGTCGGCGGCTGCATCCTCGCCGTGCTGCCGCACGTCAGCGGCGCCGGTCTGCAGATCGCGCTGCTGGTGGTCGGCTCCGGGCTGTGCGGCTCGATCTATGTGATGTGTCCGCCGATGCTCGGCGAATTCGCGCCGGTGTCGCAGCGCGGTGCGGTGATCTCGATCTATGGCGCGCTCTTTACGCTGGCCGGCATCATCGCACCGCTGACCATGGGCGCCGTGATCAAGCACGCGGCAACACCGCTCGAGGGCTACATGACCGGCTTCACCATCAACGCCGCCATCATGGTCGCCTCCGGCGTGCTGGGCCTGCTGCTGCTCTGGCCCAACACCGAGCGCGCGCGGCTGACGGCGGCAGCGGTACAACCGAAGTTTGCGTGAATACAGAGGTTTGCCCGACAAAACGACGGCATCGCGCCTGCGGCGTCGTCCCACTCGCCTTTTGCGCGAGTTTATCCTTATGTTGTCACAATGATTGGCTAACCTGTCGCTCCCACAAAAAAATCATCTAGGGAGGACG
Source organism: uncultured Alphaproteobacteria bacterium (assembly GCA_963726865.1). Classification (GTDB taxonomy): domain Bacteria; phylum Pseudomonadota; class Alphaproteobacteria; order Rhizobiales; family Xanthobacteraceae; genus Bradyrhizobium. The sequence continues at coordinate 221,578 of CAVSEE010000023.1, read as the reverse complement.
GAATGACGCGACATCGATCCTACCTCGTCGGTGCGGCTATGGCCTTGTTTGCCTGGGCCGCCATCGCCAGCACGCCGGCGATGGCATCGCCTTGCACCAATCTGGCGTCCTTGCAGCTGAGGGAAACGACGATCACCTCGGCGACAGACAATACCAGCGGGATATTCGTCGTGCCGGGTACCAACCCGCCGCAAGCGATCACCGGGCTTCCGGCCTTCTGCCGGGTTACCGCAACCCTGACCCCCACTTCGGATTCCAGCATCAAGATCGAGGTTTGGCTGCCGGCCAACAACTGGAACGGCAGGTTCCTCGGCACGGGCGGCGGCGGGTTCCAGGGCGTGATTACCTACAATTCGCTCGCCAGCGGCATCCAGGCCGGCTTTGCCGCGACCAACAGCGATCTCGGCACCGGCTCTTCCGGATGCAGCCCGCTGTTCTGCGGTTCGAACGGCAATATGGGCAATCCGCTCGCGATTGCGTTCGGCATGCCGGCGGCGGCGACGACCGGCTTGTTCGGGCATCCCGAGCGGATCAAGGATTTCGGTTACCGGGCGATTCACCTGATGACCGTTCGCGGCAAGGAGATCGCCAACCTGTACTACGGGCAGAGGTCGCGCAAAGGCCTACTTCGCCGGTTGCTCCACCGGCGGCCAGAACGCGCTGATGTCGGCGCAGCGCTTCCCGGACGACTACGACGGTATCCTGGCGGGCGCGCCGGCCTTCAACCGCACGCACCTGCACATGGCGGGTCTTGCGGCGTGGCAGGCCACCCGCGCAACACCGGGCTCACTCATCCAGGCCGGCCAGATGACCCTGATCAACAAGGCCGTGCTCAAGCAATGCGTCGGCCAGGACGGCGGCGCCAGCACCGATCAGTTCCTGACCGATCCGCGCGATTGCGATTTCGATCCCAAGGCGCTGTTGTGCACCGGCGGGCAGGTTCCGCCCGCATGCCTGACCGCCGATCAGGTCACGACCATGCGGAAACTCTACGCCGGCACGATCGATCCGAAGAACGGCGACGTGGTCAATCCGGGTGCCGCCCGCGGCTCCGAGACCGACGATGTACGCGCGCTCGGTCTCCGGTTTCAGGAGCAGCTTCCCGAGCCGGCGTTTGATGGTCTGTTCTATTGGGTATATGGCCCCAGCTTCGGCTATGGCCCGGTCAATTTCGCCAATTTCGACTTCCACCACGACATCAAGACGGTGGACCGCCAGCTGGAGGAAGTGCTGAACGCGACCAGCACCAATCTCGGCGAATTCCGGGAGCGTGGCGGCAAGCTTCTCATGTACCACGGCTGGGCCGATCCTCTCATCCCGCCGCAGAGCAGCATCAACTACTTCAACGCGCTGGTTGGAAACCACGGCCACAGCGGAATCCAGCAGGTGAGCTTCGGGCAGGGGCAGGGCAATTCTGCGCTGCAGCGGACCCAGAGTTATGCCCGTCTGTTCATGGCGCCCGGCGTGTTTCACTGCGCCGGCGGCCCCGGTCCCAACGTGTTCGATGCGCTCACTCCGCTCGTCAACTGGGTCGAGGGGGGCGTGGCGCCGGAGACGATTCTGGCGACCAAATTCGTCGACGATACGCCGCCCACGGTCCAGATGACGCGGCCGCTATGCCTCTTCCCGAAAGTCGCCAAATACAAGGGAAGCGGCAACACCAACCTCGCATCCAGTTTCGTGTGCGTCCCTGACGAGCGCGACTTCAACCAGACACCGGCCCCCAAATACGGGCCGTGAAACGCGAAACGCCGGCGGGCTCGTGCTCGCCGGCGTCCGCTACTAACCCGCCGCTGCGGAAAACTGCCGTGCGTCGCCTTGCGTGCCGCGGATCAGGCGGCCCGGGTGGCTGCCGGTAGTTTTGCCGCCGCGCTGCGTCACCACGCCGGACACGATGGTCGCATCGTAGCCGTCGACCTGTTGCAGCAGCCGGCGGCCGCCGACCGGCAAATCGTAATGCACCTTCGGTGGATGCAGATGCAGCCGGTCATAGTCGATCACGTTGACGTCGGCCTTGAAGCCCGGCGCGATCACGCCGCGATCGTAGAGGCCGACCGACAGCGCGGTCTTGCGCGACTGCAGTGCCACCACGAAGGGAATCGAAAGCTTTTCGCCGCGGGTGCGGTCGCGCGTCCAGTGCGTCAACAGATAGGTCGGGAAGCTGGCATCGCAGATGATGCCGCAATGCGCGCCGCCATCGGACAGGCCCGGCACCGCATTCGGATCGGTCAGCATCGCCCGCGTGGCGTCGAGATTGCCGTCGATATAGTTGAGGAACGGCACATAGAGCATGCCGCGGCCTTCATCCGACAGCATGGCGTCGTACGCCAGCTCCTCCGGCTGCTTGCCCATCGCGCGGGCTCTTGCGCCGAGCGCGTTCTCCTTCGGCTGCTCATAGTCGGGCGGATTGCCGAGCAGGTAGATCTTGTCGTAGTTCGGCCGAAAGAACAGCGGATCGTCGGTCGCGGTCGCCGTCTCGCTCAGGATCGCCTTGCGCACCTCCGGCTGGCGCAGCTTCGTCAAGCTTTTCCTGCAGCGGCAGATGCGCGATCGCCTTGTAGCTCGGATGGGTCTGGAACGGACTACGTGACAGCTCGAGCCCGAGCAGCAGGCCGACCGGCCGCGCCGCGATCTGCGCCGTGATGTTGAGGCCGCGTTTGGTCGCAGCCCCGATCTCATCCAGCGTCTGCCGCCAGCGCTGTGGCGCGCGGTCGTTCTGGGTGATCGAGAAGGTGAGCGGGATTTTCGTATTGTCGGCGACCCGCAGCATCATCGGCAGGTCTTCGCTGACGGTGGAGAGATCGAGCACGAATTGCAGCACGCTTTTCCCTTGCGTCTGCATGCCCGCCGCAATCGCGGTCAGCTCGTCCTCGCCCGCCTTCAAGGTCGGCGTGAAGTCGCCGGTGGAGGTGCGGTGGTTGAGCGTGCGCGAGGTGGAGAAGCCGAGTGCGCCGGCGCGCACCGCTTCCGCCGCAAGCTGCGCCATCGCCTTGTTGTCGTCTGCAGTGGAGGGGTCGCGGCGCGCGCCGCGCTCGCCCATCACATAGACGCGCAGTGCGGCATGCGGCAGTTGCGCGCCAATATCCACGTCGAAATTCCGCTTCGACAGCCAGTTCATGTAGTCGGGGAAGCTTTCCCACTCCCAGGGAATGCCGGCGCTCAAGACGGGCTCGGGAATATCCTCGACGCCTTCCATCAGCTGGATCAGCCTTGTGTGATCGGCGGGCTTGCACGGCGCGAAGCCGACGCCGCAATTGCCCATGATCGCGGTGGTGACGCCGTTCTGCGAGGAGGGCGTGATGTCCTGGCTCCAGGTCACCTGGCCGTCATAGTGCGTGTGGACGTCGACGAAGCCGGGCGCCACCAGCTTGCCCCGTGCGTCGATCTCTTCCTTGCCTTTTGCCGAAACCTTGCCGACCTCGGTGATCTTGCCGCTGCTGATCGCGACATCGGCTTCAAAGAGATCGCCGCCCTTGCCGTCGGCGATGTTGCCGCCGCGGATCACGAGGTCAGGGGCATCGGTCATGGCGCATCATCCCTAGTTTGAAATTTTGTTGCGGCATGATGGGGCAAGTCCCCACACAGTCAATATCCGGGAATGGGGCTCTGGAATGCGCCCGGCCCAACGGCCTGCCCAGCTTCTGCCGGCCTCGGATGCCCGGACGGTCATTTTTCCGCCCTGAGGCGGACAAACCGGTCAACCAATTCTGAATCAGCGGCGCGGCGGTGAATCAAGCAGGGGACCAACGTCGATGTTTTCGAATCAATGCGCTGTCTACGAGCCCGAAGAACTCGCGCTGCTCGGCACGATCTTCGATTCTGTGGTGCAGTCGCTGCCGCCGAATCTGCGGACGCCGTACAACCGTGCGGCGCTGGCGCAGAACATCCTGGCCTGCGCCTGCACCGGTGAGCGCGACCCGGTGGAACTGGCGCGGGCCGCGCTGATGGATGCGAAGGTCAGTGTCGCGGCCTGACGGATTGGCGTGAGGCTCTCTCAGCGGCGTCCGGCTTATCGGCGGCCATCGCCAAATCGCCGCAAGGTGGCTGCGCGGCCGCCACCCTTCGGTCAAAACCGGATGAGAGATCGGCCTATGGGCAGAAATATCCGATAGAGGTAGCAATGCTTTACTCACAGAGCCCGCCGCTCGCCGACGACGATGCGGCTCAGGAAGATACACCGCACGAGTTTGGCCGTGACCGGGACGCCCGTCCCGAGCCGCGGTTCAGCCGGCGGCCCGCACCGGGGCCGATGTACGCGGCTCCGCCGCGGCCCTCGATCGGGAGGCGCATGTTCCGGGGCATCGTGCGGTTCGTGATTGTGCTGGCCATTGGCATCGGCGGCACGCTCGGCTGGCAGGCCTATGGCGACATGGCAAAGCAGATGTTGGCCATGTACGCGCCGGAGCAAGCCTGGCTATTGTCCTATCTTCCCTCGACCAGGCCGCCGGCTGCCGTTGCAGCCGCCCCCAGTCCGGCGCTGCAGCTCGAGCCGTTGGCGGCCAATCTGGCGTCCAACATCGAGTTCGTGCGCCGCAGCGTCGACCAGCTCGCGCTGAAGCAGGAGCAGATGGTGAGGAGCATCGCGGCGCTGCAGGCCGTCGATGAGGACATCCGGCAGAAGGTTTCTGCGCAGATGCCTGCCGCGTCCGTCCCGGCGCAGCCCATGGCGGCAATCCCGCAGCCGAAACCTGCAGCGCCAAGGCCGCAGCCGCCGCCGGGTGCACCGGCGCCGCGTCCGTCCGCTTCTGCGGCACCGGTTTCGATTTTGCCACGCTGAAGCGGCAGGAGAGGCCAATGGTGTCAGCCTGACAGTCCGGCAACGTACTCGTCAGGCAAGCCCATCTTTTGCGCGACGGCTCGCAAGGCAATCGCATAGTCGCGATTGCCGGCTGCCGGTGCGTTCGGCAGATTGAAGCAGAGCGCGGGCTCGGCCGATCCGTCCGGCAAACGGGCGAGCACCGGCTCGGGCCGGTACGCGCTGACGCTCGGCTCCGAATACAGGCGATCGACCTCCTCGTGAGTCAGCCGCATGATCGTGCCGTGCACTTGCCCTTCGCCCACGGGGACGAGCGTGGCCCTTTGGCCAAGCCTCAGCTCGTATCCCGCGACATAGGCGAGGCTGACGTCGGCGGGCCGCAGGCCCTTCGCCTCCAGCGCCTCCGGATCCATGAATAGACCGTAGAAGAAGACGCGGACCCGCTGCGCCATAGGATCAATGCACCGCCGCCGGCTCCGCTGGTCCCTTCGCCTTGCGATCGGTGACCAGCGCGAGCAACACCGTCATCAGCATGAACGCCACTGACGCGCCGAACACCCAGTGCGGCATCTTCTGGTCCATGATGAAGCCGTAGAGCAGGGGCGCCAGAATGCCGGAGAAGTTGAAGCCGGTGGAGACAATGCCGAAGGCGCGTCCCGCCGCACCGGGAGGCGCGGCCGCGCGCACCAGCATGTCGCGTGACGGCGCGATCACGCCGCCGAGGAAGCCGGCGATCGTCATCAGCGTGGTCAGCAGCAGCGAGGGCAGGGCGACCGCGGCGATGACGAGCACGATCGCCGCGTTGATCGCAAAGCAGGCCGCAGCGACCTGGCCGTGCCGCTCGGTGCGGTCGGCGAGGAAACCGCCGGCCAGCACGCCGATCGCGCTGGCGCCAAGGAAGCACGTCAGCGCCAGGTTAGCGGTCCCGAACGCGACGCCGTAGCCGCTCATCAGCGCGACCACACCGAAATTGGCGATGCCGGCATTGGACAGGCCGAGCAGCATGAAGAAGATGGTCAGCATCATGATCGCCGGCGTCAGCACGTTCGGCTTGCGCGCATCGTCGCCATGCTTGCGCGCGGCGGCGCGCGCATCGGGCAGGCCCATCGCGACCATCAAGAGCGCCACCACGGGTCCCACCGCGCCCGCCACCATCAACGCACTGAGGCCGCCGATGCTTGCGACCAGTGCCGCCATGATCGCCGGCGCCACCGCGCCGCCGAGGAAGCCGGCAAAGGTGTGAATCGAAAAGGCACGGCCCATCCGCGCCTCGTCCATGTGCGCGGCGAGGATCGCGTAGTCGCAGGGGTGATAGACGCTGTTGGCAAGCCCGAGCAGCGCGGCGCACAGCACCAGCGAGGTGTAGCTCAGATGCATCCCGAGCAGGATCAGCGCCAGCCCGCCGACGCACAGCCCGGTCAACAGCACCTTTCGCGCGCCGTAGTGGTCGGCGAGATAACCGATCGGCGCCTGCGTCAGGCCCGACACGATGCCGAACACGGTGAGCGCAAAGCCGACCTGGATGTAGCTGACGCCGAGCCGCTCGATCAGGAACGGAAACAGCATCGGCAGCACGAACAAATGGAAATGGCTGAGCCAGTGCGCGATCGAAATCGCGGTCAGCGTGCGCAGCGCAGAGTCCGCCTCTCACTTGTTGCGGTGCAGCCAGAACGTCGGCCATATCTGATTGAAAACCCGTTGAAATCCGCCCGGCGGGGCTCTCGGAATGAAGCCCCAAACTATCGGCCAGAGGGGTTATTTGTCCATGAACTCCGGTGCATGGCTGGGTCGTTTTCGGCTGCGGTGATCGGGGCAACCTCGCCCTTTGACCCGGCAGACCTTGTTCGCAGGCCGGTTGTCCGGTTCAATTCCGGTACGGCCGGTGAGGTGATCGAATGAGACGGCGGGAGTTCACCGCGGGACTAGTCGGCGCGGTCGCGTGGCCGTTCGCGGCGCGTTCGCAGCAGCCGCGCCAGATGCGGCGGATCGGCGTCCTGATGGGCGCCGACGAAAACGATCCGGAGGCGCAGGCCAGCGTCGCGGCGTTCCGCGAACAGCTTCGCAAATACGGATGGGCGGAGGGGCGCAACGCCCAGATCGACATCCGCTGGGCGAAGGCCGACCTCGAGGTGATGAAGCGCTCGGCGCAGGAACTGCTGGCGCTGCAACCCGATCTTATTCTGACCAGCAGCACGCCGGCTGCCGGCGTGATGCTGCAGCAGACCCGCATTATTCCAATCGTCTTCGTGCTGGTTGCCGATCCCGTCGGCAGCCGCTACGTCGCGAGCCTTCCCAAGCCGGGCGGCAACATCACGGGCTTCACGCCGATCGTAGGCTCGCTGGGCGGCAAATGGGTCGAGCTCTTGAAGGAGATCGCCCCGCGCCTCGGCAAGGTCAGCCTGATGTTCAACCCGGCGACGTCGGCGATCTTCATCGAAGCCTTTCTCGGCTCCTTCAAGTCGGCCGCGGCGTCGCTTGCGGTGGAGACGAACGTCTCCCCCGTCAAGGACATGGGCGAGGTCGAATCGCTGGTCGCCGCCGGTGACGCGAACAGCGGCATCGTGGTGATACCGGATGCCTTCACCTCGGCCCATCGCGCGGAGATCACGTCGCTGGCGGATCGCTACCGTGTTCCCGCCATCTCCTGGTCCCGTTCCTTTGCCGAGCTCGGCGGCCTGATCTCCTATGGTCCTTTCCTCGTCGATGAGTACCGTCGCGCGGCTGCATATGCCGACCGCATCCTCAAGGGCGAGAAGCCGGGCGAGCTTCCTGTCCAGACGCCGGTCAAGTTCGAACTGGTGATCAACCTGAAGGCCGCGAAGGCGTTCGGCTTGACGGTACCGGACAAGCTGCGCTCGCTGGCGGACGACGTCATCGAGTAGACAGCGGAGATGTCTACCCACCCCCCGACACGTCGAACGCGCCGAGCTTGTATTCCTCCTGCGGCCCCGACGAGAACATCGGAATCAGCGTGAAGGCGGCTTCCGGATATTGCTGCCAGATCGCAAGGTCGTCCTTGGTGACGATCACGAAGCCGAACCTGAACATGTAGCGGCCGGGCTCGGTGACCTTGCCGACCTGCCCCCAATTGACCTTCCTCATGTCCTTCTACCCCCGGGACAAGCGCCCGCCGGGCCGGCGGGCAGGGGTAGTCTATGCCAGATTTTCGGGGAATTGTAGGGCGGATCAGCGACCACGTCCGCCGAAGCTCAACCGAGCGAAGGCGGAAGCGTAATCCGCCTCTTCGCGCGTGCCGCGAGAATATTTGCCGGGGCGACAGATCTCACTCCAACGGCTCGTCATCGTTGCCGTCGCGATCCTTTTTCGGCGTGGCGATGTCGCCGTCCTCGTAATCGTCGTCATCGGTCGTTGGATTCGGAGGCGACGGCTTGTTTGGCTTGCCGCCATCCGCCGGTGCCGTGTCCGGCTTGTCCCTGCCCGTCATGCGCGTGCTCTCCGCAAACTCTAGCAGCCGCCATGCAACGCGGCGTCGTCATCCTGTTGGTCGAGATTACCTTGATCGAGGTTCGCAAGCCATGCCGTCAAAGCCGGCGAAGCATCGCCCGCCGCCTTCATCTGCCGCAGTGCGATGCGGACGCTGGTCCGGCCGTGACGATCCCCGGCGATTTCGGCGGGCGATTCTCCGGCGCCAACCGCCTCCCGCACGCGCTGCTTGATCGCCGTGCCGGCGGGATCGCCGAACGCGGCCATGATGGCCTGGAAAGCGTCGAAGTGAGCGGCCTCGAACGGGTGCGGTAGACCAAGACCGTCGCGCGCCGGATGCGGCGGATAGAGATGCGCGCAAGGAATGAAGCCCGGCTCGGGGGAAGGGGACAAGCCGGCCCGGCGGAGGCCGGGCCGGCACACATCAGAACGTCACGCCAGCCTTCACCAGATAGCTGCGGCCCGGCAGCGGATAAGCGAAGAAGCGGCCCGGCGTAAAGGCGCTGGCGATCGCGTAATCGTAGTAATACGCATTGAGCACGTTGTTGACGGCGAACGACCAGAAGAAACGATCGACCGCGCCGGAGAGCTTCAGGTCGACCGTCGCGTCCGCGCCGATCTTGCGCTGGGTGTTGGCCTGATCGTTGTCCATGTAGCGCTCGCTCCAACCACGCAACGTGGCGTCGAACACGAGGTAGTTCTGCCAGACATTCCAGGTAACGCCGGCGCTGGCGGTAGCGGGCGACACCAGCGGAATGGTGTTGCCGGTGAACGGACCCTCGCGGAATACAGCGCGGGTGAAGGCAAAGCCGCCGCGCAGCAGCAGACTGTCGCTGATCCGGTAGGAAGCCGCGGTCTCCATGCCGGTACGCCGGGTCGGATCGAGGTTGATGTTGTAGAACAGCGCCGGGATGAAATGGATCTCGTTCTCGAGGTCCATCAGATAGACGCTGGTCTGCATCTGGAATCCGCCGGACTTGATGCGGAACCCGCCCTCGATGTCGTGCGAGGTCTGGGTCTTCAGCCGGAAGTCAAACGGAGGAGCCGGGAAGGGAGCGAAGGGGAGAAGCGGTCCGGATGCGACGCGCTCATCGACGTCGGGCGTGCGGAAGGCGCGCGCGGCCCGGCCGAACACGGAGAACACGCTGTTAAAGCGATGCTCGACGCCGACATGGAGCGCGTAGTTTGTCTCGCTTTGATTGAGCGGAAGATTCTCGGTCTCGAAACCAAAGGTTCCGGGGGCGGTCGGATCGAGGCGGTCTCGCGCGCTCACACGCGTGTTCTGGATACGAGCGCCATAGGAGACATCGGTGGTCGGCAAAATTCCGATCGTGTGCTGCCAATAGCCGGCCAGACTTTGCTGGGCCAGATCATAGACGTGAATGGGGAGCGCGCCTTTGAATAGCGGCCGGTCTGAATGATAGGCGGCGTCGTAATAGTCGATGCCGGTGAGAACCTGCGACGGGACCCCCATCAGGTCGTTCTTGATGCTAAGGCGCGGAGTGATCGACCAGGTCTGCAGATGGGTGTCGACGTAGTTGAAGGGGACGTTGATGGATGTACCGAAGAACCCGGCTTGCTGCTTCTTGTCGCGAATGCCCCCGTCAACGATCAGGTCGACACCGTTCATGATCGTCTTGGTGAAGCCTGCAGTGGCGCTGGCGCCTTGCTGGTTGCCATAGTCGAACGGATGGTTGGTGCCCTTGCGGTCCGTGACGAGCTGGTTAACGCCGATCGTGGGATCGACAATGCGTTCGCCCGGAAAGCCGAGCTTCTGGTCGTCGCCGGTCACGGTCAGGAAGGCCTTGAGGTCGGGCGTCGTGTAGTTGAGGTTGCCGACGCCGTTTTTCTGGTCGAGCGCGTTGTTGTCCCGATAGCCGTCGGACTTGATGGCATTGCCGTAGAACGAGGTCGACCACGGACCGTAATTGGTCGAGGCGGAGACGTTGGCGAGCCGCGTGTTGAACGAGCCGACGCCGGCCTCGCCACGGATCGCGACCGGCGGGCCGCCGACGCCGGTCTTGGTGACGATGTTGATGACGCCGCCGACCGCGTTGTCGCCATAGAGCACTGCGCCGCTGTTGCCGCGGGTGATTTCGATGCGCTCGATCGAATTGAGCGGGATGGTCGACAGATCGACCTGCGCCATGTCGATGTCGTTGAGACGGCGGCCGTTGATCAGGATCAGCGTGTTGGCGGTGGCAAAGGCGCCGAAGCCGCGCAGGTCGACGGAGGTCTTCGCGCCATTGGCGGCGACTGCCGTACAGCGTGGTGAGCTGCACGCCCGGCACCTGCGCGATGATGTCGGGCAGGTTGTTCGAGGGCGAATGCGCGATTTCCTCTGCCGTGATCACGGTGGAAGAGGTGCCGACAATGCCGTTGAACTGGCGCACGCCGGTGCCGCCGCTGCCGGCGCCCGTGCCGGTACCCGTGCTGGCGCCATCGGGCGTGCCCGTGCCGGTGCCGCGCGAAGGCGCGGTGGTGCGCACCGGGCGCGGCGTGGTGCCGCCGCCTTCGTCGACGACGGGCCGGGCGCGGGTCTTGTTCTGGATCGGTCGGCGGGCTGACATCGACCGGCGGAAGTTCGGTGGATGCAACATTCTGCGCGTGCGCAAGCGTTACGTTGAAGGCGAGAACCGTGGTGGCGAGAAAAATCGCGCGATGCCGCCTGGCGGCTGTGATGGCGGAAGACATGGTTCGGACCTCGGTATGACGTCAGTGGCACGTCACAGCGAACCAAGGCCCACCATTGCTCCTAGGAGCGTTGGCGAAGCTAATGTCTGTACTCCCCGACCGACATCTTCGCGTGTGACCACGGCTGACGGCAGGTCTCCTGGCTCGCGGGTCGTTACCCTTCGTCGCCTTCCCAGGACCGAGATTTCCCAGTGGCATATGACGAAGGATTCACCGCTTACAGTTGCGGGGGCAGCCACGGCGTTGGGGATTTCTCCCCGCACCGCATTCCCTTTTGATCCCCAAACGGGGAACCGTCACGTTCATCTAGGATTGCGGCGGAACGGGAGTCAATCGGCCGGGCAGGCGCGGTACGCTTTTTGTTCGCGGCGACTTGTGCCCGAACGCAATCATTGCGAATAGCTTTTTGCCGAATGCGTCATTCCTGCAACAGGTCGATGCAAGGGATCTTTGAATGAGCGTTGAGAGTTTTGCCATCGCAACCGACACGGCCGCGCGCCGCCGCCTCGGCGTGATGCTGGCGATGTCCGCGCTGGTCGTGCTGCTGGCGCTGATCTCGCTCGGCATTGGCGCGGTGCGGCTGTCGCCGGTCGCGGTGGCGGAGGCGCTGTTCGGCGGCGGCAGCGACGTGGCGCAGGTGATCGTGCGCGAAATTCGCCTGCCGCGGATGATTCTGGCCGTCGCCATCGGCGCGATCCTCGGTCTGTCCGGCGCGGCGCTGCAGGGCCTGCTGCGCAATCCGCTGGCCTCGCCGTCGCTGTTCGGCGCGCCGCAATCGGCCGCCTTCGGCGCCGTGGCCGTCATCGCGCTGGGGCTCGCCGACGTGCGCTCCTATGCGCTGCCGGTTGCGGCGATTGCCGCCGCGTTCGCCTCGGTGTTCGCACTGCTGAGCATCGCGGGCCGCAACGCCGGGCTGCTTATTCTGATCCTCGCGGGCCTTGCCATCTCCGCGCTTGCGGGCGCCGCCACCGCGCTGGTGATGAACCTCTCGCAAAATCCCTTTGTCGTGCTCGAAATCGCCTTCTGGCTCCTGGGCTCGCTGGAGGATCGCAGCTTTCAGCACGTCGCGCTGGCGCTGCCCTTCATCGTACTCGGCGGGCTCATCCTGTTCAGCCAGCGCAGCGCCTTCCGCGCGCTGAGCCTCGGCGAAGAGACCGCGCAAAGCCTCGGCGTCGATGTGGCGCGGCTGCGGCTGGTGGTAATTCTCGGCGTCGCGCTCGGCGTCGGCGGCGCGGTCGCGGTGACCGGCACCATCGGCTTCATCGGGCTTGTTGCCCCCCATTTGATGCGACCGTTGATCGGCCACGATCCGGCGCGGCTGTTGCTGCCGAGCGCGCTCGCGGGTGCCGCCCTGCTGCTCGCCGCCGACATCGCGGTGCGCATCATTCCCTCGACCTCTGACATCAAGGTCGGCGTGCTGACCTCGATCATCGGCGTGCCGTTCTTCCTCTATCTGATCCGGCGCGAGCGACGGGCGCTCGGCGGAGGCGTCGCATGACATTGCTCACGGCGCAAAATCTCGGCGTCACGCTGACGGGCCGTACCGTGCTGGCCGATGTCGGGCTGTCGCTGTCGGCGGGACACCTCGTCGCGCTGGTCGGTCCCAACGGCGCGGGAAAGACCACGCTGTTGCGTGCGCTCGCCGGGCTCGTGCCGTCGAGCGGCGCGGTCCATATCCGCGGCGACGCGCTCGCCTCGCTGCCGCTGCGCGAGCGCGCCAGGCGCTTTGCCTACCTGCCGCAGGGCCATGTCGTGCACTGGCCGTTGCCGGCGCGCGACATCGTGGCGCTCGGCCGCTTTCCGCATGGCGTCACCGACCCCGCGCGCATGTCGCCAAAGGACATCGACGCCGTATCGCGCGCGATGCAGGCCGCCGACGTCGTGGAATTCGCCGACCGCCGCGTCACCGAGTTGTCCGGCGGCGAACGCAGCCGCGTCGCGCTGGCCCGCGTGCTCGCGGTGGAGGCGCCGGTGATCCTCGCCGACGAGCCGGTCGCCTCGCTCGACCCGCGCCACCAGATCGATGTGATGAAGAGCCTGCGCACTGCGGCCGACGGCGGCGTGCTGGTCATCGTGGTGACGCACGACCTTGGGCTCGCCGCGCGCTTTGCCGATCACGTCATGGTGCTGTCGCAGGGTAAGCTGGTGTCGCAGGGCGCGCCTGCAGATGCGCTGTCCGAATCTGTCATGCATGACGTGTTCCGGATCAGCGCCTATCGCGCCGAGCATCAAGGCGAGGCCGTTATCGTACCATGGGCGAATGTCTGATGCGGAATTTTTGCGCACCGGCGATGATCGTTGCGGCGCTGGCGCTGCCGGAGAGCGCCGCCGCCGCGCCGCGCATCATCTCCATGAACATCTGCACCGACCAGCTCGTGCTCGCCCTTGCCGATCCCGCGCAAATCATGGGCCTCTCCCGCTTCTCGCGCAACGCGCGGCAATGGGCCGGCCCGGAAGCGCGCAAATACCCGATCCTGTCCGGCGGCGCCGAAGATATCCTGATGCTGAAGCCCGACGTGGTCGCCGCCAGCGATTTCGACAAGCGCTCCACGCGCGAAATCCTGAAAGCGAATGGCCAGAACCTCGTCGAATTCCCGATCCCCCGTACGCTCGCCGACGTGCGCGAACAGATCCGCCAGATGGGCGATCTCGCCGGCCATCCCGAGCGCGCTGCGGCCGAGGTCGCCCGGCTGGACGCGGCGATCGCGGGCGCAAAGCAGGCGGCGGCCGGAAAACATTTCCGTATGCTGCCGCTAACGCGCCGCGGCTGGGTGCCCGGCCGCGATTCCTTTGTCGGGGCGATCCTGGCGGAAGCTGGACTTGCCAGCGCCGCGGGCGAGCTCGGCATCTCCTTCGGCGGCTTTGTCTCGATGGAGGAGATCATCAGGCTGAAGCCGGATTTCCTCGTCGTCTCCGACGGCGGTGAGCGCGCCGAAGACGACGGCCGCGCCTTCCTGCTGCATCCGGCGCTGGAGCGTTTCTATCCCAGGTCAAAGCGTATCGTCATTCCCGAGCGGATGACGGAATGCGGCGGCGTGCTGCTGGCGGACGCGCTGAACGCGCTGTCGGCGGAATTGAAGCGGGTGGCGCCGTAGCGGGTGAAGCAGTTACGCGTGCAGCACCGGGCCGCCGGCTTTTTTCCAGGCGTCCATGCCGCCCTCGATATGGGCGGTGTTGGCGAGGCCCGCCTCCTTGGCGGCCTTCACCGCCATTGCCGAGCGCTCGCCGAAGGCGCAGAAGAACACGATGCGCCGGCCGCTCGCCGCCGCAACCTCGCGCAGCATGCCGCCGGGCCGCAGGCTCTCCTCGATGCCGCCATAGGGCGCGTGCAGCGCGCCGGTGAGCATGCCGTGCTTGTTGCGCTCGCTGGTCTCGCGCAAATCGACCAGCAGGATCTCCGGCCGGCCGAGGCTGGCGATCGCATCGCGCGCGGTCAGCGAGCGGCCTTCCTTCACCAGCTCGTCCTGGTGCAGCCCGACATGCATGTTGGCGGGGACCGCCACGTCCATCATCTTCGGATTGGGCAGCTTCAGATTGGCCATCAGCTCGATATATTCGTCGACCGACTTCACCTGCAGCCGCGGATTGTAGCGCTTCTCCTCGCCGATGGTGGAGACGGTGTCGCCCTTGTAGTCGTGCGCCGGGAACACCAGCGTCTCCTCGGGCAACCTCAAGAGGCGATTGAAAATCGATTCGTACTGCGCGCGCGACGAGCCGTTCTGGAAGTCGGTGCGGCCGGTGCCGCGGATCAGCAGCGTATCGCCGGTGAAGACGCGGTCGCCCATGAGGTAGCTGTAGGAATCATCGGTGTGGCCGGGCGTGTACATGACGTCGAGGGTGAGGCCCTCGATGGTCACCTTGTCGCCGTCGGCGACGCGCATCGAGACGACGTCGGCCTTGCTCTGCTCGCCCATGATGGTGATGCAATGGGTGCGGTCGCGCAGTTCGCCGAGGCCGGTGACGTGGTCGGCGTGCAGATGGGTGTCGACCGCCTTGACCAGCTTGAGGTCGAGTTCGCGCAGCAGCTGGCAATAGCGGTCGGCCTTCTCCAGCACGGGATCGAGGATCAGCGCCTCGCCGCCGTGGCGGCTGGCGAGCAGATAGGAGTAGGTGCCGGAAACGCTGTCGAACAGTTGGCGGAAGATCATGGCAGGATTTGCTTCCCGATGAAGTATCGGGGGCAATATTATTCTATTCCAGCCGTGTTCTCAAACATTCCGTCATCTCAAGGCCGGAGGTAACTCCAGCCCTTCTCCTGCAATTCCATCAGGCGGACCACGCCGGATGGTACGAGCGTGGCCTCGGACAGGATCGGCACTTCCTTGCCTTCCGTCTTCTCCATGCCCTGTTTGGTGTTGTTGCAGGCCGAATATTGCACGTTGCCCGGGAAAGCCAGCTCCTTCAGCCGTTTCAGGCGGTCCTTCACCGGCGAGCTGTCGGCGCGCAGCATGTGCAGGCCGGGGCCGTAGGTGACGATGTCGACGTCAACGTCTTCATTCTTGCTGCGGTAGTATTCAATCACATTCGTGGCATTGTTGAGCGCGAGGTTCATCACCTGCGCGTCATTCTGGTCGACATGGATCGCAAGGCGATGTTTTGCCTCGCCTGAAAACGCCGGCGAGGCGAGGGCGATCGCGAGCAGCGCGGCGGCTGCAAGGCGGCGGTACATGACAAAACTCCGTTATGGCTTGACCAGCGTATAGCCGTTTTCGGTCAGATGCAGGATTTGCGCGACGCCGACCTGCACCGGCGTCGCGACGGAAAGGAATTCCGGCCGCTTGCCGGTCTCGCGCTCGATCGTGTCGACGGTGTTGAGACAGACATCGACACGCACGCCCTGCGCGACAAGGCTTTCGACGGCCTTGCGCGAGGGATTGTCGGGCTTCAGCAGGTCGATGCCGGGGCCGAAGGCGACGATCTCGATGGCGACCTTGTCGGGGTCGTAGAACTTCATGAGGTTGTTGGCGACGCTGATGACGAGGCCGGCCCTTTTTCGGATCGCTCTCGGAGAGCTGCAGCACGACCTTGTGCTCGGCGAACGGCTTGTCCTGCAGCGGGATCTGTTGCGCATGGGTAGGCATTGCCGTTAGCCACAGCGCGACGGCGGAGGCGCCGAGATATGATGCGACGCGCTTCATCCCAGGCCCGTGATTCCCGGATTGTCGTCAACGCCTTTCAGCGCCACGCCGGGACCCTGCCGGTTCGGCGGCTTGCCGGCGCGAAGATGCTTTGCGACGACGTCCCACACCGGCGCGCCGTTCTGCTCATTGACGGAGGCCCAGCCCGCGACCTTGTAGGTCTTGCCGGCCTCGAGCGTGTGGCCATTGTCGAGCTTCAGCTCCGAGATGCGCTTGCCCGCGCTTTCCGCGGGCGCGCAGCTGTAGGTGAGGCCGCCGACGCGCACCATGTCGCCGCCCTGCTGGTAGTAGGGATCGGTGTTGAAGAGGTTGTCGCAGACGTCTTCCAGCACGTCGCGGATCTGGGCGCCGGTCATCTTCTGCAGATAGGTCGCCGGATAAGTGATCGCGGTCTCCGTGAAAATATCCTCCATCGTCAGCGGCTGGCCGGCGAGCGCGGTGGTGCCCCAGCGGAAGCCCGGCGACAGCGCGATCTCGGCATCGAGCTCGCTGCGCAAGGCATCGCAGATCAACTGATCCATGCTGCCGCTGAAATTGCCGCGGCGGTAGAGCAGGCGGTCGGCGGTGCCGAGCTTTTCGCCATAGGCCGTAGCATAGGGTGCGCGCATCGTGTCGATCAGCGCCTGCATCGCCGCATCCGGCTTCAGCAGCTCGGAGAACACCGGCAGCAGGTGATAGCGTACGTCGGCGACCTTGCCCTTGGCGATCTCGAGATCGAGCACGGCCAGAAATTTGCCGTTGGAGCCGGCATTGGTGACCAGCGTGACGCCGCCGGCGTTGCTCACCGCGATCGGCTGCGGCACGGCGTCGTGGGTATGGCCGCCGAGGATGACGTCGATGCCGGTGACGCGGCTCGCGAGCTTCAGATCGACGTCCATGCCGTTATGCGACAGCAGGATCACCGCATCGACCTTGTCGGTGTTGCGCAAGCCGTCGACCAGCTTCTGCAGCTCCTCGTCGCGGATGCCAAAGGTCCAGTCCGGCGTGAAGCGCTTGGGATGCGCGATCGGCACATAGGGAAACGCCTGGCCGATCACGGCGACGCGATGTCCGCCGATCTCCTTGATCGTGCTCGGCTTGAACACGCGGCCCGAGGCAGGATCGAACGCCTTGGCGTCGTTGAAGGCGGCTTCCTCGGTGAGGAACACGTTCTGCGCCAGAAACTCGCCCTTGAAGCGGGCGAGATTGTCGCGCAGCGCCTTTTCGCCATAGGTGAATTCCCAATGCCCGGTCATCGCCTCGATGCCGAGCAGATTGGCGGCTTCCACCATGTCGGCGCCCTGCATGGTGTTGGAAAGCCCGCTGCCCTGCCAGAGATCGCCGCCGTCGAGCAGCACGCGAGCGGTTCTGGCCGACATCGCCGCGCAGCTTGTCGATCAGCGTCTTCAGATGCGCAAAGCCGCCGAGCTTGCCGAAGCGCCCCGCCGCCTTCTCGAATTCGATGCAGGTGAAGGCATAGGCATCGGCGCTGTCGGGGCGGATGCCGAAGCGATCGAGAAACGCCTTGCCGACCAGATGCGGCGGCTTGCCCAGCATCGAGCCGATACCGAGATTGACGCTGGGCTCGCGGAAGAACACGGGGCGAAGCTGCGCATGCGTATCCGTGATATGCAGGATGCGCGCATTGCCGAATTTCTCGATGTCGTAGACGCGCTGTCGGCGCTGCGCGCAAGGCGCGGCAGGCCGGCCGAGAGCGTGGCGACAGCGGTTGCTTTCAGAAAATCCCGGCGGCGGATGGTCATGTCTCCTCTTCCGCACGCGGAGCTACGCTGCTCAGCGTATCTCCATTTCCTTCCAGAGCGTCTTCTCCGACGTCGCCTGGTAGATCGAAGCCTTGGCGAGGGCTTCGGCCTCCTTCGCGGCCTCGATGGCCTTGTCGAAATCGCCGGCCTCGCCGGCCTTCTTGGCGGCGGCCAATGTCGATGCCGTGGTGGTCCACTGGTTGCGCAGCTTGCCGGCTTCGGCATTGGCCGCTTCCGCGGCGGAGTAAGCGGCTTTGTAGTCGGCTTCCGACGCCGCGAAGGCAGAGCCTGCGGTCAGCAGCGCGGCGAAGAGAACGAGCTTTGCCTTCATGGCCGCGCTCCCGGGCCCGAGATGGGCAGGCCGTTGGCGACATAGGACAGGTAATATTCGACGTTGCGATATTCGTCGTCCTGCGGATTGAGCGGCACGCCGCGCGTTTGGCTGTTGCAGGTCTGGTAGCGGCGGCTGGTGGTGCCCATGCCCGACCATTCCGAACGGTAGATCGGCATTGCGTTCATGATGCCGAGCGCGGGCGCCAGCACCTCGGTGCGGACGCGCTCGCCCGGGCTCTGCACATGGCAGGTGGAGCAGGCGAAATTGAGCTGGCCGCGACGGGTGTAGAAATATTCCTTGCCGTTCTCGTAGGCTGCCAGCGCGCGCGGATCGTTCGGGATCTTGATGTCGAACGGCTTGCCGCGCGAGGTGAAGGCCATATAGGCGGTGAGCCCCGCCATTTCGTCCTTCACATAGGAGTAGGACTCCTCGCCATTGGCCTCGCGGCAGCGGTTCAGCGCCAGCTCCAGCGTGATGACCTTGCCTTCCTTCTCATCGAAGATGGGGTAGTTCTGGCGGATGCCGATGCCCTTGTTCGGAAAGCAATCCTCGTACGTCTTGCCGTTCTTGAACGGCTTTGTGAACAGCTCCTTGCCCAACTCGATCGCGAATTCGTAAGGCGGGAACTGCTCCTTCTCGACCCACTGCTTGTGCAGGCCCTCGTCCATCGAATAGGGCCCGTTGACGAAATCTTCCGGCTTCAGCTTCGGGAATTTTTCGTAGAAGAATTTCTTGAACGCCTTCGCATCCGCCACCGGATCGACCTTGTCGGCGGCGCCCGCAGGCCACGCGAGGACCAGCGCGGCGAGCGCCAGCGCGGAGAAGCCAAAGCGGATCGCAAAACGCATCATCATCCGATCTTCGCCGTCGTTGAATCGGTGGCGCCCTTGTTGTCGAGCCAGCTCACCTTGAGGTCGTCACCCTTCTTGCCGCCCTTGAAGGCGAACTTGACGTAGGGGTCCTTGGAGATGCCGCCGCCCCAGTCGGCTGAAAACACCGGCTTGCCGTCGTACTCGAAGGTGAGCTGCTGGATGAAATGCGGCGGAATGACCTCGCCCTTGGCGTCCTTGACGAAGCCGGAATCCATCGGGTGCTGGATCAATGCCTGCACCTCGGTGATGTCGCCGTTGTTGGTGGCGCGCACGCGAATGGTCGATGCCATGGGATTAATCCTTCCTAGCCGCCGCAGCCGCCGACGGTGACTTTCACTTCCTTGTCGGCGCTGTAGAGCTTGCCGCCGGCCTCGACCAGCACGGTCACCTTGCTGGTCTTCGCCATCTTGATGCGGTTGGCGACGGCCGGCACGGTGCCGGCCGGAATCTTGTAGGAGGCGATCAGCACGTTCGGATTGTCGGCGACCAGGAACGAGATCGAGCTGACGTCGGCGAGTGTCGTGGTGACGGAGACGGGGACCACTGCGCCGTTCTCGGCAATCTCCGGCGCGTCGAGCTTGATCTTGTCTGAAGCCTCTGCCGTCTTGCCGTAGAGCAGCTTGATCGCCTCGGCATCGGTCTTCTGCTTGAACGCCTCTGCCGGATATTTGTCGTTGGCGGCAAACGCCGGCCAACTGAGCGCCGTGCTGCCGAGGCCGACCAGCGCGACGCTGCCTGCGCCCTGCAGGATCACGCGTCGCGAGAATTTTTGTTCGGTGGTGCTCATCCAAAGTCTCCTCAGGCCGTGCCGGCCGTCAAAGGGTCTGCAGGAAATCCACGATCGCGTTGATCTCCTTCTCGGTCAAAATCCGGTTTCGGCCGAACGGAGGCATCTGCGTCAGTGGGTTGCGCTTGGTTTCGTCGAACACGATCGCGACCAGTTCGTCGCGCTTGAACTGGCTCTTGATGTCGGACAGTTCGGGTCCGATGGTGCCGGGGTTTTCGCCGCCCTTGATGACATGGCAGGTCAGGCAATTGCCCTTGCCGCGGTCGAAGGCGAGCTTCTGCCCCTCGCCGGCAGCGGACTGGGCATGGGCCGGAACCGCCGCGGCAAGGCCGGCCAGCAGCGCCAGCACCGGCGCGGATTTCCTGAAGGAGAGGGCGATCAAGGCGTTTCCCGGGCGTTCGTCGATGGTCGCTTTCTAGGAATATAGGAGGTGAAAAGCACAAAGGCCAATCGCTGGCAATGCGGACAATTGAAGCGTTTCCGAGCGAAGTGGGTACCGGTTCGCGTTAAGGAAACGCGTGCATGGGAGGCGCGGCAGAAATAGGGGTTAATCGCGCTAGCGGCGGCCTGGAATAGCAGGATTGTACCGGTGTTTGTGCCATCTGCCGGGCGGATTTTTGCACCGCGCCGCGCCCCGGTCTAAAGCGATTGGCGGGAGAGGATTGTGGCGCAGCAGATCACCGAATTCGGCCGGGATGGCCGGCCGGTCACGCCGGATGGCGGCCTCGACTCGCCGGCGTTCCATCGCAATCATCAGCCGATCTGGGCGGTGCTGGAAAAGTTCCTCGCGGGGAAGGCGGGTGACGTGCTGGAAGCCGGCAGCGGCACCGGACAGCATGTGGTGCACTTCGCCCGCCAAAGCCCCGGCATCACCTGGTGGCCGAGCGATCTCAGCGAGGCGCATCTGAACAGCATCGCGGCATGGCGCGCCGCGGCCGGCTTGCCGAACATCCGACCGCCGCAGCGGATCGACCTCTCCGATCCAGCATGGTCGGTGGCGGCGGCCGCCGGCAGCGCGCCCGGAAAGCTGCTCGCGGTGTTCTGCGCCAATGTCATTCACATCGCGCCGTGGCGGGTGGCGGAGGGCTTGGTCGCGGGCGCCGCGCGCCAGCTGCGCGAGGACGGGCGGCTGTTCCTCTACGGGCCGTTCAAGCGCGACGGCCGCCATACCGCTGTGAGCAACGCGGTGTTCGACACTAGCCTGAAGTCGCAGAACGAGGAATGGGGCGTGCGCGACATCGGCGACGTCGCGAAGCTTGCCGAAGCCGCCGGGTTTGAGCTGGCTGAAACTTTTGAAATGCCGGCCAACAATCTTATCCTGATGTTCACGCGCCGCTAGGCGGCCGCGCTCGACCAGCCGATCTTCTCCTTCAGAAAATTCAGGCCGAGCGCCACGAAGGTCGCGCGATCTCTGTTGCTGTTGCCGAATCCGTGGCCTCCGGCGGCCGGCTCGTAGAACCAGGCCTCGTAGCCCATCGCCTGCAGCTTGGCCGCCATCTTGCGTGCGTGGCCGGGGTGGACGCGATCGTCGCGCCGGGTCGTGGCGAGCAGGATCGGCGGATATTTTTGCCCGGGCTTTGCCGCGTGATAGGCCGAATAGGTCGCAAGCCACGCCCACTCCTCGGGCTTGTCGGGATCGCCATATTCCGCGATCCAGCTCGCGCCGGCGAACAGCTTTGTGTAGCGGCGCATGTCGATCAGGGGAATCGTGCAGAACAGCGCGCCGAAACGTTCAGGATAGCGCGTCAGCATGTTGGAGATCAGGATGCCGCCGTTCGAGCCGCCCTCGGCGGCGATCCTGCTCGGGCGGGTGACGCCGCGCCGGACCAGGTCGGCGGCAACAGCCGCGAAGTCGTCATGCGCCAGGCGCTTTCCGGCGTAGCGGCCGGCATCGTGCCAGCGCGTGCCGAACTCGCCGCCGCCGCGCAGATTCGCCTGCACCGTCGTGCCGCCGCGCTCGAGCCAGAGTTTTCCGAGCGCCGAGTTGTAGTACGGCTTCACCGTATGACCGAAGCCGCCATACGCGCTCATGTAGAGCGGCGCGTCGCCGGTCTCGTTGGCGGGTCCGGTCTGCACATAGGGAATGCGTTCACCGTCGATCGAAATCGCTTCATGCTGGGTCACGACGAGGCCGTCAGCGATGAACGTCTTCGGCGCCTGCTTCAGCAGCATCGGGTTCGCGACGCCTTCGATCAGCATCAGTGACGGCGGCGTCAGCGGATCCTGGATGTTGGCGAGCAAATCGCCATTGGTTTCGGATTCATGGCGGTCGAAATTCCAGATGTCGATGACGCCGATGTCGGGCAGTCCCGGCAATCGTCGTCGTGTCCATCCGTTGGCCGACGGCGTACAGATTTCGAACTGCGGCCGCAGTTCGTCGAGGATCGGCAGCACCAGCTTGCCGTTGTTCCAGAACAGGCCCTGCAGGGAGCGGCGCGCACCGGGCTCGAATACGACCGTGAAGTCACGATTGCCTGCCAGAAATGCTGACAGCGAAATCCCGAGCACGCTGTCAGGCGCGTAGGTCTTCCCCGCCCACCGTCCACGCGCTCCGCGGCTTGACCGCGACCCAGTCGCCATGCGCGTTTACCCAGGCATCGGTGGGCAGATCGAGCTGTTGTTTCGCGCCCGTGGCGTCACCCAACCAGAGATTCATTTTGAAGAAATCGAGGCGGTCGACGAACCAGATCCGCGGCGCGCCCGCGGTATGATCAACGTCGCACCAGAGGCCCATGTGGTCGGCGGGGATTTCGAAAATGACCGGCGCTTCCGTCATCGGCTGGCCGCGCCGCCACTGCCGCAGGGTGCGGGCATAGCCCGATGTCGTGGCCATGCCGTCACCAAGCGCGCTCGACAACAGCAGCGTATCGGCATCGAGCCATGCGGGGCTGCTCTTCGCTTCAGGCAGGACAAAGCCGTCCGTCACGAACGCCTTCCTGTCCATGTCGAACTCGCGCAGCGTGACGGCGTCGCTGCCGCCGCGCGACAGGCTGAGGATGGCCCGCGGATGGTTGCCGGGGCGGG
The DNA here is from genome assembly GCA_963726865.1 of uncultured Alphaproteobacteria bacterium. Lineage (GTDB taxonomy): Bacteria > Pseudomonadota > Alphaproteobacteria > Rhizobiales > Xanthobacteraceae > Bradyrhizobium. The sequence goes on along the minus strand of CAVSEE010000023.1, from coordinate 198,787 downwards.
TGGTGGTCCAGTTCAGCAGCCAGTCGGCATCTTCGTCCGCAGCAAGCTTGTCGATGTCGAGCAGGACTTCCCAGTCGGGGCTTTGGCTTGCGGAAGGATTCCAGCGTCGTGCGCCGCCAGACGCCGCGTGGATTGTTGGCGTCCTTCCAGAGATTGGTAGAGGTGGCCGCCGTTGCGGGTGACATAGGGAATGTTGTCGGGGCGGTCGTAGATGGCGGCCAGCGCGTCGCGATCGGCGGCGAACGTCGTGCTGCCGAATTCTGCCAGCGTGCGGCGATTCTGCGCCTCGACGAATTCGAGTGCGCGAGCTCCCTCGACATCCTCCAGCCAGAGATACGGGTCGTCGTCGGGCGCGGCCAGTGTCGGCCGGTCGTCAGGGGGCATCGTCAATATCCAGTTCGCCGCGGGCCAAATCTTGTGTTCATCAAGTCTTGTGTCATTTGGCACACACAGGTGCTGATGCCAACTGCTGACAGTTCGACGAGCGTCGAATTGATTGCCGTCATGCTGGTCTTTCGCCCGTCTCCTCGCCATCCATATCGTCGGAACGGGAAACGGGTGGACACCCGGTCCGTCGCAGAGAACAAGAATAAAATGGACGCCTCCAGCTACACGCGCATTCCGGAAACCTCGATCCGCTATGACGGCTGGCGCATCGTCGTGGTCTGCTTCCTGCTGGCGACCTTTGGCTGGGGCCTCGGCTTTTACGGGCAGAGCGTCTATGTCGCCGAGCTGCATCGCCTGCGCGGGTGGCCGGCCTCGCTGATCTCTTCCGGCACCACCTTCTTCTATCTGTTCGGCGCGGCGCTGGTGGCTTTCGTCGCCGAAGCCATCAAGGCGTTCGGTCCGCGCAATTGCCTGATCGCCGGCACCTTTGCGATGGCCGCAGCCGGCGTCGCCATCGGACAGGTGCGCGAGCCCTGGCAGCTTTATCTCGCCAACGCCGTGCTCGCCTTCGGCTGGGCCGGCACTTCCCTGGGCATCATCACCAACACGCTGGGCCTCTGGTTCGACCAGAAGCGCGGCATGGCGATCAGCCTCGCGTTGAACGGCGCCAGTTTCGGCGGCATCGTCGGCGTGCCGCTGCTGGTGGCCGGCATCGGTTATTTCGGCTTCCCGGGCGCGATGATGGTGGCGGCCATCGTGATGGTGGTGCTGATGGTGCCGGTGATCCTGATCTTCGTAGGCCAACCGCCGGTGCTGGCGCATACTGCGGCAGCGGCTGAGCGGGATGCGCCGTCACCGACGCAAATCCGGGCGAAGGCGTTTCGCGATATCGCCTTCCTGTCGGTCTCGGCGGCCTTTGCGCTGGTGCTGTTCGCGCAGGTCGGCTTCATCGTTCACCTCATCAGCTTCCTGGATGATGTGATCGGGCGCGAGCGCGCGGCAGTCGCGGTGGCGCTGCTGACCGCGATGGCGGTGGTCGGCCGGGTGCTGTTCTCCTTCGTGATCGACCGCATGAACCAGCGGCTGGCTTCGTCGCTGTCCTTCATCAGCCAGGCGGTGGCGCTCGCCATCGTCATCAATGTTCGCAACGACGTCGCGCTGATCGCGGCCTGCGCGCTGTTCGGTTTCTCGGTCGGCAATGTGATCACGCTGCCGGCGCTGATCGTGCAGCGCGAGTTCGATCCGCGCTCGTTCGGCGTGCTGGTCAGCCTGATCACGGCGATCAACCAGATCACCTTCGCGTTGGGCCCGGGTGTGATCGGGCTGCTGCGCGATATCTCCGGCAGCTACGCGTTGCCGTTCTATTGCTGCATCGGCGTGGAGCTGACCGCGGCGGTGCTGATCATGATCAGGGGACGGCCCGCGCAGCCGTCATCCTGAGCAGCGCCTCACGCCAGATCCGACACCTGTCCATCCGGCAGGCCGAACTCAAAAGTGTTCAGCGTCATCGACACCAGCGTGTAGTAGCCGCACAGCCCGATCACTTCGACCACGCCGCGCTCGGTCAGCACCTTGACCGCCTCGTCATAGAGCCCCTGTGTCACGCCGCGGCCCTCATGCAGGGACTTGGCGAGATCGTAGATCATCCTGCCCTTGGGGTCGTCGAAGACGGGCGTGCGGCGGTCGCGGATGTCATCGATGATCTTCGGGTCCATGCCGCCCTTCAGCGCGAGGCGCTTGTGGGCGAACCATTCGTAATGCGCGGTGAAGTGCCGCGCGGTGACGAGGATCGCGATCTCCGACAGTTTGGCCGGGAAGATGGTGTTGAAACGCATCACTTCGCCCAGCCGCGTGGCATGCCTGGCCATTTCCGGACTGCTAAGCCAGGCCATCATCGGCGCCGGCGGCGCGCCGCGCTTGCCCGCGATCGACTCGTCGTAGGTTTCTTTTTGGTCCTGGTTCATTTCGCCAGGCGAAAGCAACTTCAACCGCATTGCCGTTTCCTCTTGTTTTTCAAGTGTTATCGCCGCATCGAATACACCCGATCGCAGGCAATGACCATCGCGCCGGATGCATGGCGTATCGGATCAGATATTGAATTCCGCGATGCCGCGACTAAGGTCGATTGCAACACTCAATTCTGATGGAAACGCCGATGTCCGATCTCGAACAATTCCGTAAAGAGACCCGCGCCTGGCTGGAGGCGAACTGCCCGCCGGAAATGCGCAAGCCCGCCACCTCAGACGGCGACGTGTTCTGGGGCGGCCGCAACACGAAGTTCGCCTCGGACGCCCAGCGCGTCTGGTTCGAGCGCATGCGTGACAAGGGCTGGACCGTGCCGGACTGGCCGAAGGAATATGGCGGCGGCGGCCTCGACGGCGCCGAGCACAAGGTGCTACGCGAGGAGATGGGCCGGATCGGCGCGCGGTCGCCACTGTCGAGCTTCGGCATCTGGATGCTGGGGCCGGCGCTGCTCAAGTTCGGCAACGAGGCGCAGAAGAAGGAGCATCTGCCGAAGATCGCTGCGGGCCTCATTCGCTGGTGTCAGGGCTATTCCGAGCCGAATGCCGGCTCCGACCTCGCCTCGCTGCAGACCCGCGCCGAGAGCGATGGCGAGGATTTCGTCATCACCGGCCAGAAGATCTGGACGTCGTATGCCAACTACGCCGACTGGATTTTCTGCCTGGTGCGCACCGATCCCGCGGCCAAGAAGCACGACGGCATCAGTTTCATTCTGTTCGACATGGCCTCCAAGGGCGTATCCACAAAGCCGATTCTGCTGATCTCGGGTTACTCGCCGTTCTGCGAAACTTTCTTCGACGGTGTCCGCGTGCCGAAGTCGCATGTGGTCGGCACCGTCAACCGCGGCTGGGACGTCGCCAAATATCTGCTGCAGCATGAGCGGGCGATGATTTCCGGCTCCGGCGAGCGCGGCATCGGCCGTCCGCTCGGCCAGGTCGCGGCCGACTCCGTCGGCAGCGACGAGGCTGGCAAGCTCGACGACGCTGTGCTGCGCGGCCAGATCGCGGCGTTCGACATCGACGAGGCGGCGTTCGCGGCGGTCTCCGAGCGCATGGTCGATCTGGTGAAGGCCGGGCAATCGCATCCGGCGTTCTCGTCGGCGATGAAGTATTACGGCACGGAGCTCAACAAGCGCCGCCACGAGATCCTGATGTCGGCAGGCGGCATCGACGCGCTGGAGTGGGAAAGCGGCCGCTCCGGCAACGGCGCCCGCCCGCGCGCCTGGCTGCGCACCAAGGCCAACTCGATCGAGGGCGGCACGTCGGAGGTGATGCTCGGCATCGTCGCGAAACGCATCCTCGATCTGCCGGGGGCGTAGTCGCAATTGATTCCCCGTCATTCCGGGGCGCGACGAAGTCGCGAGCCCGGAATCCATAGCCACATGCGTGGCTTGCATGGTTCCGGGCCTGCGCCCCAAGAGGGCGCATCCCGGAATGACGAGCTCAAACAAACAACGTACGAACTCTTAGACCGGAACCTTCCTCCCATGGCCCTCGTCCTCACCGAAGAACAATCCATGCTGCGCGACAGCGCGCGCGGCCTCATCAGCGACAAGGCGCCGGTGTCGCATCTGCGGCAACTGCGCGACAGCAAGGATGCGACCGGCTTCTCGCGCGACCTCTGGAAGGAGTTTGCCGAGATGGGTTTTTCCGGCCTGCTGGTGCCGGAGCAATTCGGCGGCAGCGCCCTCGGCTGTGTCGAGGCCGGCGTGATCATGGAAGAGATCGGCCGCACCTTGATGCCGTCGCCGTTCCTCTCGACCGGCGTACTCGCGGCCTCGGCGCTGTCACGCGGCGGCAGTGCGGCGCAGAAGGCGGAATATCTGCCGAAGATTTCGGCGGGCTCGCTGCTTGCGGCGCTGGCGGTGGACGAGGGCGCCAAACACCGTCCGCTGCAGACGGCGATGCAGGCGACGCGCGCCGGCAACGGTTTCAAGCTGAAGGGCGCCAAGGCGCTCGTCGTCGACGGCCATACCGCCGATCTCCTGATTGTTGCCGCGCGCACCGGCGGCAGCGCAGGCGAGGCCAAGGGCATCACCCTGTTCCTGGTCAACCCGAAGGCCAAGGGCGTTGCGACCGAGCGCACCATCATGGTGGACGCGCACAATGCGGCGCGCATCGAGTTCGACAATGTCGAGGTCAACGCCGACAGCGTGCTCGGCGAGGTCGATGCCGGCGGGGCGCTGCTGGACAATCTGCTCAACATCGGCCGCGGCGCGGTCGCTTCCGAAATGGTGGGGCTGAGCGACGAGGTGTTTTCGCGCACCGTGACGTATCTCAAGGAGCGCAAGCAGTTCGGCAAGCTGATCGGCGAATTCCAGGCGCTGCAGCACCGCGCCGCCGAGCTCTATATCGACATCGAGATTGCCCGCGCCGCGGCGCTGAAGGCGATGCAGGCGCTCGATGCCGACATCGAGAAGGCGGGCATCGGCGGTGGCGGTGGCCAAAGCCAAGGCCGGCACCACCGCGACGCGCGCGGTGCAGGAAGGCGTGCAGATGCATGGCGGCATGGGCATGACCGACCAGTTCGACATCGGCTTCTTCATGAAGCGCGCGCGGGTCTGCGAGGAACTGTTCGGCGACGCCAATTACCACGCCGACCAGCTGGCGCGCTCGCGGAGCTATTGAGCCCTGGAAACGCGAATGCCCGGGACATCTAGCGCGAAGACGCGCTTCGCGCTTTTGCCCGGGCATGACGCTTGGTGAGAGTGGGCGCTGACGCTTATCGGATCGGCGGCGCGTACTGGATGCCGCCGGCGCTCCAGAGCTGGTTCAGGCCGCGCGGGATCTGCAGCTTGGAGCCGCTTCCGACGTTGCGCTCGTACATCTCGCCGTAATTGCCGACATGGCGGATGATGCGGACGGCCCAGTCCTTGGAGAGCCCGAGCTGTTCGCCGTAATTGCCTTCGGTGCCGACCAGCCGCATCACGTCCGGCTTCTTCGACTTCAGCGCCTCGTCGATGTTCTTGGAGTCGATGCCGAGCTCTTCGGCGTTGATCATCGCGTAGAGCGTCCACTTCACGATCATCATCCAGTCGTCGTCGCGCTGGCGCACCACGGGCGCGAGCGGCTCCTTGGAGACGACGTCGGGCAGGATGACGTGGTCGCCGGGCTTGGCCATGTTGAGCCGCAGCGCATAGAGCTGCGACACGTCGGCCGTCAGCGTGTCGCACTTGCCTTCGCTGTAGGCCTTCACGACGTCGTCCAGCTTCGGCAGCTTGACCTCTTCGTACTTGATGTTGTTGGCGCGGAAATAGTCGGCGAGGTTGAGCGCCGTCGTCGTGTTCGCCTGCACGCACACCTTGCTGCCGTTGAGGTCGAGCGCGGAGTCGATCTTGCGCGCGCCCGGCAGCATGAAGCCCTGGCCGTCATAATAGGCGACCGCCGGGAAATAGAGGTCATAGGTGGTCTCGCGCGCCATGCTCCAGGTGGAGTTGCGCGAGAGGATGTCGACCTTGCGCTTCTGCAGCTCGGTGAAACGCTCGCTGGCGTCGAGCGGGACGAACTTCGCCTTCTTCGGATCGTCGAAGATGGCGGCGGCCACCGCGCGGCAGAAGTCGACGTCGAAGCCGGTCCAGTTGCCCTTGTCGTCGGGGATCGAGAAGCCGGGCAGGCCGGCATTGACGCCGCACAGCACCTCGCCGCGGCGCACGGTGCGTTTCAGCGTCCGTGTGTCGTAGAACTCATAGACGATCGCGGCAATCGCGACCAGGACTGCGACCGCGAGCCCGATCAGCAGGCCGCCCCGGAATGTGCGCATCATTTTTCTCTCACAAGAATTTCAGGAAAAGGAACGGCGGCACGAAAGACCCGCGCCGTTACAGCTCGGGCTTCTGCCGGATCACGACCTTGGTCCCGAGCGGCACGCGTTCATAGAGGTCGGCGACGTCGCGGTTGACGAGGCGGAAGCAGCCGGAGGAAACGGCGGTGCCGATCGTGTCCGGACGGTTGGTGCCGTGGATGCGATAGACCGTCGTGCCCAGATACATCGCACGCGCGCCGAGCGGATTACCGGGACCGCCGGCCATGAAGCGCGGCAGATAGGGCTGGCGCTGGATCATTTCCGGCGGCGGAGTCCAGTCTGGCCATTCCGCCTTGCGGGTGATGTTCACCAAGCCCTGCCATGTAAAACCTTCGCGGCCGACGCCGATGCCGTAGCGGATGGCGCGGCCGTTGCCCTGCACGAGGTAGAGATGCCGCTCGGCGGTGACGACGATGACGGTGCCCGGCGCCTCGGTGGTGCGGAAGTAGACGACCTGCTTCTGCCATTCGGGCTCGAGTTCGTAACCGTCATCGGCGACCAGGCCGGGTTCGTCGGCATCGGGCGCGCTTCTGGGCATGGCTTTGCGCGCTCGAAAACACGAGACCGAAGGCTGCAATCAAGATCCAGGTCAGGTGACGGAAATTCGTCATGCAAAGCTCTCCTTGGAGGTCGCGGGCTAAATCGTGCCCGCCTTGGAACCATCAATTCTCATTGATGGCAAGTTTAGGGCGAATGCGGCGATCAAACCATTGGAATGCCATGAATTTGGGAGGAATCGCGTCGCAAAGCCGTCATTTCGGGGCGATCCAGAGTTTTAATGCCAACGAGACCAGCGCCACCGTGCCGACGCCGGCCAGCCACAGCGCCGCGAACCACAGCAGACGCTGACCCAGCGGGCGCTCCGGTGGCTTGAGCTGAGTCAATGATAGCCGCTCCCGGCCTGCACCTTGCCGCGAAACACGTAATAGGCCCAGGCGGTATAGCCGAGGATCAGCGGGATCAGGATAGAGACGCCGACCAGCATGAAGATCTGGCTGTTCTCGGGCGCGGCCGCCTGCCAGATCGTGATGCTCTGCGGCACGATGTAGGGATACATGCTGATGCCAAGCCCGGCATAGGACAGTGCGAACAGCGACAGCGTCAGGAAGAACGGCTGGTAGTCGTATTTCCGCGCCAGCGCGCGCAGCAACAGCACGGTGGCGGCCGCCACCGCAATCGGCACCGGCGCGGTCAGGATGATGTTGGGCCAGGCGAACCAGCGCTGGGTGTACTGCACATGCAGGAAGGGCGTCGCGATGCTGACCGCGCCGATCGCGCCCAGCATGGCGAACAGCAGCGCCCAGGACAGGCCATAGGCGCGGTCGCGCAGTTCACCTTCGGTCTTCATCACCAGCCAGGTTGCGCCCAATAGCGCATAGCCGATGACCAGCGAGATGCCGGTCAAGATGCTGAACGGCGTCAGCCAGTCCCACCAGCCGCCGGCATAATGCCGCCCCTCGACATGGATGCCCTGCAGGATGGCGCCGAGCGCGATGCCTTGCGCCAGCGTCGCCAGCAGCGAGCCGCCGGCAAAGGCGATGTCCCACTTGTTGCGCTCCTTGGTGGTGCGCCAGCGAAACTCGAAGGCGACGCCGCGGAACACGAGGCCGAGCAGCATCACAATCATCGGCGTGTAGAGCGCCGGCATCAGCACGGCATAGGCCAGCGGAAACGCCGCCATCATGCCGCCGCCGCCGAGCACCAGCCAGGTCTCGTTGCCGTCCCACACCGGCGCCACGCTGTTCATGATGACGTCGCGGTCTTCCTTCTTGGGAAACAGCGGGAAGAGAATGCCGAGCCCGAGATCGAAGCCGTCCATCACGACATAGACGAACACCGCGAAGGCGATGATGAAGGCCCAGACGGTGGCAAGATCGACGGCGACGCTCATCGGATCGCTCCCGTGACGGCGCCGGCGGCCGGCGTGATGCCGGCGGCGCGGGCAGGGACGTCCTTGGCCGGTCCCGCTTCGCCGTGATGCGGCGGCTCAGCCATCATGCGCAGGATGTAGATCACGCCGGCGGTGAAGACGGTGAAATAGACGATGACAAAGGCGATCAGCGAGGATGCGACCGCAGGCGCGGCAAGCGGAGAGGCGGCGTCCGCAGTGCGCAGCAATCCATAGACGAGGTAGGGCTGCCGCCCGGTCTCGGTCGTGATCCAGCCGGCGAGCACCGCGATGAAGCCTGAGGGCGCCATCGCGACCGCGAGCATATGCAGCAGGCGGGAAGTCATAAAGCTTGCCGCGGAAGCGCATGACGAGGCTGAGCAGCCCGAGCCCGGCCATCAGGAGACCCATGCCGACCATGATGCGGAACGACCAGAACGGGAAGACGACCGGCGGCCAGTTTTCGCGCGGCACCGTGTCGAGCCCGGCCATCGGCGCGTCCGGCGAATGCTTCAGGATCAGCGAGCCGAGTTTTGGAATCCCGATCGCGTATTCCAGTTTTCCCGCGGCCTGGTTGGGCCAGCCGAACAGGTACAGCGGCGCGCCGTCCTTGTGGCTCTCGAAATGGCCTTCCATCGCCATGATCTTCACCGGCTGGTGCTCCAGCGTGTTGAGGCCGTGCTGGTCGCCGGCGACGATCTGGATCGGCGCCACGATGGTCGCCATCCACATCGCCATGGAGAACATCACGCGCGCGCCGGCCTGGTGCGGATCGCGCAAGAGATGGAACGCGCCGACCGCGCCGACCACGAAGGCGGTGGTCAGATACGCCGCCAGCACCATGTGCACGAGGCGATAGGGGAAGGACGGGTTGAAGATCACCTTCAGCCAGTCGGCGGCGATGTATTGCCCGGCCGCATTCATGGTGTGGCCGGTCGGCGTCTGCATCCAGGAATTGGCGGAGAGAATCCAGAATGCCGAGATCAGCGTGCCGATCGCGACCATCAGCGTCGCCAGGAAATGCAGCCGCGGCCCGACGCGATCCAGCCCGAACAGCATGACGCCGAGAAAACCCGCCTCGAGGAAGAAGGCGGTCATCACCTCATAGGCCATCAGGGGGCCGATGACAGGGCCGGTCTTGTCGGCGAAGGCCGACCAGTTGGTGCCGAACTGGTAGGACATCACGATGCCCGACACCACGCCCATGCCGAAGGCGACCGCGAAGATCTTCAGCCAGTAATTGAACAGGTTGATGAAGACCTCGCGCCCGGTCCACAGCCAGAGCGCTTCCAGCACCGCGAGATAGCTGGCGAGCCCGATCGAGAAGGCGGGAAAGATGATGTGGAACGACATCGTGAAGGCGAACTGCGCCCGCGCGAGTACTACGGCGTCCCAGCCTTCGAACATCGCTGTCCACCCATCATTGCTTCCGCAGCCAGTCTAGCACGGCGGATACGACAGCAGTACCGCGCCTTTTTGCAGCAGAGGCGTGCTAACCTATTGGTCCAGTATCCGGAGGGGCATTAAGGCGCCGGATGATTTCGGCGCGCAGGGCCCGTGCGCCATTTTCGTCATGCCTTGTCGGGCTGCGGAAGGTCTGGCCGGTGTGCAGGCGGATGCTGATGGTGCAGGTCCGGCCCCTGGTGTCGGGCTTGTCGACCTCGATGGCGGCGACATCGCCCGCCTTGATCGTCTCGGCTGACAGCCTGCCGCTCAGCGAGATCCGTTCGATACGGACCTCGCCATGCCGGATGATCCAGCGCGCGCCGGAAAGCCGGTGCGTGTAGCGGTAGAGCGCAATGGCAACGATCACGCCGAGCGGCAACAGCAGTCCGAGCGCCAGCTCCGACTCGCCGACGGTGAATGCGACGAGGAACGGAAGGCTGCAAAGGCCGGCCAGAAGCGGCACGGCCATTCGAATGAGCCAGCCGATATCGAGACTGACCGGCGAGCGAAGGATGATCTCGGGGTTGGCGGCATCGAACGGATTGTCGACGGATGCGGTATCGGGCAGGTCGAGCAATCGCGCGACCGTCGCGGCGGTTTCGTTGACACGCGTGATATCGGGCAGCGGCGGCGAGACCAGGACGTCTCCCGATGCAAGCCTGCACCGCAGGCTGAAGCTCTTGGGATAGCTGAACCTGTTCTTGCGGACGCGGACATCGGCGATGTCGTGAATGCCGATCAGTCGCTTGTGGACCGGCCCAATGGGGCGCTGCTCGCCGATCAGGATGCCGTCGCGCGTAACGATCCAGGCCACGTTGCTTTCGAGTGCGGCAACGCCGATCAGGAACAACCCGAGCGGCGCGGCCCAGAACGCCGCGGCCAGCGGCGGGCCGCCCGAGGCCCAGGTCAGCAGGCCCGGAACGATGATCAGCAACACCGCGGCGCCGGAGCCCGCCCAGACCAGCCTTTCGCTGAGCGAGGATCCCTTGCGCAGCCGAACTTCATCCTGACTTGCCGCAGCATCCATGGTCCGCGGCAAACATCACGACAGAGACTGCTCGCGTCAAGCCGAAGCCGAACACGATCGCGTCGCCACGCGATTATCAGTCCCCCAAAACTACAACGACCCGGCTGGGGGGCATCCCGGCCGGGTCGGTGGAGGCAACTTGGGAGGTAGAAGTGGTCGTCAAAAAATCCGTTCAGCGTTGGGGTTCGCTGCTCCAGGAGATCACGCAGACCTCTGAAGGTGACTTGGCGCTGCAATCCACGACCTGCTCGCGGACGACAGCCGTTCCCTGGGTGCGCTCGGCGCGGGGGGAGACGTTCTGCTGAGCCGACAGCGTGGCCAGGGTGGAGATCGCACCGAGGGGGATAATGAAGTAGCGGAAGGACGGCTTCAGCATCTTGGTCTCCCTTTGTCGGTGGTTGGCGCTTCGTCAGTGGCTATCTGTTTAAGGGCTGAGTTTTTCCAGGTGATGTTGTGAATTGTTTCAATTGTTTCGTCCGCGGTAACCGGGACAAACGAAAAAGGCCCGGTTTCCCGGGCCTTTTTGTCTCTTAACACATTGAAAATACTATACTTTACGCGGCAATACTGTCGACACCGGCGCCCTTAAGCAAATCCGCAAGCTGCTTGCGGGCATAGAACATCCGGGTCTTCACCGTGCTCTGGGGGATGCCGATGATCTCGCCGGCCTCTTCCACGCTCTTCTCGTGATAGTAGACGAGGTTGATGATCTCGCGGTGCGCCGGCGACAGCTTGGCGACGCAGGCGCGCAGGATGGCGCTGGTCGAGGCGCGGTCGAGCGAGGCTTCCGGGGTGTCGGAACCGTCGGCGATCTCCAGCACGTCTTCCTGATCGATGTCTTCATGGCGGCGCTGGCGCAGCGAGGTCAGCGCCTTGAAACGGGCGATCGACAGCAGCCAGGTCGAAACCTGCGAACGGCCCTGGAACTGCTTGGCGGTCCGCCACACGTCCAGGAACACCTGGCTGACGAGGTCTTCCGCCATCGTGGTGTCACGCACGATACGCAGCACGAAGCGGTACACCCGCACGTTATGGCGCGAATAGAGCACGTGCATCGCGTGGCGGTTGCCCTTGGCGATATCTGCCAGCAGCATTTCATCGGAAGTCGCACGCGCAGCGGCGATGTTCTTCTTGGCTGCAGCGTTGATGGCGATGACGTTCGACATTGACAGGCTCCCAGTTCGCGCCGTTTGGCGGCGTTTCGTTGGGAGATTGATAGTTAGGGCGCGTTTCGGGATGTCTGCGCCAAAAGTAGAAAATGGTTTCGCGGGCGAAAGAATTGTTTCGTCGCGGGCGTCGCGACGAAACATTCGGGGCGGAAATGTGAACGATTTCAATATGCGGAAAATTGGAGCGATCCGAAAGGCCGCAGCCCGGATACCGCTGCGCCCTGCACCGCGTCAAAGACGGCCGTAATTACACGGGAATCAGGCCTTGTCGCCGGTCGGCGAGAACAGATAGCCGCCGCCGCGGATGGTGCGGATCACCGCCGGCTTGGCCGGATCGATCTCGATCTTGCGGCGGATGCGCATGATGCGCAGGTCCACGGCGCGGTCGAAGGCTTCCGCATCGCGCGCATTGGCGAGCTCCAGCAGCCGCTCGCGCGACAGCACGCGCTTGGGATTGGCCGCGAACACCTTCAGCAGCCCGAATTCGGACGCCGTCAGCGGATGCTCGTTGCCCTCGTCGTCGCGCAGCGCCTGCGCTTCGAGGTCGAGCCATTTGGTGCCGAAGCGAACCAGCTGGTCCTTGGCGGCCTTGGCGCCGCCTGCCTCTGCCGCCGGCGCCTTGGCCGTGCTCCGGCGCAGCACCGAACGGATGCGCGCCATCAGTTCGCGCAGCTCGCAGGGCTTTGCGACATAGTCGTCGGCGCCGAGCTCCAGTCCCACGACGCGGTCGATCGGGCTTGCGGTCGCGGTGAGCATGATGACCGGCACGTTGATGCGGCTCTTGAGGTCGCGGATGATGGAGAGCCCGTCTTCCTCGGGCATGTTGAGGTCGAGCACCACGAGGTCAGGCACGCCGCTTTCGATTGCGCCGCGCAGGCTCTTGCCTCCGTCGCACAGCGTCACGTTGAAGCCGTGCATCTTGAGGTAATCGCCGACCATTTCGCGGGCGGGCGCCTCGTCGTCGACGATGATGATGTGCGGGTTCTGGGTCATGACGGTTCTGTCGCGGGCAATGTAACCGTAAAGGTCGAGCCCTGTCCGGGCCCCGGGCTCTGCGCGGTCACATGGCCGCCATGCATGTCGATGATGCGCTTGACGATGGACAGGCCCAGCCCCGTCGAGCTTTCGCCGGCGGTGGGCTTTGCCGACAGCCGCTGGAACCGGCCGAACAGGCGGCCAAGGTCCTCCGGCGACAGGCCGGCGCCCTGGTCGGAGATCCGGATCACGGTGCTCGGGCCCTCATGGGTGACGCCGACCGTGATCTTGCCGCCGATCGGCGAATATTTGATGGCGTTGCTGACGAGGTTGTCGATCGCCTCGCGGATGCGGTCGGCGTCGCACATGGTGACGAAATTCGGCGGCGCGGAGACGCTGATGCTCTGCTGCTTGTTGACCGCCGAGGGCATGTTGGTCTCGGTCACTTCGGAAACGAGGGCGGCGACGTCGACCGGCTCGCGGCGGATGGTGATGTCGAAGGCATCGGCCATCGCATCCGAGATCAGATGATCGACCATCGTGGTCAGCCGCTTGGTGGCGTCGCGGATGTGATCGACCTGCGCGGTGACGTTCTCCTTCGGCGAGCCGGCGCCGATCAGCTCGGTCAGCATTTCGGTGCGGCCGAGGATCACGCCGAGCGGATTTTTCAGGTCATGGGCGACGGTGCCGAGGATTTCGTTCTTGAAGCCGTTGGCGCGCTGCAGCCGCAGCCATTGCGAGGAGAGCCGGCGGTTGGCCTGCATCAGCGCGCGGGTGCGCTGCGCGACGCGGTCCTCGAGCTGGGTGTTGGCCTCGTGCAGCTGCTGGTAGAGGATGACGTTGTCGAAGGCGATCGACAGGCGGCTGGAGAAGATTTCCACCAGCGCGCGGTCGGTGTCGGAAAGCTGGCGCTCGGCCTGCAGCAGCACCACCACCTCGCGGCCGCTGCCGGTGCGCAGATAGAGCACGCTGCGGTGATCGGCGAATTCGTTCTTGCGGCGCGCGAAGGCGGCTTCCACCATCATCCGCAGATCGGGATCGAGCGATTTCGAGCTGGTCGAGCCGATGAAGCGGCTGTAGCAGCCGCGAGCCCGCCAGCACGGAGAATTCCGAGCCGGCGCCGTCGTCGCGCAGCACCAGGATGCCTGCGCAATCCACATTGAGCAGCGAGGCCAAGCTGGGTCAGCACGCCCTCGGCGAGCCGCTGCATCGACTTGAAGTCGTAGAGCGTCGAGGCGGCGTCGATGATGATCTCGAGCCCGCGCCGGGTCTGCATCATGCGCTCGAGCTGCTGGTAGCTGCGGAGTGCGGCGGTCAGCGAGGTGAACAGCTTGTCGGCGGTGAGCTCCGTCTTCGCCTTGTAGTCGTTGATGTCGTACTGGACGATGACGCGGCGTTCCGGCGCCTGGCCGGGCTGGCCGGTGCGCAGGATGATGCGCACGGTCTCGTTCTTGATCTCGTTGCGGATGTATTCGACGAGCTCGAGGCCCGCGACGTCGGTCTCCATGATGACGTCGAGCAGCACGGCCGCGATATCGGGATTCTCGCGCATCAGGGTGCGGCCCTCGGCGGCGGAATAGGCCGAGAGGATCTCCAGCGTGGAGCCGTTGAGATTGTAGTCGCTCAGCGCAAAGCGGGTGCCTTCATGCACGGCGGCATCGTCGTCGATGACGGCAATCTTCCATTTGCGGGCGGACGAGGCCTCCGGGGCGTGCCCGGTATCATCGATCAGGTGGAGGACATCGTCCTGTTCGGCCATTGCTCGGTTCCGTCCGCTGCTACGTCTACTATCGTCGGGTCGCCCCGGGCGATCCGCGGCATAATAATGCGAAAAGTAGTGCCTTGTCCCTGCCTTGACTCGAGCAGGATCCGCCCGCCGAGCTGCTGGGTGACGAGGTTATAGACGATATGCAGCCCGAGTCCCGTGCCGCCTTCGTTGCGGCGCGTCGTGAAGAAGGGGTCGAATGCCTGCCGCTGGACGTCAGGCGTCATTCCGGCGCCGTTATCGGCAAAAATAATCTCGATATCCTCGCTGCCGCGCGGCCGCGCCGAGATCGAGATGGTCCCGGAACGCCCGTCGGCGAAGGCGTGGTTGGCGGCATTGAGGAAAAGATTGGTTAATATCTGGCCGTAGGAACCGGGATAGCCGTCGATCAGCAGCCCCTCGGGCACGTCGACCGACAGCTGGATCGCCGAGCGCTTCAGGACCGGCCGCAGGCTCGCCACGATCTGGTCGGTGGCTTCCGACAGGCTGAACTGGCGCCGCTCGGCATGCGAACGGTCCACCGCGACCTGCTTGAAGGACTGGATCAGCTCGCCGGCGCGATGCAGGTTCGCCACCAGCTGCTGGGCGGCATCGCGCGACGATTTGACGAATTCGTCGAGGGTGGAGCGGCGCAGCTGGTTCGAGTTCAATTCGGCCTGGAATGCGTCGGCGCGGCGGGCAAAGCTCGAAGCAACGGTCAGGCTGATGCCGATCGGGTTGTTGACCTCATGGGCGACGCCGGCGACGAGGCCGCCGAGCGCGGCGAGCCGTTCGGCGTCGATCAAGTTCTGCTGCGCGGTATTGAGTTCGAGCAGCGCGGCCTCGGCTTTTTCCTTGGATGTGCGCAACTCTTCTTCGGTCTTGCGCTTGGCGATGGCGTTCTCGCGGAACACCTCCACCGCGCGGGCCATTGCGCCGACTTCGTCGCGGGCGCGGGTGCCCTGCACCTCGCGGTCATAGTCGCCGTTCATGATGGCGCGCATCGAGGTCATGATCTGCTGCAGCGGCAGCCGGATCGACAGCGCGATGACGACGCCGGCGGCGAGGATGATGCCGAGGAACAGCACGGCAATCGAGGTCACGCGGCGCGAAATATTTCCACAGCGTGCGGTCGAAGGTCTCCTGCGCCTTCTGCTCGCGCTGGCGCATCTTGACCGAGAGCTCGTCGATGGCGCCGATCGCATCGGCCTGGCTGGCGTCGATCGTGTTGCGCAACAGTTCGGTGCGGTTGGCGAGCTGGTCGGAGAGCTTTGCGAGGCCGTCGCGCAGGTCCCGCGTCCGCTGCAGCAGGCGCTGCAAGGCCAGCTTCTGCAGATCGTTCTCCGCGAGGTCGGTCATCACGGGGATGGATTTTTCGATCGTCTCGGTGTTGCGGCGGGCATCCTCGGCCGAGCTGGTCGCAACCGACAGGTAATAGGCATTGGCGGCGACCAGCAGCGCGGTGAACGCCTCGCGGGACTTGCCGAGCGAGGGCCAGATCAGCGCGTCGCGGTGGCCGGTGGCGCCCTCGATGATCGAATAAAGCCCGGCCATGTCGCGCGCCGGGCCCAGCACCTGGTCGTCATAGGTCTTGGAGATTTTCGACTGCACGGCGCGCAGTTCGCCAAAACCGTCGAGGAAGCGGCTGGTGACGCGCTCGAGCTGCTCGACCGATCCCGACAGCATCGGGTCGGTCGATGCGCGCGTGGTCAGCGTGCCCAGCACCGCCTCGCGCAGCAGCAGGATTTCGGCGAACAGCTCCGGGCTCGGCTGGTTGATGTACCGATGGATCAGGTTCTGCAGCCGGCTGGTCTCGGTCTCCAGCATGGCCAGGATCTTGTCGGACTCGCGCACCTGGCGGACGTCCTCCCAGGCCGATCCCAGCACCTTGGCGCCGTTCCAGATCAGCGCCGCCAGCACCAGCACCACGGCGGAGTTGAGCAGCGCGATCGACAGGATGCGCCAGCGGATCGGCACCGCACGGACCAGCTGGACGATACGAACGCGGGCGCGTCCGACGAAATTCGTCGGTCGCTCCGTCGTGCCGTCCGGGTTGATCAGTGCCAAAGCCGCTTCACTCCACCTTGCGGATGCGTTCGATCAATTGTGCCGAGGCCGGATCGCGCTGCGCCCTGGCGTAGATGCCGGTCATCGCCGCCTCGAACGGTTTCTTGTCGATGTCGGGGACGAGGACGACGCCGGCGGTCTCCGCCTGCTTGCGCTCATGGACCTGGCGCCCCATGAAGCGGAGCGCCTGCACGGTCGGATAATCCGCGTTCTGGGTATCGGCGGCGCGAAACTCGCGCGCAAATGCGTCCGTGGAGCCGGCCGTCAAGAGCAGCGCGACAACAAGAACCACCGTCCGCTGGAGCTCGGCGCGGCCAAACACGTTCAAACACTCATCCCCTTGGTGATGGAGTCTGTGGAGGAAGCAAAAGGTTCAACAGTTTTTAGCAGAAGAATGACGCCGATGGCCATCCCGCTGCAAAATCGGTTGATTTCGTTAATTGTGTGGCGCGTGCAGCCATTCTTGATTGCAACCAATGGCGTGCGGACTTAAGCAGGGGCGCCTGTTAAGAAGCCGCTTCGAGAAACCATTCGGGGGTATCAGTCCGTCGTGAAACCGGTGTCAACATTACTGCGGCTCGCCGCCGGGATCATCGCCATTGCAATCTTCGCATTGGGCCTTGCATCTCCGGCACATGCGGTCACCGACATCCACTGGTGGCACGCGATGTCGGGCCAGCTCGGCAAGCATCTGGAAAAGCTCGCCGCCGATTTCAACGCCTCGCAATCCGAATACAGGATCCTGCCCACCTACAAGGGTAACTACACCGAGACCGTGACGGCCTCGATCTTCGCGTTCCGCTCGCGCAGCCAGCCGGCGATCGTCCAGGTCAACGAGATCGCGACCGCCACCATGATGGCGGCGCGCGGCGCGATCTATCCGGTGTTCGAGTTGATGCGCGACCAGAAGGAAGATTTTTCGCCGAACGCGTATCTGCCCGCCGTCACCGGCTACTACTCCGACGTCGCCGGCAACATGCTGTCCTTCCCGTTCAACGCCTCGACGCCGATCCTCTACTACAACAAGGACATGTTCCGCTCCGCCGGGCTCGATCCGCAAGCGCCGCCGAAAACCTGGGCCGATGTCGGGCTTGCTGCGAAGAAGCTGCGCGCGGCGGGCGCGCCATGCGGCTTCACCACGTCCTGGCCGTCCTGGATCAATGTCGAGAATTTCTCCGCCTTCCACAATGTGCCGATCTCGACCAGCTCGAACGGCTTTGGCGGGCTGGATGCGGAATTGACCTTCAACAACGCGCTGGTCGCGCGCCACATCAGCCAGCTCGCGGAGTGGCAGGCCACCAAGGTCTACGACTACAGCGGCCGCGGGCAGACGGCCGAGCCGCGCTTCCAGAAGGGCGAGTGCGGCATCTTCATCGGCTCGTCGGCGACTCGCGCCGACATCAAGGCGAATTCGAAATTCGAAGTCGGCTACGGCATGCTGCCGTATTTGCCCGACGTGGCCGGCGCGCCGCAAAACACCATCATCGGCGGCGCCACGCTGTGGGTGCTACGCGATCGCCCGAAGGCGGAATACACCGGTGTGGCGAAATTCTTCGCCTTTCTCTCCAAGCCCGAGGTGCAGGCGGCCTGGCACCAGAACACCGGCTATCTGCCGGTGACCCGCGCGGCCTACGAGTTGACGCGCACGCAGGGTTTTTACGATCGCAATCCCGGCACGGCGATCTCGATCGAGCAGGTCACCCTGAAGGAGCCGACGGCGAACTCGCGCGGCGTGCGGCTCGGCTCGTTCGTGCTGGTGCGCGATGCGATCGAGGACGAGCTCGAGCTCGTCTTCGCCGGCAAGAAGTCGGTGCAGGCCGCGCTCGATGCTGCGGTCGAACGCGGCAACCGCCTGCTGCGCCAGTTCGAACGCGCCAATCCGGACCGCTGAGATGTGCGGCCTTCGCACGCCGGCGCGAGAGCATGATCCGGAAAAGTTTGAAGCGGTTTTCCGAGAAGATCATGCTCAAACAAAGTGCGATGCGGCTGCCTGACTTCGCCGATTACGAGAGCTTCAACGCCTGGCGGCTCGACACGTCGCAAAGCCTGCCGGCAGCGCTCGACATCGCGCGCAGCCACGGCCTGTCGTCGAGCGCGCCGCATGTCTTTGTCACCGGCTCCAACTTCGTGGTCGGCCTCGATGATCGCCTGATCCTGAAGAGTTTTCCGCCGCTGTTGCGCCGGCAATTCGTCTCGGAGCGTGCGGCGCTGTCGCAGCTTCGCGGCCGGTTGACGGTGGCGATTCCCGAAATTGTCGTCGAAGGCGAGCGCGACGGCTGGCCTTACCTGGTGATCACCCGCGTCCTGGGCGCCCTCGGCAAGGAGGCCTGGCCTCAGCTCACCGAAGCGCAAAAGGAGCGTGTCCTGTTCGAGCTCGGCACTGTTATTGCCGAGGTGCAGCGCGCGCCCGTGGGCGCGCTAGCGGAAATCGAGCCGCGTTGGGACGTGCTGATACGTGAACAGATCGCCGGTTGCCGCGCGCGCCATGCGCGGCTCGGGCTTGCACAAAAATTTCTCGATGACCTGGACAGCCTGCTGCGCGACGCGGCAGTGTTGATCCCGATGCAGCCGCCGGCGGTGATCCTCACCGGCGAATACGTTCCGGAAAATCTTCTGCTCGACATCAGCGGCGAAGACTGCCGCCTTGGCGGCGTGATCGATTTCGGCGACGTCATGACGGGATGGCGCGAATACGACCTGATGGGGCCGAGCGCCTTCATGGCTGCGGGTCGCCCGCGACGGGTGCGCAGCCTGTTCGACGGCTACGGCTATTCACGCGCCGACATCGATTTCGCGATGAAGCGCCGGCTGATGGCGCTCTTGATGCTGCATCGCTTCAGCGATCCGATCAGGCACATCTGCATCGAGAACTGGCAGGACAAGGCCGATGATTTCGCGCAGTTGCAGGAATTGATCTGGCCCAGCGAATAGATCACCCCTTCGACTGGATCAGCGCTGCGGCTTTGCTCAACACGCCGACGATGCCCTCCAGGCCCGCGCCGCCGCCCTGGCCGCCGCCCCAACCCTCGACATATTTGCCGCCGATGGCGCGCACCTGCCGCAGCGCGCCCGCGATCGCCGAGCGGCACGCTGAAATCGCCGACAGCGCCTGCGCCTTGCTGGTGGCGGCGCGAAGGCCTGCGGCGGCACTCTGCAACGCAGCGCGCGTTTTCGCCACGTTGGGGCCGGATGCGCCGGCGGCGAGCCGGTCCAGCACGTCGGCGACGCAATTATAGAGCGCCTTGCCCGCATTGCTGTTGCAGCCCGACAGCCCGGCATTGGCAGTGTTCGCCGCGTCGATCATCGCGGCATTGGCTGACGCCTCGCGGCCACCGAGCAGCAATGCGGCGGCCATCAGCACCGCCATCACGATCGTTCGCGCATATCGTGCAGTTCGGTTTGCCGCCATGGATCACCCCTTCTGCTGGATCAGCCGCGCCGTGTATGAAAGCACACCCGTGACTCTCACAAGGCCCGAGTAGTCCTGGCCGGCCGATTTGACCTTCTCTACTGCAGCCCCGCTGGTGCGACGGTGTTGCCCACGATGAATTCGCACGGCACCGTCATCAGCTTCGGTTCCCCCTTAAGCGCGAACAGCTTTTCCCACTGTGATCTACGACACACGACACCGCTCGGCGCGTCCTCGACGATGACGACCGAATAGAGCCGGTCGCGCTTCTGGAACGTCTTGATGCTGGTGTCGTCGGGAAAGGTCTGCAGCAGCGTCAGCACGCCGTGGCCGCTCTCGGTGTCGGCGGCGATGCCGGCGATGCCCGAAATCGTCCGCCACTTGCCGCCTTCGGTCGTTGCGGCAATGAACACGCCTTCGGTGACGGTGTTTTGCAGGATCTTGTGCTTGAGGAATTCCGGGCCCAGCTCCGCGCTCAGCCGCAGCTTGTTCTTCAGATTGGGCGAGTAGAAGATCTTGTCGGTGCCGCCCTGGAAAACGATCGTGGTGCCTTCCGGCCCGCCCGCCAGCAGGTTCTGGAATTCGCGTCCGCTCAGCACGCCGGCGGAGGCAGCCCCCGGCCAGTGCGGCGAGCGCCGCAACGATGGCGGCCAGCCTCGCTTGTCTGATCAGGATTGTATTCAGCGGTCTCACCCCTTGGACTGCACGAGTTGGACAGCATGGCTGACGAGCGCGGAAATGGCCGCGAGGTCCTGCGCATCCGCTGTGCCGCCCTCGAGATGCCCGATGGAACGCGCCTGCCGCAAGGCGCCTGAAATCGCCGCCTGGGCCTGCGCGAGTGCCGAGAGCGCCTGGACCTTGTTGACGGCGCGGCGCAGCCGAAAAATGCCCGCATCAAACGACTGCTTTGTCCCGGGCGGGATCGCGCTCCTGCCCATCGCGTAGCAAAAATTGTTCAGCACGGTGGCGACGCAGCCATAGAGCGCCGTGCCGGTATTGCTGCCGCATTTGTTGAGTTCAGCATCCGCGGCTCGCGCGGCGGTGCCTACCGAGGTGATCGCCATCGCCTCGCGGGTTTCAAACGGCGATCCGCCAACGAGCAGCGCCAGCAGAAGTGAAGCGCCGGCGCAGGCCGCAATCCGCAATGGCCTGCGATGCGCAATTCCAGATGCAAGTCCCCTCATGAAAACATCCCCCAAAATTGATCTTCGAAAGTCGGCTGTCGCTCCAGTACTGATTTCAAAATGACTGCGATATCGCTCCCGGCGTGATGCCGTTGCCGGCCCTCAATCGAAACGTGTCGTCGTCATTCCCGCTTCGCCTCTTAAGTGCAAAAACCCTTTCCTACTGTGATCTGCGGCACACGATGCGTGGAGGTGCGTCCGCTACGGTGCGGACACTTGACGCCGGCCGGCCTGCGAGAGCGAACGCGGCCGGCGTGGGAAAGCTTCGATCGCATCTGCAGGGATCGGATCGGCGGGACTGCTGCGGGGCGGAAAACAAACGGAATCGTCAATTGGCAAAATCCAAGCATACCGCCCGTTCATCGTCAATTTGATGATGGCTGGCGCATGACAGCGGCAATCAATTCGCTTAGGTTTTGTGGCGGGGGATGGTCATTGTGCTGATGCGAAAGCCTTTTGAAATCGCTGTGCTGGTTTGCCTGCTGAGCCTGCTTGCGCTGGGCTCCGGCCTGGCCGCGACCGAGCGGAAGACGGTGGCGGCCTCGGCGCCGCGGCTGGCGCTGGTGATCGGCAACGCCGACTACGCCAAACTTGGCGCGCTGTATAATCCCGGCCGCGATGCACAATTGATGGCGGAAAAGCTCGGGCAGCTCGGCTTCGAGGTGACTGCGGTCGCCGACCGCGACCTCAAGACCATGACATCGGATGTCGAGGAGTTTTCCCGCAAGGTGAAGCAGCGCGGGCCGCAGACGGTGTCCGTGTTGTACTACGCCGGCCACGGCATCGAGAACAATTCCGCCAACTACCTCGTGCCCGTCAATGCCGACATCAAGAAGCGCGCGGACATCGCGCCGCAATCCCTGAGCGTCAAGCGCGTCGCCGATCGCCTGGCATCCTCGGGCAACCAACTCAACATCCTCATCATCGACGCTTGCCGCGACAACCCGTTTCCGCAAGGCGTGGCGGCCTCTGGCACATCAGGCATGGTGCCGATGGGCGCGGTCTACGGCGTGTTCATCGCGTCCTCGACCGGTTCGGGCAAGGTCGCCCTGGACGGCGACGACGGCCACAGCCCCTACACGCGGGCGCTGGCGGAGGCGATCACGACGCCGGGCGAGAAACTCGAGGACATCTTCAAGAGCGTACGCCGCCAGGTGCGGCTGTCGACCCAGGAGCAGCAGATCCCCTGGGAATCCACCGCGCTGGAGTTCGATTTCTATTTCGTGCCGCCGGCGCCGCCGCCTTCGCCGTCCGCCCAGCTATTTGCGGCCGCAAAGGAAACCGGCAATGCCGCGCTTTATGACCTGCTGATCGAGCGCTTCCCGGGAAGCCCGGAGGCTGCGGAAGCGCGCGGTGCGGTCGTCAAGCTGGCGGCTGCGCCGCCGGCCGAGCCCGCGACCAACTCATCGGCGGCGGCGCTGGTGCTGTCGCGCGCGAAGCGGGCGCAGACGGCGGAGGCCTACGACCTCGTGCCTGCGCTGTTTCCCGATACGCCGGAGGCGGACGAGGCGCGAGCGGCTGCGATCCGCCTGCGTGAGGTTACCGTGCTCGACAGCGCGGGCCCCAGCTATGAAGGCCGCGAGCTGGTGCAGATGATCCAGGAGCAGCTGTTGCGGCTCGGCTGCATGCAGGGCGAGCGCAACGGCGCCTTCGAGCCGCCGACCATCCAGGGCCTGCGTCGCGCCTCGCTGCTCTCGGACGAGCGTTACCTCTGGTACCGCCCCACCATGGCGGCGTTGCGCGCGCTGAAGAAGATCGCCTCGTCCGACGGCTGTAGCCGGCAGCAGCTGGTCGCCTCGCCGCGCTGCCTGCGCATCAATGGCGAGGATTATTGCCCTTGAGTCGTCCGGCCAATCACCGCGCTGCCGGGGCGGGCGTCGCCTGACCGGGCCGACGTCAGCAAGTGACCCTCAGCGGACATCAAGCGGCTTGAGCCTCTGCGCTCAGCCGGAGTAGCACGCCCCACGCATAACTGCTGTTGCACGTGTTTGGGGAACCATCACGACAGTCGTAGCAGTCGATGCTAAGACGCGCTGCCCAGGCGTCACCGACGTCATCAAATTCGAGCGGGACGTCGCCTCCAAGCAGCTATCGTCGTCTGGATGGTCGTGCAGCTAATGAAGAAAGGCCCGGCATCGCTGCCGGGCCCTTCTTTTCATTTGAGCGCTGAACGGTTGGACTTAGAAATCCATACCACCCATGCCTCCCATGCCGCCACCTCCCGGAGGCATGCCGCCGCCTGTGTTCTTCTTTGGCACTTCGGCGACCATGGCTTCGGTGGTGATTAAGAGAGCCGCGACGGAAGCCGCGTTCTGGATCGCCACCCGCACGACCTTGGTCGGGTCGATGATACCCTTCGAGATCAAGTTGACGTATTCGCCGGTCTGCGAGTCGAAGCCATAGGAATACTGATCCTTCTCGAGGATCTTGCCGACGATAACGGAGCCGTCCTCACCTGCGTTGATCGCGATCTGGCGGGCCGGATAGGAAAGCGCTTTGCGCACGATCTCGACGCCGGTCTTCTGGTCATCGTTCTTGGTGCGTATTCCTTTGAGATGCTCGGAGGCACGCAACAGGGCGACGCCACCGCCCGGCACGATGCCTTCTTCCACAGCCGCACGGGTCGCATGCATCGCGTCATCAACGCGGTCCTTGCGTTCCTTCACCTCGATTTCGGTCGCGCCGCCGACGCGGATCACGGCGACGCCGCCGGCGAGCTTGGCCAGTCGCTCCTGCAGCTTCTCCCGGTCGTAGTCCGACGTGGTCTCGTCGATCTGCGCCTTGATCTGCGCCACGCGGGCCTCGATATCTGCCTTCTTGCCATGACCGCTAACAATGGTGGTATTCTCCTTGTCGATCATCACCTTCTTGGCGCGGCCGAGCATGGCAAGCGTGACGTTCTCCATCTTGATGCCGAGGTCTTCCGAGATCGCCTGGCCGCCGGTCAGGATCGCGATATCCTGCAGCATGGCCTTGCGGCGATCGCCGAAGCCCGGAGCTTTGACGGCCGCGACCTTGAGGCCACCGCGGAGGCGGTTGACGACGAGGGTGGCGAGAGCTTCGCCTTCAACGTCTTCGGCGATAATCACAAGCGGTTTACCGCTCTGGACCACGGCTTCCAGCAACGGAAGTAATTCATTCAACTGAGATAGCTTTTTTTCGTTGATCAGGACGTAAGCATCTTCCATTTCAACGCGCATCTTGTCGGCGTTGGTGACGAAGTAGGGCGAGATGTAGCCGCGGTCGAACTGCATGCCCTCCACGACCTCGAGTTCGGTCTCCAGCGACTTGGCTTCCTCAACCGTGATGACCCCCTCGTTGCCGACCTTCTTCATGGCATCCGCAAGAAACTTGCCGATTTCCGCGTCGCCATTGGAGGAGATAGTGCCAACCTGAGCGATTTCCTCGTTCGAGGTGACCTTCTTGGAGTTCTTGACGAGGTCGGCGACCACGGCTTCCACCGCCAGATCGATACCGCGCTTGAGATCCATCGGGTTCATGCCGGCGGCAACCGACTTGGCACCTTCGCGGACGATGGCCGCGGCCAACACGGTTGCAGTGGTGGTGCCGTCGCCGGCAGCATCGGCCGCCTTGGAGGCGACTTCGCGCACCATCTGGGCGCCCATGTTCTCGAACTTGTCCTCAAGCTCGATTTCCTTGGCGACGGTGACGCCATCCTTCGTGATGCGAGGTGCGCCGAATGACTTGTCAAGCACGACGTTGCGGCCCTTGGGACCGAGCGTCACCTTGACGGCGTTGTTGAGAATCTCGACGCCGCGCAACATCTTGTCGCGGGCCTCGACGCCGAATTTGACTTCCTTGGCTGACATATTTGTTTTCCCTGAGTTGAAAGAGTCTCACCTCTCGAGAGGCGCCAGCAGCGCTCCTCAGGGTGAGCGTGAACGGCGATGGCTTAGGCAGCCTTCTTCTTGGCGACAGGCAGATCTGTAAGAACGCCCATGATGTCGCTTTCCTTCATGATCAGCAGCTCCTGGCCGTCGAGCTTGACCTCGTTGCCCGACCACTTGCCGAACAGCACGCGATCGCCCACCTTGAGATCGATCGGAATGAGCTTGCCGGCTTCATCGCGGCCACCTGGGCCAACGGCGGTGATTTCGCCCTGTGAGGGCTTTTCCTTGGCAGTGTCGGGAATGATGATGCCGCCAGCAGTCTTATCTTCAGCATCGATGCGTTTGACTACGACGCGGTCGTGGAGCGGACGGAATTTCATGCGATCCTCCTCGGTTTTTGTGATTATTTCTGGATTGGCAGTCGCAATGAGCGAGTGCTAGCCGCTCTTCACATAAGTCGGTGACGCTGCGGCACAAGGGCTTCGGCCAACGATGTTTGACCGAAACTTGCGTTTGTTGAGGAGGAATGCTCGCGGCGATTGCTAGCAGGCGAAAGAGCATGCTTGCTAGCACGTTGATTAGTATGACCTATTGAACGTTTCGTTGTGCAACTATTTTAGTTTGGCTGGAGGTTGGCATGGTCGAGAAACATGCGGTGTCAAAGGACTTCAGGAAGCAGGTCTTAGACTACTGACAACGGCGGAAATCGTTATCGCCGTCCGGCTTCACACGTGAGGAGCGTTTGCCCCCCGCAGCCGTTCCATGAACCAAAAGGCCCATATTGCAGCGAACGAGAGAACGAAAAATCCTCCGCAGGCCAGCAAAGTCGGTACTGAACTCATATCCATGACATCCTCCAAAGGGGTTGATCGCTTGCCGCTTCTGTTCGCGATGAATTTCAAAAATTTGCGGCGGTCAGATCGTAAGAACCCTGGCTTCCACGGACGTAAACCTTCGCGGCTGCCGCGCATATCACATCGCGGTTGCAATCGAACGCATTCAGGAGACCAAACTCGTCGGGGCGGGTATCTGGCTGGAGTCGCTTCAATGCGCCCTCGAGTATGAAGAATGTTGTTTCCATCGCGCTGTCGTGACCCCAAAACCGCACGGCTCGCCGGCTTTGGTCATATGAACGGCTGTGATTTGGAAACTCGATCATGGGTTACCGCCGATCAAATTGTTCGCGACGAGCCATGCGGCTCAACCGCCTTCTCACGAACTGTGTCGAGACCGGGATCATTCACCTCGGGATCCCGCCAATCGAAGCGACGTGGGTTCGGTCAATGTCGTTGACGAGATTTGGCGTGACTAACCTTCGCGCTGCCGTACAGGCGATGCTGAAGCAATACGATTGTGCCGGCATTCAGATGGCTACTCAATGCCGCATTACAGGCCTTGCAGGCCGGTCTCCGATACAAACCGCGATTTCTCCTCGCTATTTGGGCAGATTGTCCCTATATGCAAGGAATCACCGCGCGCCTCGGGCTACTATCGGTGACTGAGAGCGTTGCGCTCCCGCCTCAATCAGCAGGCGGTCAGATGTCAAATCCCATCAAGTTCGACTTCCGTGAGTGGTTGGTATCCCCGGTGCTGGTGCCGGTCTTTTTCGGCCTGCTGATCGCTGCTGCGGTCACTCTTCGCTGGTAGCCATCGCCGCCCCCCGATCGCGCAAAAAAACTCGTCAGGAGTCGCAATGGCCAACAAAGCAATCGTCAGGAACGCATATGGAGTTCCGGCCATGTTCGCCGGATCAAAGACCGGCAGCGATGACGCCGCCTTCGTGTTTGTCAGGGTTGGAGATGAGGAGCGCCGGATGCGATGGGCCGAATGGGATGCGCTCCCTGCATGGACCGGGCCTCGTCCCTCCTGGGGAACGAAGACAGCGTCCTCAATATCCATCCTCGACCAAACATGACGGTCGACGCTGGCCCTTCGATGGGGGACAAATGCCACCACAGCACCAACCAGACTCCGGCAGAGCAGGGACGTCGCGAGAACAGTGATGGCGTGATGCTTACGTTACCCGCACTACTGTTTCACAACGGACTGCCGGACCTTCCACGGTCCCTCATCGAGCCGCATCGAAACCGCGCGGGAGTTTGGCGCATCAAGTTCTGTTACGAAGCCGGAGAGCCGCTCTCCATGGACGTTGTCCAGGCGACAACGATGGTCTCTCATCTCCGCGCACTCGGCGAAATCGAATTAGCTGACGAAGTAACCAGCGCGATAACGAGCGCGAAGCGTTACGCCACGATGTGAAGCCTGCGTTTAGCCACGACGTCAACCGTCAAACCAAGGAGAGCGACATGTCCAAAGAGCAAAGAGGAAACCGGGAATCAAAGAAGCCCAAGAAAGAGAAGATCAAGACGATTGCCGCCGCACCTAGCCAGAAGACAGCGGGGTGGCAGCCGAATTTCGGCTCCGACAAAAAGAAATGACGGTATGTCCAATGTCGCCGCGCGGCGCTCGTCTCGCTGCCAAGAGAGATTCGGTGAGAAAAATACTCGCTGTACATTTGGGCAGTAAGCGCTCTGAGTGAAACGGCGCCATGGCCGCTCCCGGTCTACCTTACAGGTTTGTCAGCGACGTGCGGCCGCCCTGTTCCAGGTGTGGGAGGCCATTGATCCTAACTCGGGTTGAGCCAAATGAACCTGGTTTTGAACAGCGAACTTATTTTTGTGCTCACTGCGCCGACCATGAAACGGTGACCGCACCAGCCTGAGGAGCCGCAGATGGCACGCTATCGGGTATACGCCGTTCAGTTCGACGGCAATTTCGAAGGGTACGAGACGCTAAGTTGTAATGACGATGACGAGGCAATCGGCGAAGCGCAACCGTCACACTCCATCTTTTCCCTCTAAGATTAAAGTGTTGCGTCGACCGGTTGAGGCCACCGCCCATAGCGGACATTTCGCCGGCTTCAGCCAATGGCGGCTTTTGACCCAGCCGGACTTCGCACCGCAATACGCAATTCAATGTCCGCTGGTAATATCGGACGCTTACGCTCCTTCTTGGAGGACGGACAATGCCAACGCAACAGGATGTTTCCCAACACTATACGCATGGCGACTTGGTCGCTGCGATCTGCAAGGGAATTGAGTCTCTAGGAAAAAAGACCAATTCCGTAACTGTCGATGATCTCGCTCCGGTAGATGAATTCCACATTGGCGGCCGTCAGGCTTCTGAAGATTTTCTCGACCAACTCGACCTCAATCCGGAAAGGCACGCGCTCGACGTTGGATGCGGACTCGGAGGCTCGGCACGTTTTGCAGCCAGCCGCTACGGTTGTCAGGTGACAGGTATCGATTTGACGCCTGAGTACATTGAGACCGCAAAGGTAGTTTGCGGATGGGTTGGCCTGGTCAGCCGCATCTTCCTGCATCAAGGCAGCGCGCTTGCATTGCCTTTTGCCAATGGCAGTTTTGATCGCGCATATATGCTGCACGTTGGAATGAACATCGATGATAAAGCAAAGCTTTGCTCGGAGGTCAGCCGCGTCCTGAAAGGCAACTCCCTTTTCGGCATCTACGATGTCATGAGGATCGGCGACGGCGAGCTTACATATCCCGTTCCGTGGGCTACCACGGCTTCGTCCAGCGCAGTGGCACAACCCGCCGAATACCGTGACGCATTACAAAAGGCGGGCTTTACAGTGATTGCCGAACGGAACCGACGTGACTTTGCGCTGGCGTTCTTTGACCAATTGCGTTCTAGAACCGCGGCCGCGGATGGCCCGCCACCTTTGGGACTTCATATTTTGATGGGCAGGAACACGCCAGATAAGGTGCAGAACATGATTGCCAACATCTCAAGCGGAAAGATCGCACCCGTCGAATTGATCGCTCGAAAGGCGTGATCGCTGTTTTGAATTAATGTCGCCTTCTATCCCATGGCGGACATCGCAGCGCTCAACGTCCATGTCCGCTCGTGCGCAGAAATCGGAGGAGGCTCGAGTGGCGTTTGCGCGTTTGCGTGAACTGACGCTGCTCGACAGCGCCGTTCCCAGGCATGCGCTGAAGAAGTCTGAGTTTCCCTGGCCAATGACCGCGCTGCCGGGCGGGCGACCGGCCGTCGTCTGCAAGTGATCCTTGGCTGACATATACTTCACGGAACTTTGGCTTTAGGCTGCCCGGCAAGCTTCTGAGCGGAGTTGTGCGTATGAGTGGGGAAGTCAGCGACTTCTTGTCGGGAGGCGGCGAGATGGGCGCTTTGACGAGGGCCTTTGACTGGTCAAAGACGTCGCTTGGATCCCCGGCAGCATGGCCGCAAAGTCTTCGTGTTACGGTGCGGCTCGTTCTTACCTCGCGCCACCCGATGTTCATCTGGTGGGGACCGGAACTCATCCAGTTCTACAACGATGCTTACCGAGAGACGATGGGTCCCGAGCGGCATCCCAGCGCTTTGGGAACGCGGGGCCGTGAGTGTTGGGATGAGATATGGGACATCATCGGTCCCCAGATCGAATACGTCATGGCAGGTAATGGTGCGACCTGGCATGAGGACCAACTGGTGCCGGTGACGCGACACGGCCATCGCGAAGATGTCTGGTGGACGTACAGCTTCGGTCCAATTGATCTCGAAGATAAAGTCGGCGGCGTGCTCGTCGTTTGCAGGGATGTCACGTCCGAGCACATGGCAAGGGAAGCACTGAACCTGATCAATGAAGAGCTGAAGCACCGCGTCAAGAACACTCTTGCGGTGCTGGGTGCCGTGGCAAGCCAGACATTTCGCGACGTGTCGAGCAAGGCTGATCTGGAAAAGTATCAAGCACGACTTGCCGCGTTCGGGCGCGCACACGACTTGCTTACCGCAGCAAATTGGGCCGCCGCGCCCCTCCAGGAGGTAATCGGCACGGCCCTGAGCCCTTATCGAACAGGCGAGGGCCGTATTACGGTTTCGGGTCCTCCACTTGTTGTTAAGTCGCGACAGGCTCTGGCTCTGTCCCTGGCAATCCACGAGCTTGCGACCAATGCATTGAAGTATGGCGCTCTCAGTGTGCCGAGCGGCCGCGTGTCGATTACGTGGACATCCGAAGATCATGCGGACGAGCCGCAGTTCATTTTCGTCTGGCGGGAGCTTGGGGGACCACCTGTGTCGGAGCCCGCCGGTGTGGGCTTTGGTTCACGGCTCATTTCTCGGACGCTAAAAGACGATTTCAGGGGCACCGTTGAAGTATCATATGAATCAACCGGGTTGATTTGCAGCCTGACGGCTCCTCTCGAAAATCTGGAAACTTCGCTGGTACAATAACCGACCCGCGATGTCGCCAACTGACTTGCTGCACCGCCAAAGAGAAATCCTCGCCTTGTCGAGTGAGACGTTATGACGTCTAATCGCGTCGCCGTACTGGCAGGGAGATATTCATGAACGGGCGATCATTGATGATGCAGAGCGCGGCAGCTCTGACAGGGCTGATGCTGTCAGCGATGGTTGCGGACGCGGCCGAAGTGAAAGTGCTTACCTCGGTCGCGCTGACGAATGCGCTCGGCGAGCTTGCGCCGATCTTCGAGCAGAAGACGGGTAACAAGCTGACAATCAGCTATGACCTCGCCGCGGTTCAGAAGAAGCGTATCCTCGACGGCGAGCGGGCCGACGTGATCATCCTGACACGAGCTATGATGGACGACCTTGCCAAACAGAACAAGCTGGCTCCAGGCGACATCGTCAATGTTGCGGGTACTCCGGTTGCCTTGGCTGCTCGTGCCGGCGCGCCGAAGCCGGATATCTCGACGGCGGACGCGTTCAAGCAAACATTGCTGTCGGCCAAGTCGATCTCCTACGCGGATCCGGCCAAGGGGGGCCTCAGCGGTGTGGTCGCCAGCCGCGCCATCGAGCGTCTGGGTATCGCCGAGCAGATGAAGTCCAAGACTACGCTGGTGCCCGGTGCGCAGTCGCCGGACCTGGTGGCGAAGGGAGAGGTGGAACTCGGCATTGCGCAGGCGTCGGAGATCGTACCGAACGCAGGGGCGCAATTGGTTGGCCCACTACCGGGCGAGCTCGGCAGTCTGACGCAGTTCAGCGGCGGAATTGGAGCCGAGTTCGGCATCGGCAGACGCGTCGAAAGCCCTGATCGATTTCCTCACGGGGCAGGAGGCCGGATCGCGCTTCAAGGCGAACGGGTTTGTGCCAGGAGGCTAGATTTATTTGTCGCCTCGCGGCACCGCCCCTGCATCGATGGCGAGGACTACTGCCCCTGAGGCAACGCGCCGCATAAGGATAAGGCGCTCAAATTTATGGCTCAGATTTTGAGCAATTCCGGCGGTTTGTATGCAATCTTCCGGTTCCGTCATTTGCCCGAAAATGCGGCGGAAGGCATTAATTACATAATAATAACAGTTGCTTAGAGACAAATTAGCTTTCCGTTAAGCTCTGGCATAATCCTTGCGAATCCCGCTCCAGCCACTTTCACCGAAAGCGTTGGAGCATCCCATGAAGCGTCGCGATTTCCTCAAATCCGTCTCGGGACTGGCGGCGGGCGCCATGGTGCCGGCGCCGGCGATCTGGTCGCCTGCGAAAGCCGACGCCCGCTCCGAGACGCTGCTGATCGTCTCCGAAGGCGGCCCCAACAACCTCGACATCCACGGCATCGGCACCAACGTGCCCGGCTATGAAGTGTCGTGGAATTGCTACGACCGGCTGATCAGCCACGAGATGAAGAGCGGTCCGGGCGGCGTGCCCTATTACGACCGCGACAAGTTCAAGGGCGAACTCGCCGACGACATGAAGATCGACGACATGTCGGTCACCTTCAAGCTGAAGAAGAACGCCAAATTCCACGACGGCACGCCGGTCACGGCCAAGGACGTCAAATGGTCGCTCGACCGCGCCGTGAGCGTCGGCGGCTTCCCGACCTTCCAGATGAGCGCGGGCTCGCTGACCAAGCCCGAGCAGTTCGTCGTCGTCGACGACAACACCGTGCGCGTCGATTTCGCCAAGAAGGATCGTCTGACCGATTCCCGACCTCGCGGTCATCGTGCCCTGCGTCGTCAATTCCGAGCTGGTGAAGAAGAACGCCAGCGAAAAGGATCCGTGGGGCCTCGAATACACCAAGCAGCAGACCGCGGGCTCCGGCGCCTACAAGGTGACGAAGTGGACCGCCGGCACCGAAGTGGTCATGGAGCGCAACGACGAGTGGGTCGGTGGTCCCTTGCCGAAGATC
This sequence comes from uncultured Alphaproteobacteria bacterium, assembly GCA_963726865.1. Lineage (GTDB taxonomy): Bacteria > Pseudomonadota > Alphaproteobacteria > Rhizobiales > Xanthobacteraceae > Bradyrhizobium. The sequence goes on along the minus strand of CAVSEE010000023.1, from coordinate 166,658 downwards.
AAGCGCGTGATCTGGCGCATGGTGCCGCAGGCCGGCAACCGCCGCGCGCTGCTCGAGCGCGGCGATGCCGACATCTCCTACGAACTGCCGTTCAAGGATTTCCAGGAGATGAAGGCGAGCGGCAAGCTCAACGTCGTGTCGCTGCCGTTCTCCAACGGCATCCAGTACATCGGCATGAATGTGACCAAGCCGCCGTTCGACAATCCGAAGGTGCGGCAGGCGATCGCTTATGCGATCCCGTACCAGAAGATCATCGACGCGGTGCTGTTCGGCCTCGCCAATCCGATGTTCGGTGCGGCCAAGGACAAGGCGACCGAAGTCGCCTGGCCGCAGCCGACCAAGTTCAACACCGACATGGAAAAGGCGAAGGCGCTGCTGGCGGAAGCCGGCTACGGCAACGGCTTCGAGACCACGATCTCATTCGACCTGAACTTTGCCGGCGTCAACGAGCCGCTCTGCATCCTGGTGCAGGAGAGCCTCGCGCAGCTCGGCATCAAGACCACGATCAACAAGATCCCCGGCGCCAACTGGCGCACCGAGCTGAACAAGAAGGAGATGCCGCTCTACACCAACGTGTTCTCGGGCTGGCTCGATTACCCCGAATACTTCTTCTACTGGTGCTATCACGGCAACAATTCCGTCTTCAACACGATGAGCTACAAGTCGCCGGAGATGGACAAGCTGATCGACGGCGCGCGCACCGCGGCTTCGACCGGCGACACCGCGACCTACGACAAGGACGTGAAGGGTTTCGTCGACCTCGCCTTCACCGACGTGCCGCGCATTCCGCTGTACCAGCCCTTCGTCAACGTCGCGATGCAGAAGAACATCTCGGGCTATCAGTACTGGTTCCACCGCCGCCTCGACTACCGCGCGCTGGTGAAGGCGTAAACCTGCCATGCTGACCATGATCGGCAAGCGGCTGATGTTCGCGATCCCGAGCTCTGATCGGGGTCGTCATCGTCACCTTCCTGCTGACGCGCGCGCTGCCCGGCGATCCCGCGGCCTATTTCGCCGGCCCCGCCGCCACCAAGGAAGCGGTCGAGCAGATCAGGAAGAAGCTCGGCCTCGACAAGCCGCTGGTCGAGCAGTTCTTCCGCTACAGCAACGATCTCGCCCACGGCGATTTCGGCTCCTCGCTCACCACCGGCCAGCCGGTGGCGGCGGAGATCCGCAACCGCCTGCCGGCTTCCGCCGAACTGACCTTGCTCGGCCTGTTCTTTTCCATTGCGATCGCGCTGCCGCTCGGCGTGATGGCGGCGACGCGGCCGGGATCGTGGATCGATCATCTCTGTCGCGTCACGACAACGGCCGGCGTCTCGCTGCCGGTGTTCTTCACCGGCCTCGTGCTGGTCTATGTGTTCTATTTCCGCCTCGGCTGGTCGCCGGCGCCGCTCGGCCGGCTCGACGTGTTCTACAGCGCGCCGCCGACCATCACAGGCTTCTATCTGATCGACACCCTGATCGCCCGCGACTTCGAGGCGTTTCGTTCCGCGCTAAGTCAGCTTGTGTTGCCGGCGGCGACCCTGGCGATCTTCTCGCTGGCGCCGATCGCGCGCATGACCCGCGCCTCGATGCTGGCGGTGCTCTCCTCCGAATTCGTGCGCACCGCGCGCGCCAGCGGCCTGTCGCCGAGCACCGTGATCGTCACCTATGCGTTCCGCAACGCCATGCTGCCCGTCATCACCACGCTGTCGATGGTGTTCTCATTCCTGCTTGGTGCCAACGTGCTGGTGGAAAAAGTCTTCGCCTGGCCCGGCATCGGCTCCTACGCGGTGGAGGCGCTGATCGCCTCCGACTTCGCGCCGGTGCAGGGTTTTGTGCTGACCATGGCCGTCATGTACGTGCTGCTCAATCTCTTGATCGACATTCTCTATGGCGTGATCGATCCGCGCGTCCGGCTTGAAGGCTGAGGAGGAAGCATGAGTAGCGTCACGGCTGAGTCCGTTACGACAGCGGCGCCCGAAAAGCGCAAATCCGGCCTCGTCTCGATGTACGAGCACACCAAATATGTGCTCGGCGAGAACAAGGTCACGGCCTTCGCGTTCGGGCTGCTGGTCGTCATCCTGTTTGCCGCGATCTTCGGACCGTATATCGTGCCCTACGATCCTCTCGCCTCGGATACGGCGCAGGCGCTGAAGCCGCCGTCGGCGGCGCACTGGTTCGGCACCGATCAACTCGGCCGCGATATCTTCAGCCGCGTCGTGGTCGCAACCCGGCTCGACACCTTCATCGCCGTCGCCTCGGTCGTTCTGGTGTTTCTGATGGGCGGCCTTGCCGGCATCGCGGCCGGCTATTTCGGCGGCTGGACCGACCGCATCGTCGGCCGCATCGCCGATACCATCATGGCCTTCCCGCTGTTCGTGCTGGCGATGGGCATCGTCGCCGCGCTCGGCAACACTGTGCAGAACATCATCTTTGCCACCGCCATCGTGAACTTTCCGCTCTATGCCCGCGTCGCGCGCGCCGAAGCCAACGTGCGGCGCAACGCCGGCTTCGTGCAGGCGGCGCGGCTGTCCGGCAATGGCGAGTTCCGCATCCTGCTGGTGCATATCCTGCCGAACATCATGCCGATCATGATCGTGCAGATGTCGCTGACCATGGGCTACGCCATCCTCAATGCCGCGGGCCTTTCGTTCATCGGCCTCGGCGTGCGGCCGCCGACCGCGGAATGGGGCATCATGGTCGCGGAAGGCGCGGGCTTCATGGTGTCGGGCGAATGGTGGATCGCGCTGTTCCCGGGCCTCGCGCTGATGATCGCGGTGTTCTGCTTCAACCTGCTCGGCGACGGCCTGCGCGACATCGTCGATCCGCAGCGGAGGACGTGATGACGATGTTTGTCCGGTGCGGTCGTACCGTTCCGCTACTTTGCATGGGGTTGTTCCGCATGTTTTTGGATGAGGCCCCGCTCGGGAGGCGCCTGTGACCGCGCAGCCGCTGCTCGACGTCAAGGATCTCACCGTCGAATTCACCACCCGCCGCGGCATCGTCAAGGCCGTGCAGCATGTCGACATCACCGTCGGCAAGGGCGAGACGCTCGGCATTGTCGGCGAGTCCGGCTCCGGCAAGTCGGTGACATCCTATGCCGTGATGCGCATCCTCGACCGCGCCGGCAAGATCGCCGAGGGCTCGGTGGTGTTTTCGGGCATTGATGTGAAGGCCGCCAGCGAGGCCGAGATGCGCGACCTGCGTGGCCGCGAAATCTCGATGATCTTCCAGAACCCGCGCGCTGCATTAAATCCCATTCGAAAGGTGGGCGACCAGATCGAGGACGTGCTGCGCCAGCATGTGCAGCAGTCGCAGGTCGCCGATCGCGGCGAGAAGGCGATCGAGGCGCTGGAGCAGGTCAAGATCGCCCGCCCGCGCGAACGCTATCACGCCTATCCGTTCGAGCTGTCCGGCGGCATGTGCCAGCGCGTCGTGATCGCGCTGGCGCTGGCCTGCAATCCGCGGCTGCTGATCGCCGACGAGCCGACCACCGGCCTCGACGTCACCACGCAAAAGGCCGTGATGGATTTGATCGTGGAGCTGACGAAGCAGCGCGGCATGTCCACCATCCTGATCACGCACGACCTTGGCCTCGCGGCAGCCTACTGCGACCGCGTGGTCGTGATGGAGAAGGGGCACGTTGTCGAGACCGCGATGTCGGCCGATATCTTTGCCAGGCCCGCGCATCCCTATACCAAGAAGCTGATGCGTGCGACGCCGCGGCTTGGTGTGTCCTTGCGCGATCTGTTGCCGGAGGAAGAAGCGGCAGCGCTAAGGCCTGTTGCCGCGTCGGCTCCTGCGTCCGAGGATAAGTCGCAGAAGCCGCTGCTTCTCGTCGAAAAGCTGGTCAAGGAATATCCACGTCAGGGCGCCACCGCCGTGATGGGAAAACTGTTCGGCCGCAAGCCACCGATCGAGCAGGAGGTGTTCCGCGCCGTCGACGGCATCAGCTTCACCGTCGGCCACGGCGAGAGCGTCGGCCTCGTCGGCGAATCCGGCTGCGGCAAGTCGACGACGTCGATGATGGTGATGCGCCTGCTGGACCAGACCTCCGGCCGCATCATGTTCGACGGCGACGAGATCGGCGCCATCATGCCGCATTCGTTTGCGCGGCTGCCGCTGCGCAAGAGCATCCAGATGGTGTTCCAGGACCCGACCGACAGCCTCAATCCCGCGCTTCACCGCCGCGCGCGCCATTGCCGACCCGATCATGCAGCTCGGCGACGTCAGGGGGCGCGACGCGCTGCGCGCCCGCTGCGAGGAACTCGCCGGCCTCGTCGGCCTGCCGCTCAACCTGCTCGATCGCTTTCCGCACCAGCTCTCTGGCGGCCAGAAGGCCCGTGTCGGCATTGCGCGGGCGATCGCGCTGCAGCCGAAGCTGGTAATCCTGGACGAGCCGACCGCGGCGCTCGACGTTTCCGTGCAGGCGGTGGTGCTGAACCTGCTGCAGGACCTGAAAGCGTCCATGGGTATGAGCTATCTGTTTGTCTCCCATGATTTGAACGTGGTGCGCCTGTTGTGCGATCGTGTCATTGTGATGCGGACCGGGCGGATCGTGGAACAGGGCACTTCTGAAAGGGTGCTCGGCGATCCCCATGACGCCTACACACGGGAGCTGCTGCAGGCGATTCCGCATCCGCCGCTGCCGGCGCATTAAGAAGAACACGGGAGGAACCATGGCTGCCGATCCGCTCGATGACTACATCGATTCCGTCGCGAAGGCGCTCGGCCTGCGGGTCGAAGAGGCGTGGCGGCCGGCGGTGCGCGCCAATCTTGAAGTCTCGCTGCGGCTCGGCCGCCTGGTCGACGAATTCACGCTGCCCGACGAAACCGAGTCCGCCAGTGTCTATTCAGCCTGACATCGCGATGACGGCCAGCTCAGACGGAATGTCCGCGTCCGACATCGCGCAGGCGGTTGCTGCCGCAAAAGCTGTCGGCGGTCGAGGTCACCGAGGCCGCGCTGGCGCGGATCAGGAAGTACGACCAGGTCCTCAATTCCTTCACCGACGTCACCGCCGAGCGCGCCCGCGCCAGGGCACGCGAGATTGATGCTGCGGTCGCCGCCGGCAAGAGCGTCGGCCCGCTCGCCGGCGTGCCGTTTGCGGTGAAGAACCTGTTCGACGTGAAAGGCCTCTCGACGCGCGCGGGATCGAAGATCAACCGCGATCTGCCGCCGGCTACGCGCGACGCGACGCTGATCGAGCGCTTGGAAGCATCGGGCGCAGTCCTGCTCGGCGCCCTCAACATGGGCGAATACGCCTACGACTTTACGGGCGAGAATGTTCACGACGGTCCATCGCGCAATCCGCATGATCCGACGCGAATGACCGGCGGCTCGTCCGGTGGCTCCGGCAGCGCCATCGGCGGCGGTCTGGTGCCGATTGCGCTGGGCTCGGACACCAACGGCTCGATCCGTGTGCCATCGTCGTTCTGCGGAATTTTTGGCTTGAAGCCGACCTATGGAAGGCTGTCGCGCGCGCGCTCCTATCCCTTCGTGTCGAGCCTCGATCACCTCGGCCCATTCGCGCGCAATGTGAAGGACCTCGCGCTCGCCTACGACGCGATGCAGGGGCCCGATGCCGATGACGCCGCCTGCACGACGCGTCCGGTCGAGCCGGTGACGGGACAAATCGAGCGCGGGATCAACGGGCTCAAGGTCGCCATCGCCGGCGGCTATTTTCAGAAGAACGTCTTTCCCGAGGCGCAGGAAGCCGTCGCCCGTGTTGCGAAGGCGCTCGGCGCGACCGAGACCGTGATCTTTCCTGAAGCTGCGCGCGCCCGCGCCGCGGCCTACATCATCACGGCGACGGAAGGCGCCTCGCTGCATCTCGACCGCCTGCGCAAGCGGCCGGAGGATTTCGATCCCGCGGTGCGCGACCGCTTCATTGCGGGCGCGATGGTGCCGGCGGTGCTGGTTGATCGCGCGCAAAAATTCCGCCGCTGGTACCGCGCAAAAGTGCTGGAGTTGTTCAAGTCGGTCGACGTCATCCTGGCGCCGGCGACGCCCTGCGTTGCGCCGAAGCTCGGACAGGTGACGTTCACGCTCGACGGTGTCGAGCTGCCGGTGCGCGCCAATATCGGCATCCACACCCAGCCGATCTCCTTCATCGGCCTGCCGGTGGTCGCGGTTCCCGTGCCGCTCGAGCCGATGCCGATCGGCGTGCAAATCATCGCCGCACCGTGGCGCGAGGACATTGCGCTGCGCGCAGCAGCCGCGCTGGAAAAGGCGGGCGTTGCCGCCGCGCCAGGCCCGCGAGGAATTTGAGATGGAAATCGACCTTCCCGACGTGCTCGCCGAGGTCACCGCCCAGTTCCAGCGCTACGAGCAGGCGCTGGTCGACAACGACGTCGCCGTGCTCGACGAACTGTTCCGCAACGACAAGCGCACGCTGCGCTACGGCATCGCCGAGAATCTCTACGGCTATGACGCCATCATGGCGTTCCGCGCCGCGCGCTCGCCGGTCGGTCTGATGCGCAAGACCGACAAAACCGTCATCACCACCTATGGCCGCGATACCGCGGTGGCGTCGACCTTGTTCTATCGCGATGCCTGGACCAGCCCGAAAGTCGGGCCGGCAGATGCAGACGTGGGTTCGCTTTCCCGAAGGTTGGCGAATCGTCGCCGCGCATGTCAGCATCATCGACGAACCACAGGACGCCAAAGTATGAGCCTCGACGATCTCCCGGTAACGGCGCAACACGGCGACTCCGAGCCGGTGGTGCGTCGCGTCGATCGGCCGGCGCCATCGCAAGCCAAGATCACCCGTGCGGAAGAGCTTCGCCTGCAGCTCGCCGACGAGATCGTGCGCGGTCAGCTTGCGCCTGGCGCGCCGCTGGACGAGACCGACATTGCGCGGCGCTTCAACGTCTCCCGCACGCCGGTGCGCGAGGCGTTGCGGCAGCTGGCGACGAGCGGGCTGATCGAGGCCCGCGCGCATCGCGGCGCCGTGGTGGCGCGGCCGACGCTGGAGCGGCTCAACGGCATGTTCGAGGCGATGGCCGAACTGGAGGCGCTGTGCGCCGGGCTTGCCGCCGAGCGCATGATGGCGGCCGAGCGCGCGCGGCTGGAGGCGATCCACGAGGAGCTGCGCGTGCTGAGCCACGCCGGCAATCCCGAGCGCTTCCACGAAGTCAACGAGCGCTTTCACAATGCGATCTATGCCGGCTCGCAGAACGGCTATATCGCCGAGATCACGCTGGCCACGCGCGTGCGCGTGCAGCCGTTCCGCCGCGCCCAGTTCCGCAATCTCGGCCGTCTCGCCAAGTCGCACGCCGAGCACGACCGCGTCGTCGTCGCCATCCTACGCGGCGACCGCAACGGCGCGGCGGCCGCGATGCGCGCCCATATCGAGCTGGTGCGCGGGGAATACGAGATCTACGCGGTGTCGGTGTAGTTACTCCGCCGCCTGCTTCGTCACGAACGCGCGCCAGCCGCCGAACGACGAGATGTCGCGCGCGCCGGTCACGGCGGCCGGCTCGACCAAGAAACCCCTTCACGCCGCGGCCGTCGGCGAGGCGGATGGTGCCGATCGAGAGCGGCGGCGGGATCGCGGCGACGAACTTGCCGAAGGCAGCCGCCGACAACGCCCACAGCTCCAGCTTGATCGTGCTGCCGGCGCCGGCTTCGATGCGCAGCATGCCGGGTTTCGGCGGCGTGGTGTCCAGCGCATAGAGCCTGTAGTCCGGCGCGGTGACGGTCTCTTCCAGCAGACGCCCGCCGAGCGCCTGCAGTTCACCGTTCAGCGCCATGCCGGAGAGATGCGCGCCGACCACGGCGATCGCGATCTCGTCGCCGGAGGTGGCGGGAAGCGGTGCGAGCGCCGGCTGCTGCACTCCCTTGGCGCCGACCGTCAGTTTTGTGTCCGCATGAAACACGCGCCCGATGCTGGCGAGCTGCGCGTCATGGCCGGCCGGCGCCAGCAGCGTGATGCCGAACGGAATGCCGTCCGCGCGCATCGCCGCCGGCAGCGCCAGGCCGCAGAGGTCGAGCAGATTGACGAAATTGGTGTAGGTGCCGAGCCGGCTGTTGAGCTCGATCGGATTGGCGAGCACCTGCGCGGTCGAATAGGCGGTCGGCGCGGTCGGCAGCACGATGGCGTCGAGTTCGGCGAAGATGCGCGCCGCGACGCCGCGCAGCGACTGCAGGCGATAGAGCGCGGAAAACGTCTCGGCTGCGGTGAGCCGCGCGCCCGCGGCCGTGATCTCGCGCGTCACCGGGTGGATCGCATCCGGCGACGACGCCAGCAGGTTGCGGATGACGAGAAAGCGCTCGGCCACCCACGGCCCCTCATAGAGCAGCCGCGCGGTCTCGTAAAACGGCTCGAGATCGAACTCGACCAGCTCGGCGCCCAGCGCCATCAAGCGCTGCAGCGCCTCGCCGTAAGCCTTCTCTGAATGCTTGTCGCCGAAGAAGATCAGTTGCCCGTTGCGGGGAATGCCCAGCCGGAGTTTTGGCGGAAAGGCCGTCAGGCCCTGGAGCGGGCGGTCGCGCGAGAACGGATCGCCGGCATCCGGCCCCGCCATCACCTGCAGCGCGGTCATCGCGTCGTCGACCGTGAGCGAGAACACGGAGACGCAATCGAGCGTGCGGCACGCCGGCACCACGCCGGCAGTCGAGATCAGGCCGAGGCTCGGCTTCAAGCCGACGATGTTGTTGAGCATGGCCGGCACGCGGCCGCTGCCGGCGGTATCGGTGCCGAGCGCCAGCGGCACGAGACCCGCCGCGACCGCGACCGCCGATCCCGAGCTCGATCCGCCCGGCACCAGATCGCTGCGGATCGGATTGACGGGAATGCCATAGGGCGAGCGCACGCCGACGAGGCCGGTCGCAAACTGATCCAGGTTGGTCTTGCCGATGACGATGGCGCCGGCCGCGCGGAGTTTCGCGACCGATGTCGCGTCCTGCGCCGGCTGGTAGGCGAAGGCGGGGCAGGCAGCGGTGGTCGGCAGTCCCGCGGCGTCGATATTGTCCTTCACGGCAACGGGCACGCCGAGCAGCGGGAGGCTCGCCGCGTCTTTTCCCGCGAGACCTTCGGCCTCGGCGATCGCTTCCTTCTCGTCTCGCAGCGAAATGAAGATCGCGGGATCATTGTGCTCGCGGATGCGCCGGAAGCTGCGCGCCACGGTCTGCGCCGGCGAGGCCGATCCGTCGCGATGCGCGGCCACGATCGCGGCTATCGTCTCAGGCACGTCACGCCTCCCTTTCGGTTAAATCCGCCTTGCCACCTTCGTCCGGATCGAAGCAAGCGATGTGCCATTGTGTACACCGGCTGGTTTCACCCGGAGTCGAAAATGTATTTTTGAAATCAATTGGTTACATATATTGCGGTCGGCCAATCTGGTATGCCGGAGGCAGCTTTCGCCCATAAAATAGGCAGCGCGGCGCTTCGTCCAGCGCCCGGTTGCAGCGCGCGCGTTCCGTCAAACTGCGGGTTGCGCATTCGGCGGAAATTCACCTTTTCCCGGTATTCAATCACCGGAAGTCCTCGTGTCGCGCACAAGAAACGTGCGCGGAAAAGGTGTCGCTATCCATGGCGCAACCCAACAGTGCAAGTGACCAGCTCAAGCAGTACCTGTCGCAGCTCGCGCCGCAGGTACGCTGGCGGCTGCTTGCCGAACTCGAGCGGTTGCATATGCAGGGCGAAGATCTTCCGCGCCTGGAAGAACTGATCACGTCGCTTCGCACCGAACTCATTGCTGCCGGGCATGCTCAGGATCGTATCGGAAATCCCGGCCGCTATTTCTTCCAGCCGCTGGACGCCGTGCTGGTGGACCGCGCCCCGGAAAGTGCCAATAGCGGACAGATTGCGCGCGGATCGCTTGGGCCGATCTGGGATATTCTGACGGAAGAACTGCTGTCGACGATGGCGCGGGAGTACGTCACCAAGGCGGGCAAGGCGATCGATGCCAACAACCGGCCGGAAGCCGACAAGCTGGCCGTCGCTTTCAGGAAGAAAGTGTTGGGCTATCTGGGCGGAACGATCCGCTCGGCCGAAGGCGTTGCGAACCTGAAACAAGGGCTCAAGAAGTATACGAGTTCGCCGGCGACCTTCCTCGACTTCGCGAAGATGTTCACGGTGTTGCGCGACAGCGAGGCGCTTGCCGCATTCGGCGCCGCGCTTCCCGCCAAGATCAAAAAGCTCGATGGGCAGGCTTTCGCCAAGGTGCTGCAGCAGCTCAATGCATTCAAGGCCAAGCACGCCGATGCCGTGCCGTTCGCGCTCACGATGATTGCGAGGCGCCTGGAGACGCCGTGGCAATTGATCTATCTCGCCACCAAGACCGTTGAAAGCAAGGCTGCCGCCGCGATTGCCGCCACGCCTTACGCCATTGTGGTCTCGATGGCGCTCGACCAGATCGACGAGAAGCAGCTGCTGCTGCGCGTCGCCCTCAGGAACAATCGCATTGTCATCGCCAAGGGAATCCTGCGCGAAATCTATGCGATCGAGGAGGCGATAAAATCCAACGTCGAGCTTGGCAATTCCGATTGGGGCACCCGGCTGCGCGATACCATGGCTGCCGTTGCAGCCGCGCTCGAAGCCGAGGTCGAACGCAGCCGCGCCAGCTGCGGAAACCTGTCTCATGTCCTGGAATCGTCCGACCTGCGCCCGGCGATGTCGCTGAAGGAGCGCCTGGAACAGGCCGTGAAGAAGGGCCGGGACCTGATCACGGAGATCTTGCCGGCGTGATCGTCGGCGCCGCGGCTCAGGTAAAGCTCGACAGAATCTGAAGCAGCCGTTCGCGGTTCTCCTTGCCGATCTTCTCGGCAACGTGCCGCTCGTGCTCGGCCGCAAGCCGCTTGAACCTGGCGAGCTGCGCCTCTCCGTGCGCGGTCAGATGCAGCGCATGGGACCTGCGGTCGGTGGCGGACGCCACCCGCTTGACCAGCTTGCGCCGCTCCAGGCTGTTCAGCAGATGCACCAGCCGCGCGCGCTCGATGCCGAGCCGCTTGGCAACCGCCATCTGGGTCGATCCGGGATTGGCGCCGATCACCGTCATCACCGAATACTGCGTCGGCCGGATATCGACCTCGGCCAGCGTCTTGATGAAATCCTGGAATATCCAGAGCTGGAAGCGCCGCACCGCATAGCCGGCGTGTCCCGTCAGCGCGTCGAGTCCGATGTCGCGATCCGCTTCCTTGCGCGGCTGTGGGCCTTTGGCAGGACGCCTGTTGCGCGCCGGCGTTCCCGCTCCCGGCCGGACGGCATGGCTGGACAAATCTTCCTCCCCGGTTGCGTCCTTGTAGCGCGCCGGGACGAATCGGGAAAGATTGTTGTTGACGACAACAATTCTTCCCACCACATTTGCGCAAAGGCAGCCCGCCACGAGGCTGCGGGCCTGCCGCTCGGCGAAGAACCGGGCGAGGAGAGGAAATCATGACGATGGCCGCCGTCCGCGCGGATGATCCCGCCAGCCTGTTTGCGACTCCCGCCATCGCCGCCGAACGCCGCGCCGACGGTTCTGTCATCGTGAGGTCAACGACGCCGTTGCAGCCGGCCGCGCGCTGCGTCGGCGACTGGCTGGAGCATTGGGCGCGCGTGGCGCCGGCGCGCATTTTTCTCGGCGAGCGCGCGGGCGATGCGCCGTGGACGACGGTGACTTATGGCGATGCGCTGAAGCAGGTGCGTTCCATCGCCGCCTGGATTCTCGCGCAGGGCCTGAGCGCCGAGCATCCGCTGGCCGTGCTCTCCGACAACAGCGTCGATCATGCGCTGCTGGCGCTCGGCGCCATGCATGCCGGCGTGCCCGTGGCGGCGATCTCGCCGGCCTATTCGCTGATGTCGCGGGATTTCGACAAGCTCAGGAGCATGATCGCGCTGCTCGAGCCCGGCGCGATCTATGTCTCCGGCACAAAACCCTTTGCTGCGGCGCTCGCAGCGATCCAGCCGCTGCATCGGGCAAAGATCGTCAGTGGCGGTGCGCGACGCTGACGCCATCTCCTTCCGCTCGGTGGCTTCGACGCCGGAGACGCCGGACGTCGCAAAAGCCTTCGCGGCGGTGACGCCGGACACGATCGCAAAATTCCTGTTCACCTCGGGCTCGACCGGCACGCCGAAGGCCGTCATCAACACCCAGCGCATGCTGACATCGAGCCAGCAGGCCAAGGCGCAGACCTGGACTTTCCTGGAAGGCGCCGGCGAAGACCTCGTCATTCTCGACTGGCTGCCCTGGAGCCACACCTTCGGCGCCAACCACAATTTCAACCTGGTGCTGCGCAATGGCGGCACGCTCTATGTCGATGGCGGCAAGCCGGCGCCGGGGCTGTTCAATACCTCGCTGGCGAATTTGCGCAGCGTGATGCCGACGGTCTATTTCAACGTGCCGCGCGGCTTCGACATGCTGATCGCGGCGCTGCGTGGCGACGAGGAACTGCGCCGGAAATTCTTCTCCGAGGTCAAATTCGCCTTCTATGCCGGCGCGGCGCTGCCGCAGAATCTGTGGGACGCGCTCGAAGAGCTCTCGATTGCGACCGTCGGCCGAAAGTTGCCGATGGTGTCGGCCTGGGGGTCGACCGAAACCTCGCCGCTCGCCACCGATTGTCATTTCCTGGCCAAACGTTCCGGCAATATCGGCGTGCCGATTCCGGGCACCGAGCTGAAGCTGGTGCCCTCGGGCGACAAGCTCGAGGTGCGCGTGCGCGGACCCAACGTCACGCCCGGCTACTGGAAGGCGCCGGAGCTGACGGCGCAGGCCTTCGATGCAGAGGGCTTCTACCTGATCGGCGACGCCGTCAAATTCGCCGATCCCGCGCGTCCCGAACTCGGGCTGTTCTTCGACGGCCGCGTCGCCGAAGACTTCAAGCTCAATTCCGGCACCTGGGTCAGCGTCGGCACGCTGCGCGTCGCCGGCATTGCCGCGCTCGCGCCGCTGGCGCAGGACATCGTCGTCACCGGCCACGGCCGCGATGAAGTGCGCTTCCTGGTCTTTGCGAACATTCCCGCGTGCCGCGCCCATGCCGGCTTGCCGGAGCAGGCGAGCGCGGAGGACGTGATCGGTCACGACAAGGTGCGCACCGCGATCGCGCAGGGCCTTGCAAAGCTGAAGGCGCAATCGCCGAATTCCTCCGGCCACGCCACGCGCGCGCTGCTGCTTACTGAGCCCGCCTCCGTCGACGGCGGCGAGATCACCGACAAGGGTTACATCAACCAGCGCGCCGTGCTGACGCGGCGCGCGGCGGCGGTGGCCGTCCTCGACGATGACGCCTCGCGCGCCTGGATCGGCTGCGCCGGATAGGGCAGGGCGCCTCACCTTTTTGCAGTTTCGATGCCGCCGACCGCGGGCGGAACCTGCTCGCCATTTATGTTGCCAAAGCAACTAATTTGTGAGAGCGTTCTTCCAAAGCGGCGCCGAGGCAAGAAGCCGGCAAGGCCGGGCCGCAGGGGAGGATAAGGATGTCCGGGCGTGTTCGCCCGCGCGATGCGGTGTCGCGCGTGCGTATCTTTCGCAGCATCGGGATGTCGGACGGCGGCGCGGCTGCTCGCCGCGTTCAGGCGTCGTCGGCTTCGCCTGCGCCCTTTACGGCGTCGAGATTGCCGTGCACGCGCCGCAGCAGCGCGATCAGGGTTTCGCGTTCCGCCTTGCTCAGGCAGGACAACAGGCGGCGCTCGCGTTCCAGCGCCACTGCAATCACCTTGTCGTGGGTCGCCGCGCCCTTCGCGGTCAGCGAGATCGCATAGGTGCGCCCATCCTCGCGGTCGGCCTTGATGGCGACCAGCCCGCGCGTCCTCCATCGCCGCCAGCGTGCGGCTGACCGGACCCTTGTCGAAGCCGATGACGTGGCAGATGCGCGCGGCGGAAATTGTCGGCTCGATCGCCAGCAGCGCCAGGATGCGCCATTCCGTGATGTTGACGGCAAAGCGCTTCTGGTAGAGCACGGTCGCGCTGCGCGACAGCTTGTTGGCGATGAAGGTGACCAGCGCCGGAACGTAGCGGTCGAGATCGAGCACCTGTTCGACCTTCGCGTCTCTGCCCGCCGCCGGGGACCGCAAGTTGCGCGCCTGTCTGTTCCTGCTCATGGCCATTTCGAAGACTTTCTGCGGCCCCAGACATAGAGACACCGCATACCGCTCCGCAAGAACAAACTGCAGGAGGTCCCCATGACCGCCATTGCAACGACCGACATCCCTCCGCATCTCGACTTCGATCCGTTCTCGATCGAGTTCTTTGCCGACCCGTTTCCGACCCACGAGAAGCTGCGCGAGGCCGGACCCGTCGTCTATCTCGACAAATGGGGCGTCTACGGCGTGGCGCGCTATGAGCAGGTGCATGCCGTCCTGAACGATCCGCAGACGTTCTGCTCGAGCCGCGGCGTGGGCCTGAGCGATTTTGCCAAGGAGAAGCCCTGGCGGCCGGCGAGCCTCATCCTGGAGGCCGATCCGCCGGCGCATACGCGCACGCGCGCGGTGCTGAACCAGGTGCTGTCGGCGACCGCGATGAGGCCGCTGCGCGGCTCACTTCACCGCGCTCGCCGAAGCCAAGGTCGATGAGTTGCTGGCCCGCGGCAGTTTTGACGCCATCGCCGATCTTGCGGAAGCCTATCCGCTCTCGGTCTTCCCCGACGCGATGGGGCTGAAGCAGGAGGGGCGCGAGAATCTGCTTCCCTATGCCAGCCTCGTGTTCAACGCCTTCGGACCGCCGAACGAGTTGCGCAAGGAAGCGATCGAGCGCTCGGCGCCGCACCAGGCCTATGTCGCCGAGCAATGCCAGCGCGAAAATCTCGCGCCCGGCGGGTTCGGCGCCTGCATCCATGACCGCGTCGACGCCGGCGAGATCACCGCATCAGGAGGCGCCGCTGCTGGTGCGTTCGCTGCTCTCGGCCGGCATCGATACCACCGTCAACGGCATCGGCGCCGCCGTCTATTGCCTGGCGCGCTTCCCCGAACAGTTCGCGAAGACTGCGCGCCGATCCGATCGCTGGCGCGCAACGCCTTCGAGGAAGCGGTCCGCTTCGAAAGCCCGGTGCAGACCTTCTTCCGCACCACGACGCGCGAGGTCGAGATCGGCGGCCACGTGATCGGCGAGGGCGAGAAGGTGCTGATGTTCCTCGGCCGCCGCCAACCGCGATCCGCGCCGCTGGGAGAATGCCGACAGCTACGACATCACCCGCCGCACCTCCGGCCATGTCGGCTACGGCTCCGGCATCCACATGTGCGTCGGCCAGCTCGTCGCCCGCCTCGAAGGCGAGGTGATGATGGCGGCGCTGGCGCGCAAGGTCGGCAATCGATCGAGATCACCGGCGAGGTGAAGCGCCGCTACAACAACACGCTGCGCGGCCTCGAAAGCCTGCCGATCACGATTCAAGCGGCGTACTCGACACAGAGCACAAAATTCGAGGGGAAGAAATCATGAGAAGTTTCAATCGGTCTTACTGCGGCGCTCGCGCTGTCCTGCGTCGCATCGGCTCGCGCAGGCGCGAAATCTCCGGCGACATCGTGCGCGTCGGCGTGCTCAACGACATCTCCGGCATTTTCCAGGACACCAACGGCATGGGCTCGGTCGAGGCCGCGCGCATGGCGGCGGAAGATTTCAACGGCGGCGGCAAGGGCATCAAGGTCGAGATCGTCTACGCCGATCACCAGAACAAGGCCGACGTCGGCTCGGCGATCGCGCGCAAATGGCTCGACGTCGACGGCGTCGATGCCATCGTCGACGTGCCGAACTCGGCCGTCGGCCTCACCATCAACTCGCTGGTGCGCGACACCAAGATGACGTTCCTGGCGTCATCGACCGCCAGCTCCGACCTCACCGGCAAGGCCTGCTCGCCCAACACCATTCAATGGGTCAACGATGCCTGGGCCACCGGCAACACCACGGCGTCGGCGATGATGGCGCGCGGCGGCAAGGACTGGTACTTCATCACGGTCAACTACGCGCTCGGCCAGGGCATCGAGGCCGAAGCCACCAACTACATCGAGAAGCACGGCGGCAAGGTGCTGGGCTCCAGCAAGCATCCGCTCGGCACCTCCGACTTCGCCTCGTTCCTGCTGCAGGCGCAGAACTCCAAGGCCAAGGTGATTGGGCTCGCCAACGCCGGCGGCGACACCATCAACGCGGTGAAGCAGGCCGCCGAGTTCGGCATCCAGCAGGGCGGCCAGTCCATGGTGGCGTTCCTGCTGTTCGTCAACGACGTGCACGGCATGGGACTGAAGGTCGCGCAGGGCCTGCAGATCCTCGAGGCGTTCTACTGGGACATGGATGACGACACCCGCGCTTTCGCAAAGCGCTTTGCGGCGCGGCCGGGCATGAACGGCAAGATGCCGAGCGCCAACCAGGCCGGCGTCTACGCCTCCACGCTCGCCTATCTCAACGCGGTGGCCGCCACCGGCAGCGATGCGGCCCAGGACGTCGTCCCGCAGATGAAGAAGTTCAAAGGCAAGGACAAGCTGTTCGGCGACGTCGCCATCCGCCAGGACGGCCGCGTGATCCATCCGATGTATCTGTTCGAGGTGAAGAAGCCGGAGGAGTTGAAATATCCCTACGACTATTACAAGCTGATCTCGACGATTTCGGCCGAGCAGGCGTTCCGTCCGCTGGCGGACGGCGGGTGCTCGCTGGTGAAGTAGCCATCAAGCACAACAGCCGTCATGCCCGGGCAAAAGCGCGAAGCGCGTCTTCGCGCTGGATGTCCCGGGCATCCACGTTCTTGTGTGTCGGTGAGGTGGATGGCCGGGACAAGCCCGGCCATGACGAGAACTACGGCGCGCAGTAGAAACTTCTGGCCTGATTGACCTGGGCCTCCTGATAATGCGGCCAGGCCGGCCACTGGCACAGCGGCAGCGCGCGCAGGGTTTCGAAGGCGGGCGCTTCGACCTTCTGCTCCGTCACTTCGAGATCGCCGGGCGCCTTGCCGTTCTCCACCCAGTCGACCAGCACGCTGAGCATGTCGACATTGGCGGGCGCGCCCGAGCCGACGTGATCGACGCCGGGCGCGGTGTAGAGACGCGCGAATTCGGCCGTCTTCTCCTTGCCGAGCTTGCCCTGCACATTCTCGAAATAGCGAATGCCGGCATACGGGCTCTGGGCGTAATCGGCCATGTGTTCGAGGATCACGACCTTGCCGCCGCGTGCGGCGAAGCGGGAAAGATCGGGATTGGTCGAATCCATCAGCTCCGACACCTGGAGCACGCGCGCCTTGTAATCCTCCGGTCTGTATTTGGTGACGTCGAGCTTCGGATCGCGCGCGAACACATATTGCATGCCGCCGGCGCCGTAGACCCAGGCAATGCCATTGCTCGGCGCGGGCGGCTGCGCGGGCGGCGTCGGTGCCGAGCCACCACGCCTTCCAGCCGCCGGTCGGGCCGAAGCTCGGCGTGTTCTCGCCCGACACGCCCCAGCCCGGATAATCGTCGAGGCCGTTGGCGAGCGGAAACGGAAACTTGTAGGTCGCATGCAGGGCGTTGATGGCCGTAATCTGCGGCTCGCTCAGGCAATCGTCGCCGCTTTGGCCCGTGGCGCAGCGCAACGTGTCGGCTCGGAATTTCGCCTTGCAGCCGACCGGGTCCTGCACCAGCGCGTCGTCCGAGCCGTCGGCCTTGTCGCACGCCGCCAGCACGGCCTTCGCCACCAGCTCGACCTGCGCGGGGCGGATCCAGCCGTCACCCATGGTGGCGAGGCCCGCGGTCGTGCCGGCATGCTGCAGCCCGGCCCAGTTGATCACGGGCACGCGCGCGAAGATGCCGTCGAAATCGTCGGGATAGCGCTGCGCCATGGTCAGCCCCTCGCGCCCGCCTTCCGGACGATCCCATGAAATACAGCTTTGCCGGCGGATTGCCGTAGGCGCGCAGCATCAGCGCCACGGCCGCGTCGCGCACTTTCTTGTAGGACTTGTGCGCAAAGTTCTCGAACGCCTCGTCATTGAGCGCAAACAGCTGTGGCGGCTCGCCGGGCTTGGTCTCGTGGCCGGAATCCGTGCCATAGGTGACAAAGCCCCGCGCCAGCGGCGAGGCCGCGCCGAACGGCGAGGCCGGCGGCAGCGCAAGGCCTGATGATCAGCACGCCGTTGAAGCCGCCGCCGCCATATTGCAGCGAGCGGCCGTTCCACTCCACCGGCAGGTTGACCTGGAAGCGGATCGGCGGCGCATTGGGATCGGTCGGGTCGATATGACCGAGCACCTTGCAGAATTCGGGGTTGGCCGGCGTGACGCGGCCGGAGGGCGTCGGCCCCTTCTCGGCGACCGCCATCGGCGAGGGCGCCTGCATCGCGGCGGAGTCGATCTTTACGGCGTTGTCTGCAGGCCCGGCAAGGCCGCTGCAGGTGGCCGCGGCATCGCCCTTCATTTTGGCGGCTATCGCTTCGGCAGGAAGGGCAATGACCAGCGGGATCAGCAATGTCCACGCGCGCGCATCGATCGGTAAACCCGGCATTGCTTCCTCCTCATGTGGCGTCCGCGTATTTGTCTCGCGATCCTGCCAGCATGGCAGCCGCGCGATGGACGTCAAGGCGGATCAGCTAGCTCGTCACCTTGCTGCTGCCTTGCGTGATCAGCCGGGCGGGGCGCTGGTCGCGGAGATAAATCCACAGCCAGCTCAGCGCGACGCTGAGGCGGTGGCGCAGCCCGATCAGGAAGTAGATGTGGGCGATGCCCCAGATCCACCATGCGATCGTGCCGCGCAGCTTGAATTTGCCGAAATCGATCACCGCGAGCCGCTTGCCGATCTGGGCGAGGCTGCCGGCGTGCTTGTAGCGGAACGGCGGCAAGGTTTTGCCGGCCAGCCGCGCCCTGATGGTAGCGGCGACGTAACGCCCCTGTTGCTTGGCGGCCGGCGCAATGCCGGGCACCGGATTGCCGTCGGGAGCCTTGATGGTGGTGGTGTCGCCGACGGCAAAGATGTCGGGATGGCCGGGCACGGTCAGATCAGGCTCGACCTGCAATCGATAGGCGCGGTCGCGCGGCGCATCGAGCCATTCGGCGGCGCGCGAGGCGCGCACGCCCGCGGCCCAGATCAGCGTGCGGGCGGCGAGCCGCTTGCCGCCATAGATCACGCCTTCGGCCGAGCATTCGGTGACGGCCTCGCCCAGCATCACCTCGACGCCGAGCTTTTCCAGCGAGCGTTGCGCATAGGCCGACAGGTCCTCGGGAAATCCGGCAAGCACGCGCGGTCCCGCCTCGATCAGCACGACGCGCGCTTTTGTCGTGTCGATGTTGCGGAAGTCCGGCGGCAGCGTGTCGCGCGCCATGTCGGAGATGGTGCCGGCCATCTCGACGCCGGTCGGTCCCGCGCCGACGATGACGAAGGTCAGGAGCGCCGCGCGCTTGTCCGGATCGCTCTCGCGCTCGGCGCGCTCGAAGGCCACCAGGATGCGCCGCCGCAAGGTCGTGGCATCCTCCAGCGTCTTCAGGCCAGGTGCGAACGGCTCCCATTCGTCATGGCCGAAATAGGCATGGCGCGCGCCGGTGGCGAGCACCAGCGTGTCGTAGGTAATCGCGCCGCCGTCCTCGAGCAGCACGCGCTTTCCCGCCGCGTCGACGCCATTGACGTTGGCAAACAGTGTCGTGACTTCGGGACGGTCGCGCAGGAGATAGCGGATCGGCCAGGCGATCTCGGAGGTGGCGAGCGAGGCGGTCGCGACCTGGTAGAGCAGGGGCTGGAACAGATGATGGTTGCGACGGTCGATCATGGTGATCGACACCGGCGCGCCGGCCAGCCGGAAAGCGGTCTCCAGCCCGCCAAAACCGGCGCCGACGATCACCACGTGATGGGGTTTTGACGGCGCTTCGCTCATCGGGTCGGACCTCCGCTTCGCTACGGATTATGTAGGCATTTGGCCGGATGTTCCAAGCCGCATTCGCCTATCGGGCGATAACGCCGCGCTATCGGAAATAAATCGTGCGGGCAGGGAATCCTTCGGTCCCCGCCAAACGTCCCTGCAGCTGGATACCCCAAGCAGGAGCCCGCTATGAGACGCACCGTGATCCGCTACAAGACCAGGCCCGACGCCGCCGACCGAAATGCCGAGCTGGTGAAGGCGGTGTTTGCGGAATTGCAGGCTGCGCAGCCCGAGGGCGTGCGCTATCTTACCCTGCGGCTCGAGGATGACAGTTTTGTCCATATCGTCGAGACGGCGGCGGAGGACGGCTCCAGCGCGATCCCGAAGCTGAAGGCGTTCGCTGAATTCCAGGCCGGCATCCGCGAGCGCTGCGTCGAGCCGCCGGCGCCGCGCAATGCCGTCGTGGTCGGTAATTACAGGATGCTGAACGAGGCGTGATGCCAGATATGATGACATCGCCGGCCGCGGCGCCGGGTCCGGTCGATCTCGATCTTCTGCTGCGGACGATGCGGTCAAGACTGCATCGCTACTGCGCGCGCATGGTCGGCTCCGTCATCGATGGCGAGGATGTGCTGCAGGATGCGCTGGTCAAGGCGGTGGAAGCCTTTGCTGCCGCGGGGCCGCTGCAGAACCCCGAGGGCTGGCTGTTCCGCATCGCGCACAACACGGCGCTGGATTTCCTGCGCAGGCGCAACCGGCAGTCGGTCCTTTTCAAGGACGCGGAGCTCGACATGATCGCCGACGACATCGATGCGGTCACGAGCCGCCAGATCGCCAATGCCTCCATGCGCACCTTCATGCGGTTGCCGGAGACGCAGCGCGCCTGCGTGATCCTGTCGGATGTACTCGGCCTCTCCTTGCGCGAAGTCTGCGGCATCATGGAGTTCGAGCCTGCCCGCGGTGAAGGCCTCGCTGCATCGGGGCCGTGCGAGGCTGCGCGAACTTGCTTCCGAGCCCGAGGAAGCGCCGCAGCCAAGCCTGTCGGAGGCCGAGCGGACGCAACTCGCCGCCTATGTCGCGCATTTTAACGCGCGCGATTTCGATGCCATCCGCGCCATGATCGCCGACGACGTCAGGCTCGAGCTTGTCAACAAGACGCGCGCGCGCGGCAAGGCCGAGGTCAGCAGATATTTCGGCAACTATTCATTCGCCCGCGACTGGCGCCTGGTGCCCGGACTGGTCGAGGGCCGGCCGGCCATCCTGGTGTTCGCTCCGGACGCGGGCGATGCGCCGCCAATCTATTTCATGCTGCTCGGCTGGGACGGCAACAAGGTCGCGACCATCCGCGATTTTCGTTACGCGACCTACGTCCTCGATGGCGCCGAGTACCTGGTGCAGAAGACGGAGTAGCGGCAACCCCCGCCGTTTCGCAGCGCGCTGCGTGCGACAACGCCGTCCGCAAAACCGGCACTATAATTCTTGATTTCCCCGCATCCCCTGAATTATGGTGCAGCCCGTTGAGGTATAGGCCGAAGGTTCAAGTGAGGGTCTTCGGTTCGTGCTTGCTGGGGACCATCGCCTTTGCGCACAAAACACGTCTCTTATAAAGGCCCGCGCACCCGGCACCGCTGCCGGAGCGGGACCCGGATCGATCAACAGGGAGGGGAAAACAAATATGAAAAAGGCATTCTGGCTGGCGGGTATCGCCGCTCTGGCGCTGGCGCAGCCCGCAGGCGCGGCCGACACGATCAAGATCGGCTTTGTGACGACCTTGAGCGGTCCGACCGCCGTCATCGGCAACGACATGCGCAATTCCTTCGAGCTCGCGCTCGACCACATGGGCCGCAAGATGGGCGGCATCCCCGTCGAGGTGATCTACGAGGACGACGGCCAGAAGCCCGACGTCGGCAAGCAGAAGACCGAAAAGCTGATCCAGTCCGACAAGGTCGATTTCATCGCCGGCTATATCTGGTCGAACGTGCTGCTGGCCTCGCTGAAGACCGCGGTTGATTCGAAGACCTTTCTGATCTTCGCCAATGCCGGCCCGTCGCAGATCGCGGGCGAACTGTGCTCGCCCTACGTGTTCTCGACCTCCTGGCAGAACGACCAGACGCCGCAGGCGATGGGCACCTACATGAACCAGAAGGGCGTCAAGTCGGTGTTTCTGATCGGCCCGAACTACGCGGCCGGCAAGGACATGCTCGCGGGCGTCAAGAGCACCTTCAAGGGCGAGGTCAAGGGCGAGGAATATACGGTCTGGCCGAGCCAGCTCGATTTTTCCGCCGAGCTCACCAAGGCCAAGGCTTCCGGCGCGGAATCGATCTTCGTGTTCTATCCGGGCGCGGCCGGCGTGCAGTTCCTCAACCAGTACGCCCAGGCCGGCCTCAAGCAGCAGATGCCGCTCTATACCGCCTTCACCATCGACGAAACGACACTGCCGCTGCAGAAGGACAACGCGCTCGGCGTGCCCGGCGCGCAGGAATGGGTCAACGACCTGCCCAACGAGGAGAACAAGAAGTTCGTCGCCGACTATCGCAAGAAGTACACCGGCCTGCGTCCGAGCTTCTACGGCGCGCAGTCCTATGACGCCGCGCAGCTGATCAACAGCGCGGTGGTCGCGGTCAAGGGCGACATGACCAAGAAGGACGAGATGAAGGCCGCGATGGAGAAGGCCAGCTTCAAGTCGCTGCGCGGTCCGTTCAAATACGGCAACAACCACTTCCCGATCCAGAATTTCTACCTGCAGGACGTGGTCAAGGACGCCGACGGCCAGCTCTCGCTGAAAACGGTCGCCACCATCGTCAAGGACGACCAGGACCGCTTCCACGACAAGTGCCCGATGAAGTAAGGTCGGATCCTCCGGCGTATGGTCTTCCGCGGCGTCCTGTGCCCTTGCGTGAGATGAAGCGCCCAACAACAATAAGCGGCAGTGCGTACGCGCTGCCGCTGATTTTTTAGGTTTCTCGCCAGGCTCTGGGGCCCATGCTGCTCGTCGTCGAACAATTTCTCAACGGACTGCAGTTCGGCCTGCTGCTGTTCCTGCTGGCGGCGGGACTGACGCTGGTGTTCGGCATCATGGACTTCGTCAATCTCGCCCACGGCTCGCTCTACATGATGGGCGCCTATTTCGCCGCGACCTTCGTGGCCTGGACCGGCAATTTCATCCTCGGCGCGGTGCTGGCGCTCGGCGCCACGCTGCTGCTCGGCATCGCCTTGGAATTCGTCGCGCTCAGACATCTCTACGGCCGCGACCATCTCGACCACGTGCTGGCGACCTTCGGGCTGATCCTGTTCTTCAATGACGCAGTGCGCTTGATATGGGGTCCGGCGGGCCTCGCGCTGCCGCTGCCGGTCTGGCTGACGGTGCCGGTGCAGATCCTGCCCGGCGTCTATTATCCCGCCTATCGGCTGTCGATCATCGCGGTGGCGCTGCTGGTCGCGGCGCTTCTTTATGTCGTGGTGATGCGCACGCGCCTCGGCATGCTGATCCGGGCCGGCGCCTCCAACCGCGAGATGATCGGCGCGCTCGGCATCAACATCAAATTGCTGTTCACGCTGGTGTTCGGCCTTGGTGCCGCGCTCGCCGGTCTTGCCGGACTGATGCAGGCGCCGATCCTCACCGTGCAGATCGGCATGGGCGAGAACATTCTGATCCTCGCCTTCGTCATCATCGTGATCGGCGGCATCGGCTCGATCCGCGGCGCCTTCATGGCCGCGATCTTTGTCGGCATCATCGACACCATGGGCCGCGCCTTCCTGCCGGACCTGCTGCGCAAGGTCTTGAGCTCCACTGCGGCCTCCACCGCGGCGCCCGCGCTGTCGTCGATGCTGATCTATCTCCTGATGGCCATCGTGCTGGTCGTGAGGCCGGAGGGGCTGTTTCCGGCCGCGAAGCGATGAAGTCTGCCCTCAATCTGCGCAATATCGTCGTCGCGCTGGTGGTGGCCGGCCTCGTGCTGCTGCCGGTCTATTCGGCGCTGACGGGCAAGGTATTCATCCTGACGATGTTCACCCGCATCGTCATCCTGGCGCTCGCTGCGGTATCGCTCAATCTCATCATGGGCTATGGCGGCATGATGAGCTTTGGCCACGCCGCCTATCTCGGTATCGGCGGCTACGCCGTCGGCATTCTCGCCTTCGAGGGCGTCGGCTCCGGCTTCATCCAGTGGCCGGTGGCGCTGCTCGCATCCGCCCTGTTCGCGCTGGTCATCGGTTCGCTCAGTCTGCGCACCCGCGGCGTGTATTTCATCATGATCACGCTCGCCTTCGCGCAGATGGCCTATTACATCGCTTCCTCGCTGTCGCGCTATGGTGCCGACGACGGGCTGACCATCTACAAGCGCAGCAATTTTGGTGCGCTGGTCGATCTCTCCAGCCGCACGCAGTTCTACTATGTGTGCCTCGCCTGCCTGCTCGGCGGCATCTATCTGATCTGGCGCATCGTCAATTCGCGCTTCGGCCTCGTCGTGCAGGGCGTGCGCTCCAACGAGCAGCGCATGCAGGCGATCGGCTTTCACGCCAACCGCTACCGCCTGGTCTGCTTCGTGATCTCTGGCACCATCTGCGGCCTGGCCGGCGCACTGCTCGCCAACAACACTGATTTCATCAGCCCCGCCGTGATGTACTGGACCCGCTCCGGCGACCTCATGGTGATGGTGATCCTGGGCGGCATGGGCACGCTGTTCGGCCCAGTCATCGGCGCCATCGTGTTCCTGGTGCTGGAAGAGCTGCTGTCGCAGGTCACCGAATACTGGGCGATGATCATGGGCCCGCTGCTGCTGCTCATCGTGCTGTTCGCGCGCGGCGGCATCATGGGCCTGCTGGGGAGGTTTTCCCGTGGCTGATCCCCTGTTGCGCGTCGAAAACCTGACGCGGCGGTTCGGCGGCCTCGTCGCCACCGACAATCTTTCGCTGGAGGTCGTACCCGGCGAACTGCACGCCATCATCGGCCCCAACGGCGCCGGCAAGACCACGCTGATCAGCCAGCTCACCGGGCAGTTGATGCCGAACTCCGGCGCCGTTCATTTCGCCGGACAGGACATCACGGGCCTGCCGCCCTACCGGCGCAGCGGGCTCGGGCTGGCGCGCTCGTTCCAGATCACCTCGCTGCTGCGCGACTTTACCGCCGCCGACAATGTCGCGCTCGCAGCGCAAGCGCATGCCGGCCACTCCTTCCGCTTCTGGGCCAACGCGCGGAAGGAAGCAGCGCTGCGCGAGGCCGCACATGCCGCGCTGGCGCGGGTTGGTCTGGCAAAACGCGCCGACGTGCCGGTCTCCGAACTCAGCCATGGCGAGCAGCGCGAGCTCGAGCTTGCGGTCGCGCTCGCGACCAAACCGCAATTGTTGCTGCTCGACGAGCCGATGGCCGGCCTCGGCATCACCGAGTCCCAGCGCATGGTCGCGCTGCTCAAGGAGTTGCGCAAGGAAGTCACCGTCGTGCTGGTCGAGCACGACATGGAAGCGGTGTTTGCGCTGGCCGATCGCATCAGCGTGCTGGTCTATGGCCGCCTGATTGCCTGCGGCAAGCCGGACGAGATCCGCAACAACGAGGAAGTCAAGCGCGCCTATCTCGGCGACCAGCATGCGGTGACGCGCCATGGCTGACAAAAGGATGGCTGATACGCTTTTGGAAGTCGATGGCATCGAGACCTGCTACGGCCAAAGCCAGGTGCTGTTCGGCCTGCAGCTCACCATCAAGTCGGGCGAGATGATCGCCCTGATGGGCCGCAACGGCATGGGCAAGACCACCACCATCCGCTCCATCATGGGCCTGACGCCCGCGCGCGCCGGCGCCATCCGCTTTGCCGGTGAGGACGTGCGCACGCTGCCGTCCTACAAGATCGCGCAGCTCGGCATCGGCCTGGTGCCCGAGGGCCGGCAGATTTTCCCGAACCTCACCGTGCGCGAAAATCTCGTCGCCGCCTCGGGCAATCGCCTCGGCGTGAAGGACCCGTGGACGCTGGAAAAGATCTACGCGCTGTTTCCGCGCCTGTCGGAGCGCTCCGGCAACATGGGCGTCACGCTGTCCGGCGGCGAGCAGCAGATGCTCGCGATCGGCCGCGCGCTGATGACCAATCCGATGCTGCTGATCCTCGATGAGGCCACCGAAGGCCTTGCGCCGCTGATCCGCGAGGAAATCTGGAGCTGCCTGTCGATGCTGAAGGGGCAGGGCCAGTCCGTGCTGGTCATCGACAAGAACGTCGGCAATCTCGCCAAAATCGCCGACCGCCACTACATGATCGAGCGCGGCCGCACCGTGTGGAGCGGCACGTCCGAGCAGCTGCTCGCGGAACCGGAGCTGCAGCACCGGTATCTGGGGATTTAGCCCGAAAATGGCCGGCTTTTGATGCTTAATAAAGCCCGGCACGCTTAACCATACGGAGTTCAACACCAACACCCCTGACGGCACGTCGCATATAATGTTGCTTTCAAGGTTTGGATATGAACGAGCAATTCTTTCACGACCGCGCCAAGACGGTCCGGGACCTCGCCGAGAGGGCCGACCCTCATACCAAGCGGCGGCTGCTCGACCTCGCCAGCCGTTACGACAAGAAGCCGCCTCCGCCGACGCCGCTGAAAGCCAAGCCCCTGAGCAATGCCGTCGGGCTGGTCGAGGAAATTCTCTCGATTCCCAGTGGCAGCGTTGTGGTCGATCGCGACGACAATCGCGCGGGCGAGCCGACAGCGCCATCCCTCACCAGCCGCATTCTGTCCGACGTCATTGAACGTCGTGAGGAAGGCTGAGAGGCCCCTCAAAACATCTCGAAATATTCGCGGTGCTCCCAGTCCGACACTTCGGCCTGGAAACGTTCGATCTCGAAATTCTTGATGTGGACGTAGTAGTCCACGAACGCCGCGCCCAGCGCGTCGCGGAAGAACGGATCGTCGCTCAGCGCGGACACCGCCTCGCGCAGACGTCTTCGGCAGCAGCGCGGCCTTGGTCTCGTAGGGCGCATCGGCGGACGGGCCGGGATCGAGCTTGCGGTCGACGCCGTCGAGGCCGGAAAGAATTTGCGAGGCCATGTAGAGATACGGATTGGCCGCGGGCTCGCCGATCCGGTTCTCCAGCCGCGTCGCCGCTTCGCCGGGACCGCCGAGCACGCGGATCATCACGCCGCGATTGTCGCGGCCCCAGATCGCGCGGTCCGGCGCCAGCGAATAGGAGCGGTAGCGTTTGTAGCCGTTGATGGTCGGCGTGGTGAACACGGTCGATGCGCGGGCGTGTTCGAGCAAACCGGCGAGATAGTGCTTGCCGAACGCGCTCAGCGTCTCGTCGTTGTCCTTCGTCATGAAGGCGTTCTCGCCGTGTCGCGCGACACCAGCGACTGGTGCAGATGCCAGCCGCTGGCAAAGATATTCGGCAGCTTCGGCCGGCACATGAAGGTGGCGTGATAGCCGTGGCGCCGCGCGATCTGTTTCACCGCGGAGCGGAACAGCACCATGTTGTCGGCGGGCGCGAGGCCCTTGGTCGGTGCAAAGGTGAATTCGCACTGGCTCGGCCCGTACTCGACCTCGGTCGAGCGCAAGGGCAGCCCCAGCGCGAGCACGTCGCGGCGGATGATTTCGAGCGCCGGCTCCATCTGGTCGAAACGCTGCTCGGTCAGGTACTGATAGCCGTGCGAGAGCAGGCTCACCGCGGGAGGAGTGCCGGGCTGGCCGGCATGCTCCGGCGCCATGTGCGCGTCTTCCAGCTTGAAGAGATGGAATTCGACCTCGAGCCCGGCGACGAAGTCGTAGCCGCGTTTCGCGAGTTTCTCGATGCACGCCGCGATAGAGATGGCGCGTGGCAAACGGCACCGGCCGGCCGTCATTGAAATAGATGTCGCACAACACCCATCCCGTGGTCGGCGCCCACGGCAGCACGCGGAAGGTTGTGGGGTCGGCGACCATCAGCGCGTCGGCGGCGCCCTCCATCTCCTTCATGCCGAAGCCGCCGCCGGCGGTGAACGTGGCAAAGGCCGTGCGGTGCGCGGTGTCCTTGGCGAGCAGGGTCGTCGTGAAGGAGCAGCCGCTTTCGAGCGAAGCTACCGCTTCGCTGGCGATCAGCGTCTTGCCGCGCAAAATGCCGTGCTGGTCCGGAAAGGCGAGGCGGATGACTTCGAGCTTGCGCTCCTCGACGATGCGGGCGAGGCGGCCCGCCGCCTCCTTCTGCTCAGCCGACCACAGGCCGTGACGCTCGACGAAACTCAACGCGTATCCCCGTACCAGTGCGTCATTGCGAGGAGCAAGCGACGAAGCAATCCAGTTCGCGGCGAAGAGCTGGATTGCGTCGCTTCGCTCGCAATGACGGCTACTCCGCCGCCGAAAGATGCCGCACCTTGCCGGCGATCTCGATCGGCACCGGCGCAGCCCAGGGCGCGCCGCGCCGCCGCTTCACGTCGACTTCCATCCAGTAGATTTCCCAGCCCTGCGTCGGCCCGATGCCGTCCATGGTCGCCGGCCCCTGGATGCTGCGCGCATGCGCTTCGTCGAGATGCAGCAGCGGCTTCTCGCCGCCGGCCACCTTCTCGATCTCCTGCCGCAGCAGCCGGCGATACTGGATGATCGCCTTGTCGCTCTGGCCGAGATGTTCTTTGGTGCGGTCCTGGATCGCGCCCATCGATTCCACCGCCCACTGGTCGTGCACGTTGATGTCGGCGCCCATGCCGGTATAGGTCGAGGTCGCCTGCTCGTGCGGATCGAAGCCGTAGTCGTTGCTGCGGTTCTTGCGCGAGGTGTAGTCGGGCAGCTCGTAGAGCTCGAGCCGCTGCTCGCGCATCTTCTTCTTGTCGACCGGCGCGGTGTAGCTGGTGAAGATCGCGTACCAGTAGCAATTCTCGTCGTCGACCGGCACATGCCACTGCGTGATCGTCATCTCCGTGCTCATCGGCAGCACGAAGCCGTGCGGGAACAGCTGGTTGGTGACGCGCACATGGGTGCGCTCCGCGTCGATCTCGCGCAGCGCGATCAGGCGCATGCCATATTCGGTGTGCTCGACATTGATGATCGGACGATCGTATTCGCGCATGATCTTGGTCATCGGCATTTCGGAGCCGGCGGAAGCGCCGCGGAACTGCTTGCCGTAGGCGTTCGACGTATCCTCATCCTCGAAGAAGCGATGCAGATAGGACGCGTGCGCCGGATCGATGCCGACCTCCAGCGCCTGCAGCCAGTTGCAGCCCCAATGGCCCTTGAACGCAAAGGTGTGGCTGCCGGGCGCGACGAAGGCGTCGATCTCCGGAAAAGCGGGCGGGGTCGCCTTCGCCGAGATAGGCCCAGAGGATGCCGGCCTTCTCGACCACGGGATAGGAGCGCTGCCTGATGCCCTTGCAGAGCTGCGAGTCCGCGGGCTCCGCGGGCGTCTCGATGCACTGGCCGCTCGCATCGAACAGCCAGCCGTGGAAGGCGCAGCGCAGGCCGCCATGCTCGAGCCGGCCGAAGGCGAGGTCGGCGCCGCGATGCGCGCAGTGGCGATCGATCAGGCCGTAGCGGCCCTGCTCGTCGCGGAACAGCACCAGATTTTCGCCGAGCAGTTTGACGGGCCGCACCGGCCGCGGCCCTTCGAGTTCGTCCACCAGCGCCGCCGGCTGCCAGTACATCCGCATCAGTTTGCCGCAGGGATCTTTCGGTCCGATCCGGGTGATCAGGTCGTTCGCTTCCTGGCTCATCATGGCGGCGGCTCCTGGTTCGGAAGATCAGACTTGTTCGCCTATTGAACGAATGGGCGAATTATGACATGTCTTGGATAGGCGGCAAGCGCCATTTTGAACGGTTCGAGACCAAAACGCACCATGCCAAAGCTGAAACGCGAAGGCGGCGACGAGCGCGCCACCGATTTCGTCGAAAGCCTCGACCGCGGCCTGCGCCTGCTGCAGGCGTTCGGCAACACGACCGGCCCGATGACGCTGAGCGACATCGCCCGCGCCGCCGACCTGCCGCGCGCCACCGCGCGCCGCATCCTGCTCACGCTGGAGCATGGCGGCTTCGTCGCCAGCGACGGCAAGCTGTTCACGCTGACGCCGCACGTGCTGACGCTCGCCGGCTCCTTCCTGCGCTCCAACCAGGTCGTCGCCGTGCTGCAGCCGGTGCTCGACCGCATCGCCTCGGCCGCGCAGGAAATCTCCTCGCTCGCCGTGCTCGATGGCGACGAGGTCGTCTTCATCGCCCGCGGCAGCCCGGCGCGGGTATTCTCCGCCGGCCTCGACATCGGTTATCGCCTGCCGGCGTTCTGCACCTCCGTCGGCCGCGCCATGCTCGGCCGCTTCGATGACGATGAACTCGCAAAACGCCTGAAAGCGATGCGCCGTGAGGCACTGACGCCGCAGACCGTCACCGATCCGAAGGCGTTGCTGAAAATGATTTTGGCCGATCGCGCCAAGGGCTTCTCCCTCGTCGATCGCGAAGCCGAGCCGCATTTCCGCTCGATCGCCGTGCCCGTCCGCCGCTACGACGGCGTCATCGTCGCCGCCATCAACATGGGCGCCCATGTCGACCGCGTGCCGGTGCGAGAACTGACGGAGCGTTTCCTGCCGCTGCTGCGCGAGGGGGCGGATGAAGTGAAGCACAAGCTGCTTTAGCGCGCGCCTAAACCGCGACGCTGCGCAATCCGAACGAGCGCGCCTCGTTCTGCAGCACCGGCCGGATCGAGTCGATCAACCGTGCCGCGGCAGCATCCACCGAAAGCCCCGCCGTATCCACCACCGCCGCCGCGCGCGAATAGAGCGGCTCGCGGCTGACCAGGATGTTGCGCAGCTCGGCCATCGCGGAGCGGTCGTCGGCCATCGGGCGCAGGTCGCCCTGCTTGCGCACGCGCATCATGTGCTCTTCCGGATCGGCCTTGATCCAGATGGTGTAGAACGACGACAGGATCAGGTCGAAGGTCAAAGGCTCCGAGACGATGCCGCCGCCGGTCGCCAGCACCATCAGCTCCTTCCGCGCCAGCAATTGCTTCAGCGCGGCCTGCTCCATGCGGCGAAAACCTTCCTGGCCGTACAGCGCGATGATCTCGGCGACGGAAAGCCCGTTCTGCGTCTCGATCTCCTTGTTGAGCTCGACAAAGCTCCAGCCGAGTTTTTTTGCCAGGATGCGGCCGAGCGTGGTCTTGCCGGCGCCGCGCAAGCCAATCAGCGCGATGCCGGCAAACGCCGGCGCGCGATGTGCGCTGGTGCCGTGGCCGGCGAGAATGTCCTTGGCTTGCGCGACCTGCGCCGGCGAAGCCTTGCGCAGGAGATCGCGAATCACGGCCCAGTCCGGCGCGGGCTCCCCGTCGGGAATCAGATCCTCGATATGTGCGCCCATCGCCTGCGACACGCGTCGCAGCAGCACGATCGAGACATTGCCTTTGCCGCTTTCGAGCTGGGCGATGTAGCGTTCGGAGATGCCGGTGACTTTGGCGAGCACCTTGCGCGACATGCCGCGCAGCGCCCGCGTGGTGCGGACCCGCTGACCGAGCTGTTCGAGGAATCCGGTTTCGGGATCGGGTTTTTCGGCCATGTTTCGGCAACATAGTGCCGAAAAAAGTTGACATCAAGCACCCCTGTGGATTTTATATGAACTATAATTCTAAAGCAGGTGGGAGGAGCTTCATGGCACGCGTGATCGCAGGGAGCGCGGCATGAGCACGTACAATGCGGTGACCTGGCTGCTCGACCGCAACATCGACGAAGGCCGCGGCGACAAGCTCGCCTTCACCGACACTGTCAACGAACTCAGCTATGGCGAACTGCAGCGGCAGAGCTGCCGCGCCGCCAACATGCTGCGCCGTCTCGGCGTCCGCCGCGAAGAGCGCGTGGCGATGATCATGCTCGACACGGTCGATTTCCCGATCGTGTTTCTCGGTGCGATCCGCGCCGGCATCGTGCCGGTGCCGCTCAACACGCTGCTGACGGCGGACCAATATGCCTATGTGCTGGCCGACAGCCGCGCCCGGGTGCTGTTCGTTTCCGAGGCGCTCTACGCGACCGTGAAGGACATCGTCGGGCGGATGGCCGATCTCGAATGCGTCGTGGTGTCGGGCAAGAATGCGTTCGGCCACAAGCTGCTCTCGGAGGAATTGGCGAAGGAGAGCGATTCCTTCGCCACCGTCGAGACCCATGCCGAGGAGCCGGCGTTCTGGCTCTACTCATCCGGCTCGACCGGCATGCCCAAGGGCGTGCGGCATCTGCATTCCAATCTGCAGGCGACCGCCGACACCTATGCGCAGGCAAGTGCTCGGCGTCCGCGAGAACGACGTCTGCTTCTCCGCAGCAAAGCTGTTCTTTGCCTATGGCCTCGGCAATGCGCTGACTTTCCCGATGTCGGTCGGCGCCTCCACCGTGCTCAATGCCGACCGGCCGACGCCGGCGCTGATGTTCTCGCTCCTCAACAAGTACAATCCGACCATCTTCTTCGGCGCGCCGACGCTGTTTGCGGCGATGCTGAACGACGAGACGCAGAAGAGCGCAAAGGCAGGAACGCGGCTGCGCATCTGCACCTCTGCCGGCGAGGCGCTGCCGGAATCCGTCGGGCTGGCCTGGAAGGCGCGCTTCGGCGTCGACATCCTCGACGGCATCGGCTCGACCGAGCTGTTGCACATCTTCATGTCGAACGCGCCCGGCGACATCAAATACGGCACATCCGGCCGTGCCGTGCCCGGCTACAAGGTGCGGCTGGTCAGCGATGAGGGCGCCGATGTGGCGGACGGCGAGATCGGCGAGCTGCTGGTCGAGGCGCCCTCGGCCGGCGAAGGCTACTGGAACCAGCGCGTCAAGAGCCGGCACACCTTTCAGGGCAACTGGACCCGCACCGGCGACAAATATGTCCGCGATGCCGATGGCCGCTACACCTTCTGCGGCCGCGCCGACGACATGTTCAAGGTGTCCGGCATCTGGGTCTCGCCGTTCGAGGTCGAGAGCGCGCTGATCACGCACCCGGCGGTGCTGGAAGCCGCCGTCGTCCCCGAAGCCGATCCGGAAGGCCTGTTGAAGCCGAAGGCCTTCGTGGTGCTGCGCGCCGGCAGCCAGACCGATGGCCTCTACGATATGCTGAAGGAGCACGTGAAGCAGAAGATCGGCCCGTGGAAATATCCGCGCTGGATCGACGTGGTGGATGCGCTGCCGAAAACCGCTACCGGAAAGATCCAGCGTTACAAGCTGCGCGAGGGCGAAGCGAAGCATTGAGATGACCCTCTCCCCCACCGGCGTCCTCCGCATCGGCGCCTCCGAGCTCGAATACCGCTTCATCGGTCCCGCGCCCGACGCCGCGCCGACCATCGTCATGCTGCATGAAGGGCTCGGCTCCGTCGGGCTGTGGGGCGACTTTCCGGAGCAGCTGCAGGCCGCCACCGGCTGCGGCGTGTTCGCCTATTCCCGCGCCGGCTACGGCAACTCCAGCCCCGTCACGCTGCCGCGGCCGGTCGACTACATGCACATCGAGGCGCTCGACGTGCTGCCGAAACTGCTCGATGCGATCGGTTTTGGCCGGGGCCTGTTGCTGGGCCATTCCGACGGCGCTTCGATCGCGGCGATCTATGCCGGTTCGCATCAGGACCATCGCGTGCACGGCATCGCGCTGATCGCGCCGCACTTCATCATCGAGGACATTTCGGTGCAGTCGATCGCCGAGATCAAGGTGGCCTACGAGACCACAGAGCTGAAAGCCAAGCTTTCGCGCTGGCACAAGGATGTGGACAACGCCTTTTATGGCTGGAACGGCGCCTGGCTCGACCCGAAATTCCGCGACTGGGATATTTCCGAGTATCTCGCCTATATCCGTGTCCCGGTTGCAATCGTCCAGGGTGAGGGCGACCAGTACGGTACGATGCGGCAGGTCGAGATCGCCCGCGAAGAATGCTATTGTCCGGTCGATGTGACGATGCTTCCCGCCGCAGGACATTCGCCGCACCGGGAAGCGCCAGAGGCTACGCTTGATGCGATCACGCAGTTCGCAAGCGCGGTGTTGCACGGCGACGGCTCGCAGGGCCGCGCCGCCTGACGCATTCCTCAAAGGCGTGATGGGATGAACACGCCGTCGGAATCGCAAAACCTGCCGCTGCCGCAATGGGCCTATGTCCCCGGCGAGATGGAAGAGGACGACGCCGACCACGACACGCTGTGGAAGGCGAAATCGCTGGTGCCGTCGCGCTTCCGCGATTTTGTGCCGGCGCGCCACCCGGCCATTCGTTATGCCCTGATGCTGAACGACCGCGGCTACTTCTGGGAAGCGCAGGAGGTGCTGGAGGCGGTGTGGGCCGCAGCTCCCCAAGGCGGTCGCGAGCGCATTCTGCTGCGCGCCTGCATCCAGGTCGCCAACGGCAATCTGCGCCTGCGCATGCAGAAGCCGCATGCCGCCTCACGGCTGTTCGGCGAGGCGCTGGGCGAACTGCACACGCTGTCGGCCCGCAAGGCGGTGGGGGCAGGGGACGGCTTTGCCGACGGCTTTCCGACCGCGGAGCTCGCCACGCTCCTGAAGGCGAAAACCGACAAATCCGAACTCTCCAAGGCCGATTGGGTCGCCTTTTCGACTATCGGCCGAACATGAAGCAAAGTGCATATTTTCGAAAATCAGACTAGACGCGGCCAAAAACATGCACTATTGTGCATGTAACCATTAACAGTGCATTAGGGGTGAGGCCCATGGCCGGCGAAGACCGCGTGCTCGCAGGCGGCGCGACATACATCGATTTCCAGACCGATCCCTCGCGCTACAAGCACTGGAAGCTCGACGTGAACGGCGAGGTCGCGACGCTGACCATGGACGTCGACGAGAATGGCGGCCTGTTCGAGGGCTACCAGCTCAAACTCAATTCCTACGATCTCGGCGTCGACATCGAGCTGGCAGATGTCGTGCAGCGCCTGCGCTTCGAGCATCCCGGGGTGAAGGTGGTGGTGATGCGCTCGGGCAAGAACCGCGTGTTCTGCGCCGGCGCCAACATCCGCATGCTCGCGGGCTCCACCCACGCCCACAAGGTCAACTTCTGCAAGTTCACCAACGAGACCCGCAACGGCATCGAAGATTCCTCGGAAAATTCCGGCCAGCGTTTCATCACCGTGGTCAACGGCACCGCGGCCGGCGGCGGCTACGAGCTAGCGCTTGCCACCGATCACATCATCATGGCCGATGACGGCGCCGCTGCCGTAGCACTTCCGGAAGTGCCGCTGCTGGCGGTGCTGCCGGGCACCGGCGGCCTGACGCGCGTGGTCGACAAGCGCAAGGTGCGCCGCGACCACGCCGACTTCTTCTGCACCATCGAGGAAGGCATCAAGGGCAAGCGCGCGGTGGCCTGGCGCCTGGTCGACGAGATCGCGCCGAACAGCAAGCTGGAAGCGAAAATCGCCGACCGCGCGAAAGAATTCGCCGCGAAGTCGGCGCGCAACGGCAATGGTAAGGGCATTGCGCTTTCGCCGCTGAAGCGCAGCGTCGATGAGAGCGGCCTGCGCTATGGTTTCGTCGTCGGTCGATATCAATCGCGAGCAGCGGATCGCGACCATCACGATCGCTGCGCCCGATGCGGCCCCGCCGGCCGACGTCGATGGCATGATTGCGCAAGGCGCGGCGTTCTGGCCGCTGCAGGTCGCACGCGAGCTCGATGACGCTATCCTGCATCTGCGCATCAACGAGCTCGAAACCGCCATGCTCCTCTTCAAGTCGCATGGCGAGGCCGCCAATGTGCTGGCGGCAGATAGCTTCCTCGAGGCCAACAAGTCGCACTGGCTGGTCAACGAGATCAGGCATTACTGGAAGCGCGTGCTAAAGCGCATCGACGTCACCTCGCGCACGCTGGTGACCTTGGTCGAGCCAGGCTCCTGCTTCGTCGGTACGCTGGCCGAACTCGTGTTCGCCGCCGACCGCTCCTACATGCTGATCGGCTCGCGCCAGGGCGACAACCGCGCCGCGCCGCAGATCACGCTCTCGGCGCTGAATTTCGGCGCCTATCCGATGAGCCATGGCCTCACCCGGCTGCAGTCGCGCTTCCAGGCCGATCCTGCCGATCTGGATCGCGCTCACGCGAAGATCGGCGAAGCCGTCGATGCCGAGGAGGCCGAGCAGCTCGGCCTCGTCACCTTTGCGCTCGACGACATCGACTGGGACGACGAGGTGCGCGTGTTCCTCGAGGAACGCACCAGCTTCTCGCCCGACGGTCTCACCGGCATGGAAGCGAATCTGCGCTTCGTCGGCCCCGAGACCATGGAATCGAAAATCTTTTCGCGCCTCACCGCCTGGCAGAACTGGATCTTCCAGCGGCCGAACGCGGTCGGTGAAGAGGGCGCGCTGCGCCGCTACGGCACCGGCCAGAAGGCGCAATTCGACATGACGCGAGTGTAGGGAGCACGGCCATGAATTACATGAACGTCGATTACTCGACCAAGATTCCGAACAATGTGAATCTGTCGGAAGATCGCCAGGTGCTGAAGGCGCTGGAGGGCTGGCATCCCGGCTACATGGACTGGTGGGGCGACATGGGGCCGGAAGGCTTTCAGGAATCGCTGGTGTATCTGCGCACCGCCTATTCGGTCGATCCGCGCGGCTGGGCCAAGTTCGATTACGTCAGGATGCCCGAATATCGCTGGGGCATCTTGCTGGCGCCGCAGGAAGAGAACCGCGTCGTTCCCTTCGGCGAGCACTATGGCGAGCCCGCCTGGCAGGAAGTGCCCGGCGAGCATCGCGCCATGCTGCGCCGCCTGATCGTGATCCAGGGCGACACCGAGCCGGCCTCGGTCGAGCAGCAGCGCCATCTCGGCAAGACCGCGCCCTCGCTCTACGACATGCGCAATCTGTTCCAGGTCAATGTCGAAGAAGGCCGCCATCTCTGGGCGATGGTGTATCTGCTGCAGAAATATTTCGGCCGCGACGGCCGCGAGGAGGCCGACGATCTGCTGCGCCGCCGCTCCGGCGATGCCGATAGCCCGCGCATGCTGGGCGCCTTCAACGAGGCGACGCCGGACTGGCTGTCGTTCTTCATGTTCACCTACTTCACCGATCGCGACGGCAAGATGCAGCTGCACTCGCTGGCGCAGTCCGGCTTCGATCCGCTGTCGCGCACCTGCCGCTTCATGCTGACCGAGGAAGCCCATCACATGTTCGTCGGCGAGACCGGCATCAGCCGCGTCGTGCAGCGCACCTGCGAGGCGATGAAGGCCGCAGGGATCAGCGATCCCACCGATATCGCCAAGGTGCGCGCGCTCGGCGTCATCGATCTTCCGACCATCCAGAAGAAGCTGAACCTGCACTATTCGCTGTCGCTCGATCTGTTCGGCTCGGAGGTCTCGACCAACGCGGCGAACGCCTTCAATGCCGGCATCAAGGGCCGCTACAAGGAAACCTCGATCGAGGACGATCACCAGCTGAAGAACTCGACCTATCCGGTGCTCAAGCTGGTCAACGGCGAGATCAAGCGCGTCGACGAGCCGGCGCTGACCGCGCTCAACATGCGCCTGCGCGACGACTATTCGCAGGATTGCGTCAAGGGCATGCTGCGCTGGAACAAGATCATTTCGCTGGCCGGCTACAAGTTCAAGCTGACCTTGCCCAACGTCGCCTTCCACCGCCAGATCGGCGAGTTCAAGGACGTGCACGCCACGCCCGACGGCCTACTTGATCGACGACGCCACCTGGGCGAAGCGCAAGGGCGAGTGGCTGCCGTCTACCGCCGACGGCGACTTCATCGCCTCGCTGATGAAGCCGGTTACCGTGTCAGGCGAATACGCGCCCTGGATCTCGGCGCCCAAGGTCGGCATCGACAACAAGCCCGGCGATTTCGAATACGTGAAGATCGATACGTGATGTTTCTCCCTCTCCCCGCACGCGGGGAGAGGGAGCGCACGTTCGTGCCGTAACTCACCCCGCGACTGGCAGCCCCGCATTCGCGTACACCACGCCGCCGTCGACCGCGATGGTGTTGCCGACGACATAGTCGCCGGCGCGCGAGGCGAGATAGATCGCAACGCCCGCCATGTCCTCGTCCGTGCCGATGCGCCGCGCCGGAATGCGCTTGGCCACCTCGTCGCCGTTGTCGCGCGCGGCCTTGTTCATGTCGGACGAGAAGGCGCCCGGCGCGATCGCGGTGACGACGATGGAGTCCTTGATCAACCTGGTCGCCATGCGCCGCGTCAGATGGATCACCGCCGCCTTGCTCGCCGCGTAGGAATAGGTCTCCTGCGGGTTGACGAAGATACCGTCGACGGAAGCGATGTTGATGACCTTGGCCGGCCGCTCGTGCGAGGCGGCGGCGCGCAGCGGCTTGGCCAGCGCCTTGGTCAGGAAGAACAGCGACTTGACGTTGAGGTCCATCACCTTGTCCCAGCCGCTTTCCGGAAACTCGTCGAAGTCGGCGCCCCAGGCCGCGCCCGCATTGTTGACGAGGATGTCGAGCTTGGGTTCGCGCTTGATGATCTCGGCGGCGAGCTTTTCGCAGCCCTCGACCGTCGAGATGTCGATACCGAGCGCGATGCATTCGCCGTCATATTGCGCAGTGAGTTCTTTCGCGGTCGCCTCGCACGGTCCGGCCTTGCGCGCGGTGATGTAAACCCGCGCTGCGCCCTGGGCGAGGAAGCCGGCCGCGATCATCTTGCCGATGCCGCGCGATCCGCCGGTCACCAGCGCGACGCGGCCCTTCAGCGAAAACAAGTCCTTGAACATCCGTCCCTCCGTTTTGGTTTGACGGAGGTTTTGGGCGCGGGGAGGGGATGAGTTAAGGAAGGTACGGCTGTCGTCCCTGCGAACGCAGGGACCCATACGCCGCGGCCTATCTATGAGGCTAAGGGGTAGTTGCTTGTGCTACAATCGGCATCGGTGGTTAGGGGTCCCTGCGTTCGCAGGGACGACGACTACGCCGCATCAATCCGGCGAAAGCCGTTCCACATCGCCGTCGCGGTGCCCGAGGTGAGCACCGGCAGGATGCGCTCGTCCTGGTAATTGCCATTGAGCGAGACGCGCTGCAGCGCCGTCATATAGCCGGCGCTCTCCGGATAGATCATGCCGGGCCGCGTCGTCACCGCAGTCTTGAAACCGGCCGCTTTCGCAAGGGCAAACTCGCGCGGGCCGGCTGCGACGCGGTCGCCATAGGGATAAGCCAGGTGCAGCACGGGGCGGCCGAGCGCGGCCTCGATCCGCTGCGCGGCTCGTTCGCAGCTCGTTCAGTGCCACGTTCTCGCTCTGCTTGGCGAGATTGGGATGGGTGATGGTATGCGCGCCGATCGTCACCAGCGGATCGGCGGCAAAGGATTTCAACTCGTCCCAGGACATGCAGAGCTCGCGGCAGATCGCGCTCTCGTCAACGCCATGGCGCGCGCACAGCGCGGCGACCTCGCGCTGCACATCGTGCTCGCCCGGCAGCGCGCGCAGCCAGTCGTGCAGTCGGTCGAACGCCGCCTGCTTCTGTTCGGCCGTCTTCGCTTCCATGCGCGTCATGCGGCCGCCGATCTCGACCTCGATGGCCTCGGCGTTGGCGACCGCGCGCTCCAGCGCGACCCACCACAACCGTCCGGTGCCGCCTGCGAAATCGCTCACCGCATAGACGGTGCACGGCGCGTCGAATTCGCGAAACACCGGCAACGCGTGGTCGCGGTTGTCGCGATAGCCGTCATCGAGCGTGAAGCAGGCGAACTGCCGCGCGAAATCCTTCTCGACGAGACGCCGGTACGCCTCGTCCATGGTGACGACGTCGATGCCGTGCGCGCGCAGATGCGACAACATCGCGCGCAGGAAGGACGGCTCGATCTCGAGATGATGGTTGGGCTGGAATTCGCGGCTGCTCACGGGGCGCACGTGATGCAGCATGAAGATCGCGCCGACGCCGGAGAAGATCGGCCGCAGCAGACGATGCGCGCCGGAAAAATACAGCGCTTCCAGGCCGGCGCGGATGACGGTGCTGCGGAGCTGCTTCATCAGGCTGATTTGACCGGGTTGAATTCCGATTCGACGTTAGCGAGGGAGGGCTGAATAAACCATTAGCCAAGGGGTCAACTAAGGGTTCACTAAGGGTCGTGCCGTACGCCTCGTACGGCACCTGTTATTTCGGGTTTGACAGCCCCGCAAGGGTTTGTTTTCTCTCCGTTCTCCGAAACCCCGGGAACTCGGATGCACGATCTTTACAGGTGGAGCTGCAAATGGTGGCCAGGTGCGATCGCGCTGGTAATCCTTTGGGCTTTTGCCAGCTGG
This sequence comes from uncultured Alphaproteobacteria bacterium, assembly GCA_963726865.1. GTDB lineage: Bacteria > Pseudomonadota > Alphaproteobacteria > Rhizobiales > Xanthobacteraceae > Bradyrhizobium. The sequence continues at coordinate 126,847 of CAVSEE010000023.1, read as the reverse complement.
ACGAGCACCGAGCCGGTCGAGGGCGATATTGCCGCGCGAGCTAATGCCGCAGTCAAGGATGCGGTGCTGGACAAGAAGCGCGTCACCGTCGCCGGCCGCGACGTCAACTTTGCCGCCGAGGCGTTTTCCACCGACGGCAGCCGCGCCGCGCTTGCCGCCATCGACAGCGCGCCGGGCGTCCGCCTCGTCAACGACGACACGCGCCTGGCTGCGGAAGCCAAGCCCTTCGTGTGGTCCGCCGAGCGCGACGTCGTCCGGGTGACGCTGTCCGGCAACGCGCCGCTGCCCGCGGTGAAGGGCAAGCTGATGGAAGCGGCGAAAGCCGGCCTCGGCAATGTCGAGGTCTCCGACCAGATGGGGCTCGCGCGCGGCGCGCCGCCGCGCTTCGATGCGGCAGCGCTGCTGCTGCTCGAGCAGATCGGCAAGCTGAAGGACGGCAAGCTGACGATATCCGACGACAAGGTCTCGCTGTCGGGCATGTCGCGCGAGCTTGGCGGGCGCGAAGCGATTGCGGCGGCGCTGAAGAACCTGCCCGAGGGCTTTTCGGTCGCCGTCAACGACGTCAAGGCGCCGCCTTACGTCTTCCAGGCCTACAAGGATCCGGTCGCCTCGACGTTGACGCTCACCGGCAACGTGCCCGACAAGAACGCGCACGCGGCGCTGGTTGCCGCGGCCGAGCGAAAATTCTTCGGCGAGAAGGTGGTCGACAATCTCAAGGAGAGCATCGGCGCGCCCGGCAGTTTTGCCGCTGTCGTCGTTCCGGCGCTCGGCGCGCTGTCGCGGCTCTCCACCGGCACGCTGGTCGTCACCGACCGCGAAGTAAAACTCTCGGGCGATGCGCTCTATGATGCCGCCGCCGCGCAAATCCGCGCAGGGCTCGGCAAGGATTTTCCGCAAGCCTGGCAATACAAGGCCGAGATCACGGTGAAGCCGCCGTCGGCGCCGGTGGACAACACCGTCTGCCAGCAGCTGTTCGCCGATTTGCTGACCAGGGCGCGCATCCGCTTCGAGTCAGGGAAGGCCGACTTGTCGCCGGATTCGCTCGGCCTGCTCGATCGCCTGACCGAGACCGCGCTACGCTGTCCCACCGCCAATATCGAGATCGCCGGCCACACCGATGCCGACGGCGATGCCAACCAGAACCAGATGCTGTCGGAGCGGCGGGCGCAGGCGGTGGCGGATTATCTGGTGCGCGGCGGCCTGCCGGCCAATCGCTTCACCGCAGCAGGTTACGGCAGCACCCAGCCGATCGCCGGCAACGACAGCGACGAAGGCAAGGCGCAGAACCGCCGCATCGACTTCGTGGTGAAATGATCATGGCCTATGTCGCGCAATACTTCTGGGGCTGGCTGCTGGCGGCGCTGCTGCTCGGCTTCGCCATGGGCTGGATCTCGGTGGTGCAGCGCGGCGATGGCGTCACGGGTGCGTGGGGGCGGGCACTCTGGGCGCTGGTCGGCGTGCTTGCCGCGCTCGCGATCGGGCGCATCGTTCCGGGCCGCGCCGGCTACTGGATCGATCTCGGCCTGATCATGTTTGGCCTCTATCTCGCCGGCTGCGTCGCCGGATCGTGCCTGCGCGCCTGGGTGGTCGCCCGCAGCAGCCCGCCCGCCTGAGGGGAAAGCGTCGGGACTGCGGGTCCTGTCACGGCCGCGTCAAGGCCTTAACGTTTTCCGACAGACGGGTAAGAATGCAGCAAATCTGTGCACCCCCTGTCATGGACGACCCCTAATATGTTGAAGAATCGCGTCTTATTCTCCGTCTGGTGAATTCCGTTTCGCCCCGAAACGCGCTACCAGAGGCTCCAGGGAGCAAAGCGCAGGCGAGGGCGGCGGCGAGGTTCGCAAGCCGGTCACTGCCATCGCATCGATATTCGAGGTCTAGATGCTGGAAGCCATACGCAGGTTCATCGCGTTCCTGCGCCACAAGCAAATCCTGCATAAGGTGGGTGTTGCGATCAGCATCACGGTCATCGGCATCGCCTGCTATGTGCTCTACCACATGCTTCGCGGCATCGACATTGCCGAGGTGCTCGACGCCATCAAGGGAACCGAGCCGAGCCAGATCGGGCTTGCCGCCCTGTTCGTCGCGCTGGGTTATTTCACGCTCACCTTCTATGACTGGTTTGCCGTACGCGCGATCGGCCGCACCGACGTGCCCTACCGTGTCAACGCGCTGGCCGGCTTCACCTCCTACTCGATCGGCCACAATGTCGGCGCCAGCGTCTTCACCGGCGGCGCGGTGCGCTACCGCATCTATTCCGCCTGGGGGCTGAACGCGATCGACGTCGCCAAGGTCTGCTTTCTCGCCGGCCTCACCTTCTGGCTCGGCAACGCCGCGGTGCTCGGCCTCGGCATCGCCTGGCATCCGGAAGCCGCGGCCAATATCGACCAGCTCCCGGTGTGGCTCAATCGCGCCGCCGCCTTCGTCACCATCCTGGCGCTGATCGGCTATGTGGCCTGGGTCTGGGTCAAGCCGCGCGTCGTCGGCCGCGGCCCCTGGACGGTGACCCTGCCGGGCGGCGCGCTGACCTTGCTGCAGATCGCCATCGGCATCGTCGATCTCAGCTTCTGCGCGCTCGCCATGTATGTGCTGACGCCGGACGAGCCCAATCTCGGCTTTGTCACGGTGGCCGTGATCTTCGTCTCTGCAACGCTGCTCGGCTTTGCCAGCCATTCTCCCGGCGGCCTCGGGGTGTTCGACGCCGCCATGCTGGTCGGGCTCTGGCAGATGGACCGCGAGGATCTGCTCGCCGGCATGCTGCTGTTCCGCATGCTCTATTATATTACGCCGTTCGTCATATCTGTAATTTTGCTGACGCTTCGCGAGGTTATCGTCGGCGCACGGTCGAAGCGGGTGCAGCGGCTGGCCGCCTTGGCCGAGGCCCAGACCCGGGTCGAACCGAGACGCGAAGCCGTCTATGTGCGCGAGCGCAGCGACGGCGGCGCCTAAGCGACCACGAAGGGCGTTTTCGAATGAAGCGGCGATGGCGATAGACGAGACCCCTTCTTCCTTCTTCGCGCCCTGGCCGGACCGGCTTCGCCATTCTGCCATCATCCTGCTTGCCGCCGGCCTCGGGCTGACCGCACTGGTGACGCTCGGCCATCTGCCGCTGTGGCATGCCGCCGCCGTCTTTGTCCTGATCGCGGCCGGCGCGCTGGTGCCGTGGCAGCTGCATGATCCGGAAGCCTCGCGCGACGATGTCCGCACCGAGGACCCGGTCGAGGCGGCCGCCGTCAACGCCATCGTCGCCGGCATGCCCGATCCCGCCGTGCTGCTCGATCGCGCCGGCCGCGTCATCCATCTCAATGCCGCCGCAAGCCAGCTTGCGCCGGCCTTGCGCAAGAACGAACTGGCGCAGTTCGCGCTGCGCTCGCCCGAGATCGTCGCCGCGCTGCGCGAGGCCATCGCCACCACCCAGCCGCGCCGCGCCACCTATCTCGACCAGGTGCCGGTCGACCGCTGGATGGAGCTCGTGATCACGCCGGTGCCGGTGCCGACGCGGTTCGGCGGCGCCGACAAATGCATGCTGATGACGTTCCACGACCTGACACCGCTGCGCCGGGTCGAGGAGATGCGCGCCGATTTCGTCGCCAACGCCAGCCACGAATTGCGCACGCCGCTCGCCGCGCTGTCCGGCTTCATCGACACGCTGCAGGGACCGGCCAAGGAGGATGCCAAGGCGCGCGAGCGTTTTCTCGGCATCATGCATGCGCAGGCCACCCGCATGGCGCGGCTGATCGACGACCTGCTCTCGCTGTCGCGGGTCGAACTGTCGGCGCATGTCCGTCCCGACACGCTGGTCGATCTGGTGCCGATCATCCGCCAGGTGGTCGACGGGCTCGAGCCGCTGGCGCGCGAGCGCCAGGTCGAGATCGAGGTCGAACTGCCGGAGTCGCCCGTCACCATCGCCGGCGACCGCGAGGAACTGTTGCGGCTGTTCGAGAACCTGATCGAGAACGCGCTGAAATACGGCGCCTCCGGTGGCCGGGTGATCGTCTCGCTGACCACGTTCGCGCCGGCCAAGACGGGCCCCGGCGAGGTCCCGCCGGAATACCGCGTCACGGTGCGCGATTTCGGCCCCGGCATCGCGCCGGAGCACCTGCCGCGGCTGACCGAGCGCTTCTACCGGGTCGATGTCGGCGACAGCCGCGCCCAGGGCGGTACCGGGCTAGGGCTGTCGCTGGTCAAGCACATCATGGCCCGCCATCGCGGCCGGCTGCTGATTGAGAGCGTGCCCAAAAACGGGGCGACCTTTACCGCCTGCTTTCCCCAGGTAAGCCCGCCCACGACTTCATAAATCCAAGCGATTTCAATCGCTTGGTCATGTCATCCAGCTGTCATCAAACCTTCGTAAAAGCTCTATCGACCGCTCCTAGACGGACCGGCGTGAGCGCAATCGGGCGCATCCGGCGCTTCGCTCACAGATGGAGACCACCCCATGAATTTCGTCAAAGCCCTCGTTGCGGCCAGCCTGGTGGCGGCGGCATCGACCTCCGCTTTTGCCGCCGATATCACCGGTGCGGGCGCGACCTTCCCGTTCCCGATCTATTCGAAGTGGGCTGACGCCTACAAGAAAGAGACCGGCAACGGCCTGAACTATCAGTCGATCGGTTCCGGCGCCGGCATCAAGCAGATCCAGGCGAAGACCGTGACCTTCGGCGCCACCGACGCGCCGCTGAAGTTCGAGCAGCTCGAAAAGGACGGCCTCGTGCAGTGGCCGATGGTGATGGGCGCGATCGTTCCGGTCGTGAACCTCGAAGGCATCAAGCCGGGCGAACTCGTGCTCTCCGGCGAAGTGCTCGGCGACATCTATCTCGGCAAGATCAAGAAGTGGGACGACGCGGCGATCGCCAAGCTCAATCCGAAGCTGAAGCTGCCCGTCGACGCCATCACCGTGGTCCGCCGCTCCGACGGCTCGGGCACCACCTTCAACTTCACCGACTATCTCTCCAAGGCCAATGCCGAGTGGAAGTCCAAGGTCGGTTCCGGCACCGCGGTCGAATGGCCGGTCGGCGTCGGCGCCAAGGGCAATGAAGGCGTGGCCGGCAACATCAGCCAGACCAAGAACGCGATCGGCTATGTCGAGTATGCCTACGCCAAGCAGAACAAGCTGACCTATGCCGGCTTGATCAACAAGGCCGGCAAGACCGTGCAGCCGACCATCGAAGCCTTCCAGGCCGCCGCCGCCAATGCCGACTGGGCCAAGGCTCCGGGCTACTACGTGATCCTCACCGACCAGCCGGGCGACGCGTCCTGGCCGATCACGGCGCGACCTTCATCCTGATGCACAAGGACTGCGACCGACAAGGCGGCCTCGCAGGAAGCCATCAAGTTCTTCAAATAGGCCTTCGAGAAGGGCGACAAGATGGCCGAGGAACTCGACTACATCCCGATGCCCGACGCTGTCGTGAAGCAGATCGAGAAGACCTGGACGGCCGAGATCAAGAGCTGAGCCTGATCGGAGCGCTTGCGCGCGATGCTCCGCGCGCAAGCCGGCAAGCAAGACCCGGAGTCCTCCGGACTCCGGGTAAGCGCCGCAAAGGCGCCAACTCAAAAACAGTTCGGCGAACAACTCGCCGGTCAAGACCGCTGCCGGGGCGCGGCGGTCAGCGTTGAACGACACAGGGGACAGGCGTGGCAGACATGGCAGTTCAGGGCGACGTAATGGATGCGGCAGGCCCTTACGATCGCGCCAAGGCCCTCAGCGCATTCAAGCTCGGCGACGTCACCTTCTACTGGATCACCCGCGCGTCCGCGATTTCGGTGCTGCTGATCCTCGGCGGCATCATCATCTCGCTGATCGTCGGCGCCTGGCCGGCGATCAGGGAATTCGGCTTCTCCTTCCTGTGGACGCAGCGCTGGGCGCCGTCCGTCGATCCGCCGGTGCTGGGTGCGCTCGGTCCGATCTACGGCACGCTCGTCACCTCCGTTCATCGCCATGATGATCGCCATTCCCGTCGGCACTCGGCATCGCCATCTTCCTCACCGAGCTGTGCCCGCAATGGGCGCGCCGCCCGATCGGCATCGCCATCGAGCTGCTCGCCGGCATTCCCTCGATCATCTACGGCATGTGGGGCTTCTTCGTGCTCGGCCCCTTCCTCGCCAACACCTTCCAGCCGTTCATGATCCGCATCTTCGACGGCGTGCCAATTCTCGGCGACATCTTCGGCGGCCCGCCGTCCTATCTCAGCCTGTTCAATGCGGCGCTGATCCTCGCCATCATGGTGCTGCCCTTCATCACCGCGATTTCGGTCGACGTGTTCAAGACCGTGCCGCCGGTGCTGAAGGAAGCCGCCTACGGCGTCGGCTGCACCACCTGGGAAGTGGTCCGCAGCGTGGTGATCCCCTACACAAGGGTCGGCGTGATCGGCGGCATCATGCTGGCGCTCGGCCGCGCGCTCGGCGAGACCATGGCGGTCACCTTCATCATCGGCAACTCGTTCAAGATCCAGGCCTCGATCTTCGCGCCGGGCACCACGATCTCGGCGGCGATCGCCTCCGAATTCGCCGAGAGCGACGGTCTGCACCAGTCCGGCCTGATCCTGCTCGGCCTGCTGCTGTTCGTGCTGACCTTCATCGTGCTGGCCTGCGCGCGGCTGATGCTGATGCGGCTCGAGCAGAAGGCGGGGAAGTAGGCCATGAACCCGATCTACGCCAGACGCCGCCGCAGCGACTTCGTCATCCGCCTGCTATGCCTCGGCGCCGCGCTGTTCGGCGTCACCTGGCTGGCGCTGATCCTGTTCACGCTGTTCTACAACGGCCTCGCCGGGCTCTCCCTTCAGCTATTCACCGAGAACACGCCGCCGCCGGGCTCGACCCAGGGCGGCCTGCTCAACGCCATCACCGGCTCGATCATCATGACCGCGATCGGGGTCGGCATCGGCGCGCCGCTCGGCCTGTTCGCCGGCACCTACCTCGCCGAATACGGCAGGCACGACAAGCTCACCTCGGTGATCCGCTTCATCAACGACATCCTGCTCTCGGCGCCGTCGATCATCATCGGCCTGTTCATCTACGGCGCCGTCGTGGTGCCGATGCGCGGCTTCTCGGCGATCGCCGGCGCGCTGGCGCTCGCGGTGATCGTGATCCCGGTCGTGGTGCGCACCACCGAGGACATGCTGCTGCTGGTGCCCAATCCGCTGCGTGAGGCGGCAAGCGCGCTCGGGCTGCCGCGCTCGCTGGTGATCAAGCGGGTCGCTTATCGTGCCGCACGGTCGGGTCTGATCACCGGCGTGCTGCTGGCCACCGCCCGCGTCGCCGGCGAGACCGCGCCGTTGCTGTTCACCGCGCTCTCCAACCAGTTCTTCAGCCTCAATTTGTCGAAGACGATGGCCAACCTGCCGGTGACCATCAACAACTTCGTGCAGAGCCCCTACGCCTACTGGAAGGAGCTCGCCTGGAGCGGCGCGCTGCTCATCACCCTGACCGTGCTTGCCCTGAACATTGGCGCGCGCATCCTCGCTGCCGAAAGGACCGCAAAATGAACGATCTTTCCGTATCCGTCAGTCACGCCGGCGGGCCCGTTCCGCACGTCGCGCTGCCGGAAGCCGCGCCGAAAGTGACCGCGCGCAACCTCAACTTCTATTACGGCGAGAACCAGGCGCTGAAGAACATCAACCTGACGCTCGGCACCAACCGCGTCACCGCCTTCATCGGCCCGTCCGGCTGCGGCAAGTCCACGCTGCTGCGCATCTTCAACCGGATGTACGACCTCTATCCGGGCCAGCGCGCCACCGGGCAGCTGATGCTGGACAGCACCAACATCCTCGACCCCAGGCTCGACCTCAATCTGCTGCGCGCCCGGGTCGGCATGGTGTTCCAGAAGCCGACGCCGTTCCCGATGACGATCTACGAGAACATCGCCTTCGGCATCCGCCTCTATGAGAAGATTTCGAAATCCGAGATGGACGGCCGCGTCGAGAAGGCGCTGCGCGGCGGCGCGCTGTGGAACGAGGTCAAGGACAAGCTCAATGCCAGCGGCCTCAGCCTCTCCGGCGGCCAGCAGCAGCGGCTCTGCATCGCCCGCACCGTGGCGGTGCGGCCCGAAGTGATCCTGTTCGACGAGCCCTGCTCGGCGCTCGACCCGATCTCGACCGCCAAGGTCGAGGAACTGATCCAGGAACTGGCGGAAAACTACACGATCGCCATCGTTACCCACAACATGCAGCAGGCCGCGCGCGTCTCCGACAAGACAGCCTTCATGTATCTGGGCGAACTGATCGAGTTCGACGACACCAACAAGATCTTCACCTCGCCCGGCGACCGCCGCACCCAGGATTACATCACCGGCCGGTTCGGCTGAGGAGAATTACGATGGCTTCTGAACACACTGCAAAAGCATTCGACAGCGATCTGCAGGAACTGACCCGCCTCGTTGCCGAGATGGGCGGGCTCGCCGAGCGCATGATCGCCGACTCCGTCGATTCCCTGGTTCGCCGCGACGTTGCGCTGTCCAAGCGCGTGGTCGCCGCCGACGCCGAGATCGACCGGCTGCAGCACACCATCGAGGAGCGTGCCGTGCTGACCATCGCCCGCCGCCAGCCGATGGCGGTGGATTTGCGCGAGATCGTCAGCGCCATGCGCGTGGCCATCGATCTCGAACGGATCGGCGACCTCGCGAAAAACATCGGCAAGCGCGTCACCGCGGTCGAGAGCGAGTTCCAGCCGCTCAAGCTGATCCGCGGCCTGGAGCACATGACCGACCTCGTGCAGTCGCAGGTCAAGTCGGTGCTCGACGCCTATGCCGCGCACGATCTGCCGGCGGCGATGGGCGTCTGGAAGGGCGACGAGGAGGTGGACGCGATCTGCACCTCGCTGTTCCGCGAATTGCTGACCTACATGATGGAAGACCCGCGCAACATCTCGTTCTGCATTCATCTGATGTTCTGCGCCAAGAACATCGAGCGGATCGGCGACCACGCGACCAACATCGCCGAAACCGTGTTCTACATGATCGAAGGTCAGCAGATGCTCGACAAGCGTCCCAAGGGCGACATGACGACCTTTGCCACGACTGTGCCTGGTAATTAGAGCATGATCCCGAAAAGTGGGTACCGGTTTTCGGACAAGATCATGCTCAAAACATAGCGCGTAATTAACCGCGTATCAGGAACGAAACAGGATATAATAGACTCATGAGCGCACGCATTCTGGTGGTGGAGGACGAGGAAGCGCTGACCACGCTTCTGCGTTACAACCTCGATGCCGAAGGTTATGACGTCGAGACCGTCGCCCGCGGCGACGAGGCCGACACGCGGCTGAAGGAGCGGATTCCGGATCTGGTGGTGCTCGACTGGATGCTTCCGGGCCTCTCCGGCATCGAGCTGTGCCGGCGCCTGCGGGCACGGCCGGAGACCAAGCAGCTGCCGATCATCATGCTGACCGCGCGCGGCGAGGAGAGCGAGCGCGTGCGGGGGCTTGCGACCGGCGCCGACGACTACATCGTAAAGCCCTTCTCGGTGCCGGAGCTCCTGGCCCGCGTGAAAGGCCTGCTCAGGCGCGCCAGCCCCGAGCGGCTCGCCACCGTGCTGACCTATGGCGACATCGAGCTCGACCGTGAAAAACGCCGCGTGGCGCGCTCCGGGCCGGCCGATCGACCTCGGCCCGACCGAGTACCGCCTGCTCGAATTCTTCCTCGAGCATCCCGGCCGCGTCTTCAGCCGCGAGCAGCTGCTCGACAGCGTCTGGGGCCGCGACATCTACATCGACGAGCGCACCGTCGACGTCCACATCGGCCGCCTGCGCAAGCTGCTCAACCCCGGCCGCGAGCAGGACCCGATCCGCACCGTCCGCGGCGCCGGCTACGCGCTGGACGACCGTTTCGCGAAGGCCGAGCCGCAGGCGTAGAGCTGATCCTGAAAAGTGTGAAGGTTTCCGAAAAGATCATGCTCAAACAAAGCATCGCGCCTTAATCCAGCTTGATGTTGGCTACGCGGATGACCTCGGCGTAGCGAGCGGCGTCGGCGGCGAGGGCACGCTTGAACTCCGCCGATGACGTGCCGACGACGATCAGGCCCATGTCAGCCAGCCGTTGCACGATCTCAGGCCTCTGTACGGCCGCGCGATAGACCTCTTCAATTCGTGCCTGGATCGGGGCCGGCGTGCCGGCCCTGATCGCTATGCCAAAGTCGTTGCTCGCCCGCACATCGGGATAGCCCACTTCCGCGAAGGTCGGCAGATCAGGGAATTCCGGCATCCGCTCGCTATGGCTGAGCGCCAGCCCGCGCAGTTGTCCGGAGTGCAGGTATTGCCGGCAGTCCGCCACGCCCAGGACGGACATCTGTATGCGTGCTTCCAGAAGGTCGGTAACGATTGCCGGCGTGGCGCGATAGGGAACGTGCGTCAGATCCACGCCCGCGGCCATCTTGAACAGCTCGCCTCCCAGATGCACGGACGTGCCGGTGCCCGAGCTGCCGAAAGACCATTTGCCCGGCTGCGCCTTCGCGGCCGCGACGAACTCGGCCATGGTCCTGACACCGAGCCGGCTCGGCACGGCGAGCAGGGTCGGTCCGAGGGTCAGCCGCGAGAGCGGCACGAAGTCGTCCATGCTGAAGGGAAGATTGCGCATCAACAGCGCGATGGTGGCGTAGCTGCTTCCCGTAAACATCAACGTGTAACCATCCGCCGGAGCCGATGCGACCGCCGCCATCGTCAGCGTGCCGGTGGCGCCCGGACGGTTCTCGACCACGATCGGCTGTCCCAGCGATTCCGATACGATCGGCGCGAGCAGCCGCGACAGGATGTCCATGGAGCCTCCGGCGCCGAACGGCATGAGCACGCGTATCGGCTTGGTCGGCCATGGATCGGCCGCGCGAGCAGCGGAGCCGGCGACAGTCGCCGCGACAACGCTGCCGGTCGCTGCCAGCAACCTTCTCCGCGTCAATCCTTCGAGCATCTTCGCTCTCCCGGGAGTTCGTGCATTGGTCGCCGATAAAGACCATGGCACTGGCCGCCATGAGAACGAAGGCGCATGCTTGGTTGCAAGATGCATCAGCAAACTCGCTGTCGTCCCGGACAAGCGAGCGAAGCGAGCGCGATCCGGGATCCATAACCACAGGACGCGGAGTTGGCGAAGGCTGGAGCTCCAGCCCGTTCTAACGATACGACCCGTGCTGGGTCCCCGCATTCGCAGGGACGACACCGTTTTCGGCAGCGTTGTGACGCTTACCGCCCCTGCGGCTTCGGCGGCTGGCGGCGGCGGTCGGCGGCGGGCTGGTAGGCGACGCGCGAGTGATAGGCGCAATAGGGCAGGCTGGCGAGCGCCGGGCCGCCGCAGAAGAAGAATTCCGGGCTCGAGGGATCGCCGACCGGCCAATGGCAGGTGGCTTCGTTGAGCTGCAGCAGCGTCAGCCGCTGGCTCATCGGCACGACATTGTCATAGGCGACGGGATCGCTTTCGACCTCGACCTCGAAGGCCTGCGCCAGCGCCGTATTGCCGCGCGACATCGGGCGCGACACCCGCACCATCTGCGTCGGGCGCGCCTTGCGCGGCCGCGGCGCGGCGGTGGAGGGGGCCTTGGCGCGGCCGGACAGGCCGAGGCGGTGCACCTTGCCGATCACGGCATTGCGGGTGACGTTGCCGAGTTCGGCCGCGATCTGGCTGGCCGAAAGCCCGGATTCCCAGAGCTTCTTCAGCTGCTCGACGCGTTCATCGGACCAGGTCAATACCGTCATCGTCTTCTTCCCTTCGCCTCACGCCGGCCCATCGGGGCCTGGCTGCTTGCGATGCCAAATTCAGAAATCCCTGCGGGCAGAATCCCTTAGCCCTCGCCGGACAGGGGTGACCCGCGCCCGAACGTTTACGCCGCACAAAAGGTACTTAGGGGTCATAGCTGCCGCACGAGATGTCGTACCCGACGAAGGAAACGCTACAGTATGCAGTGACTCCGGCGCAAGAGTCGGCCGCCGCGCTTCCACATGTTCCGTCAAATGTGCATGGCGCACCGGAATCCTACGGGAGCGGGGCATTTTGCACTGCACGCAGAGCCTCTTATGGCCGTTGACAGCTATCGCCCCGCCCCTAAGATAGTTCCTGCGTGCCGCCTGTAAAAGGCGGCACGTTTCGTTTTCCGCGTGTCCCGCCAATGCGATCGCAGCGCGCGGGCCCGCTTCAAAACCAGCAAGTGACAGCCATGACCAACAGCGCCACGTCGCATCTGCTTCCCGTCTTTGCCAGGGTCGATCTCGGCTTCGAGCGCGGCGAGGGCGCCTGGCTCGTCGCCACCAATGGCGATCGCTATCTCGATTTCACCTCGGGCGTGGCGGTGAACGCGCTGGGGCACTGCCATCCGCACCTGGTCAAGGCGCTGCAGGAGCAGTCGACCAAGCTCTGGCACATGTCGAACCTGTTCAAGAGCCCGGACGGCGACAAGCTCGCCGCGCGGCTGTGCGAGCAGAGCTTTGCCGACTTCGTGTTCTTCTGCAATTCCGGTGCGGAAGCGATGGAATGCGTGATCAAGGTGGTGCGCCGCTATCATGCATCGAAGGGCCATCCCGAGCGCTACCGCATGATCACCTTCGAGGGCGCCTTCCACGGCCGCACCCTGGGCACGCTCGCGGCCACCGGCTCGGCAAAGTATCTCGAAGGCTTCGGTCCGCCGCTGGACGGTTTCGACCAGGTCGCGCATGGCGACCTCGAGGCGGTGAAGAAGGCGATCGGCCCGCACACCGCCGGCATCCTGATCGAGCCGGTGCAGGGCGAGGGCGGCGTGCGCACCGCGCCGAATTCCTTCTTCAGGGCGTTGCGCGATCTCTGCGACGAGCACGGCCTGTTGCTCGCCTTCGACGAGGTGCAGACCGGCATGGGCCGCACCGGCGAACTCTTTGCCTACAAGCGCCTCGGCGTGAAGCCGGACGTGATGTCGCTCGCCAAGGCATTGGGCGGCGGTTTCCCGATCGGCGCCGTGCCTCGCCACCGCGGAGGCGGCCAAGCGGCATGACGCCCGGGCTCGCACGGCTCGACCTTCGGCGGCAACCCGCTGGCGATCGCCGCGGCCAATGCCGTGCTCGATGTCATGCTGCAGCCCGGATTCTTCGACAAAGTGCAAAAGATGTCGCTGCTCCTGAAGCAGAAGCTCGCCTCCGTCGTCGACCGCTATCCGTCCGTGCTGTCGGAAGTGCGCGGCGAGGGGCTGCTGGTCGGCGTCAAGGCCGTCGTGCCCTCCGGCGATCTCGTCAACGCGCTACGCGACCAAAAACTGCTCACGGTCGGCGCCGGCGATAATGTCGTGCGCTTCCTGGCGCCCCTGATCGTCAACGAGGCCGAGATCGACGCGTCGATCGATAGCCTGGAGCGCGCCTGCGCAGCACTGTCGGCGACGGAAAAGAAGAAGGCGGCGGGGTGATGAGCAAGGCGCCGCGCCACTTTATCGACATCAGCGAGTTGCCGACCGCGCGAGCTGCGCCACATCATGGACGCCAGCCGCGCCATGAAGGCGAAACTCAAAGCACATGACAAGGGCGCGAAGCCGCTCGCCGGCAAGACGCTGGCGATGATCTTCGAGCGGCCCTCGACCCGCACCCGCGTCTCGTTCGACGTCGGCATGCGCCAGCTCGGCGGCGAGTCCATCATGCTGACCGGCGCGGAGATGCAGCTCGGCCGCGGCGAGACCATCGCCGACACCGCGCGCGTGCTGTCGCGCTATGTCGACGCCATCATGATCCGCATCCTCAACCACGATGCGCTGCTCGAGCTTGTCGCGCACGCCACCATTCCCGTGATCAACGGGCTGACGCGGCGCTCGCATCCCTGCCAGGTGATGGCCGACGTCATGACCTTCGAGGAGCATCGCGGCCCGATCGAGGGCAAGACCGTGGCCTGGACCGGCGACGACAACAACGTGCTGGCGTCCTGGGCGCATGCCGCCGAGCGCTTCAAGTTCAAGCTCAACGTGGCGACCCCGCCGCAGCTCGCGCCCAACAAGGCGATGCGCGAGTGGATCAAGGCGACGTCGGCCCCGATCGTGCTCGGCAACGATCCGGAAGCCGCGGTGCGCGGCGCCGATTGCGTCGTCACCGACACCTGGGTGTCGATGGGCGACAAGGACGGCGAGCACCGCCACAACGTGCTGAAACCCTATCAGGTCAACGCCAAGCTGATGTCGTTCGCCAAGCCCGACGCGCTGTTCATGCATTGCCTGCCCGTCCATCGCGGCGAAGAGGTCACCGAGGACGTGATCGACGGCCCGCAATCGGTCGTGTTCGACGAGGCCGAAAACCGCCTCCACGCGCAGAAGGGCATTCTGGCCTGGTGCTTCGACACGGTGGCGTGACAACTGTCGTCCCGGGCAAGCGAGCATAGCGAGCGCGACCCGGGACCCATACCGCGTGATCTATCCGTTGGAATGACGTGGTAGACGCCGGTGAAACAATTAAGCGCCGGTGGTTATGGGTCCCGGCCGCGCAATTGCGCACTGGCAGGGACGACGAGAACCCCTTTCGTTTTGTAGTTCCCGACCCCAGATAAGCGCCATGGTCTCCCAATCCCCTGAAACGAAAACCGCGCCCGAAACCCCGGTCCGCGCTCCATCAGCGGTTCCCGTCGACGACAGCGTCTTGCCGTTCGAGGTCAACGCGCTCGACCTGCGCGGCCGCCTGACCCGGCTCGGCCCCGCGCTCGACGACATCCTCACCAGGCACGACTACCCCGCGCCGGTGGGAAAGCTGCTCGGCGAAGCCATCGTGCTCACCACCTTGCTCGGCACGTCGCTGAAATTCGAGGGCCGCTTCATCCTGCAGACCCGGACCGACGGCCCGGTTTCCTTTCTGGTCGTCGACTTCAAGTCGCCCGACCGGCTGCGCGCCTATGCCCGCTTCGACGCCGCTCGCCTGAAGGACGGCCAGACCTCCGGCGAGCTGCTCGGCAAGGGCCATCTCGCCATGACCATCGACCAGGGCGCGGACATGAGCCGCTACCAGGGCCTGGTCGCGCTCGACGGCGGCACTCTCGAGGACGCCGCGCACGAATATTTTCTGCGCTCCGAGCAGATCCCGACCCGCGTGCGCCTCGCCGTCGGCGAGGAATGGCGCGGCGGCGAGGCCGGAAAACACCGCTGGCGCGCCGGCGGCATGCTGTTGCAGTTCTTGCCCAAGGCGCCCGAGCGCGCCCGCCAGCCCGACCTGCATCCCGGCGACGCGCCCGAAGGCACGGTGCACCACGCCGTCGCCGAGGACGACGCCTGGGTCGAGGGCCAGTCCCTGATCGGCACCGTCGAGGACGTCGAGCTGATCGATCCGAGTCTGTCGGGCGAGCGGCTGCTCTATCGCCTGTTCCACGAACGCGGCGTCCGCGTGTTCGCACCGTTGCCGCTGCAGGCGAAATGCTCCTGCTCGCGCGATGCGGTGTCCGCGATGCTGAAGAGCTTCGCCCCGAAAGACCGCGCCGACATGGTGAAAGACGACAAGGTCGTCGTCACCTGCGAGTTCTGCAGCTCGGTGTACGAGTTCACGCCGCAAGAGGCGGGGGTGGAGGAGGGGACGTAAGCGCACCTGTCCGCCTTGCACTCATCTTGCAGTCAGCTTCTCCTGCGTCTCCTTGATCCAGCCGTAGTGTGCGGCAAGCGCCACGGCCCGCGTGCGCTTGTCGGAGATGCTGACGATCAGTCCCACCAGCGTGTGCATGCCGCGATAGGAAAACAACGGCCCGCCGGAATCGCCGGGCGCGCCGCCGGCGCGGTCTTCGCCGGTGGCGGTCAGGATCGCCCAGCCCCGAAACGCGCGCGTCACTTGCAGTAATACCGCGCGCAGCTCGAGCGGCGGCCTTCGTTTCCTCGGCCGAGGTCTTGCCGTAACCGGCGGCGATCAGATTGTCGCCCTCGGCCAGATGCCGCGAGCCGAGCGTCGCCGGGATGAAACGGTCGGGAAGCGGCGTTGCCAGCTTAAGGATGGCGAGATCGGGCGAGCCGACATCCTTTCGACTCCACAGCGGATGCTGCACGATCTCATCGACCGCGCTGAGCCGCGACGGCGCGATGCTCTGAGGCGCGACCCCGGCACTGTCGCCGACCCACAGCTTCTCGCCGGGCACGATGCAGTGCGCCGCCGTCAGCACGATGTTCTGCGCCAGCACGACGCCGGTGCACCGCCCCTTCGCGCTGCCGATCGCGATGGTGTAGCGCTGGATGGTGCGGTCGGCGAGGTCGGCGCCGACCAGCGCGATGGCGCGATCGGCGCAGGCGAGCGATGCAGCGAGAATAGCGGCGGTGAGAAGGATCGTTCTGTTCATCAGCGCGATCCTGCCTCGCGAGCTTCAGTTCAACACCCGCTTCTCGCTCGGGCTGTCGAGCGAAAACGTCGGCACGTCGATCTCGAACTGCTCGCCGGCCTCGGTCACCATCTGGTAGCGCCCGGTCATGAAGCCCGAGGAGGTCGGCAGCGGCACGCCGCTGGTGTACTCAAAACGCTCGCCCGGCGCGAGCACGGGCTGCTCGCCGACCACGCCGGGCCCGCGCACTTCCTCGCGCTTGCCGTTACCGTCGGTGATGATCCAGTGCCGGGTGCGCAACTGCACCGTCTCGGCGCCGCTATTGGTGATCACGATGGTGTAGGACCAGAAAAACTGCCCTCTTTCCGGGATCGAGCGTTCCGGCATGAAGGCCGGCTCGACGGTGACCTCGATCTTTCGGGTGACGGCACGGTACATCTGGGGCGATCTTCCAAATCCTTAAGCCACATCTTATCTAAACCGCGGTGCGGAACAACGCCGCCGGCGCGGTCACAATCCCGCGGGAGACAGGGTCGGTCGCGGTTTCACCAAAGTTCCGTGGCCCAACGCGAGAAACCGCATGCCGCAGGCATGCGTATTTGCCTGCAAGTGCCGGACCGCTATTATGTTTCGGGCCGTGCAATTGCGTAATGTCCGCTGTTAATACGGTGCCTGATGACGTCAATTGCCGATACCATGGCCGGCCGCCCGCGCGCTGAAAGCGCCGTCACTGCGGATGTGGCTGCTGCGACCGCCGCGCCTGCCATCACGCTGCCGGCGGTGAGCGAGCGCGAATTGCGGCTCGACCTGTTTCGCGGGCTCGCGCTGTGGCTGATCTTCGTCGACCATCTGCCGACCAACATCCTGACCTGGTTCACCATCCGCAACTACGGCTTCTCCGACGCCACCGAGATCTTCATCTTCATCTCCGGCTACACCGCGGCCTTCGTCTATGGCCGTGCGATGCTGGAGTCCGGCTTTTTCATTGCCGGCGCGCGCATCATGCGGCGCGTCTGGCAGATCTATGTCGCCCATGTCTTCCTGTTCACGATCTTCCTCGCGGAAATCTCCTACGTCGCCACCCGCTTCGAGAACCCGCTCTATTCCGAAGAGATGGGCATCATGGATTTCCTCAAGCAGCCGGATGTCGCGATCATCCAGGCGCTGATCCTGCGCTTCCGTCCGGTCAATCTCGACGTGCTGCCGCTCTACATCGTGCTGATGCTGTTCCTGCCGCTGATCCTGTGGCTGATGAAATGGCGGACCGACGTCACGCTTATTCTCTCGGCCACGCTCTATGCGCTGACCTGGTATTTCGACCTCTATCTCTCCGCCTATCCGAACGGCGTGTGGGCGTTCAATCCGTTCGCCTGGCAGCTGCTTTTCGTGTTCGGCGCCTGGTGCGCGCTCGGCGGCGCGCGGCGGATGTCGCGCATCCTGTCCTCGCCGGTGACCTTGTGGATCTGCGTCTTCTATCTGGCGTTCGCGTTCTTCGTGACCATGACCTGGCACTTCCCGCAGCTCGGCTTCCTGATGCCGAAATGGCTGGAGAAGTGGATGTACCCGATCAACAAGACCGACCTCGACGTGCTGCGCTTTGCGCATTTCCTGGCGCTGGCGGCGATCACCGTGCGCTTCCTGCCGAGGCATTGGCCGCCGCTGAAATCGGTCTGGCTGCGACCTTTGATCCTCTGCGGCCAGCACTCGCTTGAGATATTCTGCCTCGGGGTATTCCTGGCCTTCGCCGGCCATTTCGTCCTGGCCGAAATTGCCGGCGGTGCCGCGATGCACTTCCTGATCAGTTTGCTGGGCATACTGATCATGTCCGGCATGGCGTGGGTGATTTCGTGGTACAAACGTTCCGCCGACAAGGGCGTGAAAAAAGGCACCATCGGCAACGCCGACATGGCGGGGGGAAGCCTATGAGGACCGCCATCCTGAGCATGGTCCTGCTCGCCGGCGCTCTCGCCGCGCCGCTGGCGCGTGCGCAGGACGCGGCGCGTCCCGAGGACAAGCCGGCCTGCGATGTCCCCGCCTATCTGCTCAACAACGAAAGCGGGCTCGCCAAGGTCACCGAGGCCGTCAAGGGCGGCAAGCCGCTGAACGTCCTGGTGGTAGGCAGCCGTTCTTCCACCATCCCGTCACTGGAAGCCAGCGCCTGGCCAGCCCAGTTGCAGGCGACGCTGAAGGCGAAGCTCGGTGCGCTCCCCGTCAATCTCTCCGTAGAAATACAGGCCTCCAAGACCGCCGAGGACACCGCCGCCACGCTCGTTAAGCTGGTGGAAGCAAAAAGCCCTACTTTGGTCATCTGGCAGACCGGCACCGTGGATGCTATCCGGGGCATCGATCCCGATGATTTCCGCGGCGCCGTCGACGAAGGGGTTACTGCGTTGCAAAAGGCGGGCGTCGATGTGGTTCTGATGAACCTGCAATATAGTCCGCGGACAGAGACAATGACGTCTGTGCCGCCTTATCTCGACAATATGCGCGTCGTGGCGCAGCAGCACGACATTCCGTTGTTCGATCGTTTTGCCATCATGCGTCACTGGAATGATTCAGGAGATTTCGATTTGTTCAGCACCACCCACGGTGTTGAACTCGCCAAACGTGTTCACGCCTGCATCGGCCGCGCGCTGACGAAATTCGTTGTCGACACCGCGCATCTGGATCAGGCGCAGCAGAATTAGGAACCAGCGTTAATGAGGTCTCACTACCGTTTTCGTGCCGGAACGTTGCTGGCCGCGGCGGCGATTGCGCTGATGACGCCGGCGGCAGTGCGCGCGCAATTGGCGCAGCAGGCCGCCGTGAGCAGCGGCGCCAAGGAAGCGCCTAAAGCCGAAGCAGGTAAATCCGAAACCCCGACTACGGGTGCTGCGACCGCTGCCGTCGATCCCGTCAGTCCCGCGCCAAGAAGTATCGCCGCGCGCGCGGTGGACAAGGTCAAGGAAATGTTTGCCCGCGTGCCCTGCCTGCCGCCGAAGGGCGGCTATCAGAAGCTGGGCTCGCTGCCGCATGTCGCCGCCAAGCTGATTGCCGGCGAACCCGTGCTGATCGTCGCCTTCGGTTCATCCTCGACCCAGGGCCACGGCTCGAGCGCGCCGGAATTCACCTATCCCAACCGGCTGGCTGCGCAGCTCAGGCGTCAGTATCCGACTGCCGACATCACCGTGATCAATCGCGGCAAGGGCGGCGAGGACGCGCCCGAGATGATGGCGCGGCTGCAGTCGCAGGTCATCGACATGAAGCCCGATCTCGTCATCTGGCAGGTCGGCACCAACGCCGTGCTGCGCAATGTCGAACCGGCGGAGATCGCCAAGGTTGTCGAAGAAGGCGTGGCGCGGATGCAGGCGGCCGGCAGCGACGTCGTGCTGGTCGACCTGCAATATTCGCCGGCGGTTACCGCCAAGGCTGAAACCGCCGGGAAGATGGTGAACCTGCTCGGCAGGGTCGCCCAGCTGCGCAAGGTCGGCATCTTCCCGCGCTTCGAGGTGATGCGTGACTGGCACGAGCGTCAGTCGATTCCGATCGACAATTTCGTCACGCAAGACGGCCTGCACATGAACGACTGGGGCTACGCCTGCTTCGCGCAACTGCTCGGCGACGACATCATCAAGTCGGTCGGCCAGATCAAGCTCGGCGTCGCCGTGCCGTCGGATGTGCGGACGTACCGGCCGATGTGACTGGGCCGTAGGGTGGGGCAAAGGCGCGCTAGCGCCGTGCCCACCTTCACTCGACCGGTGCAAGGCAGGTGGGCACGCTTCGCTTTGCCCACCCTATAAAGGTGCATCACACCTTCTCCAGCGCCTGCGCAAAATCCTCGATCAGGTCGTCGACATGCTCGAGCCCGGCCGAGTAGCGAATGAAACCTTCGCTGATGCCGAGTTCGCCGCGCGCCTCCGGCGTCAGCCGCTGATGCGTGGTGGTCGCCGGATGGGTGACCAGGCTCTTGGCATCGCCGAGATTGTTGGAGATGCGCGACAGTTTCAGCGCATTGAGGCAGCGGAACGCGCCAGGCCTTGCCGCCCGCAACCTCAAAGCCGACCAGCGTCGAGCCCGCGCCCATCTGCTTCTTCACCACGGCCGCCTGCGGATGATCCGCACGCCCGGGATAGAGCAGCCGCGAAATCTTCGGGTGCCTCGCCAGCACGTCGGCGAGCTTCGCCGCGGTCTCGGTCTGCGCACGCACGCGCACGCCGAGCGTCTCCAGTCCCTTCAGCAGCACCCAGGCATTGAACGGTGACATCGACGGGCCGGTCTGGCGCATGAAATTGTGGATGTGCTCGGCGATGAATTTCTCCGACGACAGGATCACGCCGCCGAGACAACGGCCCTGACCGTCGATGTGTTTCGTCGCGGAATAGACCACGACGTCGGCGCCGAGCGTCAGCGGGCTCTGCCAGATAGGCGTCGCAAACACATTGTCGACCACCAGCCGTGCGCCGCCCTTGTGGGCGATCTCGGCGATCGCGGAAATATCGAGCACGTCGAGCGTCGGATTGGTCGGGCTTTCCAGGAAGCACGTCTTCGTATTAGGCCGCATCGCGGCCTTCCACTGGTCGAGATCGAGGCCGTCGACCAGCGTCGAGGTGATACCGTAGCGCGGCAGCAGGTCTTCCACGACGTAGCGGCAGGAGCCGAACAGCGCTTTCGCGGCCACCACATGGTCGCCGGTCTTCAGCGGCGCCAGCATCGCGGTGGTCACCGCTGCCATGCCGGTGGCGGTGGAGCGCGCGGCCTCGGCGCCTTCGAGCTCGAGCATGCGGCGCTCGAACATCGCGACCGTCGGATTGGAAAAGCGCGAATAGAGGAAGCCGACGTCCTCGCCCTTGAAGCGCGCCTCGCACTGTTCGGCGGTGTCGTAGACAAAACCCTGGGTGAGAAACAGCGCCTCCGACGTCTCGCCAAATTGCGAGCGCAGCGTGCCGGAATGCACCAGCCGGGTTTCGGGACGATAGCGGGCAGCGGACTTAAGCTCAGACATGTGACCTCCAAAGTGACCATCGAAATGGCCACAAAAAACCGGCCTGGAAAAAATTCCACAGGCCGGGATCACACTGTCCCCGGCCTGTTTAGCGATTTATTTAACGTGGCTGCAAGCCGGCCGGCTCAAATCACCACGGGATAAGTTGACCTGATATTCGCTCGCGGCCTTTCCGTCAAGGCGGCCATCGGATAAGGCCGTAAATGCGCTAATTTCAGGGGTTTGGATGACTTCGGGGCCACCGCCCAAGGAATACGTCAAGGACCGCGACGTGTCGTTTTCGCTTCCCACCCACGCCAACGGCATACTGCCGGATCGCATGATCGCGGCGATGGCGGATGACGGCCTGATTTTGCCCGCCTATCCCTTCGTCGAAAGCCAGATCCAGCCCGCGAGCCTCGATTTGCGGCTCGGCGACATCGCCTACCGGGTGCGCGCCAGCTTCCTGCCCGGGCCCGGCGCGACCGTGGCCGAGCGCATCGACGAGTTGAAGCTGCATGAGATCAATCTCTCCGACGGCGCGGTGCTGGAGACCAATTGCGTCTACATCGTGCCGCTCTTGGAAAGCCTCAACCTGCCGCAAAAGATCGTCGCCGCCGCAAACCCGAAGAGCTCGACGGGACGTCTGGATGTCTTCACGCGCGTCATCGCCGACGGCACGCGCCGCTTCGACATGATCGGCGCCGGCTATCACGGCCCGCTCTATGCCGAGATCAGCCCGAAGACATTCCCCGTGCTGCTGCGCGAGGGCTCGCGGCTGTCGCAGGTGCGCTTCCGCACCGGCGATGCCGTGTTGTCGCTGAGCGAACTCGAGGCGCTGCATGCGGCCGAACGTCTGGTCGATGCCGACAAGGCCGACCTCGCCGGGGGCGTCGCGCTGTCGGTCGATCTCTCCGGCGAGAATTCCAACGGCTTCGTCGGTTACCGCGCCAAGCGCCACACCGGCGTGGTCGATGTCGATCGCCGCGGCGGTTACAGCGTCGATGAATTCTGGGAGGCCGATCCCGGCGCGTCCCGACGGCAACCTCATCCTCGATCCCGGCGAGTTCTACATCCTCGCCTCGAAAGAGGCGGTGCAGGTGCCGCCCGACTACGCCGCGGAGATGGTGCCGTTCGATCCGCTGGTCGGCGAATTCCGCGTGCACTATGCCGGCTTCTTCGATCCCGGTTTTGGCTATGCCGGCGCCGGCGGGCAGGGCGCGCGCGCCGTGCTGGAGGTGCGCTCGCGCGAGGTGCCGTTCATCCTCGAGCACGGCCAGATCGTCGGCCGCCTCGTCTACGAAAAGATGCTGTCACGGCCCGCATCGCTGTACGGCCAGCGCATCGGCTCCAACTACCAGGCGCAGGGCCTGAAACTGAGCAAGCATTTCCGCGTCTGATCAGCCACTCGTCACATGCACGCCCGGCGTCTTGCCGGCATTCCACTTTCCACCGATCGCCCGCTCGATCTGCGCGGCGAGCTGCAGCAGCAGGCCGTCATTGGCTTGCTTGGCGATCGCCTGGATGCCGAGCGGCAGTCCGTGCTCGTGCGTCGCCAGCGGCAGCGAGATCGCGGGGATGCCGCAGAGATTGGCGAGCGGCGTGAAGGCAAAATTGCGCCAGAGATTGTGAAACCAGTCCAGCACCGACGGATTGTCGCTGATGGTGAGAAATTCCGTGGTGCCGACCTTTGGTGTCGGCAGCGCCGTGATCGGCGTCAGGATGACGTCCCATTGCTCGAAGAACGCGCCGAAGCCGCGCGACGTCGTGTTGAACACGGTCTGCATCTTGGCGCGCTCGGCGAAACTCGTGTGCCGGCCGTGCTCCCAGATGCGGATGTTGACGGGCTCGATCAGATCGGCCGGCGGCTGCTCCAGCCCGCGCGCGGCGAGCATGTTGCCGATCACGACGGCGAAATTGCTGATGTAGCACAGCGTCTGCGCGTCGAACGCGGCCTTGTAGTCGATCTCCGGCAGCGCGTGGTCGACGTGATGGCCGAGGCCTTCGAGGAATTTCCCGACGCGCTCCAGCTCGGCTGCGATCGCGGCGTTGCGCGGTACTCGCCCCATTGATGCGACAGCGCGATGCGCAGGCGGCCGGGATCGCGCTTGATCATCTCGGTGTAGGGCTGCGACGGCGTCCAGAACGGCATGAGCTCGCCGGGCGCGGGGCCGCGAACGGCGTCGACGAAGGCCGCCGTATCGCGCACCGAGCGCGACTGGCAGCCCTGGATCGAGACCAGCCCGGAGAGATCGGATTGATGCGGCGCCAGCGAGAACACGCCGCGCGACACTTTCAGACCGATATTGCCGTTGACGCCGGCCGGGATGCGGATCGAGCCGCCGCCGTCGGTGGCGTGCGCGATCGGCACCGCGCCGGCCGCGACCATCGCCGCACTGCCCGCCGACGAGCCGCAGGTGGTGTAGTCCGTGTTCCAGGGATTGCGGGTGACATAGACGGCGGGATTGTCGGCCGAGCTGCACACGCCGAATTCCGGCGTCGTGGTGCGCCCGATCAGATTGAGCCCGGCCTGGCGCATCTTGCCGGTGAGGAACGTGTCGGCCGTGGCGCGATTGCCGCGCATCAAGAGCGAGCCCATTTCCTGCAGGCGGCCCTGCATGGTCGGGCCGAGGTCCTTCATCAGGAAGGGCAGGCCGGCGAATGGCCCGTTGAGATTGGTGCCGTTCTTGTCTGGCGCGGCAATCGCGTCATCGAACACCTCGACCACGCCTGACAATGCCGGGTCGACCTTGGCGATGCCGGCCGCCGCCTGCTTTGCCAGCTCAGTCGGCTTCAGCTCGCCTTTGCGCACGCGCGCGGCCAGCGCCACGCCATCGTGCTGCGCCCATTCGTCCCAGCTCATCGGCAAGGTCATGCAATCGATCCCTTCAATGCGGCACCGGACCATAGTTTCGTGGAGGATCGAGTCAACATGCCGGTCGGCGATGAGGCAATGCCGCATTCGCTGCGCGCATTGCTTCGCAGCATCCAGATGACAAGCTACAGCCATAACGAAACGAGGAAACCAACATGACCGCCGGGCAGGACGCGCGCGAGGCGCAATGGCTGAAATGGCGCAGCGTCGCCGATCTCTACCATGCCTTCTTCACCGGCCTCATCCTGTCAGTGGTGACGCGGCGCGGCACCGCCGACGCCGCCGAATTCGTCTTCCGCGTGTTCCGCCGCCAGCAGCAGGAGCGTTTCCTGCCGGGGCTGGAAAAGCTCGGCCTCTCGCATCTGCCGCCGGCGGTGGCCGCCGCGCAGTATCACTATCTCTCCAACTGGATCGGCGGCGTGCATGTCGAATACATGTATGAGAGCGACCGCAAGGCCTGGATCCGCTATTCGCCGCCGCGCTGGATCTGGCGCGGGACTGCGATCTGCGGCGTGCCGGGCGAAGTGTCGCGCGCGATGCTGCGCGGCTGGCACGCCAATAATGGCGCAGTGCTCGGCGATCTCAGGCTCGGCTTCGTCTGCACCAAGCAGAGCGTCGACGGCCAGGACGGGCTCGAAGGCTACTACTGCGAATACGACCACCCGCTCGAGCTCGACCAGCGGCTGGTGTTCGCGCGCCATCTCGAGGCGCCGCTGTTCGATCCGGCGAAGGCGCCGGCATTGCCGGTCGACAGCTGGCCGAGGCCGCGGCTGGAAAAGGCCTATCGCAACTACGCGATGGAATATGTGAAGACCGCCGCGCCCGTGATGGTGCAGGTGTTCGGTCCGGAGGATGCCGGCTATCTGCTGCGTCTCACCGGCAAGCTGATCGGCATGCAGTACTTTGACGAGATCGCGCGCGCACTCCAGGTCGGCCGCGGTGGTGCGAAAGCAGTTCGTCGACTTCCTGCGCGTGCTGTTCGACTCGCAGGACGACGTGTTCGAGATCAGCGAGTCCGCCGGCCAGTTCGAAGTGCGGCAGCAGAGCTGGAAGCTGATGGAAGGTGTGGGCGACTACAGCCCCGCCTGCACAAAAGTGCTGGAAGGCCTGTTCGACGGCCTTGCCGCCGGCTGCGGACGCCACATTCCCGTGCATCTGAGGCCCACGAGAGACGGCAAGCCGCCGTTCATCTGGTCGATCGGCTAGCCGGCGGCAATCCCGCAGCCCCCCAATGCGCTTTGCGGGGGTGGAATCGCTCCCGGCCATGCTAGGACACCCGCGCGCGCAGCTACTGCCGCGCGGGAGCAGAAATGTCCGATATCGGCGTTGCCGAAATCCCCGTCGACGAGGAAGAACGCCCGCTCCCGCCGCCGGAGCCGCCGGTGCGAAATGCGCTCATCGACGGGCCGATCCTGCGCACGCTGCTGCAGCTCGCCTGGCCGAACACGATCGCGCTCACGGCCGGCACCTGCGTCGTCATTGCCGAAACCTCCTATATCGGCCGGCTCGGCGTCGAGCCGCTCGCCGCCATGGCGCTGGTGTTTCCCTGCGTGATCCTCACCATGACGATGTCGGGCGGCGCGATGGGCGGCGCGGTGGCCTCAGCCATTGCGCGCGCATTGGGTGCCGGCGACCGCGAGCGCGCATCGGCGCTTGCCTCGCATGCGCTGCTGATCGGCATCTGCTTCGGCCTGGTCTTCATGCTGGGCATGCTGATCTTCGGCCCAAGCGTGCTCGA
This sequence comes from uncultured Alphaproteobacteria bacterium, assembly GCA_963726865.1. GTDB lineage: Bacteria > Pseudomonadota > Alphaproteobacteria > Rhizobiales > Xanthobacteraceae > Bradyrhizobium. Next base: position 101,073 of record CAVSEE010000023.1, on the reverse strand, counting down.
AATGCTCGGCGGCCGCGGCAACGTGCTGTCGAATGCGATTGCCTATTCGCAGATATTCTTCGGCGGCGCCGTCATACCCTGGCTGATGAACTCGCTGGCCGGCATCCTGCGCGGCACCGGCAACATGAAGCTGCCGTCATTCCTGATCCTGTCCTCGGCATTCTGTCAGATCGTCATTGGCGGCGCGCTCGCGCTCGGCATCGGCCCGATTCCGTCGTTCGGCATGCGCGGCGTCGCCACCGGCGCGCTGATCGCCTTCTCGGTCTCTACCTCCGTGATGGCCTGGTACCTGTTCTCCGGTCGCGCCCGCGTCGTGCCGAAACTGTGGGGCCTGCATATCCGGGCAGCGATGTTCTTCGACATCCTGAAGGTCGGTGCCATCGCCTGCTTCTCGCCGTTGCAATCGGTGCTGAGCGTCAGCATCTTCACGCACATGCTGGCGCAGTTCGGCACCGAAGTGCTGGCCGGTTACGGCATCGGCGCGCGGCTCGAATTCCTGCTGACGTCGATTGCGTTCGCGGTAGGCATCGCCTCGGTGCCGATGGTCGGCATGGCGATCGGCGCGCAAAAGATCGCGCGCGCCCGGCGCGTGGCGTGGGTCGCGGGTGCGGTGACGTTCGTTTCCATGGGCGCGGTCGGAACGCTGGCTGCGATCTTCCCGGATCTCTGGGTCAACATCTTCACCAGCGACGCGGGTGTGCGCGCCACCAGCCGACAATATCTGGCGACGGCAGCTCCGATGTACGCCTTCATCGGACTGTCGCTGTCGATGTATTTCTCCTCGCAGGGCGCGGCGAAAGTGCTGGGGCCGGTGCTGTCGCAGACCGCGCGGCTGATCTTCATCGCCGTCGGCGGCTGGTGGCTGTCGACGCATGATGCGACTGCGGGCCAGTTCTTCATGCTGGCGGCATCCTCGATGGTGCTGATCGGCACGCTCTCCACCGCCAGCGTGGTGCTGACGCGCTGGGGACCGAAGCAGTCGGCCGCCGTCAAGGTGCGGCCGGCGTTGTCCTAGAGACTGTCTTCAGTTGAGGGATTCCCAAATCAGTAATTGAGTGATTCATGGGAGGTCGGCTTTTGGAGGGCCGGCCGATGCGACGCTACGCATTACGCGACGACCAGTGGGATCGGATCAAGGATTTTCTGCCCGGACGCGAGGGCCATGTCGGCGGCACCGCCGCCGACAATCGATTGTTCGTCGATGCAGTTCTGTACCGATACCGAGCAGGGATTCCGTGGCGTGATCTGCCGGAGCGTTTCGGGAGCTGGAAGGTCGTTCATCAGCGCTTCAGCCGATGGGCGAAGAGCGGCGTTTTCGAGCGCATTTTCAAGCTGTTGGCCAGTGATCACGACAACGAATACATGATGATCGACGCCACGATCGTGCGCGCCCATCAGCACAGTGCCGGCGCGCGTAAAAAAACGGCGAGCAAGCGATCGGCCGATCGCGTGGCGGACTGAGCACCAAAATTCATGCGCTCGTCGATGCCTTGGGCAATCCCGTCGAGTTGATGCTTTCGCCAGGCCAAGCCGGCGACCTCACTTGTGCAGAGCCCTTGCTCGAGAATTCCGATCCAGCGGCTTTGATCGGTGACAAGGCTTATGACGCCGATGCCTTCATCAAGATCCTCGCCGACCGGCAAATCACTCCGGTCATTCCTTCCCATCCCCGCCGCGCGATCCCGCTGCCGTGCGACTTCGCTCTCTATTGCGAGCGCAACCTCGTCGAGCGCTTCTTCAACAAACTCAAGCACTTTCGCGCCATCGCAACACGCTACGACAAGCTTGCCAAAAACTTTCTCGCCGGCGTCCATCTCTGTTCGGCTATCATCTTGCTCAACTGAAGACAGGCTCTAGCGCGTGTACTCATAAATTCGGGGTTATCCGCTTCCGGGGTTGGAGCAGACACGGCCCGACCGGCGGGGATGTTCCTGGATGACCCATGGCAGGTTGCCTTGATTTCGTACCGATAGCGAGGGTAGCAGAAACCGCTGCCCATGGTTGGATAGTCGACGAGTTGGGCAGGCGCACTCGGTGGCCTGACGAGCGGACGGCGTATCCGGTACGCGAATTGCGACGTAACCGGAAAACCCGAGGGGGTGCCAATGAGAACATTGTTGGTGCTGTTCACGTCTCTTGTTTCGATGTCCGCTTGGGCTGGTGCCCTTGAGGACGCCAGGACGTTGGGCGCTCCGATGCAGTCCGTGGAGCGAGCCATCCAGTTGTCGCGAGGCAAGGAGTTTTCGCGAAAGGACGTTCTCGCTGTCTTTGATATTTCGCAACCCTCCGGCAACCGCCGTTTTTTTCTCATCGATTTGAAAAACGACCGAACCAGCGCTCATTATGCCGCTCATGGAAAGTCGAACGGCAACAATTTGCGAGCGACAAGGTTTCGTGGATTCCGCAGCGACCATGACATGGTTCCGCTCGGTCCGCTGAGAACGGCCGCAGTCGACGCTTCCGTCGTTTCGCACTACCGTACGATCGCCGATAAATACACGGGTCAAGTCTGGAACGGCCTGAATTCCGCTCGCCTCGAAGGCGTCGCTTCCTACAACAGCTACATCAATTCCGTTCCCGGCGTCGTTTGGGTCATTCATCCGAATTGGTACGTGAGCGCGGGTTATCGCAAAAACAATCCGGGAATGTTGGGGCGCTCGCTCGGTTGCATCACTCTCGATCCAGAAGTGAACAACGCAATCGTCAATCGCTTGGGGAATGGGGCTTTGATTTACGTTACAGTCGGCGACGATCCGGTTGAAAAATATCTCTAATTTCAGCGATAATGCGTTGAGCATTGGCGCGTCGATGGCAGCGTAGGGCTACGGCCCTGCTCCCGGTTTACCGTGAGTGTGGCCGGCGCGGCACAGTCCGGACTTCTGGATGGTGCTAGCCTCGCTTGGGGCAAGGGCGCTCGTCATTGTGGGAGCTGGATCTTGAGCCAGGTTGTAAAACACCATTGGTATGGCGATACATCGCCCTGGACCGAACAGCGAACTGAGGACCCTTACGGCTTCAGGGGTCCACAGCGGCCATTGACTGCGTCGAAGACGGTCATTCTGGACAGAGAAAACCCGCCGCAGATTCGCTCCCGTCACATCGATCAAGATTGAGGCGTCGCTGACGCTTGTCGCAATAACGCGACAGGGCATCACTTCCGCTTCACCCGCCGGATGTGCCGGCCGCCGCCGTAATTCACCATGCGCATCAGCTGCGGGACCATGCTCATCATGTCGCCGCCGCCCATGCCGCCCATCATGCCCATGATGTCGCCGCCGCCGTAGCCGCCCATGCTGCCCGGGATCATGCCGCCATAGCCGCCGGGGATCATGCCGCCGGGCACGCCGCCGCCCATCATGCCGCCCATGCCGCCGCCGCTGCCGTCCATCATGCCGCTCATCATCGGGCCCATGGTCTGCATCATCATGGCGAAACGGCGCTTGCCCATCTTCGCCTTCATCATCTCCAGCATCGGCGCCATCTGCGTCATCATGTCCTCGCCGCCGCCTCCGCCGCCGAAGCCGGCGAACTGGGCTTTCGCCGGCATCGTCGTCAGCGTGAACAGCAGCAACAGCGTGGCCGCCTGGCACACCACCTTGTCAGCTCCGGTCATGGCAAAACTCCTCGTGCGCCGCGCGGCTCGATGAAGCGGCGCAGTCGGACGCACGGGGCGAGGCTAGGCGCGGGCGAGGGTGCGATCTGTGCGAAAGATCACACAGGGCTGGGGACAACTGGCGCGGGCGGCGGAATGGCCGTCCGCGCCGTGGAATGATCGAGCATGATCCGGAAAAGTGTGAAGCGGTTTTCCGAAAAGATCATGCTCAACCAAAAGAGCGTCAAGCCGCCTTGCGCCCGAGCGACTTCTGGATCGCGGCGGCGCCGAGATCCATTTGGCTGTTCATGTAGGGCGCCACTTCATTGGGCAGCACGTCGGCGATCCACACAAAGCGGCTGCGTCCGTCGCTCTCGGCAAACACCTGCGCCGATGCGCTGTGCTGGGTCAGCTTTTCGCTCTTGATGGCGTAGACCAGCCGGCGCCTGTTGTCGTCGATGTCGACCAGCACCTCGCGCGCCACCGAGCCGTTGGCGAAGGTGACGATGCGCGCATCGCCGTCGAGTTTGGTCTCGGTGACGAAGCCAGGCACGAGGCGCGTATGCAGCGCGCCGAAATCGCGCAACGCGTCCCAGACGTCAGCGGGGTCCGCGTCGATGATGATCTCTTTTTGGATGGAAGCCATGATTCTTACCTCGGATAATTTGGGTTAGGGCGTCATTGCGAGGAGCGAAGCGAAGAAGCAATCCAGCTTTCTCGTTACGACGTAGGGAAGCTGGATTGCTTCGCTTCGCTCGCAATGACGAGAGTTACGAACACACCGCCTCGACATTGTTGCCGTCGGGGTCGACCAGGAACGCGGCGTAGTAGGTGGGGCTGTAGTCCTTGCGCGGGCCGGCGCCGCCATTGTCGCTGCCGCCGGCCTTCAGCCCTGCGGCATGGAATTTCTTCACCGCGTCGTGGTCCTTGGCGCTGAAGGCGACATGGGCGCCGGTGGCCTTCTCGCCTTTGTGCAGATGCAGCCAGAGCGCGGGCGCGTCCTTTGGGCCGAAGCCGGCGTAGCCTTCGCCCTGCGAGCACAGCACGAAGCCGAGCGGGGCAAGGGCCGCAGTATAGAAGTGCACGGCGGTGTCGAGATTGCCGACGCGCAGCCCAATATGGTCGTACATGAGGTTCTCCAGCAGATCGCGCGCGAAACGGCGCGCCGTGGAGCGACCATCTCAGTTCAGCGCGAGGCGATCTTGGAAAATCTTGCGGTCGCCTTTCGACGCCTGGCGGAACCGCATCGGCGAGGCGCCGGAGGCGCGGTGGAAGGTGCGCACGAAGTTGGAAAGGTCGCCAAAGCCGACGTCATAGGCGATGTCGGTGATCGGGCTGTCGTCGTAGGCCAAGCGCCGCGCCGCATGGCGCAGCCGCGAGCGCACCAGATATTGGTGCGGGGTCACGCCCAGCACGTCGGAAAACAGCCGCAGGAAATGGAACGGGCTGACGCCGGCTTGTCCCGCGGCATCGTCCAGCGCGATCGGCTTGCGCGAATTGGCGTCGATCCACAGCGCGCTTTCCACGGCGCGGCGGCGGTCGCGCAGGCTGGCGGTGAGCGGTTTCTGCTTGCGCCCGCTGACCGCTTCGACAAAGCGCAGCGCCAGCGCGTGTGCGACCTCGTCGAGCCCGACGTCGCTGTTGCCATCTGCTGCCGTTTGCGCGAGCTCCGCCAGCACCATCAGCTCCGGCAGCGGCGGCAGCGAGCCGACCTGCCACAGCCGCTCGTCGCCGATCGCATCGACGAGCTCGGGCGCCAGGAAGAACGACAGGCACTCGTCGCCGACGACGTGGTCGTGGGTGCAGACATATTCGTCGCCGGGAAAGCCGACCAGCATCGAGCCCGCGACCAGCTCGTGGAAGCGGCCGCGGCAGTGGCAGCCAAAGCTGCCCTTGCGCACATAGGAGATCGAATGGGTGGGAAAGGCCTCGGCAAACGGCTTGTCGCCCGGTCCCGCGGTGCAGCGGAATTCGGTCACCGAAATGCGGTTGCGCTCGAAAAGCGTCTTGCGGTTCATCCCGTTAATTTAGTTATGGGAGCGGGTCGGGGCAACGGGCGGCAAAAGCACCTCGAACAGGGTCTTGCTCACGGTCGGGTGAGCGCCCTCGATGGTGAGCAGGCGGCGCTTGGAGATCACCCCGCTATTCGGCGCCATCTTGTCGGCATAGTTGCCGGCCTCCAGCACGCGGTGGCAGGGCACGATCACCATGAAGGGATTGCGGCCGAGCGCCTGCGCCACCGAATGGACCGCGCCATGCACGCGCATGCCGTTGGCGATGTCCTCGTAGGTGCGGGTCTCGCCGCGCGGGATGCCGCGGACGTATTGATAGACCCGCTGGTTGAAATGCGGCATGCCGGAAAAATCCAGCACCGCGTCGGCCATGGCGGCATTGCCGCCGCGCAGCAGCGCGACGATGCCCTCAATGGCGATTTCGGTGTTTAGCGGTGCGCGCTGCTCGCGCGCCGCGGGATAAATCCGGTACATCCGCCGGCGGGTTTCCAGCTCGCGCGCTTCCGGCAATTGCACGCCGATAATGCCGAGATCGCCCCATGCGATGCCGCAGCGGCCGACTGCCGTATCGAAGATTGTGAACCCGTGCCCCGACATGATTCTACGCCACCAACCCAAAGGGATCATAACACCGTCATAAAGGGCCGCATCCGGAATCTTGCGATTGGGTTAAGGGCGGGCCTTGGGTGTTGCTTGGCCGCCAAAGGAACCGGCTTGGCGTCGCGCGCCGGGTCGGCTAATCAAGAGGGGAGCACGATCCGGCAAGGCCGAACGGCGGTTCCGGACAGACCATGCCGGTCAGATCGTGCTCAGTGCGGCAAGCCTTTCGCGGGCGTAGTTCAATGGTAGAACGGCAGCTTCCCAAGCTGCATACGAGGGTTCGATTCCCTTCGCCCGCTCCAGTACTTAGCAAATTTCAACCGGCCGCTGGTGACCAAGCGAAGGTTGTCACGCAGCGAGCCAATGTCCCTTGTGAATATCAAACTTCACCGCGCCGTCGTCACGCATCTTCAATAGGAGCGATTGGCAGTCGTCCTGATGCTTTATGTTCACGCGCTTCATGATTTCGAAAGCCTTCAGAGGCTTTTCGCGAAGGGCAACTAGAATCTTTTCTCGATCAGTCATTTGGGGTTCCTTGTGTCGGCATCGGCGACGGTACGTGTTGTACAGATCGTCTGCAACGGGTGCGTTCGCTTGAGGAGGTCCGTTCCGGGTCATTAGCGGAAGTCGCGACTTCGCTGTCCCATGTCCGATCTACCCCCGAAAGCGGACATCAGACGGATCGGTCGGCATGTCCGGTAAGTGCCATAAGCAGTCATTCGATAACCTCGTCGGCACGGGCGACTAGCGTCGGCGGCACCTCGAGCCCAAAGGCATTCGCGGCCTTGCGGTTGATGACCCGCTCGAAGGTCGTCGGTTGCTGGTCCGGGCAGTTCGGAAGGCTTGGCGCTTTTGACGACCTTCCCGCATAAGCGCCGACCAAGCTAAGCAGCTTGTGAGGCTCGATCCATAACTAATCAGGCCATCGGAAGCCGCGAGCTCGCCACGCATATATCGCCGGAACAGTATGGCGCGATGCCAGCGCCACGAGCCGTTCAAGCGGGTGTTGCGGCGGAGACACTGTTGCATCGGCAAATGGCGGCGGCTGATGCCGCCCTTATTGCCGCGCCATGCGGGCGAGCGCTACAGTTTGCAGCAGACTTCACGGCCTCGAGAAAGCAATGGAACAAAATCGCACCCATGCCGAATTTGCGCGCAGCCGAGTGTCCTGGCCACGATTGCTTGCGATAGCGATCGCATCATGGTTGTTCCTGCAGGGGAGCGCTAATATTGCGTTAGCAACGCCCAATTCCGGCTCAGTAGCCTCGACTGCTCACGTCTATCTGCTCCGTGGTGTGCTCAACATTTTTTCGTTGGGTTTGGATGACATTGCAACACAGCTGCGCGCGCAGGGCATCCCGGCGACTGTTGCGAGCTTTAGCTCATGGCCTTCGCTGGCAGACGATGCCGCCGCCGCATACAGGAGCGGACGGATGCGAACGGTCATTCTGGTCGGGCATTCCGCAGGAGCGGGCGCGCTACCTGATATGGTTGCCAAGCTGAATGAACTGGGCGTTCCTGTTAAACTAGCAATCGGTTTGGATCCAGTGTTTCGCAACAAGCTCTCCGGGCGCGTCGAACGCTACATAAACTTCTACATCGCCAACGGTAGCGGCGAGCCGGTCACGAGCACCGGGCAATTCCGGGGCAAGCTCGAGAATGTCAATGTGCAAGGCGTAGCTGATATCGGCCACATGTCCATTGAAAAGAATCGGATCATGCAGCGGAGGGTAATCAGCGAAATCAGAGCCAGCGTCTTTGGCCGGCCCACACCAGCTTTGGCGACGCAGAATCCGCCGCAGATCGGTGCGGCAAGGTCAGCAGGAACGGCAAATACCGAGACGGCACGCTAGAAGCGCGGGGCGGCTCGCCGCCGCGATTGCGACCCGCGGCAGACCTGAGCTTACCCACCCCGCTTCGCCATCCGCCTGCTCAATATCCTGAAGTATGTGCCGGGCAGGAGGCGCTGCAGCCGGTCCAGCAAGCGAGCGTCGCTGCCGATCAAGATCCGAGGTGCGTTCTTCTCGACCCCGGCGAGGATTGCCGTCGCAGCTGCTTGGGCAGTGGTCTTGGCGAATTCGTTCTCGAAAAACTCGATCATTTCGGCGCGTCGGGCATTGTCCGCGACGGCGACGCCGGTGCGCATGTTGCGCACGATATTGGTAGCGATGCCGCCGGGATATACGACCGACAATTTGACCGGGCTCAGTGCCTGTTTCAGCTCATGGCGCAGCGCCTCGGAAAAGCCGCGCACTGCGAATTTCGAGGCGCAATAGGCGGTCTGGCCGGGAGGCGCGATGATGCCGAAGATCGAAGAAATATTGACGATGTGCGCCGCCGGTCGACTCGACAGGTGGGGAAGAAAAACGCGGGTGCCGTGAACGACGCCCCAGAAATTGATGTTCATCAGCCATTCGAACTGCGCATGGTCAATCTCGTTGAATTGGCCCAGCAGGGCTACGCCGGCATTATTGATGAGGATGTTGAGCGCGGGATGAGCAGTGATCGCGGCCGCGGCAAAGGCATCGATCTGCGCAGGGTCGCTGACATCGACGCGATGTGTCGTCACCTTGCGCCCGCTGTTGGCGAGTTCGGTGACAACGGAGGCAAGTCCTGCCTCATCGCGGTCGGCAAGGGCCAGATCACAGCCGCGCGCAGCCAGTTCGAGCGCCAGCGCGCGACCGATGCCGCTGGCCCCGCCTGTCACCGCCGCGGCACCTCCTGAAATGGCAGTCATCCTTGCAACACTCCTCAAGATTTCTCGGGCAGGATTTCCTATCGTTTACGCAACTCGGGCCGCAAGGGCGAGTCCGGCGCGAGCAGGTTCGGCATGCGCCGATCGCTGACTTGCCGCGCCGTCGCACCATGTATCCAGTCCCACCCGGCCTACATCACGGCAGAAGGATCACGAGGGCGTCGCTCCGGATACTCGACGTGCAGAACTTGCTGAAAGTGTCTGGATCAACCTGACGATGCCGGCCTCGCCGCTGTCCTATTCATGATGGATCAATGGGCTTGGCCCTTGTTGGTGTTATTGATTTCCTTCAGCAACTGCGCGCGAAAATCATGATAATCGACCTCAACCACATGGCGCAAAGCCTTGTCGAAATGCCAGTGCGGTGAGTTCATCTCTGCCTTTATACGATTATCAATGTCGTCCGGGCGGCTGAGAATTCCGCTGATCTGCAATGCAGCGATACGGGCTTGATGATCGGCCAGCCGCCAGATGCATCCGATCGGCTGGAATAAGCCAATGAAAAAAAGATTGGGAATTTCGCTGTGCATCATCTTCAAATAGAGCGGAATGGGACCTGTCTCCTCCCAGGCAACGACTGACTTCTCGAGGAAAGGGAAGCGGATATGATATCCCGTAGCCCAGATGATGGCATCGAATTCCTCCGCAGTACCGTCGTCGAAATGTATAGTGTTCACCTTGAGTTCCTTAATTCCGACGCGCGGCAATACCTTACCGCTTCGCAAGGCGTTCAAAATATCTGAGTTCAGTGTCGGATGGGTTTCCAGAAGCTTCGTCTGCGGTTGCTGCAATCCGTATTTGTTCAGTGGGCCAACGTTCAGCTGTACGCCGGCAGCCATAAGCAACTGTAGAAGCGTTCTGGGCAACCGCACCATATTCCGCATTCTTGCATAGACTAGATCGGTCGGTCGTCCAAACATCAATTTGGGAATGATGTGATAACCACGACGCATACTGATGCAGGATTTTTGTGCTACCCGCGAAATATCGACCGCAATGTCGCAGGCGGAATTGCCGCCCCCGACGACAAGCACTCGCTTGTCCCGGAATATGTCGGGTCGCTTGTATTTAGACGAATGCAGTAGTTCCCCGGAAAAGCGTCCCCTATAATCTGGCACTAACGGTTCGCGATGGTGTCCGGTGCAAACGATGAGATAGTCGAAAATCTCGTCCTTTGCGCCGTTAGGTCCAATCGAACTGACGCTCCAACTTAGATCCGGCAGCAATTTCGCGCGGACTACACGGGTCTCCAGCTGAACGAATTGCATCAATCCAAAATAGGCTGCGTAGCTCTCGAAGTATGCACGGACCTGCCGATGCGATGGAAAATCCGGATAGTGAGCGGGCATAGGATAGTCTTCAAACTCCGACAGCCGCTTCGATGAAATCAGATGAGTTGCATCGTAAACGCAGTGACGATCCGGTCGCTCGTCGAACACCCAGTTGCCGCCGATAGCGTCGCCTTCTTCGTAGCAAACTACGTCGTCAAGACCGGCCGCACGAAGATTTTTCAAAGCCGTCAGCCCACAGGGGCCAGCGCCTACAACACAGACACGGCGGTATTTCTTTTTGCTGGAAGCCATGCTCAGTAAACCCAGGGCACAATTCGCGAGGTGCGCTTCATATAATTTTGATAGTCGTCACCGAAGGCTTCGAGCATGAGCCTTTCTTCCTGTCCTACCCGACCTAGGTACAGGATCCCAAACCCTAAAATCCCTGCTGCACCCGCGAACCAATTTGGCAACAAGAGAAATTGGGCAATCGCCCAAAGCCAGAACGCCGAATACATCGGATGGCGAAGGACCGCATAAACGCCGCTCGAAACGAGGACATGACGCTCGCGAATGTCCAAGCTCACAGAAAAATTTCGGCCGAGACATTTGTGCGCAAGATAAAATAACCACAATGCGAGCGCGAATACCAGTGAGCCGGCATAAGCAAAGCCCTTTATGAAATCATAGCTGGCAAATTTGGGGAACCCGGTTGCGACATATATGAGAGGTACGATCCCAAGCCCGACCGTAGCAGCGGCAATTCGCAACGAGTCCACTAGATTGCGCGCTGTATTTCTGACAGGCAATTGGGAGGTTCGACGCTGATAAGGATAGCGAAGAAGACTCCAAACAACCACGGCAAACACGAAAACGAATTTTGCGACACCAAGTGTCATTTAGCTAGTTCTCCAAAACGGCTGTTCCTCTACCCTGCTATCGGTACGAGCATCAAGGCATGTCCGCTTTTCATCCGTTAGCGGACATCGACTGAGGATCAGAGTGCCCGTGCCAGCAGATTGCGTAAAGTGCTGTCGTGCCAATCCCCACCGCGCGCCGTGCGAACTCCTCGATCATTCAGTGCCTGAGCGATAGCCCGGTGGGTAGTGGCTCCGGTGGCCTGTATCTGCCGCACAATGGGCAGGATGTTTGCGGCGAAGGCATCCGCCGCCTTTTGGTTTGGCCTACGGTGTCCCGCAACAGCCATGACTAGGCTCGCGGACCGTACCCGACCGACGGGATGGGCTTGGCTTGGCGACGCGTCAGTTACGGACATCGCCATTGGCATGGCATGGCCGAACCGAAACGCACGATCAGCGTGCTTGAGCGTTTTGCATCGCTCACGCAACCTCTTGATTGCTTTGGGTCCGAATGACATCGGTTTTGCAGGTAAGATGTTGAAGCCCTTGAGAAACGTCGAGCTTCCCAAGCTGCATACGAGGGTTCGATTCCCTTCGCCCGCTCCAGTCTCTTTCCGAATTTGCAGGGCGGATTGGCGATGGCGTAATCCGCCATGGCGTTGGCTCCGGTGGCGGATTACGCTGCGCTAATCCGCCCCACGATTCTCGAGGTGAACGTTGACCGACGCGATCACCGCTGACACTTCCCGCAACGATCTTTTGAAAATCGCCATCGGCGGTCTTGTCAGCGGGCTGCTGACGCCGCTGTTGCCTGACTTGATCGACCTGCTCGCACCGGCACCGGCGACGCTGCGGCTGGCGTTGGTCGCGGTGCCGTTTGCGGTGGTGGTGTTCGTGGTGGTGCGGCGGCGCAGCGCCAATCCTCTTTGGGCTGCCGTGCTCGCCGCTGTTATCACCATGGTCGCATTTGTCGGCGCGGTGAACGCCGCCGTCTACGTCGATAGCCAAATGACCGGCGCCGCGAAGGCGATGCAGAGCCTGTTTGCCGGACTTGCCGGCGGCCTGGTCGGCTCCGGTCTAATGGCGCTGGGGATTGCGCTGCTGCCTACAGGTCCGCGCAAGGCCGAGCCGTGGCTGCCGATGCTCGTCACCGGCACCGTCGCGGGCGCGCTGCTTGCGCTGGACACGTCGCTCGGGCTGGACCGGACGTCGTTTCTCTATCCGGTCTGGCAGGCTGCCGTCGCAGTGCGGCTGGCGATGGCGTTGCGGCGGTAGCCGGGTTGCAAGGGCTGCGTCCTACTTTGCATGGGGTTGTTTTCGCACTTTTATGTCCAGCCCCGCGGCACACGGGCTAACCGTCCCACGTCACCGGCAGATTGATCAGCCCCCGAAAGGCCCAGCCGCCGATCTTTGGCTGCTCGACCAGCCGCAGATTGTTCAGCCGCGCAAAGATCGCGGGCAGCGCGACGTCGGCGACCATGGCGCGGGAGGCCCAGGCGCCGGCGCAGAAGTGGGGACCGGCGCCGAAGGCGATGCTCTTGCTGGCGTCGCGTCTGATGTCGAAGGCTTCCGCATTGGCAAAATGCTTCTCGTCGCGGTTGGCGGAGCCGAACATCAGGAACACGCGCTCCTCCGGCTCGAATGCGACGTCGCGGATGCGCCAGGGTTTTGCGATGCGCCGCGGCGACATGCCGATCGGCGAGATCCAGCGCGCATATTCCTCGAACGTCTGCAGCCAGGAGATCGCGCCGCTTTGCGCCAGCGCAAGTTGATCGGGTGGGTCAGCAGCGCCCACACCGTGCCGGCAATGGCATCGCGCGGCTCGTTCTGGCCGCCCGAGATCGCGAGCTTGATGTTGGCGCGCACGCTCTCCATCGGCATGCCGCATTCCAGCATCACGCCGAGCAGGCTCAGGTCCGGCTTCTTCGACAGCACCGGCACCATGTCGTCGATCGCGGCATCGATGCCTGATGTCGCAGCGTTGCAGCGCGCCTCCACCGCGGGGTCGCCGGTGTAATTGGCGATGCCGTCGATCATGCCCTGCGACCACGCGTTCATGTCCTCGAAGCGCATGTTGGTCAGGCCGGTGATCGTCTTCAGGCATTCCGCCGAGAACGGCAGCGCAAAGGCCTGCACGAAATCGACCGACGGCGCCGGCGTGAGCGCATCGATGATGCGGATGGCATGGGCCTGGAACTGCGCGGTCCAGTGCGACTTCACCGTCTTCGGCGAGATCGTCGGCCAGATCGCCTTCCGCTCGTCCATGTGCGCATCGCCGTCCTTGCGCATCATGTTGTGGCCCATCAGCTTGTTCATCAGCCCCTGCGGCTGGTGCGAGGAGAACACGTCGATCTGCTTCTCCGAGACGAAGATGTCGTCGCGGCTGCACAGCAGCGTGCTGCCGAGCTGCGGCACGAAGGCGATCGGCGCTTCCTTCCGCAGGCGCGCCAGCGTGGGATAGGGGTCCTGCCCAGAAGGCGGCGGGATCGATGTCGATGCGGGGCGCAGTGCTCACGGGCGTTTCCCTCAATTCTTTTGAGGGACCATAGACAGCCGCGCCGCGCTTTGGAAGCGTGCCGCCGGCAGCCCGCACCACGGCGGACAACCGGCGGTCGCGGGCAGTGCGTCAGGCCTGCGGCACCTGGTCGAGGAAGCCGGTGATGCTGCGGATACGCCCGTCCTTGCTCAGCACGGCGAAATCGGTGCCCTTGATCGGGCTGTCGGCGCCATCGGGGCCGAGGCCCCAGGAGAAGCGGGCATGCTCGCCAAAGCCGTTGGGTTCGCCGATCAGGCTGAACTTGAAGTCGGGAAACTTCTGCTGCACGCCCGAGATCAGCGCATCGACGCCGTCATGGCCGTCGCCCGCCATCAGCGGGTCGACATATTTGGCGTCTGCCGTCCAGTTCGCCGCCAGCATCTCGCGGCGCCGGCTTTGGGCGCGCTCGTTCCAGAGTTCGATATAGCGGTGGGCAACCTGCTTGACGTCGGTCATGTCATCTCTCCTTCGAAAGCCGGATCATTCGGCTGATCCGGACTATCCGACGAGGAGCGGCGGCCAATCGATTACCTCCGACGTCATGTCGCCGGTTACGGCGCGATTTTCAGCACGCCCTTCATGTTGGGATGAAAGCGGCAGTAATACTCGACCGTGCCGGCTTTGTTCAGCACGGAAGTGACCGTCTTTTTCGGCGGCTGATTGACGTCGAAGTCGCCGTTGCGGGCTGTCGCGGTATGGGCGAACACGTCCTTGTTCACCCACTCGATGGTGTCGCCGACTTTCGCCGACACCTCGGCCGGCGCGAACACCAGACTCTCGATCACGATCTGAATCGTTTCCGCATGCGCCGGGACGGCCATTGGCGCCAAACGCTAGCGCGAGCAATACAAGCCGTCCCGACAACATAGGCGTTCTCCTTACTTCAGGCTCGCCGCGACATGCTCGGCGTGCTGCTGGTGGCCCTGGAAGATTTTCAGGCCGGTCTGCAGCAGGCTCTTCAGCTCGGCATTGCTGGCAGACGGGATCAGCTGCGTCTCCAGCGCGCCGTTGACGGCCTTGTGGTAGGCGACCTCGTTGGCGACATAGGCCTTGTCGTAGTCGGCGCCGTTGAGCTTGTTGAGCTCGGCGAGCTTGTCGGCCGCCTGTTTCGACAGCGTCTTGCTGGTGTCGTTGTCTTCGGGCGTGACCTTGAGCTTCTTGACGAGGTCGAGCGCCTGCTTGTTGACGGCTTCATGGTCGCGCACCATGTCCTGGGCGAACGCCTTCACCTCCTTGTTGCTCGCCTTTGTCATCGCCTGCTTGGCGGCGTTGATGTCGATCACCCCTGCGGTGTAGGCGATATGGGCGATCTGCGGGTCGGTCGGCTTTGCGGCCTGCGCCATCGCGGCGCCGCTCAGAAGGCTCAGCGCGGCAATCGCCGCGCTCAATCGAAGCAACATGTCGGACACTCCTGTGACGCCGGTCGCGTGGCGCGCCGGCTGGTTGTTGGTGCACAGGAGTTGGATGGCGCTGATGCGCCGAGGTTCCCGAGATTTTTCTTTACGCGCGATAACCGAGACGCGTCAGCACGGCTTCGGTGAGCCGCTCGCAGCGCCGGCCGGCGAACGGGAATGCTTCCATCACCACCGGGCCGATCTTGCGCTCGACATTGTCGCGCAGCATGTTGCGCGCGCGATGCAGGCGGGTCTTCACCGTCTCCGGCTTCAATCCGAGAATTTCGGCGGTCTCCTCGACATTCATGCCCTCGATCACGCGGGTCATGAAGACGAGACGGAACGGCTCGGGCAGCTCGTCGATCGCATGCTCGACCACCTGCTGGATTTCACGCTGGGCCATGGATTTTTCCGGATCGTCTGACGAGGCGAGGGGAAACTGGAATGATCTGCGCCTGCGGCGCGCTCTGCGCCAGCACCGACCATTCGACGCCCGGCTTCTGGCGGCGCAGCCGGCCCAGCGCCTCGTTCATCGCGATCCGCGACAGCCAGGTCGAGAGGCTGGACTCGCCGCGAAACTGCTCGAGATGGGTGAAGGCGCGCACATAAGTCTCCTGCACAACGTCCTCGGCCTCGGCGTCGTTGCGCAGGATGCCGCGCGCCAGCCGGTAGAGCCGGCGGTTGTTCGCCTGCATGATCGCGCGCACGGCCGCCTCGTCGCGCGCGAGCGCGCGGCTGACCAGTTCGGCATCGTCGGGGCCGGAGGGGGCGAGTTTGGGTGCCTGGCGCATATCAACTCCACCGTTCACATATGAGCGATTGGATGCGAAAGGCGCGCCCAGGTTCCCAAAAAGTTGTACGGAAAAATTCCGCTGCGGCTTCAGCGGTCTAGAGCTCGGCCAGCGCCGGCGGCTGGGCATAGGCATGGGCATCCAGCGCATCGAGGAAGACCCGCACCTTGGCCGGCACGAACTGCCGCGTCGGCAGCAGCGCATGCACGTTGAGCGGCTCGCAGACATGGTCCGGCAGGACCGGCCGCAGCAGGCCGGCTTCGACCGCGGCCCTGGCATAGGTCGCGGTGACGCGCACCACGCCGTGTCCGGCGAGCGCCGCCTGCAGCCGCACATGCGCGTTGGAACAGACCAGCCGCGCCTTCTGCACGTCGAGATGTTCGACCGTGCCTTCCGGCGTGGTGATGGCCCAGGGCGCATCGTTCGGTCCGGTCAGCAGCGGGAATTTCATCAACGCCGCCCAGTCCTGCGGTTCGCCCAATCGCTCCAGCAACGAAGGCGCGGCGAACAGCCCGCGCTCCAGCGAAAACATCCTGCGGATGATGATGCCGTTGGACGGCAGCGGCGTCTCCAGCATCGCGAAGACGATGTCGTAATTCTCCGCCACCGGGCTGACGATGTCGTGCTCGACGTCGATGCGGATCGTCAGCTCCGGATAGCGGCCCATCAATTCGCAGGCCACGGGGCCGGCATGATGCGCGCCGAATTCGTACGGCGATTTGATGCGCAACGTGCCGGCATGGTCGAGCTCATCGCCAGCGCTTCGCTGCGGGTGTCGTGCAGCGCCGCGAACAGCGGCTGCACCCGGCGATAGATGGTCTCGCCGGCGTCGGTCAGGCGCAGATGCCGCGTGGTGCGCTCGATCAGCCGCAGGCCGAGATTGGCCTTCCAGCCGCTGCACCGCAGCGCTGAGGCTCGATTTGGGATGGCCGAGCACGCGCGCGGCGGCGGAAAACCCGCCGTGCTGGACCACTTCGCAAAACAATTCCCAGTCGCGCCATTCCATGGGGTGGATTGTCCATCCAGCGGTACGCTGTGTCCAGTGGGAACCGGCTTTCGGTTGCGGCCCGAACACCTACCCTGCAGCGCAAATCTCTAAGGGAGGGAAGAATATGGCTGACGATGACGGAATTTTCCTGCGCAACACCTGGTACGTCGCGGCCTGGAATCACGAACTGATCGACGGCAAGAAGCTGGCGCGCACCATCCTGGAGAAGCCGATCGTGCTCTATCGCGGCGCCAGCGGCAAGGTCGTCGCGCTCGACGACCGCTGCTGCCATCGCGCAGCTCCGCTTGTCGATGGGCCGCATCGAGGGCGACGATATCCGCTGCATGTATCACGGCATGAAGTTCGCAGCCGACGGCAAGTGCATCCAGATCCCGGGCCAGGACATCATTCCCGCCAAAGCTCGGCGTGCGCAGCTATCCCGTGGTCGAGAAGTACAATCTGATCTTCATCTGGACCGGCGATCCCGCGTTGGCCGATCCGAAACTGATCCTCGACTATCCGCCGCTCGCCGATCCCAAATGGCGCGGCCTGCCCGGCTACATGCACTACAAGGCGAACTGGCTGCTGATCGTCGACAATCTCAGCGACTTCGCCCATCTCGCCTTCGTGCACACCAACACGCTCGGCGGCTCCGAGGAGTACGCCTACAAGACCAAGCCGGTGGCGATCGAGAAGCTGGACGACGGCTTTCGCGTCGAGCGCTGGCACATGAATGCCGAGCCGCCGCCCTATCACAAGAAGGTCATTGCCAACAAAACCGACAAGATCGACCGCCGCAACATCGGCCGCATGATCGTGCCCGGCATCTTCACCCTCGACACCACCTTCGCGCCGGCCGGCGGCAGGGCGTCGAGAAAGGCGTGCAGGTCCCCGGCACGCGGCAATACCGCAACGCGCAGTTCATGACGCCGGAGACGCGCTCGTCCACGCACTTCTTCTGGAATTATCTGCACGATTTCGACATCGACAATCCCAACATCGCGCTGTCGCTGCGCCACAGCGCTCGAAGAAGGCTTCAACGAGGACAAGGACATCATCGAGGCGCAGCAAAAAGTGTTCGACGCCGATCCCGACTATCAGCTGCTCGCCATCGGCGCCGATGCGCCGCTGACCTATTTCCGCTGGCTGTTTGGCAAGAAGGTCGAGGCCGAGCGGGCCGCCGTCACGGCGGCGAAGTCGGCGGCTTGATATCGTACTGCACCGGTTCGCTTGATTTGCGTCAACTGGCTTGCCGCCCCAACGGATAGACTGTCTCCATAAAGGCAGAGGAGACAGCCATGAAACGTCTGGCACTGGCTGCGGCGATGCTGCTTGCGACTGCGGGTTCGCTGTCCCTGGCACAGTCACCCGCCGACCATGAAAAGCATCATCCGGATCAGAAGGAAGCGCCGGCCGCCAAGCCGCCAGCGCCATCCAAGGGCCAATCCGGGATGGGTGGCTCCGGGATGCAGGGCATGAACGGCGGCGGAGGCATGATGGACATGATGGGCGGCAAGATGCCCATGATGGAAATGATGCAGATGATGGCCATGATGCGGCAATCCGGAGGATGGCATGGCCACCATCGACCGCGTCGAGGGCCGCATCGCCTTCCTCCGTGCCGAGCTCAAGATTACCGACGCGCAAAATGCGGCCTGGAGCGCCTTTGCAGATGCGTTGCGGACCAATGCAAAGAGCCTCGGCGAAGTGCGCTCAACCATGATGGCGGGCGCAAAGCAGAATCTGGTCGATCGCCTTGCGCTGCAGGAGAAGTGGCTTGCCGCGCGCCTGGAAGGCACCCGCGCGATGAAGGCGGCGCTGGCGAATCTCGCCGGCGCGCTATCGGACGACCAGAAGAAGACGGCCGATGAATTGCTGGCGCCCCACATGGGGATGATGGTGATGATGCAATCGGGACAAATGGAATTGGGAATGCAGCCGGGGCGGTGAGAGGCCTCCGACCGTGTGCTGCTTTTTCAGAGCTTCGCGCTAACGAAAACGGCCGCCCGCGCCAGTCGCGGACGGCCAGTGCTTGCAGATCAAATCCGCGGCCTACTTCGCCGCGACCACCATGATCTCGACCAGGTAATCGGGCGCGGCGAGCCCAGCCTCGACGGTGGCGCGGGCCGGCGTGTTGCCCGGCGACACCCACTTGTCCCACACCGCGTTCATCTCGGCGAAATTCTTCATGTCGGTGATGTAGATGTTGGTCGACAGCAGCTTCGACTTGTCGGTGCCGGCCTTGGCCAGATGGCCGTCGATGATCGACAGGATCTCCTGGGTCTGCTCGGTCGTGCTCTTGCCCTTGGCCTTGTTGGCGACGACGCCCGCGAGATAAACCGTGTTGCCGTGCACCACGACCTGGCTCATGCGCGGGCCGGTCTCGAAACGCTGAATGCTCATTTTCTTGTTGCTCCCTGGGAATGGCGGCTTCTGTTAGCGCAGAGCGCGCCCGCGCGCCACTGCGCAAATCGCAGCGCTGGGCTCACGGAAACTTCTTGAAAAACGCCCAGATCGTCTCGGCGCCGTCGATGTCGCGGTTCTGCGGGCCCGAGGAACGTGTTCGCCAGCCGTGGGAAGCGGGCGTCGGCGCTGCCGGGCATGCGGTGGCCGCCGTCGTTGACGCGGTAGAGCACGACGTCGCGGCCAACAGGGCAGCTCGAGTCGATCCGCGTCACCGTCGAGCGATCGGCCGTGTCGGTGTCGGTCGAGATCGGTGGTGGTGGCCTTGGCGTCGCAGCCATTGTTCTTGCGCCAGAACGCAAGCGTCTTGTCCGCCGACCAGAAACCGTCCGCCGCAAAGCGGCTGGTGCCGCGGCCGCCCTTGTAGGGAATCAGCGGATCGGCGGTGCCGTTCATCATCAGCATCGGCACCGGCCGCGACGGCCGGCAGAGGCCTGCGGATTGATCCGTCAGGTTCATGATGACGCTGGCGGCCGCCGCGAACAGGTCGGCGCGCTTGCAGACCAGCGTCATGGTCATGGCGCCGCCATTGGAAATGCCGGTGACGTAGATGCGCTTGGGATCGACGCTGCCGTCGGCGACCAGCTTTTCCACCAGCTTGACGATGAAAGCGACGTCGTCGGTGCCGTGCGGCGGCACGCGGCCGGCGCGCATGTTGTTGGGCCGCAGATCGGCCCAGGAATGGTTGAGCCCGTCGGGAAACACCACGGCAAAGTTTTCGCGCCTGGCCACCGTCGGCCACGCCGTGCGCGTGATCATGTCGGCGCCGGTCTGCGTGTTGCCGTGGAGCACGATCACCAGCGGTACAAGCTTCAGTTCCGGCAGTTGCGCGGTGTAGTGGCGCGTCGTCTGGCCGATCTTGATCGTCTCGGCGGACGCGGCGCCGGCGCAGGTCAGGGCAAGCAACAAGGCGAGAAATCGGATCATGCGCGGGCTCGCAGGCCAAGGGCGCGCCATTGCATCATGGCGGACGAGACGGATCAACCGATCCGCGGGCCGTCGGGGGATCGTTACACCGCCTTCGCCGCCGCCCGCCCGGCATTGCGGCCGGAGAACAGGCAGCCGCCGAGGAAGGTGCCCTCCAGCGAGCGGTAGCCGTGCACGCCGCCGCCGCCGAAGCCGGCGGCTTCGCCCGCCGCATAGAGCCCGTGGATGATCTTGCCGTCGTTGCCGAACACGCGGGAGTCCAGATCGGTCTCGAAACCGCCCAGCGTCTTGCGGGTCAGGATGTTGAGCTTCACCGCGATCAGCGGGCCCTGCGCGGGATCGAGGATGCGGTGCGGTTTGGCGGTGCGGATCAGCCTGTCGCCGATATAGCGGCGCGCGTTGTGCAGGTTCATCACCTGCGCGTCCTTCACATAGGGGTTTTCGATCTCGCGGTCGCGCGCCTCGATCTGCGCCTTGATGTGGTCGAACTTCAGAAGGTCGCTGCCGGCAAGCTTGTTCATGGCGGCGACGAGATCGCCGAGATTGTCGCGCACGATGAAGTCGGCGCCGTGCTGCTTGAACGCCTCCACCGGCGCCGGCGCGCCCTTGTTGGTGGCGCGCTTGAGCGTCATGCGCCAGCTCTTGCCGGTCAGGTCCGGATTCTGTTCGGAGCCGGAGAGCGCGAATTCCTTCTTGATGATGCTCTGGGTCAGGATGAACCAGGAATAATCGTAGCCGGTGCTCATGATGTAGTGCAGCTGCCCGAGCGTATCGGAGCCGGGGAACAGCGGCGCGGGCAGGCGTTTGCCTGTCGCGTCGAACCACATCGATGACGGGCCGGGCAGGATGCGGATGCCGTGCTTCGGCCAGATCGGATTCCAGTTCTGGATGCCCTCGACATAGTGCCACATGCGGTCGCGGTTGATCAGCCGCGCGCCGGCGGCCTCGGTGATGCCGATCATGCGGCCGTCGACATGTTCGGGCACGCCTGAGATCATGAACTTTGGCGGCTCGCCGAGCCGCTTCGGCCAGTTCTGCCGCACCAGATCGTGATTGCCGCCGATGCCGCCGGAGGCGACGACCACGGCCTGCGCGCGCAAGGAGAATTCGCCGATCGACATTGCGCGACGAGCTCTTGCCGCGCTCGACATTGCTGGGCTCGAGGATCGCGCCGCTGACGCCATCGGCGACGCCATTGGTCACGCTGAGCGCATCGACGCGATGGCGGAACTTGAAGATCAGCTTGCCGCTCTTCGCCGCCTCGCGCGCGCGGCGCTCGAACGGCTCGACAATGCCGGGCCCGGTGCCCCAGGTGACATGAAAGCGCGGCACCGAATTGCCGTGGCCCATCGCGTCATAGCCGCCGCGCTCGGCCCAGCCGACCACGGGGAAAATGCGATGGCCCATCGCGCGCAGCCAGTCGCGTTTCTCGCCGGCGGCGAAGGCGACATAGGCCTCCGCCCATTTCCGCGGCCAGAGATCCTCCTCGCGGTCGAAGCCCGCCGTGCCCATCCAGTCCTGCAAGGCGAGGTCGTAGGAATCCTTGATGCCGAGCCGGCGCTGTTCCGGCGAAGTTCACCAGGAACAGGCCGCCGAACGACCAGAAGGCCTGGCCGCCGAGGCTCTGCTCGCCTTCCTGGTCGAGCAGGATGACGCGCTTGCCGGCGTCGGCGATCTCGGTGGCCGCCACCAGCCCCGCCAAACCGCCGCCGACCACGATCACGTCAGCATCGTCCGCCATTGCTGCCTCCCCGAGCACTAATCAGGCATGAAGCCCGTCACTTTTGTCGCGGTCAACGGCAAAAGGCGCTTGCGTGTGGCGCAAGCGCCACGAAGGGATTTGTTAACTTGTTCCAGTTTGGGACCTTTTCGCCGCCGGCGGTGCAGCGCCGCTGCAACACTGGATTTGAATTTGGTTCGGGCGAGCCCGGCCCCCTCGACAAAAATGCCGATCGGCAACACTCTGCGACCGTCCGCATCACACAAGAACATTCAGATTCGGTTCGGCGACTGGGGCTGGGGGCTTGGACATGAAGTTCGTGACTGGTTTGCTTGCAGCGGTTCTCCTCATGGCAGGGGTGACCGCCAGTCACGCAGTGGTCCGGATCGCCGACGATCGCGGCGGCCGCATCGGCACCTATGTCGACAAGTACCAGGGCCTGCGCACCTCGGGCGAGACGGTCATCATCGACGGTCTCTGCGCTTCGGCTTGCACCATCGTGCTCGGCGCGGTTCCCCATGACCGCATCTGCGTGACCTCGGCGGCCAATCTCGGCTTCCATGCCGCCTGGGATTTCGGCTCCAACGGCCGCGCGGTGACCAACAGCGAAGCCACCCAGATGCTGTACTCGATGTATCCGTCGCCGATTAAGCGCTGGATCGCGGCGCGCGGCGGGCTGACGCCGAAGATGATCTTCCTGCGCGGCAAGGCGCTGCAGGCGATGTACAAGCCCTGCTATCTCGACGCCCAGGCCTCGGCCAACAAGCCGGTGCCGGCTTCGGCTTCGTCCTCGCGCTAACTCCCTCCGCATGACGTGATCGGCGGCGTCAACGCGCCGCTTGCCCGTGCGTGGAACTGGCCCTATCTGGGGACCATGGCCGGACCGATTTCAGCCCAAAATGACATGTTGCCGGCGACCCCGCCGAAAGCGCGGGCGGCATCGGTCATCGTCTGGAGCGCCGCCGTGCTCGGCTTGATCTCGGTCATCGCCGCCGGCGCGCTCTGGATTTATTACGGCACGACGGTGTTCTTCGAGATGATCGCCGCCGGCATCGCGGCCTGCTTCTGAAAAGGTAAGCGTCAATGGAACGGCTCAGTCGCCCCGTCGTCATCATTGCGGCCTTTGCCGCGAGCCTCGCCATCGGGCTTTTGCTGATGACCTGGCTGATGGGCGACCTGAAGAAGGTCGCCGCACCCGCGGCGATCGGCGGCCCGTTCCAGCTCACCGACCAGTCCGGCCAGGCGGTCACCGAAAAGAACCTGCAGGGCCGTCCGACCCTGATCTTCTTCGGCTTCACCCATTGCCCCGACGTCTGCCCGACCTCGCTGTTCGAGATTTCCGAGGTGCTGCGCGCGCATGGGCAAGGATGCCGACAAGGTCAACGCCTTCTTCGTCTCGGTCGATCCCGAGCGCGACACACAGGGCGCGATGAAGGACTATCTCTCCAGCTTCGATCCGCATCTGAAGGGCCTGACCGGCGATCCGGAGTCGGTCGCCAAGGTGCTGTCCGCCTACCGCGTCTACGCCAAGAAGGTGCCGCTGAAGGATGGCGACTACACCATGGACCACACCGCGCTGATCTACCTGATGGATCGCGAGGGTCATTTCGTGGCCCCCTTCAACCTGAAGCGGACGCCGGAAGAGGCCGCCAAGGACCTCAAGCGCTACCTCTAGGGCCGCATATTTAAGGAAATCGGCCCTCGCTTCGCCCCGGGGATGGTCTATAAGGCCCCGAATCCCGGACAATCTGCGTTTCTTATGCCTGTTGTGACTGCCCTGCTATTTCGCTTCCGCGCGACCTCAGCCGCTTTGGCGGGGGCGCTGGTCGCGGCTGCTCTGCTGGCCGGCAGCGACAGGCGCAGCGCGCAGCAACAGGCGAGCGCCCAAGGTCGAGGCCGCGCCGCAGACCGTGCCCGGCTTCTGGGACCCGCGGCGGCGGCCGGACCGGCCGGACCTGTCGCGCATCACGGTGATCCGCTTCCTCACCGAGACCGACTATCCGCCGTTCAACTTCACCGGCCCCGACGGCAATCCGGCCGGCTTCAATGTCGATCTGGCGCGCTCGCTGTGCGACGAGATCAAGGTCACCTGCACCGTCCAGATGCGGCGCTTCGAGACGCTGGTCGACGCCATCACCTCCAACCGGGGCGATGCCATCATCGCCTCGCTCGCGGTGACGCCGCAGCTGCGCACCCGCCTCGATTTCACCGATCCCTATTACCGCGCGCCGGCGCGCTTCGTGTCGCGGCGCGAAGCCGTGATGACCGAGGTGCGGCCGGAATATCTCGAAGGCAAGAAGGTCGGCGTCATCGGCGGCACCTCGCACGAAGCCTATCTCAAGGCGATGTTCACCGACGCGGAGATCCACGCCGTTCGCCGGCGACGACACGTTGCGCATCGCGCTTCGCCGCGGCGAGGTCGACCTGATCTTCGGCGACGCCATTTCGCTGGCGTTCTGGATCAACGGCACGGATTGCGGCGAATGCTGCGCCTTCTCCGGCGGCCCCTTCGTCGAGAGCCGCTATTTCGGCGAGGGCGTCGGCATCGGCGTGCGCAAGGGCAACGATCTGCTTGCGCCAGGCGTTGAACTGGGCGCTGTTCCGGGTCTGGGAAAAAGGCCGCTTCACCGACCTGTGGCTGCGCTATTTCTCGATCAGCCCGTTCTGACGCGCGTTTCACAGCCCGATTGGCCTTTTGCAGCACTGACACGCTATTTTGCGCGACCCCGGAGAAAGCCTGATTTCAATGTCCACCACCGAACTTGCCATGCCCAGCGATCTTCGCTCACTCGCCGAACAATCCAACGCCTGGCCGTTCGAGCAGGCCAAGGCGATTGTCGCGCGGCTGAAGAAGAAACCGAAGGACGAGGTGCTGTTCGAGACCGGCTACGGCCCGTCCGGCCTGCCGCATATCGGCACCTTCGGCGAGGTCGCGCGCACCACCATGGTGCGCCATGCCTTCCGCGTGCTGACCGACGACAAGATCAAGACGCGCCTGCTCGCCTTCTCCGACGACATGGACGGCCTGCGCAAGGTGCCGGACAACGTGCCCAATCGCGACATGATGGCCCAGCATCTCGGCAAGCCGCTGACGCGCGTGCCGGATCCGTTCTCGAACGAATATCCCTCGTTCGGCGCCGCCAACAATGCGCGCCTGCGCGCCTTCCTCGACCATTTCGGCTTCGACTACGAGTTCGCGAGCTCAACCGACTACTACTGCTCCGGCCGCTTCGACGAGACGCTGCTGAAGATGCTCGCCGCCTACGACAAGGTGATGGAGATCATCCTGCCGACGCTCGGACCGGAGCGCCGCGCCACCTATTCGCCGTTCCTGCCGATCAGCAAGACGACAGGCATCGTGCTGCAGGTGCCGATGATCAGCCGCGACGTCGCCAAGGGCACCGTGACGTATGTCGATCCGGACACCGGAGAGAAGGTCGAGACGACGGTCACCGGCGGCGCGGTGAAGTGCCAGTGGAAGGCCGACTGGGCCATGCGCTGGGTTGCGCTCGGCGTCGACTACGAAATGGCCGGCAAGGATTTGATCGACTCGGTCAAGCTGTCGGGCGCGATCACCCGCGCGCTCGGCGGCACGCCGCCGGAAGGCTTCAACTACGAGCTCTTCCTCGACGAGCAGGGCCAGAAGATTTCCAAGTCCAAGGGCAACGGGCTGACCATCGACGAATGGCTGCGCTACGCCTCGCCGGAATCGCTGTCGCTGTTCATGTACCGCGAGCCGAAGGCGGCCAAGCGCCTGCACTTCGACGTCATCCCGCGCAATGTCGACGAGTACCAGCAGTTCATCGACGCGTTCGGCAAGCAGGACGGCAAGCAGCAGCTCGCCAATCCGGTCTGGCACATGCACGCCGGCAAGCCGCCGAAGATCGAGATGCCCGTGACGTTCCAGCTGCTGCTGACGCTGGTGTCGTCGTCGAACGCGGAGAACGCCGAAACGCTGTGGGGCTTCATCGGCCGCTATCGCCCCGGCGTCACGCCGCAGACGCATCCCAAGCTCGATGCGATGGTGAACTACGCCATCAACTACTATCGCGACTTCGTGGCGCCGACGAAGAAGTTTCGCGAGCCGACCGAGAACGAGCGCGCCGCGCTGCAGGATCTGCGCGATGCGCTGTCCAGCATGCCGGCCGACGCCTCGGCCGAGGACATCCAGAACGTGGTCTACGAGATCGGCCGCCGCGAGCCGTTCCTCGATGCCGTGAAGAAGGGCAAGGACGGCCGGCCCGGCGTCTCGCTCGACTGGTTCAACATGCTCTACCAGGTGCTGCTCGGCCAGGAGAAAGGCCCGCGCTTCGGCTCGTTCGTCGCCGTCTATGGCGTGCCGAATGCGGTGGCCATGATCGACGGGGCGCTGGCGAGGTCGGCCTAGTCGGTGTCGCCCCGGCGAAAGCCGGGGCCCATAACCACGATTGTTCGTTGTAAAAGCAGACTGGGGCTCCAACTCAGCGTGACCACTGAGTTCTGTGGTTATGGGTCCCGGCTCGCGCTTCGCTTGGCCGGGACGACAGTTGTGAATTCCGGATACCACCCCCGCGACAATTGTCGCCGCCGTCTTCCGCCAAATCCGCTATACTGCCCGCACAACAACAAGCCTCACGGGAGCACGCGCATGCACGACAGGGTTTCCCCAACATCGGTTCGCGACAATGTGCCGGCCGAGCAGTGGCAGGCGCGGGTCGATCTCGCGGCCGCGCACCGGCTGGCCTACATGCACGGCTTTTCCGAAGGCATCTTCAACCATTTGACCCTGGTGGTGCCCGGCCAGAGCGATCGCTACTACCAGATCCCGTTCGGCACCCACTGGTCCGAGGTGACCGCCTCGACCTTCATGGAAGTCGGCATCGACGACAGCCAGGTGAAGCGCGGCGAGGGCGACGTCGAGCGCTCCTGCTATTGCATCCACGCGCCGCTCCACAAGGCGCTGCCGCAGGCCAAGGCCGTCTTCCACACCCACATGCCCTATGCCAGCGCGCTGACCCGGCTCGACGATCCCCGCATCAAGGAGATCGGCCAGACCGAAGTCGGCCTGTCCGAGGCCATCGCCTATGACGACGAATATGCCGGCCCGGCCATGGACCCGAGCGAGGGCGCGCGGCTTGCGCGCGTGATCGGCAACAAGAGCGTGCTGTTCATGGCCAACCACGGCATCACGACCACCGGCCAGAGCGTGGCAGATGCCTATGACAAGCTCTACTACGTCGAGCGCGCCGCGCAGGTGCAGATCTATGCGATGTGGACCGGGCAGCGGCTGAAGCAGCTGCCGACGCCGGTGGTCGAGAAGACCAGGCGCGACTACATGGACGATCATCTCTACAAGGGCCCGACGCCCTCGCAGCGGCACTTCGAGGCCCTGAAACGCATCCTCGACCGCAAGGAGCCGGACTACGCGACGTAGGGCTTACGCCCTGCTGCGATCTGCTATTTCTTCGTGCCGGACGACAGGTTCGGTTGCCATCCCGCGCCCTTTTGGCTCGGCGCGGCGGCAATGACCTTTATCTTATCTTTCTTGGGCTTCTTGGTTTCCCGATTGCTTCTCTGCTGACCTTTGGCCATCTCGACCTCCCTGGTTTGACGGAGAGTACAAAACGGAACCTGCGCTCTTTTCCGTGTAACGCCTAGGCCCAATATCGTGGTTTTGGCGCGAGCGTGGTTGACCTCTCGCTTAGCGGTGGCGCCCGCGCGGGACGAACCGTCCCGTGCCTGGCGCCGATAGTATCTTGCCGTCGTTCCAGATCAATTGCCCGCGCAGGAAGGTCGAGGCGACGCGGCCGCGCATGCGGCGGCCGTGATAGGGCGACCAGCGCAGCTCCGCCCGGTCGACGATCGCTGGCCTGATCGAACAGGAAATCGCCGGGCTCGATCACCATCAGGTCGGCATCGAATCCCTCGGCGATCCGCCCCTTGCCGGCGAGACCATGGTGCCGGGCCGGGCGATCCGCGCAATATCTCGCCATCAAGGTCGGCGAGAGGCCGCGCTCCACCAGCAGCGAGTACATCAGCGACCCAAAACTTTGCAGGCCGACCAGGCCGGCCGAGCAGGCGAAGATGTCGGCCTTGGTCTTGCGCTCGAGCGGCCAGGGCGCGTGATCCGTCGAGACATAGGCGACCTTGTCGTCCAGCAGCGACGTCCACATCCGCTCCACCTCGGCGGCGGTGCGAAACGGCGGATTGCATTTGCCGAGCCCGCCGAGGCGGACGAGATCGTCCTCGGTCATGCAGAGATACTGGATGCAGGCCTCGCCGCTCGCTTTCGCGCCGTAGCCGCGAAATGTTTCCGCAATCGTGAACCCGCGCGCGACGGAAGAATGCGCGATGTGCACATGGGCGCCGGTGTACAATCCGATCTCGAAGATTTCGTTGTCGGCCAGCGTCTCCGCCAGCGCCGGCCGCGTGCGGGAATGCATCACGGCGTGGGTTTGCCCTGCGGCGCGGGCGTCTGCGCTCAGCTTTTCGACCAGCTCCTGATCTTCATTGTGGATCGAGACCGGCACGCCCGTGCGCGCGATCTGTTCGAAGGCGGCGATCATCGTCGGGTGGTCGATGCGCGGAAAGCGGACGGCGTCGTATTCGTAGGTCGAGAGCTTGAACGAGCACACGCCGCCCGCGGCAAGCTCGGATATTTCGCCGACGCCGTCGTGCTTGCGGATGGTGCCGTAAAGCGCGACGTCGACATGGGCAGTGTCGTTCACGACGGCGATCTTGCGCCGGAGGATGCCGGCGTCGGTCGTCGCCTCCGGCACGTCATAGGGCATGTCGACGCAGGTCGTGACGCCGCCCGCGGCGGCGGTTTTGGTCGTGCCTTCG
Organism: uncultured Alphaproteobacteria bacterium; assembly: GCA_963726865.1. GTDB lineage: Bacteria > Pseudomonadota > Alphaproteobacteria > Rhizobiales > Xanthobacteraceae > Bradyrhizobium. Next base: position 72,342 of record CAVSEE010000023.1, on the reverse strand, counting down.
ATGCCCGGCCAGCCGAGCGCCGATCCGGTATGGACGTGTCCGTCAACCAGCCCCGGAAAGATCAGCGCGCCGGAGCGGTCGAATGTCGCGCGCGCCGGCGGAGGGGTACCGCGGCCGAGCTCCGCGATCTTCTCTCCGGCGATCGCAACATAAGCATCGGCCGTAACGTTCTCGTCGGTGACGACCGTACCCAGGACGACGGCATCGAACATCGGAGCCTCGCAGGGCTAGAGCATGATCCGGAAAAGTGTGAAGCGGTTTTCCCTGCGACAAACGCGAAGCGTTTGCGCGGAGATCATGCTCAAACAAAGACCTCAACCCGACACCAGCACGAACCGTCGATTATCCTGCTGCACCGGCCGCGCGTTCAGCGGATAGAGCTTTGCGAATGCCGGCCACGTCCGTCTCCGCCACCGTGATCGGCGTCGTCAAGAGCAGCCACTCCACCGTCTCGCTGCAGGGCGGCGTCGTCAGCGAGCCTGAATAGCGGTAGTAGGTCAGCTTCCTCGGCAGCATGTCATTCGGGTTGAAGCCGGCATCCGCCTTCACCGGCGGGCCTTCCTTGGCCGGCATGGTGGAAACGACCTTGGCAAAGGCTGCATTGGGTTTGCCGGTCGACATCAGCACGCCGACCACGGCGAGCCCGCCGGCATCGGCGCGATGCACGAAATGCGCTTCCATCGGAAAGCTCTTGCCGGCGACCATGTGCTCGCTCGGCCGGTGAAAGTGCACCTGCAGCAGCTTGTACTTCTTGTCGGCGAGCGTGAGCGTGCTGCCTTCGGCGAAATTGAGCTGGATGGTGTGGCCGTTGTTGACGATGGTGTCGGCGCCTTTGGCCCAGTTGAGCTTGATCGGCGGCAATTGCGACTTGATCGGCGCCACGATGTCGATCGGCGATTGCTGCAGGCCGATGGTGCAGACCTTGCTCGGCTGCATCGAGGTCGCCCCATTTGGCCGGACCGTTGGCGCCCTCATAGCTCCAGTGCGCGCCCTCGGCGGCGAAGGCAGGCTGGCACAGCGGACAAAGCGCAAGGCCGGCAAAGGCTTTTAGTGCATCGCGACGGTTCATGTCTTCCTCCACCAAGATCGATCGGCAATCAATTCAGTGTGCCGCAGGCTATTGAAGCGCAGACATGACGCCGCAAGCGATGACACGCAAGCGTCTAGTGCCGCGTCCACGCAATCCGTGCGATCCATTCCACTTCATCGGACGTCAGCGCACGCTCCGACCCGCCGTCGAGCGGGGTCAGCTCCAGCGCCTTCGCGGTGCGCCGCTTCAATTCCCGGATCAGCACCTCGCCCGCCACCGTCTTGACCACGACGCGGTCGCCGCGGCGGATCGGCGTGCGCGGGGTCACCACGATGACGTCGCCGTCGCGATAGGCCGGCCTGAGCGTATCGCCGGAAACTTCCAGCGCGAAGACGTGGTCCTCGGGCGCGGGAGGCAACGCAACCGCGTCCCAGCCGCGTCCGGCAGGCAAACCGTGCGCATCGAAATGGCCGGGGTGTGCGGCCTGTGCCAATCCGAGCAGCGGCACCGATTGCACGTTGCGACCGTGATCGCCGATCAGCTGCACAAATGTGTCGATCGGGCTGCCGGTCGCCGCCAGCGCCTTGGCCAGTGATTCCGTCGAGGGCCAGCGCTCGCGCCCGTCGGGCGTGACGCGCTTGGACTTGTTGAAGGTAGTGGGGTCGAGCCCGGCGCGCCGGGCCAGCCCCGATGGCGACAGGCCCGCGCGCTCGGCCAGCCGGTCCAGCGCGCCCCACACCTGGCCGTGGGTCAGCATCTTCAGCGCTTTCGGCTGTTTGGCCATGGGCAGAACCCGGCTTTGGATGCGGGAATTATTGGCGCAATCGGCGCCTCCCGGCAATTCTGCACGGCAAGATAGCGGGCTTGCGCTTGAAGTCGCCCTCTAGCGCCGATACGGTCCGCTGCGGCCGGGATTCCCCGGAAAATCCCAAAAGAACTCAAGGACAAGCAGGAACGGCTGGCTTGCGCACGATCTACAAAATCTGCCCGGCCTCGGCCTGGCGCGAGGCCGAACGGCAGGGCGTCTATCGCGGCAGCGCCGACGATATCAGGGACGGCTTTATCCATTTCTCCGCCGCCCCCCAGGTCGCCGGGACCGCGCGAAAGCATTTCTTCGGCCAGACCGGACTGTTTCTGATCGCGGTCGATGCCGATGCGCTGGGCGAGGCGCTGCGCTGGGAGCCCTCGCGCAACGACGAGCTGTTTCCGCATCTCTATGGCGAGCTCGATCTCGGCGCGGTCACGGCGGTGCAGGATTTGCGCGCGCGGGCGGACGGCTCGCACGACGTGCCGGAGCTCGCCTCGTGATCCGGGCCTTCGATGCGTTCTCGCTGCCGCTGCTGCGCTGGCTCGACCCGGAGGACGCGCACCGCCTCGCCATCCAGGGCCTCAAGCTGCTGCCGCCGGTGCGTCTCAAGCCGGACGATCCCAAGCTGGCGGTGCGCGCCTTCGGGCTGAATTTCCCGAATCCGATCGGCATGGCCGCGGGCTTCGACAAGAACGCCGAGGTGCCGGATGCGCTGCTGCGGCTCGGCTTCGGCTTTGTCGAGATCGGCTCGGTGACGCCGCGCCCGCAAGCCGGCAACCCGCGGCCGCGGCTGTTTCGCCTCGAGCGCGACGAGGGCGTCATCAACCGCTTGGGCTTCAACAATGACGGCGCGGAAATGGCGCTGCGGCGGCTTGCGGCGCGCGCGCAGGCCGGCGGCATCGTCGGCGTCAATGTCGGCGCCAACAAGGATTCCGAGGACCGCACCGCCGACTACGTCAAGCTGATCGAGCTGTTCGCGCCGGTGGCGAGCTATTTCACCGTCAACGTCTCCTCGCCGAACACGCCGGGCCTGCGCAACCTGCAGCAATCGGCCGCGCTCGACGATCTGCTCGCCCGCGTCATCGACGCCCGCGAGCGCGTGCGCAAGAACGCGGGCGACTCGCCCGTGCTGCTGAAGATCGCGCCGGATCTGAGCCTCAACGAGCTCGACGACGTCGTGCATGTCGCCCGCTCGCGCAAGGTCGACGGCATGGTCGTCGCCAACACCACGCTGGCGCGGCCCTCGACCTTGCGCGAGACCAATCGTGCAAAAGAGCAGGGCGGACTTTCCGGCCGGCCGCTGTTTCGCCTGTCGACGCGGATGGTGGCGGAAACCTATGTGCGCGTCGAAGGCGCCTTCCCCCTGATCGGCGTCGGCGGCATCGATAGCGGCGGCGCCGCGCTGACCAAGATCCGCGCCGGCGCCAGCCTGATCCAGCTCTATTCCTCGCTGGTCTACAAGGGCATCGGTCTCGTCGACGACATCAAGCGCGATCTGTCCTCCACATTGCTGCGCACCGGCCGCGACTCGCTGTCGGAAATCGTCGGCGCCGATGCCGCGACGCTGACGGCCGAAGACTGGCCGGTGCAGTAGTTAGCCGAACGAGCGCTTCAGCAGCCGCGGATAGGCCAGCGCCTGCAGGCCGCCGCGCGCGGCATAGTGCACCAGCAGCGCGCCCCACAGGCCGTAATTGCCGAAGCCGCGCAGTGCGAACCAGGCGATCAGAAAGATCGCCAGCGAGGCCAGCATCAGATTGCGCATGTCGCGCGCCCAGGTCGCGCCGATATAGACGCCGTCAAAAGCGAAGGCGAATACCGAGAGCAGCGGCGAGGCAATCACGAACGGGCAGGAAATCGCGCGCGATGCGGCGGACTTCGGCGCTCGCCGTCATGATATCGATCAGGGCAGGACCGAACAGCGCGAACGCCGCCAGCACGCCCACTGCGAAGGCAAAGCCCCAGAAGATGACCAGCCGCACCGCGCCGGAAAAAGCTTCGCGCGAGCGTGCGCCATAGGCGCGGCCGCAGAGCTGCTCGGCGGCATTGGCCAGCCCGTCGAGGAAGAAGGCGCTGACCAGCAGGAAATTGTTGAGCACGGCGTTCGCCGCCAGCGTCACATCTCCGGCGCGGGCGCCTTGGGCGGCGAAAAACAGCCACACGACGATCAGCGACGCGGTGCGGATCATGATGTCGCGGTTGACCGCGAGCATCCGCATCAGCTCTGTCGCGTTCGAACAGATGCGCGCGCGACAGCGGCGGATGGCCGGAGGTCAGCCGCTGCGCGATCACCCCGCCGATGGCGAGGCCCGCGGCTTCCGCGATCACGGCGGCGATGGCAGCACCGGCAATGCCGAGATCGGCAACCAGCACCAGCAGGATGGTCGCGACCACGTTGATGATGTTGATCGCGATCTGGACAGAAAGCGCCAGCGTGGCGCGGGCCTGCCCGATCAGCCAGCCCAGCACGACGTAATTGGCGAGCGCGAGCGGCGCGGACCAGACCCGGACGAAGAAGTAGGTCTTTGCCGCCCGGGTTACGCCCTCGCTGCCGCCCATCGCACCGAACAGGAGGGCGGCGAGCGGCACCTGCAGCGCGATCAACGCGACGCCGACGATGCCCGCCACGATCAGTCCGCGCACCAGGATCGCGTGCAACTCCTTGGTCTCGCCGGCGCCGAGCGATTGCGCGGTGAACGCGACCGTGCTCATGCGCAGGAAGGCGAACAGCCAGAACAGGCAGTCGAAGAGCACCGAGGCCATCGCGACGCCGCCGAGCAGCGTGGCGTCGCCGAGCCGGCCGATCGCCGTGGTCGAGACGATGCCGATCAGCGGCGTCGTCAGGTTCGCGATCATCGCGGGGCCGGCGATGGCGAAGACCTGTCGGGTGGTGACGTTGGAAGGAGAATTCACGGCGCTGCTACAGTTCGACGATCATGCCGTCCTTTGCAGCAGAGTAGGGCAGTTTGTCCACCCGGCCCAGCATGTCATCGCTCATGTGGGTGAGGATCAGCTTTTTGGCATTGATCTTGCCGAGATGCGCTTCCAGCGTCGTCAGGCTGAGATGGTTCTTGACGATCCTGTCGTAGTAATAGGCCTCGGCGATGAACAGGTCGGCATTGCGTGCGGCAGGTATCAGCGTGTCCGTCCATTCGGTGTCGGCGCTGTAGCAGATCGTGCGGCCTTCCGCCTCGATGCGATAGGCGAGGAACGGCCCGCCGGATTCGCCGTGCACGACGGGATAGGACGTCACCGTCACGCCGCCGAAGGTTTTCGTCTCCTCCGGATCGAGCGCGACAACGGAGAGCTCGAAGCGCGGCTGCGTCTTGGAGGAATGCTCGAACATCACCTCCATCGCGGCCTTCAGCTTTGTCTCGATGCCTCGCGGTCCCGCGATGACCAGCGGCCTTGCGCGGCGGGTGAACTGCGCGTCCAGCAGCAGGAACGGTAATCCTGCAAAATGATCGCCATGGAAATGCGTGATCAGGATCAGGTCGATCGGCTCGCGCGCGATGCCGAGGCGCTTCAGCGCCGGCAGCGAGGTTGCGCCGCAATCGATCAGGAAATTGACCGCGGCGCCCGTAACGTGAAAGCAGGTGTTTTGGCGACCGCCGGAGCCGAACGCGTCACCGCAGCCGACGAATTGCAGTTGCATCGGCTGCGGCCTCCGTTTAGCGAGACGATTACCGCCGGCCGAAAACGCGCATCAGCAGCCAGATCGGGATCACGATCACGGCGCCGAGCAGGAAATAGCGCCACAGCCAGTTGACGGCGTCGAAGCCGAGATCCCACAGCCGCTGGAACAGCATGCGGATGGAATGGATGATATTCCAGGGATCGAAGCCGATGGCGGCGAGCACGACGCCGACCAGGATCGACAGCAGGATCAGCCGGAAGGCGACCGCCAGCGGCGTGCCGCCGAGAAAGCGGTACAGGCCGTCCTGGCTGGCCGGCAAATCCCTGACGTCGTTCGGCATCGAAATCTCCTTGGCGCTCGCACCCATTATAGGCACGGCGGGGCAGATGGGGAACCCGCACCCGCGCGTCAATGGCGGCCGCCGGGCCCGGAACCTTAATTTCCTGTCACGGTCTTTAACATCCGTTCCAGCGTTTCCAGCCGGTCGGCCTCGCGCGGCGGCTTGTCCCAGCGCAGGCGGTTGATGCGGGGAAAGCGCATGGCGACGCCCGATTTGTGCCGCGGCGAGCGCTGCAGGCCTTCGAAGGCGACTTCCAGCACCAGGCCCTGGTCAGGCTCATGCACGACATGGCGCACGGGCCCGAACTTTTCCGTGGTGTTGCGGCGGACGAAGCGGTCGATCTGCAGCAGCTCCTCGTCGGTGAAGCCGAAATAGGCTTTTCCGACCGGCACCAGCTGCTCGCCCGCCTCGCCATCCGTCCACACCCCGAAGGTGTAGTCGGAATAATAGGACGAGCGCTTGCCATGGCCGCGCTGCGCATACATCAGCACCGCGTCGATCAGATGCGGGTCGCGCTTCCACTTCCACCATTGCCCCTTCGGCCGTCCCGGCAGATAGGGCGCATCGCGCCGCTTCAGCATCACGCCTTCGACCGCATCGGAGTCCTCGCCCGCGCCGGCGCTGCGGATCGGCGCGCGCCGCGACCAGCGCATCCCAGCTGTCGAAGGTGACGGTTGGTGAGAGATCGATCCTGGGATCATCGAGCTTCTTCACAAATGCCGTGCAGCTTCTTGCGCCGCTCCGCAAACGGCAATTCGCGCAAATCTTTCTCGTCGTCACCAAGCAGGTCATAGGCGCGCAGGTGGATCGGGAATTCCTTGATCAGCTTTGGCGAGACCACCTTCCGGTTCAGCCGTTGCTGCAGCACATTGAAGCTTTGCACCCGGCCGTCGTGCAGCACCAGCAGTTCGCCGTCGATCGCGCCGGGCAGCCGCAGCGACGGCACCAGGTCCGGAAAGCTTTTGGTGATGTCCTCGCCGGTGCGCGAATAGAGCCGCGCCTGCAGATGGCCGTTGGCCTCGCGGCCGCTCACCGCCTGCACGCGGATGCCGTCCCATTTCCATTCCGCGATGAAATCGGCGGGATCGAGGCTCTTGAAATCCTCGTCCTCGATCGCATGCGCCAGCATGACAGGGCGGAACGGCGCGACGTCGCGGTTGACCGGCTTGTCGCCGCGTCCTTCGAGCCAGGCAAAGAGATCGAGATAGGGCGGCGACAACCCCGGCCACATCAGCTCGATCTCATGCGCATCCTTGTCGCCGAGTGCTGCGGCGGCGGTCTTGGCGAGGCGCGCCGAAACGCCGATCCGCATCGCGCCCGTGACGAGTTTCAGCAGCGCCCAGCGCCCGGTCTCGTCGAGTTCGTCGAGCCAGCGCGAGAGTTGTTTCGGCAGTTCGGTCTTGCCGAGCGTGCGCAGCGTGGTGACGACCTCGGTCAGCGTCGGCGGAGGCGGGTTGTTGTGGCCGGCCGGCAGCGCCGCCTTCGGCCACATCAGCGCCACCGTCTCCGAGAGATCGCCGACGTAATCATAGGAGAGCCGGAACAGCTCGGGGTCGGCGCGCTCGGTGATGAGATCGCGGATCAGGCCGGCCTTGGCGTGCTTGAACGACAGCGCGCCGGTGATCGCGGCCAGCGCATAGCCGCGGTCGGGATCGGGCACGTCGCGAAAATAGGCCGTGATCAGCCGCAGCTTGTTGTTGCGGCCGGGCTCATAGGCGAGACGGTCCAGCAACTCGGCAAAGCGGTTCATGCCTGGGCCTCATCGGCCGCGGCTGCTTCGCCTTCATCCTCATCGCCATAGCCGACGAGATCGAGCGGCCGCGCGGCAAGGCCCTTGCTCTTGCACCAATGCACCAGCGCGTCTTCCTGGCCATGGGTGACCCAGATTTCGCCGGCGCCGGTCGCCGCGATGGTTGCGGTCAGGCCGTCCCAGTCGGCATGATCGGAGATCACCAGCGGCAATTCGACGCCGCGCTGCCTTGCGCGGGCGCGCACCCGCATCCAGCCCGAGGCGAAGGCGGTGACCGGATCGGGAAAGCGCCGTGTCCACAGATCGGATGTCGCCGATGGCGGCGCCAGCGTGATGGTGCCGGCCAGATCGGCCTTCTTCGTCCCTTGCACCGGGCGCAGTTCGCCGAGATCGATGCCGCGGCTCTGATAATAGTGCGTGATCGTCTCCATCGCGCCATGCAGATAGATCGGTGCGTCGTAGCCGGCCTCGCGCAGCAGCGCGATCACACGCTGCGCCTTGCCCAGCGAGTAAGCGCCGACCAGATGCGCGCGCTCCGGAAACAGTTTTGCCGACGCGAGCAGCTTCTTCACTTCCTCGCCGGCATCGCCATGCCGGAACACCGGCAGGCCAAACGTCGCCTCCGTGATGAAGACGTCGCAGGGCACGACTTCGAACGGCGCGCAGGTGGGATCGCGCGCATCCTTGTAGTCGCCGGACGCGACGATGCAGGTGTCCTTGCAGGTCACCGCGATCTGCGCCGAGCCCAGCACATGGCCCGCCGGATGAAATTTCACACGGACATCGCCGAGCCTGATCTCCTCGCCATAGGCGACCGCCTGCGTGCTCCCGGCAAAACCGTCGCCATAGCGCAGCCGCATCATGTCGAGCGTTTCCTGCGTCGCGAGCACCGCGCCATGGCCGGGCCGGGCATGGTCGGAATGGCCATGGGTGATCACGGCCCGCTCCACCGGCCGCACCGGGTCGATATGGAAGCCGCCCGGCTTGCAGCAGAGGCCGGCCGGTACGGGCATCAGGATGTCTTGCGGGCGCATCTCGTCTATATAGGAACCTCGACATCGATTTTTCACCTGTCCCAAGCACGATGCCCGCCCGCCTGTTCCTGTCCTCCGGCGATCTGATTGCCGACCGCCGCTACGACTTCGCGCGCGACCTGCAGTTGCGCGGCGATCTGCCGGCCGCGGCCGACCTGTTGCAGCAGGCCATCGAACTGGCCCCGAACTTCGCCTCGGCCTGGTTCACGCTTGGCGAGATTTGGCAGCAGCTTGGCAACCATGATGCGGCGGCCGAGGCCTTCCGGAAAGCGCGCAACGCGGACCCTGCGGATCGCCATGGCGCCGCCGTGCGCCTGATGCAGCTTGGCGCCGAGCCGCTGTCGGCGATGCCTGCCACTTATGTGCAGTCGCTGTTCGACCAGTACGCCCCGCGCTTCGAGAACGCGCTGCTCAACGATCTGAACTATCGCGGCCCGTCGCTGCTGTTCAAGGCGGTGCTATCAGTGCGCAATGCCGCGAAAAAACCCGCCTTCTTCAAGCGCGGCATCGATCTCGGCTGCGGCACCGGCCTTGGTGCGGCGGCCTTTGCGAAAAACGTCGACCGCTTCATCGGCATCGATCTGTCGCCGGGGATGATCGAGAAGGCGCGCGCCTCCGGCCTCTATGCCGAGCTCGAGGTCGCCGACATGGAGGCGGGCCTCGCCGGCAAGCCGGACGCCAGCGCCGATTTCGTGCTCGCCGCCGATGCCATGGTCTATGTCGCCGATATCGCGCCGGTGCTGCGGCAAGCGCATCGCGTGCTCGCGCCCGGCGGGCTGCTTGCCTTCACGACGGAAAGGCATTCGGGCGAGGGCGTCATCCTCGGCGATGGCCTGCGCTACGCCCACGCCGCGGCCCATGTGCGCGCGGCGGTAGCAGCGTCCGGCCTCAAGCTTGCGCATCTGGAAGAGGCCTCGCCGCGCGACGAGAGCAATGTTCCCGTGCCGGGCCTTGTCGTGGTCGCAACAAAAACTTGAGTCTACACGCTACGCGCATCCCGAATGGCCGCATGACCGCGACCAATCGGCTATTGCCGCAGTTAATTAATTGTTCGATTAAGTCTCCCCTCAGGGAGAAACATCAATGAAGAACAAGCAGACCCGGCGCGAATTTGGCGCCACCGCGCTTTCCGCCATCGCCGCTTCCGTGCTGCCCGCGCCTTACCTGTGGGCGGCCGAGAAGAAGTACGATGCCGGCGCCAGCGATACCGAGATCAAGCTCGGCCAGACCGTGCCGCATTCCGGCCCCGGCTCGCTCTATGGCGTGCTCGGCCGCGTCGGCGAGGCCTATTTCCAGATGCTGAACGAGAAGGGCGGCATCAACGGGCGCAAGGTCAAGTTCCTCACCCTGGACGACGCCTACAGCGCGCCGAAATGCGTCGAGGCGACGCGCCGCCTGGTCGAGCAGGAGGAAGTGCTGGCGCTGTTCGGCTCGCTCGGCACCGCGCCGCAGACCGCCGTGCACAAATATCTCAATTCCAAGGGCGTGCCGCAGCTGCTGCTCAACACCGGCGCCTCGAAGTGGAACGACCCGAAGAATTTCAAATGGACCATGGCCGGCCTGCCGCTCTATCCGACCGAAGCGCGCATCCTCGCCAAGCACGTCGTGGCGATGAAGCCGAACGCCAAGGTCGGCATCCTCTACCAGAACGACGATTTCGGCCGCGACTTCCTCGGCCCGTTCAAGAAGGTGCTGGAGGACGCCGGCGGCACCGCCAAGGTGATCATGGAGCAGACCTACGATCTCACCGAGCCGACGGTCGATTCGCAGCTCATCAACCTCTCCAAGTCGGGCGCGGACGTTTTCTATAACATCTCGACCGGCAAGGCGACGTCGCAGTCGATCCGGAAAGTCGCCGAGCTCGGCTGGAAGCCGCTGCAGCTGTTGTCGGCGGGCTCCACCGGCCGCTCGATCCTCTCCGCCGCCGGTTTCGAGAACGCCAAGGACATCGTCGCCATCCGCTACGCCAAGGAAGTCGGCGTGCCGCGCTGGGAAAAGGATCCCGACGTGATGGCGTTCGAGGAACTGCGCAAGAAATATCTGCCGACCGTCGATCCCGACAACACCATCGCCTTTGCCGGCTATGGCCAGGTCGCGAGCATGGCGGAAATCCTGCGCCGCTGCGGCGACGACCTCACCCGCGCCAATGTGCTGAAGCAGGCGACCACCTTGGCCGGCTTCCACTCGCCGTATTTCCTCGACGGCGTCAATTTCAGCTACACGCCGGACGACTACACGCCGATGAAGACGCTCTACATCTCGATCTTCAACGGCAAGGACTGGGACATCTCCGACAAGCCGGTGACGGAGTAATAGCCGCCCGCAACTCTCTCTTCCCTCTCCCCGCCCTTCGCGGGGAGAGGGCAGGGTGAGGGGTGCGCGCGTCAAAGACGGTCGCAGACCGGCGCCGCAACCCTCGACGAACCACCCGGGACGGCTTACCTCTTGGCCGTGCCGTCGCCCGATCTCTTCTCGTACACGCCCCCAGCGCCCCCAGTATCGGCTGCGCTGCTGCCGGACCGTTTCCAGAAATGGTTCGCCGCGCGCGGCTGGTCGCCGCGCGAGCATCAGCTGGCGCTGCTCGGCAAGGCTCGCGACAACCGCTCCGCGCTGCTGATCGCGCCCACCGGCGCCGGCAAGACGCTGGCGGGCTTTCTGCCGACGCTGGTCGAACTCTCCTCCCCCTGAGCGGGAGGTGGCGCGCGCGTCTTCTCCACCGGCCGCTGCGTGAAGCGCACCGGCGGCTTGCATACGCTCTACATCTCGCCGCTGAAGGCGCTCGCGGTCGATATCGCCCGCAACCTCGACACCCCGATTGCCGAGATGGGCCTGCCCATCAAGGTCGAGACCCGCACCGGCGACACGCCGGTGTCGCGGCGGCAGCGGCAGCGGCGTTATCCGCCGGATATCCTGCTCACCACGCCCGAGCAGCTCGCGCTGCTGCTCGCCTCCGACGATGCGCCGTATCTGTTTTCCTCCCTCAAGCGCATCGTGCTCGACGAGTTGCACGCGCTCGTCACCTCGAAGCGCGGCGACCTGCTCTCGCTTGGGCTGGCGCGCCTGTGGCGCATCGCGCCGGAGCTGCGCGCCATCGGCCTCTCCGCCACTGTCGCCGAGCCCGAGCAGTTGGCGCGCTTCCTGATGCCGCAGCACGAGGGCAAGCCTGTCTCCGCCGACATCGTCGTTGCCGGCGGCGCGGCGGCGCCGATCGTGGAGATGCTCGATACCAAAGAGCGGCTGCCCTGGGCCGGCCACACCGCGCGGCATGCGCTGGGTGAAATGTACGAGCTGATCAAGCGCAACAAGACCACGCTGGTCTTCGTCAACACCCGCAGCCAGGCCGAAATGCTGTTCCAGGACTTTTGGCGCATGAACGACGATGGCCTTGCCATCGCGCTTGCATCACGGTTCGCTCGACGTCGCCCAGCGCCGCAAGGTCGAGGACGCCATGGCCGCGGGAAAACTGCGCGGCGTGGTCTGCACCTCCTCGCTCGACCTCGGCATCGACTGGGGCGACATCGATCTCGTCATCAATGTCGGCGCGCCCAAGGGATCGTCGCGTCTGATGCAGCGCATCGGCCGTGCCAATCACCGCCTCGACGAGCCTTCGCGCGCGGTACTGGTGCCGGCCAATCGCTTCGAGGTGCTGGAATGCACCGTTGCGATCGACGCCGTTGCCGAGAATGCGCAGGACACGCCGCCGCTGCGCACCGGCGCGCTCGACGTACTGGCCCAGCACGTGCTCGGCTGCGCCTGCGGCGAGCCGTTTCTGGCCGATGAACTCTACGCCGAGATCATCACCTCGGCGATGTACGCCAATCTTGCCCGCGCCGATTTCGACGACATCATCGATTTCGTGGCCACCGGCGGCTACGCGCTGAAGACCTACGAACGCTTCGCCCGCATCAAGCAGGACAAGCAAGGCAAGTGGCGCGTCGCCAATCCGCGCGTGCGGCAGAGCTACCGCCTCAACGTCGGCACCATCGTCGAAGAGGCGATGCTGAAAGTGAAGCTGGTGCGCTCGCGCGGCGCGGGATCCGGCGCCAGCGGGCCATTATTGCGCGGCGGCCGCATCCTCGGCGAGATCGAGGAATATTTTATCGAGGGCCTCGTCCCCGGCGACACCTTTGTGTTCGGCGGCGAGATCGTGCGTTACGAGGCGCTGGTCGAGGACCAGGTCTATGTCTCCCGCTCCAACGACCGCGACGCCAAGGTGCCGTCCTATATGGGCGGCAAGTTTCCGCTGTCCACTTATTTGGCCGAGCGTGTCCGCAAGTTGCTGGACGATCGCCGTCAGTGGAACGCGCTGCCCGAGCAGGTGCGCGACTGGCTGTCGCTGCAGCGGGATTTTTCCCGTGTGCCCGCCGTGCGCGAGCTGTTGATCGAAACCTTTCCGCGCGGCGGCAAGCATTACATGGTCTGCTATCCCTTCGAGGGCCGGCTGGCGCACCAGACGCTGGGCATGCTGCTGACGCGTCGGCTGGAGCGCGCCCGGGCCCGGCCGCTCGGCTTCGTCGCCAATGAATATGCGCTGGCGATCTGGGGCCTCGGCGACATCTCCCACATGGTCCGTCACGGCAAGATCGATTTCGCAGAGTCTGTTTGCGCCCGACATGCTCGGCGACGATCTCGAGGCGTGGCTCGCCGAGTCCGCGCTGATGAAGCGCACGTTTCGCAATTGCGCGCTGATATCGGGCCTGATCCCGCGCCGCTTCACCGGCGAGGAGAAGAGCCGCCGCCAGGTGCTGTTCTCCACCGACCTCGTCTATGACGTGCTGCGCAAGCACCAGGCCGACCATGTGCTGCTGCGCGCCGCCCGCGCCGACGCCGCCACCGGTCTGCTCGACCTCAAGCGATTGGGTGATATGCTGGCGCGAATCCAGGGACGAATCACCCATCGGAACCTCGATCACGTGTCGCCGCTGGCGGTGCCCGTGATGCTGGAAATCGGCCGCGAATCCGTTTACGGCGAGGTGGCCGACGAATTGTTGGCGGAAGCCGCCGACGAGCTGGTTCGTGAGGCGATGGAATAGGGCGACAATAACGTGACGCGCGCGCAATCATTGAAGCAAGAGGAAACGCGCGCAACGGTCTTCGATGTCGCCGGCGTCGAACTCGTCGCCGATCTCTCCGGCGCGCTCTATTGGGAAGCGCAGCGCCTGCTCGTCGTCTCCGACCTGCACCTGGAAAAAGGCTCGAGCTTTGCCGCGCGCGGCGTGCTGCTGCCGCCCTATGACACCGCCGCGACATTGTCGCGCCTTGCCGCCGTGATCGCCCGCCACGATCCGCGCATGATCATCGCGCTCGGCGACAGCTTTCACGACCGCGACGCGCATGAGCGTCTCTCCGACCTCGATCGCGGGGCCATCACGGCGATGCAGGCGGGACGCGACTGGATCTGGATCGCGGGCAACCACGATCCGGCGCTGCCCTCCGACCTCGGCGGCGTCATCGCCAGCGAAGTCTGCATCGGCCCGATCGCCTTCCGCCATGAGCCGACGGGCGCATTCGGCGAGATCGCCGGCCATCTGCATCCGAAAGCCCGCGTCGCCACCCGCGGCCGCGCCACCGAGCGCCGCTGCTTTGCCAGCGACGGCGAGCGCGCCGTGATGCCGGCCTTCGGCGCCTACGCCGGCGGCCTCAGCATCCGCGACGTCAGGCCTTCACGAAAATCTTCGGCGCGCCGGATTTCACCGCGCATGTGCTCGGCGACAGCAAGGTGCACGCCATCGTCGCCTCGCGGTGTTATTGAGCGCCTGTCTTGCCGTCTGTCTTGGCCCGGGTGCAGGTTCCTCTCCGGGAACCGAATCTGTTCCGGTTCGTTGTCGCGGCGGCTGGATGAATTGAAGGCATGGCGCACCACCCGAAGGCAGAGCACGTCCAAGACAAGCATGACGGTGAATCGCCGCCGTCAAAGCCGCCGAAACCTTTCAGTCTCCGCGATTTCGTGAAATCGCTCGGCCCCGGCCTGATCACCGGCGCCTCCGATGACGACCCCTCGGGCATCGGCACCTACAGCCAGGCCGGCGCCCAGCTCGGCTACGGCATCGGCTGGACCATGCTGCTGAGCTTTCCGCTGATGGCGGCGATCCAGGAGATTTCCGCCCGCGTCGGCCGCGTCACCGGGCACGGCATCTCCGGCAATGTCTGCCGGAATTATCCGGCCTGGGTGCTGTATGCCGTGGTGGCGCTGCTGTTCACCGCCAACACCATCAACATCGCCGCCGATCTCGCCGCGATGGCGGATGCAACGAAGCTGCTGGTCGGCGGGCATGCCATCATCTATGTCGTGCTCTACGGCGTGATCTCGATCACCGCGCAGATCTTTCTCGACTACAAGCGCTATGTGGCGGTGCTGAAATGGCTGACGCTGTCGCTGTTTGCCTATGTCGCCGCGCTCGCCTTCGCGCATGTTGCCTGGAAAGATGCGCTCGCCGGCGTCCTGTTGCCGCGGGTCGAGTGGGGCGCGGACTACCTGACCACCATCGTCGCGATCCTCGGCACCACGATCTCGCCGTATCTGTTCTTCTGGCAGGCTTCGCAGGAAGCCGAAGACCAGCGGGTCGATGCGAAGAAGCAGCCGCTGATCGAGAAGCACTACGGCGCGCGCCAGGAATTTTCCCGCATCCGCGCCGACACCATCGTCGGCATGGCCTTCTCCAACCTGATCGCGCTGTCGATCATCGTCACCGCCGCGGCGACGCTGCACGCAGCGGGCAAGACCGATATCCAGACCTCGGCGCAGGCAGCCGAAGCGCTGCGCCCGATCGCCGGCGCATTCGCGGAATGGATCTTTGCGCTCGGCATCGTCGGCACCGGGCTTGCTCGCGATCCCCGTGCTGGCGGGCGCGACGGCCTATGCGGTCGGCGAGAGCCGGCAATGGCCGGTCGGTCTGGCGCGCAAGCCGAAGGAGGCGGTGGCGTTCTATGGCGTGCTGGCGCTGTCGGGTGGTTTCGGCATCGCGCTGAACTTCACGGCGATCAATCCGATCTCGGCGCTGTACTGGAGCGCGGTGATCAACGGCGTGCTCGCGGTGCCCGTGATGGTGCTGTTGATGCTGATGGCGCGCCACAAGAACGTGATGGGCCGTTTCGTGGTCGGCGGGCCGTTGTACTGGCTCGGCTGGCTGTCGACCGCGGCGATGGCCGTGAGCGTGGTCGCGATGGCGGTGGGGTGGTTCGTCTAGTCCTTCCGGAACACGATCGACGCCATCCAGCCGGTCATCAGCGCCATCGCCACCGTGGCAAGCCCGTAGGCAAAGCCGTTCTGCTGCGAGGTGTTGGCGACGAACTGCTCGAAGCCGACCTTGACGATCTCGAAGGCGGTCTCGGCGCGCGTCACCAGTTGCCCGTCGGCGAACAGCTTGATGTCGACATTGTAGGTGCCGATCGGCACTTCGGCGGGCAGCGGAATCCCTGATCGAAACAGCGTCGGCGTCAGGAAGGTGATCGCCGAGCTCGACTCGCGATAGAGCCCGTGCTGCGCGCGCAGCCGCACGAAGGCGGTGCGGAACGGATCCGACGGCACGACGTCGGCATAATCGGGCCCGACGCGCTGGGTCAGCACCACATTGTTGATGCCGAGCTGCTGCCGCCGCTGCACCTCGGGCGAGGCAATGGCGTCGATCGGCCGGTTGGAGAAGATCGCCAGATACGCCGGCACCTGCAGGAACTGGCGGGAGTCGGTATTGATCCAGATGCCGAACTTGCGCTCCTTGCGCCGCGTCACCATGTCGGTGCGCGGGCCGGAGATGGTGACGACGAGGTCGTAGCTGCGGTTGGGCGGCGTGTTGGCGTCCTTCTCCACCGAGCCGAACAGCACCAGCTCCTCGCCGGAATAATTCGGCGTCACCGTGACGCGATGGTTGGAGACCGACACGATCAGCCGCTCGGCATGTGCCGGCGCCACCACGAGCAGGGCGGCGAGCGCCAATGCCGGAGATCGTCAACGCGGCGCGTGCCTTCATCCCGCACCTCCGGTTTCCCGGATGGTGAACAGTTCCGCCGGCTTGATGCCGAGCTCGAAAGCGAAGCGGATGCCGACCGAAAGCACGATCAGGCCGAGCAGCAGGCGCAGATGCTCGCCGCGGATCTTCTGGCCCGCCCGCGCACCGAACTGCGCACCCGTAACGCCGCCGACCATCAGGATCAGCGCCAGCACGGCGTCGACGAGATGATTGGTGACCGCATGCAGCATCGTGGCAAACAGCATGGTGACGAGCGTGAGCACCATCGAGGTGCCGATCACGGTCGAGGTCGGCACGCGCAGCAGATAGATCATCAGCGGCACCAGGATGAAGCCGCCGCCAATGCCCATGATGGCGCCGAGGAAACCGATCAGGAGCCCGATCGCGATCACGGGGATCACGGAGAGATAGATCTTGGAGCGCTTGAAGCGCATCTTCAGCGGCAGGCCGTGGATCCAGCCATGGCTGCCGGAGCGGCGCATCGGCACCGGGTTGCCGCGACGGGCGCGCAGCATCGCGCGCAGGCCTTCCCAGAACATCAGGCCGCCGACGGTGGTCAGCAGGATCACGTAAGACAGCGCGATCAGGAGGTCGAGCTGGCCCAGCGAGCGCAGCCAGGTGAAGGTGAATACCCCGAGCGCCGTGCCGATACTGCCGCCGGTCAGCAGCACCAGCGCGAGCGACGTGTCGATGGAGCGCCTTCGCCAGTAGGAGATCGCACCGGACATCGAGGACGCCGCGATGTGGCTGGAGACGGAGGCGACCGCGACCGCGGGCGAGATGCCGACGAAGATCAGGAGCGGCGTCATCAGAAAACCGCCGCCGATGCCGAACATGCCGGACACGAAGCCGACCGCCGCACCCATCGCCAGGATCAGGAAGACATTGACCGGAATGTCGGCGATGGGGAGGAAAAGCTGCACGCGCGGTCGCTTCTCAATTAGGGGCCGCGGGAGGCGGCTCTAGGCCGCCTGCGGCGAGGTTATCGATCGAGCATTTGCCGGCAGGAGAATCCGAACGAACGCGCGCGGGGAGCGGGCACGGACCG
This sequence comes from uncultured Alphaproteobacteria bacterium, assembly GCA_963726865.1. Classification (GTDB taxonomy): domain Bacteria; phylum Pseudomonadota; class Alphaproteobacteria; order Rhizobiales; family Xanthobacteraceae; genus Bradyrhizobium. The sequence continues at coordinate 54,731 of CAVSEE010000023.1, read as the reverse complement.
TTGCCGCGCCCCTGCATAACCGAATTTGGCGGCGGGCGGGACTAAAGAATCCGTGGATAGGCAATAATTTGCCGAAGTTCTATCGCGGGGGCCCCACGCTAGCCGCGCGGGGCGCGGGCCTGTGCCGTCGAGAGGTTCATCGCGGCGGCCTCTCGCGAATCCAGCCAGCGGATATCGGAGGTTGCCGACATCGCCTCCACCAGCGAGGACGAGACGCCCATCCGCTTCAGATAGGCGAGCACCAGTCCGGTCACCCGCTGGGTGTCGGCGACGGGATCGTCGCTACCGGGCCCGCTGGTCGTGAAGCGATGCACCCCGAGCCGCGAGCCGCCGATATCATAGCGCGCCGTGCCGCCGGCATAGACGAACACGCAGGCGCTGGCGCAGGACCCCGGCCTGATCTGGCCTCCGGCTATCGGTGGTGCCGACGGCGGTGACAAGCCCGCGGGCGCGGATGAACTCGCCCATGATCACGGACTGGCCGAGATCGCCGCCGGGCGAAGACATCAGCACGAGGTCGCCGGGCTTGAGGTGCGCTTCGTCCACCCGTTCGCGGAACCAGCTTGCGGCGGCCGGGCCGATCTTGCCGCGCAGGACCAGCGCCGTACGCCGGCGGCCATCGAGCTCGACATTGTCGACGACGGACGAAGTCATGCTCGGCGTGGAATAGAGATCCTTCCAATAGTCCCAGGCGTCCGGCCGCGACAGATCGCGATAGGCCTGGATGAGCACGCCGGCGCTGAGCAGCGCGAAGATGGCGACCGACATCAGATGACGGCGGAAGAAGCCGAGCGCGCCTGAACCGTTCGGAGGCGCTTCTTCCTCCTCGAACTGGCGGGTGGGTTGAGGCGCAGGCTTGTCCCAGGGGCGCTCGTAAGGCCGTGCCGGCGGCACCGGCAGGCCGCTGCCTCGTTGCTGGCGGTCGTCCACGAAAACCTCTTACGTGATGCGGCAGGCGAAACTAGCCGGCCCGTTCTATGTAGGGAGTTTTCTCGGGAAGGTTCACCCCTGCGACGCCTTTGGCATCGCAATGTGACGTCAATTTAATGCGACGCGGTGACCGGTGCCGCGCGCTTGGCGGGCTTGGCCGCAGGCTTGGCGGCATTGGCCTGGGTCGGCCCGTTGTCCCAGCCGCCGGCAGGCGTCGCCACGTTGACGGCATCGTCCGGCTGCGGCTCAGCGGTAAAGGTCTGGATCGCGAGCTTGGCGGCGGCCAGCGACTGCGGGTCGAGACGCTTGGCGATGTCGTCGCGCTTGCGGCCGGAGTCGGCATCGCCTTGCGCGGCGGCGAGGCTGAACCACTTGAAGGATTCGGCGAGGTTCTGGTCGACGCCGATGCCGCGGGCATAGAGGATGCCGAGATTGTACTGGCTGTCGGCGACGCCGCGGTCGGCCGCCTTGCGGAACCATCCCGACGCGGCCTTGTAGTCGGCGCCCTTGCCGCCGCCATCGGCGTCCAGCACGGCGAGATTATGCATCGACTTGGCGTTGCCGCGCTCGGCGGCCATCAGATAGTAGCGCCGCGCGATGTCGACGTCCTTCTTCACCGCCATGCCCTTCTCGTAGAAGGTGCCGAGGCGGAAGATGGCGGGCACCACGCCGGCGTTGGCGGCGCGGTCGTACCACTTCGCGGCTTCGTCGAGATTGATCGCGACACCCTTGCCTTCGGCGAAGCGCACGCCGATCTCGTAGGCCGCGGTCGCATCGCCCTTCAGCGCAGCGCTGCGCAGCACGGGTCCGCCGATGGCTTCTGGCAGTTGCTCGGTCGGCGGCACCTGGATCTGACCAAAGCGGCCGGGCTTCGGCGCCGACGTAGGAGTCTGGGTCGGCGAGATCGCGCCGGTGACGTCGGTCGCGGGGATCGGCGCCGCCGTCGGCGGGTTCGCGCCTTGCGTGATCGTGATCTGCGAGCCGCTCAGCATGTTCGGCGCAGAGGAATTGTTCGATTGCTTGCCGAGCGGCGTCGGCGAGGTCATCGACGGCGCGGGCATTGCCGGCAAGGCGGGCGCGACGCCTCTGTCCAACGGCGAGAGCGTGGAGGCCGGCTCTTCCATCGCGGGCATCGGCGGCGCCGAACCGGTGTCGAGCAGGTTCATCGCCATCTTGAAGGTGCCGAGCACGATCACCACGACGCTGGCGCCGACCAGCAGCGAGCGGATTTTCGAGGTGATGCTGGAGCCTTCCGTCCCCGGGGTGCCCGGAGCGGCCTTGATCTTGTCCTTGGGCTTTTCCTTCGCCTTTTCCTTGGTCTTCTCGGCGGCCTTGGCGGCGGCCTTCGCCGAGCGCTTGTCGTTCTGCGCGTTGGCGGCGGCGGCTTGGGCAGCGCGGCGCGCGGCGGCGATGAAGCTCGACGTCGAGACCGGCTCTTTGGGACCGGGTGCGGGGATTTCGGCGAGCGCGTCTTCGGACGCGGCAATTCGCTCGGAAGGCGAAGATAACCGCGGGCCGGGGCGGGTGCCGGGCTCCAGCGGATGATCCGGCGGCAGATCGGGTTCGATCGCGCCGCGCGGCGTCGAATGCGGCAGCAGGATTTCGCTGATCGCGCGCGGCGTCGCAGGCATCGCGGCGGGCAGGGGCGGCGGGGCCGGCTCGGCGGGCTCTCCCGCGCCGAAATTCCGCGGGGCGGCAACGAAGTGCTCTTCCGCGGGTGCGCTGAATTGCATCTGGCTGGCAGCCGGATTGGGCAATTCCGGCCGCGGCATCGGCGGCATGCTGATCCGCGGCGCCTCCGGTGCAGCGTAGGTGGGCTCCGGCGCAACATAGACCGGCGCGGCCGGGGCAGGCGGCGGCTCGGGGGCGGGCACAGGCGCTGGCGGCGCGGCGCGGACATTGCGCAGGTCGCCTTCGATCATCGAAAGACGGTCGACGACGTGGCCGAGCGTGGAGTGCACTGTCTCCAGCGCGTCCTGGGTACGGCGGTCGGTTTCCGACTGGCTGAAGCGGATGTCGGACAGCTCGCGCTTCACCGCATCGACCAGGCCGGGATCCATCTGCGGCGGCGCAAAGGACTGCCGGCTGGCGTTGTCGGCAATGCTGGCGAGATTGGCGTGCTGGGTTTCCAGATGGCGCAGGATGTCCTGCAGCGCACCCTCGACCTGGTCGAGATTGTTGCTGCTGCCGCGCTGCTCGGTCGCGGCCTCGACGCGCTCCAGCAGATAGGACACGCGCTGCTCGAGATGGGCGAACGCCGACGCATTGTCGTTGCCGACCGGCATGCGGTCGATGCGCTCGGACAGCGAGCGGATCGCGCTCTCGAGATATTCGTTGTTGTTGCTGGTCTCGGCCGGACGCTGCTGCTCGCGGCTCTCGATGGTCGAGGTCAGCGCGGCGATGCGCTGATCGAGCAGGGCCAGCGCGTCGCTGTGGCCGGAAGAATGCGCCACCTGGGCGAGCTGGTCGACCCGCGACGACAGCATCTGGACGTCGTCGGAAAGCCGCGCCAGCGCGTCGTTGGAAGCGACGTTGGACACGATGGAGCGCAGTGCTGCGATCGCGCCTTCGAGCTGATGCACCGTCGACGGATCGTCATTGGCGCGCAGGATCAGGTCGAGCTTGGCGTGCAGGTTGCGGATCGCCTCGTCATAGCCCGCGAGCTGCTCGGCGGGTTTCAGCGAGAGCAGCACCTCGCGGACTTCGCCGAGCGCGCGCTCGATGCCGGCAAGCTGCTGGCCGTCGATGCCGCTGCTGCGGGTCTCGTCGATGCGCCGCGACAGCGAGCGGATTTCGTTCTCGATCGATTCGATCGCGCGCCGCGGCATCGCCTCGGTGATGGCCTGGCGGATCTCGGCGAGCTCGCTGCGGAAGACCGCAATCGACTGCTCCATGTGATCGGGCCGCTGCAGCGCCTCGATCTGGCTGGTGATCTTGAACAGATGCCGTTCCAGCGACGAGAAGTCCGGCCCCGGAGGCGGCGGGGGCGGCGCCATCTGCGGCGCTGACATCATCGGCTGCGGCGCAAAAGAGGGCTGCGGCGCGTAATGCGTCTGCGGCGCAAACTGCTGCTGGGGAACGAACTGCGGCTGTTGCGGCGCATAGCGTGGCTGGGGCGCGTATTGCGGCTGCGCCGCATATTCGCTGCGCCTGCGGCGCCTGGGGCGCTATCGGCGGCGCATGGCGCGTCGGCATCTGGCGCGGCTCGTCGAGCTCGTTCATACGCGCGGCGATTTCCGCAATGTCGGAATCGAGGGATGACGGGCTCAGCGGCGGCGAAGAGCGATAGACCTGGTTGGCGGCGCGCTCGACCATTTCGGTCTGGCGCTGCCGGTCCTGCCGCTCGGCCTGGCGGCCGGCTTGCGGATTCGAAATCTGCGACAGCCGCGCATCGAGGCGCGAGATCGCGTCGTTGAGCTGCCGCGCCACCGGCGGCTCGCCGCGCGGGGCCTGGCCGTTGCTGCGCGGCGCTTCAGTGCGGGGCTTTGCGATCTGTTCGATCTGGCGGGTGATCGAATTGAGCCGCTGGTGAATGTCGTCGACGGCGCGATGCTGCTGGCCGTAGGCCGGCTGCTGCGGCGGATAGGGATTGCGGAAGTCCGGGGGCGGCGGCTCGCCGATGCTGGAGTTGAGCCAGTCGTTCAGCGACATGCCGGCGCGGCGCGCGGCCGCCTCGGCTCTGTCGCGCACGGATGGATCGATGCCGTCGACACTCCACGATACGCGCGAATTCATGATCTCGTCCGGTTCCGACTCCGGCGCTTCCACCTGCGCCACAGCCTCCCCGCGCGTCCCGATCAGAAGACAATCGAATTCGGCGCGGGTCGTCTGCCTCAGAACCTGACTTTTTCCCGCTACGGTAAATATCGGGTTAAGGAACGCGGCGCCGCGGCCGTAAAGTTGAACGAAGTGGCCGATTTGCCAGCGGAAACAGCCTTCCGTCCCGCCTCAGCCCTTGCCCTCGCGCGGGGCTTCGATCGGCGTGACGGCTGGAGGTGGCGCTACTACCCGACAGCACCTCGAGCGCCTCCTCGCACCATTCCACCACGGCCCGCTCATGTCGGACGCCGAGGCGAAGGTTGAGCAGCTTGCCGAGATCGGCATGCGGGGCCGTGCCGTCGGGGAAGCGTTTGGCCAGGATCCGCTCGAAGCGGGCCTGCCGGTCGCGATGGTGTTCGAGGCGGGCCATGATGTCGGCGCGGAGCGCATCCATGTCGACATCCCCCAGCGCGAACATCCGCACCAGGAGGTCGTCCTTGATCGAGGCCGGCCGGCTCGGCCGCGCCGCCCAGTGCTTCAGGGCCGCCCGGCCTTCCGACGTCAGTGTGTAGACCAGCTTGTTGGGCTTGCCGGTCTGCACGACTTCGCGGGCCTGGACATGGCCGCGGTCGCGAAGTTTCGACAGCTCCCGGTAGATTTGCTGGTGGTCGGCCTTCCAGAAGAAGCCGATCGACGTGTCGAAGGTTTTGGCGAGCTCATAGCCCGTCATCGGCCGTTCGGTCAGGCACGCCAGGATCGCGTCACCCAGGGCCACGCGAATACCCTCCATTTTGGGCAAGCCAGCTTTGGGGTCAGGCTGCATTGTTCCTTGACACCTTATGCACAAAGGTGCATATGCGTCAATGTGCATAAGGGATAGCGCGGGATTGAGCTGCCGACGGCCCGATGCTCGATATGGCGCGGCGGAAAGCCGTTGCCAGTGCAAATCGCTGCGACTTCACGCGAGAGGAGACGTCCGATGAGCTTGCCCGGCCTCGACCGCTGGTATCGATTCATCAAATCGCATGACCGCGCCGAGCTGAAGGCGATGCTCCATCCCGACGTCGTCTTCGAAAGCCCCGTCGTGCACACGCCGCAGCGCGGCGCCGACATCACCTACAAATATCTCGCTAGCGCCATCAAGGTGCTCAACGGTCCCTCCTTCAGATATCTCGGCGAATGGCGCGGCGATAACAGCGCGGTGCTGGAATTCGCCACCGACATCGACGGCATCACCATCAACGGCGTCGACATCATCAAATTCGCCGACGACGGCCGCATCATCAGCTTCAAGGTGATGGTGCGTCCGCTCAAGGCCATCAACCTGCTGCACCGGATGATGGCGGAGCAATTGGCGTGCAGTGAGGCGATAAGCCTCGCGCAAATGATACGGCGCGGCTGTCTCGGATGTCAGGAACAAGATAAGGTCGTGCCTGGACCGCGATTGCTGCGACGCAGGAAAATTCCCCACATAACCCGCCCTTTAGCGGAGAGGACGCGATGCCAATCTACAAAGCCCCCGTGGAAGATGTGACCTTCCTGCTCAACGACGTGTTCCAGATCGACCGCTACGACAATCTGCCCGGCTTCACCGACGCGTCTGCCGACGTGCGCGAAGCGATCCTCGGCGAGGCCGCCAAACTGAGCGAGGAAGTGCTGCAGCCGCTCAACCGCGTGGGTGATCTCGAAGGCTGCAAGCATAACGCCGACAACAGCGTCACCACGCCGAAGGGTTTCAAGGAAGCCTTCAAGCAGGTCGCCGAAGGCGGCTGGCTCGGCCTTTCCGCGCCGGCCGAATATGGCGGGCAGGGGCTGCCGGTGACGCTGAGCCAGGCGGTCAACGAATTCCAGATCTCCGCCAACATGGCCTTCTCCATGTATGGCGGTCTCACCATGGGCGCGACCGCCGCAATTCTGGTGCACGGCACTCCCGAGCAGAAGAAGACCTATGTGCCAAAGATGGTTGCCGGCGAATGGACCGGCACCATGAACCTCACCGAACCGCAATTGCGGCACCGATCTTGGCCTGATGCGCACCAAGGCCGTGAAGCAGGCCGACGGCAGCTACAAAATCACCGGCACCAAGATTTTCATCTCGGCCGGCGAACATGACATGACCGAGAACATCATCCACCTCGTGCTGGCCCGCATCGAAGGCGCGCCCGCCGGCATCAAGGGCGTTTCGCTCTTTGTCGTGCCGAAATTCATGGTCAAGCCGGACGGCTCGCTCGGCGCACGCAACGGCGTGTCCTGCGGCTCGATCGAGCACAAGATGGGCATCCACGGCAATTCCACCTGCGTGATGAACTACGACAGCGCCACCGGCTGGCTGATCGGCGAAGAAAACAAGGGCATGCAGGGCATGTTCGTGATGATGAACGAGGCCCGCCTCGGCGTCGCCGTGCAGGGCCTCGCGCAGTCCGAGGTCGCCTATCAGAACGCGGTCAATTACGCGCGCGAACGCCTGCAGGGCCGCTCGATCTCCGGCGTCAAGGCGCCGGACAAGCCCGCCGATCCGATCATCGTGCATCCCGACGTGCGCCGCACGCTGCTCACCATCCGCGCCTTCAACGAGGCGGCGCGCGCCATGGTGGTGTGGACCGCGCTGAAGAGCGACGTCGCGCATCGCTCCAGCGATCCCAAGGATCGCCAGGAAGCCGACGATCACATGGGCCTGATGACGCCCGTCATGAAGGGCGTGATGACCGGCACCGGTTTCGCCAACACCGTGATGGCGCAGCAGATGTATGGCGGCCACGGCTACATCGCCGAGCAGGGCATGGAGCAGTTCGTGCGCGATGCGCGCATCTCCATGATCTATGAAGGCGCCAACGGCGTGCAGGCGCTCGACCTGGTCGGCCGCAAGCTGCCGCGCGACAACGGCCGCGCCATCATGGCGTTCTTTGCCGAAGTGACCGCCTTCGCCAAGGAGAACGGCGGCAACGAGGCGATGAAGCCCTATGTCGCCCCGCTCTCCAACGCGCTCGGCCATCTGCAGCAGGCCACCGGCTGGCTGATGCAGAACGGACTCGCCAAGCCCGACAATGCCGGCGCCGCGGCGACCGACTACATGGAATTGTTCGGCCTCGTCACTTTCGCCTACATGTGGGCGCGGATGGCCAAGGTCGCCAACGACAAGATCGCCGCCTCGGGCAGCACGCCCTACCTGAAGACCAAGCTCGTCACCGGAAAGTTCTTCATGGAGCGGATGCTGCCGGAAACCGCAGCGAACCTCGCGCGCCTGCAGACCGGCGCCGACACCACCATGGAACTGGCGGCGGAAGCGTTCTGAGGCCTCTCGCTTTCGCGGCCAATCCGGCTATATATTACGATCATCATACAAGGAGGGCGTCATGCCTGAGGCATACATCTACGATCACGTCCGCACCCCGCGCGGCCGCGGCAAGGCCGACGGCTCGCTGCACGAGGTCACGGCGCTGGCGCTCGCCACCGTGCCGCTGCAGGCGCTGAAGAAGCGCAACAACCTGAAGGAAGACGTCGTCGACGACGTCGTGATGGGCGTGGTCGATCCCGTCGGCGAGGCCGGCTCCGACATCGCCCGCTTCGCCGCGCTGAAGGCGGGCCTCGGCGAGACCGTGCCCGGCGTGCAGATCAGCCGCTTCTGCGCCTCCGGCCTCGACGCCGTGAACTTTGCCGCCGCGCAGATCATGAGCGGACAACATGAATTGGTTATCGGCGGCGGCGCGGAATTGATGAGCCGCGTCGGCATCGGCGCCTCCGGCGGCGCCTGGCCGATGGATCCCTCGATGGCGGTGCCGGCCTATTTCATGCCGCAGGGCATCTCGGCCGATCTGATCGCCACCAAATACGGTTTCTCGCGCGACGACGTCGATGCCTATGCCGTGCAGAGCCAGCAGCGCGCCGGCAAGGCCTGGGAAGAGGGCCGCTTCAACAAGTCGGTCGTTCCGGTGAAGGATCAGAACGGCCTGACCATCCTCGCCAAGGATGAGCACATGCGCCCGACCACGACCATGCAGTCGCTGGCGCAGCTGCAGCCGGCCTTTGCGGCGATGGCAGCGATGGCCGGCTTCGACTCGGTCGCGGTGCAGTCGCATCCCGAGATCGAGAAGGTCAATTACGTCCATCACGCCGGCAATTCGTCGGGTATCGTCGACGGCGCGGGCGCCGTGCTGCTCGGCAGCAAGGAAGCAGGCAGCAAGCACGGCCTCAAACCCCGTGCAAAAATCCGCGCCTTCGCCAATATCGGCTCGGAGCCGGCGATGATGCTGACCGGCCCGGTCGACGTCACCGAAAAGCTGTTCGAGCGCTCCGGCATGAAGAAGTCGGACATCGACCTGTTCGAGCTCAACGAGGCGTTCGCCTCCGTGGTGCTGCGCTACATCCAGGCCTTCGACATCGACAACGCCAAGATCAACGTCAATGGCGGCGCCATCGCGCTCGGCCATCCGCTCGGCGCCACCGGCGCGATGATCCTGGGCACCGTGCTCGACGAGCTCGAGCGCACCAACAAGTCGACGGCGCTGGTGACCTTGTGCATCGGCGGCGGCATGGGCACCGCCACCATCATCGAGCGCGTGTAAGGCGAGGGAGAACGAACATGGCCTACAAGAATTTCAAGTTCGAAACCGACGCCGACGGCATCGCGCTCGTCACCTGGGACATTCCCGGCCGTTCCATGAACGTGCTGGACGAGACCTCGATCAGCGAGATCGAGGCGATCGTCAAGCAGACCACTGAAGATGCCGCCATCAAGGGCGTCGTCATCACCTCGGCCAAGGAAGCGTTCTGCGCCGGCGCCGACCTCACCATGCTCGAGGGCATGAGCCACACCTATCAGAAGCTCCTGAAGGAGAAGGGCGAGGTTGCCGCCAACCAGGTGCTGTTCGAGCAGAGCCGCCGTTTCTCGCAGGTGTTCCGCTCCATCGAGATTTCCGGCAAGCCGTGGGTCGCCGCGATCAACGGCCTTGCGCTCGGCGGCGGTTTCGAGATCACGCTGTCCTGCCACTATCGCGTCGCGGCAGAGAATCCCAAGACGCGGCTCGGCCTGCCCGAGATCAAGGTCGGCCTGTTCCCCGGCGCCGGCGGCACCCAGCGCGTGCCGCGCATCGTCCAGCCGCAGGATGCGATGCAGTTGCTGCTTGAAGGGCGAGGCGATCAATCTCGCGCGCGCCAAGCAGCTCAATCTGATCCACGCCATCGTGCCGGCCGCCGACATGATCAAGGCCGCCAAGGACTGGATCAAGGGCGGCGGCAAGGCCGATCGCGCCCTGGGACGAGAAGGGCTTCAAGCTCCCCGGCGGCCCCGTCTTCTCCAAGATGGGCATGCAGATGTTCCCGGCGGGCAACGCCATCTACCGCCGCGAGACCTATGACAACTATCCGGCCGCGCGCGCCATCATGAGCTGCGTCTATGAAGGCCTGCAGTTGCCGATCGACGCCGCGCTGCGCGTGGAGTCGCGCTACTTCACCGAAATCCTGCGCTCGAAGGAAGCGGCGGCGATGATCCGCTCGCTGTTCCTGTCGATGCAGGAACTGAACAAGGGCGCGCGCCGTCCGGCCAATGTGCCGGCGACCAAGATCAGGAAGCTCGCCGTGATCGGCGCCGGCTTCATGGGCGCCAGCGTCGGCTATGTCTCGGCCCGCGCCGGCCTCGACGTCGTGCTCGTCGACCGCGACCAGGAGAGCGCCGACAAGGGCAAGGCGCATGCGAAGAGCGTGATCGATGGTCTCGTCGCCAAGGGCCGCGCCAAGCAGGATGAGGCCGACAAGATCATGTCGCGCATCACGGCGACCGCGGACTATGCGGCGCTCGGGGATTGCGACCTCGTCATCGAGGCCGTGTTCGAGGACCGCAAGGTCAAGGCGGACACCTTCACCAAGGCGCAGCAGTACCTGAAGCCGGACGTGATCTTCGCTTCCAACACCTCGACCCTGCCGATCACCTCGCTCGCCGAAGCCTTCAAGGACCAGGGCCGCTTCATCGGCATCCATTTCTTCTCGCCGGTCGAGAAGATGATGCTGGTCGAGATCATCATGGGCAAGAACACCGGCGATGCGGCGCTCGCCACTGCGCTCGACTATACCCGCGCGATCGGCAAGACGCCCATTGTCGTCAATGACTCCCGCGGCTTCTACGCCAACCGCTGCGTCGGCCGTTACATCGCCGAAGGCAACGAGATGTTCCTCGAAGGCGTGCCGCCGGCGATGATCGAGAACACGCGCCAAGATGGCCGGCATGCCGGTCGGCCCGCTCTCGCTGTCGGACGAAGTCGCGCTCGACCTCGGGCTCAAGGTGATGAAGGCGACCGAGGCCGACCTCGGTCCCAACGCCATCAATCCCGACCAGAAGAAGCTGATGGTCGAGCTGGTCGAGAAGCAGAACCGTCTCGGCCGCAAGAACGGCAAGGGATTCTACGACTATCCCGAGAAGGGCAAGGGCCAGAAGAGCCTGTGGCCGGGCCTCGCCGATCTGCAGCCGAAGAAGCTCGATCCCGACACGCTCAGCGTCGAGGAACTGAAGCAGCGCTTCCTGGTGGTGCAGGCGGTGGAAGCCGCGCGCACCGTCGAGGACAACGTCATCACCGACATGCGCGAGGCGGATGTCGGCTCGATCCTCGGCTTCGGCTTCGCGCCGTTCACCGGCGGCACGCTGTCCTATATCGACTTCATGGGCACCAAGAAGTTCGTCGAGCTCTGCCACAAGCTCGAAGCCAAATACGGCTCGCGCTTCACGCCGCCGAAACTGCTGGTCGAGATGGCCGCCAAGGGCGAAACCTTCTACGGCCGCTTCCCGCCGAAGAAGCAGGCCACCGCGCAGGCCGCGGAGTAAGCCACCGGGACGACCGAAAATGAAAAGGGCCGGATCATCGATCCGGCCCTTCTCATTGGTTCAGAGACGTGCTGCCTCACGCCGCCTTCATCAGGCCTTCCCTGGTCAGCGCTTCCTGCACCTTCGGGCGCGCGCCGACGCGGGCCTTGTAGGCCATCAGGTTCGGCATCGCCGACGAGATCCCATTTCATCCGCTCGGCCCAGGACAGCATCGTGAACATGTAGCCGTCGGCCACGGTGAACTGCTTGCCCATCAGGTAGTCCTTCCCGGCCAGCTCGCCGTCGACGTACTTGAACTTGCCCATCACGCGGTCCTTGAAGAAGGCCTTGGCGTCATCGGCGAGCACCGGGCTGAACTGCGGGCCGAGGTTCTTGTGCAGCTCGCTGTTGATATAGGTGAGCCAGGCCTGCAGCTTGTAGCGATCGGCATGGTCGCGGGTGGGGGCAAGATTCTTGTCCGCGGCCTTGTCGGCGATCATCTGCACGATGACGGGCCCTTCGGTGACCATCTCGCCGCTGTCGAGCTGCAGCGCCGGCACCTGGCCCTTCGGGTTGACCTTCAGATAGTCGTCGCCGTTTTCCAGCTTCTTGGCGCGCAAATCGACCTTGACCAGGTCATGGGGGAGGCCGGCTTCCAGCAGGGCGATATGGGGGGAGAGCGAGCAGGCGCCGGGCGAATAGTAGAGTTTCATGGAATTTTCCTTCCCTCGGATTATTGGTTTGGGCGGCGGGACCGACTAAATGCATATGCATGGAATAGTCAAGATTGATGCAGCTGCATTTAGTGGGCTACACTCACTTGTGACAGCTATGGACTAGGGCATGAAACGCAAGCCATCGACCGAGGCGACCGCCGCCTGGATCCGCCTGATGCGGGTGCAGAGCCGGGTGCTGGACGCCGTCGAGCAGGATCTGAAGAAGGCCGGCTTCCCGCCGCTCGCCTGGTATGACGCGCTGCTGGAATTGTCGCGCTCGCCGACCGGCGAGATGCGCCCGGTGGAGCTGGAGAAGCAGATGCTGATCCCGCAATACTCCACCTCGCGGCTGATCGACCGCCTGGTCGACGAGGGGCTTGCCGTGCGCCGCGAATGCAAGATGGACAAGCGCGGCCAGTTCGTCGAGATCACCGAGGCCGGGCGCGAGCTGCAGAAGAAGATGTGGGGCTCCTATTCGGCCGCGATCGAGAAACATGTCGGCTCCAAGCTGTCGGATACCGATGCGCTGAAGCTGTGCGGTCTGCTCGACCGCCTCGGCTGCTCCTGCGGCGATGTCAACGGCGGCGGCGGCCGTCAAAGAGGGCGTGCCCGCCCGATGACATCGCTTCATTCCGTTACACCCGCAGACCTTCGGGCCTGCGGATGCCCCGCCACCGCGCGCGTTCGATCGCAGCGCCCTTGATCCGGAATTTCCATGGCGCGTGACCAGATCGATATGACGCCGCTGACGTCGCGCGACGAACTGGTCGCGTGGATCGAGGGCGGCGTGAAGCCGAAATCGCAATTCCGCATCGGCACCGAGCACGAGAAGACGCCGTTCACGCTCGAGGGCCACCACCCCGTGCCGTATGAAGGCGCCAAAGGCATCGGCGCGCTGCTCGAGGGCATGCAGCTCCTGCTCGGCTGGGAGCCGATCATGGAGAAGGGCAACATCATCGGGCTCTACGACGTCACCGGCGGCGGCGCGATTTCGCTCGAGCCCGGCGGCCAGTTCGAATTGTCGGGCGCGCCGGTCGAGACCGTGCACCAGACGCAGGCCGAGCTGATGGCGCATCTGGCGCAGGTGCGCGAGATCGCGACGCCCCTCGGGCTCGGCTTCCTTGGGCTCGGCATGACGCCGTCCTGGTCGCGCGCGCAGATGCCCGTGATGCCGAAGGGCCGCTACAAGATCATGACCAACTACATGCCGAAGGTCGGCCAATACGGCCTCGACATGATGTACCGGACCTGCACGGTGCAGACCAATCTCGACTTCTCGTCCGAAGCCGACATGGTCAAGAAGCTCCGGGTTTCGCGTGGCGCTGCAGCCGGTGGCGACCGCCCTGTTCGCCAACTCGCCCTTCACCGAAGGCAAGCCGAACGGCTTCCTCTCGTTCCGCTCCGAAATCTGGCGCGATACCGACAATGCGCGCGCCGGCATGATCCCCTGGGCGTTCGAGGACGGCATGGGATTCGAGCGCTGGGTCGACTACGCGCTCGACGTGCCCATGTATTTCGTCAAGCGCGGCGACGAATATATCGACGTCTCCGGCTCCTCGTTCCGCGCCTTCTTCGAGGGCCGCAACAACCGCTTGCCCGGCGAGCGCGCCGACCATGTCGGACTGGGCCAATCATCTCTCGACGATTTTCCCGGAAGTGCGGCTGAAGCGTTATCTGGAAATGCGCGGCGCCGACGGCGTGCCGTGGGGACGGCTGCCGGCGCTGCCGGCGTTCTGGGTCGGCCTGCTCTATGACGATGTCAGCCTCGATGCCGCCTGGGACATCGTGAAGGGCTGGAACGCGCACGAGCGGCAGGCGCTGCGCGACGACGTGCCGAAGCTCGGCTTCAAGGCGCGCATCAAGGACCGCTATCTGTTCGAGATCGCCAAGGAGTGCCTGAAGCTCGCCCACGAGGGCCTGCGCCGGCGCGGCCATATCGATCATCTCGGCCGCGACGAGAGCCGGTACCTGGAACCGCTGGAGCACATCATCGAATGCGGGCACACGCCGGCGGAGGAGATGCTGGCGAAATTCCACGGCCCCTGGCACGGCTCGGTGGAGCCGGCCTATTACGGAATATGCCTTCTAGATCAGGGCGTTGAGCGGCGTTCATCGGCCGTACAGGTTGCGCGGCGCTCAAATGGGCAGCCCGCAAGCCGTTGCGGGCGGACGAGAATTCGAAAGCAGTTGCCGTGATGCGGATGGGCCGCCTGTTCGGGGCGTGGTTGGTTGCGCTCGCCCTCTGGGCGGCCGTCATCCCCAGTGCGGCCGGCGCTGGCGCAGGCCAATTTCGACCGGCCCGGCGGCGACTATCAGAGCTCGCCGGTCTCCTCCGGCGATCCCGCCGAATGCGCGCTGGTCTGCGAGCGCGACCGCCGCTGCCGCGCCTGGACCTTCGCCTATCCGACCGACGCCACCAACGGCGCGGTGTGCTGGCTGAAGGGCAGCGTGCCGGCGCGGGTGCAGGACAATTGCTGCGTCTCCGGCGTGCGCGGCGCCGGCGTCGTCGAACCGCGCAACGCCGCGAGCGAAACCTCGATCGACCGTTTTGGCGGCGACCTACCGGCATTTCGAGCTCAGCGCCTCCGACGGCGACGACGCCTGCAAGGCCGCCTGCACCGCCGACAACAAATGCCGCGCCTGGACCTACGCGCGCCCCGGCTACGCCGGCAAGGACGCGCAGTGCTTTCTGAAGAAAGAGATCAAGCCGCCGCGCCGGAAGGCGGGGTTCACATCGGGCGTGGTGCGCTGACTGAAGACGTGCAGGGGTATGGCCACCGTCATTGCGAGGAGCGCAGCGACGAAGCAATCCAGCTTTCTTCGCGACGAAGAAGCTGGATTGCTTCGCTTCGCTCGCAATGACGATGTGGATCATCCGGCGTCTGCCGGCAACACCGTCACCTCCGGCCACAGCTTCTTCCACCGCGCCGCCTTGTCCGCATAATTCTCCGCCGAAAAATTCGGTCCCGGATTCGGCCGCACGATCAGGTTCGCGGCGTCATCGAATCCATCCGGCGCATACACCTCATATCCCTCGCGCGTCCGCCGCAGCCCGATGCGCGTGTTCTTCGTCAAAAACCGATCGATGCCCTCGCACGAAGAGTGCAGCGGCGGGTAGGGCAGGCCGTGCTTGTCCGGATACCAGAGATGCACGCGCGCCTGGTTGCGCGCTTCGATCTTCACGCGGAGCTTTCGGAAGATGGCGTTGAGCCGCCGGATCACGTCGTCCTCGGCCTCCCACGACGTGTCGCGGTCGAAATAGAAGATGTCGTAATCGGCAATGCCGTAGTCGACCGCGCGTCCCGTCAGCACGTTCCACACGGTTTGCACCAGGCAGCCGGAGACGAGCCACGCATCCGGCAGCGCGAGGTGAAACAATTCGTCGACAATGATCCTGTTGGCGGGATTGCGCAGCGCGGCGGCGATGAATTCGTCGGATGTCATTGCGCGTCGTACGCCTTCACCGCCGCCTTCGACGCCAGCGTGCGCCAGTGCCGCCGCAGCAGCGGCTCGACAATTGCGCGCTTGGCCTTGGACAGGCGGATCAGCACCATCGGATAATCGCGGTAGTGATCGGTGAAGTAAAAGATCTTTGGCTGGCTCTCCACCAGCATCTCGCGTTCGTCGAGCGGCACGCCGGGCATCACGAGCGAGTTGCCGTCTTCCCGCAGCCGCACCAGCATCTTCTTGCGCACCTTCAGCGCCGGCGTGCCGTAGGACGTGCCGTCCTCGACCTCCGGCCAGGCCAGCGCGATTTTCCTGATGTCGTCAAAGGTCATTCATTCGCCCGCGCATTCCGGGGAACCGCCGCACTCCGCGACGCCGCTTTCTTGCCGCGCGGCAGCGCGCTGACGAAGCGCTTGATCGCCGCGAGCGCCGGCTGCTGATCACCGGCAAAGAACCAGTGATCGTTGCCGTCGAGCTCGACGAATTCCGCACCGGCGATTCGGCTGGCGATATCGCGCCCGGCCTCGATGCGCGCGGCGCGATCGTTTCGCCGGTGCAGCACCAGCGTGGGCACGGAAACCAGCGGCAGCAGGTGTCTCACATCGGTATCGCGAAACGCCTCGAGCACCGCCCAGATGCCGCCGGGACTGGAAGCCGCCCGCAGCAGCCCGGCCCACCAGGCCCTGCGCCTGCGGATCCTTTGCAAGGCTCGGCGCAAACGTCTCGATCCCGGCAGGGCCACCCCATTCGGAGACGAGCTGCTGACGCCATGCGTCGTACTGGCTTGCGCGCAACGCGTACGGATAGTCCGGCGCCCAGCAGCCCCTGCGCCATCGCGCCGAACAGGATCAGGCCCGCCACGAGGCGGGATTGATCGACCGCGAATTTGATGCACGCCGGCCCGCATTCCGATGCCCCGAACAGCACGACGCGGCGCGCGTCGACGGCCCGCAACACGGTGCCGATATCCTCGGCCGTTGCTTCGACACTCGGGGTCGATCCGGCCCGGTCCGACAGCCCGATGCCGCGGCGATCGAACATGATGATGCGCCCCAGCCCCATCAACGGCGCCAGAAATGCCCGGCACGAAGGGTGCTCCCAGGCGCGCTCCACATGCGACACGAAGCCGGGCATGACCAGGATGTCCAACTCGCCGCTGCCGTAGGTCTGATACGCCAGATGCGCGCCGGCGCCTTTGACATAGCGTGTCGTCGGCGCGGCATGATCCGCCGGGCTGGCGCTCATCAGCGCTTCGGTCGCGGCTTCCGGCGCAACCCCGAGCTCGTCACGCAGCCGCTGCGTCAATGCCGCGTGATGCCGTGCGGCCGCGCTTCGATCGCCGGCACGCAGCAGGCTGCGGATCAGATAACGGCCATACACCTCGCTGAGCGGATCGAGCTCGACCAGCCGTCCCGCGTGGGTCGTCGCGGCAAAATGATCGCCGGCGGCATCCTTTTCCTGCACCAGCCGCTCCAGGGCATGCATCAGCCGCCCCCGCAGCGCCTCGCGGCGATAGAACGCCCAATCGTCGAACTCGGGACAGCCTTCCGGCGCGAAGCCCGCGAGGAAATCGCCGCGATAGAGCAGGCAGGCTTCCTCGAACGCGCCGCGGTCGCAGGCGCTCTCGAACAATTGCGAGTTGACCTTCAGTTCGACCGCCGAAGACCACCGCAGGCTGGTGCGGTCGGTCTCGAAAACGTGCCGGCCGAGCGCAAGCTTCGATGCGATGAAGCATCCGCCGCAATCGTGTGCGGCCGGTCTCGCAGGGACTGTCAGGCCACAGCAGCGTGGCCATGACGTCGCGTGCAACGGGGCCCTGCGACTCCGCGAGATAGATCAACAGCGCAAGACCCTTGCGCAAGTTCAGCTTGATCGGGCCGTCGTCACCGTGAATCTCCGGGAAGCCGAGCGTCTGGAGCGAAAATACGGTCCTGCCATCATCCCTTTGGCCTGCGCCGGACGTTCAAGGGGCCTCAGGGGACGCGCAGGGGACTCTGGCGTGGCAGCGTCGGACTTGTGACGAACCGCGCGTAGCCGGCGATAATCGCCCGGCGATTGGCCGACCCAGCGCCGGAAGGCATGATTGAACGCGCTGACTTCGGAGTAGCCGAGCGAAAAGGCGATTTCCGCCAGCGCCAGAGTTCTCGTTTTCCAAAAGGTTGAGCGCCAGTGTCTTGCGAACATCGTTCTGCAGGTCGAGGTAGTTCACGCCTGCATCCTTCAGCCGCCGCTGCAGCGTGCGGACCGACGTGCCGATGCCCTTGGCAAGATGCTCGATGCTGCCCTCACCCTTGACCAGCGCGCGGGCAATCTCGCCGCGCAATTGCTCGATCTCGCCACGGCGTTCCGGCAAGGCGGCGAGCCTGAGATCGCCATAGTGGCGCATCAGGGCCCCGACCATCGCATCTGCGGTCGCCATCGGTTGCGCGAGCAGCGCGGCGTCAAACCGGATGCCGGCCCAGGGGCCGCCGACCCGGATATTGCCGCCCATGATCTCGGCGCGGATGCGGCGTTGCGCCGGCGTTTCGTCCGCCAACTGCGGCAACAGGATTTCCCGCGGGATCCAGCGCGGATCGCCGAGCCCGGCGCGAATGACATTGCACAGGAAGGCAATCGTCCAGTCGCCCTTCTGCCGGTACGACATCATGACCGGATCGATGTAGTAGAAATACACGACCACGGTCTCGTCGTTGACTTCCATGCCGTGCACGGCGCCGTCGACCATGGTGGGCAGGTAGCGCGCGATCGTCTCAAAAGCTTCGCCGATCGTGCGCGAGGCGAGCGCAATATTGCCGACGACGCCGGCGTGCCTCGGCTCGTACTGGGCGCCGAACTTCAAGCCGAATTGCGGATCGGCCAGCAGATCGGCGCAGATTTCCAGCAACTCCAGGTAGCGGATGAGTGGCACGCGCCGGTCGGGATCGGTCAGGTCGCCGGGCTCGAGACCGGCGCGGCGCAAGGCGTCACCGGCGTCGGCCCCGCGGGAGCGCATGTAGTCATCGAGACCGTAGACGACGCTGGCCAGGTTGATGGTCGGCGCGGCGAGCTTGGCCGCAGCACGCGTTTCCGTCATTGGCGCAATCTCGCAAGGCTTTGGCGGGGCATATCAAGACGGGCTTTTGTTTGCCGACTATCTCCAGCGGCGTCATTGCGGCCGTTGCGGCGACGCCACGTGGCCGCAAAGGAGCAGATCATGACCGAAGTTACAACACCGCCCGCCCCGGGCGGATCGAAGCCGTCATCAACCCAGCGTTACCGTACTGAGCGCCGCCATTTTTGGGCTGCCGGCCGCCGTTCTGACGACAAATCCCGAGCAGCGCCGGTCATCCCCTAATCAGAGGACACAGACATGTTTTCGACCTCCATCACCAAAACCTTCAATCTCTCGACGCCCATCGTCAATGCGGGCATGGCGATGATCGCGCGTCCTGCTCTCGCGGCCGCAGTCTGCGAAGCCGGCGGGCTCGGCACGATCGGATCCGACATCAATCCGCCCTGACGTCCTGCGCAATCTCGTCCGGCAGACCAAGTTCCTGACCAAACGGCCGTTCGGCGTCGACCTGATCGGCGACTTCGTCACCGATGATCATTTGTCCGTTCTCATTGAGGAGAAGGTGGCGCTCGCGATCTTCTTCTGGACGTTGCCGACGCCGGCGCATGTCAAGCGGCTGAAGCAGGCCGGCATCAAGGTGTGGATGCAGATCGGCCGCGTCACTGAGGCCGAGCAGGCGGCCGCACTCGGCGCCGACGCACTCATTGTCCAGGGCGCGGAGGCCGGCGGGCACAATCGGGCCGAAGCCTCGACCATGACGCTGTTCCCGCGGATTCGCAGGCAATTCGCCGGCTTGCCGTTGCTTGCCGCAGGCGGCATCGTCGATGGCGCGACGATGGCCGCGGCGCTCGTTCTCGGCGCCGACGCCGTCTGGTGCGGCAGCCGTTTCCTCGCCGCGAAAGAGTCGGAAGCGCACGAATTCCTACAAGGACCGCGTGCTGTCCGCCGACGTCGGCGATACCGCGATCCTTTCGATCTACGGCCCCGAATGGCCCGATCAGCCGATGCGGGCGATCACCAATGACGGTGCACGCTTGGCGCTGGGCCGCGAAGCCGATGCCATTGCGGAGGCGAAAGACCAGGTCATCGGTTCGACCGTTCTCAACGGCCAGACGATCCCGGTGCCGCGCTACAGCGCCATCCTGCCGACACGCGATTTCAAGGGCGACATCGAGCAGGCTTGCCTGACTGCCGGACAAAGCGCGGGCAACATCAGTGAAATACTGCCGGCGGCTGAGATCATCCGGCGCATGACAAGCGAGGCAAAGGCGGCACTCGATCGTCTGGCCACCAAAAGGGAGGCCGCGTGATGCGGCCTCGGCGGCTCGATGTCGGGCATCGCGGTTTTGCTGCCTCAATCTAACCAAAAATTTGACAGGAGGCGTCATGGCGGCGCGCACCGGCGAACAGTTTTTGCGTGGTCTAACAGGCAGGCGCGACCTTTGGGTCGGCGGCGACAAGGTTTCCTCGGTCGTCGATCACCCGGCGCTATCGGGCGCGGCCCACGCGCTGGCCGAGGTTTTCGACCTGCAGCACCGGCACGCCGGAGTCTGCCTGATGCCCGACTGCGAGACCGGCGAGCCCATCAACATCAGCCACATGATTCCGCGATCGCGCCAAGACCTTCAGCGTCGCCATCGCGGACTTGAGTGCGTCGCCGAATACTCGGTCGGCCTGATGGGCCGCGCACCCGACTACATGAACGTCACCTTTGCGGGCTTTGCCGGTCGCGCCGACGAATGGGCGATCAACGGCAACGAGCAGGGCGCGCAGAATCTGGTGCGCTACCAGAAGAAGCTTGCCCGCGAAGATTTGTGCCTGACCCATGCGATCATCAATTCGTCCGTCGACATGTCCAAGGGCAAGCACCCGATCGGTCATGATCCGGTGCAGCTCCACAAGGTCGGGGACACCGAACACGGCATCCTCGTGCGGGGCTCCCGCGTGCTGGCGACGCTGGCGCCCTTCGCCGACGAACTCGCCGTCTATCCCAGCGGACCGATGCCCGACGCCGCGCCCGCCCACGCGCTGAGCTTCTGCATTCCGATGGATACGCCGGGCCTGAAGTTCATCTGCCGCGACAGCGTGGCGGTGAATACCAACCGCTTCGAGCATCCGCTGTCGAGCCGCTTCGACGAGCAGGACGCCTTCGTCATCTTCGACGACGTCGAGGTGCCGCGCGACCGCGTGTTCATCGACTGCAATCTCGCCGTATCCAACGCCGTGCTGAAGACCACCTGGTGGCCCAACCACATGCAGCAGACCATGATCCGGGCGCAGACCAAGCTGGAATTTGCCTGGGGCCTGGCGAGCCGCATGGCCGAGACCGTCAATACGATCGGCCAGCCGCAGGTTCAGCAGATGCTGGGCGAGATCGCCATGTTCGCCGAGTTCGCGCGCACGGCCATCTTCGCCGCGGAGCAAGGCAGCGCGCGAATACGGCAACGGCATGTGGGCCTGCGACCTGCGTCCGCTGGCGGCGCTGCGGGCCGCGCTTCCGGCCTGGTTTCCTCGCACCAACGAAATCATCCGCCAACTCGGTTCGCACAATCTGCTGACCACGCCGGCGCGCGCGGCGCTGGACGACGCGACGCTGCGGCCGCTGCTGGAGAGATACCTGAAGGGCTTCGATGTCGGCGCCGAGCAGCGCAGCCGGCTGTTCCGCCTCGCCTGGGATTTCGCCGCCACCGCGCTCGGCAGCCGCAACGAGCAGTATGAGCGCTTTTATCTCGGATCGGCAGGACGCGGCCTGACCATGCTGCATGTCAATGGCGACCGCACCCGCGCCAGCCGGCTGCTCGATCGGTTCCTCAGCGAGCCATTAGAGGCGTAGGAAGGCCCCGTTCGCCGCAGGCATCCCCGGGGGACGGGCAGGGGACGGTCGTTTGCTAGCTGTCCGGCCAGATCAAACCCGCACGCTGCCGGGCCGTTCCGGCCTTCGACAGCGCAGCCGCGGGCACAATAGGAAAACATCAATGTTCGCACGTCTCCTGATCCTGCTTTACGCCATCGTGAGCTATGGCATCTTCTTCGTTTCAACGCTCTATGCGATCGGCTTCGTCGGCAATTTTGCCGTGCCCAAGTCGATCGATACCGGCCAGCCGGCGAGTCCGGTCGAGGCCGTCGGCATCAATTTGCTGTTACTCGGCCTGTTCGCCATCCAGCACAGCGTGATGGCGCGCCCCGCTTTCAAGCGATGGTGGACCGGCATCCTGCCGGCCGCTGCCCAGCGCAGCACCTATGTGCTGCTCTCCAGCCTGATCCTGCTCTTGCTGTTCTGGCAGTGGCGGCCGATCCCGACGCCGGTGTGGCGGGTCGAGGGCATCGCGGCGTGGCTGCTGATCGGGGGCTATTGGCTGGGATGGTCGATCACGTTTGCCTCGACACACATGATCGATCACTTCGAGCTGTTCGGCCTGAGCCAGGCGTTGTCCGCGCTGCGCGGGGACAAGGTGCCCGGCCAATCCTTCAAGACGCCGCTGCTCTACAAGGTCGTGCGGCATCCGATCATGCTGGGCTTCCTGATCGCATTCTGGGCCACCCCCGAGATGACCGTCGGCCATTTGCTGTTCGCCATCGCCAACACGGTCTACATCCTGGCCGGCGTGCATTTCGAGGAGCGGGATTTGATCGCCGAGTTCGGTGCGGCCTATCAGCAGTATCGCGAGCGCGTTCCCATGTTGCTGCCGCGCATCTTCTCGCGCCGCCGTGCGGAAGTGGGAGCTTCGCGATGAGAGCGGTCCTCTGCAGCGCGTTCACCGGTCCGGAAGACCTGAGCATCGGCGAGATCGAAGCGCCGAAGCCGGCCCGTGACGAGATCCTGGTCGAGGTGCATGCCGCCTCCGTCAGTTTCATGGACCAGTTGCTGGTCTCGGGCCTCTATCAGATGCGGCCGCCGACGCCGTTCGTGCCCGGCACGGAAGCCGCCGGCATTGTGGTTGCGGTCGGCGAAGGCGTCACGCGATTCCGGCTCGGCGATCGCGTGGCGTGCGTGAGCTGGACCGGCGGCTATGCCGAGCGGATGGCCGTCAAGGAATCGAAGGCCGTGCGGCTGCCGGCCGGTGTTGCCTTTGAGGCGGCGGCCACGGTCCTGCACAATTACGGCACGGCGTATTGCGCGCTGTCCGTGGCGGCGCGCGCGCAACCCGGTGAAACCATCTTCATCACGGGGGCGGCGGGCGGCGTTGGCCTTGCCGCCGTCGACCTCGCCCGTCATTTGGGCTTGCGCGTCATCGCCGGCGTCGGCTCGGACGACAAGGCCGATCTGGTGCGCGGCTACGGCGCCAGCGATGTCATCAACTACCGCAGAGAAGGCCTGCGCGAGCGCATCAAGCAGATCACCGGCGGCGGAGGGCGTCGACATCTGTTTCGACAATGTCGGCGGCGCGATCTTCGAGCAGATGGCGCGGCTGATGAATTTCGGCGGACGGCTGCTGCCGATCGGCTTCACCAGCGGGAAAATTCCGTCGCTGCCGATGAACCTGCCGCTGCTGAAGAACTATTCCATTGTCGGTGTCTTTGCCGCCAACTGGGCAGAGAAGTTTCCGCAAGAAGCCATGCGCATGAACGTTGAGTTGGTGCAACTATTGGCGGAGGGGCGGATTCGCCCGCATATCGACCGCGTCATTCCGCTCGAACAGGTCAAGGAGGCCATGCATGCCGTGGCCAATCGGACGGTGCGTGGCCGCATCGTCCTCAAGGTCAAATAGAGCGTGTGGGACGCGGCGAGAGAGGAGAGACCGTGACATCGATTGTGATCGACCGGCGCTATTGCGGTCCGCCGAACTCCGGGAATGGCGGCTATGTCTGCGGCAAGCTGGCGGCGCACATCCGCGGCGGCGCGGAAGTCACCTTGCGCGCGCCGCCGCCGCTCGACAGGCCGCTCGATATCGTCGCAAAGGATGAGGGCCAGTTCGAGCTGCACGATGGCGCCGTGGTCGTCGCCACGGGCCGGCCCGCCAATGTCGAGCTGACGCGCCTGGAGCGGGCGAGCTTTGACGAAGCACGCGCCGCCGAGGCGTCGACGCCGATCAAGCCGCACGAGCATCCGCTGCCGACGTGTTTTGTCTGCGGACCGGCGCGGGCACCGGGCGACGGCTTGCGCATTTCCGCAGGTCCGCTCGCCGATCATTCGCCCGTGCTCGCGGCGACATGGATTCCCGATGCGAGTCTCGCGGCGGAGGACGGGCTCGTCGCGCCCGAATTTCTCTGGTCGGCGCTCGATTGCCCCACCGGCTATGCGTGCTCGCACGACCGCGACAATGGCGGCTTCGACAAGACGCCGATGCTGCTCGGCCGGATGTCGGCCTGGATAGCGACGCGGCCGCGCCCGGGAGCGCCCTGTGTCATCACGGCCTGGCAGGTGGGCCGCGACGGCCGCAAACGCGTAGCCGAGGCCGCGGTCTATAGTGAAGGAACGCTGCTGGCCGTGGCGCGAACGACCTGGATCGCCGTCGAGCGTCAGGTGCAACTCGGCCGCGCCTGACGCGCCTTACGCGAAACCGTCAGCGCACTGAGGTGAAGAACCGCTCCACCCGGAAACCGGCGAGCCAGGTCCACACCGGCTGGCTGCGCATGCCCATGTCCCAGGAGCCGACCACGGCATCGGCGCGGCCGATCAGATTGTCGATCGGCAGCAGGCCGACGCCGCCATCGCGCACGGCGACGCGGCTGTCGGCGGAATTGTCGCGGTTGTCGCCGAGCACGAACAGCATGCCGACTGGCACCGTCACCTCGGGCGTGTTGTCGAGCCGGCCGTTGTCGCGGATCTTGAAGATCGCGTGTTCGACGCCGTTCGGCAGCGTCTCGATGTAGCGGTTGGCCTTCTCGGTATAGCCGCGGTCGTCCTCGGCCTCGCCGACGCCGTCGGGCTTGAGCGAAGCGGCGTGGTTGTTGATGAAGAGCTGGCCCTGCCGCATCTGGATGCGGTCGCCGGGCAGGCCGACCACGCGCTTGACCCAGGCCTGCGAGCGGTCGCCCGGCCAGCGGAACACGACGACGTCGCCGCGCTTGGGCGTGTCGCCGAACAGGCGGCCGGTTTCCGGCAGCGTGATCTGGATCGGCAGCGAGGCCGCGCCATAGCCATAGGGGAATTTCGAGGCGACCAGCGCGTCGCCGATCAAGAGCGTCGGCTCCATCGAGCCGGACGGCACGTAAAACGGCTCGGCGATCGCGCCCTTGGCGATGAACACGCAGGCGACGATCGCCGCGAACTGCGCGATCTGCCCGCGCCAGCTGGTCTTGCTCGAGGCCACGTCGATCTTGCTCACTAGCCGGTTCCTCCCACGGTGATGCGCTCCATGCGGAGCGTCGGCTGGCCGACGCCGACCGGCACACCCTGGCCGTTCTTGCCGCAGGTGCCGATGCCGGTGTCCAGCGCCAGGTCATTGCCGATCATTGTGATGCGATTGAGGTCGGTCGGGCCGTTGCCGATCAGCATCGCGCCCTTCAAGGGGGCGCCGATCTTGCCGTTCTCGATCCGATAGGCCTCGGTGCACTGGAACACGTACTTGCCCGAGGTGATGTCGACCTGGCCGCCGCCGAAATTGGCGGCGAACACGCCGTTCTTCACCGAGGCAAGGATTTCGGCGGGATCGCGGTCGCCCGCCAGCATGTAGGTGTTGGTCATGCGCGGCATCGGCACATGGGCATAGCCCTGGCGGCGGCCGTTGCCGGTCGGCTTCATGTTCATCAGCCGCGCGTTCTGGCGGTCCTGCATGTAGCCGACGAGCTTGCCGTCCTCGATCAGCACGGTGCGGCTGGTCGGCGTGCCCTCGTCGTCGATGGAAAGCGAACCGCGCTTCGACGCCATCGTGCCGTCATCGACCACGGTGACGCCCTTGGCCGCGACCTGCTGGCCCATCAGGCCTGCGAACGCCGACGTCTTCTTGCGGTTGAAGTCGCCCTCGAGCCCATGGCCGACGGCCTCATGCAGCATCACGCCCGGCCAGCCCGCGCCCAGCACCACGTCCATCTCGCCGGCCGGCGCCGGCACGGATTCGAGATTGACCAGCGCCTCGCGCAGCGCGCCGTCGGCGGCCTCGCGCCAGTTGCCGGTCTCGATGAAGCGCGCATAGCCCTCGCGCCCGCCATAGCCCTTCGAGCCGCTCTCCTGCCGGTCGCCTTGCCCGGCGACGACGGAGACATTGACGCGCACCAGCGGCCGGATGTCGCGATAGGCCTCGCCGTCGGGGCGGAGGATTTCCACCACCTGCCAGGTCGCGCCGAGGCTGACGGTGACCTGCCGCACCCGCGGATCCTTGTCGCGCACATAGGCGTCGATCTCCGCCAGCAGTTTCACCTTGGCCTCGAACCCCGGCGCATCCAGCGGATTGTCGTCGCCATAAAGCCTGCACATTGGTGTGCGCCGGCGGCGCCGCGAACGAGCCGGTATAGCCGCCGCGCACCGCGGCCACCGCATCCGCCGCGCGGATCAGCGCCGGCAGCGACACGTCGGAGGAATGCGCGTAGCCGACCGCGTCGTCCTTGACCGCGCGCAGGCCAAAGCCCTGCGAGGTGTCATAGGTCGCCCGCTTCAGCCGCCCATTGTCGAACATCAGCGCTTCGGTCTGCCCATATTCCAGGAACAGCTCGCCATCGTCGGCCCCCGAAAGCCCCCGCGCCACCTCGCGGCGGACGGCATCGCGGTCAAGATCGGCGCGGTCGAGCAGGGAGGTTGTGGCGGGATTGGTCATGCAGGCTCCAGCGAAATCGTGTCGTCCCGGCGAAAGCCAGGACGACGGCCATTCAAGATAGGCACTATTGCGGCAAATGGGGAGGGTGTGTGGCGTAAGGTTTCGTTCAACCCTACGGCAACTTGTCATACCCCTCCGACAGCCCGTTCAGGCTGAGCGGAAACCCGATGCCCTCTTCCGGCGTCTCGAAAATGATGAACGTCGCCGTCTTCGCGCCCTTCAGCTGCCCGAGCAGCTTGTCGTCCATCATCACCTCGGCGACGCAGCCATTGGGCAGGCAGCGCACGAAACCGGCGCGGCCGACGTCCTGGTTGTCGAGCTTCAGGCCGAGCCCGGAGGGCAGCAGCACGCCCAGCGGCGCGACCACGCGCATCAGCTTGCTCTTCTGGTCGGCGGTCTTCAGCACGATCACGGTCAGGCCCGCATTGGAGCGGTCCTCGGCCACCACGCTCTGGATCAGGGCGCATTGCTCGCCCTGCGCGCCCGGCGGGGTGTCGCAGCGGATCTGCCAGTCGCCATGGGTCGAGCGCACCGCGCCTTGCGCATGGGCCGCTTTGGTCAGGGCGATTTGGCTCAGCGCGAACAGCAGGCCAGCTGCGAGCAGGGCGCCCGCCACACGGAAAAATATTTCCGCGTGTGCACGGTCACGGTCTATCGCTTGGGATGTCGCTTGCCGCTTCAAAAGCCGCATCCGGGTCGATCCTTCGATAAGGGGCGGTCTTGTCAGCGGTATTTTCCGCATCCGATCCGCCACAGTACTGGACTGATACTGAAATCTCGGCGCCTTGAAGGCATCCTTCAAGCAATTCCCACGCCGCAAAACGCGGGTCCGGCCAGGCCGAATCAGCATGCCTGTGGAACGCGCCTCCTGTGCCTACATCGGGCATTCCGGCTGTCAAGCGCCGGGCCTGCCGGAAAACGCGCCTTTTGCCTGATTTCTCGGAAAAATTCGGCATCCACCGCTGCGTGGGGCGCACCCCGCTTTGTCCCCCACTACTGCATTGCGAGACCCCTCGAATTATGGTTTGAGAGGCTGGATTTGGACGCGTTCTAGCGATCTGGCCCCGGCGGTTCTAAGGTAATCCCAAGGTACTCCCAAAGGCCGTTTGTCAGGGGGCGGATCGTGCCGCATTGGACGCCGTCCGGCGCCATGCTTTGGGGAACTTCTTTAGGGAGCGCAGAGCGACATGAAGATGTCGAGGATTGGCCATCGGTTGCTCGGGTTTGGCGGTGGCGGGCATGGTTTTGGCGGCGGGCGGGACGGCCTTCGCCGAGCTCGGTCAGCCGGCGCCGTGGGAATACACGCTGCAGGAATCGGCCACCGAGGTGATGGACTTCATCACCACCTTCCATAACTGGCTGCTCGGCACCATCACCATCATCACGCTGTTCGTGCTGGCGCTGCTGGTCATCGTCGTCGTCAAGTTCAACGCCAAGACCAACCCGGTTCCCTCCCGGACCACCCACAACACCCTGATCGAGGTGGCCTGGACGCTGATCCCGGTGCTGATCCTGGTCGCCATCGCGGTGCCCTCGTTCCGCCTGCTGTTCCTGCAGCTCGACATTCCGAAGGCCGACCTCACGGTGAAGGCCACCGGCAAGCAGTGGTACTGGAGCTACTCCTATCCGGATAACGGCAAGTTCGAATTCGATTCGCTGCTGGTGCAGGACAAGAAGCCGCGCCTGCTCGGTGTCGACAACGAGATGGTGGTGCCGGTCAACAAGGTGATCCGCATCCAGACCACCGGCGCCGACGTGATCCACGCCTTCGCGATGCCGGCCTTCGGCATCAAGATCGACTCGATCCCCGGCCGCCTCAACGAGACCTGGTTCAAGGCCACCAAGACCGGCATGTTCTACGGCCAGTGCTCGGAACTGTGCGGCAAGGACCACGCCTTCATGCCGATCGCGATTCGCGTGGTCTGCGACCAGGAATTCGCGACCTGGGTCGAGGGGGCGAAGAAGAAGTTTGCGACCAACCCGGGCGGCACGTTCGCCTCGGCGGGCGCGGCCGCGCAGTGAGTCTGACGCGGTTTTTGGGACAAGGGCGATGGGACCGAGAGGTCCCGCAAGGGACTGCAAGGCAGGATTAAAGAAGATGGCAACTCACGCAGCGACACACGACGATCACGCCCATGACGACCATGCGCATGCCAATCCGACCGGATGGCGGCGCTGGCTCTATTCGACCAACCACAAGGACATCGGCACGATGTACCTGGTGTTCGCGGTCATCGCCGGCGTGATCGGCGCGCTGATGTCGATCGCGATCCGCATCGAGCTGATGTATCCGGGCGTCCAGATCTTCCACGAGACCCATACCTACAACGTGTTCGTGACCTCGCACGGCCTGATCATGATCTTCTTCATGGTCATGCCCGCGATGATCGGCGGCTTCGGCAACTGGTTCGTGCCGCTGATGATCGGCGCGCCCGACATGGCGTTCCCGCGCATGAACAACATCTCGTTCTGGCTGCTGCCGGCCTCGTTCTCGCTGCTGCTGCTGTCGACCTTCGTCGAGGGCGAGCCGGGCGCCAACGGCGTCGGCGCGGGCTGGACCATCTACGCGCCGCTGTCGACCTCGGGCCATCCGGGCCCGGCGGTGGATTTCGCGATCCTGTCGCTGCATCTGGCCGGTGCGTCGTCGATCCTCGGCGCCATCAACTTCATCACCACCATCTTCAACATGCGCGCGCCGGGCATGACCCTGCACAAGATGCCGCTGTTCGTGTGGTCGATCCTGGTGACGGTGTTCCTGCTCTTGCTGTCGCTGCCGGTGCTCGCCGGCGCCATCACCATGCTGCTCACCGACCGCAATTTCGGCACCACCTTCTTCTCCGCCGACGGCGGCGGCGATCCCGTGCTGTTCCAGCATCTGTTCTGGTTCTTCGGTCACCCCGAGGTGTACATCCTGATCCTGCCCGGCTTCGGCATGATCAGCCAGATCGTCTCGACCTTCTCGCGCAAGCCCGTGTTCGGCTATCTCG
The DNA here is from genome assembly GCA_963726865.1 of uncultured Alphaproteobacteria bacterium. Lineage (GTDB taxonomy): Bacteria > Pseudomonadota > Alphaproteobacteria > Rhizobiales > Xanthobacteraceae > Bradyrhizobium. Next base: position 25,356 of record CAVSEE010000023.1, on the reverse strand, counting down.
GCATGGCCTACGCCATGGTCGCGATCGGCGGCATCGGCTTCGTGGTGTGGGCGCACCACATGTACACGGTCGGCATGTCCTCGGCGACGCAGGCCTATTTCGTCGCCGCCACCATGGTGATCGCGGTGCCGACCGGCGTGAAGATCTTCTCCTGGATCGCCACGATGTGGGGCGGCTCGATCGAGTTCAAGACGCCGATGGTGTGGGCGATCGGCTTCATCTTCCTGTTCACCGTCGGCGGCGTCACCGGCGTCGTGCTGGCCAATGCCGGCGTCGACCGCGTGCTGCAGGACACCTATTACGTCGTCGCGCACTTCCACTACGTGCTGTCGCTGGGCGCGGTGTTCGCGATCTTCGCCGGCTGGTACTACTGGTTCCCGAAGATGTCGGGCTACATGTACAACGAGACGATCGGCAAGGCGCACTTCTGGTTCACCTTCATCGGCGTCAACCTGGTGTTCTTCCCGCAGCACTTCCTCGGCCTGTCGGGCATGCCGCGCCGCTATGTCGACTATCCCGACGCCTTCGCGGGCTGGAACCTGGTGTCGTCGGTCGGCTCCTACATCTCCGGCTTCGGCGTGCTGATCTTCATCTACGGCGTGATCGAAGCCTTCGCGCGCAAGCGCCAGGCGGCCGACAATCCCTGGGGCGCCGGCGCCACCACGCTGGAATGGACGCTGCCGTCGCCGCCGCCCTTCCACCAGTTCGAAGTGCTGCCGAAGGTGCAGTAAGCGATATCGCGGCGCGCCCTCGGGCGCGCTGCAGCTTTGCAGGTTAGAAAGAGAACGTCTTGTCGGTTGTCGATCACAACGCCATCGAACTCGGCCCCCGGATTTCCGAGGCCGAAGTCGGCGACTACCTCGCGCTGCTGAAGCCGCGCGTGATGTCGCTCGTGGTGTTCACCGCGCTGGTCGGCCTGATGATCGCGCCGGTGCATGTGCATCCGGTGCTGGCCTTCACCGCGATCCTCTGCATCGCGGTCGGCGCCGGCGCCTCGGGCGCGCTCAACATGGCCTATGAGGGCGACATCGACGCGCTGATGACGCGCACCGCCAACCGGCCGATCCCGCGCGGCCGCATCACGCAAGGCGAGGCGACGGCGTTCGGCCTGACGCTCGCCTTCTTCTCGGTGATGACGCTCGGCATCCTCGTCAACTGGGTGGCGGGCGCGCTGCTCGCCTTCACCATCTTCTTCTATGTCGTGATCTACACCATCGGCCTGAAGCGCTGGACCGCGCAGAACATCGTGATCGGCGGCGCCGCCGGCGCGCTGCCGCCTGTCGTGGCATGGGCCGCGGCGACCGGCTCGCTGTCGGTCGAGCCGTGGCTGCTGTTCGCCATCATCTTCTTCTGGACGCCGCCGCATTTCTGGGCGCTGGCGCTGTTCCGCAGCGACGACTATGCCCGCGCCGGCGTGCCGATGCTGCCCGTGGTCGCCGGTCCCGACGCGACGCGGCTGCAGATCCTGCTCTACACCATCGTGCTGGTGGCGGTGGCGCTGTCGCCCTGGCCGCTCGGCTATTTCAGCGCGGTCTATGGCGTCACCTCGCTGGTGCTCGGCGCCGGCATGCTGTGGCTCGCCGTCGACGTCTATCGCCTGCGTGAAGGCGTTGCCGCCGCGCGCGCCACGCGAAAACTGTTTGCCTTCTCGATCCTTTATCTGTTCGCGCTGTTCGCCGTCCTCCTCGCCGAGGTCGTGTTCCGCGCCATTGCACCTTTGGTCCGGTAGGGGGCGCATGGCGACGGCAATGGACGAGCAAGGCAAGCCAGGAAGGGATCGTCCTCACCGAGGCGCAGAAGCGCAGCCGTCGGCAGCGCTCGATTGCCATTGCGCTCGCGCTCGGCGTCCTCGTCGTCCTGTTCTTCGCCGTCACCCTGGTCAAGGGGCCGGCCGTTCTCGTCCGGCCGATGTGAGTGACATGAACCGCAACGCCGCCCAGCAGCCAGTCCCGCAAAGCCGCGCCTTGACCCGCGATGCGCTGGTCGCGTCGATCTGCGGCTTCGTGGTGGTGCTGATGGTCGGCGCGTCCTACGCCGCCGTGCCCTTCTACAACTGGTTCTGCCGCGTCACCGGCTTCAACGGCACCACGCAGGTCGCCACTTCAGCGCCGTCGTCCGGCCCGCTGGCGCGCAAGATCGCCGTGCGCTTCGACGCCAATGTCGGGCCTGGTCTGCCCTGGAAGTTCGAGCCGGAGCAGACCGAGATCGAGATCCCGATCGGCCAGGTCACCACCGTCTACTACACCGTCACCAACCAGTCGGCGCGCACCACCTACGGCCAGGCGGCCTACAACGTCGCGCCGCTGACGGTCGGGGCCTATTTCCAGAAGATCAACTGCTTCTGCTTCACCGAGCAGACCATGGCGCCGGGCGAAAAGCGCGAGATGCCGGTCGTGTTCTATGTCGATCCCGCGCTCGCGGCAGATAGCGAGAACGACGGGCTCAACACCATCACGCTGTCCTACACCTTCTATCCCGTGCGCGATCCCGTAGCCAAGCCGCTTGCGGCCGGCGAGGGCGACAGGCGCAAGGGCAACCTTTGACGATTTGCCTTCGGGACGGATGGGGAGACCGCAATGGCCGCACAAGCCAAGCATCACGACTACCACCTCGTCGATCCGAGCCCGTGGCCGGTCGTCGGCGCGATCTCGGCCTTCATCATGGCCGTCGGCGCGATCGCTCTGGATGCACCACATGACCGCGGCCGCGCCGATCGTGTTCGGCGTCGGCACCGTGGGCGTGCTCTACACCATGGCGAGCTGGTGGGCCGACGTGATCAAGGAAGCCCAGTACAAGGGCGACCACACCCGCGTGGTGCAGATCAGCCACCGCTACGGCATGATCCTGTTCATCGCCTCCGAAGTGATGTTCTTCGTCGCCTGGTTCTGGGCCTTCTTCAACTCGTCGCTGTTCCCGGCCGACGCGGTGCACGCCACCCGCGACGCCATCTTCGGCTGCGGTCCCGGCACCGCCGCGGGCGCCTGCGCCGTGCCCGGCACCTGGCCGCCGAAGGGCATCGAGACCTTCGATCCCTGGCACCTGCCGCTGCTCAACACGCTGTTGCTGCTGACCTCGGGCACCACGGTGACCTGGGCGCACCACGCGCTGCTCGAGAACGACCGCCAGGGCCTGAAATACGGCCTGATCCTCACCGTCATCCTCGGCGCCTGCTTCACCTGCGTGCAGGCCTATGAGTACGCGCACGCCGCGTTCCACTTCTCCGGCAACATCTACGGCGCGACCTTCTTCATGGCGACCGGCTTCCACGGCTTCCACGTGCTGGTCGGCACCATCTTCCTGCTGGTCTGCCTGTTCCGCGCCTATGCCGGCCACTTCACGCCAAAACAGCACCTCGGCTTCGAATTCGCCGCCTGGTACTGGCACTTCGTCGACGTGGTCTGGCTGTTCCTGTTCGTCTGCATCTACGTCTGGGGCCGCGGCGCCGAAGTCGCCGCCCACGCCGCGCATTAAGCGTAGCGTTTCCAAGCGAAGTGGGTACCGGTTCGCGTGAAGGAAACGCGTCAGACAAAGAAGCGAGTGTGTTAAGAAGAGGGCGGCCGCAGGGCCGCCCTTTTGCTTTTTGAAGGAGAGCGCATGACCGAGCCGCTACCCACCCTCACCGAAAGCGCGCTGCGCGGCATTGCCTGCAAATGCCCGCGCTGCGGCAAGGGCGGCATCTATTCCGGCTTCCTGACGCTGCGGCCGCGCTGCGAGGCCTGCGGGCTCGACTTCGCCTTCATCGATTCCGGCGATGGCCCTGCGATCTTCATCATCATGATCGCGGGCGCGATCGTGGTCGGCGCGGCGCTGATCGTCGAAGTCAAATACCAGCCGCCGTTCTGGCTGCATGCGGCGCTGTGGCTGCCGCTGATCGTCGCGACGACGCTGCTGCCGCTGCGCGCGATGAAGTCGCTGCTTGATCGCGCTGCAGTATCACCACAAGGCGGCCCCCGGCCGCCTGATCGATCGCGCGCCGAAATGAACGTGTCGCCGCCTCGGGCTTCAGCCTGTTTACGCTGGCGATGGTCGCCGTGCTTATCGGACTCGGCGTCTGGCAGCTGCAGCGCCGCGCCGAGAAGCATGCGCTGATCGCCGCGCTCGACGAACGGCTGGCCGCGGCTCCCGTGCCGCTGCCGTCGCCAGCCGCATGGAGCGCGCTTTCGCCCGAGCAAAGACGAGTTCCGCCGCGTCACCTTCACGGCGACCTACGCGCCGCTGCCGGATGCGATGGTCTACAGCTCCGGCTCCGCGCGTGCGCGACGACATTTCCGGCCCCGGCGCCTGGGCGTTCCTGCCGGCGCGGCTGGCCTCCGGCGAGGTCGTCGCCGTCAATGCCGGCTTCGTGCAGAACACGATGCAGGATCGCGCGCAGCAGGATCGCGCGGCCGGCCGGCTCGTCACCGGCGAGCCGCGTCGCGCTGACCGGCTACATTCGCTTCCCGGAACGCGGCGGTTCGCTGACGCCGGCGGAAGATGCCGCCAAGCGGCTCTGGTTCGTGCGCGATCGTCCCGGCGATGGCGCGCGCGCTCGGCTGGGGCGATGGCGGCAAGCCGGTCGCGCCGTTCTATGTCGACCTGGAAACGCCGGTGCCGTCGAGCGGCATCCCGAAGCCCGGTCCGCTCCACGTCCGCCTCAAGGACGATCATCTGCAATACGCCATCACCTGGTTCGGCCTCGCGGTCGCGGTGGTGATCGCCTTCGGCGTCTGGTGGCGATCGCCTTCGGCTTCTGGTGGCGAGCGCGGAGTTGATGCGGATGTCGGGAAATGAGGGAAAAAGGGCGTGTTCAAAGCCGCTGACGCTGGTGCATGGTCGCGTCGCAGAGTTTTCCGGAAACCCCGCCCATGGCCGAGCCGCAATCCACCGCCCTCATCGTCGTCGACGTGCAGCACGCCTTTGACGAATGGGAGGCAGCCGGCAAGCGGCGCAATAATCCGGATGCGGTCGCGCGGATAGTCGGATCTCCTCGCCGCGTTCCGCGACGCCGCGCGCCGATCTTCCATATCCGCCACGAAGGCACCCGGCCGACCTCGTCGTTCCTGCCCGGCGGTACCGGCTATCGCGTCAAGGACGAGGCGCGCGAGCGCGACGGCGAGCCCGTCATCGTCAAGCGCGTCAACAGCGCCTTCATCGGCACCGATCTGGAAAGCCGGCTGCGTGCGGGCGGCATCGGAACCGTCGTGATCTGCGGCGCCACCACCAATCATTGCGTCGAGACCACGACACGGATGGCCGGCAATCTCGGCTTCGACGCGCGCCTGGTGCGCGACGCGACCTGGACCTTCGACCGCGTCGGACCCGATGGCGACAAGCATTCCGCCGAGGACATCCACGCCATGACGCTCGCCAATCTCAACGGCGAGTTCGCCCGCATCGTAACGGCGGCGGAGGCGATCGCGGCGCTGAAGGGTAAGTGAGATTTCCCTACCAGCTCGACGGCCACCGGCTTCGTGATGCGAAGAATTCGTTTCGGAATCCGAAGAAATCGTAGCTGGCCACGCGGTTGCCCGGAGCGTGCGCCGGTCGCGCGTGGCGGACGCGCGGCTTTGCCGGCTTGACGGGCTCGGCGGCTTTGCCGGCCGGTGCCGGCTCGGCCGCCATCGCAAAGGCCTCGCGCGGCGGCTTTGCGACAACGGCCTCGGCCACTGCTGCAGCCGTCGGCGGCACGATCGCGGGCAGGGTGGTGTCGAACACGACCGCCTTCGGCCATTTGTGCGTTGAATGGATCCGGATGGTGGCGCGGTCGGCATCCGCGCGCGCCGGTTCGGCGCTCGAAGGCTGAAAGTACCAGTCGACGAGGAACAGCAGCGCGAGCAGCAGGCTGCCGGTGAACAGGAAGTAACGGCCGATCGGCATGGAAAGCAGCGCCTCATCACCCGCGCGTCGCAGGTGCCGCGGTTCCAACGTGCGGCCATGACAATGGTTCCGGCTGCGGGAAAATCGGGGGAAGGGGAGGGCGCCAAGCCGCGGATTCCAAAGGAAGAACCGAGGGAACCCGGCCATTTCCGCCGCCATCTACGATTTTCAGAAATATCTCTTGACAATTATGTAAATCAGAACTATCTTCCACCTCAGCCCGTGCCACCAAAGGGACGTTTCGCGATCGTCACGGAACGTGGTGCGGGTTGCGATGGACGCTGCGGCGTCAGGCGGGATTCTTTGCCCGCCGGACGAAAACGCTGCAGCGTACGGCGAAATCGTGTGGTCCTGGCGCCGCGACCGTGGCGTCAAGTTGGCGCGAGGTATCGCGCCGGCGACGGTGGCAAACAACGCCGCTCACCGGGGAGAGCACGTATAAGCCGTAAAGCCATTGCGCGGGGAAAGCGCAGACGTAAAAATCCTATAAAAATCAATGCGATATGACTGTTGTGTCGTCATTTGTGTCGCGATCTGCTGCGACCGAAAATAGCTGTGCAAAATCTGCAATGTGCAGCACCTCGTTCGAACCGGCCCGGTGCCGGTGGCGTCCGCCTGTGCGCTGGCGGGGCTGCCCCGGCGCCCTGCCGCGCCGTGCTGGCGGCGCGCTACGCGGCCTTCGTGCGGCCTCGCCTGCCGGTGTCGCCTATCGCTCCCGGCGTGCCCGTGGATATGGGCCCGCAAGACCCAAAAAAATCTCTACAACTCCTTGGCCGCGTGTTCTGGGTTCGCCTCGCCGTGTTCTTCGAGCAACTCCCTCGTTTGCTTGATCCGGGCCGAGACGTTCTGGAGCATTGCTTCCGAGCTGATACCTTGCGATTGCAGAAGCATCCATAGGGCTTCGGCGAGGATGATTTGGTTTTCAAGAATGACGCGTTGGACTTTATCCATCAAAATCCGTGCCCCTTCCCATTGCTGCCAGCGAAAAAGGTTAGGTGAGCGCCGCCCAAGCGTCCGTCGTCAAAAACAGGTGGCCCCGGTCGGAGGAAGGACCGGGGCCGTAGGCTGCGGGGTCTGGGCGATACCGGGTGGTCGTCGGTCGTCCAGCCCGGCCATCCAAATTCAGGGATCGCGTCAGCGACAATTGTCCTGAAGCCCACTGTCCCGAGGTACAGTGGGCTGCCACGACGACCTACCCCGTCAAAATCACCTTCGACGAACTTTGCGCATCGGGCGTCCGCGACGTCCTAATCTATTGCCGCGATCATCGTTGCAGCCACTCTACCACGGTCAGCGCCAATCGCTCGTCCGCGAGGCGCGCGGGCCGCCTTATGCGCTCGCGCGAGGTGACCCGCTGTCTGCTAGCTCTGCGCTGGCGGAGGACACGTGACCCGCGAAACAAGCCCTTACCGCCCCGCCCCAACACGATTGACGCCGCCATTTGCATTGCCGCCGGCGTTATGACGGACCGCAGCGCGCGCCACCGGACGAGGCCTGAGCACGACGCCTGCCCGGGCAACGCAACCTACTGGATATTCAACGTACTGGCAGTACACAACCGCCTTGGCTGGCGCTGGACTGAGAGTGAGACCGGCAAGTCCCAACAGGACGCTAGCAGCAATCCCGGTAACTGTCGCTGACTTGATCGAAAGACGCTTCCTCGGATGCATGGGGACCTCTCTCTTCGCATTTGCGGAACTGAATGGTGATGGGAGCCGCCTCAAGGTGCGGCTGAACATAGCGTGAGCGCCAAAGGATCGCTGACGTTGACCTAGATCAACGGAGCGGCTGCCTAGCGCCCAAGCCATGAGACCGAGCGCCCCATCGTTGATCGCTCTGGCCATGTCGCGGTGATGGTGCGCGCGGTTATGACGCTGACGCGCTCGACCTGATAATGATGCCGTGACGCTTGCGATGTCCGCATTACGCTCAGAAGCGGACATCTGTGAAGCTGATGACGGTTTCATCAGGTCGGCACTTTCCCGTGACTATGGCCGCCGTTGCGTTGCAACCGCGCCCTTGGTTACCGTTATTGCCCTATGGGACACTGTACTTCGGGACAACTTCCGTGACTTGCGTTCTTGAATTTGAATGATTGGGTACCGTACCCCGAATCCAGGAAAGCTCGGGTGGTCGGTGAGGGAGCGATGACATACGCCATTCACGCGTCGAGAGACGGCCAAAGCGTCGTCACGATTCGCATAAGCCCCGTGGTTGCCGTCGACAAAGCTCGAACGTTGGAAGGGTTGGGCTGGCTTGTTCACGTCACCAATTCCGCCGGTCATCAGTTTGACCCGGCGGACTTTGATCAGCTTTCATCGCTTTCCCGCGAGCCGGCGTAGGCGGAAGCTGAAAAGAGAACAACAGCTCGCCTGTTTCACCCGGCGGGCGTGGATGTGCGCTTCGGAGACATTCCCGGCTCAGTCGGGCGTTGCGCCAAGGTATACCCGGGCTGGGATCTGGTCACGAGCATGATCGCGCAGCAAGTCACCGAGGTCGTGCCCGTAGCGGATCTGATCCCTACGCAAATGACGGTTGGGATACGTGAAGTAATCTACAAGCGCAGGCGTTGGCGTGAGCGATCAAGCGATCGTGCAGCGAACTACCTAAACAAACTCCGCGTTCCGGTTGTTCTGGGCCCAAATGGTCGGCACTACTTGATCGATCGCCATCACCTTGCTCTCGCATTGCGCGACGAAGGCATCGGCGAGTTCACAGTTTTGTTCGTCGCGAAATCTGAGTACGCTCAGTATCGACGAATTCTGGATAAGTCTTGAAAGACAGAACTGGACTCATCCATTCGACGACGAGGGACGGCGGCGTTGCTACAGCGACATGCCGCAGACCATAGATAACATGCAGGATGATCCATTTCGCTCGTTGGCAGGAGCAGTCAAGAGAGCCGGAGGGTATGCCAAGGTTGAAGTGCCATTCAGTGAGTTCAAATGGGCGGACTTCCTGCGCTGCCGCATCCCGCGCGAACTGCTCGAGCGCGATTTCGATCAAGCTCTGGCTGTAGCGATGCATTTGGCACAGGGAGCGGAAGCTGCCGCACTGCCAGGCTGGCGGCGGTAGCCGTCGTCGCTGGCTCAGCTTTGACCAATGTGCGCTTTGGGTCAGAAACGGACCTCGGGCCGCAACCGGGCTAAGTCCGCTCTACCCTCCAACAGCCGACATCGCCAGGCCGACCGGGCATGTCCGCTTGGTGCCAACAGCAGACATGACGCCCCGCCGGCGAGAACCGGCTCAATGGTTGGGCAGCGTCAGGCAGCCAAGGCTCTCTCAAGCGGCTCGATGAGCGAACTCGCGGAGAACGGCTTTGTGAGATAGGCGAGACACCCGGACTGAAGCGCCGCCGTGCGAACGGCAGGGCTGTCGTTCCCGGTCATGTAGATGACCGGCACTAAACTGCCAGCCGCCTTGAGACGGAGCCGCAGTTCGGTGCCTGAAACGTCGCCGAGGTTGATGTCGAGCAAGATACAAACCGCATCATCGAAATCGTCGTGGCTAGCGAATGCCTCTGCCGAGGGAAAAAGCCGGCAGGCGTAACCGAAGTGCCGCAGCAGTCGAGCTACACTCCGCAGCATTCCGGCGTCGTCATCGACGACAAAGACGACATTTCTATTTGGCAGGGGTGACATCCCCTGGGCTGTTCGCCACGCAGCTTCAAAAGACTGCTATGGATTGAAAAGTGCGAACCTGTTGAGCTGCACGAGCCGCGACCAAGATGCACGGTGATGGCGACAACACCTTGAGCCCCGGCGCGCGGATACGCCTCTCCGCGTTAGGCAAAACGCGCTGCCCGAAGCTCAAAGTTCACACCGGAGTCGTCATCGGCGTGACCGATGGCAGCGATGCTGTGCGCATACTGCTGGACGGCCGCAAGGCACCTGTGACAATCCATTCAAGCTACCTCGAACTCGAAGCGGAGCAGCCTCAAACTTGAAACCGGCGAAGCGGTAGGATTACTCTCTACGAACCCTGCCGAGCCCGCTGTAGGTAGTGTGCAAGCGCCGCAGCCGAGAATGGCTTGGTTAGATACGCGAGACACCCGGATTTATGTGCGGCCTCACGAACGGCCGGCGTATCGTTTCCCGTCATGTAGATAATCGGCACGGCAACATTCGCTGCCTTGAGACGGCACCCTAACTCAATGCCTGAAACGTGGCCCAAGTCGATGTCGAGTAGGATGCAGGCCGCTTTGTCGAAATCGTCGTGGTGGGCAAAAGCTTCCGCCGACGGAAACAACAAGCTTGCATAGCCGAGGGACCGCAGCAGCCGCGCTACGCTTTTCAATATCGAGGCGTCGTCATCGACGACATAAACAAGGTTCGGGTTTGGCAGACCAAACTCCAAAAGTCATGATCCCTGCCACGGGAATAACGCAAACTCGCCGACCGAGTTCGCGACGGAACTTGCATAAAAATTAGCCGCGGGGAACTTTGAACAGTATTTGAACAGTAGCTGGCTCAAGAAGTTGGACGACCCCCATCGCGGCACTGTAGTTCCACGTGTTTAACTTTGTCAGGCTCGTGCAGGGATACCGGGCGAGCGGAATTGATCTGGATCAAGCCGCTCGCCGGTTGCCACTTTTTCCCGTAGTTCTCCGGAACACGGGCTGGTTGAAATTTCCGGAACGCCCGAGCAACGGAACGGCAACTGCTGCCATCCCTTCCAGAACCCAACCGGAATCGATAAAAATCGGACCCGTACCGCGATTTCGCGCAGTAGGTACGCGAGCCGCTCCTGCGGAACATCGTCCTAGCGAAAAAAGTCCCAACCCAATCGGGACGGCGCATGGCAGGCCAGCAGTGCATTAGAATACCTACGGTTTCGGAGGAGATCTGCTACGATACAACCGGCGGTAGGAGTATGGGTGCAGCCTAGGGGAATTTCCTTGCCGGGGTTTGTGTATGTGGTTGACGACGATGCCGCGTTCCGCAGGGCAATCGAGCGCCGCTTGAAGATTGCCGGTTACGAGGTCGCAAGCTACCCATCGGCCCAGCATTTGCTGGACAACGTGCCCACCGAGCATGAGTTGGGCTGCGTCTTGCTCGATGTCCGGATGCCGGGGTTGAGCGGGCCGGAGTTACAGGAACGTCTCCGCGAGCTTGGCTCGACCTTGCCGATCGTCTTTCTCTCCGGTCAGTCCGATGTTCCAACCACTGTGCGGACGATCAAGGCGGGCGCCGAGGACTTTCTGCTCAAGACTAACTCGTCGGACCAAGTTCTTCTCGCAATCGAACGAGCCATAGCGCGTCATGAGGTGGCGCGTGCAAAAAAGGCAAAGCTGGAAGCCGTTCATGCACGCATCGCGAGGCTGTCACCGCGCGAGCGGCAGGTCTTTGAGCATGTGGTACGAGGCCGGATTAACAAGCAGATTGCGTATGAACTCGGAACCACCGAGCGCACGATCAAGGCTCACCGCCACCAGGTGATGGAAAAGCTGGAAGTCCGATCCGTCGCGGAGCTTGTTACCCTCGTCGAGCGGTTCGGCGGTTCGGTGTTGAGCAACTCGACTGCTGCGCCCGTCGGTGACGCACCGCCACGCGAGCGAACAGCCTAATTGGTTATTGCGCTTCCGCCCCTGTTGGGGTCGGGATCGTTCAAATCAACTGACTGTGACATCAAATGTTCAAACACAGGCGCGGCTTCTTCGATCTTGTTGCATGCGAAGCTATCAATGGACATTCGTGTGGCGTGATCGAACAGCTCCAACCAGAATAGTGCCCCGCGGTCGAAATCGGTCTCCGGCCCACGAAACATGCGGATCTCGCAGTTCCCATTCCGGGCGAGCGAAACCGACGCCGTTGAACCATCCTCCAGAATGCTCGAGAGTTGGACAAACGCTCGCGCAATTCGCAGTTCGGTCAGCTTCCTCTCGGACGAGCTGTTCATCACAGACCTTGAAAATGGAAAGATGAGTTGTGAGCGCGTCAAGCATCAGGCAACCTCTCCGCTGAGATCGCCGCACGGCGCTATCTGTTCACTCAGGCCCAGCGGGCTCTAAGCGGAGATGGCATAGAACACGCCAGCTCGGAGTTGGCTTGCTCTGGCGCGCCAATTATTTGTCTTTTCGTGCCAGCATCGCGATGGCGCATAGCCCAAATCTGACAACCGCAAACATCGTGACGCCCCGTAGCGTTCTTCGACGCATCGTGTCGCGCTTGTCCTGTTCAGGGGGCGTCGGTCCCCTAGGTTTCTCTCACAGGTCCTTCCAACCACCGAGAAATCAAACTGGCACCCCGCCACAGCGGCAGAGCTGCGCGCATCCTTTTCAACGGAACCGAATACATCGAGGACGAGCGGGGCTATCGCGTCCGCATCTGGGGTGACCCCAGCGTCGATTGGACCCGCGTCGAGGACGTCCGCTACTGGCTCAAAGGCAAGCGCGTGGTCGACGACCGGACAAGGTCCGCTCTACCCCCGATAGCGGACATCGACCATTGCCTCACCCATGTCCGCTAAGCGCCAGATGGTACCGCTATTCAACCGCCTCGTTGATCGACAGGGCCTGAGGCTTGCCGTTCCTTCGTCTCGTAGTATTCGGCCGAGAACTGAATTGACCATCGCGAGAAGAACGCACGCAGTCTCTGAGTGGGCTTTTCGACGCCTTCGGTGACTTGCGCCTTGCGTAGCCATCTTACCGCCGATGCGAGGCCGGCGACGTGCTCCAGTTTCTCCACCGCCACCGTGCGGGCGGTCTCTGCTTGCCGATAGCGAAACCCGACCTTTTTGATCACATACAGGCACCTGATAGTTTCATATCTATTGAATACGAATTGAACGAACGGGTGTCTTTTGGCCTGTGGCCAGGCTGCTGGGTACACCGGCAACACCAAAAACTTAGTCTTGGCGATGACCGTTGCTAGCGGATGCAACAGTTGCGTCCAAGCCGGCCAGGATGTGAGCTTGGCAAACAACACCGCGTGCATCGCCGTTGCAGCAGCGAAAGAAACCGGAAACCAAAGTACCGCTCCAAGGATCACGAGCAATGCGGTGTTCGGTGTGAGAAGCCGACACTTCCGGAACACCCATGCCATGCCGTTTTCGAAGGCCATATACACGGCATGTTCGAACGCCCGATAGCTGATCTTCCGCCGGAGCCACGACCAGTTCCGGCGGATCGATATGCTCCACTGTTGACGTTTCGTCTCCGAAAGGGGGAGAAAGCGCAACGCACTGTTTGTAATAGCAACAATGACATTGCCAAGAACCCTCGCCGCGAAGAGCGGAAGCCTGACAACCTGCATTGCTAGAGGAAAGGCGAAGTCGAGGAGCCGCAGCAAGATCGAAAGAATGAAACGCAGGGTTTTGTTTGCGGCGAGCGCGACAAATGCAAGTGGAATGATTATCACGTCGTCGAGGGCACCACGGAAGCGGCTTTCCTCGATCCGCGCTGGATTATGATAACGGTTCAAAGTGCAACGGTCCGGGTAATGCCGGGGGTTGTGCCTGATCAATTAGCACGCTGTAAGGGCCAGTTGGCGGCCCGCAACGGCCGATGTTCGGCAAGGGTCACAAGCGGACGTCCGCCCGCGCGGGCATGTCCATTCTTCCTCCGAAAGCAGACATCAGACGGATTGATCGGACTGTCCGCTCAGTCACAAAAGCCGGCATCCCGCCTCAACGTCATCTTCGCTACAAGGGTTTACGGTTGGGCTTTTGCTGTCGACCTCCCGCTGTCTTTTGATCGGTCTCCGGCGTTGACTGGTTCTGTCCGTCTGCGCTCCCCCCTGCCAGGGCTTTGGCCCAGACCACTATTCCACCTAGTGTCATCAAAAACCGCCTGAGCAGAACTTTGACCGCTGGTTTCATAGCGCGTTCCTTTGTTTCCGCCTTCGCTTTGCACAGAGGTTACGCCGGCCAGCCCGGCGTTCTCAGCCGTACTTCGACTTTAGGAGCTCGACGCTGATGTCACAACGGTCCGCGCTAGGATCGGAAGGTCTGACAGCTTCGATCTGTTCATGAATACCGGGCGTGCTCCATTGATCTAGGTCAATGTGGTCGCCTTAAACTTGTAGAGTGAATGGTCGACGAAGGAGGTACCCATGCGCTGGATCCACCTCGGCATCATCATTCTTTTCGCCGCAGCAATTATCGTCTTTGCGCTGCAAAACTTCGACATCGTGACAATGTCACTGCTCGGCTTCAATGCGCGCGTACCGCTATCGCTGGTAGTCGCCATCGCCTACGTTTTGGGAGCGGCGACGGGGGGCAGTCTGTTCGCACTGCTGCGCCGATCGTACGAAGGTTCAAGGCAAACGATGGCGGGTTCGCGCTAAGAGAGCCGCCCGCTCGGCCCCCTAGGTTGCCGGCGCATCACAAGCGGACGCTCGACGGGTAGATGACCAACTCCGCTTGGTACCAACCACGGACGTTGCCGGTTCGCTAAACCGGAAAAGTAAAGCCCCGGACGCGCCGGGGCTTAAGTTGCCGAGATAGGAGAACTGCTTAGTAACGCGCGGTCACCGGTGCACCGTACCCGCCGAAGCGGTAGTTGATCCGCAGGGTGAACATGTCCACGTCCTGAGTGATCCGGTTGTTGAATGAGGCTACGAGGACCGGATTGTTCACTGTGAAGGAGTTGTTCGAAGTCCCCATCCACAGATGGTTGTATTCAGCACCGAACGACCAGTTCGGCGTAAAACCATACTCGAAGCCGACACCCAGGGTGCCGCCCCAACGCGTCGCGCTTGCCCCGATCAGGCTGACGCCGTTCGTATTGTTGATTATGTCAAAGCGGTTGTTGGTGACAGCTGCGCCGCCCTTGACGTAGAGCAGTGCCGCATTCCAGGCCCAACCGAGTTGGCCGGTGAAAAGGCCGATGCCGTCAGTTGCCACCCGGGTTGAGACCGCCGGGGCGAGCACGCTTTGGCGCGTGTTGGTAAGGTCGGCCCAATCGCCTTGTGCTTCCAGTCCGAACACAAATTGGTTGCTTTGCCAGCGATACCCGATTTGACCACCGAGCACGCCTCCGGAGCGATCACGGCAGCCGTCAGTAAGCACCGGCCCAGCGAGGATCTCGAAATTCCAGCAACTGTGGCTGCTACCCCAGCCGCCGTTGGCGCCGATGTAGAAGCCGGTCCAGTTGTAGATCGGTATGACTGGAGGCGGTGGCGCCGCCTTGACAGCCATATCGGCAGCAGATGCGGGAGCGGCCATGCCGAACAAGGCTACTGATCCAACGGCAGCCAACAAAAACTTCTTCATCGTGGTCTCCATCCCCAAGCGCTTGTTTAAAATCTACTTCCAAACTGCGAGGTTAAACCTACGCGATTTGCCTCGGAATCCCCGTGACTTTGCGGCAACAATCGGTTTTTCAAAATTGGCAGACGCATGACCAAACTAAGGGCGCTTTGGCGCCAGAATGTCCGCTTTGGGTCAGAGGCGGAAGTTAGCCCGCTTGAACGGCGTGTCCGGTCTACCCCCGAGAAGCAGAGGCGGAAGGGTCGGCATGTCCGCTGAGTGCCACGAGGAGACATCCGCAAGGGATGCGCTATCGCAAGGCGTGCCTTGCCCACGAGCGTGCAAGGGTCCGTCACTCAAGTTCGCTACC
Organism: uncultured Alphaproteobacteria bacterium; assembly: GCA_963726865.1. Taxonomy (GTDB): domain Bacteria; phylum Pseudomonadota; class Alphaproteobacteria; order Rhizobiales; family Xanthobacteraceae; genus Bradyrhizobium. The sequence continues at coordinate 9,941 of CAVSEE010000023.1, read as the reverse complement.
AAACGATGGTCCTTAGGCTCTAGCGGCGATGCTTTTTCATCTTTGGCGATGCCGCCGGCGCCCAGGCGTTGGCATCGGCATTGCTCGATGCCACTGGCGTCTCACCCTTGGCCGGGTCGCGTCCAATTTCGCGGCGCGGCCAGGCAAAATCGTCGGCGCGACCGGGCGGCGGCGCTAGCGCCTCGCCGTTGACCAGCGTGCGCTTGGCTAGCGCGTCGACCGCAGCCGGGCGGGAGCCTGGACCGCCGAGCAATTGATCGGCGCCAGCCGAGGATGCCACCAGCGGCACGATCGGTCCCGCCAGCGGTCGTGGTGTCGACTGACCGGGCAACGCATTGGCCTCGGGCACCGGCACCGTAATCGGCGCGGAACGCGCAGCCAACAGCCGCTTGATGTCGCGCTCGACGTAAAGCGCGAGCTTACGAGCACCGGCCTTGGTGAAATACACGCCGTCGTAAGAGCGCAGCTGCCGGATCTGGCCTTCGAAGTCGGGGCCCTTTTGCAAAAATCGGCCGGCTTCATCGACAAATCCGTCCCAAACATCGACATATGTGATGCCAGCCTTGTCGGCCGCAGCGCGATAGAGCGAATCCAGGAACAACGTGTCGGCGGTTGCCTTGGGACCACGTACCACTGGGAGGCCGACCCACAGCACCGGCACACCCTTGGATTTCAAGACACCAATCATCTCATCGATTTTCCGGACGTAGAGTTCGACCCAGCGTTCCTCGCGAAACTCATTTAGCCCGTTTGGCGAGCGCGCACTCTTCTCCGGCGCGTTGGCAGGTGGTGCAGCACTATTGTCGGCGGCATCGTCCGGGGATAGCTCAGCATCGATGGCTTTGTCGTGGGGTTTTGCGGTGCCATCAGTTGAACCATCTGGCTTTGCGCTCGACCTTGCGTCTCCAGGCTTGGCGTGGGGTTTGCCCTTGACGTCTTTCTTGTCGGATGACTTGCCGTCGGATTTTTCAACGATAGGCTCACGGATCGCGACGCGGTCATCCAGCCCGAGCATCACGACAATGGTGTCCGCTTTCTCTGTGGCGAGGATGCCTTTCGCTGCTGCGGCCCAATCGGTCGGGTCGCCCTTAGGCTGATATTTGATCAGCCCGGAGACGGTCTTGTGCTTGCGGGTCACGCCCATCTCAGGCTGTTCGGCATAGGCGTCTTCAAGTCCATAGGCGAGCCAGTCCGCCATGGCGTCACCGAGCACCAGAATGTGGCGCTCAGGTACGGTGTTGCGTTTCTCGGACGGCGGCGCCTTTGAAAAATCCTCTCGCACCGATTGCCGTCCATTCCAGCGAGGCTGCGGCTCCTGGAACGGCGCATACGTATCGTTACCAAACCAGCCGCCGCCGAAACCGCCTCCACCGCGTTGTGGCTGCGGCCGCTGCTGATATCCGCCGAAATTGAAGAACTGCGCCGAAGTGGGTCCGTCCATGCCGAGCACCATCGCCGCCGCGACGGCTAGCGCAATAAGCCGGCCGCTCCCGGTATGGATGCAGAGCTTTTTTGGTTCGTCTGGCATGCTCCTGGACCACACAGACGGAGAACCTGCCTTCACTAGGCTAGCACTGAGGCTCTTTGACGAGTTCCAGATTACCGTGAAGGGCGTTACCGTCAGTAGAGCCGCCCGGAGGTAACCTCTTTCGAGCGGTTCGATTTGTAGCTCCGCCGAGTTGATGGAATTACTTTGGCGTACCTGTGCCTGTAGTCGTCCCTGTGCCGGTGGTCGTGCCTGTTCCGGTAGTCGTGCCTGTGCCGGCAGTTGTACCTGTGCGCCGCACCTCACGTCGCTCGTGCCGACCCGCACGCCGCTCCTGACGCCGCTCGTGCCGTGCTGCACGCCGCTCCTGACGCCGCTCCATGCCAGCGGTCGGAGCCGCAGCAGCGGTCGGAGCTGCAGCGGTCGGAGCTGCAGCGGTCTGAGCCTCAGCATCGGATACTGTCAGTACCGTAGGGGCCGTCGCGAGGCCGAATGCAGCCGACAATCCCATCAGTGAAAGGGCCTTTCGGCGAGAGATCATTTCCGACTTGATGATTGCGCTCATGTCAAACCTCCGTTGGCTAGATGAACGACCACGCACCCGGCACAGAGTTCCAGCATTGATCCAAATCAACAGGCGCGGTCCGGATAGAGGAATAGCCTGACTGACTTGATCAGCCTGAAGCAAGGAGATCAGTCATGTCGCGTCGGATTATTCTCTCTCGCTCGCTGCATCCGCTATAATCGGGATCGGGTGCATGGCGACGTTTTCAAATGACGCCTTCGCCTATCGCGCCGGCGTTGGTCGCGCGGGCGTCTATCGCGGCGGTGTCCATCGGGGCGCCGTCTATCGAGGAGGTGTTTATCGTGGCGCAGCCGTACGCCGTGGCGTGGCAGTAGGCGTCGGCGCAGCCGCCGTTGGAGCCTATGGTGCTTATGGAGCGCGACGCTGCGGATACTACCCCTACGGACCTTGCTACTAAACTTTCCAGTATCCGGTCTCCTTAGGAGACCGGACTGGTTACTTCGCGTGGCGATGTCCGCTACGGGTCATTAGGCGACATGGCCGGCGGCCGGGCTGAGGTCCGCTTTGCCATTGGGACGTGCGTCGACGCTGCACTTGTCCTTAATTTCGTCGCACCTTAACGGGCACACAGCCGCCCCCTCACCGGCGGCAGTTCGGACGGCGCGACTAGGCCGAGCTCGACCAACTTATCCGCAAGGCGTAGCGCGGGCTACCTGGAAGCGCGTGTGAATGCCGACGCGGCGCCGCGCACAAATTCAACGATGGATAGCTGGGCTCGCCATCCGTCGTTTTCCTTGGTGCCATAGAGGTACAAGAAAGGTCGCACGTAGCTTCCCTCTTCGTTGGGATTCCGCGCGAGATCATCCTTGCTATCTGTTGCGTTGACGATCTTGTTGCAGGCTTCCCGCAACGGAAGCAATTCGCTCGTGCGGCCTGGCCATTTCGGATACAGGATCCCGCAGGGTCTTTGCGGCAGCTTTCCGAAAGCCTTCGGATACCGATCAAACATGATGCGCAGCGCCACTGCCGACGAGACCAATACGCGGGTGGTCTCGACCTTTCGATATTTGGCCTGAAGTTCGGCGACGCCGCCGCCCCGCGCGTCGACAGAGAGCTTGGCAACCGCCTTGTCGGCCAGCACTGTGCAAAGCAAGCGATACAGATCGAGCGCAAACGGGCCGGGATCGAAATGCTGGCCTAGCTTCAACACATCATCGGTATGCTCGGGCATCGCGAACGCCTCCCGATGGAAGTATGGCGCGGGTGCGCCCGGTTTCTCGTTGATCTGGGTCAACTGCGCCCTGCCGCTCGCAGTGAACAGCCCGACCGGACGTGCCAGGACCGCAGCCCTTTTGACGTATGTCAAAAGCGATGAACTTGCGTTGCGGAAAACTATCCGCCTCAGCGGCGTGACGGGCGTAGCCGGGTTCTAGTGACGCGCAACCAGCCAGAACCCGGTTGCCTCGCGTTGCGCCCATCGGCTACTGCTCGCTGATGCCGCGGCGCAGCACGCGCCACGCTTTCAACGTCTCGACCACTTCGCGAAAGTCGCTCGACGCACCGGTGCGAGGCCAATGTAGTTGGTCAAACGGGTCGTCAACCCATCCTTCGAAAATGACGCCAACGTCGTCTTGCCACCGCCAAGCGAGGCGGCATTTACCAACGGTGAAAAAGTCGTCGAACGTGACGTAGAACTCTATTGGGAGAAGATGCAGTCCGTCTGAATGCAGTCGACCGCAAGTTGGGCTGACCTCGTAGCCGACGCAGGTGCGCGCTTCTCCCCAAAAGAAGAGCCAACCGCGGAATGATTGTGCGACCATGGTCCAATCCCAAGTACGTCGCCGCGCTGGCTTTGGCACTTTGATGAACCGCATGACCTGATAACCGCCAAGCGGACGCGCTGAAATTGTCCTCAAGGACAAGAACGTAGTTACGGGTAAACGGACAATTTTAATGAACGTCGGTGCGTAATACACCGTGCAAGTGCGACTGCCGGTCCACCGGCTGTCCGGCAAGGGAAGAGATTGTGAGCCAGCGGGGTCCGCTGTCGCATCTCTTGAAGGAGGAACCGGTTGCGTCAATGATCCCGGGAGAACACCCCGATCTAGGTTGCTTTGACGATACTCATGCTGCATCAAGTGGGGCGTTTTTCAGCGATCCCTCAAGCTCGGCTTCTAAATCTAGAATGATATCGTGGAGCAACCGCGCCGCGAGCGGATCTGTCGTCTCTTGCTTCATCGCGCGATAGCGCTCCACCAGATTTCTGCGCTCCTTCCAACCTTCCCTGCCAGTCATGATGAGATCTCCCCATGCTCTGACCCCCAGGCGTGGGTCCATTGGTTTCCCGAATTAGGGAGTTATTGCGGCGCGGCAACGGGAACCGGCGACTGCATCGCCGCCGGACGACGCAGGATATGCATGGAACCGTGCTGATGTTTTCTCAGCAGGGCATTCTGGCCCGCAGATGGTGCGAGATCGGAAGTGCCGCAACATTTGCCTCGCCCGGGCTTCCCCCCAGTGCTGAACCGATGTCCGCTGTTTCGAGTGTCCATGAGGACAATAGTGCCCCGCGGAGATCTTCGATCCCATGCGCAACACTGTGCCGGAGGGCCCTCCGAGCATAGGACAGCGCGAGCCCTCGATGCGGCTGCTTCGCTCCCCCTCATCCCCCCCTGGCGGAGCGGTCTCGTCGGGGTGCCACCGGGCCGAACAGGATGGTCCCTTTTTCCTCTCCGTGTGGTGGTGGTGGTGGCACAAGCGAGGCACGAGATGACAGCTTTCACGATTTATGCGTCCAAAAATGGCCAGACAATCACGACCGTCCGGATCGGACACAATGGTCTGTGTTGAGAAAGCCAAAACGCTCTTGGGAGAAGGATGGCAGGTTCACATCACTAGCGCCGTCGGGCATCGCTACGGCCCCGATGAATTCAATCAATTGGCCGCCGAGTTGCATCCTTCCGCAATTGCCAATTCTTTATTGATAGGAATTCCGCGGGGCGTGGGCACCTTTAAGGCGCCGCGCAGTTGAAGGCAGACCGGGGACGACGATGCAGCCAGAGCGTCGGTCATGGAAATTCCCCTTGAACTTGCAAGAAGGTTAGAGCGGCGATGGGCCGCCAGATTTTTCAGCACTAAACGCATCGCCCTGAAAGGCCGTATGCCTCGCCCGGCAAAGGGACAATACCCGTGGGTCGACCGGTAGCGAGAACCGGCGATCAATGGCTTGAGCAGCGTCAAGCAACCGAGGCTCCCTCAAGCTGCTCGATCAACGACCTCGCCGAACGGCATTGTGAGATAGGCAGACATCCCGATTGAAGCGCAGCCGAGCGAACCGTGGAGTTGTCTCGGTCATGGAAAATGACCGGCAGGCACCGACGAACGCCGCTAAGAGGTCAGTGTAATGGCTCAAGCGGTGCATCCACCCATCCTTCGAAATCGACACCGACATCGTCCTGCCACCGCCAAGCGAGGTGGCATTTGCCGACTGTGAGGAAGTCGTCGAACGTGACGTAGAAATCTATCGGAAGAAGTCCCAATCCATCTGAATGCAGTCGAGCGCCAGTTTGGCTGACGTCGTATCCGACGCAGGTTCGCACTTCTCCCCGGAAGAAAATCAATCCATGGACCTGTTGTCTGATCATGTGCAGTCCAATCCTCGGTACGTTGCCGCGCTGGTTTTGGTACTTCGAACGAACTACATCTCGGTCTTGCGGTGAAACGTATGGTGCCGTTCTTTCTCCGAGAATTCGGAACCGGATTTATGGTTAAATGGATGGTCGGACACCCGACAGTTGTTCCAATATTTGCTCGCCAATCTGATGCGGCTCCGACGCACCAACATCACTTTTGATCGCCACCGCGCCGCCACCAAACCGCCTCGCGACTCAACGACGATTGTTGCAGCGGGCCGGCGGCGATGCGTAGGGGTGCTGCAATGGTGCGCTTTGGGTCCAATCGATATCTAACTCCGGCGCGGACTGGGCTGATCGTGATCACGCTGCTTTTGCTTGGCGTGATCTTCGGCCGGGTCATCACTGAGCTCGGACACAGCGACGTCCACACACACACCACCACCCGCGAAAATGGTGGCGGAGTTATCCCGGATATTGGCGTCGCAGACCTGCGTGGGTCGCTGCCGTAAGCCGACGCCGGCCAAAGATCGCGCCTCAATTTCACCACCCGACTCATGTGCAGGTTGTGTGCGTGAAGCCGGCGTCTCGTCGGTGACGGCCGATCCCTCGGCTCTCCGCCCTCAACCGACGAGCGGAGCCAAAGGCCCGGGCGATACCATCACCGGGCCTTTGTGCTGCGTGCTGTTCAGGGCCGGACTAGCCAGGGCAGGGCTTGCGGAACTTCAATTGGCAGGCATTGCTTTGGAGTTCCTTGACCCAAAAGCGGCCCCACAGCGTCCACCTTTCAACCGCTTTTGAAAATCCGATGGTTGCCAATCGGGCACAGAGGCTCCTGCTTCGAATCGCATACGTCTCAGGTGGAAGTCGTAATCAAGCACGGTTCGACCACGTCGAGATTGCGGTGACTAATCACTCGGCTGCTCGATCCTTCCGGTACGCTGAAAATATGACATGACCATTTGGCAAGTTAGCGCCCACCCAGCGCCGAAGCACCAGCCCGCCAGCACATCGCTCGGATAGTGAACTCCGAGATATATGCGGCTGACACCGACCAACAGGGTCAGGATCGTGGCGGTCAGTATGAGATGAAATCGAACTGAGCGGGATGCCTGCGTCTGAGCGAGCATCAAGCCGAGCGTCAGATAGCAGACAGCCGAACTCGCTGCGTGCCCGCTCGGAAAGCTCAACGTAGAGACCTGGGTGAGTGGAGTGACGATATCCGGGCGCGCTCGCGCAAAGGCAAGCTTGAGGAGGGTATTGAGAAGAGCGCCACTCAGGACCGTCGTCAGGACGAACAAACCGGCGTGGCGTTTGCCCGTGGTAAAAAGGAACGTGGTTACGATGGTGACCAGCAGTGCAAGTACCGCGGTACTGCCCAGTGCGGTGATGTCTCTCACAACGTCGAGCAGCCATGGCGGCCCGATTGGTCGGGACAAGTCGGACGCATGGCGAAAGGCGACCATCAACCAGCGGTCAAACCCGATAGGCTCTCCTTGCTCACTTCCTGTGCAATGAACGCAAAACCGAATAGAAAAATGGCGACGAATAGGGTTGAAGCCCAAGACCTCAGATGTCTTGCAGCATGCTGCGATTCGAACCTGTTCCCTCATCTTCGTCGCCTCCGGGGATTTTAACTTCGATCAACCTCCAAAGACGTGAGGTTTGCTGGGAGCCCAGAAAAACGCCATTCGGCTAGAGTAGCGCCGGTCTTCGGTCTTCAAGCTGCGCGGGAGACAGTGCGAGCGCATAGAGTCCAGGCATTTACTTCTGACGGCCCGGCAGCAAACGCTTCAACTCACTGCCATGCCGGCGCAACGGCAAATTCAACGATCGGAAGTGTAAGCCGCACCAATCAAACAATCCGAGGACACCTGAGATGGCCGCCTCAATGATCCATTCGAGGGCTCCTGCTGCCGATGGCATCGCGTGAGCCGCGATTTCGGCGGCGGCGTGAACCGTCGAGCTGACTGAAGGCGGGCCGTATATTTCCAAAGCCATGCAGGACGATGCCGCCGCCAACCCAGATCATGGCGGCGGTGCCGACGGCTCCAAGAATTGTTAGGAACACGGGCATCCCGAGAACGAGGGCGCGTCCGAACGCCCGGCCCATACCGGCAAAGGACCGAGGCGCGGTCGTTGCCGGCAAGGGCCATACCGAAATCGTCGGCCTTCACGATCAGCGCTACGGCGCCATACACAGCGACCGTGATCCCGATCCCGACGAGCGCCAGCACGAGGGCCTGAATGAACTCGAAGCTTCCCGCGGGAAGCGCCGCAAGTGCGATCGCCATGATCTCTGCCGAAAGGATGAGAGTCGGTCTTAATGGCGCTTGCGACCTTCTCGTCCTCCACCGTCTTCGCATTCAACGCGACCGTGCCGAGCAGCGCTTCATGCTGATGTGCACGATGCGGCATGAGGGCTTCGAGCACTTTTTCCACGCCCTCGAGCAGAGATAGGCACCCCCAATCATGAGAAGTGGCGTGATCGCCCGCGGAAGGAAATAGCTAAGGGCCATGGCAACGGGCAACAGGATCAGGAAGCTTGTTGCGAAGTGATCCCGCAGTGATCCTGCCCACGATCGGCAGTTCACGCTCGGCAGCAAGAAATCCGATCACGTAACCCGGCGTAACCGCGGCATCGTCGATGACGACGCCCGCTGCCTTGGCTCCCGCCTTCGTAGCCTGGTTGGTGACCTTGTCGAGGTGAGCTGCCGCCACCTTTGTGATCGCCGCAAGATCGTCAAGAAGGGCGATCAGTCCGACGCTCATCTATACTTCTCCTTCATCGTTGGTTCTGCCTTTTGGAGCATGAGCGGCGATCCGGAGCACAAGTATTTTGCCGACAGCATGGTGGGAAGACATCATCGCCGCACTGCCGCAGTTCACATTGCTGTTCGTGATTGCGCGCAATTCGAGCTTCATGCAAGCGTCGCTTGCCGCTTCAGTCTGGTAAGCGCCGCTCTGCAACTCGTTCGACTTACCCTGTCTTCTCGAGCTTCATTTCTGCGAAACCCTCAGGCGTCATCAAATGCAGTGCTTCACGTGCCACCGAGACGCGGATCGGCGTCTGCGTGATGACCTCGCCGTCGACGGCAACGTATTGCTGCGGGACGGCGTCGATTGTCAGCTCCGGGACCCTTATGACCTCAAGGTCGGAGGGGCCGAAGGGCACGCCTAATACAATCCGCGCCCACTTTTTCGCCAATGCCCACTTGGACGGCCCCTTCAGGATGCGGACGACAATCTTGCCGTCGTAGAGGACCGCTTCGCGGGCAACCAGGGCACCGCCCTGATACCCGCCGCTTGCAATCAGAACGTCAAATGCCTGAAACGAGGTCTGCTGACCGTTGACCGTGACGATGCAGCGGAACGGCGCAAAGCGCATGAACTTGTACGCCGCTACCAGGCCATAGGCACCCCGGCCGAGCCATTTCTTCAGGCTGTGTGGCGTCGCCCGACCGACGATGGCGGGCATTCCGATTGACGATCCGTTGGCAAAGTAATCCTCGTTGATCTTGGCGAGATCGATGTTGGCGACCTTCCCGTTGACCAGCACATCGATGGCGCCCGCCAGCTCAAGGGGGATCCCAAGCGTTCGCGCAAAACCGTCGGCGGTGCCGAGCGGCAGCACGCCAAACACGACGCTCGGTGTAGGCAAAGTGATCGACCACTGAACTGATGGTGCCGTCCCCGCCGCCTAGGATGATGAACTTGCGTCCTTTGGCAATTTCCTCCCGCACTATCGCCTGCAGCCTCTCCGCGTTGCGAACGGGATAGGCTGCATCGAGCGTGATTTCCTCCCGCGAGCAGCCGCTTGGCTTCCGAATAGGCGCGCGCACCATGTCGCGAGCGCGTGTTCACCACGAGAACCGCTTGACGGTTTCGTTTGATCTCCTGTTCCAGCGTAATCGTTTCTGGGCGACAATCGGGCGCCGATGTCGCCCCGCGCGCATGCGGTCCTCGGGTCAATTCACTCACCAAGCCCCCTGAAGGACAGCTTCAGTTTTGGGAATTTTGGCATCCTGCGCGGCGGCTGATATTAACCAGCTCTGGCCACTCGCAACCTTTCGCAGCACCTGGCTCACAGACCTCTGATGTTGAGTACTAGTGTTGATATAGATCAATCGTTCAACGCGTGGGGCCACGTGTCGTTCTGCTGCGTGTCTCAACGGAACCTAGCGCGCCTAATCCCAGGCCCGTCCCTCGACACCAAGCGGAGCCCTCCATGCGCATTAACGCCATCTCAACCGGAATCAATCCGCCGCACGACGTCAACGTCATCATCGAAGTGCCC
>CAVSEE010000022.1:0-86962 GCA_963726865.1 uncultured Alphaproteobacteria bacterium | reverse complement strand
CGTTCGATCGCCCGGGTGCGGGCGCGCAAGGCGTTACTGGCCTGAAACCATCTCCCGCCAGCTGCATGGAACCCGTGTTACGCCGCCGCCAAGTCCCCGCCGCAAACGTAAATATTGGCCTCCGTGAAACTACTCATCTCGATGAAGCATCAGGTAGCGCGCTGCGCACAAACAACCTTTTGGCGCAGGAAATCGCGCATTTGGCGAGTGATTTAGTCGAAAAACAACCGAAGAGCGCAGTTTTTCTTCGCAACTGCGGAAATTCCCCGTAGTCCTACTGCCAGCAAAATTAACCATAATTGAGGGCGGAACCGATAGGTTAGGCCTCATGTCCCATCACGACTATCGGGCAAGCGATTCGCGCCCCGCCAAGTGGACCGAAACAAGCACGCCACCTGGTGACGGTCCGGAAGTGGTGCCGCTTTCCGCGGCGCGCGCCCGAGCCGTCGAAGACGCCGCCGCCGCGATCGCGCGGGACCTCAACGGGCCGGTCACCGCGCTGATGCTGTACATGAACGAACTCAAGCATCAGAGCCAGCAATTCTCCCAGATGCCTGGCAACCGCGTCTACCTGCAGCAGGTCGTCGACAACGCCCTGCAGCAGACCGAGCGCGTCTACGCCCTGGTGAAGCAGCTCGCCGACGGGCACGTCGCCCCCGCCGAGCCCGCCGCGGATGCCGAAAGTCCGGGATGCCGGGTGCGGGATCGCGCTTCGAGCGTCATGCTGGCGTCGAACCCGGAGCATAAGCCGTTGACGCGGCGCGAACGCGAGGTTCTCGCGCTGATCAGCGAAGGCTGCTCCAACAAGCAGGGCGCGCTGCGCATGAGCATCAGCCCGCGCACCTTCGAGAGCCACCGCGCCGAGGCGATGCGCAAGCTGGGCGCCAAGAACACGGCGGATCTCGTCCGCAAGGCGCTGTTGCTGCAGCCGGGCTGACCGGCGCCGCCGCCGCGAGGCGGCATCCCCGATTCCGATCAATGGCGCGCGCGTGCAGCACGTCGCGACGCGATCGGCCATGTTCAGCAGAGAGCGGAAGTCGTCAGTAGCGGTCTTCGGCGAAGGCGCGAACGCGCGGCGCCGGGCGCAGCGTAGTGACCTTGGGCGGACTCGGGATCAGGGTGACGACCCACAACGCCGGACCCATCGCCTTGTTCTCCACGATCGACCGGACCATGCCGGTCACCGCCGATCCGTTCGACCTGAACGTGGCCGTGCGGCCGTTGAACTGCGCGATACGGAAACGCCGGACTTCCTTCTGGTCGGCCGTTTCGAACGTGAACATTCGAGCTCTCCTGTGCTCGCGTCACTATCGAACGTTATCGTTAGTCGTGTGTGAAAATTATCGACCGTAGTAGTACGGTTGCGCCACCCTCTATTCGCCGAACACCGCATCCATCTTGGTCTTCAGCGTCGCGGCGTTGAACGGCTTCACGATGTAGTTGCTGACGCCGGCCTTCTTCGCCGCGATCACGTTCTCCGTCTTGGATTCGGCGGTGATCATGATGAAGGGGATTTGCGAAAGCTCCGGGTGGGCGCGGACTTCCTTGAGCAGGTCGTAGCCGGTCATCGGCTCCATATTCCAGTCCGAGATCACCAGGCCGTATTTCTTGCCATGCATCTTGACCAGTGCGCTCGATCCGTCGCTGGCGTCGTCGATGTTCTCGAAGCCGAGCTGCTTGAGCAGGTTGCGGAGGATGCGGATCATGGTCGCGTAGTCGTCGACCACCAGGATCGGCATCGACAAATCAAAGCTCATGTCCTTTTCTCCGCATCGTTGGCGATTTGCCGAACCCGGAGCGGCGCCATTCGCAGCCTGCAAGGAAGCTTTTCGAACCGACGCCCCGCCGTCTTCGGCTAACGACTAGCAGCGGTCGTTGAACACGGCGTTAATGCGCGACGGCCCGCGGATTGTCCGGCTCTAGCGGGGTCAGTAGTTTTACGTGTGACCGATTGCCGGCATCGATGCGTCAGGCGAAAATGCGCGGCCGCACCAGCCGGTCGTAATGCACCTTGACCTGCGCGTAGCACTCGCACGAGATCTTGCCGAGGCCCGCGAGGCTGGTGATCTCGATATGCCCGCGGCTGTAGTGAATGTAGTTGGCCTGCTGCAGCGTCGAGGCCACCAGCGAGACGCTGTTGCGCCGCGCGCCGATCATCTGCGCCATCGCTTCCTGGGTGAGGATCAGCTTGTTGCTGCCGGACAGATCGCGCATCTGCAGCAGGCACCGCGCGAGCCGCGATTCCACCGTGTGCGCAGCGTTGCATCCCGCGGTCTGCTGCACCTGCGCGTAAACGGCCAGTGCATGCCGCGCCAGCTCTGCCCGCAAGCTTGCGCTCTGCTCGGCGGCGAGGCGAAGCCGGTCGATCTCGATCGTGGATGCGACGCCGGGTACCAGCACCACCGCGCCGTTCAGCGCCGTCGGGTCGCCGAACGCCGAGAACGATCCGAAGATGGAGTCGCGCCCGACCATCGCGATGTGCACGTGCTCGCCCCTGGCGAGCCTGACCACCAGCGATATGACGCCCCGGTGCGGAAGATAGGCGCGCTTGACCGGTTCATCGACCTCGACCAGCACCAGCTCATGGGTGAGGTCGACAGTCTTGAGATGTGGCCGGACCAGCTCGAAATCATCTTCGGACAGCGACGCCAGGAATCCATTGGGCGGACGCGGAGCAGGAGTCACTTTTGCCTCCCTGAAGGGCGCGTGGCGGCGGCTGGCTCCCTTCAACTCGATATGTACGATATCCTGCGTATGGGTTAAACTGACAAAACAGCGCATCGTCTGAACTGACAGACGACGCCGGGTTGCGAGGCAAACGCGGTGGCGAGTGGGCCACCCGCACGGCGGGTTCGTTCGTGCCTGCCGCGGCAAGCAATCATCAACCGAGCTTGCGACTCCAAGCGCTCCTTACTGGAATGGTGTTGTGATGATCGCGCCGCGGAATGTCCGGCTACGCCTTCGCCAATGCCGACACGCCGGTGCCAGACTTTCTGCGGATGGCGCTCGAGCTCGGCGCGATGCGTTGCCTGCGCAAGCCGTTCACGCCGGTTGTGCTGATGACCGTCGTCAATGAGTGTCTGGCCGAAAGCCGGTCGCGGCACGCCGGCATCGCCCGGCAATTATAGTAAACATTTTCTTAGCCCCTAGAATGCCGGGCGCAGCCGCTCGCCTGCAGCGGATTGATTCAAAATCCGTATTTGAACGGAGCGTGAAATTAACGTCGTCGTGAAACGAGATAGCTAACCATTGTTGTTGGAGAGCTCCGTCAAGCGTTGCTTGTCACTGTGCAGGTGTCGCTTGACCGCAAGTGCGGTTCGGAGACGACGGGACTGGCCGCTGCAACCCCTCCGGCAGCTGGCCCGCGACAACTTGGAAGGCGACGCTGATGGACGATCTCATGCGCGAGTTTTTGACCGAGACCAGCGAGAGCCTGGACACGGTCGACAATCAGCTGGTTCGGTTTGAGCAGGAGCCGAACAACGCGAAGATTTTGGATAATATTTTCCGTCTGGTTCACACGATTAAAGGCACCTGCGGCTTTCTGGGTTTGCCGCGTCTGGAAGCGGTCGCCCACGCCGGCGAGACCTTGATGGGCAAGTTCCGCGACGGCATGCCGGTGACGGCGGAAGCCGTGACGCTGATCCTGTCCTCGATCGACCGCATCAAGGAGATTCTGGCGGGGCTGGAGGCGACCGAAGTCGAGCCCGAGGGGGAAGACCGCGACCTGATCGACCAGCTGGAAGCCATGGTCGAGCGCGGCATGGCGGCGATGTCCGCCGGTGAGCTGCTGCGCCCGCTGAAGCCGCAGCGCCCGTTGTTGCTGCGCCCCCGACCCAGCCGGCTGCACCCGCGGAGCCCAAGATGACGCCAGGAAACACCCAAGGCACCCTGATCGACCAGACCCTGGAACGCCCGCTGCGCCCCGGCGAAGTGTCGCTGGATGAGCTCGAGCGCGCCTTCCGCGAGACCACCATTGAAGTGGCTCCGGCCGCGCCCGTGGCCAAGCCCGCCGCCGAGCCGGTTGCTGAAGCCGAAACTGAAGCCGAAGGCCGAGGCTCCAAAGAAAGCCGCCAAGCGTACTGCCGCTGCCGCCGAGACCGCCGAGATGGCCGAGGGCGACAAGGTCGCCAACCAGTCGATCCGGGTCAACGTCGACACCCTCGAACACCTCATGACCATGGTCTCCGAGCTGGTGCTGACCCGCAACCAGCTGCTGGAGATCTCCCGCCGCAACGAGGACACCGAGTTCAAGGTGCCCTTGCAACGGTTGTCCAACGTCACCGCCGAGCTGCAGGAAGGCGTCATGAAGACGCGCATGCAGCCGATCGGCAACGCCTGGCAAAAGCTGCCCCGCATCGTGCGCGACCTCTCGGGCGAACTCGGCAAGCAGATTGAGCTGGAGATGCACGGCGCCGACACCGAGCTCGACCGCCAGGTGCTCGACCTCATCAAGGACCCGCTCGACGCACATGGTGCGCAACTCCGCCGACCATGGTCTGGAGACCCCCGCCGAGCGTTCGGCCGCCGGCAAGCCCGAGCAGGGCACCATTCGCCTAAGCGCCTATCACGAGGGCGGCCACATCATCATCTGCATCGCCGACAATGGTCGCGGGCTCAACACCGAGAAGATCAAGGCCAAGGCCGTCTCCTCCGGTCTCGTCACCGAGGCCGAACTGGAGAAGATGACGGAAGCCCAGATCCACAAGTTCATCTTTGCCCCGGGCTTCTCCACCGCCGCCGCCATCACCTCGGTCTCCGGCCGCGGCGTCGGCATGGACGTGGTGCGCACCAATATCGACCAGATCGGCGGCACCATCGACATCAAGTCCGTGGCCGGCGAGGGCTCGTCCGTCACCATCAAGATCCCGCTGACCCTGGCCATCGTCTCCGCCCTGATCGTGGAAGCCGCCGGCGACCGCTTTGCGATCCCGCAGCTCTCGGTGGTCGAACTGGTCCGCGCCCGCGCCAACTGGAGCACCGCATCGAGCGCATCAAGGACACCGCGGTCCTTCGGCTGCGCAACAAGCTGCTGCCGCTGATCCATCTGAAGAAGCTGCTCAAGATCGACGACGGCTCGACCTCCGATCCCGAGAACGGTTTTATCGTGGTCACGCAAGTCGGCAGCCAGACCTTTGGCATCGTCGTCGACGGCGTCTTCCACACCGAAGAAATCGTCGTCAAGCCGATGTCGACCAAGCTGCGCCACATCGACATGTTCTCCGGCAACACCATCCTGGGCGATGGCGCCGTCATCATGATCATCGACCCCAACGGCATCGCCAAGGCACTCGGTGCGGCCGGCAATGCCTCCCATGAGCTCTCCGAAGAGAATGCCGCCGGCCATGTCACCTCCGGCGAGCAGCTCACCTCGCTCCTGGTGTTCCGCGCCGGCACCAGCCAGCCCAAGGCGGTTCCGCTTGGCCTCGTCACCCGCCTGGAGGAGATCGCCACCGACAAGATCGAGCTCTCCAACGGCCGCTACATGGTGCAGTACCGCGAGCAGCTGATGCCGCTGGTGCAGATGGCCGACGTCACGGTGCAGACCTCCGGCGCCCAGCCGATCCTGGTGTTCGCCGATGACGGCCGCTCCATGGGCCTCGTCGTCGACGAGATCATCGACATCGTCGAGGAGCGGCTCAACATCGAGGTCGCCGGCAGCAAGGACGGCATTCTGGGCTCGGCCGTGATCAAGGGCCAGGCCACCGAAGTGATCGACGTCGGCCACTTCCTGCCGATGGCGTTCGCAGACTGGTTCTCCCGCAAGGAGATGCGGCCGTCCTCCACCGCCCAGTCGGTGCTGCTGGTCGACGATAGCGCCTTCTTCCGCAACATGCTGGCCCCGGTGCTCAAGGCCGCCGGCTACAAGGTGCGGACCGCCCCCAATGCCCAGGAGGGCCTCGCCGCGCTGCGCTCGCAGAGCCTTCGACGTCGTGCTGACCGACATCGAGATGCCCGACATGAACGGCTTCGAGTTCGCCGAGAGCATCCGCGCCGACAACAATTTTGGCCAGATGCCGATCATCGCGCTGTCGGCGATGGTCTCGCCTGCCGCCATCGAGCGCGGCCGCCAGGCCGGCTTCCACGACTATGTCGCCAAGTTCGACCGCCCCGGCCTGATCGCGGCGCTGAAGGAACAGACCGCCGACGTGAAGCGGGCGGCATAAACAAGTTTAGCCGGACGGCGTAAGGGAACCATGACAATGACCAGCAAGACCGAGACCATTGAAGGCGCCGTGGCCGAGTACGTCACCGCCGTGATCGGGGGCCAGCTGTTCGGGCTGCCGATCTCCCGCGTCCAGGACGTGTTCATGCCGGAGCGGCTGACCCGGGTTCCCGCTGTCCTCCCAGGAGATCGCGGGCGTGCTCAATCTGCGCGGCCGCATCGTCACCGTGGTCGACATGCGCGCCCGGCTCGGCCTGCCCAAGAACGACGACGGCAAGCCGCCGATGGCGGTCGGCGTCGACCAGCGCGGCGAATCCTACGGCCTGCAGATCGACACCATCGGCGAAGTCCTTCGCCTGCCCGAGACCAGCCGCGAGGAAAACCCCGTCAACCTCGACCCCCGCATGGCCAAGCTCGCCGGCGGCGTCCACCGCCTCGACGGCCAGCTCATGGTCGTCCTCGACGTCGATCGCGTCCTCGAACTCGCGCCGAAGGCCGTGATGGCCGCCTAGTCGTTCCAACGCTCCATACGGGAGGTTCAAAAATGAAAACATGCCTCGTGGTGGATGACTCCAGCGTCATCCGCAAGATCGCAAGCCGAATCCTGGAAGACATGAACTTCCGGACCGTCGAAGCCGAAGACGGCGCGCAGGCGCTGGAGATCTGCAAGCAAGAGCTGCCGGACGCCGTGCTGCTCGACTGGAACATGCCCGTCATGGACGGCTTCGAATTCATGATGCATCTGCGCCAACTTCCCGGCGGCGACGCGCCGAAGGTGGTGTTCTGCACCACCGAGAACGGCATCGATCATATTTCAAAGGCGCTGCATGGCGGCGCCAACGAATACATCATGAAGCCGTTCGACAAGGACATCGTCGCGGCCAAATTCCAGGAAGTCGGATTGATCGCCGCGCCGGTCTGAAACCGGTCCATTTGTATTGTTGCGTTTGTTGTAAGAGGTTGCCGTGACACCGCCAGACTATGAGTATCTGCGCAAGCTGCTGAAGGATCAGTCCGGTCTCGACCTGTCTGCCGACAAGCAATATCTGATCGAAAGCCGCCTCGTGCCGCTGTCCCGCAAGGCGGGGCTGCCGGGCATTCCCGAGCTTGTCCAGAAGATGAAGGCCGGTTCTGCCTCCCTCATCGCGCAGGTGGTCGAGGCGATGACCACCAACGAGACCTTCTTCTTCCGCGACAAGATTCCGTTCGATCATTTCCGTCAGGCGATCATGCCGGAGATCCTGAAAGCGCGCGCGGCACGCAAGAGCGTCCGCATCTGGTGCGCCGCCGGCTCGACCGGCCAGGAGCCGTATTCGCTGGCGATGTGCCTGAAGGAGATGGAAGGCCAGCTCGCCGGCTGGCGGGTCGAGATCATCGCGACCGACCTCTCGCAGGAAGTGCTGGAGAAGTCCAAGGCCGGACTGTACAGCCAGTTCGAAGTGCAGCGCGGCCTGCCGATCCAGATGCTGGTCAAGTATTTCAAGCAGAACGGCGAGTTCTGGCAGATCAATCCGGATATCCGCGCCATGGTGCAGCACCGGCAGCTCAACCTGCTGCACGATTTCTCGGGGCTCGGCACCTTCGACGTGATCTTCTGCCGCAACGTGCTGATCTATTTCGACCAGGACACCAAGATCAACATCTTCAATCGGCTCTGCAGGATCATGGAGCCCGACGGTTTCCTGGTGCTGGGCGCGGCGGAAACGGTGGTCGGGCTCACCGATACCTTCAAGCCCTATCCGGACAAGCGCGGCCTCTATCGGCCCAACGATGCGCGTACCAAGACGCCGGCCGCTCTGGCTGTGCCGCGGATCGCAGCCGCAGCAGGGATGTGAGCGATGTCTGAGGAGAACAAGGGAGCGGAGCGCGTCACCTTCAGCCGCGGTTACGACGTCTGCATCATGGCGATCGACGGCACCTGGCGACGCGACTGCACACTCAACGCCATTTCGGACAACGACGCCGCGCTCACGGTGGAAGGCTCCATCATAGGCCTCAATCTCAAGGAATTCTTCCTGCTGCTGTCATCCACCGGGCTCGCGTACCGGCGCTGCGAGCTGGTGCGGGTCAACGGCACCGAGATGGACGTGTCCTTCCTCAAGGGCAAGAACGCCAAGAAGCGCCACGGCGGCGCGTCCGGCAAGGACGCCGTGATGGCCTGAGCCGGCCGGACTATCCAGTGCGCGGCGGATCGCCGCCCGTCAGGCGGAAATCGGCCAATGCGCCGGCGTCAAGCCGGCTTCGCCGGCGGCGTCATCCGATGTCAGCAGGCGAAGGGCAAGGCTGAGGCCGGCATCGCATTCCCGCAGCACAGTCTCTGCCTGCGCATAGCCGGGCGTGACGTCGTCGAGCACGATAACATTGTCGGCGACCGGCTCCTCGTTGGCCGCTTCGCATGCGACGGCCTGCTCGATCCGCGTCAAACTCATTCTGACACGCTCGATGACCGACGCCAGCTCCGCAACGATGGCGCGATGCATTTCGTCCCGGTCACCCGTATGTGGCGGCGTGCCGCCACCCTTTGTCCTGTGCATAGCTAGGCTCCCTGTTCCCACCCATAGGGGCCGCCGTGCTACTTGTGGGTTAAGTCGCCCTCCCGTACAAATACGGGACGTTCGAATCCGGGGCCAAATGGCTCCATTCGGCCGAGTGCGCGTCAATTTCAGGCGGCGGTGGGACGAAGGCACATGTCCGATAAGACTGGTTCCCGTGGCGAGATTTTCGTCGTCGACGACGATCCGGCGGTGCGCGATACGCTGACGATGGTGCTGTCGGCGGGCGGGTACGAGGTGATCTGCTTTGCCGACGGCGCGGCGCTGTTGTCGGTGGCGCGAAGCAGGACGCCGGCGTGTATTCTGCTTGACGTGCATATCCCCGGCAAGTCCGGCCTCGACATCCTCAGGGAGCTTCACGGCGAGGATTATCCCGCGCCTATCTTCATGATCTCGGGCCAGGGCGACATCTCCATGGCGGTCAGCGCCATCAAGAACGGTGCGCTCGACTTCATCGAAAAGCCGTTCCGCGGCAGCGAGATCGTGGCGCGGCTGAACGAGGCGATCGACGCCTATGCGCGCCGCAAGGCCGCAAGCGCAGGCTCGAACATCCAGTCGCTGCATTTCCCCGGCCGCGAGCCGCTGACGCGGCGCGAGCGCGAGGTGCTCGAGCAGTTCACCAAGGGGGCTTCCAACAAGGAAGCCGGCCGCCATCTCGGCATCAGTCCCCGCACCATCGAGGATCATCGCGCCAACATCATGAAGAAGCTCGGCGCGCGCAACGCCGCCGATCTCGTCCGCATCGTGATGACGGCGTCGCGCAACGCGTGAACCGTGAGGCGATTGCCATGCTACTTTGCATGGGGTTGTTTTCGACATTTTGAGTCGCTTGGTGTCGGAACGCGCCATCGCACCGCCTGATCCGGTCCAGATCAGTCGCCGAGCGCCTTGCGGATCATGCCGGCGAGATCGGACTTGCGATAAGGCTTGGCCAGCAGCAGCACGCCGGTATCGAGCCGGCCGTGGTGAATGATCGCGTTTTCCGTGTAGCCTGACGTGTAGAGCACCTTCGAGCCCGGGCGCGCTGCGCTCGATTTCGTCGGCGAGCTGGCGGCCGTTCATGATGCCCGGCATGATGATGTCGGTGAAGAGCAGGTCGAAGTGCGCTGTCGGCATCGACCAGCGTCAGCGCTTCGGCGGCATTCGCCGCTTCGAGCGTGACATAGCCGAGCGAATGCAGCTGGGTCAGCACGTAGTCCCGACCAGCTTGTCGTCCTCGACCACCAGGATGGTCTCGTGACCGCCCTGCATCGGCCGGCGACGGCAGCCTCGACGGCAACCGCGGCGCCGGTGCCCGGCGGCAGATACATCTTGATGGTCGTGCCGTGGCCTTCCTCGCTGTAGATCTTGATGTGACCGGCCGATTGCTTGACGAAGCCATAGACCATGCTGAGGCCGAGGCCGGTGCCCTTGCCGGGGCCCTTTGAGGTGAAGAACGGGTCGAACACCTTGTCGAGCATGTCGGCAGGAATACCGATCCCGGTGTCGCTCACCGCGATCAGGGCGTAGCGGCCGGGGCGGACGTCCTCATTGTTGCCTGCATAGTTGTCGTCGAGCACGACGGTGCGGGTCTCCAGGATGAGCTTGCCGCCGTTCGGCATGGCGTCGCGGGCATTGAGCGCGAGGTTGAGCAGCGCGGTCGCGAGCTGGTTGGGGTCGACGGTGGCGACGCAGACGTCGTCCCCGAACACCGATTCGATCTCGATCTGCTCGCCGAGCGTCGGGCGCAGCAGCTTCGCGGTGTCGACGATGAGCGTGTTGACGTCGGTCTCGCGCGGTTGCAGCGGCTGCTTGCGGGCGAAGGCCAGCAGATGCTGCGTCAGCTCGGCGCCGCGCGAGGCGGCGTCGTCGATCATCCTGGTGATGACGGCGAGCTGCGGCTTGTCGGCGACCGCCTCGCCGAGGATCTCGATCGTTCCGGTGATGACGGTGAGGATGTTGTTGAAGTCGTGGGCGATGCCGCCGGTGAGCTGGCCGACCGCCTCCATCTTCTCGGCGTGCCTGACGCGGTCTTCCGCCGCGATCTTGTCGGTGAGATCGCGGATGAAGCCGTTGAACACGATGCCGTCGCGGCGCTTCAGCTCGGTGATGGAGAGCTCGACCTTGATCTCCTGGCCGTCGCGCCGCAGCGCCTCGATCTCCATCCGCCGGCCGAGAATTTTGCCTTCGCCGGTGAACAGGAAATGTTCGAGGCCGGCGCGGTGCGCCGCGCGGTGATATTCCGGCACGATCAGGTCGCCGAGCTTCTTGCCGATCGCGTCGCCGCGCGGCCAGCCGAAGATCTTTTCGGCCTGGCTGTTCCAGTCGGTGATGTAGCCGCTTTCGTCCATCTGCACGAAGGCGTCGAGCGCGGTCTCGATGATGCCGCGCGCCAGCTGCTCGCTCTCGCGCAGGGTCTGCTGCGCGAGCAGGATGTAGGTCATGTCGCGGGCGACGAAGAAGTGCCGCTTGACCGGTTCGGACCAGGCGCCGAGCCACGACATCGATACCACCCGGCCTTCCTTGTGGAAGTAGCGCAGGTTCGGGATCTGGCTCCTGCCGCCGCGCTTTGCCGTGCGCATGGCGCTGCGGCCGGCTTCGAGGTCGTCGGGGTGGATGAACTCGGCCGCGTTGTGGCCGATCATTTCTTCCGGCCAGTAGCCCAGGATCGTGCGCGAGCTCGGGCTCACCTGGATCAGGGTGCCGAAGGAATCGGCGATCAGGATCAGGTCCTGCGAGGTTTCGAAGATGCGGCGGCGTTCCTCGGTCTGCTGCCGCAGCCTGAGCTGCGTCCGGTTGGTCTCGGTGATGTCGCGCGCGACCTTGGAAATGCCGATGGTCGCGCCGGACGGCGCCTTGATCGGCGAGATGCTCAGCGACACCTCGACGAGGCTGCCGTCCTTGCGCCGGCGAATCGTCTCGTTGAGCTCGATCTTCTCGCCCCAGCCGATCCGGCGCAGCGTGTCATCCACCTCGTTCAGCCGGTCGGTCGGAATGATCAGCGCGATCTTCTTTCCGACCGCCTCGTCGGCGGAGTAGCCGTAGAGCCGCGTCGCGGCGGAATTCCACCCCGTGACGGTGCCGTCCAGCGACATCGTGATGATGGCGTCGTTGGATGATTCGAACGCCGCGCTGAACAATCGCTCGCGCTCGGCATGATGATCGCGCGCCGCTTCGGTGCGGCGATGCTCCATGACCTCGCGCTCGAGCGCCGCCGCCTTGTCGGTCGAACTCCGCGACCATCCGGGCAAAGCTGCGGGCCAGCACGCCGGTCTCGCCGGTTGCCCCGGTCGGAATTGCCGCCGTGCCGCCGCGGCCGATGCTTTCGACGGCCTGCGTCAATTGCACGATCGGTCGCGTCAGCGACCGTGCGATCAGGACGGCGAGCGCCGCAGCGAACAGCACGGCAATCGGGCCCACCGTCAGGGCGTTGTTTCGGACTTGCACCGCCGGCCCGAGGATGACGGCGTGGGGTACAGTCTCGATGATCCCGACCCATTCGCTGTTTGCCAGAATCGCGGAGGCGAGCGCCGCGCCGTCCTGATTGCCGGCCCGGTCCGATATCATACGCGCCGTGCTCGTCGTCGAGCCGAGGAGGGACGCAAAATTCGGAAAGTCCTTTCGCCAGTCGTAGGGATGGCCCAGGTCGGAGCCGAATTCGCGCGAGCGGTCGGGGTGGACGAAATAGTCGCCTCGGCTGCCGACGGCATAGATCGCGCCGCCCTGCCGTCCCGACGCGCGCACCCGGTCGAATGCCGGCCGCATGTCGACGTTGACGACGACGATCCCGAAAGGCGTGCCATTCGGTTGGTACACGGGGGTGCCGATACGCAACGTTGGAACATAGGGCTGTTCAATGGCGCCCTCGTCCTGATTGAGATCGAGCGCGGAAACCCGGATTTCGCCGGGGGAAAGTGCCATCGTCTCCGTGAAGAATGGACGCTCCGCCTTTTGCTGGAGTTCCGCATCGGGCACGAGACGAATCGCGCCGTTCGGACCGGATCGGTCGACGCGGACGAGTTCGCGGCCACCGTCCTCGACGCCGATGACTCGAAATTTCGCGTAGGCGGGCTTGGCTTCCAGCTCTGCAAGCAGGCGTTCCGCCAACCGGTCGCGCCAAATCTTTTCGGCTAACCCATCAAGCGGGTCGATGCCGCCTGCGACGCGCGCGCGTATCAGTCCGTTGAGGGCGGCCGCGGCCCGGAAGCCGGAGATGTCGCCGCGCGCCCCGCGTACGTGGGATTCCAGATCGAAAGCAACGAGCCTCGAATGCGTCTCGGTACGGTCGAGCACGCGGGGCAGGATTTCCTTCTCCAGATCGCGATAGCTCAGCCATCCGACCGCGGATACCGCGATCGCGACCAGCAGGATCATCGCGATGGCAAGCCTTGTCGTGAGCGTCATGTCGCGCTTTGCGCCATTCCCACCTCGGTCCGGCGCGGCGCGGCGAACAACAGGCGCCGGGTCGCGTCAGAGGCCGGAAGCAATGTTTCCAGCTGTATTGAGCGACGATGGCCGCTTTGCGGCCTCAAGACAAGCGGCAACCGTCGCCAACAGGACATTTGCCCGGAAGGGCTTTTGCAGGCTCGTGATCGCACCGAGCTTGGTGGCCATGGTGAGGAAATTCGGCCCATTCGGCATATCCGAGGGGAGAGGCCGGCCCGACATCGCGATGATGGGCAGCGACGGTCGGTGCTGGCGCACCAGCCGCAGCGTTTCAAATCCGTCCATGCCCGGCATGAAGATGTCGAGGAACAGCAGGTCGAACGCCTCGGCATGGACCAGGTCGAGGCCGCGGCGGCCGTCATTGGCGGCAACGACGGCGTGGCCGGCGCCCTCCAGGAGGAATCGCAACGTCGCCTGCACCGCATGGTCGTCGTCAACTAGGAGGATTTTTGCCAGGGCCGCCGCTCTGCCGGAATCACGTCAACGGAAGGTTGAATCGTTACCGGGTCGGACGGCCATGCGCAACAGCTTCGGCGTTTCCCGTTCGCGATGACCGTTGACAGGCAAACCTTGCGGGGGCTGCGGCCGCGCAACGCGCCGGACCCGGCTTCTCAGTCGTTGAGGTATTCCGGGTGCCGCGCGCGAATCTGCGCGAGCTCGCTCAGCGTTCCCGATAAATGCGTCCGCAGATGCTTCTGCGCGTCCTCCGGCTCGCCGCCGGCGATCGACTTCACGATCAGTCTGTGGTGGCGGACGATGTCCTGCGCCTTGCCGGGCGAGGGCAGATGCAGCCGGCGCAGCCGGTCGATATGGCCGCTGCGGCTCCTCACCAGCGTCCAGATGTCCTGCTTGTCGGCGGCCTCATACAGCTGCGCGTGGAACTCGTTGTCGGCGGCCATGAATTTCTCGAAGGCGCCGGCCTTGGCGAATTGCTGCTGGCGCGCAATGGTCGCGTTGAGCTCGGCCACCAGCGCTTGATCGGGCTGCAGCGCCAGCATGCGCACGATCTCCAGCTCCAGCGCCTGACGCAGGAAATGCGCCTGCTGCGCGCGGTGCACGTCGATACGGCTCACGACCGTCGCATATTGCGGGAATACCTCGACGAGGCCCTCTTCCTCCAGGCGCATCAACGCATCGCGGATCGGCGTCGACGACACGCCGAACTGTTCCGCCAGCGCGGCGCGCGACAGGGGCGAACCCGGCGGCAGCTCCAGCTCGATGATCATGCCGCGCAGGCGCTCGAACACCTGCGGTGCTGCCTGGCGGTCGCGGTCGAGCCGCCCGCCCGGGCGGGGAGCGACGCGGCGCTGGCCGATGACGGGTTGGTCCATTGAAATAGCCGCTATGCCCGGAAGAGGGTTGCCACAGATGCACTAATACATTAGTGCATTTCCCCTAAGGCGGTCAATCCGCGGCCTCAGAGGAAACGCGTAATGAACAGGATGATATGGCTGATACTCGCGGGCGCCATCGCGGCGGCTGGTCTCGTGCAGGGACCGGTGGCGCAGGCGCAGCAGAAGACGGAAATCGCGATCTCGCGGCAGCCCGGCATCTTCTACATGCCGAGCCATATCATCGAGAAGCAGAAGCTGGTCGAGAAACATGCCGCCGCGCTCGGCGTGCCCGGTGTGACGGTCAAATGGCTGACCTTCTCCAGCGGCGGCGCGCAGACCGATGCGCTGCTCGCCGGCGGCGTCGACATTCTCAACACCGGCACGGGCAACCTGCTGCTGCTGTGGGATCGCACCCGCGGCGGCGTCAAGGGCATCGTCGCCACCTCGGCGCAGCCGATGACGCTGATCAGCCGGGATCCCAATATCAAATCGCTGAAGGATATCGGACCGAACGACAAGATCGCGGTGCCGACCGTGAAAGTCTCGACCCAGGCGATCGTGCTGCAGATCGCCGCCAGCGAGCTGTTCGGCGCCGATCAGTGGTCGAAACTCGATCCCAACACGGTGCAGCTCGGCCATCCCGACGCCTATGCGGCGATGTCCAATTCGCAGCACGAGGTACGCAATCATTTTGCGATCCCGCCGTTCACCTTCCTTGAACTGAAGAACGTGCCCGGCGCGCATGTCGTGCTGAACTCGCCCGACGTGATGGGCGGCCCGCTGAGCCAGGCGCAGTTCTTCACGACCACGAAATTTGCCGACGCCAATCCGAAAATCATCCAGGCGGTGCGGCTCGCCACCAAGGAAGCGCACGACCTGATCCGCAGCGACACCAAGCAGGCGGTCGAGATCTACAAGGAGATCACCGGCGACAAGACGTCGGTCGAGGACCTGCTGGCCTGGCTGAAGGAGCCGGGCATGATGGAGTGGAATCTGGAGCCGCAGGGCACCATGAAGTTTGCCGACCATCTGTTCAGAACCGGTACGCTGAAGACGAAGCCCAAGGCCTGGACCGACTATTATTTGCCGCTCGCCCACGACCTGAAGGGCAGCTGATTCCATGGCGCCGCTTCTCGACGTCTCCGATGTGACGCTGCGCTACAAGACGTCGAGCGCGGTCATCACCGCGACGGAACGCGTGTCGTTCACGGTCGATCGCTCCGACCGCTTCGTGCTGCTCGGCCCTTCCGGCTGCGGCAAGTCCACGCTCCTCAAGGCGGTCGGCGGCTATTTGCAGCCGAGCGAAGGCAAAATGCGGATCGACGGCCGCGAGATCGTCGAGCCCGGCGCCGACCGCATGATGATCTTCCAGGAATTCGACCAGCTCCTGCCGTGGAAGACGGTGCTGGAGAACGTGATGTTTCCGCTGCTGTCGGCACGTCGGCTGCCGCGCAAGGAGGCCGAGGCCAAGGCGCGGGCCTATATCGAGAAGGTCGGGCTGACCCGCGTCGTCGACGGCTATCCGCACACGCTGTCCGGCGGCATGAAGCAGCGCGTGGCGATCGCGCGCGGCATGGCGATGGAGCCGGACATCCTGTTGATGGACGAGCCGTTCGCGGCGCTGGATGCGCTGACGCGGCGCACCTGCCAGGACGAGCTGCTGCAGCTGTGGTCCGAAACCAAATTCACCGTGCTGTTCGTCACCCACTCGATTGCGGAAGCGATCAAGATCGGCAACCGCATCCTCTTGCTGTCGCCGCATCCGGGCAGAGTGAGGGCCGAGGTGATCGACGTCGATCGCGTCTCCGGTGAGGACGGCAGCGCCGCGCGGCTTGAGAAGCAGATCCATGATCTGCTGTTCGCCGATCCCGCAACCGCACACTGAGGAGGGCGCGATGGCGGAAGCAACCATCCTGCTGCGCGACGACAAGGCGGCCGCTGCCCCGGCCGAGGTCGAGCGCAAGCTCACCGTGTGGGAGCTACTCTGGAACGACGGTTTCGTACGCAAGGGTGTCATCATCCTGTTCCTTGCGGCTGTAT
This sequence comes from uncultured Alphaproteobacteria bacterium, assembly GCA_963726865.1. Classification (GTDB taxonomy): domain Bacteria; phylum Pseudomonadota; class Alphaproteobacteria; order Rhizobiales; family Xanthobacteraceae; genus Bradyrhizobium. The sequence goes on along the minus strand of CAVSEE010000022.1, from coordinate 70,445 downwards.
GGGAAACCTACGGCGTCCTGCTCGACAATCCGCTGCTGTTTCCGACCTTCCACGACACCGTCGTCACCATGTGGGACAAGACGCGCGACGGCACCATTCCGCTGCGGGCGTGGGCGTCGCTGAAGGTGCTGTTCATGGGCTACTCCGCCGGCATCGCGCTGGCGGCGATCTTCACGATCCTCGCGATCTCGACCCGCATCGGCACCGATTTCCTCGAAACCATCACGGCGATGTTCAATCCGCTGCCGGCGATTGCGCTGTTGCCGCTGGCGCTGATCTGGTTCGGGCTCGGCAACGGCAGCCTCGTGTTCGTGCTGATCCATTCGGTGTTGTGGCCGGTCGCGCTCAACACCCATTCCGGCTTCAAGAGCGTGTCCAACACGCTGCGCATGGTCGGCCGCAATTACGGCCTGCGCGGGCTGCCCTACGTCGCGCGCATCCTGATCCCGGCCGCGTTCGGCTCGATCCTCACCGGCCTCAAGATTGGCTGGGCCTTCGCGTGGCGCACGCTGATCGCGGCCGAACTGGTGTTCGGCGTTTCGTCCGGGCAGGGCGGCCTCGGCTGGTACATCTTCGAGAACCGCAACCTGCTCGACATACCGGCCGTGTTCGCCGGCCTGTTGACCGTGATCATCATCGGCCTGATTGTCGAAAACCTGATCTTCCGCACCATCGAGCGCAACACCGTCCAGAAGTGGGGCACCCAGACATGACCAAGAAGAAAAGCCCGGACCAGCTGCGCAGCGCACGCTGGTTCGCCCCCGACGATCTGCGCGCCTTCGGCCATCGCTCGCGCACGATGCAGATGGGTTACGCGCCGGAAGAGTGGAAGGACCGGCCGGTCATCGCCATCCTCAACACCTGGTCGGATGCGCAGCCCTGCCACATGCACTTCAAGAGCCGTGTCGACGACGTCAAGCGCGGCGTGCTGATGGCCGGCGGCTTCCCGATGGAGCTGCCGGCGCTGTCGCTGTCGGAATCGCTGCTCAAGCCGACCACCATGCTCTATCGCAACATGCTGGCGATGGACGCCGAGGAATTGCTGCGCGGCCATCCCGTCGACGGCGTGGTGCTGATGGGCGGCTGCGACAAGACCACGCCGGGCTTGCTGCTCGGCGCCACCAGCATGAACATCCCGACCATCTACCTGCCAGCAGGTCCGATGCTGCGCGGCAACTGGAAGGGGAGGACGCTGGGGTCCGGCTCGGACGCCTGGAAATACTGGGACGAGCGGCGCGCGGGGAAAATTTCCGACAAGGACTGGGTCGATGTCGAGGCCGGCATTGCCCGCAGCTACGGCACCTGCATGACCATGGGCACGGCCTCCACCATGACGGCAATTGCGGAATCGATCGGCATGACCCTGCCGGGCGCCTCGTCGATTCCCGCCGCCGACGCCAATCACATCCGCATGGCTTCCGAATGCGGCCGGCGCATCGTCGAGATGGTGTGGGAGGATCTGACGCCGAAACAGATCCAGACCCGCAAGGCGTTCGAGAACGCCATCACGGTCGCAATGGCGATGGGCTGCTCGACCAATGCCATCATCCACCTGATCGCGCAGGCGCGCCGCGCCGGCCAGGACATCGGGCTCGGCGATTTCGAGAAGGCGAGCCGCAAGGTGCCCGTGATCGCCAATGTGCGGCCGAGCGGCGACACCTATCTGATGGAAGATTTCTTTTATGCCGGCGGCCTGCCGGGCCTGATGAGCCGGATCAAGCAGCATTTGCATCTCGACTGCATCACCGTGACCGGCAAATCGCTCGGCGACAACATCGCGCGCGCCGAAGTACATAACGACGACGTCATCCGCAGCGTCGAGAATCCGATCTACAAGGAGGGCGCGCTGGCCGTGCTGAAGGGCAACCTCGCGCCCGACGGCTGCGTCATCAAGCCCAGTGCCTGCGAGCCGCGCTTCCTGAAGCACACCGGGCCGGCGCTGGTGTTCGACGATTATCCCTCGATGAAGAAAGCGATCGACGATCCCAACCTCGACGTGTCAGCCGATCACGTGCTGATCCTGCGCAATGCCGGACCGCAGGGCGGGCCGGGCATGCCGGAATGGGGTATGCTGCCGATCCCGACAAAACTGGTGAAGCAGGGCGTGCGCGACATGGTGCGGCTGTCGGATGCGCGCATGAGCGGCACCAGCTATGGCGCCTGCATCCTTCACGTCGCGCCGGAGTCCTTTGTCGGCGGGCCGCTCGCCCTCGTGAAGAACGGCGACCGCATCACGCTGGACGTGGCCGCGCGCACCATCAATCTTGATGTGTCCGAAGCTGAGCTGGCGAAGCGCCGCGCGGCGTGGAAGCAGCCGGAGCGCCGCTTCGAGCGCGGTTATGGCTGGATGTTCTCGAAACACATCAAGCAGGCGAATGAAGGCTGCGATTTCGATTTCCTTGAGACGGATTTCGGCGCGCCGGTCAGCGAACCATCGATCTATTGAGGCACGGACATGAGCAAACTCAGCGACGCCACTCGCAATAAGCTCAAGGGCATTTCCACCGCAACGGTAGCAACCGCGCTGTTCAAACGCGGTCTTCGCATCCAGATGATCCAGGACGTGCGTCCGCTCAACGAAAATCAGCCGACGCTGGTCGGCGAGGCCTTTACGCTGCGCTACATGCCGGCGCGCGAGGATCTCAACAGGATCGACGTATTCCGCGACCGCTCGCATCCGCAGCGCAAGGCGATCGAGGATTGCCCGCCCGGCGCAGTGCTGGTCATGGATAGCCGCAAGGATGCGCGCGCGGCCTCCGCCGGCGCCATCCTGGTAACGCGGCTGATGAAGCGCGGCTGCGCCGGCGTCGTCACCGACGGCGGCTTTCGCGATTCCGCCGAGATCGCCAGACTAGGCTTTCCCGCCTACCACCACCGGCCGAGTGCGCCGACCAACCTCACGCTGCATCAGGCCATCGAGATCAACGTGCCGATCGGTTGCGGCGACGCGCCGGTGTTTCCCGGCGACGTCATCCTCGGTGACGGCGACGGCGTGATCGTGATCCCCGCGCATCTCGCCGACGAAATTGCGGACGAGACCTTCGAGATGACCGCATTCGAGGATTTCGTCACCGAGGAAGTCCAGAACGGCCGCGGCATCTTCGGGCTCTATCCCGCAACGGACGAAAAAACGCTCACCGATTTCGCGGCTTGGCGCAAAGCCAGGGGGCGATAGAAAGAACGACCGCACAAAGCCGGCCGATAGAGCCGGTTTCACATCAAGCACCCAGGGAGAACGACCATGAGCATCACACGACGTCATCTGCTTGCCGGCGCCGGGGCGGCCACTGCCTCGGCATTGCTGTCTCGTTCGGCTATCGCGCAGTCCTTTCCGTTCGCGCCGAACCAACGCTATCCCGATCCGGCGGTGCAGATCCTCGACCCGAGCTTCACGAAGTATCGGATTTATTCGAGCACGGTGGAGCAGATCGCGACCGGCTTCCGCTGGGCGGAAGGTCCGGCCTATTTCCCCGAGGGCGGCTATCTCCTGTGGTCCGACATTCCCAACAACCGGATCATGAAATTCGACGAGAAAACCGGGCAGACCAGCGTGTTCCGCAGCCCGTCGAACTACGCCAACGGCAACGCGCGGGATCGCCAGGGACGCCTCGTTACCTGCGAGCATTCCGTCACCCGCCGCATCACGCGGACGGAGAAGGACGGCAAGGTGACCGTGCTTGCCGACAAGTTCGAGGGCAAGCGGCTGAACGCGCCGAATGACATCGTGGTCAAGTCGGATGACAGCATCTGGTTCACCGATCCCCTGTTCGGCATCAACGGCGAGTGGGAAGGCAAGAAGGAGAAGCCGGAACAGGCCACCACCAACGTCTACCGCCTTGCCAAGGACGGCAAGCTCACCGCCGTCATCACCGACATCGTCAATCCCAACGGGCTCGCCTTCTCGCCGGACGAGAAGAAGCTCTATGTCGTGGAGTGGAAGGGTACGCCCAACCGCAGCATCTGGGGCTTACGACGTCAAGGATGACGGCACGCTCGGCAGCCGCGCGAAGCTGATCGACGCGGCCGACCAGGGCGCGATCGATGGTTTCCGCGTCGACCGCGACGGTAATCTCTGGTGCGGCTGGGGCAGCAACGGCGCGCTGCAGTCGGAGCCATCGGATGTCGGCGGCCGCAAGGTGTTCCAGCTCAAGGGCAAGTCCGAAGACCTCGACGGCGTGATGGTGTTCAGCCCCGAGGGCAAGCCGCTCGCCCACATCCGCCTGCCCGAGCGTTGCGCCAACTTGTGCTTCGGCGGCCCGAAGAACAACCGCGTCTACATGACAGCGTGCCACTCCGTCTACGCGCTCTATGTCGAGTCGCACGGTGCGGTGTGAGTAGGCTCTAACCTCTCCCCGCTTGCGGGGAGAGGGAGCGCTCACAGCATCCCCGGCCGGAACAGCTTGCGGTATCTCTTCGTCTCCTCGCCGGAGATCATGAACTCGCCGTCGCCGCGATAATGAATCGTCTTCGGCACTTTCGGTGACGTCGCCACATGCGCCTTCACCACCTCGAACACGAAGACATTGTATTTGTTCACCCAGGCCGCATCGGCCAACGTGCATTCGAAATTGGCGTAGCATTCCTCGATCAGCGGCGCGCGGACGTGAGTGCCCGGTTTTGGCGTGAGGCCGAATTCGGCGAACTTGTCGATGTCGCGTCCCGAGCTGTTGCCGATCTTCACCACCGTCTCGGCGATGTCGACGGTCGGGATGTTGATCACGCACTGCCGGCTGTTGCGGATCAGATCGTGGCTGTGGTTTCCGCCGGCGATCAGGCAGCCGACCAGCGCGGGCGAGAACTCCATGACCATGTGCCAGCCCATGGTCATGATGTTGGTCTGGTTCTTGTGGGCGGAGCTGACCAGCACGATCGGCCCCGGCTCCAGGAAGCGTCGGACATTGTAGACCGGAAAGTCCTTCTTCCTGTAGCGCCGCATTCCAGCCTCCGTCTCTGCAGCTAGGCTTCCGCCTTGTCCGCCAGCCCCACTGCCCACAGCGCAAACGCATAGACGATCGCGATCTCGTCGAGCCGGTTGAAGCGGCCGGAGGCGCCGCCATGGCCGGCGCCCATGTTGGTACGCAACAGCACCGGACCGCCGCCGCGCATCGTCGCGCGCAGCCGTGCGATCCATTTCGCCGGCTCCCAATAGGTGACGCGCGGATCGGTCAGGCCGCCCATGGCGAGAATCGCCGGATAATCCTTGGCCGCGACATTGTCGTAGGGCGAGTAGGACAGGATGGTGCGGAAATCCTTTTCGCTTTCGATCGGGTTGCCCCATTCCGGCCATTCCGGCGGCGTCAGCGGCAATGTGTCGTCGAGCATGGTGTTGAGCACGTCGACGAAAGGTACTTCGGCGACGATGCCGGCAAATAATTCGCCGGCACGGTTGGCGACGGCGCCCATCAGCATGCCGCCGGCGCTGCCGCCATGACCGACGATGCGCTTGGCGCTGGTGTATTTCGTCTCGATCAGCGCGCGGCCGGCCGCGGCAAAATCGTCAAAGCTGTTGGTTTTCTTCTCGCGCTTGCCGTCGAGGTACCAGCCCCAGCCCTTGTCCGAGCCGCCGCGGATATGGGCGATGGCATAGACGAAGCCGCGATCGACCAGCGACAGGCGGTTCGCGTTGAAGGACGCTGGCATCGCCATGCCGTAGGAACCGTAGCCATAGAGCAGCAGCGGCGCACGGCCGTTGCGCACAAAATCCTTGCGGTGCACGATCGACACCGGCACCTCGGCGCCATCATGCGATCGCGCCATGATGCGGGTGGTGACGTAGTCAGCCGGATCATGGCCGGAGGGGATTTCCTGCCGCTTGCGCAGCACCCGCGTCCGCTTCGCCATGTCGTAGTCGTAGACCTCCGACGGCGTCGTCATCGACGAATACGAGAATCGGAGATTCGTCGTGTCGAATTCATAGCCGCCCATGGTGTCGAGCGAATAGGCGGCCTCGTCGAAAGCGATGGCATGCTCTTCGCCCGATTCGAGATCGCGGATCACGATCGCCGGCAGCGCGTTGGCGCGCTCCAGCCGCACCATGTGGCCGGCATAGAGCTCGAAGTCGATAATATAGACGCCTTCGCGATAGGGGATCAGGTCGCGCCAGGTCACGCGTGCCGGAAATATCAGCGCGGCGACCACGATCTTGAAATCGATGGCGCCATCGGCGTTGGTGAGAATGAACAGTTTGTCGCCGCGATCAGCGACCGAGTATTGCACGCCCTTTTCACGCGCGGCCACCAGCCGGGGTTTTGCCTCCTCGTTGACAAGATCAACCAGCCACTGCTCCGAGGTTTCGTGGTCGCCGCCGGCGATCACGCAAAATCTTCGGCTTGCGCTTTCATGGATGTGCGTGAACCACCCGGCGTCCTGCTCCTGATGGATCAGGATGTCATCCTGTTGCGGCGTGCCGAGCCGATGTTTCCAGACCTGCATCGGGCGATGGTTGTCGTCGAGCTTCACGTAATAGAAGGCCGTCGCGCCGGCGTTCCAGACCACGGCCCCGTCGGTCTCCTCGACGACGTCGTCGAGGTCTGTGGCGTCGACCCAATTGCGCACCCGGATCGTGAAATACTCCGAGCCCTTGATGTCCGCGCTCCACGCCTGCAGCTTGTGATCGGGCGAGTGGTGGCTGCCGCCGAACTTGAAATATTTGTAATCCGCCGCCAATGCATCGCCGTCGAGCACGATTTCGGCTTCGCCGCCATCGCGCGGGTGCCGGCCGAACATCTCGTGCTGGCCGCCCTCGCGGAATTTGCGGAAATAGGCGAAAGGTCCATCGGGCGAGGGGACGCTGGAATCGTCCTCCTTGATGCGGCGGCGCATCTCGGCAACCAGCTCCTTCTGCAAGGCCGCGGTATGGCCGAGCAGGCTCTCGGTAAAGTCATTCTCTTCTTCGAGATAGCGACGGATGTCGGGATCGAGGATCGCGGGATCGCGCAGCACCTCCTGCCATTTGGGATCCTTCAGCCAGGCGTAATCATCCGTGACCTTGATGCCATGGGTGGTGAAGGAATGCGGGCGGCGCGGCGCAACCGGCGCTGCTTGCAGCTTCCTGGCTAGTTTCGGTTGGTTCACGCGGGTCCTCGCTGGGGCGCGGCGGGGTCCGCGCGGCCCCGTTTATATTGGTACTGACAGGCGAATTGCCAGCTTCGCTAGCGCCCTCTCCCGGGGTTGTTGAGGGGGCGCTGGTATGCTTAGGGTGCAATATCCGCGCGCGCTAAATCAGGCCTGATGCTCTTCAATTCCTACGCTTTCATCTTCCTGTTCCTGCCCATTGTCCTGGCCGGTTACTTCTGGCTGGGCCGGCGCAGCAGTCTCGCGCCGGTGATCTGGCTCGCGGCTTCCTCGCTCGTCTTCTATTCCGTCAGCAACTGGAAATTCGTGGCGCTGCTGCTGACATCCGTCGCCTTCAACTATTTGATCGGCTATCTCCTGATCGCGGCAAAGCTCGCGCGTGCCGCGCGTTTCGCCGCGCTCACACTGGGCGTTGGCGGCGATTTGCTGGTACTCAGCATTTTCAAATATGCCGGCTTCTTCGCCGCCAATCTGAACGCGCTTTTCGCCACGCATCTTGTCGTCGACATCCTGCTGCCGGTCGGCATCTCCTTCTACACTTTTACTCAGATCGCATTCCTCGTGGATGCGTATCGCGGTAATGTCGCGCGCTATGCGCTGCCGCATTACGCGCTGTTCGTGACTTACTTTCCGCACCTCATTGCGGGCCCGATCCTTCATCACAAGGACATGATTCCGCAATTCGAACAGGAGGAGGCGAAGCATCCGCAGGCGCATCTGATCCTATACGGCCTCATCATCTTCGCCATCGGCCTGTTCAAGAAGACCTGCCTGGCCGACGGCATCCAGCCGCTGGTGTCGCAGGCCTTCGGGCCGGATACGCCGACCTTCGACCAGGCCTGGATCGGCGCGCTCGCCTACACGTTCCAGCTCTATTTCGATTTCTCCGGCTATTCCGACATGGCGATCGGCATGTCTCTGATGTTCGGCATTTTCCTGCCGCTCAATTTCAACTCGCCCTACAAGGCAACCTCCATCATCGATTTCTGGCGGCGCTGGCACATGACGCTGTCGGAATTCCTGCGCGACTATCTCTATATTCCCCTTGGCGGCAACCGGCATGGCAGCCTGCTGCGCTACACCAATCTGATGATCACCATGCTGCTCGGCGGCCTCTGGCATGGCGCCGCCTGGACCTTTGTGGTCTGGGGCGCGCTGCATGGTGCCTATCTCTGCGTCAATCACGCCTGGAATCGTTTCGGGCCGCAGGTGGCGCCGCGCTTCACGAAGGCCGGCGATATCGCCGCCTTCATCCTGACCTTCCTCTCTGTCGTGATCGCCTGGGTATTCTTCCGCGCCGACAGCATGGCGGCGGCGCTTTCCGTGCTGTCGAGGATGGCCGATCCCACCAACATCGCGCTGGGCCGCGGCGAGCTCGCCTATGCCGTGTTCATCGCCATCTACGCGGCGATTGCCTGGTTCGCTCCCAACACGCAGGAGGTGATGGGCTACGACCACAGGAACCGGAGGGTGGGCGCGACTCTGGAAGGTCTGCGCTTGCGGCCCCTATATCTTTATGCCGCGGCCGCCGTGCTCGGCTTCGGCATCCTCGGCATCCAGCAGCACAGCGAATTCATCTATTTCAGGTTCTGATGAGCATTGCCACAAGAAATATCATCCGTCTTCTTTGCGCCAGCGCCGCGATCGTGCTGGCAGCGACGCTGCTAACTTTCACGGTCGATCCGTTGCAGCTGTTCCGTCCCGCGCGTTTCTTCACGGCGATGTATTCGCTCGATACCCGCATGCAGAACGCCGGACTGATCCGCAGCCAGCAATTCGATACCGTGCTCATGGGAACGTCGTTGAGCATTCACGTGCGCCCGAGCGACATCGACCGGACACTCGGCGTCCGCTCGGTGAAACTCGCGATGCCCGGCTCGAATTCGCGCGAGCACATATTCGTGCTCGACACCGCCATGGAGCGCCGGCCCCGGCGCGTGCTCTGGCAGATGGACGACTGGATCTTCCGCAACGCACCCGACGTCGACGCCTATCTGCCTGCCAATCTTTACCGCCGCAACGTTTCGGGTCTCGCCCAATACCTGCTCTCCGGCGCCATGGCGCGGGAGTCCTTGTGGATCGCGTTGCGGGCGTTTCCGACACTTGCGCCTGTCATTACAAAGCTGACGAACGGCGTCATGTTCAGGTTTCCTCTTGCTGAGGTTGACGATATCAATGCGTTCAGGCGCGATCTCGACATCGGTGCGATGTACAACAAGCCGAAGGCGCTGGCGGGGTTCCGCAGCATAATCGATCCGTCGCGCCGGAAGATCCTGTCGGGAGGCTATGACCTCGACGCGATGATCCAGGGTTTCCAGCGCGATGCCATCGGGTTCATCACGAAGCATCCGGACGTTCAATTCGATATCTACTTTGCGCCTTACTCGATTCTGTTTTTCGTAGCGCTGCGCGATGCGTCTCCAGCAACGCTGAAGACCACCTATGACTTCACGGCGTATGCGGCCGAGCGGCTGACGCAGCTTCCCAACGTCCGGCTCTATGACTTTCGCGCGGTCAGGGAAATCACTCACGACCTCAACGACTACGTCGACGTGGCGCACTACTCGCCGGCAGTGGACCGGAAAATCCTGTCCTGGCTGGCGGAAGGAAAATATCGCGTCGATCCCAAGGCGCCGCTGGCGTCACTGGAGCAATTGAAGGCGCAGGTTGAGGCCTATCGCGTCGAACAGCCCTAGGCTCAGGCATTACGCAGCCCGCGCGCCGGCGCCGCCGCCGAACATCGGGATGCGGTTGACCGCAAGCACCACGGCAAAGGTGATCACCAGCATCGCGATCCCGAGCACGGCGATCGCGGCGAGATCGCCGCTTTCGTTGAGGTCGTAGATCAGGACCGACAGCACCTTGGTCTGCGAGGTGAACAGGATGATGGCGGCCGACAATTCCCGCATCACGCCGATGAAGATGAAGCACCAGGTCGCGATCACGCCGGTGCGCAGCAGCGGCGCGGTGATCCGCCACAGCGACTGCAGTCGGCTGGCGCCGAGGATGCGGCTGGCTTCCTCGAGCTCCGGATGGATGGTCGCGAACGCCGCCTGCAATTGCTGATAGGCCGACGGCAGATTGATGGTGAGGAAGGCGATCAGCAAAATCCATAGCGTGCCGTAGAGCACGAAGGGCGGGCGGGTGTAGCTGAGGAACAGGCCGACGCCGAGCACGATGCCGGGCACGGCGATGGGGGCGGTCGCAAGGAAGCCGAGCACGCGCGAGCCCGCGATGACGCGTCGCGTGGTGACATAGGCGATCACGAGCGCAAGGATGGTGCCGATGGTCGCGGTCGCAGCGCCCAGGATTACCGTGTTCTTCAGGGCGAGCTGCGTTGAGGACAGCTCGGTGAACACGAACACGATGTTGTGCAGCGTGAAGGTGCCCGGCGTCACCAGTGTCGTCGCGTTCGGCGAGAACGCCGCGTTGAACAGCGCGAAATAGGGCAGAAACACCGGGTTCAGCAGCATGACCAGGCAGAACGCCAGCGCCACCCAGCGAAAACCCTTCATCTCGACCTTTCGTGGCGGGCCATATTTGCCGCCGAGCACGGAATAGCCGCGTCGGCCCAGGATGAACTTTTGCGCCTGCAGCAGGATGATGGTGAGCAGCAGCAGCGGCACGGCGGCTGCCGCCGCCAGCTCCAGTTTCGGCGGATACTGGAACAGGCTCCAGATCTTGGTGGTCATGGTGTGAAAGCCGGCCGGCAGCGCCAGGATCGCGGGCGAGCCGAACAGCGTCATCGCCTGCAGGAAGGCGATCAGCGCGCCCGCGACCAGCGCCGGCAGCGCCAGGGGAATGGTGATGCGCCGTGCCGTGGTCCACGCCTTGCCGCCGAGGATGGCGGAAGCGTCCTCCAGTTCGCCCGGCATGTTGTCGAGCGCATTCGCGACCAGCACGAAAACGAAGGGGAAGGTGTAGCAGGAAATGACAAAGATGATGCCGGTCATCGAATAGATGTTGAACAGGAAGGAGTCGGACTCGGCCCTGGTCAGATAGCGGTAGAGCTGGTTCAAAAGTCCGCTGTTCGGCGCTGCCAGCAGTTCCCACGCCACCGCGCCGAGGAATGGCGGCGTCACAAAGGAAGCGGTCACCAGCGCGCGGATGATCTGGCGGCCCGGCATGTCCGTGCGCGACACCAGCCAGCTGATGGGTGCGGCGACCACGCAACAGATCGCCGCCGATGTGGTGGCAATGATGGCGGTCGTCAGCAGCGGATCGAGGAAATCGGGATCGCTGAACAGGGTGATGAAATTCTGCAAGGTCGGTTGCCGCGCCTTGGTGGTGAAGGCGAACACCGCCAGCCACGACATCGGCAGCAGGATCAGCGCGATCAGAACGGCCGAAAACATCCACAACACCGGCTTGGTCCAGTCGATGCGGGATTTGGGGGCGGCAATGTCGGTGGTGACGGTCATAAGTTACACCCGAAACAGCCGCGCATAGCGCGTCTTGATCTCTTCCGCCATCGCTTCCACGCCGGCGGCATCCTCTTTCATCAGCTTGATGTCGGTGATCTTCCGCCTTCCCGGTTTCGACTGCACCTGCGCATGCGCGGAGTATTGTGCAGTGAAATCGGTGAAGAACTGTTGCGTTTCGCGGGTGTGCAGCCAGGCCTGGAACAGCCGCGCGGCATTGGGATGCGGCGCCGAGGCGAAGATCGCGGTCGGTCCCGAAATAGTCGGCGCGCCCTCGGTTGGATAGATCGGCTCGACCGGTTGGCCCGCTTCCTTCAGCAGCACCACATTATATTCGTTGCCGTCGGCCATGATCGCGCGCTCGCCGAGCGCCAGCTTCTTCGGCGGATCGGTCGACGACTGCACCTGCATCACGCGCTGCTTGGCGAGCTTCTCGTAGTATTCCCAGCCGAATTCGCGCACCATCTGGAAGGTCGCCGTCATGATCGTGCCGCTATAGGCGGGATGACCCTTCACCATCTTGCCGGCCCATTTCGGATCGAGCAGGTCGGCAAAACTCTTTGGCGCGTCTTCCGGCTTCACCAGCGTGGTGTTGTAGGCAATCGACGACAGGTAAATGCGCGTCAACGCGAACATGCCGTCGGGATCGCGATATTGTTCCGGAAAATATTTCGCGACGTCCTCCGGCACGAAGGCGGCGAGCCAGCCGTTCTTCTTCCAGGGAATGGTGTGCGAGGCGTCCGACGTGTTGATGACGTCGGCGGCGCGGATGTTGCTGGCGAATTCCTGGTCGATGCGCTGGAACAGCCGCTCGGAGCCGGAGCGCTCGATCTGCATGCTGATGCCGGGATAGGCGGCTTCAAAGGCCTTGCCGAGCTTTTCCCCGACCGGCAGGTCCATCGAGGAATAGAAAACGACCTTGCCTTCCTTCTTCGCGGCTTCGACGAGGGCAGGCGTGATCGCCGTGGGCTCGGGCGCGGCGGCTTTCACGGACGCGGAAATCGCCGTCAGGCCGAGTGCGGCGGTGCCTTTGAGAACATCGCGGCGTGAAAACTTTCGTTTCATGGCGCGCCCCGCATTATCGGCTCAGCGCCCGGCAGCGATCGGGCGGCAGGATCAGCCAGACTTCGCGCCCCTTGTCGACGGCGGTTTCGGTAGGGGTAACCAGGCGCAAGGAATTGCCGTCGGCGGTCTCGACGACATAGTCGCGGCTGGCGCCGAGATAGACCTGGCGCGTCACCGTCGCCTTGATCGTGTTCTCGCCTGATGCAGGCGCTTGCGTCGATAGCTGGATGTCATGCTGGCGGATGGCGACGGCGGCATTCTGGCCCGCTGCGAGTTTGGCGCCGGTGACCCGCAAGGTAGCGCCGGCAAAGGACATGTGGTTCTCGTCGCGCGCGGTGCCCTTGAGCACATTGCTGGCGCCGATGAAGCGCGCCACGAACTCCGACTGCGGGCGGGCGTAGATGTCCTCGGGCGTGCCGAGCTGATCGATCTTGCCGCCGCTCATGACGGCGATCAGGTCGGCCGTCGTCATCGCCTCCGACTGGTCGTGGGTGACATAGACCGTGGTGTAGCGATACTCATCATGCAGCCGGCGAATTTCGAAGCGCATTTCTTCGCGCAAATTCGCGTCGAGATTGGACAAGGGCTCGTCGAGCAGCAACGTCTCCGGCTCCACGATCAGCGCGCGCGCCAGCGCCACGCGCTGCTGCTGGCCGCCGGAAAGCTCGCCGGGATAGCGCTGCGCCAGCGGCTCGAGCTTGGTCGTCGCCAGGATCGCGGCGAGCTTTTTGGCAATGGTGTCGCGGTCGATCTTGCGCAGCTTCAGGCCGTAAATGATGTTCTCGGCCACCGTCATGTGCGGCCACAGCGCGTAGCTCTGGAAGATCATCGACATCTTGCGCTGCTCGGGCGGCAGCGTGCGCGCCTTCGAAGATACCAGGCGGTCGCCGACGTGGATTTCGCCCTCGGTCGGCTCGAGAAAGCCCGCGATCAGCCGCAAGGTCGTGGTCTTGCCGCAGCCGGAAGGGCCGAGCAGGCAGACCAGCTGCCCATGATCGATCCTTAAGGAGACATCATCCACCGCGGCAACCGCGCCATAGCGCTTGGTCAGCCCACGCAAATCAACCGACGCCAATCGATGCCTCCCGGTAACCTCAGGCGCGGATCTGCGTCCGAGCTTGGTATACCAGTAAGCCCTAAAATGGCGGCGGCGGAAAGGGTCAGGCGCTCACACTTTCGCCGAGCCATTCGATGGCGGCTTCAGTTCCGCCCTTGCCATGCGGGATTTGCAGCGCATTCAGCGCCACCTCGATCACGGCAAGCGTGCCCAGAATCATCGGCGCATTGACATGGCCCATATGGGCGATGCGGAACGCCTGGCCGTGCAGTTCGCCGATGCCGACGCCGAGCACCACGCCGCATTTTTCCTTGCAGTAGCGATGCAGCGGCACCGGGTCGTAGCCGTTGGTCATGACGGTCGTGACCGTATTGGAGCGCTCGGAAGCTTCGGCAATGTTGATGCTCAGCACCTGGCCCTCCGACCAGCGCGACACCGCGCGCCGCACCGCTTCGCCGAGCAGGCGATGGCGCTGGAAGGTATTTTCCAGGCCCTCTTCGAACAGCATGTCGATCGCCTTGCGCAGCGCGAACAGCAGATGCACCGGCGCGGTGCCGGCATAGCGGCGGTAGTGCTCGCTGCCCTCGCGCTCGGTCCAGTCCCAATAGGGCGTGCGCAGATTCGCCTTCTTGTGCACTTCGCGGGCGCGGTCGCTGGCGGCGACGAAGCCGAGTCCCGGCGGCGTCATCAGGCCCTTCTGCGAGCCGGACATCGCCACATCGACGCCCCAGCCGTCCATCTCGAACGGCATGCAGCCGAGTGAGGCCACGGTGTCGACCATGTACAGTGCCGGATGGCCGGCCGCCTTGATCGCCTTGCCGATCGCCTCGATATCGTTCCAGACGCCCGAAGCCGTGTCGACCTGCGCCACCAGCACCGCCTTGATGCTGTGCGTCTTGTCCTGGCGCAGCCGTTCCTCGACCTCGGCCGGCTGCACCGCGCGGCGCCAGTCGCCTTTCAGCACCTCGACCTCGGCGCCCATCAGCCCGGCGGCGATGCCCCAGCCGACCGCGAAGCGTCCGCTCTCCAGCACCAAAATCTTGTCGCCGCGCGACAGCACGTTGGAGATCGCCGCTTCCCAGGCGCCGTGACCGTTGGCGATGTGGATGTAGGACCTGTTCTTGGTCGCAAACAGTTTCGAGAGATCGGCGTGCAGGCCGTCGCTGAGTTCGATCATCTCGCGGGAATAGATATCGAGCGCCGGACGGTGCATGGCCTGCAGCACCTCGTCGGGCATCGTGGTGGGTCCCGGAAGGGCGAGAAATTCCTTGCCCGCGCGAACGGTCATCTGGGTCTTCCTTGTCTGGATATCGGGCCATGCTGGCATGGCCGGCCGCGATTTCAAAGGGCTCCTGAGCGGTGCATTTATGCAGAATTGTAACGAGTTGGGACAGCTCTCAATTCCGCATGGTATCGGCGATTTCCTGCCATATCTGATCCTTGATCTGGGTCGCCAGGGGGCTCGGCAGAATGTTCACCGGCGCGGTGTTTTTCCGGCACGCCTCGACCAGGCGCAGAATCCATACCTCGCCGTCGGTGTAATAGAGATCGCCGCCGCCGTTGCGGCCGGCCAGCGTAGGGCCGATGCCCGTCACCTGATATTTGGCGGTCACCATGCCGGCGGATTGGAGATCGCCGGCCCATGTCTTCCGCTCCAGATCGACATCGGCATCGATGTGGTGGGTGATGGCGCCGGTGTAATGGCTGACGCCGACGCCGCGGTCCATCGTTGCCGCGCCGAGCCAGACCGGGCGCTTCTCCTGGCCTTCATCCAGCACTTTCCAGTAGCGGACGTGATTGCGGCGGTCGGCGCTGGCGCCGATCGGCTTTTCGAAGGCGAGATCCTCGTGCCGGCCGAGATAATACAGATTGCTCACCGGCGCGTCCTTGTAGGGGCGGTCGAGCAGCACGCTGCCGACGATCTCGATGGACGATTTCAGCGTGATCGGATCGGCCGGATACCAGCCCGCGGTATGCATCGCGCAGATGATGTCGGCCTTGTCGCCGATCAGCCCGACATTGATGGGATCGCCGGGAATGCCCTGCGCGGTGCGCGTCACCATCTCGAGCCCGGCGAGACCCTTCTGGTGCTCGTGATGGGTCCACAGCGCCGGCAGCACGATGTAGGCGAGAGCGATGTAGACCGCCATCGTGACCAGCAGGATCGCCGAGGCGCGGCGCAGGCCGGCCGAGCCGCTGGTGTTCGTTCGTGGGGCGTCGATATCGGCTGTGGTCAGCGCTTGGTCTCCCGGCAGCCGGCGGCTTCGGCATCCTCGACCGAGCAGAACCAGCGTGTGCCCTTGGAAATGTTCATCTGGATCTTCGCATACCAGCGGCTGGTCGGCTGGTGATAGATGCATTCGCCGGAGCGGTTGACATTGCCCTTGATGGTGCAGTCGGGCGAGGGCGCGACCGGGCCGGACGCCGAGGCCAGCAGGATGGCGTTGGCATTCTCCGGCGGCTTCACCGCGCCGAGCACGTGCGTCTTCTTGTTGCGCACGCGCCAGTCCCACGGCGCAATGAAGGCGCCCTGCCACATGCCGGCCTTGGCTTCGCGCGCGACCTTCTCGTCGGGCTCATAGTCCCTGGTTATCCGCACGAAGGCCAGCGCCCAGCCGTTGGTCACCAGCCATTTCTGGATGTCCTCGCCATCGACCTGGCAGCGCGCCACAGTGCGGCCGCGGCGATCGATGGTGCGGGTCTGGCAGGTCCAGCTCTTGTTGCCGGCATGCTTGATCAGTTCGTCGCGGGCGGCGGTGCCGCAGGCCCAGCGCTCGCCCATGGTGTTGAGACAGAGCTGGTCGACCGACGGCGCGTCGATGCCGCCGAGCCGGATGCGGGTGCTGCCGATCGTGACCTGGTCGGCGTCGCGGATTTTCGGCACGCCGGTGATGTCGACGGCGCCGGCTGCGGCGGGCCAGAGCAGGACGAGACAGGCGAGCGAAAACCTGACGTAGCGTCATCGGCATTCCCGGCGCAGCGATGTGAACGTTACCCTGCCGATTGTGCGAACAAAAGGCCCGTCGTGCCAGCGGCCGGGCAGGGCACCGTTTTCAACTTAACGCGATAACCACAGCCAAGTTCACCGGAAGCCGCCCATCGGACCCGCGGCGCCCGGCCGCAGACCAAGCGATGGCCGGCTCGCGGTCGAATTTGCAGGCGAAGCCGATTGCGTGTTGACATCGGGCAATCGCTATCGGGTCGTGAACATCCGGCCCGGCAAGTTCAGGTTCAAGGAGTAAAGCGGAACGCTTCTTGCAGCGCTCCGGCCGTCAATCGGAGCCAAGAAAATGCGTCTGTGCAACCGCATCTGCGTCCTTGTCGCAAGTCTCCTTCTCGCCACCGCAGCGCAGGCCGAGACCTGGCCGTCGCGCGTGATCCGCGCCACCATTCCCTTTGGCGCCGGCAGCGCCGCCGACGTCGTGCCGCGGCTGGTGTTCGAGCGCCTGTCCGCCGAGCTCGGCCAGCCGATCGTGATCGAGAACCGGGTCGGCGCCGGCGGCACGGTGGGAACGGGCACGCTCGCCAAGGCCGACCCCGACGGTTACAACATCCTTGCGCATTCCTCCGCGCTGACGGTCGCGCCGTCGCTGTTTCCCGGTCTCACCTACGACACGACCAGGGATCTGGCCGGCGTGCTCATGCTCGGCTTCAGCGCCAATGTCATGATCGTGCCGAACGAGCGGCCGTGGAAGACCATCCAGGATTTCATCGCAGACGCCAGGGCAAAGCCGGGCTCGATCTCCTTCGGGTCGGTCGGCATCGGCAGCGCCGTGCATATCAGCTCGGAAAAATTCCGCCTCGCCGCGCAATTCCAGGCGACCCATGTGCCCTATCGCGGCGGCTCCGAAGTGATCACCGACATTCTGGGCGGCCGCATCGACTTCTATTTCTGCCCGCTGGCAACCGCGTTGCCGCTGATCAAGGAGGGGCGGGTGAAGGCGCTCGTGGTCTCCACGGCCAAGCGCGTCCCCGATCTGCCTGACGTGCCGACGCCCGGCGACATCGGCCTGAAGGATGCCGACAGCCTGATCTGGTTCGGCGTGTTCATGCCGGCCAAGACGCCGCGCGACATCGTCGAGAAGCTGCACGCGGCAGGCAACAAGGTGCTGACCGATCCGGCGATGCAGGCGAGCCTGAAGAAGCTCGGCGTCGAGCCGATGCCGCTCAGCCCGAAGGAGATCGACGAACTGGTGGTGCGCGAGATGGCCGCCAATTCCGAGCTGATCAAGGCCGCAGGCATCAAACCGTAAGGGGAGGGTTGCGCCCCGGCGGGTTGAGCGGAGCGGAACGGATCGCTACAAAATGGCCAGCTTTTCCCCTCCCGCCGGAAATCCCCGCATGAGCACGCTTTTCTCGCCGATCCAGTTGCGCGACCTGAAACTGTCCAACCGCATCATGGTCGCCCCGATGTGCCAGTATTCGGCCGTCGACGGCTCGGCCACCGACTGGCACTTCACCCACATCAACTCGCTGGCGCTGTCGGGCGCGGCGATGTTCTGCATCGAGGCGACGGGCGTTGAGGCGATTGGCCGCATCACGCCGGGCTGCCTCGGTCTCTACAGCGACGCCAACGAGGCGGCGCTGAAGCCGATCATCGCCTCGGTACGCAAACATTCGAAGGCCGCGATTGCGATGCAGCTGGCCCATGCCGGCCGCAAGGCCTCCAGCCACACGCCGTGGGACGGCGGGCAGTTGATCCCGATTGCCGAAGGCGGCTGGCTGCCCGAGGGGCCGTCGGCGCTGCCGCACAAGGCGGAAGAGGTCCCGCCGCTGGCGCTCGACGCGGCCGGGCTGAAGCGCATCGTCGATGCCTTCGTGGCCTCGGCCAAACGCGCCGAGCGGCTCGGTCTCGATGCGCTCGAAGTGCACAGCGCGCACGGCTATCTGCTGCACCAGTTCCTGTCGCCGATCTCCAACCAGCGGACCGATCAATATGGCGGCAGCCTGCAGAACCGCATTCGCTTTCCGCTCGAAGTCTTCGAGGCGGTGCGCGCGACGTTTCCGCAAAGCAAGCCGGTCGGCCTTCGCGTCTCCGCGACCGACTGGGTCGAGGGCGGCTGGGACATCCATCAGACCATCGAATATGCGAAGGAATTGAAGAAGCGCCATGTCGACTGGATCGACGTTTCTTCCGGCGGCGTGTCGCCGCTGCAGAAAATTCCGCTCGGCCCCGGTTATCAGGTGCCGCTGGCGCAGGCGGTCAAGGAAGCTACCGGCGTCGTCACCATGGCGGTCGGCCTGATCACGGAAGCCAAGCAGGCGGAAGAGATCGTTTCGTCCGGCAAGGCCGACATGGTCGCGCTTGCCCGCGGCATGCTCTACGACCCGCGCTGGGGCTGGCACGCCGCCGCCGAACTCGGCGGCGAGGTTGCAGCGCCCCCGCAATACTGGCGCTCGCAGCCCTCGACGCAGAAGGCGCTGTTCGGCAAGACGAGTTTCGGCACGCGGTAGTGCGAGCCCGACTGCGCGAGGCACAGGTTACCTCTCCGCGGCTTCCAGCATCGATGCATCGCAGCAGTCATCATTCTGCCGCAACCAAGGCGGGTACTCTCGCTTGCGCGCACAAGACGCGCCCGAAAGCAAACGCGAGAGGAAATTTCCCCATGGAACTTGGATATTTCGCGATGCCCTCGCATCCGCCGGAGTGCGGATTGAAAGAGGGTCACGACTGGGATCTGCAGGTCCTGCGCTGGCTCGATGAGCTCGGCTATCAGGAAGCCTGGATCGGCGAGCATCACACCGCGCCCTGGGAGCCGCACCCGTCGCCGGACCTGCTGCTGGCGCAGGCCTTCCTGCAGACCAAAAACATCCGCCTCGGTCCGGGCGGTTTTCTTTTGCCCTATCACCACCCGGCAGAGCTCGCCAACCGCGTTGCGATGCTCGATCATCTCTCCGATGGTCGCCTCAATTTCGGTGTTGCCGCCAGCGGCCTGCCGAGCGACTGGGCGATGTTCAATGTCGATGGGATGTCCGGCCAGAACCGCGACATGACCCGCGAGGCGCTCGAGATCATCCTGAAAATGTGGACCGAGGACGCGCCCTGGACCTACAAGGGCAAGTTCTGGACGGTGAACAAGCCCGACACGATGTTCGATTTCCTGAAACCGCACATCAAGCCGAAGCAGGCGCCGCATCCGCCGATCGGCGTGGCGGGTCTGAGCAAGGGCTCGGACACGCTGAAGCTCGCCGGCGAGCGCGGCTTCATCCCGATGAGCCTCAATCTCAATCCGGCCTATGTCGGCAGCCACTGGGAATCGGTGGAGGCAGGCGCCGCCAAGACCGGCCGCAAGCCCAACCGCGCCGACTGGCGTCTGGTGCGCGAGGTCTTCGTTGCCGATACCGACGAGGAGGCGTGGAAACTCTCGGCCGGCGATATGATGGGCCGCATGATGGGCGAATACTTCCTGCCGCTGCTCGGCCATTTCGGCTTCAAGGACTACCTCAAGCACAAGCCCGATGTGCCCGACAGTGACGTCACGGTCGAATATTGCGCCCGCCGTAACTGGATCGTCGGCTCGCCCTCGACCGTCGCCGAGAAGATCGAGACCATCTATCGCGAGGTCGGCGGCTTCGGCGTGCTGCTGGTGTTCGGCTTTGACTACAAGCACAAGCCGGAGGCCTGGAAGCATTCGCTGTCGCTGCTCAGGAACGAGGTGTTGCCGCGGCTGAAACATCTCGACACTGGGCTCGGCAAGGCGGCCTGACGCCGCGTAGCAATGTCGCGGGGCGGCGTGCATGCGCAATGCCGCCAATGGTACATCGCGCTGCAGATTGACGCGATCGAGCGCGGCGCGCTGGCGAAGCGGCTGTGCTGATCTCTCTCCGTTCGTCATTCCGGGGCGTGCCGCTTGGCGCAAGCCCGGAATCCATACGCCGTGATGGTTGTTGAGTTGCGAGCTGGTCAACGACTTTCTTCGTAGCAATGATGTCCTGCGGTTATGGATTCTCAGGGGCGCAATTGCGCCCCATAGCTCGCGCTTTGCGCGCCCCGGAATGACAGATCAATCCCCAAATCCCACATAGCGCACGAAATCGCCGTTGTTCGTGCGGTCGGAGCGGACGGTGTTGGCGGCAAAGCTGTCGTCGGGATAGCCCATCGCGACGCAGGTCATGATCACGTGCTCCTGCGGGATCTTCGCGACCTCGCGCACGATGTCGGAGCGCATGATGCCCTGGCCGTTGATCACGCTGCCGAGCCCGCGGTCCCAGGCGGCGAGCACGATGCCGTAGCAGAGCGCGCCGAGATCGAAATGCACGACCGCGCCGGGATCGAGCTCGCGGTCATAGGCCAGCACCAGCGACACCGGCGCGTCGAACTGGCGAAAGCCGCGCAGCACCCAGTCCTGCCGCATCGGCTTGTCGTCGCGCGCAATGCCCATCGCGCCGAACAGTTTTTTGGCGATGTCGACCTGGCGCACGCGATGCACGCCCTGGTATTCGCCATGGCTGACGATGTCGCGCTTCGCCTTCGCGCCGGCCACCATCTCCTCCATGTTGCGGCGGCGCAATTCCTCCAGCGGCTCGCCGGTCAGCACGTGGACGTGCCAGGGCTGCGTATTCATCGACGACGGCGCGCGCTTGGCGACTTCGAGGATTTCCTCGATCACCGCGCGCGGCACGGCCTGCTTCTTGAAGCCGCGCACGCTCTTGCGCGCTTTGCACTAGCGTCTCGAATTCCATTCCCTTGCCCCGTGTCCTATTCTTTGTGGCGGGATTTTTCCCCGCCGCGTACGTTTGTCTTGCGTCTACTAACCGAGTGAATGCCCGGGTCAAGCCCGGCTGTAACGCTATTGATGCATGGTTGCCCGCGCCGGACGCGGCCCCTATGCTGCCCGCCAACCAAAACCAAGAACACCCGAGGACTGCCATGCCCGCTCCGCTCGATCCCGTCATTGAAAAGATCATTCCGCTGCTGCCGCTGCGCGACCCCACGGTGATGACGCCCTGAGCGCGCGCGAAGCGTTGCGGGCACTGGCGGCGGCGCGGGCCGCGGTGCCGCCGCCGCCGGTGGCGAGTGCCGAGGATATCAAGCTCAAGGGCGCGGCCGGCTTCCTCAACGCGCGGGTCTATCGCATGGGCAGCGCCAAGGCGCCGACGGTGGTGTTCTTCCATGGCGGCGGCTGGGTGGCGGGCGACCTCGAGACGCACGACCGGCAGGCGCGTTACCTTGCGATCGAGACCGGCGCGGTCGTCGTCTCGGTCGACTATCGCCGGCCGCCCGAGGTGCGCTTTCCCGGCGCGTTCGAGGATGCCTTTGCCGCGCTGCGCGACGTCGTCGCGCGGATCGCGGAATTCGGCGGCGACCCCAACCGCATCGGCGTCGCCGGTGACAGCGCCGGCGGCAATCTTGCCGCGACGACCGCGATCGCCGCGCGCGACGCCGGCATCAAGCTGGCGGCGCAACTGCTGGCCTATCCCGTCACCGACGTGCTCGGCAATTTCGCCGACAAGACCGAGAACGACCGCTTTCCGTCGCGCAGCGAGAATGCCGACGGCTATTTTCTGTCGCGTGCCGTGATGGAGTGGTTCTGCGGGCATTACCTCGAAGACAAGGCTGATGGAGCCGACTGGCGCGTCTCGCCACTGCGCGCGAAGAATCTCGCCGGTGTCGCGCCGGCGGTGGTCACCACCGCCTGGTTCGATCCGCTGCGCGACGAGGGCGCGCTCTATGCGGATGCGCTGGTCCATGCCGGCGTGCCCGTGAAATATCATCCGGGCGAGGCGCTGATTCACGGCTATTTCGGCCTCGTCGATGCGTCCGACACCGCGCGCGCCGAAGCGCAGCGGGCGCGGGCGGATTTCAAGGCGATGCTCGACAAGGGCGTGTGATGTCACTGTACCCTCTCCCGCTTGTGGGAGAGGGTCGCTTTGCGAAGCAAAGCGGGGTGAGGGGTCTCTATCCGCGGCAACGAACCCCTCATCCGCGACGCATCTGTCGATGCGCGCCGACCTTCTCCCACAAGGGGAGAAGGGAAGCCGGTGTGCGCGGCCGGCGATCAGACCTTGCTGAAATGCGAAGCACGAGAATCTCCGTAACTGTGAAGCTGACTCATCCAAATGGGTGAGGACGCTGCGCCGGGCTGCGCGTCATACTGGCGGCGATCGGCTGCGGCATCTTGTTTGCATTGATAATTGATAACGACGCTTTCGAATGACATTTCGCAAAATGGAATTTTCAAATGCCCAACTTTTCATCGGGGCTTGCGATCGAGGAAACCACGCTGCTGTTCTGCGCCATCATCGAGGCGCTGATTCCGCTGCTGATCTGGCTGTTCTGGGATCTCGAGCGGCGCCGGCAGCGCTGGGCCGCCACGCGCGGCCGGCTGGCGATGCTGCGCGAGAAGGCGTGATGGCCGGCGGTCATATTGCAGGCAGCTTTGGATGAAATCGTGAGCGCGTCACACAAGCCGCCGAGCAAATGGTATTTCCTCGCCGCCGCCGTCATCGCCGTGGCGATCTGGATGGTGATGGGCGCGCCGGACAGCGATTTTGCCAGCACGCCGACCGCGACCCGCCTTCGCTCTTCGAGCTACGGCGGACAAGTCGCTTTTTCGCCGTGACGATGAGAAGCATCATGCTTCCTCCGCGACGTGCTCGGGCGGCGGTGTCGGCATGTCGAACGTCTTGTAGCTCTTCGGCATGTTCTCCGGTTTGTAGTCCGCGCGTTCCTTGATCCGCAGGATCGCGGATTCGTGGATCACGGCGCCTTCCGGGATCGAGGCGCGGCTCGCAGCAGGGGATGTAGAAGCCGAGCAGCGATTTCCGCTCGGGCCATTCCTTGTACTTCGTCGCTCTTCGGCACGCATTCGAGCAGGCGCCAGGCGAAATTCATCGAGTTGTGCGATGTCGGCGGTGTAGCTGGGCGCGACGTACTTGAAGGTGGCGTTCTTGCGTTGCCGGCCCCAGGCGAGCTGGTTGACTGCGCTGGGTGTTGAGGTCGAGGCCGCTCTTGCGGGCCTCGTCGATCATCCACAGCAGCGGATATTTCGAGACCTGGCTCTGCCGCTTCCGGTAGCCGCCGCCGATGTCGCCATGCACGCCGGCGAACCACACCTGCAGGATGTCCTGCGTCTCGCTCCTGTCTCGGGATCGCTTCAAGGGATTGCTGAGAAACTCCTGCGGGTCGTCCCACTGCTTCAGGCGGAACATGCAGCGCCGCTCGTCGATCGAAATCGCCTGGCGGAACATCTTCACGCTCGGGTTGAGCGATCGTGAACGCGAGCTCCTCCAGCGAGGTCACCCAGAGCAGCGGTCGCGCGCGGCACGATCACGCTCGCCACCGTGTCCCACACGCCGATGAAATCGATGGTCGGCGCGCGCGACGAGGTGATGCGGGCGAATTGCGCGGCGTTGTCGAACTTGTCGACCGGCAGCGGCCCGTCGTCGTCGCCCCTCGCCGCCGGCGTCGGTCAGCGTTTGCAAGTCGAGCCCCTGCGTCGGGCGTATCCGTGGAGAACTGCTTGTAGGCGATCTGGCCGCGGCCCGCGAGATTGACCTGCTCCGGCGTGATCAGCCCGACCTTGTGGATCAGCCCCGCCAGCACCCGCACGGTATAGGCGCCGCGCGAGAAGCCGAACAGATAGACGCGGTCGCCTTCCTGCCAGTTGCATCGACGAGGAATTCGTAGGCCGCGAGCACGTTGTCGTCGAGCCCGTAGCCGGTGGCGAGCCCGAGCACGAGCGTTGAAGTCCTGGCGCGGATCGTGCCAGATGTCTCGGCTGCGCCAGCGTGCCGACGCCGGGGTCGTAATAGACGAGCTGGCGCGGCTGCGTCTTCGGCGTCTTGCGCAGGCAGCGATAGAGCTTCAGCACATTGGAGATGTTTTCGCTGATCTCGTTGCTGGTGCCGTCGCAGAGAATGACGATGTTTCGCGGTTGATCGGCCATCTCTCGCCCTCCATCGCGCCGGTACCCCTGCCGCCGCCGAGATTATCTGTAGTTGTGTTTGATGGAAAGGAAATTTCACGATCGGTCGTCACCTTCATCCCGTCGGGCTCATGAACCGCGCCGCCAGCTTCACCAGGTCGGCCTGACGGCGCACGCCTGTCTTCTCGAACACGTGTTTCAGATGCGTCTTCACGGTCCTTTGCGAGACGCCCAGCACGGGAGCGACCTCCGGCACGCCGCCGATGTCGATGATCATCATCAGCACGCGCAACTCGGCCGGCGTCAGCCGATAGAGGCCGGCGATCGTCTCCAGCGGATGCGGCAGCGAGAGCGTGGCGGCGCGGATGAACAGCGCCGCGGCCGCGGAGTGCGCAACGCCGGCCTTTTGGCGCGCGCCCGAAGTCAGCGGCAGGATCTGGGCGACATAGTCCTTGCCGTCGCGGCCGCGCAGCGGCATCGAAATGCCCTTGTCGCCGATCGCGGCATCGCCGGCGGCGAGATTGCCCAGCATCTCCTGCAGGGCGCGGTCGCCGGCAAGATCCAGCAGCATCAGCTTGCCGCTGGCGGCATGCACCGCCGCGTTTTCCGCCAGCATCGTCTGGCCGGCCGCATTGGCGTGCACGATCCGCGCATTGGCGTCGAGCAGCCACATGCCGGCGGCGATGCCGTCGAGCGCATCGGCGAGTGCGGCGGCCTTGACCTCCTTGAGGTCGATCACCTTGCCGATCTGCACCGCGCGGCGGAAATGCGGCGCCAGCAACTTCATGCGCCGGCGTGCCTGTTCGCTTGCGGCGCCGTGCTCTTCGGCGAAAATGATGGTCGCGGCGGCGTAGGAGGTGGCGGATTTCTCCAGCACCGCCTGGATGGAATCGAGGTAGCCTTGCGGGACGCAAAATTCCTTGTAGATGGTGCTGGCGCGAAATTCCTCGACCGGCACGAAATCCAGAATGGTGGAGACCTCGCCGACCGGGGTCTGCAGCATCGACGGCACCACGGCCGGATTGATCCGCGCATATTTCTCCGCGTACAGCTTCGTCCAGGCCGGATTGTCGTTCCAGGTGTAGAAGAAGTTGGCGTTGCGCTGCAGGATGTCGTGCGACATCACGCCTGATGTCTTGCCGCCGACGAACTCGCAGAAGCGTTGCAGCACCGTCGGCCAGAGATTTTGATCGAGCGAGGCGTCGTAGATATCGCCGATCAACTCGGAGAGCTCTTCAGCGTCTTCCGTCATTCCAATCACCCGAACTCTGCGCGTCAAACAGACTGCCTGTTTGATCCGATACTTGAGGACGCGGGCCGCAAACTGCCGGTCACTATAGGTTGGACGGGAAAAAGCGGCAGGCAGGTTCATGTGCCAACTTGCCGCAGGGCGCCTCGTTGACGTTGAATCTGGCTTGGAATTCGCCGCCCGGAATCATGACCAAAATTCCGGCAGCGCTGGCCTGAGCCCTTTGCAATCACCTGACCAATCATCGAATGACGCCATCAGTGCTCCCAAAAATTTTGCCGAGGAATCACCCAATCGGATGATTACCGCGCGGACGGAGGAGACCACCATCCGCCTGCCAGCAATGGCGGGCAGGTGAGGAGACTTTCTCCGCTCATTCGAGCGGCAATTCATTGAACATTTGAGAGGGGAAGCACCGCCGCACGGATTTTCCGCGTGGCGGCACGATATCCCATTGCCTTTTTTCACCGGCCGGCCTGCGGCAGCGAGCGCCAATGCTCCGCACGATTGACTCGAAGGATTCATTTTCCCGAAGGGGCTATCGCCATGAATATCAACCTGTTTCGAATTCTTGCCGTTCTCTCCGTCTCGCTTCTCTTCACCAGCACAAGCTTCGCCCAGCACGATCCCGGCGTGCGCGGCGGCCTGCAAAACACCGGCGGCGGGCTGCAAGCCCAGGGCATCAAGATCCCGCCGCCGCCGGTCATGTCCGACCATCCGGTCACCGGCGCCAAGATCTCCGAGAACGAGAAGCGCTCGTTCGTCGAAGGCATCTTGCGCGCCGGCCAGCTCGAATCGACCTGCGACGATTGCGGCATGGTCACCGACGGCTCGCCGGCCGTGAAGAATCCATTCAACGGGTTGCGTGAGCTCGATCCGACCTTCCCGCAATTCACCACCAACTCGAACGGCCTTGGCGCCCGGCACAATGCCGACCAGTGCTTTGCCTGCCACGGCCATCCGACGCTCGGCGGCTCCGGCGGCTTCCTGGTGCCGAACCCGATCGATCTGGCGCGCTTCGGTCCCGCCGGCGGCGCGTCCGCCGGAGAATCCGCAATTCGACCTGGTGCCGCACCGCTTCGGCCGCCGCAACGTGGTGCCGAGCTTCATGCAGCAATACGGGCCGATCCGCGAGGTGCGCTTCGTCTGGAAGGTCGACGGCAACGGCGATTTCATCCGCGACAACCAGGGCCAGCTCATTCCCGACGGCGGCGTGCACCAGCTCTGGACCGTGCGCGGCGATCGCACCGACCGCACCATCCCGAACTGCGCGATCGTGCAGCCGGATTTCGAGAAGCAGCTGCGGCAGAACAACATCGCCTTCCGCATTCCGCTGCAGATGACGGGCCTCGGCCTGATCGAGTTGATCCAGGATCGCGAAATCCTGGCCAGACAAGCGGCCACCGCGAGCCAGCGCGCCGCGCTTGGCATCAAGGGCAGGCCCAACCGCAGCGGCAATGACGGCACCATCACCCGCTTCGGCTGGAAGGCGCAGAACAAGTCGCTCGTGATCTTTGCGGGCGAGGCCTACAACGTCGAGCAGGGCATCACCAACGAGGTGTTCCCGCAGCCGACCGAGGAGGACCCGGCCTGCAACGGTCCGGGCAAGCCGGCGCCGAACGACGTGACGCGGATGGACGTCAACCGACGAAGGCAACCAGGCCTTCAGCAACCCCATCCACATCATGGCCGACTGGATGCAGTTCATGCTGCTGATGCGCTTCACCGACGGCCCGCAGCCGGTGGCCAACATGAGCCAGAGCGCGCTGCGCGGCAAGCAGGTGTTCGGCGACGTCGGCTGCGCGCTGTGCCACACGCCCGACCATGCAGACCGCGCCTGCGATGAACAGCGCCGTGCTGCAGAACCGGCCGGTGAACATGTATTCCGACCTGATGCTGCACGACATGGGCGCAGGCCTTGCCGACGGCGTCAGCCAGGGCGCTGCCGGCCCGCGCGAATTCCGCAGCACGCCGCTGTGGGGCGTCGGCCAGCGCATCTTCTTCCTGCATGACGGGCGCACCAATGATCTCATGGAGGCGATCAGGGCGCATGCGTCGCAGGGGTCGGAGGCCAATGCGGTGATCAGCTCGTTCAATAATCTCGCGACCTCCGACAAGCAGGCGATCTTGAATTTCCTGCGTTCGCTGTGAACGGAGCAATCTGTCGATGCGTACGCGCATTGCCATCCTGATCTGGTGCCGCCGGCATCGCCGTCTCCCTTGCGGGAGGCGGCGCGCCGGCGGCGGTCAATTCCGATCCCGATCTGCCGGCAGTGGAGACGCTGAGCCGCCACGATCGGGCAATCCGCTGTGGGCGGTGCCGCTTGCGGTGCTGCACGAGACCCGCGAGCGGCCGATCTTCACGGCCTCCCGCCGCCCGCCGGCGCCGCCGGTGGTCGCAGTCGCGGTGGAAGCCCCGCCACCGCCGCCCCGCGCAGCCGCCGCCGCGCCCGGAGCGCCCGGCGCTGGTGCTGCTCGGCACCGTCTCCGGCGAGGCGCTGCATTTCGGCATCTTCCACAATCCGGCGACAACGAAGACGCTGCGCCTTGCCGTCGGCGAGAACTTTGAGGGCTGGACCTTGCGTGCGCGTGAGCCCCACCGGCGCGCGCTTCGACTACGAAGGCCAGACCGCGACCCTGGAGCTGCGCCCCGCCGCGAAGCTCGCGATGAAGGGCGAGCAGGCGGCGGATGCCGATGTGCCGGTGACGCCGATGCGGCGGAAGAGGCAGCGCTAACTCTCTCCATCGTCGTTGGGCTTGTCGCGCCGAAGCGCCCTTGGCGCGAAGGCGGAAGCAGACACACCTTCGCATTCCCGCGGCATGCTTTCGCCCGGGTGGTGCCATCGCGTTGTCCCTCTGGAATCAGAGGGCGCAGGGAAAGCCGGGCGCCGACTGCGCCCGCAGAACCCGTGTGCGATAGTCCGGTCGAAGAAAGCACACGGATTGAACCACGAGTACAGCCAGGACAGCCCGGCTTTCCCCGCGCAATGGGTTTACGGCTTATACCGTGCTCTCCCCGGTGAGCGGCGTTGTTTGCCACCGTCGCGGCGTGGGCCTTACCACCCGCTTGACGCCACGGTCGCGGCGCCAGGACCACACGGCTTTGCCGTACGCTTAGGCCAGCGTTTCGTCCGGCAGGTGACCCCGCCGACGCCGCAAGCGTCCATCGCAACCCGCGCCCAAACGTACCGTGGCGATCATGATCCGCCCCTCCGGGGCACGGGGTAAGCGCGTTATGGCATACTATTCGGAAAAATGGAAGTAACGAATTGTTACAGAAAATCAGAAATTGCGGGCCAGCTGAGATTGAAGATGGGGAAGCGAGCATTTGATCAGCTTTGAAGTGAAGCAAGGTTTCTCAAGAATCCTAGGCAGTCAACGTCCGTGGCCAAGGAGATTTTGTTGCCGCATAGCTCCCGGCAACGAGCTGCCTCTCTTTGTGTGAGCCCAAATGCCGTTCCGATATACTCAGTAGGGTTCAATTTATCCAACGCCAACCGCTCTACGTTACGCGCTCCGAAACCGAAGCCGAGTAAGTAGACCTTTGTTGCCTCTGCAATTAGCCTGCCTGCGTTCTTGAAATCGCTATCGCGTGGTTCGCTCAAACCTTCGTGCACCACCTTTATCTCGTTCCTGAACACCCGCATCGCGTGAATGTCGATCTGTGTCGAACCATATGGCAAGACTTGGTTCTGACCTTGCCAAGGCAGAATTCCCAGCCTGCCATGCAGATGAATAATTGGAATCTTATCCAAAGCAGCCTTGATGTCGTGATTTGGGCGTCCGAACGTATTCTTCAGGGCGCTGAACAGAAATGCCTCGATCGAACGATCGTAGTTGAAGGTTACAAAGGCAACTTGGTTCGAACCAAATTCTTCCAGAGAAGAACCGACCATGAATTGGTACAAATACGTCAGCCAGTTTCCTTCGTCCCGCCAAAGTAGATCGAAGTTCTCTCGCAACAAAAGTTCGATTCCCATCAACCCTTTGCCGAGTTCCATAAACTCTTCACGCCGCTCTAGAAAGGCATCGACAGAGAGAAGGCCCGAATGACGGAAAGCGTCAATGAATTGTCGAACCTCCGCCTGAGTAAATTCGGTTGTATTGAGGAAGTGAGCCGCATGCTGGCCTTGAGGGCCGTAATTTTTCAGAACGGCGTCGCGAAGTCCTGAACCGACAGGAAGCCCGTACGGAACGCTGGCTCCGGCTCCCAAGACGAACGCTGTTTTGGTCTTTATCAATCTAGTCTCGCTCAGGAATGAGTCGACACGGATCGTCTCGTCGGGGGCTTTCTGATGGTCGCCTTACTGTTGCTTAAAACGCAATCTCGGGAAGTGCTCCATAGTCCAAAGAGCAGCAATCACGCCTCGCTCTTCAGAGTTGATGATAGTCGTCCTGGTGCGGTTCTCCAACTCGTCTACTCGTTTCAGTATCTCTCTGCGTGCGGACATCGTCAAAGGCCCGAGTCCTTTCGCTCCGCTTCGCCTTTCTCCCCATCGATTTGTGGGGTTGTTTCGGTACTCAGAAAGCCAGTCGCGAAACGCTAGGAACGGGATCAGTTCTTGATGTCCGGATCGAATTAGTTCTGCAGCGGACTTGTCCTTTCTGACGACAGTGCACGTCCAGCATCCAAATCTTCCAGACGCACAAGGAGGGGCCGTTGGAGATTTGATAACGGGGCACTCTCCTGATGCGCCTCGGTACAATCGTTCCAAAGCTTTCCGGTCCAGTGATTTCGGGGCTGAAAGCCCGAAGATTGCATCCCAAACCTCTGAAATGCTTAGCTCCACGATCGGTAGGAAAAGATCATACTCTCCTTTGCCTTCCCTTTGTTTCTGCCAGTAGAGATCGTCGCTCAGGGCAAGTGATCGATCACGCTGCCTGCTCTCGGACTTACGTAGCCCAAGGACGACGATAGTGTTGTGAGGGTCTTGCTCTGCAATAAAAGTCGATACTGGTTTTATCCTTAAGCCTGTGGTGCACCATCGAAAGCTATTTGTAGGAGGCGGATAACCTCTGCCAATAATTCTCACGAAGAATCGGTCCGGTATGGGTGCCTTCAGCAGTCTCGTCTTGAAGGGTAACCCTTGTTCTAGAAACTCGTTGTCAAGTGCTAGAATGGCTTCCTTCGCGTACTTGTCTAATACGGGGTTTTCCACTCCGGTGTCGCAATAGATCACAGTGACGTTGCAGAGTTTAGTTTTCGCTCGCCGAAAAGCAGCCAGGAATATCTTCAGTGCAGCTGATGAGTCTTTTCCTCCCGAATACGCTATGATCCAGTGAGCCTCACTTCTCGCCCTTACCGCGTCAGTCGCGATGTCAATCGCTCGGAGTATCGGATCATCGATCAAGAGAATTCAGCCGCTTTTCAACATCTGATTTGTATTTGAAGTCGATCACCTCGAGCTGTTCGGCGCCAATACGGACTTGCTGCGAGGTGGTTGCCAAAGAACCGGCTAAGGAGAAGGCGGTTATGAACAAGAAGATCATTGCTGCAACGAATGCATCCTCGAACCCCAGCCAATAAAAAACTAGTGCCGCTAGGCAAAACAAGACTGCTAGTACGGTCGCGTCCGCAAACGAAGTCCAGATTGCACCATTTGTATAGGCGAGATTTGCCTTCTGCTTCAGGCTTTCGTCCTGATCAATCAGGCTGAAAAACAACGGCCTCAACTTCTCCCAAGTGTATCTTTCCGGTTGGTCCTCATATCCGGTGATGTTGACGAGACCAACCCGGAGCCGCTCCGTAATGCGTCTATGATGAGGAGCGTTTGCCCATCGCCGTAACGGCGTGATGTAGTATAGCGCGGCGGGTATCACAACGACGGGAAGATACTGCGACTTCTCAAAGTCGGGCAGGGTCGTATTCCACAACCCAGTGAAGATGCCCAACAGCTTTGTGAAAAATAGAATGATTGCCGCCGGCACAACAAATCGTATGAACTTCAGCAGAGTGATGGCCATCGATAATCATCCGGGAACGACTTGTGCGAAACGTGTCCTCAACGTGCAGTTGTCTCATGTTGGGATCCTCTTTTCAATTGTTCGTATGCAATGATTGCGCAATTCCAAAACAAAAAACGGCCGGGTCGTCTCCGACCCGGCCGCCACAAACTCAACTCTTACCTAAGCCTACGCCACTGGACGCTTACTCGCCCCAGTCAGCCCCAAGCTCCGATTTCCTTAGCTCGCCTTCGCCACCGGCGCGGGCTTGCCGATCTTCTTCTCGATCGCGCGCTTCAGGTCCAGCGCCTTCGGCGACAGCGCGTCGGCGCGCGCCTTCATCAGAAACGCATCGAGGCCGCCATTGTGGTCGACGCTCTTGAGCGCATTGGTCGAGACGCGCAGGCGCACGTTGCGGCCGAGCGCGTCCGAGATGAAGGTGACGTTGCACAGGTTCGGCAGGAAGCGCCGCTTGGTCTTGATGTTGGAGTGGCTCACCTTGTGGCCCACCTGGGGGGCCTTGGCCGTCAGTTCACAGCGCCGCGACATGATCGGAATATCCTCTTCCATCCCCGCCCGAAGTGGCGCGCGCGTCGCGCCCGCGGGGGTCCAAAATCTCGTCCATTTCCAGGAACGGCGGACGTATAGGGGCGCGGATGCGCGCCGTCAAGGTTTTTGGCGGCGGAAAATGCCCGCGCGTAGCTGCACTTTCGTAGCGATTTCAGGGCCTTAACCCTCCATATAAAGGGCGCAATCCGCGCCGACATGGAAGCTCAGCCTATTTTATAGAGTTGTCCGGCCCCAATTGCTGATTAGATGACCTTCAGCTCGCTCCCAGAACAGGACCGCTGCTTGCACTGCCTCGGGGACTTCCCATCCGCCTCACGCCGGCCCGCCAGGCGAAAGCCTGGTTCGCGGGGCTTTGCGCGGCTGGGTGCCTGCTGGCGGCGCTCGCTGGCGCGCCTGGCCGGCGGCCGCGCAAGGCAAGCTGGAGGCGCATTACGAGGCTTCGCTCGCCGGGCATTGCGGTCGGCCGCGGCACCTGGGGCATCGAGATCGGCGACGACTATTATTCGGCGGCCGCGCAGGGCGCGACCGCGGGGCTGCTGAAGGCGTTTTCCGGCGGCACCGGCTCGGGTTCCGCGCAGGGGCGCATCGTGGGCGGCGCGCTGGTGCCGCAGAGCTATACCGTCAGCATCAATTCGAAGAAGTCCGAGACCATCAAGATCAATCTCGCCAACGGCGCGGTGAAGGATTTCTCGATCGATCCGGAACCGCCGGTCGATCCTGACCGCATCGTGGTCACGCCAGACCTCAAGAAGGGCGTGGTCGATCCCATGACCTCGACGATGGTGCGCGTGCCCGGCACCGGCGAATTGCTGACGCCCGACGCCTGCCGCGGCCAGACCTCGGTGTTCGACGGCCGGCTGCGCTACGACCTGAAGATGGATTTCAAGCGCATGGAAACGGTGCGGGCGGAGAAGGGCTATTCGGGCCCGGCCGTGGTCTGCGCGCTCTACTTCACGCCGGTCGCCGGCTACATCCCCGACCGGCCCGTGATCAAGCATCTCGCCGCCGAGCGGCGCATGGAGATCACCCTGGTGCCGATCGCAGGCACGCGCGTGCTGGTGCCGTTCCGCACCGTCATCCCGACGCCGTTCGGCCCCGCCGTGCTGGAGGCCACGCAGTTCAACACGGTCGCGCTGCCGCCGAAGCTGGCGAAGACGCAGTGATCTGTCGTCCCTGCGAACGCAGGGACCCATAACTCCAGGGCGAAGTTGTTCGTGAGAGATGTTCGACGCTCCTCTGCCCATCTCCCCTTGTGGGAGAAGGTGGCGCGCGAAGCGCGACGGATGAGGGGTCTGTCTCCGCGGATAGAGACCCCTCACCCCGCTTTGCTTCGCAAAGCGACCCTCTCCCACAAGGGGAGAGGGTGGTTCGGAGCCAGTCGCAGGAACAAGGAATCCCCATTGACTCTTCCCCCTTTCTGATTCGACTCGCACCGCCCCCGAATTTAAGGAATAGCCGCCGCAAACCACGCCTTGTTCGCCCCTTCCAAACTTGATCTAGTATCGCCTGGCACACCTCGTCCCGAGATGTTGCGGTGAACGAAAGCGGTGCCGGGAAGAGTCAGCGATTCGGGCGCCTTTCGTTCCAGACTCGTTCGCAGACTTAAAATCAGCGGCGCAAAACAGCTCGAAGCGTCGCAAAGTGAGACAGAAACCCCTGTAAAACATGGCCTTCTCTCCCTTCCACGCCACGTTCTCCCAAGAAC
The DNA here is from genome assembly GCA_963726865.1 of uncultured Alphaproteobacteria bacterium. Classification (GTDB taxonomy): domain Bacteria; phylum Pseudomonadota; class Alphaproteobacteria; order Rhizobiales; family Xanthobacteraceae; genus Bradyrhizobium. Next base: position 36,493 of record CAVSEE010000022.1, on the reverse strand, counting down.
GGGCGCCCGGCGCCGGCGTTACCGCCGTGCTGGGGCCGACCAATACCGGCAAGACGCATCTGGCGATCGAGCGGATGCTTGGCCATTCCTCGGGGCTGATCGGTCTGCCGCTGCGGCTGCTGGCGCGCGAGGTCTACAACAAGATCGCCGACCGCGCGGGCGTGGACAGCGTCGCGCTGATCACGGGCGAGGAGAAGATCAAGCCGAAGTCGCCGCGCTTCTGGGTCTCGACCGTGGAGGCGATGCCGCGCGATCTCGACGTGTCGTTCCTCGCGGTCGACGAAATCCAGATCGCGGCGGATCTGGAGCGCGGGCACGTCTTCACCGACCGCATTCTGCACCGGCGCGGGCGCGACGAGACGCTGCTGCTGGGTGCGGCGACGATGCGGCCGATCATCGAGAAGCTGCTGCCGGGCGCGTCCATCGTCACGAGGCCGCGGCTCTCGACGCTGGAATTCGCCGGCGACCGCAAGATCACGCGGCAGCCGCGGCGCACCGCGATCGTCGCGTTCTCCTCCGATGAAGTCTACGCCATCGCCGAGCTGATCCGCAGGCAGCATGGCGGCGCCGCCGTCGTGCTCGGCTCGCTGTCGCCGCGCACACGCAACGCGCAAGTCGAGATGTTCCAGAACGGCGACGTCGATTATCTCGTCGCCACCGACGCCGTCGGCATGGGGCTCAACCTCGACGTCGATCACGTCGCCTTTGCCTCCGACCGCAAATATGACGGCTATCAGTTCCGCCGCCTGACGCCGGCCGAGTTCTCGCAGATCGCCGGCCGCGCCGGGCGCGCCACGCGCAACGGCACCTTCGGCACCACGGGCCGCTGCGCGCCGTTCGAGCCGGAGCTGGTCAACGCGCTGCAGAACCATTCCTTCGACAGCGTGAAGACGCTGCAATGGCGCAGTGCGCGGCTGGACTTTTCCTCGCTCGGTTCCCTGCAGGTGTCGCTGGCGCTGCCGCCGGCGCACGAGGCGCTGACCCGGGCGCCGAGCGCGGAAGACATGCGCGTGCTCGACCACGCCGCGCGCGACGGCGAGGTGCGCGATCTCGCGCATGGCGCTGCCGCCGTCGAGCGGCTATGGGATGCCTGCGCCATTCCCGACTACCGAAAATTGTCGCCGGCGGCGCATGCCGAGCTCGTGACCACGATCTACCGCGACCTGATGCGGAAAGGCCGCATTCCCGATGCCTGGTACGCCACCCAGGTCGACCAGGCCGACCGCACCGACGGCGATATCGACACGCTGTCGGGCCGGATCGCGCAGATCCGCACCTGGACCTTCGTCGCCAACCGGCCGGACTGGCTCGCCGATCCCGAGCACTGGCAGGGCGTGACGCGCGGAATCGAAAATAAATTGTCAGATGCGCTGCATGAACGGCTTACGGAGCGTTTCGTTGACCGCCGTACCAGTGTATTGATGCGCCGCCTGCGGGAGAATACGGGTTTGAATACGGAAATCGGCAAGACCGGCGAAGTGATCGTCGAGGGCCACACCATCGGCCGGCTCGACGGCTTTACCTTTGCCCCCGATGCGGCGGAAGCCGGCGGCGACGCCAAGGCGCTGCAGGCCGCTGCCCAGCAGGTGCTGGCGCGCGAGATCGATGCGCGGGCCGAAAAGCTGGGCGCGGCGCCCGACGACCAGTTCATCCTGACCTCCGACGGCACCATCCGCTGGACCGGCGATGCCGTGGCCAAGCTCGTCGCGGCCGAGGACGCGCTGCATCCGCGCCTCCGCATCATCTCCGACGAGCGGCTGACCGGCGCGCCGCGCGAGGCCGTGCAGACCCGGCTCGATCTGTGGCTGAAGACGCATGTCGAGAAGCTGCTGGGGCCGCTGTTTGCGATCTCGAAGGCCGAGGACATCACCGGCATTGCGCGCGGCATCGCGTTCCAGCTGGTCGAGGCGCTCGGCGTGCTCGAGCGCAACAAGATTTCCGCCGAGATGAAGGATCTCGACCAGCCCTCGCGCGCGCTGCTGCGCAAATACGGCGTGCGCTTCGGCGCCTATCACATCTACCTGCCGGGGCTGTTGAAGCCCGCGGCGCGCGCGCTGGCCTCGCTGCTGTGGGCCGAGAAGCAAAGCAATGTCGATCTCGCCGCGCTGTCGGGCGCGCAGCATCTGGCAAGCTCCGGGCCGCACCTCGTTCCCCGTCGACAAGACCTTGCCGCGCGATGCCTATCGCATGCTCGGCTATCGCCAGTGCGGCGAGCGCGCGGTGCGCGTCGACATCCTGGAGCGGCTGGCCGATCTGATCCGCCCGGCGCTGGCCTGGAAGGAAACGGCTCCGGGCCAAAAGCCCGCCGGCGCGTTCGACGGCCGCGGCTTCGTGGTGACGCAGGCGATGACCTCGCTGACGGGATCGGCCGGCGAAGACTTTGCCTCGGTCCTGCGCGCGCTCGGCTACCGCATGGACCACCGCCCGCCGCTCGCCGAGAAGCCGGTGGAGAAGGTGGAGACGGTTTCGGCCGAGACGCCGCCGGTGGAAGCGACCGCGCAAGAAGTGTCCGGCGATCCCTCGCCGTCGGCAGCGTTGCTGCCCGAGCTCAACTATCGGCACCGCGGCGAATGACAACGCGCCGCCTGCGCCGGCTCGCGGTCGAAGCCGAGGCGCCCGCCGCTGCGCCCGAGGCGGCACCGGTTGCGGAAGAAGCGCCTGCTGCCGAAGCGGCCGTGGAACCGGTTGCCGCGGAAGTGGCGGAAGCATCCGCTGAGGCTGCTGCGAACGATGCGGCTCCGGTTGAAACCGCTGCGGCAGAGGCTGCCGCTGCCGAGAAGCCCGGCTGCCGAAGCCGCAGCCGCTGCTGCGCCCGCCGAAGCCGCCGCCGAGCCCGCGATGGTCGAAGTCTGGCGCCCCGGCGGCCGCCACGAAGAGCGCCGCCCGCGTCACGAGCGGGGCGGCCGAAATCGCCACCGCGATCAGCGCAAGCCGGCCGACGGCGCACAGCCAGCGGAAGGCGAGGCCGTCGCGCAGCCGGCCGAGGGCGAAAAGCCCGGCGAGCATCGCAGCCGCCGCAACCGTCACCGCGATTTCCGCAAGCCGAGCGAAGGCGGCGAGGGCGCGCCGCGTGAAGGCAAGCCTGACGACAAGCGTGAGGAGCGCGGCGGTCGCCGCGACCGTCCCGAGAACAAGGGCAAGGACGATCGCCGCGACAAGTTCAAGGGCGGCGGCGATCGCGGCGGGCGCGACCGCGACAAGGGCGGACGCCGCGACCGCGAGTCCGGTCCGTCGCATCGCCAATATGCGTCGAGCGCCAACCCGCGCGACAATCGCGCCGCCGATCCGAATTCGCCGTTCGCAAAACTCGCGGCGCTCAAGGAGCAGCTCGCGCGCAAGGACTAACATAGCGTTTTCAAGCGAAGTGGACGCCGGTTCGCGTCAAGAAAACGCGTCAAACAAAAACCGCGCTGTACAGAGAGCAGGCTTGGACAGACAGCGTCTCGACAAATGGCTGTGGCATGCGCGGGTGGTCAAAGCCCGCACCAGTGCAGCTCACCTGGTCGAGAGCGGCCATGTCCGCATCAACGGCGTGCGCGAGAAATCGCCGGGCCATGCGGTGAAGCCGGGCGACGTCATCACCATCGCGCTCGACGGCGGCGTGCGCCTGATGAAGGTGGTTGGCTTCTCCGAACGGCGGGGCGATGCGACCGCGGCGCGCGCGCTGTATGAGGATTTGAAATCCGGTTCGGCGTAGCTATCTGGAGCGGGCAGGGATGCCTGAAACAGGCTGAATTCCGCACTCTCGGTTCCCTTGCGGCAGCGCACTTCCTGCGCTAGCAACCCGCTAGAAAATTGCCATTAGAACAAGACCGTTCCGGAGCCTTGGATGACTTACGTCGTCACTGAAGCCTGCATCAAGTGCAAGTACACCGATTGCGTCGAGGTCTGCCCCGTCGATTGCTTCTACGAGGGCGAGAACATGCTGGTGATCCATCCGGACGAATGCATCGACTGCGGCGTGTGCGAGCCGGAATGCCCGGCCGACGCCATCAAGCCCGACACCGAGCCGGGGCTGGAGAAGTGGCTCGAGGTCAACACCGAATACGCCAAGAGCTGGCCGAACATCACCCAGAAGAAGGACATGCCGACCGACGCGAAAGATTTCGAGGGTATGGAAGGCAAGTTCGAGAAATATTTTTCCAAGGAACCCGGCTCGGGAGACTGATTCGCGGGTGACCCCAAAACCGCAGTTAGGTCCGAATCGGGACTAATAAAGCCCGCGCCTTTAACCCTAATTCCGTAACAGAGTGTCAAAACGGCCCCGGATGCGCCCGGAATTGGGCGTAAACCATTGATTTTTGCGGAAAATGTGCTATATTGGGCACATTCGAGCCGAACCCGTCAGCCCCGCTTGGCCCCTATGGGTTCCCGTGAAAACCATCAACAGGGGCGTGGCCGTTTCCCGCGCGCAGGCTGTGTCACAGAAAACGCGTAAACAGAGTGCTTCCAAGAACACCAAGAAGAGTGCTGCGGCGAGCCGCGGCGCATCAAAGGGCCGTGCCAAGGCGCCCGTGAAGGGCGCCAAGAAGGCGGCGGCTGCAAAGTCCTCCAATAAAAGAAGCGCAATGCCACCCAAGAATGCCAAGACTGTCGCGAAAGCGGCCGGGTCGAAGTCGTCTGCTTCGAAGGCCCCCGCGAAAACTGCCGCGAAAGCACCTGTTGCGAAGCCTGCTGCTGCCGTGAAGCCTGTTGCCGCTGCTGCCCCGAAGGCCGCCGTGAAGCCGGCCGTTCCGCCGCGCGTGGAAGAGAAGAAGCCGCTGACCCAGCGCCAGGGCTTCAAGACCAACGAGTTCGTGGTCTATCCGGCGCATGGCGTCGGCCAGATCCTCGCCATCGAGGAGCAGGAGATCGCGGGCGCCAGGCTCGAGCTGTTCGTCATCAACTTCATCAAGGACAAGATGACGCTGCGCGTGCCGACCGCCAAGGTCGCCAATGTCGGCATGCGCAAGCTGTCCGATCCCGTGCTGGTCAAGCGCGCGCTGGAGACGCTGAAGGGCCGTGCCCGGGTCAAGCGCACCATGTGGTCGCGCCGCGCCCAGGAATACGAAGCCAAGATCAATTCGGGCGATATCGTCGCGATCGCGGAAGTCGTGCGCGACCTCTATCGCTCGGAATCGCAGCCCGAGCAGTCCTACAGCGAACGCCAGCTCTATGAAGCGGCGCTCGATCGTCTGTCGCGCGAGATCGCGGTGGTGCAGCACTCGACCGAGACCGAAGCGGTCAAGGAAATCGAGAGCCAGCTCGCCAAGAGCCCGCGCCGCGGCGCCAAGACCGAAGGTGATGCGGTTGCCGAAGGCGATGCCGAGGGCGACGAGGATGCCGACGCGGAGGGTGACAATGCCGCCGTCGAGGACGAAGCCGCCTGAAAGGATGGCGAAAGCAACACTTGAAACGAAAGGCCCGGCGTGACGCCGGGCTTTTTGTTTTGTGGGGGCGATCGCGGGTCGCACACGTTGAACGGCTGGAGCAGGTCACATGGATGCAAAGCAGCTTCTGATCTTTGGCGCGTCGATGCTGGCGTCGGGCTTGGGCACAAGCGCCTTTGCCGCGGAGACACATGGTCAATACGTCCGCATCGCAGAACTTGAAATCGATCCCGCGCAACTCGAAAGCTTTCATTCGGCAGTGAAGGAAAGCATTGAAACGGCGATCCGGGTCGAGCCGGGTGTTTTGGTTCTATACGCCGTGTCTGAGAAGGATAATCCCACCCACGTCAGGGTCTTTGAAATCTATACCAATGCAGATGCCTACAAGACGCATCTGGAAACGCCGCATTTCAGGAAGTTCAGGGCGGTTACGGAGAAGATGGTTGTGTCCCGCAAGCTCCTCGACGCTGTGCCGATCGTGCTGGCGGCAAAGCCGAAGTAACGCGGCTCACATTTCGTCCTCCCGCCCCGCCGCATCGCGCACGCCGCCGGCGCTCTCCTCGCGCTTGACCTCGGGGAACAGCCACATTGCGAAGATCATGAACGCGCCGAGGAAGGCGACAATGCCGCCGTCGAGGACGAAGCCGCCTGAAAGGATGGCGAAAGCAACACGTGAAACGAAAGGCCCGGCGTGACGCCGGGCTTTTTGTTGGCCTTATTGCTGCTGCTGCTCTCGCCACCGCGCGGGTGACAGCCCGAACTCCCGCTTGAATGCCCGGCTGAATGCTTCTTCGGAGCTATAACCCACCTCATGGGCGAGCTGGCCAATCGTCTTCCGGCTTTCGCGCAGGTTCCGCCTGGCTGCCTGAAGACGCCAGAGCGTCAGATACCGGATCGGCGGCATGCCGATGAGCGTCGTGAAGCGATCCACGAACGCGCTGCGCGACATTGAGGCTTCCCGAGCAAGAGAATCCGCTGACCAGTGTGAACTGACATCGTGATGAATGGCCGCCAAGGCCCGCCCGACCTGCGGATCCGCGACGCCCTTCAGCCATCCGGCATCCTGGTCGGCGAACGTTACCGAATACTGGCGCATCGCCTCCACGAAGAGCAGCTCGGAAAGCCGGGACAACAGGCTTGATGAGGCAAACCTGCCTGCGGTCAGCTCGCTGGCGGCATATCGCACGGAGGCCTCGACCCAGTCGCGCGACACACCTTCGCGGACATCCAGCTTCAGCACCTTTGGCAAGGTCGCGATCAGCGGATTGTAAGGCACCTCGCTGCCGAGAAAGCCGCACACGATATGCGCGCTCTCGCCGCCACCGCCGTGTGAAATCCGCGCCAGGCCGCCGTCCGCCGATGGCTGGATCAGATGACGCGCGCTTGTTGCGACGAGGCCGGGCCCGCTCGCCAGCGTGTGAACGTCATTCCTCGGCAAAAGCACGATCTCGCCGGCCTGCACCTCGACGGCGGGTTCACCGTCGATGCCGACCAGCAATTTTCCCGCGATGACGAAGTGGTAGGCGATCAAAAGCGGCGGCTTGACCGGGAAGGCCCCGCAGTCCTCGGCGAGGATATTCGTGTGCACGCACCACGGGGCCGTGAAACGCGCGTCAAGGAAAATGCCCCCCGTCAAGCGAACCGACCGAAGCACTTCCGAAAGCGGGTCAATCATGTTGGCCAAGCTCGGATTTGGACGAACAGTCTGGTGTTTCGGTCGGGCGATCATTGGTTCGGCCATCGCCCGCTCTTACAGGTGCGGGACTGAAATGCCAACCATCCGCTCCCTTCATCGCTCCGCACGCGAGCGAGGCTTAGGGGGACTATTGGGCGGACTTGTGACCGGTGGCGTTCAAGACGGCAACTTTGAGAAGACGGGCATCCTGAGCATGAACACAGCGCGGACAATCGAAGCAACCAATCAATACATCGACTTCTGGAACGCAGTGCTGGTTCCAAAATTCAACACCTGGCGACACATCCTCGCCGGTGGCCTGCAACAACATAGCGCAAAGGTGTTTCCTGCACTGCCGCTTCGTGTCGGCGACCGCGTGCTGGATGTCGGATGTGGTTGGGGCGATACCGCGATTGAACTTGCGCGACGGGTTGGGTCGGCGGGCTCGGTCGTTGGCCTAGATTGCTGTGGTGGCTTTCTCGAGGCCGGGCGTGCGGATGCGAAGGCTGCGGGATTGACCAATCTGACGTTCCTCGAAGCTGATGTTCAAACCTATCCGTTCAAGGCGGTGCACGACTTCTGCTTCTCCCGCTTCGGAACGCAGTTCTTCGAAAATCCGGTGGCCGGTCTGCGCAACATGCGGTTGGCGCTCAGGCCGGGCGGATTGATGACGATGATCGTGTGGCGTGAGCGAGCGGACAATCCGTGGCTGACCTTGTCGAAAGAAGTTCTGCTGCGTTACTTGCCCGCGGTGAAAGAGGACGCCGCGACATGCGGGCCCGGACCGTTCTCCATGACCGATACCGACGCCGTGATCAAACAGTTGCAGATCGCTGGCTACATCGACGCGCGGTTTGAACGAATCGATGCCGAGGTCTTCGTGGGTCGAGACCTCGACGAAGCGGTCGCGTTCCAGCTCGCCATCGGACCCGCGGGTGAGGTCTATCGCGAGGCCGGCAAGCAGGCAGAACGCCGTCATGACGAATTGGTGGCTGCCTTGCAGGCTGAATTGAAAGAATTCGTCCGCCCCGAAGGCGTGATGATGAATTCGAGTTCCTGGATGGTGACCGCGCGAAACCCCGGGTGATCAATCGCTCCATCGAGCGCGCGACCGGCGGCAGCCTCTGTCCAAGTCCGGCGCATCCGCTTCACGCGGCAAATACACATTTCAATAACCAGGAGAAGGTTCATGGCGGGTCTTGTCGCGGTCATCTACGGCATCGTGGCGTACGCATTCACGCTCGTTGCGCTCCTTTATCTGATTGGCTTCGTCGGAAATATCGTCGTTCCGAAGTCGATCGATTTAGGGGTGGCCGGTCCGCTACTTCAGAGCGTGATCGTCGATACGGCGTTGATCGGATTGTTCGCGCTTCAGCACAGCGTGATGGCGCGGCGTGGCTTCAAGCGCTGGTGGACCGGATTCGTGCCGCCCTCGGTCGAACGCAGCACCTATGTGCTCTTCACCAGTCTCACGCTGCTGGTCCTGTACTGGCAGTGGCAGCCGATGCCCGCTCCCGTCTGGACGGTACACAATCCGACCGCCGCAGCGGTGCTCGACGGCATCTTCTGGCTGGGTTGGGTCGTGCTGGTAGCCAGCACGTTTTTGCTCGATCATTTCGAGCTGTTCGGGCTCAGCCAGGTGTTCGGGCGCCTGTTCGGCAAGCAGCGGTCGGAAGAGAGGTTCCGCACGCCGTTGCTCTACCGGCATGTCCGTCATCCGATCTATCTCGGCGTATTGCTCGCCGTCTGGGCCACGCCCGGGATGACCGTTGGTCATCTGCTCTTTGCGGCTGTGATCACCGGGTACATCCTGATCGGCATCCAGTTGGAAGAGCGTGACCTGATCCGGCAGTTCGGCGACCAGTATCGCCGCTATCGCCAGCGCGCCGCCATGCTTGTTCCGATTCCCGGTCGCAAGTTCACAAGCGAGGACGCCGAATGAGGGCGGGTTGCGTGCCACCTTTGGGGGAGAAGGGCACGCCTACCGCCCCACCACGTCCTGCTGCACGCCGCCGGCGCTTTCCTCGCGTTTGACTTCGGGGAACAGCCACATCGCGAAGATCATGAAGGCGCCGAGGAAGGCGACGACGTACTGGATGCGGTCGTGGCCGAGCGCGTTCTGCCAGTAGACGACAATCGCGGTCACCAGCACGACCAGCAGCGACAGTGCGAATTTGATCCTGAAGGGCATGGTTCGATCTCTCTGGTTACGACAGGTTGGCCCAGGAAAGGTTGGTCCAGGCAAGGCCGCCGACCTTGGCCAGCCCGGCAAGTCCCAGCGCCTGCACGCCGGCCAGCGCGATCAAGCCCGGCGCGGCCGTCGCGCAGCCGCTCCGGCAAGGCTTCGAACAGGCCGGGCGCGAACAGCACCACGAGGCCGCCGACCACGATCAGCGTGGTCCATCGCAGTTCAGTGAACCCGTAGAAGCCGGTGCCGGCCAGCAGCAGGATCAGCAGCAGCGCGTTGCCGGCCACCAGCAGCAGCGCGAGATTCGACCGCGCCGCATCGGGTCGCGCCCGCAGTGGAAACATGCCGGCGAGGATCAGGACGGCGAGCGCGCAGCTGGTCGCAAACGCGGCGAAAGCGAGCGAAGCAATCCAGTTCGGTTCGATCGCGGTCATCGTGTTACCGTGGCGCGGCGGGACTATTCGGCCGGCGTCGCGAATCCGGTCGCGGGCGGCGCTGCCATCGGCTTCGGCGTCCGCGATGTCTTGCGCATGTCGGTCTTCACGAAGCGGCTGTCGTAGCCGTTGAAGACGTGCCCGATCAGACCGCGATTGAGGTCGGAGGTGCCGAACAGCCAGTCCATGACCGGGAAGGTCAGGTTCATGTTGCGCTCCATCATGATCGACTGGTTGTGATGGGCGGTGTGGTGGCGGCGGATGGTGTTGACGAAGGGCATGTTGCGCACGAACCAGTTCTCGTCGACATGGCAGCAGAAGTGCATGAATTCGTAGATCAGGTACATCGACGTCGTGGTCGAGATCAGCAGCCAGCCGACATTGGGCGAGACCAGCAAGCCCAGCACCAGCGCCGGCGGGATCGACATCATGGTGAACGTCACCAGCGCGTAGGGCGGGAAGAACGTCACGCGCCAGTCGTGATGGTCGGCGAAGCGCATCTCCTGCTCGGTGAAGAACTGGTGGTGCATCAGAGTGTGGCGGTTGTAGATCGCCCGGAACGCCTTGACCTGCGACGGCCGGTGCATGACGTAGCGGTGGATCCACCATTCGAAGAAGTTGGCGAACAGGAACGTCACCGGAACGATCAGCAGCTCCCACCAGCGCAGGTTGCTGATGTTGGCGAAATAGACCGACAGCGCGGTGAATCCGATCACATAGATGACGACAACGTGGATCCAGCCATTGTACCAGCCGGCGATGCGATAACGGTAGTTTGCCCGGTAATTGCGCTGCCGCTCGGTCATCGGGCTGGAGGTCAGTTCCATCGCTCGTCTCCGTCACCTGTTTTCTAAGGCATCGTCTTTTCCGGGCATCTCCCGGTTGCCGTGCCTAATATATCACCAATCTATTAGCTCGGCAACGGGCTGTTTTGCCGCGTTGCCTCGCAAAAAGCGCTTGATGCAATGTTGCTGATATATTTATGGTATGGCAACAGGCGCGCGGCCAACGCGCCCTTGATCCAAGGGGAGGAATTCCATGAAGCTGACGCGCCGCCATTTCAACACGCTCGCCGCTACCGGCCTTGTCGCCGCTGCCAGCCCGCGGCTGTTTTCGCCGGCGCTGGCGCAGGACAAGCCGCTGAAGATCGGCATCATCGCACCGCGCTCGGGCGCCGCCGGCACCGCCGGCGAGTGCGGCATCCGCGCGGTGCAGTGGGCGGCGGAACGCATGAACAAGGCCGGCGGTATCGCCGGCCGCAAGTTCGAGCTTGTGATCGAGGAAGAGACCAACCCCAAGGATACGATCGAGCGGCTGCGGCGCCTGATCCTGCAGGAAAAGGTCGACGCCATTCACGGCCTGATCTCGACCGGCGTCAGCCTCGGCGTCGCGCCCGTCGCCGAAGAAGAGCAGGCGCTGACCGTGATGTGGGACGGCACCACACAGGACGGCGTCAAGGAGATGATGCCGAATTCCAAATACGTCTTCCGCTCCACCGACAATGAGTGCGAAGCGGTGATGGGCTCGCTGCTGGCGGTCAAACACTTCAAGGGCAAGTTCAAGCGCGTCGCCGGCATCAATCCGGACTATTCCTACGGCCGCAACAACTGGGAGGCGTTCCGGCAGATCCTGACGCGCTACGGCATCGAGGCGGAATACGTCGCCGAGCAATGGCCGAAGGTCGGCACCATGGACCTGACCTCGCATATCGCCGCGCTGAAGGCGGCCAAGCCCGACCTGATCTTCTCCTCCATGCTGTTTGCCGACCTGCCCGTGTTCATGAAGCAGGGCCACGCGGCGGGCCTGTTCGAGGGCGTCAAGCTGGTGCTGCCGGCGGCCGGCTGGCAGATCAACCAGCTCAAGAAGGAGTTCATGCCGGAAGGCATCATCTTCGGCCACAACACGCTGTACTTCGATCACCCGCAGGCGCTCGGCGCTGCAGAAGGCCTTCGTGACGGATTACATGGACAAGTACAAGGAAGCGCCGCACTGGGAAGCCGACCGCGCCTATTTCGCGCTCGCCACCTACAAGGCCGGCGTCGAGGCCGCGCAGAAGGCAACCGGCAAATGGCCGACCCAGGAGCAGGTGGCCGAAGCGATGCCGGGCCTCGAGGTGGAAAGCCTCGGCGGCAAGGGCCGCTTCCGCAAGGACAAGATCGCCGAGCAGGTGTTTTATCAGGGGCCGTCGACCAACACGAACAAGTACGATTTCCCGACCCTGGCCTCGATCGACACCTTTGACGCCACGCAACTGCAGAAGCCGCCGGGCGCGGATTTCTGGGAGTGGATCAAGACCGCCAAGATGCCGGTCTGAGGCATGACCGAGCTTGTGGACGTCGTTCTCGGCGGGACGTTCCACGCCGCGGTGCTGTTCCTGGTCGCCGCGGGGCTGCAGCTCGTGTTCGGGGTGCAGAAGATCGTCAACCTCGCCTGCGGCTCGTTCTATGCGTTAGGCGCCTATTTCGGGATCACGGCGGTCGGCATTGCGCTCAAGCTCGGCATGCCGCCGCTCTTGTTCTTTCCGCTGCTGATCCTGGCGGGCCTTGCTGATCGGCCTCGTGGGTTTGCCGATCGAGCGCGTGCTGCGCACGATCTACCGGCGCGACGAGAGCTATCAGCTGCTGATCACCTTCGGCTTCCTGCTGATGTTCCAGGACGTGTTCCGCTATCTCTGGGGCGCGACGCCGCGCACCATGGACAACGTCTATATGGTCTACGGCACGGCGAACGTGCTCGGCGTCCGGGTGCCGACCTATAATCTGCTGGTCATCGCCGCCAGCATCGCGATCGCCGTCGGGCTCGGCTTCTTCCTCGATCGGACCAGGACCGGGCGCATCGTGCGCGCCACCGCCGAAAATCGCGACATGGCCGAGGGCCTCGGCGTCAACGCCTCGAAAATCTTCGCGCTGGTGTTCACCGTCGGCTGCATGCTGGGCACCGTCGGCGGCGCGCTGGTGGTGCCGTCGGGCGCCGCCTCGCTCGACATGGCGGTCGAGCTGGTCGTGGAATCCTTTGCGGTGGTCGTGATCGGCGGGCTCGGCAGCATGCGCGGCGCCATCGTCGGCGCGCTGATCGTCGGCCTGATGCGGGCGGCGTCGATCTCGCTGATGCCGGAACTGGAGATGCTGTCGGTCTATCTGGTCGTCGTCATCGTGCTGATTGTCCGGCCCGCCGGCCTGTTCGGAAAGGCGACGGCGTGAGCATCCCCTCGGTCGATGTCGCCCAGCCTGCCGTCTCGCGCGCGCTGCCGCGCGTCAACGGGCTGTGGGTGCTGCTCGCCTTGCTCGCCGTCATGGCGGTGCTGCCGGCGTTCGCCTCGCCCTATGTGCTGCTGCTGATGCTGCCGTTCATGGGCTACGGCATTGCGCTGCTGGGCTTCAACCTGCTGTTCGGCACCACCGGGCTGTTGTCGTTCGGGCACGCGCTGTTCCTCGGCGTCGGCGCCTACACCGCCGCGGCGCTGACCTCGAAATTCGGCGTGAAGAGCTTTGAATTGATCCTCCTGGCCGCGGCCCTCGGGTCCGGGCTGATCTCTGTCGTCGTCGGCCTGCTCTGCGTGCGCTACACGCGGATCTTCTTCGGCATGCTGACCCTGGCGTTCGGCATGCTGTTCCACTCCTTCCTGTTCAAGTTCTACGCCGTCACCGGCGGCGACCAGGGCATGCGCGTGCTGCGGCCGCTGCTGCTCGGCATGGAGTGGCGCGGCGGCAAGACCGCGTTCCTGAGCGGGCCGTTCTACTACTATTCGCTGGTGCTGTTCGCGCTGCTCGGGTCTCGCGATGTGGCGCATCACGGCCTCGCCGTTCGGCCTGCACCTGCAAGGCGATCCGCGAGAACGCCGGCAAGGCCGCCTATGTCGGGGTGCAGATCTTTCGCATGCGGCTCGCCGCCTTCGTGATCTCGGCGGTCTATGGCGGCATCGGCGGCACGATCCTCGCCGTCACCACGGGACTGGCCGATCCCGAACTCGCCTACTGGACCCATTCCGGCAATCTCGTGTTCATGGCGGTGCTGGGCGGCAGCGGATCGTTCGCGGGCCCCGCGATCGGCGCGCTGGTGTTCGTGCTGCTGCAGGATTTCGTGATGTCGGTGACGCAGTACTGGCGCTTCGTGATGGGCGGCGTGCTGGTGCTGCTGGTCGTGTTCATGCCGCAGGGCCTGTCCGGCGCCGTCGAGCTTCCTCGTCAACCGGCGCAGTGGAGGGCGATGAGATGCAGCCGCAGCCCGCCAGCCGCCACCGCCGAGCCGCTGTTCGAGACCATCAGCGTCACCAAGCGCTATGGCCCGTTCGTGGCGCTGCGCGATGTTTCCTTCCGCGTTGGCGATGGCGAGTTCGTCTCCATCGTCGGGCCGAACGGCGCCGGCAAGACCACGCTGGTCAATGTGGTGACCGGCCTGTTGCGGCCGACCGAGGGCGAGGTGCGCTTTCTCGGCCAAGACATTGCCGGCGTCGGCCCGGTGGAACTGGCGCGGCGCGGCATGTCGCGCGCCTTTCAGCTGGTGAACATTTTTCCGGCGCTGACCGTGCGCGAAACGCTGGCGGTGGCGGTGGCCTCACGGCTGCGCCGCGTCGCCAATCCCTTCCGCTCGCTGTGGCGCGACGAGGTTCTGCAGGCCGACATCGAGCGCGTCGCCGAGGTGCTGGGCCTGCGCGGCAAGCTCGACACCGTCGCCGCGACGCTGTCGCAAGGCGAAAAGAAGCTGCTCGATATCGCCAGCGCCTTTGCGCTCAATCCGACCGTGATCCTGCTGGACGAGCCGACCAGCGGCGTCTCGACCGGGGACAAGCACGCCATCATGGAAGTGCTGGTCACCGCCGCGCGGGAGGCCGGCGTTCGCGCCATCGTGCAGGTCGAGCACGACATGGATCTGGTCGAGCGCTATTCGCACCGCATCGTGGCGCTGCAGGCCGGCGCGCGTGCTGGCCGACATGGCGCCGGACGCCTTCTTCAAGGACCCGGCGATGATATCGGCCGTGGTCGGAACGCGCCCGCAAGCGAAGAGGACGCACTGATGCTGGATCTGTCGAACCTCAAGGTCGATATCGAAGGCAGCCGCATCCTCAACGGCATCAGCCTGACCGTCGCCGCGGGCGAACTGGTCTGCCTGGTCGGGCGCAACGGCGCCGGCAAGACCACGACGTTTCGCAGCATCATGGGCTATCGCCGCCCGTTGTCGGGCGGCATTACCCTTGACGGCGCCGACCTGACGAAGCTTCCGACCTGGCAGATCGCGCAAGCCGGCATCGGCTTCGCGCCGGAGGAATCCGAGGTCTATGCCGATCTGACGGTGGCGGAGAATATCGAGCTGTCGACCTGGACGCGGCCGACCGGCCGTCCCGCCAGCGCCCGCATCGAAGAGGCCTACACGGTATTTCCAAAGCTGAAGCAGTATCTGGCGCGCGGCGGTGCGCAGCTGTCGGGCGGCGAGCGCAAGATGGTGTCGATCGCCCGCGCGCTGACGCTCGATCCAAAACTGCTGCTGCTCGACGAGCCCTTCGAGGGGCTGTCGCCGGCGATCATTCCCGCTGATCGCGGAGGGCGTCGCCTCGATCCGCGCCATGGGCAAGGGCGTGCTGATCGCCGAATCCAACGTCCACCATATTCCTGATTACGCCGACCGCATCTATGTTCTGGAGCGCGGCGAGGTGATGTTTTCGGGTACGCTGGCGCAGGCGCATCGCGACCGCAACGTCATGCGGGTGATCGCCGGCCAGATCGAGACCGCCTCGTAATGCATGCGTGCACGGAGAGAGGAGAGCAGCATGAAACGCTATGTCGGAGACCGCACCATCGACGGCGTCAAGGTGACCGTCGACGGCAAGCCGCTCGATCCCGCTACGTCAGTGGCGGAGTACAGCAAGAACGGCTTTGAGTGGAGCTATGAGGGACCGGAGCCGCGCCAGCTCGCGCTGGCGCTGCTGGTCGACCATCTCGGCGACAAGGACGCTGCGAAGGCGGCGGCCGAGGATTTCATGCAGGCGGTGGTTGCCAATTTCGACAATGAATGGGAAATGACGTCGGACGATATCGACCTTGCGCTGACGGCGCTTCCCAACAAGGCGGCCTGAATGACCCTGCAATACAAGGCCGCCGTGCTGCATGCGGCGAAAACGCCGCTGTCGATCGAGACCGTCACCGCCGGCGGAGTTGCAGCCGACCGACGTGCTGGTGCGGATCCGCGCCGCCGGGCTCTGCCACACCGATCTCGAGGTGATCGACGGCTCGCTGCGCTATCCCATGCCGATCGTGCTCGGCCATGAGGCCGCCGGTGTCGTCGAGCGCACCGGCGCTGCGGCGCGCGGCGTCAAGGCCGGCGACCATGTCGTGCTGTCGTGGAATCCGCAATTGCGGGCATTGCTTCTACTGCGATCGCGATGCGCCGATCCTGTGCGAGCAGTATCTCGGCGAGGGGCCGAAGGGGGTCGCGTTCGACGGCGGCATGCGCACCTCGCTCGCCGGCGGCGGCGAGCTGCGCCAGTTGATGTTCCTGGGAGCGTTCGGCGAGTACTGCATCGTCAGCGATCAGCAGGCGATCCCCGTGCCGAAGGAGATTCCGTTCGACCGCGCCTGCCTGATCGGCTGCGGCGTGATGACCGGCGTCGGCGCCGCGCTCAATCTCGGCGCCATCGCGCATGGCGACACCGTGATGGTGATCGGCTGCGGCGCGGTCGGGCTCGCCGCCGTGCAGGGCGCGCGGCTCGCGGGCGCGGGCGCCATCATCGCGGTCGATCTCGATCCGGCGAAGCTGGTGCTGGCCGCGAAAATGGGCGCGACCGAAGGCGTCGATGCATCGAAGGAAGATGTCGGCCGCGTTCGGCAAGCGCGTGACCGGCGGTCGCGGCGTCGATGTCGTGATCGAGGCCGCCGGAAGTGCCGTGGCATTCCGCAACACCACCGAAGCGGTGCGCCCGGGCGGCCAGGTGATCTGGCTCGGCAAGGTCGACGTCAACAACGACGTGTCGTTCCGCTGGGGCTCGCTGATGCAGGAGAAGCGCATCCGCCGCGTCAGCTACGGCAACACCCGCCCGCGCCGCGATTTTCCGCTGCTGGCGCGCGCCTATCTCGACGGCGAGCTGAAGCTCGACGAGATGATCTCGCGCCGCATCAAGCTGGAAGAAATCAACGAGGGTTTTGCGGCGTTGAAGCGCGGCGAGACCATCCGCAGCGTCATCACGTTCGACTGATCTTATTTTTTGAGCATGATCCTTGTCGGAAAACCGGTACCCACTTTTCCGGGATCATGCTCAGGTATCGAGCGTCTTGCGCGCAAAATCCTCGATGTAGTCGATCAGCCTGTCGGAGGCCGCGCCTGCGGCCTTCACCTTCTTCTGCGCCACCGCTTCGGCGACCGCGGCGTGCAGCTTGGCGGCCAGCGGCAGGTCGGCGACTTCCTGGTAGTGCTGGTACCAGAACCGGCGCGACAGCGCGTTCATCAGTCCCATCGAGCGCCGGGCGAATTCGTTGCGGGCCGCGGTCGCGACCAGCACGTTGAAGCGCTGGTCGAGCCGCATGAAGGCGATGTCGTCGGATTTGGCCGCCGCCTCCATCATGGCCTTCGCCACTTCGGCGAACTCGGTGCGCTCCTCCGGCGTGGCGCGCTCCGCCGCCAGCGAAGCCATCAGCCGCTCCAGCTCGCGCCGCACCTCGAGCAGACGCAGCTGCAGCCGCAGATTGATCTCGGAGACCATGATGCCGCGCCGCGGCATGATCACGACGAGGCCGTCGCGCGCCAGCCGCTGCAACGCCTCGCGGATCGGCGTGCGGCCGATCTTCAGCCGCTGCGCCAGCGCCTGCTCCGACAGGACCGTCCCCGGCGACAATTGCAGGGTGACGATCATCTCCTCCAGCTCGCGATAGGCCCGGTCGGTGAGGGTGCCGTCCTCGTCAGTTCCCTTGGCCCGACGTTTGGTCGGTGTCTTCGCTTTCAAGATATCCCTCATTCCGCGGCGAGCCGAGGGCTCACCGTCCAACCCAAGCATATATCGATCATATATCAACTGTCGCCCCGGCGAAAGCCGGGGCCCATAACCACGGTGCGCGGTGGATATGGATCGCTGGAGCTACAGCGAGCTACAACAATTGGATTTGGGGGTTATGGGTCCCGGCGTTCGCCGGGACGACAGTGGTGGCTAGTCGACGACGATCTTCACCTTGTCGCGCACCTTGACCTGCGCGTGCGCTTCGAGCCCGTTCAGGATGCGGAAGCGCTCGGTGGGGCGGTCGATGCCGGCCATGCGGTGGGACAGCAATTCCACGGTGTCGCCGGGCTGCACGGTGATGACCTTGAGGCGCAGCGGACGGGCGGCCTGGATTTCCTCCAGCGTCAGGCGGCGGAAGGAATTGACGGTCTCGCGCGCGTTGCGCTCGCTCTCGGTGGATCTTCTGCCGCGAGGCGAAGATGAAGCGATAGACGTCGCTGCCGAAGCGCAGCGCATAGACCTTGAAGTGCCACTGGTCGCCGTGGGCGGTGGCGGACGCCGCCGGAAAACCGTTGATGGTCAACTCCTCGGTCGAGGCCTTGTCGACATTCTCCATCCAGCCGGAATTGAGATAGTCGCCGCAGCGACTGCTCGGCCGGCACGCGCACCACGTCGAAGCGCATCGCCTGCGTGCCGCCGTCGCGCACGCCGATCACGGCCTGCGCGGTGTTGTCGAGCGTAAAGGTGTCGGGCGCGGCAAAGGTGAAGCCGAGTTTTGGATGCAGGAAACGCCGGCCGCGCACGAAGCCTTCGCTGGGGTCTTCGCCGTAGACGATGTTGTCGATCGCGGCGAGATAGGTCTCGCGGTCGCGCTCGCCGCTTTGCGGGGAGCCGTATTGCCGCGCGCTGGTCTGCGCATTCTGCACGCGCTCGGGCGTTGCCGGATGCGACGACAGGAAATCCTGCGCGCGCGGATCGAGCGAGGTCTTGCCGGCCTTCAGCGCCGCATTGCGCTCCATCGCCGACAGGAAGCGCGCCGCGCCGTAAGGATCGAACTGCGCGCGCGGCGGCAGATGCCGACGCCGATGCCGTCGGCCTCGAACTCCTGGGCGCGCGAGAAGCTCGCCATCGTCAGCTTGGTCTTGGCCAGCGCCAGCGCGGTCGAAATCCGGGTCGTTGCTCATGTCGGTGACGACGCGCGTCACCACGGCGGCCTGCCGCGCCTGGTCCTCGCGCATCGAGGCGTGCTTGGCGAGCACATGCGCCATTTCGTGGCTCAGCACGGACGACAATTCGGAGGTGTCGCTGGCGAGCGCGACGAGGCCGCGCGTGACATAGAGCTGGCCGGTCGGCAGCGCAAAGGCGTTGACCGCGCCGGAATTGAGGATGGTGACGCGATAGGCCTGCTCGGGCCGGTCGGAGACGGCGACCAGCCGGTCGACCGTCTTGCCGATCAGCGCCTCCAGCTTCGGGTCGTCATAGACGCCGCCATAGGAGGTCAAGGATGCGCTCATGCTCGCGCTCGGAGGCCGGCGTCTGCGCCACGGTGCGGTTCGGCTTGGTCGGCGTGCCCGACAGCGTCGGCCCCGGCGTCTGGAAACCGGCTCATGTCGCCGCAGCCGGACAGGGCGGCCGCGGCGCACAGCAGCAGCGGGCGCAGCCCAAAGGCGGCGGCCTTGTCCGTCCCGTTTGCCTGTCCCGCCGTCCCTGTCACCAAGCCGCACTTCTTCATTCGTGGCTTTAGTTCGCCCCAAGCACTTCGAGCTGTCCCACCCGGAGCAATTCAATTCTGCGGCCCGGTCCGCGTCTCGATGAAGCCGCGAACCCGAATCCGTCGATTCTCGAGGGACTTAGGCGCCATGCCGGCCGCCTCAAGAGACGGTAACATGCGCCGTGAAATAGTCACAGCGAAGTCCCGTGTCCAGTTCCGGCCGAAGTTCAGGTAAGTCGTTGCCCCGGCCTGCCGGACCGACAGAACCCTGCCTTCAACCAGCATAAAGCGCCCATTCCCAGCCAAAATATCGCCGACACTTTCCGCGTTTTTTGTGGCCGAGGGGCCGGCCCAAATGCCCTTTTTCGCCTCCCGCCCGGCCGCCTCGGCGGCGCAGCAGCGCGGCCGCGCAGTCCTTGTCGGGATATCGGCGGCGGCAAACGCCTCGCCTTGCGCGAGCAGCATCGCCTGCACCGAACTGTCTTCGCCCGCGACGAAGGCGAAGGCGGTCTGGCGGCCGTAGCGATCCGGCGCATCGTCATCGCCGCGCGAGCGTGACGTCGCGGCCGGCGACAATGGCCGACAGCGCTGCGGTGCGCTTGGCCGTATCGGCCGGGACCGGCTCGATGCCGGCAAGCCTGATCTCGCGGCCGTCGGCGAGACGAAAGCTGCGCGCGTCGATCACGGCGGCGACGCGGCCTTCGCCCTGCGGCTCGAACGAGCAGGGCGCGGCTAGCGCTGCGCTGCCCGCAAGCAGCGAATGCGAGCGCTGCGAGGAGCGGGTTGCGGATTCGACATCGATGGCGCGAGGTCTGTATGCTGGCGACATCAGGGCAAAACTATCCGAAATCGCGTCGAAGGGGGAGACGATGGAGATCAATGGCATCGCGCATATTTTCCTGACCGCGTCGAATTTCGCCCGTGCGCGCGAGTTCTATGGAAAGCTGCTGCCGTTCCTCGGGCTGAAGCCGATGATCGATTCCGACCAGGTCTATTACTGCGTCGGCGGCCGCACCGCCGTCGCAATCCGCGCGCCGTCGCCGGAAAACGCGGGCGCTGCCGTTCGACCAGAACCGCGTCGGGCTGCATCACCTCTGCTTCCGCGCCCGCGAGCGCGCCGATGTCGACGAGCTGCATGGCTTCCTCACCTCGATCGGCACCACAATCATCCGCGCGCCGCGCGAGGATTCCTGGGCGCCCGGCTACTACTCGATGCTGTTCGAGGACCCCGACGGCATCCGGCTCGAAATCAACCACGTGCCGGGCAAGGGGCTTTGACGAGCGCTGACGGCCCATGGTTCGAGACGGCGCTGAGCCTCCTCACTGAGGGTCAGAGCGTGCTGCCAGACCTCATCCTGAGGAGCGGCGCAGCCGCGTCTCGAAGGATGAAGCCACTGGCCAGCACCGCGCAATCATTCCGCTAGCGGAAATAGGCGCCGCGCAAGACGTGTGAGCGGCTGTTGCTGCGCCCCAGGCCATGCGGCATGATCGCGGCAACGTCGAAGCCGCCAGCAAGGCGGCGCGAATATCAAGGGAGGATTTCATGAAACGGATACTTGCGGGCGCATTCGCCTGCGCGCTCGCGATGTCGTCGCACGCGGCACTGGCGCAGGGCAAGCCGCCGCTCAAGCTCGGCGGCATCCTCGACATGTCCGGGCTTTACGCCGATATCACCGGCCCGGGCAGCGAGACCGCGGCAAGAATGGCGGCGGAGGATTTTGGCGGCGAAGTGCTCGGCCGCAAGATCGAGATCATCGCCGCCGATCATCTCAACAAGGCCGACGTCGCCGCCAGCCTCGCGCGCGACATGCTCGACAACCAGGGCGTCGAGATGATCTATGACGTCGCGGCGTCAGCCACGGCGCTGGCCGCCGGCGAGATCGCCAAGGCGCGCAACAAGCTCATCATCTTCAACGGGCCGGCCACGATCGCGCTCACCAACGAGGCCTGCGGTCCCTACACCGTGCACTACACCTACGACACCTACGGACAGGCCAACGTGACCGGGCCTTGCGGCCGTCAAGTCCGGCCTCGACACCTGGTTCTTCCTGACCGCCGACTATGCCTTCGGACAGGCGCTGGAAAAGGACACCACCAATGTGGTGACGAAGAACGGCGGCAAGGTGCTCGGCAGCGTCCGTCATCCGCTCAACACATCGGACTTCTCGTCCTTCCTGCTGCAGGCGCAGGCCTCCAAGGCCAAGGTGATCGGCCTTGCCAATGCCGGCGGCGACACCATCAACGCCATCAAGCAGGCCGCCGAGTTCGGCCTGATGAAGGGCGGCCAGAAGGCCTCGCCGCTGCTGGTCTTCGTCACCGACATCGACGCGATCGGCCTCGAGACCGCGCAGAGCCTGCTGCTGTCGGAAGGCTTCTACTGGGATCTCAACGACGAGACGCGGGCGTTCTCGAAGCGCTTCATGGAGCGCAACAAGCAGCGGCCGCCGACGACGGCGCAGGCCGGCGTCTATTCCTCGGTCCTGCATTACCTGAAGGCGGTGAAGGCCGCCGGCACCACCGATCCGGCCGCCGTCATCAAGGTGATGAAGGAGACGCCGATCAACGACATGTTCGCCAAGAACGGCAAGATCCGCGAGGACGGCCGCATGGTGCACGACATGTACCTGTTCGAGGTCAAGAAGCCGTCGGAGTCCAAGGGGCGCTGGGACTACTACAAGCTGGTCGGCACGGTCGCCGGCAACGATGCGTTCCAGCCGCTGGAACTGTCGCGCTGCCCGCTGGTGAAGAAATGCCCTGAGACCGTCATTGCGAGCGAAGCAAGCATCGAGCCCGGAAGCTGAATTGCTTCGTCGCTTCGCTCCTCGCAATGACGATGAAGCCAATAACAACAAAGGCAACCCATGAGCGCAAACGAAATGGTCCTCCAAAATCTCGACAAGGGCTTGCTCACCATCACCATGAACCGGCCGGATCGGCGCAATGCGCTCAATCCGGACATGACGCGCGGCCTGGTCGAGGCGGCGCGGCGCGCGGCTGACGGACCACGAGGTGCGCGCGGTGCTGATCAAGGGCGCCGGCGGCACCTTCTGCGTCGGCGGCGACGTCAAGTCGATGGCGGAGGGGCGGGCGCCGCTGCCGTTCGAGGCCAAGCTGGCCAACCTGCGCAAGGGCATGGAAGTCTCGCGCATCCTGCACCAGATGCCAAAGCCCGTGGTGGCGCAGCTCGATGGCGCCGCCGCAGGCGCCGGCCTGTCGATCGCGCTGGCCTGCGATCTGCGCGTAGCCAGCGCCTCCTGCAAGATCACGACGGCGTTCGCCAAGGTCGGCTTCTCCGGCGATTACGGCGGCACCTATTTCCTCACCCAGCTGCTCGGCAGCGCCAAGGCGCGCGAGCTCTATCTGCTGTCGCCGGTGCTGACCGCGCAGGAGGCCTTCAATCTCGGCATGGTCACCAAGGTGGTGCCGGATGCGGAAGTCGAGGAGGCTTCGCGCGAGCTGGCGATGTCGCTGGCGCAGGGGCCGTCGATCGCGCTCGGCTTCATCAAGCGCAACATCAACAATGCCGAGACGATGTCGCTGGAAGCCTGCTTCGACGGCGAGGCGTTCCATCACACGCGCGCCGGCGAGACCACCGATCACAAGGAAGCGGCAAAGGCCTTTGTCGAGAAGCGCAAGCCGGCATTCCAGGGAGCCTAGGCATGGCCGAGTACATGCGCCTGCGGCAGATCTGCCTGGTCGCGCCGCACCTGGAGCCGGTGATCTCGGATATCGCCGCGATCATGGGTCTCAGCATCTGTTACCGCGACGGCAATGTCGCAAAATACGGGCTGGAGAACGCGCTGCTGCCGGTCGACACCATCCTGCTGGAAGTCGTGGCGCCCACGCAAGGCGGCACCGCGGCCGGCCGCTTCCTCGACAAGACCGGCAACCGCGGCGGCTACATGGCGATCTTCTGCTGCGAAGACCCGGACGCGCGCGGCGCCAAGGCCAATGCGATGGGCGTGCGCACAGCAAACGTCATCACGCACGCGCCCTATCACGGCGTGCAGCTGCATCCGCGCGACTGCCGCGCCGCCTTCATCGAGTTCAACCACACCGACGGCAGCGATGACGTGCTCGGCACCTATCCGCCGGCCGGGCCGGACTGGCAGAAGCACATCCGCAAGGACACGACGCTGGCGCTGACGCGATGTGGAGATGCAGAGCCCGGAGCCAGCAGGCGCTGGCCGAGCATTGGGGCAAGATCATCGGCGTGGCGGTGACGCACGGCGACGACGGCACTCCGATGCTCGAAGCTGCCGAATGCGACGTTCCGCTTTCGTGAAGGGGCCGGTCGATCTGATGACGGGGCTGTCGTTTCGAGGTTGACGGACGTTGCCAGGGTGCGGCGAGGCCGCGAAGGCGAAGGGGTGCAAGGTCGAAGGCGATAGCTTCGATCTTTGCGGGGTGACGTTCACGCTCGACGTAACAATACCGTCGTCCCGGCGAAGGCCGGGACCCATAACCACAGGGCCAGTTGCGGCAAAGGCAACTGGCCCCTTGTTCTTGATCGACAGGCCGCGGCGTATGGGCCCCGGCCTTCGCCGGGGCGACAATCATCGCCCCTTGAAGTTCGCGACGCGGCGCTCGGCCGTCGCCTTCACGCCTTCCTTGAAATCCTCCGTCGCGCGCAGCTTGTTCTGCTCGATCAGCTCGTGGTTGGTCGCGGCGAGCACGCGGTCGGCAAGGCCGGCGCGCATGGTGGCGCGGGTGGAGATCAGGCCGAGCGGGGAGCATTCGGCGATCTCGCCCGCGAGCTTCATCGCCTCGGCGCGGACCTGGTCCTGCGGCACGCAGATATTGGCGAGGCCCATTTTCGTGGCTTCCTCGCCGGTGACGCGGCGGCTGGTGTAGAAAATCAGCTCCGCGTTGTTCTTGCCGACCAGTTCGGGAAGCGTGGCGGTGAGACCAAAGCCCGGATGGAAGCCGAGCTTGGTGAAGTTCGCCGCAAAGCGCGCTTCCGGGCAGGTGACGCGGAAATCCGCCGAGACCGCAAGGCCCAGCCCGCCGCCGATGGCGGCGCCGTGCACGGCAGCAACGATCGGCTTCTTGTTGCGGAAGATGCGCACGGCCTGCACATAGAGATGGTTGATCGGCAGGTTCGCCGCCGGATCGCGCTGGGACTGTTCTTCCTGTTCCCTGCGCTTCGGATCGGAGAAGTCGGCGCCGGCGCAGAACGCCTTGCCGGAAGCGGCGAGCACCGAGGCGCGGATCTCGATGTCCTTGTCGAATTCTTCCAGCGCGTCCGCGATCTGGTTGATCAGCGAGACGTCGAAGAAGTTCAGCGGGGGTTTCCGGATTTCGATCAGGCCGACGTGGCCGTGCTTCTCGACGCCGATATCGGTGTACTTGGTCATGAGTTTTCCTCGTTGAATTAGCGCAGGCCGGGCTGCGCGCTAGCGCAAACCAAGTCCGCGGGCGATGATGCCGCGCAGCACTTCCGTCGTGCCGCCCTGAATGGTGAGTTTTGGCGCGGTCTTGATCGCGAACGACAGCTGCTTCTCCAGCGTCTCGCGATTGGTGGCGGTCTCCTCGACAAAGGCGGCGAGGTCGCGCACGCGGTGCGGCAGCTGCTGCTCCCAGACCGTGCCGATGTCCTTGACGATCGAAGCCTCCACCACCGGCTCCTTGCCGGCCTGCAGCATGCCCGCGACCGAAACCGACATGCGGCGCATGGTGTGGACCTGCGCGACCAGCCGGCCGATGCCTTCGGCGGAGCGGGTGTCCGGGTTCTTGCCGACGGCGCGGACCAGCTCCGTCAGCACGTAATAGGTTTCGAGGAAGCGCTCGGGGCCAGAGCGCTCATAAGCCAGCTCGGAGGTCGCCTGCTTCCAGGCGCCGTCGACTTCGCCGAGCACGTAATCGTCGGGCACGAAATAGTCGGTGAAGACGACCTCGTTGAACTCGGACTGGCCGGTGATCTGGCCGATCGGATTCACCTGGATGCCCGGCTGCTTCATCTTGACCAGAAACTGCGTCAGGCCGTGGCGGCGGTTTTCCTTGGTCGGCTGCGAGGTGCGGAAGATCGCGATCATGTAGTCGGCGATATGCGCCGACGAGGTCCAGATCTTGGTGCCGTTGATGAGATAGCCGCCGTCGGTCTTGGTGGCGCGGGTCTTGGCCGCGAACAGATCGGAGCCGGAATTCGGCTCGCTCATGCCGATGGCAAAGCACAGCTCGCCTTTGCAGATGCGCGGCAGGATATCCATCTTGACGTGCTCGGGCGCGTATTTCAGCAGCACCGGGCCGCTCTGGCGGTCGGCGACGAAGAAGCGCCGGGTCGGCGCGTTGGCGACGCGCATCTCTTCGGTCACGACGTAGCGCTCGAGGAAGGAGCGTTCCTGGCCGCCGTATTTTTTCGGCCAGGTCATGCCGAGCCAGCCCTTGGCGCCGACACGGCGGGAGAATTCCGGCGCGTCGGTGTCTTCGCGGTTGGGCTTGTGCGGATCGAAGGTGCCGGCGGCGATTTCCTCGGCGAGGAAGGCGCGCACTTCCTTGCGGAGCTGCTCGCACTTTTCCGGCAGGCGGATCGGATCGAAACGGAGGGCTGCGGTCATTGTGTGTCTCGTATCTCTTGATCAGCGCGAGGCCACCAGCGGCCACAATTCATCGGCGCCGCGATCGGCAACCAGTCTGCCGAGCTCGACGGCCCAGTAGCTTTCCGAGCCGAAATCGTCGCGCCAGGCCAGCGCCCGCAACGAGAAACGGTGCAGGATGTGTTCGTTGGTGAAGCCGATGGCGCCGTGCACCTGATGGGCGATCGCGCCGCCCTTTTCGGCCGCCTCCGAGCATCGGATCTTTGCGGCGGCGGCTTCAAGGAACCAGGCGTCATCGAAACCTTTTGAGTTCGCGATGGTGTCGGCGGCGGAAGTGGCGGCCGCAAGCGCTGCGGCGGATTCGCCGGCGAGCTTGGCCAGATTGTGCTGCACCGCCTGGAATTTCGAGATCTTCTTCTCGAAGGCGACGCGCTCGTTGGAATAGCGCACGCTGATGTCGAGCATCGCCTCCAGGGCACCTGCGATCTGGAGCGAACGCACCACGCCGCCCATCAGCATCAGCTGCGCCTGGTCAAAGCCTTTTGGCGTGGGCTTGGTCGTCTTCGGCTCGACCTTGTCGAGCACGACGATGTCGCTGTTATCGCCGCCAAGGCCGATGCCGGGCTCGATCCGGCATTTTGCGGCGTCGACCAGCGCAATCGAGTTGCCGGCCAGCACGGCGAAATGTTTTGCCGCCTTGGCAAAGGGCACGCTGCGGGCGCGGCCGGAGAGGGTGCCGTCGGCATTCTCTGTGATGCGATCCTTCGGCGTTGCCGGGATCACGGTCATCTCGCCTTCGGGCGAGGAAATTTTCGCCTGCGCCAGCAGCCAGCCGGCAAGCATGGTTTCGGCCAGCGGGACGGCGATGGCGTGGCGGCCGGCGGCATTGAGCACCGCAAAGCCTTCGGCGAGGCTCGCGCCGGAGCCGCCTTGCTCCTCGGGCACCCAGGCGAGCGGCAAGCCTGCCTCGCTCAGCGCCTGCCACAGCGGCGCTTTCCAGTCGCCCTTCTTGTCGCGATTGATGGTCTGGGCATCGGCGAGGTCGGCGAAGATTTTCTCCGCGGTCTCGACGACAATGTTCTCACTCTCCGCCACGGCGCTCCCCGATGTTGATTGGCGACCTCGGGCCGAGGGTTTCCGCCCGGCCGGGCGCGGTCTTTTCTTGCGCTTTATGATGGGGAAAAGCCATAGGCCTGACAAGCGCCGGAAGCAGGGCCGCTTGCGCCGCCGGAATGCGCCGCTCCGGCGATGCTTATTCCATCGAGCGGAGTATCGATTTGCGGGGATTTTGCCGCGCGATATGGTATGCCACCGGCGCTCTATTTGAGCATGGTCTTTGTCGGAAAACCGGTACCCACTTTTCCGGACCATGCTGAATTTCAGGCTCAAAACAACAAGAGGAAACGAATGTCCAAGGATGGTTTGTGCGCGATCGTGACGGGGTCGGCTTCGGGGCTGGGAGCTGCGACCGCGGCCATTCTGGCCAAGGGCGGCGGCAAGATCGCCGTCAACTATTCCAACAGCAAGAAGGAAGCCGAAGAGACCGCCGATCTCTGCCGCAAGGCCGGCGCCGAGGTGCTGGTGGTGCAGGGCGACGTCTCGCGCGACGAGGACTGCAAGAAGATCGTCGCTGCCGTGGGCGGCTGGGCGAAGCTCGACATTCTCGTCAACAATGCCGGCACCACCAAGCATGTGCCGCATGACAATATGGACGGGCTGTCGGCGGAGGATTTTCAGCGCATCTATGCCGTCAACACCATCGGCCCGTTCCAGATGATCCGCGCCGCGCGCGCGTTGCTGGAGGCCGGCGCCAAGGCGTCAGGCCGTGCGTCGGCGGTGGTGAACGTGTCGTCGATCGCCGGCATTTCAGCGGCGGCGGCTCGTCGGTGGCCTATGCCGCGAGCAAGGGCGCGCTCAACACGATGACGCAATCGCTGGCGCGCGCGCTGGCGCCGCTGATCCGCGTCAACACCGTGTGTCCCGGCTATATCGACACGGCCTGGTTCACCAAGGGCCGCGGCGTAGACGGCGCCAAGCAGGTGCGCGACTCGCGATGGCGCGGGCGCCGCTGAAGACGGCGTCAACGGCCGACGATATCGCGCAGCTGGTGTGTTTCCTGGCGCTGCCGCAATCCGGCCAGATGACCGGCGAGTACGTCCGCATGGATGCGGGGATGCATTTGACTCAGTGAGGGCTGTCATTCCGGGCCATCGCGTCATTAGCGACGAGACCGCGGAGCATCTCGAGATTCCCCGATGCGCAATTGCGCATCTGCGGTTCGCGCTAATGCGCGCCCCGGGATGACGGCTGAACGCCGTCATTTATTCCAATCCGGTATCGCGCCCCTTGCGACCAGCCGGTTCCAGATGAACAGCACGATCAGCGCGCCGATGGTGGCGGTGATGAAGCCGGCGCCCTGATCGGGGCCGTAGTGGCCGATCGCCTGGCCGATCCAGGTCGCCAGGAACGCGCCGAGAATGCCGAGCACCGTGGTCAGGATGAACCCGCTCGGATTGTTCGGCCCCGGCGACAGCATGCGCGCGATGATCCCGGCGACGAAGCCGACGACGATGATCCAGATGATGCCGCTCATGGTGTGACCCCTTTTCGTCTACAGACGACCGTGAAGTTCATTGGCGTCCGGCAGCCGCCCGTCCGGCGTGAGATGATCGACCACGTCGGGCAGATACTGGCTGAGGCCCTTGAGCAGATCGTCGCGCGACAGACCGGCCTGCGCCGCGATGGCGTTGATCTGGTCGGCGCCGAGCGCACTGGCGAGATCGCCGGGCGCGATCGCCTTGTTCTGGCCCTTGCCGACCCATGAATTGGCCGCGTCGCCCTGGCCGCCCTGCTGCAGCTGCTTCATGAGATCGCCGAGCCCGCCGGACAGGACGCTGCCGGCCGCGCCGCCCGCGAGCAGGCCGCCGAGGCCGCCCTTCAGCAAGTCACCCAAGCCGCCACCGCCGGCGCCGGGCAGGCCGGCATTGATCGTCTTCGGCGAGGGCGCCTGACCCGGGCGCAGGCGCTGCGCCCGGCTGGCTGCCGCCAAAATGCTTGACCGCTTTCCAGGCGAGCAGCGCCAGGATCGCCATTGTCATCGGCGACATGCCGCCGCCGGAATCCGTAGCTGGCTTGGAGGGGCCGCGCGGGCCGTTCTGCATGCCGTTCAATACGTCGAGCAAACCCATGATGGTCTCCCGCAAACTGCCGTGCCCCGCGGTGAAAGGATAACTGTCGCCGCATGAAGGTTACAAGGCGCGGGACGACGCTGCCTTCGATAGGCAACCGGTTCCGCTTCTGCTATCGAACCGTTGCATGGAGGCAGCTGAATGAATTCTGAACGGCCGATCGGCATCGCCGGCGCCGGCAGCATCGGCTGCTTCGTCGGCGGCATGCTGGCCTCGGGCGGCCGCCGCGTGGCGCTGCTGGCGCGGCCGCGGGTGATCGCGGAAATCGAGGCGCACGGGCTGCGCCTGACCAGCTTTGACGGTGCCGACCAGCGGCTTGCGGCGGGCCAGCTCGCCTTGTCGGAAAATCCTTCAGTCTTCGCCGAAGTCGGCATTGTGCTGGTTACGGTGAAAAGCGCCGACACCGCCGAAATGGCTGAGATCATCGCGCGCCATGCGCCGGCGGACGCCGTGATCGTCTCCTTGCAAAACGGCGTCGGCAATGCCGCGGCTCTCCGCGAAAAGCTGCCCGGCCGCCGCGTGCTCGGCGGCATGGTGCCCTACAATGTGATTGCGCTTGGCGAGGGTCGGTTTCACCGCGCCACCTCAGGCGACATCGTGATCGAGCGCGACGAAGCGGCTACCTCGGAAAAGCTCTCCG
The DNA here is from genome assembly GCA_963726865.1 of uncultured Alphaproteobacteria bacterium. Taxonomy (GTDB): domain Bacteria; phylum Pseudomonadota; class Alphaproteobacteria; order Rhizobiales; family Xanthobacteraceae; genus Bradyrhizobium. The sequence continues at coordinate 6,831 of CAVSEE010000022.1, read as the reverse complement.
TAGCGGGATTGAAGGTGCGCGCCACCGATGACATCGCGGGCGTGCAATGGGGCAAGCTGCTGTTCAATCTGAACAACGCGCTCAATGCGCTCGCCAACCTGCCGCTAAGGGCGCAGCTGTCGCAACGGGCGTGGCGCAGGCTCTATGCCGATCAGGTGGCGGAGGCGCTCGCCGCGATCAGGGCGGAAGGCATCAAGCCGGTTTCGGCGGCGCCGCTTCCGGTCAGCTTCATTCCGCCGCTGCTGCGATTGCCCGATGCGCTTGTTCGAAATCGTGCTCGGCCGGACCATGAAGATCGATCCCGAGGCGCGCTCGTCGATGTGGGAAGATTTGCAGCGCGGCCGCCGCACCGAGATCGATTATCTGCAGGGCGTCATCACCGAAATCGCCGAGCGGCGCGGGCTCGCCGCGCCGCTGTCGCGCCGCATCGTCGAGCTGATCCGCAAAGCCGAGGCCGACGGCAAGGGCTCGCCGGGCCTGACGCCGGAACAGATCCGGGGTTGAAGCGTCTGCCTTGAAATCGCGCGGAAGCGGCGCAAGTCTCCCGATCAAACGGAGGTTCGATATGAGAAGCATCGGAATAGCTCTTGCGGCGATTGCGCTTGGCGCCGCTCTCTCGCCCGCGAGCGCCGTGCCGCCGACGGTGTCGCCGTCGCCCGGCTATGACAGGCGGCTGCAGGAAAGCCGCGGCGACTCCGGCGCCACCATCACCACGCCGGCGCCGCGCCCGAAGCAAAAGTCCAAGAAGCCGCCGCCGCAGTAGTCGGCTGCGTCAGCCCTTCTTGCCCTTGTTCGGCGAGCCGACGAACATCTTCTTGATGTCGTTGATGCCCTCGGACAGCCGTGGCCAGTCGCAGGAGAAGGTGCCCTTCGGACAGCCGGACATGGACAGCGAGCGCGTCCGCGGCGGCGCGTCGCTTGCCGCACGCGCGGCCTGCTTGGCGGGGCTGGCCACCGGCACCGGCACCTTTTCATCGCCCTTCAGCGAGACCCGCTGCAACTGCTGTTGCTGCTGTTCCTGGTGTTTCGCAGCCAGGGCCGCAGCGGCGGTGTTGCGGCGCTCGTTCTCGAGATAGACGATGTACGCTTCGTCAATCTTCTTCTGCTCTTCCGGCGTCGGGTTCGGGCCCGCAATGTCGAAATTGCGGTTCTGCATGAAATCGAAATAACTGTAGCCGCCGCCGGGCTTGCGGCGGCCGGCGAACTTGGCGTTGCACTCGGAAAGCCTTGAAGCCTTCTCTTCCTTGTTCGCCGACTTCTCGGCAGCCGCCGCGCAATCCTCGAAATCGGCCGGCGTGCTGCGCCACCACTGCGCATGCGCGCTCACCGGCGCCAGCGTCAGCAGGCCGGCGACCGCGGCAACAGAAAGCGACGCGCCTGAAGCGGTTCCCAAGGGTAGAATTCTCACACCACAATTTCCGAGAGATTGTCGCCCATTCCCGAACGGCTTGTCACCCCGGAACCGGGCATTTTTCCGGCAGGCCCCGGATTTGCCTGTATTGCGTTCAAGGGGGCTTGAATTGCCTCTGTTTTTTCGGACGCGTGCCCGGGTTTGGTTGCGATCATGGGGGCGCGGCGGTTGCTTTCGGCCTCTTCAGGACGATACGATTCGCCCAAAAGAAATGCAGGGAGGGCGTTCCATGATTTCACGGTTCACCGGCATCGCGTGGCTGGCGGCAAGCCTGCTGTCGATCATCGGCACGAGCGGCGCTTTCGCGCAGGCGATCTCGCGCCAGGTAACGCTGGTCGTGCCTTACTCGGCCGGCGGCGGCACCGACACCGTGGCGCGGCTGATCGGCAACCAGATGTCGCGCACGCTGGGCCAGCCAGTCGTGATCGAGAACGTGGTCGGCGCCGGCGGCACCCGCGCCAACGAGCGCGTTGCGCGATCCGAACCCAATGGCGCGACCGTGTTGATCAATCATGTGGGGCTGATCGCCGCGCCCAGCCTGTTCGTCAACCTGCGCTACGACACCGAGAAGGATTTCGAGGCGGTCGGCCTCGTCAACAATGCGCCGATGCTGCTGGTCGGACGCAAGTCGATCCCCGGCGAGAAGCCGGCGGATTTCATCGCCTGGATCAAGTCACAAGGCGGCAAAGCCAATTTCGCCCATGGCGGCATCGGCACCAACAGCCATCTTTGCGGGGTCATGATGGGCAATGTTCTCGGCTTCAAGCCGACCTTTGTCGCCTATCGCGGCTCCAATCCGGCGATCACCGATTTGCTGGCCGGGCAGATCGATCTGCTCTGGGACCAGGTGACCAACGCGATTCAACAGGTGCAGAGCGGGTCGCTGCACGGCATCGCCATCACCTCGACGACGCGGCTCGACGAACTGAAGGACGTGCCGACCACGGCCGAGCTCGGCATGCCCGAGATCAACTACACCATGTGGCACGGGCTCTATGTGGCCAAGGGCACGCCGAAGGAGATCATCGCCGCGCTGAACGACGCGCTGCGCAAGGCGGTCACCGATCCCGATGTCGTGGCCAAGTTCAAGCAACTCGGCACGGTGCCGTTTCCCGACAAGGACCTGTCGCCGGAAGCGCACGCCCGCCTGTTCGCGGCCGACCTGCCGCGGGTGGCGAAGCTGGTCGAAGCGTCGGGCGCCAAGCCGAGCGAGGCGCAGTAGCGCCGTCGCATCCGCATATCCGTGCAACTACGTGGATCGGCCTTTGTTCTGTTGGGGCAGGGCCGAATTAGCACTACACTTCGCGGCAGCACATTGAGGCCAGCCCGCGCGGATGACCGAGCCGGAAATCCACCAGCACATCGCCACCTTGCAAGGGTGGCTCGCCGGCGCATGGAGCCGCCTCGGCGACCCCGCGCTCACCCCGTTCGACAAGCGCGAACTGCGCAACCAGATGAAGGAGGCCGACACCGCGCTGCGGCGGTGCCTTGCGCTATCGGTCGAACTGAAATCGGCCAGGAAGGGCACGGCTGAAAGAAAGGGCGCGGCCGATGTTCGGGCCTTCGCCAAGCCCGATCTGCGGTTCCTCGCCTGACGCCGGCTTGCCGGAAGCCCGTTCGCCACCAGCCCAAATATGACATTTCGCCCGGCTGGCGACGGCTGGCCCGCTCTGGTATGAGGCAGCTTACGCGGTCCCGTAGCTCAGCTGGATAGAGCGGCGGTTTCCTAAACCGTAGGTCGCATGTTCGAGTCATGCCGGGATCGCCATTTCCCTCGCTTGCGTTTCACATCGTCGCAAATGGCGCTTTCTCGCTATCCTGTTCTGTTATGGCTGATCGACGGGAATGCGATGGGCAAGGCGCCCCTTCCTGTGCAATCCTGATGTCAACAACAGCGCGGGCGGCCAGCGCCCGGCGACAGGGGGATTGATCAGCATGACCATCAACATTGTGGCGACCACTGTGGCCAAGCCGCCGGCGGCACTGATCGAGGCGTTCAAGGTCGCGCCGACCTCCATCATCTCCGACAACCTCGCGCGGCTTGCCGGCTCGGTCGGTCTAAAGCCGTTCCATCGCTCCGGCCGGTTGGTCGGTACGGCCTTCACGATCAAAACCCGGCCGGGCGACAATCTCGCCATTCACCGCGCGCTGGAAATGGTGGGGCCGGGCGACGTGATCGTGGTCGACGGCGGCGGCGACGAGTTGCGCGCGCTGGTCGGCGAGATCATGAGGAACATCGCAAAGTGGCGCGGCGCCGAGGGATACGTCATCGACGGCGCGATCCGCGACGTCGCCGCGATTGCCGACGACGACTTTCCCTGCTTTGCGCGCTCGGCGATCCACCGCGGCCCCTACAAGAGCGGCCCGGGCGAGATCAACGTGCCGGTCTCGATCGGCGGCGCGGTGATTTCGCCCGGCGACATCGTGGTCGGCGACGAGGACGGCGTGGTGTCGTTCACGCAAGCCGCCGCACCCGCGTTGCTCGAAGCGGTGAAGGCACAGATCGCGCGCGAGGAGGCGACGCTGCTCTCGATCCGCGAGGGGCGTTACCAGGGCAGCTACGGCAAGAGCTGACAGCAACAGAGGGGGCAGGCGATGAGCCAGCGCAGCGAATTCCACAATCTTGAAAATCCCGTCGATGGCCTGCTCCGCGAACTCGCGTCGGGCGTCACGACGCGCATCTTCTCCGGCGAGCACGCCATGCTCTCGGTGGTGACGATCGCGCCGAACGCGCAAGGCACCCTGCATCATCATCCCGAGGAACAATGGGGCGTACTGCTCGAGGGCTCGGCGATCCGCGTGCAGGGCAGCGAAGAGATCGAGGTGAAGAAGGGCGATTTCTGGCGCACGCCGGGCAATGTGCCGCACACCATGCGCGCCGGTCCGCAAGGCGCGAAAGTGCTGGATATTTTCAGCCCGCCGCGGCCGGAGTACAAGAAGCCCGGCTCGGGCTTTGGCGGCTGACGTCGGAAAAACAGCGCGGCGGTACGGGGAGGAGATCACGATGAAGATCACGCGACGGGGCGTGCTCGCAGGTGCGGCGGCGCTGGCGGTCACACCAGCATGGGCGCAGTCGGGCACGATGACGCTGGTGGTGCCGTTCCCGCCGGGCGGCTCGACCGACGCGCTGGCGCGGCTGCTGCAGGCGCCGCTGCAGGCCAAGCTCGGCCGCACTGTCATCGTCGAGAACAAGTCCGGCGCCGCCGGCTCGCTTGGCGCGCTGCAGGTCGCGAAGTCGGCGCCGGACGGGTCGTCATGGCTGGTGACGTTCGACTCGCATGCGGTGATCCCCGCGATTCTGGAACAGCCGCCGCTCGACGTGGAGAAGGACCTCGCGCCGGTGTTTTTGGTCGGCACCGCGCCTTACGTGATCGCAGCTAATGCGGATACGCCTTACAAGACGTTTGCCGACGTCGTCGCGGCAGCGAAGGCAAAACCGGGCTCGGTGAAATATGCTTCGGTCGGCATTGGCACGCTCGGTCATCTCGCCATGACCCTGCTTTGCAACAAGGCCGGCGCGGACATGTTGCACGTGCCCTATCGCGGCGGCGGGCCCGCGATGAACGACGTGCTCGGCGGCCATGTCGATCTCATCGCGGGCTCGGCGGCGCTGATTACCCCGCAGCTCGAAGGCGGCAGGCTGCGGCCGATCCTGCAGCTCGGCCGCGAGCGGCTGTCGGCGTTGAAGGAGACCCAAACCGCGATCGAGGCGGGCTTCCCCGATTTCGAGGCGCTGGCCTGGTGGGGCGTCTTTGCGCCTAAGGATACGCCTACCGATGTGATTGGAAAGCAGTCCAAGGACATCCGCGACATCCTGAGCGAACCTGCGGTGACCGCAAAACTGCGCGAGACCCAGATGATGACGCTGATCCTCGGCGATGCCGCCGCGTTTAAGGTGTTCTTCGCCAAGCAACTCGATTTCTGGGGCAAGGTCGTCCGCGACAACAACATCAGGGCGACCGGCTGATGGAGTTGAAGTTTACCGTCGGCAGCAAGGAGCAAGTCTCCGGGCTGCTGATGCAGCCGAAGGATGCGCGCGCCTGCTACGTGTTCGCCCACGGCGCGGGCGCCGGTATGCGCCACGCCTCGATGGAGGCGATCGCATCGGGCCTCGTCGAGCGCGGCATTGCGACGCTACGGTATCAATTCCCCTACATGGAGAAGGGCGGCAAGCGGCCCGATCCGCCGGCGCTCGCGCAGGCCACCGTGCGCGCGGCGGTCGCGGAAGCTGCGAGGGCCTGCGCGGGATTGCCGCTGTTCGCGGGCGGCAAATCCTTTGGCGGGCGGATGACGTCGCAAGCGCAGGCGAAGACGCCGCTCGACGGCGTGAAGGGGCTCGCCTTCTTCGGCTTTCCCCTGCACCCGGCGGGAAAACCTTCGTCGGATCGGGCGACGCACCTCGCCGAGGTCAATATACCGATGCTGTTCCTGCAGGGCACGCGCGACGCGCTGGCGGAGTTGAGCTTGCTGCAACCGGTCGTGAAAGGCCTCGGACTGAAGGCCACGCTGCATCTCGCCGAAGGCGCCGATCATTCCTTCCGCGTGCTGAAGAGCTCAGGCCGGAATGACCGCGAGGTGCTGACGGAGATTCTCGACGCGTTCGCGGTGTGGGCGGACACGCTCAAGGGCTAGGACAACAAGTCCGGCTGGCAGGGGCGGCGGCGGATGCTAAGCTGCCGCCATGACAAGAATCCTGATCGTCAATCCCAACACCACTGCCTCCATGACCGAGACCATCGCTACCGCGGCGCGCGCGGTGGCCGCGGCAGGCACCGAGATCGTTGCCGTCACCTCCGCGATAGGCCCGGCCTCGATCGAAGGTTTTTACGACGAGGCCTTTGCGGTGCCCGGGCTGATCCAGGCGCTGCAGAATGCGCCTGACGCCGACGCCGCCATCGTCGCCTGTTTCGACGACACCGGCCTCGACGCAGCGCGGTCGGCGGCGCGCTATCCCGTGGTCGGCATTTGCGAGGCGGCGCTGGTCACCGCGGGACAGATCGCAAAGCGCATCGGCGTCGTCACCACGCTGCCGCGCTCGATCGTGCCGCTGGAGGAGCTGGTGCGGCGCTACGGCTTTGCCGAGCGCGCGACGGTGGCCGCCTGCAACGTTCCGGTGCTCGACCTGGAAAAGCCGGGCTCCGGCGCGCGCGAAAAGCTGGAAGCGGAAATCGTTCGTGCGCTGGACAAAGGCGTGGATGCGATCGTGCTCGGCTGCGCCGGAATGGCCGATCTGGCGCAGGCATTGTCCAAAAAGTTCGACGTGCCTGTCGTTGATGGCGTGGCTGCGGCAGTGAAACAGGCCGAGGCACTGGCCGCACTGAAACTCACGACATCGCGCCGCGGCGCCTACGCTTTACCGGGCGCCAAGGCGTACTCGGGTCTGCTCAAGGACTTCGCGCCGCGCTCAGGCTGATCGCGGT
>CAVSEE010000021.1:0-654880 GCA_963726865.1 uncultured Alphaproteobacteria bacterium | reverse complement strand
GGTCGCGTTGAATTTGCCGCAACTTCCCGCGATCGCATGCAAACCTGATCCCTCCGCCGTTGATCCAGATCAAGCCTGACGATCCCGGCCTTTGACGATATGGCAGCGTTCCATGACGGAGTTGGACGGATGCCGGGGATTTCACGGGCAGGCTGTTTGCTCACGGCCTTGATGGCAATCGTCGCTACGGGCTGCGAAGCCAAGGTGCTGCGCAACAAGGACGGCGCTCCCACGGTCATGGTCTTCAAAGGTGCGGATGAGCTTCGTCGCTTCAACAGGCTTGCGAACAAGCAGGCCGGTGCCGACATCATCGAGTCGCTCGCTTGCCTGCAGGACGCCGCAAGGTACCAGGATCGAAGTGCTCGGCAGCGGGTATCGAACCGCCTTCGTCAAGGTCGTCGATGGTCTCTCCTCCGGTTGCCAGGGAACAGTGCCGATCGGCCGCGTGCAGGAACAGTGATTGCGTTCCGTTGATCCACGTCAAGCAGCCGCGCCGGCAGCGTCGCACTCTCGCCTCCCGAAAACCGTCCACAAGGGAGGGACGCGCTATGCTTCGTTGTATTCTCGCCGCACTGGCGGCACTCGTTCTCGTCACCGTAACCCTGATCCCCGATGAAGCCGAGGCACGCGGCGGCCGCGGCGGAGGCGGCTATCGCGGCGGAGGCGGAGTCCACCGCGGCGGCGCCGTGCATGCCGGCGTCGGACGATATGGCGGCGTTGGCCGATATGGTGGCGTGCCGATATGGCGGCCGCTATGCGGGACGTGTCGGTTATGGCTATCGTGGCGGCTATTATCGCCGGGGCTTGGCCTATGGCGCCGTCGGCGCTGCAGCAGCGTATGGCGCCTATGGCTACTACGGCAACCGAGGCGGCTGCTACTACGACCAATTCGGCCAAACGATCTGTCCGCAACAATATCCGTATCGGTATTGATGCGACCGAACTGCGGGCGGCGGCCTGTTGCCGCTGCCCGCCTCTCGCGGTAGCGACGTCGCTTTCCGAGGTACGGGTTGGCCACGAGCAAAGTGCCGAGCGACCGGATGCTGACAATCTGCACCGCACCATCAATGCACGGCGACAAGAAATCTCGTTGCCGGGATTTGCTTGATCTAAGTCAACGTCGCAGCCGCCTTGGCAGCTGAGGCTCAAAACTCAACAGGAGGCTGTGATGACCGAAAACATCAAACCGGAAGTGATTTCGCGACGAAAGGTTTTTTCCATGCTCGGGCTCGCGATTGCGGCGGGCTTCGCGGTGCCGACGACGCTGATGACCGCAACGGATGCCGAGGCGCGCGTTGGTCAGCCGCTGTCCCCCGTGAGCGTCGCCGGCGCGGCCCGGCGTGCCGACCGGCGCGGCTACAAGAAAAAGAAGAAGAAGGCAACGCCGGACGCGGCCGCACCAGCGAAGCAGTAACCCTGCGAAGCGTTGGGCACAGTGCGTGATGGGCCACCAAAGAGTGGCCCATTGCGCGGTTTGTCATGGCGCCGGGAGTTTCAATGAAGATATTGGCCGCGCTCGTGATCCTGATTGGCGCGGGCCTGACTTCGCAGTCTGCGGCCGCGGAGAAACCCTCCCCTTTGCGGGCGGATCGAATCCAGATTTCCTATGTGCCGCCCAAGAATTCAGCCCATGAAGCCATCTTCCGGCTGCTGAAGGAGCGGCAGGTTCTCGAAAAATTCAAAGGTCTGCTGAGTGCATTGCGCCTGCCGCGTGCGCTCACGCTGAAGGTCGAGGGGTGCGACGGAGAATCCAACGCCTGGTATGAAAATGACGCCGTCACGGTCTGCTACGAGTACCTTGACGACATCCTGCTGACCGCTCCCAAGGAAACGACGCCGGCGGGCGTGACCCGAACGGACGCCATCATGGGGCCGACGCTCGAAGTGTTCCTTCACGAGGTCGGTCACGCGGTGTTCGATTATCTCTCCGTGCCGATCCTGGGGCGCGAGGAGGACGCGGCCGATCAGTTTGCCGCCTACGTCCTCCTGCAGTTCGCAGAGAGCGATGCGCGGAGACTGATTTACGGCGTGGCGTACACGTACAACGTTGACGCATCCAAACCGAGCACCAAGAAGAATCCTTTCGCCGACGAGCACGGCCTTCCGGCGCAGCGTTTCTACAACGTTCTGTGCATGGCATACGGGGCCAATTCCAAGCTGTTCGCCGATCTCGTAGCCAAGGGATACTTGCCGAGCGAAAGAGCCGACGGGTGTGCCGACGAGTACGACCAGGTCATCAGGGCGCTGAACAAGCTCATCGGGCCCTATATCGATCAGACGCGGGCCAAACAGGTGCGAGCGAAGCAATGGTTGAAGTTCGACGTGCAGTGATCGCTGGGGTCTCCGCGATTTCGCCGCATTCATTAACCGCCTGAAGCCGCCTCAATTGGCTTCGTATTCAACCGATTGTTGATACGGACGCGAGTGGCCCGTAGAATCACGGTGCCCGGATTGCATGGCTAATGGCCGAAATGGTCACGAATGGGTCAGCCATCCTTCCATTATCTTGTACCGATGGTGCAGGATCGTTGGTTCGCAATGACGGTGGTTTGCTTGGGCGTCGCAACAGTGGCATTGGTCGCGGCTGCCTTGTTCTGGCATTGAGATCGAACAGAACCGAGGCAGCCTTAGTGGCAGCCTATCGATGCGATGAACCGTTCTACACCAGCAAGGCGGAGGGCACGGGACTGTCCATTGCACGCACCATTATCGAGGCGCACAATGGACAGACATCAGCGATCACGGTGACGCATCGTTCCGGATCAGACTTCCTCTCGTCCGATAGCTGGTGATCCATAGCGCTCATGCGAAGTATCCGCGGGCGAATGGTCAGCCAACCCTCAGGTTTTCTGCCAACTCCTTGCCGCGATTGGCGACGACTTCATAGCTTACCTTGGCGCCCTCATTGAGGCTGCTCAGGCCTGCCTTCTCCACCGCCGAGATATGCACGAACACGTCCTTGCCGCCGCTGTCGGGTTGGATGAACCCAAACCCCTTGGCGGGATTGAACCACTTTACAGTACCTGTCGCCACGTTTCGCTCTCCCTTTTAAATCGCGCAAAGACCCCAGTGTATTACACCGCCACGCCCCGGCAGGCTACTTGCTCTTTCCAACCGAGAAGGCGGAATCGAACACGTCGCCGATCGGCTGCCATGAGTGGCCGTCGAACCGAATCAGCCGCAACTGCTTGATCGGCCGGAAATCCCAGGGGCCGGTGCTGATCTTGATCCCCGGCAGCAGGACGGAGGCCTGAAAATCATCGAGCGCGGCGGCCTGCTTCATCACGTTTTCGCGCGACAGGTCATTGCCGCATTGCCGCAGCACCTGGGCCAGCGTCTCGGCGGCCGCATAGCCATAGATAGCGGCGCCGTCATCCTTGCCTCCGGCCCTGGTGTATTTGTCGATGAACTTGCCCCAGTCCCTGATGAACGGCTCGTTTTTCCAGGCCGGATCGCTCGCATCCTTGAGGAAGCCGGCGGTAATGACGCCGGTGGCATTCTCCGGCCCGGCGGGCTTCAGCGCCGTGCCGATCGAAGAAGCCATCTGGTTCAGGATGAACACGGGGCGCCAATCATGCTCGGCCGCAATCCTGATGACCTTCGCTGCATTCTCCGGCACTCCCGCAAACACAAAAACCTCGGCGCCCGATCGCTTCAGGATCGACACGTGCCCGTCGAGATGTTGATCCGCGACATCGTAGGCGATGTCGACTCTGATCATCCTGGCGACGTCGCCCAACCCCTCTTCCAGCCCCTTGAACAGTTCGCGGCCGAAATTGTCGTTCTGCCAGAGCGCGACAATTTTCTTTCCGGGATAGTGCGCCTGGATGTAGTTGGCGTAGATGCGCCCTTCTTCCCGGAAGGACGGTTGCCAACCCATGGTCCAGGGAAACAGCGACGGTTCGCCCAGATGCTGATCGCCGGAAGCGACGAAGAGCTGGGGGACCTGTTTTTCATTCAGGTATTTGCGGACGGCAAGATTGCCGGGCGTGCCGTAAGCACCGAATATCAGGAGCACATTGTCGATCTCGACGAGAACGCGCGTGAGGTCGAGCGCATTTGCCGGATCGGAAAGGTCGTCATACGACATGAGGCGTATCTTGCGCCCGTTGATGCCGCCACGCTCGTTGATCATTTCGAAATACGCGGCCTGGGCCTTGCCGATCTGTCCGAAGATGTCCTGAGCTCCGCTATACGGCATGAAATTGCCGATGCGAATTTCAGTGTCGGTCACCGCCTGTTCGCGCATCCGCTCGGTCATCGCACCCATCGATGCGAGTGCGGCAACGATCGCCAGAAGAATTCGGCCAAACCCGTTCATCGCAGGAACCCGAAAGGACGGAACAACATGCGCAGCTTTCGGGTCTGTCGGGTCCGGTGCTTGATCCAGATCAACGATCGGGAAATTCGCGGGGCCACCGCGGCCGAACCGCGCGAGAGCCGATGTATTCGGCGATCAACCCCCAGCCTGCGAAAAAAGCGCATAAGCGACCGCAGCAGCCGAAACCGCTGCCGCACAGATTGTCGCGGCTGCGAACGGAAGCTCGCCCATTCGGTCAAGGTACCAGATGATCCGGCGCACGCGCGTACTCATCGCACTCCCCACGCTGCCCCCGGATGCTCTGCCGCCTTCGTGCGGTGTGCAAATCACGTCCGCGTTTGCGGCCGACAGTTGTGCTCACCCGAAATACTGCACCTTAGATCAATTGCCCCCGCCACCGCTTCCCCCTTCGATGGACGTTACGAATGCGGTTCGCCGCGAAGCATCGCGACGAAGTGCTTTGTACGCCACGCCGGCGGGGCCACCCAGGCTCAGCCCCCCCGACGTCCGGGCGGTCTTGCCGGCAGGCTGTACGGATTGTGCCAAAGAAGGACATTCCGTGGAGAGCGCTATTCCGGTTTGTGAACGATGCGGACGCACGATGACCCTGGTCGTGCCACCTGACGGCGGCGGGCCCGCGATCTGGCAATGCGTCGGCTGCGACTGTCCGGATCCGCTGAAGTCCGAGCGCATCGAAGGCTGGGTCAAGAGTTCGCTTCGGCCGCCGACGTGATCCCTCGGGCGGGCAGAACACCATCTGCCGATGGCTGTTGACCTAGGTCAATGTCGCCGGTGCCGGAAGGTCCACCATTTTTGTCATGGTCGCACCTGCGCCGACAGGGCATTGCGATCAAACCGCGCTTTGAGTGCGCCAACAACGTCCGGAGGAATCGCCTTGCGGCAGAATCGTCATCTCGTTAAATCAGCGACCGTTGCAGGCCTGGCGGTCAGCGCCGTGCTCGGATTTGCCGGCCTCACGTTCAGCAGCGCGCCGGCTGGTGCGGTGGTGTACTGCCAGTACGTCGACTATCCGCCCAGTTGCGTCGCAAGGGCCGGCGTCGTGCTGCGGCCCCGACCCGTCGCGCGCGCCGCTGTCCGTCAAAACGTCGGTGGCAATGCAAATGGCGGCGTCAATCGCGTCGGGGTTCGCCGCTAGAGCCATGCTGCGGAGATTGGGCACAAGGCTGTTTTACCCTCTCGAACGCAGTTGGAACGGTTTCGATCTTGAACGACACTGGGTCTGACGAGACGTCTCTCGGAAGGCCTGCTGTTGTCAGCGTGTGTCGCGCATTCGGCCCGAGTTGTTGGGGGGCGCGGAGCGACAAAATGCCACTTGCGGCATATTTTCGGAACGTCGGCGCAGCCTTGCTCGCGCTGTTGTTCGTTGCGGATTTCTATCTGCCCACATCGGCGGCTGTTCAGCCGGCCGCCGCATACCCCCCGGTCATCCGCATCCACACGGACCGCAAGTGGCCGGATCGTGTGGTTTTCGACACGACAACGGCGATCGTCTCCGCCAAGCCAGTTGCATGGGATGCAAACGTCGCCGCTTCGCCGCGCACCGGTGATGTGCCGACCAGCCAGGCGGATGCCTCGCGCGTGCGCGACGTATTCGCGATGCTGCCGCAGCCGGATTCGCGTCATGCGCAATCGGTCGATCAAAACAAGCGACAATTGAAGCAAAAGACCGCCGCCAGAAGCACAAGAAAACATGTCAGGCAGATCGTTCTGGCAGCGCGTCAGAGGGAGTTCGCCTGGTTCGGGTTCAGAACCTGGTGATCCAAAACTGATGATGTGGCTCCGCTGGATTTCACGGCGGCCGACAGCAAACCCGACAATCAAAACCGTTGATCCAAGTCAATGTACGCCGGGTGGCATGGCGCACGGTTTAGCGGGGGACTAGCAACAGAGGAATAGAGACATGAAGATCACCTTGGGTACCTTGGCAATCGCAGCTTCGACCTTCGCATGTGCGCTGTCATTTTCGCCGAGCTGGTCCCCGCAGGACGGCCTGTCGATGGCGACCAGCCAGGCGGAGGCACGGGCGCGCGTCTATATCAGGACGGGCTATGCCGCGAGCGCTGGCTACTACACCGCAGACGGCCTGCCCTGGTACGCGGTGCGGGCCTACTATTTCGGCGGCCCCTGGAGCGGCGCCGGCTACAGCTACGCCGGCTGGGGCGACTATGCCGCCCGCAACGCCATTGTCTGCGTGCCCGGCACCGCCATCAAGGGCGGCGACGGCATCATGTATAACTGCCAATAGAATTAGCTCATTGATAGCGGAGGGCGGGTCGCGAGGCGTGACTCGCCCTTTTTGTTACAGAGAGCGCTCTACCAAATTTGTTCTCGGGACGTGGGCTAAGTGCCCAACAGCGGAAGTCGGGTCCACTTCGTCTGGGTGCGCCGGATCGCCAACCATCAGACAAGAAGCCTGACCCGGAACGACGCGCCGCCGTGATCCCGATTTTCCCCCGCTGTTACCATTCTGTCACGCATTTCGGACGCTGCCCGTGTCCTAGTAATGTCCGCAGTAACTCAATGCGTGGTGGTTCGCGGGCTGCTTTTTAGTTAGCTGCCACTGGTTGAAAATGCCGCCCAGAGGTTTGCAATGGGATCGAGTGAGTTAAACCGCGTCATTGAATGTGCGATAACGGCTGCGGCTCTCCTGCTTTGCCCTGACGTTTCTCATGCCGACCAGGGCGGTGGCTCATTCTGGTTTCCGGGCCAGTTTGCCAGTCTCGCCGCCGTACAGCAGACCCCGGGCTGGGCACTCAGTGTGAACTATTTCCACTCCAGCGTCGCCGCGGCCGGAGCCGCCGCTGCGGCGAGACAAATCCTGGCCGGCGGGATTCCCGCCAACGTAAACGTCAGCCTGAATCTTAGCCTGATCGGGCGGGCCGATCTGGTCGCCCTCGCGCCAACCTATACTTTCGCGACGCCGGTGCTTGGCGGTCAACTGGTCGCGGGCATCGCCGGCCAATACGGAAAGGCCGCCGCCAGTATCGCCGGAACACTGACAGCGGTAGCCGGACCGATGGTGGTGACGCGCAGCGGCGTGCTCGAAGGCTCGCTTGTTTCCTACGGCGACCTCGCACCGTTCGCGCAGCTGCTATGGAGCCATGGCGCCAACAACTACATGGTTTACGTCACCGGCAATATTCCCGTCGGCGACTATAATCCGCTGCGTATTCCCAATGTCGGGCTCGGGCACGGTGCGGTCGACGCTGGAGGCGGCTATACCTATCTCAACCCGGCGACAGGGAACGAATTCTCGGGCGTGGCCGGCTTTACCTACAATTTCAAGAACCCCGACACGCAGTACCGCAGCGGAATCGATTTCCACTTCGACTGGGGCGCGTCGCACTACCTCACCAAGCAGCTTTTCGTCGGCGTTGCGGGTTACGTCTACCAGCAACTCACTGACGATTCCGGTCAGAATCCGATCCTCGGCGGCTTCAGATCACGTGTTTTCGGAGTCGGCCCGCAAATCGGATATAACTTTCCGGTGGGAGACATGCAGGGGTTCCTCGGCCTGAGGGGATACGGCGAATTCGGTGCAGCCAACCGTCCGTCGGGATGGAATACGTGGCTGATATTCACCATTTCTCCGAACGCGCCCACTGCGGTGACGCCCGCGAAGCACGTGGTTGTGAGATAAGCCTTATCCAAGCCGGACGCCGGTGGCGATCGATCGATGTCTCAAACGGGTCGCTAGCGGGCTTCGGCCAAAGCCCGCTAACATTAGCTATGGGTCATTCTCGGACTTCGGCGCAGGCGCAGAGGATGGAGGTTGGCGTCGCATGTTAGCCCGGCTTCGGAAATCGCCAGCGATCAAAAGCGAGTCTATGAGGGCGAGGCAGAGTTTCCGCCACACTCAGTCTGGAAATTTCCATCAGCGATTAGCTGACAACTTGAGTGAATTGCTCAATCTTTACTCGCACGGACTTGGTCTAGATCTCCGGCGAAAGATCCAAAGAACCAGCGTCGGAGAAATGCGGTAAGTGAGCCAAAGTAGCCTTGCGCTAAGCGAGATTTCAATGGCCCGGTTCCGGCGGATTGAAACGATCGCGCGCCGTGCAATTGTCTCGGGAGAAGCAACAAGCGAGAGCGGACCAACAGACAGAGGCCGTCATCGTGATGGCATGCGGCGTCGGCGATACACTCGTTGAAAATACACCGCTGTTGCAGGTTCATGGGGCCAAAACTGCGCTGCCCGAAAGAGCCTCATGCGGACCATTCACTTCGGGTTTGAACGGACATCGGAGCAGGATCCGAAATATCCCATTCGGCTGCTGGTCGACATCGCCATCAAGGCCTTGTCGCCCGCGATCAACGATCCGACCACGGCGGTCCATGCCATCGACCAGATCGAAGACTTGCTGCGACGGCTGGCAGGGCACGATTTGGACGCCGGCTATGCCTGCGATGCGGATGGCGTTTTGCGTCTCATTTTCCCGATGCCTACATGGGAGGACTATCTAGTGTTGGCATTCGATGAGATCCGGCACTACGGCGCCGATTCGGTGCAGGTGGTCCGCCGTCTGAGGTCGGCGCTTGTCGGGTTGGCCGATACAGGCACGGACGACATACGGATCGGCGCGGTGCGGCGATATCTCAAGCAACTCGATTTGACTGTCGATCGCTCAATTCTCACTGCGGATGATCAGAAAACGGTGCGCCAGGAGGATCGGCAAGGCCTCGGCCTGTCGCGCCCGCAAATGAAAACAAAAAGCGAGTCTTGATCAGAGATGTCCGGCGGCGACATACTCCGCTTTGGTCGCGACGACCCGAGGCGGTTATGCGAGGAATCCGTCAATAGGTTTGTGTGCATCCAGTTTCTTGCCCAGCGGTCGGGTCGTGGCCCTCGACGATCAGCGATCTTGTCAGAGGGTGAGCACCAGATGGATCACCTGCGGATCCGGTCCGCGCCGTGCCTCAAAGCCGAACTTGCTGAAGACCTTTCGCATGGCAGCGTTCTCCGGCAGGACCTCGGCGATCAGCTCCTTAAGCCCGGCCTTGCGCGCGATGACCGCGAGGTGACGCATCAATAGCGTCCCGATGCCCTGTCCCTGATAGTCGTCGATCACGACAAAGGCGATCTCGGCCTTGCCGGGTTCAGTGACGATGTAGCGTCCGCCGCCAATGATGACCTTGCGTCCGTCTTCCTCGGCAAGCGCGGCCAGAGCGACGTGATTGGCAAAATCGATGTTCATGAAGAAGGCGATCTCCTTCTCCGAGAAGCCGCGCTTGACCACGAAGAAGCGGCGCTGCAGCGACTGCATGCCGGTGCGGCCGACGGCGGCGAGCATGTCGTCCTTGTCGTCGGGACGCAAGGCGCGGATTTCGAATTCGCGGCCGTCGCGCATGCGTTCGGTAGCAGAGTAGTTACCTGGCGCCGGCATCGGAGTTCCTCCCACCTCAAGCAGGGACGACGATCCATCCCGACGGGTTGATTTGAATCAAGTCGTCAGTCCCTTGAGCTAATTGCCGAAATTTAGTGTGGCCAGCACTTCGCCCATCCGCCCGGTATTGACCTAAATCAACAACCCCTGGACTCGAACGGCCTTCAGTCCCGACTAGCAGAAGGATTCAAGCGATGTCTCTGGATAAACTCCAACCGTCGGGCGACGCAATGTCGGGGCTCGTCGCCAAGGCCGTGGAATATATGGTCGATGCCGGGCAGCGCAGCGTCATGTTCCTGGACATCATGCGCCAGCGCGGCGACCAGTACCGCGAGCACGTCGCCCAAACGGCGCCGCATGTCCTGAGCTACGCGGCCGAACTGATCATCGATGGCCGCAAGCTGGAAGAACCCGTCAACTACGCGCTCGTGCGCATCATTCCGCCCAAGGGCGTCGAGATCGACATGAAGCGCCGGCCCTTCGTCGTGGTCGACCCGCGCGCCGGTCATGGCCCCGGCATTGGCGGCTTCAAGGCCGACAGCGAGATCGGGGTCGCCATGAAGGCGGGCCATCCCTGCTACTTCGTCGGCTTCCTGCCCGAACCCATGCCAGGCCAGACCATCGAGCGCATCGCCCGCGCCGAAGCAATCTTCATCGAGAAGGTGATCGAACGGCATCCCGAAGCCGACGGCAAGCCGTGCGTGATCGGCAACTGCCAGGCCGGATGGGCCATGATGATTCTGGCCTCGCTGCGGCCGGAGCTATTCGGTCCGCTGATCATCGCCGGTGCGCCGCTTGCCTACTGGGCGGGCGTGCATGGCAAATATCCGATGCGCTATTCCGGCGGCCTGCTCGGCGGAAGCTGGTTGACTGCGCTGACCGGGGACCTCGGCGCCGGCAAGTTCGATGGCGCCTGGCTGGTGCAGAACTTCGAGAACCAGAATCCATCAAACACGCTGTGGACCAAGCAGTACAACGTATACTCCAAGGTCGATACCGAGGCCGACCGCTACCTCGAATTCGAGCGTTGGTGGGGCGGCCACGTCAACCTGAATGCCGAAGAGATCCAGTTCATCGTCGACGAACTCTTCATCGGCAATAACCTGGCCGCAGGCCGCATCAAGATGTCCGACGGCGCCACGGTCGACCTGCGCAACATTCGTTCGCCGATCGTGGTGTTCTGCTCCAAGGGCGACAACGTCACGCCGCCGCAGCAGGCGTTGGACTGGATCCTGGACCTCTATGCCGACGTCGACGAGATCAGGGCCTATGGGCAGACCATCGTCTACACCGTCCATGAGACGATCGGTCATCTCGGCATTTTCGTTTCGGGCGGCGTCGCCAAGAAGGAACATGCCGAATTCTCCAGCAATATCGACCTGATTGATGTGCTGCCGCCGGGCCTCTATGAAGCGACCTTCGAGGCGAGGGGGGCCAACACCGTCAACGACGACCTAGCAGTCGGACAATGGGTGATGCGCTGCGAGGCGCGCACGCTCGACGACATCCGCGCCATGGGCGGCAATTCGCCGGAGGACGATCGCCGGTTCGAGACCGCCAAGCGCGTCTCGGAGATGAACCTCGAGGCTTACCGGAAATATTTGCAGCCCTGGATCAAGTCGATGGTGACGCCGCAAATGGCGGAAATGATGCAAAACTGGCATCCGGCGCGGCTGCAATACGAGGCCTTTTCCAGCCAGAATCCGCTCATGACGGCGGTGGAGAATGCGGCCGACAAGGCGCGCGAGGAGCGCAAGCCGGTCGCCAAGGACAATCCGTTCCTCGCATTCCAGGAGCGGATGTCGAAGCAGATCGTCAGTTCCCTCGATCAATTCCGCGACTCGACGGAAGCGCTGAGCGAAGCGATGTTCCTTGCTATCTATGGTTCGCCTGTGCTGCAGGCCGCGGTCGGCGTCGATCCGCAGGCTGTGCCGTCGCGCCGGCGCGAGATGGACCCGAAACACCGGGAGCTCTTGCAGGCCCGGATCGCGGAGCTGAAATCGAAGATCGGGACCGGCGGGCTGCGAGAGGCCAGCATCCGGGCGCTGGTCTATGTCGGGTCGGTCCGCGGCATGGTGGACGAGCGCAGCCTCGAGGCGCTGCGGCGGCTGCGCCAGGCCGACGAATCGGCACGGATTGCGCTCTCGGAGTTCAAGATGTTGGTACGCGAGCAGTTCTTCATGCTGCTGCTCGACCGGGACGCCGCGCTGGCCGCCATTCCCGGTCTCCTGCCGGCGAACATGGATGAACGCCGCAAGGCGTTCGCCGCCCTTCAGGAGGTCCTGTCGGCAAGCGCGGAGATATCCGGCGAGGTGGCAGGGCGACTGAAGGAGGTCGCCGGCCTGTTCGGACTCGAAGGGAATGCGATCCCTTTCGATCCGAAAGCCAGGGCGTCATAGACCCCTCAGGAGTTCGGAGTAAGGCCATGAGTGCAATGCCGGCAGAAGCCAGCGTGACAGGGTCCAAATATGATCGCCTGATCGCAGCGGCGCAGAAGGTGCCGCCGGTGTCGACTCTCGTCGTCCATCCCTGCGACGAAAGCTCCTTGCGTGGCGCCGTGGAGGCCGCCGAAGCCGGGATCATCAAGCCGATTCTGGTGGGGCCGGCGGCGAAGATCAGGGAGACCGCCGCGAAGCACAATCTGAACATCGCCAACTACGAGATCGTGGACGTCCCGCATAGCGAGGCGGCCGCCGCGAAGGCCGTGGAGATGATCCATGAGGGCAAGGGCGAAGTCCTGATGAAGGGCAGTCTCCACACTGACGAATTGATGCGAAGCGTCACCGCAAAAGGAACGGGACTGCGCACCGACCGTCGGATCAGCCATGTCTTCATCATGGATGTACCGGCTTACGCCGACACCGTATTCGTCACCGACGCGGCCATCAACATCTTCCCGGATCTCGACGTCAAACGCGATATCATCCAGAACGCCGTCGATCTCTATAACCAGATCGGTATCGGCACGACACCCCGAGTCGCGATCCTCTCGGCGGTCGAAACCGTCACCTCCAAAATCCCCTCGACCATCGAGGCGGCTGCACTGTGCAAGATGGCCGACCGCGGACAGATCACCGGCGCCGTGCTGGACGGGCCGCTCGCCTTCGACAATGCGATCGACATGGAGGCGGCGCGGATCAAGGGCATCAAGTCGGACGTGGCGGGCCGCGCCCAGATCCTGGTCGTGCCGGATCTGGAGTCCGGCAACATGCTGGCGAAGAACCTCGCCTATTTCGCCAAGGCCGACGGCGCCGGCATTGTGCTCGGCGCGCGCGTGCCCATCGTGCTGACGTCGCGGGCGGACTCGCCGCGGGCGCGCATGGCCTCCGCCGCGGTCGCCGCGCTCTACGCCAACGCGCGCCGGCGCAAGACACCAATCGCCGCTGCGTGATCGCCATGGATACGATCCTCGTCGTCAATGCCGGCTCCTCCAGCGTGAAGTTCCAGGTGTTCGCCGTGGAAGGCGAGGGTGGGCTGCGGCGGCAGATCAAGGGACAGATGGACGGGATCGGCAGCCGTCCGCGATTGCGGGCGAGCGGCCCGACCGGCGATCCGCTTGCCGACCGCGCCTATCCGATCGAGGCGGTGGCAGATGTGCCGGCCGCGATGTCGGTTGCTGGCGCCTGGCTGCGCGACGAACTCAATATCAATCCCATCGCCGTCGGCCATCGCGTCGTGCATGGCGGGCCCGATCATGCTCGGCCGGTGCTGATCGACCACGCGGTTGTGACGCGGCTGGAGCGATATGTTTCGCTGGCGCCGTTGCACCAGCCGCATAACCTTGCGCCGATCAAGACGTTGCTGGACAATTTTCCCGTCGCTGCCGCAGGTGGCATGTTTCGATACGGCATTCCATCGCGACCATGATGCGCTGGCGGACCATTACGCAATCCCGCACCAGCTCCATGCCGAAGGCATAAGGCGCTACGGCTTCCATGGCCTGTCCTACGAATATATCGCCAAGCGCCTGCCACAGGTCGCGCCCGATATAGCCGGTGGCCGCGTGATCGTCGCCCATCTCGGCAGCGGCGCCTCGATGTGCGCGATGAAGGACGGAAGGAGCGTCGAGAGCACCATGGGCTTTACTGCGCTCGACGGGCTCGCGATGGGAACGCGTCCGGGGCAGCTCGATCCCGGCGTCGTACTCTATCTGATTGCCGAAAAAGGACATGTCGGCATCCAAGGTGCAGGATTTTCTCTACCGCGACTGCGGTCTGAAGGGCCTGTCCGGCGTCAGCAACGACATGCGCGAGCTCGAAACCAGCGCGGAACCGCGCGCGGCCTTCGCGATCGACTATTTCGTCTACCGGATCGGCTTGAATGCCGGGATGCTGGCGGCGGCCCTGCAAGGCCTCGATGGCTTCGTGTTCACAGCCGGGATCGGCGAGAACTCGGCCGGCATACGCGCCCGCATTGCCGAGAAGCTGGCCTGGCTCGGCGTCACGCTCGATCCTGCCGAGAACGCCAGGCACGCCACGAAAATATCGCGGTCCGACAGCCGTATCCCCGTCTATGTCGTGCCCACCGACGAAGAGCTGATGATTGCGCAGCACACGTTGGCGCTGCTCATGAACCGGCCATCGCCCAACCAGAAGCGCGAGAGAGTGTCATGAACATCCCGGTTTTCCCCGAAACCAAGGTCGCGCTGAAGGGCAAGAAGGGACTGATCGTCGGCATCGCCAATGACCAGTCCATCGCATGGGGCTGTGCCAAGGCGTTTCGCGCGCTCGGCGCCGACCTTGCCGTCACCTATCTGAACGAAAAGGCCAGGAAGCACGTCGAGCCGCTGGCCAAGGCGCTGGAGTTCGCCGATCTTCATGCCGCTCGACGTCATGGTCGAAGGCGAAACCGAGAAAGTATTCGAGCACATCAAGAAGGAGTGGGGCCAGCTCGACTTCCTGCTGCATTCCATCGCCTTCTCGCCAAAGGGCGCGCTGCACGGCCGCGTGGTCGATGTCGATCGCGAGGGCTTTCAGAAGACCATGGACGTATCCTGCTGGTCGTTCATGCGAATGGCGCACCTGGCGGAGCCGTTGATGAAAAACGGCGGCACGATTTTCACCATGACCTATTACGGCAGCCAGATGGTGGTGAAGAACTACAATGTCATGGGCGTGGCGAAGGCCGCGCTCGAGGCGGCGGTGCGCTACATCGCGGCCGAACTCGGCCCGAAAGGCATTCGCGTTCACGCCATCTCGCCCGGACCGCTCGCCACCCGCGCGGCATCGGGTATTCCGGAATTCGACGAGTTGATGGACAAGGCCCAGTCGCAGGCGCCGGCACGCAGCCTGGTCAGCATCGACGACGTCGGGAACGCGACCGCGTTCCTCGCGCTCGACGGCGCCAAGCTGATCACCGGCAGTGTGCTCTATATCGATGGCGGCTACCACATCATCGATTGAGGCGAGTCCTGCCGCTTCAGCTATAGTGCAGGCCGATCACCTCGGCGACGCAGGCCGGGCGCTTGCCGCCCTCGATCTCGATCGTCACGCGATAGTGCACCCGCAACCCGTTGGGCGGCACCTCCTCGGCCTCGGCAATGCTGACGCGGCCGCGCAGCCTTGAGCCCGCCGGCACCGGCGCGAGGTAGCGGATGCGGTCGGCGCCGTAGTTCAGCGTGTTCTTCAGACCCTTTAGGCCCATCACCGAGCGGATGAACATCGGCGTCAGGCTGAGCGACAACAAGACCATGCGCGATGGTCTTGCCACCAGGCATCTCGGCTTTCGCGCGCTCCTGGTCGACATGGATCCATTGCTCGTCGCAGGTCGCCTCCGCAAACTTGTTGATGCGATCCTGCGTCACCTCGACCCAGTCGCTGACGCCGACCTCGGTGCCGACCGCGGCCCTGAGTTCGTCGAATCCGTTGAATATCCGCATTGCGCAGCCGCTCCGCGTTGCCTGTGCTCAAAGTTTCATTTCCGGAACCTTGTCCGGAATGGCGAGTTCGGCCTCCGTCACCGCCAGCACTTCGGCGACAGTCACGCCTGGCGCCGTCTCCAGCAGCGTCGCCTTGCCGCCGGGAAAGGCGATAACCGCCATGTCGGTCACGACGAGGTCGACCGGCCGCGCCGATGTCAAAGGCAGGTTGCACTTGACGACGATCTTGGACTTACCCTTGGCGGCGTGCTGCATGGCGACAATCACGCGCTTGGCGCCGCTCACCAGATCCATGGCGCCGCCCATGCCCGGCACCATCTTGCCGGGGATCATCCAGTTGGCGAGGTGACCGCCGGCATCGACCTGCAGGCCGCCGAGCACGGTGATGTCGACATGGCCGCCGCGGATCAGGCCGAACGACATCGCGCTGTCGAAGGTGGCCGCGCCCGGCAGCGCGCTGATCGGCTTGCCGCCGGCATCGGTGAGCAGCGGATGCGCCATGCCTTGCTCGGGGATGGGACCGGTGCCGATCAGTCCGTTCTCGGACTGGAAGAACACTTTGAGTCCTTCAGGGACGTAATTGGAGACCAGCGTCGGAATGCCGATGCCGAGATTGACGAGATTGCCGGAACGAAGCTCCTGCGCCACGCGGCGGGCGATGATGGTTTGTGCATCCATGTGTCACCCGTTCGCCACGAGATAATCGACCAGCGGTCCGGGCGTCACGACATGATCGGGCGCGATGACGCCGACCGGCACGATGTGCTCGGCAGTGACGATCACGGTGTCGGCCGCCATCGCCATGACCGGATTGAAGTTGCGCGCGGTGAGCGCGTAGGAGAGGTTGCCGGCATAGTCGGCCAGGAATGCGTGCACCAGCGCGAAATCGGCGTGCAGCGCAGTCTCAAGCAAATATGGTTTGCCATTCACCTCGATCTTCTGCTTGCCCTCCTCGACGAGGGTGCCGACGCCGGTTGGCGTCAGCACGCCGCCGAGGCCGCAGCCGCCGGCGCGGATGCGCTCGGCGAAAGTGCCTTGGGGGATCAGATCGATGGCGGTCTGCTTGCCCAGCATCTGCTGCTGCGCCTTCGGGTTCAGCCCGATATGGGTGCCGATCATGCGCGACACCTGCGCACCGTCAAACAGCTTGCCGACGCCTTTACCGGGCGTGGCCGCGTCGTTGCAGATGAGGGAAAGGCCGGATTTCTTCTGGCGCACCAGCTCGTCGAGCAGGCGCTCTGGCGTGCCGACGCCCATGAACCCGCCGACCATGATGCTCGCGCCGTTGGGGATCAGCGCGACGGCTTCTTCAACGGAAACGGACTTCATGATCGGACCCCGTTGGTCGATTAGAGGCAGGACGGCAGCGTCAGCGACTGATCTTCGGTTGCGTTGATTTGGATCAAGCAATCTCCAGGCATCGCCGCCAAGTTTGATTTTGCCACACCGAGAAAATCGGCGCCGCCGCCGTCTTCCTGTGTCCCGAAGCGGCGTCGCAGATCAGAGGTATCGCTTTGCCGGTCGACCGCAGCTGAACCGCACAACAGGGAGAGGGAGGGAAATGTTTCAAAGCATCAGACGCCCGGAGGAAATTCTCGCCTACCGCTCGCTGCGACAAATCCTGGTTTCGAAACCCAAGGAACTGTGGACCGCCGACCCGGCCGACAGCGTTTGGACTGCGCTGCAGACGATGGCCTACAGAAAGGTCGGCTTGCTCGTGGTCCTCGATCAGAAACAGCTGGTCGGCGTCGTCTCCGAGCAAGATTGCTCACGCCGGGCTGTCCTCGCCAGGAAACCTCTGGAGACGACCCCTGTCTCGGACGTCATGACGCGTGCGGTTGTCACGGTCGATTCAATGCAAACCTTCGCCGATTGCCTGCGACTGATGCATCAACATGGCATTCGCCATTTGCCGGTGACCGACAGCGGCGCTGTGATCGCCGTTGTTTCAATTCGCGATCTACTCAGGGAGGCGGTCGCGCACAATGCCAAGGTCATCTCCGAACTCGAACAAGAGCGGTTGAGTATCTTCACATCCATGGCTTAGGCATCGCGAATGAACCTCGTCGTGCGGCCAACGAAGGCAAGAGATCGGGAGTGACACCATGAATCTAGTCATCGTGCTGGGGGCGCTGATCTTTCTGATGCTGGTGGCCTATCGTGGTTACAGCGTGATCCTGTTCTCTCCCGTGGCTGCCCTCGGCGCCGTGCTGCTGACCGATCCGACATTGGTCGCGCCGATGTTTTCCAGCGTGTTCATGGAGAAGATGGTCGGTTTTGTGAAAAACTATTTTCCGGTGTTCATGCTCGGAGCGGTGTTCGGGAAGGTCATCGAGCTATCGGGGTTCTCCAAGTCGATTGTCTCGGCGGTGATCGGCCTGATCGGCCGGGAACGGGCGATGCTGTCGATCGTCGCAGTCTGCGCGATCCTTACCTATGGCGGCGTATCGCTGTTCGTCGTGGTGTTTGCCGTTTATCCGTTCGCTGCGGAGATGTTCCGCCAAGGCGACATTCCCAAGCGACTCATTCCCTGCACCGTCGCCCTCGGCGCGTTCACGTTCACGATGGATGCTCTGCCGGGCACGCCGCAGATTCAGAACATCATCCCGACTACATTTTTCAAGACAACGACCTGGGCCGCTCCATGGCTCGGCCTGCTCGGCAGTATCTTCATTCTTGTCTTCGGCTTGTACTACATCGAGCGCTGCCGCCGTGCGGCGCAGCTGCGAAACGAGGGTTACGGCACGGACTTGCGCAACGAGCCGGAGCCGTATGAGGCGGAGCAATTGCCCAGCCCGTGGATCGCCATCTCGCCGCTGGTGGTGGTCGGGGTCATGAACTTCGTCCTGACGAAGCTGGTCGTCCGCTACTATGGCTCGGTGCACGAGTTCACGCTGGTCGCTAACGCCAAGCCCATCGTCACCCAGATCAGCTCCGTGGCCGCGATCTGGGCGGTCGAGGGCGCGCTGGTGCTCGGCATTCTAACCGTCTTCGTGTTCGCGTGGCGCCCGGTCCTGGCGAGGTTTGCTGAGGGCAGCAAGGCGGCGGTCGCAGGTTCCTTGCTGGCTTCGCTCAATACCGCATCGGAATACGGGTTCGGCGGCGTGATCGCGATGTTGCCCGGCTTCGTCCTGATCTCCGATGCTCTCAAGGCAATTCCCAATCCGCTCATCAACGAGGCGGTCAGCGTGACCGTTCTTGCCGGCATAACCGGATCGGCGTCCGGTGGCATGAGTATCGCTCTCGCCGCGATGGCAGACACATTCATTTCTGCCGCTGAAGCGGCAAAGATCCCGCTTGAGGTACTACATCGCGTTGCTTCAATGGCAAGCGGAGGCATGGACACATTGCCGCACAACGGCGCGGTCATTACCTTGCTTGCAGTTACGGGCCTGACCCACAAGGAAGCTTACAAGGACATTTTTGTTATCACGCTGATCAAGTCTGCGGCGGTGTTTTTCGTGATCGGTGTCTTCTACCTGACTGGTATCTATTAACTCATGTCCGGCACCACCTTCCCATGGATCGCCCCAACTGGCGAGCTGACCAACGGCACCGGGTCAAAGCTTCGGTCATTCGCTGTCGGTGCCGCGCCTGATTCGGCGGCCCCGCGACGTCGGAAAGTTCCTCAAGCAAAGGAGAGTACCATGTCGGAACAGACAATGTCGGCAGAGAAAGTCCGGGCCATGCTGGCGGAGAACCTCGATCGGGTCCGCAAGGCCAGCAACGAATATTTCCAGATGCTGGAAAAGGGGTCCTCGCAACTGCCGATTGCCGATCAGGCCAAGCAGTTTACCGACCTCCTGCAGCGCAATGTCACGGCGAGTTTCGACCTCTGCGACAAGCTGATCCAGGCCAAGGACGTGCAGGACACGATGCGGATTCAGTCCGAGTTCTTCCAGGCCCAGATGCGTGCCATGACGGATCAGGCCAAGAGCTTCGGCGAGTCCGCGATGAAGGCAGCCACGGGCGCCTTTGCGCCCAAGCGCTGACGGGCTTTCGCACCATGATTGTACAGCTTCTGGTCGGTGGCCTCGTCAGCGTGATCAACATCATGATTCATGCGCTGGCGACGGTGAGCGCGATCGGCGTGGCGCGCGCCGCGATACGGCGTCCCGGCGCGCGTCCCCGGTTGCGCCTGATGAGCGTCATGGTCGCGACCGTGCTGGTGCTGATGCTGGCGCACACGATCGAGATCGTGGTGTGGTCGCTGTCCTATGCGCTGGTCGGGGCGGCGCCCGAAGGCAGCGATCTCCTGTATTTCGCCTTCGTCAATTACACGCACGCTCGGCTACGGCGACATCACGCCGGTGAAGGCATGGCGGCTCGTCGGTCCGATGGCCGCGATGAACGGCATCCTGCTGTTCGGCTGGTCGACCGCGGTGCTGTTCGAAGTTCTGCTCAAGACGATCGAGCATCTCGGCGCGATCGCCGCTCCGGGCACGCCCTTCAGTGCTGAAGATCGAGGCTAGCCAGCTTCTCGCGGTCGAGCAGCACGATCTGGCGCTGGTTGTTGCCGATGAAGCCGAGGATGCCGAGATCGTGCAGCCGCGACAGCGCACGCGACACCGTTTCCAGCGTCAGCCCGAGATAGTCGGCGATGTCGCGCCGGCACATCGGCAGCGCCAGGATGCCGGCGGCGGTCGATCGCTGGTCCATCTCGATCAGGAACGCCGCGACGCGCTCCAGCGATGTCTTGCGGCCGAGCAGCAGCATGTGATCCTCGGCATGCCGCAGATTGGTCGTGGTCATGCTGAGAAGATTGCGGGCAACCACCACGTCGCTCTCGGCGACGAGCTCGAGGCTGCGGCGCTTCATCAGCCGAACGGTGGTGTCCACGATTGCCTCCGCGGTGAAGCGGTGGTCGGTGCCGATCTCGAGGCCGAAAATGTCGCCCGTGAGATGAAAGGCGCCGATCTGGCGGCGGCCGTCGGACAGCAGCTTGTAGCTGCGCACCGCGCCGGTCATGACCTGGTAGACGTAGTCGGCCGGCTCCTTCTCGCCGAAAATTTCGGTACCCTTTTTGTAGCTAAATTCATTCAAACTTATCCTGGCGGACGACCCGCTGTCGGCGATCGGCGTTCGCCGAAAATGCCGGGAAACTCGGCGGAATGCAGGCTGATGCGGGCAAACATGGGCCAACTCCTTGCTCGAAGGTGTTTCGCTTCGACGGTGGCCTTGATCTCTCACCACCTGGAATGCAACGCCGCTGTCACATTCCGGGAAAATCCCGTCACAACTGAGGGTCATTCTCCAGATCGGCGCCCAGCGGTCCATTGTCCCAAAGGACAGGAGCGAGATGCGTCAACAAAACTGCCGGGATGGTAACCGGTGGCGCGGCGGGAGGTTTTCGTTGTCGTCGCCGGGTGCTAGCTTGGGTTGAAGCTAGATGTTGCCCGGCGTCATGATCAGGATCATTTCGTTCAAAGCACTGATTGTTGGATTGTTCGCGCTTGCTCGCGCCGATGTCCTTGTCGGCGCAGGAGACGCGTCCGCATTCCGTTCTCGTGCTCGACCAGTCGGATCTGCGCGGACCGTTCTACTATCAGCTTTGGTCGGGGTTGCGCGGGGTGTTGGATGCCCACGCCGACGCGCGTGTCACCATCTATGGCGAGAACCTCGGCCTGACCCGCTTCGGCGGCGCCGCCTACGAGGAAAGCCTGAAGCGGCACCTCAAGGAAAAATATCGGGACAAGCCGATCGGTGTCATCGTGGCAATCGGCAACGGCCACGCTCGAACACGCGTTGCGCTGGCGCGCCGAACTGTGGCCCGGCATTCCGGTCGTCTTCGCCATGCTGGACGAGACGGATGTTGCGAGGCTCGGGCGGCCGGCGGATGTCACCGGTGTTGTCCTCAGGAATTCTCTGGCAGGCGCCATCAAGGCCGCGCGCGCGGTGGTGACCGGATCTCGACACCGTCGCGATCGTGGGTGATGCCTGGGATCGGCAGGTCCTCTTCAGCCACTGGAACGACGAAATTCCCGCCGCCACATCCGGCCTGAAAGTGATCGACCTGGTCGGGCAGAAGATGTCCGACATCCGCAAGCGGGTTGCCGAATTGCCCGGGCGGAGCGCCATCGTCTATACGGCCGTGTTCTCCGACGGCGAAGGCACGTTCTATCCGCCGGCGACCGCGCTCGGGATCATTGCCGAGAAAGCGAACCGCCCCATCGTGGTCGGAGCCGAGCCATTGTTGGCCGCAGGCGGGATCGGCGGATATGTTCTGATTGCGCCGGAGATCGGTGCGGATGCCGCAAACATCGCGTTGCGCATTCTCGACGGCGAGCGCGCCGAAAGCATTCCGCCGGTGAGCAGCAGCGTGAAGCCGATCTTCAACTGGCCGCAGATGCAACGCTTCGAATGTCAGCGAGTCCAGCCTGCCCGAAGGCAGCGAGATCCGTTTCCGCGAGCCGTCGTTCATGGAGAAGTATCGCTGGCAGAGCATGGCGATCGCCGCCGCGCTGCTGCTCCAGGCAGGGTTGATCATGTTCCTGCTGCATGAGCGTCACCTGCGGCACGCGCGCCGAAGTGGAATCGCTGAAGCGGATGACCGAGCTTGCCCATGTCAACCGGCAGGCCACGGTCGGAGAGCTGTCGTCGTCGATCGCGCACGAGCTCAACCAGCCGCTGGGATCGATCCTTGCCAATGCCGAAACCGCCGAGCTGATCCTGAAGTCGGACAACGCCCGACCTCGAGGAGATCAGGGAAATCCTCGCCGACATCAAGCGCGACGATCAGCGCGCGGGCGAGGTGATCCGCCGCCTGCGCAGTTTCCTGAAGCGGACGCCGTTCGAGACCAGGGACATCGACCTCAACCAAATCATGAGCGAAGCCTTCAAGTTCCTCTCGGTGCAGGCCTCCGACGCGCAATGTCGCGCTCTATCTGCAGACCGCGCCGGGCGCGCTGCGCATCAAGGGCGATCCGGTCCAGCTCCAGCAGGTCATCCTCAACCTGGTCGTGAACAGCATGGATGCCATGGCCGCGATTCCCTACGGCCGCGCCGTGATCGGCCGCACCGAGTTGAACGGCGGATCGTCGGTGGAGATCTCGATTTCCGATTCCGGCCCCGGCATTCCGCCGGACAAGCTCAGCCAGGTGTTCGACCCCTTCTTCACCACCAAGGACCAGGGCATGGGGATCGGACTTTCCATCGCGCGCACCATCATCCTGGCCCACAAGGGAAAGATCTGGGCCGAGAACCCAGAGTGACGGCGGTGCCGCGTTTCATTTTACGTTGCCACTGGCCGCATAGGAGAGGGAGTTGCCCGGCCTCGTCCATGTCGTTGACGATGATGCGTCCTTCCGCACCGCGATCGAGCGGCGGCTGAAGCTCGCCGGCTACGAGGTTGAGACCTATCCGTCGGCGCAGCAATTGCTCGACCGCATGCCGGACGAGAACGAGCCCGGCTGCATCCTGCTCGACGTGCAAATTCCGGGTCTGAGTGGTCCGGAACTGCAGGCGCGCCTCAAGGAGCTCGGCAACATGCTGCCGATCGTGTTCCTGACCGGGTCATGCCGACACGCCAGACCACCGTGCGGGCCATCAAGGCCGGCGCGGAGGATTTCCTCACCAAGCCGGTCGAGTCGGAGCAGTTGCTCGACGCCATCGAGCGGGCGATGGCGCGGCACGTCACCGCGCGCGGCGAACGGCACAGGCTGGAGGAGATGGCGGCATTGCTGGCAACGCTGACGGCGCGCGAGCGGCAGGTGTTCGGCCTCGTCGTGCGCGGCAAGCTCAACAAGCAGATCGCGTTTGAACTGGGAACGACGGAGCGCACCATCAAGGCGCATCGCCATCAGGTGATGGAGAAGATGAAGGTGCAATCGCTGGCTGAGCTGGTGGCGATCGCGGAGCGGCTCGGCCTGCTCCACTAGCAGAACACAGTTCCCAGGGAGGCGCCAGGAACATGCGGGTGCTGCCGGGTTTTACCCGTATTGCTCGCTTGTCCTTGGGGACAATATGTCAGTCACCCATGAGCATAGCGCTATTCTGAAGCCGAAGCTGAAGGCCGAGAACGACTGAAGGCCAAGAACCTTGTCGCACACGAAATCCGTTTTCATTGTCGATGACGATCCCTCGATGCTGAAGGGGATGGGCCGGCTGCTCAGGCAGCACGGCTTTGAAACCGTTCCGTTCGAAACGGCGAAAGCGCTGAAGAAGCACGACAATTTCGATCAAGCCTTCTGCATCGTGCTCGATATCAATCTGAGCGACGGATCGGGCATCGAACTGCGCCTTCAACTGGCGGAGGCGGGCGTCGAGGTACCGGTCATCTACATCACCGGCAACGACAGCGACGCCACGCGCACGGCCGCGATGGCATCCGGCTGTCTTGCCTATCTGACCAAGCCGTTCACGGCCCAGTCGCTGATCGAGCCGATCGAACGGGCCGCGGCCGCGCTAGGCTGGCCGCGGAAAGCCTTCGCAATCACTCGTCGATCTTCTGTTCAAAGACCTGCGCCGGCGCACCCTTGCGAACAGCGGCGAACTGGGCAAGCGGCAGCGATGTCGTAACCGCCAGCAGGTTGGTGTCCACGACTTCCACGGCCAGGCTCTTGCCGTTCTCCAGCTCGCGAAGCAGCTCCGGCCTGGCGCGGTCGCCGGCAATGCAGGTATTGGTCAGGCACCAGGTGAAGGGAATCTTGTGTGACGTTCCCTTGTCCACGGTGAGCTTGACGCCGGGCGGCATGTACAGTCCCACCGGCAGGAATAGCTGCAGCCGGGCGCTGCTGTCGCCCTCACGCTCGGTCACATAGACGCGGACGGCGGTCTGGCCGGTTTCGAATGTGCCACTGATGGTGGTCCGGCATACCATCTTGGCACCGCCCGGCTTGAAGCAGAGCTTTTGCCAGTCGCCATACTTGATGTTGCGGGCCTCGCGCTGGCCGCGCGCGGCGAATTCGTCCGCAGCGGCCTTTGCCGGCGCGGCCGCAGGCGGAGGCTGCTGGCCATGCGACAGATTGACCGCCGGCCAGGCGAGCGCCACGCCAAGGACACCACGGAGCAGAAGTCGAATGGTTGGTCATGGGCTTTCTCCGCCGTCGTCTGTCATTTGTGCTTGTCGAGGAACGCGCCGACCAGCGGCGACCAGATCGGCACGGCGTCCGCGGAGTCGACGAAGAAATGTCCGTCGCCGCCATGCGGAGGGAACAGGTGATACTCGGCATTGCCGCCGGCGGCCGTGAAGGCTGCGTGCATCCGCTTCGACAGTTCGGGGCCGAAATAGGTGTCGTTCTCGATATACATCCACAGCATCGGAACGCGTGAAGTGCGGCCGAACTCGCCGGTCGCCTCCACCAGTCTGTCGGGCGCGCAATTGTTGTTGGGCTTGCCGTCGACGCGGCCGCCGCGCCCGGCCGCAAAGGTGATGATCGCCTTCACCGGCGGCGGATTGACGCTCGACAGCGCAATCGACGCCCAGCCGCCGGCGGACTGGCCGACGACGATGACGTTATCGGGCACGATCCGCTTCAGCTTGCTGACATACTCGATGATCCAGAGATTGAGCTTGGCGACGGCGAGGCCGGCATCGCGGAAATTGGGATTGCTGCACTTGCCCACCTTGGAAAAGAACACGCCGCTGAACAATCCGGCTTCGGCGGCCTCGACAGCGGCTGCGCCGTAGCCCGAACCCGACGGCGCCACCACCATGTAGCCGCGGCGGGCGAACCACATGGCGGCGTCGCGGAATTCGACCAGCGGGAAGAAGCCGCGCTGCACGGGATCGAGCGATACGCCGTGATTCATGATCGCAAGCGGGAAGGGGCCGTCGCCGACCGGACGAACAACATAGGCAATGGTCGGCAACGGAAGGGGCAGCGCCCACACCTCTTCCTGCAGCTGCTTGTCTTCAGCCGCGGCGGACAACGAAGCCGTCACCACCGCCGCGGCGACAATCAGGAATCGTAACA
The DNA here is from genome assembly GCA_963726865.1 of uncultured Alphaproteobacteria bacterium. Lineage (GTDB taxonomy): Bacteria > Pseudomonadota > Alphaproteobacteria > Rhizobiales > Xanthobacteraceae > Bradyrhizobium. Next base: position 629,362 of record CAVSEE010000021.1, on the reverse strand, counting down.
GCAAGTGCATGCGGGCCATCCGCGTTCCAAGTTCAAGCGAAATCTTGGCCGCCTGCATGCCGACGCGTTGATCTGGATCAACAGAGTTGATCCGGGACCAACGGACCGTCAGGCGACAAAGGTGCAGGCGACGATGATCGGCCCCAGCACCGTCAGCACCACGTTGCCCACCGCATACGGCACGGCGACGCCGAGCACCGGCGTCTCGCTTTCCGCGACGTCGCAGGCGCCGGTCACCGCGGCATCGACAGTCATGGCGCCGGCGAGCGCTCCGCAGATAATGACGGGATTCATGCGCAGCACCCGATGGGCAAAGATCGTTGCGACGGTCAGCGGCACCAGCGTGACGACGAGGCCCATGCCGACCAGCAGCAGGCCGTGGGCCTGGATCGCGGCCCATGCCGCCTGGCCGTTGCCGAGTCCGATCGCGGCGATGAATCCGCCAAGGCCGAGATCGACCAGGGTTTGTTGCGCCGCCGGCGGCATCGCGCCGACGGTCGGATGGCGCGAGCGATACCAGCCACAGACGAGGCCCGCGACCAGCGCGCCGCCGCCGCCGCCGAGCGTCAGCGCAATGGAGCCGAACTTGACGCTGAAAAGGCCCGCGAGCAGGCCCAACGCGATACCGACGGCGAGATAGGCGACGTCGGTGCGATCGCCGGAGCGGATCACCTGTCCGACTTTCGAGGCGGCGCGGTCGATGTTGCGGGTGCTGCCGACCAGCGTCATGACGTCGCCGACATAGAATTTGTGTCTCCGGGCTCAGCGGCACTTCGCGACCCATCCGCGTCAGCGAGCGCAAAAATACGCCGCGCGCGTTGTCGCCGACGCGATCGGCAATCTCCTGCATGCTGCGGCCGTGCAACTGGCGCTCGGTGATCAGCACCTCCACCACATTGCCGGGAATGGCGCGCAGGATTTCGTCGGCATCGATCTCGTTGCCGATCACGGGCTTTGCGGAGACGATGGCCGCAGTCGGGCCGGCAATGACGACGTCGTCGCCGGCCGCAAGCACGGTATCCATCTTTGCGGCTCGACATCGGCGCCATTGCGCACGATCCGCTCGACCACGGTCCGGCGGCCGATCTCGTCCTCGATCTCCTTGACCGTGCGGCCCGCGGCGGTCGAGACGCGATAGGCGCGCGCCTGGAATTTCCGGTAGGAGAGATTTTCGTTCTTCGGCGCCGCGCCGCCGGACAGTTCATCCTCGAGCTTGGCTGCCTCTGCCTTGAGATTGATGCCCATCAGTTTGGGCGCGACGAACGGCACGAACAGCAAGGTGAGGATATAGCCGAGCACATAGGTGACGGCGTAGCCGGCGGCGATATTCGCCAGTTGCTGGTTCAACACCTTTTCCGGCAGGCCGAGCTGCGAGAGTGCGCCGGATGCCGTTCCGATCATTGAGGACTGGGTGAGGCTGCCGGAGGCGAGACCGGCGGCGGTGCCGGGATCGAGCTTGAAGATGAAAGCGAACATCAGAACAAGGACGAGGCCGGTGGCGCCGAGAACCAGCGCCAGGACGACCTGCGCCAGCGTCCGCAGGCTCAGCGAGGCAAAGAATTCGGGTCCCGAGCGGTAGCCGATTGTGAACACGAACAGGCTGAACAGGATCGTCTTGAGCAGGGCGGGGATTGCGAAGGTGCCGAGCTGGCCCAGGATGACGGCGACGATCAGGGTGCATGCCGTCGTGCCGATGGCGAAGCCGAAGAATTTCAGGCGACCGAGAATGGTGCCGATCGCGATCGCCAGCAGCAGGAAGATTTCCGGCGCCGTCGAGATGATCCACTGGATGGTGTGCATGATAGTGCTTCCTCCGCCCGAACCTTCCGTCGATTTGGGAACCGAAATTCCGGAACCCGATTGATTCAGATCAATCCGGGCCGTGGTCGGCGACGGCGTTTATTGGCTGAATGAGCTCAACCGAGTCCGCAACGCGCGCCGTCGCTCCACTCGTCGGCCGCGAAGAGACCTTGCTGGTCGCGCTGCTGCTGGCGTTTGCGGGCGGCTATCATCGACACTTTTACCTGGATCACGCACGGCATTCTCGCCAACGCGCAAACGGCAAATCTTGTGTTCCTGTGGGTGCATGCCACCGCCGCGCAATGGCAGGAGGCTCTTCACTTTGTGCCGCCGCTGTTCGCCTTCTTCGTCGGTGTGGTGGTTGCCGCGTGGCTGCGCCGGGTGGCCGGCGGCAGGACCGGTCAGGTCAGCCTCATCATCGAAATTGGGATGCTGATCCTTGTCGGCATCCTGCATAACCGGGTGCCCCAGGTGACGGGAACGCTTGGCATTTCCATGGTTGCCGCCATGCAGACCTCGATCTTCACCAGGGTGGAAGGTTCGGCCTACAGCTCGGTGATGATCACGGGCAATTTCCGCCAGGCGATCGAAGGCGCATTCGCTTTGGTCTCTGGAAGCCGTCAGGTCGGGCTGCTGCGAAAATCCTGCATCTTCATGGGAGTTTGTGCGGCATTCGGGACGGGGGCGGCAGCCGGTGCCTTCCTCACGGAGCGCATGCCGACGCTGACCCTTACCGTCCCGGTTTTCGCGCTGCTGCTCGTGCTGTTGCTCTGCAGCGTGGCGCGCCCGGTTGAGGCCGGCAGCGCAACGCTGAACCGGGGGCCTTCATGAAATCGAGCTGGATCAGGTTCTTCCCGCCCGCGCAATGGCTTGCCGAATACCGCGGTGCCTGGCTTCGCCACGATGTCATTGCCGGCGTGACGCTCGCCGCCTACGCCATCCCGGTGTCGCTGGCCTATGCGGCGCTCGCCGGCCTGCCGCCCCAGATCGGCATTTACGGTTACATGCTGGGCGGCGTCGGCTACGCGCTGTTCGGCGCGTCGCGGCAACTCGCGGTCGGTCCGACCTCGGCGATCTCGCTGATGATCGCGGCTTCGGTCGGCGCCTTCGCGGCTGATGATGCGGTCCGCTATGCCCAGATTGCGAGCCTTGCGGCCTTTGCCGTCGCGGCTCTCTGCCTGATCGCCTGGATTTTCCGGCTCAGCATGCTGGTGCGCCTGATCAGCGACAGCATTCTGGTCGGCTTCAAGGCCGGCGCAGGCCTCACCATCATCATGACGCAGCTGCCGAGCCTGTTCGGCGTCGCCGGCGGCGGTCGCAATTTCTTCGATCGCGCTGATCACGCTTGTCGGACAACTCGGCGGCATTCACTGGATCGTGCTGGCGATCGGGCTTGTCGCGATCGCGCTGTTGCTGCTTGGCGCACGTTTCTTGCCGGGCAAGACCGGTCGGGCTTGCCGTGGTCATCCTGTCCATTCTTGTTGCGACGTCCTTGGGCTACCGGCGCTGGGCGTTGCCGTCACCGGAGAGATACCGAAGGGGCTGCCGAGTTTTGCCATGCCGACCTTTGGGCTCTTGGAATTCGACGAGCTGTTTCCGCTCGCCGCCGGAATTCTCCTGCTCGCCTATATCGAAGGCGTCTCCGCGGCGCGAAGCTTTGCGGCCAAGCACGGCTACGCGCTCGACGTGCGGCAGGAATTTTTGGGGCTGGGTGCCGCCAATCTCGCGGTCGCGCTGGGCCATGGCTATCCCGTCGCCGGCGGGCTGTCGCAATCGGCCGTCAACGACCAGGCCGGCGCGAAAACGCCGCTGGCGCTCGTCATCTGCTCGGTCACGCTGGCGATCTGCCTGCTTTTTCTTACGGGATTGCTGACCAATCTGCCCAAGGCGGTGCTGGCGGCCGATCGTCTTCACCGCGGTCTACAAGCTGGTCGATGTCGCAGCCCTCGTGCGGATGTGGCGGATCAGCCGGATCGATTTCTTTGCCGCCGCGATCGCGCTGGTTTCCGTGCTGCTGCTCGGCATCCTGCAAGGCATTCTGCTGGCGGCGATTGCCTCGATCTTCCTGCTGCTGGCGCGCGCCTCGCAGCCGAACGTCGCCTTCCTCGGCCGACTGCCGGGAACCGGCCGCTATGCCGACAGCGCGCGCAATCCGGACGTCGAGCCGCTCCCGGGCGTCATCGCATTCCGCCCGGAGGCCTCGCTGCTCTACATCAATGCGGAAACCGTCCTCGACACGGTGCTGGCAAAAGTCGCCGCGACGCCGGACGTGAAGCTTGTCGTTTGTGGCCTCTCGTCTTCGCCTTTCATTGATCTGGCGGGCGCCAAAATGCTGCACGACCTCCATGGCGAACTCTCTTCCCGTAAAATTGCTCTCCAGATCGTCGGCGCCCGCGGGCAGGTCCGCGATGTCTTGCAGGCAGACGGCTTGGCGGAAAAGACCGACAGCGCCAACTGGACCCGGCGAATGGACAGTTTGCTCGGCGATTTGAAGCTCAACTGACCTTGCTGCACCGCCGCGCGCATGGCGCGCGGAACGCGAGACGCGGTTCACAAGACCAGCCAGCGTTGACTTGGATCAACGTAGCCCGCCGGGACGGGGACCAGCATCGGGCAAATGCCCCCTGTAGCTCTCCGGAGATATGACATGTCCAACGACACCAAGCCCGCACAGAAGCGCATCGATCAGTTCCTTTCCGGCCCCGGTGGACGAGCCGACGATTGGCGCGATCTGGTGGAAGGCGCCAAAGTATGGGCGCGCGGCGGGGATCGCGCGAGCTACGATGCCGCGCTGGCCGATCTCGTCGGTGACGGAAGAGTTTCACGGCTATCCCGGCCTGCAGTTGATGGCGGCGTTGAAGGAAGCGGCCGCGGCCGGAGACGCCGGAACGTCGCTTTCGCTGGCCACGCGGATCACGCAGGCCCTGACGACGAGGTCCTTCCGTCAGCATGCCGGCGACTGGAGCCTGAAAGATGACGGCAACGGCGAGACTCCCGACCTGGTGCCGCAGATGTTCGGGCAGCACGCGGCGCGCCGTCCCTATTTCGAAACCCTGATCGTCACCGGCGCTCTCATCCAGCGACTGGCCGACGCTCGCGGCCGAATGGCGCAAGCTGCGACGTCCGGTCGATGCGTTCGTCTATGAGCCGGTCATCGTCGGAAGCCTCGAAGACGCCTTCTGCGCGGTCATGCTGAACCCCAACATCGCGGCCGTCGTCATCAACGAGGGCTTTGCCCTTCGCTCGCGCCACGATGCGCCCGTGCTGCGCTCCATGATGTCGGCCTCGGGCCTCAACAATGAGTCCGATGCTTCTGCGCTCCGGCTCGCCCAAATCATCAAGCGGGTGCGCCCCGAGCTCGATCTCTATCTGATGTCCAATCGCGACGTCGAGGCGATGGCTGGCAATCCCGAAGCAAATGTGGTCCGGCGGATTTTCTATTCCATCGAAGAGCTTCTCGAACTGCATCTCTCCATTCTGGAAGGCATCCAGGATCGCTACGACACGCCGTTCTTCGACAATCTCAAGAAATATGCGCAGCGCCCGATCGGCACGTTCCATGCGCTGCCGATCGCGCGCGGCAAGTCCGTCTTCAGGTCGGACTGGATCCGCGACATGGGCGAGTTCTACGGCCTGAACCTGTTCCTGGCCGAGAGCAGCGCGACCACCGGCGGCCTCGACAGCCTGCTGGAGCCGACCGGCAACATCAAGAAGGCGCAGGACAAGGCGGCGCGCGCGTTCGGTGCCGATCGCGTCTTCTTCGTCACCAACGGCACCTCGACGTCGAACAAGATGGCCGTGCAGGCGCTGCTCGCGCCGGGCGACATCGCGATCGTCGACCGCAACTGCCACAAGTCGCACCACTACGGAATGGTGCTGGCGGGCGCGCAGCCGCTCTATGTCGAAGCCTTTCCGATGACGGAATATTCGATGTATGGCGCCGTGCCGCTGAAGACGATCAAGCAGGCGCTGCTCAATGCGAAGGCCGACGGCCGGCTCGACCGGGTCAAGATGCTCGACCTGACCAACTGCACCTTCGACGGCCACATCTACAACACCCGCCGGGTGATGGAGGAATGCCTCGCCATCAAGCCCGACCTGATCTTCCTGTGGGACGAAGCCTGGTTCGGCTTTGCCCGCTTCTCGCCGTTCCTGCGGCGGCGCACCGCGATGGGCGCCGCCAACGAGATCGAGGCCTGGATGCACGACCCGAAATCGGTCGCGGCCTACGAAAAGCAGCAGGCCGAACTCGGCAAGAACCCGTCGGACGAGGTGCTGCTCAAGACCCGGCTGATCCCGGATCCGCGCAAGATCCGGCTGCGCGTCTACCAGACCAATTCGACGCACAAGTCGATGTCCGCGCTCCGGCAGGGCTCGATGCTGTCCGTCAAGGACGTCGAATTCCACACCGTCGAGCAGCAATTCAAGGAGGCGGTGTTCACCCACGCCTCGACCAGTCCGAACCAGCAGCTGATCGCAAGTCTCGACGTCTCGCGACGCCAGATGGAGCTCGAGGGCTATGGCCTGGTGGCCAATGCCATCGAGATCGCGATCGCGATTCGCCAGGCGGTCAACAACAATCCGCTGATCTCGAAATATTTCAAGATTCTCGGCGCGGACGAGATGGTGCCGGCCCAATATCGGCAGAGCGGCTTTATCGACTATCTGGCGCCGGGCGTGAACTGGGCAACCGCCCTGAAGAGCCTGGACGACGACGAGTTCTGCCTCGATCCGACCCGCATGACGCTGGTGTGCGGCACGGCCGGCTATCGACGGCACGCAGTTCAAGGGAATGCTGGCCAACGAGTACAACATCCAGATCAACAAGACCTCGCGCAACTCGGTTCTGGTGCAGTCCAACATCAACAACACGCGCAGCGACGTCGCGCATCTCGTGCGGGTGCTGGTCGAGATCGCCGGTGAAGTCGACCGCGGCCTGACGCAGGGCGGCGCCAATGCGAAGCAAGGACGTTCGAGGCGCGCGTGAAGAGCCTGATGACCGATGTGCCCGACCTGCCGAACTTCTCGCATTTCCACGCGAGCTTCCGGGGCGATGCGGGCACCAAGACCAACGAAGGCGATATCCGCAGCGGCTTCTATGCGGCCTATGACGCGGCAGGCTGCGAATACATCCCGCTGTGTCGACCCCGAGATCGACCGCCGGCTGAAGAGCGGTCCCGACCTGGTCTCCGCCAATTTCGTCATCCCCTATCCGCCGGGCTTCCCGATCATGGTGCCGGGCCAGGTGATCACGCAGGAAACCATCGACTTCATGCGCAAGCTCGATGTCAAGGAAATCCACGGCTACGACGCCAAGGAAGGCCTGAAGCTGGTGCAGCAGCCGAGGCGCTCGCCAAGATCGGCGGCATCGGCCGGGCTGCCGGCGCGCCGAAGTCGAAGGCTGCGGCGGCAAAAGCGTAAGGGGGACGGATCATGCAAGGCTTTTTCACATTATCTGCAGCAGAATCCATATCTGCTGCTGTTCTTCGTCGTCGGGCTCGCGGTCTGGATCGGGCGCGCGAGCATCAAGGGCTACGGCCTCGGCATGGTCGCCGGCGCCATCATCGTCGGCGCGGGCCTTTCGGTGTGGGCGTCGGTCTACGGCGTGAAGCTCGAGCTGAACAATTTCGCCAAGAGCCTGTTCTACTATCTCTTCATGTACGGCGTCGGCTTGCGCGTCGGCCCGTCCTTCATCAACAGCCTGAAGGGCGACGGCCTGAAGTTCACCTTCCTTGCGGTGGTGTCGAGCGTGCTCGGCCTGGCCCTGGTCGTGATCGGCGCAAAGCTGTTCGCGCTGCCGCCCGGTGCCGCCGGCGGCATGCTCGCGGGCTCGCAGACCATGTCGGCGGCGATCGGCTCGGCCGAACAGGCGGTCACGTCGGGCGTCGTCAAGCTTCCGCCCGGCATGAAGCCGGAGGATGCGTCCGGCATGATCGCGCTGTCCTACGGCATCACCTATATCTGGGGCACCGTCGGCATCATCCTGATCTGCAAATACCTGCCGCGCTGGTGGGGCGTCGATGCCAAGGCGGCCGCGAAGAAGTACGAGGAAGAGTTCGGCGTCAAGGACATCGAGGGCGGCGGGCTCACCGGCTATCGGCCGTTCGGCCTGCGCGCCTACCGGCTGGAAAATCCGGCGCAGGTCGGCAAGAGCATCGCCAGCTTCCGCAAGGCAATCCCGAATACCGCATCGTCAACGTCTGCGCGCGGCGGCGAGTCGACTGGGTGCCGATCCCGACCTCGTGCTGCAGAAGGGCGATATCATTGCGCTCGGCGGCTCGACCGAGGCTCTCACCGACAAGATGGGCCTGATCGGTCCCGAGGTCGCCGATCCCAAGGCGCTCGGCGTTCCGCTCGACCAGGCGGAAATCCTCGTCACCAACAAGGAAGTGGTCGGGCGCACGCTGGAATCGTTCCGCGATGCCGCTATCGCCGGTCAGTTGCAGATCGGCAAGCTCGAACGCGGCGGCGTGCCGTTCCCGGCCGGCCTCAAGACCGAGCTGCAGCGGATGGACATCGTCTCGGTCGTCGGCCTGAAGTCCGCGGTCAACGAGCTTGGCGGAAATGTGGGGCCGCATTGCGCGCACCAACACCGTCCACCGACCTGCTGACGCTGTCGGTCGGCATGATCCTCGGCTTCCTGATCGGCCATGATCGAGTTCCCGGCCTTCGGCGCCAAGATCGGTCTCGGCAATGCCGGCGGTCTGCTGCTGTCCGGCGTGATCGTCTCGTCGATCGTGTCGCGGCTGCGCTTCTTCGGCAACACGCCGAACGCGGCGCGCAACGTGCTGGAGGATCTCGGTCTCGTCGTCTTCGTCGCCATCGTCGGCGTCAATGCCGGTGCCGGACTGCTCGCGCAGCTCACCGGTGCGGTCGCGCTGAAGATCTTCGTCGTCGGCTTCATCGCCTGCACGATCCCGCCGTTCATCGTCTGGGCGATCGGCTTCCACGTCTTCAAGATCAATCCGGCCGTGCTGATGGGCGGCGTCGCCGGTGCGCGGTCGCACTCCGGCCCGTGCCGCGAGGCGGCGGTCGAAATCCAGAGCTCGGTGCCCTGGATCGGATTCCCGGTCGCCTATGCCGTCTCCGGCATCCTGCTCACCGTGTTCGGCTACTTCGCGATGCTGCTCGCGCAATAGGCTGTCCGCGCATTGTGGAGCCCGGGCCATGGTGGCCCGGGCTCAAACCTGAAAAGGAAGCGTTATGAAGAAATATCTGACAGGGAATGATGCTGGCCGCCGTGCTCGGATTGCTGGCGTCAGCCGGCGTCGCGACGCCGAGCCTTGCTGAAACCGGCGCAGGTGAGCGTCGTCTTCACCAAGGGCGGGTTCATCGTCGGCGTCGGCGGCGGGCAGGGCGTGCTCGTCTTCCGCGGCAAGCAGTATCCCTTCACGGTGTCCGGCATGAGCGTCGGCTTCACGATCGGTGCCTCGACCACCAAGTTCGTCGGCAGGGCGCTGAACCTGAGCAGCCCCGGCGATCTCGCCGGCAGCTATGCCGCTGGCGGCGCGGGCGGCGCGCTCGCGGCAGGTGCCGGCGGCGTGCAGTTGCAGAACGCCAATGGCGTGATCCTGCAGCTCAGCGGTCCCAAGGTCGGCGTGGAAGTCTCGGCGGCGGTGGGCGGCGTCACCATCACGATGCAATGATGTGAACGACGGGAGCCGCTTGGTGCGGCTCCCGCACCGCTGTGCCGCTAGTAGCGCTCCTCGACGAATTTCATCCCGCGCAGGCTGGCCTGGTCGTTGTAGCGGCCCTTGTGGGTACGCTTCGGCAGCTTGACCTTGTCGCCGCGACATCTTCTTGTACGGAATCGTCTTGAGGATATGCGAGATGACGTTCAGCCGCGCCCGTCGCTTGTCGTCGGAGCGGATCAGCCGCCATGGCGCGTGCTTGGTGTCGGTCGCCTCGAACATCATGTCGCGCGCCCGCGAGTAGTCGTACCAGCGATTGAAGGACTCGGTGTCCATCGGGCTCAGCTTCCACTGCCGCAGCGGATCCTCGATGCGCGCCTCGAAGCGGCGCTCCTGTTCCTCCATCCCGACCTCGAGCCACAGCTTGATCAGGATGATGCCGCCGTCGACGGCGAATTTCTCGACCTGCGGGCACAATTCCAGGAAGCGCTTGTGCTCCTCCGGCGTGCAGAAGCCCATGACATATTCGACGCCGGCGCGGTTGTACCAGCTGCGGTCGAAGATCACGATCTCGCCGCCGGCCGGAAACTGCTCGATATAGCGCTGCAGGAACATCTGGGCTTTCTGCCGGTCGGACGGCGCGGGCAGCGCGCACACCCGGAACACCCGCGGGCTCACCTTCTCGGTCAAGGCCTTGATGGTGCCGCCCTTGCCGGCGGCGTCGCGGCCTTCGAACAGGATGATGACCTTGCAGCTTCTTGGCCTTGACCCATTCCTGCAGATGGCAGAGCTGCACCTGGAGCTTGCGCAGTTCCTTCTCATACGCCTTGCGCTTCATTTTCGGCGCAGTTTCGTCCTTCGCCATGCGCAATGATCCCCTGTTCGATCGCTATCGGAAGCGGAACGGCTAGCCGTCCCAGCTGATGGTAACGCTGATGTCGCCGGGCACGCCGCCGGGAAAATCGACGATCTGGTAGCGGATGCGATAGCCGCGCGGCTGCAGATAATCGCTCCAGAGCTGGTAGATTTCCTTCGGAATTCCGTTCAGCGTCTTTTCCCAGCCCTTTTCCATCTGGTTGATGGCGCGGCCCTTGTCGGTGCACAGCGAATTCGGGAAGCGGTAGACCTGCACCTCGGAAAGCCCGTTGCGCACCGCACGCTGGATCACGGTCGAGGCCAGCTTGACCTTCTCTTCCTCGCTCAAGCCCGACGGCTGGCTGAGCTTGTCGATCATGGCCTTTTTTTCGGCTTCGGCTGCGGCGAGATGCTTGGCGTGCTCTTCGGCCTTTTGCGCCTCCTTGAGGGCCGCCTGCTTCTGGATTTCCTTCGCGCTGGGGATCAGGTCGTCGATCTCGGCCATGACAAGTCCCTCCGGAATGACCGTTCGCCATATTTCCTGCCTGAAGGTTAGGGCTGCGGCTGCAATCCAGTCCTTGATTCAGATCAAGCATTGGGGGAGCATCATCCGCACCTTAGGGGGCGAGACTGCGAGCCTCCGGGCCCTGACAGGGAGAGAGAATTTGAGCGAACAAATGCATCCGCTAGCGCCCCATCATCTGCCGTTCTTCATTCCCGGCGCTGACGGGTCGGATGCCCTGCTGGTGGGCACCGGCATTTTCCTGATCGCAACGATCTTCTGGGTGGGCACGCTGTACTGGAAACTGCACAGCCTGCCGGAGCGCATGGCGCACAAGTCGCAAAAGCTGCAATTCGAGCTCGTCGCCGTCCTCGGCCTGATCTCGCTGTTCACCCACATGCATATTTTCTGGGTCGCGGGATTGCTGCTCGCCCTGATCGACCTGCCGGATTTTGGCACACCGATGCGCAGCATCGCCGACTCCGTCGATCGCATTGCCGAGGCGACACCGGGCGCGCCGCCCAGGAAGGAGGTCGAAGCCGCGCCGGTGCAGGCCGATGGCCATGGCTCGCCGAAGGAAGCCGCCACCAAGCAGGGAGCACACGACCATGCTTGAGCTGATGATCTGCTCGCTCGTGACGATCCTTCCCGATTATCTCTATCGCCGTTACCGGCAGGGCAGGCGGTTCGGCCACGAGATCACGTTCTTCTCGGTCTGGTACGAGCTGCGCGTGGGCATCACGGGCTGCCTGATGCTGACGCTCTCGCTGATCACGATGATCTTCTACTATCATCCGTCGACAAACTCGGCGGCGATCTACTTCAGGACTGTGCCGATCCTGCCCGAAGGTTCCGGCAAGGTCGCCGAGGTCAAGGTCAGCTATAGCCAGGCGGTGAAGAAGGACCAGGTGCTGTTCACGCTGGAAAGTTCGCAGACAGCAGGCCGCGTTGGAAACGGCCAGGCGCAAGGTGGCCGAAGTCGATGCTTCGCTGATTTCGGCGCGGTCCGACATCGTCAAGGCCGAGGCCCAGATGGAGGAGGCGAAATCCTCCTATCAGCAGGCCAAGGACGAACTGGAGGTGAAATCCGAGCTGCAGCGTCGCAATCCCGGCATCGTGCCGCAGCGTGACATCGAGAAGCTGCAGGTGGTCGTCAACGGACGGCAAGCCGGCATCGATGCTGCGAACGCGACCAGGGAATCCGCGTCCTTGCGCGTCTCCGCGCTGCTGCCTGCGGAGAAGGCCAGCGCCGAGGCCGCGATGGCACAGGCACAGGTCGATCTCGACAAGACCTTCGTTCGCTCCGGCGTCGACGGGCGGGTCGAACAATTCACGGTTCGGCCTGGCGATCTCGTCGCCCAGATCATGCGACCGGCCGGCGTGGTGATCCCGGATGACTCCGGCAGGAACAGGCTGCAGGCCGGGTTCGGTCAGATTGAAGCCCAGGTGATGAAGAAGGGAATGCTTGCGGAGGCGACCTGCATCTCCAAGCCATGGAAGATCATTCCGCTCGTCGTTGTAGACGTGCAGGATTACATCGCCGCCGGCCAGTTCCGGGCCGGCGAAACACTGATCGAGCTGCAGAATACGGTGAGGCCGGGTTCGATCCTTGTCGTCATGGAGCCGCTCTACAAGGACGGCCTCGAGGGCGTCACGCCGGGCTCGAGCTGCATCGCCAACGCCTATACGAGCAATCATGACGTGATCGTCGGACCCCAAGACCGGCACGATGAAGGGAATCGCCCTGCATGTCGTCGATGCGACCGGGCTCGTGCATGCACTGCTGCTGCGCATCCAGGCCATTCTGCTGCCGATCAAGACGCTGGTGCTGAGCGGTCACTAAGGGAAAGAACGATGAAGCCTCTCTCGATTAACGCCGCATTGGCGGCGTCCCTGTTCGCTATGTCTCTCGCGATGTCCGATCCCGCCGCGGCCATCGATCTCAATGGTGCCTGGGCGAGCAACGCCGACAGCTGTGGCAAGGTGTTTGAGCGCAAGGGCTCTCAGGTGACCTTCACCGAGATGTCCGACGTTTACGGCGGCGGTTTCATCATCGAGGGCGACCAGATCACCGGCAAGTTTGCCCGCTGCCGGATCAAGGCGCGGAAGGATGACGGCAAGTCCATCAACCTTGTCGCTTCCTGCGCCACCGACATCATGCTGCAGAGCGTGCAGTTCAGCCTGCGCGAGGTGGATGCCAACAATGTGATCCGGATGTTCCCGGGCATGGAGGACATGGAGATCAGATACGCGCGTTGTCCGGCGCCGTAACGGCAGCGGCGCTCCGGAGGCTTGATTCAAGTCAAGGTGACGATCCATGGACGCGCGCTCAATGCCGCGCATCCATGGAGGAACCTCATGATCCCCGGACCATATCTTCGTACATCGATTCGAATTGCGGCAGCCGCCGCTTCCGATCGCCATTCTCTCCATGCGCGGCGACGCACGGGCGCCCGTGCCGACGATCCCGGCAAAATCCTGAAAGCGATGTCCGACTATCTGGCGGGCCAGAAATCGCTTTCGGCGAAATTCGACAGCGACATCGAGGCCGTCACCCCGGAACTGCAGAAAATCCAGTTCACCAGCTCCGGCGAGATGAAGATGAACCGGCCCGACAAGCTGCGCATCCGCCGCACCGGCGGCTATGCCGATGTCGAGCTGGTCTATGACGGCAAGCAGGTTTCGCTCTACGGCAATGGCGCAAAGTCCTATGTGCAGGCCGACCTCGCCGGCGGCATCGACAAGATGATCGACACGCTGCAGGGCCGCTCGGGCGCCGGCATGCCGGGCGCCGACCTGCTGCTGTCCAATTCCTACGACGAATTGATGGCCAATGTGATCGACTCCAAGCACATCGGGCAGGGCGTCGTGGACGGTGTCGAGTGCGAGCACCTCGCGTTTCGCGGTCCCGAGACCGACTGGCAGATCTGGATCGAGACCGGCGCAAAGCCGGTGCCGCGCAAATATGTCATCACCAGCAAGACCGTCACCGGCGCCCCGCAATACACGCTGAAGATCCGGGACTGGAAGACGGATGCGAATGCGGATGGCGACTTTGCGTTCAAGCCGCCGGCGGACGCGACCAAGGTCGCGCTCGATTCCACCGTCATGATCGAATTCGACGAAATCCCGCCCGGCACACCCGCAGGAGCAAAGAAATGACCATGTTGCCACGCAAGCTGATTGTGTTCGCCGCCGCCGCTGCCGCGCTGGCCGTCGGACTGTTCTGGAACGGCAGAGACGTCTATCGACAATGGCCTGGTCTCCTCCGCCGAGGCGCGCATCGGACGCCCGTTGACGCCGATGAGCTATGCCGGCGTGGCGCGACGGACCACGCGGCGCGCCGTTGTGGTAGGCGGTGCCGTCGCCGCGGGCGCTGCTGGAGCCTATTACGGTTCGGGCTGCGTCCAGGTCGTCGACGCCTACGGTCAGGTCGTTACGCGCTGCTGAGTGCGGCCGTGGGCGAGGCGCTTCGGTGCGCCTCGTCCTCACTTCGGCCGCGGCATCTTGATGCCGAGCGCCCGTTCGGCGGCCGACATCACGGTGGCGCGCGGGCTGGTCGCGCAATAGTCCTTCACGGTCTTGGCGGCCTGCGCGAACTCGTAGAGATCGATCACGGTGCTGCGGACGCTCGCGTTGTAGTAACCGCTCATCCACATGGTGATGCCCGCAAAATCCTGAAAGCCGAGCTTCGTCAGCTCGGCGCAGGTCATCTTGCTCATGTCGACGACCATCTTGTCCTCGGCGGCCGCGGGTGCGGCCAGCGACAACAGGACAGCGAATGCAATGATGTACCTCGACATGCTTCCTCCAGTGGTCTGGAGCGCATCCGGCCAGTGCTCGACCTATGATCTCTTGATCTAGATCAATCCCGGGCGGGTCAAGTGGTCCGCAATTCCCGGGCTCGCACCGGTTGCCCACCAATGCAGAAAATGATCGAGTGGGGCGACATGGATCCAAGCAGATTTCCTACCTGGCTTCGCGCCACCCTGGTCGCCGGGATCGTCGTGCTGATCGCTGGCGCGAGCCTGTTCGCGTGGCGCTGGTATTCCCGGCCGGCCACGCTGACCATTGCGGTGGGATCGCTCGACGGCGAGGCGAGCCGGCTGGTGTCGGCGCTGGCGAGCAAGCTCGCGCAGCAGAAGGCGCCGGTACGGCTTTCCATGGTGGAGACGGCGAGCACGCTCGATGCGGCGAACGCTTTTTCTTCCAAAAAGGTCGATCTCGCCGTGGTGCGGGGCGACGTCGGCGATCTCTCGCAGGCGCAGGCCGTCGCCATTGTCGCGCACACGGTGGTGCTGCTGGTCGCGCCGCCGGGCTCGGGGATATCAGACATGGCGGGCCTGAAGCGCGCCGCCATCGGCGTGGTCGGCGCCGACGCCAACAAGCGGCTGATTAAACTCCTCTCCGACGAATATGACTTCGCGCGGTCGGGGGTCACCCTGAAGAACCTGGCGCTGCCTGACGTGCGCCGCGCGCTGGAAACCAAGGAGGTGCGCGCCGTCCTGATCGTGATGCCGCTCGCGGAAAGGTACCTGGCGCTGCTGCGCGGCCTGTTTCCGCTGAGCGCGAAGTCAGGCCCGGTGCTGATCCCGATCGAATCCGCCGGCGCGATTGCCGAGAAGGACAAGGCCTATGAGAGTTTTGACGTGCCGAAAGGCACGTTGCGCGGTTCCCCAGCCAACCCGTCGGATGACGTGACCACGCTGCGGACATCGTTCTATCTGGTGGCGCAGAAGACGCTCGACAGCGACGTCGTCACGGACCTCACGCAATCGCTGATGAATGCACGGCGCGACCTGCTCGCCGAGTATCCGCTGCTCGGCCAGATCACGACGCCGGACACCGACGCGTCCGCCTATCATCCCGCTGCACCCCGGCGCGGCTGCCTTCTACAACGGCACGCAGGAAAGTTTTCTCGACAAATGGGGCAACATCATCTTCCTGGCGCCGATGATCGCCGGTGCGCTTGCCTCGGTACTGGCGGCGGCCTGGAAATTCCTGCGTGCCGGCGAGCCGCTGACGCGCGAGCAGGCGCTGGACGCGCTCTATGCGCTCGGCGGGCGCATCCGCGCCAGCACCGGGGTCGCCGAACTCGACGAGATCGAGCGGGAGATCGACCGCCTGCTGCTGGCGCAGCGCAAGATGGAGACTTTCGGCGAGCAAGGGGCCCGCGACGTGGTCGCGGTCAACGTGGCGGCGCACCGGCTGGAAAACCTGATCCACGACCGCCGGCTGGCCCTTGCATCGCAGCAGGAGGGCGAGCCCCGGCAACACGGACTCCAGGCTGAGCCGCGCAATTCCTTTGATCTTTGTCAAACCTCCGGCATTCTGGCCGCGGGATGGTCACCCCGGCAATTGGCATGGAGGCGACGATGTTTGGTTGCGGCAAGATATTGCTTGCGCTGGCGCTCTTGATGGCGGCGCCCGCTCGCTGCCCTGGCGCAGCGCGGCTCAACCCGCACAGCCCGCGGCGCCAGCCGCTGCAGCGCCGGCGACACCCCCGGCGGAACCACAGGCCGAATTGCTCAAGCCCGAGCAGCTCGAGGCGCTGGTCGCGCCGATCGCGCTCTATCCGGATGAACTGCTCGCCAACGTGCTGGCGGCCTCGACCTATCCGCTGGAAGTCGTGCAGGCCGACCGTTGGGTCAAGGCGAACAAGAACCTGAAGGGCGATGCGCTGAAGGCGGCGGTCGACAAGCAGGCCTGGGACGACAGCGTCAAGGCGCTGGTCTCCACCGCCGACGTCCTCGCCATGATGAGCGACAAGGTCGACTGGACCAAGAATCTCGGCGACGCCGTGCTGGCGCAGCAGCCCGACGTGATGGACGCGATCCAGCGGCTGCGCGCCAAGGCGCAGGCCAACAACAAGCTCGCCACCACCAAGCAGCAGAAGGTCAGCGTTCAAAAAGCAGAACAACAAGGACGTGATCGTGATCGAGCAGGCGCAGCCCGACACGATGTACGTACCCTATTACGATCCCGCCACCGTCTATGGCGAGTGGCCCTATGCGGACTATCCGCCGTACTATTTCGGCTATCCGTCCTATATCGGCGCCGGCGTGATCGCGGCCGGTCTTGCCTTCGGCACCGCCTGGGCGATCGGGCGCTGGGGCAATTACTGGGGCGGCGGCTGCCGCTGGGGCAACAACAACTTCTACGTCAACCGCACTCAACATCAACAACATCGGCAACAACTGGCAGCACAACCCGGCGCATCGGCAGGGCGTGAAATACAACAACGCCAATGTCGCCAACCGCTTCGGCAACAACAACCTGAAGGCGGGTGCCGGCGATCGCATGGATTTCCGCGGTCGCGACGGCCAGCAGGTGCTCAACGACAAGGGTGCCGGTGATCGCGCCGGCGACCGTGCAGGTGATCGTGCCGGTGACAAGGCCGGTGATCGCTCCAAGGGTGGTGATCGTGCCGGTGCGGCTGATCGCGCCAAAGGCGGTGACCGCGCCAAAGGCGGCGGCGACCGCGCCAAGGGCGGCGGTGATCGTGCCAAGGGCGGTGGCGGCGGCAATCGCGCGGCGACTGCCGATCGCGGCCGTGGCGGTGGCGGCGGCGGTGCCATGGGCGGCATGTCGGGCGGCGGACGATCCGCCAACGTTGCTTCCGCGCGCGGTCAGATGAGCATGGGCGGCCGCGGCGGCGGCGGCGGCGGCGCTGCCTTTGCAGGCGGCGGCCGTGGCGGTGGCGGTGGTAGGCGGCGGTGGCCGGCGGGGGTGGAGGCGGTGGCGGTGGCCGGCGTTCCGACATCGCGCTGAAGCACGACGTCGTGCTGCTCGGCCATCTCGACAACGGCCTCGGCTACTACCGCTTCAGCTATCTCGGCAGCGAGAAAGCCTATGTCGGCGTGATGGCGCAGGAAGTGCAGGCGGTGATGCCGGACGCGGTGACGCGCGGCAGCGACGGATATCTGCGCGTCTACTACGACAGGCTCGGGCTGAAATTCCGCACCTACCGCGACTGGCTCGCGGCGGGCGGGCAGATCCCCACGCGATCGAGGATGTGAACGATGACCAGGCATCATTCGGCTCTGTCCGTTCAGACCCTCTGCGCCGGCCTGGCGTTCGTCGGGATGCTGGCTCTGGCGACGCCAAAGGCAAGCGCGCAGCAAACCTTCCACACGCCGGACGAGGCGGCAGCCAGGCTGGCGGACGCCGTCAAGTCGGGGCTCCACAAGGACATCCTGATGGTGCTCGGCCGTGACGGCGACGACATCGTCTCCTCCGGCGACGAAGTAGCCGACAAGGAGGCGCTCGAACGCTTCACCAAGGCATGGGACGAGAAGCACTCGATCAAGACCGAAGGCGACAAGAAGGCCGTCATAATCCTCGGCAATGACGATTTTCCGTTTCCGATCCCGCTGGTGAAGACCAAGTCCGGCTGGGAGTTCGACACCGACGCCGGGCGCCTGGAAATCCTGTATCGCCGCATCGGGCGCAACGAACTCGACACGATCCAGACCTGTCTCGCCTTTGTCGACGCGCAGAACGAATATGCCGAGAAGGATCGCGGGCAGGGCGCCGGCGTCTACGCCCAGCGCATCGTCAGCACGTCCGGCAAGAAGGACGGGCTGTACTGGCCCGGCGACGACAGCCCGCTCGGCGAACTCGCCGCGCAGGCTTCCGCCGAAGGCTACAAGGTCGGGGCAGGGGCCGATCCCCTATCACGGCTACTACTATCGCATTCTGACCCAGCAGGGCCCGAACGCCCCCGGCGGCGCGCTCGACTACGTCGTCAAGGGCAAGATGATCGGCGGCTTCGCGCTGCTCGCCTGGCCCGCCGAATACGGCAATTCCGGCGTGATGACCTTCCTCGTCAATCACAACGGCGTCGTCTACCAGAAGGATCTCGGCGACTACACCGACAAGCTCGTCGAGCGGATGAACTGCGTTCAATCCCGACCAGACCTGGAAGAAGGTCGACGCCGCGAAGCCCTGAGCATCGCGACGATTCGCACAGTTCAAGCACGAGATGGATCACGCCGGGGTCTGGACTGCAGCGCGCCTGGAAACCGAACTTGCCGAACACGTTTCGCATGGCGTGTTTTCCGGGAGGATCTTCCGCGACCAGTTCCGTTAGCCCGGCGGTGCGGGCGATGATGGCGAGGTGATGCATCAGCAACGTGCCGAGGCCTTGTCCCTGGTAATCGTCGATCACGACAAAGGCGATCTCGGCCTTGCCGGGTTCGGTCACGATGTATCGTCCGCCGCCCACGATCACCTTGCGTCGATGCTCTTCGGCGAGCGCGACCAAGGCGACGTGATTGGCAAAATCGATGCCCATGAAGAGGCGACTTCCTTCTTCGAGAACCTCGCTTCACGACGAAGAAACGCCGTTGCAGCAACTCCGCGCCCGTGCGGCCAACTCGCAGCGCAGCATGTCATCCTTGTCGTCAGGCCGCAGCGCGCGGATCTCGACGTTACGGCCGTCACGCAGGCGCTCGGTAGCTGAGTAGTTTTCGGACATCGGCATGCTTTTCCGGCACTCAGCAGGGTCGATGCATGCGCAAGCCGGATTGACCTGAGATCAAGCCCAGCGCCACCAGAAGCGCCTTCTATCGGAAGCCCGGTAGAAGGATTCATCATGTCTCTGGAAAAGCCGGAATTGCCGGGCGGTCCATGTCGGGACTCGTCGCCCAGGCCGTGGAATACATGGTCGATGCCGGTCAGCGCAGCGTGCTGTTCTTCGACATCATGCGCCAGCGCGGCGACCAGTACCGCGAGCATGTCGCCCAAACCGCGCCGCACGTGCTGAGCTATGCCGCGGAACTGATCATCGACGGCCGCAAGCTGGAGCAGCCGGTCAACTATGCGCTGGTGCGCATCATCCCGCCGAAGGGTGTTGAGATCGATCTCAAGCGCCGGCCGTTCATCGTGGTCGATCCCCGCGCAGGGCACGGCCCGGGCATCGGCGGCTTCAAGGCCGACAGCGAGATCGGCGTCGCCATGAAGGCGGGCCATCCCTGCTACTTCATCGGCTTCCTGCCCGAGCCGATGCCGGGCCAGACCATCGAGCGCATCGCGCGGGCCGAGGCGATCTTCATCGAAAAGGTGATCGAGCGACATCCCGAGGCCGACGGCAAGCCGTGCGTGATCGGCAACTGCCAGGCCGGCTGGGCGATGATGATCCTGGCCTCGCTGCGGCCGGAGCTGTTCGGCCCGCTCATCGTCGCCGGCGCGCCGCTGGCCTACTGGGCCGGCGTGCATGGCAAATATCCGATGCGCTATTCCGGCGGCCTGCTCGGCGGAAGCTGGCTGACCGCGCTGACCGGCGACCTCGGCGGCGGCAAGTTCGACGGCGCCTGGCTGGTGCAGAACTTCGAGAACCAGAATCCCTCGAACACGCTGTGGACCAAGCAGTACAACGTCTACTCGAAGGTCGATACCGAGGCCGAGCGCTATCTCGAATTCGAGACGCTGGTGGGGCGGTCACGTCAATCTGAATGCCGAAGAGATCCAGTTCATCGTCGATGAACTGTTCATCGGCAACAACCTCGCCGCCGGCCGCATCAAGATGTCCGACGGCACCACCGTCGACCTGCGCAACATTCGTTCGCCGATCGTGGTGTTCTGCTCCAAGGGCGACAACGTCACGCCGCCGCAGCAGGCGTTGGACTGGATCCTGGACCTGCTACGCCGACGTCGACGAGATCAGGGCCTATGGGCAGACCATCGTCTACACCGTCCACGAGACGATCGGTCATCTCGGCATCTTCGTTTCCGGCGGCGTTGCCAAGAAGGAGCATGCCGAATTCTCGAGCAATATCGACCTGATCGACGTGCTGCCGCCGGCCTCTACGAAGCGACCTTCGAGGCGAGGGGGGCCGACACCGTCAATGACGAGCTCGCGGTCGGACAATGGGTGATGCGCTGCGAGGCGCGCACGCTCGACGACATCCGCGCCATGGGCGGCAATTCGCCGGAGGACGAACGCCGCTTCGAGACCGCCAAGCGCGTGTCGGAGATGAATCTCGCGCATACCAGAAGTATCTGCAGCCGTGGATCAAGTCGATGGTGACGCCGCAGATGGCGGAGCTGATGCGCAACTGGCATCCTTTGCGCGCACAGTACGAGGCGTTCAGCAGCCAGAACCCGTTCATGAAAGCCGTGGAGAATGCGGCCGACAAGGCGCGCGACCAGCGCAAGCCGATCGCCAAGGACAATCCTTTCCTCGCCTTCCAGGAAAAGATGTCGAAACAGATCGTCAGTTCGCTCGACCAGTGGCGCGACTCGACGGAAGCGGCCAGCGAGGCGATGTTCCTCGCCATCTACGGCTCGCCCGCCCTGCAGGCCGCCGTCGGCGTCGATCCGAAGTCCGCGCCGTCGGGCCCTCGCGCCATGGATCGAAGCACCGCGAGATGCTGCAGAAGCGCATCGCGGAGCTGAAGTCGAAGATCGGCTCCGGCGGGCTGCGGAGGCCGGCATCCGGGCGCTGCTCTATGTCGGGTCGGCCCGCGGCATGGTCGACGAGCGCAGCCTGGAGGCGCTGCGGCGGCTCCGGCAATCCGACGAGGCCGCGCGGGCTCACGCTGGACCAATTCAAGATGCTCGTGCGCGAGCAGTTCTTCATGCTGCTGCTCGACCGGGAGGCCGCGCTGGCGGCCATTCCGAAACTCCTGCCCGACAGCATGGACGAGCGCCGCCAGGTGTTCACGGCGATCGAGGAGATTCTCTCGGCGAGCGCAGAGATTTCGGCGAGGTGGCTTCCCGGCTGAAGCAGGTCGCCGGGCTGTTCGGACTGGACGCAGACGGCTCGAATGTCAGGCCGATCGGGAGCAGGGCGTCATGAGCACAGCGGAGACGCGGCAATCTGCTTCCCCGGTTTCGACCAACGCCCTGCTCGAGTAAATCCCCGTCAGGTAATACACCGCGATGGCCACGAAAACCGCGGCCGTCTTGGTCAGCGTAATCACGAATACGTCCTTGTAGGCCTGCCGGTGCGTGAGGCCGGTGACGGCCAGCAGCGTGATGACCGCGCCGTTGTGCGGCAACGTATCCATGCCACCGCTGGCCATCGCGGCAATACGGTGAAACACCTCGAGCGGAATATTCGCCGCCTGCGCCGCCTTGATGAAGCTGTCGGACATCGCGGCAAGCGCGATGCTCATGCCGCCGGAGGCCGAACCGGTAATGCCGGCGAGCACGGTCACGCTGATGGCTTCGTTGACCAGCGGATTGGGAATCGAGCTCAACACGGAAGATACGGTTTTGAAGCCGGGCAGGAGCGCGATAATGCCGCCAAATCCGTATTCGGAAGCGGTGTTGAGCGAGGCGAGCAGGGCGCCGGCCACGGCTGCCTTGCTGCCGTCGGCAAACCTTGCAATCACAGGCCGCCAGGCGAACACGAAGACGGTGAGGATACCCAGTATCAGCGCACCCTCCACGGCCCAGATCGCCGCAACGGACCCGATTTGCGTGACGATCGGCTTGGGCCCGAGCAGGATGCTCGTGCTGGGCGCCATAGGCGCGCGGGATTGCGAAGGTCAGCAGCAAAGTTCGCGACGCCGACCACAACCAGCGGCAAGAGCGCAATCCAGGGATTTGGCAGATCCTCGGCTTCAAAAGGCTCCGGCTCATTGAGGAGTTCAGTGCCGTAACCTTCGCCCCGGCTTTGCGCAGCACGGCGGCGGCTCTCGATATAACCGAGGCCGACGGCGAGGACGAAGGCGCTGCCGATGAGACCGAGAATCGGAGCGGCCCAGGTCGTCGTGTTGAAAAAGGTCGTCGGGATGATGTTCTGGATTTGCGGCGTTCCCGGCAACGCATCCATCGTGAAGCTGAAGGCGCCCAGCGCGATGGTGCAGGGGATCAGGCGCTTCGGAATGTCGCCCTGACGGAACATCTCCGCCGCAAACGGGTAGACGGCGAACACCACGACGAACAGCGAAACGCCGCCATAGGTCAGGATCGCGCAGACGACCACGATGGACAGGACGGCGCGTTCGCGGCCGAGGATGCCGATAACGGCGGAAACGATCGATTTCGAGAAGCCGGAGAGCTCGATGACCTTGCCGAACACCGCGCCCAGCATGAACACCGGAAAGTAGCTTTTCACGAAGCCGACCATTTTCTCCATGAAGACGCTGGAGAACATCGGCGGCACCAGCGACGGGTCGGTAAACAGCACCGCGCCGAGCGCGGCGATCGGCGCGAACAGGATCACGCTGTAGCCGCGGTAGGCCACGAACATGAGAAACACCAGCGCGCCCAATACGATCAAGAGATTCACGGCAAACTCCCCGATGATTTGGTGTGCCTCTGATCAGGCCATGGACGTGAGCATGGTCATCCGTTCGCGTTCCAGCTCGCCGATGACCTTCGCGTGGTGCGCGACGGCTTCGCCGAGGAGATCACGAACCGAGATCACTCCGATGGCTACGCCATTTTCGGTGATCGGCAGATGGCGGATGCCGTGCTCATGCATGAGCTTCAGACAGTCGGCAAAGGTCTTGCCGATGTCCGCCGCGACGACGTCGCGGACCATGATCTCCGCAACCGGCGTGGTATCCGGGGACTTGCCTGCGAGCACGAGGCGCCGCACGCAGTCGCGCTCGGAAAGAACGCCGGCAAGTGCCTGGTTGTCCATGACTACAACGAGGCCGATATGCTTGTCCGCCATCAGCCGCATGGCCGAGAGCGCACTGTCCCTGGGACCGACGCTCCACAACGCCTTCGGCTTGGCTGCCAGTATCTGCCGGAGCGGCCGATAGGCGAGAATTTGCTCGGGACGTCTGAGCGGCTGATCCATGAGCGTCACCTGCGTCGATACAAAATGCTGGATTGAATTCCGCCGAGCTTGCGTGGCGGTAACGGGAAGCCGTTGATCTATGTCAAGCCGTAGAATTCCTCGCGGCGGGCCGGCGAAAATTAGTGCAGCCATTCCGACCCATGTGGTCGTGTCACGGCGGTCTCAGCGAACGGCAGCCCACGTTGACCTAGATCAACGCCGCCGTGACTGTGCGCCGCAATGAATAGCTGTGACAGGCCAAACACGTAGAGGCGGCAACGATTTCCCGTCGGCCCATGCGCCGTAGTTTCCCGCGGCCCAGGATTGGAGCAAGCCAATGAGTGTCATGCCAGCCGCAGCGAGCGGGACGGGATCGAAGTATGATCGTTTGATCGTTGCCGCGAAAGGCGTTCCCACCGTCTCGACCGTTGTCGTGCATCCCTGCGATGAGAGCTCGTTGCGCGGAGCGATCGAGTCCGCAGAGGCCAATATCATCAAGGCGATCCTTGTCGGCCCGGCATCCAGGATCAGGGACGTTGCGGCGAAGCATAGCCTGAACATTTCGGGTTGTGAGATCGTCGACACGGCGCCCACCGAGGCGGCCGCTGCCGCCAGGGGCGTGGAGCTGATCCATGAGGGCCGCGGCGAGGTGCTCATGAAGGGCAGCCTGCACACCGACGAAATCATGCGCGCCGTGACTGCAAAGGTCGGCGGCTTGCGGACCGACCGGCGGATCAGCCACGTCTTTGTGATGGACGTGCCGGCCTATACCGACACGCGTGTTCGTCACCGATGCCGCGATCAACATCTTCCCTGATCTCGACGTTAAGCGCGACATCATCCAGAACGCCATCGATCTCTTCAACCAGGCAGGCTTTGGCACGATGCCACGGGTTGCCATCCTCTCGGCGGTGGAAACCGTCACCTCGAAATTCCTTCCACCATCGAGGCGGCCGCGCTGTGCAAGATGGCCGACCGCAAGCAGATCACCGGTGGATTGCTCGACGGCCCGCTGGCCTTCGACAACGCCATCGACATGGAGGCGGCACGGATCAAGGGCATCAAGTCGGAAGTGGCGGGCCGGGCCCAGATCCTGGTGGTGCCCGATCTCGAGGCCGGCAACATGCTGGCCAAGAACCTTACCTATTTCGCCAAAGCCGATGGCGCCGGCATCGTGCTCGGTGCACGTGTGCCGATGGTGCTGACGTCGCGGGCGGATTCGGCGCGGTCGCGGATGGCGTCCGCGGCGGTGGCGGCTCTCCTCGCCGACGCCCGGCGGCGCAAGGCGCCCGTTGCCGCAGCGTGACCGCCATGGATACGATCCTCGTCGTCAATGCCGGCTCGTCCAGCGTCAAGTTCCAGGTGTTCGCCGTCGACGGCGAGGGCCGACCTGCAGCGGCAGATCAAGGGTCAGATGGACGGGATCGGCAGCCGGCCGCGATTGCGCGCCAGCGGCCCGAACGGCGATCCGCTGGCCGATCGAGCCTATCCGATCGAAGCCGTCCCTGATGTTCCGCGCGGCCATGCGGGGTCGCGGGCGCCTGGCTGCGCGACGAAAACAGCATCAACCCGATCGCGGTGGGCCATCGCGTCGTCCATGGCGGGCCGGATTACGCTCGGCCGGTCTTGATCGACCATGCGGTGGTGACGCGGCTCGAGAAATATGTCTCGCTGGCGCCGCTGCACCAGCCGCATAATCTGGCGCCGATCCGGACGCTGCTGGCGCAATTTTCCGGCGCTGCCGCAGGTCGCCTGCTTCGATACCGCCTTCCACCGCGACCATGACGCGCTGGCGGACCACTACGCCATCCCGCATCAGCTCCATGCCGAAGGCGTCCGGCGCTACGGCTTTCATGGTCTTTCCTACGAATACATCGCGAAGCGCCTGCCGCAGGTTGCGCCCGAGATCGCGGGCGGGCGGGTGATCGTCGCCCATCTCGGCAGCGGCGCCTCGATGTGCGCCTCAAGGCCGGCCGCAGCGTCGAGAGCACCATGGGCTTTACCGCGCTCGACGGGCTCGCCGATGGGAACGCGCCCGGGTCAGCTCGATCCCGGCGTCGTGCTGTATCTGATGGCCGAAAAGGGCATGTCGCGCCATCCGAGGTGCAGGACTTTCTCTATCGCGATTGCGGGCTGAAGGGGCTGTCCGGCGTCAGCAACGACATGCGCGAACTCGAGAGCAGCGCCGATCCGCGCGCGGCCTTCGCGATCGACTATTTCGTCTACCGCATCGGCCTCAACGCCGGCATGCTGGCCGCGGCGCTTCAGGGCCTCGATGCCTTCGTGTTCACCGCGGGGATCGGCGAAAACTCGGCATCGATCCGCGCGCGGATTGCCGAAAAGCTCGGCATGGCTCGGCGTCGCGCTCGATGCCGCCGAGCAACGCGGGGCATGCCGTCAAGATATCGCGATCCGACAGCCGCATTTCGGTCTACGTCATCCCGACCGACGAAGAGCTGATGATTGCGCAGCATACCCTGGCGCTGCTGATGAACGGGCAATCGTCCAACCCGAGACCGGCAAAGGGTGTCATGAACATCCCGGCGTATCCCGAGAACAAGGTCGCGCTGAAGGGCAAGAAGGGGTTGATCGTCGGTATTGCCAACGATCAGTCGATCGCCTGGGGCTGCGCCAAGGCGTTTCGCGCGCTCGGCGCCGATCTCGCCGTCACCTATCTGAACGAGCAGGCCAGGAAACACGTCGAACCGCTGGCGAAGGTGCTGGAGGCGCCGATCTTCATGCCGCTCGACGTCATCGTCGAAGGCCAGATCGAAGCAGGTGTTCGAACGGATCGCCAAGGAATGGGGGCAGCTCGATTTCCTGCTGCACTCGATCGCCTTCTCGCCAAAGGAGGCGCTGCACGGGCGCGTGGTCGACGTCGATCGCGACGGGCTTCCTGAAGACCATGGAGGTTTCCTGCTGGTCGTTCATACGGATGGCGCATCTGGCCGAACCGCTGATGAAGAACGGTGGCACCCTGTTCACCATGACCTATTACGGCAGCCAGATGGTGGTGGAGAACTACAACCTCATGGGGGTCGCCAAGGCGGCGCTTGAAGCTTCCGTGCGGTACATCGCTGCCGAGCTCGGCCCGAAAGGCATCCGTGTCCACGCCATCTCGCCGGGACCGCTCGCGACGCGCGCGGCGTCAGGCATTCCGGAGTTCGACGAACTGATGGACAAGGCGCAGTCGCAGGCGCCGGCGCGCAGCCTCGTCAGCATCGACGATGTCGGCCATGCCACGGCCTTCCTCGCGCTCGACGGCGCCAAGCTGATCACCGGCGGCGTCGCTCTACATCGACGGCGGCTACCACATCATCGATTGACGCGCTGTAGCAGCCGGTCAGAGCTTCATCTCCGGCACCTTGTCGGGAATGGCGAGTTCGGCTTCCGTCACCGCCAGCACCTCGGCGACCTTGATGCCAGGCGCCGTTTCCAGAAGCGTCGCCTTGCCGCCGGGGAAGGCGATGACCGCCATTTCGGTCACGACCATGTCGACCGGACGCGCCGAGGTCAGGGGCAGGTTGCACTTGGCGACGATCTTGGACTTGCCCTTGGCGGCGTGCTGCATGGCGACGATGACGCGCTTGGCGCCGCTGACGAGATCCATCGCGCCGCCCATGCCCGGCACCATCTTGCCGGGGATCATCCAGTTGGCGAGATGGCCGCCGGCATCGACCTGCAAGCCGCCAAGCACGGTGATGTCGACGTGGCCGCCGCGGATCAGGCCGAACGACATCGCGCTGTCGAAGGTGGCAGCACCGGGCAGGGCGCTGATCGGCTTGCCGCCGGCGTCCGTCAGCAACGGATGCGCCAGGCCCTGTTCGGGAATCGGCCCGGTGCCGATCAACCCGTTCTCGGACTGGAAAAAGACTTTCAGCCCTTCCGGCAGGTAGTTTGCCACCAGCGTCGGAATGCCGATGCCGAGATTGACGAGATTGCCGGGCCGAAGCTCCTGCGCCACGCGCCGGGCGATAATGGTTTGTGCGTCCATGGGCTCACCCGTTCCCAACGAGATAGTCGACGAGCGGCCCCGGCGTGACGACATGATCGGGGGCGATGACGCCGACCGGCACAATGTGCTCGGCGGTGACGATCACGGTGTCGGCGGCCATCGCCATGACCGGATTGAAATTGCGCGCCGTCAGCGCGTAGGAGAGGTTGCCGGCATAGTCGGCAAGGAAGGCATGCACCAGCGCAAAGTCGGCGCGCAGCGCGGTCTCCAGCAGATACTCCTTGCCGTTGACCTTGATCTTCTGCTTGCCCTCCTCGACCAGGGTGCCAACCCCCGTCGGCGTCAGCACGCCGCCGAGACCGCAGCCACCGGCGCGGATACGCTCGACCAATGTGCCCTGCGGGACCAGGTCGATGGTGATCTGCTTGCCCAGCATCTGCTGCTGCGCCTTTGGATTGAGGCCGATATGGGTACCGATCATGTGCGACACCTGTCCGCCTTCGAACAGCTTGCCGACGCCCTTGCCCGGCATGGCCGCGTCATTGCAGATCAGCGCAAGGTCCGACTTCTTCTGCCGCACCAGTTCGTCGAGCAATCGGTCCGGAGTGCCGACGCCCATGAAGCCGCCAACCATGATGCTGGCACCGTTCGGGATCATCGCAACGGCCTCTTCTGCGGAAACGGCTTTCATGGTCAGGCTCCGGCAAAGCGATCGGCGGGACGATTGACGGATGATGTTGTCGACGGAACAGCCGATGACCTTGATTTAAGTCAAGGTACGGCCACTACGGATTGCGCCGCGTAGGATGCGAGGGCTGTCAAACCGCCGGACAAGCCGATGCGTTGCGGTCGGTCAGACCGTCGGCGCCAGTCATCAATGACCGGCCATGTGCCGGCCGATTTCGGTGAGGTCGGCCTCGCTGGCGCGGGCCTCGTGGACGAACTCGCCGTGGAACATCACGACCAGCCGGTCGGACAATTCCAGCAGTTCGTCGAGGTCTTCGCTGACCAGGAGCACCGCGGCGCCGCGGTTGCGCGCGGCCATGATCTCGGCGTGGATTTGCGCGACGGCTGCGAAATCGAGTCCGAAGCAAGGATTGGCGGCGATCAGCACCTCGACATCGCCGCCGAGCTCGCGCGCCAGCACCGCGCGCTGCACATTGCCGCCTGACAGCGCCGCGATCGGCGTATCCGGCGTGCGGGTCTTGATCTTGTAGAGGCCGATCTTGCGCTCGGCGTCCTTGCGGAAGGCGGACGCGGTTGAGCCACCAGCCGCCCTTGGCAAAGGGCGCGCGGTCGAATTCGCGGAAGGCGATGTTGTCGGCCACGCTCATGCCGCCGACGCAGGCGTTTTTCAGCGGCTCTTCCGGCAATAGCGACATCCGGTGCCGGCGCATTTCCTCGCGGCGGCGCATGATAGGGATTGCCGGCGACCAGCATTTCGCCGCTCTCGGCCTCGCGCTGGCCCGGCCAGCACCTCGACCAGCTGGCGCTGGCCATTGCCGGAGACGCCGGCAATGCCGACGATCTCGCCGCTGCGCACCGCCAGCGAGACGGCGTTGACGGCGACCGCGCCGGCATCGTCGAGCGCGGTGACTTTCTTCAGCTCCAGCCGCACGTTGCCGGCTTCGCCCGAGCGCGGCGGCTGCACCGTCAACTGCTCCGCGCCGATCATGGTGCGCGCCATGGCGTCCGGCGTCAGGTCGGCCACGCGGCCGCGGCCGGCGAGCTTGCCGCGGCGCAAGATGGTCACCTCATCGGCAAAGGCCATCACCTCGCGGAACTTGTGGGTGATCATCAGGATGGTGATGTCGCCGGCGACCACCATCGCGCGCAGCATGCCCAGCACTTCATCGGCTTCGCCGGGCGTCAGCACCGAGGTCGGTTCGTCCAGGATCAGGAAGCGGCGCTTCAGGTAGAGCTGCTTGAGGATCTCGCACTTCTGCCGCTCGCCGGCCGAGATGTCCGAGACTTTTGCGTTGAGCGGCACCTTGAAGGGCATGCGCGCGAGAAACGCTTCCAGCTCCTTCTTCTCCTTCGCCCAGTCGACCACCGCCGGCACGTCGTCGCGCGCCAGCACGAGGTTTTCGGCGACCGTCATGGCCGGCACCAGCGTAAAGTGCTGGTAGACCATGCCGAGCCCGAGCGCGTGCGCGTTCTTCGGGTTGGCGATCGCCTGCTCGCGGCCGCCGACGAGGATGTCGCCTTCGGTCGCGTGGTAATAGCCCATGATGCACTTCACCAGCGTGCTCTTGCCGGCGCCGTTCTCGCCGAGCAGCGCGTGGAACGAGCCGGGCCGCACCTTCAGCTCGACATTGTCGAGCGCCAGGAAATCGCCGAAGCGCATGGTCATGGCGATGGCGTCGACGCCGAAGGCGCCTGCTGGGCGGGGGTATCTCGCCGACGACCATGGTCACGAGACGGCTCCGATGAAATCGGCGGAGCTTGCCACCGCGCCGAACACGCCGCCCTGCATCTTGATCATCTTCAGCGCGTGATCGTGATTGCTCTTGTCGGTGGCGCCGCAGCAGTCTTCCAGCAGCACGCACTCGAAGCCGCGGTCGTTGGCCTCGCGCATGGTGGTGTGGACGCAGACGTCGGTGGTGATGCCGGTCAGCACGATGTTCTGGATGCCGCGCAGCCGCAGCATCAATTCGAGATCGGTGGCGCAGAACGAGCCCTTGCCGGGCTTGTCGATGATGGGCTCGCCCGGCAGCGGCGCGAGGTCGGGGATGATGTCCCAGCCGGGCTCGCCGCGCACCAGCACGCGGCCGCATGGGCCGGGATCGCCGATCCCGGCGCCGATCTGCCGCGAGCGCCATCGCTTGTTGGCGGGCAGGTCCGAGAGATCGGGGCGGTGGCCTTCGCGGGTGTGGATGATGTGAAAGCCTTGCGCGCGCATCACCGTCAGGAGGCGCTTGATCGGCTCGATCGGCGCGCGAGTCAGCGACAGGTCGTAGCCCATCTTGTCGACATAGCCGCCGATGCCGCAGAAATCGGTCTGCATGTCGATGATGATGAGCGCGGTGTTTTCCGGACGCAGGTCGCCGTTGTACGGCCAGGGATAGGGATCGGACTTGAGATAGCGCTCGGGCATGGCGTGCGTCCGAGGACTAGCGGGTGATCGACAGTTCGGCCGGCGCGCCGGTCAGCGTGCGCTTGGGCGAGCAGGTGATGATCATGATCGCCAGCGTCAGGATGTAGGGCGCGGCGTTGAAGAGGTGGTAGCCGGAGGTGACGCCGACCGATTGCAGGGCAGGGCCGAGCGCGCCGCGCCGCCGAAGGCGAGCGACGCCCACAGGCAGAGCATCGGGTCCCAGCGCGCGAAGATCACCAGCGCCACCGCGGTGATGCCCTGGCCGCTGGACAGGCCCTCGTTCCAGCTCCCGGGATAGAACAGCGACAGGAACGAGCCACCGATGCCGGCGAGGAAGCCGCCGACCATGGTGGCGCGCAGGCGGATCACGCAGCACCGAATATCCCATGGCGCGCGCCGCGTCGGCGCTTTCGCCGGCGGTGCGGATCAGAAGGCCCCAGCGGGTGGACTTGAAGGCCCAGTAGAGTAATGGCGCGATGGCGACGCCGATCAGGAACAGCACATTGATGCGCAAGCGCCGCGCGCACCTGCGGGATGTCGCTCCACCAGCCGAAATCGATCGCGGGCAGACGCGGGGCGGTCGGCTCGATCAGCGGCTTGCCGAGATAGAACGCCAGCCCCGTGCCGAACAGCATCAGCGCGATGCCCACCGCAATGTCGTTGACGCGCGGCAGCGAACAGATGCCGGCATGCAGCGCGCCGAACAAGCGCGCCGGTGATCCCGGCCGCGAGCACGCCGAGCCAGGGCGAACCGGAGAGGTAGGAAATCCCGTAGGCGCTCATCGCGCCCATCACCAGCGTGCCTTCGAGGCCGAGATTGATGCGGCCGGAGCGCTCGGTGATGCATTCGCCGAGGCTGACGAACAGGAACGGCGTGGAGACGCGGATGGCGCCGCCGAACACGGCGAGCGGCACGGTCCAGAGCCCGATCGATGCCGTCTGCCATCTCAGGACTTTCCTTTCAGGAAGCCGATGCGCCCGTAGAGCGCGTCGCTGGCAAGCACGAAGACGAAGATGATGCCTTGCAGCACCAGCACGGATGCATCGGGCAGGCCGAGCCGGCGCTGCAGCAGGCCGCCGCTGGCGCTGATGCCGCCGAGCAGGATCGCCACCGGAATGATCGCAAGCGGATTATGCCGCGCCAGAAATGCGACGAGGATGCCGGTAAAGCCGTAACCGGCCGCGAGGTTGGCGTTGGTGCGGCCCTGCACGGCCGCGACCTCCACCATGCCGGCGAGACCCGCGGCGGCACCGGCGAGAAAGCAGATCGTCAGGATCAGCTTGCCGACGGAGAGGCCGACGATCTTCGCGGCGCGAACGTTGCCGCCGGCCACCCGCGCGGCGAAGCCAAAGACGGTGTGGTAGATCAGGATGTAGGCGGCAACCGCCGCGACCAGGCCGAACACCAGGCCCCAATGCACGTCGGTGCCGGGAATGGTGCCGATCATGTTGGCCGCGCCGATCTCGCGCGTCGACGGCTTGTTGAGGCTCGCGGGATCGCGCATCGCGCCCTCGACGAGATGGTTGAGGATCGCAAGGCCGATATAAACCAGCAGCAGGCTGGAGATGGTTTCGTTGACGCCGCGGTATTGCCGCAGCGCGCCCGACAACATGATCCAGAGTCCGCCGGCGACCATGCCGCCGCCCGCCATCGCGATCTGCACCGCCAGCGGCGGCGCGCCGGGCATGGCCAGCGCCATGCTGGTGGCGCCAAGCGCGCCCATCAGCAGCGCGCCTTCGCCGCCGATGATGACCATGCCGAGCTGCGCGGGCAGCGCCGTGCACAGCGCGGTGAGGATGAGCGGCGCGGCGCGCGACAGCGTGTTCTGCCAGGAGAACCAGGTGCCGAACGCGCCGTGGTACATGTAGAAATAGAGGTCGAGCGGGTTCTTGCCGAACAGCGCGACGAAGATGCCGAACACGATCAGCGCGCCGACCAGCGCCGCGCCGGGGATCAGGATGTATTCGATGGTCGTGCCGTAGCGCTGCAGGAAGCCTGGGTCGGCGGCCGGGGCTGGCCCGGCCGCTTCAGAGCTATCCACCGCCTCTGACGTCACGCAACGGCTCCGATCACGCCCTCGACGAGGTAGTCCATCTTCTCGAGTTCGGGATCCTTCTGGCCGCGGTCGGTGCCGGCGGCGATCACGGTCTTGCCCTTGTTGTCGGTGATCGGGCCCTTGAAGATCGAGTAGCCTTCGGCGGACAGGAATTTGGCCTTGATCTCGTCGGCGTGCTTGCGCGCCTCGGCCGAGACCGCCTCGCCATAGGGCGAGCACTTGACGATCTCTTCCTTGAGGCCGCCGCGATAGAAGTTCGGGATGGTTTCGCCGGCCGCGATCATCTTGACGAATTTCGGATACAGCGCCTCCCAGTTCCATTCGGCGCCGGTGAGATAGGCCTTCGGCGCCAGCGCCGACTGGTTGCAGTGATAGCCGCACACCATGGCGCCGCGGCGCGCCGCGTTCTCGACCATGGTCTTCGGACCGTCGACGTGGCAGGTGAGAACGTCGACGCCCTGGTCGATCAGGCTGTTGGTCGCCTCGGCTTCCTTGACCGGCATCGACCAGTCGCCGGTGAAGATCACCTGCGTGGTCGCCTTCGGATTGGCGAGCTTGGCGCCCAGCGTGAAGGCGTTGATGTTGCGCAGCACCTGCGGGATCGGCTTGGCGGCGACGAAGCCGAGCTTGCTCGGTCTTGGTCGAATAGCCCGCGACGATGCCGGAGATGTACTGGCGCTTCGTCGATGTAGCCGAAATAGCTGCCGGCGTTCTTCGGATCCTTGTCGCTCCACAGACCGCCGCAATGCTCGAAGCGCAGCTTCGGGATATTTGTTGGCCATCTTGATCATGTGCGGATTGTAGTAACCGAACGAGGTCGGGAACAGCAGCGTGGCGCCGTCGAGATTGATCATGGATTCCATGGTCTTCTCGACTGCGTCGGTCTCGGGGACCTTCTCTTCCTCGACGACCTTCACGCCGGCGATCTTCTTCAGCGCGGCGGCGCCTTGCGCGTGCGCCTGGTTGTAGCCGTAGTCGTCGCGCGAGCCGACATAGATGAAGCCGATCGTGGTGTCGGCCGCCGCTGCGCTGCGGACTCCCAGCGCGGAGCCGAGGGTGAGCGCAGCGCCGCCCTGCAATAAGTGCCGTCGTGAAATCCTGCCAAAATCCATTGCCTGCTCCCCTGTGGGCGGCAGTGCCGCCGGTTGTTTCACAGCCGCGCCTGACGGCGGGCTTGGGAAGCAAATCGCAATGTTCGTGCCAGAGCCTCGGACGGGAGATTGATGAAATAACGCTATGTATTAATTGATATATTTTATCTCGTGGCGATTGAACAATATTCAAGCGTAGATGCAAACCCGCCTAAAAATTCAGCAGCACAGCTAGATTGTATGCAAGCCCCAAGCGTCCTGCTCGATGATCAAAACCCTCTTCGCAAGGTCCCGCCGCGGCGAAGCCGGAGCCCAAAGGTTGAAATGGGAATTAACCGCTCGCGGTGATGGGCGCGCCGGAGCGGATTCTGCTGCCAGGCGCTGCTCGTCGGCACTTTCTGCGGTTGCTCTGCCTTCACAACACACCGGGACCGTGGTCTGCTCAGCGCATGCTGACGCGCCACAAACTGTGCGACTCTTGTCGGGTTGCTCGCGCGAGCGTCGAGACGGACGCCGGCTTCTTCCTGTGCGACGCCTGCGAAGAAGCGGTCGTCATCACCTTCCAGGAATTCGAACTTCCCAGCGGATTGCCGCCGGATTGCGGCATGGACGACGGCCGGAGACCGTTGAACTAGAAGCAACACGGCTAAAGGCAAACTCACGCGTGCCCCTTTGTCTTGCAGGAACAGCTCTTCACTCCGGCGAGGCCTGAGCTTCTACTGATCTCTCTTCAGCTTCCGCTTTCCCCAGTGGTGGTCCTTGCAAATCGGGATTGAATACGCGTCCGGGTGAAGGCAATGCCTCCTGTGGAGGCGCACTTTTGCCCGAAGCTAACGAGGCTTCACCACAACATAGCTTCTGCCGTTAGTGTTCGGATCAGTTTTGTCCGACGATGAGAAGATGATCTCGTTCGCCCAGTGGGAAAAGCGGCCGTTGCCGTGGGCGACGATGTCTGCGTGCTGCGAGTGTGGAGGACCGAGCGCGATGTCCCCCTCGCAAAAAAGAAGCGGAGATCGCTTTGGCTTGTCATTCGTATCCGCGAGGCTTTCGAGTGTTGCCGGAAGGGCGGCATGGACCGAATGCCCTTCGCTGCCAATGAATGGGCGCTTGAGTTCGAAACGCTCGCCGGACGGGCAGCCCGATCCGAACGTGTCCAGCGCCCAAAGCGTCGCGAAGAACGAGGCGAATATGATCGCCATCACGCCGGCGACATTCAATGGACGAGCAATCATCCGCCGCTTTTACCACCCCCAAGCCTGAGGGCAAATTGTGACGGGGCGGCCAACTCTAGCCCGGCGCCTCGCCGGCGACCTCATACTCGAAAGCAGCGCCCTCGGGATCGTGGTCAGCGAACCAAGCGTCTCAGCGTCTTGATCGGCGAAGACCCTGAGATGGTCTTGAGGCCCCACACATGCCTACTCGGCCACAAATTCGTGAAACTGCTGCCAAAAACGGCCGTTATCTTTGGGGCGTGAGAGGGCGAGACGAGATGCTGAACGATCATGAGCCCATCGCTCCGGCTAGAAAAAAGTCGGTGCAGGCTAAGCTGATCGTCGTCCTTTGGACGCTCGCGATCTGCGCTTCAATGACAGGTTGGCTGCTTGCACTGGGTTACATCGGCTACTTAACGATTCGGCGTGCTGGATGGGCTTAGACGACCCACTCCATCACGACGCAACCCAACATTCCCCATAAGGCGCAATTGATCTCTATCACTTCGTACACCGTGTTCCTCCCGGATTTCGAAGCGCACATGGCCCTCAAATCTGACAGAATCAAGGTTGTGTGTCACGTGCCCGGAAACCTACGTGCGTAAAATTACGGAAGCCGGCTCAGTTGGCGGCCTTTTCTGTGTTCACTTGTTCACCGACTTGGTCGCGGCGGCTCGCTATAAGTTTCCTGTTCGGCGGGTTCCACCATGACCTGCCGGACCGCTACTAAACCTCTAAGCCTCGCCTCGTCGCGCAAATGCGGCGGGGGCTTTTTTCGTTTCACCGGCATACTCCGCCGCTGCATTCCTGTGCGGAAGCGTATCGAGGCGGACATCGACCATCCGCTGCCGACACTCGCCGCTGAGGCACTGAACGCAGCAGGTGACGTGCCCGTCGGCTACCCATTCCGCGGGGCTGCGGGGTGGGTACTTGCCCGCCCATCTGGTGTATCGGCGTCGCGTCATGCCGCGCATGAATCCGCGGACAGCCACGCTCCGCAAATTATCAATCCCTTGGGGCTCGGAACGTTCGCAAGCTGCTGCGCGTAGAAGCAAAGAAAAAGCCCCGGACGATGCCGGGGCTTTCGAGTTTCTGCTTCGGGTGAGAGACTAATACTTCGCGACCACCGGACCAGCCCAGTTGAAGCGATAGTTGATGCCCGCGCGCACCACGTTGTCAGTCAGACGCGTATTCTGGAACGTACAGCAGGAGGTCACTGTGGTTGCAAAGAAGTCCTGATGGCCGAGATCCATGTAAAGGTACTCGAATTTGGCGGACCAGTTAGGCGCAAAGCCCCATTCGATGCCGACACCAGCGGTCCAACCGGCATACTGGTGCGTTTCGGCGGCGCCGATATTGGCGGCAGAGCCTAGCGCGGCAGTGGGATTGAACTCGTGGATCCGAAGATCCGCGAAAGCGGCGCCGGCGGTGCCATAGACCATCAAGGCAGGCCTGAAGGCCCAGCCGAGCCGACCGCGGATGGTCGCGATATAGTTCTGAGAAACGTCCTCTCGGAAAGCCGCGACGAAGGGAGGAAACACAAGATTCGAACTGCCCTGCGCGCCGGACCACGAGTAATCACCCTCGATGCCGAAGACCCACTGATTGACCTGATAGTTACAGCCGACCGTCCCGCCGACGATACCGCCGCTGAAGTCGCCTTCCGATTTCAAAGATCCCAACGTGCCATTAGCGGTGCCGTTGTTCGTGCCGTTGCTGATCGACCGATTGCGGCCCCAGGATCCGCCACCTTCAACACCCACGTAGCAACCGGTCCAGCTGTAGGGAGCGACGACAGGGGGCGGAGGCGCCTTTACGGCCATGTCGGCAGCTGAGGCGGCGCCAGCGGAAACGAGGGAAAGTGCCACAGCGGCCAGTGCAATCTTTTTCATTGGACGTTCCCCAATAGGGCAGAGCAATTCGGAAACCTAAGCCGCCGCGAAATGTGAGTTTGTCGCGTTTCTGCAACAGTTGTCCGAATTGTGCGCCGTGCGACGCGAAACCCGCATTGCCTGGTGCCGCCGCGGAGAGGCTTGGCAATTTCGCAAATTGGGCGCGGCCGCGAGCTACTGCGCGTCGGGGGTGTGGATACCGTAGCTTTCCGTCTTGGTCGGAAGTGCGGTATCAGGCTTACGAAATAGGCGGAGGATCCCGTCAACGGTGTGAGAGGCTAGGCTCGTTTGATGTCGATGATGTCCTGCGTCGATACGTTCAGCGCCGCGATCGGTCGCCAGCTTGAGCGGAACGAATGTTGCGGTGGGTTTACCGCCCGGGCCGGCAGCATATCCTGTTTGGCTATCAACGCCTGTCAAAATGCCGCGCACTTCGCCGGTTTTGACCGCCGCGAGAACCGGTTGGCCGCCGAGGTCAACGGTCTGCTCTTGAGTCTTTCGATGCGAGCGACTTCGCTCGGCGGAATCGACTTCGGGCTCATCTTCCCTCCTGTGCGCGCTAGGGCAACTGCTAGGACACGAATAGTCGCCAAAATCGAAAATTCAACAAGATCAGTGCGATAGTGGATTTTGTTGGCGGAAGGGGTGGGATTCGAACCCACGGTGCCCTTGCAGGCACGCCGGTTTTCAAGACCGGTGCCTTAAACCACTCGGCCACCCTTCCACGTTCGACGGATTGGCACTTAGCGAATGCCAGTCTTGAACGCAAGGCGAACACGAGTCCAACCTGAACCCAAAAAACTTGGGAGGCGGGTCGAGGCGTCTGGCGCGAAGGTACGGCGGGTGGCATGAGCGGAGCACCGATCATACCGGAGACGAGCACATCCATCGGGCCCGGCAGGCTGGTGCTGGTGGTCGGCCCGAGCGGAGCCGGCAAGGATACGCTGCTGGGGCTCGCTCGATCCGCTTGTGCCGATGACAAGAATATCGTGTTCGCGCGACGCGTAGTGACCCGGGAAGCTTCGGGCGCCGAGGACAACGAGCAGAGTGAGTTTCGACGGCTTTCGTGAAGCCCTGGCTCGCGGCGATTTCGCAATTCACTGGGAAGCCCATGGCCACGCCTACGGCCTGCCGCGCAGCATCGAGGACGACGTCCGCGCCGGCCGCACCGTAGTCGCCAACGTCTCGCGCACCGTGATCCCGGCGCTGCGCCACGCCTACGCCAACGTCGTGGTGGTCACCATCACCGCGCCGGCCGACGTGCTCGCGGCGCGGCTCGCGATGCGCAAGCGCGGCAGCGACGGCAACATCGCACAGCGCCTCGCACGTAAAGTCGACGACGCCGATGCCGAGCCCGACGCCACCATTGTCAACGTGTCCAGCGCCGAGTATCACGCGCGGCAACTGCTGCGTATCATCGGCGATGGTAAGCGGGACGGGTAGGGCACTTCTGGAGCAGAAGCGATGACGGT
This sequence comes from uncultured Alphaproteobacteria bacterium, assembly GCA_963726865.1. Taxonomy (GTDB): domain Bacteria; phylum Pseudomonadota; class Alphaproteobacteria; order Rhizobiales; family Xanthobacteraceae; genus Bradyrhizobium. Next base: position 591,060 of record CAVSEE010000021.1, on the reverse strand, counting down.
GATCTCGACGGTCGAGGAACTGGAGGCGATCTACGGCTTGCCCAATGACGCCTCGACGGTGAAGGTGTCCGACCGCATCACGCCGCCCTACCGAATCCTGATCGAAAAGTCGCCCTTCGCCGCGCTCGCCACCAGCGGGCCGGAGGGGCTGGACTGCTCGCCGCGCGGCGATCTCGCCGGCTTCGTGCACATCCATGACGACAAGACGCTGATGATGCCGGACCGCCGCGGCAACAACCGCATCGATTCCCTGCGCAACATCGTGCGCGATCCCCGCGCGGCGCTGCTGTTCCTGATTCCGGGCTCCGGCACCACGCTGCGCGTCAACGGCCGCGCGCATCTTACGACCGATCCGGAGTTGCTCGCCTCCTTCGCCATGGAAGGAAAGAAGCCGCGCACCGTCATCGTGATGACGATTGAGGAAATGTATTTCCAGTGCGCCCGCGCCATCGTGCGCGCCGACCTCTGGAACCCCGACAAGCGCGTCGACCCGAAGACGCTGCCGACGCCAGGCGAAATCCTCGCCGGCATGAGCGACAACACGGTCGGCGGCGAGAAATACGACAGGGAATGGCCGGAACGGGCGCGGCAGACGATGTGGTGACGCATCCCGTTTCCGGATTGGTCTGGTTAGGTTCGCGGATTGCAACCGGCACGTGCCCAGGAGAACTACGGCCGGAGAACTACGGGGACGATCTGACGTCGTGAGACGAGCACACGATCACCGGGTCAGCGGGTCTCGGCCGCAAGCGTGGGGCCACTTCGAGCGCAAGGCGAACATGGGGCTAGGAAGTCCGACCTCCGCCTTGTTTGCAGACTTCCTCATTGTATTGGCCGATCCGCTCGAGATGACATCCCTCGCGAACAGGCCGACACGGTGACTGCAACTGGCAGATCGTCTCGCGGGAGGCTGGCGGCTTGGATGGTTTCGCCACGCGCTTGGCGGCCAAAGCCCGCTCGCAACAGGATGCAGCACACCAGCACCGAGACAAGGATGAAATGGCAAGCGCGCATTGTTGCTCCGCCCCTCCGGATATCGGCTGGATACAAATCATAGCGGAGGCGGGGAGGTCAGCACAGCTGGGCGGTTAGACCGGTGATGCCACGCTGCGGCTGGCAATATCATCCGCAGCGATCAACTGGCGCTTTGGGGCGACGAGTAGAAGGCAGCCGTTCGCGGACTGCTCAGGTGAGGGCGAAGGCCAGGAGACTGGAGCACAGCAGCACGAGGCTTGCCGTGGTCAGTGCGAGGAATCCGCCGGAAACTGCATCTTGGTTGCGCATGAAACACCTGCCACATCAGATGCTGGTCCGAATTGATTAAAGATTTCGGAACAGGCTTCTTGAACGCGCAGTCGCAGTCCTTGCTCAGCCGTATCAGGCCCGGGAACGATAGCCGTCGAACGCATGGGCGATAAAAATGCCCGCGCTGACCAAACCCAAAACCGCTGTCACTGTCTCGATCATTGCAATAACTTCCTTCCCACCCCGCGTACGACAAAACGACTGCGGCCTTGCACAGTCAAAAAGATTCAAAGCCGGCAAACGAGATCGGGAGGAAGTGAGGTTTTGCCGCAACACACTGTCCGCATCCGGGACAGAAACGCCCGTATTTCAACGGGAAGTGTGGCAACCAATCATTCACCACGCGGGTGCTCTCCCCATTTCCGCCGCCTTCGCGTTGCGTTATCGTCACCATCGGATGCGGAGGTGGGCCACATCCGATGACGTGGCTGCTTGCGGCCGTTATCCGGGCGCGCAGCCGGGTGGAAGTGGTAGTTTGAGGGCATGGGGATTCGGCGGTCAGATCCGGTTTTCCGGGCGGCGCGTGGCGCGGCTGCCGTCGTCACATGCCTCGTGCTGGCCAACTGCGCGTCGCAAGACAAATTCGCCAAGCGCGTCGATCCCAAATACGGGGTGTCCTCCAGCCCGCGGGTGGTGGCACTCGGCGATACCGTGCCGAAGGGCGGTGGAACCTACCGCGTCGGCAAGCCCTATACCGTGGCGGGCCGGGTCTATGTTCCCGAAGAAGATCCGGACTACCGCGCCGAGGGCATGGCCTCCTGGTATGGTGACGATTTCCATGGCCGGCTGACCGCCAATGGCGAGGTCTTCGACATGACCTCGCTGACAGCAGCGCATCCGACCCTGCCGATCCCGTCCTATGCCCGCGTCACCAACATCCGGAACGGCAAGTCGCTGATCGTCCGCGTCAATGACCGCGGGCCGTATCACGGCAACCGCCTCATTGACGTCTCGAACAAAGCTGCTGAACTCCTTGAATTCAAACACAATGGCGTTGCCCGGGTACGGGTCGAATATGTCGGCCGGGCGCCCCTGGAGGGCTCCGACGACCGCCAGCTGGTGGCTACGCTGCGCACCGGCGCGCCGGCGCCGGCGCCGTCCACCGTGCGGGTCGCCGCCGCCCGTTCGTTCGTGCCGGAACTGCCGTCGGGCGGCCGGGCGATCCGGGGCGATGTCCCGTTGCCGGAGGGACGGCCCTACAGTCTCGGCAACAGCTCGGCCGACTATGCGTCGATCAATGCGACGTCTGAAATGTCGGCGTCGAGCCGTTCCCGCGGCCGCGCGACAGAAAATCCGCGGGCCGTTTCCTACGAGGCCGACGAGCGCTTCGGCTCGCAGCCGACGGCCTATGCGCCGATCGATCCGCGCGGCCCGCGCGAACTCCTCAGCGGGCGCGGGCTGTACTAGCTCTTCAAGAAGTCGATCAGCGCCGCATTGACCTCGTCGGGGCGCTCCTGCTGCACCCAGTGACCGGCACCCTCAAGAATGATCTTGGCCTTCAGGTCGGTCAGGATGCGCTCCATGTCGGCGACACGCTTGGCGCCGATCAGGCCGGTGATGACGCCGTCCTTCGAGCCGGCGAGAAACAGGGAGGGCTGGCGGATTTGCGCATCCTGCCAGGCCGCGGTCAGCTCCCAGTTGCGGTCGATGTTGCGGTACCAGTTCAGTCCGCCGCGGAAGCCGGACCGCGTGAAGATTTCGGTGAAGGTGGCGAGGTCGGCTTCGGTGAGCCACGCTGGCAACGGCCGCGCGGGATCGCCGCCATGAAGGAAGCCCTTGCCTTCCTCGACGAACTGATGCGCCGACGGATCGGAGAAGCCGCGGCCGGCGAGCACGGTGCGCATGGTGAGCGCCACATCGCGCTCGAACTCGGCTTCGGCAATGCCGGGCGGCTGAAAATACTGCCAGTAGAAATTGGTGATGCCGCTTTGGCGCAAAGTCTCCAGCGGCCGGCCGCGGCCGCGGAAAGGCGGGGGCACGCTCAGCCCCGCGACCTTGGTGAAAATATCCGGCCGGAACATCGCGGCGTGCCAGGCGACCGGCGCGCCCCAATCATGGCCGACGATGAAAGCCTGCTTTTCGCCGAGCGCCGCGACCAGCGCGACCATGTCGCCCGTGGTGTTGAAGATGCTGTAGGCCGCGATATCCTCCGGCGCTGAGGTGCGGCCGAAACCACGCATGTCGGGAGCAACGACATGGAAACCTGCGGCGGCGAGCGCCGGAATTTGATGACGCCAGGAGTAGGATAATTCCGGCCAGCCATGACAGAGCAGGACGAGGGGGCCTTCGCCCGCTTCGAGCAAAAACATATCGATCCCGTTGACCGGGATCGTGCGGGAGCATGGCATCGCTGTTCCGTAAAGGTTGGGGTTTTGAGCGCGGGAGTAGCCACGATAGGGTTGTTACGGAGCGGTCGCAATCGAGTCGGATTTGGCCCGCGCGCCCGGCAAAAGCCGTGTTGTTCGTATCCCCTCCAACTGATAGAACGCCGCTCCGCAGGGACTTGAGAAATGGCCGCCAAACCTCCGTTTTTGCACAGATTCCGGTCAATCCGGCCCGTTTGGCGGGGCGTTGTGGCGGCTTCCCTTGCGCTGGCGCTGGCCACCGGCGGCGCGGTCTATGCCGCCAACAACAGCGTGCAGGGTGCCAAGAAGGACGACAACGCCTTCGACGGCGATGCCCCGACCGCGATCCTGATGGAAGCCACCAGCGGCTCGATCCTGTTCGAGAAGAACGCTGACGAGTTGCGCGCGCCCTCCAGCATGATGAAGCTGATGACGGTCGAGGTCATCTTCAACGCGCTGAGGGATGGCCGGATCAAGCTGACCGACGAATTCCGGATCAGCGAGAATGCCTGGCGCAAGGGCGGGGCGCCCTCCGGCGGCTCGACCATGTTCGCCGCGATCAACAGCAAGGTGCCGGTCGACGACCTCCTGCACGGCGCGATCATCCAGAGCGGCAACGACGCCTGCATTGCGCTCGCTGAAGGCATTTCGGGCAGCGAAAAGAAGTTCGCCAACGACGTCATGACTAAGCGGGCACGCGAGCTTGGACTCAGCAAATCGACGTTCGGCAACTCCAACGGGCTGCCGGATCCTGATAACAAGATGACCGTCCGCGAACTGGCGAAGCTCGCGCGCCACATCATCCTGGACTTTCCAGAGTACTACAAACTGTTCGGCGAGAAGGAATTCACCTGGAATAAGATCCGGCAACAGAACCGCAATCCGCTGCTGAATTCGACACTGAGCGGCGCTGACGGGCTGAAGACCGGCTACACCAAGGAAGGCGGTTACGGCATGGTCGGCTCGGCCGTGCAGAACGGCGTCCGCCTGATCGTGGTCATCAATGGCCTCGACGACCCCGATGATCGCGCCCAGGAAGCCAAGAAGATGCTGGAATGGGGTTTTCGCAATTTCGAGGCACGGACGCTGTTCGCCGAGAACCAGCAGGTCGGCTTCGCCAAGGTCTTTGGCGGCGAGAGCCGCTCGGTGAAGCTCGCCAGCCGCGAGCCGATCAAGGTGATGGTGCCGAAGAACGGCAGCGAGAAGCTGATCGCGCGCATCGTCTACAACGGCCCGGTGCGTGCGCCGGTCAAGGAAGGCCAGCCGGTCGGCGTCGTCCGAGTCTGGCGCGGCGCCAATGTCGCTATGGAGGCGCCCGTCTACGCCGCCGAGTCCGTCGGGCCCGGCTCGACGATGCGCCGCGCCATCGATGGCGCGAGCGAGCTCGTCATCGGCATGTTCCGCGCCAGCGCCGAGAAGCTGTGAACCATGGGTGATGCAGCTACAGTCAAGCGGCCGGCCGGACGCGGCAAGTTCATCTCCTTCGAGGGCGGGGAGGGATCGGGCAAGTCCACCCAGATCAAGCTGCTGGCCGAGCGGCTGGCGGGAGCCAAGCTGCGCGCGATCGTAACCCGCGAGCCCGGCGGCTCGCCGGGCGCCGAGATCATCCGCCATCTCGTGCTGTCGGGCATGGGCAAGCTGCTCGGCCCGGATGCCGAGACGCTGCTGTTTGCCGCCGCGCGCGACGACCATGTCCGCACCGTGATCCAGCCGGCGCTCAGTCAGGGCACATGGGTGCTGTGCGACCGCTTCTCGGATTCAACCCGCGCCTATCAGGGCCGACTCGGCAATGTCGCACCCGGCGTGCTCAATGCCATGCAGCGGGTCACCATCGGCGATCTCAAGCCGGATCTGACCATCATCCTCGATGTGCCCGTGGAGGTCGGCCTGAAGCGGGCGGCGGCGCGGCGCGGGACGGGTGAGCCCGACCGCTTCGAGTCCGAGGACATCAAATTCCACCAAGAGCTGCGCGACGCCTATCGGCAGATCGCGGAGGAAGATCCGGATCGTTGCGTCCTCATCGATGCCAGCGCCAGTCCGGATGCGGTCGCAGCACAGGTGTGGACTGCGCTGCGCGACCATCTGTTTGCGATGGCGAGCACGGCATCGCCGGCATGAGCGCCCGCAAAACCGAAGAAGAAATCGCGGTCCGACATCCGCGCGAGACCAGCGATCTGTTCGGTCATCGCGAGGCGGAGACGGCACTGCTTGCCGCCTATCGCAGCGGCAGGATTCCGCACGCCTGGCTGATTGGCGGCGCACAGGGCATCGGCAAGGCCACACTGGCCTACCGCATGGCGCGCTTCGTGCTGACCCACCGCCATCCGCAGTCGGGAGCCGTGCAGCGAGCGCCATCGCTTGCGGTCGATCCCAACGATCATGTCGCCCGCCAGATCACCGCCGGCGCGCATGGCGGGCTGCTGGTGCTGGAGCGCGGCCTGAACGACCGCGGCGTGCTGCGCACGGTGATCACCGTCGACGAGACGCGCGAGACGATTTCGTTCTTCGGCTCCACCGCGGCGGTGGAGGGCTGGCGGGTCTGCATTGTCGATACCGTCGATGAGCTCAACCCCAATGCGGCCAACGCGCTGCTGAAGATTCTCGAGGAGCCGCCACAGCAGTCGCTGTTCCTGCTGGTCAGCCACGCGCCTGCACGGGTGCTGCCGACCATCTTGTCGCGCTGCCGCAAGCTGCCGCTGCGGCCGCTCGCGACGGCCGACGTAATCGGCGCCGCGGCGGTCGCAACCGACAAGGCGGCCGACGATCCCGCTTTGGTCGAAGCCGCCGAAGCGTCGGAGGGCAGCGTGTCGCGTGCGCTGACACTGCTCGGCGGCGATGCCTTGAAGTTGCAGCAACGTACCGCCGCGCTGCTGGCGACGCTGCCGCAGGTCGATCCGCGCGAGCTGCATGCACTCGGCGAACAGCTTCCCCTCAGCGACCGCGTGGCCTTGTCGGCTTTCATCGATGGCGTGGAACGCTGGATCAGCGAGCGCCTCGCGACCGACTCCAACGCCAATGCAAACCTGCCGCGCCTTGCACGGCTGGCGGAGGTATGGGAAAAGATCGCCCGCGCGGCACGCGATACCGCCGACTACAATCTCGAGCGAAAGCCGCTGGTTTTCTCGGTGTTTTCGCTGCTCGCGGAAGCGACACGCTAGACCAGCGAACCGCCCGCGCAACACTCCCGCCTGAAAGCGACAAAGGAATTAGTGGTGGCCAAGAAGACGAAATCTTCGAAGAAGAAAAAGGCGAAGAAGGCGGCCGCCGCCTCGAAGAAGCGCGCCAAAAAGCCTGTGGCGAAGAAGACGATAAAGGCGAGCAAGAAAACGAAGAAGGCGGCCAAGAAGCCGGGTGCAAAGAAGGCCACGAAGAAGGCGGCGAAGAAAGCCAAGCCGCGCAAGTCAGCCTCCAAAGCCGTTAAGACGGCGTCGCCGAAACCGTCAACGCCGGAGACTGCAGCACCCAAGCCGGCCGTGCCAAAGAAAAAGCCTGCACCAGCCGCAAAGCCAGTGCGTGCAGCCACTCCGGCGCCCGCCGCTTCGCGCGGCAACATGTTCTACATCACGACAGCCATCGCCTATCCCAACGGCCAGCCGCATATCGGCCACGCCTATGAGGCGATCGCCACCGATGCGCTGGCGCGCTTCCAGAAGCTCGACGGCAAGGACGTGTTCTTCCTGACCGGCACCGACGAGCACGGCCAGAAGATGATCCAGACCGCGGCAGCCGAAGGCATGACGGCCGCCCAGCTCGCGGATCGCAACGCCGCGCGCTTCAAGGAGATGGACCGGGTTCTCAACGTCGACTTCAGCCGCTTCATCCGCACCACCGAGCCCGCGCACTACAAGTCGGTGCAGGAAGTCTGGAAGCGGATGCAGGACAATGGCGACATCTATATCGACGCCTATTCCGGCTGGTACTCGGTGCGCGACGAGGCCTATTACGCGGAAGAGGAGACGACTGTCGGCGAAGACAAGGTGCGGCGCGGCCCGCAGGGCACGCCGGTCGAATGGGTGGAGGAGAAGAGCTATTTCTTCCGGCTCTCGGCCTATCAGGACAGGCTGCTCGCGCTGTACGAGAGCCAGCCTGATTTCATCGGACCGGACTCGCGCCGCAACGAGGTCGTCAGCTTCGTCAGGAGCGGCCTGAAGGATCTGTCGATCTCGCGCACGACCTTCGATTGGGGCGTGCCGGTGCCCGGCGCTCCCGACCATGTCATGTATGTCTGGGTCGACGCGCTCACCAACTACATCACCGGCGTCGGCTTTCCCGACGAGGGCGATGCGAACTGGCGCTACTGGCCGGCGGATGTGCACATCATCGGCAAGGACATCATCCGCTTCCACGCGGTGTACTGGCCGGCCTTCCTGATGTCGGCCGGCGTGCCCGTGCAGAAGCGCGTCTATGCCCACGGCTTCCTGTTCAACAGGGGCGAGAAGATGTCGAAGTCGGTCGGCAATGTCGTCGATCCCTTCAACCTCGCCAAGCAATACGGCGTCGACCAGGTGCGCTACTTCTTCCTGCGCGAGGTGCCGTTCGGGCAGGACGGCAACTACAACCACGAAGCCATCGTCGCGCGCATCAATGCCGATCTCGCCAACGACCTCGGCAATCTCGCGCAGCGCTCGCTGTCGATGATCGCCAAACAACTGGAAGGCCGGCTGCCGGAGCCCGGCGAATTCTCCGACAACGACAAGGCGATCCTGGCGCAGGCCGACGCCATGATCGAGCTGTCGCGCACCGCGATGGCGACGCAGCAGATCCACCAATGGCTCAATGCGGTGTGGGCGGTCGTTGCCGAAGCCAACCGCTACTTTGCCGGCGAGGCGCCGTGGGCGCTGGCGAAGACCGATCCGGCGCGGCAGAAGACGGTGCTGTACGTCACCGCGGAAGTCGTGCGCCAGATCGCGATCCTGGCGCTGCCGGTCATGCCGGACTCCGCGGCAAAGCTGCTCGACAGCCTCGGTGTTCCCGCCGGCGAACGCGACTTTGCGGCGCTCGGCGGCAAAAACCGCATCGCGCCGGGCACGGCGCTGCCGGCACCGGTTGGCGTGTTCCCGCGTTATATCGAGCCGAAAGAGCCAACCAACGGCCCACAGTAAAATGCTCGTCGACAGCCACTGCCATCTCGATTTTCCGGATTTCGCCGAGGATCTCGACGGCATCGTCGCGCGCGCCGAGACCGCGGGTATCGGGCGTATCGTCACGATCTCCACCCGGGTGCGACGGCTTGCCGGCCTGCTCGCGATCGCCGAGCGCTTTCCAAACGTCTACTGCTCCGTCGGCACTCATCCGCACCACGCCGACGAGGAAGACGGCATTCCGGCTTCCGAATTGATCGAACTTGCAAGGCATCCGAAAGTGATCGCGCTGGGTGAGGCGGGGCTGGATAATTTCTACGAGCATGGTTCGCGCGAAGCGCAGGAGCGTGGTTTTCGCGCTCACATCGCCGCCGCGCGGGCCACCGGCCTGCCGCTGGTGATCCACACCCGCGACGCCGATGAGGATTGCGGCCGCATCCTGGAAGAGGAGATGGCGAAGGGGCCGTTCAAGGCGGTGCTGCATTGCTACACCGGCGGGCGCGACACTCGCGATGAAGGCGATTGACCTTGGCCTGTCGATCTCCTTCACCGGCATCCTGACCTTCAAGAAGTCCGACGCCTTGCGCGCGCTGGCGGCCGAGCTGCCGGCCGACCGCATCATGGTCGAGACCGACGCGCCGTATCTCGCGCCCGGCAAACATCGCGGCAAGCGCAATGAGCCGTCCTATGTGGTCGAGGTCGCAAAGGTGCTGGCGGAAACGCGCGGCGTGACGCTGGAGGAAATCTCGCGGCAGACCACGGAAAACTTCTTCCGCCTGTTCTCCAAGGTGCCGGCGCCGGCATGACGGTGACGCTGACCATCCTCGGCTGCGGCTCCTCCGCCGGCGTGCCGCGCCCGGCGCTGGGCTGGGGCCGCTGCGACCCCAACAATCCCAAGAACCGCCGCCGCCGCTGCTCGCTGCTGGCCGAGCGCAAATCGGGCAACGGCGTCACCCGCGTCGTGATCGACACCTCGCCCGATCTGCGCGAGCAACTGATCGACGCCGAGGTCGATCATCTCGACGCTGTCTTCCTCACCCACGAGCATGCCGACCAGACCCACGGCATCGACGATCTGCGCTCGGTGGTGCTGCACCAGCGCCGGCGCATCCCGACCTACTTCAACCAGTCGACCGCCAAGGACATCATGGCGCGGTTCTCCTATTGCTTCATCTCGCCGGAGGGCAGCGACTACCCGCCGATCCTGACCCGGCATTCGATCGAAGCCGGCGAGAGCCAGGAGATCCTGGGCAAGGGCGGCGCCATCACGTTGACCGCCTTCGATCTGCAACACGGCAACATCCCCGCGCTGGGCTACCGCATTGGCGATGCCGCCTACACGCCCGACCTCAGCGATATCCCCGAGGCGAGCTGGCCGGCGCTGCGAAGGTCTCGATCTCTGGATCGTCGACGGCCTGCGCTACGCGCCGCATCCCAGCCATTTCTCCGTCGACGACGCGCTGTCCTGGATCGCGCGGTTCAAGCCGAAGCGGGCCGTCATCACCAACATGCATTCCGACCTCGACTACGAGGTGCTGCGGCTCAGCCTGCCAAAGGACGTCGTGCCGGCCTATGACGGGATGCAGTTGACGCTGGATCAGCCTCTGAGCGCTGGAGGGACTTCGATGATCGGCCTGTTCTTTGAAGTGCAGACCCGCCCGGGTCATAGCGATCAGTATCTCGACCTCGCGGCCTCCCTCAAGCCTGCGCTCGAGGCAACGGGTGGCTGTCTCTCCATCGAGCGGTTCAGGAGCCTCACGCGGGAAAACCTGCTGCTGTCCCACCAGATCTGGCAGGACGAGGGCGCGCTCACGGCCTGGCGCGTTCATGGCCAGCATCACAAGGTGCAGGAGCTCGGGCGCGAGCGGGTCTTTGCCGACTACCGCATCCGCATCGCCCAGGTGATCCACGAGGCGCGGCCGGGCAAGCCGGTCTGGCAACCGGAGCGGCGCACGCCCTACAACGATCCGGCGCGGCGTCCGCCGACCTATGTGCTCTCGGCGGAATCGAAGAACGCCAAGCTGCCCGTGCAAACCGAGTGGCGGAAAGATGCGTTCGAGAGCGTCTATCGCGAAGGCCATTTCGCGCATTTGATCGATGTGCCCGACACACAGGCCGGCATCGACTTCGGAGCACGGCTGTTCGCCGATCCGACGACCGAGTATTTCCGCATCCTCGAGGTCATGCGCGACTACGGCATGTACGAGCGGGGAGAGGCGCCGCAATATTATCCGCCGGTCGAGCGGCGCTAGGGCGCGCAACGCGGGATATTGTCGACGATGGCATGCTCCGGCGCGATCGTGCGCAGGTCGACGTCGCGCGCCAGCGTGACATAGGCGCCGGTCTCCGCCGTGCGCAGGTAGCTCGTCAGATACACCGGTCCTTCCGGCAACTCGGCCGTCTTGCAGGCTTGCGGCTGCACCGAGATCGAAATCGAGCCGCCCTGGCCGCTGCTCTTCTTCGCGATCAGCTCGGTGCGAAAGGCCGCGAGGCGCTGCAAGTCGGTGTCGTCGATGCGGTAGGCGAAGACCTGGCTGTCGGCATCGGCTTCGCGCGCCAGCTCAGGCGGCGCCGGCAACTCACGCAACGCAAAATCCCGCGCTTCCTCCGGTGCGCGTCCAACCCGCACCGCGATGCGCAGCGACATGCCATTCGGGCGCGGCCGCAAGCTCTTCGGCAACTTGATCGCCGCACGCAGTTGCGCCGGGTCCGAGGTCTCAAAATCGACGCGGGCAAGCTTCACCATCGACGTCACCGGCATGTGGCCGCAGCCGGCGAGGGCGAGGGTGACGCAGGCACCAAGAAGGCGCGGCAGGGGCCCCAGATAACATGCGAAACAACCTCTCTTGACGATGATTAATTATCGTAATACGATAATCATATTTCGCGTCAATAGCAGGGATCAGGCCATGACCGCTTTCGCCAATTCAGACCGCTTGCGCCGCTTCTCCAACGCCATGGTGATCGTCACCTCAATCGGCATCGCGCTGATCGCCGCTCTCATGATCACGGTGTTTTTCGGCAGCGTGATCCTGGTGTTTTTCATGCCCGACTGGACGTTCGATCTGCCGCTGGCACGGCTGGGCGTAGTGGGCGGCAACCTCGCGCTGACTCCGGGGCGCATCGCGGCGGCTGCCGCCATCATCGCCATTCCCGTCGGCGTGCTGCTGTTCGGACTGTGGCAAGCGCGCGCGCTGTTTGCGGACTTTGCCGGGGGACGCGTATTCACGCTGGCCAACACACGGCGCCTGCGCGATTTTGCAGCCTGCGTGCTGGCGCAGGCGATCCTCGGGCCGCTTTCATCGGCCGCGGTCTTCGCTGGCGCTCACCTACAGCAATCCGCCGGGCAACCGTCAATTGGCCATCTCGCTGTCGCTGGACAACTATGTGGCGCTGATCGTCGGCGGCGTGCTGCTGGCGGTGGCCTGGGTGATGGTCGAGGCGACGCGGATCGCCGACGAACACGCCTCCTTCGTGTGAGGCCGCCCATGCCGATCATCGTCAATCTCGATGTCATGCTGGCGCGGCGCAAGATGCGCTCGAAGGAGCTTGCCGAGCGCATCGGCATCACCGAGCAGAACGTCTCGCTCCTGAAGAGCGGCAAGGTGAAGGGCGTGCGCTTCGACACGCTGGCGCTGATCTGCGAGACGCTCGACTGCCAGCCCGGCGACATCCTCGAATATCGCAACGATACTGCTGATGATGCCGTGCCGCTGCGGAAGCGGGCGTAGGTCGTGTACTCATAAATGCGGAATGTCTGCTCTTAGGGGTAAAGCAGACCTCCTCTGATCGTTCGTCGATGTCGGCTTTTGACCGACCCGAATGCCGAAAGTCGGCCTACGCGCAGACGGTGCGTTCGGTCGTGTCGATCAGGCCATCCTCGATGCGTGCCGAGAATCCGGTCACGTCATAACAGCGAGCTTGCAGCCCTGCGCCACTCCGGGCGAGAAAACCGGTATATCGGCTTGTGGCAAACAGCGGACCTGAGCGCGCAGCCTGATGATGTCTGCTCTTGAGGGTGGAGCGGACATACCTGTTGCGGGGCCGACTTCCGAAAATGACCCAACTCGGACGTTGATTACCGCAAACTCCATTTCACCGTCATTCGGCAGGTGCGACTGCCGCCGTGGGTATGCGATTGGGAATGTGCAGAAACAGCGCGCAGACGATCGCAGCGAGCAGACCGAGCAAGGCGAGCCCATAAAGTCCGCCCGCGTAGCTGCCGGTAAGATCTTTCATGACCCCGACATACCAAGGGCCGAAGAAGCCTCCAAGATTGCCGATCGAGTTGATCCAGGCAATACCGGCAGCGAGCCCCGCGCCGCTGAGAAACATCGGTGGCATCGCGAAAAACGGGCCCTTGGAGCCGTAAAAACCCATTGCGGCGATCGACATTCCAACGAGCGCCCACCAGGTTCCCATTGTCATGCCGGCGATGACCAAGCCCAACGGTCGAGAACACGCAACCGATGAACAGATTCCAGCGCCGCTCGTTCATGCGATCAGAGATGTGGCCCCACACCACCATGGCGATGGCGCCGCAAGTATAGGGAATCATGGTGAGCCAGCCGACCGTCATGTTGCTGTAGTTACCCAGCGACTTGATCATTTGCGGAACGAAAATCAGCATGCCCAGGCTGGCGGTGACGATGCCGACATAGTTCAGCGCCAGCAGCAGGACCTTGGGATTCGTAAAGCGCCTGCCACAGCGTGAATGTGCGCACCCTCTCGGTGTCGCGACGTTCGGCGGCGATCGTGTTGACGAGCCAGTTGCGTTCCTCCGCGGTGAGGAATTTTGCTTCCGCTGGCCGATCCGTGAGCACGAAAAACGTGATCACTCCGATCACCACGGTCGGGATCGCTTCGGCGATGTACATGACTTGCCAGCCCCGCAGACCGAACAGGCCATCCAGACCGAGCAGCGCTGTCGATATCGGCGCGCCGATCGCCACCGCGACCGGCAGGCCTACCAGGAAGCCTGACACGATGCGGGCGTGATGATAGCTCGGAAACCAGTAAGTGAAGTAAAGGATGATGCCGGGAAAGAATCCGGCCTCGGCGACGCCGAGCAGGAAACGCACGATCCCAAAGCTGGTCGGCCCCGTCACCATGGCAGTCAGGCCCGCCAGGATTCCCCAGGTGATCATGATCCGGGCGATCCATATCCTGGCGCCGACCTTTTCCAGGATCACGTTGCTCGGCACCTCGAAGAGGAAATAGGCCCAGTAGAACATGCCGACGGCGAAGCCGAAGGTGCCTGCCGACATGCCGAGGTCGTCGCGCATGGTGAGCCCGGCGAAGCTCACATTGATGCGATCGATATAGGCGAGCACGTAGGACAAAATCGCAAACGGTAGCAGACGTAGATAGACCTTGCGCATGGTCGATCGTTCGAGCGTGCGGTCCATTGTTTCCCTCCCGAGGACTGCTATGGCCAACCGGCTCCTGCCGACGTTTTTGATACGCTCACGGTAACATGCCGCGCGGGTAGTGTTCCAGCTTGAAAAGCGCAGAAGATGCTGTTGCTGCATTGCATGAAGTCGATCTGGGTGCGGAGCGGACGGACGTGCAGAAGCAACCAATGAATGTCCACCGTGATACGGCGAACTGACACGGCGCGGGCGCCGAGGGCCTTGGGCAGCCAAATTGGCCCCCGTTTCCCGCCCGCGCCGACGAGGTGATCGAATAAGGTCCGCCCACTTCCGCTCATGGCACTTAGCGGACGTATCGACCCGCCCGTCCGATGTCCGCTTTCGGGGGTGAACCGGACATGGCGATGGGATATCGGCACTTCCGCTTTTGACCCACAACGGACGTGGCCACCGATACAGAAACAATGTAGCGTTGACGCGCGGGCAGGCGTTTTTGCTTGTCCGGGAGCTGCCCAAAGAACGGCGATCTACCGAAGTCGCCGCTTATAAAAATTGGCAGCCGGATGCCATCGGCAGGCACAAAACAATCTCCAACAATTAATGTTGGCTCAGATAGCGGAGGCCACTGGCTCCCGCGTTCTGCCCGAGTCTTAGGGCGTCGAGTGAAAACCACGAATATCTGGAGAATCTCGTTACGAGGAATTTTATAGCGTCGAAACGAAATGAGAGCGCTGGTTTGTACACCGTTACAAGAGTTCGTCCGGGGAATGTCGGTAGAACGTCTTGGGAGCATGCCCATTGTCGGAAATCGAAAGCTGGCTGGGGAAGATTGGCGCCGGTGAATACGCCGCCCGGTTCGTGGCCGAGAAAATCGATCTCCAAGCCCTTCAGCACCTCACGGACGACGATCTCAAGGAACTCGGCCTTCCTATGGGTCCACGACGCAAGGTGCTCGCCGCCATTGCATCATTAGGCGGCGGATCGACAGGGCGCATAGAACCTACAAGCTCGGTCCAGCTGGCGGATTACACACCGCAGCACCTCGCCGAAATCATCCGCACCAGTCGCGGCGCGCTGGAGGGTGAGCGCAAACTCGTCACGGTCATGTTCGCCGACATCAAGGGTTCGCTCGAATTGATGGCCGGCCTCGATGCGGAAGTGACCCGCCACGTGCTCGATCCGACCATCAAAGCGATGATGCGCGGCGTGCACCGCTACGAGGGTACGGTCAGCAAGCTGCTGGGCGATGGCATCATGGCCGTGTTCGGTGCGCCGATCGGCCACGAGGACCACGCCGTGCGCGCCTGCTATGCGGCGTTGGCGATCCATGACGCCATGCGCGAAGTCGGCGCCGAACTACGCCGCCAGATCGGCGTCGATCCGATGATCCGCATCGGCATCAATTCGGGCGAGGTCATCGTGCGCTCGATCGGTAACGACCTCACCGTCGAGTACGACGCTATCGGGCCCACGGTACATCTCGCCTCGCGGCTGGAGCAGCTCGCACGGCCCGGCACGA
The DNA here is from genome assembly GCA_963726865.1 of uncultured Alphaproteobacteria bacterium. Taxonomy (GTDB): domain Bacteria; phylum Pseudomonadota; class Alphaproteobacteria; order Rhizobiales; family Xanthobacteraceae; genus Bradyrhizobium. The sequence continues at coordinate 575,438 of CAVSEE010000021.1, read as the reverse complement.
CGCGGGTGTCGCTGGCGACTGCCCGGTTGGGCGAGGGCTGGCTCGCCTTCGAGGCGCTGGGCGACGTGCCGATCAAGGGCCTGGCCGATCCGATCCAGGTATTCGAGCTCACCGGCGCGCTGCAGGCGCGTACTCGGCTGCAGGCGAGCGGCCCCACGACATTCACGAAGTTCATCGGCCGCGAAGCCGAGATCGCGTGCATCGGCGAGACGCTGGCGGCGACGCGGCAGGGCAACGGCCAGATCGTCGCCGTCGTCGGCGAGGCTGGCATCGGCAAGTCGCGCCTGTACCACGAGGTTCTGCATTCTTCCGTCACCGCCGACTGCTTGATCCTTGAGAGCGGGTCGGTGTCGCACGGCAAGGCGACGTCCTATTTGCCCGTCGCCGATCTCCTGCGCAGCTATTTCGGAGTCGAACCGAGCGACGATGCCCGCCAGATCCGCGAACGTTGCGTCGGTCGGCTGCTGACCCTCGACGAACGGCTCCGCACGACGGTCAACCCACTGCTCTCCGTGCTCGACCTGCCGGTGACGGACGAGGCTTGGCTGCACGCCGACCCGGCGAGACGGCGTGGACTCACCGTCGATGCATTCAAGGCGCTGATTCACCGTGAGGCACAAGAGCGCGCAGTCGTCCTGGTTTTCGAGGACCTCCACTGGGCGGACGATGAGACGCTGTCGCTGCTCGACGGTCTCGTCGAGTCGATGCCGGCGGCCCGCATCCTGCTGCTTGTCAACTACCGGCCCGAGTTCAGTGAACGCTGGGCCTCGAAGTCGTACTTCACCCGCCTTCGCCTTCAGGCGCTGCCGCCGCAGTCGGCACAGGCGTTGCTCGATGATCTCCTGGGCGGGTCCGCCGACCTAGAAGCGGTCAAGCAGATGCTGGTGGCCCGCACGGCCGGCAATCCGTTCTTCCTCGAGGAAAGCGTCCGCAGTCTGATCGAGCTCGGCCTGCTCGTCGGCGAACGCGGGGCGCGCAGGATCAGCGGCAATCTCGGCGACGTCGCCGTCCCACCCACCGTCCAAGCTGTGCTCGCTTCCCGCATCGACCGCCTGGAACCCGACGTGAAGCGCGCGTTGCAAACGGCCGCCGTGATCGGCAAGGACTTTTCGCATTCTCTGTTGGCTGAAGTTTCCGATCTGTCGGTTGACCGGCTCGACGCATGCATCGCAACGCTTCGGGCCAGCGAGTTCGTCTACGAAACGCGCTTGTTTCCGGAAGCGGAATACACGTTCAAGCACGCTTTGACTCATGACGTTGCGCTGGGCGGATTGTTGACCGACCGTCGCTGCGAACTCGATGTGCGCATCGTCGAGGCGATCGAGCGTGTCCATGGAGAGCGGCTGGCGGAACATCTCGACGCCCTTGCGATGCACGCGACGCGGGGTGGAGTCTGGCCAAAGGCCTATCATTACAGCGTCGAGGCGGGCAATCGCGCCGCTGCCCATTCGGCTCACCGCGATTCGGTCGCCCACTACCTGCGCGCCCTCGAGGCGCTGGGTCGCCACGAAGCATCCGATGCGATTCGCGCCGAGATCGACCTCAGGCTCAAGTATCCGTGATGAGCTGTTCGTTATGGGAGATCACGGCTCGGTTCCTGCGCACGTGCAGGCGGCCGCCGATCTGGCCCGCACGATCGACGACCCGCGACGCCTCGTCCGCGCCCTGCTTGACCTCGGCGCTGTCGAATGGGTTGCCGCTCGCCACCTGCGCTCGCGCGAGATCTACAGCGAGGCTCTGTCTATGGCTGAAGCGGCCGGTGACCCAGTCCTGGTTGCATTGGTCAATTATCGCCTCGGGATCGCCAATGTGATGCTGGGCGACATGAAGAGGGCCAACGAGACACTGGTTAAGTCCCTCAAGACGCTTGACACGGAGGAAGGCCGGCGGCTGTTTGCCTTCGGCGGTTCGCCCTTTTCCTTCGCCTGCACGTTCAGGGCCTGGGCGCTGGCCGAACTCGGACACTTCGCTGAAGCCGAAGCGGTCGCCAAATCCGGGTTCGACAACGCCCGCGCCCTCGACCAGCCCTACACGATATTGGTCGCGACCTACGGTTACGGCCACGCCCTGATGCGACGCGGACAATGGGAAAGAGCTGCGGAAATCCTCGATGTCGGCATCGAGCAGGTCCGTTTGCATGATATCATGGTGGGTGGGACCTGGGTATTTGCTCGACGCGCACTCGTCGCAGCCAATATGGGCGACACAGCTCTGACCGACCTCATGATCAACCAATCGATCGCGGCGGTGGCGAAGAGCCTACACGACGGTTTATATGAAATATTGCTCTCCGACGCCGAATTGCGGCTCGGCCGTTTTGAAGGCGCGGCCAATCGAGCGCGCCAGGCGGTTACGACCTGCGCTGAGAAGGACGAGAATGCGAGTGTTGCTTGGGGCAGCCTCATCTTGGCGGAGTCGCTGACCGGCCTTGGCAAGGGAGATGAGGCCGAGGCGCAGGCAGCGCTGCAGGGCGCCGGGGAACTGGCGGAACGATACGGCCTGGTCCCACTCGCGGAACGTGTAAAGATCCTGCAAACTCTTCAGGCAAAAATAGGGAAGAAGGCCATGCTCGACCAACAGCAAGCATCCCGAAAAACGAAATGTGCAGCGTAACCGGGTACTCAAAGCCGGCATGATAGAATTTCCAGGGGGCACCTTCAGCTGCATGGTGCGGAATATGTCTGAAGGGGGCGCAGCGTTAGACGTTCCAAGCCTGGCCGGAATTCCCCATGAGTTTTTCTTGTTGTTGCCGATCGAGGGGCTGCGCCTCTATGGTAGAAGCGTGTGGCGAAATGAGCGTCGAATTCAGCGTGGCATTCGACTAAAAGGCGAGCAGAGTGATGGAAAAGGTCTTCGCAATGTCGTTTGTCGCGGTCTTCGCGTGGACCTACTTGATAGTAGCGCGAACAGATCGTCGGAAGCGGAACTGAAATCGACCCATCATTATTTTGTCTTGCGATCAATCTGACGCAGCTGGCCTTTGCCTGTTAATCCGCGTTTAGCTACAGCGGACGAGGCAGGTCAGGTGCGCTTACCACATTCTGCGAATGCAGTGTGACGCAGACCCCGCGCGCAAAAAAACCGCGACATTGGTCAATGTCAGCTACTGCCTGACCAGTTCAATCTCGGCCAAGCTGGCTTGCAGTACCTAAAGCGGGTTCAAGCTGCGGAATTGCCAGAGAGCGGTCGCAACCAGCAAGACCGCCAGCAGCGCGTAGCTGTTGGTGTAGCCGATCTCGGCAATGCCGATGATACCAAAGAAGGCGCCGGCGGCGAGGCCTACGTCGGTCCATGTCGCATAGGACGCCAGTGCGGCGATGCGATCGGTCGACTTTTCGGCGGCCAGCACCGGCCCCGCCGTCCCAAGCAGTGCGCGCGCCAAAATCACAATGACCGTTCCGGAGTAGACGTGGCCCGTGGCGATCACGGCGAAACCGGCTGCGATCGCAAGCGTGCAGGGCAGCAGCAGACGGTGAGCCCCCAGCCGATCGGTCAGCGGGCCGCTGAACAGCGCGAGCACGATGGCAATCAGGCGCTGCAGCGCGAGGAGGAGGCCCGCGCCGATGATCGCCGATGTCGTCGGCATGAACTCGGCGAGCAGCACCGAGATGGTCGCGCCCAGCACGCCATCGGCGCCGAACGAAACCACAAAGAACAGGGCATTCAGCGGCGTCAACGTCCAGCGTCGCGCGGTCTTCGCATCACTCGCGGCGGCACGCAGCGACGGCAACAGAAATGCCAGCGGAATCGTGATCAAGCCGATCAAGCCGTACAACACGAACATCTGGTGCGGGCCGATGGCGATGCAAAGCGGACCGACCGCCACCAGCGCGGCAAAAGCCCCGACACTGCTGACGGCGCGGGCGAGCCCGATCCGCACACCCGCACGCTGTCCATCACCATAGGCGTAGGCCGTCATGGTCAGGTTGATGATGCCCCAAGCAGCGCCCCAGAGCATTCGCGCGATGAAGAGCAGGGCGAAGCCGCTCAGGAGGCCGTAAGCGAGTGTCGAAACTGCGCCTGCGGCACATGCCGCCGCGGTCAGCACATTTGCGCCGTAGGTGCGGGCGAGAGGACCGACCCAGCCATAGCCCAAAATGCGGACGACGCGATTGACCGACAGCAGCACGCCGACCATCAGCGCATCGCAACCGAACGTCGACGCATAAAGCGGAAGCACGACATAGATCACGGCATCGCCGAACCAGATGATGCCGAGGCAACTGGCGGCGATGACCGTGCTTCGGTAACCCTGCGTTACGCCCGGCGATGGCTGCTCTTGCTGTATCACCGCACCCCGGGGACGATCACGCCGAAATCGCCTTCGCCGACTCCACCTGGTTGCGCAGCAGGAATTTCTGGATCTTTCCGGTCGAGGTCTTCGGGATGGCGCCGAACACCACGGCCTTCGGCGTCTTGAAGCCGGACATGTGGTTGCGGCAATAGGCGATGATCTCGGCTTCCGTCGCCTTCGCGCCTTCCTTCAGCTCGATGAAGGCGCAGGGCACTTCGCCCCATTTCGAGTCAGGCTTGGCAACGACGGCGGCGAACAGCACGGCGGGGTGCTTGTAGAGGACGTCCTCGACCTCGACGGACGAAATGTTCTCGCCGCCGGAGATGATGATGTCCTTGGAGCGGTCCTTGATGATGACGTAGCCGTGCTCGTCGAGCACGCCGAGATCGCCGGTGTGGAACCAGCCGCCGGCGAAGGCCTCCTTCGTCGCCTTCTCGTTCTTCAGATAGCCCTTCATCACGATATTGCCGCGGAACATCACCTCGCCGATGGTCTCGCCGTCGCGCGGCACCTCGCGCATGGTTTCGGGGTCGAGCACGGTGACGGCTTCCTCGAGCGGATAGGGCACGCCCTGCCGCCGCTTCATCTGGGCGCGCGCTTCCGGCGACAGATCATCCCAGCCCGGCTGCTCTGCGCAGACCGAGGCGGGGCCATAGACTTCGGTCAGGCCATAGACGTGGGTCAGCTTGATGCCGATGCTCTCGGCGCCCTCGAGCACCGCCACCGGCGGCGCGGCGCCCGCGATCAGGCCGACCACAGGCCTTGCCTTGGCGCCCTTCGGCGCGCCCGGCGCGTTGATCAGGGTGTTGTAGACGATCGGCGCGCCGCACATGTGGGTGACGCCGTGCTTCGGGATCAGCTCGAAGATCTTTGCGGGATCGACCTTGCGCAGGCACACATTGATGCCGGCTGAAGCCGCCACCGTCCACGGAAAGCACCAGCCGTTGCAGTGGAACATCGGCAGCGTCCAGAGATAGACCGGATGCTGGCCGAGACCGCCTGCGAGGATATTGCTGACGGCATTCAGATACGCGCCGCGATGATGTGTCACCACGCCCTTGGGATTGCCTGTCGTGCCCGAGGTGTAGGACAGCGCAATGGCGTCCCATTCGTCGGCGGGGCGATGCCCGACGAAAGCCGGATCGCCCTTCATGAGACACGCTTCGTACTCGATCTCGCCGATACGCTTGCCGCCGGTGAAGGAGGCGTCGTCGACGTCGATGACGAAGGGTTTCGGTCCCTTCATCAGCGTCATCGCCTCCGCAATCACGCCGGCAAATTCCGGATCGACCAGGATGATCTTTGCGCCGCCATGGTCGAGCTGGAACGCGATCGACGACGCGTCGAGCCGGATGTTGAGCGCATTCAGCACGGCGCCGGCCATCGGCACGGCAAAGTGCAGCTCGTTCATCGCGGGGATGTTCGGCAGCATGGCGGCCACCGTGTCGCCGTTGCCGATCTTGCGGCTGACGAGATACGACGCGAAGCGCCGGCAGCGCGCATACGTCTCCGCCCAGGTGAAGCTGCGGCCTTCATAGACCGTGCTGACATGGTTCGGAAATACCGCGGCGGACCGTTCGAGGAAACTCAGCGGCGTCAGCGGCACGTAGTTGGCCGGGTTCTTGTCCAATCCGAGGCTGTACTGGTTTTGCGTTCCGCTCATCGGCATTTCCCCGCAAAAGATGGTGGCTACAAGAAGCCGATCGAGATCCAGGGGAAGATCGCCACGATGATGAGACCGACCATCAGCGCCAGCAGGTATCCCCAGATCGGCCTGATCCCCTCATTGGGATCGACCCGTCCGATCGCACAGGCGGCATAATAGCCCACTCCGAACGGCGGCGCGAACAATCCGATGCCCATGGCCAGGATAATGACCATGGCGTAGTGCACTTCATGCACCCCGACCGCCCGGGCAATGGGAAAGAGCAGGGGGCCAAACAGCACGATCGCCGGAATGCCTTCGAGCACGCTGCCGAGGATCACGAAGGCCAGGATCGACACCGCGATGAAGGTTGCGGAACCGCCAGGCAGGCCGGTCATGGCTGATGCCAGCGCGCGCGAAAAGCCTGACTGGGTAAGGCCCCAGGCCATGCCCGTGGCGGCGCCGATGATCAGCAGGATCGAGCCCGACAGGCTCGCGGTCTCGATCAGCATCGGCAGCAGCCGGCGCCAGTCGAGATTGCGGTAGATGACGAGGCCGTAAACGAAGAAGCCGACCAGAAAGCCGTAGACGATGCCGATGGTGGAGACTTCGGTGGCCGTCGCAACGCCCTCGACCACGGCGTAGCGGATGACGAAAGGCAGCGCGAGCGCGGGCAGGGCAATGATAAAGGCGCGTGCGATCTCGCGGCCGCTGGCGCGCCTGACATGGCTCAAATCCTCATCGCGATACCGCCACCACACCAGCGCCGACAGCGTGATGGCGAGCACCACGCCCGGCAACAGGCCGCCGGTGAACAGTGCGGCGATCGAGACACCCGTGACCGAGCCGATGGTGATCAGCACCAGGCTCGGCGGAATGGTTTCGGTCTGCGCGCCGGTCGCCGACAACAGCGCGACCAGATCGCCCGGCTTGGCGCCGCGCTGCTTCATCTCCGGAAACAGCACGGGCGCGACGGCCGCCATGTCGGCCGCCTTGGAGCCGGAGATGCCCGACACCAGATACATCGCGCCGACCAGCACGTAATGCAGCCCGCCTCTGATATGGCCGAGCAGGCTCGCCAGGAATGCGACCATGGCGCGTGCCATGCCGGTCATCTCGATCAACAGGCCAAGGAACACGAACAGCGGCACCGACAGCAGGATCAGATGGCTCATGCCCTCGTCCATGCGGCCGACCAGCACCATCAGCGGCGTGCCGGTGGTCAGCGCCAGATAGCCATAGGTCGCAAGCCCAAAGCCGAACGCGATCGGCACGCCGGCAAAGACGCAAGCGCCGACTACGCCGACAAAGAAGATGATCAGGTTGAGATTGCCGAGCGGTTTCAGCCAGGGCTGCAGCAACCAGAACAACCCAATCACGGCCGCGACTGTCAGCACGGCCCCGAGCACGGTTTTGAGATCGCCGGCGCGGACTAGCCGGAGCGCTGCGAACAGCGCCATCAGCGCGATGCCGACGGGCAGGGCTGCCGCGCGCCAGCTGTTGAGGATCTGCAGCGCCGGCGTGGTGATGTAGCTCTCTTCGTAGGCGTATTCGGAAGCCGGCCAAGCGATCATCACAAGGAACGCCAGCGCAGCCGACGTCGCCACCAGATCGAGATAGGCGCGCATCGCCGGCCGCGCGCCGGCGACCACGGCCGTCATCCGCATATGCTCGCCGCGGCGGAACGCGACGGCCGCGCCCAGCATCGCCAGCCACAGGAACAGGATGGAAGCGAGCTCATCCGACCAGATCAACGGCCGGTGAAAGCCGTAGCGCGCGACCACGCCGGCAAACAGGATCACGATCTCGGCCGTGACCAGCAGTGCCGCCGGTATCTCGACGAGCAGGCCAAGCACCCGCTCGACCGAGTCCAACAGTAAACGGCGGCGAGGGGACCCGCCTTGATCTGCTTGCGTCACTTCGGCATGCGCCATGCCGGCCCCCCTACGCGCCTGGTCTTAACTAAGCTTGCCGACGGACTGCTCGAGCAGATCCCAGGCCTGGTCGCCGTATTTGCCTTTCCATTCGGCGTAGAAGCCAGCCGCGCGCAGCTTGTCGCGGAACGGCGCCACGGTGGGCTGGTTGAAGGTCAGGCCTTTGCCGGCGAGTTCCTGTTGCAGCCCGGCATTGAGCTTGGCGACGTCGGCGCGCTCGTTGACGGCGGCAGCGTTGATGTTCTTGGCGACAATGGTGCGGATGTTCTCCGGAACCTTTTCCCAGGCGCGGCGGTTCGCCAGGAACCAGAAACCGTCCCACATATGGTTCGTGAGCGAGCAAAACTTCTGCACCTCGTAGAGTTTTGCGGTCGAGATGATCGCCAGCGGGTTCTCCTGACCCTCGACGATCTTGGTCTGCAGCGCCGAATAGACTTCGCTAAAATTGATCGAAGCGGGCGCCGCATCGAACGCCTTGAACATCGAGGTCCACAGCGGCGACACCGGCACGCGGATCTTGAAGCCCTTCAGGTCGTCCGGGCCGTTGATCGGCTTGGTCGACGACGTGGTCTGGCGAAAGCCGTTGTCCCAGATCTTGTCCATCACCACCAGGCCGGCCTTGCCGATCTCGCCGCGCACGTAAGCGCCCAGCCCGCCATCCATGGCCTTCCAGACCGTGTCGTAGTCCGGGAATGCGAAACCGATGCCGTTGATCGACGCCGCCGGCACCAGGGTCGACAGGATCAGGCCGGACAGCGTGAAAAACTCGATGCCGCCGGAACGGATCTGGCTCAGCATGTCGGTATCGGAACCAAGCTGGTTGTTCGGGAAAATCTGCAGGTCGAACTTGCCATTAGTTTCGGCCTTGATGGCGGCCGCCATTTCCTTGGCGCGCACGTTGAGCGGATGGCTGTCCGGCAGGTTGTTGGCGTATTTGTAGCTGAACTCGGCCGACTGGGCGCGCGCTACAAAGGGCGCGCCAATGCCACCGAGCGCTGCGCCGGCAACCGTGGCCTTGAGGACGTTGCGTCTGGAAATGCTCATCCGGTTTCTCCCTTGAGCGTTCTTGTTGTTGAGGTGCGGACCGCGCTTATTGCAGCGGGAACGACGGGCGGCAATACGGGGTTTGGGAGAAGCTGGCAGGCAGATTTGCCGCTCGCGTTTCAGGGCCGCGAGCGAGCCTTCAAATTCAGCCGCGTCCGCAGGATCCCGCCTTAACTATTTGATCCAATTGGATCTAATTATATTCCATAATATACCTTATGCGAATTGCGGATATAGGGGCTGGGGTTTGGGTGAGCGCCGGCGGACCCCGACTACCGCCCCCTGAACTTCGGCTTGCGGCGCTGCAGGAACGCCGCGACGCCTTCCTTGTGGTCCTCGCTGTTGAGGCTGGTGAGCGCGAACTGGTCGACGTCCATGTGGCTGGCGAGATCGTCGAGCGCATGCGTGAGGCGGTTGATGGTGAGCTTGGTCATGGCGACCGAGAGCGGCGGCTGGGCCGCGACCTTTTCGGCGAGCGCCATGGCGGCGTCGAAGGCCTTGCCGGGATCGGCCACCTGCTCCACCAGGCGCCATTCATAGGCCTCCTTGGCGGAGATACGCTGGTCAGCCAGGATGACCGCCTGCTTGGTGCGCGCCGGACCCATCAGGTGCAGCATGCGCGGCACGCTCTGCCAGCTCATGTTCATGCCAAGCCCGATCTCGGGCACGCGCATGTGGCCGTTGCTGGCCATGACGCGGAAGTCGAGCGCGACCGCCAACGCGACGCCACCGCCGATGCAAAAACCTTCGATGGCGCCGATAGTGATCTGCTCCATGTCCTGCCAGGCGCGGGTCATCCGCGGCCCGAGCTTGAGGTGCCGGCGCAGTGTGCCGAGGTCCATGGTCTTGCGCGAGCGGCCCTCGGGGTCCTTGAGATCGAAGCCGGCGGTGAAGGATTTTGCGCCGCCGGTCAGCACCACGACGGAGGTTTCGGCATCGTCCTCGAAGCTGCGCGCGGCGTTGGTTAACTGGCGCATCGCCTCCGGCGACAGCGCGTTGGTGCCGTCGCCGCGGTCGAAGCGCACGACCGCAATGCGCCCATCGGGGCCAAGGCCCCTCTCGATCCTGACATGCTCCGCCAACGCAACCTCCCTGCTCGCTTTTCTTGTTTGGTCTTACAGATGACCGGTGCGGTCGCGCGCCGGCTTACCGCCTTCGACCGGAAAGCGGATTGTGGTGCCGAGGGTGAACCAGCTTGCGCCTTCGCCGGTGATGTTGTGGCCGAGGATGAAGTCCACGGAGAAGATTTCATTCGGCCGGTAGCGCACGCCGGTCTGGAAGCGTGGCCGGACCGTGCTGGGCGCATCGTTGGCCGGGCCGGCCTGCCCGAACGCCTCGATGGTCCATTGCAGCGTGTCGGTGAACTTCCAGTCGAAGCCGAGGCCATAGAAGAGATAGTGCTTGTCTGACGTGCGGTCCCACAGCCAGCCGCCATTGGCGTTGATGCGCATGGTTTCCGACAGCCGGTAGGTGGCCGGGATCACCGCCGCCACCGTCTGGTTCTCGCCGGTCACCGCGTCGAAGGCGCCGGCGGCGTAGAAGGAAAAGCCGAGTGTGCCGACGCCGGTCGGCACGAGGTTGATCTTGGCCTTCGGCGCCAGCGTGGTGCTCCACTCGCCGTCGCTGCGCGCGCGGTTGGTGAGCAGGCTCAGTTCGACCGGCTTCACCTTGAAGGGATCGACGACACAGGACGGGTTGGCGACGGCGGAGAAATCAGTGTTGGTCGCGGTCGAGAGCCAGCTCTCGACCTTACAGGAGCCGGTCTCGGAAATGTCCGCGGCGTCGACCGCATAGGCGTTGTTCGCCGCCCTCGCCTCGCCGGCGAGCCACGGCCAGATCGCTGTTGCCGCCACCAGAGCGGCGCGTGCGGCCCTCGTCCCCATGGGGCGAACCTAGCAGAGTCTCTACCTCGATATAGCCCGGTTTTTGCGCCTATTTTCGGCCTTCCTCGGATGCTCTGCAGCTGATCGGGGGCATCTTGCTTAATTGCGGCATTGGTTCCAGCAGCATGAAGAACGCTGCACCGCGTGTGCGCCTCGACTGGAATCACGGGTTTGATTGTGCGATGCTGCCTAATCGTTCAGGACTTTACTGAGAGGGATCAATCATGGACGCCGGTCATTCCAGTTCGTCGCAGATCGCGCCGGTCGAACGCCGAGTCGCCGCCATCGAAGCGGTATTCGAACAGCAGGGAATGGAGCCCAAGCCCTTCATCGAAACGATGACGCACGCGGCGGAAGAGGAATGGGTCCCGAGGAATGGCGCCCGGGTTGTCGCCAAAGCCTGGACCGATCCCGCATTCCGTCAGCGGCTTCTGGCCAATGGGAAAGACGCCGTCGGTGAACTCGGTCTGACCATGCCGGCGCATCATCGTCATCTGGTAGCGCTGGAGAACACGCCGACAATTCACAATGTGATCGTTTGCACGCTGTGCTCTTGTACGGCCTTCACCATCATCGGATTGCCGCCGGATTGGTACAAGGATCTCGATTACCGCGCGCGCGCGGTGCGTGAATCCCGCACGGTGTTGCGCGAGATGGGACTTGACCTCCCGCTGGAGATCGAGATTCGGGTGTGGGACACTACGGCAGATACCCGTTACATGGTGCTGCCAGTGCAACCTGCCGCGACTATCGGCTGGCCGGAAGAAAAGCTCGTGGACATCGTCACCAAGGAATCAATGATCGGCGTTGCCCGGCTCTAGCGTACAGCAAGCGACGCGCATTCCCGAATGAGGTGAATCGATGGATGGGATACATGATCTCGGCGGCCGGCAAGGATTTGGGCCGATTCGCTACTCCGTGGGAGCACCGGCCTTCCATGCGGCCTGGGAAAAACGAGTCAATGCGCTCTATGGTATGGCGGTTCGACGTGGCATCTTCAACATGGACGAATACCGGCATGCCATCGAGCGGATGCCTCCGCGCCATTATCTTTCCGCCAGCTACTATGAGAGATCGCTGACAAGCCTTGCGACCCTCTGCGTTGAGAAGGGGATTGTCGCGCGCGAAGAGCTTGAGAAGCTGGCAGGAGGGGCGTTTCCGCTATCCGAACCGAGCGCTCCCGGTCGGTCAAATTTGCCCGGCCGCGAAAAATTTCAACCCGGCGATCGCGTACGTGTGAGAAATGACTTCTTCGCCGGGCACGTCCGAATGCCCGGCTATATCCGGGGAAAGCCTGGAGTGGTGGTACGCGAGTCCCCGCTCTATCCGTTTCCCGATGCCCATGCACATGGCGTGGATGCGACGGACGAGCCGACCTACGACGTCGCATTCCGCACTGAAGATTTGTGGCCCAACTCGGCGGACTCGGCCTTGGTCCATGTTGGCGTGTTTCAAAGCTACCTGGAACGAGCGGCATAAAATTAGCGACTAAAGCGCGATGAGATTGGGATGAATCATCATCGCGCTTTAGGTTGTTGTTTGAGCATGATCTCCGCGCAAACGCTTCGCGTTTGTCGCAGGGAAAACCGCTTCACACTTTCCGGATCATGCTCTGGTCGCCGCGTACTCCCGCCAACCCTTGGCCCGCAGGCTGCAGGCCGGGCATTCGCCGCAGCCATAGCCCCACGTCATGCTGCGCGCCGCGTTCGCCGAGATAGCAGGTGTGGGAGTGCTCGCGGATCAGGTCGACCAGCCCTGCCCCGCCGAGATCGTGCGCGAGCTTCCAGGTCGAGGCCTTGTCGAGCCACATCAGCGGCGTGTGCAGCTCGAAATTCTTGGCCATGCCGAGATTGAGCGCGGACTGCAATGCCTTGATGGTCTCGTCGCGGCAATCGGGATAGCCGGAGTAGTCGGTCTCGCACATGCCGCCGATGATGTGGCGGATGCCGCGCCGGTAGGCCAGCGCCGCGGCAAAGGTCAGGAACACGAGGTTGCGGCCGGGCACGAAGGTGTTGGGCAGGCCGTCCTCGCCCATCCTGATCGCGACGTCGCGGGTCAGCGCGGTGTCGGAGATTTCAGAGAGCGTGGGAATTTCCAGCGTGTGGTTCTCGCCGAGCTTGGCGGCCCAGTCCGGCCGGGCGGCGCGAATGCCCGATAGCAGGCGATCGCGGCAATCGAGCTCGATCGCGTGGCGCTGGCCGTAGGCAAAGCCCAGCATTTCGACCCGCGCAAAGCGATCGAGCGCCCAGGCAAGGCACGTCGTGGAATCCTGCCCGCCGGAGAACAGGACCAAAGCGGTTTCCTGGTTGTACATGGCCTGCCCTTAGCATTCTCCGATCCACAGGCCAATGCACGTGATATCCGCTGGGATCATCAGGCGCGATGCGGCATAAGGGGAGCAAATCCAGCAAGCCGGAAACGACATGAAACCTTCGCGAGATATTTCGGGCCTGATCGAGGTGATGGCGGCGCTGCGCACGCCCGTCACCGGCTGTCCCTGGGACCTCGAGCAGGATTTTGCGACGATTGCCCCCTACACCATCGAGGAAGCCTATGAGGTGGCCGAAGCGATCACGCGCGGCGATCTCGACGACCTCAAGGACGAACTCGGCGACCTCCTGCTGCAGGTGGTCTATCACGCCCGCATGGCGCAGGAGAGACACGCGTTTGCGTTCGGCGACGTGGTCGAGGCGGTGACGCGAAAGATGATCCGCCGCCATCCGCACGTGTTCGGCGACGAGAACGGCGTGGTGACGCTCGGGCCATGTCGCCGAAAACTGGGATCGCATCAAGGCCGAGGAGAAGGCGGAGCGCGCCGCGCGGCGGCCGCCGGAGGCGACGTCGCACACCTCGCTGCTCTCCAGCGTCAAGGCGGGGCTCCCTGCGCTAGCCCGTGCGCTCGACCTGCAGCGCAAGGCCTCCACCGTCGGCTTCGACTGGAACGATCCGCGCGCGGTGCTGAACAAGATCCGCGAGGAAGCCGACGAGATCGAGGCCGCGCTCGATGGCGGCGACAAGGCGGAGCTGGCGGAAGAAACCGGCGACCTCATGTTTGCCGTCGTCAACCTCGCCCGCCATGTCGACGCCAATCCGGAGATGGCGCTGCGCGGCGCCAACGCGAAATTCGAGAAGCGCTTTGGCTATATCGAGCGGACGCTGGCGGCCAGGGGCCGTTCGCTCGAGGACGCGACGCTGGAAGAAATGGACGCGCTGTGGGATGAGGCGAAGGTCGCGGGGCAGTCCGCGTCCGCGCCGGCCAAACGAAGCGAGCGCGGATGAATTTGACCGAGATCATCGGCGGTCTGCGTGACCGGCCTTGCCGGCGGCGTGTTCTCCGGCTTTCTCGGCGTCACCGCCGGCGGCGTTCTGGTGCCGCTGCTGATCCTCATCCTCGGCAAGGACCAGCACGTCGCGCAAGGAATCTCGCTGGTGGCGCAGGTGGTGCCGACCAGCCTGTCCGGCGTACGCAACTACAGCAAGAGCGGCCACCGCATTTCGATGCGCTGGCTGATCTGGCTCGCGGTCGGCTTCGGCATCGGCGGCTGCGTTGGCGCACTCCTCGCCGTCCATGTTCCCGACCGCGCGCTGCAATGGTGCTTTGTCGGCTATCTCGCCATCCTGATCGCGATCATGCTGCTGCGCTCGCCGCGCCCGAATGCCGACGGCGAAGATGTGCCTGACGATGTGTCCGCTGCATTGGCTGACCTTGGCCGGCATCGGCGCCGTCGCGGGCTGGTCATCCGGCTTTCTCGGCATCGGCGGCGGCCTCGCCATCACGGCGTTGATGGCGGGCATCGCCAAGATCGCGCAGCACCGCGCGCAGGCGATGAGCCTCGCCGTGACCGCGCTGCCGGTGACGCTGCCCGCCGCCCTGCTCTATGTGCAGCAAGGCACCGAACTGCCCTGGCTCGCGATCGCCGCGCTGATCGTGGGCCTCTGGGTCGGCACCGACATCGGCGCCCGCTTCGCCAACCGCGTCAGCGCGGAGCGGCTGCGGCTGCTTGATGATGCTCATCATCTCGGCGATGGCGCTGTTCATGGCGTTCAAGGCGTGGCGGTAGTCACGCCACCCGCGGCACGGCCGCAAAGCGATTGACCACGATATCGCGCTTGGTCTCGTCCACGCGCACGGTCATGTCGAAGCGGCCTTCGTGCAGTTCCTTGTTCAGCACCTCGGCATTGCGATGCAGCCAGCTGATCCCGGCGCCGTCGGCCGCATCGATCGAGAGATCCAGCGTGGTGCGCGTTGCCGCGAGACGATCCTCGATCGCCGCCAGCAGCGCATCGATCCCCTCGCCCGACACCGCCGAGACCAGAAAACACGGCCGCTCCGGCGGGCGCCGCGCGGCGATGTTTTTCAAATTCTCGCGTTCCTCGGGATCGAAGCAGTCGATCTTGTTCCAGACCTCGATGATGCGCTGGCCTGAATCGGCATCGGGATTGATGCCGAGCTGGCGCAGCACGGCGTCGACGTCGCGCTCCTGGGCTTCGGCGTCCTCATGCGAGATGTCGCGGACATGCAGGATGATGTCGGCTTCCAGCACCTCTTCCAGCGTGGCGCGGAAGGCGGCGACGAGCTGCGTCGGCAGGTTGGAGATGAAGCCGACCGTGTCGGACAGCATCGCCTTGCCGCCATGCGGCAGGGTGAGCGCGCGCAAGGTGGGATCGAGCGTCGCAAACAGCATGTCGGCGGCCTGCACGTCCGCGCGCGTCAGCCGATTGAACAGCGTCGACTTGCCGGCATTGGTGTAGCCGACCAGCGCCACCACGCGGTACGGCACGCGCTGGCGTCCGGCGCGATGCAGCCGCCGCGTCGCCTGCACCTTCTTGATGTCGTTCTCCAGCCGCGAGATGCGTTCCTGGATCATGCGGCGGTCGGCCTCGATCTGGGTTTCGCCGGGGCCGCCCATGAAGCCGAAGCCGCCGCGCTGGCGTTCGAGATGGGTCCATGAGCGCACGAGACGGCTGCGCTGATAATTGAGATGCGCAAGCTCGACCTGCAGCGCGCCTTCCTTGGTCTTGGCGCGGCGGCCGAAGATTTCCAGAATGAGGCCGGTGCGGTCGAGCACCTTGGCGCCCCAGGCCTTCTCGAGATTGCGCTGCTGGATCGGCGACAGCGCGCAATCCATCACCACAAGCTCGATGTCATTGCCCTTGATGAGGCCGAGCACCTCCTCGACCTTGCCCTTGCCGAGATAGGTCGCCGGACGAATTTGCGCGATCGGCGCCACCAGCGCGTCGACCACCGTGAGGTCGATGGCGCGCGCCAGCCCCTTGGCCTCTTCCAGCCTTGCCTCGGAATCGCGGATAGACGCATCCGTTTGCGCATCGGCCTCGCCGCGGCGCATCCGCATGTACGGGCCGATGACAATCACCCGCCCGGTAGCCTTATCCCCTCCCGACCGCGGACGGTCGGCCTCCCCGCCAAAAGTCCGGGGTTCCAATCAGGTCACTCTCAAGCCGGATCCTCACCGCCCTCGAACAACTGGATCGGAGCGCCCGGCATGATGGTCGAGATCGCATGCTTGTAGACAAGCTGCGAATGACCGTCGCGCCGGAGCAGAAGACAGAAATTGTCGAACCAGGTGACAATGCCCTGCAGCTTCACTCCGTTGACCAGAAAGATCGTCAGTGGCGTTTTGGTTTTGCGAACGTGATTAAGGAAGGTGTCTTGTAGGTTTTGTGCGCGGTCTGCCGCCATTTTTTTGTCCCGCAGTCTTTTATTTTTGAACCGACTGCAGCCCTCTTGTGGGGCCGTTCGCCGGGTGCCGCCTTCCTCTTGAGATCCCCCTCCTGAGGTGCGGCGGTACGATTAGAAGGCAGGCGCAGATTTTAGGCAAGCAGGTTCGCGTTCCCGGCTTGCCGAAGGTGGCGGCATTTCTCCCTAAGGGCTCAGAAAGAGACGAATATTCCCAAGCATCTGCATGAACCGCCCCGGCATTTCACGGAGCGCCAAATGCTGCTCAGATGCCGAATTCCCTAGCCGACGCCAAGCGCCTTCAGCTTGCGATGCAGGGCCGAGCGCTCCATGCCGACGAATTCCGCTGTGCGAGAGATGTTGCCGGAGAAGCGGCTGATCTGGGCGATCAGGTAGTCGCGCTCGAACACTTCCCTCGCCTCGCGCAAAGGCAGCCCCATGATGTGCTCGCCATTGTTGCTGGTCGGCATGGCCGGCACCATCGAGCCGACGTCGGGTGGCAGCATGTCCGAGGTGATGATCACCTCGGGGCCGCCACTCGCCAGAATCATCACGCGCTCCACGTTGTTGCGAAGCTGGCGCACGTTGCCGGGCCAGACATGCGACTGCAGCACCGCCATCGCGTCCTGGCCGATCTGCCGCTTCGGCAGGCCGGTGGCCGCGGAGATCTGGTCCATGAAGTAGTCGATCAGTTCCGGAATGTCCTCGCGCCGCTCCGACAGCGGCGGCACGCGAATCGGCACCACGGAGAGCCGGTGATACAGATCCTCGCGGAAATGCCCCGCCGCGATCTCCTCCTCGAGGTTGCGCGCGGTCGAAGAGATGATGCGCACGTCGACGCTGACCTTGGCGGTGCCGCCGGAGCGCTGGAACGTCTGGTCGACCAGCACGCGCAGAATCTTGTTCTGGGTCTCGCGCGGCATGTCGGCGATTTCGTCGATGAACAGGGTGCCGCCATGGGCCTCTTCCAGCGCGCCGGCCTTGCGCAACTCGCCGCCGTTGGTCTGCTCGATGCCGAACAGCTCGACCTCCATGCGTTCCGGCGTGATGGCGGCCGCATTGATCACCACGAAGGGGCCATCGGCACGGCTCGACATGTTGTGCAGCGTGCGCGCGGCGAGTTCCTTGCCGGCGCCGGAGGGGCCGACGATCATGATGCGGCTGTTGGCCTTGGCGGCGCGGTCGACGGTCTGGCGCAGCTGGTTCATGCAGGCCGAGCGGCCGGTGAGTACGCTTGCGGCCGGCGCGAGCTGCTTCAGCTCCTTGACCTCGCGCTTGAGGCGCGAGGTTTCCAGCGCGCGGTTGGCAACCAGGATCAGCCGGTCCGACTTGAACGGTTTTTCGATGAAGTCATAGGCGCCGCGCTTGATGGCCGCGACGGCGGTTTCGATGTTGCCATGGCCCGAAATCATCACGACGGGCAGATCGGCATTGTCCTTCTTGATCTGCTCCAGCAGTTGCAGACCGTCGAGCTTGGAACCCTGCAGCCAGATGTCGAGGAACACCAGATGCGGCCGGCGATTGGCGATCTCGGCGAGCGCGGAATCGGAATCGCGCGCCGTACGGGTGGTAAAGCCCTCGTCGTCGAGAATACCGGCGACGAGATCGCGGATATCGGCTTCGTCGTCGACAATCAGAATGTCACTGGCCATGGGTTACACCTGTCTTGTCAGCTGCCGGTTGCGGCCTGAATTTTTTCTTCAGGCTCTTCCTGGACGTTTTCTCGGATCTTTTCTTCATCATTGGTCTGCGCTGCCACCGTGTTGGTTTCAGCAATCGGCGGCTTTGTTTCCTGATCGTGTCCGTCCGGCTTCTTCGCCTGTCCGGTGACGGAAAAGCGCAGCCGCATCCAGGCCCCACGCTGTCCGGGCCGAAAATCGGAGGCATCCTTGAGTTCGATGCGGCCGCCATGGTCTTCGAGCACGCGACCGACGATCGCAAGCCCAAGCCCGGTGCCCTTCTGGCGCGTCGTCACGTAAGGCTCCAGCAGGCGCTGGCGCGCCACCTTCGGCAAGCCGATGCCATTGTCAATGACGTCGATCAAAATGTCGTCGCCTTCGCGCTGGGCAACGACGTCGATGCGTCCCTTGCCGAGTTCTTCGGGCGGAACCTGCTCGATCGCCTCGGTGGCGTTCTTGATGATATTGGTCAGCGCCTGCGAGATCAGGCGGCGGTCGAACTGGGCAGGCATCGGGTCCTGCTTGATATCGGCCTCGATATCGAGTTCGGGATGGGCGACCTTCATCAGGAACACCGCCTGGCGAACGACGTCAGCGACGTCCTCGCCTTCCATGACCGGTTTCGGCATGCGAGCAAACCGCGCGAACTCGTCGACCATGCGTCTGATGTCGTCGACCTGGCGCACGATGGTGTCGGTGCACTGCTCGAAGATTTCCTTGTCCTTCGGCTCGGTCACGGTGCGGCCGAATCTTCGGCGGATGCGCTCGGCGGAGAGCTGGATCGGCGTCAGCGGGTTCTTGATCTCATGCGCGATGCGGCGGGCGACGTCGCCCCAGGCCGAGGTGCGCTGGGCGGCGACGAGATCGGTGATGTCATCGAGGGTGATGATGTAGCTGTCCCGGGACTGGCTGGTCTGCTCGGCGCTGACCCGCACCGACAGATTGAACTCATGGCCATCGCGGTTGATGGTGATCTGGCCCTGCACCAGCTTCTGCGTACCCTCCCGCGCGGTCTTCATCATGTCGTCGAGCTCGGGCAGCACTTCGGACAGCGGGTGGTCCAGCACCTCGGACTCCGCCTTCCCGATCAGCTTTTCCGCCGAGCGGTTGAGGATGCCGATGCTGCCCGAGGCATCGACGCCGATGATGCCGGCGCTGGCCGAGGACAGCACCGCCTCGATGAAGCGGCGGCGGCTGTCGATCAGCTCGGAGGCGTTGACCAGCTCGTCGCGCTGGCTGCGCAGCTCCTGCGTCATGGTGTTGAAGGTCGCGCCGAGCTGGGCGAGGTCGCCTTCCGACTTCAGCACGGGCACCTGGACGTTGAGGTCGCCGGTCGAGACGATGTTCGCCGCACTCATCAGCCGCCGGATCGGCGCCACCAGGCGGTTGGCGAAGTTGAGGCCGATCAGCACCGAGGCCATCAGGATGGTCAGCGCGATCACCGCGAACATCAGCGCAAACGCCACCTGGATGCCGAGCTTGCGCAATTCCAGCGCGGCATATTCGGCGACGCTGGCCTGGGTCTGGCGCAGCTGCGCCACCACGCGCGGGATCGAGCACGCGGGCGACATAGAGGAACGTGTCGGTGAAGTTGCGCAGGCGAATGACGGCCGCGACGTAGTTGGCCTCGATGAAGACGGCGATC
Organism: uncultured Alphaproteobacteria bacterium; assembly: GCA_963726865.1. Lineage (GTDB taxonomy): Bacteria > Pseudomonadota > Alphaproteobacteria > Rhizobiales > Xanthobacteraceae > Bradyrhizobium. Next base: position 555,616 of record CAVSEE010000021.1, on the reverse strand, counting down.
TGCGGCTCGCTATCTTCAACGCCCTTGAGGAAGTCCGGCTCCGGCGTCTGGAAGGCCTGCTGAATGCCGGTCTGCGCGCTCTCCAGGATGGTGGCGTCCTTGTCGATCACCATCGCGCCCGGCAGGTTGCGCGAGGCGGCGCTCGCGGTGAGACCCTGACGGAAGCTCGAGCGGTCGAGATCGAACAGCGGGCGGGCATGGGCGATGTCGTTGGCCATGCCCAGAATGTCGCCGCGGATCAGCTGCGCATGCTCGTGCAGATAGGCGTTGGCCACGATCAGCGAGTTCTGGATCACCTCGCGGGTCGGGCCGGAGAACAGCCGGTCAAGGCCGCGGTCGATGGTGACGTTGGCGACGATGGCGACCAGCACCGCCGGCAGCACCGCGATGATGGAGAACAGGCTGACCACCTGGATGTGCAGCCGTGCCGCCGCGCTGCCGCGCCGGCGGGCCTGCACGACTTTCCAGACCTCGCGAACGATGATGCCGACCAGGACCAGGATGGTCGCCGCGTTGATCAGCAGGAAGCCGTAGACAACGTTGCGCTTGGGCTCGAGCGGCGTGAGCCCGGTCAGAACGATGAAGGTCAGGAAGGCCGAGAACAGCGCCAATCCCACCGCGATCGGCCCAAGCGAACGGCGCACCCAGCCTTTCGGCTGGGCGAGCGAAGGATCGTCCAATTGAACTGCTGCGGTGTCTGCGCTGGTCATCAAAGGCAAAAGGGTGAGCCGAAGGGTCAGTACGCCTGCCCGCGGACTGATGCAATCATATCACAATGTTGCCGGACGGGCCAGTATTCAGCGACGGCTGCCGCGATCGTTCCGGCGGCCTTCTCGGTGGCCAAATCGGTTATCGCTGGCAAAGCAATCAGTTTGTGTTCGGCCTGGAAGCGCAAGGCGATTGGGCCGACCTCAGCAACACGCGCGTGAGCTTGCTCAACCCGACGCTCTCAACCACCGTGAAGACCCAGGGCATCGGCCTTTTCACGGGCCAACTCGGTTGGGCGTGGAATGCGGCGCTGCTCTACGTCAAGGGCGGTGCGGCCGTCACCAGCAATCGCGCTGACATATTCGACACGCCGACCGGGATCGGTCTGGTTTCGTCGAGTGCGACGCGCTGGGGCGGCACCCTGGGTGTCGGCTTTGAGTATGGCTTTACTCCCAACTGGTCGTTCGGTGCTGAATACAATCATCTGTGGATGGGAACTTCCAACAACTCCTTCACCGCGGTCGATCCGCGCCTTGTAGGCGTCCTCAACAACCGGATCACCCAGGACGTGGACATGTTCACCTTGCGCATCAACTATCGCTTCGGCGGGTATGGTGCACCGGTGACCGCGCGTTACTAAGCAGTTCTCCTATCTCTCTCCTATCTCAGCAACTTAAGCCCCGGCGTGTCCGGGGCTTTTTTTTGCAACATTGAGCAATTCGGGTCTAAGGGAGATATTAAATTCAGTACTTTGGTGGTTGATATGGCAAAGCAGCCCCAGCCCGCCACAAAGCCCGAAGTAATTGCGAAACGCCTCAACAGTGCTTTGCAAAAAGGGCCTGCCGCCTTTACGTCAGCTTTGATGGCGGTCGTGAAGCAAAAGGGTATGACTGCAATGGCTAAGCAATCAGGAGTGAGCCGTCACACCCTGTATCGATACGAATGGGGCGTCGATCGCCCTCTGCTCGAAACCGCCATTAGAATGACGACGGCGTGTGGGTTTAAGTTGATGGTCGTCCCTGCAGACGACGCGAAAAAGCCTCTCGGAACGCAGTAGCTCGCTGGCTCCAACCTGTAGCGGCTTGCGTGAGCGTGCCGCGGTTCGCGTGATGACTGTCGTACTCCCACTGAGTCGGCATTACTTGGCAAACTCCCAGAAAAGCGCCCCCATTGCTGCCGTCATCGCGACTGAGATAAGGAACGCCAAGGCACCCAGCTTTATGTATTCCCAGAAAGACAATGCGTGGCTCCCGGCATCGGAAGCCCCAGCGCCCCAAGTTCCTTTATTGCATTAGCATGACAGACAGATGACAGCCGCGCATGGCGGGTAGCGCGGACCCCGGTTCCACCGCCGCGACTGCCGAAGGGGTTCGAGACCGATGGCGAGTAAGGGCTGGTTGACCCGCTTCGACGACCCCGTCGTACTCGATGACGGCACCACATTGCGGACGCTGCGCGACGCGGTGCACTACCTCGCGAAAACGGTACCGAAGGTCGAGCGGGATCATGAAAAGGTGCTCAACGCAGCAGATCATCTGACCAGACCTGCCCCGTTGAAGCAGATGCTCGATACCATGGTGCCGCACGATGCCGAGTATATCTTCACGAATAGCTGGAAGCGGCCGTACAAGCATGCCGGAACACTCGGGACCGCGATCCGGAACTTGGTGCAGCAGAAGCTCGGCGTTACCGATTATTCGATGCAAGGGCTCCGCAAGAATGCAGGCATGGAGTTAGCCTTAGCAGGATGCACGGTGCCCGAGATCATGGCCGTGCTCGGCCACCAGTCGCCGAAGATGGCGATCTTCTACATCAAGCAGGCCAACAAGGTCAGCCTTGGCGAGACCGCTACGGCCAAGCTGGAAACCTATCTTGCCGAGCGTGGCGTGCAGCGTGTGCGTTACGCTGAAGAACGAGCCGTCCGACGCCGCGCCAGCATCAAGCGCGTGAAATAAGCTTCAACACGAATAGGGAACAGAGCACCCGGTTTTACCAACCGGGGTGATGTTGCATGCGAACGGATGATGAAGTCTGGTAAAAACGACCCATGGTAAGTCGTTGATCTTTCTCGAAACCCATAAAAGTTGCCGAATTGCGACAATTCCGCGGCGCTCTTTTCCCGCGGCATTTGCGCCATCAACAGGGGCCGGAACCGGAGGTTGTTCAGCCCCCGCTCCGGTAGACCTGGATATCGAGGTCCCTGATCTTCTTGCGCAGGGTATTGCGGTTGAGCCCGAGCAGGTCAGCGGCGCGAATCTGGTTGCCGCGGGTCGCCGCCAGCGCCGCCGTGAGCAGCGGTATCTCGATCTCCTTCAGGATACGGTGATAGAGGCCCGGCGGCGGCAGGCCGTTGGGGAAGCCGGAGAAGTGCGAGGACAGATAGGCCTCCACGGCGCCGCCGAGATTATCCACCGACTGGTTGGTGCTGCCGTTGGCCGAGACGGCCGGCGGCGCGAGTTCGCCGTCGATGACGGAGGACGTGATGACGTCCTGCGGATAGAGCGCGGCGAGACGGCGGGCGAGGTTTTCCAGTTCGCGCACGTTGCCGGGCCAGCGGTGCTGCTTCAGCCGCTCCAGCGCCTGGGTGTCGAGCTTCTTCGGCGGCAACCCATCTTTCTCCGCCAACGAGAAGAAGTGCCGGATCAGATCCGGCAAATCCTCGATGCGCTCGCGCAGGGGCGGCAGCCGCAGCGGCACCACGTTGAGACGGAAGAACAGGTCTTCGCGGAAAAGTCCCTGCTGGATCAGGATGCGCAGATCCTTGTTGGAGGCCGCGACGATGCGCACGTCGGTCTTGATCGGCGTGCGTCCGCCGACGGTGGTGTATTCGCCCTGCTGCAGCACGCGCAACAGCCGCGTCTGCGCCTCCATCGGCATGTCGCCGATCTCGTCGAGGAACAGCGTGCCGCCCTCGGCCTGCTCGAAGCGGCCGGAGGCGCGGGTATTGGCGCCGGTGAAGGCGCCGCGCTCATGGCCGAACAATTCCGATTCAATGAGGTCGCGCGGGATCGCCGCCATGTTGACGGCGACGAACGGACCGTTGCGGCGCTTGCCATAGTCGTGCAGCGCGCGCGCCACCAGTTCCTTGCCGGTGCCGGATTCACCCGAGATCATCACGGTGAGATCGGTCTGCATCAGCCGCGCCAGCACGCGGTAGATTTCCTGCATCGCCGGCGAGCGGCCGACCAGCGGGATGGCGTCGAATTCGGACTCGTCCTCGGCGCTGGCCACCCTCTCCTTTGGCTCGGCCAGCGCGCGGCCGACGATGGTGATGAGCTCCTTCAGGTCGAAGGGCTTTGGCAGATATTCGTAGGCGCCGCGCTCGGAGGCGCGGATCGCGGTCATGAACGTGTTCTGCGCGCTCATCACGATGACCGGCAGGTTCGGCCGCATCTTCTTGATGCGCGGCAACAGATCGAACGCATTCTCGTCCGGCATCACCACGTCGGTGATGACGAGATCGCCCTCGCCCTGGCTGACCCAGCGCCACAACGTTGCCGCGTTACCTGTCAGCCGCACCTCATATCCGGCGCGGGAGAGCGCCTGATTGAGTACCGTGCGGATGGCGGTGTCATCGTCCGCAACCAGGATGCTACCTACGGCCATAGTTATTCCTCATCTTGTGTCCTGTGAGGCAGGCGCCGGCGTACCCGGAACGTCGTCGCGATTGCTCAGATCGGGTTTTGATTTGGTAGTGCTGTACATCGGCATCAGCACGCGGAAGGTGGTCTTGCGCGGCTGCGACTCGCATTCGATGATGCCGCCGTGATCGCCGACGATTTTTGCCACCAGCGCGAGGCCGAGCCCGCTGCCGGTGGCCTTGGTGGTGACGAAGGGATCGAACAGGTTCGGCAGCAGGTCCTCCGGCACGCCTGAGCCATTGTCCTTGATGCAGAATTCCAGCGGCAGCGACACCCGCGTCTTCTTGCCGGGCACCGACAGGCGCACGCCCGGACGGAAGGCGGTGGTGAGATGGATTTCCGCATCGGTGCCGAGATCGGCGACCGCTTCGGCGGCATTCTTCACGAGGTTGAGAAACACCTGGATCAGCTGATCCTGGTTGGCCAGCACCGGCGGCAAAGACGGATCGTATTCCTCGACGAACTTGACGTTGCGGGCAAAGCCTGACTGCGCCAGCCGTTTGACGTGGTCGAGCACGGAATGGATGTTGACGGGCCCGCGCGCCACCGGCCGGTCGTCGCCGAACACTTCCATGCGGTCAACAAGGGTGACGATGCGGTCGGCCTCGTCGCAGATCAGCCGCGTCAGCATGCGGTCTTCGGAAGAAGCCTGCTGCTCCAGCAGTTGCGCGGCGCCGCGAATGCCGGAGAGCGGATTCTTGATCTCGTGCGCGAGCATCGCGGCCAGTGCGATCACCGAGCGCGCGGCGCTGCGATGGGTGAGCTGGCGGTCCATCTTGTCGGCGATGGTGCGCTCCTGCAGCATGACGACGATATGGCCCGGCCGCTCGGCGAGCGGCGCGACGTGAAGATCGACCTGGCGGTCGCCGCCGATGCGGGGCGTGCCGAGATCGACCTTGTATTCGTTGACCGGCGAGTTCGACGCGCGCACCTGCTCGATCAGCGCCAGCAGCGGGCTGCCGAACGGCACCAGTTCCTTCAGCGACTGCCGCTTCAGGAATTGAGTTGAAATCTCGAAGAAGGATTCTGCGGCGATATTGGCGTCCACGATCTTGCCGTCAGGCGCAATCAGCAGCACCGGATTCGGCAGCGCGTTGAGGATGGCCTCGCCAAGCGGCGGCACGGGTCTGCGAAATTCTGCGGCTGAGTTCATGCAGCAGCACTCCATGCAAAATCGTCAAAGGCCTCGCCCAACGCGCGATGCACGCCGGCCGGCTCTTCGGAAGTCAGGATGCGCTGGCGCCAATTCTTCAGCTTCGTCGCCGGCACGCGCCCGTAATGCGCGGCGGTATCGAGCGCCCAGCCGAGGTGCTTTCGTGCGTGGCGCAATCCGACGCGCATGCCGTAGTGGTGGCAGACCTCATCGTAGAGCGCGCGAACATGCTGGAGCTGTTCGGCCAGCGGCGGCGCAGCCTCGGCAACGCCGGTCTCAAGACGGCGGCCGATCTGGCCGGGCAGCCAGGGTGCGCCGTAGGCGCCGCGGCCGACCATGACGGCATCGGCGCCAGACTCGTCCAGCGCGCTGACCGCCTTCTCGAACGAAGTGATGTCGCCGTTGACGACCAGCGGAATCGAGACGGCGTCCCTCACCGCGCGCACCGCCGACCAATCCGCCTCGCCCTTGTAGAACTGACAGCGGGTGCGGCCGTGCACCGTGACCATCCTGACGCCCGCCTCCTCGGCGCGGCGCGCCAGCTCCGGCGCATTGAGCGAGCGTTCGTCCCAACCGAGCCGCATCTTCAGCGTCACCGGCACGTCCACCGCTGCGATGGTGGCTTCCACCAGTGTCAGCGCATGGTCGAGATCGCGCATCAGCGCGGAGCCGGACTGGCCGCCGGTCACATGCCGCGCGGGGCAGCCCATGTTGATATCGATGATGTCGGCGCCGGCGGCTTCCGCGATGCGCGCGCCCTCGGCCATCCAGTGCGTCTCACAGCCGGCGAGCTGCACCACGTGCGGGCCGATCCCAGCCGCTTCGCAGCGCAACCGGGACATCGGCTTGCCGTTCACGAGGTCATCGCTGGCGGTCATTTCGGAAACGACGAGGCCGGCGCCCAGATGGGCCGCGAGTCGCCGGAAGGGAGCGTCGGTAACGCCCGACATCGGCGCGAGGAGAACCCGGTTGGCGAGCTCAATATCGCCTATTTTCAATGGCTTAAGGCCTGCGCAGTCCGGGCCGGTCACGGGGTTCTCATCTCTCTGGCGGACGCGCCATTGCGCCAGCCGATATCTATTCTGAGCACAATTCTTGTGCAGTCAAGTTTCATGCCTACACTTTAGACAAATCTACCATTTTGTGCAAGTGCACTGCAACAAGAATGGGATTTCCCACAGCTATGGCTAATCCGGCTTCCTTTGCCGACGGGGCATGGTAAGGGCTGTGCGGCCCAAAAGAGCTGTTCACGGCTCGTCTTAACGAAATGAGCCGTCATGGCTCATCCAGCAAAATCGATTCGCCCGACAAGTCATTGAAGACGCATGCCGAGAGCTGAGCGCACCGCCGCCATCCTTGTCGCCGCCGGGCGCGGACTGCGCGCCGGCGCGGGTGGACCAAAGCAGTACCGCACGGTCGGTGGCCAGACCGTAATATTCCGGGCCATGGCCGCGTTCTGCCGCCACCCTGATGTTGCCACCGTGCAGCCGGTGGTGAACCCCGACGACATCGCGGTCTTCAACGAAGCGGTGAGCGCGTTGAAGCACGCCCCTCCAGCCCATGGCGGCGCGACGCGCCAGCAGTCGGTGCATGCCGGCCTCGAAGCGCTGGCAAGCACAAAACCCGACATTGTGCTGATCCATGACGCCGCCCGCCCCTTCGTGACCGAAGCCGTGATCTCGCGCGCGATCGATGCCGCCGGCCGCACCGGTGCTGCGATCCCCGCGGTGGCTGTCGCCGATACGATCAAGCTGGTCGGCGCGACCGGCGATGTCGAGGCGACGCCCGAGCGCGCGCGGCTGCGCAGTGCGCAGACGCCGCAGGCCTTTCGTTACGACGTCATCCTCGAAGCGCATCGTCGCGCCGTGCGCGAAGGCCGCAACGATTTCACCGACGATGCCGCACTCGCCGAATGGGCGGGATTGACGGTGGCGACCTTTGAAGGCGATCCTGCCAACATGAAGCTCACCACGCCCGAAGATTTTGTCCGCGAGGAAGCGCGCCTGGCCGCGTCACTCGGCGACATCCGGACCGGCACCGGCTATGACGTGCATGCCTTCGGCGAAGGCGATCACGTCATGATCTGCGGCGTGCGCGTGCCCCACAACAAGGGATTTCTCGCCCATTCCGACGGCGACGTCGGCCTGCATGCGCTGGTCGACGCCATTCTCGGCGCGCTGGCCGACGGCGACATCGGTTCGCACTTCCCGCCCAGCGATCCCAAGTGGAAGGGCGCCTCCTCCGACCGCTTCCTGAAATACGCCGTCGAGCGCGTCACCGCGCGCGGCGGCCGTGTCGCCAATCTCGAGGTGACCATGATCTGCGAGCGGCCGAAGATCGGCCCGCTGCGCGACACCATGCGGGCGAAGATCGCCGAGATTTCCGGCGTCAACATCTCGCGCATTGCCGTGAAGGCGACGACCAGCGAGCGGCTCGGATTTACCGGCCGCGAGGAAGGCATCGCGGCCACCGCGAGCGCCACCATCCGCTTACCGCTGGAGCGAATGAGATGAGCGGCAGCGACGCCCGCGCCTTGTCCCGCTCGCTGCTCGATCTTTGCCGGATGCGCAAGCTGACCATTGCGACCGCAGAATCCTGCACCGGCGGCCTCGTCGCAGGCGCACTGACCGACATCCCCGGCTCTTCCGACGTCATCGACCGCGGCTTTGTCACCTATTCCAACGACGCCAAGCGCGCGATGCTGGGGGTGAAGGCCACCACGCTGCAAACCTTCGGCGCGGTCAGCAAGGAGACTGCCACGCAAATGGCCGTTGGTGCGCTGGAAAAGGCGGGCGTCGATCTCGCAGTCTCCATCACCGGCATTGCCGGCCCCGGTGGCGCCACGCCGGGCAAGCCGGTCGGCCTCGTGCATTTCGCCGTCGCCGCGCGCGACGGCCGCATTCTCCACCGCGAACAGCGTTTTGGCGCCATCGGCCGCACTGCTGTACGCGAACGATCCGTGGTCGAAGCGCTGCGCATGCTGATGGAGCTGGCGCGCGGGCCGCAGGCCGCGAAGAAGCCGCGCCGCGAGGCCGCGAGCCGGCTGCGGCCGCGGGTCGCGCGCAGCCCGCGACGGGCGACCGCCAAACGGCGCCGGCCTGCGCGGACGTGACGCTTTCGGCCAGGGCGCTGATTACGGCCGGCCAGATCATCCGCTCGTCCTGTCCGGCACAGGCCGCGTTGACGGCCCCGCAGCGGCTCGCCGTCATGCAGCAGGCGGTCTATCTGGTGAGCACCGCGCTCGGAAATTTCTACGCCAAACTGAGCGACGAGCAGAAGGCGAAGTTCGAGGCGATCGGACAAAGCGCACGGCGTAGCTTCGTAACTGCCAGGTGCCTCTACGTCCTCGCTGAGGATCTGCCAGCCCATGCCTTGGAGGCGCAGGCCGTACGGCCCTGACATTCGATAAACATGGGAAAAGCAATCGGCGATGTTTTGCGCCACATCCGCTGGGTCAGCGCCTACCAGCGCACGGCTGACGCGTATGTCAAACCACAGCTCCTTTCGCATCTGAAATTGCCGCGCCTTACAGTAGGACGCAAAACGGTAGCACCGAACAAAGTCGAACCTGCCAGCGTGCGGATACGCCAGACTGATCTGGTCGTTCTCCACGGTGGCAACGAGCATGCGGTCGGTTCCCGAAGCCGTGATGTAGAGCGTTCCCATGGGCGGCTTGTGTCGGACCAAGTGCTCGAGCTCGCGAATGAGATTTTCCTGTGCAACAGGGTTCACGGGAGCCTACGAAGCTGCCTTGGGTCTACCGTAAATCGCATCCGCCCGCTTCTCGAACGCGGCCGAGAAGCGCCCGAACGCCACATCGAACATCGAGCCCATCAGCATGGCCAGCATCCGGCTCTTGAACTCGTAGGACAGAAAGAAGCCGACGTCGCAATCGGTCTCGGACTTCGGCTCAAAGGTCCAGCGGTTTTCCAGATTGCTGAACGGGCCTTTCAGGTACTCCACCAGAATTTTCAGATTCGGCCGGTCCAGCGTCACCTTGCTGGTGAAGGTCTCCTTGACCAGCTTGAACGACACCGTCATGTCCGCGACGATAACCTCGGTGCCGTCTGGCCCCGGCGTACGCTGCCGGATCTTCAGCGCGTGGCACAGCGGCACGAATTGCGGATAGCGCTCGACGTCGGCGACGAGGTCGAACATTTGCGGGGCGGTGTGCTGCACCCGGCGCTTGCTGGAGAACCGCGGCATCAGTGCGCGCTCGCGGGCTGTGGTGCCGGCGCCAGATCGCTCAGATAGCGGTCGGCCTGCGCGCGATTGGTAAACGTGATGAACGTCTGGTCGGGCCGCAGCCCTTCAAAGAAAGCCAGTAACGTTGGCCTCTGCTTTTCGCGATAGGTCCAGACGTAACGGAAGAACTCGAGATCGATCTTCTCCGGACATCCCGGCGCCATCTCCGGCCGCACCTTGCCGTAGCTCTTCGCAATTCGCGTCAGGATGCCCATCATGCAGGTTGCGCGTGGCAGGTCGAACCAGATCACGGTGTCGCTGACGTCACGGCGCAGTTCGCCCCAAGCCGAAGTGTAGTTGCCATCCATGATCCAGCGCGGCTGTCGCGTCACGTCCGCCAAGCGCTCCCTGAATTCGGCCCGGTCGGATTCGACCCAGCCGGGCTTCCAGAACAGCGCATCGATCGACACCACGGGAATGCCCGTGATGCCGGAAAGCTGCCGCGCAAAGGTGGACTTGCCGGACCCGGACGATCCCATGACGAGAATGCGTTGCATCGGCGTAATCCGGCGTCAGCGTGACTGGGCCGCGCGCGCCGCCTGCAGCCTGGCGAAATCTTCCCCCGCATGATGCGACGAGCGGGTCAGCGGGCTCGCCGACACCATCAGGAATCCCTTGGTGTAGGCGACCTTCTCATAGCCGGAAAACTCGTCCGGCGTGACGTAGCGCATGACGGCGTGATGCTTGCGGGTCGGCTGCAGATACTGCCCGATGGTCAGGAAGTCGACCTCGGCCGAGCGCAGATCGTCCATCACCTGCAGCACTTCGTGCCGCTCCTCGCCGAGGCCCACCATGATGCCGGATTTGGTGAACAGCGTCGGATCGAGTTCCTTGACCCGCTGCAGCAGGCGGATCGAGTGGAAATAGCGCGCGCCCGGCCGCACCGTCAGATAGCGCGACGGCACGGTTTCCAGATTGTGGTTGAACACGTCGGGCTTTGCCGCGACCACCAGCTCCAGCGCGCCGTCCTTGCGCAGGAAGTCCGGCGTCAGGATCTCGATGGTCGTGCCCGGGCAGCGCGCGCGGATGGCGCGAATGGTCTGCGCAAAATGCTCGGCGCCGCCATCGGCGAGATCGTCGCGGTCCACTGAAGTCACGACGACATGCTTCAAGCCCGAGCTTGAAGGTGGCTTCCGCGACATGCTCGGGCTCACCGGCATCGAGCGCGCCGGGCATGCCGGTCTTGACGTTGCAGAACGCACAGGCCCGGGTGCAGGTGTCACCCATGATCATGAAGGTGGCGTGCTTCTTGTCCCAGCACTCGCCGATATTCGGGCAGCCCGCCTCCTCGCACACCGTGACGAGGCCGTTCTCCTTCACGATGTTGCGGGTGTCGGCGTAGCCGCGGGTATTGGGCGCGCGCACCCTGATCCAGTCCGGCTTCGGCGGCGACGCGTTATCCGGCCGGTTCACCTTTTCGGGGTGACGCGGGCGCAGCGGCGTGTTGGACAGGGTGTCGACGATGGTGACCATGGCGCTCAAGCAAGTGTGCGAGAGTTCTTAGCTAATCCGAGTTGCGGGAGGCCGCAACCCGTTGCGCAACAGGCCGCAATCGGCATCGCCAAAAGCTAGCAGAACGTGCCATTCTGCGGGAGCATTCTTAGCCGTTCCCGCTCGATTCTCACCCCAAAATGGCTCCAAGTCCGAAATCCGCCCGTGCGGACGCCCCTGCCCTCGGCAAGCCGCTGAAACGCGCCTTTTTCGATCGCAGCGTCCACAAGGTCGCCCCCGATCTGATCGGCGCGACCTTCCTGGTCAACGGCGTCGGCGGCATCATTGTCGAGGTCGAGGCCTATCATCACAGCGAGCCGGCCGCCCACTCCTACAACGGACCGACGCCGCGCAACCGCGTGATGTTCGGCCCGGCCGGCTTCTCCTATGTCTACCGCTCCTACGGCATCCACTGGTGCGTCAATTTCGTCTGCGAGGGCGCGGGCTCGGCGAGCGCGGTGCTGATCCGCGCGATCGAGCCGACCCATGGTCTCGCCGCGATGCGTCGCCGCCGCGGGATCGGCGACGAGCGCGCGCTGTGCTCCGGGCCCGGCAAGCTCTGCGAGGCGATGGGCATCACCATCGCGCACAGCGAGCTGCCGCTCGACAAGCCGCCGATTGCGCTGTTTGCGCGGACGGAGAAGCCCGAGATCGTGACCGGCATCCGCATCGGCATCACCAAGGCGGTGGAGCTGCCGTGGCGCTACGGGCTGAAGGGATCGAAATTCCTGAGCAAGCCGTTTCGCTAATGCGAGATCGCATGCACCATGTGCGGACCGGGCCCTGACCGCAGCCCCTCACCGAGATCGCCGTAATAGCGCGCCGCGAGTTCAGGGCGCGTGACATCCTCGAAAGAGGCAAACGATCGTGCCCGCATCAATGCAGCCATATCAGGCGGGTCGAAAAGGCTGAGCCAGGGCTCGCCGATGGATGCCGTGCGCTCGGCCACCGCCCTCAGGTTGGCCTGCATGTCCGGCGGATAATTCTCGAACGGCTCCGCATAGTCGAATACGACCTCCGCGCCCCCGATCGCTGCGACGAAATCGAGCGTCGCGATGATGGCTTCGCGCGTCAGATAAGGCGTTACGCCGAGCCATTGGAAATAGGCCGGCTGGTCGCGGCGGAAACCCGCGGCCGCAAGACCGTCGGCAAGACTTTGGTGCTCGAAATCGACCGGCGCAAAGGTCAGCGACGGCGGCAGCGCGACGCCCGCCTGCGAGAGCCGTTCGCGCTTCCAGGCCTGCGTTGCGGGATAATCGACTTCGTAAACGGTTACACCGGCGTGCGGAGTTGCGCAGCGCAAACGTATCGAGTCCCGCGCCGAGGATCACGACCTGGCGTGTACCGCGCGCGATGCAGGCCGCCATGGTTTCCTCGGAGAAGCGGCTGCGCGCGGCGATGAACAGGCGCAGCGCTCGTTGCGAGGTATCACTCGCAAAGGCCGGCAGCCCGGCGCGCGCTTCGTCATCGAGGATTTGCAGCGCATAGGGATCGGTGAAAATGACGCCGCCTTCCAGCGTCTGGTGCACGGCGCGGTGCATCGCTGCGCCCAGGGCTGTCCGGCTCGGGCGTCCTGCTTCCATGACTTATACCGGATGATGGCAGACCGCTTCGATGCGGTTGCCGTCGGGGTCACGAAGGAAAGCCGCGTAGTAGGAGGCGTGGTAGCTGCGCAGGCCCGGCGGCCCGTCATCGCTGCCGCCGGCCGCGATGCCGGCATCCCAGAAGGCATCGACCTGGCTTTGCCAGCGCGCCTTGAAACACCAGTGGCGGCCGAACGCCTCCTCCGGCTTCGGCCCCTTGCGGATCGAGATGTAGACGCGGTCGGGATAGGACGGCCGCGCCCGCTCGCCATAACCGAGCCAATCGTCGCGGCGGCCGACCTTGACCACCCCGAGCGCCTTCATGACGGCGTCGTAGAACGGCTCGGCGGCGGCGATATCGGATACCGTGATGGATACGTGGTCGAGCATCGAACCCCGAACTGACTACGACGCCTTCTTCAGCCGCTCCAGCGCTTCCTGCAGCTTGGACTTTCGCGCCAGCGCCGCCTCGCGCTTCTCTTTCTCTTCCTCGACGATCTCTTCCGGCGCGTTGGCCACGAATTTCTCGTTGGCGAGCTTGGCGTCGACGCGCTTGATGTCGCCGTCGGCCTTGCCGATCTCCTTCTCCAGCCGCGTCCGCTCGGCGGCGAGATCGATCACGCCCTTGAGCGGCAGCGCGGCGACTTCGCCGCGCACCAGCAGCTGGACCGCGCCTTCCGGTGCGGCATCGGCGAAGGAGATGTCGGCAAGCCGCGACAGGCGTTTGATGACATCGTTCCAGCGCTGCGCCCGCGCCTTGGTTTCGGTGGATGCCGCGGCCAGCACCAGCGGCGTCAGGGTCGCCGGCGGAATGTTCATCTCGGCGCGCACCGAGCGGATAGCGGTGACGAGGTCGACCACCCAGCCGATCTCGGCCTCCGCTTCGGGATCGGAAAATTCGCTCGCCTCGAGTTCGAGCACCACCGTCGGGATGACGGCATCGCTCGGATTGGTGGTGACGATCTGCGCCAGCTCTTCCGTCGACAGGCTGCCCGCCTTGCGCGGCCATGGGGTCAGCACCAGCAGCGTCTCGCGCTTCGGCCGTCACCGCCCACAGCTCTTCGGTGATGAACGGCATGAAGGGATGCAGCAGTTTCAGGATTTCATCGCGCGCCCAGGCGATCATGGCGCGGGTCTCGGCCTTGGCCGGCCCCTCCTCGCCGAGCAGCACGGGCTTGGCGAGCTCGAGATACCAGTCGCAATAGACGTTCCAGACGAAGCGATAGATCGCGCCCGCCGCGTCGTTGAAGCGATAGGCCTCGATCGCCTCGCTCACCTCGCGCGTCGCGCGCGAGGTCTCGTGCGCGATCCAGCGGTTCAACGTTTGCTTCGCCTGGGTTGGATCGAACCCCGCAGGCAGTGCGCAGCCGTTCATCTCGGCAAAGCGGCAGGCGTTCCACAGCTTGGTCGCGAAATTGCGATAGCCCTCGACGCGCTGGGTCGACAGCTTGATGTCGCGGCCCTGGGCTGCCATCGCGGCCAGCGTGAAGCGCAGCGCATCGGCGCCGTACTCGTCGATCAGATGCAGGGGGTCGATGACGTTGCCCTTCGACTTCGACATCTTGGCGCCCTTCTCGTCGCGGACGAGGGCGTGGATGTAGACGGTCGAGAACGGCACTTCATCCATGAAGTGCAGGCCCATCATCATCATGCGGGCGACCCAGAAGAAGATGATGTCGAAGCCCGTGACCAGCGCATTGGTCGGGTAATAGCGCTTCAGCTCCGGCGTCTCGTCGGGCCAGCCCAGCGTCGAGAACGGCCACAGCGCCGGACGAGAACCAGGTGTCGAGCACGTCTTCGTCGCGCGTATGAAGCCCTCGCGCTTGGCTGCATCGCGCGCCATCTCGGCGCCCTGCTCCGGCGTGATGACTTCCTGCTCGACGTAATAGCCGAGCGCGTTGCCGACCGCCTCTTCCTCGGTCTCGGCGACGAACACCTTGCCGTCGGGCCCATACCAGGCCGGGATCTGGTGGCCCCACCAGAGCTGGCGCGAGATGCACCAGGGCTGGATGTTCTCCATCCAGTCGAAATAGGTCTTTTCCCAGTTCTTCGGCACGAACTGTCGTCGCGCCGGAGCGCACCGCCGCGATCGCCGGCTGCGCCAGCGTCTTGGCGTCGACGTACCACTGGTCGGTCAGATACGGCTCGATGACGGCGTCTGGAGCGATCGCCATGCGGCACCATATGCGTGTTCGGCTCGATCTTCTCGAGGAAGCCGAAATCTTCCAGCCGCGCCACGATCTTCTTGCGCGCGGCGTAGCGATCGACGCTGTGCAGCTCCTCGGCGAGCATCAGCGCGCCCTCGGGCAGGCCGCGCAGATAGTCCTCGTTGTCGACGAGCGAGAGGCTGCCCTCCTTGTCGAGCACGTTGATGCGCGGCAGCGCGTGGCGGTTGCCGACCTCGAAGTCGTTGAAGTCGTGCGCCGGCGTGATCTTCACCGCGCCCGAGCCCTTGTCCGGATCGGAATATTCATCGGCGACGATCGGAATTTTGCGGCCGACCAGCGGCAGGATCACGTGCTTGCCGACGAGATCCGTGTAGCGCTCGTCCTCGGGATGCACGGCAACGCCGGTATCGCCCAGCATCGTCTCCGGCCGCGTGGTGGCGACGACGATGAACGACTTGGGATCGGCGGGATCGAAATTCCGGCCCTCGATCGGATAGCGCAGATACCACAGGTGGCCCTTGACCTCGATCTGCTGCACTTCGAGATCGGAGATCGCGGTGAGCAGCTTGCGGGTCCCAATTGACCAGCCGCTTGTCCTTGTAGATCAGTCCCTGGCGGTGCAGCTCGACGAACACCTTGATGACGGCCTTCGACAGGCCCTCGTCCATCGTGAAGCGCTCGCGCGACCAGTCGCAGGAAGCGCCCAGGCGCTTCAGCTGGTTGACGATGGTGCCGCCGCTCTCGGCCTTCCACTGCCAGACGCGTTCGAGGAATTTCGCGCGGCCCATGTCGCGGCGGCCGGGCTCCTGCCGCTCCATCAATTGCCGCTCGACCACCATCTGCGTGGCGATGCCGGCGTGATCGGTGCCGGGCTGCCACAGCACGTCCTTGCCGCGCATGCGCTCGAAGCGGCAGAGAATGTCCTGCAGCGTGTTGTTGAGCGCGTGCCCCATGTGCAGCGAGCCCGTCACGTTCGGCGGCGGGATCACGATGGTGAAGGTGCGCGGCATCCTTGCGTTCGGGCCGGCCAGCCCGGAACGCGCCGCTCTCCTCCCAGATCTGGGCCATGCGGCTTTCGATGTCTGACGGCTGGTAATTCTTCTCGATCATGACCAGGCAAGGTTTGGGGATTTGCAGGGGTAAGAAGCCGCCAGCGGCGCGCAAGTCAACACGCCATGGGCCCGAAAGGACCGGATTAAGCCCGAATGGATGGCTGAATCAGGGCTTTGCCATTTGCGCTGACTGCCGAAAACCGGCTCACTTCGGGACACGGGCCTAGCGGCCGCGCGAAACCCGCTCGATCTCGGCCTTGACGATGCGTTCCACCAGCCCCGGCAGGTTGTCATCAAGCCAGGATTTCAGCATCGGCCGCAGCATTTCCTTGACCAGATCTTCCAGCGTCCGCGCGTTGTTGCTGAGCACGGTGTGGGCGAGCGTGTTGAAGGCGGACTTCACCGCCCCCACGGTCGAGCGCGACAGGATCGGCCCCGGCATCGGCATGTCCACCGCCGACGGCTCCGGCATGGGTTGCCGCTTCGTCTCGGTGAACTCCAGATCGTCGTCCTGCGGCTCGATCCTGCTGAACGCGGCGGCCCGCGGCGGCGCGGGCGGCAGCGGCGGATCGGGCAGCGCCATCTCGTCGGTGAGGTCGAAGACGTCGCCATCGGGCTGCGGCGGCCTGACGTCTTCCGGCGTGGTTTCTTCTTCGAGGCCGGCCAGCATCGCGTCGATGTCGTCCTGGCTGTTGCTCACAGCCTCCGGGGCCGGCGGCGGAGGCGGCGCGGGCGCTTGCCTGGGCGGCGGTGCAGGTGCCGGCTTGGCCGCGGCAGCCGGAATCGCCGAGGGCGGGATTTCCTTCATCGCGGGCTTGGAAGGCACCGGTGCAGGCGCGGCGGGTGCTGCCGCAGCCTGGGCGGGCGCTGACGCAGCCGCCGGCTTCTCGGCAGGCTTGGCCTCGTCATCGGCGATGATACGACGGATCGACGCCAGAATCTCCTCCATCGAGGGCTCTTGGACCTTTGCAGGTTGCGTCATCTCCGACTCCAGATCATCACGCCGAATCCTACACCAAGCGGCCGCTGATTTGCCGGTTCCGAAAATAGCGGTTCGGCAATTTCATGAAACGTGCCGGACTTGTCCCCAGATCAAACGCACCGATCAAACGCCCTTGGCGCATCGCGTGCGTTGCGCCCGTCCCCTCATGACGCCGAATCATGACGGCCGGTCGATGAATCGCGCGCCGCGAATCGCTTCGCTGCCTCGAACAAGGCTACGTCATGGCGACAATTGTGCAAGCAAGGCGCAGCCCCGGACCGCTACGGGGATCGACGTTTCTCTACTGCCCGGAAGGCGTGCGCACGCCACCCCAGCTGTCGCGCACCTGATGATAGTGCACGCTGGCATCGTAGGTCTCGGTCTGCAGGTTCATCACGATCGGCGACAGGCGGCCGACCGAGTTGAGTACGTTATAGGAAGCCACCACCCGGTCGTGCTGTGCGGTGATCAGCGCGACGCGCGCGTTGACCAGCGCCTGCTGCGCATTGAGCACGTCGAGCGTGGTGCGCTGGCCGGCCTTGGCCTCCTCGCGCACGCCGTTCAGCGCAATTTCGGATGCGGCCACCTGGGCCTGCGCGGACTGCACCTGCGCCTTGCCGGCCTCGAGCTGGCCCCAGGCCTGCACGACGTTGGCGCGCGCCTGGTCGCGGGTCTGTTCGAGCACGAGGCGCTGCTGCGCCAGCGTCTCCTTGGACTGGCGGATCAGCGAATATTCGGAGCCGCCCTGGTAGATCGGCACCGTTACCTGCGTGGTCAGCGCGCCCGCGAACGAGCGCTGCAGCGTCATGGTGGTTTCATAGGACTGGGTGGCCGAAGCCTGCAGCGTCACGGTCGGGAACAGCGCGCCTTCGGCAACCTTGACGTTGAGATAGCTGACGTCGATGCCGAACATCGCCGAGGTGACGTTCGGATTCTCGATCAGCGCGAGCTCAATGGCTGACGTCAGCGTCGACGGCAGGAAACGGTCGACCGGCGAGCCCGGCGCCAGGTTCACGGGCTCGCTGCCGATGATGCGGCGGAAATTCGCGCGCGTGGTCGTCAGCGTGGATTCGGCGGTCAGCAACTGGGTCTTGCCGGCGGCAAGCTGCGCCTCGGACTGCGCGACGTCGGTGCGGGTGACTTCGCCGACATTGAAGCGGTCCTTGGTCTGCTTCAGCGTCTGCTCGAGCACGCGCACGTTGCTGCGCTGAACTTCGACGTTGGCGGAGTCGCGCAGGAAATCCATGTAGATCGTGGCGCCCGACAGCAGCACGGTCTGCTCGAGCACGCGCAACGCCTCGCGCGCCGCCGACACCTGGCTCTCCGCGGCGCGGGTCTTGTTGGCGGTCTGCTGGCCGTTGAACAACGTCTGCGACGCCGTGACACCGGCACTGCGCGGCGCGTTCGTGCCAAAGATATGAGTACGCACGAGCGTATTCGCCGTGCCGCCCGCCGTGGACAGCGTGTCGGTGTATTGGACACCGGCGCTCGCGGTCACCGCCACTTTCGGGCGATAACCGGATAGCGCTTGCGGCACGTTCTCGTCGGTGATGCGCACTTGCGCGCGCTGGGCGTTGAGTTGCGGATTGGTTTGATAGGCGCGCACCAACGCAGCCTCGATCGTGTCGGCGAGCGCGGGCACCGGCCCCATCAAAGCTATCAGAAGGGCCGAAGCCGCAGCTCCGGCAAAAACCTTCGTCCGACGCATCCCCAAAATTCCAATCATCTTCTTTCGCCCGCCCAAACGCATGGGCCGGCGCCACCCTTAACAGGTGAGTCCCGGCTCACCTTATTCCGCAGCTAGCCGCGACGGAACACCCGGACAAGCAGGCGATGCCGAAACTCTCCACAGTGGGGCAATCCGGCCACACTTCTGATTTCGAACGGGATTTAACTGCCACAAGGGGCAAAAATGGCAGTCGCGAAGGGCGGAAAGACGCCTAGAAAACGAATTCGGCGAGGCGTTCGAGGCCAGGTAGTACGGGGGCAGATGCATCGAACAGCATGCGATGCCCGAAATCGGCTTGCGAATGCGTCACGACCATTGCGCGCGACGGTTTGGTGGCCGCAAACACGCCAACCAGCCGCCCTCCCTCGGCGAGCTGACCAAGCAGCCGATCCGGCTCGATTTCGGTGGCTCCGTTGAGGATGATGACATCATAAGGCGCAGAAGCAGGCTCGCCGTCGGCGGCTGCAGCGGTGCGAACGGTAACATTTGCCGCCCCGAGCCCGGTGAGTGCGCTGGCTGCCTGCGAGGCCAGCGCCGAATCGCTTTCCGTGGCCGTCACCTTCGCCGCAATATTCGCGGCCAAAGCCGCCACGTAACCTGAGGCCGCGCCGACCACGAGCACATTGTCGGTGCTCTTGATCTCAGCCGCCTGCAGCAATTTCGCTGACAGCGCCGCCTTGAGCAGGTAACGCCTGGTTCCACCGCCGCCGACATCCAGATCGAGGTCGAGATAAGCGAGCGGCTGGCTTGCCGCGGGCACGAACGCCTCGCGCGGCACGCTCAGCATGGCATCGAGGATTCGGCTGTCGGTGACGTCGCTGGTGCGCACCTGGCCGTCGACCATTTTCTGGCGCGCGGTCGAAAAACCGGACATGGCGGGACCCTCGAAATCGAAGCGGAAACCAGCCACCTTTTGGAACAAGAGGGGTGAAAACGCAACACGGCGTTCGGCTGCTCGTGCCTCTCAGAACCTTGCAGAATTCAGTGAGAAAACGTTGGCTCCCGGAGCTGGATTTCGAACCAGCGACCATTCGATTAACAGTCGAATGCTCTACCGCTGAGCTATCCGGGAACAGGCGAAACAGGCGTTCGCGAGCGGCCTGCGTATAACAAAGGCTTTTGCGGTTGCAAAGGACCAATTGCCGACCATACCTGACTTGAGGGAAGGCCGAAAACCCACTGCCAACAAAGGACTTCTCAGGTCCCGCGCCGCGTCAGCGCTGGCCCTACCCCGCCCCGGTGACGCGCCAGATCACGTCGCCGACGTCATCCGCCACCAGCAATGATTTATCCGGACCAAGCGTGACACCCACGGGGCGGCCGTAGGACTCGCGCTCGTCGGGGGCGAGGAAGCCGCTCAAGATATCCCGCGCCGGGCCGGAGGGGCGGCCGTTCTCGAACGGCACGAACACGACCTTGTAGCCGCTCAGCGTCGAGCGGTTCCACGAACCGTGCTGTCCGATCGCCATGCCGTCGGGGAATCCCGGCAGCGTGCCCGCGGGCATCCAGCACAGGCCGAGCGATGCGGTGTGGCCGCCGAGCGCATAATCCGGCGTGATCGCTTTGGCGACCAAGGCCGCATCCTGCGGCACGCGATCGTCCACCGTCTGACCCCAATAGCAATACGGCCAGCCATAGAAGCCGCCGTCGCGCACCGACGTGAGGTAGTCGGGCGGCGTTTCGTCACCGAGGCCATCGCGCTCGTTGACGACGGTCCAGAGCACGCCGGTAGTGGGCTCCCACGCCATGCCCACCGCATTGCGCAGGCCGCCGGCGAAGATGCGGCTGCGACCGCTTGCAAGATCGAGCTCGTAAATGGCGGCGCGCCCCTCCTCGACCTCCATGCCCATCTCGCCGATGTTGCTGAGCGAGCCGACGCCGGCATAAAGCTTCTTGCTGTCGGGGCTGAGCAAGAGGCTCCGCGTCCAATGACCGTTCGGCTTGAACGCGACGAGCTTGCGCCCCGAAGCCGTGATGCGGTCGGCGCCCGCCGTGTAGGGGAACGCGACCACGCCGTCGGTGTTGCCGACATAGAACGTGTCGCCCACGAGCGCCATGCCGAACGGCTGGCTCAATCCTTCCATGAAGGCGCCGCGCACCTCGGCGACGCCGTCGCCGTCCCGGTCGCGCAGCAGCGTGATGCGGTTGGCACTGACGCCAAGCGCGTCCGCACGCCGCATCGTGGCCTGCATCGCATAGTGAAACACGCTCCTCGGCGGTCCCGCGACCTGGTTCGAACTCCGCCACCAGGACGTCGCCATTGGGCAGCACCTCGATCCAGCGCGGATGATCCAGACCGGTCGCAAACGCATTGACCTTGAGGCCCGGCGCCGTCTGCGGTTTCTGGCCCTCGTCCCATCCCCTCGCCGACGGCATTTTCAATGTCGGGATGGCGCCTTGCGGCTTGGCCTCCGGTATCACCGGCGCGTTGCCCCAGGCCGGCACGGGCGCAGCGCCCTGCAAGCGGCGCCAAAGCAGCGCGACGCCGCCGATCAGCGCGACGATCCGCGCAAAGATGCTCGAAAAATTCATGCAGTCTCACCTTCCTCGATCCGGCCGCCCAACCATATAGCCGGGGCATTGGCCGATGTCTCGCTGAAGGCCGCTGCGCCATCGCCTGGAAGCGATTTCGAACCCAGCGGACGTGCCTTACCCGCGCGGCTCGAGACACCTCTGCGCGATTCCGCAGCGGCGCACCAGACAGGTTTTTCGAGCCTAATGCTGCTCGGCGGCCAACGACCGGGAAGCCCATGAACACGTACGACGGAAGCCTCGGAGGTGATCGAGATCGTCACGCGCCTTCATCTGAGCGTCGCCGACCTGATGTCGACCGGCGCCAACGCCGATAATATCCTGATGGACCCGCGGCGCCCGGTTCTGCTGGTACCCGACAACGAGCAAACGTGCGCGAACCATGGTGCGCCTGATCGAGGAGGCCGCAGCTGCAGCGGAACCGACTGCGCGCGTGAATATCTTCAAGCGCTTCGACATGATGCAGCGTTGGTACGAGGTCGAGAAGATATCTCGAGGATGCTCGATCTCACCGATCCCAACCGGCTGCATCACAGCGACGCGAGTTGAGACGCTGGCATGGTCGATTGCCGATCTCATGCTGAAAACTGTCGGCATACCCGACGTGTAACGGCGTCGATCTAGCTGCCGGGCGACCGGCGACGAAATCTCAACAGTCGCTCATCCGCCCGCTCCTGATCCGTCGATCGAGCCCGGCCTTATTGCGACGCCTGTTCGAACGCCGCGGCACAGGCAGGGCTCAGGCTCGGCTTGTTGCGGCGCAGGCAGGCGGTGATGGCGCGAACGTTGGGGATTTCACCGGCACAGAGCCGATAGACGTCGGGGGTGCAGGCGCGGCGCTGCTCAGGCGTACCTTGGTACTGCGCGTGCGCCACGCCGGCGAACAGCGAAAGAAACAAGCCAAGCGTGCAGCTCTTGCGGGCGCGGCTGGTGAAGGCTCCGAAACGCAAAGACCTCGGCTTCATGGCGTCGTCTCCGGATCAGGCTGGCGCAGCAGCTGCGCCTTTGCTAATCACAGGCGATACCGGAAATTAATTTCGCCAAATGTGATTTCTCTCACACTTGGCCGCTCAACCCGGCGGGTAGGTTCCGCAACGGGGAAAGCAAGACTTCAGTAACCAAATTAGCCGCGAAGACCGGATAGCTAAAATTCGAGCGATCCGTTCAATCCGACAACAAACCCGTTTTGCGAACTTCCGCTGCAGTGAGCGGGAGTGCGCCATGAGTGAAGTCGAGTTCGATCTATTGCTGGACGCCGTGCAGACGGCGATCGCACCTGATTTCGAGGAGAAATTTGTGGCCCAATCATTGCCGCTCCGTCAGCCGCCGTCGCGCGCTGCGAATGACAACGACCGCAAGGCTTGGCCGCTGATCCCGTTCCCCGAGGGCTGGAACGCCGCGTGCTGAGGCGCCGCAGGCGACCGTCAATTCCCACGGCATCTGATGTAATCGGGCTAAGTGCTTGATTATATGGATGGAGGCCACGACCAGAATTGAACTGGTGTAAACGGTTTTGCAGACCGCTGCGTAACCACTCCGCCACGTGGCCCCACTTCGGGCACTCATATACGCCCCACCCCCAATAGGCAACCGAGGCCGCTTGGAACCGCTTGAGCGGTCTTGGCAATGTGGTTGCAACGAAAACGCCGCCGGGCAACGCCGGCGGCGCAATTCATTTGGGCTGTCGACTAGCGGCCGCTGCCATCCAGAGCACATGGGCTGTGCGAATAGCGCTGATTTGTCAGCTGCGCCGTCGCCGCCGAAAATCGCGCTTCTTCGGCTTGGGCGCGAGATCAGGCATCTCGCGCTGCACCTCGCGGTAGCGTGCCAGCATGCGCTCGAAGCTGGCGTTCAGCGTTGCGGCGATATCAGGCCGTTTCTCCAGCGCGGCCAGCATCAGGCCCGCCGCCTCGATGGTGGAGAGCCCGTCGCGACGCGGCTCCTTGCGCAAGTGACCGTAACGCGACGGCTGCTTTGGTCCGAGGATCACGCGCTGGCATTTCAGCATCCAGGCATTGCGCCACCACAGCGCCTTGGCCTGGCTCCAGGTGCCGTCGAGCAGCACGATGCCTTCGATCTCCTTCAGGATCGCACGCTGCCCCTCCTCCATCGCGCCCTTGCGGTCGATGGCGACGATCTCGGCGTCGGTGTCGAGCTCGCTCGCCTTGGCAGAGCCGAGATAGAGCACGGCCCAGCGCGACGGATCATGTACGGGCCGCCCCAGCGCTTTTGACAGGCTCGGC
Organism: uncultured Alphaproteobacteria bacterium; assembly: GCA_963726865.1. Taxonomy (GTDB): domain Bacteria; phylum Pseudomonadota; class Alphaproteobacteria; order Rhizobiales; family Xanthobacteraceae; genus Bradyrhizobium. The sequence goes on along the minus strand of CAVSEE010000021.1, from coordinate 532,089 downwards.
CAGGACAGGCCGATCTTCACCACGGCATTCGTGAAATGGCGCGCGGTCAGCCGCGCGGTGCCGAGCGCCCGGTCCTGCTCCTGCGGATGCTGCAGGATCAGGACTGCGATGCGGTTCTTCTCGATCGGCGTGACGCTGTCGCAGATGCACAGCGGCATCGGCTTGCCGCAATGGGGACAGTCGGCAATGGCCTCGGACTCGGCGTGTTCTGACATGCGACCGCTATACGCCCCGTGCGGGCGAATTGATACTACTCCGCAGGCGCCGCGACCGCGCGCCGCATCTCGCGGCGCCGCCGCAGCTTGTCGATCAGGAGATAGATCACTGGCGTGGTGTAGAGCGTCAGGATCTGCGACACGAACAGGCCGCCGATGATGGTGATGCCGAGCGGCCGGCGCAGCTCGGTGCCGGGGCCGGTGGCGATGACGAGCGGAATGCCGGCAAACATCGCCGCCAGGCTCGTCATCAGGATCGGGCGGAAGCGTACGCTGCAGGCCTCGAAAATCGCCTCCGCCGACGACAGGCCGCGGTGCCGCTCGGCGTCGAGCGCGAAGTCGACCATCATGATGCCGTTCTTCTTGACGATGCCGATCAGCAGAATGATGCCGACAAAGGCGATCACGGTCAGCGGCGTATCGGTCACCTGCAGCGCCAGCAGCGCACCGAGGCCCGCGGACGGCAAGGTCGAGATGATGGTGATGGGATGGGCGAGGCTCTCATAGAGCACGCCCAGCACGATATACATCGCCACCAGCGCGCCGAGGATCAGCAGCGGCTGCCGGCCGCTGGTCTTGTTGAAGTCGCCGGCATTGCCGTCAAAACTGCCGCGGATTCCCTCCGGCATGTGCAGCTCCTCCACCGCGCGCTGGATGTTCGTTGTCGCGACCTCCAGCGGCACGTCGGGCAGCAGGTTGAACGAGACCGTCGTCGACGGGAAAGACTGCGAGTGAAACACGGCGAGCGGCGACAGGCTGCGCTCGTAGCGCACCACGGTCGACAGCGGAATCTGCGCGTCATTGGCGCCGGCGACGAAGATGCGATCGAGGTTGGAGGGGTCCTGCTGGAATTTCGGATCGATCTCCAGCACCACCATGTACTGGTTGCGCTGGGTGTAGATGTAAGAGATCTGCCGCTGCGCAAACGCGTTGTTCAGCGCATTGTCGATGTCCTGCACGCGCACGCCAAGCGCGGAGGCCTTTTGCCGGTCGATCTTCAGGCTGAGCTGCAGCCCGCCGGGATCGCGGTCGGCGGAAATGTCCGTGATCCCCTCGACGGTCTCCATCCGCTTGCCGACGATCGGCGCCCATTTCACCAGCAGGTCGAGGTCGGTCGAGGACAGCGTGTATTGATAGTCGGAATCGCTCTGCCGGCCGCCGGTACGGACATCCTGCGCGGCGAACATGAACAGGCGGATGCCCGGCACCGGGTACAGCGCCCGCCGCAGGCGGTCGATCACCAGCGCCGTGGAAATATAGCCGCGGTCCGCCGGCTCCTTCAGGCTGATGAACATGGTGCCGCGGTTGGAAGTGCCGCCGCCGAACGAGCTGCCGAGCGACGATCCGACGCTGGCCACCGCCGGGTCCTCCATGACGATCTCGGCCATCCGCTGCTGCAGCTTCAGCATCGCCTGGAACGAGATGTCGGGCGACGCCCGGGTCGCCCCGATGACGAAGCCGGAATCGTCGGTCGGGAAATAGCCCTTCGGCGTCTTGATGTAGAGCGTCACCGTCAGCGCGATGGTGGCGAAGAACACCAGCAGCGTCAGGTAAGGAAAGCCCAGCACGATGCGCAGCGTCCATTCGTAGACGCGCACGATCGCCGATAGCGTGCCCTCCACCACCCGGTCGAACCAGGTGGCGCGGTCCGACGTCGCTTCCTTGATGAAATGCGCGCAGATCATCGGCGTGATCGTCAGCGACACCACGGTGGAGACCGCAATCGCAAACGTCAGCGTCAGCGAGAATTCGCGGAGCAGCCTGCCGACGATGCCGTCCATGAAGATCAGCGGCGTGAAGGCGGCCACCAGCGACAGGCTGATCGAGAGCACGGTGAAGCCGATCTGCCTGGCGCCCTCCAGCGCCGCCGGATAGGGCGCCATGCCCTGCTCGAGATTGCGGTACATGTTCTCGATCATGACGATGGCGTCGTCGACCACGAAGCCGACCGAGATCGCCAGCGCCATCAGCGACAGATTGTCGATCGAGAAGCCGGCGAGCCACATGCCGGCGCAGGTGCCGGCCAGCGCCAGCGGCACCGAGACGCCGGCGGCAATGGTCGGCGTGGTCCGGCGCAGGAACAGGAACACCACGAACATCACCAGGAACACGGTCGCGAGCAACGTGAACTGCATGTCCAGCACGCTGGCGCGGATCGTCCCGGTGCGGTCGACCAGGGTCGAGATATCGACGCCGGCCGGGATCCACTGCTTCAATTCGGGGATCAGCGCCCGCACGCGATCGACGGTCTCGATCACGTTGGCGTCGCCCTGCTTGGTGATCTGGATCAGCACCGCCGGCTGCCGGTTGAACCAGGCGATCGAGCGCGAATTGCGTACGGAATCCTCGATGTCGGCGACATCGGACAGCCGTACGAAGTTGCCGCCCTGGCTCTTGATGATGATATCGCGGAATTCCGCGGCGGTGCGCATCTGCTTGTTGATGGCGATGGTCTCGCTCTGGCGGTCGCCGTTGAAGATGCCGGCCGGTCCGAGCGGATTGGCCTGCACGATCGCCAGCCGCACATCGTCGGTGGCGATCCCCGCATTGGACAACGCCACCGGGTTGAGCGCGATCCGCACCGCCGGCTGATCGGCGCCGGAGACGTTGACTTCCCCTACCCCCGGCACCTGCGAGATGCGCTGCGCCAGCACGGTGTCGGCGACGTCGTACATCGCCGACGTCGAGATGGTCTTGGACGTCAGCGCCAGCACGAACACCGGTGAAGCGGAGGGGTTCGCTTTGCGGAACCGCGGCAAGGACGGCAGGTCACTCGGTAGATCGGCGAGTGAAGCGTTGATCGCCGCCTGCACGTCGCGTGCGGCGCGGTCGATGTTCCGGCCGATGGAGAACTGCAGTATGATGCTGGTATTGCCCAGCGAACTAACCGAGGTGATCTGGTCTACGCCGGCGATCTGCCCGAGCTTGCGTTCCAGCGGCGCAGCCACGGTCGCGGCCATCACCGACGGGTCGGCGCCGGGGCGCGAGGCAAACACGCGGATGACCGGGAAGTCGACATTGGGAACGGAGGCGACCGGCAGGTTGATGTAGGCGACGATCCCGACCAGGAACAGTCCGATCGCCAGCAGCGTGGTGCCGACCGGCCTGCGGATAAATGGCTCGGAGATCGAGACCGCCATCTACTGCATCCCCTCGGTGGCGCCGGCGACGGTCGGGCCGGGCGGACCGGGATCAGGCACCGCCTTCTCGATGCGGCGGTTGAGCCGGTCGAGCGCGAGATAGATCACGGGCGTGGTGTAGAGGGTGAGCAGCTGGCTGAGCAGCAGGCCGCCGATGATGGAGATGCCGAGCGGAAAGCGCAGCTCCGCGCCGGTGCCGCTTTCCACCGCCAGCGGCAGCGCGCCGAACAGCGCGGCCAGCGTCGTCATCATGATCGGGCGGAAGCGCAGCAGGCAGGCCTGGGTGATGGCCTCGACCGGCGACATGCCCTTGTGCCGTTCGGCCTCCAGCGCGAAGTCGATCATCATGATCGCGTTCTTCTTGACGATGCCCATCAGGAGGATGATGCCGATCAGCCCGATCACCGACAGATCCTGCCCGAACAGCATCAGCGCCAGGATCGCGCCGACGCCGGCCGACGGCAGCGTCGAGAGGATGGTGATCGGGTGGATGTAGCTCTCGTAGAGCACGCCGAGCACGATGTAGATGGTGACGATGGCGGCGAGGATCAGCCAGGGCTGGCCCGCCAGCGACTTGGCGAATTCCGCCGCATCGCCCGAATAGACGCCGGCAATGCTCGAGGGCATGCCGATCGACCTCTCGAGCGCCTTCACCGCTTCGACGGCGTCGCCCAGTGCCTCGCCGGGCGCAAGGTTGAAGCTGAGCGTCACGGCGGGGAATTGCGCCAGATGCGAGATCGCCAGCGGCGCCGTGGTGCGCGTGAGCGTCGCCACCGCCGACAGCGGCACCTGCGCGCCGCTGCTGCCGCCGACGTAGATTTTCGACAGGATCGACGGATCGCGCTGATACATCGGCAGCGCCTCCAGCACGACGCGGTACTGGTTGGCCTGGCCGTAGATGGTCGAGATCTGCCGCTGCGCGAACGCGTCGTTCAGCGTGTCGTTGATGGCCTGCAGGCTGACACCGAGCTGGCCGGCGCGTTGACGGTTGATGTCGAGCGCGGCGCGCAGGCCGCCTTCCTGCGCCTCCGAAGAGGCGTCGCGGAAGATCGGATCCTTGCGCATCTCCGCCACCAGCCGGGTGGCCCACTGGCTGACTTCGGCCGCATCGGTGCCGGTCAGCGTGTACTGGTATTGCGAGCGGCTCGACTGCGTCGAAATCTGCACGTCCTGCACCGGCTGGAAGTAGATCGTCATGCCGGGGATCGCGGCGGTGCGCTGCTTCAGCCGCGCCACCACGACGGCGATGTCGTCATGCCGCTCGCCGCGCGGCTTTAGCGTCATGACGAGACGGCCGACATTGGTGGTCGGATTGACCGAGCCCGCGCCGATCACGGAGACGACGCCGACCACATCGGGATCGCTCTGGATCAGTTCCGCGGCCCTGCCCTGCCGCGCCTGCATTTCCACGAACGAGACATCGGCGCCCGCTTCGGTCACCGCCGTGATCGACGCGGTGTCCTGCAGCGGCAGAAATCCCTTCGGCGCGATCACATACAGCAGCAGCGTCGCGACGATGGTGCCGAAGGTCACCACCAGCGTGGCGCGCTGGCGCTCGAGCACCCAGAGCAAGGTGCGGTGATAGAACGCGACCATGCCGTCGATGCCGCGGCTGATCGTGGCAAGCCCGGGCACCGAAATTTCCTCATGCAGGTGCTTGAGCATCCGCGAGCACATCATCGGCGTCAGCGTCAGCGACACGATCGCCGAGGTGACGACCGCAATCGTCAAGGTCAGCGCAAATTCGCGGAACATGCGCCCGACCAGGCCCGACATGAACAGCAGCGGAATGAACACCGCGATCAGCGACACCGTCAGCGAGATCACGGTAAAGCCGATTTCGCTGGCGCCCTTCAGCGAGGCCTCCATCACGGACTCGCCGTTCTCCATGTGGCGGACGATGTTCTCGATCATGACGATGGCGTCGTCGACCACGAAGCCGGTGCCGATGGTCAGCGCCATCAGCGACAGATTGTCGAGCGAGAAGCCCGCGAAATACATGATGCCGAAGCTCGTCACCAGCGACAGCGGCAGCGCCACGCCGGCGATGATGGTGGCGCGCAGCGAGCGCAGGAACAGCAGCACCACCAGCGTCACCAGCACCACGGCAAGGACCAGCGTGAACTGCACGTCGCGCACGGAGGCGCGGATGGTGACGGTGCGGTCGCTGACGATGTGCAGGTTGACGCCGGCCGCGATCGCGCGCTGCACCTTCGGGATTTCGTCCCGGATCTGCCGCACCACCTCGATGACATTGGCGCCGGGCTGGCGCTGGATGTCGATGACGACGGCCGGCGTGCCCTGGTACCAGCCGCCGGTGCGGTCGTTCTCGAGGCCATCGACGATGATGGCGACATCGCCGATGGTGACGGGCGAGCCGTTGCGATAGGCGATGATGATGGGCTTGTAGGCCTCCGCCACCGCGATCTGGTCATTGGCGGCGATGGTGTAGGACTGCTGCGTGCCGTCGAGCGAGCCCTTCGGCCCGGAGACGTTGGCGCCCGCAATGGCGTTGCGCAAATCCTCCATGGAGATGCCGTAGGCGGCGAGCCGCGCCAGATCGGCCTGCACCCGCACCGCGGGCTTCAGGCCGCCGAGGATGGAGACGCGGCCGACGCCCGAAATCTGCGACAGGCGCTGACCCAGAACGGTGTCGGCGATGTCGCTCATCGCGCGCAGCGAGATCGTCTCCGAGGTCAGCGCCAGCGTCATGACAGGCGCATCGGCCGGGTTCACCTTGGCGTAGGTCGGCGGGTACGGCAGCGTTCGCGGCAAAATGCCGGCGGCGGCGTTGATCGCGGCCTGCACGTCCTGCGTGGCGCCGTCGATGTCGCGGTTGAGATCGAACTGCAGCGATATCTGGCTGACGCCGAACGAACTGGTCGACTGCATCGACGACAGCGACGGGATCTGCCCGAGCTGCCGCTCCAGCGGCGCCGTGATCAGCGAGGCCACCACGTCGGGGCTCGCGCCCGGCAGCTGCGTCGTCACCTGCACGGTCGGGAAATCGACCTGCGGCAGCGCCGAGACCGGCAGCGCCCAATAGCCGAGCGCGCCGCCGATCAAGAGCGCGATCCCGAGCAGCGAGGTCGCGATCGGCCGGCGGATGAACGGTTCGGAGACGCTCATGGCTGCGCGCTCATGGTTGTCGTCACGGGGTTACTGCTTCGCGCCGGCGGGCGGTCCCGCGGCCGGCCCGGTTTGCCCCTTCTGGTCGCCCTCGCCGCGCTTGCCGTCCTTGCCCGCGCCACCCTTCGCATCGCCCTTGCCGTCGCCTTTGGCATCGGGCGCGCGGCTGCGCTTGCGCGGCGCGAGATCGGCAGCGGGCGTCGAGTCATCCTTGCCGATGAAAACCTTGGCGCCGTCGGAGAGATTGGCAAAGCCGGTCGTCACCACGCGGTCGGTCGGCGCGATGCCGCTGGCGATGACTGCGTCGTTCTCGTTCTGCTGCGTCACCACGATCGGCTTGGCGGTGGCGATGTTGTCAGGCCCGATCACGTAGCTGAACGTGCCGGCCGGACCGCGCTGCACGGCCGAGGTCGGAATCACGATCGCCTTCGGCAGCGTCTCGACCTTGAGGCGGACGTTGACGAACTGCCCGGGCCAGAGCTGGAAGCTGGAATTGGGGAATTCCGCCTTCAGCTTCAGCGTGCCGGTGGTTTGATCGACCTGGTTGTCGATACCCTTCAGCGTGCCGCTGTCGACGACGGTGACGCCATCATTGCCGAACACATCCACGGCCAGCGTGCCCTTCATCGCGGCGTTGTTGACGCGCACGATCTGCTGCTGCGGCAGGCTGAACCACACCGCGATCGGCTGCAGCTGCGTCAGGATAACGAGGCCCGTGGCGTCGGAAGCCTTGATGATGTTGCCCTGGTCGAGCTGGCGCAGGCCGGCGCGCCCCGAAAGCGGCGCAACGATCTTGGTGTAGCCGAGCGTGGCGGCCGAATTGTCGATTGCGGCCTGGTCGGCCTTGATCAGCGCTTCCTGCTGGGCGACGAGTGCTCTTTGGGTGTCGGCCTGCTGCTTGGAGCCGGCGTTGGACGCCGCGAGCTGCTGATAGCGCGCCAGATCAAGCTTCTGGTTGACCAAGAGTGCTTCGTCCTGCGCCTTCTTGGCCACCGCCTGGTCGTATTGCGCCTGATAGATCGCCGGATCGATCTCGCCGAGCACGTCGCCTTTCTTGACGTCCTGGCCCTCGACGAAATTCACCGCGATCAATTTGCCATCGACCTGCGCACGAACGATGACGGTATTGAGCGCGCGCACGGAGCCGACGCCTTCGAGATAAACCGGCACGTCCTGCACCCGCGGCGTTGCCGCCAGCACCGGCACCGGCAGATCGGGGCGCGCATTGGGGTTGCGAGCGCCGCTCTTTTGCTGCCAGGCAAGCCAGCCGATGTAACCGAGGCCGCCGAGGATCACGAGCGTGACCAGCAGCGACACGCTGCGCCGGAGCACCGAGCGCACCACGCTCCTGCCGGCGGTCTTCACGGTCCCGTTCAACTCGGGCTTAAAGAGCATTGACGGCCCTTTCCATCCTCGGCTCCCAGCCGCCCCCCAGCGCCTGATAGAGGCTGACGATCGCCTGCAGGCGCGCCAGCTGCGCCTGCACCAGCGAATCTTCCGCCTGAAATAGTGTCGTTTGCACGTTTAGCACAGTCACAATGTCGGCGGTTCCCGCCCGCAACTGGTCGCCGGCCAGCTGGTAGGCCCGCCGCGAGGCGGCGACGACGTCGCCTTGCAGTCGCAACCTGATGGTGGTCTCGCGCACGGCAGTCAGCGCGTTGTCGACATCGGCAAAGGACTGCACCACGGTCTTGCGATAGGTCTGCAGCAGCTCGTCCTGCTTGGCCTTGGCGAGTTCGAAATTGCCGAGGATGGTGCCGCCGTCGAAGATCGGCTGGGTCGCACTGCCGACCAGGCTGAAGAAGGCCGCGTGCGGCTGGAACAGCGATGACAGTGCCGTGCTCTGGTAGCCGCCATTGCCGGTCAGCCGGATGCTCGGATAGAATTGCGCCCGCGCATTGCCGATGTTCGCGGTGGCCGACGCGAGCTGCGCCTCCTGCCGCCTGATATCCGGCCGCTGCGTCAGGATTTCAGATGGCAGGCCCGGCGTCACCCTGGGGATTGCGATCTGGTTCAGCGAGCCGCCTGCGACCTTGACGCTTTCCGGCGGCCGCGACACCAGAATGGCCAGTGCATTGATATTCTGGTCGAGCGTTTGCCGCAGCGGCGGCACCAGCGCGCGCTGGTTGGCGAGCACGCTCTCCTGCTGCGCAACGTCGAGATCGTTGCCGGTGCCGGCGGCGAGCCTATGCTTGATCGCATCGAGAATGCGCTGGGCGCTGGCAATGTTGCGCTGGGCAACACGCAGGCGATCCTGCGAAGACAGCACCTGGAAATAGGCGTTCGCGACGCTGGTCAGCGTCGTCAGCGCAACGACATCGCGATCGAAGCGGTTGGCGACCGCGGTCTCTTCCGCGGCCTGCGCCGCATCGCGGTTCTTGCCCCAGAAATCGAGCTCATAGCTCGCGCTCAGCGAAGCCTGGTAGTTGACGATTTCACGGCCGCCATTGCTGAGGCCGGAGGCACTCGAGCCTGACGTGCGTGAATAGGTCTCCTGCCCCGCGCCGGAGAGGCTAGGGAACAACGGCGCGCCGGCAACGCGGGCCTGCGCATCGGCCTGGATGAAGCGTGCGGTGGCAGCCGCAATGTCGAGATTGACGGTCTGCGCCTCCTCCATCAATTGCGTCAGCTCGCTCGAGCGGAAGCCACGCCACCAGTCGAGCGTCGGCGGCGCATCCAGCGGATTCTTCTTCCCCGCCTGCTTGTAGCCTGGCGGCACATCCAGCGCAGGATCGGGCAGATCCGATGTCAGCAGGCAACCGGACGAGCCGAGCGCCAGGCAGAGTGCTGCGGCCCAGCCCGCCACGCGGCGTATGCGAGGGGTGAAAGCGCCCGTCATCCCCGTCCCGGTGAGGCTCTGGGTCACACCTGCGCTCCGCCGGGATCTCACGCCCACGGGCAGTCGTGCCGAATCAGTCCCGGCCAGGGTGTGTGGAGCGTTGCGTAAGCTGAATTGCGCCGGTTTCACAAGGGTGATGACTGCGTTGGAACCAAGCCGTCATCCTAGCCCTGCACTGGGGGGGCGGACAGTCCTTCCGCTACCGTTCGTCGCTGAGCGATGCAAGCACGCCACAGCGTCAGCAACAGCCGACTTGTCCTTATTTTATAGGCATTTCCTTGATTCCGGCCGACCCGGCAGCCCCGAATCTTACGAACATTTCATGGGGGTTTTCCCCTGTTCTGGCAGCGGTTTCCCGGCTTGAAACCCCACCCCTCGCGCAGACGTATCTACCCTGCACAGGGAATGAGGGACATTACATGCGGGTCGCGGTCATCGGAACGGGAATTGCCGGCAATGCCGCGGCCTGGACCTTGTCGAAGCGCTATCCGGTCACCGTCTATGACCGCGAGATCAGGCCGGGCGGCCACAGCCACACCGTCTCGATCGATTATGACGGCACGCCGATCTCGGTCGATACCGGCTTCATCGTCTACAACGAGCTGAACTATCCCGGCCTGACCGCCCTGTTCGATCATCTCGGCGTCGAGACAGTGGAAAGCTGCATGAGCTTTGCCGTGACGGCGGACGGCGGCCGCTTCGAATGGAAGGGCGGCGGCGAGAACTGGATTCAAACCGCCATCGGCCTGTTCGCGCAGCCGCGCAACCTGTTGTCGCCGTCCTATCTCTGGATGCTCCGCGATATCCTCACCTTCAACCAGCAAAGCGTCGCCGACTACAAAGCCGGAAAACTCGCCGGCATCACCCTCGGTGAATACTTCCGCGCAATCATTTTGCCCCGCGCCTGCTCACCGACTATCTGGCGCCGATGGGTGCCGCGATCTGGTCGGCGCCGGCGGACGAGATGCTCGACTTTCCCGCCGAGAATTTCGTCGCCTTCTTCAGCAATCACCGCCTGCTGCAATATGACCGCCCGGCCTGGCGCACCGTAAAGGGCGGCAGCAAGAGCTACGTGGACAAGCTGACATCGGCGTACGGCGATCAACTGCGGCTCGGCTGCGCCGTTACCTCAATCGAGCGCACGCCGCACGGCGTCGTCGTACACGACAGCCACGGCAAACAGGCGACCTATGATCACGTCGTTGTCGCAGCTCACAGCGACCAGGCGCTCGACATGCTCTGCGACGCGGACGCAGAGGAGCGCGCGATCCTTGGCGCCATCGGCTATTCCCCGAACACCGTCTATCTGCACCGCGACACCAGGCTGATGCCGAAACGGCGGCATGCCTGGGCGTCCTGGAATTTCCTGCGCTGGCAGCGCGAGGGCGTTCCGGTCAACGACGTCGCGGTGACCTACTGGATGAACCGCCTGCAAGGCATCGACCCGGCAAAGCCGCTGTTCGTCAGCCTCAACCCGCCGTTCGAGCCGGATGAACGTCTCACCTTCGGCAAATACATCTGCGAGCACCCGCAATATAATGCGGCCGCGTTTGCCGCCCAGAAACGGCTCGGCGAAATCCAGGGCCGACGCCGCACCTGGTTCTGTGGCGCCTGGACCGGCTACGGTTTCCATGAGGACGGCCTGCGTTCCGGCCTCGAGGTGGCGCAGGCGCTGGGTGCAACGGCACCGTGGCAAGACTTGCCGGCGGACCTTGCGGAGGCGGCTGAGTAGAGATGTCCGTGCCGCCCACCCGATCAGAAGACGCAGCCTCGCTCTATTTCGGCGAGGTCATGCATGCGCGGCTGAAGCCGATGGGCCATCGCTTCAGCTATCGCGTCATGAGTCTTCTGATCGATCTCGACCGGCTGGACGAGGCCGACCGGCAATCGCCGCTGTTCGGCGTCAACCGCGCCGCGCTCTACAGCTTCAACGAAGCCGACCATGGCAAGCGCGACGGCTCGTCGCTGCGCGCACATGTGCAGGCTTGCGCGGACGCACACGGCATCGATCTCACCGGCGGCAAGGTTATGCTGCTGTGCTACCCTCGCCTGCTCGGCTTCACCTTCAATCCGCTGTCGGTCTATTTCTGCCATCGCGCTGATGGCGAGCTCGCCCTCATCATCTACGAGGTGCGCAACACCTTTGGCGACATCCATTACTATGCGTTGCCGGTCAAACCGGGCGAGGCCAGTGCCGCCGGAGTCCGCCAGCAGCATGACAAGCAGTTCTACGTCTCGCCCTTTGTCGAGATGGCGATGCGCTATCATTTCCGCGTCCTGCCGCCCGGTAACAACGTCCGCCTGCGCATCCTCGAGACCGACCGCGAAGGCCCGCTGCTTGCTGCGACCTTCAACGGTACTCGCCGCGCACTGGCGACATCGGCGCTGTTGCGATCCTTCGTCGCGCTACCGCTGGTCACCGTGAAAATCGTCGCCGCGATCCACTGGGAAGCCCTGCGGCTGTGGCTCAAAGGCGCGCGGCTGGTACCGCGACCGGCTGCCGCAGACGGCGAGAGCGCCACCTTGCCGGTTGGCGAAGGGAACCAATATGCTAGGCTGGCGTTGCCTGCCCGCGCCAAGGCGCTTTGGTCCGGTGGGGGTCGCTAACTTGGCCCCGTCACGGGGAAATATTCCGGACCTGGGGCAGCACGGTGGACTGCCGATGGGCGATTTGATCGAAGTCACCCTGGACTCGGTGCATGAGCGGTTGCCCGATCTCCCGCGCATGGTCCGGCTGGCGCTGGGTTACGGTTCGAAACTTCAACGCGGCACGCTCGATGTGACACTGCCCGACGGCCGCACCGTCAGGGTTGGCGGCAACGCGCCGGGGCCGATCGCCGCCATGAACGTGCATGATTTCGCCTTTGCGACGCGCCTGATGGGCGGTGGCGACATCGGCATTGCCGAAGCCTATCTGCGCGGCGAATGGGATACGCCCGATCTGACGCAATTCCTCTATTTGTTCTGCGTCAATCAGGACTGGATGCAGACCACGCTGATCGGCAAACCGCTGCGCTATGTGCAGATCGTCAGGCACTGGTTCAATCGCAACACCCGGCGGCAGGCGCAGCGCAACATCCATGCGCATTACGACATCGGCAACGCCTTCTATTCGGCGTGGCTCGATCCAAGCATGACCTACTCGTCGGCCTTGTTCGAAGAGCACACCACCGATCTGACCTCGGCGCAGACCAACAAGTACCGCCGGCTTGCCGAGGCGATCGATCTCAAGCCCGGTCAAAAGCTGCTGGAGATAGGTTGCGGCTGGGGCGGCTTTGCCGAATTCGCGGCCAAGCAAGGTGCGAAGGTCGTGGGGCTCACCATCAGCAGTGAGCAACGCGACTTCGCGCAGCGGCGCATCCACGAAGCAGGTCTTTCCGAAAAGGTCGAGATCAGGCTGCAGGACTACCGCGACGAACGCGGCGGCTATGACCGCATCGCCTCCATCGAGATGATCGAAGCTGTCGGCGAACAGTTCTGGCCCAACTATTTTTCACAACTGCGCGACCGCCTGTTGCCCGGTGGCCTCGCCGGCATCCAGGCCATCACCATCCAGGACAGGCTTTTCCCGAGCTACCGCCGTGACGTCGACTTCATCCAGCGCTACGTTTTCCCGGGTGGCATGCTGCCCTCGCCGCAGGTGCTCAAGCAGCTTGGCGAGACGTTTGGCGTGCCTGTCATTCGCGAGCGCATCTTTGGGCAAGATTATGCCAAGACGCTCGCGATCTGGCGAAGCAATTTCCGCGAGGCCTGGCCGAACCTGATGCCGTCAGGTTTCGACGACCGGTTCCGGCGGCTGTGGGAATACTATCTCTCCTATTGCGAGGCCGGATTCCTCTCGGGAAATATCGACGTCCGCCAGGTCGTGTTCGCAAAATCCGGCTAGCTGCCGCGCCAAAGCGGTTGCTTGTGAACCCGCCTCGCGTCCTTTAGGGTCCGGCCCAGAGGAAACAAACGGGCTTTTCCCGATATGAAATTCAACAACGACGTCGTCCAGGCGATCGGCAACACGCCGCTGATCAAGCTCAAGCATGCATCCGAACTGACCGGCTGCACCATTCTGGGCAAGGCCGAGTTCATGAATCCCGGCCAGTCCGTGAAGGACCGCGCCGGCAAATGGATGATCCTGGAAGCCGAGAAGCGCGGCGACCTGAAGCCCGGCGGCCTCGTGGTGGAATCCACCGCAGGCAACACCGGCATCGGGCTTGCGGTGGTGGCCGGCGCGCGCGGCTATCGCACCCTGATCCTCATTCCCAACACGCAGAGCCAGGAAAAGAAGGACATGCTCCGGCTGTGCGGCGCCGAGCTCGTCGAAGTCCCGATGGTGCCGTTTTCCAATCCGAACAACTATCAGCATGTCGGCCGCAGGCTTGCCGATCAGCTGCGCAAGACCGAACCTAATGGCGTGCTGTTCGCCGACCAGTGGAACAACCTCGACAACGCGAAGGCGCATTTCGAATCCACCGGTCCGGAGATCTGGGAGCAGACCGGCGGCAAGATCGACGGCTTCATCTGCGCGGTCGGCACCGGCGGCACCATCGCCGGCACCACCTCGTTCCTGAAGTCGAAGAACAAGAACATCGTGACGGCCTGCGCCGATCCGCCCGGCTTTGCGATGTACAATCTGTTCAAGAACGGCGAAGCCAAATCGACGCCGGGCGACTCCATCACCGAGGGCATCGGCCTTGGCCGCGTCACCTCCGTCATCAAGGAAGCGCGGGTCGACACGGCCTTCCTCGTCCCCGACGAGGAATCCGTGCCGGTCATCTACGATCTGCTGCTGCACGAGGGCCTGTGCCTCGGCGGCTCGACGGGCGTCAATGTTACCGGCGCCATCAAGCTCGCCAAAGAGCTCGGCCCCGGCAAGACCATCGTCACCTTGCTCTGCGACTCCGGCAACCGCTACCAGTCAAAACTGTTCAATCCGGACTTCATGCGCTCGAAGAATCTTCCCGTGCCGGAATGGCTGGAGAAGCGCAGCAAGATCGAACCGCCGTTCGAGAAGGTGTGAGTGCGCGGAACTAGTGCCGCAGGATCTGGCTGAGGAACAGCTTCGTCCGCGCGTGCTGCGGATTGGCGAAAAACTCTTCCGGCGTGTTGGACTCGATCACCTGGCCTGCGTCCATGAACACGACGCGGTTGGCGACTTCGCGCGCAAAGCCCATTTCGTGGGTGACGACCAGCATGGTCATGCCTTCCCTGGCGAGGTCCACCATGGTGTCGAGCACTTCCTTGACCATTTCCGGATCGAGCGCCGAGGTCGGCTCGTCGAACAGCATGACCTTCGGGTTCATGGTCAGCGCGCGGGCAATGGCGACGCGCTGCTGCTGGCCGCCTGACATCTGGCCCGGATATTTGTTGGCCTGATGCGGGATCTTGACCCGCTCCAGGTATTTCATCGCGGCCGCCTCGGCATCCTTTTGCGGGATGTTGCGAACCCAGATCGGCGCCAGCGTGCAGTTCTCCAGCACCGTCAGATGCGGAAACAAATTGAAGCTCTGGAACACCATGCCGACTTCGCGGCGGACTTCGTCGACGCGGCGCAGGTTCGGCCCGAGGTCGATGCCCTCGACCGTGATCTCGCCTTCCTGGAATTCCTCCAGCGCGTTGATGCAGCGGATCAGCGTCGACTTGCCGGAGCCGGACGGACCGCAGATCACGATGCGCTCGCCCTTGGCGACCTCCATGTTGATGTCGCGCAGCACGTGGAAATCGCCGTACCACTTGTTGAGCTTCTTGATGCTGACGATGGAATTTTCGGCCATGGCGCTTTCTCAATTGCGGCGATGCGCGTTCAGCCTGTTCTCGACGAACAGCGAGTAACGCGACATGCCAAAGCAGAAGGCGAAGTAGATCAGTCCGGTGAAGAAAAAGCCGGTGTACAACGTGGTCGGCGTCGCCCAGTTTGGATCGCTGAACGACGACTGCAATGTGCCGAGCAGGTCGAACAGCGCGACGATCGAGACCAGCGAGGTGTCCTTGAACAGCGCGATGAAGCTGTTGACGAGTCCGGGGATGACGTGGCGCAGCGCCTGCGGCATCACGATCAGCCCGGTGGTCTTCCAGAACGACAGCCCGAGCGCCGATGCCGCCTCCTCCTGCCCGCGCGGAACCGCCGCCAGGCCGCCGCGGATCACCTCGGCCTGATAGGCGCCGGCGAACAGCGCGATGCCGATCAGCGCACGCACCAGATTATCGATCTTGAAATTACCGGGCAGGAACATCGGCAGCATATAGAGCGCAAAGAACAGCACGGTGATCAGCGGCACGCCGCGCCAGAATTCGATGAACGCGACGGAGAAGACGCGGATCAGCGGAATGGTCGAGCGGCGTCCGAGCGCGAGCGCAATGCCGACCGGCATCGAGGCGACGATGCCCGTCACCGAAACGACGAGCGTGACCAGGAGCCCGCCCCATAGACTGGTTTCAACGATCGGCAGGCCACCGCGATCGAGGCCCATGATGGCAATGACGATGCCGATGCAGGCGAAGATGACCAACGTCGTTATCAGCGGGCGCATCCCGGCCCGCATGCCGCCGCCGAGCCAGAACATCAGGCCTGCGACAATCGCCGCAGTCGCGACGAGATCGGCCCACACGGGCCGGCCGGACGACTGGATCAGATCGCGCAGCCAGACCAGCGGCCACAGCAACCAGTAGATCACGGTGTTGATCAGCACGAGAAGCTTGCCGATCAGCCACAGCAGCGGCCCGATCGCGGAAGCCGCGCTCAAGGAGACCAGCTTCTGGCCGCCCTCCCCGATGCTGCCGTTGAGGTCCGCCAGGGTACTCGCGGTCCAGCTGACTCCAAATCCCTTCAGGCCGCCGCCATGCAGAAGAAAGAAGGCGACGACCGGAAATGCGATGAAGAACAGGGAGGCATTGACGCCCTTGCCCGGCAGGCGCGGGATCAACATCGGGATCAGCAGCACCGCTGCGAGCAGGAAGGTCAGGTTGGCCCGCCAGCGCTCCGCCTCGGGGTAAAAGCCATAGATGAACTGGTTGAATTTCGCCGACACGAACGGCCAGCAGGCGCCGACCGTGCGTCCGACCTTCTCGGCAAGGCAGGCGTCGCGGTCCTTGCCGGTCCAAACCGCGTCGATCAGCGTGAACTTGATCGCGGGGCCGACGGTGAACCACAGCAGCAGCGCACCGAGAATGGTCATGATGATGTTGGTCGGCGTATTGAACAGGCGCGTGCGCAGGAATCCGACGAAGCCGGTGGTCTTCACCGGCGCAGCACGCTCGGGCACCAGATCCTTGCGGACGAAAACCGGGGCGCTCATCGCTGCATGCTCCGGTCAAGCCGCCACCCGTAGAAACTCATGATCGCGCTGGTGATGAGCGAGATCAGCAGATAGACGCCCATGGTGATCGAGATGATCTCGATCGCCTGGCCGGTCTGGCTCAGCGTCGTACCCGCGAACACCGAGAACAGGTCGGGGTATCCGATCGCGACCGCAAGCGTCGAGTTCTTCGTCAGATTGAGATACTGGTTGGTGAGCGGCGGCAGGATCACCCGCAGCGCCTGCGGCACCACGATCATCCGCAGCGTCTGGCCGCGCGACAGCCCGAGCGAGGCGCCCGCCTCCATCTGTCCCTTGTGCACGGACATGATGCCGGCGCGGACGATCTCGGCGATGAAGGCCGCGGTGTAGGTCGACAGCGCC
This sequence comes from uncultured Alphaproteobacteria bacterium, assembly GCA_963726865.1. Taxonomy (GTDB): domain Bacteria; phylum Pseudomonadota; class Alphaproteobacteria; order Rhizobiales; family Xanthobacteraceae; genus Bradyrhizobium. Next base: position 515,096 of record CAVSEE010000021.1, on the reverse strand, counting down.
AGCGCCAGCGCCACGAATTCCGGGATCAGCCGCGAGCCGCCGGCGAAGTTGAAGCCGCGCAGGACAGGGTATTCCAGCGTGAACGGCTTGCCGAAGATCAGTATCGCCACCAGCGGCAGTCCGATGATGGCGCCGAGAACATAGGGCCAGATCGTGATCTTCCTGCCCTTGTCGAACAGCTCCTTGTGCGCATGCCGGCGCAGCACGAAGGCGGCGACCACGGCGATGGCAAGCGCAATCAGGAACGGCGTCAGCCCTGAACTCTCGATCGCCTTGGGGATCACCAGTCCGCGGTTGCTGACGAAGGCGTAATCGAAGACGGAGTAGCTCTGCCGCGGGTTGGGCAGCGCGGCGAGCACGGCCTTGTACCAGAACAGCAGCTGGAACAGCAGCGGCAGGTTGCGGATCAATTCGACATAGCCGCCGGCGATCTTCGCCAGCAGCCAGTTCGGCGACAGCCGGCCAAGCGCGACCGAAAAGCCGAGGATGGTGGCAAAGAAGATGCCGACCGCCGCCACGACCAGCGTGTTCAGCAGGCCGACGAAGAAGACGCGGACATAGGAGTCGGAGCCCTGATAGGGAATCAGGTTCTGGCTGACGTCAAAGCCGGCATTGTTGGTCAGGAAGCCGAAGCCTGCGGCCTTGCCCTGCGCCGCCAGGTTGGCCTGCGCATTGGCGATGATCTCATAACCGAGCCAGATCAGCGCGGCGACGAACAGCACCTGGTAGACCAGGCCGCTCCAGCCCGCGCGTCCGCCCGAGCGTCCGCCGCAGCCTGAAGGCAAGCTGCGACGGCGGTGATCGTGCTTCGATGGCCATCGGCCGCGCCCCCCGGCGTTGCCGATCAGCGGATCGGCGGCGCGTACTGGATTCCGCCCTTGCTCCAGAGGTTGTTGAGGCCGCGGGCGATCGCCGAGCTTGGAGCCGGCGCCGACATTGCGATCGAAGGATTCGCCGTAATTGCCGACGTGCTTGACGATGCGGATCACCCAGTCCTTGGTGAGCCCGAGCTGTTCGCCGAGATTGCCGTCGCCGCCGAGCATGCGCTTGAGGTCCGGCTTGTCGGACTTCGCCATCTCGTCGACGTTCTTCTGCGTCACGCCCAGCTCTTCGGCGTTGACCATGGCAAACAGCGTCCATTTGACGATGTCGAACCACTGGTCGTCGCCATGGCGCACCATCGGGCCGAGCGGCTCCTTGGAGATCACCTCCGGCAGCACCTCGTGATCGCCGGGATTGGCGAGCTTCAGGCGCTGGGCATAGAGCTGCGAGACGTCGGTGGTGAACACGTCGCAGCGGCCGGATTCATAGGCCTTCACGGTTTCGTCGGCGCCGGCGAACGCGATCACCTCATACTTCATGTTGTTGCCCTTGAAGTAGTCGGCGAGGTTCTGCTCGGTGGTGGTTCCCGTCTGCACGCAGACCGAGGCGCTGTTGAGTTCCAGCGCCGACTTCACCTTCAGCGACTTCTTCACCAGAAAGCCCTGGCCGTCATAATAGGTGACGCCGGTGAAGTTCGCGCCGAGCGAGGTGTCGCGCGAAACGGTCCAGGTGGTGTTGCGCGACAGCACGTCGATTTCGCCCGACTGCAGCGCCGTGAAGCGGTCCTTGGCCGACAGCGGCACGAACTTGATCTTGTTCGGGATCGTTGAAGATCGCCGCCGAAATGGCCCGGCAGATGTCGACGTCGAGCCCGGTCCAGTTGCCCTTGTCGTCCGGCGAGGAAAAGCCCGGCAGGCCCTGGCTGACGCCGCAGGACAGCGTGCCGCGATCCTGGATCGCCTTGAGGGTCGTCTGGGCATTCGCAGCCTGCGCCGAAAGAGCGGCGGCAGCAGCAAGGGAGAGAACCAGGGATACGCGTTTCATGGGCAAAGCCTTTCGAGATCGTCCGGTGAACATGCCGCCGCATGCCAGGAACGGGCCAGCCCCGATGATCCCTTGCCGCAAACCCCCGGCAACGCCGGCCGTTCGCCTCGAAAGCGGTCGAGCAATGGATCAGCGGTCGCGGCAGGCCCCTCAACTTGCGGCGACGTGGATAGTCGGCGCCATCACAGAACGACTGGCGAGCCGGGTCAAGGGGTTGACGGCCCACTTCCGTGTCCTCTTAGTAGCCACAACGCCCGAGCCTGCTGCCTTATGAGGCATCGCGCTGCGGTTGCGACAAAAAGTCTTTGGTGCAAATGCATGAAAACTTCCGGGGCTGGGGAAACCACACCGCAACAGGCTGAAACCCGGCTGGTGACCGCCGGCCGCGACCGCGAGGCGCAAAAGGGATTTGTCAATCCGGCCGTGTTCCACGGCTCGACCGTGCTCTATCCGACCGCCGAGGACCTGCACGCCCACCGCGCCGAATACACCTATGGCCGCCACGGCACGCCGACCACGCGGGCGCTGCAGGACGTGATGATGGGGCTGGAAGGCCCGCAATGCGCCGGCGTCGGCATTGCGCCCTCGGGGCTCGCCGCGATCTCCACCACCCTGCTGTCGGTGACGAAGGCGGGCGATCATCTGCTGGTCTGCGACAACGTCTATCGCCCCTCGCGCAATTTCTGCAACGGGCTGCTGTCGCGCTACGGCGTCGAGACCAGCTATTTCGATCCGCAGATCGGCAGCGGCATCGAGAAGCTGTTCAAGCCGAACACCAAGGCGGTGCTGGTCGAGGCGCCCGGCTCGCAATCCTTCGAAATGCCCGACATTCCCGCCATCGCGCAGGTCGCGCATGCGCGCGGCGCGCTCGTGATCGACGACAACACCTGGGCGACGCCGCTGTTTCACCGCTCGCTCGATCTCGGCGTCGACATCAGCATGCAGGCCGCCACCAAATATATCGGCGGCCATTCCGACATCATGTTCGGCACCATCTCGGCCAATGCGAAGGCCTGGCCGATGGTGCAGGAAACCATCCGCCTGCTCGGCGTCTGCGCCGGGCCCGACGACGTCTACCTCGCGCTGCGCGGCACGCGGACGCTGGCGGTGCGGCTGGCGCAGCATCATCGCTCCGGTCTCGAAATGGCGCGCTGGCTCGCCGCGCGGCCGGAAGTCGACCGCGTGCTGCATCCGGGATTGGAGAGCCATCCCGGTCACGCCATCTGGAAGCGCGATTTCACCGGCGCCTCCGGCCTGTTCAGCATCGTGCTCAAGCCGGTTCCGCAAAAGGCGGTCGACGCGCTGCTCGACGCCGTGACGCTGTTCGGCATGGGCTTTTCCTGGGGCGGCTTCGAAAGCCTGGTCATCCCCTTCGACGCCGAGGGCTATCGCACCGCGACCAAATGGTCGCCCGGCGGTCCGACCCTGCGCCTGCACATCGGGCTCGAGAATGTCGAGGACCTCAAGGCCGATCTCGACCGCGGTTTTGCCGCACTGAAGGCCGCGCGGTAGCCGCGCCTCACGACATCATTCATTAACCCCCGTGGCGCCATTGCGACGCCGGCGTCGCGCTGCCGCGATCTCCCGTGGAAATACCTGTTTATAACGGCATTTTGTTCGATCGCGCATGGGTTGAATAACCATCCGTTCACCATGGCGACGATCTCCGCCGCCCGCGTTCCGCCACGCAAGCGCCCATATACCTTTGGCGCTTAGTCCTCGTTGTCGGGATGGGATGAGAGGCCGCTGTGGGGCTCATGGCTTCACGGCGTGAGAGTAGACAGTAAAGCGTATGAAAACCGCACAGATCGCCGTCCTTTCGATCGCGCTGGGTGCCGGCGGCATCGCCGCCTGGCTCGCACGTGGCACGGACGACACGGCCAAGGTACCCGCCCAGCCCGTCGCGCAACTTGCGACGGTCGAGGTGCTCGTCGCCAAGAACGAGATCGGCCTCGGGCAATCGGTCAAGCCGGACGACCTGCAGTGGCAGACCTGGCCGGCCGCCGCCAGCAGCAGCTTCATCAAGCGTGGCGATCGTCCCGACGCCAACAAACAGATTACCGGCATGATCGCGCGCGCCCCCTTCATCGCGGGCGAGCCGATCCGCGAGCCGAAGCTGGTCAGGGCCGACGGCTCCGGCTTCATGGCCGCGATCCTGCCGACCGGCATGCGCGCCGTCTCGACGGAAATCTCGGCGGAAACCGGCGCCGGCGGCTTCATCCTGCCGAACGATCGCGTCGACGTGATCCTGACCCGCCGCGACAAGGCCGCCGAGAAGGGCGCGCCCGACACCATCAATTCCGAGATCATCCTTCCCAATATCCGCGTGCTCGCCATCGACCAGGCGCCGAAGGAGAAGGATGGCCAGAACGCGCTGGTCGGCCGCACCGTGACGCTGGAGCTGAAGCCCGAGCAGGCCGAGACGCTGGCGCGCTCGCGCCAGACCGGCACGCTGTCGCTGGCGCTGCGCTCGATCGCCGACATCAACATGGCCGAGAACAACACCGAAGAAGAGGCGGCCCCGAAGAAGGGCGGCACCATCAACGTTGTGCGCTACGGCGTGCAGAGCTCGACGACGACACAGAAGTGACGACGACACAGAAGTGAAGAGTACAATGCGTACCAGTAAAAGCGGTGACAATCCGATGCGAAGCCTCCGGCTTCGCGTCCTCTCCTACTCGGCGGTCGCCGCGCTGGCGCTCTCGCCGGCCCTTTGGCCGGCCAACGCCGCGGAAACCGATGCCGTCAAGGAGACCGCCGCCAAGGAATCCAAGGACGCCCCGCTCGTGACCGGCGCGCTCGGCCCGGTGAGAACCCGCTACCTTTCGCTCGGCGTCGGCAAGTCCTCCGTGGTGGATCTGCCGCGCGAAGCCAAGGACGTGCTGGTCGCCGACCCCAAGATCGCCAACGCCGTGATCCGCTCGTCGCAGCGCGCCTACATCATCGGCTCCGCGGTCGGCCAGACCAATGTCGTGTTCTTCGACACCGACGGCAACCAGATCGCGTCCTATGACATCGCCGTCAAGCGCGACCTCAATGGCATCCGCACGGCGCTGCGCAGCCTGGCCGGCGTCCAGATCGAGGGTATCGGCGACGGCGTGGTCCTGACCGGTTCGGTGTCGAGCCCGATCGAGGCGCAACAGGCCGGCGACATCGCGACCAAACTGGTCGGCGCCGCCGACAAGGTCATCAACTCCATCGTCGTGCGCGGCCGCGACCAGGTGATGCTGAAGGTTCACGTCGCCGAAGTGCGGCGCGACATCGTCAAGCAGATGGGCGTCGATCTCAGCGCCAGCATGAACTACGGCACCGCCGTGGTGAACTTCAACAACCAGAACCCGTTCACCGCCTTCGGCCGCCCGCTGGTCAGCGACAACGGCTTTCAGACCGGCTCCATTCTCAAGGGCGTGCCCCAGGTGAGCGCGACCATGCGGGCGATGGAGAGCGCCGGCGTGGTGCGCACGCTGGCCGAACCCAACCTCACCGCGATCTCGGGCGAGTCCGCGACCTTCATCGCGGGCGGTGAATTCCCGATCCCCGCCGGCTATTCGTGCGACCCGACCACCCACGTCTGCACCACGCAGATCAGCTTCAAGAAGTTCGGCATCTCCCTGAACTTCACGCCGGTGGTGATGAGCGAGGGCCGCATCAGCCTGCATGTGATGACGGAAGTCTCGGAACTGTCGACCGACAACTCGCTCACGCTGAACCAGCAGGGTTCCGCGCTGACCATTCCCTCGATCCGCACCCGCCGCGCCGACTCCACGCTGGAAATTCCTTCCGGCGGCTCGATGGCGATGGCCGGCCTGATCCAGCAGCAGACCAGGCAGGCGGTCAACGGCCTGCCCGGCCTCGACCAGCTGCCGGTGCTCGGCGGCCTGTTCCGCAGCCAGGATTTCGTCAACAACGAAACCGAGCTGATGGTGCTGGTGACGCCCTATGTCGTCCGCGCCGTCGCGCAGAAGGATCTGTCGCGTCCGGACGACGGCTTTGCGCCGGCCAACGACTCCCAATCGACGCTGCTGGCGCGCATCAACCGCATCTACGGCGTAGCCGCCCGCGTCGAAACCGGCGCCGGCCACCCCGGCTATTTCGGCTTCATCATCGACTGAGCGGCTTCGGGGCTGGGGACAAGACCATGACATCGGCAACATCAAGAATTCGCAGGCTTCGCACCATCGGCGCCCTCGCCGCCGTCTCGGCCGCACTCGGCGGCTGCTGGACCTCGCCGGAAGTGGTGACCGCGAGCGTGCCCAACGACTATCGCCAGCGCCACCCGATCGCGGTGCAGGAAGCCAATCACTCCATCGTCGTGTTCGTCGGCGCCGGCCGCGGCGGCCTGTCGCCTCCGCAACGCGCCGATGTCGCCGGCTTCGGCCAGAGCTGGGTGCGCGAAGGCACCGGCGGCGTGGTCGTCGACGTTCCCGTCAACACGCCGAATGCGCGCGCCGCCGCTTCCGCCGCCCGTGAAATCCGTCATACGCTGACGGCTTCCGGCGTGCCGTCCAGTGCCATTCGCCTCAATCACTATTCGCCCGACGATCCCGAGCGCTTCGCCACCGTACGCCTGAGCTATCCCGAAGATTGCGGCAGTGGCCGGTCCCTGCGGCCTGTGGCCCGCGGACCTCGGCCCGTCGATCGACAACCCCAGCTACAACGAGAACAAGCCCTATTACAATTTCGGCTGCGCCACCCAGCGCAACCTCGCCTCCATGGTCGCCAATCCCGCCGATCTCGAGCAGCCGCGGCCCGAGAGCCCCACCTACACCGCGCGCCGCACGCAGTCTTACGACAAGTTCCGCAAGGGCCTTTCCACGGCCACCGTCTATCCAGAATCCGACAGAGCAAAACTGAGCGACACGGGTAAATAATGAGCCGCTCCCACAAGATTTCAGACGATCTCCCACCGTCGAATGCCGACGATTACATCTCGCCGGCACCGCGCGTGTCGGTCCAGGTGTTCTGCGTCAGCGAGGCAACCGCGACCACCTCGCGCGCCGCCGCCGAAGACCGGCGCCTGGCGAAAGCGCATCTGTCGGTTCACATGGGCGGCATCGAGGCCGCGATCGAGACCTATCACAAGGCCCCGACGCCCAACGTCATCATCCTGGAGACCGAGGGTCAGACCGACATCCTCGCCGGCCTCGACGATCTCGCCGGCGTCTGCGATCCCGGCACGCGCGTCATCGTCATCGGCAGCAACGCCGACATCGCGCCCTATCGCGAGCTGGTCCGCCGCGGCGTCAACGACTACGTGATCGGCCCGGTCGAGGTGCTCGACGTCGTGCGCTCGATCTGCAGCCTGTTCTCGGCCTCGGAAGCCGTCACCGTCGGCCGCATGATCGCCGTGGTCGGCGCCAAGGGCGGCGTCGGCGCCTCTACCGTCGCGCACAACATCGCCTGGCACATCGCCCGCGACGTGGCGCTCGATTCCGTCGTGATCGATCTCGACCTCGCCTTCGGCACCGCCAGCCTCGACTACAACCAGGACCCGGTGCAGGGCATCGCCAACGCGGTGTTTTCGCCCGACCGGCTCGACAGCTCCTTCATGGAGCGCCTGCTCGCCAAATGCACCGACAATCTGAGCCTGCTCGCGGCGCCCGCCGCGCTGGACCAGGTCTATGATTTCGGCGCCGATGCCTTCGATTCCATCTTCGATACGCTGCGCATGACCACGCCGTGCATCATCCTGGACGTGCCGCATCAGTGGACCGCCTGGACGCGGCGCGCGCTGGTCGGCGCCGACGACATCCTGATCGTCGCCGAGCCCGATCTCGCCAACATGCGCAACACCAAGAACCTGATGAGCATGCTGAAGTCGGCGCGGCCCAACGACCGCCCGCCGCTCTACTGCATCAACCAGGTCGGCATGCACAAGCGGCCGGAGATCGAGCTGCGCGCCTTCGCCAAGACGATCGAGATCCCGCCGATTGCCACCATCCCGTTCGACTCCCGGACGTTCGGCGAAGCCGCCAACAACGGCCAGATGATCGTGGAGGTCGCCGCCAAGCATCGCGCGGCGCGGATGTTCCAGCAGATGGCACGGCGCCTGACCGGCCGCAGCGAGCCGAAGAAGAAGGACTCCTTCCTCTCGCCGATCATCAACAAGCTGCGGCGCGCGTCCTGACGCGCCGAGCCGCATTCGCGGCTCCACCGCTCCCTTGCAAAGGCTGAGGTTTCGCGACCAACGCGCTCTAGTTGATCTGGAAATGCCGTCGTGTCGCGCATCACTCCGGTCTGTTTGGTCGCAGCGACGGGCATTTTCTCGCCGCTGCTCGCCTGCTTTCGCGCCAGCATCTGCTTCAGCGCGGTGACGTTGGCCGCTCCCTCGGCCGGCGGCAGGTCGGCCTTCGCGATGGTTTCGGCCTCGTTCATCCGGCCCTGCAGGCCCAGCACCAGCGCGCGGTTGGCGCGGATACGCGGATCGGAGCCCGCCAGGCTATAGGCACGCCGCAACGCTTCGTCGGCCTTCGCCAGGTCCTTCGACAGCACATAGGAAAGCCCGAGATTGCACAGCACGCTGGGCTCGTCGGGCGCGATCTTCAGCGCACTCGAATAATATTGACGGGCTTCGTCGAAGCGGCCGAGCTGGTCCAGCGTCGCGCCCTGCGCCGACAGGATGGTCCAGTCGGGATCCTCCGGCTTGTGGGCGCGCCCCAGCACGTCAAAGGCCTGCTGGAAATTGCCGTTGTCGGCGAGCGCGCGGCCGTAGCCCGCCAGCAGCGCGTTGTTGGAGGGATTGGCCATCGAGACCTGCTCCAGTACCGCGACGGCCTGCGACTTCTGTCCGGTTGCGCGCAGCGCCTTGCCGTATTTCAGCGCGGCGTCGATATCCTTGGGGTTGGCCTTGAAGCGCTCGCGATAGGTATCGAGGTCGCGCCGCGGGTCGGAGGCCCTGGCGTCCGCCTTCTCGCCGAGCGAGCCCGTGATGTCGGACGGGCTCGAGGTCTGGCAGCCCCACAGTCCCACGGCCAGCATCAGGCACGCCGCGGCCGGCGCGAAACGGCTGAAATGACTGGATTGTTGGGGAAATTTCGGGCGCATCTACTCGAGACTCATCGCGGGCGACGGTCCGAGGATGCTCACAGCTTAAGCCTAACGTTGGGTTAAGTTCCCGCGTCCTGAGGTTGCGGGAACCCGTATGGAGCCGTTTTCGGACCCAAATGCGCGGAGATCGCCCTGCCGCTCAGGCCCGATCCATGAACTCCGCACCGAATTCGCAGCCGATCCGCCAGGCCAGGCGGCACTGGCGCGGCCGGCCGGTGGCCAGGATGATGGTGAACTCCGGCGGGATTTCCAAATAGTCGGCGATCACCTTGACGCCACCGTCCGAAATGTCGGTGATCTGGCAGTCGCGCGGCAAAGCCCCGGTTCCAAACTGAATTTTCGCGACCCTGTTGCAGACAACACGCGCGCTCTTCCGTCGATTGGCGAACATTTCCCGATCCCGCCTCGCTTCTGATCCACTCAAAGAGGCTAAACGTATAGCGGTGAGACGTTGGAATTCGCCTAGCGCAATCGCTTGCATTTGTAGCGGTTGCTGGCGCGGCCGTTTACGAAATCGTAAGCGTCAGGTGCCCGGAAAACCCCTCAGCGATCCAGCGTCTTCGACGCCTTGCCGCGGTTCTTCACGATCAGCATGATGTTCCGGATATAGATGATGGTCGCCAGCGACTGGCCGAGAATGATGACGGGCTCGCGCTTGACGATGCCGTAGACCAGCGTCATCAGCCCGCCTCCCATCGAGCAGAACCAGAACGCCATCGGCACCACGCTGTTGCCGGCGCGCTCGCTGGCGATCCACTGAACCAGGAAGCGCGCGGTGAAGAACAGCTGCGCGATCAGCCCGAAGGCCAGCCAGAAATCGAACTTGGCGACGAAGACGTCGTAGAGATAATCGCCGAGTGCCTGCCCGTATTGGATCATCATGACTGCACCTCGGTCGCAACGGGCGTCGGCTTCTTGCGGCGGATCAGCCACCACACGCCGAACAGATCCATGATCCCGATCCAGAGCCGGTCGAAGAAGCCGTAGTTCGAGACGCCGGATTGGCGCGGACGGTCGATCACGTCGACATAGGCGATGTCATACCCCTCGCGGCGCACCAGCGCCGGCAGGAAGCGATGCAGCCCGTCGAAGTAAGGCATCGCCAGAAACACCTCGCGCGGGAACGCCTTCAGCCCGCAGCCGGTGTCGCGGGTGCCGTCCTTCAGGACGGCATTGCGCACGGCGTTGGCGGTGCGCGACTGCAACTTCTTGAAGCCGGTGTCCTTGCGCCCGACCCGCTGCCCGGCAGCGAGCCCGACTCGTCCGCCGCCCTTCTCGACCGCTTCGATCAATTGCGGCAGAAAGGCCGGATTGTTCTGGCCGTCGCCATCGAGCGTGGCGACAATCGCCCCGTGCGCGGCGCGCACGCCGCTGCGCACCGCAGCCGACTGGCCGCCGGAGGCGGCGTGCCTGATCTGGCGAAGCTGCGGGTAGGTTTTTTTCAGCTCGGTGAGATTGTCGCCCGTCGTGTCGGTCGAACCGTCATTGACGTAGACGATCTCATAGACCCAACGCCCATCCAGTGCCTTCGCGATCTCCGCAATCAGCGGCGCGAGATTGTCTTCCTCGTTGCGCACGGGCACGACGATGGAAACGGCAGGCTCTGGGGAAGACAAATCGACGCTCTTGGTTGGTTGAACCGCCCGGGAACCGCTGGCGACCCGGCGAGAGGCTTATTATGGACCCGGCGCGCCCCGGGCAACCCTTTTGAGGCGCTCCAGGGAGGGCCCCGGCAGGGCCACGATGCGCGCCGTCGCGCTCGATGGCAAAACCGAGGCGGCGCGCCGCGAACCAGTAGCGCACCACCATGGCGCCGATCACGCCGATCAGTGCACCCGCCACCACGTCGCTCGGGTGATGGGCGAGCAGCACCAGCCGCGTCGCGCAGATGACGAGCGCATAGGTCAGCATGAAGAAGCGCGTCTGCGGCCACAGCGCGGACACCGCAAACGCCAGCGCGAACGCCGTGTTGGCATGCCCGGACGGAAAACTGGCATAGGCCTCGCCGCCCGACGAAATGCTGGAAGTTGAACGCATTGGCCTCGCCGCCGACGAACGGCCGGCCGCGCCCGACGACCCACTTGAGCACATCGCCCGTGAGCGCCGGGACCAGCACGGCAAAGAACAGGAACTGCAGGCGCGTGCCCAACCCCAGCAGCAGCGAGCGCGCCGTTCCTCGTGCCGCGGCGGAGGCGATCAGCACGGCGGCCATCAGGCCGAACAGCGTGTACAGTACGTACTCGGACTTGCCGAAATCGGTGAGGATGCGCACCCACCACAGACCAGGCGTGCCCCGCTTCGGCATCAGCTGGATTTCGGCGGCGTCGAGCACATACATCAATACGATAATGGCGGCGCCGATGCCGGCCACCAGCCAGAGCATGTGCCGCGCCGCGCGCCGCCCTGCCTCGGCGCGGCGCGAATGCGAGGGCGAACGCACGAGCTGGGTGAACGCCGCAAGCAGCGTGCCAAAAAAGCGCCCGACATAATGCGTCGATACCGTCTGCCTGTGCCGGCATTATTCCGTCCCCTCGGAGCGGAAGATCGCAATCGAGATCGACTTGCCTTGCGAGAAATTATAGCCGTCGATCCGGGTCAGCACGTTATAGCGCAGCCCGATCGCCTCGGCACGCGCCACGAAATTGCGCTCCGAGCGCTGCTCCACCAGCGCGAAGCGGCAGGTGCCTTGATTGAGGAAGTCCGCCGCGCGCGAGCCGTCGGTCAAGCAGCGTCGAGGTATCCGTCATGAACACGAGGCTCGGCTCGTGGAATCCGGCGGATGCGATCTTCGGCCCGACGCAGGTCACGTTGCGCAGCGCGCGGGCGACTTCCGGGCTCGGAAACAGCCGCGTCAGCGCCGGCGCCACCGCGCCATAGGCCGCAAACGACAGGAACAGCGCCGAGACCACCGCATTGAGCAGCGAGCGCTCGGCGTGGCCGTCCTCATAGAGCCACCAGGCGATCAGGCCGAAAATCAGCGCCAGCCCCACGAACGGCCAGGCAAAAAACACCGGCTGGCGCGTCAGCGTGATGGCGCCGACGATCGCCAGCACCGAAGCGCCGGCCGGCACGACGAACCACCAGGCGGTGCCGCGCACGATCCAGGGCGCGCGCGACAGCACGCGCCGCTCCATCGCGCCCACCGCGAGGATCGCGATCGCCGGATAGAGCGGCAGCACGTAATGCGGCAGCTTGGTCAGCACCACCTCGAACACGATCCAGGACGGGATCAGCCAGGCCAGCAGATATTGCGCGCCGGGCTCGCGGCGCGCGCGCCATACCGCCGGCATGGCAAGGCCGGCCAGCACCGCGCCGGGACCGAACGTCACCCAGAACAGCAAGAGATACACGCCGGGCGGCGCGCCATGCGACTCCTGTCCGACGAACTTTGCCAGCATGTCGCCGCCGACGGAGTTGGTGAAGAAGGTTTGGCCGGCGCGCCAGAAGATCGCGGCGAACCAGGGCAGCACCAGCACCAGCAGCCACATCAGCCCCCACACGGGCTCGCAGCCGCCATAGCCAGTTCGCATTGCGGTCGAGGATCGCCAGCATGACGATGGCAAGGCCCACGAACATCAGGATCAGCGGGCCCTTGAGCAGGATGCCGCCGGCAAGCGCCGTCCAGAAGATTGCAGGCCCACTCCAGGATGGGTGCGCGGGATCATCGCCGCGCTGCCAGGAGAGATAGACGCGGGCCATCGCGCCCATGGCGGCGACGACGGTCAGCAGCAGCATCGCATCGGTCTTGGCGAGCCGCGCCTCGGCGCCGAGCAGCACCGAGGAGCACATGATCAGCGCCGCGAGGATCGCGCCGCGCCGCGTCACGAACGCGAGCGCCGTCCAGTAGGTCAGCAGCACCGCGCCGACAGCGCCGATCAGAGAGGGAATGCGGTAGACCCAGATGCGCGCCTGTGGCCGCGCAAGGCCGAGCGCGGCCGCGGTCTCGACCGCCGCCGTCTGCATCCAGTAGATGCCGACCGGCTTCTTGTAGCGGACGTCATCCTGAAAGCGGATGTCGACGAAGTCGCCGCTCTCGACCATCTGCTTGGTCGCCTGCGCAAAGCGCGCCTCGTCGCGATCGATCGGCGGAATCGAGAAGAAGCCCGGCAGGAAGAACAGCATGGCGCAGAGCAGCAGGAAGGCCACCGTGCGGGCATGACTTGCCGCCACGAAGTCGATCACGCCGACGAGCCGGCTGCCCGGATTCACCCGGTTTTTCGGCTCACGCGGTTCGCCAAATCGGGGGCGGGCATAGGTCTCTTCCATCGGTTCCGAATACGCTGAAACCGACGTTCCTACAACCGCTTAGGGTGCATCTATTGAATTCTGATAACAACTGTGTCCGCCGCGCCCGTCGCATCGATCACGGTCAGGCGGGCAAAGCCCGGCCCGGGCGGCTCGACCAGCCGCTGGCGGCGGCTGTCGATCTCGCCGGCGGAGGCGCCGTTAACCAGAACGGTCATGGGTAGCACTCCACCGGCGACCTTCACCGGCATCGCGGCGGCCTGCCCGTCCCCGCTGCGGTCGACATCGATGCGCGAGCCGTTGAGCGGGAACTGGATGCGCGGGGCGAGATCGCTGCTGGAACGCACCAGCTCACCCATCGGGCGGAACCGGCGCAGCGGCGGCGGCAGTTTTGCGTTGCTGGCGAGCAGCGCGCCCTTCGGCGCCCTGGCGAGCGGCGCCGGAATTTTTCCGGTGCGCGCGAAGGCGTCGAACAGGATCGGTGCCGCGGCGCTGCGCCCGATCAGTCCCGGCACCGGCGCACCGTCGGGCCGGCCGACCCACACGCCGATGGTGATCTTGCCGTCGAAGCCGACCGACCAAGCGTCGCGATAGCCGTAGCTGGTGCCGGTCTTGAAGGCGATACGGTTATGCGCGCCGTTCTCCGGCGGCGGCGTGCCGATCAGGACATTGCCGACCTGCCAGGCCGCGGCCTGATCCATCAGCCGCATCGGCTCGCGCTCGTCCCGCAGGGTCGCGATCTCGCGCAGCGGCTTGGTGGTGCCGAGCCGCGCCAGCCCCGCATAGAGCTGCGCCAGATCGGCGAGCGTAATGCCGACGCCGCCGAGGCCCATGGCGAGGCCCGGCGCTTCGTCCTTCGGCAGCACCAGCGAGGCGCCCGCCTGCTTGAGCCGTGACGACAGCCGGCTCGAACCGACGCGGTCGAGCAGCGCAATCGCGGGCACATTCAGGGAAAGCTGCAAGGCCCGGCGCACCGGCACCGTGCCCTGGAACGTCATGTCGAAATTCTCCGGCGCGTACGAGCCGAAGCGAATGGGGCGATCATCGATCAGGCTTTCGGGATGGACAAAGCCATCCTCGAAGGCGAGCCCGTAGATGAACGGTTTCAGGGTCGAGCCGGGCGAGCGCACCGCGCGGGTCATGTCGACCTGGCCGGCCCGCCGCTCGTCGAAATAATCGGCCGAGCCGACATGGGCGAGCACATCGCCGCTCTCATTGTCGACCGCGATGATGCCGATGGAAATATCCGAACCCAGCGCCAGCGCGCGGTCGCGGGCGAGCGCCTCCAGCACCTTCTGCAAATTGGCGTCCAAGGTCAGCCGGATTACCGGCGTGTCCTTCACCGTCGCGATCGCCTGGTCGGCGGAATGCGGCGCCAGGATCGGCATCGGCTTGCGCAACTTCGGAACCACCGTCGCCCTCGCCTGCACGGCGTCGTCACGATCGACCTTGCCGTCTTCCACCTTGCGATCGAGCACGCGATCGCGCGCGACGCGCGCCGCATCGGGATAGCGGTCGAGCCGGCGGGTTTCGGGCGACTGCGGCAGCGCCACCAGCAGCGCGGCTTCTGCCAGCGACAGCCGCTTCGGCTCCTTGCCGAAATAGGCGATCGACGCAGCGCGGATGCCCTCGAGATTGCCGCCGAACGGCGCCATCGCCAGATAGAGATCGAGGATCTGTTCCTTGCTGAGCTGCCGTTCCAGTTCGACCGCGCGCACCATCTGGCGGATTTTGGTGTAGACCGACCGTTCGCGCCGCGGCTCCATCAGCCGGGCGAGCTGCATGGTGATGGTCGAGCCGCCGGACACGATATGGCCGGTCGTGAACAGCTGGAACGCCGCGCGCGACAGCGCCAGCGGATCGATACCGGCATGCGAATGGAAGCGCTTGTCTTCAAACGCGAGCAGCAGCTTCAGATACGTCGGATCGACGTCGCGCCTGGCATCGACCGGCAGCCGCCAGCGGCCGTCGGGCATGGCGTAAGCGCGCAGCAGCTTGCCGTTGCGGTCGACGATGGTCGTCGAGACGTGGCGGGCCTGATCGAGCGGCAGCGGGCCGAGCGAGATGACCCAGGCGGTGAAGGCAACGACGACAACGGCTAGCGCAACAGCACCGCGAACGGCGATCTTGCGCCACCGCCCACCACGCGCGTCATGGTCGGGCTTGTCCCGGCATGACGAAGCGTGAGTATGGTCCCCGCCTGCGCTCATTTCGCCGGACGCACCTCGATCGAGCCGGTGGCGGTGCGGCCGTAGCGCGAGGGATTGTACATGTCCTCGACATAGGCCTGCGGCAGCACGTATTTGCCCGGCGACACTGCACGCACGACATAGGCGACGGTGAACACCGCCTGGTCGTCGGCGGCGCGATCGATGGCCGCGGTGAAGCGGTCGTCGCGGAACTCGGTGTTTTCCGGCTCCTCGCCGTCCTCGATCCAGTCCAGCGTGCCGCTTTCACCTGATGACACCAGCCGCGGGTTGTCGATTTCGAAGCCTGCCGGGAGATAATCGGCCACCATGATGTGCCCGTATTCCGGCTTGGCCTCGGTGATCTTCAGTACCACGGCAAAGCGGTCATTCTGCTTGGCCTTGCTGACGTCGACCGGCTTGCCGTCGAGCGTGAAGTAATTGCGCTCGATCTTGAAGCCATTGGAGGCGGCCGGCTCCGGCGTAACAGGCGAGCCCGACACCGAGACCACCGCCTGCACCGGCGCATCGCCGGTGTTGGCGATCTTGATCGGCTTGCCGGCCATCTCGGCAGCCTTGTAGCTGCGGAACACCGACTGCTTGGCCGGCTGTCCGTCGATATCGAGCGACATCGTCTCCCTGGCGAGCGCGCGCGCCGCCAGCACCATCCAGGCATTTTCCTGCGTGGAAGTGTAGGGCGTGAGCCCGCGCGCGGCCTCGACCCGCTGGACCGCCTGCGTCAGCGTCGCCCGCGGCGCATTGCCTTCGCTGGCCAGCGACACCAGCGCCGACGCATCGCGCAGCGCGCTGCCATAGTCGGTGCGGCCAAACTCGATGGTCGGCTTAGGATTGAGCGCGTCGAGGGCGGCGCCATAGACCCGGTCCGCCCGCCCCTTGTCGCCGACCAACGCCAGCGCCGCCGCCAGCTGCGATTTTGCAATCGGAGTTGCCAGCGACGACAGCTTGGTGTCGGCGAGATAGCGCAGGTCACCGATCGGCGCCGCGCCATTGCGGGCCAGCACATAGAGGCCGTAGGCGAGATCGCGGCCGCCATTCTTCTCCGGTTCCTCGGCATTGACGACGGAGTTGCGGATGCGGTCGAGCGCGCTCTTGAACAGCACATCCGGCACCGCAAAGCCCTTTTCGCGGGCGCGGGTCAGGAAATCAGTTACATAGGAGTCGAGCCAGGGGTCGTCGCCGCCGGCCGACCACAGGCCGAACGAGCCATTGGAGCCTTGGCGCGCCAGCAGCCGCTCGATGGCGTCCTTGATGCGCTGGTCGACGGCGGTGTCCATGGCCAGATGCGCGCCGGCCGCGAGATCGTTGACATAGAGCAGCGGCATGGCGCGGCTGGTGATCTGCTCGGAGCAGCCGTAGGGATAACGATCCAGCGCCTTCAGGATGGTCGCCGCATCGAGCGCGGTCGAAAGACTGACCGAGATCGACGCGCTGCCGGTGCCCGAGACGAGATCCGAGAACATGTCCGAGGTCAGCGTCAGGCTCTCGCCCTTGGCCAGGGTGCGGACCGAGCGGCGCGCCAGGATCTGCGTCGCCGCCTTGACGTCGAGCGCATAGTGCCGCGCCAGGGTCAGCCCGTTCGGCCCCTTGATGTCGACGTCGATATTGGCGGTGCCCGAGCCACCGGCATCGAGCGCCAGCGACAGCGAAGTGCGCTGCTTCTCGGCGAGCTTGACCGTCGTTGCGGGATTTCCGGTGACCTTCACCGGACCCGTCGTCTTGACGTTGATGGTGTAGTCACCGGCCGCGCCCTCGACGTTGTCGACGTCGAAGCTCATGGTGCCCTTGTCGCCATTGAGCAGGAAGCGCGGCAGGGTCGCCGTCAGCACCACCGGATCGCGCACGATGACATCGGTCGTGGCGCGGCCGAGCTTGGTCGCGGTCCACGCCACCGCCATCACCCGCGCGGTGCCGGCGAATTCCGGAATGTCAAACGAGACCTCCGCGGAGCCATCGGGACCGACCGTGACGATCCCCGAATAGAGCGCCAGCGGCTTCTGCGTCGGCGGACTGCCGGTCAGCTCCGCGCCGGCATCGCCGCCGGACTTGATCTGGCCGCGCGTGCCCTGCATGCCGTCGATCAACTGGCCGTAGAGGTCACGCACTTCGGCAGTAAGACGGCGCTGGCCGAGATAGAAATCGTCCGGCGCCGGCGGCTTGTAGTTGGTGAGGTTGAGGATGCCGACATCGACGGCGGCAATCACCACCTTGGCGTCCTCGCCGGGATTGAGCCCGCCGAGTTTTACGGGGATCTTCAGCGCACTGCCCGGGCGAACCAGCGGCGGCGGCGCCAGCGCGACGTCGAGTGTCCGCGTCTTCTTGTCGATGCCGAACCATTTGAGGCCAATGGCGCGGCCGGGCATGCGTTGTGCGGCCGCATCGAGAGGTCGGCGCAAGGTCGCCAGCACATAGGCGCCGGTGCCCCAGTCCTTGCCGACGGGTAGCTTGACCTGGGAGGTGCCTTCCTTGACGTCGACGGTCTGCGTCGTCAGCAGCCGGTCGCCGAGCACATTGACGGTCAGCTTGCCGGCGGTGCGCGCACTCACCGACACCGTCATGGTGTCGCCGGAGACGTATTCCGGCTTGTCGATCGAGGTTTCCAGCAGGTCCGGCGTATCGGCGCGGCCGTCGGTGAACCAGCCGACGTCGAACTGCACCGAGGTGATGGGACCGTCGGCCTCCGCCCCCTTCACATCGAGGCGGTAGCGGCCCGGCTCCGGCAGCAGCGACACCCGCGCCGCCTGGTCGGCGGTGAGATTGAGATCGCCGTCGGCGACGCGCTTCACCGTCTTGACCGGCTCATACTCCCAGTACGAATTCTGGCGATACCACTGATAGCGCGACTCCAGCTTCATCAGCTCGTAGCGCAGGCCGGGGCGCGCGATCTGCTTGCCGTCGGGCGCGACGAACACGACGTCGAACTCGGCTTTGGCGCCCTCGGCCACGCTCTTGTCGCCGAACAGCGGTTTGATGCCGATCAGGTTGACCGCAGGCGCCACGGGGAGAGACAGCTTGCGCTCGACCGCGCGGCCGCCGGCCTCTGCCATGCGAATGAAGATCTGCGCTTCCTGCGGCCGCGTCGATGTCGGCGGCTTAGCCAAGGTCACGGGGAACGTTGCGACGCCCTTGTCGTCGGCAACCGGCAAGTTTTCCAATGGCGTGCGCTCGTTGCTGGAGGTCTCCTCATCGGCCACGCCGAACTCGTAGCCGGGATAGCCCGGCCGGCCCGAGGCCGCCGTGGTCACCAGCATGTCGCCCTCGAGCTGCAGGCCGGAAGCCGGCGCGCCATAGAGGAAGCGGCCGTCCACCTTAAGCTCCACGGGAACTTCAGCCTTGATCAGCTTCTCCCTGGAAGTAAGGGAGAATTCGATCCGCTCGGGCAGATAATCCTCGACCATAAAGGTGGTCTCGCCGACCGAGTTCCCCTTGGGGTCGGTGAAGGCGCGCGCCCGCCAGGTGCCAGTCGGGACCGCCGAATTCAGCGCAATGGACATGCTGCGGCCGCCGGCGCCCTGGTCGGGCAGCACGGCGCGGCGGTATTCGACGCCATCCGGTCGCTCGATGACCAGCGTCAGCGGCGTACCCGTGATGGCGTTGCCCTGCCCGTTGCGCAGCAGCGCGGTCAGATACACCGTCTCGTTGGAGCGATAGACGCCACGCTCGGCATACACAAACGCATCGGCGCCCGCAGGCACCACGCGGCCGGCGACGCCGCGATCGGTGAGATCGAACGCGTTGCCCTTGAGGTTCAGGAAAGCGTAGTCCGCCTTCTCGCTCATCACCGTGACCATCGCCGGCGACAGTCCGCCCTCGCCGCGCGCGAGCCCCGTCTCGAACAGCACGTGGCCGGCATCGTCGGTCTTGCGGGTGGCCAGAATTTCGTTGTTGCGCGCGACCAGCTTCACTTCGGCCTTGCCGACCGGATCGGTCGAGGCCAGCGAATTGACGAACACATGCACGCCGTCATTGCCGGAGAACGCGGTCAATCCCAGGTCGGAGACGATGAACCACTGCGTCGCCAGCGAGCTGGAGTCTTCGCTGCCCGGGTTCTTCGGCGCCGCCGTCATGACATAGACGCCCGGCTGCAGATCGCCGAGCGCCTGGTCGACCGGGAATGCCGTGGTGACGTCCTGGTTCAGCGTGGTTGCGGTGGCAAGTTCGCCCGACCAGACTTTCACGCCGCGCTCGTCGCCGAGCGAGTTCAGCTCATAGCGGCTGAGCGTGCCCTGGAAATCACCGTCGATCACAGTGTTGAGCAGGTTGCGGTCGCCGATCCGGAACACGTTGACGTTAACTGCCGGCGTATTGACGCTGACCAGCGGGATGCCGCGCTGGCCGGTGCGCGGCAGCACATAGGCCTTGCCGGTGAAACGCACGAACGGCTTGCGGTCGCGCACATAGATGTTGAACTCGGCCGATTTCGGCAGGCTCTCCTTCACGGACGACGGCATGCCGGCGCGGAGATTGATGTTGTAGCGCTCGCCGTGCTTCAGCCCCTCGACGCAGAGCTGCTTGCTCTCGGAAGAGAGCGCCGGCTTGTCGGTGCCGGCCAGTGCCACGAAGGGCGAGAAGTCGACGCGCTTGGCCAGTTCCTCCGAGAACTGGAAGCAGGCGCGCGGCGTCGCGCCGTCGGAATCCACGGTGTAGTCGAGCAGGCGGAAACCGTGCTCGTCGCGCATCTTCTCGTATTGCCCACGAACGTCGGCGACCTCGCGCATGTCCAGCGACAGCCGCAACGCATCCAGCGCCGGCCGCCACAGTTTGCGTTCGCTCATGGCCCGGCCGAGCACGGCGAGCGCATCCGCCTCCTCCCCGACATTGCTGGCGCGCTGATAGGCGATGTAGGCCGCGGTCGAGGCGCGCTCGAGCAGGAAAGTCTGCTCCGTCGAGTTGGCGGGACGGATCTGGAAGATGGTGCGGGCGAGACGCAGCCAGTTACCGCTGTCTTCGGGCGTGGTCGCGGCGATCTTGCCGAGCAGGTCGAGGCCGTTGCGGAAATCGTTGCGCCGGAAGGCAGCGTCGGCGTCGGTCTTCAGGGTCGCGGTGGTCTTGGCGACCGGCCCCGCCTCCTTCTTGATCTCGGCCTCCAGCTTGATGGCGGAATTGGCGAGATCGTCGCGCTTGAACGCCTTGTCCGCAGCCAGCGCTGAACTCAAGCCAAGCGCCAGCGTTGCGCAAATTGCTGCGGCGCGTACCAGACCGATCATGGGGAGACTCCTTGGGCCGCGGACAAAGGCCGCGTGAGGCGTAAAAGGCAGCGAAAAGGTGACGGACTGATGGCGGCGTGAAACGGATGCGAAAAAGTCGCGGAAGCGCATTGCCGGACGGTTCCTGTGCCGGTCCGGAAAACCCTTCCGGACGGCATGACAAGCGGGCGGACCGCCGAAAATAGCAGTCCACCGCTCGCCTTAGTCGCGCCATCGAGGCCGCCGGTTCGAACCCCGCCTTGGCGGCGCAGCGGATTTTTCATATTGGCAGTGTTACAAGACTGCTGCACCGCCGCAAACGGTCCGGTCCCGTAGCTCAACTGGATAGAGCACCAGATTTCTACTCTGGGGGTTGCAGGTTCGAATCCTGCCGGGATCGCCACTTCATTTTTCGGGCCTTGATCTGATTGGGATCTGATTGGGCTATTTGCCCGGATTGGCTAACTGGGTCCGGTTAGCCAATTTACATGAAAGAGGCTCCCCGGATCGATTAACCCATTAGCAATTCGCTCTCACATTACGCCCCTTATGGTAACGCGGATGACCTTAACGAACAGATCGGCGCTCGGAATAAGGAGCAGGAAGTATCCGCATAGCGCTAAAAGCAAACAACATGTCAGCGCCAGACGACGCTTGACGTTGTTGCGAGAAAAAGTCTCGATGAGGATCGTACGCAAAAGACCTTCAAATCTGCTCTTTGCGGTGCTCCAGTCTGCCGGAGTAACGGTATTTCCCGTCGCAAGATCGAGAAAGGTCTGAAACTCTGCGCGAGAGTAATCTCCACCACCCACTGTGTGGTGGCCTTCGCTTTTGATGGCCCCATCTGCATCGATGTAATTCTGCACGGTGAAGTGCTCGAGCGCTCGTTCAACGTAATCAAACTGGTTCGTGCCGATGCGAAAAACGAATGGACGCCGCAGCCGATAGAGAATATTTGCGGTTCCCAAAAAAATCAGACCAAAATAGATCAGCTTCAGTCGCGCGGGCGCGGTGAGACTAAACACCGACAGTTGATCTTCGCCCGCAAGTTCTTTGAAGGATAGATGCTGTGACACGCTGTCGTTGAATAGGATCAAGTAGCCAACGACAGGTACCGCCATCGAGCATCTTGCGATCCAGCCATCCAAGCACCAAACCCAATCGGACCACCCAAAGTTATAGTGAAAAACGTCCCACTTCAGCCTCCAGTAGTCCATCCTCCACATCTATTGGCTCCTCGCGAATCGAGAGCCTTCACGATGGCACAATGCAGGGTAGCGATACGAAGATTGGGCACCCTTATCCCGGCTATGCACACGGCATTTTGCGGTCGTAATCCCGCCCGCGTCCAGACGTTCTCCAGCTAGCCCGCTGGCTCACGCCCGGCGGGCTTTTCTTTGATGAAAGTCTCTTCAGTTTGCGGTTTTCTGTTGCATTTGAGTTATTGGTTTAACTTGCGCGCAATGGGCGGCTGTGATGGTCGAACCCACGGGCTTCGCCAATGGTATCGCAAAGAATGGAAAAACTTGTCGCTCTAACGGTCGTCGCAACGTTCGCGGTTTTCGCGTGGACGTACGTACTGATGAGTTGGAAAAGGCCGCCGGAGCAGAAAAAGCAAATGTCCCCGCGACCCCGACTTAGCTAGCCAAATCGTTAGCTCATGAGGTCGCCTCAGTTGGCGACCTCTTTCGTTGCATCGTGCCCATACGGGCGGGCTGGAAATCCGGCCGCACATCCGCGCCGCGCTTGCCGCATACCTTGCGCACGAACTGCGGCTCGATATCCGACAGCCGCAGGTGATCCGGCCGGCGCTCAGCGCTGATCGCGATGAAGTGGCTGCAGCGAAAATCCCGACAGTAGGCCAGCAGACCGCTGACGCCCATCTCGCGCATCTCGCCGAAGGTGATTTTTTGCGGGTGGGTCAATTCGACGCTCCGAGAAACTGGAAGCTGCGTGCTCACCTGCCGAGCGCGAACTTTGGCCACCCGATCGCCCACGCGACAACTTGATCCAATCAGCTCTTCGCAATCCCAACGGCCAGCAGATGCTCGCTTCGTTCATTGTCTACGCTTGGCGCGTTCACAATATTCGGTATCCGCGCTTGAGACGCATGATCCTGGCAATCTACGGCGTAGGGTTTTCCTTACTGGCCATTCCGGCTCTGGTGACTTTTCTCCAAGTGACCCTGGTCGGCATTCGTGGACTGAGGTGAACAGTTGGCCACAGACGGCGCAAGCGCGACATTGGCGATCGGACCGTTACTTAATCGCCGCGTTGAGTTGCGCGAGTATGTCGGCGAGGCGCAAGCCGATGCCGTTGAGGATGGCCATGAGATGGCCAGCGCGATGCCGGCGGCGATCAGGCCGTATTCGATTGCGGTAGCGCCATTCTCGTCACGGCAAAACTTCGACAGACAACGCAGCATTTACTGACCCCTCGCCCATGGCACGGTTTCGAGGCGGCAACCTGCCATCCGGAACCTAAGATCGGGTGAACGTACGAGTGCAATCTGTAGATGAATCGCGATTGAACCGGTCGCCTATGCAACCATCAGTGGCAGCGCGCCGACGAAATCGGCGCTGCCTCGAGCAGTCAAGCCTTTGATTTGACTAAGAATAATGTCCGCTCACGGCATCGGGATGCGGTTCCCCTGAACCCGCGACCACTTCCCCACCGACCAAGAGCCGACGCTGATCGAGATCGGGAGGTTTCCATGTTTCGGCGAACGAGAATGGCCAGTGCAATTGCGTTGCTTGCCGCGCCTGTGACGGCCGCAGCCGGCTACCCAAAGGCTTTCCTGCGCAAGGGGCGCCAGCGGTTCGCGATGCCGCGGCAGTTGCTGGTTCAGTGCTGAGCCAGTCTGCTCGAAACATCCTCGCGAGGCGCGCATGCGAACGCGCGCTTACGCCCACGCTGCGATGATCTTGACGCTCCACACCAGGAACACCGCAAACATCACCAGCGTCGCAACCGTCAGCACATTCTCAAAGGAAGCGAACTTCATTACGGGTACTCCGCTTCCTCACCCCGCAACGACCGTATCTGATTCCGCACGAATGCCGCCACCGCGTGCAGCACACGGTGACGGCTTTCTCATTTCTGACGTCGGGAACTTCATCCGCCCATCACGACGAGGGCGAGCATCGTCAGCGATGCCAGGACCAGCACGGTTTCGAAGGAAGCGAGTTTCATGACGCCCTCCGCTTCCTACCCCGCGGGCGACTCTAGTTGATTCGAAGATTTGAAGGCACAGTCGAGCGAGCCCGGTCGATCACCCTTTCATGAGCTGCTAGTGTAACGTTCATGAACGGGAGGATTTGAACATGAAGCCGACTCACACGCTCAAGGCCGCAATGGCTTCGACGATTCTCGCCGCAACGCTCTCGCTCGCCGCGCCGGCGACAGGCGCAGACCTACGATCCCAAATATCCGGTCTGCCTGCAGGTGTTCCAGAGCATGGTCGACTACTACTTCGAGTGTGGCTACACCTCGATGCCGCAGTGCCAGGCCTCGGCCTCCGGCCGCAACGCCTCGTGCGTGGTCAATCCCTACTACGCCGGGCCGAAGGCCAGGCGCGGCAAGAAGCAGCCGCCGTACTAGCGATTTGCTCGTACTAAAGATCTGTCGTGTGATGCGGCGTAAGGTCTGTCGAGACCAGTCCCGCCGGGATCATGAGGCGATGATTTTCGCGCCCCACACCACCACCAACGTCAGCATCGTCAACGATGCCAGCAACAACGCGCTTTCCACGGAAGCAAGTTTCATAACGCCACCCTCAACCCTGTGCTTCCTACCCCGCTTCGAAATTAGGTGATTCGATCATTCGACGGCAACCGGCCCAACACGGTTCCCGCTGTGGCTGTTGGGCCACCGCCATCGCCATGGAACGAACCGTGCGCCGTTGCGCCTGCCGCCGCCGCTGCGCTCGCGAGGTGCGCGTCCGCCGCCGCGCCCTCGCCCGGCGTCACTCGTCGGCCGCAGCGGCCCGCCTTGCCTTCCGCGCCGAGGCCACCTCACGATCCATCAGGGCCCGGCAGCCGGGGCTGATCTGCGCGCGCTTGCGATGCATGCAGGCGGTGATGCGCGGAATATCAGGGATTTCGTTCGAGCACAGGCGCATGGCATCGCCTGAACACATTTGCTGGGCTTCAGAGGAGAATGCCAGTCCGGGCGAAGCCGAGAGGGTGATGGCCGGGATGGCGAAGGCGAGAGCCGTCAGGAGTTGGCGTGGCTTCCAGTGCGTCATGTCGTGCGTCCCCACAGATTGTTGTTTCCGCTTCTCGGGGGGGCGCGGTCGGCGGCTTGAAATGCCGCTCGTGACGACGAACATGCGAAGCGCGCTTCCGGTGTTGACGCTCGATGTGTTGATGCGAATCGAAAGTAACGGCGTCCCCCGCGCCGATTATGAGCGCGCGGCAAAACCGTTCAATTCGCGCGTGAGGCAATCCACTGATGTTGGGCATTGTTGCGCGCGAGTGTTGCGCGGCGAACTCATGATGCGGTGCGGAGAGCGCCTGCGCAATTGATCAGCAGTTCCGAGAACGGAACATCGCGCCTTACGTCGCTGTCGCCGGCTTCACCTTCGCACGCAGTTCGTCGACCAGCACCCGCTTGTTCTCGGAATAGTCGATGGGCGCGACGACCAGATGCACGCCGCCGCCCGTGAAGGCGGCCTCCAGGGTCGGGATCAGGCCATCGGCCGAGGTGACGCGGGAGCCTCTGGCGCCGTAGCTCTCGGCGTACTTGACGAAATCCGGATTGCCGAAGGTAAGCCCGAAGTCGGGGAATTCGTCCACCGCCTGCTTCCAGCGGATCATGCCATAGGCGGAAGTCTTCCAGGATCAGGACCACCAGGTTGAGCTTCAGCCGGACCGCCGTCTCCATCTCCTGCGAGTTCATCATGAAGCCGCCATCGCCGCACACCGCCATCACGCGGCGCTGCGGATAGAGCATCGAGGCCATCATCGCCGACGGCAGTCCAGCGCCCATGGTGGCGAGCGCGTTGTCGAGCAGCACCGTGTTGGCGACGTAGGTGCGATAGTTGCGAGCGAACCAGATCTTGTACATGCCGTTGTCTAGCGCGATGATTCCGTCCTCGGGGATGACCTGCCTGACATCGTGGACGATGCGCTGCGGCGTCGGCGGAAACCGCGCCTCGGTGCTGCGGTCGGCGATGCGCATCAAGATGCCTTCGCGCAGCGGCAACAGGGCGCCGGCGTTGGGCAGTTTCGTCTCGATGCGGTCGGCCAGCAGTTCGAGGCTGGGGCCGACATCGCCGACCACCTCGCACTGCGGGAAGTAGACCTGCTCCACCGTGGCCGGCCGTGTAGCCGACATGGATCACCTGCGGGCCCTTCGGCCCCATGATGAAGGGCGGCTTCTCGATGGTGTCGTGGCCGACGGCGATGATCAGGTCGGCCTGGTCCACGGCTTCATGCACATAATCGCGCTCGCTGAGCGCCGCCGTGCCCATATAGAGGTTGCTGCCGCCCGCCGCCGTCCCCTTCCCCATCTGGGTGGTGAAGAACGGGATCTTGGTGCGGCGAACGAAGCCGTTGATCCCCGCCGTGCTGCGCGGCCGCGAGGCGGCTGCGCCGAGCATGATCAGCGGCCGCTTTGCCTTGCAGGATCAGTTCGGCCGCGCGGTCGAGTGAGGCGCGGTGAGCGACCGGGATTTCGATCGGATGCGGCGGCACCATCGCAGTCGCGTCGGCCTCCTCGCCTGCAATGTCCTCCGGCAATTCCAGCAGCACCGGCCCCGGCCGCTCCTCGGCGGCGATCCGGAACGCATCGCGCACCAATGTCGGGATCGTCGCGGTGCTGACGATCTGCCGCGCCATCTTGGTCAGCGGCTTGAAGGCGGTCACGACATCGACGATCTGGAAGCCGGCCTGCCGGCTCGTCATGATGCCCTTCTGCCCGGTGATCATCACCATCGGCATGGCGCCGAGCAGCGCATAGGCGGCACCCGTGGTCAGGTTGAGCGCACCGGGCCCGAGCGTCGTGATGCATACGCCGGGCTTGCCGGTGAGCCGGCCATAGGTCGCGGCCATGAACGCGGCGCCCTGCTCGTGCCTCGTCAGCACCAGCTTGATCGAGGAATTGCGCAGGCTCTCGACCATGTCGAGATTTTCCTCGCCGGGAACGCCGAAGATGCGGTCGACGCCCTCGTTCTCCAGCGCGGCGACCATCAGGTCCGAACCTTTGGGCATGCCTTCCTCCCAATCCGGTGTCAGCGACCGGTATCAGCGACACGGCAACTTGCCAGCATTATAGTCATGCCCACTCGGCGCGGACCACCGTTTGCCTTGTCCAAATGGAAGACGTAGCGGCCGTCGACTACCGGCTCACCCTCAGGGACGGACCCCAGTACTGTGCATGGGGTTGTTTTCGATATTTTGTTCAGGGGGTTGCCGCCGGCGCAGCCATATCAGGAGCCGTGGCGCGCCCCGGGCACGGTAGTTAGTGCGAGCGTGCGCGTCGCAGCTCCGCTTCCAGCCTGCTTCGCAGTTTGTGCCAGCGGGCATCCTCCTCCGCCGACCGCTTCTCCACGGCGGCACGCGCCTGATCGATGGCAGCGGCTTTCCTGGCGTGTTCGCGCGCGGCGGCATCGAGCGCCGCCTGCGCCTTGGCAACCGCCTTGTCGCGGCGCGCCCTCTCCTTCTCGCGCCTCGCCTGTTCGACCCGGCGTTCCCTGTCGCGCTTTTCCTGCTCCCGCTCGAAGGCCAGCGCAGCCTGCCGCGCCGACTGCCCGTCGATTTTCTTCGGCGCAGCTGTTCGTTTGCCCGGCCGCTTGGGTTGGCGTTGGCCGCGCTTGTTCTCCTCGGGCAGTTCGGTGGGGAGCTCGGCGGATTCCCGAAAGGGACCGCTCGAGCCGATCGGGCGCTTGAGGACGATACCCGGCCGCGCCATCGTGGCCTCGACGATCGCGGGATCGTCGACTTCCCTGGCAAATCCCTGATGGAAGAGATTGCTGTCCGCGCCCCACGCCTCCAGCGCCGCCTTCATCGACGGCGCCGCGACGGCCTGATCGAAGAAGCCCAATGAAGTCAGGAACGTTTTGAGTTTTCTCGCCACCGGCCAATCCTTTCCGGAAGCGACCTGCGGCTGCAAGCGCAAATTAGGAACTTAACGTGCTCGCGCGGGTATGCCTGGAGCGAACCATCGCTTCAACGCGCGACTAGCGCTCAGCTCGCATGCTTGTCCCGCGACTTGCGCCCCGCCGCCTTCTTGCCTCGCTTCAGGAATGTCACGCCGATCTGGTCGCCGTTCACCCAGGCGAGCTGGCAGTGGCGATAGGCAAGGCCGGTCGACGACAGCACCAGGAAGAACTCGGTGAGCTGCAGCCCCTCGATCGAGGAGCCGACCGCGAGCTTGGCGCCGTCATCCGATACGTCGTAGATGCTGCATTCGCGCCGCCAGGTGCCGTCGATCGCCATCAACTGCGCCGATGGCGGACGCTCGAAGGCGACGCGCTTGTTGTCACGCCGCTCTCCTCCGCTCACGCGGGCACCTCGGCAGCGCCCTCGCTCACCTTGCGCCCCGGCGCGCTCTCGCGCGAAATCAGGCGGCCGACGTCGGCGAGTTCGTAGGTCTGGACGAACCTCACGGCAAAACCGTTGTGGAAGTGCGCGAACCACCCGGCCGACGCAGGCACCGACCGCCAGCGGCGTGCCGACCGGCGGGTGTTGCTCGGCCGATATCGCCACGCCCGACACGGAGACGTCGATGATGAAACAGGTGTGGACGCTGCCGTCGGCCATGGTCAGCGTGGTGTGGGAATTGGGCGGAATGAACCGCGCGTCCTTGCGGGCCTCGGTGACGGCGGGATCGGCCTGCCGCTTCGCGAGCCAGGCCAGCTTGTCGGAAAAGCGCTCCCGCATCTCCTGCGTCATTTCCAGATCGAGCAGGAAACTGCCGTCCATGACGTCGCTGATGCTGCCGTCGAACTTGCCGAAATCGGGAAAGTATGAGGTCAGGCGGTCGCCGACCTTGCCGACCACGGGCACGTCCACCATCATGCGGAACGGCGACACCCGCGTGGTGCGGCAGGCGAAGGTGCGCGGCTTGCCCTCGCGATCGTGCCAGTTGGGCAGCGAGTAGCTGCCGTTGACGGCGATCTTGATCGCACGCTCTTTGAGAAACTTTTCAACGGACACGAACTGTTCCTCGCAGGAAGATACGCGCGCAAGCTCGCGTGGCCAGTGATGGCGGAGAAAAGTTTGGTCGGGCCGATTGCGACTGATGTCGCAATTCTTTTGCCCAGGGCGACCCGCACATCGGCGGCCACTCCAGTCTTTTTGGCGACAAAGACGCCAAAGCGTCTCCGTCCGCACCAAAATACGGGCAAAAGAACTAAAAATACCTAAACTATACGGGCTCCCGACCGGAGCTTGTCCCGACCACGGTAGGTTCCATGCCGTTTCATTCCCGTTAAACCGGGTTCCCGAAGAGCTTCGGGTATATGCGGCAGACTGACGCCTCTCAGAGGTTGTATGCGGCCTCGCCGCTAACGCGACGCGCCAATGTCGGCCATTCCGAGCGCCAGCGGGCGGCGCGGACAGAGGGCCTTGCCGCCGGCGACGGAGGCAGCCTTCGCCGCGGCAATGCGGGTGCAGGACGTGAACACCAGGGCCAGGCGGGTGCATTGCCAGTCCGGCCCCAGCATGCCGCTGGGGACCGGCTCGGGATGGGTCATTCCGATCGCCACGGCCGCCGTAATGGCGACCAGCGTCACCACCGCAACGCAGGCGGCGATCCGTCCCGGCATTCGGAAAATGGAAGTCATGGTTTGCGCTCCTCATCAGCGCGCCACGCAAAACATAGGACATCCCCGCCCCGGCCTTTGTGATCGAGATCACAAGCGACCAGCCTTTTCGGCAGCCGGGGCGGAGCGCCGCTGCAACACTCCTGCACAACCCGCGGGAAACCCTTGGACAACTCACGCAATTCCGTTGCGGCCAGGGGCGGCTTCGGAAACACTCGTTGCGGGGAAGGGCGTACGGGGGCGTACGATGAGCAAGCAGGACGCGGGCTACGACTACACGCGTTACCAGAAGCTGCTGGCTGAGGCGGTCGACGAGCGAAAGCGGCTCGATCTGATCGATCTCATGATCAGGGAAAACGCGCGCGAACGGCTGGCCGACCAGCGGATGTCCGATCGCGTGGCGATGACGACGGCGACGGTGAGCAAGGTACTGGGACCCAAGATCTTGAGTCCAGCGGTCGGACGGCGCAGCGGCGTCTGAGGGTCTTGAGTTCCGTCAGCGGCGGCCTTCCTCAGCGATCCGTGGCGTACATCACCGCGGAGCCTACCAGTGCGACCAGGGCGCAGGTCAGAAGCGAATATTGCACGATGGCGAGCAGCAGCCGCGGCGCCTCGCTGGCGGTCGAGATGTCATAGAGCAGCCAGATCGAGGTGACCGCGCTCATCAGCATCACTTTCGGCCATTTGTTGCTATTCACACAATCTCCCCCTGCTCTGCCTCCTGTTTTGGACGCTGGCATTTTGCCGCGGGTTCACCTACTGAGGCGGTCAAATCGGCGCAGCGGCCGATCCCATTCGAACCCGAATTTGACGACAGGGCCCCATGAGCGGATTCAAGGAACCGAATTTTTCCGACCGTCAGAAAACGGCGGCCGAGGCGCGGCAGAAAATCCTGGATAAATTCCGCGCCCGGCCGGCCGCGGACGATCCCGCGGTGAAGGCGCGCGAGGCCGAGCGGGCGGCGGCGGCGGCCAGCCGCGCCAAGGCCAAGGAAGCCCGCGACGCCGAAAAGGTCGAAAAGAAGAAGCGCGATGCGGAAGCCGCTGCCGCCGAGGCCACCCGGATCGCACGGGAGAAGGAAGAGGAAGCCGCGCGCGCCGTGGCGAACGAGGCGGAACAGAAGGCCAAGCGCGATGCGCGTTACGCCGCCCGCAAGGATCGCGGCAAAACGAAGAAGTAGCGCCAAAATGCCACAGGCCCGCCGCGGAGACGCGGCGGACCTGCGCGAGAGCCGACGAAACGTCAGTTCTTCTTCATGCCGTCGTCCTTCTTCATGCCGTCGGACATAGCGTTGTCTTTCTTCATCCCGTCCTTCTTCGCCATGCCATCGTCCTTCTTCATGGCATCCTTGGACATGGAATCTTCCTTCTTCATCGCGTCGCCCTTGCCCATCTTGTCCTCGGCGAAAGAGGGCGAAAGCGCGAGGCTGAGCGAAACCAGGGCGGCGGAAACGCCGAGCGCGATACGGGAGTTGTTGGTCATCGGTTGGTCGTCCTTGTTTGAGACAGTTGAAGCGACGTTCGCCGCTTCCCACCCGACGCGACAAGCCGGCCGTTTGTTACCCGCGGTCCGCCCGATTTCCGCCTTGTAACGAACTCTTGAAAGGCACTTTTGCGGGCTCAGTAGGATTTCGGCAGGTTCGGGGTTGGACCTAGTGTGGTCAGACTTCACTGCCACAGGCCTTCCGAAATCCGGGTGTGCGGCGCAGCAAAAGACCTCGCTTGCCGCCGCGCCGGGCTTTGACCTAGACCGGCTTCGAACTTTCAGATGAGAGAAATTCCGGATCGATACCGGCTAAAATGCGCTCACGGCCGGGTCCGGATTTTCAATCAAAAACGCCTCAAAGGGGAGACACCCATGCTTACACGCCGCCACGTCCTCGCCACTGCGGTCGCCGCACCCGCCATTCTGCGCTTTGGCATCGGCACCGCGCACGCCGCCACCACGCTGAAGATCTCGCACCAGTTTCCGGGCGGCACCATCGACAAGGGCGATTTCCGCGACCGCCTGTGCCGAATGTTCGCGGCTGAAGTGGCCAAGCGTTCGAGCGGCGAAATCGCGGGCGACGTCTATCCGAACTCCTCGCTGGTCAAGACCAACGCGCAGTTCTCGGCGATGCGCAAGGGCGCGCTCGATGTCAGCCTCTACCCCCTGCCCTATGCCGGCGGCGAACTGCCGGAAACCAATATCGGCCTGATGCCGGGCCTGGTCTCGACCTACGACCAGGGCCTGAAGTGGAAGGGCCAGCCGGTCGGCAAGGCGCTGACCGACTTCCTCGCCGACAAGGGCATCATCATCCTGACCTGGGTCTGGCAGGCCGGCGGCGTCGCCAGCCGCTCCAAGCCGATCGTGGCGCCGGAAGACGCCAAGGGCCTGAAGGTGCGCGGCGGCTCGCGCGAGATGGACATGGTGCTGCAGACCGCCGGCGCTGCCGTGCTCTCGGTGCCCTCGAACGAACTCTATGCGGCGATGCAGACCGGCGCCTGCGATGCCGGTATCACCTCTTCTACCAGCCTGATCTCGTTCCGCCTGGAGGAAGTCGCCAAATCCCTGACGTCGGGCGCCGGCGCCTCCTACTGGTTCATGCTGGAGCCGCTTTTGATGTCGAAGGCGATCTTCGACAAGCTGCCGAAGAACCAGCAGGACATCATCATGACCGTCGGTGCCGAACTTGAAGCCTTCGGCAAGAAGGGCGCCCAGGACGACGATATCGAGGTGGCCAAGGTCTACGAGAAGGCCGGCGCCAAGGTCAGCAAGCTCGATATCGCGACCGTCGGCAAGTGGCGCGACATTGCGCGCGATACCGCCTGGAAGGATTATAGTGCTAAGACAGCTGCGTCAGCCAATCTCCTGAAGCTCGCGAGCGACGTCTCTGCATGATGCATGGTCCGATTCCGGATCAAGTCGAAGTCAAGTTACCGGCCACGAGCAACCCGCTCGTGGCCGGACTCGGCCGCGTCCTTGATTTTTGCAACCGCCTGATCGTCATCCTGGCCGGCATCGCGCTGGTCGCGGCCTGCGTGATCCTGAGCTACAGCGTGCTCGGCCGCGCCTTGTTCAAGAGCCCGAACTACTGGCAGGACGAGGCGGCGGTGTTTCTGCTGGTCGGCGCCACCTTCATGACGGCGGCCTATGTGCAGAGCCAGCGCGGCCACGTCGCCATCGAGGCGTTCACGACCCTGATGTCGCCGTTCGCCAACCGCATTCGCCTGTGGCTGGTCGACGTCGCAAGCCTTGCCTTCTGCGCCTTCTTCACCTGGAAGTCCTTCACGCTCGCGCATGAGGCATGGGTAGACGGCAAGGTCTCCAACTCCATGTGGTCGCCGCCGCTTACCATCCCCTATGTGCTGATGGCGCTCGGCATGTTGCTGCTGTGCCTGCAGCTTCTGCTGCAGATCATCCTTCCCCTGACCGGAGCGCAGCGCCGATGACGGTTCTTGGCATCGGCATCTCTTACGGGGTGGCGACCCTGTTTGCGATGTTCTCGGGCATGCCCATTGCGTTCGCGCTCGGCGCGGTCGCCGTGGTTTTCATGGCGATCTACATGCCATCAGCCTCGCTCGATACCGTGACGGAGAACGTGTACGAGGAAATGGCCTCGATCACGCTGCTGTCGATCCCGCTGTTCATCCTCAAGGGCGCGGCGATCGGCCAGTCGCGCGCCGGGCAGGATCTCTATTCGGCGCTGCATGCCTGGCTGCACCGCATTCCCGGCGGGCTCGGCGTTGCCAACGTCTTTGCCTGCGCGCTGTTCGCCGCGATGGCCGGCTCCTCGCCCGCCACCTGTGCGGCGATCGGCTCGGCCGGCATCCCCGAGATGCGCAAGCGCGGCTATTCCGGCGGCCTTGCCGCCGGCATCATCGCCGCCGGCGGCACGCTCGGCATCCTGCTGCCGCCCTCGATCACCATGATCCTGTTCGCGGTCGCCGCGGAAAAGTCGCTGGGCCGGCTGTTCCTTGCCGGCATCGGCCCGGGCCTGCTGCTGGTCTCGCTGTTCGGCATCTACGCCGTGTTCCGCTTCCGCAAGGAATTCCGTCTCGCGCAGGAGCTCTACGACAAGACCGGCACGGAAGCCGCGATCCTGCACCGCGACGATTTCACCATGGCCGAGCGCTTCACCATGCTGCCGCGGGTGATCCCGTTCGTGCTGCTGCTGACCGGCGTGATGATCGCGCTCTATGGCGGCTATGCGACGCCGTCGGAGACCGCAGGTCTCGGCGGGCTGCTCGCGCTGTTCCTGATCGCTGCGATCTACACCGTGTGGAAGCCGAGCGATCTTGCCCCGATCATCAAGGCGACGATCCGCGATTCCACCATGCTGATGATGATCATCGGCATGTCGCTGCTCTATTCCTACGTGATGAGCTATCTGCACATCTCGCAGTCGGCGGCGCAGGCGATCATCGCCATGCACCTGCCGCGCTGGGAATTGCTGGCCGCGATCCTGGTGATGGTGGTCGTGCTCGGCTTCTTCCTGCCGCCGGTGTCGATCATCCTGATGACCGCGCCGATCATCCTGCCGCCGTTGCGCGAAGCGCATTTCGACATCATCTGGTTTGGCGTGGTCATGACCATCGTGATGGAGATGGGCCTGATCCACCCGCCGGTGGGACTCAACATCTTCGTCATCCGCAATGTCGCACCCGACATCCCGCTGATTGAGGTGATCTGGGGCACGCTGCCCTTCGTCATCCTGATGATGATTGCCGTGCTGCTGCTGTGCTTCGTCCCGCAGATCTCGACCTGGCTGCCCGATCTCGTGATGGGGCCTGACGGGGAAGATAGCCTTATCGTGCGCCGTGGCTTTCCAGCAGGCGCACGATCTCGGCCTGCTGCGCTTTCGCTTCGGCCAAACCACTGCCGCCGCGGCCGGTCGTCAGCGTCGCCAGCCGCATCGGCGTCGAGCCGCTCTTGTTCTTGCGACTGATATCCGCGCCGCCATCCAGCAGTGCCTGCACAGCGCCGGTACAGCGCGTGCGAACGGCACGATGCAGTGGCGCTACGCCGCTATTGTCGATCGCATCGGGATCGGCGCCTGCGGTGATCAGCACGGCGACCGTCGCCGCCTGCGCCCGCGGATCCCATGACGGCGAACCCGGCCCGCCGTCGGCGGCATAGTGCAGCGGCTCCGCGCCACGCCGGTTTCTCGCGCTAACATTGGCGCCGGCATCGATGAGCTTGCGGACGATCGCGTGCCGGTAAGCCGCGGCCGCAACATGCAGGGCGGTGTCGCCCTTGTAGACGTAGTGGCCGATCTCAGCGAACCAGTAGTCCTTCGCACCCTGGCGCGTTGCACCCTCGTCGAGCGCAGCAGTTGCCAAATCCGGCGACACCTCGAGCAACCGCGAAACCGCCTTCGCGTCAACGGCGACAATCGCCCGCATCAGATCCATCAGCGATGCGCTACGGGCCACGACCTTATCCTCCCGCGGCGCGCCGCTTTGCGTTGAGCGCGGCGGCGACCCGGCTGACCGGCGGGCGGCCGATCAGCTTGCTGATCGTGTTGGTCGCGGCGACCAGCTTCGCCATATCGATGCCGGTCGCTAACCCCCATGCCCTCCAGCATGTAGACGACGTCTTCGGTCGCGACATTGCCGGTGGCGCCGGGCGCGTAGGGGCAGCCGCCGAGACCGCCAGCGGCGGAATCGATGACGCGGCAACCCTCCTCCATGCCCGGCATAGAGATTGGCCAGCGCCTGGCCGTAGGTGTCGTGGAAATGCATCGCGAGTTTTGCCATCGGCACCTCGCCGGACACCGCGCGCAGCAGTTGCCGCGCCTTGGCCGCGGTGCCGACGCCGATGGTGTCGCCGAGCGAGATTTCGTAGCAGCCGAGATCGAACAGCGTTTTCGCGACATCGACGACGGCCTGCGGCTTGATCTCGCCGTCATAGGGGCAGCCGAGCACGCAGGAGATATAGCCGCGCACCTTGATGCCGTCGGCCTTCGCGCGCGCCAACACCGGCTTGAAGCGGTCGATCGACTCCGCAACGGTGCAATTGATATTGGCGCGCGAAAATCCTTCGGAGGCCGCCGCGAACACCGCAATGACTTTTGCTCCGGCCGCTTGCGAGGCCTCGTAGCCCTTCTCGTTCGGCACCAGCACGTGGAATTCGGCGCCGGCGTGGCCGCTCACCCCTTGCAGCACCTCGGCCGAGCCCACCATCTGCGGGATCGCCTTGGGCGAGACGAACGCGCCGACCTCGATCGGATTGAGCCCCGCGCCGATCAGCGCCTCGATGAAGGCGATCCGGTCGGCGACGCTGACCGGCGTCTTCTCGTTCTGCAGGCCGTCGCGCGGGCCGACCTCGACGATGCGGACGGTCTCGCTCATGGTCAGGAAGCCTTCTCGACCTCGGCAAGCTCGACGCCTTCGCCGACGATATCGCCGACCTTGCATTTGATCTTCTTCAGCATGCCCGCATAGGGCGCGCGCAAGGTCTGCTCCATCTTCATGACTTCGAGGGTGAGGATCGCCGCACCCTTCTCGAGCTTTTCCCCCTCCTGCGCCAGCAGCGCGACCACGGTGCCCGGCAGCGGCGCCACGATCTTGTCCTCGCCGACCTGCTCCTCGGTCTCGCCGCCGAACGGATCGACCCAATGCAGGTCGAAGCGGCCGTTGCGCGTGCGCAGATAGAGTTCGTGGCCCTCGACGACAGAGGCGACGCGCGACTTCACGCCGTCGAGCGTCATGTCGAAGCCGCCATCGACGGCCGCGAACGTCATCGCGATCTCGTGCTTGCCGACCGACAGCGTCGGCGTGCCGCTGCCATAGTGCAAGGTCACCTTGTGCTCGGCGCCCGGCCCTTGCCGGAACGAGAACACGCGCTGGCGGCGGCCGACCGGCTGCCAGCCAAACGTCTGCCACGGCGAAGTGGCCACGGCGGCCTTCTGCTCGTCGACCAGGATGGCCGCGACCGCCGCGCAGAGTTCGAGATCGCCGGCCGGCGGCGTGGTCTCGGTCAGGCTCTTCAGCTCGCGCTCGATGAAGCCGGTGTCGATCTGGATTGGAGCGCACCTTGGGATGCGTCACCAGCGCCGACAGGAAGGGAATATTGGTGACGATGCCGCGGACATCGCTCTCCTCCAGCCCGCGGTTGAGCTTGTCGATCGCGACCTCGCGGGTCGGCGCCCAGGCGATCACCTTTGCCAGCATGGCGTCGTAGTAAGGCGAGACCGCATCGCCGCTGCGATAGCCGGCGTCGATGCGCAGGCCGTCGACCTTCCGGCAGGCGTGCGCCAGGTCTTGATGCGGCCGACCGAGGGCATGAAATTCTTCTGCGGGTTTTCGGCGTAGACCCGCGCCTCGATGGCATGGCCGTTCAGCTTGATCTGGTCCTGCGTCAGCGGCAGCTTCTCGCCGAAGGCGACGCGGAGCTGCCATTCGACGAGATCGATGCCGGTGATCAATTCCGTCACGGGATGCTCGACCTGCAGGCGGGTGTTCATCTCGATGAAGAACACGTCCTTGCCGTCGGAGACGAACTCGATGGTCCCGGCGCCGACATAGTTCACCGCGCCGGCCGCCTTGCGCGCCGCCTCGCAGACGGCCTCGCGCTGCTTGGCGTTGAGCGTCGGCGACGGCGCTTCCTCGATCACCTTCTGGTGGCGGCGCTGCAGCGTGCATTCGCGCTCGAACAGCGACAGCAGATTGCCGTGGCTGTCGCCGATGATCTGCACCTCGATGTGGCGGGGATTGTCGACATATTTCTCGATCAGCATGCGGTCGTCGCCGAACGCGGCCTTGGCCTCGCGCTTGGCGCTGACGATCGCCGGCCCCAGCTCGTCCTTGCGAGCGCACCACGCGCATGCCGCGGCCGCCGCCGCCGGCCGATGCCTTGACCAGCACGGGGAAGCCGGCCTTCTCGGCCGCCTTCGCCAGCGTCGCCTCGTCCTGATCGTCGCCGTGATAGCCGGGCACCAGCGGCACGCCGGCCTTTTCCATCAGCTTCTTGGAGCCGGATTTCGAGCCCATCGCCGTCATCATCGCGGCGGTCGGGCCGACGAAGACGATGCCGGCCTTGGCGCAGGCCTCCGCGAACTCGGCATTTTCGGACAGGAAGCCGTAGCCGGGATGGATCGCCTCGGCGCCGGTCTTCTGCGCCGCCTCGATGCACGCGTTCGATGTTGAGATAGGTGTCGCGCGCCCGCGCCGGCCCGAGCAGCACCGCGCTATCGGCCATCGCGACATGCATCGCGCCGGCATCGGCCTCGGAATAGACGGCGACCGTGCGCAGGCCCATGGCGCGCGCGGTGCGGATGACGCGGCAGGCGATCTCGCCGCGGTTGGCGATCAGCAGCGTGCCGAAGCGACGGTACATCTTGCTCGTCATCGCATCACATCCTGAACAGGCCGAACTTCGTCGGCTCGATCGGCGCATTCGCTGCCGCCGACAGTCCAAGGCCGAGCACCAGCCGCGTGTCGGCGGGATCGATCACGCCGTCGTCCCACAGCCGCGCGGTGGCGTAATAGGGATTGCCCTGCTTTTCGTATTGCGCACGGATCGGCTCGCGGAATTTCTCCTCTTCCTCGGCCGACCAGCTCTCGCCCTTGGCCTCGATGCCGTCGCGCCGCACCTGGCTCAGCACCATCGAGGCCTGCTCGCCGCCCATCACGGAGATGCGCGCGTTCGGCCACAGCCAGAGGAAGCGCGGGCTGTAGGACGCGGCCGCACATGCCGTAATTGCCGGCGCCGTAGGAGCCGCCGATCACGACGGTGAATTTCGGCACGCCGGCGGTCGCCACCGCCGTCACCAGCTTGGCGCCGTCGCGGGCGATGCCGCCGGCCTCGTATTTCTTGCCGACCATGAAGCCGGTGATGTTCTGCAAGAACACCAGCGGAATGCCGCGCTGGCAGCACAGCTCGATGAAATGCGCGCCCTTCAGCGAGCTCTCGCTGAACAGGATGCCGTTGTTGGCGATGATGCCGACCGGATAGCCCCAGATATGGGCAAAGCCGCAGATCAGGGTCGTGCCATAGAGCTTCTTGAACTCGTCGAACTCGGAACCGTCGACGATGCGCGCGATGATGTCGTGCACATCGAACGGTTTTCGGCCGTCGGCGGAGACGACGCCGTAGATTTCTTCGGCCGCAAACAGCGGCTCGCGCGGCTCGCGCATGTTGAGCACGGCGGGCTGCAGGCTTCTTCAAGGTCGCGACGATGCGCCGCGCAATGCCGATCGCATGCGCGTCGTTCTGGGCGTAGTGATCGGTGACGCCGGACTGGCGCGAATGCACGTCGGCGCCGCCGAGCTCTTCGGCGGTCACGACCTCGCCGGTCGCGGCCTTCACCAGCGGCGGGCCGCCGAGGAAGATGGTGCCCTGATTGCGCACGATGATGCTCTCGTCCGACATCGCCGGCACATAGGCGCCGCCGGCCGTGCAGGAGCCCATCACGATGGCGATCTGCGGAATGCCTTGCGACGACATCTGCGCCTGGTTGTAGAAGATGCGGCCGAAGTGCCGCTCGTCCGGAAAGATCTCGTCCTGCATCGGCAGGAAGGCGCCGCCGGAATCCACCATGTAGACGCAAGGCAGATTGTTCTGCCGCGCGATGTCCTGCGCGCGCAGATGCTTCTTCACGGTCAGCGGATAATAGGTGCCGCCCTTGATGGTGGCGTCATTGGCGACGATGACGCATTCGCGGCCCGAGATCCGCCCGACGCCGGTGATGACGCTCGCCGAATGCACGTCGCCGCCATAGAGGCCGTTGGCCGCCAGCGGCGACAGCTCGAGAAAAGCCGTGCCGGGATCGACCAGCAGGTCGACGCGGTCGCGCGCCAGCATCTTGCCGCGCGAGGTGTGGCGCTTGCGGGAAACTTCGCCGCCGCCGCCAGACACCTCCTTGAGCTTGTCGCGCAACTCGCTCGACCAGGCTGCGCATGACGTCGGCGTTGCGCGCGAATTCGGATGACGATGGGTCGATGGTGGAATGAAGCGGCATGGTCGGCGCTTTTCTTTTGATGCTACGGAGCCGTCGGGATGGCTTCAAGACGGAGCAAAACGGCGTCTCGGTGCGGGCACGCGACAGGCTCTATCATCTTTGCGGCGTGCCGTCCCCGAGGTCATTTTTCGCTCCCTTGAATTAAACGATCATACGTTTTTTAATCTTGATCTCAAGTACTTATTTGATCGCCGCAATATCTGCCGACAGCGCATTGAAATTGCAGCTATTTCGTGCAATAAATATACGGACGTTCGCTTGTTTCATGCGGACAAGATCACTCCCTGAGGACCAATGTCGCGCACGGTCGGCTCATACGGCCCCAAGACCATGGAGGCGATCCGCAAGGCGGGGCTGCGCCTGATCTTCGAGCACGGCTATGAGGCCATGAGCCTGCGCCAGCTCGCCGCCGAAGTCGGCATCCAGGCAGGCTCGCTCTACAACCACATCTCGACCAAGCAGGAACTGCTGTTCGACCTGATCCAGGACCACATCAACGAGCTGTTGCGCCAGCTCGACCGCGCGCTCGACGGCAAGCAGGCGCCGGAGGAACGGCTGCGCGCCTTTGTCGCCTTCCATGTCACCTATCACATGACGCGCAAGCGCGAGGTGTTCATCGCCAATTCCGAGCTGCGCAGCCTGGAGCCGAAAAACTACGAGACCATCGTGGCGCTGCGCGGCGCCTATGAGCAGCGGCTGGCGGCGATCCTCGCCGACGGCGTCGAGCAAGGCGCCTTCGAGATCGGCGACATCCAGGTGGCGACGTTTGCGATCATCGCGCTCCTGACCGGCCTGTGCTCCTGGTACCGGCCCGGCGGCCGGCTGACCCGGGAGGCGATCGTCGCCGCGCACGAAAAGCTGGTGCTGTCGGGCGTGAGCCCCCTCGCCGCGCCGCAAGCCGCGCGCGGCAAGCGCCGGCCGGCGCGTCCCGTTGCGGCGCATTAGATGGCCGGGCGATGACCGATCAGCCGCCGCTCGATGCCATCGACCTGAAAATCCTGTCCGAGCT
Organism: uncultured Alphaproteobacteria bacterium; assembly: GCA_963726865.1. GTDB lineage: Bacteria > Pseudomonadota > Alphaproteobacteria > Rhizobiales > Xanthobacteraceae > Bradyrhizobium. Next base: position 474,829 of record CAVSEE010000021.1, on the reverse strand, counting down.
GCAGCAGGACGGCCGCATCCGCAACAACGAGCTCGCCAGCCGCGTCGGCCTGTCCCAGCCGCCCTCGCTGCGGCGCGTCCGTTCGTTGTTCGCCCGCGGCTTTATCCGGGCGATCCGCGCTGCGCTTGAACGAGCGGCTGCTCGGGCTATGAGGTGACGTCGTTCGTCCTGATCCAGCTGACCAGCCAGGCGCGAAGCAGCGTGCAGGCGTTCGAGACGGCGATTGCGGGAAACCCGCTGGTGCTGCAGTGCTGGCAGCTCTCGGGCGACGCCGACTTCCTGCTGAAATGCGTGGCGCGCAACGCCGAGGGCTTGCATCAGCAATTGCTGCAGTTCGCGGCGATGGCCGAGATCAGGACGATCAGGACCTATCCCGTGCTCGGCCTGTCCAAGGACGCCCAGTTGCCGATCCCAGCGGATCTGGCGCCGTCCGCCTAGTGCGTCCAGCCCTTAGTGCGTCCAACCTTAATGCGTCCAGGGCTCGCCGCGGCGGAACGCAAAATTGTCGGCATAGGCGACCTGGCGGTGCGCCGACCCCTTCGGCTCGATCACCTGGTAGGCAATGCCCTTGCGCTCGCAATAGGCGACCGCGTCTTCCTTGCTGTCGAAGTGGATGGTGAGCTGCTGCTTCATGTCGCCGGACGAGGTCCAGCCCATCAGGGGCTCGACCGACTGCGGCTGTTCCGGCTCGTAGTCCAGCTGCCATTCCTTGGTCTTGGCCCGGCCCGATTGCATCGCGTTCTTGGCGGGCTTGTAGATGCGTGCAGTCATGGATAGTCGGGCCCCGTGAGGTCGGCAGATTGCAGGCGGAAATCGCCGGGATAGTATAGAAACACCTTTCAGGGATTTGATCGGTGATTCCTGCCCCGACGTCATCGCTTTTCACGACCGGTATAGTCATTATGCTGCGCTGTGACAATCTGCCATCCGCACCCGACCTGCGGCGCCCGTGCTACCCTCCCGAACGCATCACCTCGAGCCGGCATCCATGAAAATCAACGCCATCCTGCCCGACAAAGGACGTGACCTCCGGCTCGACCTGTTCCGCGGGGTCGCCAACTGGGCGATCTACCTCGACCACATCCCCGACAACGTCGTGAACTGGGTCACGACGCGGAATTACGGCTTCTCGGATGCCGCCGACCTCTTCGTTTTCATCTCCGGCTACACCGCCTCCTTTGTCTATGCGCGGATGATGCTCGACCGCGGCTTCATCGTCGGCGCCACCCGCCTGACCAAGCGCGTCTGGCAGCTCTATGTCGCCCACATCATCCTGTTCGTGATCTACATCGCCGCGATCACCTATCTCGCGCTGCGCTTCGGCGACTCCGAGATGATCAACGAGTTCAACGTGGCGGGCCTCGTCGACCAGGCCACCGAAACCTTGCGGCAGGGCCTGTTCCTGAAGTTCAAGCCGGTCAATCTCGACGTGCTGCCGCTTTACATCGTGCTGATGGGCCTGTTCCCGCCGGTGCTGTGGTTCATGCTGCGCCAGCCTGATCTGACCATGGTGATCTCGATCGTGCTGTGGCTGGTCACGCGCCAGATGGGTTGGAATTTCCCGGCCTATCCCGCCGGCACCTGGTATTTCAACCCGCTGGCCTGGCAGGTGCTGTTCGTGTTCGGCGCCTGGTGCGCGATGGGCGGCGCGCGAAAATCGGTCGCCATCATCAACTCGAAATACACGCTGTGGTTCTGCATCGCCTATCTGATCCTGGCGCTGGTCATGACCATGGCCGGCAAATTCCCGGATTTCGGCGCGCTGTTCCCGCGCTGGCTGTATTCGACCTTCAATCCGAACGACAAGACGTTCCTGGCGCCCTACCGCTTCATCCACTTCGTGGTGATCGTGATCATGGTGGTGCGGTTCGTGCCGAAGGACTGGCCGGGGCTGGAATGGAAGGTGTGGGATCCGGTCGTGGTCTGCGGCCAGCAGTCGCTCGCCGTGTTCTGCGTCGGCGTGTTCCTGTCGTTCGTCGCGCACTTCCTGCTGTCGCTGAGTTCGGGCTCCGTCTTCGTGCAGGTGCTGGTCAGCATCGCCGGCATCTCGATCATGACGCTGGTGGCCTATTACATCTCGTGGTCGAAGCGGCAGGACAAACCGCAGAAGGCGCCTGTGAAGCCCGCCGCAACGGCGGCGTGATCCCTGCTGGCTCCTCATCCTGAGGAGCCGCGCAAGCGGCGTCTCGAAGGATGCAGGCCCGCCTGTGGCCTCATGGTTCGAGACGCGCGAAGACGCACTCCTCACCATGAGGCGCCGAGGCTAAACCAAATCGCGCTACCCCGGCTGCGCGCTCTGCGCCACCACGGCGCCGACATCGGTGAACACCTTCACCAGCGGGGCCACCACGCGATGCATCGCGTTCTTCGAGATCAGCGTGTCGTGCAGCACCAGATGGTCGATACCGGTGGTGAGGAAGCAGATCATCGCGTCCTGCGGCGTCTCCACGATCGGCTCGCCCTTGACGTTGAAGGACGTGTTGATCAGCACGGGCACGCCGGTGAGCGCCTCGAACTTCTTCAGCAGCCGATAGAGTTTTGGATTGGTCGCCTCGCGCACGGTCTGCACCCGCGCGGTGCCATCGACATGCACGATGCCCGGAATTTTGTCGCGCCACTCGGGACGGACCGGCTTTGCGATCAGCATGAAGGGCGAATCCTCCTCGCCCTCGAACACGTCCTGCATCCGCTCGGCCAGCACGATCGGCGCGAACGGCCGAAACGCCTGCCGGTGCTTCACGCGGCTGTTGAGGATGTCCTTCATCTCGGCCCGGCGGGGATCGGCGATCAAGCTGCGGTTGCCGAGCGCGCGCGGCCCGAATTCGGAACGGTCCTGAAACCAGCCGATCACCTTCTGGTCGGCGAGCAGCTTTGCGGTGTCGCGGCAGATGTCGTCGCTGCGCACCGGATTGATCTGAATGCGCACCAGCGGCTTCTGCAGCGCGTTGACGATCTCGTGCTCGCCGTAAGTGCGCCCAGTATAAGCATGCTCCATCACATAGGTGCGACGCTGCTTCAGCACCTCGAGCCAGCCATAATAGGCGCAGCCGATGGCGATGCCGTCGTCGCCGGCCGCGGGCTGGATCCAGACATTCTCGAACCCGCCTTCGCGCGCGATCCGGCCGTTGGCGACGCAATTGAGCGCGACGCCGCCGGCGAGGCACGAGATTCTTTGCGCCGGTGGTCTCGCGCAGCCAGCGCGTGCGCGCCAGCAGCACGTTCTCGGTGTCGTCCTGCACCCGCCAGGCCAGATCTTCCCAGTGCCGCATCGCCGGGTGCTTTTCCCAGTCGCCGGCGCCCACGAAATACGGCCGCTTGAACTCGGCATTCCACGGCGGCACGCGCAACTCGCCGCCGTCCATCTCAAGCAGGCTCTTGACCTGATCGCGGCGGCCATAAGGCGCAAGGCCCATCAGCTCGCCGCACTTGTTCCAGTCGCCGAACACGTAGGTCGAAGCGCGGCTGTACAGCGCGCCCAATCCCGGCATGCTATAGAATTCCTCGTTGAGCATGCCGCGCGACGGCTCCAGCCATACCTTCTTCAGGCATTCGAGCTGCGTGCCGGAGAAGCGGTAATAGCTCTCGGATTCCCGCGCCAGCGGATTGCCCTTGTCGTCTCCCGGCGCCTTATCCATCGCATCGGCACGATAGCTGCCGACGCCATCGACGATCATCACCGCGCCCTCCTCGAACGGCGAGGCGGCAAAGGCGCTATACGCATGCGCCAGATGATGCGAGATCGAAACGACCTTGTCGGAATTGGATCGGAAGTACGGATGTTGCGCGGCCTGCTCGCGCTCGGGCGGCGACATGAAGCCCGGCATGTCCTGATAGGTCAGCCGCGTCTCCATGTCGGGCACCGGCATGATGTAGCAATTGCGCACGACGAGATCGACGTCATCGAGCGTGATGCCTTCGGCCTCGAGGCAATAGTCGATCACCTCCTTGTAGAAACCGGTGGCGTGCTTTTCGCGCGTCAGCCGCTCCTTGCTGATCGCAAATGCGATGGCGCCGTCGCGCAGCAGGCACGCGCTGACGTCGTGGTCATAGGTGTTGAGACCGAGAACATACGTATGTTGTTTGGGCATGGGCACTTTCTGAAAGGAAACGCTCTCGGGCTCAAGCCTACGATCGTGTCGAGACTGGGGATGCGCGGCGGCATTCTACGGAAGGCCGTTGCCGCAACGCACAACCGTTCATCCAGCGTTCATCGGCGAAGCCGATTTTAGCAATGTATATGAACGACTTGCATGCTTGACCTTACTCTGACGCGTCAATAAAGTCTCACGCGACTCCAAGAACCTTCGAAGAACCTTCGAAGAACCTTCGTCGAAAAATTGAACCTTCCAGAAAGAAAGTCTTGGCGCAGTCGAACCGAATCCCGATCCCGCGCGTAATTGTGGGATCGCATCACGCGGTTTGGTGCGTTGGGAATGCCGGGAGATCTCAATGGCCAAACGCTATAATTTCCTGACGCGCTGCCTGGCGGCGGTGGCGCTGCTGTTTGTCTACGTCGTCGGCACGTCGGCGATCCTCGTCGGCACCACGACCACGCCGGCTCAGGCGCGGGGCCGCGGCGGCTTTGGCTATCGCGGCGGATTTGTTCGCGGTCGCGGCTTGGGCTATCGCGGCATCTATGCCCCGCGCGCCTACTACGGGTACGGGTATGTGGCCCCGCGGCGCTGCTGGTGGGACCCCTATTACGGCACTGTTTGCCGCCGCGCTTACTACTGATTCATCACGCATAGAAACCCATCGGGCGCACCGGATCAACCGGCGCGCCCGATGTGTTTTTGCGGCACGCGGTGCTGCTCAGACGGGCTTCGCGTCGTCCGTGACCGGTGAAGTGATCACCAGGAAGACGAGGTCAACGAGTCCGGAATTCGAGATCGCGTGCTCCACGCCCGGCGGCAGGAAGATGTAATCGTGCTTGCGCACGACATGGTTTTTGCCCGCGATCTCCATCAGCCCCTCGCCTTCGAGCACGTGGTAGACCTGCTCCTGCACCTGGTGCTTGTGGCGCGCGACATGCGCCATCGGCTGGTACATGGAGATGCGGTAGTCGATATGTCGTGAGCCCGCGGTCTCCGGCATCACCAGCGGCTTGGACAGCGCGCCGCCAAAATGGTTGGGGAATTCGCGCCAGGGCACTTCGGCAATGTTGCGGATGAAGGCGCCGCCCAACTCCGAAGCCATGATTGTGCTCCCTCTCGCAATCCGCGGCGTTCAGCTCACCAGCGCGCCGCCGTCGATATAGACGATCGATCCCGTGGCAAAGCCGTTGGCCATGAACGCCAGGATTTGCCGGGCGATGTCCTCGCCCTGCCCGACCCGCCCCACAGGCAGGCTTGCCGCCGTCTTCGCCAGCATGTCGCGCCGTGCCTCTTCCGGCATCGCGGCGCGGATCGGCGTGTCGATCACGCCCGGCGACACCGCGTTGACCCGCACCGGCGCAAGCTCCAGCGCCAGCGCGCGCGACAACGACTCCAGCGCGCCATTGGCCGAACCGACGATGGCCGAGTTCGGCCGCGGCCGAACGCTGAGGAATCCCGACACCAGCGTCAGCGAGCCGCCGGATCGGATGTCTGCCGCACGCGCAACCCGCCAGGCGCCCCAGAACTTGCTCTCCATGGTGGCGCGGACGTCGTCCATCGACACCGTCCTGAACGGTCCGGTCTTCAGCTGCGCCGCGGTCACCACGACATGATCGACTGATCCAGCGCGGCGGAACAGGTCGACCACGCTCTGGTCGCTGGTGACGTCGGCAGGGATCGCCACCACGTTGAGTTTTTCCGCGACCGCATCGAGCTTCGCGACATTGCGCGAGGCAATGATCACGTCGGCGCCTTCGTGCTTGGCCATTTCCGCGGTGGCAAGCCCGATCCCCGAGGAGCCACCGACGACCACGACCTTCTTTCCCTTCAACAACATGCTGTCCCCAAATTCCTGCTATCCCAAAACCCGATCACGCCGGCTGATAGCGCGTGCCGATGCCGGCCTTACTTTGGCCGAGCCCCGGCAATTCCCAGACGCCCGCGCCCAGCGGATTGATGTCGGCGGCGATATCGACGTCGATCAGATACGGCTTGTTGGCGGCGATACCCTTGCGGATCGCCTCGGCAATGTCGCCGGCGCGATCGACGCGCACGCCCTCGACACCGCAGGAGCGCGCCATCGCGGCGAAATCCGGATTGTAGCGCTGGCCCGTGAGTGGATCGTGGAAGTCGGTGGCGAGCTCGCGGCCGCCGAGGTAACCGCGCTGCAGGCCGCGGATCGAAGCGTAAGCGTAATTGTTCCAGACCACCCAAACCACTGGCAGATTGTATTCGACGGCGGTGCCCAGCACGTTGGCGTGCATGAAGAACGCGCCGTCGCCGCACACGGAAACGCAGGGCCGGTCGGGTGCTGCGAATTTTGCGCCCATCACACCGGCGACGCCAAAACCCATCGGACCAAAACCCATGGAGCCGATCAGCGAGTCCGGCCGCCGCGGCTTGCAGAAACCGAGCAGCCAGTTGTGGTGCACGCCGATGTCGGACACGAGGATCGCGTCTTCCGGCAGCGCCTTGTCGATCTCCAGCGCAGCGCGCTGCGGATTGACCGGCGTGGAGTCATCGGAGAAGCCGGGCGCGACGAACCGGTCCCACTCCTTGCGATAGACGTCGATCTGCGCGAGCCACTTTTGCCGCGCGTCCGACTTGGCCGAGAGACTGGCGCGTCGGTCTAGTTCGGCATGGACCTGACGCAGGAAGGTGCGGACATCGGCCATCAGCCCGAGCGCGACAGGATAGTTGCGGCCGATCTCCTCGGGATCGATGTCGACGTGGATGAGTCTCGTCGGCGGAATGGTGAAGGAGTAGCCGGGAATCCACGAACTCGAGGTGCGGTCGTCGAAGCGCATACCGAGCGCCAGCAGCACGTCGGCCTGCCGCGTCGCATGGTTGGCCTGGTAGTGCCCGGCGCGCGCCACCAGCCCCAGCGCCAGCGGATGGTTGCAGTCGAGCGCGCCGAGGCCCGACGCCGAAGCCGCCACCGGAATCTGCAGCCGCTCCGCCAGCCGCTTCAACTCCTCTGCCGCGCCGCCATAGCGTACCCCCTGGCCGACGATCATCACCGGCCGCTCGGCCGACAGCAGCATGTCGACCGCCTTGACCACGCCTTCGGGGTCGGCGCCGCAGCGGCTGGAAATATTGGCGTTCCACGCGATCGCATCCGGCGCCTCTTCGGCGGCGGCCTCCATGAATACGTCGAAGGGCACATCGACCACCACAGGGCCCGGGCGTCCCGTCACCATGGTCTTCCAGGCCTGCCGGATCGCCAGCGGCACCATTTCGCCGCGCGTCGGCTGAAACACCTTCTTGCAGTAGGAGCGTACCGTGGAAGGAAAGTCGGCCTGATAGTGTCGGTACAATTCCTGGAACGCGCCGCGATTGAACTGGCTGGTCGGCACGTTGCCGGTGATCGCCATGAACGGCACTGAATCGAGAAAGGCATTGCCAAGCGAGATCGGCAGGTTGGCCGAGCCGGGACCGCAGGAGGTGAAGGTCGCGGTCGGCCGGCCGGAGACGCGGTAGTACACGTCGGCCATGAAGCCCGCGACGCTCTCGTGATGCACGGAGATGGTCTTGATATCGCTCGAGCGTTCGTAAAGCGCGTCGATGAACTGGATGTTGCCGTGGCCGCACAGGCCGAACACCTGCGGCACCTTCTCCTGAATCAGATAGTCGACGATGACCTGGGCCCCGTTGAGCACATTGCTCGGCATCGGATCACTCTCTCCCTGCGGCCGCACCGGCCGGACGGCCGCGTTCTTCCGCGCGGCGTTAAACACGGGCCGGACCCTATTTCTCATAATACTGTACGTCAATTGCTATTGTGATATGATGCAGAACCGCCGTTCAGCGCGCCCGGTCGCCATGCGGCAGCGGAAGCGGGACGAACTGGATCGGCAGCGTTGCAGCGGAGAGCACCAGAGTGAAGACGCGCACCAGGGTCAAATCGAGCGAGAAGACCAGCGACAAGGCGAGCGAGAAACCGGCTACCACCCGCAAGGTGGCGGTAGCGCGGCTGGTGCAGTCGAACGCGCCGACCATCGACGACGACGCCGAAGAACGCGCACGCGGCGGCGTGCAATCGCTCGGCCGCGCCTTCTCGATCCTGGAAGAAATCGCGCGGCATCGCGAGGGCATTGGGCTCGCGGACCTGTCCAAGCGCGTCGGCCTGCACAATTCGACGACCTTCCATCTCGCCAAGACGATGGTGTCGCTCGGCTATGTCAGGCAGGAGCGCGACACCAAGCGCTACCGCGTCGGCCGCCCGCTGTTTGCGCTTGCGGCGAGCGCGCTCGACGAGATCGAGATGGTCAATCTCGCCACGCCGATACTGGAGGATTTGTCACGGGAAAGCGGCGAAAGCGGCCATTTTGCCGTGCGGATGGGTGACGCCGTCGTCGTCATCGCCCGCACCAGTGGCGCCGGCGCATTCCAGCTCACCGACCGCGTCGGCGTAGTTCGCCCCGCCCACTGCACGGCGCTCGGCAAGATCGTACTGGCCTCGCTGCGCCCGGACCAGCTCAAGCGCTTTCTGGAACGGGTCGAACTGAAGCCGTCGACCGCCAAATCGATCACCGACCCCAACGCGCTGATGCGCGAGATCGCCGAGGTCCGCCGCAGCGCGGTCGCCATCGACGACGGCGAGTATAATGCCGAAGTGCGCTGCGTCGCTGTACCTGTGTTCAACTTCACCGGCGACGTGATCGGCGCGCTCGGCGTTTCCGGACCGGTGTGGCGGATGACCGACGAGGTGCTGAAGGGCCGCGCCAAACAGGTGCAGGCCGCGGCGACCCGCCTTTCCACCGAGTTCGGCGCCAAGGACTAATTGTCCTTTCAAACCATTGGCTATTCCGCCTGCGACGCATTTGGCGTTGACAGCAACGGCGGCATCCGGAAATACTCTCTAACAATAACAGAACGTCTCTCACATTGTCGCATACGCGATATTGAGCAGGACGGCACGACATCACCGGGAGGGAGCACTGCCATGGTCAGCACCAACAGACGTACGTTGTTGAAGGGTGGCGCCGCGTTCGCCGGCGCTACAGCGCTGGGCTTTCCGGCGATCGTCCGGGCGCAAGCGGCCAAGATCAAGATCGGACATCTTGTGCCGCTGACCGGCTTTCTCGGCGCCATCGGCGGCTATGCCCAGCTCGGCGTCAAGCTCGCAGCCGAAGAGATCAATGCCGCCGGCGGCATCATGGGCAAACAGATCGACCTGATGTCGGAAGACTCGGTCAACCCGGCGACCGCCGCGACCAAGGCGCAGCGCATGATCGAACAGGACGGCGCGGCCCTGCTGTTCGGCGAAATCTCTTCCGCCTCTTCGCTGACCATCATGCAGGTCGCCGAGCGCAACAAGAAGGTGTTCTTCTCGACCGGCGCCCGCTCCGACGCGCTGCGCGGCAAGAACTGCAACCGCTATTCCTTCCACTGCGACATTCCGAACACCGTGATGGTCAACGCGGTCGGCACCGCGCTGAAGCAGCAGGGCATGGTCAAGGGCAAGAAGTTCGTCACGCTGACGGCGGACTACATTTTCGGCCATGACCTCTTGAAGGCCGCGAAGGCCTTCTTCGACGCCAATGGCGCCACCCTGATCGGCGACGAGCTGATCGCCACCGATGTCACCGACTTCAGTCCGTATCTGCTGAAGGTCCGGCAGGCAAAGCCCGACGTGGTCTGCTGCAATCTCGCCGGCAACCAGGTCACCAACCTCGTCAAGCAATATGCCGAGTTCGGCTTCCCCTACCCGCTGGTCGGCTTCAACCTCAACACCGGCGATGCCTGGGCGATGGGCGAAGGCAATCTCTCCGGCACCTGGCCGACAGTCTGGTATCACACGCTCGACAATCCGGCGTCGAAGGCCTTTGTCGAGACCTTCACCAGGAAATACGGCAAGCCGCCGGAGAACCACGCCTGGATCGAATACATCACGATGAAGTTCATCGCGCAGGCGATCGAGGCGACCAAGTCGACCGAGTCGGATGCGCTGATCGCGCATTTCGAGAAAGAGACCCAGTTCGACATCATGAAGAACCGCAAGGCCTATTTCCGCGCCTGGGACCACCAGCTGGTGCAGGAGGCCTATCCCTTCACGGTGAAGCCGAAGGGCGAGATGAAGGACAAGTGGGACATGCTGGTGCTCGGCGCCGCCGTGCCGGTCGCGAACGAGCCGCTGGAATCGATCTACCCGACCAAGACGCAGAACCCCTGCGAAATGAAGGCCTGACGCAGCTCCCCTTCGTTGGCGTCAGCGGCGCCGGCACCACAACGCCGGCGCCGTCTTTTGTTTGAGGCAGAGACGCGTTCATGCAGTTCGCCTTCTTGCTGGAACAGGTGGTGAATGGCCTCGTGCTCGGGGGCTACTATCTCCTGATCGCGCTCGGGCTGTCGTTGATCTTTTCCGTCGGCGGCATCGTCAACCTCGCCCATGGCGCGTTCTACGCGCTTGGCGCCTACATCTCGGTCGAGATCACCAGCCGTCTCGGCTTCGGCGCGGCAGTCACTATCTCGCCGGTGGCGGTGGCCCTGCTCGGCATCCTCTTCGAGCGCTTCATCCTGCGCCGCTTCTACACCGCCGATCCGATCCTCAGCCTGCTCGTGACCTTCGGGCTTGCCATGGTCGCGGAACAGGCGATCCGCATCATCTGGGGATCGCCGCCGCTGCCGGCATCGATCTCCGCCGATGTTCCGCGGCTCGGTCTTTGTCGGCGATTTCCTGTTCTCGCGCTACCGCCTGCTGATCCTCGCCGTCGTCGCCGCGATCCTGCTCGGCATCTGGCTGTTGCTGCACAAGACCTCGTTCGGCCGCGTGGTGCGCGCCGGCATCCAGCGGCCGGATATGGTGGCCGCACTCGGCATCCGATTGCAGCCCTACATGACCGCGGTCGTCATGCTTGGCGTTGGCATGGCGGCGCTGGCCGGCGCGTTCTTTGCGCCGATCACGAACGTTCAACCCGCGATGGGCTCGGACATCCTCACCGTGGCCTTCGTCGTCGTCGTGATCGGCGGCCTCGGCAGCTTCTGGGGCGTGGTGGTGGCGGCCATGCTGGTCGGCGTGGTCAGGGGCATCACCATCCATTTCGAACCCGCCGCAGGCGAAGCTTCCATCTACATCCTGATGTTCGTGGTGCTGCTGGTCCGTCCCGCGCGGGCTGCTCGGCGAGCGGATCGAGAAGTTCGAATGATCGTCCCGGCCGCACAGAAATACCGCCCGTTGCTGATCGCCACCGCCGGCGTCATTGCGCTGCCCTTTGCGCTCGCAGGCTTCGGCCTCTCCCACAACACCGGCACCATGATCGTGGCGCTGGCGGTGGCGGCGATGGGGCTCAATCTCTGCGTCGGCTATACCGGGCTCGTCTCCTTCGGTCATGGCGCCTGGTTCGGCATCGGCGCCTATGCCGCGGGGCTAATTCAGCTCAACTGGTATCCCGGCCAGATCTGGATGCCGCTGCTGCTCGCCACCTTCATCGTGGCCTCGAGCGCGGCCGTGATCGGCGCGTTCATCCTGCGCCGGCGCGGCGTCTATTTCTCGCTGCTGACCTTGGCGCTGGCCGCACTCGCCTACACCACCGCCTTCCGCACGACAAAGCTCACCGGCGGTGAGGATGGCCTCGGCGGCCTCAAGCGCGGCAGCATCGCCGGATACAGCCTCGACAACGCGCTGTATTACTACATCGTCGTCGCCGTCCTGAGCCTCGGCGTGCTCTATCTGCTGCTGCGGCTGGTGCGCTCACCCTTCGGCCATGTCCTGATGGCGATCCGCGAGAACGAGCTGCGCGCGCGTTTTCAGGGCTATCCGGTCGAACGCTACAAGCTCGGCGTGTTCGTGATCTCGGCCGTGGTCACCGGCTTTGCCGGCGGGCTGATCGGCTTCCAGAATTATCTCGTCTCGGCCGAAGCCGTCTCCGTTCCCTTCTCCGGCGAATTGCTGGCGGTCGTGGTGATCGGCGGCATGCACAGCATGCTCGGGCCCGCGCTCGGCGCGCTGTTCTTCATCCTGTTCCGCGAGCTGTTGTCGATCTGGACGCCGAACTGGCTGCTCTGGTTTGGCCTCCTGTTCGTCGCCTTCGTGATCTATTCGCCCGGCGGTCTCGTCGGTATCTGGTCGACGCTCTCCAAGCGCTGGTGGCCGCCGCCGGAGGAAACCGCGGCGATGAGCCGGCGCAAGATCTATGAGGGGCTGCCGCTGCCGGACTTTTTGCGGCCGAAGGGCGGCGAAGGCTGCGTGCTCGAAGTCGCCGGCGTCTCGAAAGCCTTCGGCGGCATCCGCGCGGTTCGCAATGCCGGCCTCAAGGTCGGCGCCGGCGAAATCCATGCGCTGATCGGTCCCAATGGCGCCGGCAAGACCACGCTGTTCAATCTCGTCTCCGGCCTCTACGCGCCCGATGCCGGCACCATCAAGCTGCACGGCCGCGACATCGCGGGCGTATCCTCCGAGCTGATCTGCTCATCTCGGCCTCGCCCGCTCGTTCCAGATCACCAACCTGTTCAAGGGGCTTTCGATCTACGAAAACCTGCGCCTGTCGCTGCAGGCGCACTCGCCCGGCCGTTTCGATGTCTGGCGCGACATCGACGATTATCCCGAGGTCCATGCCGAGACCGCCGAGCTGACGAAATTCCTCGGCCTCGAAGGCATCGAGGACATCCATGGCGGCGACCTCTCCTATGGCGGGCAGCGGCTGGTCGATCTCGGCATTGCGCTCGGCTCCAAGCCGCAGGTGCTGCTGCTCGACGAGCCACTCGCCGGGCTTGCCGCCGCCGAACGCGAGCGCGTCTCGAACCTTGTGAAAAACGTCGCGCAAAACATCCCCGTGCTGATCGTCGAGCACGACATCGACCGCGTGCTCGGCTTCTCGCAGCAGGTCACCGTGATGAACCAGGGCGAAATCCTGATGACGGGCTCGCCTGCGGCCGTACGCAGCGACCGCCGGGTGCAGGAAATCTATACCGGCACCGGCACGCCTGCGGTCGCGCACACCGCGACGCGTTCCGCAGGGCCAGATGCCGCGCCGGTCCTGCGCTTTGCCGGCGTCAACACCTTCTATGGCAAGAGCCACATCCTGCACGACGCCAGCCTCGACGTGCGCGCCGGCGAGATCGTCGCGCTGCTCGGCCGCAACGGCGCCGGGAAATCCACGCTGCTGAAGACACTGGCCGGTCTGGTGCCGCTGTCCTCGGGTGAAATGGAATTTACCGGCCGCGACATCTCCCGCCTGCCCGCGCCCGATATCGCCCGCCTCGGCATCGGCTATGTGCCGCAGGGCCGCGGCCTGTTCGCGGGCATGACGGTGCGGGAAAACCTCGCGCTCGGCCGCCTCGCGCGCAAGAGCGACGGCAGCGACGGCGTCGTGTGGGACGAGGCGCAAATCCTGACCTATTTCCCGCGCCTGAAGGAGCGCATGGATATCGCGGCGGATTATCTCTCCGGCGGCGAGCAGCAGATGGTGGCGGTGGCCCGCGCCATGTCGGGCAACGTCAAACTGCTGCTGCTGGACGAGCCCTTCGAGGGGCTGGCGCCGGCCGTCATCCTCGAACTGTTCCGGGTGTTCGACGCCCTGCGGCAGCACATCTCCATCGTCATCGTCGAGCACAATCTCGACCTCGTGCTGGCGCTGGCCGACCGCGTCTTCGCGCTGGAGCGCGGCGCTGTGTTCCACCAGGGGCCGGCGACGCCGCTTTTGACCGATCTCGGCTATCGCAAGAAAATTCTCTGGCTCTGACAAGCGGAGGCGACGATGCGCATTCTGATGGCTGCAGCACTCATGATCTTTCCCGCGGCGACCGGCAACGCCGCCGAGCCAAAGACCATTGCCGTCTTCACCAAGAACCTGACCAACCCGGCCTACGAAGCCTTCCGGATCGCGGCCGACCAGATCGCGCGTTCCACCGATACCAAGGTCGTCCATTTCGTGCCGAAGCAGCCCGACAATGTCGACGAACAGAAGGCGATGGTGCAGCAGATCCTGAAGGACCGGCCCGATGCGGTCGTCTTCATTCCCGTCGACGACGTCGCGATGGTCGAACTCGGTCAAAGAGATCAACGCCGCCAACATCCCGATCGTGCTGGTTTCCAATCCCCTGCCCGGCAAATTCGTCACCTATGTCGGCGCCGACGATTTTGAAATCGGCTACCGCGAGGCGCGCTATCTGTTCGAGCATCTCGGCGGCAAGGGCAAGATCGTCATCGTCGAGGGCACGCCGGCCGCGCCGACCAATCGCGAGCGTGTTCGCGGCTATCAGAAGGCGCTCGCCGAATTTCCCGGCATCGAGCTGCTCGGCTCCGGCATCGGCAACTACCAGCAGCCCGACGCGAGAAAAGTCATGGAAAAATTCCTGGCCGAACATCCGCGCATCGACGCCGTACTGTCAGCCAACGACAGCATGGCGCTCGGCGTGCTCGAGGCCCTGAAGGCGGCGAACCGGACGTCGGTCGTGATCGGGATCAACGGCATCCTGCCCGCCGTGAAGCAGATCGAGGCCGGCTCGATCCTGGCGACGGTCGATTTCAACATGTTCAAGATCGGCTGCATGGCGACGCGCGCCGCCGTCCGGCAGCTCCGGCAAGAGCCCTTGCCCGAGAAGGTCATGCTGCCGGCGGAGATCATCGACCGCAGCAACTTCGCAGCCTGGCTGGTCCCCGTGGACCAGCGCAAGTGCCCGGAATGGGGCGACATCGTCCGCTAGCAGTTCGGCGACGCGTTAGTTGTCCGTCGCCGGCTTCGCCTGCACCACGCCATTGGCGGCCAGCATTCCGTAAATGCGGTCGGCAACGTCCTTCTGGCCCTCGGGATTCCGGTGAGGTCCCCCAGATGTTTTCCTTGAATTCGGGGATGAAGGCGGCGCCTTCCGGTTTCACGAAGGGAATCCGGCTCGCCTCGAGATAGCGGACCAGCGCCTCATCGCGCGACTGGATACCGACCATGAATTTGCCGCCGTTGCCTTCGACGAAATCGCGCATTTTTCCGACCAGCTTTTCGCTGGGGTCCGGCACGATGACCTTCGGATATTTAAGTCGCATATAGGTATTGGTGGCAAGCCGCGCGAGCCAGAGGTTATGGACCAGCCAGTGATCCCTGAAATACATCAGGTGGGATCGCGGAACAGGTTGCCCCATCAGCCGTAACGATCCGTCCGGTTGGGTCGCAAAGTACGGCTTGTAGTAGTGCAAGTCGTCAGATGCTCCTCTCATTGTCGCGCCGGTCGTTGTCAGAGCAGAAGATCAGCACCACGACAGCCGGCTTCACTTTCGGCCAAATCCTCTGCAGCAATAGATATTCCTGATCGGTGCCGAACCCCGAAACGCCGGCGGCGAAAATCCTGTAGTCCGGTATCCTGGGCTTCAGCAGATCGGAGAAGCGTTCATCCGCTTCGAAATCCGAACCCCAGACGAAGGAATCGTCCGAGAAATACGATGGCTGGCTTACCATCGCCGGCCAGGTTCCTCGTCGCGTAACCCAAGGCCTATTGTGCTTGTAGTGCGTCGTGCGAAACGACTGCACGGTGCCGCCAGAATTAGGGACTGGCATCCAGCCGAGTTCGGCGTCGAAATCGTAGGCGAGCGACGTCTCGCTCAAGGTTTCGCGCAGTTCGCGGAAATCGGCGACGCGCAGAACGATTTCCAGTGCGGCCAATGTCACCAGCGCAATGCCCAGCGAAATGCCGATCGATTTCAGGGCTTCACGGGCCCGGCCGCTTACGTTCACGCGCTTGGTCTCTGCTGTTGCCGGGATTTCCCTAGCAATTCCGGGGCCCGTCTTAAGCGGCCGGGGCAGTTCCGGCAAGCGCTGCCCCCTGCGATCGGGGCCGCCAGTGACCGGTACCAGAAAAAGAAGCCGGCCGTTTGAGGCGGCCGGCAGTCATGCTCTAGGGGTAGGAAAGCCGTAGTATGCTCCGGGACCGACCGGCCTGTTTGCGCCAGATCAAATTGGCGGGAGGATTCCGCCGCCCTCCGTCGGGCGATGGTGCGGCGGCCGGGCTTGGCGTAGCATTCGTGGTAGACGCGAATGCGTCGCAACTCGGAAGGAGGATCGCATGTATGCCGCCATCCGTCAGGGCAAAGCCAAGGCCGGCAAAGCCGAGGAGCTGACGCGCCGGATCAAGGAAGGCGCCATCCCCATCATCAGCGGTGTCGAGGGCTTCATGGGCTACTACGTCGTCTATGCGCCCGACGACACCGTCACCGCCATCAGCCTGTTCAACAATTTTGCCAGCGCCGAGGAAGCCAACCGCCGCGCGATCGCCTGGATCGAAAAGGATCTCGCGCCGCTGCTGACGGGACCTGCCACCGCGATGGCGGGCCCGGTCATCGTGCATACGCTGGCGTGACGCATGCGGGGTGCCGCTGCATCGCAAACCAGTGAGACGCTATGCATGTAGTGATCTGCGGCGGCGGCGTGATCGGCGCGTGCACGGCCTACTACCTCGCCCGCCGCGGCATCGACGTGACCGTGGTGGAGCGCGCCGGCGTCGCGGCGGCGGCTTCCGGCAAGGCCGGCGGATTTCTGGCGCTCGACTGGTGCGCCGGCACGCCACTCGATGCGCTGGCGCGGCGCAGCTTTGCGCTGCATGCCGCGCTTCAGCAGGAGACAGGAGCGGACTGGAGCTATCGCCGCATGAACGCCCACAGCGGCGTGGTCGTGGGCGACGGCTCCGCCCGACGTCGCGCGCCCTGCCAGCTCGAATGGCTCGCCGACGGCATCGTCATCACCTCCCAGCTCGGTACGCGCGGAGACCACCGCGATCGTTCCGCCCCGCACCTTCACCGCGGCCATGATGAAATCAGCGCAAGATCTCGGCGCAAAGCTGCATGTGGGCGAGGCCGCGGCACTCGTCCGCAGCGCGGACGGGGCCGCCGTTACGGGCGTCAGCGTCGGCGGCGACATCATCGAGGCCGACGCCGTCGTCATCGCGATGGGACCTTGGTCGGTGCTGGCGGCGCAGTGGTTGCGCCTGCCCGCCGTATACGGGTTGCAGAGCCCGAGCCTGGTCTACAACACCGGCACGGACGTTCCGGCCGATGCGCTCTTCCTGGAATGCGAGGGCGAAAACGGCGAGCAGGTTTCGGTCGAACTATTCCCGCGCGGCGACGGCACGACGCATATCACCGCCTTCTCCGACCAGCGCCCGCTTCCGGTCGATCCCGCCGCGGTCGCGCCCGATCCAGCCGCGATCGAACGCCTGCAGGCGATCGCCGAACGGCTGTCGCCGGCCTTCCGCCCCGAGCGCGTCGTCGCGCGGCAATCCTGCTTCCGCCCGGTCACGCAGGACGGCCTGCCGTTGATCGGCAAGGTTCCGGGGGCAGCCGGCGCCTACGTCGCCACCGGCCACAGCGTCTGGGGAATCCTCAACGCGCCGGCGACCGGCGAAGCTTTGGCGGAACTGATTGCTGATGGGACGGCGCGAAGTACCGATCTGAAGCCGTTCGATCCAAACCGGATGAGGGCCCTGGACCCGGCGATGCTGCGCTCGCGTTGAAACGACGGCTCGTGCCGGCGGCCGCGGGAGGCATATCCATCACCGCAATGCATGGCATGTGGCTGTCGCTAAACGAGCCCGTTGCGCCGTCTCTCAGCCTCCGGCCGATGCGTGGCCGCCGGTTTCCCTGATCTTGCGTTCTGCCTGCGCGCGCAGCCAGCTGTCCATTTCACCCGAGCCATCCAATAAATCCGGATATCCCCACTGTTGCGCCAATTTCTTGCGCGCTCCAAGGCTGCTATCCATCTTCAAGACCTTCATCAGGTCGACGATTGACCGCTGTGCGCTCAGAACCTTTTCGTCGAGTTTCCGGGCGCGTTCGCGCAGCACGCCTGCCACGTCGACCTGCGCCGTCGGCGCATAATCCGTGTTGCCAACGGCCGCCTGGGCCACCCATGTGATGTTTTCGCGATGTAACGTGCGGTTCAGGTCGAATTGCAGAATTTGGGGTTCGGGAAAGCCCTCGAGATAGTATTTCACCTTCAACAGGAAATCGCCATCGTGTTGGGCAGGCCGGATCGAGAGCACGGCCGCGCTGCGCGAACAGAAATGATGGCTGATCTGCGAGCTATAGGTCCCCTTCACTCCCAACCCGACCGTTTTGCTCGCATGGCGGTACACGGCCTCCATGAGCCAGTGGAAGGGCGAATACGCAACGGGGCTCGACGTGATGTGCGGGATTGACGAACGCCCGGCGTGAACCGGATCGCTTGAGTAGATATTGGCATAGCCGGCGGTGTGGATATCGCCGCTCAATATGATGACGCCCAACGGACGCTCCTGATCGTTCTGCACGGCGAACAGGTGGTCCAGGACGAGATCCGCCTGGCTCGCGTTTTCTTTCGAGCCCCAGGAGTTCCTTGATGTCGTCGCTAATGTCGCCCAGCGACTTGTCGAATTTGGTTTGCAGACCCTTCCCCCATTTCGACATGTCAGCCAGCAGCGCAATAAACTTCATGACATACGGCCACCAGCTGAGCGTAAAATCCTCAATGACGGGGCTGCCGTGCGAGAAGACCACTGAACTGGCGACAAACACGGTGTGCATTTCGCTCCGGTTCGCTTCGACCCAGCTCCGGATGCGATCAGCCTGTTCCGGGTTAAGGATGCGTCGCTCCCGGAGATTGCGGTTGGTACGCAGATCCATGAAGACGAAGCCCCAAGGGCCAATTCTGAAGCAGAAATCGCGGCCATCTGCCGGATCGGACGCCAGCATTGGCGGATTTCGGCTGCCCTGCATCAACGAAAACGCCTGCGAAGCCGTTTCGAAAAGCCGCTTCCACTCCGGCTTGAATTCGCTTGTCTTGCCGACGTAGGAATCGACCCGCGATCCCCAGCCGTCCGTAATGTCGTGATCGTCCCACATCATCACCGCCGGCAGTGAGCACATCACTCGCCGGTAGTGGATGTTGCTCCAGGATTGCCGATAGGCGCTGAGATAATGCCTCATGCGGATGTCGGCATTCGGCTCACCGAGTACCCGCTTTTCCCAATCGTCCGCGTAGACCTGATCGCCGACCAGCAGCGCGAAACGCACGTCCTTGTTGCTTTCGCCGGAAATGATTTGAGGCAAGTCCGCCCAGACCGCGTACCCGTCGAAGCCATCGGCGCCTGAGACGGCCGGGTTGTGGCAGCTCATCAACAGGAAGTCGATTTGCGCGTTCGCGTCCTCGGACAGCGTACGGAATTTGAGATCGACTTCGGTCAATCCATCCAGATCGAGCGGCTGCGAGTGCGCAGGATCGGTCCAAAGCTTGTAAAAATACCACGTGTCCGGACGCAGCCCGCCGACGGTGATCGTGTCGGTGAAGCAGGCCTGCTGTCGAAGCGTGAATTCCCCCGTTGCCGCCACGGGACCGTTGACGTCGGTCGTGTGCAGCGAGACATGGATTTTCTCGCGATCGCTTTCGAGATAGAGCCAGATCCTGATGCTGTTCGACGTGACGTGCCCCAGGAAAGGGCCCAACAGTTTCGGTTCGCCGGGGCTTGGGGGAGCTCTCTCGGTCATGGTGCGATCCGTTTCGCGGCGTCAACTCGGATTAAAATATACGAGTTGTATGGACCTCTGATTGTGCCGCAAAGCGGCGCTCCGGATGCGGCGGAACGGCGCAAGAACCGCATGTCGGAGTCGTAGCGAGTGGATTTAACGGGTTAGCTGGTCGGGGCAGCTGGATTCGAACCAACGACCTGCAGTACCCAAAACTGCCGCGCTACCAGGCTGCGCTATACCCCGATTTCCGGCCACAGCTACACGCTTCACCCGCCGCCATCAAGGCGGAAGCGACCCCTCAACGCCGGTTGAACAGGGGGTGGGAGACCCGGTCGCCGGGGGCGATGCCGTATTTCTGCGCGGTGCCGGCGGGCACCTCGAGCACGCCACGGGCGAGCCCCCCGGACGAGATGATCCGGGTCGACTCCGGCTCGGTATTTTCCGCAATGCGCAGGATGCGGCCGTCGGCGCGGATGAAGATCATGTCGAGCGAGATATAGGTGTTCTTCATCCACATCGAGATCTGCTGCTCCGGCGAGAAGTCGAACAGCATGCCTTTGCCGTCGGCGAGCTCCTTGCGGTACATCAGTCCGGTCTGCTTCTCGTCCTCGGTGGTCGCCATCTCGATGGAGAAGATGTGCACGCCGGTCTTGGTGGCGATCTCAAGCGTCCCGAAGCTGGCCGCCTGCACCTTGCTGCCGGCGAACGCGGCAAGAGCGGCCAGCAAGGCCGCCGCAAGCCAGAGGCGCGCGGCGCGCCAGGCAGAATTTCGAACTGGAATCATCGGGAAACACTCAACTCAGCCCACATTGGATGAGCGCCAACCTAACGCGGCGCGCAGCAAAAGCCAGAGGCCTCGCGCGCACGGCACGGCTCACATTCGCGTCAGATAATAAGGAGTTAGTGGGAGGACAGCGCCGACGGTCCGGTCTCGGGATGGATTTCCGCGGCCATCATGCCCTTGGAACCCGGCCCGAAGCGGACCAGCACATACTGGCCGGGCCGCAGCTCGGTCATGCCGAAGCGGCGCAGGGTTTCCATGTGGACGAAGATGTCGGGCGTGCCCTCGCCGCAGGTCAGGAATCCGAAACCACGCAGGCGGTTGAACCACTTGACCTGCGCCCGCTCCAGCCCGGAGGTCGCAGTGACCGTGACGTGGGTCCGCGGCGGCAGCATCTGCGCCGGATGGATCGCGGTCGAATCGTCCATCGAGACGATGCGGAACGCCTGGTAGCCCTTGGCGCGCTGCACACATTCCACGACGATTCGTGCGCCTTCGTAAGCCGTCTGGAAACCGTCGCGGCGCAGCACGGTCACATGCAGCAGCACATCCGGCCAGCCATTGTCGGGAACGACGAAGCCGTAACCCTTGGAGGCGTCGAACCATTTGATGACGCCGGAGATTTCGACGAGATTGGCGGCGGCATCGCCGAGGCCGGAGATCGCATCCAATGCGGGGTCGCGCGGCGCGCTGCCTTGAAATTCCGTCGTCGGTCCAAGCCGGTTAGGTCCCGCCCCGACTGGCGGTGCGCCGAGCTTCTTGGACTCAAATCCGTCCGACCCCATGACCCCAGACCCTACACCCGTGGTGACGGTGCGCCCCTCAGCAGCACCGGAACGCGCCCCATCCATGACAACTCATGACTACGCCGCGCGAATCTCTTGTCTCAAAAGATAACACTTGCGCTTGCGGCGCATAGCCAAAAAACAATTTCGGGGAGAACTATGAACAGCTTGCACAGGCTCGAATCAGATTCGGCCCTCAATTACCCACAAAGGGTCCGAGCGTCTCGCCGATATCGTACCGCAGCACCAGATCGGCGTAGTCGTCCTGCTCGGTCGGCTCGCGATTGATGATGACCAGTTTGGCGCCATTGCGTTTGGCCATCAGCGGAAATCCCGCCGCCGGCCACACCACCAGCGACGAGCCGATGGCGAGGAACAGGTCGCATTCCTGCGCCAGTTCCGTGGCGCGGCGCATCTCGCCTTCCGGCATGGCCTGGCCGAAGGAGATGGTTGCGGTTTTTACGGGCTCTTCGCAGTCCGTGCAGTCCGGCGCACGGCCGCCTTCGTCGAAGCGCGCCTTCACCCACTTGAGATCATAGGACTTTCCGCAGCCGATGCAGCGGGCATAGGTCGTGTTGCCGTGCAGCTCGATGACGTCATCCGCCTTGAAGCCGGAGGCCTGGTGCAGATTATCGATGTTCTGGGTGATGATCGCCGGCGTCTTGCCGGATTTGTAGAGCGAAGCGAGCGCGCGATGCCCCCGTCCCGGCTTCGCAGCTGCGAAGGCCGGCTCCATGGCAAAGCGGCGGCGCCAGGACTCGTCGCGGGCGTCCTGGCTGGCGACGAACTCGCTGAAATCGATCGGGCGATTTTTGGTCCAGATGCCGCCGGGCGAGCGGAAGTCGGGGATGCCGCATTCCGTCGAAATACCGGCGCCGGTGAAAGGCACGATGGTGGAGGCTTCCGCGATCAAGTCGCCGAGCCGCTCCACGCCGCTGCGCAGATCCTTCGCAATCACGGGGCAATCCTCAAAGCAAAAGGGCGTGCCTACTATAAGCACGCCCTCGACGATTGCCAGTTGGTCCGAAGCAGCGAAACCTAAGCGGCTTCCTCGGTGGCCGGCGGCTCCTTCGGTGCCAGCGGCTCGTCGCCCTTCTTCGTCTTTGCCGCCGGCGCAGCCGCCGCCTTCTTGGCGGGCTTGCCGTATTGCGAAAGCTTGGCCAGCTCCGCCTCGAGCTCGGCCTGACGGGCCGCGACTTTTTCCGTGATCTTTTCGCCCACGCGCTCGCGTAGCGCGATGAGTTCCTCAATGTTCAATGAGTCCAGATCGATCTTGGCCATGTGATGCGCCCTCCATCCATTGAAGGCTTGTCGCTATCGCCAAGCTGTGCGGACGACAACTTAACTATCCGCCTTATCCACGACGTTCGATTTGTCCCCGTACGCCGCCCGTGTACGGCCACAATCCCGCAACTGTCCCTTCAAAATCGCGCCCCAATCGCGACCGCCAATGGGAACCGGGACGACTCGAATCCAGTGGGTGGGCGATGGACGACAAATCGGAAACGGCGGCGCGCGAGCGCGAGGAAATAGCGGCGCGGGTTGCGAGCTTTCGCGCGATGCAGAAGAAATTCGAACGCGAACGTGAGGAATATTACGAGACCACGCTGTCGAACGCGTGGGACGGTTTCCATCGTCCTCCCTTCTGGACCTGACATCCGGGAGGACAAGGAAAAAGCCCGGAGCTTTCGCTCCGGGCTTTTCTTCGTTTCAGGACTTACCAGTGGCGATAATGCCGGTAGTAGTGCCGGCGCGGATAGTAGACCGGCCCGCCGCCGTAATAGGCGTAGCCCGGCGCGTAGTAACGCGGACCGTAGTTATAGTAGCCGTACGGGCCGTAGCCGTACGGACCATAGGCGTTCGCGGCAGCTGCACCGGCGATCAGCGCGCCGGCGGCAAGACCGAAGCCCAAGCCTGGCCCTATACCGCGCGCCTCAGCCGGCGCCGGAGCCGTCACCGCGGCAGCAACGGCAATGGTTGCCAGAATGGCTAGCGTCTTTTTCATTGCGACCTCCTCACATCAGTTCGCGGGAATAACGTGCGCGCGCTTGGCGCGGTTCCCGGGAACCCGCGCCCGCAGCGCGCCATGCGCATTAAAAATGCGCAATGTCGCGGGAACCAACCGCGCGGGGCGCCGTTGTCGATCCAAGTGCAGCAACCTCGAAAGGGGTGAGAGCATGAAAGACCCCATCGGCGTCTTCGGACGCGGGTGGGGTTTTTCAGTTTTCACGCCCTGCGGAACGAAACCGGCCTCTCCGGGATTCTCTCCCGAAAGGGGACCTTGTCATGCCGGTCTGGATGGACATTCTGCTCAACGTCATCGGCTACGCCGGCTTTGTCGGCGTCGCGACGTTCAATCATGCTCCGGAACAGGCAGCGGAGACGTGCGGCGAAAACGTCAATTCGTTTTCTGCGGCTGGCCCGCGGTGCGCGTGACCTTGTCGGCCTTGACCAGCACGCGGTCGTTTTCCGGCGGGGCGCGCAGTGAGAAGCTGATGATCACGAAGGCGGCGCAGAACAGCAGGCCGATCGCCATGACCCGGCGATGGGTGGGCTTGTCCGCATTGTGAAACGAAGGGACCATGGCTCTCTCCAAGCATGATCCCGAAAAGTGGGCACCGGTTTTCCCTGCGACAAACGCGAAGCGTTTGCGCGGAGATCATGCTCAAAAAGCACGTTGAAGCGAGCGCGCATGGCGCGCAACGCAATCCCGTCCTTAACCTAACTGAATAGGGTTATCTGGCGCGCGCTATCAGATAAAACTTGCGACGAAGTCGACCGTGGTCTTGAGCATGGCCACCGCCAGCCCCGCCGAGAAGGCCGCCGTGCCGAAATCCGCCAGTTCGAGCAACGCTGCGCGCTGCTCCTCGTCCAGCAGCGCCAGGATCTTCTTGCGCATGGCGGTCTCGCTCCATCGCTTGCCAGTGCAACGCGGAGGCACCCCGGCGGTTCCCCTGCGACATCTTCGAGCGTTAACCCAATCTGTTTAGAAAGCGTAAACACGATACTGGGAGTTTTACGTAGAGGGAGGCTGAGTTTTTCTACGTAGTAGGGAGGTGTCGTGCCATGCTCGTCTACCCCATACCGACGGCCGTAACGCAGGCCCGCGTGCAGCTCGTTGCCGATCAGACCGAGAAAGCCCCGCCGCACGTCATCCAGGCCGATGTGGTGACCATCGCCGCGGCAAAGAACGAAGCCGAACGGCAGGCGCTGGCTGAATGGACGGAAGCCCAGGCCAGGGAAGACCACGTGGACAAGAAGGCCTGAGCCGGATCGTCCGCACCCAATGAGGCTCAGCGCCGCGCCCCGCGCGTGGTTTGCGCCGCGAGCACCGGCTCGCCGGCATGCTCCTGCGAGTCCTCCGGCCAACCGGCCTCCGACCGCCACAGCGATTTTGCGAATTTGAAGGCGCCGCGCAAAGTCAGGTCGAGCACGACCTCATGATGCCGCAACCCCTTCCCGCCCTTCACCAGACCGAGGTCGCGTATCACGCAATAATGGCCGCTGCTCATGCGAGCCAGACGCGTATTCCTGAACCGAACCATGGGGCGACAGGATGCATTGGCGCGTCGCCGTGTCAAATCTTGACGCGCCACGAATCAAAGGTGACAGCAATTCGATCGATCAGCCCGCGCGACGCGAAATGTTCTGCGTCTGACTCCATTTCGTTCGCAAAGAACGAATCGGAATCGGAAAAATCGGCGCGGGCCAGGCCTTAACAAACAATGTCGTGACATTGATTGAGGAACAAATCTTCAAGCGCGAGCAACACTCGTCTTCGACCTGGCCATTCCTCGCATTCACGCGTCGCAAGCCGCCCGGCGCCGCCCCGAAACTCATCCTTCATGTTTGAGTAAGCATGCGTCGCTAGAATCCGCGCGAGTTGCGTTGCGTGGGGTATGCGTATGATTGATTTTGACGAGCTGCGCGGACTTGCTGACGAGATCCGCACTTTCATCCAGATGTCCGAGGACAAGGCGCAAGCCTTGCGCGCGGTGATTGCCGGCCACGACGTCGTACTCGGCATCTACCCCTCGGCCGATCAGGGCGTCGGCCTGCACGTCATCAAGGGCGACGAGCTGCTGCGCCAGATCGCGAATTCCAACGAAGTCGGCGACTACACCCACACGGCGATTGCGGTTCAGAATATCGAACAGGCGATGACGCTGAAGGCGTTGGTGGCTTAAGCGGGATCGGCAGGACTTGGAGACGCTGGCGTTCCGCAACGCCAGGGCCCGGTCACTTATCCCAACTTGCCCTGGTGGTCGCGCACAACTTCTCCAACGGCGCCGCCCACAATAATGGCGGCGAAAGCTGGCCATAGCGCAGCCGAAATAACCACAACGCCCACCCGCATATCGTCCGAAGGGCGCAAATAGCCCTCGATGCCTGAGAAAATGAACAGCGCTATCAGGCAGCTAACCAGGTATCGTTTGAACCAGCTCACGGCGAAAATCCTCTGCTGCGCATGAGTAGCGCCGGGCTTTATTTCGGTTCAACGCCCAGCCCTCCTTCATCTGTGAGGGCTTGGGGCAATGTTGCGCCGAAGGTTCTTCAGTGAGCCAGCAAGAACACGATCATCGGAAAGATGCCCCAGGCGGCAAATCCGAGAAGGAGTCCGACGACAAGCCGGGCGCGCCCCCTGATCTTCGTATCGAGCCAGGCCCCAACCTTCTGGACAATCCGCCAGACGAATGAGTTCGCCTGGTCCCAGGCGAGGTCCCTGACGATTCCGAACAGCAGTTCTCCGATCAATTTGGCCATGACGGCTTAGACACGAGGAGTTGCCCGCCGGTTCAAGCGTCTCCGGTCGCCAGCTTCTGACTTCCGGCCCCTGCCCCTCCCCGAAATCTTCTGCTATTGAACGCCCACCAACAAGAACCCCTCAGGGAGCCCTGCCTATGCGTTACCTCCACACCATGCTGCGCGTTCGCAATCTCGATGTCGCGCTGAAATTTTACCAGGATGCGCTGGGGCTCAGGGAAGTCCGCCGCATCGACAACGACAAGGGGCGCTTCACGCTGGTGTTCCTCTGCTCGGAGGACGATCTCGAAGTTCTGAAAAAGCTGCCGAAGACGCGCGGGGCGCCGCTGGTCGAGCTCACCTACAACTGGGACGAGGAGAAATACGGCGAGGACCGCTTCTTCGGCCATCTCGCCTATGAGGTCGACGACATCTACGCCACCTGCGACAAGCTGATGAAGATGGGCGTCACCATCAACCGCCCGCCGCGCGACGGCAACATGGCGTTCGTACGCTCGCCCGATCTGCACTCGATCGAGCTCTTGCAGAAGGGCGACCCCAAGCCGCCGGCGGAGCCGTGGTCCTCGATGCCGAACACCGGCCACTGGTGAGCATTTTCGTCGTCCGAGATTCCGAAACCCTCAAGGAACCGATCCTCCCCGCCCGCGTTATCACGGCGAAACGCGAACACGAGGAGGAGAGACGATGGGACGCGGAATTTTGCTGTGGCTGCTGGGTGTGCCGATTCCGGTGATCATCCTGCTCTGGCTGTTCTTCGGCCGCTAGCGCCAGGCCACATTGAGTCCGATCGGGCCTCGCCATCGCATGGCGGGGCCTGATTTTTGCCGGCGCGCTCAACGCGAATTTCCGCTATGCCAAGCCAAAAGCAGAGGCGGGAGGCGCGCGTGGGGCAATTGACGATCTGGGGCCGGGCCAATTCGGTCAATGTGCAGAAGGTGCTGTGGTGCCTGGCCGAACTCGGCATCCCCTACACCCGCATCGACGCTGGCATGGCCTTCGGCAAGAACGACACGCCGCAATATCTGGCGATGAATCCCAACGGCCGCGTGCCGACCCTGGTCGACGGCGATTACGTGCTGTGGGAATCCAATTCCATCATGCGCTATCTCAACCTCGCCTACGGCAAAGGTTCGCCGATCTATCCGCAGGACGCCAAGGGCCGCGCCGCGGTCGACCGCTGGCTGGACTGGACGCTGTCGACCTTGCAGCCGGTCGATCGTCCCGTGTTCTGGGGCCTGGTGCGCACGCCGCCGGAACAGCGCGACATGGCGGCGCTGCAGAACGCTGCCGACGCGGCGGCCGTGGTGTGGCGCGTTGTGGAGGCGCAGCTCGCCAGCCGCCGCTTTATCGAGGGCGAACAGTTCACCATTGCCGACGTTGCGGTTGGCGCCTTCGCGCGGCGCTGGTTCGGCGTCGAAGGCGTGACCAGGCCGAGGCAGCCGAACATGGAGCGCTGGTTGGCACAGATTTCAGAGCGGGCGGGCTTTCAAGAATTCATCGCGCCGCCGATGAGCTGAGCGCGGCACGTTCTTTCAGCGCACGAATTTCACGCCGACGGTGCGGCCGCGGTGCCAGACCACTTCGCAGGGGCGGCCGCCCCTTTCATCGCGCTTGAACGCCAGCCGGAGCTTCGCCGGCAGCGTGTTGTTGTCCTCGACGGTGATCTTCGCGCCGGACTCCGAGAGATCCTCGACCACGCAGGCGCGCGCGGCAAAGCCGCCCTCGAGCGTGATCCAGCCGGGCTGACGCAGCGACTTGCGCACCTCGCGCTTCTTCGCCCCCAACTTGCTCAGTCCCAGCGCCATGATGCTCTTTCCATAAAACTCTAATCGATTTACGCGACGCGGCTTTAAATTCCGTTGCAGAATACCTGCCGTTTTCCGCCCATCAGGAACCGCTTTCGAAACCAGGGAATTTGGCGGTTGAGCCGACTTGCCCGCTTTCGCAAACGCCACTATACGTTCGCTCGCAAGTCGCCGGACGATACCCGCGGCCGGCCCGCAAACCGGGTTAAATCCTGCGCCCAAAGCCTTGATTTACCTTACGTTTTGCTCCCTTCGTCTATCGGTTAGGACGCCACCCTTTCACGGTGGAGAGAGCGGTTCGATTCCGCTAGGGAGCGCCACATCTCGGCCCTCGCTCCGGCATTGTCAGGCGTTTTCGTGAGGCCAAGGAGCTGCCTCGCGACTTCCGTTGCAGAGGGATCAGCGCGGCATTGTCCGCAACAACGGTGGAAGCTGTCCTGGCTCAGCGCGGAAACAGCTTGTCGCGGATATAGCGCGACGTCGCCGTCAGCCGGATGCCGCGCGGTTTGCACCAGGCCGCCCGGTCGATCTCTTTCTTGTCGCCGATCTTCAGCCGCCCCGAAACCTTCTTGGCCACGAAGATCGCATCGCTCATCCTGCGGCCGGAGCGGCGGTTGCGCGCCTTCACTTCCTTCCAGAGCTTGACCGGCCCGACCTTGAGCTTTGGCAGTTCCTCGCCGATCTCGCGGCGCAGGCAGCGCCGTTCGCTCTCGTCGACGCGCCGGCGGCCGCCGGGAAACATCCAGAGCCGGTCGTGCCGCCGCCTGACCAGCAGCACGCGTCCCTTCTTCGCCGCAACGAGTTTGGATGACTTTGCCATTTCCAGTTCCGACTCAGTGCTCCCCGATTGTAACCCAAGCGCGAGCGCCCGGACGCTCAATACCTCCAGTACGCGGACAATTTCACGTCCGTAGCAATACGGTCCGGACTGCGACACGCGAATCTCCGCGCCGAACCAAAAGGCCGCCCGCAGGCGGCCTTTTTTCGCGAGATCACTGCGCCTACGTCCCGTCCGCCTTGTCCGGCGGCAGGTTGCGCAATTCCGGGTGGTTCTTCAACAGCGCGTTGACGTCGATTTGGGGTTTGTCCTTCAGCGCCTCGACGACGCAGTTCTTGACATATTTGCGGCGCTGCAGCCACGGCACCTTCTTGCCCTTCGCTTCCGACTTGCACGACTGGATCGCCTGATTCAGCGCGGCCTGTTCGGCGGAAGTAGGCGCCGCAGCAAACGCAGGCGCGCTGGCGACCGTCATGGCAACGAGCAAGGGCAACATGCGATTGGGTCGGACGAAATCTTCATGGCAGCTCTCCAGCCTGCTTCCCGATCGGTGCGGTGACACCTCACCGAACCATGGCGCCGTATACGATGTCCTGGACCTGCTCGCGATAGTATTTACGCAGTTCACCCGGCGCCGCCGTGCCGACCACCACGACCAGCCGCTCCTTGGGGTCGCAGAAGAACTGCGTGCCGTAGGCGCCGTTCCAGGAGAACTCGCCGGGATTGCCCGGCACCGCCGACAGGCCCTCGCTGACGCGGACGGCGACGCCGAGCCCGAAGGAGAAGCCGGCGCGATGCGCCTCGATATTGGCGACGTTGTTCTTGATCTCGGGCCCGAGCTGGTTGGAGATCATGTGACGCACCGTCTTCGGCCCGAGCACGCGCTGGCCGTCCAGTTCGCCGCCATTGACCAGCATCTGGCCGAACCGCAAATAGTCGCCGACGGTGGCAAAGGCGCAGGCGCCGCCGCAGTCGGACTTGGTCGGCGTATCCAGCAGCACGATCGACTGCGGCTTGCCGGTGAGCGGGTCGTTGGCAAAGGGGCGCGCCAGCCGCGCGCGCTGCGCTTCCGACGGCGCAAAGGTCGCGTCCTTCATGCCGAGCGGCTGCCAGACATTGCGCGCGAGATATTCGCCGAGCCGCTGCTCGGCGACCTTTTCGACGACCGCGCCGAGCACGTCGATGGAAAACCCGTATTCCCAGACCGTGCCCGGCTGATGCGCCAGCGGCAGCTTGGTGATGCGCTCGATGAAGGCCGAGGTGTCGCCCTCGATGGCGGGCACCGTTCCTCCCGGATAGGCTTTCGCCACCGGGCTCGAGCAGTCCGGCCGGCCGCCATACATCAGGCCCGAGGTGTGGCGGTAAAGGTCGTGGATGATGATCGGCCGCGCCTGCGCTTCCAGCGTCATCGAGTTGTCTTCATGCAGGACGCCGACCTTCATGTCGGCGAAGGCCGGATAGTAGTCCGAAAGTTTCGCCTGCAGCGGCAGCTTTCCCTGCTCCATCAGCGTGAGGCCCGCGACCGCCGCCATCGGCTTGGTCATGGATGCGAGCGCGAACACCGCATCGAGCGGCATCGCCGTGCCCTTGGCGGGATCGAGCTGGCCGTAGGCCTTGTAGTGCACGAGCTTGCCGTCGCGGGCGACGGCGACCACGGCGCCCGGCACGCGCTTGGCGGCGATCTCGCGCGCGAAGAAATCGTCCATCCGCGCCAGGCCCGCCTGCGAGAAGCCGGCCTCGTCGGGCTTTGCATCCGGCAACGGCCCGGCAGTGGCCGCGTTGATGGCGATGGCCGCAAAGAGGGCCGTGCTGGCGACAAGCTTTTTCATGAGCGCCTCCCGGCGGATCGTTCGCGCGCGATTATTCGCATCGTCATTGTCGTCCGCCGGCTCCATGCTTAGCGCGCAAACGCGAATTCTGCCAGTAGGCATCGGCGATCAGGACGCAACAAGGCCCCAGCCTGATCGAGACTGGAGCCTTGCCAAGCTGCATCGCCCTTGGGCGATGCTCCTTTCAGCGAATTGTAGTGCTACGCGGCCTCGGCCGTCTCCGCGTGCCTGTTCACTTCCGCTTCGGCGAGCTGGCTGAGCGCCGCGTCGGTGTTCTTTTCCTCCTTGAGCGTGGCATCGAGCAGTTTCACGGCTTCGCTATAGCCAAGCTCGTTCGCCCAGGTCCGGAGCGTGCCATATCTGGAAATCTCGTAGTGCTCGACCGCCTGGGCCGCGGCCAGCAGACCAGCGTCGAGGGCGGGCATGCCCTTGTACTCGTCCATGATTTCCTTGCCCTCGTCGAGAATGCCCATGATGGCGTCGCAGGTCTTGCCCTTCGGCGTTTCGTCGATCGAGGCAAACACCTCATCAAGGCGTTCGACCTGGCCCTCCGTCTCCGTGAGATGCTTTTCGAATGCGGCCTTCAATTTCGGCGATTGCGCCGCCTTTGCCATCTTGGGCAAAGCCGACAGGATCTTCTTCTCCGCGAAGTAGATGTCCTTCAGGGTGTCGAGGAACAGGTCCTTCAGTTCTTTTTCTTTAGCCATAGTCATACCTCCAGGTTAGACGCGCACGTCGATGATCAACGCAATAGCGGGATCAGGTAGCGCGACAATGTGGAGCCAGAGACAAAGTTCCTGAAGCAGACAGACTGGACAGCAGTATCCGCTTGCGTCGACGTACCTCGCACAGGCTCGGGTTGCGCGCTCGCTTGGCGACTGACGCAGTTTGAGCA
Organism: uncultured Alphaproteobacteria bacterium; assembly: GCA_963726865.1. Classification (GTDB taxonomy): domain Bacteria; phylum Pseudomonadota; class Alphaproteobacteria; order Rhizobiales; family Xanthobacteraceae; genus Bradyrhizobium. Next base: position 443,671 of record CAVSEE010000021.1, on the reverse strand, counting down.
AACTGAGTAGCTCTATCAATAAAACGTATTATTACGATATTCCAAATAGTTGCTACCTCACAATGCGCACCAATGCCATTTTTCAGAAATAACTGTTGACAATTCCGCGAAACAGAACTAATTTGCAGTCAGCCCGTGCCCACCAAAAGGGGCGCTTCGCGGTCGTCACGAAACGTGGCGCGGGTTGCGATGGACGCTGTGGCGTCAGGCGGGCTTCTTTCGCCGGACGAAACGCTGCGGCGTACGGCGAAATCGTGTGGTCCTGGCGCCGCGACCCTGGCGCTACGCTGGCTGGTAAGTCCCGGCAAGCAACGGGGGCAAGAAAGGCCGCTCCCCGGGGAGAGCACGTATAAGCCGTCAAACCATTGCGCGGGGAAAGCCGGGATGTCTCGGCTGTACCTGTCAAACCCGTGTGCGTTCTTGACTACCCATTGCACACGGCGATGCGGGCGCAGTCGGCGCCCGGCTTTCCCTGCGCCCTTTCTGCAAGGAGAGGGCCAACGAGATTGCAGAACCCGGGCGAAAGCGAGCCGTGGGAACGCGAGCGCATGTCTTCCGCCGTCATTGCGAAGAAAATGTAGGGTGGGCAAAGCTAGCGTGCCCACCTTGACAGGCGAGCTCGCAAAGGTGGCACGGCGCATCCGCGCCTTTCCCACCCTACGAAGCGGAACGGACGACCCGATGCCCGACAATCCCCAGGCCAATGGCGAGCGCGTCCTCGCCGACCTCAACGCCCTGCGCGCGATCGGCGCCTACAAGACCGGCGTGCACAAGCCGACCTTCTCCGAGCCGCATGCGCGCTCGCTGGAATGGCTGGCGGGCAAGCTGCCCGAGGCCGGGCTCACTGCCGTCGTCGACGGCATCGGCAATGTGCTGGGCACCAGCACCAAGGCGGGCGCGAAACTGCTCGCGGGCTCGCACCTGGAAAGCCAGAATCACGCCGGCTGGCTCGATGGTCCGCTCGGCGTCGTCTACGCGCTCGAGGCCGCGCGCGTGCTCAATGGCGACAGCAACGTGCCGGGCGCGGTCGAGGTCGCCTCATGGTGCGACGAGGAAGGCCATTTCGGCCAGTTCCTCGGCAGCCGCTCCTTTGTCGGCGCCGTCAGCGAAGCCGACATCGACGCCGCGCGCGATCGCAACGACGGCCGCACCATGCGCGAGGCGCTTGCCGCCGTCGGCCTTGCCGGGCGCCCTCGCCTGCGCGCGGTGCGCGGCCGCTACATCGGCTATCTCGAGGCGCATATCGAACAGGGCGAGACGCTGGAGACCGGCGGGCTGAAGATCGGCATCGTCACCTCCATCGTCGGCATCTGGCAGTACCGCATCGTCTTCACCGGCGAGCAGAACCATGCCGGCACCACGCGGATGGCGATCCGCAAGGACGCCGGCCTTGCGCTGGCGCGCTTCTGCGTCGCCATCGACGAGGCCTTCCCTGCAATCTGCGGCCCGCGCACGGTGTGGACCACCGGCCGCATCGCGCTCGATCCCGGCTCGCCCAGCATCATCCCGGGCCGCGCCGAAATGATATTCCAGATGCGCGACGTGGATGCCGGCGTGATCGAGCGGCTCGAAGAGAAGCTGCGGGCGATGGCGGCGGAGGCCACCGCGCGCGGCCCCTGCAGCGTCACGGTGGAGCGGCTTCGCACCGGCGCGCCCGCGATGATGGACACGGCCTTCCAGGACACGATCGAGACGGCGGCCGGCGAACTCGCCGCCGGCAAATCGCTGCGGATGCCCTCCGGCGCCGGCCATGACGCGCAGGTGCTCGCCACCATCATGCCCGCGGCCATGCTGTTCGTGCCGTCGATCGGCGGCATCAGCCATCACTGGACCGAGAACACCGATGACGCCGACATCGTCACCGGTGCGAAGGTGTTCGTCGAGACGTGCCGGAAACTGCTTGCGAGATGAGCCGGCGGCGCGGCCGCAGCCGCGCGCGCCTGTGCCTTGACCCGGACCTTGGCCGCGTCAGCGGCCCCAGGGAATGTAGCCGTGATATTCCTTCGGGATCTGGCTCTTGTAGCGTGACGGCACCGTCTTGCTGTCGACCGAGCGATCGAGTTCGCTCTTGTCGGACTTCTTCGCCGTCTTCTTCTTGCCTTTGTCGTCGCCCGACTTCTCGGTCGTCGTCGCCGCCGGCTTGTCGGCGGGCGGAGCAGTCGTGGTGGTGGTCGTCGTCGTCGGCGGGCGCCGGCGCGGGAGCTGCCGCGGCCGCAGGCGGCGGCGCGGGTGGCGGTGGAGGCGGCGGAGGTGGCGTCACCGCCGTCGCTGGCGCCGACGTGCCTCCGGCGGGCGCGGCCGCTGCACCGGCCGCTGCCGCCGGCGCACTCGTGCCCTGCGCAAAAACGCCGCTGGCGGATAGCGCAACCAAACCGGCTGCCGTCAGAGCCGCCGCAATGCAATAAAGTCTGTTCATGTGACGCTCCAATGTTGCCGAGCCACAACGTCCCAAGGGCAATAAGGGTAATCCCTCCGCGCCCGGCCGTCGAGTGCGGCAAATCCTGTCATGGTTGTGGTTGCGACCGCACGGCCCCTTGTTCCCGCGGTCCGGCTGGGATTGGATACGCCGCCGGGCTCGAGGAGAGCCATGAAACAGCAGCGAGAGCGGGAAAGCGCACCCATTTGGGTGTGGCTGGCGTTTGGCCTGATGATCGTCGGCGGCGTCGCCTATCTCACCGGCTATTGGGTATTCGAGGAGATGGTCGCTCACATGAGGAAGTGAGGCCGGGATCAGCCGCCAAAACTTGCCTCTGCGGCAAGAAATCAGATGCTTTTGGCGTCCCGCCGGGGAATATGGTGCGGGAAACATGTTGATGAGTTGGGCGGTATCTCCACATTACCCCCTGCCCGAGCCGCCCAAGCGTTGGTCCGATGCTTCTGCTTGAATCCCTCCCCACTGTGATCGGCACCGCCGCGGTCGCGCCGGCGCTGCTGTTCCTGTGGCTCGTGATCGCCACCGACGAGCGGCCGGGGCCGGTGCTGCGGGTGTGGTCCGCCTTCTTCCTCGGCGCCGCCAGCATTTCCCTGCTCGGCATCGCGCGCGCGCCGTTTGCGAAATTCGACGTCGTCGGGCCCGACCATCCCTGGCTCGCGTCAGATCATGCACTCGCTGCTCGGCGTTGCCGTGCCCGAGGAGATCGTCAAGGTGCTGGTGATCGTCGTCGTCGGCTTGCGCAGCCGCAGCCGCGGCGTCGATCCCATGGACACCGTGGTCTATGGCGCGGCCGCCGGTCTTGGCTTTGCGGCCTACGAGAACCTCGCCTATCTCGTGCAGCATGCCGAGATCTGGCGATCGCTGGCGGCGCTGCGCAGCGTGCTGACGGTGCCGTTCCACGGCGCGCTCGGCATCATCGCCGGCGCTTATCTGGCGATCGCGCGCTCCGGCACCGCGCTCGGCGCCAACCGGCACCACCGCGACTGGGCGCGCATCTCGAGCTGGTCGCTGGTGCTGCTCGGGCCGATCGCGCTGCATGCGGCGTTCGATTTTCCGCTGCTGATGCTGCAGCAGACCCTCGATCTCTCTCGTCGGCCGCGCGGCTCGCACTCGGCAGTGTCAGCATCCTGATCGGCTTCTCCTCCATCGGATTTGCCGTGCGGCTGGTGCGCCGCGTCGGGCGGCATCATGCGCCGCGCACGGAAGTGGCGCGCGAACGGCTCAGCCAGCTGCGGCGAATGTGGGCGCTGTTCGTGTTCGGCGGCGGCGCCGGATTTGCCGGCCTCACCTTCCTGCTTGGCGTCTTCCGTCGCTGGCTGATCAACCCGGACCGCAACATGTCGGTCGTGGTCGGATCGGTCGGGCTGATCGCCATTCTGCTCGGCGTCGCGCTGCTGGTCGCCACCACCGCCGTCTACTTCCTCGGCCGCAACCGGATGCGCGCCTCCTCGGAAGGATTTTCGTCAATGTCCGGTCAAGCTGAATAAATTCGATGATGCAGCATCGCCGCACGTTATAGTTCACATCATCTCAGCCTGCCTCGCGGAGTCCAATCAATGACCCTTCCCAACGACCTCAACGAACTGCAGACGAAAATGCGCGACGCGATGCGCGCGCACTGGAAGGCCTTTCTGGTCGAAGGCATCCTGCTGGCGGTGATGGGCCTTGCGGCGCTGCTGCTGCCGCAGCTCGCGGGCCTTGCGGTGACGATCCTGCTCGGCTGGCTGTTCCTGATCAGCGGCATCGGCGGGCTGGTCGTGACGTTCTGGGCGCGCGAGATGCCGGGCTTCTGGTGGTCGCTGATCTCGGCCGCGCTCGCCGTGCTCGCCGGCGGAGTCCTGCTGGCAAAGCCGATGCAGGGCGTGCTGACGCTGACCATCGTGGTCGGCGCCTATTTCCTCGCCGAGGGCGTCGCCACCATCCTCTATGCGCTGGCGCATCGCCGCGAATTGTCCGAGCGCTGGTCGTGGCTGCTGATCTCCGGCGCGATGGACATCGTCATCGCCGGCCTGATCATCGCGGGCCTGCCCGGTTCGGCGGAATGGGCGATCGGTCTTCTGGTCGGCCTCAACCTGATGTTCGGCGGCGCCACGCTGATCGGCATGGCGCTGGCGGCGCGAAACGCCTGATACCGTTTGGCAACACTGACGACACGATTGCGCGATAGGGGGATGACAAGCGGCTGCGGCTAGGCTATGTGCCCTGCCATGATCAACCGCGCCACCAGCTATTATTGGTACTTTAGCTACGACAGCTCGCTGGCGGCAGGAGGATCGCGCGCACTCTAAGAATAGAAGTTGCAGCACAGAGATCCGAACAAGCCGCCAGACCTGGCGGCTTTTTGTTTGGCCGGCAGGTCCTCGAAAACCCGAGAGGAACTTTGCCATGTTGAGTACAACCGACGATCTTCGCATCCGCGAGCTGAAAGAGCTCAGTACGCCCGAGCAGGTGATGCGCGAGATCCCGCGCACGCTGACCGCCACGCGCGTGGTGATGGCCGCGCGCAACGCCATCCATGCCATCCTCAACGGCAGCGATGAGCGGCTCCTGGTCGTGGTCGGCCCCTGCTCGATCCACGATCCCGCCGCCGCCGTCGACTACGCCGAACAGCTCGCCACCTTGCGCGAGCGGCTCGCCGATCGCCTCGAAATCGTGATGCGGGTCTATTTCGAGAAGCCGCGCACCACGGTCGGCTGGAAGGGCCTGATCAACGACCCTGATCTCGACGGCAGCTTCAACATCAACAAGGGCCTGCGGCTCGCCCGCAATGTGCTGTCGGCCGTCAACAATCTCGGCCTGCCCGCCGGCACCGAATTCCTCGACATGACGACGCCGCAATACATCGCCGACCTCGTCAGCTGGGCGGCGATCGGCGCGCGCACCACCGAGAGCCAGATCCATCGCGAGCTGGCCTCCGGCCTGTCCTGCCCGGTCGGCTTCAAGAACGGCACCGACGGCAATGTCCGTATCGCGGCCGACGCGGTGAAGTCGGCCTCGCATCCGCATCACTTCATGGCGGTGACCAAGGGCGGGCGCTCGGCGATCGCGGCGACCATCGGGCAACGAGGACTGCCACATCATCCTGCGCGGCGGCAATGCGCCGAACTATGATGCGGCGAGCGTCGATGCGGCCAGCGCCGATCTCGCCAAGGCCGGCGTCAGGCCGAACATCATGATCGACACCAGCCACGCCAACAGCTTGCAAGAAGCCGGAGAACCAGCCGCTGGTGGTGGCGGACATCGCCCGGCAGGTCGCCGGCGGCGAGCGGCGCATCATGGGCGTGATGATCGAGAGCCATCTGGTGGCGGGCCGTCAGGACGTGCAGCCGGGCAAGCCGCTCACCTACGGGCAGAGCATCACCGATGGCTGCATCGATTGGGACACCACCGTCACCGCGCTGGAAGCGCTGGCCGATGCGGTCAAAACCAGGGGAGGCGCCCGCGCGGGCGTTTTGGACGAATTATCGGCGTAACCGGAACGTGTTGGGCAGGGCGCGGTCAGCGCCCTGCTCGCTCAGCAACCGCGGCAGATGCTCTTCAATTTTTTGTCGAGCGCGGCGTTTTCCTTGCTCAGGAAATCGTTCGGATTGCTGAGATTCTTCTCGTCGGGCACATCGCCCGCGCGTGGCTGGCGATGGCCGACCGGCGCTGACGGCGTACCGCCGGAATTCTTCACTGCGGTCGACGAGCCGCCGCCGCTCTGGGCGAACCCGGCAGGCGCGCCGATCAGGAGCACCAGTGCCATCGACAGAAGGGTTTTGCGCATCCGCCTCTCCTACTTCCTCACCTCGTTTCATCGCGTCCGCTCGGGCACGTCGATTGTTGCACAGTTTCGCCGTCCCTGGGCAGCGCAATCCTGCGCCTTTCGCACGTCGGCCATGGTGCCGAGCAGCCAGATACCCGCGGCCACCAGCACGACGAAGAAGCCGGCCATGACCGCATTTTCGACCGTGCGGTTGCCCTCTTCCGGCGGCTCCTTCTCCCTGCTCCGTCATGGCGACTTGCGGCGGCGGATAGAGATGGACCTCGCCGCAATAATCGACGACGCGATAACGCGTTGCGGCGAGTTTATCACGTTGCGGCGAGTCCGGCTGCGACAAATAGCTCGGCCCGACCGGCGCCTTGCCGTGGCCGCCGGGGATATCCAGCACATATTCCGGCTGGCACAGGCCGGAGACGCGCCCGCGCAAGGCCCGCATCAACTCCTGCCCATGCTCGAGCGTGGTGCGCAGATGCGCGGTGCCCGGCGCGAGATCGCCGTGGTGCAGGTAGTACGGCTTGATCCGGTTCTCGACGAAGCTGCGCATCAGGGCTTCCAGCGTCGCCGCATCGTCATTGACGCCGCGCAGCAGCACCGACTGGCTCACCAGGGGAATGCCGGCATCGGCCAGCCGCGCGCAGGCAGCGCGCGCCGCATCGGAGAATTCGCGGGGATGATTGGCATGCACGGCGACCCAGGTCGTCGCGCCCTCGACCCTTGCAGCGCCGCGACCATCTCGGCGCTTACCCGCGCGGGATCGGCGACGGGCACGCGGGTATGGATGCGGATGATCTTGACGTGATCGATGTCGGCAAGATCCGCCATGATTTCGCCGAGCCGTCGCGGCGACAGCATCAGCGGGTCGCCGCCGGTCAGGATCACTTCCCAGATTTCGCGGTGGCTGCGGATGTAGTCGAGCGCCGCGCGATAGGCGTCGTCCGAAAGCGCGTTCGGCTTGCCCGGTCCGACCATCTCGCGGCGGAAGCAGAACCGGCAATAGACCGCGCAGACCTGCACGAGCTTGAACAGCACCCGATCGGGATAGCGATGCACGATGCCGTGGACCGGCGAATGCGCGTCGTCGCCGATCGGATCGGCGTTTTCGCCCGGCGTCGCCACCAATTCCTGTGCACTCGGGATGAATTGCCGCGCAATGGGATCGGCGGGATCATCAGGCTCGATCAGCGCCGCAATCTCCGGCGTCACGGCGATGGCGTAGCGCGCGGCGACCTTCTCGCAGCTCGGCCAACGCGGCCTCCGGCGCAAGCCCGCGCGCCACCAGCTCCGCCGGCTGGCGCAGGGTAGCCGCAAGTTTCGGGTCGATCCTGTTCATGCCTCTCCTGCCGGCGGCGTCCATACCACCTGGTCGATCCTCGGTGCGCCGCTTGCCAGCATCACCAGCCGGTCGAAGCCGAGCGCGACGCCGGCCGCCTCGGGCATATGGGCGACCGCGGCGAGAAAATCATCGTCCAGTGGATAACGTTGGCCGTAGCGGCGTTCCTTTTCGTCCATCGACGCGGTGAAACGATGGCGTTGTTCGGCTGCGTCGGTCAATTCGCCAAAGCCGTTGGCCAGCTCCACGCCGCAGGCATAGACCTCGAATCGCTCGGCCACGCGCGGATCAGATGGCTTGGCGCGCGCCAGCGCCGCCTCCGGCGCCGGATATTCGAACAACACCGTCAGCCGCCCCTGCCCCAAATTCGGCTCGACATGCTCGACCAGCACCTTGCTGAAAATATCCGACCAGGTGTCGTCGTCGGCAATGCGCACGCGCTCTCTCGCTGCTGCCGCCAGCGCCGCGCGATCGCCGGCGCCGTCGCGAATGGTCGCAAGCAGGTCGACTCCCGGCAAAGCGATCGAAAGCGGACGCGACGGTCAAAAGCTCCGGCTCGGCGAAGGGATCGCAGCGCCTGCCGCGAAACGAGAAGTTGCCGATGCCGGTGGCCTGCGCGGCATGGGCGATCACCACGATCGTATCGGCCATGATGGCGTCATAGCCGCGCATTGGCGCGGTACCATTCCAGCATGGTGAATTCCGGCAAATGCAGATCGCCGCGCTCGCGGTCGCGGAACACGCGCGCGAATTCGAAGATTTTTTGCTCGCCCGCGGCAAGCAGCTTCTTGCAGGCGAACTCCGGTGACGTGCGCAGATATCGGCCGACGCGGCTGCCGTCGGCACCCGTCAGCTCGGTGCGCGGCGCGTGGAGATGCGTTTCATTGCCCGGCGAGACCTGCAGGATGCCGGTCTCTACTTCCGAAAATCCCTGCTCGTCGAAAAAGCCGCGGATGGCGCGCATGATCTCCCGGCGCGCCAGCAAAAACGGCTTGCGATCGACATGCCGCGCTGGCGACCACCAGGGCGATGGCTGGTCGTGGGCGGCCATTACCTGGTCATCCCGGCAAGGTCGGCCACGCGCATCCGGTCCATGAGACAATTCACCAATACCATTGATATCGCTTCGCTTTTGACGACAACCTTAAGCCGGTCCGATGGCCCGCGGTCACCGCCCGGCCTTCATGTCCAAAGACTCACGTCTTGTCCATGTCCTTTGACTGAACCTGCGGCAGGGGTCGTGAGTCCCATGCGCAGTCAATGGATTGGATCAGGCGATGCGCTGCGGCTGGATATTCGGAATCGGACTTGTCGTGCTGTCCGCAGTGACCGCCGCGCCCGCGCGCGCCGAAGGCCCGGCACCGGACTTGAAGCGCCTGCAGGACAGGAACGACACGTTCAAATCGCCCGACAACACGCTCGTGATCGAGCAGTACTCGAAGGCTCTCAGCGAAGCTGAGGGCTTCGGTTTCGCCTATCATTTCTGGCTGTTCGGCAGGAACCGCAAGAATGCGTTCCTCCTCAACCGCGACGAGGACAAGGACCTCGCGCATTATCCCGCCGGATTCCGCTTCTCGCCGAACAGCCAATGGCTGGTGCGGATGCAGGGCACCGGCGCCGGCTTCCAAACGCTGTTGCTCTACAAGCGCGACGGCAACCGCTTCGTGGCGGCGACGGCGAAGCCGCTCAGCGATCTCGCCTGGGAGTACTTTTTCACCCAGCCGGTGTCCAAGGACATGCCGACGGAGCCGGATGAGTTGAACCACAAGCGCGCGGACCTGCTGAAGGGCATGGAAGAGAACTATGCCTGGCTGGGCGTGAAGTGGCCCGACAGCCGCTACATCGTGATCTCGCTGGGATTCGACATTCAGGGCAATGAGAAGCCCACGCCTTATGTCCAGGGCTGGCGCTGTGTTTACGACACCCAGACCGGACAATTCTCGGTGCCCGCCTCCTTCGCCGAGCAGAACGCCCAGGCCCGCAAATTACCGAAACCGAAGGCGGCTCGCGGCTAGCGCGGCCCGCGCTCAACGAAGAGCGGCATCCCGTCAAAAAGAGACCGGAAAAGGGGTAGCATCTGCAGGGCAAATCAGTATGTTGCGGCCCGAAACCGCCTCCCTTGGCCATGGGCAGACCTGCCCGGATCGGCCGGAAGCCAGCAATTCGGGAAAAATGCTTTGAAAGTCATCGCCAGCTCCATTCGCAAGGGCAACATCATCGAGCAGGACGGCCGGCTCTACGTCGTGCTCAGCGCCGAAAACATCCATCCCGGCAAGGGAACCCCGGTCAGCCAGATTGAAATGCGCCGCATCGGCGACGGCGTGAAGGTGTCCGAGCGCTACAAGACCACCGACCAGGTCGAGAAGGCCACCGTCGAGGACACCAATTTCAACTACCTCTACGAAGATGCCGACGGCTTTCACTTCATGAATACCGACACCTACGATCAAGTGCAGGTCTCCAAGGAGATCGTCGGCGACTCGGCGCCGTACTTGCAGGAAAACATGACCGTCAAGCTCTCGCTGCACGACATGAACCCGGTCGCGATCACCATGCCGCAGCGCGCGACGCTGGAGGTGGTGGAAACCGAGCCGGTCACCAAGGGCCAGACCGCCTCTTCGTCCTACAAGCCCGCGATTCTCTCCAACGGCGTCCGCACTTCGGTACCGCCACATGTGTCCGCAGGGACACGCATCGTCGTCATGATTGAGGACGGGTCTTACGTCGAGCGCGCAAAGGACTAAACTGAGTCCCTCTGGAATGGGAATGTCGCCGGGGGGCGAGGAAGTTGGGGAAGTGGGCTGAGCGGTTCGTCCTGTGCTTGCTGGTAGCCTCGCTCTCGCAGGCGGCCGGCAGCGGTGGCGCTGTGGCCGACGAATTCCACAGCCCCTCGATTTCAGCGATGCGCGTCGAATGGCGCGCGGCGCTGGATCAATTCCGCACCGAGGTGAGCGGCAAGTCCGCGGCCACCTCTACCTTTGCCTTCCCCATCCAGCAGCGTTTCGCCGCTTCCGATCCGCGCGCGATGCCGGCGCTGGTGCAGCTCAACGCGATCACGTCGGAGATTTTCACCGGCATCGGCCGCAGTCCGATCCCCGTGCTGCTGCCGTTCGACACGGCGGCCTGGCTCGAGGCACGGCAGAACGGAACGTCCGATGCCGCCGACCTCGCACGCTATCAGGCCGGCTTCCGGCCGGCCGATCTCTTCCATGCCGGACAAGCCGGCTATGACGCCACCTTCTCGCTGGCGCCGGGCACCGGCGAGAGTCGCACGTTCGCCCGGCCGGTCGAGGTACAGATCACCGGCTCCATCCTGGTCTACGACCTCGCCGATCCCAACAGCGGCAAGGGCGAGCCGGTCAAATCGCTGTCAGCGCAATTTCCCGATCTGCGCCGCTTCATCCGCGAGGGCTATGTGCGCTACGCCTTCACCAGGTTCGGCGTGCCCTATGTGGTGTCGATCCAGTGCCTGGATTCGACGCCGCGCGCGCGCCGGCTGGCCTGCCGCGAGGCCTATCCGGTCGCCGAGCGGTTCCTGAAGGCATTGCGCGTGACGGGCGGTCTGCCGTCGCGGCCGCGCATGAATATCGCCGCCCTCCCATCGGAGCGGCCGCTCGCGGCATCTGCCGATTTCAGCTATCGCCCGAGCGGCGACATTATCGCCCGCACCGGATCTCGCCGCACGTCAGGTCACGCCGACGGCACGGCCTATTCGCAGATCCGCTTTCCGCTGGTGCGGGCGCCCGTCGCGATCCGCTCGCAATCATTTGCCCGGCGCGACAAGACCAGACTCGTCGGCGGTGTCTATCCCTGGCGGGACAATTTCTGCGAAGACCGCAGCTTCGACGTCGGCCAATGCGTCAGCGGTTTCGGCCATCAGGGGCAGGACATCCGGCCGAGCCCCTGCGCGACTGAAGAGAGCGCGGAGGGTTGCGACGACAAGCGGCAGGCCGTCGTCGCCGTGCGCGACGGCGTGGTGATCCGCAGTTCCAGGCAGCAGGCCGCGACGCTGCAGATCAACAGCCGCACCGAGCATATCCGCTTCCGTTACATGCACATGAACCCCTCGGCGATGGACGCCGACGGCGTGCTCAATGGCCGCCGCGTCAATGAGGGCGAGCAGATCGGCGTGGTCTCGAACTATCTCGACCGCCCCAACGGCACCAGCCGTCATCTGCATTTCGACGTCCAGGTGTTCACCCGCGACGGCTGGCTCTGGGTCAATCCCTACACCACGCTGGTCTCGGCCTATGAACGGCTGATCCGCGGCCGCGGCCGCGCGATCGGCACCGACCCGCTCACCGCCTCGGCGGTCGCGCATGTCATGCCGGCAGACGCCGTGCGGCCCGACTCTCGCGAGGGCGGCGAGAACTAGACCAGTCAGGCCGATTGTCCGCTTTGCGCCTGAAGACGCGGAGCATGGCCGACCCAATCAAAATGTCGAAAACAACCCCATGCAAAGCAGCATCTCGGTCGTCGGCGGTGCTAGCTCGCGGCCGCACTTGAGGTCTGTTGTCGCGCCGGCGGAGTCCAGCGATAGGCAGCACCGAACCGGTTCCAGGTGTTGATCGAGGCGATCGCCGAGGTCAGATACAGCAGCTCCTGATCGCCGAATTCACCAGATGCCTGCGCATAGACTTCGTCACTGACGCCATTGTTCAGAAGCGTCAACGCTTCCGTCCAGGCCAGCGCGGCGCGCTCGCGCTTCGAAAACTGTGGCGCCTCGCGCCACACTGCCACCAGATTGATCTTGTCCTCGGCAAGCCCCAGCGTCTCCGCCTGCAGGATGTGGTACTGCAGGCAGAAGGCGCAGCCGTTGATCTGCGAGGCGCGGATCTTGATCAGCTCGAGCAGCTGCTTGTCGAGCCCGGCCTTGGCGGCGATGGTGCCCAACGCGCGCACGGCGGCGAAGGCATCCGGGGCATGGTTCTGGAAGTCCGTGTACTCGCTGCGGGCATGTGACATCGACATCACCTCATGTTATCAGTGCTCTGATTTATTATAAGGGCTCTTATATGCCTCGCAAGGCGGCAACCTCGCCGGTCCGGAAATCGCAGGCCAAACCTGCAAAAAAGCGGTCCGTGCGGACCCGCAGTAAAAACCCGCCGCGAGGCCGCAACGTGGCCGCCATCCTCCCCCCGCCGCCCGGCCAGGGCAAGCGCGGCGAGCAGGGCTACCTCGCCTATCTGCTGCGCCAGGCGCACGCGGCGGCGCGGCTGTCGATGGAACGCACGCTGGCAAATCTCGGCGTCACCACCCCGCAATTCGTGGTGCTGACCATGCTGCGCGCCTATCCCGGCCTCTCCGGCGCCGACCTTGCCCGCGTCGCGCTGCTGACGCCGCAGACCGTCGGCGTCATCATCCGCAATCTCGAGCGCGACGGCGCCATCGTGAAGACGCCGCATCCCGTGCACGGCCGCGTGCTGCAGTGGACGCTGACCCGCCGCGGCATTGCGCTGCTGGCGAAATGCCGCCGTCCCGCGCTCGCGCTGGAGCGGCGGCTCGCCTCCTCCCTCAACGCGAAATCGCAAGCCGTGGTGCGCCGCTGGCTGTCCAAAATCGCCACAGATTTGCAGGGAAGCTAGGGCGTGGACTCATTAGCGCGCAACTGAATTCGGATTGATGCGGGTTTGACGAGCGCCAGAGGGTGAGACACTGACACGATGCCGGGTATGGGCTCTGCCGCGACTATGCCGTTCTCAGTCGCCGCCTTCGCAGGAGCACCAGCGCCGCAGCATGTGCCATTGCAGAAGTCAATTTGCGCGCCGAGCCAATGCGATAACGCCAGGGTCAAAAGGGTTAGTTCAACTAATTTGCTGCGACCGCCCAGAGTGAATAGCGACACGCCACCGGTTGGGGGACATGCCGGTCCAATTGCTGAAAGCCTTACCAAAATTCGATTGCTGCGCATAAGATAGCGCGTCGGCTACTTCGCCGACAGACAACTGTGTGAAATTTAGAAGTTCACACGCCATGGTGCAACGAACTCCATCAACGAGCCTCTGATAGCTCGTACCTTCGCGTTCTAGCCGCCGGGCAAGAGTTCGAAGCCCGATCCCAAGAATATCGGCGAGTTCAGAGCTCGTTGGTTCTCCGCGAAGGATCTGTGGTCGCAACGCATGCCTGACACGGTCCGTCCACGGCGTCGCAGTGTCAGGGCGATCAGTTGCAATGAGTTCGCGCAGCCGCTCAAGCTTCTCCGGATCAGCGTTCCGGACCGGGGCCTCAAGTGCTGCCGCTGGAAATACGATTCCAGTCTCCGCCTGGTTGAAGCGGATCACGTCGCAGAGGAGCTTACAGTAAGGACCAACATCGGGGGGCTCTCGGGTTGAGAACAGGATCTCGACTGGGCTGACATTGCCTCCAGCCAAGGATTTGATTGCGTTCAGCACTAGTGCAATGACCAAAGGATAGATTTGATCCTGTGCGACCGCTTCAGGCTCGTAAATACCGTAGCCAATGACCCAATGCTCGCCCGACCGGCGCAAGTATCCCGCGGCACCGCGCGAATTGTTTCCTTGAAGACTTACTAGTCCGCTCAGCGCCAGGCCGAGAGTTGGAGAATTGGCCATCCACTGGCCGGGTAGACCGAGAGCTGCATGGTCGCAACGGCTGCCCAGCAGCAATCCGAAGTAGGGGCAACCGCTGAGTGCTGTTGAACGCTCGAGGATTTGGCCAGCGACGTGAAACGGTATGCGCTGCTCCGGATCGGCGAAGAGCGATGGAGACAAATCCGTTCCTTCTAGTGCGTCGGCGAGAGTTGCTCCGAATTCGCCGAGCAGAGCGGGAAGATGGATGAGCGGCCCCAATCTCTGCGGCGACGCGGCAGACAGCACGACGGGCATCCGGGACTGATCATGCATTGTCCGAAATTCCTTAACGCCTCAACCCGAACGTCACTAACCTACGATAATCCACGGCCCCGCAACCACACCAAACTACCGGTCCGGGATGCCGCCATGGAACCGAAATTTTGGATTTGCCAAAGGTTACCTGCAACCGAGGGACTGAAAATGATGAGAGTTTGGATTGCCGGAATGTTAGCCTTGACCGCCGCATTGTGTGGGTCCGGAATGGCGGTCGCTCAAACCGCTCCTGCGCCGTCATCCATGAAGACGATAGGCACGCCGACAGTCGCTGCTAAGCCCGAGATCGTGCCCTCGCTGTTCGTGCTGAATTCTCGTGGTGCTGCGTTGCAGGGGGATACCCTCACCTTGACCGGTGTGATGCCGCATTCCATCATTTTCGCGGATAGACCGGTCAGGTCTGCCGGCCATCAGCTCACCGCGGATATCATCGCAGATTGGGGCGCGGGTGACGACAGCTTCGCCAAGAATCCTCCAAACGCCACCGTTTCCGTTTTCAGCAAGGATGGCTCCGTGAAGGATGCCGTCGTGGTGCTGAAATCGCCGAAGCTCGAAGGCGACAAGCTGACGTTCAACGTCCAGGTCCTCGAAGGCGATCTTGCCGGGGGCGACGGTGGGGCTGCAGTATTCATCGACATCATTGGTCGGCCGCTCTCACCGATGTCATTCGCGGGGGTTGGCCGTCGTACCGCGTTCCGCGGTGCGATGTATGCGGGTGCTGCTGGCGCGGCTGCGTATGGCGCAGCGGCTTATGCGGCGCCGTATGCCTATGCGCGTCCGGTATGCGGTTACTATCCTTATCCGCCTTGCTATTGAATCGGCATCGACCTTCCGCCCGACGTCTCCTTGCAGACGGGTTGAAGGCGACGATGCTTAGGCTGGATACGACGCTGGCCAATGCGGCCGTACGGCGGGCCGCAAATTGATCTCGGTCAATGCAGCGGCTCATTTCATCGTCAGACATTTCTTTGAGGGTTGGCAGTTCGAGGGAGATCCGCCATGAAGTTCGGTCGTATCGTACTTGCAAGCGCGAGTTTCCTTGCGCTCGGTTGCGTCCCGGCGTTGGCCCAACAGGTCACGGGTGTCCCAGGTTCGCCCAGCGCCACCACCACCATCGACGGAAAACAACTGCCACCCCCCGAACCGAATTTCGGCGGCGTGATCAAGGAGAAAGCTTCGGAGTCGACGGCGTGGTGGGCTCCGCGCGTGGTGCCGCCGAAGGGCGCGCCCAATGTGCTGCTGATCATGACCGACGATGCCGGCTTCGGTGCGCCGGGTACGTTTGGTGGGGTAGTCCCCACACCGGCGCTCGACCGTATCGCCGCACAGGGGCTGCGCTACACCAATTTCCACTCCACCGCGCTGTGCTCGCCGACGCGGGCCGCCATCATCACGGGACGCAATCATCACTCGGTGGGTACCGGCGTGGTGGGCGAACTGGCGACGGGGTTTCCCGGTTACGACACGATCATTCCGATCGACAAAGGCACCGTCGGCACAATCCTGAAGGAGAACGGATACGCGACTTCATGGTTCGGCAAGGACCACAACACGCCGTCGTTCCAGTCGAGCCAGGCCGGACCGTTCAATCAGTGGCCCAACGGAATGGGCTTCGAGTACTTCTATGGCTTTGTCGGCGGCGACGCCAGCCAATGGCAACCCAACCTGTTCCGCAACACGACGGCGATCTATCCGTTCCAGGGCAATCCCGACTGGAACATGCAGACGGCAATGGCCGACGATGCGATCCAGTACATGAAGCAGCTCAAGGAGATCGCGCCCGACAAGCCGTTCTTTGTCTACTACGTGCCTGGCGCCACCCACGCGCCGCATCATCCGACGCCGGAGTGGATCAAGAAGATCGGCGACATGCACCTGTTCGACGGAGGCTGGAACAAGCTGCGCGAGACCATCTTCGCCAATCAGAAGCGGCTGGGCATCATGCCCGAGAACGCCAAGCTGACGCCGTGGCCGAAAGAACTGCCACAGTGGGACTCCATCGGTGAATTGGAGAAGAAGCTCTTCATCAAGCAGGCCGATGTCTACGGCGCTTACCTCGCCTACGCGGACCATGAAATCGGCCGGGTCATCCAGGCCGTCGAAGATATGGGTCAGCTCGACAACACCCTGATCATCTATATCAGCGGCGATAACGGCGCGAGCGCCGAAGGCATGCTCAACGGCACGCCGAACGAGTTCACCACCTTCAATGGCGTCCCCGTGCCGGTGAAGGCCCAGTACCTCTGGTACCCGTTCTGGGGATCGGACAAGACGTTCCCGCACTTTGCGGCGCCCTGGGCGTGGGCGATGAGCACCCCGTTCAAATGGGTGAAGCAGGTGCCGTCGCACTTCGGCGGAACCGCGCAGGGCATGGCCATCTCCTGGCCCGGCCACATCAACGACGTCGGCGGCATCCGCCGCCAGTTCCACCACGTCATCGACGTCGTGCCGACCATCCTGGAAGCGACCGGCATTCCGCAGCCCGAGATGGTCAACGGCATCAAGCAGAGTCCCATCGAAGGCGTGAGCATGGCGTATACGTGGGACAAGGCCAACGCAAACGCCCCAACGCAACACCCGACGCAGTATTTTGAAATGCTCGGTAACCGCGGCATCTATCACGACGGATGGATGGCTTCCACGACGCCGGTAACTCTCCCTTGGGAGCTTAGCAGCGCGCCGCCGCCGGATGTCATCACCGGCTACAAGTGGGAGCTCTATAACGTCAAGGAAGACCCCACCCAGTACAACGACCTTGCCGCCCAGATGCCGGAGAAGGTCAAGGAGTTGCAGGCCATCTTCGATTCAGAGGCGAAGAAGTACAATGTGCTGCCGCTCGATAACACGACGCTCCCGCGCTGGAATGCGCCGCGGCCGAGCCTCACGGCCGGGCGCACGGTCTTCACCTATGCGGGCGAACTGTCGGGCGTGCCGGCCAGCGCAGCGCCGAGCATCCTGAACAAATCCTACACCATCACCGCCGAGGTCGAGATTCCCAAGGGCGGTGCCGAAGGCATGATCGTCACCGAAGGCGGGCGGTTCGGCGGCTACGGGCTGTTCCTGAGCAAGGGTGTCGCGGGCTTTCGCAGCGGCAAACCGGTGTTCCTCTACAACCTGCTCAACCTGAAGCGCACGATATGGTCCGGACCCGAGTTGGGCGCCGGCAAGCACACCATCGTCTTCGACTTCAAGTCGGATGGTCCGGGCCTCGGCAAGGGAGGCACAGGCGTGCTCTCGGTGGATGGCAAGGAAGTGGACAGGAAATCCATCGAGCACGGCACCCCGATTACGTTCCCAGAGGACGAAACCTTCGACGTCGGGATGGATACCCGCAGCGGCGTCGCGATGCTGGAGTATCGCTACGATCCGCCGTTCAAGTTCACCGGCAAGATCAAAAAGCTGACGTTCAAGCTCGAACCGGAGCTCAAGGACCCGGCGCAAGCCAAGGCAGAACTTGGACCTACGCCAGCGCCGGAGCCGGATCCAATTGAAGAGTCTGCAGGCAAAAAACCAGGCGCGAAGCCTGCAAAACGATGATGAGTGCGCTGAAGATCGCAGCCATCAGCGAGGGTGTCACGGGATTGGCGTTGCTGTTCGCGCCCTCGCTGGTCGGCCAGTTGTTGCTGGGTGAGCAACTCTCCGGCGTCGCCGTGCCCGTCGCCCGCGTCGCCGGCATGGCGCTGATTGCCTTGGGTATCGCCTGCTGGCCGGGTTGGTCGCTGCTGGGCATGCTGAGCTACAGCGCATTGGTCACGTTGTATCTTGCCTACCTCGGTTTTGCCGGTGGCTTGTCCGGCGTCCTTCTGTGGCCGGCGGTCATCCTTCACGCGATCCTGACCGCGCTATTAACTCGAGACGCCGCGCGAATGCGGTACGACCCACGCAAGTGAGCTGATCATCGTGCGTCGCACGAAGCGCGCGTGCGACCACGATCACGGAGGGCGAAGCAAATGCTGATCATCGCGTGCCTCTATTTGGTCTTGGTGTGGCTTGTGTTTTCGAAATTCAAGTGGCTCAAATGGGGCTGGGGCACGGGCTCCGTCACGGTGCTGGTGGGCGCGTTCATCCTCGCGGTCTTCCTGGCGCTGTTCAATTATCTGACCCCGTCCGGCAGCCTGACTGTCATTTCCAGAGTCGCAGAAGTCACACCAAACGTCTCCGGACAGGTCGTCTCGATTCCGGTCAAGACCAACGTTCCGGTAAAGGCCGGAACCATTCTTTTCCAGATCGACCAGTCGCCGTTTCAAGCAAAGGTGAAGCAGCTCGATGCATCCCTTGCCCAGGCCAAGCAACAGGCCAAGCAACTCGTTTCGAACTACGAACAGGCCACCGCCAATGTCGAGGGTTTGACGGCACAGCTTGCGTACAATCAAAAGCGAATGTCCGACATCGAGAAGCTGACCGGAGAACAGGCCCAATCCGTATTCAAGATGCAGGACACCCAGGTCCAATATGAAACGGTGAATTACCAGCTGCAGGCAGCCAAGGCGGCCCAGGTCACGGCCAAGCTCGCGATGGATTCGGAAATCAGCGGCGTAAACACGACCGTTGCGCAAATCGAGGCGCAGCTCGAAAACGCGAAATGGGAGCTGGAACAGACAACCGTTCGTGCTCCAAGCGACGGCGTGGTAACGGTCATGGCATTGGCCGTGGGTGACCGGGCGCTGCAGTCGCGTTCGGCGCTGTCATTTATCGTCACGGAAGACATCGCGCTTATCGCAATGTTTTCGCCGAATGGTTTTGAAACGATCAAGCCCAATGCGGCCGTGAAAATCGTGTTCGACCGTCATCCCGGCCAGATTTTTCACGCCCAAGTTGTCGACATACCCCAGAGGCGTCGGTGAAGGTCAGATCGCCGTCTCTGGAACGCTTGCCCGTGTCGGCTCGATCGGTGGGACCAAGGCTTATCCCGCCGTGATCTCGATACCGGACGGGATCGACAAGGCGCAGTTGAGAGTAGGCATGCCCGGAACGGCAACCGTCTTTTCGGAGAAAGCAGGCGTCATTGGGCTGCTGATGTCGATCCTCGTATGGATCAATTCATACACCGCGTATTTATGACGAAGCCAATGGCAGCTATTGTCATTTCGCTGCTATACAGCAACACGTCGGCTATCGGGCATAGCGGACTCTGACGCGGCGTCAGCCCAGCAATTTATGAATTCACGGCCTGGTTCCCGCGGCGACTTGGCCGTTGGTGCCGCGAGCCGGCGCCGCTAGATTGGCCCGATGAAACAACCTGATTCCCTCGCCTCGCCCACGCGCCGCAGCCTGCTGCAGGCCGGCCTCGGCGCGACCGCCCTGTTCGCCAGCCCGGCGTTCGCGGCAACGCCGCCCGGCTTCGATCAGTGGCGCGAACTCGTTTCGCGCCCGCGCGCAGGCAAAAGGCATTTCGGACGCAACCTGGAACCGCGTGATGGGCCGCATCGAGCCCGACATGAGCGTGTTCAAGCAATTCCAGAAGCAGCCGGAATTTTCCGAGCAGATCTGGCAATACATCAACCGCCGCGTCTCCGACTGGCGCATCACCAACGGCCGCGAGGCGCTGCGGAAGAACGAGGCGCTGTTCGCGCGCATCGAGCAGGATTATGGCGTCGAGCGCGGCACGCTGCTGGCGCTGTGGGGCGTCGAGTCCGCCTATGGCGATCCGCTGGTGCAGCAGAACCACATGCGGCCGATCTTTCCCTCGCTCGCCGCGCTCGCCTGGAACGAGCCGCGCCGCAAGGCCTATTGGGAAACCGAACTGATCAACGCGCTGCGCATCGTCGACAACGGCTGGAGCTCGCCGGAGGAAATGCGCGGCTCCTGGGCCGGCGCGATGGGCCATACGCAGTGGATGCCGGAAGTCTGGCTCAATGTCGGCATCGACTATGACCGCGACGGCAAAGTCTCGCCGTTCGGCAAGCCCGACGACGCGCTTGGGTCAAGCGCAAAATACCTGGTCAACCGCGGCAAGTATCACCGCGGCGAACATTGGGGCTACGAGGTGCGCGGCGGCGGCGCGGCAAGCGGCAGCCGCAGCTATGCGGCGTGGGCCAGCGCCGGCGTCACCCGCGCCGACGGCCAGCCGTTTCCGCAGCCGAACGCGTCGGCGCAGACTGTGGACGCCGGTCGCGGGCGGTCCGACGTTCCTGCTCGGCCCGAACTTCAATGCGGTGAAGAGCTACAATCCCTCGATGAACTACGCGCTGGCGATCTGCCATCTCGGCGACCGCATCCTGGGCGGGCCGACATTCATCCAGCCCTTCCCCGGCTCGGAGCGCGCGCTGACGCTCGCCGAAGTGCAGGAAATGCAGACGCGGCTGACCAAGGCCGGCTTCGACACCGGCGGCACCGACGGCCGCGTCGGCAACGACACCATGAAGGCGGTGAAGGACTATCAGGCGAAGATGGGCCTGCTGCCCGCCGACGGTTACGGCGGGCTGAAGGTGCTGGCGCGCCTGCGGCAGGGCGGCTAGCTGATGCCGTTCGAGGAGACCCGCGTTGCGGCAGCGCTTCTCAAGTTCATGGTCGATCGAGACCAGCGGCAACTGGCTTCCCGAAAATCCGGCGCGGGGTCAGTGCAACGTGACGGCCCTGTTGATCAACGACCTCTTCGGCGGCGAAATCCTCAAGACCCCGCTGCCCGAGGGTGACCATTTCTACAACCGGATCGACGGCGCAAGGATCGACCTCACGGCCAGCCAATTCGACGCGCCCGTCGATTATCCTGACGTGGCCTCTAACCGGGATGAGGCGCTGGCCGGGACGTCGATGGCAAAATACGAGGCGCTTCGCGCTTCATTCGCGAAGGCCGTCGCGCACCAACGGCAGGATAGCCAGGACGTGTATTCATAAGTGCGCGACGTCCGGTTTCGGGAGTAGAGCGGACCCCCCGAAGGCGGACGTTTTGATTTCATGGCATCAGTATTTGATGTAGATCAATTCGCGACCGAGGAAATGCCATATCTTTAGTACTAGACATACGCCCCGATGCGGTCGTTCAACAGTTTTAGTCCGTAAGCTTATCCTTGCCGCTGACGTATGCCGTGGGATTTCATTCCATGGAGGTTATCATGGCAGGCATTCGTCTCTTCAATGTCCACTATCTCTGGGAAGATTGTGTCAGCATGGGCCTGGGTGCTCTAGTCGTGCTGACCGCGTGGATAGACGTGGGTAGCCAAACCGTTGCGGCCAACGCCACAATAGTTGGCATTCTCGTGCTGGCACTCGGAGCGTCCGAGTTCTTGGATTTGCGCCGCTGGGAGGAGAGCCTTGAAACCGCTTGCGGGTTGTGGTTGATCGCGTCACCATCCATCCTTGGCTACGCCGATGCCGGCATGCTTCGATATTGGCACGTCGTCCTTGGCGCCGCCGTCGTTCTGCTGGCGATATTAGAACTACGGCAAGACTGGAATCTGAGCGACGCTGAGCTAGCCCGCCGCAGCGCACGATAGTTTCGACGCGACATCGGTCGAACGCGCAGCATTGTTTCGCGCAATGCTGCGCGACTTGACCCCGGGGCCACTTCTCCGGCTTGCCTGAGGCCGTTACCTTCTGCCATGAACGGATATGTCTGCCATTCGATCATTTCGTCGGACGATGAAGTGCTGGGCCGCCGCGCCGAAGCGATCGCCGATTTCCGCAAGGCGCAATTGATCGAACTCGGCCGACCAGGTCAGCAAGCAACAACAGCTCCGCGTGCTCGGTTTCTGACAGCATGCCGCGAAGCCGCCTCAAGCGAGAATCGGAAAGCGATCGGCGTGAGATCCGCGTTAGCGGTGAATAAATTGTACCAACTGGTCAATGACGAATTCTTGTTTACTGATTATGCTTTTTACCAGATCTCCAATCGATACAATTCCGGTCAATTTGCCCTGATCAATAACGGGAAGGTGGCGAACTCTCTTCTCAGTCATAACGGCCATACATTCTTCCACAGTTTGATCGAGGTGAGCGTATAAAACCTTCGCCTCCATAATGTCACGGACACGAGTTGTGGGGGATGCACGTCCCTCCAAAAACACGTTCCGTGCGTAATGTCGTTCAGTGATGATGCCAATGGGGTTTCCGTCCTCGATTACAACCAAAGAACCAGCGTTCTGGTCAGCCATCTTTTGTATGGCCTCAAAGACGGTATTGTCCGGACCAATTGTAAAAACATCATGCCCTTTTTCATTGAGCAACTGGCGGACCGTCATTGAAATTCTCCGCCCTTCGGTGTCGTTTCCCCGCAGGCCGCTTCATAGTTTGACTCGCACAGACGCTTGGACATGCCACGTTCAAACTACGCGTTAATTACTACTATTGGCTAAGTCTGATTTGATCTACGTCAAAGCGCGGGCATTCGTCTGCCGACGACCCACTGGACGAACTTGGCTTGCAAAATATGCCAACGGCTGCTCTTGGCCTTAGCGGACGCCGCGGGAAGGGGCGATGTCCGCCTGTGGCACTTTGCGGACGCGTTGGTGTGTGCCTTCAATGTCCGCTTTCGAACGGAAAGCGCACGTCGCTATGCCTGCATCGAACGGACTCTATGAGTACACGCCCTAGAAAGTACACGCCCTAGCGCGCGAACTCCGGGCATCGGGTGTGCGGGCGCATTGGGCAGGCGCAACGTTCTGCCCGCGCTCATGCCGCCGTCGATGACCAGTTCCTGTCCGGTCACGTAGCTCGACGCATCCGACGCGAGAAACAGCACGCCCTGCGCGATTTCGATGGCCTGGCCGGCACGGCCGAACGGCGTCGCCAGCCTGGCGCGCTCCTCGGGGTCGATCGGCGCGTTCTGGCCGCCGCCCATTCCGCCCGTCGGAATCTTGCCCCAGATCGGCGTGTCGATGATCCCGGGATGCACGGAGTTGACGCGCACGCCGTCGCCGAACGAGGCGCATTCCATCGCGATCGCCTTGGCAAACAACCGCACGCCGCCCTTGGTCGCACAATAGCCTGACAGCGACGCCGCACCTTGCAGGCCGGCGAGCGACGACATCATGATGATCGAGCCGCCGCGGCCGCCCTTGCGCATCGCCGGCAGGCAATGCTTCACCGACAGGAACACGCCGTCGAGATTGATCGCGGTCTGCCGCCGCCAATCCTCCAGCGTCATCTGCGTGATCGACGGCACGCCGATGCCGATGCCGGCATTGGAAACGAGGATGTCGAGCCGGCCGTATCGCGCGACCACCTCGGCCGCAACGTCGATCCATTGCTCCTCGCTGGTGACGTCCTGATGCCAGAACGTCGCTTCGCCGCCGGCTTTCTTGATGCGGGCCACCAGTTCCGGACCGCGCAGCTCATCGATATCGGTCACCGCTACGGAAGCGCCCTCGCGCGCCAGCAATTCGGAGACCGCCTCGCCAATGCCGGATGCGCCGCCCGTGACCAGCGCGACCTTGCCTGCAACCTGCCCTGCCATTTCTTGCTCCCACACGACGCTTCTTGATTGTTAGCGGATCATCGCCGGTCCCGGATCGGGCACCGCGACATCGGCCACCCGCATTTGCACACGTTCGGCGCCCTGCCAACGGTCCACCGCGAGCGAACCCGCGACATGCAATTGCTGGCCGCGGTTCTGCAGCAGCGCGTTGCCGAGCTTTTGGCCGACCGAGCGGAACGCCATGGCATTGACGATGGCGCCGTCGCCCGACTTGAAGCGCAGCCGCAAATGCGCCTGCCCCACCTCGTCGGCAAAGATCAGCTGATGCGACGGCAGCGCGATCACCGGCTCGGGATTGCCGGCGCCGAAGGGACCGGCGCGATTGAGCGTGTTGACGAACTCCGGCGTCACCGCGCGCGCACTCACCGCGCCGTCGATGAAGAGCTCGTTCTCATGGCGGGAATTGGCGACGTCGGCGGCAAGCGCGCTTTCCATGTAGGCGCGGAATTCGGCGAGCCGCTCCTTGCGCAACGTCACGCCGGCCGCCATGGCGTGGCCGCCGCCCTTCATCAAGAGCCCGTCCTTCACCGCCTGCCGCACCGCCTTGCCGAGATCGACACCGCCGATGGAGCGGCCGGAGCCGGTGCCGATGCCGCCGGGCTCGAGCGCAATGGCAAAGGCGGGACGCGCGAATTTCTCCTTCAGCCTGGCGGCAACGAGGCCGACCACGCCGGGATGCCAGCCTTCGGATGCGGTGACGATCACCGCGCCCTTGTCCTCCACGCCGAGCGCGGCCAGCGCCTCCGCCTCGGCCTGCGCTTCCGCCGCCTGCTCGATCAGACGGCGCTCGCTGTTGAGGCGATCGAGCTCGGCGGCAATCCGCGCGGCTTCCGAAACGTCGCCCTCCAGCAGCAGGCGCACGCCGAGATCGGCGCGGCCGATCCGCCCGCCCGCATTGATGCGCGGTCCCAGCATGAAGCCGAGATGCCAGGCTTCCGGCGGACCATTGAGGCGCGAGACGTCCATCAGCGCGGTGAGCCCGACATGGTCGCGCCGGCGCATCGCGATCAGCCCCTTGGCGACGAAGGCGCGATTGAGCCCGGTCAGCGGCGCGACGTCGGCGACGGTGCCGAGCGCCACCTCGTGCAGCATGCCGAGCAGATCGGGCTCCGGCATTTCCGCCGTCCAGAAGCCGCGCCGGCGCAGCTCGCGATTGACCGCGACCAGCGTCACCAGCACGAGACCGACCGCGGCGAGATAGCCGAGGCCGGAGAGATCGTCCGGCCGGTTCGGGTTCACCAGCGCATCGACCTCGGGCAATTGCTCGCCGCTTTGGTGATGGTCGATGACGACGACGGACATGCCGAGTTTTTTGGCTTCCGCCAGCGGCTCGAAGCTGGTGGTGCCGCAATCGACCGTCACCAGCAAGGTCGCGCCCTTGCCGGCCAGCATGCGCACGGCTTCGGTGTTCGGCCCGTAACCCTCGAACAGCCGGTCCGGGATGTGGATCAGCGGATCGAGCCCGCAATGCCGCAAGTGCCAGGCGAGCAGCGCCGCCGAGGTGGCGCCATCGACGTCATAGTCGCCGAAGATCGCAACCTTCTCGCCGCTGGCAGCCGCATCCGCGATGCGTTTGGCGGCGGCCTCCATCTGCGTCACCGTGAAGGGATCGGGCATCAGCTGGCGGATGGTCGGGTCGAGGAAATCGGCGACCGCATCGATTTCGACGTCGCGTCCCGCCAGCACCCGCGCCAGCATTTCCGGCAACTGATAGCGCTGCGTGATGGCGAGCGCCCTCGCCTGCCCGCGCGCATCGAGCCGGTCGCGCCAGAGCTTTCCGGTCGCAGATCGTGACACGCCGAGAAAGGCCGGCGGCAGTTCCACGGGAATGGCGGATGCGGGAAGCGACATGATGCCTTTGCGAGACAGAACGGACGCGACCACCGGCCGCATCAGCTCGACCGCCGAAAAAAGCGACTTGCACAAACTACGTGCAGCCCGCCTCCGTAGTATTACCCGTGCGGCAACGGAAATTATACCGGTCGTTAGGCAAGATTAGCGACAAAAGCATCAATCACACGCTCGCGAGTCCCTGTCGATCCACAGGAAACCGGCAGAGCGGAAGAAGAATTGAGGAAGTACCTGCAATGCCCGTCGCGCTTGATCGTCATCGCGCCACACCGACCGCCACGCCACCTGAGGGTTCCCCAAGCGCCGAGGACGAAGCCGACGTCACCGCCCTGATCGCGCGGCTGACGGCCGAGGTCAACGAGGTCGCCTGCGAGAAGACCAAGTCGATCCAGAAGATCACCAACCAGATGAAGATGCTGGCGCTGAATGCGCTGATCGAGAGCTCGCGCGCGGGCGCGCAAGGCGCCGGCTTTGCAGTGGTGGCGCAGGAAGTGCGCAATGTCGGCCAGCAGGTCGAGGCGATTGCGCGTGAGCTGGAGACCCAGCTCACCAACCGCACCGGCAATCTGATGAATTCGATTTCGCGCATGACCGACCGGTCGCGCGGCGAGCGCATGGTGGATCTGTCGCTCAATGCGATCGAGCTGATCGACCGCAATCTCTATGAACGGACCTGCGACGTGCGCTGGTGGGCAACCGATTCCGCCGTCGTCGACTGCGCCGCCTCGCCCGCTTCCGCCGCCGTCGCCCATGCGTCGGAGCGGCTGGCGGTGATCCTCGGCGCCTACACCGTCTATCTCGATCTCTGGCTCTGCGATCTCGACGGCAACGTGTTCGCCAACGGCCGCGCGGATCGTTTTCGGGTGGCCGGCCAGAACGTCGCCAACACCAAATGGTTTCGCGAGGCGCGCGGCTTGCGCTCCGGCGACGACTATGTCGCCGGCGATGTCGAGTGCCAGCCTTTGCTCGGCAACGCGCAGGTCGCGACCTATTGCGCCAGTGTCCGCGCAGGCGGCAAGGCCAACGGCAAACCGACCGGCGTGCTCGCGATCCATTTCGACTGGGAGCCGCAAGCCCGCGCCATCGTGCAGGGCGTGCGCGTCGGCGCAGCAGACAAGGCGCGCGTGCTGCTGGTGGATTCAAACTTCCGGGTGATTGCGGCCTCGGACGGCAAGGGCATCCTCACCGAGCGCGTTTCACTTTCGCTCGGCGGCAAGCGCTGCGGCTTCTATCAGGACCGTTCCGGCGCACAGGTAGCGTTCCACGCCACGCCCGGCTACGAGACCTACAAGGGGCTGGGCTGGTTCGGCGTCATCCTCGCCGGTGGTGGATAGTGCATGATCCGGAAAAGTGTGAAGCGGTTTTCCGAAGAGATCATGCACCAACAAAGAGCTCAGCAGCCCATCTGATCGGCGATGCCGCCGAAATCCTTGGCCACGACCTCCCAACTGTCCTTGGCCTCGAAGTCGTACTTCTGGAGCGGGCCGTATTCGGTCGGGCGCGCGACAAAGGCGGTCTTCAGTCCCTGCTTCCGTGCCGCCTTCAGATCGTTGTTGTGCGCGGCGACCATCATCACCTCCTCAGGCTTGAGGCAAAGCAGCTTTGCCGCGCCGAGATAGGTCTCCGGATCGGGCTTGTAGTGCTCGAACAGTTCGGCCGACATGATGAGATCCCACGGCATGCCCGCAAACTTCGCCATGTTGGTGAGCAGTGCGACATTGCCGTTGGAGAGCGGCGAGATGATGTATTTCTTCTTCAGCCGCGTAAGGCCCGCATTGGTGTCGGGCCATGAATGCAGGCGGTGCCAGCCCAAGCGTCAGATGATGCAGGTCGGCTTCGGTCAGGCCCTTGATGTCGAATTGCGCGACCAGCTTCTCCAGGGAGCGCCGGTGCAGCACGTCGAGGATGACGTAGCCGTTCTGCGGATTCTTGCGCACCTCGTCCATCGAGGCCGCATAGACCGCGCGCCAGCCGTCGACCAGCGCCGTCCAGTCCGCCTTGATGCCGCGCTTCTCCGACCATTTGGTGAAATCGTTGATCAGGCTGGTGCGCCAGTCGACGCAGGTGCCGAACACATCGAAGACCAGCGCCTTCACACCGGAAATATCTGACATGTTCGCTTCCTCCCGTTGTTCTGTTTCTTGGGTAGAGCCGGTTAGAGCTTCTTGCGGTATTGCACGAAGCCCGGCCGGTCGGCGACCTTGTTATAGAGCATTTGCGCGGTTTCGTTGCTCTCGTGCGTCATCCAGTAGAGCCGGCTGGCACCGGCCGCGCGGGCCACTGTCTCAACGGCGGCAATCAGCTTGCGCCCGACGCCACCGCCGCGCAGCGACGGCTCGACAAAGAGGTCTTCGAGATAGCAGTAACAGACCGGCGCCCAGGTCGAGCGATGCAGGAGATAATGCGTGAGCCCGACGAGCTTGCCGCCGCGCTCGGCGACCAGCGCATGCAGCGGCTCGATCGGATCGAAGAAACGTTTCCATGTCGCGTCCGTGATTTCGGGCGCGAGCGAGGACTTGTAGAAGGTCAGATAGCCCTGCCAGAGCGGATCCCAGGCGGCGCGATCATCCGGTCGCACCGGCCGGACGGTGATGTCGTCAGCCACCGCCGCTCTCCGTCAGTCCAGGTGGAATTTCTGCCAGCTCGCGGTGCTCGGCCTTGATGTAGCGCACGGTGCCGGTGACGGAGCGCATCACGACCGTCTCGGTCTCGATCACATTGTCCTTGCGAAACTTGACGCCCGTGAGCAGCGAGCCCGTGGTAACGCCGGTCGCCGCGAACAGGCAGTCGCCCTTCACCATGTCCACGATGCCGTAGATCATGCGGGGATCGCTGACGCCCATCTTGGCGGCGCGCTCGCGCTTCTCGGGCGTATCGAGGATCAGCCGGCACTGCATCTGGCCGCCGATGCAGCGCAGCGCTGCGGCCGCCAGCACGCCTTCCGGCGCGCCGCCGGTGCCCATGTAGATGTCGACGCCGGTCTCGTCGGGGCTCGCGGTGTGGATCACGCCGGCGACGTCGCCGTCGGTGATCAGGCGCACGGCGGCGCCGGTATTGCGGATCGCCTCGATAATGGCGGCATGGCGCGGACGATCGAGCACCAGCGCGGTGATGGCGGAGGCCGGCACCCCCTTGGCCTTGGCCAGGCGCTGGATGTTCTCGGCCGGCGGCGCGTCGAGATCGATCGTGTTCTTGGCGTAGCCCGGCCCGATCGCGATCTTTTCCATGTAGACGTCGGGTGCGTGCAGCAGCGTGCCGCCATCGGCCATCGCCATGGTGGCGATCGCGCCCGGCATGTTCTTGGCGCACAGCGTGGTGCCTTCGAGCGGATCGACGGCGATATCGACCTTCGGTCCCGCATTGAGGCCGACCTTCTCGCCGATGAACAGCATCGGCGCCTCGTCGCGCTCGCCTTCGCCGATCACGATGGTGCCCTCGATCGGCAGCTTGTTGAGTTCGCGTCGCATCGCGTCGACCGCAGCCTGGTCGGCCGGCTTTTCCTGGCCATGGCCGCGCAGCCGCGCGGCAGAAACCGCCGCCCGTTCCGTCACGCGCACGATCTCCAGCGTCAGGATGCGCTCGAGCAACAATTGCGGCGGAACGGAAATATGCGTCGACATCTCAGTACTCCTCAAAGTCCGGGGCCCTGCGGCCCGCATTCTTCATGCTTTCGCACGCGAACAGTTTCGCGCGCGCTAGTTCTTCTCGATCCGGATCACCTGCGGGCGCCCGTTGATGATCTTGTCGTGCTGCACGGCGGCGAGCGCGCGGCGCACCGCGTCCTCATGCGTGGCATAGGTGATCAGAATGATCGGCATCGGCGAGGCGTGGCTGGCGCCGGTGGGATCGATGCCATCCGGATGCCGCTGCACGATCGATTCCAGTGAAATCTTTTCCTTGGCGAGATGCGTCGCGATCTTCGCCGCGGTGCCGGCGACGTCGCGCGCCATCAGGCGGATGTAGTAGCCGCCTTCATGGCGCTCCATCGGCGCCTTCTTGGTATCGCGCAGCTTGTCGACCGGCCGGCCGAACGGCGTCACACGGACGCCGCGCGCAATGTCGGCGATATCGGCGATGACGGAGGCCGCGGTCGCTGCACCCCCGGCGCCGGGTCCGACCAGCGTGATCGGCGGGACGCCCTCGCCGTCGATCGTGACTGCATTGGTGACGCCCATCACCTGCGCAATCGACGAGGTCTTCGGCACCATGGTCGGATGCACGCGCTGCTCGATGCCCTTGGCCGTGCGCACGGCAACGCCGAGCAATTTGACGCGATAGCCGAGCTCTTCCGCAGCACGAAGGTCTTCCGGCTTGATCGAGGAAATGCCTTCGACATAGATCGCGCTCTGCGACACTTTGGTGCCGAAGGCGAGGCTCGCGAGGATCGCGAGCTTCTGCGCGGTGTCATGGCCATCGACGTCGAAGGACGGATTGGCTTCGGCATAACCGAGCCGCTGCGCGTCCTTCAGGCATTCGGCGAAGGTCAGCCCCTCCTGCTCCATCCGGCTCAGGATGTAATTGCAGGTGCCGTTGAGGATGCCATAGACGCGGTTGACGCTGGTGCCTGCGAGCCCCTCACGCAGCGTCTTGATGATCGGAATGCCGCCCGCAACGGCGGCCTCGTAATTCAGCGCGCCGCCGTGCTTTTCCGCGGCCTTGGCTAGGCGAACGCCATGCTTGGCGATCAGCGCCTTGTTGGCGGTGACGACGGACTTGCCGGCCTTCAGCGCGGCCTCGACGGCCGAGAAGGCGGGGTCGCCGGAGCCGCCCATCAGTTCCACGAAGCAGTCGATCCGGGGATCGGTGGCAAGCGCCAGCGGCGACTTCGCCCAGTCGATGCCGCGCAGATTGACGCTGCGCTTCTTGACCTTGGAGCGCGCGGTCACCGCAACGACGCGGATGCCGCGGCCGCTGCGCGCCGACAGCAGCCGGCCTTGCTCTTCGATCAGGCGGACCACTTCGGCACCAACGGTGCCGAGTCCCGCAATACCCACTTTCAGGGGTGCCATGGACGAAAAAACCTGCAGTTCGGATTAGCGCCGGTTGGCGAGAGGAACCACGTTGTGCAACGTTTCAATGCCGCTTTCAAGGAAGCGGCGCACACCGCGCGCGGCCTGGCGGATTCGCTGCTCGTTTTCCACCATGGCGATGCGCACAAAACCCTCGCCATGTTCGCCGAAGGCGACACCCGGCGAGACCACGACGCCGGACTTTTCCACCATCAGGGTGGCGAATTCCATGCTGCCGACGCCCTGGAACGCCTTCGGCAGCGGCGCCCAGGCGAACATCGAGGCCTGCGGCGGCGGGATGTCCCAGCCGGCCCGGCCGAACGATTCGACCAGCGCGTCGCGGCGCTTGCGGTAGGTCTCGCGCATTTCGCGGATGCAGTCTTCCGGGCCGTTCAGCGCGGCGGTGGCCGCCACCTGCACCGGCGTGAACGCGCCATAGTCGAGATAGGATTTCACCCGCGCCAGCGCGGCGATGATGCGCTCATTGCCGACGGCAAAGCCCATGCGCCAGCCGGCCATGGAAAACGTCTTCGACATCGAGGTGAACTCGACGGTGACATCCATCGCGCCGGGAACCTGCAGAACCGACGGCGGCGGATTGTTCTCGTCGAAATAGACCTCGGCATAGGCGAGATCGGACAGGATGAAGATGTCGTGCTTCTTCGCAAACGCGACGAGATCCCGGTAGAAATCGAGATCGGCGACGTAAGCGGTCGGGTTGGAGGGATAGCAGACGATCAGCGCGATCGGCTTCGGAATCGAATGGACGATCGCGCGTTCCACCATCTCGAAGAATTGCGGCGTCGGTTCCGACGGCACCGAGCGGATCACGCCGCCCGCCATCAGGAAGCCGAAAGCGTGGATCGGATAGCTCGGGTTCGGGCACAGCACGACGTCGCCCGGCGCGGTGATCGCCTGCGCGACGTTGGCAAAGCCCTCCTTGGAGCCGAGCGTGGCGACGATCTGCGTGTCCGGATTGAGCTTCACGCCAAACCGGCGCGCGTAATACGCCGCTTGCGCCTTGCGCAGGCCATTGATGCCGCGCGAGGCCGAGTAGCGGTCGGTGCGCGGCTTGCCCAGCGTCTCCTTCAGCTTCTCCAGCACATGGGCCGGTGCGGGCAAATCGGGGTTGCCCATGCCCATGTCGATGATGTCGGCCCCCGCATTGCGCGCAGCCGCCTTGGCCTGGTTGACCTCTTCGAACACGTAGGGCGGCAGGCGGCGGATGCGGTAAAATTCTTCCATGGGTCTCAAGCTCCGGGGCGCCAGCGCCCTCTGGGGCAGCCGGCACGGCTAACGGCATGGCGGAACCCGATTCCGCGCAAAAACGCGCCCAAATCAAGGAATTAGGCCAGGTTCAACCGCCAAACCGTTGAATTGCAACGTTTTACCACGCAAGTCCCGGGATGCCAGCGCAAATCGCGCGAATCTGGCCTACCGCGCGGGCGGGTTCGGCGGCGGCGTACCGGACGCAGCCTGACGGTCGCGGGCGGCCATCAGCTCGGACTGGATCCGCTTCTGCTCGTCAGGCTTCATGGCGGCCTCCCGCTCGGGCGGAAAATCATGCACCGGAGGGTAGCTGCCAACCTCTTTCGGCCGGGGAGGCGCATCCGCAGGCAATCCCACGGCCGGGATGTCGGCGATCTGCGTCGAACAGCCGCCCACCGCGACGGTTGCAGCCAGCAACGCCCCCACCAACATCAGCCTTATCATGCCATCCACCGGCATCCGCGGAATCCCAACCAACACGCGTTCCAAGTCTTCTGAACCAAGTCTTCTGAACCAAGTCTTCCGGATCTCGTCCCGCTGGCCCGAGCCTTGCAGCGAATTCTAGCACATCGGGTCAAACGTTTGTCGCCCGAAACGATTAAGGGCAGGACAACCGGTTGAGGATGGGACTTCATTGTGTCGGAATCGGGAAACTTTGACGCAGCGCAACATCCGAGATCACAGAATTAATCCAAATAGATGGGATCACAGCTCCCTGCGATGACGAAGCGGAGTCAAACCGATACATTGCCGCCATGAGTGACGTCGAAACCCAGAACAAGACCGAGACCAAATTCGACGCTGACGCGTTCGCCATGAACATCGCGCGCGCGATGGAGACGTCTGGTCAGGCGCTGGCCGCCTATCTGAAGCCGCGCCAGACCGGCGAAGTAAAGGACAAGCCGCCGAACGAAATTGGCGAGGTGATCAAAACATTCTCTTCCGTCGCCGAATACTGGATGTCGGACAAGGACCGCGCCGCCGACCTGCAGCACAAGATGGGCAAGGCCTATCTCGATCTCTGGGGCGCGGCCGCGCGCCGCATGGCCGGCGAGGCTGATGTCAAACCTTCGATCGAGCCCTCGCCGCGCGACAAGCGCTTTCAGGATCCGGAGTGGAAGTCGAACCAGTTCTTCGACTTCGTGATGCAGCTCTATCTGCTGACGACGCAATGGGCGCACGACCTCGTGCGCAACGCCGAAGGACTCGACCCGCACACGCGCAAGAAGGCCGAGTTCTACGTGCAGCAGATCACCAACGCGCTGTCGCCGAGCAATTTCGTACTGACCAACCCGGAAGTGCTGCGCGCAACGATCGCGTCCAAGGGCGACAATCTCGTGCGCGGCATGAAGATGCTGGCCGAGGACATCGAGGCCGGCCACGGCACGTTGCGCATCCGCCAGTCCGACCCCGACAATCTCGTGGTCGGCGTCAACATGGCGACGACGCCGGGCAAGGTGATCTACCAGAACGACCTGATGCAGCTGATCCAGTACTCGCCGGCGACCGAGACGGTGCTGCGTACGCCGCTGTTGATCGTGCCGCCCTGGATCAACAAGTTCTACATCCTCGATCTGCGCCCGGAGAAATCCTACATCAAATGGTGCGTCGATAACGGCATCACCGTGTTCGTGATCTCCTGGGTCAATCCCGACAAGGAATTGAGCAAGAAGACCTGGGCCGACTATATGCGGGAAGGCCCGCTTGCCGCGATCGACGTCATCGAGAAGGTGACCGGCGAGATGAAGGTGCACACCGCCGGCTATTGCGTCGGCGGCACCCTGCTCGCCTCGACGCTGGCCTATCTCGCCGAGAAGCGGCAGCAGCGCGTGACGTCGGCGACGTTCTTCGCCGCGCAAGTGGATTTCACCCATGCCGGCGATTTGCTGGTCTTCGTCGACGAGGACCAGATTTCCGCGCTCGAGCGCGACATGGAAGAAACAGGCGTGATGGAAGGCAGCCGGATGGCGATGGCCTTCAACATGCTGCGCTCGAACGACCTGATCTGGTCCTATGTCGTCAACAACTATCTCAAGGGCCAGCCGCCCTCGGCGTTCGACCTGCTGCACTGGAATTCCGACGCGACGCGGATGCCGGCGGCGAACCACTCCTACTACTTGCGCAACTGCTATCTCGACAACCGCCTGTCCGGTGGCAGCATGGTGCTCGACGACACCCTGCTCGACCTCTCCAAGGTGAAGGTGCCGGTCTACAATCTGGCCACCCGCGAGGACCACATCGCGCCCGCCGAGTCCGTGCTCTACGGCTCGCAATTCTTCGGCGGCCCGGTGAAATATGTGTTGTCCGGCTCCGGCCATATCGCAGGCGTGGTCAATCCGCCGGCCGGCGGCAAGTACCAGTACTGGACCAATGACAACATTCAGGCCGCGTCCGTCGCCGAATGGATGAAGGGCGCCATCGAGCACAAGGGCTCGTGGTGGCCGGACTGGCTGCAATGGCTCGAGGCCATCGACCCCGAGCGGGTTCCGGCGCGCACCGCGGGCGACGTGCTGCCGGCGATCGAGGACGCGCCCGGCAGCTATGTCCGGGTCCGCGCGTAGCGCTGTGCGCCGCGCTCCGCTATAAGCAGTCGTCCCGCCGGGCGGGCTTCGAAGATTGAAATGAGGGGGAAGCGATGACGCGTGAATTGTTCTGGCTGACGTGCACGGTGATTCTGACCGGAATTCTGTGGATCCCCTACATCCTCAACCGCTGCCAGGTCCGCGGCCTCACCGGCGCCATGGCCAATCCCTCGCGCAACGACAAGCCGCATGCCGAATGGGCCAACCGGCTGATGTTCGCGCATGACAATGCGATCGAGAATCTCATCATCTTCGCGCCGCTGGTGCTGATCCTCGCCCAGCTCGATTATTCCACGAAGTGGACCGCGCTGGCCTGCGCCGTCTATTTCTGGGCCCGCGTCGCCCACCTCATCGTCTACACGCTCGGCCTGCCCGTGTTCCGCACGCTGGCCTTCACCGTCGGCTTCCTCGCGCAGGCCGTGCTGGCGCTGGCGATCTTCAAGATTCTCTGACGACGTCACTCAGGGGCTTTTGCGCGCGAGCACGAAGAACATTTTTGCCATCGCATCGTCAAAGCCCCTGACCTCGCCGGTCTCGATCGACAGGTCGCTCCACGCGCCTGATTGCGCGTAAGTGGCGCGCAGCCAGTCTTCGGTCGGATAATTGTAGTAGCGGTCGAGCGTATCGCGCCCGTCGCCCTCGCCGGTCTTGTAGCTGGCGTAGAACGCGCCGCCCGGCTTGATCGCGCGATGGATCAAGGCGAGCACATCAGCCA
Source organism: uncultured Alphaproteobacteria bacterium (assembly GCA_963726865.1). Classification (GTDB taxonomy): domain Bacteria; phylum Pseudomonadota; class Alphaproteobacteria; order Rhizobiales; family Xanthobacteraceae; genus Bradyrhizobium. The sequence continues at coordinate 408,437 of CAVSEE010000021.1, read as the reverse complement.
GTTGATCCCGCGGCACATGCAGCAGGCAGGCATTGGCCCAGACGCCGTCATAGGCCTCGACCGCATCGAGATCGTGGAACAGCAACGTGCCGACCGGACGGCCAAGACGGCGCGATGCGATTTCGGCCAATTCCGGCGAGCCGTCCGTCGGCGTCACGTCGTATCCCCGCGCGATCATTTCCTCGGAATCGCTGCCGGCGCCACATCCGAGTTCGAGGATGGCGGCGCCGGGCGGCAGCAGCGCAAGGAATTTCGTCAGCCGCTGATAGCGCGAGGTGATCTCGCGCTTCGCATAGGCTTCGGCGTTGCGCCGATAGAATTGCAGCGTCGCGTCGTCCACGCGACTACTTGTCCGGCAAGCCCAGCATCAGCCGCATGTTCTGCACCGCCGCGCCCGAGGCGCCCTTGCCGAGATTGTCGAGCCGGGCGACCAGCACCGCCTGATGATGCTTGTCGCTGCCGAAGACGTACAATTCGAGCCGATTGGTCTCGTTGAGCGCTTCGGGCTCGAGCCGCCCGCTCTTGGTGGCGTCATTCTGCATCGGCATGACAGAGACATACTTGCTGCCGGCATAGCGCTTGGCGAGCGCCGCGTGCAGGTCGGCCGCCTTGGGCTTGCCCGGCAGCGTATCGAGGTGCAACGGCACCGAGACCAGCATGCCTTGCCGGTAGTTGCCGACCGAGGGCACGAAGATCGGCCGCCGCGTCAGCTTCGAGTAGAGCTGCGTCTCCGGCAGATGCTTGTGCTCGAAACCGAGTCCATAGAGCTCGAACGACGGCGCGGAGCCGTCCTCGAAGCTCTGGATCATCGACTTGCCGCCGCCGGAATAGCCGCTCACCGCGTTGATGGTGACGGGATAGTCCGCGGGCAACAGGCCGGCGTCGACCAGCGGCCGCAGCAAGGCAATGCCGCCGGTCGGATAGCAGCCGGGGTTCGAGACCTTTTTCGCCTTGCGAATTTTCTCAGCCTGATCGGGCGCAAGCTCCGGGAAGCCATAGGCCCAGTCGGGCGCGACGCGAAACGCGGTGGAGGCGTCGAGCACGCGCGGTCCCTTGCCGCCCATGCTGTCGATCAGCGCGACGGTTTCCTTTGCCGCATCGTCGGGCAGGCAGAGGATGACGAGGTCGACCTCCTCCATCAGCGCCTTCTTGGCGGCGGGATCCTTGCGCTTCTCCTCGGCGATGCTCTTCACCGCGATGTCGTTCTGCAGCCGCAGCCGCTCGGCGATGCCCAGACCCGTGGTGCCGGAGCCGCCATCGACGAACACGGTGGGTTTCTTGACCGCGCCGGCGGTCTTGGGGTGGGTTTCGGAGAGGCTCATCACATGCTCCCTTCGAGCGTAGCTGCTTCGTTCGTTGTTGCGGCAAAAGCCTGCGGCCGCGTCTCGCGCATCAACTGCGCGATGGTCTGCGAGCCATGGTCGGGCAGCGCCGCCAGCCCGTTGGCGACCGCGGCATAGTCGGCCTCGGACTTCTGCTGGTTGAGCTTGAAACTGCCCTCGACGTCCTCGACCCGCATGGACAGACCGACGATGCCTTTCTTCAACGCTTCCAGCCGCGCGGTCGTCATCTTGCCCGACGTCCACGGCTTCTTCGGCAAAAGCCGGTTCTCGAACTTGGCGCTGAGCGTATCGATCTGCACGACGAGTTCATCCTCACTGAGCGTCCGCACCGCCCCGGTCAGGTGCACGGCCTGGTAAAGCCAGGTCGGCACCTGGTCCGCCGAGACGTACCAGTCCGGTGTGACATAGGCATCCGCGCCGATCACCGCGAGCACCCAGGGCGTCACGCCGTCGGCCGCCTTGATCAGCGGATTGTTGCGGGCGACGTGAAACAGAGCGGTCGGCGTGCCGTCCTCGGCGTAGCTCAGATAAAACGGCAGGCTGGACGCGATCGGACGCTTGCCGTTCCACGCACAGACGGTGCCGAATCCGCGCGTCTTCCGCAAACGCGAGGGCTGCGGCGCGATCGGTCTTGAACATGGGCGGCGTATACATCTCAAAACTCCTGCTTTCGACGAAGGAGCCGCCAGATCAAACCGCGTTTTTTACAAGGAGGAAAGCCGCGGGATGGATCCGGCGGCAGGGGCGACGATCTCAGACGCGAGCGTCCGCCCATACCGCGGTAATGCGGCGGCGGCGAGCGATGGCGATGGTCGGACCGTTGGTCATGGGCGCGGGTCATAAGGCCGGTTCCCCCGGCGGTCAAGGCAAAATGCAGAAGGCCGCCCGACGTTTGGGGCGGCCTTCCATCACAGTTAAGTCAGGGTGACCCGTCATTCCGGGTCGAACCCGGAATGACGCTAGATCAGCGGATTCCACGCCGCCGGGACCACCCGGTAGCCGCCGCCGTCCTTCTCGACATTGCCGAGGCCCGGGAACGGATAGTGGAAGCCCTGCACCTGCAGCTTGTCGGCGACCAGCATGTCGTAGACCTTGCGGCGCGTCGCCTCGGCCATCGCCGGATCCTGATCGAAGATAGGCGTGCCAGCCCGGATTGACCGCAAACAAATGCGGGATGTTGGTCACGTCGGACTGGACGAACACCTTGTCCGAGCCGGACGACAGCACGTAGGAGGTGTGGCCCGGCGTATGGCCGAGCGGTGTTCACCGCCGAAATCCCCGGCGCGACGTCCTTGCCCCACTCATAGGGCGTCACCTTCTTCTTGAGACCCGCGTCGAGAACTCGGCGGGCATTGGCGAACACGCCCTTCATGCGCTCGGTGGTCTGCTTGCCCATCTCGCCGTCGTCCATGAAGTATTTCCACTCCACGGACGGCACCAGCACCTCGGCATTGGGGAACGCCGCGGCATTGTCCGCGGTCAACAGGCCGTTGATGTGATCGCCGTGGAAATGCGAGATGACGACCATATCGACCGACTTGGGATCGAAGCCGGCGGCCGCCAGGTTGGTCGCGAACTGGCCGACCGCGCCCTTGCTGCTGGCGAAGGCGCCGGGGCCGTTGCCGGTGTCGATGACGACGAGCTTGCCGCCGGTGTTCACGACGAGCGGCCCGAACTGGATGCTGATCTTGTCCTTCGGCAGGTACGCCTTTTCCAGCGCGGCGTTGACATCGTCCTTCTTTGCGTTGGGGATGAAGCTGTCGCCGAGCGCAAAGGTGTTCACGCCGTCGGAAATGACGGTGACCTGGATGTCGCCGACCTTGTAGCGATAGAAGCTCGGGGCCTGCTTGTCCGCCATAGGGCGCGGCGGCATCGGCCGAAATCGCCGGCAGAAGCGGCGCAGCCGCAATCCCGGCGGCGCCGGTCAAAACGTGACGTCGTGTCAGATCCATGTGGTGTCCTCCCAATGAGACGGTGACTTGCGAGACAATTGGCTGAAAGAAGTAGGCTGCCCGGGCGGGTACGCCGCTTCTGCGGGGCTATTGGCGTCGTCGAATCTATCAGCGATTTGAGGATATTGCGATGACGGTCATGCGACGGCCGTGCCCTCCTCCCATCACCGCGGCTAACCCCCGCACAGGCCGCTTATTCCGGCTCAGACCGAGCGCCAGATCCATTCGATGATGACGGCGATGACGTCGCCGAACATCAGGAGCACCGCCGACCACAGCAGCGCCGAGACGAAATTGGCGATCTGGAACGGCCAGTAGGACATCTCGAAAATGCCGGCCGCGAGCGGCACCGAGGCGCGCAGCGGCCCGAAGAAGCGGCCGATGAAAATGCTGGGCACGCCCCAGTCCCGCACGAAGGCCTCGCCCCTGGGAAGGATTTCCGGGTATTTCGACAGCGGCCAGAGCTGGGCGACCTGCTCCTTGTATTTGTAGCCGAACCAGTAGGAGACCCAGTCGCCGAGCGCCGCACCGATGCCGCCGGCCAGCCACACCGGCCAGAAGCTGATGCCGGAAACCCCGATCAGCGCGCCAATGGCGACCAGCGCGCCCCAGGCGGGAATCAGCAGCGAAATGAAGGCCAGCGACTCGCCGAAGGCCAGCACCAGCACGATCGGCGCCGCCCAATGCTGATGCTCGCGCACGAAATTCGCGACCGAGTGCGCGAAATCTTCCATATCCAAATGCCTCAGGCCCCTTGGGTTTCTTGGTAAGCCAGCGGGTTGCCGGACTTCAAGTCACAATGCCCGGCTCCGGCCGTGAACGCCCGGACACAGCGGCCGTCACGTTTTAAGCCCAAGCATGGCATAGTCAGAGCAACCGATTCGCATCGCGCGGCTTCCCTACATATATGAAGAACCATGCCTAAATCATTGAAATCAGCGGCGAAAGCCAAAGAAGACGACCTGTTTGGCGGCCCCGAGTCGAAAGCCAAGGGGAATGCCAAGGCGAACCTCAAGGTCGCCGCGCGCGGCGGCGGCGCCGAAGCCGCCTATACCGCCCGCGACATCGAGGTGCTGGAGGGGCTGGAACCGGTGCGGCGCCGGCCCGGCATGTATATCGGCGGCACCGACGAGAAGGCGCTGCATCACCTGTTCGCCGAAGTCATCGACAACTCCATGGACGAGGCGCTGGCGGGCCACGCCGACTTCATCGAGGTGGAGCTGTCCGCCGACGGCTTCCTGACCGTGACCGACAACGGCCGCGGCATCCCCGTCGACCCCCATCCCGAAATTCCCGAAGAAGTCGGCGCTCGAAGTCATCATGTGCACGCTGCACTCCGGCGGCAAATTCGACTCCAAGGTCTACGAGACCTCCGGCGGCCTGCACGGCGTCGGCGTGTCCGTGGTGAACGCGCTGTCCTCGCGTCTCGAGGTCGAAGTCGCGCGCAGCCAGAAACTCTATCGCATGAGCTTTGAGCGCGGCCATCCCAAGGGCAAGCTCGAAGACCTCGGCAAGATCAACAACCGCCGCGGCACGCGTATCCGCTTCAAGCCCGACAGCGATATCTTCGGCGCCAAGGCCACCTTCAAGCCGCAGCGCCTGTTCAGGATGGCGCGCTCGAAGGCCTATCTGTTCGGCGGCGTCGAGATTCGCTGGAAGTGCGCGGCCGAACTGCTCAAGGGCGTCGAGGACGTGCCCGCCGAGGACAAATTTCACTTCCCCGGCGGCCTGAAAGATTATCTGGCCGCCGCCATTCATGCCGACACGCTGGTGCATCCGGATATCTTCTCCGGCAAATCCGGCCGCAACGGCGCGCATGGCGCCTGCGAATGGGCGGTGGCCTGGACCGCGGATGCCGACGGTTTCCTCTCCTCCTACTGCAACACGGTGCCGACGCCCGACGGCGGCACCCATGAATCCGGCTTGCGCAGCGCGCTGCTGCGCGGCCTGAAGGATCACGGCGAGCGCGTCGGCCAGGGCAAACGCGTGGCCCCGGTCACCTCCGAAGACGTCATGGTCGGCGCGGCCAGCATGCTCAGCGTGTTCGTGCGCGAGCCGGAATTCCAGGGCCAGACCAAGGACCGCCTTGCGACCGCCGAAGCGCAACGCATCGTCGAGCAGGCGATGAAGGATCCTTCGACCACTGGCTGTCGGGCAATCCGCTGCAGGCCAACAAGCTGCTCGACTTCGTCATCGAGCGCGCCGACGAGCGGCTGCGCCGCCGCGCCGAAAAGGAAATCTCGCGCAAGACCGCGGTGAAGAAACTGCGCCTGCCCGGCAAGCTCACCGATTGCACGAACACAGCGGCCGAAGGCTCCGAACTCTTCATCGTCGAGGGCGACTCGGCCGGCGGCACGCGCCAAACATGCGCGCGACCGCAAGACGCAGGCCGTCCTTCCCTTGCGCGGCAAAATCCTCAACGTCGCTTCCGCGGGCAAGGACAAGCTCACGGCGAATGCGCAGCTCGCCGACCTCATGCAGGCGATCGGCTGCGGCACGCTCGCGCATTACCGCGAAGAAGATCTGCGCTATTCGCGCATCATCATCATGACCGACGCCGACGTCGACGGCGCCCACATCGCTTCGCTGCTGATCACCTTCTTCTACCGGCAGATGCCGCGGCTGATCGACGAGGGCCATCTCTATCTGGCGGTGCCGCCGCTCTACAAGCTCACCCATGGCAGCAAGTCGGTCTATGCCCGCAACGATGCGCACAAGGACGCGCTGATGAAGAGCGAGTTCAACGCCAACGCCAAGGTCGAGGTCAGCCGCTTCAAAGGCCTCGGTGAGATGAACCCGCAGCAGCTGAAGGAAACCACGATGGACCCGGCCAAGCGCACGATGCTCAAGGTCGTACTGTTGGCCGACGACCGCGAAGGCACGGCCGATTCCGTCGAGCGGCTGATGGGCACCAAGGCCGAGGCACGGTTTGCCTTCATCACCGACAAGGCGGAGTTCGCCAGCGAGGATTCGCTGGACGTTTGAGCCGGCCTACCGCGCCGCTTTTCGGGGCTTGACGCGATTTCCGGAAAGACGAATCGATTGACCGTAGCGCACTGCTCGGCCGGCGCCGGGCGACAGCGGGTCTGTGCTAGGCGGCGGGGGCGCAGACTTGTGAGCATGCGAGGTTGTGGCCACAGGCTGCCGGCTTGCTCCAGCCAATCGCGCCGCTCACGCGGTACAGAGGTCCGGCCTGTCGGGCCCCACGCTGCAAACCGGCGGAAATCGGCGCTTTTGCGGCCATTTCCGGCAGGAATTGCCCGTCTTCCGCGAGATCTTCGCGCGTACCGTTTCCGGACAACTGTGCCCTGCACGCAACAGCATTTCGGACGGAACCGCGTATAGTTGCGGTACTGAGTTTGGGGAATCAGTGCGAAACGCACTTCACCGGTCGTCACTTGAGACGCGATAGATTGAGGGATTTGACATGAAGAAATTAGCGCTCGCACTGGCCGCGACCGCGGCACTCGCCGGACAGGCTTTTGCAGCCGATATGCCGATGAAGGCTGCTCGCCCGATAGCTGCTCCTGTCCCCGTTGCGAACTGGACCGGCTGCTACATCGCCGGCGGTTTTGGTTACGGCCTCTATGACAATGAAACGAATAGCCGCTTCGTCAATGGCGCCGGTACGGTCACTGTGACCGGCGCGGACGTCGACGTGGGCGGGCGAGGCTGGTTGGCCGGCGGCGGCGGCGGCTGCGATTACCAGTTCGGGCTCGGCGGGGGCGGCGGGTTCTTCGGCACCGGTCAGTTCGTGATCGGCATCTTGGGTGATTACTATTGGGCCAACATGAGGGGTAATCGCCCCACAGTCTTCGGTAACTCCCAATTCTCCGGGCAGGAAAAGGTTGACTCTCAGTGGGCCATCGGCGGCCGCATCGGCTGGCTCATGAGTCCGAACCTCCTCACCTACTTCTCCGGCGGCTACACTGAAGCCCATCTGACTGGCGTAGGTAATTTCTTCACCCCAATAAACAACACCTTCACCGGTACCTACCTTCCGGGCCGCACGGCCCAGGGTTGGTTCCTTGGCAGCGGCGTCGAGTATCAGAGCGGCTGGATTCCGAACCTCACTTGGAAGACCGAGTATCGCTTCTCCGAGTACAACCGGGTCGATCGCCCCGAACGTGTTATCGCGACTGGCCTCCCCACCGGTTCCTTTAGCCAAGACAAGCTCTTCGTTCAGACGGTCATGACCTCCTGGTCTACCGCTTCAACTTCGGCGGTGCTCCGCTCGTCGCGAAGTACTGATCTCTCCCGGACTTAGTCCTGAAAGCCCCGGCCTCGGCCGGGGCTTTTTTCATGGCCGGTTGTCAGGAGCCGCCAATGCCCTGCTTCGGCAGCCGGTAGGCCCGCAGCAACTGTCGCTCGATCTCGGATTTGCGGCGCATGGCGCAATCCCCCTTGCCGGGCCCTCCGGCATTGTATTCGATCAGAAGTTACGGCTGGCCGGCCGACCCGTTTTCGCGGGTCACCAGAGAAAAACGTCCGGCTGAAACAGGGAGTGAAGCCCCATGCGCAAAGCGCTGTTGATCATTGGCTTTCTCGCGCTTGCGATCGGGCTGCTCTGGATCGGCCAGGGCACCGGTGCGATCGCCTGGCCCGCTCAAAGCTTCATGATCGGCAGCCTGCAATGGGCGGAATACGGCGCCCTGCTCTCGGCCGTCGGGCTGATCCTGATCTGGCAGGGGAAGACGCTGAAGCGCAGGCGCTGAACAAGAAAATGGAAATCGGCAAATGACAACCAACTGTTCGATCTCTAAGGCAAGGTCGCGATCGTGACCGGCGGCAATGGCGGCATCGGTCTCGGCATGGCGCGCGGGCTGGCGGACGCCGGCGCCGACATCGCCGTGGTCGGGCGCAACGAGGCCAAGTCCGCTGAAGCGGTCGAGGATCTGCGCAAACGCGGCGTGAAGGCGATGGCGGTTGCAACCGACGTGACCGACAAAGCCGCGGTGTCGGCGATGATCGAGCGGGTCGGCAAGGAACTCGGGCGGATCGACATCCTCGTCAACAATGCCGGCACCAGCATCCGCAAGCCGACGCATCTGCTGGAGCTCGACGAATGGCACACCGTGATGGACACCAACCTCACGAGCGCTTTCCTTTGCTCGAAGGCGGCCTATCCGGCGCTGAAGGCGTCGGGTCGCGGCAAGGTCATCAATATCGGGTCGATGATGTCGATCTTCGCGGGCAGCTACGCGCCGGCCTATGCCGCGAGCAAGGGCGGCATCGTGCAGTTCTCGCGCTCCTGCGCCTGCGCCTGGGCCGAGGACAATATCCAGGTCAATGCCATTCTGCCCGGCTGGATCGACACGGAGCTGACCAGGGGCGCACGCCAGCAGGTGGCGGGGCTGCACGAGCGGGTGCTGGCGCGCACGCCCGCGGCGCGCTGGGGCGAGATCGGCGACTTCGCAGGGATCGCGGTGTTCCTCGCCTCGCCCGCATCCGATTTCGTCACGGGTGCTGCGATCCCCGTCGATGGCGGATTCTCGGTGATGGCTTGACCCTGTTTTAACGGCCCGTGGCCGGCGAATGGACGTGCTCGGGGCGGACGCCGAGCCCGAGGAAGCGCGCGGTGATTCCCTGCAGCCAGGGCACGGCGGTGATGAGGCGCAAGGGCAGCGGCGCGCGCAGCGGCCTCCGTCCCCTGCTTCAGCGCCATCGCTGACGATATTGTCCTGCGCCGACCACCTGCATGCGCTGCGTCATCCGCACCGGAAACTCGCGGCGCGCCGCACCGCGTCGAGTTCGGCCTCGGTCGGGGCGCCTTGTACAAGCTTTGCCGCCAGCAGGTTGGCGGTCGCGACCGCGTCCTGCACGGCGAGATTGACGCCGACGCCGCCGATCGGCGACATCGCATGCGCGGCATCGCCGATGCAGAGCAGCCCGGGCTGCGTCCAGCGCGTCAGGCGGTTGATCGCCACCGTCAACAGCTTGACGTCGTCCCAGCTCTTGACGTCGGCGATGCCGGATTTGAGCATCGGCGCCATCCGCACGATGTCGTCGAGCAGCGGCCTGCAGCCCCCTCGCCTTCACCGCATCATACTGCCCTTGGCGATCACATAGGCGCATTGCCAGTAATCGCCGCGGTCGAACGTCACCATCATCTTGCCGGGATCGACGCGGGCGAACACGCTTCTCGGTCTCGTCGGGCGCGCTTGCCGGCGCGAAACCACAACACGTCCATCGGCGCGCCGATCTCCTCGACCGCGAAGGCCGGCGCGTTCGCGCACCGGTGGAATGGCGGCCGTCGCAGGCGACGGTCAGATCGGCCGCGATGTCGATCATGCCCTCCGGCGTCTTCGCCCGCACGCCGGCGATGCGCGCCGTCCTCGCGGATCAGATCGATCGCCTCGGTGCTCATCATCACCTTGAGCGAGGCAAATCGCCTGGCCCGCTCTCGCGCAGGAAATTGAGAAAGTCCCATTGCGGCATGAAGGCGATGAAGGGGTATTTGACCGTGCAGCCGGCTGAGATCGGCGATCCGCACCGGCGTGCCGCCGAACATGCCGTCCATCTTCTGCAGCCGCTGATGCGGCAGCTTCAGAAAACCGTCGATCAGGCCGAGTTCGTCCATCACCTGCAGCGTCGAGGGATGCACGGTGTCGCCGCGAAAATCGCGGAAGAAGTCGGCATGCTTTTCCAGCACGACGACGTCGACGCCGGCGCGGCCGAGCAGATAGCCCAGCATCATGCCGGCCGGCCCGCCGCCGACGATGCAGCAGCGGGTTTTCATGGATTGCGCCATGGCGATCTCCGGTCGGGAATGTACGCCAATCTAACCGAATTCGTCATTGCGAGCGAAGCGAAGCAATCCAGCTTTCGTTGCCTCGACGAAGAAACTGGATTGCTTCGCTTCGCTCCTCGCAATGACGAGGAGAACGCCTTACCGCCGGAAGGTCTTGATCTCCGACACGCTGCCGTCGCGATAGGTCAATTCCACCGAGACCGACTTGGTCGTCGGCGCGAGCTTCAGATAGGGCGAGGCGTCATGCGGGATCGCGCTGGGATCGCGGGGATCGCAGGGCGGCATCTTCAGCACCTTGTCGGGCACCGCGCTGTCGATGCCGATGCGCACCTCGCGGATCGCGCAGCGATACGACATCAGGTGGGTGTAATAGACCAGCAGCCCGTTGAAGTCGCGGAACGACAGCCAGCTCGTCGCGGTCATGTCGAGGATCTTGCGCTGGTCGCGGAGCAGCGCGGCTTCGGGATCGAACCGGATCGGGAACGGGCCCTGCATGTCGCCGGACGCGTCGACATAGCGCACCTGGATGGTGGCAGCCGGCGCGTCGGCGGAAAGCTCGATCGAGGGATTGGGCATCCGCTTGCGGGTGCGCGGATCGAGCGTGTCGATGAAGCCGGTCTCGCGGAATTCGCCGGCATCGCCCATCCGCCAGGAAATCCCGAGCGTCGGGTCGGCGATCGAGAACACCACGGTCCAGCCGCCATTGTGGCGCGAGAAGGTGGCGATCGGCGCGTTGACGGATTCGGTCGGCGCCGGCAAGCGCTGCACCGGCGGCAGCGCCGCGACCTTCTGCCCCGGCTCGGCCGGTTTGGCGGCGACCGCGGCGCCGGCTCGGACTTGCCCGTCGCGGTGCCGTTGAGGAAGACGTCGTCGACCATCTGGTCGAAATAGACCGGGATCTGCTTGTGCCTGACGGTTTCGGCCATCTCGCTGACCAGGCGGCGCGTGCGCTGCGCGACCTGCACGAGGTTGACGCCGGGCTGCGTCAGCTCCTTGGCGAAGGTGCGGGTGAACACCGAATTCGGATTGGCGTCGTCGTTGGAGAGACGATCGAGCGCGGTCTGGCGCGGGCCCGCCGAGAACACCGAGAACACGCCTTCCGGCAATTGCGTCATCGGCGCAAGCCCGCCGCCGCCGGCGACCGCGCGGGTGCCGGAGCGCTCGAACGGATTGTTGCGGCAGGCGTCGAACACCAGGATCGCGGTGCGCGCCTTCTTGTTCTGCAGCCGCTCGATGATGCGGTCGGCGAGAACGGAGGCATCGCGCACCAGCTCTTCCTGGCCTTCGGTCGCCGCCGGCACGTCGGTCGGCAGCAGGAAATTCTGGCCGGCGATCTCGAAGCCGTGGCCGGCGTAGAAGAAGAACGCGGTATCGCCGGGCTCGACCGCCTTGTCGAAGGCGAGCAGCGTCTGGCTGAACGCCGTGCGGGTCTGGTTCTCCGCCACCATCACGGTGAAGCCGAGCTGCTTCAGCGTATCGCCCATGGTGCGGGCGTCGTTGACCGCCTTCTGCAGCTTGGGGACGTTCTTGTAGTCGTTGTTGCCGATGACGAGCGCGACGCGCTTTTCGGCATGAGCAGGCGCGGCCAGCATGATGCCGGCAGCCGCGATGCAAAGTGCAGCCGCGTTCTTCCAATTCATCCATCGCATCGCAAATTCCCCGCCTTCGCCGCGCGCCTCGCGGCGGTATCGGCCTCACGCCAATAGTCGCCGTAGGCACTTCCGAGGTTCAGCGCCCCGCCGGCCACCGGAGCCGATCATCCCGCCGTTTGAAGGCAAAATGACGAAAAGCCGGTTATTTGTGCGAAAACATTAAGCTTTTTCGGCCATTCTGCCGGTTCCAGATTGACTTTGGCCGTTTCGACCCTATGTTCCGCCTCAACGCGGCCCTCGGTCGAAATACGATTCCCTGGGTTAGCCGCTCGTCTGCGTAAGTCAGAGCCCCTGAGCTTCCTTAAAAAGCATGCCGTTTCGGGGTTGAACGCGACAGCCTTTTTACTTTCGATTCCGAACGGCGGTGTCGAACAGAGGCTCAATGTCTTTTTCCCATCTCGGTTTGTCCGACAAGGTTCTCGCCGCAGTTGCGGCCACCGGTTACACCACCCCTACCCCCATCCAGGAACAGGCGATCCCCCACGTTCTCGCCCGGCGCGACGTTCTCGGCATCGCCCAGACCGGCACCGGCAAGACCGCTGCCTTCGTCCTGCCGATGCTCACCATCCTCGAAAAGGGCCGCGCCCGGGCACGCATGCCGCGCACCCTCATCGTGGAGCCGACCCGCGAGCTCGCCGCTCAGGTCAAGGAACAATTCGACAAATACGGCGCCGGCCAGAAGCTCAACGTCGCGCTCCTGATCGGCGGCGTCTCGTTCGGCGACCAGGACACCAAGCTGACGCGCGGCGTCGACGTGCTGATCGCCACGCCAGGCCGCCTGCTCGACCACACCGAGCGCGGCGGACTGCTGCTCACCGGCGTCGAGCTGCTCGTCATCGACGAAGCCGACCGCATGCTGGACATGGGCTTCATCCCCGACATCGAACGCATCTGCAAGCTGGTCCCGTTCACGCGGCAGACGCTGTTCTTCACCGCGACGATGCCGCCGGAAATTTCCCGCATCACCGAAGCCTTCCTGCACAATCCCGCACGGATCGAGGTTTCGAAGCCCGCGACCACCGCCGTCACCGTGACGCAGTCGCAGGTTCCAGCCGGCCGCGAGGCGCACCAGAAGCGCGATATCCTGCGCCGCCTGCTGCGCGACGCCAAGGACCTGCAGAACGCGCTCATCTTCTGCAACCGCAAGCGCGAAGTCGCCGTTGTCTACAAGTCGCTGCAGAAGCACGGCTTCGCGTCGGCGCCCTGCACGGCGACATGGATCAGTCGGCGCGCACCGCGGCGCTCGACCAGTTTCGCAAGGGTGAGATTCCGCTGCTGGTCGCCTCCGACGTCGCCGCCCGCGGCCTCGATATTCCCGATGGTCAGCCACGTCTTCAACTTCGACGTGCCGCATCATGCCGACGACTACGTTCACCGCATCGGCCGTACCGGCCGCGCCGGCCGCGCCGGCACTGCGATCTCGATCGTCACCTCGCTCGATACCAAGTCGATGGCCGCGATCGAGAAGCTGATCGGTCAGCAACATTCCGCGCGCCGAAGGCGATTACGAAGTTGCGGCCGACGCATCCGACGATAGCGAGCGTCCGCGCGAGCACCGCAAGCGCGAGCATGGCCGCGACGGTTCGCGCGGCGGCCGCAAGCCGCGCCGCGAGCGCGGCGAACGCAGCGAGCGCCATACCAGCGAGCGGCCTGCCAGCGAGCGGCCGCCAGCGAGCGGCCTGCCAGCGAGCGCCATGCCGGTGGTGAGCGTCATACGAACGAGCGGCATTCAAACGAGCGGCCTGCGAACGAGCGGACTGGCGGCGAACGCCACGCCGGCAAGGGCGGGCGTCATCAGCGGCCGCAGCCGCAACCTCAGGCAGATGCGAACGCATCGCTGCCACCTTCGATCGGCCGTCCGGAGCCGCGTCGCGTCGCGCGCGAGGAAGCGGAGCCCGCCGATCACTCGCACCTTCCGGCATTCCTGCTGCGGCCGGTTCGCGCACGCGTCTGATCGCAACGCAATTCAGTTGCTGCGCAATAGCGGCCGGTTCCACCGTTTACCGGCCGTTCATTCTCGTCCGTTAACGTCACGACCGATAATTTAGTAATTGCTGCTGGGCAACGGGCGGCGCCGCGCGCTATTTGGGGACGTGAACGGTGGTCAAGCTGCTCGACGAACACGAACGCACAATGGCGTTCGCCGAAGTCGCGCTCGGCCAGATCAAGTCGCTTCGCCAGACCGCAGTCCCGCGCAACTACGAAATCTGGTACGTCTACGCGACCGGCTACAACGCCCCGCTCAACAAGATCATCAACGAGACGCTGGCGCGCAACGGCAAGCTGACCGAAGCCGATCTCGAGCAGATCTACGAAACCTATCTCTCGCAACTCAAGACTTCCGACCGCATCGACAAGGTCGGCGCGCGCGTGATCGGCGAGATCGACGACGTGATGACGCTGATCACCGAAGCGCTCGGCACGTCGGCGAGCTACGGCGCGAGCCTCGACAGCGCCAGACCAGAAGCTCGCCACCGTGCAGAATCGCGAGCAGCTCAAGGCCATCGTCGAAGCGCTGGTGAAGTCGACCCGCGAGATGCGCGAAACCAACAAGGCGCTGGAAGACCGGCTGGCGCTGTCGAAGAACGAGATCAGCAACCTGCAGCACAGCCTCGAGGCGATCCGCGCCGAGAGCCTGACCGATCCGCTCACCGGGCTCGGCAACCGCAAATATTTCGACCGCTCGATCGAGGCGGCCGTCGCAGCCGCGCTCGAAAGCGGCGAGCCGCTGTCGCTGCTGATGTTCGACATCGACCACTTCAAGTCGTTCAACGATTCCTACGGCCATCTCACCGGCGACCAGGTGCTGCGCCTGGTCGGCATGTCGCTGAAGCAGACCATCAAGGGCCAGGACATCACCGCGCGCTACGGCGGCGAGGAATTCGCGGTCGTGCTGCCCAACACCGGCGCTGCGCCAGGCGCTGACGGTCGCCGACCACATCCGCCGCGCCGTGATGGCGAAGGAATTGAAGAAGAAATCGACCGGCGAGATTCTCGGCCGCGTCACCATCTCGGTCGGCGTTTCCATGCTGAAGGCCGGCGACGACACGGACTCGCTGATCGAGCGCGCCGATGCCTGCCTCTATGCCGCCAAGCGCAACGGCCGCAACCGCGTGATCTGCGAAGTCGATCCCGAATACACCGCCGAAGATGCCAGGGCGGCCGCAGCCAGGTGGCCTAGCGCTTCCGCTTCGCCTTCTTGGCAGCCGTCTTTCTGGCCGCAGCCTTTTTGGGTGCGGCCTTTTTCGTTGCAGCAGTCTTCTTCGCCCGCCTTGCGCGCCTTCGGACGCTTCTTCACCGCAGCGCGCTGGGCGGCGGCCAGCGCCGCCCTCGCCCACGCGCTCAACTCCTCGGTGTCGTCGAACAGCCGCGCCGGCAACTGCCAGTAGGAATTGACCGTCACCGTCTTGGCGCGGGTCGAGTACTGGAACGGCTTTGAGCCTTCCGCCTCGTACTGCGGAATGGTGACTTCGTCGGCGCGGAAATAGAGGCCAGCGCGCAGCGCCATCGCGAAATTGGTGCCGTCGGCGGAAATGCCGAAGCCGGAAAACATCGGGCGGATGGTCACCGGGCCGAAATCGGCAAAGAGGTCGATGCAGGAATTCGCGGTCCATAGGTCGACGCGACGCGAATCATCACACCGTCGCCGGCTTGAGCTGCACGGACTCGCCGCAGCCGCAGGCGGAGATCTGGTTCGGATTGTTGAAGACGAACTGGGCCTGCATCTTGTCGGCCTTGTAGTCCATCTCGGTGCCGAGCAGGAACAGCACGGCCTTGGGGTCGACCAGGATCTTGACGCCCTTGTCCTCGACCACCTCGTCGGTGGGGCGGATCTCGTGGGCATATTCGACCGTGTAGGACTGGCCGGCGCAGCCGCCATTCTTGACGCCGACGCGCAGACCCACGATCTCGGAATCGGCGCGCGTGGTCAGTTCGCTGATGCGCGTGGCCGCGGCATCCGTCAGGCGCATGACCTGCGGACGGGGGCGCGGTTTCGGCTTGGCGGGTGTTGCTGGTGTCATGTCGGTCATTTGGTCAGTCCCAGCGGCAATTCAATGCCGTTCTCGTTAAGCTAAGGCCAATCCCCTAACGTCTACTCTTCTTGACGCGTTTTCTTTACGCGAACCGGTACCCACTTCGCTCGAAAACGCTATGTTCACCACATATTGAGCACGAGGCGGGCCTCGTCGCTCATCCGGTCCGGCGTCCAGGCCGGGTCCCACACCAGGTTCACATTGACGATACCGACGCCGGGAACGCTGGCGACCGCGTTCTCCACCATGGTCGGCAGCTCGCCGGCCGCGGGGCAATTCGGCGTGGTCAGCGTCATCATGATGTCGACGCGCGCGGTCTTCCTTGAGGTCGACCTTGTAGATCAGGCCGAGTTCGTAGATGTCGGCCGGGATTTCCGGATCGAACACCGTCTTCAGCGCCGCGACGATCTCGCCGCTCAGGCGCTCGGTCTCCTCCGGCGGCAGCGCCGATTGGGTTTCCATGGAGGCGGTTTTGGCTTCGGCCGTATCGGTCATGCGAACAATTCCCGCGCCTTGAGCAGCGCCTGCACGAGGTGGTCGACTTCTTCCCGGGTATTATACATGCCGAAGGAAGCGCGGCAGGTGGCTGTGACATTGAACCGCTCTAAAAGCGGCATCACGCAATGGGTTCCGGCGCGCACCGCGACGCCCTGGCGGTCGATCACGGTGGCGACGTCGTGGGCATGGGCGCCCTTCAGCTCGAAGGAGATCACCGGCCCCTTGTCGCGGGCGGTGCCGATCAGCCGCAGCGAATTGATCTCGCGCAGCCGCTCCTGGGCATAGGTGAGCAGCCCGTGCTCATGCGCGGCGATGCGCTCCTTGCCGATCGAATTGACGTAGTCGATCGCAGCGCCAAGCCCGATCGCCTCGACGATCGGCGGCGTGCCGGCCTCGAACTTGTGCGGCGGATCGCCATAGGTGACCCAGTCCTTGCGCGACCTCGCGGATCATCTCGCCGCCGCCGTTGAAGGGGCGCATGGCGACGAGGTGCTCATGCTTGGCATAGAGCACGCCGATGCCGGTCGGGCCGTAAACCTTGTGGCCGGTGAAGGCGTAGAAATCGCAGTCGAGGTCCTGCACGTCGACCGGCAGGTGCACCGCGCCCTGCGCGCCGTCGACCAGCACGGGGATGCCGCGAGCGTGCGCGAGCCGGATCACTTCCTTGACCGGCACGAAGGTGCCGAGCGCGTTCGACATCTGGGTGATCGCGACGAGTCTTGGTGCGCTTGCGTCAGCAGCTTCTCGAACTCGTCGATCAGGAAATTGCCGTCGTCGTCGACCGGCGCCCATTTGATCACGGCGCCATGGCGTTCCCTGAGGAAATGCCAGGGCACGATGTTGGAATGGTGCTCCATGATCGAGAGGACGATCTCGTCGCCCTCCTTGATGTTCGGCTCACCCCAGGACGAGGCGACGAGGTTGATCGCCTCGGTGACGTTGCGGGTGAAGATGATCTCTTCGCTGCGCCGCGCGTTGACGAATTTCGCGACCTTGCCGCGGGCGCCCTCATAGGCCTCGGTCGCGGCATTGGCGAGGTAATGCAGGCCGCGATGCACGTTGGCGTATTCGCTGTGATAGGCGTCCGTCATGCGCTGCAGCACGGCGTTCGGCTTTTGCGCCGAGGCGGCGTTGTCGAGATAGACCAGCTGCTTGCCGTAGACCTTCAGCGCCAGCGCCGGAAAGTCCTCGCGGACGCGGGCGACGTCGTAAGAGCCGTTGGCGACTGCGGGATGCACGGTCATGGCCGCGCCCTCAGCCAGCGCTCTGCAGTCTCGATCGCCAGTTCGCGTAAGCTGTCGCTGGCGATGGATTCGATCGCCTCGCCGACGAAAGCCTGGATCAGCAGCGCCTGCGCTTCCTTCTCCGGCAAGCCGCGGGCGCGCAGGTAAAACAGCAGGCTCTCGTCGAGCGCGCCGGAGGTGGCGCCATGGCCGCAGGTGACGTCGTCGGCAAAGATTTCCAGCTCCGGCTTGTTGTCGGCCTCGGCCTCGTCGGACAACAGCAGCGCCCGCGTCATCATCTTGGCGTCGGTCTTCTGCGCGTCGGGACGAACGACGATGCGGCCCTGGAACACCGAATGGGCGCGGTCGTCGACCACGGCACGGAAGACTTCGCGGCTGCTGCAGTTCGGCACCGTGTGGTCGATGAACAGCGTGGTGTCGGCGTGCTGCTTGCCGTTGAGCAGATTGACGCCGTTGGTCTCGATCTTCGCGCCCTCGCCCGCGCATTCGATGAACGCCTGGAAGCGGCTGACGCCGGCACCCGTGGTGAGACCGAAGGTGTTGAGATGCGCCTTGGCGCCCAAGCCCGACCGCGGCACTGGAGATATTGAAGGCATCGCGGCTGTCTTCGGCCAGCCTGATGTGATCGAGCCGCGCATCCGCGCCGACCAGCAGCATGACGGCGTTGTGGACCTGATAGGTGGCCACATTCTTCACCGCGATGAAGCTCTCGATCAGGGTGGCGGTCGCGCCCTTGCCGAGGCGCAGCGACGAACGCGTGAACATGGCCGCCGGCGTCGCTGACGCGGCGACATGAACGATGTGCAGCGGCCGCGCCAATTGCGTCCCGCCGAACACCTCGATCATGGCTCCGTCGGTCATCATCGCGGCATTCAGCGCGACCATCGGATCGGACCTGTCCTCGGGCCGGGATTCACGGCCTGGGTCACCATCAGCCGGTTGAGGCTCGGCCAGGACCCGCTTTCCAGCATCTCGCGCAGGGTCTGAATCTTCAGGCCGTCCTCGAGATCGCTGAGGTCCGAAAGCCCGGGCGCGAAGAAACCGTCCACCAGCACGAGCCTGCGGGCGCCCTTGATCGCATGCGCCTTCAGGGCTTTTGCAGCCGCATCGAGCGCGGCCTGATCCGGCGCCGGCGCTTGCGGCAGGATCTCGCGCATCAGGTTGCGAAGATCGGTGTACTTCCAGTCCTCGATCCGCCGGTGCGGCATTCCCCGCCGCGCGTAGCTGTCAAACGCCAGCTGGCGCGTGCGCGGCACCTGCCCGCTTCCCGGCAGCCGCTTGCACGCTTCGGCGAAAGCGTCGCCAAAGCGTCCTGCCGGCTTCGGTCTTGGTCGCTACAACATTCATCAGGCTGCTACGTCCTCGAACTGGGCGTAGCCGGACTCCTCCAGCTCCAGCGCCAGCTCCTTGCCGCCGCTCTTCACCACCCTGCCCTTCGACAAGACGTGAACGAAGTCGGGCACGATGTAGTCGAGCAGCCGCTGATAGTGGGTGATGACGACCATCGCGCGGTCGGGCGAACGCAGCGCGTTGACGCCGTCGGCGGCGATGCGCAGCGCGTCGATGTCGAGGCCCGAGTCCATCTCGTCGAGGACGCACAGGCTCGGCTCGAACAGCGCCATCTGCAGAATCTCGTTGCGCTTCTTCTCGCCGCCGGAGAAGCCGACATTGACGCCGCGCTTGAGCATGTCCTGCGGGATGTTGAGCGACTTTGCGACCTGCGCGGACCTTCTTGAGAAAGTCCGGCGTCGAGAACTCGCTCTCGCCGCGCGCCTTGCGCTGCGCGTTCAGCGCGGTGCGCAGGAAGTTCATGGTGGCGACGCCGGGGATTTCGACCGGGTACTGGAACGCCAGGAACACGCCCTTGGCGGCGCGCTCGTCGGGCGCCATCGCCAGCAGGTCTTCGCCCTTGAACAGCACTTCGCCGCCGGTGACTTGGTAGCCGGGCTTGCCGGCGATCACATGCGACAGCGTCGACTTGCCGGAGCCGTTCGGCCCCATGATCGCGTGCACTTCGCCCGGGTTCACCGTGAGCGACAGCCCGTGGAGGATCTCGCGATCCTCGACACGGACTTGCAGGTTCTTCACTTCAAGCAACGCATCATCTTCTTCCGTTGTTTCCCTCGTCCTGAGGAGCGCCGCAGGCGCGTCTCGAAGGACGTAGCCAAAGTCTTTCCTCTCATCCTTCGAGACGGCCGCTTGCGCGGCCTCCTCAGGATGAGGTCTTATCCAACCGAGCCTTCGAGGCTGATCGAGATCAGCTTCTGCGCCTCGACCGCGAATTCCATCGGCAGCTGCTGCAGCACGTCCTTGACGAACCCGTTGACCACGAGGCCGACGGCTTCTTCCTGGGAGAGCCCGCGCTGGACGCAGTAGAACAGCACGTCCTCGGAAATCTTCGACGTCGTCGCCTCGTGCTCGAAGGTGGCCGACGAGTTCTTCGCTTCCACATACGGCACGGTGTGCGCGCCGCACTTGTCGCCGATCAGGAGCGAGTCGCAGGCGGTGAAGTTGCGCGCGCCGGTGGCTTTCCGATGCGCGGTGACGAGGCCGCGATAGGTGTTTTGCGATTTGCCGGCGGCGATGCCCTTGGAGATGATCCGGCTGGTCGTGTTCTTGCCGAGATGAATCATCTTGGTGCCGCTATCGACCTGCTGGTAACCGTTGGAGATCGCGATCGAATAGAACTCGCCGCGGGAATGATCGCCGCGCAGGATGCAGCTCGGATATTTCCAGGTGATGGCCGAGCCGGTCTCGACCTGGGTCCATGAAATCTTCGAGCGATCGCCGCGGCAGTCGCCGCGCTTGGTGACGAAATTGTAGATGCCGCCGACGCCCTCGGAGTTGCCGGGGTACCAGTTCTGCACCGTCGAATATTTGATCTCGGCGTCGTCATGCGCGACGAGTTCGACCACCGCGGCATGCAGCTGGTTCTCGTCGCGCTGCGGCGCGGTGCAGCCTTCGAGATAGCTCACATAGGAGCCCTTGTCGGCGATGATCAGCGTGCGCTCGAACTGGCCGGTGTTGCGCTCGTTGATGCGGAAATAGGTCGACAGCTCCATCGGGCAGCGCACGCCCGGCGGCACGTAGACGAACGAGCCGTCGGAAAACACCGCCGAATTCAGCGTGGCGAAGTAATTGTCCGAGGTCGGCACCACCGTGCCCAGATACTTCTTCACCAGTTCCGGATGTTCGCGGATCGCCTCCGAGATCGGCATGAAGATCACGCCGGCCTTCATCAGCTCTTCCTTGAAGGTGGTGGCGACGGAAACCGAGTCGAAGACGGCATCGACCGCGATCTTGGAGCGCGGCACGGGCGCGCCCTCTTCGTCTTCATCGTCGACTTGCGGCTTCACCACGCCTTCGAGGATGGCGACTTCGCGCAAGGGAATGCCGAGTTTTTCGTAGGTCTTGAGGATCTCCGGATCGATCTCGTCGATCGAGGACAGCTGCTTCTTCGGCTTCGGCGCGGAGTAGTAATAGAGGTCCTGGTAGTCGATCTTCGGGTAGTTGACGCGCGCCCAGGTCGGTTCCGTCATGGTCAGCCAGCGGCGATAGGCCTCGAGCCGCCATTCCAGCATCCAGGCCGGTTCATTCTTCTTGGCTGAGATGAAGCGGACCGTATCTTCGGAGAGTCCCTTCGGGGCCTTCTCGGATTCGATGAGCGTCTCGAACCCATATCGATACTGGTCGACGTCGATCCGCCGGACGCGGTCGACCGTCTCTTGTACGGCTGGCATTCCATCCTCCGCTCGCGGTTTCAAGGACCGCGGTGGATCAAGGTCTTAAGCGTGGTGCAGTGCGTCCACGAAACCGGCTTAGAACAGTTCAAGCCGTGTTTCTTCGCCCTCTAAGTAAGCCATCGGCAAGCTTTCGCCAAGCCTGCAGGGCCGAATTCAATGTCTGCCTCGGTCGTAGACCAGCCCAGACTGAGCCGCACCGCTCCCTGCGCCAGTTCCGGGCCAAAACCCATGGCCTCGACGACATGCGAGGGCTGGACCTTGCCGGAGGAACAGGCCGAGCCTGACGATACCGCGATACCGGCGAGATCGAAGCCGATCACGGCCGTTTCCGCCCGCATGCCCGGGAACCGCGAACAGAACGGTATTTGGTAACCGCTCGCGCCTCGCCGGCGAAAATGACGGCGCCCGGCGTCTCCCTGAGACCCGTTTCGAGCCGCACGCGGAGGCCCTCCTCGCGGCTCGGCGTCGCCCTCCCGGCCGCTGAGCGCCGCCTTGGCAGCCGCCCCAAAGCCGGCGATCCCGGCGACGTCCTCGGTGCCCGCCCGCCGCCCCTTCTCCTGGCCGCCGCCGCGCAGCATGCGGCGACAGACCCTCCACGCCCTCGGCCAGCACGATGGCGCCGACGCCCTTGGGGCCGCCGATCTTGTGCGCCGAGAGCGACAGCAGGTCGGCCCCGGTGGAGGCGAGGTCGAACGGAATTTTGCCGAGCGCCTGGACCGCATCGACATGCAGCAAGCCGCCCGCGGCGTGAACGATCTCGGCGGCTGCCGCGACCGGCTGGATCGCGCCGGTCTCGTTGTTGGCGAGCATGATGGAGACCAGCGCAGGCTTGCCGTCGAGCAGCGCGCGCAGACTGGTCGAGATCGACGACGCCGTCGCGCGTCACGCCGATGTGGCGCGATCGCGTCAGCCGCGAAGCGCCCGCCCGCCAGCACCGAGGCGTGCTCGATCGCGGAGACCAGCAGGCGTTCCACCGCCGGCCCCTTGCCGCGTCGCAGGCCCGGCGCGAGTGCGAGTGAATTCGCTTCCGTGCCGCCCGACGTGAAGATGACGTTCTGCGCCTCGGCGCCGACGGCGGCGGCGACCGCGGCGCGCGCCTCCTCGACCAGCCGCCGCGCCTCGCGGCCCTCGGCATGCACGGAGGACGGATTGCCGCCGATCTCCCAGGCATGCGCCATCGCCGCCTTCGCCTCGGGGCGAAGCGGCGTGGTCGCGTTCCAGTCGAGATAGATGCGCCCGGCCATGCCAGCTCATATAGCGCGTTCGGCGCGCATCCGGTACGGCCGGCGCGGCGAAATCGTTAATTCGCCGCCTGCCCGCTCGCCCGCATCGGCACGGCCGGCCCCGCCGTTTCCGGCTTCAGCCCGAACAGCGGCCTGAGCCAGGCTGACGCGCCGCACGATCTCGAAGGTCGCGATGCAGGTGGCCGCGGTGCCGCCGATGATGATCGCCGCCTCGGCGCCCGCCGAAAGCCCGCTGCCGCGCAGCCCATGCGCGATCATGATGATCGCGGTCTGGTGCACGATGTAATAGGGAAAGATCGCGTCGGTCAGATAGCGCCGCGCGGCGGAATCCTTGGTCAGCCAGCGCCGCGCAAAGCCGAGCACGGCGACGATGCAGAGCCATTGGTAGCAGCCGTAGGCGAAATCGCGCAATGAGAGCCGCAGCGGCATGCCGCCGTCCCGCACGCGGCGCAGCGCAATCCAGAGACAGCAAAGAGCGCCACCGCCAGGACAAGCGCGATCCAGCGCTGCCGCTCGATCGCCTCCCAGAACGACAGCGGCATGCGCCAGCAGGAAGCCGAGCAGGAACACGCGTCGCAAACAGCGCGTGATTGTACCAGTCGCCGAACAGCGCATGCGTCGACGGAAAATTCGGCAGCAGCGTCAGCCGATAACGCCGCGAACAGCAGCGACGGCACGACGAGCAGCCACACGCCTGACAGCAGCGGCGCCAGCCAGCGCTCGATCCAGCCGGCGATGCCGGGACACAGCCATCACGACCAGGCCCAGCGCCATGGTGTAGACCCAGAGATAGGCCACGAACCACAGATGGTTCCAGGTCGGCAGGATGATGCAGGGGTTCGGGCAGAACTGCTTGCCGAAGGCGAAATAGTGCTTGCAGGTAGAAGTCGACGAAGCCGCCGGGATAGCCGAGCGCCTCGACGATCTGGATGTAGGCCTGCGGCGGCACGATCACGAGCATGCCGAAGACCAGCGGGACCAGCAGCCGCGACGAGCGCGCGCGCAGCAGCGCCGCCGGCCGCGGTCTTCCGCAGCATGAAGCGGGTGGCGACGCCGGAGACCAGGAACAGCAGCGCCAGCCGCCAGGGGTTGAGCACCAGCATCAGCGGTTCCAGCGCCGCGATGCGGTTGCGCGCTCTTGATGTGCCAGCCCCAGGACACGTAGAACATGCCGACGTGGTAGAGGATCAGCAGCCCGAAGGCGCCGATCCGCACCCAGTCGAGGTCGACGCGCCGCTCGGGCGCGACATCCGCTGGGCTGTGATATGGTTTGCTGCATCATGGCCGGCTCCCGAATTGCGCTGAAAAGCTCATGACCGACGTCAAGGATGCGCCGCGATCGGCCGGCTGCGAAGCCGGTTTGGGATCAAAACCGGCCGCCGCGGGACGAGCCGAAGCCCGCCGGGACGAGCGGTTGGCTGCGCGGGATGATCGGCGAGCGACCGGCTGATCTATGCCGCGGTCGCGGCGGTCGCCGTCGTGATCGGGATCGTCGGCGCGCTGTCGACCGCCGACGACATCGCCCGGCGCGGCGGGGTCTATGACGTCCGCACGCCGCTGCTCTGGGACATGACCAGCATCGCCGTCATCCTCCTGCTGACGCCGGCCCTGCTCGCCATCGTCAGGCGCATCCGCGCGCGAGCCGGCGCTGGCCGTTCGTATCGCGCTCGCGATCGCCGCCATCGTTGTCTTTTCGGCCGTGCACATCACGGGGATGGTGGGCTTGCGCAAGCTCATCATGTGGCTCGCCGGCGGCGCCTATGATTTCCGCTTGTCGCTCGCGACCGTGCTCTACGAGTTCCGCAAGGACGTCGTGACCTGCGTCCTGATCGGCGGCGGCATGTGGCTGATCGACAGCACGCCGCGAGGCGCAGCGCGCGCTGCAAGGTGGTGGCGCCGCCGCCGGCAGCGCAGCCCGCCATCCACGCCGCAGACGATCTGGCTGCGCGACGGCGCGCGCAGCATCCGCATCGAGCCGCGCGACATCGTCTGGATCTCGTCGGCCGGCAATTACGTCGAGTACAGCCTCGCCGACGGCTCCAATCGCACCTGATCCGCGGCACGCTGGCGGCGGCCGAAAGCGAGCTGTCGCGCTTCAACCTCGCCCGCATCCATCGCACCCGGCTTGCCAATCTCGACCGCGTCACCGGCGTGCAGGCGCAAACCGTCCGGCGATTTCGACCTGACCTTCGATTCCGGACATACGGTTTCCGGCAGCCGGCGCTACCGGACGCGGTCGCTCGCTGGATCGCAGCGATGCTTCGCCCAATGAGCCGGCGCGCATCCGGATCGAATCGGAAATTCCCTATTTTCCAGTGGCTTGTGCAGCGGCATATGAAGCGGTTTCGCTGCCTCGAAGCTGCACAATTTCCTTGATTTTTGCCCCTTGCGTCATGCTAGAACGCGCCCCACCACCGCCGCCCGGCGGCCTGCCGTCCAATTTCACGAGCTGCTTCGTCCGCGACAACGCCGACGAAGCCTGCTCCAACCGGATTGATTGATCGGCGTCAATCAAGGGATCGCAATGCCTGAAGTGATTTTCACCGGCCCAGCCGGCCGCCTCGAAGGCCGCTACCATCCGGCGAAGCAGAAGAACGCGCCCATCGCCATGATCCTGCATCCGCATCCGCAGTTTCACGGCACGATGAACCACCAGATCGTCTACCAGTGCTACTACGCGTTCGCGCATCGTGGCTTCTCGGTGCTGCGCTTCAACTTCCGCGGCGTCGGCCGCAGCCAGGGCTCGTTCGACCACGGCACCGGCGAATTGTCGGATGCGGCCTCCGCGCTCGACTGGGCGCAGGCGATCAATCCCGAGGCGCGCGCCTGCTGGGTCGCGGGCTTCTCGTTCGGCGCCTGGATCGGCATGCAGCTTCTGATGCGCCGGCCCGAGGTCGAAGGCTTCATCTCGATCGCGCCGCCCGCCAATCTCTACGACTTCTCGTTCCTCGCGCCCTGCCCGTCCTCGGGCCTGATCGTGCATGGCGAGAAGGATGCCGTGGTGCCGCCGAAGGACGTCAACACGCTGGTCGAGAAGCTGAAGACGCAAAAGGGCATCGTGATCGACCAGCAGGTCATCCCCGGCGCCAACCACTTCTTCGACGGCAAGCTGGAGCCGCTGATGGAGTCGGTCACCGGCTATCTCGACATGCGCCTCGCCAACGTGCGCTAAATCATGGCGGCGTTCGTCGCGCTGCTGCGTGCCGTCAATGTCGGCGGCACCGGCAAGCTGCCGATGAGCGAATTGAAGGCGATGTGCGAGGAGCTCGGCTTCGGCGCGGTGCGCACCTACATCGCCAGCGGCAATGTCGTCTTCACCAGCCGCAAGTCGGAAGCCGCGGTCAAGTCCGCGCTGGAGAAGCAGCTCGCGGCCTTTGCCGGCAAGCCTGCTCGGCGTGATGGTGCGCAGCGCCGCCGAGATGGCGCAGATTCTCGCCGACAATCCCTTTCCCAAGGCTGCGCCGAACCGCACCGTCGCGATCTTCCTCGACGGCAAGCCGCCGAAGGATACGCTATCCGGCGTGCGCGGCCAGAAGGACGAAGAGATCAAGCTCGGCCGCCGCGAGATCTACGTCCACTACGGCGACGGCATGGGGCAGTCGAAGCTGGTCATCCCCGCCGCCAAGACCGGCACCGCGCGCAACATCAACACCATCGCGACGCTGGCGAAGATGGCCGCGGAGCTCTGATCAGGCGCCTTTGATCAGCAGCCTTGCGCCTCGCCGCCTGCAATTGCGACAGCCACGACTGCCGCTTGTCGAT
This sequence comes from uncultured Alphaproteobacteria bacterium, assembly GCA_963726865.1. GTDB lineage: Bacteria > Pseudomonadota > Alphaproteobacteria > Rhizobiales > Xanthobacteraceae > Bradyrhizobium. The sequence continues at coordinate 382,214 of CAVSEE010000021.1, read as the reverse complement.
GAAGTCGCGCAGCAACGCCGGATAATCCGCGCTGACCGCGCCGCGCACCGACGGCCGCGCCGCAAGATTCTTGCGCCACTGCGCGAGCTTTGGCTTGCCGCTCAAAATGCCGAAATCGCCGATCTCGTCGAACACGTCGAAATAGCGGAACACCGGGCCGAACACCGCATCGACCAGCGAGAACTTTTCGCCGTCGAACCAGGGCGCCGCAACGAGACGCGCTCTCGAGCCGCGCGAATTTCTGTTCGAGCTGCGCGGCCTTCGCCTTGAAGGTCGCCTCGTCCTTGGCGGCGTAGAAGCCCGCGATATCGTTGAGCACGGCCGAGCCGAACTCGATCCAGCCGCGATGCTCGGCGCGCGCGAGCGCGATCGGCCGGGTGCAGCGGCATTCGGCTGGGTCTCCTCCAGATATTCCAGGATCACGGCGGATTCGAAGATCGCCTTGTCGCCGACCACCAGCACCGGCGTCTTGCCGAGCGGCGAAATCTTCAGGAACCAGTCCGGCTTGTTGGCGAGATCGATGTCGATCCGCTCGAACGGAACGCCCTTCTCGGTCAGCGCGATCACCGCGCGCTGCACATAGGGGCAAAGCTTGTGGCTGATCAGTTTCAGCGGCGCGGCCATGGCGATCATCCTCGGCGGTTCAATGCATCTGCATCTAAATTACATGCAACTGCATATAACCGTCAAGGTCGTGCAGTCCTGCTTTCCGTTCACGGCCGCGCGATCACCCCGCCGGTCATGGGCATCGGTACGCCGGTAGTGGCGGGATAGCTCAGCGGCAGGCCCTTCAGGCCGCGCGCCGCCAGGAAGCCGAAGGCCTGCGCCTCGAGCGCGTCGGAGGACCAGCCGAGCACTTCGGCCGCCTCGACGGTCGCCGGCTCCAGCCGCTCGCGCAGCATCCGCATCATGGTGCGGTTGCGCGCGCCGCCGCCGCAGACGATCCAGCTGTTCGGCCATTTCGGCAGCTGCGGCACGATCCGGGCGATCGCAGCGGCCGTGAACGCGGTCAGCGTCGCCGCGCCATCGGCCGGCGCCTTGTCGCTGACCTTCAGCGCGGCAAAATCGTTGCGGTCGAGCGATTTCGGCGGCTTCAGCGCGAAGAACGGCAGCTTCAGCGCACGCGACACCCAGGCCTGGTCGACGCTGCCCTTGGCGGCAAACTCGCCCTCCTTGTCGAAGCGCTGGTTCATGGTGCGGAACATGTGATCGTCGATCAGCGCGTTGCCGGGGCCGGTGTCGCAGGCGATCAGCGTGTCCGTGCCGTCGATATAGGTGATGTTGGAGACGCCGCCGATATTGACCACGGCAATCGGCCCCTCGCGCTCCAGCGATTGCGCCAGCGCGCGGTGATAGACCGGCACGAACGGCGCGCCCTGCCCGCCGGCCGCGACGTCGGCGGCGCGGAAATCATGCATCACGGGGATATGGATCGCCTTGGCGAGCGCTGCGGCATCGCCGATCTGCACCGTCATCCGCTTCTCCGGCCGGTGCAGCACGGTCTGGCCGTGGAAGCCGACGATGTCGATCTCCTCCCGGAGTGATGCGATGCTGCGCGGTGAAGGCGGCGACGGCCTCGGCATGGGCGTGCGTGACGGCCTCCTCGGCCTCGCGCAAGATCCCCGGCCGGGCATCGCGCTGCGGCAGGTGCACGGCCTCGGTCAGCGCCTGGCGCAGCAGGCCGCGCTCGCGGTCGGTATAGGGCCGGTAACCGGACGGGCCGAAGCGCTGGACCCGCTTGCCGTCGGTTTCGATCATGGCGACGTCGACCCCGTCGAGCGAGGTCCCGCTCATCAGACCGAGTGCCGTCAACATCATTGTTTTGAGCCTCGCGAGCCCTACCCCGGGACGCACGGCTTGTGCCAAAGGCACACATCTTATAATGCCACAGCGGCCGATGAAGCGGCAGTCTGTTCGCGCTGGGTTCCCCGACGGTTACAATTAGCGTGAAGAAAAATCGTGAAAAAAGAATGATCAGAGTCGCCGACAGATGACTGCATTTAAATCAGATTTCCTGAACATTTTACAGGAGCGCGGTTTCATCCACCAATGCTCCGATTTCGAGGGGCTGGACGCGCTCGCCGCCAAGGGCGAGGCGACCGCCTATGTCGGCTACGACTGCACCGCGCCGCTCGCTGCATATCGGCAACTTACCTGACCATGATGATGCTGTACTGGCTGCAGCAGAGCGGCAACAAGCCGATCACGCTGATGGGCGGCGGCACCACCATGGTCGGCGACCCCTCCGGCAAGGACGAGACGCGCGCGCTGCGCACGCGTCGCGGAGATCGAGGCCAACAAGGCCGAGCATCCGCGGCGTGTTCGCCAAGGTGCTGCGCTATGGCGACGGCAAAGCCGACGCGGTCATGCTCGACAATGCGGAGTGGCTGACCAAGCTGAACTGGATCGAGATGCTGCGCGACATCGGCCGGCATTTCTCGGTCAACCGCATGCTGACCATGGACTCCGTGCGGCTGCGCCTCGAGCGCGAGCAGGAGATGAGCTTCATCGAGTTCAACTACATGGTCTGCCAGGCCTACGACTTCGTCGAACTGTCGCGCCGCGTCGGCTGCCGCCTGCAGATGGGCGGCTCGGACCAGTGGGGCAACATCGTCAACGGCGTCGATCTCGGCCGCCGCATGGGCACGCCGCAACTGTTCGCGCTGACCACGCCGCTGCTCACGACCGCCTCCGGCGACAAGATGGGCAAGACCGCCAAGGGCGCGGTCTGGCTCAACGCCGACCAGTTCTCGCCCTACGATTTCTGGCAGTACTGGCGCAACACCGAGGATGCCGACGTCGTCAAATTCCTGAAGCTGTTCACGATCCTGCCGATCGGCGAGATCGCGAAGCTTGCGGCGCTCCAGGGCGGCGAGATCAACGAGGCCAAGAAGGTGCTGGCGACCGAAGCCACCGCCCTGCTGCACGGCCGCGACGCCGCCAACCAGGCCGCCGAGACGGCGCGGCAGACCTTTGAGGAAGGCGCGATCGCCGGAGAACCTGCCGACGGTCGAAATTCCGCAGAGCGAACTTGAGGCCGGGCGTCGGCGTGCTCGCCGCCTTCGTCAAGGCGGGCCTCGTCGCCTCCAACGGCGAGGCGCGGCGCCAGATCAAGGGCGGCGGCCTGCGCGTCAACGACGTCGCGGTCACCGACGAGAAGATGATGCTGACGCCAGCCAACCTGACGCCGAAGGCGTGATCAAGCTGTCGCTCGGCAAGAAGCGGCACGTCCTGCTCAAGGCCTGCATAGGCGTATTCGCTTTTGACCCTTGCTCCTTGCGCGCGGAAAGGCGCTCCCTTGCGGCGCAATGGACCAGAACACGCCAAGGGAAACGCGAAGCGAGGAACGCTGGCCAAGCCGCTGAAGCCGGCGCGCGTGGCGCTGAACGTGCTGGCGCTGTGCTTTGCGCTGTCGGTGCTCGGCCGCGGCCTCGGCGAGAGCTTTACCGTCTTCCTGAAACCGATCTCGGAAAATTTCGGCTGGGACCGCGCGCAGGTCGTCTCGGTCTATTCGCTGTCCTGGCTGATGAGCGGGCTGACCGCGCCGCTGGTCGGCCGGCTGTTCGATCGCTCCGGGCCGCGCACTGGTCTACGCGCTCGGCCTCGTTCTGCTCGGCGGCGCGTTCCTCGTCGCTTCGCACGCGCAGTCGCTCTGGCAGTTCCAGCTCACGATCGGTCTTTGCGTCGGGCTCGGCATCGCGCTGATCGGCAACGTGCCGAACTCGATCCTGCTCGGCCGCTGGTTCGGGCCGCGGCTGCCGACCGCGATGGCGGTGGTCTATTCGGCGATCGGCGCCGGCGTGCTGGTGCTGCTGCCGGCCTCGCAGCTCCTGATCGACCGCATCGGCTGGCGCGACTCCTATCAATGGTTCGGCATCGTCGTGCTCTGCCTGCTGGTGCCGCTGATGCTGCTGCCGTGGCGGCTGTTCGCGCGCGGCTCGCCGAACGTGGTGCAGAAGGCGCAGAGCCGACGTCGCCGACAGCGGCTGGACGCTTGGCGAGCGCGATGCGCCATCACGCCTTCTGGGCGCTGTTCTCGACCTTCTTCTTCACCGCGGTCGGCATGTACGCCATCTCCGCGCAGATCGTCGCCTATCTGATCGATGCCGGCTTCCCGCCGCTGCAGGCCGCGACCGCCTGGGGCTTTTCCGGCGTCGTGCTGACCTTCGGCATGGTCAGCGTCTCCACGCTCGACGGCATCATCGGCCGCCGGCCGTCGGTGCTGCTCAGCTACGCCATCTCGATCGTCGGCATCTTCCTCCTGTGGCTGATCCAGTGGTATCCGAACTATCTGGCTGCTCACCGCCTTCGTCGTCTGCTTCGGCAGCATGATCGGCTCGCGCGGCCCGCTGATCACGGCCACCGCGCTGAAGATCTTCGGCGGCAAGCGGGTCGGCACGATCTTCGGCACGATCTCGATCGGCAGCGGGCTCGGCTCGGCCTTCGGCTCATGGAGCGGCGGCCTGATCCACGACTACACCCACGGCTACAACGCGCTGATCGTGTTCGCGCTGGTCAACGTGATGCTCGGGATGATGCCGTTCCTGGTGGTGCCGGCGCTGCGGCGCTAGCTCTTCTTCTTGCCCGGCTTCTCGGGGCAGCGCAGGTAGGACTTGCCGTCGATCTTCAGCGCGTCTTTCGAGACCACCGACAGCCTGGTGGTCACCTTCCTGCCGCTGACCTTCTTCTTGAAGTCGTCCCAGAATTCGTAGCAGGTCGTGTTCAGCGTCGTGTCGTTGCCGACCGTCGACTTCTTGTCGATGAAGCAGTGGTTTTCGTACTGCTCGACCATCGCCCTCGGCTTGCCGTCGATCTTGATGTCGAGGCCGATGATGGTCAGGCTGGTTGCGCCATCCTGGTCCTTGCACTCCTTGGCCGTTCTCGCCCATGCGCCCTCATAGGGCTCGGCCGCGCGCAACGACGTCGGCAGCAGCACCGATGCGAGCAGTGCCGCCGCAAGACTTCGCCTGGCAGCGTCGACGCCGCGCATGTGCGTTCTCCGATTGCGAAAGTTTTTGAGGGGAACCCCACCGCTTGAGTAGCGGCAGGCCGGCGTCCGGTTCAATCGCCGCCATCCGGCGCGACCGCGACGCCCAGCTCAATGTTCGGCGGGAATTCCACCTGGTTGTTCTGCTTGCCGGTGTTGAACTCGAAGATCTTGCGCAGCACGCCCGGCGCCATCGCCGAGATCGGATTGACGCGCAGCATCGGCTTGTTCGGCGAGCCGACCACCTCGTAGGTCATGCCGATCAGGCCTTCATTGCTGCCGCCGCCGAGGAACAGGCCGACGATCGGGATCTGGCCGAACATGTTGTTCAGCCCGTACATCGGCACGAAGGTGCCGCTCATGCGCACCTGGTTGCCGGGATAATCGATGCTGCCTTCGATGGTGGCGCCGATGGTCGGCCCCTTCACCACGCCCTCGCGGACGGTGAGCTGCCCGCTCTGCCGGGTGAATTCGGCGCGCAAGCGCGAGAACTGAATGCCGCTCTGCGCACCCGGCGCGCCCGCTGGCGACACGCTCCAAGGCCTGCCTCGCCCTTGACCGTGAAGTTCATGACATTCATCAGGCCTTCCCGCGCGCTGGGCTCGAGCGTCGGCGGCTCCATGGCGAGCGAGAGCTGGCCGCCGATCATCTTGGAATAGGTGTCGGTGAAGCGGAAGAAGGCGCCGGCATCATTGGTCTCGAGATAAATCACCTCGCGGCCCTGCGCGCGGCCGCGCAGATCGGCGGTAAACGGCGTGTCTTTGCCGAGCTTGCCGGTCAGCGCGAAATTCCGGATCACGCCGCTGCGGCGCGAGAACTTGCAGTCGACGCTGCGCACCGCCTCGCCGTTGAAACCCTGCACCGCGCCGAGCTTGAGGTCGACGTCGAAATCGATGTTCTTGGTCTTGCTCTTGACCTCGGTCTCGCGGCCCGAGACCGCCGACTTGAGGAAGCCGCGGCCGTCGAACACGTCGCCGCGCATCGTCACCTTCACCACGCCGTCGGAGCCGCGCTCGGCGCTCAGCGAGGTGCTTGTCGCCGTCCGCCGGCGAATAGACCGGGAAGTTCGCGTTGAGCAGATCGCCGTTCTGGTCGAGTTCGAGCGATCCCTTGATCGAGACGCCGCCGCCGTCGACCACGATGTCCTCGAAGCGGGTCGACTGCTGCTTCTGCACCACGTTGAAGGTGGCCTTGCCCGATCTGCCGGGAGTCTTGACCCAGCCCGGCAGGACATTGTCGAGCTTCAGCGCGGTGAGATCGGCCTCGACGCCGAGCTTGCTGTCGTGATCGCCGCTGCCGATCTTGCCGATCAGCTTGAGCGGGATATTGCCCGACACCGCCGGGCCGAGATCGAGCCCGAGCCGCGCGCGGCTCGCATCGTCAAGCGTTGCCGACAGACTGATGTCGGCGTCGCCCTCGGCCGGCTTGCGGTAGTCGAGCGAAGCCGGCTGGCCGTTGATCTTGACGTCGCCCTTGACCTGATAGCCGGCATTGCTGGCGACGACCTTCAGCGTGTTGGCCTCCAGCTTCTGGTTCATCACCAGCTTGTCGACGGCAAAGCCGGTGAGATCGGCGGTCAGGCTGATAGGTCGTGTCGGCCTTGGTGATCGCGTTCTTGACCGGCAGGCCCATGTTGATGACGGCGGAAAAATTGCCCTTGCTCGAATTGGGATCGATCAGGGTGCCGGCGAGATCGCTGAGCCGGTCGGAAGCGAGGATTTCGGCCGCCGCGGGAACGGGGCCGTCGACGCGAACGCGCACCTTGGACGGCGACGGCTTGGTCGACATGTCAGGCACTTCGAACGTGAAGTCCGAGATAGTTGATCTTGCGTCCCGCCGGCGTGTCGGCGATGCCCTGCGCGATCGTCACCAGCGCGGTGCGCCCGGTCACCTTGGCCTTCAGATCGGCATCGCGAACCGCCGGCATCTGGTCCACGGGACGGACCGTCACGCCCGACGCGACGATGTTGACGGAAAGCCCCTCGTCGGGAATCGGCGGCCCCTTGCGCGGAAGATTGCGCACCGGCGTATTGAGCGCGACGTCGATGCGCTGCAGCTGCCCTTTCTCGATCCGCTCGATCACCCATTCGCGCAATTCCGGCACGATCAGGATCGGCCACATCCGTTTCAACGCCGAGGCCGACATCGGCGTGCCGGCAAAGCCGAGTTGCAGCCGCGGCTCGCCGGAATAGTCCACCACGCCGGTCCCGGCGACGCTGATCTCGCCGTTGGAGAGATCGGCCTGCGTCAGCAGCACGCGCTTGCGGTCGGTGTCGAAGCGGAAGGCGATGTTGATGCGGTTGAAGATCAGCGGCTGCTCGCCCTCGGCGCCCGGCAGCACGATGGTGCCGCCGGACAGGCCGGCCTGCCAATCCGTGACGCTGCCGTTCGGCGGCTCGAGATGCGCCAGCAGCGTCAGCCGGTTGGCGCCGGAGACGAGCTTGAACGGCGCCACCAGCACGCGGCGGTTCGAATCCCACTCGACATTCATCTCCGCCGAGTCGATCGCCATCGGATAGTCGGGCGTATCGCTGTCGATGATGTGACCGGCGCCGGCCGTGACCTTGCCGCGGAAATAGGTCGGCACGCCGTCGCGGCCGAGTTCGCCCTTCAGTTCGCCCGACAGCGGCAGGTCCGCGCTGTAGGTGAGATCCTTCACCCGCATCGCCAGGAAGATGTTGGCGGTCGGCAGCTTGTCGGCCTTGATGTCGACGGAACGCACGCCGTTGGCGGGCGGGCCGACCGTCACGCGCAGCGACCAGGGTTTTGCGCCCTCCTCGCCAAAACTGAGCGCAACGCCGCCGCCGCTCGGGCGGCGCAGGCTCAGGCTGATATTCTCAAACGACCATTTGTTGCCGCGCTGCTGGTCGTCGACAACGAGCACGCCGTTCTTCAGGCCGATCTCGTTGAGGTTCTGTCCGTCGAGACCGGTGAGGCTGAGGCTGTCGAGCCAGTCGAGCCCAGCCAGAACTCCGGTTTGCGTGGGATCCGCCGCGGTCGCGGGCGCACCGGCCGTCGGCGGCGTCACCGGAATTGGCCGCGGGAACGTCGCCGGCAGGCCGGCTTCCTTCTTGGAGGCAACGCCGGTCGCCAGCGGCTTTGCCGTGTCGCCGGCGGAGACCGTGACCTGCCCGTCCGGCGTGATGCGGATGGCGAGTTCGGCGCCGACCAGATTGAGGCTTTCGGCGCGCAGCCGGCCCATCAACAGTGCCGTGCCGGAGAGTTTCACTTCCGCCTTCGGTGCGGTGGCGACAATGGCGCGGTCGCGGTCGCGCACGACGATGTCGCGGATGCGCACGGCGATGCGGATGCGCCCGGCGCGCTCGATCTGCGTGCCGCCGATCTCGACCGTGTTGCCGTGGCCGATATTCTCCTCGATCGCCGAGGCGAGCCAGGGCGTGGCAATGTCGAGATTGATCGGGCCCGCACCGAGCCGCCACCACAGCCCGCCGAAACAGACCGCGAAGATGACGGCGAGTGCAGCGGCCGCGACCGCCAGCCGCTTGACCCAGCGCTCGCCGACCATCCAGCGCCGCAGCGAGCCGACATGATCGCCGATGCGATGAATACGCGAGCCGGAACCCGACAGCAGCTGGCGCGCGCGATGACTGCGCTTCGTCCTGGTCATGCCAATCACCCTCGTCCCAATGATCGGGGCGCGAATCGGCACGCGGGCGCGATTGCGGGGGCGGCCCTTGGCGCGATCCCGGATGCGATCCGCCTTGGCTTGCTCCCCCTTGAGGATTTTGGGGCGACGAATTCCTTGCCATTGCCTCTCGGTGCTGGCGCTGATTGCGGGTGGGTTCGCCGCCAAGGGCGCGCCCGTCGATCCCCATCGAGCGCTCCTGTGCCGGCATCGCTGCCAATCCCCGGTTCTTACTATGAGCCGTTGCCGGCCCCAACGAGTCCTTCAACGATTGGACGGGCGGTGCTTCGAAATCCTTGTAACCATACCCTGAGGTCATCAGAATTGCCCAGCATCCGGCACGAATCCGAGATCGCAGGGCAAGACCCGCAATACCCTATTGATTGAGCCGCCGAAAGCGTCGAAAGGAAGGCGTATGTCCAAGAAAACGCGCAAGAAATCCCCCAAGACCGCGGGCAAATCCGCCACCTCGAAGCAGGCGAGTGTTCGCTCACCAAAGGCCACGAAAGCGCGCGCGACAAAAACCGGCGGGACAAAAGCGGACAAAGCGAAAAAAAGTGCCGCTCCCACCCCCAAGCAGGCTCCCGGCAAAGCATCGCAGAAGGCGGCGTCGAAAGTATTAAAGCCGGCCGCGGCGGCAGCCCTGGCCGAAGGCACCAAGGCGCCCGGCTTTCGCCTGCCGCGCGACGGCGGCGATTCCGTCTCGCTTGCCGATTTTGCCGGGCAAAAGCTGGTCGTGTTCTTCTACCCCCGCGCGGATACGCCGGGCTGCACCCGCGAGGCGATCGACTTCACGCGCCTCAAGGGCGACTTCGCCAAAGCCGGCGCTGCCGTACTCGGTGTGTCCGCCGACCCCGTCAAGGCGCAGGAGGCGTTCCGGAACAAGCATCAGCTTGCGGTTCCTCTGATCTCGGATGAACGGCACGAGATGCTGGAGGCCTATGGCGCCTGGGGCGAAAAATCGCTGTACGGCAGGACATTCATGGGAATCATTCGCACGACGGTTCTGATCGGCGCCGACGGCCGCATCGCCAAGGTCTGGCGCAATGTCAGGGTCGACGGACATGCGGAAGCGGTGCTGGAGGCGGCCCAGGGCGCTCGTGTCGCCCCATGTGATGCAAGGCCCGTCAGCCCGGGTTCCATTTCCTGAAAATTAACCATGACAGGGTTCAAATCGGCCCCGCCAATTGAGCCGTACGGAATCGTGTCCGACCGGCGCGGGAGTGCCGATGTCGCATCGTTCCGGTCATCATTCCGAGTACCAGTCGCACCACCATCCGCAGGATCACGGCCGGACCTCGCCGCGCCGCGCTGCGCCGTCGCAGCCAGCTCCGGCGCAGGCCGGCTACACCATCACGCATGCCGGCAAGCAGGTTCGCTTCGGACCCGTCGTGTTCTGGATTGGGGTCGGCACTGTCACCTTGCTCGGCATGTGGTCGGCGGCAACCGCCACCTATTTCGCCTTTCGCGACGACGTGCTGACCCGGCTGATCGCCCGCCAGGCCGAGATGCAATACGCCTATGAGGACCGCATCGCGGAGCTGCGCGCGCGCGTCGATCGCACCGCGAGCCGCCAGTTGCTCGATCAGGAGCAGTTCGACCAGAAGCTCGACCAGATCATGCGGCGCCAGACCGCGCTGGAATCGCGCGCCACCGCGCTCGGCGCCATTCCGGATGCTTCGGTGACCGGATCGGTCCGCCCGGCCGGACGCGGCGCCTCCGCCGACACTGCCTGCCGGCACGCCAAAGCCCTCGCCGATCTCGGACACCGTGATCTTCGTAGCACCGCCGGATCGTGAAGCGCGGCTGGAGTTGCGCGCTCCGCTGATCGTTGCGCCGCAGACCAACCAATTCGCCAAGGTTCAGGGTTTCGACAATGTTGTGGTCAAGCTGCAGACTTCGCTCGACCAGGTCGAGCGTCGGCAAATGGCGGCGCTCTCTGCCGTTGAAGATAGTCTGGAATCGCGCTCGCGACGCATGCGCGGCGTCATCAACGACCTCGGCCTCGACATGGCGCAGCTCGAAGCGGCGGCGCCCCGCAGCGCCGTCGGAGGTCCCTTCGTCCCCGTGAAGCTCGCCGCCGACGCCAGCGCCTTCGAGCGCCAGCTCTATCGCATCAACCTCACCCGCGTGCAGGTCGAGAAGCTCAACCGCACGCTTTCGCTGGTGCCCTATCGCAAGCCCGTCATCGGCGAAGTCGAGTTCACCTCCGGCTTCGGCGTGCGCAGCGATCCCTTCCTGGGAAGGCCCGCGATGCACACGGGCCTCGATTTCCGCGCCGCCACCGGCGATCCCGTCCGCGCCACCGCCAACGGCAAGGTCGTCGCATCCGGCTGGCAAGGCGGCTATGGCCGCATGGTCGAGATCGACCACGGCAACGGGCTCTCCACCCGCTACGGGCATCTCTCCGCGATCAACGTCAAGGTCGGCGATATCGTGAAGATCGGCCAGGTGATCGGCGAGGTCGGCTCGACCGGCCGCTCCACCGGCCCGCATCTGCACTACGAAACCCGCATCGATGGCGACGCCGTCGATCCGCAGAAATTCTTGCGCGCGGGCGTGCGGCTCAGCTCCGGCTAGCGACATTTCCCAATCTCATGTGATCTGAAGCGGAACCGGCTGCGCGCCGTTCCGAAATTTTTTCCGATACCCGTGTCGGTTCTCCTGACGGCCGGTCGTCCTTGCGACAGAGACTGAGCTCGTCCCGCCAAATCGTGCGATAAGCTCCGCTCAGCAATGGAGAAAACAACGTCATGTCCCAAGGCAATACCGTCCGTCTGCATCGCGTCCTCGCCACCAGGCCGGAGAAGGTGTTTCGCGCCTTCCTCGATGCGGACGCCATGGCCAAATGGCTGCCGCCCTATGGCTTCACCTGCAAGGTCCATCATATGGAGGCGAAGGTCGGCGGCACGTTCCGGATGTCGTTCACCAATTTCTCGACCGGCAACGGCCACTCGTTCGGCGGCGAGTATCTGGAGATCGTGCCGAACGAACGCATCCGCTACACCGACCGTTTCGACGACCCCAATCTGCCGGGAGTCATCGAGGTCACCGTGACCTTGAAGGCGGTCTCCTGCGGCACCGAGATCAACATCGAGCAGGCCAATTTGCCGACGGTGATTCCGGTCGAGGCCTGCTATCTCGGCTGGCAGCAGTCGCTCGCCCAGCTGGCGCTGGTCGTGGAGCCGGATATTCCGGGATAGCAACGATCGGAAGGAGGCACTCGGCGGACAGTGCCTCCTCTTCTCAGTGCCCGACCTCGCCGGCGATGATCTCGCCGAACAATTCCCAGGCTTCGCCGTTGAAGCGCATCAGCTGCATCTGCTCGATCGGAAAGAAGTCGGTCGGGCTGGTGTTGATCTTGATGCCGGGGAGCAGCACGTCGACGGAAAAATCCTTCAGGCTCGCCGCCTGCCGCATGATGTTCTCGCGCGTCAGGTCGTCGCCGCATTGCTTCAGCACCTGCACCATGGTCTTCGCGGTCGCATAGCCATAGACATTGTTGTTGTTGGTCTTGTCGCCTTCCGGGAAATACTTCTCCATGAAGACGAGCCATTCCTTGATGGCGGGATCGTCCTTCCAGGCCGGATCGGTCGGATCCTTGATGTAGGCGGTCGAGATGATGCCCTTGGAATTGTCGAACCCTGCGGGCTTGAGCACGGTCGCGACCGAGGTCGAGACATTGCCGAGGAAGTAGACCGGCTTCCAGCCGAGCTCGCCCACCTTGCGGATCGCCTGCGCGGCGCCCTTCGGCGCGGCCCAGGTCACGAAAATGTCGGCGCCGGAATCCTTGAGCGCGACGATCTGGGAATCCAGCGTCGGATCGGACACCTCGTAGGATTTGTCGGCGATGATCATGCTCGCCTTGTCGCCAAGACCGTCGCGCAGGCCTTTCATCTGGTCCTTGCCGGCGTCGTCGTTCTGCCAGATCGCGGCGATCTTGCCGTTCGGATAGTTCTTCAGGATGTACTTGGCGTAGATGCGGCCTTCGCTCTGGTAGTTCGGTTGCCAGCCCATGGTCCACGGAAAATTCTCCGGGTCGCCCCATTTGGTGGCGCCGGTGGCGACGAACAGCTGCGGCACTTTCTTGGCGTTGAGATATTTCTGCGTCGCCGAGTTGGACTGCGTGCCCAGCGGCTGGAAGAGCAGCAGCACCTCGTCGCTTTCGACCAGCTTGCGCGCCTGCTCCACCGCCTTCGGCGGGCTGAAGGCGTCGTCGTAGGTGATGAAATTGATCTTGCGGCCATTGATGCCGCCCTCGGCATTGATCTTGTTGAAATAGGCAGCCTCGGCCCGGCCGATGGTCCCGTAAGCGGACGCCGGCCCGCTGTAGGGCATGATGTTGCCGATCTTGATTTCGGTGTCGCTGGCGCCGGGATCGTATTTCTTCTGCGCATTAGCCGGCGTGGCGATCACGGCTGCCGACAACAGTGACACGAAGGCAACGAGGCTCAATCGGCGCAGCATGCATTTCCTCCCGCTTGTTTTTTCGAGTGTGGCAAGCGGCGCGCGGGCTGGCAAGAATGCGTTTATTCCGCGCGACGAAACGAGTTGTTGCGGACCGGCAATTGTGTCACGAGAGGGCCGGTGATCTGAAAGCAAACGGTCTGCACTTGAACTTGCGAATTGGTCCGCGAACCCCGCGCCTGGCAGCGGCCGGCTTTCGCTTTGCGCGATGGCTGGGCCGGCTGACGATGAGGAGCGCCGGTTTCCATCAGCTCGGCTCCGCCTTTGCCGAAGCGCGCCTCGCCCATGTGCGCGAAAAGCTCGGCCGCGGCGAGACCGTGTACCTTGCGGGGCTCGGGCTGCCGGGCACGCACAATACCGGCGTCGCGCTTGTCGAGGTGACCCAGGCGAACGGCCCGCGCCTGATCCTCAACAATGAGGAAGAGCGTTTTTCCGGCGTCAAGCACACCACGGAATATCCGCGGAAATCGATCGACGAAATGGTCGCGGTGCTGCGCGCCATGGGCCGCGACATCGGCGATATCGATGCCTGGCTCACCAGCTGGGACTATCCGACGCTGGCCGGCACGATGTTCCGTACGCTGCTGGAAGAAATGCCCGCGAGTCTGAAGCTCTTGCGCATCACCGATGCTTCGGCGTTCGACGGCCGCCGGCTCGACCAGATGACCCGCTCGCCAAAAACCCTGGGGCGACAACTCGGACTTGAAAAACGCCTGGACCTCATATGCCTGCCGCACCATGGCAATCACGCCTGGTTCTCCTACGCGGCCTCGCCGTTTGCCGACGACGGCGAACCGGTCGCGGTTGCGGTGCTCGACGGCACCGGCGATCTCGGCTCGATCTCGCTTTACGTCGTCGAGAACGGCGCGATGCGCGAGCTCTACAGCAACGAAAGCATGTTCGATTCACTGGGCATGTTCTACAGCGTGATCTCCTCGACCCAAGGCGGCTGGACCTGGCTCTCCAGCGAGGGCCGCTACATGGGCGCGGCGGCCTGGGGCGACATGAACCGCGCCAGCAATCCCTATTATTCGCGGCTGAAGCAGGTGCTGCACCTCGGCGACAACGGCGAGGTCAGGCTCAATCGCGCGATGGCGAACTGGCAGGTCGATCCCTCCCACGATCCGTACGGGCCGGCGCTGATCGATATCCTCGGCGAGCCGCTCAAGCCGGAGCAGTTGTGGAATCCGGACGCCGTGCTGCGTGTCGAGGACATCACGCACCGCCCCGATACAAAGGATCGTCTCGACAAGGCGGCTGCAACGCAATTGGTGCTGGAAGACGCGATGATCCATGTCGTCGACCATCTCCTGCGCACCACCGGCGCGCACCGGCTGGTGCTGACCGGCGGCGTCGCGCTGAACGCGATCGGCAACATGCGGCTGCTCGAGCATTTTGACGAAGCCTGGTTCGAAAAGCACCAGGGACGGAAAACGCGGCTGCATCTGTGGGTGCCGCCGGTGCCCAGCGATCCCGGCGTCGTCATCGGCGCCGCCTGGCAGTTCGCCCATCTTGCGGGCGCCCCGCGCGGCGCGCCGATCAGCCACGCCTTCTACTGCGGCGTGGGGCCTTCCGCCGCCGAGATCGCCGAGGCACTGAAGGCCGACGACGTGGCCTCGACGCGCATCGGCGACATCTCCACCGCCGACGGCCTGAACGCCATCGCCGATCTCATGGCCTATGCGGTCGCGCAAAACGGCGTCATCGCGATCCACCAGGGCGCCGCCGAAACCGGCCCGCGCGCACTCGGCCACCGCTCGATCCTCGCCAACCCCTGCGATCCCCTGGTGCGCGAGCGGCTGAACGAGCGCGTGAAATATCGCGAAGCGATCCGCCCGCTGGCGCCGATGGCGACGCTCGAAGCGGCCCAGCAGTATTTCGCGCTGCTGCCCGGCGCATCCGATGCCGACTACAACGCGTATAATTACATGGTGCTGACGGCGGACTCGAAGCCGGGCGCGCGCGACAAAATTCCGGCGGTGATCCATGCCGACGGCACCGGCCGCCTCCAGATCGTGCGCGAGGCCGACGATCCCCTGATCTACGCCTATCTGAAAGCGATGGGCCGCCGCGTCGGCGTCGAGATGTCGGTCAACACGTCCTTTAACGTCGCCGGTCCCATTGCGCAGACGCCGCAGCAGGCGATCGACACGCTGCGCCGCTCAAAAGGTCTCGATGCCGTGCTGATGGTCGCCGATGACGGCACCGTGCACGCCGCCTGGCACGGCGGCGAGCGCGACAGCGGGCGGTTCACCGGCTGGCTCGCCGAATGGCGCAAGGCGCGGGCGAACTAGCGCGCGAACAATTTCAGCACGCGTCCATCGATCAGCAGCAGCGCGCTGCCGATCACCAATGCGCCGGCGATCTCGCGCGGCGCGATGTGCTCGCCCAGCACGAGCGCGCCGAGCAGGATTGCGGTCACCGGCACCAGCAGGTCACCAGCATGACATTGGTGGCGCCGGAGCGCCGCAGCACCTGGAAGAACACGATATAGGCGAGCGCCGTCGACAGCGCCGCGAGGCCGAGCACGGCGAGCCACGTGACAACGCCCGGGAGCGGCAATTGCCACGGCCGCTCAAAGACGGCGGCCACGATAGCCATCATCAGGCTTGATGCCATCAGTTGAAACGTGGCGGTGGCAAGCGGCGGCGAGTCCGCCAGGCTGCGCCGCGCCACCAGCGCCGAAATGCCGTAGCTCAGGGCGCCGGCGAGACAAAGCAGGACGCCGGGCCCCTGCCCGCCGTCAAAGCCGAGCCCGCCGCCACGAAGGATCATCACGCCGATGAGGCCGACGATCACGCCGGCGACGCGGCGGAAGATCAGCTTCTCCTCGCCGGCCGCGGCCATCACCAACACCGTGAACAGCGGCGTCGTGGCATTCAGGATCGAGGCGAGCCCGCTCGGGATGGTGGTCTGGCCGATCACGATCAGGGAAAACGGCAGCACGTTGTTGAACAGGGCGACAAGGAAGAACGGCCGCCAGCCAGCCCATCCCTTCGGAAACGGCAACCCGTAAGCCCGAAGCACCGGCAGCAGGATGATCGCGGCGAGCGCCACGCGCAAAAACACCAGCGTGAACGGCGGCAGCTCGCGCAGCACCACGCCATTGAAGAAGAACGAGCCGCCCCACAGCACCGACAGCGCCGCAAGCAACGACCAGTCGCGCGCATCGATCCGGCCGTCGGTGGATGTCATTTTCTGAGAGACCCGATGAAGCGTGCGAACGGGCTAGACCGGCCAGCGACCGGCGTCCACCCGATTTCCGGGCAACTATCTCGGCCGCGAGACGATCTTGATCATCGCGCCTTCGTCATCGTCGGGGATGCTCGCTTTCGCCGTCTCATAGGCCGCGAGCGCGGCGCGGCTGACGGGCACGCCGGGCAGCAATTCCTCGGCCAGCCGCACCGCATAGGCGGCATCCTTGTGGCGCAGCGCCGTGGTGAAGGAGGCGCCGGAGAAATCGCGCGCCACCATGCGCTTGGAATGGCGGATCACCTGCGGGCTTGCGACCGCGCCGGTCGAGAGCGCTTCGGCCACCAGGTTCATGTCGAGGCCGGCGCGCTCGGCAATCGCCACGCCCTCGGCGAGGCTTGCGATCTGCACCGCGCCCATCAGATTGTTGATCAGCTTGAACACGGTGCCGCGAGCCGACCGCGCCGAAATGGCGGATGGAAGCGCAGAGCGGCGCGAGAAACGGCTGCGCTTTCTCGAGGTCAGCCGCATCGGCGCCGACCAGCAGCGTCAATTTTCCCGAGGCCGCCGCTGCCGGCAGGCCGGTCACGGGACAATCGATATAGATCAGGCCGCGGGCGCGCAGCTCGCGCGCCATGTCGAGCGCATGAGCGTGCGAGACGGTCGAGCATTCGATCGCGAGCGCGCCCGGCTTCATGCTGGCGGCAGCGCCGTCCTTGCCGAGCCACACGGCGCGCGACGCCTCGTCGTCGGCCACCATGGTGACGACGGCGTCGGCGCCGGTAGCCGCATCGGCGGGCGAAGCCGCCCATCGCGCGCCGCGCGCGATCAGGTCGTCTGCCTTCGCCTTGCTGCAATTCCACACCGCGACCTCGAAGCCGGACATCGAGATAGCGGCCGGCCATGCCATGGCCCATTCGTCCCAAACCGATGAAAGCGACACGCGGCATGGGCTAATCCACATCCTCGACGGAGCCGGGGCCGGTGCCGAAGGCGCGCTGCGCCAGCGTCGCGGCCATGAACTCGTCGAGTTCGCCGTCGAGCACGCCCGAGGTGTCCGAGGTCTGCACGCCCGTGCGCAGGTCCTTCACCATCTGATAGGGCTGCAGCACATAGGAGCGGATCTGGTGGCCCCAGCCGATGTCGGTCTTGGCGGCCTGGTCGGCGGCGGCCTGCGCCTCGCGCTTCTTCAGCTCGACCTCGTACAGCCGCGCGCGCAGCATGTCCCAGGCCTGCGCGCGGTTCTTGTGCTGGGAGCGGCCGGCCTGGCAGACCACGGCGATGCCGGTCGGGATGTGGGTCAGGCGCACCGCGGATTCGGTCTTGTTGACGTGCTGGCCGCCGGCGCCGCCCGAGCGCATGGTGTCGGTGCGCACGTCCGCTTCCTTGATCTCGATCTTGATGGAGTCGTCGATGACGGGGAAAATCTGCACCGATGAAAACGAGGTGTGCCGCCGCGCGTTGGAATCGAACGGCGAGATGCGCACCAGGCGATGCACGCCGGCTTCCGTCTTCAGCCAGCCATAGGCGTTGTGGCCCGAGATCTGGATGGTGGCGGACTTGATGCCGGCTTCTTCGCCCTGCTGTTCCTCGAGATACTCGACCTTGAAGCCGTGGTTCTCCGCCCAGCGCGTGTACATGCGCAGCAGCATCTGCGCCCAGTCCTGGCTTTCGGTGCCGCCGGCGCCGGCGTGAACCTCGAGATAGGAATTGAACTTGTCGGCCTCGCCCGACAGCAGCGCCTCGAGCTCGCGGCGGGCGACTTCCTTCTTCAGTTCCTTCAGCGCGTTCTCGGCCTCGGTGACGACGGCGGCGTCGTTCTCCTCCTCGCCGAGCGCGATCATGTCGATGTTGTCCTGCAGGTCGCGCTCGACCTTGCCGATGCCGGACAGCGCATCCTCCAGCGAGGTGCGCTCCTGCATCAGCTTCTGGGCCTTCTGGGGATCGTTCCAGAGATTGGGGTCTTCGGCGAGCTTGTTCAGCTCGGCCAGCCGTGCCGTCGA
This sequence comes from uncultured Alphaproteobacteria bacterium, assembly GCA_963726865.1. Lineage (GTDB taxonomy): Bacteria > Pseudomonadota > Alphaproteobacteria > Rhizobiales > Xanthobacteraceae > Bradyrhizobium. Next base: position 363,919 of record CAVSEE010000021.1, on the reverse strand, counting down.
TTTCTCGACGTCAAAGATGCCTCCTCAGCAGCCCGACTGACTGCTTGATCTCTTCGACAAGGCGTTCGATTTCGGCGCGCATGGTTTTTCCGGCGGCAACTGAGATACGGGGATGTAGCGGCGCAGGCCGCCGAAGGCAACCTGCGCCCTCGCCTGCGCGACTGGCTAATAGAGCCTGCCCGTGCCCGGCTGCATGATGTTGCCGGCATCCGGCGGCGCAAATAGCGGCCTTTGGGCACCACCACCCTCCGGTTCGACGCCAATCGCGGCGTAATTATCCGGCGGCGCCGTGCCGGGCTTGAAGGCTTCCAGGATGGTGCCGCGGCCGTCATAGGAGCCGGCGCGCATGCCGCTCTTGGCGTCGACGCGCACCAGCTTGATGCCGGCAGGCACCTTGAACGGAATCGGCGGCTTGTCGGCGAGCGCGAGCTTCAGGAAGTCCTTCACGATCGGAGCCGCCAGATGGCCGCCGGTCGCGCCCTTGCCGAGGTGGCGCGGCTTGTCGTAGCCGATATAGACGCCGACCGCGATGTCCGGCGAGAAGCCGATGAACCAGGCGTCCTTTTCGTCGTTGGTGGTGCCGGTCTTGCCGGCGATCGGCTTGCCGACTTCCTTCAGGATGGTCGCCGTGCCGGCCTGCACCACGCCCTCCATCATGGAGGTGATCTGGTAGGCGGTCATGGCGTCGAGCACCTGCTCGCGGCGGTCGACCAGTTGCGGCTCGTTCTGGTTCTTCCAGCCGCCCGGCGAATCGCAGCCGCGGCATTCGCGCTGGTCGTGCTTGAAGATGGTGTGGCCGTAGCGGTCCTGGATGCGGTCGATCAGCGTCGACTTCACGCGGCGGCCGCCATTGGCGAACATCGAATAGGCCGTGACCATGCGCATGACCGTGGTTTCGCCGGCACCGAGCGCATAGGACAGGAAGTTCGGCAGTTCGTCATAGACGCCGAACCGCTTGGCATATTCGCCGATCAAGGGCATGCCGATGTCCTGCGCCAGACGCACCGTCACGGTGTTGAGCGAGCGCTGCAGCGCGACGCGCAAGGTCACCGGGCCGTAATATTTGCCGGTCGAATAGTTCTCCGGACGCCACACGCCGGCGCCCTGCCCCTGGTCGATTTCGATCGGCGCGTCGACCACGACGGTGGACGGCGTGTAGCCGTTGTCCAGTGCCGTCGAATAGACCAGCGGCTTGAACGACGAACCCGGCTGCCGATAGGCCTGCGTGGCGCGGTTGAACTGGCTCTGGTCGAAGGAGAAGCCGCCGACCATCGCGAGCACGCGGCCGGTCCAGGGATCCATCACCACCATCCCGCCGGAAACTTCCGGCAACTGACGCAGCCGGAACTGGCCCTCGATCGCGTTGCCATCCTTGCCGAACAGCGGATCGACATAAACGACATCGCCCGGCTGCAGGATCGAGGAGACGGTGGTCGGGGTCTTGCCGCGGCTCGGGCCCTGGGCGGGCTTGGCCCATTTCACGCCGTCGAGCGTGACGATGCCGGTCTGGCGGATCTTGCTGACGGCGCCGCCGAGCTCGCGGCCGGGCTGGAAGCCGACCCGCGCCGACTGGTCGCTGGTCTCCAGCACCACCGCCATGCGCCAGGGCGCAGATGTCCGACAGCGACTTGATGTCGGCGAGCTTGACGCCCCAGTCGCCGGAGATGTCGAGCTTCTGGATCGCGCCACGATAGCCGGTCGCCTCGTCGAAATTGACGAGACCCGCCACCATGGTCTTGCGCGCCATCACCTGCAGCTTGGGATCGAGCGTGGTGCGGACCGAGAGTCCGCCTTCATACAGCTTCTTCTCGCCGTAGCGCTCGAAGATGTCGCGGCGCACTTCCTCGGCAAAATACTCGCCGGCGAAAACATGCGCGGCGTTGGAGCGCGAGGTGACGACGAGGTTTTCCTTGCGCGCCTTGTCGGCGTCGGCCTGCTTGATCCAGCCGTTTTCGACCAGGCGGTCGACCACGTAGTTGCGGCGCTCGATGGCGCGGTCGCGGTTGCGCACCGGATGCAGCGCCGCGGGCGCCTTCGGCAGCGAGGCGAGATAGGAGGCTTCCGCAATCGTCAGTTCGTTCACCGACTTGTCGAAATAGACCAGCGACGCGGCGGCGATGCCGTAGGCGCCGAGGCCGAGATAGATTTCGTTCAGATAGAGCTCGAGGATGCGGTCCTTGGAATAGGTCCGCTCGATGCGCATGGCGAGCAGCGCTTCCTTGATCTTGCGGGTGAACGAGACCTCGTTGGTCAGCAGGAAGTTCTTGGCGACCTGCTGGGTGATCGTCGAAGCACCCTGCGGACGGCGGTTGGAGCCGAAATTCTGCGCATAGATCACGGCGGCGCGCGCCATGCCCGTGAAGTCGATGCCGCCATGCTCGTAGAAGTTCTTGTCTTCGGCGGCGAGGAAGGCATTGATGACCATCTTCGGAACGGCCTGGATCGGCAGATAGAGCCGACGCTCCTTGGAATATTCGCCGAGCAGCGAGCCGTCGGAAGCGTGCACGCGCGTCATGACCGGCGGCTCGTAATCCTGGAGCTGCGAATAGTCGGGCAGATCGCGTGAGAAATGCCAGATCAGACCGGCGGCGGCGGCAACGCCCACCAGGAACACCACGGTTCCGGCGGCGAACAGGAATCCCAAAAACCGCACGAGCAAGCGCATTATCGACGTTCCGTTCCTACCCAAGCGCCGCTTTTTGCGGCGCATCCATCAATCCACAAGCCCGCGGGATGAACCCTTGTCCGCGGGCGGATAATAACATGGTCCGGCGGGGAAATTTGACCGATTCCGCAAGCCCCTCAGTGGTTTTTTTATTGGCTGCCGCTGTGGCCAAACTAGGGCCTGTGGCGGCTGGAACATGTCATTTTCAGTTGCCCGATCCCACGCTCACCAGACGTTTGGCCAGAAACGCGTCGATTGCCTGGGACATCGACCCGACCGCACGGTTGCGCCAGCTTTCCGATACCAGATGGTCGCGATCGCCCTTGTTCGAGACATAGCCGAGTTCGACCAGCACCGAGGGCACGTCGGGCGCCTTCAGCACCCGGAAGCCGGCCGACTTCAGGGGGTGCTGGTGCATCCGCACGGTGCGTCTTCATCTCGTTCATCAAGGCCCGCGCGAAACGGTTGGAAAAGGTTCGCGTTTCGCGCTGCGCCAGGTCGATCAGGATGTCGGTGACTGCGGGCTCTTCGCTGATCGTGACGCCGGCGATCGAATCGGAACGGTTTTCCGCTTCCGCCAGTCGCTCCGCCTTGGCGTCGGAGGCCTTTTCCGACAGCGTGTAGATGGTGGCGCCCTGCGCGTCGCCCTCCCCCTTCGGCAATGCGTCGGCGTGGATCGAGACAAAGAGCGCCGCCGACTGATTGCGCGCGATGCGGACACGCTCGTCGAGCGCAATGAACGTATCCTCGTCGCGGGTCATCACCACCCGGTATTTGCCTGATTTCTCGATACGGTCGCGCAGCGCGAGGCCGAAGGTCAGGACGAGATTCTTCTCCATGAAATCGCTGCCGCCGGCTTGCGTGCCGTTATCGGGCCCGCCGTGGCCGGGATCGATCACGATCACCGGGCGATTGTCGGGCGGGCCTGCAGGCTTTGCCGGCGCCCCCGGCTGAACCGCCCTGGCGATCGGCAACCGCGGGGCGCAGCTCGGGACGGGGTTCGCTCGCGAGCGATTGCATGAAGGCGGTGCGATCGACCTCGATCAGCTCCAGCACCAGCCGCGGCGGCTGGCCGTTGGCGGCTTCCAGCACATAGGAGTTGGCGATCTTGGCCGGCCCCGTCAGGTCGAACACGATTCGCGAACCGCCGGGCATCACCAGCCCGTAGCGGAACGCCTTGATCAGCCCCCGTCCTGCGGTGCCGACGCCGGCGGGAAGCTGGAAACTCACCTGGGGAATATCGATCACGATGCGATAGGGATCGGCGAGCGCGAAGGCGCGGTGCGCGATCGGTTTGTCGAGATCGAGCACGAAGCGGGTCTGCTTGGCGTCACCCGCCAGCCGCGCGTCGGAGGCGATCGGAAAATTGGAAACGGCGGCCGGCGTCGGCGGCTGCCCTTCGGCAGATCGGACCGGGGTTACCTGGGCACACACCATTGCTGCGGCGCACAAGAGCGCAGAAACCAGCAAAACATGGTGATTTGCGCGGCCCGCCAACGATACTCAGCCTCCGGAGGAGCCTCTCTTTACCGCAATAAAACCACAGGGTTAACCCGGCCTTAAAGTTCCCCCCACGAAAAGAGACGGGTGTTGCGGGGTGGCGACGCTCCTTGCACCTAACGTCCAATCCACGTATGTAAATGCCGCTGACGGCTATTTTCCGGTTGTGTCGTGTTCAGCCTCCCGGTGCCGCGCCGGAACTTCCTTTCAATGGGATTTTCCAGCGTTTTCCGACCCTTCCAGAGCCTGCGCGGCGCGCGGCTGAACTGGAGCGGCGGTTTCGAGCCCGAGCGGCGGCCCGTCCCGAGGCCACTTTTCTGCTCCAGGGACGGGTTTTGATACGGCGCAGCCAGACATCGGCCCCTTGGGTACGTCCCTTGGTTCCGATGCACGATTCGCCGGCGAGGCGCTTATCGCGCCAGGCCGGACCTGCAGCGACCTACCAGGCGGCACCCTGCCGCCCTTGTTTTTAGACGGGCCGACGCTTGATGCGCCAGACTGTGTTGCCGACCCCGATCCACGAAGCGAACGCGCAGCCGCGCACCGCTTTCGTGCGATCCCGTTCGGCGCGGCGCGCCACCTTGCGATTTGGCCTTCCCCTCACCCCCGAATCAGGTGGACCGTCGCGTCCCAGGCCAGCGCAGGTTGCGCACGCCATGAAACGCGCCCGCCGCCGTCATGAGTTCCAAAATGCCCAACAAAATGTTGATCGACGCCACCCACCCGGAGGAGACCCGGGTCGTCGTGGTTCGCGGCAATCGAGTCGAAGAGTTTGATTTCGAGACCGCCCAGCGCAAACAACTGCGCGGCAACATCTATCTCGCCAAGGTCACCCGCGTAGAGCCGTCGCTGCAGGCCGCCTTCATCGAATATGGCGGCAACCGGCACGGCTTCCTCGCCTTCAGCGAAATTCATCCCGACTACTACCAGATCCCGGTCGCCGACCGTCAGGCGCTGATCGAGGCCGACGAGCGCGCCCATCGCGAAGCCGAGGAAGAGAGCGAAAACCGTTCCAGCCGCCACCGCGGCCGTTCACGCCATCGCAACTCGCGCCGCCGCGGCCATGGCGACCGCGTCCGCAGTGAGATCGTCGAGGGCGCCGCACCCCATGCACCGTCAGAGGCGCAGCCGTTCGAAGGCTATGTGCCCCATGGCGAGCAAGGCGAATTCGAGCCGCACGCCCACGAAGCGCATGGCGAGCATCATGAGCACGAGGCGCATGATCATGCCATGCACGAGCATCACCATGCTCACGATGGCCACGACCATCACGATCACCAGCATGCCCACGACGAGCCGGCGCCTGCTGTCGAGGCCGCCGCGCCGACGCCGCCCGAGTCGGTCGTTTCCGTCGTGGAAGAATCCGTAGCCTTCACCGCACCCGAGCCGAGCGTCGAGATCGCGCACGAGCCCGAGCGCACGGCCGAAGAGCAGGCGCAGGAAAACAGCGCCCACGCCGATGACGCCGCCCATGCCGCGCACGCCAGCGAGGAAGCCGGCGAAGCCCGTCACGGCGAACAGGCCCCGACCGCTCCGGGCGAAGAAGACGACGAGGACGACGGCGAGGAAGATGCCGAGGAAGAACTCGTCGAATCCGTCGGCGGCGACGACGTGCTGGAAGAAGTTCCGGAACGCGCATTCCGCCCGCGCCGCCAGTACAAGATCCAGGAAGTCATCAAGCGCCGCCAGGTGATGCTGGTGCAGGTGGTCAAGGAAGAGCGCGGCAACAAGGGCGCGGCGCTGACCACCTATCTGTCGCTGGCCGGCCGCTACGCCGTGCTTGATGCCCAACACCGCCCGCGGCGGCGGCATCAGCCGCAAGATCACCATCCGCGCAGGACCGCTCGCGGCTCAAGGAAGTGGTGCAGGATCTCGACGTGCCCGAGGGCATGGGGATCATCCTGCGCACCGCCGGCGCCGCGCGCACCAAGCCCGAGATCAAGCGCGACTTCGAATATCTGATCCGCATGTGGGAAACCGTGCGCGACATGACCTTGAAGTCGCAGGCCCCCACCCTCGTCTACGAGGAAGGCTCGCTGATCAAGCGCTCGCTGCGCGACCTCTACAACAAGGAGATCGACGACATCATGGTGGCCGGCGAAAGCGGCTACCGCGAAGCGCGCGACTTCATGAAGATGCTGATGCCGTCCAACGTGAAGTCGGTGAAGCAGTATCGCGACGGCCAGCCGCTGTTCTCGCGGATGGGCGTCGAAAGCCAGCTCGACGCGATGTTCTCGCCGACCGTGCAATTGCGCTCCGGCGGCTACATCGTCATCAACCAGACCGAGGCGCTGGTCTCCATCGACGTCAACTCCGGCCGCTCGACGCGCGAGCATCACATCGAGGACACCGCGCTCAAGACCAATCTGGAGGCGGCCGAGGAAGTCGCGCGGCAGCTGCGACTACGCGACCTCGCCGGCCTGATCGTCATCGACTTCATCGACATGGACGAGAAGCGCAACAACCGTTCGGTGGAGCGAAAACTCTCCGACTGCCTGCGGCAGGACCGCGCGCGCATCCAGGTCGGCCGCATCTCGCACTTTGGCCTTCTGGAAATGTCGCGCCAGCGCATCCGCGCCAGCGTGCTGGAATCCTCGACCGAACCCTGCGCGCAATGCGGCGGCACCGGGCATGTCCGCTCGGTCTCGTCGGTGGCGCTGCAGCTGCTTGCGCGGCATCGAGGAAATCCTGATGAAGGGCGCGACGCACAATCTGAATGTGCGCACCCGCACCGACGTCGCGCTTTACGTCCTCAACCACAAGCGCGGCCACCTGCGCGACCTCGAGAACAGTTTCAAGGTCTCGCTGGCAGTCGTTGCCGATCCGACCGTGAGCGGCCAGCAATCCTTCATCATCGACCGCGGCGAGCAGGTCCATACGCTGGAGGCGGCGAAGGCGCTGCTGGCGGCGCAGGCCGCAAGCTCCCCGCCGCAGCAGGACGATGCCGAGGACGATGACGACGGTTTCGACATCGAGACGGAATCCGAGATCGAGACCGAGGAGACCGAAGGCGTCTCCGACGAACAATCCGCAGCCGACGAGGCCGGCGGCGAAGGCGATGCACAGCGGCGCAAGCGCCGCCGCCGTCGCCGTGGCCGCGGCGCGCGATGGCGAGGCGCGCGAAGGCGCCCCGCCCCGCGACGATGCCGACAACGTGGTGCAGGCCGCGATGGCCGAGCCGGTCGAAGCCGGCGCCACCGACGATGGCGCTGGCGAGGAAGACGAGTCCGACGAGCAGCCGGCTTTCGCCGGCGGCGATCAGGGCCCGAATGGCGACCGGCGTCCGCGCCGCCGTGGACGCCGCGGCGGACGCCGCCGGCGCGGCGGACGCGAGGACGGGCGCGAAGACGGACGCGAAGAAGGTCTTGCCGGCTCGATCAGCGACGAGCTTACGCCGCCCCCGGCGTACGAAGCGGCAGTTGCGGTAGCCGATTTCGACGGCGGCTCCGAGCCTGCGCCATCGCTGGTGCAGCCGAGCGAGCCGGTTGCGCAGAGCTTCCGAGCGCGAGATCGCCGAGTCGCGCTCCCGCAGCGGCAGCCGCTGCGCCCACGCCGGAAGAAGCGCGCGGCAGAGGAAAAATCCGCGCGCCGCCGCTCCACCGTGCGCGAAAAGGTCAGCTTTACCTCCAGCCCTGCGCCGGACACCGCGCCCGCGATGCCGGCGGCCGCCGAGCATCCGGCGGCGGCGCCCGCGGAGGCCGCTCCGGCCGACGATCAACCGCGCAAGGCCGGCTGGTGGTCGCGCCGCTTCGGCGGCGGCGAATAGGCCACATTCTCAACGGCTGAACGAAAACGCCCGGCTCAGCCGGGCGTTTTTTGGTTAGCCACAGCCGGCCTGACAGGAGAGCTTTTCCGATGCAGAGCGCGATTGTCCTTGGCGGCGGGATGGTCGGCGTCAGCACCGCGCTGCACCTGCAGCGCCGCGGCTGGTCGGTGACGCTCGTCGACCGCAAGGCGCCCGGCCAGGAGACGAGCTACGGCAATACTGGAATCATCCAGAGCGAGGCCGTTCGTCCCCACCCGATGCCGCGCGACTTCGTTTCGCTGGTGAAGATCGCTGCCGGCCGCAGCAACGACGTCCGTTATCGGATGGCCTCGCTGCCCCGGCATGTCGAGCCCCTGCTGCGCTACTGGTGGCATTCCGCACCGAGGCGGTATCGCGAAGCGATCACCGCCTGGGCGCGACTGATCGCCTATGCAGTACCCGAGCACGATGTCCTCATCCGTGAGGCGCACGCCGACAATCTCATCCGCCGCGCCGGCTATCGCCACCTGCATCGCGATCCCGCCGCGTTCGAGCTCGCGATCGCCAGGGCAGAAGAGAACCGGCGTGACTTCGGCGTGCAGTTTCGCGTGCTGACCGGCGGTGAGCTCGCAAAGGCCGAGCCGACTGCTGCGCGACGACCTTCCGGGCGCAATCCACTGGCTGGAGCCGTGGACCGTGTCGGATCCCGGCGCGCTCGTCTCGGCCTATGCCGGCCTGTTCCAGAGCCTGGGCGGCAGCATTCTGTCCGGCGACGCCGAAACACTTCGGCAAACCACCTCCGGCTGGTCGGTCGACACGGCCGAGGGCCGCGTCGATGCATCGTCCGTCGTGATCGCGCTCGGCCCCTGGTCGCCCGATCTGCTCCGCAAGTACGGCTATCGCATTCCGCTGGTGCGCAAGCGCGGCTACCACATGCACTATCAGGGCGGCTGCTTCGCTCGATCTACCGCTGATCGATACGGCAAACGGCTACGGCATGGCGCCAATGGCCAAGGGGATCCGCATCACCACCGGTGCGGAGCTGACGGGCCCCGATGCGCCGCCACGCCGATCCAGCTCGCACGTGCCGAAGCTTCCGCGCGGGAGCTGCTCGACCTCGGCACACGCGTCGAACCCGAGCCTTGGTACGGCACGCGGCCCTGCACGCCCGACATGCTGCCGGTGCTCGGGCCGGCCGCAAGCTACCGCGGTCTCTGGATGAATTTCGGTCACGGCCATCAGGGCGTTACGCTCGGCCCCGCGACCGGTCGCCTGCTCGCCGAATTGATGAGCGGCGAGACGCCGTCGATCGACGCCTCGCCCTATGATCCCCGTCGCTTCCAGCAGCGCCTCAGCCCGTGGTGATCGCCGTCTCCATGTCGGTCGGATCGACCTCTTCGACAGATTGGCCTTGAGCTTGTCGCGGTCGAGCTCGCCCTCCCACCAGGCCACGACGACGCAGGCGACGCCGTTGCCGCAGAGGTTGGTGAGCGCACGGCACTCGCTCATGAACTTGTCGATGCCGAGCACGATCGCCATGCCCGGCACCAGGCGCGGGTCGACCACCGCGAGCGTGGCCGCCAGCGTGATGAAGCCCGCGCCGGTGATGCCGGAAGCGCCCTTCGAGGTCAGCATCGCCACCACGCAGGATGGTGATCTGCTGGCTCAACGAGAGCTCGAAGCCGAGCGCCTGTGCGATGAACAGCGTCGCCAGCGTCATGTAGATGTTGGTGCCGTCGAGGTTGAACGAGTAACCCGTGGGCACCACGAGGCCGACCACCGATTTCGAGCAGCCGAGGCGTTCCAGCTTCTCCATCAAGGACGGCAGCGCGCTTTCCGAGGACGAGGTGCCGAGCACGATCAACAGTTCGTCCTTGATGTAGCCAAGGAACTTGAAGATCGAGAAGCCGGCCATGCGCGCGATGATGCCGAGCACCACGAACACGAACAATGCCGCCGTGAGGTAGAAGGTCAGGATCAGCCCGATCAAATTGAGGATCGCGCCGGTGCCGAACTTGCCGATGGTGTAGGCCATCGCGCCGAACGCGCCGATGGGAGCCGCCCGCATCACGATCGAGATCACGCCGAACACGCCATGCGCGGCGTCATCGACGAACGAGCGCAGCGTATGTCCGCGCTCGCCGAGGCTCATGATGGCGAAGCCGAACAGGATGGAGAAGAACAGCACCTGCAGGATCTCGCCTTGCGCGAAGGCGCCGACCACGGTGTCGGGGATGATGTGGAGGATGAAGTCGACCGACTTCTGCGCTTCCGCCTGCTTGGCAAATCCGGCGACCTTGGTGGCGTCGGCCGCAGCGCTGCCGAAGCCGTCGCCCGGCCGTACCAGATTGCCGACGATCAGGCCGATCACCAGCGCGAAGGTGGAAACCACCTCGAAATAGAGCAGCGCCTTGACGCCGATGCGGCCGACCTTCTTGGCGTCGGAGATATGGGCGATGCCGGAGACGACCGTGCAGAAGATGATCGGCGCGATCACCATCTTGATCATCTTGATGAAGCCGTCGCCCATCGCCTTGATCCAGTCGTTGGTGGCGAAGGTCGGCCACAGCCAGCCGACGACGGCGCCGAGCACGATCGCGATCAGCACCTGCACGTAGAGAATTTTGTACCAAGGCTTTGCCGCGCTCGCGGGCGCAGCCGCCGTCGTTGTCATCGTAGCCGCCATGACGCTTCCCCCTCTATTCGGCGCCGCGCGTCAAACTCGCCGCGCGTCGTTCCGTCGCATACAGCCAATTCAATCAGGCAGGCGGAGTCAATGGTGGACCGTGGTTTTCCCGGCTCTCACCCAAGCCAGCGTGCGATCCGCGCTACCGCTTCCTGCATCTCGTCCGCGGAGCGCGAATAGCAGAAGCGGATGAACGAGCGGCCGTGGATCGGATCGAAATCGACGCCGGGCGTCGCGGCAACGCCCGCCTTTTCCAGCATCGCCTTGGCGAACTCAAAGCTGTCGGCGGTAAAATCGGATACATCGGCGTAGAGGTAGAATGCGCCATCGGCCGGCAAGAACCTGGTCAGGCCGGCGCGCGGCAAGCCCTCGATCAGGATGCGGCGGTTTTCCTCATAGCCGCGCTTGATCGCCTCCATCTCATCCCGCCCGTCGAAGGCCGCCTCGGCCGCGATCTGCGACAGCGTCGGCACCGAGATCGACAGGTTTTGCTGCAGCCGCTCGATCGGGCGCACCAGTACTTCCGGCACCACCATCCAGCCGACCCGCCAGCCGGTCATGCAGAAATATTTCGAGAAGGAATTGATGACGAGCGCATCGGCCGACAGCGCCGCCGCCGTCACCGCGGGAAAAGCATAGTCGAGGCCGTGATAGATCTCGTCGGAGATGAAGCGGATGCCGGCGCTAGCGGCGGCGCGCATCAAATCCGTCAGCGCCTCGCGCGACATCATGGTGCCGGTGGGGTTGGCGGGGCTGCCGACGAGGACGCCCTTCAGCGGCGTCTTGCGATGGGCCGCCAGCAGCGCCTCGCCGGTCAGCGCATGGCGGGTCTCGCTCGTCGGTCTCGATCAGCACTGGCTCGCAGCCCAGCGCGGTCAGGATATGCCGGTACGGCGGATAGCCGGGCACCGTCACCGCGACGCGATCGCCGGGCTCGAACATTGAAAGGAACGCCAGGATGAAGCCGCCGGAGGAGCCGGTGGTGACCACGATCCGCTCGGCATCGACTTCGCAGCCATAGGTCTCGCGATAATGCCGCGCGATGCGGGCGCGCAGCGAAGGGATACCGAGCGCGGAGGTGTAGTCGATCCGCGCCTGCTCCAGCGCCACTTGCGCGGCGACAATCGCCGTCCTCGGCGCGGGCGCGGCCGGCTGGCCCACTTCCATATGGATGACATGACCGCCCGCGGCCTCGATCCGCGCCGCCGCCGCCATCACATCCATCACCATGAACGGCGGAACTTCGCTTCGCCCCGATGCCTTCATCAGGTCGTTGGCCAAGTTCTTGTCTGCCAAGCCTCTAAGTGTCGCATCGAGCATGGATATCTGCTATCTGACCCCGCACTTGCCGAAAACAGGGCCTTGGTGCCCCGAACTAGCCGTATTCGGCGGTTTCTAAGGACATATCGCCTCTTGAGGCCTTTAGACAATCACTATCGACCGCTTCATGCCCACCATCGCGCCCCATAGCAGGACCGCCAGGGTCATCGCGCTCGCCACCGCCTTGGCGACCGTGGTGGCGCCTGGTGCTGCCATGGCCCAGGGCGGCATTCCGGTGACCGGGACGCCGAGGCCGAGCAGTTGCTGCGCGACTACACCCGTCCGATCCTGCGCGCGGCGGGTCTGGAGAAGCAGAACATCCAGATGGTCATCATCAACGATGTCTCCTTCAACGCCTTCGTCGCCGACGGCCGCCGCATCTTCGTCAACACCGGCGCGATCATGCAGTCGGAGACGCCGAACCAGATCATCGGCGTGCTGGCGCACGAGACCGGCCACCTCGCCGGCGGGCATCTGGCAAAAATCCGCGAGCAGCTCGCCAATGCGCAGACCCAGATGATCATCGCCATGCTGCTCGGCGCCGGCGCGATGGTGGCCGGCGCGCGCAGCGGCAATCCCGGCAGCGGCTTGAGCCAGGCCGGCGCCGCTGCGTGCAAGCGCCGCAGGAGATGATCCGCCGCTACGCTGCTCTCCTACGGCGCCAGCAGGAGGAGAACGCCGACCGCGCCGGCGTCAAATACCTCAACGCGACCCAACAGTCGGCGCGCGGCATGTGGGAAACGTTCAAGCGTTTCACCAGCGACAGCATGTTCGCCGCGCGCGGCGCCGATCCCTATCTGCAATCGCACCCGATGCCGGCCGAGCGCGTCGCCGGCGCTGGAGGAACTGGCGCGCTCCAGTCCCTATTGGGACAAGCGGGACGATCCCGCGGTGCAGCTGCGCCACGACATGGTGCGCGCGAAAATCTCGGCCTTCATGGAGAAGCCGGATACCGTCTATCGCCGCTATCCGCCGTCCAACACCAGCCTGCCCGCGCGCTACGCCCGCGCCATCGTGACCTACCGTCACGGCGACCTGCGCGCGGCGATCGCCCAGATCGACGCGCTGATCCAGGAACAGCCGAACAATCCCTATTTCTACGAGTTGCGCGGCCAGGCGCTGCTCGAGGGCGGCCGGCCGGCGGAGGCGGTTCCGACCCTGCGCAAGGCGGTGCAGCTCTCCCACAACGCGCCCGCTGATCGAGATGCTGCTCGGCCAGGCGCTGGTGGCCTCCAACAACAATGCCTTCACCGACGAGGCGATCGGCATCCTGCGCGCGGCGACATCGAAGGAGACCGAGGCGCCGCTCGGCTTTTCCCAGCTCGCGATGGCCTATGGCCGCAAGGGCGACTACGCGCAGGCCGATCTCGCCTCCGCCCAGGCCGCCTTTCTGCGCGGCGACAACAAGACCGCGCGCGAGCTCGCTTCGCGGGCCAAGACGCGCTTCGCCATCGGCACCCCCGGCTGGGTCAAGGCTGACGACATTGTGAGCGCCAAGCCCATGCCCGGACAAAGAAACAACTAGCCGTAAACTTTGCCGGGGTTAGTACGTATTGGATAACAGGGGATTCTTGGCCCCTTTGGCCCCCGCCAATTCTGGAAAAGGAATAGCAAATGCCCTCGTTCCGCCTGCTCGTCCCCGCCCTGCTCGCGCTTGCCCTCGGGGTGGCGCCGCAGGCCGCCCCCGCGCAGAGTTTTTCCGACGTCCAGCGCGGCGACATCGAGAAGATCGTCCGGGAATACATCATCTCGCACCCCGAGGTGCTCGAAGAGGCGATGAACGAGCTGAGCAAGCGCCAGGCCGCCGCCGAATCGGAAAAGCACCAGGTGACCATCGCGAAGAACGCGGACACCATCTTCAACTCGCCGCGCGGCGTGACCATCGGCAACAAGGACGGCGACGTCACCTTCGTCGAGTTCTTCGACTACAATTGCGGCTACTGCAAGCGCGCCATGGCCGACATGATGGAGATCATGAAGGCCGATCCGAAGCTGAAAGTGGTGCTGAAGGAATTTCCGGTGCTGAGCCAGGGCTCGGTCGAGGCCGCGCAGGTCGCCGTCGCCGTGCGCATGCAGGATCCCACCGGCAAGAAATATCTGGATTTCCATCAAAAGCTGCTCGGCGGCCGCGGTGCGGCCGACAAGGCGCGCGCGATGGCCGCGGCCAAGGAAGCCGGCCTCGACATGGCGAAACTGGAAAAGGATCTCGCCAGCGCCGAGGTGAAGGCCACGCTGGAGGAAAATCTCAAGCTGGCGGAATCGCTCGGCATGAACGGCACGCCGAGCTACGTCATCGGCAAGCAGGTCGTGATCGGCGCGGTCGGCGTCGACAGCCTGAAGGAGAAGATCAGCACCGCGCGCTGCGGCAAGGCGACCTGCTGAACAGGCGACCTGCTGAGCCGCGCGAACAGTTTTCCAGATTGCTTCAAAGGCCGGCGTTCGCGCCGGCCTTTTTCTTTGCGCTCACTTTGCGGGCATTGCGGTTCATCGCGCGTTCATCAAAGAAATCCGCTGAAACCGCGAATGTTCCGGAACATCGCCTCCTCTGCCTTCGTTGTCGGGCGGGCAATGAATACACTGGAGGAATAACCTATGACTAATCGCTTTCTGATCTCGGTCGCCGCGGCGGCGCTGATCGCAGGCACCGGTTTTGCGAACGCGCAAGGCGCCGGTGGCGCCACGCAGGGCGGTTCCACCGCTCAGCAGCAAAGCGCACCTTCGGCCGGCGGCGCCGCCGCACCGAGCCGTGAGTCCGCTCCCTCTTCCGGCATGACCACTGGTCAGTCCGAAAAGGCGGCGCCCGCCGGCAAGCAGGTTGAAGACCTGAAGGGCGGCAAAGCCGCCGCAGAATACCGCCACCGACACCAAGGGCGGCAAGGACATGAAGGCCGAGGGCCGCGACAGCAAGGAGAAGCGGCACCGTTGGCCAGGCTCCCGAGAAGAGCGGCACGACCATGCAGCGCGAAGACAAGATGGGCAGCGACAAGAGTGCACCGTCCAGCGCCCAGGGCGGCCATGACCGCATGAACGCGCAGGGCCAGAAGGGCTCGATGGAAAACAAGGGCTCGATGGAACAGAAGGGTGCCCAGACCAACCGAGCGGCTCGCGACCACCACGGGCAACGCCGCGACTTCGGCCCCGTCGCTGCGCCTCCGGCTGAGAAGCAGACCCAGATCGGTCCGCGATCAAGTCGGAGACCAGCATCACAGGAAACGACCAACGTCAACTTCAACATTTCCGTTGGTACGGTGGTGCCGGCCAGCGTGCACTTCTATCCGCTCCCGCCCCGGATCGTCGAAATCTATCCGGAATGGCGCGGCTATCGAGGTCATTCTGGTCGAGCGGCCGCTACGTGATCGTGCGTCCGGCGACGCATGAGATCGTCTACATCATCGAAGGCTAACGGCCTGAAATGACGGCATCGGGGGCGGGCAGCAATGCCCGCCCCTTTTGCTTGGCCGGACGGCGGCCGTAACCATCTTCCGGGGTTGGTTAATTCAACGATTTCCACAGCTTTTGCCGGATTTCTCGGCAGGAGGATGAGGCTTGCACGGGCCCGCGTCCGGGGCTTAAAGGCTTCCCCTTGGCCCCGTAGTTACCTATAACGCGGCCCACCCCTTAAGCCTCCTTGCCGGGAATTTGATGGCCAAGGCCCCTGCCGAAACAATCTATGTGCTCAACGGTCCGAACCTCAATCTGCTGGGGATCCGGGAGCCGGAGAAGTACGGCAACTTCACGCTCGCCGATGTCGAGAAGCTCTGCGTCGAGACCGCCGCGCAGTTCGGGCTGAAGGCCGATTGCCGCCAGTCCAACCGCGAAGGCGAACTGGTCGACTTCATCCACGAGGCGCACGCGAAGAAGGCCGTCGGCATCGTCATCAACGCCGCCGCCTATTCGCACACCTCGATTGCGCTGCACGACGCCATCAAGGGCGTGAATATTCCGACGGTGGAAGTTCACATCACCAACGTGCACGCCCGCGAGAGTTTCCGTCACCACTCCTTCACCGCCATGGCCGCCTTTGCCAGCCTGACCGGCTTCGGCATCGAGGGCTATCGGCTCGCGATCTCGGGTCTTGCCGCCAAGATCGGCGCCAAGAAAACCAACTGACCCCAGGAACTAGCTTCCAAAAGCCTGACGCACTCCGCCGTCTCCAGACAGAAAGTTTCGGATCAAGATCATGGCTCGCCAGCCTGCCGACAAATCCTCCAAGACCGAAGACAGCGCGCTCATCCGCGAACTCGCGCTGCTGTTGGATGAGACCAGCCTCTCCGAGATCGAGATCGAGCGCGCGGGCCTGCGCGTGCGCGTTGCGCGCAATATCAGCGTCGCCGCGTCCGTGCCCGCCGCTTATGCGCCGGCCGTGCATGCCGCACCGGCATCCGTGGCTGCAGCAGCGCCGGCAGCTGTCGCGGCCGATCTCTCCAAACATCCGGGCGTGGTGCCCTCCCCGATGGTCGGCACCGCCTACTGGTCGCCGGAGCCCGGCGCAAAGCCGTTCGTCGAGGTCGGCAGCAAGGTTTCCGCCGGACAGACGCTGCTCATCATCGAGGCGATGAAGACGATGAACCAGATTCCGTCGCCGCGCGCCGGCACGGTGACCCAGATTCTCATCGAGGACGGCCAGCCGGTCGAATTCGGCGAGCCGATGATGATCATTGAATAAAGTTCGTCCAAAGTTCTTCTACGGCCAGGCGCGGTGATGTTCGACAAGATCCTCATAGCCAATCGCGGCGAGATCGCGCTTCGCGTCTTGCGGGCCTGCAAGGAGCTCGGCATCTCCACCGTTGCGGTGCATTCGACCGCCGACGCGGATGCCATGCATGTGCGGCTCGCCGACGAGAGCGTCTGCATCGGTCCGCCGCCGTCAAAGGACAGCTATCTCAACATCCCGGCATTGCTTGCCGCCTGCGAGATTACCGGCGCCGACGCCGTGCATCCCGGCTATGGGTTCCTGTCGGAGAACGCCCGCTTCGCCGAAATCCTTGGCGAGCACAATCTGGAATTCATCGGCCCCAAGGCCGGAGCACATCCGCCTGATGGGCGACAAGATCGAGGCCAAGCGAACGGCAAAGCGCCTCGGCATTCCCGTGGTGCCCGGCTCCGACGGTGGCGTCACCGCGGATGACGACGCGATGGCGATCGCAAAAGAAATCGGCTTTCCCGTGCTGGTGAAGGCGGCGGCCGGCGGCGGCGGACGCGGCATGAAGGTCGCGCACACCGCCGACGACCTTGCGATGGCGCTGTCAACGGCGGCCAACGAGGCCAAGTCCGCCTTTGGCGACGCCTCGGTCTATCTCGAAAAATACCTGACAAAACCGCGCCACATCGAAATCCAGATTCTCGGCGATGGCCGCGGCGGCGCGATCCATCTCGGCGAGCGCGACTGTTCGCTGCAGCGCCGCCACCAGAAGGTCTGGGAAGAAGGCCCCTCGCCGGTGCTCTCCGCCGCCGCGCGCGCCAAAATCGGCGAGACCTGCGCCAAGGCGATGCGGGACATGAAGTATCTCGGCGTCGGCACCATCGAGTTCCTCTACGAGGACAACGAGTTCTATTTCATCGAGATGAACACCCGCATCCAGGTCGAGCATCCCGTCACCGAGAGCATCACCGACATCGACCTCGTGCTGGAGCAGATCCGGATCGCCGACGGCGGCGACCTGCCGGCGAAGCAGGAAGATGTGCAGATCATCGGCCACGCCATCGAATGCCGCATCAATGCGGAGAACCCGCAGACCTTCCGCCCCTCGCCGGGCCGGATCAACCAGTTCCACCCGCCGGGCGGGCTGGGCGTGCGGATCGATTCCGCGGTCTACCAGGGTTACGTGATACCGCCCTATTACGACTCGCTGGTCGGCAAGCTGATCGTGCACGGCAAGACCCGGCAGGAGTGCCTGATGCGGCTGCGCCGGGCGCTGGACGAGATGGTGGTCGACGGCATCGAGACGACGCTGCCGCTGTTCCGCGCGCTGGTGCGCGAACCCGCGATCATCGACGGCGACTACCACATCCACTGGCTCGAGCAGTATCTGGCCGGCCAGCCCCCGCTGTCGGGCTGATCCCCACAAAAAGTTCCCCGCTCGTGGAACCAATCGGGGAACCGGACGTTTTGGCCTCGGGGACTTATCTCAGGGGCCATTGATTCCGCTTGCCCGCACTTTTGATCACCGCTGACGACTCGCGCCGCCGCGCGATCGGCCAAATCATCCTGCTTTCAGCCGGATTTTTCGTGCTGGTCGCCATCAGCATCGCCTCGGTGCTGCTGGTCAACAAGGCGCGCGACGACTCCGGCTGGGTCACCCACACTGTCGAGGCCGAAAACCAGATCAACGCGCTGCTGCTGGAAATCCGCCGCGCCGAGAGTGCCGCGCGCGGCTTCCTGCTGACGCAGGGGCCGGAATTCCGGGCAGATCACGACGCAGCCGTCGCCAATGTCGAGCCTTATGCCGACAAGCTCGCGCATTTGATCGGCGACAATCCTGCGCAGGCCGACAACCTGAGAAAACTGCGCACCGCGATCGCCACGCGGCTCGATCAGTTCAAGCGCGAAATGAAATTCGTCGAGCAAAACGATCTGGCCGCTGCTGCTGCATTGGTCCGAGAGGCCGCCGCGGGCGGGACCAGCGTCACCATCCGCGACGTCGGCGCAGCCATGCGCGTCGAGGAAGAGCGGCTTGCTGGAGCGACGCACCATCGCCGCCGACCGCAGCCAGGTGATGGCCTCCAGCGTCACCATCGCCGGCTCCGGCATGGTGATTGCGCTTGCCGGCATGTCGATCTTCCTGGTGCGGCGCTCCTCGCGTGCCCGCGACGAGGCCGAGGCAAGACTGCGCGACAACAATCTCAACCTGGAATCCACCGTCGACGAGCGCACCGCGGACTTGCGCGAGGCCAATGACGAGATCCAGCGCTTCGCCTACATCGTCAGCCACGACCTGCGCTCGCCGCTGGTCAACATCATGGGTTTTACCAGCGAGCTGGAAGAGCTGCGCAACGACATTTTCCGGCGCATCGCCCGCCTCGGCCAGGTTGCGGCGCTGGCGCCCGCGATGCCGGAAGACGCCACCGATAACTCCGAGCCTGCACTGGAAGGCGCCGACAGACAGCTTTCGGACGACTTTTCCGAAGCCCTCGGCTTCATCAAGTCGTCCATCGCCAAGATGGACCGGCTGATCTCGGCGATCCTCAACCTGACGCGAGAAGGCCGCCGCGCTTTCTCACCCGAGCGCATCGACATGCGCGAGTTGATCGAGAACATCGGCAATACGGTTGCCCATCAGATCGACGAAGCCGACGCGCAGATCCGCGTCAACACGCTGCCGAACATCGTCAGCGACCGCCTCGCGCTGGAGCAGATTTTCTCCAACCTGATCGACAATGCGCTGAAATACCTGAAGCCCGGCGTGCCCGGCGACATCGAAATCCGCGGCCGCACCAAGCTCGGCTTTGCCATCTTTGACGTGATCGACAATGGCCGCGGCATCGATGCCAGGGACCATCAGCGTATCTTCGAGCTGTTCCGCCGCGCCGGCGTCCAGGACAAGCCCGGCCAGGGCATAGGCCTTGCACATGTCCGGGCGCTGGTGCGGCGGTTAGGCGGGACGATGTCGGTGGCTTCGGAACTCAATCACGGCAGCACCTTTACGGTGACGCTGCCGATCAACTGGAACGCAAGCGTCAGGAACAGCAGCAATGACTAATCCCGTCACCATCATCATGATCGAGGACGACGAGGGCCACGCCCGCCTGATCGAGCGAAACATCCGCAGATCAGGTGTCAACAATGAGATCGTCCCGTTCACCGACGGTACATCCGCCATAAACTACCTGTTCGGGCAGGACGGAACCGGCAGTGCGCGCAAGGGACAGGCGCTGCTGGTGCTGCTCGATCTCAACCTGCCGGACGCCAGCGGCATCGATATTCTCAAGCGCATCAAGGAAAATGCTTTCCTGAAATCGACGCCCGTGGTCGTGCTGACCACCACGGACGATTCCCAGGAGATCAAGCGCTGCTACGAACTGGGCTGCAACGTCTACATCACCAAGCCCGTGAACTACGACAGCTTTGCCAACGCCATTCGCCAGCTCGGCCTGTTCTTCTCCGTCATCAAGGTTCCCGAAGCCTGCTCATGACACCGACGACGCCCACCCTGCTCTACATCGACGACGACCCGGCGCTGGCCCGGCTGGTCGAGCGCGGCCTGACGCGCGCCGGCTTTGCCGTCGTGCACGCCGCAAGCGGGCAGCACGGACTGGATCGCCTCGCCGAGGGCGGCATCGACGTGATTGCGCTCGACCAGTACATGCCCGGCCTCGACGGCCTGGAGACGCTGGAGAAAATCCTGCAGATCGCGGGTGCGCCGCCGGTCGTGTTCGTCACCGCGTCGCAGGATTCGGCGATTGCCGTCACCGCGCTGAAGGCGGGCGCCGCCGACTATCTCGTCAAGGACACCGGCGGCGACTTCATTCCGCTGCTGCAGGTTGCCGCCCATGGCGCGATCCGGCAGGCCGAGATGCAGCGGGCGCGCGCCGAAGCCGAAGCCGAGGTGCACGCCGCACGCGACCGTTTCGAGGCGCTCGCCGCCGAACGCGAGATGCTGCTGCGCGAGGTCAATCACCGCGTCGGCAACAGTCTGCAGATCATCGCCTCGCTGCTGCATCTGCAGGCAAGCTCAGCGGCGGAAGCCGACGTCAAAGCCGCGCTCACCAATGCGATGGGTCGCGTCGCCGCGGTCGCGCAGGTGCACCGCCGGCTCTATACCTCGCACGACCTCAAGAGCGTGATGCTCAACCAGTATCTCGACTCCCTGCTCGAGGACCTGCGCCGCTCGGCCGAAGGCAACCGGATGTCGCGCCTGACCCTGAAGGCGGAAGCCGTCGAGATCGATCCCGACCGCGCGGTCGCCATCGGCATCATCGTCAACGAGCTGGTGATGAACGCGGTGAAATATGCCTATCCCGACGGTCCCGGTCCCATTCATGTCGACTTGAAATCGGAAGGCGACCAGCTCGTGCTGTCGATATCGGACGACGGCGTCGGCCTTGCCGCCAAAAGCGACCCGCGCTCCACCGGCATGGGCCAGCGCATCGTCAGTGCGATGGCGCAGAAACTGGACGTCCTCGGTCGAGCGCGACCCGGCGCATGCCGGCACCCGCATGGTGCTGCGGTTCGCCCGCAGCGTTGCGCCCGCAAAGAGCCATCCCAGCGCAGCGGCGAGTTAGGCGTGCATTGCCTGCCTCAGCCTTTATGAGCTAATTTCGACTACGGAAAGACCCCTGGTTGAGGTAACCTCGTCCCAAGGTCGAGTTCAGGCCGATGCGATATCGCGGCGATACCAGATGCCCACAAGCATAGGTTCGGGAAAGTGATTGGGTGGCGCCTTGCTCTTGCTGCAGCGCTGGCCGCTGCAGTTGTTGCAGGATGTATCACCTATCTCTCTGTTCCGTCACCGCGGATTGAAGCCGATCAGCGGGCACCAGCCGTCTCGCTCAATTTGCCGGCTCCGGACATGGAAGCATCGAAAGGCATTACTCTGCGCCCGAGCGCGCAGGAGAGAGATGTGGCTGCCTTCGAAAAGGCCGCCGAGGCAATTCTCAAGCGTGCCGCCTATGCCGGGGCTTCAGCTGAGCGACCGATCACCGGACGCGTCCCGTTGCCAAGACCGCGCCCCATCCCCCGTCAATAGCAAAACGCGCTGGCCTATTTCGGGGAATTAGTCGGCCGCGAGCGAAGGGCTTCCAGCGCGTGAGCGGCGAGAATCCCGAGGCTGATAACGACCAGCAGCGCGACAATAACCTCAAACATGAGCGACCCTTCCAATCGCTCAACTAGGCAGCCTGGCCGACTGCACAGTCAAGGAATCCCCTGCCGCACTGACGTTTCTCGCGGCGACTGGGGATTCCAGGCAACGGTCATCTCAGGTGGCGCCCGGATGGGCAATCGTACGGAACCCGCTACAGCTTGTTGCCGATCAATTCGAGCCAGGGCAGCACGATGATCAACAGGCCCGCAAAGAAGATCACGCCGAAGATCAGGCCGAACTTCCAGAAGTCGCCCTTCCCGATATAACCGGAGCCGTAATACATCGGCGCCGGTCCCGTGGCGTAGGGCGAGATCACCCCCATCAGGCCCAGCGAATAGATGCAGAGCAAGGTCAGCACGTCCATCGGCATGCCCGGGATGCTTTGCCCGACCGCGAGCACCACGGGCAGGATCGCCGCCGCATGCGAGGTGATGCTGGAGAAGAAATAGTGCACCCAGAAGAAGAAGCTCACCAGCAGGATCAGCCCCATCGTCGGCGACAGGCCGGACAGCGGCTTGGCGTAACCCTCCGCCACCCATTTGATGAAGCCGATCTCGTTCAGGCCCGCTGACAGCGTCAGCAGCGAGGTGAAGTAGAAGAACACCTCCCACGCCGCCTTTTCGGCGACGATGTCGGCGAAGTCGATCACGCCGGTCACCAGCATCAGCGAGATGATCACGAACACCACCATCGTGGTGTTGATGAAATTGCTGCCGAGGAACGGCACGCTGATATTTGGATTGGAGCCGCAGATCCAGAAGAACATCGCCAGCACCACCAGGAAGCCCATGATCCATTCATGGCGCGACACCGGCCCCATCGCAGCCAACTCGCCCTTGCTCCACTCGACGATCTCTGGGCTCTCCTTGATCTCCGGCTTGCAGATGAAATAGCTGAGCAGCGGAACCAGCAGCAGCAGCGGTATGCCGAGCGGCGCGAAGCCGACGAACCATTGCGACCAGGAGACTTCGATGTTGACGATCTTCTTGGCAATGAGCAGCGCCGCGCCATTCGGCGCCAGCGCGGTGAGAAACAGCGAACTCGTCACTGCCGTGGTGGCGAACGCCGTCCACATCACATAGGTGCCGATCTTGCCCGCGGTCGGCCCGGGCTCCGAGCCGTAGATGCGCGGGATGTTGTTGGCGATCGGATAGATCGTGCCGCCGGAGCGCGCGGTGTTGGAGGGTGTTGCCGGCGCCAGCACGACGTCGGACAGCGCCACCGCATAACCGAGCCCGAGCGTGCGCCTCCCCAGTCCGCGCACCAGCAACAGCGCGAGCCTGCGGCCGAGCCCGCTCTTGCGATAGCCGATCGAGAACACGAAGGCGCCGACGATCAGCCACACCGTGCTTTCGGAGAAGCCGCCCAGCATCCAGCGCAGCGCCTTGTTGGGATCGTGCTCGACATAGCCGGAGATGCCGGCGAGCGTCAGCCCGATCAGGCCGATCGCGCCAACCGGCATGGATTCCAGGATCAGGCCGGCGATCACGGCGGCGAAGATCGCAAAGTAATGCCACTGATTGGGCTGCAGCCCTTCCGGAACCGGAATCAAATAGAGCACCAGCCATACCGCGAGCGGCGCAAGCGTCTTCCAACCGAACTTTGCGGATGCCACGTTTCGTCCCCATTGGGCCTGTTGGTTTCGCGCGGCCCTTGTGCAGGGAACCTAGCATAGGCGCTTGCCGCCCTGCTATCCTGCAACGGCCATGACGTCGCGCGACTCCGCCTCCTCCGAAATCACCCCCGAAGTGCTGCTGCGCGCCTATGCCTGCGGCATCTTCCCGATGGCCGAGAGCGCCGACGATCCGACCCTGTTCTGGGTCGAGCCGGAACTGCGCGGCGTGATCCCGCTCGACGGCTTTCGCATCGCCTCGCGGCTGGCGCGCACGGTGCGTTCGGACGCCTTCACCGTGACCGCGAACACCGCCTTCAAGGCCGTCATGTCAGGCTGCGCGGCGCCGCAGGAAGGCCGCGACGACACCTGGATCAACAAGCGCATCCGCGACCTCTATTTCGGCCTCTATCAGCTCGGTCATTGCCACAGCGTCGAGGTCTGGCAGGACGGCGATCTCGCCGGCGGGCTTTATGGCGTCAGCCTCGGCCGCGCCTTCTTCGGCGAGAGCATGTTCCACCGCGTGCGCGACGCCTCGAAAGTGGCGCTGGTGCATCTGGTGGCGCGGCTGATCGAGGGCGGCTTCGAGCTGCTCGACACGCAATACGTCACCGAGCATCTGCGCAGTTTCGGCGCACTGGAAATTCCCCGCCGCCGCTACCGCACCCTGCTCGACCGCGCGATCGCAGGCGAGCCGGCCGACTTCCTGCGCCTGCCGCCGGCAATACCGATCAGCGGCGCGCGCGCGCTCGAGATCGTCGCGACGCGCAATTAGGATTTTAGCGGAAAATGCCGAACAGCCCGCCCGGCTGCTGCTGCTGGGGCGGTGGAGGCGGCGGAGGCGGCTGGCCGTAGCCCGGCGGCGGCAGCGGACGCGGCAAGGCCTGCTTCTGCGGCGGAGGGCCCGGCGGGCGCTTCTGCGCGGCCGGCGGCGTAACCGGCTTCGGCGGATCGGGCTGCGCGCTGACGATGGTCTGGTCCGGCCCCTTACAGTCGGTCAGCCAGATGTCGTAGACGGGATGCTCGACGCCATGCAGGCCGGGGCTCGCCGCATACATCCAGCCGGAGAAAATCCGCTTCACCTCGCCCTGCAGCGTGATCTCATCGACCTCGACGAAGGCGTCGGTGTTGGCGGCTTCCGTGGACGGGCG
Source organism: uncultured Alphaproteobacteria bacterium (assembly GCA_963726865.1). GTDB lineage: Bacteria > Pseudomonadota > Alphaproteobacteria > Rhizobiales > Xanthobacteraceae > Bradyrhizobium. Next base: position 339,437 of record CAVSEE010000021.1, on the reverse strand, counting down.
CGTGTAGCAGACGCTGGTCTTCACCCTGAGCGCACCGAACTGCACGGTCTCGCCGATATCCTCGTCGAAATTGATGATGCGGCCGGTAATCTTGTCGAGACCGGAGAAGGTCGCCTTCTTGTTGGTGACTTTCGTCGAGGGCGGCTCGCTCACCACCTCATCGCCCGGCTGAATGCTGGCCGGCGTTTGCGGGACGGCGCCGCCCTTGGGCTGGCGCTGGCCCGGCGGCAAGCCCGGCAATGGATTTGCGCCCGGCGGCGCATTGGCGACACCCGGCTGCGGTGCGTTGCCCGGCTGCGGCGGCTGCACCGCGATGCCGGGCTGCTGGCCCTGCGGAACGACGGTGGTACCCGGCGGCGGCGCCAAGGGCTGCGACTGCACGGCGCCCGGCGGCGGAACGCCCTGCGTCGGTCCCGGCGGCGGCGTCCGACTCGGCAACAGGCGGCCGCGCGGCAATTCCGGCACCTGCTCGTCGTCGTCGGGCACCTGCTGCTGTGGCTGCGGCTGGCCGCGCGGAACGGAGCCCGGCGGCCGCGGCGGCGGGTCGGAGAAAATATTGCCAATCTGCGCCTGCGCCGGGGGCGCTACCGCGATGGTCGAGGCGGCGATCAGGGCCGCGATACCGGTCAGGGCAAAGGTTCGAAACATCTCGCGGCTTCAAAGGGGCGAATTGGCCCGACATACTAGCTTGATCGGCCGCTCCGCACGGCCTCCGGTTAACACGCCGAATACGGCGGGGAAAGGGCGGTTACCGCCGCACTCCCCGGCCCTAGCCAGCCAATGGCACAAATGAAATAGTCTGCCGGCTTGCAAAATGCGCGGTCCCGCCCGTGCGGAAAAGTCCGGGTCTAACCGGAACAACAGGGGAAACACCGGAAATGCCCGATCGTATCCGACTGGACGGCAGGGTCGCCGTCGTCACCGGCGCGGCCGGCGTCATCGGCACTGCCACCATGCGGCTCCTGGCCGAGCGCGGCGCCCGCATCGTCGCCGTCGACCGCAAGAAGGCGGAACTCAAGGACTGCGATCAAGAACCTGCCCGCGTCCGCCGACCCGCTGCTGGTCACCGCCGACGTGACGCGGGAAGAGGAAGTCGCCGAATACGTCCATGCCGCACTCGACAAGTTCGGCACCATCGACGCCTTCTTCAACAACGCTGGCGTCGAAGGCGAGGTCAAGCCGATCCAGGACTATCCGCTGGAAGCGTTTCGAAAGGTGCTCGACGTCAACGTCGTCGGCGTCTTCCTCGGCATGAAGCACGTGCTGCCGACCATGTTGAAGAACAAGAAGGGCAGCATCATCAACACCGCCTCGATCGCCGGCCTGATGGGCTCGCCGCACATTGCCGTCTACAGCGCCAGCAAGCACGCCGTGATCGGTCTCACCAAGAGCGCGGCCTGGGAATGCACCGGCACCGGCGTGCGGGTGAACTGCGTCTGCCCGGGCATGATCGACAGCCGCATGCTCTCGACCATCTTGCAGGGCCGCGCCGGCGGCAACGAGCCGCCGCCGATGAACAAGATCGTCGACCGCATTCCGGCGCGCCGCCTCGGCCAGGCCAGCGAAGTCGCCGCCATCGTCGCGTTCCTTGCCTCCGACGATGCGAGTTACGTCTCGGGCTCGCATTACACCGTCGATGGCGGCCGCACCGCCGCCTGACGCTTTCAACCGCAACACAACAGGACCAGTATGCCCGTCGTTCTCGATCCCGACTCCAAGGCCGTCTACCAGGCCTTCCTCGACGCCAAGCGCCCGCCTTACGAGAACGGCACGCCAACGCAGGCGCGCGAGATGTATCTCGCCGCGCGCTTCGCCAGCAATCCCGAGCCGCCCGAGTTGGAATCCGCGAAAGATATCTCGATCCCCGTCCCGCATGGCGCGATCCCCGCGCGCATCTACACGCCGAAGCGGCTGCGCAAGACGGGCGGCCTCGCGCCGTGCCTTGTGTTCCTGCACGGCGGCGGCTTTGTGATCGGCAATATCGATTCCCACGACGTGGTGTGCAGAAAGCTCGCCCATGAAGGCGAGTTGATCGTGATCTCCGTCGATTACCGCCTTGCGCCCGAGCACCAATTCCCCGCCGCGCCGGAAGACGCCATCGCCGCAACGAAATGGGTGGCGACCAACGCCAAACAGCTCGGCGTAGATTCCGCGAGCATCATCGTCGGCGGCGACAGCGCCGGCGGCAATCTCGCCGCCGTCACCGCCATTGCGCTCCGCGAGAGCGGACCAAAACTGGCGGGCCAGCTCTTGATCTATCCCTCGACCGATTTCCGCATGAACCATCCCTCGCACAGCGAGCCCGAGACCAGCATCCTGCTGACGCATTCCGTGATCAAATGGTTCATCGACCACTATATGGGCGATGCCGACCGCAACGATTGGCGTGCCTCGCCGGCCCGCGCGAAACTCGAAGGGCTGCCGCCGGCCTATGTGCTGGTCGCCGGCGCCGATCCCCTGCGCGACGAAGGCAACGAATATGCGGAGCGGCTGAAGGCGGCGGGCGTGCCCGTCACCTATCGCTTCTTTCCCGGCCAGTTCCACGGCTTCTTCACGATGGGCAAGCTGCTCAACCACGCCAATATCGCCGCGAGCGAGATCAGCGCCTGGCTGAAGGCGCAGGGCTAGAGGCTACCAGTGGAACCCTCCGCGTCGATCGAGATCGCCAAGCACACGCTGTTTTCATGCGGCATGGTGCTGGCGATGGGCACGGTCGCGGGCATGCTGGCGCAGAAAATCCGCGTGCCCGACGTGGCATTGTTCCTGCTGGTGGGCCTTGCCGTCGGACCGCACGCGCTCGGTGTCATCGACATCAAAGCTGACTCGCCGCTGAACCAGATCATCCTTCTGTTCGGGGCGAGCTACATCCTGTTCGATGGCGGCGCGGCGCTGCGCTTTGCCGTTCTCAAGCAGGTCTGGATCAGCATCGTGGCGCTCGCAACCGTCGGCGTGATCATCACCGGCGCCATCACCGGCATCGCCGCACACCATATCCTCGGCGTCCCCATCATCGTGGCGCTGCTGCTTGGTGCTGTGCTGGCTTCGACCGATCCGGCAACCCTGGTGCCGATCTTCCGCCAGATCCATATCCGCGACCGCGTCGCGCAGACCGTGATGAGCGAGTCGGCCTTCAACGACGCAGTGGGCGCGATCATGACCTTCGGCGTGCTCGCGGTCGCCACCGGCAACGGCGAATTTTCCTTTACCGCCTCGCTGTTCGATTTGCTCAAGCAATCCGCGATCGGAATCGGTGCGGGCATTGTGCTCGGCTATCTCGCGGCCGCACTGATCGCCCATGAGAGGCTCGCGTTCCTGGCCGAATACGGCCCTGTCGTCACTTTGGTGGCCGTCATCGGCGCGTATTTCGCTGCCGACGGACTGCAAGCCAGCGGCTTCATGGCGGTGTTCGTGTTCGGCATCATGCTCGGCAACAAGGACGCCTTTGGCTTCAGGATGGAGCCGGGCGAAGCTCAGAAACTGGATGAGTTCATCGGGGTGACCGCCTTTATCATGCGCGTCTTCATCTTCATCCTGCTGGGCGCACAGGTCGATTTTGCGCTGATGAGCCAATACTGGTTCGGCGGCGCCGCCGTCGTGGCCGTGCTGATGCTGGTCGCCCGGCCCGCGACCGTCTTCCTCTGCGCCGGCCCCGACCGCCGCGCGCGCTGGAGTTCGGGGGAGCTGCTGTTCATGTGCTGGACCCGCGAGACCGGGGTCATTCCGGCGGCGCTGGCGGGCCTGCTGGTCGGGATGAAGGCGCCGGGCGCGCAGATGATCGCTTCCGTCACCTTTATTGCCATTTTGATGACAATCCTGATCCAGGCGCCGACGACAAAATGGCTCGGCGCCCGCCTCGGACTCCTGAAAAAGCCTGAGGCGGAACTCTTACTGCGGTCGAGCGTTACATCAGACTCGCCCTTTTCAGGAGGTCGCCATGACGACAGCGAAATTGATTTGCGCCGCGGCCACCCTCGCCTTCCTCGGTTCAGCCGCGCTGGCACAAGATGCCAAGACAGGGATGGTCACGCAGATCGACCGGCTCAACAGCACGGTCGCGATTGAACAGAAGCAGGACGGCACGGTTGGCGCCAGTGGCGGCATCGTGAAACAGTTCAAGGTGCAAGGCGTCTCGCTCGATGCCCTGCACGCCGGCGATCAGGTCTCCTTCACCCAATCCGGCGATACCATCACGAAGATCGAGAAGAAGAAGTAGCACTGTTCTACAACGTGCTGCGACGGCCCGCCGCATTCAACGGCGGGTCGCATTATCGTGAGTTCCTTCCTTGCGGATCGTTAATCTTCATCTTCATTAAACCTTTGTAACTCCGACCGAATTCGCCGCCGCATCGTGACGGCTCGCACAGTCGCGCGCGCCCTTCTCCTTCATGCTGTGCGCAACGCTGATCGAGCGACGACAATGGTGTCGCCGCCGTCAGCGAACAAGCAGAGGGAGACTTGCCATGAAGACCGTACTTCTCGCTTCGCTGATTCTCGCCGTCACCTCGGCATCCAGCTTCGCCGGCACGCCATGGATCAATGCGCGCCAGAACGCCCAGACGCACCGCATCATCAACGGTGCGGTGTCGGGCCGGCTGACCTATTCCGAGACGGTCCAGCTCGCCAACGGCCAGGCTCACGTGCAGAACCTGGAGAACCAGGCCAAGGCCGACGGCGTCGTCACGCCGTTCGAGCGTGCGCGCATCCACACCGCGCAAACCGTGCAGAGCGCGCGCATCTTCATCAAGAAGCACAACTGATCGCTATCGATCGCGAAGGCGATGGCCGGCATGCGCCGGCCATCGCATCGCTGCATTTGTCATTTGAGGCGCTCGGATCGGCGCGCGACGTCCCCTGCGCCCCAAATCCTCAGAGCGCACAATCGCCGCACCTTGTGCTTTCCTGCCGAAATCTTCTAGGTTGGCCCCAGCCAAAGGGCTTGAACCAGGGTTGCCGCAGTGCCGATGATTGTTCGCCCACTCCAGTTTCTGATCGTGATCGCGCTGCTGTTCGTCGCAGCGCCCGGCTTTGCGCAACCGGCCGAAAAATGGCCGGACCGTCCCGTCAAGCTGATCGTGCCCGTCGGCGCCGGTGGCGCTGCCGACGCGCTGGCGCGCAACCTCTCGAACGGCTTTTCGCAATTCGCCAACGGCCAGCCACTTGTGATCGAGAACCGGCCCGGTGCCGGCGGCACGCTTGCCGCAGCTCAAGTCGCGCTCGAAAAGCCCGACGGTTACGTGCTGTTGCTCGCCGAGATCGGCGCCAATGCCGCCGCTCACGCCTTGCAGTCAAAGCTGACGTACGACCCGCAGACGGCCTTTACGCCGATCATCCATGTCGCCAACCTGCCGACCGTCGTATTGATGCGGCCGACGCTCCCCTACAAGACGCTTGCAGAGCTGATTGCCGCAGCGAAGCAGCAGCCCGGCAAATTCAACTATGCCTCTGCAGGTATCGGCAATTGGACCCATTTGTTCATGGCCTATCTCAACAGCCGCGCCGGAGTTGAGATGGTCAACGTCCCCTATCGCTCCGGCGCAGAGATGACGACGTCCCTGCTGCGCGACGATACCGATGTTGCGGCGGTCACGGTCTCCACGAGCATGCCCTTCATCAAGGAAGGCAAGGTGCGCGCAGTGGCCGGTTTTCCCGCCAAGCAGATTCCCGAGCTTGCGGATACACCGCCTGCCACTCAATCACTTCCCGGATTCTCGATTGATCTGTGGCACGGCATCGTGGCACCCGCCGGGATGGATCCCGCGCTGGTCGGTCGCATCAACACGGTCTTCAACAAGGTGCTCGAGACATCAGCAGTGAGCACAGCCATCTCCCAGGCCCAGGCCGCCGAGGTCGTGGGCGGCTCGCCCAAGCAGTTCGACGACCTGCTCAAGGCCGAGCAGAAGCGCTGGCCGGAGCTGATCAAATCCGTCGGCATCAAGGTAGACTGACTTCGTACCGGTACTGTTTCTTGCGAGCGCGCGACCCCGGCTGCTTCCAGCCGGGCGAGTGGAGGGAAAAGACGTGAACAAAATGCTGTCCGCCCGTATCAAGCAACCTGGTCTGATTTCAGCGCCCGGCGTGTTCGACATGATTTCGGCGCGCATTGCCGACGGCATGGGCTTTGACGCGCTCTACATGACCGGTTTTGGCGTGGTGGCCTCCCATCTCGGGCTGCCGGATGCTGGCCTCGCCAGCTACACGGAAATGGTCGGTCGCGTGCAGCAGATATCAGCGGGAACGAAAACCGCGCTGATCGCGGACGGCGACACCGGCTATGGCGGCCTGCTGAACGTGGATTTCACGGTGCGCGGCTATGAAGCCGCGGGCGCGCAGGCCATTCAGATCGAGGACCAGGAATTCCCCAAGAAGTGCGGCCACACGCCGGGCCGGCGCGTGGTCCCGCTTGCCGATGCGGTCAACCGCATCAAGGTCGCGGCCGAGGCGCGTTCCTCCCGGGATTTCCTCGTCATCGCCCGAACCGATGCGCGCACGTCGCTCGGACTTGATGAAGCGCTGCGCCGCGGCGAGGCTTTCTTGAAGGCCGGCGCAGACATTCTCTTCATCGAATCGCCCGAGAGCGAAGACGAGATGGCCAGGATCGGGCGGACGTTCGATGTGCCGCTCCTCGCCAACATGGTCGAGGGCGGGCGCACGCCGGTTCTGGACAAGAATGAGCTCGAGCGTCTTGGCTTCAAGATCGCGATCTTCCCGACCTCAGGCTTTCTGGCGGCCGGTGCAGCCATGCGTTCGGTCTACCAGGAGATACGATCCGCGGGGTCCAGCAAGTCATGGAAGGGCGACATGTACGCCTTTGACGAGTTCTGCCGCTTGATGGGTTTTGAGCGAATTTGGCAGTTCGAGCGAGAGCACGCTGAGACGACGTAACCGCTGATCGGAAGTACGCCCTCCCGATCGGCTCGCCGGGACGACTTGCGAGATGCCAAACATCGTCAAATCAAAGACTGCGAGTCCGGCGCAGTCGTGAAGCATCTACCGATGAGGACAGTATAGCAAAACGGTTGTAGAAATTCTCTGCCAACATACGACTTCCGTCCAACCGCTCTCGATGTCGGCTTTGGGCCAATGCGGAAGTGGCCTGCGCCGGCGTCGTGCCGCTCTTACAGCGAACATTATTTGCGCGTCCCGTCCTCGATGATCTGGACGATACGTGACATGTCTTGCTGTGCGCGGCCTTGAAAGACGCCGTGTTTAAGTACAAGCCGCACCGTCTGGCTAACCCACATGGGAACGCCCAGTTCTTCACCTTGCTCGATCGCGAGATCAACGTCTTTCATGAGTATCTCGATGGTTGCGCCAAAGTCGAAAGTGCGCGGCAGGACGGCTTGAGGGAAAAGGTGCATCGTCGCAAAATTACGCCCGGTTCCATTGTTGAGAATTTCCAGCATAGCCTCGTCTGGAATGCCGGCCTTCGCCGACATCGTCATTGCCTCTGACGTCGCGACAAGGGCGACGGCACAGAGCATGTTATTGGTGAGTTTCATTACTTGCGCTGAGCCCGGTCTGTCACCGACAACGACGACCGTCTGGCCCCAAAGTTTGAGCACCGGCATAAGTTCGGAAACTCTGCCCGGATTTCCGGACACCATCATGGCAAGTGTGCCTGCTTTTGCGCCAGCAACGCCGCCGCTGATCGGAACATCGATGACGGTGACGTTGGACGCTGCACACTCCGACTCGATCTCACGGATGAAGGGCACGCCGACTGTGCACGTGTTGACCAAGGTCTTCACAGCTTTCCCCGCCAGCAAGCCATCGGGTCCCGAAAGGGCACGCCGAAAAATTTCAAGTGTGGGTAGCGAGACAATAATTGTGTCGCAGGTATCGGCCAATGCTTTCGGCGAGGACGTTCTCCGCGCCTGGCGCTCGAGTAGCGGGAGCATAGCCTCTTCGCGGACATCATAGACCCAGAGTTCGTGTCCTCCGTCGAGCAACCTACCCGCCATTGGTTGACCCATGTTGCCGAGGCCAAGGCAGCCTATGCGCATCGAGTAACTCCGGTCGTAGAATTCGGTCTGTGATGGGAGAAGTTGCGTCGACTAACCAGGCTTCCTGTAATCGGTCTGGTGTACTTCGACGATAGTGCCGTCTGGGTCCTGCAGGAAGATTTGATACCAGCCACCGATGGCCCAAACGCCGTAGTCGGCGAATTGAATGTTCTTTTCTCTCAACATTGCCTTGAATGCCTCTATGTCGTCTGTGCGAAACGCAATGTGGCCGCGATCAAGCGGATTGAGGCTCTGTTTGGTTCGGAATGCTACGCCTAGGTCCTGCGGTGCAATATGAAACTCGGTCGTGCCGTCCGTCAGAAACGCGACCTTGCGGTCGTAGCCCTGCGAGGTGATCTGAGCATCTTCGTAGCCGGACGCTGGCTTCATTTTGAATAGGGATTGGTAAAATTCCGCGACTGCGCCGACGTCCTTGGTCGAGTAGTTCACGTGATGGAGTTTCAGTTCCATGGGATTTCCCTTTCTGCCGATCAGCCGCGACCCTATGTCGAAAACCACCGATCATGAAGGAGGCTAGTGTCGCGGCCCCGGAGGCGGGACATCAGCTTTGGGTCATTTGCAGACGTTTCCGGCCTCGGTCGGGCCATCTCTGCTGTCCCCGGAAGCGCGCATCTCGGATAATGAGTACACGCCCTACCCCGCCCGCGCCGCGCGCCGCAGCGATTGCGGCGGCTGGCCGAAGGCGCGGATGAAGGCGCGGCGCATCCGCTCGGGATCGCGGAAGCCCGTCGTCTCGGCCACGCGCTCGATCGCCTCGCTGGACGACTGCACGCGCGCCTTCGCCACCTCGATGCGCAGCCGCTCCACCGCCTTCGACGGCGTGGTGCCGGTCTCCGCGATGAAGGCGCGGGAAAAATGCCGCGCGCTCATGCCGGCGCGCTCGGCCATGTCCTCCACCGTCAGCGGCGCGTCGAGATGTTCCCGCGCCCAGGCCAGCAGCGGCGCAAAGCGCCCGGTCGGCGCCTTCAATTCCAGCAGCGAGGAGAATTGCGACTGCCCGCCGGAGCGGCGGTGATAGAGCACGAGCTGCCGCGCGGTTTGCTGCGCGACCTCCTCGCCGAGATCCTCCGCGATCATGGCCAGCGACAGGTCGATGCCGGCGGTGATCCCGGCCGAGGTCCAGATATCGCCGTCGCGCACGAAGATCTGGTCCGGCTCCAGCTTCACCTTGGGATAGGTCGCGACGAAATGCTGGGTGCGCTGCCAGTGTGTGGTGGCGCGCTTGCCGTCGAGCAGCCCGGCCTCGGCCAGGACGTAGGCCCCGGAGCAGACGCTGGCGATGCGCACGCCGCGCTTGGCCATGCCGCGCACGAACGACAAGCGTCTTGGGGCAGTCGCCACGCCTCCGCGCACGCCGTTGCCGCCGGACACGATCAGCGTCGTGATGGCAGCCAGCGGCCTGGTGCTGCGCGCCAGCATCTCGACGCCGGAAGAGCTGCGCACCGGTCCGGGCTGCAGCGCGATCGTCTTGATCGCGGGCACGCCGCCGGAGAATCGCGCGGCGATCTCGAATGCCGCAATCGGGCCCGCCGGCATCGAGCAACTGGAAGTCCGGAAAGATCAGCACGCCGATCATGACGACGAATTCCTTTGCGAGCCTGTCCGCGCTATGTCCTGAAATGAGGGAAATATGCCATTTCGGACGTCAGGCCATCATGCGATGGTCGCCCCGTCAAGCGAAATCAGGAGGCATCGATGTCGGACCCGCTTCAAATCGGAATTGTGCTGTTCCCGCGCGTCACCCAGCTCGACTTCACCGGTCCGCTGCAGGTGTTTTCCAGCGTGCCCGGCGCGAAGGTGCATCTGATCTGGAAGCGGATCGAGCCGGTCCCGAGCGACTCGGTGCTGACGATCACGCCGACGATCACTTTCGCCGACTGCCCGCAGCTCGACGTCCTCTGCGTGCCCGGCGGCGTCGGCACCGACGACATGGTCAATGACGAGGAGATGCTCGCCTTTTTGAAAAAGCAGGCGGAGGGCGCCAAATACATCACCTCGGTGTGCACGGGGTCGCTGGTGCTCGGCGCTGCAGGTCTTCTCAAGGGCTACCGCGCGACCACGCATTGGTCGGCGATGGAAGCGCTGGCGCCGTTCGGCGCGATCCCGACCAAGACCCGCGTCTGCACCGACCGCAACCGCGTCACCGGCGGCGGCGTCACCGCCGGCATCGATTTCGCGCTGACGCTGGTTGCCCAGATGGTCGACCGCAGGACCGCCGAGGCGATCCAGCTACGGCTCGAATATAACCCCGCCCCGCCCTTCAGTGCCGGCTCGCCCGAGACGGCGCCGGCGGAGATCCTGGCGCTGATGCAGGAGCGGATGGCGCCGACCCGGCAGAAGCGCATGGAAAATTATCGCCGCGCGGCCGAGCGGGTCACGCAGCACGCCTAGACAGCAAAAGAGAAAAAGGCCGCCTGGTTGCCCAGACGGCCTTTCCTGTCTTCCGGTAGCCCCACATTAGCGGGCGATTTCAGAACCTCTGCACCGGGGGCCTATCTCCCGGCCGTGTCCTACTCGGGGGCCGCTGCTCATCGGGACGGTCGCGATCCGGAGCCCGATCCGACGCGGTGGAGTGAACCACCTCCGTAAGATGGGTTCATTGAGCCGCATCCTCGCGAAGCGCGCAACGGCGCACTGAAACACGTCCCCGCTGTTACCGTTGTTCACAGGCAATTGCAGCGCAACACCGATTCAACTTGCCCAGCACGCAAGCGGCCGCGCAACGCGACGCTGGTCAGAAAGATCGGAAGGTTCAGCTTCCCGGCGTCCAGGCCTGGTAGTCGCCGGTAGCCGCGGGACGGCGGCCGGAGGCGAGCGTCGAGCCGGAGGGGCGATAGGCCTGCGCGGTGCCGGTCATGTTCGGCACATGCGGCTTCTGCCATTCGCGCGGCGTGTACGTCTCATCCGTCGGCGGCACATCCACGGTGTGATGCATCCAGCCGTGCCATTCCGGCGGAATGCGCGAGGCCTCGGCATAGCCGTTGTAGATCACCCAGCGCCGCTCGAAACCGAGCGTCGGATCGATGACACCGCCCTTGGTGCGATAGTAGCGATTGCCCTGATCGTCGGTGCCGACCAGTTCGCCAAACCGCCAGGTCCAGAGCTGCGTGCCAAAGGTCTGGCTGCTCCACCAGGTGAACAATTTCAGGAAAAACTGTTTCATTCGATCTCGGCCGCCGTTCGAACAGGACGTCTGGCCGTGATGCCATCCGCGCGCCGAATTGTCCAGCCGCGCCTGCGACACTTTCCAGCTCGTTCAGCAGCAAAACGCTGCAAAAGCCGCAGAATCAGCGCAATCCATTCATCGCCCGTACAGTTGCGTTCTGACAGGCTCCGATCACGCACAATTGGTGCTGGGCGCGGGAACGTCTCCCTCTGTCGGGGGTTTGCCAAGCATCCCGGAAATGGAGCTTAATATGACCAATCTGAAAGTTTTGAGTATGGCCTCGGCGCTGGCGTTGGCCGTCGCGATGCCGAGCGCGAGCTTCGCGCAGTTCAAGGGCGGCGGCGGTGGTGGAGGCGCGCGCGGCGGTGGCGGCGGCGTCCATATGGGCGGCGGCGGTGGAGGTTTTCGCGCTGGTGCCATGGGCGGCGGAGGCGGTGCTCGCTTCGCGGCCAGCCCCGGCGGCGGTGCGCGCTTCATGGGCGGCGGCGCGCGTTTCACGGGCGGCGGCGCCGATCCCAAGTCGTTCGGTGCGGGACCGGGCGCGCGCTACAGCGGCGCTCCTGCCGGCGGTCGCTATGCAGGCGGCGGCAATTGGAACAACGGCGGCAACTGGAACGGCGGATACGGCCGTCGCCATGGCGGCTTCTGGCCCGGCGTAGCGGCCGGAGCTATCGTCGGCGGCGCGCTCGCCAATAGCTACGCCTATTACGGCGACCCCTACTATTACGGCAACAACGGCTACTACGATGACGGCTACTACGACGACAGCACCGTCGCCGTGGCACCGGGCGGCGGCGGCGATGACGCGGGCTATTGCGCGCAGCGCTACCGTTCCTACGACCCGGCCTCGGGCACCTATCTCGGCTATGACGGTCAGCGGCACCCCTGCCCGTAAGTCGTCATCTCTGACGTTTGTGGAAGCGGCGCACCTTGGTGCGCCGTTTTCTTATTGCGCGCGCAGTGCCAGCGCGACGCCGCCCAGCGCCACGGCGAGCGCGATCATCTCGCGCAGCCCGAAGGGTTCGTGCAGCATCGCAGCCGCCGAGAGCACGCCGATCACCGGAACCAGCAAGGTGCCGATCGAGGCGGTTGACGCCGGCAGCCGCTCGAGCGCGGCGAACCAGCAGACGTAACAGAGGCAGAACTGGATCAGCGTCATGTAGACCATCGACGCCCAGCCGGCCGTCGACAGCGCAGCAATATCCGGCCGCTCGAATACAAAGCCGACGATCGCAACCGGCACGCAGCCGATCCCGATCTGCCACGCCGCCAGCGATGTCGGGGGCATCTGCAGTGGAAAATGTTTGGTCAGCACGGTGCCGAGCCCGACGCAGATCGCGCCTGCCAGCGCCAGCAACAATCCCGGCAGCTTCCCGATACCGGCATCGATGCTGTTGCCGCCGATCAGGATGAAGATACCGCCGAGCGCCAGCATCAACGCCAGCGCGCGAAGCGGCGACAAGCGCTCGCCGAGTACCGGCCACGCCAGCAACGCCACCCAGACCGGCACCGAGATCGCGAGCACCGCGGCTTCGCGCGCGTCGAGCCAGACGAGCGCCAGCCCCATGAATGCAACCCATGACGTTATCGTCAGCAGCGACACCATCAGGAGTCGCAGCCACAGCGCCCGAGGGACCGCCAGCCGCTGACGCTGCAGCAGGGCGATCAGCGCCAGCGCCGCCGCGCCGACAATTCCGCTCCATCCGCGCGCCGACAACGGCGGCCATTCTGACAACAGGTATTTCATGATCGGGAAATTCAGCCCCCACCCGATCGACGTCACCGCGAGGAACGCAAGGCCGAGCGGCGAAGCCGGGACGCGGCGCATCTTTGGGGGAACGGTCATGTGCGGCTGGGATTCCAGATACAAGCGGCGCGCGTGGTTCGCAAAAGCACAGCTACAGCGAAATCGCCACGACGCAAACCGCCAATGCACTGCATCGTGCAGACACCTCTTTCCGACTCACTTCAACTTTTTTCCGTTGAAAAAACACGATTCGTGCCAAGCTGGTGCGGCGAAGCCGGTCAACGGCTTCTTCGCACAGATTTCTCGATCCGAAGGATGCCCTATTGCCGCGGGTGCTAGTGATCGACGACGATCCGATGGTCGCGATGGCCATCGAGGTCTGCCTGCAACGGCAAGGCATGGACGTCACCATTGCCGACGGCGGTGAAGCGGGAATGCGCGAGCTCGCCGCTGATAGCTTCGACGTCATGATCGTCGACATCTTCATGCCGCACATGCGCGGCTTCGAATCCATTCGCATCTTTCACGAACGTGCCCCCCACATCCCGTTGATCGCCATGTCCGGCTACGCCTTTGCGAGCGCCGACAACACCTCGCCCGATTTCCTGCGTATGACGCTCGAACTCGGTGCGGCGTGCTGCCTGCGCAAGCCCTTTACGCCGCAGGCGTTGCTGGCCGCGATCAACGGTTGTCTCGAGAAGCAGATGGTGCCTCATCTCAAAGAAAGACAAGAGTAACAAGACCTCGGCCCTGTCGCAGCGGTTCATCCTGGCAATTGGACTCACCATTCTTCTGGTGATCAGCGGCACGTCGATTTTGCTCGACTCGAAATCGCACCGCGATGCCACGGCGACCGATCGCACCGTCAGCGTGCTCAAGCAGATCGCGGACCTGAAGGTGCTGGTCCGCGGCGCCGAGAGCGCCGCGCGCGGTTTTGCGCTGACCGGCGACCAGGGTTTCGCCGACGAGTACCGTCAGGCGCGCGAGGCGATCGGCCCGGCCTTCGCCGCGCTGCTGCCGGAGATCGACGACGCTGCGCAGCGCCGGTTGCTGGAGGAGGCCGGCCAGCTGGCAAAGCGGCGCCTCGCCATATCGGACGATTTGATCGCGTATCGCTCGGCAAACGAGAGTGCCGCGTCGACCGCGGAAAAACTCGCCGCCGAGGCCCGAACTGCCGCGCAGACCATCTCCGCCAACCTCGACAAGGTGCAGGCCGAGCAGCGCGCGCGGCTGGCCGACCAGTCGGCGCAATCGCGGGTGACCAGCCGCGTGCTCCTCGTCATCGACCTCTGCGGGGTGGCGCTGATCCTGCTGCTCGCCGGCGTGATGATCCGCGAGGCCGCGCGCTCCCGCGACGAGCTTTCGGAATCGCTCGACGCCAGCCGCGCCGACGCGCAGTCGCTGGAGGCGGCGGTGGCCGAGCGCACCACCCATCTGGTCGCCGCGCATGAGGAGCTGGAGCGCTCCTCGAGCGTGCTGCAGAGCACCTTCAACAGCATGGCGGAAGCGGTGCTGGTGATCGACACCGAAGGCCGCGTCCTCCTGAATAATCCGGCGGCGCGCAAAATGCTCGGCTACCGGCCCGGCATGACTATTCCCCAGATCCGCGCGCGCTCTAGCGCGGTCTTCGCAGGCGACGGCGTCACGCCGCTCTCCGTCGAGGAATTGCCGGCGGCGCGCGCGCTGCGCGGCGAGGAATTCGACAATCTGGAGATCGTATCGCGCTTGGCGCGCGCGCACGGCCTGTTTCATCTCGTCGCCAGCGGCCGGCCATTGCGCAATCCGCTGGGGGTCATCACCGGCGCGGCGCTGGTCTATCACGACATCACCGCCTCGCGCGAAACCGAGCGCAAGCTGCAGCAGGCGCAGAAGCTCGAAGCCATCGGCAAGCTGACCGGCGGCGTCGCCCACGACTTCAACAACATGCTCACCGTCATCACCGGCACCACCGAGAGCCTGGTGGCCGGCCTGCAGGACCAGCCGGATCTGCGCGCCACCGCCACCTTGATCGACCAGGCGGCGCAGCGCTGCAGCGAACTGATCGAGCATCTGCTTGGCCTTTGCGCGGCGCCAGCCGCTGCATCCGCGCAACGTCGACATCAACGCGGCGATCTCAGACGTCGCCAAATTGCTGCGGCCGACGCTCGGCGAGCAGATCGAGATCGAAACCGTACTCGATCCTGACCTGGCGACGGCGCATCTCGACGCCTCGCAGCTCGCCAATTCCGTGCTCAACATGGCGATCAACGCGCGCGACGCCATGCCATCGGGCGGCCGGCTGACCTTGCAGACGAAAATGGTCACGCACGCCGAAAGCGGCCTCGACTCGCCTGCCGCGACCGGCCCTGTCAGTTATGTCATGATCGCGGTCAGCGATACCGGCACCGGCATGCCGGCGCATGTGCGCGAAAAGGTGTTTGAGCCGTTCTTCACCACCAAGGAGGTCGGCAAGGGCTCCGGCCTCGGACTATCCATGGTGTACGGCTTCGTCACGCAATCCGGCGGCCATATCCGCATCGACAGCGAGGAAGGCGCCGGCACCACCATCCGCCTCTATCTGCCGCCCGCGATCGGCGAAGTCGCAAAGGCCGCCGGACCGGCCGCGCCGCCGGCCGGCGGCAGCGAGAAGATACTGGTGGTCGAGGACGACGCGCTGGTGCGCAACTTCGTCACCGTGCAGCTGGCGGCGCTCGGCTACAGCGCCGTCTCTGCCGCTGACGGACCGTCGGCGCTGATCCACCTGAAGAACGGCGAGCATTTTGATTTGCTGTTCACCGACGTCGTGATGCCCGGCGGCATGAGCGGCCGCCAGCTCGCCGATGAAGCCGAGAAAATTCGCCCCGGGCTGAAGGTGCTCTACACCTCAGGCTATACCGACGACACCATCATGCATCAGGGCCGCCTCGATCCCGGCTTGCTGCTGTTGCAAAAGCCCTACCGCAAGGGCGATCTGGCGCGGATGATCCGCCAGGCGCTGGGGCGTTAGCGCACCGTTGCGGGTGGTAAATCATCCCTGAACATGGGCTCTGCAATGCGCGGCAATTCCGGCCCGGCACTTTAAATCTCTCGCCCTATTCTGTCCTCTGAAGAGGGGACGGACGATGGGCTCTGACAGTAACGTGCGGATCGACAGCTCGCATTGCCGGGCAATATGCGACGAAATCGGCGATCGTCTGCGGATCATGCTTGATCGCGAAGCGAGCGCGTTGCCGCCCGGCTTGCAGGTGCTGTTGCTGCGGCTGGCTGCGCAGGATCTCGCCGAGTCGCCGTCGATCGCACCGTCGATGGACAGCATGGAAGCGGAACCAGTCCGGGCGGCGTGAGCCTGAGCTATCGCGCTCCAGCGTTAACGAAGACCTTCTCGCTGCAATCGATAAAATTGTCCGCAATCGGCTGAGCCGCGGCAAACCCTGCCCGCAAGTCCCTTCCCTGCGTAAACCAGAGTTTCGCCACACTCGTGCATGCTTTCCGAAAAATCGGGGGCATCAACATGTCTATCTTGCGGGAGATCGCAGCCGCGGTCGTGGGGGTCTACGCGCTTCTCGTGGCCTGTGACGCGATGTTTGGCGCGGGCGCGACGCGTTTCGACGACGATTATTATCGCGCCAGCTTCTATGCGCCGCAGCAGCAGCGCAGCGAGTTTCGCTTTGCCAGCGATACCGCACCGGCAACGCGCGTCAGCGACGCCTTTGCACAGTTTACGCCGGGTGAATTCAAGACGCCGAAGCGCTATTCGTCGCTGCCGACGATCATTCGTTAATTCGGAACTTAAGACCGCGTCGCCAGCACGACGGCGGCGAGCGTCAGCACCAGGGCTGCGATCTGGCCGGGGCCGAGCGGCTCGTGCAGGGCAATGGCTGAGGCCACCACGCCGATCACGGGCACCGCCATGGTGCCGATCGCGGCGACCGAGGCCGGCAGCCGCGCCAGCGCCGCAAACCAGCTGACATAGGCGACGCAGAACTGGATCACGGTGCCGTAGAACACCAGCGCCCAGCCCAGAGTCGTCACCTTCTCAAGATGCGTCGTCTCGATCGCAAGGCCCGCGATCGCTATCGGCAGGCAGCCGACGCCGATCTGCCAGGCCGCCGCCGTGATCGGAGGAAGCTGGATCGGCAGCTTCTTGGCGAGCACCGTGCCGAGCGCAAAGCCGATGGCGCCGCCCAGCGCCATCAATATCCCCGGCAGCTTGGCGAGGCTGGCGCCGAAACCATTGCCGCCCAGCATCGAAACCAGCCCCGCGAACGCCATCACCAGCGCGATCGTGCGCAAGACCGTCGGCCGTTCGTGCAGCACCGGCCAGGCCAGCAGCGAGGCCCACACCGGCATGGTGTAGGCGATCAGCGTCGCCTCGCTCGCCGGCAGGTACAACAGCGCAAAGGCCATCAGCACCATCCAGCAGGAAACGTTGAGCACCGCCGCCAGCACCAGCCGCGGCCACATCCCCTCCGGCACCTTCAGGCTCTGCCCCCGCGCAATCGCCAGCACCGCCAGCAGCAGCGCCCCGACGACGCCGGTGCAGCCGCGCAGCGTCAACGGCGGCAATTCGCTCAGCAGGTATTTCGTCACCGGCCAATTAAAACCCCAGCCCACCGAGGTGATGGCGAGGAACAGCAGGCCCGCGGGCGCGATCCGCGCGCGTTGCGGCGCGCTCTGCGCTCGCAAGGTCGGTTTTGATTCTGTCATGAGGACCGGCGTCGAAATGAAGTGGCTTTCACCTTGCCCTCCCGGTTAGCCCCTGACCATCGGCAGACCGGCATGGCACGGCAACGGAAATGTTCGGGATCGCGCTGCGACCGGGATCGCGCTGCGACCGGGATCGCCGGACCTGACGTTGGACACGCCGGTTGCAATGCGTTACGATGGGTCTTTCAAGTTGACAGGTGTCGATTGGACACGCCGCCTGCCCCCGTTTGGCTTGAAGCGCTGAAGGTTGCGCCGGCAATCTTTGCGGCGCTAGCGGCCGGAGGCGGCGCATGGTTCGCGCTCAAGAACTGGCAGCTGGGCGAAAAGAACCGCCAGATCGCGTTGAAGAGCGCTGACAACGCAGCCCGTTGGAAACGGGCCGAGTTGGCAGCGTCTTACCTCACTCCCCTTTTCGAGGACGACGAGCTGGTCTTTGCCTTGCGCTGCCTCGATTGGGGCAAGGGGTTCATTCCCATCCCCGAGCGCCACCTGCCCATGTTCGAGAAGTGCCAGAACCAAAAAACGATCGAACACGAGCCGGAAATCCTCGCGACGGCGATGGAGCCATTGCTTCGTCGGGAGATTTATCAAAATCCCGACCCCAAGGGGATGCTGTACCGGCTGGCACTCGACGCACTCTTCACGCGATTCGAATGGATCGGCCATCGCGTGTCCAATGGACTGATCGAGATAGACGACGTGGCCGACCTCGAATACTGGATGAGGATGCTGGCGGCGTGGCCCTATACGACCGGCAACAGGCAGTTGTTCCTCGATTTCCTTGAGGCCGCTGGATATTGGCAGACCCTCAAGCTGGTCGATCAATTCGGGTATTTGCCGAAGGATATCCAGGACCGGCTCCGGAATCACGTCGATGGCCAAGGCAACAAAATTGGCGTCGGCACAGCCCTTTCAGAACGGTCCGGCTGAGAATCTCCGTAGCCCTACCTGAGTCTCCGCAAACGCAATCCGCCGCGCGCAAAAAATACCTGCCCTGTGAACTGTGGGGCCAAGCCTGTGGACACCCCAAACCGCAATTTTTTCCGCTTGGGAATCCCTGAGGACTCACTGATACTTGAGCCCATCACAGGCGGGTGACCTCCCCCTGTTTTCCCCCTTGTTCCACCATATTTAGTGTTTGATTCAGGAACTCGTACTAGTTCTTGACGGGCGTAACCGAGTTGGCCTAGCTTTCACCTGTTCGGCGCGAGTGTGTTTGGAGTCCCCGCCGGTCGATCCCAAACGGGTTCCGGACTGACACTCCGCCCAGCCGGTCGAGGCAGCGGGTGGAGGGCTTGTCTGCCCAAAATCCGGGGGTCCTTGGGGCGCCAAAACGGGCCGAACGGCTCCGAATTAGGTGACGGGTTTTTGCGTTGGGGCGTTGAAAGCATGGGCCGGTCTTTCGGGGCGGATCGGAACGTGCCGCCGGCAGACACGGTGAAACCACCGGTTCGTCGGTTGAGAGAAACAGGCCGGGTCCACCGGCTTCACTGTGAACTTCAGGCCAAGGCGGGCGCCCTGGCCAAAAGGTTCGCTCAAGGAAACAACTGCCGGGTCCGCCTGTCGCGGTCCGGCCGATAAAAATAGACGGGGCACGACCAATGCAAATCGATCGCCGCAACACCACGGCCGGACAGTCTCCCTATGCCGGGATCAACTTCCGCACCACCGTTTCAGAGATTCGCAACCCCGACGGCTCCGTCGTGTTCCGCGCCGAAAATGTCGAGGTGCCGGAGTTCTGGTCGCAGGTCGCCTCCGACGTGCTGGCCCAGAAATACTTCCGCAAGGCCGGCGTTGCCGCGCGCTTAAAGCGCGTCGAGGAAGAAACCGTGCCGTCCTGGCTGTGGCGCTCGGTGCCTGATGTCGAGGCGATGGCCAACTTGCCCGAGAAGGAGCGCTTTGTCAGCGAGACCTCGGCGAGACAGGTGTTCGATCGCCTCGCCGGCTGCTGGACCTATTGGGGCTGGAAGGGCGGCTACTTCACCAGCGAAGACGATGCGCTGACCTTCTTCGACGAACTGCGCTGGCAGCTCGCCAAGCAGATGGTCGCGCCGAACTCGCCGCAATGGTTCAACACCGGCCTGCATTGGGCCTATGGCGTCGACGGTCCGGGCCAGGGCCACTACTACGTCGACTTCAAGACCGGCAAGCTGACCAAGTCGAAATCGTCCTACGAGCATCCGCAGCCGCATGCCTGCTTCATCCAGGGCGTCAGTGACGACCTCGTCAACGAGGGCGGCATCATGGACCTCTGGGTGCGCGAGGCGCGCCTGTTCAAGTACGGCTCCGGCACCGGCTCCAACTTCTCCAGCCTGCGCGGCGAAGGCGAGCGCCTGTCCGGCGGCGGCCGCTCGTCCGGCCTGATGAGCTTCCTCAAGATCGGCGACCGCGCCGCGGGCGCCATCAAGAGCGGCGGCACCACGCGCCGCGCCGCCAAGATGGTCGTGGTCGACATCGATCACCCCGACATCGAGACCTATATCGACTGGAAGGTGAAGGAGGAGCAGAAGGTCGCCGCTCTGGTCACCGGCTCCAAGATCAACCAGAAGCACCTCAAGGCCGTGATGCGCGCCTGCGTCAACTGCGAAGGCTCCGGCGACGATTGCTTCGACCCCGAGAAGAACCCGGCGCTGCGCCGCGAGATCAAGCTCGCGCGCCGCTCGCTCGTGCCCGACAACTACATCAAGCGGGTGATCCAGTTCGCCAAGCAGGGCTACAAGGACATCTCCTTCGACATCTACGACACCGACTGGGATTCGGAAGCTTACCTGACGGTATCCGGCCAGAACTCCAACAACTCGGTCTCGCTGAAGGACGATTTCCTCCGCGCGGTCGAAACCGACGGCGACTGGAACCTGATCGGCCGCACCACCAAGAAGATCACCAAGACCCTGAAGGCGCGCGATCTCTGGGAAAAGATCGGCTACGCCGCCTGGGCCTCGGCCGATCCCGGCCTGCACTTCAACACCACCATGAACGACTGGCACACCTGCAAGGCGTCCGGCGACATCCGCGCCTCCAATCCGTGCTCGGAATACATGTTCCTGGACGACACGGCGTGCAACCTCGCGTCGGCCAACCTGCTGACGTTCTACAACACCGTCAACCAAGCGTTTCGACATCGAGTCCTACGAGCACCTCTGCCGGCTCTGGACCATCGTGCTGGAAATCTCGGTGCTGATGGCGCAGTTCCCGTCCAAGGCGATCGCCGAGCTCTCCTACGAGTTCCGCACCCTGGGCCTCGGCTTCGCCAACATCGGCGGCCTCCTGATGACCATGGGCCTGCCCTACGACAGCAAGGAAGGCCGCGCGCTCTGCGGCGCGCTCACCGCCGTCATGACCGGCATTTCCTACAAGACCTCGGCGGAAATGGCGGCCGAACTCGGCACCTTCCCCGGCTACAAGAAGAACGCCGCGCACATGCTGCGCGTGATCCGCAACCACCGCCGCGCCGCGCACGGCAACAGCTCGGGTTATGAAGCGCTGGCGGTCAATCCGCAGCCGCTCGATCACGCCTCCTGCCCGCAAGCCGACATCGTCACGCACGCGATCGCGGCGTGGGATGCCGCTCTCGCCCTCGGCGAGGCCAGCGGCTATCGCAACGCCCAGACCACCGTCGTCGCGCCCACCGGCACGATCGGCCTCGTCATGGATTGCGACACCACCGGCATCGAGCCTGACTTCGCGCTGGTCAAGTTCAAGAAGCTCGCCGGCGGCGGCTACTTCAAGATCATCAACCAGGCGGTGCCCGCAGCACTGCGCGCGCTCGGCTATCGCGAGAGCGAGATCGCCGAGATCGAGGCCTATGCCGTCGGCCACGGCTCGCTGTCCAATGCGCCGGCCATCAACGCCTCGACCTTGAAGACCAAGGGCTTCACCGACGAAGCCATTGCCAAGGTCGAAAAGGCGCTGCCCACCGCCTTCGACATCAAGTTCGCCTTCAACAAGTGGACCTTTGGCGAGGATTTCATCCGCGACGCGCTGGGCATCGGCCCCGAGGCGATCGCCGCCCCCGGCTTCGACCTGCTTTCCGCGCTCGGCTTCACCAAGCGCGAGATCGAGGCGGCCAACGTGCACATCTGCGGCGCGATGACCGTGGAAAGCGCCCCGCACCTGAAGGCCGAGCACTATCCGGTGTTCGACTGCGCCAACCCCTGCGGCAAGGTCGGCAAGCGCTATCTCAGCGTCGAGAGCCACATCCGCATGATGGCGGCCTCGCAGCCGTTCATTTCGGGTGCGATCTCCAAGACCATCAACATGCCGATGGACGCCACGGTCGAGGACTGCAAGTCCGCGTACCTGCTGTCCTGGAAGCTGGCGCTGAAGGCCAACGCGCTCTACCGCGACGGCTCGAAGCTGTCGCAGCCGCTGAACTCGCAGCTCATCAGCGATGAGGACGACGAGGAAGATGCGGTGGAGGCGCTCTACGAGAAGCCGATGGCCGCGCGAACCGCGCAAATCTCGGAGAAGGTGGTCGAGAAGCTGGTCGAGCGCATCATCGTGATGCGCGAGCGCGAGAAGATGCCGGATCGCCGCAAGGGCTACACCCAGAAGGCGGTGGTCGGCGGCCACAAGGTGTATCTGCGCACCGGCGAATATGACGACGGCCGGATCGGCGAGATCTTCATCGACATGCACAAGGAAGGCGCCGCCCTTCGCTCCTTCATCAACAACTTCGCCATCGCCGTCTCGCTCGGCCTGCAATACGGCGTGCCGCTGGAAGAATATGTCGACGCCTTCACCTTCACCCGCTTCGAGCCGGCGGGCACCGTGCAGGGCAACGACAGCATCAAGTTCGCGACCTCGATCCTCGACTACGTCTTCCGCGAGCTCGCGGTGAGCTACATGGGCCGCTTCGATCTCGCCCATGTCGACCCCAACGAGAGCAATTTCGACGCGCTCGGCAAGGGCGTCGAGGAAGGCAAGGAGCCGGAGCAGCAAGGCGCGTCGAAGTACCTGTCCAAGGGCCTCACCCGCTCCCGCACCGACAACCTCGTCGTCATGCGCGGCGGCTCGATGCCATCAAGCGACGGCGATACCGGCGGCCGGGTCACCGCGCTGGCCTCCCACGGCGCCACCTCCCGCGCCAGCGATGCAGTGGAAGGCGCGGTCGCGCTGAAGCAGGAAGTCAGCCACGACCTGTCGCCCACCGAGAAGCTGGA
Source organism: uncultured Alphaproteobacteria bacterium (assembly GCA_963726865.1). Classification (GTDB taxonomy): domain Bacteria; phylum Pseudomonadota; class Alphaproteobacteria; order Rhizobiales; family Xanthobacteraceae; genus Bradyrhizobium. Next base: position 316,652 of record CAVSEE010000021.1, on the reverse strand, counting down.
AGCCCTGCAATGGAGCAAGGCCGGCAGCGCCGCCGGCGCGCTTGCGCCGTCCAAGGCCGAACGCCGCGCCGAAGCGAAAGCCAAGGGCTACGAAGGCGAGATGTGCGGCGAATGCGGGAATTTCACGCTGGTGCGGAACGGCACCTGCATGAAGTGCGATACGTGCGGGCAGCACGACGGGGTGTTCGTGAGATACTGATTTTACATTCAGGAGACGGCGGTGAAGGACAAGCGCATGTACGTCGAGCGTCGGCCGGAGGGTGACTATGCCGTCAGGCGGGCCAACTCACAGCGGGCCAGCGATGTCCTGCCCACCCAGAGTGACGCCATCGAGCGCGCCCGGGAGCTGAGCCCGGCTAGCCGGCCTCACGTTGAGCGGGTGCGAAATACATCGCGCGGTTCTCCAGACAAGTGGCGGAAGGTCTGACGAGAAATTCTTGAACGAGCGCGAGGGGCAGATGAAGGGAGCGCGTTCGACACGGGGGTAACAATGTCCAACGACGATTACAGGGTAGAACCGCTGCGCGACGACGAAGTCCGTGGAAATGCGAAGCGCCTGCGTGAATTTCTCGGGTTCGCCAATGTCGATCGTGTGGATGTCCTGGCCTTGGAGCAGGTCACGGAAATTTGGACGGTGAAGGGCGTCAAGCCGTTCCGTCTGGAGGTAGTACCCGATGCTACGCTCGCTCGCGATTCCGGTCTGACAACGTACGACGGCTCGCGGGTGCTGGTCCAGATTCCCCGACGTATAAGGCACGGCGCCTTCATGGGAGATGGCTACGCCAGATACACTTTCGGGCATGAACTAGGACATGCAACCCAGCACCTCGATAAGCTGTTGGATGGCGTCGCCATGCCGCGTCGTCTTACGGGAAACGTCGCGTCAGAATGGATTCCGAAGTTCCGCTCGGCTGAGCATCAAGCCATGGTCTTCGGCGCCTCTTTTCTGATCAACGATCAGACCGCCCGTAAACTTTCTACGGCCGACGACATCTCGATACAGTTTGGGGTAAGCCTGCAGGCTGCGAGAATATACTTCGAGCAGATGCAAGAGCAGATCGACCGCCCCGCAGTGGCCCTTCGGGTCCTAAAAATAGCTAAAGAGGTGAAGGCGGCAATTACGCCGCGAGAATCGCCGGCCAGCGAAATCAGTTTCCTGAATGACCCCTGCCTGGCCTGCGGTCAGCAAAAACTCTTTCCCGTCGGCCACAAGTTCATGTGTCACGCCTGCGACGCTGTTTACGACCGCTTCCAAGACGGGGATCAGGTGCAATAGGTAATTGAGCAGCGCCTTAGCGTGGATTAGCGCAGCGTAGTCCGCCGAAAACGCGTTTAAGCAAACCAGCGGATTACACCTTCGTCGCAATCCGCCCTATGCACAGACAGTCAACCAGCACCGTGCAAGAGTCCGCGTTCGACAAGAATTCGCCAATATCTTCGCGGATACGCACGCCGCCCAATCGCCATTTCCGCGGTCGCGGAAGGATTTCGAATGTCTAGCGCGCGCAGCCTGTTTGCCACCAAGAGGCCGAAAAAACTGCTCCATCCCTCATTTGAGGTGATGAGCACATCGCCTTGGAGCAAAGCCACACGCAAAATGATGAACGACGCGTTCGCGCGCATGGTCGAGCGCGACGGCAATTTTATCGAACAATTTCAAACGACAGGTTTCAACACCCGGACGTTCGAGCTGTACGTAAGCGAACTTTTGCACGCGGAGAAATTCGAACCTATCGGACGCGAACCTCAGCCCGATTTTACCGCCTCGAAGAATGGCGTTCAGATTTCCATCGAGTGCACGACCGCCAATCCGACCGGGAACGACGCGGGATTGCGGGCATATCGCAGCACGAACGAACAAGATGTTGATCTTGCCGGTATCCGCGATCGTCAGGAGAACCAGCTTCCGATCCGGATCGCCGGCGCCCTCCGCGCCAAAATGCAGCATCGGTTGGACAAGAAAACGGAAGGCGGCAAGGCCTACTGGGAACTACCGCACGTTGTTGGACGCCCGTTTATCCTTGCGATCCAGACCTTCCACGAACATGGATCGCTGTCGTTCTCCAACGCCGGCGTCATCCGTTACCTGTATGGGCTGAAACATCGCCCTTCATGGGATAGCGAAGGGAAACTAGTTATTGAGACGGAACGCGTAGAACATCATAAGCACGCGGAGAAGGAGATTCCGTCAAGTTTTTTCGATTTGGAAGGATCGGAGAACGTTTCAGCTGTCCTTTGGACCAATGCGGGTACAGTCCCGAAATTTACGCGAATGGCGATTGCGGGCCCGTATCCCGACGACGAAGTATCGATGGTGCGCTTCGGCAACATGATCGATCACGACCCAAACGCTCATTTGGCCTTGCCGTTCGCTTTCATCATCGGTGACAATGATACGCCGCTAGAGACGTGGGGATCGGAAGCCTATCTATTCCACAATCCGAAGGCCAAATACCCGATGCCGCTCGGGCTTTTCGAGACCGTTACTGACTCGACCTGTGTCGACGGCGTCTATATCGATCGCCCGAAATCCGATTTCATTCCGATAATGTCGATCTCCAATTCTATTCGGGGCCCCGGGCATCGCGCGGCCGCCGAACGGCTGCGCGACAGGATCCTCGATGGGGGGATAAAATCCTATATGGAACAGATGGAGAAGCAGGCGGCTGCCGCTGGGTGATGACTTGAACAGAATGAGCGAACTCGTAGACCAACTCGTAAGTTGGATTGGCGCAACGCAATCGCCAACTCAACTCAACTGCGTGCCACACAGATTGCTCCCCGCCATCGGGCATGGTTTGACTAATCGCTAAGCTTGGACAGCGGCCGCATGCCTACTTCGCCGACCCCAGCGCGTAGGGCTATTTAGCGTAGTCCGCCGATACTGGAGTTCAACCAAAGCAGCGGATTACGCCTGCGGCTAATCCGCCCTTGTAATAGCGCGACGGTCTATCCTCGATCATTCCGAGAGGAATGGCCTGTCGCGGTTAGCGGCCGCGACAGGCCGCTGGCGATCGGATCGTATCCGCCCTGAGCAGTTTGTGGCTGCCTCGTAGCAAGATCGCGTCAGCACCTTCATCGGACCCGGATGGTTGCCGGAACGGTTAGGTTCGCTTCACAAGGCGGGGTCGACGAGGATGACGCAGACTAGCACGACGACAGCGGGAATCGATACGTCCAAGAGCAAGCTCGATGTTGCGGTTCATGGCCGGACCGGACATTGGCAGGTCGCCAACGCATTGGCCGGATGGCGGGTTTTGACAGCCAGGCTGGCCGAGGCCCGCGTCAGTCGTGTCGGTATCGAGGCGACCGGCGGCTATGAGCGCGGTGTGGTAGGGCATTTGCGTGCGGCCGGCTTCACGGTGCTGGTGTTGCAGCCGATCCAGGTCAAGGCGTTCGGCAGGGTTCATCTGCGTCGTGCCAAGAACGACGTGCTGGATGCGGTCTTGATCGCGGCCTGTGCAGCGGCACTCGATCAGGACAGGATCGCGCCTGATCAGCGGCTGGCGCAGTTGGCCGAACAGCTGACCTTCCTTGAGCAGGCCGAGGAAGACATCAGGCGGTTCAAGACGCGTCTCGAGCACATTGATGAGCCCAGGCTGCGGCGCCTGGTGTTTGCTGACATTACCCGATTGAAGGAACGGCGGCTCGCCCAGATACGCCACATTGCTAGGCTATTGCGCTCTCACCCCGACCTCGCTGCCCGCCTCGATCTGGTGCGCAGCATTCCCGGGATCGGTGAGCGCACTGCGCTTGCGCTCCTGATCCGCATGCCCGAACTCGGCCGTGTCAGCCGGGAGCAGGCTGCAGCCCTCGCAGGGCTGGCTCCCTTCGACAACGACAGCGGCCAACAGAAGGGCCAGCGCCGTATCGCCGGCGGTCGAGCTCGCCTGCGGCGGTCCTTGTTTGCAGCAGCCCTCCCGGCCGCTTTCCGCTGGAACAAAGCGCTCATCGCCCTCTACGGTCGCCTAACCGCAGCAGGTAAAGCTCATAATGCGGCGCTCGTTGCCTGCGCGCGAAAGCTGCTAATCTACGCCAACACCGTCGTGCAGCGCGGCTCTCCTTGGGTCGAAAAGCCGCTCACCACTTAATGGTTGCTACAGTCTGCTAGACCCATGCGATGCATTTTCTGCGGCAATCGATCGGACAACTCCAAGAGCGTGGAGCACATAATCCCGAAGTCGTTGGGAAATACGCGACACATCCTCGCCAAGGGAGCGGTTTGCGACACTTGCAACAACTACTTTGCTCGAAAAGTTGAACGGCCGGTTCTGGCACACCGGTCGATAAGAAATTTGCGAGCTTGGAACGGCATCCCAACAAAACGTGGACGGTCTGCTCCCCTTCTTGCAACCCATTTGAGCAGTGGCTTCGATGTTGCACTTTTGAAAGACGAGAATGGCGAACTGCACGTTCGAGCCGAAGAAGGGAAACACTCCAAGAACGTATTGAAACATTTGGAGCAAGACGAAGAGCAAGGCCTCCATGGATTCGCTGTTGATCTGCAAGTTGATCCCCCTCAACGAGAGATGTCGCGCCTGCTTGCGAAGATGGCACTCGAGCGCTGTTTCAACGACTTTGAGAGAAGAAGTAAGGACCCCGAGGCGCTGATCCTAGACCCATACTTCAATAACCTTCGTCGTTGGGCGCGATACGGGGACAATTTCGCGAGCTGGCCCTATCACCAGCGAACGATTTATCCTGAAGAAGCGCAGATGCGGCACCCGACAACAAACGAATGGGTCAAAGCAGGAATCGGCCAGGGATTGTTCCACACGCCTTCGCCTGAAACTTACTTCTCGATCTCCTTGTACGGCGTGGAGTTCGTTATCAATGTTGGTGGCCCCAATATCGATGGGCTAAACAATTGGCTCCGCGCAAACAACAACGTGAGCCCGTATTTGCATTTTAGCGGCCTCCAGATGTTGGCGGTGACCGACAACGGCGAAGTTCGGATACGCCTTGAGCGCATATCAACAGAGTGAGCCCCCCACTTCGCCACCGCCAGCGACTTCAGCGCCGCGCCGTTGTCCTCGTTGTCCGCCTTCATGAACTCCGCGAAGCCAGCCAAATCCAGATAGACCATGTCGAAGCCGCGCCGGTTCATGAACTCGCGAAACTCTTGGCTCCCAGACCTTCTTGATCGCAGTCTCGTACTGCGCCGCGATTCTCCTCCGGCAGGCCTTTCGGCGCCGCAGAGCCGCACCACACGCCTCCAGCCAGACCCGGCGGAGCCACGCGAGAGGCCGCATTTTCACGGATGGCGAATCGGTCCGGCTTGGCACGATATTCGCTTCGCAGTCCCCGCGTATTCTCTCGAATATCCGGAGCCTCCGATGGGCGAAGTCGTGCGATTTGTTCCCAAATCAGAGTTGGAACGGGCCCGCCTCATTCGCGAGGCCCGCGCCAACTATGAGTATGTCTTCCCGCCGGCCGATCAGACCGGCAAGCGCCCTGAGCCGGACAAATGAGCAGGTCGTAGCCTCGCCCCTACTTCGCCAGCCCCAGCGACTTCAGCGCGGCGCCGTTGTCCTCGTTGTCTGCCTTCATGAACTCGGCGAACTTCGCCGAATCCAGATAGATCATGTCGAAGCCGCGCCTCGTCATGAACTCGCGAAACTCCTCGCTGTCCCAGACCTTCTTGATCGCGGTCTCGTACTGCGCGGCGATCTCCTTCGGCAGGCCTTTCGGCGCCGCAAAGCCGCGCCACACGCCCTTGTGCCATTTCTGACCCAGTCGCCTCCTCGGTGGTCGGCACGTCCGGAAAATTCGGCGCGCGCTTCTCCGAGAAGAACACGAGGCTGCGGACACGCCCCGCCTTGATCAGGGCTTCCGCTTCCGGCATCGAGCACGCGACGAAATCGATGCCGCCGGCTGCGAGATCCGTGAGCGCAGTCGCGGCGCCCGTGGACGGTACCCAGCGGATCGCGCCTGGCGAGACGCCGTCGGCCTGCATCAGGCCGGCGAGCGCGACATGCCAGCTGCCGCCCTGCCCCGTGCCCGAGGCGGTGAGCTTGTTCGGGTTCGCCTTGATCTGCGCGAACAGCTCCTTGACGCTCTTGTAGGGGCTGTCCGCCTTGACGTGGATCGCGGCGAAATCCTGGTTGACCAGCGCGAGCGGCGTGTACTTCTCGAAGGTGAGGTCGGTGAGCCCCACCCAGTGCATCAGGTTGATCTCGAGCGTGATGAGGCCGAAGGTGTAACCATCCGGCGCCGATGTCGCGATCGCCTGGTGGCCGACCACGCCCGACCCGCCGGTGCGATTGACGACATTCACCGGCTGCTTGAAGTCGCGCTCCAGCATCAGCGCCACCTGGCGCGCCACCGCATCGGTGCCGCCGCCGGCCGCCCACGGCACGATCAGCGTGATGGGGCGCTCCGGGAAGGCCGCGTAGGCGGTGCCGGCGGTGAACAGGCTGGCGGCCGCGAGTGCCGCAAGCGCGAAATGTTTGAGATGGCGAAACATGCGCGATCCTCCCCGATTTGTTTTTGTTACGCGCATTCCGACGGCGGAGCGTCAACATGTCAAGGGGAAGTGATGTCTCACCCCGTCATTGCGAGCGAAGCGAAGCAATCCAGCTTCCTTTGCCGCTCGAACGAAAGCTGGATTGCTTCGTCGCTGCGCTCCTCGCAATGACGGCTGAGAGAGCTTCGAAAACAACCCGTCCGCCTAGCTTTCGGGCCGCAAGTCCTATAGCTTCCCCGGCAACGAATAGTTGTGGTCTCATGCTTCGACCGGCGCACACTGACCGGGCCATTCATTGCAAAACAGGTGCAATTTGAGGTCAGCGGATACGTCGATCCCGAACGTCCACGATCGCCTGGCTCCGGAACAGATCGCGCGTCCCGCGGCGCGGAAGCGCATGCAAATCAACTGGCGCGTCGCGTTGGGAATCGTTTTCTATCATCTGGTTGCGCTGCTGGCTTTTGTGCCCGGCTTCTTCAGCTGGACGGGACTGACGCTCGCCGTGCTCGGCATCTATTTCTTCGGCGGCCTCGGCATCAATCTCTGTTACCATCGCCTGCTCGCGCATCGCAGCTTCACCTGTCCGAGATGGTTCGAGCACTGCCTGGCCCTGATCGGCCTCCTGAACCTGCAGGAAGCTCCCGCCCGCTGGGTTGCGATCCATCGACGACATCATCATCACGCAGACAAGCCCGCGGATCCCCACAGCCCCGTCGTCGTCAATTTTTTCTGGAGTCATATGGGCTGGCTGATGCTCAGGAACGAGCTCTATGATCTCGCGGCCTATCACCGCTACGCCGCCGACATTCTCCGCGATCCCTTTTACAAGACGCTCGAACGCCATTTCTTTTCGATCGTGATGGCGTCATGGCTGGTTTTCTTCGCCGCCGGCTTTGCGGGCGCCATGCTGGCCGGCGATACGCTTGCACAGTCGCTGCGATTTGGCGGCATCATCCTGCTATGGGGTGTGTTCGTGCGGACCGTGCTCGTCTGGCACATCACCTGGTCGGTGAATTCGCTGGGCCACGTTTCGGGCTACCGCACCTATCCGACCAATGACGACAGCCGCAACAGCCCGTGGGTCCAGCTCATCACGCTTGGCAGCGGCGAAGGGTGGCACAACAACCATCACGCCGATCCCGGCGCGGCACAATCCGGCCATACCTGGTGGGAGTTCGACGGGGTCTATCATGCGATCCAGGGTCTCGCATGGCTGGGTCTGGCTTCGAATGTCGTAGGCCGACAGCCCTCAACGCTTGCCGTCAAGCCACGATAGTCGCAGGCCGTAGGGCGGATTAGCGCATCGCGCGTAATCTTACATTCGTTCAATCTTAGGTCGCAGATTACGCTGCGCTAGTCCGTCCTACGAGCCTCTACTTTGCATGGGGTTGTTTTCGACATTTTGGTTGGGCGGCCCCCTATCGCCGCACGCCTACCCCTTCTTCGGCTTCCACCCATACGCCTTCGCACACGCCCCGCCCATCAGCATGGCGCGCTCGGCCTCGCTCAGGCGGCTGGTGGTGCGGAACGGCTCGACGGCCTGCTCGTAGTTGACCACCGCGGCCGCGCGGGTCCAGTCGGTGCCCCACAGGCAGCGATCGATGCCCCAGGCGTCGAACACGCGCGCTAAGGGCTCCCAGATGTCGGGGAACGGATACGGCTCTTTCGACAGCGTGCAGGCGCCGCTCACCTTGATCACCGCGTTCTTGCGCTTCGCCAGCTCCAGCACCTTCGGCAGGTTGGCCCAGGGTCTTCTTCTCGGCCGGCGCCGGCGGCACGCGCGGCTGCAGGATGCCGAGATGGTCGACGATGAAGCGCGTATCGGGATGGCGATCGATCAGCGCGATGCCGTTGTCGAGATTGTCCCAGAAATGCAGGTTGAGCGGCAGGTCATGCGCGCACGGCGGCGCGCGCGATGCGGTCGAGGCCGGCGTGGCCGGGCGCCCAGCCGGACTCTTTCGTCAGCATGATGCGGACGCCGACCGCGCCCGGCACCTTCTTCCACTCGGCGATGACCTCGGCCACCGCGGGGTCGTCGGCGTTGAGCGGCTTGACGATCGCCATCCGGCCGGGATGCGCCCGCGCCACCTCCATGGCGTAGCTCGCGTCGAACCGATACAGCGAAAACGCCGAGATGAAGATCGCGCCGTCGACGCCGACCTTGTCCATCGCCGCCACCATCTCGTCGCCGGTGACGTGCGCGCGGCCAGTTCGGCACGCTGGCCCAGGGCCGCTTTGGTGTGTTGGCTTCGTAGGCATGGACCTGGGAGTCGATGATCATGGGGGCAGCTTCCTCTGGACGTGGAGTCTGCAACGAATGCCGGACCTCATGCCCGAGGAGCTTGCGAAGCAAGCGTCTCGACGCGCTGTGCATCGCTGGGAGCTCGCGGCATCCTGCGATGACGCGCGTCAAGGCGCGCTCCTCGGATGAGGTCGGAGCTTAGTCTTTCGCGGTGAAAAACTTCGTGCCGTCGAAGAACCGGTTCGGCCGGTTGAAGATCGCGAGGAACGTCGCGCCGTTGGGCGCATGCGCGACATGGATGTTGCCGCCCGGCCGCCACACGAAGTCGCCGGCGCCGCACGCCCCTTCGGCGTCCTCCAGCGAGCCTTCGAGCATGTAGGTCTGCTCCAGCGCGGTGTGCTCGTGCAGCGGCACCACCGCGCCCGGCGCCATCTTGAACAGGATGGTGGAGCGGCCCTCGTCGTCGGAATAGAGGATCTTCATCTCGATCCCCGCAAACTGCGTCGGCTGCCAGGGCATCTTGGATGCCGTGACGAGATGCGAGCGCAGTGCGGGCGGATTGGCGGGCGCGAGATTGGACTCCGGCTTGTTCATGGGCGCTTGCTCCGGTATGTGCGGCTCTGCCGGCCGCTGTTGACGGCGAGGCTAGCACATCAACAAAGGCGCAGACAGCCAGCATGCCTCACATCTATTCGCTCGCCTATCTCACCTCCGCCCCGATGGCGCCTCCCGAGGCGCTCGCGTTGGCCGCAAAGCTCGGCTACCAGGCGATCGGCGCCCGGATTGCGCCGGCGATGCCCGGCGGCGCGTTCTCGCCGCTGGCCACCGACGCCGCCATGCTGCGCGACACCATCCGCCGCATCGGCGATACCGGCGTGCGGGTGTTCGACGTCGAGATCGTCAGGCTTGGCCCGCAATCCAGCGCCGGCGACTTCGCTGCCTTTCTCGAGACGGCGGGACGAATAAAGGCAAGCGCGATCCTGGTCGCCGGCGACGATCCGGACGAGGCGCGCCTGACCGAAACATTCGCCGCGTTCTGCCGCGCGGCCGCGCCCTACGGCCTGACGGCCGATCTCGAATTCATGCCATGGACCGCGGTGAAGAACGCCAACGCCGCGTTGCGGATCGTGCACCGGCGCGGGCGAGCCGAACGGCCGGGTGCTCGTCGATGCGCTGCACGCGGCGCGATCGGCCACCACGCTGGACGACATCGCCGCTCTCCCGCGTCATCTCCTCAGCTACGCGCAACTCTGCGATGCGCCTGCCGGCATTCCGGCCACCGAAGCCGAACTGCTCCACACCGCGAGAAGCGCCCGCCTGCTGCCCGGCGACGGCGGCATCGATCTTGCCGGAATCATCCGGAGCCTGCCGGACGACCTGCCGTTCAGCCTGGAAATTCCCAACGATGAGTGGCTGCCAAAACTCGGCGCCGAGGAATGGGGCCGGCGCGCGCTAGCGGCCGCGCGCCGGATCGTCGACGGGCGCTTTTTAACCGCCGCCGAAGTTGGACGGATCGAGATTGCGGTTCTGCTCCGGCGGGATCGTCCCGTAGCCGGGATAGCGATAGACCGGCGACGGAATCGCGTCCGGCGCAATGACGGCCGCATTGGCCCCGCGGAAATTCTGGACCGCGCGGTGATGCGACTTTGCGGCATCCGCAGGCAGCGACATGGCGAGCAGGACGGCCGCGGAAACACTCAAGGCAAGAAGCGAGCGCATGGGAATTCTCCTGGGTAGAGGACGCCCCTGATGTGGTGCGCCCACCGCGGCGCGCCTCTTCACGGCCGATCACATCGGCGGGAAGGCGGCGAAGCGGCAAGGCAGCCATGCGGGAATAAAGGGCGGCGGCCCGGTGGCTTCCAGATTCGCCCGGAATTCCGCACGCCCGCGGGCCGAGCGGAACCGTCACCTACGTTTTTCCGAATTTCCTCTTGACAATTACGCAAATCAGAACTATATTCCTCGTTAGCCCGTGCCGCCATGAGGGACGATACGCGTTCGTCACGTAGCGTGGCGCGGGTTGCGATGGACGCTTGTGGCGTCAGGCGGGCTTCGGTCTGCCGGGCGAAAACGCTGCAGCGTACGGCGAAATCGTGTGGTTCTGGCGCCGCGATCCTGGCGTCAAGCTCGCTGGTAAGTCCCAGCAAGCGACGGGGGCAAGAAAGGCCGCTCCCCGGGGAGATCACGTATAAGCCGTAAACCGTTGCGCGGGGAAAGCCGGGATGTCTCGGCTGTACCTGTCAAAGCCGTGTGCGTTTCTTACTACCCATTGCACATGGCAATGCGGGCGCAGTCAGCGCCCGGCTTTCCCTGCGCCCTCTCTTCGGAAAGGGCCAACGAGATGCAAGTCTCAGGCGAAAACCGCGCCGTGAGAATGAAGCTGCATGTCCTGCGAGAAGCGCTTGCCGCGACCAGTCGCCAATGTTACGGTTTGTAACATTCCGCAAGTGAGCTCGCCATGCCCGCCCCATCCCCTGCAAAAGACAGCTCCCTCGCCGCCCTCGTCCCCGAGCTCGACGCGCTGGCGGCGGAAGCGATGGCGGAATGGCAGGTGCCGGCCGTCACGCTCGCGGTCGTGCAGGATGGCGAGACCGTGCTGCTGCGCGCCTGGGGCCAGCGCGACGTCGAAGCCGCCCTTCCCGCGACGCCGGACACGCAATTCCTGATCTGCTCGATCACCAAAACCTTCACCGCCACGGCGCTGGCGCTGCTGGTCGACGAGGGGCGGCTCGACTGGACCAAGCCGGTCCGCGACTACATCCCCGAATTTCGCCTGCACGATCCCGTCGCCACCGAGCGCGTCACCGTGCGCGATTTGCTCTGCCATCATTCAGGCCTGCCGCGCCACGACTGGATCTGGATTCCCGGCGATCTCTCGCCCACCGAAATGATGCTGGCGCTGCGCCATCTCGAGCCGGGCCGCGATATCCGCACCGAGTTTCAATACAACAACCTCGCCTACAACATGGCCGGCATCGTCATCGAGCGCGTCAGCGGGCTGAGTTACGAGGACTTCATCCGCACCCGGCTGACCGACAAGCTCAAAATGCCCGTAAGCTTTTCGGCCGCGGAATTTGCCGCCGCCGACGATGCCGCCGTTCCCTATCTGGTGGAGCGCAACGACGAGCGCGCACGCGCAAAGTATTTTCCGATCACGACGACGGCCGCCGGCGCCATCAACATGTCGGTCAAAACCATCGCCAACTGGATGAAATTCCTGCTGGCCGAGGGCGAGTTCGAAGGCCAGCGCCTGCTCTCGGCCGCGCTGATCCGCCAGATGCAGATGCCGCGCGTTCATGAGAGCGCGCCCGAATTCGATGAGTACGGCCACGGGCATTACGGGCTCGGCTTCCGCTCGAACAACTACTGCGGCGAATGGGTTGTCGGGCACACCGGCGGCTGGCTCGGCTGGACCACGCAGATGCGTCTGGTGCCGGGGCGCCATTCCGGCGTCGCGGTTTTCACCAATACCGGGGCCAATATGGTGGCGCAGCTCCTGACCAACCGCGTCACCGATCACCTCTGCGGCAACGCTGCCGTACCCTGGCTGGAGCGCTTTCGCGACATGCGACGCAAGACGCTCGCGCAGACCAAATCGGATGAAGCGGCAAAACCGTCAACGCACAAGCCGAACACGAAGCCGAGCCACGATCTCGCCGATTTTTGCGGCGCCTACGAGCATCCGGCTTATGGCCGCGCCGTCGTCACGCAGGTCGGCGACGCCCTGCACTGGGCCTGGCGCGGCACCGAGACGAAGCTTGCGCACTGCCACTACGATTCGTTCCAGCTTCCCTATGTCTATGGCAGGCTCAATCCAGACGATCTCGTGATCAGCTTTGCGACCGACCGCGATGGCAACATCGCCAGCCTTTCGGCGCAGCTGGAGCCGATGGTCACGGACATCGTCTTCACCCGCGCGCCATCGGGCGAGTGCATGGACGCAGCATTCCGCAAGGCTTGCGCCGGCGAGTACATTCGCGGTGAACAAACCCACGTCGTCTCGCAGGATGCCGAGGGCCAGCTCAATCTGAAAATCCCGTTCCAGCCGCTCTACCGGCTGCGACCCTATCACGGGCGCGACCTTCGCGATTGCACCGCTCGACGGATATCGCCTCGAATTCCGCCGCGGCGCGTCCGGCAAGATCGAGGAAGCGGTCTACCACCAGCCGAACGGCACGTTCGTCGCGAAACGAAGCGGCACGTAGCGCGCGCCACACTCGCCACACCTTTGCCGCATGCGTGAATCGGGAACTGTCCCGCTACGCGACATTGCAAAACATCGGTTAACCGCAACTGTCTCTTAAAACACGCCACAATTTGCATTGCATAAACGTCTAATGTTTAGGGCAGTGATTCACAGCGCGGGCTATTCGGCGGCGGCCTTTGTATATTGGAGCGGCCTTATGCGTATCGCAATTTCAGCGGTGGCGATCGCGCTCACTTTGGCATCATCGTCAGGGCATGCTTCGCCCTCTTGCATGACGCAAAGCGAGGCGCGCGCGAAATTTCCGACCTCTCATCTGTGGTGGCACGGTCCCAATCGCTGCTGGGACGCGACGCCAGGCCGGACGCAGCTTTCAAAGCGCGCGAGAGCACGCGAGACAAAACCGGCTGAGCCGGAAGAGGCGGCCGAGCGCAGTACGCCGGCGGCCGAGCGCAGTGCGCCGAAAGAGACGCAGGCGGACGTCAAGCGCAAGTTCGAGGCGCACGCGGCGCGATGGCGCGATGCAATGTCGAAGATGCGCCCCGACGACATGCCCGACCGCGGCGCTTCGGCCCGCGTCGAAGCGAGCGTTGGGCCGAACCTCGGACCATCAGAAACGCCGGCCGCGCCGCGCAGCAATTTCTGGGACCGCTGGGTCGAGATCGCCCAGCGCGTGCCGCCTGTCGTCGACAAAGCCGGGCCTGCCGATCTTGCGGCCGATGCCGGCGCGACTGAACCGATCGTCACGCCGATCCGCGTCATGCTGGCGCTGCTCGTTCTCGTGCTGGCGTTCGGTGCCGCCGAGCTGTTGCTGCGAAGGGAACGGCGAAGCTGATCAGCGCGACACTTGCGTCACGCGTTTCTGCCTCACGCCGTCTTGCGCTTCTCGATGATTTGCTTGAAGTCGTTTGCGAGGTTGCGAAAGTAGCGTCCCAGCACATCGTAGAAGTCCGCGCGGGTGGGATCGGTGGCCTCCTTGGCCTGCTCCTCGCACTTGGCGGCCCGCGCCATGTACTTTTCCAGCTTGCTCTCGAAATCTTCCATGTCCGCACTCCACGCAACGCTCACAACCTCTAATCGTGCGCGGCGAAACGTCCAAAAGATGGCCGTGGCGGGGAATTTTGGCAGCGTAGGCGCGGGAAAGGCGCGGCGTCGCAAAATGATCCGCAATCAGCGGTTCGGGATCGATGCCGGCGGCCGCAACGAGGTGCGCGGCGACCAATCCGAGGATTGCCGCGCGGGCGCAACTGCGGCCGCGCGCGTCGGGGCGCGCTTGCCGCCATCGACGAACTCCAGATACGAGGCCAGCGCCCAGGCCGAGGACGAATTACTGGCGTAGTGCTTCTGCAGATAGAAATAGAGCGTGAAGGAAAAGCGCCCCTTGGCGAGCCCCTTTGCGCTGCGATGGCAGGCCGTGCACGTCTCGGCAAACAGTTTTGGCGCGGGCTTGCCCGCATCGAGATTTTCCTGCGCGATCACCGCAGGGCAGCCCAGCAAGACGGCAGCGGCGGTGAGCGCGAGCAGACGGCCAGGCAATTTGCGGGATGGCGATATCACGGTCGGTGGCATGCCCGCCTCATGCAATCACAATCTGTCGCTGCAGTGGCCAAAGCTGGGCTGCAGCGCGGCCGGTACGGCTCCCGGCCGGTGGCCGCGTTGAGCCAGATCAATGCTCGTCGCGCCGCGACGGCGGATTTTCCGGAATCGTCCTCAGGAGAAGGCGCCCGTGCTGCAACCCCTGCTCAAGGAAATCCGCCAAACCCCGCTGCTTTGGATGCTGGTCTTCGTGCCCGCCGTGCTCGTGGCGGAGGCAGTCGTGCCGCATTCCCACACGCTGCTGTTCGTACTGGCGGTGCTGGCCATCGTGCCGCTGGCGGCCCTGCTCAGCCACGCCACTGAGGCCGTCGCCGCCAAGACCGGCGACGCCGTCGGCGGGCTCCTGAATGCCACCCTCGGCAACCTCACAGAGCTGATCATCGCCATCACGGCATTGCGCGCCGGCCAGTACATGCTGGTGAAGGCCTCCATTGCAGGAGCCATCGTTACCAATGCGTTGTTCATGCTCGGCGCCTGCCTGCTGCTCGGGGGCTTGCGCTACCATGTCCAGGAATACAACCGCGCCGGCGCGCGGCTTTCCTCAGGCCTGCTGTTGATGGCGACGGTCGCCCTGCTCGCCCCGTCGGCGGTCGCCGATCTCGACCACCTGCCGCAGGGAGGCGCTGTCCTTCACAAGCTCAGCGTCGGCATCTCTATCCTGCTGATCGGCGCCTATGCGCTCGGCTTGCTGTTCTCGCTGAAGACCCACAAGGAGCTGTTCGCGGGCGCAGAACACGGTGAGGCCGAGGAAGCGCACTGGCCGATGGGGCTAGCGATCGGCACCCTGCTGGTCATCACCGTCCTGGTCGCGCTGGTCAGCGAAATCTTCGTCGAGTTCGGTGCAGAAGGCGGCGGAAACCTTTGGAATGAGCCCGGCGTTCGTGGGCTTCATCATTGTCTCGCTGGTTGGCGCCGCCGCCGAATTTGCCGTGGCCTTCGGGGCGGCGCGCAAGAACCGCCTCGACATGAGCGTAAGCATCGCGCTCGGCAGCGCGTCACAGATCGCGCTGTTTGTGGCGCCGGCGCTGGTGCTGCTGAGCTACGTCGTGGGGCCCACTCCCATGGACCTGCAGTTCTGGCCGGGTGCCGTAACCATGGTCATGATCGCGACCGTGACGGCGAGTTTCATCACCGGCAGCGGACGTTCGGCATGGTTCGTCGGCGCCCTGCTCATCTTCATCTACGCGGTGTTCGCGCTGACGCTATACGTGGTTCCGCCGAGCGGCCAGGGCACGGGGTGATCGGCTGCTCAACCCTGCCCCGGCCCGCGCATGATCTTCATAGCGGCTTCGATGTGACGCCACTCCCGGGCGTCCTCATCCGCGCCCTTGCTCTCGCAGGCGACCGCCTCTCGCGCGGCTTTCGCGATGGCAGCCTGGCCGTGTTGCGCCAGCATCTGGCGGGCCACGGTGTGGATCTGGGTTTCGGACATCATGGGCGATCCTCCGCTTCCGTTGCTGCCGGAAAAACCGGCGAAGGGGCGGTTACGTTCCTTGCGTTCCCGGCCGGAATTGAACCTTTGGGCAGGCGTCATCGTCCAATGCGAGTTCCCCAAATTTTTCGAGCCTACCCATGCCCAATCGCTTTGCCCGCCTCTCCGCCGCGGTCGCCCTTCTGATCGCGACTGCCCTGCCTGCGCTCGCCGCCGCGCCCGAGGCAAAACCCTTTGCCGGCCAGCAGGTACGCTTTCCGCAAGGAATCTGGAGCGCGGTGCCGCAAGCCGGGCCTGACGGCAAGGTACGGCAATGCGTGCTGGTGGCGCCGCGCCAGCGCATGGGCAAGGCCGGCCCGGTCAGCACGCACTTCGCGATCAATATCAGCCGCGGCAGCGGCTTCGTGTTCATGATCCAGGACGATGGGCTCGCCATGGAGCGGGTGCTGGATGACCAGGCCGAGATCGTGCTCGGCGAACGCAGCTTTCCCGCGGTGACCTTTCAGATCGCCGGTGACGCCTTCGTTTTCCATCCGGGCGATGCCGTCGCCGCGCTCGAGGCGCTCGGCAAGGCCAATCAGGTGCGGCTGCACTCCGACGGGTCAGGCGTCGACTCCGGGAATATCGACATCAACCTGCCGCAGGACGCGCTGAACTGGCTGAAGGCCTGCGGCAAGACGTTCGATATCGCCATCGACAAGATCAGTGATCCCGACGCGCCGCCGATGCCCGCGGCTCGGCCCCGCTCGCCACAAACGCTGGTGATGCCGGCAACGAAAGCCGGCCCACCCGGCATGGAGGACAAGCAGAAGATCGACGGCTGGGACGCTTCGGAGTTGCGCAACAACCAGGGACAGATCCTCGTCTGCTTCATCCGCCGCCACTACTACACGGGCTCCGAGCCCGGCGCGCGGCATCTCGCCACTTTTTTCATGGTGAGCCGAGCGAAGGGGCTGACCATGATGCTGAAGGATTCCAATTTGAAGTTGCCCGAAGGCGACGCCGTCGCGGCCACGCTGAAATTCGACGAAAAAACCTTCACCGGCTTCTCCGCGCAGGTGCAGGGTCCCGACGAGATCGGCATCTTTCCGCAGCACGGCGTCGCGCTAGCCAAAGCGCTGGAAAATGGCGGCCGCGGGCTGATGAAATCGCCGGTATCAGACAATTTCGAATTCCCGGTGCAGGCCAGCGTGATTCCCTGGCTGCGCGCCTGCGCCCGCCGCAATGGCATTCCGATCGAGCCGGTGGGTCAGTAACGGCGGATGCGCTCAGGCGACGTCGGCCTTGGTCTCCTGCCCTTCGGCGGCGAGCGCATCGAGATCGACGAGACGGGGATCGTCGGCGGCAATTTCGGCTTGCGCAGCGCCATTGCCGTGAACATGCATCAGGGTCTGCACCCGCCGCGCATTCATGTGGTCGACATGCTGGTGACGCAGCGCGACCGGCAAAAGATATTTCGGCAGACGCACCGCCGAGAAGGCCGGCACTCGCTTCAGCTCGGCGCCCTCGCGCCACTGCAGCGGGATTGAGGGTGTAGATCAATTGCCGCTGGAGATCGGGCAGCGCCGGCTGCTCGGGCTCTGCCGGCGCAGTTTGTCCGGCATTGGCATTGCCGCTGCGGGTGGAGACCGCCGCCGAGCGCAGTTCCCAGCAGATCAGCTCGACGGCCGAGAGCACCTCGCGACGCACGGCGTCGATGCTGGCTGAAAATCGCACGGCTTGCGCTGTAGGCGCGGTGCCTTTGGCGGCCGCAAGAAGTCCGGCGGCGCCGGCATCGAACCCGGGGGCGGCCTTCTCGATCGCCGCGGCCATCGCTTCGATCGCATCGGCAATGCCGTCGCGCTCGCGCTGGGCCTTGGCTTCCGCCAGCGCCCGCTCGGTGGAGACGAGTTGCTCGTCGAATTCGGCAAGCTCAGCGCGCAGCGTCTTGGCGCGCTCTTCGACGGTACGCAGTTCGCTCTCGGCGCGCGCGAGCTTGGCATCGGCCGCGCCTGCCACCGCAAGCCGCTCGGCAGTCTTGCGCCTGTCGGCGACGACGGCATCGGCGGCGCGGGATTTGCCCGCCAATTTCAGCCGCGCCGTCTGCTTTTCGCGCAATGCATTCTCGAAGCGCTCGACCGGGCTCAGCTCACGCTTGAAGAATGACATTTCACCCCTCGCGAAAATCGGTATTTTCCTGCCGAAATCAGCCGGCCACTGCAATTCCCCAAAGTTTACCGGAAACTTGGCTCAGATTGCGGCCCGCCCCCTCATAAGGCCTGTGGAAGCGGCCAATTCCGCACCCGGGGAGCCAAATACCGCGATCGAACTCGCGGGTTCGTGAGCGGTGTTTCGTCCCCCACCCGCGGGACGAAACACAGGGGCCCCCGCGACGAAACCATTTTGGCCTTGCGAGACAAACGTCCGGAAACGGAAGGCCGATAGCTTGGCGGCCAAGTGATCAAACATTGGAGTTCGATCATGCAGGCGCTTCTCACCATGTTGTACCGATTTTACGTCGTGACGCGGCTCCTGGAGATACGCCACCGTCGCCGGATTGCCTTCTGAAACCCCAGGAAGACTTTCAGCGCGTCGCTGAGAGGAGATATGAAAATGCTCGAAGTTGACCACTACCGCTTTCAAGCCGACCGCGCCCGCCGCATGGCCGACCGCGTCACCGACTCCGTCGTCCGCGAGAAACTGCTGGAAATGGCCTCCGAATTCGGCCGCTACGCCGCGCTGATCGAAGCCAAGGCGCGCGAGAAGCTGGCCCAAGCCGTAACGGCCTGAAATCTGCAGGGCGGATTGGCGTTAGCGTAATCTGCCGTCCAGCGCGCCGGCGCGATCCGTAATCTCGCTTCGCGGATGTCCCCACAAAGTTCCCTCGGCCCCAGAACTCTCCATCCCCTTGCCTTGCTTCCGTCAAACCCGGCTGGACACCTGCCAGCGGGCGGGATGGACGACGAGCATGGGGATTCTAGATGCCTTCCACGCTGAGACAGCTTGACGACGAGCCGCACGCGGCGCCGATCGCGCCCGACCTCGTTCCGGCCGACTGGGCCGATTGCGTGCCGCAGCCCGCCAACGACGCCACCAGCCGCGAAAAGCTGTTCGCCGAAATCCGCGACGCGGCGGAAGCGGCCGCGCCCAAAGTCGACAACACATTCCGCGCCACCGACGTCAACGACACAGTGGTACTGGATTCGTCGTCGCGCGCCTGGATCAAGCGCGCCGGCACGGGGTTCGCCATCGCGCTGGTCGGGGTGCTTGGCGCCGCCGTCTGGCAGCATCACGGCGACGCGGCAACAGAGACGCTCGCAAGCCTGGTGCCGGGCGTCAGCGCGTCGCCCACGGCGGAGGCGGCTGAGCCAGCCGCGCAACCAGCACCGCCAGTCCAGCCCATGGATACAACGCAGTCTGCTGCCGCGACGGCATCGGGCACGACGGCAATGCCACCTGAGGCGGCGCAACAGATCCAGTCGCTGACGCGCGATCTCGCCGCCATGACCCAGCAGGTCGAGCAGCTCAAGGCGCAGATTGAAACAATGAAGGCGGGCCAGCAGGCCGCCATCGCGCCCGCCCCGGTTGCCCGCGCGCCCGCGGCGAAACCGCCGGCCCACCGAGTAGCACTTCCGCCGCGGCCGATACCGATGGCTCCCCCACCGCGCGCAGCCTATCCGCCGGCGATGCAGGCTGCGGCCACACCGCCTCCCCCTGCCGCCACCACGGCGCCGCCGCCGGCCTATCAGCCGCCGCCGCAGCCCTACGCGCCGCCACCGCAGGCGACGACGCAGCCCAACGGCGAGCCGGTGATACGCCCGCCGATGCCGATGCCGCTTTCCGATCGGTATTAGATTTCCGGCGGCTCGAACCAGTTCGTCAGCGACAGACCGCCGTCGACGGTGAAGGCCGCGCCCGTCACATAGCCGGAAACCTTGTTGGAGAGCACCGCCAGCGCCATCGGCGCGAGGTCGGCGGCCACCCCGATACGACCGAGCGGAATGTGCTTTGACAACGAGGGATCGGCGACAAAGCCGCCGGCCGCGATCGCGCCCGGCACCAGCGCATTGACGCGGATGTTGTGGCGGCCGAGCGTTTTCGCAAGCTCCTTCACCAGCATCGCCATGCCCGCCTTGGTCGTCGAATAATGCGGCAGATTGCGCGGCGTGCCGGCATGCAGCGAGGTCAGGAACAGGAACGAGCCCGGCGATTTCGCCGCGATCAGCTGCCGCGACAGGTCGCGCGCCAGATGAAAGCCGGCCTCGAGATTGACCGCATGCATCTGCCGCCAGGTGTCATCGCTGACGGCAAGTGCGTGGTCCGCCTCGCGCCGCGGCGGCGAGGCCGAATGCACGAAATGCGTGACCGGCCCGAGCGCGCCCTTGGCATGTGCCAGCAGCGCATCGCGGGTGGCACGATCGGCGAGATCGCCGGTCCACCCAATCGCCAGTTCCGGCCGCGGCGCTGACTTCACCGCCTCCGCCACCCGCTCCGCGCTGATATCGGCAAACACCGTGCGCACGCCCTCGCCCACCAACGCCTGCGCAATCGCCCGGCCGATGCCATTGCCGGCGCCCGTCACCAGCGCCGTCTCGCGCGCCGGGTCGAATGGATCTTGCAGCAGGCTCATGAGCACTCCTTGGCCGAAAGGCGAATGGTCACGAAAAACAAATCACCACATTCCCATAGCTGGATAAAGCCGGATTTGAGGAGAGCCCACATGCAGCTGGCAAAGCCGATCGTCCTCACCATCGCATCACTGACGTTGCTCGCAACGCCGGTCTTAGCCAAGAACGCGAAGGCGCCGAAGGCCGATCCCGAGGAAGCATCGCCTACATGCTCCGCGTATCAGGCCGACGCTGACGGCAATTGGGTGCCGAAGCCCTGTCAGGAGCTCGGCACGCATTCACCGTCTGAGCATCGTCCGCCGTCGAAAACTCATGAACAGCAAGGCCGCTGATCACGTTAGTCAGGTGCAGCCGTCGGCAAGCACCAGCCTGCTGGTCGTCGTCTGGTGGCGCACCCGAAACAGGTCCTGAATCTCGGGGTCGGCGAGAAAGGCTTGCGCGTTGTCGCGGGCCGGAAACTCGATGATGACCATGCGTTCCGGCTTCCAGTCGCCCTCGATCGGTGTCGGCACGACGCCTTGAACGATGTATTTGCCGGAATGCCTGGCGATGTGTGCGGGGATTTCGGCGATGTATTTGCGGAAGCCTGCAACATCACGCACCGACAAATCGAGCACCAGATACGCTTTCATCGCTGACCTCTAAAGCGCGATTATCATCGCGCTTTAGCTCCTTGTTTTACGCATGATCTCTTCGGAAAACCGCTTCACACTTTTCCGGATCATGCTCTAATATGGCGGCTTCTTCCGCGCGTGCTGCGCCTTTGTCGCCTCCACCCACCAGGTGAGATCGTCGGCAAAGCGCGGAAAGGCGTGCGCCAGCGCCTTGCCGCCATCGCCGATCGGCTTGCCGGCCTCATCCAGCGTCTGCGCGATCGGGCCGGCCGCGATGGTGGACGACACCACCACCATGCCCATTTCCGACAGCGTGCCGTGCCAGGCGGTCGCGGCGCGGGCGCCGGCGAAGCGGCCGGCCGAATAGCTCGCGATCGCCGCCGGCCGCCAGAACCATTCCTCGAGAAAATGGTCGGTGAGATTCTTCAGGCCGGGCTGCATGCCCCAATTATATTCGCCGGTGATGAACACAAAGCCGTCGGCGCCACGGATATTGTCCGCGAGCTTTTCCAGCGCGTCGGGCGCTTCGCCCTTCTTGTGTTCCTTGTACATGCGGTCGAGCATCGGAAGGTTCACTTCCTTCGCATCGATCAGCTCGACATCGTCGCCGCGCGCGCGGAATCCCTCGACCACGAAATGCGCCAGGCGAATGCCCATGCGGTCGGAACGATAGGAACCATAGAAGACCAGGATGCGATTGCTCATGGGACCCTTCCTACCAAAATGCCACAATCCCGACATCATCGGCGCCGCGGCCGGGACGACACGACGCGGGCTCGCACAGATTTAACCGCGCTTGCGCACTCTTGTCGCCGCATTCTTCGGCTTGGTTGAGGCTGAGACGGAGGGGATTCCATGAAAAAACAGGCAGTGATCGTCGCGTTTGTAATGACGATCTCGACCGCCGCAGTTGCCGGCGAGCGCGCGACCAGCGCGGCGCTCGGCGCGGTCTCCGGCGCTGTCGTGCTCGGCCCGGTCGGCGCGGTCGCAGGCGCATTCATCGGCTACACCGCCGGCCCCTCGATGTCGCGCGCCTGGGGCGTGCGCGGCCGCAGCGCATCGTCACGCCAGCCGCGCCGGACCGCCAGCAACGAACCGGTGGCCTATCGCGAAAGCCAAGCCGCCATGCCCGCGCCTTCGTCGGCGCCGGCGCGACCAGCCGCAGCGAAGCCGGCGAAACCGCCGGCCGTGCAGCCGCTGGAGTAGTCGCCGCTTACCGCGACGGCTGTTGCGGATAGACCAGCTGATGATCGTCCGCCACTTCAACCGGCAGCTTGCTGGAGTCGGTCGCGTGCTGCATTTCCTGCACGCTCGGCATCAAGGCCGTGCGCGCGGCGTCGTTGCCCGAGATCGAGTGCGAGCGCAGTACCGTCGTCGCCGCAAACAGGCCGACGGCAACAAATGCTGAAATAATCAAGCGCATCATGGCAAATCTCCTTGGGGTCAAACCCCCGCCGTGGTCGCAGCGCCTGATTAGTGCGGAAGCCGGATTCGCCTTGTGATCTGGTCCACATCTCGCGGGGACGTGATGGTGGAACGTGCGATTCTTGTGATTCACCGCAACCAGACGCAATTTCAAGTTGCTCGAAAAGTCCGCGACCGTGCATTCGCTTGTCCATTGGAGGCCGCAGCAGTTAGATTGGCCAACCCCTGCGAGGCCAAATGACTGCTCGCTTGATCTACCTACTCCTTATCGCACTGGTACTACCGGATACGGCTTCGGCAGAAATTCCCGCGACCGTGTATTTCGCCAGCGGCGACGGAGGCACGGAGATCGTCGGCTATCTGTTCGCGCCAGCAGGACGCGGACCGTATCCGGCGATTGTCATGCTGCACGGCCGCGCCGGCCCCTATTCCAGCAACGTCAACGAGGATTGCACGCGGGTGGCGCGGTCGATCAAGTCGCCCTGCAATGCGACGACATTGTCGAAGCGTCACCAGATGTGGGGCGAATACTGGGCCGCGCGCGGTTACCTCGCCTTGCTGGTCGACAGCTTTGGACCGCGCGGCAAGGCCTATGGCTTCGGCCGCTTCACCCATGGCGATGCCGATCGCGACGACGTCAACGAAAAGACGGTCCGGCCGCTCGATGCCGAGGGCGCGCTCGCCTGGCTGCAAAGGCGCGGCGATGTCGCCGCCGGCAACATCTTCCTGCAAGGATGGTCCAACGGCGGCAGCACGGCGCTCAACGTGATCTACCGGCAAGCCATGAACGCATCCGGCTTCCGCGGCGCGCTCGCCTTCTATCCCGGCTGCGGCAAGGAAGCGCTGCTGGGGCCGTTGCTCTCGACGACGGTGCCGGTCACCATGTTCCTTGGCGCCGAGGACGAGGAAGTTTCACCGGAGATCTGCCAGCAGGTTGCTGAACGATCGCGCAAGGCCGGCAGCCCGATCGACGTCGTGGTCTATCCGGGTGCGGTGCATGGCTTCGACGATCCCGGAACTGCCCGGCAGTCCGATGCCGCCAACCGCGCGGCCAGTGCCGACGCATTTCAACGTGCCCTCGCCGCGGTTCAGGCGCGCCGCGCAAATTGAGTGGGAAACCGTAGTCGGATTAGTCGCCTATGACGGCGCTGCGGTCCGGCGCGAGGCGGTGATGGAATCGGTGAGGCTGTGCACCACGACAAGCCGCGTGACTTCGCCGTCGCTATAGGCCTTCAGGAAGCGCTCGTAATTGCGGATCGACACGCAGCCATTGGAAGCGCCGTCGGGGCCGAGCATGTAGGAATGCACCAGCAGGCCGGTGCGGCCGAGCGTGGACTCGCTGTCGACCGGCGTCATGCGCAGTGCGCGCACGCCGTGGAACAGCCGCTCGCGCGGCTTCAGCTCGTAGGTGCCGGGCGGGGTGGCGCCGACCATGCGCTCGCCGACGCTCTCCACCCTGTCCATGCGGTTGCCGAGGCCGGAATGCGCCTCCAGCTTGGCGCCATTCGGCAAGTAAACCACCTGCGCGGAGATGTCGTAGACCGCGGTGAAACTGTCATAGCCGAGCGAGGCGAGATCCGGCCCGAACAGCCCCCCGCCGGACGTGAGCGAGGCCAGCGAGAAGCGGCCCGGCACGAGGTCGGAGATTTTTTGCATCAGCGTGCGCTGGTCGCCCGGCGCGGCAGTGTCCGCGGACGAGGCACGGCCGGCGGTTTCGATCCGTACGTCGGGACGCGCGCGCGGCAACGGCACGGATGATGTCGACGTCGCAGGCGGCGCGCCCGGCTCTTCCATCGTCGCGCGCCAGTCCTGCGATTGCATCATCTGGCGCGCCAGTTGCTCCCTCGCCTGCAGCACGCGAATATCCGTTGCTGTAGTGGCGGCGCGATCGAGCGACTGTGTCGAGAAGTTGCGCCGGAGCGATTGCGGCGACGGCGGCGGCAGGAAGCGCTCGTCGAAGCTTGGACCGATCGCGCGCGACGGCGCGGCGTTGGCGGAGACCAGCGACGCATCGCCGGGATCGGCGACCCAGGCGGCGATGCCCGCGCTGACGCCGAGCGCCGCCAACACGAACGCCATCGTCCGCGACGGCGATGTGCGCCGCTGCGGCCATGCCCGGTCGGCTCTCATCCTGACTTGACCACCCATGGTCACAAGACCGTCCCCAAGACCCAACCACCCGAACCCTCGACAGCGTCCCATTCCGCGAGGGATTCGTGGAATTTCGCGGGCAGTATGTGCGCCAGACTGCGGCATAATCGAGACGCGAAGCAACGGGCCCCCCAAGAGCCCAGCGGGACTGTTCCGGACGAAGGAACCGGGTCCGCCCACCTGCGTTATGGGGTCCGGGGGCCGAGTATCCGGACGTGGCGCCCTCCGTCAGTAACCGGCCCACGTCCGTTGCATCACCCGGACTTGCGTTCCTTGCATTCCCCTGAAAAACCGCAAGATTCAGCCGAAATCGACCAGCTTCAGGCGCGAATCCTCGCTCTGGAGGTCGAGAACGCCCGCCTCAAAGCCTCCGTGGCGGCCGGCGCCACCCGGCGCAAGGAGGCCGAGACGGCCCTCGCCGACAGCGAGGAGCGCTACCGCACCCTCTTCAATTCGATCGACGAAGGCTTTTGCATCATCGAATTCTTCGACGGGCCCCACGGTCCCGACTCCGACTATGTCCATGTCGAGGCCAACCCGGCCTATGCGCAGCATGCCGGCATTCCCAATGTCGTCGGCCAGAAGCTGCGCGAGATGGTGCCGGACGAGGCCGACGGATGGGCAGAGCTCTATGGCGGCGTGCTGCGCACCGGCAAGCCGATCCGCTTCGAGCGCGAGCTGGTCGCCACCGGCCGCCATCTGGAGCTTGCCGCCTTCCGCATCGAGCCGGCCAGCCGCCGCCAGGTCGCGGTGCTGTTTCAGGACATCACTGCGCGCAAGCGGGCGGAAGCGGCGCTGCAGCATCTCAACGAGACGCTGGAAGCGCGGGTCACTGAAGCCATCGCCGAGCGCAAGCAGGCCGAGGAGGCGCTGCGTCAGTCGCAGAAGATGGAGGCGGTCGGCCAGCTGACCGGCGGCATCGCCCACGACTTCAACAATCTGCTCACCGGCATCATGGGCTCGCTGGAGCTGATGCAGGCGCGGCTGCGCCAGGGCCGGCTCGGCGAGATCGACCGCTATGTCGCCGCCGCGCAAGGCGCGGCCAAGCGCGCCGCCTCCCTCACCCACCGCCTGCTCGCCTTCTCGCGCCGGCAGACGCTCGATCCCAAGCCGACCGACGTGAACCGGCTCGTCGCGGGCATGGAGGATCTGATCCGCCGCACCGTGGGACCTGCGATCACGCTCGAAGTCGTCACCGCGCCCGGCCTGTGGGCGGCGCTGATCGATGCGTCGCAGCTCGAAAGCGCGCTGCTCAACCTCTGCATCAACGCGCGCGACGCCATGCCGGACGGCGGCCGCATCACCATCGAGACCGCCAACAAATGGCTCGACGACCGCGCGGCGCGCGAGCGCGACCTGCCGCCGGGGCAATATCTCTCGCTTTGCGTGACCGACACCGGCACCGGCATGACGCCTGACGTGATCGCGCGCGCCTTCGATCCGTTCTTCACGACCAAGCCGATTGGGCAGGGCACCGGGCTCGGGCTGTCGATGGTGTACGGCTTTGCGCGCCAGTCCGGCGGCCAGGTGCGGATCTATTCCGAGGTCGGCCAGGGCACCACCATGTGCCTCTACTTTCCGCGGCACTATGGCGGCGAGAGCGAGGCCGAGCGGGATGCCGACGCGGCACTCGCAGCGCGCGCGCAGACCGGCAAGACCGTGCTGGTGGTCGACGACGAGCCGACCGTGCGCATGCTGGTCGTCGATGTGCTGGAGGATCTCGGCTTCACCGTGCTGGAGGCCGGCGACGGCGCGGCGGGCCTGCGCATCCTGCATTCGAGCACGCCGGTCGACCTGCTGATCTCCGATGTCGGCCTGCCCGGCGGCATGAACGGCCGGCAGCTGGCGGATGCCGCCCGCACGATGCGGCCGGAGCTGAAGGTGCTGTTCATCACCGGCTACGCCGAGAACGCCATTATCGGCAACGGCCAGCTCGAACCGGGCATGCGGGTGCTGACAAAACCCTTTGTGGTCGAGACATTTGCCGCCCGCGTGCTGGAAATGATCGAGGACAAGACATGATCCTTCAAGGGGCAGTCATCTGCCGTTCATGCGATCCCGTTCATCATGACCGCCATGGGCCGGCTTGAGCAACCCGGCACTCGGACGTTCAATGCGCTGTTGCTCGAATTAAGGGAGACACCCAATGAAGCGGATTTTCGTCGCCACCGTTCTTGCCACCTTCGCTCTCGGCTCCGCCGCGATGGCGCAGGACGCATCCTGCGAAACCAAGGCGATGGGCAAGGACGGCAAGCCGCTGGCTGGCGCTGCCAAGACCTCGTTCATGAAGAAGTGCACGACCGAGACCTGCGAGGCCAAGGCGGTCGGCTCCGACGGCAAGAAGCTGGCCGGCGCCGCCAAGACCTCTTTCTTGAAGAAGTGCGAAGGCGGCACCTGATTGGAGCATGATCCGGAAAAGCGTGAAGCGGTTTTCCCTCGCGACAAACGCGAAGTGTTTGCGCGGAGATCATGCTCAAGCAAAAACTAAAGCGCGATGATCTCATCGCGCTTTAGCGTTTGAAGCGATAATCGAAGCGATCGCCGTCGGCCTTGAGCAGGCCGACGGTGGGCCGCGGGAAGTGAATCGGCAAGATCAGCGTGTCGGTGTCGGCGACTTCGGCAAAGAATTTTCGCCGCGACACCGCCGACTGTTTCGGGTCCCAGTCAGGCCGCGCCGACCAGTCGGGCTCGCGGCACTGGATCGCGTGGTGCATCAGGTCGCCCGCCACCACCGCGCGCTGCCCTTCGAGAAGATGTTGACGCAGCAATGGCAGGGCGAATGGCCCGGCGTCGGCGTCAGCGTGATGAGGTCGTCGAGCGCATAGTCGTCGTCGACCAGCAGCGCCTGCCCCGCCTCGACGATCGGCACGGCAATTGTCCGAGAACACCTTTCCGGGCGGATTCTTGCCCTTGCGCATATTCTGCCTCCCACGCCGCATATTCGCGCTTGTGGAAGACGTATTTGGCGTTCGGAAAGGTCGGCACCCAGCGCCCGTCGCGCAGCGTCGTATTCCAGCCGGTGTGGTCGATGTGCAGGTGGGTGCAGAAGACGTAGTCGACCTGCTCAAAGCTGACGCCGAGCGCGAACAGCTCGTTGCGCCAGCGCTCCTTGCCCGGGAAATCGAACGGCGGCGGATGATCCTTGTTCTCGCCGGTGCAGGTGTCGACCAGGATGGTGTGATGCGGCGTGCGCACCACGAAGGTCTGATAGGTGATCACCATCAGGCCTGAGGCCGCATCGAACACCTCCGGCTCCATCGTCTTCAGATGATGCTTGAACACGGCGTCGTCATAGGTCGGAAAGAAATCCTGCGGCCGCCGCCACGGCCCCTCCCGCTCGATGACGGCATCGATGGTGACGTCGCCGATCCTGATCTGCTTCATGGCGTTGTTCGCTCCCTTGTTCTTGGGGGCGATCATCACGGAAGCGAGCTCAGCTCCGCAAGCCCGGCGCTTCCTGGCCGGTGCGCTCGACATATTCGGTGTAGCCGCCGCCATATTGATGGATGCCCTCGGGCGTCAGCTCCAGCACGCGGTTGGAGAGCGCGGCGAGGAAATGCCGGTCGTGCGAGACGAACAGCATGGTGCCCTCGAACTCGGCGAGCGCGTTGATCAGCATCTCCTTGGTCGCCATATCGAGATGGTTGGTCGGCTCGTCCAGCACCAGGAAATTCGGCGGATCGAACAGCATCTTCGCCATCACCAGCCGCGCCTTCTCGCCGCCCGACAGCACCCGGCATTTCTTCTCGACGTCGTCGCCGGAGAAGCCGAAGCAGCCGGCGAGCGCGCGCAACGAGCCCTGGCCGGCCTGCGGGAAGGAATCCTCCAGCGACTGGAACACGGTGCGCTCGCCGTCGAGCAGGTCCATCGCGTGCTGCGCGAAGTAGCCCATCTTGACGCTGCCACCGACGGCGACCGTGCCGACATCGGGTTCGGCGGCACCAGCGATCAGCTTGAGCAGCGTCGACTTGCCGGCGCCGTTGATGCCCATCACGCACCAGCGCTCGCGGCGGCGGATCATGAAGTCGAGGCCGGCATAGATGCGACGGCTGCCATAGCCCTTGTGCACGTTCTTCAGGCTCGCGACGTCCTCGCCCGAGCGCGGCGCCGGCTGGAATTCGAACGCCACGGTCTGGCGCCGCTTCGGCGGCTCGACGCGCTCGATCTTCTCCAGCTTCTTGACCCGGCTCTGCACCTGGGCTGCGTGCGAGGCGCGCGCCTTGAAGCGCTCGATGAACTTGATCTCCTTGGCCAGCATCGCCTGCTGGCGCTCGAACTGGGCCTGCTGCTGCTTGTCGTTGAGCGCGCGCTGCTGTTCGTAGAATTCGTAATTGCCGGAAAAGGTGGTGAGCGAGCCGCCGTCGATCTCGACGATCTTGTTGGCGATGCGGTTCATGAACTCGCGGTCGTGCGAGGTCATCATGCAGCGCGCCCTCGTAACCCCTCAGGAACTGCTCCAGCCAGATCAGGCTTTCCAGATCGAGATGGTTGCTCGGCTCGTCCAGCAGCATGACGTCGGGCCGCATCAAGAGGATGCGCGCCAGCGCCACGCGCATCTTCCAGCCGCCGGAGAGATTGCCGACATCGCCGTCCATCATTTCCTGGCTGAAGCCGAGGCCGGCCAGCGCCTCGCGCGCCCGGCCCTCCAGCGCATAGCCGTCGAGCTCCTCGAAGCGCGCCTGCACCTCGCCATAGCGCGCGATGATGTCCTCCATCTCGGCTTCCTGCTCGGGATCGGCCATCGCGGTCTCGAGCTGCTTCAATTCGGCGGCGACGACGCTGACGGGACCGGCGCCGTCCATCACTTCGGCCACGGCGCTGCGGCCGCCATCTCGCCGACATCCTGGCTGAAATAGCCGATGGAGATGCCGCGATCGGCCGCGACCTGGCCCTCGTCGGGCTGGCTCCTCGCCCGCGATCATGCGGAACAGCGTGGTCTTGCCGGCGCCGTTGGGGCCGACGAGGCCGATCTTCTCGCCCTTCTGGAGCGCGGCGGAGGCCTCGATGAAGAGGATCTGGTGGCCGACCTGCTTGGAGACGTTGTCGAGACGGATCATTTGCCTGAACGGGAAATACGGGTTGGGCGCCTCTTATTCCATGCGGCGCGGCATTGGAAGGGCGTTGCATTGCGGGGAGTGCAGCCCTGCCTGTGCCTTGCCAAGCCGGAAAGACGGGGAATACTTGCCGCTGCCTTTGTCGGGAGATTCCCATTGCAAACCATATTGCTTTATCTCGCCGCGCTCGGCGCCGGCATCAGCGTCGCGGTCCAGCAAGTCCTCAACGGCAGCCTCCGCGCTTCCCTGAACTCGCCGTCCTGGGCCGGTTTCGTCAGCTATCTTGGCGGCCTCGCCACGATGGTGGTCGTCCTGCTGGCGATGCGCGAACCGATCCCGTCATGGAAGCTGGTGACCGCGACCCCGTGGTGGGCATGGAGCGGCGGCTTTCTCGGCGGCGTCTTCATCCTGCTGGTGATCCTGCTGCTGCCGTCGCTGGGCGCGGCGACCCTGCTCGCGCTGGTCGTCGCCGGCCAGATGTCGGCCGCCGTCACCATGGACCATTTCGGCGCCTTCGGCCTCGCCCAGCATTCGCTCTCGGTGTCGCGCCTCATCGGCGTGGCGCTTGTGATCGGCGGCGTGGTGCTGATCAAAGACTGAGGTTCGCCGTCGAACCAAATCCGGGACACGGCCGACCAACCGGCCATGACCGATCACGAGAGCGCAGCCGAGGTTGCAAAGATCATTACCGAGGCGGCGCCGCTGCCGCTGCTCGACGCCGCCTACGCGCTGTGGCGGCGGCGCTACCGGCTCGACTCGCTGGAGGGCCGCCCCACGGCCGAAGAAGTCGAAATCAACCGGGCGATGACGTCTGAACAATTTGCGGTCAAATACCGTTGGGAGCGCGACCACGCCCAGGACGGTCCCGCCTTCAACCATTTGAAGCGCGCGCATCGACGCGCGGACGACGATGCCATCAAGCAGGCGATCATCACGGCCGTGAAATTCGAGGACGCCTGCTTCAGACATTTCGAGCAGGGCGCCGGACGAGTACTGGCAACGCTGCTGAACAGGCCGTGGCACGCGCGCGGAATGATTATCCGGGCTTTCTCGAAGACACCTACAAGCGGGCTGCCAACGACGTCGCCTATTCTTATAAATAGCGCGAAGGCTCAGAAGCAGAGCTTGGTCACCACATTGCCGCGCTTGTCCTTGATCGCGTAAGGACAACGCGATTTCTCCAGCGCCTTCTTCGCATCCTCATCGCCGAGCGCCGCGGCGCGCTCGTAATAGGCCTTTGCGGCGGTCGCATCCTTCGCCCCGCCGCGGCCCTCGGCGGCGAACGCGCCCATGCGCTCCAGTGCGGCGGGATGATTTTGCGCGGCCGCCTTCTCGAACATCGCGCGCGCACCGGCGTCGTCCTTCGCGCCGCCATTGCCTTCCGACAGCATCATGCCGAGCTGGTACTGCGCCTCCGCATTGGTCTCCGCCGCGCGGCCGAGCAACTCGCGGGAGCGCGCAGGATCGGCCGGCGCGCCGCCGCCGCCGAGCGCGGCGAGATTGGAGACGCCGCGCGGATTGCCGGCTTCGGCCGCGCGCTCGAACAGTTTTCGCGCCTGCGCCTCGTCCCTGGCAACGCCCGTGCCGGTGCCGTAGGCGACGCCGAGCTCGACCATCGCCGAGGACGATCCCTTGTCGGCCGCCTTGCGCCAGGCCGCGATGGCTTCCGTCATCTGCCCGCTGGAGGCGTAGGCGCGGCCGAGCTGATACATCGCGCGCCGCTGCGTTCTTGCCGGCGACGGCGCAATATTTGATCGATGTCGCGATGTCGCCGGCCGCGACATGCGACACGCCCTTGACGTCGGCGGGCTTGTCGGGATCGGAGGGATCGGCGGCCAGGCGATCGCACAGCACGAGATCGGCCGATTGCGCATGCGCCAGCGCCGGCGCGGCGAGCGCCGCCATCACGCCAAGCAACATCTGTCGGAAGACCTGCCTCATGCGGCCAAGGTTGCGTCTTGACGGGCGCAAATTCAAGGCTCGAGCCCCGCTCTCGCGAAGGATCGAGATCGCCTCGGGCGAGCGCAGGAATCTCAGGAATTGTTCGGCCGGAACCACGTTGTCCGTTGCCATCATGCAACCGGCCGAGAACACCGCGGGCACCTGCATTTCGCGCGGGATCGGGCCGACGATCTCGACGCCCGCAACCTGCTTGAGCTCGCTGATCTGCTGCACGGCAAGGTCGGCCTCGTCGGTCAGGAGCCGCTCGGCGGTCAGGCCTGAGGGAATGACGACCGCGTGGGCGTTGACGATGTGGGCGATGCCGAGCCGCGCGATCAGCTCCGCGAACAGGATGCCGCTGGCGCCGATGCGCGAATAGGCGACCGCGCGGGCGCTGGTCAGCGTGGTGCGCAGCGCGGCGTCGCTCGAGATGTCCGGATGCACGCGGCCGGCCTTCACGGCGATGCCGACCCAGGATCTTGCGATATCGACGTAGCTTGCCGCCGCCACGCGGTGCTCGCCGAGCATTTCGCTCAGTCCCTCGCGGGTGAGGATGACGACGTCGGCGGCCTCGCCGCCGGCGCAGGCGATCGAGCAGCGCCAGCGTCGGCGCGAAGTCGGCGTCGATGCGTACGCCGCCTGCGGCCTGAAAACGCGCCGCGAGCTCGGCGAAGGCGCCCTTCACGGCCAGTGTCGAGAGCACGCGCAAGGCTTCCATTGCGTTTACGCCCGCCGCATCAGTTTCAGCACCGCGGTCAGCCGCAGGCTGCGCTTGCCGGCCAGTGCGGTCGCCTCCATCAGCGCGCCCTGCTCGTCGCAGCTGCCGGAAAAGCCGATGCCGACCTCGTGGCCGCCGAAGACCGGATTGTCGCCCATCGACGGCGTGTGCTCCTGGTTGAGGATCTGTCCCTTCCAGCGGCCGTTCTCCGAGGTGTAGGTGCCGAGATAGTAGAACGACGCATCGCCGCCGAGGATGCGGCCATTGTTGAGCAGCATCACGCCGGTCAGGCCGCCCTCGACGCCGTCGAGCATGCGCAGGTGGATGGAATAGAGCCCGTTGACGATGCCGCCCTCACCGACGCCGCCGGCGATCGGCACCGCCTCCTCCTCGACCGGCGTCATGACCGACCGGAACACCGCGCCCGGCAATTCCTTCAGCGCGCCCTTGAAGCGATAGAGATTGCCGTCGGCCGCCCCCTTGGCGATCAACGTCGCATCGTCGGTGCCGGCCATCGCGCGATAGTTGGGATCGGGGTTGTGGCGGACGGTCTTGACCTCGATGTCGATGCCGTCGCCGGTCTCCTCATAGCTGCCGATATGGGCAAACGCCGAGTTGCCGCCGAGCAGCTTGCCGGCATGCACGTACATGACGCTGCGGCCCACCGCATCGTTGAGCGTAAACCTGACGGTATAAAATCCCGCAAACAAAGCCGTGTCCACCCAACAGCGCGATGAGATCATCGCGCTTTGGCTCCCTATTTGAGCATGATCTCCGCGCAAACGCTTCGCGTTTGTCGCGAGGGAAAACCGCTTCACACTTTTCCGGATCATGCTCGAGCGCAATCGTACATAGCGCGGTTGGACCGGCCTTGCACTGTCATAAACGCAATGATCCGCCAGAGCGGTATCGCCCTGGCGGATCATCTTGCGTCCCGGGAAGCCCCCGCGCCCCGGGTGAGTTCGCCCCTCTTAGGCGGCAGCCGACTTGGCTGCGGTCGGCACTTCCGAGATCGTCTTCAGGATCTGCGAAGCGATCTGGTAGGGGTCGCCTTGCGAGTTCGGACGACGGTCTTCCAGATAGCCCTTGTAGCCGTTGTTGATGAAGGAGTGCGGCACGCGGATCGAGGCGCCGCGGTCGGCAACGCCGTAGCTGAACTTGTTCCACGGCGCGGTCTCGTGCTTGCCGGTCAGGCGCTTGTCGTTATCAGGACCGTAGACCGCGATGTGGTCCATGAGGTTCTTCTCGAAGGCCGCCATCAGCGTCTCGAAGTACTCCTTGCCGCCGACCTCGCGCATATACGTCGGTCGAGAAGTTGGCGTGCATGCCCGAGCCGTTCCAGTCGGTGTCGCCGAGCGGCTTGCAGTGGAACTCGATGTCGATGCCGTAGCTCTCGGTCAGGCGCAGCATCAGGTAGCGGGCCATCCACATCTCGTCAGCGGCCTTCTTGGAGCCCTTGCCGAAGATCTGGAATTCCCACTGGCCCTTCGCCACTTCGGCGTTGATGCCTTCGTGGTTGATGCCGGCGGCGAGGCAGAGATCGAGATGCTTTTCGACGATCTCGCGGGCGACGCTGCCGACGTTCGAATAGCCGACGCCGGTGTAGTACGGGCCCTGCGGCGCCGGATAACCTGCAGTCGGGAAGCCGAGCGGACGGCCGTCCTTGTAGAAGAAGTATTCCTGCTCGAAGCCGAACCAGGCGCCGGCGATCGTCGAGGATGGTGGCGCGCTTGTTCGATGCATGCGGCGTCTTGCCGTCGGGCATCATGACTTCGCACATCACCAGCACGCCGTTGGTCGCGCGCGCCGTCCGGATAGACCGCGACCGGCTTCAGCACGCAATCGGAGCTGTGGCCTTCGGCCTGCATTGGTCGACGAGCCGTCGAAGCCCCAGAGCGGGAGCTGTTCGAGCGTCGGAAACGATGCGAATTCCTTGATCTGCGTCTTGCCGCGCAGGTTCGGTGTCGGCGTATATCCGTCGAGCCAGATATACTCGAGCTTGTACTTGGTCATTGAGCCTCTCTGTTGATGTAGCGAAAGGTGGGAACCGAAGCGTTGGCCCCCCTGGTGTACCCGGCCACCATCGGCCGATCCTTTCCAAGCAATTAAAATGCCAGTCGCTGCAGTGCGGCAGAGGTCATCCACAGGCCCGCTGGCCGCGACCTCAAAATTTTTTCTGCGACAAAGCAGCGCGGCTGGCATGCGATTTTGCCGCGGAAATCGCGCCGATAGCGGCCAAAAGCAGCCGCTTTTGACGGCAGCGGCCTCCCGAACCACCCTCTTCGCTTAAAGGCGCGGCAGCCTTCGACGGACCCATTTCGTCCGTTCAAGCCAGCCGGCAACTCAAGGCATGGCTCACGCGTTAGGCCCTCAAGTTCTGCCCTGCATAAAGCAGGCTACAAAATGCCCACGATTTGAACAGCGGGTGACTTCTTCTTCATCAGGTTGCGTTGGCGGCGGGCACGAACGATATCCAAATCGCTAACCACTCAGGAACGAGTTGGGCGCACCATCAACCCAAGCAGCGTCTCGATGAAAGGAGAGACCAAAATGTTGAATACAGGTTCAAGTCAGGGATCTGCAAAGATCTTTCAATTCCCGGCCGGCGGCCGGGCTGCCCTCGGCGGGCGCCGCTACGGCGATGCCAAGACCGGATCACTGGCCGATCTCGCCACTGCCCCGCGCCTCAATGAAGCGGCGTCCTATGACAGCTGGTACCATCAGGCCGCGATCGACAACTCCAAGGTACGGGATCACTGATGCCGACAGCACATTCCGCCAGATTGCCTGCGAAAATTCAGGCCTCAGACGCGAGATAAAAGAGGGTCGAAACAACGAGGTTTCGGCCCTTTTTCATGTCACCTGGCAAGTCGTCACCGGCCGCTTGCCGATCTTGAAGGTGGTGCCCGATTTGGTGACCCGCAGCGTCGCCCCGCCACCGGAATAGCGCGAGCCGGTCAGCGCCACCCGCTTCTCCAGCGTCACGGCCTTGCCATCCACCTGCATATGGGCGCGCTTGTCGTAGCCGAAAAATCCCACGACGAACTCGGTCCCGTCGCCGCAACGATAGGTCTGCCATGTCGTGGCCTGTGCAGAGGCCGGCGAAGCTGCGAACGAAACGGAAGCCGCCAGCAGCGCCGCCGGAATGGTGATCGTGCACGAATTCATATTTCCCCCCTGATGCCGCGAGTATAGACCAGTTCGGAGCGCTCGGTACAATTGCCGGCGCTACCTGTGGCCCCTCCAATCAAGTTTCACCTGATGTCAGAATCCCCTGCCCGCCATCTCAATCTCGCCGGCGCCAGCAATTTTCGCGATCTCGGCGGCTATGTCGGCCAGGACGGCCGCATTGTGCGATGGCGCAAGCTGTTCCGCTCCAACCATCTCGGCCACCTCACGCCGGCCGACATCGGCACTGCTGCGCCAGCTCGGCGTGAAGAGCGCGTTCGATTTTCGCGGCAAGGACGAACGCGTCGAGGCGCTCTGCGGCGCCGATCATATCGAAACGCATTCGCTGCCGGTCGAACCGACCGTGGTGGCGTCGCTGCGCGCAATCCATGAGTTCGGGGCGAATGTCCACGGCCGACGATGCGCTGGAGGTGATGCGGGATTCCTACCGCGGCTATGTCGAGCACAACACGCCGCGCTTCCGCGCGCTGTTTGCCCATCTGCTGGAAGACCGCGCGCCGCTGGTGATCCACTGCACCGCCGGCAAGGACCGCACCGGCTTTGCCTGCGCGCTGATCCTGCACACGCTCGGCGTCGCCGACGACGTCATTGCCGAAGACTATTTGTTAACCAACCAGTTCTATCGCCGCGATCCGTCCGCCAGCAGCGACCTTCCCGATGAAGTCCGGCAGGTGCTCGGCACGGTGCAGCCGACCTTCCTGGCCGCCGCTTTCGAGACCATCGATGCCGGCTATGGCAGCCTCGACAATTATCTGCGCGATGGTCTTGGCATCGGCGCCGCCCAGCGCGCCGCCTTGCGTGAGCGCTATCTGGAAGCCTGACGGCGGTCAGGCCGCCGCTTCCAGCTCCGCATCGAGGTCGGCGATGACTTCCTCGAAGGCCTGGATCGCCTGCTGAATCGCGGCGATCTGCATCAGCTCCCAGCCGCTGACAGGACCATTGCGGTTCTGCAGCGCGACCACCAGGTCGCGGCGCTGCTCCTTGAGCTGAACCAGCGGCAGGCCGTGGTCGGGCAATGTTCTCATCATGATCGTTCAGTCCCCATGGCTTGTTGGACCACGAGCTATAGCGGCTTCGTTCTGCCGTCGGCTTATGGAAATCCGGCAAATTTTAGCGATCACGCACCGGACTTCTACGGAGTTCACGCCGCGGGCGGCGCCTTGCTGATCGCCTCGCACAGCGCAACGGAAAGGCGTTGCGTGCTCCAGTCGCTTTGATGCAGCTTGTCCGGGTCGGTCGGTTCGAGCATCTGCTCGAACGAGATGTCGTTCTCCACATGCCAGTGCCGCATCAAGGCCCAGCGCCGGAATACGCTGACGCCGGCCTTTTCGGCGGCGGCCGCAATGATCGAGACGATCCGGTCGGAGGCATCGGCCTTCGCGCCGAGCATCGCCGTGACATATTGCGGGTCCATCATCACGACGTCGATCGGATACTGCCGCAGGCGCGCCAGCCCCTCCGCGATCTTGGCGGCGACGCCGTCCAGATTGTAGTCGTGGAACACCGCGTTGGTGCCGACCTGCCAGATCACCAGCGAGGGCTTTTCCGCGAAGATATCCGCATCGAAGCGCAGCAATTCCTCGTTGGCTTCCTGGCCGCCAACACCGCGATTGACGACGTCGATGTGCGGGTTGTTGTATTTCCGCCGCAGGTACAGTTCGAGCCGGGACGGATAAGGCACGACGTCCCCCTCGTTGCGGCCCGCCGTCGATGACGAGCCCATCGCGACGATTTGGACCGGCGCCTTGCCGAGCAGCGCCGCGGCAAGATGCGGCAGCGGATATTTGAGGGTGATCAGTTCGGCGGGAATATCGCCATCGCCGGCCATATCGGACATCTGGTATACCTCTGCAGCAAAGCACTATTTAAAATAGAACGCCATTTCGCCGCCAAATCGCACGGCATTGCAAATCAAATTTCTGCAGCCATAGTGTGCGCCTTCCTCACACTCGGCCGGAGACGTCATGTTGCAGGAAAAAGTCGTCGTCGTGACCGGCGCCTCCGGCGCGCTCGGCAAGGTCGTTGTGGAAATCGCGCTCGCGCGCGGCGCCCGCGTCGCCGGCATCGACTACGCCGCGGCGCAGGCTGCACCGTCGTCGCACCGGCTCGAGCTCGGCGGCGTCGATCTCACCGATGCGGCGCAGGCGAAGAAGGCGATCGATCAGGCGGCCTCCCATTTCGGCAGGCTCGACGCGCTGATCAACATCGCCGGCGGCTTCGCGTTCGAGACGGTCGCCGATGGCGATCCGAAAACCTGGCAGCGCATGTACGCGCTCAACGTGACGACCGCGCTCAACGCCGCGCGCGCGGCGATCCCGCATCTGCTCGGCTCCGGCGCGGCGCGCATCGTCAATATCGGCGCCCTCGGCGCGCTGCAGGCAGGCAGCGGCATGGGCGCCTACGCCGCCTCGAAGTCCGGCGTGCATCGCCTCACCGAGGCGCTCGCCGCCGAGCACAAGGGCAAGATCACCGTCAACGCCGTGCTGCCGTCGATCATCGACACCGCCGCCAACCGCGCCAGCATGCCGAAGTCGGATTTTTCCAAATGGGTGACGCCGCAGGAACTGGCGGAGGTGATCCTGTTCCTGGCCAGCGATGCCGCGAGCGCCGTCACCGGCGCGCTGATACCGGTGACGGGACGGGTTTAGCCGAACCCTTCGCCCGATTTTCCGTTGAGAATCCGGCGCCAAGTGAGTTGCGGCTCTGGCCGCCGCTGGAGCCTGCCTTTGGAAACCGCGCTTTATCTTCCCGTCAAACGCTTCCTGGAAAAGCTCGGCTTCACGGTCAAGGGCGAGATCGGCGGCTGCGATCTGGTGGCGCTCAGCGGCGGCGATCCGCCGGTCGTCGTGATCGGCGAACTGAAGCAGTCGTTCAATCTCGAACTGATCCTGCAGGCGGTCGATCGCGCCGGCGGCTGCCGACGAGGTGTGGCTCGCCGCAAAACTCTCGGCGCGCGGCAAGGGCCGCGAGAGCGATGCGCGCTATCGCAATCTCTGCCGCCGCCTCGGTTTCGGCATGCTCGCGGTCACCGACAGCGGCGGCGTCGAAGTGATCGTCAAGCCGCCGACCACGGCGCCGCGGCGCAACCCGAAGAAGCGCTCGCGCCTGGTCGTCCGAGCACAGCAAGCGCATCGGCGATCCCGCCATCGGCGGCAGCACCCGCGCG
This sequence comes from uncultured Alphaproteobacteria bacterium, assembly GCA_963726865.1. GTDB lineage: Bacteria > Pseudomonadota > Alphaproteobacteria > Rhizobiales > Xanthobacteraceae > Bradyrhizobium. Next base: position 277,847 of record CAVSEE010000021.1, on the reverse strand, counting down.
CCGATCATGACCGCCTATCGCCAGCAGGCGCTGGCCTGCGCCTCGGCGCTGTCAGGCGGTCCGCAGCGCGTGCGCGACCTGCGCGTCCGCATTCCCGATGCCGGTAAAATCCTGCTGCACAATGTCTATGGCTGGTTCGATCGCGCCGAGCGCGGCATCTATGTGCTGACCGACGCCGGCCGTGCCGCGCTGAAACGCTGGCCGCAGCAGCCGATCGATCTGGCGGCCGCCGCCGCACCGGCAGAATAGACCACTGGGGGAAGCATGATCGTCGTCACCGGCAGCGTTACCGCCAAGCCCGACACGTTTGACGAGGTGCGCAGGCTCAGTCTCGAGCATGTGCACCGCTCGCGCACCGAGCCCGGCTGCATCTCGCATGCGGTGCATGTCGACTGCGAGAACCCGCTCAAGCTGGTTTTCTTCGAGCAATGGGCCGATCGCGCCGCGCTGCTCACGCATTTTGCGGTCCCCGCCTCCCGCGATTTCGTGCGTTCACTGCAATCAGCTCGCGGCGGCTGCGACAACCATCGAAATTTACGACGCGACCAAAGTAGACAAACTCTAGGAGCGTTTTCGAGCGAAGTGGGTACGGTTCGCGTGAAGAAAACGCGTCAGAATTAAAGTCGAAGCTCGGCCTGCGAGCCGAAGCTTCTGTGCATAGCAGCATTGCCACGTTAGTTTCATATTGCAATGCAACATTCGGGTCCCTAGATATCCGGCGAGCGATTTGCGAGGCCCTATGAGCGAAGACTGGCAGACCAAATACGGCACCCGGCGCGTGCGGCGCGACCCGCCGACCCTGGAAGAGGCGATTTTCGCCGCTGCCGGTATCACCGAAGACCATGAGCAGCAGGCAGAGATCGCCGCTGCGCTGATGGGCATGGATGTCGAGCCGGTTTTGGCCGAAGTGAAGAAGGCCGGCCGGCTTGCTGCGCGCACCGGCATCGCGACGCGCGTGATTGCCGGCGAACAGGGCGCGCAGCGCGCCGTCGTGGTCGAGCGCCGCGTCATCCGCAAGCGCGTCGCGACCTGATCTCAAACGACTGTCTTCAATGAAAAGGGCCATTCGCCGGATCGGCGAATGGCCCTTTTGTCGTGGCGTCCTCAGGCCGCCTTGTCGCGGCCCCAGCCATACATGCGGAACAGGATCCGCCAATAGGCGCGGTTGAAGTTCGCGATCGCCTGCGCGGCCTCGATCGGCGTGACCACCAGCGACGGCGCCAGTTCGAGCTGGCTCGGCCGGCTCAGGTCGATCACACCCGTCGATTCGCCATGGCTGAAGGTCAGATGGGCGCCGAACTTGTTGGCGAGCGCCCGCATCGCTTCGTTGTTGGCGCCCGTGGTGATGCGCAGGCTCTTGTAGCCCTTGGCCCGCGCCACCGAGATCAGCTTGCGGAACAGCACCGTGCCGACGCCCTGGCGGCGCACCTTGCTCTCGACGCTGAAGGCGACCTCGGGAATGTCGTCGTCCGACTGCGGCGGATGCAGCTCGGCCGCACCGCGCACCGCGCCGTCCTCGAGATAGGCGATGACGAGCGTGCCGTCGTTGGCGCATTTCTCGGCGTAGCGTTTGATGAAACTGTCATCCATGAAGCCATGGAAGCGATCATGCCGGCTGGTTCGATCCAGTCTCAGGAGATGATCGCGCAGAAGGGGTAGTTCCTCCTGCTGGCTCAGGGTCCGGACGGTTCCCCGGGGACGCGTCAGATCGGCCAAAGTCACGTGTTTCATAGTCCAAGCTCCTCATGGGTAGCCCTCGAGGAGGCGCATCCGAATCCCTAGGACTCGAATATTGTGCATCGCAACATTGAATTCAACCCCCTGAATCGCCTGAATTTTCGGCAAAAGCGGATTAATGATTCATTAATTATTTGTGACGGCCGGGAACCCCGTAGGAACCCCTCTCAAAGCACCATCTGGGTCTGGGTCACGACCGCAACCAGCTTGCCGTCCTCGGTCTCCACCCGCGTTTGCCAAACCTGGGTCCGCCGTCCCCGGTGCACCGGCGTAGCGGTCGCGGTCACGGTCGAGCCCTCTTTCGCCCCGCCGATGAAATTGGTCTTGCTCTCCAGCGTCGTGGTGCCCTTGGCGTCCTCCGGCAGGTTGATCACGGTGGCGGCCGCGCCGACCGAATCCGCGAACGCCATGATGGCGCCGCCATGGATGGTGTTGCGCAACGTGCAGAGATCCGGCCGCACCACCATTTGGGCGACGACGCGATCCTTTTCCGCCTCGATGAACGTGACGCCCTTCAACTCCGCAAACGGCATCTTCATTCCCCGAATCTTCTCCAGCAGCGACATCGATCCTCCCGGCTTGTTGTTGGCGCGATTACTTTCGCGCAGGATGGACGGCGCAGGTAAATCAGGCAATGACGTCGGAGGTAATGGCCGCCGTGACGAGCGGCGGTCGCTTGAAGAAAATCCCGCCGATGCGCCAGTTCCCTCCCCGCCGGATTGTCTGCCTCACCGAAGAGACGGTGGAGACGCTCTATCTGCTCGGCGAGCAGGATCGCATCGTCGGCGTCTCCGGCTATGCGGTGCGCCCGCCGCAAGTGCGGCGCGAGAAGCCGCGGGTGTCGGCGTTCATCTCGGCGGATATTCCAAAGATCCTGGCGCTCGAGCCGGACCTCGTGCTCGCCTTCTCCGACCTGCAGGCCGACATCGTCGCCGATCTCGTCCGCGCCGGCGTTGCCATCCACGTCTTCAACCAGCGCGACGTCGACGGCATTTTGGCGATGATCCGCACGCTCGGCGCAATCGTCGGTGCAGCCGAGCGCGCCGAGACGCTGGCGCGCGGTTACGAGCAGCGCCTCGCCGACATCGCCGCCACGCCGCGGCCCGCGCCAAAGCCAAAAGTCTATTTCGAGGAATGGGACGATCCGCTGATCTCAGGCATCGGCTGGGTGTCCGAGCTGATCGAGATCGCCGGCGGCGAGGATGTGCTGCCGACGCTGCGCTTCCAGCAGGCCGCCAAGGACCGCATCATCACTGCCCGACGTCGTGCGCGACGCCGCGCCCGACGTGATCCTCGCCTCCTGGTGCGGCAAGAAGGTCGTGCCCGACCGCATCAGGAAGCGCCCGGGCTGGAGCGACATCCCGGCCGTGCGCAACAACCGCATCGTCGAGATCAAGTCGCCGCTGATCCTGCAGCCGGGCCCGGCGGCGCTGACCGACGGGCTCGATGCGATCGTGAAGGCGTTGTGGCCGTAGCGGTATTTGCAGGCCTCAACGAAGCTCAAGGGCGGTTCGCTTTGTGCCATGAGCCTGTCCCTGCCCGGTCAGGACGCAAATTCGCGAGCCGCGCGGCATTGCTGCCCCCAAGTGCGGCTTCCGCGCAAATTCAATTGCTGCCGGACGGCCGCGTTGTTGGCTGAGGCTTCAATTCGTCAACACGCTTGGCCTGGGTGACGTCGGCAAATGCACGCTTCAGATCGCCCATCCGATGGAAGACAATGGCGCGATCAATGTAGGCGTCGGAGAAATTCGGATCGATCTCGATCGCCAAATCAAGATCGACGAGGGCAAGGGCCAGATCGCCGACGCGATAGGCCCGGTGGCCCTGCCGTCGATAGTATCTGGCGTCCTTCACTTCGACGTCGGAATTGGCCGGAACAGTGCCCGTGTTGTTGGCTGCCGCCAACGCATCTGCTACCGGCGCATCTGGCGCCATCGTCTCCTTGACGGCGTCGGCAGCTTCCGGCGCGGAGGAGACCGGCATCCGATCCAGCCTGTTGCGTTCGCCGGCTCGGCCGATCGTATCGGATCGCTGCGTTGTCGGCATCGCAGCCGCCAGTGCCGATGCCGGTGCAAATGACTGCCGCGCCTGCGCGGTAACGTCGGGAAGTCCTCTAGCGCTCTCTCAAACAGAAGGAATGCACCGATCGAAACGAATGCGATCACAACGGCTACGATGGGGTCCGGAACCAGGTTTCGGCTTGCGGCAAAGACCTTGTGCCTATGATTGAGAGCACACTGCTGGCCGGCCCCCGCCAGCAGCGCATCATAGGTCATTCGCTGCCGTTCGTCGCGGAGAATGGCGTAGGCACGGACGACCCGCCGGAACCTTTGCGGGGCATCGGGATCGTCCGGATTGTTGTCGGGATGGCTGGCCTTGACGGCGCTGCTGAATGCCGCCCTGAGCCTGTCGGCATCATCGTCAGGAAGCGCACCGAGTAACTCGTAAAGAGTTTGCACCAATGTTTCTCCGTACTAAATATTCGTCAGAAACTTTCCCTTTCCCGGCAATTTCCCGCCCCAGCAATGACGGCAGTAGACTGAAAAACTCGCGACAAAAACGTGCCGTGATATGGCAGGAAGACGTCCGAATCCGGACCAGCGGCCGGTGCTGCCATTAAGGCGACACAAAGGACCGGGCAGACCAGCTACTATTTAAGATTGAACTCTCGGGCGCTTGTCGCAACCCTGCGTTCGTTATCGAACGGACCGTTGTTGCGGAACGCGCTCGATCTCGCATATGCCGGACGCCTGCAACTGGCCCAGGCGGTCTCGCGCCGCCCTCTCGGCTTCTCGATAACACTGCCGCTCGTACTCGGTTTTCAAGCGAGCCCATTCATCCGGGTCGACCACCTTGAGATCGGCTCTCTTGAATTCGCAGTCGGGCGCCGGCTGAGCCGCAAGCAGTGCCGGATCCGGCCGGCGAACCCGCAACTCGGATACCTGCCGTGTTTCGGGGTGAGGACGGGCACGCGCCGGCGAGCGAGCGGGGGAAGCCTTTGCCTCCCGCTGAACCGGATTGACGTCGCGGTGAGCCGTGTTGCGTGCGCACCCGCCTACCCCCGTCGCAAGGATAACGACAGAGATTGCCAGCAGTCTTGGGGACAACGACAGCAGGCGATTCCGCCACGACTGCGATTTGGCCAATCCGCGGCGACCATCGGCACAATGCGCTTGATGCGCGATCGCCATACTGTTCATCCGATTCAAGGCGAGGCGGGTTGCGGCCGCTGTTTGCAACGAAAGCCCGCAGGAGCGCGTCGACTATCGGCGATAAAATTTGAATCGCAGTCTAACAACTACAGTGAACGAAGTCTTAATCGGCTGCTTTCCTGTCGTTGTGAACTGCATAACCCTCATCCTAAGGAGCCGCGCAAGCGGCGTCTCGAAGGATGCAGGCCCGAGCTCACGGCCTCATGGTTCGAGACGGTTGCGCGGCTCCTAACCATGAGGGTTCTACGCTCTTCTCCACCCCGCACCATTCGGCGATGAACAGCGCGGTCGCCTTGGTCGACTTCCGCAGCGACTCCAGGTCGACATATTCGTTGAAGCCGTGCATCGCCTCGCCGCTGGCGCCGAAGCACAGGCTCGGGATGTCGTAGTTGAGCCCGTAGAAGCGCGTGTCGGTCAGCGCGGTGAAGACGAGGTCCTCGACCGCGCCGCCATAGACGGCGGTGAACGCCTTGCCGAACGCGGCTTCCGGCTCGGCGGAATTCACCAGCTCATAGCCTTCCGACAGGAAGCCGGACCATTCGACCTCGGGCGGGTTGTTGGAGAGGAAGCGGTGATCGCGCGAGGCGGCGGAGACGCAGGCCAGAATCTCCTTCTGGCAATCGGCGACCGACCAGCCCGGCAGCACGGCGATGCGGCAATCGACGTCGCACCAGGCCGGCACGCTGGAGGCCCAGTCGCCGCCCTTGATGATCCCGGGATTGAAGTTGATCGGATGCACCAGCGTCTTGAAATGGCGGTCGGCCTTGGCGCGCTCGTTCCACTCCACCTCGAGCTTCTGCAGCGCGTGGATCAGATGATAGGCCGCCATGATCGCATTCGAGCCGGAGCCCGCATGCGCCACATGCACGGGAATGCCGCGCACGCGCAGCCGGAACCAGATCACGCCGACCTGCGAGCGCACCATCTTGCCGCCGGTGGGCTCCGGAATGAAGCAGGCGTCCGCCCGATAGCCGCGCTGCAAGGTGGAGAGCGCGCCGACGCCGGTACTTTCCTCCTCGATCACGCTCTGGAAATGAATCCGCGCGGTCGGCTTGAAGCCGGCCGCCTTGATCGCATCGAGCGCGTAGAGCGCGCCGATCGTGCCCGACTTCATGTCGCAGGCGCCGCGGCCGTACATCCTGCCGTTCTTGACGACCGGCGAGAACGGCGGCGTCTCCCACATGTCGAGCGGGCCGGCCGGCACCACGTCGCAGTGGCCCTGCAGGATCAGCGACTTTCCGGCATTGGTCGCCGGCCGGTAGGTCCCGACCACGCTGCGCGCCTTGGAGAAATCATGCGCGATCGGGCCGTAGCCGCGCAGATCCTTGAGGTCGTCGAGATCGAGATGCCAGTCATCGACCTCATAGCCGCGTTCGCGCAGGAGATCGCCGATCATGTCCTGGCACGGTCCCTCCGCACCGCGGGTCGAGGGGATGGCGATGAAGTCGGCGGTGGTCGCAAGCTGCGCGTCAAAGCCGGCGTCGACGGCATCGAGGATGCGCTGTTGGGTATCGGCGTTCATGTTGGTTTCTTGTCCCTCGGGAGCGGCGTGATGGAACAATCAAAGCATACTTCGCCCGATCTTGTGGAGGGCGGCCTGCCTTTCAGAATCACAGACGTGCCCATACAATTCGTCGCAGCAGTGGCTGCGGAGAGGCCGGATGGCGGACAACAAGAACGTGCTCTACCTGATCATCGGCGTGCTGCTCGTTGCCGTCGGCGTGCTCAGCTACAATCTCTACCAGGCGAAGCAGCAGCCGGAGGGATTGCAGATCAATGTCGGCCCCGGCGGCGTGAAGATCCAGAGCAAATAGATGCGGGCCGCCCTCACCCTCGCTGCTCTTGCGCTGCTGGCGAGCGCCGGCATCGCGCACGCGCAAATCGTGTCGCGCGAACAGGACATCGGGGAAATCAGGCTCGGCCAGAAGATCATGGTGGACGACGGCTCCTGCCCGGCCGGGCAGATCAAGGAAGTCCAGGGCGCGCAGATGACGACGGCTGGCGTCCAGCGCACCCGCAAATGCGTGCCCCGGCTCGGGCCCAAGAGTCGCTGAACCTAAAAGTCGCGCTAGCCTACCAACTGCCGTATTTCGCGACGATGCCGCGCCACAGTGCGCTGCGCTCGCGGGCAAAGGATTCCTTGCCGACGCTGGCGTTCTTGGCAGCTGCCGTGATGACCATCACGAGCTTCAGCTCGGGGTCGACGAAGATCGACTGGCCGTAGACGCCGAGCAGCGCAAACCTCCGCTTCTCGCCGGGGAACAGCCAGAACTGGTAGCCATAGCCGAAGAAAGGCGTCGCCCGCTCCGGCCGGAACGCATCCGGCTGGCGATGCCAGTCGGTCGCCTCCCGCAGATACTCCTTCGGAATGATCTGCTTGTCGCCGACGGCGCCCTCATTGGCGAGGAGAACGCCGAGCCGGCCGTAATCGCGCAGGATCGCGTTGAAGCTTCCCGCTCCGGCTTCGGTGCCGTCCATCGTCCTGACCCACGTCGCATCGGCTTCCGCGCCCATCGGCTGCCACAGCCGCGGCGTCAGATATTCGCTGAGCGACATCCCGGTCACCGCGCGCATCAGCACCGTCAACACCACCGTCTGGCTGGAAGCGTAGTGGAAAACGCGTGCCCTGCTCCGACTCGCGCGTGTCGAATGCCCTGAGGGCCGCCATCGACCCTTGCGTGACGCGCAGCCGGTTGAAGCGGGACAGATCATCGCTGCCGCTGTACTCCTCGCTGAACTTCACGCCCGAGGCCATGCGCAGCATGTTGCGGATCGTGCTCTCGCCATAGGCGCGGCCCTTCAGCTCCGGCACGTATTTGCCGACCTTGTCGTCGAGCGAATCGATCTTCTTTTCCGCGAGCGCAAATCCGACCGCGATACTGACGATCGATTTCGCCATCGAATGCGACACGAACCGGTCCTGCGGGCGGCGGGCATACTGGTATCGCTCCGCGATCACCTCGCCGTTCCTGATCAGCAGGAAGCCGGTCACGCGCTGATGGCTGAGGAAATCGTCGAGCGAATATTCCCTGTCCGAAAAGCGATAGCCGATCGCGGGCGCGCCGGCCGCTTGCGGCAGCGGCAGCGGCGTTGTCGATTTTGGCAGCGTGTTGTGCGCAAGGATCTCGTCGAGATGGCTGAACGACCCGACGCGGACGCGTTCGTCATAGAACCAGGTGGCGGGCGTGCCGAGCGGGTAGCCGGCGGATTTTCCGAGCCGCTCCTCGTCGGGGGCAGCCTGCGCGGCAAACGAATGAGCGAGCAGCGCCAGCAGTGGCGCAAGGGTCCTCACCCACGGCATGCGTTCTCTCCCCGAATCGGCCGCGCGTGCTCGGGCGGCATCGGGCAAAACGGTTACAACAGCGTTCGTGGGGGTGTCGAGCGGACTAGCCGCCGGAGCTGGCCTGCGCCTGCGGCGTTGCCGGCTCGAACATGCATTGCAAGGTCGGCTTGGCAATCTTGGTGAAGGTCGCCGCGATCAGCGACTGCTTGGCCGGCGGCACCCAGTGGGTCTCGATGGTCGGCACGCCGGTCTCGCTGATGCCGCGCAACAGCGCCTCGCGCAGGTCGCTGTCCTCGACGGTGGCGGCGGCGTAGTCGTGCAGGCAGCCGCATACGGATTCAGGATGCGCCCAGCGGCCCACCATGTGGGGCGCGCACTGCCGCACGAACTCGGCGCGCGCGTCGGGCAGTCTCGGCTGGGTGCGCATCTGCGCCTGGGCCGAACCGAGGAGAAGCAGGAAGGTGGCGATCGCCGCGATGCAGGAACGAAGGAGCATGATGGCCTTACACTCTGACTTGATCGGCTCGGACTTCTTATCGCGCGGCAAGCACGAGAGGGGCGGCATGCACGGTGGGCGCGCCGTTATAGGCGAAGGCGCCCGCAGCCGGCAAATTGTCCGACGATCCGGCCATGGAAGGTCCGGCGAGCAGGAAGGCGAAGGCGAGGATGAAGCTGAGGGTCCGCATCAATCTGTCTCCAAGATCATCCGGCAAGCGTCGTTTGCTGGGCAGCTTGATACCCAAGGGCTGTTTCCGGACATCTGCACCGAAAGTGGAAAATGGTTTCGTGGGTGGGAGAATTGTTTCGCCGGAACGGTCTGGACGAAATATTCGGAGAAAAAACTCAATGGTTTCAGGATAGCCGCCAGCCGGACACGGGACTGGGCCAATGACCGCTTGCGACATGGTCCATTGGCCGAGCCCATCCGATTTTTGTTGCGGCGCGGGCGTGAACCGGTCTGCAATTCGGCGCGACTTACGAAGACAGCGCGCAACCTTGTGGGCCGTTGGCGCGTTGTAACCATCCATCAGCAGAGGGATCGCCGTCGTGGGCAATGGCAACATCGATGTTGGCAGCACCTCCCCGACCCGTAAAACCGGCAAGCCGATTGTTGAGCAAATGAAGGGAAGCGGCCGGTCCGAGGCGGGCAATCCTAAGCAAATGCAGGCAGGGCAATCCAATTGCGGGGCCATGTCGCAGCAAGGCAGCTTCAGCTACCACGGCAATGTCTCTTCGCCGCAGCAGCTGTTGCACCTCGTCGGCTGCCGCGACCCCAAGGTCCGCATCGAACCCTGGACCCGCCCGGCGCCGCAGCGGCGCTAGAGCATGATCCGGAAAAGTGTGAAGCGGTTTTCCCTCGCGACAAACGCGCAGCGTTTGCGCGGAGATCATGCTCAAACAAAAAGCTAAAGGGGTCTCGGCGTTCGGGGCTAACCTATTGAACGAACTCGCCGCACTTCTGCACGGCCGCATCGGCCGTGCCCCACGGCATGATCGGCACCGAGGAGGTGGAATTCTTCGGCGAACCCTCGATCAACCGGTCCGAATAGACCATGTAGACCAGCACGTTGCGCTTGGCATCGCAGCCGCGGACGATCTGCATTTTCTTGAAGAACAGCGAGCGGCGCTTGCGGAACATGTCGTCGCCCTGCTCCATCTTGTTCTTGAAGTGGATCGGCCCGACCTGGCGGCAGGCCAGCGAAATGTCGGAGACCTCCTCGGCGAGCCCGAGCCAGCCCTTGAAGCCGCCCTTCTCCGGCACGGTGAAATGGCAGGCCACGCCGTCGACCTCGGGGTCGTCGACGCCGTAGGTCGCGAGCTTGTCGTTGGGGCTGAGCAGCTTGAAGACGGTGGAGCGGCGGAAGATCAGGTCCGGCTCGTCCGCAGCCTGCGCCGGGGTGGCCAACCCCAGCGCCGAAGAAGCAACGAGAAACAGCCCCAGTGCAGCCGCAAGCGCGCCTCGGCTCTTCCGCAAATTGTCATATTGGTCGATGGCTTGGGCTGGCATGAAGCACTGCACTCCGCGGGTGGGTCCGCCGCCTATGTAGTGCTGCAATGCCGCACGAAAAGGCTGGTGGTAGCCTGCGATCCTCCGGCGTTTAACCGAATGTGAGGCTTTTTTGCTACGCTTGAAGCGAAAATCGCAGCGATTTGAAGCCTTACGCTGGTGAACCCGGGTAGCCTCTGCGACAACGAACTTTCGGGATTCTAGGGAATATACGTGTGAGCGGACATCGGATTTCCACTGCCGGCTTTGCCGTGATCTTGACCGCTGCCGGCGCAGTCGCCGCCGCCTCCCCGGCCGAAGCCGCGCTGTACTACTGGAATGATCACGACACCGGCTATTACCGCCCGCCGCAGCCGCGCAAGCCAAAAGTCCGTCGCAACGCCGCCGACAAGAAACCGCAGGCCGCCGAGAAGGAAAGCACTGCGAAGCCGCAGGGCCCGCTGATCATCTCGATTTCGATCGATCAGCAGAAGGTGCGCATCTACGATTCCAACGGACTGTTCGCCGAAGACCGGGTCTCGACCGGCATGAAGGGACATCCGACGCCGATGGGTGTGTTCAGCATCATCCAGAAGCACAAGATGCACCACTCCAACATCTACAGCGGCGCACCGATGCCGTTCATGCAGCGCATCACCTGGTCGGGTGTGGCGATGCATCAGGGTGTGCTGCCGGGCTATCCCGCCTCGCATGGCTGCATCCGCATGCCGCAGGCGTTTGCCGTGAAGATGTGGAACTGGACCAAGATGGGCGCACGCGTGCTGGTCACGCCGGGCGAGATGACGCCGGCGCCGTTCTCGCATCCGTTGCTGATCACGCAGAAGGTCGCGCCGCAGCAGCCGGTTGCCGACGAGGCGCCGCAGGTCGATGCGCCGCTCGGCGTCAAATCCGACAAGGGCGCCGACGCGACCAAGGAAATCGGCAAGGCTACGGACACAGCCGAGGTGAAGCTCGAGCTGCGCTCGACGGTCGGCCACGCCCTCACCCAGACCGCGGATGCCAGCAACGCGATGCCCGCCAATGCGGTGGTCACCATGTCGGATGCTTCGCCCGCCGCCGCATCCGGCGAGGCGACGCCGGTGAAGATGGAAGCCACCAAGGTCGAGGAAACCGAGACCGGGGAAGCCAAGCCGGAAGGCGGCAAGAGCGAGACGGCCAAGTCCGATGCCGCCCCCGCCAAGGCAGCGGAAACGACTGTTACCGACGACAAGTCCGGCGAGATCGTGACCGGCGAGATCACGGCCAGCCCTGCCACCGCAACCGCGACGGCCGAGGAGAAGGTTGCCGAGCCGAAGGCTGAGAAGGCCGAGGCAAAGGTCGAAGCCAAGCCTGACGACGTCAAACCGACTGAGGCTGCGAAGGCAGACGCGCCCAAGGCTGACACTGTAAAGGCGGATCCCGTCAAGGCCGAGGCACCCAAAGCAGCTGAGAAGGCGCCGGAGAAGGCCGCCGAAAAACCCGCCGCGCCCGCCAAGACCGTCACCGAAGCGCCCGCCGCTGAAACGCCGGCGAAGAAGGATGTTTCGCGGCTGCCCGGCCAGGAAAAGCCGAAGCCGGAATTGAAGCGCGAAGGCCAGGTCGCGGTCTTCATCAGCCGCAAGGACGGCAAGCTCTATGTCCGGCAGAACTTCAAGCCGGTGTTCGACGTGCCCGTGACCATCGCGCCGAGCGACAAGCTGATCGGCACCCATGTGTTCACCGCCGAGAGCGACAAGAACGACCCGAACCTGCTGCGCTGGTCGGTGGTGTCGCTGCCGGTCACCGCGCGCAACGCGACAAAGAACGACGACGACGAGCGCCCGGCGCGCGGTCGCAAGGGCGCAGCGCCCGCCCCTGTTCAGGCAAAGCCCGCGCCGGCCCCGAATACACCGGCCGAGGCGCTGGACCGCATCACCATCCCGCAGGACGTGATGGCCAGGATCGCGGAGGCGCTGACCACAGGCGGCTCGATCGTGGTGTCCGACCAGGGCATCAACCAGGGCGAGACCGGCGAAGGCACCGATTTCATCGTCCGGCTGCGCTGAAGCCATCAGCGGCGGCGCATCTAACGGCTTGTTGAAGGCACCGAAGCGCTCCGCCGCGCTATGCTGTCATCCCGCAACATCTTCAAAGGGGGTGGCCATGATCGACCGCAGGACATTCATCGCGGCAGCTTTGGCCGTGGCGGGTGAATCCATCGGCTCCCGCACGGTGCGGGCGCAGGGCGCCGCCATGAGCAAGATCTCGGCCTACGCCTTCTCGTTCCCGGCCCTGTCGGGCACCGACATCAGGCTTGCCGAATTCACCGGCAAGCCGATGCTGATCGTCAACACGGCCTCGCTGTGCGGCTACACCCCGCAATATGCCGGCTTGCAGGAATTGTGGACCGAGTTCCGCGACCGCGGCCTCGTCATCATCGGCGTGCCGTCCAATGATTTCGGCGGGCAGGAACCGGGCGGGGCCAAGGAGATCGCCGAGACGACGCAGCAGCAATATCACGTCACGTTTCCGATCGCGGGCAAGGTGGTCGTGAAGGGGCCGAACGCGCATCCCTTCTACAAATGGGCCGCCGAAGCGCGACCCAAGGAGGTTCCTCGCTGGAACTTCCACAAATACCTGGTCGGCCGCGAGGGATATATTTCGGAGGTGTTCGCCGAAAGCGTCGAGCCCACGGATACGCGGGTGAAGACCGCCGTTGCGCGGGCGCTGGCGGCTTCGTAACGGCCCGTAAGTTAACCGGTCCGGCGACAAATCGGAGGATGTGTCTCCCGCGTCGTTGCGTTGGCGGGGCCGCTCCTACTAGGGTATTATCCGACAGGGCCAGGAATGGACCCGGACGAGGCCTATATGGCCGGTCGCGGGCACAGGGAAAACTTCAGGGAAAACAACATGCGTATTGCGGCAGGTCTTATTGTTGTGAGCACGATTTCGCTGCTCGCCTCCAGCGCAGCGTGGTCGCAGGCTCCGGCGGCCAAGCCGGCCGCGGCAGCACCGGCCGCAGCGGCGGCGCCCGCCCCTGCTCCCGCAGCCGCAGCGGCTCAACCGCCGCAGCCCGCGCGCGCGGCGTGCACCAATCCGAATGCGCTCGGTGTCGGCCGCACGGTCGAGATCGACACGACCGGCGGCCCCGGCTTCGGCTTCGAGCACTTCAAGGAGCTGGACTTCCTGAAAGAGAAGGAAGTCGTGCTGACCTTCGATGACGGCCCCTGGCTCAACAACACGCCGGCGGTGCTGAAGGCGCTGGCCGAGGAATGCACGACCGGCATTTTCTTCACCATCGGCAAGCACGCGACCTACTACCCGGAGATCATCAAGCAGGTGTACGCCGCCGGCCACACCATCGGCACCCACACCTGGTCGCATGTCGCGCTTGTCAACAAGAAGCTCTCCGAGGACCAGCGCAAGGAGGAGATCGAGAAGGGCATCAGCGCCGTGAAGTGGGCGCTGGGCGGCGTGTCACCGGCGCCATTCTTCCGCTTCCCGGCGCTGCAGCATCCGCCGGAAATGCTCACCTATCTCGGTGAGCGCAATATCGCGAGCTTCTCCTGCGATATCGACTCCTTCGACTTCAAGTACCGTGGAACGAAGCCGATGGATCTCGTGATGAAGGGCCTCGAGAAGAAGGGCAAGGGCATCCTTCTCATGCACGACTATCAGAAGCACACCGCCGAATTCCTTCCCGAGCTCCTGAAGAAGCTGAAGGCCGGCGGCTACAAGGTCGTCGCGATGCGCGCCAAGGCGCCCGTGCAGTCGCTGCCGCAATATGACGAAGCCGTCATCAAGGAGCTGAAGCTTCCGACCATGAGCTCCCGCCCGCTCAGCAGCGTGGTGACGGACGTATCGCAGTAAGACCTGCGGCTCGCGATGCCGGCGTTGCGCTTCGAAGGCTATGTCATCGTCTCCAGCGATGGCATGCTGGCCAATGCGCAGAACGCGATGCCGGACGAGTTGAAGTTCGAGGGCGACAAGCGCTTCTTCACCGCCGCCCTCGACCGCGCCGCGCTGATCGTGCACGGCCGCCATTCCCACGAGCAGCAGCCGAATTCGCCCCGGCGCAAGCGGGTCATCCTGACCCGCAAGGTCGCGGATCTCGCGCCCGATACGTCCCAGCCCAACGCCCTGCTGTGGAACCCTGCCGGCGCCGCGTTCGAGGCAGCCTGCGAACGCGCAGACGTCAGCTCGGGAACCGTCGCCATCATCGGCGGCCCCACCGTGTTCGAGATGTTCATGGACCGCTATGACGCGTTCTGGCTGTCGGTGGCGCCCAGGGTGCGGCTGCCCGGCGGCGAGCCGTGTTTCCCGGGCGTGCGGTCCGCGCACGCCGGAGCAGATCCTGGCCGCGCATGGCCTGAAGCCCGGCACGGCCGAAATGCTCGATCCCGCCGACGGCGTGACCGTCACGCCATGGAGGCGCTAGGCCCCTTCCTAAACGTCCCCGTAGGCCGGTTCGACCGAGCGCGGCCCCTTGCCGTAGCCGGCGATGATGAACAGCGCGCCGATGATCGAGAGGTTCTTCAGCGCATCGATGATCGCCTTGGGATCGGCCGGCGTCTGGCTCCAGAAATCGTGGAAATAGAAGGTCGCGAGAATCACGAAGAAGATCAGCAGAATCGCGAAGAACCGCGCCAGGAAATTTATCGCGATCATCAGGCCTGCAACGACCTCGAAGGCGCCGACGCCGATCGCCAGCAGTTGCGGCATGCTCATCCCGGCCAGGGTTTCGAGCTGGGCGGTATAGGGCGCCAGCAATGACGGAATGGTCACCTTGGAAGCGATGAACTCCGCGGTCTGCGGGATCGCCACCAGCTTGCTCGCCCCGGTGTAGACGAACAGCACGGCAAACAATATCCGCCCGAAAGTGATCAACGCTGGCATGACGGTCCTCTCAAATGCAAAAAGCGGATGTCGCGGCCACGATTATGGGCGTTCCGCTTCCGCTTTTCAAATCATCAATGAATCCGCAATCCTGACGTGAATTAGCCGAACAGGCTCGGTTGCTGGCGGCCGGCCCGTTCCTGGGCCTCGACCGCAGCCACCGCCGTCATGTTGAGGATGCCGCGCGCCGTCACCGACGGGGTGAGGATATGCGCCGGGCGCGCCGGGCCGATCAGGATCGGCCCCACCGGCAAGGCGTCGGCGAGCGACTTGATCATCTGATAGGCAATGTTGGCCGCATCGAGGTTCGGCATGATCAGGATATTGGCCTCGCCTTCCAGATTGGATTGCGGCAGGACCAGATCCCGCGCCACCGCCGATAACGCGGTATCGCCCTGCATCTCGCCGTCAGCCTCGATCTCCGGGTGTTTCTCCTTCAGGAGTTGCGTTGCCCGCCGCATCTTGCGCGAGGAGTCCGTATCATAGCTGCCGAAATCGGAATGTGACACGAATGCGATCTTCGGCTTGATGTTGAAGCGCTGTACGTGCAGCGCGGCCAGCGAAGCCACTTCCGCCAGTTCCTCGGCGCTCGGGTTCGGCCGCACCTGGGTGTCGGCGATGAAATGCGCGCCCTTGCTGCTGATCAGCAGCGACAACGCGGCGTACTCGCTGATCCCCGGCAGATAGCCGACGATCTCGCGCACATGGCGAAGGTGGTGCATGTAGCGGCCTTCGACGCCGCACAGCATGGCGTCGGCCTCGCCGCGCGCCACCGCTAGTGCCGCGATCACCGTGTTGTTGGTGCGCACCACCGTGCGCGCCGCATCCGGGGTCGACGCCGCGGCGGCCGGCGATGTCGATATAGGACTGCACATAGGCGCGGTAGCGCGGATCGTCCTCGGGATTGATGAGGTCGAAATCGCGGCCGGCCTTGATCGCCAGGCCGAAGCGCTTGATGCGCGTCTCCACCACCGAGGGACGCCCGACCAGGATCGGACGCGCGATTTTCTCTTCCAACACCACCTGGGTGGCGCGCAGTACGCGCTCGTCCTCGCCCTCCGCATAGATCACGCGTACCGGCTGGGTCTTCGCTTTCGCAAATACCGGCTTCATGGTGAGGCCGGAGCGGAATGAATAGCGCTGCAGCTGGGCGCAATATTCGTCGAAATTCGTGATCGGCCGCGTCGCGACGCCGGACTCCATCGCCGCTTTTGCCACTGCCGGCGCGATGCGCAGGATCAGGCGCGGATCGAACGGACTCGGGATCAGCGAACCCGGACCAAAACCTTGCGTCTCGCCGGCGTCGAAGCCGTGGGCGACCGCATCAGATGGCGGATCGCGCGCGAGCTGGGCGATCGCATCGACCGCCGCACGCTTCATGTCTTCGTTGATCGCCGTAGCGCCGACGTCGAGCGCGCCGCGGAAGATGAAGGGGAAGCAGAGGACGTTGTTGACCTGGTTCGGGAAGTCGGAGCGGCCGGTGCAGATCATCGCGTCCGAACGCGCCGCCCTCGCATCGTCGGGCATGATTTCCGGCACGGGATTGGCGAGTGCCATCACCAGCGGCTTGTCCGCCATCTGCTTGACCATCTCGGGCTTCAGCACGTTTGGCGCCGACAGGCCGATGAAGATATCCGCCCCGCCGATCACGTCGGCCAGCACGCGCGCATTGGTCTTCTGCGCATAAACCGCCTTCCAGCGATCCATCTGGGTGTTGCGTCCCTCATGCACGACGCCGTCGATGTCGCAGACCCAGATGTTGCTGCGCTTGGCGCCCATCGACACCAGGAGATTAAGGGTCGCAATCGCAGCCGCGCCCGCGCCGGAGGCGACGATCTTCACGTCCGGCAGCTTCTTGCCGTTGAGCTGCAGCGCGTTGACGATCGCAGCCGCAACGATGATGGCGGTGCCGTGCTGATCGTCGTGGAACACCGGGATCTTCATGCGCGCTTTCAGCTGCGCCTCGATCTCGAAGCATTCCGGTCCGCGGATGTCCTCGAGGTTGATGCCGCCGAAGGTCGGCTCCAGCGCCGCCACCGTTTCGACCACGCGCTCGATCGTGTCGGCGGCGATCTCGATGTCGAACACGTCGATCCCGGCGAATTTCTTGAACAGCACCGCCTTGCCTTCCATGACAGGCTTGGAAGCAAGCGGGCCGATATTGCCGAGGCCGAGCACGGCGGTACCGTTGGAGACGACGGCGACCAGATTGGCGCGCGCAGTATAGGCGGCCGCGTCAGCCGGATTTTTCGCGATCTCGGTGCAGGCGGCCGCGACGCCGGGCGAATAAGCCAGCGCCAGGTCGCGCTGGTTGGCGAGCGGCTTGGTGGCCTGGATTTCGAGCTTTCCCGGCCGTGGCAGGCGATGATAGGCCAGCGCCGCGGAATAGAGATCTTCAGAATTTGACGACATGCACTCTTCCCCCGCGGGCTTCCTCCGCTCCGACAATCAAGATATCGGAGACTTGTCTTGGTTTTGCGGCAGATTGAGCCGGATGTGAAGCGCGTGCAAGCGGCTCGCGCGCAACATCCGGCGCCACGGCTTCCGACAGGCCCCGGCTACAAAACCATTGGGCCGCGCACAAGGCCTTGCTTAGTTCGACCGCGCGACCGAAAATACCGGTAGCACTCCCCGCACAATCCGGAGTTGACGATGAAGAAGCCCCTGCTGGGCCTGATCGGCGCCCTTGTGATCGCGGCAGGCGGCTATTTCAGCTTCCTCTTCTATGTCCAGCATCGGGTCAGCGCCGAGGTTGATGCCGCCTTCGAGCAAATCCGCAGTGCAGGCGGCAAGGCGAGCCACGGCAAGCTGTCGTACGATATCTGGAATCGCACACTCACGATCGCGGATATCATAGGCGAGTCGGCTGCGCAGCCGCCCGTTTCCGTCAAAATCGCAAATCTGACCGCGTCGGGTGTCAGTTCGACAGGCGATAATCGGTTCTCAGCCGATCTGACTGAGATTTCCGACTTCGAGGTCAGCATGGAGCTGGCGGCTCCGGCCGTGGGGCGCACGACCTACAAGGTGCCGAAGATTGTCGCCAAAGACCTGGCCGGACCGAGCCGCATGGAACGGCCGGCCGGAGCTGCGTCGTCGGTCGACGTGTACCGGTCTTTGACCGCGCAATTCGCGACCCTTTCCGCGTCATCGATTACGTCGCCCACCGTCAGTGCAAAAATCGATGCGACCAAGACGATGCCTGGCGGAGCCGAATTCGTCTATTCCAGGCTCACCCTCGAGGGCATCAAGGACGGCAAGATCGCCACCTGGCGCGGCGACGAAGCGACGTTCATGATGACCTCGTTGCGGTCTGGAAAGCCGGACAAGATGACCGGCCGCATCGCCGGCTTTTCCAACATCGATTTCGACATTGCCGCGGTGGCCGCCCTGTTCGATCCGCAGAGGTCGAAAGACGACGGCGTTCAGCGGCTTTACCGCCAGATCTCGGTCGGGAGCTACGATGTCTCCTCGGCGCAGGGCGTCCGCATGCGGATCGACGGATTCACGATCGACAATGTCGGCGTGCGGCCGTCAATGTTTCAATTGACGGAATTTCTGGCGCTGCTGCCGCAGGCCGGGACCACTCCCACTGCGTCGCAGTCGCGCGAGATGATCGAGAGGACGGCCAAGCTGTATGAGGGCCTCCATATCGGCGAGAGCACGATACGCGGGCTGTCCGTTGAGACGCCGCAAGGTCCGCTGAAGATGTCCGCGCTGCGGTTCAATCTGGACAAGGGCAAGAGCGATTTCGTTTTCGAAGGCCTGGATGGCCGCGGGCCGACCGGTCCGTTCAAGGCCGGGCGCTTTGCGCTGAAATCGTTCGACTTGCCCAATCTGCTCCGCTTTGGCGCGCAAGTAGCGGCGAATCCGGGTCAGCCGCCCTCGCCGGACAACGCCCTCCTGGTGTTTCGACTGATTGACGGCATCGAGATCAAGGACGTCATCGCTCCCGCCAAGGACGGGCGAAAGCAGGTCAATATCGACACGTTCAACTTCAACTGGGATCAGCTGATCGGCAGCATCCCGACCCGCGCGCATCTCGTCACCAAAATGACGTCGCCGCTGGACCCCGCCAACCCCGCCTTCCTGCCCCTCCTCGTCGCCGGCATGGACAAGGCGGCGATCGACGCCGACATCGGTGCGGCCTGGTCCGAAGGCGCCGGCACCCTGGCGCTCGATCCCTTCAAGCTCGAGATCGGCGAACTGCTTAAAGCGTCGGCGCGATTCTCGCTCGCCAACGTGCCGCGCGAAATTTTCTCGCCCGACCCGAAACAGGCAACGAAGATGGCGGCCCAGATCGAGGCCGGCGCGCTCGAGCTTTCGCTGCGCGACCTCGGCGCCATCGACATTCTCGTCGCGCAATATGCCCGCACCCAAGGGGTCGGCCGCGACGCCGCGCGTGACGCGATCATCGACAGCATCAAGGCGTTCGGCGAAAAGGCGGCGGCAAACCCGGATACTGCAACCGCTGTGAACGCGCTCGTCAGCTTCGTGACGACGCCAAGACAGACGCTCACGATCAAGCTCACGCCGCTCGCCAAGGTCCCGGCGATGCAGTTCCTCGACCTGCTGAGGACCGATCCGGGCATTGCGCTGGCGCAATTCCGGATCGAGGCGTCGACGGGACTGTGAGCTAGCCCTTGTCCGGCAGGTTGAGCCGGATGTGGAGCTCGCGCAGCTGCTTTTGCGCGACCTCCGAGGGCGCGCCCATCATGAGGTCCTCGGCGCGCTGGTTCATCGGGAACAGCACCACCTCGCGCAGGTTCTCCTCGCCGCAGAGCAGCATGACGATGCGGTCGATACCCGGAGCAATGCCGCCGTGCGGTGGCGCGCCCAGCGACAAGGCGCGCAGCATGCCGCCGAACTTGGCCTCCAGCACCTCCTCTGGATACCCGGCAATCGCGAACGCCTTCTTCATGACGTCAGGACGATGGTTTCGGATCGCGCCCGATGACAGCTCCACGCCATTGCACACGATGTCGTACTGGATCGCCTTCAAGCCGAGCAGCGTTTCCTTGTCGTTCGGATCGAGCGCCAGGAACGCGTCGGGCTCCATGTTCGGCATCGAGAACGGGTTGTGCGAGAAGTCGATCTTCTTTTCTTCTTCGTTCCACTCGTACATCGGGAAGTCGACGATCCAGGCGAGTTCGAAGCGATCCTTGTCGATCAGCTTCAACTCCTCGCCAAGTTTCGGTGCGCGCAAGGCCGGCAAACTTCCAGAATTTCTCGGGATCGCCGGCGACGAAGAAGGCGGCGTCGCCCTCCTTCAGGCCGAGCTGGTCGCGGATCGCGGCCGTGCGCTCCGGCCCGATGTTGTTGGCAAGCGGACCCGCACCCTCGCCGCCTTCGCGCCACATGATGTAGCCGAGGCCGGGCTGTCCCTCGCCCTGCGCCCACGAATTCATGCGGTCGCAGAAAGCGCGCGAGCCGCCGCCCTTAGCCGGGATGGCCCAGACCTGGTTCTTCGGGTCTTCGAGCATGCGCGCGAACACCTTGAAGCCGGAGCCGCGGAAATGCTCCGAGACTTCCTGCATCAGGATGGGGTTGCGCAGGTCCGGCTTGTCGGAGCCGTATTTGCGCACGGCCTCGCCATAGGGAATCAGCGGGAATTTCTTGGTGACGTGCTTGCCTTCGGCAAACTCCTCGAACACGCCCGCGCATGACCGGCTCGACCGCGCCGAACACGTCGTCCTGCGTGACAAAGCTCATCTCGACGTCGAGTTGATAGAACTCGCCGGGCGAACGGTCGGCACGCGCGTCCTCGTCGCGAAAACACGGCGCGATCTGGAAGTAGCGGTCGAAGCCCGCGATCATCGTCAGCTGCTTGAACTGCTGCGGCGCCTGCGGCAGCGCATAGAACTTGCCGGGATGCAGGCGCGACGGCACCAGGAAGTCGCGTGCGCCTTCCGGCGAGGACGCCGTCAGGATCGGCGTCTGGAACTCGAAGAAGCCCTGTTCCTTCATGCGGCGCCGGATGGAGTCGATGATCTGGCCGCGCTTGATGATGTTGGCGTGCAGCTTGTCGCGACGCAGATCGAGGAAGCGGTATTTCAGCCTGATGTCTTCAGGATATTCCTGATCGCCGAACACCGGCATCGGCAGCTCGGCCGCCGGACCCAGCACCTCGATCTCGCTGACATAGACCTCGACCAGGCCGGTGGCGAGTTCCGCATTGTCGGTACCCGCCGGGCGGCGGCGCACCTTGCCGTCGATCCGCACCACCCATTCCGAGCGCAGCTTTTCCGCGGTCTTGAACGCCGGCGAGTCCGGGTCGGCGACGACCTGCGTCAGCCCGTAATGGTCGCGCAGGTCGATGAACAGCACACCGCCGTGGTCGCGGATGCGATGGCACCAGCCGGAGAGACGGACCTGTTCGCCAATGTGGCTCTCGCGGAGCGCGCCGCAGGTGTGGGACCGGTAACGATGCATGGAATTTCCAGAAAACTGCTGTCGGAGGGGTCGAATTGGGGGCTAAAAGCCTGTCCCGAATTGCGGGAGGGTTTAGCCGAGGGAACGAGGGGCGGCAACCGAATGCGGCGGCTGTTTTGGGCTCGAAAAAGGCCCTCCCCGCGCCTATCTTGAGCCCCATGACGCTGCAATTCCCCTTCGAGCACACCTATGCGGCCCTGCCGGCGAATTTCTTCGCCCGCGTGGCGCCGACCCCGGTTGCCGCCCCCCGGCTGATCAAGCTGAACCGGGAGCTGGCCATCCAGCTCGGGCTCGATCCCGACCAGCTCTCGACGCCGGAAGGCGCCGAAATCCTCTCCGGAAAACGCCTGCCCGAGGGCGCCGAGCCGATCGCCATGGCCTATGCCGGCCACCAGTTCGGGCATTTCGTGCCCCAGCTCGGCGACGGCCGCGCCATCCTGCTCGGCGAGGTCATCGACAAGGACGGCATCCGCCGCGACATCCAGCTCAAGGGCTCCGGCCCCACCCCGTTTTCGCGCCGCGGCGACGGCCGCGCCGCGCTCGGGCCGGTGCTGCGCGAATACATCGTCAGCGAAGCCATGTTCAGCGCTCGGCATTCCGACCACGCGCTCGCTCGCCGCCGTGATCTCGGGCGAGAGCGTGATGCGCGAGACCGTGCTGCCGGGCGCGGTGCTGACCCGCGTGGCGGCGAGCCATATCCGCGTCGGCACCTTCCAGTTCTTCGCCGCGCGCGGCGACACCGACGGCGTGCGCCGCCTCGCCGATCACGTCATCGGCCGCCACTATCCGGAGCTGGCCAGGGCCGAGCGCCCCTATCACGCGCTGCTCGATGCGGTGATCGCGCGGCAGGCCGATCTGGTCGCGCGCTGGCTGCTGGTCGGCTTCATCCATGGCGTGATGAACACCGACAACACCTCGATCTCGGGCGAGACCATCGACTACGGCCCCTGCGCCTTCATGGACGAATACAATCCCGTCGACCGTGTTCTCCTCGATCGACGAGATGGGCCGCTATGCCTATGGCAACCAGCCGCGCATCGCGCTGTGGAACCTGACGCGGCTGGCCGAATGCCTGCTGCCGCTGTTCTCCGACGACAAGGACAAGGCGATCGAGCAGGCGCAGTTCGCGCTCGGCGAATTCGCGGAGAAGTTCACGACCGCCTATCAGGCGGGCCTGCGCGCCAAGATCGGCCTGTTCACGAAGGCCGACGGCGACGAGGCGCTGGTGCAGGATCTGCTCGACGCGATGACCAAGAACCAGGCGGACTTCACCCTCACCTTCCGCCGGCTTGGCGAAGCCGCACTCGGCGCCGATCACGATGAACCCGTTCGCGGCCTCTTCATCGATCCCACCATGTTCGACGAATGGGCGGCGCGCTGGCGGCAACGCACGGCGCTGGAGCCGCAAACGCCTGCGGAACGGCGCGCGGCGATGCACCGGGTCAATCCGGCCTTCATCCCGCGCAATCACCGCGTCGAAGCCGTGATCCAGGCCGCGGTCAACAACGACGACTACGCGCCCTTCGAGGAGCTGCTGGCCGTGCTGTCAAAGCCGTTCGAGGACCAGCCGGGCTTTGCCGCCTATGCCGAGCCGCCCGAGGCGGATCAGCGCGTGACGCAGACCTTCTGCGGCACGTGAGGCGCGTTAACCGCGCTCGTTAAGGCCGCGTCCACCATCGAATCGCGCGGCGCGCGGCGGTTTCCGCAAATTAAGGAACGCTCAACGCGACCCCGACAAGGCTAGCAACTTGTTGGGGGAAACTTTTCATGGACGCCTTCGCCTTCGAATTCATGGGTCTGATGATGATCGCCCTTTGTCTTGCCGTGCTGGCCGTTCCCTCCGGACGGCGGCCGTCCAAGCACGTGCGCGACTACTGATCTCCCCGCTGAAATCAATCCATTTCACGAAAATCGCGGCCGCCAATCCGCGGTCGTGATGCCTCGGTCCGGCCTGGCAGAAAGCCGGCCGGAACGAATGCAACCTGCAAATTTCCCCACAGGACCCTTGACTTATCAGCGCTTTCGGCAGAACGCGTTGCTTGTGTGCCCCGGTTTCCGAAGCCCGCTTCGGCACCCGCCGGACGAGCTTCGGAAACCGCTGGGCACAGGAAGGCAAAATTCCAGCGCTGCCTTTCGATCCGTCTTTCCGGCCTCGCCCCGTGCGGGCGCCGCGGAAGGACAGATCGGCAGTGCCGGAAACGTCATGGACTGTGCATGGACCAACTGATCACGACGACCTCTGAACTCGCGGACGTTTGCGGCCGGCTCGCCAAATTCCCCGTCATCACCGTCGATACCGAATTCCTGCGGGAGTCGACCTATTACCCGCTGCTCTGCGTCGTGCAGATGGCAAGCCCCGACGAGGCCGTCGTCGTCGATGCGCTGGCCGAGGGCATCGACCTGAAACCGTTCTTCGACCTGATGTCGAATGAGGCGGTACTGAAGGTGTTTCACGCCGCCCGGCAGGACATCGAGATCGTGTTTCATCTCGCCGGCATCATTCCGCATCCGATCTTCGACACCCAGGTGGCGGCCATGGTGCTCGGCTATGGCGACAGCATCGCCTATGACCAGCTGGTCGAGCGCGTCAACGGCCACCGGCCGGACAAGACCCATCGTTTCACCGACTGGTCGCGCCGTCCACTCTCCAAGGAGCAGATGCACTACGCGGTCTCGGACGTTACGCATTTGCGCGACGTCTTCGCCAAGCTCGATGACGACTTGCGGAAGCGCGACCGCAACAATTGGGTCAGCGAGGAGATGGAAATCCTGACCTCGCCGCGCACCTACGACTTCCATCCCGAGCGCGCCTGGGAGCGGCTGAAGACGCGGGTGCGCAAGCCGAAGGAGCTGGCGATCCTGATGGAGGTCGCAGCCTGGCGCGAAACGGAGGCGCAGAGCCGCGACGTGCCGCGCGGCCGCGTCCTCAAGGACGACGCGGTCGGCGATATCGTCACCCACGCGCCGACTTCGCTGGAGAAGCTGGCGAATCTGCGCTCGTTGCCGAAGGGGTTCGACCGCTCGAAATGGGGCAGCGACATCATCGCCGCCGTGCAGCGCGGGCCTTGCCCGCGATCCGCATACGCTGCCGAAGCTGGAGAAGCCGCGCAACAATTCCAACGGGACCGCCATCGTCGAGCTGTTGAAGGTGCTGCTGCGCATGACCTCGGAGCGGCATGCGGTGGCCAGCAAGGTGATCGCCACCGTCGACGATCTCGAGCAGATCGCTTCCGACGATCAGGCCGACGTCGCCGCGCTGCACGGCTGGCGCCGCGAGCTGTTCGGCGAAGCCGCCTTGTCGCTCAAGCACGGCAAGCTGGCGCTCGCGATCGAAAAGGGCCGCGTGGTACGGGTCGACCGGGAGCTCTGAAGCCGCAGCCTCACGCCTCGCTTGCGGCGGCCTCAATCAGGTCGGAAGTCAACTCGACGCCGGCGAATTTTCCGATCGCAACCAGCATCGATGCGCCATAGGCGTCGCTGTCGACAATACCGGCATGCGAGCAAGTCACGGCGTCGATGACGACGCGAAAGCGGTGACTGCGGTGGAATCCCTCGATGACGGTCGCCAGGACCGTTTCGTCGAGGGAACATCCAGCCACCAGGCAATGCACGTGCTTCAGGCTCGCCATGTATTCGGCGAAACGCGATGAGCTGTAGGCCGATGGCAGCGGATGCTCGAACACCAGCTCCCCCGGCCGCGGCCGGAATCCGGCGGCCCAGTCGGTGATATCGGACGCCGGATCGAACCATGCGGCTTGCGCGATCCGCTTCAGGTGCAGCACCGGCCACAGTTCCGTCCGCCAGAACTCCAGCAGCGCAAGACAGCGCGACGCGGCGCGGCCCGCGATCCCTTCCTCGCCAAGATGGTGGGCCTGGACGTCGGCGCAGACCAGGATCGGCGGATCCGTGCGGCGCAACACCACGCGGTCACCCGTCATGTTGCTGCTGCGGCGTTCCCCAACGGTCGCAGCGGCGATGTCACCTCGCGCTCGGCGGAGAAATCCAGCACGCCCGGGCGGTCCCAGTCGCCCTCGGGCCGGATGATCAGATAGGGGTCGCTGTGAATCGTGATGGCGTCGGGACCTGGCTCGATGTCAAAAACCATCTCGGTGTAGGAGAAGTCCGAGAAGGTGACCTTGCGGCCTCCTTCCAGCGGGCGTCCGCCGAAATGGGCCCAGAAATTGACGAGCCTGTCCTGCGCGAGGCCGTAGATTTTCCTGAAGCCCTTGCGCTTGATGTAGTCGACGGCGGCCTGGACCAGCTTGAACGAGACCCGCGTGCGGCGGAATTGATGCCGCACCGCCAACCGCTCGATCTTGGCGAATTCGCCGAAGAAGCGCACGCGCAGGCATCCCGCCGGCTCACTGCCGATATAGCCGAGGAAGTGCGCCGCGCAGAGATCGTTGCCGTCGAACTCTTCCTCGATCGGGCAATCCTGCTCGGCGAGATAGACCGCCGCGCGGATCGCCGTGACCGTCATGAGGTCGTTGGCATCGCGTGCGAGGCGAACGCTGATCGCGCGTGAGGGCGGCTTGGGGGGTCTAGTACCGTGCATCGGAAATGCTCCCTGCTGACAAGTTGGATGCGCTGACGCCAGCGGGCAGCCGTTTCCACGGCCGCTCGTAGCACCACAGATCCGGTTGAGAACTCGCGATCGGCCGAAAGCCTGTCGCGATCATCAGTTCACGGCCCGCCGTCGTTGAAGGCTGCGCAAAGCAATTGGCGCTGACGTAACGCGGCCGGCGCAGGAAGGCCGACATCTTGCCGAGCCCGGCGATGCCGCGGCCTGTCGCACCGATCGCCCAGATGTAGATTCCGGCAACCTGCTCGTCTCGCCGCGCCAGCAAGCCGAAATCAGGATGCGACGGCGTCAACTCACCCGACATCAGCGCATCAAGGCCGCCTTCGCTGAGGTACAGGAATGCCATGCCACCGAGCAGCCGGCCCTGTTGCACGAACATCAGGATGCATTCGTCATCATGCAGGTAGTGCTGCAGCAGCGCCTGTTCCCCGATATGAACCCCTGGAACCATGCTGCAGGCCATCGCAGCAATCGCCGGTATTTCTACGTGCGCCGCGGTGCGGACCTCGATCCGGCTCGCGGTCGACAGGCAATCGAAATCGTGCCGTGCGGCCAAACAGGGCCTTTCCATGTCCAGGTTGCGCCTCTATCGTTACTGTCGCCCTCGTTGAGCAACGTAGGCGGGCGGGGATATCAGGGTATGCAGCAAGTATTGCACCGGGGTGCTGCGCTGATGCAGCACGGACCGGACGACATCCAGGACGCGTCCTGGGATGACCTGAAATCGTTTCTGGCCTGCGCGCGTCACAAGAGTTTTCGCAACGCCGCCGACCTCCTCGGCGTGACCAGCACCACGTTGATGCGGCGGATCGACCGGCTCGAGGAGCGGATCGGGTGTCGGCTGTTCCTGCGCGACCAGAGCGGGCTGACCATCAGCGAGGCGGGCCTTGCCATGATCGCCGATCTCACCGAGATGGAGCGGCATGCCTTCAATGTGTTCCGCCATGCGCAGCGATCGTCCGGCAGTTCGGCGGGAACGGTGCGGGTCGCCGTCACCGAAGGTCCGGGCAATTTCTGGATCCTGCCGCGGCTGATCGATTTTCAGAAGACCTATCGCAAGATCACCGTCGACCTGCGCTGCGCCATGGAACAGGCTGACGTCGGCAGGCTCGAGACCGACGTCGCGATCCAGTTCGAACAACCGGCCAATCCCGATCTGATCGCAGCGAAGATCGGCCGCCTCCACATCTATCCCTTCGTCTCGGAAGGCTATCGCAAGCTTTACGGCGTGCCGG
This sequence comes from uncultured Alphaproteobacteria bacterium, assembly GCA_963726865.1. Taxonomy (GTDB): domain Bacteria; phylum Pseudomonadota; class Alphaproteobacteria; order Rhizobiales; family Xanthobacteraceae; genus Bradyrhizobium. Next base: position 250,507 of record CAVSEE010000021.1, on the reverse strand, counting down.
CGACGCTGGCGGAGCTGAAGGACCATCGCATCATCAAGCAGAATGCGCCGCAGATCGACGACACCGCCTATGCGCGCGTGCTCGGCCTCACTTCGCTGGAAGGCGTGGTCGGCATCAAGACCAACTCGTCGATCGGCGTGCTCTATGCGGTGGAGCGCGGCGCCGGCATCGGCTTCCTGCCGACGGCAGCGGTGGCGCTCGGCGCGCCGCTGATCCCGGTCGACATGGGCGTTTCCCACCACACCGATCTCTGGATCACCTACCACAAGGAGTTCCGCAACTCCGAGCGGCACAAGATCGTCATCGACTGGCTGAAGAAGATCTTCGACCCCAAAGCCTATCCCTGCTTCCGCGACGACTTCATTCACCCGAACGATCTGGTGCCAATGATGCGGGAAACGCGGGAGAACTTTGGCCTACGCGGCTTCACCGCGACGGGGGGCTAGCGCATCATCCCGACCCGAAGGGCCGCGTTAGCGCAAAGTGGGAACCGGTTTTCGGAAAGGATCATGCGCCAGAATAAACCCTACCACTTCACTTCGAAGCCGGCCGTGCCCTGGTGCGCTTCGAAATGCTCGCGGAACTTGCCGTCATAGCGCGCGTAAAGGCGGAAATTGTTGGTCAGGCTGAGTGAGACCGCAGCGCCTGCATCGGCGCCGTAACGGCTCTCCCCGATGCCCTGCACGCGACGGGCTGGAAGCCGGGAATGCTGACCGTCACCGTGCTGAACGCCTGGTGGAAATTGTCGACGAACTTTCCGTAGGCCGACAGGTCGAGAATCTTCCGGTCGAAGATCCAGTAGTGCCCGACCTCGGCGCCCGATCGAGCACCCGCGCCCGCTCGGCCGTCGCGCCGCTCGCCGTCACCAGGAAGAAGCTCTGGCCCCGTTCGCTGAATGACGTCGGTCGACGAGCGCACATATTCGAACGCGACTTTCGGCACGATGCGGAATCTGGTCCTTCATCCAGTAATAGTCGATCTCGCCGATGACGCCGTCGACTCTGCGCGTTGTAGTTGGCAGTCGCAAAAGCCGGCGCCGGTGTCGCGGTTCGAATTGACCTGGCCGAAGCCGTGGACAACCGCGCCGGCGATGGTCCATGGCCCCTTGTCGACGGAGAAGCTGGCGCCGAGCTGGGTCAGGTCGAGCGTCGCCCACTGGAAGGCCAGCGGCACGTCGATCTTGCTGTGGCTCTGATCGACGGAGAAGCCGACATTGACGCCCGGCGCGAGCGGTCGCGCCGAAGCCGGCCACGCCGCCCCAGGTCGTGCGCCGGTCGCCGGCGAAGTCGCCCTGCACATCGGTCTTCGACGAGATGCCGTAGCCCTCGATCCAGGCGCGGAATTTCGGCGCTTCGGTCGCTTCCGAAGCACCGCCGCCGCCGGGGTTGGACCGCCCGATGCGGTTGACGCCGTTGGTTGCCTGATTGCCGAGGCGCTCGAGGAAATTGCTGCCGAGGTCGCTGACGGCCTGGCCAGCGGAAATGTCGGAGCTGATGATGGTGATGCCGGGCGTCGGTGTCGGCGCTGGCGTCGGCAGACAGTCTGCGCCTTCGCCGGGGACAGGCCGCCCATCGCCAGCGCGAAAGCGACGGCAATGGCCCTGAGCACGCTGCGGCGGGCCCCTCTTTCCCCTGCTTGCGAAGGCCGCGATGCGCAGCGCATGACTTCCAATCCCACCGGAAGGCCGGCCCTGACGAGCCGGATTCCCTGCCATTCCGGCGACGATTTGCCCCCACTTGGCCGGAAGCGTCAATCGCCGGGAAACCCCTCCGGAGCCCAATAACAGGGGCTGTGGTGGGACGGCCACAGGTCGGGAGGCCAAGCGCGGCGGTGTCGCACGGCCCGCCATGTGCTTGCTAATGTGCAGATTTCGTGTTGCAATCGCGTCACAATCGGATCTAGGCCGTTCGACTGTGCGTTTTCGCGACTTGCAAATACAAGACGACACCCGGAAGCCGTTTGTGGCGTGGCACGTTGGGAAACGTGACCGCGTCTTTTTTTCGTCCAGACCAGGAGACTAGCGATGCCGAGCTACAAAGGCACCGTTAAATGGTTCAACCCGACCAAGGGTTATGGGTTCATCAAGCCTCAGGGCGGCGATCAGGGACGTGTTCGTCCATATCTCCGCTGTCGAGCGTGCCGGGCTCACGACCCTCAATGAAAACCAGACGGTTGAATACGACCTTGTCGAAAATCGCGGCAAACAGTCCGCGGAAAACCTCAAGGTCTCCTAACTGACTATCACGATCCGCTTTGGGTTCATGATGATCCCCCCGGCCTCGCCCGGGGGATTTCCTTTTTGGGCCAGTTCTTTTGGACAGAGTCATTTCGCGAGTGGCGAGATCAGGCACGCCGCCATCAGCCCCGCCCTCGATCCGGCAGAGATCGCCTTCCAGCCTGAGCCGGCCGCTCGCCAGCAATCGCAGCGCCTCGGGATAGATGCGATGCTCGACGGCGAGGATGCGCGCCGACAGCGCCTCGGCCGTATCGTCGTCGCGCACGGGAACCGCGCCCTGCATCACGATCGGACCGGCGTCGGTCTCGGGGATGACGAAATGAACCGTGGCGCCGGAGATCTTCACGCCTGCCTTCAGCGCCTGACCGTGCGGGTCGAGGCCGGGAAACGACGGCAGCAGCGACGGATGGATATTGAGCATTCTGCCGTACCAGCGCCGCACGAATTCGGCCGTGAACAGCCGCATGAATCCGCCCAGACAAATCAGCTCGATGCGGTGCTGCGCGAGCTTTTGCTCGAGCACCTTCTCGAACCCGGCGCGGTCCTTGCCGAACGGCTTGCTCTCGATGATCTCGGTGGCGATCCCGCTCGCCTTGGCGCGTGTCTAGTCCGGCGGCATCGGCGCGGTTGGAAATCACCACGGCGATTTCAGCGGGAAATCCCACGGATTTCGCAGCCTCGATCAGCGCGGCCATGTTCGATCCGCGGCCGGAGATCAGGATGGCGACCCGGCGTTTCATCAGAGCGCCAGATCGAGATGACCGTTGTAGACCACCCGGTGCTCACCTTTGGTCTCGATCACCTTGCCGAGCAGCGCGACGGTCTCGCCGCTTTCGGTGAAGACCTCGATGACCTCGTCCACCGCGTCGGGCTTGACGATCGCGATCATGCCGATGCCGCAGTTGAAGGTGCGCAGCAATTCGAGCTCGGCAATGCCGCCCTGCGCCGCCAGCCATTTGAACACCGGCAGCACCGGCAGCCGCTCGAGATCGATGCCGACGCCGAGATGTTTTGGCAGCACGCGCGGAATGTTGTCGGTGAAACCGCCGCCGGTGATGTGGGCAAGCCCCTTCACCGCGCCGGTCTCGCGGATCGCGCGCAGGCAGGATTTCACATAGAGCCTTGTCGGCGTCAGCAGCGCGCCGCCGAGCGTCATCACGGGCGAGAACGGCGCCGGCGCATCGTAGGCGATGCCGGAATTCTGCACGATCTTGCGCACCAGCGAAAAGCCGTTGGAGTGCACGCCCGACGAGGCCAAGCCCGATCACCGCATCGCCGGCCGCGATATCCGGGCTCGGCAGCAGCGTGCCGCGCTCGGCCGCGCCGACCGCAAAGCCGCCGAGGTCGTAGTCGCCGTCCTTGTAGAGACCGGGCATCTCCGCGGTCTCGCCGCCGATCAGCGCGCAACCGGATTCCCGGCAGCCTTCCGCGATGCCGGCGACGATCGCAGCAGTCGCCTCCGGATCGAGCTTGCCGCAGGCGAAGTAGTCGAGGAAGAACAGCGGCTCGGCGCCCTGCACCACGAGGTCGTTGACCGACATTGCGACCAGGTCGATGCCGATGCCGCCATGCAACCCGGTGTCGATCGCGATCTTGAGCTTGGTTCCGACGCCGTCGGTGGCCGCCACCAGAACCGGGTCCTTGAAGCCGGCGGCCTTGAGGTCGAACAGCCCGCCAAAGCCGCCGATCTCGGCGTCGGCGCCGGGCCGGGCGGTGGCGCGGACCATCGGCTTGATCATGTCGACCAGCCGGTTGCCCGCGTCGATATCGACGCCCGAATCCGCGTAAGTGAGCCCGTTCTTGCGGTCCGCCATGCGATTTTCCGTGTGTTGGCGGCTGGTTACGTCGGATTCCGGCCCGGTGCAATGGCTCGCAAGCGGCCCGGCCGCTATACTATGTAGATAACAGCCGGATGGTCCCGTCAGGGGCCGAAACCGGCCGGTAGCCGGGAAGCGCCGCGTTGAATATTCCGAACATCATCACCCTGGGCCGCATCATCCTGGTGCCGGTCATCGTCTGGGCCATCGCCTCCAACCAGATGGAGATCGCGTTTGCGGTCTTCGTCATCGCCGGGGTCAGCGATGCCGTCGACGGGTTCCTCGCCAAGCGCTTCAACATGACGAGCGAGCTCGGCGCCCTGCTCGACCCGCTCGCCGACAAGGCGCTGCTGGTCTCGATCTATGTCGCGCTCGGCATCTGGGGCGCGGTGCCGCGCTGGATCGTCATCCTCGTGGTGTCGCGCGACATCATGATCGTGGCGGGGGTGATCGTGTCCTGGCTGTTCGACAAGCCGGTGCCGATGAAGCCGTCGATGGTATCGAAGCTCAACACCGTCGCGCAGGTGGCCTTTGCCGCGCTGGTCCTGGGATCACTCGCCTTCGAGCGGCCGAGCTCGCCCTATGACGTGATCCTGATGGGTTTCGTCACGGTCTTTACTTTGGTTTCCGTCTCGCTCTATCTCGTGGGGTGGGTGCGGCACATGAGCACGATCGAAGCCCCAAGATAGGCTTCAGGCTAGCGTTGCCGGTATTTTCCGGCATGGAGTGACGGCGTGGCAGGTAGCGTTCAACCCCGACAGCTTGCATTTCCGCTGCCGCACGCGGAAAGCCTGACCCGCGACAATTTTCTCGAAGGGCCGGCCAATGCGGCGGCGCTTGCGCTGATCGAGCGCTGGCCGGACTGGCCGAACCGCATCATGTGGCTCGCAGGCGAAGAAGGTTCCGGCAAGAGCCACCTCGCCTCGATCTGGGCCGAACGTGCCGGCGCACGGGTCATCTCGGCGCATGCGCTTGAGGCGGCGTCGGTGCCGAATGCGCTCGCAACCGGCGCGCTGGTTGTCGAAGACCTGAAAGCGGACTCGTTCGACGAGCGCGCGCTGTTTCACCTGATGAACCTGGCGCGCGAGGACGCGGCCTTCGTGCTGTTCACCGCGCGCGTGGCGCCTGCGGCCTTCGAGATCGAGCTGCGCGACCTGCGCTCGCGGCTGCGCGCCGTACCCGTGGTGGCGCTGGCGCCGCCCGACGATCTGCTGTTCCGCGCGCTGATCGTCAAATTCTGCGCCGACCGCCAGCTTGCCGTCGATGAGAGCCTCGTCGGCTATCTCACCAGCCGGATCGAGCGCTCCTATGCCGCGGCCCGCCAGGCCGTCGGGCTCCTGGACAGCGAGGCGCTGCGCCTGGGCCGGCCGGTCACGCGGGCGCTTGCCGCCGAATTGCTGCGCAACGCCTGACCGACAACCGCCTGATAACCTATCGGGCCACCCTTGACGGCGGGGCGGGGCGGAACGTCAATGTCATCTAAACGTCATCGCAATATCACATGGTCCGGGGGATGTTCCTCCCGGTATTGCAGCGCACCTAAAGCTGCTCGGATCGAATCTGATGGATTCCGCACAAGCTATTGTAACTAAAGAGAAAGAGGCCGAGGTTCCGGCCCCTCCCTCGATCGCGGCAAGCCCTGAACGGTTCATCAACCGGGAGCTTTCCTGGCTGCATTTCAACCGCCGCGTCCTGGAGGAAGCGGTCAATCCCGGCCATCCGGCGCTGGAGCGGGTGCGGTTCCTGTCGATATCGGCAAATAACCTTGATGAGTTCTTCATGGTCCGCGTCGCCGGCATCAAGGCGCAGGTCCGCGAAGGCATCACCGAACGCAGCCCCGACGGCCGCACGCCGCTGGAGCAGCTCCACCTCGCCAACGAGACGGTGTCGCAGCTCGCCAAGGACCAGCAGGCGATCTGGGCCGATCTGCACCACATGCTGGCGGACGTCGGCATCGTGCTGGTTGGCGGCAGCGACGTCACCAAGACCGAACGGACCTGGATCGAGGACTATTTCCTCCACAACGTCTTTCCGCTGCTGACGCCGCTCGCGATCGACCCGGCGCATCCCTTCCCGTTCATCCCGAGCCTCGGCTTCACCGTCGCGTTGCAATTGATGCGCACGGCCGACGGCAAGCCGATGAACGCGCTGATCCGCATGCCCGGCAAGATCGACCGTTTCATCCGCCTGCCCGCGACCAAGGAAGGCGCGACGCGGCTGATCACGCTGGAGCAGGCCACCTCGCTGTTCATCGGCCGGCTGTTCCCGGGCTACACCGTGAAGGGCCAGGGCGCGTTCCGCATCATCAGGGACTCCGAAATCGAAATCGAGGAAGAAGCGGAAGACCTTGTCCGCACCTTCGAGACCGCGCTGAAGCGGCGGCGCCGCGGATCGGTGATCCGGCTCGAGATGGACGCCAGGATGCCGGAGGAACTGCGCACGTTCGTGCAGCAGGCGCTTGCGACCTCCGACGACGAGGTTTTCATGGTCGACGGCGTGCTCGCCATGAACGAGCTGTCGCAGCTGACCCGGCTCGACCGGCCCGACCTCGAATTCACCCCCTATGTGCCGCGCCATCCCGAGCGCGTGCGCGACCATGGCGGCGATATCTTCGCGGCGATCCGCCAGAAGGACCTGATCGTCCATCACCCCTATGAATCGTTCGACGTCGTCGTGCAGTTCCTGCAGCAGGCGACGCGCGATCCCGACGTGGTCGCGATCAAGCAGACGCTGTACCGCACCTCGAACAATTCACCGATCGTGCGGGCGCTGGCGGAAGCCGCCGAAGCCGGCAAATCCGTCACCGCGCTGATCGAACTGAAGGCCCGCTTCGACGAAGAAGCCAACATCCGCTGGGCGCGCGACCTCGAGCGCGCCGGCGTGCAGGTGGTCTACGGCTTCATCGAGCTGAAGACCCACGCCAAGCTGTCGATGGTGGTGCGCCGCGAGGGCGGCAATCTCACCACCTATGTGCACACCGGCACCGGCAATTATCATCCGGTCACCGCGCGCATCTACACCGACCTCTCCTACTTCACCTCGGACCCTGCGATCGGCCGCGACGCCGCGCGGGTGTTCAACTACATCACCGGCTATGCCGAACCGAGCGAACTCGAGAAGATGGCGGTTTCCCCGCTGACCCTGCGCAAGCGCATCCTCGAGCACATCCGCGGCGAAACCAGCCACGCCAAGCATGGCCGGCCGGCTGTGATCTGGATGAAGATGAATTCGCTGGTCGATCCCGATATCATCGACGCGCTCTATGAGGCCTCGCAGGCCGGCGTGTCGGTCGAACTCGTGGTGCGCGGCATCTGCTGCCTGCGGCCGGGTCTGCCCGGGCTGTCGGAAAACATCCGCGTCAAATCGGTGATCGGCCGCTTCCTCGAACACGGCCGCATCTACTGCTTTGGTATGGGTCAGGGCCTGCCGAGCGCCAAGGCGGCTGTGTATATCTCGTCGGCGGACATGATGCCGCGCAACCTCGACCGCCGCGTCGAGGTGCTGTGTCCGCTGCAAAATCCCACGGTGCATCAGCAGGTTCTCGAACAGATCATGGTCGCGAATCTGAAGGATACCGAGCAGAGCTGGCAATTGTTGCCGGACGGGTCGTCTACGCGTATGAAGGCCGCGAAAGGCGAAGAGCCTTTCAACCTGCACAACTACTTCATGACGAATCCGAGTCTGTCCGGCCGTGGAAAGTCGCTCAAGGAATCTTCGCCGCGCCGGCTCACCCGCCGCAACGAGCGTCAGCAGCCCTCTTGAGGAGCATACGCTGTGAAGCGGCCGCGCAAGCGCGAATCCAGCGTCGCGGTCATCGACATCGGCTCGAACTCGGTTCGTCTCGTCGTCTACGAAGATCTGAGCCGCAGCCTGGTCTCCGTGTTCAACGAGAAGGCGCTGTGCGGCCTCGGTCGCGAGGTGCAGAGCACCGGCCTGCTCGCCCCCGATGCGGTCGCCAAGGCGCTGACGTCATTGAAGCGCTTCCGCGCGCTGTGCCGCATCCAGCGGGTCGGCCGCGTCTATGCCATTGCGACCGCCGCCTGCCGCGACGCCACCAACGGTCCGGAGTTCATCGCCAAGGCCGAGCGCATCTGCGGCGTGCCGATCGACATCCTGTCCGGCCCGCGCGAGGCAAAGCTCTCGGCGCTCGGCGTGATCTCGGGCATCCACAATCCCGACGGCATCGTCGGCGATCTCGGCGGCGGCTCGCTCGAACTGATCGACGTGCGCGGCAACCGCGTCCGCAGCGGCGTGACGCTGCCGCTCGGCAGCCTCGCCTTGCAGGACTCCTCGCACAAATCGCTCAAGCGTGCCGAGAACATCGTGCGCGACGCCATCTCGGACGTCGATCTGCTCAAGGGCGGCCGCGGCCGCACGTTCTACGCGGTCGGCGGCACCTGGCGCGCGCTGGCGCGCATCCACATCGTGCAGAGCGGCTATCCGCTGAAGGTGATGCACGGCTATTCGATTTCCGCGGCCGACGCGCTCGACTTCGCGCAGCGCCTGCGCCGGCTTGCGGCGACCGACCGGCTGGCCGACATCGAGGTGGTCTCCGACGCGCGGCGGCCGCTGCTGACCTATGCCGCGCTGGTGCTCGAATACGTCATCCGCGTCGCCAGGCCCAAGACCATCACCTTCTCGACCTTCGGCGTGCGCGAAGGCCTGTTCTACGAGATGCTGCCGGCAGGACGAGCGCGCCGATGACGGCCTGATCTGCGCCGCGCAGAACCTCAATCGCCTGTTGTCGCGCTCGGCACGGCATGCCGACGAACTGGTCGCCTGGACCGACCGGCTGGCGCGGGTCGTGCATTTGCGCGAGACCGAAGAGGATCGCCGGCTGCGCCACGCCGCCTGCCTGCTGTCCGACATCGGCTGGCGCGTGCATCCAGATCATCGCGGCGAGGAAACGCTGAGCCTCATCACCAACGGCAATTTCGGCTCGATCAGCCACCAGGGCCGCGCCTTCGTCGCGCTGGCGGTGTTCTATCGCTATGCCGGCCTGTCCGAGCAGAACGAGCCGCCCGGAACGATCCGCGACCTGCTGTCGCCGGCGCATGGACGAGCGCGCGCGGCTGCTCGGTGCGGCTTTCCGCGTCGCCCATCTGATCTCGGCGGCGCGGCCCGGCGTGCTGCCGGCGACGCATTTCCGCAGCCGCGGCCGCAAGCTGATGCTGGTGTTCGAGCACCAGATGATCGATCTGGTCGCCGACCGCGTCGGCAGCCGCTTCAAGCAGCTCGCCCGCCTGGTCGGCCGCTCGGGATCGATCGTCGGCGCTTAGAACGTTCACAGAGCTAGCGCGTTCTCGGGGTGCGCCATCTTCGCCAGCGCGCGCCGGCGCCAGATGCCGCCCACCACCAGCACGACGATCACGCCGAGCACGGCCAGCACGAACTCCGAACTGTGGCCGTGCGCAATGTTGATCGAGTCCAGGATCGAATCCAGCTTGGTTCCGAACGGGCCGGAAAACAGCGTAGCCAGTTTCGGCTCGATCGCCGGGATCGGTCGCGATCACGTCGCCCGCGATCCAGCCGAGCAGCGCTGCGCCCAGCCACACCAGGATCGGCAGCCGCGTCAGCAGCGCCATGATCAGCGCCGCACCGGCCACGATCAGGGGAATGCTGATCGCAAGGCCCAGCACCAGCAGCGGCACGCTGCCGTTGGCGGCGGCGGCCACCGCGATCACGTTGTCGAGGCTCATGACGATGTCGGCGACCACCACGATCTGGATGGCCGCGAACAGATGCGAGGCCGATTGCACCCCTTCCTCGTCCTCCTGTTCCGGCACCAGCAGCTTGGCGGCGATCCAGAGCAGCGCCAGGCCGCCGACCAGCTTGAGGTACGGCAGCGCCATCAAGGTCACGACGATGAAGGTGAAGATGATGCGCAGCACCACCGCGGCGCCGGCGCCGAAGATCATGCCCCAGAGCCGCTGCTTCGGCTCGAGGCCGCGGCAGGCCATCGCAATCACGAGTGCGTTGTCGCCGGAGAGCAGGATGTTGATCCAGATGATCTTGCCGACGGCGACCCAGAAGGTGCCGGTCGTCATCTCATCCCTGAACTGGGTGAAGAACGCGCCGATGTTCGCGGGATCGAAGACCTGCCACAACCAATCCACGGCGCGCCCCTGCTCTCAAGTTCGATGGCCGTCTGCCTGCGGCCTTGGGTTTTTGACCGGCCGGCCGATCAGCCGACGATTTCGTTGCCCGAGAAGAACTGCGCGATCTCGATCGCCGCGGTCTCCGGCGCATCCGAACCGTGCACCGAGTTCTCGCCGATCGACTTCGCATGGGCCTTGCGGATGGTGCCCTCGGCCGCCTTCGACGGGTCGGTGGCGCCCATCACGTCGCGATACTTGGCGATCGCGCCCTCGCCCTGCAGCACCTGCACGACGACCGGGCCCGAGATCATGAAATCGACGAGCTCGCCGAAGAACGGGCGTGCCTTGTGCACGGCATAGAAGGTCTCGGCCTGCTCGCGGGTCATGCGGATGCGCTTCTGCGCCACGATGCGCAGGCCCGCCTTCTCGATCACGGCGTTGACCGCGCCGGTCAGATTACGCGCAGTCGCGTCGGGCTTGATGATCGAGAAGGTGCGTTCGATCGCCATAATTTTTCCTTGGGATACCGGACGGGAGTTGCGGGGCTTATATCGGCGCCCCCCGCCTTGGGCAAGCGACCCGGTGACGCGCCCGGAAAAGCCCGGATTACAACAATTTCACCCTGATGAACCGTGTCTGACGCGGCCGTGCCGCGGCCGTTCAGCATCGCGGGCCTAGGCTTGCATTCGATCGGACGTCCCCAAGGCCTTCAGGCCGGGCCGTCGCGGGAAGCGAATGAAACGGATGGCGCCCGATGCGGCGCGGAACGCGCCAGGTGTGGCGCAGAACTGAAGGAGTGGACCATGTTACGCAAACTCTCGCTTGTTGCCATTGCCGCGGCCTCGCTGGGTGCTGCCGCATTGGCTCCGACCTCGGCCTCCGCCTGGTGGGGCGGCGGGCACGGTGGCTGGCACGGATGGGGCGGCCCGCGCATCGTCATCGGCGCGCCGGCCTATTACGGCGGCGGCTACGCCTATGGCGGCTGCTATGTGAAGCGCCTGGTCCCGACGCCCTGGGGACCGCAGTGGCGGACGGTGAACCGCTGCTACTGAGCCAGCGATACCGTCGATTTCCGAAAGCCCCGGCCCTCGCCGGGGCTTTTTCTGCGCCGATGGAACCAATCGGCGAGTCGGTATTCCGGCCGCTGCACATAAGCGGTCTGCACCGGGAAACAATTTGCGCGGCTGCGCTTTGACTTCCCAAGAACTCACTTACTCATTTCGCTCAACGCTTCACTCCCTGAAAGAGCGACCTGGAGACTCGCCATGATGGCCACATTGGATAACAACGACGAAACGATCGATCGCAAGACCGCGCGGTCCATATGCGACGCCATCGGCGAACGCCTGCAGCAATCCATGCGGCCGGAAGCCGGCTCCTCAGATCGCCTGCAGCAGTTGCTTGAACGAATTGCGCCGCCGCGACCGGCTCCGCCCGTCCTGATCGCGCGACCGGGCCGGATTTCCGGCCACAAACCGGTTGCGTTTGCCTGCGGCTCCGGTGACAAGGCCGCATGCTCACCCTCACCGACATCGCCGTCCGTATCGCCGGACGCCTGCTGATCGATCACAGTTCCGTGCAGATCGCTCCCGGCGCGCGCGTCGGCTTTGTCGGCCGCAACGGCGTCGGCAAGTCGACGCTGTTCGGCGCGATCCGCGGTGAGCTGCCGACGGAAAGCGGCACCATCGCGCTGCCGCCGCGCTGGCGGATCGGCAGCCTCGCCCAGGAAGCGCCCGACGGACCGGAAAGCCTGATCGAGATCGTGCTGAAGGCCGATGTCGAGCGCGCCGCGCTGCTTGGCGAAGCCGAGACCGCGCACGATCCGCACCGCATTGCCGAGATCCAGACCCGCCTCGTCGACATCGACGCGCATTCGGCGCCCGCTCGCGCAGCGGCGATTCTGTCCGGCCTCGGCTTCTCGACACCAGACCAGGCGCGGCCCTGCCCGGAATTTTCCGGCGGCTGGCGCATGCGCGTGGCGCTGGCGGCGACGCTGTTCGCCGCACCCGACCTCCTGCTGCTGGACGAGCCGACCAACTATCTCGACCTCGAAGGCACGCTGTGGCTGGAAGATCATCTGGCGAATTATCCGCGCACGGTGATCGTGATCAGCCACGACCGCGACCTGCTCGACACCTCGGTCGACCAGATCCTGCATCTCGATCGCGGCAAGCTCACGCTCTACAAGGGCACCTACTCCTCCTTCGAGGAACAGCGCGCCACCAGGGAGATGCTCGACGCCAAGCACGCCAAGCGCCAGGCCGACGAGCGCAAGCGGCTGCAGGCCTTTGTCGATCGCTTCAAGGCCAAGGCCTCCAAGGCCCGGCAGGCGCAGTCACGCGTGAAAATGCTGGAGCGGATGAAGCCGGTCACCGCGCTGGTCACGCAGGACGTGCACGAGATCAGCTTTCCCAAGCCGGAAAAGACGCTGTCGCCGCCGATCATCGCGCTCGACAATGTCTCGGTCGGCTACGAGCCGGGCAAGCCGGTGCTGAACCGCGTCACGCTGCGGATCGACCCCGACGACCGCATCGCGCTGCTCGGGGCCAACGGCAACGGCAAGTCGACGCTGGTCAAGCTGATCGCGAGCAAGCTCGCGCCGTTCGCGGGCCAGGTGACGCGCGCCGACAAGCTTTCGGTCGGCTATTTCGCCCAGCATCAGGTCGACGAACTCGATCTTGAAGGTTCGACCTACGATCACATCCGCCGGCTGATGGGAGATGCCCCGGAATCGAAAATCCGTGCGCGCGCAGGCTCCATCGGCTTTTCCGGCAAGGCCGCCGATACGCGGGTAGCAAGCCTGTCCGGCGGCGAGAAGGCGCGGCTGCTGCTCGGGCTTGCGACCTTTCATGCCCCCAACATGATCATCCTGGACGAGCCGACCAACCATCTCGACATCGACAGCCGCGCCGCGCTGGCGGAGGCCATCAACGATTTCGACGGCGCCGTCATCATGGTCTCGCACGACCGCTATCTGATCGAGGCCTGCGCCGATCGGCTGTGGGTGGTCGCCGACGGGACGGTGACGAGCTATGACGGCGACCTCGACGATTATCGCCGGCTGGTGCTGTCCGCCGACCGCAAGGCGCCGGAGGCGCGCGACCGTGCGAGCGACGAGCGCGACAAGCCGCAGCGCGGAAGCGGCGAGAAGCGAATTCCGCTGAAGCAGAAGGTTGCGAATGCGGAAGCCGAGATCGCGCGCATCGGCGGCATCATCGAAAAGATCGACGCCGCGCTCGCGCTGCCCGACCTGTTCACGCGCGATCCGAAGCAGGCGGCGCAGCTTGCCAAGGCGCGCGCCAGCGCCGCCGAAGCGTTGCAGCGCGTTGAAGAAGAGTGGCTGGAAGCGAGCGCTCAGCTCGAACAGGCGGCAGGCTAGGGCATAATCCGGAAAAGTGTGAAGCGGTTTTGCTTGCGACAAACGCGAAGCGTTTGCGCGGAGATTATGCCCAAAACAAAATCCAAAGCGCGATCTCATCGCGCTTTGGAACACTATCCCGAAAGATCAGGCCGATTTCTTCTTGGCCTTGGGCTTGGCCGCCTTCGGCTGGTCCGGCCCTGCCTCCACCGACGACAGGCGTCCGCCCGTGAAGGTGTAGATGCCGGCACGCGGCCCGCGCGAATAGGTCACGACGGCAACGCGACCGCCGCCCGGACCGGCCGAAATGTTGACGCTGTCGGGCGCGCCGATGCCACGGATCACGTCGCATTCGGTGTGCAGCAGCGCCACGGTGCCGCCGCCGGCCGGCGGCGCATTGGCCGTGTCGGCCAGCGCGTTGGCGGGCTGCGCCATGCCGGGGCAAGCGCCGTCGGCGCTGACAAGGTCTTCGGCCGTCACCGGCTTCTCCGGCGTCAGCGGCGGCGCGTCGATGGAGATGCTGCGGATGAACACGCGGCCGGTGCGCCCAAACCATTGCGCATCCTTCAGCTCGGACGACATCTGGTCGAGCGAGCCGCTGCAGCCCGCCAAGGCAGGTGCCAGCGCCAGCAGCGCGATCAGGCCGTTCCGGCAAAGTCTTCCGTTGCGCACGTGAACCTAGTTCCCACCACGGGTCATCCCCGACCCCTAACCAATTGTCCGACCATCACTTTGCGGCATGACCGTGGCCGCAGGCAAGCTCAGCTCCGAAAACCGCAGAATATCATTAATCGCGCAAATTCCTATTCCGGCTATTCCCGGCGCTGCCAGCGGCCGCGCTCGTCGGCCTGCCAATAGGTGACCTCGAAACCCCTCGTCTTGCAATCCTTCCAGGCCTGCCGCGCGGCGTCCAGCGCCTCGCCGTCATCGCCATTGAACACCATCACGACGCGCTCGTACCGCTCGGTATCGGCCGGCAGCGCGGCATTGTCGATCAGAAAGCGCACATTGGCGCCGTTCGGATTGGCCTCCTCGACCGACAGGATGATCGGCTGGTCTTCGGCGTCGCTCGCGTGCGCCGTGGCGTGCGGCAGGAAGGAGTCGTCGCTGTAGGTCCACAAATGCGCATCCAACGCCTCGGTGCGCTCCTGCGAGGTCGACTGCACCACCACCCGCCAGCCGCGCTCCAGCGATTTCTCGAGCAAGCGGCGGCAGCACGTTTTCGATCGACATGTTCTGCAGGTGGTAGAACAGGACCTCTGTCATTTCTTCGCTTCGTAATGCTCCGCCACCAGCCGCTCCAGCAGACGAACGCCGTAGCCGGAGCCCCAGCTGTGATTGATGTCGGTCTTCGGCGCGCCCATCGCGGTGCCCGCAATGTCGAGATGCGCCCACGGCGTGTCGTCGACGAAGCGTTGCAGGAACTGCGCGGCCGTGATCGAGCCGCCGTTGCGCGGCGCCGGTATTCTTCATGTCGGCGAATTGCGAGTCGATCAGCTTGTCGTATTCGGGCCCGAGCGGCATGCGCCAGACTTTTTCGCCGGTTTCCTGGCCCGCCGTCGCAGATCCGTTCGGCGAGTTCGTCATTGTTGGAGAACATGCCGGCATGTTCGGTGCCGAGCGCGACCATGATCGCGCCGGTCAGCGTCGCCAGATCCACCATGAATTTCGGCTTGCACTTCTTCGCCACATACCAGAGCACGTCGGCCAGCACGAGGCGGCCTTCGGCGTCGGTGTTGATGATCTCGATGGTCTGCCCCGACATCGAGGTGACGATGTCGCCCGGGCGCTGCGCGTTGCCGTCGGGCATGTTCTCGACGAGCCCGATGGCGCCGACCGCATTGACCTTCGCCTTGCGCGCCGCGAGCGCATGCATCAGCCCGACCACGCAGGCCGCACCGCCCATGTCGCCCTTCATGTCTTCCATGCTGGCGGCGCCCTTGATCGAGATGCCGCCGGTGTCGAAGCAGACGCCCTTGCCGACGAAGGCGACCGGCGCGTCGTCGCGCTTGCCGCCGTTCCAGCGCATGATCACCGTGCGGCCGGGCCTGCGCCGAGCCCTGCGCCACGCCGAGCAGCGCGCCCATGCCGAGCTTGGTCATCGCCTTGACGTCGAGCACCTCGACATCGACGCCGAGCTTTTTCAATTGCGAGGCGCGGCGGGCGAACTCTTCGGGATAGAGCACGTTCGGCGGCTCGTTGACGAGTTCGCGCGCGATGATGACGCCGTCGACGGTGTGGGATTCCGGCGCGAACGCCTTGCGCGCCGCATTGACGTCGGCGACGGCGATGCGAAACTGCGGCGCGCAGGGTCGAATCCTCACCGTCCTTCTTTTTCGTCTTGTAGCGGGTGAACTTGTAGGCGCGCAGGCGCAGGCCCGATGCGACCTGCGCCGCCTGCCCCGCCGTCATGGCTTCGTCCGGCAGCTCGGCCAGAATCGCGACCTGCATCGCTGGCGGCGTTGAGCTTGCCCGCGATGAGGCCGCCGAATTTCAGGAAATCTGTCTCCTTGAGACCGCTTCCCTTGCCCGTGCCGACCACCACCAAGCGCTGAATCTTGATTCCCTCAGGCGCCAGAATGTCGAGAATCGATGCCGTTCTTGCCCTTGAACTGGTTGGCGGCAGCCGCCCGTTTGACGGTGCTGGCCGCCTCCCCGAGCGCCTTGCGGGTGGCCGGCCCGAACTTCAGCGAATCGTCGCAGAACACGAACAGGACGCCGCGCGGGGCTGTGGACAACGGGACGAAGCCGACCTTGACGGCGTCGGACATAGGAATTCCTCCAGATCAGGGCTGTCGCCGGGTCGGAAACCCGCCGGAAACGCCGTTTTCGACCACGGACGACGGTCCGCGAGGCGCTTGCCCGCCACTATGGCCTGCCGGGTGCGGCGCTGCCAAGCACCGTGGCCCGCAGGCCACGTCAAGTGATTTATTAACCATCGGAAAAGGGGGTGCCATCCCTCGGCCATTTTGTTGAAGGATCAACGGGATGGTAGTGAGAAACTAAGCCGGTTGGACGGCACGCGGCGCAACCATTGGGGAACCCGAAATTCGGGATGGTTGTGAACCCGCGCGTTCGGCTGCGAGGTGGGGAACGTTCTGGCGTGATGGGGTCGATCGACAGGTATATTTTCCGCACGACGCTGGCGTCGTTTGCGGTGGTCCTGGTCAGCCTCACCGGCGTGATCTGGATTACCCAGGCGTTGCGCGGCATCGACCTGATGACGAGCCAGGGCCAGACCATCATGACCTTCCTCGGCATCACCAGCCTCGTGATCCCGGCGCTCGTTCTGGTCATCTCGCCGATCGCGCTGATGATCTCGATCTCCCATACGCTGAACAAGCTCGCCACCAATTCCGAGATCATCGTGATGAACGCGGCCGGCTACTCGCCGCTGCGCCTGTTCCAGCCGTTCTTCTACGCGACCTGCGTGGTGTCGCTGCTCGTGACCTTCATCGCCTCCTATCTCGCCCCCGACGGCCTGCGCCGCATCAAGCAGTGGGACGCCGAGATCACCGCCGACGTGCTCACCAACATCCTGCAGCCCGGCCGCTTCGCCTCGCTCGACCAGAACCTCACCATCCGGATTCGCGAGCGGCTGCCCGGCGGCGTGCTGGGCGGCATCTTCGTCGACGATCGCCGCGACCCCAAGGAGCGCGTCACCATCATCGCCGATCACGGCACCATCCTGCGCAACGAGAACGGCTCCTATCTGGTGCTCGAGGACGGCAATCTCGAGCGCTTCGAGGCCGGCAAGAAAGATCCCGCGCTGGTCGCGTTCGGCCGCTACGCCTTCGACATGTCGCAGTTCTCCAACCGCGGCCGCGACGTCACGCTCGGGATTCGCGAACGCTATTTGTGGGAGCTGATGTCGCCCTCCCCCGACGATCCCGTCTACAAGCAACTGCCCGGACAGTTCCGCGCCGAGTTGCACGACCGCTTCCTGGCGCCGATCTATCCGTTCGCCTTCTCCGTTCTGGCTTTCGCCTTCCTGGGCACCCCGCGCACGACGCGGCAGAGCCGCGCCTACGCGATCACCTGCGTGGTGCTGGTCGTGTTCGGCGTGCGTTTGGCAGGGTTTGCCTGCTCGGTCATCACGGTGAAGAATCCGGCCGCGGCTTTGGTGCAATACCTGATGATGGTGGCGGCGATCGCGCTGGGCTTGTTCATTATCGTCCGCGGCATCGTGATCGACCCGCCGGCAGGACTGATGGAGGCGATCAACCGGACTTCCGAACGCCTGACGCGGATGCTGGGGAGGCCGGCCACCGCATGAGCATGATGACCAACACGCTCGGACGATATTTCGCCGGCCGCTTCGTGGTCGCGGCGATCGGCGTGTTCGCGTCGATCTTCCTGCTGCTGGTGCTGGTCGACTACATCGAGATGGTGCGCAAGACGTCGGGACTGGCTTCGGCTTCCGCGGTCACGGTGGCGCTGACCTCGCTGTACCGCGTGCCGCAGCTGCTGGAAAAGATGATGCCGTTCTGCGTGCTGATCGGCGCGATGACCTGCTATCTGGCGCTGTCGCGGCGGCTCGAGCTCGTGGTGGCGCGCGCGGCCGGCGTATCGGCCTGGCAATTCATCGCGCCGGCGCTGGCAAGCGCGGTCGTGCTCGGTTTCCTCGCCACCATCGCCTACAATCCGATGTCGGCGAACCTGCGCGAACTGTCCAAGCGGATGGAAGCCGAGCTGTTCGGCTCCGCCCCCGGCGGCGGCATCCAGGATGCCTCCGGCTTCTGGCTCAACCAGGTCAACAATGAAGGCCAGTGGATCATCAACGCGGCGCGCAGCGAGCTGCAGGGCGTTCGGCTGACCGGCCTCACCGTGTTCCGCTTCGACACCGACCTCCAGTTCAAGGAGCGAATCGAGGCGCGCGAAGCGAGCCTCGAAGACGGCCGCTGGGTGTTCAGATCGGCGCGCCGATTCTCGCTCGACAAACCGCCGGTTGAGGAGGACGTGTTCTACATCACGACGACGCTGACCCAGACCCAGGTCCGCAACAGTTTTTCGACCCCGGAAACTGTGTCCTTTTGGCAACTCCCGAGCTACATCCGCTCGTCCGAGAGTTCGGGATTCGCGACGGCCGGATACCGGCTGCAGTATCACAAGCTCATCGCACAGCCATTTTTGCTGGCTGCAATGGTGATGCTGGCCGCTTCCGTGAGCCTGCGCTTCTTCCGGATGGGCGGCGTTCAGAAAATGGTTTTGAGTGGCGTGGGTGCAGGCTTTCTGCTCTACGTTCTCTCGAAAGTAACTGAAGATTTGAGCAAGGCTGAGCTGATGCACCCCATCGCTGCGGCGTGGTTACCCGTCTGCGTGGGTGGCCTCACCGGTTTCTTGGCCTTGCTGTACCAGGAGGACGGGTAGTGGCCGTTGTCGCCGCCCGCCAGTTGATGTCGCCTGCATTCAGGCGGCGCAGTCACCTGCGCCGTCAACGCAGTTGCTTGGCCGCGCTGCTTGCGCTGATTTCCGGATTCATTCTCGCCGGCGCACTTGAGCTCGCGCAGGTCTCGCCGGCTGCCGCCCAGAGCTTCACCTACAACCCGCGTCCGCCGCGTCCGAAGCCGCCGCCGGCGCCGAATGACGGGCAGATGCTCGTGCAGGCGGTCGAGGTCGATTACGACTACAACAATCAGCGCGTGTCGGCGGTCGGCAACGTGCAGATGTTCTACAACGGCACCAGCGTCGAGGCCGACAGGGTCATCTACGACCAGAAGACCAAGCGCCTGCACGCCGAGGGCAACATCCGCCTGACCGACGCGGACGGCAAAATCACCTACGCCAACAACATGGACCTCAGCGACGACTACCGTGACGGTTTCGTCGATTCGCTGCGCGTCGACACCGAAGACGCGACCCGCATGGCGGCGACGCGAATGGATCGCTCCAGCGGCAACTACACGGTGTTCGAGAACGGCGTCTACACGGCATGCGCTCCCTGCAAGGACGATCCGAAGAAGCCGCCGCTGTGGCAGGTCAAGGGCGCCCGCATCATCCACAATCAGGAAGAGCGGATGCTGTATTTCGAGAACGCGCAGCTCGAATTCTTCGGCGTGCCGATGGCGTATCTGCCGTATTTCTCGACGCCCGATCCGACGGTGAAGCGCAAGACCGGCTTCCTGATGCCGAGCTACACCTCGACGACCGGTAACGGTCTCGGCATGGACGTGCCGTTCTACTGGGCGATCGCGCCGGACTACGACCTGACCATCACCCCGCGCATCACGACCCGGCAGGGCGTGATGGGCCAGGTCGAATTCCGCCAGCGGTTGATGGACGGCTCCTACCAGATCCGCGCCTACGGCATCGATCAGCTCGATCCTGGGGCCTATGCCGGCCAGCCGGGCGACCGCCAGTTCCGCGGCGCCATCGACACCAAGGGCCAGTTCGCGATCAACGACAAGTGGGTCTGGGGCTGGGACGGCGTCCTGATGTCCGACTACTACTTCTTCTCGGACTATCGCCTCGCCCAATACCGCGATCCGCTCAACTCGTTCCTGAGCCTGCCGACGGAAGCGGTCTCGCAGCTGTATCTGACCGGCGTCGGCAACCGCAGCTTCTTCGACGCGCGGACGATCTATTATCTCAGCTACTCCGGCAACCAGGATCAGGTTCCGATCATCCATCCGGTGATCGACTACAACAACGTCATCAACTACAACATCTTCGGCGGCGAGCTCAGCTACAAGACCAACGTCACCAGCCTGTCGCGCACGACGGCGGCGTTCGACCCGATCACCACGCTCGCCAACACCAACGGACTCTGCCTCAACGCCTCCGCCGATCCGCTGGCGCGCACACCCTCACAGTGTCTGCTGCGCGGCATGCCCGGCACCTACACGCGCGCGACGGCCGAGGTGCAGTGGCGCAAATCCTTCACCGACCCGATCGGGCAGATCTGGACGCCGTTCGCGAGTCCTGCGTGCGGACGCGATGACCGCGTCGATCTCGAACCAGCCGGGTGTCTCCAACTTCCTGCCGGTGGGTGACACCACCGCGCTGCGCGCGATGCCGACCGTCGGTCTGGAATATCGCTATCCCTTCATCAACGTTCAGCCATGGGGCACCACGACGATCGAGCCGATCGCGCAGGTCATCATCCGTCCGAACGAGACCTATGCCGGCAAGCTGCCGAACGAGGACGCCCAGAGCCTGGTGTTCGACGCCAGCAATCTGTTCGCGGTCGACAAGTTCTCCGGCTACGACCGCGTCGAAGGCGGCGGCCGCGCCAATGTCGGCGTGCAGGCCACCACCCAGTTCGACCGCGGCGGCTCGATCAACGTGCTGTTCGGCCAGTCCTACCAGCTGTTCGGCCTCAACTCCTTTGCGGTTGCGGATGCGACCAATACCGGCCTCGACTCCGGCCTCGCCAAGCAGAGGTCGGACTATGTCGCGCGTATCAACTATTCGCCGAACCGCACCTACACCTTCTCGACCCGCGCGCGGATCGACGAGGCGACCGGCAACATCAACCGTTTCGAGGCGGAGGGACGCGCCGCCTTCGACCGCTGGTCGGTGTCCATGCTGTACGGCAACTATGCCGCCCAGCCGGAACTCGGCTTCCTCAACCGCCGCGAGGGCCTGCTCGGCACCGCCTCGATCAAGATCGCGTCCAACTGGGTGATCTCGGGTGCGGCGCGCTGGGATCTTGAAGCCAACAAGGTCAACCAGTACATCGTCGGTGCAGGGTATGTGGACGACTGCTTCGTGCTGGCCGCCAACTATGTGACGGCGTACAGCTACTCTGCCGGCAACGCGCCGCCGGTCCAGAACCATACGTTCATGCTGCAGATCGGCCTGCGCACCATTGCGACTTCGACGGGGTCGGCCTCCGCGGCCGGCATCCAGTAATTTCTCATCCAGGGATGGATTTGCCGCCGTTGGCGGCCCGGATTGAACAGGTTGAAAAGCGCTTAGGAACATGACCGCCATGCCCTCGCTCCGCCTCTCAACCCTGCTTGCCGCTACCCTGCTTGGCGCGATCGGTTGTGTCGCGCCCGCGCGCGCGCAGAGCATTGCCGTCATGGTCAATGGCGAGCCGATCACCGTCTTGGACATCGAGCAGCGCACCAAGCTGATCTTCATGACCACGCACAAGCAGGCCAGCCGCCAGGACGTCATCAACGAGCTGATCGACGAAAAGGTGAAGATCAGAGAAGCCAAGAAATTCGGCGTCGATCCGACGTCGAGCGACATCGACCAGTCCTATGCGCAGATGGGACAACGCATGCGCCTCTCGGCGGATCAGCTCACCCAGGTCCTGGAGAAGTCGGGCGTGCGCCCGGACACGCTGCGCTCGCGCATCAAGGCCGACATGGTCTGGGGCAGCCTGGTACGCGGCCGCTTCAAGGAAAGCCTGCAGGTCGGAGAGAAGGACGTCGCCACCGCGGTGAAGGGGACCGGCGAGGAGAAGCTCGAGGTCGAGGCCTCCGAGTACAAGATGCAGCCGGTCGTGCTGCTGGTGCCGCGCGGGTCGCCGCCGGCCGCTTTCGATCAGCGCAAGAAGGAAGCCGAGGCGCTGCGCGAGCGCGTGACGAACTGCGCCGAGGCCAACAACTACTTCAAGTCGATGCAGGGCGCCACGATTCGTCCCCTCGTCACCAAGACGTCGGCCGACCTGCCGGAGTCGTTGCGCGACCTTATGGAGAAAACTCCCGTCGGCCGCCTGACGCCGCCCGAGACGACCAAGCAGGGCATTGAAATGGTCGTGTTGTGCGAGCGCAACAAGACCAAGATCGACACGCCGAAGAAGCAGGAAGTCCGCCAGAAGATGTTCGCGGAGAAATACGAGGCGAAGTCGAAGGCGTACCTGTCGGAAGTCCGCAAAGCGGCGATGATCGAATATCGTTGATGGCAATCGCAAAGCCCCTTGCCCTGACCTCCGGTGAACCTGCGGGCATCGGACCCGATATTGCGATCGCGGCATGGCTGCGCCGCAGCGAAGCGGGTCTCCCGCCGTTCTATCTGCTCGGCGACCGCGCCTTCCTTGCCGACCGCGCCAGACATCTTGGCCTCACGGCCGATTTCGCCGATGTCGGCGCCGATGAGGCGAGCGCGGCGTTTGCCAGGGCGCTGCCGGTGGTGGCGACCGGCAAGGCCGCCACGGCCGCGCCGGGCCGGCCGGACGCCAGCAGCGCGGATGCCGTGCTGGCCTCGATCCGAATGGCCGTCGACGACGTCGCCGCCGGCCACGCCAGCGCGGTCGTCACCAATCCCATCGCCAAGAGCGTGCTGTACCGCGCCGGCTTCAAGCACCCCGGCCACACCGAGTATCTCGCCGAGCTGGCCGGCCGCGGCGGCGAGGTGCCGCAGCCGGTGATGATGCTGTGGTCGCCGACGCTGGCCGTGGTGCCGGTGACCATCCACCTGCCCTTGCGCGAGGCGATCGGCCGGCTCACCAGCGAGCTGATCGTCGCCACCGCGCGCATTGCGGTCGCCGACCTCAGATCGCGCTTCGGCATCGCCAATCCGAGGCTCGCCATCTCCGGCCTCAATCCGCATGCCGGCGAATTCGGCACGCTCGGCACCGAGGACGACGAGATCGTGGCCCCGGCCATCGCCGCGTTGCGCAACCGCGGCATCCAGGCGCGCGGCCCGCTGCCCGCCGACACCATGTTCCATCCGGCCGCGCGCCAGACCTATGACTGCGCGATCTGCATGTATCACGACCAGGCGCTGATCCCGATCAAGACCATCGCCTTCGACGACGCCGTCAACGTCACGCTGGGCCTGCCCTTCGTGCGCACCTCGCCCGACCACGGCACCGCCTTCGACATCGCAGGCACCGGCAAGGCCAATCCCGCAAGCCTGATCGCAGCGCTGAAGCTCGCCGCCCGCATGGCGGCGGCAAAACCGGCATGAGCGCGATCGACGACCTGCCGCCGCTGCGCGAGGTCATCCGCGAGCACTCCCTTTCGGCGCGCAAATCGCTCGGCCAGAATTTCCTGCTCGATCTCAACCTCACCGCGCGCATCGCACGCGCAGCCGGGCCGCTCGAGGATTGCACCGTGATCGAGGTCGGCCCGGGCCCGGGCGGACTGACCCGCGCGCTGCTCGCGCTCGGTGCGCGCCGCGTGATTGCGGTCGAGCGCGACGAACGCGCTTTGGCGCCGCTGCAAGCGATCGCAAAGCGCTATCCCGGCCGGCTCGAAATCGTCTGCGCCGATGCGCAGACCTTCGATCCGCGTCCGCTGCTCGATGGCGCGCGCGCAAAGATCGTCGCCAACCTGCCCTACAACATCGCCACGCCGCTTTTGATCGACTGGCTCACCGTCGAGCCGTGGCCGCCCTGGTACGACATGATGGTGCTGATGTTCCAGCGCGAGGTGGCCGAGCGGATCGTCGCGCATGAGAACGAGGAAGCCTATGGACGGCTCGCCGTGCTTGCCAACTGGCGCGCGGAAACGAAAATCCTGTTCGACATCTCGCCGTCGGCCTTCGTGCCGCAGCCGAAGGTCACCTCCTCCGTGGTGCGGCTGGTGCCGCGCGCAGACACCGGAAGCCCTGCGACCGCCGCGCGCTGGAGCAGGTCGCGGCCGCCGCCTTCGGCCAGCGCCGCAAGATGCTGCGGCAGAGCCTGAAATCGCTCGGCCTCGACCCGGCGCTCCTCGCCGCGGCGGCCGAGGTCGATCCGACGCGGCGCGCCGAGACCGTTCCGGTCTCCGGCTTTGTTGCCATGGCGCGCGAATTGGCCGATATACGGGCCGCCAAATAATCGGGGTTCAAGGGAGTAAACGCCATGGCGCTGATGCGTCGCCAGTCACTCGTCAAGTTCGATGCGCCATTGTGTGAAACCATCGTCGACACGCCGAAGCCGAAGGGCGCCGAGGTGCTGGTGCGCATCGAGCGCTGCGGGCTCTGCCACTCCGATCTGCACATCCAGGACGGCTATGCTGATTTGGGCGGCGGCAAGAAGCTCGACACCACGCGCGGCATGGTGCTGCCCTTCACGCTCGGCCACGAGATCGCAGGCGTCGTCGAGGAAGTCGGGCCAGATGCGCCGAAGGATCTGGTCGGCAAGAAGCGCGCGGTCTTCCCCTGGATCGGCTGCGGCCAGTGCCGCGACTGCGCCAATGGCGACGAGAACCTCTGCGTCAAGCAGCGCTTTCTCGGCGTCTCCATCGACGGCGGCTTTTCGAGCCACGTGCTGGTGCCCGACGCGAAATACCTGCTGGAATACGATCCGCTGCCGGTGAACCAGGCGGCGACCTTGATGTGCTCCGGCATCACCGCCTATGGCGCGTTGAAGCGCCTGGTCGACCGGCCGCGGCAGCGCAACCTCCTGCTGATTGGCCTGGGCGGTGTCGGCATGATGGGCCTGTCGTTCGCGCAGGCCATGTTCAAGCAGCCGGTTTCGGTGGCCGATCTCAGCCCCGCCGCGCGCGAGACCGCGCTGAAGAACGGCGCCGCGGTCGCCTACGACCCTGCCGAGGCCGACGTCGCCAAGCGCATGGTCAAGGAGACCGAGGGCGGCTTTGACGAGATCGTCGATTTCGCGGGTAACGAGAAGTCGATGGCGTTTGCCACCTCCGTTGTCGCCCGCGGCGGCAAGATCGTGGTGTCCGGCCTGATGGGCGGCAATTTCAGCCTGCCGATGGTGCAATGGGTCTACAAGCGCATGACCATCGAGGGCTTCATGGTCGGCACGCTCGCCGAGGGCAAGGAGCTGATGGCGCTGGCGCGCACCGGCAAGATCAAGCCGACGCCGATGCGCGAAGAGCCGATGGCCGACGTGCAGAAGTGGATCGACGAATTGCGCGCCGGCCGCGTCGTCGGCCGTATCATGCTGCGGAATTAGAGCATGATCCGGAAAAGTGTGAAGCGGTTTTCCCTCGCGACAAACGCGTAGCTTTGCGCGAGATCATGCTCCAAAAAAAGCCTAAGCGCGATGATTTCATCGCGCTTTAGGCTGTTTTAGCGCATTTTTCGCCGAATTTTTGCCCCGCCGGCACGCGTCGGCGGGGTCTTAATTAAGCCTTAACAACTCCGGATTTGCGGCTCATTGCTACCCAGATTCTCGCAGAGAACGGGACTGTAATGGCGTTTGCGTTGAGTCCCGGAGGTACCCATGAAAACCCGCGCTGCAACCATCGTGGCGGCGATGATTGCCTTCATCCTTTCCAGCGCGAATCTTTCCGCCGCTCCCGAGGAAACCGAGCCAGCCGTCGAGCCATGCCTGACGTCGCCGCGTGACTACACCCCGCCCGGCACTCGCTGGCGCTACCGGATCGAGCGGAGCACCGGTCGTCATTGCTGGTACTTGAAGGATGAGGCCGAAAAGGCTGCGCGTAAGGCGCCCGAGCAGGTGACGGCGGATGCGGAAGAGCCCGTCGCTGCGTCGCCGCGCCGGAAGTCAGCAGCACCGCGCATGCTTTCCGATGCACGGGCTGAACTGTCGCAAACGCCCGTCGAGCAGGATGTCATCAGGCCGGCGCCCGCCCCTGGCGCATCCGCTCCGGCACCCGTTGCCGAGCGCAATCAAACCACCGCAAAATCCGCCAACCTGCTGGCGCAAGCGCCGGCGGCACGCTGGCCGACTTCCTCGGCGGTGAATGCGGCCAATCCGCCCGCCCCCAATCCGCCTACCCTGCCGGCTCCCGCCGAGCAGAGCGCGGAAGTACAATCGGCGCCCGCAGCCCCGCCGGCCAAGCCGCAGGTCATGCCGCGCGCCGTGCCGCCGATGCCCGCATCCGAAAAGCCGTTGTCGCTGCCGATGCTGATCACGATCGTCGCCGGCGGACTGTCGGTGCTCGGCGTGATCGTGAGCATGCTGCTGGCCTGGCGCGCCTCGCGCATCGCGCGGATGTCGCCGGGCGTGCCGCTGCCGCCGCTGGAAATGCCGGATCAGCCGCGCAAGCCCGGCGACCTCTATCGCGAGCGCAAGCGGATGCGCGCGCAGAAAAGCGGTCGCCGCGCCGCGTGAGGCCTTATTTCTCGAGCTGACGCTGCAGGTTGCGGACGAATTCGGTGAGGCCGATGCGCCGCGTGCGCTTCAAGCGTTCCGCCTTCAGGATCGACTGCACTTCGGCAAAGGCGTCGTCGACGTTCTCGTTGACGACGATGTAGTCGTACTCCGCCCAATGGCTCATTTCGTGGCTGGCGCGATCCATGCGCCCGCGGATCACCTCGTCCGAATCCTGCGCGCGGGTATGCAGACGCTTTTCGAGGTCGGCGGCCGAGGGCGGCAGGATGAAGACGCTGACGACGTCGGGGCCGGCCTTCTCGCGCAATTGCTGGGTGCCCTGCCAGTCGATGTCGAACAGCACGTCCCGCCCTGCGGAAAGCGCCGTTTCGACCGGCGCGCGCGGCGTGCCGTAGCTCTTGTCGAACACCGGCGCCCATTCCAGCAGGTCGCCCCTGGCGGCCATCTCGTCGAAACGCTTCTGGTCGACGAAGAAGTAGTCCTTGCCCTCGACCTCGCCGGGCCGCATCGGCCGCGTGGTCACCGAGACCGACATCTGCAGGCCGGCCACCTTCTGCATCAGCAGGCGCGACAGCGTGGTCTTGCCGGCGCCCGACGGCGACGACAGCACGAACATCAGCCCGCGCCGCGCCACCCCGTCAGCACTTTGGCCGCCCGCCGCCATCGCCTCACTCCAGATTCTGGACCTGCTCGCGGAACTGCTCGACGACGTTCTTCATCTCGAGCCCGGTATTGGTGAGCTCGATGTCGTTCGATTTCGAGCAGCAGGTGTTGACCTCGCGGTTGAATTCCTGCGCCAGGAAATCGAGCCGCCGCCCGACCGGTCCGCCCTTGCCGAGCATGTCGCGCGCCTGCGCGATATGGGAGGCGATGCGGTCGAGCTCCTCGCGGATGTCGGCCTTGGTGGCGATCATCAGCGCTTCCTGGCTCAGGCGGTCCTGGTCGAAACGATCCGACGTCTCCAGCAGCGCCGCGATCTGCTCGGCGAGCCGCGCGCGGATCGCTTCCGGCTTGCGGCCCGGCGCGGCCTCGGCGCGTTTTGCCAGTTTCTCGATCTCGTCCATGCGCTGGCCAAGCACCTGCCCCAGCGTGGCGCCCTCGCGGCGGCGCATCTCGACGAGGTTTCCGAGCGCCTGCTCGAAGGCGGCCATCGCGGCCAGCTTGGCCGCCTTGTCCTCATCCTCGTTGCTCTCCGGCTCGACCACCTCGATGACGCCCTTGAGGGCGAGCAGGCCGTCGACGCTGGGCGCCACCGCATCGATCTTGGCGGCGACCTGGCCTGCGACCTTCACCACGGCGGCCAGCACGTCCTCGTTGATGCGCACCTGCGCCACCGCATTGGCGCGCTTGAGGTTGAGATTGGCGTAGACCGTGCCGCGCGACAACAATTCGCCGGCGCGCTTCTTGGCCGCGCGCCTCGATGTCGTCCCAGCCGGGCGGCAGCCGCAGGCGCAAATCATAGCCCTTGGCGTTGACCGATTTCAGTTCCCACTCGAACGGTATAGGGACCGCTGGCGCCGTGGCTGCGGGCAAAACCGGTCATGCTCGACAGCGCCATTTGCTAGAAATTCCTTGGAACGCGGGGGATGAGACTTCAGGAACGCGCGGGACCATAGGACGATTCCGCCGCCGATGGAATCGGCTTGGCCGTGCGTTCGGCGAAGGCTAGCGCTGCACCGTCGGCGGCGTGGCTTGCGCCGCGCCTTGGCGGGCGGGAGCCTGCGCCGGTGCGGCAGGCGCCGCCGCCGGCGGCCGCGCGCGGCCGCTTCGCCGCCGGCGGCTTGGTAGCGGCGGTTGGATTGGCGTCAGGAGCAGCCGGCGGTGCGCCGGCGGCTGCGGGCGCGGTTTCGTCGGCCGGCTCGACCGTGTCGTTCTGGATCTGCTTTTCCATCGCGCGCAGCTTGGCGACGTTCTTCTGATGCGCGTCGTAGGTTTCCGTAAAGGTGTGGCCGCCGGTGCCGTCGGCGACGAAGAACAGGTCGCGCGTGCGCGCCGGGTTGGCGGTGGCCTCGAGCGAGGCGCGGCCGGGATTGGAGATCGGCCCCGGCGGCAGGCCGTCGATCACATAGGTGTTGTAGGGCGACGGCTGCGGTGATCTCCGTGCGCTTGATCGGCCGGCCCAGCGTGCCCTTGCCGCCGACCAGGCCGTAGATGATGGTCGGATCGGACTGCAGCTTGATCTTCTGCCGCAGGCGATTGGTGAAGACGGCGGCGACGCGGCTGCGCTCGTCGGCGCTGCCGGTTTCCTTCTCGACGATCGAGGCGAGCGTGATCAGCTGCTCCGGCGACTTGACCGGGATGTCGGGGTTGCGGCGTTCCCAGATTTCCGCCAGCACGCGCTTCTGCGTCTGCTGCATGCGCTGGATCACCTGGTCGCGCGTGGTGCCGCGCGGGAATTTGTAGGTCTCCGGCAGCAGCGTGCCTTCGCGCGGAATCTCGCGCACGCTGCCGGCGAAGATGTCGTTGTCGGACAGCCGCGCCACGATCTGCTCGGAGGTCAGGCCTTCGGGAATGGTGATCGCGTGCTGCACCACCTTGCCCTCGACGATGGTGCCGATGACGTCGCGCAGGCTGGCGTGCTTCTGGAACAGGTATTCGCCCGGCTTCAGGTCGGAACTCGCCTTCAGCGCATAGACGCTGCCGATGAAGATCCAGGGATTGACGTTGATCACGCCCTCTTTCTGCAGCACGTCGGAAATGTCGCGCTTGCCGGCGCGCGCGGGAATGTTGACGACCTTGTCTTCCTTCAGCGGTCCCGCCGCCTCCAGGATCTGCCTGCCGTAGTAGTAGGAGACGCCGGCGCCGATCATCAGCAGGATCAGGATGGTGATGATGGCGTTGCCGACCACGACGAACGGATTGCGCGCCCGGTCGGAGCGCTTGGGCGGCGGCGGCATCTGCTCGGGCTCGAGCGCAGCGCGCGGACTGCGGGGCGAAATGGGCGGCCTCTCACTCATCGATGCAACCTGGTTCCTGCCGGTTCAATCGTGGCCGGCTCAAAGCAGATCCGGAGTGTGAAGCGGCTTTCCGCAAAGATCATGCTCAATAAAGATCAAAGCGCGACGCGATCCGTACCTTATCGCGAGTTATCGGCCAATAGCATACGCCCGCGACTAGCAGTATCGCCGAATACGGCAAAACCGGGATTAACTCCAGACACGCGGCTCAATTGGCCACGCGCTGGACGATCACGGAAGCATTGGTGCCCCCGAAACCGAACGAATTCGAGAGCGCAATATTGATCTCGCGCTTGCGCGCCGTGTACGGCACGAGATCGATCGCCGTCTCGACCGACGGATTGTCGAGATTGATGGTCGGCGGCGCGACATTGTCGCGAATCGCCAGAATGCTGAAGATCGCCTCGATCGCGCCGGCCGCGCCGAGCAAATGACCGGTGGATGATTTGGTCGAGGACATCGACACTTTCGACGCCGCATTGCCGAGCAGCCGCTCGACGGCGCCGAGTTCGATCTCGTCGCCGAGCGGCGTCGAGGTGCCGTGCGCGTTGATGTAGTCGATGTCGGCCGCCGTGATCCCGGCGCGCTTCATCGCGGCCGACATGCTGCGGAAGCCGCCATCGCCGTCCGGCGACGGCGAGGTGATGTGATAGGCATCGCCGGACAATCCGTAGCCGGTCACTTCGGCATAGATCTTCGCGCCGCGCCGTTTGGCGTGCTCGTATTCCTCGAGCACGACGATGCCGGCGCCCTCGCCCATCACGAAGCCGTCGCGATCCTTGTCGTAGGGACGCGAGGCCTTTTCCGGCGTTTCGTTGTAGCCGGTCGACAGCGCGCGCGCCGCGCAGAAGCCGGCCATCGCCGATCCGGCACACCGGCGATTCCGTGCCGCCCGCCACCATCACGTCGGCGTCGCCGAGCGCGATCAGCCGGGCGGCGTCGCCGATGCGCATGCGCGCCGGTCGAACAGGCCGTGACCACGGAGTGATTAGGTCCCTTGAGGCCGTGCTCGATCGAGACGTAGCCGGAGGCAAGGTTGATCAGGCGTCCCGGAATGAAGAACGGCGACACCCTGCGCGGGCCGCGCTCCTTCAGCAGGATCGCGGTGTCGGCAATGCCGGAGATGCCGCCGATGCCGGAGCCGATCAGCGTGCCGGTGGCGCATTTTTCTTCTTCGGTGGAAGGATGCCAATTGGCGTCGTCGAGCGCCTGCCTGGCGGCGCACATCGCATAGATGATGAAATCGTCGACCTTGCGCTGGTCCTTCGGCTCCATCCACTGGTCGGGATTGAAGGTCGCGTTCGACCCGTCGCCGCGCGGGATCATGCAGGCGATCTGGCAGGTCAAATCGGACGCGTCGAAGGTGTCGATCTTCCTGGCGCCGCTCTTGCCGGCCAGGATTCGCGTCCAGGTCGGTTCCACGCCGCAACCGAGCGGCGTGACCATGCCGAGCCCCGTGACGACCACCCGTCTCATGTCAAAACTCCACCCTTAAAATTGCGGCTGATAACAATAAACCGGGGGACCGCCCGACCGCGGTCCGTCCGGCTTCGCAAGCCGCGAGGGCGTCAGCTCTTCGCGTTCTTTTCGAGAAACTTCGTCGCGTCGCCGACGGTCAAAATGGTTTCCGCGGCATCGTCAGGAATTTCACAACCGAATTCTTCTTCAAACGCCATCACGAGCTCGACGGTGTCGAGACTGTCGGCGCCCAGGTCGTCAATGAAGCTCGCGCCGTCGACCACTTTGTCGGGCTCGACACCGAGGTGTTCGACCACGATCTTCTTAACCCGCTCGCCAATCTCACTCATCGTTCAACCTCGTGCTTGTTCCATTGGTACCCAAGACCTCAAGACACCCGCATCCCGAAGACGATAAGAGCCGTCGTGGTCGTTAAGCTTCCTTCGCAATCGCGCGTTGATTCGGCCCGGTCTTGTCCTGGACCTGGCGAACGTCGGCAGGCTTTGCCCCGCCAATATACAGGCTTTCAAATTCCTGCAAGGCGTTCTTTGCCCATCCATGGACGGTTCGGTTATCACACGTCCAAACCCCTGACGACAAGGGCCAAACCGGCCTGGCGGCGGCCGCCCTGTGCAAACACCGGGGAGGCCAATAAGGGGCTCAAAACATGGCCATTCCGCCGTTGACGTGCAGGGTCTGCCCGGTCACGTAGCCGGCCTCGTTGGAGCTGAGATAAACCGCCGCAGCGGCGATATCCTCCACCGTCCCCAGCCGCGCGGCAGGAACCTTGGACAGGATGGTTTCGCGCTGCTTGTCGTTGAGCGCGTCGGTCATCGGCGTCTTGATGAAACCCGGCGCGATGCAATTGGCGGTCACGTCGCGCTTGGCATATTCGGCGCCGACCGTCTTGATCAGGCCGATGATTCCCGCCTTGGAGGCGGTATAATTGGCCTGGCCGGGATTGCCGGTGACGCCGACGATCGAGGTGATGGCGATGATGCGGCCGAAGCGCTTGCGCATCATCAGCTTGGTGGCCGCGCGCGCCAGGCGGAAGGTCGCGGTCAGGTTGACCTGGATGACGTCATCCCAGTCCTCATCGCGCAACTGCACGAAAAGGTTGTCCCGCGTGATGCCGGCGTTGGCGACGAGGATATCGACCTGCCCCATCGCGGCTTCCGCCGCCGGCACCAGCGCCTCGACCTCGTCGCTTTTCGAGAGGTTGCAGGGCAGCACATGGACGCGCTCGCCAAGTTTCGCGGCAAAGCCATCGAGCACCTCGCGGCGCGTGCCGGAGATCGCGACGGTCGCGCCCTGCTTGTGCAGCGCCTGCGCGATCGCGCCGCCGATGCCGCCGGTCGCGCCGGTGACGAGCGCGGTTTTGCCAGTCAGATCGAACATGAAACTCTCCTCAAGCCGATTTCGCAGCCGCCAAGCTTCCTTTGCCGCGGCGATGTCGCCGGGTCCGCCGACCGACACGCCGACCGCGCCTTCCGCGATACGCTTGACGAGACCGGTCAACACCTTGCCGGCGCCGATCTCGAAGAAGCGCGTCACGCCGTGCCCTGCCATATAGGCGACCGACTCGCGCCAGCGCACGGTGCCGGTGACCTGCTCGACCAGGCGGCGGCGGATTTCGGCGGGATCGGTGATCGGCGCAGCCAGCACGTTGGAGACCAGCGGCGCGGCCGGCGCCTTGATGGTGACGTCGGCCAATGCCTTCGCCATCGCATCCGCCGCCGGCTGCATCAGCGCGCAATGGAACGGCGCGGACACCGGCAGCAGCATCGCGCGCTTGGCGCCCTTGGTCTTGGCGATCTCGACCGCGCGATCGACGGCGGCCTTGTCGCCGGAGACGACCACCTGCCCGCCGCCATTGTCGTTGGCGGCCTGGCAGACCTGTCCCTGCGCTGCTTCATTGGCGACCGCAACCGCCGCGTCGTAGTCGAGACCGAGCAGCGCCGCCATGGCGCCGACGCCGACCGGCACCGCCTTCTGCATCGCGAGCCCGCGGGTGCGCAGCAGCCGCGCCGTATCGGAGACGCTGAGGCTGCCGGCCGCCGCCAGCGCCGAATATTCGCCGAGCGAATGACCGGCGACGAAGGCCGCATCCTTGGCCACGGAGAATCCGGCCTCGCTCTCCAGCACCCGCAAGGTCGCGATCGACACCGCCATCAGCGCCGGCTGCGCGTTCTGCGTGAGCTGCAGCGTTTCGGCCGGACCGTTCCAGATGATGGCGGTCAGCTTTTCGCCGAGCGCCGCATCGACCTCGTCGAACACCGCGCGCGCCACCGGGAAGGCCTCGGCCAGCGCCTTGCCCATGCCGACCGCCTGCGATCCCTGCCCCGGAAATGTGAATGCTGCCGTCATCGGCGCTCCCTGAACGTCCCGAATTTGCTTTGGATTGGGGCGTAAGTCACCGATCTCGGCGGCCATGTCAAGCCGCGGTGCACCCGGTATCCGAGGGCGGCGCGAGGGCGTTCGCCTGTGAATCCGGGATTTTCGCCGCCGGGATAGAACCAAGAGTGGCCCGGCCGGCATTCGACCAAGCTTCAGTTTGTGCGCAATTGGCTTTTGATGTCCACTGATCCAACAGACGGTCGTGAATTCCTTCCACCCGTGCAGGGTCAGGACCAATGACAAAACCGGAACCGGTCATTGCCACCTCCGAAGGGATACGATTTCCCAGACTCTATTTTGCGATCAAGTGGACGATCATCGTTTCATTGATCTTTCTGGCAGTGTTGGCCGCAGCATTCTGGACTTTGGTTTTGGGGCAATTTTCTGCTTCCGGATTCCGCGCAAACCCCGTTGCTGGAACAAGCGAGAACCTGGCCATAACCCCTGAATGTGCTTGGCCGTTAGACGTACGGGACCACGACGCCAAGGCAGTATGCCGGATGTTCAATAACCTGACACCCGAGCAGCGCGCGCAGGTGCTCGCGAAACGCAGCAAGAAATGATGCGCGTTCGATCGCCTCGGATCTTTCAAATCCGCTTCATAAACCAATGCCGCGTATGGCCCGGCGGATAATCTTCCACGCGTCCGAATTCGTATACCCGTGTCGACGATAGAACTCGGCGCCTGGAAGCTTGTGGTGTCGAGCCGAATTCCAATGCAAGCTCCGGCGCCACCAGCACATCGCTGCAGATCGCGATGCCCTGACCCGAGATCGCGGCTTCGATGGCGTGCAGCTCCTCACGAAACGCGAGGCCTTGCAGCCGCGCGAGGTCCGGCACGCGCTTGAGGCGGCGGCGAGCCATCGTCTGCCAGCGTTGCCAGTTCGGCGCGTCCAGGTCAGTGGATGGCCACTCGATTTCGATGAGGGGGAAGTTCGCCAGTTCAGCCGGGCTGAGTGACCTTGCCCTGGTCGCCGACGAGCTTTGGACTCGCAACGACGCGGAAGGTGTCGCGCGTCAGCTCGATGCAATGATCGCCCGGCGGCGGCCTGCGCGCATAGCGGATCGCAATATCGGCCTCGCCCGCCGCAAGGTCGAGAACCGCGTCCGTACCGAGGATATCGAGCTTGAGGCGCGGATGCGCGGCGCGCCAGTTCGGCAGCCGGGCACGAGCCATCGCGCCGCAAACGCATTGGTCGCAGTGATGCGCAGCCGTCCACCCGTCGCGCCCGCCCGCACTGTCGCCAGCACATCCGCGAAAGTCTCGAAGCCGTCGCGGATCACCGGGAAAAGCTGTTCGCCCGCCGTCGTCAGCTTGAGCGGGCGCGGCCTGCGGCGGAACAGGGTCCTGCCGCAGTAGCGTTCGAGCAGCTTGATCTGATGGCTAATGGCTGTTGGCGTCACGTACAGCTCAGCCGCTGCCAGCTTGAAGCTCAGATGACGAGCCGCGGCCTCGAAGGCCCGCAGCTCGGTGAGTGGCGGCAGCTTGCGCATCAGTGCATTGTAGATGAAATCAGTTCATCCTGCACATGAATTATCCGAGCTTGCCTGTGCGGTGCATTCGCGGCCGAGAGTGAAGCGGCGTCTCAACAGGAACGATCGCAAAATGCTGGCGAAAACCTCCCGGCCGGGTCTCGGACTATCTCGAAGCGATCGAGCGGCTTGCGCCGCTGATCGCCGAGCACCGTGCGGCGTTCGACAGCGAACGCCGGTTGCCGGATGCCGTGTTCGATGCGCTGGCGGACGCCGGGCTCTTCCGCCTGTGGCTGCCCAGAGGCGCTCGGCGGTCCGGAGCTGTCGCCGGACGATTTCATGACCGTCGTGGAGGCCGCGTCCGCGCTCGACGGTTCGGTCGGGTGGCTCGTCGGCAATGGCGCAGGCATGAGCCGCATCGGCGGTTACCTGCCGGAGCCGGTCGCGCGGGAATTTTTCTCCGATCCCGCGCGCATTCGTCACGAGCGCCACCGGTGCTGTCGGCGCGGCGCAGAAGGCGGACGGTGGCTATCGCGTCACCGGCCGCTGGCCGTTCGGCAGCGGTGCTCATCACGCGTCGCACTTCATGGGCCTCGCGAGCCCGAAAGGCGCCGACGGCAAGGACGAGCCGCCGCTGTGTTGCTATTTCGAGCGCCGCGATGTCGTCGTCCACGACACGTGGCGGGTGTCGGGGCTGCGTGCCACGGGAAGTTGCGACTTCGAAGTCCGCGATCTCTTTGTCCCCGAGCAACACACGCACATCTTCATGGCACCTCGCCCGACGCAGGACGGGATCGTGTACCGCTTGCCCAGCCGTGTCGGTATTCGCCTGGACCGTCTCCGTCGTCCCGCTCGGAATCGCACGCGGCGCGATGAACGCCTTTGTCGAGCTTGCGAACCGCAAGGCCCGCCTGGGCGTCAGCACGCTGCTGCGTGACCGTGACATCGTGCAAAGCAATTACGGCCGGGCCGACGCGTGCATCGTGCGGCCCGCGCTTTCCTGATCGATGCGATGTCGGAATTGATGGCGGCTTTGGCAGAGGATGGACCGCGCCTTATTAAGGCCCGCGCGGTGTTCCGGACGGCCTGCACGCATGCCGCCGAAAGCGCGGTGCGGATTGTCGACATGCTCGCCGCCGAAATCGGG
Source organism: uncultured Alphaproteobacteria bacterium (assembly GCA_963726865.1). GTDB lineage: Bacteria > Pseudomonadota > Alphaproteobacteria > Rhizobiales > Xanthobacteraceae > Bradyrhizobium. The sequence continues at coordinate 214,641 of CAVSEE010000021.1, read as the reverse complement.
AGCCGCCGCGATTTTCGAGACGTCGCCGATCGAGCGCTTTGTCCGCGACGTTCATGCGGCGGTAAAGCACATCGCCCTGACCCCGAACAACTACGTGGTGTCGGGCCGGGTGGGGCTTGGCCTCGATCCCGGCACTCCACGGTTTTGACCCGACACGCTGGAGGATCATGATGCCTTGTGTGAGGATAGCGACCGGCGCGTGGGCAGCCGGCTCCGAGATGAAGCTGATCGAAGCCGTGCAGTCCGCGCTCGTTGCTGCGTTCAAAATTCCGGCGGGCGACCGCGACGTGGTGCTCGATCTCTATGGCGAGAATTGTCGCATCGTCTCGGCCGGGCAGTCGGAGCGGTACACCCGCGTCGAGATCGTCGGCATCGCAGCGCGCTCAATTGAAGCCAAGCGCGCGCTGTTCAGAGCTGTTGCCGATAACCTTGAAGCCGCTGGCGTGCCTCGCAAGGAGACACGCATGTTTCTGATCGAGCCGCCGGCAGAGAACTGGGGTGTCGGAGGCGGTCTGCTGGCGTCCGAGGTTGACATCGGATTCAAGATCAATGTGTAAATTTATGTCGCAAACAAAATCACGGGGTTCGACGGCTTTTGGACCCGAAGCGGACTTCCGGAAGTTGACGGTCTGGCTCCGCGACACCGCGACCTCGAGCGTGAAAGCTTCCAGCGGCGGATGGTGAAGGAGTACGAGGCCCTCAAGTGCGACACCGGGCAACAGCCACGCGGCGCACAACGCGCCGCGTAAGACTTGAATGGCCGACACGTCGGCGGCGATGACATGCCGAATGGACATCGGCTGCCTGCATCGAGGCTCTTACCTGCGTGCTGCTAAAACCCGCCGGCCTTCTGGTCGCCGCCGACGGCCTCGCCGGCCCGCGCGCGGCGCAGGTTGTTGACGAGCTGGCCCGGGCGGTCCTCGGCGTTGGGCTTTGCCGGTCGCCAGCCGCAGCACCGACAGATAGTCCGGCTGGGTTTCCATCCGCCCCGCCAGATGGCTGCGCGAGAGAATGTCGTGCACGCGCGGCAGGTTGTAGCAGGGGATGTAGAACAGCAGATGATGCTCGAGATGGTAGTTCACGTAGTACGGCGCGATGAACAGCCGCTCGAGGAAATTGGCGTGCGTGGTGCGCGTGTTGCGCAGCGGATCGCTGCTAGTCGGGGACCACGGCATGTTCGGCGATATTGCGGATGCGGGTGATCACCATCTGCCAGGTGAACAACGGCACCAGCCACAGCAGCGGATAGGCCCACCACACGCCGGCGGCGGCGCAGGCGGCGAACATGACCGCGTTGACCACGCATTGCGGACCGAGCTTTTCCCAGAACTGCGCCGCGCGCTGCGACAGCGGCCAGTCCGCGGGCCGAGCGCGTTGAGCAATTGCGCCTTGCGCTGCTGGTAGCCGGTCTGCCCGGAAATATCGCGCCAGAATTTGCGGCGATAGCTCAGCTTGCGTGATCGGGAACGGCGCCGACAGGATGAGGTCGGGATCGTCGTCCTGCTGGGTGCGCGCGTGGTGCTGCAGATGATAGCGGCGATAGGCGCGCGTCTCGGCAAACACCGGATAGGCGCAGAACCACTGGCTCAGGAACAGATTGGTCTTCTCGTCCGGCGACAGGCAGCCATGGGCGCCGTCATGCATGAGGATCGCAAGGCCCGAGCTGGCGCGAGCCGATGATGCCGACCGCGAGCAGATAAGTCAGCGGATTGGGCCACCATGCCACCAGCGCGATCGCGGCGATGATCAGCGCCCAGGCGTGCACGATCAGCGCGACGCCCTTCCAGGTGAAGCGCTCGCGCACCGCGACCAGTTGGTCTTCGCTGAGGAAATCGCGCGCACGCATGCGAAGTGCGGTCATGACTGGACCTCTCCATCGGATGAAGGCTTGGTGTCGGGTTCTGCCGACGAGGCGCAGCCGCGCGCCGTCGCTTGCGGCAGTCGAGGTCGGCCTGCTCGCCCAGCCGCGCAGCATCTCGCTGCGCATCTGCTCGGCGGCACGGCCCATCGCAAAGCCTTCGACGATCACGCCGATGGCGACCGCCCAGAACCGCCGCGAGGATGCATCGGGATCGCGCAGCGAGCGCCAGCCATGGCGCTCGACCTGGCTGGCATAGGCGCGCACGCCTTCGGCGTGCAGCCGCTCGATGGTGCGCTCGACCAGCGGCGCGAGATCCTGGCGGCGCCGCGTCAGGGTCAGCGCTTCGGCAAAGAAGGCCACCGAGTCCGTCGCCGTCACCGTTTCCACCAGCGCGCGGGTGTAGTCCCGCGGCGTATGAGCGCGGAGAGCGGCCTGCTCGGTCGGCGCGCGCGACATAGAGCATGTCGCGGCAGGCGGCCTCGACGAACAGCGCTTCCTTGGTGCGGAAGTAATAGGTGATCTGGCTCGGGAAAGCGTCTGCGGCGGCTGCGATATCCGAGATCGAGGTCCCCGCGAGCCCCTTGTCCTTGAACAGCCGGCTCGCGCCATCGAGCAGCAGCGAACGCATCAGCGCGCCCGCCGTGCGCGTGGCGCGCGCAGCGTGCTTCACGTCGCCTGCGGCGGCTTCACGTTGCCTGCGGCGTGCTTGGCGATCGCCTGCGGCGGGCTTGGGATCGCCGGCAAAAGGCTCGGCAGCCGTTTCGGTCCGCTTCGGGGCCATGTTTTCCTACCTCCGTTATTTGTATGTTATACAAACAAATAATGCAAGGTCGATATTCGTGTCCCGTCGCTGAGCCCAGGGGCTTCGGTGCATGGGGTTGTTTTCCAACTTTTTGAGAATGGAACCGCTGCGCGGGCCCGTCCCAGCGGCCCGTGCTTTCAGGGGCCGCCTTTCCCTTGCCATCGAGGCCAAAACCCTTATAAGGCGCGCATCCGTGGATCCCGGCCGGGAGCTGAACGGACGGTCTCAGCAATCTCTCCTTTCAGGCGATGTTGATGTGGCAGGGCCAGTCGGTCCGTCGTCCCGTGTTCCCGCCTTCTTGAGCTATCCCACCCGAGTCCTTTCCGAAGGTCTCGAAGGGCTTGACGCCGGGAACCGCGCCAACACTAGGAAAGGACCTCCATGCCTCTTTATGAGCATGTCTTTCTCGCGCGTCAGGACGCGAGCACCCAGCAGGTGGAAGAACTGACGACCCAGATGACCGGCATTGTCGAACAGGCCGGCGGCAAGGTCACCAAGACCGAGAACTGGGGCGTGCGCTCCCTCACCTACCGCATGAACAAGAACCGCAAGGCGCACTTCGTGCTGCTCAACATCGAGGCGCCGTCTTCGGCGATCGCCGAGATCGAGCGCCAGGAGCGCATCAGCGAAGACGTGATCCGCTATCTCAGCGTCCGCGTCGAGGAACACGAAGAAGGCCCGTCGGCGATGATGCGCAAGGCCGATCGCGACCGCGAGCGTGACGACCGTGGCGGTGGATTCCGGCGAAGGCGGTTTCCGCGGCGATCGTGACGGCGGCGGCTTCCGTGGCGACCGTGATGGCGGCGGCTTCCGCGGCGATCGCGGCCCGCGCCGCCCGCGCGAAGATGCCGAAACGACGGTTGAGGAGTAAGAACCATGGCTGAAGCCGGTGCACGCCGTCCGTTTTTCCGCCGTCGCAAGAGCTGCCCGTTCACGGGCGCCAACGCGCCGAAGATCGACTACAAGGATTCCAAGCTGTTGATGCGTTACGTCTCCGAGCGCGGCAAGATCGTGCCGAGCCGCATCACGGCGGTGTCCGCCAAGAAGCAGCGCGAACTCGCGCGCGCCATCAAGCGCTCGCGTTTCCTCGGCCTGCTGCCTTACGTCATTCGGTAACGACTTCTGCCCCGCGGCGTCCGCGCCGCGGGGTTCTCATAAGGCTTCCGGGTCGTCCGGTCGCCGATGGTTGGGGCGAAATGCCTCTAACCGCTCGAAAGGAGCGGGACACCCGATGATCGCGACTGTTGCCATTGCTATCGCTGCCGGCGCCGCCTCGGCGCTGATGTTCGCCTCGATCATATCGGGCGCGCTGATCTCGCTTGTCCTGTTCAATCTCGCGCCGCTGCCGCTGATGGTGGCGGCGATCGGCTGGGGTCCGCTGACCGCCGCAATCGGCGGCGTCGCCGCGGCGACGGTCTGCGGATTGCTGTTCGGCATGCCCTTCGCCATTGCCTTTGCCACCACGGCCGCCCTGCCCGCCTGGTGGCTCGGTCATCTCGCTTTGCTGGGAAGGCCGGTGCCGCACGCTGCAACCGATGGCAACGGCGCCGCGCCGCCGGCGCACACGATGGAATGGTACCCGACCGGCCGCCTGCTGCTGTGGGTCGCCGCCATCGCCGGGCTGCTCGCCTTCATGACCCTGCTCACCATCGGCACCGATGCCGAAGCGATCGCGGCGGCGATGAAACGGGGTTTTGCCCGCATGGTCCGCATGTTTGCGCTCCGCGGCGTCGCCATCGACGACGGCGTCATCGAGGCGATGACCTCGATTGCGCCGGCCGGCTTCCCCGCCGGTCCGATGATCATGCTGACCGGCAATCTGTGGCTGGCCGGCAAGATCGCCCGCACATCCGGCCGGCTCAATCGCCCCTGGCCCGACCTGAACGCCACCGCGCTGCCGCCGATGACGCTGGTCGCGCTCTGCGTCGCGATCGCATTCTGCTTCACCGGCGGATTGCTCTCGATCCTCGCGAAAGTCGTCGACCGGCGCGCTGCTGACCGCCTACGCGCTCACGGGCCTTGCCGTGCTGCATACCCTGACGCTGGCGCTCGAGCAACCGCCTGGTCTGGCTGGTGCTGAGCTACGCCGTCACCATCGTGCTGATCTGGCCGCTGTTCATCATGGCCGTGCTCGGCCTGGCCGACGCCGTCTTCGGATTCCGCGAGCGCTTCATGCGCACGCGGCCGCCGCCGCTACCGGCGGCATAGAGTTTCCCCAACCGCAAATACCGATCATCGAAGGAGAACGAAAATGGAAGTCATTCTGCTGGAACGCGTCGCCAAGCTCGGCCAGATGGGAGAAGTCGTGAAGGTTCGCGACGGCTTTGCCCGCAATTTCCTGCTCAAGCGCGGCAAGGCGCTGCGCGCCACCGCGGAAAACCGCGCCAAGTATGACGGCATGAAGGCCGACCTCGAGGCCAACAACATCAAGGCCAAGGGCGAAGCCACCAAGGTCGCCGAGAAGATCGACGGCAAGGAAGTCGTGATCATCCGCCAGGCGGCCGAATCCGGCCAGCTGTTCGGCTCGGTCTCGGTGCGCGACATCGTCGACGCGCTGACCGCCCAGGGCATCACGATTTCCCGCACGCAGGTCTGGCTGGATTCCCCGATCAAGGTGATCGGCCAGAAGAAGGTGACGATCGCCGTGCACCCCGAAGTCGAGACCTCGGTCACCGTCTTCGTGGCGCGCAGCAAGGATGAGGCCGATCGCATCAAGCGCGGCGAGGACATCTCGACCCGCCAGGAAGACCAGGACGCCGCTGCCGAAGCGATCGCCGCTGCCGGCGAGTTCTTCGATCCCGAGGCGCAGCCCGACGACGTCCAGCCGGCCGCTGCCGCCGACGAGAAGGCCGAGAAGTAAGCCGCGTTCTCAGCTCGTTACCCCGAGCCCGGCCGTCTCACGCGGCCGGGCTTTGGATTCGCGGCGCCGCCTTGTCGTCGAGCATGGCGATCGAGGCGAGCGCCGTCGCCGTATGCTTCTCCACGCCATCGATGAGGCAGAACACGTCGGCCGCGACGACCGCGACCTGCCGTCCCGGCTTGATGACGCGGGCGCGGCAGATCAGGCGCTCGCCGAGCGCTGGCGACAGCAAATTCAATTTGTATTCCGCCGTCAGCGCCGACTGGCCGCGCGAGGCGGCGGCCGCAATCGTCGTCGCATTGTCGACGAGAAAGGCGGTGACGCCGCCATGGAACAGACCGTTCTGCTGCAACAGTTCCGGCCGGCGCTCCACTTGCAGCGTGCAGGTGCCGCGCGCCAATTCCGACAACTCGGCGCCGACATGCGTCATGAACCCCTGGCGGCCGACGCTGTCGCGAATGCGCGTCGCGATCGGGGCAAACTCCGCGTCCTGTTCGGTCATTTCTCTTCTCCCTTGATCTCAGGCGTGACCAGCGCGCGAATGGCGCAGGCGATCAGCGTGTCGGCCTGCGCGCGGGGATCGGACTTGTCTCGCCCCGATAGCCAGGCGCGGCAAAACACCTGCGCCGGCCCCACGATCTGGCTGAAGAACAGCGTTGCGCTCATCGGCAAACAGTTCGCCGCGCGCGATCAGAGGGCTGCGCCAGCGCTCGACGGCCTCAGTCAGCCGCGAATTCTCGCTGCGCTGGGCCTGCCGCACCTCCTCGCTCCACTCGGCGCGCGAAATCTCGAACAGGAAACGCGCCTCGCGGCGGTTGTTCACGACCCAGTCGAGATGGGCGCGGATCATCCGCGCGATGCCCTCGCGGGCGCCGGCGCGCGGATCGAGCGCCGCCACCACGCTCGCGTGGTAGTGCTGCAAAATTTCCAGGAACAGCGTGCCGGCGAGTTCCTTCTTCGAGCCGAAGAAATGGAAAAAGCTGCCGTTGGAAAGGCGCGCGAGCTTGCGGATTGCGGCCACCGTCGCGCCCTCGAACCCGTCGCGTTCGAACACGGTGAGGCCGGCGGCCAGGAGATCGTCGCGGGCGGTGGTGGTCATGAATTCTTTCGGCGATCACGCTATAGATTTCTACTCTAGAGTAACACTCTAGAGACGGTCAAGCGAGTGCGTGGCACGGGATACGCGGGTCGTGGATCTATTGAGAGATCGGCACCATCGGCGGGCCCGCGGGAGGCACCGGCGGCAGCGCCGGCGCGGCTGCGACGGCGGGCGGCTTCAGCATGACGATCGGCTTGGGCTGCTCGCCGGCCGGCGCAGACGGCGCATCGAGGGCCTGCACGGGCACCGATGACGCACCGGGCGCGACGGGGGGAGGCGTTGGTGTCGATGTCGCGGGAGCCGCGGCGGTCGTGGCAGGCGCGGGCGTGACGGCCGGAACCGGATCAGGCCGTGCGGCTGCGGGCTCGCTCTCCTTCGACGGCTCGACCTTCGCGGAGTCCGATCTTGGGTTCAGAGTCTTGGGCTCAGCGGGCTTGGCGCCCTCATCGCCCTTGGCGGTTTCCTTCGGCGGCTCGGCCGCGGGCTCGGTGCGAACAGGCTCTTCGCGGCCCTTCTTGCCCTTGTCCTTCTTGCCCTTGTCGAGCGCTGCAGCCGGCGGTTCAGGCCGCATGATGATGTCGGGCCTGTCGGGCGTTTCGCCGGGCCGCGGCAAGCGCACCTGAGGCTGCTGCTTGGCGTTTTGATCGCCCGGGGCGCGGGCCGCTTCCTTGGTGCCTTCCTTCGCGCCATCCTTCTGCTTGCCGTCCTTGCCGTCCTTCGGCTGGGCGCGTGTATCCGTTGCGCCATTTGCGACGAGATAGGACGACAGCACCGAGGCCATGTCGCTGGAGGTGGTGTAGTGCTGGCGCAGGAAGCCCGGCAGCGATGATGGCGGCACGCTGCGCAGCAGTCCGCGCGGGCTCTTGTGGCAGGCGTTGCAGGTGCCGGCGAAAATCTGCGCCGGCGACTTGCCTGCCTCGAGATTTTCAACCGCGTGCACCGCCACCGCCGTGAGACAGCCGATCAGAAGCGTCACCGTCGCTAGCCTGAGCGCTCGGCTCAACATCCCCAGTCCTTCTCCGTACAGCAGGATTTCCGCCCGTCATCACGCAACAATACGGGGTGGCGGCGGTCACCTTTTAGCCGATTATCGCGCGAATGGAAGCAGGCTTATGGCGCATCGGCGCAATATCGACAGGCCAATTAGCTATCGGAATTCAGAGGCATACACGGTTTGTTGAACATGCGGTCTGAATACGCAAGAGGACCATCGACGCATCCAGCCGGTTCCACGCGGAAGCCGCAGCCGCAGTCATATGCAGACAGGCGCGTTGGGTTCGAAGCTTAATTCCGCAAGCTGAACGGGCGACGCGAAGCGCGGCTGCACCGGCGAGGCGAGTTGAGCCCGCAATCCCCTCAACGCGCTGATGTCGCATGGTTCGGCCCGCCGCGCCGGCTGGCCGATCCGCTCCATCGCCTCGACCAGCGCCGAGAGCCACAGCCGCTCGCCATGACCTCCCCGCCAGGGAGAACGAGTGGAAAACTGAAACTGCTGGCTCATGTTGCCTGACCCTGTCCCAGCGCCCGCTTGACCAATTCCGGTCCCGAAAATCCGTTCCCGCCACCATCCCGCAAAGAAAAAACGTCCGATGTGACCTGCTTCACAGAGGGACTCCGCGCCGGGGCGTAAACATCAGACATGGCCCACAGAGCTTATGAACCCTTGATCGATCTCGATCCGCAGCGCGACCTCGGAACCGATTACATCCTGATCGCCACCGGGGTGGGTGCTGCGCTGGTTGCGCTGGTCTACCTGCTTCTGTCCTGACGGAAGCGGAAAGATCGGCCCAAACACGCGCCCTCACCCATAGATGGGTCGGAGGGGCGCGCGAAATGGTTCAACCTGCCTGACAGAATTCGGAACCATAGTTCCGTACAAGCCGCATCCGTGGCCGGCTTCCGTCAAAACACGTCAAGCTGAATACGTCTGCCGGTTTGGATTCGCACACCGCGTTTGTGGGAATCGTGCATAAGGCACGGACACCCTTCCTCACGGCCGCATGGGAAGCGCTTTATCGCCGCCCCGGTCCCGGCATCCCACTAACGACCCAATCCGAAGCACACTCTGTCCATGGCCTTGACTGATTCGAACGTCCTCAAGCTCGCGCCCGATGCCGCAACGCCGGCCTACCGGAGCGCACCGCACAATATCGAGGCGGAGCAGAGCCTTTTGGGCGCGATCCTCGTCAACAACGACGCCTTCTACCGGGTCTCGGATTTTCTCGAGCCGAAGCACTACTTTGAGCCGCTGCATCAAACCATTTACGAAACCGCCGGCAGCCTGATCCGGATGGGCAAGGTCGCGACCCCCGTGACCCTGAAGACCTTCCTGCCGGCCGACACCGACATCGGCGGCATGACGATCGGGCAGTATCTGGCCCGCCTCGCGGCCGAGGCCACCACCATCATCAACGCCCAGGACTACGGGCGGACCGTCTACGAGCTTTCGCTGCGCCGCGACCTGATCCGGATCGGCGAGGACATGGTCAATGTCGCCTATGACGCGCCGGTCGACTTCGCGCCGCGCGCCCAGATCGAGGACGCCGAGCGCCAGCTCTACGAACTCGCCGAGTCCGGCCGCTATGACGGCGGTTTCCAGAAGTTCTCGCAGGCCCTCACCGTCGCCGTCGACATGGCCGCCAAGGCCTTCCAGCGCGACGGCAAGCTGTCCGGCATCGCCACGGGCCTGCGCGACCTCGACACCAAGATGGGCGGCCTGCAGCCCTCCGACCTGATCATCGTCGCCGGCCGCCCCGGCATGGGCAAGACGTCGCTTGCCACCAACATCGCCTACAACGTCGCCAAGGCCTATGTGGCCGAGGTGCAGGCCGACGGCACCACCAAGGCGGTCAATGGCGGCGTGGTCGGCTTCTTCTCCTGCGAAATGTCGGCCGAGCAGCTCGCCACCCGTATCATCGCCGAGCGCACCGGCATTCCCTCCAGCTCGATCCGCCGCGGCGGCATCAGCGAGGCCGATTTCGAGAAGATCCGCGACTATTCGATCGAGCTGCAGTCGCTGCCCTTCTTTGTCGACGAGACCGGCGGTCTTTCGATCTCGCAGCTGATGGCGCGCGCCCGCCGCCTGAAGCGGCAGAAGGGCCTCGATCTGATCGTGATCGACTACATCCAGCTGCTGCAAGGCTCCGGCAAGCGCGGCAACGACAACCGCGTCCAGGAAGTCACCGAGATCACCACCAGCCTGAAGGCGCTGGCGAAGGAGCTCAACGTTCCCGTCATCGCGCTGTCGCAGCTGTCGCGTCAGGTCGAAAACCGCGACGACAAGCGCCCGCAGCTGTCGGACCTGCGTGAATCCGGCTCGATCGAGCAGGACGCCGACGTCGTGATGTTCGTGTTCCGCGAGGAATACTATCTGGCCAACAAGGAACCGCGCGCGGGCACGCCGGAATACGAGAAGTGGCAGCTCGACATGTCGCTGGTGCACGGCAAGGCCGAAGTCATCATCGGCAAGCAGCGCCACGGCCCGACCGGCACCGTCGACCTGCAGTTCGATGCCGCGGTCACCCGGTTCGGCGATCTGTCGCCCGACAATGCGCTGCGGGAGCGCAGCTATTGACGCTTGTGCGCGGTTGAACGGATGCGCCGCGCCGCCTAAAATGCGGCATGAACATCGCCTCCGATCCAAAGTCCCTGCTCTCGCCCGAGGCCAACCTCGCCGCGGCGCATGCCGGCGCGACCGGCATCCTCACCGTCGACCTCGACGCCATCGTCGCCAACTGGCGCAAGCTGGAGAAGACGGCGGTGCCGGCCGAATGCGCCGGCGTCGTCAAGGCCAATGCCTATGGCTGCGGCGCCGAGCAGGTGTCGCGCGCGCTGGCCAACGCCGGCTGCAAGACGTTCTTCGTCGCCACGCTGGATGAAGCGCAAGTCGTCCGTTCGGCGGTTCCCGCCTCGGCGGCCATCTACGTGCTCGACGGCTACTTCCAGAATTCGGGCGAGGCCTACGCGAAAATCAACTGCCGGCCCGTGATCGGCGATCTCAACGAGCTCGCCGAATGGGACGTGTTCTGCCGCCGCGCGGGCTGGAACGGCGGGGCCGCCATTCATATCGACACCGGCATGAACCGGCTCGGGCTCACGGTTGGCGAGGCGCAGGCCATCATCCCCCGCATCAATGCCGGCGATCACGGCATCACGCTCGTGATGAGCCATCTGGTTTCCGCCGAGTTGCTCAACAACCCGCACAATGCCAAGCAGCTCGCGGCCTTCCGCGAGATCGCCAGCGAGTTCTCCGGCGTGCCGGCGGCGCTGGCCAACTCGTCGGGAATCTTCCTGGGCGCGCAATTCCAGTTCGACCTGGTTCGGCCGGGCGCTGCGCTCTACGGCGTCAACCCGACGCCGGAAGCCGACAACCCGATGCAGCCGGTCGTCGAATTGAAGGCGCGCATCGTGCAGATCCGCAATGTCGAGCGCGGCGAGACCGTCGGCTATGGCGGCACCTGGACCGCGCGGCGGCCGACCAAACTCGCGATCGTCGCAGCCGGCTATGCCGACGGCTATTTCCGCGCCGCCAGCGCCAATGACGGCACCCGCGGCGCCGAGGTCGTGGTCGTCGGCAAGCGCTGCCCGATCGCCGGCCGCGTCTCCATGGACCTGATCGCGGTCGACGTCACCGATCTCGAGAAGAACGCGGCGCGCCGCGGCCACATGGTGACCCTGATCGGCGAAGGCATCACCGTCGACGAGCTGGCGCATCATTTCGGCACCATCGGCTATGAGGTGCTGACCAGCCTCGGCCGCCGCTTTGCGCGGGTCTACAAGGGCGGCGAAGCCAAGGTCGAGCCGCCTGCGCTCGCGGCGGAAGCGCCGGTGGCCGCAGAGCCCGCACCCGCGCAGCGACACCGCCGCCCGTGCCTTCGGAAGCCCCGTCCGCCGACAAGGCATGAAGGTCGCGACCTTCAACATCAACAACGTCAACAAGCGCCTGCCCAATCTGCTGCGCTGGCTGCGCGCGGCCAAGCCCGACGCCGTCGCGCTGCAGGAGCTGAAGGCAACCGACGCCGAGTTTCCGGTCGCGGCCTTCGAGAAGGCCGGCTACGGCGCGGTGTGGCGCGGCCAGAAGACCTGGAACGGCGTTGCCATCCTCGCCCGCAATGCCGAGCCGGTGCTGATCCGCGACCGCCTGCCCGGCGATCGCCGCCGATCAAGCGAAGCGCGCTACATCGAGGCCGCCGTGCGCGGCATCGTCGTGACCAGCATCTATCTGCCGAACGGCAATCCGCAGCCCGGCCCGAAATTCGACTACAAGCTCGCCTGGTTCAAACGCCTGCGCGACGCACGCGCAAAAGTTCATCAAGCAGGACGTGCCGGTCGTGCTCGCCGGCGACTACAACGTCGCGCCGACGCCATCGACATCTATCCGACGAAATCCTGGGACAAGGACGCGCTGATCCAGCCGAAGAGCCGCGCGGCGTTCGCCTCGCTGGTCGATCAGGGCTGGACGGATGCGATCCGCGAACTGCATCCGAAGCAGCCGATGTACACCTTCTGGGACTACATGCGGAACCGCTGGCCGCGCGATGCGGGCCTGCGGCTCGATCATCTGCTGCTCAGCCCGGCGCTGGCGGGCCGCCTGCAGAAGGCCGGCGTCGACCGCAAGATCCGCGGCGAGGAAGGCGCCAGCGACCACGCGCCGGCCTGGGTGGTGTTGAAGTAGCTGGCCGTTGTCGCGGCCTGCCGATGAAGTAAGCTCACGGCCAGTTCGGACGAAGGGAGACGCCATTGCCTGCAGCAGTCCGCGCCGCATTGGTGCTGATGCTTTGCTGCGCCGCCCGTGCGCTGATGGCGGATGCATGGGCCACGCCTCCGCGAGCGCGTCGCGTTCGACAGCGCCTCGCAAAAACTGCTTTCGGGCGGGTCCATTGCGGGCGAGCACATCCAGGGAGAGCTGGCCAAGCCCGACGGCGCGGGTCCCTTTCCCGCCGTCGTCGTCCTGCATGGCTGCGCCGGAATGCACGAGGCCACCAAGCAAAGGCTGGCCGATCGGCTTGTCGCGTGGGGCTATGTCGCCCTGCTCGTCGACAGCTATGCAACGCGCGGCATCGAACAGGCCTGCACGTCAAATCAGTTTCCCACCTTCGCCAAGCGCAGGCCGGATGCCTACGGGGCCCTCGCCTTCCTGGCCGGCCAAAACTTCGTCGATCCGCAACGTGTCGCCGCGGTCGGCTTCTCCTCAGGCGGCTGGCTCACGCTCTCCGTGACGGAGCCCAATTCGCTCGAACTGTTCGAACTCCCGGACAATCTGCGCTTCCGCGCGGCGGTGGCGTTCAATCCGCCATGTCAGCGCGCAGCCGCGCGTCCGGCGATGCCCGCGCTCATCCTGATCGGCGCCCTCGACGATTGGACGCCGGCGGCCGACTGCTCCGGCAAGGTCGCCGGCTGGGGCAACGACGGGCCGCCGGTCGAGCTCGTGATCTATCCCGGCGCGTATCACGGCTTCTATTACACGTATCTGCAGCCCGGCCGAAAAATGTTCGATCACTGGCTGGAGTACAACGGCGCAGCCGCCGACGATTCAGATCGCCGCCTGCGCCGTTTCTCGATCGTCACCTCCGCTGAACGTCACCACAAATTCTTGCCGTCGATCACGGTGACCGGCACGGCGTCGAGATCGAAATCGTCGAACAGCCGCGCATTGACGCCGACCTTCATCTTCTCGAAATCCGCCTTGCCGGTCGACCAGTCCGGCGATTCCGAGAAGGTGCCGCAGCCGCAACTGGCGCAGAAATTGTGCTTCACCGTCTTGGTGCGCCACTGATAGGTCGCGACATTTTCGGCCGGCGACGTCAGGCGGAACTGCGACGGCGTGTAATAGGCCCACAGCGCGCCGCGCTTGGCGCACAGCGAACAGGTGCAGCGCGTCACGCCGGCGGGCGCCTCGCTGACCTCGAATTGCGTATTGCCGCAGTGGCAGCTTCCCTTCAGTGGCATGGCCATCTCCTTGCAATGATCTGACGTCGCCGGGTTGATATCCCGGCCCTGCTGCCACCCTGCTGTCAGCAGTCGCGGGAGCCGCTTGCACCGCTTCCACCATTGAGGCCAGATGGCGCCCTCATGGGATTCTTCTTCATCCTCATCGTCGGCCTGCTCGCCGGCACCATCTCGGGCATCGTCGGCACCGGCTCGTCGATCATGCTGATGCCGGTGCTGGTCTATCAATACGGGCCGAAGCAAGCCGTTCCCATCATGGCGGTCGCCGCCGTGATGGCGAACCTGTCGCGCATCCTCGCCTGGTGGCGCGAGGTCGACTGGCGCGCCTGCGCCGCCTATTCGGTGACGGGCATTCCCGCCGCGGCGCTCGGGGCGCGCACGCTGCTGGTGCTGCCCTCGCATGCCGTCGACATCGCCATCGGCGCTGTTCCTGATCGCGATGGTGCCGGTGCGGCACTGGCTGGCGCGGCACGAGCTGAAAGCCAATCTCTGGCATCTCGCCATCGGCGGCGCCATCATCGGCTATCTCACCGGCATCGTCGTCTCCACCGGCCCGCTCAGCGTGCCGCTGTTCCTGTTCTATGGCCTCACCAAGGGCGCGTTCCTCGCCACGGAAGCCGCGAGTTCGCTCGGGCTGTACCTGAGCAAATCCGTCACCTTCGAGCGTTTTGGCGCGCTGACTTCGGATGTCGCCATCAAGGGCCTGATCGCGGGCTCGTCACTGATGTTCGGCGCCTTCATCGCCAAGCGATTCGTGCTCAGGCTGGAGCCGGACGTTTTTCGCCTGATCATGGACGCCATCATGATCGCGGCGGGTCTCGCCATGCTGTGGACGGCGGCGACGTACCTGAAAATCCATCGAAAACCGCGTCATCCCCCTGAACCAAATCGCCGGAACCGCCGACGCAGTGATTGAGGTCACAGCCATCCGCGGACCGGTCAGCCATGATCGTCAGGCCGTGACACATTCGACACCCGTCCGAACATCAGGAGATTTGGGATGAACCGGGCTATCATCGGCGCCGCCATCGCGGGCCTTGTCATTATCGCGATCATCTTCGGCAGCTGGTACACGGTCGACCAGGCCGAGCGCGGCGTGCTGCTGCGCACCGGCGCCGTGATCGGCACGGCGCAGCCGGGCTTGGGCTTCAAGGTGCCGTTCATCGACAGCGTCGAGAAGATCAGCGTGAAGACCATCACCTACAGCTGGGACAAGATGAATTCCTATTCCTTCGACCAGCAGCCGGCGGACCTGAAGATCAGCGTCACCTTGCGCGCGGCGCCGGAAAAGGTCGGCGAGCTCTATGCCAGGTTCGGCAGCCTGCAGACCGCCGTCAACCAGGTGGTGAGCCCGGCCGTGAACCAGCAGGTCAAGATCGTGTTCGGCCGCTACACCGCGGTGAAGGCGATCCAGGAGCGCGGCCCGCTCAACTCCGCGATCAAGGACGCCATCACGGCGACGCTGAAGGACGATCCGATGATCATCGTCGAGAGCGTGCAGCTGGAGAACATCGAATTCTCCGCCAACTATCTGCACTCGATCGAGCAGCGCATGCTGGCCGAGGTCGAGGTGCAAAAACTGCAGCAGAACGCCGAGCGCGAGAAGGTGCAGGCGCAGATCACGGTGACGCAGGCCACCGCCAAGGCCAACGCCGTCCGCGCCGAGGCGCAGGCCGCCGCCGATGCGCTGCGGCTCAATGGCGAAGCCCGCGCCACCAACATCCGCATCACAGGCGAAGCCGAAGCCTCCGCCATCGAGGCCCGCGCCAAGGCGCTCGGCACCAACCCGAACCTCGTCACGCTGGTGCAGGCCGAACGCTGGAACGGCGTGCTGCCGACCACGATGGTGCCGGGCTCGGCCGTGCCGTTCGTGTCGGTGAAGTAAGGCTTGTTTTCACGTGCTTAAAACGAACGACGCGGCCGATCCTGGCCGCGCCGTCGTCGTTGTGAAACCCGCGCATGGGCGACTCCCGGCCGCCTGCCCCGTCATCGGGACTCATCCCAACGTCGGGATGAAGCGAGAAAGCTCGCGCTCCATCCCGAACTCACGTGCGGAATTCCGATCGGGGAACAACCCCTGTGCGGCCTCGACATTGCGCGCGCAGCGCTCGAGCCACCGGGCCACGCGAACATCGACCCACGCGGCAAATCGCCGTCGAGCCGCTGCCAGCACGAGCCTCGCGTTCGGTTCGGATAGAATGGTCTTTTGAAGTCGTTGCGGGCGTACATCTTGCCCTCCTGCCTGTTCGGCGGAGGGAGCGGCCCTGCGCCGGTAGTTACGTTCTTGCTCTGCGGATCAGCCCGGCTTCGGGCCGGAAATTCGCGCCCCACGCCATCACGGGCGTGCACGACCGATCGGCCAGCCGAATAAGCGGCCGGACGCGGGCGGCAGTCTGCTGCGACGTATGTGAGCGCGTTACGCATTGCAGTCCTCAATTGTGCGGGCAGTTCGCCCGCGGTGAATGCCGGCATTCTAAGCGCAGAGAAAGTTCAGCGCGTCAAACTTTTTCGTTCACGCGCGCGAAATTTGCAATTTTCGAAACGCCGATGCGGTCGGCTGTGTTCTAAAATTTCAGGCCGTGACGGTGCCGCAGCGTCCGCGCGACGGGCACAAGCTCGCTCACTGGGGCACGAGGGCTTTGGCATTGTCGCGTGCAAAAATCGGCCGGCACGTCGAACTTGCCGGTCTGCAGGTCGTATCTGCAGTGCCAGCCGTTCACCACGCTGGTCTGCGAGGGCCTGCGTCCCCTGACGTCGGCATCCGCAGACAGGCCGATCACAAGATAGCGGTTCTCCGGCCACCGGACGCCGAGGTTGCGATAGTTGTCTGCAAGGCCCTTCAGCAATCCAGCGTAGATCGTGATACTCCGGCTCTTTCTTGATCTTTCGCCAGTCGGGACGCGTCTTCATAAAGGCCCACGCCAGGTCGGCGAGCGGCTCCTTGGTCGCGGCGACGTAGCCCTGCGGCCGAGGCGATACAGATAAAGCGTCTGCTCGCCCGAGCCGTCCTTTTGCATGCGAACGATCCATTTCAGATCGTTGGTGAAGACGAAAATCCGCGCCATAGTCGGCCGGCTCCGGATCGAGCAGCGTGAACGTGTCCTTCGTGCGCGCGAAGAACAGCCATTTCCAGTCGTCGGTTTCCTTGTTCAGATATTGCTCGATCGTGACCGTGCCATCCGGCGATTTCCGGGTGTTCTCCTCATAGATATTGTAGCCCGCGGGCGGGCCTGCCGGCTGCGCGGCAGCCGTGCCGATGGCCGCGATGCCGAGACCGCAGACAACGAGCAATTCGATCAAGAATGTTCTAACCCGCATTTGCTGGCTCCTCGGCCCGGTTACGCGATTAGTCGCGCATATCCCGATCCAGTTCATTGCGGGAGCAGCCCCACTTGAAATACATCCCGCTTCCGGGCTCACTGGATGAGCCGATCTTCCAGTGAAGGAGTGGGTGTCTTGAGCATCGTGGCGGAGCCTGCCGTTTTCCCCCTTGCCGACAACCGGACCGACCGGCGAACCGGCGTTCAGCAAGAGGTCCAGAAATTCGCCGAGGCGGCGCTGGCCGAGAGCAAGCGCGAAGGCCTGTTGCTGGCCATCCGCGCGCGCTGGGTCGCGCTGGCGGTGATCGCCGCGACGCTGCCGATCATGAATCCGCATTGGGATGTTCTCTATTACATCGCCTCGACCGGCCTTTTTGCCGTGATCGGCTGGGCGCAGCTCAAGGTGGGCAGAGCCGGCGTCTCCCGGCCGGAACTGTTTCTGATGTTCTGCGACCTCGCCCTGATGACGTTCCTCGCCGTGGTGCCGAATCCCTGGGCGCCCGGAGGGTGGCCGATCGGCATGCAATTCCGGTTCAACACCTTCATCTATTTCTTCGTACTGCTGTCGACGGCCACGCTCGCCTATTCCTGGCGCACCGTCATCGCGATGGGCACCTGGGTCGCGGGCCTGTGGGCGGCCGGCGTCGGCTGGGCCTGGTTTCATTCCGGTGGCTACGCCGCGCTGGCCGAAAGGGTGCATGCGGCCGTCGGCTCCGACGACAGGATGTTCGCGCTGATCGACCCCTCGGCGATCAATATCCCGGCGCGGTTTCAGGAAATCGTCGTGTTCGTGATCGTCGCGGTGACGCTCGCGGTGTCGGTTCGCCGTTCCAACGCGCTGCTGGTCAGCCATGCCGGGATCGAACGCGAGCGCACCAACCTGGCGCGCTACTTCTCGCCCAATGTCGTCGAGCAGCTGTCAAAGAACGACGAGCCGCTCAAGCAGGTCCGCACCGAGAACGTGGCCGTGCTGTTCACCGACATCGTCGGCTTCACCGCCTATGCCGACGGCCGCCACCCGGCCGAGGTGATCCGCACCTTGCGGCTGTTCCACGAGCGGATGGAGCGCGAGATTTTCCGCCACGGCGGAACGCTCGACAAATATCTCGGCGATGGCTTGATGGCGACGTTCGGCACGCCCTTCGCCGGCGATTCCGACGCCGGCAATGCGCTGCGCTGCGCGCAGGCCATGCTCGACTCCGTCGACGAATTGAACCGCGAGCGCAAACCCCGCGGCGAACCGCCGATCCGGGTCAGCATCGGCCTGCACTACGGCGCAGGTCGTGCTCGGCGATATCGGCTTGAACCGGCTCGAATTCGCCGTGATCGGCACCACCGTGAATGCGGCGAGCCGCCTGGAATCGCTGACCCGCCAGTTCGGCTGCGCCATGATCGCCAGCGACGAGCTGGTGCAACAGGCGCGCACCGAGGCCGGCAGCTCGCATGCCGACTTCGCGCATCTGGTCGCACAGCCGCCGCAAGCCATTCGCGGGCTGGAGCGGCCGCTCGGCATCTGGACTCGGGCGGGCCATCTGTCCTAACTGCGCCGTGACGCGCCGTTCAAGAAGCCGCCAATCAAGCAGCCATCATGCCGGGGGAGGAAGCACGTTGATCAAGCCGTGGATCTTTGAATTCATGCAGGCCCCGGCCCCTGATGACGGGACCTCCCTGTCCGGGGCCATCACCGCCGCCTACAACGAAGGTTACGCCTTCTGGCTCGAGGCCGAACGGCTGGGGTTCGAAGGCATATTCTTCAGCGAACACCACTTCGGCCTCTCGCTCAGCCCCTCTCCCAACCTCCTGATCGCCTCGATCGCGCGGCAAACCACCCGGCTGCGGCTGGGGACGATGGGTCTGGTGGTGCCGTTCTATCAGCCGTGGCGCGTCCTCGAAGAGCTGGCGATGCTCGACCATCTGACCAACGGGCGCCTCGAGATCGGCTTTGCGGCCGGCGTCCCCCAGGAACTGGCGCGGATTGGCCTTCCCATGGAGGAGGCGCGCGAGCGGTTCAACGAGGCGTTGGACATACTCGATGCCGCCCTTGTGAACCCCGTCGTCAACCACAGCGGAAAATATTGGAAGCTGGAAAACCTCACGCTGATGCCGGGTGTCTTCCAGCAAGCCTCGCCGCCGAAATGGACCACGGTCGTCAGCACCGGCTCCGCGCAGAAATCGGCGCAACGGCGATCCAAGATTTGCACCGGCTTCGAATCCGTCACGCGCATATCGGAAATCTTCGACGCGTATCGCAGCGAGTGCAGCCGGCTCGGACTGGCGGCGGGTCCCGATCAGTTCGCCATCCGGCGCAATATCTCGCATTTCACGCGATGCCGCCGCGGCGCGGGAAGAAGCCGTGGCCGCGAAGGCCGTGACCTTGAAAGTCGTGGCCGGCGACCCGCGCGTCAAAGCCGGCACATCCTCATTGCTCGATGCCCCGAAAGCCGGCGCCGGATTCTCGCTGCATGACGACGACTATATCGCCGGCACGCCGGCGCAAGTCGCCGAACAGGTGATCGATCAGTGCCGCCGATGCGGTGCAGGCCATCTTCTCGCGATCCTGGGCCGGGCCGCCTCGGTCCGCCGCCGCGAATCGATGGCGCTGTTTGGCGAGGAAGTCATTCCCCAGATGCGCCGCGCGCAGATCGGTTGATGCGCGCGCCGTCGAGGCAGGAGTTTGACGTGACATTCGAAACGACACGGCTCGACATCGACGGCGTCGACACGGTGATCAAGGTCATCGGCAAGGGCCCTGCCGTGCTGTCGCTGCACGGCGCTGGAACCATCGAGGGATTTGAATGGGCCCGCGGTCTGGCCGACAGGTTTCGGGTCTATCTGCCGTTTCATCCCGGCTTCGGCGAAAGCGGGCCTGCGCCGCATATCTGCGGCATGCAGGATATGATCGTTCACTACCTGCGGCTCATCGCTGCGCTGGGCCTGGATCGTCCGCATCTCATGGGGCTTTCGATGGGCGGCTGGATGGCGACGGAAATGGCCGTCATGGCCGGTGAACGCTTTGCCCGTCTGGTGCTGATTGCGCCTGCCGGCCTCAACCACCCCGACCATCCCAGCACCGACCTCAGCAAGATCGCCCCGCAAGATCGCGCGCAATACTTCGCGCATCGCACCGAAGTCGCGAGCCAGTACTTTCCGGGCGGCGCGCTTGCGCCTCCGCGCGAACAGTTTTTCGCGGCGCGGCAGAGAGAAGGCGAAGCGTTGGGCAATATCCGCAAGGCCCACGGCATGGGACACCCGAATCTGCGCCGCTGGCTGAGCCGGATCCCCAACGAAACGCTGATCGTGTGGGGTGACAAAGACAGGGTCGCCCCTGCCGGTCAGGCCGATATCTGGGCCAGCGCGATCCCGAGAGCGCGCGTCCATATCGTGCCCGATGTCGGGCACTTCGCCATGCAGGAAGACCCGAGTTGTGTCACGGTGATTGGCGATTTCCTCGCGGGTTGAGCCAAGACGACAAACCAGGGAGAGACGAACATGAGGGTCTTTGTGATCGTGCTCGCTTTCGTGGCGAGCCTGATATCGCCGGTGCTGGCACAGACCTCGCCGCCACCTACCTGGCCCACGCACCCCGTGCGCTTCGTCGTCGCCTTCCCGCCGGGAGGAGCCGCCGACCTGCTGGCGCGCCTCATCAGTCAATCGCTCGGCGAAACCCTGGGGCAGCCGCTGGTCATCGAAAACAAGGGCGGCTCGAACGGCAATATCGGCGGCGAAGCCGTGGCCCGGTCCGCGCCCGACGGTTACACCTTGCTGATGTCGTCAGGCAGCCTGGTCGCGATCAATCCGCACATCTATGCCAGCATGCCGTTCGATCCGGCCAAGGACATCGTTCCCGTCGCCGCCGTCGCGCGCGTCCCCTTCTATCTCGTCGTTCGCGCCGAAAATCCGGCGCAGGACTTCAAGGCGTTCATCGCCGACCTCAAGGCCAACCCGGGCAAACGCAATTTCGGCTCGCCCGGTATCGGCAGCTCGCCGCATCTTGCCGCGGAACTGCTCAAGAAGATGACCGGCACCGACGCCGTCCACGTGCCCTACCGTGGCGCAGCGCCCGCGCTCAATGACCTGCTGGCGGGGCAACTCGACTTCGTGTTCGACCCCGGCATCGCCATCGAGCACGTCAAGGCCGGCAAGCTGCGCGCCATTGCGATCGGCAGCCCGCAGCGCTCGCCGCAACTGCCCGACGTGCCGACGCTGCAGGAACTCGGCCTCGCCGGCTTTGACGCCGACGCCGTGTTCGGTGTTTACGCACCTGCTGGTACGCCACGCGACATTGTCACGCGCCTGAACACGGAGATTAACCGCGCGCTTGCCACCGCCGCCCTGAAAGACCGCATCACGGCCGTCGGCAATATTCCCGCGCCGATGTCACCCGAGGAGTTCGGGGAACGGGCCGGCGATGATTCCAGGCGGTTCGGCGCCATCATCAGGGAGCGCGGAATCACGGCCAACTAGCGCGGCAGACGCAAGGAGCGCGTTCCAATTCCGGGATTCTTAACGGATCATTAATTCGGATGCGTGAACATCCGTATGCGTTTGGTTTCGCGCCGCGCAGATTTTCCGCTGCGTCTTGTTATTGCGCGAAGAATTCGTTTCTCGACGTCGGAACGCTTGGGACCGACTTGGCGCGCGACACCCGCGCAAGGCTGACAATGGTTGAAACTCGAATTGCACCTCGTTATCGCGTTTCGAAACCGGCTCAGATCGAGTACGGGGGCGACAAGACGCCCTGCACCATTCGCGATCTATCGGAGACGGGAGCCGCGATTGAACTCGTCGATCCGAGTGCGACGCTGCCTTCCGCTTTCACTTTGATTCTCCCTGAGGACGGACTGAGGCTGCCCTGCCGGGTGGTCTGGCGAAGAACTTTCAAGGTCGGCGTCACATTCGATTGAGGGAGAGACTGAAATGATCACCGGCGAAAGACGCTCGGGAATAGACTCTCGATCGGAAGCAGAGAGACTGCGGATTGGCGAGCGGAGGTCGGGAAGCGACCGCCGGGCCGAGCCACGGACGGATCCGCCTTCGAATGAACAGCTTGCGCTGTTTGCGCGGCGCTTGAGGCGGGCGATGCGCGACGAGAAAGGACGCAGCTTTTTCGGGATGACGAATGGCGAAAACGACTTCGCCCTCTATCCCGAGGTCGTTCGCGTCGTCGAATGGATCGAGCGTCAAAGTGCCGAGGGCCAGCAAGGCAAAGAAGCTCCCGTCTCTCCGGAAAGCAGTTCCCGGACCTAAGGCGGATGTTCCGGCCGCTGAGTATAGGTAAGTCCACTAAGGTAAAGATACCTACTAATCCCTCGGCCTCGGTTGCTGGGGCGGCTGCGCATTCACCGGCGCCGGCGGGTGCGCCGCCAGCCAGTCCATCCGCTTCAGGTCCATGGCCTGCACCGCGGCGGTGTCGCCGAACACCATGTATTGCGGTGACTGCGCCGTCCATGCCGGCCAGTTCAACTGCGGCGTCGACGGCGAGCCGGTCTCGGCAAAGGCGATCAGGCTGCCCGCCATCCGGTCGGTGAGCTCGCGGTCCCAGGCGGTCCAGACCCGCGTCGGCCGCTGCCAGTTGTAAACATCCAGGGTGTCGAACCAGTAGGGCACGTCGGCGGTGTGATAGGCGCCGACGGTCGCCACGTTCTGGTCGGCGAGCTTGACGCCGGGCGCATAGGGGTGCTTGCGCATGAAGGTGTCGATATAGGCCGGCGCCGTGTTGTACTTGGCCTGCACCTCGGCGCAGCTTCGCGAGTTCATCATCATGCCGTTTTCCATCGCGGCGCGATGCGCCATCGGCTGCACGTCGGCGTCGCCCTGCACCGGATAGAGTTTCAGGAACTGATCGGCGTCCGCGCCATACATCTGCTGCGCGAGCGCCTGGTAGTCGGCGACCGTGCGGGCGCGCGTCAGCGGGTAGCGCACCGAATCGAGGTCGTCGCCGTTCGAGCTCGCGATGATCGGCACGTCGCTCGCCTGGTGCGAGGCGAATGCCTCTTCCTTGGTGCCGGTCCAGAAATAGCCGTCGATCACGGCCGGCGCGCGCACGCCCGAGACGCGCAGGCCGAGCTGGTTTTCCTCCTGCAGCGCCAGGATGCGGTCGGCCGAGACATTGCGCATCGCGGCGAGATCGGCTGCGCCCAGACGCGTCTGAAGCTCGAGGCCGGCCTTCTCGCCGGTCGGCGAGCGGCGCCACGCCGCCGATCATGCCGCTGCCGCCGAAATTGCAGGCGCTCGTCATCACCGCGCCGCGGAACAGGCCCTTCGACAGCGGGCTGGTGATTTGCGCCGCCACCGCGCCGGCGCCAAACGACTGTCCTGAAATGACGACCTTGCCGGGATCGCCGCCGAACGCGGCGATATTGTCGCGCACCCATTTCAGCGCCGCGTTCTGGTCGAGATAGCCGTAATTGCCGGAGTGGCCGCCCTGCTCCGGCGTCAGTTCGGGATGCGCCATGTAGCCGAGCATGCCGACGCGGTAGTTGAAGTTGACGAACACCGCGCCGCGTTTGGCCATGTTCTCGCCGCCGTAATTGGCCATGCCCGACGAACCAAGAGTACCGCCGCCGCCATAGATGAAGACGATCACCGGCCGCTTGTCGCCCGCTTTCGCCTCCGCCGGCGCCCACAGGTTCAGATAGAGGCAGTCCTCGCTGGTCGGCTCTTCACCGAAATAGTGGTTGATGTCGTGGGCGCGCAGCACCTGGATGCATTCCGACCCCTTGCGATCGGCATTCCAGATCCCGTCCCACTTGATCGGCTGCGGCGGCTTCCAGCGCAGTTCGCCGGTCGGCGGCTTGGCGAAGGGAATGCCGAGATAGGCCTTCACGCCCGAGCCGAGCCTGGTGCCGGAAACCTTGCCGCTGGCGATCGTCAAGGGATCACCAGCGATCGGCATCATCGCATCGGCGAGAACCCATGCGGTGGAGGCGAGCAGCGCGCCCGCCAGCGAAATCGCGCCGATCGTCGATCGCGTGAAGCCCATGGCGCATTCTCCCTTTGTTTTTCCCGGCGGATTTATTCAGTGAACCGCTCGCGACATTGTCTGAGACGAACGATAGCTGATCTGCACCCCGGCACAATGACCGGCACGTTCACCACGCCTAACATCATGTTATTTTCGGACGGCGCCTTGCCGCCAAGCCGGTCGATCCGGATTGTTGTGCTAGGATGATCGGGGATCGCGTTCGGGGGCCTGCCGTGACGACACATGCAAGGATGCTTGGAATCGTTGTCGCGGCATCGTGGCTCGGCTTGTCTGCGGCGGCAGCCGGCGGCCCGTCGAAAGATACCTGGAAAGGCGCCTGGAAATTCGAGTTCGACCGCTACGACCGACCGTGGCTCGGCTTTTACGATATCAGGGGCAAGATGGTCTTCCGCATGGGTTGCGGAACGCACTTCGAGCTGGATGCGGTGTATCCGGGGGAAGCGCCGAAAGACGACCACACCAAGGCCTCGATCACGATCGCCAGCGGCAAGATGCAAATGGACTTCGCCGGCTTCACCTACCCCGGTCCAGCGTCCTTGCCGCCGAACACCTCGATGTTCAACCAGGCGAGCCTCGGCGAGCCCGAGCTTGACGAAGACAAATGGCGCGCGCTGGAAAATCGCTTCCTCGATCTTCTCGACACCGGGCAGCCGCTGACGGTGTCGGCCGAGGGCAAGAGCTACGTGCTGCCCCCGGCCAGGGTGCCGCGCTGGCGGGCGCGCTTTCAGAAAATCTGCTGACGCGCCGGACCGCTCCACAAGCACCGTTCGGCTATCACAGCTGTTGTCCCGAACCGAATGTTTCTCCAAGATGCGGCACCCAGCGGCTGATCCATGTGGCGCCTCCCCTTCATCTCATTCGGACTGAACATGCGTGCATTTCTGGCAATCTTGCTCATCTCGGCCTCGGCTACGCTGGCTCACGCCCAAAAGGCCGATCTCGTCGTCACCAACGCCAAAGATCGTGACGCTCGATCCTGCCTCCACGACCGCGCAGGCGCTCGCGGTCCGCGAAGGCAAGATCGTTGCCGTCGGCGGCAACGATGCGATGGAAGCCTTGATTGGCCCCGCGACGCGGCGTGTCGACGCCGGCGGACGCACCATCATTCCCGGCTTGATCGATTCCCATATTCACGCGGTGCGCGCCGGACTTACCTACGCAACCGAAGTGAACTGGATCGGCGCCAAGACCATCACTGAGGCGATGGAACGCTTGCGCCAGGCGGCCAAGGCGCGCCCGGCGTCCTGGATCATCGTGGCGGGCGGCTGGAGCGAATTGCAGTTTGCGGAGAAACGGCGGCCAACGCTGGCCGAGGTGATGTCGGCCGTTCCCGACAATCCGGCCTGGGTCCAGCTGTTCTATTCGGCGGTGCTGATAACGCCGAAGGCACAGCAGGTGCTTGCGATTTCCGCGGACCAATTGCCGGCTGGTTTCACGGCGGAGCGCGCAGCCTCGGGCGAAGCCACCGGCTGGTTCAACGGCAGCATCGTCAGCATCTCCGCCCTGTTCGATCGCCTGCCGCGGCCGAATTTCGAGGACAACGTCGCCGGCACCCGGCAGTTCTTCACGGAGCTCAATCGTCTCGGCATCACCGGTGTCGTCGATCCCGGCGGCTTCAGCATCTATCCCAGCCACTACGCTGCCTTGCAAAAATTGTGGCGCGAAAAATCGCTGTCGGTGCGGGTCGCCTACAGCCTGTTCGCCCAGAACATCGGCGCGGAATTCGAGGAGTACAAGAACTCTCACGCCATTCCTGCCGATGGGATTCGGCGACGACATGCTGAAGTTCAACGGCATCGGCGAGCGGATCACCGGCGCGATGTACAACAACAATGCGCCCGATGCCGCCGCCAAGGCACAAATTCCTCGAGATTATCGCTGGGCGGCGAAACAGGGGCTTACCGTCACCATCCACTGGCAGGAAGACAAATCCGTCCATCAGCTCCTCGATCTCTACGACGAGGTCAACAAGGAAACGCCGATCGCGCCGCTGCGCTGGTCCATTGCCCATCTCGACAACGCATCGCCGGAAACGCTGGTGCGGATGAAGGCGCTCGGTATCGGCTGGACCATGCAGGACGCCATGTACCTCGGCGGCGACCGCATGGCGGCGCAGGCCGGCGAAGCTGCGCGACGCATGCCGCCCCTCGTCACGGCGTTGCGCACGGGCGTGCATGTCGGCGCCGGTACCGATGCGCATCGGGTCGCATCCTACAATCCGTTCGTGGCACTGCAATGGATGCTCGACGGCAAGACCGTCGGCGGACTATCGACGCGCGGCCCGGACGAGACGCCCAGCCGTGAAGACGCTCTGCGCCTCTATACGGTCGGCAGCGCCTGGTTCTGCTTCGACGAGACGCGGCGCGGGACGCTCGAGAACGGCAAGCTCGCCGACTTCGTCATTCTCGATCGGGACTTCATGTCCGTACCAACAGAGCAAATCGGCGCGACTTCGTCTCTGCTGACGGTCGTGGGCGGCAAGGTCGTCTACGCGGCGGATGTTTTCGCAAGCGTGAAATAACAACTGGAGGACGCCATGTGGCTCTCGCGAAATCTCGCCATGCTGTCCATGGCAGCGATATTTGTTCTCGGCACGCACCATGCCGCTTCGGCGGCCGAGCCTGATAGCGTCGAGCTCTCCAATCTCGCCGCCTGCTATGCCGACGGCATCGACCTGATCGGCAACGGCAAGAGCGATGCCGGAGCCAGCCGCTGGCGGCAATGCTTCGCCGAAGATCTGAAGTTCACCTTGACCTTCGGTACCTCGTTTTCGATGACCTGCCCGGGAGAGAAATGTCCCATGCCGGCCTCGATGACCGGAATCGACCGCAGGGTCGCTGCTGCACGCAACACCTATGAGCGCGCCGGCTACGTGGCGACGAGCCATCACCTCACGAGCATCGGCATCGAACAATCCGCAGCCGACCGGGCGCGCGTGAGCGCACATCTGCAGGCCTGGCATGTCCGCAAGGATGGATCGACGGTCCTTGGTCTGGGCAGCTGGACCGTCGATGCACGAAAAACCGCCGCGGGCTGGCGCATCGTCGAGGAAACCCTGGAAAGCCCGCTGCGCGTGGTCATGCCGAAGGCGGAATAGGGACTTAACAAGATCACTGCAGCCTGCGCGCCTGCCATTTGTTTTCGCCGATCAGACAGGATATCCGGGGCTCCCTGTCGGCGGCAGGAACGATGCGGCGCGGCGGCGTGAGGCCTGCCACTTCGAGCACAAGCTTGGTCCGGATCGCTTCCTGGAATTTTTCGCGATCCCTGATCGTGATGATGAAGGCGCCCGGTCCTCCGATCACGCAGTCTTCGTAGTAGAGATCAAGATTGGCGATATCGGTGGTCGCAAGGGACGGCTCCTTCACCATGATCGGCAGGCCGTTGATGACGATGCCTTTCGCCAGCGCCGCATCGCGTGCGCCGGTGACGGGGGCGCCGTCATTGTTCGGCCCATCGCCGGAAATATCGATGACGCGTCGCAACCCGCGATAGGGATTTTCTTCGAACAGTTTTGCTGCAAAATTGATCGCGCCTGATATCGAGGTGCTCGAACCGCGGCGAACCGGCGCTTTCATGATCTCGGCGGCGACGGCATCCGCCGATTCCGGTCCGTCGATGACGCGCCAGGGAATAATGAGCTTCTCGTCGCCCGACATCGACCACTCGAAATAGGTCACGGCCACCTTGCCGCCCGAACCGGCTTTCAGCGCCTGGAGGAAGTCTTTCGAGACGATGGCCTGTGCATAGCCCTCGCGCTGAACGGCAAGTTCGTCCATGTCCATCGAATACGAAACGTCGACGGCGATAACGAGCTCGACATTGACTGACGGCGCATTGTGCCCGGTGTCGGCCAATCCAGATTTCGGGCTAGGTGCGGCGATGCCGGCAACGTCGCCTCCGACCATCGCCCCCGCAACAAGCACCGCCCCGACCGAGACACACCAGCGCATGGCGACTCTCCCGCGCGTTCATGGCGATGGTGACACCCAAAATACGCTGCGAGAAGCGGAAATGAACAATTGCCGTTCACGACGTCGGGGGCCGCCACAGTTCCGGCACTCAGCAGGCCACAAGGCAATGCATATGCCGTTTTCACGAAATATTGAGCTGAAAATCAGAATTAATGCTTGCCCTCGCGGGGCAAATCAGTGTATTCATCCGTCCAGCCCGTGCCGCCATGAGGGACGATGCGCGTTCGTCACGCAGCGTGGCGCGGGTTGCGATGGACGCTGTGGCGTCAGGCGGGCTTGCTCGCCGGACGAGACGCTCGCGGCGTACGGCGAAATCGTGTGGTCCTGGCGCCGCGACCTTGGCGCTACGCCGGCTGGTAAGTCCCAGCAGGCAACGGGGGCAAGAAAGGCCGCTCCCCGGGGAGAGCACGTATAAGCCGTAAAGCCATTGCGCGGGGAAAGCCGGGATGTCTCGGCTGTACCTGTCAAACCCGTGTGCGTTCTTGACTACCCATTGCACACGGCGATGCGGGCGCAGTCGGCGCCCGGCTTTCCCTGCGCCCTCTGTCAGGGAGAGGGAGCAACGAGATGCAAAGCTCAGGCGAAATTCGCGCCGTGAGAACGAGAGCGCTTGTTTTTCCGTTATTCAGTGCGTTTCACTTGACTAGAACAAAAGAAGAACTAATGGTCAAGCTGTTCATAGACCGCACGGGTCGTTTGCATCTCGCAATCAATCCCACCAAAGATCATCTCGCACATGGCCAAATCCTCCCTCTCCTTTGTCTGCCAGAACTGCGGCGCGGCCTATAACCGCTGGCAGGGCAAGTGCGAGGCGTGCGGCGAGTGGAACACGCTGGCCGAAGAAGACACGACCGGCGCGACGTCGATGCCGGTCTCGATCCGCTCCAAGCGCAAGGGCCGGCAATTCGCGCTGGAGTCGCTGTCCGGCAAGAGCCAGGAAGCGCCACGGCTTTCCTCGGGGATGGCCGAGCTCGACCGCGTCACCGGCGGCGGCTTTGTCCGCGGCTCGGTGCTTCTGGTCGGCGGCGATCCCGGCATCGGCAAATCGACGCTGCTCACCCAGGCGACCTCCCTGATGGCGCGCGCCGGCCATCGCGCGGTCTACATCTCCGGCGAGGAAGCGATCGCTCAGGTGCGGCTGCGCGCCGAGCGGCTGGGGCTGGCGGATGCGCCGGTGCAGCTTGCCGCGGAGACTTCGGTTGAAGACATCGTCTCAACCCTTTCCGAAGGCGCGGTCCCCCGCCTGATCGTGATCAACTCGATCCAGACCATGTGGACCGACACGGTGGAATCGGCGCCGGGCACCGTCACCCAGGTCCGCGCCTCTGCGCAGGCCCTCATTCGCTTCGCCAAGAAGACCGGTGCGGCCATCATCCTGGTCGGCCATGTGACCAAGGACGGCCAGATCGCCGGCCCCCGCGTGGTCGAGCACATGGTCGACGCCGTGCTGTCGTTCGAGGGCGAAGGCTCGCAGCAGTTCCGCATCCTGCGCGCGGTGAAAAACCGCTTCGGCCCGACCGACGAGATCGGCGTGTTCGAGATGACGGGCTTGGGCCTGCGCGAAGTCACCAACCCCTCCGAGCTGTTCCTGTCCGAGCGCGACCTCGGCACGCCCGGCACCGCCGTGTTCGCCGGCATCGAGGGCACCCGCCCGGTGCTGGTGGAATTGCAAGCGCTGGTGGCGCCGACCTCGCTCGGCACACCTCGCCGTGCGGTCGTCGGCTGGGATCCGAGCCGGCTCTCCATGGTGCTGGCGGTGCTGGAGGCCCATTGCGGCGTCAAACTTTCCGGCCACGACGTGTATCTCAATGTCGCCGGCGGCCTGCGCATCAACGAACCCGCCGCCGACCTTGCCGCCGCCGCCGCACTGGTGTCCTCGCTGGTCAATGCGCCGCTGCCGACCGATGCGGTCTATTTCGGCGAGATTTCGCTCTCCGGCGTGGTCCGCCCGGTGGCGCAGACCGCCGCCCGCCTGAAAGAGGCCGCCAAGCTCGGCTTCGGCCGCGCCGTGCTGCCGGAATCCGCCCGCGGCGAGGTATCCGGCGATGCCGGCCTCCATCTCAACCCGGTCGGCGGGCTCACCACGCTGGTGGCGGAAATCGCCGCGCGCGGCACGCCACGGGGCCAGGGTAGCCGCGAGGGTTCCCGGGATGCGACGCCGGTTGAGAAAAATACCACACCTGCCCGATTCCGTAGGGAAAATGGCTAAAGCGGGCGTGACGTCACTGGCCCTGGCCGCTATACCACCCGCGAAAAAGGCGGGCGGGATGTTCCGACATCCGGCCTTGCGGGACGCGGCGGAATCACCGTCAGGTAGGACGGCACCGACGCGACAATTCGTCAAAGCCACGGACCACGAGCGGACCTGATCAGCCGATGCCGTTTCTGCCCTATCTCGATATCTTCCTGCTCGGCGTGATGCTGGTCTCGGGCCTCCTGGCCCTCGTGCGCGGCTTCATGCGCGAGATCCTGTCGATCGCGGCCTGGGGCACCGCGGCGGTCGTCACGCTCTACAGCTACGCCAAGCTGCTGCCGTGGGCCAAAACGCAGTTCGCCAGCGAAACCATCGCGACGGTTGCCGTCGTCGCCGGCGCCTTCATCGGAACCCTGATCGTCGTCTCCGTCATTACGGTCCGGATCTCCGACATGATCCTGGATTCCCGGATCGGGGCGCTGGACCGCACCCTGGGCTTCCTGTTCGGCCTCGCCCGCGGCCTCTTGATCGTGGTCGTGGCCTACGAATTCTTCATCTGGCTGGTACCGGAAAAGCAGCGGCCGGACTGGATCCAGCAGGCCAAGTCCCGCGCGGTGCTGGACGCCTCCGGCGAATGGCTCAAGGGCCTCTTGCCTGATGACCCCGAGAACACCATCTTAAAGAAATTCAAGAAGAATAAGCCGGAGGATGAGTCTGACGCCGAACCGGCCCAGCCGGGCACCGGCGATGGGTACGGCAAATCTACCCGCGACGGCCTTAAAAAGCTGATCGAAAAGCCAGCGGCCCGTTAATCTTGGGCGCGTTAACCTTGGGGCCGCTAGAGAGAGGCGCGATGGACGAGATGCAAAACCCTTCCGATCCCGCCGACCAAGGCCGGATAGGCATCGAGCTACAGGACGACCTCGAAGGCGACACGCTGCGTGAAGAATGCGGCGTGTTTGGCATTTTTGGGCACCCCGAAGCCGCTGCCATCACCGCGCTCGGGCTGCACGCCCTCCAGCATCGCGGCCAGGAGGCCGCCGGCATCGTCTCCTATGACGGCGCCCGCTTCCACAGTGAACGCCGCCTCGGCCTCGTCGGCGACGCCTTCTCCAAGCGCGAGGTGATCGACCGCCTGCCCGGCCATGTCGCGGTCGGCCATGTCCGCTATTCCACCACCGGCGCCACCATCCTGCGCAACGTGCAGCCGCTGTTCGCCGAGCTCAACGCCGGCGGCTTTGCGGTCGGCCACAACGGCAATCTCACCAACGGCCTCACCTTGCGCCGCGAACTCGTCAAGAACGGCGCGATGATGCAGTCGACCACCGACACCGAGGTGATCCTGCATCTGGTGGCGCAGTCCAGGCGCAGCCATTTCATCGACCGCTTCATCGAATCGCTGCGCGGCATCGAAGGCGCCTATTCGCTGGTTGCTCTCACCAACAAGAAGCTGATCGGCGCCCGCGATCCCCTCGGCATCCGTCCGCTGGTGCTGGGCGATCTCGACGGATGTCCGATCCTCGCCTCGGAAACCTGCGCGCTCGACATGATCCGCGCCAAATATGTCCGCGACATCGAGCCGGGCGAGATCGTCGTGTTCGACGACAAGGGCGCGCACAGCCACAAGCCGTTCGCGCCAAAACCGCCGCGGCCCTGCATCTTCGAATACATCTATTTCTCGCGGCCGGACTCCATCGTCGGCGGCCGTTCGGTCTACGAGGTGCGCAAGGCCTTCGGCGCGCAGCTCGCCCGCGAGAGTCACGTCGATATCGACGTCGTGGTGCCGGTGCCGGATTCCGGCGTGCCCGCCGCGCTCGGCTACAGCCAGCATTCCGGCGTGCCGTTCGAGCTCGGCATCATCCGCAACCACTATGTCGGCCGCACCTTCATTCAGCCGACCCAGAGCGGCCGCGAGATCGGCGTGCGCATGAAGCATGCGGCCAACCGCGTCGCCATCGAGGGCAAGCGCATCCTCCTGATCGACAACTCGCTGGTACGCGGCACCACCTCGAAGAAGATCGTGCGCATGATGCGTGAGGCCGGCGCCAAGGAAGTTCATTTCCGCCTCGCCTCGCCGCCGATCCTCTATCCCGATTATTACGGCATCGACCTGCCCGACCGCGGCGGACTTCTGGCGGCCACCCATTCGCTGGAGGAGATGCGCGAAATCATCGGCGCCGACACGCTCGCTTTCCTCACGATCGACGGCATGTACCGCGCCATGGGTTTCCCGGGCCGCGATCCCGCCAATCCAAAATTCTCCGACCACTGCTTCACCGGCGTCTATCCGACCAGCCTCACCGACCAGAACCAGACCGAGCCGCAGCCGCGGCAACTCTCGCTGCTGGCGGAGGCGAGTTGACGCGAAGCGTCATTTTGCGTCATGGCCGGGCTTGTCCCGGCCATCCACGTCTGTAATACCCCGCCTGATGTCCAAACCCCTCGCCAACCGTATCGCCCTCGTCACCGGCGCCTCGCGCGGCATCGGCTATGCCACCGCGATTGCGCTCGCCAAACGCGGCGCGCACATCGTGGCGGTGGCGCGCACGCAAGGCGGGCTGGAAGAGCTCGACGACGAGATCCGCAAGGACGGCGGCAGCGCCACGCTGGTGCCGCTCAGCCTCGCCGACACCGACGGCATTGCGCGGCTTGGCGCGGCGCTGCATGAGCGCGGCGGCAAGCTCGACATCCTCGTCGGCAATGCCGGCGTGCCAGGCCCCGCTTCGCCGCTCGGCCATATCGAATTGAAGCAATGGACCGACGCGTTCGCGGTCAACGTCACCGCCAACTTCCAGCTGATCCGCTGCATGGAGCCGCTGCTGAAACAGTCCGATGCGGGACGCGCGGTGTTCGTGACCTCAGGTGCCGCCAGCAAGGCCAACGCCTATCTCGGCCCCTACGCGGCTTCAAAGGCCGCGCTGGAAACCATGGTGCGGGTCTGGGCCAACGAGACCGCATCGACACCGCTGCGCGTCAATTTGTTCAGCCCGGGGCCGAACCGCACCCGCATGCGCGCCACGCTGTTCCCCGGCGAAGACCCGATGACCTTGGACACGCCCGATCAGGCCGCCGAGTTCATCGTGCCGATGTGCTCGCCGGAATGGACCGAGACCGGCAAGCTCTACGATTACAAGGCGCAAGCGCTCCTGAGTTTTCGCGCACCTGCGTAGCCCCGGCTGCAATTGACACCATTCTCGCGGAACGGTTGACTTCGCCATCGACTGCGGAACAACCGCAGCGCATCAACGGAGGAAGCCATGACGTCGAACCGCCGCGCGACTGCGGCCGCAGCACGCTTCGCCACATCCATATCCATCGCACTCGCCGGCCTCGCGCTGATCGGCGCATCCGCACCTGCCCGCGCCGGCGACGTCCCGACCTTCGCGGTCGATGCGTCCTGGCCAAAGCCGCTACCGAACAACTGGATCCTCGGCCAGGTCGGCGGCATCACGGTGGATGCGCAGGGCCACATCTGGGTGATCCATCGCCCGCGCTCGCTGACCGACGACGAGAAAGGCGCGACCCTCACTCCGCCACGCTCGAAATGCTGCGTCTCCGCACCGCCGGTGCTGGAATTCGACGCCGACGGCAATCTGCTGCGCTCCTGGGGCGGTCCCGGCGAAGGCTATGAATGGGTCGGCCGCGAGCACGGCATCGAGACCGACGACAAGGGCAATGTCTGGCTCACCGGCAACGCCGACAACGACAACGTTGCGATGAAATTCTCCGCCGACGGCAAGTTCATCATGCAGATCGGCAAGATCGCGCCGACCAAGGGCAGCAACGACACGACGCAGCTCGGCAAGCCCGCCGAGATCACCTTCGACAAGGACGCCAACGAGCTCTATGTCGCCGACGGCTACGGCAATCGCCGCGTCATCGTGTTCGATGCAACAACCGGCGCCTACAAGCGACACTGGGGCGCTTACGGCAACAAACCGAATGACGACAAGCAAGCGGCCTACGATCCCGCAGCGCCAGTATCGCAACAGTTCGCCAATCCCGTTCACTGCGTGAAGGTCACCAATGACGGTTTTGTCTATGTCTGCGACCGCATCAACAACCGCATCCAGGTGTTCAAGAAGGACGGAACCTTCGTGAAGGAATGGTTTTACGAGAAGAACACGCTTGGCAACGGCGCAGTGTGGGATGTTGCCGTCTGGCCCGACCCGAAACAGAGCTATCTGCTGTCCGCCGACGGCGAGAACAACGAGATCAGGGTGATCAACCGCGAGGACGGCAAGGTGGTCGGCAGCGTTCGGCCGCAACGGACGTAATGCCGGGCAGTTCCACTGGATCCACGCCATGGCGATCGACGCCAAAGGTAACGTTTATACAGCCGAAGTCGATACCGGTAAGCGGATCCAGAAGTTCAAGCTGACCTCGGACGCGCTACGATAGGCGCATTGCCATAACCGCTTGGGGCGGGAACAAAGGGAATGCCGGGCAAGGTTTCGCAGGAAACCGCCTGGCATCAACTTATGGAGGAAGAAAAATGACCAGCAAACTTGCGCGGTATTCAACCGCGCTGATCATGCTTGCCGGCGTCGGCCTTGCCGGGCCCGCCCTGGCGCAGGACAAGACCGTCAAGATCGGCGTGCTCAACGACATGTCGAGCCTTTACGCCGACATCGGCGGCCCCAATTCCGTCGTCGCGATCAAGATGGCGATCGAGGATTCTGGCCTCACCAAGAAGGGCTGGAAGATCGACGTGCTGAGCGCCGACCACCAGAACAAGCCCGACGTCGGCGTCAACATTGCCCGCCAGTGGCTCGATACCGAGAAGGTCGACGCGATCGCCGATACGCCGAATTCCGGCGTTGCGCTCGCGGTCAACAACCTGGTCAAGGAGAAGAATGCGATCCTGCTCAATTCAGGTGCCGCGAGCGCCGATCTCACCGGCAAGGCCTGCACGCCGAACACCATCTCCTTCACCTACGACACCTACATGCTCGCCAACGGCACCGGCAAGGCGCTGACCAAGGCCGGCGGCGACAGCTGGTTTTTCCTCACCGCCGACTATGCCTTCGGCCACGCGCTGGAGCGCGACACCTCGGCGGTCGTGACTGCCAATGGCGGCAAGGTGCTTGGCGGCGTCAAGGCGCCGATCAACACGGCGGACTTCTCGTCGTTCCTGCTGCAGGCGCAGGCGTCCAAGGCCAAGGTCATCGGTCTTGCCAATGCCGGCGGCGACACCACCAACGCGATCAAGCAGGCGGCCGAGTTCGGCATCGTCGCGGGCGGCCAGAAGCTCGCCGCGTTGCTGCTGTTCATCAACGACGTGCACGCGCTCGGCCTGAAGACGGCGCAGGGCCTGACCTTCACGGAATCCTTCTACTGGGACATGAACGACCAGACCCGCGCCTGGTCCAAGCGGTTCTCCGCGCTCGCCAGCAAGAACGCGATGCCGTCGATGACCCAGGCCGGCAACTACGCCATGATCCTGCATTACCTGAAGGCGCTGGAAGCGCTCGGCGGCAATCCGCATGACGGCGCCAAGGTCGTCGCCAAGATGAAGGAGCTGCCGACCGACGATCCCCTGTTCGGCAAGGGCCCGCTGCGCGCCGACGGCCGCCGCCTGATCCCGGCCTATCTGTTCGAGGTGAAGAAGCCCGAGGAGTCGAAGGGCCCGTGGGATTATTACAAGCAGATCGCCACCATCGCGCCGGAAGACGCCGCCAAGCCGCTCGAGGCCAGCGATTGTCCGCTGGTGAAGAAGTGACCGCGTAGCGGTCATTTCGGGGCACGCAACGCGTGAACCCGGAATCTGGAGCCACGTGCGCCCCTCATCCTCCCCGGATGAGGGGCTTTATTTCGGGGTGCGCGCCAGCGTCCGCACCGACACCGCGAGCGCCAGCGCGAGCAGCGCCGCGGCCAGGAAGAACGGTGCGCCCGGCAGCTTGAACGGCGCCGTGTCGCCGATGAAATAGGCGAACGACAGCGTGAACAGGAACGGTCCCAGCAGCTGCGCGATGCTGTTGACGCTGTTGGTGGCGCCCTGCAATTGCCCCTGCTGCTCCGGGGAAACCAGCCGCGTCATGATCGCCTGCACGGCCGCGCCGGCCACGCCCCACAGCGACATCACGGGGATGCCAAGCCAGAACAGCCGGCCGTCCGCTGCCGCCGCATAGATGAAGAAACCGGCCGCGCCGCAGGCAAGCCCCAGGAACAGCGCGCGCCGTTCGCCGAAGCGGTTGACGATCGGCCCGATCGCGCCGCCCTGCACCACCATCGAGCAGATGCCGACGATGGCAAGCGTCAGCCCGACCGTCTTGGAATCCCAGCCGTAGCGATAGGTCGCATACAGCACGAACACCGACGGCAGCACGACATGGGCGAGCTGCCCGAAGAAGTTGGCGATGGATAGTCCGGCGAGAATGCGATCGGACGTCGAGCAGCCGCAGCGCGCCGACCGGATTGGCGCTCCGCCAGCGCCACGGCGAGCGCCGCTCTCTGCGGCAGCGACTCCGGCAGGATCAGCCAGCCATACAGCGTGTTGGCAAAGCTCAGTCCCGCCGCCACCCAGAACGGCAGCCGCGGATCGGAATCGCCGAGCAGGCCGCCGAGCGCCGGGCCGAGAATGAAGCCGGCGCCGAACGCGACGCCGATTTTGCCGAACACCGCCGCGCGTTTTTCCGGCGCGGTGATATCGGCAATGTAGGCAAAGGCGGTGGAAATGCTCGCTGTGGTGATGCCGGAGATGACGCGGCCGACAAACAGCCAGACCAGCGACGGGGCGACCGCCATCAAGACATAGTCGAGCGCCGTGCCGAGGTTGGAGAGCAGCACCACCGGCCGCCGTCCGAACCGGTCCGACAGCGCGCCGAGGATCGGCGAAAAGAAGAGCTGCATCAGCGCCCAGGCAGTGCCGAACAGGCCGAAGATGCGCGCCGCACTCGCGGTATCGTTGTCGACAAAGCTCTCGATCAGTTTTGGCAGCACCGGAATGATGAGACCGAGCGCCAGCGTGTCGAGCAGGATGGTGACGAAAATGAAGATGACGGCCGCGCCGCGGGGTGCTGCCGCGGCCGGACTTCGCGGGCGCCTGCCCGCTCATGACGGCCGCTTCCGCTTGTGCGCGAACGGATTGGCCTTCTCGCGCAGCGTGATGCGGATCGGTGTGCCCGGCAGATCGAAGGCTTCGCGCAGCGAATTGACGAGATAGCGCAAATAGGATGTCGGCACAGCGTCGGCGCGCGAGCAGAACAACACGAAGCTCGGCGGCCGCGCCTTGGCTTGCGTAATGTAATTGAGCTTGAGCCTGCGGCCCGACACGGCCGGCGGCGGATTGTTGGAGACCGCCTGCTCGAACCAGCGGTTGAGCGCGGCGGTGGGAATGCGCCGGTTCCAGACCGCATAGGCCTCCTGGATCGCCGTCATCAGGCGATCGACGCCCTCGCCCGTCAGTCCGGACACCGCGACCAGCGGTGCGCCCCTGACCTGTGGCAGCCAGTGATCGGCGTCAGTCCGCATGGTCGAAATCAGGTTCGGCTTGCGCTCGACCAGATCCCATTTGTTGACGGCGAGCACGATGGCGCGGCCCTCGCGCTCGACGAGGTCGGCGATGCGTAGGTCCTGCTCCTCGAACTTGTTCTGCGTATCCATCATCATGACGACGACTTCGGCGAAACGTATCGCGCGCAGCGCGTCCGCCACCGAGAGCTTTTCCAGCTTCTCCTCGATGCGCGAGCGGCGCCTCAAGCCGGCGGTATCGAACACACGAAACTGGCGCCCTTGCCACTCCATCTCGACCGCGATGGAATCGCGGGTGGTGCCGGCCTCGGGACTGGTCAACAACCGCTCCTCGCCGAGCAGACTGGTTGATCAGCGTCGACTTGCCGGCATTGGGCCGGCCGACAATGGCGACGCGAATCGGGTCGCGTCGCAACCTCTTCCTCCGAGATGTCGTCGTCGTCGCGCTCTTCCTCGTCATCGGCGGGCTCCGGCATCAGCGCGCGGAGCGCGTCGTACAAGTCGCTCATGCCCTCGCCATGTTCGGCGGAAATCTGCACGGGATCGCCGAGCCCCAGCGCATAAGATTCCATCGCGCCGATTTCGCCGTGCTTGCCCTCGGCCTTGTTGGCGACCAGCACCACCGGCTTGTTGGCGCGGCGGGCGAAATCGGCAAAAGCGCGGTCGTTAGGCGTGAGGCCCATGCGGGCGTCGATCACGAACATCAGCGCATCGGCCTGCGCGATTGCGGTTTCCGTCTGCTCCTGCATCCGCGCGGTCAGCGAACCCTTGGCGCCCTCGTCAAGCCCGGCGGTGTCGATGATGGTGAAGACGAGATCGTAGAGCTTCCCTTCGCCTTCGCGGCGGTCGCGGGTGACGCCGGGCAAATCGTCGACGAGCGCGAGCTTCTGCCCAACCAGGCGGTTGAACAGCGTCGACTTGCCGACATTGGGTCGGCCGATGATGGCGATCGTGAACGACATTGCGATTTTGGGACGACTTCAGGCGCCGGTCTGGCCGCGCCTACCAATGCAAGGAAAATGAACTAGCGCGAGAAACTGCCGCTCGGCACCGGCGCCGGGAAGGCGGATTGCTGTTGCTGCGCGGGCTGAGCCTGCTGCTGCGGATCGGGTGGCGGCGCGGTGGTTCGGCGGCGCACGATCTTCGGCTTCGGCGGCGGCGGCACGGCCGCGACGCTGTTTTCTTCCTCGGCCGGCGCGGCATCGGCATCGGCCGGCGCTGCCGGCTGGGCGGGAGCAGCGGCTTGCTTCGAGGACTTGCCCTTCGACTTCGCGGCCTTCGAGCCCGGCGGGGGCTCGAGCGGCGGAGCCGCAGCGGTTGCCTTCTGCTCGTCGACCTGCTGCTGACGCGCGCCCTTGTAGAGATCCTTCGGCACACCCTGCTCAAGCCCGGGCACGCCCTCGGGGAATACCGGCTTGCGCTCGCCCGGCAGCTTCTTCTTGGTGTCCATGAAGTCGAGCAGGTCGGCCGGATCGAAATTGGACATGCCGCCGCCGCAGCCGGCCAGCGCGCCCGAGAGGGCGACGAGGACAGTCAGCGAGATCAGGCGTTTCGATCCGCGCATGGTGATCAGCTCTTGGCAACCGGCGGCAGCAGGGCCTGCAGCGCTTCGGCACGCGAGCGCAGACCCGGCGGCGTGTCGCCGTCATTGGCAATCATGTCGAGCCACTGCCGCGCCGCCGTCGCGTCATTGGCTTTCCAGGCCGACAGCGCCAGCAATTCGCGCGCGCTGTGGCGGAACGCGCCGTCCTTGCCGGTTGCCGGCTCAAGCCGCTGCAGCATGTTGGGATAGGTCGTGGTCTCCAGCAACAACTGCGCCGCGCGCAGGCGCGCCAGATCGCGCTCGGACACGGCGACCGAGGAATCGGCGGCGATGTCGTCGAACATCTTCGCGGCCGCCGCCTTGTCGCGCGCCGCGACTTCGCCGGCGGTGCGCAGCCGGGCGAGGATGCGATAGCCGGAGGGCGCCTTGGCCGCGAGATCGGCAAAGGCCGCCTCGGCTTCGGCATGCTTGTTCTGGTCGGCGAGTTCCGCGGCGCGGTCGAACGCGGCGCCGGCCTCGGCCGCCTTCTTGGCGTCCAGGTACTGGTTGCCACGCCAGCCGCCCACGCCCGCGACGATCAGGACCGCCAGCGCAATCACGTAGATCGAGTACTTGTCCCACAGCTTCTTGAGCTGCTCCCGACGTACTTCCTCGTCTACTTCATCAAATAATTCAGACACTTAAGGCTATCCCACCGCCGATGAGCCGCTCTGAAAAAGGGAGCGGCGCCAGGCGCCCGGCCCCCATCTGGCGCGGCGTTACCCTAACGATATGGCCGTGGCAAGGCAAAGCGAGGCAGGTCAAAGCGTTAACGGGGGACGCTAATATCGGGCAGACCCGCGACAAATCGCCTGCCGGCGTTGACATTGCGGTTCAGGACTTGGCGTATTCCCGTGTCCGTTGTTTTGAAATGCAGGTGACTCATGCCGTTGCGCGCCCCGCTTGTCGCCCTCGCCTTGCTGCCGCTGATCTTGCCGTCAGCGTTATCGGCCGCCGAGGTCAAGCCGAAGACGCCGGACAGCGCCTTCGCCGGCAAGCTGCGCCCGGACATCCTCGGCATTTCGGCGGAGTTCGACAGCAGATGCCGCGCGCGGCGCATTCGAGACTGCCCTGAAGGGGCGCGCCGACGGCAAGAGCGAGATCGGGCAAGCCAAATTCGGCGCAGCGGCGGCGAGCTACGTTGCCACGCTGAATTTCAGCGTGCCGCTCAACGCGAAACAAAGCGGCGAGGCGCTCGTTGCAGGCTTCTCCTCGCCCGCCAGCGAAAACCGCGTCTACTTCGTCTCGAGGACGCTAAATTTCGCGGAAGCCGAGCAGCCAAACAAACCCGAGATGGTCAAGCAGGTGATGGACAAATACGGCACGCCGACCATCGTCGGCGACCAGCACCTTTACTACGTATACAACGGCAATTCCGTCGTGTCCGTCGGCGGCAAGTTCAACAAGCCCGCGCTCGCGCTGGAAGCGATCGACAAGCCGCTCGATCCCAAGATGGCGCTGAAGCTCAACGCCGACAGCGGCCGTGGTCGCGGCAGCTGCGTCGCCGTGGTCAAGCGCGCGGGCGCGGCGAAGGAGAAGTCGCTCGCCGCCCTGATCGAGGACGCAAGGAGCGCCAATTGCGACGGGGTTTTCGCCGTGCAGTTCACGCCGTCGACCCAGGCCGACCGCATCAGCATCGCGCAATTCGTCTTGCTCGACGTTAAACGCGTGATCAGCGCGTCCGCCATCGATGCCGAGGCGATGGCCGCCGGCAATGGCGATGCGCCGAAAGGCAGCGCGCCGAAACTTTAGGAGACGGGTTCTTAAGAAGGCTGGGAGCAGGTTCTTGAACTCAAAACTTGCATTTGGTCTTTTCGCGCTTCTGATTGCCGGCGTAGCGGTGGCAATCCTCTTCCAGCCGCCGGCCTGGATCGTGCTGCTGCTCGGGTCCGCGCTAATGGCCGCAATTTTAGTCGCCGCAAGACGGAATACGGATTACGAAGCGCTTGATCCAACTTTTCGAAGCCACATTCCTCAAATCAGGAGACAGTCGGAAGACCGGTGATTGGTCTCCAGTCAGCTCGCCGCGGCGGAGCGCGAGGCGAGGCCGTCTCGCAGCTGGCGCTTGATCACCTTGCCATTGGCGTTGCGCGGCAAGGGTTCGGTGGAGAGGTCTAGCGTCTCCGGCACCTTGTAGTCGGAGAGCCGCTCGGCGCACCACGCCTGCAGTGCCGTGCGTTCGCACGGGCTGGCGGACCACCACGACCGCATGCACGCGCTCGCCCAGCACCGGGCAGGGCTTCGCGATAATCGCGCTTTCGATCACCGCCGGGTGGCCGGCCAGCACCGACTCCACTTCGGCGGAATAGATCTTCAGGCCGCCGCGATTGATCATGTCCTTCTGGCGGTCGAACACGCGGACGAAATTGTCGGCATCGACCGAGCCGAGATCGCCGGAATGCCAGAAGCCGCCGGTGAAATTCTCCGCGGTCGCCTTCGGATTGTTCCAATAGCCCTTGATGACAGAGCCGCTGCGGATCCAGATTTCGCCGATCTCGCCCGGCGGCAGCGCCCTGCCCGCGGCATCGACGGCGATGATGGTGGCGCCCGGGCATGGCAGGCCGACGCTGTCGATATGGCTCGCGACGAATTGCGCGGGCATCATGGTCGACGGCGACGTCGTCTCGGTCGCGCCATAGCAGTTGGCGAGCTGCAGTCCCGGAATTTTCGCCGCCAGCTTTTCGATGGTGGCGATCGGCATCGGCGCGCCGCCGAAGCCGCCGATGCGCCAGCTCGACAGATCGTAGCTGTCGAAGTCCGGCTGCAGCAGGCAGAGATTGTACATCGCCGGCACCATCACGGTGTAGGTGACGCGTTCGCGCGCGGCGAGCTTCAGATATTCCGCGGCCTTGAACTCCGGCATGATGATCAGCGTGCCGGCGCAAGACGCCATGGTCGTGATGTTGGCGACCACGCCGGTGACGTGGCCGAGCGGCACGGCGGCGATCGACCGATCCTTCGGCGTGAGCTGCAGGCAGGCCACGAACACCATCGAGGAATGAATG
Source organism: uncultured Alphaproteobacteria bacterium (assembly GCA_963726865.1). Taxonomy (GTDB): domain Bacteria; phylum Pseudomonadota; class Alphaproteobacteria; order Rhizobiales; family Xanthobacteraceae; genus Bradyrhizobium. The sequence continues at coordinate 172,538 of CAVSEE010000021.1, read as the reverse complement.
ACGTTGCAATGGGCGAGCATCGCGCCCTTCGGCTTTCCCGTGGTGCCCGAGGTGTAGAGGATCATCGCGGTGTCCTCTTCGCCGACCTTCGCGGACGGCGGTGCGGAAGCATTGCCGAGCAGCGTCGGGAATTGCGAACGCGCCGCATCCTCATCGACGGCGATGCGATGCCTGAGCTCGGGCACGTCGCGCGCATCAGGCAGACGGTCCGCCAGCGCAGCCTCATGCAGCAGAAGCTTCGCGCCGCAATCGGTCAGCACATAGGCGATCTCGGGCTTCTGCTGGCGAACGCTGAGCAGCACGGTGACGAGGCCGGCATGTGCCGCGGCGAACATCGTCAGCACGAACTCGATGCGATTGCCGAGCAGCACCGCGACGCGGTCGCCGGGCACCAGGCCGAGCTTGGCAAAGCCGGCCGCGATATCGGCCGATTGCGCCACCACCTCGCGCCAGGTCAGGCGCCGCGCGCCGCAGATGATGCGCCTCGCCATCGGGATTGCGCGCGGCCGTCTCTGCAATCATCGCCCAGATGCTGGCCGGCCGCTCGACAAAGGCCGGCACCACGCGGTCGCCAAAACGCGTTTCCAGCCGCATCGGGGGAATGGAAGAATGCGACGACCAGTCCATCGCCGCTCCTCAGGCCCCGATGACGGGAACGCCGATCACGGCGGGATGGAAGGCAAAGGCGAGCGCGAGATAGGCGATGACGCCGACGGCGACCGCGATCAGGTCGTTGGTCGCCCCGCCGACCGGAATCGGCGGTCCGCCGGCATCGCCGCGGCGCTTCAGCGAGATGCGGTCGAACACCGCCCAGGCCAGGAACGAGCCGAACAGGATGATCGAGCCGAGATCGCCATTGGCCAGCAGATGCGCCGCCGCCCACAGCTTGACGCCCGCCAGCATCGGGTGCTTCAGCGTCGTATAGATGCGGCCGCGGATATAGGAGGCCGCCACCAGGATCACCGCCGGCAGCATCAGCGCCACCGTGATGTGCTTCATCGCGACCGGCGGCTGCCAGACATCGATCCAGCCGGTCGAACGATATCGCGCAAAGCCCCAGACGATCAGCGCGAGGCCAACCGCCGAAACCAGCGAATAGACGATCTTGTAGGTGCCCTCGCCCATCGAGGCGATCGCCCGCGCGCGAAGCTGCGCGCTGCGTGGTGAGCGTGTGCGCGCCGAGGAACACCACAAGGCCCGCAATCATCACCAACAAGTCCCACGGCATCCTCCTCGTCGCGCCTCTCCCGGGACAAGGGCTATCATTTTCGGGGCGCGCGAGCGCAATGCACGCCGCGGAGGGGCTCACTGCTGCTGCGACGCCTTGCCCAGCTCGCGATTATCGACATAGCGGATCGCGATCGGCCGGCCGGCGAGCGCGCCGCCGAGGCCGTCGGTGAATTTCAGCGGCAGGCAGGCGTCGAGCGACGACGTGATCGCCTTCAGATACGTGGCCCTGGTATCCGCAGCCACGCCCGCGGTGGCAAAGGTGACGCGGGGCGTCGCGATCATCTCGCCTGACCGCTTGAAGCTGAAGCGCACCGACATCTGCATGCCCTCGCGCGCGGCTTCCGCTGCAGGCGGCGACCAGCAGGAACGCAGTGCGGCAAAGAGATCGCCGATGTTGTCGAGATCGTGGTCGGGCTTCTGGTATTTCGCGGCGTCCGCTTCCTGCGGCACGCTCTGGATCGTCAGCCGCAAATCCTGTCCGTAGGGATAGTCGATCTCGGGAATGCAGGGCCCGTGATCGAGCACGCTGCAGTGGTACGGCGTGCACGGCCGGTTATCGAGCACGCTGCAGGGCGCATGCGAGAACGGCGTGGCGTCGATCTGGCGGCGGTTGCGCGCGTCGGCCTGCCTCGTCAGGACGATGGCGAGGAACAACAGACCGGCGATGAAAACAACGCGCCGCAGCATGGGAGCCTCAAAAGCGCAATCCGGGAAGAATGGTACCCACGGCAGATCGCATCAAGACATCAGCTGTTCACAACCGCGCGTTCACGAGCCTTGTCGCCGGCCCCCTCCTTGATAAGGTGCCCTTCCCGCCATTCGCACCCCGCCCTTCATGTTCAGCCATATCGAGCGCCCGACCGAAACGCCGCCGGCGCCGGCCAAGGTTCTGTCCGACTTCGGCCCGCTATACGCCGCGAGCGGATTTATCGGCTGGCTGTTCGCCGTCACGGCTCCCGTGGCGATCATCCTCGCGGTCGGCTCGGGCGGCGGGCTTTCGGAAGGCGAAATCGCTTCCTGGATTTTCGGCGTTTTCTTCTTCAACGGCCTGATCACCATCCTGTTCTCCTGGCGCTACCGGCAGCCGCTGGTGTTCTTCTGGACCATTCCCGGCACGGTGCTGGTCGGCCAGTCGCTGACGCATCTCAGCTTCCCGCAGGTCGTCGGCACGTTCTACGCCACGGGCCTGCTGATGTTCGTGCTTGGCGCGACCGGCTCGGTGAAGCGGGTGATGGAGCTGGTTCCCTTGCCGATCGTGATGGGCATGGTCGCCGGCGTCTTCCTTCGCTTCGGCCTTGACCTCGTCCATGCCGTCTTCAACGACATCGGCATCGCCGGTCCGATGGTCGCGGTCTGGCTGCTGCTGTCCGCGCTGCCATCGCTGGGCCGGCGCTGCCCGCCCATCATCGGCGCGCTTGTTGTCGGCGCGCTCGCGACCATCGTCCTCGGCAGGTTCGACGCGGCGGCGCCGCTGCAGCTGGAACTGATCAAGCCTGTGTTTCAACAGCCCGCCTGGTCGCTCGCGGCGATGGTCGAGCTTGTAGTGCCGCTCGCGATCACCGTGCTGGTCGTGCAGAACGGCCAGGGCATCGCCGTGCTCAAGGCGGCGGGCCACGAGCCGCCGATCAACGCCGTGGCGGTTGCCTGCGGCATCGGCTCGGCCATCGCCGCCCTCGTCGGCGGTATCAGCACCTGCCTGACCGGGCCGACCAACGCCATCCTGGTCGGCAGCGGCGAGCGCAAGCGGCAATATGTTGCGGGGATCGTCGTCGGCCTACTGGCGATCCTGTTCGGATTGCTGGCGCCGACCTTCACCCGGCTGCTGCTCAATGCGCCGAAATCGCTGATCGCGGCGCTCGCGGGTCTCGCCATGCTGCGCGTGCTTCAGACGGCCTTCGTCACGGCATTCGGCAGCCGGTTTTCCCTTGGCGCATTGGTGGCATTTCTCATCACCGTCGCCGACCATCCCGTGCTGAATGTCGGCGCGGCCTTCTGGGGACTGATCTGCGGCCTCGCCATTTCCTTCCTGATGGAGCGAGCCGATTTTGCGACGAAGCCGAAATCTTAAGCTAAATTACCGCCTGGCGGTCATGGTCGAGAGTTCCGCGATCAGCGCCTTCTCGCTGGGCTGGTCGAGCACACCCGCCGCGTAGAGCGAGATGCCGCCATAGAGGGTGATGTAGACCTTCATCACCGCACGGCGCCGCTCGGCGGACGATTCGATATCGCGGGCGAAAATCCGCATCGCTTCCGTGATGACCTTATGCACTGCCGTCTGCAGCGGCGGATTATGTTTCATGGTGGCGTGCGGCCGGCTGGTCATCAGCGCATAGAGCGCGCGGTTGGCGAGCGCGAAGCGGACGTAGAGCGCGGTGTAGTCCTCCGGCGTCTTTGCCTTCGCCACGCTCGCCGCCAGCCGCAGATAGGCTTCTGTCGCCACCGCATCGAGCAGCGCCTCGCGGTGAACGAAATGGTTGTAGAGCGAGCGGTGCGCGACGCCGACCGCCTCGGCCACCTCGCGCAGGCTCAGCCGCTCATGGCCGTGCTCCGCCACGAGGCGGGTGGCGGCCTTCAGCGCCTCGGCGCGGAGATTGCCATGGCGATAGGTCGCCCGGCGCGGCTTTGTCGTCATGTTCCCTTCTTACAAAGCCGCCAGCGCAAAGGCCACCGCCTCACGCCGAGGCCCGGTGCGCCACGCGGTCTTTGCCGTATTGCGGCGTGATGTCCTCGTCGATCACCTGCCGGATCAGCTTGATGACCGCGCCGCGCGCCCGCGCCTTGGTCGCGGCATGGGCGGCCATGTTGAGCTGGCTCAGCGCCAGCGCCGCTTCCTCGGCAGCCTTCTCCAGCCGGTCCGCGGGGACGAGCCGATCGAAGAACCCTGCGGTCACCGCCTCGGCCGGGCCGAACATCTCCGCCGTCATCACGACCCGGCTGAAATAGGCCGGCGTCAGCCGCTGCCGCGCCACCTCGATGGCAAAGCGCGGCACCGTCAGCCCGATCGCAACCTCGTTCATGCCGATCCGGTAGTCGCCTTCGGCGGCAATGCGATGATCGCTCGACATGATCAGGAAGGCTCCCATCGGATAGGCATTGCCCTGGCAGGCCGCCACCACCGGAAACGGGAACGACAGGATGCGCAGCGCCAGCTCGGCGCCGGCCTTCACCATCAGATACTGGTCCTCGGCGCTGCCCTTGGCGAAGACGGACAGGTCGAACCCGCCGGAAAAGTGTTTTCCCCGCGCTTTCAGGATCGGGACGACCTTGTCGCGCTCCGCTGCGTCGAAGGCGGCATGCAGCGAATTCAGCATGGCCAGCGACATCACATTGGCCTTGCCGTCGTCCATGACGATGGCAGCGATGGGGCCGGAACGGGAATAGGTGGCGAGGTCGGTCATGGCGGCATCTCCCTGCGGTTATATGCATCCAGTGGATACTTATGGAGCTAAGTCCGCAAGGCCCGTGGCCGGGAGGAGAACGCATGGAGGCATCCACTGGATGCATATGTGATGAAAGTGGTTGGGGCCCTCGCCCCAGCAAAAAGTGTCATGGCCAGCGAAGGCGGGCGATCTAGTATTCCAGAGACGTCAGTGACTTGACCGAGGGGCCACGGCGTACTGGGTCCCCCGGTCAAGCCGGGGGACGACAGCGGAGTATGCGGCAACGGCCGGCCGTAGGCCGCGCCAGCAGCAGCGGCGCTGCCTACTTCTTCTTCACATCCTTCACCGCGGAGAACTCGATCCCCTCGGCGCGCTCCTTGGTATAGCCCAAATAGAACTCGTTCTTGGCCATGAAGACGGGATCGCCGTCGACGTCGTCGGCGATCCCTGAATTGTTGGCGGCGATGAAGGCCTCGAGCTTCTTGCGGTCGTCGGAGGAAATCCAGCGCGCGAGCTGAAACTCCGAGACCTCGAACTCCACCGGCAGCGAGTATTCGGCATCGAGCCGCGCCTTCAGCACGTCGAGCTGCAGCGGGCCGACCACGCCGACCAGCGCCGGCGCGCCGTCGCGCGGCCGGAACACCTGCACGACGCCCTCCTCCGACATCTGCTGCAGCGCCTCTTTCAGCTTCTTGGCCTTCATCGCGTCGGTGAGCCGCACCCGGCGGACGATTTCCGGCGCAAAGGAGGGCACGCCGACGAAGGTGATATCCTCGCCCTCGGTCAGCGTATCGCCGATGCGCAGCGTACCGTGGTTGGGGATGCCGACGACGTCGCCGGCAAAGGCCTCGTCCGCCACCGAGCGGTCCTGGGCGAAGAAGAATTGCGGGCTCGACAGGCTCATGTTCTTGCCGGTGCGCACCAGCTTCGCCTTCATGCCACGGCTGAGCTTGCCCGAGCACAGCCGGGCAAAGGCGATGCGGTCGCGGTGGTTCGGATCCATGTTGGCCTGGATCTTGAACACGAACGCGCTCATGCGCGGTTCGGCCGCCTCCACCTTGCGCAGATTGCAGTCCTGCGCGCGCGGCGGCGGGGCGAACTTGCCGAGCCCTTCCAGCAGATCGCCGACGCCAAAGTTGCGCAGCGCGCTGCCGAAGTAGACGGGCGTCAGATGGCCCTCGCGGAACGCCTCCAGCTCGAACGGCTTGCAGGCTTCCGAAACCAGCTCCAGCTCTTCCTTGACCTGGCCGACATCGAGATTGGCGCTGCGCTTGCCGAGATCGGCGATGTCGATCTGCTCGGTGGCGCCGGTCTTGGCGCCGCCGCCTTCCAGCAGGCGCACGCCGCCATGGACGACGTCATAGGTGCCGAGGAAGTCGCGGCCGCGGCCGACCGGCCAGGTCATCGGCGTGGTGTCGAGCGCCAGCGTCTTCTCGATCTCGTCCAGGAGATCGAAGGTGTCGCGGCTCTCGCGGTCCATCTTGTTGATGAAGGTGATGATCGGGATGTCGCGCAGCCGGCACACCTCGAACAGCTTTCGCGTCCGCGCCTCGATGCCCTTGGCCGCGTCGATCACCATGACGGCGGAGTCGACCGCGGTCAGGGTGCGGTAGGTGTCTTCGGAAAAGTCCTCGTGGCCCGGCGTGTCCAGCAGGTTGAAGACGAGGTCATTGAACTCGAAGGTCATCACCGAGGTGACGACCGAGATGCCGCGCTCGCGCTCGATCTTCATCCAGTCCGAGCGTGTGTTGCGGCGCTCGCCCTTGGCCTTGACCTGGCCGGCGAGATTGATGGCGCCGCCGAACAGCAGCAGCTTTTCCGTCAGCGTGGTCTTGCCGGCGTCCGGGTGGGAGATGATCGCAAAGGTCCGGCGCCGCGCCACTTCATTGGCAAGCGGCGACGCGGACGGCGACTCAGCGGTCAGGGCAATGTCGGACATGGGCCGAGCGTTTGGCAGGGAAATCGGGTTGGATCAAGCTGGATTGGCACCGATTCCATATAGGAATGGGACCGGTCATTCTCCAGTCACCCCGCGGCCGAACGCAGCAGGACCATTGCCCAATAGGTCGCGGCCGCCACAATCGCCGAGGCCGGGATGGTGATCACCCAGGCATAGACGATCGAGCTCGCCACGTTCCAGCGCACGGCGGAGACCCGGCGCGAGGCGCCGACCCCGACGATGGCGCCGGTGATGGTGTGGGTGGTGGAGACGGGAACCCCGAGATAGGTCGCCATGAACAGCGTGGCCGCACCGCCGGTCTCGGCGCAAAACCCCTGCATCGGCGTCAGTTTGGTGATCCGCAGGCCCATGGTGCGCACGATACGCCAGCCGCCCATCAGGGTGCCCAGCCCCATCGCGGCCTGGCAGGAGATCACCACCCAGAACGGGATGTTGAAATCCGCGCCCAGATGGCCCTGCGAATAGAGCAGCACCGCGATGATGCCCATGGTCTTCTGCGCGTCATTGCCGCCATGGCCGAGCGAATAGAGCGAGGCCGAGACGAACTGCAGAATGCGGAACGCACGGTCGACCGCGAACGGCGTCGAGCGCACCGAGAGCCACGACACGATGGCGACCAGCACCAGCGCCAGCAGGAAGCCGACCACCGGCGACAGCACGATGGCGATCAACGTCTTGGACAGGCCGCCCCATACCGCCGCCGACAGGCCGGCTTTCGCCACCCCGGCCCCGACCAGGCCGCCGATCAGCGCATGCGAGCTCGAAGAGGGAATGCCGAGCGCCCAGGTGATCAGGTTCCAGACGATGGCGCCGACCAGCGCCGCGAAGATCACCGCCGCGGTGACCACGTCGGGCTCGATGATGCCCTTGCCGATGGTGTTGGCGACGTGCGTGCCGAACACCAGGAAGGCGATGAAGTTGAAGAACGCCGCCCAGAGCACCGCATATTGCGGACGCAGCACCCGGGTCGAGACGATGGTCGCGATCGAGTTGGCGGCGTCGTGCAGGCCGTTCAGGAAGTCGAACAGCAGCGCGACGGCGATCAGTCCGACCAGAATGGGGAAAGCCAGCGTGGCGTCCACGGAAAAGGCCCTGCCCTATACCTGTTCGATTACGATACTATTGATCTCGTTGGCGACGTCGTCGAAGCGGTCGGCGACCTTTTCGAGATGGTCGTAGATCTCGACGCCAACGATGAAGTCCATGGCGCTGGCGTTGCGATGCTTGAGGAAGAGTTCCTTCATGCCGATGTCATGGAGGTCGTCGACCCGGCCTTCGAGCTTGCCCAGTTCCTCCGTGATCGACGTCAGCATCGAGACGTTGTCGCCGATCGCTTTCATCAGCGGCAGTGCGCGGGAAACCAGGTTGGCGCATTCGACCAGCAGCTGCCCCATCTCGCGCATCGGCGGCTCGAACGTGCGCACCTCGAACAGCATCACGGCCTTCGCCGTCTGCTGCATCTGGTCGATGGCATCATCCATCGATGTGATCAGGTTCTTGATGTCGCCGCGGTCGAACGGGGTGATGAAGGTGCGGCGAACGGCGGTCAGCACCTCGCGGGTGATGCCGTCGGCGTCGTTCTCGAACTGGCTGACGCGCTGGCAATAGACCGCCGTCTCTTCGCCGCCGCGGAGCACGCCCTGCAGGGCCTCGGCGCCCTTGACGCAGGTTTCGGCGTGTCGGGCAAACAGGTCGAAAAATCGCTCTTCCCTCGGCAGAAAGGCACGAAACCAGCGCAGCATGGGGTCAGTCCATTGTCAGCAAATGCAGGGGTCACCGCCCTGTCATTAAACTGTCATAGACCGGATTTTGCGGGAATCCCAAGGCGGCAGCGCCCGGAACCGGGTCATCCACCGCTTTGTGAGGCCGAAATTGCCCTGAAAACGGGCCCTTACAGCGACCTGCGGAAGAAATGGCCGAACTCGCCGACGATGCCGCGCCGGAAGGTCAGCACGCAGGCGACGAAGATCACGCCCTGGATCACCGTCACCCACTGGCCGAAGCCGGCGAGGTACTGCTGCATGGCGATGATGATGAAGGCGCCCACGACGGGGCCGAAAATGGTGCCGAGGCCGCCGACCAGCGTCATCAGCACGATTTCGCCCGACATCGACCAGTGCACGTCGGTGAGCGAGGCGTTTTGCGCGACGAACACCTTCAGCGATCCGGCAAAGCCCGCAAGCGTGCCCGACAGGACGTAGGCGAGCAGCTTGTACTGGTCGGTCTTGTAGCCGAGCGAGATCGCGCGCGGCTCGTTCTCGCGGATCGATTTGAGCACCTCGCCGAACGGCGAGTTGATGGTGCGGAAGATCAACAGGAAGCCGGCGAGGAATCCGACCAGCACGACATAATAAAGCACCGTCGGCTTGGACAGGTCGATGAACCAGAACAGCTTGCCTTGCGGTATGCCCTGGATGCCGTCCTCGCCATGGGTGAACGGCGTCTGCAAATAGAGGAAGTAGAGCAGCTGCGACAGCGCCAGCGTTATCATCGAGAAGTAGATGCCCTGGCGGCGGATCGAAACGTAGCCGGTGATGAAGCCAAGCAAGGCGGAGATGGCCACGCCGCCGATAATGGCGAGTTCCGGCGACCAGGGCGGCAGTGGGATGACAACCCAATGCCCGACCCAGTACGGGAACGAGATCGCCCCTACCTTGAGCAGATGCGCCGTGACGTAACCCGCGGTGCCCAGGAACATCGCGTGGCCGAACGACAGCAGGCCACCGAAGCCGATCAGCAAATTGAAGGCGCAGGCGAGCAGCGCGAAGCACAGCGCCTGCATCACGAAGAACGGATAGATGCCGCTCGCGGGAACGAGAGCAAGCAGCACGGCCATCACCACGAAGACGATCATCTCGTCGCGAACGGCGCTCGGCGATGCCGGCAGGGTGTCGTCGGTCAATGCGCTCATGTCAGGCCGCCCGTCCAGTCAGTCCCGTAGGCTTGATCAGCAACACCAGCACCATCAGCACGAATACCACGGTGTTGGAGGCCTCGGGATAGAAGTATTTGGTCAGGCCCTCGATCACCCCGAGCGCAAAGCCGGTGATGATGGAACCCATGATGGAACCCATGCCGCCGATCACGACGACGGCGAACACGACGATGATGAGGTCGGCGCCCATCAGCGGACGCACCTGGTTGATCGGCGCCGACAGGACACCGGCCAGCGCGGCGAGGCCCACGCCGAGGCCATAGGTCAGCGTGATCATGCGCGGCACGTTGATGCCGAACGCACGCACCAGCGTCGGGTTTTCGGTGGCGGCGCGCAAGTTGGCGCCGAGCCGCGTCTTCTCGATCAGGTACCAGGTGGCGATGCACACCACGAGCGAGAAGATCACCACCCAGCCGCGGTAGATCGGCAGGAACATGAAGCCGAGATTGATGCCGCCCTGAAGGCCGCGCCAGTCGCCGATCTGGGGATAATCCGGAATCGCGTAGGGGAGACCAGAGGAGCCGAAATAGTTCTGGAAGAGGCCCTGCACGATCAGCGCGATTCCGAAGGTGAGCAAGAGCCCATAGAGATGGTCGAGGCCGGTCAGCCATTGCAGCATGGTCCGCTCCAGGATCATGCCGAAAATGCCGACCACGATGGGTGCTACGATCAGCGCCCACCAATAGCCGATGCCGGAGAGGCTGAGCAGGAAGTAGGCGCAGAACGCACCCATCATGTAGAGCGCGCCGTGTGCGAAATTGATGATGTTGAGCATGCCGAAGATCACGGCGAGGCCGAGACTCAACAGCGCGTAGAACGAGCCGTTGATCAGTCCCACCAGAAGCTGCGCGAAAAGAGCTTGCATCGATCGATCTTTCGAGAACTCGTTGTTGTCTGACGCACCCGCGTCTTCGACGCCCGCCGGCCGTCAGCCGGCGAGCCGCCCTTCCCTTGTTACTTCTTTACCAGCGAGCAGGAGCTTTCCGAAAGCGGCCGGAAAGCCTGGTCGCCCGGCGTGGTGCCGATCAGCTTGTAGTAGTCCCACGGCCCCTTGGACTCTTCGGGCTTCTTGACCTCGAACAGATAGGCCGGATGCAGCTTGCGGCCGTCGACACGGATGGTGCCCTTGCCGAACAGCGCGTCATCGGTCGGCAACTCCTTCATCTTGGCGACCACCTTGGCGCCGTCATGCGGATTGCCGCCCATCGCCTCCAGCGCCTTGAAGTAGTGGATCAGGCCGGAATAGACGCCGGCCTGCACCATCGAGGGCATTGCCTTGTTCTTCATGCGCTCGGAAAAACGCTTGGAGAAGGCGCGCGTGCCGTCGTTGAGGTCCCAGTAAAAGGTCTCGGTGAAGTTCAGCCCCTGCGCCACCTTGAGCCCGAGCGAGTGCACGTCGGTGATGAAGAGCAGCAGGCCTGCGAGCTTCTGGCCGCCGGCGACGATGCCGAATTCGGCCGCCTGCTTGATGGTGTTGGTGGTGTCGCCGCCGGCGTTGGCCATGCCGATGATCTTGGCCTTGGAGGCCTGCGCCTGCAGCAGGAACGAGGAGAAGTCCGCGGTGTTGAGCGGATGCTTGACGCTGCCGATCACCTTGCCGCCCGACTTGGTGACGACCGCGGCGGTGTCGCGCTCGAGCGCATGGCCGAAGGCATAGTCGGCGGTGAGGAAGTACCAGGTGTCGCCGCCGGCCTTCACCAGCGCCTGGCCGGTGCTGTTGGCCAGCATGTAGGTGTCGTAGACCCAGTGGATCGTATTCGGCGAGCACTGCGCGTTGGTCAGATCCGACGACGCCGCGCCGGTATTGATCATGATCGCGTTCTTTTCCTTCACGACGTTGTTGACCGCAAGCGCCACGCCGGAGTTCAGCACGTCCATGAAGATGTCGACCTTGTCGACGTCGATCCATTGCCGCGCGATGCTGGTGCCGATGTCGGGCTTGTTCTGATGGTCGGCGGAGATCATGTCGATCTTCCAGCCCTTCCCCGCCATGCCGGAATCCTCGATCGCCATTTGCGCGGCCAGCGTCGAGCCGGCGCCGCCGAGGTCGGAATAGAGGCCCGAATTGTCGGTCAGCACGCCGATCTTGACGTCTTGTCCTGCGCGAACGCGCCGCTCGCTGCCGCAAGCGAAAGCGCCGTGCCGAGGAGAAGTGCCGAGAGTTGCTGTTTCATCGTGGCTCCCTGGGATGCGTTAGACGCCGAGATAGGTGTGGAGCTTGTCCATGTTGGCTTCGAGCTCCGAATTGGCAAAGCCGTCGATCACCTTGCCGTGCTCGACGACGTAGTAGCGGTCCGCCACGGTGGAGGCGAAGCGGAAGTTCTGCTCGACCAGGAGGATGGTGAAGCCCTCCTTCTTCAGCCGCGCGATGGTGTGGCCGATCTGCTGGATGATGACGGGCGCGAGCCCCTCGGTCGGCTCGTCCAGCATCAGGAAGCGCGCGCCGGTGCGCAGGATGCGGGCGATCGCCAGCATCTGCTGCTCGCCGCCGGAAAGTTTCGTGCCCTGGCTGTTGAGCCGCTCCTTCAGATTCGGGAACAGTTCGAAAATCTGATCGAGGGAGAGCCCGCCCGGGGCGACGATCGGCGGCAGCAACAGGTTTTCGCGCACATCGAGGCTTGCGAAGATGCCGCGCTCCTCGGGGCAAAAGGCGATGCCCGAGCCGCGCGATGCTGTCGGACGATGCGCGCGAGATTTCCTTGCCGTTGAACTGTATCGAGCCGGTGCGCTTGCCGATGATGCCCATCACCGATTTCAGCGTGGTGGTCTTGCCGGCGCCATTGCGTCCGAGCAGCGTCACCACCTCGCCTTCGTTCACATAGAAATTGATGCCGTGAAGGATGTGCGACTCGCCGTACCAGGCCTGCAGATCCTTGACCTGCCAGCACGTGAGCGCCATCAGCCGTTGCAGCCGGCTTTGCCATCGTCGTGGCCTCAGGCATGACCGGCTCCCAGATAGGCTTCCTTGACCCGCGCGTCCTTGGTGAGCTCGGAATAGTTGCCCTCGGCAAGCACCTGTCCGCGCGTCAGCACGGTGATGATGTCGGAGAGGTTGGCAACCACCGAGAGGTTATGCTCGACCATCAGGATGGTGTATTTCTCCGAAATGCGCTTGATCAGCGTCGAGATCTTGTCGATGTCCTCGTGGCCCATGCCGGCCATCGGCTCGTCCAGCAGCATCATCTCGGGATCGAGCGCCAGCGTGGTGGCGATCTCCAGCGCGCGCTTGCGGCCATAGGGCATTTCGACCGCCGGCGTGTTGGCGAACTCGCTCAGGCCCACGTCGTTGAGCAGTTCGCGCGCCTTGGGATTGAAGCGGTCCAGCACCGATTTGGAGCGCCAGAAATCGAAGGAGGAGCCGTGCTGGCGCTGCAGCGCCACGCGGACGTTTTCCAGCGCGGTCAGGTGCGGAAACACCGCCGAAATCTGGAACGAGCGCACGAGGCCAAGCCGCGCCACGTCGGCCGGCTTCATCGCGGTGATGTCCTGTCCCTTGTAGAGGATGTTGCCCGCGGTCGGCTGCAGGAATTTGGTCAGCAGATTGAAGCACGTCGTCTTCCCGGCCCCGTTCGGACCGATCAACGCGTGAATGGAACCCTTCCGGACTTTCAGAGAGACATCGCGAACGGCGAAAAACCCCGCGAACTCCTTGGTCAATCCGTGGGTTTCGAGAATGAACTCATCGGCCAAACAAACATCCCCCGTCGAGCCATCGCCGCGAAGTTGCGCGTGCGCAGCCGATTATCTGTCCACCGGCTGGTCTTCCCGGACGTCTTGGAACGTCTGGGGCCCGGCCGCCTCCGGGGCGGAATATGCCGTCATCGTAGCCCCTTAGGCAAGGCGGAAAGCGCCCATTGCGGCCCTCTTGCCGCGGCGCCCGCCATCGTCAGCCATTAGTCGAATACCAGCCGCGAGGCGCAGCAGAACGTCGGTCGCGGCGGCTGCGGTTCCGGGAGACGGAAAGCATTTCTTAACGGTCTTTGTCAGCAAGACCTTACCTTCATCAAAAATTTGGCCTTCCATCGCAAGGTTCAGTTGTTTCGAATTCAAGGCGGGCGCGGGGACATGGATTTCGAAAGCGCAAATCCGACCATCGTCAAATCGATCAAGCAGCGCGATCTGCTCAATACCTGGCTGCGGCTATATGCCCGGGACCAGAAGCTGCCTTCTATTGCCGAGTATCGGCCGGAGCGGATCGAGGACGAAATGCCCGACCTCGTCTTCTTCACCATCGACGCCACGCAGAAGCCGCCGCACATCATCATCGACAGCGACGGCACGCGCATGGCGAGCGCCTACGGCCACACCGGCAAGGGACGGCGGCTTGAGGATTATCTCGGCCCGCGCCTGGCGCCGCTGGTGATGCCGGTCTACTACGAAAGCATCCGCCGCCGCCTGCCCGCCTTCACCATCGCCCATATCGACGACGTCTACGGCCGTATCGTCGCCTATGAGCGGCTGCTGCTGCCGTTCTCCGATCGCGACGGCACAGTCACGCACATCATCGGCTCACTGAAGACCATCAGCGAGGATGGCGGCTTCGAGATCAAGAATTTGATGCGCGGCAATGAAACGCTGCCGGTGCCGAAACTGCGCACCATCATCGACCGCGACCTCTTCCATCGCGCGCCCGGCCGCATCCCGTCCGGCGACGTGCTGGAATTCGGCTAGAGCATGATCCCGAAAAGTGGAATCCGGTTTTCGGACAAGATCATGCTCAAAGAAAAGCCCTGACGATGGAGTTCAAGAGCGCCGATCCGTCCGTTGTTCGCAACATCATGCAGCGCGTCCTGCTCAACGCGTGGCTGCGCGCGGCACGTACGCATCAGCCCTTGCCGCTGCTGGCCGATTTCCAGCCCGGCGACATCTCCGGCGAACTGCCTGACATGATGGGTTACGACATCGAGGGCGACAGCGACGACGCGCGCTTTGTCATCAAGCAGGAAGGCGCCCGCCTCACCGCCACCTACGGCAACGAGCACGTCGACCCGGCCAAGCGCACCAACCGCTATCTGCACGATGCGATCGGGCCGGAACGCTACGCCCGCGTCGTGCCGTCCTATCTCGCCTGCGTCAGGCATCGCCGGCCGATCTATTCGGTCTCGACGGTCCAGGACGCCGACGGCAAGGACGTTTCCTATGAACGGCTGCTGCTGCCGTTCGGGTTCGGGGACCGGGTCGAGCAGATGGTCGGTTCGTTCAAGGCCATCAGCATCGAGGGCGGCTTCAAGGTCAACAACCTGATGGGCCTGAAGGCCAGCAGCGTCCCGCTCATCCTGGTCCAGGCCGTGATCGACGTTGCAGTCGCGGCCGCGCCGGCCGCGGAACGACCGGCCGACGACGTAGTCGAACTCGACTAGGCTTTCTTGCCCTTGCCGACGTCCTTCTCGTAGATTTCCGGCTTGAAGCCGACCAGCAGCTTGCCGCCGACCTCGAGCACCGGCCGCTTGATCATCGACGGCTGCGCCAGCATCAGGGCCAGCGCCTTCTTTTCGTTCAGGCCTTCCTTGTCGGCATCGGGCAATTTCTTGAAGGTGGTGCCGGCGCGGTTGAGCAACACCTCCCAGCCGAGCTTGTCGCTCCAGCCTTTCAGCTTGTCCTTGGCGATCCCGGCGGTCTTGTAGTCGTGGAAATCGTAAGCCACGCCCTTGGCGTCGAGCCAGGCCCGCGCCTTCTTCATGGTGTCGCAATTCTTGATGCCGTAGATCGTGGTCGCCATTTTCGCTTGTCGCTCCCTGCCGCTCATTCCCAATATACTAAGTGGCGCCCGGCTCAAGCGCTTCGCCGATCTCGAGCGGATGCGCCATGGTCTCGTGCAGCGCCTCCTTGTCGAGTTCGCCCTCGGACAGGCTGATCACGACGCAGGCGACGCCATTGCCGATCAGATTGGTCAGCGCCCGGCACTCGCTCATGAACTTGTCGATGCCGACGAGGATCGCGATCGACTGGATCGGGATGTCGGGCACGATGGACAGCGTGGCCGCCAGCGTGATGAAGCCGGCGCCGGTGACGCCGGAAGCGCCCTTCGAGGTGATCATGGCAATGCCCAGAATGCCGAGTTCCTGCCAGATCGTCAGGTGCGTATTGGTCGCCTGCGCCAGGAACAGCGTCGCCAGCGTCATGTAGATGTTGGTGCCGTCGAGATTGAAGCTGTAGCCGGTGGGCACGACCAGACCGACCACCGAGCGCGAGGCGCCGAGATGCTCCATCTTCTGCATCATCTGCGGCAGCACCGTCTCCGACGACGACGTGCCGAGCACGATCAGCAGCTCGTCCTTGATATAGGCGATGAAGCGCAGGATCGAAAACCCGGACAGCCACGCAATCGTGCCGAGCACGACCAGCACGAACAGGATGCTGGTGAGATAGAAGGTGCCGATCAGCGCGACCAGCTTCCACAGCGCGGCGAGGCCGTAGGCGCCGATGGTGAAGGCCATGGCGCCGAAGGCGCCGATCGGCGCCACGCGGACGATGATGCGGATGATGCCGAAGAACACTTTGGCGGCCTGGTCGATCGCATGCGCGATCGGCTCGCCCGTCTTGCCCATGAAGGCGATGGCAAAGCCGGACAGGATCGAGACCAGCAGCACCTGCAGCAGGTCGCCGCGGGCCAGCGCGCCGAAAAAGCTGTCGGGAATGATGCCGAGCAGATGCGCGACGATGCCGTCTTCCTTGGCCTTGGTGACGTAGGTCGCGACCGACTTCGCATCGATCGAGGCGGGATCGATGTTGAAGCCGCGACCGGGCTGCAGCACCTCGCCGACGAGCAGGCCGATGGCGAGCGCCACCGTCGAGACCGCCTCGAAATAGATCAGCGCCTTCAGCCCGACCCGGCCGACCCGCTTGAGGTCGCCCATCGAGGAGATGCCGTGCACCACCGTGCAGAAGATGATCGGCGCGATCATCATCTTGATCAGCGCGATGAAGCCGTCGCCGAGCGGCTTCAGCTGCTTGCCGAAATCGGGATAGAAATATCCGATCAGGATGCCGAGCGCGATGGCGATAAGCACCTGAATATAGAGGATCTTGTACCAGGGCTGATGATGACGGACGACGGCAGGACGGATCGCTTCTGTTGTCATTGGGGCGCTCGCGAGCGGGTGGAAGAAGCTTGCCCCCATCTTGTGCGGGAGCAGCGCCGCAGACAACGAAATTTCGCGTGTTCGGCGGTCACGGAAATTTCATGCCTGCACTGCGCCGCTTCTATGCGGCATGAATCGGTTCCGGGCATCCTCGGAATAGAGGACGGACATGGAATCCGCGGCGCTTTTTTGTCGTGGCCGCAACAGCGATGCCACCGAACATCAAGCGCCGGTAGCGACGCCGATCCTCACGGCCGCGGCGGAATGTTCAATCCGCGCTGCACGGCCGGCCGCGCCAGTCCGCGTTCGAGCCAGGCCGGCGACGTTCTTGAAGTCGTCGAAGGCCACGAGGTCGCGCGCGCCGTAGAAGCCGATCAGGTTGCGCACCCAGCCGAGCATGGAAATGTCGGCGATGCTGTACTCGTCGTCCAGAACCACTGCCGGCCGGCAAGATGGATTTCCATCACGCCGAGCAGTCGCTTCGATTCATTGACGTAACGCTGCAGCGGCCGCTTGTCCTCATATTCCTTGCCGGCGAATTTATGGAAGAAGCCGACCTGGCCGAACATCGGCCCGATGCCGCCCATCTGGAAATGCACCCACTGGATCGCCTGCCAGCGCCGCGCGGCGTCGGCCGGCAGCAGCTTGCCGGTCTTCTCAGCCAGATATTGCAGGATCGCGCCGGACTCGAACAAGGCCAGCGGCTTGCCGCCGGGGCCGTCGGGATCGAGGATCGCCGGGATCTTGCCGTTGGGGTTCAGCGACAGGAATTCCGGCGTCTTCTGGTCGTCCTTGTTGAAGTCGACCAGATGCACTCGTAGGGCAGTCCCGATCTTCCTCCAGCATGATCGACACCTTGACGCCGTTCGGCGTCGGCAGCGAATAAAGCTGCAGGCGGTCGGGATGTTTTGCAGGCCAGCGCTTGGTGATCGGCAAAGGCGGAAAGGTCCGGCGTCATGTCTGTTTGTTTATCTCTTCTTGGCTTGGCTTCACGCCCGGGTAATGTACGAACGTTGCCACAAGCCGCAAGGGTTGCACCCACGCATGGATGACCGGCAGAAATCGGGAGCGGACGACGCTGACCTCGCGGCCCGTCCGACGGTCTACGCAGCCGGCGCGCTGAAGGATCAGGTTGCGCTGATCTCGGGCGGGGCCGGCGGCATCGGCCGCGCCATCGCCTGGCTGTTTGCGCGGCTCGGCGCGCATGTCGTCGTCGCCGGCCGCGACCAGGCCAAGCTCGACGCGTTGGTCGCGGAACTGTGCGCGCACGGGCTAAAGGCCTCCGCGCATGCCACCGACATCCGCGAGCCCGACGCAGTCGCCGCGATGTTCGACAAGGTCTGGGCCGCACAGGGCCGGCTCGACATCCTCGTCAACAGCGCCGGCGGGCAGTTTCCGCAAGCCGCGATCGATTTCTCGATCAGGGGCTGGAACGCCGTCATCAACACCAACCTCAACGGCACCTGGTACATGATGCAGGCCGCCGCACAGCGCTGGCGCGACCGCAAGCATCCCGGCAGCATCGTCAACATCGTCGTGGTGACGACGCACGGCGTCTACGGCATCGCCCACACTATCGCTGCGCGCGCCGGCGTGATCGGCCTGTCGCGCGCGGTGGCCGTCGAGTGGGCGCCGCTCAACATCCGCGTCAACTGCGTCGCGCCGGGGCTGATCGAAACCAAGGGATGGGAGGTTTATTCTGCGGAGGCGCGCGCCGCCTATCCGCGCTCCAACCCGATGATGCGCGTCGGCTCGCCCTGGGACATCGCGGAGGCCTGCGCCTATCTTTCGGCGCCGTCCGGAAACTACATCACCGGCGAGACACTGACGGTCGACGGCGGCGGCCAGCACTGGGGCGAGACCTGGACGATGAAGAAGCCGGGGTATTTTGGCGGGGGTGAGTGAAGTCGCCGCGCATTGGTTCTGCCAGTCTATCGGCTGCAATATTGCGTCGAAAGTAAACGGCAAGCCCAATGAAGGTCGCGGAAACAACCCTTGTCACGCCGCCGCAGTCACCCCCTCCGCCCGTGCTCTCGGGAACGGCCGGAACGTCATCGCCATCAGGAACGCGCCGAGGCCCATGCCCCAGGCGCCGATGTAGAGCCAGGCATAGCTGGCAAACGTATCGTAGATCAGGCCGCCCGCGATCGGGCCGGTGGCCATGCCGAGGCTGCCGGCCATGGCGGTGCCGCCGATCACGGTGCCGAGCATGTGCAGCGGAAAGTTTTCCCGCACCAGCACCGCATAGAGCGGCATCACGCCGGCATAGATGAAGCCGAACAGGACCGCGACCGCGTAGAACCCCGCAAGTTCGCGCACGAACACATAGGCCAGCGCGCCGAACGCCTGCACCAGCAGGCCGATCACCAGCACGCGCTTGGCGCCAAACCGGTCGCCCATCAGGCCGAAGCCGATGCGGCCGAACAGTCCGGCAAGTCCCTCCACGCTATAGATCGACACCGCCGCGATCAAGGGAATGCCGCAGCTGATGGCATAGCTGACGGTGTGGATGATCGGGCCGGAATGCGTGGCGCAGCAGAAGAAATTGGTCGCGAGCAGGATCATGAATTGCGGCGACCGGATCGCCTGCGCGCGCGTCATCTCCGGCTGCGGCACCGCATCGACCGGCGCGGCAGCACCCGCGGCCAGCGCCGGCGGGCGGCGCACCAGCAGCGACACCGGAATCATGATGGCGGCGACGATCGCCGCGACGATCTGCATCGTCGTGCGCCAGTCGTGGTGGGAGACGAGCCAGGCCACCAGCGGCGACATCGTCAGCGGCGCCATGCCCATGCCGGCCGAGACCAGCGACACCGCGAGGCTGCGATGGGTGTCGAACCAGCCGGTGACGGTCGCCATCATCGGCGCGAAGATCGCCGCTGTCGCCGCCGCCCACCAGCAGGCCGAACAGCAGCTGGAACTCGATCAGCGAGGTAGCCCGGCTTGCCAGCGCAAGCGAGCCCGCGATCACGATCGAACCCGTCAGCACCACCGGCAGCGGCCCGAACCGGTCGGACAGCGTGCCCCAGATCATGCTGGAACACGCCATCGCCAGAAACCCGATGGTCATGGCGCTGGAGATGCCCGCCACCGACCAGCCGGTGTCGTGCGCGATCGGCTGCAGCAGCACCGGCAGCGAAAACATGCCGCCGATCGCGACGCAGCCCAACAGGCCGCCCGCGGCGACGATGACCCAGCGATAGTTAGAACCGATCATTCCACTTCTCCGTTCCTGCTCCCGGACACAGGACGAACGAGCCAGCCGAGAGGCGACATGCCGGCAAAGAAAAATGCTGCCGGCTTGTGAGCACCGCAAATCAACCCGCCGGCGGCATCATGTCAAAGGCCGGTACGGCCGGGTTGGGCCGGTCCCAGTCGTAACCGCGCAGGCGATAGGTCACGGCCTGCGGCTTGAACCGGGCGGGATCGTCGAGGCTCGCCGCATGGATGGTGAAGAGTTCCGGCATTGCCGCAAAGGTCAGGTAGACCGGCGTGCCGCAGCTCGGGCAGAAGCCGCGGGTCTTGACGTTGCCGCTGTCGGCGACCTTGTCCCAGTGGTTCGCCTGCCCGGTCAGCTTGACCGCGGCCCTGTTCGGAAAGGTCAGATAGGAGCCGTGCCCGGTGCCGCTGGTCTGCTGGCAATCGCGGCACTGGCAATGGTTCATGAAAAGCGCTCGGCGGAGATTTCATAGCGGATCGCGCCGCAGGCGCATCCCCCGGTAAAGGCGTTGCTCATGTTTCTCTTTCTCTGTGGTGTTGAATAAAGCAGCGGGGCCATTGTCGTTTTGTCCGGGGATCAGGATCGGCCGGCTTCCCGGCCTAGCCCGCGACGAGTTTCAGCCAGGGCGCCAGATGGAAGGCGCTCATCAGCAGATACATCGGCGTCATGCCGCTCAGCGGCGATGGCCCCGCCGCCGAGCACAACGAATCTGCCGGTCCACCGCCTAGCACGCCGGTCAGCAGCGCCATGATCGCGAAGGTCGGCGCGGCAGCGAGGTACAGCCAATCGGCGGCCGTTCTCGCTATATCGTTGCCGCTGTCGCGAACCGTGTTACAGCCGCGCATGGTGTCGACCTTGCTCATGTTCCGCCTCCTGCAACGCCGGATCGGCCTTCCTTGCGAAATGCGGCCTCGCCGGCATCGGACACAGCGACCCATTTCGGATCCGGTGCGGCGCCGGGGACGTACATGTCGTGCCAGTTCCACCATTTGTACGGCCGGCTCTGCGGATAGCCCTTCGGCGAATCTTCCCACTCCTCCTGGCGGCCGAGCGCGGTGATGTCGAGATAGCTCCACACCGTGCCCATCGCCTCGTCGCCGCGGCTGTTGATGAAGTAGGTGCGGAAGATGCGATCGCCTTCGCGGATGAACGCGTTGTGGCCGTGCCATTGGTCCACGCCGAAATCGGCGTCGAAGCCGTCGGTGATGGTGTACCAGGGGATGTGCTCCCACCCCATCCGCGTCTTCAGCCGCGCGATGTCGGCCTGCGGTGCGCGCGAGACGTAGGCAAGTGTAGTGTCGCGCGCATTGAGATGCGTGAGATCGGAGACCTGATCCGCGCCGAGCGAACAGCCGATGCAGGCATGCTCCGGCCAGCCGTGCACACCAGGCTCGAAGAAGGCGCGGTAGACGACGAGCTGGCGGCGGCCCTCGAACAGATCGAGCAGGCTCGCCTTGCCTTTGGGACCGTCGAACGAATACGCCTTCTCCACCGCCTGCCACGGCATCCGCCGCCGCTCCGCGGCCAGCGCGTCGCGGGCGCGGGTCAGCTCCTTCTCCTTCACCAGCACTTTCTCGCGCGCGGCATCCCATTCCTTCGCAGAAACGACGTGAGCATTCATGACTAACCTCCTGTTTTCGTTGTTGCGGTTTTGCCCGGATCAGGCCGGCGGCAGCCGCCGGTCGTAGTCGGCCTTGAGCTTGACCCAGCCGTCCCAGAACGGCGGCGGCTCCTCGCCGCGGGCGCGTGCCACCAGTATGTCGAGATGCATGTGCCAGCCGGCGCCGACCATCATCATGGTGTCGCGGTTGGGCAGCCGGCGATGGATCAGCGTCAACAGCACGTCCTTGCCCTTTTCTTCGAGCTCGATCGAAACGTCGCCGCTGTCGCGCCAGGTGAACGAAATCTTGCGCGGCGGATCGAGCTCGACGATGCGGCTCTCCATCCGGTGTTCCTCGCCAAAACCTTCCGGCTTGTTGCCCGGGCGGATTGGTGAGTTCGTCGTTGCGCCAGACGAGTTCGAAGGACGAGCCGGCCTTCATCTCCATCTTGCCCGCGGCCAGCCATTTGCGGCGCAGATCGCTGTCGGTGAGATAGGCCCAGACGCGCTCGATCGGTCCCGGCAGCAGCCGCTGGATTTTCAGCGTGGTCGGCTCGATCAGTGTGCCATAGTTGTCGCGGCTTGCAGCGGCATTCATCACAGAACTCCCTTTTTCGATTTCGATTTGCGGGTCTTTGAATTGGCAACGTCCTCGCGGAGCAATTGCTCCAGCATGTCGAGCCGGCTGTTCCAGAAGCGCTCGTAGAAGCTCAGCCACTCATGTGCGCTCGCCAGCGGTCCGGGATCGAGCCGGCAAAGATGCGTGCGCCCCCTCACCTCGCGGCGGATCATGCCGGCGTCCTCCAGCACCCTGATGTGCTTGGAGGCGGCCGCCAGCGACATCGCAAAGGGGCTTGCGAGTTCGCTCACCGTCCGTTCACCAGCGGCGAGATCGCGCAACATCTGCCGACGCGTGGCATCGACCAGCGCGTGGAAGATCGAATTCATCTGTGGTGCCTGAAGCTCAACCATGTGGTTGAATATAGACGCCGCGCGCAAATAGTCAACTAATTGGTTTAGTATTGTCGTTCACGGCTGCGTTAGCGGGTTCCAGGGCCAGTTCCGATGGAATTCCAGTCGGGAAAGCCGCCTAGAGCACACATCCATAATGCGCCGATGACACCAGCCGGATGTACTTGTCGTGCACCGAGCCCGGCCGCGCCTTCTCGGCCCGATCCGGCGCACGCCAGCCCGCCATGCGCCGCGCGATCTCGTCGGCAGCAACTTCCAGCGTCAGCGTTCGCGCCGTGGGATTGATCACGATCGTGTCGCCCTCGTGCACCGCCGCGATCGGGCCGCCGCGTGCCGCCTCCGGCGAGATGTGCCCGATCAGGATGCCGTGCGACACACCGGAGAAGCGGCCGTCGGTGATCAGGGCGACATCTTCGCCGAGACCCCGTCCCTGCAGCTGGATCGTCAGCATCACCATCTCGGGCATGCCGGGCCCGCCGACCGGGCCGACATTGCGCACGACGATGACGTCGCCCGCCACGATCCTGCCGGCGCGGATCGCGGCCATCGTGTCGGCCTCGGACTCGAACACGCGCGCGGTGCCGCGGAATTCGCCATTCTCCAGCGTCTTGCCGGAAAGTTTCAAGAGACAGCTTTCCGGCGCGAGATTGCCCTTGAGCACGCTGATGTGGTTGTTCGGCGGCGCGATCGGGCTCGCAACCGGAAAAACGATCTCCTGCTTGCCGATCTCCTGCAGTGTCGGGAC
This sequence comes from uncultured Alphaproteobacteria bacterium, assembly GCA_963726865.1. GTDB lineage: Bacteria > Pseudomonadota > Alphaproteobacteria > Rhizobiales > Xanthobacteraceae > Bradyrhizobium. The sequence continues at coordinate 149,414 of CAVSEE010000021.1, read as the reverse complement.
GGCGGCCAGATTCTCCGCCAGCGTCTTGCCGGTGACCGTCATCACGTCGCCGTGCAGCAGGCCGGCACGCAACAGCTCCTTCTGCACGATCGGCACGCCGCCGATGGCGTGCAGGCTCCCCATCGCGAAGGGGCCGTGCGGCTGCAGATTGGCCAGCAGCGGAATGCGCTCGCCGATCGCCTGGATGCGGTCGATGGTGATCAGTACCTGCGCCTCGCGCGCCACCGCGAGCAGATGCAGATACATGTTGGTCGAGCCGCCCATGGCGTAGACGGTGGTGATCGCGTTCTCGAAGGCGCGCTCGGTCATGATGTCGCGCGGCCGGATGCCGGCTTCCATCAATCGGTACAGCGCATCGACCGAGGCGCGCGCCTGGGCGCGGACGTCGGCATGGATGTCGCCGCCGGCGCCGGTGTCGGCCGGATGCGAGGCGCCACGCGGCAGCATCATGCCGATCGATTCCGCAATCGTGCTCATGGTGTTGGCCGTGAACATCGCCCCGCACGTCCCGCTGCCGGGCATCACGTTGCGCTCGACCTCGAGCAACTCCTTGTCGGAGATCCGGCCGCTCTCGTTGGCGGCGCGCGCTTCCGCGTAATCCATGATGGTGAGGTTGTTGCCCTTGGCCGCCCATGCGCCGAACGATACCCGGCCCGGCGTGCCCGTGCCGGGATAGAGCACGAGCCCAAAGGCATTGGTGCGCGCCAGCGGCATCAGCGCGGCCGCGCCGGTCTTGTCGCAGCCGGAGATCACGATCATGGCGTCGCCATGGTGCGCGTAATGGCCGATCTCGATGCAGTCGGCGACGACGTCGCGCGACACCAGGCTGTAGCCTGCCGTCGGCGTGCCCTGCGTCAGCGCATCCGATACCGCGGGTGCGCCGACCACCAGCCCCTGCCCGCCGCGCTCGCCGAGGATCTCGATCAGCATATCGGCGATGCCACGGACGCGGTTGTTGCAGCGATGCGCATTGGTCCAGGCGCTGGCGATGGTGACGACCGCGCTGGTGTTGGCCGCGCGGTCCGGATCGAAGCCGGCGGCGCGCAATTCGACGCGCGAACGTTTCCAGTAGGTGCTGCTGTCCTGTACCAAAAATCCCTCCCATTCTTCTTGTTGTTGCGGGCCGCACGCACGGCGCCGGCGCCTAGCCCTTGTCGTCGTCGAAACTGACGATCACAGCGGCATTGGCAATCAGGATCGAGTCCGTCCCCTGCTCGGCCGGAATTTCCAGCCCGCCCTTCACCGCCGACACCTTCACCGTGCCGTAAGGCAATTCCTTGGCCACCGCAGCCGTGTCGACGCTTTCCGGGTTCGGCACGCCGATGGTGACGTCGACGAACATGTCGTTGGCGGTCTTGCCCAGCATGCGGAAGAAACCGAGGCTGGAGTGGCGGATCGCATCCGACACCGCGCGCTTCGCCGCCTTGGTGGCGTCCTTGCCGTGGACGTCGACGCCCATGCCCATCTCGGTGATACAGCGGATACGCGTCATGTGGGTTTCTTGCCTCAAGCTCGGGTTACGGACGAACGCTTTTAGCGCAAGAAAAGTACCGCCGTCACTTGCCTGAATTCGGCCTCCCGACGCTGTGCGCTCCCATATTCACTTCATTCGATCCTGTCGGGCACACAAAAGCGGGCTCCGGCATGGTGCCGGAGCCCGCTTCCGCGTGAAAACTCGCTTCGGTTGGCTGCGCAGCGAAGATCAGTACCTCGCAGCGATCGGAGCATACGCGCTGAATTTATAGTTCAATCCGATGCGGCTGATCCAGACCGCATCGCTATGCGTGAAGGTCGCAGGGCCAAAGGCCGGGAAGGCGTAGCTTTGCTCCCGGTCGGCGAAGTTGGCGTAGAGCACTTCGGACTTGAGGGTCAGATTCGGCGACCAGGCCCATTCGGCTCCAACGCCTGCCACCCAGCCCCAGCGCCATTCGGAGAACGTAACCGTATCAAGCGGAGTGGCGCCGCCGTTGAAGTCCGTGTAGGTCGTGCGGAAGCGCGCTGCGGCCACACCGCCGGTCACATAGAGCAGCACGTTATCCATTGCCATGCCGGCGCGAAGCCGCGCGGTCAGAAGCGCATCGAACCGGTTTTGAAGCGTTTCCTGAGCCGCGACCGGGCCGTTCGGGTCGAACGTTGTGGTCTTGCTGGCGCTGACCCAGCTGCCATCGACCTCGATGCCCCACATCGTATGGCATTTGACAAAATTGTAGCCTGCCGTGGCGCCGATGATGCCGCCCCAATTGTCGGAAATGTAGGACGCTTCGGTGTTGAGGAACGCGTCCTGATCCGTGCGATTGGCGATGTGCTTCGCCCCACCGCCGCTGATGCCGAGGTACCAGCCGCCAAACTGCGCCGCATCGCAGGTGCAGTTGCAAGGTGCGGGCGCAACCTTCACAGGCATGTCCGCAGCACTGACGTATGTCGCCCCGAAACCAACCATGGCCGTCGTTACAAGCAAGAGCTTCTTCATGTTATTCCCCTCTGTTTGATTTACATGATGGAAAGCCGCCGCCCCACTTCTTCACCCACGCTGATTTTTATGAATACGCCGACGCTCGATCGCGTCCTCTGCGTACTAAACCAGAGGTTATTCCTGTTTCAGATGCTGCAGTGTAACCAGCCAGCCACATGCGATGGCAAAGCGCCTGCCGATGCTAGATTGGCAGGTGATAGTGATCGCATTCACACAAAAACTTTTCGTAGCGCTAATTTTTGCGGTCTAGCCGCGCCCGCTGTGCACGTCGGCATACACACGCATCTCGGTGATGCAGCGCACGCGCACCGTTTGGAATCCCGTCTCTGAAATTGAACTCCTGCATGTGCACTGAAACCAACACATGATCTCAACGCGGCGTGCCAACTTCGGCCCGCTCTTGCGTTGCAAAATCGTTAGTCCTGTACCGCCACCATCTTGCCGCCCGCCTCGTTGCCCCACCAACGCGCGGTCACCTCTTCAGATTGCTCAACACAAATGGGATCGGGCCATTGGTCTCGATGCGTTGTTCGATGAAAAATCCGTTCATCCAGATAAACAATGGAAACATCGGTCGCGGCGATGGCACCATCCAATAGTCAACCAGCACGTTCTTGCCGCCGTCCTTGATGCGTAGTTCGAGGTCAGTAACAAGCGGCTGGCCCCAATCGAAAATCTGATGCCGGCAACAGCGGTTGAATGCCGTGAATTCGCCCTGCAAGAGAACGACCGCCGAGCTTCGCTCCGGAGGCTGTTGGTCCCACGGGGTGATGGTCAGGCAGCGATCCAGATTTCGCCCTCCCGGCGAGTAGCGGTCCGCCCCGGGTTCGGCCGCCCAGGCTTGCAGCGCTTCCCGACAACCGGGAATTTGAGCGAAGGCGACCGTCCCCCGAACGGCGAGAGGCCCGGCGGCGTCCATGACATCCACTTCCCGAAAGCCCCTGGCCAGCATCAGCCGGGCAGCCTCGGAAACTGAAAACGAGCGTCCTCGCGCGATGAGAATGTCAGGGTAGGAGGTGACCGGACCGGCCTTGGCCACGCCGGACAGCGGCTTGGCGCGCTCGCGGTCCGCTACAACAGATTGAACCGTGCTGCTGACGAACAGGATGAAGGGAGAGAGCGCTGCAATCAGCGTCACTACGCTGAGCGCAATCCGTCCACGCCGGAACAGTCTCAAGGAAAGATACAGAAGTCCACACACCGCAGCCGTCAGCAGCAGCAAAGGGACGACCGCACCGATCAGGATCAGCTCAAATCCCGGGCTCGAATAGACGCTGCGCGAGCCTGCCGGGTTCAACAGGCGGCGGATGGACACGCGCGACATGGACAGCTCTCGCTTCGACGGGTTTGCCGGATTCGACACGGGATGGCCGGGGCTGTCAAACCGGCGCTGTCGCGCGTCGAGCGAAGGCCCTGGCATAAACTCGCAATTCAACCCCATGCACAGTAGGAATTCGGGGTCACCCGCCGGCGATCAGGTCCCTCGCCAGCGCCATGTAAGCCGGCAGTGTCACGGGGTCGTTGCCGGCGTTGGCGGCGGGCGAAGCAGGCATCAAGGCTCACTCCCAAGGAGGCGATGCCGATGTCGTACCCATGCAGTCACACACCGCACATCCCGCGTTTGCGCCGGGGTGATCGTCACGGCATGCGGTTTCGGATCGCCTATCCCGGAGCTGCGCCCTTTTGCGCCTTGAGCTGCTGCATGATCGCGAGACCGTCGACGACATTCCAGGTCTCGACGATCAACCCATCGGCATTGAAGCGATGCAGGTCCCAGAATGTCGTCTCGATGCGGCGGTGGGTCGGCGCCACGCCCATGACTGTTGTCGAATGGATCGCGCTCGAGGTGCACTGTCCCATCACCCACTCCCCCTCGGCCACGACGTGCTCGGCGACGATCTCCAGATTGCTCCACGTCGTATGCATCGATGCGAGAAATGCCCTGATGTGTTCGCGCCCCGGTCCAACCTCCCGCGATCGCATCTGATGGTCGGGTGAGTAAAACGCCATGCACGCGTCGAGATCCCGGCGGTTGAACGCGCTCTTGGCCTCCAGATAGTTCTTCTTGTTGCGCTCCGCCGCTTCAATCGCTGACATGATCACCGCTCCCGGCTCCCGCCTTTGCTGCCCGATGCTATCCATCGCCTGCCCCGCGGCGTAGAATAAACGTGCGAACATGGGAGGAAGCGTTGCCTTCAGGCGATACCGCCTTTTCGACCACCGCTTTTTCGACTTCGGTGTTCTCGGTCGACGTCGCAGGCGTCGGGCGCCACCCGAACCCCGTCACGTGCGTGGTAAGAGGCCGGCGCGGGCCGCTCTCGGTCGTGGACCAAGCGCAGTCGGTCACCGGGGATATCGTGATGATCCGGCCGGGGGTCGAGCATCACATCGTCTGCGGTGAAGGCGGCTTCACCGTCATGTATCTCGACGGCGCGCGCTGGCCAGGCCCTCACCCGCTGGCGGAGAGGATTGAGGGCCGCCTCGGTGAACTGGTTCTGGCCGGGATGAAACTCAACTCCGATGCGCAGCGCGAGCTGCGCGAGCGTCTCGACCACGATCAGGACCGTCTTCCCCAAGGTCTTCATCAACGGATGAGCGGCGTACTGGCGGACCTGACGGCAGAACCGATGGCGAGGATGAGCCAGGACGAGTTGGCCAGGCGGCTGGGACTGGAGCGCACCCAAGCGCTTCGCCTGTTCAAGCAGTCGACCGGGACGACCTTCCGCCAGTTCAAGCGGTGGACCGGGCTGCAGCGTGCCGCGCGCCTGATTGTCGCCGGCGCACTGGTGCGAACGGCCGCCATGGACGCAGGTTTCGCCGACACGGCGCACCTGACCCGGACCTTCAAGCAATGCTTCGGACTGACGCCGTCGCAAGCCATCGCCGGGTTGCCGGCGATCGGCGGCGGGTGATATCTGGCGAGAGGTTGCTCGCTATGTCCACTTTTCCCAGTAGAACAAACCAGCAGCTTTATCGGACGGTTCGTCAAACTGAAAAGAGTAACGTTGCGGCACACGTACAATCTCGTTCAGTAGACCCGCGATATTGTCAGCAAGAAGATCAATTTCAACGTCATCGTCCTCCAGAAAATAGCCCCACCTTAGCGCTCCCATTGGGTTGGAGAGGCCTAGCAGCATGGCGAAAGCATGGTCCAACGCACCGCCTGGTCTACCGGGTGGTCTATCAGCGTAGAAATTCCAAGTAACAAGTCGTGGGTTTTCAGAAGACAGCGCAAAATACATTTCTTGATGAATACGCTTCAGAAAATGAGCAATGAACAGAACCATCGGAGCTTGGTTTTCTGGGAGTTCGAGAGTTTGCTTCTCGGTCGTTCTGTACATTCAGGAACGGCCCCATGGACACTCGCATTCGACCGCCCACCATATGCCGTCGATAGTATTGAGTGGCGCCAAGTTCTTCTAGGAAGTGTTCTTCACTGGCGACTATCGACTGCTCCGTCGCTGAGATCGCGAAAACCATTACGCGATGCTTGTCTAGACGAGACATTAAGCCAGCGCAGAACCGCTTTTTGTAATGGGAGTTCGCCCGTCTCCACGTTGTGAGTCTGCGCGTTAGTGGATCAGCGGTTTCACCGAGTTCGTGTGCCAGTGCGTCGTGTTCCACCGCAGCAGACAGTATCAATGCCGAAGTATGCCAGTCCTCGCCGACAAGCTGCTCTGTTGGGGAGTGATCCAGAGATGCCGTAAACAATCCATCATAGTGATGGTTACCAAGATACCGCCTTAGAACGCGATGAAGACCGGCAGGATCAATCTGATTCACCGTACCCTCACGGGTCGACGCTGGAGTTTAGGGCCCCTACTCCCACTCGATCGTCCCCGGCGGCTTGCTCGTCACATCGTAGACCACCCGGTTGACGCCCTTCACCTCGTTGATGATGCGCGTCGCGGTCTCGCCCAGAAACTTCATGTCGAACTGGTAGAAGTCCGCGGTCATGCCGTCGGTGGAGGTGACGGCGCGCAGGCCCACCACGTAATCATAGGTGCGGCCGTCGCCCATCACGCCGACCGTCTTCACCGGCAGCAGCACGGCGAAGGCCTGCCAGATCTCGTCGTAGAGGCCGTGCTTCCTGATCTGGTCGATATAGACCGCATCGGCCTTGCGCAGGATGTCGAGCTTGTCCCTGGTGATGTCGCCGGGGCAGCGGATGGCGAGGCCCGGGCCCGGGAACGGATGGCGGCCGACGAAGATTTCCGGCAGGCCGAGCTCGCGGCCGAGCGCGCGCACCTCGTCCTTGAACAGCTCGCGCAAGGGCTCGACGAGCTTCATGTTCATGCGCTCGGGCAAGCCCCCGACATTGTGGTGCGACTTGATGGTCACCGAAGGCCCGCCGGTGAAGGAGACGCTCTCGATCACGTCGGGGTAGAGCGTGCCCTGCGCCAGAAACTCCGCGCCGCCGATCTTCTTCGCTTCCGCGTCGAACACGTCGATGAAGAGACGGCCGATGGTCTTGCGCTTCTTCTCGGGGTCGGTGACGCCTTCGAGCTCGCCCAAAAATTGCTTCGACGCATCGACGTGAACCAGCGGGATGTTGTAGTGGCCGCGGAACAGGTCGACGACGGTTTTTCCTTCATCGAGCCGCAAGCAGGCCGTGGTCGACGAACACGCAGGTGAGCTGGTCGCCGATCGCTTCGTGGATCAGCACGGCGGCGACCGCGGAGTCGACGCCGCCGGAGAGGCCGCAGATCACCTTGCCTCGGCCGACCTGCGCGCGGATCTTCTCGATCGCCTCCTCGCGGAAGGCGCGCATGGTCCAGTCGCCGTGAAGGCCTGCGACCTTGCGCACGAAATTGCGCAGCAGTTTTGCGCCGTCGGGCGTGTGCACCACTTCGGGGTGGAACATCAGCCCGTAATATTTCCGCTTCTCGTCCTGGATCACCGCGAACGGCGCATTCGGCGATGTGCCGGCGACCACAAAGCCCGGCGGCATCCTGGTGATGCGGTCGCCATGGCTCATCCAGACCTGGTATTTGCCGCCCTTGTCCCAGGTGGCATCGAACAGCTGGCTCGCGCCCTTCACCTCGACATCGGCGCGGCCGAATTCGCGGTGATGGCCGCCCTCGACCTCGCCGCCGAGCTGGTGCGCCATGGTCATCTGGCCGTAGCAGATGCCGAGCACGGGAACGCCGGAATCGAAGATCGCCTGCGGCGCGCGCGGCGAGCCCGCCTCGTGCACGGATTCCGGTCCGCCCGAGAGGATCACCGCTTTCGGCTTCATCGCGAGGAAGGCGGCTTCCGCCTTCTGGAACGGCACGATTTCGGAATAGACGCCCTCTTCGCGCACCCGGCGCGCGATCAGCTGCGTCACCTGACTGCCGAAATCGACGATCAGAATCTTTTCATGCGCCGAGGCCGCTGGCGGCGTCGACTGCTGGGCTTTCTGTGCTGCTGTCATGGCAAGCAGATACGCGACGACGCCCCCTGCCGCAACCGCGGGAGAGCGTCAGCCCACATGCTTCTGCAGGCATGCCGGCCGCGCGGGCCAGCCTTTCCGTTACTCCGGATGGACAATCCATATAGGTCAGTAATACTGACATATATAAGGAAACAGGAGGAAGCCATGACCCACCACCACGACCCCGCCTTTTGCACCGCGCTCGGCCAGCAATGGATCGACGCCTGGAACTCGCGCGACCTCGAGCGCGTGCTGGCGCTCTATTCCGACGAAGCCGAGATGACCTCGGACAAGATCCCGCTGCTCGGCTTCGATCCCTCCGGCACCGTGCGCGGCAAGGACGCGCTTGCGGCAATACTGGCGCAAGGGGCTCGACCTGCTGCCGAACCTGCACTTCACCCTGATCGACGTCTACGTCAGCCCCGACAGCCTCGTCGTGTTCTACGAAAACGAGCGCGGCGCGAAGATTTGCGAATATCTGCGGCTGAATGCGGATGGCAAGATCCGGCAGGGCTCGGCGAACCATCTGGTGCATTGAGGCGGGCAGCCCGCGAGTCGTAGGGTGGGTTAGCCGAAGGCGTAACCCACCATTCACGCGCACCGTTCGGTGGGTTACGCCTTGCACCTCCGCCGTCGCTCCTCCGGCGCGCGTGGCCCGGCTAACCCACCCTACGTACTGGTCACCCGCTCCAGTGCGCACTTGCGCACAAGGCGGGTGACGACAGCTCCGAGGCGCCCCATGAAAATCCCGGCCCTGCCCTTCACCGTCATCGACTGGAGCAAGCATCCCGCCACCACGCATCCAGGTGAGACGGGCGAGGCCCTCTGGCGCACCCTCAACATCGGCGATCTGCGCGTCCGCATGGTCGAGTACACGCCGGGCTATCTCGCCGACCACTGGTGCGACCGCGGCCATGTGCTTTACGTCCTGGAGGGCGAGCTCCACACCGAACTGCGCGACGGCCGCACCTTCAGGCTCACGCCGGGCATGAGCTACCAGGTCTCCGACCATGGCGACGCCGCCCATCGCTCCTCGACCCGGTCCGGCGCGAAACTGTTCATTGTGGATTGAGGAGTGTTTCCTCTCACGCGTCGTTCCGGGGCGCACCTCGTGGCGCGGGGACGACGGCATCAGCTCTTCCGCATCACGCTCACGAAAAATCCGTCGGTGCCGGTGCGCCGCGGCGTCATCAGCCAGCCTTCGTCCGAGCGCAGCGCGGCCTTGCGCAAAATCATCGGCCTTGTCCCACAGCACACCAGCGGTCTCCTCCGGCGGCACGATCGCAAACTCCGGATGCCGCGCGATGAAGGCGCGCACCTGCTCGTTGTTTTCAACCGGCAGCACCGAACAGGTGATGTAGGCGATCCGCCCGCCCGGCTTCACCATCGCAGCCGCGCGATCCAGCACCTCGACCTGGTCCTTCAGCCGCACCTCCAGCGCGCCCGGGCGCATCCGCCATTTGGCGTCGGGATTGCGCCGCCAGGTGCCGGTGCCGCTGCAGGGTGCATCGATCAGCACGAGGTCGGCCGTTGCCTTGATGTCGGCGAGCGGCTCGGCGTCGCCCTTCGGCGCCCGCACATCGCAATTGTGCACGCCGGCGCGCGACAGCCGCTCATGGATCGGCGCGAGCTGACGCTTGTCGCGGTCGGTCGCAATCAGCCGGCCCTTGCCGCCCATCATGGCGGCGAGCGCCAGCGTCTTGCCGCCGGCGCCGGCGCAGAGATCGATCACCTGCTCGCCGGGCTTTGCCGCCGAGAACAGCGCGGCGAGCTGCGAGCCCTCGTCCTGCACCTCGACGGCGCCCTTCACGAAAATCCTCTTCCGAATGGATGCCGGGATTGCGCGCGTCGGCGCCAAGCTCGATGCGCAAGCCGATCGGCGACCACGGCGTCGGCTTTGCGCCGAGATGCTTCAGCGACGCAAGCACCTTCTCGCGCTTGGCCTTGAGCGTGTTGACGCGCAGATCGAGCGGCGCGCGGCTCGCCATCGCGGTTGCTTCCGCCACGCGGTCGTCGCCGAACACGGCGGCGAGATGCGCATCGAGCCACTCCGGATAGTCGCCGGCAACATGCGCCGGCGCGTCCTCGAGCGAGCCGGATGCGAGCGCCGTCCGTTCCGCCTCGCTGAGCGGCTCCGGCGCAAAGCGTCCGCCGTCGCAGAGCGTGGCGATCGCGTCCGTCTCCATCCCGCGCTCGAGCCTGAGCATGCCGAGCAGCCGCGCCCGCGGCGTCTCGCTCCCCATCAGGAACGCGCTGGAAGCCCGCCGCCGCAGCACGTCCCAGACCAGTCCCGAAATCGCGGCGCGATCGCCGGAACCGGCAAAGCGGTGCGCGGTGCCCCATTCCTTCAGCGCTTGCGCCGCGGGGACGCGCTGGCTTTCGATGGTGGCAATGAGTTCGATGGCGGCGGACAGCCGGGCGGCGGGAGTCATGGAATCCTTGACGATGTTTAAAGCAGAAGAAGAATCTTCAGCGCGCAATAGACCCACATCGCCAGCAACACAAGCACGCCGGCAAACCAGGCCAGCGAACGGTTGCGCCCCTCGTTCGAGGTGACGAAGATGCCGGCATGGGCAAAACGCGTCACCACGAACACCCAGGACAGCATGACGATGACGAGATCGGTCCGCCGCAGCGGCAGGGCGATCGCGATCAGCACGTAGAACAGGACATCGAGCTGGTCGACGAAGGCGACGTCGCTCCGCGCCTCGCGGGCCGGCGCGTTGCCCGCCTTTGCGGCCGGTCCACAGCAGCAGGAAGAAGGTGAGACCGACCAGAACGAAGACCGGCAGCAAGACCTCCAGGACCGTCATGGAACCCCTCCTCTGGCGTCACCGTTCCGACGCGTTAAACTGCTACGATTTCACGTGGAAGGAATATTGCAATGACTGAATTTCGCCTGACGCAAATTTCCGATACGCATCTTTCCCGCAGCCCCGCTTCGCCAAGCTGACCGAAAATTTCCATCGCGTCAGCGAGCACATCAGCGCAGCGCGCCCCGATCTCGTCGTCAACAGCGGCGACGTCGCCTGGGACGGTCCGACCAGCCGCGACGATCTCGAATTCGCCAAGGGCCTGCACGCGGCGCTGCCGGTGGACTGCCGCTATCTGCCCGGCAATCACGACATCGGCGACAATCCGACCGCGGTCGGCAAACCGCCCTCGCATCCCGCCAACGAAAAGGACCGCGCCGCCTTCATCGACGTGTTCGGCGAAGACCGCTTTCAGTTCGAGGCCGCCGGCTGGTGCTTCATCGGCCTCAACTCGCTGATCATGAACACGGGTATTCCGAGCGAAACCGAGCAGATGGACTGGTTCGCCTCACAGCTTGCAGGCGGCAACGGCAAGCCGGTCGCACTGTTCCTGCACAAGCCGCTGTTCCTGCAAACGCCGGAAGATCCGGAAACGGAGGGCACCGCGATCCGCTACGTGCCGCAGCCGGTGCGCGCGCAGCTTCGTGACGATGCTTGGCGCGCACGACGTGCGCCTCGTCGCCAGCGGCCATGTGCATCAGCGCCGCGATTTCACCTATGGCCGCATGCGCCACGTCTGGGCGCCGTCGGCCGGCTTCGTCATGCCGGACGCGCAGACAGGAAGTGATCGGCATCAAGGAAACCGGGCTCGTCGAGTATCGCTTCCGGCCCGACAGTTTCGAGGTCCGCACGTCCGCGCGCCCGGACAGGTCGATGTCAGTCTGGACGAGTTGTTCCCGCCGAGGCTGAACGCTCACGCCTTGTCCGGCCCGACCCGCACCAGCTGCTTGCCGAAATTGGCGCCCTTCAACAGGCCCATGAAAGCGCCGGGCGCGCTGTCGAGGCCTTCGGTGACGAACTCCTTGTGCTTGACCTTGCCCTCGCGGAACCACTGCGACATGTCGCGCAGGAAATCGCCGTGGCGCGCGGCAAAATCGCTGAACGATGAAGCCGCGGATGGTCAGCCGCTTGGTCAGCACCGCGCGCATCATCATCGGCGCCCATTTCGGCGCGACGGCTTGCGTGTCGTTGTAATGCGCGATCAGGCCGCAGACCGGCATGCGCGCGAACGCATTGAGCAGCGGGAACACCGCCTCGAACACCGCGCCGCCGACATTCTCGAAATAGACGTCGATGCCTTTCGGGCACGCCTCCTTCAGTTTCGCCGGCGAGATCGGGATCGCGATGATCGAGGCAATCGTCGAAGCCGAGCTCCTTCTTGACGTAGTCGCACTTGTCCTTGCCGCCGGCGATGCCGACCGCACGCGCGCCCTTGATCTTCGCGATCTGGCCGACCGCAGAGCCGACCGCGCCGGAGGCGGCGGCGACCACCACGGTCTCGCCCGGCTTGCGGCTTGCCGATGTCGAGCAGGCCGGTGTAGGCGGTCATGCCGGGCATGCCGAGCACGCCGACCGCGGTCGAGATCGGCGCGAGCTTCGGATCGACTTTGGCGCAGCCCCTGGCCGTTGGAGATCGCATGGGTCTGCCAGCCCGCGCGCGACAGCACGATGTCGCCCTTGGCGAAGGCCGGATTGTTCGAGGCCGCGACCTCGCTGACCGTGCCGCCTTCCATCACGCCGCCGATCGGCACCGGCTGCGCGTAGGACGGCCCGTCGCTCATGCGCCCGCGCATATAGGGATCGAGCGACAGCCAGATCGTGCGCAGCAGCACCTCGCCCGCGCCGGGCGTCGGCACGGCATAGTCCTCGATACGGAAGTCGGTTGGTTTGGGTTCGCCGACGGGACGGGAAGCGAGAACGATGCGCTTGGCCTGGGACATGGTTGTTTCCTCCGATTTTGTTCTGCCTCGTCATTAGCGAGGAAGCACGAGCGACGGAAGCAACGCCGTGGCAGCGGACACGCCGTCGAAGACTACACGCCGCCCGGATAATTCGGGGCTTCGCGCGTGATCGTCACGTCGTGGACGTGGCTTTCGCGCAGGCCCGCGCCGGTGATGCGGACGAACTGCGCCTTGTCGTGGAATTCGGCGAGATTGCGCGCGCCGACATAGCCCATCGCCGCGCGCAGGCCGCCGGCGAGCTGGTGCATGACGTTGCCGACCGGGCCCTTGTAGGGCACCTGGCCCTCGATGCCCTCAGGCACCAGCTTCAGCGTGTCCTTGATGTCCTGCTGGAAGTAGCGGTCGGCCGAGCCGCGCGCCATCGCGCCGACCGAGCCCATGCCGCGATAGGCCTTGTAGGAGCGGCCCTGCCACAGAAACACTTCGCCGGGCGTCTCGTCGGTGCCGGCGAGCAGCGAGCCGACCATGGCGATGTCGGCGCCGGCGGCGAGCGCCTTGGCGAGATCGCCGGAATACTTGATGCCGCCGTCGGCGATCACGGGGATGTCGGCCTTCTTGGCCGCTTCGACCGCATCCATGATCGCGGTGAGCTGCGGCACGCCGACGCCGGCGACGATGCGCGTGGTGCAGATCGAGCCCGGGCCGATGCCGACCTTGATCGAGTCGGCGCCGGCATCGATCAGCGCCTGCGCGCCCTCCTTGGTCGCGATATTGCCGGCGATCACCTGCACGGCGTTGGAGAGCCGCTTGATGCGGTTGACCGCTTCCAGCACGCGCGAGGAATGGCCATGCGCGGTGTCGACCACGACGAGGTCGACGCCGGCATCGATCAGCCGCTCGGTGCGCTCAAAGCCGCTCTCGCCGACGGTGGTCGCGGCGGCGACGCGCAGCCGGCCCTGCGCGTCCTTGCAGGCGAGCGGATGGGCGACCGCCTTTTCCATGTCCTTCACGGTGATCAGGCCGACGCAGCGATATTGATCGTCGACCACGAGCAGCTTTTCGATGCGATGCTGGTGCAGCATCCGCTTCGCCTCGTCCTGGCTGACGCCCTCGCGCACCGTGACGAGGTTTTCGTGCGTCATCAGCTCGGAGACTTTCTGCTGCGGATCGGTGGCAAAGCGCACGTCGCGGTTGGTCAGGATGCCGACCAGCTTGCCGGGCTTGCCGTCGCCGCCGCCGGTCACGACCGGAATGCCGGAGATGCCGTGATCCTTCATCAGCGTCAGCGCATCGGCGAGCGTCGCGTCGGGCGCGATGGTCAGCGGATTGACCACCATGCCGGACTCGAACTTCTTCACCTGCCGCACCTGGGCGGCCTGCCCCTCGGGATCGAAATTGCGGTGGATGACGCCGACGCCGCCGGCCTGCGCCATCGCGATCGCCATGCGCGCTTCGGTGACGGTGTCCATCGCGGACGCCATGATCGGAATGTTGAGCGGGAATGGCGCGGGTGACGTGCGAGCGGATGTCGACTTCGGACGGCAGGACGTCGGAAAGGCCGGGCTTCAGCAGGACGTCGTCGAACGTGAAGGCTTCGCGGATGATGCCTGTCCCGTTAGTGCCACCGCTAGTACCTTGGGCCATCTGCCAACTCCTTTCGGCGGCGCGGGGCCGCGAAAACATATGGGGATGAGCGCCGCCCTCGGCTGCACCTTGCGGCACCGCCGTCGAATCGAAGCCCATCGGTGGGGTTGACGGTGGTCCCTAGCATGGCCGTCAGCCGAATCAAAGGGTTTGGCTGCCATGCACAGGTTTTTGTGATGAATGGAGCGGCTCCAGCGCCCACGAGGGGTCTGCAAAGAGCGCGCGTCACCCAGGATTTAGGCATGCCGCACCCATCCGCAATGGCCTCCATGACAGTGGGGTGATACAGCCCCAACTGACCGCCCTCCCGCCCCCATCGCCATGGACAAGCAACGCCTCATCCCGCTGATCGTCGCCACCGCCCTGTTCATGGAGAACATGGACTCGACGGTCATCGCGACGTCGCTGCCGGCGATCGCGGCCGACATCGGCACCAGCCCGCTGACGCTGAAGCTCGCGATCACGTCCTATCTGCTGTCGCTCGCGGTGTTCATCCCGGCCAGCGGCTGGACCGCCGACCGCTTTGGCGCGCGGATGGTGTTCGCGATCGCGGTCGGCGTGTTCATGGTCGGGTCGATCGGCTGCGCGCTGTCGCAGTCGGTCACGCATTTCGTGATCGCGCGCATCCTGCAGGGCATCGGCGGCGCGATGATGACGCCGGTCGGCCGCCTCGTGCTGCTGCGCTCGATCGACAAGAGCGCGCTGGTCAACGCCATGGCCTGGGTGACGATCCCGGCGCTGATAGGTCCGGTGATCGGCCCGCCGCTCGGCGGCTTCATCACCACCTATTTCTCCTGGCACTGGATCTTCCTGATCAACATCCCGATCGGGCTGCTCGGCATCTTCCTGGCGCTGAAGTACATCGATCCGATCAAGAGCGAGGACCCCGAGCGGTTCGACCTCTATGGCCTGGTGCTGGCCGGCATCGGCCTTGCCGGCATCGCCTTCGGCCTGTCGGTCGCGGGCCTCAACCTGCTGCCGTGGACAGTGGTCGCCGCCCTGGTCGGCGTCGGCTCGATCTCGATGACGCTCTATGTGATGCACGCCCGGCGCACCGGCTCGCCGGTGCTGGATTTCTCGATGCTGCATCTGGCGACACTGCGCGCCGCCATCATCGGCGGCTTCCTGTTTCGCCTCGGCATCGGCGCGCTGCCGTTCCTGCTGCCGCTGTTGATGCAGGTCGGCTTCGGCCTGTCGCCGTTCCAGTCCGGCCTCGTGACCTTTGCCTCCGCCGTCGGCGCGATGGGCATGAAGACGCTGGCCGCGCGGATCATCCGCACCTTCGGCTTCCGCAACATGATGACGGTGAACGCGCTGATCAGCACGGTCTTCCTCGCGGCCTGCGCACTGTTCACGGTCCACACGCCGCTGCTGCTGATCATGATCATCCTGGTGGTCGGCGGCTTCTTCCGCTCGCTGGAATTCACCGCGATCAACACGGTGGCCTATGCCGAGGTCGAGCCGGCGCAGATGAGCCGCGCCACCACGCTGGTCAGCGTCAACCAGCAGCTGGCGATCTCCGCCGGCGTCGCGGTCGGCGCGTTTTGCGTGGAATCGACGATGTGGTGGCGTCAAGCCACCGAGCTCGACGCCACCATGTTCGCGCCGGCCTTCATCGTGGTCTCGATCATCTCGGCGGCGTCAGCCTGGTTCTTCTGGCAGATGCCCGACGATGCCGGCCACGAGATCTCCGGCCGCAAGGCGGTCGAGATTTCCAGCCGCAAGGGCGAGGCAAGCGCGAAGGCAAGCGCGGCAGTCAAGGCCGCCACCGAAGAAACGCAGAATGCGCGGGATCAGCGGCTCGGCTGACCCTTGGGATCAGCGGCTCGGCTGACCCTTGGGATCATCGAAAGATACGGCACAAAACGATGCCCGTACGTTGTCGCGCTACCGATCCTCGCATAGGGTCTGTGCCTGATGACGAGTGACCCTCCCGCCCCCGGCGTCGCGGATATTGCGATCGCTCCGACCAACCTGTCGTTGGCGACCCGGCAGCGGATATTCCTCTATCTCGGCATCCTGATCGTTCTGTTGGCGTTCGGTGGCCCTTCGGGCGGGCTGATCGACATCCCGATCAGCTTCCTTCTCAAGAACAAACTGCAATTGAAGGCGCACGAGGTCGCCGGCTTCCGGCTGGTCGCCGCCGTGCCGCTGTATCTCGCCTTTGCCTTCGGCTTCATCCGCGATATCTGGAACCCGTTCGGAATGCGCGACCGCGGCTACATGTTGCTGTTCGGCGGCGTCAGCGCCCTGCTTTATGTCGCCTTCGCCTTTGCTCCCGTCGCCTACGGAACGCTGCTCGTCGCCGTGATGCTGCTGACGGCATCCTTCCTGTTTGTCGCAAGCGCCCAGAACGGGCTGACCGCAGCGCTCGGCCAGCAGCATGCGATGACCGGACAGATCAGCGCTGTGTGGAACGTGTTCCTGTCGATCCCGACGGTGGCGGCGCTGCTTGCCGGCGGCGCACTCAGCGGTCTGCTCGAGGACAGAAACGCCGATCAGGCCGTGCGCATTCTTTTTCTGGCCGGCGCCGCGATCATGTTTGCAGTCGCGGCCTATGCATTGTGGAAGCCGGCCGAGGTGTTCGACAATGTTCGTTTCGAAGCGGGCAGCGGCCGGCAGCCGCTTGAGGACATCAAGAGACTGCTGCGACACTGGCCGCTCTACTCGGCTCTGTTGGTCTGGTTGTTGTGGAATTTTGCTCCAGGCTCGGCCACGCCGCTGCAATATCATCTGCAGAACAACCTCCATGCCACCGATGCCCAATGGGGTCAGTGGAACGCGATCTTCGCGGCTTCCTTCATTCCGACTTACATCATCTACGGCATGCTCTGCCGGAAGTATGCGCTGAAGACGCTGCTATTGTGGGGGACGGTGATCGCGGTGCCGCAGATGGTGCCGCTCATCTTCATACATTCGGTGACCGGCGCCCTGGTTGCCGCGGTGCCGATCGGCCTGATGGGCGGCATCGCCACCGGCGCCTATCTCGACCTCATCATCCGCTCTTGCCCGAGCCGGCCTGCAAGGCACCACGCTGATGCTGGCAAGCAGCCTGTATTTTCTGGTGTCGCGTTTCGGCGACGTGCTCGGCACTCATCTCTACGATTATTTCGGCAGCTTCCACGTCTGTGTGATCGCAATCACGACGGTTTACGCCATGATCCTCCCGGCGCTTCTGCTCGTCCCCAGACACCTGATCGCCACGGCGGATGGAGAAGCGCCGCCGCGAACCAACGTCTGATCAGCGGCCCGGCTGACCGCGAAATCCCATCGCCAGCACATAGCGCTCCGAAGAATCCTGCCGGCTCGAGGCCGGCTTGACATGGCGCACGCTGGCGAAATCGCGCTTCAGCTGCGCGAGCAGCTCGGCTTCCGCACCGCTCTGAAACACCTTTGCCAGGAACGTTCCGCCGGGATTGAGCACCTCGCTGGCAAACAGCGCCGCCGCCTCGACAAGGCCGATGATGCGGAGCTGGTCGGTCTTGCGATGGCCGGTGGTGTTGCGCGGCCATGTCGGACATCACGACGTCGGCGCGGCCGCCCATCATGGCGAGCAGTTTGTCCGGCGCGTCGGCATCGAGGAAATCCAGCTGCGCAAAGCTGACGCCGGGGATTTCGCCCATCTCGAGCAGGTCGATCGCGATCACCTTGCCCTTGCCTCGGGCGAGCCGACGCGTTTTGCGGCGATCTGGCTCCAGCCGCCGGGCGCGGCGCCGAGATCGACCACGGTCATGCCGGGCTTGAGAAAGCGATGCTTGTCGTCGATCTCGATCAGCTTGAAGGCCGCGCGCGAGCGATAGCCGTCGCGCTTCGCTTTCGCGACATAGGGATCGTTGAGCTGGCGCTCCAGCCACAGTTTTGAGGACAGCTTGCGCTTGCCGCCGGTCTTGACCTGGACGTGCAGCCGCCCGGTGGTGTCTTTCGCCATATCGAATCCAGCTCGCGAGGTAGCCGTGCTCTAGCACGCCTTCAGTGCGCCGTCCTCGCGCATCATCTCGACCAGCATGCCCTCGCGCAGGCCGCGGTCGGCGACGCGCAGGCGCGGCATCGGGAAGGCGTTGCGGATCGCATCGAGGATGGCGCAGCCGGCCAGCACCAGATCGGCGCGCTCGACGCTGATGCAATTGTTGGCGACGCGCTCCTGATAGCTCATGGCGAGCAGCCTGGCCACGGTCGCGGAAATGTCCGTATCGTTCATCCAGATGCCGTCGATGCGGCGGCGGTCGTAGCGCGGCAGGTTGAGATGCACGCCGGCGAGCGTCGTCACCGTGCCCGACGTGCCGAGCATGTGCATGTCGCGCAGCTCGCGGCCATGCTCGGCGGCGAACGGCGCCACATATTGCGCCACCTCTTCCACCATCCGCGCATAGGATTGCTGGCGTGACATCGCGCCCGCCGAAATGCTCGGCGATCGAGACGACGCCGAGCGGGATCGACATCCATCCCTTGATGGTGGGCGCCGCGTCCGGCGCATCCGGGTCGCGCTCGATCCGCACCAGCTCGGTCGAACCGCCGCCGATGTCGAACAGGATGGCGCCGCGGCCCTTGGGGTCGAGCAGCGGCGAGCAGCCGATCACGGCCAGCGTCGCCTCGGTCTCGCGGTCGATCACCTCGAGCTTGATGCCGGTCTCGGCGGCGACGCGCTCGCGAAAGTGGTCGGCATTCGCGGCCGCGCGGCAGGCCTCGGTCGCGATCAGCCGCAGGCGGCGCGCCTTGCGATGCCGGATCTTGTCGCTGCAGATCGAAAGCGCGGCGATGGCGCGCTCGATCGCCGCCTCGCTGATCGCGCCGGTCTGGGAAATGCCCTCGCCGAGGCGGATGATGCGCGAGAAGGAATCGACGACGCGGAACCCGTCGCCGGTGGGACAGGCGATCAGCAGCCGGCAATTGTTGGTGCCGAGGTCGAGCGCGGCATAGACCGCGGTGTCCACCGCTGTCGCAGCCAGCCCGGCCGGCCCCCCGCGCGGCCCATGGCCGTCGCGAAGCCGCGTGTGATCGTTCATCAAATGTCTTTCCGCGGCCCGCCGGCCGTCATGGAATTACCGTTCGCCGAAACCTTAGCAGCGCCGATGTCTGGTGCAATCCATCACAACGACCATGCCCTTTCGTGCGTTGTCGTCGGCGGGCGAGTACGATATTGGGTCGAAAACCCTTGGGAACCGCGCGAAAATCCAGCATTTCAGGTCATTTTCAATGCAAGATCAGCCGTCGAAGTCGTCCATCGAGAACGCTATCGCACTGCAAAAATACGGCGTCGGCCAGCCGGTCCGGCGCAAGGAAGACGACACGCTGGTGCGCGGCAAGGGCAAGTACACCGACGATTTCGGCCTGCCCGGCCAGGCCTATGCCTGGATCGTCCGTTCCAGCCACGCCCATGGCCTGATCAAGGGCATCGACACCAAGGCGGCGAAGACGATGCCGGGCGTGCTCGGGGTGTGGACCGGCGCGGACCTGGCTGCCGCCAACTACGCGCCCTTCACCTGCGGCCTGCCGCTGAAGAGCCGCGACGGCTCGCCGCTGCTGCAGACCAACCGCATCCGCGCTGACGTCCGACAAGGTGCGCTTCGTCGGCGATCCCATCGCGTTCGTGGTCGCGGAAACGCTGGCGCAGGCGCGCGATGCCGGCGAGGCCGTCGAAATCGACATCGAGCCGCTGCCCGCCGTCACCAACGCGGCCGAGGCCACCAAGCCCGGCGCGCCGCAGCTTTACGATCACATCCCCGAGCAACGTCGCGCTCGACTATCACTATGGCGACAGCCGCCAAGATCGAGGCGGCCTTCGCCGGCGCCGCGCATGTGACAAAGCTCGATATCGTCAACACCCGCGTCGCCGTGGTGTCGATGGAGCCGCGCGTGGCGCTGGCGCTCTACGACAAGAAGAGCGAGCGCTACACGCTGCAGGTGCCGACCCAGGGCGTTTCCGGCAACAAGGTGACGCTGGCGAAAATCCTCAACGTGCCGAACGACAAGGTTCGCATCCTCACCGCCAATGTCGGCGGCTCCTTCGGCATGAAGAACGTCAACTATCCCGAATATATCTGCATCCTGCATGCGGCGAAGGCGCTCGGCCGTCCGGTGAAGTGGACCGACGAGCGCTCGACCAGCTTCCTGTCCGACAGCCACGGCCGCGCGCAGATGATCCACGCCGAGCTCGCGCTCGACGCCGAAGGCAATTTCCTCGCCGTGCGCCTCTCCGGCTACGGCAATCTCGGCGCCTACATCACCGGCGTCGCGCCGGGCCCGCTGTCGCTCAACACCGGCAAGAACTTCGCCGAGCGTCTATCGCACGCCGCTGCTCGGCGTCGACATCAAGACCGTGCTGACCAACACCACGCTGATGGGCGCCTATCGCGGCGCCGGCCGGCCCGAGGCCAACTACTACATGGAGCGGCTGATCGACCGCGCCGCCGACGAGATGGGCATCAACCGCCTCACCTTGCGCAAGCGCAACTTCATCAAGCCGGCGCAGCTGCCGTTCGCCGCGGCGTCCGGCGTCACCTATGACAGCGGCGATTTCCAGGGCGTGTTCAACAAGGCGCTGGAGATTTCCGACCACGCCAACTTTGCCAGGCGCAAGAAGGAAAGCCGCAAGGCCGGCAAGCTGCGCGGCATCGCGGTCGGCTCCTATCTCGAAGTCACCGCGCCGCCGAGCGGCGAACTCGGCAAGATCACCTTCGAGCCCGACGGCTGCGGTGAAGCTCACCACCGGCACGCTCGACTACGGCCAGGGCCACGCCACGCCGTTCGCGCAGGTGCTGTCGGCGCAGCTCGGCGTGCCCTTCGAGAAGATCACGCTGGAGCAGAACGACAGCGACCTCGTGCGCTTCGGCAACGGCACCGGCGGCTCGCGCTCGATCACCGCGACGGGCCAGGCGATCGTCGAAGCCTCCGCGCTGGTCGTCGAGAAGGGCAAGAAGGCGGCCGCGCATGCTGCTCGAAGCGTCCGAAGGCGACATCGAATTCGCCGGCGGCCGCTTCACCATCGCCGGCACCGACCGCTCGATCGGCATCATGGAGCTGGCGCAGCGGCTGCGCGACGGCAAGATGCCGGAGGGCGTGCCCTCCTCGCTCGACGTCGACCACGCCACCAAGGAAACGCCCTCGACCTTCCCGAACGGCTGCCATGTCGCGGAAGTCGAGATCGATCCCGACACCGGCGTGATGCAGATCGTGCGCTACACCGGCGTCAACGATTTCGGCACCGTCGTCAATCCGATGATCGTCGACGGCCAGCTGCATGGCGGCGTCGCGCAGGGCATCGGCCAGGCGCTGATGGAGGAAGTCAGCTACGACGACAGCGGCCAGCCGATCACCGGCTCGTTCATGGACTACGCGATGCCGCGCGCCGAAGACATTCCGGTCGATGGAGATCGGCGATCATCCCTCGCCGGCCAAATCCAATCCGCTGGGCACCAAGGGCTGCGGCGAAGCCGGCTGCGCCGGCAGCCTGTCTGCATCGTCAACGCGGTGATCGACGCGCTGTCCGAATATGGCAGTCACCGAGATCGACATGCCGCTGACGCCGGAACGGGTCTGGCGCGCGATCCAGGATGCGCAGAAGGCGAAGGCGGCGTAACGTCGACGCCCTCGCATCACTTCGACAGAAAACGGAGCCGTCCAGTGTCCACCGCCTTCATCGACGAGCTCCGCTCGGCTTCGACGCGACGACGGTCCTGACCGGCGACGATATCGACGCGCGCTATTACACCGACATGTCCGGTGTTCCCGTCCCTCCGCCGATGGCGGTGATGCGGCCGCGCACGACCGAAGACGTCTCGAAATTCCTGAGGCTGTGCCATCTGGCGCGCGTGCCCGTGACGACCCAGGGCGGCATGACCGGACTCGTCGGCGCCACCATGCCGCATGCCGGCGAAATCGTGCTCTCGATGGAGCGCATGAACGCGATCGAGGAGGTCGATACCGGCGGCGCGGTCGTCATCGCCCAGGCCGCCGTGCCGCTGCAACGCGTGCAGGAGCGTGTCGCGCAACACGGCTTCATGTATCCGCTCGATCTCGGCGCCCGCGGCACCTGCACCATCGGCGGCAACATCTCGACCAATGCCGGCGGCAACCGCGTGATCCGCTACGGCATGACGCGCGATCTCGTGCTCGGGCTCGAGGCCGTGCTCGCCGACGGCACCATGCTCAAGGGCGTGCGCAAATACATCAAGAACAACACCGGCACCGACCTCAAGCAGTTGTTCATCGGCACCGAGGGCACGCTCGGCGTGGTCACGCGCGCCGCGTTGCGGATTTTCCCGGCGCCGGCCGAACAGCAGGTGGCGCTGTGCGCGCTGCCGAGCTTCGACGCGGTCCGGGCGCTGCTCGACCTTGCGCGCAAGCGGCTCGGCGGCGAACTGACCGCCTTCGAGGTGATGTGCAAGTACTATTACGGCTACGCGACCGAACTGGTGAAAGGTGTCGTCGCCCCGCTGCCGGCCGGTTCTCCCTTCTACATCCTGATGGAATCCTCCGGGAGCGATGGCGAGCGGCTCCGCACCGACGTTGAAAAGCTGCTCGAGGAAGCGCTGGGCGAAGACATCATCACCGACGCAACGATTGCAAGCTCGGGCGCCGCGGCCGCAGCGATCTGGCGGATTCGCGATTCCAGCGTCGAGGTCGGCCGGGCGACCGCACCCAGCGTCGGCTCCGACATCAGCCTCGCCATCGACCAGATGGAGCCGTTCACCATCGCGATTGAAAAGGCGATCAAGAAGGTCGACAAGGATGCCGTCATGACCGTGCTCGGACATGTCGGCGACGGCAATCTGCACGTCAACGCAAAATACTCGCCGCCGGCCGACAAGCATGAGGAAATGAAGGAGATCATCTACAGCATCACCGCCGATTTCGGCGGTTCGATCTCGGCCGAGCACGGCATCGGCATCGCCAGGCGGCCATATCTGAAGCTCAGCCGCACGCGCGGAGGAGATCGAGACCATGCGCACGCTGAAGCGCGCGCTGGACCCGCATCACATCCTCAATCCCGGGCGCATTTTCACGATGTGAGCAGCTGACCGGCCCGCGCTGCCGGCTGCGTGGCATCGCAGCATCTTCAGCGCGCGCTCCAGCAGTTCCAGCCGGTCCTGGCCCCAGAAGAATCTCGCCCGACGGCAGCACGAAGCTCGGCGCGCCGAACACGCTCGGCCGTCAGCGCCTCCTGCGTGTACTGCTCATACAGCGCATCGAGCTCGGCATCCGAAGGACCGCCGGCGCGCAGCGCCGCGGCGTCGAGCCCGGCCCGCTTGCGCGGCCGCCGCCATCGCCGCGGCGATCGGCCGAGCGATTCCTCCCGCTCCCACATCGCGCGTCCGAGTTCCATCGACAGCCGATGCGCATCCTTGCCCTGCAGCTTGGCCGCGATCACCAGGCGCGTTGCCGCCAGATCGTCGCTCGGCGAAGTTCTTCGGCTGCAGGATCAGCGGAATGTTCCGCACCTCGCGCCAGCGCTTCAGCTCCATCATCCGGTAGGCACGCCGCTGCGGCGAACGCTTCGGCAGCGGCAGCCCGCCGGTCTGTCTCGAAGATCGGCCCGAACTTGGCCGGTTTGACGTTGACGGTGACGCCGTTGCGCTTGGCGATCTCGGCGAACAGCGCGCTGCCGATGTAGGTCCAGGGCGAGTTGAGCGAGATGTAGTAGTCGATGGTGATGGGCATCTGCAAATTCCAATCAACGTTACGCCGCCGCCTGCTCGCGCGGCTGGTAGATCGCGATGTGCCAGCAATGCGCCAGCGGCGTCGTGCCGTTGGCGACCACCAGCGCGTCGAGCTCGACGAAGCGATGGCCCTTCTTGTCGTAATTGCCGATCACCTTGGCGCGCGCGGTGATCTCGTCGCCGGTCTTGGCGGCCGACAACAGCTGCATCTTGCTGCCGACATGGATCCACGGGCCGAGGATGGCATTGTCGACCAGCACCTGTTCATCACCCTCTGGATCAGGCCGGGATGGCCGAGGCCTTCGCGCGCGAAGATCGGATCGGTTTCCCTGATATCGGCGAGATATCCGCTGGCCGCCTCGCCGGCCCAGCGTCGCGGCGTCGTGCCGAGCCATTTGCCGACTTCGTAGGACGTCGCATTCACCGGCTTGCGCTCGGCGACCGCCGGCGACCTCGCGATAATCGGATAGCGAAAACGACGGCGCGGACGCCGGCAGCGATGCGCTGCCGGTGGCGCAGAGCTCGCCGCGGCTCTTCACCTCGATCGCCAGCACGCCGTTGTTTTCCTCCGCCGTCACCTCGGTCAGTCTCGCCGTCATAGACCGGCTTGACGAAGCGCGCATCGATCAGCCCGTGTTCCAGGAAGGCGCGGCCCCATCGCGCGACCGGCATGTGCATCATGTAGGCCATGACGTCGACGCCGGGCACCAGCCCGCCGCTGAAGCCGAAGCGCTTGGCCACGGTGTCGTCGTGCATCTTGTTTTCGGATTGCTTGGAGGTGTTGTAGGCCGAGACGCGATAGGCTTCGAGCCGGCCGGACATGGCGTTTCCCTGTTTTTGGCTGCTTTTCTGACCGCAATGGTACGCGAA
Source organism: uncultured Alphaproteobacteria bacterium (assembly GCA_963726865.1). Taxonomy (GTDB): domain Bacteria; phylum Pseudomonadota; class Alphaproteobacteria; order Rhizobiales; family Xanthobacteraceae; genus Bradyrhizobium. The sequence goes on along the minus strand of CAVSEE010000021.1, from coordinate 124,641 downwards.
GAACAGGCGGGCGCAAGCATGTTCCGGCGTGGTTCCTCTGGGTTTTGCTCGCAATTCCGGGGCCGATGGAGTACCACGCGGCAGCAATGAGCCAGACCACCACCCGCATCTATGTCGACGCCGACGCCTGCCCGGTGAAGGACGAGATCTACCGCGTCGCGATCCGCCATGGCCTGCCCGTCAGCGTGGTCGCCGGCAAATTCATCCGCGTGCCGCAGGACCCGCTGATCGAGCGGATCGCCGCCGGCGCCGGCATGGACGCCGCCGACGACTGGATCGCGGAGCGCGCCGGCCCCGGCGATATCGTCATCACCTCGGATATTCCGCTGGCGAGCCGCTGCGTGAAGGCCGGCGCCGAGGTGATCGCGCCGAACGGCAAGCCGTTCACCGAACAATCGATCGGCATGACGCTGGCGGTGCGCAATCTGATGACCGATCTGCGCTCGTCGGGCGAGGTCACCGGCGGCCCGAAATCGCTCGGCCCGCGCGACCGCTCCGCTTCCTCTCCGCGCTCGACCAGACCATCCGCCGCATCCAGCGCCGCGCGGCCGAACAGACCGCTGCAGGGCCGCAGCTGATGGCGCCGCCGCTGATCCAGCTCAAGGAGATCAGCGCTGACCTTCGGCGGCACGCCGCTGCTGACGGGCGTCGAGCTGACGGTCTCCGCCGGCGAGCGCGTCTGCCTGATCGGCCGCAACGGCTCCGGCAAGTCGACGCTGCTGAAGATCGCGGCCGGGCTGGTCGAGCCCGACGGCGGCAGCCGCTTCGTGCAGCCCGGCGCCACCATCCGCTATCTGCCGCAGGAGCCGGATTTCGGCGAGCACAAGACCACGCTGGCCTATGTCGAGGCCGGCCTCGGCCCCGGCGACGACCATTATCAGGCGCGCTATCTGCTCGAGCAGCTTGGCCTGCACCGGCGAGGAAGACCCGGCGCATGTCTCCGGCGGCGAAGCGCGCCGCGCGGCGCTGGCGCGGGTGCTGGCGCCCTCGCCCGACATCCTGCTGCTGGACGAGCCGACCAACCATCTCGACCTGCCCACCATCGAATGGCTGGAGGCCGAGCTCGAGGGCCGCCGCTCCGCGCTGGTGCTGATCAGCCATGACCGCCGCTTCCTCACCAATCTGTCGCGCGCGACCGCCTGGCTCGACCGCGGCCAGATCAGGCAGATCGACCGCGGCTTTGCCGCCTTCGAGGCCTGGCGCGACGAGGTGCTGGCCGAGGAAGAGCGCGACCAGCACAAGCTCGACCGCAAGATCGTCAACGAGGAGCACTGGCTGCGCTACGGCGTCTCCGGCCGGCGCAAGCGCAACGTCAAGCGGCTCGGCAATCTGCATGCGCTGCGCGACCAGCGGCGCGACTTACAGGGCACCGTCGGCGGCGCCAACCTCGTCGCGGCGGAGGCCGATAAGTCCGGGCGGCTGGTGATCGAGGCCAAGAGCATCGGCAAAATCCTATGGCGACCGCAAGATCGTCGACGGCTTCTCGATCCGCGTCCAGCGCGGCGACCGCATCGGCATCGTCGGGCCGAACGGCGCCGGCAAGACCACGCTGGTCAACCTGCTGACCGGCACCATCGCGCCCGACAGCGGCAGCCTTCGCCTCGGCGCCAATATCGAGATGGCGACGCTGGACCAGCACCGCGAAAGCCTCGATCCCAAATCGACGCTGGCGGAAGCGCTGACCGGCGGCCGCGGCGATCATGTGATGGTCGGCGACAAGCCGAAGCATGTCATCGGCTACATGAAGGACTTTCTGTTCGCGCAGGAGCAGCGCGGCACGCCGCTGGAAGTGCTGTCCGGCGGCGAGCGCGGCCGGCTGATGCTGGCGCGCGCGCTGGCCAAGCCGTCCAACCTGCTGGTGCTGGACGAGCCGACCAACGACCTCGATCTCGAAACCCTCGACGTGCTCGAGGAGATGCTCGGCGATTACGACGGCACCGTGATCCTGATCAGCCACGACCGCGACTTCCTCGACCGCGTCGTGACCTCGGTGATCGTGCCGGAAGGCGACGGCCGCTGGATCGAATATGCCGGCGGCTACTCCGACATGCTGCTGCAGCGCGGCGCCGACCTGAAGCGCGAGGCCGCGAAGGCTGCGCCCGCGGAGGAAAAGAAGGAAGCGCGCGCCGCGGCCCCCTCGCCTGCGCCGAAGCGCCGGCTCAGCTTCAACGAGAAGCACGCGCTGGAAACGCTGCCCAAGACCATCGAAAAGCTGCAAGCAGAGATCGCAAAGCAGCAACGCCTGCTTGACGATCCCGATCTCTACCGGAAAGATCGCAAGAAATTCGACGAGGCTTCCGCCGCCATCGCCGCCGCGCAGAATGAGCTCGCGGCGGCCGAGGACCGATGGCTGGAGCTGGAAGTGCTGCGGGAAGAAATAGAGCAGGCTTAGCGCGTATTCCGCAGAAGTGGGCACCGGTTTTGCGACAAGAATACGCGCAAGCTAAAGGACTATCATGACCACATCCCTCGCCGCCAAAATCGCCCGCGAATACGGCACGCCCTGCGCCGTCATCGACATGGACCGGGTCGAGCGCAACATCGCGCGCATCCAGGCGGCGTGCGATGCGGCCGGGGTCGCCAACCGCCCGCACATCAAGACCCACAAGAGCCCGATGCTGGCGCAGATGCAGGTCGCGGCCGGCGCCAAGGGCATCACCTGCCAGAAGATCGGCGAGGCCGAGGTGATGGCGGACGCCGGGATCGACGACATCCTGATCAGCTACAATCTGCTCGGCGAAGAGAAGATGGCGCGCCTCGCCGCGCTGCAGGCCAAGGCCAACATGACGGTCGCCGCCGACAATCCCGTCGTCGATCGCCGATCTGCCGAAGGCCGCCGCCGCTTCAGGCCGCACGCTCAACGTCGTGGTCGAATGCGACACCGGGCGCAAGCGCGCCGGCGTCGAGACGCCCGCGGAAGCGATTGCGCTGGCGCGCGAGATCGCGGCCTCCAAGGGACTGAACTTTGCCGGCTTCATGCTGTACCCGACCGAGACCGGCTGGGCCGACGCGCAAAAATTCTTCGACGAGGCGCTGGCCGGCGTCCGCGCGCACGGCCTCGACGCCAGCATGGTCTCGACCGGCGGCACGCCGAACATGAAGAATGTCGGCAAGCTCAAGGGCGCCACCGAGCACCGGCCCGGCACCTACATCTACAACGACCGCATGCAGGTCGCCGCCGGCGTCGCCTCCTGGGACGATTGCGCGCTCAACATCTACTCCACCGTGGTCAGCCGCGCCGCCGCCGATCGCGGCATCCTCGATGCCGGCTCCAAGACGCTGACCTCGGACACCGGCGGCGGCCTCGACGGCCACGGCCTGATCCTCGAACATCCCGAGGCCCGGATCGCGCGCTTTGCCGAGGAGCACGGTTTTCTCGATCTCACCCGCAGCAACACCCGGCCGAATGTCGGCGACGTCGTGCGCATCGTGCCCAACCACGTCTGCGTCGTCGTCAACATGATGGACGAGGTCGTGATGGTGCGCGGCGAGGAGATCATCGGCACGCTGCCGGTCGCGGCGCGGGAAGCTGCGGTAAGCCCGCCGTCATTGCGAGCTAGCGACGCAAGCCAGCTTCCTCGCAACAGAGCTGGATTGCTGTCGCTGGTCCTCGCAATGACGGCTAGCGTTCGAGCCACTTCAACGCGCCCTTCCCGCCGCCGCCCCGTCGCAAACGACGCCTGCAGCAGATAGCCGCCCGTCGGCGCTTCCCAGTCCAGCATCTCGCCTGCGGCGAAGACGCCGGGCAGCCTGCGGATCATGTAGTCGGCATCGAGTTCGTCGAAGGCGATGCCGCCCGCGGACGAAATCGCCCGCGCGATCGGCGCAACGCCGGTGAGCCGGATCGGCACGGCGTTGATCAGGTGCGCCAGATCGGCAGGCGGCATCGTTGCCAACGCCGTACCGGACGCCTTCGCGGTTTCCTGCAGCAAGCCAATCCCCACCGGCGAAAGATTTGCCGCCTTGCGCAGGAAATTGGACAGTGACTGTTTGCCCTTCGGTGCCGAGAGTTTTCTGGCCAATTCGTCGATCCCGAGATCGGGTCGTAGCGCGACATTCAGCGTGGCTTGCCCGTCGCGCAGCACTGCATCACGCAATTCGGCTGAGAGCGCGTAGACCGCGCCGCCCTCGATGCCGTTGCGAGTGACGATGGCCTCGCCGCGCGCCGAATGCTGCACCGACGTTGAGCGACCACGCTCTTCAGCGGCTGGCCTTCGAAGCGATCACGGAAGACGTCGGACCAATCGACGGTGAAGCCGCAATTGGCGGGCCTGAGCGGCGAGATCGCGACGCCCTTCGCTGCGAGAATCTCCACCCAACCGCCGTCGGAGCCGAGCCGTGGCCAGCTTGCGCCGCCGAGCGCGAGCACAGCGGCGCTGGGACTTCGATGCGCGCGCATGCCATGCGAGTGTCTGAAACTGAGGCCGCCATGTTCGCGTCCCAGCCGATCCAGCGATGCGGGGCGCGAAGCCACCCCATCGCATCGCAGCCGGCGCAACCATGCACGCAGCAGCGGCGATGCCTTGAACGCCTGCGGGAAACACGCGACCGCTGGAGCCGACAAAGGTCGGCTGCCCCAGCGCCTCGCTCCAGGCGCGCAACGCCTCCGGTGGAAACGCTTCGATGGCGGCTTTCAGTGCGGCATCGCCTCGCGATAGCGCGTCAGAAACGCCGGCAGCGGCTCGCTGTGCGTGAGATTGAGCCCGCCGCGACCGGCCATCAGAAACTTGCGGCCGGCCGACGGCATCGCGTCGTAGACGGTGACGCTGACGCGCCGCCTTGCGCCAGCACCTCGGCCGCCATCAGGCCGGCGGGGCCGGCGCCGATGACGGCGACATCGCTCAGAGTTTTACCCCAGCGCGCTTGGCGGCATGGCCGACATATTTCTGAGTCTGCTCGAACGCGCCTTCCAGCGCCTTGGCGGTCGACATGTCCGCGATCTCGCTGAAGTGCGCGGCGATCGCATCCGGCGTCCACTCGGATGGCGGCAGGTTGATGCCCTCGGTCTCGACGATCCTGATCACCGCAAAGGAGCCGGCGCCGGCGCCCATGATGGTGCGGGTCGGCGCGTCCTCGCTGAGCAGGTATTCCACCGCCGGCGTGATCGCCTCGGGGCGCATCAATTCGAGCGCCTGCGGCGGCATCAGTTCCGCGGTCATGCGCGTTGCCGCCGTCGGCGAGATGGTGTTGACGCGGATGTTGTTCTTGCGCCCCTCCGCGGCAAGCACGTTCATCAGCCCGGCCATGCCGGCTTTCGCCGCGCCGTAATTGGCCTGGCCGAAATTGCCGAACAGGCCCGACGACGAGGTCGTCAGCACGATGCGGCCATAGTTGCGCTCGCGCATGCCGTCCCACACCGCCTTGCAGCAGTAGAAGGAGCCGGTGAGATGCACGTCGATCACCTTGGCCCAGTCGGCCACTTCCATCTTGCCGAACGATTTGTCGCGCAGGATGCCGGCATTGGCGCAGAGCAGGTCGACGCTGCCCCACTCCTTGGTGGCGCGCTTGACCATGGCGGTCACCTGCTCGAAGTTCGAGACGTCGGCGCCATCGGCCATCGCGGTGCCGCCGGCCTTGCGGATCTCCTCGACCACGGCTTCCGCCGGCGAGAGCGAACCGCCGGTGCCGTCGCGCGCGCCGCCGAAGTCGTTGACCACAACCTTGGCGCCGCGGCTGGCCAGCCCCAGCGCATGCGCCCGTCCAAGACCATTGCCCGCGCCGGTGACGATGGCGACGCGTCCGTCAAACCTGATAGTCATGCCTGGAATTCCTACATTCGTCATGCCCGGGTAAAAGCGCGAAGCGCGTCTTCACCCATATGACCCGGGCATCCATCAAAAGATGGCTTCTTCTTAAGAGGATGGATGGCCGGGTCAAGCCCGGCCATGCGCAGCGTCAAGCGAAGTAAATCAGCCCGAGCCAGTCAGCGACGATCGCGGGCTTCTCCTCGCCCTCGATCTCCACCGTGACATTGGTGCGCGACTGCAGCTCCTTCGGCTTGCGCAGTTTTGCTTCCGCCAGCACGAAGCGGCCGCGTACGCGGGAGCCGGCGCGCACCGGCGAGAGGAAGCGCAGCTTGTCGAAGCCGTAATTGACGCCCATCGTCGTGCCCTGGATGACCGGCATCACCTCATAGGACATGATCGACATCAGCGACATCGTCAGGAAGCCGTGCGCCACGGTGTTGCCGAACGCGGTTTCCTTCTTGGCCCGCTCCGGGTCGACATGGATGAACTGGTGGTCCTCGATCACGTCGGCATAGACGTTGATCCGGCTCTGGTCGATCAGGTGCCAGGACGACACGCCGACCTCCTTGCCGACCATGGCCTGATAGGCATCGAGCGTCACCGGCGGCTTCTTCCAGACTTCGTTCATGCTAGCTCGTCTCCAGCCCGGCCGTGCGCACATTGCGCAGCTCGGGGAAATCGTCCTCGCGAAACTCCTGCCCGCGCAGCGCGTCGTCTCTGATATTGTCATGCTCGAGGCGGCGCAGCTGCACCCGGCGGATTTTTCCGGAAATCGTCTTGGGCAGCTCCGTGACCAGTTCGAGCTTGCGGATGCGCTTGAACGGCGCCAGGCGCGTGTGCAGATGCTTGAAGATCGACAGCGCCGTCTCTGGCGAACGCTCGACCCCGGCGGTGAGCAGCACATAGGCCTTGGGGATCGCCAGCCTGATCGGATCGGGGCTCGGCACGACGGCGGCTTCCGCCACCTGCTCGTGCTCCAGCAGCACGCTTTCCAGCTCGAACGGGCTGATGCGGTAGTCGGATGATTTGAACACGTCGTCGGAACGGCCGACGAAGGTGAAATAGCCGTCGTCATCGACGAACACGACATCGCCGCTGCGGTAGAGATCGCCTCCCGCGCCGGCGAGCTTGCCGTCGTCGCCCTGATAGCCCTGCATCAGGCCGGCGGGACGCTCAGTGCCGAGCACCAGCGTCACCTCGCCTTCTTTCGTCTCGTGACCATCGTGATCGGTGATGCGCACGCGATAGCCCGGTAGCGGCCGGCCCATCGAGCCGACCTTGATCTTCTGCCCCGGCGAGTTGCCGGCCAGCGCCGTGGTCTCGGTCTGGCCATAGCCGTCGCGGATGGTGAGGCCCCAGGCGGCGCGCACCTGGTCGATCACTTCCGGATTGAGCGGCTCGCCCGCGCCGCAGACCTCGCGCAGGCTGATCTTGAACTCGGCGAGCTTCTCCTGGATGAACAGCCGCCACACCGTCGGCGGCGCGCACAGCGTGGTGACGCCGCAGCGGCCGATGGTGGAGAGCAGCCCCTTGGCCTCGAAGCGCGGCTGGTTGACGATGAAGATCGTCGCCCCCGCATTCCACGGCGCGAAGAAGCAGCTCCAGGCATGCTTGGCCCAGCCGGGCGAGGAAATGTTGAGATGGATGTCGCCGGGCTGTAGCCCCAGCCAGTACATGGTCGAGAGATGCCCGACCGGATAGCTGCGCTGGCTGTGCCGCACCAGCTTTGGTTTTGCCGTGGTGCCCGAGGTGAAATAGAGCAGCATCGGGTCGTCGGCGTTGGTCGGCCCGTCAGCCGTGAATGCATCGGAGCCTTTCGCCGCGTCCTCGAACGGCAGCCAGCCGTCTTTGCCCGCCCCACCAATGACGATACGAACGAGCTTGTCGTCGCCAAGGCCTGCGAACTTCGCGACCTGGTCCTGCGTCGCCACGACAGCCTTCGCGCGGCCGCGGTCGAGCCGGTCTTTCAATTCATCCGCCGTCAGCAGCGTGGTCGCTGGGATCACCACCACGCCGAGCTTCATCGCCGCCAGCATGGTCTCCCACAGCGGCACGACATTGCCGAGCAGCAGCAACAGATGGTCGCCGCGCTCCAGGCCCTGCGCGCGCAGGAAGTTGGCGACGCGGTTCGAGCGCTGCGACAGCTCGCCGAATGAGAGCTTTGTCTCGTGGCCGGTGCCGGCATCGACGATCCACAGTGCCGCGCGGTCGCGGCTGTCGGGACCATTCGCCAGCTCCGCGTCGAACCAGTCCAGCGCCCAGTTGAACGGCACCGGATCGGGCCAGCGAAATCCCTTCACCGCCGCGTCGTAGTCGGTGCGATGCTTTAACAGAAAGGCGCGCGCGTCCTTGAAGGTCGTCATTTCCGGTCGTCCGCTATAGGCGCAGTGACGTAAGCTGGAAGATGACGACCGTCATTTCCCGGCAAGGCTCCTAACGTGCTGGATAATTCCGGAAAAGTCGACCCCGCCATTCCCGGCCGCGTCGAACGCCTTGTAGAGTTCCTGCGCGTGCTTGCCGAGCGGCGTGGCCGCCCCCGCGCTCTTTGCCGCGTCCTGCGCCAACGTCAAATCCTTCACCATCAGGGAGGAGGCAAACCCGGGCTTGTAATCGTTGTTGGCAGGCGACGTCGGCACCGGGCCAGGCACCGGGCAATAGCTGGTCAGCGCCCAGCACTGGCCGGACGAGGTCGACACCACGTCGAACACCGCCTGATGCGACAGCCCGAGCTTCTCGGCCAGCGCGAAGGCTTCGCCGACCGCGATCATCGACACCGCCAGCACCATGTTGTTGCAGATCTTGACGCCCTGCCCCGCGCCGGCGCCGCCGCAATGCACGATCTTCTTGCCCATCTTCTCCAGCACGGGTTTTGCCGCCGCAAACGACTTATCGTCGCCGCCGCACATGAAGGTCAAGCGTCGCACCCTTGGCGCCGCCGGTGCCGCCGGAAACTGGCGCATCGACCGAGCCCATGCCGTGCTTGGCCGCCAGCGCATGCGCCTGCTTGGCGCTCTCGACGTCGATGGTCGAGCAATCGATGATCAGCGCGCCCTTGTTCATGGCGAGCACGACCTCGCCCCAGACGCCGAGCACATGCTTTCCCGCCGGCAGCATGGTGATGACGACATCGGCGCCCTTCACCGTTGCCACCGCGCTCTCGCCGATCGCGGCGCCATCGCTCTTCGCCTGATCGCGTGACGCCGCGACCAGATCGAACGCGGTCACCTTGTGCCCGCCCTTGACCAGATTGGCCGCCATCGGCCCGCCCATATTGCCGAGGCCGATGAATGCGATGTTTGCCATGACGTATTTCCTCCGGCTTCGTTTCTTTGATTTAAGGGAATTTCAGTTCGTCCGCACCGATCTCGGCGAAGTAAGGCGCGACCATTTCGGGCGTGATGTCCTCGATCCGCGGCGGCGACCATTTTGGCTGGCGATCCTTGTCGATCACGGCGGCGCGCACGCCTTCGCGGAAATCGTCGCTGGCGAACACTTCCAGTGCAGCGCGATACTCGCGCACCAGGGCTTCTTCCAGCGATTTCGCGGAGCGCGCCAGCCGCAGCAATTTCAGCGTCACCACCATGCCGCGCGGCGATTTCTCGGAAAGCGTCTTCAGCGTCGCCTGCGCCAATTCGGAGCCGTCAGCCCGCAACGCGGCGACGATGTCCTGCATGCGGTCATGGGCGAACCATTTGTCGATGGTCGCTTGCTTGGCGGCCACGGGGCCAGACGTCTCGCCGGTGGCAAAGCCTGCGATCAACGCCTTGATATCGGCTGCCGTCGCACCGACGCGAACTTTTGTCAGCGCCTCACGCAACGCGGGCAGTTTGCCTGATGGTACCACCGCATCGGCAAAGCCGGCGTAGATCGCATCCGGCCCATTCATGGTCGTGCCTGTCAGGCCGAAATAAGTGCCGATCTCGCCCGGCGCATGCGCGAGCAGCCAAGTGCCGCCCACGTCAGGGAAGAAGCCGAGACCGACCTCGGGCATCGCGAGCTTCGTCTTCTCCGTCACCACGCGATGACTGGAGTGCGCCGACAAGCCTACGCCGCCACCCATCACGATGCCGTCCATGAAGGCGACGTACGGCTTTGGAAATTTCTTGATGCGTGCGTTGAGGATGTATTCCTCGCGCCACAGGATTTTTCCGAGATCGCCCTTGACGTTCGAGCTCTCCCAGAGCGCACGGATGTCACCGCCGGCGCACAGCCCGCGCTCACCCGCGCCTTCCAGCAGGATCACGGCCACGGCGGAATCGGCCTCGAACGCATCCAGCGCCTTGTCGATGTCGCGAAACATCTCCAGGGTCACCGCATTGATCGCCTTCGGCCGGTTGAGCCGGATGATTCCCGCCGCGCCCTCGCGCCGCGCAATCAGGTCGGGCTCGGTGCCCGCCACCGCTGCCGCCTGGCTCATCGCCCGCCCTCGATCAGCTTTCGCGACACGATCAGCCGCATGATTTCGTTGGTCCCTTCCAGGATCTGGTGCACGCGCAGATCGCGCACGATCTTTTCGATGCCGTATTCGGACAGGTAGCCGTAGCCGCCATGCAGCTGCAGCGCCTGGTTGGCGACTTCGAAGCCGACATCGGTGCCGAAGCGCTTTGCCATCGCGCAGAGCATGGTGGCGTCCGGATCCTTGCGGTCGAGCGCCGCCGCCGCGCGCCACAGAAAGGTCCGCGCCGCCTCGAGCTCGGTCGCCATATCGGCGAGCCGGAACTGCAGCGCCTGGAATTCGTCGAGACGTTTCCCGAACGCCTTGCGCTCCTTCATGTAAGCGAGCGACTTGTCGAGCGCGCTCTGCGCCCCGCCCAGCGAACAGGCGGCGATGTTGAGACGGCCGCCATCGAGCCCGGCCATCGCGATCTTGAAGCCGATGCCCTCGTCGCCGAGGCGATTCTCGACCGGGACGCGGGCATTCTCGAAAATCACCGCGCGGGTCGGCTGCGCATTCCAGCCCATCTTGCGCTCATTGGCGCCGAACGACACGCCCGGCGTCTTGCCGTCGACGACGACCGTCGAGACGCCGCCAGGACCGTCGCCGCCGGTGCGCACCATCGCGACCAGCAGATCGGTGCCGCCGGCGCCCGAGATGAACTGCTTCTGACCGTTGAGCACGTAATGATCGCCCTCGCGCACCGCGCGGGTGCGCAGCGCCGCGGCATCCGAGCCGGCGCCCGGCTCGGTGAGGCAATAGCTCGCGATCGCCTCCATCGTGCACAGCTTCGGCAGCCACTTCCGCCGCTGGCTGTCGTTGCCGTAGGCATCGATCATCCAGGACGCCATGTTGTGGATCGAGATGAAGGCCGACACGGTCGGACAGCCCGTCGCCAGCGCCTCGAAGATCAGCGCGGCGTCGAAGCGGGTCATGGCGGAGCCGCCGACGTCGTCCTTGATATAGATGCCGCCCATGCCGAGGGCTGCCGCCTCGCGCATCACGTCGACGGGAAAATGCTTTTCCTCGTCCCAGCGCAAGCGCGTGCGGCGCGATCTTCTCGACGGCGAATTCGCGCGCCATGTCGCGAACCGCGATCTGGTCCTCGTTGAGAGCGAACTGCATCTCGTGCGCCCCGCCGTGACGCGCTACTTCATCGTCGGGATCGAGAACTCCGCGCCTTCCTTGACGCCGGACGGCCAGCGCGAGGTCACCGTCTTGGTCTTGGTGTAGAAGCGGACCGAGTCCGGGCCGTGCTGGTTGAGGTCGCCGAAGCCGGACTTCTTCCAGCCGCCGAAGGTGTAATAGGCGATCGGCACCGGGATCGGCACGTTGATGCCGACCATGCCGACATTGACCCGCGCGGCGAAATCGCGCGCGGCGTCGCCGTCGCGGGTGAAGATCGCAACGCCGTTGCCGTAGTCATGGTCGGACGGCAGCGCCACGGCTTCGTTGTAGTCCTTGGCGCGCACCACCGAGAGCACGGGCCCAAAGATCTCTTCCTTGTAGATGCGCATGTTCTTGGTGACGTTGTCGAACAGCGAGCCGCCGAGATAGAAGCCCTTCTCGTAGCCCTGCATCTTGAAGCCGCGGCCGTCGACGGCGAGCGTGGCGCCTTCCTTGATGCCGATGTCGATGTAACCCTTGACCTTCTCGACGGCTTCGCGCGTGACCAGCGGGCCGTAGTCGGCGGACGGATCGACGGAGGTGCCGATCTTCAGGGTCTCGACGCGCGGGATCAGCTTTTCCATCAGCCGGTCCGCCGTGGTCTTGCCGACCGGCACGGCCACCGACACCGCCATGCAGCGCTCGCCGGCCGAGCCGTAGCCGGCGCCGATCAGCGCATCGACCGCCTGGTCCATGTCGGCGTCGGGCATCACGATGGCGTGGTTCTTGGCGCCGCCAAAGCACTGGCAGCGCTTGCCGGTCTGGGCCGCACGCTCATAGACATATTGTGCGATCGGCGTCGAGCCGACAAAGCCGATAGCCTTGATATCGGGATCGTCGAGGATGGCGTCGACCGCTTCCTTGTCGCCGTTGACGACGTTGAGGATGCCGGGCGGCAGACCCGCCTCGATCATCAGTTCCGCCAGCATCATCGGCACGCCGGGATCGCGCTCGCTGGGCTTCAGGATAAACGCGTTGCCGCAGGCGATCGCGGGAGCGAACTTCCACATCGGGATCATGGCCGGGAAATTGAACGGCGTGATCCCGGCGACCACGCCGAGCGGCTGCCGCAGCGAGTAGATGTCGATGCCGGGGCCGGCGCCTTCGGTGTATTCGCCCTTCATCAGATGCGGGATGCCGCAGGCGAACTCGACGACCTCGAGGCCGCGCTGGATGTCGCCCTTGGCATCGGGAACGGTCTTGCCGTGCTCGCGCGCCAGCCGGTCGGCGAGCTTGTCATAGTCCCGCTGCGCCAGTTCGAGGAACTTCATCATCACGCGCGCGCGGCGCTGCGGATTGGTGTTGGCCCATTCGACCTGGGCGGCCGCGGCGTTCTGCACCGCGGCACGGACCTCGGCCTTGGACGCCAGCGCCACCTTGGCCTGCACGTCGCCGGTCATCGGCTCCCAAACGTCGGCCGTGCGCCCGGACGTGCCCTTTACTTCCTTGCCGCCGATGAAATGTCCGATGGAACGCATGAATTCCTCCTTCTCGCCCGTCCGGATCGTGCCGATCCGCTACCGGGTCGCTTTACAAACCCTTTTGACCTGCATTTTATAGGATTCAAGTCCGAGATAATGCACCTTAGATGTGCGGAAATGCTGGATCAAGGCGGCGCAATCGACTGGGATGATTTTCGCTTCGTACTGGCGATCGTACGCGGCGGATCGGTGTCGGCTGCCGCCCGGCAGCTCGGCGTCGATCATGCCACCGTCATCCGCCGTGTCGACCGGCTGGAGCATACACTTTCGGCAAAGCTGTTCGACCGCCGCAAGACCGGCTACCTGCTGACCGAGGCCGGCCAGCGCGTCGCCGACAGCGCGGAGGCGATGGAGTCGACCATCGTCGCCAACCAGGAGGCGGTCGGCGGCTCGCGCGCGCATCTGACCGGCACGGTGCGGATCGGCGCGCCCGACGGCTTCGGCAGCCACTTCCTCGCCTCTCGGCTGGTCGCCTTCGGCGATCGGTATCCCGATCTCGACCTACAGCTGGTCGCCACCGCGCGCCTGTTCAGTCTCTCCAAGCGCGAGGCGGATATCGCGATCAGCCTGACCATGCCGAAGGAAGGCCGCATCGTCGGCCGAAAGCTGCTCGACTACGGTCTCGGCCTCTACGCCGCCCCCGGCTATCTCGCGCGCAGCCCGAAAATCACCGGCCGCGCCGACCTCGCCGCGCACCGCTTCGTCGGTTACATCGAGGAACTGCTGTTCACGCCGGAGCTCGACTACCTGCCGCAGGTCTCGCCAAAGATCTCCGCGAAATTCCGCAGCGCCAACCTGATCGCACAGCTCAATGCAACCATCTCCGGCTTCGGCATCGCCGTGCTGCCGCACTTCATGGCCTCGGCGCATCCCGAACTGACCGCGGTGCTACCGGAGGAAGTGTCGATCCTGCGCACGTTCTGGATGCTGATGCATGCCGACAGCAAGGACCTCGCCCGCATCCGCGCGGTGGCCGACTACATCCACGAAACGGTCGAGCGCGAGCGGGCGCTGTTCAACCGCGCGTGAGAGGAGTGACCAGATGATACTCAATCCTGATCATGTTACGATCGCAGTGGCAAACGCCGGTCCGGCGATCGAGTTCTTTGCGTTGCTTGGCTTCAAAAAGGATCATGTCGCGACGATCGACGGCGGCGTTCCCGCGAAGTACATGGGCATGCCAAACATGAAGGCACAGCACATCACCCTCGTCCTCGAAGGCGCGGAGCCTCATTTCGAGATCCAGCTGCTTGAGTTCGCGCCGACCCCGGGAACGGACCCGGGTGCGCACCCGACCAATCTGCGCAAACGAGGTTTCAATCACCTCGCGTTTCGCGTCGACGACATCGAGGCGGATACCGCCCGGCTCGTGGCCAACGGCGTGACCATGCTGAGCGACGAGATGGATTATATCAGCCGAAAGCTTAGGCTCTTCGAGGGTCCCGAGGGGATCACGCTCGAGTTGGTACAGTGGGTGGCTTAGACGCTTCTGGCTTCCAAACGTAGGTGGAGGAGCAACAGCATGGCAGCGTGCAGATCACGTGAACTGCTTCTCTGCGCGGCTCTCCTGCTGGCGATGCCGGCGCGGGCCGCCACGACGGCCGACCGCGCCGAGTGCGATGCCAGTGCCGACAAGCCCAGCGTCGGCAGCGCGGCCTGCAGCCGCATTATCGATGATGCGGGCGCGCCGATGGCCCAGCGCGTCCAGGCCTTCAAGAACCGCGGCCGCGGCGCCTTCGCGGCCAAGGATTACGACCACGCGATTGCCGACTATGGCGAGGCCATCAAGCTCAGCCCAAAGGACGCCTGGGCGTTTGCACACCGCTGTGAGGCCTACGAAAGCAAGGAGGATCACAACGCGGCCATTGCGGATTGCACCGAAGCGATCAGGATCGATCCGAAATATGGTTTTGCGTACAACAACCGCGGCATCGCCCATTTTGGTCTGCATGACTACGACGCTGCGCTGGCCGACCACGACGAGGCGATCGAGATCAACGCCGGAGACGCGTTCGCCCATGTCCGCCACGGCATGGCGTGGACGGAAAAGGGCGAATTCGAACGGGCGATCGCCGATATCAATGACGCGCTCAAAATCGATCCGAAATACGTCTTTGCTTTCGGCCAACGGGGGCAGACGCAGTTCAGGAAGCGGCTGATCACGAAGAAAGGCGGCTGGGAGCCCGCGATCGAGGATTTCGGCGAAGCCATCAAACTCGATCCAAACCTGCTCTGGCTCTACAGCTCGCGCGGCGTTGCCTACAGCAACAATCGCCAATACAGCCTTGCGGCTACGGATTGCGGCGAGGTCATCAAGCGCGAACCCAGAAATTCCATCGGCTACAATTGCCGCGGCGTCGCCTACGAAGGCTTGAAGGACTATGGCCGCGCCGTCGCCGACTATGACATCTCGATCACTCTCAATTCAAAGAACGCCGTGGCGTACTGGAATCGCGGCAATGCCCGCATGGCGCTGCGCAAGGCAGATGACGCGATATCCGACTATGACCAGGCGATCGCGCTGAATCCCAAGGACTTCAACGCCTTCAACTCCCGCGGTCAGGCTTTTGTGGTCAAGCGTGAGCGCGACCGCGCGATCGCGGATTACACGCAGGCGATCGAACTCAACCCGTCGTATGTCGAAGCCCTGAACAACCGCGGCCTCACCTATGAGGCGCTGAACCGCCGCGACGAGGCGATCGCCGATTTCCGCAGGGCACAATCGATCAACTCGGCCGACAAGCTCAGCAAGCAACAGCTACGCATGTTCGGCTTCTGACCTCGGCCCGCGCAAAAAGGGCTGTGGATAGCGATGATTTTGCCTGACGTGCCGCTGGCGCGTCGCAATCGCCCGACAGATTCTGTGTGCCGCCGGATATTTTACGCGGCGGGGCATTCGGCTTTTTGCCGATCGGTCGAGGTCAGCCATGCGCGACCCGCACGCTGTTGCGGCGATTATCGGAGCGTTGCGGCGCGTCCATGGTGACGACACCGCCCGCGCCATGCTGACCAACGGCACCACGCTGGCTGTCCTGATCGACGCCCTGCTGCGCTCGCCGATCACCAATCGCGACGCCGCCAAACTGATGCCGCGGGTGCTGCAATCCAGCGACTTCATCGTCACGCCGGACTTCAGCTCGGGCTGGCACATCAAGTTTGTCTATGAGAGCCCGAAATCGCTCGACGTCGTCGATCTGAACGTCTCGACGCTGGATTACGGCACCCTTGCCAGCACGGACATCCGCCTGCTGTTGCAGGTCGGTCATTGACCGGCCTGGACGGCGTTTTCCGGCCCGCCTAGACCCGCGCAGCAGGTTGCCGAGCAGCAGAACGACATAGGCAATCAGGAGAATGGCGAAGGAACTCACGCCGCGCAGCAGCGTGAAGTGTCCGTAGACCGCGAGCACCGCCACGATAGCGAGCAACACGGAGATGACAAACGTCGGAATCGCCGGCGGCGTCAGATAAAAGCGCCTGTAGGGTCTTGTATAGGGCATGACCGTTCACCGTTTCCAAACATGATGACCGGAAACGCCAGCAGGCCGTGTTTCGTTCCGCCTTTCGCTACGGCCTCAAATGCAAAGACTGAGCACCTTGATTTGGCATTCGCTCGACTTGGGCCTGCCTGAGGAAGCCGTATCGCGTTTCACGGCAACGACTGGCTCCTTGTCCTTCTTGCCCTTGCCCGGCTTCGGCTCGTAATCGCCGGCGATCACCATGGCCCAGTAGGTGCGCTTGCCGCTGGCGTCCCTCGCGCTGGCGATCCCGACGCGGGAGGCATTGTGCAGCAGCAGGTTCTTGCGGTGCCCGGAGGAGTCGATCCACTGGCCGAGCGTCTTCTCGAAATTGTCGTAGCCATAGGCGATGTTCTCGGCCGCACGTCCCGCCTTCGCCGGCGCCATCCGCCGGCTGAACGGGCCGAGCGCGTCATGGCTGAGAGCATTCTTTGCCGCCATCGCTTTCGCCTGCTCCATCGCGATGCGGTCGAGCGTCGCATCGCGAACGACGCGAGGCTCGCCATGCTTGAGGCGGAAGGCGGAGATCTGCTCGGCCGGCGATCTCGGCGGCCATGGCGGGCGCGGCCAGCAGCAAGCCGGCGATCACTCCGCCGACGGCACGACGTGTTATCGTTCCCAAAAGTCCATTGCTCACCAAGCCGCCGCCGCATCCGGCCGCTTCTCCACGGCAATGTGGACGCTTCAAGGCAACAATATACGCTGGCTTCCGTCCCGCCATGGCCTTGTAAGGGCCTCGGCGACTGACTTGATGGCGAGGCGCTCTGATGATCAGATGGTTCCGCTTAGCCGTATTGCATTGCATCGCGGGAGACCGGCGTTCGGTGCCGGAAGCGATATTGCCAACCACCGAGGAATGAATGCGCCGCCGCGAGTTTCTATGGATGATTGGCGGCGCGGCAACCACTTTGACCGGACCGGCATTCGGCCAACGGCTTGTGAAGATCGGTTATCTGTCGGCTCAGCATCGTCCCACGTCCTTCAGCGACCACGTATTTCTGACCGGCATGAGGGCGCTTGGATACACGGAAGGCATGCAATACCAGGTTGATTGGCGTTACGCCGAAGGAAGGTATGACCGCCTTCGCGGAAATGGCGGTTGATCTCGTCAAGACCAGTCCGGACGTCATTGTTGCCACGACGCAGCTGGCCGTCCGGGCCGCACAGCAAGCAACTGCATCCATCCTATCGTAATGGTCATTTCCAACGACCCCGTGCAAATGGGATTAGTCGAAAGCATCGCGCGTCCGGGCGCCAACGCAACGGGAGCAACGAGCGCCGACGAGGAACGGGTATCGAAGCAACTCGACCTCGCGATGCTGGTTGTACCCAACCTGTCGCGTCTGGCGTTGATGTTCGGACCCGGCAACAGCAATCCCCGCATGGCGGATCATTCACCGCTCTGCAGGAATTCGACGCCCGCGCCAAGCAAAACGCTATTGCCGTCCACCGGGTGGTGGTGCGGGACCCCAGTGCCATCGAGGCCGTATTCGCAAGCCTCAAACAGGCGCAAGATCAGGTCCTGATCGTAAGAAGCAATCCGTCGCTCAACGAGCAGCGAGAGCGAATTGCCGAGCTTGCCTTGGCAGCGCGGCTTCCCCTGTTTGCCAGTCGGTCCGAGTTTGCCGAAGCTGGTGGGTTGATCAGCTACGGCGAGAGCTTGTCCAACCTCAATCGCCGCGCAGCATTCTATGTGGACAGGATATTGAAAAGCGCAAAGCCGTCCGATCTTCCGGTCGAATTGCCTTCTCGGCTCAGCCTGACCCTCAACCAGCGCACGGGAAAGGCCTTGGGATTGACGATCCCGCAGGAAGTGTTCGCAATTGCCGACACCATCATCGAGTGAACACGAGAGCGGCTTAGTTCGCCCGCGGCTTCTTCGCCGACGCCTTCCCCGTGCGCGACTGCGCCGCCTCGCGGCCCACGCCGAGAATTTCCTCGAAGAATGCGCCCTGATCCCGCGACCCGCGACAGCACCAGCGCGCCGGCCATCGTCGCGATTGCCGCGATCGCCCGCGCCCGCGCCGCCTTGCGTGGCAGTTCGGGCACCTGGTCAGCCATCATCTCGATCATCTCGTCGAGCCTGGCCGCAAAAGCCTTGCGCGTTTTCGCGCTCTCACGCGCGATCTCGGGGCCGCAGCGTCCGGACGGCGCAGCCATGGCCGGGATCGTCGCGATGCAGCGTCGTCAAATAGAAATCGACGATCGCGGCAAAGCGCTTCTTGGGCGGGGTTTCTTCGGCGAGCTTGCGCCAGCGCTCGGTGGAACGGTCCATCGCGTAATTGAAGGCCTCGATCACCAGCGCCTCGCGGGAATCGAAATGGGCGTAGAAGCCGCCATGGGTCAGCCCCGCCTCCTTCATCAAGTCGGCGACGCCGATGCCGTGGGCGCCCTTCTCGCGCAGCCGTACCGAGGCCTTGCGCACGATACGGGTGTGGGTTTCCTGCTTGTGCTCTTTGGAATAACGCATTGCCGATCCATTACATGTCTGTGATCATATAATAGCACGCTTCTCGCGAAAAAGCTGCCCCTATTTCGCCTTTTGCGCTTCGCCGATCATGGAAAACGTCGCGGTGGCGTGCACCGCGAGATTACCGGCGCTATCGCGGACGAAACCTTCGGTGTAGCTGGTCCGGCGGCCGAGTTTGATCAGCTTGCCCTCGGCCTAAATTCGCTCCAGACTTGACTGAGAGCGCCCTCAGATAGGTCAGCTTGAGGTCAAGCGTCACCGACGTCTGTCCCGCAGGTAGCATGGTTGAGATGGAACAACCCATGGCGGTATCCAGCAGCGCCGCGGCCGTAGCGCCGTGCAACAGGCCGATGGTGTTTTCCAGGCTCTCCTCGGCATCCAGTTCCATCACGACCCGCCCCGGCTCGACGGCCGCCATGCGGAACCCGATCAGCTTCGCCATCGGCGGAGGCGGCAGGATACCGTCACGGATCGCGCACATCGCCTCCATGCCGGACATCGTCATGGCGGCTTTGGCCGCCGGCCCCGGCGCCTGCCAGTCCACCACCCGCTCGCGCCGCAAACTGCGGGCCAAACAGGTCAGGAAGTTCAGTTGCGCGTTGGGCGCTGCCCGCGGTCATGATCGCTCTCCTTCGGAATAGCCGGTGCGGCCGATTGATTGAATTATGATCATCATATATACTGACCCGGTCGAACAATGGAAGGGATTGCCATGGCCGGCCCCGACTGGCACAAGTCGGCCTGCAACCTGTGCTACATCAACTGCGGCGTCGAACTGGCCGTGGCCGGACAGGACGCCAGGCGCGCATCGTCAAGGTGCGCGGCGACCGCGACAACCCGACGCTCGGCGGGCTACCTGTGCAACAAGGCGCAGTCGATCCCGAGCTACGTGCACCACCGCGACCGGCTGACCACGCCGCTGCGCCGCCGCGCCGACGGCGGCTACGAAGCCATCCCCTGGGACACGGCCATCGCGCGAGATTGCCGAGCGCCTGCGCGCCGTGGTCGATGCGCACGGCGGCAAGTCGCTGGCCATCTTCGGCGGCGGCGGGCAGGGCAACCATGCCGGCGGCAGCTTAGGCTTCGGCGCTGATGCGCGCGCTGGGCTCGCGCACGGTCTTCAACGCGCTGTCGCAGGAGAAGACCGGTGACTTCTGGCTCAACGGGCACATCTTCGGCTCGCAGATGTGCCACACCGCGGAGGACATCCACCACTGCGACCTGCTGTTGGTGATCGGCGCCAACCCGAAGCTGTCGCATGGCTTCACCAATGCGCGCGACCAGCTGAACGGCCTGCGCAAGGATGCGCAGCGCAAGCTGATCGTCATCGACCCGCGCCGCACCGAGACGGCGGAGGCGCGCCGATCTGCACATCGGCCTGCGGCCCGGCACCGACGCGTTCCTGATGGGCGCGATGCTGGCCGAACTGCAGCGCCGCGGTGCCTTCGACGAGGCCTTCCTGGCCGCAGCACGCGCTGGGCGCAGACGAAGTCAAGGCCGTGCTCGCCGCGGTGCCGGTGGCCGAATGGCTGGCGGCGGCCGACGTGTCCGCGGCCGACTTCGAACAACTGCTGCAGATGGTCATGGCCGCGCGGGCGATGGTGGTGCGGGTCGAGCTCGGCATCCAGCAGGGCCTGAACTCGACCTTGAACTCCTATCTGGAAAAGCTGCTGTATCTGATGACCGGCCACTTCGGCCGCGCCGGCACGCACTGGCTGCACAGCTGGCTGGTGCCGCTGTGGGGCAATACGCCGGGCGCGCGCCACTTCGCCACGCAGGCCGAAGTCATCGGCGGGCTGCTGTCGCCCAACGTCTTCCCCGATGCCGTGCTCTCGGATCACCCGGACCGCCTGCGTGCGCTGTGGGTGGACAGCAGCAACCCGGTCAACACCGCGGCCGACACCGCCCGCGTGCTGCAGGCGATGCGCGCGCTGGAGCTGGTGGTGGTGGTCGACGTGGCCTTCACCGAAACGGCGGCGCAGGCGCACTACGTGCTGCCGGCCTCGTCCACCTACGAGAAGTGCGAATTCACGCTCTTCAACTTCGAGGTCCCACCAACTACTTCCATGTGCGGGCGCCGGTGCTGCCGCCCTTGCCGGGCACCCTGCCCGAGCCGGAGATCTACGGCCGCCTGGCGCGTGCGCTGGGCCTGATGCCCGGCGACGAGGTGCTGGCCGCTGGCGGCGAGGCCAGCCTTCCGCATTCGGCGCCGCATTCGCCGCGGAGGTGCGCGCGATGGACGCCAACGTCGGCAAGCTGGGCGGGCAGGTGCTGTACGAGACGCTGGGCCGCACCTTGCCCGACGGCACGGCCGCGGCCGCGCCGCTGTGGCAGGCCTGCCATCGCCTGGCGAAGATGCAGACGACGGCGGTGCGCGCGGCGCTGCAGGCCGACGACGCTGCCGCTGCCGGCGCTGGGTGAAGCCTTGTTCGCACCATGGTCGGCTCGCGCTCCGGCGCCGCCTTCACGGTGCACGACAGCCGCGTGGGACGCTGATCGAGCACCCCGACCGCAAGCTGCGCCTGGCGGTGCCCCAGATGCTGGAGTGGCTGGGCCGGCTGGATCCGGCCGGTCGGCCCGCCGCCGGCGACTGGCCCTTCGTGCTCGCGGCCGGCCAGCGGCGCATGATCAACGCCAACCAGATCCTTCGCGACCCGGCCACGCGGGGCGACGACCCCGACGGCGCGCTGTTCATCCACCGCCGGACCTGGAAGCGCTCGGCGCCAGCGACGGCGAGTGGATCGCCGTGAATCCGCCGCCGGCCGCCTCGTCGTGCGCGCCAAGCGCGACGACAGTCGATGCGCAGCGGCCAGGTCGCGCTGCCCCACGGCTACGGGCAGGACTATCCGGGCGCCGACGGCGAGCGCCGCAACAACGGGCCCCGCGTCAACTGGCTGACCGACAGCGGCAACCGCGACCCGATCGCCGACACGCCGCACCACAAGCACGTGCCGGTGCGGCTGGAGCGCCGGCCGACGCCGAGGCGGCCGCCTACGAGGCGCAGTCGCAGCGCATCCACCGGGCGTCGGCCTAGCCGCGACGACTGCAGCGGGGCATTCCCCCACCGGCCTTGACAAGAACCGCCCTTGCCAAGGAAGTGGCATCTTCGGCGCGCCTGCGTCCAGGGAGCCACAAGAAGAGCCATGGAAATGCTCAATCCCCATTGCGGCATTGTCCGCGACGGCCGTGGCGTCGTGCGGCTCGCCGTCTGCAACGCCGGCTCGCTCAATATCCTCAGCTCCGCCGTGACCGATGGCGTCCGCGAGGGCTTTGAAAAGCTCGCCTCCGACCGCAGCATCCGCGCGGTCATCCTGACCGGCCAGAGCGAGAAGAGCATGATCGGCGGCGCCGACATCAAGGAGATGGCGAAGCTCGACCAGAAGTCGGCCGAAGCCTTCATCACCCGCCTGCGCGATCTCTGCGAGGCGATCCGCCGCTTCCCCGCTCCCGTGATCGCGCGCCTGCCCGGCTGGTGCCTCGGCGGCGGGCTCGAAGTCGCCGCCGCCTGCGATATCCGTATCGCCGCGCATGACGCCAAATTCGGCATGCCCGAGGTCAAGGTCGGCATACCCTGCGTGATCCACGCCGCACTGCTGCCGCGGCTGATCGGTTTCGGCCGCGCGCGCTGGCTGGTGATGACGGCCGAAAATATCGACGCGCCGACCGCGCTCGCCTGGGGCCTGGTCGACAGCGTCGCGCCACCCGGCGGCCTCGATGACGCGGTCGAGCACACCGTGAAAGCGCTGCTCGAATGCGGCCCGGAGGCGCTGCGCATCCAGAAGGAACTGTGCCGAGGCTGGGAGGAACTGCCGCTGAGCGAGTCCGTCAATCGCAGCATCGTCGAATTCGGCAAGTCGTTCCTGACAGGCGAGCCGCAGCGGATGATGGGCGGCTTTCTCAACCGCAAGCGATAGGGGACGCGCGATGCGTCCGGCCGGCAAAGGTCCCCTCGATTCCCTCTACTTCCAACTATCCGATCTTCCCGGTCGGCCACGCGCCCGAGCGCGAGGGCAGCGCACGCCGCCATCCCGTCGTCATCGTCGGCGCGGGCCCGATCGGCATGACGGCGGCGCTGGCGCTGGCGCGCCATGGCGTGCGCTCGGTGCTGCTCGACCGCAAGGAGACCTTCAACGACGGCAGCCGCGCCATCTGCATCGCGCGGCCGAGCATGCACATCCTGGAGCGGATCGGCGCCGTCGCGCCGTTCCTCGGGAAAGCGCTCGGCTGGCGCTTTGGCCGCAGCTACTACCGCGGCACGCAGATCTTTCGCCTGGAGATGGCGCATCCCGAGAGCGAGAAATATCTGCCGATGTACAATCTGCAGCAGCAGTACATCGAGAAATATCTGCACGACGCCGTCGCAGCCAGTGACCTCATCGACATGCGCTGGCAGAGCGAGGTCGCCGCGATCGACACCGGCGCCGATGGCGTCGCGCTCGACATCGCGACACCGATCGGCAACTACCGGCTGGAAGCCGACTATGTGCTCGCCGCCGACGGCGCGCGCTCGCCGATCCGCTCCATGCTCGGCCTGCGGCTGAAGGGCGACAACTACGAAGGCCGCTACGTCATCGCCGACATCCGCATGGATCACGATTTTCCGACCGAGCGCCGCGCCTTCTTCGATCCCAGCGGCAATCCCGGCGGCACCGTGCTGATCCACAAGCAGCCGGACGACATCTGGCGCGTCGACTATCAACTCCGCGAAGGCGAGAGCGAAGAGGAAGCGCTGCGCGAGGAAAACATCCGCGCCCGCGTCGGCGCGATCCTCGCCGACATCGGCCACACCAAGCCGTGGGAGCTGGAATGGTGGAGCGTCTATTCCGCCAACACGCTGTGCCTCGACGACTACCGCCACGGCCGCGTGTTCTTCATCGGCGACGCCGCGCACATCGTGCCGATCTTCGGCGTGCGCGGCCTCAACAACGGGCTTGCCGATGCCGACAACATCGCCTGGAAGCTTGCCCGCGTGCTGCAGGGCGAGGCCGAAGACCGCCTGCTCGACAGCTATTCGCCGGAACGCCGCGGCGCCACGCTCGACGTGTTCGCCAACGCCACCAAGAGCACGCGCTTCATGACGCCGCCGACCCGCGGCTGGCGGCTCGCGCGCGAGGCCGCGCTGTCGCTCAGCCTCAACCACGAATTCCCGCGCGGGCTCGCCAATCCACGGCAGATGCAGCCCTACACCTATTCGGCAAGCCCGCTGACGCCGTTTGCGGGCCGCGACGAGGAATTTTCCGCCGGGTCCGCCCTGCGGCAGCTTTGCGCCGAATGCCAAACTCGCCGACGGCAGTTTTCTGCTCGACCGCGCCGGCGACGGCATGACGGCCATCCTGTTTTGCGATGGCGCGCCGGATGCGACGCAAGCCGCCCTGTTCGATCAGCTTGGCCGGCTCGACAAGCGCTTTGCGTCCATCCTGCTGGACGCCAGCGGCGACGATCGCCCGGCTGTACGGCGCAGCGCCCGGCACGCTCTATCTGCTGCGCCCCGACCTGCACATCGCCGGACGCTGGAAGACCATCGCTGCCGGACGAAGTCCTGCACACCGCGCGCCTTTGCCTGGGGATTCCGACGCCATGAGCCTGCCCTTTGACGATCTGGAGACCGCCTACGAGGCGCTGGCGACCGCCATCGATACCGCCGGCGAACAGCGCGAGGCGCTGTTCCTGACCCGGCTGGCGCTGCTGCTGGCCCACGAGCTCGGCGACATCGCCGCCTTCAAGAGGGCCGTGGCGACGGCGCTGGAGGAGCTGCCTTAGGCTGATCCGACATGCGACGGTTTCCCTTGCGGCAGCGTCGAAGCGTATGCCCGGGTCACGCCCGAATCACGGCTCCCCCCGCCCGCCTCATGCGATCACGACAATTTATCATGGCGGCCGCCGTTGCATTTTTTGCACCGCATCATATGATGATCATAATCTAATAGATTCCAGCCCTCAGGGAGATCCGCCATGGCCCACGATCCCGTCGTCATCCTCTCCGCCGCCCGCACCCCGCTCGGCCGCTTCATGGGCGATCTGTCGCCGCTGCGCCGCCCACAAGCTCGGCTCGCACGTGATCGGGGCGGCGCTGGAGCGCGCCAAGCTCGCGCCGGAACGGATCGACGAGGTCTTCATGGGCAACGTGCTGCCGGCCGGCCAGGGCCAGGCCCCGGCGCGGCAGGCCGCGCGCGGCGCCAAACTGCCTGACGCCACCGGCGCCACCACCATCAACAAGGTCTGCGGCTCCGGCATGAAGGCGACCATGCTGGCGCACGACATCATCAATGCCGGCTCGGCCGAGATCGTGCTGTCCGGCGGCATGGAGAGCATGAGCAACGCGCCCTATCTGCTGGCGAAGGCGCGCAGCGGCTATCGCGCCGGCCATGACCGCATCATCGACCACATGATGATGGACGGGCTCGAGGACGCCTACGAGACCGGCCGCTCGATGGGCGATTTCGGCGAAGCCACGGCGGAAGCCTACCAGTTCACCCGCGCCGACCAGGACAAGTATGCGATGGAGACGCTGACCCGCGCCCGCAAGGCGGTGGAAGGCGGCGCCTTCAAGGCCGAGATCGCGCCGATCACGCTTGTCGAGAAGGCCGGCCCGCGCGTCATCGCCAATGACGAGCATCCGCTGAAGGTCGATCCCGCCAAGATTCCCGGCCTGAAGCCGGCCTTCCGCGCCGACGGCACCATCACGCCGGCCGCCTCGTCCGCCAATGCCGACGGCGCCGCCGCGCTGATCCTCGCCAGGCGCTCGCTCGCCGACCGCGACGGCCTGCCGGTGCTGGCCGAGATCAAGGGCCACGCCACCCACAGCCAGGAGCCGCAGTGGTTCACCACCGCGCCGATCCCGGCGATCAGGAAACTGCTCGACAAGGTCGGCTGGAGCGTCGGCGATGTCGATCTGTTCGAGATCAACGAGGCCTTTGCCGTGGTCGCGATGGCGGCGCAGAAAGATCTCGGCATTCCGCGCGAGAAGCTCAACATCAACGGCGGCGCCTGCGCGCTCGGCCATCCCATCGGCGCCACCGGCGCGCGGCTGATCGTGACGCTGCTGCACGCGATGGAAGCCAACAATCTCAAGCGCGGCGTCGCCTCGCTCTGCATCGGCGGCGGCGAAGCCACCGCGATCGCCGTGGAGCGTATTGTCCATTAGCCGACACGATGTCTTGAAATGAGGGAAGCGCGGCATTCACGCCGCGCTTGCCGTGTGGCAAACTACATCCAATCATCGGAATTCTGGCATCATGATCTCGAACTGGCTCGTCCGCCGCGCTCGCCCGCAAGAACATCCATTACGGCTGGGCGATGGTCGCCGTGACCTTCCTCGCTGCGCTGATTTCGGCCGGCACGGTCGGCGCGCCCGGCGTCTTCATCGTGCCCCTGCAAAAGGAGTTCGGCTGGAGCAACGCCGAAATCTCCTCCGCGCTGTCGATCCGCTTCATCCTGTTTGGCCTGATGGCGCCGTTCGCCGCCGCCCTGCTCAACCGCTACGGCCTGCGCAACGTAACGCTGGCCGCGCAGCTCGTCGTCGTCACCGGCCTCGTCGGATCGCTGTTCATGACCAAGGTCTGGCAGCTCTGGCTGCTGTGGGGTGTCGTGATCGGCGTCGGCACCGGCATGACCGCGCTGGTACTGGGCGCGACCATCGCGACGCGCTGGTTCGTGGCACGCCGCGGACTCGTAGTCGGCATCCTCACCGCCAGCGTCGCGACCGGACAGCTCTTGTTCCTGCCCGCGCTTGCCGCCATCACCGAGCAGCTTGGCTGGCGCGTCGCGCTGGCGCTGGTCTGCATGATGCTCGGCGTCGCCGCCTTCGCCGTGCTGATGATCATGCGCGATCGCCCCAGCGATTTCGGCCTGCGTCCCTTCGGCGACGAAGGTACCGCGCCCCTGCCCGCGCCGCCGCCGAACAACACGCCGATCATGGCGGCCGCGCTCGGCGCGCTGCGCGATGCCTCGAAGCAGCCGGTGTTCTGGATCCTGTTCGCGACCTTCTTCGTCTGCGGCGCCAGCACCAACGGCCTCGTCCAGGTGCATCTGATCCCGATGTGCCTCGACTACGGCATCCCGCAGGTGCAGGCCGCCGGCCTGCTCGCGGCGATGGGCATTTTCGATTTCTTCGGCACCATCATCTCGGGCTGGCTGTCCGACCGCTACGACAATCGCTGGCTGCTGTTCTGGTATTACGGCCTGCGCGGTCTCTCGCTGCTGTTCCTCCCCTACTCCGATTTCACCTTCTATGGCCTGTCGCTGTTCGCCATGTTCTATGGCCTCGACTGGATCGCGACGGTCCCGCCGACCGTGCGGCTGACCGCGCAAAAGTTCGGCGCCGAGCGCGCCAATCTGGTGTTCGGCTGGATCTTTGCCGGCCACCAGCTCGGCGCCGGCGTGGCCGCGTTCGGCGGCGGCTGGACGCGCACGGTGTACCAGACCTATCTGCCGGCCTTCTTCGTCGCCGGCGCGCTCTGCATCTTCGCCGCGCTGATCGTGCTCGCGATCTCGCGGCCGGTGAAGGTGGCGGCTGCGCCCGCGGCGGCGTAATCGCTTCGTAGGGTGGGCAAAGCCACAGCGTGCCCACCTTCCAGAGCACGCTCGTGAAGGTGGGCACGGCGCATGAGCGCCTTTGCCCACCCTACGATGCTGCGATTCCTACTTCTGCTGAATGCGGCTCAGATAATCGGTAACAGCCAGGATGCGCATTCGCACGACGACTTCCGGGCTTTGCTCGGGTCCCGCCTTCTTCCAGTAAGACGGATCAACGAAGTGCGGCAAGCTGACGATGGGGTTGAATTGTTCGCCCCAAATCGGCATTTCCCGCGTTCCGTGAGCAGGAATTGTCTTCGATCCGTAGATGGTTTCATAGACAGCGTTGGTGGGAAAGACTCCCCCGTTGTTCCTGGCCAGGACAGTCAGGTCGGATGGCGGCACCTTGAGCTGCCCGCTGACGGGCCCTTTGCCTTTTCCGTCCGTCCCGTGACAACTCGCGCACGAAGATTGAAACTCCGACTTGCCGATGTCGACGTCTTCGGCCTGAGCCGCACCGGCAAACCCCGCGGCGAGGCCCGCAATCATCAACTTCTTTAGACAATCGGCGATCATGGCCTGCTCGCAGTCTTCGGATGGATGATCTCACTAGCAGGCTCGGGCTCGATTCAGTTTGACGCAGGTCAACCCTCTCCTCATTTGTGACATTTCAAAACGACGACAAATCACCTGAATCGTGTCAAGCGCCGCAATCAAAAATATTTCTCTTTACCAGAATTCTGATTTACGTTATAAGCCAATCAGCCCGCGCCGCCATGAGGGACGGTGCGCATCGTCACGTAACGTGGTGCGGGTTGCGATGGACGCTTGCGGCGTCGGCGGCTCATCCTGAGGAGCGCGCTTCGCGAGCGACCGAAGGATGGCCGCGCGTGGCCTCATGGTTCGAGACGGCGCTCCGCGCTCCTCACCAGAGGATCAGCCTACGGCCTCGTCGTCATATTCGCCGGCGGCCCCGGCGTCCTCAGCGGCTCGGCAAGCCGCGCGAACTCGCACAGCAGCGAGCGCGTCTTGCGGGGGTCGATCACCTCTTCCACCCAGAATTTTTCAGCCGAGCGGAACGGCGAGCGCAGCTTGTTCAGCCGATCCTCGATCTCCTTCAGCTTCGCGGCGGGATCGGCGGCCGCATCGATCTCGGCCCGGTAGGCCGCCTCGATACCGCCCTCCAGCGGCAGCGAGCCCCAATAGGCCGACGGCCAGGCATAGCGCATCGAAAAACGGTTGGCCGGCTGATGCACGACGCCGGCCACACCGAACGCGTTGCGCACGATGATCGTGCACCAGGGCACCGTGGTCTGGTTGACCGCCGCCATCGCGCGCACGCCGTGGCGGATGGTCGCCGCCTTCTCGGCATCGAGCCCGATCATGAAGCCCGGGCAGTCCATCAGATAAACGATCGGCAGATGGAAGGTCTCTGCAAAATCGACCCAGCGCACCACCTTCTGGCAGGCTTCCGCCGTCCACGAGCCGCCGTAGTGCATGGGGTCGCTGGCGAGCAGCAGCACCGCCCGCCCCTCCAAGCGCGCCAGCCCGACGATGACAGGCTTGCCGAAATTGGCATTCATCTCGAAGAACGAATCCTTGTCGACGACGGCATTGATGATCGGCCGCATCTTGTAGACCTGGCGGCGGCTGCGCGGCACCGCCTTCATCAGCGATTCCTCAGCTCTCGCCGGATCATCCGTGCAGGGGACGGTCGGCGGCAAATCGTAGACCGACGACGGCAGATAAGACAGGAAGCGTTTGGCGCACTCGAACGCCTCTTCCTCGGTATCGACGGCATGATCGGCGCCGCCGGCGCGGGTCTGGATATCGGCGCCGCCAAGTTCCTGCTTGGTCAGATCCTGGCCGAGCCGCTTCACCACCGGTGGCCCCGCGACGAACATCGCGGAATTCCGGGTCATGACCGAGTAGTGGCTCGCCGCAAAGCGCGCGGCGCCGAGGCCTGCGACCGAACCGAGCCCGAGGCCCACCACTGGCACGCGCGACAGGTTGTGCGTCGTGAAGTAATACATGCGCGTGCCGCCGACGCCGCCGGGCAGATTGGCAGCACCCCGCGTCTCGATCGTCTTCACCGAGCCGCCGCCGCCGGAGCCTTCGATGACGCGGATGATCGGCAGGCGGAAATCATGCGCCATCTCCTCGGCCATCAGCGGCTTTGCGGAAATCGACGCATCGGCCGAGCCGCCGCGCACGGTGAAGTCGTCGCCGACCACCACCACGGTGCGGCCGTCGATCCTGGCGCGGCCGAACACGCAGTTGGCCGGCGTCAGCTGCTGCAGCTCGCCTTGCTGGTCGTACTCGCCGATCCCTGCGATCGCGCCGATCTCGTGAAAACTGTTCTTGTCGGTGAGCTTTTCGATGCGCTCACGAACGGTGAGCCGGCCCTGGTCGCGCTGTCGCTTGACCTTGTCAACGCCTCCCATCTCGCGCGCGAACGCTTCGCGCCGGGCGAGGTCGTCGAGTTCCGGCTTCCAGACCATTCGTCTCCTCCGTCATTATTTTATTATTGTTGTGCGCCGGCACAGGAAGCGATTTTCGCTCCAGCCGGTTGGCAAAGATATCGCCGTCGCCTTCGACCAGCGCGCCGACGGCGGCGGCAAGGTCCAGCATCCGGGGTGCGGCTTCCTTGTGGATACGCTTCTCGTCATACATCGCCGACAACAGCCCGATCGTCACCACGACATAGGTCTGGTATTGCGGCGACCACAGCGGCACGGCGCAGCCGTTGATATGCGGGCTCCAGGTGCCAAACGCGGTGACGTAGCCATTTTCGCGCAGCGAACGGCGGTTGGCCTCGATGCGCGAGCGCGCGAGCTTCGCCGCATCCGGCGTCTCGCGCTCCATTTCGTTGAACAGGGCGTCACAGACCGCAGGATCGAGCGCGGCGAGATAGGCGCTGCCCGCCGCCGTGCTCGCCATGCTGATGCGGCTGCCGGTGCTCTCATGCAGGCCGAGCGCATTCGCCGCGCGCGCGAATTCGAGATAGACGAGATGAAAGCGGTCCGGGATGACGAAGCCGACGGTGCCGGGCAGATGCTCGGCGACGTCCTGCAGGCGCAGCCGGATCAAATTGCGCAGCTGCAGCCCTTTCATCATCGAGGTGCTCATCGCCACCGCGCTCGGGCCGATGCGATACTTCTGGTCACGCGGCAGGTAGACCAGCTGGCCCATCCGCGTCAGCGTGTGCGTCAGGCGCGACACCGTCGAGCGCGGCAGTCCGCAGCGGTTGGAGATTTCGAGATTGCCGAGCCGCGCCTCGTGTCCCTCGAAGCATCGCAGCACATCGAAGGCCCGCGATACCACCTGGATCACATCGCCATCGCCAGAGAGATCGCTGGCGAGCATTCCCTGCTTGCTAAGCCGTTCCGAGCGCCGTCCCATGCCATGCTCCCATTCCGGGATACGGAATAAAATTCCACTTGCAGAACAAGCTACCTCAGGCAATCTGCCGCCACAACAAAAAGCCGTTGCCGAGGCGCGTGCGCCAATCGTCATTCGGCCGGGGAGCGTGGCATGCCAGAGATCAAGATCGTCACCGAAGTTGCAGGACGCGTGTGTGCACTTCCCGTGGAAGTCGGCGGCAGCATCAGTGATGGCGACGACATTGCATTCGTCGAAGCGATGAAGATGGAAATTCCGGTGGCATCGACCGCTGCGGGAAAACTGAAGTCGATACTCGTCAAGCTTGATGATGTCGTTGCCGAAGGACAGGCCATTGCAATCGTCGAATTCTAGAGCGCGCAGCAGGGCGTTAGACTTTTGTCCGCGACAATCTGTCTGTTCCGCACGCTATATTGAACGTCTAACGCTTTGAGCACTGCAGTCGCGATCGCGACGACAGGTTCCAGCCAACAAGAACAATCGTTTCGCTTAGCGAAACCACGTGGAGGAAACATGATCCGCCGGACGCTGGCGCTTACGCCTGCCGTTATCACTTCGCTGTCGCTGTTTGCAGCCACATCGGCGCTTGCCGACGACGTCAAGCTGCCGCCGACCATGACGATGACCGCCTACGACACCGGCACGGCCGGCTTCAACATCACCGTCGGCGTCGGCAAGATGATGAAGGACAAATACGGCAGCGACGTTCGCGTGCTGCCGGCCGGCAACGACGTCGCCCGCCTCGCTCCGCTTGCGCGCCAAGCGCGCGATCTCCTCCGCGATGGGATCGGGCACGTATTTCGCGCAGGAAGGCGTGTTCGAGTTCGGCGCCAGGGAATGGGGTCCGCAGCCGCTGCAGCTGATCCTGTCGTCGGTCGACTGCAACTGCGGCTCGCTCGGCGTCGCCGCCGATGCCGGCGTCAAGGATATCAAGGATCTCAAAGGCAAGCGCGTCGGCTTCGTCGTCGGCTCGCCCGCGCTGAACCAGAACTCGCTTGCGGTGCTCGCCTTCGGCGGGCTGACGCAGAGCGACGTCAAGATCGTCGAGTTCGCGAGCTACGGCGCGATGTGGAAGGGCCTCGTCAACAACGACGTCGACGCCGCCTTCGGCACCACCATCACGGGACCGGCGAAGGAAGCCGAGACCTCGCCGCGCGGCCTGGTCTGGCCGCCGCTGCCCAAGAACGACACCGCCGGCTGGGAGCGCATGAAGAAGGTCGGCCTGTTCTTCTTTCCGCAAACCGCCACCTGCGGCGCCGGCATCTCGCCCGAGAAACCGATCGAGCTCGCCAATTACCCCTACCCGATCTTCGTCGCCTACGTCTCGCAGCCGGCGGACCAGATCTATTCGATCGCCAAGGCGATGATCGACGGCTACGACGCCTACAAGGACTCCGCGCCCGGCGCGGGCGGCCTGGCTGCGGCGCGTCAGACCAAGAACTGGGTGGTCCCGGTGCATGCCGGCGCCGTGAAGGCGCTGAAGGAAGCCGGCCAGTGGAGCGCCGAGCAGGAGGCGCACAACAACGCGCTGTACAAGCGGCAGGAAGTGCTGACTTCGGCCTGGGCGGACTACAACAAGAGCAGTCCGCCCTCGGACGACAAGGCCTTCCTTGAGGGCTGGATGAAGGCGCGTGGCGCGGCGCTCGCCAAGGCCAACATGACGAACGGATTTGAATGACGTCGGCGCCGGGCAAACGTCTTGCCCGGCGAAACATCGTGGGAGGGGAACATGATCCGCCGAATGCTGGCGCTTTCATCCGCCATTCTCGCTTCGCTTTCGCTCATTGCCATCGCCCCGGCGCGCGCCGAGGACGTCAAGCTGCCGCCGACCATGACGATGACCGCCTATGACACCGGGACCGCCGGCTTCAACATCACCGTCGCGGTCGGCAAGATGATGAAGGACAAATACGGCAGCGACGTCCGCGTGCTGCCGGCTGGCAACGACGTTGCCCGGCTCGCGCCGCTGCGCGCCAAGCGCGCGGTTGCTTCCGCCATGGGTACCGGATCGTATTTCGCGCAGGAGGGCCTGTTCGAATTCGGCAGCAGGGAATGGGGCCCGCAGCCGCTGCATATGCTGCTGTCGTCGATCGATTGCAACTGCGGCGCGCTTGGCGTCGCAGCCGACACCGGCGTCAAGCAGGTCAAGGACCTCAGGGGCAAGCGCATCGGCTTTGTCGTAGGCTCCCCCTCGCTCAATCAAAACGCACTTGCGGTAATCGCCTTCGCCGGGCTGACCGAGAGCGACGTCAAGATCGTAGAATTTGCCAGCTATGGCGCGATGTGGAAGGGCCTGATCAACAACGACGTCGACGCGGCGTATGGCACCACCATCACCGGCCCCGCCAAGGAGCTCGAAACATCGCCGCGTGGCATCGTCTGGCCGCCCATGCCGAAGAGTGACACCGCGGGCTGGGCGCGCGTGACCAAGATCGCCTTCTACATGTTCCCGCAGACCGCCACCTGCGGTGCGGGGATTTCGCCGGACAAGCCGGTCGAGCTCGGCAATTTCCCCTACCCGATCTACGTCGCCCATGCGTCGCAGCCGCTGGACCAGGTTTATGCGATCACGAAAGCGATGATCGACGGCTACGACGCCTACAAGGACGCCGCGCCCGGCGCGGGTGGCCTCGCCGCGAGCCGCCAGACCAAAAATTGGGTGGTTCCGGTCCACCCCGGCGCGGTGAAGGCGCTGAAGGAAGCCGGGCAATGGACCGCCGAACAGGAGGCCCACAATAGCGGGCTCTACAAGCGGCAGGACGTATTGGCCTCTGCGTGGGCCGACTACAACAAGAACAACCCGCCTTCGGACGCGAATGCGTTCCTCGACGGCTGGATGAAGGCGCGCGCCGCTGCGCTCGCCAAAGCGAACATGCCCAATGGGTTCGAACAACAGTAATAGCCGAGGCGCGGCACGACAGGGGAATTGATC
This sequence comes from uncultured Alphaproteobacteria bacterium, assembly GCA_963726865.1. Taxonomy (GTDB): domain Bacteria; phylum Pseudomonadota; class Alphaproteobacteria; order Rhizobiales; family Xanthobacteraceae; genus Bradyrhizobium. Next base: position 90,978 of record CAVSEE010000021.1, on the reverse strand, counting down.
ATGTCTGTATCCGATACTGTCGCCGCAGCGGCTTCGAAAAAGATCGTATTCGAGGACCCGCATGCGAACATGCAGGAGGCCGAGGTCACGCGCGTGCGCAGCCTGCGCGGAGCCTGGCGCTGGGCGCTGGTGGTGGCAACCGCCGCCGTCATCCTGCTCTGCATCAACCAGCAATTCTCGCTGCGCTTCTTCATCGGCTACACCCAGCTCAATACCGAATATTTCTATCTGCTGATCGCGCTGATGCTGCCTTTCACGTTCCTGATCTTTCCGGGAACGGAGACCGCGCCGCTCGACCGCATCCCCTGGTATGATCTGCTGTTCTTTGTGGCGACCTTCGCCTCCTCCATCGTGCTGATGCGCACCGTGCGCAAGGCGGCGGAAGCCGGCTGGGAGTTCGGGGGCGCGCCGACCTACGTCATCGTGGCCGGCCTCATCATGTGGTTCGTGCTGATGGAAGCGCTGCGCCGCACCGGCGGCTGGAGCCTGCTGCTCAGCGTGTTGCCGTTCACCGTCTATCCGTTGTTTGCCGACGCCAAATGGCTCGGGCCGTTCCGCGGCACGGAGTCCACGCTCGAACAGGCGACCTCTTATCACGTGCTGTCGGGCGAGAGCCTGCTCGGCATTCCGATCCAGGCCTTTGCCGACACCGTGATCGGCTTCCTGGTGTTCGGCACCGCGCTGATGATGACCGGCGCCGGCAAATTCTTCATCAACATCGCCTTTGCGCTGTGCGGCACGTTCCGTGGCGGCGCGGCCAAGGTCTGCATCTTCGCCTCCGGCCTGCTCGGCATGATGTCGGGCTCGATCATCTCCAACGTGCTCACCGCCGGCACCATGACCATTCCCGTCATGAAGAAGAGCGGTTTTCGCGCATCGTATGCCGGCGCCATCGAGGCCTGCGCTTCGACCGGCGCCGTGCTGGCGCCGCCGGTGATGGGCGCAACCGCGTTTGTGATCGCGCAATTCCTCAATGTCAGCTACGCCGAGGTCGCGGTGGCCGCGATCATTCCGGCCGCGCTCTACTACATCGGCCTGTTCATGCAGGTCGACTCCTACGCCGCCCGCCACGGCCTGAAGGGCATTCCGCGCAGCGAACTGCCGAAGATCTGGGATACGATCAAGGAAGGCTGGTACTATATCTTCGTCATCGCGCTCCTGATCGTGATGCTGCTGCACTTCAAGCGCGAGAGCCACGCGCCGTTCTACGCCACCGCTCTGCTGCTGGTGCTGAACCAGTTTTTCTCCAAGGACACGCGCTGGACGACGTCGACCATCAGCAAATTCCTCGAGGTCAACGGCCGCACCTTCGTCGAGCTGGTCGGCATTCTCGCCGGCTGCGGCCTCCTGATCGGCGCCTTCTCCATGACCGGCGTGGTCTCGAGCCTCGCCAACGACCTGCTGCGGCTCGCCGGTGACAACGCGTTCCTGCTGCTGGTGATGTGCGCCTTCACCAGCCTCGTGCTCGGCCTCGGGCTGACGACGACCGCCTGCTACATCTTCCTCGCCATCCTGGTGGCGCCCGCGCTGGAAAAGCTCGGGCTCAACAAGATGGCCGTGCACATGTTCATCTTCTATTGGGGCATGCTGTCCTCGATCACGCCGCCGGTGGCGATCGCCTCCTTTGCCGCCGCCGGCATCGCCGGGTCGCCCGCGATGAAGACCGGCTGGGAGTCGATGTGGGTCGGCAGCATCATCTACTTCATCCCGTTCTTCTTCGTGCTGAACCCCGCGCTGGTGCTGCAGGGCGACAGCCCCTATCTCGCCGGCCTCGGGCTGATGGGGCTAGCCGCTTTCGGCACGCTGTTCATCTGCGGCGGCATTCAGGGCTACCAGGCCTTTGTCGGCGATCTCCGCCACACCGGCGCGCTGGAATGGCCGCTGCGCGTGCTGCTGATCATCGGCGGCTTCGTGGTCGCAACACCCGGCGGCGGCATCATGCCGCTGTCGCAGATGCAGATCACGTTGCTTGGGCTTGCGATCCTTGCCCCCACCGTCCTGCTCGCGCCTTGTTCCTCGTGCGCGGCCAACTTCCGGTGCCGAGCCAGTTGCGCGCGCCCTGATTGCGGTGCAAAACGAGGCAAATGAAAGCCGATCATTCGACCTGGGCCAGCTCGAAGCCGCCTTTGCTGCGGTTTCTCGACCAGTGCCTCGAAAAGTTTGCCGGTGATGAAGACGGCGCCGTCGCCGACTACATCCCCGAGCTCAGCAAGGCCGACCCTGCCCATTTCGGCATCAGCCTCGCCACGCTCGACGGCCACGTCTACGAGGTCGGCGACAGCAACGTCCCCTTCACCATCCAGTCGATGTCGAAGCCCTTCGTGTTCGCGCTGGCGCTCGACACGCTGGGCGCGGCGCGCGTCGAAAGCGCGATCGGCGTCGAGCCGTCGGGCGATCCCTTCAACTCGATCCGCCTCAACGCCGAGAACCATCCTTTCAATCCGATGGTCAATGCCGGCGCCATCGCCTGCTCCGGCCTGATCCACGAAGCCAAGGGCGACGGCGCTTTTGAATATATCCGCGAGGCGCTCGGCCGCTTCGCCGGCCGCGAGCTCGGCGTCGACGATGCGGTCTACGCGTCCGAAAGCGCCACCGGCGACCGCAACCGCGCCATTGCCTATCTGCTGCGTACCAACGCCGTGCTGAAAGACCGCGTCGATTCCGTGCTCGACGTTTACTTCCGGCAATGCGCCATCCTGGTCAGTGCCCGCGACATTGCCGTCATGGCGGCGACGCTGGCGAACCGCGGCCTCAATCCCGTGACGGGTCAGCAGGTGATGACCCCCTACGCCATCGCCCGCACCCTGTCGGTGATGACGTCATCGGGCATGTACGATTATGCCGGCGAATGGATCTACCGCGTCGGCATCCCCGCCAAGAGCGGCGTCGGCGGCGGCATTCTGGCGGCGCTGCCGGCGCGGCTGGGGCTCGGCAGCTACTCGCCAAAGCTCGACAAGCACGGCAACAGCGTGCGCGGCATCAAGGTGTGCGAGGCGCTGTCGTCGCACTACGATCTGCATATGCTCAACCGCAGCGACGACGCGCGGACCTCCATCATTGCCGATTACACCATCGGCAAGAATCCCTCGCGGCGCAGCCGCCGGCCGCGCGAGCGCGAGATTATCGCTACCCATCATGAGCAGGTCCGCGTCATCGAACTGGTCGGCACGCTGTCCTTTTCCAACGTCGACTATGTCACGCGCCAGCTGGCATCCCGCCAGCGGCCGCAATTCGTCATCTTCGACCTGCACCGCGTCACCTCGCTGACGCGAGCCGGCGCGCGGCTGGTCGCCGAGGAGTTCCGTGAGCTGGCCGCCCAACACGTCACGGTGATCCTGGCTGGCGTGAAGCGTGGGTCACGGGAGTGGGACATCATCCGGGAATGGAGCGGCAGCCTGAAGAACGTCCGCGACTTCTATCTCCTCGACACCGCCATCGAATGGGCGGAGGACCAACTCGTCTACCGCTACGGCGGCGCGATCGACTTCCACGAAATCACGGAACTGTCGGAGCAGCCGCTGCTCGCGGGCCTCTCGCCGGAGGAGCTGACCGACCTCGCCTCGATCGGAACGGTCAGGCAGTACAAGGCCGGCGAAAAGATCATTTCTGCCGGCGACCCGGCCACCTCGCTTTACTTCCTGCGCAGCGGCGCGGTGCACGTCACGCTGCCCGACGGGGTGCGGCTCGCGACCCTCACCGCCGGCATGCCGTTCGGCGAAATGGCGCTGCTGGAGCCGCATCGTTCCGCCGACGTGCTGGCCGACATGTCGGCAACCGCCGTGGAAGTCGTGCTGAAGGACTTCGAGCGCTTCCGCAAGCAGCACCCCCGCGCCGGCGAGCACGTCATGCGCAACCTTGCGAAATTGCTCGCCGACCGCCTGATCATCGCCAACACCAAGGTCGACTTGATGACCTCGAGCTAAGCTCCTTTCTACCTGCCGGGCTTGCCGCGCCCGGGCTTCTCGCCCGCACGCCGCAGCGCCTCGGCGAGCGCGCCGCCGCCGGAAGGCGACGCCGGCTTCGGCGCTGCCGATTTGCGCGATGCACTCGATTTTGCGCCCGTCTGGCCCTTCGCAGCCCCGCCGGCCTTCGCGACCTCGTCATCGAGACGCAGCGTCAATGCGATGCGCTTGCGGGCAGCCTCGACCTGCAGCACCTTGACCTTGACGATGTCGCCGGGTTTCACGACCTCGCGCGGATCCTTGATGAAGGTTTTGGACATGGCGGAGATATGCACCAGACCATCCTGGTGCACGCCGATATCGACAAAGGCGCCGAACGCGGCGACGTTGGTCACCGTCCCCTCCAGGATCATGCCGCGCCTGAGGTCCTTGATGGTCTCGACGCCCTCTTTCAGGACCGCCATCTTGAAAGCCGGGCGCGGATCGCGGCCGGGCTTTTCCAGTTCGCGCAAGATGTCGGTCACCGTGGGCAAGCCGAACGTCTCGTCGATGAACGCCTGCGGCTTCAACTGGCGGACGATCTCGGCATTGCCGATCAGCGCCTTGATATCACTCTTCGTCGCTTCAAGAATTCGCCGCACCACCGGATAGGATTCCGGATGCACGCCGGAGGCATCGAGCGGATCGGTGCCGCCATTGATCCGCAGGAACCCGGCGCATTGCTCGAACGCCTTTGGGCCGAGCCGCGGTACGTCCTTCAAGCCCTTGCGCGACTTGAAGGGGCCATTGGCGTCGCGGTGCTGCACAATGCTTTGCGCCAGACCCTCACCGATGCCCGACACCCGTGCGAGCAGCGGCGCGGAAGCGGTGTTGGCATCGACACCGACGGCATTGACGCAATCCTCGACCACGGCATCGAGCGAGCGCGCCAGCCTGGATTCGCTGAGGTCGTGCTGGTACTGGCCGACCCCGATCGCCTTCGGGTCGATCTTCACCAATTCGGCCAGCGGGTCCTGCAGACGCCGGGCGATCGACACCGCGCCGCGCAGCGTGACGTCGAGATCGGGCAACTCTTCCGACGCAAAAGCCGACGCCGAATAGACCGAAGCGCCGGCTTCCGAGACGACGATTTTCGACATCTTCAGATCCGGCAGCAGTTTCAGCAAGTCGCCGCCCAGTCTGTCGGTCTCGCGCGACGCGGTGCCGTTGCCGATCGCGACGAGATCGACGCGATGCTTGACCGCGAGCTTGCCGAGCGTCGCCAGGGTTTCGTCCCACTGCCGCTGCGGCTCGTGCGGATAGACTGTCACGGTGTCCACCACCTTGCCGGTGGCATCGACCACCGCGACCTTGACGCCGGAGCGGAAGCCAGGATCGAGCCCCATGGTAACGCGCGCACCGGCTGGTGCTGCCAGCAGCAGGTCGCGGAGGTTCGAGGCGAAGACCCGCACGCCTTCCGTTTCCGCGGCAGTCCACAGCCGCATGCGCAAGTCGATGTTGAGATGCACCTGAATCCTGGTGCGCCACGCCCAGCGAGCCGTTTCTACGAGCCACTTGTCGCCGGCGCGACCCTGGTCGGAAATGGCAAAGCGCTGCATGATCTTGCGCTCATAGGTGCTGGTCGTGCTGGCATCTGCGGCCGCCGCATCGGGCTGCAGCTGCAGCTCGAGAATCTCCTCCTTCTCGCCGCGAAACATCGCCAGGATGCGGTGGGATGGCAGCTTGGTCAGCGGCTCGCTGAAATCGAAATAGTCCTTGAACTTCTCACCCTCGGTCTTCTTGCCGCGCCGGACCGTCGAGACCATCCGGCCGTTCAACCACATCGCCTCGCGGAGCTGGCCGATCAGATCGGCGTCTTCCGCAAACCGCTCGACCAAAATCGCGCGGGCGCCTTCGAGCGCGGCGGCGCTGTCTGCCACTTCCTTCTCAGGATTGACGAAGCCGGCAGCCGCAGCCAGCGGGTCGGTCTCGGGCCGCATCAGCAGCAACTCGGCCAAGGGCTCCAGCCCGGCTTCCCTGGCGATCTCGGCCTTGGTGCGGCGCTTCGGCTTGAACGGCAAATAGATGTCTTCCAGCCGTCCTTTGGTGTCGGCGGCGAGGATCGAAGCCTCCAGCGCAGCATCGAGCTTGCCCTGCTCGCGGATCGAATTGAGGATGGCGGTGCGGCGTTCCTCGAGTTCGCGCAGATAGGTCAAGCGCTCTTCCAGCGTGCGCAACTGCGCGTCGTCGAGCCCGCCGGTGACTTCCTTGCGGTACCTGGCGATGAACGGTACGGTTGCTCCGCCGTCGATCAGCCCGACCGTCGCTTCGACCTGCTGATCTCGAACGCCGAGTTCCTGCGCAATCTTGCCAAAGATGTTCGCCACGCCAGACCTTCCAACTCGCCGCGGGTAATTACGTCGTCTCGGCGAGGACGCCGCTTATGGACCATTGCCGCGCGGCCGATCAAGGCGGCCGAAGAAAGATTTTAATCTGTGGATCGGTTCAGCTGATCACCTCCGCCACCGGCTGCAGGTCGATCGCAAAGGTTTCCAGGAATTTCGAGGTCATGATGTAGAAACCGACCGAAAGCTGCAGCTCGACCAGCGCGGCCGGCGACAGCTTGGCGCGGATCGCGTTGAAGGTCGCATCGGTCGGCTTGTGCAGCTTGACGATCTCGTCGGTGAAGGTGAGCGCGGCGCGCTGGGTCTCGTCGAAGCAGGCTGCCTGCTGCCAGTTCTCCAGCGCCTCATTCTGCTCGTCGGTAACACCGACATTCTTGCCGATCCGCTTGTGCGCCACGATCTCGTAGGGCGCCTGGCACAGAATGCCGGTGCGGGTGATCGCAAGCTCGCGCACGATCGGATCGAGCTCGCCCTTGTGGCGGATCGCGCCGCCGAGCCGGCAATATTGCTCGAGATAGCTCGGCGAATGCGCCATCATGCGGAAGATGTTGGCATTGCGATTCTTGCCGAGCAGTTCCTTGGTGCGCTCGTTGTGCTTCGCGGGGTCGCTGTAGTCGATGCGGGCCATGGTGTTGCCTCTTAGCCTATGAGTTTCCTTGGGGTTTCCAACTGTTTTCTGGTCAAAACGATATCCGGCTGCCGACTCCAGAGCAACACAACCGAGTCAAAATCCCGCCTCAATACTGTTCGACCGTGGGACCGTCGATACTCGCCCGAGTGGGGACTTGATCTTAGGGCGGACCATCGTCGCGGGGTGTTCCGAGTAACCAATACGATCGTCGCTGCGCGCCTTGTCGCCGTAAGTCTTGGCGCGCCACGATGAATCGCGCCCACGTCTAGGGAGATAGACATGAAGGAAGCCACCAAGAGGGCGGCCTCGGAAGCGCTTGCGCAGATGCTGGCGGTGACGGCGATGCTCGTCATCGCCAGCGTCGTGCTCTACGTGCGGTGACGGCAACGAATCACTTCACCTTCTCGAAACAAGGCACCAGCCGTCCCGCAAATTGCTTGTAGCGCGCGAAAACCTTGTCGCCGATGGCGAGGTCGCTGTCTCCGTGCGCCATCATGCGAAAGCCTTCTGACGTATCCACCAGCAGAATATTGTAGGGCACGTGCGCCCTGGTCTCCGGTGTGGCGGCGCGGCAGACCAGCGAGGCGGCGTAGACCGTCCCCTCGCCGCTGGCACGTTTTTCTTCCGGGTCCGGCGCGCCGCAGGCGGCGCAGAAGCTGCGGCGGAAATATTGGCGAGCGCCACACGCGGCGCAGTGCTGGTAGACGATGGCCTCCGCGCCCTTGGTCCAGTCGGCGAGTTTTTCGCTCATCGCACCCGCTCCAGGAACATGCTGACGTGGGACGACAGCACGCCGCCGTCGCCATGCAGCAGCGCGATCGAGGCGTCGCGCACCTGACGGTCGCCCGCGCGTCCCGTCATCTGCAGATGGGTTTCCACCAGATGCGCCATCGCGCCGCCGACGCCGCAATGGCCGTAGCTCAACAGGCCGCCATGGGTATTGAGCGGCATCTCGCCGTTGCGATTGAAAGTAACCGGAGCGCACGCGCGCCGCGGCCTCGCCGCGCTTGGCGAGGCCAAGGTCTTCGAGCAGCATCGCCAGCGTGATCGTGAAGCTGTCGTAGACCGCGGCGTAACGCACATCGGAGATCGCGAGCCCCGAAGCAGCCTTGGCCTTGGCGATCGAGATTTCTGCGCCGAGCTCGCTCAGCGCGGGCGCGGCGGTGACGTGCTGATGGGTATGTGCCTGCGCGCAGCCGCGCACGCGGATGCCGGCCGCCCCTGTCGGCTCGCGGCTGATGATGAAGGCTGCGCCGCCATCGGAGACCGGACAGCAATCGAGTAGCTTGAGCGGCTTCGCCACCGGCTTCGAAGCCATCACGTCCGCCACCGTGATCGGCTCATGGAACTGGGCGCCGGGATGGGTGCAGGCATGGGCGCGCATCAGCACGGCGAATTCGGCGAGGTCTTCTTCCGTCACCCCATATTCGTGCATGTAGCGGGAAGCGACGAGGCCGTAATAGGCGGGAATGGTCGGCCCGAGCGAGACCTCGTAGTCGGGATGGCCGACCTGGGCCAGCGCCTGGATCGAGGCGTCGCGGCTCTGACCGGTCAGCCGGTTCTCGCCGGAGACGACCAGCACATTCTTGACTACCCCGCTATCAACGAGCTGATGCGCCAGCATGGTCATGGCGAGACCCGTGGCGCCGCCGACCTGCACGGCGTGGGCGTAGCTCGGGCGGATGCCAAAATGTTCGGCGAAGACGGTGGCGAGCATGATGTGCGGGGACACCGTGCTGTAGCCGCACAGCACCCCGTCGATCTCCGAGCGCTTGAGGCCGGCATCGGCAATGGCCTGCGCGGCCGCCTTGCTCATGAGGTCGAGCGAGGACGAGCCTTCGTGCTTGCCGTAGGACGTGAGGCCGACGCCGTTGATGTAGCTCATGGTGCAAACCTCCCCTTCGTCATTCCGGGAGCGTCGGCTCACGCAGTGAGCCCGGAGGGGATCAAGTCTTTCCGCGGCGGCAGACCCCGCACCCCAGCCCTCGCGCGCCTTTCAGGGGAGGGAGAGGAAACAGCGCGCGTCCCTCACAATCATCCGCATCTCAATACGACTTCGGCAGGCCCAGCACCTTCTCGGCGACGAAGCTGAGAATGAGCTGCGGCGAGATCGGGGCGATGCGCGGGATCAGGGATTCCCGCAAATAACGCTCGACGTGATACTCCTTGGCGTAACCGAATCCGCCATGGGTCATCACGGCCTGCTCGCAGGCGCGGAAGCCGGCTTCGGCGGCCAGATATTTCGCGGAGTTGGCGGCGGGACCGCAGGGCATGTTCTGGTCGTATTGCCACGCCGCGCGCATCACCATCAGCCAGGCCGCTTCCAGCTCCATCCAGTTCTTGGCCAGCGGATGCTGGATCGCCTGGTTCATGCCGATCGGACGATTGAACACGATGCGGCTCTTGGCATAGCCGCTGGCCCGCGACAGCGCGACCATGCCGAGCCCAACGGCTTCCGCAGCGATCAGGATGCGCTCGGGGTTCATGCCGTGCAGGATGTATTCGAAGCCGCGGCCCTCTTCGCCGAGGCGATCCTCGACCGGGATCTCGAAATTCTCGAAAAACAGCTCGTTGGAGTCGACGGGCTTGCGGCCCATCTTCTCGATCTCGTGCACGGCGACACGCTGCTTGTCGAAATCGGTGTAGAACAGGCTCAAGCCATGGGTCGGTTTCTTTGCCTCTTCCAGCGGCGTGGTGCGCGCCAGCAGCAGGATCTTGTTGGCGACCTGCGCGGTAGAAATCCAGACCTTCTGGCCGTTGACGATGTATTTGTCGCCCTTGCGCACCGCGCGCGTCTTCAGCTGCGTCGTGTTGAGGCCGGTGTTCGGCTCGGTGACGGCAAAGCAGGAGCGGTCGCGGCCGCTGACGATGCCCGGCAGCATGCGATGGCACTGCTCCTTGGTGCCGAACACCACGACAGGATTGAGCCCGAACACGTTCATATGCACGGCCGAGGCGCCCGACATGCCGGCGCCGGATTCGGAAATCGTCCGCATCATGATCGCGGCATCGGTGATTCCGAGCCCCGAGCCGCCATACTCCTCGGGGATGCAGATGCCGAGCCAGCCGGCATCGGCCAGCGCCATATGGAAGTCGGCGGGAAAGCCGCCCTCCTTGTCCTTCTTCAGCCAGTAGGCATCGTCAAAGCGCTCGCAGATCTTGCCGACGGCGTCCCTGATCGATTCCTGGTTGGCGGAGAGCGCGAAATCCATCGTTGATCCCTACTTGTTCGCCACAGTTTTGGTGACGCCGTCGCGCACCATCGCTGCGATCTCATCATCGCTGTAGCCGGCCTCGCGCAGCACTTCCGCCTAGTGCTCGCCGAGCCGCGGCGCCAGCCGGTCGGTCTCGACCGGGGTCGCCGACCAGTTCGCCGACACCTTCATGCTGCGGATCTTTCCTTCGGTCGGATGATCGACCACGGGAAAGCGGTCGGTCGCCACCATGTGCTCATCGGTCAGCAGGCTCTCGAGGTCGTGCATCGGCATGACCGGCACGTCGGCATGAGTCAGGATTTCCATCCATTCGGCGGTCGACTTGGTCTCGAGGATGCGCGCGAGCTCGGCATAGACGACATCGATATTGTTGGCGCGTCCGGAGAAGGTGGCAAACTTCGGATCCTTGCGCAGATCGTCGCGGCCGGTGGCGGCGAAGAAATTTTCCCACTGCTTGTCATTGTAGACGATGACGCAGATGTAGCCGTCGGAGGTCTTGTAGGGCCGGCGGTCGCGCGAGAGATGGCGGGCGTAACCGCCCTTGTCGAGCGGCGGATCGTAGGTGAGCCCGCCCATGTGGTCGCCCATCACGAAGCTCGCCATGGTCTCGAACATGGGGATGTCGACGCGCTGGCCCTGCCCGGTGCGGTCACGGTGCACGAGGCTGGCGCAGATCGCGCCGACTGCCGTGAGCCCGACGATGCGGTCGACCAGCGCGTTCGGCACATAGCGCGGCACGCCGTCCTCGGAGGTCTGCGCCATCAGCGCGGGCAGCGCGGTGGCGCCCTGGATCAGATCGTCATAGGCGGGCTTGGCCGCATAAGGCCCGTCCTGGCCGAAGCCGAACACGCCGGCATAGACCAGGCGCGGATTGACCTTCGACACCACGTCGTAGCCGAGCTGCAGCCGCGCCATCGCCTGCGGCCGCACATTGTAGACCAGCACGTCGGCGGTCTTGATCAGCCGCAGCACGGCCTCGCGGCCGGCGGGCTTTTTCAGGTCGAGGCAGATCGAGCGCTTGCTGCGGTTGGTGTTGAGGAACACCGGGCCCATGCCGGGATGCCGGGTCGGCCCGATCTGCCGCGTCACGTCGCCGTCGGGCGATTCCACCTTGATGACATCGGCGCCGTAGTCGCCGAGCGCCTGGGTGGCAAAGGGCCCCATCAGTACGCTGGTCATGTCGATGACCTTGATGCCCTTCAGCGGTCCCATCGTGCGGCGTTTTCTCCCGGGCGGCGGATTTTCGCGGCGTTGTTGCTTGTGCGGCCACGTAACGGCAGGCCCGGTCCAAGATCAAGCGGCGCGGGGGGTATGGGGTTATGCGCGGGGTCAAACGTCCGCGTTCCCGCGGCGCGATTTTGCCCGGGTTATGCAAGTCCTTCGGCCCTCTCTTGAACAGAGGGCGCAGGGAAGGCCGGGCGCCGACTGCGCCCGCAGCACCGTGTGCAATGGGTAGTCAAGAACGCACACGGCTTTGACAGGTACAGCCGGGACATCCCGGCCTTCCCCGCGCAATGGTTTGACGGCTTATACGCGCTCTCCCCGGGGAAGCGGCCTTTCTTGCCCCCGTTGCCGGCGGGACTTACCGCCAACGTAGCGCCAGGGTCGCGGCGCCAGGACCACACGATTTCGCCGTACGCCGCGGCGTTTACGTCCGGCGAGCAGAGCCCGCCTGACGCCGCAGCGTCCATCGCAGCCCGCACCACGTTCCGTGACGATCGCGAAACGTCCCTCCGTGGACGGGATGGCGGGAAGATAGTACTGATTTGCGGAATTGTCAACAGGTATTTCTGCTATTCCGACACCAAGGGCGGATTAGCCGAAGGCGTAATCCGCGCTGCGAGCGCCCGTCATACGGGTGAAGCAGCTTCCGCGACTTCGTCGGTCCATACCTTGAAGCTGACCAGGGTATTCGGCCCGAACGTCTGCGTGATCGGGACATCGGAGGCGTCGCGCCCCTGCGCGATCAGGATGCGTCCGATCCGCGGCACGTTGTTGCGCGGATCGAATGTGTGCCAGCGTCCGCCGATATAGGCTTCGAACCAGCCGGCGAAATCGCCGGGGGCGTAAGGCGGCTCGGTCCCCATGTCGCCGAGATATCCCGTGCAATAGCGGGCGGGAATGTTCATGCAGCGGCAGAAGGCCACCGCGAGATGCGCATAGTCGCGGCAGACGCCCTTGCCTTCACGGATAGACTTCCGCGGCCGTCATTGTCGCGCGGGCATGTTCATAGCCGAACGCGATATGACGATGGACGAAATCGCAAATGGCCTGAACCCGCGGCCAGCCGGGCTGGGTCTTCTCGAACAGCTTCCATGCAATGTCGGACAGGCGGTCGGTCTCGCAATAGCGGCTGCCCAGCAGGTACACCAGCGTGTCCGCGGGCAACTCCTCCACCGCATGCTGGCCAGCGGAAGCAACCACCGGATCCGGCAGCCCGCTGTCTCGCACAATGCCGTCGGCGGCGAGGCGCACCCGGCCGGCCGGGGCGAGGATGCGGCTGCACCAGTTGCCGAAACCGTCGCGATAGGGAGAGATCGTGACGGAGGGACTAACGGTCAGATAGTCGGGAACGATGACGTCGGAGGCGCGCGTGAAGTGCGTTCCCAGCACCATGATCATCGGTGTCGGCTGCGGGAAGTCGTAGACGATCTCGTATCCGACACGAATCTTCATTCGACATGATTTCCCGTTTGCCTCTCACAGATGGCTATGAGACCGCGGGATAACAAGGCGATGGCCGCCCTTTTCCGGCGAAATGCAAGCGATTTGTCAGAAAGCGATAGCTATTTGCCGGGAAAGGGCGCAGAGCAGCGCCAGTCGCGTGCACGCGACATCGACGCCGTCCTGCGGCTTTTCGCGCCCGCGCCCGCTGTTACGTCCAACCCAGGGAATCAGATGCAAAATCTATCGCCGCGTCACGTCCAGACTGAAGAGGCGCTTCGACTCGGCGTCGGGTCCGGCTGGTACTCGACAAAAGTCAGCGGGACATTCGTTTCAGGCCCGCATGATTCCGAGGCCGCTTGCCTCAGCAGGATCGCCGAGATCAATCCTCCCCCCGTGAAAAAGCGAAAGTGATCGGAGACACCTGATGCTCGAACGCGGCGCCGTCATCGGATTCGAATTCCGCCGAATGGTCATGCAGTTTTCCATGCTGGACGGCGAAAACGAAATCCCCTGCGCCATCAGCAACCATGCGATGGATCAGATGGACCAGGTGCCGTGGACCAAGGACGACCTGCGCGAGGAACAATTCCTCAGGTTGCGCGACCGGATCGAACAGTGCGCGTCGCGCAAATTCCTGAACGGCGCATTCGAGGGCAACCCACGCGGCATCATCCTGCGCAGCATCGATATTCGAGAGTAGTCTGAGCGCCTGCGTGTAGATCGTAGGGTGGGCAAGCGAAGCGTGCCCTCCTTCCACGTCGTGCTCTTGAAGGTGGGCACGGCGCGTACGCGCCTTTGCCCACCCTACGCATCCTTTATCATGTCGCGCAGCTCGGTCTTCAGAATCTTGCCGCCTTATTTCGCTGGCTCGAAAATCGAGACGTAGTTGGCCACGGCCGCGCCACCCATGTTGAAGATGCCGCCGAGCTTCGGGTTCGGCAGCTGCATGCCCTCGGGCGCCTGGCCTGCGAGCTGCATCGCGGTCATCACATGCATGGAGACGCCGGTGGCGCCGATCGGGTGGCCCTTCGCCTTCAGGCCGCCCGACGGATTGACCGGCAGCTTGCCGTCCTTGAGCGTCCAGCCTTCCTTGATGGCGCGAAAGCCCTGTCCCTTCGGCGTCAGGCCCATCGCTTCATATTCGATCAGCTCGGCGACAGTGAAGCAGTCGTGGGTTTCGACAAAAGAGAGATCGGAGAGCGTCACGCCCGCCTTCTGCAGCGCGCGCTGCCAGGCGACCGTGCAGCCCTCGAACTGCAGGATGTCGCGCTTGGACATCGGCAGAAAATCCTGGGCGTGCGCGGTAGCGCGGAAGTTGATCGCCTTGCCCATGGTTTTCGCGGTCTCGCTGTCGGTCAGCACCAGCGCGGCGGCGCCGTCGGAGACCAGCGAGCAATCGGTGCGCTTCAGCGGGCCGGCGACGTAGGGGTTCTTCTCGCTCTCGGCGCGGCAGAACTCGAAGCCAAAATCCTTGCGCATCTGCGCGTAGGGATTGGCGACGCCGTTCTTGTGGTTTTTCGCGGCGATCATCGCGAGCGCGTCGGACTGGTCGCCGTATTTCTGGAAGTAGCTCTGCGCGATCTTGCCGAACACGCCGGCAAAGCCGCCGACGGTGTCGCCGTCCTCGGGCAGATAGGATGCCTTCAGCAGGTTCTTGCCGATTTCGGCCGCCGGCGTCCGCGTCATCTGCTCGACGCCGACCACCAGCACGATTCTTGCGGCGCCGGCCTCGATGGCGCGGATGCCCTGGTGCACGGCGGCTGATCCTGTGGCGCAGGCGTTTTCGACGCGCGTGGTCGGCTTGAAGCGCAGCGCCGGGTCGGCCTGCAGCACCAGCGAGGCGGTGAAATCCTGCGGCGAGAAGCCGGCGTTGAAGTGGCCGAGCATGATCTCGTCGACGTCGCCGGCCGCAATGCCGGCATCGGCCAGCGCTTCGTTGGCGACCTTGACGACGAGGCTCTCGACGGTTTCGGCGTCGAACTTTCCGAAGGGCGTGTGCGCCCACCCAACGATGCTGGCAGTCATGGCGTTCTCCCGAATTGATCGGGAGGATATGTAGCCTACCGGGGGGCGGATTTCACGGGCGTTTCAGCGATTTCATGGCGGAATCGCACATGGCGGTTATGCCGGCCCAGTTGCCATTACGGATATCGCCGGCTGGGCAGAGCCAGGAACCGCCGACGCAGAGTACATTCGGCTCGGCAAGCCACGTGGCGGCATTGGCCTCGCCGATGCCGCCGGTCGGGCAGAAACGAACGTTGGGGAACGGGCCCGCCAGCGCGCGCAGTGTTTTGATACCGCCGGCCTGCTCGGCCGGGAAGAACTTCACCGTATCGAAACCTACGGCGAGCGCCTGCATCAGTTCGGAGGCGGTGGCAATGCCCGGCGCGAACGGCAGATCGCTGGCGGCGGCTGCTTTCAAGCAGGTCAGGCGTCAGGCCGGGGCTGATGCCGAATTTCGCGCCGAGGGCGCGTGCGCGCGCGAGATCATCGGGATTGAGGATAGTGCCGATGCCGACGATGGCGTCGGGGACTTCCGCAATGATGGCTTTCGCCGCGGCGACCGCGGCGTCGGTGCGCAGCGTCACTTCCAGCGTGCGCACGCCGCCCGCCACCAGCGCCTTTGCCAGCGGCACCGCGTGCTCCACCTTCTCGATGGTCAGGACGGGGATGACGACGGCCTGTTTGAACAGGGCGGCAATTCGTTGCTGTTTTGGTAACGCAGTCATTTCGAGGCCTTGAGCGAAATGGACGGCCGGAAGGCCGGCATCGCCGAGCGGGGGATGATCGCACCGGGATAGCACACCACGACGCCGGCGAGATCGTGTCCCGCGCGGGCCGGCGGCGACGGGATCGGCGCCGTCGAGCCGCGCGGCGAGATAGGCGGCGGCAAAGCTGTCGCCGGCGGCGGTAGTGTCGACCACGGGATTTGTCAGAGGAGCCGCCCTCACCTCATGGCTCGCGCCATCGGAGCGGACGATGCTTTTGGGATCGGCGAGCTTCAGCACGGCCTCCAGGCTTGTGATGCGTGCCAACAAAACTTCGTTGCTTTCGCCGGGCCAGAGCGGCAGCAAATCCTCGGTCGAGGCCAGCGTGATATCCGCCGTCTCGAAAGCCTGGCCGAAGACGCGGCGCGCGATGTCGAGATCGGGCCAGCCGCGGGCGCGGAAATTGGTGTCGAAGGCGACGCGCACGCCGCGCCGGCGAATGTCCTTCAAGGCCGCGAACAAGCGCGCGCGGCCCGCTTCGCCGATAGATCGAGAGCGTGATCGCGGAGAGATAGACGATGTCGTAGCCGGCGAGCGACTGCAGGATGTCGCCGGTCTCGGGCAAGTCCATCAGCTGACGCGCGGCGGCGCTTTCGCGCCAGTGGAAGAACTTTCGCTCGCCCCTGGCGTCCGTTTCGATCATGTAGATGCCGCGGCAGTTTTCCCTTGAGCCGCGCCACGTGCGAAGTGCCGACACCTTCGCCCTGCCAGCCGGCGATCATCTCGTCGCTCAGGAAGTCGTCGCCGAGTGCGGTGATGTAGTCGGTCGCGATGCCGAGGCGTGACAGATAGACCGCCGTGTTCAGAGTGTCGCCGCCAAAGCCGCGCGAAAACAGCCCGCCCGGCGCCTGCCGCAGCTCGATCATGCATTCGCCGATGCAGGCCACTTTCGCCATGGAAGTGTTACGCGGCGAACTTGCCGCCGAGCTCATCCTCGATGTGGATCCGGATGATGTCGTCAAAGGTCTTCTCAGCCGTAGTGAAGCCGAGCTTTGCCGCACGCTCCGTCGAGAAATTGCGCGGCCAGCCATTGACGATGCTGATGATCGCGGGATCGGGCACGCGCTTGATGCGGGAGACCACGTTCTTGCCGGCGACGCGCTCAAGCGCGGCGATCTGCTCGCCGACGGTAGCGGAGAGACCGGGCATCGAGAGATTGCGCCGTGCACCGACGGTGCCGAGATCCATGGTAGCGGCATGGACGAGGAAGCCGACCGCCGATTTCGGCGTGGCGTGCCAATGGCGCACGTCTTCGGAGACCGGCAGCACGGCCTCCTGCCCCGCCAGGGGCTCGCGCATGATGTTGGAGAAGAAGCCGGAGGCGGCTTTATTCGGCTTGCCGGGGCGGACGCAGATGGTGGGCAGGCGGATGCTGATGCCCTCCAGCATGCCCTTGCGGGTGTAGTCGTTGATCAGGAGCTCGCAGATCAGCTTTTGCGTGCCGTAGCTGGTAAGCGGCGTGTGGAAGAACTCGTCGCCGATCTTTTCCGGGAACGGCGCACCGAACACGGCGATCGACGAGGTAAAGACGAGCCGCGGCTTGTAACCGCCGCCGACGTGACGGATTGCCTCGATGAGATGCCGCGTGCCGTCGAGATTGATGCGATAGCCCTTGTCGAACTCGACCTCGGCCTCGCCGGAGACGATGGCGGCGAGATGGAAGATCACCTCCGGGCGGTCGGCGAGCAGCCCGGCGGCGGCACCGGCATCGGAAAAATCGGACGCCACCACTTTGACCGGCATCGGCGCCTTCGCCGGCTTCTCCGGCGCGACCACGTCCTGCAGGGTCATGCCTGATATCTCGCGGTTGCCGAGACGGCCGTCCTTCAACAGGCGTTCACTGAGTTTGCGGCCGACCATGCCGGCCGCTCCGAGGATCAGAACGTGCAAGACCTCACTCCTTTTCTTCTTGCTTGATTATCTTACGCGCCTTGTCACTCTTTGACCGCGCCGGTCATCGCCGACACATAGTGCTCGACGAAGAAGGCATAGAGAATGACCAGCGGCAGCGAGCCGGCCAGCGCGCCAGCCATCAGCGAGCCCCAGCGGTAGACGTCGCCGTCGACGAATTCGTTGACGATCGCGACCGGCACGGTCTTGTTCTGCACCGATTGCAGGAAGGTGAGCGCGTAGATGAACTCGTTCCAGCACAGCGTGAAGCAGAAGATGAAGGCCGAGATCAGGCCGGGGATGGAGAGCGGCAGCACGATCTTGAGCAGTATCTGCCAGCGGCTGGCGCCGTCGATCAGCGCGCATTCCTCCAGCTCGAACGGAATGGTCTTGAAGTAACCCATCAGGAGCCAGGTCGAGAACGGGATCAGGATGGTGGGATAGGTCAGGATCAGCGCCATCGGCGAGTCGAACAGGCCGTACTGAAACACGACGGTGGCGAGCGGGATGAACAGGATCGACGGCGGCACGAGGTAGGCGAGGAAGATGAAACCGCCGACCAGGGTGGCGCCCTTGTAGCGCAGCCGCACGATGGCGTAGGCCGCAAGCACGCTCGCAAAGATCGACAGCGCCGTGGCGCCGACCGCGACATACATCGTGTTCCACAGCCAGAGCGGATAGTGGCTCTGGAACAGCAGCTTGTAGAAATGCTTGAACGTGGGATTCCAGGTCCAGAATGGGCTGTAGGTTTCCAGATCGATCAGTTGCTCATCCGGTTTGATCGCCGTCAGGCCCATCCAGTAGAACGGGAACAGCAGGACGAAGACGATGATGGACAGAGGCAGATAGAGCGTCACCAGCCGTCGCGGCACCGACTGCAAATAGCTCATGCCTTCGCTGTGATCGTCGCGCGCCGGCGTTGCCAGAATTGTCTTCAGGTCGACCTTGGTGGCTGGGAGATCAGTCATTGTTCTCCCCCTGCTGCCACTTGCGGCGCTGCAATCCGAACCAGGACACCATGATCGCGGCGAGCAGGAACGGGATCATGGCGTTCGAGATCGCGGCGCCCTCGCCCAATTGGCCTGCGATGATCGCGCGCTGATAGGACAGGGTCGCCATCAAATGTGTGGCGTTGACGGGGCCGCCGCGGGTCATCGCCCAGATCAGCTGGAAATCGGTGAAGGTGAACAGCACCGAAAAGGTCATCACGACCGCGATGATCGGGGTCAGCAAGGGATAGGTGATGTGGCGGAACATCTGCCAGCGCGTCGCGCCATCAAGCGTCGCGGCCTCGTAGAGCGAGGGCGACACCGTCTGCAGACCAGCGAGCAGCGTGATCGCCACGAACGGTACGCCGCGCCAGATGTTGGCAAAGATCACGCAAACCCGCGCCCAGGTGGCGTCGCCGAGGAAATTGATGTTCTGGCTGATGATCCCCATGTGTTTCAACGACCAGGAGATGATCGAGAACTGCGAATCGAAGATCCACCAGAACGCCAACGCGGAAAGCACCGTCGGCACGATGAAGGGAATCAGCACGAGGGCGCGCAGCATCGCCTTGAACGGCATGTGCTCGTTCAGGAGCAGCGCGAGATACAGGCCGATGGCGAATTTGATGGCGCTGGCGACAAAAGTGTAGAGCAGCGTGTTGAAGATCGAGAGCCAGAAGATGCCGTCGTCCCACAGCCATTCATAGTTCTCAAGACCGATGAACTGGCCGGCGCGGCCGATCTTGGCGTCGGTAAAGGAAAGCCAGATGCCCAGGCCCAGCGGATAGGCGAGGAAGAGGATGAGGAACGCCATCGCCGGCAGCATGAACCAGATGGCCAGCCAGTTCCTGTTGTGCTTGAGCTGATCCCACGAAGTTGCTTCGCGGATTTGCGGCTTGGCTCTGACCGGCGCGATTGCGATATCAGCCATTTACCGATTCCTTCGGCTGGTGGTTCCTGGGCGGAACCCGCACGATGTCCCGTTAGCATAAGCGAAACGGGCGGCGGATGACCGCCGCCCGTCCCTCACATCTTAGCGATAGATGCGCTTCAACTGCCGTTCGGCTTCCGCCACGGCGCCCTTGGCATCCTTGGCGCCGGTGCAGTAGTTGGCGAACATGTCGACCACGATGAAGTCGGCGATCGCAGTCGCCGGCTTCTCGCCGACCTTGCCGATGCCGGAAGCCGGCAGCGCGCGCTTGGAGGCCTCGCGGAACACCGTGTTCTTGGGATCGGCAGTCCAGATCGGCGAACCGTCATAGGCATTGAGCGTGTGGGTGAGATAGCCCCGCGCGCCCGTCAGCCACTTGTCGTAGTTCTCCTTCTCCAGCATGAAGGCGATGAACGCCTTCGCCGCGTTCGGATACTTGGTGAAGTTGAACGCCAGGATCGGAACGCAGAGCTGCAGTTCGGTCGGCTTGCCGATCGGGCCCACCGGCCACAGCGCGTGGTAGGTGTCCTCCGTCAGTTCCTTCTTGGTCGGATCGTCCTTGGCGGCGATGTAGATCGAGATGCCGTTCAGCGTGCAGTACAATTCGCCGGCCAGGTAAGCCTTGTTGTTGGAGCCGTCGTTCCAGGAGGCGACGCCGGGAATGAAGGTGTCCGACAGCGCCTTGACATATTCCAGCGCCTTGATGGTTTCCGGCGAGTTGATGATGACCTTGTCATCCTTGTCGACGGTGTAGGCGCCGTGCCCCCACAGCATCCCGTGCAGCCAGCCATTGGCGTCGCCGGTGGCGTGGCCGAGCGCCATGCCGGCCGGCGTGTTGTTCGCCTTCAGCGCCTTGCACATTTCGAGGAAGCCCGGGAAGTCCTTCGGGAACTCCTTGAAGCCCGCCTTGTCGGTTGCCGACTTGCGGTAGGTGTAGTAGCCGCCGACGGTGGCGACGGGGATGCCGAGCCAGTCACTGCCCTGCATGCAGGTCTTCTGCGCGGCGTCAGTCCAGCCGCCGTATTTCTTGCCGAGGTAATCGGCAACGTCGTTCAGCTTCAGGACCTTGGTGGGGAACAGCTGCGGCAGCGTGTGCAGGCCCCAGGCGAGGTCGATGCCCGAGCCGGTGTTGGCGGCCACGGAAGCCTTCGGTTGCACGTCCTCGAAGGACTCGGAGAACACGTTCATCTCGGTGCCGGTCGCCGCCTTGAAAGCGGCGACCATGGCGTTGAAGGCATCGTCTTCCGCCGGCACGAAGCGCTTCCAGCGCATCACGGTGAGCTTGGCGCCTGGCTCCGCCTTCCATGGCGAGGCCTGTGCCCAGGCTTTGGCGAAGTCGAGAAGTGCAGGTCCGGTCAGTGCACCGGCCGCCGCCAGTGCCGTGCCGCCCTGAAGAAGCGAGCGGCGGGTAAAATCGTTCATGTCCTTCCTCCCGATATTTTGTATTTTCAGCTATTCAGCGTTCTCTCAGTCGTCTTCTTAATTCCCGATTGTTCCCGGTTCAGCTATTCGGTTCAGCTATTCAGTCGCTTGCCAGTCGTCTCGTCGAACAGATGCACGAGCGTCGGGTCCGGCTTGAGCCGGACCTTGTCGCCCGGAGCTGAACTGGTGGCGCTCGCGGAACACCGCGACGACCTGCTCGCCGCCGAGCTTGGCGAACACCTGGGTCTCCGAGCCCGTCGGCTCGACCACGACGATCTCGGCTTCCGCGCCGTCGTCGGCGATGGTGAAGTGCTCGGGCCGCACGCCATAGACCACCGGCTTGCCGTCGGAATTGGCGGGCGCGGTCTGCAGCGGCAGCTTGACGCCGTTCGGCCCCTCGAACGTCGCCGCGCCGTTCGACCTTCAGCTTGCCTTTGAGGAAATTCATCGCGGGCGAGCCGATGAAGCCGGCGACGAACTGGTTTTCCGGCTTGTCGTAGAGCTCGAGCGGCGTGCCCATCTGCTCGACGATGCCGTCATGCATGACCACGATCTTGTCGGCCATGGTCATGGCCTCGATCTGGTCGTGGGTGACGTAGACGGTGGTGGTCTTCAGCCGCTGGTGCAGTTCCTTGATCTCGGTGCGCATGGCGACGCGCAGCTTGGCGTCGAGGTTGGACAGCGGCTCGTCGAACAGGAACACCTGGGGATCGCGCACGATGGCGCGGCCCATGGCGACGCGCTGGCGCTGGCCGCCGGACAATTGCCGCGGATAGCGCTCGAGCAGCGGGGTCAGCGCGAGGATCTCGGCGGCGCGCTTGACGCCGGAGGAAATCTCTTCCGGCTTGGCGCCGCGCAGCTTGAGCGAGAAGCCCATGTTGTCGGCGACCGTCATGTGCGGATAGAGCGCGTAGTTCTGGAACACCATCGCAATGTCGCGCTCTTTGGGCTGGACATTGTTGACGACGCGGTCGCCGATCGAGATCGTGCCCGAGGTGATGTTCTCGAGACCGGCGAGCATGCGCAGCAGGGTCGACTTGCCGCAGCCGGAGGGACCGACCAGGACGACGAACTCGCCGTCCTCGATCGGGATCGACACGCCGTGCAGGACTTCGAAATTGCCGAACGACTTGCGCACGTCGCGAATTTGGACCGACGACATCCAACTTCCTCCCCTCAATGACCCGGCGAATATCCGAGAGCGCCGCGACCGCATCGTTTCTTGTTATGGCTTCGCGGACGCAAAGCCGTCGCAGACTGATATTGTCCGCAGTTTGCACGGTTTTGGCAATCGGTTGCTTAGCCGTCGGCTTGGTAGCGCTGTCAATAGTTCTTTGTTCGCCGTAACCTGCCTGTGATATGAGCGCGGACCATGGCACGGAAACGCACCAAGCCGGGCAAGATACGTCTCACGGAAGTCGCCAAGCTTGCCGGCGTGAGCCCGATCACCGCTTCGCGTTTCTTCCGCACGCCGGAAGCCCTCTCGCTCGACAAGCGCGTCGCGGGTCGAGAGCGCGGCCAAGGAACTCGGCTATGTGCCCAATCTCGCGGCACGCGCGCTGGCCTCGCAGCGCACCGAGGTGATCGGCGTCCTGATCCCCTCCTGACCAACAACGTGTTCTCCGACGTGCTGCGCGGCATCTATGATGCGCGTCGACGGCAGCCGCTACAGCATCCAGCTTGCCAATACGCGCTACAGCATCCTGCAGGAAGAGAAGCTGCTGCGCGTGTTCCTGGCGCAGAAGCCGGCCGGCCTGATCGTCACCGGCATCGACCAGACGCCGGAATCGCGCTCGATGATGGAAGCCACCGATTGCCCGATCGTGCAGATCATGGAAATCGGCGACAATCCGGTCGACATGATGATCGGCTTTTCGCATGCGGATGCCTGCCACGCAGCCATTTTGCACCTGCTCGACGCAGGGCTGCCGCCGCATCGGCTTCCTCGGCGCGCGCATGGACCCGCGGGTGCAGCGCCGCTTCCTCGGTTACCAGCAGCCATGAAGGATGCCGGCCTCGCTCGATCCCCGCCTCGTGGTGACGACGCCGCTGCCGACCTCGGTCACGCTCGGCGGCACGCTGTTTGCCGACCTGATGGCGAAGGCGCCGGATACCGACGCGGTGTTCTGCGCCAATGACGACCTTGCGCTCGGCGTGCTGTTCGAGTGCCGGCGGCGGCAGATCTCGATTCCGGAGCAGATGCTGATCTCCGGCTTCAACGACCTCGAGTTCATGGCCTCCACTGTGCCGACGCTGACCAGCGTCCGCACCAACCGCTACGAAATGGGCAGGAACGCTGCCACGATGGTGATCGAAGCGATGGAGGGACGGCGCCCGGAACAGAGGGTCGTCGACCTCGGATACACCGTGATGGTGCGGCAAAGTTCGGTCCGCGCCGGGTGCAAGCCGGCCGCGTGCCCGCCGAACGGCAAAGCGCGGCCGAATAAGACAAAATGATAGCGCAATCAAATGGCTTGGACTAAGGTCCAATACCAAGTTTGCGTGAACGACGGCGGGCGGCGGCGTTTGTCAGGCGCTGCGATTTTGCGCATGGTAGAGGCAGACAGGCCGAAAAGCGGCGCATAAGCGCCTTTGCAGTGCGGGAGAGAAACAATGAACAAGAACCACGGCAACGGTCACGACAAATCGGCCAACGGCAAGGGCCGCAAGCTGCGCTCGCTGCGAGTGGTTCAACAACCCGCACAATCCCGGCATGACCGCGCTCTATCTGGAGCGCTACCTCAATTACGGCCTGACCCGCGAGGAACTGCAGTCCGGCAAGCCGATCATCGGCATCGCCCAGACCGGCAACGACCTGTCGCCCTGCAACCGCCACCACCTCGACCTGGCCCAGCGCGTGCGCGAGGGCATCCGCGAGGCCGGCGGCATCGCCATGGAATTCCCGATCCATCCGATCCAGGAGACCGGCAAGCGCCCGACCGCGGCGCTCGACCGCAACCTCGCCTATCTCGGCCTGGTCGAGATCCTGTTCGGCTATCCGCTCGACGGCGTGGTGCTGACCACCGGCTGCGACAAGACCACGCCGGCCTGCCTGATGGCGGCGGCGACCGTGAACATGCCGGCCATCGTGCTGTCGGGCGGCCCGATGCTGAACGGCTGGCACAAGGGCGAGCGCACCGGCTCGGGCACCGTGGTGTGGAAGGCGCGCGAGGAGCTCGCGGCGCGGCGAGATCGACTATGACGAGTTCATGGACATCGTGGCCTCCTCGGCGCCGTCGGTCGGCCATTGCAACACCATGGGCACCGCCTCGACCATGAACTCGCTGGCCGAAGCGCTCGGCATGTCGCTGCCCGGCTGCGCCGCGATCCCCGCGCCCTACCGCGAGCGCGGACAGATTGCCTATGAGACCGGCAAGCGCATCGTCGAGATGGTCTGGGAAGACCTGAAGCCCTCCGACATCCTGACGCGCAAGGCGTTCGAGAACTGCATCGTGGTCAATTCCGCGATCGGCGGCTCGACCAACGCGCCGATCCACATCAACGCGCTGGCCCGCCATATCGGCGTGGAGCTGTCGATCGACGACTGGCAGAAGCACGGCCACGACGTGCCGCTGCTGGTCAACATGCAGCCGGCCGGCTTCTATCTCGGCGAGGAATATCATCGCGCCGGCGGCGTGCCGGCGGTGGTGCGCGAATTGATGAAGCACAAGCGCATCCACGAGGATGCGCTCACCGTCAACGGCCACAGCATGGGCGACAATTGCCGCGAGGCGCCCGCCCCCGATGGCGACGTGATCTGGAGCTACGACAAGCCGCTGGTGAAGGATGCCGGCTTCATCGTGCTGCGCGGCAACCTGTTCGATTCCGCGATCATGAAGACCAGCGTGATCTCCAAGGAATTCCGCGACCGCTATCTCAGCAACCCCAAGGATCCGAACGCGTTCGAAGGCCGCGCCATCGTGTTCGAGGGCCCGGAGGATTATCACGACCGCATCGACGATCCGTCGCTCAACATCGACGAGCACTGCATGCTGTTCATGCGCGGCGCCGGCCCGATCGGCTATCCCGGCGGCGCCGAGGTCGTGAACATGCAGCCGCCGGCGGCGCTGATCAAACGCGGCATCCTGGCGCTGCCCTGCATCGGCGACGGCCGGCAGTCCGGCACGTCGGGCTCGCCCTCGATCCTCAACGCCTCGCCGGAGGCCGCGGCCGATGGCGGGCTTGCGATCCTCAAGACCGGCGACAAGGTGCGCATCGACCTCAACAAGGGCAGCGCCAACATCCTGATCTCGGATGACGAGCTGAAGAAGCGTCACGCCGAGCTGAAGGCGCAAGGCGGCTTCCGCTATCCCGCCGAACCAGACGCCGTGGCAGGAGCTCTATCGCTACACCGTCGGCCAGCAGGCCACCGGCGCCTGCATGGAGCTCGCCACGCGCTACCACGACATCGCCGGCAAGGTCGGCGTCGCCCGGGATAATCACTAGACAGCCGTCATTCCGGGGCGCCGCAGAGCGGCGAGCCCGGAATCCATACTCACGATGGTGGCTATGGATTCCGGGCTTCGCGCCTGCGGCGCGCCCCGGAATGACGCAAGAAAATGAAGGAGAAGAAAATGTCAGACCGCCTGAAGGGCAAACGCGCCGTCGTCACCGCCGCGGCCGCGGGCATCGGACGCGCCTGCGCCATCGCATTCGCGCGCGAGGGCGCCACCGTCATCGCCACCGACATCGATGAAAAGGGCATCGCCACCCTGGCCAAGGAAGGCATCGCCGAGACGGCACGGCTCGACGTTCGCAACACCGCCGACGTCAACGCCTTCGCCAAGCGCGTCGGCAAGATCGACATCCTGCTCAACGCGGCGGGCTTCGTGCATCACGGCACCATCCTGGACTGTTCGGAGGAAGACTGGGATTTTTCGTTCGACCTCAACGTCAAGTCGATGCACCGGACCATCAAGGCGTTCCTGCCGGCGATGCTGGCGGGCGGCGGCGGCAGCATCGTCAACATCTCGTCCTGCGCGGCGCTGCGGCCGCCGGCCAACCGCTATGTCTACAGCGCGTCCAAGGCCGCGGTCTCGCTGCTGACGCGCGCGGTCGCGCTCGACTTCATCACCCAGGGCATCCGCTGCAACAGCATCTGCCCCGGCACGGTGGAAACGCCCTCGATGCTGGAGCGCGCCGCCGCGGCCGGCCCGGACGGACGCGAAAAGTTCGTCGCCCGCCAGAAGATGGGCCGGCTCGGCACCGCGGAGGAAATCGCTTCCATGGCGGTCTATCTCGCCAGCGACGAAAGCGCGTTCACCACCGGCGTCGACCTCGTCGTCGACGGCGGCTACATGCTCTGACATCGACACGACCAGAGGATTTCCAACATGAACAAGATCGATCTCAACGGACGCACGGCCGTCGTCACCGGCGGCGCGCAGGGCTTTGGCAGCGCGATCACCGAGCGCTTTGTCGCGTCCGGCGCCAAAGTCGCGATCTGGGATCACGACAAGGCGCTTGCCGACAAGACCGCGCAGGCGATCGGCAACGCCGTCATCCGCGTTCAAGGTCGACGTCACCGACCTCGCCGCGGTCGAGAAGGCGCGCGACGCCACGCTGAACGCGTTCGGCAAGATCGACATCCTCGTCAACAATGCCGGCATCGCCGGCATCAACAAGACGGTGTGGGAGACCGACCTCGACGAATGGCGCAAGGTGCTGCGCATCAATCTCGACGGCCCCTTCATCTGCTGCAAGGCGATCGTGCCGGCGATGCTCAAGCAAAAGTACGGCCGCATCGTCAACATCGCCTCGATCGCCGGCAAGGAAGGCAATCCCAACGCTGCGCATTACTCCGTCGTCCAAGGCCGGCCTGATCGCGCTGACGAAGTCGCTCGGCAAGGAGCTCGCCGCGCACGACATCCTCGTCAACGCGGTGACCCCGGCGGCGGCCAAGACCGCGATCTTCGACCAGCTGACGCAGCAGCACATCGACTTCATGCTGTCGAAAATCCCGAAGAACCGCTTCGTGCTGGTCGAGGAGCTCGCCGCGATGGTGGCCTGGCTGGCCTCGGAGGACTGCGCGTTCTCGACCGGCGCGGTGTTCGACATCTCCGGCGGCCGGGCGACGTATTGAGGCTGTCATGATCCGGGAAGGCGGATGTCTCTGCGGCGCAGTTCGCTTCAAGACCGAGGGCGAGCCGCTCAATGTGCGCATCTGCCATTGCCGCAATTGCCAGAAGGCGATGGGTTCGCCCTTCTTTGCCCGCGCGCTGTTCGACCAGCGTTCGCTGAAGGTCGAGGGCGAAACCGCGCACTATCCCTCCTCTGAAGCGCTGGAGCGCGTGTTCTGCAAGAAATGCGGCACGCGGATGTTTTCGCGGCGAACCAACGGCACGGTGGTCGGCGTGGCGCTGGCCGCCTTCGACGACCGCAACGCCTTTCAGCCGACCGAACACATCTGGCTGTCGGCGAAGATGGACTGGGTCAAGATCGACGACGGTTTGAAGCAATATCAGGAGTCGGTGCCGCAATAAGCGAACCGGTAACCGGTTTCCGTGCTAGCCTGTCCGCCCAACGCTTAACGCCGAGGCGCTGCTTTTGAATTTCTCGCTGTATGATTTTTCGGTCTGGGTGATCCCGCTCCTCATCGCCATCACCTTTCATGAGGCCGCCCACGGCTTTGTCGCCTGGCGGCTCGGCGACGACACCGCCAAGCAGCTCGGCCGCGTCAGCTTCAATCCGCTGAAACACATCGATCCCTTCGGGACCGTGTTGCTGCCGGGCGTGCTGCTGCTGTCGCACTCGCCGTTCCTGTTCGGCTATGCCAAGCCGGTGCCGGTGAATTTCCGCAACCTCAACCACCCCCGGCTCGACATGGTCTGGGTGGCTCTGGCCGGGCCCGCCACCAACATCCTGCTGGCACTGGCGGCTGCGCTACCTTCCACGCGCTGCCCTTTGTGCCGGCGGATTATGCCAAATGGGTTGCCGACAATCTGAAAAACTCGCTTGTCATCAACGCGGTGCTGGCGGTCTTTAACATGATGCCGATACCGCCGCTGGACGGCGGGCGGGTCGCGGTCGGGCTGTTGCCGAACTTCCTGGCCTACCCGCTGGCGCGGCTCGAGCCCTATGGCATGCTGATTTTGATCGGGGCGCTGATCCTTTTGCCATTGCTCGGCGCGCAACTCGGTCTAAATCTTGATGTTATCTCGACGATACTGCGGACGCTGACCGGCTACGTGCTGGGCGCCGTTCTGTTTTTGACGGGCAACACGTAAGCTCGCCAGGAATCGGGTTGAGGATCGGGTTGAGGGCAAAATTGGTCAAAGCTGCCGATATGTTGATCGCAAGACGGGCCGACACCCGCGCCCGCGCCGATTTTGCGACCTGGAAAATGCTGGCCAAGCTGAACGGAACCTCGGCGCTGCCGCAGGAGGCGCAGAATTTCCTCGTCGCCTACCAGAAATTCCTCAAGCAGATGACGGATGGGGATGCCAGCGAAGCGACCATCGCGCTGATGTACCGCAGCTACTATGCGGAGATGGGCGGCGGCGGCGCCCCGCCGGATCTCCCCGCGCACCGGAGCGAACCGGCCGCCGACAACGTCACCGCCTTCCGCCGCCCGGCCCCCGCCCCAAGCCGAAGCCGGCCGCCGCCTACCCGAGCGGAACCAGCAAGCCGCGGCTGCCGGTGGCGCTGATCTTCATCTGCCTCGTCGTGGTCTATGTCGGCATTCGGTATTTCTGGCGTTAACTCTTTCGCCTAAATAATCCGCACGGTGAAATTTCATGCAGTCCCGCGGCGTCGCAGCCGCTAGGCGGCAAAGCCGCCGCAGGCCATAATGGCTGGGGAATTCTGCCCATAAACGAAAATCCATTTGGAGGAACAATGAAACGATCCCTCGCGGCCCTCGCGATGACCACGAGCCTGGTCTTTGCCGGCAGCGCCCTCGCGCAGACCATGGACAAGAACGTCAAGGTCGGAAGCCTCGGCGACCAGTCCGGCCTCTATGCCGACATCGGCGGTCCTGGCTCGGTCGTAGCCGCGCAAATGGCGATCGAGGACTCCGGCCTCAAGGAAAAGGGCTGGAAGCTCGAGCTGATCTCGGCGGATCACCAGAACAAGCCCGACGTCGGCATCAACATCGGCAAGCAGTGGATCGACGTCGAGAAGGTCGACGTGTTCGTCGACCTCGCCAGCTCCGGCGTGGGCCTTGCGATCGCCAACCTCGCCAAGGAGAAGAACGTCGTCAATCTCAACTCGGGCTCGGCCTCGTCGGACCTGACGGGCTCGCAGTGCTCGCCGAACA
Source organism: uncultured Alphaproteobacteria bacterium (assembly GCA_963726865.1). Taxonomy (GTDB): domain Bacteria; phylum Pseudomonadota; class Alphaproteobacteria; order Rhizobiales; family Xanthobacteraceae; genus Bradyrhizobium. The sequence goes on along the minus strand of CAVSEE010000021.1, from coordinate 61,922 downwards.
CCGTGCACTGGGTCTACGACACCTACATGCTCGCCAACGGCACCGGCAAGGCGCTGGTGAAGTCCGGCGGCGACACCTGGTTCTTCCTCACCGCGGACTACGCCTTCGGCCATGCGCTGGAGCGCGACACCGCGGCGGTCGTCACCGCCAACGGCGGCAAGGTGCTCGGCGGCGTCAAGCATCCGCTCAACAACGCCGACTTCTCCTCCTTCCTGCTGCAGGCGCAGTCGTCGAAGGCGAAGATCATCGGGCTTGCCAATGCCGGCGGCGACACCACCAACTCGATCAAGCAGGCGGCGGAATTCGGCATCGTGGCCGGCGGCCAGAAGCTCGCGGGCATGCTGATGTTCCTGACCGACGTGCAGGCGCTCGGCCTGAAGGTCTCCGAAGGCCTGAACTTCACCGAGACGTTCTACTGGGACATGAACGACGGGACCCGCGCCTTCTCGAAGCGCTTCATGGAGCGCTACAAGAAGAGCCCGCCGACCATGGTGCATGCCGGCGTCTATTCCTCGCTGAGGCATTACTTCAAGGTGCTGGAGGCGCTCGGCGGCAATCCGCATGACGGCCGCGCCATCGTCGCCAAGATGAAGGAAACGCCGACCGACGATGCGCTGTTCGGCAAGGGCTCGATCCGCGCCGACGGCCGCAAGATCCACCCGGCCTATCTGTTCGAGGTGAAGAAGCCGGCGGAGTTGAAATATCCGTTCGACTTCTACAAGCTGGTGGCGACGATCCCGGCGGAAGAAGCCTTCCTGCCGCTGGAAAAGAGCGTCTGCTCGCTGGTGAAGAAGAGCTGAGGCTCTCTCTCTTCACGTCTTGTCCGACACGCTACGCGATGGCCGGGGCCCTTCCCGGCCATTTGCGTCTCTGTCCCGGCCTACTGAAACGCGACCTCGGCGAAGCTGCGTAGCTTGCGCGAATGCAAACGCTCCGACTCCTGGGCCTTGAGCTTCTCCAGCGCCTTGAGGCCGATCTCGAGATGCTGGCCGACGCGCTGGCGGTAGAACTCGCTGGCCATGCCCGCAAGCTTGATCTCGCCGTGAAGCGGCTTGTCCGAAACGCACAGCAAGGTGCCATAGGGAACGCGGAAACGGTAACCATTGGCGGCGATCGCCGCCGATTCCATATCGAGCGCGACCGCCCGCGACTGCGACAGCCGCCGGATGATCGCCGGACCGCTGATTTCCCAGTTGCGGTTGTCGACGCTCGCGACCGTTCCCGTGCGCATCAGTCGCTTGAGGTCGAAGCCTGTCAGGCCCGTGACCTCGCCGACCGCCTGTTCAAGCGCGACCTGCATCTCGGCAAGCGCAGGTACCGGCACGAACAGCGGCAGCTCACGATCGAGCACGTGGTCCTCGCGGACGTAACCATGCGCCAGCACGTAATCGCCGAGCCGCTGCGTGTTCCTCAGGCCCGCGCAATGGCCGAGCATCAACCAGGCGTGCGGGCGCAGCACCGCGACGTGATCGGTGATGTTGCGCGCGTTGGACGGACCGGTCCCGATATTGATCAGGGTGATGCCGCGATCGCGCGGTTCGACGAGATGAAACGCCGGCATCTGCGGCGTGCGCTGGAGCGCCGTCCCAGCCGTTCCGCCGCCGAGGCGCACGTTGCGGTCGCCACGTTGCCAGGCTGCGACAAAGGCCTCGGCGCCGGTTTCGCCCGAGGCCAGGCCCTGCTGGCACGCCTGCGCAAACGCATCGACATAGAACTGGTAGTTCGTGAAGATCACGAAATTCTGGAAGTGATCAGGGTCGGTGCCGGTGTAGTGATAGAGCCGGCGCAGCGAGTAGTCCACGCGCGCCGCCCGGAACAAGGCAAGCGGCTCGGGCGCCCCGGGCAACAATCTCGAACGTGCCGTCGGCAATCGCATCGTCCATCGCGGCGAGATCCGGCGTGTCGAACGCGTCGCGCAGCAAACGCATCACGACCGAATCGTCGTTGCTGCTGAGCGAAGCCTCGATGTTGATATCGCGCCGATAGGCAAAATGAACCGGAATCGGCTCGTTCGACTCGCCGATTTCGACCGGCACGCCGTGGTTTTCAATCAAGAGCCGGATTTGCTCGGTGAAATAGTTCCGGAACAGGTCCGGCCGCGTCACGCTGGTCTCGTGCACGCCAGGCCCCGCGACGAAGCCATAGGCAAGGCGGGAATCGAGCCGCGCATGGGTTGACGTCGTCATCCGCACAAAGGGATAGCAGGCACGCACCCGCGCCGAGAGCGCCCCGCCCTGGGCGTAGGCCTCGAAGCGATCCCGCAGGAATTTGGTGTTGCGCTCGTAGATCTCTTCCAGCCGCGCGACCGCGGCACCTGCGTCCGTGAACGCTTCCGTTGCGACGGCGGGAGGAGATTCGATCGTCATTGCTGGACACCTTGCGACCGTCGCTTTTGTAGCACAGGACGCGCATCGGGCTACTGCCCGGACTTGACGAACCGCGCTACGCGGCTCGTCATTTCCGCTCGCCGAAATTCACGTTCACCGCATAGGGCAGCGTATCGTCCGTCAGATCGGCCGGCGGCTTCGGCAGCGGATCCAGGCTGCGGATCATGGCGATTGCAGCGTTGTCAAATGCCGCATCGCCCGACGACCCCGTCACGACGACGTCGATGACGTTGCCGAGACGGTTGAGGACGAAGCTCACCTTGACGGACGCGGATTTCTTCTTGCTGCTCTTGGGATAGTGACGGGCCTTGTTGCGCTCGATCATCGCGCTGATGATGGCGGCGTACTCCGCCCTTTCCTTTTCCCTGTCCTTCGCCAGGCCCTGCTCCTTGATGCCGGTGCCTTCCTGGTCGAGGTTCTGCTTTGCCGTGGCCTCCTGCGCCACGGAGGCCTGCGAGGCGGTGGTCTGCACCACCTCCATTTTCGGGTCGTCCTCTTTCGGCTTCTTCGACTCGGTGGTCGTGACGAGCCGGTCGGGAGCTATCGCTCTCGATCGGCTTGTCCTTCGGCAGATCGCTTTCCTTCTCCACCGCCTTCTGCTCGACGAGTTCGGGCGCGGCGGCCGACTCGTTGGAATCCGGTCCCGGCGGCAGATCGGTGATCTCGGTCTTGTCGGAGCCGAAGACGAGGCCGACTTCGATGCCCTGGGCACCGAGCTGGACGCCGTGCGGCTGCTCTTTCAGGTGGACAATCGCAAGTACCGCTCCGCCCAGATGCAGGGCGAGCGCGCCCGCCGCCGCCATGATCCACAGCCGGCGCGACGGCTTTTGTTCGAAGTCGGGATCGAACGTCGTGGCGATGCTCAAGGCTTATCCTGTGCTGGCGCCGCCTTTTCGGCAGGCTTCTCTTCGGCCACCAGCTTGAACTTGCTGTAGCCACCGGTCTGCAACAGTTCGAGCAGCGCCATCACCTCGCCATAGGGGACCGAGCGGTCGCCGCGCACGAAGATCGGCCGTTCCCTCGCCGTCTCCGGATTGACGCCCGGCATGGTGTCGAGCGCATGGATCAGATCGACGCGCTTCACCGGGCGTTTCCGCGACCGCAATCGACAGATCAGCGCTGATGGTGACATAGGTCGGCTTGTCCGGCTTCTTCTGCGGCATCGCCGATGAGGTCGGCAGGTCCACCGGCAGATCGACGGTGGCGAGCGGCGCGGCCACCATGAAGATGATCAGCAGCACCAGCATCACGTCGATGAACGGCGTGACGTTGATCTCGTGGGTTTCGGCGAAATCGCCCTCGTCGTCGAATTCGCTGCCTGCGACCGAGACTGCCATTGCCCTACTCCGCCGCTGCGCGACCGCCGCTGACATGGGTGCGGTCGAGATCGCGCGACAACAGCCGCGCCGCCACGCCCGAGGCGCGGTTGACGAGCTCGAGATAGCCTTTCGTCACCCGCGCGAAGTGATTGTAGATGATCACCGCCGGGATCGCCGCGACCAGGCCGATCGCGGTCGCGAGCAGCGCCTCGGCGATGCCGGGCGCGACGACCGCGAGATTGGTGGTCTGCGCCTTGGAGATGCCGATGAAGGAATTCATGATGCCCCAGACCGTGCCGAACAGGCCGACAAAGGGCGAGGTCGCGCCGATGGTGGCGAGCAGGCCCATGCCGAGCCGGACGCGGCGGGATTCCGCGCGGACGATTTCGGCCGAACTCGAGGCGGCGCGCTCCTTGATGCCGGCGTCGCTGGAAATGCCGGCCGACAATCGCGCCTCGCGCATGCATGCCGCCAGCAGCGAGGGCAGCACGCCCTCCTTTGCGCCGAGCGCGAATTGCGCTTCCGCCAGCGAGCGGGCATCGGCAATCTTCTTCAGCGCCGAGCGGACCTTTTGCTGCACGATCGACAGTTCGATCATCTTGGCGATGAAGACGGTCCAGGTGATGAGCGAGGCAAAGGCAAGACCAATCATCACCCCCTTCACGACCACGTCGGCCGACATGAACATCGACCACGGTGACAATTCGCGCGGCACGTTGAGCACGGGTTTGGCCGGCGCAGTCTCGGCGGCTGCGGCAGGTGTGCCCGCGGCGGCGGGAACGCCGGCTGCCGGCGCCTGAGGTGCGGCCGGCGCAGCCTGCACCGGGGCTGCCTGTGCGGGAACGGCTTGCACGGGAGCTGGCATTGGGCGGGCGCCGGCTGGGCAGCCACAGGGGCCTGCGGCGCCATCTTCTGCTGCGCAAGCACCGGCGATGCCAGCAAGCATGGCCGCACAGCCACCAATTTAAGAACCGTTCTAAACATAACCGCGTTCATTCCCTAGAAGTCGCCGCAGCCTAGCCCGTTCAACCGCCAAATTCGGCGATTTTGCCGCAGCGAAAATAGAACCGCTACAAATTGGGCTTTCGGCCGACAGCCGAACGCGGACCTGGACGAGGCTGCCGTAACATGCCCCGCGTCCCGAAAAAAGATGCAAGTCGTGCAGGTCACGTGCCTGCGAAGTGAGGGAATAAAGTCCCCTCACCTGCATCCTGGCCGCGGCCTCAGAACTTCGCGATCGCGGTCAGGCGCACCGTGCGCGGCTGGCCCGGCGACAGGTTGTTGTTGCCGTCGGCGGTTGCCCAGTAGCCCTTGTTGAAGATGTTCTCGACGTTGAGCTGCACGCGCCACATCTCGTCGATCTTGGCATAGACGGCCGCATCAAAGCGGACGAACTCCGGCAGGCGCACAGTGTCGTCGGAGGAGGCGAAGGAATCCCCGAAGTAGATCACGCCCACCGCGGCCGCCCAGGTCGGGTTGAACTGATACTTGTTCCACCACGAGAACTGGTTGTAGGGCACGAGCTGGACGCGGTTGCCCGGGACGATGGTCGGCGACGTCGCGCTGGTGATCTTTGCGTCCGTATAGGCATAGCCAAGCACGCTCTGCCATTCCGGCGTAATGTAGCCGGTAAGAGCCGTTTCAAAACCGCGGATCAGGTGCGATCCGGACGGGAAGAAGTACCCGGGATTGGTCGGATCCGCGATCGGCACATTGGTGCGCCTCAGCTCGTAGGCCGCTGCCGTGAACAGCAATTTCGGATTGATATTCCACTTGGCGCCGACCTCGGCCTGCTCGAACTTCTGCGGTTGCAGGATCAGCGTGCCATTATTGAGCGCACTGAACTGGTCGCCGGAGGCAGGCAGGTAGTTGATGCTCCAGGCCGTATAGAGCGACACGGTATCGATCGGCTTCAGGATGACGGCGGCTTTGGGCGACCATTTGTAGTCGGCCCGCGCGCGAGCGGTGAAGGTATTCCGGTCAACCGCTTCGAGATCAAAAATGTCGTAGCGGGCGCCGAGCACCAATTGCAGCCAGCGCGTGATCTCGATCTGGTCCTGCAGATAGGCGGATTCGACTTTGAGCCGATAGCTGCTGTTGGCGTCGGTGGCGATGTGGTTGAAGGTGACCGGACCGAAATAAGTCGGATTGAACGGATTGACGCCGACCCAGGACGCTCCCCCATTCAACGGAAACTGGCCGCTGTTGCGCAGCGACGAGCCGGTCTGACGACCCAACTCGGTGCCGAACGCAAGCGTATGCAGGACGGGACCGGTATTGGTCTTCCAGACCCAGTCGTTCTGGTTGAAGAAATTTTCGCGCGGCGTGTCGTTCCGGTAGGCGTTGAGCGTGACCAACGTCTGGTTCGGCAAGACCGCGCCGCCGCCGAGGGCTGCCGGCGCGCCGGTGCCGCCGGGATAGACGTTCTGGTATCCACGGTTGTAGTCGGCGTAGATCGAGCCGTTCTTCATGGTCAGGCCGTTGCCGAAATCGTGCTCGACCACCGCCATGGCGGTCTGCACCTCGACCTTGGCAGAGTTGTAGATAGGGCTGCCGTAGAAGACGGAGAGATTGCCGTTCGGCGCAAAGGGCACAGTCGGATTGAAGCGCGTGGCGCCGGGAGGAAGAGGGGCAAGGCCTTGCGAGGGGTTGCCGCGGTCAGCGAGACGGAAGTCGTGGAAAAACTCGTAAGAGAGCTTGATCTTGGTGTCGTCGTCCGGCTTCAGCGTCACCGTCGGGTTGATGCCGTAGCGCTCGAGATGACCGTACTGGCGGAACGTGTCGCTGTTCTCGTACATCGCGTTGAAGCGCACGGCGACATTCTCGTTGATCGCCTGCCCTGCATCCAGCGTCACCCGCTTGTCGTTCCAGGAGCCGACCTGGCCAGTCGCCTCGTAGACGCGCGTTCCATCGGCTTCCTTCAGCGTGCGGTTGACGAGGCCGCCGCCGGCGCCGCGGCCGAAGATCAGCGCGCTTGGCCCTTTGAGGATCTCGACGCTTTGGGCGTTGTAGAGGTCGCGGAAATACTGGACGTCGTCGCGGAAGCCGTTGACGAAGAAGTTGGCGCTGGAGTTGACGCCGCGGATCACCAGCTCGTCGCGATTGCCCTCACCCTGGTGGATGGCGACGCCGGGGACGTAGCGGGTGATTTCGGTGACGCTCTGGAAGCTCTGGTCGCGGATGAATTCCTTGGTCACGACGTTGACCGACTGCGGGATGTTGAGCAGCGGTGTGTTCGTCTTGGTCGCAACCGACGTGCTGTTGCTGTAGACGCCGACAGTGCCGGTGCGAGCGTCGAACGACTGGGTGAAGGGTACTGGCGCTGCGGGTTCAGCCTGCGGCCGTCGTGCAACCTGCGTGCGCCGCGCCGCCGAGCGGTTGGCGCGCGGCGTGGTGGAGGTGCCGGTGACGCGCCGCTTCTGTTCCTCGGGTGGCGAGACCGATACCGGCGGAAGTTGTGTGCTGCTGGATTGCGCGTGAGTCTTGCCGGGCGCCGCCAGCAGGCCGAGCGCAACGCAACTCACCGACAGCAGCGCCGCCGCCGTCACGCGCCCAAGCGCATCTTGTTCTGATTTTTTTCTTGTCATCGCACGCCCCCACGAACCACTTCATTCGAACTCTCGCGCTTAGGCGCGGACGAACTGTGCTGCGTTGACTATCGGGCGAGAAAATACGGGTCAATGAAACGCAAGCAACACTGCGAGCGAAAGCGACAAGTTCAAAGAGATTTTAAAATTCAGATTGAAACGGTTCTAAAAAAGATTTTGAGCCGTTCTAAAATCGCAACCAGGAATAATCGACATTGGGAAACTCCGGCATCGCTCGGCTATGCCATGGTCGGCGGCCTCATCGTCAGCCAGGCGCTGACGCTGTTCACGACGCCCGTGGTCTATCTCTATCTCGACCGGCTCTCCGAAGCGTTTTCGCGCTGGGGACGATCGAGCGGCGGCCACGACGAGAGCCGTTCCGCCGAAGATGCCGCGAGGCAAGCTGCCGAGTGACTTGACTTCGCCCGCGCCGCAGCGCATCGGCTACTGCCGCGCCATCTCCGCCTTGCCCACACCGTCGCCGTCGAGTTGCTGGTCGTCGTGCATGACGACGGTGACGCGCGCGAGCTTTCCGGTGAATTCGAACGGCGCCGCATAATGCGACACCGGGCTGCCGCGGTCGCGGCCGATGTCGAGGCCGGACCACGAGATCAGCGTGTTGAAGCCGAACTGGGTCTGCATCGATCCCGCAGGCTCGCCGTCGATCAGAAGCGTGTATTCGCTGACCCCGGTGCGCGCGCCTTTCGCCGGCGGCTCCTTGCGCACCAGACGATCGACGCGAAGGCCGAGGCGGTGCGTGCCTGACGGCACCTTGCGGTCGGAGCGCACGATTTCGTGGCCGCCGCCGATGTTGAGATCGTGCACGAGTTGGCCGTCCCTGACATAGAGGCTGTAGCCGGACGTGGCGTCGCCATGGGCGATCAGCACGCCCTCGGCGCCCTCTTCGATCTCGACGAGGGCCTCGATGGTGTAGCTGCGGCTGCGCACATCGGGCGCGACATCGGTCGGCACATGGCCCATGCCGGCATGGAAGGTGAAGCGGCTGCGCGCGCCGGCGAAGCGGGCGGCGTTCTCGGCAAAGCGCGGCGCGAAGCGATCGTCGAGCGGCAGCACATTGTGCTTCTCGGCTTCAGCCCACCACAGCTTGATCATCTCGGCGAGCCGCGCCGGCTCTTTCTCCGCGAGGTCGTCCACCTCAGAGAAATCGCGGTCGAGATGGAACAGCTCCCATTTGTCGTTCTCGAACGGCGTGCCGGAGGGATGAAAGGACACCGCCTTCCAGCCGTCCTTCCATAGCCCGCGATGGCCGAACATCTCGAAATATTGCGCCGTGCCTTTCGACGGCACGGCCGGATTTGCGATCGACGGCGCGAAGCTGACGCCCTCGATCGGCATCTGCGGCACACCCGCGATATTGGCCGGCGCTTCGATGCCGATCAGCTCCAGCAGCGTTGGCGTAAGATCGCTGGCGTGCACGAATTGATGACGCAGTTCACCCCGGGCCTTGATGCGGTTCGGCCAAGACATCACGAAGGGATCGCGGATGCCGCCGCCATGGGTGTTCTGCTTGTAGCGGCGCAGCGGCGTATTCGACGCCATCGCCCAGCCGTGCGGAAAATTGGTATGCGTGTCGGGGCCGCCGATATCGTCGATACGGCGGACTTTTTCCGGCATCGGCTCGGGACGGAAATTGAACGGCCCCATCGCATTGATGAAACCGAGCGGCCCGCCCTCCTGGCTGGCGCCATTGTCGGACATCACGATAACAAGCGTATTGTCTCGCACGCCGGCCTTGTCGAGGAACGCGATCAGCCGGGCCAGATGCTGGTCGGCATGGTCGAGCATGCCGGCAAAGGCCGATTGCAGGCGGGTGAACACGCGCCGCTCGTCGTCGGAATGCTCTCCCCATGCTTTCACGCCATCGTTGCGCTTCGGCATTTTGGTCTCTTGCGGCACGACGCCCATCGCCTTCTGCTTCGACATACGCTGCTCGCGCTCGGCGTCCCAGCCATGCGAGAACATCGCGTCATAGCCCTTGATCAGGTCGGCCGGCGCCTGGTGCGGCGCATGGCAGGCGCCGAGCGCGACCCAGGTCAGCCACGGCAGGTCGGGCCGGTCGGCGAGATGATCGGCGATGAAGCGGATCGACTGGTCGATCAGGTCAGAGGTCAGGTGATAGCCGGTCTCGTAGCTGCCGGGCGGATCGATGTGCTCGTTGTTGGACACGAGCTCCGGCGCATACTGGTCGGTCTCGGCATCGAGGAAGCCGTAGAAGCGGTCAAAACCGCGGCCGAGCGGCCAGCCGTCGAACGGCCCGGTGGCGCCGCTCTCGGTCAGCGGCGTCACGTGCCATTTGCCGAGCATGTAGTTGCGGTAGCCGTGAGCGCGCAGCATCTCGGCAAGGGTGCCCGCCTCCCTCGCGATCTTGCCGCGATAGCCGGGATAGCCGGAGTCGAAATTGGCCAGGCACCCGACGCCGACCGAATGATGGTTGCGCCCGGTGAGCAGCGCCGCGCGCGTGGTCGAGCACATCGCGGTCGTGTGGAAGCCGGTATAGCGCAGGCCCTCGGCGGCGAGCCTGTCGATGGTCGGCGTCCTGATCGCGCGAGCCGTAGCAGCCGAAATCGGAGAAGCCGACGTCGTCGAACAGCACGACCAGGATGTTCGGCGCGCCCGCCGGCGGCTTCTTTTCGCTCGGCCACCATGGTTTGGAGTCCTTGACCGTCTTGCCGATCGTGCCGCCGAAGGATTTTGCGTCGCCGGTGCTCATGCCTTCCTCCCTGCCGTCTTTGTCAGCGGCCGCGGTTGCCCCGCGGCTTGCGCCGTCCCGGTCGGCCGGGCTTGCCTTAAATCATAATCCGAATTATGATTATGGATATTCGGAGATGCAAGGGCGAATGCGGCCTTTTCCTGAAGAACTCGACCTGCCGGGCGTGGCCCCGTCGCGGCAGAAGCGCAGCCGCGAGACCACGCTGGCGCTGCTCACGACCGGTGCGGAAATGCTGCGGACGCGCAGCCTCGCCGAACTCTCGATCGAGGCGCTGTGCGCCGAGGTCGGCGCCACCGTCGGCGCGTTCTACAGCCGCTTCGAGAGCAAGGACGCCTATTTCAACGCGCTGATGGCGCTGGCCGTCCGCGACAGCGAGCGGCGCGTGTCCGAGATGGCGGCCGACACGTCGGGGCGCGCGAGCGACCTCGCGTCGCGCTGCCGCCAGCTTGTCGGCGGCATCATCGGCTGGATGCGCGCGCATGAGGGCGTGCTGCGCGCAGCGTTGCGGCATGACGACAACAAGCCGGACCAGTGGACCCCGTTCAAGCAGCTTGCGCGGGCCAACACCGAGCGCGCCACCCCTCTCCTGCTCCCGGCCATGGGCAAGGGCCGCCGCGCCGCCAAGACCCGCACCATTGCGTTCGGTTTCCAGGCGGTGCTGGGCACGCTGGTCAATGCGATCCTCAACGACCCCGGCCCGCTGTCGCTGCACGACCGAGAGCTGAAGGAGCGGTTATCGAATTTGCTGCAGCAATTGCTGGAAGCGGAGATGGGCTAGGACTTCGCATCGCATCTGCCGCAATCGACGGCGCGAGCTTTCGCATCCAGGCGACGATCGCGTCGATCACGGCCGCCGGCTGCTCGGGAATCAGCGCATGGCTCGCGTTAGGAATCACGACGACGGTAGCGCGGTCGCCGAACTCATCCCGCATCTCGTTCATCATCGACGCGCGGCTTGAAGGGATCGTCGGCGGCCTGAAGATCGAGCAGCGGCACGTTGCCACCCGACCACCACTCCGACTGCTTCGTGGCGCGGCCGGCGGCGAATTGCATCTCGTCGACCTCGTGATACCAGCCGACCAGCCAGGGCGTCGGATCATTGCCCGGCGCGAAAAAAGCCATGCGCAGATATTTCAAGCGCTCCTCGTCCGGCAAGCGGCTGTCTCCCGCCTTCCGGACCGCTTCCGACAGCTCCTTCGCGCCGGCAAATCCATTCGGATAGGCCTTGGCCGCCGCCGCAACGATCACGACCCCGCGCACGAGGTCGGGGTAATCGACGGCGGTCATCCGCGCCACCCAGTTACCAAAGGCATGCCCGACCATCACGGCCGGGCCACCGCCCTCATGACGGATCACCGCCGCCATGTCGCGCGCGAAATCGTGCAGCGTAAGCCCGGTCATCGGCCCCTTGCTCTCGCCAACGCCGCGCGGCTGCGGCCGCAGAACACGGAAACCGGCCTGAGCAATGCCGGCGGCGATCGTGTCGAAGTCCAGCGACCCGCGGCCGCGCGAAGGCAGCAGCACGACCAGCGGACCGGCACCTTCCGCGATGAGGTCGATGCGCACGTCGTCATAGCTGACGACGCCGCGCGTCCTTTCGGCTGAAGCCGCACGCGCGCCTGTCGCCATCACGCACAAGAGAGCGATGGCCAGGACCATTCGATAAGGCATCGGCTCCTCCGCTTACGCCCGCGGGTCGACGTTACCACATTGCAAGGGTCCATGCCTAAATCTCCGCATACACCTCCAGCAGGTTTCCATCGGGGTCGCGAAAGAACAGCGTGCGATGTCCGAAGGATTGATCCGTCGGCGGTGAAACGATCGTGACGCCGTGGCGCACGAGCTCGTCGGCGCATTGATCAACCTCGGGCGGTGAGACCTTGAAGGCGAGCTGCAGCGCAGCGCTGCCGTTCGGCGTCGGCGCATCCGTAGCGGTTCGGTTTGGTTTCGCCAAAGCGAGCGTGTTGCTGCCGATCTGATACTCGATCCAGTCCGGCGAAAGCTCGCGCGTGAGCGGAAAGGCGAGCACTTCTTCATAGAAGCGGCGCATCGCCGTCATGTCGCGGACGAAGATGACGGTGTAGTCGATGGAACGGATGGCACGGAAAGGCGAAGACTTGTTCACGATGAACTCGTTTTCCTTGTAGGATGGGTAGAGCGCAGCGAAACCCATCAAACTCGCTCGGATCAAAAGCAATGGGTTTCGCTGCGCTCTACCCATCCTGCGAAGCGCGCTAGTGCGTGCCGAGATAGACCTTTTGCACCTGCGGGTCCTGCGCGAGCGCGGCGGCGGTGCCGGACAGCACGCTCTTGCCGACCTGCAGCACGGTGGCGAAATCGGAGACTTCGAGCGCGAGCTCGATCGACTGCTCGGCAAGCAGCACCGTCAGGCCTTCCTTGTGCAGGCGGCCGAAGGTCTCGTACATGGACTCGACCACCGCGGGCGCAAGGCCCAGCGACGGCTCGTCCAGCATCAGCAGTTTCGGGTCGCTCATCAGCGCGCGGCCGACCGCGAGCATCTGCCGCTCGCCGCCGGACATGGTGCCGGCGCGCTGGTTGCGGCGCTCCTTCAGCTTCGGAAAGATCTCGTAGACGCGCTCGAGCAGCGCAGCCTTGCGCGACCTGTCATGCAGCGGCGTGGCGCCGAGCAAGAGGTTGTTCTCGACGCTCTGCTGCACGAACAGCCGCCAGCCTTCCGGCGACAGCGCGAGCCCCTTGCGGACGATGGCGAAGGCGGCCTGGCCGGCCAGTTCCTCGCCGCGAAAATGGATCGAGCCGGAATGCACGGGGATGAGACCCGCGATCGCATTCAGCGTCGTGGTCTTGCCGCCGCCATTGGAGCCGAGCAGCGCCACCACGGCGCCCTCGGGCACCTCCAGCGATACGTCGGACACGCCGATCAGATCGCCGTAGCGCACCTCGAGATGCTCGATCTTCAACAGCGGGCCGGTCATGTCGCGGGACCACCCATCAGCTCGATCGGCGTATGGCCGGCGGCGGCCTTTGCCGCGCGGGTGCCGAGATAGGCCGCAATGACAGCGGGGTTCGACGTCACCTCGCGCGGGCTGCCGCGTGCGATCTCCCTGCCCTGGTGAAACACCATCACCCGGCTCGCCAGCGACATGATCACTTCCATGATGTGCTCGACGATGACGAGCGTGATGCCGGAGCGATGGATGTCGCGCACGAGATCGATGGCGAGCTGCACCTCGCGCAAGGTGAGCCCGGCCATCGCCTCGTCGAGCAGCAGCACTTTCGGCTCGGTGGCGAGCGCGCGCGCGATCTCCAGCCGCTTGCGGCCGGGCGTGCCGAGCGAGCGCGCCGGCGAATCCGCGAGCCGGCTCATCCCGACCCGCTCCAGCACGGCGCGGGCCTTCGCTTCGGCCTCGTGCGCGGCGCGGCGTGCGCAGGAAGGCGCCGATCATGACGTTCTCCAGCACCGACATGCGCTCGAAGGTCTGCGGCACCTGGAAGGTGCGGGCAAGGCCGAGCTTGCGCGCGCTCTTCCGGCGTCAGCCGCGTGATGTCATGGCCCTCAAAGAAGACGTGACCCGCCGTCGCCGGCAAATCGCCGGTCAGGCAATTGAAGAAGGTGGATTTGCCGGCGCCGTTCGGGCCGATCAGGCCGAGGATGTCGCCCTGCTCCAGCGTGACGCTGGCGGAATCCACCGCCTTGAAGCTGCCGAACGCCTTGGTGATGTCGCGCGCCTCAAGAAGCATTTGGTGCTCCCTGCGATGCGCTGTCGTCGGGCGCCTTGCGGCATTTTGCAATCAGCCGGTTGATCAGCTCCAGAATGCCGCCGGGCTGGAAGCGCGCGATCAGCACGATGATCGCGCCATAGAGCACGAAGGTGAGGCCTGCGCCCTTGCCGCCGAGCCAGCTGTTGGAGATTTCCTCCAGCGGCACCAGGATCGCCGCACCCACCACCGGGCCGAACAGCAGGCCGGCGCCGCCGAGCGCGGCCATGATCAGCATCTTCACCGAGATCAGGATGCCGAGGCCGGACTCGGGATCGACGAAGCCGAACATCATCGCATAGAGCGCGCCGGCGACGCTGGTGAGGCCCGCGCTGAGCATGAAGGCATAAAGCTTGGTGCGGCTGGCGGGTGCGCCGAGCGAGCGCGCCGCGCGCTCGGAATCCCTGATCGCGCGCAGGTAAAATCCCATCCGGCTGTTGGTCATCCACCAGGTGAGGCCGAGCGTGATGATGAGGACCGTCAGGAACAGATAGTAATACGGCAGCGCCGAGATGAAGGAGAGATCGAACACGTTGCGCGGCACCGGTCGGGCCGGACAGGCCGACGGCGGCGCCGAGATATTCGATGTTGATGACGATGAGACGCGCCAGCTCGGCAACCGCGATGGTCGCCATGCTGAAGTAGTGGCCCGACAGCCGCAGCGTCGGCACGCCGATCGCGGCCGCAATGCCGACGGCGAAGACGATGCCGGCGGGAATGCCGAACAACGGCGACAGCTGAAAGTGATGATAGGCGCCCATCGCGGCATAGGCGCCGCAGCCGAAGAACACGACATGGCCGACCGACACCTGGCCGGCATAGCCGCCGACGATGTTCCAGGCCGACGCCGCGATGGCATAGAGCAGCACCAGCGCGCCGAGGCGCTGCTGGAACGGCGTCGAGAACAGCAGCGGATAGGCGATCACCAGCGCCAGCGCCACCGAGAGCCAGATCGCGCGCCGCATCACATCTTGCCCATCAGGCCCTGCGGCCTGAACCAGAGGAAGCCGAGGAACAGCGCATAGACCACGATGTCCTTGTAGACCGCGCCGATCAGATAGCCGGACAGCGACTCGATGACGCCGATCAGAAGTCCCGCCACCAGCGCGCCCGGCACGCTGCCGAAGCCGCCGAGCGACACCGTGACGAAGGCGACGATGCCGAGCGTCTCGCCGACCGTCGGCACGATATAGAAGAAGGTCGCGATCAGCGCGCCGGCAAGTCCGGTGGCGCCGGCCGCGATCGCCCAGGCGATCGCCTGCATGGTGTCGGGCCGGATGCCCATCAGCTGCGCGGCGGTGGAATCCTCCGAGACCGCCAGCATCTTCGAGCCGAGCGAGGTCCGCGTCAGCAGCAGATGCAATCCCGAGCGTCACCAGCAGCGCGACGACGCCGGCGAGCAGCCGCGAGGCCTCGATGCGGATGCCGAAGAAGTCGAAGGTGCCGCCGACCAGATTGTTCGGCAGCGTCAGTGAAATTGGCGCCGAAGTACCAGAACACGGAATAGCGCAGCAGCAGCGCAAGCCCGAAGGTGCCGAGGATCTGCGCCAGCATCGGCCCCTTCATGATGTCGCGGATCAGCGCGAAATAGACGACGATGCCGAGCGTCGCCAGCACGCAGCATCGCGAGCGGCGCGCCGAGCAGCGGCCCTCCTCCCAACAGCGGTGTAGACGACGAAGGCGACGTACATGCCGAGCATGACGAAATCGCCATGCGCGAAATTGACGACGTTCATCATGCCCCAGACCAGCGTGAGGCCCGAGGAGAACAGCGCGTAGACGGCGCCCAGCAGCAGGCCGCCGACGATCACCTGAACGAGGACAAAGGACATGCCGCGTTTCCGTTCAGCGATGGTTGGAAATGCGGCATGGATGGCAACGGGAAAGGGCGGGATTCTTCCCGCCCTTGCAAGAATATCACCAGCCCTTGTAGGGCATGACCGGCGGCTTCTCGGCATTGCCCTTGGGCCAGACCGTCACATAGTTCTCGCCGTCCTGCAGCTGGATGATGACGCCGGAGGCCAGGATGTTCTGGCCCTTGTCGTCGAACTTGACGCCCTTGTAGCCGATCATCAGCTGCTCGGGCTTCAGGTCGGTCGCCTTCAGCGCCGCCTGGATCTTGGCCGGATCGGTCGAGCCGGCGCGGTTGATCGCCTCCATCAGCACGAGGAAGCCGGTCATCTGCCGCGCGGCGGTGTCGTCCATCTCGTCGCCGCTCTTGTCCTTGTACATCTTGGCGATCAGCGCGGTGTGCGAGCCGGCCGGGCCGACGCTCCAGGACGAGCGGTTGAACGCGCCTTGCGAGATCTTGCCGACGGCCTTCAGGAAGGACGGGTCGGAATAGCCGGCGTCGTCGGCGAGCAGCATCGGCGGCTTGTAGTCCTGCGCCTGCATGGTCTTGGCGAACAGGATCGCGTCCGACGTGTAGCTGATCATCAGCACGACGTCGGGCTTCTTCTCCTTGAGCTGCAGCACCTGGCTCTGCACGTCGGTGGCGTTGGCGGGATAGGCGACATCGATGATGTTGGCGATGCCCTTCTCCTTGAACACGGTCGTCAGCGTGTTGGCGACCGAGCTGCCGTACTCGGTGTTGTCATGCACCAGCGCGATGCTGTCGGCCTTGGCGCCGGTCGCCTTCATGTCGGTCGAGGAAGTCGGAATAGACTTTTGCGAAGTCGGTGGCGATCGGCGTGGTGCGGAAGAACCATTTGAAGCCGCGCTCGGTGAGGCCCGCGGCAACCGACTCGCCGTTGACGAAGGGAATGCCGTATTTCTCGGCGATGGCGCTGGTGGTCAGCGTGATGCCGGACTGATAGGCGCCGGTCAGCGCGACCACCTTCTCTTCCGTGATCAGGCGCAGCGCCTGGTTCTGGCCGGTGGCGGGGCTGCCCTGGTTGTCGGCAAACACGACCTCGACCTTGGCGCCGCCGAGGCCGGAAAGGCCGGCGCCCTTGGCGAGCGGAAAATCGCCGAGCTCGGGATGGTCATTGTTGATGATGTCGATCGCCACTTCGATCGCGGCCTTGGCGTGAATGCCGGCGCTGGCGGCGTTGCCGCTCAAGGGAAAGATCGCGCCGATCTTGACGGTCTGCTGCGCGACCGCCCCGCCCGTCAGCGCAAGCGACATTGCGGCAGCCGAAAGCAGCCCGAGCATATGTTTGAATTTCATGTGATGGTCTCCAAAGGGTGCGCCCGTGCGGGGCCTTCTCGAAACGCCTGCCCGCGCAAATCGCGGCGGTATCCGTCTTCCTCTTCTTCTTGGTAGCGCAAGCATTGCATGCCCGCGAAAGGCGGGCAAGGCACGCAGCGCCGCGGTGAATGGGCCAGTCGCAGTCATGGGTCGTGCGATGTGCACGCTGCTCTTTCGGCGGGCAGAAGTGCACGATGTTGCGGCGATGCGAGAGCCGCGGTGTCGTGGCGCAGGCGGGCGGCTTCCTCCGCTTCGCGCGCGGCCGGCGGATCGAACGCGGCGGCCATTTTGGCCGGCGCTTGGCAGGTCCTTCGGCAGCGCGACCGCAAAAATGCCGACGCATCCGCGCTTGCCAAGGGCGGGAGCAAGCGAGTAGAACGCTGCCACCAGCGGGCAGTGATTTGTCCTGATCCCGCCGCATGCGATTTACCCGGATAGCCCCATAAGCTATTGATTAGACTGGGTAATCCATTGGGGAATGGTGTAACGGTAGCACAACAGACTCTGACTCTGTTTGTCTTGGTTCGAATCCAGGTTCCCCAGCCAGCTTTCCGTTTTGACTGTTTCCGCAATCTCCTGGCTTGATGCGCAGCGATTGCCGTTTTTCCGCGGCAAGCGTCGTATCGTGGAGGCCTTGGAGGACTGAGCATGGATCACGCCGCGCCACGAGTTGCAAAGGATCTGTTCGGCACACTGCCAGATGGCCGCGCGGTCGAACGCGTGATGCTGCGCGGCGCCGACGGTTTCGAGGCCCGCATCATCACCTTTGGCGCAGGCCTGCAGGCGCTGATCGTCGCCGACGCGAACGGAATTTGCGACGATGTCCTGCTCGGCTATGACGAGCTCGCGGAATATCTCGCCGAGCGGCGATTTTTCGGCGCGACCGTCGGACGTTACGCCAACCGCATTGCCCATGCGGGCTTTGTGCTCGACGGCGAGGCGGTGCAGCTCGCCGCCAATAACGGGCCGAATGCGTTGCACGGCGGGACCAGCGGCTTCGACCGCAAGATCTGGCAGATCACCGACATGCAGGATGGGGCCGAGCCGTATGTGACGCTCGCCTACACGAGCGCGCACGGCGAAGAAGGCTATCCCGGCAAGCTCGACGTGCAGCTCACCTATCGCCTGACAGGGCCAACGGAACTGGCGCTCGATTTCACGGCCCGGACGGATCGTCCTACCATCGTGAACCTGACCAACCACAGCTTTTTCAGTCTCGACGGTGTCACCGCAGACCACGGCATTCTCGATCACCGGCTGACAGTTGCCGCCGACCATTTCCTGGCGATCGACCCTGCCGCCATTCCCCTGCCCGGGCCGCCGCGGGCGGTGGCCGGAACACCGTTCGATTTCCGCAATGCGGCTCCGGTCGGCGCTCGCATCCGGCACGACGATCAGCAGCTGAGAAACGGCAGGGGTTACGATCACACTTTTTGTCTCGACAATGGCGGCGCGCTCAATCTTGCCGCCCGGCTGGAAGCGCCGCGCTCGGGCCGCATCCTCGAGCTCATGACCGATCAGCCCGGCCTGCAGGTTTATTCCGGCAACTATCTCGACGGCACGATCCGGGGAAAACGCGGGCGGCTCTACCGGCAGTCGGACGCGATCTGCCTCGAACCGCACATCTGGCCGAACGCGCCAAACCGTCCGGACTTCCCAAGCCCCCGGCTTGCACCCGATGGCGTCTACCGTCACCGCAGCGTCTATCGTTTCTCGCGCGCACCAGGACGGAGGCCCACATGATCGAACATGTGCCGACCTCGATCCTTTCGGAGGAGCGCTGTCATCTCGGCGAAGGGCCGACCTATGATGCCGCGACCGATACCGCCTGGTGGTTCGACATTCTCGAGGGACGGCTGTTCGAGGCCCAGCTTGCAAGCGGCCGCATCAAAATTCACCAGCTCGGCCGCATGGCGAGCGCACTGGCGCGCATTGATGCCACGCGGCAGCTGATCGCCGCGGAGGACGGTTTCTATATCCGCACCATCGCTGACGGTGCGATGGCCCTGTACTGTCCGCTGGAGGCCGACAATCCCGTCACCCGCTCCAATGACGGCCGGGTGCATCCGTCGGGCACATTCTGGATCGGGACGATGGGCCGCAAGGCCGAGTCCCGCGCGGGCGCGATCTACGCCCTTCGCCGTGGCGAGATCCAGCGTCTGTTCCCCGGCATCACCATTCCGAATGCGATCTGCTTCTCGCCGGACGGCGCGACCGGCTATTTCGCCGACACGCGCGAGAACACCCTGTACCGCGTATCGGTTGACCCGCACACAGGCTTCCCGCAGGGAACACCGGAAATCCTGCTGCATCACAAGGGCATCGGCGGCCTCGACGGCGCGATCGTCGATGCCGATGGCCTGATCTGGAATGCACGCTGGGGCGGCGGCTGTGTCGACGTCTACAGTCCGGAAGGCGCGCATCTGCGCTCCATCCAGGTTCCGGCGCGCCAGTCGAGCTGTCCGGCCTTTGTCGGCGCCGACCTGTCCCGCCTGCTGGTGACCTCGGCCTGGCAAGGCATGGACGAGGCAGCACGGGCCGCCGACCGGCAAGCCGGGTGCACCTTTCTCCTCGATGTGGCGGCGCGCGGGCGCGGCGAGCACCACGTCAAGCTTGCAAGCGAATGAAGCGAGGTAAAACAACATGACTTCCACCCGCCCCTATCGCGGCGTCTTTCCCGTCGCGCCGACCATCTTCGACGAACGCGGCAACCTCGATCTCGACGGCCAGCGCCGCTGTATCGACTTCATGATCGACGCAGGTTCTCAGGGCCTCTGCATCCTCGCCAATTTCTCCGAGCAGTTCGTGTTGACCGACGCCGAGCGCGAGACCGTGATGCGCGCGGTGCTCGAGCACGTTGCCGGCCGGGTGCCTGTGATCGTGACGACGACGCATTTCGGCTCGGCGATCTGCGCCGCACGGAGCCGCCAGGCCGAGGAGATGGGCGCCGCCATGGTGATGGTGATGCCGCCCTATCACGGCGCAACGTTCCGCGTCGGCGAGCCCGGTATCTTCGAGTTCTTCCGCGTTGTGTCGGATGCGATACGCATTCCCCTCATGATCCAGGACGCGCCGGTCGCCGGCACACCGCTTCCGGTGGATTTTCTGGCGCGGATGGCCAAGGAGCTTGCCAACGTCAGATACTTCAAGATCGAGGTGCCGATGGCCGCGGCAAAGCTGCGTAGCCTGATCGCCGTCGGCGGCAGCGTCATCGAAGGGCCGTGGGACGGTGAGGAAGCGATCACCCTGATGGCCGATCTCGAGGCCGGCGCCACCGGCGCGATGACCGGCGGCGGCTATCCCGATGGCATCAGGCAGATCATCGATCCCTACTTCGCCGGCCGCCGCGATGAGGCGATGGCCGCCTATGCGCGCTGGCTGCCACTGATCAATTACGAGAACCGCCAATGCGGGCTGATTGCCTGCAAGGCCCTGATGAAGGAAGGCGGCGTCATCGCATCCGAAACGGTGCGCCATCCCTTGCAGCCGCTGCATCCGGCCACTCGCGCCGGATTGATCGAAATCGCTCGCGGGCTCGACCCGGTCGTGCTGCGCTGGGGCCGGTGAGCCGTTCGGCCACCTCCCTCAGAACGTCACTTCGAAGAACAACTTGTCCTCGACGACGTTCTGCAGTGACGGCGGCTTCGGCGCGTCGACGCGCAGCACGCCGTCTTTTGCTTTCTCCGCGAGCGCCTTGGTCAACTCCTCGAGCGGCATCTTCCCCCAATGCTTCTTCTTGGCCATCTCATGATCAACCGGGAGCATGGCAATACGCAGGTTCTTCATCTGCTCGAGCCCCTTCTCGCGCAGCGTCGCATTGTGGCTGCCGTGATGGCCGACCTTGTAGAGGATGGCGCGCCCGAGCAAATCGGGCCCGGTGACGGTCTTGCCGTTCACCGTCCACACCCGATCCTGCCACGACAGCCAGTTTCCGACCTGCGCGTCGGCGGCGAACAGCAAGACGTCGCCGTCGGGAAATTCGATCGCGAGCACGAGGCTGGTGTTGTTGGTGAGGCTGTCGAGTTGCAGCGCCAGTTCGGTCGAGCCGCCCAGCCAGTCGGTGTCGATCCGTCGCCAGGCATCGAGCGCTGCGCCGGCGGGCTGCCAGTAATTCGTTCTGAAGAAATCCAGTCCGGGCGCCGACTGGGCGTACAGGAAAGGAATCTCGTATTGCTGATCGAATGGACGGCCCTCGTCGGTAACGCCCAATGCGGTGCCGGCGCCGTTCATGAACATCTGCAGGCCATCGAGCGCCAGGCCATAGGTCTCCTTGTTGCGCGCCGACGGGTTGATCTTGCGCAGCGACTTTTCGTCATGAGGCGGCCCCAGCACATAGAAGCGCGCATCGATTCCGGCGGGCACGACGGGCGGGTCGGTCGGCAGGCAATAACGCAGCTGCTGCGCTTTGACTTTGTCACGGACACTCTTGAGAGCATCGCCGGTCGTCGCTCCCTTGGCGGCACCGAAAAATTCCAGGATACCGCCGAGCTCAGCGGCGCCGTCCGCGTCCCCCGCCAGATGCATCTGGCTCAACCCCATGCGCAACGCGGCAAGCGCCTCGTCCTTGTCCTTCCTGATCTTCTGCGTCAGTTCATCGGCGTCGTTCTCGGTCCAGGCGAGCCAGACCTTCCCGACCTTCAGCTTGGCGAACGATTTCGCGGCCTGGACAAAACCCGAGAGATGGTCCCAATGCTCGTGCGTCGCGATCAGGATGTCGATTTCTCCGCCGGTGACCTCGACGATATTGTCCATCACCTGTTTCATGATCGGGCCGGGATCGGGAGTGCCGAGCACCACGCCGCAGTCGATCATGACGTAGAACGGCCGGCTGCCGCCGTTGTTACGCGGCAGCGAAATCAGGAAGCAGTCGCCGAGGCCCTGGCGGTACATCCGGACCCGGGCGCGGTAAGCCCCGGGGGATCCTGACCGCCGTCGCCGCGCGCTGCGGCCCGCAGCAACCGGACGCTTCCTGGCCAACTTCTTTTTCTTTGCCAATGATGCCTCCTATCCGTGGGCGCCATGCACGAATGCAAACGGCTCGCGAAGAATGCGGCCATCATCGTAATAGTTGTCTCGCAGGCCGTAATTCTCTTCGCCCGCGGCGCCAACCAGCTGGGGCCGGATTTGCTCGCCGATTCTGAGCCTCTTGCGAATGAGGTACCGAATCCTGAACGTCGACCAATTGATCAACAGAGTGCATCCACTCCGTATCCGCATGTTGGGCACCGCATCCGGTATGAAGGTCTGCGTGATCTCGACCACGATATCGGACTGGATATTTCCATCCGGTCCAACACGCCGTGCCGGTCGTATCGAATGTACCTCGATGAGGTGGAGTTTTCCCGGAACGCCGTCAACCGTCGAGGGCTGCAGATCCCTGATCCTCTCCAGACCGAGATTTTCGATTTCCTCATCCGTGACTTCCTGGCTCATCAGCCAGTGCCAGAACTCTTTCGCGTTTGCCCTGGATTGATCGAACGCCTTCTCGCGCCCGACGCTCCGCTCCCAGTCGAATGTCAGGCGCTTGAGAATGGCCTGAAGCTTCTCAGGGTTGAGCGGAGACGGCGGAGGCTCCCAGAGCAGACTGTCAGGCGAAAGGCTCTTCACGTCTCTCGGATAGATTCCGCGGTCGCGGAACGCCTCGATAAACGCGACCCGGTATCCATGCTTGTCGACAGGCACTAAATCCGTGTCGGCCGTAATCAATGCGCGGAAGTATTCACCGAAGGTAAGGTCGACCGGCGGACAATAGTCGAGAGCCCGAATGCACATCCCAAGAATATGACCGGCAACCTTGCTGGCTTCGTCCGCCAGACGGTTGACGAGATCCACGGAGATCTCGCCGGCGGGAAGCACCCCGCTGCCATTGGTCGCAAGCCGCAGCAAGTCCGCCTTGCGGCGTTTGTAGATTTGCAGGAAGGCGTTGAACACGGCCGTCACCAGGACAGCCCCTCGGTCGTGCGGCTCGGTTGCCTGTTCGTAGTCCGTCCGGCTCGCCTCGCTCCGGACCCATACCGGCTTTTCCTGCGGTCTGCCGCCGCTCTTGCCGGTTTCTTCTACCTTCGTGACCTTGCCGATGTAGTCCCGGAGCGCCCCGTACCGATCAGTGGCCTCGCCAAATTGCAGCGCGAGCTGCCCCAAGAGATTCTTCTTCTCCAAATCGCCCTGGGTTGCAGCGATCTGGTGCTTCAGGGCCTCGGGCATCGTGAAGTGCTGGAACAGCGCGACGATATCGGCAAATGCTTCGTGAAACGCAAAGACATCCGGATTGGTCGCCTCGATCGATCGCAGGTGCAAACCATGAAGCAAGGCGTGGGTCGTCTCGTGCGCCACGATATCATGCGACAACGCGGTAAATACGACGCCTCCTGGAAGCGTGGTGCCGGCATTCGTGCCCGAAGCCGTAAAGTATCCCAACAGCAGGGCCGTGCGCTCGGGACTGTAGTAGGCGTTCTTGGTGCGCAACGCGTGCGGATAAATTCGCAAGCGCCGGGTGTATTGGGTTTTCCATTTGCCATCGACCTTGGTCCTGCGCGGCGCCCAGAGGGCCACGCGCCCGAGCGCCTTTTCGAAATGCTCGATGGTCTTCATGGACACCGCATAGACCATCTGCTGATGAAATTGCGGATTGGCCTCGGATGGAGAGATGCCGGATTGAGCGAGGATGTGACGATTGTCGAGGTCGACGGGGGCGTAACAGCACTGACTCGGCGGATCGATATCGACAACCTCGATGTATTCGCCGACCGGGCCCGGTTTGAGCCCCTCTTCCCAGCGGACATTCAGGATGGCTTCGTTGATATCGACCGTCTCAAGGCGCGCTCCGATCGACGGATCGTAGGCGTAGACCCGCAGTTGCCGGGATGACGGCTGGCGCGGCTTCGGATTGGCGGCGCGCACGAGGTGCAGTTGTTCGAGCGAGCTTGTGCCCGGCGCGGGCGCCGCGGAAACGCTGACCCGATCCCGCGCGGCAACGCTACCTATGGCGTCTCGTAGCGCCTTCGAAGCCCGCGGATCGGCCGCCAGCGCGTCCGCAACCCGACGCAGTTCAGCAGGGCTTGCTGCTGACGGGTCTTCGGGCATGACCGCCTCGATCGAAGCGCTTTGCGAAAGCTGCAGCGCCTCGAGTTCCAGCATGCGCTGCTGTGGCGCGCCGGCAGCCTGCATGCCGAGCCCGGTAAGAACCTGGAAAATCGGGAACGAAACCGTATCTGGCCCGGTCTTGTGCAATGCTGTCGCTCCGGCCGGCGCCTTCCCCAGCGCATCGTTGGCGCGCAATTCGCCGCGTCCGAGGTGCTTGATATCAGCTTGATTGAGCTTGGCGCCGTCGAACAGCGCCTTGCGGATCGCCTCGACCTTCATCCATCCTTGCGGATAGGCATCCACACTCGCCCGGTTCTGCTGCAGCCAGATGGCCGCGGCGGCCGCCACCTGCGGCGTCGCCGCCGACGTTCCCTGGCCGTCGAAGTCGATAATGTCGCGACAACCCAGGCGTGCCCACGGGACATTCGGAGTCGGAGCGGCAATCGCGGTGCCCATCTTGGCATTGGGGCCGTAATTGCCCGCCATCAGGCGCAGGCTGAGATCGGCATAGGGTTTGCCGTCCCCCATCACACCGCAGGCTGCGACCACGCGGTTGAACCGCGCCGGATAGACGATGTTGCGGGTTGGCAGGTTGCCGAAGTTATTGCCGGCCGCCGTGACGATGAACACGCCCTGCTCGTACAGCGCGTTCACCGCGTCCGCCCATGCCTGCGACGCCAGACCGCCCATGCTCATGGTGATAATGTCGACGCGATTGGTTCCCGCAATATTGAGCTTGTGCACGTAGTCGAACGCCTGAGCGATCGCGCTGTTGCTGAACAGCACGACGCTGTTGGCGACGCGGACCGGCACGATTTCCGCAAAAGGCGCACCGCCAAGCAACGACTGTCCCGGCTGCGCAGTGCCGGCAAGGAGGCTGAGCGTACCCGTGCCGTGGCCGAGATTGGTGAAAAGCCCGCTGGTCCGGTCGGTGGCGTCGTTGGGGCGGTCAGCATCGACGAAATTGCGCGCAAGCTTGTCGCGCAACCGTTTCGGCAACGTGCGATGATCGGGATCGTAGCCGGTGTCGAAATGCGCAATGCGGACTTTTGAGGCCACATTGGGCCCGCCGATCGCAGCAATGGCGTCGTCGAACTGCGAATGCGATGCCGCGCGGAACCAGTAATTGTTCTCGTCGTTGAGCGGAAAATCCGTGCTCTGCGGGTCGGCTGCCTCGCAGGACTGCGCCAGCGACTGACCGCCCTCGCTGGATTTCCCGGTAATCCATCGTTGCTCAATGTCCGGCTCGGCGAAAGCGGGCGCCGTCGCACCGGCCACCCCAAAACCCTGCTGCATCAACGAATGGCAGATTTCCCAGGCATTGGCCTCGCCAAAGCCGGGGGGCGGCGTCAGGACGTGCCAGACCTCGCCGGCCGCGGCCCCAATGCCCGGCTGCGCATCGATGCTCTCGAACAGGCGCGTGGCCTTAAACTCCACGGGCGCCGCGCCGAAGCTGAGGCGAGAGGTCGCAAGACCGGGTGCAGCCTTCACCAAAATGCGCGGCATCGGAACATCCCTCCCGCCCGTCAGGGCACCGGCAGCATTTGCGATGCCGGGTCCAGAACGATAGCGCAGGTTCGCCCTCAGCGTGTGTGAACTCAATAACAAAACACGCAGAAAAGCGCGGCGTGGCACTCTGCCGCCCCGTACCGTTCGACGCGCTACGAGGAGTCCCGCATCGCCTGTATCGCCTCCCACACCCGCCTCGGCGTCGCCGGCATGTCGAGCTCCGTCACGCCGAGCGGCGCCAGTGCGTTCATCACGGCGTTCATGATCGTCGCGGGCGAAGCGATGGCGCCGGCCTGGCCGCTGCCTTTGACGCCGAGGCGGTTGGCGCGGCTGGGGAAGTCTTGCGTCAGTGCGCCTTCGAAGGACGGGATGTCGGCGGCGCGCGGCAGCGCGTAGTCCATCAGCGAGGCGGAGAGGTTTTGGCCGGTGCCGCCGTCGAACCGTACCTCCTCGAGCAGGGCCTGGCCGATGCCCTGCACGACGCCGCCATGGACCTGGCCCAGCGTCTGGCGGGGATCGAGCAGGCGGCCGAAATCGTCGAAGATGACGTAGCGCTCGAGCGTCACCTCGCCCGTATCTGGATCGATCTCGACTTCGGCGAGGTGGCAGCCATTGGGAAAGGTGTACTGGTCGCAGAGATGCGTCGCCTTCGCAGGCGAGGCCCGGCGTGACGTCGTCGCCTTCCGCCTCCCTGGAGGCGCGCGCGACCTCGTCGAGGCCGATCTCTCTGGCCGGTCGCGGCGACGCGCAGCATGCCGGCTTCGTACGTGACATCCGCGACACTGGCCTGCAGCAGGCGCGCGGCGAGCTTTCGCGCATTCTCGATCAGTCCTTCGGCCGCCATCAGCACCGCGGTGCCGCCCTGATGCATGGAGCGCGCGCCGCCATGGCCGCCGCCGCTGTCGAGATCGTCGGTGTCGCCCTGGCGGAAGCTGAAGAGCTCGATGGGCAGGCCGAGCGCATCGGCGGCGATCTGCGCGTAGGTCGTCTCGTGGCCCTGGCCGTTGGAATGGGTGCCGACGCTGATATGGATGTGATCGTCCTCGCCGACCTCCAGTCTCGCCACCTCGTTCGGGGTGCCGCGCGCGGTTTCGAGAAAGCAGGCGTAGCCGAGGCCGCGCAGCCTGCCCCGCTTGCGCGCGTCGCGCTCGCGCGCCTTGAAGCCGTCGGCGGCCTTGATGGCGAGATCGATCGAATGCCCAAAGCTGCCTTGCTCGATCGAAAGCCCCATCGCCGAGCGATGCGGGAAGCGGCGGACGATGTTCTTGCGCCGCAGTTTCAGCGCATCCATGCCGAGCCGGCGAGCGGCGGTGTCGATGCAGCGCTCGATCAGATAGTTCGCCTCGGGCTTGCCGGCGCCGCGATAGGCGTCGACCGGCGTGGTGTTGGTGAAGACGCCTTCCGTCACGAAGGCGACCAGCGGGATGTCATAGACGCCGCCCATCGCGCTGCCCATCGCCATGGTCGGCACGACCGGCGCCACGGTCGAGATGTAGGCGCCCATGAAGGCCAGCACATGGGCTTCCAGCGCGAGGAATTTGCCGTCCTTGTCCAGCGCAAGCCGCGCGCGCATGCAGCTGTCGCGGCCGTGCACGGAGGCGAGAAATTCCTCGTTGCGCTCGCCGATCCATTGCACCGGACGCTTGAGGCGCCGCGCCGCCCACAGCACCAGCACCCATTCCGGGTAGAGCACGTTCTTCATCCCGAAACCGCCGCCGACGTCGGGAATGCTGACGCGCAATTTTTCTTTGGGGATGCGGAAGACCGAAGCCGCCAGCAGGTCGCGGATGGCATGCGCGCCGGCGGCCGAGGCCGTCAAATGCAGGCGATCGTTCGCGCTATCATATTCGCCGAGCGCGCCGCGCGTCTCCAGCGAAGCCGCCACGACGCGGTTGTTGACGACCTCGCACTCCACGACATTGGCGGCGTCGCGGATCGCCGCCTCCACCGGGCCCATCTCGCCGCGATGATATTCGAAGGCGGTGTTGTGCGGCGCCTCCGCCCAGAGCACCGCGTCCGTGATCGCCATGACGGGCACGAGCGGCTCGTAATTGACGACAACCGCTTCCGCGGCGTCGCGCGCGCGTTCGACGCTTTCGGCGACCACGAAGGCGACGGGCTCGCCGACATAACGAACCGCGTCCCGCGCCAGCGCATGGCAGGGCGGGACGATCAGCGGTCTTACCATCGCAATATTGGTCACGCCGCATGGCAACGGTCCGATGTCGTCTGCCGCAAGATCGGCGCCGGTGAAAACGCCGGCGACGCCGGGCATTGCGCGCGCCGCCTCGACATCGATCGAGACGATGCGCGCATAGGCATGCGGCGAGCGAACGACGACGCCATGCAGCGCCCCTGGCGTGACGAGATCGGCGACATAGCGCCCGCGACCCCGCACGAAGCGTTCGTCTTCAAGGCGATTGAGGCTGCGGCCCAGCAACGGCTTGGTCATGTCAGCTGTATGGAACGGGCCGATACCAAAGGCAATCGCAGCGACAATCAGCCGGACTTGCGCCGCGGCTTGTCCGCTTCTTCCGGCGGCCACACCTTCCTGTCCACCACGTACTGGATATCCTGCGGCTTGACCGGCTTGCCGCGCTCGTCGACCAGCATCACCTTAAGCTTCTGGCCATTCGCGCGCGACTGCAAGCCGAAATGCGGCTCGCCTTCGGCCAGCCATCTGTCGCCCCATGCCGTCATGGCGAAGAACGGCAGCCCGAGTTCGCCGCCCATGTCCGTCAACGGATATTCGACGCGGGCGCGTTGCCCCTCCTCGCGGTATTCGCGCCGCTCCATGATACCGGCGTCGACCAGCGCCGCCAGCCGCGCACTCAGCACGCTGCGGGGCACGTCGAGTTCGGCCTGGAAATCGTCGAAGCGCCGCACGCCGTACATCGCCGAGCGCAGGATCAAGAGCGACCAGCGGTCGCCGATCAGCTCGAAGCTGCGCGCCAGATTGCAGTCGCGGGGTTTGACCGGCGAACGGCGGACCAGGTGCGAATCGGTCATGGCATCCATCTTCTGAGTTGCTTTTCTGGATTTAGCCTGTATAAGCCTGAGTTCATAATATGGACTTACGAAGGGTCGATGCAATGGCTAGCGGCACCGCATCTGCACGCAGCATGAAGGCCGACGATCCCCTCGAGGATTTTGCGCGCCGCGACATCACGCTCAACGCCGCGACCAAGCGCGTCTATGTCGCAGGCAAAGGGCCTGCCGTGATCGTGATGACGGAGATGCCGGGCATCAGTCCGCATGTCGCGCGCTTTGCCCGCTGGGTGCGCGATGCCGGTTTTGCCGTCTACATGCCCTCTTTGTTCGGCCGCGACGGCGCGGTGCCCACGGAGGAAGAAGGTGTGGCCGTCTTCCAGCGCGCCTGCATGAGCGCCGAGTTCCGCGCCATGGCGGCCGATGAATTGAGCCCGGTGACGCAATGGCTGCGCGCGCTGGCGCGGCTGGCCCATGGCGAATGCGGCGGCCCCGGGGTCGGCGCCATCGGCATGTGCTTCACCGGCAATTTCGCCCTCACCATGATGCTGGAGCCAGCCATGCTGGCGCCGGTGCTGTCGCAGCCCTCGCTGCCGCTGCGCGAACCCGCCGGTCTCGAGATCGCGCCGGAAGAACTTGCTGCCGTCCGCGCGCGGCTCGACCGCGAAGACCTCACCGTGCTCGCCTATCGTTTTGCGGGCGACAAGATCTGCCGGGCCGAACGTTTTGCCGCCTATGCCGCCGCGCTCGGCGATCGCTTCATCGGCCGCGAATTGCCGGATGAGGCCGCCAATAGCGACGTTTCGCCGTTCTTCGCAAGCCGCGTCCCCTTCCCGCATAGCGTCGTCACCCAGCATCTGATCGACGAGGCCGGTCAACCAACAACAGCTGCGCGCGATGAAATCCTGGCCTTCTTCAGGAAACGCCTCGGTACCGCCTGAGCCAGAAGGAAGCGGCGATGCAACTTTCAAACTACCTGTTCTTCACCACGGCCTGCGAGCCGGCGCTTGCCTTCTACGGCGAATGCGGGCTTGGCCGGGTCACGCTGCTGGTGCGCCATGGCGATGGCGGCCTGCCCGTCCACAATGAAGCCATGCGCGGCAAGGTCATGCACGCCAAATTCGAGGGACCGGGCGTCGAGTTCTATGCCTCCGACAATGACGACGCCGAACCGATGCGCGGCTCGGCCCACATGCTGACGATGGACGACCGCGAACAAACCCGCCGCCTGTTCGACAAGCTCGCCGTCGGCGGCCGCATCACCACGCCATTGGGCATGCAGCCCTGGGGCAGTTTCTACGGCAAGCTGACCGACAGGTTCGGCGTGCAGTGGATGCTCAATTGCGGCGCGATCGGCAATAGCTGACCTCTTTAGTTGGGCATGATCTCCGCGCAAACGCTACGCGTTTGTCGCGAGGGAAAACCGCTTCACACTTTCCGCATCCCTACCGCGCATTGGCCGGCGCATGCAGATGCCAGAGATCGGCGCGCCAGTGCGCGACGATGGCGAGCGTCATCGCGATGCCGGTCGCCGCATAGATCGTGCCGGTGGCCGCAAAGCCGATCTCCTCGATCAGGCTGCCGGCAGCCAGCAGGCCGAGCGGCAGGCCGTAGATCACCATCATGCGCACGCCCATGACGCGGCCGCGCAGGTGCTCGCCGGCGGCGCGCATCAGGATGACCGCGACCGAGATCATGGAAAGGCTCTGGCAGAAGCCGGTCAGCAGCAGGCAGACGATCGCCGTCGGCATGGTCTGCATCTGCACGAACACCAGGAGCGCGCCGTACCAGGCCACGGTCGAGGCGACCATCAGCCGCGCCACGCGAACGCCGCCGATCATGCTGAGCGCGAGCGAGCCGGTCAGCGAGCCGATCGCAAAGCTCGCCGAGAGATAGCCGAGGCCGGTCTGGTTGGTGCCGTAGATCGTCTTGGCGATGTAGGGCAACAAGCCGTTCGAGAGCGGATAGGCGGTGAGATTGACGAGAAAAGCGACCCACATCGCCGCCTGCATCCGCGGCGTGGTCCAGACATAGGCGACGCCCTCCTTGAGGTCGCGCAGCGGCGAGGCCTGCAGCACGTCGCCGGCCACCTCAGTCACCGGGTGCGGCTTCTTCGGCGCCGCCACGCACAGGGTGAGCAGCATCGCCGTGATATAAAGACAGACGATCGCCATGTAGGCCGGGCCCATGCCGAGCGCGGCGAACAGACCGGCGCCGGACAGCGCGCCGGCAATGCGCGCGGTGTCCATGGTGGTGCGGGAGACGCTGATGGCGCCGATCAGGAGATCGTGCGGCATGATGGTGGCCACCAGCGCGCCGCGCACGCCGAGGTCGGAGGGCCGGACCAGGCCCATCAGGACCGCGATGATGAAGACGTAGAGCGGACTCAGCGTGCCGGTCAGCACCAGCGTCGTCAGCGTCACCGCCAGCAGCGCATAGGTCGCGCGCATCATGGCGAGCAGATCGCGGTGGCCGATGCGGTCGCCGACCACGCCGAACATCGGCGCGATCAGCGTGCCGACATAGCCGAGCGAGGCGAACAGCGTCAGCAGCAGCACCGAGCCGGTCTCGACCAGCACATACCAGGCGAGGATGATCTGCTCCATCTCGAACGCCCACGACGTGAGCAGATCGGCCGGCCACTGAAAGCGGTAATTCCGGATCCGGAACGGGGCGAGCGCGGAAGGGCGCGTTGTCTCGCTCAAAGCTCGAAGCCGCGGATCATCGCGTTCCACCCTGCCCGGTTTCTTGTTGGCCGGGAACGGTTTGTCCCTGGCGGCGAAATCATTTTGTGAAAAGCTATGCCGCCGCTCCGGCCAGTGTCAACGACGCGGGGCATGCGCTGGGCGCGCGGGCAGAGATGCAAGTGTTGGGGCGTCTCAGGCGGCGGAGGCCGCCTTGTCGCGCGCGCCCGTCATCAGCCGCGTCAGCTCGGCGGCGGAAACCGCCGGGCTGAACAGATAGCCCTGCATCTCCGTGCAGCCGAGCTCCCGCAGCAGCTCGCGCTGCCACTCCTGCTCCACGCCTTCCGCCGTCGTCGTCATGTTGCTGGCCTTGGCGATGTTGACCACGGCCTGGATGATCGCCGAGGACGCGCCCTCATCGCCGATGTTCTTCACGAACGAGCGGTCGATCTTGATCTTGTCGAACGGGAAACGATGCAGGTAGCTCAGCGACGAGTAGCCGGTGCCGAAATCGTCGAGCGCGATCTTGACGCCCAGCGCGCGCAACTGGTGCAGCGTGGCGAGCGCCGCCTCGTCGTCGCGCATCAGCACGGCTTCGGTGATCTCCAGCTCCAGCCGCGACGGCGCAACATTGGACGCCGCGAGCGCCGTGGCGACGTTGAGCGCCAGCGTCTGGCTGCGGAACTGCACCGGCGAGACGTTGACGGCGATGCGGACATGCTCCGGCCATTTCGCCGCTTCCCGGCACGCGGTCTCGAGCACGAACTGGCCGAGCTCGTTGATCAGCCCGGTATCCTCGGCCACGGGAATGAAATCGGCCGGCGATATGTTGCCGCGCAGCGGATGACGCCAGCGCAGCAGCGCCTCGCAGCCGGTGATGGCGTTGTCGGAGAGACCGATCACCGGCTGGTAATGGACCTCGAAGCCGCCGCCGGCGATGGCCTGGCGCATTTCCAGCTCCAGCATGCGCCGCGCATGGGCGCGCGCGCCCATGGCCGGCTCGAAGAAGCGATAGGTGCGGCGGCCGTCGCCCTTGGCGCCATAGAGCGCGAGGTCGGCATTCTTCAGAAGCTGGTCGAGATGATGGCCGTCACCGGGCGCCATCGCGATACCGATGCTGGCGTCGGTGGTGATCAGATGGCCGGCGCATTCGAAGGGCTCGCGGATGGCGCGATAGATCGCTTCGACCAGGCGTTCGGTCTCGGCAGGCTCGCGCACCGGATTCTGGATGACGGCGAATTCGTCGCCGCCGAGCCGCGCGGCGATGTCGGCCTCGTCGAGGCAGCTGCGCAGGCGCCTGGCGACCCCCTTCAACAGCTCGTCGCCGACGGGATGGCCGAGCGCGTCGTTGACGCTCTTGAATTCGTCGATGTCGATATAGAGCACCGCGAGCTGGGCGCCGTCCTGCAATTCCCTGAGCGCGCGCTCCACCTCCTCGCGGAACATGACGCGGTTCGGCAGGTCGGTCAGTGCATCGTAGTGCGCAAGATGCGCGATCTTCTCCTCGGCCCGCTTGCGCGGGGTGATGTCCTCGATGGTCGCGACCCAGCCGCCGGTCGGCAGCGGCTTGTTGACGATCTCGATGGCGCGGCCGCCGGGCGCTTCCGTGATCTGGCGCGTTGCCTTGCCGAGCCTGACATTGCGGATGATCTCGCCGCAGAACGCCTCGACATCGCCGTCGAAGGAGCCGGTCTCGGCGCGATGCGCGATCAGCCGCTGCATGCTGCTGCCTTGCCTCGCCACGTCGGCCGACAGGCCGAACATGTTGATATAGGGCTGGTTGCAGACGACGATGTGGGCCGATGCGTCGTAGAGCACGAGACCCTGCGGGATATTGTCCACGGCGGTGCGCAGATGACGCCGTTCCGCGGCCAGCGTCCGGTGAAACCATTGATGGCGCTTCAGCAGCAATCCGACCGTCACGGCGAGGATGGCGACCGCGGCGAGCAGCACGCATTCGCGCAAGGAGAGCATGGTCACCGCCATGCCGGCCGCAATGCAGGTGGCCAGCACGGCGCTGCCGAGCCCGAGCCATTTCAGCATCGCCTTGCCGTCGGCGGGATTGACATCGCCGCCTGCCGCGGCCACCTCGCCGCGCAGCAACCGATTCAAGCCTTGTGTGCCGAACCTGCTCATGCCTCCCCCTGATCTGGCATTGTTGCCGCAGACAAGTGGAAGTGGCGTTAGGACTTGCGGTTAGCGGCGGGTTAAAGGTTTCCGGCAAGTTAAGATCGCGCACGCGCCGTGCACGAAACCGCCGACGCGCTTTGTCGCACCGCGGCGCCGGCCGATAGTGAACAAATCGTTAAAGTTCGCCCGTGTTCGCAAGAAGCGACGGGAAGTCCAGCGTTTTACACGCAGATTTGGCGAAGCACCGTGAGAACGCCGCCCGCATCGGTAAACGACGGCACCAACAGACGAATTTGAAGCGTGGGAACTTGCTCCGGCTTAACAGTTTGTCCAGTCGGCGTCCGGATAATGTCGGGGGACATCATTCTGGACGTAGTCGGGTTTATCGCTGTGACATCCTTTGGACGTGTGATCTCCGTGCGCGGTTCGCTGGCCCGGGTCGGGCTACTGGCGGCCGGCAATCTGCCGGTTTCGGAGGTGCGCGCCACGGTCGGCCGCTTTGTGAGCATCCGCTGCGCAAGCTCGATCATCGTAGCCATGATCACGGAGGTCTCCTGCGAGAACCTTTCGAGCGCCGACAACTTTATCGCCATCGCGTCCGTCGACCTGCTCGGTGAAATTCTCAACGCGACGGACAAACCTAAATTCCAGCGCGGCGTCACCAACTATCCAACCATCGGTGATAACGTTGAACTGATCTCGAGCCAGGAATTGCGCACGATCTACGCGCCATCGGGATCCGATCAGATCAACGTCGGCACGCTGCAGCAGGACCGCTCGGTCATCGCCTATGTCGATGTCGAGGAGATGCTGTCCAAGCACTTCGCCATTCTCGGCTCGACCGGCGTCGGTAAATCGACCGGCGTGTCGCTGCTGCTCAACGAAATCCTGAAAGCGCGTCCGAACCTGCGGCTGTTCCTGCTCGACGTGCACAACGAATATGGCCGCTGCTTCGGCGACAAGGCGCTGGTGATCAACCCGCGCAACCTGAAGCTTCCGTTCTGGCTGTTCAACTTCGAGGAAATCGTCGACGTGCTGTTCGCCGGCCGTCCCGGCGTGCCCGAAGAACTCGACATCCTCGCCGA
Organism: uncultured Alphaproteobacteria bacterium; assembly: GCA_963726865.1. Lineage (GTDB taxonomy): Bacteria > Pseudomonadota > Alphaproteobacteria > Rhizobiales > Xanthobacteraceae > Bradyrhizobium. The sequence goes on along the minus strand of CAVSEE010000021.1, from coordinate 27,491 downwards.
AGTGATCCCGCTGGCGAAGGGTGTCTACACCCAGTACCAGAACTCCGATCGCATCGGCTTGAAGCGCGTCGATCCCAAGCAGGTCGGCTTCACCGTCGATACGCCGGTGCCGTACCGGTTGCAGGACCTGGTCTCGCAAATCGACGAGCGCATGGGCAAGCTGGAGAACCGCTCCTCGCGCATCATCTATCACAAGCTGATCTCGCGCATCGACACCGTGAAGAACGATCCGCGCTACGCCTTCATGTTCGACAATGCGAACGTCGGCGGCGACACCATGGCCGAAGTGATCAGCCATCTGTTCCGCCTGCCGGCCAACGGCCGGCCGATGACCGTGATGCAGCTCGCCGGCTTCCCGGTGGAAGTCGTGGACTCCGTGGTGTCGGTGCTGTGCCGCATGGCGTTCGACTTCGGCCTGTGGAGCGACGGTGTTTCGCCGCTGCTGTTCATCTGCGAGGAAGCGCATCGCTACGCCTCAGCCGACCGCAACATCGGCTTCGGACCGACCCGCAAGGCGATCTCGCGCATTGCCAAGGAAGGCCGCAAATACGGTGTCTTCCTCGGCCTGATCACGCAGCGTCCGGCCGAGCTCGACGCCACCATCATCTCCCAGTGCAACACGCTGTTCTCGATGCGCCTCGCCAACGACCGCGACCAGGCGCTGCTGCGCTCGGCGGTCTCCGACGCGGCGGCGAACCTGCTGTCCTTCGTGCCGTCGCTCGGCACCCGCGAAGTGCTGGCCTTCGGCGAAGGCGTCGCGCTGCCGACGCGGTTGCGCTTCAAGGAAGTGCCGCCGCATCAACTGCCGCGCGCCGAGACAAGCATCGCCACTGCGCCATCGGCCTCAGCCGGCCACGATACGCATTTCGTCAGCGCCGTGCTGGAGCGCTGGCGCGGCGCCACCTCCAGTCGGGACAATCGCGACTCGTTTGGCGACCCCAGCTTTAGCCAGCCGCAGCGTTTCGAACCGCGCCCGGAGCCGCAGCGCCCTGAACCCCGCGCGCCCGAGCCGCGCTATGAGCCGCCGCCCGCACCCGCGCCACGCACCGTGGAAGCGCCGATGCTGCAGCCCTCGCTGGGGCTCGATCCCGACCGCTTCTCGCTGCTGAAGAAGCCACTGCGCTGACCGCTTGCACCGCACGGCGTTCGATTAAGGTCCCGGCAAAACCGGGACCTTTTTCATGACACAGCCAGCCGCCAACCGCTTTCCGACGCCGCCCCTCGACAAGCTGCCGGAGGACATCCGCACCCGCATCCTGGCGGTGCAGGAGAAATCCGGCTTCGTGCCGAACGTGTTCCTTTCGCTGGCGTACCGTCCCGACGAATTCCGCGCCTTCTTCGCCTATCACGACGCGCTGATGGAAAAGGACGGCGGGCTCTCCAAGGCCGAACGCGAGATGATCGTGGTGGCGACCTCAGCCGCCAACCAGTGCCAGTATTGCGTGGTCGCCCACGGCGCGATCCTGCGCATCCGCGCCAAGAACCCGCTGATTGCCGACCAGATCGCAACCAACTACCGCAAGGCCGACATCACGCCGCGCCAGCGCGCCATGCTGGACTTCGCCATGAAGGTGAGCCGCTCGGCGGAAGAGGTTTCCGAGAGCGATTTCGCCGCGCTCGCCGCCCACGGCTTCTCCAATGACGACGTCTGGGACATCGCGGCGATCGCGGCGTTCTTCGCGCTGTCGAACCGCATGGCCAACGTCACCGCGATGCGGCCCAACGACGAGTTCTACCTGATGGGCCGGCTGCCCAAAGGAGCGTAACAAGGGCGCCGGAAGGAATAGTCATGGGAAATCTCTCGCTTCCGGGAAACCCTCGGTATCAGCCGAAGGACCTGCAACCGGTCTTCGGCTACGACAACCTGTTCCGGACCGTTGCCGAAGTCGAAATCGCCACCATGAAAACGTTGGCCGACATCGGGATCATCCCCGAGGCCGACATCGCATCGCTGACGCCTGCTGTTGAGCAGGAGCTTCTCGGCATTACGACGACCGAAGTCGATGACTGTCGAACGCGAGGTGACCAAGCACGACATTCGCGCCTGGGTGCGGATCGCCCAGAGCAAGGTGGAGCCCGGGCTCCGGCGCTGGATTCATGTTCCGCTCACGAGCTACGATGCGCTCGACACCGCGCGCGCCCTGCAGTTCGTGCGCGGACACGAGGTGGTCAGGCGGCTCACCGACAAGGTCGTCGGTCTCTTCGCCGAGCAGGTCAATCACTTCGCGCTTCAGCCCCAGATCGGCCGGACACATGGACAGCACGCGCTGCCCATCACGGTCGGCTTCTGGTTCGCGACAATCCTCAGCCGGATTCTCGCCAACATCCAGAGCGCCAACAGTGCTGCGGAAAAGCTGGTGGGAAAAATCTCCGGCGCCGTCGGCGTCTACAACGCGCAAGTCGGTCTCGGCATCGCGGCGCGCTGCGGTGACAAGACCTTTGAGGCGCGCGTGCTCGAAAAGCTCGGTCTCAAACCCGCGCCGATCAGTACGCAGATCCTTGCGCCGGAACCGCTCGCCGACTACCTGTTCGCCTGCGTCAAGCTTTCCGCCGCCTTCGGCCAGTTTGGCCGCGACGGCCGCCACCTGATGCGGACCGAGATCGCCGAACTCGGCGAGCCCTTCGAGAAAGGACAGGTCGGATCGTCGACCATGGCGCACAAGAGGAACCCGATCAATTTCGAGAACCTCGAGGGGACTTGGATCAAGAACCAGGTCGAATTCGGCAAGGTTCTGGCGACGATGATCAGCGAGCACCAGCGTGACCTGGTCGGCAGCCCGATCGCCCGGGATTTCCCGACCATCGTGGTCAATCTCGTCAATCAGCTCAACATTCTGCTGCGCGAAACGGACGGCATGCCGTTCATCTCGCGCATCTCGGTCGACGAAGCCTCGCTCAAGCGAAATTTCGCAGCTCAGGGCGATGCCATTCTTGCCGAGCCGATCTACATCGCGCTGCAGATGGCGGGCTATGAAGGCGACGCGCACGAGCTGGTGAATCACATCGCCATGCCGCGTTCGAGACAGGCCGGCGTCTCGCTGCTCGAAGCGACGCAATGGGCGCTCCAGCAGGAGCAGGCGGACCAGGTGTGGCGCAGGATCCCGCCGGAGACGATCAGCATGCTGGGCAAGCCGGAGACCTACACCGGTGCCGCGGCAGCGAAGGCGCGTGAAATCGCCGGGAGCTGCCGAGACTTATCTTAAGAGCTAACCGTCCGACGCCGGCCCGCACCAGCCGGGCAGATAGATCGCGTCGTGGCTTTTCGCCAGCGCCAGCCCCTTCTCGATCGCCTTGGCAAAATTGTCCTCCACCGTCTTGCGCGACAGCCCGCGGCGCAAAAAGTCCGCCCACAGGAACTCGCTGAACGGCGTGGTGTCCTTGGCAAAGCCGCCGGCGCGGCGCAGCTCGCCGGCGAGGCTGCGGAACGGGTCGTCCTTGAGATCGGCCACCGATTTCGGAATGTCCTTGAAGTGCCGGCGCTCGCCCTTGGAGTCGTAGGGATAGACCCAGCGCTTGTTGTCCATCACGCCCCAGAAGGCGTCGCGATCGACCATCGAGAGATCGCCGATCACGGTCACCAGGATGTCCTTGACGCCCTCGTCGTGCAGCGCGCGCGCCAGATGGTGGTGGTCGACCACGTAGTAGCGCTGGTCCGGGCCGAGCACGACCGGGATCATGTGCTTGCCGAGCAGCTCGGCCCGCTTCTTCTCCGATTTGTGCTCGCGCCAGCGTTTGCGCTTCTCCTTCACCTCGCGCATGCCGACCGTCATCTGGGTCGGGCGCAGCGACAGGATCGGGATCGGCTGGACGTAGGGTTCGCGCGACATTCGCCATGGCAAGAACTCCCCAAAGGCGCAGGGATCGCGGGGCGCGGAGGCGCGGGTTCCATTATGACACGGCGGTGCCGCCGGCAAAATGCCTGCCCGCACCGCTAAGGGGCGCTTCAAGCCATGCTTCGATCACATTGAGGTCAGGCCAACATTCACTGTGAGCGGCGCGCCACCCATGCTAGAAAGGTGGCGGAAGACGTCTTCGGACCCGACAGCAGTGAAAACCCAGCGGCCCATCAGCTCGGATGACGACCACCGCGTCGCTCAAGTTCCGGCCGCGTACCTCGGCACAACCGCCCGGCCGCGCCGCCGCAGCATGCCCCGGCCGAAGCCAACGACCTCTCCCGCTACGAGCGCAGGCCGCGACGAGCCGGACGATTTCCGCCACCGCATGCTCGCCAACGTCGCCGCCTTCGCCTTTACGGTCGCGCTGACGGCGATCGGCATCTGGCTCGCGATGAGCATCGCCGAACTGCGCAAGACCCAGGATTGCGTGCTGATGGGGCGGCGCGACTGCGCCCAGATTTCCGCGATCCCGCGCGGCTGATTTCGGCGCCCTCCGGCAGGCCCGGATTTGAGGCCAAATTCCGCCGCGCCAGGGCCGGCCAAGCTCCATTGAACTCAGGCCTCCGCTCCGTTATACGGGCACTCAACTCCGGATCAGGGAAAGCGGGCATTCCGGGGCGACGGGCACTCGCGTCCCCCAACATCACCGGAATTACCCCCAGTATATCAAAGGCTTAATGATGTCCTCAACATTCGATCAGATCGCCAACATTATCGCTGAGACCTGCGACATTCCGCGCGACACGATCAAGCCGGAGAGCCACGCCATCGACGATCTCGGGATCGACAGCCTCGACTTCCTCGACATCGCCTTTGCCATCGACAAGGCGTTCGGAATCAAGATGCCGCTGGAAAAGTGGACCCAGGAGGTCAACGACGGCAAGGCCACCACCGAACAGTATTTCGTGCTGAAGAACCTCGCCGACCGCATCGACGAACTGGTCGCGGCCAAGAACGCGGGTGGCGGCACGCCCGCCTAAATCGCCGGCCATGGATCTCGACTATTTTCGACTGATCGATCGCATCGTCGACCTCAACCTCGAGGCGAAGACGATCACGGTTGAGGCCCGGGTTCCCGAGAAGCACACCATCTTCGAGGGGCATTTCCCCGGCTTCCCGATCATGCCCGGCGTCTTGCTGACCGAAGCGATGGCGCAGAGCTGCGGCTGGCTGATCCTCGGCGTGTTGAAGTTCTCAGCGCATGCCGTTCCTCGCCATCGTCAAGGAAGCCAAGATGCGGGGGTTCGTCAGTCCCGGTCAGGTGCTGACCATCGAGGCGACGCTCGAGCACGAAGGTTCGGGCTTTGCCGTCGCAAAGGCCAAGGGCCGCGTCGGCAAGGACAAGAAGTGCAGCGCTGAAATCACGTTCGGCCTTGCCCCCTTCCCCGGTCCTGAGTTTCGCACGCATATGGATGCGATGGCCAACAAGATCGGCTTCCCGCTGCAGGCGGTCGCGCAATGAACCCACGCAAGGAAGTCTGGATCACCGGGATCGGCATCCTGTCGTCGCTCGGCGAGGGACTCGATGCGCATTGGGAGGCGCTCAACGCCAAGCGCATCAATGTCGACGAGACGCGCTTTGCGCCCTACATCGTGCACCCGCTGGCGCCGGTCTCCTTCGATGCGCAGATTCCCAAGCGCGGCGACCAGCGCCAGATGGAGACGTGGCAGCGCATCGGCGTCTATGCCGCGGGCCTGGCGCTCGATTCCGCAGGCGTCAAGGGCAACCAGGAAATCCTGTCGCGCATGGACATGATCGTGGCGGCCGGCGGCGGCGAACGCGACGTCGCCGTCGACATGGAAATCCTGAAGGCCGCCATGAAGGACAACAAGGGTCCGGCCTTCCTCAACGAACGGCTGATGAACGACCTGCGGCCGACGCTGTTCCTGGCTCAGCTGTCCGAACCTGCTCGCCGGCAACATTGCGATCGTGCACGGCGTCTGCGGCACCTCGCGCACCTTCATGGGGGAGGAAGCGGCCTCCATCGACGCGGCGCGGATTGCGCTTGCGCGCATCGAAGGCGGCGAGAGCGATATCGCGCTGATCGGCACCGCCCATAATGGCGAGCGGCCCGACCTGTTGATCCTCTACGAATTCGCCGACTTCAATCTCAAGGACAAGTTCGCGCCGGTCTGGGCGCGCAACAAGGACCATGGCGGCTTTGCGCTCGGCTCGGCCGGCGCCTTCCTGGTGCTGGAATCGCGCGAGCATGCCGAGGCCCGCGGCGCCAAGCCCTATGCCAAGCTGAGCCGCGTGGTTGCCGACCTCGCGCAACGCAAGCAGCCGGGCGCCGTGACAAGATCGCTCGAGGGACTTTGGAACAAGCTCGGGCGTGACCGGCGACAGCGGCTATCGTGATTTCAGGCGCCACCGGCGCAGAGCCGGTGACATCCGAAGAGAGAGCCTTCCTGAGCCGGCATCCGGGCTTCGCCGTCCGTTCCACGGGAACGCTGTTCGGCCACACGCTCGACACCCAGTTCGCGCTCGGGCTCGCGCTGGCGGCGCTGTCGGTCTCGCGCGGCGCGCTGTTCCCGCCCAACGATCCCACCGGCTTCGAGGTTGAAAAAACCGGCGCGCCGAACCAGATTGTGGTCGAGGGTGCCGGCCACTGGCAGGGCGAAGGCCTGGCTCTGGTCGAAGCGGTCAAGTGAACCACTCGCGGATGGGCGGCGCTTGCCGCGCGATCATCCGCCAGTTCTGAAAGCGACGAGGGACCAATGTCAACACGCGACAAGTTCGGCAGGCCGGTTGTTGTCGTCACCGGCATGGGCATCGTGACCTCGCTCGGCGCCGGCAGGGCCGACAATTGGGCCAAGCTGACTGTCGGGCGAATCCGGCATCAAGACCGTCACGCGCTTTCCGATCGACGGCCTGAAAACCACGATGGCCGGCACGATCGATTTCGTGAACTTCGAGCCGTTCACCTCGACCGAGCTGTCCGAACGCCTCGCGGTGATGGCGACCGAAGAAGCGCTCGCCCAGGCGGCGATCGGCACCAAGGGCGATTTTCCGGGACCGCTGTTCCTGGCCGTGGCGCCGGTCGAGACCGAGTGGCCGCAACGCCTCGAGGTCGGCCGAGACGATTACCAAACCCGATTTTGAGATTTCCGACGTGTTGCGCGTGAGCGGCGGCGGCAAGTGGGCGAACCTGCACCATCGCTTCATGTTCGGCTCGGTCGCCGGCCACGCTTGCCGAGACCTTCGGCACCAAGGGATCGCCGATCTCGCTCTCGACGGCCTGCGCCTCCGGCGCCACCGCGATCCAGCTCGGCGTCGAGGCGATCCGGCGCGGCGAGACCGACGCGGCGCTGTGCGTTGCGACCGACGGCTCGGTCAATCCGGAAGCGTTGATCCGCTTCTCGCTGCTGTCGGCGCTGTCGACGCAGAATGATCCGCCGCAGGCAGCCTCGAAACCGTTCTCCAAGAACCGCGACGGTTTTGTCATGGCCGAGGGCGCCGGCACGCTGGTTCTGGAAAGCTACGATGCGGCGATCGCGCGCGGCGCAAAGATCCTCGGCGTCGTCGCCGGCTGCGGCGAGCTGACCAACTCCTTCCACCGCACGCGCTCGGCGCCGGACGGCAAGCCGGCGATCGGCTGCGTGCTGAAGACGCTGGCCGATGCCGGCATGGCGCCGGAACAGATCGACCACATCAACGCCCACGGCACCTCGACGCCGGAAAACGACAAGATGGAGTATCTGGCGACCAATGCCGTGTTCGGCGAGCATACCGCGAAGATTCCGGTCACGTCGAACAAGTCGGCGGTCGGCCATACCATCTCGGCGGCCGGCGCGGTCGAAGCCATCTTCTCGCTGCTCACGCTGGAGCATCAGCGCATCCCGCCGACCCTCAACTACGAGAACCCGGATCCGGCGATTCCGTTCGACGTCGTCGGCAACACGTCGCGCGATGCCAAGGTCACCGCGGTGATGTCCAACTCGTTCGGTTTCGGCGGGCAGAATGCGTCGCTGATCCTGACGCGCGAACCGGCGTAAGCGTTCGCCGCCGCTAGCTGCCGATGAACCGCCTGCTCCTTCGCATCCGGGCGCGCCTGCGCGACGCCCTCAAGCCGATCGGCGACGCCGCGGTCGGCGGCCTCACGATCGCGCTGCTGCGCACCACGCGCCTGTTCGATCCGGACAAAACCGCCAATTCTCTCGGCCGCGCCACGCGGTTCATCGGCCGCTTCCTGCGCGAGGACCGCATCGGCCGCGAAAACCTCAAGGCGGCTTTCCCCGAGAAATCAGCCGGAAGAGATCGAAAAAATCCTGACCGGCGTCTGGGACAATCTCGGCCGCATCGGCGCCGAGTTCGCTCATCTCGACCACATCTGGGACTACGACGCCGAGCATCCGGACAAGCCGAGCCGCATCGAGTTCAGCGAACGCTCCAAGGAGCTCTTCAACACACTGCGCGACGACGGCAAGCCGGCGATCTTCTTTGCCAGCCATACTCGGCAATTGGGAGCTGCCGGCGCTCGGCGCCGTCGCCCATGGGCTCGATGCGGCGATCCTGTTCCGCAGGCCCAACAGCGAGGCCGCCGACCGCGCCATCGAACGCATCCGCGCCGTGAAGATGGGTACGCTGATTCCGGCCGGCCCCGATGCGCCCTTCAAGCTCGGACAGGCGCTGCAGAACGGCCAGCATGTCGCCATGCTGGTCGACCAGTGGTTCGGCAAGGGCGTCGACGTCACCTTCTTCGGCCGCAAGACCAAGGCCAATCCGGCGTTGGCGCGGCTGGTGCGCCAGGTCGAATGCCCGATTCACGGCGTGCGCATCATCCGTCTGCCCAACCACCGTTTTCGCGCCGAGCTCTCCGAGGAAGTGAAGCCGGCGCGCAACGCCTCCGGCGAGATCGACATCCAGGGCACCATGCAGGCCGTCACCGACGTGGTCGAAGGCTGGGTCCGCGAATATCCGGACCAGTGGCTGTGGCTGCACCGCCGATGGCGGTAGGTGTCAGCTAGTTGTCGGCTCGCGCGATCGGTGACACCGTAGCGAGCGGTTACCTGCAGACGCCGCTTCCTGGAATGCCATTGATGACGGATGCTCATTCACAACGCCGGCTGGGCATCGTCCTCATCATTGCCGCCGCGATCGCCTGGAGCACGGCGCCGTTCTTCACGCGGCTGCTCAACCATGATTCCTGGACCATTCTGTTCTGGCGCGGGGTGTTCGCCTCCGGCTTGATCACGGTCTTTCTCGCGGCGACCGAAGGCCGCGCCGGCTTGCGCAACCTGGTCGCGATGGAGCGCAGCGGCTGGATCGTCGCCTCGCTCTCGACGGCGGCGATGGTCGCCTTCATCCCGTCCCTGCAGATGACCAGTGTGGCGAATGTGGCCGTCATCATCGCAACCCAGCCGTTCATCGCAGCCGGCCTCGCCTTCCTCTGGTTTCGCGAGGCCGCGCGAGGGCGCACGTTGCTGGCCAGCCTGATTGCCTTCATCGGCGTCGCCATCACGGTCAGCCAGTCGGTGACAAGTGCTGACCTGGGCGGAATCGCGCTCGCCTTCTTCATGGTGTTTTCGTTCTCGCTGATGACGGTCGCGGTCCGGCGCTACCAGCAGAAATCCATGGTCGCAGCCGCGGCGATGTCGAATTTGCTCGGCAGCCTGGTCAGCCTGATCTTCGCGAACAACATCGGAGGCGTCACCGCGCACGACATCGGCGTGCTCGCGATGTTCGGCAGCCTGCAGGTCGCGATGGGGCTGACGCTGTTCGTGCTGGGTTCGCGGTACCTGCCGTCGGGCGAGGCGTCGCTGATCGCCACGCTGGAGACGCCGCTGATGGTGTTCTGGATCTGGATCGCCTTTGCCGAGGTGCCTTCGACGCGCGCCCTGATCGGCGGCGCGCTGGTGATCGGCGCGGTCGTAGCCGATATCCTCGCCGACAACCGCGAGCGGATGCGGGTTACTTCCCGGTCTTCACCTTCGTCCACAGCCGGTTGATGATCCGCTGTGTCGCCGGGTCGCGCGCGACGATGACGAACAGCTTCTTCTGCGTCGCCTCGTCCGGATAGATGTTCTTGTCGTTGAGGATCTTCGGATTGATCAGCTTCTGGCTCGCCAGATTGCCGTTGGCGTAAGACAGGAAGTCGGAATTCTTCGCCGCCACCTCCGGCCGGTAGAGATAGTCGATCAACGCATAGGCTTCCGCGACGTTCTTGGCGTCGGAGGGGATCGCCAGATTGTCGAAGAACATCTGCGCGCCTTCTTTCGGGATGGTGTAGCCGATCTCGACGCCGCTCTTGGCCTCCTCGGCGCGGCTGCGCGCCTGCATCACGTCGCCGGACCAGCCGACCACGAAGCAGATTTCGCCTGACGCCAGCGCGCCGAGATATTCGGACGAATGAAATTTGCGCACGAACGGCCTGATCTTGCCGACGAGCTCGGCCGCCTTTTCGAGATCGGCCTGCTTGGTCGAGTTCGGATCGATGCCGAGATAGCTCAGCGCGGCGGGCAGGATGTCGTCGGCGGAATCCAGCATGTGGATGCCGCAATCCTTGAATTTTGCAAGGTTCTCCGGCTTGAACACGATGTCCCAGCTGTCGATCGTCACGCCCGGAAGGATTTTCTCGGCCATCTTGACGTTGTAGCCGATGCCGGTGGTGCCCCACATGTAATTGGCGCCGTAATTGTTGCCGGGATCGTAGGTCGCAAGCTGCTTGCTCACCACCGGCCAGGCATTGGCGAGGTTCGGCAGTTTCGCCTTGTCGAGCTTGAGGAACACCTTTGCGGTGATCTGGCGCTGCAGGAAATAGCCGGTGGGCACGACGACGTCGTAGCCCGACTTGCCGGCGAGCAGCCGCGTCTCCAGCGTCTCGTTGGCGTCGAAGGTGTCGTAGACGACCTTGATGCCGGTCTCCTTGGTGAAATCCTCCAGGACGCCCGGCGCCATGTAGTTCGACCAGTTGTAGAAGTTGACGACGCGCTCCTGCGCAGTCGCGGGCGCAACCGAGCAGCACCACGGCAACGGCTGCGGCAAAACCGGTCTTCATCATCGTCATCCCCTTCGCCGATGCACCGCATCGGCCAGGCGCTCCAGCGCCGTATCGATCGTGGCGTCCCGCTTGGAAAAGCAGAAGCGCACCACCGAGGTCACCGGATCCTGTTCGTAGAACGCCGACACCGGGATCGCCGCGACCTTGTAGTCGTTGACGATGCGCCGGCAGAACGCCTCGTCGGTCTCGTTCAGTCCGAGCGGCGAAAGATCGACGGTGAGGAAGTAGGTGCCCTGCGACTTCAGCACGGGAAAGCCGATGCTCTCCAGCCCCTTGGTCAGCCGGTCCCTGCTCCGCGCCAGATCCTTGCGCATGTCGTAAAAATACTGATCCGGCTTGTTAAGGCCATAGGCCACCGCTGCCTGAAGATTAGGCGCGGTGGTGAAGGTCAGGAACTGGTGCACCTTGGCCGCCACGCGCAACAGCTCGCGGCGCGGCGCAGACGAAGCCGATCTTCCAGCCGGTCAGCGAGAAAATCTTGCCGGCGCTGCCGACCTTGATGGTGCGGTCGCGCATGCCGGGGATCGTGATCAGCGGGATGTGCTCGCGGCCGTCGAAGGTGACGTGCTCCCAGACCTCGTCGCAAATCGCGATCGAGTCGAACTCCTGGCAGAACCGCGCCAGCAGTTCGAGGTCCTCGCGCGGATAGACCACGGCCGCCGGATTGAGCGGGTTGTTGAACAGCACCGCCTTGGTCTTGTTGTTGAAGGCGCTCTTCAGCATCTCCTCGGTCAGCCGCCAGTGCGGCGGCTCGAGCCGCAGCAGGCGCGGAATGCCGCCGGCCTGGCGGATGATCGGCAGATAGGAATCGTAGACCGGCTGGAAACAGATCACCTCGTCGCCGGGCTCGACCACGGCGAGGATCGACGACGTCAGCGCCTCCGTGCCGCCGGAGGTGACCATCACCTCGGTCATGGGATCGAGCTCGAGTCCGTGCCAGCGGCCGTAATGCGAGGCGATGGCCTGGCGCAGCTCCGGAATGCCCATCATCGACGGGTACTGGTTGTAGCCGTTCAGCGAGGCATCGGCCGCCGCCTGGCGGATATCCTCGGGGCCGGGATCGTCAGGAAAGCCCTGGCCGAGATTGATGGCGTTGTTGTCGCGCGCGAGCTGCGACATCGCCTCGAAAATGGTGACCGGAAGGTCGCCAAAGACCTTGTTCAGGGAATGCATCTTCGGCTCAGCCGCCGACCTTGGTCGGCAGGCCCGCCGCCTTCCAGCCGATGATGCCGCCGGCGAGATGCTTGTCGTAGGCAAGCCCGGCGGCCTGGGCTGCGAGCGAAGCCGTCACCGAGCGCTTTCCGGAGCGGCAGGCGAACACCACCTGCTTGCCCTGCGGGTCCGGGATCGCGGCCGGATCGAAAGTCGACAGCGGCACGACCACGCCGGCCGGATAGGCCTCGGCCGCAACCTCATTGGGCTCGCGGACGTCGACGAGGAGATAGCGCCCCTCCTCCATGCCTTTGGACACTTCCTGCGGTGTCAAATCCTGCACCTGATGATCGGCCACGCCACGTCCTCCCAAAGCCAGCTTGCGGGCGCGAGGCGCCCGTCAATTCGGCGGCCAAAGTCGCCTCTCGCGCGGGGAAAATCAAGCGCCGCAAATGGCTTAAAAGCGGTCCCGAATCTAGATCGTGACCTGCGTTCCGACCTCGACCACCCGCCCGGTCGGGATCTGGAAATAGTCGGTGGCGTCGTTGGAACTGCGGCAGAGCGCGATGAACAGATGATCCTGCCAGCGCGGCATGCCCGAATGCGCCGCCGGCTTCAGCGCGCGGCGCGACAGGAAGAACGAGGTCGACATGATGTCGAACTGCCAGCCGAGCTTTCGCGCGATCGCCAGCGCCTTCGGCACGTTCGGCGATTCCATGAAGCCGAAGCGCAGCGTCACCTTGGAGAAGGTCTCGCTGATCGGCTCCATCCGCACCCGCTCGGAATCGTCGATCCGCGGCGTCGGCGCGGTCTCGATGGTGAGGATGACGTTCTTCTCGTGCAGCACCTTGTAGTGCTTGAGGCTGTGCATCAGCGCGGTCGGCGCGCTCTGCGGGTCGCTGGTCAGGAACACGGCCGTGCCCGGCGACACGCTGCGGCGGCCGCTTCTCCAGCATGGCGACGAGATCGGCGAGCGGGAATTCCAGCTTGCGCGATTTCTCGAACAACAGCCGGCTGCCGCGCCGCCAGGTGTACATCAGGAGCATCACCACGCCGCCGAGCGCGAGCGGCACCCAGCCGCCCTCGAACACCTTCAGCAGGTTCGCCGCGAGGAAGGTCAGGTCGAGGAACAGGAACGGCGCGATCAGCGCCGCGGCCGCGATCGGCGACCAGCTTCCACACCTTCCAGATCACCACAAAGCCCATCATCGCCGTTACCACCATGGTGCCGGTGACCGAGATGCCGTAGGCCGAGGCGAGCGCGCTGGAGGAGCGGAACAGCAGCACCAGCAGCATCACGGCGAGGAACAGCATCAGGTTGATCTTGGGGATGTAGATCTGGCCGGAATGCGCCTCCGAGGTGTGCCGGATCTCGAAGCGCGGCATCAGCCCGAGCTGGATCGCCTGCCGCGTCAGCGAATAGGCGCCGGTGATGACCGCCTGGCTGGCGATCACGGTGGCGACCGTGGCAAGCCCGACCATCGGGATCAGCGCCCAGTCCGGAAACATCAGGAAGAACGGATTTTCGATCGCCTTGGGATCGCCGATGACAAGCGCGCCCTGCCCGAGATAGTTCAGCGCCAGCGACGGCAGCACGATGAACGAGCCAGGCGGTCTGGATCGGCCGCTTGCCGAAATGGCCGAGATCGGCATAGAGCGCCTCCGCGCCGGTCACGGCCAGAAACACCGCGCCGAGCGTGACAAAGCCGATCATGCCGTGATGAAGCATGAACGACACGGCATAGAGCGGATTGAGCGCGCAGCAGCACCTCGGGATAGCGCATGATCTGCGGTATCGCCGCGATCGCGATCACCGCGAACCAGAGGCACATGATCGGACCGAACATCGAGGCGACGCGTGCCGTGCCGCGCGACTGCACGGCAAACAGCGCCACCAAGATGATCACCGTGATCGGCACGACATAGTGGTCGAATGCCTCGGTGACGAGCTTGATGCCTTCGACCGCCGACAGCACCGACAGCGCCGGCGTGATGACGGCATCGCCATAGAACAGCGCACCGGAAATGATGCCGAGCAGGACGATGATGGCAGAGTTGCCGCCCATCGCGCGCTGCGCCAGCGCCATCAGCGCCAGCGTGCCGCCCTCGCCGTTGTTGTCCGCCCGCAGCAGGATCACCACGTATTTCAGCGTGACGACGATGATCAGCGCCCACAGGATCAGCGAGAGCACGCCGAGCACGGCCTGCGGCAGTGACGCCTCCCGATCCTGCTGACGCCGCGACGACGGCCTCGCGAAACGCATAAAGCGGGCTGGTGCCGATGTCGCCATAGACGACGCCGATGCTGCCGACCATGAGGCCGGCGATGCCGGCGCTGGAATGCGCTTCGCCATGCCCGTTGGCCGCGGGCGTTGCCGCCGCGGTGGCCGTCGTCTCGGATGTCATGAAGAGCGCCTCGATTGTTCACTGCACAATGCAGAGCCGCAGCGCTATACGCCTGCCTCAGTGTGGGTTAGGCCTCAATTGCGGTTCCAGTCATGCAAAAAACGCATATTTTTATGCGGCTTTTATACGCGGAATCCATCAGCAATATCAGATGGTTACCTGCGTACCGACCTCCACCACCCGCCCGGTCGGGATCTGGAAATAGTCGGTGGCGTCGTTCGCCGATCGGCTCATGGCGATGAACAGATGATCCTGCCATTGCGGCATGCCCGATTGCGCCGACGGTTTCAGCGAACGCCGCGAGACGAAGAACGATGTCGCCATGATGTCGAACTGCCAGCCGAGCTTTCGCGCGATCACCAGCGCCTTCGGCACGTTCGGCGATTCCATGAAGCCGAAGCGCAGGCGCACGGTGGCGAACTTGTCGCTGATCTGCTCCATCCTGACCCGCTCGCCGACATCGACCCGCGGCGTCTGCGCGGTCTCGATGGTCAGGATCACATTGTGCTCGTGCAGCACCTTGTTGTGCTTGAGATTGTGCAGCAGCGCCGTCGGCACGAAGGCGGGATCGCTGGTCAGGAACACCGCGGTGCCCTTGACGATATGCGGCGGCCGCTTCTCCAGGCTCTTGATCAGATCGGTGAGCGGCACCTCGATCCGGCGCGTCTTGGCAACCAGGATCGACGCACCCCGCCGCCAGGTCCAGATCAGCACCACCACCACGGCGCCGAACAGCAGCGGCACCCACGCGCCTTCCAGCAGCTTGAGGAGGTTGGCGGCAAAGAAAGTCATGTCGATGACGACGAACGGCACGATCAGCGCAGCCGCCGTTGCGGCTTTCCAGTTCCAGAGCTTCCAGATCACCACAAAGCCCATGATCCCGTCGCAGACCATGGTGGTGGAGACGGCGATGCCGTAGGCCGACGCAAGTCCGCTCGAGGTGCGGAACAGCAGCACCAGCAGCAGCACGCCGATCAGCAGCAGCCGGTTGACGCGCGGCAGGAAGATCTGGCCGGCATGGGTCTCGGACGTGAAGCGAACTTCGAAGCGCGGCAGAAGACCGAGCTGCACGGCCTGCCGGACCAGCGAGAAGGCGCCGGTGATCACCGCCTGGCTCGCGATCACGGTCGCTGCAGTTGCCAGCACGATCAGCGGCAGCAGCAGCACTTCCGGCGCCATGCGATAGAACGAGTTCTCGACCGTGGTGTGATCGGGATTGGCCAACACCAGCGCGCCCTGCCCGAAATAATTGATCAAGAGCGCCGGCAGCACGAAGAACATCCACGCGGACTGGATCGGCTTGCGGCCGAAATGGCCGAGATCGGCGTAGAGCGCCTCGCCGCCGGTAACGGCGAGGAACACCGCGCCGAGCGTAACGAGGCCGATGGTGCCGTGCGTCAGCAGGAACTCGATGCCGTAAATCGGGTTGATCGCCGCCAGCACCGAGGGATCGTCCGCGATATGCCACAGGCCCAGCACGGTCAGCACGCTGAACCACACCACCATGACCGGGCCGAAGGCGGAGGCGACGCGTGCGGTGCCGCTCGACTGCACCGAGAACAGCACGACCAGGATGAATACGGTCAGCGGCACCACGTAGTGGTCCAGCGCCGGAGCGGCCAGTTTCAGGCCTTCCACCGCCGACAGCACGGAGATCGCCGGCGTGATCATGGAATCGCCGATGAACATGGAGGCGCCGAGCACGCCCAGCGCCATCAGCGCCCAGCTGCGGCGACCCATTGCGCGCTGGCCGAGCGCCATCAGCGACAGCGTGCCGCCCTCGCCGTTGTTGTCCGCTCGCAAGAGCAGCAGCACATATTTGGCGGTCACGACGGTGAACAGCGCCCACAGGATCAGCGAGAGCACGCCGAGCACGATGGCGCGCGTCGCCGGCTGGCCATGGCCCGCCGCGCCGCCGACCGCTTCGCGAAACGCGTAAAGGGGCGAGGTGCCGATATCGCCGAACACGACGCCGATGCTGCCAAGCGTCAGTGCCCAAAAACCCGAATGAGTCGTTCCCTCATGGGCTTCGCTGGATGTGACGCTTGCAGTCATGACGATTGGGGAACGCTTGATCCGAGGTTTCGATCCGGTCGCGGCGAGCAGACAATAGCACTGCCGTTCGCGCGGGGATGCGACATAAGGCAACTTCCTCCCGCTGCGCAACTGGTATTATCGTAGTGCACGCATGTTGCGGAAGAGTGCCCGTTTTCAGGGAAATCAGGGCTTGAGATCGGGCGGCAGCGGCGGATCCTCGCGCATCAGCGTGATGGTCACACGGCGATTGGCGGCGAGCGAGGGATCGTCGGGAAACAGCGGCTGGCTATCCGCCTTGCCGGCCGACGGAGAAGACATGCGAGGCCGGCAGGCCCTCGCGCTCCAGAATCTGGCGTACGGCATTGGCGCGGTCGGCGGAAAGATCGAACGCATCGTAATCGCTGCGCGACGGCACGAAGCCGGCCGCGGTATGGCCGACGATGGCAAGCCGCAGCGGCGTCGCCTTCAGCGGGCCCGCGAGCTTCTGGATCAGGCGGCGGGTGCGGTCGAACGGCACTTTGGAGCCGTCGGCAAACATCGAGCGGCCATCCTGGTCGACGATCTCCAGATTGAGGCCCTGCTTGGTCTCCTCGAACATGATGTGCTTGGACATTTCCGTCAGTTCCGGCATGTCCTGCAGCGCCTGCCGCAGCGAAGCCGAGGCCAGCGCGAATTCGCGGTCGATCTTCAGCTTGGCGCCCTGGGTGCGCTGGCGCATCTTGTCGTCCGGCGTCGGCGTGTTGGAGGATTCTTCCGGTGAAATGTGGTCGGTGTTCTTCAGCTTGGGGCGCGTCGGCAGACCGTCGGATTCGATGATGCCGGAATAGCGCGACTCGGTCTGCACGCCGAAGGCTTCGCGCATGGAGCCGGCGACGATCTTCAGCTTCTGCTGGTCCTGATTGGAGAAGGCGACGAGCATCACGAAGAAGCTCATCATCAGTCCCATCAGGTCGGCAAAGGTCACGAACCAGCCGTGTCCTCCGCCATGTGCATCGCCGCGCTTCTTCTTGGCCATTGGCTGCCTTCCGGATCGCCCCTACCCGCCCGATCAGGCCGGCACCGGCTCGCCTTCCTCGTGGCGGTGTTTCTCCGGCAGATAGGCCAGCAGCATTTCCCGGACCAGCGCCGGGCTCTTGGAATCGCGGATCATCAGGATGCCGTCGATGATCAGCGTGCGGTTGGTCTCTTCATCGAGCAGCTTGCCGTGCAGCTTGTCGGCGATCGGCAGGCAGAACAGGTTTGCCACCAGCGCGCCGTACAGCGTGGCGAGCAGCGCGGTCGCCATGAACGGGCCGAGCTTCGAGGGATCGGTCATGTTGGCGAACATCTGCACCATGCCGATCAGCGTGCCGATCATGCCGAACGCCGGAGCGCAGTCGCCGATGGCGCGGTAGATCTTGCTGCCCTCGTCGAGATGCATCAGGAAATTGTCGCGGTCGCGCTCGAGATTGTCGCGGATGAATTCGAGGTCGTAACCGTCGGCGACGTAGCGAATGCCCTTGGCGAGGAACGGCTCGTCGGTCTCGACCTTTTCCAGTCCGACCGGCCCCTGCTTGCGGGCGATCTCGGCGATGCGGGCGAGCTCGTCGACGAGGTCGCGGGCCGACAGCCGGCTCATGGTGAAGGCAAACTTGGCGCCGAGCGGCAGGCCGTGCAGCATCACGCCGAGCGGAAAGCGGATCATGGTCGCCGCGATCGATCCGCCGAAGATGATGATCATCGCGTGTTCCGAGACGAACATGTGCAGATCGCCGCCCATGAACACCATCACCGCAATAACGATGATGCCAAACACGAGTCCGACGCTCGTCATGATATCCATGGGAAACTCCAACCCACACGCCTACAGCCGCCTGTACTGGACGGCGCGCGGCCTGACCAAGCCGCACGGATCGACCCTATGGCGTCGCCATTAAAGACGCGTAAAGGTTAAGCGGTTCCGCCGCTCATCGGCCGTGCAATTGCCGCGTCGAGGGCGGCAATCTCAACCATCTGCTAACCATAATTGTGGCGCGGGCCCGCCTAGGCAAGGCCGGTGAGCTTGAGGCTCAGCGCCTTCAGCTTCGCGCGCGCTTGCGCGTCATAGGCCTGCGCATTGGCCTTCATCTCGTTCATGCCGTTGAAGAACAGGCCGCTCCTGTTCGCGACGTCGTCGCCGCTGACGAGATGCAGGATCGCAGCACCGCCCTGCTCCACCGTCGACATCGGCGTGATGCCGCCGGCGCGCACCATGGTGGTGTTCATGTAGGTCGCCGGATGCAGCGAGTTGACGGTGACGCCGCTGCCCTTGAGTTCTTCGGCGAGATCGATCGTGAACATGATCTGCGACAGCTTGCTCTGCGCATAGGCGCGGCTGCCGCTGTAGTTTTTGGTGATCATGACGTCGTCGAAATCGACCGGATGCTGGCCGAGCGAGGCGACATTGACGATGCGCGACGGCGCGCTCGCCTTCAGGCAGCGGCAGCAGCAGATGCGCCAGCAGAAAGCCGGCCAGATAATTCACGGCAAAGCGCAGCTCGTGCCCGTCGCGGCTCTCCTGCCGCTGTGGCCCCTCGTTCTGCGAACCGATGCCGGCATTGCTGACGAAGACGTCGAGCCGCTCGTAATCGGCCAGCACGCGCTCGGCGAGCTTTCGCGTCTCCGCCAGCGACGACAGGTCGGCCTGATAGAAAACAGGCGTCGCGCCGCCGGCCCGCTTGATGTCGTCGATCACAGCATTTGCCCGCGCCGCGTCACGGCCGTGGATCAGCAGTTTTGCGCCCTGCGCGGCAAGCTGGGTCGCGACATAGCGGCCGACACCGTCGGTCGAGCCGGTGATGAAGACGGTCTTGCCCTTCATGTCCATCGCGAAACGCTCGTCACTGCGCCTGCGCCCCAATGCCGGCCGATTTGATGATCGGCCACCATTTCTCGATCTCGACCTTCTGGAACGCGGCCAGCCCTTCCGGGGTCTGCTGCTCGCGCGATGCGACGTCGAGCCCGAGATCGGAGAAGCGCTTTTGCAGCGCCGGGTCGGCCAGCGCGTCGACCGTCGCGGCATTGAGTTTTGCGATCACGTCTTTCGGCGTGCCTTTGGGTGCCCA
Source organism: uncultured Alphaproteobacteria bacterium (assembly GCA_963726865.1). GTDB lineage: Bacteria > Pseudomonadota > Alphaproteobacteria > Rhizobiales > Xanthobacteraceae > Bradyrhizobium. The sequence continues at coordinate 7,916 of CAVSEE010000021.1, read as the reverse complement.
GAAGCCGAACCATCCGGACATGTAGAGTCCCTTCACGCCTGATTCGTCGGAGGTCGGGATGTCGGACATCGAGGCCGAGCGTTGCGGCGAGAGATTGGCCAGCGCCTTGATCTTGCCGGCGCGGATCTGCGGCAGCGCCACCGCGCCCTGCACCACCAGCAGGTCCACGGTGCCCGAAATGAGATCGGTCATCGCGGGGCCCGCGCCGCGGTAGGGAATGAAGGTCACCTTCTGCCCGGTCAGGTTCTCGAACAGCACGCCGGTGACATTGGCCGCGGCGTTCTGGTTGACGAAATTGATCTTGCCCGGGTTTGCCTTCATCCACGTCACGAGCTCGCCCAGCGTTTTCGCCGGCAGGTCGTTCTTGGCGACCAGCAGCTGCGGATTGTTGGAGACGAGCGCGATCGGCTGAAAATCCTTTTCCAGGTCGTAGTCGAGCTTGTAGATGATGCTGCCGACATGGGTGTCCCATTGGCCGATGTCGAACGTGTAGCCGTCGGGCTCCGCGCGGGCGACACGGCCGACGCCGATGCTGCCGCCGGCGCCGCCGACATTTTCGATCACGACGGGCTGGCCGAGGGGCGCCCGCATCCGCTCCGCCATGATGCGCGCCGCCGCATCGGTCGATCCGCCCGGCGGGAACGGCACCACCAAAGTGAGCGGACGCGAGGGGAAGGTCTGCGCCTGCGCCGTCGCAGTTGCGCATACAGCCGCAAGCAGCGCGGCAACGAGCTTCCTCATCACTCCCTCCCCGATATGTGCGCGCTATTGCGCTTAATGGATTTCAGCCGACCGCTTCAGCGCGTCTTTCAGCTTTTCCAGCGAAAAGTCCTTGCTGCGCGCGATCTCCAGAATCGGCGTCTCGCGGCGCGCGCAGAGTTCGCAGGCGTCGGGGACTTTGGCCGCGATATCGTGGGGGATGACAATCGCGCCGTGCGAGTCGGCATGGATCAAATCGTCCGACTTCACGGTCATGCCGGCAACGCGAACCTCGCCGCCGAAATTCTCCGCATGCACCCAGGCATGCGACGGGCCGATCGAGCCGGCCAGCGCCTGAAAGCCCGGCGCCCATTGCGGGATATCGCGGATCGAACCGTCGGTGATGACGCCGAGGCAGCCGAGCGCCTTGTGCACATTGCTCTGCACCTCGCCCCAGAACGCGCCATAGCCGACATCGGCGCCGTCGATGTCCTGGATCACGGTGATGCGCGGCCCAAAACCGGTGCCGACATACTCGTAATAGGCGATGCGGCGCTTGGCCTGCTCTTCCGCCGGCAGACCCGATTTGAGCACCGAGCGGATGGTGACGGTACGGGCGTAACCCACCATCGGCGGCAGGTTCGGGAACGGGCATACCAGCGGCTTGGTGGTGTAGCCGATCAGCCGTCGCTCCGGGGCCACGATCTCCATCGCGTTGCAGATCGTCGGCGTATCGTAGCGGCCCAGCGCTTCAAGGACGGACGCGGGCAGCGGGGCGGACTGGGTCACGGCGTTTCTCTCCTGATCTGGCCCGCGTTGGTCGCGGGTTCGGGTACAGCCATGGTCTTAGCCGAGATCGGGGATGAACCCAACTCGGCCGGCGCTCATGGCTGCTATTTGGCGAAGCTCAGTGCAGCCGCTCCGGACGATCGTCCTCGGACGGATTTTCGGCGACGGGCGCGCTGAAGGGTTGAGCCGGGCCAGCGGTGGTTGCGTCCGTCGCCGGCGCCGACTTCGCGGCCGCTGCGGCGCGCTCGTGGTCCTTGTAGGATTTCCACCCGAGCGGCAGGCTCGCGAGATAAAGCACCGAGCCGATCGAGAGGATGTGCCAGGGATAGCCGATCAGGATCGCGATGAAGAAAATCACCGACACGAATACCGGCAGCACCATTTCCGGCGGTACGCGCAAGCGGACCTGCTTGCCCGAAAATACCGGCAGCCGCGACACCATCAGGAACGCGATCAGGAGCGTATAGCCGGCGGTCAGGGTCGCCGGTGGTTTCGGCGTGCCCAGAAATGCGAGGTAGAGCGGAAGCAGCGCCAGGATCGCGCCTGCGGGCGCAGGCACGCCGGTGAAATAGTTGCCGGCATAGGGCGGCTTGTTGGGATCGTCGATGCTGGCGTTGAAGCGGGCCAGCCGCAGGCCGCCGGAGATCGCAAACACCATGGCGGCGATCCAGCCGCCATTGTTCAGCTCATGCAGCTGCCAGAAATACAGGATCAGGCCGGGCGCGACGCCGAAATTGACGAAGTCGGCGAGACTGTCGAGTTCGGCGCCGAATTTCGACTGGCCCTTGATCATGCGGGCGACGCGGCCGTCGATGCCGTCGAGCACGGCGGCGAACACGATCGCGGCGACCGCCCATTCGACCTTGCCTTCGGTGGACAGCCGGATCGCGGTCAGGCCGGCGCAGATCGCCAGCAGCGTGATGACGTTCGGCACCAGCATGCGCACCGGAATCGGGCGAAAGCGGCGGCGGCGTCCTTCGGGGGATTTGTAATCGAGCGGCACCATCTCCTTAATATAGCAAGCGCCCGGCCCCTCCGCCATTGGCGGGAGCCGCGGCAAAAATCACCGTTTTGGATGGTTAACTGCCGCGGAAGACAAGTCCGTGGTCGCCCGCCCGGAAATCCGCCAGAACGGTCTCGCCGGCGACCGCAGTCTGGCCTTCCGAGACCAGCGGCTTGACGCCGTCAGGCAGATAGACGTCGAGCCGCGAGCCAAAACGAATGAGCCCGAAACGCTCGCCGGCGCCGATCGCCTGCCCTTCCTTGGCAAAGCAGACGATGCGCCGCGCCACCAGCCCTGCGATCTGCACCACGCCGATCCGCCCCTGCGCCGTGCCGATGACAAGCGAATTCCGCTCATTGTCCTCGCTCGCCTTGTCGAGCTCGGCATTGATGAAGGCGCCGGGCCGGTAGACGATCTTCTCGATGCGGCCGGCGACGGGGCTGCGGTTCACATGGCAATTGAACACGCTCATGAACACGGAGACGCGCGTCAACGGCCGGTCGCCGAGACCAAGCTCGGCGGGCGGCAGCACCTGCGTGATCATAGAGACGCGGCCGTCGGCCGGCGACACCACGATGCCTTCGCGCACCGGCGTCACCCGCACCGGATCGCGGAAGAACAGCGCGCACCAGACGGTCAACACGGTGCCGATCCAGCCCAGCGGCGTCCAGATCCAGAACAGGATCAGGCTCGCCAACGCAAAGCCGCCGATGAACGGATAGCCCTCGGGGTGGATCGGCGGGATTTGCGCGCGGATGGAATTGCTGATGGACATTGTCTCTCGAACTCTTTTGTTTGACGCGTTTTCTTAACGCGAACCGGTACCCACTTCGCTCGAAAACGCTTTGGTATTCGCCGCCGCGCGCGAAGCGATGGAGCTGTCTGAACCCGACTATTCCGCTGCGCTCGCCAGCGGATCCTCGATCGGCGGCGGTGCGCGGTTCGGCGCATCGTTTTCGTCGTCGATCTGTGCGAGCCTTTCGCGCGCTTCCTCCGCCTCGCGCTGCCGGTTCCACATACTGGCATAAAGTCCGCCGGAAGCCAAAAGCTCCCCATGGGTTCCGCGTTCGGCGATCTTGCCCTGGTCGAGCACGATGATCTCGTCGGCGGCGACGATGGTGGAGAGGCGGTGCGCGATCACGAGCGAGGTACGGTTGTGCGAGACCCGCTCCAGCGCGCCCTGGATCTCGTGCTCGGTGTGGCTGTCGAGCGCCGAGGTCGCCTCGTCCAGCACCAGGATCGGCGGCGCCTTCAACACGGTGCGCGCAATGGCCACACGCTGCTTTTCGCCACCGGACAATTTCAGGCCGCGCTCACCGACCTGGGTTTCGTAGCCTTTCGGAGAAGCCTTGATGAAGGCGTCGATCTGCGCCAGCTGCGCCGCCTCCTCCACCTCTGCGTCACTGGCGTCCCAGCGGCCGTAGCGAATGTTGTAGCGAATGGTGTCGTTGAACAGCACGGTGTCCTGCGGCACCATGCCGATCGCCGCGCGCAGCGAATTCTGCGTGACGCTCCTGATGTCCTGCCCGTCGATCAGGATCTTGCCGCCGGAGACGTCATAGAGACGAAACAGCAACCGCGAGATCGTCGACTTGCCTGCGCCGGAGGGGCCGACGATGGCAACGGTCTTGCCGGCCGGCACCTCGAAGCTCAGGCCTTTCAGGATCGGCCGCTCCGCATCATAGGCAAAACGCACGTCCTCGAAGCGCACATTGCCCGAGCTGACGACCAGCGGCTTTGCGCCCGGCACGTCCTTGATCTCGGCGTCGCGCTCCAGAACATTGAACATCTTCTCGATGTCGATGATCGCTTGCTTGATCTCGCGATAGACCATGCCCATGAAGTTGAGGGGCACATAGAGCTGGATCATCATGGCGTTGATCAGCACGAAATCGCCGACCGTGTGGGTGCCGTTGCGGATGCCGAACGCACACATGATCATGGTCGTGGTCAAGCCCGCGGTGAAGATCACGGCCTGGCCTGCGTTGAGGACCGCGAGCGAGGTATAGGTGCGCGTGCTCGCCTCTTCGTAGCGCTCCATCGAGCGGTCGTAGCGGGCGGCCTCGCGCGCCTCCGAACCGAAATATTTCACCGTCTCGTAATTGAGCAGCGAGTTGATCGCCTTGGTGTTCGCCTCGGTATCGGAATCGTTCATCTTGCGGCGGATCTCGATCCGCCATTCGGTCGCGATATAGGTGTAGTACATATAGGCAGCGACCATGAGCGCGATCACCAGCACGTAGCGCCAGTCGAACTGCCAGAACAGCACCCCGAACATCAGCGTCACCTCGACCAGCGGTCGGGATCAGCTGCAGGATCACCATGCGCACGATCACCTCGATGCCGGTGCGGCCGCGCTCGAGGATGCGGGTCAGCCCGCCGGTCTTGCGCTCGAGATGGAAGCGCAGCGACAGCTCGTGCATGTGCACGAAGGTGATGTAGGCGAGCTTGCGCACCGCATGCATGGCGACACGGGCAAAGATGCCGTCGCGCCATTGCGTCAGCAGCGCCATCAGTACGCGGATGCCGCCGTAGCCGAGCGTGAGCAACAACGGCGAAGCGAGCAGCCACAGCTCCCAGTTCGCGGGCTGCACCGGCGCCGTGTTCGCACCGGTCAGCGCATCGATCGCCCATTTGAAGGTGAAGGGAACCGTCAGCGTGGCGAGCTTGGCGATGAGCAGCAGCACCATCGACCAGGCCACGCGCATCTTCAGGTCGGCGCGGTCGTGCGGCCAGATATAGGGCCATAAATGAACGAGGGTCCCGAGCAGCGTCGCCTTCTCGGGCGAGTTTGCGGCAGGGGTCGGTCGCTGGCGCGTCGGCTTGCGAATACAGGTCGGCCATCAATCAGTGCCTGCCCCGCACCGCGGGTCTTCGTTCATCTCGTTGCATGCTGTCTGTCATATAGAGGCTTTGTCTGTCGCGTACAGCCTGTTTGCCGGTAATTCTTTCGCGATTCCGGGGATTTGCGGGGAAATTCTCTTCTCGAAGCGAATCCGCTAGCCTTGACGCATCTACGCTGCGGTGCCACATGCGCCCTATGAACCAAATCAAGACTGTTTGTGTCTATTGCGGCTCCGGCCCGGGCACAAATCCCCGCTTCGTCGAGGCCGCCCAAGGCCTCGGCAAGATCTTCGCAGACAACAACATCCGCCTGGTCTATGGCGGCGGCTCGGTCGGCCTGATGGGCGCGATCGCCAAATCCGTGCTCGATCATGGCGGCGCCGTCACCGGCATCATCCCCGACTTCCTGCGCGCGCGCGAGAATGCGCTGACCAAGGTGCAGGAGATGATCGTCACGCCCGACATGCACGAGCGCAAGCGGCTGATGTTCGAACGCTCCGATGCGTTCGTGGCGCTGCCCGGCGGCGTCGGCACGCTGGAGGAACTGGTGGAAATGCTGACCTGGCAGCAGCTCGGCCGCCACGCCAAGCCGATCCTGCTCGCCAACATCGACGGCTTCTGGGAGCCGCTGATGGCGCTGCTCGCGCATATGCGCAGCGCCGAGTTCATCCGGCCCAGTCTCGAGGTCGACGTGCTGAAGGCCGAACGCGTCGAGGACATTCTGCCCCGCCTGCGCGCCGCCGCGGCGCGGATGCCGGAGAGCGCCAAAACGATGGTCCCGGAAGTGGCAAGAAGGATGTAGCCCAAGGCTACGCTCGCTCCTCGCAATGACGTGGAAACATACGTTCTCAATCTCACGGCTTGGATTCGCCTGAGCTTTGCAATTTCGTTGCTCCCTCTTGAACAGAGGGCGCAGGGAAGACCGGGCGCTGGCTGCGCCCGCAGCACCGTGTGCAATGGGTAGTCAAGAACGCACACGGGTTTGACAGGTACAGCCGAGACATCCCGGCCTTCCCCGCGCAATGGCTTTACGGCTTATACGTGCTCTCCCCGGGGAGCGGCCTTTCTTGCCCCCGTCGCTGCATGGGCCTTACCAGCAGCTTGACGCCAGGGTCGCGGCGCCAGGACCACACGATTTCGCCGTACGCAGCTAGCGTCTCGTCCAGCGGAAAGAAGCCCGCCTGACGCCGCAGCGTCCATCGCAACCCGCACCACGTTCCGTGACGATCGCGAAACGTCCCTTTGGTGGCACGGGCTGATGCGGAAGATAGTTCTGATTTACATAATTGTCAAGAGATATTTCTGAAAATTCGTAGCGCGCCTTGGCCAGCGCCCCGGGCGTCGCCCTGTGAGGTCCCTTACGGGCCAAGACCGGAAGTAAGCTGATTTATTCGATCACCTCGTCAGCAGCAGCAAGAAGGGCTGGCGCGATAGAAATGTCCAGAGCCTTTGCGGTCTTCAGGTTGATTACGAGGTCGAACTTGATTGGCCGCTGAACCGGGAGATCGCCGGGCTTCTCGCCTTTCAAAATGCGATCCACATAGGCCGCCGAACGGCGGTGCATATCTATGACGTTGGCGCCGTACGACATTAGTCCGCCGTCTGTGGCAAAGTACGGGAAGGAATAAACCGTGGGTATCCGGTACCGGGCCGCAAGTGCGATGATGGCAGCACGATGGGTCACGGTGAAGGCATTGGGAAGCACCACCATTCCGCTGCGTTCCTCACGCGCGAGGTCCGCTGTGATCGCCTCAATCCCGGCCACATCCTCGACCGGGACCATCCGCACCGAAACTCCGAACCGCGACGCAGACTTCTCGACCGACTGAATCAAGAGTTGCACCATGAGTTGGCCAAAGGTTGCCGGATTGTACATCACCGCAACATTTTTCACAGAAGGAGCGATTTGCGACAGCATCTCGATCCATTTTTCCGCCAATGACGCGTCCATGGAGCTGAACCCCGTGATGTTGCCGCCAGGCCGCGCCAGACTCTGAACGAAGCTTTGGCCGACTGGGTCGCCGACGGTGACGAACACGATGGGGGTGGTTTGGGTTTGTCGCCGCAACGCGTCTAAGGCCTCGCTGCCATCGCACAACAGCACTTTGGGGCTCAGTGCAACAAGCTCGGCGGCATAGCGCGCGAACAGCGTTCCACCCTCGCCACCCCAGCGAATCTCGATCCGAAGATTGTTGCCCTCTGACCAACCCAGTTCGGCAAGCGCCTTGCGAAAAGCAACCAATCGCAGTTGCCGATCCTGATCGCGTTCCAAGCCTGGCATTAGTATGGCGAGCACCGGCACCCTGGCCGCCTGTTGCGCCTGCGCCCGTGCTGCCAGAAGTCCCCGCCGCCGCGCCACCGAGAACTGTAATGAACTCGCGTCGCTTCATTGTCACTCCGGTTCCCGAGGCCACAGCCTAAGCACTTTTCTGTTCACGTCCAAGGGAGTGGATGTCCGCTTTGGGTCAGAAGCAGACGTTCAGCCCTGCCCTGCCCTGCCCTGCCCCGCCCCAGGTCCGCTCTGCCTTTGAAAGCGGACACCCGATTTAGCCGCGGCCATGTCTGCTACGGGCGAGACGCG
>CAVSEE010000020.1:0-314108 GCA_963726865.1 uncultured Alphaproteobacteria bacterium | reverse complement strand
CTGGTTGCCAGCCGAGACGCGCCGGATCGTGGATGAGATGCAGCTCCGGCTTCGTGCCGCAGTTGAATACGACGTAGAGCCAGTAGTCCTTCTTGAGGCGCTCTGCCGTCTTGTACTCATTGTCGCTGAGCGCGACCTCGCCGACGGCCGCGCGCCCTTTCACCTCGATGAATCGGACGTCGGTGAAGGTCTTGTCGTCGTGCGGGTGCGGCTTTCGCGAGATGATGTCGAAGCCGCGGTTGTCCTTTTCCACGCTCTCAATCACCCAGCCGCGCTCGGTCTCATGCCGGATCGCCTCCTGGACAGCAATCCGCTCGATCTCCTCATCGCGAACCATCGGCGCGATGCCTGGAGATGTACGCTCGGGGTGCGGCAGCACCCAGGCGCAGCCGAGGTGCTCGATGTCGCCGATGGCGAGGTGGCGCTCCATCGCCAGCTCAGCGCGTCGACCTTCGAGGCGATTGTTCAGTTCGTCGAGGTGCGCCTCCGCCTGGGCGATGTTGCCTTCGAGGCCGGGAATGTTCTCGCCTTCGATGCGGCGGTTCGCCAGCTCGGCGAGCGACATGTTGGCGCGATGGATCAGCTCGCCGAGGGAGATCTCGAGATGCCGTGCGATGGTCTCCACCTCGCGCGCACGCTGGCTGGCGATCTCCTCGAGGAACGGATTGAGCGCCTTCTCGACGAGGGCTTGCTCGACGCGCTGCGCGGATCGGGCATTTGGCCGTCGCTCGGGACTGGCTGTGCCGACGGGAGCGAAGGCCAGCTCGGCGAGGTAGGTGGGCTGGCGGATCGACAAGTTCGCCGGATCCGTCGGCCTGGACGATAAAGAGGCGCCGGCTCACGGTGTTGCCGCGGCCATCCTTCACCGACGCGCCGAAGGCGTCGAGCCGCACGGGCGCCTTGGCCTGGAGGTCGTAGAAGACGGCGCCGCGCTTGAGATCATCGCGAACTCGCTCGGCAACGTCGTCGCGCACGGCCTCGAACAGCGGATGGCCGGGCGTCACCCACTCCAGCGTCGGGTCGGTTGGAAGGAGCGCCTTGTCGAAGACGACCTTCTGGTACTCGCGGCCGAGTCGGCCGAAGCGCGGCTCGAGCCGTTCGCCGATCGGCTGAAGTGTGCGCGGCACCTTTCCGACGCGGTAGACGTGTCCGTCTTTCTGGACTGGTTTCGGGTGGACGCCGGCGATGGGGCCGGCGGCGACGAAGAAATCCTCGATCACCTCGGGGACCAGGCGGCGCTCGCGCGCCTCGGCCGACTTCCCGAGGAGCGCACCGAGATTCAGCTCGCGCTTCGCCAGGCCCTTCGAGCGTCGAGGAGGTGATCTTGCGGAAGCGTTCGGGATCGACGTCGCGCACGATCCGCGCCTCGATGTTGCTCAGGTCCATGCCGGCGCACGTACATCTCGCGGAACAGCTTTTCCAGCAGGTTCGCGGGGAAGACCTCGCCGACGACGTCGAAGACCTGGTCGGTGCCCAGCTCGCTTCGAATCTCGAGGAGCCGTTCGAGGAGCTTCGCCAGCACGCGGCCCTCGCGGGTGTTCGCGGCGACGAAGTTGAAGATCAGGCAGTCGTTCTCCTGGCCGTAGCGGTGGATGCGGCCCATGCGCTGCTCGAGGCGCACCGGGTTCCACGGGATGTCGTAGTTGATCATGAACCAGCAGAACTGGAGGTTGATGCCCTCGCCGGCGGCCTCGGTGGCGACCAGCACCTGGGCGTCTTCGCGGAACTCGCGCTCGGCGTAGATGCGCGTGCCCGGCGTGTCGCGGTCGCCGATCTTCATGCCGCCGTGGATCTGCGTGGTCTTCAGGTTCCACTGCCGCAGCTTGCCGAGCGGGCGGCCGTCCTTGCCGTCGCCGGCGAGATAGTCGAGCGTGTCCTTGTGCTCGGTGAAGATGAGCAGCTTCATCTTCGGGTCGTTGAAGATGTTGTTGTCCGAAAGGACCTTTCGTCAGCTTCACGAGCTTCGATTCGATCTCGCGCCCTTCGAGCGCGCGCGCATGGTCGATCAGTTTGCCGAGCCGCTGGATCTCCTCGCGGAGCGCGGTCGGATCGACGGAGGCGACCACTCCTTCGAGCCTCGCCTCGATCTCCATCTGCTCGTCTTCGGGCAGATCGTCGAAGTCGTCGGGAAGTCGATCCTCGATCTGCTCCTTCCGATACTTCTCGGGGTCGGCGAGAATCTTTTGTCGCTTGTCGCGCATGCGCTCGAGGCTGCGGCGCACGGCGTAGATGCTGGATGCGAAGCGGCGCTGGAGCATCGCCATCGTGAAGGAGAGCGCGCGGCCGCGGGCGCTGTCGTCCTCCGACGCCTTGATGGACTGGTCCTCGACGTACCGGGTCAGCGCGTCGTAGAAATCGTACTCGTCGCCATCGAGCTCGAAGGAGGCCGTGCGGACCTCGCGCTTCGTGAAGAGCTTCTTCACCTCGCCGGTCTCGGGATCGGGAAACGAGACCAGCGCCTCCTTCGTGCGGCGAAGATAGAACGGCGCGTCGTGCCGTCGCATCGCCTCCTCGAGGCTCTTCACGTTGCCGTAGACGTCGCGGTCGAGCAGTTCGAGGAAGAGGCAGAAGTTCTCCGGGTCGCCCTTGTGCGGCGTCGCCGTCATCAGAAGATAGTGGTCGGTCATCGTCGACAGCGCCTCGCCGAGCTTGTAGGCGAGCGTCTTCTTGTCCGCGCTGTAGGCCGCCATCTTGTGCGCCTCGTCGACGATGATGAGGTCCCAGTGGCTGCGGAGCAGGCTCTCCTTGGCGTCCTCGATGCGCGAAACCCAGGAGATCGACGTGATGACCTGGTTCTTTTCCTGCCACGGATTCTGGCCGTAGTTGGCGCGCAGCACATCGCTGCGGATCACCTCGAACTTCTCGCGGAACTTGTCCTTCAGCTCGCGCTGCCACTGGAAGCAGAGATTCGCCGGCGTGACGATCAGCGTGCGCTTGACGAGGCCGCGGATCTTCAGCTCCTTGAGGAGCAAGCCCGCCATGATCGTCTTGCCCGCGCCGGGGTCGTCGGCGAGCAGGAAGCGGATGCGCGGCAGGCGCATGAAGTAGTCGTAGACGGCCTCGAGCTGGTGCGGCAGCGGATCGACGCGGGAGATCGAGAGCGAAAAGTACGGGTCGTACTCGTAGGCGAGCCCGAGACGCGCGGCTTCGATGCCAAGGCGGAAGCGCGCCGGGTCGCCGTCGAATGGCTCGCGCTCGGGCGTCGCATCGAGGAACTGGAGCTGGTCGAGGCGCAGGACACGCTGGTGGACCTGTCCGGTCTTCTGGCCGGCGCCGACGATCTTGATCACGTCACCGAGCGGCGTGACGACGAGCACCTCGATGGGCTCAGGAAGCACCGGCCCGCGGACGATAATGCCTAGCTTCAATTCACTCGCGTTCATTTGGTCCTACTGGCTATTCGATCCAATTACTCAGGTGAGCGCCTAGAGGTCAATCTTTCGATAGGCTAAGGTGGCAACACCTCTTATCACTACCCGTAGGTTGGACCAGGGTTGTCAAGGTCCCAACGAATTTGGCGTAACGTCGCTCCGCCGAGCGTCTTGTGGAGCCGACGACAAGCCTGCTTGCTTCGTTGCGCTAGTTGGCGAAGCCCCAAAAGGGTTGAGATTTTGCAATCCGCGTTACAGCTCAGGCTGCGCGGCCAAGGAAGTGGAAGAATGCACGACCCCCTCACCGAGCGCGTTGGCGTCAATGCAGTTGAAGCAATTATTACCAACGCCTTCAGATGGTTCTTTAGGGAGCAGCTAGTTGGCGACTATGGGGTTGACGCTCAAATTGAAGAAATGGTCAACGATCGGCCAACCGGAAAACTAATTGCTCGTGCAAATCAAAACAGGAAAATCCTACTTTAGGCCGCAGGGTGACGATTTTGTCTTCTACGGTGACAATCGACATTTGGAGTATTGGACGCACCATAGGCTGCCTGTCTACATCATCATTCATAATCCCGAGAATGGTCTGACGCTTTGGCAAAAATTTGATCGTCGCCTGGTGAAGGAAGGCGTGAAGGGATGGTCAATAACGATTCCGTCTGGCAACATTTTGAATGCAGCGGCAAAGCAATATTTTGAGACCGAGATTGCCGCTGATCCACAATCCATCAGGCGCTTCAATTTGGCCGTCGACTATGCAGACATGAAGCTCATTGCAGGACGTGAGGTTTATTTTCAAGTTAACGAGTGGGTGAACAAGTCGCTGAATATGCGCGACGTGGGCGTTTACTTTGACGAACCAGACAAAGCAGCGCCAGATCATATGTTTCGCTTTTGGACCCCGGCACCAAGCTTAGAGAGTTATATGGCGCGGGTTTTTCCCTGGTTGGATTTTGATTACGTCGAGCAATCTGACGAGGTAGGCGGCGAGGTCGTCGTACATACGCTTAGCGTCCGATTAAACGAGATCGCGGAAAGCTTCATGGCGCTCGAAGAATACTATGTTCACGGAGCGCCTGCGCAAGACACCCCTGAAGACGAGTATCAGGCCGCTGACATGGGCTGGAAGTGACCTATATTCACGCGCGATCCGTCCAGCTCTGCTTGGCGCACACGCTCCGAAGCCTCATGCTCCGAAGATTTTTCCGATGACATGAATGATTTCTTCGGACGCAACCCGCATTCCGACTTGAAGCGCAATTTCGCTCAAGCGCGTTCCCCAGCGCTTTAATTTGCCTACGTCAGGCGTAGGCTTCGCAGCCTCTTCGAGCAACGTATCCGCGACATCTCTGAATCCGTCTTTCTGCTCCGGCGGAAGCTTCGCGAACTCCGGTGAAGCCAAAGCTCTTTCCACGGCGGCGATCAGCGGCTGATGGTTCTGAACAAATGCCAGTTGGGAAAACTTGTCCCCCACCCCAATTTGTTGCACCGCGCCTGGGCTGTTGTTCTGGTTGCTGACAATGCTTACGACCGGGTCTTTCTTCAATTTCTGGCTCCCCATCATCCCGTGTCTGAAGTCTTCCACTAGCGCGTCTTTCTTCTCGGAAAGCGTCACGTCCATCTTGTTGATGATTTCAGCAGCCGTGCCCCCCTCTGTTGACGAATTCTGCCGCGCAATTTGCATTATCTTCGCGACCATCTGCGTAGCGCAATGCGAGACCTGATTCGCCACCTCACCGTCGTGTTCCCCCGTGAGGTTATGGGCGAACTGAAATGCGTCGTTGACCTCGCGCGAGAGAATATCCAGGCCAGCGTCGATGAACTGAAGATAAGTCCGAGAACCACCAAGGGTCCCTGCGGCGGCGGCTTTCGCCCGAATTTGCGCAACCGCAATGCCGAAGTCCTCGGCCACCTTGTGCGATCGCCTGTCCAAATTGCTGCCGAGATATTTGGGATCGAACGTCATGGAGTGAACTCGGATCGCTCGGGGATGCGGTCGCGACTTCTGGGTTTTTGGACCCACGGTGAACCCACCACCGAGCACCGCCAATCCTCGCGCTAATCTCCCTAGATTTTCTCTTTTATTTTTAGGGACTTAATGGTCGGAGCGAGAGGATTTGAACCTCCGACCCCTAGTCTCCCAGACTAGTGCGCTAACCGGGCTGCGCCACGCTCCGAAGCCGTTCCCTTAGCGTTCATCGCCCGGGAGTGCAAGGCGAAGCGCAAGGAGCCGATCGGGCCGGACCGGCCGGCCCCATCCATGGAACGCGAGCGGATCAGGCGTCCTTGAGCGCCGAATCGAGCAACTGGCGGGCGGCCATCAAATCCTGCAGCACGCCTTCGAGGCGGGCGCGGTCGAGCGGGCGTCCGCCAGCTGGAGGGAGGTTCCGGGAGGTTCTTGGCCATGCCGTCCTCGTCGAGCTCGAGAAAGCGGAAATCGATACCGTCCTCGGCGCCCTCGTAATCCTCGTCGTCGCCCTCGAACGAAGCCGGCGCCTCGCCGTCATCTTCCGACATGGCTGTGTTCGAGCGTCTTCTCCACCGCGCCGAACGAGGCGGCGACGGAGGCGTCGGCAAGGCCCTGCACCGCCTTGATGCCGTGCTCCTTGAGGATGCGCTGCACGCCGCGGATGGTGTAGCCCTCGCCGTACAGGAGACGGCGGATGCCCTTGAGCAGATCGACGTCGTCAGGACGATAATAGCGGCGGCCGCCGCTGCGCTTCATCGGCTTGATCTGCGCGAAGCGCGTCTCCCAGAAACGCAGCACATGCTGGGGAATGTCGAGTTCGTCCGCGACTTCACTGATGGTACGGAACGCATCGGGCGCCTTGTCCAAATGCCCGCTCCTTTCCGCTCGCTATGCGAAGCGTTAGTCGTCCTTGGCGTCGCCGTTGGTAACAGCGTGCCCGTTGATACGCTGTTTCAATATCGCCGACGGCTTGAACACCATCACACGGCGCGGCGAAATCGGTACTTCGGTGCCGGTCTTCGGATTGCGTCCGATGCGCTGTCCCTTCTTGCGCACCATGAAGGAACCGAACGAAGACAGCTTCACTGTCTCGCCCTTTTCCAGACAATCGGTGATCTCTTTCAAAACCAGTTCAACGAACGCAGAAGACTCCGTCCGCGACAGTCCCACCTTCTGGTAGACCGCTTCGCACAGATCGACGCGTGTGACTGTCTTGCCTGTTCCCGTGGTCATCGCCTGCCCCGCACTTCTCGGCGAACAAATTTGTTGCCTGAAATTAGGAGGTTAGCAAACCACGGTCAACAGCGACCATCATGCAAGCGCATGGAAAGACGCATATAATTTGCGTTGAATTGTTTATGCCACACCTACCAGCGGACCAGGGCAGAGCCCCAGGTGAAGCCGCCACCCATGGCTTCCAGCATCACCAGGTCGCCTTTTTTGACGCGGCCGTCCTTTACCGCGACACAAAGCGCCAGCGGAATCGATGCCGCCGAGGTGTTGCCGTGCATATCCACGGTCAGAACCACCTTCTGCGGCGCAATATGCATTTTGTGCGCTGAGGCATCGATGATTCGCTTGTTGGCCTGGTGCGGAATGAACCAATCGAGGTCGTCGGCGGTCGTTCCCGTGGCCTTGAAGGCGTCGAAGATCACGTCGGTGATCATGCCGACCGCATGCTTGAAGACCTCGCGGCCTTCCATGCGCAGATGGCCGACCGTCCTGGTCGAGCCCGGACCGCCATCGACATAGAGCTTGGATTTGTGCCGGCCGTCGGAGCGCAGATGCGTGGTCAGGATGCCGCGGTCGGTGGTCTGGCCGGGTTGCTGCTGTGCCTCCAGCACCACGGCGCCGGCCCCGTCGCCGAACAGCACGCAGGTGGTGCGGTCCTCCCAGTCGAGGATGCGCGAAAAGGTTTCCGCGCCGATCACCAGCGCGCGCTTGTAAGCGCCGCTTTTGAGGAAATTGTCGGCGGTGGCCAGCGCAAAGATGAAGCCGGAACAGACCGCCTGCAGGTCAAAGGCCGCGCCATGGTTGATGCCGAGCCCGTTCTGGATCGCAACCGCGGTTGCCGGGAAGGTATTGTCCGGCGTCGAGGTCGCCACCACGATCAGGTCGATCGATTGCGCATCGAGGCCGGCATCGGCCAGTGCCGCACGCGCGGCATTGATGCCGAGATGCGAGGTGAATTCGTCGTCGGCCGCGACATGGCGCTGCCGGATGCCGGTGCGCTGCACGATCCAGTCGTCGGAAGTGTCAATTCGTGCCGCCAGTTCGGCATTGGTCAGCACCTTCTGCGGCAGATAGGAGCCGCAGCCGAGCACGACCGAACGTATCGCAGTCACGAAACAGCCTCCTGTGCGGTCTGCGCCTTGGCCAGCGCACCGCCGTCGCGATTGAGCATGTTGTTGATCTTGGTGAGGAGATCGTAGTGGACCGTCTCATAGCCAACATCCACGGCATAGGCAAAGCCTTCGGCGTTGATTCCGCCATGGCTCTTCACCACCACGCCGTTGAGGCCGAGCAGCACCCCGCCATTGGATTTGTTGGGATCGAGCTTGTCCCGTAGTTCCTTGAAGGCGCGCCGGGCCAGGATGTAGCCGAGCTTGGTAAGCCAGGTCCGCGACAGGGCGGTGCGCAGGATCTGGCTCATCTGCCGCGCCGTGCCTTCGGCGGCCTTGAGGGCGATGTTGCCGGAAAAACCTTCGGAAACGATCACGTCGACAGCCCCGGTGCCGATACCGTCGCCCTCGACGAAGCCGACATACTCGAGCTGTGGCAGATTCAGCGTGCGCAGCAGTTCGGCGGCCTCGCGGATCTCCTCATGGCCCTTGATCTCCTCGACCCCGATATTGAGGAGGCCCACGGTCGGCCGCTGCTTTTCGAACAGCACGCTCGCCATGGCCGACCCCATCAGCGCAAGCGCCACCAGATGGTGGGCGTCGCCGCCGATGGTGGCGCCGAGATCGAGCACGATGGAATCGCCGCGCAAGGTCGGCCAGACCGCGGCAATCGCCGGGCGATCGATGCCGGGCAGCGTGCGCAGGCAAAAGCGCGCCATCGCCATCAGCGCACCGGTATTGCCGGCGGAGACCGCAACGTCGGCCTCGCCCTTCTTCACTGCCTCAATGGCAAGCCACATCGACGAGGTCTTGCGGCCGCGGCGCAACGCCTGGCTCGGCTTGTCGTCAGAGCTGACGGCAACGTCGGTGTGGATGACACGCGCGGCCTTCTTCAGCGCAGGATGCTTCTCAAGCTCCGGATCGATCTTGCCGCGGTCGCCGAACAGCAGAAACTCAGTGTCGGGATGCCGGGTCAATGAAATCGCGGCGCCGGGAATGACGACCGAAGCGCCGACATCGCCACCCATGGCGTCAAGCGCTATTCGAACCTTTTGCGGCATGAACGTCCCGGAAACCTGATCTCTTGCGGTCTTGATCTGCTTGAGCCGCGTGACTTGATGCCATGGCGGAATGCGGCGCGACCAAGCGCCGCGCAGCGTCCCGGCCGGGGCGCGACAATAGCGTTTCCCGGCCCTGACACAACCTCTTGACCGCCGCCTGGGCACAAGGACGGGATTAACACGGGGATTCGCGATCTTCCCATTATTCTATCAAATTCAATAAGTTACGAAGTCATCGTGAAGAGACATGGAGTCCGTTCAAGCGGAACGCGAGAAGCTGCGGCAAGAAACGTCGGCCTACTTGCTTTTCGGCTTCCGCTTCGCCTTCGGCTTGGCCTTGAGCGCCTTCAGCGCCGCGAAGGGATGGTCCATTGGATCCGGCGGCGTGGTCTCGTGATCGAACACCGCGTCCGGCTTGCGCGGATAGGGATCGATACCGAGAAGCAGCGCGTCGGTGGCTAGTCTGCCGAGATCGATGACGTCCCCCTCGATCGGCTCCGGCGGGTCGACGTCATTGCCATCAGCTGCGCCATCGTCGACGAGGTCGGACAGCGCAGGGATTTGCTCGGCCGGCGCGAACATCAGATCGATCGGCTCGTCGATGTCGGTCTCGATCGGATCGAGCGTCACCACGCAGGTCTGTCCGACCCGTGCGCGCACGTGACCGGCGACGTGGAAGCGCCCGCCGCTCTTCGGCGTCACATCGAACGCAGCGTGCGCGGAGATCACCTCGCGAAGACCGCCGATTTCGGCGATCGCCTTGCGCTGCGCTTCGTCCGCATCAAGCTCGCGATGCAGCCCCCGCTCGGGGATTTGCGCCACCGTAACCGGCGCGCGCCACGGATCTGGCCTGTCCTGCCGGCCGCTCACTGCGCCCTCGCTTGTTGGGGAATGGGAAACCGCCAGGCGCCGCCAAGCAGCGTGGCGTCATCGACCTGCGCGAGGTCGGCCATTGCGGCTTCCGCGTAAGCCGCAAGCTGCCGCGCCTTCTCCATGTCCGCGCCATCAAGCACGTTCCTGCAGAGCGCCGCGGCAAAGGCCTCGCTGCCCTCGCTCAGCGCCATGTCATAGGCTGCGGTACGGCCATAGAAGGCCTCGCCGAAGGCCCGCATGCGTTTCGGCACCGATTGGTCGCCGACACCCATTTCACGCAGATTGTCGTCCATATCGCTGCAGAAATGGTCGAACAGGGCCTGCGACAGGGCCGTTCCGGACCCAACCGATTTCAGGCGGCGCAAGGCCAGCCACAAATGCAGCAGCACCAGGTCGAAACGGCCGTTAACCGTATCCGGTACGCCCAAGTCCCGGTAAAACAACGGTTCTCGCGCTTGCGTCACGATCATGCCATAGATGGCCTTCGATGGTGCCCGGCGGGGCTATCCGGGGTTTCCTGAAGTGATTGAACGGCCAGAGCATTGTGGGTTCCGCGCGCGGGACTTGGCCCGCGTCTGTTGCAATCCGCAGGCTAGCCCGGTACGTCAACGCCTCGCTGGAGGCAAGGGGACGAGACAGTTCCGGAAATGACCGTATTTGCCCACACAGGCTCTCGCGCGCATCGGACGCGCGGCAAGGCGCGCTGGCGCGCCATCGCCGCAGCGGCGCTGGTCGCAGCCGCCCTGTCCGGCTGCACCAGCGAGCAGTTCCAGAAGGGCTATATCCTGCCGCCCGGCGCGCTGGAGCAGATCCCGATCGGCGCGAGCCAGGACCAGGTGCTGATCGTGATGGGCACGCCCTCCACCGTCGCCACGCTGGACGGCGAGGTCTTCTATTACATTTCGCAGCGGAGCGAACGGAAGGTCGCCTTCCTGAACCAGCAGGTCGTCGACCAGCGGGTGATTGCGATCTACTTCGACAAGAAGCGGCAGGTCCGGCGCCTCGCCAATTACGGCCTGCAGGACGGCAAGATCTTCGACTTCATCAGCCGCACCACGGCGACCTCCGGCCAGGAGCTCAGCTACCTGACGCCGCTGTTCAAGCTGCTCAGCTTCAACTAGCCACACAGCGCGATTGCTTCAACTAAGTGCGGTTGCCTGCGCGCAATCGCGCGCTTGCCCTGCCCCGTCGCACTCCCTACCCTTTCGGGCCAAAGCAACAATCCCGCAGGGAGGAATATCGTGACCACCAGACTGCTGTCCCGCCGCCGTGTCCTGACCGGGGCTGCCGCACTGACGTCGGCGGCGATCTTGCCGCGTTCGAGCCTGGGCGCGGGCGACTGGCGGCCGACCGAAAACGTCAGGCTGATCGTGCCGGCCGCAGCCGGCGGTTCCACCGACGTGATGGGTCGGCTGCTTGCCGCGCATCTGCAGTCGGTATGGGGCCAGTCGGCGATCGTGGAAAACCGTTCCGGCGCCGGCGGCACTATCGGCGCGGCCGAAGTGGTGCGCGCCAAGGCGGACGGTCACACCATCCTGGTCGGCAATCCCGGTCCGAATGCGATCGCATTCCGGATCTACAAGAACATCACCTACAAGGCCGACCAGCTGCAGCCGGTCTCCAACATGATCCGGATCCCGAACATCGTGTCGGCGCATCCATCGACCGGGCTGAAATCGATTCCGGAACTGATCGCCTTCCTCAAGGCCAATCCGGACAAGCTGACCTACGGCTCCTCCGGCACCGGGCAGAGCCCTCACCTCACCGCCGCCTGGTTCCTGCAGCTGACGGGGCTGAAGATGACGCATGTACCGTTCCGCGGCGCGGGGCCCGCGCTGCAGGCGGGGCTGGCCGGCGACATCCAGGTGCTGTTCGACAATCTCTTCCCGTCGCTGCCGCAGGTCGAGGCCGGCAAGCTCAACGGTCTCTGCGTCACCACGCCGGAACGCAGCGCGTTGGCGACGAACCTGCCGACCATGCGCGAGGCCGGACCGGAGCTCGCCAATTTCGACGTGTCCTCCTGGTTCGGCATCTTCCTGCCGAAGGCTACGCCCACTCCCGTGGTCGACGAGCTCAACAGGCAGATCAAGGCGATGCTGGAGCGCGAAGAGATCAAGAAGAACGTGGCCACCATGGGCGCCCGCACCGACTGGGGCACGCCGCAGCAATTCTCCGAGTTCGTCGAGGCCGAGACGAAGAAATTCGCCGGGATCATCGAAAAGGAAGGGCTGCAGATGGACGTGCAGTAGGTTTCGGCGCATCCGCCAAACAAAAACCCCGCAGGCGTCAGCCTGCGGGGTTTTTTCTTGAGTAGTTTGATCGCACTCAGTGCGCGAGGATCGCCAGCAGCAGCAGCGCCACGATGTTGGTGATCTTGATCATCGGGTTGACCGCCGGGCCCGCCGTATCCTTGTAGGGATCGCCGACGGTGTCGCCGGTCACGGCCGCCTTGTGGGCATCAGAGCCCTTGCCGCCGTAGTGGCCGTCCTCGATGTACTTCTTGGCGTTGTCCCAGGCGCCGCCGCCCGAGGTCATCGAAATCGCCACGAACAGGCCGGTGACGATCACGCCGAGCAGCATGGCGCCGACGGCGGAGAACGCCGCCGACTTGCCGGCCGCACCGCCGCCCGCGATCGCAAAGATCACGAAGTAGACGAAGATCGGCGACAGCACCGGCAGCAGCGAGGGGATGATCATTTCCTTGATCGCCGCCTTGGTCAGGAGGTCGACGGCCTTGCCGTAGTCCGGCTTGTCCGTGCCCTGCATGATGCCCGGCTTCTCGCGGAACTGACGGCGCACTTCCTCGACGATCGCGCCGGCCGCACGGCCGACCGCAGTCATGCCCATCGCGCCGAACAGATACGGCAGCAAGCCGCCGAACAGCAGGCCCACCACGACGTAGGGGTTGTTGAGCGAGAAGTCCGGAGCGACGCCGACGAAGTAGGCGTTTTTCGAGGCAATGAAGAACTTGAGGTCCTCATTGTAGGCCGCAAACAGCACCAGCGCGCCGAGACCGGCCGAGCCGATCGCGTAGCCCTTGGTGACCGCCTTGGTGGTATTGCCGACCGCATCGAGCGCGTCGGTGGACTTGCGGACTTCCTTCGGCAGGCCCGCCATTTCGGCGATGCCGCCGGCGTTGTCGGTGACCGGGCCGAAGGCGTCGAGCGCGACGATCATGCCGGCCAGCGCCAGCATGGTGGCGGTCGCAATCGCGATGCCGAACAGGCCGGCAAGGCTGTAGGTGACCAGGATGCCGGCGATGATGACGATCGCGGGCACCGCGGTCGCTTCCATCGAGATCGCAAGCCCCTGGATCACGTTGGTGCCGTGGCCGGTGACGGAGGCCGCGGCGATCGACTTCACCGGGCGATAGTCGGTGCCGGTGTAGTATTCGGTGATCCAGATGATCAGCGCGGTGACGACGAGGCCGACCACGCCGCACTCGAACAGCGCAAGACCGGTGTACTTGACGCCGGCGAGCGGACCGAAGCCGATCAGGTAGTAGATCACGCCGGCGACGCCCGCGAGCGACAGGACGCCGGTGGCGATCAGGCCCTTGTACAGCGCGCCCATGATCGACTGGTTGGCGCCGAGCTTGACGAAGAAGGTGCCGATGATCGAGGTGATGATGCAGACGCCGCCGATGGCGAGCGGCAGCGTCATCATGTTCAACAGCAGCGGCGAATTCGCAAAGAAGATCGCGGCCAGCACCATGGTGGCGACCGCGGTCACCGCATAGGTCTCGAACAGGTCGGCGGCCATGCCGGCGCAATCGCCGACATTGTCGCCGACGTTGTCGGCGATGGTGGCGGGGTTGCGCGGATCGTCCTCGGGAATGCCGGCCTCGACCTTGCCGACGAGGTCGCCGCCGACGTCAGCACCCTTGGTGAAGATGCCGCCGCCGAGACGGGCGAAGATCGAGATCAGCGAGGCGCCGAAGCCGAGCGCCACCATGGCGTCGACGACGGTGCGGCTGTTGGGCGCGAGCTTCATCGAGAAGGTGAGGAAGCCGAAATAGAGGGTGACGCCGAGCAGCGCGAGACCCGCGACCAGCATGCCGGTGATGGCGCCCGCCTTGAAGGCGAGCTCGAGGCCGCCGGCGAGCGAGGTGGTCGCCGCCTGCGCGGTGCGGACGTTGGCGCGCACCGAGACGTTCATGCCGATGAAGCCGGCCGCACCCGACAGGATCGCGCCGATGGCAAAGCCGACCGCGACGAGCATGCCGAGCAAGCCAGGCGAGCAGCGCGAAGATCACGACGCCGACGATGCCGATCGTGGCGTACTGGCGGCGCAGATAGGCCTGCGCGCCCTCGCGCACGGCGGCGGCGATTTCCTGCATGCGCGGATTGCCGGCATCGGCCTTCATCACGGAAATCGTGGCCCAGATGGCGTAGACGATGGAAAGCACTCCGCAGAGCACGATCACCCATAATGCTGTCATTGATTTTGCCTCAGATCCTTAGATTTAGCCCCAACGCCAATGCCGCGAGGCGGCCGGCGTCCAAAAAGGAGGCCTGCCCTGCCCAAAAGGGCGGCCTCAAATCGGCCGGGACCATGCCAAAATGGCCCCCCCGGCGCAACGCCGCGGAGGGCCAAAACCGGCGATTTTGGCAGGTATTTAACGGCTCAGAAGCGGGCTTCTGGGGCGCTTTTCCTAGAAATGGCTGAAGGAGCGGCGCTTCAGCACAAGTTCCCTGCCCCGCTCGTCGAGGAAGGAAGGAATTGCGCTTCCTGCGATCATCGCGCCGATCGGTGTCACCGCCACCCCGGCCTTGCGCGCCGCCTGCGCAAAAGCCTCGAAATCAGCCTCGGCACGGTGCAGAGGATTTCGTAATCGTCGCCGCCGGCAATCAAGGTTTCCATGCTGACGATGCCGCGTGCGAGAAGCGCTGCGGCCGGCCGCGATAGCGGGATGCCGGGGATTGGATCGCGGCCGACACGCCTGAGGCCGCACAGAGTTTTGTCAGATCGCCGGCAAGCCCATCGGAGACGTCCATCGCGGCGCTGGCATGGCTCGCGAACGGCTGCGCGAGCGCATTGCGCGGCTGCGGCACGCGGTAGCGGCCGACCAGCATCTGCCGCGCCGCGTCATCGCCGGCCAGCGCGGAGGCCACCGCCCCGCCTTTGAGGATGTCGAGGCCGAGCGCGGCATCGCCGATCGTGCCCGTCACCACCACGCGGTCGCCGCGCTGCGCGCCGCTGCGATGAACCATCTTGTCCGTGGGTACGCGGCCGAAGGCGGTGACGAGATCGTCAGCGGACCCGGTGTCGACACCGTGTCGCCGCCGAGCAGCGGACAGCCATAAGACTTTGCGTCCTCGCCGAGCGCCGCGGCGAACGGTTTCAGCCAGGCGTCATCGGCCGCGCGCAGCGCCAGCGTCAGCACGAAGCCGGCGGGCGTCGCGCCCTTGGCGGCGAGATCGGACAGATTCACCCGCAGCGCCTTGCGCGCGATCGTGTCGGGCGGGATCATCGGCGAGGAAATGCACGCCCTCGACGATCGCATCCGTCGTCACGACGATGTCGGCGCCCTGCGCCTTCAGCACCGCCGCATCGTCGTCGAGAGAGAACGCGCCGGGGTCGGTCGCGATCGGTTTGAAATAGCGCGCGATCAGCGAGTCTTCGCCGGATGCGGGGGCGCTAGCCACGCGAAAACTCGTCGGCGCGGAATTGCCGCGCGATCTGGTCGAGCACGGCATTGACCATGCCGGTCTCGTCCTTCTCGACAAAGGCGTGGGCGACGTCGACATATTCGGAAACCACGACGCGGCCGGGTACATCCTTGCGATGCTCCAGCTCATAGGAGCCGGCGCGCAGCACCGCGCGCAAGATCGCGTCGATCCGCTTCAGCGGCCAGCCCTTTTGCAGGGCATCGTCGATCAGCGGATCGAGTTTCGCCTGGTCGCGCACCACGCCGGAGACGACGTCGCGGAAGAAGGCGGCCTCCGCCGGCAAATATTTCTCGCCCTCGACCTCGTTGCCGATCCAGTGGCTCTCGAACTCGGCAATAACGTCGTTCATGCCGGCGCCGGCAATGTCCATCTGGTAGAGCGCCTGCACGGCCGCCAGCCGCGCCGCGCCGCGGCGGTTCGCTTTTTTCTCGTGACCCTTCTGCTGGCCCTTCTCGTGGCCCTTCGCCGCCTTGTTCTTGCCCTCGGCCATTCTCAGCCCTTCGCCAGGCGGCGTTTGATGCGCAGCACCGCAAGCGCGGCGCGCGCGGCATCGCCGCCCTTGTTGAGCTCCTTGACGCGGGCCCGCGCCCAGGCCTGCTCCTCGGTATTGACGGTGATGATGCCGTTGCCGAGCGGCAGCTTTCGCGCCACGGAAAGATCCATCAGCGCGCGCGAGGATTCCATCGAGACGATCTCGAAATGGATGGTGTCGCCGCGGATCACGCAGCCGAGCGCGATCGCCGCGTCGTACGGCTTGCCGTTCTTCTCGGCGGCATCGAGCGCGATCGCAATCGTTGCCGGAATCTCCAGCGAACCGGTCACCGTGAGCACGTCATGGGACACGCCGGCCTGCTGCAGTTCCGCGATCGCGCCTTCCAGCATGGCATCCTGGATGTCGTCATAGAACCGCGCCTCGACGATCAGCGCACGCGCGCCGGAAATGTCGGTCAGGTCCTTGAGAGGTGCGCGCCGCGCGTCTGCCATCTGCTGCTTTCCGAACTTTGATGTCGTGGGCGTTGTAGGCGCGGCGAACCCGCGCTGCCAAGGCCCGCCGTCACTTCATTTCCGACAGCCGCGCCGCGTAGCGGGCCATCAGGTCGACCTCGATATTGACCTCGCTGCCTTCACGCCAGCCGTTCAGCGTGGTGACGGCTAAGCGTATGCGGGATGATCAACACCGAGAATGTGACGTCCTCGACCGTGTTCACCGTCAGCGAGACGCCGTCCAGCGTCACCGAGCCCTTGGTGGCGATGAAGCGCGCCAGCTCCCGCGTGGTGCGCAGCGTGATGCGGGCCATGTCCGGCAGATCGTCGCGCTTCACGATGGTGGCGATCCCGTCGGCGTGGCCGGCCACGATGTGACCGCCGAGTTCGTCGCCGATCTTCAATGCGCGCTCGAGGTTGAGCTTCGTGCCGGCCGCCCAGTGCTTCGCCGTCGTCATCGACAGCGTTTCGGCAGCGGCATCGACATCGAACCAGGTCTTGCTCCCCTCCACGCCGGAAGCGACCACCGTCAGGCACACGCCGTTGCAGGCAATCGAGGCGCCGTCGGCAATGGTCTTCTGGTCGTAGCGGCAGGCGATGCGCATGCGATGCAACTGGCCCTGCGCCACCGGCTTCAGGCTGGCGATCTCGCCGACATCGGTGACGATACCCGTAAACATCAGGCGCGCTCGTAAACTGTAAGAGTGTCTTTATCCAGCGTCTCGCTAGCACGAACGCGAAACGTCGGCGACTGCGTGATGGCGGCGAGCGGCAATGCATCCAGCGCGGGCACGCCGTCCGCGCCGACCGAGTCAGGGCCGCGCAACAGCCAGATTTCGTCGACAAGGCCAGCCGCGACCAACGACGACGCCACGCGCGCGCCGCCCTCCACCATCAGCCGGGAGATGCCCTTTTCCGAGAGCGCGTGCAGCACGCCCGGTGGATCGAGACCTCGGTCTGTCGAGATCGGAGGCGAATGCGGATCACCTGCGCGCCGGCCGCGCCGAGCTTCATCGCAGCGGCCGCCTCCGCCGTCTCCGAGGTCGCCACCCAGAGCGGCGTCGCACGGGCGGAGTGCACCAGGCGGCTGTCGCCGGGGATGCGCAAGCTCCGATCCAGCACCACCCGCACCGGCGAGCGCGCTTCCATGCCGGGCAGCCGGCAGGTCAACAGCGGATCGTCCGCCAGCACCGTGCCGATCCCGACCAGGATGGCGTCGCAGTGCGCGCGCAGCAGATGCACCCGTGTCTTCGCGGCCTCGCCGGTGATGGCGAGCGGCTTGTGACCGGCGGCGCCGATCTTGTCGTCGGCCGATACCGCGAGCTTCAGGATCACATGCGGACGCTTGTCGCGGATGCGGCGAAAATGCCCGGCATGGTCGTACGCGGCTTCCGCCGCGCAAAGACCGACATCGACGGCAATCCCGGCAGCTCGCAATTTTGCGTGCCCCTGCCCCGCGACTTCAGGATTGGGATCTTCGATCGCCGACACCACGCGGGAAATGCCCGCGGCAATCACCGCATCCACGCATGGCGGCGACTTGCCGAAATGCGAGCAGGGCTCCAGCGTCACATAGAGCGTTGCGCCGCGCGCGGCCTCACCGGCCCGGCGCAAGGCTTCCGGCTCGGCATGCGGGCGCCCGCCCGGTTGCGTCCAGCCGCGGCCGACAATGACGCCATCCTTGACCACGACGGCGCCGACGGCCGGATTGGGCCAGGTGCGCCCCTGCCCGCGCCGGCCGAGCGCCAGCGCCAGCTGCATGAAGCGCTGGTCGGCCGCCTTGGAGTCCCGGATTTTCTGGGCGAACTGATCTTCCAGGATACGGAAGATCATTTGCGTATCGTGGCGAGCCGGTTGTCTTCGTCGCCGGTGAGCTCGCCGAGCAGGTTCTCGAAGTCCTTGGCCTCGCGGAAATTGCGATAGACCGAGGCGAAGCGGACATAGGCGACGTCGTCGAGCTCGCGCAGATGCTCCATCACGATCTCGCCGATCGCCTCCGACGATACTTCGGACTCGCCGCCGCTCTCCAGTTCGCGGACGATGGTGGAGACCATCTTCTCCACCCGCTCCGGCTCGACCGGACGCTTGCGCAAGGAGATCTGCAGCGAGCGCACCAGCTTGTCGCGGTCGAACGGCACGCGCCGACCGTTGCGCTTGATGACAGTCAATTCGCGGAGCTGCACCCGCTCGAAGGTGGTGAAGCGGAAATTGCAGGCGATGCACACCCGCCGCCGCCGGATCACGGCCGAATCTTCCGTCGGCCGTGAGTCCTTCACCTGGGTATCGAGACTGTTGCAGCTCGGGCAGCGCATCGAACAACCTTACTGGTAGATCGGGAAGCGATCGGTCAGCGCCTTCACCCGTTCCTTGATGGCGGCTTCCACCAGCGGCGCCTTGCCGTCCGGCGACTGCGCCAGGGCGTTCAGCACTTCGGCGATCATGCCGCCGACCTGCTGGAACTCGGCGACGCCAAAGCCGCGGGTGGTCGCCGCCGGTGTGCCGAGGCGAATGCCCGAGGTGACGAACGGGGTTTCGGGGTCGAAGGGAATGCCGTTCTTGTTGCAGGTGATGGCGGCGCGCACCAGCCCCTTCTCCGACACGTTGCCCTTGAGACCCTTCGGCCTGAGGTCCACCAGCATCAGATGATTGTCGGTGCCGCCGGAGACGATATCGAAGCCGTGGGCGCGCAGGCTTTCGGCAAGCGCCTTGGCGTTTTCGACGATGTTCTTCGCGTAGACCTTGAAGTCCGGCCGCAGCGCCTCGGCAAAGGCCACCGCCTTGGCCGCGATGATGTGCATGAAAGGTCCGCCCTGCAGGCCCGGGCACACCGCCGAATTGAACTTCCTGGTCAGCGATTCGTCGTTCCACAGCATGAGGCCGCCGCGCGGACCGCGCAGCGATTTATGCGTCGTGGTGGTCGTGACGTGGGCATGAGGCACGGGCGAGGCATGCACGCCGCCGGCGACCAGGCCGGCAAAGTGCGCCATGTCGACCATGAGATAGGCGCCGACGCTGTCGGCGATTTCGCGAAAACGCTTGAAATCCCAGGCGCGCGAATAGGCCGAGCCGCCGGCGATGATCAGTTTCGGCTTCACCTCCTCGGCGCGGCGGGCGACTTCGTCCATGTCGATGATCTGGTCCTCGCGCCGCACCGTGTAGTGCTCCGCCTTGAACCATTTTCCGGACAGGTTGACGGGCGCGCCGTGGGTGAGATGGCCGCCGGCCGCGAGATCGAGGCCCATGAAGGTGTCGCCGGGCTGCAGCAGCGCCAGGAACACCGCCTGGTTCATCTGGCTGCCGGAGTTCGGCTGCACATTGGCAAACTGCGCGCCGAACAGCTTCTTCGCCCGCTCGATCGCCAGGTTCTCGGCGACGTCGACCCATTCGCAACCGCCGTAGTAGCGCGCGCCCGGGAGGCCTTCCGCGTATTTGTTGGTCATCACCGAGCCCGTCGCTTCCAGCACGGCGCGGCTGACGATGTTTTCGGACGCGATCAGTTCGACCTCGTGGCGCTGCCGGCCGAGCTCACCCTTGATCGCGGCGGCGATCTCGGGATCGGCCTGGGTAAGGGACGCGGTGAAGAAGGTGTCGGGAGCGGAAGCGACCGCTGCACTGGTCCTGGCGCTGGAAGAGCTCATCTGCGAAATATCTCCACCGCCGCAGCCAGTTAGGCGGTGCGGGCGGTTCTGGTTTGGCGGTCGAAAGAAGCGTCTGCGCCATACCATATCGGGCCGGGCTGGCCAAGCCATTGCGGTAAGCGGCTGATACTTGTGCAACATATGGTGGGGATGGCGGGGATTGGAACCCTGCCCCCGGAGCCCGATACCGTGCCGCACCCGCGTCTAGCCGGTGCCGTGGGCCCAAACGCAACCAGCGATAAGCCCAGCGATTCCCGATGGCTGCTACGCCAACTGCGGTGTCACCCGATCGTGAAGCCATCGCCTGTTCTGCTGCGCGAGACTAACCCTTAGGTGAACTAGCGAGAGCTAGAGGAGCTAGCCCATGTCCGAAGCGGCGGTACTCCGGCAGAAGGCCGAAATGTTCGAAGAGCGCGCCGCAAGGCGCGGCCGATCCGATTTCCAGACAGCATTATCGCGAGATGGCCGCGCACTACCGGCGGCTGCTGGTCGAGCACCTCGACGAGAAATCGTACGAACTGGCCGACTGGCAGCGGCCGTAACGGCTAGCCGGCCAGCCGGTACGCCCCGCCCTTCTCCACCGAACGCTTGAACGCCGGCCGCGCGTGCATGCGCGTGAGCCATGCCGCGAAGTTCGGATACGCAGCGAGCTTGCCGAACGACTTTGCGACTTCAGCCACAAAGCTCATCTGGATGTCGGCGCCGCTCAGCGACGGCCCGACGAAGAACTCGCGGCTGCCGAGCGCGCCCTCGATATAGCCGAGGTGATTGGCGATCTCGCTCTCGATGCGCGGATGCAGCGGCGCGCCCGCTTCCTTCAGCCGCGACACATAGAGGTTCAGCATCAGCGGCAGCATCGCCGAGCCCTCGGAATAATGCAGCCATTCGTTATACGCTTCGTAGTCCGCGCTGCCGGGGGCCGGCATCATCGCGGCTTCCTTTCCTTGGCCGTAGCGTCGGATGATGTAATCGACGATAGCGCCGGACTCCGCGATGCGGACGTCGCCGTCGGTGATGACGGGCGACTTGCCGAGCGGATGCACCTGCTTGCAATTCCGGCGGCGCCAGCCGCGTCTGCGCATTGCGCTGATAGGCTTCATCTCATAGGGCGTGCCGAGTTCTTCCAGCAGCCAGAGGATCCGCTGCGAGCGGGAGTCGTTGAGATGATGGAGCGTGAGCATGCGTTTTCCCCCGGGGTCATGTGTTTGGCCCGAGGGTAGCAAACGCGTTGGCTGAATGGGAGCGGCTTACAGCCCCGTATATCCCGCCTTCACGGGATCGCTGCTGCCGTCGAGCTGGCGCAGATAGGTCAGGCCGCACACCGTCAGGCGGTGCTCGTCCTTCTCGCCGGCCTCGAACAGCGTCTTCACATATTCCGTCACCTTCTCGCGTGCCTCGGCGCTGGCGGCAGCGGTCTGGTTCACCAGGAGACCGTAGGTCTGCATGATGCGGTCGATGGCGGCTTGCATGGATGGCTCCGTTGCGGGGTCAGGCATGATGCAGAGTCAGGCGATGATCAGCGTCTCGGCCTCGAACTTCGCGATCGCCTTGTTGGCGAGCCGGATCTTGTTGAACTCGCCGCGCTGGAACAGCTGCACGATGATGCCGAGCAGGCGTTCATTGGTGGCGAGCGTGTCGGCGATCGCGCCGGTCTTGCGCAGATAGTTCGACGCGATGGCGTAGGCTTCGCCCACCGCCTCGACATTCATCACCTGCAAACCGCGTTCGACCAGCATGTTCAAGTCCTCCGCTACGGACGGATAAAGCGGAGCACCGAAATAAGTTCCAATTCGGGATGCCGGGATTTTTCCACACAAAACACACAAAAACGCACCGGGGCCGGAAAAGCCGGTCCCGATGCGCTTTTTGGGAAGTATCGCCTGGTTTTAGCGGCTGCCGGTCTTGTTTAGGGCCGGCTTGGCCTTGGCGAATTCTCAGAGCCGATACAGGATCTGGTCGGTCCAGAACCGCTCGAGGCGGTGCAGCGACTTGTTCAGCGTCGCGAACTCCTCGTTCGGAGATGCCGCCGACCTGCTCCACCGTCTTGACGTGCTTCTGGTAGAGCGCTGTCGACGATCTTGCGGATTTCCTGGCCCTGCGCGGTCAGACGGATGCGGACCGAGCGGCGATCAACGCGCGAGCGCTGATGATCGAGGAAGCCGAGCTCGACGAGCTTCTTCAGATTGTAGGAGACGTTGGAGCCGAGATAGTAGCCGCGCGTGCGCAGCTCGCCCGCGGTCAGCTCCTTGTCGCCGATGTTATAGAGCAGCAGCGCCTGCACCGAGTTGATGTCGGCGCGGCCGCGGCGATCGAATTCGTCCTTGATGACGTCGAGCAGGCGGCGATGCAGCCGCTCCACCAAAGTCAAAGCTTCGAGATAGAGCGGCTGCACTGCCAGACTGGCCGGCAGCGCGGTCAGCGGTTTCCACCGCCGTTGCAACGGCTTTCATCATGACACTTCCCCTGTTGTCGTTTTTATCGACACTTATTCGACGAAACTTTTGTCCCGCCTGATAGCCGCAACTTAGGGGGGCCGTTTGAAGATCAGCTTAAACAAGACAATAAAGAGATCATGAATTTAAGACAGTAAATCGCAGATTAAGCCTGTGCCAGAAGGACTTTTCGCAATTCTCTGTTCACGCTGGAGCGCCCGTGTTCACGCTTCGTCTGCCCTCTCCGTCGCCCCTGTCGCATTCCAAAACAGCTTGCTGCGGTTTCGAAACGGCTGCGTAACAGGTGTGAGGGAACCCTTTACGGTGAGCGAAAAGTTACCGCTAAATTTCGCGAAAATCCGCTGCAGATCGCGGTGAAGATTTCGTTCGTCATGCGCAGGTTGCCGACTATGGCGGACGTTCGCGCGCGGCCATCCAGGCCAGCGCGAGATAGGCCGGCGAGCATCACCGCTTCGACGCCGACCACGACAAGGCTGCCGCCATAGATGCCGGGAAACATCAGCTCGATGACCGCCATCGACACCACGGTCGTGAGCCACACCACCGCGCCCCACGGCGTGGCGAGCCACAGGCCGACGGCAGCGACGAGTTCGATCACGGCGAAATAGATCGTCGCGGTCTGCCAGGCCATGGTCTGGTTTTCGAACGCCTCTTCCTCGCCGCCGACAAAGCCCGTCACCTGCGCCCAGTGATAGAGGCCCTTGAGCGATCGAGAGCACCGCCATGACGCGCAGGAACAGCACGAGCCGCCGCGTCCAGGCGTTCTCATCCGGCTCGATGCGCTCGGACGAGATCGCCGCCACCGACAGGGCGTCCCGCGATGGATCGCGCGTGGAGGTATCGGACATCGCGTTTCGGCGCTCGCAGGTGAGCCATTTCGGGCGGAATCCGCCCGCCCTCGGCGCAGTCTTGGCCCGGCCAGACGTTAAAATCAATCGGCTGTTGCGGCAGATCAAGCGGCCGTGACGCGTCGGCGGCAAGCTGCTAGAATTGGACCAATTCCAAATCCAACCCGCCGTTTGAGGAGTTCTCCATGGCGATCAAATTCGGCCGTCCGATCGAAATGCGCGACGCGCCGCGGCGGCAGGCCGCCCTCTCCGCGCCCTCGCTCGATCTCACGGTGCGCCCGCGCCGCAACCGCAAGGCGGAATGGGCGCGGCGGCATGGTGCGCGAGAACGTGCTGACCACCGACGATCTGATCTGGCCGATGTTCGTGGTCGACGGCAACAACACGCGCACGCCGATCGCCTCGATGCCCGGCGTCGACCGCCTCACCGTCGACCAGGCCGTGCGCGACGCCGAGCGCGCCGCGAAGCTCGACATCCCCTGCATCGCGCTGTTTCCCTACACCGAACCGTCGCTGCGCGACGAGCACGGCTCGGAGGCGCTCAATCCCGACAACCTCGTCTGCCAGTCGGTGCGCGCGATCAAGAAGGAATTTCCCGATCTCGGCGTGCTCTGCGACGTCGCGCTCGATCCCTTCACCAGCCACGGCCATGACGGGCTGATCGACGACGGCAAGATCCTCAACGACGAGACCGTCGCGGTGCTGGTGCGCCAGGCGCTGGTGCAGGCCGAAGCCGGCTGCGACGTGATCGCGCCGTCCGACATGATGGACGGCCGCGTCGGCGCCATCCGCGAGGCGCTCGACGATGCCGGCTTCGAGCGACGTGCAGATCATGTCCTATGCGGCGAAATACGCCTCCGCCTTCTACGGCCCGTTCCGCGACGCCATCGGCTCGGCCAAGACGCTGACCGGCGACAAGCGCACCTACCAGATGGACAGCGCCAATTCCGACGAGGCGCTGCGCGAGGTCGAGCTCGACATCGCCGAGGGCGCCGACATGGTGATGGTGAAGCCCGGCATGCCCTATCTCGACATCGTCCGCCGCGTGAAGGACACCTTTGGGATGCCGACCTTCGTCTACCAGGTGTCCGGCGAATACGCGATGATCGCAGGCGCCGCGCGCAATGGCTGGATCGACGGCGAGCGCGCGATGATGGAAAGCCTGCTCGGCTTCAAGCGCGCCGGCGCCGACGGCATCCTGACCTATTTCGCGCCGCAGGCGGCCGAGAAGATCAAGGCGCAGCGCTAGGCCGGCACCCGCGCCGACGGTTGCGGTCCGCATAGCGGGCGCAGTTCCTCGCGCTCTTCCGCCGACAGCACCGCGCAGCGGATAGATCGGCTCGCGCGTCTTCAGATGGAAGAACGGGTGCGGCCAGGCCCGTCCGCGCAGCCGCCAGCCCAGCACCTTGGTGATCGCGCGCAGCAGCAGCGTCAGGTTGATGCCGGTCGAGCCGCCGGCGCCGGCCCGATCGCGTATTTGCCGAGGATCGCGCCGAGCGGCGCGCCGAACACGGCATCGACGGTCTTCGCGCCGCCATCGAAGGTCTGCGCGACGAGGCCGACGAAGGGGATCGCGGCC
The DNA here is from genome assembly GCA_963726865.1 of uncultured Alphaproteobacteria bacterium. GTDB lineage: Bacteria > Pseudomonadota > Alphaproteobacteria > Rhizobiales > Xanthobacteraceae > Bradyrhizobium. Next base: position 289,315 of record CAVSEE010000020.1, on the reverse strand, counting down.
CCAGCGTGTTGCCGACCGGCGTGTTGCAGCAGGTCGTGTGCCAGCGGAACAGGCCTTTTGGCGTCAGGCGCACGCCGGCGATGCGATTCTGCCCCTTGATGAAGGTGAGCGACGCCGGCGCGACCTGGACGATGTCGCTGCCGCCTTGCGCATTGAGCAGATCGGCGCGGCCGAGCTGGTGCGCGAAGGCCTGGCAGTCGTCGCAGTAGCAGATCACGCGATTGACCTTCTGCGGCGACGCGTTGGTGACGACGCCCACGACCTCGCCGCAGCGGCAGCGCACCTGCACTTCCTTCGCCATCTGTACCCTCTCCATCCGGTGATGCGTTCCAATGTTCGCCGGGATGCCTGCGACTCACAAGCGGCCGCGCCGATTTGGCCGCGGTTATGCCGGAATATTTCCGCCAGTTAATGTGACCAAGGGGCTTGCGGCCGCGACGGGCTGGTTCCCATGTCCTGCGCGGGAATGCACGGAGGGATTGTCCATGACGTATAGCGGTTCGGGTGACACCGGCGGCGCCTGGCGCAATGACGGCGGGGTGCAGCCGCATGCGTTCGATCCCGTCGCTGCAGCCGGAATTGTTCCGCGGCGTGCTGACGCGGCGGGTCTTTGCGTTCCTGATCGACCTGGTCGTGCTCGTCGGTCCCGGTGATCCTCGGCTACCTCTTCATCTGCCGTGTTCGGGCTTCGTCACGCTCGGCCTCGGCTGGGCGCTGTTCTGGCTGGCGTGGCCGGCCTCGGTGGTCTGGGCCATCGTCTATTACGGCGCCTCGCTCGGCGGGCCGCATTCGGCCACCATCGGCATGCGCGTGATGGATCTGGAACTGCGCACCTGGTACGGCGCGCCCGGCTATTTCGTGCTTGGTGCCATGCACGCCGTGCTGTTCTGGGTGTCGGTCTCGTTCCTGTCGCCGCTGGTGCTGCTGGTCGGCCTGTTCAACGGCCGCCGGCGGCTGCTGCACGACATCGTGCTCGGAACCGTGGTTATCAACAGCCTCGGACGCACCCAGGCGGCACAACCGGCGCGGACATACTGACCCCGTAGCCAATCCGATTGACGGTCGGCCTCCGGGGCGCGATGCTGGATCGCGGCTGCTTCGGAGGCCTGACGACGTAACGTGACCCAGCATTCGCGTGACACCCCGCAATTCTACCTGACGGCGCCCTCGCCCTGCCCCTATCTGCCGGGCCGGCACGAGCGCAAGGTGTTCACGCATCTGGTCGGCGACAAGGCCGGCGACCTCAACGACCTCCTGACCCATGGCGGCTTCCGCCGCAGCCAGTCGATCGCCTACCGGCCGGCCTGCGACCAGTGCCGGGCCTGCGTCTCGGTGCGGGTGATCGCCAACGAATTCCGCCCCTCGCGCAACTTCCGCAAGATCCTGGCGCGCAATGCCGACATCATCGGCGAGCAGCGCAGCGCGGTGCCGACCTCCGAGCAGTATTCGGTGTTCCGCGCCTATCTCGACAGGCGGCACCGCCACGGCGGCATGGCCGACATGACCGTGCTCGACTACGCCATGATGGTGGAGGACAGCCATGTCGAGACCCGCATCATCGAGTACCGCCGGCGCGGCCCCGACAGCGGCATCACCGGCCGCGGCGACGAACTGGTGGCGGTGGCGCTGACCGACGTGCTCAGCGACGGGCTGTCGATGGTCTATTCCTTCTTCGAGCCGTCGGCGAGCAGGACCGCTCGCTCGGCACCTTCATGATCCTCGACCACATCACCCGCGCCCGCCGGCTCGGGCTGCCTTACGTCTATCTCGGCTACTGGATCGATGGCTCCAAGAAGATGGACTACAAGGGCCGCTTCCTGCCGCAGCAGCGGCTGGCGCCGAGCGGCTGGCTGCGCGTCGACGCCACGGGCGAAGTCCTGTCCGAGCCGCAGGACTGAGCATCGCGTCATCGCATGAGTTTCACAAAATACGACAGCCTCCGCGATCGCACCGTCCTGATCACGGGCGGCGCCAGCGGCATCGGCGAGGAGTACGTCAAGGCTTTCGCCGAGAATGGCGCCAAGGTGGCGTTCTTCGATCTCAACGAGGAGGCCGGCCAGACACTGACGAAGTCGCTGGCTGCTTCGACGCGACATGCGCCGCTGTTCCTGCGCTGCGACGTGACACGCACGGACGACCTCAAGGCGGCGATCATCAGAGGTCCGGCAGAAGCTCGGGCCGGCCTCCGCGCTGATCAACAACGCGGCGAACGACCAGCGGCAGGTCTATGCCGACGTGACGCCGGACGACTTCGACCGGACCATGGCGGTGAATTTCCGCCATATCTATTTTGCCTCGCAGGCGGTCGTGCCGCAGATGATCGAGCTCGGCGGCGGATCGATCGTCAACATGTCGTCCATCACGTGGCAGCTCGGCGCGCCGGAACTGATGGGATATGCCTCGGCCAAGGCCGCCGTCGTCGGCTTCACGCATTCGCTGGCGCGGCAGGTCGGCCAGCATCGCATCCGCGTCAACGCCATCGCGCCGGGTCTCGTGCTCACCGAGAAACAGCAGCGGCTGTGGTTTCCGACGCCCGAGAGCGTGGCGGAGGTCATCAACAATCAATTTCTGCCCGACGCCGTCATGCCCGCCGATATCGCCAATCTGGCGCTGTTTCTCGCCGCCGACGACAGCCGCATGATCACCCGGCAGACGTTTAGTGTGAATGGCGGTCGTACCTGATCAGCCGAACAACGTATCGAACAGCAGCTTCACATTCAGGATCACGATCACGCCGGCGATCATCCACGCCAGCGCCGCGACCGCGCGTCGGGATCACGAACTGGCCCATCTTGCGCTTGTCGGAGACGAAGCGCACCAGCGGGATCACCGCGAACGGCAGCTGCATCGACAGGATGACCTGGCTGAACACCAGCAGCTGCCCGGTGCCGCGCTCGCCATAGAACGCGGTGACGATCACGACCGGCACGATGGCGATGCCGCGGGTGAGCAGCCGCCGCGCCCAGCTCGGCAGGCGCAGGTGCAGAAAGCCTTCCATCACGATCTGGCCGGCGAGCGTCGCCGTCACCGTCGAGTTGAGGCCGGAGGCGAGCAGCGCCACCGCGAACAGCGTCGAGGCGATGCCGAGCCCGAGCAGCGGCGACAGCAGCTCGAACGCCTGGCCGATCTCGGCGACGTCGCTGTGGCCGCTCTTGTGGAAGGTCGCGGCCGCCACCATCAGGATCGCGGCGTTGATGAACAGCGCCAGCATCAGCGCGATGGTGGAGTCCGTCGTCGCCCATTTGATGGCGTCGCGCCGGCCCTCATCGGTGCGCGGATAGGCGCGGGTCTGCACGATCGAGGAATGCAGATAGAGATTATGCGGCATCACGGTCGCGCCGATGATGCCGATGGCGATGTAGAGCATCTCCGGATTGGTGAAGATCTCGCTCGACGGCACGAAGCCGCTGCAGCATCGCCGCGACCGGCGGCGCCGCGGCGACGATCTGGATCGCAAAGCAGACGGCGATGACGATCAGCAGCGCAATGACGAAGGCCTCGAGGAAGCGGAAGCCGCGGTTCATCAGCAGCAGCAGCAGGAAGGCATCGAGCGCGGTGATCAGCGCGCCGCCGATCAGGGGAATGCCGAACAGCAGCTTCAGCGCGATCGCGGTGCCGATCACCTCGGCCAGATCGCAGGCGATGATGGCGGCTTCGCAGGCGAGCCACAGCAGGAAATTGACCGGCGGCGAATAGCTGGCGCGGCAGGCCTGCGCGAGATCGCGGTCGGTGACGATGCCGAGCCGCGCGGCCAGCGCCTGCAGCAGGATCGCCATCAGGTTCGACAGCAGGATCACCGACAGCAGCGTGTAGCCAAACTTCGATCCGCCCGCGAGGTCGGTCGCCCAGTTGCCGGGGTCCATGTAGCCGACCGAGACGAGGTAGCCGGGGCCGGCAAAGGCCAGCAGCCGCCGCCACCACAGCCCGCCCATGGCGGGGACGGCAACGGTCGCATTCACCTCGGCCAAGCTCTTGAGCTGGCTGGCGTCTGCGCGCCAGCCGCGGCCGTCCAGCGGTTGGGCAGGCTTTCAGAGCTCAAATCAGGGGCCTTCGCGTCCATTTCGGCCATGATGGCCGATATTCTTCTTTATTGCAACTCATTTGCAACTGCATCTAGCCGTTCCCGAACTCGTGTTGTCGGGAAGCGGGTGGGTTTGGCCGTCGTTGCCGCCGGAAGATGCCCCAACCCCGAACTTCCGGAATTGCTCCATGTCCACTTCGCCTGCGATCGAACTGCCCCCCACTTTCAACCGCCTCGCCTGGTCCAACCTCGCCGCTCAATCGGCCGAGCAGGTTGCGCTCGCCGCAGCGCCCATCGTCGCCGTGCTGCTGCTCGGCGTCGGCGAAGGCCAGACCGGCGCGCTGCAGACCGCGCTGACCCTGCCCTTCATCCTGTTTGCGATCCCGGCGGGCCTGCTCGCCGACCGCATGTCGCGCCGCTTCCTGATGGCCGGCTCCGAAGCGCTGCGCGCGGTGGCGCTCGCCGGCGATCCTGCTGCTGATCTGGCTCGGCGCGCTGAACCTGCCCCTGCTCGCGCTGCTCGGCTTCGCCGCGGTGTGCGGCACCGTCGTCTACAGCGTCGCGGCGCCCGCGCTGGTGCCCTCGCTGGTCGCCTCGCAGGCATTGCCCGCCGCCAATGCGCGGATCGAGCTGGCGCGCACCGTGGCCTTTGCGACCGGCCCCGCGCTCGGCGGCGTGCTGGTCGGCTGGGTCGGCGCCGCGCCCGCCTTCGGCTTTGCCGCCGCGCTCTCGGTCATCGCGGTCGTGCTGCTCTCCGGCATCTACGAGCCGGCGCGCCAGCCCGCGCCGCGTCGCCATCCGCTGAAGGAGATCGGCGAAGGCGCCAGCTTCGTGATGCGGCATGCGCTGCTGCGGCCGGTGTTCATCACCCAGTTCATCTTCAACACCGCCTCCTTCCTGCTGCTCGCGGTATTCGTGCCCTACGCCGTGCGCCATCTTGGCCTCACCGCCACCGGCGTCGGCACGACGCTCGCGATGTACGGCGTCGGCATGGTGGTCGGCGCGCTGCTCGCCACCCGCGTGATGCGCCGGCTTCCCTTCGGCACCGTGATCGGCCTCGGCCCGGTCACCGGCTTCATCGCGGCCGGCGTGATGGCGCTGACCACGTTCGTCCCCTCGCCGCTGCTCGCGGGCCTCAGCTTCTTCCTGCTCGGCGTCGGCCCGATCCTGTGGGTGATCTCGACCACGACACTGCGCCAATCGGTGACGCCGCCCTCGCTGCTCGGCCGCGTCAGCGCCATCAACATCATGAGCTATGGCGCGCGTCCGCTCGGCTCGGCGCTCGGCGCCATCGTCGGCGGCCTCTACGGCGCGGAGATGTGCCTCTACCTTGCGGCGGCGATCTTCGCCGCGCAGGCGCTGGTGATCTGGCTGTCGCCCGCCGTGGCGCTGGCGCGGCAGCCCGAGATGGTCGGCGAGCCCGCGCGATGCTGAGCCATGCACGGCCAGCCATTTTCGGTCGTTGAGGGCTCGTTTCGCGCATAACAACCCCATGCACAGTACTAGCGCTTTCCTTCGCCATTTTATATGATGATCATAATTTAAAAAAGCAGGAACCAGCATGGCCAACCAGACTGTCGCAATCGATGCTCCACCCGCGATCAAGGAAGAGGCTTCCTCGACCGTTTGCAGATCGCGGTGCTCGCCTCGTTGGCGGCGACGGGAACGCTGGCCACCAACATCCTGCTGCCCTCGTTGCCGCAGATGGCAGCGGCGCTGAACGTCTCGACCCCGGCGGTGACATCGGCAATCACGGTATTCCTCGCCGTCTTCGCCCTTGGCCAACTCGTGGTTGGACCGATCTCGGACCGGTTCGGACGACGCTGGCCGGTCCTGCTCGGATTCGCGGTGTTCTTTGCCGGCAGCGTCTGGTGCGCGTTCGCGACCGACTTGCCGGGACTGCTCGTCGGCCGGGTAATCCAGGCAGCCGGCGCCTGCGCGACTTCGGTGCTGTCGCGCGCCATTGCCCGCGACATGTTCTCGGGAGCGCCGCTGGCGCGCGCGATGGCGCTGATCATGATTGCCATGGCCGCCGCTCCCGGCTTCTCGCCGCTGCTCGGCGGTGCGCTCGAACATTTCTTCGGTTGGCGCTCAACGTTCGTCCTCGTCGCTATCTTTGCCGCCATTGGGGCGCTTGCCTATGCCGGCGTGTTCGGTGAGACCCACAACTCGACGCGCATTCCGCTCAATCCTCTTGCGATCACCAGGAACTACATTGGCCTGATCAGGGATCGCCGGTTCGTGGTCCCGGCCGCCACTGTCAGCCTGATCATGGGCGGGCTGTTCGCGATGTTTTCGGCCGCGCCTCGTGTGTTGATCGAGACGCTGCACTTTTCCCCGATCCAACTCGGCTTGTTCTTTGCCGGCACGGTCCTGATCGTGTTCGCCGCCGGCATGCTGGCGACAAAGCTCGCGCCGCGGTACGGCCTCGATCGCTCGATCCGTGGCGGGCTGCTGGTGGCAGCACTCGGCAGCATCGCGATCCTGGCAGTGGCGCGGTTTACGCCCGCCTTCTTGCCGTTTCTCGGCGCGATGAGCCTGTTCCTGCTCGGCATGGGAATCGTCAATCCGCTCGGCAGCGCGCAGTCGCTTTCCCCGTTCGGCGAAAAGGCCGGCGCGGCCTCGGCCCTGCTTGGCTTCTGGCAGATGATGAATGCGGCGATCGGTGTCTGGCTGGCGGCGACACTGTCCTCCGATGCAATGTTTGCGCTCGGCATCGTGCTGACGGTGTTCTCCCTCGTCGCTGTCGGGCTGTATACAATGCGCGCCAAGGTCGCCTAACCCGCCACATAGCGTGCGTATTTCCCGGCGACGACTTCGTCGGTCAAAATGCCCGGATCGAGCGTGTAGAGATCCTGCGCGCCGCCGATGCCGCGCAGCGCAAAGCGGCCGGTGGAGACGAGCCAGTTGCGGCCCACGGCATCGAGGCCGCTGCGGAACGCCGACGAGGTCAGAAGCTCGCGGTCGACCGAGCGGCACATCGAGGCGATGCGGCTGACTTCGTTGACGGCGGGGCCGACCACGGTGAAGTCGAGGCGGTCGTCGCTGCCGATATTGCCGTAGAAGACCTCGCCGATATGCAGGCCGACATGCGCCGTCGTCACCGGCCGGCCCTCGGCCGAGCGGCGCGCGTTCACCACGTCCATGTTGTGGCGGAAGCGATGCTCGGCACGCAGCGCCGCGCGCTTGGCGATCGCCATGTTCTCGTTGGTGAACATCGCCAGCACGCCGTCGCCGATCAGCTTCAGCACCTCGCCGCCGGCGTCGTGGATCGCGTCGATCGAGGCCTGCGCATAATCGTTGAGGAACGGGATGATCTCGCCGGGCTCCATCTTCTCCGAAATCGCGGTGGAGCCGCGCAGGTCGGAGAACCACAGCACCGTCGTGATCTTCTCGGTGATGCCGCGCGACATTTTTCCGCGCAACACCTGCTCCGAGGTCTCGCGCCCGAGATAGACGCGGCCCAACGTGCGCGCGATATCGGCCTGCGCCGCCGACTTGATCGCGAGTCCGAGCACCGGCACGAGGTCGCGCAGCGCCGCCAGGCCCTCTTCGCCGAAGCCGCTGTCGCGCCGCGTCGTCCAGTTGGAATAGACGCAATCCATCTGGCCCATCGTGCCGGCCTCGCCGAAGCGGTGCACGAACGAGGTCGCATGCTTGTGGCCGTTGGCGGCGAGCTCGTCGAAGCGCGAATAGCGATGCGAGTCGATGTCGGTCAGATCGACCACGCGATGCTCGTGACCCTGCTCGAGCATGTCGTAGAAGATCGAGCGCCGCCAGCCTTCGGCGGCGTCGCCCTCCTCGGTCGGGCCGAACTCGAAAGTTTGCGGCTGGTTGGTCTCGACATCGTTCCAGCGGAAGCCGCGGCCCTCGAAGATCGGGTGCAGCGTGTCGATCACGACGAGCCCGTAGGACAGCGGAATGCCCTCGGCGCAGCAGCGCTCGCAAAAGCCGCGGATCAGCTCGTGTTCGGGCAGGCCGGTGAGGCCCTGGCGCGACCAGCCAGTTCGTCAATTGAAGGCGCGAAGCGTGCTGCATGGATCCCCGATTATGCCGCGCAATCAGCCGTGACGAAAGCGTGGCCCTGCAATGCCTTATCCGCCTTGACGACACTATTGTGACAGCGGCAAATGCGATTACCCCAAAGGTGAGGCGGATGAGGCCTGCCGCAACCGGACTCACGAGGAAATGAACCCGCCGCAGCTTCCGATCATCCTGGCGCTCGGCACGACGCAGACGCTGGCCTGGGCCTCCAGCTACTACCTGCCTGCCATTCTGGCCGACCCGATCGGCCGCGATCTCGGCATCTCCTCGAACTGGATCTTTGCGGCGTTCTCCGCCTCGCTGGTGATCTCGGCCATTCTCGGGCCCGCGCGTCGGACGGCAGATCGACCTGGTCGGCGGCCGCTCGGTGCTGTGCATCTCGAATCTGACGCTGGCGGCCGGGCTCGCCCTGCTCGGCTTCACCTACTCCATCCCGGTGCTCGTGATCGCCTGGCTGCTGCTCGGCGTCGGCATGGGGATGGGTCTCTATGACGCCGCCTTCGGCGCGCTCGGCCGCATCTACGGCGACGCCGCGCGGCGCTCGATCACCGGCATCACGCTGATTGCCGGCTTTGCCTCCACCGTCGGCTGGCCGCTCACGGCGCTCGGGCTCGAAAGCATCGGCTGGCGCAACACCTGCTTTGCCTGGGCGGCCGCGCATATCCTGCTCGGACTTCCCCTCAACTTCTTCATGCTGCCGGCGGTGCAAGGCGCCAAGGCCGCGGTCGCCAATGCCGTGAAGCCGCACGTCCCGATCGATCGCGCCATGATCCTGCTCGCCTTCACCTTCGCCGCCGCATGGACCGTCACCGGCGCGATGGCCGCGCATTTCCCGCGCATCATGGAGGCCGCCGGCGCCACGCCCGTGCAGGCGATCGCGGCCGGCGCGCTGATCGGGCCGGCGCAGGTCGCTGCGCGGATCGTCGAGGCCGGTTTTCTCAGCCGCTATCATCCGCTGGTGTCGACGCGGCTCGCCTGCATCACCCATCCGATCGGCGCCGTCATCGTCGCCATCTTTGGCGGCGCGGCGGCGAGCGTGTTCGCGATCTTCCACGGCTCCGGCAACGGCATCCTGACCATCGCGCGCGGCACGCTGCCGCTTTCGATCTTCGGCTCGCAGAACTATGCCTACCGCCTCGGCCTGCTCGGCGCGCCCTCGCGCATGGCGCAGGCGGCCGCTCCGCTGGCGTTCGGGCTCCTGATCGACGTGATGGGAAGCAAGGTGCTGATCGTCTCCTCCGCGCTGAGCCTCGCGGCACTGGCGGCGCTGTTCCTGCTCAAGACCAGCTCCGCCTCGCGCGAGAGCTGACCGAAGCAACTTGTTACTTTTCATCGAACGCGCAATCCGGCAGAACGGCATCATGGACAACGAGACGCAAGCAAAGCTGGTGGAAATGGGCGATCACGCCGCCGCAATCCTATGGCGTCTATCTCGGCGCGCTGGCGCTGGTGTTCGTGCTCTCCTTCTATGCGGGCATGCTGAAGCCGAAGAGCCCGACCGGGCTCGGCCCGCCGCCGGTGGCGCAACAGAAATAGGAGCCGTAGGGTGGGCAAGGCGCACTGCGCCGTGCCCACCTTCAAGAGCACACCCCGTGAAGGTGGGCACGCTTCGCTTTGCCCACCCTACGGATTTCGAATTGAGCGGAAGGACAGCATGACGTCGCCAACGATCACCCGCATCAATCCGCCGGAGCTTGGCGAGCCGCCCGGCTACTCGCAGATCGTCGAGATCAGCGCCGGCCGCATCCTCTTCATCGCCGGCCAGACCGCCGTCGGCGCGGATGGCAACTTGGTCGGCAAGGATGATTTTGCCGCCCAGGCCGAGCAGGTGTTCCGCAACCTGTCGATCGCCCTGCGAGCGCGCGGATGCACCGCGGCCAATCTCGTGAAGCTGACGGTGTTCCTGACCGACATGAGCAACCTCGGACGCTATCGCGAGGCGCGCAATCGTTTCTTCGCGACCGTGACGCCGCCGGCCGCGCCTGCGGTGACCCTGGTCGAAGTATCCAAGCTCTACGGTCCCGACTTCATGATCGAGATCGAAGCGATCGCGGCAGCGTAGCCCTCTCACGCCTTCTCCGACGTCGCGATCCAGATCCCGGCAAACACCGCGATCAGGCCCAGCACCAGATTGGCCGTGATCGGCTCGCCGACCAGCTGCGTCGCGAGCAGTCCTGCCGCGATCGGGTTGACGGTCATCGTGTTGGCGACGCGCGTCGGCGAAGCCCGCTCCAGCGCCAGCACCCAGAGAATGAAGGCGGCGGCGCCGCCGCCGACGCCGAGATAGATGCCGGCGATCCATTGCGGCGTCGTGAAGTTTTGCAGCACCGCGATGCTGCCGGTCGCAACGCCGACGGCGATCAGCGCGGCAGCGCCCGTCCCCATCCCGACCGCAAGAAAGCCGAGCGCGCTGGAGCGCCGGATGAACGGCCGCGACAGCACGTTGTAGAAGGCCATGCAGAGCACCGCGGCCAGCATGATCAACTCGCCGCGCCATGCGCCCGGAGGCGCGGATGCAAGCCCGGATGCCAGCGCGGCCGCAACACCGAGCACGGCGATGCCGACGCCGACGGTCTTGCGGAGGGTCAGCGCTTCCACGCGCAGCACGGCGCCGACCACCATGGTCGAGAGCGGCAACGTGGCGAGCGCCAGCGAGGCGCGCGCCGCGGTCGTATATGAGAGCGCGATGTTGTAGAGCACGAAGAACACGCCGAAGAAGGCAAAGCCGAGCGCGGCCACCGCGAGCCAGTCGCGCCGCTCCGGCCATTTGGCGCGCAGCAGCATGGCAGCCGGCAGAACGCAGAGGAAGCCGATGCCCCAGCGCAGGATCGCCAGCGTCACGGGGTCGCTGCCAGCAGCGAGATAGCGTGTAATCGCCGCCGCCGTGCCGCCGAGCAGGCTCGATACGATCGCGATGGCAACACCGATCCATTCGGTCACGAGGTGCTCCCTGTTTCTGCCGCGAGACATCGTAGGGAGGACGGTGGGATCAACCAACAGCGCAGTTTGATTTGTCTGCATGCATCGGTTCAGATGGCAGCAAATGTCAGTAGTCGCCGTCATTGCGGGGAGCGATAGCGACGAAGCAATTCAGCTTTCTTACTGAGACCGTCGCGACTAGTCGAGCAGTTCGCGCACCAATTCCGGCGGCCGGCAGACCCGCACGCCCTGGTCCGTCACCACGATCGGACGCTGGATCAGGATCGGATGCGCCAGCATGAAGCCGATCAGCTCGTCATCGCTCCATTTGGGATCGGCGAGCTTGAGCTCGGCATAGACCGCCTCCTTCTCGCGCAGGAGCGCGCGGACCGGGATGCCCATCGCCTTGATCAGTTCGGAGAGCCGCTCGCGGCTCGGCGGCGTCTTCAGGTACTCGATCACTTCGGGCTCCTCGCCGCTTTCGCGGATCATTGCCAGCGTGTTGCGCGAGTTGCTGCAGGCGGGGTTGTGGTAGATCGTGACTTTCAACACCCCTCCTCCCGCTCGTGCGGGCAGGTCTCGACTTCCACAGTCACATGACTAAGCCCATGCAGGCCGCTGAGCCGGCGCTTGTAATGCGACGGCGGCAGCGGGTCGTCTGATATCAGCGAAATCACCGCGGCGCGGTGGCCGGGGCCGATCTGCCAGAGATGCAGATCGGTGACGCGGTCGCCGCGCGTCTCCAGGCGCTGGCGGATCAGGCCTTCCATCTTGCCGGCGTTGTTGACGTCGAGCAGCACGCTGCCGGAGGAGCGCAACAGCCCGACCGACCAGCTCGCGATGACGGCGGCGCCGATGATGCCGACGACCGGATCGGCCCAGGTCCATTGCAGCCACGCCGCCGTCACCAGCGCGGCGATGGCGAGCACGGAAGTGGCGGCGTCCGCCAGCACGTGCACATAGGCGGCGCGAAGGTTGTTGTCGCGATGATGGGCGTGCGCGTGGTCATGGCCGTGATGGTCGTGGTCGTGTCTCTCTCGCGCAGCAGCAAGGCGCTGACGAGATTGACGACGAGGCCGAGCACGGCGACCGCGATCGCCTCGCGGTAGGCGATCGCCACCGGGTTCACCAGCCGCTCGACGCTCTCGAACGCGATCTGGATCGCGACGATGCCGAGGATGACGGCGCTGGCAAAGGCGGCGAGATCGCCGAACTTTCCGGTGCCGAAGGTGAAATGGCTGTTGCGCGCCTGGCGGCGGGCAAAGAGATAGGCGAGCGCGGCGATGCCGAGCGCTGCGGCATGGGTCGCCATGTGCCAGCCGTCGGCGAGCAGCGCCATCGAGCCGAACAGGATGCCGGCGACGATCTCGCCGATCATCATGACCGCGGTGAGGACGACCACGAACCAGGTGCGGCGCTCGTTGCGCCGGTGCTTCGACCCGAGAAAGACGTGATCGTGGGTCCACTGGTCGAACGAATGGGAATGCATGGGCTGTCTCCGGGGCGCGAGGCGAGTCGCGGCGACTTGAGCCTGATATAGCGCCTGGGATGGCGAATACTATCACATCCGCTACTTCACTGAACCACAGGGCCGTTGGCCTACCCCTGCTCTTCCGGCGGCTTGATGTGGCGGAACGAGAATAACAGCGCGAGGTCGTAGGCGATCTTCAGCGCGCCGCAGAGCACCAGAGGCAGCCCCGAAAAGCTCGTCGTCAGCAACACGCCCGCAATCGCCGGGCTGATGCTGGAGGCAAGGCTGCGCGGCACCGCGGTGACGCTGGCGGCCGCCGGCCGCTCCGCCGGCGTCACCACGGCCATCACATAGGAGGTGCGGGTCGGCACATCCATCTGCGACAGCGCCGAGCGCAACAGCAGCAGCGCCAGCGCGACATAGAGATTGGGCGCGAACGCGGCCAGGATCAGGAAGATGCTGGAGGGGATATGCGTGAACACCATGGTGTTGACGAGGCCGATCCGGCGCGAGATCCAGGCCGCCACCGGATAGGAGAAGGCCGAGAGCGTCGACGCCCAGAAGAAGAACACGCCGGCCGCAGACAGCGTGAGGTCAAAGCGCTGGAACAGCCAGAGCACCAGCAGCGATTGCACGACAAAGCCGCCGGCAAAGGCATCGACGGAGAACAGCGCGGCGAGCTTGTAGACGGTGCCGCGCGACGGGCCGAGCGGCGCATGCGCCTTTTCTTCCCCCCGCGCATGCGGCGCCCTGCGGTAGAGCAGCGCGCAGATCACGCCGAGCGCGGCATAGGCATAGAACATCAGGCGGAAAGCGCCGAGCTGCGTCGAGCCGGAGGCGACGAGAAAATCCGGCAGCGAGGCGGCGAGCGAACCGGCGGCGGCACAGAGCGCGCCGATCAGGCTGTAGCGCGCAAACACCTGGGTGCGCCGCTCGTCGGAGGCGGTCTTCGCCAGCACGGCGTGCTCCAGCGGCACGGCGACGCCGAGATCGCCGCCGCTAGGGTTGACGGTGCCGATGAAGGCGGTGAGCGCGATCAAGGTCAGATGCTCGACGTTGGGGAATGCGAGTCCCGTTGCCGTCATCAGGCCAGCGCCGAACAGCAACAGCGCGCGCAGATCGAAGCGCGGGGCGATCCAGCCGATCACGAGCGTCAGCAGCGCCGTGCCTGATAGCGATGCCGTGGCGACGACGCCGACCGCCACCGCATCGAAACCGAGCGCGGTCATGTAGGCCGGCAGGATGATGACGGCAAAGCCGTCGCCAAAGCCGCGCAGGGCGCGCGCCGCGTAGAGCAGCGCAATCAGCGAAGCCCCCGATGCCGGTTTGCTTTGAGCTGTCGTGCCTGCGTCCATGCGCGATCCTCCACGAAAGGGAGTGTTGCGCAGAGCTTGGACGGACGGCCGTCTGACGGGGAGCCTGCCTTGTCCCCGTAAACACAAACTAGGCAGGAATATCCGGGTGCACAAGTCGGGGCCGGGCTCCGGCGCAGGCGGAATCATCGACCGCTGTGGGCGATCGGCAACAGCAACGGGCCCGCTTGCGGCCTAAAATGAGCCCGTTGCAACCTTCAACTCGGTCGGCGATGGATTACCGCCTGACGAAAACATTGCGGCGCTGGGCAGCCGCCCTGATCGCCCTGACCTATGCTTTCGGTGTCGTCGCACCGGCGGCGGCCTTCGCGCGCGCCGACCGTGACGCGGTCGCCCATGTGCTGAGCGAAAGCCATGGCGGAACGCTGACACTGCACTTCCATCCCGACGGTGCTCCGCACGAGGACTCCGGCAAATCAGGCAAATCCGGGCATCAGTGCTGCGGCGTCAGCGCGCTTGCCGCCATCGTACCGCCGGCCGGATTGGCGATCATTGAGCCCGTGGCCCGGCAAGGCCGTATCCATCTTGCGGCGCGCTCGCTGACGGAGCTTGCCGCCGCCCGCCTCGACCGTCCGCCCCGCTAACGCCACCACGCCGGAGTCCGTCTTGCGACCGCATGCGGCCGCAAGCCCCCTCAGTCGTCAGGTGGAGCGAACGTCATGCCCGCGCGGCCTCGCCGCGCGCCAAGGCCATATCCGATCACCCTGCTTGCCATCGCCGCCGCCGGCCTGCTCGCCGCAGCGGCGCCTGCGCACGCGTCCGACATCGATACCGAACATCTGTTCGGCTTCAGCGAGGGCGCCGACATCGGCAAGAGAGGCGAGCGCGAGCTCGAGAGCGAGACCGTCGCCCGCGCCGGCAAGGCGGCCGGCCATTACGGCGCGCTGACCGAGACGCTGGAAGCAAAGTATGTTGCCGCCGAAGGCCTGCGGCTCGGCGCCCGCGCCAGCTTCGCCTATTTCGGCATCTCCGGCGTTCCCGGTTTCCCCGATCGCGGCGAAGGTTCGTTGCAGGGTTTTTCGTTCGAGGCGCGCTATGCGCTGGTCAACCGCGCGCACGCGCCGTTCGGCCTCACCATCATCGCCGAGCCGCGCTGGGGCCGCCTCGACGACATCTCGGGCGAAGCGGTGCGAAGCTATAGTAACCTGCTGACGCTGGCGCTCGATCGCGAACTGATCGCAGGCCAGTTGTATGGCGCGCTCAACCTGCTCTACGACGCCGATGCCACGCATGTCCTGCAGACCGATGTCTGGCAGCACCAGTCGAAGATCGGCGTCGCGGCGGCGCTCGCCGCCCGCGTCCATGGCGGGTTGTTCCTTGGCGGCGAGATCAGGTACCTGCGTGTCTATGACGGCCTCGGGCTCGACACCTATTCCGGCCGGGCGCTGTTCGCGGGACCGACGATGTATCTGCAGCTATCGCCGCATTGGGCGATGTCCGGCGGCTGGAACTGGCAGATCCGCGGCCATACCGCCGCAAGCGGCGGTTCGCTCGACCTCATCCACTTCGAGCGCCAGCAGGTGAAGCTGCGCATCAACCACAATTTCTGATTACGGCAGCGCCACCGCGATCATTTCCTCCGGCACCGGTCCTCCGCCGATCGCAAAGACGATGAACTGCTTGCCGCCGGCCATGTAGGTGATCGGCGATCCCGTGGCGTTGCCCGGCAGTTCGAGCTCGGCGATGGTTTCGCCCGTCGTCTTGTCACGGATCCACAGCCGCGGATCGAGGTTGTGCAGGTCGCGGAAGGGCAGATTGTAACCGGGCACGAAGCGCGGCGGGTCGACATATCCCATCTGGACCACGACCATGACCGTCTTGGTGATCAGTGCCCAGTTGCGCGCCAGCAGGCCGAGATCGTCGGGCAGATCGAGCCGTCGGATCGAACCCATCGCGCGGCTGTGCCCGACCGGAATGCGCCAGCGGTGCTCGCCGGTATTCATGTCGATGGCGACGATGCTGGCGAACGGCGGCTTCAGCAGCGGCAGGCCGCGGGGACCCGCGATGTACTGGCCAAAGCCGATGTAGTCGTAGTTGCCCTCATAAGAGGCCTCGGGCTTGCGGACAGTGATCAGCGTCGGCACGCGATAGGTGCTGACATAGAGCAGGTTGGTATCGGGATCGACCGCCGCGCCGGACCAGCTGGCGCCGCCGGCATTGCCGGGCACGGTGATGGTGCCGCGCTCGCGATGGCGGCGTGTAGAGGCCGCCGCGGTCGAAGGCGTTGGCGATCTCGATCGCCTCCTTCCTGATCTCGGGCGTGACGTCGATCAGGTCCTCGTCGCGCGCGCCCTGCAGGTCGAACGCCTTTGGCTTGGTCGGAATGGGCTGCGTCTTCGCCGCCTGCTCGCCCGGCACCGATGAGGCCGGCACCGGCTGCTCCTCGATCGGCCACACCGGCTTTCCGGTGACGCGATCGAAGACGTAGAGGAAGGCCTGCTTGGTCGGCTGCGCCACCGCCTTGATCTTCCTTCCGTCGACGGTGATGTCGATCAGGTTAGGCGCGGCCGGCGGGTCGTAGTCCCACAGGCCGTGGTGCACGAGCTGGTAGTGCCAGACCTTCTTGCCGGTCGCGGCCTCGATGCAGACCAGGCTTTCGCCATAGAGGCCGTCGCCGGGTCGGTGGCCGCCGTAATAGTCGTTGGTCGGCGTGCTCACCGGCAGATAGACGTAGCCGAGCTCCTCGTCGGCGCTCATCGGCGCCCAGACATTGGCGTTGCCCGCCTCCTTCCAGGAATCCTTCTGCCAGGTCTCGGCGCCGGGCTCCTCGCCTTGCGGCACGGTGTGGAAAGTCCAGAGCAGACGACCGGTCTTGACGTCGAAGCCCCTGACGTCGCCGGGCGGTGACGGCCGGCTGCCCCACCAGTCGAACACCGACGAGCCGACCACGATGACACCGCGCACGATCACCGGCGGAGAGGTCATGGTGTAATAGTTGGGATCGACCGGCCGCCGCAGGCCTGCCGCGAGATCGACGCGGCCGTCCTTGCCGAAATCGGCCACCGGCTTGCCGGTCTTGGCGTCCAGCGCAATCATCTGCGCGAACGCCGTGAGCATGATGATGCGTTCGTCGTCGCCGTTCCTGGCGTAGGCGACGCCGCGGTGCAGCCAGCCGAGATTGGCGGGCATGCCGAGGCCGTTGTCGTAGATCTTTGGGTCGAACACCCATTTGGTCTCGCCGGTCGCGGCATCGATGGCGGCGACCTGCGAGAGCGAGGTCGGGGTGTAGAGCACGCCGTTCACCATCAGCGGCGTCGAATTCATTGAGGAAGGTCGGCCCGATATCCGGCCTTTTCGCGCGGATCGCCATGTCAGGCGATTTCCAGCGCCAGGCGACGCGCAGGTTCTTCGCATTATCCTTGGTAATCTGCGTCAGCGGCGAATAGCGCGCGGCGGCATAGGTGCCGCCATAGGCCGGCCATTGGCCTTCCGCGAGCGCCTTGGCGGACTCCGGCAGCGCGCCGGGGATGGACTGGGCCTGCAGGCAGCGGGTAGAAGCGCCAGGGCGGCGCCCAGCATCAAGACGCGAACGATCATGTCGTCCTCCCTGCCCGGCCAGCCTAGCGCTGTCGCCGGACGGGAACCAGTATTGACTCCCCCGTGCTATTTGTCTAGTGTACTAGTTAATGCATACAGACTTGCTCAAAGCCCTTCGTCTCGAAAGCTCGGGCGTTCCGATCTACGTCCAGCTGCGCGAGCAGATTCTGCGGCACCTCGGCGCCGGCGTGCTCGCGCCCGGCGAGCAGATGCCGACCATGCGCGAAGTGGCCGTTACCCTGAAGGTCGACCTCAACACGGTCCGGCACGCCTATGACGAGCTGGAGCGGCTTGGCGCCATCACGCTGATCCGCGGTCGCGGCAGCTTTGTCGCCAAACCCCCGCCCGCGATGGGCGCGCGCGCCCAGCAGGCCCAGGCCGACAGTCTTGCCAAACAGGTTCTTGCTACGGCCGCGACGATGGGCATCGATCCCCTCGCCGTTGCCGACCGAATTCGCGTCCTCTCCAAGCAGAAGGATTAGCCTCATGACCCCCTACATCAACAGGTACATCAAGGCGAACGGCGCCAACCAGCCGGCGATCGTACTGGCGGGGTTGGTCGCGGCCGCTCGCCGCTTACTGCGCGTGGCTCGGCCAGAGCAACGGCGCGCACGCCTGGTACTGGCTCGCGGGCGTCCTTGCGGTCATCGCCGCGCTGATTCCGCAATCCCTGATGATCGCGGATCAGTGGGAGCGCGCCGTCGTGCTGCGGCTCGGCAAGCTCACCGCCATTCGCGGCCCCGGCATGTTCGCCATCGTGCCCTTCATCGACAGCGTCGCCTCATGGCTCGACCAGCGCATCCAGACCACCGAGATCAACGCGGAAACCGCGCTGAGCAAGGACACGGTGCCGATCCATATCGACGCCGTGGTGTTCTGGCAGATCCACGACCCCGAGCGCGCCGCACTCGAAATCGCCAACTACCGCCAGGCCATCACCCAGGTGGCGCAGACCTCGCTGCGCGAGATCGTCGGCGCCTCGCTGCTGTCGACCTTGCTGGCCGACCGCAAGCAGTGCGACCAGCAATTGCGCGAGGAGATCGGCCGCAAGACCGCCGATTGGGGCGTGTCGGTGCTGTCGGTCGAAATCCGCGACATCGGCGTGCCGCCGGCCCTGCAGGACGCGATGAGCCGGCAGGCCCAGGCCGAGCGCGAGCGACTGGCGCGCGTGCTGCTCAGCCAGGCCGAACAGGAAATCGCGCAGAAATTCGTCGAGGCCGCCGATCTCTATGCGAAGAGCCCGGGCGCGATGCAGCTCCGCGCCATGAACATCATCTACGAGACCACCAAGGAGCGCGGCTCGACGATCCTGATCCCGACGTCCATGGTGGACAGCATGAATCCGGCGAGTGTGCTCGGCGTGGTCGCAAGCGCGGCGCAAACGCGGGCGTAAGGTCATAAGCGACCGACGGCTTGGCGATTCGCCGCTCCTCTCTTCGCGGCGCCGCTATCCTGCCTGGCGTAGAAGGGAAACCATGAAGGCGGAGGTTGGAATGAGCTCGCAGCGAGTGTCGGGAACCGCCGTGCAACGAACCATTGCCGTCCTGGGCTCGGCGGTTTTCTTCGTGGTCGCCCCATTTACGCTGGCGGGGCTCGTTCCATGGTCGATCACGGGTTGGCAACTCCGGCCGCCGTTCCTTGGTCTGGAGCTGACGCGCGGCATCGGCGCGATAATGATTCTCGCAGGCGTGCCTGGGCTCGTTGACGCATTTGCGCGTTTCGCGCTGCAGGGTCTCGGCACCCCCGCGCCCATCGCGCCGACCCGGAATCTCGTGGTGACCGGTCTCTACCGTTATGTGCGTAATCCAATATACATCGCGGTCGTTGCCATCATCCTGGGTCAAGCGGTGCTGATGGGCGATTGGCGCCTCATCGTCTACGGCGCGCTGCTCTGGCTCTGTCTTCCACGTCTTCGTCGTGGCGTACGAAGAACCCACGCTCGAGCAGACGTTTGGGAGCGAGTACGAGGCGTTCCGCGCCGCCGTCCCGCGCTGGATACCGCGGATGACCCCATGGCGGTCGAAATGATCGGTGGCCCGCGGTCGTGCGAGCCGCTGCTCGCGACCGGTCGCGGACGCTTCACCGGGGCTGCAAAAATTCCTCCGCTTCGTCCGCAATCACCCGTCGGTCCCGCCTACTCCACCCCGCGATTGAACTTGTTCGACTTCGGCAGGCCGTGGGCGAGACGGCCGGCGTCGGCGCGGTTGCCGCGCCAGTCGGACAGCTCCTTCATGGTCATGCTGTGCTCGCGGCCGGCGGAATCCTTCCACGTCAGCCCCGCCTTGGCCTCGAACACGGCGATATCCGACAGCTTGCCGCCGGAATATTTCTGCAGGCGAACGCCGCGGCCGCGCGCCATCTCCGGCACCTGGTCGATGCCGAACAGCACCATCTTGTGATTGGAGCCGATCACCGCAACCGTGTCGCCGGCCACCGTCGCGATCGCGCAGGCCTCCACAGGCATGTCGACATTCATCACCTGCTTGCCCTTGCGGGTGTTGCCGACGCAATCGTCCTCGCTGACCACAAACCCCTGCCCGTCGGTATTGGCGACCAGGAACTTGCGGCCGCCCTTGTTGGCGAACAGCGAGACGATCGAGGCTTCCTGCTCCATGTCGATGAACATGCGGATCGGCTCGCCATGGCCGCGGCCGCCCGGCAGCTTGGCGACATCGAGCGAATAGAATTTGCCGTTGGTGGCGAACGCCAGCAGCTTTGAGGTGCTCTCGGCGAAGAAGGCGTGTTCGAGCTTGTCGTCGGTCTTGAACGCCAGGCCGGAGAGGTCCTCGACATGGCCCTTCATGGTGCGGACCCAGCCCTTCTCGGACACCACGACCGTGACCGGCTCGCGCTCGACAAAGGCCTCCTCGATGGCGGCGAGATCGTGCTCGGGCGCATCCGCGAACGTGGTGCGGCGCTTGCCGAGCGGCGTCTTCGGCCCGAACATGTCGCGCACCTTCGTGACCTGTTCGGAAACCTTCTTCCATTGCTCGGGTTCGGAGCCGAGCAGCGACTTGATGCCTTTCAACTCGTTGCGGAGGTCCTTGTCCTCCGTCCTGATCTCCATCTCCTCGAGCTTGCGCAGAGAGCGCAGGCGCATGTTGAGGATGGCGTCGGCCTGCACTTCCGTGAGCTTGAACGCCTTGATCAGCGCCGGCTTCGGCTCGTCCTCGGTGCGGATGATCTTGATCACCTTGTCGATGTTCAGATACGCGATCAGGTAGCCGCCGAGGATTTCCAGCCGGTTCTCGATCTGGCCCTTGCGGAAGTTGGTGCGGCGTACCAGCACGTCGCGCAGATGGTCGAGCCATTCGCGCAAGCATTCGGCAAGCCCCACCACCTTGGGGATCTTGCCCTTGATCAGCACGTTGAGGTTCAGCGAGATGCGGCTTTCCAGCTCGGTGAGCTTGAACAGCGACTCCATCATCAATTCGGGGTCGACCGTCTTGGCGCGCGGCTCGATCACGATGCGGACGTCTTCGGCCGATTCATCCCTGATGTCGCCGACCAGCGGCAGCTTCTTCTCGTTGAGCAGCTCGGCGATCTTCTCGATCAGCCGCGACTTCTGCACCAGCCACGGAATTTCGGTGACGACGATGACCCAGGTGCCGCGCGAGCCCTCTTCCTGCTTCCAGCGCGCCCGGGTGCGGAACGAGCCGCGGCCGGTGACATAGGCCTCGGTGATCGCTTCCTTGGAATCGACGACGACGCCGCCGGTCGGAAAATCCGGGCCCTTGACCCATTTCAAGAGCGCCTTCGACTTGGCCTCGGGCTTGTCGATCAGATGCAGCGCCGCGTCGCAGAGCTCGGCTGCGTTGTGCGGCGGGATCGCGGTCGCCATGCCCACGGCAATGCCCTGCGCGCCGTTGGCGAGCAGGTTCGGGAAGCCGCCGGGCAGCACTACCGGCTCTTTGGTCTGGCCGTCGTAGTTCGGGCGGAGTTCGACGCCGTCCTCGTCGATGCCTTCGAGCAGGAGACGCGCAACATCGGTCATGCGCGCTTCGGTGTAGCGATAGGCGGCGGGGTTATCGCCGTCGATATTGCCAAAGTTGCCCTGGCCATCGACCAGCGGGTAGCGCGAGTTGAAATCCTGGGCGAGGCGCACCATGGCGTCGTAGATCGCCTGGTCGCCATGCGGATGGAACGAGCCCATCACGTCGCCGACGATCTTGGCGGACTTCTTGTAGGGGGAGTTCGGATTGAGATCGAGGAGGTGCATGCCGTAGAGAATGCGCCGGTGCACCGGCTTCAGGCCGTCGCGGGCATCCGGCAGCGCGCGGTGCATGATGGTCGAGAGCGCGTAGGCGAGATAGCGCTCTTCCAGCGCATCGCGCAGCATGACCTCGTGGACCTCGGCCGGTTCCGGCGGAGTGACTTGTTTTCCCATGGGACCGTTTTGGATTGTTGGGTGGTTCGAATCGGTCTCGCGAATCAGCAGCCCAATTTAGGCTGCATGGCGGCGCAAACAAACCGCAGCGCGCCCTGAATGCAAGGCGAATTGGGCCGTACTGCGGCTGGAGTTGCCGATATCCGGCTGTTAGGCTTCCTCATGTACCCCGGGAGTGAGACGCATGGACCGGCGAACCTTTCTGGCTTCGGCCGTGGCGCTGGCGGGCCTTTCCAGATCCGCCGCGGCGCAAGAGCCCGAAAAGCCTGAAAATCGGCTGGCTGACCGCGCAACAGGAAGCAAGCCTGACACCCTATCTGGCGGCGCTGCGCGCGGGCTTTGGCGAACTGGGCTACGTCGAGGGCCAGAACCTCACCATCGAATATCGCTTCGGCAATGACCAACTCGCCCGCGTGCCCGCGCTCGCCGAAGAACTGGTGAAATCCGGCGTGCAACTGATCGTCGCCCAAGGCGCCGCCGTATCGGAGATCGCAAAGCACACCCTTCCCGTGCCACTCGTCTACATCTTCAGCGGCGATCCGGTGTCGGCGGGCTTTGCCGACAGCCTGTCGCGTCCGCACGGCAACATGACCGGCGTGACGCTGATGGCCGCCGAGCTGAACAGCAAGCGGCTGGAAATCCTGCGCGACATCGTGCCCGGACTTCGGCGCGTCGCCATCATCGCCAACCCCGAGCATCACGGCGTCAACCTCGAGCGCGCCAACAGCGAGGAAACCGGCCAGCGCCTCGGCATCGAGATCCGCTACTATGCAACGCCGTCGCCCGCGGCGCTCGACGCGGCCTTTGCCGCCATCAAGGCCGACCCGGCGCAGGCAATCTCGGTTTTCTCCGACGGCTTTGCCGTGCAGAACCGGAAAGTGATCTTCGACTTCGCGAGCGAACAGCGCATCCCCGTGGTGGCGGCATGGTCGATCTTCGCCAGAAGCGGCGCGATCTGCTCTTACGGACCGCTGCAGTCCGAACAGTACCGGCGGCTTGCCAGCTATGTCGACCGCATCGCCAGGGGCGCCAAGCCGTCCGAATTGCCGATCCAGCAGCCGACCAAGTTCGAGACGGTCATCAACATGAAGGTGGCGAAGTCGCTCGGGCTTTCGATCCCGCCGGCGCTGCTCGCCAGCGCAGACGAGTTGATCGAGTAAGGAACATCGGCCGGACCTGCGAGGGCTCCGCGCCAGCATTCAGGTCTGCGCCAGCCTGAGCCGCCGCCTCATCACGGCGTTGATAAAGCCCTCGCGGGCGTCCGAGTGCCCTTGCCCGCGCGGTTCCAGCACGTGGCGAAGCAGGAACAGGCCGGTGAGCCGGAAACCGTCCTGCAAATCCTCGTCGGAAAAGGCGTTGGCGCCGCCCTCGCCTTCGCGCAGAAAAGCCGGCAACGGCAACAGCCGGTCGCGCCACGGCTCGCCGGCGCTCCGCGAGACAGCCCCGCCCGATTTTGGCGAGACGTAAATCAGCTCATCGGTTCCGCCGCTGGCGGCGCAATTGGAGAGATCGAGGCCAAAACCGCACTCGGTGAGCATGGCAAGCTCGAAGCGCACCACATGCGCGGCCGCACCGCCGACGTCCTCGAAATCGTCGAGCGTATGCTCCAGCATTTCGAAAATGTCTTCATGCGGGTCGCGCTCCGGCAACAGCCGCGCCAGCGCCGCAAGATGGGTCACGCCATAGACCGCATGCGAGGAGGCCAGCAGCGAGCCGGCGCGCAGGTGCGTGCCTTCGATGACATAGGTGCCGAGATGCTCGTCGAGCCGCGCCCGCCACACCGCGCGCACGCTGTTACCGGGCTGCAGCAATGGCCGCATCCGCGAGCCGGACCCGCCGCGCACGAGGCCCAGATGCCGGCCGTGCCCGCGCGTCAGGAGTTCGACAATGGCGGAAGATTCGCCATGCCGCCGCACGCCCAGCACGATGCCTTCGTCGGTCCATTCCATGAGTGGAAAGCTAACAGTGTCAGGTCACGTAGGGCAAAGCGTAGCGTGCCCACCTTCTCAATCAACAGTGTCGGTCACATTGTGGTGGGCACGACGCGTGCCGCGCCTTTGCCTACCCTACGCAATTACGCAACGTTACGCATCAAACCAGTCCTTCGCGTCGCCGGTGAAGGAAAGGTAGAGCCCCCACGCCGTCAGCGCGCACGACACGATGTCGACCAACACGTCGAACTGCACGCCGCGCTCGCCGATCACCTGCGTCAGCGAGATCAGCGAGAGCGCCAGCGCCGCCGATAGCGCCCAGCGCGGCCAGCCCTTCTTGCGGCGCGCCGCAAGCCAGACGAAATAGAACAGCAGCGACAGCAACCCTAGCGCCATCAGGGTGGCGACATTGATCATCTGCTCGCTCATGGCCGGGCTCGGCGTGCGGTCCTGGAACGCCACCGACAGTGCATCCAGCACCAGCGAGGCGTACAGCAGCACTTCGAACCACCAGACGTTCTTCGGCACATTCATAACCGTGCTCTTGTTTTCTTGAGCATGATCTCCGCGCAAACGCTTCGCATTTGTCGCAGGAAAAACCGGTGCCCACTTTTTGGGATCATGCTCATTCTTTCGGGAACTCGAGTCCCATTTCCCGGTAGCGGTCGGGATCGTCGCCCCAGTCCTCGCGCACCTTCACGAACAGGAAGAGATGCACGGGATGGCCGGCGATCTCGGCGATCTCCTTGCGCGCGGCAGCCCCGATCGACTTGATGGTGGCGCCGCCCTTGCCCAGCACGATCTTGCGCTGGCTTTCGCGTTCCACAAAGATGGTTTGCTCGATGCGCACCGAATTGTCCTTGCGCTCGGCCCACGAGTCGGTCTCGACCGTGGACTGGTACGGCAGCTCCTGATGCAGCTGCTGGAAGATCTTTTCGCGGGTAATCTCGGCGGCGAGATGGCGCATCGGCGCCACCGTCATCTGGTCCTCGGGATAGAGGAACGGCCCGGCCGGCAGCGCCGATGCCAGCGCCTTGCGCAGGTCGTCGGTACCGTCGCCCGACAGCGCCGAGATCATGAAGGTCTGCTCGAACTTCATGCGGTCGTTGGCGGCCTGCGCCAGCGCCAGCAGCTTCTCCCGCGGCACCAGGTCGATCTTGTTGATCACAAGCATTTTCGGGTGCGGCACGTTGGCGAGCTTTTCGAAGATCGCATCCGCCTCGGCATCGAGCCCGAGCTTGGCATCGAGCAGCACGCAGACGAGATCGGCATCGTGCGCGCCGGTCCAGGCGGTGATGACCATGGCGCGGTCGAGCCGCCGCTTCGGCGCAAAGATGCCGGGTGTGTCGACCAGGATGATCTGGGCGTTGCCCTCGATGACGATGCCGCGGATCAGCGCGCGCGTCGTCTGCACCTTGCGCGAGACGATGGTGACCTTCTCGCCGACCAGCGCATTGACCAGCGTCGACTTGCCGACATTGGGCGCGCCGATCAGGGCGACGAAGCCGCAGCGCGTCGCGGCCCCTGCCGGCGCCGTTTCGTCAGCCTTCATATTTGCCGCCGACTTCGCGGGCGAGCATCGCCAGCGCCGCGCTCTTCTCCGCCGCCCGTTTGCTGCCGCCGTTACCCTCGGCCGGCTCCAGGCCCGGCAGCGTCACCGCGACGCGGAACTGCGGGTCGTGATGCGGCCCGGTGCGCTCGACCTCGCGATAGACCGGAGTAGGCAGGCCCCGCGACTGCGCCCATTCCTGCAGCGCGGTCTTGGCGTCGCGCATCGGCCGGCGATGCTTGTGCATCCGCTCGGTCCAGTGCCGCTCGACGAAGGCGGCGGCTGCCGGGTGGCCGCCGTCGAGATAGATCGCGCCGATCACCGCCTCGCAGATGTCGCCGAGCACGGACTCGCGCAGCCGCGCGGCGGCGGCCGGATTGCCGACCGCGCCGAGCTTGATGTCCTCGGCAAGCCCGAGCGCGCGCGCCACCTCGGCGCAGGTCTCCCGCCGCACCAGATCGGCCAGGCGTTTTGACAGTTCGCCCTCGTCGGCCTTCGGAAACGCCTTGAAGAGCATGTCGGAGACGACGAGGCCAAGCACGTGATCGCCCAAAAATTCCATGCGCTGGTAGCTGTCGGCGCGGTTGCGTTTGGCAGGATTGAGCGCCGACACATGCGTGAGCGCGGTGACGAGCCCGGCGCGCTTGGCGAATTTGTGCCCGATGCGCGTCTCCAGCGAATTCAGCGCCGCCGTCTTCTTCGCGCCGCGGCCCTGCTTCTTCTTCGGCGCAGCCTCCTTGCCGGCCGCAGCATCGGGCTGCTGGCTTGCGTCGCCGGATTTTGCCGACTTCTGGATGACGGGCGTATCGTCGTTCATCGCACGATGGTGAAAAGGCAATTCCAGCGCACCGAGACCGGCCAGCGCCAGAACATCCAGGCGTGTTCGCCCTTGGCAACCGAGAAGAAGATCATCTGGGCGCGGCCGATGATGTTCTGGTACGGCACATAGCCGACCGCCGACTGCACGCGGCTGTCGGTCGAGTTGTCGCGGTTGTCGCCCATCATGAAGAAATGGCCGGCCGGCACGGTGTAGACATTGGTGTTGTCGTAGAAGCCGTTGTCGACGCAATCGAGCGTTTCGTAAGCGACGCCGTTCGGCATCGTCTCCTTCCAGCGCTTGATCCGCACCGTGGCGTCGGAATTCGGGTCGCAAGGATCCTCGCCGGAGTAGTCGGAAAGCCGCTCGCGCTTGACCGCCACGTCGTTGATGTAGAGCAATCCGTCCTTCATCTGGATGCGGTCGCCGGGCAGGCCGATGACGCGCTTGATGTAGTCGAGCAATTCGTCCTTCGGGTAGCGGAACACGACAATGTCGCCGCGGGCGGGTTCGGAGCCGAAAATACGGCCCGAGAACAGCGGCGGCGAGAACGGAATCGAATAGTGGCTGTAACCGTAGGAATATTTGGAGACGAACAGATAGTCGCCGACCAGCAGCGTCGCCATCATCGAGCCCGAGGGAATGTTGAAGGGCTGGAACAGGAAGGTGCGGATCACCAGCGCGATCAGCAGGGCATGGATGACGACGCGGATGGTTTCGCCAAATCCGCTTTCTGATTTAGTCCCGGACGTCACGCTCATTGCTTTCCCGTTTCCCGCTCGCGGTGGCCGCGCGGTGGCAGAACGCTTTCCCTGGGCGAATCGGTTGCCCGTCCCGCCCGAAGAAAATGCTCTCTATTTCCATTGTTGAGAACGATTTCCGGCGCGAACCGGAAGCCGCTCCTTGCTCGACTTATTGCTCGGCTTGGCTTGCCTGCGGCGTTTTAGACGGTTGTTCGCAGGGGCGCAATCAAGGCCGGCAATAAAACTTCGTAATCCATTGATACATCAATGATTTTTTAGTTTTACGCCAACTCGGCTGCGATGCCGTCAGGATTTGCCCGGGACGACCGCCGAAATTATGACGAAGGCCTGCGCCAGCGGCCAATCGTCGGTGATGGAGAGGTCGATCCGGGCCTCAAGCCCTTGCGGCGTCAGGGCCTGCAAGCGGGCCAGCGCCCCGCCGGTGAGTTGCATGGTCGGACGCCCCCCGGGCAGGTTCACCACCCCCATATCCCGCCACCACACCCCGCGCCGGATCCCGGTTCCCAGCGCCTTGGAACAGGCCTCCTTCGCCGCGAAGCGTTTTGCGTAGGTGGCGACCACCATCTTCTCGTTCTTGGAACGGCGCTCGGCCTTGGCGCGCTCGGCGTCGGTGAAGATGCGGTCGAGAAAACGGTCGCCATGGCGCTCGATCACCTTGGCGACGCGGGTGATGTCGATCAAATCGGAGCCGATGCCGATGATCATTTGGCATTTTCCAGATTTTGCCGCCCGCGCGCCATTGCCGCCCGCATCTGGCGCACGGTCTCGGCGATGCCGACGAAGATCGCTTCGCCAATCATGTAGTAGCCGATGTTGAGCTCGACGATCTCCGGCAGCGCGGCGATCGTTTCGGCCGTCGCATAGTCAAGCCCATGGCCGGCGTGCACCTCCAGCCCCGCTTGCCGCGCGAGTTTCGCGCCGGCCGCAATGCGCTGCCACTCGGCGTCGGCCTTGCCGGTGTGGCCGTCGACGACGGCGTCGCACCAGGCGCCGGTGTGGATTTCGATCACCGGCGCGCGCAGCTTGGCGGCCATCTCGATCTGGCGCGGGTCGGCGGCGATGAACAGCGAGACGCGGATGCCTGCGTCGTTGAGTTTGGCGATGAACGGCTGCAACGTGTTGTGCAGGCCGGCGACGTCGAGCCCGCCCTCGGTGGTGAGTTCCTCGCGCCGCTCCGGCACCAGGCACACCGCGTGCGGTTTGGTCGCCAGCGAAATCCGCAGCATGTCGGCGGTTGCGGCCATCTCGAAATTCAGCGGCTTGGAGATTTCGGCCTTTAGCCGCGTCATGTCCTCGTCGCGGATGTGGCGGCGGTCTTCGCGAAGATGGGCGGTGATGCCGTCGGCGCCGGCCTCGATCGCGGCAAGTGCGGCGCGCACCGGATCGGGACGCAGCCCCCCACGCGCATTGCGCAGGGTGGCGACGTGATCGACATTGACGCCAAGGCGCAGCGGCGGGGCTTTGGGCATGCTTTGACTCGTAGGCAATTCGTCAGCCGATCGCTCATCCTGAGGAGCGGCGTCGTTGCGCTCGAAGATGCCGCGCATCCATCTTCTTGGCCTCATGGTTCGAGACGGGCAAGGCGCCTCCTCAATGAGGCGAATATCGAAACTATCCGTTGACGCGTTCGACCCGCGCGACAACCGCCTTTGCACGGAGTTGCGCGATAATTGCACTGAGATGCTTGAGGTCGTAGACCTCGAGGTCGATGGTGAGCTCGGTGAAATCCGGCGAGCGGCGCGACATGCTGATGTTGTCGATATTGCCGTCATGCTCGGCGATGACGGTGGCGACCTGGGCAAGGCTGCCGGGCTCGTTGACGTTGTCGACGCGGATGCGCGCCGGGAAAGCGCTGCGGCGTGGTCTCGTCGATGTCCCAGCGCACGTCGAGCCAGCGCTCCGGCTCGTCCTCGAAATCCTTCAGCGCCGGCGCCTGGATCGGATAGATCGTGATGCCCTCGCCGGGAGTGATGATGCCGACGATGCGATCGCCCGGCACGGCACCGCCATTGGGCGCGAATTTGATCGGCAGATCCGCCTTGCCGGTGCCGCCGACCGGGATCACCGCGGTCGAGCGCGCGGGATGATGCGGCAATGCCGCCTTCACCTTGTCGGCAAGGCTCTTCTTGTTGGCGGCGTAACGCGCCACCCGCTCTTCCTTGTAGTCGGGATACATCGCGCGGGCGACGTCGGAGGCCTTCAGCTCGCCGCGGCCGACCGAAGCCATGACATCTTCGATCGAGGTGCGCGCCAGCCGCGGCAGTGCGCCCTTCAGCTTGTCGTCGGCATATTCGATCTTGGCGCGGGCAAACAGGCGCTCGATGATGCGCCGGCCGAGACCGGCATACTGGTCGCGCACCGCGGTGCGGGTGGCGCGTCGGATCGCGGCGCGCGCCCTGCCCGTTACAGCCAGCGTTTCCCAGGCCGAGGGCGGCGCGGACTGCGCCTCCGAGGTCAGGACCTCGACCTCGTCGCCGTTGGCGAGTTCCGAGGACAGCGGCGCGAACTTGCCGTTGATCTTGCAGCCGACGGCGCTGTTGCCGACGTCGGTGTGCACGGCATAGGCGAAGTCGATCACATTGGCATGGCGCGGCAGCGCGATCAGTTTTCCGCGCGGGGTGAAGCAAAATACCTGGTCGTGGAACAGCTCGAGCTTGGTGTGCTCCAGGAACTCTTCCGGGTTGGCGCTTTCCGACAGGATGCCGACGGTGTGGCGCAGCCAGGCGAAGGCATTGGATTCGCGCTTGAGCAGTTCCGTCGGCGAGCCGACACCGTCCTTGTAGAATGCATGCGCGGCGATGCCGAACTCGGCGATCTGGTCCATCTCCTCGGTACGGATCTGCAACTCGACGCGCTGGTTGCCGGGCCCGATCACGGTGGTGTGGATCGAGCGGTAATCGTTCTGCTTCGGCGTCGAGATGTAGTCCTTGAACCGGCCTGGCACCACGGGCCAGGTGGTGTGGACGACGCCGAGCGCGCGGTAGCAGGCCTCGACCGTGTCGAGCACGACGCGGAAGCCGAAGATGTCGGAGAGCTGCTCGAAGCCGACCGACTTGCGCTCCATCTTGGTCCAGATCGAAAACGGCTTCTTGCGCCGGCCGTAGACATGGGCGACCACGCCGTTCTTCTGCAGGTTCTTCTGCAGCTGGCTCTCGATCTCGCCGATCAGGTTGCGGTTCTTCTCGGCGAGCGCATCGAGGCGCTGCTTGACCACGGTGTAGGCTTCCTGATCGAGCTGGCGGAAGGACAGGTCTTCCAGCTCCTCGCGCATTTCCTGCATGCCCATGCGGCCCGCCAGCGGCGCATAGATGTCGAGCGTCTCCTCGGCGATACGGCGGCGCGAGGCCGGCGGCACGAATTCCAGCGTGCGCATGTTGTGCAGGCGGTCGGCGAGCTTGATCAGGAGCACGCGGACGTCGTCGGCAATGGCGAGCAGCAGCTTGCGCAGGTTCTCGGCCTGCTTGGCCTCGCGCGACACCAGTTCCAGCCGCTTCAGCTTGGTCAGTCCCTCGACCAGCGCGCCGATCTCGTGGCCGAACACCTGGTCGATCTCGGCCCGCGTCGCCTCGGTGTCTTCGATGGTGTCGTGCAGGAGGGCGGCGACGATGGTGGCGTCGTCGAGCTTCAGGCCGGTAAGGATCGCCGCAACCTCGAGCGGGTGGGAGAAATAGGGGTCGCCGGAGGCGCGGGTCTGCGCGCCATGCGCCTTCATGGCATAGACATAGGCGCGGTTGAGCAGATCCTCGTTGGTGTCCGGGTTGTAGGAACGGACTTTCTCAACCAAGTCGTATTGCCGCATCATCCCGCGCGGCTTTGCGGGCCGGCCCGGCGCTGGCGCAGTCGCCGGCGACACCGCAACCTGCTCGGTCGCGGCTTGCATCTGCCGTGGACTGCGACGCCAAAACGCCATTTGATTCGCGCCTGCCATTGCGGACCCCTAGGCCCGCTGCACACCCGTCATGCGGTAGCCGAGCAAAAATGCACCCACCCGGGCATTACAGCTCGACCGCCCCGCTAAGAACGCATCCTAACCAAAAAAATGTCAACAAAAGCAAAGGCCCGAACAAATGTCCGGGCCTTTTCGTAAAATTGCGGTGCGACGGTAGCGATTACTCGTCTTCTTCCGGCTGTTCCTCCGGGGGCGCCAGACCTTCGAGGCCCTTGAGCAACTCCTCCTCGGTCATCCGCTCCACGGCAACCTCGGTGTCGTCGGCATCGACGCTGGCGCCGGCCGAGCCGATCAGCGGCACGGTGTCGGGCTCGGGCTCGTCGACTTCGACGAATTTCTGCAGGGAATGAACCAGTTCTTCCCTCAAATCCTCCGGGGAAATAGAGGATTCCGCGATTTCGCGCAGCGACACCACGGGGTTCTTGTCGTTGTCCCGATCGACGGTGAGCTGCGAGCCCGACGAGATCATGCGGGCGCGATGCGCGGCCAGCAGAACCAGGTCGAACCGGTTGTCCACCTTATCAATGCAATCTTCCACGGTGACGCGAGCCATTCTGCTGCCGCTCCGTTAAATGGGGCCTAAACTGTTGATTGTTGGGCGGTAGTTATAGGCCCCGGTAGGAATACGCAAGGTCAAATTGTGATTTGGCGTTACCGGCGGCCTCTGCTAACCCCCGGCCGGGGCCGCAAAGGCCGGAGCGTCCCGGGACTGAGCCGATGGCCGTCCAGGACAAGACACGCATTAAATTGCAGCGTCAAAAGTCTAGGTTTTTCGCCCTCGCCGTACCACAATTGCGGTGGTGACTGTCGGGGGGATGGATTCACCGAACTTTAGGCAGCATGACGTGAAACTGCACGTGGCTCTTTGCAGCTGCGCGAAAAAGCGTTAACAACTACGAGGCGAGAAGGTTTTTAGATGTCGACACCCGTTTCCAACAAGATCGCGCTCTTCATCGATGGCGCCAATCTGTACGCCACGGCGAAGACGCTCGGCTTCGACATCGACTACAAGCGCCTGCTCAAGGAATTCCAGGGACGCGGCACGCTGCTTCGCGCGTTCTATTACACGGCCATCATCGAGGATCAGGAATACTCCTCGATTCGCCCGCTGATCGACTGGCTCGACTACAACGGCTACACCGTCGTCACCAAGGCGACCAAGGAATTCATCGACGCCTCCGGCCGCCGCAAGGTCAAGGGCAACATGGATATCGAGCTCGCGGTCGACGCCATGGAGCTCGCCGAGCATATCGACCAGATGGTGCTGTTTTCCGGCGACGGCGATTTCCGCTCGCTGGTGGAGGCCGTGCAGCGCCGCGGCGTGCGGGTGACGGTGATTTCCACCATCGCCAGCCAGCCGCCGATGATCGCCGACGAACTGCGCCGCCAGGCCGACGTCTTCACCGACCTCGTGGAATTGCAGTCCAAGCTCGGCCGCGATCCCTCCGAGCGCCCTGCCCCGCGCGATCGCGGTGAGCGCAGCGCCGAACGCCATGGCGGCGAAACCCGTCACCACGCACCGCAATTCCTGCAGCGCGCCACCACCATGGCGCCCCGTGCCGGCGGTGACGACGATTTCGAAGAGTAGAGCCTCTTCCTCCCCGACCGAACCAGGCCGCGACTGTCCGCTCTGCCCGCGGCTGGCCGAATTTCGCGAGGCAACGCGCGCGCGTGAGCCGAACTGGCATAACGCGCCGGTCTCCTCCTTCGGCGATCCGAATGCGCGCGTGCTGATCGTCGGCCTCGCGCCGGGGATGCAGGGCGCGAATCGCACCGGGCGGCCCTTCACCGGCGACTATGCCGGCGACCTGCTCTATTCGACGCTGCTCGAATACGGCTTTGCCAGCGGCCAATACCAAGCGCGGCCCGACGACGGGCTCGCGCTGGTCGACTGCCGCATCAGCAACGCCGTGCGCTGCGTGCCGCCGCAGAACAAGCCGCTGCCGGCGGAGATCAATACCTGCCGGACGTTTCTGGCTGCGACCATGGCGACGATGCCAAAGGTCGTCTCGATCGTGCTGCTCGGCCGAATCGCCCACGATACGACGGTGAAGGCGCTGGGACTGAAGGCCAAGGATGCGCCCTTCGCCCACGGAGCTGTGCATAACGCCGGCCACGTCCGCCTGTACGACAGCTATCACTGCTCGCGCTACAACACGAACACCGGCGTGCTGACGCCAAAAATGTTCCACGATGTGTTTGCGCGGGTGCGCGCGGATCTGGCTTAAGCCGGATTTGCCTTCAGCCACGCCAGCACGTCGCCGGCGTTCCGGTCCGGCGGAAACACCGGATAGAAGACGTGGGTGATGCGGCCGTCATCGACGACAAGCGCGAGGCGCTTGATCAGCGTCAGCCCGACCACTTCCATGGTCGGCAGCTGCAGCGCCTCGGTGAGTTTCAGTTTTTCATCGGATAACACCGGGAACGGCAGATGCAGCCGCGCCGCCATTTCGGTCTGGTATTCGTTGCTTTGCGTCGACAGGCCGAACACCTGCGCGGCGCCGGCCGCCTTCAGCTCGGCAAAGAGATCGCGGAACGAGCAGGTCTGCGGCGTGCAACCCCGTGCGCCCGGGATCATGTCCCAGTCGTCGACCAGGCTGACCTTGCCGGGCTCGCCGGTGCGGGGATAGGCGAACACGACGGTGCGGCCCTTGAGCTGCGACAAATCCACCGTGGTGTCGTCGGTCGCGCGCAGGCTCACGGAAGGAATTTTCATGCCCTTCAGATGCGCCGCGCCGCCGTCGTCCGTCGGCGCCGGGATCTTGCTCCAGTCGACTTCCAGCAGGTTCTTCTGGTTCATGTTCGCCTTCAGGTTCTTTTGTTTGAGCAGTGAATCTCCGCGCAATACGCCTTGCGTTTGTAGCAAGGAAAACTCGATTCATCACTTCTTCCGGAATCCATGCTCTAGCCCCGCGCGCGCATCAGCCGGCCCTTTTCGCGGCTCCAGTCGCGCTTCTTCGTGGTCTCGCGCTTGTCGTGCAGTTTCTTGCCCTTGGCAACCGCCAGCAGCAGCTTGGCCCGCCCGCGCTCGTTGAAATAGAGCTTGAGCGGGATCAGCGTCATGCCCTCGCGGTCGACCGCGCCCAGCAGCTTGTTGATCTGCTTGCGATGCAGCAGCAGTTTTCGCGGCCGCTTCGGCTCGTGGTTGAAGCGGTTGCCTTGCAGATATTCCGGGATATTGGCGTTGATCAGCCAGAGCTCGCCGTCCTTGGAGTCGGCGTAGGACTCCGCGATCGTGCTCTTGCCGCTGCGGACCGATTTCACCTCGGTGCCGGTCAGCGCAATTCCGGCCTCGATCGTGTCCTCGATCGCATAGTTGAAGCGAGCCTTGCGATTCTCCGCGACGACCTTGATCGGGCGTTCGTTCTTCTCGGCCACGTTAACCCTTCTTGAGGAGATCGCGGATCTCCGTCAGCAACTCTTCCTGCTTTGTCGGCTTCGGTGGCGCGGCGGGCGCGGCTTCTTCGTTGCGCTTGAGCTGGTTCATCAGCGCGGATCACGATGAACAGCACGAAGGCGACGATGATGAAGTTGATCGTCAGCGTAAGGAAACTGCCCCAGGCCAGCACGGCGCCCTGCTTCTTGGCATCAGCCAGGTTGGTGGCGGTCACCGTCTTCGACAGGCCGGTGAAATAGTTCGAAAAATCGAGGCCACCGGTGACGGCGCCGATGATGGGCATGATGAGGTCGCCAACCATCGAGGTGACGATGCCGCCGAAGGCCGCGCCAATGATGACGCCGACCGCGAGGTCGACGACATTGCCCTTCATCGCGAATTCCTTGAATTCCTTCAGCATGGCAAATCTCCTCCTCCCTGCGACGACGGCGTATTCAGCAGCTAATACGGCAATCATTGACGCGTTTTCTTCACGCGAACCGGCATCATGCGGCAGCTAGTTGATCAAGCCGGCATGCACCATGGCGCTGCGCACGGCGACGCGCGTCGGATTCCTGGCACGGCACCATCGGCAGCCGCAGCTTCTCGTCCATCTTGCCGAGCAGCGACATCGCATACTTGATCGGCGCCGGGCTCGTTTCCATGAACAGATTCACGTGGAGCGGCATCAGCTTGTCGTGGATTTTCAGCGCGGTGGTGACATCGCCCTTCTGCCAGGCGATATGGAATTCCGAGCACAGCCGAGGCGCGACGTTGGAGGTGACGGAGATGCAGCCATGGCCGCCATGGGCCATGTAGCCGATGATGGTGGCATCCTCGCCGGAGAGTTGGTTGAAATCCTCGCCCATCGCGGCGCGCTGCTGCGACACGCGCACCATGCTGGCGGTGGCGTCCTTGACGCCGGCGATGTTCTTCAATTCCCACAGCCGCTTCATGGTGTCGACCGACATGTCGATCACCGAGCGCGGCGGGATGTTGTAGATGATGATCGGGATGTTGATGGCGTCGTTGATCGCCTTGAAGTGCTGGTACATGCCCTCTTGCGTGGGCTTGTTGTAATAGGGCGTAACGATCAGCACGGCGTTGGCGCCCGCCTTCTCGGCATGCTGCGACAGTTCGACCGCCTCCTTGGTGGAGTTGGAACCGGCGCCGGCGATCACGGGCACGCGGCCCTTGGCCTCCTCGACGCACCATTCGACCACGCGCTTGTGTTCGTCATGGCTGAGAGTCGGGCTTTCGCCGGTGGTGCCGACGGGCACCAGGCCGTGGGTGCCCTCCGAAATCTGCCAGTTCACCAGCGAGCGGAACGCGGCCTCATCGAGCGAGCCATTCTTGAAGGGCGTGACCAGAGCGGTGAACGACCCCTTGAATTTTGTCTTGGCTGCCATGGACTTCCTCCGAAACTTGCGCGCGGCAGGTGAACTGAATAGGCATTGATATCTGGTCTGCCGTCGCGGCGAAAGGGCCGTAGCGGACCTGTTCCACCGCACCGCAGCCGCGATTTTGCCGCGGTATGGGCGCACACCGCGCGGGGCCCAAAGCGGTCTGTTAGTATTTCGTCCACATATTCAATCAAATAGACCTAGGGTCTCATCAGATCCGAATGATTTGCCGTCAGGGAAAGCCGTGACCCGATCCGTCCGCGCAGCAGCGCTGCGATCCACCGCTTTGGCGACGAGTCTGATGCTCGTGGCCGGGTTGGCGGTCGCCGCTCCGGCAAAAGTACCGCTGCCCAAGCCGCGGCCGATCGCACGCAATGTCGTGCCCGCGACGACGTCGGCGATTGCGCCTGCGACGCCCAAGAACACTGACAAGAATACGGACAAGAGCACCGCTGCAATTCCGCAACAGACGGCGACGGCGCCTGCGGCTGCACCGCATGCTCCGCTGCCGCGGCAGCCGACCACCGTAACGCGCAAGCCGGTGACACCGGCGGCCGTCGCTGCAACCTCGACCACCTCGCAGGCCGACAAGGATGCGCTGGAAAACGTCATCGAGCTCTTGCGCAAGCGCAAGCCGGACGACGCCACGCAAGCCAATGCCGCGATAACAGATCCGGTGGCGCGCAAGCTCGGCGAATGGCTGATCCTGCGCAGCGACGGCAACAACGTCACCGTCGAGCGCTACCGCGCCTTCCTGTCGGCCAATCCGAGCTGGCCCTCGCAGACCTTCCTGCGCCGGCGGCTGGAGGCAGCACTGTGGGACGACAAGCGCGACGACGCCGCGATCTGGTCATGGTTCGAAAACGAATCCCCGGTCTCGGCCAAGGGCCGAATGGCGCTGGCGAAAGTGATGATCGGCCGCGGCGACCGCAACAATGCCGAGCGGCTGGTGCGCCAGGCCTGGCGCGAAGATCCGATGTCGGAGGACACCGAAAGCAACGCGCTCGACATGTTCGGCGCGTTCCTGACGGCGGGCGACCACAAGGCGCGGATGGACACCCTGCTCTACGGCACCGAGAACGAGGCCGCCGGCATGCGGGCGGCCAAGCGGCTCGGCTCGGGCCATGTCGCGCTCGCCAAGGCGCGCTCCGCCGCCAACCGCAAGGGCGGCAATCTCAAGGCGCTGCTCGATGCCGTGCCGCGCGAGCTGCATTCCGATCCCGGCTATCTCTTCGCGAAAATCCAGCTGCTTCGCCGCGACGAGAAATTCGCCGAGGCCGCGCAGCTGATGATGAGCGCGCCGAAGGAGCCGGCGCGCCTGCACAATCTCGACGAATGGTGGATCGAGCGCCGCCTGCTGGCGCGCAAGATGATCGACACCAACGAGTTCCGCACCGCCTATCTGATCGCGCGCGACGCGGCGCTGCCGGCCAAGGACATCTACAAGACCGAGCAGGAATTCACCGCCGGCTGGATCGCGCTGCGCTTCCTCAACGATGCCGGCCTCGCCTCGCAGCACTTTGCCCGCATCGGCGTCGGCAGCGTCAACCCGACGGCGCTGGCGCGCGCCGGCTACTGGCAGGGCCGCGCCGCGGAGGCCGCCGGCCGCGCCCAGGAGGCGCGCGCCGCCTATACCCGCGCCGCCGAGCAATCGACCAGCTATTACGGCCAGCTCGCCCGCGCCAAGCTCGGCCTGCCGCAGATCGAGCTGAACGCCGCGCCCGCGGCCCGCGGCCGCAGCCCCGAACGGCTCGAGATCGTGCGCGCGGTTCAACTGCTGTACGAGCTCGACGAGGGCGAAGTCGCGATCCCGATCCTCGCCGACATGGGCGAGAACGGCGATCCCGAGGCGCTGGTTGGACTGGGCGAGTTGACCGGGCGCTACACCGACGCCCGCGGCATGCTGCTGATGGGCAAGGCCGCGCTCAATCGCGGCCTGCCCTTCGACTTCTACGCCTACCCCGTCAACGGGATTCCGTCGTTCAAGCAGATCGGCCCGGAAGTCGAGCCGAGCATCGTCTACGCCATCGCCCGCCAGGAAAGCGCCTTCAACCCGACGGTGGTCTCGCCGGCGCAGGCCTACGGGCTGATGCAGGTGACGCCGGATGCGGCGCGCTATGTCTGCAAGCGCCATGGCGCCACCTACGACCTCGCCCGGCTGAAGAACGATTCGTCCTACAACGCCACCCTCGGCGCCGCCGAGCTTGGCGGCCTGCTGGAGGACTACCGCGGCTCCTACATCATGACGTTCGCGGCCTACAATGCCGGCCGCGGCAGCGTGAAGAAATGGATCGAGCGCTATGGCGATCCGCGCGATCCCAAGGTCGACGCGGTCGACTGGGTCGAGCTGATCCCCTTCTCCGAGACCCGCAACTATGTGCAGCGGATCATGGAGAACCTGCAGGTCTACCGCGCCCGCTTCGGCGGCGGCACGCGGCTGCAGATCGAGGCCGACCTGCGCCGCGGCGCCAGCGTCGAATAAGCAATAGCTGACGGCGAATAGCTGACGGCGAGTGGACCCATCGGTCCGCTTTGCCTGCCTCCATTCGCCGCTCGCTACTCGCCATTCCCGACAGAGAGCAAAGAAAAACCCCAGGCAGCTGCCTGCCGAGGGTCCTTCAGAGTGTCAGATCGTCAAGATCAGAAGTTGCGCTGGCACGGAGCGCGCTTAGTGAGCGGGTTCGGCGATTGCTGCACTTCGTTACCACCCAGCGGCCGATCCAATTTGCAGAATTGCGCGTTTTTGTACTAACTGATCATGTCCACTGCCGTAACGAAAGCAGCGGCATGCCACGCTCCGGCAAGCACACAATCGCGACAAGTCGTCAGAACTTGTAGCCTACTCGCGCCGAAACCTGATTGTTGCTCAGTTCCTGCTTGAACCCGATCAGACCCAGATTCTGGATCGGGATGGGATAAATGAAGCTCTTGGCCTCGAACTGCGAGAACCGGTATTCGATGCCGGTGAACCAGTTGTTCGTGATGGCATAATCAAGACCTGCTCCGACGGTCCATCCCCACCGCGCGCCGTCGCCGCCGATCGAGATACCGGTGGTGGGGATCGAGGTCTCATTGGAGACGAACGCGGCGCCGCCCGTCAGATAAAACAGCGCGCGATCAGCTGCGTAGCCGAGCCGCCCGCGGATCGAGCCGCCCCACTTGCTGTGCGCCGTCAGGAAGTCACCGGTGACTGCCGTGTAGCGTATCTTGCCAACGGTCCAGCCCTGGAAGTCGCCTTCAACGCCGAGCACCAAATTGCCGGTCTGGTAGTTGTAGCCGGCCAGAGCCCCATAGCTCAGGCCATCCTTGTCAGATGCGGTCGGGGAGACGACAAAAGGCGTACCCAGCAAAAGCACTCCGGTGGTGTATTCGGGATTCGTCCGTATCCACCCGAGTTCGCCTCCCAGATAAAAGCCGGTCCAGGAAAACACCGGCACGACCGGCGCGGGCGGTTGCACTCGCGCAGGCAAGTCAGCGGCGAAGGCGCTGACAGAACCGATGGCAACACATGCCGTAGCGATGATGAGCCGTTTCAAATTTCTTTCTCCGATAGCCCAATGACTCGCAATTTGTATCTCAACGGTTGCAGCGACATAACTTCTCTGCTGTGCTTTGTTCGAAAAGAAACCCGGCAGTGACAAATCGGATACAAAACAGCCTCACGGTCTTCCAGATTCTCCGAGATATCGGAGATAATCTCCGATATCTCGGAGTTCGCGAAGGTCTTTTGGATCACTAGTTAAGTGCCCGCTTCCATGCCACGCCGCTCCTACTGAGCCGCCATGGCTTCGACCCTCTGGATCGCGTCCGCGCAACCTTTCGAAGCCGTCGCTTTGTTCGCGATGAGGCATGCCGCAATCCGTCCCTGACCCGGCTGTACCTTTCCGCACACGTCTGAGATCTCCGCCTTGCAGGCAATGACGCCGTCTTTCAGAAGGTCCGAGGTCGCCTGCACACTTCCCGCGGTCTCGCCCAATTCATACGCGCATTTCGGGCTGATCTTGTCCTCGTGGGCGTGCATGCAATAGATCATGCGCCCCTCGCCCGGCGTGACGGTGCGGCAGTATTTCTTTATGTCGCCCGCGCAGGCATTCTCGAGCTTCGTGATCTTCGCGGTCAGCTTCTCGACAATCGCCTTCCCGAGATTGGTTTGCGCCGACGCGGAGCCGAGCGACAGGATGACCAGCGAAGATAAAACTCCGAGCCTGGCCAGCAAATGCATTGTGACTTTCATGATCGTCCTCTGATGATTAGCTTTGAAGCGTTGCCAGCGATGTCGCGCTCATTGAGCCAACGTAAGCGTCAGCCCCGAGACGCCGACCGACAGGTTGATACCGACCGTGCCCTCGACCGAAAGCGGTTGCAGGGAGATCGAGCGGTTGGACCCGCCAACCAGCAGATTGGCGCCGACGCCGACGCCGAGGCCGACAGAGCCGCTTGCACCCACATACTTGCCGGCGAGCTTTCCGCGCATCGGGCCCGCATTGGGCGTGATGACGCCCCACGCCATGACGCCGCCCGCGGTGATGCCGATGTCGAGACCGATGGTGTTCATGACGCCGAGATACGCTTCCGGCGGGTAAGCACCGTTAGGCTGAAACCGGCAGGCCATCCGCTGCTGGGATCCGAAGATCAGGCCGATCGAGGGTGCCAGCTGGCAAGTGAGCGTGCCGGCGGCGGTCCCCTGCGGCGCCTGGGCTGCCGCCGGAGAAATCAACGCGATTGCAAGAGCGCTCAAGACAAGAGCGATACGATGTCCAGACATGGGTGGCTGTCCCTTCCTCTGAAGAATTTGTCGAACCTAACGCGCAGTCATTTCGTATTGGCCTTCTCCCACGCCCGCGCACTCACGCGAGTTGTCGAACAGCCGCTGTAGTCCCACACCTTTTGGCTTAACTCTGGCGAGTGCTATTTTGTTACGAACGACGGCTTCGCCACGGGCGGCGGCGGGCGGAACAGCACGGTATAGTCAACAATGAAGCGAAATTCCGGTTGATTGTCGCGCACGTTGCCTTGCTGCCATAGATTCGAATATTGCGTCTTCACACGAAAACCCTTCAGCGGCCCCTCGGTGGGACGATATTGAATCCAGAGGTCCAGCTCCCTTCGATCTGGAATTGCCAAGTTGGTGCTGGTGTTTATGGCGTCCCAGCCCTGCGTGTACCATGCCCCCGCACTAAGACCTGAGAGACCCACTGCACCGAACTCGTATGCCACGCTGGCGCCGACAGCCTTTTCGTTGGCGTTATCGAACGACACCTGCTGCATGTCGGTATAGTTCGGTTTGGTGCCATATTGCGAAAATATCTTGGATTCGCTGCCGGTCATCGAGCCGGCCACGAATAAGGTCCATCCGGCATAAGTCATCTGCCCCTTCGCAGAACTCTGGTAGGTCTCGAAGGGAGCTCCGGTGAGCAGATTGGCACCGATGCTTCGTTGCATGATGACATTCGCGCCGAAGATCCAGTTTGGAACACCCTTTGGCTGCTTGAAGTCGTATTCTGCCTGGCCGAAGGCCGTGTTGACGATGTCCTGGACGTTGTAGTCCATGGCTGTGAGCGAGAGCCCGGGAGCCGGCCGGTATCTGACCATTCCGAACGCCGCCCCGTGGTTGATCACGTCGTTGCCTGTCAGAGCATCCGACATCTGAATGAAGTCGTTCGAATCCCGCTGCTTTATCGTCCAAAGGTAACCGACCGAGTAGTCGTAGCTCCTATCCTTGTCGGGCAGCGAAACTATCGTGGCGCCTTCGAAGGTGTTTGGCACCATGCGATTGTCTGATGGGTTGATGAGAGGGGTATCCACCAATTGGCGACCGCCACGAATTTCCTGGTCGCCGATTTGCACACGCCCGTAAATCTGCCCAAGCACGCCGATCGAGTTCTGCGGCGGAGCCAGGAGCTTGGTGCCGCCTTCATCCAGCGGAGCGAAGATCGGTTGCGAAGTATAGCCAGCTACATGCACGCCAAACATATCGCCGATCAGGCCCGACCGAAAGGCCAGCCAGCCCCCGCCCGCCCAAGCCTGCGACCGCGAACCATCAAAATTGTCGCGCGTCAAATAGTAGGTCCGGGCGACGGTCTGCAGCAGCGAATCGCGGAAGAATGCCGGGGTGTCGTTGGAATACTGCCAGTAGATCTCGTTCATGTAAGGTTGCGAGGGAAGCTTGTTCAGGGTCCAGGACGACAGCCGCTCCTGATCTGCAAGCTCCTGGCGGTCGGCAGGAAGAAGTTGCTGCGCATTTGATTTCGTGACCAAACCGACTGAACCAACGCAAGTGCCGATCCAGCCTGCAACGATAAACCTTTTTGCAAGTTCGCGCCGTCGCGGAGTTTCCTTCGACTGGGAGAGCAACCTGAACCTGAACTCTTGGCTGGTGCGTTTCACGCTTCACGCTCCCGCGTTCTGGGGCATTTGTGTTCGGACCACCCAGTTGGCACCGATGAACGTTTCCAAGTTCAACATACGCGCGAGCCGCTCGACCTCCTGTGCCGAAATGGCAACATTCGATCTAAATGCGATTGGATTGATAGATTTGAAGAGCCATAGCGTAGCAAAGCAGGCGGACAGACGATGACTGGTCAGGAACTTGCCGGGGACAACCGGACATGATCGGGCCAGCGGTCCCCGCTGATCGCGACCGAGTGACTGCAGCGGTAGTCGGCGGCAATAGACCAGCAGGCCGCGAACGCCGGGCTCGCGCATCTCCGCGACGGTGATGTCGGTCGGGTGGTGGTGGTTGGACCATGCCCGATTTTCTGCTTCTGGCACAAAGCGGCCGTGCTGAACGCTAGTCGGAATGTCCGCTTCCAGGGGTAAAAGCGGACATCGCCAAGCCCATGGGGCGTCCCGGATTTATAAGGACACGCCCTGGTCGGCATTGGCGCGTCTACGCAAAGGCATGACAGATGTGGTTCTTTCACGCTCCAAGCTTCGTTCTCAAGTGTTCTAGTCGTGAGTTTTGCAGAACGATTGCCTTCCAGCACTTCTAAGGGGGTTTGGTGGCGCTCTCGCTCGCCTCTCGTGCGCAAAATGAAAAAC
Source organism: uncultured Alphaproteobacteria bacterium (assembly GCA_963726865.1). Taxonomy (GTDB): domain Bacteria; phylum Pseudomonadota; class Alphaproteobacteria; order Rhizobiales; family Xanthobacteraceae; genus Bradyrhizobium. Next base: position 246,733 of record CAVSEE010000020.1, on the reverse strand, counting down.
CCCCGGCAGTTGCCTGCCGGGGGTTTTCCTAGATCGTGGTCAAATCAACCGGGTATTACCAGGTGCGCTGAGCGCGGAGGAGCAGGACAACCGTGTCCTGATCCTTGATCTGGTAGGTTGCGGACGGCTTCGCCGCAGCAGCAAGCGGCGCACCAGTGCCCACCACACCACTCGAGCTCACAACGTTCGGAGTAGTGACGACGCCGCTGAAGTTGGTGTCGAGATGCGTCCAGGCTACGTCAGCCGAGAACGTCAGGTTCTTCACCGGGGTCCAGCGGGTGATCAAGCCCAGCTGAGCGACGGCGAAGTTCGGGTCACAGGCGTTGTTGGCAACCGTCGCGCCGATGCCCGAAGCCGCAGACGTGGAGTAGAAGGCGGCAGTGCTGCAGACCTGGTTCTTGGCGAGAGTACCGAACTGAGCTGCGGCATAAGCGCCGTAGATCGCGGTGTTCCAGTACGCATCCCAGTTATGGGTGTACGCACCACGGAAGCCCCAGGTCTTCACGCTCTCCTGGTTGGTACCGTTCATGTAGACCGTGTCAGGAGCGCAAGGCGAAGCCGACGGAGCCATAGGCAGCGCCGCTGGAGCCGCCCCACATCGAGAACGAGCTACCCGCCAGGTTCTGGAAGTTATAGCGGGTCGCACCGTCGGTGTAGACAGCCGACACGTTGATCGTGTCGCCCGGACCGGTCGGGATGTTCTTGATCGACAACGCACCCTGGATCGCCCAGCCCCACTTGTCGTCCGGATGGCCGGTGATCTCCGACGCGCCGTAGTAACCCACGTGGTTATCCTTGGCGGCAATCGACACCTGGAAGAGACCCCAGGCCTGATCGACGCGAAGTTGACCAACGATGTTCGGCGAGCGTGTGCCACCGATACCGCTGGAGGTACCGAAGGAAGCACCAAGAAGACCGAGGCCGGAGATGCCGCTGAGGTTGATGTTGCCAGCCTGATAGTAGCTGGTCTGCATCTTCCGCCGAGATCGACGCCGAAATGCCGTTCCCGAACTGCGCAGTGTAGGTGAACTGGTTCACGCCAGTGACCGTGCCGCTACCACCGACGAGACCGTCGAAGTTGTTGCCCGGATAGTTGGTCCAGGGAGCGTCGAACTGCGAGATCGCCTTACCCATCGTGAAGCCGGCGAACTGGATGAAGGCGTAGTAGACACCGAGCGAACCGGCCGACGTGTGACCGTCAGTGCCGTTCACAGCGCCGCCGCCGAACCATACAGCGTGACGCCGTTGCCGACAGCCGGGCCGGCGGAAGCAGCAGCACCGGCGGCGAGCGTGCCGGAATATGCCGTATTGCCGAAGGCGCTGTTGGTGCCGACGTAGTTGCCGGTCGTCCAGGAGAACACGCCATCGAAGTAGGTGCGGACCACGCCGTACTCGGTCGCGGTGCGCGTGTCGATGTTGAGGTCCTCACGGGAACGAGCCGTGTAGTAGTTCGTCAGGCGGTTGCGCGCGCCGTTGGCGCCCTGGGTCGACACGTTGAAGCCGCCCGAGAAGTCCGAGTTGGTGCCGATCGCGGTTTCAACGCGCAGGTAGCCACCCAGCTTGATACAAGTATCGGTACCCGGGATGTAGTAGAATCCGGCACCGTACAGGGAGCAGATCTTCACGTATTCGACCGCTTTGGCCTTGACGGGAAGATCAGCAGCCTGTGCCCCACCCATGGCGAGGAGACCCGCCGCTGAGCCGAGGATAAGGCTCTTAATCGTCTTCATGTTAAACCTCCAAGTTGCTCCAAAGGGAAGGTTCCGGATCCGCTGGGTGAAGTCACCCTAAGGTTGGTTCCCTTGTCCCTAGTTCACCGCTTAGCCGCTTCGCGCCTTCGGACACACCCGCTGAACGCGAGGGACTTAAGCGAACCACCTAAAACGGGGCGACCTCGGGATGCCCCCCTCCGTCGCCTGATCACAATTACCGATGCCCAATGCACACGCAACAAAGGAACCGCCTCAAACAGGGAGAGTCAGTCCCTTTTCAAAAAGGTGTTGCACAAATAACACGCGACAGGCTGCAAAATTTTGTCGTAAGATATTGTTATAATTACATTTTTTTGGAAAGTTCCATTTGCCTGCGTTTGCGCTGCGAAGACGACTGCCGACCCGACCTTTTCGCTCAAAATCAGCCCGTGCCCGTGGAATCCCGGATGAGAATCGCATGCCGGGCGCGGGGAATCGCGTGAGCTTCAAGAGCGCGCTCGCCATCGCAGACTGGAGCGTTGCTTCAAACGAAAATGCGAGAAAGCCTTATTTTGCAGGCATAACTTGAATCGCCTGATATCGCTGGGCCGTGCGTTTGGCCAATGCTGGGGAATCGAATTCATGCAGCGAGCGATTCTCGAACGGCTGCATCACCTGGCAAAATCGATGCGCACCGCGGCTATTCGGGACATCAAGAGAGCCGGACCGGTTCGCCGAGACCCTTCGGAGCGCAAGTGTCGCATTTTGGACACGCTTTTGCCGGACTGGCCAGGCGATCCAGCGGCGCACCTTACGTCTTTATATCTGTCGCTTGCGGCTCACGCTGGCGTCGGGCATATCGGCCCATAGTGGAGACGTGGCCGAGTGGCTGAAGGCGGCGGTTTGCTAAACCGTTATAGGCTTGTAAAGGCCTATCGAGGGTTCGAATCCCTCCGTCTCCGCCACCCGCCTTCGCTTACGCTTCGGCGCGGCGAGCCGCGATGAAGCGTCAGAGAAGCGGGTGCCGCGCCATAGCTGCGGAGCAGCGACGGCGGGCTGGCTCGAACTCCCCCCTCTATATCCGCCACCCACAGGGGGCGGACGGCGACATCCATATCGGGTTCAACCGACGATCTTCGCCGCCGAGTAGAGGGGCATGAGCTCGGGCAAGTTATTTCGATAAATATGCACCGGCCGATCACTCTCCGCCCTTACGCAGCGGTACGTGATGAAGCCGCGGCACGCAGCCTCAACGCTGCGTCAAGTTCCTGCTCGCGGCGACCTGCATACATAAAGACGTGTACGGCTGCGTCGAGGAAGAGATCGGCGATGGCGACACCGCGCGACACGTTCCAACGATGACAGCGATCGACTCTTTGCTGTTCCCGCGCACAACGTCAGCGATGCCGGGCGCTCAAGCATCGCGAGCTCCGCATCGAGAACGACGGGCGGCCATCACGTCGCCCGCGTCTTGAAGGCTTAGTGCGTCGTCATCCAGGCGCGCGCTTCGCTGAGCGCGGCGACGATTTCGCCCTCGCTCATCTGCTCGGCGACCTCGCGGCGGAGCGCGATCGCATCCGGGCGACCCTTCAGCGCGGCAAGATTGAACCATTTGTGCGCGGCGACGAGATTGACGACGCCGGAACGGCCGCTCGCCCAGTAAAGCCCGCGCTCGAACAGCATGTCCTGGATTGCGGTCTCCGCGACCGGCACTGCGCCTTCCAGATCCAATGTCCCGTGAAACATGTTTGTCTCCCCTTTATTGTCGTTGGCCGCGTTCTCCCCCGAGTGCGGCTCCTGTCCCAACTGTGAAACGCCTTTGTTACCCCCGTGCGCGCGATCAGCAAAAGTGGAACCCGGTTTTGCGTCCGATCGCGCGCCTCTTTTGAAGAGCGCATAATCTGATCGCCAAACCGCCCACACTTTGGCGGATTATGCGCTGCCGTATGCCGGCTTGTTGAGGCGAATATGGACGATCAATTTTGAAGGGCAGTTTAAGTATCGCGATGAACGGGCTGTAAACGCGCGCGGCCTGCGGTCGGCGGCGGAATCGAAGAAGTGCCTGTGCTGCAAGCACTTCCCTGCAATCGCCAGATTCGGTTTACCGTCGCGTTTGGGACAACGATAACCATTGCCGCAAGGCGCCCGGCCGCTGTGTTCGGCGGCCACACCGGACGGATGCCGTCGCGCCGGCGGCTATGAAGGCGCGCGCGGGGACGCCCCGCAGAGGAGGTCCGGGCCGCGATCAGCGATGTCTGGGCAATAAAAAAGCCGGGGCGATCCCCGGCGGGTGGAACGAGGGCGTCGGCGAACACGTCAGGACCAGATCTCAGCCCGCGGCCCGAAGGCCTCGGATGAAACTGCGGAACGCGAGCGCCCCGCACCGAACGAAGAAAGACTGTTTCTTCTACCGTATCGATCTTCGAAGGTCGAAAATTCGATCCGGCCGTTGACCTGATGTCTCGCCGACACCCTCTTTCGTCAACCAGAGCACTTTAGGAAGAAACCGGCTTTCGCCGACTTGTCGCCTGAAGGCCCTTGTGACGCGCCGGCATCAGAGATGCCGGCATCCTCTCAAAGAGCGAGAGTTACTTCTTCTTCTTGGAGACCTTCTTCGCGGTCTTCTTCACTGCGCTCTTCGCCTTCTTTGCCTTCTTAGCCATGTTGCCCTCCTGATGTAGTGAGATGGCTTGAGTTGCCGTTGTGCATTCGGGAATCGAGATGCACGTCATTGGAAATACAGCAACGACATCAAAAAAAACAGCGCCCCCTTAAGGAAGTGTTGACGCACGAACGCGCGAGCACATCGCGCGCATCGCACGACGATGCGACGATGTCCCTGCATCACGATGCCAGAAATGCCCGCGCCATCCGCATCGTCCCTCGTCAATGTTGCAGGAAACGCTGGCGCTGCAGTGCTTTTCGCGATTCATGCTCGATGCGTTCTTAGCGCGATGAAAGCGCGCACACGCCGCGCAACGTAGTTAACGGCGCTGCGCACGGACTCCGAGTCGCAAATTTTGCAAGGAAAAAATTTTCGTGCTCACCGGCATGTTCGTTCGGTCGCGCGCGCCGAACGGCACCTTTGTTGCGAATCATCGCTTGCTCGATTCGCAACACGCACATCGCCTCGCGTGCGTCACACGCGATCAGTTTTCGAAGAAAAGTGGATGCGATGATGGCGGCGCGGCGGCGAACAAGCCGCCCGCGCGCGCTGTTGTCAGAGACCGAGCCTGGATTTCAGGAGATCGTTGACGGCTTGCGGGTTCGCCTTGCCGCCGGACGACTTCATCACCTGGCCGACGAACCAGCCGAGCGCCTGCGGCTTCGCCCTGGCCTGCGCCACCTTGTCCGGATTGGCTGCGATGATCTCGTCGACCACCTTCTCGATCGCCGAGAGGTCGGTGACCTGCTTCATGCCGCGCGCCTCGACGATGGCGCGGGGATCGCCGCCCTCCTGCCAGACGATCTCGAACAGATCCTTGGCGATCTTGCCCGAGATGGTGCCCTCGCCGATCAGGTCGACGATGGCGCCAAGCTGCTCGGCGGAGACCGGCGAGCCGGAAATATCCTTGCCTTCCTTGTTCAGCCGCCCGAACAGCTCGTTGATCACCCAGTTGGCCGCCACCTTGCCGTCGCGTTTCTTGTCGGAAAGCTTTTCCAGCACGGTTTCGTAGAAATCGGCGCTCTCGCGCTCGGCCACCAGCACGCCCGCGTCATAGGCTGATAGCGCGAAGTCGGCGATGAACCGCGCCTTCTTCTGGTCCGGCAGCTCCGGCAGCTGCGCCTTCAAGTCGTCGACGAAGGCCTGGCTGAATTCCAGCGGCAAAAGGTCGGGATCGGGGAAATAACGGTAGTCGTGCGCGTCCTCCTTGGAGCGCATCGAGCGCGTCTCGCCCTTGTTGGGATCGAACAGGCGGGTCTCCTGATCGATCTGCCCGCCATCCTCGATGATCTCGATCTGGCGCCGCGCCTCATACTCGATCGCCTGGCCGATGAAGTTGATCGAGTTCATGTTCTTGATTTCGCAGCGGGTGCCGAGCGGCCCGCCCGGCTTGCGCACGGACACGTTGACGTCGGCGCGCAAACTTCCCTTCTCCATGTCGCCGTCGCAGGTGCCGAGATAGCGCAGGATCGAGCGCACCTTGGTCACATAGGCCTTGGCCTGCTCGGCATCGCGGATGTCCGGTTTTGAGACAATCTCCATCAGCGCCACGCCGGAGCGGTTGAGATCGATAAAGGACATCGACGGCGACTGGTCGTGCAGCGACTTGCCGGCGTCCTGCTCCAGATGCAGCCGCTCGATGCCGACGGTTGCGGTCCGGCCGCCCTCGAGCTCGACGATCACCTCGCCCTCGCCGACCACCGGCGATTTGTACTGGCTGATCTGATAGCCCTGCGGCAGGTCCGGAAAGAAATAGTTTTTCCGGTCGAACACCGAGCGCAGATTGATCTTGGCGTTCAGCCCGAGTCCGGTGCGCACCGCCTGCCGCACGCATTCCTCGTTGATGACGGGCAGCATGCCCGGCATCGCGGCATCGACCAGCGAGACATGGCTGTTGGGATCGCCGCCGAACGCGGTGGAGGCGCCGGAAAACAGTTTTGAGTTCGAGGTGACCTGGGCATGGATTTCCATGCCGATCACGACTTCCCAGTCGCCGGTTGAGCCCTTGATCAGCTTGCCGCTGGCCGCCGTCGTCATCTCATTTCTCCTCCGCCGAGCGCGGCGACGATGCGTCCCCACTCGGCTTCAAGCGAGTCCTTCGCGACCGGCTGGCCGGCCTGGCGATACCAATAGCCGGCATTGCCGAGATCGCCCTCGACCCGGTGCAGATAGGCGTGCACCCAGGCGGCCTCCTTGCCCGATTCATCCTGGACGATCTTGTGTGCCTGATCCCAATTGCCCTTGGCGGCCCACCACAAGGCGGCCAGCGACGGGCTCAGCGTCGGCGCCGGCTGCGCATCTGAAAGACTGGCTTTCAGATCCGCCATGCTCACCACCATTTTGGCGCGGTGAAATGGCCCGCGGCCTGCTCGATCACCTCGCCGAGCGAGAACAGCGTCTCCTCGTCGAAGGGACGGCCGATCAGCTGCAGCCCGAGCGGCAAGCCCTGCGCATCCTTGCCGGCGGGCACGGCGATGCCCGGCAGGCCCGCCATGTTCACGGTCACCGTAAAAATGTCGTTGAGATACATCTCGACGGGATCGCGCGCCCTTCTCGCCGATGCCGAAGGCCGCCGACGGCGTCGCCGGCGTCAGGATCGCGTTGACGCCCTTGGCGAAGCAATCCTCAAAGTCCTTCTTGATCAGCGTGCGCACCTTTTGCGCGCGCAGATAATAGGCGTCGTAATAGCCGGCCGAGAGCACATAGGTGCCGATCATGACGCGGCGGCGCACCTCGGCGCCAAAGCCTTCGGCGCGGGTGTTCTCGTACATGTCGATCATGGAGCGGCCGGGCACGCGCAGGCCGTAGCGCACGCCGTCGTAGCGCGCGAGGTTGGAGGACGCCTCCGCCGGCGCCACGATGTAATAGGCCGGCAGCGCGTATTTGGTGTGCGGCAGCGACACCTCGACGAGCTCGGCGCCGGCCGCCTTCAGCCAGGCCGCGCCTTCGCTCCAGAGCTTTTCGATTTCCGCCGGCATGCCGTCGAGGCGGTACTCCTTGGGAATGCCGATCTTCATGCCCTTCACGGACTTGCCGATCGCGGCCTCGTAGTCGGGCACGGCGATGTCGACCGACGTGGTGTCCTTGGGATCGTGGCCGGCCATCGAGCGCATCAGAATGGCGGCATCGCGCGTTGGTGCGCGCGATCGGACCTGCCTGGTCGAGCGAGGAGGCAAAGGCGACGATGCCCCAGCGCGAGCAGCGGCCATAGGTCGGCTTGACGCCGACGGTGGCGGTGAACGCGGCGGGCTGGCGGATCGAGCCGCCGGTGTCGGTCGCGGTCGCGCCCATGCAGAGCAGCGCCGCCACGGCGGAAGCCGAACCGCCGGACGAGCCGCCCGGCACCAGCGAGGTGTTGGAGCCCTCGCGCCGCCACGGATTGACCACCGGGCCGAAGCACGAGGTCTCGTTCGACGAGCCCATGGCGAACTCGTCATTGTTGAGCTTGCCGAGCATGACCGCGCCGTCGCGCCAGAGCTGCGAGGTGATGGTCGACTCGTAGGTCGGCACGAAATTGTCGAGGATCTTTGAGCACGCGGTGGTGCGCACGTCCTTGGTGGCAAACAGATCCTTGATGCCGAGCGGAATGCCGGCGAGCGGCCCGCCCTCGCCTTTGGCGATCTTGGCGTCGGCGGCCTGCGCCATCGCGCGCGCCTTGTCCGGCGTCTCCAGAATAAAGGCATTGAGCGAGCGCGCGGCTTCCATCGCGGCGAGATGCGCGTCGGTCAGCTCACGCGACGTAAAGGACTTTTTCGCGAGGCCATCGCGGGCCTCCGCGATCGTCATCGAAGTCAGATCGGTCATTTATTGATCGGGCTGCAGAAGAACGGGGAGAGCGTCTTGTCGCTGGCGGGGTCGTCCTGCTTCGGACGCGTCCGCTCGTTGGCTTCGAGCGCATCGAGCACGGCGTCGATCGCCTTGTCGGGATCGGCAGTCTTGCCCTGCCGCTCCATGGCGTCGAGGTAGTTCATGTAGGCCTGATAGGCCTTTTCATCGTCGCAGAGCAGACACATCGGATTGCCCTCGCTTACTCGAGTACCTTGGGCACCAGGAAGAAGTGACCTTCCGTCGCCGGCGCATTCTTGACGATGTCGTCGGCGATCTCGCCGTCATTGACGACGTCGGCGCGCTTCTTCATCTCCATCGGCGTCACCGAGGTCATCGGCTCGACGCCGTCGACATTGACCTCCGACAACTGCTCGACAAAGGCCAGCATCGCGTTCAGCTCGCCCTGCAGATGGGGAACCTCGGCGTCGGTGACCGCAATCCGCGCCAGATGCGCGATACGGCGAACGGTCGTGGCGTCCACGGACATTATATAAGAGCCTCAAACGGGGGTTTCAGCCCGCCGTATAGCAGAGGCCGCTTTTGCGCCGCAACCGCGGGAGGCTGCTCCCTACCCCGCCATTTTGGCCATCCGGGCCAGCGCCGCGCCCGCCAGGGCCCGGGTCAGCTCGGCCGCGGGCATTTCCCTGCCCATCCGCACCGCCTGCCCCGCCCAAAGATTGGTGAAATCGACCTTGCCGAGTTTTTCGGCAGCCGCCTTCAACGGGCCGAGCGCGGTGGCGGCATGGGGAAACGCCGGCGCATCCGGCGAGATCGGGCCGACCTCGCGCATCACGCGATTGGCGACGCCGCGCGCCGGCCGTCCGGTCATGACATTGGTGATGACGGTGGTCTCGTCGGTCGCCTGCGCCAGCGCTACCCGTGCCGGCGCGATCACCTTGGATTCCGGACAGCGCAGATAGGCCGTGCCGATCTGCACGCCGGATGCGCCCAGCGCGAACGCCGCCGCAATGCCGCGCCCGTCGGCGATGCCGCCGGCCGCGATGACCGGCACCTTCACGGCGTCGACCACCTGCGGCACCAGCGCAAAGGTGCCGGGCTGCTCGGCGATGTTGTCGGTCAGGAACATGCCGCGATGGCCGCCGGCCTCCGCGCCTTGCGCGATGATGACGTCGGCGCCGTTCTCCTCCAGCCAGATCGCTTCCTTCACCGTCGTCGCCGACGACATCACGATGGCGCCCGCCGCCTTGACGCGCTTGACGAGATCCGCCGGCGGCAAGCCGAAATGGAAGCTGACCACTTCGGGCTTCAGCTCCTCGACCACCGCGCAATAGGCCGCATCGAACGGCGCGCGGTTGGCGGCGTTGACCGGCGCCGAAGGATCGAGCCCGAATTCCTTGTAATAAGCGCCGAGCCGCGCCTTCCAGCCGGCCTCGCGCCTGGGATCGGCATCAACGGCCGTGTGGCAGAAGAAATTCAGGTTGATCGGCGCAGAGACGCGCTGGCGGATGATGTTGACCTGCTCGCGCGCCTTCTCCGCCGAGATCATCGCAGCGGGCAGCGAGCCCAGCGCGCCGCCTTGCGCGGCGGCGATGACGAGGTCCGCGTCCATCACGCCTGCCATCGGCGCCAGCACGATCGGGAATTCGGTCTTGAAGAGGTCGAGGAAACGGCGATCCGGCCACATGGTGTTTCTCTTTTGGTTGGCGTTAGGCGGCGATGAAATTGCGGCGGCCGAGCAGCAGCTGCTCGGCTTCGGTGACGATGCGTTCGACGATCTCGGCGGCCGGTGGAATATCATGGATCAGGCCGACCGACTCGCCCGCGAACACCACGGCGATGTCGAAATTGCCGGCGGCCCTGGCCGCGAAATACTCCTTCGACACTTCGCCGACGTTCTGCATCAGTTCGACCTCGTGGCCGGTCCAGCGCCGCACATGGTCGTTGATCAAGCTGCGGCCCGTGAACGGCGCCGGCCAGAAGATATTGCGCGACCAGTCGGGCACGACGCCGCGCACGGTCTCGCCGGCGTTGGCGGCGACGATCCGCCGCTTCGCATCATCGGCGCCGTCAGCCTCGATGCTGGCATAGAAGCGCGTGCCCATCAGCACGCCGGAGGCGCCGAGCATCATCATCGCCGCAAGCCCGCGCCCGTCGGCAATGCCGCCGGCGGCGACCACCGGCACGCGGCCGGCCGCGAGATCGATCACCGCGGGCACGATGTCCAGCGTCGTGCGCGAGGCGCCGTGCCCTCCCGCCTCGGTACCCTGCGCGATCAGGATGTCGGCGCCGGCATCGAGCGCCTGCTTCGCCATGTCCTCGCTCTGCACCTGGCAGATCAGGAGCGCGCCGGCCTGCTTGATTTTCGCGGCGAACGGCTTGGGATCGCCGAACGACAGCATGATCGCGCGCGGCTTTGCGGCGAGCGCGATGTCGAGAAGTTCAGGCTGCTTCGCCATGCTCCAGGTGATGAAGCCGATGCCGAACGGTTTGTCGAAATCCCTGAGCTTCGCGGTCTCCGCTTCCAGGCGCGCCTTGTCGCCATAGCCGCCGCCGAGAATGCCGAAGCCGCCGGCCTCGCTCACCGCCGCGGACCAGCCGCGATCCGGCGAGCGTATCCATCGGCGCCAGCAGCACCGGATGCTGGATCCCCAAAAGCGAGGTCAGCGGTGTCGCGATCGGCATGAATCTCTCCCTCGTCTGGACAGCGAGATTAAGTCGGACTACCATTCTCTGAAAATGAATACTCGAGAACGTAGCATTCTCTAAATCAAAACGGAGATTTGCGGTGGAACTGACCGACCTCCTGACCTTCGCGGCCGTCGCCCGCACCGGCGGCATTACCCGCGCCGCCGAAGAGCTCAACACCGTGCAGTCCAACGTCACTCAACGCGTGAAGGCGCTGGAAGCCGAGATCGGCACCGCGCTGTTCGAGCGGCACAGCCGCGGCATGACCCTGACCGGCGCCGGCCGGCGTCTACTCCCCTACGCGCAGCGGATGACGGCATTGTCGCGCGAAGCGGTGCTGGCTGCACGCGACGATGGCGAGCCGAAGGGACCGCTTGCGATCGGCTCGATGGAGACGACGGCCGCGGTGCGCCTGCCCGCCCTGCTCGCCGATTTCCACCGCCGCTTTCCCGCGGTGCGGCTTTCGCCTGCGCACGGCGACCACCGCCGATCTCGTCGCCGCCGTGCTCGACGGCAGTCTTGACGGCGCCTTCGTCGCCGGCCCGATCGAACATGCCGACCTCGCCTCGACCGTCGCCTTCCGCGAAGAGCTGGTGCTGGTCACGCGCGCGGCACATCAAAACCCTCGCCGAGCTGCGCGCCGCGACGCCGGAGTCCGGCCCGACCGCGCTGGTGTTCCGCACCGGCTGCACCTACCGCCAGCGGCTCGAGCAGGTGCTCACCGAATTCGGCTGGCCGTCGGCGACGCGGTTCGAACTCGGCACGCTCGACGGCATGATCGGCTGCGTCGCGGCCGGCATGGGCATCACCCTGCTGCCGCGCGCGGTGGTCGGACGCAACGAGGCCGTCAGCATCCACAAGCTCGGCACGGCGCAATCGCGGGTGGAGACGTTGTTCATCACCCGCCGCGCCGCGCATGACTACAGCGCGCTGCGCGGCTTCGTCTCCTGCCTGAGCCGGAAGGACGAGGACATCGCAGCCTGAGGCAAAAGTCTGCAAGGACGCCATCATGCCGCCTCCACCTAGCCTGCCCTGCGGCGCGCGTGTTATGCGCTGATGATGCCCGCCCCCATCCTTCCGCTGATCGAAGCCGCCACGCACTGGCCCGAGCGCGGCGCGCTGATCGGCCTCGATCTCGGCACCAAGACCATCGGCGTGGCCGTGTCCGATCCGGACCGGCGGCTCGCGACCGGCGTCGAGACCATCCAGCGCAAGGCGTTCAAGGCGGATGCGGCGCGGCTGCTGGCGCTCGCGGCCGAACGCAGCGCCATCGGCTTCGTGCTCGGGCTGCCCATCAACATGGACGGCAGCGAAGGCCCGCGCGCGCAATCGACCCGCGCCTTTGCCCGCAATCTCGCCGCCCTCACCGAGTTGCCGATCGGCGCTGTGGGACGAACGGCTCTCCACCGCGGCGGTGGAGCGCGAACTGATCGGCATGGACGTCAGCCGCGCCAAGCGCGCCGAGGTGATCGACGAGCACGCCGCGATCTTCATCCTGCAGGGCGCGCTCGACCGGCTGAAGACGCTGCGCGGGGATCGCTGAAGCATGGCGGTCGTGATCTCGGCGCTGCTGCCGGTGTTTCTGCTGATCGTGCTCGGCTTCGTCCTCAGGCGCAGCCTGATGCGGCTGGACACGCAATGGCACGGGCTGGAGCGGCTGACCTATTACGTGCTGTTCCCGACGCTGCTGATCCAGACGCTGGTGCAGGCCGATCTTTCCAGCGTGCCGGTCGCCGGCGTCGGCGGCGCGCTGCTGCTCTCGGCGCTCGTCGATGTCGCTGCTGTGCCTGGCGCTGCGGCCGCTGTTCGCGCGGCTCGCCGTCGACGGCCCCGCCTTCACCTCGATCTTCCAGGGCGCGACGCGCTGGCAGACCTATGTGGCGCTCGCCGTCTCCAGCAATCTGTTCGGCCAGACCGGGCTCGCGCTGGCCTCGGTCGCCATGGTCGCCATCATCCCGCTGGTCAACGTGCTCAGCGTCTGCGGTGCTCGCGCAATATGCCTCGCCGGAAAAGCCATCGGTCCGCACGATCGTGATGACGGTCGTGCAGAACCCGCTGATCTGGGCCTGCGCGATCGGCATCGCCGTCAACGTCGCGCATCTGCCGCTGCCAAAAATCTGGCACGACGTTGCCGACGCGCTCGGCCGCTCCTCGCTCGGCATCGGCCTGCTCGTCACCGGCGCCGGCCTGCAGCTGCAGGGCCTGTTCCGCCCGAGCCTCGCGGCCTCGGTCGCGGTTTTCCTCAAGCTGGTGCTGATGCCGGTGCTCGCGATCGCGCTGGCGCTGTGGTTCGGCATCTCCGGCTCGAGCCTGGTGATCGTGGCCGTCTGCGCGGCGGTGCCGACCTCCTCGTCAGCGCCTATGTGATGGCGCGGCAGATGGGCGGCGATGCGCCGCTGCTGGCGCAGATCATCACGCTGCAGACGATTTTGGCGGCGATCACGATGCCGATCGTGATTGCGCTGGTGAGCTAGCTCAGCTCGTCAGGAAAAGCGTCTGCAGCGTCGCCGCCAGATTGTTCAGGCCATGCAGCACGATGGTCAGCCAGGTCGAGCCGGTGCGGTAGCGCAGATAGCCGAGCAACAGGCCGATGGAAAACACCTCGGCCGAGGAAGAACAGTCATACTGCAGATGCAGCGACGGTCCAGGCGAGCGACGACAGCACGATCGCGCCGGCCGGCCGCAGAAACGACTCCGACCAGCCGCGATAGAGAAAGCCGCGCGCGAAGAACTCTTCCGACATCGGCGCGGCGACGCAGAACGCGATCACCAGCAGCCACAGCGCGCCGTCGGCCCGCGCCGATTTCATCACGTCGCCCATGAAGCCCGGCTGGATCTCGCGCCCGAGCGCGCGCGACAGCAGGTCCCAGCACGCCACCAGCACGAACAGCGCGACGACGCCGATGGCAAAATTCTTCCACGAGGTCCAGCGCAAGCGCGAGATAGTCGGCAAAGGGCGTGCGCGTCGGCCTGATCGCGATCCAGCAGGCGCCGGCGACCGCCGGCACGCCCATGATGACCGACAGCGAGATGGTCACCCCGGTCGCGGCCGATCAGCGGCTGCGGCGTGAACGTCGAGCGGCCCCGGCTGCCGCAGCATGAAATAGCCGAACACCGCGAGCTGCCCGGCGAACATCGCGGCGAAGACGAAAAGGCCCCACAGCGTGGTGCCCCAGAATTTCCAGATCTTTGGCGGGCGCGCGGTCGACGCGACCACTGTGGCGGCGGCGTTCGGGACTGAGAGAATCCATCGAGCGACTTCCTGTTTCGCCATCCGTCATGCCCGGGCCTGTCGTGAATCAGGGGCGACGCGGAGCGATCGGGAAATCATAGGCCTCGGCGCCCGCGCCCGGCAGCGAAAAGTGCCACCACTCCTTCGAAATAGTTCACAAAGCCTTGCTTGCGCATCGCAGCCACCAGCGTGGTGCGCCATTTGCGCTGTTCCGGCGTGATCAGAGATGACGCTGGTGTTGCGCCTTGACGTCGGAGCAATCATAGCCGGTGCCCATGTCGATGCTGCCTTCCGGCGCGCGCTTCTCCACCGGCGCGGTGCAATCGGCATAGGATTTGGCGGGATCGAAGGTCGCGGAATTGTCTGCATGTCAGATCGACCAGCGTGAGATCGAGCGCCGCGCCGGTGGAGTGTCCGGAATAGGCGGCGATGTAGCCGAGGCGGAACAGGTCCGCCTTGCGGAACGCCGGATTGTAGCGCCGCTCGGCCGGCAATCTCCTTGCCGTTGCGCGACCACTTCACCATGTCCATCGACCGCCCGCGTCGGCCGGTAGCAGTCGAACATTTTCAGCGACAGCTTTTGCCTGGCGAGTTCCTCCTGGATTTTCTTCAGCCGCAGCCCGACCTCGCGCTTCACCACGCATTCGCCGGCCTGATAGCCCGCCAGCGGATGGCCGACGAAATTGTTGGACGTGGCGTAGCGGATGTCCTGGATGATGGTGGGATCGATGTCGCGCAGATAGACGAAACCGCCGGGCAGGCTTTGGGCATGGGCCGCCGTGACGGGCGCGCAAGTGCCGCGCAGCTCAGTCAGCACGACCGCTAGACAATCCGCTTCAAATTCCGCATTCCCGCATCTCGCTCGGCAGCGCCTGGATGCCCGGCGCCAACCCGGCGACACCGCTGTTACCCTGTCTGTTTACCCTGTCCGCGACAGACCCGGGGATAACTCCGCCATGCCGGATTCGCGCTTGCCCCGCCCCCCGTCCGCGCCTATAGCTCTCGCTTTAATGACATCCCTATCGAAATCGACCTTCGTCCTCGGTCACCGGCATCTGCTGGGAATCGAGGGGCTTTCCGCTGCCGATATTTCCGGCCTGCTCGACCTTTCCGAGGAATATGTCGAGCTCAACCGCCAGGTCGACAAGAAGCGCACCTCGCTGCGCGGCCGCACCCAGGTCAACCTGTTCTTCGAGGCCTCGACCCGCACCCAGTCCTCGTTCGAGATCGCCGGCAAACGCCTCGGCGCCGACGTCATGAACATGTCGGTGTCCTCGTCGTCCATGCGCAAGGGCGAGACCCTGATCGACACCGCGGTGACGCTCAACGCCATGCACCCGGACATCCTGGTGGTGCGTCACCACGCCTCCGGCGCGGTGGAACTGCTGGCGCGCAAGGTCGACGGTTCCGTGATCAATGCCGGCGACGGTGCCCACGAGCATCCGACCCAGGCGCTGCTGGATGCGCTGACCATCCGCCGCAACAAGGGCCGCATCGAGGGGCTCGTGGTCGCGATCTGCGGCGACGTCATGCATTCGCGCGTCGCCCGCTCCAATATCCTCCTGCTCAACACCATGGGCGCGCGGGTGCGCGTCGTCGCGCCGTCCACGCTGCTGCCGCACGGCATCGAACGGATGGGCGTCGAAGTGGCGCGCGACATGCGCGAGGGGCTCGACGGCGCCGACATCGTCATGATGCTGCGGCTGCAGCGCGAGCGCATGAACGGCTCGTTCGTGCCTTCCACCGGCGAGTATTTCCATTATTTCGGGCTCGACCAGAAGAAGCTGGCTTACGCCAAGCCCGATGCGCTGGTGATGCACCCGGGACCGATGAACCGCGGCGTCGAGATCGACTCCGCGGTCGCCGACGGCGCGCAGTCGCTGATCCGCGAACAGGTGGAAATGGGAGTGGCGGTGCGGATGGCGGTGCTGGAAGCGCTCGCCCGCAACCTGCCGAACGCGTGATGCCATGCTGACCGACCGCCGCCCGATCCTGCTCGCCAACGCCCGCGTCGTCGATCCCTCGCAGAGATTTCGACGGCCCCGGCGACGTGCTGATTGCCGACGGCGTGATCCGCGACACGCAGCGCGGCATTGGCGCGGCCGGCGTGCCCGAAGGCACCGACATCATCAACTGCGCCGGCAAGATCGTCGCCCCCGGCCTGATCGACATGCGCGCCTTTGTCGGCGAGCCCGGCGCCAGCCACCGCGAGACCTTTGCTTCCGCGAGCCAGGCGGCAGCGGCCGGCGGCATCACCACCATCATCTGCCAGCCGGATACCTCGCCCGTCATCGACAATTCGGCGACCGTCGACTTCGTGCTGCGCCGCGCCCGCGACACCGCGATCGTCAACATCCACCCGATGGCGGCGCTGACCAAGGGCATGCGCGGCGAGGAGATGACCGAGATCGGCCTGCTGAAGGCCGCCGGCGCCGTCGCCTTCACCGACTGCGACAGGAGCGTCACCAATGCGCAGGTGATGCGCCGCGCGCTGACCTATGCGCGCGACTTCGACGCGCTGATCGTGCACCACACCGAAGACCCCGACCTCGTCGGCGAAGGCGTGATGAACGAGGGCGAGTTCGCGACGCGGCTCGGGCTGGTCGGCATCCCCAACGCCGCCGAAACGGTGATGCTGGAGCGCGACATGCGCCTCGCCGCGCTGACCGGCGGCCGCTACCACGCGGCCTCGCTGACCTCGATCGAGTCGCTGGACATCCTCAAGCGCGCCCGCGATGCCGGCGCCGATGTCAGCGCGTCGGTGTCGATCAACCATGTGACGCTGAACGAGAACGACATCGGCCCGTACCGGACGTTCCTGAAACTGTCGCCGCCGCTGCGCACCGAGCAAGACCGCCAGGCGCTGGTCGCCGCCCTCGCCTCCGGCCTCGTCGACGTCATCATGTCCGACCACAATCCGCAGGACGTCGAGGTCAAGCGCCTGCCGTTCGCGGAAGCCGCCGCCGGCGCGGTCGGCCTGCAGACCATGCTGCCGGCGGGCCTGCGGCTGATCCATAACGGCGACCTCGATTTCAAGACGCTGATCCGCGCGATGTCGACCCGCCCGGCCGAACTGCTCGGGCTGCCCGGCGGTTCGCTGCGCGCGCGGCTCGCCGGCCGACGTCGTCGTGATCGACCCCGATACGCCCTGGGTGCTCGATCCCGCCGACCTCAAATCGCAGTGCAAGAACACGCCGTTCGACGAAGCCCGCTTCTCCGGCCGCGTCGTGCGTACTATTGTCGGCGGACGCACGGTCTATGAGCACGTCTGACGCGTTTCAAGCGAAGTGCGCGATGCGCGAGAAAATTGCCGGGGGAGCGCCGCCGATGGGACCTGAAGCCTTCCTGCCGGTCGCGCTTCGTCATCGGCTATCTCTTCGGCTCGATTCCGTTCGGGCTGATCCTGACCAAACTTGCGGGCACGCAGGACCTGCGCTCGATCGGCTCCGGCAGTATCGGCGCCACCAATGTGCTGCGCACCGGCAACAAGTGGCTGGCCGCGGCGACGCTGCTCGGCGACATGCTCAAGGGCACCGCCGCGGTCGTTGATCGCCGGCTACTGTGGGGGCCGAACGCCGCGATGCTGGCGGGCCTCGGCGCCTTCCTCGGCCACCTCTATCCCGGTCTGGCTGAAATTCAGGGGCGGCAAGGGCGTCGCCACCTATATCGGCGTGCTGCTCGGCCTGTTCTGGCCGGCGGCCGTCGTGTTCGGCGCGATCTGGCTCGCGACCGCCTTCACCTCCCGCTACTCGTCGCTGTCGGCGCTGGTCGCAAGCTTTTGTCACGCCGATTTTCCTGTGGTGGTTCGGCCATCCCGCGCTCGCCTCGCTGTTCGCCGTGCTGACGCTGCTGTTGTTCTGCGCGCACCGCGAAAACATCAAGCGGCTGCAGGCCGGCACCGAAGGCAAGATCGGGCAGAAGTAGCTAGCGCTTCAGCGCCTGCTCGACAAAGCGCGCGGCGGCGAGCGCCTTTGCGTCGCTGCCATAGGGCGCGATCACCTGCACGCCGACGGGCAGATTGCCTTCCGCCATCAGCGTCGGAACGTTGACGCAGGGCGTGCCCAGCAAGGTCCAGAGCCGGTTGAGGCGCGGGTCGCCGGTGGAGTCCAGGCCCTTGGGCGGTGCGCCCGGCGCCGAATAGGTGAGCAACACGTCGACCTGCTCGAATACGAGACCGAGCGCGTTGCGGGCTTTCGCCGTGATCGCCTGCGCCTCGTCGTATTCGGCTGGCTTGATGTTGCGGGTCTCGTCGAGCCGGCCGCGCAGCAGCGGCGCCATTTCGTCGTAGCGCTCGCGATACTCCCAGCCGAGCGCCTGATGCGCCTCGAATTGCTGCAACGGGGTATGGATGCGCCAGGCCTCCGCAAAGATCTCCGGCAGCGCGAGCGTGCGCACGTTGGCGCCGGCGCGCTCGCTGGCGCGCACGGCCAGCTGCAGCGCTTCGATGCTGGCCGGCTCTACCTTCGCCGGCAAAATCCTGCGTCACCACGCCGATGCGCGGCGGCGCTATCGACGCCGGCAGCAGCAGCTCCGGCCGCCCCGTCATCGCGGCAAGGCCGCATGCGAGATCTTCCACACCGGCCGCGAACAGCCCGACGGTGTCGAGCGTCCACGAAAAGCATTTGACGCCGACGGTCGGCAGCAGCCGGTAGCTCGGCTTGATCGCCGCCGCGCCGCAGAACGAGGCCGGCCGGATCACCGAGCCGCCGGTCTGCGTGCCCAGCGCCAGCGGGATCATGCCCGCCGCCGACGGAAGCCGCCGAGCCCGACGACGATCCGCCCGGCGTGTGGCCGTGATTGTGCGGATTGAGCGTGGCGGTCGGATCATTGGCGGCAAAGGCCGTGGTCGTGGTCTTGCCGACGATGGTCGCGCCCGCCCGCTTGAGCATGGCCACGACCGGCGCATCGCCACGCGGACGATTGCCGCGATAGATCGGCGAGCCCATCTCGGTCGGAAAGTCGGCGGTGTCGATGATGTCCTTGATGCCGACAGCGATGCCGCGCAGCGGACCCTCTTTCGCCGCCCGCGCCTGCGGATCGTGGCAGACGAAGGCGCCGATTGCCTTGTCCTGCGCGGCGATCGCTTCCAAGGATTGCGCTATCGCGGCGTCGGCGGACAGTTCGCCCTTGGCGATACGGCGCTGCAAATCGGCAAGCGAGATCATCGGCATGTTCCTCCCCGCGCTTCTTACGAAGCCTCTGCCGCCGCCTGAGCAAGCGAGTCGAAGCGCTTGATCGCATCTTGCGGTTGCGCAACACTGGCCGTGCATGCACGACCGCGCAACCAGCACGACGCATCTCACCGACACCGAGCGGCTCAACCGGCTGCGGCTGATCCGCTCGGACAATGTCGGGCCGCGCACCTTCCACGCCCTGCTCCGCCATTGCGGCGATGCGGCGGCTGCGCTGGAGCGGCTGCCGGAGCTGGCGCGGCGCGGCGGCGCAGCGCGGCCGGGCCGCATCTGCAGCGAGGACGACGCGCGCGCCGAGCTTGCGGCCTGCAGCAAGCTCGGCGTCAGCCTGCGTTGCGCCCGGCGAGGCCGCCTATCCGCCGCGGCTCGCCATGATCGACGATCCGCCGCCCCTGCTCGCGGTGCGCGGCACGCTCGAGGCGCTGATGCGGCCGATGATTGCGATCGTCGGCTCGCGCAATGCCTCGGGCGCTGGCCTCGAAATTCGCGCAATCGCTGGCGCGCGATCTTGCCGATGCCGGCTTTGTCGTCATCTCGGGCCTTGCGCGCGGCATCGATCAGGCGGCGCATCGCGCCAGCCTCGGTGGCGGCACCGTCGCGGTGCTGGCCGGCGGACCGGACCGGATCTATCCGCCGGAGCACGAAGACCTGCTGTTTGCGCTGCTGGAGACGGGTGCCGCGATCTCCGAAATGCCGCTCGGCCATGTCGCGCGCGCCCATGATTTCCCGCGCCGCAACCGCCTGATCTCAGGTGCCTCGCTCGGCGTCGTCGTGGTGGAAGCGGCGCAGCGCTCGGGCTCGCTGATCACGGCGCGGATGGCAGCCGAACAGGGCCGCGAAGTGTTTGCCGTGCCGGGCTCGCCGCTCGATCCGCGCGCCGCCGGCACCAACGATCTGATCAAGCAGGGCGCGACGCTGGCCACCGAAGCCGCCGACATCATCAACGCCGTGCAGCCGATCATGGCGCGGCCGGCACGCGCTGCAAGAACCCGACGACGAATATTCGGAAGCCGATCCCGGCAGCGGCGAACGCGCGCGCATCGTCGCGCTGCTCGGGCCGAGCCCGGTCAGCCTCGACGACCTGATCCGCATGTCCGGCGCCTCACCCGCCATCGTGCGCACGGTGCTGCTCGAGCTCGAGCTGGCGGGCCGGCTCGAGCGCCATGGCGGCGGAATGGTGTCGCTGATCTAGACGTAACGTCAGGACCAGACGCCCTGTACGCCTGCAATGATGGCGACGAGCGAGATCAAAAGACCAGCACCTGAAAACAACGCGACTGAAATCAGTTCGTAAGTATCGGAACGCTGCGAAGTCGAAGCAATCGATGGCGAGATACGAGCGGCTTTGGGCATGTCGGCTCTCCAACCAATGAAAAAAACTCCCGGCCCATAAAGCTGTCTTGGGGGTGCGACAAAGGTTCAACGCATCGCGCGCCTGTGAGCAAATACGTGCAACGGACGAAGAATCCCGCCAGCGCAACCCGAGAAAGAAAACGCACGGGAAGACGCTGACGGGATTCGATAATTTGCGAAGGCGTCAACGATAGATCGGCGCACCCGCAGGCGAAGCCGTGGCGCCGCCGTCGATGAACAGCTCCTGCGCCTGCACATGCGCGGCATCGTCGGAGGCCAGGAACAGCACGGTCTTGGCGACGTGGTCGGGCTCGCCGAGGCGGCCGAGCGGCGTCGAGCGGTTCATCCGGGCCTCGAATACCTTCTCGGCCTCGGGCGTCGCGGTCGCAGCCCCCCAGATCGGCGTCCGGGTCGCGCCCGGCGCCACCACGTTGACGCGGATGCCGCGCGGCGACAGCTCGGACGCCATGATGCGCGCCAGCGCGCGGACGCCGGCCTTGGAAGCGCCGTAGGCGGAATAGCCGGGATTGCCGAGCACCGAAATCACCGAACCGTTGAGGATGATCGAGGCATTGTCGTTGAGGTAGGGCAGCGCCGCCTGCACCGTGAAGAACACCGCGGTGAGGTTGGTGCTGATGACCTTCTCGAACACGTCGCGCGTGGCGGTGCCCAGCGGCGTGGCGCCGGCAATGCCGGCATTGACGAACAGGATGTCGTACTTGCCGAATTTTTCCGCGCCTTGCCGGGCCGCGGCTTCGGTCGCGGCGCTGTCATTGACGTCGGCCACCAGCGCGAGCGCGTTCGGCCCCAATTCCTTCGCCGCGGCATCCAGCGTCTCGCGGTTGCGGCCGGTGATGACCACCTTCGCCCCCTCCGCCACGAATACGCGCGCCGTCGCAAGCCCGATGCCGCTGTTGCCGCCGGTGATCAATGCCGTCTTGTTCTTCAGCCTCATGCCGCCTCCTCAAGTGGTTGCATTATTAAACTAGATTGCTTAGCTAGGGCATCTGGTTTTATAATGCAACCACACAAGGCCGTGATCCGCCGGCGATCGCGAACCGCGGAGGTCATGATGGTGAAACGGACAAGCTTCGAGGGCGACGACTGCCCGATCGCCCGCTCGCTGGAGGCGCTCGGCGACTGGTGGTCGCTGCTGATCATCCGCGAGGCGCTGTTCGGCGTCAGCCGCTTCGGTGAATTCCAGAAGAAGCTGGGGCTAGCGAAAAACATCCTCACCGCGCGGCTGCGCACGCTGGTGGACCAGGGCATCCTCGCAACGGCGCCCGCCTCCGACGGCAGCGCCTATCAGGAGTACCGGCTGACCCCGAAGGGCCGTGGCGTGTTTCCGGTCCTGGTGGCGCTGCGGCAATGGAGCGAGGAGTTCGACGCGCATCCCGAGGAGATCGCGACCTTCCTGGTCGACCGCGAGAAGGGCAAGCCGGTGCGCAAGCTCGCGCTGTATTCGCAGGACGGGCGGCTGCTCGAGGCTGGTGATACCGCGCTGAAGCCGCGCGGCGGAAAACGCTGGCGGCCGCTGCCCGCCTGAGCCCGATCTAGGACAGCCGACGGCGATTGCGCAGCCAGTCGTCGGCTTCGAGTTGCGTCATATCAAGCAAATGGCTGAGCGTATTGAGGCCGTGGCGCCGCGCGATCTTGGACAGCTCCGCCGACGTCTCGGCGATAAAGGCCGCCGCTTCCTCCGGACCGCCGCCGCCATAGAAATCGGCGCCCGGGGTGTCCGCCCCCGAAGCCCGCCGTTTCCGCCCGCCCCCAGCCTTGCTCAAAATCCGTTCCGAAATGACGCGATTCACCCCGAATACACGCATGGAGCCCGCAACTCTAGGGCGGTAAAATACAACTTTTAGTACAGGTATTTCTACTGCCGCGCTCCCCCTTCAATATCCTTCGATTTGACAGGGGCGGCCTCACCACCCATGTTCGGGTCCCATCAGCCGGTCGCGAGTTCTCGCGGAACCGGCTTGATGTTTTTCGCGTAAGCTATTGGAATGACATGAATATCGTCATTGTGGAATCGCCGGCCAAGGCCAAGACGATCAACAAATATCTGGGGTCCTCCTACGAGGTCCTGGCGTCGTTCGGCCACGTCCGCGACCTCCCCGCCAAGAACGGATCGGTCGATCCCGACGCCAATTTCCAGATGATCTGGGAGATCGATCCCAAGGCCAATAGCCGGCTCAACGACATCGCCAAGGCGCTGAAGGGCGCCGACCGCCTGATTCTGGCGACCGACCCCGATCGCGAGGGCGAGGCCATCTCCTGGCACGTGCTTGAGGTGATGAAGGAGAAACGCGCGCTGAAGGATCAGAAAGTCGAGCGCGTGGTGTTCAACGCCATCACCAAGCAGGCGGTGACCGACGCCATGAAGTCGCCGCGCCAGATCGATGGCGCGCTGGTCGATGCCTATATGGCGCGCCGCGCGCTGGATTATCTGGTCGGCTTCACGCTCTCCCCCGTGCTCTGGCGCAAGCTGCCCGGCGCGCGCTCTGCGGGGCGGGTGCAGTCGGTCGCGCTGCGGCTGGTCTGCGACCGCGAGCTCGAGATCGAGAAGTTCGTCGCCAGGGAATATTGGTCGCTGGTGGCGACCCTGACCACGCCGCGCGGCGACGCCTTCGAGGCGCGTCTGGTCGGCGCCGACGGCAAGAAGATCCAGCGGCTCGACATCGGCTCCGGCGCGGAAGCCGAAGACCTGAAAAAGGCCATTGAGGCAGCGCTCTTCAAGGTTTCGACCGTCGAGGCGCGCCCTGCCCGTCGCAATCCGCAGGCGCCTTTCACCACCTCCACGCTGCAGCAGGAAGCCAGCCGCAAGCTCGGCTTCGCGCCGGCGCACACCATGCGCGTCGCGCAGCGGCTCTATGAGGGCATCGACATCGGCGGCGAGACCACCGGCCTCATTACCTATATGCGCACCGACGGCGTGCAGATCGATCCTTCCGCGATCACCCAGGCGCGCAAGGTGATCGGCGAAGACTATGGCAACGCCTATGTGCCGGACGCGCCGCGCCAGTACCAGACCAAGGCCAAGAACGCACAGGAAGCGCATGAAGCGATCCGCCCGACCGATCTGTCGCGCCGGCCCGCCGACATGCGCCGCAAGCTCGATAACGACCAGGCCCGGCTGTACGACCTGATCTGGACCCGCACCATCGCGAGCCAGATGGAATCGGCCGAGCTCGAGCGCACCACGGTCGATATCGAGGCCAAGGCCGGCTCCCGCATGCTGGAACTGCGCGCGTCCGGCCAGGTCATCAAGTTCGACGGTTTTCTCGCACTCTATCAGGAAGGCCGCGACGACGAGGAAGACGAGGATTCGCGCCGCCTGCCCGCCATGAGCGAAGGCGAGGCGCTGAAGCGGCAGGATCTCGCCGTCACCCAGCATTTCACCGAACCGCCGCCGCGCTTCTCGGAAGCTTCGCTGGTCAAGCGCATGGAAGAGCTCGGCATCGGCCGGCCCTCGACCTATGCCTCGATCCTGCAGGTCTTGAAGGACCGCGGCTACGTCAAGCTCGAGAAGAAGCGCCTGCATGGCGAGGACAAGGGCCGCGTCGTCGTCGCGTTCCTGGAAAACTTCTTCGCGCGCTATGTCGAGTATGACTTCACCGCCGATCTCGAGGAAAAGCTCGACCGTGTCTCCAACAACGAGATTTCCTGGCAGCAAGTGCTGAAGGAATTCTGGGGTGGATTCATCGCCGCGGTGAACGACATCAAGGACCTCCGCGTTGCCGAGGTGCTCGATGCGCTGGACGCGATGCTGGGCCCGCACATCTACCCCGCCCGCGCGGATGGCGGCGATGTCCGGCAGTGCCCGACCTGCGGCACAGGAAAGCTCAACCTGAAGGCCGGCAAGTTCGGCGCCTTCGTCGGCTGCACCAATTATCCGGAGTGCCGCTACACGCGTCCCCTCGCCGCCGATTCCGAAGCGAGCGCCGATCGCGTGCTCGGCAAGGATCCCGAGACCGATCGCGATGTCGTGGTGAAGGCCGGCCGTTTCGGGCCGTATATCCAGCTCGGCGAGCAGAAGGATTATGCCGAGGACGAGAAGCCGAAGCGCGCGGGTCTTCCAAAGAATACCTCGCCCGGCGATGTCGATCTCGAGGCGGCGCTGAAGCTGTTGTCGCTGCCGCGCGAAGTCGGAAGACATCCGGAGAGCGGCGAACCGATCACGGCCGGGCTCGGCCGCTTCGGGCCGTTCGTCAAGCACGACAAGACCTATGCGAGCCTTGAGGCCGGCGACGACGTCTTCAACATCGGCCTCAACCGCGCGGTGACGTTGATTGCCGAAAAAGTGGCAAAAGGCCCGAGCGGCCGCCGCTTCGGCGCCGATCCCGGCAAGCCGCTGGGCGATCATCCCAGTCTCGGCGGCGTTGCATTGAAGAACGGCCGCTACGGCGCCTATGTCACCGCCGGTGGCGTCAACGCCACCATCCCGAGCGACATCGCGCCGCCGGAAACGATCACGCTGGCGCAGGCGATTTCGCTGATCGACGAGCGCGCGGCCAAGGGCGGCAGCAAGCCCAAGCGCGGCGCCAAGAAGGCGGCGCCTGCGAAGAAGGCGAAGCCTGAAGCCGCGGACTCCGCGGCCAAAGCCGGCCAAGAAGGCTGTCGCGAAGAAGGCTGCGGCCAAGCCGAAGTCGGAGGCGGCAAGCAAGGCGCGCGCGCCGGTTGCGCCCGATGCCAAGACTTCCGCATCGAAACCGGCAGCGGCCACCAAGACGCCCGCCAAGAAGA
This sequence comes from uncultured Alphaproteobacteria bacterium, assembly GCA_963726865.1. Taxonomy (GTDB): domain Bacteria; phylum Pseudomonadota; class Alphaproteobacteria; order Rhizobiales; family Xanthobacteraceae; genus Bradyrhizobium. The sequence continues at coordinate 221,380 of CAVSEE010000020.1, read as the reverse complement.
GCGCGGGTAAGGGACGCGGGTGAACAGGCGGCGCGAGCAGGGCTTTCCGGGCCGCGACGCCATCCTCGCCTTCATCCGCGCCCATCCCGGCAAGGTCGGCACCCGCGAGATCGCGCGCGAGTTCGGCCTGAAGAACGCCGACCGTGTCGAGCTGAAGCGCATTGTTGCGCGAGCTCGCCGACGAAGGCGCGGTCGCCAAGCGCGGTCGCAAGATGCACCAGCCGGCCGAACTGCCGCACACCGTGCTTGCCGACATCACCGGCCGCGACAGCGACGGCGAACTGCTCGCCACGCCCACCGAATGGGACGAAGAAGAGAGCGGCACCGCGCCAAAGATCCGCATCGTGGTTCCACGCCGGCCGCAGCCCGGCACCGCCGCCGGTGTCAGCGACCGCGCCCTGCTTCGTGTCGAGAAAACGGACGAGGCCGACGGCACGCCGTATCGCGGCCGCGTCATTCGTGTCATCGCGAAATCCCAGACGCGCGCGCTCGGCATCTTCCGGAAAAACCCTGACGGCAGCGGACGCCTCGTCTCCGTCGACAAGAAGCAGGCCGGCCGCGAGCTGAACATTGCGCAAGCCGACAGCGGGGGCGCCGAAGACGGCGACCTCGTCAGCGTCGATTTGATCCGCACCCGCGCCTATGGCCTTGCCTCGGGCCGGGTCAAGGAGCGGCTCGGCTCGCTCGCCAGCGAAAAGGCGATCAGCCTGATCGCGATCCACGCCCACGAAATCCCGCAGGTCTTCACGCCCTCGGCGCTGCGCGAGGCCGAGGCGGCAAAGCCTGCCACGCTGGAGGGCCGCGAGGACTGGCGCAACATTCCGCTCGTCACCATCGATCCGCCCGACGCCAAGGATCACGACGACGCCGTTCATGCCGAGCCCGATCCCGATCCCGAACAACAAGGGCGGCTATATCGTTCATGTCGCCATCGCCGACGTCGCCTTTTACGTGCGGCCGGGCTCGGCGCTCGACCGCGATGCGCTGATCCGCGGCAATTCGGTCTATTTCCCCGACCGCGTCGTGCCGATGCTGCCCGAGCGCATCTCCAACGACCTCTGCTCGCTGGTGCCGGGCGAGCCGCGCGGTGCGCTGGCGGTGCGGATGGTGATCGGCGCCGACGGCCGCAAACGCTCGCACACCTTTCATCGCGTGCTGATGCGCTCCGCGGCCAAGCTCGCCTACGCGCAGGCGCAGGCCGCGATCGACGGCCGGCCGGACGACATCACCGGCCCCCTGCTCGATCCGATCCTGAAGCCGCTCTATGCGGCGTACGAGCTGGTGAAACGCGCGCGCGACGAGCGCGACCCGCTCGATCTCGATCTGCCCGAGCGAAAGATCCTGCTCAAGCCCGACGGCACCGTCGATCGCGTCATCGTGCCGGAGCGGCTCGACGCGCACCGGCTGATCGAGGAATTCATGATCCTCGCCAACGTCGCGGCGGCCGAGATGCTGGAGAAGAAGGGCCTGCCGCTGATCTACCGCGTGCACGACCAGCCGACGCAGGAGAAGGTGCACAACCTCCAGGAATTTCTGAAGACGCTCGACCTCTCCTTTGCCAAGGCCGGCGCGTTGCGTCCCACCGCGTTCAATCGCGTGCTGGCGCAGGTGAAGGGCGAGGACCACGAGCCGCTGGTCAACGAGGTGGTGCTGCGCTCGCAGGCGCAGGCGGAATATTCCGCCGAGAATTACGGCCATTTCGGCCTCAACCTGCGCCGCTACGCGCATTTCACCTCGCCGATCCGGCGATACGCCGATCTGGTCGTGCATCGCGCGCTGATCCGCGCACTGGGCCTGGGCGAAGGCGCGCTGCCATCAGACGAAACGCTGGAACATCTCGCCGAGATCTCGGCGCAGATTTCCGCCACCGAACGCCGCGCCATGAAGGCCGAGCGCGAGACCGCCGACCGGCTGATCGCGCATTTCCTCGCCGACCGCGTCGGCGCGACGTTTCAGGGCCGCATTTCCGGCGTCACCCGCGCCGGGCTGTTCGTCAAGCTCGACCAGACCGGCGCCGACGGCCTCATCCCGATCCGCACGCTCGGCACCGAATATTTCAACTACGACGAGACCCGCCACGCGCTGGTCGGTTCGCGCAGCGGTGCCATGCACCGGCTGGGGGACGTCGTCGACGTCCGTCTGGTAGAAGCTGCACCTGTAGCTGGCGCGCTGCGCTTCGAGTTACTATCTGAGGGTCAGATCGTACCGCGCGGCCGGAAGCGTGACGGCAAGCGTGATGTGCTGAAATCCCAGCGGACGGAAAAAGAACGCGCGCATGTCGCCGGGCGCCACAAGGAGCGCAAGCGCGGCAAGCAAAAATCCGGTAAATCCGGGAAAGGCAAGTCATGGAAACGGTAAGCACATCGACCGTGTGGACCCGCGAGACCGCCATCGGCGCAGAAGCGCGATCTCTGGAGCGCGATGAAGCGCGGCTTTCGCGGCCGCTGCCCGCGCTGCGGCGAGGGAAAACTGTTTCGTGCCTTCCTGAAGACCGCCGACAACTGCACGGCCTGTGGGCTGGACTTCACTCCGCACCGCGCCGACGACCTGCCCGCCTATCTCGTCATCGTCATCGTCGGCCACATCGTGGTACCGATGGCGCTCTGGATCGAGACCAATTATTCGCCGGCCGTGTGGCTGCAGCTGTCGATCTATCTGCCGTTCACCTTCGTCGCCTCGCTGCTGCTGCTGCAGCCGGTCAAGGGCGCAGTGGTGGGCATGCAATGGGCGCTGCGCATGCACGGATTTGACGAGAATACGCAAGACGAGATTTCACCGGGCTGAGATCGTCGGCAAGAGCAAATAAGAACAAATTGGGGATGGAATGAACCAAGCAGCGCCCGCCGAGAAGGAAGAGAAAGAAGCCGACCACCATCCGTATTTCCGGCCCAGGGACGCAGCGACCCTGATCCTGATCGACCGCACGGCCGCGAAGCCGAAGGTGCTGGTCGGCAAGCGTCACGACAACGTGGTGTTCATGCCGGGCAAATACGTTTTCCCCGGCGGCCGCGTCGACAAGGCGGACAATCGCGTCCCGGTGGCAGCACCGATCACGAAAGAGCTTGAGGCGAACCTGCTCAAGGGCAGCCCGAAGATCACGCCCGGCCGCGCCAAGGCGCTGGCCAATGCCGCGATCCGCGAAGCCTGCGAGGAGACCGGGCTCTGTCTCGGCCGCAAGGTGGAAAAACCAGGCAAGCTCGAAGGCGCCTGGAAGTCATTTGCGGAAGCGGGCCTGCTGCCCGATCCCTCCGGCCTGTTCCTGATCGCGCGCGCGATCACCCCGCCCGGCCGCGTCCGCCGCTTCGATACCCGCTTCTTCACGGCCGATGCCTCCGCCATCGCGCACCGCGTCGAAGGCGTGATCCATGCCGATGCCGAACTGGTGGAGCTGGTGTGGGTCGAGATCGGCTCAAAGCCGCTCGCCGACGCGCACGCCATGACCAAGAACGTGCTTGGCGAACTCGACCGCCGCCTCGCCACCGGACCGCTTCGCCACGACGCGGATGTGCCGTTCTTCCACTTCTACGGCGGCAAGATGCATCGGGACGTGCTGGGGGCGTAAGGCCGCCGATCTCTCCCTTGTCATTCCGGGACGCGCCGAAGGCGCGGGCCCCAATCGTGCACAACGGTGAGGAGGAGAACGACGAAGCTTAAACTGCTGATGACTTTTCCGCAAATCATTCAGCAAGGTTTTCCAGTTCATCTGTCCTCACTTCCCTGTCGCGAATCGGGCGCCTTCACGATGGCACAATGCAGGGTAGCGATACGGAGATTGGGCACCCCTATCCCGGCTATTGACCCAGTGCCTCGTCGAGCGCCGAAGTGGATCACGCCCCACCTTCGGCGGATAATTTGGTGCCCAGTTCCGGACCATGACCAGCGCAATAACTTACCCGGGTGAGCAAAACAGCTCACGAATTCCAATCCTGCTTGAGCGCAGCCTTTAACGACCCGTCCATGGGTGGAGGTCGTCATGCGCAGCTTCATCCACGATCAAAACATCGCGCATTATGGAGCGCTGATCGCAGAAAGTGAACGTGACCCATCAAGGGATGAAGATCGGCACAAAATGCTGCTGACATTGTTGGCCGAGGAAGAAGCCAAGGACGGGCAGCCGCCCAACAGTCAGACGCTTACTACGCTGTTCGCGGAAACGCTCATAGCGGCGAAATTTATACACCATAAGGCTAGACGCTTGCAGGATGTGTGATCGACCGCCGCTCTGATCCGCGTCCTGTGTAAAGCCCGGCACGGTCTCGCCTCTCGACCCCCTTTGGCGGGATCGTGCCGCTCGGCCTTGCCTGCGAGAGCATGGCGGCGGTAGATCAGCACGCCGCTCACGCCCATCTCGCCGAGGGTCAATGGTAGTCCAGCTCAACAGTGACAGTATCGATTGACAGTATCGGCGGGAGTCGTCTCCCGGAAACCCTATAAAACGAGCCCTATTTCTTTTTGCTTGCATCGTGGTTATGGATTCCGGGCTCTCGCTTCGCTCGCCCTGGAATGACGGGCATTCTGCCTATCGGCCCAAAAACGGAATAGTCTTCCGCTGGCGCGGCGTCCCGGCGTCCCTATCTCTTCCCCAACAACAACCATGACGGAATGGGGCAATGGCAAAGCGTCAACTCAAGCTCGGCGCCTTCATGCGGCCGGTCAGCATCCACACCGGCGCCTGGCGCTATCCCGGCGCCTGGCCCGACGCCAATTTCAATTTTCGCGCATCTGAAGCAGCTGATCCAGAAGCTCGAAGCCGGCAAGTTCGACGCCTTCTTCATGGCCGATCACCTCGCCGTGCTGAACATGCCGGTCAATGCGCTGAAGCGCAGCCACACCGTGACCTCGTTCGAGCCGTTCACGCTGCTGTCGGCGCTGGCCGGCGCCACCGAACGGATCGGCCTGATCGCGACCGGCTCGACCACGTTCGACGAGCCCTATCATGTCGCCCGCCGCTTCGCCTCGCTCGACCATATCTCCGGCGGCCGCGCGGGCTGGAACATCGTCACCACCTCCAATCCGGACGCCGCGCTGAATTTCGGCCTCGACGATCACATGGAGCATGCCGAGCGCTACAAGCGGGCGCGCGAATTCTATGACGTCGTCACCGGCCTGTGGGACTCCTTTGCCGACGACGCCTTCGTGCGCGACGTCGAGAGCGGGTCTCTACTTCGATCCCGCGAAGATGCATGTGCTCGATCACAAGGGCAAATACCTGAAGGTGCGCGGGCCGCTCAACATCGCCCGCCCCGTGCAGGGCTGGCCGGTGATCGTGCAGGCCGGCGCCTCCGAGGACGGCAGGCAGCTCGCGGCCGAAACCGCGGAAGCCGTGTTCACCGGCGGCGGCAGCCTCGCCGACGGACAAAAGCTCTATGCCGACATCAAGGGCCGCATGGACAAGCTCGGCCGCGATCGCGAGCATCTGAAGATCCTGCCGGGCGCGTTCGTCGTCGTCGGCGACAGCGTCGAGGAAGCCAAGGAAAAGCGCGCGCTGCTCGACAGCCGCGTCCATTACGACAGCGCCATCGCCTCGCTCTCGGTCGCAGCTCGGCACCGACGCCTCCGGCTTCGATCCCGACGGGCAGTTGCCGCCGATTCCGGAAACCAATGCCAGCAAGAGCGGCCGCCAGCGGCTGGTCGATGCCGCCGCGCGCGACAAGCTGACGGTGCGCCAGCTCGCGCAGCGCGTCGGCGGCTATGGCGGGCTTGCCTTTGTCGGCACGCCCAAGACCATCGCCGACCAGATGGAGGAGTGGCTGACCAGTTTTGGCAGCGACGGCTTCAACATCATGTTCCCGTATCTGCCGGCCGGGCTCGACGACTTCGTCGACAAGGTGGTGCCGGAGCTGCAGCGGCGCGGCATCTTCCGCACCGAGTATGAAGGCGCGACGCTGCGCGAAAATCTCGGGCTGCCGCGGCCGAAGAACCGGTTCTTCGAGAACTGAACTTTACGCGTCCTCGTCGGGCTCGGTACCGACATAGTCCTTGGGCGGCAGCTTGAGCACCGTGCCGATTTCGCGAGCGAAAACGGTCGCCTCTTTGCGCTTGTCGAACGAAGACAGCATGACCGGCGTGACGCCTTTTCCGCCGCACAGGCTCACGTGATAGAACGTGGACGTCACGCAGCCGTCCTTGTCGGTGATGCTGTGATCGGTGATGCTGAGGAACCTGAATTCGGTGAGCTTGCGCGGGCTCTCGAATTTCACCGGACCGAATTTCTTGGTGACGATGACCTGCTGCAATATCCGGTCGAGATCGACGATGTAGCGCAACGTTAGCAGCACGAGGCCCGGCATGCCTACGACCAGCGCGAAGACGAGGCACATAGCGAAACCGACCCAGTCGTCGCGGAAGTAGCCGTAGCCGAACAGATCCTGGCGCAGGATCAGCGCCGAGTAGTAGGTGAAATAGAGGCCGCCGGCGAGGAACGGCAGCGACACGAGGCGCATGTACCAGGGCATCGAGAACTCGACCCGAATCCGTCTCGCTGCTCTGCGTGAATGCCGCCTGCACTTTTTTCTCCTGCCAATAGGCCTCGGGACGCGCATGTCCCGGGGAACAGGCAGTTGTCGGCATTGCTGCCCTGCAGGTTCGAGAAAACCTTGATTTGCAGGCCAAATTTCCGGTTTTCCGGCCGGATTCGGGCCCGAAAACCTTGACTTTGGGCGGTTTGCGGCTAGGTTGCCGGCCGAATGCGGGCCGGTTGGCCGGCGCCAGATTTCCCAATTTCGAGGCTCTCCCCATGGCCAAAGCGGTCACCATCAAGGTCAAGCTCGTGTCCTCGGCCGACACCGGCTTCTATTACGTCGCCAAGAAGAATTCGCGCACCATGACCGACAAGCTGGTCAAGAAGAAGTACGACCCGGTCGCGCGCAAGCACGTCGAATTCCGTGAATCCAAGATCAAGTAAAATCGCGGAATGTTTCTGACTGAACGGGGCCCTCGTGGCCCCGTTTTTATTTGCGCCACTCTCGTTTCCGCTTTGGTCAGAAGCGGCGGTTTGGCCGGGCGTAAATTAGATCCGCTCCGTTCCTGACAGCGGACGTATTCACGGCTGCGGGATTCGGCAGCGATGGGCCACAAGCGGCCGTCCGATGACACGGATGATCAGACGTCGTGTGCTATTCGTTGTGCGCCCATTCGGCCGCGCTGCGAACCGCATTTGCTGCGACGCAGAAAGGTGCGATTTGCTTCGGCGCACCAGCTTATGCGTCTCTCTCGGCCCACACGCGCGCCCATTCGTGAAGCGGTTTCAGAGTGGCAGGCAGCGAGTGTCCGGGCTTTGTCAATCAGCCGCGCGTTTGCTCGTAGGCCTTCAGATGCGTGTAGGCCGTGCGGAGCCGGGGTACGGGAACTTTTGCGGTGTCGGCGCGCGCAATCAGGTCGCCAATCACATGATCGGCTTCGATCGGTTGGCCCGCCTTGATGTCGCGGAACATCGATGCGGTGAGCGGCGAGCCTTCCGTGGTCAACATCCCTGTCGCGCGTTCCAGCGCAGGCGCGCGGGGCGGATAGCCTTCCGCGGTCGCGACCGCCCTGCATTCGTCGAGAATGCCAAGCAGGAAGTCCTTGCCTCCGGGGGCCGCCAGGATCATGCCGATCGGGGCGCGCATCAGGCTGGTCGAGGCCGCGTTCGACGCGAGGAAAACCCATTTCTCCCACATGTCCTGCACGACGGTCTCGCTCGCCGCGCCGTCGAAATTGCAGCTTCTGACGACGTCCGCGATGGCGCGAACCCGGTCTGACATTTTGCCGTCGCGCTCGCCGAAACCAAGCGACTGCACCGGGCCGAGCTGGACCACTTCGCGCTTCTCGTTCAATGTCACCGCAGTCAGGCAGAGCCCTCCGAGCACGTGGCTCGCGCCGAAATTTTTGTCGAGAACGTCCAGATGACGCATACCGTTGAGCAGCGGGATGATCGCGGTCCTCTCGCCTACCGCCGGCGCGAACGACTTGACCGCATCGTCGAGGTCGTAAGCCTTGCAGCTCAACAGCACCGCGTCAAACTTGTCCTTGATGGTGTCGGCCTGGACGACAGGCGGATTTTTCAGCGTTACGTCGCCGTTCGGGCTTTTGATCACGAGGCCTGCGGCGGCAAGCTCCGAGGCACGGCGCGGCCGCACCAGAAAGGTGATGTCGCGACCAGCTTGCAGCATCCTGCCGCCGAAGTATCCGCCAATGGCCCCCGCGCCAACGATGAGAATGCGCATCTCTCAGTTCCTCTTGTTGTTGGATAGGTAACGATTTGGTTTTTGAGATGATTGCTGCAACGCGTCAGCTAGGTCCGCGATCAGCTGACATCCCGTTACGACCAATCAGCACGACACCGGCCGCCGCGACTTGAATGGCCGCCGCAATGGCAAACGACGCAGTGTAGCTAGACGCGAAATCACGCACAGCGCCCAAGATTGCCGGCGCCAAGGCGAAGACCGCCTGATTGATGGCAACGACGAGTGCGACGACGGTGCCGACGTCGGCTGCTCGAAACTCCTGTTGGGCGATCAGTGTAGGCATCGATACCACATTGCCAACGCCAAGGCCGAAGAGCACACAACCCAGCAGGAGCATTGGCGCCGCATCGGCTACGCAAAGTATGCTGACGCCGATGGTCTGCACGAGGAAATTGGTGCAGGCCGCATATCGTCGGTCGTTGTTCCCGATCAGTCTCGCCAGCAGCATGCGTCCCGCGACGGCCGATAGCGTCGTAACGCTAACTGCAATGGCCGCTCCGCTGGCTTCCAAGATCGTCGACAAGTGCGGCAGCAGGTGGGACAGCACGCCGACTTGGGCGAATAGAGCCAACGCGAACGCCGCTGTGAGCGTCACGAATGCGCGTGAGTTCATAAGGACGCGACGTGATGATCGAACGGAGTTCCCCGCACCCGAGGTCGCGGCCGCACCACCCGGCATGCCGTCTGCGGCCAAGCCCAGCTGCTCTGGACCGTGACGCAGCCATCGATGGGCGAGCGGCGCAACGAGCAACACCATCGAGCCGCCAACGATGAGCGCGGTTTGCGGGAAGCCAAGTTGCGAGATCATGGCGACAAGCAGTGGTGCGAATATCACGCCGCCGAAACTAGAGCCATTGAAGGCGTGACCGATCGCCTTCGGCCTTTCCTTGTCGAACCACGGAACAATCATCGCGTTGATCGCCGCGCCACTGGTCAGCGCCCAACCGCTGCCGGAGAATATCGCAGCCGCGAACAGATGCGAAGGTGATGCAGAGATCGACCAGCTCACGATTCCGAATGCCGTCAGCGCGGCGCCCAGGATCGTCGACTGTGCCAGACCCAGCTTGCGGTGCACTTCCGGTAGGTAGACCACGATTGCGGCGCCGATCAGGAAGTGCGCCGTGATTGCTGCCGAGATCGTCGCGATAGGCCAGCCTTTCGTTGCATGAAGCGTCTGAAGAAAAACGCCCATCCCGTGGAAACCGATGCCCCAGGCGAAAAAAGCAACGATGAAGGCGACCCAGACGACGGACCAACCCGGATAGCGCTGCGGTGCGGTCATGCCGGCACCACAATGGGCTTGCGCGACAGCGCTGGCGGAAACGGCGCGTCTAAAAGACGGTGCCGGGCAAGACTATGCCTCAGGGCCACATTGGCATGTGGCCCATTCAATGCATTACAAACTGGATTGTCGAGCACGTGGCGCATGCGTCCTCCTGCGTTGCTGGACACGTGCTTATCATCGAAGGTATTCTCGATGCTCGCCGGATTCGGACTCTGTCATCGGTCGAACATGAGTGCCGCTATGCTCGACATCAATCAGTGCGAACAAGCACGCGTCAGACGGGACCGCCGCTTCGACGGTATGTTTTTTTCTGGCGTGCGGACGACGCGCATCTATTGCCGCCCAGTTTGTCCGGTGAAGCCCGCTAAGGCAGCTAACGTGACGTTCTATCCGTCGGCAGCGGCCGCCGAGCTTGCGGGTTTCCGACCGTGCCTGAGGTGTAGGCCAGAGGCCGCGCCATTCTCGCCGGCATGGATGGGGACACGGACAACCGTCGAGCGCGCACTCCGGCTCATCGCGGACGGCGCCCTTGATGACGGCAATGTCGAGGCATTGGCCGACCGCCTCGGGATCGGTTCAAGGCATCTGTCCAGGTTGTTCCAGAGACACCTGGGCGCCAGCCCGGTGCAAGTCGCTCAAACCACCCGCGTCCAGCGGGCCAAGCGGCTTCTCGACGAGACCGACCTTACGATGTCGGAGATTGCCGTGCACGCTGGTTTCGGCAGCTTGCGTCGATTCAACACCGTGTTTGCGGAAGTATATCGACGGCCGCCAACCGAGATCAGGCGCGCTCGCAACCCAAGTAGTCCGTAATGTCGGCTCGCGGTGAATGCCGACAGATCGCGCACTTGATCTTAATCGAAACAGCTACAGAAATTCCCTTAGTCACGTAAATCAGATTCCTCCGAGCAGAGCCAATTTTTGCGATGCACAACGTGCTTGTGAGAGCTCCGCGCGCTTTTGCCACGCAGGTGTTGCCCACCGGCACTGAGTCCGCTTCGGGTCAAAACCGGCGGTTTGGCCGGGCGTCGGCTAGGTCCGGTATTCCCCTGACAGCAGACGCATTCGCGGCTGCGGGATTCGGCAGCGATTGGCCAACAGTAGTCGTTAGGCCTCCTTGCAGTGGCTTGAGGTTTCGCGCGGTCCAGCAGAGCAACCCCCGTCGGATTCCGCGATTGCCAAATCGCGTAGTTCCCACGGCCGACCAGGTAAAAGTTATCTCACCGCTACCAGCGGCGGCTGGCTCGGCCTGATCAGCGCGAACGCGACCTGGATGATGCCGCCGGCGAGCCCCAGCGCGACGCCGATGCGCCAGGCCATGGTGTAGGAGCCGAGCGAGTCGTAGATCAGCCCGCCGCCATAGGCGCCGAGGAACGAGCCGATCTGGTGGCTCATGAAGGCGAGGCCCTGGATCATCGCCTGCCATTTCAGGCCGAACATCTCGACGACGGCGCCTGCGACCAGCGGGCCGACGCCCATCCAGAGGAAGCCCATGATCGCGCCGAACAGCAGCGTGGTGCGCGGCGTCGCCGGCAGCATGAAGTACCAGGCCAGCGCCAGCGAGCGCAGGATGTAGATCATCCCGAGCAGCGCCAGCTTGTTCCAGCGCTGGCCGGCCCAGCCGAAAAACAGACTGCCGAGCACGTTGAAGCCGCCGATCATGCCGAGCGTCTGCGCGCTCAGCATCGGATCGAGGCCGCAGATCAAGAGATACGACGGCAGATGCGTGGTGAGGAAGACGAGCTGCATGCCGCAGACGAAATAGGCCAGCGTCATCACCACGAACGACGCGTTGCCGAACGCGATCTTGGCGGCAGTCGCGGCCGAAGCATCGCCGATGTCCTCGGCCGACTTGGGCGGCAGCGGAATCTTGTCCGCCCTGCCCGCGTACCAGGCGGCCGGCAGCATGAACAGCGACAGGATGACGAAGCCGGCAACGCCGACGCGCCAGCCGAAACCTTCATTGAGCAACTGCCCCATCGGGGCCGCCATCAGCGCACCGAGCGAGCCTGCCGCCGAGACGATGCCCATCACGGTGCTGCGCACCGTCGCCGGCACCGCGCGTGCCGACACCGACATCGCGATCGCATTGGCCGTGCACGCAAGCGAGGTGCCGATCAGCACGCCCGCACCGATCAGGATCGGGATCATGCCATTCGCGGTCGCCATCAAGCGCAAGGCCCACGATGTACATGACCGAGCCCACGATCATGATCGGGCGGAAGCCGTAGCGCACCGTCATCGCGCCGGCCACCGGCTGCAGGAATCCCCAGGCGAGGTTCTGCACGGCGAGCGCCAGCGTGAATTGCGACACCGAAATGCCGATGTCGTGGGTCAGCGGCTGCATGAAGATGCCAAAGCTCTGCCGCAGGCCCATGCTCAGCGTGAGCATCATCGAGGCGCCGATCAGAATGGGGAGCGTGGGACGCAGGATCTGCAGCAGGGACATTGTTCTTGTTCTCCTGAGAGCCCGCCTATCGACGAATTCGACCTGCGATTCCCGAATATTTGGATTACACAGACCTGTGTAATTGGGCTATGATCAGGCGTCAAGGCAAGCACCCCGCGAGCTAACGCATGGCATCCCTGCAGCAAAAGCCCGATATGAAAGAGCGGATCCTCGAGACCGCTGACAAGCTGTTCTACCTGCAGGGAATTCGCGCCATCGGCGTCGACACCATCGCGGCCGAGATCGGCATCTCCAAGCGCACGCTTTACAACCACTTCCCCTCCAAGGATGCGTTGATCACGGCCTATCTGGAGCGGCGCTTCGTGCAGCCGCGGCCGTCAGACAAGCCGCCGGCCGAACAGATTCTCGCAACCTTCGATTTCCTGGAGCGCCGTTTCTCCGCCAAGGATTTTCGCGGCTGTCCCTTCGTCAACGCGGTTGCCGAGCTGGGGGCCGAGGACAAGGCGGTGCGCAAGATCGCGGTCGCCTTCAAGGAAAGCCGCCGCTTGTGGTTTCGCGATCTGCTCAACCAGCTCGGCGTCGCCGATTCCGAGGGACTGGCGACCCAACTCGCCGTGCTGGTGGACGGCTGCATCGCGCAGGATCTGGTGCGCAACGACCCGTCGATGGCGCGCGCGGCGAAGGAAGCCGCTCGCGTACTGTTGAAGCATGCGGGCGTGAAGACCGGCGACTGACGCCCTTCCCTGCGACCGGCCAAAACTGCTAGTCAGGCCCTCAATCAACAACCGTATTCCGTCCGGCGGTACGCCCGCCGGCGAAGGGGAAATGCAGATGGAAGACATGAAGGTCACCGCCAGCGGCTATGATTTCAAGCCGGCGCAAGCGGCCATGCAGCGCTACGTCGACAACGACCTGCTGTCCGGCATTTCCTGGGCGGTGCTGTCCGGCCGCGACCTCGTCGACGTCAATTGCGTCGGCTGGGCCGACAAGGAAGCGCAGACGCCACTTCGCACCGACCATATCTTCCGCGTGTTCTCCAACACCAAGCTGATCACCTCCTGTGCGGCGCTGCTGCTGTACGATGAAGGCAAGCTTGGGCTCGACGACCCGATCGAGAAATTCATTCCGCAACTGGGCAATCGCAAGGTGCTGCGGCCCGGCGCGAACTCCATCGAGGACACCGAGCCTGCAAAGAGCTCGATCACCATCCGCCATCTGCTCAGCCACAGTTCGGGACTGAGCTACGGCTTCTTCGATCCCGGCACCGTCATCTTCAAGGCACTCAACGAGCGCGGCGTGCACAATCCCCTGACCACGCTGGCGCAGATGGTGGACGTGCTGGCCGATCTGCCGCTGATCTATCATCCCGGCACGTCCTGGGAATATTCGCTCGCCACCGACGTCACCGCGCGGCTGGTTGAAGTCATCAGCGGCCAGAGTTTTGACGCCTTCATCAAGGCCCGCATCCTCGATCCGCTCGGCATGGTGGATACCGGCTTTGTCGTGCCGAAGAAGGATCAGGGCCGTCTGGTCGCCTACTACGCCGGCGCCGACATCATGGCTCCGATGAAACCGGGGCTCACCCGCACCGACAACGCGCCCTTCCCCGGCGCCTATCTGACGCCGATCGCGCGCCTCAACGGCGGTGCCGGCCTCGTCTCGACCATGCCCGACATGGTGGCGCTGATCCGCAGCCTGCTGCCGGGCAGGGCCGACGCTGCTCAAGCCCGAGACGATTGCGCAGGCGATGACCAACCAGTTGCCGGATGGTCAGTGGATCCGTTTCGCCACCCTGGGCGAACAGCCGGGCAAGGTGCATGGCCTGGCCGGCGGCCTGATCCTCAAGCCCGGGCCATTCGATCATGCCGATGCCGCGGGAGAGTTTTACTGGGGCGGCGTTGCCGGCACCCAGTGGTGGATTTCACCCAAGCGCAACATGGCGGGCGTGATGATGGCGCAGCGCCAGATGGCCTTCACCCATCCGTTCTCGTTCGAGTTCAAGCGGCTGGCCTATGACGCCATCAAGCAGGGCCGCGCCAAGGCCGCGTAGCACTGCATCCTACTTTGCATGGGGTTGTTCCGCGACTTTTGCGCCAGGACTCACGCCGCGTCGGACACCACGCGGTTGCGGCCGTCGTTCTTGGCGCGGTAGAGCGCCTTGTCGGCGCGCTTGAGCACGTCGGCCACCGGCTCGCCCTTGCGCTCCAGCGTGGACAGCCCGATCGAGATCGTGACGTCGATGCGCTTGGCGCCCTTGTTGACCGCGAACGGCTCGCCCGCGATCGAACGGCGCAGCCGCTCGGCCACCATGCCGGCGACATGCGGATCGGTTTCCGGCATCACGATCACGAACTCCTCGCCGCCGTAGCGGCAGGCCAGATCGATGCCGCGGATCGACTTGCGGATGCGCACCGCGAACTCGCGCAGCACGTCGTCGCCGGCGTCGTGGCCGTAGGTGTCGTTGACCGCCTTGAAGTGGTCGATGTCGAGGATCATCAGCGCCAGCGGCTTGCCGCGGGCGGCGGCCTGCTCGGCCAGCGCGGCCAGATGGCTTTCCATGTAGCGGCGGTTATGCAGGCCGGTCAGCGCGTCCGTGATCGCCATCTCGATCGAGTTCTGCACATTGTCGCGCAGATGATCGGTGTAGCGGCGCTTCCTGATCTGGGTGCGCGCCCGCGCCAACAGCTCGTTCTTGTCGACGGGCCGCAGAAGGTAGTCGTTGACGCCGATCTCGAGGCCGCGCAGCAGCCGCGCATTGTTGTCGGCATCGGAAATCGCGAGGATCGGCACCTGCCGGGTGCGCTCCAGCGAGCGCGCCTGGCTGCACAGGCGAAGTCCGTCGAAATTGTCGAGGCTGAGCGAGACGATCAGCAGGTCGTAATTGCCCTCGGCGGCGTGAAACAGCGCCTGCGACGGATCGGGCTCGACGTCGACATGGTGCTCGGCCGCCAGCATCGGCGCCAGCCGCTCGTAGGAAGCCGGACGGTCGTCGACCAGCAGGATGCGGCCGCCCTTGCCGGTATCGGCGACGGCGCTGCGCTCCGGCGCCTCCATGCCGATCTCGAGCGAGGTGATGGCGCGCATGCGCAGCTCATCGGTCATCATCTTCAGCCGCGTCAGCGAGCGCACGCGCGCCAGCAGCACGACGTCGGAGACGGGTTTGGTCAGGAAATCGTCGGCGCCGGCCTCCAGGCCGCGCACGCGGTCGGAGGGGCTGTCCAGCGCGGTGATCATCACGACCGGGATGTAGTGCGTCGCCGGATCGGACTTCAGCCGCCGGCAGACCTCAAAGCCGTCCATGTCGGGCATCATGACGTCGAGCAGGACGATGTCGCATTCGGCGCGCCCGCAGATCGCCAGCGCCTCGGCACCGTTGGAGGCGGTCGTGACGTCGAAATATTCGGCGGACAGACGGGCTTCCAGCAGCTTTACGTTGGCGGCTACGTCGTCGACGACCAGAATACGCGCGGTCATGGAAACTCACCTTCACCCAATAAAGCGGCGCACCGTCTCAATAAACTTGCCGACCGAGATCGGCTTGGACAAATAGGCTTCGCAACCGCCTTCGCGAATCCGCTCCTCGTCGCCCTTCATAGCAAACGCCGTGACGGCGACGACGGGAATCGCGCGCAATTCCGGATCATCCTTAATCCACTTCGTAACTTCGAGCCCGGACACCTGCGGAAGCTGGATGTCCATCAGGATCAGGTCGGGGCGCATCTTGCGGACGAGATCGAGCGCCTCGTAACCATTGCTGGTGCCGGAGGTCTGATAGCCGTGCGCTTCCAACAGGTCGCGAAACAGCTTCATGTTGAGCTCGTTGTCCTCAACGATCAGGACGGTCTTGGCCATCCCGTCCTCCCCGTTCCCTAAGTGACAAGCCAGCCGGTACGGCACATCGGCCGCCGCCCCCCAAGCGTGTCGAAAAGTGAATTCAAACTAGCGTAAGACTCGCTCTAAGCCCGTTAAGTCCGAGGCTCGTGTTTCCGCGAGGTCGTTTGCACTTGCTTGAACATCTTCCGCAGAACTCGGGCATGATTAGACCCCAGAAGTTAACGGAAAGGCAAACGCCCGGATTGAAAAAGCCTGTTCACAACCCCCGAGAAGTTGCTGAAATCGTTGCGATTCAGGCACTGTCCTTTATTGCGGGCGATCCTGCGCGGCTGGGCCGATTTTTGGCCGAAACCGGCATCGGTCCGGACACGCTGCGAAAGTCCGCTTCCGACCCGAAATTTCTCGCCAGCGTTCTCGATTTCGTGATGCGCGACGACGCAACGGTGAAGGCGTTTGCGGAGGCCTCGCAGCTGCACCCGACCAATGTCGCGGCCGCCCATCAGGCGCTGTGCGATCCCGCCTGGGAGCGCGACGTGCCGTGAGCACGGCCCTGCCGGCGGTGGATGGCCCGCGCGCCTTCTGCCGCGACTGTCTGGCTGACCTCGAATTCGCCGCACGGCGCTGCGGCCAATGCGGCTCCCCTCGCCTCGTGCGCCACCGTGCGCTGGCCTCGCTGGCGCTCGCCCATATCGATTGCGACGCGTTCTACGCCACGGTCGAGAAGCGCGACAATCCGGAGCTGGCCGACAGGCCCGTCATCATCGGCGGCGGCAAGCGCGGCGTGGTCTCGGCGGCCTGCTACATCTCGCGCACCTTTGGCGTGCGCTCGGCGATGCCGATGTTCAAGGCGCTGGAGCTGTGCCCGCAGGCCGCGGTGATCCCGCCGGACATGGCAAAATATGTCCGCGTCGGGCGCGAGGTGCGGCAGGCCATGCAGGCGCTGACGCCGCTGGTCGAGCCGCTGTCGATCGACGAGGCCTTCCTCGATCTGTCGGGCACGGAGCGTGTCCACGGCATGATCCCGGCCAAGGTGCTGGCGCGCTTTGCCCGCGACGTCGAACGCGACATCGGCATCACGGTCTCGGTGGGGCTGTCCGTCAACAAGTTCCTCGCCAAGATCGCCTCCGACCTCGACAAGCCCCGCGGCTTTGCCGCGCTCGACCAGGACGAGGCGCGCGAGATGCTGGCCGAACGGCCGGTCGGCTTCATCTATGGCGTCGGGCCCGGCCTCGCAGGAAAAGCTGGTGCAGCGCGGCTATCGCGCTGATCGCCGACCTGCAGCGCGCCGACGAGCACGAACTGATGAAGCAGTTCGGCGGCGAAGGCCAGCGGCTGTGGCGGCTGGCGCGCGGCATCGACGACCGGAACGTGGTGCCGGATCGCGGCGCCAAGAACATTTCCGCCGAGACCACGTTCGAGAACGACATCCGCGATTTCGCGACGCTGGAGAAGCTGCTCTGGAAGCTGTCGGAAAAAGTGTCGGCGCGGCTGAAGAACAGCAACCTCGCCGGCAGCACCGTCACGCTGAAGCTGAAGACCGCCGATTTCCGCCAGCGCACCCGCTCGCAATCGATCCAGTCGCCGACGCAGCTTGCGGCAAAGATCTTCGCGCTCTCGCGCGAGATGCTGGCCAAGGAGATCGACGGCACCGCCTTCCGCCTGATGGGCACCGGCGTCAGCGCGCTGAAGCCGGGCTCGGCGGCGGATGACTTCGACATGCTCGACCGCCGCTCGGCCCATGCCGAGCGCGCGATCGATGATCTCAGGAAGAAATTCGGCAGCGCCGCGGTGATCCGCGGCATTGCCTATGACGGGCCGGAGAACGGCGGAGGAATCTCGCCGTCATTGCGAGGAGCGAAGCGACGAAGCAATCCAGTTCGTCGCGACTGGATGCTCGCTCCTGCATGACGGAGCGGCGTCACTTGCAGGGCTTGGAATCCTTGACGTCGAACTTGCCGAGCGCGCCCGAGATCACGAAGTCGTTGTAATCGAGCACCAGCTGCCGCGAGACGCCGTTCTCGAACAGCTCGAACGACATCGCATAGACCGGCGTCTGCTCGCCGTCTTTCGCCCGCTGATCGCGGTCGTAATAGCTCACCGTCACCGGCCAGCGGGTCAGCGCCTTCATCTGGTCGTTGGCGGTGGAAGGATCGGGCGCGGCAATGCTGCGGTCGCCCGGGATCGGCTGGCCGATCACCGTCAGCGTGTTGTAGACCTTCTCGCCATTGTCGGAGCCGTCATAGACGGTCAGTTCCAGGATCGATTTCCCCGTTCGCGCGGCGTCGATGATCCTGTGGATCTGCTCGGTCGGAAACACGACGCTGCCTTCGAGATTGAAGGTTTTTGCCTCCGGCTGCTTCAGCTTGACGGTGATGTGGTCGCCGACCCGCTCGGCCATGCCGTCGACCGGCGGCGCCTCGGAATCGTTCATCCGCGTGTCGATCTTGAAGCGGTAGCTCTTGCCCTGGCCGTCCTCCCAGGAGGTCGAGCGCAGGTCGCTCAGCGTCTGCTTGCCCTCGCCGCTGTTCAGCTCCGACACCTGACGGAACTCCGAGGTGTAGCCCTCGCAGGCGCTGCCGGAGAAATTGTAGAGGATGCGGCCGCGGGCGGCGTTGACCGAATTGGTGCCGCGCGACTTCAGCAGGCTCAGCTCATAGAGCGCCTGGTGGGAGAGGAAGCCCGGCCCCGCGGCTTGCGCCGCTCCGCCCATGACGCCCGATCCGGCCGCAACGGCAGCGATTGTCATGAGCACGGCGCGCGGCGGCAGGCTGAGCATGGCGTTCCCTTGATTGTGGAAGATTCGCAACAATACTGGCGGTCCTATTGCGCCGCAACTGGGGCGGCATCACGAAAATGTAGCTTTTTCAGGCAAAAGACCCGTGAACTCGGGCAACCCGCCGTCGCTTGCAAGTCTTAACGTCATGCGCGAAACAGGGTGCCCTTCCGGACCTGAACGTTCGGAAAACGGCGCATTCATTTTGGGGACGGAACATGGCGGGCACGGTCGAGCAGAAACTGGCGGCGGAAGGCATCACGCTGGCGGAACCGCGAAGCCCCGTCGCCAACTACGTGCCGTTCGTGCGCTCCGGCAACCTGCTGTTCGTATCGGGCCAGGTCTGCATGAATTCCGACGGCAGGCTGATCGCCAAGGGCAAGCTCGGCGCCGGCGTGACCATCGAGCAAGGCTATGCCGCGGCGAAGGGCTGCGGCGTCAACCTGCTGGCGCAGGTGAAGGCCGCGCTCGGCGATCTCGACAAGGTCACCCGCGTGGTCCGGCTCGGCGGCTTCGTCAATTCCGCGCCCGATTTCCTCGACGGGCCGAAGGTGCTGAACGGCGCGTCCGACCTGATGGTCGCCGCGTTCGGCGACAAGGGCCGCCATGCCCGCACCACCGTCGGCGTCTCCTCCCTGCCCGCCGATGCGGCGGTCGAGGTCGAAGCCGTCTTCGAGGTGGCCTGATCGCATGCGCGCTCCCGCCTGGCTGACGGCGCGGCCGGTCGCCCATCGCGGCCTGCACGATATCTCGCGCGGCATCGTCGAGAACATGCCGGGCGCGGTGCAGGCGGCGATATCAGGCAACTTTGCCATCGAGGTCGACATCCAGCTCACCGCCGATGGCGAGGCCATGGTGCATCATGACGATGCGCTCGGCCGCCTCAACGAAGGCTCGGGCGCGCTGCTGCAGAAGACCGCGGCAGAGCTGAAGGCCGTGAAATTCAAGAACACGGCCGAGCGCATGATGTCGCTCGCCGACCTCTGCGCGCTCGTCGCCGGGCGCGTGCCGCTGGTGATCGAGGTGAAGAGCCATTTCGACGGCGACCGCAAGCTGGTGACGCGGATGGCGGAAGTGCTCGCCTCCTATTCCGGCCCCGTGGTCGGCATGTCCTTCGATCCCGACCAGGTGCTGGCGTTGCGCGAGATCGCGCCGAACCTGCCGCGCGGCATCGTCGCGCAGCGCGACTATGACGACGATTACTGGAACAAGCTGACGCAAGGAGCAGCGCGACAGCATGCTCTATCTGCGCCACGGCTTTCGCACCGAGCCGCATTTCGTGGCGTTCTGGGTCAACCAGTTGCCGGCGCCGGCGCCGTGGATCGCGCGCAATATCTTTGGCTGCCCGCTGCTGACCTGGACCGTGCGCACGCCGGAGCAGCGCGAACGTGCCGCGCGCTATGCCGACCAGATGATCTTTGAAGGGTTTCGTGCCGGGAACCTGATCATGCGCCCGCACGGCCTTGAAGTGGCACGGCGGATGCACGATGTTTGGGGTATCGATGGCCGCATCCGAAATCACCCTCGAAGCCGTTTCCTCGATCAGCGCCATTCACCGCTGCGGAATGGGACGCCTGCGCCAATCCCGTCGGCTCTAATGGGGCATCAAAGCCCTATTATAACCCCTTCGTATCGCACGCCTTTTTTGCCGCTGCCGAAGCCTCCGGCTCGGCCACGCCACGCACCGGCTGGGGCGCGCGGCACCTGATCGCCAAGCTCGACGACAGGATCGTCGGCGTCGTGCCCTGCTATCTGAAATCGCATTCGCAAGGCGAGTACGTCTTCGACCGCGGCTGGGCCGAGGCCTATGAGCGCGCCGGCGGACGCTATTATCCAAAGCTGCAATGCTCGGTGCCGTTCACGCCGGCGACCGGCCCTCGCCTGCTGATCCGCGACGGCGTCGATCGCGAGCGCATTGCCGATGCGCTCGCCGCGGGCTGATGGCGCTATGCAACGCGACCAACGCATCGTCCGTGCACGTGACGTTCGCGCGCGAACAGGAAGCAAAGCATGCTCGCGCAGCACGGCTTCCTGATCCGCAACGACCAGCAATTCCACTGGCACAATGACGGCTACAAGACCTTCGACGATTTTCTCGCCACGCTGAACTCGCGCCACCGCAAGGCGATCAAGCGCGAGCGGCGCGACGCGCTCTCCGCCGGGATCACCATCCACTGGCTGACCGGCGACGACATCGACGAGGACGCGTGGGACGCGTTCTTCACCTTCTACATGGAGACCGGCTCGCGCAAATGGGGCCGGCCCTACCTGACGCGGACCTTCTTCTCCCTGATCGGCGAGACCATGCGCAAGGACGTGCTGCTGGTCATGGCCAAGCGCAACGGCAGATGGATCGCCGGCGCCATCAACTTCATCGGCTCCGACACGCTGTTCGGCCGCAACTGGGGCGCGATCGAACATCACAACTTCCTGCATTTCGAGGTCTGCTACTATCAGGCGATCGATTTCGCGATCCAGCGCGGGCTCGCCACGGTGGAAGCCGGCGCGCAGGGCGAGCACAAGCTCGCGCGCGGATATCTGCCGCAGACGACATGGTCGGCGCATTTCATCGCCGATCCCGATCTGCGCCGGGCGATCGCCGACTACCTCAAGCGCGAGCGCGCCTATGTCGCCGAGGCCAACCGCGAGCTTGCGGCGGCCGGCCCGTTCCGCAAAAGCGCTGATGACGCGCCTTAAGCGCTTTCGGGTAAGAACCTGACAGCAATCCGTTTTCGAGGAGCCGCCGCCATGCCCGCCTATGACCCGCAAAACCCCTTCGCAAAGATCCTGCGCGGCGAGTTCCCCTGCTACAAGGTCTACGAGAACGACCACGTGCTGGCCTTCCTCGACATCATGCCGCGCGCGCCCGGCCACACGCTGGTGATCCCGAAGGCCCCTGCCCGCAACATCCTCGACATCACCGCCGACGATTTTGCCCATGTCGCCCGCGCCGCGCACAAGATCGCAGCCGCCGCGATGAAGGCGTTCCAGGCCGACGGCATCACCGTGCAGCAATTCTCCGAGCCCGCCGGCGGACAGGTCGTCTTTCACCTGCACATGCATGTGATGCCGCGCCACAACGGCATTGCGCTGTTGCCGCCCGCGAGCCGCAAGGAAGACGTGAAGGTGCTGGAGGACAACGCGACCAAGCTGATCGCGGCGCTGGGGTAACGCCCGCCACCCCTTTCGTCATTCCGGGACGCGCCTCTTGGCGCGGGCCCGGAATCCATACTCCACCGATCGTGGTTATGGATTCCGGGCTCGTGCTTCGCACGCCCCGGAATGACGAAGAGAATTACTCCGTCTCGAAATCCCCGGCCTGCGGCGGCGCCAGCGGCGTGAACTCGCAGCGGTCGGGCTTGATGTCGAGCAGCGGCGTGCCGTCGAGGCAGTCGAGGCCGCGCACCAAGATGGTGTTGCCCTCGACGCCGACCAGTTTCACGATCGAGGTCGCGATCGGATTGGGCCGCACCGGCGAGCGCAGCGAAAAAGTGCCGCGGGTCTTCAGGTTGTTCTTCGGGCTCTGCAGCACGAGGTCGCGGCGCGACTGGTCCAGCCAGTAGATCACCTCGAGATTCTCGTAGAAATCGACGCCCTTGATGGCGGGCACGAACGGCTCGAAGATTTCCAGCCGGCAGACCGGGCCGTCCTGCCGTCCCTGCCGCGGCGTCTCCAGCCGCGAGGTCCAGGGCGTGCGGATGCGGCCGATAAACACGAGCCTGGCATCATCAGGCTTAGGCAGATCGATGGCGACCTCGCCCTCGCGGATTTCACTTTCTCGAACCATGCATTATTCCGATGAGATGTTCCGGGACTTGATCAACGCCGACCACCGCGCGCGTTCGGCGTTCGATGAACGCCGCGATCTGATCCGGGCTTTGCGGGCGAAACACACCATAGCCGAGCTTCGCCCAGCGATGCACGAAATAGGTCGTCGCCGAGCGCGCGGTTGAGGCTGGCGGTGAGCTTCTCGCGCGACATCGTCCGGCAGCGCTGCCGGCGCAAAAACGCCGTTCCAGACGCTGATGAGGTAATCGGGATAGCCGCTCTCGGCGATGGTAGGAACATCCGACAGGTCAGGATTTCGCTCGGCCGAGCCGACGCCGATGCCGCGCAACGCGCCCGAGCGTATCAGCGGCAGCGCCTGACTGGCGGATTCGAACATGAGCTGGATATGGCCGGACATCACGTCGGTCAGCGCCGGATGCGCGCCCTTGTAGGCGACATGGGTCATCTCGATGCCGGCCATCTGCTCGAACATTTCCGCCGCGAGATGGCTGAAGCTGCCGCTGCCGGACGAGCCGAAATTCAGCTTGCCGGGATTCTGTTTGGCGTAGGCGACGAGCTCGGCGACCGTCGTCGCCGGCAGCTGCGGGTTGACGCACAGCACCATCGGCACCGTGGTCACCAGCGCAAGCGCTCGAAAGTCCCTGGCAGGATCGTAGGACAGCTTCTTGTACAGGAACGGATTGACCGCGATCACCGAGCCGGAGGTCGCAAGCAGCGCGTAGCCATCCGGCTCAGCGCGCGCCACGGCTTCCGCGCCGATCGCTCCCTGCGCGCCGCCCTTGTTCTCGACGACCACGGCCTGCTTGAGATCCCTGGCGAGATATTCCGCCAGCAGCCGGCCAAACACATCGGTCGGGCCGCCCGCGACATAGGGCACGACCAGTTTGATCGGGCGTGCCGGGTAGTCGGCGGCCTCGGCCGACAGCGCTGCGGCCAGCACAGTCACAACGCCGATCAGGATGCGCGCGCCAATTCATGTGCGACGCTAATCCAGGGAAATGTTGAGCGACTTGACCACGCCGGTCCAGCGCGCGCGATCATCGGCAACGAACTTGTCGATGTCAGCCTGGCTGCGCGGGCGCAGCGGCGGAAAGCCGACCTTTTCCAGCGACGCGCGGAAGGCTTCATCTTCCAGCGCGCGGTTGAGACTTGCAGCGAGCGTCTTTGCGACCTCTTCCGGTATCTTTGCCGGCGCGGAAACGCCGTACCAGACGCCGACGGAGTAGTCGGGGTAACCGCTCTCGGCGATGGTCGGAACATCAGGGAGATCGGCAATGCGTTGCCGCGAACTCACGCCAAGCGGGCGCAACATGCCCGCCTTGACCGGCGGCAGCGCCGTACCCAACGTGTCGAACATCAGCTGGATGTTGCCCGACAACAGATCGGTCAACGCCGGCCCGGCGCCCTTGTAGGGCACGTGCACCATATCGACGCCGGCCATCTGCTTGAACATCTCGCCGGCGAGATGAATGGTGCCGCCGATGCCGGCGGAGCCGAAATTCAGCTTGCCGGGATTTTGCTTCGCATAGGCCACGAACTCCGCGACGGTCTTCGCCGGGATAGACGGATGCACTTCCATCACCACGGGCAGATCCGTGATCAGTGCCAGCATCCGGAAATCCTTCACGGGATCGTAGGACAGCTTCTTGTACAGCACCGGATTGAGCACGAAGAGCGAAGCTGCCGTGAACAGCAGCGTGTAGCCGTCGGCATCGGCGCGGGCCACCGCCTCGGCGCCGATCGCGCCCTGCGCGCCGGCCTTGTTCTCGACCACGACCACCTGCTTGAGATCGCGGCCGATATATTCACCGACCATCCGCCCGAGCACGTCGGTGGGCCCGCCCGCGGCATAGGGCACGACGAGCTTGATGGGGCGTGTCGGATAGTCGGCGGCCCGGGCCTGCGGAGCGATCGCCAACGCTGCCGCCAGGCCGAATCAGAATTCCGCGCCATCTCATGGTCGTTTCCTCATTTTCTTTAGCCCGACACTAGCGGATTGCGCGCCGCCTGCAATCCGGTTGCGTGTCTGCAATCAGCCGAGCCACCATTTGCCGGCGACCATGACGATTTCGCCGCAGGCAACGCCGGCGAAGATCGAGCGTTTTGTGACGAGGAACACGGCAAATCCCGCCACGACGGCGCCATAGCGCAGCGCATCCGGCACGCTGGCCAGCGCGCCCGGCGGCTGCACCAGGATCTGCGCGATGACGCCGGCGAGGATGGCGGTCGCCACCGCCCTCACCCACACCAGCACCTCCGAGCCCTCGTCGATGCCGCTGACGAACCACAGGCCGACCATGCGCCAGACCTCGTTGGGCAGGAAGCCCGCGACGACGAGGACGAGCAGCGCGTGCCAGTCGCCGACAAAGCCGCTCATGCCCGCCTCCGCCACCAATGCGCGCCATAGCCGATCGTGCCCGCCGCCACGCCGGAGATGAGGATGTCGACGCCGGTGTGAAACAGCGCCACCAGCGGATACAGCGCGATCCCGAGCGCCAGCGCCACGATGTCGGAGATTTGCGTGCAATTGCGTGCGGTCGACAGCAGGAAGGCGAGCGGCGTCAGCATCAGGATCGCGGCGGCAAACAGCGGCGGCAGCTTGGCCGCGAGCTCATAGCCCAGCGTGGTCGCGACCAGACACACGATCAGCAGGCCGCAGCCGAGCCCGTGCACAAAGACGATGCGGCGCTCGCGCGGCACCTGCGGCAGCAGGCGATAGCACTCGACCCACAGCGTGACCGCAATGAAATGCGCCGCCAGCACGAGGTGGCGCCGTTTGGTCTCGGGCAGGCGCAGCATCGGCAGCACCGAGACCACCATCGGAAACAGCCGGATCGCGCTCAGGGTCACGGCAATGGCCGCCTGCACGGCCGTCGCGCCGGAGCCGAGCGTCGAGATCAGGATGATCTGCGCCGGCCCCGCCCAGACCAGCAGCGTGCTCGCCAGCGCCCAGAGCAGGCTGAAATGGGTGTCATGCGCCAGCGCGCCGATGCCGAGATAGGTCGCAAACAGCACCAGGCTCAGCACGGTCGAGGTGACCGCGCTCATCCCCCACGCAAAGGCGCGGACGGGACTTTGCCAGTGGGGCGAGTCGAGCGGAGGCAGCGCCATGGGATGCTTAACGCCGATGCGCAGGGCGGCGTCAAGCGAGGGGCGGTTCAACGCAGTTATGCGCCACCCCGTCACACCCTGTTTCGCAGCACAAAGCACGCGCCGCCCGCTTTCCGGATGCGGTTGCAGAGCTCGTCGGCTTCGGGCCGCGTGTCGGCGCCGAAGCGCACCTGGTAGAACAGCGCGGCGCCGCGGCTGCGCATGCGCGAGGTGAGGATGGTGGGATCGCGGTTGCCGATCACAGCGGAAAGCCGCGAGACCGCGCGCCCGTACATCGCCAGCGCCTTGTCGCGGGAGAATCCGGCGGCGAGCTGCACGCCCCATTGCCGGGCGGCGGCCAGCGTCACGCGCTGTTCGAGCCCGGCGATGAAGGGATTGGGCGCCTGCTTCAGCAACGCCATCAATTCGCGGCAGCTCGAGGTCGGCATGCGCTCCGGCTGCTTGCCGCCCTTCCCTGCTTTGGCCCAATCCTCGACCGAGGAGCCGGTGATGGCATAGACATAGTTGCGCGTTTCCGACGGCATTCCGCCGGTACCCGGCGAGCCACTCCTGCACCCGGCGCGGGCCGGCGTTGTAGGCGGCGGCGGCAAGGCCGAGATTGCCGAACTGTTCGCGCAGCTCGGCCAGAAACCCGGCCGACTTCGGCAGCGCCTGCACCGGGTTGAAGGGATCGAGCAGGCCGCGCTCGCCGGCGGTGCCCGGCATGAACTGCGCGATGCCCTGCGCGCGCTGTCCGCTCTTCGTGACGGGTCCGATGGCGTCGGGACGAAAGCGGCTCTCCTGCCAGATCACGCGCGCGAAAAATTCCAGCGGCAGGTTCGACTCCCGCGCCGCGGATTCGATCATCAGGCAGATCGACTCGCGGGTGTCGGATTCGCGCTCGCCCGGCTTTGGCGGCTGAACAGCCAGTTCCTCGACGCTCGGCCGCGTGAAGCGCGGCGGCTCGTCTTCCGCCGACGCGGGCGAGAGCGCCAGCAACATTGTCATGAGGCCGAACAGCTTGCGGAGAGGCAGACCTGTTTGCATCGCAATTCTGTTCCGCAATCGCAGGCTTGACAGTGGAACCCGGTGTTCTAGCTATTAAGCAACAATGGGTGCCCGCATCCGGGAGCGCAAGCCATGACCGCACCAATCAGACGACCAACTCGGCTTTGCGCCCGACGACGACGCGCCGATCGGCTACATGGCGCGCACCCGCGACTACTATGCGGCGATCGGCTACGACACGCCCTATCGCTGGGCGCACTACACCTCCGCGCCGTTCCAGCCGCTGCAGAAGCCGTTGAAGGATTCGCGCATCGCCATCATCACGACGGCCGCGCCCTTCGATCCCGCCAAGGGCGATCAGGGTCCGGGCGCGGCGTATAATGGCGGCGCCAAATTCTACGGCGTCTATGACGGCGACAGCTCGAAGACGCACGACCTGCGCATCTCCCACATCGCCTACGACCGCATCCACACCAGGGCCGAGGACTCCGGCACCTGGTTCCCGCTGCCGCAGCTGCTTCGGCTGGCCCGCGAGGGCCGCATCGGCGAGGTGGCGCCGCGCTTCTTCGGCGCGCCGACCAACCGCAGCCACCGCGTCACCATCGACACCGACGCGCCGGAAATCCTGAGACGCTGCCGCGAGGACAAGGTCGATGCCGCCGTGCTGGTGCCGAACTGCCCGGTGTGCCACCAGACGGTGAGCCTGGTGGCGCGGCATCTCGAGGCCAACGGCATCCCCACCGTCGTCATGGGCTGTGCGAAAGACATCGTCGAGCATGCGGCGGTGCCGCGTTTCCTGTTCTCGGATTTCCCGCTCGGCAATTCCGCCGGCAAGCCGCACGATCCGGCCTCGCAGGCATTGACGCTGGAACTGGCGCTGCGCGTGCTGGAAACCGCGCCGGGACCGCAGACCACGGTGCAGTCGCCGCTCGCGCTGGAGCGCCGATCATGCCTGGAAGCGCGATTACTCCAATGCGGCGGCGCTCAGCCCGGAAGAGCTGGCGCGGCGGCGGCGCGAGTTCGACGCGCAGAAGGCGATCGCCAAGGGCATTCGCGAGACCGCAGCGTAAATCGCCGGTCATTTTCCGCGTCATTCCGGCATCCGCCGGTTTACGTTAACGCGACAAATCGCCTCCGCCGCCCCTCCGCCTGGCGGCCGAACCCCTGTAGGTTGGTACCTCCATTGCGGGAGACGACCATGCAGGACCGCCGACAGGGCGTGCGCGAAAAAGTGTTTCTCGGCGGCGTCGCCGAAATCAACGAGCGCGGCTCGACGATGGATTGCGTGGTGCGCAACATCAATGCGCGCGGCGCCTGTGTCGAGATCGACGAGACCGCGAAACTCCCCGAGAAACTCAGCCTCAGCATCCCGCGCAAGGGCCGCTCGTTCCTCGCCCAGATGATCTGGCGCCACGCGGGCCGCGTCGGGCTGGCCTTCCGCACCATGATGACGGACCCGCAGTCCAGCGACCTCGACGAACGGCTGCGCCGCAGCCAGATCAAGCAGCGCCAGCTCAAGCGCCGCATCAAGGAGCTGCTCGGCGAAGGCTGAGGCGCCCGCACTCGCCTACCGCAAACAAAAAGGCCGGCTCGAGAGCCGGCCTTTTGCTTTTGCATTGAGATCCCGCTCAGGCCTTCACCAGCGGTCCGCGCGAAGGCGGGGCCTTGGAGCCGCCGCCACCGGAACCGCCCGGCGGTTTTGGCTTGCGCGGCGGATTGTTTCGTTTCCGCGCGCCCGGCAGCTTCTCCGGCTTCGGCGTGACCGGGCCCTCGACGAACTCGAAGCCGATCTTGTCCTTGGCCGTCGCCTCGTCCTTGACCAGCACGACGCGGACATGGCCGCCGCCCTTGAGCTGGCCGAACAGCACCTCGTCGGCGAGCGGCTTCTTGATGTGCTCCTGGATCACGCGGGCCATCGGCCGCGCGCCCATCTGCTCGTCATAGCCGTGCTCGATCAGCCAGGCCTTGGCCGGGCTCCGACAGCTCGATGGTGACGTCGCGGTCGGCGAGCTGCGCCTCGAGCTGCAGCACGAACTTCTCCACCACCATGCCGATGACGTCGGCATTGAGGTGGGCGAAGGAGACGATGGCGTCGAGACGGTTGCGGAACTCCGGCGCGAACTGCCGGTTGATCGCCTCGTGGTCGTCGCCTTCCCGCTTCTGGCGGGTGAAGCCGAACGCCTGACGCGCCAGATCGGCGGCGCCGGCATTCGTGGTCATGATCAGGATGACGTTGCGGAAGTTGACCTGCTTGCCGTTGTGGTCGGTGAGCCGGCCGTGATCCATGATCTGCAGCAGCACGTTGTAGAGATCGGGATGCGCCTTCTCGATTTCGTCGAGCAGCACCACGCAATGCGGATGCTGGTCGACGCCGTCGGTGAGCAGGCCGCCCTGGTCGAAGCCGACATAGCCGGGAGGCGCGCCGATCAGGCGCGACACCGTGTGCCGCTCCATGTACTCGGACATGTCGAAGCGCAGCAACTCCACGCCGAGCGAGGCGGCAAGCTGCTTGGCGACTTCGGTCTTGCCGACGCCGGTCGGACCGGAGAACAGATAGCTGCCGATCGGCTTCTCCGGTTCGCGCAGGCCCGCGCGCGCCAGCTTGATCGCGGCCGACAGCGACTCGATCGCCTTGTCCTGGCCGAACACCACGCGCTTCAAGGTCTGCTCGAGATGCTTCAGCACCTCGGCATCGTTCTTCGACACGCTCTTGGGCGGAATCCGCGCCATGGTCGCGATCGTCGTTTCGATTTCCTTGATGCCGATGGTCTTCTTGCGCTTGTTCTCGGCAACCAGCATCTGCGCCGCGCCGAACTCGTCGATCACGTCGATCGCCTTGTCGGGCAGCTTGCGGTCGTGGATGTAGCGCGAGGAGAGCTGCACCGCGGCCTCGATCGCCTCATTGGTGTATTTGAGGCGGTGATAGTCCTCGAAATACGGCTTGAGGCCCTTGAGGATCGCGATCGCGTCGTCGACCGTCGGCTCGTTGATGTCGATCTTCTGGAAGCGCCGCACCAGCGCGCGGTCCTTCTCGAAGTGCTGGCGATATTCCTTGTAGGTGGTCGAGCCCATGCAGCGGATGGTGCCCGAGGCGAGCGCCGGCTTGAGCAGGTTGGAGGCGTCCATCGCGCCGCCGGAGGTGGCCCCTGCCCCGATCACGGTGTGGATCTCGTCGATGAACAGGATGGCGTTGGGATGCGCCTCCAGTTCCTTCAGCACCTGCTTCAGCCGCTCCTCGAAATCGCCGCGGTAGCGCGTGCCCGCGAGCAGCGTGCCCATGTCGAGCGAGAACACGGTGGCGGCCGCCAGCACTTCCGGCACTTCGCTGTCGACGATGCGCTTGGCAAGGCCTTCGGCGATCGCGGTCTTGCCGACGCCGGCGTCGCCGACGAACAGCGGATTGTTCTTCTGGCGGCGGCACAGCACCTGGATGGCGCGGTTGATCTCGGCATTGCGGCCGATCACCGGATCGATCTTGCCGTCGCGCGCCTTCTTGTTGAGGTTGACGCAATAGGTCTCGAGCGCCTCGCCCTTCTTCTTGGCGTCCTCGTTGCCCTTGGTCTCGGTCTCCTCGTCGACGCCGCGCACCGGCCGCGCCTCGGAGACGCCGGGCCGCTTGGCGATGCCGTGGCTGATGTAGTTGACCGCGTCGTAGCGCGTCATGTCCTGCTCCTGCAGGAAGTACGCGGCATGGCTCTCGCGCTCGGCGAAGATCGCGATCAGCACGTTGGCGCCGGTCACTTCTTCGCGACCCGACGACTGCACATGGATCACCGCGCGCTGGATCACGCGCTGGAAGCCGGCGGTCGGCTTGGCATCGTCGCCGCCATCGGTGACGAGGTTTTCGAATTCGGTCTCGAGATAATTGACGAGGCTGGTGCGCAGCTTGTCGAGGTCGACGCTGCAGGCGCGCATCACGGCAGCCGCATCGGAATCGTCGATCAGCGACAGCAAAAGGTGTTCGAGCGTCGCGTATTGGTGGTGACGCTCGTTGGCGATCGCCAGCGCGCGATGCAGCGATTGTTCAAGGCTTTGGGAAAAAGTTGGCATTCGCGTCCTCTGTAGCCCCCAGCATCATGATCGCCATTACCCTCACAGGCAACAACAACCTTTGTCATCTTAAGTCATATAGTTACGTCCGATCATGGCGAAAGACCGGTCCGAAAAACAACAGTTTTCCTCTGGAATCTCTCGCAACTCCTTCACATGGTCCGACCGCGCCCCGCAAATCACCGGGGTGCCGTCAACTCCAACGATTTCGATGCAAGACCCGTTCCGATTTTTCCGGGACGGCGGAAATACGAGCTACTTCTTTTCCATCACGCACTGCAGGGGGTGCTGATGCTTGCGCGCGAAATCCATCACCTGCGTCACCTTGGTCTCGGCGATCTCGTAGGTGAACACGCCGCACTCCCCGATTCCGTGATGATGGACGTGGAGCATGATCTTGGTCGCGGCCTCGACGTCCTTCTGGAAGAATTTCTCCAGCACGTGAACGACGAATTCCATCGGCGTGTAGTCGTCGTTGAGGATCAGCACCCGGTAGAGGTTCGGCCGCTTGGTCTTCGGTTTGACCTTGGTGATGACGGACGTCGAGGGACCGCTGGGCCCGCTCGGCTTCTCGTCATTGCCCATCCGGGGTCGAGGCGCGGCAATGGCCGACGGAACAATTTTGGGAGCTGATAACAACATGGCGCAGACGTTCGAATTCCCCACGGGTCAACCGGACAACGCCGCCGTGTCGCCCTGGAGGCGGCTCATCGCAGAGCCATCCTCGCGGGTTCCCGGGCACGCCGGCCGGATCGCCGTTCCCTCGGGCACGACCCCGTCATGCCCTACCGGTGGCATGAATATGGGGCCATAGCCGGCCTGCCGCAAGCGCGGGGGCGCGCCTGCCGGCCGGCCAATTCCCGGGTCCGGCGACCGGGCGCAAGGTTAATCAATCCTGCCCGATTTGACAAAAAAATGCGGCGTTCGTTTAGCGGCCGTTGACGATGACCGCGCCTTTCCCGGCCAATTCGCCGTTTCCTGCAATTGAATCGACATTTCTCCGATCCGGTTTACCAGCCATTTAGCCGCCTCGGCCGAACTAGGCGGGTTCAAAACCCAAATTCGGTGACAACCATGTCCGGTGCATCCGTCCTCCGTAAGCTTCGCGCGACCGCCGTCCGGTTCAT
This sequence comes from uncultured Alphaproteobacteria bacterium, assembly GCA_963726865.1. Classification (GTDB taxonomy): domain Bacteria; phylum Pseudomonadota; class Alphaproteobacteria; order Rhizobiales; family Xanthobacteraceae; genus Bradyrhizobium. The sequence continues at coordinate 189,789 of CAVSEE010000020.1, read as the reverse complement.
CGGCGAGCGCAAAGGCAATGTCGCGGTCATTTTCGCCCTTTCGGCGATCCCGATCCTCACCTTCGTGGGCGCGGCGATCGACTATACCCGCGCCACCGCCGCACGTTCGTCGATGCAGGCCGCGCTCGACTCGACCGCGCTGATGCTGTCGAAGGATCTCTCGGCGGGCACCATCAACACGTCGCAGATCAACACCAAGGCGAGCGACTATTTCAACGCGCTCTATCACAACGCGGACGCGCAGGGCGTCGCGGTCACCGCGACCTACACGGCCCCAAGCGGCTCGACGCCGGCAAGCATCGTGCTCAACGGCACCGGCTCCATCGTGACCGACTTCATGCGGATCGCCGGCTTCAACAACATGGCTTTCGGGACGTCCTCGACCACCAACTGGGGCAACGTGCGCATGCGCGTCGCGCTGGTGCTCGACGTCACGGGATCGATGGCCGACGACGGCAAGATGGACGCGCTGAAGCCGGCCGCCAAGGCGCTGATCGACCAGTTGAGCGCGCTCTCCACCACCAATGGCGACATCTACATCTCGATCGTGCCCTTCTCCAAGGACGTCAACATGGGCGCGAGCTACAAGGACGCGTCGTGGATCGACTGGACCGATTGGGACGCCAACAACGGCTCCAACGTCTGCACTGCCCGGGATTCCAGTGGACAATTGCACGAACCGGGTCTGGACGCCGGACAGTCACGACACCTGGACCGGTTGCTTCACCGACCGCACCCAGAACTACGACACCACGAACACGGCGCCGTCCACGGGCAACACGCCGACGCTGTTCCCGGCCGAACAGTATTCGTACTGCGACAGCAGCGGCGCCAAGATCGCGACCATCATGCCGCTCAGCTATGACTGGACGGCGCTGAAGGCCAAGATCGACACGATGGTGCCGACCGGAAACACCAACCAGGGCATCGGCCTGGCGTGGGGCTGGATGACGCTGACCCAGAGCGTTCCCTTCAACGCTCCGGCGAAGGATCCCAACTACGTCTACAAGGACGCGATCGTGATCCTGTCGGACGGCTTGAATACGCAGAACCGCTGGTACCACGAACGCCTGCGCAGATCGACGCGCGCCAGAGGATCCTGTGCGACAACGCCAAGGCCGCGAACATCACGATCTATACCGTGCAGGTGAACACCGGCAGCGATCCGACCTCGGCGGTGCTGCAGTACTGCGCGCAGAACACCTCCAGCTTCTACCTGGTCACCTCGGCCGCGCAGACGGCTACGGTGTTCAGCCAGATCGGCACCCAGCTCTCCAAGCTGCGCGTCGCCAGATAAGCGCCCAAGTCTTCGACAAACAAAGTCGATCCGACAACAAAAAAGCCCGGCTCGCGCCGGGCTTTTTCATTTCACAAAAGCAAAAAATCAGTTCGAAGCCGGCGTGAACTTGGCGACCAGGCCCTCGATCGGCTTGAAGGTCTGCTTGGCGAGATCGCTGTAGAGGCCGGCGATCTTCTGCGCGTCGGCGACGAAAGTCTCGTAGGCGGAGCGCGCGTAATCGCTCTGCGCTTCCAGCGCCTTGTCGAGCGACTTCACGCCCGAAAGCTTCTCGGCGAACGACTTGGTCTCTTCGAACTGCTTCTTGGCGTATTCGCCATAGGCGTTGGCGATCGCGCTGAAGCCGCTCTGGAACGCAGTCGCGTTGGCCTGAACCTGTTCGAACTGCTCTTTGCCGTAATTCTGAATGTCTTCGATCTTCACCATCATGGAGTCCTTTCCCAGACTGAATGTTTCCTGTCAGGAGATCCCGGCTCCGTGACGTCCATTGTCATATAGTGCGCTGCACAAAAAATCAACAGAAATTGTGCGCCGCACAAGCAGAGGAGCCCACGAAATTTCGCAGGAATACCGGGGGATTACGCAACGGTTCCTTAATCTTTTAGAAACTTGCGCCGCCTACCCTCAATTCTGGACTTGTTCGCCTTCCGGCAAACGCAGAAAATCGTTTGTCACCAGCACCTTAGCTAGAACAGCAGTGCGATCGGCCAGCCCCGACTCAACCCAAGGTCCGGACCGGCTGCTTGCGCAGGGTAACCGTCGCCGTCCGTTGGGCACAATTTCGCCTCACGAACCGGTGATCAAGGCAGAAAATGGGGACGGGGAAGTTTATGCTTCGCACCAGTTTGGCTTCGTCGCGCGCGTTGCGAGCGTTTGCACTCGGACTGATCACAGTCTCTACCACCATCATCTTCAGCACAGAGAATGCCGACGCACGCCGTTACCGCGGCCGGCACCATGTGCGCCATACCGAAGCGCGGTCGAGCTACAGCCCCGCCTTCGCCTCCATCATCGTCGACGGCAATTCCGGCGCCGTGCTGCAGTCCACCAATCCGGACGCCAGCCGCCATCCGGCGTCGCTCACCAAGATCATGACGCTGTATCTGCTGTTCGAACGTCTCGAAGCCGGCAAGATGACCGTCGACACGCAAATGGACGTGTCGGAACGCGCCTCCGAACAGGCGCCGACCAAGCTCGGCCTCAAGCCCGGCCAGACACTGCGGGTCGAGGACGCCATCAAGGGTCTCGTCACCCGCTCGGCCAATGACGCCGCCGTCGTGATCGCGGAAGCCATCGCCGGCGACGAGGACGAGTTCGCCAAGCTGATGACGCGCAAGGCGCGCTCGCTCGGCATGAGCAAGACGGTCTATCGCAACGCCTCGGGCCTGCCGAACGACGACCAGATCACCACCGCGCGCGACCAGGCCACGCTCGGCCGCGCGATCCAGGACCGCTTTCCGCGCTACTACCGCTACTTCGCCACCACGACCTTCGTTTACAAGGGCAACGCGATCCGCAACCACAATCGCCTGCTCGGCAACGTCGAAGGCGTCGACGGCATCAAGACCGGTTACACCCGCGCTTCCGGCTTCAATCTCGTCAGTTCGATGCGCCGCGGCAACCGCCATCTCGTCGGCGTGGTGCTGGGCGGCCGCAGCGGCGGCTCGCGCGACGCCACCATGCGCAGCCTGCTCGCCGAAAATCTCGAGAAGGGCGCGACCAAGCGCACCGTTGCCGCCATCAACGAGCGCGGCCAGGGCGAAGCCAATACCGGGGTCGCGGACGCCGATGCGAAACCGCCCGCGATGGTTCAGGTCCAGGGCGCGGTGCAAGTCGCAGCCGCCTCCGAGCCCGGCCTCGACGCGATGCAGGCCCCCCGCGTCGCCGCACCCGCCAAGCCCTCGCTGATGGCGGCCGCGGCCGCCAACCTGTCGGGTCAGCTCAAGCCCGAAGCGCAGGCCAAGCCTGAGGCACAAGCCAAGCCCGAACCCGCGCCGTTGACCAGCGGCGTGATCCAGAGCCAGCAGCTTGCCGCCATCCCCGGCGCAGCCGAGCCGATGAAGCCGGTCCGGGTCAGGACGGTTCAGGTCAAGGCCGGCCCGGTCAAGCTTGCCTCCGCAGGTCCCGGCCAGCCGATCGCGACCCATGCGATCCCCCCGCGCGCCGAGACGGCCGAGACCTCGAATGCCGTGGTGGCCAAGGCCGACAAGACCGAGCCCGCCAAAACTGATCTCGTAAAGGCTGACCCCGTAAAGGCCGAGTTCGAAAGGCCGGCGATCGTCCGTCCAGACCGCGCTGGCGCCGCCCTGCCGCCGCAGCCGGCAGGTCATGGCACCGGCAATGGCGTGCTCGGCGTGCTGCCGGCGTCCAGCGCCGCAGCCGCGCCCGCTCCGGCTCCTGCACAAGCCATGGCTTATGCCGCACCCGCCAAGGCCGAACCGCAAGCGGCTGCACCGGTGCCGCCGGTGGCCGTTCAGCAGAACGGCGCCATCAAGCCGGTGGTGCCCGCCTCCGCCCGTACCGGCTGGATCGTGCAGGTCGGCGCGCTCGAGACCGAGAGCGAGGCCATGCAGCGTATCGAGGCCGCCAAGAGCCAGGCCCGCGGCATGCTCAACAAGGCCGATTCCTTCACCGAGACCGTCGTCGCCAAGGACAATCGCAAGCTCTACCGCGCCCGTTTCGCGGGCCTCGAGCGCGATCAGGCGGAAGCCGTGTGCCGCACGCTCAAGCGCGCCGACATTTCCTGCATCACGGTCCGCAACTGATCTCCCGCTGAAATCCGAAGGCAAAGGCCGGGGCAACACCCCGGCCTTTTTCTTGGCCCCCGCACTGAGTTTCCGGCCGGCCACTCCCGGCGCAAACTTCTCGTCAAGAATTTACGGTTAAATTTCCAGGAATGGTTCCGCCACGCCGGGCAAACGGCGGGTGGCCCATGGGGCATCGAGCAGAGAACGGCAGCTTTCGGATTGTGGCGTTGGTAGCGTGCCGGAGTTAGCTGTGATGCGTGCGAAGCAGAGTATCCTTGGCCTCGTTTACTCGGGCGGCGAGATACGTCGAGCCCCCCTGGTCGGGATGCAGTTTCTTCATGAGGGCGCGGTGCGCGCGGGTGATGTCGTCGCGACTCGCCCCCGGCTGCAGGCCAAGGATCTGATAAGCCTCCTCCGCCGTCATTTTGCCGCCCGACGCCGCGCGGCGCTGCCCCCCTGTCCCGTCGCCCTGCGCGTTCTGACGCCAGGCGGGAAAGCGGCGGTCAAGATAGCTTTCAAGTAAGGCGACGCTTTCGGCGTCGAAGCCGGGCGCCATCGCCAGCAGCTGGGCGAGATCGAACTCGCCGAGCGATCGGCCGGCATGATCGCCGGCCAGGATCGTTCCGGACAATTCGCCGCTGTCGTGGTCGAGGCTCATGTCGAGGAAGGCCGACCGCACCTTCGAGCTCTGTCCCGACGAGCGCTGCCCGCCGCCGAACAATCCGCCAATATTGGGAAAGCCCGTTGCACCGTACGGCGACCAGCCGAGCAGGCCGGCGCCGAAAATGCCGAGCGGAATGGCGACGACCAACTCGCCCCGCAAGCCGGTATAGGCGGCGACCGCCAGCGACACGACGCCGCCGACGATCTTGACCGCGCGCGCCAGCACCGCCGGGTTGGCGGCACGGAACATCTGCAGCAGCAGATAGAGGACGACAACGGCAACGACGCCGGCAACGAGTGTAGGCATGGCTTGATTATAGTGATGTCGGCGGCGAAAAGCATGGCCGCCGGGCGGGCCTCGCCGATCACTTCATCTGGCTGAGCAACGCGGCCGCGCCGCTGCTCCGCGACAATCTCAGCGCTTCGCGCCCGCCGGCGGCGTAGGCTGCGGCTGCGCGCAGCAATTCGCGCAGCTGTGCGGCTGCGCCCGGATCGAAGCGGCACCAGGCGCCGCCGGTCAGCCGCGCAATCTCCCGGAACGCCTGCTCGGCCGCAGGGTCATGCCCTTCCTGGAACATGAAAGCCGGCACCTTGAGCAGACCGAGTTCGCCGGCCCTGGCGCAGAGCTCGTCGACACTTTCCTCCATGGCATCGCCGACGAACACCAGCGCGCGCACGCCGCTGGCGACCGCTTCGCGCCGCGTCTCCGCCAGCACCTTGCCGATCTGGGTGTTGCCGCCCTGGCAATCGATCTTGCCCATCAGCCGCGCCAGCTGCGCGGAGTCTGAAATCCATCCCGTGGCGCGGCACTCGCTGAGGCCGCGATAATAGACGAGGCGGATGTCGAGGCTGCCGACGGAAGCCGCCTCGCGAAACATGTCGGCCTGCAGCGTGCAGGCCATGTCCCAGGTCGGCTGCCGGCTCATGGTGGCATCGAGTGCGAAGACCAGGCGCCCGCGGGCGCCGGCGGCATGCGGCGACATGGCGCGTGCCTTGGCAACGAAGGCGGCAATGTCGTCCGAACTCGAGGCGCGCTCTTCCGGCAGCGAGCCGGCCTTGCGCGAGGGTACTTCGCGCGAGAGTGCTTCGCTCCTGGAATTCGGTTTGGTCGGCTCAGTGGCCATGCGCGCTCGATGAGAAGGCTGCAGGCTCTATGTGGGAGCAGAATCCGGCGTGGTCAATCCGCACGCCGACCGGCTCAGGCGATCGCGCCGGCGTCAGTTGGCGACGGCCTTTGCCGGCTTGTCGGACGGCGGGGCGTAGAGCGTCACCGGGCCCGGCTCCGTCATGATCTTCGGCGTCGTCTTCACGGTGTCGACCGGCGCAAGCGTGCTGTCGGCCTTGTCGAGGAATTTGTTGAGCATGCCTTCAATCGAGTTCTTCGCCGCGTCCGGACCGGTGTCGCGCATGTCGTTGTGCTGATAGCCGGTGTCGACCACGGTGATGCCGGCCTTCTCACACTCCTCGGCGCTCGGGACCACGCCCGGGTCCGGCTTGAACTGGGTATCCTTGGAGCGGAACGACAGGATCTGGAACTTGCCGTCGGTCAGGAACGGCACGCGCAGATTGTCCAGCGTCACCACCTTCTTGATCTCGTCCGGATACTGCTTGGCGAAATACATCGAGATATCGCCGCCCATCGAATGCCCGACCATGGTCAGCCTCTCGTAGTCGGCATTGGGCTGGATCTTGCGCATCTCCTCGACCGCAAACTTGATGTTGGCGACGCCGCGCTGAATCTGCGCCAGGCGGCCGACATAGAGTCTCGCCAGGCTTCGTCACCATCGGCGGATCGCTCGGCAGGTCGTGCTGCGGGGCGATCACGAGATAGCCGCGCGCCGCAAACGCGTTGGCAAGGAAGGAATACTCGGTGTGCTTGACGGTGTTGCCGTGATTGAGGATCGCAACCGGCAGCTTGATCAGGCCGGCGTCGGCCTGCATCAGCTTGTCGCGACGAACGGCGACCTCGAGCTCGACCGGACGGTTGTCGCGGGTCGGATCGCGCAGCGAAACGATGTCATGACGGATCGCCCACTTGCTCGCCGTGAAATAGGCGACGACCAGTAGCGCAGTCAACGAAAGCAGAACGGCAATTCCACGTTTCATTTGATCCTCGGCGCAACCCCTGTTAGGGCTCGTTCCATGCTAGGGACTTTGCGGACCCTTGGACATGATATATGTCACGGCGACGTGACGGAAAGTCCAAATCTTGTGAACTCGCTGCAAGGTTGTTGTGCATTGCACCTATTGCGGTGCACTCCTCCTTGCCGGGTTTCTTATCTCCTATCGTTAGGACGGAACCAGTCAAAATTGGGTTCGGTCACCTCCGTAAGAAAACGGGTTTCGGGTGCCTTCGGTTCCCTTGGTTGCCGGGTGCCTAACTACCGTCTCTGTCAGGCCGGCCCATAGATCACGAGTTTCAGGCCCGGATCGTCGTTCGCCTGAAAGCTCGCATATTCAAAGCGAAGCCTGCCCTTCTTCGGATGGTTGAGCGACTTCCGCCCCGCCGCCATGCCGCTGATGTCGTGCGCGCCCCACCAGCCCTCGAATTCCGCGCAGCCTGCGCGCAGCTGCGTCAACAGGTCGCAAAAGGCGGGATCGCCGGCCCACAGATCATGGGTGGCGCGGAATTGCGCCACCATGCGCCGGGCCTCGTCCGCCCAGCCTGCCCCGAACAGCCGCCGTGTCGCCGGATTGGTCAGCACTGAAATCAGCGTGTTGCGATCAGTCTCCGGCAGGCGGCTGAAGCCCAGAAGTTCGTCGGCGGCCTTGTTCCAGGCCAGCACGTCCCAGCGGCGGCCGGTGACGTAGGCCGGCAGATTGAGATTTTCGACCGTGCGCCGGACTGCATCCGGCACCGCTTCGCGGACAAAGGGACGGCGATCGCCGTTCTCCGTCAGCGCCCGCAGATGCGCGTGCTCGGCCTTGCCGAGCTTCAGCGCACGCGCCAGCGCATCGACCGTCGTCACCGACGGGCTGACGCTGCGGCCCTGCTCGAGCCGGATGTACCAATCGACGCCGATGCCGGCGAGTTCGGCGACTTCCTCGCGCCGCAGCCCCGGCGTGCGCCGCCGCCGGCCCGCCGCAAGGCCGACCGCCCGGGGGCTGAGCTTTTCCCGGCGCGAGCGCAGGAAATCGCCCAACTCGCTTTGTCTCGCACCGCCAGCCGGCATCGCTTTCTCGCGCCTCGCGTTGGAGGGATTATCAGTCCTAGGATAATACCAGGTCTGATTATCGGCAAGCCGGCCGGTTAGCATGGCGCTCCACCGACGAGAATGATGCCCGGAGAACACCTATGAAAGCCGCCGTCCTGAAATGCTTTGGATCCAGCCTTGCCATCGATGACGTCGCCGAACCCGCGCTCGGCACCGGCGAAGTTATTGTCGATGTCGCTGCCTCGCGCGTGCTGCCCTATTCGAACGAGGTATTCAGCGGCGAGCGCCAGTATCTGCTCGACCTGCCCGCGGTACCCGGCCCCGGGGCGATCGGCCGTGTCCACGCCGCCGGCCCCGACGCCACGCATCTCAAGGCCGGCGACTGGGTCTATTGCGATCCCACCGTGCGCTCGCGCGACAATGTGCTTGCCCCCGACATCACCCTGCAGGGCCTCAGCGCACGCGGCGACGGCGGCATGAAGTTGCAGAAGTATTTTCGCGACGGCGCCTGGGCCGAGCGGATGCGCGTGCCGACGGAGAATGCGATTGCGATCGGCCCGATCGATCCAGGCCAAGCCGCGTCCTGGTGCGCCATGGGCACCTGTCTCGTACCCTATGGCGGATGGGTCGCGGCGAACCTTCGGCCCGGCGAGAGCGTGCTGGTGAGCGGTGCCACCGGCAATTTCGGCAGCGCCGCGGTGGCGGTGGCGCTGGCAATGGGCGCATGCTGGGTCGTCGCGCCCGGCCGCAACGAGGCTGTGCTGGCCGATCTCGTGCGCCGCTTCGGCAACCGGGTGCTTCCGGTCAGGCTGACCGGCAGCGAAGCCGACGACCGGCAGCGCATGCTGGCAGCCGCGCCCGGCCCGATCGACTGCGTCATGGACATCATGCCGCCGCAGGTCGCCGCCACGACGGTGCGTGCGGCGCTGATGACGGTGCGGCAGAACGGCCGCGTGGTGCTGATGGGTGGCGTGGGCATGCTGGGCGGCGCCGGGCTCGAACTGCCCTACCCCTGGATCATGCGCAACTGCATTACCATCCATGGTGTGTGGATGTATCCGCGCGAGGCGATCCCGCGCATGATCGCCCTGGTCCGCTCCGGCCTGCTCGATCTCGGCCAGTTCGCGGTGACGGAATTTGCACTTGAAAGGGCCAACGAGGCGGTCGCTCACGCCGCTGCCAACGGCGGGCCGTTCAGAATGACGGTGCTAAAACCTGGGTGAGCGCCTGACGGTTCAGGCGCCGATGATGTCGTGGACTTCCAGCGGCCTGTCCACTGAGTGGAACCACTCGGCACGGTTGGCGGCCCGGCGGCGGCCGCGCTCGTCCAGCGGCAGCTTCAGCTGTCGCAGCAGACTGGTCACTTCCTCGCGGGCCGTGACATGGCCGAGGCTGGGCTTGGTGCCCAGCGTGGTCTCATCGAGATCGTCCAGCGCGGTCAGCCCGCGCGGGAAGAACTCACGGTAGACAACGCGCTCGGCAAGGCCGTCGACGGCGTGGAAGCCCAGCCGGAACGACAATTCCTTCAATCCGTCGGCCACGAGCTGCTTGTTGCGGGAGCCGATCAGCGACAGGCGATTGCGGACCACGATCCAGTCGGAACTTACGCCATCAAGTTGCCGGCGCTTGCGGCGGGTGTCGCGCACCATCTCGGCATAGTGGCTTTCACCGGTAACCTCATAGGTCTGCGGGTCAACCGTGCCCAGCACGTCGAAATCGAGAAAGCTGTCGTTGATCGGCGTCACCAGCGTGTCCGCCATCGAATGCGCCAGCCGCATCAGATAGCTGTCGGTGCCGGGGGTATCGATCACGATGAAATCGAAGCTGTGCTCGACCGCGCCCACCGCATCCATGAACTGCTGCAGCTCGGAGTTCTCGTTGTCGGCCACGTGCATCGTGAGCCCGGCCTTGATGCAGCGGTGCACCGGCAGCTCAAGCTCGAGCCCGGTACGACGCGCCCAGGCCTGGCGGTTGTTGATATAGCGGGTGAAGCTTTGCTGGCGGCAGTCGAGATCGATGGTGGCGACCCGCTGGCCGGCTTTCATCAGGGCGACGGCGATATGCAGGGCGGTCGTGGATTTTCCCGAACCGCCCTTTTCGTTGCCCAGCACCACGACGTGCGCCGAACCGGATTGCCCCTGACTAGCCTGGACGAGCATGACTTAACCCCTGACACATCTTCGAGACAGGTTCCGCCGCGGTCAAGCAATTTGCGGGGTAAACCACTCGAATTACTCAAACTACGCGCATAATCCTGAATCATGTGTGCCTCAGGTCACGCGTTGGTTCATTTTTTTCGTCACGAATGCGTGCGGGCTCTCGCCGGCCGCTGTTTGGCCCGGTCAGACCGCCCTTGATATGGTCCGCGTCCTCCGCCACCTGCAGGCAAGGCCGACGTCCGGCCAGACGCCAACCACGCCGAGTTGCGATGTCCCGCAATCCCATGGTCGTCCGCACCGTCCCCGCCCTGCGCCGCGCCCTCGACGACCTTCGTGCCCGGAAAGCCGGCATTGCGCTCGTTCCGACCATGGGTGCGCTCCATGACGGGCATGTGTCTCTGGTCCGGCAGGCGAGGAAGCGGGCGGAAAAAGTTGTGGTTTCAATCTTCGTCAACCCCACCCAGTTCGCTCCCACCGAAGATTTTGGCGCTTATCCGCGGACCTGGAAGGCCGACGTCGCCAAGCTTGCAGCCGAGCGTGTCGAGCTAATCTGGCATCCCGATGTCAAAAACATGTACCCGGTAGGATTTGCGACCAGAATTGTGCCGGAGGGCCCGGCCACGGCCGGACTTGAAGATCGCTTCCGCCCGCACTTCTTCGGCGGCGTTGCCACCGTGGTCGGCAAGCTCTTCACCCAGGTTCGCCCCGATGTCGCGATCTTTGGCGAGAAGGATTTTCAGCAACTACGCGTAGTGGCGCAGATAGCACGCGACCTTGACTTGGGCGTCAAGGTGATCGGCGCCAAGACCATCCGCGAGCGCGATGGCCTGGCGATGTCCTCGCGCAACGTCTACCTCGCGGCCGCCGAGCGGCAGGTCGCCACCACCCTCTACAAGGCCATGAAACAGGCCGCGACCAGGATCCGGGCCGGCGAGGACGTCGCCACGGCGATCGCCGCGGGCGCCGGGATGATCCGAGGCGCCGGATTTGCGCTCGACTATCTTGAAGCCCGCCACGCCGAGACGCTGGCGCCGATCGGCTCGCTCGGGGAAGGCCCGATGCGCATACTGGTTGCAGCAAAGCTTGGCAGCACGCGCCTGATCGATAACATGGCGGTCTAGCTCGGTTCAGCCGTAGGCAGGGGAGCGGCCGACATGTTGCGCAAGATCGTATTCGGCGGGCTGATGCTCGTGACCGCGTCAGCCGCCATGGCGCAGGCGCCGCGGCCGGCGGTCGGCGGCATCGGCTCGCCGCCCGATGCCATGATCTTCTATGTCGCCCATGGGGCGGCGGACGCGTGCGGGCCCGGTTGCTCCGACTGGATTGCCGCCGAGGGCACGGTGCAGTGGGACACCCACAAGCGGCTGTTCAATATCCTCGACCGCAACGCCGGCCGCAGGCATCCGCTCATCATCCATGCCTGGGGCGAATCCAATCTCAATGTCGCGACCACGCTCGGCCGTATCCTGCGCGAGCGCGGCATCGACACCACCGTGGGTGCGACCGAGGTCGAGGTGTGCCGCGGCAAGCCGGAGGCGGAGTGCTTTGCGCTGAAACGTCTGGGCGGACCGCTCGACGCCAGGATCAAGTCTCTGGAGGCGCCCTGCGACGTCACCTGCGTGCTGATGCTGGCGGGTGGCGTGCATCGCACCCTGCCCGCCGGCACCCGCGTCGTCTTGACCGGCATGTTCCTGCGCAACCGCATGGCGCCGAATGTCTCGCAGGAAGCGCGCGACACCCTGCCCGAACGCTACGGCGAACAGTTCCGCAAATATCTGCGCGACATGGGCGTTGAGACCGAACTGCTCGACATCGTCGACGCCCAAGGCGAGTCGCGTCGTGGCGTCGAAATGCCGGCGTCGGAGTGGGCGCGGCTGCACATCGTCACGCCGTCGCGCTGATCGATCGCGTCAGAGCAACCCAATTCTTACAGCAATCCCGATTGCTCACAGCAATCCGAGGTCGCGCAACTCGCGGCGCATCGGCTCCGGCATGGCGGCCATGCCCTTCTCGGCGGTCTTGCCGAGATCGGGCGGCGCGGAATCCGGATCGAAATAGCGCCAGCCCTGGAACGGCCGCATCGGCCGCGGCGACACCGCGATCACCTTGGGCTGCATGACGATGCGGCAGCGGCCGATGCCGTCCTTGTCGCGGAACGGCTCGATCGCGATGATTTTTTCACGCGCGGCAATTTCGCCGCGGATCACCCAATAGAGCGAGCCGCCGGCGAGGATTTCCTCCTCGCGCTTTGGCACCATCCGCGTGACGTGGATGTGGCGCTGCGGCAGGCCTTTCTTTTTCGCCGTCGCCATCCGCTCGGCAACCCATTCCTTGAGTTCCCGGACGGAGTCGCAGCCGACGGCAAGCTTGATGAGATGAAGTGGCATGCCCCGCTAGTTAGCGAGCATTGGCGGCGGCATCAATCGTTGTCGGCCGCCGTGCCCTGTCCCGGCGGTGGAGAACTCGGAGGTGTGATCGGCGTCGGCGCGCGCGCCGCTTTGGGCGGGGCTTGCTTCTTCGCCGCCGGGGGCTCCTTGGACGCGGCCGCCGGCGCTACGGCGGCGCGTCCAGGCGCGGCTGCGCCCGGTGCGCCGGTGCGCGGCGGCGGTGCGGCCGATCCCGGCGCGCCCGGTTCCGGGGTCATGATGTTGACCGGCGGGGTCGACGCGGCCGAGGGGAAGTCGATCATCGTGGTCGGCTTGCCGGGCGGCACGCTGGTGACCGGAGACGGCGGCAGCGCCGCCAGCGCGCCCGATGGCACCGCCGCGATCGCCGGCATTGCCGCAGGCGTGCCCCAGGATCCGGAATAGCGCATCACCAGGCCCTCATAGACGCGGTCGTCCATGTTGGTCATGAGCTGCCTGTTATTGCCGAGCGAACGGAAGGCCGCACAATTTTGCGGCGTGCAGTGGTCGCGGGCGGCGAGCACATAGGCCATCAGGCCGTAGCGGTCGCGCTCGATCGAGCGGCGCAGCGCCTCTACCTCGGGAGTGAGATTGCGATTGACCGTGGCGACATCGCCGAGCGCGGTCAGGCGCGTGATCTGCGCGGCGGCATAGGCGATCGCAGCGGCGGTGGACTCCGCCGAGCCGAACAGCGTCTTCTCGCACGCCGTCAGCACCGTCTCGCCGGCGAGATCGTCGATGCAGGACAAAGCCGGCGGGCCGGCCATCGCCGGCGGCGACTGGCTGCCCGGAGATGAGGGCAAGCCCGGCCAGCCGAAGCCGCGCATGGTCGCTGCAACGGCAACGCCGATCGCAAGCAGCGTGATCACCGTGAGCGCGCCATTGGCGACGGATTTCTCCGCGCGGAGCAGCGTGATGAGCAGCAGGATCGCGAAGAATCCGGCCGCCGCCAGCGTCAGCCACATCGGAAACTGCGGCGAGCGCCAGATGTGATCGAGCGATGAGGCCCAGGCCCAGTTCATGCGCGATGTCCCTCAAGCGCAGCGTAACAACTATCGAAGTGCCACAGGAAAACCCAGGGCGCTGTCGACTTTGCGCACAATGCGGCTGCGAACCCGGCCGTTCGACGGCGACGGTATGGAACCCGGCGGCGTCAAAACCTCGCACGCAACAACGTCAGGTAAGGGCGAGCTGGCTTTCCTTGGCGACGCGCTCGAAAGCTTCGCTCGAGCTCTTGATCCGGTACTGGCAATCATCCCCTTCAGTCGGCAACTGACGGATCACCTCGTAGGTGCCGGTGGCGGCCGGACGCGACACATTGCTTGCAGTGAAATAGACGGTCATTCCAACAGAGAACTTGTGCTTCAACGCCCTCTCCATACGCAGATTTTCCGGCCTTTTCGCGCTCGGTCCCCGATGCGGCGGCCAGTTGAGAACCCTGCGGCAAGCTAGCACAGCAGCCGGGCAAAATGCCAGCATCATCAAGACATGGCAAACGCGCGGATTTGGCAGGTTTTTCAGTACCCTACCCCGACAATTGAAGGCCTTCCTGAAGGCTTGGCGCTAACCCCCACTAAGCGCGGGGTTTCGGTTCAGCCCTTGGACGCTGCCTGTGATCGGCATCATCGATATAAATCAACTAAAAGTTGCTAAATTGGCCGGCCAGGAACGGCGCCAGCCCGCCCCGCCTCACACCGTCTCGAACTTCTCGATGATGATCGTCTCGGCAAGGCCGTCGCGGGTCCACTGCTGGAACGCGGGCAGCGCCTGCATCGTCTCCATGTACCGCCGCACCACCGGCGTCACCTCGATGGCGTAGGTGCGGAAGCGATGCACGACCGGGCCGTACATCGCGTCCACCCCGCCGAAGGCGCCGAACAGGAACGGGCCGCCATGGCGCGCCAGGCACTCGGTCCAGAGGGCCTGGACGCGGGCGACATTGTCGCGCGCCTCTTCCGACAACGGAACCGGACCGACCGGCCGGTGCAGGTTCATCCCGCATTCGTTGCGCAGGGCGGCAAACCCAGAATGCATCTCGGCCGAGACGGCGCGCGCCCGCGCGCGGCCGGCGCGGTCGTCGGGCCAAAGCTTCTTCTCCGGATATTTCTCGGCGAGATATTCGATGATGGCGAGCGAATCCCACACCGTGATGTCACCGTCGACCAGCACCGGCACCTTGCCGGCCGGCGACACCTCGAGGATGCGCTGCTTGTCGGCAGCGCCCGTATAGAGCGGGATGAACGTCTCCTCGAACGGGATGTCGTTGGCGCGCAGCGCCAGCCACGGCCGCATCGACCATGACGAATAGTTCTTGTTGCCGATGACGAGCTTCAGTCCAGCCATGAGGGAAAATCCTTTTTCGCCCCCTCATCTTGCCACAGGCGGCAAGACGCGTTCAACCTGTCGGCTTCGGATGCGGGGACGACGGCCATGCGCGCCTATCTGATCGACATCATCGCGGTCTCCTTCTTTGTGCTGGAGTGGACGGTCTATGCGATCACGCTGGAGCATTCCGACTACGGCAAGAACAGCCTGTCGTCGCGCATGAACGTGTTCCGCGAGGTCTGGATGCGGCGGATGCTCGACCGCGAGGCGCGGATGGTGGACATGCAGATCATGGGATCGCTGCAGAACGGCACCGCGTTCTTCGCCTCGACCAGCCTGTTCGCGATCGGCGGCGCGCTGGCGCTGCTGCGGGCCACCAACGACGCACTTGCCGCCATGAGCGCCCTGCCGTTCGATATCGCGCCGTCGCCCGCGCTGTGGGAAATCAAATGCGTCGGGCTGATCGTGATCTTCATCTACGCCTTCTTCAAATTCTCCTGGTCCTACCGCCTGTTCAACTATGTCGCGATCATGCTCGGCGCGACGCCGCCGGCCACCCAGCGCGACACCGAGGAAGCGCAGGCCCATGTCATGCGCACCACAAAGCTGTTCGAGTCGGCAGGAAGCCATTTCAACCGCGGCCAGCGCGCCTTCTTCTTCGCGCTCGGCTATCTCGGCTGGTTCATCAGCCCGTGGGCGCTGTTCATCACCACCGGTGCGGTTGTGGTAGTGATCTGGCGACGCCAGTTCGCGTCCAACGCCTGGAAGTCGATGGAAGCTAGCCCGAAAAATCCTTCGGCGTGAAATCGAGGTCGAGCACCTTCCACTCGCCATAGCGGTCGGCGGGCAGCATCTTGTAGGGCTGGCATTGTTTCAGCCCGGCGATGGCGCTCTGCAGCAGCTCGATCGCCTTGGGGTTGGCACTGCCGCCGCCGACCACGGGATCAGCGGCCAGGCGTCCGTCCTGCGTCATCGCCACCCGCAGCTTGACCGTGATGTGGTCGGAAGGCTGCACCGATGCAGGCCGTTTCGAGCAGCTCTTCAGGTAACGCCTGAACTCCGCAATGACGCTCGATGCGATGTCGGCGTTGCTGGCCGTCTCGTCAAAACCATCTTCGGACTTCCCGCCCTTGGCCGGCGGCGGCGTCTCCATCGGTAGGCCGAGGATGACGTTGTATTTCACCGAAAGATCCGGTTCCGCCGGCCGGTAGCCGGGCGACGCCGACCCAGCCGGCAGGGGCGGCGCAGGTGGCGCGGCCGGTGCCGGCGGCGCGGCTGCAACGGCCGTGCCCCGATCGGGCTTCGCCGCCTGCGCCTTGGCCGCCGGCTGCGGCGCGCTGGCCGGCTTCGGCGCGGCGGGTGCCGGGGCCTCGGCCGCAGGCGGCTTCTGCGTCAGGGCCGATGGATCGGGCAATGTCAGTTGCGGCTCAGGCTTGTCTTGCTGCGGCGGCCCCGGCTTGGGCTTGTCCGCCTCGGCTTCTGCCGGCGTCGCAATCGCGGCTTCCTCCGGCGTGACAATATTGACCTCGACCGGCTCGGTGGCCGAGCCGAGCGGATGCACTTCGGACAGCAGCACCAACAGCGCCAGAAGCGACAGATGCGCAATCACCGACGCCGTTGCGCCCGCGGGTATGGTCTTGTCCTGTTCCACCTGTTCTTGCTGCGCTGGCACGCCCGCCCAGCCGCCAGCATAGAGCCTGATGCGGCGCAGTCTCAATCCCATTTCGGCGAGAAGCCGAAATCGGTCAGCCTTCCGTCACCTCGCGACATCGCCGAGATTTCGGCCAACTCGGCCGCCGAAAGCTCGAAGTCGAAGACCTCGATATTCTCCGACAGCCGCTCCAGCCGCGAAGTGCGCGGGATCGCCGAGACATTCTGCTGCACCAGCCAGCGCAGGCAGACTTGCGCTGCGCTCTTGCCATGGACGCTCCCGATCCGCGTCAGCAACTCGTCCTTGCGCACGCGCCCCTTGGCGATCGGACTGTAGGCGACCAGCGCCATGTCATGCTGCGCGCAGGCCTCGCGTATCCTGGTCTGGTCGAGATAGGGATGATACTCGACCTGATTGCAGACCAGCGGCGCCGGGCACTTCTCGATCGCCTCCTCCATCAGCGCGACCGTGAAATTCGATACGCCGATGTGCCGGGCCATGCCGAGCTTGCGCACATGGGCGAGCGCATCCAGCGTCTCCGACAGCGGCACGCGCGGGTTCGGCCAGTGCAGCAGCAGAAGATCGACCTCGGATAGGCGCAGCCTGGTCAGGCTCTCCTTGGCAGAGCGCTCCAGATCGTGCGGGGCGAAGTGACTGGTCCAGACTTTTGTGGTGACGAACACCTCGCCGCGTGGAACGCCGGAAGCGCGCAGCCCCTCGCCGACCTCGCGCTCGTTCTCGTAGATCTGCGCGGTGTCGAGGTGGCGATAGCCGAGCCGCAGCGCCTGCTCGACCAGCCGCGCGCAGGTGCGTCCGCGCAGCTCCCAGGTGCCGAGCCCGATCGCGGGGATTTTTGCGGTCTTCGCTTCGACGAATTGCATCGCTGGCCCTCAGGTCAGAGCCGCATTATGTCGCGCGGAGGCGTAGGGTGCTAGGCCGGCGTTGGTTCCGTCGAGAGTGCCGCGAACACCGTCTCCGGCGAATGCGCGATCACCGCAAGCAGCGCGCGCGCCGGTCCCCGCGGGGCACGCTTGCCCTGTTCCCAGTTGCGGATGGTCTCGACGGGCACGCCGAGGCGGCTGGCAAATTCGATCTGGGTCAGCTGGGCACGGCGGCGAAGGTCGCGCACGCCGGGCTGAGCCGCGCCCATGTCCAGTTCTGGCGCGAGCGGAAACTCCTTGCCGTCGCGCAGTTCGACGATCCGTCCGTCCGCTTTCAGCCGAAATCGCTTCATGGTCCCGATCCCTCGCGCACCGATGATCGGCCAAGCCCGTTAAGACTCGATTAACGATACTGCACCCGGTCGCCAAACGGCTATTTCAGGCCGAACCACAGCGTGGCGATGCCGAGAAAGGAGAAGAAGCCGACGACGTCGGTGACCGTCGTGACAAACGTGCCGGAAGCCACCGCCGGGTCCGCCTTCACCTTCTCCAGCAGGATCGGGATCAGAATGCCGCCGAGCGCACCGGCGACGAGGTTGCAGATGATGGCCAGCCCGATCACGACGCCGAGGCCGGGGATCCTGAACCAGGCGACCGCCGCAACGCCGGTGATGACGGCAAAGGCCAGCCCGTTGACGAGGCCGACCATTCCCTCGCGCATCACCACACGCCAGGCGTTGCTGGCGCCGAGCTCGCGGGTCGCCAGCGCCCGCACCGCGACCGTCATGGTTTGGGTGGCGGCATTGCCGCCCTGGCTCGCCACGATCGGCGCCAGCACCGCGAGCGCCACCATCTTCTCGAGCTGTCCCTCGAACAGGCCGAGCACGGAAGATGCGAGGAAGGCGGTCGCCAGATTGACCAGCAGCCAGTTGAAGCGGCCGCGCGCGATGGTCCAGACGCTGTCGGACAGTTCTTCGTCGCTGGTAACGCCGCCCAGCGCCTTGAGGTCTTCGTCCGCCTCTTCCTCGATGACGTCGACGACGTCGTCGATGGTGATGACGCCGACCAGTCGGTTGCCGGTATCGACCACGGGGGCGGCGACCAGATTGTACTTGCCGAACATCCGCGCCACTTCCTCCTGGTCATCGAGCACGGAGACGCGGCGGCGATCCTCGTCGACCAGTTCCTTGAGCGGCACCATGCGGCGCGAGCGCAGCAGCAGGTCGAGGGGAACCGCGCCCTGCCAGCGCTTGTCGGCATCGGCGGCGTAGATTTCATAGAACCGGTCGGGCAGATCGGACGTCTCACGCATGTAGTCGATCGCCTGGCCCACGGTCCAATCCGGCGGCACCGCGATGAACTCGGTCTGCATCCGCCTTCCGGCGGAATTTTCCGGATATTCCAGGGAGCGCTCGATGACGTCGCGTTCTGAGGGCGACAGCTTTTCGAGAACCTCTTCGCGGTCCTCCTTGTCCAGCGACTCCAGGAGCTCGACGGCGTCGTCCGATTCCAGGTCCCGGACGCCCTCGGCGACCTCTTCGGGCTCGAGCTCTTCGAGGATCTCCTCGCGGACGGTCTCGTCGACCTCGTTCAGCGCCGAGAAGTCGAAATCCGAGCCGGTCAGCTCGACCAGATTGACGCGATGTTCCGGCTCCAGCGCCGCGATCAGGTCGCCGAGATCGGCCTCGTGCAATTCCGCGACAATGCCGCGCAGGAAGGCAGTATCGGCCGCCTGGATGGCGCGGGTGATCGCCTCGACAAATTCCGGCCTGATCTGCCCTTCATCGTCCCGCATCGGGTGGCGGTCGAGCAGCGAGGCATCCTCAGGATGCGCAACATCGGTATCGTCGGCCATGCTGCGCCCTCGCCGGTTTGACAGGATTGCTAAACTCGTCAGAGTCTCTGCAGGCAATACCCAATGGGCAACACCTGACGCAATGAGAAATATGGACCGGTCTCGATTGCAGTCGAAGTTCGCGGCAACGCTCGGCCTGCTGAGCGCGCTCACGCTTCAGGCGGCCGCCGCCGAATGTCCGCGCGCCGATGCGCTGGGCACCTCGCGCGTCCTCGCCGTCGATGCCGCCGCCACGCCCCGCGTCGGGCAAGTGAGCTTTCCAGAAACCCTGGACCTGCAGGATCGCGAGATCGTGCTGACCTTCGACGACGGGCCCGCGCCTGACAACGACGAGAAGATCCTCGCCGCGCTCGCCGAGGAATGCGTGCGCGCCACGTTCTTCCTGATCGGCAAGCAGGCCGTCGAAGAATCCGGAGTGGGTACGCAAGATCGCGGCCGCCGGCCACACCGTCGCCCATCACGGCTGGTCGCATCACAAACTGAGCGTGATGTCGCCGGAGGACGCCCGTGACGACATCGACAAGGGCATCGCCGCAGTTGAGATGGCACTCAACGGCGTTTCCACCACGACTGCGTCGACACCGTTCTTCCGCTATCCCTACTTTGAGATGTCGAAAGAAAGCCTCGACTACCTCGAACATCGCGGCATGGTGGTGTTCGGCGCCGACCTCGCTGGCCCACGACTGGGTCAGGATGACGCCGGAACAACAGCTTGAGAAGATGATCGCGGGCTTCAACGAGACGAAAAAAGGCATATTCCTGCTGCACGATGCCGCGGCGCAGACGGCGGTCGCATTGCCGGCGTTCCTGCGCTATCTGCGTGACAACGGCTACCGCGTGGTGCATGTGGTACCCGCCGCGCCGGGCAAGGCTGCAGCCGACCTCCGGCGAAGTGAAAAACGTGAATAAGTCCAATAATTAAGATGGCTTTTATCAAGCCGGCTGTAATGGTTTGACTGATTTGGGAATGCGGACGGTGTTCAATGGCCGGTAATGTGAGCGTTGGCGTCCGCGTCGCGCCCCTCGTCACTTTGCTATTCGGACTTGCAGCGGGGATAGCCGCTCAACCCGCTTTTGCCGCCGACTGCCCCCGCGCCGACGCGCTCGGAACCTCCCGCGTCCTCGTGGTCGATGCCAAGGCGCATCCGCTGATCGGCTCCATGCAGTATCGCGAGACGCTGCCGCTCAACGACGGCGAGGTGGTGCTGACCTTCGACGACGGCCCGCTGGGGAAACACAGCGAGCAGGTTCTCGAGATCCTTGCTGCGCAATGCGTGAAGGCGACCTTCTTCATGGTCGGCCGCCAGGCCCAGGCCAATCCGGAAGGCGTGCGCAAGGTGCGCGACGCCGGCCATACGGTTGCGACCCACACCCTGAGCCATCCCTACGGCATGTATCGCCTGTCGCTCGATCGCTCGAAGGCCGAGATCGACGGCGGCATTGCCCAGGTGACGGCGGCGCTCGGCGAAGGCGCCGTGATCTCGCCGTTTTTCCGCATTCCCGGTCTCTCCCGCAATGACGGCATCGAGGAATACGCCAAGGAAAAGGGCCTGCAGGTCTGGAGCGCGGATGTCGTCGCCGACGACTGGCACCACATTTCGGCGCAGCGCGTCCACGATCTCGCCATGCAACGCATCGCCGCCAAGGGCAAGGGCGTGCTGCTGCTGCATGACATCCAGCCGCGGACGGTGGCCGCGCTGCCAAAAATCCTCGGGGATCTGAAGGCGCGCGGATTTCCGCATCGTCCATGTGGTGCCGGCGACCGCGGAGAACCCGGCAACGCCGACCGAGCCGCAGCAATGGCAGCACTACCCGAACTCGGAACTGGTCGCGACCGCGCGCTGGCCGAAAATCCCGAACTTTGCCTTCGTGCAGCATGAGCCGCTCCCGGCGCCGAAGCTGACGGATTCCTACTGGAACGACATCAGGCTGCTCGATCGTCCGCAGGCCCGCGGCCGCGGCATTCCATTGCCCCGGCGAGCGCCGTGGCCGAGGGAGGTGCAGGTGGCATCCGTGGACGCGGCCAGCGCCCTGCCCGCGCCGGCGGCTTCCGTGTTCGAAGTCGGAGAAGGCCTGGGCGTGGTGATGCTCGGCGTGAACGCAACGCGTCCGGCCGAGCGCCGCGAGGCGGTGGAGACCGAGCCGAAGAAAGCCGAGCCGAAGGAAGCCGAACAAAAGGAAGCCGAGCCGAAGAAGCCCGAGGCCAGAAAGCCCCAGCGCACCGCTGCGCGCAAAGGCAAGCGTCCGGCGGCCGTTGCCCATGCCCGCGGCAAGCCCGCCGCCGCAGAGCCGCTGTACTCGGAATCCCAGTCGGCGGCGGCTCAGAGCGGCAGGACCGCGGCCGCGGGCAAGCACGCCGCATCGGACGGTAAGACCGTCAAGCGCGCGACACCGGAAAAGAAGAACGTCAAACGCGCCATCCACCACAATCGGGAAGCCAGCGCACGATCCCCAAACGGCTAGAGCACGATCCGGACCCGAAGGACCGCGTCAGCGCCAAAGTGTGAAGCGGTTTTTCCGCGACAAACGCGAAGCGTTTGCGCTTGAGATCATGCTCAAATAAAAACGCCCGCGCTCAGTTGGTGACGATCTTGGCGATGCAGAGCAGGATCACCAGCGCGAGGAACAGCAAGTCGATATAGGACTTCATCTCGCCGGCGTGGCGCAGCTCGGCGACGTCGCCCACGATCTGCCTGCGCGAAGCCGCCGCACTGGGGCCTTCGGCTGCGATGGCTGCGAGCCGCCTCGCCTCCGCCTCCAGCCGCTCGATGCGCTGGAAGAACGAGAACGAGCGCAGCGCCGAGGCCGAATGCATGCCGGCATAGATCAGGATCAGCACCGCCAGCATCACCCGCTGCGGGTACTTCTCGATCAGGTTCAGGCTGTAATAGACCAGCGCCAGGAACACGAAATTGGAGACGAAACGATAGGCGTAGCCGAGGAACTTCATGCAAGGGCTCCGGAAGGCAAGTGGCGGTATCCTATGCGGGCAAGTGTTTACGCCGCGTGTGTGTCGCGGCCGCAATACCTGCGTGAACTACCGACATCTTTGGCATCAATGAACGACCGCGTTAGCGGTTCGTAAACGAACCCGGCAACCCGGACATTTGACGCCGCCCGGCAGGATTCCGCGGCTCAGGAAGCCCATGGGACGCAACCCACGGATGATTGGATGAGCGGGGGGAATCACCTCATAGTGGGCGGGCAGCCGGGGGGCTGATCGTTTGGCCGCTTCATTGCAGTACCTAATACGACGTTCTCCTCGCAGCGAGAAATTTCCCTGCGTACTCAACGCTTTCGGAACCCGACGACTGCAGAATGACCAGCCGGTTCGGCTGGTGCGTTATCGCCCAACTCTGTCGAGCGGCCGGGTTTTGTGCGCCTCGGTCGGCGTTGCATCCGGGACACTACGGGATGCGTGGGCAGTGGCACAAACTCTGCAAGGCTCAGCCGGTATTCTCACTAACGAAGGTCACCATGCTCGTTACTCTCGTCGCTGTTCTCTGCAATGCCCAGCTTTGCCTGGAGAAGGTCGTCACAACCAGTGAGCAGTCAGGCATCACCATGAGCGCCTGCACGGTTCATGCGCAAATCGGCATCGCCGACTGGCTTGCCAAAGGCCCGTATCACGACTGGAAGCTGCAACGTTACAAGTGCGTTCTGGGCAAATACATTCCCAAGAACGAAGCCTGAGCCTTTACGGCTCGAGGCAGACCAGCTTCGCGCCGCGCGCCTCAGAACGTCGCCTTGAGGCCCGCGTAGAATGATCGCGGCCGCGCCGGGCTGACCGTCCGCGCATCCGTGAATGCCGCGCCGCCATTGGCGAAATTGGGAACGGCCGTCGTATCGAAGAAAGTGCCGAACGTCGCGTAGCGATTGTCGAAGATGTTGTCGACGCGACCGTAGATCTGGAATGTCTTGTCGATCTGATACGAGCCGCGAAGATTGAAGACGGCATAGGACGGCAATCTCGGCGCCTGGTTGGATTCGTCGCCCACGAAATACTGGCTGCCGACGAACAGTGCATCGCCGCCGACCTTCAAGGCGTCGGTGATCGAATAGTCGAAACCCGCCTTGATCCGGTTGCGGGGGATCGCGGGAATTCGATTGCCGGGCACCACCTGGATATTGCCGTCAGCGTCCGCAAACGGACTGTGCGAGCCGAGTTGCAGAAAGTCGAGGAAGCGCGCATCGACGAGGGCATAGCTGGCATAGAGCTGCAGCGCTTTCGAGGTCAGGGTCACCTGCGCTTCGATGCCCTGGCGGCGCGTCGAGCCCACATTCTGGAAGAAGCCAAATCCCTGCAGTTGATTGCTCGGGATCGCCAGGATGTCATCCCTGTTGTCGGCGCGGAAAACGCCGAACTTCCAGCCCAGCGTGCCCACGTCCAGCTCCCTGCTGCCGCGCAGGCCCGCTTCCACCGTGCGCGACACGACCTGCTTCAGCGGGGGATCGGCGATCAGGAATGCGCCGATGATGCAGGGGCGCGCCGGATCGGCGCATCCGAGCTCCAGCGGCGTCGGCGCGCGGTTGGCTTCGGAGTAGCCGGCATAGGCCGTCAAGCCGGGCGTGATCTTGTAAGTGCCGCCGATCATCGGATTGAAGCGGGTGAACGTGTGGTTGCCGTTGAGCTCCGTGCCGATCTGATCCTCGAGCACGATATGGGCGTCGTTGTAACGGCCGCCCGCGGTGATCGAAAACGCATCGGTCACATCGAACGTGTCCTGGGCATAGATGCCGGCATAGCGATTGGTGGCGCGAAGCGCGACCGGGCCGATCGAGAAGGGATTGCCGGACTGCCCGAGGAATATCCCGCTGCCGGTGACGACGTAGTTCGAGCCGATCGTGCCCAGTTCCGCGCTGGCGCCGAAACGGGTGACGCCGGAGTCGAGGCTGGCGCCGATCATGAACTGATTGCCGTGCCCGAACAGCTCGTCCTTGTTGGTGGCCTGCACGGTGGCGCCCGTGGTGACCGAACGCGTGGTCGTCCGGTCGATCTGGCCCAACACCGCATCAGGTGGCGAAGGGATTGGCGAGCTGGACGCCGTTGAGGCCATTGGCCGGCGTGACATCGTCGTTGAAGCAAAGCAGCCCCGGATTGGCGGCACATGGCTGCGTCTCGGTCGGATTGCCGTCCACCGTCTTGTGATCGAACACGCGCACATATGCGTTGCCTGCGATCGTCCAGGTCGGCGTCGCCTCGACCCTGCCCGTCAGATTGGCGTAGCCGACGCGGTTGCTGGAAATCTGCGGCGTGGTGTAGGTCGCGCCCCAATATTGCTGCAGCAACTCGACCGGAACCGTCGCGGTCGCACCGAACTTGTTGTCGGCAACACCCATGTTGAGGTGAAATTCGCTTGCATCGGTCTTGTAGCCGACATCGCCGTAGAAGCGGCGGACATCCGACGCCGAAAAATTCCGGAATCCGTTGTCGTGCAATCCTTCGAGCGCGCCATAGACGGCAAAATTGTCGATCTGCTTGCCCCACTGCGCCGAGCTCTGAATGCGACCGAACGAGCCGCCCATCGTGTTGATCTCGGCGCCCTTGTAGTTGAAGCCATCCTTCATCAGCACGTTGACTGCGCCGCCCAGCGCATTGAGGCCGAAGGCGGGATTGTTGGTCACGACGGTGACCGACCGGATGGCCGCCGTCGGAATCAGATCCCAGTTGACGGTGTCGCCGAACGCTTCGTTGACGCGGACGCCGTTCTGATAGACCGCCAGTCCCTGCGGCGTGCCGGGGACGGGCGACGCGACGAAGCCGCGAAACTGCACGTCCGGCTGAAACGGATTGCCGGTCGTGTCACTGAGGATAATGCCCGGAACCTGTTGCTGCAGCGTGTCCGCGATGTTCAGCGAGTCGGTTCGCCCGATCTGGTTCGCGCCGGCCGCGTTGATCGCAGCCGGCACCTTGTCGACTTCTATTCCCGTACTTGCGGTCGGCGTCGGCGCCGTCGGATAAATCGGGACCCTGCGCAAGACTCTGGCCACACGAGGCGCGCCCGTGCTGCGCACCGGCTTGGCGCGTGACGCGGCGCCGGCGGCGCTGAGACCTCGACATCGGGCAAGACTTGCACCTTGGACGCATCCTGCGCCTGCGCGCAGTCGCTCGCCGCGAGCAGGCCAGTCGCCAACGTCCCGATCAACCGGAATCGAGCGCCCATCTACGTATCCCCACCGTTCCGGCTGCTCGTGTCCCCGAGCCGGTCAGGTGCGAACAACAGTAAGCCGTAGGCAAAGCTGCGCTAAGTTCAAAGAGGTCTCGCTCCAATCGGGAAAAATTCCCGACTAGGTCAAGAAGTCGCGCCTCTGGGAATCAAGGCCTCGACTGTCACCCCGCTGCCGCCGGAAACGACGTCGAGCGAGCCGCCCAGCGCCAGGATGCGCTCGCGCATTCCCGTGAGACCAAGGCCGAGCTTGTGATCTGCCTTCAGCCCGCAGCCATCGTCGCTCACGCGGACCCGCGCGCAGCCGATCATGCCCCGCGCCGGCCCCGGTTCCGCGGGTTCAACGCTGACGTTGACGTGCGTGGCGTTGGCGTGGCGGAAGACGTTGGTCAGGGCTTCCTGAATGACGCGGTAGATCGTCAGATCGACCGTTTCTCCGGTCTCGCTGAGATCGAGGTGAAATCGCCGCTTCGACGACGACACCAGGGTGGGATTCGCCCCACAGGCGCAGCAGAGCCGCGAGCGCCTGGCGCAGGCCAAGCTCCGCAAGTCCCACCGGACGCAGCCGTTCCAGCACCCGGCGATTGGATTGCTGCAACGTGTCCACCTGCTCCAGGATGGCGTTGCCATGCTTTCGCAGTGCGCGCGAGATTGGGCTCGCTCGCATCGGCGATCCGCGTTAGCGCAGTGGCATGGGCCCGCAGCGCAAACAGATAGGGCCCGAACTCATCGTGCAATTCCCGCGCGATCTCCTTGCGCTCGGCGTCCTGCAGCGAGACCACTCGCTCGGCCAGACGCCTCTTGGCATCGACGGCGGCCCCGAGCGCGGACGCGAGATGATTCAATTTGTCGCAGATGGCAGCTAGCTCCGGCGAACCCTCCGGCTTCACGCGCGTGTCATAGCTGCCGGATTCGATCTTCGTTATCGCCTGCGAAAGCGCCTCGATCGGTTTCAGCGCACGGCTGACGACCATGCTCGTGATCAGGAAGAGCACGATCGCAACGCCCGACCCGACCAGAAGCTGGGTGACGATCCCGTCCCAGATTTCGGCGATCTCATCGTCCGGATGGGAGGTGATCAGCAGCGAGCCCGGCTTGCCCCTGATCGAGATCGGCACGTTCACGGCCGTCTTCTCGGGATGAACCAGCGCCACGAACCAGGCCGGCGGCGAACGCGTGTCGTCCGCATTATCGGAGCGATCGATGTCGGCCGAACCGCCGGCGGCAGCCCCCTGCCGCGTGATGCTGACGTGACGCAGACGCTTGAGGCCGTCGACAATCTGATTCAGCCGCGCTTCCGGATCCGGTGCCTCGTTCAAGCCGGCGACGATCGTGTCGATGAATTCGCGGGCCAGGCGGATGACGCTTTGATCTTCGGCCTCGAACGCGAGGACCTGCCTCGAGCACCAGCCGCCCGACATTGATGGTCAAGCCGAGTGCGAGGACGACAGCGAGAAGCAGGTTAACCCGTGCGCGCAAGGAAAGTTTTTGCCACATGTCGTTTATCCCGCTTGTTTGTCCGGGAGCGAAGTCACCTTGCCTGAGAGCGAAGTTGCCTTCAGTTCCCGGGTGCGGCGAGCGTTGACAGATAAAAATGGCAACGATCTAATCGAAAGCGTACAACAACGTCGCTCACGTTGCACGACTCTGCCGCAGACAAGCGTCGCCTGTGTGCCGGCGAAGCAATCTGACGCGATGCGCCAACCCTGTTGGCGCGGCAGCCGGGAGTAATGCCGTGCGTGTTCTGATCGTCGATGATCATCGCATCGTTGCTTCAGGATGCCGCGCGCTGTTTGCCGACGACCCCGACATCGACATCCTGGAAGCATCGGACGCCGAAAGCGGCGAGCGCGTCTTCGAACACGAGCATCCCGACGTCTGCGTGCTCGATATCAACCTGCCGACCGTGTCGGGATATGAGCTGGCGCGGCGTATCCTCGGGCGCGACGCATCCGCGCGCATCATCATGTTCAGCATGAACGACGATCCCGTGTTCGCCGCCCGCGCCATCGAGGTCGGCGCCAAGGGCTATGTCTCCAAGGCCGGCGAGCCGCAGGACCTGGTCGACGCCATCCATGAAGTCGCAGGCGGTGGCACTTACTTGCCGCCGGCGATGGCGCGAAGCATTGCCTTCGCGGGACCGGCCTACACCCAGAGCCCGCTGGCGAAGCTGACGTCGCGCGAGATGGAGATCTTGCGCCTGCTCAGTTCAGGCAAAAGCCTCGCCGAGATCGCGTGGATGGTGCATTCCTCCTACAAGACAATCGCCAACACGTCCTCGATCATGCGTCAGAAGCTCGGCGTGCGGACCTCCGCCGAACTGATGCGCCTCGCCATCGAGAACCACGTGGCTTGAGATCGAGCCACGCGGGCATCCCATGACAATCCAGACCGTTTCGCTGAACAAGTCTCACGGCGGCATGCAGGGCGTCTACAAGCATGCCAGCCGCGAGACCGGCACCGACATGACTTTCTCGGTTTATGTCCCTCCGCACCCGGACGGGGCGAAGCTGCCGGTCGTCTGGTATCTGTCGGGATTGACCTGCACCCACGCCAACGTGACCGAGAAAGGCGAATTTCGTCGTTCATGCGCCGAGCTTGGCTTGATCTTCGTCGCACCGGACACCAGTCCGCGTGGCGACGGCGTGCCCGGCGATCCCGCCAACGCCTACGATTTCGGGCTCGGCGCCGGCTTCTATGTCGACGCGACGGTGCCGCCGTTCGCCCGCAATTACCGCATGTGGAGCTATGTGACGGAAGAGCTGCCAAAACTGGTCGCCGAGCATTTTCCGGTCGACGCCACCAGGCAATCGATCTTCGGTCATTCCATGGGTGGTCACGGCGCGCTGACAATTGCGCTAACTCATCCCGATCGCTATCGCGCCGCCAGCGCATTTGCGCCGATCGTCGCCCCCTCACAGGTGCCGTGGGGCATCAAGGCGCTGGGCGGCTATCTCGGCGACGACAGGAAGACGTGGCGCAAGCACGATGCGGTCGCGCTGATCGAGGACGGCGCCAGGTTTTCCGACCTGTTGGTGGATTATGGCGATGCCGACCCGTTCTTGACCGAACAGCTGCGCCCGGAGTTGCTGCAGGCCGCCTGCACGAAGGCGAACATCCCCCTCACCCTGCGCCGCCAGGCCGGTTACGACCACAGCTACTACTTCATCTCCACCTTCATGGACGATCATCTGCGCTGGCACGCCGCGCGCCTGAAGGCGTGAAGCTGTGCGCAGCTCACTGCGGCTTGCCGTAATTCGGCGCCAGCAGGCGGTTGCGCACGAGATAGCTCGTCGCCCGCGTCCAGGATTTATCGGTGTTGCCGCGAAAGTCGGCAGTCGCCGCGGTGATGAATTTTCCGGTTTGAGCGTCGCGCACGAAGATCGTCAGGCTGAGTATCAGGGTCGAGATCTTCTTCATCACGCCCGTGACGGCAAGCTCGGCGCCGATCCGCTGCGCAAACTCCACGTCGCAGCCGCCGCAAGCCTGCAGATTGCTGCCTGCGGCCGCCGCCTTCACCGGCGCGATGTCGAGAATCTGGAACTTGCCGGACTCCGCCAGTTGCCGGCGCACCTGATCGCTGATGAGTATCAACCGGTCACGCTCGTCGGCCTGCGGCCCCCTCATCTCGCCTTCGAGGCTCGTATCGAGCAATTCGAAATCGAACACCGCGAGCTTCGGCGGTTCCGCACGCGCCGGCGCCGAAACCAGCAGCACGAGCGTGACGATGGCGAAGAGTGTTCTCATGATCGTGATCCCGACGTCGGAGCCGCGCAACGACAAAATGCGGGGTTGCAAGCTAGGCCAATTCGGTCATGTTTCAAGTCAAGAGTGGCTGCAAGGTCGTCTCCTTGCAAGTCACCAGCGCCATCCACGGTCGCTCTTTGGGAGCATCAGGGAGGAACCATGATCCGATGGTTGATCGGCGCGATCGGCCTTTGCATCGTGGCTGGCCATGCCGCTCGCGGCGGAGCCGATCGAGATCGGCATCGGTTATCTCGGTCGGGCCGGCGTCAAATCGAAATTGTCCCTGATCGATCAACCCGCGGAGAACGACGGCGTCGCCGGCGCACGCCTTGCGATCGAGGACAACAACACGACCGGCAAGTTCCTCAATCAGCGCTTTGCGCTGCAGGAGGTCAGACTCAAGGAGGGCGAGGACGCTGCCCAAGCGGCGGTGGAGCTCGCCCACCGCAACGGCTTCATCATCGCCGATCTTCCCGCGGATGCGCTGCTCAAGGTCGCCGATGCCTTGCGCGAACGCGGCACCGTTCTCTTCAACGCCGGATCGACCGACGACCGGCTGCGCGAGCAGGATTGCCGCGCCAATATCATCCACGTGGCGCCGACCCGTTCGATGCTCGCAGACGCGCTTGCCCAGTATCTAGCGTGGAAGCAGTGGAAGCGCTGGCTGCTGGTGGTCGGCTCGCACGATCAGGACAAGCTCTACGCCGACGCCCTGCGGCGCGCGGCCTCGCGCTTTGGCGCCAAGATCGTGCAGGAACGGACTTTTGAGGATACCGGCGGCGCCCGGCGCACCGACAGCGGCGTCACCCTGATCCAGCGTCAAATGCCCGTATTCACGCAATCGGCGCCGGCTTACGACGTGCTCGTCGCGGCAGACGAGAGCGAGGTCTTCGCCGCCTATCTGCCCTATCGGACATGGGACCCGCGGCCGGTCGCTGGCTCCGCCGGCCTGGTGCCGCGGAGCTGGGACGCCTCGCTCGACCAATGGGGCGCGATCCAGATGCAGAACCGTTTTGTGAAATTGAACGCGCGGCGGATGACGGCGCTGGACATGCAGGCCTGGACGGCGGTTCGGATGATCGGCGAAGCCACATCGCGCACCAACTCCGGCGACCCCAAAGTCGTGTTCGACTTCATCAAGCGGCCGGAATTTTCCGTTGCGGCGTTCAAGGGTCAGCGGCTGACGCTGCGGGACTGGAACCTGCAGCTGCGCCAACCCATCCTGCTGGTTGACGGCCGCATGGTGGTCTCGGTCTCGCCGCAGGAAGGTTTCATGCATCAGGTCTCGGAACTCGATACGCTGGGGTTCGACCGGCCCGAGACCAAATGCAAGCTGCATTGACGGAGACATCGCGGATGTGGCGCCGATACCTGCTTTTGCGGATTGATTGGGTGGATCGCAGCCGCCGCGCCGGCCAGCGCCTTCATCGCCTATGTCTCGAACGAAAAGAGCAACACCGTCTCCGTCATCGATACCGACAAGTGGATCGTCACCAAAACCATCAAGGTCGGCCAGCGGCCGCGCGGCATCGAATTTTCGCGAGACGCCAAGTCGGTGCTGGTCGCGGTCGGCGACGACGACAAGATCGAAGTGATCGACGTGGCCACCCAGCAGGTCGTGGACTCCCTGCCCTCCGGACCGGACCCGGAGCTGTTCACCCAGGATGCCGCCGGCAAGATCCTCTACGTCGCCAACGAGAACGACAACACGGTCACCGTCATCGATCTCGAAAAGCGCGTCCGCATCGGCGACATCCAGGTCGGCGTCGAGCCTGAAGGCATGGCCATCAGCCCGGACGGCAAGATTCTGATCAATACCTCTGAGACCACCAACATGGCGCACTTCATCGACACGTCGACGCGCGAGATCGTCGCCAACGTGCTCGTCGATGCCCGGCCGCGGTTCGCCGAATTCAAGAGCGACAGTTCCGAACTGTGGGTATCGTCGGAGATCGGCGGCACGGTGTCGGTCATCGATCCCGTCAAACGCACCATTACCGGCAAGATCAGCTTCAACATTCCCGGCCTGCGGACCGAAGCCATCCAGCCGGTCGGCATCAGCATTACCAAGAACGGCAAGACGGCGTTCATTGCGCTCGGCCCCGCCAACCGCGTCGCCGTCGTCGACGCCGTCAGCCATGCCGTGACAAAATATCTTCTGGTCGGCCAGCGGGTCTGGCACACGGCATTCACCCCGGACGAAAAATACCTGCTGGTGACCAATGGTGTTTCGAACGACGTCTCTGTCATCGACGTGGCGGCGCAGAAGGTCATCAAGACGATCCAGGTCGGCGAGTTGCCGTGGGGCATAACGATCGCAGCGCCGCCATGACATCATCCCCCGCCCCCATCGCCGGCCAGTCAGCGCCGGACGTCAACTCACGGCCCGATCCGGCCGGAATATCAGCTCTGTCGATCGACGGTGTCAGCCATGCCTATGGTCCGCGATGCGCGCTCGCCGACGTCAGCTTCGTGGTCGCCCCGGCAAGCTTTACGGCGTTGCTCGGACTTAACGGCGCCGGCAAGAGCACGCTGTTCTCCCTGATCACGCGGCTGTTCGGAATCCAAGCCGGGCGCATCGGTATTTTTGGTCACGACATCCGTCATGAGCCCGGCGAAGCGCTGCGCTCGCTCGGCGTAGTGTTCCAGCCCCGCACGCTCGACCTCGATCTCTCCGCTATGCAGAACCTGATCTATCACGCTGCCCTGCACGGCATCACGCGCAGCGAGGCGCGTGTGCGCGGCGATGAGGTGCTGGCGCGTCTGGGTCTCGCCGACCGCGCCGGCAGCAAGGTGCGCGACCTCTCGGGCGGCCAGATGCGGCGACTGGAGATCGCGCGCGCGCTGTTGCATCGGCCGCGTTTGCTGCTGCTCGACGAGGCAACCGTGGGGCTCGACGTCAAGGCCCGCGCCGACATTCTCGACCACGTTCGCCAATTGGTGGCCGAGCAAGGCATCGGCGTGCTCTGGGCGACGCACCTGTTCGACGAGATCGGCTCGGGCGACGACCTCGTGGTGCTGCATCAGGGGCGCGTGCTCGCGCACGGCCCGGTGCCGCGCATCATCGCGGAGGCCGGTGTGCACGACATCCATGCCGCATTCATGCGCCTGACCGGCGCGGCGGCGGGGTCACGGAGTGCGCAGCCATGAGCACCGTGATCGTCAGCCGGGACCGCCGCGGCTTTTCGCTGGCTCAATACCTCACTTGCCTGAACGGCATCGTGTGGCGCGAGGCACTGCGCTTCCTGCATCAGCGCGAACGTTTCGTGTCCGCGCTGGTGCGGCCGCTGGTGTGGCTGTTCATCTTCGCCGTCGGCTTCCGTCAGGTGCTCGGCGTCTCCATCGTCCCGCCATACGAGACCTACATTCTCTACGAGGTCTACATCGCGCCGGGACTGATGGCGATGATCCAGCTGTTCAACGGCATGCAGTCTTCGCTTTCGATGGTCTACGACCGCGAGATGGGCAACATGCGCACGTTGCTGGTGAGCCCGTTGCCGCGATGGTATCTGCTGTTCTGCAAGCTCGTCGCGGGAACGGCGGTTTCGCTGCTGCAGGTCTATGCGTTCCTGATCATCGCGTGGTTCTGGGACATCGAGCCTGCGCCGGTCGGATATTTTACGGTGTTGCCGGCCCTGATCCTGTCCGGACTGATGCTTGGTGCACTCGGCATGCTGATTTCCTCCGGCATCAAGCAGCTCGAGAATTTTGCTGGCGTGATGAACTTCGTCATCTTCCCGATGTTCTTCGCCTCATCGGCGCTTTATCCGTTGTGGCGGGTGCAGGAAGGCAGCCCCCTGCTCTATTATGTCTGCCAGTTCAATCCGTTTACCCATGCCGTCGAGCTGATCCGTTTTGCGCTGTACGGACAGATCAACTGGATCGCGCTGGCAGTCGTCGGTGGCTGCACGGCGGCATTCATGATCGGTGCGATCTACGCCTATGATCCCTCGCGCGGGCTCGCCCGGCGCGGCCCGGCCGGGGGCGAGACATGAACTGGCGGATGGCAATCGGCGCACTCTTCGTCATCGCGGCATCAAGCGGATCGCTGCCTCGCCGCTGACCCCCGCTATCCGGACTGGCCTTGCGTCCAGGCCAAGGTGCCGGAAATCTCGCTCGCCGCCGTCTGGGCAGGTCCACCGCTCGACGACGTCATGGCGAAATGGCAGAACGACGACAAGGTGAGCGCGCTGGTTTCGAAACTGGCCGCGAGGAAGACGCCCCTCGAAGAGGCCAAACAGGCGGTCACGGAATTTCTCACGGGTTCCACGGCTGAAAAGACCGGCGCGGGCAAGCTCCTGTTCGCCGGCCTGTTCGAGACGCTGAACGCGCAGCGCAATTCGGTGCTGAACGGGCTCGAACGGGTGACCCGCAAGCAGCGCGAGGCCGCGGACAGGATACGCGCCGACACGCTTGCCCTGCAGGCGCTGCAGGACGCAACACCGCCCGATCAGGCCAAGATCGACGATCTCAGCAATCAACTGATCTGGCAGACGCGGATCTTCGAGGACCGGCGGCGCGTGATCGGCTTTGTCTGCGAAGTGCCGACCGCGATCGACCAGCGTCTGTTTGCGCTCGGTCGCGTGATCCAGCAGGAGATGGAGTAGTCATTCGCTGCCCGAGCCAGGACGTGTACTCATAAACCCGGGAAGCCCGAATGACCGCTCTGCCTTGAGGAGCGGACATGGTCGGCTCGCCCGGGAATGTCGGAAAAGGGCCATGAACAGACATTCTACGCTCAGCAAAAAGCCCCGGGGCGGGGCTTCCTGCTTCGCAGTTTCGAAAGAGATCAGTACTTCGCAACGAGCGGGTTACCCCAGCGGTAGTTGACGCCAACGCGCGCAATGTGGTCGCGCTCGTTGATTGACGTCCTCCAGGAATATCCCGGCGCGAAAGCCGGCACGGCAGCGACGAGAGGAGAGTTATAAGTGAACGTGCCAAGATCGACATAGAGATATTCGGCCTTCAGGCTCCAGTTTGAATTGATTGCGTACTCGCCCCCGACGCCGGCCGTCCAGCCGACCTGCCACGAAGAGCCTGACCCAATGTGAACCGCGCCGTTATAGACTGGGGAGACCGGGAAAGTGCCAAAGGTCACATTGGTGGTAGAGCGAACGTCTCCAACAGCAAGACCGGCGGTACCGTAGAGGAAGATCTGATTCCAGACGAAACCGGCGCGCCCGCGGAAGGTCGCTAGAGAATCCAATTTAGTTGAGACTTGCTCGGTGCGAGCCGCAGTCGTGAATGTAGGGTTGCCAACGTCCGGAAACGCAGCAAATGCCGCGTTGGTCGTGCTCTTGAGGCTCGTCCAGGCCCAGTCTCCCTCGATGCCATAAACAAAACGACCGTTCTGCACGTTGCAGCCGGCTTGGACGCCTATCAGGCCACCCGAGGCGCTATTGCCATAGCTATCCGTAAGGAGGGCGATGTTAGCCGGGAAGTCGCCGGTCCCTGCCGCATTGGGCGGGGAGGCAGCACCCGGCGCGATAAGATAGTTGCCGGCAGGTGTCGTGGTATGGGTGCCGTCGCTCCCGATCCATCCCGCATTTCCGCCGACATAACAGCCTGACCAGGTAAATACCTGCACCGGCGCGGGACGCGCCTTGACTGCCATATCGGCAGCTATCGCGCTGGTGGATCCAAGAGCGACCAATGTTGCAGTGAGCAGAAGTTTGTTCATGGCAGTCCCCTCTCGCGAAAATGCCCGCATTCGCGCGGCGACCATCTGCTCATTTCTATCGGATTTCAGCGTGTCTACCTGTCACTCAGCAGCAACATCCAGCCTAAATTGGCGAGTTCCGCTTCAAAGCGCAGCGCCACTTTCACGAAGAAGGGGGGCGCCCGGGCAACTTCCGATTCCGGATCAAAAGCCGACATCGACGAACGATCAGAGGAGGTCTGCTTTACCCCTGAGAGCAGACATTCCGCATTCATGAGTACACGTCCTAGCGCAGCCGCTCCTCGTCAGCCCTCGGCTCGGGCTGCGCCTCTGCAACGGGCAGGTTGGCGCGCTCCCAGCCCTCGGTCCCCTCAGCATACCAGGCCACGTTGGAATAGCCCCAGGACAGAACCCGCTTCGCCGCGTTCCAGGACATCCAGCATTCTTCCTGGCAGTAGATCACGATCAGCGCCGCCTTGTTGCCCTTCGAAGCCCGCTCCAGCCCGCGCCGCAGATAATCCTCGGTCGGCTCTGCGAGCTTGCCGTAGCCGGTGTCCGGCAGCCAGACACTGCCCGGAATATTGAATCGCGGCTTGTCACGCCAAACCGTGCCTGCCGGCAGGTTCGCCGGCTTCGGCGCCCGCGGCAGCACGTCGATGAAAACGCCCTTACCCGCGCGCCAGATCACCTCCGCCTCCGCGGTCGTCAACACGCGCGCGCCGGCGAGCGTGACTGGCACGGGAGCGCGATAATTGTCCGTGCGGTATCCGTCGGGTTCGGCGACGTTTGCCTGCGCATGCGCCGGTGCAGCCAATAACAACGCGGCAAGAATGGCTACCGCAAGCTTCCCACTCATGGCGACTTGGTCGCCGTCTCCGCCCCGATCGGCCGGTCGTTCTCGTCGAGCAAAGGCACGCCGTAGTCGAGCAGGATCTTGTTGATGGCCGGCTGGTTCTCCTGGATCAGGCGATTGAGCAGCCGCTTCCAATTCTGGTCAGCGCCGCGAACGCCCATGCCGATGCGATAGACCAGCCGCGGTCCCGTCGTTTCCATCACCAGCGGCGTGACGTGAAGCGGCGGATTCGCCTTCTTCGCGTAGAAGCCGGCCATCGGGCCCCAGAGAACAGCCACGTCGATTTTTCCCGCAGCGAGATCATCGATCATGGCTGCGGCCGAGGAATTGAAACGCGTGTCGATCATCAGCGGATACGACTTGGCGTCCGCCATCAAGCCATTGGCCGCCATGTTGGTGGCGGGCGGCGTGCCGGCGACGATGCCGATGTGCTTGCCCTTCAGGCGGGCGTCCCCCAGCGTCGCGACCTCATCCAGACCGCTGCCTTGCTTCGCAACCATCGCATAGGCCGTGCGGTAGTAAGGATTGGTGCCCTGGGCCAGATCGTCGCCCTGCGGAAAGCCCATGATGACGTCGCAGCGATGCGCGCCGAGCGTCATCCGCACGAAGCCGGTCGCCTGCGGGAAAAACATATAGTCCAGCTTCTTCTGCAGCTTTTCCGCGAACAGCTCACCGAGCTTGTTTTCGAAGCCTTCGCCCTTGTCGTTCGAGAACGGCAGATTGCGCGGGTCGGCGCATACTCTCAGCACCTTGGGATCGACCAGCTCGATCGACAGATCCGGACCGTCGGTCGTCGTCTGCGCACGGGCCATGCTGCTGCCTGCAAGCGCGGCAGCGATAGCAATCCAGGGGAACAGGCGGTGACGTAACGCGCCATCTATCATCGCAGTCTCTCCCACTCGCTGAACGGCGGCCAACCATAGATTGCGCGCCGGACGCCATCATGCAACAGGAATGATATCTCACGATGTTGCGTCGCAAAGCCGGTTGACGTTGGAACAGCGAAAGCGCGACATCGTTTCGCGATTGGACAGAGGCAGAAGTATGGCGCTTCGCGTCTGCAGTTTCGCCGCCCTCGCCCTGCTCGTTGCGGTAACCGTTGTGGGCGCAGAACCACAAGCGCTTGCGGTCAGCGAGGTGGCTCCCGGCGTGTTCGTACACCAGGGCCTGACCGCGCTGATGTCCGGCGATAACGACGGCGCGATCGCCAATGTCGGCTTTGTCATCGGTGACGAGGCGGTTGCGGTGATCGACACCGGCGGCAGCGTTCGTGAGGGCCGCCAGTTGCTGACGGCGATCCGCGCCCGCACCGACAAGCCGATCCGCTACGTCATCAACACCCACGGCCATCCCGATCATGTCTTTGGCAACGCAGCCTTTGCCGGCGATGGAACCGTGTTCGTCGGTCATCGGAACCTGCCAAGGGCCCTGGCCGCGCGCGGCCAGTTCTATCTCGACGCATTCCGCCGGATCATGGGCGGCCAACTGATCGACGAGGTCCGCATCATTCCGCCAAGGCTCCTTGTCGATGACACCACCAAAGTCGAGCTCGGCTCACGCACGCTGACCTTGAAGGCGTGGCCGGCTGCCCACACCGATCATGATCTGACGGTGTTCGATGAACAGACAAGGACGCTGTTCGCGGGTGATCTCGTATTCCTCCGCCACATCCCCGTGCTGGACGGCAGCGTTCGAGGCTGGCTCACCGCGATCGAGGAGCTTAGCCGCCTCTCCGCCCAACGCGTGATTCCCGGTCACGGACCTGTGAGCGAATGGCCCGCGGCGCTCGCCGACCAGCGCCGTTATCTCCTGACATTGTCGTCAGATGTCCGCGCCCTGATCGCGCGCGGCGCGCCGATCACGGCAGCCGCCAATTCCGCTGCCGCGTCCGAGCGACCGCGATGGCAACTGTTCGACGACTACAATGCACGCAACGCAACAAGCGCGTTCTCGGAAATTGAATGGGAGTAGACCGTACAATGGCGTATACTGACGCCACCGACGCGCCGCAACGAAGGACCGCCATGTCCCAATTCAGCATGCGCATGCTTTGCATTGCCAGTGTCTTGAGCGCCATGCTGAGCGCCGGCCTCGTGCACGCGGCCGAACCCTACGATCCCTGGCCCGGCCTGGTTCAAGACATCTTCAAGAGCCGTCCGATGCAGGACGGCAGCGGCGTGATCGCGATCG
Organism: uncultured Alphaproteobacteria bacterium; assembly: GCA_963726865.1. GTDB lineage: Bacteria > Pseudomonadota > Alphaproteobacteria > Rhizobiales > Xanthobacteraceae > Bradyrhizobium. The sequence continues at coordinate 152,035 of CAVSEE010000020.1, read as the reverse complement.
AGATGCCCTACCGGGCCGAGGATGCCGCGATCGTTCCCGTCACCCTGCGCAGCAAGCTCTCGCCTGACGACAGCCGCCGGATGCGCTCGATCACGCTCGTGATCGACCAGAACCCCGCGCCGATGGCGGCAAAATTCGAGCTCGGGCCGGATGCCAACGTGACGGAGATCTCGACGCGGGTGCGCGTCAACAACTACACCGACGTTCATGTCGTGGCCGAGCTCAGCGACGGCGCAGCTGTATGTGGCGAAGACCTATGTGAAGGCCTCCGGCGGCTGCTCGGCGCCGGCCGCCAAGAACGCCGACGAGGCCAAAGCCAGATTGGGCAAGATGCGGTACCGGCAATTCGCGCGGCCCGACCAGGGTCCCACCAGCGGCGTGCGCGAAGCGCAGATCATGATCGGCCATCCCAACAATTCCGGCCTGCAGATGAACCAGGTCACGCAGCTCTACATTCCCGCCTTCTTCATCAACGAGCTGCGCTTGTCGCAGGACGACCGCCTGCTGCTCGCGATGGAAGGCGGCATCTCCCTGTCCGAAGATCCCAACATCCGGTTCACTTACGCTTCAACAGGCGCAAAACTATTCCGCGCCGAGGCGAAGGACACTGACGGTCATATCTTCCGGAATGAGTGGAAGATCGACGAATCCGGCATGTGATGCGGAGATCGCCCCGCCCTGGCGACGGTCCTTAGAAGCACCGTACCTCGGCCTCGGCCTGGGCACGCCTGAGATCGTTGAGCGCCCCCGTCGCCTGCTCGGAGGTGCGAAACTGGGTGCCCAGATTGCCGCGAACCTGCGACATGCTCAGCACGGTCTCGGCCGTGACGTAGCGCGCATAGGGCACGAGCGACGCGATGACGTCGATCGAGCAGGAGCATTGCTCGATCACCTGCCGCGTCTCGCCATTGGCCTTGAGACAGCCGAAGACGTATTCCACCCGTGCCGCCGTCGGATAGTCGTTGGCCTCCTCGGCACATGCGACGGTCGCCGTCGTCGTCAGCACGATCAACGCGGCAACAATCCGTCGGACCGATACGGCTGCGGTCATCGCTTTCCTCCGCTGCTGGACGCAAGGCTATGCTATGAAAGTCCCGCTGAAAAGAAGACGTTCGGCATGCGGCTTCGGGAACCCGCCATGATCCACGCGGAGTGGCTGCTCAAACGCGCGATCGGGTCCGCCATGTTCGGCCTTGCGCTTGCCGCCCTGCCGGCGACGGCGCAGGACATGATGCGCCACGTTGACCTGTCGTCGCCCGATATGGTCGCGGCCGAAATGACCCGCGCGGAGGTCGAGGCTACCCTTGCAAAGGCGACGAGCGCCGCACCGGCAGACTTCACCGGCAAGAAATTGTCCGGGCTCGACCTTTCGGGACTCGACCTGTCCGGTGCCAGTTTCCGCGCCGCCCGCCTTAACCGGACAAATCTCGCAGGCGCAAAGCTCGATCGCGCCATCCTCGACCAGGCGTGGCTGCTCGAGGCCGACCTCCGCGGCGCGAGCCTGAAGGGCGCCAATCTGTTTGCCGCGCAGATGCTTCGCGCGCGTCTCGACGGCGCCGATCTGTCCGGCGCACGCGTTGCCGCCGACCTCTCCGGCGCAAGCCTCGCCGGAGCCTCGATCGCAGGTGCAAATCTCGGCGCCGATATGCGCAACCAATCCATGGGCCTGATGCGCGCGGTGCTGCGATCAGCCAATCTGGAACGGCTGGACGCACGCGGCGCCGACCTGTCGCGCGCCGATCTGGAGTTTGCTTCCCTCAAGGGCGCCGATCTGACCAGGGCTTCGCTGAGGGGCGCCCAGCTCGGGGGAGCCGACTTGACCGGCGTCACGGTCATCGACACTGATTTCGACGGCGCCGATCTCGATTCAGCAAGGTTGATCGCGCCAATCGGCCTCGATCAGGCCAGAAATCTCGACAGGGCCAAAAATCGCGATCGTTTGCTAAGGTGAAGGTGCCAACCACGAGGGAAGGAATGCCCGATGCGATGGATCCCGGCTTCGATCGCGCTGCTATTGCTGAGCACCGCTGAACTTGCCGCACAGGGCAAGGGCATCAGGCTTTGGAACCTGACCACCGCGACCATCTCCGGTTTTGAGTTATCGCCGGCCGGCAAAGAACACCTGGGGTCCCAACCAAACCCTGAACGACAGGGACAAAGAGGTCGACCACCGCGAGCGCCTGCGCATTACCGGCATAGAGCCCGGGCGCTATGATGCAAAGGTCAGTTACGCCAACGCACGGCAGTGCTTCGTGCGGGACATCGAGATCAAGGCCGATGCGGTGTTTTCGATCGAAGACAAGGACTTGAAGGACTGCAACAAATAGCCCGCCTCGGCCGCGCGAGAGCGCGCTTCCGTCCGCGATCGTAATGTCGACGATATCAGATCTTTTCCTTGGCGTGCGGGTATTCGCAGCGCCACTTGACCGCGGTCCAGTTCGGATGCTCGCCAACCCATTGCGCAATGTAGGGCTGCGCGGCCACCACGCATTGCCGCAAGGAAAAGTTCGAGGAAAACACCAGGTTACGCTCCTCGCAGTTGGCCGGCGACGCCACGGCGCACACGGTCAGGATCAGGTTGATCGCATTCATACGCACTTCCCCTCTTCTAACTGGCTCAAAAACTACGTTGCCGGCGGAGCGAAGTTTCCAAACAACGCGCCGTCTTCAGAAATTGACGCCAAACACCAGCCGCGCCTGGTGGCGCTCGAAATTGACGAGATCGAGTGCTGCCGTCGAGCCGGCCGGACGTCCCCAGGCCTGAACGCTCCAGGCCGCGGTGAGCCGGGAGCGCGGCGACAATTGGAAGTACGCGGTCGGGCCGACATAGAAAGCCTGGCCCAAAAATTGTTCCAAACCGATCCCCTCATATCTCCTGAGATAGCGCGCTTCGCCGCCGACCAGAATGTCGGGCCGAATTCGCCACATCGCTCCGAGCGCGGCGCCAACGCTGGACTCCTGCTCCGCGGCGTCGGTCGCCGTGAAGCGCGTCCATTCCGGCCGATAAATCAGGTTCAGGGCTACGATCGCATAATTCGGAATCAATTCGCGCTCGAGCGCGAGCCGGAATTCGGTCTCGAATTTTCGGACAGCGGCGCCGCTGATGTCGTCGATGCGGCTGAACTCGGTCGCTACCGCAAAGGTCAACCCGAAGGGCGCGCTGTCCCGGTCCAGGAATTTGTAGCGCACATCGAGTGAGCTACCCTGCCAGGCCAATTGCCGGCGGTCATCGAGGTCCGGAACAGCTCGAATGTCGTGCCCCGCGAAGGCGCTTCCGACCTCGATCCGGAGATTCTTGACCGGCACGAATTCCAGCTCGAATTCCTGATTGCCGGCGCGATACCTGCCGCCGTCCTTGCCGAAGCGTCCGGTGGTCTGGCTCTGGAATTCGCGCTCGCCGACCGTGCCGACATCCGACCCGATCATGAATCCGAACAGATGCTCGGTATCGATACCCTCGGCATGCGCGCAAGCCGGCAGCAGCGCGGAAAGGCAAAGGATCGCCGCGCGGAACGCTCTTGCTCGAATTGGCATCCACATTCCGATGGCCATGGGAAAGATAGGAAGCTTTGCCGGTCAACGAACCCTATCACAGGCGGGAACTGGCGGCGAGCAACGCCCGCTCCAATCCGAATCACCGCGGGCACAAAAAATCCCCGGCCTGAACAGCGCCGAGGTTGGAGGCTTTTCGAAAGGAAATCCGGGCTTCGAACTCTGCTGCACACGAGACGTCTGCCGCGGCTCCGGCCTTTAGGTGCCGGAGCCGGGCAGACGCGTTGGCGCTCTATTTGCGCGCGGCGCAGGCGTACATGTTGATTTCCATGCCCACCGGTACCTCAACGATTTTCGGAGTCTTCCAAGTCATTGGCTGCCTCCACTCAGGTGGCGTGACGTTCACGCCAACGCCGAACGTAGGGCCGGCTGGAAAGGCGCGCAAGGGTGGAACGGCACTAAGCTGCGCGAGTATGGCAAGCGAGACAGCCGATAGTTCGCTCTCGGACAAGGCAACTTCTCTTTCGGACAAAACATTGACTGCGCCAAAGCGTCGCTCCGGCACGGCAAGCATTCGTGTTGGCGAATTGAAGTGAAACCTCCCGCTCGGATTCAGAGCACAGCGAAGGCGGCGGCGTCGGGTTTCGGGTGGCAAGCCCAATGTCGCCGTTGTCTAGTCGACGGCTCCGCGGACCACCAGTTGCGAGGCCATCGTGCGATCAACACGCATCAAAACATTCGGCGTATTGCTTGCCATCTTCATGGCATGGCCGGCGAGCGCTCAAGACGGCACCAGCGCGCCAGTTCCAGGCGCGGTAAATCCGGTAAAGACCGGGAAGGAACGCCTCGGCAAGAAATGGACGGATGAACAGCGAATTGACAATTGCAACGTGCCGATCGACAAACGGGGAACCAAGTCTCGTCCGAGCGCCTGCCCGCATGTTCCGATGGGTTAGCCGGCAGCGGGCTAGACCACAGGCCTAGCCGAAATCGCCGGCGTCGTTGTCGGGGTTGAGCGGAGGCTGCACACCCGGGGAGGCATCCTGCGAAAGGCCGAGTTGCTGCGCCTTGTGCACAGAAGACGGAACAATGCCAAAATACTTGCGGAACACCCGGCTGAAATGCGACGAGCTCGAAAAGCCCCATGAGAATGCGACGTCGGTAACCGTCTTCCCGCCATACGCTTCCAGTTCGTGGCGGCAGTTCTGCAATCGCGTGCGCCAGATGTAGTCGCTGACGGTCATCCCTCGGTCGCTGAACAGCATGTGCAGATAGCGCTTGGTGCAGCCAAGCGCCGCGGAAATCTGGTCGATGCTGAGATCGGGATCGCGCAGATGCTCACGAATGAACGCCTGGGCGCGAATATACATCGCCTCCGGCCCCCCGCGATCGAACGTCGCGTCCGCCTCACGCAGCGGCAGGAGCAGCAGATCGATCAGCGAGTCGGCGACGATGGCGGCGTTGTTGGGCGAAAGCTTCGCAGCCTCGGCAAACGCGGCATGCAAGAAATCGTGCGAGATCCGCCCGGTCCCGGTGCGCGCGGAAAGCTTGCATGCCGACATCCGCTCCGCATGGAAGCCGCGCTCCCGCAGCAATTCCTTAGGGACGATGACGACGTCGTGGCGTGTTAGCGCGGGGCTGATGATCGAATGCGGACAGGCGACGTCATAGGCCACGATGTCACCCGGCCTGAGCTCGATGCGACGGCCGTCCTGCTCGAACCAGGAAATTCCCTCGGTCTGGAAGTGTATCTTGACGTAAGGATGCTCGCTCGATCTGGCGCGCGCTACCGTGTGCGCGAGCCGATGCTGGCTCACCTCGATATGACAGAGCTTCAGCTGTGAAACCGTCGTGTAACTGACTCGCGCATCGAGCGACGAACCCTTCAGCGGATCGATTTCGAATTGGCCGCACAGATCGGTCAGTGCGTCTGACCAACATTGAATCTGCTTCTTCGGCGACAATCCGGCAGTGCTCAGCGAGTGAACTGTATCGGACATTTCCCGCCACCAATCGAGGAACGCGACGCTTGCCGTGAGAGGCTCCGTCACGGAGAAGCCACATTTACCTCAGGTAGAACCGAAGTTTGGCGTCGAGCACGTTTGTCCCCGCGCCCCTTTTGACAATCCTCGGACTTAGTTTCTGCGCCGTCAAGGAAAACCTCGGACCTGCTTGCCCACGACTGTCGATCTGGTGTCGCACGCATCGCAACGTGGGCGAACCGCTTGGAGCCGGGTTCAAAAAAGTTTCCAGCGTTTCCCTGTGAAGCAAATCCCCTTCCCTTCTGGGCAAGTTTCCCGTTGTCGAACGGGATTAGCATCCCGGAACAAGATGGGCCGCATCAACGGAACCCTAGAGTTTCATCAGTGGGAGGAATTCGCTATGCGCAACGTGCTGATTGCAAGTTGTCTTGGCTCCGTGGCGGCGTTTGCCGCAGGCGGCGCCATGGCCAACGACGAGTTGATCAAGATGTCGCAGAACCCGAAAGACTGGGTGATGCCGGCCGGCGACTACGCCAACACGCGCTACTCCAAGCTCAACCAGATTACGGCGGCCAACGTCGGCAAGCTGCAAGTCGCATGGACGTTCTCGACCGGCGTGCTGCGCGGCCACGAAGGCGGCCCGCTCATCATCGGCAACATGATGTACGTCCATACGCCGTTCCCCAACAAGGTCTACGCTCTTGACCTATCGAAGGATCAGCAGATCGTCTGGAAGTACGAACCGAAGCAGGATCCAAACGTCATTCCGGTGATGTGCTGCGACACGGTTAACCGTGGCCTGTCCTATGGTGACGGCAAGATCATCCTGCACCAGGCAGACACCACCCTCGTTGCCCTCGACGCCAAGACCGGCAAGGTCGCATGGAGCACGAAGAACGGCGATCCCTCCAAGGGCGAGACCGGCACCTCTGCGGCGCTCGTGGTCAAGGACAAGGTCCTGGTCGGCATCTCCGGCGGCGAATTCGGCGTGCAGTGCCATGTCACCGCCTACGATCTCAAGTCGGGCAAGCAGGTTTGGCGCGCCTACTCCGGCGGCCCGGACGACCAGATCAAGGTCGACCCCGAGAAGACCACCGCGCTCGGCAAGCCGATCGGCAAGGACTCGAGCATCAAGACCTGGCAGGGCGATCAGTGGAAGATCGGCGGCGGCTGCACATGGGGCTGGATGTCCTATGACCCCGCGCTGAACCTCGTCTATTACGGGTCGGGCAATCCGTCGACCTGGAACCCGAAGCAGCGTCCGGGCGACAACAAATGGTCGATGACCGTCTTCGCGCGCAATCCGGATGACGGCATGGCCAAGTGGGTCTACCAGATGACGCCCCATGATGAATGGGACTTCGACGGCGTCAACGAAATGATCCTCAGCGATCAGCAGGTCGGCGGCGCGACGCGCAAGCTGCTCACTCACTTCGACCGCAACGGTCTCGGCTACACGATGGACCGCGAAACCGGCGAACTTCTGGTCGCCGAGAAGTTTGACCCGAAGGTCAACTGGACCACCGGCGTCGACATGAACAAGAGCTCGCCGAACTATGGCCGTCCCGCCGTCGTCAGTCAGTATTCGACGGAACAGACCGGCGAGGACAAGAACACCAAGGGCGTCTGCCCGGCCGCGCTCGGCACCAAGGACGAGCAGCCGGCAGCCTATTCGCCGGACACGCAGCTGTTCTATGTGCCGACCAACCACGTCTGCATGGACTACGAGCCGTTCAAGGTGAGCTACACCGCAGGCCAGCCCTATGTCGGGGCGACGCTTTCGATGTATCCGCCTCCCGGCGAGAGCCACATGGGCAACTTCATCGCCTGGGACGGCAAGACCGGCAAGATCGTCTGGTCGAACAAGGAGCAGTTCTCGGTGTGGTCCGGTGCGCTCGCGACCGCCGGCGGCGTGGTGTTCTACGGAACGCTCGAAGGCTACCTCAAGGCAGTCGATGCCAAGACGGGCAAGGAACTCTACAAGTTCAAGACCCCGTCCGGCATCATCGGCAACGTCACGACCTATGAGAACGGCGGCCGGCAGTACGTCGCCGTGCTGTCCGGCGTCGGCGGTTGGGCCGGTATCGGTCTCGCGGCCGGTTTGACCGAGCCGAACGAAGGCCTCGGGGCCGTCGGTGGCTACGCCGCGCTCAGCAACTACACCGCGCTCGGTGGAACGCTCACGGTGTTCGCTCTGCCGCAATGAGCCGATCGACCTCGTCCGGCGCATGGAGAACTCCATGCGCCGGCTTCATCTGCTTCCGGTACCGAGGACAAGCTCTTGCGTAGAATCCGGTTTGTGGCCGCCGCGCTGATGTCAGTGGCGATTGGCGGGGTCGCCTTCGCCGAAGGCCCAGGCGATCCCACGGCAGTCAAGTCGGAGGACGGCAAGTACTTCGACAAGGACGGCAATCCGACCTTCAAGGTCGCGGCCGACGGCACGGTGGACTGGTACACCTATTCCGGCTTCCGCCGCTACCACTCCGAATGCCACGTCTGCCACGGACCGGACGGGATGGGATCGACCTACGCGCCTGCCTTGGCGGAATTCGGTCAAGACCATGAGCTTATGCCGATTTCGTCGGCGTCGTCGCGAGCGGTCGCAAGAACGTCAACACGGCGCAGGAGAACGTGATGCCGGCGCTCGGCGATAACCCGAACGTCGCCTGCTACATGGACGACATCTACATCTATCTGCGCGCCCGCGCCAATGACGCGGTCGGGCGCGTTCGTCCCCCCAAGAAGGAAGACAAGCCGGATGCCTACACCCAGGCGGAAAACTCCTGCATGGGAAGGAAATGAGTCTTTCGCAAGATGATGCGCACGAGCCGTTTGCGAAATGTCGCAAAGCATTTGCGAGATATCGCAAAGTGTAAGTGGAGCCTGGAATGAAGACGCGTGCTGCTGTCGCATTCGAAGCCAAGAAGCCGCTCGAGATCGTCGAGGTCGATCTCGACGGGCCGAAGGCCGGCGAAGTGCTGGTCGAGATCAAGGCGACGGGTATCTGTCACACCGACGCCTATACGCTCGACGGCTTCGACAGCGAGGGAATCTTTCCCGTCCATCCTCGGCCACGAGGGCGCAGGCATCGTCCGTGAAGTCGGCCAGGGCGTGACGTCAGTGAAAGCCGGCGACCACGTGATCCCGCTCTACACGCCCGAATGCCGCCAGTGCAAAAGCTGCCTGAGCCAGAAGACCAATCTGTGCACCGCGATCCGCGCCACGCAGGGCAAGGGCGTGATGCCCGACGGCACCAGCCGCTTCTCCTACAAGGGCAAGCCGATCTATCACTATATGGGCTGCTCGACCTTCTCGAACTTCACCGTGCTGCCGGAGATCGCGGTGGCGAAGATCCGCGAGGACGCCCCGTTCGACAAGAGCTGCTACATCGGCTGCGGCGTGACGACCGGCGTCGGCGCCGTCGTCAACACCGCCAAGGTCACGCCGGGCTGCCAACGTCGTGGTGTTTGGTCTCGGCGGCATCGGGCTCAACGTCATCCAGGGCGCCAGGATGGTCGGCGCCGACAAGATCATCGGCGTCGACATCAACGATTCCAAGGAAGACTGGGGCCGCAAGTTCGGCATGACCCACTTCGTCAATCCGAAGAATGTCACAGGCGACATCGTCGCGCATCTCGTCACCCTGACCGACGGCGGCGCCGACTACACGTTTGACTGCACCGGCAACGTCACGGTCATGCGCCAGGCGCTGGAATGCTGCCATCGCGGCTGGGGCACCTCCGTCATCATCGGCGTCGCCGAAGCCGGCAAGGAAATCGCCACCCGCCCCTTCCAGCTCGTGACCGGCCGGGTCTGGAAAGGCACCGCGTTCGGCGGCGCCCGCGGCCGCACCGACGTGCCGAAGATCGTCGACTGGTACATGAACGGAAAGATCCAGATCGATCCGATGATCACCCATGTCCTCAAGCTGGAGGAGATCAACAAGGGCTTCGACCTGATGCACGAAGGCAAGTCGATTCGTTCGGTCGTCGTGTTCTGAATCAAACAACGTCAAACACAAGGAGGATAGACCATGGCCGTTCAACTCCATCCATCGATCGACAGTGGCGTCAAGAAAGGCTCGGGCAGCTTTGCCGGCGGCACCCTGGTCTGCAAATGCAGGGACAAGCCGGTCAAGGTCGGCATCAAGGGCGACGTCGCCCACAATCACGCCTGCGGCTGCACCAAGTGCTGGAAGCCCGAGGGCGCGACCTTCTCGGTGGTCGCCGTCGTGCCGCGCGAGAACGTCGCGGTGCTGGAAAACGGCGACAAGCTGCAGATCGTCGACGCCTCGGCGGTGATCCAGCGCCACGCCTGCAAGGCCTGCGGCGCGCACATGTACGGCCGCATCGAGAACAAGGCCCATCCCTTCTACGGCCTCGACTTCATCCACCCGGAACTGTTCCAGGAAGCCGGCTCCGCGGCGCCGGGCTTTGCGGCCTTCGTCTCCTCGGTGATCGAGTCGGGCGTTGCGCCATCGGAGATGTCCGGGCATCCGGTCGCGCCTCAAGGAGCTCGGGCTCGAACCCTATGATTGCCTGTCTCCGGCGCTGATGGATGCGATTGCGACCCACGTGGCGCAGTCGAGACAGAAAGCGGCCTGATCTCAATTCGCAGGCGACCGCCGGTGGCAACCATTCGCCGCCGGCGGAATGCGCGCGCCATTATGCCCTCGCGCCATCGGACCAAATCCGTTTGACGGCTTGGTGCGTGGATGCTTCGAAGGCGCATGGACCGCCTGAGGCAATGGGCACGGACGCTGAAGCGCGACGTTCACGCCGTATATCTGGCGGCGCGCGACCCGCGCACACCCTGGTACGTCAAGGCGCTTGCGCTTGCCGTAGCAGCCTACGCGCTGTCCCCCATCGACCTGATACCCGACTTCATTCCGGTGCTCGGATATGTCGATGATCTCCTGATCGTCCCGCTCGGGATCGCGCTCGTCATCCGCCTGATTCCGGCCGACGTCATGGCGGAACATCGCACGCTGGCGGCCGCGGCCCAGCAGCGCCCCGCGAGCCGGACCGCAGCCATTGTCATCGTGATGGTATGGATCGCTTCAGCCACACTCTTCTTATGGTGGCTGTGGAACGCCGCATGGATTTTTCCAAAACCATGAATCAATGACTTGCAGGAAAATTTGAGGTGGTGCGCTCGGAGGAGGTCCACCTTTTGAGGTAGTCACGAGGCAGGTACGGGAAAAAAAGTCCCTTTGAAGCCAAAATAGAATTTTGAGCACGGCCCTCACCTGCTGATGTAACGCGCGATCCTCGACTATGCCGCTTTTGGAGTTGCGACCGAGGTCACGCCGAAGTTCGTGTCGTCCTCCGACCCAGCAGCGCGATTCGGCTGTTCAAAGCGTAGATGAACCTCATCCCCGTCCAACTCGATACCCCATTCACAGCGGCTCAGGCTAGCCGAAACCTCTAGTTCTGAGATCATCGAATCCGGCGCGATTAGGCAACCCTCCAAGCTGGGCCCCACCGGTGACCTTGCCTTCATCGGAAATGCCACCAATGGGAATCCTCTTGCGAAGGAGGTCGTCGGCAATCTGTTTGCTGAAGCGTGTCGGATAGCGGATTAGGAAATCCGCCCACGGCCTGCGGAACGCTGCCGCCACCAACGCGGCGAACCACGGGGCCACTGTTGCGGAACTGGAGGCCATCTTCGGTTGGCAGGGCGGCCAAATGGCATCGCTTTACACGCGATCGGCGAACCGGCGCCTGCTGTCGGCCAGTGCAATGAGCAAGCTGTCACGGACCGAAACGGCAACATCTATTCCCGCACCTGCCCACAAGGTGCGGGATCCAGAGCGAAAAACCCAACGATTTCAAATAGAAATTTTTGAGGTGGTGCGCTCGGAGGGACTCGAACCCCCACGATTTTACTCACTGCCACCTCAAGGCAGCGCGTCTACCAATTCCGCCACGAGCGCTTTGGGAGATTGACCTTCCGCTTAGCGGTCCGGCCAAATCAACGGCGCGGATGTAACAAATCGACAATGGGGGTACAAGGCCCGCGATAGCCTTGATTCAGTGGAGATTTGGGCTGGGTTGGGCGTTATCTGCTGCCCGGCGAACGCGGCAGCATCCGCTTCACTTCCACCGCGATCCGGTTGCGATCGACCAGCACCACGCCCGACGCAATCGGCATGTTGTTGGCGAGGATCTTCACCTCGTCGGCCTCGGTCGCATCGAGTTCGATGATGGCGCCGCGGGACAGCCGCATGACCTGGTGGATCGGCATGGTGCTGTTGCCCAGCACCACCATGAGATCGACCGTGACTTTATCGAGAGTTGACACTTTGAGCCCGCCGATCCCTGACTAAATTACGCGGAATTCCGCCCCTTCGAGAACCTGACCACGTTATGGTTAGCCAATGGTTAATGACCGTCAGAGCCTGGATTTGACGACGTTTGCGGCGCCCCCCGGGGGCCCGGCCGTCGAATGGCGCATCTCCGATTCTGCCGTCCCCTACCTGGATGCGGTGGCGGCGATGGAAGCGCGCGCGGCGGATATCGCCGCAGGCCACAAGGGCGAAATGGTCTGGCTGCTGGAGCACCCGCCGCTCTACACGTCAGGCACCAGCGGCAAGGACGCGGATCTGCTCGACCCGCGCTTTCCCCTGTTCACATCGGGCCGCGGCGGCCAGCTCACCTATCACGGCCCGGGCCAGCGCGTGGCGTACGTGATGCTCGACCTGAAGCGCCGCCGGCCCGACGTGCGCGCCTATGTGGCCGGGCTCGAGGAATGGATCATCCGCACGCTCAGCCACTTCAATGTGCGAGGCGAGCGGCGCGAAGATCGCGTCGGTGTCTGGGTCAGGCGTCCGGACAAGGGCGACGGATATGAGGACAAGATCGCGGCGATCGGCGTGCGCGCTGCGCCGCTGGGTCTCCTTCCACGGCATCGCCATCAATGTCGAGCCGGAGCTATCGCACTTCTCCGCCATCGTGCCCTGCGGCGTGGTCGATCCGCGCTACGGCGTGACCTCGCTGGTCGACCTCGGCCATCCCGTCACGATGGCCGATGTCGATGTCGCGCTGCGCCGTGCTTTTGAGGACGTGTTCGGCCCGACGCAAGCGCGATTGCCGGAAGCAACGACCGGCTAACGCCTCAAGCCGCCGCCGCGCGGCGCGGCGCCGCTTCGAGCTTGCCGGCGATATAGCGCCGTTCCTGGCTGAGGCCGCCAAAGCCGTAGGCGTCGCCCTTGACCTCGTCGACATGCAGATAGGTCTCCTCGTGCAGCGGTCCGAGCAGTTCGCCCATGCGGGCAAAGACTGCGGCGAGATAGGCCGCCTTTTCGTCCTTGGTGTTGGTGCCCTCGCTGACATGGGTGTCGATCCAGTAGCTCGCGAGCTTCTGCTCGGCGAGCGACTTGCCGCCGGCAAACCAGTCGGCGGGGTCGACGGATTTGACGATGACGGCGGTCACCTTGGGATCCTTGTGCAGGATCTCTGCGGTGAGGTCGGTGATGGCAGCGGCGATGCCGGCCTTGAGCGACGGCGTCTCGCGGTGCGTGGCGTAGGTGACTGAAATCAGGGGCATGGCGGTCTCCTTCGGAATGGCCTGGTGCGTTGCGACCCCGTGAAACTAGCCATGCGCCCATCATTTTGATACCTTATCTATTCTCATATCAATGATAAGTATTGGTGATGACATGACCGCGCTGGATATCCCGACCGTGCAGGCCTTCCTGCTGGTGGCCGAACTGGAAAGCTTCACCCGCGCCGCCGAAGCGCTCGGCACCACCCAGGCCGCCGTCAGCATGAAGCTGCAGCGGCTGGAGGGTGCCCTGCACAAGCGCCTGGTCGAACGCTCGCCGCGCGCGGTGCGGCTGACCGCCGACGGCGCCGCGTTTCTCTCCCCGGCCCGCACGCTGATCGAGGCGCATGATCGCGCACTTTCACCGGCGCAACCGGTCATCCAGCAATTGTCGCTCGGCATCAGCGACCATGCCGCGGGGCCCGAGCTGGTGCCGCTGATGCAGCGGCTCAACGCGGTGGCGCCGCAGCTCACGCTGTCCGTTACCACGGGTCTCTCGCGCGAACTGCTCGATGCCTACGATGCCGGCAAGCTCGACGCCGTGATCGTGCGCCAGGAAGGCAGCCGCCGCGGCGGCGAAAAACTGGCCGAGGACGAGTTCGGCTGGTTTGCCGCGCCGCGCTTCGCCTGGCGCCGCGGAGAAACGCTAAAACTTGCCGTGCTCGCGCCGCCCTGCGGCGTGCGCGCAGTTGCGCTGCGCGCACTCGACAAGGCCGGCATCGCCTGGAGCGAGGCCTTTGTCGGCGGCGGTGTCACCGCGGTTGCGGCCGCAGCCCTCGCCGGGCTCGCGCTGGCGCCGCTGGCCCGCCGGATCGCACCCGCTGGCCTGATCGACATCGGCCCGTCCCTCGGCCTGCCCCGGCTGGGGACCTCAAAAGTCATGCTGCATTCGAAGGTGAGTGATCCCGCCAAGCGGGCCGCCCTGCGGACGCTCTCGGCGACGTTCCGCAGCACGACGGCATAGCGCTGGGTCGGGGAAAGATTCAGTGCCGCTGTAGTGGCCCTGCAACAGCTTCGCGCGTCGGACTGGGCTAAAATGTCGCAAGCAGCTCGCAGAAATGGAATCACCATGAAGAAATTGATGCTTGCACTTGTCGCCGTCGTGCTTGGCTTCTCGAGCGCGGTATTCGCCGCCGACATGGCGGTGAAGGCGCGACCCGCGCCGCCCGCCCCGATTTTCAGCTGGACCGGCTTCTATGTCGGCGCCCACGCCGGCGGCGCCTGGTTCGACAAGGACTGGTCCGAGCAGCTGACAGCCATCAACATTGCCGGTGGATGCGCCGGGTGCCCAGGACCCGTCGGCAGCCACAGCGCCTCAAGCTGGCTCGCGGGCGGCCAGGTCGGATTTAACTATCAGACCGGCATGTGGGTGTTCGGCGTGGAAGCCGATGCGAGCGCGACCGACCTGAAGGCGATCAGCTCACATGTGCCGCTTGCGCCCGTCTTTCTGATCAATTCCAGGACCGACGCCGTCGGCACGATCGCGGGCCGCGTCGGCATCGCGTCAAATCAGGCGCTGTTTTATGTCAAGGGCGGTGGCGCCTGGGCCAACGATCGATTCTTCACCAGCGGATCGGGTGTGATACCCCCACCGCCCCTCGCCGGCGTTCCGCTTCAGCAGGCCGACGACACGCGCTGGGGCTGGATGGTCGGCGTAGGCGTGGAATACGCGTTCACGCCCAACTGGTCCGTCAAGGCCGAGTACAACTACCTCGATCTCGGAACGCGCCGGGAAACGCTGCAGCCGGTGCTGGCGAACTGCCCTGGTTGCGGTCCCTTTCAGTACGACATCCGGCAGCGCATGGATCTCGTGAAGATCGGTCTCAACTACCGCTTCGGCTGGGCAGGCCCCGTCGTCGCCAAATACTGACCTGGACGACCTTCCCTTGCATTGAAAGCCCCCGGCCCCTCACCGGGGGCTTTTTGTGGCCGCGCGGAACGCAGTTCCCTGAAAAAAGTTCCGGCCCGACCGGAACGAAAAACCCCTATGCTACGTTGGATCATTCCACCGGGGCTTGGGATGTTCGGAAAAGACAAGCAGAACCAACGCGATCTCTTTGAAAGCGAACGCAATTTTCGCCTTCTCGTCGAGGGCGTGGCCGACTATGCCCTGTATATGCTCGACCCCACCGGGGTAATCACCAGCTGGAACATCGGCGGAGAGCGCATCAAGGGTTACACGCCCGAAGAGATCCTCGGCCAGCATTTCTCCCGCTTCTATACCGAAACCGACCGCGCCAATGGCAAGCCCGCGCGCGCACTGCAGATCGCCCGCGACCAGGGCCGCTACGAGGAAGACGGCTGGCGCGTGCGCAAGGACGGCACCTTCTTCTGGGCCAGCGTCATCATCGATCCCATTTACGAGGACGGCCGGCTGGTCGGCTTTGCCAAGATCACCCGCGACATGACCGAGCGCCGCGAGACGCAGCTCAAGCTCGAGGAGATGCAGAAGCAACTGGCGGAATCGCAAAAGCTCGACGCGCTCGGCCAGTTGACCGGCGGCGTCGCGCACGATTTCAACAATCTGCTGATGATCGTCAGCGGCAGCGTCCACATCCTCAAGAAGGGCACCGGCGGCGGCGACGCCCGGATGCAGCGGGCGATCACGGCGATCGAGGCGGCAACCAAACGCGGCGCGGCGTTGACCAGCCAGCTTCTCACCTTTGCGCGGCGCCAGAGCGTCAACCCGCAGACCATCGACGTTGCCGAACGCATCAGCGCGGTGCGCGAAGTGCTCGAGACCGGCGTCGGCGGCGCGGTGGCGATCGAGTTCGATATCGACAATACCGCCCTGCCGATCATCGTCGATATCGCCGAGTTCGAGACCGCGCTGGTCAATCTCGTGATCAACGCCCGCGACGCCACGCCGAACGGCGGCACCATCATCGTTGCCGCGCACGATCACGCGGGCTCCCCGGAGAGCGGCGGAACGCCCTATGTCGCGATATCCGTCAAGGATAGCGGCGACGGCATCGCGCCCGACGTGCTCGCCAAGATCTTCGACCCGTTCTTCACGACAAAACCGGTCGGCAAGGGCACCGGGCTGGGGCTGTCGCAGGTGCACGGCTTCGCGCATCAGGCCGGCGGCACGGTGAAGGTCGCAAGCGAACTCGGCAAGGGTACCGAGGTGACCATCCTGTTGCCGCGCGAAAGCGCCGCCGCGAAACTGGATGAGGTCGAAGCGGGCGAGAGCAGCGGCAGCGGCACGGTGCTGTTGGTGGAAGACAATCCCGACGTCGCCTCCGTCAGCAGGAGCCTGCTCGAGCAGCTCGGCTACACCGTGCAGCGCGTGGCGGATGCGGAAGCCGCGTTACGTGCGATCGAGCACGACGGCATCGATCTCGTGTTCTCCGATATCGTGATGCCCGGCAAGATGGACGGCCTCGCGCTGGCCCATCGCCTGCGGCAAATCCGTCCCGAACTGCCGATCCTTCTGGCGACCGGCTACAGCGATGCCGCAGTCAATGTGCGAGGCGACTTCCCGATCCTGCGCAAGCCTTACGAGATCCACCAGCTCAGCCAGGCCATCGCCAAGCTGCCGCGCTGAGACGGGAGTCGCGACACCATGAGTTCGAGTGACAAGGTGTTCGCCGGTTCAGTCCCGCAAATCTATCAGCAGCTCATGGTGCCGCTGATCTTCGCCCCTTACGCGCGCGACCTTGCGGCGCGAATTGCACGCGCCCGCCCGCGCCAATTGCTGGAGACCGCGTGCGGCACCGGCGTCGTCACCCGGGAGCTCGCCGCGCAACTGCCCGCCGATATCGGCATCACCGCCACCGACCTCAACGAGCCGATGCTGGCGCAGGCGAAAGGCGCCCTGCCCGATCCCAGGGTCGCGTGGCGCCAGGCCGATGCTCTGGCGCTGCCGTTCGACGATGCGAGCTTCGACGTCATCGCCTGCCAGTTCGGCGTGATGTTCTTTCCCGATCGCGTGAAGGGGCATGCCGAGGCGCGCCGCGTGCTCACGCCCGGCGGCCGGCTGTTCTTCAACGTCTGGGACCGCATCGAGACCAGCGAGTTCACACACACCGTAGCCCAGGCGCTGGCGGAAATCTTTCCCAGCGATCCGCCCCGCTTCATGGCGCGCACGCCGCACGGCTATCACGATCCGGACCTGATCCGCAGTGACCTGGAACACGCCGGTTTCAGCGAGATCGCGATCGAGGCCGTCGATCACATCAGCCGCGCGCCCTCGCCGCGCGAGCCCGCGGTCGCCCTTTGCCAGGGAACGCCGATGCGGGGCGAGATCGAGGCGCGCGGCGCGCCGGGCCTGCAGGCCGCAACTGACCGGGCGGAACAGGTGCTGGCGCAGCGCTTCGGCAAAGGTGCGATCGAAGGGAAAATTCGCGCGCTTGTCGTCTCTGCGGTGTCGCTGTAGCAGGCACGAATCTACGCGCCCTCTCCGGGAGCAACGCGGCCGGCATGCCTTCCCGCGACCCGCCAAAACACCATCCCCGCAACAAATCCGGCCACCGCGAACAGAGGCGAGGAGGATGTGAATGACGGCAGGGTCCTCCCTAGTACGCCGTCCAGAACCGTCTAGCCTAACACCCCCATGACGGCACCGGCGCCTCCGAAGAACCAGATCGAACGGATCGCAAACCGCTCACTCAACCACGCGACTGCAGCCGCAGCGCGCGAAAACGGTTGTCGTCGAGGAATTTTTCGCTGGGAGCCGGCGGCGAGGGAAATCGTGTGATCCTGCTTGCTAACGCCATGACACGCCTCCAGCAATTCTTCCCCTATTTGGATTTCCCCGGCAGGAAGCTGACGATCTTCTCGCCGAGCTTGATCAACGCGACCACGCGCGGCCGTGGCACCTTCAGCATCTGCGAGTACCAGCGGTCGACCAGTTCGGTGAAATCGAGCATCTCCTTCAGCCGCTTGCTGGCGATCGGGCTGATCGAGGGATCGTCGGCGGCATCGGACACGCAGGCGCGCAGCGCATCGACGGCGGGGTCGATCTCGCGCGCCTTGCGGCCGGCCGCGATTTTCGCCGCCACTTCCCAGATGTCGGTTTCCGCCTCGAAATGATCGCGGCGGTCGCCAAGGATCGGCACGCGCCGGATCAGGCCCCAGGACAATAGCTCTTTGATCGAGTTGGAGACGTTGGAGCGGGCCATGCCGAGCACCTCGGCGATGTCCTCCGCGGTCATCGGCTCTTCGGCGAGGTACAGCAGGCCGTGGATCTGGCTGACCGAGCGGTTGACCCCCCACTCGTCGCCCATGTCGCCCCAATGCAGGATGAAGCGCTCGACGGCGGCGGGGAGTTTCTTCTTGGCGGTTGTTTCTGTCATAACAGAAATATCTGACAGATGAGAGTGAAAGTCAAGAGCAGTCGCGCCCCGGGCGCGCTGGCCCGGTGGCGGCCCTAACAGATTGATTTATCTATGTCTTTTTGACCAGCCGCGCCTAGCGCTGGCCCGGCCGCCAGGAGAGATCGTCGGACCACAGGTAGATCGCGATCGCGGCGAGGCACATCACGATGCCCACCCAGAAGATCGGCGAGTGATGGATCGGCCGTCCTTGCTTCGATGGCTCCATACGTTTCCCCTCGCCCTTCCCCAAACTAGATCGTCGGCAGAACGGAAAACCGTTCGCCTTCATGGCGCAGCTTGAGCTGCTCCTCGCTGCCGGTCTCGCGCGTGACGCTGTCGACGCGCGCCGAGGGCGGGCCGTGGCGGCAGAGCGCGACCATGTCGGCCACAACCGTGGCCGGTCCCGCAAACAATGCCTCGACGCTGCCGTCGCGCCGGTTACGCACCCAGCCCTCGAGCTTGCTGCTGCGCGCCTGATGCTCGACCCAGGCGCGGTAGCCGATGCCCTGCACCCGGCCGCGAATCGTCACCTGCTGGATGGCGTGGCTCACTTTTTCAACCCGAGGAAATCGGAGGTCCGCGCCTTCATGTCGGCGTCGCGTGTGACCCGCGCCGTCAGCTCGGAAGATGCCAGCCCCTTCAGATTCCTTGGCGCCGTCCCCTCACGTAACGCTTTAAGCGTCTCGTAGACGGCTTGCGTGGCGGCTGCGAACGGCGCATGGCCCTGCAGCGCGATCCTGACGCGCTGGCCGGCGAGCCAGGCGAGATCGTTCATCTCCTCCGGTGCGCCGCCGAGCACGATGGGAAGTTTCGTTGCGGCAGAGATCGCCTCTAACTCGGCGCGCGCCTTGATGCCGGTGAAGAACAGAGCATCGACGCCGACGGCCTCATAGGCCTTTGCCCGCGCGATGGTATCGTCGAGCGAGGTGACCGATGCCGCGCCGGTGCGGCCCATGATGACCAGCGAGGGATCGCCGCGGCCGTCGAGCGCGCCCTTCATCTTGCCGACGCCCTCCTCCAGCGAGATCAGCTGTGTCTTCGCCTGCCCGAACGCCTGCGGCAGCAGCGTGTCTTCGATGGTGAGGCCGGCGGCGCCCGCAGTCTCCAGCTCCTGCACCGTACGGCGGACATTCAACGCATTGCCGTAGCCATGGTCGGCATCGACCAGCACCGGCAATTCCGCCGCGCGCGACATCCGCCGCATCTGCTCGCACAGCTCGGTCAGCGTGATCAAGGTGATATCGGGATCGCCCAGCACTGCGAGCGAGGCGACCGAGCCGCCGAACATGCCGAGCGGAAAGCCGAGATCGTGCGCGATGCGGATCGAGGTTGCGTCATAGACCGAGCCCGGGCGGACACAAGCGTTCCCTTTCAGGATCGCGCGCAATACTTCGCGTCGTTTGCGGAAGGCCATCCCCGCACCTCTTGTTGTTTTTACGCAAACTCCAGGATCAGCGCATCGACCGCGAGCGTGGCGCCGGCCGCGGCGTGGATCTTCTTCACCGTGCCGTCGCGCTCGGCGCGCAGCACGTTCTGCATTTTCATGGCCTCGACCACGGCAAGCGTCTCGCCGGCCTTGACCTCCTGCCCCTCGTTGACGGCGATCGACACCACGAGGCCCGGCATCGGACACAACAGCTTCTTGCCGGTGTCGGCGGCCGTCGTCAGCGGCATCAGCCGCGCCGCGGTCGCCTCGCTTTCGGTGAAGACGTAGGCGGAAACCTCGAAGCCGTGATAGGCGAGCCGGAATCCGTTCGGAATGGGGCGCACCTGCACGGCGGCGGGCGCACCGTTGATATTGCCCTGCCAGACCGGATCGCCCGGCTTCCACAGCGATCCCAGCACATATGGATTAGTCGGCGTCCCGCCGGCAAATTGCACCACGACGGCCTCGCCTTCGCGGGAAACGTCAAGGGCGATCTCCTCGCGATCGAGCCAGACCGCGCGGAGGCGCTCGCGCTGCACGACGCGGCCGTTCATCTGGCCGGAAATCTGCCGCTTGCGCTCGCCCAGCACATGATCGATCGCAGCGGCGACGGCGGCCAGCCTGCGCGCCACCTCGCCTTCCGGCGCGCGCGCGGCAAACCCCTTGGGAAATTCCTCGGCGATGAAGCCTGTCGACAGCCTGCCCTCGCGCCAGCGCGGATGGTGCATCAGCGCGGAAAGGAAGGGAATGTTGTGGCGGATGCCGTCGACATAGAAGGCATCGAGCGCATTCGACTGCGCCTCGATGGCGGCGGCGCGCGACGGCGCATGGGTGACGAGCTTGGCGATCATCGGATCGTAGTGGATCGATATCTCGCCGCCTTCCTGCACGCCGGTGTCGTTGCGCACGGTGATGCCGTCATGGCTTGCTTCCGCCGGCGGGCGGTATTTCACCAGACGCCCGATCGAGGGCAGGAAATTGCGGAACGGGTCCTCGGCATAGACGCGGGACTCCACCGCCCAGCCCTTCAGTGCGATGTCCTTCTGCGCCAGCTTGAGCTTCTCGCCGGCGGCGACGCGGATCATCTGTTCGACAAGGTCGATGCCGGTGACGAGCTCGGTGACGGGATGCTCGACCTGCAGACGGGTGTTCATCTCGAGGAAGAAGAAGCTCTTGTCCTGGCCGGCGACGAATTCCACCGTGCCGGCGGAATCGTAGTTGACGGCCTTGGCCAGCGCGACCGCCTGCTCGCCCATCTTGCGCCGCGTGGTCTCGTCCAGCAGCGGCGACGGCGCTTCCTCGATGACCTTCTGGTTGCGGCGCTGGATCGAGCATTCGCGCTCGCCGAGATAGATCACGTTGCCATGCTTGTCGCCGAGCACCTGGATTTCGATGTGGCGGGGATTGGTGATGAATTTTTCGATGAAGACGCGGTCGTCGCCGAACGAGGATTTTGCCTCGGCTTTCGCAAGATTGAAGCCCTCGGCGACTTCGCTCTTGGAATGCGCAATCCGCATGCCCTTGCCGCCGCCGCCGGCGGAGGCCTTGATCATCACGGGATAGCCGATCTCGTCGGCAATCTTCACCGCCTGCTTGTCGTCCTCGATGACGCCGAGATGACCCGGCACGGTCGAGACCTTTGCCTTGGCGGCCGCCTTCTTGGATTCGATCTTGTCGCCCATCGCGGCGATCGCGCCCGGATTGGGGCCGATGAAGATGATGCCGGCCTTCTGCCAGCGCGCGCGGAAAAGCCTCGCGCTCGCTCAGGAATCCGTAACCGGGATGCACCGCCTCTGCGCCGGTCGCCCGGCACGCTTCCACGATCTTGTCGATGACGAGATAGCTCTCGGCCGCCGCCGGCGGTCCGATGAACACGGCCTCGTCGGCCATCTCGACATGCAGGGCGTCGCGGTCGGCTTCGGAATAGACGGCCACCGTCTTGATCCCCATGCGGCGGGCAGTCTTGATGACCCGGCAGGCGATCTCGCCGCGGTTTGCGATCAGGATTTTCTTGAACATGCTCTTACGGGCTTTGGCTTTTGGGCGGGTTTCCTCGTCGCCTGTGGTACAGCAAAACCCAACCGAGGCAACGGTATGTATCGGCCCGGCCCTCAGCCCGTGTAAGTCTGGAATCTTCCCCGCGCATAGGCATGCGAGACCGCCTTCATCAACTCGGCGACCTCGTTTTCCAGATAGTTGTTGGCCACAATCAGCGCGCGGATGGTGGCGCGGTGGTCGCCGCCGCAGGCGGCAATCGCCTGCTCCACCGCCGCCTCCAGCCCGGTCGTCGTCGTGATCGTCGGGTTGTGGGTGAGAAGACATGAGGCAATTCCGGCATGGAGCGAAGGCAATAATGTTCTTACTTTGTTCTCATGCCGTCAACTGCCCCGCTCGGCGATTTTTCCCCTTTCTCGCAGAATGCTAATGGACAAGGTCCGTAGTTCTCCGGAGGAGAACAAAGTTCCCCGATACCATCAGATGTTGCCGACAAGCAGGCATGAACGATTTCACCCAGCCATAATCTCCGCCTTCGCGCTGATCGCGCGGCTCGATCCGGAACTCGTCGGGATCGTCGCGCTGTCGCTGCGCGTCAGCCTGACCGCGAGCCTGATTGCGCTCGTCATCGGCGCGCCGTTCGGTGCATATCTTGCGGTCAGCCGCTTTCGCGGCCGGCAGGTGGTGATCGTGCTGACCAATGCCCTGCTCGGCCTGCCGCCTGTCGTGGCCGGGCTTGGCTTTATCTGCTGCTGTCGCGCGCGGGGCCGCTGGGCTCGGCGGGCTTGCTGTTCACGCCGACGGCGATGATCATCGCGCAGGCGGTGCTGGCGACCCCGATCGTGGTGGCGCTGGTGCATCGGCCGGCCTCGCTGCTGTGGGCCGAATATGGCGACCTCGCGCGCATCGACGGGCTGTCGACACTGCGCAGCATCGGCCTGATCTTTGCGCTCGGCCGCGCGCTCGCTGCTGACCGCCTTTCTCGCCGCCTTCGGCCGCGCCATCGCCGAGGTCGGCGCCATCATCATCGTCGGCGGCAACATCGCGGGCTTCACCCGCACCATGACGACGGCGATTGCGCTGGAAACCAGCAAGGGCGACCTGCCGCTCGCGCTCGGGCTCGGCCTGATCCTGCTCGTCGCTCAGCATCGCCGTCTCCACCGTCGCATTGCTGCTGGTCGGAAGGTCTCGCGGAAAAATAGCGGCGCGCATCAGCGCGGCTGTGCTAGAACGCCAGCCGCAATTCGAAATGTGTCGCCTTGCGAGTATCCATGCGCTCCCGCATTTCCTCCGCCTCTCGCCTGCATTCTGTCTGCTGATCCCGCCGGTATCGGCGTCCTTCGCCGCAACGGCGATCGTGAAGGACGGCGGCACGCTGCA
Source organism: uncultured Alphaproteobacteria bacterium (assembly GCA_963726865.1). Taxonomy (GTDB): domain Bacteria; phylum Pseudomonadota; class Alphaproteobacteria; order Rhizobiales; family Xanthobacteraceae; genus Bradyrhizobium. The sequence continues at coordinate 128,897 of CAVSEE010000020.1, read as the reverse complement.
GCTTGCAGGCGGCAACACATTCCGCCTCGACGGCATCGACGCGCCGGCGGTCGACCAGATGTGCATCGACGAGCACGCCGACGCCTGGGCCTGCGGCGTCGAGGCGCGCGACCAGCTGGCAAAGCTGATCGACGGCAAGCAGATCCGCTGCGGCGATCTCGGCCCCGATCCCGCTTTCAAGAAACGGCGCATCGGCCTTTGCATCGTCGAAGGCGAGACCGTCGGCCTCGGCCAGCTCCTGGTCCAGAAAGGCCTTGCGCTCGCCGACGCCAAGGGAAAGTTCAAGGCGGACGAGACTGGCGGCAAAGGACGACCGCCGCGGCCTCTGGAAAGGCTGCTTCGTCGCGCCTGCCGATTTCCGGCTCTGGAAAAAGGACGCCGCGCTGATCGGCAATGCATGCCGGCCCGAGCGCGACCAGAAGATCCGCGCGTGTTGTTTCCGGCCGATCCCGAGATGCCGCCGGGCTGCGCCATCAAGGGCAAATACGCCGTGCGCGCCCGCGTCACCGGCAATGTCGGCATCTATCATCTGCAGGCCTGCCGCAGCTATCCCGGCCTGAACAATTCCGAGCGCTGGTTCTGTTCGGAGGACGACGCGCAGGCCGCCGGCTTCCGCAAGGCCTATAATTGCGGCGGCAAGGCGAACTAGCAGAGCGTCAAGCGTGCTCACGCCGCGTTTTCGACCTTGCCCTTGCGCGCGGCGTCAGCATGCCGCGGACGTCCCTTGCGCCGGCGCGGCGCGCTGAACAGATAGCCCTGCATCTGCGTGCAGCCGAGCGCCTGCACGGCCTGCGCGCTGCTCCTCGGTCTCGACGCCTTCGGCCGTCGTCACCATGTTGCGGTCGGCGGCGATCGAGACCACCGCCTTGATGATCGAGGCCGACCGGTGCCGCGGGTCAGCTCGTTGACGAAGCTGCGGTCGATCTTGATCTTGTCGAACGGGAAGCGCTGCAGATAGCTCAGCGACGAATAGCCGGTGCCGAAATCGTCGAGCGCGATGCGCACGCCGAGCGCGCGCAGCTGGTTGAGCGCCACCAGCGCCGCATCGTCGTCGGCGATCAGCACGGCCTCGGTGATCTCGAGTTCGAGCCGGCGCGGATCGAGCCCGGTTTCGGCCAGCGCGGCGGCCACCTTCAGCGACAGCGCCTGCGAGCGGAACTGCACCGGCGAGACGTTGACGGCGATGCTGATGTGATCGGGCCAGGTGGTCGGCCTCCGCGCAGGCGGTGCGCAGCACCCAGTCGCCGATCTCCTCGATCAGCCCGGTCTCTTCCGCGACCGGAATGAAACTCGGCCGGCGAGACCATGCCGCGCACCGGATGCCGCCAGCGCAGCAGCGCCTCGCAGCCGGTCACGGCGTTGCTGCCGCAGATCGACCAGCGGCTGGTAGTGCAGTTCGAAGCCGCCCTCGGCGATCGCGGCCTCGCAGATCGAGCTCGAGCGCGCGGCGCTCGTTGGCTTCGGTCTCCATCGACGGTTCGAAGAAGCGGTGGGTGCGGCGGCCGGCGGCCTTGGCCGCATACATCGCGAGATCGGCGCTCTTGAGCAGCCCGTGCAGGTCGTTGCCATGGTCGCGGCGCGAGCGCAATGCCGATCGAGGCGTCGGCGGCGAGGCTGTGGCCGCGGCAGTCGAACGGCGTGCGCAGGGCGGCATAGATCCGCGCGATCAGTTCGTTGACGTCGTCCTCCGAGTCGACATTGTGCTGCACGATGGCGAATTCGTCGCCGCCGAGCCGCGCCACGAAATCCTCCGAGCCGATCGACTGCCACGAGGCGCTGCGGAAACGCCGCGCAGGAATTCGTCGCCGATCAGGTGGCCGAGCGAGTCGTTGATGCGCTTGAACTCGTCGATGTCGATATAGAGGATCGCAAAATCGACGCGTGGAGGTGTGCACGCAGCAGCTCCTCCGCATGGCGCTGGAACAGCGTGCGGTTCGGCAGATTGGTCAGCGCATCGTAATGCGCGAGATGCTCGATGCGCGCCTCGACGCGGCGGCGCTCGGTGATGTCTTCCAGCGTCGTGGCCCAGCCGCCGTCCGGCGAGCGCTTGTAGATCAGCCGGATCATGCGTCCGTCGGGCACCGAGATCACGGTGTCCTTGGCCTCGTCGCCCTGCGGATCGAGGAATTTCTGCGCAATAGGAGTCGACGTCGCCGACGAAGGAGCCGGTCTGCTTGCGATGCTGGATCAGATCGCGCAGATGGCAGCCGGGCTTCACCACGTCGGGCGACACCGCGAACATGTCGATGTAGCGCTGGTTGCAGAGCACCAGCCGGCCGCTGCGCGTCGAACAGCAGCAGGCCCTGGGTCATGTTGTCGACGGCGGTGTCGAGATGCTGGCTCTTCTCCGACAGCAGCGCTTGCGCGGCGCGATGCTGGCGCTGCAGCTGGCGGACGATCAGGAAGATGATGACGACGACGACGACCACCGCGAGCACGGCGGCGAAGAACTGCAGCCGGGTCTGCGCGCGCCAGTCGGCCAGCGCGGTCTCGGTGCTGGTGGCGGCGATGATCACGATCGGGAAATGGTCGAGCGTGCGGGCCGCGCCGATCCGGTCGTCGTCGCGTCACCTTGCTGACGAAGCGTCCGGACATGTTGCCGCCGGCATCCATCGCGCGGCGGAACGCCGGATTGGCCGAGATGTTCTTGCCGACGAGCTTGGCATCCTGCGGATAGCGCGCGATCACCGTGCCGTCGTGATGGACCATCGAGATCGTGGTGTCGGCATCGAGCGCAAGCGAGGCCGACGAAATCCTCGAAATGGGTCGGCTCGACGCCGCGGCTGGCAAAGCCGATCAGCTTGCCGTCGCGGTCGACGATCTTGCGGGCGAACACCGTCGTCCACTTTCCCGTCACCTTGCTGACGACGGGTTCGACAATGACGTCCGGCGTCGGTTGGCCCGACGTGAACTCGCGGAAGTAGCGCCGGTCGCGGACATTGATATCCGGCACCGGCCACATCTCGGAGGAGTTGATCAGCCAGCCCTGCGCATTGAACAGGTTCAGCGCGCCGACATGCGGCAGCGCTGCGAGCCGGCTGCGCAGCATCTCATGGGTGGAGAGCAGCGACATGTGCCGTTCGAAAGCTCTCGGCCGTGTCGAGCCCGCCGCCGCGCACATAGGCAGAGATCTCGTCATGGACGTGCTGGAGATCGGTGAGCTGCTGGTCGAAATGGCGCGACAGCAGCAGCGCGGTATTGGTGAGGTCGCGTTCGGCAACCTGGATGGCGCGTTCGCGGTACTGCAGGGCGAGATAGACGTGCCGAGCGCGATCGCCAGCACCAGCGCGGCGCCGCACAGCACGAGCCACTGGATCGCGCCGATGCGCGCGCGGATCAGCCCCCCTGCGTTCTCGATAGCACCCGGCGCACTCCGGTGGCGCCGTTTGATGAGCTAGTCGACGACATTTCCCTGCCCCCACTGGCTTACCTTTTACGGGGGCACACGCCAAAAACGGCGTTAGGAAAACAGGTTATCGAAGTGTTAAACGTCGGCTGCGAGCTGGGAACGGAGGTAATCTACGATAGCCTGGCCGGGTGCCGGAGCGTCGACTTACTTCTCACCTCCTCGACCGTGACCCTGACCACGCCGGCTGCGATCATGCCGAGCGCCCGGGCAGCACTCGTCGAGACATCGATGATGCGGCCGCGGACGAACGGGCCGCGGTCATTGACGCGGCATTCGATCGACACATTGCCGTGCGAGACGCGCAACCGTTTGCCGAAGGCGTGGCTGCGATGGGCGCACGTCATCTCGCCGCTGTTGCCGACCCCGGGATAGAACGAGGCCAGGCCCGTTTCCGCTCTGGCTACTCCGCTGCCAAACAGCAGCAGGGCCGTCCCCAATATCGCGCATCGCATTGCCTACCTGCATCGGTCGGCCCCGCGCAGCAAACGCGGTTGAACAATGCAAGTTTCAGCAATGCGATCCGCATGGCTGCATTCGGCACCTATCGGGCGGAACGAATTTTCGAAGACACATTTGCCCGGGAACCGTCACAGTTCCGCGCCGGCTTCACTCAAGGAACTGCGTTTTCATTCAAATCGCTAAAGGCTCGTCCGGCGCAAATCTGAAACATGACCAATCTATGCGGGATGCCAAAACCTGCGCCTCAGGATTTCCGCTTCGGCACCCGGGCGCCGCTCTTGCGCGCCTCGGACAGACCGATCGCAACGGCCTGCTTGCGGCTGGTCACCTTCTTGCCGGAGCGGCCACTGCGCAGCGTGCCGGCGTTCCGCTTCTTCATCGCGCGCTCGACTTTCTTGGCCGCGCCTTTCGAGTACTTCCGTTTCTTGGCTTTCTTCGCCACGTCATCCTCCTGACGAAAAAGCCGGGACGGTTGTCATCGGGACAACCATCCCGGCTCGTCTCATACCATCGGCACGCCGTAATAGTCGTTCACCGCGCGGCCGCGCGCCGGGTCGCCCCAATTCCAGTCGTTGTCGTTGCCGTATTTCGGCGCGCCTTGCAGCTGCTTCTCGGTAACCCCTGTGACATAGCCGCCGAGCCGCGTGTCATACTTCAGCGATTGCCATGGCAGCGGGTAGTGGTCGTGGCCGATGCCGAGGAATCCGCGAAACCAAGTACGGCGTAGGACACCTTGCCGCTGACCTTGTCGATCATCACCCGCTCGATGGTCCCGATTTTCTCGCTGTTGGCGCCGTAGACGGCAGTGCCCTCGACCTTGTCGCTGCCGATCAGATTGCCGGTCTCTCTCGTTTCCATTGCCATTGCATTCTCCTGGTTGGTAACGCGTTAGTAGCTCTTGGCTCCAACCGGCTGATGCAGCAATGGTTCCTCGCGCCACGGGCTCAATGCACGACGTCAAGCGGCAGCCGGCAGACCTCGCCGCCCTCCTCGTCCGTGACCAGCACGGCATAACGCTGGTTCTTCAGCTGCGGCATCCGCTCGAGCAGCCGGCGCGCGATCATGTCGGCAGAGTTCATCGCCTCGATGTCGTCGTTAAGATCCGCGCCGCCGGCATCGACGATCGCATTCCAGTTCACAAGGTCGAAAATGGTAGAGCGGCATGACGGCCCTCGCATTGCACGCCCCGGCAAACGAAGCGGCGGCCGCGCATTTTGTTCCGAGCCGGTGGCCTCGCCTTGCGGCCCGGCAGTTCCGACCTACGCGAACATCCGCCGACGGACTGCATGCCGATCCACAAAATCCCTGACATGCTCGGGCACCGGCTCGCCGTCGATGTCACATCGCGTTTCGATTTCGCGCGCGACGTCATCAGACAAATCGCGCGACCAGTGTTCGAGCGTGTTGAAGGCGGCAATGCGCAGCGGATCGCGAAATTTGCCGGCCAGCAGGTCAGTGACGACGGTGTCGAGGTCGCGGCATTCCACCTCCCGCGAGCCGCTCCCGCCGGCGCCGTCGGTCACGACAAAGACGGTTTGATCGGCGCCATAGGGCACGATCGGATCTGGAAGGCGGACCGCGGACATCGAAGGTCTCCACGTATAAGGTCTGACCGTAGAACGGATAGCCCGGGCGTCCGGTTCCACCTCACCGGAACCAACTTTCGTATGTGCCGTTGAGCCAGCAGGAAACGCGAGCCCAGCCTGACCAGCACGTGCGCTCGTTGCAACCGGCGCTGCGTAATCCCCCACAAGACTCTGCGCGGTTGCAGTTAGTGATAGGTCGGCGTCGCATGACGCGGCTCGACCAGCCGCAGCACGCTCCGGCACATCGGGCATTGGTAGCTGTTGATCTGGTAGAACTGTGTCGCCCACTCGACTTCGACAGACACTCTCTCGGCTTGGCACTCAACGCATCGCGGCGTCGCGCTCATGACGGCTTCCTTACGTGTCGGGTCATTGCCTCGACCCTGGGAAATCGCCTGATGTAACGGGTTAATTCCCGACGCCGTAAGAGCACGATGTTCCGGCACCATGGTAAATCGGTCGAGCGGCCAAGCCTCACCCCTTCTTCGCGAATGCTGCAAACGCCTCGGCATAGTCGGGGTGCCAGCGCGACAGCGCGGGCCGGTTCTCGACGATGTCGCCGATCGCCCACAGGATGCGCCGCTCGTCGAGGCTCGCGCGGCACGTCGTTGTCGGGGCACAGGATGTAGAAGTCGCCGCCTCCAGCCGCTCCAGCATGAAGTCGACGGTCTGCTCCGGCGTCCAGGCGCCCGGCGGCTTCTCGGTGCGGCCGCGCGCGGTCAGGCCCGTGAAGACGTAAGCCGGGGATCAGCAGGTGCGCGCTGATCTGGCAGCCCGGCGTGTTGCGCAGCTCGTGCTGCAGCGCCTCGGTGAAGGCCTTCACGCCGGCCTTGGAGACGTTGTAGGCCGGATCGCCCGGCGGCGTGGTGATGCCCTGCTTGGAGCCGGTGTTGATGATCAGCCCCGGCCGGCCGCGCGCGATCATGCGCGGCGCGAAGACCTGCGTGCCGTGGATCACGCCCCACAGATTGACGGCGAGCACCCGCTCCCAGTTCTCCAGCGGTCCGAACATCTGCGCCCGGCTGGATGCCGGCATTGTTCATCAGGACGTCGGTGCCGCCGAACCGTTTCTGCACCGCGGCTTCCAGCGCGGGCAATTCGTCGCGGCTGCTGACGTCGACTCTAGCCGTCATGACATTGGCGCCGCCACCGGGCGACGCCGCCGCAATCCGTGCCTCGGCCGACTTCAGTGCCTCGTCCCCGATGTCGGCGATGCACACCTTCATGCCGAGTGCCGCGAAGCGCATCGCCGCCGCAAGCCCAATGCCGGAGGCGCCCCCGGTGATCACGGCAACATTGTCCTTGGCTATCGCGGGATGGGGCATCGCTACTTCTCCGTGTCACATGCCGCTCAGACTGCCACCGCAGCCTGTGACGAACAAGGCCGAGCCCGGTTCGCGCGTCACGCCTCACTTCCGTTTTCACGAAATTGTGTACGAAAATCCGAAATTGTAGCTTGCTTTCCCCGGGCAACTCAGTACATAACTCCGCCCAGCCCGTGCCGCAAAAAGGGACGATGCGCATCGTCACGTAACGTTGGCGCGGGTTGCGATGGACGCTGTGGCGTCAGGTGCTTGCACCGGGCGAAACGTGCACAGCGTACGGCGAAATCGTGTGGTCCTGGCGCCGCGACCCTGGCGCTACGTCGGCGGTAAGTCCCGTCGGCAACGGGGGCAAGAAAGGCCGCTCCCCGGGGAGATCACGTATAAGCCGTCAACCCATTGCGCGGGGAAAGCCGGGATGTCTCGGCTGTACCTGTCAAACCCGTGTGCATTTTCGGTAGCAGCCGTCGCACACGGTATGCGGGCGCAGCCAGCGCCCGGCTTTCCCTGCGCCCTTTCCTCCGGGAAGGGGACACGACGTATCAAATCCGGGCGATATCGCGCCGCGGCAACGCGAGCCTATGCCCGCCCGCCTTGACAGCCATGGATGCGGCCTCAACACTCCCCGGCAACAAAAAAGAGCAACGGGAGAGAACCATGGCCCGCGCCGGGAACACCACGAACCATATCGTTCCAACCAGCGGGCGGCTTAGCCGCCGTGCGGTGCTGGGCGGCATGCTCGCGACGCCCTTCGTGGCGCGGCAGGCCTTCGCGGCCGAGAGCCTGAAGGCCTACTCGATCTGGCCGGAAAACTACGCGCGGCCGATGATGGAGGCGTTCGAGAAGGCACTCGGGCATCCACGTCAATTTCATCCGCTTCTCCTCCGGCGAGGCGCTGGCGCGGGTCATCGCCGAAAAGAACAATCCGCAGGTCGACGTGCTGTTCGGCGGCCCCGTCGAAACGTTCACCGCCGGCGAGGAGCAGGGCATCTTCGAGCCCTACACGCCGCCGACCGCGGCCGACCTGCCGAAGCGCTTCAAGAGCGCGCAGGGCATGTGGACCGCGATCGCCGACGATCCGCTGGTGTTCATGACCAACACCAAGTTCCTGCAGGAGCACAATCTGCAGGCCGCCGGCATCGTGGGACGACCTGCTCAATCCCGCCTACAAGAGCATGCTGCAGATGGCCGATGCGCGCACGTCGGGCACCGCGGTGACGCGCATCTTCTCGATCCTGCAGGTCAACAACCGCAACGAGGATGCCGCCTTCGCCTACATGAAGAAGCTGCGCCAGAACATTCAGGTCTATACCAAGAGCGGCGGCGGCGGCACGGTGCCGGTCGGCCTCGGCCAGGCCGGCCGGCGGCATCTTCTTCATCGTCGATGCGCTGTTCACCCGGCAGAAAGGCTACGACGTGCAGATCTCCTTCCCCAAGGAAGGCATCGGCTCGGCGGCCGAATGCATCGCCCTGGTCAAGGGCAACAAGAATCCGGACGCTGCGGCAAGAAGCTGATCGACTGGGCGACCAGCCCGGCATGCAGTCGCTGCTGGCGCCGAACAAGATCAACTTCCTTCCCGCCCATCCGAAGGTCGAACCGGATCCCGGACCTCGCCGCGGTGCTGAAGCAGGCCAAGATCATCGAGATCGACGACGCGCTGGGCCGGCGACAACCGCAAGCGCATCGTCGAGCGCTGGGTGGCCGAAGTCCTGAACGCCGGCTGATGCGATGGCTTCGGCTCAACGCATGCGACGCGCTGGCGATCAGGCCAGAGGATCGTGGCTGCGTAGCTGCGGCCTGCTCGGCATCTGGCTGCTGCTGCTGATCTTCATCGTCTATCCGCTTGCTGATGCTGTTCGCGCGCGCCTTCCGACGACGGCTCACCTCAGCCTGCAGGCGCTGGTGGCCGCGATCACCGCAAGAGCAACCTGCGCGCGCTTCGGCAACAGCCTGTTGCTGGCGATGCTGGTCGGCGTCTGCCGGAACGTTGCTGGGATTGATGTTCGCCTTCACCGTCGAGCGGGTCCGCAGCGCGCGGCGGTTGTCGCGCCTGATCGACTTCTTCACCTTCCTGCCGCTGATCTCGCCGCCGTTCACCACCTCGATCGCGTTCGTGTTTTCGTTCGGGCCGCGCGGCCTGATCACCTACGAACTGCTCGGCATCAAGAACGTCCAGGTCTATGGCCTGACCAGCACGTTTGCGGCGGAAACCCTGACCTATTTTCCGATCGCCTATCTGGCGCTGCGGCCGATGCTGGCCTCGATCAGCACCAGCCTCGAGGAGGCGGCCTTCAGCCTCGGCGGTTCGCGCTGGCACGCGTTCCGCACCGTGACGCTGCCGCTGGTGATCCCGGCGCTGGCCAATGCCTTCCTGCTGCTGTTCGGCTGCTCGCTGGCCGATTTCGCCACGCCCTCGATTCTGGCCGGCAGCGACTTTTCGGTGCTGCCGACCGAAGCCTATCTGCAGATCACCGGGATGTTCGACCTCAAGAGCGGCGCGATCCTGTCGCTGTTGCTGCTGGTGCCGGCCGGGACTGGTGTTCTTCTGCGCAGGAGCGCCTCGTTGCCGGCCGTTCCTATGTCACCGTGACCGGCAAGGCCGGCGTCTCGGCGCAGCACGATTCGGTATCGGGCGCGCCGGAGCTGGCGTTGCTGGGATTCTGCCTGCTGGTGTCGGCGCTGATCGTCTATTTCTATCTGCTGCTGTTCTACGCCTCGATCGTGCTGGCGTTCGGCGCCAACCACACGCTGACGCTGGACCATTACCGGGTGATCTTCAGCGAGGGCCTGCCGGCGATCAGAGGACACCCTGATCATCGCCCTGATCGGCATGCCGCTCGGCGGGCATCTACGGCATCGCCATCGGCTATCTCGTCGGGCGAACGCAGCTTCATCAGCCGCAAGGCGATGGAGGTGGTCAGCATGCTGAACTACGCGCTGCCCGGCACCATCGTCGGCATCGCCTATCTGCTGGCCTTCAACGACGAGCCGCTGGCGCTGACCGGCACCGCGGCGATCCTGATCGCCTGCTATGTCTTCCGCTACAGCCCGATCGGAATCCGCACCACGGTGGCGCTGCTGCAGCAGATCGACCGCAGCATGGAGGAAGCCTCCGCCAGTCTCGGCGCCGGCAGCCTCACGACATTCCGGCGCATCATGCTGCCGCTGATCCTGCCGGCCTTCTTCGCAGGTCTGGGCGTCGTCTTCATCCGCTCGATGACGGCGATCAGCGCCACGATCTTTCTGGTCTCGATCAACTGGACGCTGATTACCGTGAAGATCCTCGAAAACATGACCGAGGTGGCGCTTGGGCCGGCCGCGGCGTTTTCGGTGTTCGTGATCGTCGTCGTGGTGTTCGTGACCAGCATGCTCAACGTCCTCCTGCAACGCCTGACCGCGCCGAGCCTGCGCGTCGGCAAGATCGGGGCCTGACATGGCGGCGCAATCGATCGAAATCCGGCTGCAGGGCGATCTCGGCGACCTTTCACCACGAAAGGCGCGGCGACATCACCGCGGTGAAGAATCTCGACCTCGACGTCAGGCCGGGCGAATTCCTGACGCTGCTCGGCTCGTCCGGCTGCGGCAAGACCACGACGCTGCGCATGATCGCCGGATTCCAGAAGCCGTCATCGGGGCGGATCTCTGTTCGGCGGCGAGGACGTGACCGGGCTTGCCGCCAACCAGCGCGACATCGGCTTCGTGTTCCAGAACTACGCGCTGTTTCCGCATCTGTCGGTGTTCGAAAACGTCGCCTATGGACTGCGGGTCAAGCGCCAGGACGCGGCGCTGATCGAAAGCAGCGTCGACGCCGGCGCTGCGGCAGGTCGGCCTCGCAGGGCATGGGCGACCGCATGATCAACGAATTGTCCGGCGGCCAGCAGCAGCGGGTGGCGCTGGCGCGCGCGATCGCGATCCGGCCGCGCGTGCTGCTGTTCGACGAGCCGCTCTCGAACCTCGACGCCCAGTTGCGGGTGCAGATGCGCAGCGAGATCGTGCGGCTGCAGCAGGAACTGGCGATCACGACCGATCTACGTCACGCACGACCAGGAAGAGGCGATGGCGATTTCAGACCGCATCGCCATCATGGACGCGGGCCGGATCGCGCAGATCGGCACCGCCGAGGAGCTGTACCGCCAGCCCGCCTCGGCCTTTGTCGCCGGCTTTGTCGGCCGGGCAAACCTGCTGCGCGCCCGCGTGAAAGATTTCACGCCCGGCCTCGCGACGTCCTCGACATCGATGGCGAGAATCTCGTTGTTGCCTGCGACAAGGCCCCTGCTCCAGGTTCAAGCGTCCATGCGGTGATCCGGCCGGAAGCCATTGCAATCGTCGGGCACGACACCGGCATCAGGGGTGTCGTGCAGTCGCGCACCTATCTCGGCGACAAGATCGAATACGAGGTCGCCTTCGGCGCGCAGAAGCTCAATATCGTGCGTTTCAATCCGACGGAAACGGAAAATTTCCAGCCGGGCGAGACTGTTCACCTCAACATCCCCGACTCCAGCATCCGGCTGGTTGACGTGGAGTGAGCGGTGGACGATTTTCGACGGCCGCGTGGAATGTAACAAATCTGTCGTGCGGCATTACTAAAGAAGGCAATGAGTCGATCCGGAAGATTGCTTGTCATGGAGGGATACCAGATGCGCCGAACCATAACATTGCTGTCCGCGAGCCTGATCACGCTATCGACCGTCGGCATGGCCTCGGCGCAGAATGCGACGCCGCGCAACCTGATCCTGTTCATCCCCGACGGCCTGCGCGGCAAGATCGTGACGCCGCAGACCGCGCCCGCGATGGCCGAGCTGCGCGACAAGGGCGTCAACTTCAAGAATTCGCATTCGCTGTTCCCGACCTTCACCATGGCCAACGGCTCGGCGATGGCGAGCGGGCATTATCTCGGCGACACCGGCACCTTCTCCAACACGATCTACACCGGCAAGCCCGTCGCGACCGCCAACGACACCGTGACGCCGTTCATCGAGGTCGACCCGGTGCTCAAGGAAGTCGACGAGCATTTCGGCGGCGACTATCTCAACGAAGAAACCATCTTGAAGATGGCGCGGGACAAGGGCTTCTCCACCGCCGCCATCGGCAAGCTCGGCCCCACCCTGATCTTCGATCACACCGACTACGGCAAGAACTCGATCGTGATCGACGATGCCACCGGCGGCAAGAACGGCGTGCCGCTCTCCGACGAGATGAAGGACGCGCTGACCAAGGCCGGCCTGCCGACCACGACGCGTCCCGCGCGGCGACAACAGCAAGGCCGGCGACGCCAAGACGCCGGGCACCACATCAGCCAATGTCGCACAGCAGCAGTACATGGCCGACGTCGCCACCAAGGTGGTGCTGCCGATGTTCAAGCGCGCGCAACAAGCCGTTCGTGCTGGTGTTCTGGTCGCGCGACCCCGACGGCAGCCAGCACAACACCGGCGACAGCCTCAACACCATCACGCCGGGGATCAACGGCCCGACCTCGATGGCCGGCATCAAGAACGCCGACAACAATCTCGCGCAACTGCGCAAGGCGCTCGACGAGCTCGGGCCTCGCGGCCTCCACCAACATCATCGTCTCCTCCGACCACGGCTTCTCGACCATCTCGAAGGAGAGCAAGACCAGCCCTTCGGCCAAGGTCACCTACGACGACACGCCGAAGGACTTCCTGCCGATGGGCTTCGTCGTCGATCGATCTCGCCAAGGCGCTGAACCTGCCGCTGTTCGATCCCAACGACAAGAACGCCAAGGTCGCCGACAACGCGCATCCCAAGGCCGGCAACGGCGCTGCTCGGCGAAAACCCGACAAAGCCCGACGTCGTCGTCGCCACCAATGGCGGCTCGGACCTGATCTATCTTCCGAACAAGGACAAGAAGCTCGCCGACCGCATCATCAAGGCGCTGCTCGAGCAGGACTATGTCAGCGGCCTCTTCGTCAACGACGAGCTCGGCACCCTTCCCCGGCGCGCTGGCGATGTCGACGCTCGGCCTGAAGGGCAAGGCGGTGACGCCGCATCCCTCGATCGTCGTCAACTTCCGCTCGTGGTCGTCGGGCTGCGAGGAGCCGACCAACTGCTCGGTCGCAGGTCGCCGACACCGTGCTGCGCCAGGGCCAGGGCATGCATGGCAGCTTCAGCCGCGGCGACACCTTGAACTTCACGGCCGCGATCGGTCCCGACTTCAAGGCGGGCTATGTCGATGCCCTGCCCGTCAGCAATGCCGATGTCGGCGCCACCGCCGCAAAGATCTGATGGGGCTGACCCAGAAGGCCAAGGGCAATCTGGTCGGCCGTGTCATGACGGAAGCGATGCCGAACGGCGCCACGCCCAAGGCGTTTGCCGGCACGGTGAAGTCGCAAGCCGCCGCGAACGGCCTGCGCACGGTGCTGATGTTCCAGCGCGTCGGCAGCCAGCGCTATTTCGACGCCGCCGGCTTCCCCGGCCGCACGCTCGGGCTCGACGCCGACGGCAAAACAAAAACGGCGGGGAAATAACCCCGCCGCCGTTCGAAACCGATTGCAGATGGATGATCTACATCATCCCGATGTCGAACACATTCGGCAGCTGCGCCAGCGGCACGCTGGCCGCGCCGACGCACGCTGGCGACCATCGCCATCAGCGTGCGGTTGCTGCGGCGCTTGCCGCGCATCTGGCTTGCGATCCATCTGCAGCGCTCGGTGTTGGCCTTGATCGGCCTGCGCGGGCGCCCAGCTCTCGATGTCGGTGTCCGGCGACAGCGCCACCGTGCGCGGCGGCACCGGCAGACCCGGCCTCGGACGCCGCGTGATGGGCGACCGCCTTGGCAAGCAGATCGTCGAACCGGCCGCTCGTCGCTGCGCTCGGCGGCGGCGTCGTTGATCTCGAACAGCGCCTCGACCTCGGCGCGGCTGACCGGCTGATGCTCGACGGCGCGCGCGGTCAGGATGCGCGCGCACCAGGCGGCGTCATCGGCATCGAGCGCGCGGGAAAAATGGACACGGCCCTTGGTGGTCGGGCCTTCGCCGGTGATCACGCCATCGCGGACGATGGTCAGTGCATGGGCTGCGGTGTCGCGGCAGGAAGGTTCAGGCACGCCGTTGATTCGGCGGCCTTGGTACTCGAGGCAGACATAGTTTCACGTCTCAGTTTCTTGGTTCTTGGTCCAGCATGTCCACTGCGGGCGTAAACGAGTGGTTAACGATTCGAAACCGCGCGTTTCGACATTCTTGAGATGGTTGCTGATTTGTCGCTTTTTGCCGTTCGTGGTTCGGGGCGACGGGGGCGGGGTGATGCGGGCCATAAAAGGCAAAATCGGGGCAGCGGCGCTGCACCGCTGACGATTTTTCGCCGCAGGGGCGCAGATCAAAAGAAGGTGCTAGAACCTTGCGCGGACGGAGAAGGATTTCATCTTTTGACATCAAGGTGTTCCCTTAAACACTTGATCCGCACTTATACTCCGCCGGACCAGAATTACCCTGTAACTTGAATGACATGAGGTCGACCCATGGCACTCCCGATTGGCGCTAGTCGCCCCCGATTTCGAAGCCCAGACCACCGAAGGCAAGATCAAGTTCCACGACTGGATCGGCAACAGCTGGGCGCTGCTGTTCTCGCATCCGAAGGATTTCACCCCGGTCTGCACCACCGAGCTCGGCGCGCTCGCCAAGCTGAAGCCGGAATTCGACAAGCGCGGCGTCAAGCTGATGGGGCTTTCGGTCGATCCCGTCGACCGTCACGCCAAATGGTCCGAGGACATCAAGGAGACGCAGGGTGCCGCGCCGAACTATCCGATGATCGGCGACACCGATTTCAACGTCTCGAAGCTCTACGACATGCTGCCGGCCTCGACCTCGGGCGATCCGCTCACCCGCACGCCCGGCCGACAACCAGACCGTCCGCAACGTCTTCGTCATCGGCCCGGACAAGAAGATCAAGCTCGTGATGGTCTATCCGATGACCACGGGCCGCAATTTCCAGGAAATCCTGCGCTCGATCAACTCGCTGCAGATGACCGCCAAGCATCGCGTCGCGACGCCCGCCGACTGGAAACAGGGCGAGGACGTCATCATCGCGGGCTCGGTGTCCGACGACGAGGCCAAGACGATCTATCCGCAGGGCTGGAAGTCGCCGAAGCCGTACATCCGGATCGTGCCGCAGCCGAAGTGACGGCGATATAGCCGTCATCCCGGAGCGCGCTCAGCGCGCATCCGGGATCTTGGTGTCGCGTACTAAACTCGCGGCACCAGCCAATTCGCAACAAGGAGACCGGCGGTCGATGAGACCGCCGTCACCACCGCGCCCCAGGCGATGTCGACGAACGCGACCGCCCAGCTCCAGTTCCTGAGCAGCGCCAGCGCGGTGAGATCGAAGGTCGCGTAGCAGAACAGGCCGAACAGCGCGCCGTAAAGCAGCGTGGCCTGCCACGTCGCAGACGCCGCGCCGGACACGAAGATCAGGACGCCGACGACGTAGAGCAGATAGAACAGCACCGCCGGCACGAGCTTGATCTCGCCCAGCATGTTGCCGACCTGCGAGGTGAAGAAGTCCTTGGCGACGACGCCGAGGAACAGGAAATCCAGGGGGACAAGGACGAACAGCGTCACCAGATAAAGCACGGCATATCGGTTCACGGCAGCCTCCCTCGCGGCCCGTTCAGGCCGGCCTCAGGCCCTACCCGGATACTACGCGCGCGGTCGCCGCAAGGTTTCAGCTACGGCGAGGGGCCGCTCAGGCCGCCCGCACGCCGTCGAGGAACTTTTCGACCTCGGCCTTCAGATGCAGGCTCTCGCCGGACAGCGCCTGCGCCGACGCAAACATCCGGCTCGAGGTTTCGCCGGTCTCGCCCGCGCCGCGCGCGACGTTGCGGACATTGACCGCGACGCTCGCGGTGCCGCTCGCCGCGGCGCGGACGCTCTGGGCGATGTTTTGCGTCGCCGTGCTCTGCTGCTCGACCGCCGCCGAGATCGAGGTGGCGATGTCGCTGATGCGCTCGATGGTCTGGCCGATCGCCTTGATGGCGGCGACCAACTCCTCGGTCGCAAGCTGCATGTTGGCGATCTGGCTGGAAATCTCCTCGGTCGCCTTCGCGGTCTGGCCGGCGAGGCTCTTGACCTCCTGCGCCACCACGGCAAAGCCGCGGCCGGCATCGCCGGCGCGCGCCGCCTCGATGGTGGCGTTGAGCGCGAGCAGATTGGTCTGCTCGGCGATCGTGGTGATCAGCTTGACGACGTCGCCGATCCGCGTGCCGGCCTGCGACAGCTCGGTGATGCGCTGCGTCGGTGGCCTCGGCCTGCTGGACCGCTTCGGCGGCGATGCCGTTGGATTCCTGCACGCGGCGGGTGATCTCCGCAATCGAGCTCGACAGCTCGTCGGAGGCGGCCGCCGCGGTGCGGACATGCTCGGACGCGGTCTCCGAGGCGCTGGCGGACTGGCCGGACAGCTCGGCGGTGGTGCGCGCGGTCTCGGTGAGCTGGCGCGCGATGCGCTCGAACTCGCCGGAGGAGTTCATGCACCTTGTCGATGATGCCGCCGACGCCGGTCTGGAACTCGTCGACGAAATGGCGCAGCTCCGCCTTGCGCTGCTCGGCGGCAGCCGCGGCTGCGGCGGCCTGCTCCTCGCGCATGCGCTGGCGCTCCAGCGAGTTGTTCTTGAACACGGCGACGGTGCGGGCGATCTCGCCGATCTCGTCGTGGCGGTCCTCGCAGTCGATCGCGACGTCGCTCTTGCCTTCCGCGATCGCGGTCAGCGAGGCCGTCACCGAGGTCAAGCGGCTTGGTGACGCGGCGGACGATCAGCATGGTGAGCAGCATCACCAGCAGCGCGGCGATGCCGGCCGCGATCGCCATGGTCTGGATCGCCTGCGCCAGCATGGCCTCGAACTGCGCCATGGCGATGCCGACATAGAGAATGCCGATCACCTTTCCGGACGGATTCACGACCGGGATAGTAGGCCGTCATGAAGCTCTTGCCGAACAGCACCGCGGGGCCCTTGTAGGCCTCGCCCTTGCGCAGCACCGCCTGGCCGGGATGGTCGGGCGCGAGCTGGGTGCCGACGGCGCGGTCGCCGTTCTCCTTCTTCACGTTGGTGGAGCGGCGGACGAACTGGTTGCTGGCGTCGTCATAGACGAACAGCGTGGCATTGCCGCCGACATAGGACACCGCACGATCGACGATCGCGTGGTCCTTGAACTCCGGCATCTTGGCGATCTCGGCCTTGGTGACCGCGCCCTTTTCAATGCTGATCTTGGCGTCGGGGAACGTCTCGGCGAAGGTCAGCGCCAGGGTGCGCAGATTGACCTCGATATCGCGATAGGCGCGCTGGTTGAATTCCGACGACAGCGACCAGTAGCCGGCACCGACCACAAGGCCGGTATTCACCGCGATCAATAGGATCGCGCAAATGACGGCCTTGGTACCGAGCTTGAGCTTGAGCGACGGCATGAATTCCCCCACGACATGACAGCCATGCAGAAGTGCCTGAAATTACGTCACATTTGACGGTTTTTCTTTACGATTGCATTAACGAACACAACCCACAGGAAATGCTCAGGAATTCATTGCGCGCATGACGAGCCCCCGGCCCATCATTGTCTGGTTTCGCGACGACCTGCGGCTGTCCGACCACGGCGCCCTGCACGCAGCGGCAAAGGCCGGCGCGCCGGTCGTTGGCCTCTATGTGCTCGACGAAGAAGACGCGCCGCACGTCCGCTCGGCGGCGCGGCGCGCTGGTGGCTGGCGCAGTCGCTGCGGGCCTTGCAGGCGAGCCTGCAAGCGGCCGGGGCGCAGCTCGTGCTGCGCAAGGGCGACGCGGCGAAGGTGATCGCCGCGGTCGCGCGCGAGGCCGACGCAGGCGCGGTGTTCTGGAACGAGATCGCGCAGGCGCCGCACATCAGGATTGCGGATCGAGGTGAAGGCCGCGCTCGAAGGCATCGGCGTCGCCGCGAAAAGCTTTCCCGGCGATCTGCTGGTCCACCCCAGCCAGATCCGCAACAAGGAGAACCGGGGCCTGCGCGTGTTCACGCCGTTCTGGCGGCGGGTGCAATCGCTGGGCGATCCGCCCGCGCCGCTGCCGGCGCCGAAGAAGCTCGCCGGCGGGCCGCAGCTTGCGAGCGACGCGCTCGAGAGCTGGCGGCTCGAACCGACGAAGCCGGACTGGGCCGGCGGCCTGCGCGAGACCTGGACGCCGGGCGAAGCGTCGGCGCAAAAGCGGCTGAAGGCGTTTCTCGAAAATGTCGCGGGCTATGCGAGCGATCGCGACCGGCCCGACCGCGACGGCACCTCGCGACTCTCGCCGCATCTGCGCTTCGGCGAGATCAGCCCGCGGCAGGTCTGGCACGCCGCGCGCTTTGCCGCGGCCGAGCACCCGCGCCGCGCCGCCGACATCGACAAATTCCTGAGCGAACTCGGCTGGCGCGAATTCTGCCGGCACCTGCTCTTCGACGTGCCCGATCTGGCCGAGCGCAACCTGCAATCCTCCTTCGACGCCTTTCCCTGGAAGCGCGACGCCAAGGCGCTGCGCGCCTGGCAGCGCGGGCAGACCGGCTATCCCATCGTCGATGCCGGCATGCGCCAGCTCTGGCACACCGGCGTGATGCACAACCGCGTGCGCATGGTCGTCGCCTCGTTCCTGGTCAAGCATCTGCTGATCGACTGGCGCGACGGCGAGAAGCTGGTTCTGGGACACGCTGGTCGATGCCGATGCCGGCAGCAATCCCGCCAACTGGCAATGGGTCGCGGGCTCCGGCGCCGATGCCGCGCCCTACTTCCGCATGTTCAATCCGATCCTGCAGGGCGAGAAGTTCGATCCCGACGGCGACTATGTCCGGCGCTGGGTGCCGGAGCTGGCGAAGCTGCCGAACAAGCATGATCCACCAGCCGTGGGAGGCGACGCCGCTCGAACTCGCCAGCGCCGGCGTCGAACTCGGCAAGACCTATCCGCATCCGATCGTCGATCACAAGGCGGGCCGCGAGCGCGCGCTGAAAGCCTACGCGACGACCCGTGGCGACTGAATTCACGCGCGACGATTGACCAGCACGACCGCGACCGCGCATCCGACCATGCCGGCGATGGCGACCGCATCGAGCCGCTCGTCGAACAGGACATAGGCCATGACCGACGTCACCGCCGGCACCAGGTAGAACAGGCTCGCCACCGATGTCGCCGCCTGATGCCGGATCAGCCAGTACAACAGCCCGATCGAACCGATCGACAGCACCACGGCCAGCCACATCGTGGCGAGGACGAATTCGGCCGTCCAATGCACCACGCGCTGCTTCGAACGGCGAATGCGCGCGATGGTGAAGAAAACCGTGACCGCGACATACTGCACGAGATTGCCGCTGCGCCAGTCGATCTGGCTGCAGTAGCGGCGCTGGTAAAGCGTGCCGAGCGTGATGCTGACCAGCGATACCGTGGAGGCCAGCCAGCCCCAGCCGGCCTGACCGCTCATCGGCCTGTCGTGCATGATCAGCGCGACACCGACGAGGCCCAGCAGCAGCCCGCCCCATTGCAGCGGCGTGACGCGTTCGCCGAGCCAGCGATTGGCGATGGTCGACATCAGGATCGGCTGCAGGCCCGGCATCAACGCCGACAGGCCGGCCGGGATCGACAGCGATATCGCCACCGCCGTGCCGCCGAGATAGAAGCCGTGCACCAAAATGCCTGCCACGATGCTGTGGCCGATCTCGGCGCGGCTGAGCCATTTCGGGCGGGCGATCGCGCAGATGATCGCCATCAGCACCACCACGATCGCCATGCGGATCGCGAGATAGGTCAGCGGGTCGGCATTGCGGATGACATATTTGGTGCCGACGAAGCCGGTGCTCCACAGCACGACGAATATCGCCGGCGCCGCGCGTGCGGCCAATTTGTCGAAGTCAGGAGTCATTTGGCGCGCACTACTGCCCAAACCTGTGCTATGCGGCAACACCTATCGCGGAAGGGCTCCCCGCCCGTTATCACATGACGACCGCAACATTTACATAGGGCATGATCCCGAAAAGTGGGAACCGGTTTTCCGACAAGATCATGCTCAAACGAAACGACCGCATTAGCGAGGAAATGCCATGGACGTACGCGCCGCCGTCGCCACCGCTGCAGGCAAGCCGCTGGAGATCACCACCGTTCAGCTCGAGGGGCCGCGCGACGGCGAAGTGATGGTCGAGATCAAGGCGACCGGCGTCTGCCACACCGACGAGTTCACCCTCTCCGGCGCCGATCCGGAAGGGCTGTTTCCGGCGATCCTTGGTCACGAGGGCGCAGGTATCGTCGTCGATGTCGGCAAGGGCGTGACCTCGGTGAAGAAGGGCGACCACGTCATCCCGCTGTATACGCCGGAATGCCGGCAGTGCCCGTCGTGCCTGTCGCGCAAGACCAATCTCTGCACCGCGATCCGCGCCACGCAGGGCCAGGGCATGATGCCCGACGGCACCTCGCGCTTCTCGATCGGCGGCAAGCCGATCCACCACTACATGGGCACCTCGACCTTTGCGAACTACACCGTGCTGCCGGAAATTGCGGTGGCGAAAATCCGCGAGGACGCGCCGTTCGACAAGGTCTGCTACATCGGCTGCGGCGTCACCACCGGCATCGGCGCCGTCATCAACACCGCCAAGGTCGAGGAAGGCGCGAAAGCGATCGTGTTCGGCCTCGGCGGCATCGGGCTGAACGTGATCCAGGGCCTGCGGCTTGCCGGCGCCGACATGATCATCGGCGTCGACATCAATCCCGCCCGCGAGGAATGGGGCAAGCGCTTCGGCATGACCCACTTCGTCAATCCGAAGGACGCCGGCAAGGACCTCGTCCCTCACCTCGTCAACATGACCAAGGCGGGCGCCGACCAGATCGGCGGCGCCGACTACACCTTCGACTGCACCGGCAATGTCACCGTGATGCGGCAGGCGCTGGAAGCCTGTCACCGCGGCTGGGGCCAGTCGATCATCATCGGCGTCGCACCCGCAGGCGCCGAAATTTCGACGCGGCCGTTCCAGCTCGTCACCGGGCGCGTCTGGAAAGGCACCGCCTTCGGCGGCGCGCGCGGCCGCACCGACGTGCCCAAGATCGTCGACTGGTACATGCAGGGCAAGATCCAGATCGACCCGATGATCACGCATGTGATGCCGCTCGCGAAAATCAACGACGCGTTCGAGCTGATGAAGCGCGGCGAGTCGATCCGCGGCGTGGTGACGTTCTAGCCACAAGCGAGCGTGAAAACGGCTCAGGTAATCGGCGCCGGATTGAACAGCGCCAGCGAATTGTGCAGGCGCCACTTCTCGGTCCAGGTGCGGCGCCGGCCGGAAGCCACATCGAGGATGGTGCGGAACATGTCCCATCCCATCTCCTCGATGGTCGCCTCGCCCGTCGCAACGCGTCCCGCATCGACATCCATCAGGTCATGCCATCGCCGCGCCAGATCGCCGCGCGTCGCGACCTTGATCACCGGAACCGCGGCCAGGCCGTAGGGCGTGCCGCGTCCGGTGGTGAAGACGTGGACGTTCATGCCGGCGGCAAGCTGCAGCGTGCCGCACACGAAGTCGCTCGCCGGCGTCGCCGCGTAGAGCAGCCCCTTCACCGTCGCCCGCTCGCCGGGACGAACCACGCCGGAAATCGGCGCGGTGCCCGACTTGATGATCGAGCCCATCGCCTTCTCGACGATGTTGGACAGGCCGCCCTTCTTGTTGCCCGGCGTGGTGTTGGCGCTGCGATCGACCGAGCCGCGCTCCAGGTAGCGATCGTACCATCCGAGTTCGGCGATGATCTGCTGCGCCACCTCGGCATTGACGGCGCGGGCGGTGAGCTGGGCGATGCCGTCGCGCACCTCGGTATTTTCCGAGAACATCACCGTGGCGCCGGCGCGGACCAGCAGATCGCTGGCAAAGCCAAGCGAGGGATTGGCGGTCACGCCGGAAAACGCGTCGCTGCCGCCGCACTGCATGCCGACCACGAGATCTGAAGCCGGGCAGGTTTCGCGCCGCCGCCGGTCGAGCAATTGCAGGTGGCGCTCGGCCGTCTGCATGATCGAATGGATCATCGCATCGAAGCCGACATGCGCGGGATCCTGCAACGTCACCAGGTCGTAGTCGTCCTCTCGCGAAGCGCCTCCACGCTTGACGGCGCCGGGCGGCAGCAGCCGCTCCGGTTGCAGCTTCTCGCAACCGAGGCTGACCACCATGGTGGTGCCGCCGAAATTCGGGTTGAGGCTGATGTTGCGCAGGGTCCGTATCGGGATGTCGGCGTCCGGCGCATCGATGGCGACGCCGCAGCCGTAGATGTGCTCGAGTGGGACGACGTCGTCGACGTTTGGATATCGCGGCAGCAGCTCCGTCCGAATGCGCCTGACGGCGTATTCGACGATGCCGGAGACGCACTGCACCGTGGTCGTGATGGCCAGCAAATTGCGCGTGCCGACCGAACCATCGGCGTTGCGAAATCCCTCGAAAGTATAGCCCTCCAGCGCCGGCCCCAGCGGGCTCTTGCGTGTCGCGATCGGAAGCCCCTCGAGCGACGGCGGCTCGGGCATCACCAGCCGCGCCTCATTGACCCAGGATCCCGCAGGCAAATCTTCGGCGGCGTAACCGATGACCACGTCGTAGCGCCGCACCGGCGCTCCCTGTTTGAGGTCGACCAGCGCCACCTTGTGGCCTTGCGGCACGCGCTCGCGCAGGCAGACGCCGTCCGCCAGCGTGCCGGCCGGAAGCCCGAAATCGTTGACGACGATGGCGACGTTGTCGTTCGCATCCATGCGGATGAGACGCGGGCTTTCGGTGATCGGATCGGCGTCGCGGGTCACCGGATCGCTCATGGAATACTCCTGCTCTTCCGTACCGAGGGTGCTATCCCCCGCCATGCCATTTCGGTATCTATACAGCCCTACCGATCCAGGGATAGCATCGATGTTCGATCTCAATCAGGTTCGCTGCTTCGTCGCGGTCGCCGAGGAACTGCATTTCGGCCGCGCCGCCGCGCGCCTCCACATGACCCAACCGCCGCTCAGCCGTCAAATCCAGAGCCTGGAGCATCGGGTCGGCGCCCAGCTGCTGGAGCGCTCCAGCCGATCGGTCAGGCTGACCCCCGCCGGGGCCGGTTTCCTCGCCGAGGCCCGCGGCCTGCTGCGACTTGCCGACCGCGCCTCGTCGGTGGCGCGACGCGTCGCCACGGGGAAGTCCGGATCGATCAAGATCGGCTACACGGCGGCCTCGGCCTACCAGTTCCTGCCTTCCCTGATCACGCTGTGCCGGCGCGAGATTCCCGACATAGACCTGTCGCTGTCGGAGATGGTGACCGGCGAGCAATATGATGCGCTCGCCGCCAACCAGATCGACGCCGGCTTCCTGCGCCCTCCGGTGCAACGCAGCGAGTTCGCTTCGAAACTCGTGAGCAAGGAAGCCCTGCTTGCGGCGATACCGGCGCGGCATCCGCTGACGCGAAAGCCCCGCATCGATCTCGCCGACCTGCATGACCAGCCCTTCATCATGTATGACGCCCATGAATCGCGCTACTTCTTCGATCTCGTGACCGCCCTGCTGGTCGGCGCGCGAGTCCTGCCTCGTTACGTGCAGAACATCGCTCAGGTTCATTCGATGGTCTCGCTCGTGCGTTCCGGCCTCGGATTGGCCCTGGTTCCCGAAGCGGCGGCCGATTTGCGGTTCAGCGGGGTCACCATGCGACCGTTGAAGCTCGCCACCGCACAGCCGGTCGAACTGCACATGGCGTGGCGGCGCGACAACGACAATCCGCTGATCGCCTCGCTGCGCAACCTGACGGGCATGCTAGCACCGCGCCGCTAGAGGATCGATGCAATTCCAGCATCGATTGATGCCGGATTTGGCTTGGACAGGGAATGCTGCCCACCCTAGCGTCGGCCGGATCGCGCCGCATCCGCCCGGCCGAAATCACCAGGCGCAGCGCAGGGACATCCATGCCGTCGTCGAAGTTCGCTCCGCGGGAACTGGCACAACGCATCGGCGCCGGGCTCCTGTCGTTTCCCGTCACGCCGTTCACATCAGCGCTGGCGTTCGACGAGAGGCGATACCGCGACAACCTCGCCTGGTTGTCGGGCTACGACGTCGCCGGCCTGTTCGCCGCCGGCGGCACCGGCGAGTTCTTCTCGCTGAGCCCGGCCGAGGTCGAAAACGTTGTACGCGCAGCCGCCGACGAGGTGCGCGGCCGGCTTCCGGTGCTCGCCGGCGCCGGTTACGGCACGGCCATCGCCGTGGAAATGGCGCAGGCGGCCGAGCGCGCCGGCGCCGACGGAATTCTCCTGCTGCCGCCCTATCTGGTGTTTTCGGAGCAGGACGGGCTTGCGGCGCATGTCGAGGCCGTTTGCAGGGCAACGCGCCTTGGCGTGATCGTCTACAACCGCGACAATGCCGTGCTGAACGAGGATACGCTGGCGAGGCTGTGCGAGAAATGCCCGAACCTCGTCGGCTACAAGGACGGCATCGGCGACATCGAGCTGATGCAGCGCATTCGTCTGCAGGATGGGCGACCGCCTGGTCTATGTCGGCGGTCTGCCGACCGCCGAAACCTTCGCCCTGCCCTACCTCGACATGGGCGTCACCACCTACTCTTCGGCCGTCTTCAATTTCGTTCCGGAGTTCGCGACCAGCTTCTACGCTGCCGTGCGCGCCCGCGATCACGCGCGCATCGACGCTGGTTTGCGAGAGTTCATCCTGCCGCTGGTTGCCATCCGCAACCGCAGGAAAGGTTACGCGGTTTCGATGATCAAGGCGGGCATGAAGGCCATCGGCCGCGACTCCGGTCCGGTCAGGCCTCCGCTCACCGACCTGACGCCGGAGGAATTCGATCAAGTCACCGCCCTGATTGTCAGGGCCAGTCAGTTTCCACTGCGGCACGCCGCAGCGTAGCACGATGTTTGCCGCACGATCCCGGCCGGCGGCGGCGCAATGGAGGTTGCACTCTATGGGGCAAGCGGCGACATTGGTAGCCAGCCGCGCCGCTCGCCCCTCGGGACTAGCGTGACAACGAAATAATCAACTTGGAGGAACGCCCATGATGAAGACGCTAACCGGTATCATCGCGGCCGCCGCGCTGGCGATGTCGGCCGTTGCCGCGAACGCTCGCGATTTCCGCTCGGCCGACGTCCACCCCGGCGATTATCCGACGGTCGAGGCCGTCAAATTCATGAGCAAGCAGCTCGCGGAGGCGAGCGGCGGCAAGCTCGGCGTAAAAGTATTTCCCAACGGCGCGCTCGGCTCCGAGAAGGACACCATCGAGCAGCTCAAGATCGGCGGGCTCGACATGATGCGGATCAACGCATCGCCGATGAACAACTTCGTGCCGGAAACCATCACGCTGTGCCTGCCCTTCATCTTCCGCGATACGCAGCACATGCGTAACGTGCTGGACGGCCCGATCGGCGACGAAATCCTGGCGGCGATGGAACCCGCAGGATTGATCGGGCTCGCCTATTACGACAGTGGCGCGCGGTCCGTGTACACCGTCAAGGCGCCGGTCAAGACGCTCGCCGACCTCAAGGGCCTGAAGATACGGGTGCAGCAATCCGACCTCTGGGTCGGCATGATCCAGAGCCTCGGCGCCAACCCGACGCCGATGCCGTATGGCGAGGTCTATACCGCGCTCAAGACCGGTCTGGTCGACGCGGCCGAGAACAACTGGCCCTCCTACGAGTCGTCGCGCCATTTCGAGGCGGCCAAGTTCTATAACGTCACCGAGCATTCGCTCGCGCCCGAAGTTCTCGTGTTCTCCAAGAAGGTCTGGGACACGCTGAGCAAGGAGGATCAGGCGATGATCCGCAAGGCGGCCAAGGAATCGGTGCCGGTCATGCGCAAGCTCTGGGACGAGCGGGAGCAGGCTTCGCGCAAGACGGTCGAGGCCGCCGGCGTCCAGGTCGTTCCGATCGCCAACAAGGCGGAATTCGTCGACGCGATGAAGCCGGTCTACGACAAGTTCGCCGGCGACGAAAAGCTGAAGGGCCTCGTCAAGCGCATCCGCGATACGAAGTAAGCCAGGCGTCAGGTCCGGCGTCGCCGACGGGCAGCGCCGGGCTTGCAAGGAGACGCGGATGTCCGCCTCGCATCACGAAGACGACCGGCCGGGGACGGAAGCTGCGATGCAGCCGTCCACCGGCTGGCTGTCGCGGATCAACGCCACGGTTGCGCGCCTCGGCATGTACCTGTCGGTGACCGGCCTGCTCGCCATCGTCGCCGTGGTGTTCTACCAGGTGTTCGGACGTTACGTGCTCAACTCGAGCCCGACCTGGACGGAGAACCTCGCGCTGGTGCTGATCCTGTACGTCACGCTGATCGGCGCTGCCGTCGGCGTGCGCGATGCCGGGCACATCGGAATGGACAGCCTGCTGGTGATGCTTCCCGATCGCGATGCGGGAGCGGATCGAGTTCGTCATTCACCTGCTGGTGGCCGCGTTCGGCGCTCGCCATGGCCTACAACGGCTGGATCCTCGGCGCGTCGGTCGGCACCGTGAAGATCCCGAATCTCGGCCTGCCGGAGGTCATCCGTTACGTGCCGCTCGTCACTTCGGGCGTTCTGATCGTCTCGTTTTCGATCGAACACATCATCGCGCTCTGGCGCGGCGAAGAGGTCGTCCCGTCATGGAACTGACCATTCTCGCCGTTACCTTCTTCGGCTTCCTGATCCTCGGCGTGCCCGTTGCGTTCGCGATCGGCCTCGCGGCGCTGTGCACCATCCTTTATGAAGGCCTGCCGGTTGCCGTCATCTTCCAGCAGATGATGTCGGGGATGAACATCTTCTCCTTCCTGGCCATTCCCTTCTTCGTCTTCAGCGGCGAGCTGATGCTGCATGGCGGCGTCGCCGACAAGATCGTGGCGCTGGCCAAGAGCCTCGTCGGCCACATCCGCGGCGGGCTCGGCATGTCCAATGTGGTCGCCTGCACGCTGTTCGGCGGGGTCTCAGGCTCGCCGGTGGCCGACGTTTCGGCGATGGGATCGGTGATGATCCCGATGATGAAGAAGGAAGGCTACGACGTCGACTACGCCGTCAACGTCACCACCCACGCCTCACTTGGTCGGCGCGCTGATGCCGACCAGCCACAACATGATCATCTATGCGCTCGCCGCCGGCGGCAAGGTGTCGATCGGCGCGCTGATCGCCGCCGGCCTGTTGCCTTCGCTGGTGCTGATGGCGTGCATGCTGGTCGCGGCCTATGCGGTAGCGGTGAAGCGCGGCTATCCGGCCGGCGTCTTCCCGGGCTGGGGCACGGTCGCGAGCTCGTTTGCGGCCGCCCTGCCCGGCCTGCTGATCGTCGGCATCATCCTGACGGGCATCCTGTCCGGCGTCTTCACGGCCACGGAATCCGCGGCCGTCGCGGTCACCTACACGATCCTGCTGACCTTCTTCGTCTACCGCACCATGACCTGGGCGAATTTCCTGAAGGCCGCCGCCAAGGCGGTGAAGACGACCGGCGTGGTGCTGCTGCTGATCGGCGTCTCCACCATGTTCCAGTATCTGATGGGGCTTTACGAGGTGGCCGAGCTCGCCGGCAACGTCATGGGCAAGGTGTCCCAGCAGCCCTGGGTGATCTTCCTGCTCATCAACGTCATCCTGTTCCTGCTCGGCACGTTCATGGACATGGCGGCTACCATCCTGATCTGCACGCCGATCTTCCTGCCGATCGCCATGAAGGCGGGCATGGATCCCGTGCAGTTCGGCATGCTGATGCTGATCAATTGCGCGCTGGGGCTCAACACGCCGCCGGTCGGAACGACGCAGTTCGTCGGCTGCGCCATCGGCGGCATCTCGGTGGGCGCGGTCATGCGCACCATCCTGCCGTTCTATGCGGCGCTGATCGCAGCGCTGATGTTCGTGACGTATGTGCCGGGCTTTTCGCTTTGGCTGCCGCGGCTGCTGATGGGGTACAAGGGATAGCAGCGCGGACTAGCGCACGCGACAAACGCGTTGCGTTTGCGCTGAGATCACCACTCTTCCGGGCAGGGATCGACGATCTTCCAGAGATCTTCGCCGTTCTTGATCTTCTTCATGTCGGTGGTGAGCCCGCCATTGCGGCGGATCCAGTCCTTCACCGTGTCGGGATAATAGGACATCAGGTCCGAGGTGCCTTCGGAACTGGTGACCTTGATGCCGAAGGTGAAGGCCTTGTCGTAATAGGCCAGGTGGAAGCCGAGGCTCGCCTTCGGCGTCACGCAGATCTTGTTCATCGGCACGATGCCGAACACCAGCGTGCAGGCGGAATTGCAGATGCCGTCGATGATGACGCGCTCGCCCTTGTCGCGGATGCGCTTGTACTTGGTCTTGTATTCCTCGACATAGCCGCCGTGGTCGCGCGTGATGTGAAGGTCGGCGCGCGCCGGGCCTGCGGCGATAGCGAAGCAGAGCTACGAGGGCAAGGAGCGTGATGCGCATGGGTAAAACGGGTACCGGAACAGCCTTCTGGAGCACGAATTTGCCAGTCCTGACGGGGACCAAGCCCCAAGACAAGCCTCAAGACTCTGGCGGGACTGTGTTGGGAATTCGTTAAGCATCCCGAAACAGAGGAAAAATCGCCGCCGTGACCATTTTTCCGCACTTTTCGACCCAAAATGCGTAAGATGGGAACCGGATCGGCCCAAAATGCCCCGCCCTTAGCGGGGGTTAGCGGAGTATCGTGATGAGGAAATTGAAGCTTTTCGCCGCCGCCGGCCTGCTCGCGGCGTCAGTCATTGCGCCCACTTTGGCCGAGGCCCGCCACCATCACCGCTACTGGCGCGCCAACCCGCTGCCCTACCCGATCAGCTACCTGCACAATTACGGCCCCGGCCCGATGCCCGGCACCTTCGCCTATTACGACGGCCCGGCCACCGTGAAGTGCTACCAGAGCGCCGCCGCCTATATCGGCCAGGATCGCCGCCTGCACCCCTGCTTCTGAGCGACTGCTGGCAGGCCTTTGCCGGTTCTGCTAAGCGACCCCACACGCGCTCGTAGCTCAGCTGGATAGAGCATCGGATTTCGATTCCGAGGGTCGGGAGTTCGAATCTCTCCGAGCGCGCCAGTTCTCAAATCTCAGCCAGACAGAGTTCAAATCTTCTGCCGCGGCTGGCAGCATCTTCCTTTGATCAACCAGACACGCGCACGTTAGCTCGGCTGGATCGAGCATCGGCTTTCGCCGTCTTGCGTGGTGTAACGCATTTCTCAAGCTGCTCTGAACGGAAACTCCTCCCGATGTAAAAGTCGCGGAGGCCTTTTGTGCGCATGGTGCAGGCGAAGGGAAGCTTTGCCTCCTTCAACATTGCGATCACACCAGGGGAATCTTCCATGCGCAAAATTCTTTCGATTGCCCACGGAAAGCTCGACGTCCGTCCTCTGAACCGAGGACGCCGAGCAGAGGCTGCGATGTTAGGCACCGGCGGCGGCACTGGATCGTCACGGGAATCGGCGTAGCGGATCGCTCCGAACGCCCGCGGCGGTCCAGTTGCGCTGCCACGCGCGACCCATCGCGGCGACGTGGAATTGAACGCTCGATTCGACGCGTCTGCGCAATTCAGAAAGTTGCAGGAGGAGTTCTTGACTAACATTCGACTGTTTTCATCATGCACGACACTCGGATCCTTGTTGTATGCCATGCTGGCTTTTCTGCCGGTGACGGCCTTTGGCCAGCCATTGCCGGCCGAATTGAAAGCCGATCTGCGCCTGGGCGGATACGTGATCGTGCTTTCGCCACGGTGCGACCGTTTCGGATCAAGCCCGCACGGATTCGATGAGCCGAAAGGACGTCCCCGCGCAACGTCAACTCAACGAACAAGGGCGCGCGCAGGCAAAATCGATTGGCGAGTTGATGCGCAAGCTGAAGATACCGGTGGCGCTGGTCCTGACGAGTACAGTCCAGCGGGCCGTCGATACCGCGAAGGCTGCTGGGCTTTGGCGACGTCACAGCGACCGCCGACCTCGCCGAGAGCGAGCCCGAGGTATCTCCGGAAAGGAATAGACGCGCACAGGCACTCCGCAAGCTCGTCGCGGAGCGGCCGCCGGCCGACAACAACGTCGTGATCGTTTCGCACAAGCCGAACCTCGTGGACGCGTTCGGCAGCAACTGGTCCGACGTCCGCGAGGGCGAGGCATCCATATTCGAGCCGGACGGCAAAGGCGGCTACAAACTCCTCGCCCGCATTCAGGCGAGTACGTGGGCCGAGCTGGCGCAATTACCGGACTAGGCCACTTTCGGTCTGTTTCGTGGGCGCGGGATCGGGCCGGGATGCCCTCAATCCCTTGCCCCCGAACGGCAATGACGGCGTCCCCCGACGCCGTCATTGCCAGCGCCGACGCCATAGCTGGCGCCACTTGATTTCTCGTTTCGCCGGTCCTAGTTTCCCCGCAGGTCGACAAGGCGACCTACGGCCGCGTAAAGGGTTCAACCCGCCTTTTCAGCAGACGACGCTGACTTCCCCTTCTTTCTGCCCGTGATGCGGTCGCCGGGCGCTTTGAAAGAAGGTGTCCCATGCCGCAGGCATTGCCCGCGAATCCCGATCTCGACTGGTTGAAGAAGGCCGCCAAGAAGCGGCTTGTCGAACTGCGCGCGCATGCGCCCGATGCCAAGCTGCATCAGGCGCAGCTTGCCGTCGCCAGAGACCATGGCTTTGCCAGCTGGCGCGCGCTGAAGGCGCACATCGACGACATCAATGGCGTGGCCGGCGGGCGCGCGCGCGTCTTTGCCGCCGCACGCGACGGCGACGTCGAGGCGGTGCGCCGCGCGTTCGAGCAGGGTTTTGATCCGGCGACGCCGGATCGCGACGGCCGCACGGTCTACCAGATCGCCAAGGAGCTGCGTCACGCCGACATCGAGATCCTCGCGCAGCGTATCCAGGGCGGGCGCCTCTACCCGGAGGCCGAGCAGGACAAGGTGCAAGCCATCATGGTCGCCGCGCAAGCCGGCGATGTCACCACCCTTGCCGAACGGCTCGATGCCAACCCGGAGCTGATCGACGCGCTCGGCGGACGCGGCATGGAAAAGGCCACGCCCCTTTCCATTGCAGCGTTGCGCAATCAACACGGCGCGGCCCGCCTGCTGATCGCGCGCGGCGCCGACGTCAACAAGCGTGACTTTCCCGACAATGCCGGCCCCCTGCACTTCGCCGCCGCGCATGCCGACCTCGAGATGATCCGCCTGCTGGTCGAGGCCGGTGCCGATATCGATGGCCACGGCGACGATCACGCCGTCGGCGTGCTGGGCTGGGCGACCTGCTTCCGCGGGGTACGCGAAGATGTCGCGGCCTGGCTGCTCGATCACGGCGCTTCGCTCAATGTATGGACCGCGATCGCGCTCGATCGGCCGGACGCGCTGCGTCGAGCTGATCGCGCAAGACCCGGCTCTGCTGACCTTCCGCATGAGCCGCAACGAGCACCGGCGAACGCCGCTGCATCATGCCGCCGCCAAAAACCGGCTTCGCATGGTGCAGCTGCTGCTCGAGCTCGGCGCCGATCCGAACGCGACCGACGCGGCGGGCGCAACGCCGCTCACCACGGCCGCCCAGGAGCACGCCGATCCCGCGATATCAGCCGCGCTCGTGGCCGCCGGCAGCAGGCTCGACCTGCTGACCGCGATCAATACCGGCCGCCTCGATGAGGCCGAGGCGATGCTGCACGAAAATCCAGATCGCATCGGCCCCGACGGCGCCGATACGATTGCGCTGCATCTCGCTGTCAGCAAGAACGACCTGCCCGCGCTGCGCTGGCTGCTCGCGCATGGCGTCGCCGTCAACGCCAGGCGGGTGATGTGGGACTGCAATCACACGGCGCTGCACATGGCCGTCGAGCGCGGCGCGATGGATATCGCGCGACAGCTGTTGGAGGCCGGCGCCGATCCGAATATCCGTGACGGCAAGGTCGACGCCACCGCGCTGGGCTGGGCGGAGCATTTCGGTCGGCCGGATTTCGCGGAACTGATCCGGGCGAAAGGCGGGGTGCTTTAGTCGTTGCCGCCCCGTCGGCCCAGCGCTCAGAACAAAGCCGCGCCGGCCCGGAAGGGCCGGCGGCGGAAATACAGAAAAATCACCCTTCGGTTGTTTGAAAGCCTGCCGCCCCGGGTCTAGCATCGGGCCTTTGATGGAGGCTCATTTGAGAAAGATCCTTATCGTTGCGGCCGTTGCGCTGTTCACCGTGCCCGCTTCCCGGGCGCAGGTGCTGGTGGATCCCAGCAAGGTCGCGCCCGAGTACAGGGAGGCGGCCGAGAAGCGGCGCGCGGAGCAAATCCGGCAGCGCGATTGCGCCCAGAAGGCCGACGCGGAAAAGGTGCTGCCGCGCGACCGCACAAGGTTCCTCAACCAGTGCCTGGACGCCCTGGCCGCCAAGCAGTAGGCGACGAGGGCTTCGGGATCGTTGGTCGCGGGTCGGACGGAGGGAACCGCAAACGGTCGGCAGCTGCGCCCGGCGGTAGTTAACCGTGCTGAACGGTCACGGCCGGAGACAGGACTTCGGGCGACTTTTCTGCTATTCGGACGCCGCTGGCGCCCGATCCCATGGCGCCGCGCCGTGTCCGGAAAATGCCCCGCGAATGACCGTCCGTTTTGCCGATTTCGAGTTTGACCAGGCGCGCGCCGAACTGCGCGGGAGCGATGGAAAGGCCGTCAAGCTCCGGGCCAAGACCTTCGACATGCTGGCGCTGTTCGCAGCCAATCCCGGCAAGGTGCTGACCAAGCAGGAGCTGATGGAGGCGGTCTGGCCGAACGTTCACGTCGGCGAAGACAACCTCTTCCAGTGCATTCGCGAGCTGCGGCTGGCACTCGGCGACGAACAGCGCCGCATGGTGAAGCTGGTCTCCGGCCGCGGCTACCTGTTCGATGTCGGCGTCGCGACTGCGGACGAACTCGCAAAAAGCGAAAGACCGGACGCGATCGACGCACCGGAGCCTGTCGCACCCGTCGCAAAACTAAAGCATTGGCTCGGCGGCCGCGCCGCGCTTGCGGGCATTGCCGGCGTCATCGCCATTATTGGTCTCGCGGTCGCTGCACCCATCGTCGGACCAGGCCTGTTCAAACGCGCGCCGACGACGGTGGCGGTGCTGCCGATCGCTATCGCCGGTGGCGACGTCCAGGCGGCTGCCATGGCGCGGGGCGTGACCAGCCGGATAACCGACGGACTTGCGGCGATCGACAACATCCGTGTCGTCGCGCCGCCGCAGGACCAGCCAACGGCAACGACCGCATCGACGCGCGCCGCGCCGGCGGATTTCACGATCAGCAGCGAACTGGAGAAAGGCGAACACGCCTGGATCTTGCGCGCCCGCATGGTCAAGACCGCGGATCGGGAAGTCCATCCTGTAGCGCCGGTCTCGGTCGACCTCAGGGACTTCGATCCGCAGCTTCAGCAAACGCGCCTTGCCGCCGGCGTCGGCCATCAGGTTGCGATGCGCGTCAACACGCTGCTTCACGGCGGCGTGCAGCCGGCAGCCCCGGGCAATACAAACGCTGCCACGGCGGCGATCGAGCAGGCTACCGCCTCCATCACGCAGACCTCGCGCGAGCGGTTTTCGGTCGCGCAGACGATGCTGGAAAAGGCGCTTGCCGCCGATGCCGACAATGTCGATCTCGCCGTCGCGCTGGCCGGGCTGCAGCTGCGTGGCATCCAGATGGTCTGGTACAGCCCGCAGGACGCCGCCACGGCGGAAGCCAGCGCCGCGGCAAGCCTCGCGCGCGCGCTGCGGGTGAGGCCCGAATCCATTCCCGTGCTGCAGACATCCTGCCGCTTTCAGACTGCGACCAACCAGTTCACCGAAGCGCTGGTGAGCTGCGCGCGCGCGCTCAAGCTCGATCCGTGGAACGGATTGGTGCTGTACGCCATGGGGCTCACCCAGCTTCATCTCGGGCGCTTCGAAGACGCGCTGGCAACATTCCAGCAAGCCGACCGCTTCGGAACGCCGGAGGTGTCGCGCTGGACCTGGCCGCTCGGCGCCGGATGGGCCAGCCTCATGCTCGGACGCTATGAGGAAGCGTTGCCCTGGCTGGAGCGTTCGCTCGCCATCACGCCGGCATCGGGGCGGACTTATCTGCTGGTCTCCGCGGTCCACCAATTTTCGGGACGGCCGGAACAAGCCAAGACGTTCGTCAAGAAGGCGCTCGAACTGCGGCCCGGCTCCACCGCCGAGAACGCGCCGCCGCCGTTCAAGAACGCCAGTCCGATTTTCGTGGATGCGGTGCAACGGATCGTGCAGGCCAACGTCGCCGCCGGATTGCCCGAACGCTGAACGCTGTTTCTAAACGTCGCGGCACGACCGCGGCTGGTGCTACAATGGCCGCGCCATGATCCGGAACGCCGCCGCCCTGCTCGCTTTGCTCTGCACCGCTTCGCTCAGCACGGAGATCGTTGACGTGCGCGGCCGCGGCCCGGTCGATCTGGCGACGTTCGCCTGCACCGACACGCCGCGCAGCACCGTGGTACAGCGCGTCTGCTACGACCAGGCGCGGCGGCACCTTCTGGTGAATGTCGGCGGGACCTATTCGGAGTATTGCCGTCTGCCCGCCGCGACTTTCGAAGCCTTCATCGTCGCGCCATCGATGGGCCAGTATCACCGGCAGCACATTGCAGTGGCGGCGACGCCTTTTGCCTGCGACGGCGCACGCACAAACTAAAAAGGCCGCAACGGTGTGCGGCCTTCGATTGCAAATCGCAGGCTTCAGACTACCAGGTGCTGGTGCCGAAGAATCCGGAACGGGCGAAGCGCATCGGCTGACCAGCCTTGGCGACCTTGCGTTTCTTCGGCGCGGCGGCTTCGGGCTTCTTCGGCTCGACCGGAACGAACTGGGCAAAAGTCTCGCGCACGCGGGCCGTCGCGGTGATTTCCGGCGCCGGCGCCGGACCGGGAAGCGCGGCCTGCTGGGTCTGGGCTGCCTTCGGAACGATGGTCTGCTGGGTGGTGTCGAGCACGATCCGCTCGGGCCACTTCTGCTCGGAACGGATGCGCAGGGTGGACTTGTCGACCGTACCGGCGCTCGCGCTCTGGGTGCCGATATCGGCCACCGCCTTCGGCGAGAAGAAATCGAATGCAAACAGCAGCGCCATCAAGGCGCCGCCGACGAACAGAAAATATCGAGCCAGAGGCATCATCTCGGTCACCGCATCCCAACCGCGAACCGCGCGGAACCCACCTGCCCAAACCGGCCGGTATGCCAATTAGTTCCGGCCGCCCCGGCAGGGTTCAACCGGGGCGGTCACTTTTTCGGGATTGCGGGGAATTTGGCCCGCTGCAGCGCGGAATCGGGGCCTAAACCCGGTTTGCCGCGACCAGCGCACATTTCGCCTTGTCGGCATTAACGTTGACGAAGCCGATGTGGACCCGGGTGAAGGTCTTGCGGCTCTTCATCTCCACGCCTTCCGCGATCACGCGCTTGCGGTCGGTCAGATGGCTGCCGTCCCGGCGGGCAAAGGCGCAGGCGATCTCGATATCCTTGACCGCGTAGTCGTTGCCGTTGCGCAGCGTGAAGGTAATCAGCGCCTTCGAACCAAGGCCGCCACGGCGCCAGGACTGGGAGGCAATCTTCAGGCCGTCGAGCGGAGAAGCCGGCGGCGTTGCCGCGGCGACCGGGGCTTGGGTTGCATCCGGGGCTGCCGGCGCCGCAGCCGCTGTCGACGCTCCGGAGTCCTCGGCCGGCCGGGTGACAGCCGACTGGATCGGCGTGGGCTGGTCCTCGGCGTCGCTGAGCGTGGGCCACATCACCCAGGCCAGGCTGCCTGCGATCACGACCGCCGCGATACCGGCGCCAAAGCCGGCAATCGACTGCGTGCGCCTTGTCATGACCATCCCCTCCCGCCGGCCGCAGCCGGCGCATCAAAAAAGCCGTAGCAGCTTTCACCGCACGGCTCTGTGGGACGACAGCCGCTACGGGTCCGCCACTGCTTTTCAACGCCTCACCGCCGCCTTGGTTGCATGCCGCCACGGCAATATTGCGGCGCTCGCGGACCCCGGAGGATGGCACTGGCCAACCGCGCCCGCTAGATTTGCGCTGCAACGATCAACAATGCGCGGACAAGCGGGAGGATTTCACGATGCCGGTTGTAACCTGGGACCACATTCATTTGCGCAGCCCCGATCCCGAGGCAACCGCGGCCTGGCTGCATGACATCCTCGGCGGCGAGATTTTACGCAGCCCCGGCCGCATCGACGTCAAGCTCGGCGGCGCCAATGTCTTCATCGCGCCGGTCACGGCAGGTGATGGCGTCCACACCCCGCCGGTGACGCCCTATCAGGGGCTCGACCATTTCGGCCTCACCGTGAAGGACATCGACGCGGTCGCCGCCGAGATCAAGGCCAAGGGCGTCGAGTTCACGAAGGAGCCGACTACCATCCGCCCCGGCGTGCGCATCTGCTTCCTGCGCGGCCCGCAGGGCATCTCGGTCGAGCTCCTGGAACGCGACAAGAAATACGCGTGACGGTTTTGTGACGCGCACGATCGTCACGCCTGCATTCAGCAGCGCGTCGCTCAGCCGTGTCTTACGTCATGCTGCCCGGAATGAAGCAGCGGATCGTCAGCCCGCCCCAACCCTTGATCGGCCAGACCATGGTCCGTCCGGCGCGGTTGGGCTCGGTGATGACGGCCTCCTCAGGCACGTCGAACCACTCGCCTTCGATCCTGACGCGATAGTGGCCGCCCTTGCTTTCCCAGTCGGGGTCGGCAACCGCGTAACCATCCGCATCCGAGCAGCATGGACCCTTGCCCGATTTCAGGCTGTCGAACCATGGCTTGAGCGGCGAGTTGGCGTAGCGGCCGTCGTCGCGGGCGTGGCTGAATTGGGAGAACCCTCCGAGCAGCAGTGCCGCACACACAATCCGTAGCGTAGTTACGCCACGGCGCTGCCTGTTTGGATTAGTCGTGTCAGTGCATCGGCGAACGCGTGCGCCGCCGGAATCGATCCAGTTGGTCACCTATCTCTTGCTCCACCACCACGCGCGCATTCCGCAAAGTGGGCACAGGCGTTGCGGTACGAATGCACACAGGCTTTCGTTTGAAGCGCTTCCGGACCGGTCACGGTCACCCACTTCGGGCGGAAGCGCCCACCCCCAAGGCAAGACAGACAATGCATATCGCGGGCCAGTTCGATTCGCCGTCCGGATGACTACGGACGCCCGTTCCATCGGCGGCGGCGAATTTGACGCGTTGCGCCGCCTGCCGCGCTTTGGCATAAATATTGGAACCGGCCGACGTTGGGCGACGGAGGCCGGCCTCAAGACGCCCTTGGGACGTTATGAAAAACGGGCTGTATTCGATTCACGTCACCCTGCTGGACGGGCGCGCCGGCAAGGGTAGCGGGGTTATTATGTTCCGCGACGGGCAAATCCTCGGCGGAGATGCCTACCTTTTCTACACCGGCAGCTACACCGTGAAGGACAACACCTTCAAGGGTGAGGTGCTGGTGCAGCGGCACACCACGCCGCGCGGCAACGACAATCCGCTGTTCGGCGGCAGCAACGCCCCGGTCGGCATCGGCGTCTCCGGCACCTTTACGGATACGCGCGGCGTCATGAATGGAACGGCGCTGGTCGGCAAGGCCAGCCAGATTTTTGCCGCGACGCTGCACAAGCTGGCAGACGCAGAGTAGCGCGCCGCCGCCTTACTCCGCCGCCATTTCCACCGGCGCAATGCGCGGCAAAATCATCTGTATGCGCGTGCCGGCGCCCGGCGCGGAGTCGAGATCGAGCCGGCCGCCGAGCCGCGTCGTCACGATGCTGTAGACGATGTGCAAGCCCAGGCCTGTACCGCCCTGGTCGCGCCGCGTGGTGAAGAAGGGATCGAATGCGCGGCGGCGCACGTCGATGCTCATGCCGACGCCATTGTCGGAGAACAACACCTCGACATTATCCCTGCCGGATTCCCTGACATGGATTTCCACGACGCCGGCGCGCCCGTCCGGAAAGGCGTGCGCCACGGCATTGAGGAACAGATTGGTCAGCACCTGGCCATACGGGCCGGGATAGCTGTCCATCGAGAGATTGGGCTGGCACTCGACGTTGAGCGTGAGGTTGTGCTTGCGCAGGCCCGGGCGCAGGCTCATCACCACCTGCTCGGTGAGATCGCCGAGGTCGAACACGCGCTTGTCGGAATAGTTGCGGTCGGCCGCGACCTGCTTGAAGGACTGGATCAGCTCTGCGGCGCGGTTGAGGTTGGCGACCAGTTGCGAGGACGCATCGCGGCAGATCTCGAGATATTCGTTCAGGCTCGAGCGGCGGAGTTCGCCGCGCAAAACTTCCGAGGCGAAGTTCGCGGTCCGCCGCTCCAGTGCGGATGCCACCGTGAGACTGATGCCGACGGGATTGTTGACCTCGTGGGCGACGCCGGCCACCAGACGGCCGAGGGCGGCGAGCTTTTCCGCCTCGATCAGCGAATTCTGGGTTTCGCGCAAGTTGCGTAGCGCGGCCTCCGCGGCATCGCGCGCCTTGCGCATCTCCTGCTCGCCGCGCTTGCGCTCGCCGATGTCGAGCGCGACCGTGACGATATTGTCGATATCGCCCTCGGCATCGAGCAGCGGCAGCTTGTTGACCAGCCATTGCCGCATGTTGCCGGCGGAATCCTTGTACTCCTCCTCGTAAAAGCCGAGCTCCCTGGCTCCTGACAACACCCGCTTGTCGTGCTCGTCGGTCTTGGCCGCGCCGTAGCGCGACATCAGATCGCCCGTGGTGCGGCCGATCGCGTCCTGCGGCTCGATGCCGAAGATGCCGGCCATGTAGCGGTTCATCAGCAGGTAGCGCAGATTCTTGTCCTTGACGTTGATGACGGCGGGCACGGTGTCGATCACCTGCTGCAGCAGGCGCCGGCCTTCGGCAACCGCATCTTCCGCGCGCCTCTCTTCGGTGATGTCGCGCACCACGCCCTCGTAGCGTACGACCTCGCCGGACTCGTTGCGCACGGCGCCGGCGGAGTCGGATAGCCACAGGATGGAGCCGTCGCGCGCGCGCACCTGATACTCGAACTCGCGCACCAGGCCGTCGCGCTGCATCAGCCGCTGATATTCGTCGCGTGCCGACTTGTGCACATAAACGCTGACAGCGACATCTCGTGTGGCGTTGATCAACTCCCTCGGCGTGGCGTAACCCATCATGCGCGCCAGCGCCGGATTGGCGTCAAGCAGGTCGCCGGCCGGCGTCGTCACGTAGATGCCGTCGACCGAAGTCTCGAACAGCTTGCGATAGCTCTCCTCCGCCTTCTGCTGTTCGGCGAGCGCGCGCACCGCTGCCTCGCGCGCCGCATCCGCATCGATCAAGGTCGAGCGGAACACCTCCGCCGCCCGCGCGATGTCGCCGATCTCGTTGTCGACGTCGGTGGCGGGGATCGCTACGTCCTTCTCGCCGCCCGCGACCGCGCGGATCGAGTTGGCAATCCGCGCCAGCGGGCGCACCGTGCGTCGCACCACCAGTGCTGCGGCAAACAGGCCGATCAGCACGCCCATGCTGGCGAGCACGATGCTCTGCCACTTGGCTTCCGCCAGCGTGCGGGCGAAATCACGCGACAGCACATGGCCGCGCCGCGCGCTGACCTCGCGCAGAATCTCGGTGACGCGCTGGATCAGCTTGCCCTCGGTGCCCAGCACCTCCTTGTCGATCTCGGCGATCTGCCGCTCGCGGATCGAAATGGCGATCACCGCTTCAGCATAACCGTTGGCGGCGTCGCGCAGGTTCTGGTCGGGAATCGCCAATGCGCGGATGCCTTGCGCCGCAACTTCGGCAGCTGAAGGATTGCGCGCCAGCAGGCCGGTAGAGATACGGTTCTGAAACTGGAACAGCTCGGCGTTGACGGCTGTATCAGAGCTGCCGGCAATCGCGGCATCGAGCTTGTCGCGCAACGGCGGCAGGTTCGCGATCAGGTCGGCGCGGCGGTTGATCAGCACCGAAATCCGCTCGATGCCGGTCCGGTAGGTCGCCAGCCGCTCGGTGACGCCGTCGATCATGTCCTGCTGCTCGGGCGCAAGCTCGAGGCGGGTTTTCTTCAGCGCGTCCGCCAGCGCCGTGGCGGTGTCGGCGATCTGGGTGGATTGCGTGCCGGGTTCGGTGACGAAGTCGCGCGCGGCCAGCCGCAATTCGTTCATGCGCCGGTCGATGTCCTCGGCGAGGTCGCCGACCGCCTGCAGCCGCTGCAGCTCGCCAAAGGTCTGGTCGATATGGCGGATGGCGATGACGCTGGCCGTGCCCGTCACCACGATCACCGCCAGCACCAGCATGAAGCTGCCGAAAGTCATCTGGCCGATCGAGAGCGATCGCACCCGTCCAGACAGCGGATTCTGCGGCGTTTCGGCAGTCATTTGTTAAAACCGGACCCCAATCGGCCCTAATATACGACGTCTTCTGTGGCGGGGAACATATTGAAATTCGTCATAAATCTCGTCGCCTGGCCCCCGAGGGTTCGGGTCGAGCTGTCCCGGCACCCGGCAAGACCGGGTTCCAACCTCAATCGGCGGTAATTCCCGCTTCCTTCACCACCTTCGCCCACAGCGCGACGTCAGCCTTGATGATGTCGCCGAAGGCGGCCAGCGGCGCGCTCCTAGCCTCGCAGCCGGCCGTGTCGAGCTTCTGCTGGATATCAGGTACCGCCAGCGCCGCCTCCATCGCCGCGCTGATCCTGGCGACGACCGGCTGCGGCGTGCCCGCCGGCACCACCACGCCGAACCATGGCGTCACCTGCGCCTCGGCAAAGCCCTGCTCGGCCAGCGTCGGCACGTCGGGGAAATATTTCGAGCGGCCGTCGCTGATCGCGCCGATGATGCGGATCGCGCCGGTCTGCACCTGCGCCATCGCCTGGTTGGCCGACAGGAAGGTCGAGTTGATCAGGCCGCTGGCGATGTCAGGCACCATCTGCGGATAGCCGCGATAGCCGACGCCGGTGACGTCGATGCCGGCCATGCGCTTGAACAGTTCAAACCCAAGATGGCCGGTCGAACCCTTGCCGGGATGACTGTAGTTCAGCGTGCCGGGCTTGGCCCTGGCGAGCGCCACGAACTCGCTCACCGACTTCACCGGCAGCGACGACGGCACGACGAAGAAATTGGGCGCTCGGCAGATCTGCCCGATCGGCACGAAATCCTTCACCGGATCCCAGCGCAGGTCCTTGGTCAGTGCGGGGCTCGAGCTGAAGAACGTCGTCACCAGCAGCCATGTGTAGCCGTCCGGCGCAGAACGCGCGACCTCTTCCGCCGCGATCGAGCCGTTGGCGCCGGATTTGGACTCGATGATGATCGAGCCCTTCCATTGCTCCTGCATGTTCTGCGCGATGATGCGCGCGAACACGTCAGTGACGCTGCCCGGCGAGTATGGGATGACAATGCGGAGGGGGCGGGTAGGAAAGTCCTGTGCGTTTGCCGCGTGGGGTGCGCCGAGCAACGCCAGCCCCGCAAGAAACATCACACCGATACGCCAGCCCTTCATGGCACGTCCCTGCCCTGTTCTTGTTGTTCAGAGCAGGATGCCGGTAATCCCCTCTGGCAGCAAGACCTGGCAATTTCGCGCGGCGAAATGCGTCAGGCCATCGCGGCTTTCCGCTGCGGAATGGTCATCGCCGCAACACCGACCACGACGCAGGCAAGCCCGATCCAGACGGTCGGACTCAACTGCTCGCCCAGGAACACCACACCCGCCGCAACACCGATCGGGACCCGCAAATAGGCCTGCGCGGTGGCGCCGACCGATCCCAGCGTCTGGATCAGGCGGAAATAGATCACGAAGGCGAACGCTGTGGAAAACACCGCCAGCGCCAGCAGCGCGAGCAACGAATTCATCGACGGCGCCAGCGTCCACGGCTGGTCCACCACGA
The DNA here is from genome assembly GCA_963726865.1 of uncultured Alphaproteobacteria bacterium. Classification (GTDB taxonomy): domain Bacteria; phylum Pseudomonadota; class Alphaproteobacteria; order Rhizobiales; family Xanthobacteraceae; genus Bradyrhizobium. The sequence continues at coordinate 87,412 of CAVSEE010000020.1, read as the reverse complement.
CGCTCAACGGGATCAGGATCGCGGCGCCGCAGAGCAACGATCCCGCAGCCGGCGCCATCGGATCGAGATCCTTAAAGTTGCGGCCGAAGATCGCCGCACCGGCGTAGCAGACCGCGGCCAGCAACAGCGCGATCTGCGCGGCCAGTTGCTCGCCCAGTCCAGCCAGCGCCTGCACGCCGACGATCAGGCAGATGCCGACCATCCCCGAGACCACGCCGATCAGCTTTCTGAAAGTCACCGCCTCGTGGCGGGTGATGGCGAAGGTCAGGAAAAACGTGAATATCGGCGCGGTCGAGTTGAGGATGGTGGCGACGCCGGCATCCAGCGCCCGCGTGCCCCAGGCCACCATCGTCCACGGAATCACGCTGTTGAGGCAGGCCTGAAACAGGAAGCGCCGCCAGTTCGCGGCATCGACCGGCAATGCAATGCCGCGCCAGCGCATGATCGCGACCAGCAACAGCCCGGCGATCAGCGTGCGGGCCGCAATCAACGTCACCGGCGGGATCGTCGCCACCGCGATCTTCAGAAATGTGTAGGACGCGCCCCACAGCGTCGCGAGCGCCAGCAGCAAGGCAAGCTCGGAGGTGATGTTGGGTTGGCGTGCGGTATCCATGAGCATGTTCCGGTCTTAATTGAGGCCGGAACCTACACCGCCGCCTCGCGGCAATACTTCGCTGCAAGTCGAAGTGTGTCAGCCGACCGCGCCGACCTCGAACACGTCGCCGTCGTAGCCCGCCTCCAGCGGAATCCGCAGCTGCCGGCCGGTCGCGGTCTTGGTCATGACCGGCGTGACGGTGACGACGTTCTTGCCTCTGGAGTCGTCGAGCGCGGCCTTCACGCTGGCCTGCTTGCCGAGCTTGATCAGGTTGCGGGTGGTCGGGAACGGCAGCTTGAAGCGGCCGGTCTCGCCGCCTTCCAGCGCCTCGCGCGGCGACACCCAGATCGAGTTGGTCGAACTCCTTGCCGTCATGGGCCCCTAACTGGTCCGGCGGCGCGGCGGCGAGGAAGAACCAGGTGTCGAAGCGTTTCGGCATGCCCTCCGGCGTGATCCAGTGCGCATAGGGCACGAGTTCGTCGAGCGCCAGCAGCATGCCGTTGTCGGTTAGTACCTTGAGGAAGGTGGTCTTGCTCTCGCAAAGAGCGGCGCGATGCGCCGCCTCGATCTCGCTTGCATGCGCGGCATCGACCAGCGCCTTCGATCCCTTCGGCCGCGCCAGCAAAATGCCGCTCTCCTCGAAGGTCTCGCGGATCGCGGCGATGCGGAAGCTGAGTTCGCCCGCGTCCATCCCCTCGCCGCCGGAATACAGCGACGGGTCAGCGATGATCTCGTTGTCGCCCTTGTCGACGCTGCCGCCGGGAAACACCAGCGCACCGGAATTGAAGTCGATCTCATAATGGCGAACCATCATGAAGACCTCGATCTCCTTTTGCGCGGCGGCGTCACGCAGCAGGAGAATGGTGGACGCGGGACGCGGCTTTACCACTTCAGCCATAACTAACCCGCGGCGCTCGATTGCGGTTGCAGATTGGCGCGGCGGTCGTAGCGCGCCACCCGCGACAGCAGGTAATCGACTTCCGCCTTCGCGGTCGCCGTGATGGTCGCGCCGGGCTTGCGCTGGGCGCTGGAAGAGATGATGCCGCGCTTCTGCAGCACATATTTGCGCACGGAAAGGCCCGCACCCGGCTGCTGCTCGTAACGGATCAGCGGCAGATGCGCGTCGAACAGGTCATGTGCGGCGTCGCGCTTGCCTTCCTTCGACAGCTTCACGACGTCGATCAGCAGTTCCGGGAAGGCATAGCCGGTCATCGCGCCGTCGGCGCCGCGCTCCATCTCGAAATCGAGGAACAGTCCGCCATTGCCGACGAGAATGGACAGCTCGCGCAGCGAGCCGTCTTTCTGATAGCCGCGCAGCGTCGAAATCTTCTCCAAGCCCGGCCAGTCCTCGTGCTTGAGCATCACGCAGGATGGATTGTCCATCACGATCTTGCGGATCACCGCCGGCGTGAAGATCACCGACAGCGTCAGCGGATAATCCTGCAGCACCCAGGGAATGTCGCCGATCGCTTCCTGCGCCTGCTTGAAATAGCCGGTGATCTGGTCGTCGGTGCGCAGCGACGGCGGCGGCGCGATCATGACGCCGGCCGCACCCGCGTCCATCGAGGCCTTTGCGCCAGCGAGCGCATCGAGGCAAAGCCCGGCGCGGAGACGCCGACGATCACCTGCATGTTCTTGGCGCGCTTGACGAAGCGAACCGCCACCTGCTCGGCCTCGGCGGCATCGAGCTTCGGCGCCTCGCCCAGAATGCCGAGCACGGTGACGCCGTCGCAGCCGACCGAGGCGTAGAAGTCGGTCAGCTTGTCGATCGACTTCTCGTCGATGCGGCCGTCGTCGTGGAACGGCGTCGGCGCGATCGCGAAGGTGCCTGCGGCCTTGGCGGTGAGCTTGGTCATATCTGCCTCTTTCTTTCGTCAGTCCCGGGACGCGCCGTCAGGCGCAGGCCCCATTGCGCAAGTGCGCAATGCCGGAATGACCATCACTTAAATCTCCGCGCCGATTTCTTGATCTCCTCGTCGGAGAAGAAGATTTCCTTGGCGTGGGTGACGATATCCTCGGCCTTCCACCCCGTGAACGGCGGCGTCCAGCCTTCCATTTCCATCATCCGCATCTCGCGCACGCCACGGGGGCCGGAGACGCCGAGAACCTTGCCGGTCTGGTCGCCGGAGAGGTCCGAGACCATGTATAGCACGGCCGGCGCGATTCCGTCCGGGCCGAGCGCCGCTCCCGGGTTCTCCTTGTAGCGGGGCAGGTCTGCGGTCATGCGGGTCAGGGCGCCCGGCGCCAGGGTCCAGATCCGGATGTTGTATTTGCGGCCCTCGATCGCCAGCACGTTGGACAGGCCCCAGATGCCGCCCTTGGCGGCGCCGTAGTTGGTCTGGCCGAAATTGCCGATCAGACCTGAGGTCGAGGAGGTGTTGACGATGACGCCGCCGCCGTTCTCGCGCATCCATTTGAACACCGGCTGGGTGCAGCAGAAGGTGCCTTTGAGGTGCACCCGGATCACCCTGTCCCAGTTGGCTTCCTTGGCTTTCGCAAAGGTCTCGTCGAGCAGGATGCCGGCATTGTTGACGAGGATGTCGGCGCGGCCAAAATTCTTGATGGCGTCGTCGAACACGGACTGCCCGCCCGCGATGGTCGAGATGTCGGCGCCATTGGCGGCCGCCCGGCCGCCATTGGCCTTGATCTCGTCCACGACCTTCTGCGCCATCGACTTGTCGGAGCCCGAGCCGTCGCGCGGGCCGCCGAGGTCGTTGACCACGACCGCCGCGCCCTCGCTCGCGAACAGTTTTGCGTAGCCCTCACCGAGCCCGCCGCCCGCGCCGGTGATGATGGCAACCTTGCCGTCGAGTAATCCCATTGTCGTTCCCTCCCGTATTTTCTTACGCTAGCACCGTCTTGCCGCTCTTGATGACGGTGACGTTGCGCGACTTCACCTTGGCCTCGAACGAAATCACGTTGCCGTCCTTCCACATTTCCATGGTGACGGTCTCGCCGGGATAGACCGGCGAGGAGAACCGCGCGACATGCTGCTTGAAGGCGGACGGATCGTAATCGGCATAGGTCTGCAGCACGCCGCGGCAGGTGATGCCGTAGGTGCACATGCCGTGCAGGATCGGCCGCGGGAAGCCGGCCTTCTGGGCGAACTCCGGATCGCTGTGCAGCGGATTGCGGTCGCCGCAGAGGCGATAGACCAGCGCCTGGTCCGGCCGCGTCGAAATGTCGACGACCTTGTCGGGCGCACGGCTCGGCACCTTGTGCGGTTCGGGCTGGCCTTCCGACGGACCGCCAAACCCGCCGTCGCCGCGGGCGAAGCGCGAGGCGACCAGCGTGGCGAGCTTTTCGCCATTGGCGTCCTTCAACACCGTCTGGTGCCGGATCACGGCGCCCTTGTCCTTGCCCTTGTCGAAGGCATCCAGCACGGTGGAGTTGGCGGTGATGTTGGCCGCCGTCGGCAACGGCTTGTGAAAGGTGATGTCGCGCTCGCCATCGACCACCATCAAGCGGTTGATCTTCATGTCGCCGGGACCGGCGCCCCACGCCGCAACGGATGCGAACGTCGGCACCACCTTCAGCGCACGCGGCGTCAGCACGCCCTCGTTGACATAGGCCAGTTCCTTCTCGTCCATGGGATCGGCGCCAAGGCCGATGCCATAGGCATAGAGCATCACCTCACGATCGCCGTAGCTGTACTTCTGGCCGAGATTCTTCAGGGCCATCAGCTCGTCATACACGATTGCCATTTGCGGATTTCCTCCCGAATATTTTTCTTCGGCGCTGCTCGTTGCTGCGCCCTCTCCCCTCATGTCCGCCGTAGCCTTGGCGAAGGCGGATGTGGGAGAGGGCAAGAACGCCCTCGCCACAAACTCTCTTGGGTGAGGGGTTGGCTCCACAAACACCGAATTCGCGGATAGAGACCCCTCATCCGCCTTCGCGTTCCGCGAAGCACCCTCTCCCACAAGGGGAGAAGGTGAAATCTAAGCCGGCGTGAAGAACGGCAGCGGCGCGCCGTCGGTCGGCTTGAACACCACCTTCACCTTCTGCCCGATCTTCAGCTTCTCGAGGTCGCAGTCGACGATATTGGTCTGCAGCGACGGGCCTTCCTTCAACGTGACGTAGGCGATGGCATACGGCCCGGTCGGCGACTTCCGCATCAGGCTGATAAGTGTAGATCGTGCCCTCGCCCGAACTCTCTTCCCACACCGTCTTGTCGGAGAAGCAGAACGGGCAGATCGAGCGCGGAAAGTAATGCGGCTCCTTGCAGGCCGTGCAGCGCTTGATCATGAACTTGCCGCTCTTCGCCGCTTCCCAGAACGGCGCGGTCTCCGGGTTGGTCACCGGGGCATTGTATTTCTTGGTCTCAGCCATCACACGCGCTCCAGAATGCAGGTTGAGGCGGCATGGCGCACGCCGAGAAGTCCGCCGGTGCCGTGCGCGACCGCGAGATCGCAGTTCTTCACCTGCACCTTGGGATGGGCTTCGCCGCGCAGCTGCCGAACGGCCTCGATGACTTTGGTCATGCCGCCGCGGTTGACGGGATGGTTGCTGCAGAGCCCGCCGCCGTCGGTGTTGAACGGCAGCTTGCCGACGCCGGAGATCAGGTTGCCGTCGGCGACGAACTTGCCGCCCTCGCCCTTCTTGCAGAAGCCGAGGTCTTCGATCTGCATCAGCACCGTGATGGTGAAGCTGTCATAGATCGAGGCGTATTTGATGTCCTTCGGCGTGACGCCCGCTTCCTCGAAGGCGCGCGGGCCGGACCATACGCCGGCGGAATAAGTGAGATCGACATCCTTGCCGCCGCGCGGGCCCTTCATCGCCTCGCCATGGCCGATCAGGCGCACCTGCGGCTTCTTCAGGCTCTTTGCGATTTCCGGCGTGGTGACGATCATCGCGCCGCCGCCGTCGGTGACGACGCAGCAATCCATGCGATGCAGGGGATCGGAGATCATCGGCGAGTTCAGCACGTCCTCGACGGTGACGACTTCCTTCAGCATCGCATGCGGATTGTATTGCGCGTGATGGGAGGCCGCGACCTTGATCCAGGCGAGTTGCTCGCTGGTGGTGCCATAGTCGTGCATATGGCGCATGGCACACATGCCATAGGCATTGTGCGTGGTAGCCCCGTAGGCCGCCTCGAAATCGACCTCGGCGCCGGCCCCGCGCGGCGGCATCGGCCCCGGTGCGCGGCTTGCCCGCCAAGCGTCACCAGCGCGACCGAGCACTTGCCCGCGGCGATCGCCTCGGCGGCATGGCCGAGATGGATCAGATAGGAGCAGCCGCCGGTATCGGTGGAATCGATATGGCGCAGCTTTTTGGTGTTGAGGCCGAGATAATCGACCATCGGCCAGGTGCCGCCCGGCGCGTCGCCGGCCATGAAGTAGCCGTCGATATCGTCCTTGCTGAGCCCGGCATCCTCAAGCGCCCCCTTGGCGACCTCGGCATGGAGCTGCGCGGTGGATTTGTCAGGTGCATGCCGGGTGGGATGCTCATAGATCCCGGCAATGTAGGCCTTGCCCTTGATGGTCAAATGTTTCTCCGCTGGCGTTTCTTTTCTATCCAGCAGATTTCTTGGCCTGTACCGGCGGCCTTGGCAAGCGCGGAGATATTCCGCCCGGCGAGAGGGCTATGCGTATGCCAGCCGCCCTACTCCGCCGCCATCTGGCGCGGCGCGGGCGGCGGGTTGACGAGGTCGGCGGCGAGCTGCTCGTAGCGCGCCTTGGCGTCCTTGACCGCCTTCTCCTTCACCGGGCCGTAGCCGCGGATGCGATCGGGCAGCGACAGGATTTCCACGGCGGTGTCGTGCGTGGCCTGTGACAGCAAGCCCAGCACGGTGGCGACGTCCTTCTCGTAGCCCGCGATGAGATCGCGCTCCAGCTTGCGGTCGGCGCTGTGTCCGAACGGGTCGAGCGCGGTGCCGCGCAGGAAGCGGAATTTGGCCAGCACCCGGAACACGCTCATCATCCAGGAGCCGAAGGCGCGCTTCTTCGGACGGCCCAGCGCGTCGACGCCGCTCGCCAGGATCGGCGGCGCGAGATTGAAGTTGAACTTGAACTCGCCCTCGAACTGGTCGCGCAGCTGCTTTTCGAAGCGGCCGTCAGTGTAGAGCCGCGCCACCTCGTACTCGTCCTTGTAGGCGAGCAGCTTGGCGTAGTTGATCGCAACCGCGCGCGGCAGCGCATCGCCATAGCCGCCGCTTGTGGCGGCATCGCGCACCTGGTCGACCAGCTTGCGGTAGCGCTTGGCCAGTCGCGAGCTCTGGTAGTCGGTCAGCAGCGCCCATGCGATGGGTGATGATCTCGTCCAGCGACATCTCATCCTGCGTCTTCGCCGGCACAACGTCGTCATGGTCCTTCATCATGTCCTTGAGCCGCGCCGGATCGGCAGCGGCAAGCCGGCCGAGCTGGAAGGCCTGCGTGTTCATCTTGATCGAGACGCCGTTGACCTCGATCGCCTGCTCGATGGATTTCGCCGACAACGGCAGCAGGCCGCGCTGATAGGCATAGCCCATCATCATGATGTTGGTGGCGATGGAATCGCCGAGCAATGCTTCGGCCGGCGTGGTGAAATCGAAGAAGGCAGAGTCTTTTCGCAGCTCGGTCTCGAGCACGGAATTGACCTTGCGGTTCTGGAAATTGAAGTCGCGGTTGAGGATGAAATCCGCGGTCGGGATGATGTGGCTGTTGATGATGCCGACGGTACGGCTGGCTTCGCAGAGCGTGATCGTCTCCTTCGACACCGCCACCACTTCGTCGGCCGCAAGCACGAGATCGGCCGTACCGGTGACGATGCGCGAACAGGTGACGTCGGCCGTGTGCTCGGAGAGCCGGACATGGCTCAGCACCGCGCCGCCCTTCTGCGCCAGGCCGGACATGTCGAGGATCATGCTGGCCTTGCCCTCGATATGGGCGGCCATGCCGAGCAGCGCGCCGATGGTCAGCACGCCGGTGCCGCCGACGCCGCCGACCGCGATGTTATAGGGCCGATCCAGCGACGGCCGTGACGCCGGCTCCGGCAACTCGCCGATGCTGCCGAGGTCCGGCGGCGCGCGATGGCGCAGTTTCGCGCCGTCGACGGTGACGAAGGACGGGCAGAATCCCTTGAGGCAGGAATAGTCCTTGTTGCAGGTCGACTGGTTGATGCTGCGCTTGCGCCCCAGCTCCGTCTCCAGCGGCTCGACCGAGATGCAGTTCGACTGCACCGAGCAGTCGCCGCAGCCTTCGCAGACGGCCGGATTGATCAGCACGCGGCGCGCCGGGTCTTCCATCAGGCCGCGCTTGCGGCGGCGGCGCTTTTCGGCGGCGCAGGTCTGCACGAACACGATGGCCGAGGTGCCTTTGAGCTCACGGCACTCCTTCTGGACGGCGTCGAGTTCGTCGCGATGGCGCGTGATGACGCCGGGCGCGATGTCGGATGCCGGATAGAGCTGCGGATTCTCCGAGACGAGATAGATGTTGCGGATGCCTTCGGCGTGCATCTGGAAGGTGATCTGCTGCGGCGACAATTCGCCGTCGACATGCTGGCCGCCGGTCATCGCGGTCGCGTCGTTATAGAGCAGCTTGTAGGTGATGTTGGCGCCGGAGGCGACCGCCTGGCGGATCGCCAGCGAGCCGGAGTGGAAGTAGGTGCCGTCGCCGAGATTGGCGAAGACGTGCTGCTCCTTGGTGAAGGGCGCGACGCCGACCCACGGCACGCCCTCGCCGCCCATATGGGTGAAGGTCTCGGTGTTGCGGTCCATCCACAGCGCCATGAAGTGGCAGCCGATGCCGGCAAAGGCGCGGCTGCCTTCCGGTACCTTGGTCGATGTGTTGTGCGGGCAGCCCGAGCAGAAATACGGCGTGCGGGTGACGGGGGCTACGGCCTGCATCTGGGTCGCTTGCCGGCCGTTGAACCAGTCGGCCTTGGCGCGGAGCATTTCGGCGATTTCGGGATTGAGATTAAGTCGAAGCAGGCGTTCGGTCAGCGAGCTGGCAAGCGAGGCGACGCTAAGCTCGGCGGCGAAGGTGAGGAAGCGCTTGTCGTGGTCGTCCATCTTGCCGACGATGCGCGGGCGGACGTCGTCGCGCCAGTTGAACAGCTCCTGCTTGACCTGGTTCTCGACGATCTCGCGCCGTTCCTCGATGATGAAAATCTCTTCAAGCCCGACCGCGAACTGACGCACGCCTTCCGGCTCCAGCGGCCAGGGCATGCCGATCTTGTAGAGACGAATTCCGATCTTGGCGGCGACCTCTTCGGTGATCCCGAGTTCGCGCAGCGCCTGGCGGATGTCCTCGTAGCTCTTGCCGGATGCCATGATGCCGTAACGTGCGTTCGGCGAGTCCATGGTGACGCGGTTGATCTTGTTGGCGCGCGCAAAGGCGACCGCGGCATAGCCCTTGTAGTCCTGCAGGCGCAGATCCTGCAGATAGCGATCGTCGGGCCAGCGCAGATTGAGCCCGCCCGGCGGCATCTCGAAATCGGTCGGAATGATGAAGGGCTTCATCTCGTCGGTGAGATCGATCTCGGCCGTGGTCTCCACGGTCTCGGTGATCACCTTCATGCCGACCCAGCAGCCGGAGTAGCGCGACATCGCGATACCCATCAGGCCCATCTCGATCATTTCATGGATGCTGGAGGGATAGAGATAGGGCATCAGCGCGGAGATGAAGGCGTGGTCGGACTGATGCGGCACGGTGGAGGACTTGGCGCCGTGGTCGTCGCCGGCCAGCACCAGCACGCCGCCGTTCTTGGCGGAGCCTGCCGTATTGCCGTGGCGAAAGACGTCGCCGCAGCGGTCGACGCCGGGGCCCTTGCCGTACCAGATGCCGACCACGCCATCATATTGCGCGCCGGGCGACAGGTTGAGCTGCTGCGAGCCCCAGACGGCGGTGGCAGCCAGGTCCTCGTTCACGCCGGGCTGGAACTTGATGTTGTACTGCTCGAGATGCTTTCGCGCCGCGAACAGCTGCTGGTCGTAACCGCCGAGCGGGCGAGCCGCGGTAGCCGGAGATGAAGCCTGCGGTATTCAGTCCCATCGCCCGGTCGCGCCGGATCTGGGCCATCGGCAGGCGGACCAGCGCCTGGATACCGGTCAAAAAGACGTGGCCGGTCCCTTGGGTGTATTTCTGGTCGAGACTGATCGGACCCTGGTTGATTCCCATTGGCGCCCTCGTAAGCCTTGGTCTTGCCGACCGATTTTAGTTAGTCAGCCGAAACTGCTTAGAACCAGTCTATGTCGGATTTTTCATCCTCCGCAGCACAAATCTCGCCCCGAGGCCCGCGCTGGCGAAAATCGCAATTTCGTGCCCGGAAGTCTCGGCAAGCCATTTCAGTTTGTGTCGTGCAAAGGGCTTGGCGCGAAACGGCATGACGCCTCTATAATGCGCCCGACAGGGGCGAATGGATGCAGCAGACCGGTCATAGCCTCAGCTACGATTCTCGTCGCCCTCGTTTTGTGCGGTGCATTCCGCTGCGAGGCGGCCGAGCCGTCGGAGGAGACGATCGCGCGCGGCAAGGCGCTGGTCGTGGCCGGCGATTGCGCCAGCTGCCATACCGCCGATCCCGCAAAGCCGTTTGCCGGGGGCAAGCGGATCGACACCCCGTTTGGCGGCATCTATGCGCCCAACCTGACGCCGGACCGCGAAACCGGCATCCGCGGCTGGAGCGACGAGGATTTCTTGCGCGCGATGCGCCAGGGCGTGGCGCCCGATGGCACGCGCTACTATCCGGCCTTCCCCTACCCCTATTTCACCAGGCTGGTCCGCGACGACATTCTGGCGATCCGCGCCTATCTCGGAACGCTCGAGCCGGTGCGCAACAAGGTGAAGCCGGCGGAGCTGCGCTTTCCCTACAACTATCCGCGCCGGGATGCGGCTGTGGAACTGGCTCTATCTTCAGCCCGGCTTCCTGATGCCGGATCAGGCCAAGGGCGCCGAGTGGAATCGCGGCCGCTATCTGGTCGAGGGGCTCGGCCATTGCGGCGCCTGCCATACGCCGAAAACCTGGCTTGGCGGCGACAAGCGCGACCAGGCCTTTGGCGGCAGCCGCGTCGACACGATGTTCGCGCCGAGGCTCGATGCCGCCGCGCGCAGCGGGCTGAAATCGTGGAGCGCGGAAGATATCGCCGAATATCTGCAGAGCGGCCGCAACGCCAAGAGCCATGCCGGGCCGTTGATGTCCGAGGTCGTCCTCAACTCGACCTCGAAGATGAGCGACGGCGATATCAAAGCCATCGCGGTCTACCTGAAATCCCTGCCGTCGGGCGCAGCGGAGCCGAAGGTCGCCCCGCCCTCGTCCGCGCAGATGGCGGATGGCGAAAAGGTCTATCGCGGCGCCTGCATCGCCTGCCACGAGGCCGACGGCTCCAGCGCGCCGCGGATCTATCCGCCGCTGCCTGCCAATGCGAACCTGCAATCATGTCGATCCCACGAGCACCATCCGCATCATTCTCGACGGCGCCGAAAGCATCACCACGCCGCGCGCGCCGAACACGGGATCGATGCCGGCCTATGCCGCAAAGCTCTCCGACCAGGAGATCGCCGATGTCACGACCTACATCCGCAACGCCTGGGGCAACGCGGCGCCGGCGGTGACGGCGCGGAGATCGCCAAGGCGCGGCAAACGCGTTGAGCGACGTGACCGCTCGACGTACCGCTCACTTGCGCCGCATGGTCATCCGTCGTGCATCTTCAAGCGCCTGCGTCCGCACTTCCGACGGTGTCGTTGCCAAAGACGCGGCGAAACATCGCGATGAAAATTCGACACCGACGCAAAGCCGCAGTGGTCGCGCCAGATTCGATGATCGTCATCCCGCCGTAGAAGCGGAGACTGAGAGCATCTCGTGCGCGCGCTTCAAACGCCGCTGGATGACCTCGTCGACAAATGATGCGTCGTTTTCGGCCAGCAGGGTCTGGATGTATCGCGGCGTGATGCCGAGCCGGCTTGCGAGCACCGGGAGCGAGAAGTCCGGATCGGCGAACCGGCGGTCGATCTCGCGCTTCGAATCGCGAGCAGGCGCGCAGCGCGCAGCCCTCTGCGGTCTGGCGATTGCCGCGACCTCTCGGGTCGCACCGACAGCCAGCACCGCAAGATCCGTGACATGCTGCGCCATCACCCGCCTGAGATCGATCGAAGCCAGCTCGAGATCGGACTGCACAATGGCGAGGTAGTCGATCAGGTGCCGTAGCGCCGTCGTACTGGCCGGGATGGCCTTTGCGAAAGCCCCGTTCGGGATTGGCGATCATCGGCATGAAGGAATCCCGCGGCAGCGCCAATGTGAGCCCCCGTCCGCGGTTGCGCAGCGCGAAAGCCGACGGGATCGTTGCCTGACAGCAGCACAGCGCTGCCGGCATCGATGGTCGCCTCGCGATCGAATTGGGAGATAAAGCCGGTCCCCTGGATGACCACTCCGAAAATGACGTTGTCCCGCGAACGAGCCGCGAGCGCCGGTGTCATCAGGTAGTTCGCGTCGGAGCGCGAGCCGACCGCAAAGCCGATGCCTGCCAGTTGATGAAACGTGACGTCTGCATGGAATGGAAGGTCGTCAAGCGGCTCTATGTCGAATTGAGCGACGTTTCTTCCGTAAATCTCGCGCCATGCCGATAGCCTCACCGCCTCGGGAAATGCATCCGTCGAGAGGCGCATCGGATAGCGTGGAGCAGCCGGGTTGGTCATGATCGGGTTGTTCCCCATACCATATTGTCGCACCCGATTGCGATGTGGTTCAGGGCGAGTAGCGCCCGGGATCGTTCGCAAAAGTCCATTCAGACTTCGTAATACGCGATAGCGCGGAGCCATTGAGCCGGTGCGGCCGTGGCCGAATGAATACACCCTTCGGCAAAGTGCCTTCGCACGCCACTATCACGCAAAGCGCCACCATCGAGTTCGGGATCGGCGACGACGGCTTTTCGCGCCTCGCATATCGTCGCTGGCATGATTTTCACGTGGTCCGCGCCTGTCGCGTGGCCGATTTCCGGGAGGCGCACGTGCGTCAAGTCATCAACGAACCGTGCGTCTGCGGCATAGCTGCTGTGCATTGAACCGGCACACCAGCGGCGCATTCGGCTCAACCCGCGCCGACCCGCCATCTACAACTGGACCGGGCTTCTATGCTGGGCGTCAACGTAGGCTTCGGCTGGGTACCGCGAGGCCGACGCCGTGAATGTCCTTCCGCTTGCGATTTAGTACCTTCCTTACCCGCGGCGTCGACCGATCACGACGCTCAGACGTCATCGAATTCTCCGGCTGCGCTCGGCGGCGTCCAGGCCGGCTACAATTACCAGTTTCACAGCAATGTCGTGCTTGGCCATTGAGAGCGATTTCCATTGGAGCGGCCTTCGGGCGTCGGACTCGACGCAACGCCACAGCTTTCGCTCAACGCCAACACGGCCTTTCCGCTCAATTCGCTCACGTCGACGAAGATGACGGATCGGCAGAACTGGTTCGGCACGACGCGGCTGCGTCTGGGCTATCAGTCCGCCGACCGCTTGCTGGCCTATGTCACCGGCGGAGTTGCCTATGGCCGGGTCGAGCACACCGCGCGTCTTGACAGCACGACAGGCGACATCAGCGCCTTTGACATCAATTTTGGCTACAATTGCTTCGCGGGCACGACGTGCTTTGCCGGATCGTCGAGCCGTTTAGCCACCGGATGGACGGCGGGCACCGGATTCGAATACGCCGTCAGGAGCAATGTGACACTCAAGGCCGAGTATTTGTATGTGAACCTGGGCGGCAATTCGGTCACCGAACCGGCTTTGGTGCACGCGATGTTCGCGGGCGCCAGCACTGCGCTCAGTTCCATCACCGCGAACTACAGCCGCACCAACTTCAATGTGGCGCGCGTTGGCTTGAACTACCGCTTCTGACCTTCTCAAGTGAAGAACTCACCTGACACGCGTCGAAGGAGATCTGCTAGTGCTTGTCCTCGCCGAACACGAATTTCGGCATCTCCCATTTGTAGCGGATCGCGAGCAGGCGAAGGGTGATGCCGAGCACGAAGGTGAGCGCAGTCCAGATCTCGTCGTTCAGCTTCAGGCCGAAAGCGGTGGCATAGAACAGACCGGTGACGACGGAGACGCTGGCGTAGAGCTCGGAGCGGAACAGCAGCGGCACGTCGTTGCAGAGGATGTCGCGCAGCACGCCGCCGGCGCATCCCGTGATCATTCCGGCGACGATCACGATCGGCAGCGAGGCATTCGTCTGCCAGGCGACGTCGCAGCCGGCCATGGTGAAGACGACCAGCCCGATCGCATCCAGCACGAGGAACGCGGCAGTGAGCCGGTGCACGGCGCGCGCGATCGGAATGGTGAGCAGCGCGGCAATCGCCGTGATGGCGAGATAGGACGGGCGCTCGATCCAGACCAGCGGATAATGCCCGAGCAGCACGTCGCGGATGGTGCCGCCGCCGAGCGCGGTGATGCATCCGAGCATGCACACCCCCGCCCAATCCATGCTGCGCCGGCCGGCGGCGAGCGCCGCCGTCATCGCCTGCGCCGCCAGCGCCACGCAGTGACAGCCAGTACAGCACGAAATCGCCGGTCGGCAGGCTCAGCATCGAATCCTCTTCGGCAGACCGATGGAACTTAGGACGCCGGTTCCATCATGAACAGTCTGCAATGAACGCACCGCGGTTCCCGGAACATCGATGGCTCCCGGAGGTTGTCTACCGGGCAATTGGAGGAACCGATCATGGCTTACCAACCTACCGATCCCACCCGCGCTCCGCTGTCGGACGAAGAGATCGCGCGTCAGGCGCGTCTGAACAGTCTCGACAACGAGATCCAGCCCGATCCGATGCTCGACGAAAGCGGCCCGAGCGGCACCAAGATCGCGATGTTTGCGGTCGCGATTGCCGTGGTGCTGGGCGCGCTGTTCTATGGGCTGAACAACACCAGCGTGAACCAGGCCGGCACCGAGCCGAGCGCGCGGACCGCGCAGACCCAGCCGGCCAATCCGGCCGCGCCTCCGGGCATGCGTGACGTGACGCCGAAGGCCAACAGCGAGCCTGGCACGACCACCGGCGCAGCCCCGGCCCGTCCGGCGGCGCCGTCGCCGAGCACGCCGCAGACCACCGATAACCCCGGTGCGAAGTAACAAGTAACGAGTAAGCAGCGAGAGCAACTGCGCCGCGGACGATGCGTCCGCGGCGCTTTCTTTTGGTCTACTGAAACATCTTGTTCAGTTCGCCGCCGGGATAACCGTTGGCGAATTCGCCGAACGTGCCCTTCTCGGCCATCTCCTTCGACGCCTTCATGAAGCCGGCCCAGGCCATCCGCCCCAGCGCGCCGCCGACGCTGATGCGGCGCACGCCGAGCGCGCCCGCGTCCGCCAGCGACGGACCGGCCGCGCCGACCAGCAGATTGACCGGCCTTGGATGCACGGCCTTCACGACGGTGGCAATTTCTTCCTTGGTCGAGATGCCCGGCGAATAGAGAACATCGGCGCCGGCTTCGGCATAGGCCGTGAGCCGGTCGATCACGAGATTCATATCCTTCACCCCGCGCAAGAATGCCTCGCAGCGGCCGGTGAGCAGCACGCCGGACTTGTCGGCATCGATCGCCTTGCGCGCCGCCTTGATGCGCTCGACCGCGAGCGCGCGATCGAACAGCGGCTTGGCGTTGTCGCCGGTGAAATCCTCGATCGAGAGGCCCGCGATGCCGGTCTTCACCGCGCGCGCGACATTGGCGTGAACTTTTTCCGGCTCGTGCGCAAAGCCGTCCTCGAAGTCGGCATTGACGGGGATATCGACCGCCGCAGAGATCGCGGCGAGATGGTCGCAGACGTCGTCGACGGTGACGCGGTTGTCGGCCTTGCCGATGGTCCAGGCAAAGCCGGCGCTGGTGGAGGCCAGCGCCTTGAAGCCGAGATGCTGCAACGCCTTGGCGCTGCCGACATCGAACGGATTCGGGATGATGAAGCAGCCGGCCTCGTGCAGCTTCTTGAAGGCGGCGCGTTTGTCAGCAGTTGTCAGCATGACTTCTCCCCATGTTGTTTGTTTTGCGCGGGGAACATAGTGATGCGGCCGCGTCTCCGCCAGTCGGCTTACGCCACGACCTTGCGCAGGAAGGTGCGCTCCTCGGCGAGGATGAACTGGTTCTCCTCGGCAAAATTGAAGTTCGCCATCCCCTCGCTGTCTGCCCGCAGCCGTGCGCGATAACTCTCGTAAGCAGCGAGGCTGTCGAAGGAGATCAGCGCAAACGCGATGTTGTTGGTGCCCTCATGCGGCATCCAGTAGCCGATCAGGTCGCCGCCGCATTTCGGGATGATGCTGAGCCAGTTCTTCGAATACTGCTCGAACATCGCGCGCTTGAAGGGATCGAGCTGGTAGCGGATGAAGACGGTGACGGTCATGGGAGCCTCGTTCGCGCGGAACGATGCTGTTTCGTTCCGCGCGCAATGATCGAATTCGATATCGTCGACACTACGCCCTTGCCCGACATCGATGCTTCGGCTATCATCGAACTATGAAAGCTGGTCCCGACATCTCCCTGGTCGCCTCGCTGGTCGGCGATCCCGCGCGCGCCAACATGCTGACCGCGCTGATGAGCGGCCGCGCGCTCACCGCCAGCGAGCTGGCGCAGGAGGCCGGCATCACGCCGCAGACCGCGAGTTCGCATCTGGGCAAGCTCGAGGCCGGCGGGCTGATCGAGCCGGAGAAGCAGGGCCGCCATCGCTACTACCGTCTCACCGGTCCCGAGGTCGGCCATGTGCTGGAGGGCCTTGCGGACCTTGCCGCGCGCGCGGGCCACATGCGGGTGCGCACCGGGCCGAAGGATCCGGCGCTGCGCCGCGCCCGCATCTGCTACGACCATCTCGCCGGCGACCTCGGCGTGCAGATGCTCGATTCCTTACGCAAACAACGTCTGGTGCGGCAGACCAAGGATGCGATCGAACTGACCGGCGAAGGCAAGCGCTTCATGGCCGAGAGCCTGCAGATCGATGCGGATACGCTGGCCCATCCGCGCCGGCCGGTGTGCAAGGCCTGCCTCGACTGGAGCGAGCGGCGTCATCATCTCGCAGGCACCCTGGGTGCGGCGATCATGACGCGCTTCACCGAGCTGAACTGGGCGGCGCGCGATGCGACGCCGGGCAGCCGCGTCGTCAATTTCACCCGCAATGGCGAACGGCGCTTTGCCGCGCTGTTCGGCGCGACCGCGGGCTAGTTCACGCCAGCAAACGAGAAAGGCAGGGATCTTGCGATCCCTGCCCTCCTGCATGCATGCCGCATCACCAACGGCGGTTGGGGAAACACTGCTTGCCGTAAGGTCCCGGATGCCAGCCGAGCGGGCAGCTGTAGAGCGGACGGCAGGCGCCGTACGGTCCGCGGTGGAAGCCCGGCCCGCAACCCTGCGCGACCTGGATCACTTCCGGCCTGCGACGACGCGATCGGCGCAACCGGCATCGCCTGTGATGCGGAGACCGCCGCAAGGCCGAGGCCGAGCGACAGCAGCGATGCTGCAAGTATCTTCATCGAAGTTCCCCTCTGCTTGGTTGGACTGGTCGAAAGCTCAACGTGAGAAACGGGTCCGCTACGCGATCCCGCTCACCAGTAACGGCGGCGGTAGTGACGGCGCCAAACCCGGCGACGGCGGCGATGCCATCCCCAATAGCGGCGGCGGCGATAGCCCCAGTAGCGGCGGCGGCGCCAACCCCAATGGCGGCGGCCCCAACCGCGATGGCGGCCCCAGCCACGGTGGCCCCAGCGCACTTCCTCCGGCTGCAGGCGATCGACTTCATCGCCTGAGGTCACGGCGGGCTGTGCGTCCGGATTTTGCGGCAGTTTTGCATCCTCGTTCAGAGGCTGCGGCATCAGCGGAGCGGCCTGCGCGGTGGCGGCCAGCGCCGCCATGCCGGCCGCAATGCCCGCGGCGAACTTGAGAAATTCCCGGCGTTCCATGTTTCCCTCCTCCAGTCGCGCGTGATGCGAAGCGAGTTTCACTGCTTCGCGATGAACGCGTGCTGAACCGCGCGTTCATGTTTGCGGCACGCGCCGCGGGGAGGAGGTCGGAAGTGCGCGTCCGAGCGGCGACCGGTCGAGGACGTGGGGCGGTTGGCGCTTCCTCGCCGTGGTACCGCTGCGCGGCGGCTACGTCCCCGCTAACTCTTCCGCGAGCACCAGCACTTCGCGCGTGCGAGTCACGCCGGGCCAGTCGCGGTCGAAGTCGGCGACCAGCCGCTTGGTCTCTTCGCCGCCGGTGGCGCGTTCGAGCGCGGCCAGATCGGTGAACTGATACATCGCCTGGTGCAGCGACGGGTCGATAGCACTCCAGAACCGCCAGCCCTTCTGCGCGCCGAATGTCTTGACCGCATCCGGCAGATGCTCGCGCGAATACCAGGCGTCGAACGCGGCGCGTTTTGACGGGATCGGCGACGGTGGCGCGGACGATGAAATAGGCTGACGGCATCGGTTTCCTCCGTTTGTTGTCTCGCGGTTTTACACCGGCATCTTTCGTTTCTGATAGGCCCTGCCCTTGTTGGCGGCCGGCTCGCTGTGGCCGGCGAACACGCGCACGCCCTGATCGATCTTGGCGATCACGTCGTCAGGCGAGCAGGACTGCAGGAAGGCGACGCCGTTCTTGCGGCAGGCCGCCAGCACGCGCTCGCGGGCCTCTCGCATTTCCGGCGGAAACGGCTCGCGCGGAACGGTGCGGTAGCCGAGCGAAAGACTGAGGTCGCCCGGGCCGATCTCGGCAAAGCCGAGGCCCGGCACCGCGCAAATCTCCTCGCAATTGGCGATGCCTTCCGGGCTCTCCAGCTTCACGCCCAGCAGCAGTTCTCCTTCCGGATTGAGCGGCCAGGGATCGCAGCGCGCCATGTAGTCTTCGGCGGAGAGGCCCCACACCGGCGCCGCCGTGGTCTCCGCGCCGCGCCCGCGGGTGCCGACGCCAAGGTGGCCAGCGGCGGCGTCAACCCTGCCGTTCGCTCCCTTCAGCCGCGCCAGCGGCGTCGGGAGCGCGGGATCGACGCCGATCGTGTTGTGCGGATAGCGGCAGGATTCCACGAACGCCCGCATCGCGTCGGCGTTTTCGGTCTGGCACAGCAGGATGCCGTGCACGCCCCGGGCCAGAAGTTGGCGGAATTGCCAGGCATTGTAACGGACATGCGCGGCGTCGATGCCGTTGACCGGCGCCTCAATGATAACTGTCGGCGTGCGATGCCCCGACCGTGTCGGCCCGGCGTCCACCATGCCGCGCATATACTCGCCAAGACCGGCCATATCGAAGGAGCCGTGCTCCATGCCGACATTGATGTAATCGGCCCAGCTCGCGGCATCGGCGGCGCCTTGCGCATGGGTGAGCACATGGCCGCTGTGCGGGCCCTCGTAATAGATGGCCTGATCCTGCGCCAACAACTCGATGCAGCGATTGATCCGCTCGGCCATGCAGGCCCTCCCCAGGATGTTTTTCGATTGGCGTGACCGAACACGCAACCGTCACATGCTCCGTGATATATCGGCCCGTCGCAATGCTTCATTCGGGGTGCCACCCATGTCCATCCGCCTTCGCTCCGCCCTGCTCGCTACGCTCCTGACCCTGGCAGCCGCCCTGCCTGCCGCGGCGCAGGATGGGCCTCTGCCCAAGGAAGCGCAGATCGGGCCGCGGCCGTTCTATCTCGTGGACAAGATGAAGGACGGGCCGCTGAAGCAAAAGCTCAGCCAATGCACCGGGCCGTTCCACAAGAGCGATTTTTCCATCGGCCACCGCGGCGCGGCGCTGATGTTTCCGGAGCACACCAAGGAATCCTATCTCGCGGCCGCGCGCATGGGCGCCGGCGTGATCGAATGCGACGTCACCTTCACCAAGGACCGCGAGCTGGTCTGCCGGCATTCGCAATGCGACCTGCACACCACGACCAACATCCTCGCCGTGCCTGATCTCGCCGCCAAATGCACGCAGCCGTTCGCCCCCGCCGATCCCGCGACGGGCAAGAAGGCGTCGGCCAAGTGCTGCACGTCAGACATCACGCTCGCCGAATTCCGTCGGCTGACCGCCAAGATGGACGGCTTCAATGCCGACGCGAAGACGGTCGAGGAATACATCAACGGCACGCCGCGCTGGCGCACCGATCTCTATGCCGCCACCGGCACGCTGATGACCCATGACGAGAGCATCGCGCTGATCAAGAGCCTTGGCGCGAAATTCACGCCGGAGCTGAAAGCGCCGGAAGTGCCGATGCCGTTCGGCGGCGACTACACGCAGGAGAAGTACGCCAGCCAGATGATCGCCGCCTACAAGGCTGCCGGCATCCCGGCCGAGCGACGTGTTCGCGCAGAGCTTCAATCTCGGCGACATCCTCTATCTGGGTGAAGACCGAGCCGGACTTCGCCGCGCAGGCCGTCTATCTCGAGGAGCGCTACGAGAAGCGGGCCTCGACCCGAACAAACCCGAGACCTGGAAGCCGTCGATGGCCGAGTTGAAAGCATCCGGCGTCGCGCATCCTCGGTCCGCCGATCTGGACGATGCTGACGCTGAACGAGAACAAAGAGATCGTGCCCTCCGCTTATGCCAAGGCGGCCAAAGCCGCCGGCCTCGACCTGATCGGCTGGTCGCTGGAGCGCGACGGCCCGCTGCACAAGGGCGGCGGCTTCTACCACAGCTCGGTCAAGCCTGCCGATCGACCGCGACGGCGACACGCTGACGGTGCTGGATGTGCTTGCCAAACAGGTCGGCGTCCGCGGCATGTTCTCGGACTGGCCGGCGACGACGACGTTCTATGCGAGCTGCATGGGAATGAAGTGAGCTAGCGCGGCGCCGGCTGCAACTGAAGCGGCTGCGCCCTGGCTTGCGATGACGCCTGCGCCGGCGCGGGCCGACGCGCGGGCTCGGCGATTGGCCGCGGCGGCGGGGCCGCGGTCCTCGCCCGCGGGTCCGGCTCGGGGGCCTTTTCGGAAGCCTTTTCAGGAGCCTTGGCGACAAGGCGCGCCAGCTGTGCCTGGCCTTCCCTGAACTGCTCAGCGGCCTTGGCATTGTCGCTCGCCAGGCGTTCCTGGCTCGCTTTCAGCTGCTCAATGCCCTGCTGCAGGGTCGAGAGATCGCGCGCCATTGTCTGCAGCAATTGCGTAAGCTCGGAAGACGACAAGACCGCCGGCGACGCGTTGCCTTGCGGCGCGGCCGGCGCTGCAAGTGTTGCTAGCGCAGGTGCCGCCTCCGCGGAGCTCAGACGAACGCTGGATGGGCCGGGCCCCGCGGGCAGTTCGTCATTGGTGGACTGCAGCCAGGAAACCGAACCGACATACGGCGCCGCCCATCGGGCGATGATCGGCCTGGCCGCTTCGCCATAGGAGGACTGCGACATCAAGGCGGCGCCGATGATACACGTCGCCGCAAGCAGGCCGATGAAGCCACGGAGCGCCGGCCTGCCGCGCGATGGCAGCCGCCGGCGCAAAAGCGCTGACGGCGGAATGGCCGAAGGATGGGGAGCAGTCTCCTGTTCCATCCTCCCAAGCTGCGCGGTCAGCCGCGCGAGCTGCTCGTCGGCACGCGCGATCTGGTCATAGGCGTGCGCCAGCCGCTCATCGGCTTGCGCCGTCAGGATGTCGTTGGCTTCAGCCGAGTGCGGCGCGGTCGTGACATTCACAGGCGTTCCCCTTCCCGTCCGCTGCTGCCCAGGAAGAGCGGTCGGATTCGTCCACGAACCCGACAAACACTCCCTGTAGCTTTGACAAAAGCAAGGCCGCGGCATGAAGAGTGTAAGGCGGCTGTGGGAACCGCCTGACTTGATCAGCGGAGCGCCGAACAGACTCAAGTGCACGGCGTGTGGCAGTGCGCCCACCCCTGTGCGGTTTGGGTGGCTGGACGGCCGGATTTGGCCTCCGATGCGGCCCCGGCGGCGGGAATCGCTACGCCGCGTTGCGCCCCAGCGCGGCCCTCGTCTCGAGCAAGCCCGCCTCGATCAGCGCGTCGCGAATCCGCGCGATCTCGGTCTCTGATATCTTGACCAGCGGCGGACGCACCACGGCGCGCGGCAGCTTGCCGAGCAGCACCAGCGCCTCCTTCATGCGGTTGTGCATGTCCACAAAGGGATCGGCATAGAACACGCGCGCAGTCGGGTAGATGCGGTCGTTGAGCCGGCGGGCTTCGGCCAGATCGTTGGCCTGCACGGCACGGAACAGCCGCGCCTGCAGGTCGGCGATGACGCTGCCGCTGCCGGACAACAGGCCGTTGCAGCCCAGCACCAGCGAGCTCAGCAGCCACGCGCTGTTGGTCGAGAGAACATTGATAGGACGCTTGCGCCCCTGCAGCGCGCGGATGTGGGCCTCATGCTGCGGCACCAGCGGCGTCCAGTCCTTGATGGCGCGAATGGTTGGCACTTCCTCGAACAGCCACTCCAGCGTCGCGGCCGGATAGCCCTGCCCGGTCGCCAGCGGATACTGGAACACGATCAGCGGCAGATCGGTCGCATCCGCAATGGTCTTGAAATGCGCCAGCGCCATCGCGGCCGTCTGGCCGATCGTGAACGGCGCCGGCGGAAACACCAGCAGCGCCGAGGCGCCGCCGGCCGCAGCCTCGCGCGCAATCCGCGCCGCTTCCAGGCTGCCATCGGCCCAGATGCCGTGAACGATCGGCAACCTGTCACCTACTTCCTCAGCCGTGATCGCCATGACGCGGCGCTGTTCCTCGCGCGTGCAGGAGGCGACCTCGGTCGAGTGCGCATTGACCGTGAGCGCGGACAGCCCCTGCACATCAGCGACATCGCGCAGGTGAGCGCGGAAACTCGCCTCGTCGATCGACAGATCTTCGTGGAAGGGCAGCAGAACCGCGGGGATCACACCTTGAGGCACGAAATCAGGATGGCGGCTCATGTTGGTCTCCTTCAGCGTTCTTGCCCGCACCGCTGGAATGGGTTTCCTGCTTCGCCGAGATTAACACATTGCAGCCATTTGCAAGGGGATGATCGACAAGACGAACGGCGCTGCTACTGCAGGCTCAAGGACTTCAGGCGCATCGCAACGCGCTACGATAAACTCGCTCGGAACTGCTTCTCAGCCCTGTGCCTCGTTGCCGCCGTGGCATTCTGGCTTTAGCCGTGCGCGGTTTCCGCTTTTGGGATAACATGGCGAGCGTGTCGGCACCCGGATGACGACGGGAAACCATGAAGGGGAGCTTGGAATGAGCTCGCAGCGAGTGTCGGGAACCGCCGTGCAACGAACCATTGCCGTGCTGGGCTCGGCGGTTTTCTTCGTGGTCGCTCCATGTACGCTGGCGGGGCTCGTTCCATGGTCGATCACGGGTTGGCAACTCCAGCCGCCGTTCCTTGGTCTGGAGCTGACGCGCGGCATCGGCGCGATAATGATTCTCGCAGGCGTGCCTGGGCTCGTTGACGCATTTGCGCGTTTCGCGCTGCAGGGTCTCGGCACCCCCGCGCCCATCGCGCCGACCCGGAATCTCGTGGTGACCGGTCTCTACCGTTATGTGCGCAATCCAATATACGTCGCGGTCGTTGCCATCATCCTGGGTCAAGCGGTGCTGATGGGCGATTGGCGCCTCATCGTCTACGGCGCGCTGCTCTGGCTCGCCTTCCACGTCTTCGTCGTGGCGTACGAAGAACCCACGCTCGAGCAGACGTTTGGGAGAGAGTACGAGGAGTTCCGCGCCGCCGTCCCGCGCTGGATACCGCGGATGACCCCATGGCGGTCGAAATGATCGGCGGCCCGCGGTTGTGCGAACCGCTGCTCGCGACCGGCGTCTCGCACCATGAAGGCCGAGACACTTACAGGCCCACAAAGGGCCATATGCGATAGCCCTAGGGCCAACCCCAGGGCGTATCAGGGAAGGAGACAGGCCATGCGCAGGATCGTGGCACTAGCGCTCGCGGCAGCATGTTGGCTCCCCACCGCGTTGAGCGCCCAGGTTATCAGGTTCGAGATCAGCGAACGCATCCCCGCTTTCGCCGGACGCAGCTTTGGCGATGTCGGCACCTACGAACGGATCACCGCACGCGCGACGATCGCGCTCGACCCCGCGGATGACCGCAACGCTGTCATCACCGACCTTGCGCTGGCGCCGCGCACGGCGGAAGGCAAGGTAGAAGCAGTCGCCGACGTCGTGATCCTGCGCCCGTCAGATGCCTCGCGCGGCAATGGCACGCTGCTGCTCGAAGTGCCCAACCGCGGACGCAAGCTGGCGCCGCAATTGTTCGACGATTCCGCACAGCCCGGCGCCAACCGCGCCGAGGCGTCCGACGACGCCGGCATCGGCTTCCTGCATCGCCGCGGCTACACGATGGTCTGGGTGGGCTGGCAGGCCGACATGGTCTCGAAGCCGGGCCAGCTGGCGCTGGCCGCACCGGTCCTGAAGGGCATCACCGGGCCTGCGCGCGAGGAATTCGTGTTCGACAACACGACGAGCCCGGTGCGCGCCACGCTGACCTGGCCCGCGGCCGATCCCGCCAATCTTGCAGTCACCGTCCGCGCCGCCTGGGCCGATCCGCGCCAGACGCCGCCGGCGCTTGCCGCAAAGCTGGTCGATCCGACCACGGTGGAGATCACCCGGCCGGACGGTTTTGATGCCGGCGCGCTCTACGAAATCACCTACACGGCGCGCGACCCCGCTGTTCTCGGCATGGCGTTCGCCGCCGTGCGCGACGTCGCCAGTTTTCTCAAGCACGATCGCACGTCAGCCAATCCGCTGCTGGTGGGCCTCAATCCATCGGTCAACCGCGCCATCGGCTTCGGGGTCTCGCAGTCCGGGCGCTTCCTGCGCGACTTCCTCTATCTCGGTTTCAACGAGGACACGCGCGGCCGCGTCGTGTTCGAGGGGCTGATGCCGCACATCGCCGGCACGCGGCGGATGGCGACCAATCTGCGGTTCGGCCAGCCCGGCCGCAATCCGCGCCATCCGCAGGACCCGGCGTGGCAGGCCGATCTGTTCCCGTTCACCTATGCGACGCTGAGCGATCCCCTCTCCGGCCGCACCGACGGCCTCTCGCGCCGCTGCGCGCTGTCGGCGACCTGCCCCAGGGTGATGCAGACCGACAGCGAGCACGAATGGTGGGCGTCGCACGCCTCGCTGCTTGGTCACCGACCTCAGGGGCGATCACCTAGACCTGCCGGACAATGTGCGCGCCTACATGATCGCGGGCACGCCGCATTTCGCCGCCCCCGACGACCGCATGAAGACCATGCCTGCGATGGCGCTGCCGCAGAACCCGATGCATGCGGGCGCGCCGATGCGGGCCCTGCTCACCGACCTCGACAGCTGGATCCGCGACGGCGTGGCGCCGCCCGCGAGCCGCGTGCCGATGCGCGCCCATGGCACGCTGGTGCCGGCCGAAGGCGCCGTGCCGGCGAACATCCCCGGCCTGCCCTACAAGGCCATCCACACGCCCAACGCCTTCTCCGACCAGAGCGCGCTGCCGGCCAAGGAGATCGGGCGCTATCCCGTGTTCGTGCCACGCGCCGATGCCGACGGCATGGCGATCGCAGGCGTCCGCATGCTGGCGCTGGCCGCACCGCGCGCGACCTACACCGGCTGGAATCCCCGCGCGCAAGGCTTTGGACCGACCGCGTTCTATCCCCTGCAGGGCGCCGTGCTGCCGTTCGCGCCTGATGAGGCCGCCCGCAAGGACGCCAACGATCCGCGCCCGTCGATATCAGCGCGCTACGCCGACGATGCGGCCTATGTGGCGGCGGTGGAACGCGAGGCCGCGCGCGCGGTGGCGGAGCGGCTGCTGCTGGAGGAGGATGCGGTGCGGTCTGTCAAAGCCGCCAAGCAAGGGAAGCTGGCGAAGCTTGGGCAGTGAGTCGTAGGGCGGATCAGGGCGTGTACGCGTTAACGCGCCGATATCAGGTCTTGGGGGCCAAGCGGAAATGTTCCGCTCGGTCAGGGCATTACCGTTTTTGACCCGATGCGGACAGAGAGTTGGGTCCGCCGCCGTTGATCTAGATCAACTGGAAACCCCGCACGCGCCATTAAAGGCAATGACTTTTTGGGATCATGAGCGTCGGTGCAGGGTTTAAATCGCGATTGGTCTGGTCGATCACCCGTTACAGCGGAAGGTTACCACAATGAGATACAGGTTGATTATTCTTACGTTCGTGATCTCGATTGTCCCGGCATTCGCTAATGCAGCGCTTGTCACATTGGTCGATATTCGCAGCGTCACCTGCGGCGAATATCTCGCCATGCCGGCTGAACCGTCGAGCAAGTTCTCGGCCTGGATGACGGGCTGGTTTAGTTATCAAAGTCGGAGGACGTTTGTAGATTTTGACCTGCATCGGGCAAATGTCGCAAGCGTAAGAGCGTGGTGCCAATCCAATCCGGGTGCCGGTGTGATGGCAGGCTTGGAAAAATCGATCGGCGTAGCCGCGGTGCCCAACGCTACACTGGATTTTAACAAGATGACTTGCGGAAGTTGGTTGGGGTACGGTCCAGCGGATCGAGATTTTGTAACATATTTCATGAGCGGCTACTACAACGCGGCGGCAAGCAACAGTGTACTGGATTACAATCGCCTGCAGAGGAACGCCGGTGCGGTCGCCGTGTATTGCAGGAAGAATAAATCCCGCACTCTACCAACGGCCATTCAGAATAGGGCTAACTAGCCGCCCACGATTTACGAGCGACGGAGAGCGCCCAACAGGACGGCGGATTACGCTTCGCTAATCCGCCCTTGCTTGCTATTTTGCCTCTGCCCGCTCAAAAAAGGTCATGAGGGCTTTGTTGTAAGCATCGACGTTCCCACCATGGATGTTGTGTGCTGCACCGGGAATGACGATTGGATCGGGAAACGCTGCGCACTTCTTCATCTCACCATAAGAAAATGCATAACTCTTGGGACTTTTCTCGGCGGTCATAAGCAGCACTGGAAAGTCAAATTTCTTTAGCTGGTCACAAGTCGTCGAGGGCCGGATCATCTTGTCGCCTAGCGCAGTATAGATATTGTCGAGGACGACCTGTTTCCGCGGCTCGGGAAGTCTTTGCCATGCTCCGGGGCCGGTCAAGCCATCGACAAGCACCTCGGCAGCTTTGTTCGGGTCCCCCGCCCGCAGGTGCTCCTGAATCGCCTTGTTATTTTTGGCCCTCAACTCTGCGGCGCTCCGCGTTTCAGGCGTCTCCTCGACGGGCATAAGGATCGCGCCATCCTCCATCACGAGCGTGCGTACCAAATCGGGATGAGCCTTCGCGATTTCGATCGCGACCGCGCCACCACGTGACCAGCCCACAAGATGGACTTTTCCCAGGTTAAGCATTCTGATAAGCGCTGCGACATCGGCAGCGTGCTGCTCAATGGTAAAATCCGAGCCTTCGCCGTTCCACTGTTCGGGATAGTAATGCCGCAAGCTGGGCGCTATTACCCGATATGACGATGCAAGAGCTACGATCTGTGGAGCGAAACTTCGGTAATCCGCATTAGATCCGTGGACAAACACGATCGCTGTACCGTGCCCCTCGTCCTTATAGGCGATCCGGTAGCCGTTGATCAGCTCCGACTTCACATCGGATGGGATAGACCAGCTTGGTTTGGCTTCCTGTGAGGCAGTGAATGCCGAGAACTGAACTAACATCACAAACGCCACCATGAGAGCGTAACAGTGTCTCCGCGCCAACGTCATGATTGCCTCCCGATCTTAGTTAGCTACCCATTCAACACGATGCGCCGGCGCACAATCCGCCGTGAACCCCTTTCGACGCAATCGAAAAGCACGGATTGTTTCCACATTGTGGACACTGTCGAGGAGACGTGTCACCGTGACCAGCATCTCGCCGGGAGAAGTTCTACTTTCGGGGCACGTCTCATGATAGCTCGTGGCCATCGCGGTACGACTGGGGCCGACACTGCGTCCGATGATCTGCCGGGCGGAACGCAGAGCATTCAGAGAGCAGTGGCGGTGTTGCGCATTCTGGCGACGGCCCGCGAGACCGGCCTAAAACTCACCGAGATTTCGATGCACGCGGAGCTTACTCGCCCGACGACGCATCGCATACTGAGCATCCTGGTTGCGGAAGGCATCGTCGAGCAGCGACCGGGCACTCGACGGTATGTCGTTGGCGAGCAGATACCGCTCCTGGCACTATCGCGCCGGACACGCGATCCACTGCTCGATATCGTCAGTCCTCATCTGAGGGCTGCCGTTGGTGAAATCGGCGACACCGGCTTTCTCACACGCCGTGCGGGGCTTGATACGGTCTGCGTGGCAAGGCAACTAGGGACCTATCCCATCCAGGTGCTCGCTTGGGATGTCGGCGATCGCCGACCCCTTGGTGTCACTAATGCCGGAATTGCGATCCTATCAGGCATGCAGACCGACACGGTGCGCGGCGTACTCGCCAAGAACCGATCGCGCTTTTCTCGGTATGGCGTATCGACGGAGGCGATCTTGCAGGAGGTGGCGATGGCGCGAGCGAAGGGCTTTGCAGCGCGCACAAGAGCCCTTACTCCAGGGGCAAGCGCCGTATCGGTGATGATCCGATCTTCTAGTGGCGCGGCTCACGGCGCCCTGACCATCACACCAATATCGCGCCGGCTGTCGCCCCAGCGCACCGACGAGATTGTAGCCCGGCTTCGCATGCACGCCGAGGCGATTGAACTGGAACTCCGCAAAGCGGCGGCCTCCCGGTCAGTCCGCAGCTAGCTTGTTGAGCAACGTCGGATCGGGGTCGTTGTTGTCCGCTTACGGACATAGCTTGCCTTGGCGGCAAGCTCCGCTTCTGCGGCTGCGTTGGCCTTGATTGGAAGCGAAGATTTTCTGCCTGGCCGTATTGTCACAACGGCAAATTGTCGTGCTTCTTCGCCGGCGTCTCGACCTTCTTGTCCTTCAGCATCGCCAGCGCCCGCGCGATGCGCTTCCGCGTCGAGTGCGGCATGATGACGTCGTCGATGTAGCCGCGCTCGGCGGCGATGAACGGTGACAGGAAGCGGTCTTCGTATTCCTTGGTGCGCGCGGCGATCTTCTCGGCGTCGCCGATGTCGGCGCGGAAGATGATTTCGACCGCGCCCTTGGCGCCCATCACGGCGATCTGCGCGGTCGGCCAGGCGTAGTTCATGTCGGCGCCGATTTCCTTCGACGCCATGACGTCGAAGGCGCCGCCATAGGCCTTGCGGGTGATGACGGTGACGAGCGGCACGGTCGACTGCGAATAGGCGAACAGCAGCTTCGCGCCGTGCTTGATCAGGCCGCCATATTCCTGCGCGGTGCCCGGCAGGAAGCCCGGCACGTCGACGAAGGTGACGATCGGGATGTTGAAGGCGTCGCAGAAGCGGACGAAGCGCGCGGCCTTGCGCGAGGCGTCGCTGTCGAGCACGCCGGCCAGCACCATCGGCTGGTTGGCGACGAAGCCGACCGTGCGGCCCGCGATGCGGCCGAAGCCGGTGACGATGTTCTTGGCAAACGTCTCCGAAATCTCGAAGAAGTCGCCCTCGTCCACGACCTTGTGGATCAGCTCCTTCATGTCGTAGGGCTTGTTGGGATTGTCGGGGATCAGCGTGTCGAGCGATTCGTCGACGCGCTCGATGTCGTCGAAGCTCGGCCATTCCGGCACGCCGTCGGAATTGTTCGACGGCAGGAAGTCGATCAGCCGGCGCATCTGCAACAGCGTCTCGACGTCGTTCTCGAAGGCGCCGTCGGCGATCGAGGAGCGCGTGGCGTGCACGGAGGCGCCGCCGAGCTCTTCGGCGGTGACGACCTCGTTGGTCACGGTCTTCACGACGTCGGGGCCGGTGACGAACATGTAGCTGGTGTTCTTCACCATGAAGATGAAGTCGGTCATCGCGGGCGAATAGACGTCGCCGCCGGCGCAGGGGCCCATGATGACGGAGATCTGCGGGATCACGCCTGACGCGATGACGTTGCGGCGGAACACATAGGAATAGCCCGCAAGCGCGGCGACGCCTTCCTGGATGCGCGCGCCGCCGGCGTCATAGAGGCCGATGATGGGCGCCCTCGCCTTCATCGCCATGTCCTGCAGCTTGGTGATCTTCAGCGCGTGCGTCTCGGACAGCGAGCCGCCGAACACGGTGAAGTCCTTGGCGAACACAAAGGTCTTGCGGCCGTTGACGGTGCCCCAGCCGGTGACGACGCCGTCGCCGGGCACCTTGTTCTTCTCCATGCCGAACTCGGTGGAGCGGTGCTCGACGAACATGTCGAACTCCTCGAACGAGCCCTTGTCGAGCAGCAGCTCGATGCGCTCGCGCGCGGTGAGCTTGCCGCGGGCGTGCTGCGCCTCGATGCGCTTCTCGCCGCCGCCGAGCTTGGCGCCCGCGCGACGCTCTTCGAGGGTGTCCAGGATGTCCTTCATGTGCTTCCGCCCGCTGTGTGCCCCGAGCGGAACCGTTGCCGCCCCAAGTTTGGGGTTTCATAACACGCTCTTTTGCCAAGCGGAAACCGCCCCGGCCGGCCGACAGGCCAACCCGGGGCGGTACAATAATCCAGACAAATCAAGGGGAAGCGGCGCTTACTCCTCGCCGGGCTTGAACGGCTCCACCTTGTCCGGCGGCACCGTCGACTCGGTGGCGGCCAGGATCATGGCCACCATGACGTAGTTGCCGGCGACCGCGGTGAGATCGACGATCTGCTGGTCGCTGAACACTTTCTTCGCCCGCGCATAGGTGGCGTCCGACACCTTCTGCGTCGTGGTCAGCTCAGTGACGAAGTCGTACACGACGGCCTCGTCCTCGGCCATGTTGGACGGGCGCTTCTTCTGCTTCAGCTCGGCGATGATCTGCGGCGACAGGCCGGCTTTCGCCGCGATCGGCGCATGCGCGAACCATTCGACCTGCGAGCGCCACTGCCGGCCGATGATCAGGATCGCGAACTCGTTGAGCCGGATCGGCACCGAAGTGTCCCAGCGCAGATAGTAGAACAGATCGAACAGGCGCTGGCCCAGCACCGGGCTGCGCAGCAGCGGATTGTAGGGGCCGCCGAGGCCGACGCTCGACACCTTCATGATCTGCTCGCCGAGCGGTTTCTGCTTCTCGTCGAGCTGGTCCATGGTGAGCTGCTGTAAGCGCGGCTCCTTGCCGATCGCGGGTGGCGCAAACATCGCCGCCGCGAACCAGCCGCCGGCGGCGGCGAGCGTAATCGACGAGAGAAAGAGTGCCGATTTCATGATTTCCTCCCGTTTATTTGTTGGTGGGCGATGCTAGTGCCGCGCGTCAGCCTGTGCCAGCTTCGTGCGCGCATCGCTCGGCTGCGGCTGGCGCGGGCATAGCAACGGGAAGACCGGCCATGAGCGAGACCACCGCACACCCGGAAACCGGCGCCGCCACGGGCGGCGTGCGCACCCTGCTCCGGCTCGAGGGCGTCGTGCTGTTCGCCGGCATGACGCTGCTCTATGGCCTCTGGGAAGGCTCGTGGTGGGTCTACGCCATCCTGTTCCTGGCGCCGGATCTGAGCTTTGCCGCCTATCTCGGCGGCCCCAAGGCCGGCGCGATCGTCTACAACGCCGCGCACTCCTATCTCGCGCCCGGTCGCGCTGATGACGGCGGGCTTCGCCATGGCCGCGCCGCTGACCTTGTCGCTGGCGATGATCTGGCTCGCCCATATCGGCATCGACCGCGCGCTCGGCTACGGGCTGAAATACCAGGCGGGGTTCGCCTTCACCCATCTCGGGCGGATCGGCAAGGGCGCGGTGGGGTAAGGCCGGCAGGGCGGACCAGGTCGGCCGGCCGCCGCCGGCTACTTTGCATGGGGTTGTTTTCGATGTTTTTGGGACGGCGTGCGCTACACGGCCCCATCGCTTTGCGCTAGCATCGCCCCAACCAACAACCGCTTTGGGGAGCAACCAATGCTGATCGACTGGCGCGTGGCGGCGGGCGCCGCGGTGTTCTGCACGGGCGTGCTGCTCGCCTGCATCGAGACCAATGCGCAAGGCATCCCCAAGGAAGTCGCCGCCCGGGTCGAGATGCACACCATCCCGTCGCTGACGCTGTCGGACCGCCAGTTCCTCACCGGCGATACCAACGGCGCCCAGCCCGTCACCATGGCCGGCGAGTTTCGGATCGCGCAGGGCATCGGGAGGCTTCCCGCCGTGGTGCTGATGCACGGCTCCGGCGGCATCAGCCCGACCATGGAGGCCTGGACGCGCCAGCTCAATTCGATGGGCATCTCCACCTTCGTGATCGACGGCTTCTCCGGCCGCGGGCTGACCTCGGTCAATCAGGACCAGGCCAAGCTCGGCCGGCTCAATTTCATCCTCGACATCTATGGCGCGCTGGAGATCCTCGCGAAGCATCCGCGCGTCGACCCCGATCGTATCGTGCTGATGGGATTTTCCCGCGGCGGCCAGGCCGCGCTCTACGCGAGCCTGAAGCGCTTCAACGACATGTGGAACAGGTCCGGCGCGCAATTCGCCGCCTACATTCCCTTCTATCCGGATTGCGCGACGACCTATGCCGGCGACACCGATGTCGTCGATCGTCCGATCCGCATCTTCCACGGCACGCCCGACGACTACAATCCGGTCGCGAGCTGCAAGGCGTTCCTTGCGCGGCTCGAGGCCGAGAAGCGCGACGTGACGCTGACGGAATATCCGGACTCCCAGCACGGCTTCGATGCCGGCCTGCTCGGCGTCTCCTCCAATGTGGTGGCCAGCGGCGCGCAGACCGTGCGCAACTGCCGCATCACCGAGAGCGAAGGCGGCGTGCTGCTCAACACCGAGACGAAGGAGCCGTTCTCCTACAAGGACGCCTGTGTCGAGCAAAATCCGCATGTCGGCGGCAATCCGGCGACGGCGCAGGAAGCGCGCAAGGCGGTGAGCGATTTTCTGCAGGCGCTGTTCAAGCTGAGCTAGAGCATGATCCGGAAAGCGTGAAGCGGTTTTCCGAGAAGATCATGCTCAAATAACGAGAGCCGCGTGGAGCGACAAAGGGAGTATCCGATGATCGATTCGAGCCGACGCACCGTTCTTGCAACCGGTGCTGCCGCCGCGGCGGCAAGCGCCGTGCCGCAAGTGTTCGCCCAGGCACAGCCGGCGGCGGCCGTTCCGGGACTGCCTGATGGCGCCAAGGTCGGCTTCTACGAGAAGGGCAATGTCCGCATCCGCTACGCCGAGATCGGCTCGGGCTTCCCGCTGCTGGCGACGCCCGGCGGCGGCTTGAACTCGTGCATCGCGGTGTGGGCGCGTGCGGTGATCAACATTCCCGAGGAGTTCAAGAACGATTTTCGCATCATCACCATGGACCAGCGCAACGCCACCGGCGGCGAGTTCACCGGACCGGTGCCGGTCGGACGATCCCTGGGGCGCGTTCGCCGACGATCAGTTGGGCGTGATGGACCATCTCGGCATCAACAAGTTCGTCTTCTTCGGCAACTGCATCGGCGGCCCGTTCGCGATGAAGCTGATGGAGCGCGCGCCGCAGCGCGTCGCTGCCGCGGTATTGAGCCAGCCGGTCGGGCATAACCCGGGCAAGCCGGACTACATGTACGACGCCGGCAAGACCGTCTGGGCCAAGCAGCTGCGCGAGCGCCGGCCCGACGTCTCGATGGAGACCATCGAGAAATATCTGCACAACCTTTACCGCGTGCGGCCCGATTTCGTGTACAGCGTCTCGCGCGATTTCGCGAAATCATGCCAGACCTCGATGCTGGTGCTGCCCGACGACGTCGACGCGCATCCGCTGGTGACGTCGGTCGATGTCGCCTCGCTCTGCCCGAATGCCGAGATCACGGTGTTCCCCTGGAAGGACCCGCCGGAGCTGAAGGCGCGCACCATCAATCGCGCGCGCACCTTTCTGAAGCGGCATCAGACGGCGTAATTAGATCGCGCCGATATCGGTCAGACACTGCTGCGTGACTGTCATGCGCGCGGCGATGTGTTCCGGCGTCTTGCAGTCCATATTCACAGCGAACACGGTCTGCTGCGCCCCCTTCTCGGCCCAGCCGACCAGCCAGCCCAGCGACGGCTGGCCGCGCTCGGCGCCCAACAGCCCGGTCTTGTAGCGAATGGTCGCGTCGCCGACCTTCACCGTCGGCAGGATGTCGCGCACCAGCTCCTGGCTGCGCTTTGACACCGGCAGCACACCGCGGCGCAGGCGGTCGAGGAAATCGACCTGCTGCATCGGATCGATGCGCATCTCGCCCGTAAGCCAGAACTGGTCGATGCCGCCGCCGATGTTGCGGTTGCCATAGTCGAGCAGGTCGAGATATTTCTGCATTCGCTCGGCGCCGATGCGGCGCGCAATCTCCTGATAGACCGGCACGGCGGAGGCCGCGATCGCCGAACGCAGGGTGTGATCCTTGTTCCAGGCCTCGATACTGCGCGTCACCCCGTCCCACTTGAAGACGTCCTTGTCGGGATCGGCAACAACGCCGGTCTCCAGCGCAATCAGCGAATTCGGCACCTTGAAGGTGGAGGCCGGCAGCTTGTCCTCGCCGGAGCGTTCCTTGTCGCTGGCGACGATCAGGTAGTCGTCGACCTTGTAGCCGACAAAGGTGCCGTCGGTGCCGAGGTCGAAGAAGCGTTTGGCCAGTTCGTTGCGGAACTCGCTGCGCTGGTAGGAGACGTTGGCAAGGCTGCGTGCGGGAACGAGGGCTGCGGCGGCAAGCAGACCGAGCGCATGGCGGCGATGGATCACGGAAGGCACCGGAAGCGTTGGAAACGGCGGCAGGATGCGAATGTCATCATGGTAAAACCATGACGAGCGCCAGCAGTTCTAGCGCATCACCGCCAAAAGTCGAATGCCGGCTGCCCGCTGCCTCTAGCGCACCCTGCCTGACAGTCGCAAGACGAAAATCAACACTTCCGCCACCGCCTTGTAAAGTTCGGCCGGAATCTCGTCACCGAGCTCGACCTTGGACAGCGCGCCGGCCAGCACCTCGTTCTCCTCGATCGGGATGTCGTGGGCCTTGGCGATCTCGACGATTTTGGCGCCGATCGCGCCCTTGCCCTTGGCAACGACGCGCGGTGCACCGGTGCGGTCGTAGTGCAGCGCGACGGCGAGTTGCTTGGGATCGGTGCTCACAGCGCGCGATCCAGGAAGTGGCCGGCCGACGCGGTTTGCGGCTGCGGCGGCGTGCCGTGGCGGACCACGATGTCGCCGGGCTTCAGTTCGGCCCGCGCCAGCGCGCGGCTCAATTCGGCGCTGCCGGCACGAAGCTTTTCCGCGGTCGCCGGCCGCTCCGCCCACATCCGCACCGACGTCTTGTCCCCGACCAGCGCAACCAGGGCATGCACTGCTCCGGTCGGCTCGACGTCGAGCGTGAAGCGCGCGCGCCAGACCTTTTTCGCAGCGTCGGTATCGCTGCCGCCGCCGTCGCGGGAAATCTCGAACTGCGCCATCGCCGTTCCCTGCGGCGTCGCAAAGGGAATTTCAAAATTCCAGCGCGGGCCGGTCGGATCGTTCTGGACGGGCTGCGGCAACGCGTCGATCCGGTCCGGCAGCGAGGCGACCTGCAGCAGCGTGTGACGCGCGATGGCCGCGTCGGTATCGGCGAGCAGATGATGCGCGGCTGGTGCAAGCGGCGTGTCCGGCGAGATCGAGGCTGACGCCACCGGCTGCGCCGACGGCAAGGCGCCGCGGAATGGCGGCGCTGGCGTGTTGGTGTGAACCTCTTCGCCCTGCACCGTCCGGAATGCGGTCGCCGCTTTCGCTGCCGGTTGCGCCGGTTCGGGGGCGGCTTCCTGCAACAGATTGAGCGTCGCCGCTGCTGTCGGCGCGTCCTTCAACACACCAACAAATCCGGCACGGCTGGGAACGATGGCTTCCGCAATGTCTTCCGCAACGGGCACCCTCGCCTGCGGCAGCAGAATTTCCTGCGGCTCGAGCTCTGGCGCGACGGATGGCACCAGCGCCGGCGTCGCTTGGCCTTGCAGCGGTAGCGTGGATTCCGCGGCTTGGCCGCCGAGCACCGATTGCAGTGTTTGCCGCAGCACGAGCAGCGCGGCCTTCAAATCAGGAACACTCCCGTTGGACGGCACGGCGCCCGCGGCGAGCGAGGCTTCCAGAAACAACCCGGATTTTTCGAAGGCCGACTTGATGTCGCCGCCGCTCAGATCGGGAGCAAGCCCGGTCTGCTGCGCCAGCACCTGCTGCACCGCCTGCAGCAGTTTCGGCGGCAGCGCGGGCGAACCAGCGATGCCAGCGAGATTGGCAAACAGCGGCGCCTGGCTGCCCTGCTCCGTCGCCGCGGTTTGCGCCGCGATCGTCACAGTGGCTTTCTCCAGCGGCGTCAGCACGGCTTTCAGCGGCGCGCTCGTTGCAGGCGCGGTGGGCACATCGAGCAACGCGTCCGGCGACAGCGTCACCGCGTCGGCGGCAGCACCGGCCGCGTCTGTGACGTTGGTCAGGCGGATGCCGGTCTCGGTCTGCGATACCGCGAGCTTCAGCGTCTGGCCCTGCTGCAGCGGGATTTCCGTCTTCACGTCGACCGAAAGCGAGGCGATGACGATCCGCACCAGATCGGCGGAGAGCACCTTCAGAACGGTGGCGTCGATGGTCGTGCCCGGCGTCAGGACGAGTTCCGGCGTAACCGCAGCGGCCTCCTGGGCCGGCAGAACGGGAACGACGGGGGTGACTGAAATCGCCATGCGGGCAAGCTAGCCCAGCGGCGTAAACCTCTCGTTAACCGACACGCTTCAAGTGGCCGCGACCAGCAAAAGTGGGACCCGGTTTTGCGTCCGGGCGCGGCCTATAAGAGAAGGCGGTTCAGCCCTGCATCGCCCGGAGAATCCGCGTGGCGGCCTCGAAATCGACCAGCCGGCCCGCCCGCCGCGCAGCGACGTCCTCGTCGAGGCCCCATTGCTCGGTATTGAAATCCTCGTCGACATGGGCCGCGGTCCAGATATCGGCGGGCTCGCGCACGCCATGGGCCAGCGCCAGCGCAAGCAGTGCCGAGCCGGTCAGGGTCGTCACCACGTGCAGGGCAGCAATCGACCAGGGGTCGCCGGGAAAAGCCGCCCGCGCGGCCGATATCGCCGCGTCCGGCTGGCGCACGTGATTGATGCCCTCGGCGAGGATGAAATGCGCGCCCAGGGCGTCCGCGGCCCAGAACACGATCGGATCCCAATGCGCGGCTTCCTTCGCCACCAGCGCCTCGGGATGGCCGGCGCGGTAGAACAGCAAATCCGAGCCGAGATATTTTGCGATGTCGTCGGCCACCAATTCGGCCCGCTCGACAACGCTTTGCACGACGCTGTTGGCAAAGCGGGTCATCGGCATGGTCAGGGGATCGATGCTCTCGCCCTGGGCGCTCCATTCGGCGGCGATGGTGTCGGCAATGGCGCGCTTCGGCGCCAGCACGACCTTGCCGGACGGCGTCTTGATCGGCTTGCCATCGAGCGTGACGGTGAAGCCGCCATCGGCCTCGCCGACGCCGGCCTCGGTGTAAAACCGCTTGCGCAGCGGCGTCCGCGAGGCGCGGCGCACCGCCTCCTCGGGATCGAGCGGCGATTGGCCGGCGACTTCATCGAACAATTCACGCATGCGGTTTTTCGGATTCCGGCAGATCGGTGATATCTTGAGGCCTGACAGTACGATATCGACCGATGCAAATAAAGCCGATGAAGATCGCGATCGCCACGGCGCTGGCCCTGTTCCTGCTCGGCACAAGCCCTGCCGCGGCTGGATTCAAGTCGCCGGAATCGCTGATCCACAATGTCTATGCCCACTACGGCAGAGGCACCGACGAACTTTCAAAAGGCTTGCCGCGCGACCGCGCGACCGCGGCAAGATTCTTCGATGGTCCCCTGCGCAGCGCCTGGGCCGCCCCGCGCCGGGAGCCCTACGATTTCCTGGTGCAGAGTTCCTCCTGGAAACTCGGCGCCATCTCGATGAAAACGATCCGCAGGCAATACGACAAGACCTACGTCGCCGTTGCCTTCGACAATCAGGACCGCGCGGTGACGCTCAATTTTGTCGTCGTCAACACCCAAGAAGGCTGGGTGATATCGGACGTGGAAAGCCCGCACGATTCCCTGCGCATGTTTCTCACGCAGCACCGGAACTAGAACTTCCGCCCGACGACCCCGGAGCTAGTTGGACTTGCGGCCGTGCCCTTGTCGCGCCGGGGGATGTCACCCGCCGCTACAGGCTGCCGCAAGCACGGCAGGCAATTTGGGAAACGAAGCCCGAAGGATGTGAATTGCTTCACACACACGCTCTCGTTTCAGACGTATTCTACGCTTGAGGTCTATGAAAGCCCCTATTCGAACCTTGTCTCGCTCAAGTGGGAGTTTCGTAAATGGCCCGTATCATCCTAGCAATCGTCGCGCTGACTTTCGTTTCGAGCCAGGCTTTCGCGGATCAAGCCATCGACACGGCCCTCGAAAGGCTCCCCTCCGTCGTACACTGGATTATCACTCTGCTTGGTTTGGTCGTCGCCGCGCGACTGGCGTGGCAAGCCTTCGGTCGCGCGGTGAACATTGCCGAAGGCGCCACGTTTCCGAGATATATGACAAGCCGGCAGCAATTCCGATTGGGTAGTTTTGTCTTTGTCGTATTTGCATGCGGCTTCTTTCTCCTCCTAATTCAGGAGAATCGGGACGTTATCGCCTTGGCGCAGCTGTTTCCGGTCATTCCGCAAGTCCTCGTGGACGCCGCCAAGAATCAATCCGCGCCCTACCTGATCGTCGTCGCCGCAATGGGTGCTATCTATATCTTCCTCCTTACGAAGGAGGCTGAGTGGAACGTTCTCCTGATGACGCGAGACATGATCCAAGGCTGGATCAGCGTTCCCCACCTCGCCAAGCAAATCATTGCGCAAATGCGCTTTTCGCTGCGCATACCTCAGGACGCGCTTGCGAAAGTCATAGCGAGCTCGCCGGAAGTGGTTGAGCAGGACTTCCGCAAGGATACCAATACGCCGGACAGGATGTGGGCGGAAATCTGCTACATGAAATGGTGGCTGACGCAAGGCCACGACGCCGGAGACGACGCAACCTTCTTCACCGAGGAAAGCTTCGGTTTCGAGAAACTCATGGAGGAGTTTCAGCAGACGTCGCTGACCATGAGCCAGTGGAAATCCGGTGTCCTGGTCGGCTTCGCGGCGCCGCAAGCTATTCAATCCGTCAGGAACCTTTTCAACCAATTCGCCCGGCTCGTTGCCTGCTACTTGATCTATCGCAACGGATCGAGAACGGATTTGCACGATGAAGCCGAAAAATTCGGAATCAAAATTGACGACCCGGATCATAATAATCCCTTGCAATACTGGGCCGTGTACATCATCGCACTGATCGGCTCCGTGTATATCGGCGTGATGCTGTCCGCAATCGCTTACGATTTGCTCGACGGCAAGGGCCTCATTCTGGCGCAGGATTCAAACCGCTCGCTGGCGTGGGTCTTGTATTCGCTCTGCAACTACGGCCTGGCGATCCTCGTGGTCTTGCTGCTCAGATTTGCAATCAGTTCCTTAACGGGTAATGCAAGTCCGTCGCACCTCACCACCTATTGCTGGACCTTCCTGGCAGCATTGGTCGTGGGCCCAGCCGGCTTGACCGTAACCGTTCACTTTTTTGGAGAGGGAAATTTCCCGCAAATCCCCCTTCCGACACTCTATTACAACATGCTTCGCTGGGGTTTGGGCCCCGCGCTCGTCACGGTCTATATCTCCTACTATCTCGATCGGCAAAGCTGCTCTGATTTACCCGATATAGACAGCTCATCCAGAACGATAGCATGGCGACTGCTGAATTGTTGCGGCTTCGCGACACTGTCGCTGGTTCTGCTTCTGCCGCCCTTGCTGTCGCTGACTGCGGCAGAGGGCGCCACTTGGGAGACCAGCAAGCTACGCTTTATCGCAGCCGGTACGACGTTTTGCATCGCCTTCGGACTGGCTGTCGCCGCACAGTTCGCCCTCAAGAAGGGGCCGCGCACAGAGGTTCTGTCCCATAGTCCGGCGTGACCCCGCACGGCTCGCCGCGCTTGTTCCTCACGCAGCACGGGGCTAGCGTAGTCTCGCTATGCCCCAGCACATCGGATACATTTCTCTTCTGGTTCGCGACTACGATGAAGCCATCGCCTACTTCACCGGACAGCTCGGCTTTGGGTTGGTCGAGGACACCGACCTCGGCAATGGCAAACGGTGGGTCCTGGTTGCGCCGCCGGGCTCTCTGGAGACCCGCATCCTGCTGGCAAAAGCGGTCACCGAGGATCAAGCCCGCCACATCGGTGATCAGACCGGCGGACGCGTGTTTCTCTTCCTGCACACCGACGATTTCTGGCGCGATTACGACAGCCTATCGCGCAAAAGGCGTGCAATTTCGCGAGGAACCGCGCGTGGAGCCTTACGGAATCGTCGCGGTGTTTGACGATCTCTATGGCAATCGCTGGGATCTACTGCAGATCACGGGCTAGCGGCTTTCCTGAAGATGAAGTTGTTGCAGTAGTCCTTGCTCTTCCAGAACCATTCGCCGTCCTGGCGCTGGTGGATATCAGCATCGAATTGCGCGACCGGGAACAGCCGGTTCTGGCAGACGAAGCTTCCCTCGTAACCGAGGCCAGTGAGCCAGGAAAATACGTCCTCGACTTTGCCGGGCGCGAGATGCCGGTTCTCGCATTCGAAAACCAGCAACGGTCCATGGCGGCGCAAAATCCGCTCGGCGCCCTTCAACACGTCGAGTTCCGCGCCTTCGACGTCGATCTTGAGCACGGCGATCTTGTCGGCCTCGTTGAAGTAATCGTCCAGCGCCACGACCGGCACCGACAGCACGGAAAACTCTTCGTTCTCCGCCGCAATGTGCTGCAGCGATGCGCCGGGCTGGTGGCGCGTCGGCACATAGAGATCGCGCTCGCCGGAATGCGAGTAAGCCGCCTTGGCTTCGACCGTCACATTGGCAAGCCCGATCTGGCGGCAGATGCCTGAGAGATAGCGCGCCAGATCGGGCTGCGGTTCGAACGCGACGACCCGGCCGTCTCCCACCCACCGCGACAGCCAATAGGTGAAGCTGCCCTTGTTGGCGCCGACGTCGCAGGCGATATCGCCGCGCTGCAGATGTTGCCGGATCGCGCCAAGCTCCGCCTTCTGGCCGCGAAGCAGCGCCTTCAGCGCGCGAATCCGATACCTCAGGCTCCCGGCCGAGAGCCAGGCTTGGAAAACCGACATAAGTGAAGTCCCTTCGGGCAGACAATAAAGCCTGCCGCTCGGTTCGTGCAATTTCGTGGAGTGATGACGCCCCAAATGACCGGCGTCAATTACTGTAATTCAACCTTCGCCGCCTTGATCACCCTGCCCCAGCGCTCGACCTCGTCCTGCAGGTATTTCGTCGACTTCTCGACCGGGCCGCCGAAAACTTCCGCGGAGAGCTTTTTCAGCTGGGCCTGGATTTCCGGCGCCGCCAATGCCTCGTTCACGTCGGCATTGACCTTGTCGACGATCGCCTTGGGTGTCTTCGGCGGCGCCACGATCGCATACCAGGCGACCGCCTCGAATCCGGGAAGTGTTTCCGCAATCGTGGGTATGCCGAGCATCGCCGGCAGCCGATGAGATGAGGCCACCGCCAGCAACTTGAGTTGCCCGGCCGTGGTCAGGCCGAGCGAGACGCCGAGATTATCGAACATCATGTCGACGTCCTCGGTGAGCAGTCCCTGCAGCGCCGGGGCCGATCCGCGATAGGGAACGTGGCGCATCTTCACGCCTGCCATCAGCTGAAACAGCTCCGAGGTCAGATGCGACGTGGTGCCGTTTCCTTGCGTCGCAACCAGCGCCTTGTCGGGATTTTCCTTCAGCCAGGCGATCAACTCCGGCACGTTCGACGCCTTGATCCGGTTCGGATTGACAATCACCGCATTCGGCACATGCGCCATCACGATGATGGGTTCGAATTTGGTCGGGTCGAATCCGAGCTTCGGGTAGAGATTTTGGTTGATAACCAGCGGCGGCGGCGGCGCCGACAGCAAGGTGTAGCCGTCCGGCGGCGCGTTGTAGACGGTCTCGGCGCCGATATTGCCGGCCGCCCCCGTCCTGTTGTCGATGACGACAGGCTGGCCCCATTTGCGCGACAGAAACTCGGCGACGGCGCGCGGCACCGCATCGGCGGTGCCGCCGGCGGGAAACGGCACCACGATCCTGACCGGGCGATCGGGCCAGCCTTGTGCCGCATTTTGCGCCGTCGCAGGACCGGTAACCAGATTGACAAGGACGATCGGCAGCACGAGCGCGCAAAGGCAACGTCGCATCGAATTCCTCTCCCCGGCAGTTTCCTCAGGTATTGGCCGCAACTTGGCGCGATCGGCGGGAAAGGATAGCGTGAACGAACCAACATCGGAAACGGTCTTTCGGAGCGGAACCGGAGGCTGCAGCGAAAAGGCGAGGCGCGGAAACATGGGGCTTTCTATTGCAGTCGTTGGCGGCGGCATCGGCGGCCTGTTTGCGGCGAATGCGCTGCTGGCCCGCGGTTTCGATGTCGCCGTCTACGAGCAGGCCCCAGCGCTGGGCGAAGTCGGCGCCGGCGTGTTCCTGACCCCCAACAGCGTGCGCCAGTTGAAGCGGGTCGGCCTGCTGCCGGCGGTCGAGAAATACGGCGCCAGGGTCGGCACCGGTTCGCACTATTTTCGTCATGACGGCGCGCCGATTGCCCCGGTGCAGGTCATGGACGACGCAGGGTGGAATGCGACCTTCGGCATGCATCGTGCCGATCTCGTCGAACTGCTCGCCGCTGCGCTGCCCAACGGCGTGGTGCACACCGACCATCGCGCCATCGGCTTCAAGCAGACCGGCGAGAAAGCTCGCCTCTCCTTCGCAAATGGCGCCACGGCCGAAGCCGACATCGTCATTGCGGCCGACGGCATCCACTCCGAGATCAGGCAATTCGTCGTGCCGCCATCGCGCCCGGTGTTCCACGGCTCGGTGGCCTATCGCGGGG
Organism: uncultured Alphaproteobacteria bacterium; assembly: GCA_963726865.1. Taxonomy (GTDB): domain Bacteria; phylum Pseudomonadota; class Alphaproteobacteria; order Rhizobiales; family Xanthobacteraceae; genus Bradyrhizobium. Next base: position 45,142 of record CAVSEE010000020.1, on the reverse strand, counting down.
TGTTGCCGGCGCGCGCAATTCCGGATTGGCCGACCGATCGCTGGCTGATGTGGCTCGGCAAGTCAAAGCACTTTCTCACCTTCCCGGTGCGATCGGGCGAATTGATCAACTATGTCGGCTTCGTGCCGGCCGATGCCGAAATGAAGGAATCCTGGTCGGCGCCCGGCGACCCCGACGTGCTGCGCGCAGAGTTTCAGGGTTGGGAGCCGCGGATCGGCGCCTTGCTTGCCCAAGTGCAGACCACGTTTCGCTGGGCGCTCTACGACCGCGAGCCGCTGCCGGTCTGGACCAAAGGCCGCCTCACCTTGCTCGGCGACGCCGCCCATCCGATGCTGCCGCATCTCGGCCAGGGCGCCAACCAGTCGATCGAGGACGGCATGGCGCTGGCGACCATCCTGGCGAAAGCCGGTCGCTCAAACGTCGCACCGGCCCTGCACGCGTATGAACGCCTGCGCCGCGAGCGCGTCGCCGCGGTCCAGCGCGGCGCGCGCGAGAACGGCATGCGGCTGGATTCGCATTATGCCGATCTCGGCGTGCGCGATGCCGAGATCAGGGCGCATGCCGAGTTCCGCAGGAAACTCTACAGCCACGACGTCGTCCCGGAAGCGGAAGCGCTCGCGCTATCCCTTAGGTAGTCCGGCAGCGCGAGCCTGTCGGTGATGTCGCGGCCGATCGTCCAGCGCGCCAGGCCGGGAATAGCAAATGCGTCAATGACGAGGTTCCGAAAGGCAAGCCCCCAGCGCGTCCGCGGTGCAAAGGCGCCGGCGAACCGCTCGGCGGCCTCCTGCTTGCTCCGGATGTAATTGCGGAGCAACGCCTCATACGCGGCAAATGCTGCCTGATGCATCCCGCGTGCCTTCGCCAGTTCGCCGGCCAGCACATAGGCGGAGATCATGGCAAGCGCCGATCCCTGGCCCGCAAGCAGGGAAACGCAGAACGCCGCATCTCCCACGAGGGCCACGCGACCACGCGACCAATTCGGCATCCGGATTTGGCTGACCCGGTCGAAATAGATGTCATCGGCGCGATCCAGCGCGGACAGGATGGCGGGAACCTCCCATTTCGCTGGGGCATAGCGCTCCCGGATCAGCGCCTTCTGCGCTTCTTGCGTCGTTGGAAACGGTTGGGCCGCCGCGGTAAAGACGAACAGAAACAGGACGCGGTCATCGCGCAACGAAACTCGTCCGAGCATGCGGCCCGGCTGGCCATACATGAGGTATGCGTCATCGTCGCGCGGGCGATAGCCGCACGTTTCAAAGGCGGCGACGATGTAGCCAAGCTGCCGTTCGAACCGCCGCTGCGGCCCAAAGGCGAGTTCGCGGACCCTCGAATGCAGACCGTCGGCGCCAACCACGAGATCGAAGTGTCGATCTTCCCCGCGGCTCAATCGCACGGAGACGCCGGTTGCATCCTCCTCGAGTCCTGCGATCTCCGTGCCGAAGATGATCTCAGTCGACCGCTCGATCTTTTCGAACAGCAGCCTCGAAAGTTCGCTCCGCGGCAGCGTGACGTATCGGCCGCCGGTCAGTTCGCGGAAGACGTTGGTACCGAAGCCGGCGACCTTGCGGCCTTCGTCATTCACGATCCGCAATTCCCCGATGCGATACCCGGCGCGGTCGATGGCGGGAAGAAGCTCCATGCGCTCGGCGAGATCGTATCCGTGGCCCCAGAAATCGATGACATAACCGCCGCTGCGCAGCGATGGCGCCTTCTCGATCAAGGTTGGTTCAAATCCGAAGGCGCTGAGCCAATAGGCCAAGGTCGGGCCGGCAATTCCCGCTCCGGATATCAGGACCGTTTTCGCCATTTTTTATCGCGTCGCGCAATTGCGCGAATACGTCGCGCGTTCGTTGGGGCCGAGCCCGGAGGCGGCGGCGTCATCGAGGCATTTGGTGACACGATCGCCGAAGGATTTTTGCGGCGCGATCGGCGCATAGGAGCGCTTCGGCAGTTCGTCCATCTTGGGGATCGCCGGTACGTCGATCTTCGGGGGAGGCGGCGGTGGAGGCGGCGGCGGAAGATACGGCGGACTGCCCGGCGGGATCGGCTGCGCGAAGGCACCTGCCGTGCTCAGCGCCAGCATGACAACGCAGCAATAAATCAGGGGCTGCTTCATGCCCCTGAATGTCGTGACGGCACGAAAGAGGTGCAAGCAATTTCTTTTCACAAGACCGGGAACCAGAGGCCATCACGGCTTCTGGTAGATCACCTGCCCGGCGCGGATGGTGGTGGCGACACTGGCGAAGTTGCGGACATCGGCGATGGGATCGCCCTCGAGGATCACGAGATCGGCATCGAAGCCCTGCTCCACCCGGCCTTTCTTCGCAGCCTTGAAATAGCCAGCAGGATTGGTGGTGAGGGAAGCCAGCACCTGCCGCTCCGAAAGCGCGCGGTGCATCAGCTCATATTTCAGCGTCGTATCGTAGAGCTCGATGAAGCCGACATCGGTGCCGAACAGGACGGCGCCGCCGTTGTCGGAAAAGCCCTTGAGCTGGCCGACGATGTTGTCGACGACGCGTCCGACAATTTCAGGCGGAAGCGGAAGCTTTGCGAACAGCGACAGGGTCGGCGTCAGCGCCACGTTCTGCTGCTTGAAGCGCGCCAGTTGCTGGGCAGTGTAGCCGGGCTGACGGCCGACCGTATGCGCCATCACGTCGACGCCGGCCGCGATCACGACCTCGATGCCGGCCGTGTTCTGAGGATGGGCGAACACCGGCTTGCCTTGCGCGTGCCCGACATCGACCGCGGCTTTGGCGATCGCGACGTCCATGTTAACCACAGGCTTATCGTCCCCCTTATACGCGCCGGCGAACAGTTTGAGGCCGTCCATCCCCATCTGCATGTAGTCCCGCGACAGCTTTGCCGCCTGCTCCGGCGTCTCGACCATGGGGAGTTCCGCGTTGGCCGGGAGATAGACGGGATGGCCGTCCTTGGGAAACATGTTGCCGGCAAGCAGCATCGTGGGACCGGGAACCTCCCCGGCATTGACGCGGCGGCGCAGCGTCAGCGAGTTGGCCGGATCGGAGCCGACGTCCCACACGGTGGTGAATCCCCAGCGCGTCAGCATCGCCTGCATGTGCTCGGTTAGCGCCGCGGCCGGCTTGTTCGCCGCATTCCTCCACGGCGCTTCCGTGAAATGCACGTGGCTGTTCCAGAAGCCGGCGACAACCGTCTTGCCGCTACAATCGATCACGCGTGCATCGGCGGGAATCTGGATTTCATTGGCTGGGCCGACAGCGGTGATGACGCCGGCTGATGTGACAATGATCGCATCGGCAATCGGCGCGGCTTCGGGTGAGGCGTAAAGCGTGCCGCCCTTCAAGACCAGTGTCTGCGCATACGCTGCGCCGCCGGTTGCTACGACGAGACAAGAGAAAAGCGCGGCGCGGAGCCAATTGCGGATCATGACAAGACCTTTCCAAACGAATTGCGCCCGGAAGCTAGCCCAGCTCTGCGACATCGCCTTGATCGATATTGCTGCTCGGCCGCCCATGACACGGGCGCGCCCGCTACTCTTCCGGCGCGTTCTCGATCGGATCGAAGCGCTTGGTATCGAGCCCCAGCAGATTCCAGGACTGCTGCATGTGCGGCGGCAGCGGCGCTGACGCGTCGATGACGCCGCCGCGGGGATGCGGGATCACGATGCGACGTGCCAGCAGATGCAGCCGGTTCTGCAGACCCCCCGGCAGATCCCATTGCTGCTTGTTGAAATATTTGGGATCGCCGACGATGGCGTGGTCGATATGCGCCATGTGGGCGCGCAGCTGATGTGTCCGCCCGGTGACCGGTTTCAGCGACACCCAGGCGAGCTTTTGTGCTGCGGTCTCGACCACGGCATAATACGTCACCGCGTGGCTGGCGCCCTCATCGCCGTGCGCGGCGATGCGCATGATGGTGTCGTCCTCGCTCTCCTCTTTTGCGAGATACGTCGAGATGCGGCCCTGCTTCGGCTTGGGCACGCCGGCGACCAGCGCCCAGTAGATCTTGCGCGCCGTGCGTTGGCGGAAGGCGCCGGTGAGTTGCGTGGCGGCGAAACGCGTCTTGGCCACCAGCAGGCAGCCCGAGGTCTCCTTGTCGATGCGGTGCACCAGGCGCGGCTTCTGGCCCTTGGCGTCGCGCATCACCTCCAGCATCTGGTCGATGTGGCGCGTGGTGCCGGAACCACCCTGCACCGCGAGGCCAGCCGGTTTGTTCAGCACGAGGACGTCGTCATCCTCGAACAGCGTCATCTCCTTCAGCGCAGCCAGCGTTTTTTGCGCGGCTTCGGAGAGCGCGCCCACCACCTTCGGCGCATCGAGCCGCAGCGGCGGGATGCGCACGCTCTGCCCCTCCTCCAGCCGGTCCTTGCTGTCGGCGCGCTTGCCATTCACGCGCAGCTCGCCTTTGCGGACGATGCGCTGGATGTGGGAGAACGACAGGCCGGGAAAGCGCGCTTCGAGAAAGCGGTCGACGCGCATGTTGTTCTCATCCGCGGTGACCACGACGGTCTGCACCTTGGTGGGAAGCGGCGGCGCCTCTGCCACAACCTTCTCGGGCTCCGGCGCAAAAGGTTTTGGCGCTCGCGCCGCCGCAAACCGCGCCGTCTTGCTACCCGGACGATGCTCCTTCGACCGCTCGGCTTGCGAGCCCCGATACGGGCGCGCGCCCTTCGGGCGATTGCCCGCCGGGCGGAGAGGTTTCTTGACGCGGCGGCTCATGGTTGAGGGGGCTCCAGATTGACCTGTTGCCTAGCGCAAAAGCGGCGAATTGTCACGGCAAAACGGTACCAAACGCGGGCCGGATCAGTCATGCTGAGCCAGAGCAGACAAGAAACGGAGGACGGCGGAATGGGTGGGATGAAGTGGTGGATCCCGGCGATAGCCGCCCTCCTCGCCGGCAACGCATCGGCGCAGCCGGCCCCGATGCCGGAGGACCTTGCCTGGAAGCTGCTCGAACTCGGCCGCGTCATCGATCCCCCCAAGACGGCGGCACTCTATGCGCCGATGCAGCAGAAGGAGCCGTATGCGGGCGTCAAAGCCGAGCGCGACGTCAAATACGGAGCGGCCGAGCGGCATCTGCTCGACGTCTTCACCCCTGAAACCGGTTCGGGCACGCGTCCCGTGCTGATCTATGTCCATGGCGGCGCATTCGTCGGCGGCAACAAGCGCCTGCCGAACAGCCCGTTCTACGACAACATCATGCTGTGGGCAGTGAAGAACGGATTTGTCGGCGTCAACACCACCTATCGCCTCGCACCCGCATCGCCATGGCCGGCCGGCGCGGAAGACCTCGCTTCCGTCGTGCAGTGGGTGAGCGAAAAGATCGGCGAGCGCGGCGGCGATCCCGCGCGCATCTACCTGATGGGGCAGTCTGCAGGCGCCGTACATGTGGCGGGCTATGTATCGCATCCCGAGTTGCACAAGGTGAAGGGCGGCGGGCTTGCCGGCGCCATCATGGTATCGGGTCTCTACGACCTCACCGGCTCGCCGCTCGGCGATCCCGAGATCGCCTATTTCGGCTCCGATCCCGCGCGCTATGCCGAGCGCTCCTCGCTGAAGGGCATGGTCGAGAGCAAGATGCCGCTGATGTTTTCAGCCGCCGAACTCGACCCGCCCCGCTTCATCGAGCAGTTCGAGCTGATGAAGCAGGCGGCGTGCAAGGGCGCGAACGGCTGCGCGCGCACCTATATGCTGCCGCAGCACAGCCATATGTCGGAGGTCTACGCGATCAACACCGCGGACACCCGCCTGACGGATGAGATCCTCGAGTTCGTCAAGACGGGGAAATAGGCAAGGGTCGCCCGATGAAGGTCGAAGAAATCGCCGAAGCTGTCAGCAAGCTACCGCCGGATGAACTGGCGCGCTTCCGCCGCTGGTTCACCGCATTCGAGGCGGGCCATGCCAATCACGCCGAGGAGCTCGACTCGACGGCGACCAAGCTCGGCCGCTTTGCGGGCCGCGCGTTTGCGGAATTGAGAAAGCGCGCGAAGGACCGTGAGTAGCCGGTTGGGCTCAATGCGATGCGCTCGACCTCACCCTATTCGATCACCTCGTCGGCAATCAGCAGGAAATTCTGACTAACCGTCAAACCGAGCGCCTTGGCCGTTTTCAGATTTATGACCAGCTCGAATTTGGTCGGTTGCTGGATCGGCAATTCAGCCGGTTTTGCGCCCTTCAGGATTTTGTCCAGATAGCCTGCGGTCGCACGGGAAAGATCAGGCAGGTTTGCGCCATAGGAGACAAGACCGCCAAGCTCCACACCTTCCCTCGCTGCATACATCGCGGGTAAGCGGCTGTTTGCCGCGAAGGTCACGATGCGCGCGTACTGGCTGTACAGCATCGGACTGGGAAACGCGATGAGGCTATCGGCCCGCTCTGCCGTCATCGCCGCAAACGCACCATCGAGGTCGGCGGGGCTCGACGCCGGCACGAGGCGCAGGTTGGCGCCCATCGATTGGGCCGCACTCTCGATCTCCTTCAACATGGTGGCCATCGTACGCTCGCCATACGCCTGCGGGTGCCACAGCACGACCACTCGGGAAAGGTCGGGAACAAGCGCCTTCAGCAACTGCAGCCGTTTGGACACCAGTTCCGGGCCCACAAACGAGGTCCCCGTAATATTGCCTCCCGGCCGCGCCAGGCTTGAAGCAAGCTCGTCCTCCACCGGATCGGCCAGGCCGATGCCGATGATCGGGATTGTACTAGTCGCTATCCTGGCCGCTCGGGCAGTCGGCGTAGCCAGGGCGACAATGGCGTCGACCCGCTGCTGAACCAACTCCTGCGCCAGTTCGCCGAGTTTGTTCGTATCGCCGTCGGCGAATTTCCATTCAACTGCGACATCCCGTCCTTCGACATAGCCCAGACCGCGGAGCGCCGGCATGAACGCGTCGAGCGTCTTGCGGCTTGCGTCGGATGCGTCGCCGCGGCCAAGCGAAAGGATGCCGATGCGCGGGATCTTCGCTGGCTGCTGACTGCGAGCGGCAAATGGCAAGGCCGCCGCCGCACCAGCCAATAACGTGACGAACGCGCGGCGTTTCATATGGTCCTAGCCCCCGCTCCGCTCGCGGCGCAGCTTAGCCCAGTAGTCCAGCCGCTTCCGGATCTCGCGCTCGAAGCCCCGCTCGGGCGGATCGTAAAAGGTCCGCCGGCCGAGCGCTTCCGGGAAATAGTCCTGGCCCGAAAAGGCCTCGGGCGCGTCGTGGTCGTATTCGTAGTTCGCACCGTAGCCTTCAGACTTCATCAGTTTTGTCGGCGAGTTGAGGATGTGCTTTGGCGGCAGCAGCGAGCCCGCCTCTTTCGCGGTGCGCATCGCCGCGCCAAAGGCGGCGTACATCGCGTTCGATTTCGGCGCGGTGGCGCAATAGACCACGGCCTGCGCAATGGCGAGCTCGCCTTCGGGAGACCCAAGGAAATCGAAGGCATCCTTGGCGGCGTTGGCGATCACCAGCGCCTGCGGATCGGCCAGCCCAATGTCCTCCACCGCCATGCGCACCACGCGTCGCGCGAGGAACAGGGGGTCCTCGCCGGCATCGAGCATGCGGGCGAGATAATAGAGCGCCGCATCGGGATCGGAGCCACGCACCGATTTGTGCAGGGCGGAGATCAGGTTGTAGTGGCCGTCGGCGGATTTGTCGTAGATCGGCGCGCGGCGCTGCAGGACGTCCTGCAATTGTACGGCGTTGAAGACTTCGTCCTTGCGCGCCGAGCGCCAGACTTCTTCGGCGAGCGTCAGCGCAGCGCGCCCGTCGCCGTCGGCCATGCGGGCGAGCGCGGCGCGCGCCTCTGCGTCGAGCGGCAGGTCCCTGCCCTCGATCGCTTCCGCATGCGCAAACAGCTTTTCGATCGCCTCCGCATCGAGCGAATGGAACACCAGCACGCGGGCACGCGACAACAGCGCCGCGTTGAGCTCGAAGGACGGGTTTTCCGTGGTGGCGCCGACCAGCACCACCGTGCCGTCCTCCATCACCGGGAGAAACGAGTCCTGCTGGGCGCGGTTGAAGCGGTGCACCTCGTCCACGAACAGGAGCGTGCCCTTGCCGGTCTCGCGGCGGGCGCGCGCGGCGTCGAACACTTTCTTCAGGTCGGCGACGCCGGAAAACACCGCGGAAATCTGCTCGAAATGCAGCTCGGTGGCATCGGCCAGCAACCGCGCCACCGTGGTCTTGCCGGTGCCGGGCGGCCCCCAGAACACCAGCGAGCCCAGCGTGCGCGTCTCCAGCATGCGCGTCAGCGCGCCGTCGGGGCCGAGGATGTGGTCCTGGCCGACCACGTCGGAAAGCTTTTTCGGGCGCAGGCGGTCGGGCAGCGGATGCGGCGCATCCTGCTCCATCCCTGCCGCGGCAAAGAGGTTTGGCGAAGCCTGAGGTCGCTTCGGGCTCATCCGCCGAGCGTGACGTTGATCTGCTGGCCGCCGCGCACCACGACGATGCGCCACAGCCGCGACGAGGTTTTGGCCGCCTTGTCGAGATCGCCGGTCTTGGCGATCTTCGCGTTGTTGACGGCGAGGATGATGTCACCCTTCTGGAAGCCGACACTGGCGGCAGGCGCGCCGTCCTCGAGTTCGACCACGACGACGCCTTCGGCATTGCTGTCGAGCCGTAGCTCTTCGGCGACCGCCGGCGAGATATTGGCGACGCGGGCGCCCTGGAACGGCGAGCGCGCCGAAATCGTGATCTCCTCGCGGTTGGTATCGGGCGCCACTTCCAGCGGAATGCGTCAGCTTGACGGTCTTGCCGCTGCGCTGCACGTCGATCTGCGCCGATCCGCCGAACGGACGGGTAGCGAAGCGATAATCGAAAGCGTTGGGATCCTCGATGGTCTGGCCGTCGATGGCGACGATCAGGTCGGAGAGTTTCAGCCCTGCCCGCGCCGCCGGGCTGCCCGGCGCGACATTGGCGACCAGCGCGCCCGAGGGCGCACGCAAGCCCAGCGTCTCCGCGATCTCGGGCGTCACCGCCTGCAGCCGCGCGCCAAGCCACGGCCGCTTCACCGCCTTGCCGCCGCCCTTGGCGGAGGCCACCACGACGCGCACCATGTTGGCTGGGATCGCAAAGCCGATGCCCTGCGAGCCGCCGGAGCGCGAGAAGATCGCGGTGTTGATGCCGGCAAGCTTGCCGGTCATGTCGACCAGCGCGCCGCCGGAATTGCCGGGATTGATGGCGGCATCGGTCTGGATGAAGAACTGGTAGTCGGTGATGCCGACCTGCGTGCGCGCCAGCGCCGAGATGATGCCGTGGGTCACGGTCTGGCCGACGCCGAAGGGATTGCCGATCGCGAGCACGATGTCGCCGACCACGAGTTCGTCGGAGTTGGCGAAGTCGAGGGTCGGGAATTTTTCCTTGGTGTCCTTCAGGCGCAGCACCGCAAGATCGGTGCGGCTGTCCTTCAGCACGATCTCGGCCTCGAACTCGCGCTTGTCGGCGAGCGACACCTTCACCTGGTCCGCGCCCTCGATGACGTGGTTGTTGGTGACGACGAGGCCGGAGGAGTCGACCATCACGCCGGAGCCGAGCGAGCGCTGCATCTGCTCGGGCTGCTTGTTGCCGGGCACGCCGAAGAAGCGGCGGAAGATCGGATCGTCCAGCAGCGGGTTGCGGTTCTGCACGGTCTTGGCGGCATAGACGTTGACCACCGCCGGCTGCGCGCGCTGCACGATCGGCGCATAGGAAAGACGCAGTTCGGCGGCCGAAGACGGCACGCGGCGGTCCTGCGCGAGCGCGGGCACGGCGAGCGCGGCGGTCAGCAAGGTGGCGGCAAGAAAACGGTTCAGCATCGTCAAAGACCTTGTAATTCGTGCGTCAGATATAGTCGCGGGGCGCGCGACGGAGAAGTCAAACGGCTGGCATCAGGCCGCGCGGTCGGGCGCTTCCACGGCCGCAGGATCGGGCCCGCAGGACAACCGGTCCCGATGGCTCTCGCCCCAGGCCTTCAGGATGTCGATCACCGGCCGCAGGCTTTCGCCGATTTCGCTCAGGCGGTACTCGACCCGCGGCGGCACTTCCGCATAGACGGTGCGGATGATCAGGCGATCGTCCTCCAGCGCACGAAGCTGCTTGGTCAGCATGCGCTGGGTGATCCCAGGCATCAGCCGGCGCAATTCGCCAAAGCGCTGGGTGCCGCCCTGCAGGTGATAGAGGATCACGCCCTTCCACTTGCCGTCGATCAGGTCGAGCGTGGCCTCGACCGCGCAGCCCGGCCGGTGTGCGAAATTCCGCCGTTTCATGCGTGTTTTCCCAATAGTATCCAAACAGGGACTAATTCCCAAAATTTACAGTACTTGCCAAGATGACGCTAGGCCGACAGTTATGGCGCCACGCCAACAGGAGGCAAGCATGAAGGCCGTCGGATACCAGAAATCCCTGCCCGTCGAGGACGCCAATTCGCTGATCGATTTCGAGACGGCCAAGCCGGAACCGAAGGGGCGCGATATCCGCGTTGCCGTGAAGGCGATCTCCGCCAACCCCGTCGACTACAAGGTGCGCAAGCGCGCCGCGCCGCCGGCCGGCGAGACAAAAATCCTCGGCTTCGACGCGGCCGGCGTCGTCGATGCGGTCGGGCCTGATGTCAGCCTGTTCAAGCCGGGCGACGAGGTGTTCTACGCCGGCTCGATCCTGCGCCAGGGCACCAATTCGGAATTTCACCTGGTCGATGAGCGCATCGTCGGCCAAAAGCCGAAGAGCCTGTCGTTCGCGCAGGCCGCCGCGCTGCCCCTCACCTCCATCACCGCCTGGGAATTGCTGTTCGACCGGCTCGGCGCCGTGCCCGGCAAGAGCCTCGATCCGCGCACGCTGCTGATCACCGGCGGCGCCGGCGGCGTCGGCTCGATCCTGATCCAGCTGGCGCGGCGGCTGACCGGGCTGACCGTTGTCGCCACCGCGACGCGGCCGGAGTCGCAGAAATGGTGCCGCGATCTCGGCGCCCACGCCGTGATCGATCACGGCAAGCCGATGAAGGAGCAGATCGAGGCGCTCAAACTGCCGCCGGTGGCGCTGGTCGCCAGCCTCACCTTCACCGACCAGCACTACAAGTCGATCGCCGAGTTGATGGCGCCGCAGGGCAAATTCGGCCTGATCGACGATCCCCCGGAATTCACCATGAGCGTCTTCAAGGGCAAGGCGATCTCGGTGCACTGGGAGTCGATGTTCACGCGCTCCTCGTTCCAGACGCCTGACATGATCGCGCAGCATCATCTGCTCAATGATGTGGCCGACCTCATCGACAAGGGCGTGCTGCGCACCACGCTCGACCAGACCTTTGGCACGATCAACGCCGCCAATCTCAAGCGCGCCCACGCGCTGCTGGAGAGCGGCAAGTCGCGCGGCAAGATCGTGCTGGAGGGGTGGTAGGATGGTGCGGTAGGGTGGGCAAAGCGATAGCGTGCCCACCTTCACGCGCACGCTAGCAAAGGTGGGCACGGCGCAAGTATGCCTTTGCCCACCCTACAATTCCACTACTTCGCTGCAGCCGCTGCCTGCAGCGCTTTCCAGTCGAATTTTTCCGACAGCTGCAATGCTTCTTCCTCGCTGACGCCTTCATAAGTCAGGTTGAACATGGCGTTCTTGCTGAGTGCCACGATCAGCGCGCCCGACTTGTCCTTGGTGTTGAAAGTCTTCATGACGGGCATGCCGCGCATGGTGTCCGTGATCATGTGACCTTCCGAGGTCTGGATCTTCATGCCCGTCTGGATCGGCGCCAGCGCGCCCTCGGCCGCCTGCCCGACGACGACAGAAGCATGAACTTTCGCCGGACCGCGCTCGTAATCACGGGTCGCGGTGGTCATGCTGGTGTCCGCCATCTGCATCGACATGCCATCCGGCTTCTTGCCCTGCCAGCCAGCCAGATCGACCAGAAGCGGAAGCAAGCGCTGAAACAGCTGATCGGCCGTCACCGCGGAATGCGGCCAGAGCAGGAAAAGAGCGAAAAAAGCAGCTGAAATCGCGCGCAACGGCTTGAACATCGTTCACCTCGACAGATTTTTCACGCGTCAGCATAGCACCGGGCTTACGGCGCGGGAAAGGCTCGCGCTATTCCAGCGGCGGCATCGTTCGGACGAACGCCACGACGGCATCGAGGTCCTGCGCGGTCATCGTCGCATAGGCCGCGTAAGCCATCGGCGGCTTCAGCTTGCGGCCGTCGCGAGCGATGCCTTGGGTGATGGCGCGCTTGATCTCGTCGTCGCTCCATTGGCCGAGGCCAGACGTCGGATGCGAGGTGATGTTAACGGATTTGGACTCGCCCCACGGGCCCTTGAATGTCCGGCCGCCCTTGCCGGTCGCAGTTGCGAAATCGTGCTCGGCGGACGGGCCTTCCGGCGTGTGGCATTCCAGGCAATGCGAAATGCTCAGGAGATAGCGGCCGCGCGACAGCTTGTCGGACATGTCGGCGTCGGTCATCTGCGCGCCGGCATAGGTCGGTGTCTCCGGCTTTGATGCCCTGCGATATTCCGGCATCGGCATTTCACGGCGCACCGGCGGCACCGATCGGAGATACGCCACCAGCGCGTCGAGATCGCGCGCGGTGAGCACGGTGTAGAACTCGTAGGGCATGATCGGCGCGGCCTTCACGCCGTTCGGCTTGATACCGGTGACGAGAAATTTTTTCAGCTCGGCATCGCTCCAGTTGCCGATGCCGGTTTCCTTGTCGGGCGTGATGTTGGAGCCGACGACCTTGTAGTCCGCCTCGTCGAAGGTCTGGGGACCGCCGGACAGCGCACGCGAAAGATCGAGACCACTGGGGCCGCGCGGGGTGTGGCAGTCGTGGCAGTTCATCACGCTGTTGACGAGATACGCGCCGCGCTCGACCAGCGTCTCGCCGAGCGGCCGGCGATACCGAGAGCGCCAGCGCCAATCCCAGGACGATCCTCATCGAAGTCCCCAGCCCCCTTCGCGTGCCGTCGTCGCTCACAAAAAAGCGGCGCTCGATGGCGCCGCTTTTTCAATTCCGTACGCAAAGGGCTTACGCCGCTTCGGCTTCTGCCTTTTCCTGCACCGGGCCGGAATCCTGGCCCTTGGCGTCGACGTCGCGATCGACGAACTCGATCACGGCCATCGCGGCGTTGTCGCCGTAGCGGAAGCCGGCCTTGATGATGCGGGTGTAGCCGCCCTGGCGGTCCTTGTAGCGGGTCGCCAGCGTGTCGAACAGCTTCTTGACCTGATCGAGGTCGCGCAGCTCCGAGATGGCCTGGCGGCGCAGAGCGAGACCGCCCTTCTTGCCGAGCGTGACCAGCTTCTCGACGATCGGCCGCAGCTCCTTGGCCTTCGGCAGCGTGGTGACGATCTGCTCGTGCTTGATCAGCGCGGCCGCCATGTTGGCGAACATCGCCTTGCGATGCTCGGCGGTGCGGTTGAGCTTGCGGTGAACCTTGCCGTGACGCATGACTTTCTTCCTTCAGTTCGTCGCAAGCCTTGTGCGACCTGTTGCAGGTGGGCTTCCTGCGTTCGCCCGAAATGCAGTGGCCGGCGAACCCGGCCACCACAAACTCAAACTCAGTAATGATCCTCAAAGCGCTTGGCGAGCTCGTCGATGTTCTCCGGCGGCCAGCCCGGCACTTCCATGCCGAGATGCAGACCCATCTGGGCCAGCACTTCCTTGATCTCGTTGAGCGACTTGCGGCCGAAGTTCGGGGTGCGGAGCATTTCCGCTTCGCTCTTCTGCACGAGGTCGCCGATATAGACGATGTTGTCGTTCTTCAGGCAGTTGGCCGAACGCACCGACAGTTCGAGCTCGTCCACCTTCTTGAGGAACGCCGGGTTGAAGGCGAGATCGGGGATGATCTCCTGCGCGACTTCCTTGCGCGGCTCCTCGAAGTTGACGAAGACGTTGAGCTGGTCCTGCAGGATGCGCGCGGCATAGGCGACCGAGTCATCCGGCGTGACCGCGCCGTTGGTCTCGATGGTCATGGTCAGCTTGTCGTAGTCGAGGATCTGGCCCTCGCGGGTGTTCTCGACCTTGTAGGAGACCTTGCGCACCGGCGAGTACAGGCTGTCGACCGGGATCAGGCCGATCGGCGCGTCCTCGGGGCGGTTACGCTCGGCGGGGACGTAGCCCTTGCCGGTCGCGACCGTGAACTCCATGCGGATCTCGGCGCCCTCGTCCAGCGTGCAGATCTGCAGGTCCGGATTGAGCACGGTGACGTCGCCGACGGTCTGGATGTCGCCGGCGGTGACCACGCCCGGGCCGTTCTTCTTCACGACCATGCGCTTGGGGCCTTCGCCCTGCATCTTGATCGAGATGTCCTTGATGTTGAGCACGATGTCGGTGACGTCCTCGCGGACGCCGGCGATCGAGGAGAACTCGTGCAGCACGCCGTCGATGTGCACCGACTGCACCGCGGCGCCCTGCAGCGAGGACAGCAGGATGCGGCGCAGCGCGTTGCCGAGCGTCTGGCCGAAGCCGCGCTCGAGCGGCTCGGCGACCAGCGTCGCAAAGCGGGTCGCGTCGGAGCCCGGCGTGACCTGCAGCTTGTTCGGTCGGATCAGTTCTTGCCAATTCTTCTGGATCGTCACTGTTTTCACCCATCGGGCCAGGCCGGTTTGCGCTTCAAACCGCCGGCGTTGGAGGTCGCGGACCAGTCCGCGCTAGTACAATTCCAAAAACCATCGCGAGACGGAGCGACCGCCTCGCGACTTCAACAAATCAAACGCGCCGGCGCTTGCGCGGACGGCAACCATTGTGCGGGATCGTGGTCACGTCGCGGATCGAGGTGACGGTGAAGCCCGCGGCCTGCAGCGCGCGAAGCGCCGACTCACGCCCCGAACCCGGACCGGCCACTTCCACTTCCAGCGTGCGCATGCCGTGTTCCTGCGCCTTCTTGGCGACGTCTTCGGCGGCGACCTGCGCCGCATACGGCGTCGACTTGCGCGAGCCCTTGAAGCCCATCGTGCCGGCCGACGACCAGGCAATGGCGTTGCCCTGCGCGTCGGTGATGGTGATGGTCGTGTTGTTGAACGACGAATTCACATGCGCGACGCCGCTGGCGATGTTCTTGCGTTCGCGACGGCGGACGCGGGTGGCTTCCTTGCCCATTGACTACCTTTCCTGTGATCTCAAACGCCGCCGTAATGCCAGCGGCTACACCCGGGCGGCGCGCTTTGCGCCCCGCCCTTCAATTCGAAACGTGTGCTTACTTCTTCTTGCCGGCGATCGCCTTGGCCGGACCCTTGCGCGTGCGCGCGTTGGTGTGGGTGCGCTGACCGCGCACCGGCAGGCCGCGACGATGGCGCAGGCCGCGATAGCAGCCGAGGTCCATCAGACGCTTGATGTTGATGCCGACTTCACGACGCAGGTCGCCCTCGACGAGATAGTCGCGGTCGATCACTTCGCGGATCTGCAGCACTTCCTGGTCGGAGAGCTGGCTGACGCGGCGATCCAGCGGGATCTTCACCTTCTCCATGATCTCGCCAGCGTTCTTCTGGCCGATGCCATGGATGTACTGCAGCGCGATCAGCACGCGCTTGTTGGTCGGAATGTTGACGCCGGCGATACGGGCCACTGAGGTCTCTCCTGTCACCGGCGCGGAGCCGGCATTTCTGAAATTCAGTCAGTTCGGGCAGGTGTCCACAAACGCGAACACGACGCCCTAACCCCTTGGTTTCCCGGGGCCCGGCATCGTCTGATTACTATCCGATCTGGATGCGGGGCTTATTAAGGGATGGATGCGGGTTTCGTCAACCGATTCTAGCGCTTAGCTCGCCTTTTCGTGACCTTTTTGCCCGGTTTTGAGGCCTTGCGGGTCCCCTTCCCTTTGGCGGCCTTGGCAGGCTTCTTTGCCGCCTTTTTGGAGGCCTTTTTTGCCCCTTTGGCGGCCTTCCGGGCCGGTTTGGCCGGCTTTGGGGCTGCCTTCGGGGCTTTGGCCCGCTTGGCGGCGGCCTTCCTGGCGGCCGCCTTGGCGTCCGTGGCGGCCACGGCAGCCAGAATCCGGTCAATTTCGCGGGTGACCTGCTCGATGGTCATCATGCCGTCGACCGTCAGCAGCTTCCGCCGCTCCGAATAATAGTGGATCAGCGGTTCCGTCAGCGACCGGTACTGGGCCAGCCGCTTGGCCAGCACTTCCGGGGTGTCGTCGACGCGCACCTCCTCGCCGCGGGCGCGCATCTCGGCGACCCGGGTCTCGACCCGGTTGAGCAGCGCGCTCTCGTTGACGCGCAGTTCCACCACGGCGTCGAGCTTGATGTGCTTGTGCTTCAGCAGTTCGTCCAGCGCCGCCGCCTGCGGCACCGTGCGCGGAAAGCCGTCGAGGATGAAACCGTTCTTCATGTCGGGCTGGTCGAGACGGTCGGAGATGATGCCGATCACGATCTCATCCGAGACGAGGCCGCCGCTTGCCATGATCTCCTTGGCCTGCAGACCCACCGGCGTGCCGGCGGCCGCCGCCGCGCGCAGCATCTCGCCGGTCGAGAGCTGGATGATGCCGTGCTTGGCCACCAGCCGCTGCGCCTGCGTGCCCTTGCCGGCACCCGGCGGTCCCAGAAGAATCAGTCTCATCAGCGTTCGCCCCCACGACCGGCGCGCCTGAGGTCGCGCGCCTGTGTTCTGATATCAAGGATAGTGCAAACCACAATCAGCGCCGAACCTCCACCCATTTTATAGGGTAGCAGCACTCCGCCGGCGACCAAGGCTTCCGGCAGGAAAGATATTGCCACGAGCCAGGCAGCGCCGATGGCCGTGGTCAGCGTCACCACGCGATCGAGATGGTCGGCGGTCGGCTCGCCTGGGCTGACGCCGGGAATCGCTCCGCCCTGTTGCTGCAGGGTCTCGGCGGCACGCTCGGGGTCGAGCACATTGGCCGTGTAGATGAAGGCGAGCACGAAGACCAGGACGGCGCCGAGCACGATGTGGGCAGTGCGGGCGAATTGCATCTGCTCGTAGGCAGCCGCGAGCCACGGCGTCTGGCCGAGGCCGAACGTCGCCGCGGCCAGCGGCAGGAAGATGATCCACGGCGTCACCGTGGTGGGAACGAGGAAGCCGGCGCTGTTGAGCTTGATCGGCAGCACCGAACTGCGCGCGGGAAGCAGGCGCCGTCCGACCTGCCGCGCGACATATTGTACCGGCACATTGCGCCGCGCGCTTTCGACCAGCACGATCACGGGCACCAGCGCCAGCCAGAGGATGGTGTCGCGCCACAGGTCATTGGGGGAGATCGCCCCCTGCCGCACCAGTTCCAGCGATGCAACGAACTCTGCCGGAAGCGACGTAATGATTGCAACGCTGAGAATGACCGCGATCCCGTTGCCGATCCCGTGACGGGTAATCAGTTCGCTGAGCCAGACCAGGAAGAACACGCCGCCCACCATCGATGCGGTCGCCGACAACAGGAACCAGCCGCCGGGTTCGGCGATCAGGCCCCGGATGTTCTGCATGGCGCTCGCAACGCCGAAAGCCTGGAATGCCGCAATCGCCAGCGTCAGGGCCAGCGTGACCCACGCGATCCTGCGCCGGCCGGCCTCGCCCGAGCGCTCGAGCGCGCTCAGCCTTCGCCACACCAGCGAGACAAGCTGGATGAAGATCGCGGCGCTCAGATAGGACGTAAGGGAGAGCGAGAGGATGGAGATGCGGCCGAAGGATACGGGCAACAGCCGGACGCCCTGCGCGTCGATACCGGGAAGCGGGATGTAACTGCCGAGCCGGAAAATGAGCAGCGCGCCGATCGTGATCCCGATACGGCGCGCCAGCTCGCTCATGTCATCGACGGCGCCCGCGCAGTTTCGATTTGCGGATCAGGCCTTCATACTGGTGCGCCAGCAGATAGCCCTGGACCTGCGCCACCGTATCCATGGTCACGCTGACCACGATCAGCAGCGACGTGCCGCCGAAGTAGAACGGCACCGAGGCGTAGGAGATCAGGATTTCCGGGATCAAGCAGACGATCGCGAGATAAATCGCGCCGAGCACCGTGATGCGCGACAGCACGAAGTCGATGTACTCGGCGGTGCGCTCGCCGGGCCGGATGCCCGGGATGAAGCCGCCATGCTTCTTCAGATTGTCCGCGGTCTCGGTCGGGTTGAACACGATCGCGGTGTAGAAGAAGGCGAAGAACACGATCATCGCCAGATACAGGAACAGGAACAGCGGCCGGCCGTGGCTGAGCTGCGTGGTCAGCCACTGCATCCATTCCGGTCCCTTGCCGGCGTTGAAGTTGGCGATCGTGGTCGGCAACAGCAGCAGCGACGAGGCGAAGATCGGCGGGATGACGCCGGACGTGTTGAGCTTGAGCGGCAGATGCGAGGACTGGCCCTCGAACATCTTGTTGCCGACCTGGCGCTTCGGATACTGGATCAGCAGCCGACGCTGCGCGCGCTCCATGAAGACGATGAAGGCGATCACGGCGACCGCCATCACGATCACGACCAGGATCAGGCCGGTCGACAGCGCGCCCTGGCGGCCGAGTTCCAGCATGCTGGCCAGCGCCGAAGGCAGCTCGGCGACGATGCCGGACAGGATGATCAGCGAGATGCCGTTGCCGATGCCGCGCGAGGTAATCTGCTCGCCCAGCCACATCAGGAACATGGTGCCGCCGGTCAGCGTGATCGTGGTGGACAGGCGGAAGAACAGGCCGGGGTCGCTCACCACGTTGCTCGAGCCCTCGAGGCCCACCGCGATTCCATAGGACTGGAACGCGGCGAGGATCACCGTGAGATAGCGCGTGTACTGGTTCAGCGTCTTGCGGCCCGCCTCGCCTTCCTTCTTCAGCGCCTCGAGCTGCGGCGAGACGGTGGTCAGGAGCTGAATGATGATCGATGCCGAGATGTACGGCATGATGTTCAGCGCGAAGATCGCCATGCGGTGGATGCCGCCGCCGGCGAACATGTTGAACATGCCGAGGATGCCGCCGGCCTGCGAGCGGAACACCTGCTCCCAGATATTGGGGTCGATGCCGGGCAGCGGGATGTAGGTGCCGAGCCGATAGACAAGCAGCGCACCCAGGGTGAACCAGATGCGCTTCTTCAGCTCCTCGGCTTTGGCGATCGACGCGAAATTGAGGTTTTGCGCAAGTTGTTCTGCTGCTGAGACCATGTCTTTGGCTTTCTCCCGCGCGCCCCCTGCTGCCGTCAATCCGGACCCGGACCCTCAGCAGCCGCCGGACATTATCTGGTATCCGGCTTCGATAAGTCCATTGTCCCGCAAAGCAAAATTGCCCGCAGGCTGCGGGCAATGACGCAGATGTTACGCCGCTTCGCCTTCTTCCTTGGCCGGGGCCAGGATCTTCACCGAGCCGCCCGCCTTCTCGACCGCCGCGATGGCGGACTTGGAGGCGCCATGCACCTCGAGGTTCAGCTTGGCCTTGAGCTCGCCGCGGCCGAGCAGCCGAATGCCGCCCTTGGCGCGGCGAACGACGCCGGACTTGACCAGGGATTCCGCGTTCACGGTTTCCTTGACGTCGATCAGCTTGGAATCGACCGCCTGCTGAATCCGGTCGAGGTTGATCTCGGCGAACTCGACGCGGAAGATGTTGGTGAAGCCGCGCTTGGGCAGGCGGCGATGCAGCGGCATCTGGCCGCCTTCAAAGCCCTTGATGCGCACGCCCGAACGCGCGGTCTGGCCCTTGCCGCCGCGGCCGGCCTGCTTGCCCTTGCCGGATCCGATGCCGCGGCCGACGCGCATGCGCTTTTTGCGCGCGCCGGCGTTGTCGGAGATATCGCTGAGCTTCATGCTCCGCTCCTTAATTACTTATCGCCGACGATACGGACGATATGTTGAACCTTGGCGATCATGCCGCGCACTTCCGGTGTGTCCACCAGTTCGGCGGTGCGGCCGATCTTGTTGAGCTTGAGGCCGACCAGGGTCGAGCGCTGCGAGTGATGGCGGCGGATTGCGCTGCCGGTCTGCTCGATCTTGATCGTCTTTGTGGCCTTGGCCATGACTTCACTCCGATCGGTCGATTAGTCCGCCGCTGCCTCGGCGTCGCCGCCGACGCGGCGCGACTGCAGGGTGGAAACCTTGATGTTACGGCGCGCCGCGACCGAGCGCGGGCTGTCCTGGTGCTTCAGCGCGTTGAAGGTGGCGCGAACCATGTTGTAGGGGTTCGACGAGCCGATCGACTTCGCCACCACGTCCTGGACGCCGAGCGTCTCGAACACCGCGCGCATCGGGCCGCCGGCGATGATGCCGGTACCGGCCGGAGCGGCACGCAGATAGACGCGGCCGGCGCCGTGACGGCCGAAGATGTCGTGGTGCAGCGTGCGGCCTTCGCGAAGCGGCACGCGCGTCAGGTTGCGCTTGGCCGACTCGGTCGCCTTGCGGATCGCTTCCGGCACTTCGCGCGCCTTGCCGTGACCGAAGCCCGCACGGCCCTTCTGGTCGCCGATCACGACCAGCGCCGCAAAGCCGAAGCGCTTGCCGCCCTTGACGACCTTCGCCACGCGATTGATGTGGACGAGCTTGTCGACGAACTCGCTGTCGCGCTCTTCGCGATCCCTGCTCCGTTCGCGTCCGCCGCGTTCGCGTTCACCTGCCATGGTGTTTTCCAATCTCTGCGGGGCCGATGCCCCTGTCCTCGTAAATGTTCATTTGCTCAGAAGCTCAGCCCGCTCTCGCGCGCGGCATCCGCGAGCGCCTTGACGCGCCCGTGAAAGAGATAGGCGCCGCGGTCGAACACGACTTCCTTGACGCCCTTCTGCACCGCGCGCTCGGCCAGCAGCTTGCCGACCGCCTTCGCGGCGTCGATGTTGGCGCCGGTCTTGCCGGCGTCGCGCAAGCTCTTCTCCAGCGACGAGGCGGAAGCCACCGTCTCGCCCTTCAGGTCGTCGATGACCTGGGCGTAGATGTGCTTCGACGAGCGGAACACGCTCAGACGCGGACGGCCGTTGGCCGAGCGGCGCAGCGAGAGACGCACGCGCTTCTTGCGCCGGGCATTCGTAACCTTCAATTGCGACATGACCCGCTCCGTTACTTCTTCTTGCCTTCCTTGCGGAAGATGAATTCGCCTGCGTACTTCACGCCCTTGCCCTTGTAGGGCTCCGGCGGGCGATAGCTGCGGATTTCCGCCGCCACCTGGCCGACACGCTGCGAGTCGCTGCCCACGATGGTGATCTCGGTCGGCTTCGGCACGGTGACCGTGATGCCCTCCGGAATCGGGTACACGACGTCGTGGCTGTAGCCGAGCGCGAGCTGCAGGTTCTTGCCCTGCATCGCGGCGCGGTAGCCGACGCCGGTGATCTCGAGCTTCTTCTCGAAACCCTTGGTGACGCCCTCGACCAGGTTCTGCGACCTGGGCGCGCGCGGTGCCGTACATCGCCCGTGCCCGGTTGGTGTCAACCTTGGGGTTGAACTTCACCTGGCCGTTCTCGAACTTCACCTCGACGTCGCCATGCGCGACGAAGGAAAGCGTGCCCTTCGGGCCCTTCATCTTGACCGTCTGCCCGTCGACCGTCGCCGTCACACCGGACGGGATGGTCACAGGCCGTTTGCCAACACGTGACATTGCTCAATCCCTTCTCAGAACACCGTGAAGAGAACTTCGCCGCCCACGTTCGCGTCGCGCGCGTCGTGGTCGGCCATGATTCCCTTCGGCGTCGACAACACCGAAATGCCGAGACCGTTGTTCACCCGCGGCAGGTTCTTCACCGAGGCGTAAACGCGGCGGCCCGGCTTGGACACCCGCTCGATCTCGCGGATGACCGGCTCGCCGTCGAAATATTTCAGCTCGATCTCGAGCTCGCTGCGGCCGGACGAATGCTCCACGCTGGCATAGCCGCGAATGTAGCCTTCCGACTTCAGCACCTCGAGCACGTTGGCGCGCATCTTGGAGCCCGGGGTCGAGACCTTGGACTTGGAGCGCATCTGCGCGTTGCGGATGCGGGTGATCAGATCGCTGATCGGATCGTGCGTCGACATCTCCGATCCTCCCTTACCAGCTCGACTTCACCAGGCCGGGAACCAGGCCCTTGGAGCCGAGTTCGCGCAGCGCGATGCGGGAAAGCTTGTTCTTGCGATAGACCGCGCGCGGACGGCCGCTCATCTCGCAGCGGTTGCGGATGCGGGTCGCGGACGAATTGCGCGGCATCTCGGCGAGCTTCAGCGTCGCGGCGAACCGCTCTTCCATCGGCCGCTTCTTGTCGGCGATGATCGCCTTCAGCTTGGCGCGCGCGGGTGCCGCATTCTTCGTCATGCGCTTGCGCCGGTTGTTCTTCTCGATCGAACTCTTCTTTGCCATCTAGGGCTCCTGGGTATCCGCGTTTGAGGGGCTTTTCAGGCCGCTCACTGCCGGAACGGGAAATTCAAAAAGGTCAACAAGGCACGCGCCTCGTCGTCGGTCTCGGCCGTGGTGCAGACGGTGATGTCCATGCCGCGGGACTCCGAGACCTTGTCGAAGTCGATCTCGGGGAAAATGATGTGCTCCTTGAGGCCGAGCGAGTAGTTGCCGCGGCCGTCGAAGCTCTTCGGGTTCAGGCCGCGGAAGTCGCGGACGCGGGGCAGCGCCACGGTCACCAGGCGGTCGACGAACTCGTACATCTTGGTCTTGCGCAGCGTGACCTTGCAGCCGATCGGCTGGTTCTCGCGCAGCTTGAAGGTCGCAATGGCGATGCGCGAATAGGTCACGATCGCCTTCTGGCCGGCGATCTGCGACAGCTCGGCGGCAGCCGTTTCGGCCTTCTTGCGGTCGTTGACGGAATCGCCGACGCCCATGTTGAGCACGACCTTGTCCAGCCGCGGCACCTGCATGACGTTGGCGTAGCCGAACTTCTCGGTCAGCTTGGCGCGGATGCTCTTGTCATATTCCGTGCGAAGGCGCGGCACATAAGCGGTATCAGCCATCGATCTCTGCTCCCGAGCTCTTGGCAATACGAACCTTCTTGCCATCGGCCTGAATCTTGAAGCCCACCCGGGTCGGTTTCCCGTCCTTGCCGAGATAGGCGATGTTGGACAAATGGATCGGCGCTTCCTTGGAGATGATGCCGCCTTCCTGGTTCTGGCTCTGCTTCTGGTGACGCTTCACCATGTTGACGCCGCGCACCAGGGCGACGTTCGCGTCGGGGCGCACCTCGAACACCTCGCCGGTGCGGCCCTTGTCGCGGCCGTTCAGCACGATCACCTTGTCGCCCTTGCGGATCTTGGCAGCCATCACAGCACCTCCGGCGCCAGCGAAATGATCTTCATGTGGTTCTTGGCGCGCAGCTCGCGCGGCACGGGCCCGAAGATGCGGGTGCCGACCGGCTCGGACTGGTTGTTGATCAGCACGGCGGCGTTGCGGTCGAAGCGGATGACCGAGCCGTCGGGACGGCGGATGTCCTTGCGGACCCGCACCACCACGGCCTTCATCACGTCGCCCTTCTTCACCTTGCCGCGCGGAATCGCTTCCTTGATCGACACGACGATGACGTCGCCGATGGTGGCGTAGCGGCGCTTGGAGCCCCCAAGCACCTTGATGCACATGACACGGCGTGCGCCTGAATTATCGGCCACGTCGAGGTTGGTCTGCATCTGAATCATTGATGCACCTCGTCCTCTTTCTGCGCTCTATCGCGCTCAAAATTTCCCTGACTGAGTCCGGCCTTGCGGCCTGGAACCCGATCAGGCCGTTTTCTTCTGTTCGCCCCGGACCACGGTCCAGCGCTTCAACTTCGAGATCGGCTTGCTCTCCTCGATCCACACCATGTCGCCCGGCTTGAACTGGTTGTTCTCGTCGTGCGCGTGGTAGTTCTTGGAGCGGCGGATCGTCTTCTTGTAGATCGGATGGGTGAAGCGGCGATCGACGCGCACCACCACCGTCTTGGCTTGCTTGTCGCTGACGACGACACCTTGAAGCTGACGTTTCGGCATAAGCGGCCTCTTACTTCTTCTTGGCGCGCACTTGCGCGGCGACAGTCTTGATACGGGCGATATCGCGGCGGGCTTCCTTGATCCGCGAGGTGTTCTCCAGCTGCCCGGTGGCGCGCTGGAAACGAAGGTTGAAGCGCTCCTTCTTCAGATTGAGGACGGCGTCGTCCCTCTGATCGTCGGTCATCGCGCGGATGTCTTCGATTTTCATCTCGGCCATGTCACCTACTCCGCGATGCGCGCGACGAAGCGCGTCTTGATCGGCAGCTTGGCGGCGGCGAGCGCGAGCGCTTCCTTGGCGGTCTGCACGGTCACGCCGTCGATCTCGAACATCACGCGGCCGGGCTTGACACGCGCCACCCAGAATTCCGGCGTGCCCTTGCCGGAGCCCATGCGGACTTCGGCGGGCTTCTTCGACACCGGAACGTCGGGGAATACGCGGATCCAGACGCGGCCGGCGCGCTTCATGTGGCGGGTCAGCGCACGGCGGGCGGCCTCGATCTGCCGCGCGGTGACGCGATCGGGCTCCATCGCCTTCAGGCCGTACTGGCCGAAGGACAACGTTGCGCCCGAAGTCGCGGTGCCGTGGATACGGCCCTTATGCGCCTTCCGGAACTTCGTTTTCTTTGGTTGCATCATGGCTTTACGCCCTCAAATTCTCTGTTCGGTTCAGGCCGCGTCGCGGCGCGGACGCGAACCACCACCACTCTCGCCCTCGGCCATCTTCTTGTCCTGGGCCATCGGATCGTGCTCGAGGATCTCGCCCTTGAAGATCCAGACCTTGACGCCGCAGGTGCCGAAGGTCGTGAACGCGGTGGCGACGCCGTAGTCGATGTCGGCGCGCAGCGTGTGCAGCGGCACGCGGCCCTCGCGGTACCACTCCATGCGGGCGATTTCGGCGCCGCCGAGACGGCCCGAGCAGTTGATGCGGATGCCTTCCGCGCCCAGACGCATCGCCGACTGCACGGCGCGCTTCATGGCGCGGCGGAACGCGACGCGGCGCTCGAGCTGCTGGGCGATCAACTCGGCCACCAGCGTGGCGTCGAGCTCGGGCTTGCGGATTTCGACGATGTTGATGACGACGTCGGAATCGGTGATCTCGGCGACCTTCTTGCGCAGCTTGTCGATGTCGGCGCCCTTCTTGCCGATCACCACGCCCGGACGGGCCGAGTGGATGGTGACGCGGCACTTCTTGTGCGGACGCTCGATCACGATGCGCGCGACGGCGGCCTGCTTGAGCTCCTTGTGCAGGATCTCGCGGATCTTGACGTCCTCGTGCAGCAGCTTGCCGTACTCGTTCTTGCCGGCATACCAGCGGGAATCCCAGGTCCGGTTGATGCCGAGACGCAAGCCGATCGGATTGATCTTTTGACCCATCGTTTTCTCCTGCGCCCTTAAGCGCCAGCCTCGGCCTCGACCTGACGAACCACGATGGTCAGGTGCGAGAACGGTTTGTAAATACGGCCCGAACGGCCACGGCCGCGCGGGGCGAAAC
Organism: uncultured Alphaproteobacteria bacterium; assembly: GCA_963726865.1. Taxonomy (GTDB): domain Bacteria; phylum Pseudomonadota; class Alphaproteobacteria; order Rhizobiales; family Xanthobacteraceae; genus Bradyrhizobium. Next base: position 19,915 of record CAVSEE010000020.1, on the reverse strand, counting down.
GCTTCATCACGATGCCGTTGCCGACATGGGCCTCGGCAACGACGAGATCGTCGACATCGAGGTCATGGTTGTTCTCGGCATTCGCGATCGCCGATTCCAGGCACTTCTTGACGTCGACCGCGATCCGCTTGCGCGAGAACTGCAGGTCGGCGAGCGCCGCCGCAGCCTTGCGGCCGCGGATCAGCTGCGCGACAAGATTGAGCTTCTGCGGGGAAACCCGCAGCATCCTGGCGACTGCCTTGGCCTCGTTATCGGCGAGGCTCCGTTCGCGCTTTGGTTTGCTCATCGTCTAATCCTCAAGCCTTCTTGGCTTTCTTGTCGCCCGAGTGGCCGTGGAAGGTCCGGGTCGGCGAGAACTCGCCGAACTTGTGGCCTACCATTTCCTCGTTGATCGACACCGGCACGTGCTTGTGGCCGTTGTAGACGCCGAACACCAGGCCGACGAACTGCGGCAGGATGGTCGAGCGGCGGCTCCAGATCTTGATCACGTCGTGACGGCCGGACGCGCGCGCGGCATCTGCCTTCTTCAGCAGCGAGCCTTCGACGAACGGGCCTTTCCAGACTGAACGAACCATGTCCGGTGTTCCTTACTTCTTCCGCTTGTGGCGGCTTAGGAGAATGAATTTGTCGGTCGACTTGTTGGACCGGGTCTTCTTGCCCTTGGTCGGCTTGCCCCACGGGGTGACCGGGTGGCGGCCGCCCGAGGTGCGGCCTTCGCCGCCGCCGTGCGGATGGTCGATCGGGTTCATGACGACGCCGCGGTTATGCGGGCGCCAGCCCATCCAGCGGGTGCGGCCGGCCTTGCCGATCGAGATGTTCATGTGATCGGGGTTGGACACCGCGCCGATGGTGCCGCGGCAACGGCCGTGCACCAGGCGCTGCTCGCCCGAGTTGAGGCGGACGATGACGTAGTCCTGGTCGCGGCCGACGAGCTGGGCGTAGGTGCCGGCGGAGCGCGCCAGCTGGCCGCCCTTGCCGATCTTCAGCTCGATGTTGTGCACGATGGTGCCGACCGGCATGTTGCCGAGCGGCATGACGTTGCCCGGCTTCACGTCGACATGGCTGCCGGCGATCACGCTGTCGCCCACGGCGAGACGCTGCGGCGCCAGGATGTAGGCCTGCTCGCCGTCGGCATACTTCACCAGCGCAATGAACGCGGTGCGGTTCGGATCGTACTCGAGGCGCTCGACGACGCGGCGACGTCGACCTTGTCGCGCTTGAAGTCGACCATGCGGTAGGCCTTCTTGTGGCCGCCGCCGCGGAAGCGCACCGTGATGCGTCCGTTGTTGTTGCGGCCGCCGGTCGAATGCTTGCCCTCGGTCAGCGCCTTGACCGGCTTGCCCTTGTAGAGCGCCGAACGATCGACCATCACCAGCTGGCGCTGGCCCGGCGTCGTGGGGTTGAATTTTTTCAGTGCCATTGACGTTACGCCTTATAGACCGGTGGTGACGTCGATGCGGTGGCCCTCTTCGAGGGTCACGATCGCCCGCTTCACGTCAGACTGCGAACCGAAATTGCCGCGGAACATCTTGGTCTTGCCCTTGCGGACCAGCGTGTTCACGCTCTTGACCTTGACGTCGAACAGCTTCTCGACGGCTTCCTTGATCTGCGGCTTGGTTGCCTTGGCCGCGACCTTGAACATGACCTTGTTGTGCTCGGAGGCGAGCGTCGCCTTTTCCGTCACAATCGGAGCCACGATGACGTCGTAATGGCGCGGATCGATAGCCTTCATTTGAAGCGCGCCTCCAGCGCATCGACCGCCGCCTTGGTCAGCACGAGCTTCTGACGGCGGAGAATGTCGTAGACGTTGATGCCCTGGATCGGCAGCACGTCGATGTTGGGAATGTTGCGCGCGGCGCTCGCGAAGCCGGCGTTGAGCTCGGCGCCGTCGATGATCAGCGCGTTGGTCGAGCCCGAGACCCGAGAAGCTGCCGACCAGAGCCTTGGTCTTGGCTTCCTTGAGCTGCGCGCTGTCGATCACGACGAGCCCGCCGTCCTTGGCCTTGGCGGACAGCGCATGCTTGAGCGCCAGCACACGGACCTTCTTCGGCAGGCCGGTTTCGTGCGAACGCACGACGGGACCGAAGGCACGACCGCCGCCGCGGAACTGCGGCACGCGGGCCGAGCCGTGACGGGCGCCGCCGGTGCCCTTCTGCTTGTACATCTTCTTGCCGGTGCGCCAGACGTCGGCGCGCCCTTGCGTCTTGTGCGTGCCGGCCTGGCGCTTGTTGAGCTGCCACTGCACGCAGCGCGCGATGATGTCGGCGCGCGGCTCGAGACCGAAGATGGCGTCGGACAGCTGGACCGAGCCGGCTGCCTTGCCCTCAAGCGTTGTGACTTTCAGTTCCATCTCACGCGCCCTCCTTCTCGGCCGGCGCTTCCGCAGCCTCGCCGCCCGCGACCTTGAACTTGCCGGGCTTCGGCGCTTCCTTCGGCAGCGGCTTCTTGACGGCGTCACGCACGCGGATCCAGCCGCCCTTGGAGCCGGGAACGGCGCCTTCGACGAGGATCAGGCCGCGCTCGACGTCGGTCGAGACCACGCGCAGGTTCAGCGTGGTGATGCGGTCGACGCCCATGTGGCCGGGCATCTTCTTGTTCTTGAAGGTCTTGCCGGGGTCCTGACGGCCGCCGGTCGAACCGATCGAGCGGTGCGAGACCGACACGCCGTGGGTGGCGCGCAGGCCGCCGAAATTCCAGCGCTTCATGCCGCCGGCAAAGCCCTTGCCGACCGAGGTGCCGGTGACGTCGACGAACTGGCCGGGCACGAAATGATCGGCCTGGATTTCGGCGCCGACCGGGATCAGGCCTTCCTGCGAGACGCGGAATTCCGCGAGCTTGCGCTTCGGCTCGACCTTGGACGCGGCGAACTGGCCGCGCTCGGCCTTCGGCATGTAGACGGTCTTGCGGGAGCCGGAGCCGAGCTGCAGCGCAACGTAACCGTTCTTCTCGGTCGTGCGATGTCCCAGCACCTGGCAGTTACCCAGCTTCAGCACGGTCACAGGGATATGCTCGCCGGTCTCCGTAAAGACCCGCGTCATCCCGACCTTCTGTGCGATCACTCCGGAGCGCATCGTCGTGCTTCCTGTCCTTCTGTCCGCTACGTGGCGCGAACTTGATCCAAAAACTTAGAGCTTGATCTCGACGTCGACACCGGCGGCCAAATCGAGCTTCATCAGCGCATCGACGGTCTGCGGGGTCGGGTCGACAATGTCGAGCAGGCGCTTGTGGGTGCGCATCTCGAATTGCTCGCGGCTCTTCTTGTCAACGTGCGGCGAACGGTTGACGGTGAACTTCTCGATGCGGGTCGGCAGCGGAATCGGTCCGCGAACCTGGGCACCGGTACGTTTCGCCGTATTCACGATCTCGCGGGTCGACGTATCGAGGATTCGATGGTCGAACGCCTTGAGCCGGATGCGAATGTTTTGGCCGTTCATTGCCGTTTGTCTTTCTTTAGAGAATGACTGGCGGGTAGCGAACGGTTCCGCTCGCTACCCGCAGGTCCAACTCGCTTCCTTACTCGATGATCGAGGCGACGACGCCGGCGCCGACGGTGCGGCCGCCTTCGCGGATCGCGAAACGCAGCTTCTCTTCCATCGCGATCGGCACGATCAGGTGCACTTCCATGGCGATGTTGTCGCCCGGCATCACCATCTCGGTGCCTTCCGGCAGATGCACGACACCGGTCACGTCGGTGGTGCGGAAGTAGAACTGCGGACGGTAGTTGGTGAAGAACGGCGTGTGACGGCCGCCCTCTTCCTTGGTGAGGATGTAAGCCTCAGCCTTGAACTTGGTGTGCGGCTTGACCGAGCCGGGCTTGCACAGCACCTGGCCGCGCTCGACTTCCTCGCGCTTGGTGCCGCGGAGCAGCGCACCGATGTTGTCGCCGGCCTGGCCCTGATCGAGCAGCTTGCGGAACATTTCGACGCCGGTGACGACGGTCTTCTGGGTCGGACGCAGACCGACGATCTCGATTTCCTCGCCGACCTTGACGATGCCGCGCTCGACACGGCCGGTCACCACGGTGCCGCGGCCGGAGATCGAGAACACGTCTTCGACCGGCATCAGGAAGGGCTGGTCGATCGGACGCTCGGGCTGCGGAATGTACTCGTCGACATTCTTCATCAGCTCGAGGATGGCGTCATGGCCGAGCTTCTTGTCGCGAGTCTTCGAGAGCGGCGAGCGCCGAGCCCTTGATGATCGGGATCTTGTCGCCCGGGAATTCGTACTTGGAGAGCAGTTCGCGGACTTCGAGCTCGACGAGCTCGAGCAGTTCCGGATCGTCGACCATGTCGCACTTGTTGAGGAACACGACCAGCGCCGGAACGCCGACCTGGCGGGCGAGCAGGATGTGCTCGCGGGTCTGCGGCATCGGGCCGTCGGCGGCGGACACGACCAGGATCGCGCCGTCCATCTGCGCGGCGCCGGTGATCATGTTCTTCACATAGTCGGCGTGGCCGGGGCAGTCGACGTGAGCGTAATGGCGATTCTTGGTCTCGTATTCGACGTGAGCGGTCGAGATCGTGATGCCGCGCGCCTTCTCTTCCGGCGCCTTGTCGATCTGGTCGTATGCCGTGAACGTTGCACCGCCCGTCTCGGCCAGGACCTTGGTGATCGCCGCCGTCAGCGACGTCTTGCCATGGTCGACGTGACCGATGGTGCCGATGTTGCAGTGGGGTTTATTACGTTCAAACTTTGCTTTGGCCATTTGACTCTCCGTTCAGTCGTTGACTGGCATCAACGACAATCAAGCAAATTTCTTCTGGACTTCCGCCGACACGTTTGCCGGCGCTTCTGCGTAGTGATCGAACTGCATCGTGAAGGTGGCGCGTCCCTGGCTCATCGAGCGCAGGTTATTGACGTAACCGAACATGTTCATGAGCGGCACCATCGCGTTGATGACGTTGGCGTTGCCGCGCATGTCCTGGCCCTGGATCTGGCCGCGCCGCGAGTTGAGGTCGCCGATGACAGAGCCGGTGTAGTCTTCCGGGGTCACCACCTCGACCTTCATGATCGGCTCGAGCAGGACCGACTTGCCCTTCTGCAGCGCCTCGCGGAAACAGGCCCGCGTGGCGATTTCGAACGCCAGCGCCGACGAGTCGACGTCGTGGTACTTGCCGTCGATCAGCTGGACCTTGACGTCCACGATCGGGAAGCCGGCGACCACGCCCGAGGTCAGCACGCTCTCGATGCCCTTTTCGACGCCGGGGATGTATTCCTTCGGCACCGCGCCGCCGACGACCTTCGACTCGAACTCGTAGCCCTTGCCGGGCTCGTTCGGCTCGACGATCAGAGTGACGGCCGCGAACTGGCCGGTACCGCCGGTCTGCTTCTTGTGGGTGTAGCTTTGCTCGACCTTCTTGGTGACGCGCTCACGGAACGCCACCTGCGGCGCGCCGATGTTGGCTTCCACCTTGTAGGTGCGCTTGAGGATGTCGACCTTGATGTCGAGATGGAGTTCGCCCATGCCCTTGAGGATGGTCTGGCCGAACTCCTGGTCGGTCGAGACGCGGAACGACGGATCCTCGGCGGCGAGCTTCGCCAGCGCAATGCCGAGCTTTTCCTGGTCGGCCTTGGTCTTCGGCTCGATCGCGATCTCGATCACCGGCTCCGGGAATTCCATCTTTTCGAGAATCACCGGCTTGTTCGCGTCGCACAGCGTGTCGCCGGTGCGCGCTTCCTTGAGGCCCGCCAGTGCGACGATGTCGCCGGCATAGGCTTCCTTGATGTCTTCGCGGTTGTTGGCATGCATCAGCAGCATGCGGCCGATACGCTCCTTGCGGTCACGCGTCGAATTGATGACGCCGGTGCCCGACACCAGCGTGCCGGAATAGATGCGGCAGAACGTGATGGTACCGACGAACGGATCGTCCATGATCTTGAACGCCAGCAGCGCCAGGGGCTCCTTGTCGTTCGGAAGGCGAACGATCTCGTTGCCGTCCTCGTCGACGCCCTTGATGGCGGGCACGTCGATCGGCGACGGCAGATAATCCACCACCGCGTCGAGCAACGGCTGCACGCCCTTGTTCTTGAACGCCGAGCCGCACAGCACGGGATAGAAGGCGCCGGTCAGCACCGCCTTGCGGATCAGCCGCTTCAGCGTCGCTTCATCGGGCTCGTTGCCGTCGAGGAAAGCAGCCAGCGCGTCGTCGTCGAGCTCGACGGCGGCTTCCACCATCTTCTCGCGATATTCCTTGGCCTGGTCGACGAGGTCGGCCGGGATGTCGACATAGTCGAACTTCGCGCCGAGCGATTCGTCGTTCCAGATGATGCCCTTCATCTTCACGAGGTCGACGAGACCCTTGAAGTTGTTCTCGGCGCCGATCGGCAGCTGGATCGCGATCGGCTTGGCGCCGAGGCGGTCGACGATGTCGGCGAGGCACTTGAAGAAGTCGGCGCCGGTCTTGTCCATCTTGTTGGCGAAGACGATGCGCGGAACCTTGTACTTGTCGCCCTGGCGCCAGACGGTCTCGGTCTGCGGCTCGACGCCCTGGTTGCTATCGAGCACGCAGACGGCGCCGTCGAGCACGCGCAGCGAACGCTCGACTTCGATGGTGAAGTCGACGTGGCCGGGGGTGTCGATGATGTTCAGACGCTTGTCGTTCCAGAACGCGGTGGTCGCAGCCGAGGTGATCGTGATGCCACGCTCCTGCTCCTGCTCCATCCAGTCCATCGTCGCGGCACCTTCGTGCACTTCGCCGATCTTGTGGCTCTTGCCGGTGTAATAGAGGATGCGCTCGGTGGTCGTGGTCTTGCCGGCGTCGATATGCGCCATGATACCGAAGTTACGGTAGTCCTCGATGGCATGTAGGCGGGGCATGGGCTGTTCCCTTGATTCCGATTTTCGCCGTTACCAGCGATAGTGCGAGAAGGCACGGTTGGCTTCCGCCATCCGGTGCACGTCTTCACGCTTCTTGACCGCATTCCCCCGGTTATTCGACGCGTCGAGCAGCTCGGCCGAGAGCCGCTCCGTCATCGTCTTTTCGTTGCGCTCGCGCGCTGCAGAGATAATCCAGCGGATGCCGAGCGCCTGACGGCGCACCGTGCGAACTTCCACCGGTACCTGATAGGTGGCGCCGCCGACGCGGCGGGAGCGGACCTCGATGGTCGGCATCACGTTCTCGAGCGCCTGCTCGAACACGCCGAGCGGATTCTGCTTGGTCTTGGTCTCGATCATGCCGAGCGCGCCGTAGACGATGCCTTCGGCAACCGACTTCTTTCCGGCGTACATCACCGAGTTCATGAACTTCGTAATGATGATGTTCCCGAACTTGGGATCCGGAAGAACTTCACGCTTTTCGGCAGAATGGCGACGAGACATCTGTTCTGTTCCCGCTTATTTCGGACGCTTCGCGCCGTACTTCGAACGGCGCTGCTTACGGTTCTTGACGCCCTGGGTATCCAGCACGCCGCGGAGGATGTGGTAGCGCACGCCGGGCAGGTCCTTGACGCGGCCGCCGCGGATCATCACCACCGAGTGCTCCTGCAGGTTATGGCCTTCACCCGGGATGTAGCCGATCACCTCGAAGCCGTTGGTCAGGCGCACCTTGGCGACCTTGCGAAGCGCCGAGTTCGGCTTCTTCGGGGTCGTGGTGTAGACGCGCGTGCAAACGCCGCGCTTCTGCGGCGACTGCTGCAGCGCCGGCACCTTCTTGCGCGACTTCTGCACTTCGCGCGGCTTTGCGATCAGCTGGTTGATCGTCGGCATGTAGCCTTACCCTCTTATTCGCGCGCAACCGATGACCGGCTGCGCAAATTCTTGTTCGGGACACCCCGTCCCGTCCGGCCGCCTCACGTGGAAAACATCCACGCAAAACGAAAACACGCCAACCACTCGTCCCCGAGCGGAAAGCGCTTCGACGCCACAGAGGACCTCGGATAAAGACCGATCAGCGTTCGCTGTTCAGTCCGGCACCGAGGTCATGCATTCGAACCCGTCCTCACGAGAACTGTCTCGAGAGAACTGAAGTCGCACTGGCATTGCCTAGCTATGACCGACAGCGTTTGAGCGGCATTCGTCGAGGTTGGTGCCCGTCCCGGCCGAAAAAAGCCGTTCTGGGTGTTCCGTTCCGACGCGGGCGTAGCTCACCGCCTGTCGTGAAGTGCGCGCCTTTTATAAGCGGGGGATAGTCAAGTCAAGGCGAAACAGAGGCGTGGAAGCGCTTCTGGCGCTTGGGAAATCCGCTGCTCATGCACCCCTCGGACAGGTGCTCAGATCGTGTCGCACGACCCTAGGTGCAGCGCAACATTCGTTAATTTAACCCGGGTGTTATTTATCTGTTCCGGCTGCAGGTGAAAGGGCCCCCGCAGGCTAAAGCTTTATTTGCCTTTCAGGGCGCAAGAATGCCGGGAAAACCAGGGTTTTCGATGCGCTACACCGACATTGCCATTATCGGCGGTGGGCTGGCCGGCTCGACGGCAGCCGCGATGCTCGGCCGCGCGGGCATCTCCGCCATCGTCATCGACCCGCACAAGATCTATCCCTTCGATTTCCGCGTCGAAAAAATCGGTGGCCCGGAGCAGGTCGAGCGCTTCTTCCAGACGGGTCTGGCCGAATCGGTGCTGCGCTCGGCAACGCCCTGCACCGAGAACTGGATCGCGCGCTTCGGCCGTCTGCTCGACAAGTCCCCTACCCGGCAATGGGGCATCCTCTACGACACGCTCGTGTCAGCGGTGCGCGCCGAGATTCGCGCGCCCGCCGAGATGGTCGTTCGCCAAGGTCGTCGGCATCGAAACCAGCGACGAGCGGCAAACCGTGACGCTCTCCGAAGGTGAGCCGATCTCCGCGCGCCTGATCGTGCTCGCCAGCGGCTTGAGCGTCGCGCTTCGCCATCTGCTCGGCATCGAACGCAAGGTCACCAGCCACTGTCATTCGATCTCGATCGGCTTCGACATGGTGCCGGTCGGCCGCGCCGCCTTCGACTTTCCGGCGATGACCTACTTCTCGGAACGGCCCGGCGACCGGATTCCCTACATCACCGTGTTTCCGATCGGCACGAAGATGCGCGCCAATCTCTTCACCTATCGCGAGGCCGACGATCCCTGGCTGCGCGAGATGCGGCGCGCGCCGCGCGACACGCTCAACGCCGCGCTGCCGCGGCTCAAGCGCCTCACCGGCGAGTTCGACATCGTGGGCGACGTCAAGATCAGGCCCGCGGACCTCTATGTCAGTTCGGGGCATCTCCAGGCCGGCATCGTGCTGGTCGGCGACGCCTTTGCGGCCACCTGCCCGGTCACCGGAACCGGATCGGACAAGGTGTTCACCGACGTCGAGCGGCTGTGCCGCGTCCACATCCCGAAATGGCTGGCGACCGAGGGCATGGGCGCGGAGAAGATCGCGGCGTTCTACGACGACCCCGTCAAGCAGGCCTGCGACGCCTGGTCGGACGCCAAGGCCTGGAACTTCAAATCGGTGTCGATCGACCGCGGGATTTACTGGAGCGCGCAGCGCTGGGCGCGGTTTGCCCTACGGCTTGGCGAAGGCTGGAAGCGGCGGCTGCGCGCCCCGTTCGGCGCCGGAACGAAGGTGATCACCCCGGCGCGATTGTCGTCCTCGGCCAGGACCAATTCGCTGCTCTAGCGGCACGCCGCAACGAAGCTCACTCCTCCTCGTCGTCGTCCTCGTCATCATCGTCTTCATTGGCATCGTCGGCCTGACCGGCATGATGCGATGCGTGGCTCTGGTCGTCCCAGAGTTTTCGGTAGACGCCGCCCTTGGCGAGCAATTCCGCATGCGAGCCGCGTTCGATGGCGCGGCCGCCTGAAATCACGATGATCTCGTCCATCTCGACCACCGAGGTCAGCCGGTGCGTCGACCAGATCATGGTGCGGCCTTCGGAGACCGTCAGCAGCGTGCGGTTGATCGCGGCTTCGGTGGTCTGGTCGAGCGCCGAGGTCGCCTCGTCCAGCAGCAGGATCGACGGATTGCGGATGATGGCGCGCGCGATCGCCATGCGCTGGCGCTGGCCGCCCGACAGCGTGTCGCCGCGCTCGCCGACCGAGGTGTCGTAGCCCTCCGGCAGGCTCATGATGTAGCTGTGGATCTCCGCCTTCTTCGCGGCCTCCTCGACCTCCTCGTCGGTCGCGCCCTCCTTGCCGAGCCGGATGTTTTCCCGGATCGACATGTTGAACAGCATGTTCTCCTGGAACACGACCGCCATGCGGCTGCGCAGCGATTCCAGCGTGACGCGGCGGACATCGACGCCGTCGATGGTCACCCTGCCCTCGTCCGGCGTGTACAGACGCAGGATCAAATTGAGCAGCGTGCTCTTGCCGGAGCCGGAGGGGCCGACGATCGCGATGGTCTTGCCGACATCGAGCTTGAGCGTGAGGTTGTCGAGCACGGGCGTCTGCGCGCCCTCATACTGGAAGGTGACGCGGTCGAAGCGTGATGTCGTGCTCGACGCGCGGCAGGTCCGGCGCGCCGGCGCCGATCGGAGCCACGGGTCGGCTCGTCCAGCAATTCCTGGATGTGGCGCACCGCCGCGGCCGACTGGATCGACACCGGGATGAAATGCATGAGATGGGCGATGTTGTAGGACACCTCCCAGAACGCGCTTTCGAAGGTGACGAAGGTGCCGATGGTGATCTGGCCCTTGGTGGCGAGATAGGCGCCGATCGCGAGCACCACGAGGTGCAGCAGCAGCACCGAGATGGTGACGGTGCGCTCCACCATGGTGGAGAGGAACACGGCCGACGCCGTCTTGATCCGCACATCCTGGTTGCGCAGCGTGAACCAGCCGAAGGCGCGGCGCTGCAGGCTGAAGGCCTTCACCACCGCCTGCGCCGCGACGTTCTCCTGCACCATGCCGAGCAGCGCCGCCTCGTTCAGCTTCTGCTCGTAATTGGCCTGCACGGCCTTGGGGGTAAGGATGCGCGGGCCGATCAGCGTGATCGGAAACACCAGCAGCGCAATCGGCGGCAAGCTGCCAGTTCAGGAACACCATCAGGAAGATGCCGGCGATCAGCTCGAGGAACGGCAGCGCCGCGCTGTTTGGAAAGCTCTTGACCGAACTTTCGAAAGCCGTGAGGTCGATCGAAAAGCGCGACAGGATCTCGCCGCGCTTGGTCTTGGCGAAATAGGACGCCGGCAGGTTCTGCACGTGATCGAAGATGCGCGTGCGCACGTCGGAGATGATGCCGGCGGCGAGCCGCGCGTCCCAGCGTTCGTACCAGACCGCGATGATCGAGGTGGTGATGCCGGCCACCGCCAGCACGCCGAGGATCTTGTAGAGGGCCTGGAAATCTTCCTCGCCGAGCGCGTCGTCGATCAGGAATTTCAGGCTGAGCGGCATGATGACGTTGAACAGCGTCTCGACGATGACGCCGAAGCTGACGCAGGCGATCGGCTTCTTGTAGTTGCCGAGAAAGGGTTTGACGAAGCCGTAGATGGTGGCGAAGGCGCCGGCGGCTTCGCGGGCCGTGAAGACGACGAGATCCTCGTCTTCCTCGTCGTCATCGAGCTCGATTTCGTCGTCCTCCTCCGCGTCCGGCTCGTCGGAGGAAGGCGGCGCGGCATGCGGATCGGCGGCGCCTGGCTTCAGCTCGGACTCGTCCGTCCGGGCAAGTGTCGGATCATCCGATGAAGGAGGTTTGGGCGCCATGAAACCAACCGATATCGCACGGCCGGCATGACCGCTACGCGAGGCGATAGCGGCAAATCGCTACCGTCCCAATCCTAGGCGATCAGGCGGCATTGGGCAAAGCAAATGGAACAGGCCGTTAACGCGACTATTCGTCCTCGTCCGCGACCTTGTCGAAGAACGAATAGCGAAGGCTGTCGGCGTCGACGTACCACTGGCCCGGCCCCTTGTTGGCCGCCAGCGTCGCCGCCCATACCGCGTCCATGCAGTCGCGGCGGTGCGTCGACAGGTCGAAGCCGCTGCCGAAGAACAATTCCGACCATTCCCACCAGGTGGCGAGCTTCTTCACCCCGCGCAACAGGTCGTAGCGGTCGATCAGCGCCGGCGACATGTCCGAGGTCACCGAGCCGAACACAACCCCCGACTTGACGACGCGGTTGAACTCGCGCACGGCGCGAGCCGCGTGCTTGTCGGACAGATGACACAGGCTGGTTTCGAACACGAAATCGAAGCTGCCTGCCTTGAACGGCATGTCCGTGATCGAGCCGAGCTTGTTGTACTTCTTGAGCGCCTTCGGCGTCTTGCCGTGGGCGAAGCGGTTGTTCTCGATGCCCCAGGCATCGATCCCGCGCTCGCGCAAGGCGCCGACCAGTTCGCCGCTGGCCGAGCCCGCGATCAGCAGCTTGTAGCCCTTCGCCCTGCCCCAGACGATCCTGATCAGCTGCATCAGATAATCAGGATCGGTGAACTGGTTCCAGACCTCGTTGTAGGCGCCGGCGCCGCGATAATTCTCGAAATAGTCGCGGTCGATCTTGTCGGACAGCGGCTTTTCCGTCTGCGCGCGCGCGCGGCGCAGCCGCATCATCTCGGTGAGGATGAGGTCGGTCGCCGCATCCGAGGAGTTGAGCAGACCGTTGAGCGTGGAGTCGAACAGATAGTCGCCGACCACGACGATGCCGGGATGCTCCTTCGGCTCCGGCCGGTGGTTGGTCAGCACGTTGCGCGCCGGCAAGCCGCCGGGCAGCGCGTTGACCGACGACAGCCAGCGGTGGATCTTGCCTTCGAGGAAATGATCGCGCGCGTTGCCGAGCGAAGCCGGCAGCGATTTCAGCGCGGCATCGATCAACTCCTGGTCGGACAGATTGGCGAACGCCAGCGCGTCGGAGCCGGCAATCAGCCAGTTCAGCACGCCGTGCTTGCCGACGTCGTGGCGCGAGCCTTCGTTGTAGACGCAGCAGCCGCCGAACGCCTCCGACATGAACCAGGAGCCCGGGATCTTCTCGCCCCAGAACGGCGTGTCGAACAGGATCGAGACCCGCAGGTAGTGCGCCGGCTTGTCGAAATAGGAGATGTGCTTGACCATCGAGGCGCGCAGCTGCTCGCCTTCCCATCCCATGGTCGACAGCCAGGAGTGCGGCAGGCACATCAGCACGAGGTCGAAGTCCCGCGTCTCCGGTCCCTTGCCGTTCATCATGTTGAGGCGGTAGCGGCCGGACGAGGTCTTGCCGACCTTGAGCACACGGTGATTGAGCTGGATGTCGGCGTCCACTTCGGAGCGCAGGCACTCGATCAGCTGCTCGTTGCCGTTCTGGATCGAGTACAGGCCGATGTAGCCGTCGATATCCATCACGAAGTTCTTCAGCGCGTTGAGGCCGTTGGTGTTGTGCGCCTCGGTCGCGATGTCGGAGCGCGCCATCACCTTGAAGAAGCGCTTGGCGGTGGGATCGGAGACTTCCTCGTCGAGCACCTGCTCGCAGGTCTTCCAGGCCCAGGGATGCTCGTTGTCGTGCGCGCCGACGCCTTCGTAATATTGCAGCGGGCTCATCATGTCGGTGCAGCGCTTGCGGAAACCCTCGATGGCAGCGGCGGTCTTCGTCGCCGAACTTGCGGCGCATGCCCGGCACGTCGTTGAGCAGCACGCCGTCGAGCTGCACCTGCTCGGCATCCATCGGAATGGTCTGCAGGCCGAAATGCTGGATCAACTCGCGCAGCGGATCGGGGCCGCTCATCGAGTAGTCGTAGATTTCGGCGACACCCGCTTCATACGTCGCGTCTGCGGAATCGAACTTGCGCGTGACGATCTTGCCGCCGAGGCGATCGGATGCCTCGTAAATGGTGACCCGGCACTGATCGCCGAGCTTCTTCCGCAGATACCAGGCGCTCATCAGCCCGCCGGGGCCGCCGCCGACAATTGCAAGATCCAACATTCGTCCGTTCCGCCGCTTCCGCCGCCCCCCGCCCGGAAAGCGCGCGGTGTAAGTCCGTACTAGCAAAAGCGCTTTTCACCCTGAAGGAAAGATGAACAAAGCGGGTTCCTGCACCGCAGCAATGAAGAAAAACAAAAAGGCCGGCGCATGGCCGGCCTTTTCGCAGCATATATTTCCGTAATTCCCCGGGGAGCTTACTCCGCCGGCGGCAGCGCCAGCGGTTCCGCTTCCGGAGCCGACGGCACGATCGCCGCCTGCTGCTTCTCGCGCTCGTCGAGGATCAGCTTGTCGCGCTTGGTGGCGACTTCGCGGATCTTGGCCATCGAGGCGCCGGTGCCCGCCGGGATCAGGCGGCCGACAATGACGTTCTCCTTGAGGCCCTCGAGCGGGTCGACCTTGCCGTTGACCGCGGCTTCGGTGAGGACGCGCGTGGTCTCCTGGAACGAGGCCGCCGAGAAGAACGAGCGGGTCTGCAGGCTCGCCTTGGTGATGCCGAGCAGAACCGGCGTTCCCGTGGCGATCTTCTTGCCCTCTTCCTTGGCCTTCTCGTTGATCTGGTCGAACTCGATCTTGTCGATCTGCTCGCCCGTGATCATGTCGGTCTCGCCCTGGTCGGTGATCTCCACCTTCTGCAGCATCTGGCGCACGATCACTTCGATGTGCTTGTCGTTGATCAGCACGCCCTGCAGCCGGTAGACCTCCTGGATTTCGTTGACCAGGTAGGCCGCGAGTTCCTCGATGCCCTTGATCGCCAGGATGTCGTGCGGCGCCGGATTGCCCTCGACGATGAAGTCGCCCTTTTCGACGACGTCGCCGTCCTGCAAGTGGATGTGCTTGCCCTTCGGGATCAGGTACTCGCGCGTCTCCTCGGTCTTGTCGACCGGCTCGATCGAGATGCGGCGCTTGTTCTTGTAGTCGCGGCCGAAGCGGATCGTGCCGGAGATCTCGGCGATGATCGCCGCGTCCTTCGGCTTGCGGGCCTCGAACAGCTCCGCCACCCGCGGCAGACCGCCGGTGATGTCGCGGGTCTTGGCGCTTTCGGTCGAGATACGGGCGAGGATGTCGCCCGGCTTGACCTTGGCGCCGACGTCGACCGAGAGGATCGCGTCGACCGACAGCATGTAGCGGGCATCGCCGCCACGCGCGAGCTTCAGCACCTTGCCGTCCTTGCCCTTGATCACGATCGCCGGACGCAGGTCCGCGCCACCGCGCTGTCGAGCGCCAGTCGATGACCACGCGCTTGGCGATACCGGTGGACTCGTCGATCGTTTCCGAGATCGACTGGCCTTCGACCAGATCCTCGAAGCCGATCACGCCCTCGGCCTCCGTCAGCACCGGACGGGTGAACGGATCCCATTCGGCGATACGGGTGCCGCGCTTGACCATGTCGCCTTCGTCGACGAGCATTTGCGAGCCGTACTGGATACGGTGGGTCGCGCGCTCGGTGCCGTCGGCGTCGACGATCGCCACCACCATGTTGCGGACGGTGGCGACCAGCTGGCCTTCCGAGTTCTTGACGATCGACTTGTTGCGGATCATCACCTTGCCTTCGAAGTTCGACTCGACGAACGACTGCTCGTTGATCTGAGCCGCGCCGCCGATGTGGAAGGTGCGCATGGTCAGCTGCGTGCCGGGCTCGCCGATCGACTGCGCCGCGATGACGCCCACCGCCTCGCCGTGGTTGACCGGCGTGCCGCGGGCGAGATCGCGCCCGTAGCACTTGCCGCAGATGCCGTTGACCAGTTCGCAGGTCAGCGCCGAGCGGATCTTCACTTCCTGGATGCCGGCCTGGTGGAGCGCCTCGACATGGGTCTCCTCCATCAGCGTGCCGCGCTTGATGATCACCTTGTTGGAGGTGGTATCGCGCACGTCATCGCAGGCCGTGCGGCCGAGGATGCGCGAGGCGAGCGAGGCCACGACCGTGCCGGCATCGATGATGGCGCGCATCTTGATGCCGAGCTTGGTGCCGCAGTCGTCCTGCGTGATGATGCAATCCTGCGCGACGTCGACCAGACGGCGGGTCAGGTAGCCGGAGTTCGCGGTCTTCAACGCGGTGTCCGCGAGGCCCTTGCGGGCGCCGTGGGTCGAGTTGAAGTATTCGAGCACCGACAGGCCTTCCTTGAAGTTCGAGATGATCGGCGTCTCGATGATCTCGCCGGAGGGCTTGGCCATCAGGCCGCGCATGCCGGCAAGCTGGCGCATCTGCGCCGGCGAACCGCGCGCACCGGAATGCGCCATCATGTAGATCGAGTTGATGTCGGCGTCGGCGCCCTTGGCGGTCTTCTTGGTCGACGAAATCTCCTTCATCATCTCCTTGGCGATTTCTTCCGTGGCCTTCGACCAGGCGTCGACGACCTTGTTGTACTTCTCGCCATGGGTGATGAGGCCGTCATTGTACTGCTGCTCGAAATCCTTCGCCAGCGTACGCGTGGCCTCGACGATCTTCCACTTGCCGTGCGGCACGACCATGTCGTCCTTGCCGAACGAGATGCCGGCCTTGAACGCGTTGTAGAAGCCGAGCGCCATGATGCGGTCGCAGAAGATCACCGTCTCCTTCTGGCCGCAGTGGCGGTAGACCTGGTCGATGACGCCGGAGATCTCGCGCTTGGTCATCAGCTTGTTGATGACATCGTACGGAACCTTGACGTTCTTCGGCAAGAGATTGCCGAGCATGACGCGGCCGGCGGTGGTTTCGATCCAGCGCTTGGCCGGCTTGCCGTCCTCGCCGATGCCTTCCCAGCGATACCTGATCTTGCTGTGGAGGTGGATGACCTTGGAGTGCAGCGCGTGCTCGAGCTCGGCCATGTCGCCGAAGATCTTGCCCTCGCCGGGCAGACCGTCGCGCATGATCGAGACGTAGTAGAGGCCGAGCACGATGTCCTGCGACGGCACGATGATCGGCTGGCCGTTCGCCGGATGCAGGATGTTGTTGGTCGACATCATCAGGACGCGCGCTTCCAGCTGCGCTTCCAGCGACAGCGGGACGTGCACGGCCATCTGGTCGCCGTCGAAGTCGGCGTTGAAGGCGGCGCAGACCAGCGGATGCAGCTGGATCGCCTTGCCCTCGATCAGCACCGGCTCGAACGCCTGGATGCCGAGGCGATGCAGCGTCGGCGCGCGGTTGAGCAGCACCGGATGCTCGCGGATCACCTCGTCCAGGATGTCCCAGACCTCGGGGCGCTCCTTCTCGACCAGCTTCTTGGCCTGCTTGACAGTCGTCGACAGGCCCTTGGCGTCCAGCCGCGAATAGATGAACGGCTTGAACAGCTCGAGCGCCATCTTCTTCGGCAGGCCGCACTGGTGCAGCTTCAGCTCGGGACCGACCACGATCACCGAACGGCCGGAGTAGTCGACGCGCTTGCCGAGCAGGTTCTGGCGGAAACGGCCCTGCTTGCCCTTCAGCATGTCGGCGAGCGACTTCAACGGACGCTTGTTGGCGCCGGTGATGACGCGGCCGCGGCGGCCGTTGTCGAACAGCGCATCGACCGCTTCCTGCAGCATGCGCTTTTCGTTGCGGATGATGATGTCGGGCGCGCGCAGCTCCATCAGCCGCTTCAGGCGGTTGTTGCGGTTGATGACGCGGCGGTAGAGGTCGTTGAGGTCGGACGTCGCAAAGCGGCCGCCGTCGAGCGGCACCAGCGGACGCAGGTCCGGCGGGATCACCGGCACGACGGTGAGGATCATCCACTCCGGCTTGTTGCCGGAATGGCGGAACGCCTCGACGATCTTCAGCCGCTTGGCGAGCTTCTTGTGCTTGATCTCGGAGTCGGTCTCCGACATCTCGGCGCGCAGCGTCGCCTCGAGCTTCTCCAGGTCGAGACCCTTGAGCATCTCGCGGATCGCCTCGGCGCCGATCATGGCGGTGAAGCTGTCCTGGCCGTACTCGTCCTGCGCCTTGAGGTACTCGTCTTCCGACAGCAGCTGACGGTCCTTGAGCGCGGTGAGGCCCGGCTCAAGCACGACGTAATATTCGAAGTACAGGATGCGCTCGAGATCCTTCAGCGTCATGTCGAGCAGCAGGCCGATGCGCGACGGCAGCGACTTCAGGAACCAGATGTGGGCGACGGGCGCGGCGAGCTCGATATGGCCCATGCGCTCGCGCCGGACGCGCGACAGCGTGACCTCGACCGAGCACTTTTCGCAGATGATGCCCTTGTACTTCATCCGCTTGTACTTGCCGCACAGGCACTCGTAATCCTTGATCGGCCCGAAGATGCGGGCGCAGAACAGGCCGTCGCGCTCGGGCTTGAAGGTGCGGTAGTTGATGGTCTCCGGCTTCTTGATCTCGCCGTAGGACCAGGACAGAATCTTCTCCGGCGACGCAATCGAGATCCGGATCTGGTCGAAGACCTGAGCCGGCGTCGTCGGATTGAAAAGATTCATAATCTCTTGGTTCATGGTCTTCTCCTCGCGTGCCGGTCAAGCGCCGGCAGCAAATTAGAAAGTCTTCTGTCGCGGGCGCCCCGCCCTCTCGGCGAGGCGAAGCGGCGCATAGCCCGGCGCTCGCGCCGGGCGTCAATCTCGTTACTCGGCCGCCTCGGAGGTCGGGTTCTGGCCGACCTTGGAATTGTGCAGGTCGACGTTGAGGCCGAGCGAGCGCATTTCCTTGACCAGCACGTTGAACGATTCCGGGATACCGGCCTCGAACGTGTCGTCGCCGCGGACGATCGCCTCGTACACCTTGGTTCGTCCGGCGACGTCGTCCGACTTCACGGTCAGCATTTCCTGCAGCGTGTAGGCGGCGCCGTAGGCTTCGAGCGCCCAGACCTCCATTTCGCCGAAGCGCTGGCCGCCGAACTGCGCCTTGCCGCCCAGCGGCTGCTGGGTAACGAGCGAGTACGGACCGATCGAACGGGCGTGGATCTTGTCGTCGACGAGATGGTGCAGCTTGAGCATGTAGATGTAGCCCACCGTCACCTTGCGATCGAAGGGATCGCCGGTGCGGCCGTCATAGACGGTCGACTGGCCGGACGCGTCGAGACCGGCGAGCTTGAGCATCTCCTCGATGTCAGCTTCCTTGGCGCCGTCGAACACCGGGGTGGCAATCGGCACGCCATGGCTGAGGTTGCGCCCGAGCTCCAGCAGTTCGCTGTCGTTCAGCGATTTGATGGTCTCGTCGTCGCCGTAGATCTTCTTCAGCGTGTCCTTCAGCGGACGGGTGTCCTGCTTGGCGGCGCCATGCAGATACGCGTCCACCGTCTGGCCGATGCGCTTGCCGAGGCCGGCGCAGGCCCAGCCGAGATGGGTCTCGAGGATCTGACCGACGTTCATGCGCGAGGGCACGCCGAGCGGATTGAGCACGATGTCGGCATGCGTGCCGTCCTCGAGGAACGGCATGTCCTCGATCGGCACGATCTTCGACACCACGCCCTTGTTGCCGTGGCGGCCGGCCATCTTGTCGCCGGGCTGGATCTTGCGCTTCACCGCGACGAAGACCTTGACCATCTTCATCACGCCGGGCGGCAATTCGTCGCCGCGCTGCAGCTTCTCGACCTTGTCGAGGAAGCGCTGTTCGAGGCCCTTCTTCAACTCGTCGTACTGCTTGTGCATGGCCTCGATCTCGGCCATCAGCTTGTCGTTCGGCGAGGCGAACAGCCACCACTGCGACTTCGGATACTCCTCGAGCACCGCAGCGGGTGATCTTGGTGTCCTTCTTGAAGCCCTTCGGACCGGCGATGCCCTGGCGGTTTTCCAGGAGCTCCGCGAGACGGTTGTAGACGTTGCGGTCCAGGATCGCCTGCTCGTCGTCACGGTCCTTGGCGAGACGCTCGATCTCTTCCCGCTCGATCGCCAGCGCACGCTCGTCCTTGTCGACGCCGTGGCGGTTGAACACGCGGACTTCCACGATGGTGCCCTGCACGCCCGGAGGCACGCGCAGCGAGGTGTCGCGGACGTCGGAAGCCTTTTCGCCGAAGATGGCGCGCAGCAGCTTCTCTTCCGGCGTCATCGGGCTTTCGCCCTTCGGCGTGATCTTGCCGACCAGGATGTCGCCGGCGCGCACTTCCGCGCCGATATAGACGATGCCGGCTTCGTCGAGGTTCTTCAGCGCTTCTTCCGAGACGTTCGGAATGTCGCGGGTGATTTCCTCAGGGCCCAGCTTGGTGTCGCGGGCCATCACTTCGAACTCCT
>CAVSEE010000019.1:0-11055 GCA_963726865.1 uncultured Alphaproteobacteria bacterium | reverse complement strand
CAGTGCCAGCGCGAAGCCGGTGCCCGGCGGGTATTGCATTACATATTTGTTCGCGGCCGGAAAATCAGCGTGTGACAGGGGGAACGCGACTGACGACGTTCCATTCCGAAAAGCCGATCGCCTTCAGCTTGTTCTTCAGATAGTCGTCGTCGTCGAAGACGATGTTGGTATCGATGCCGCCGAGGCCATGTTTCTGGAACAGATGCGCCTGCCGCAGATAGCAGACGTCGTCATAGACGCCGCGGCTCTCGTTCCAGCGCGACATCGTCCAGATGTTGCTGGCCAGCATAGCGAGCAGTCCGAAGCTGCAAAGTAGCCTGAGAATCTTCATCCTGCCCATGGCAACCCTGTTTGCCTGCTTCCAGGGGTTGAAGCAACTGCGCCAGGATGTCACCGCCAGGTCGCGATCGGCGCCGCGCCGTTGAGCACTTCTGAAATCCGCAGCCGCGTGCCTCCTGTGGTATCCGCCGGCAGCGCATCGGCCGCATAGAACCCGCATTCGACGATCTCGCGGTTGGGCTCGGGCAGACGGTCCTGCCGGAATTGCCTGACGACGTAGACGGCGACGTGGTCGCGGCGGGAGACGTGGCCGTTGAAGAACAGGCCGTGCAGCACCGGCTCGCCGACCAGTTCGATCCGCCCCTCTTCCGAAAGCTCCCGCCTCAAGGCTTCGAGAAAGGTCTCGCCGACCTCGACCCCGCCGCCCGGCAGGTGCCAGCCGGCGACATAGCTGTGCCGGACCAGAAACACCCGGTCATCGCCGTCGAGCACGACGCCGCGGACGCCGAGCGTCATGCCGCGGGAGGTTAGCCAATACAGGTGGAAGGCCCGCCGCAACTGCGGCTCGAGGCGCTTGCGCAAGCGTTGCAGGGCCGTCACGCAAACCCCGGATGGACAGCTATCACGTTTGATCCTTATATCGACGGCATGATCGTGCGACGGCTCTATATCACAGCGAATGCCGCGGAGCGTGAATGAGCGACACTTTCACGCTGGCCCATCTGTCCGATCCGCATCTGCCGCCTATGCCGCAGGCGCGGCTGCGCGATCTCGCGGGCAAGCGTGCGCTCGGCTATCTGAACTGGACCCGCAACCGCCACAAATACCACCGCCGGGAAGTGCTCGACGCGCTGGTCGCCGACATGCAGGCGCAGCGGCCGGACCACATCGCGGTGACCGGCGATCTCGTCAATCTGGCGCTGGAGGCGGAATTCATGCCGGCGCAGGCCTGGCTCGAAAGCGTCGGCCCGCCGCGGGAAGTCACCGTCGTGCCCGGCAATCACGACGCCTATGTCCGGGCCACAAGGCATCATTTCACCGACATGTTCGAGGATTACCTGCGCGCCGACACCGACGAGGCCGGCAGCGCGGCATTTCCGTTCGTGCGCCACCGCGGACCGCTGGCGCTGATCGGCCTGTCCTCGGCAGTGCCGACGCTGCCCTTGATGGCCACCGGCAGGCTTGGCCGCGCGCAACTCGACGCGCTCGACCGCCGGCTGGCCGAACTGTCGACCGAAGACGCCTTCCGCGTGCTGCTGGTGCATCATCCGCTGCACCCGGGGTCGCGGATGAAGCGCCTGACCAATTCGAAGGCGCTGCGCGCAGTGCTGAAGCGGCGCGGCGTCGAACTGGTGCTGCACGGGCATGACCATATCCATTCGACGGTATGGCTCGAAGGCTGCGACCGGCAAATCCCCGCGGTCGGCGTGCCCTCGGCCTCGGCGCTGGCGCACCGGCATTATCCGGCCGCGGCGTATAATCTGTTTTCGATCACGCGCGAAGGCAACCAATGGCGCTGCGTGCAGACCGTGCGCGCCATCGATGCCGACTTCAAGGTCAGGCAGATCAAGCAGGTGACGCTGCTCTAATCCCCGCAGCCGCCGCCTCCGCCGTCGCCTCCACCACCGTCGCCGCCGCCATCACCGCCGGAGTCGCTGCTGCTATCTCCGAACCCGTCCGAACTGCCGTCGAACGACGTATCCGAGAAATCGCCGCCGCACTGGCCGCCGCCGGCTCCATCCTTGCGCAGCGCCTTGCAGTCCGGCTGATAGACGAACCCGTTGGCGATTTTCAGCTTGCTGTCGAGCGCGAACAGCAGCGGCAAGCGCGACGGGGTGACCGGATCGATGTTCTCGTACTTGCAGCAATACCACCAGACGCGGCGCAGGCCCTCGTTGCTCTTGCGGTGCGCGCTGAGGACCACGGCCGGCGTGTGGTGCAGGAAACCGCCGAAGGCGCGGCGGCAGAACGCGTCATAGTCGCGGGTGTACAAGATGAATTCGTGCCAGAGGTCGTCGGCGACCTGCGAGGGCATCGAGACGTGGCGCTTGCCGCTCATCAGATAGGCGAGGAAAAACTGCCGCAAGCCCCGCGACACCAGCGCGCTGTCCCTACGCTCAAAGCCGGGGTGATGTTTTTCCAGCCGCTCCAGCAACCCGCGCGGCCAGCGAAAGGTGCGGATGAATTCGGCGCGCCGCAGCGTCTGCCACTTGCCGTACAGCCAAACGCAGACGAACAGGACGATGACCAGCAGAACGGCAAACGGTACGGTCATGATGCGTTCGATACCGTCTTCCAATCCGTCGCGCGGCCGGCCTCAGAAATTCTTCAAGCCTGCATACAGCGCCAGTCCGAACAGCGCCACCACGCCGAGCACGAAGCCCAGCGCGAACATGCCAATGCCGCGGCGGCGCGGCTTTTTCTCCTCGACCGGCTCGGCCACGGGCGTCGCCACCATCGCATGCTCGCGCTCGATCATGCGGCGCGCGACATAGCTGGTGACGGCATCGACCATGACGGGCACGTCGTGCGACTCGGCGATCACGATGCGGCCGAAGCGGGTATCCTGCACGAAGCGATAGATGCGCTTGTCGCGCCCCATCACCACATGGGCCACCACGTCGATCCACAGCCGCGGCGTCTCGCCCTGGCTGACGCCGCGATCGAACAGGTCGACCTGCTCGGGCACCTCGGCGAACAGCGGATCGAGCGCCTCGTTGAGGATCTCGAGCCGGGCCACCTCGGCATCGCGAAGTTCGACCACGACGCCGGTGCGGTCGGCGGCCTCGATACGGGCCCGGCGCAGCGCGTCGCGCAGCCGCGTCGGTCGCACGTCGCGGGCCTCGTTGGTGTTTTGGGCTTCTGCCATGGCTTGCCGCCTTTGGTCCTGAGAGGTGGGCGGGGTTAACCTATCAGTAACCATGTTCCGCGCAATGGCTGTTTGTTTGCAATGGGTTAGTGGTCCACCGGGTTGTGGGGGCGGTCGCCGGGTAGCTGCTCTCCCTCGTCACCGTCATGGCCGCGGCTGGAGGTACGCCGAGCCACACAATGACCAAACGCAGACGGCCCCACCCGTTTCCGGATGGGGCCGCCTGTCTTCCTTGGGCTTCCTCAGTTTTTATCAGGCGGAGACGCGGGAGGGCTCTTCGACGATCGAAAAGCGCACGCCGGCCTTGTGGCGGTTCTCTTCCGAGACCGAGCGCCAGGCATCTTCGGCCTCTTTGCGGGTCTTGAAGGGTCCCTGTACCTGGGCGGAGCCTTCCACGAGCTTGTGGAAGTTCATCGATCCGAACTCGCCGCCAATCACCCAGAAATTGCTCTTCGTCATGACTAGTCTCCTGCTTGTCGTTAGCTGTGTGTTAGCCGAACTGGTTCATCGTGTTGTGCGCGCCGCCCGCCTTCAGGGCAGCTTCGCCGGCGAAGTATTCCTTGTGCTCGTCGCCGATATCGGAGCCGGCCATGTTCTGATGCTTGGCGCAGGCGATGCCCTGACGGATCTCGGCGCGCTGCACATTCTTCACGTAGCCCAGCATGCCCTGGTCGCCGAAATACTCTCTTGGCGAGATTGTCGGTCGACAGCGCCGCCGTGTGATAGGTCGGCAACGTGATCAGGTGGTGGAAGATGCCGGCACGCTTGGCTGCAATCGGCCTGGAAGGTGCGGATGCGCTCGTCGGCTTCGATCGCCAGCGGCGTGTTGTCGTATTCCACCTTCATCAGGTCGGCGCGGTTGTACTTGGCTGACATCCTTGCCGGCTTCCTTCATCGCATCGTACACCTGCCAGCGGAAGTTGAGCGTCCAGTTGAACGACGGCGAGTTGTTGTAGGCCAGCTTGGCGTTCGGAACGACTTCGCGAATGCGGTCGACCATCTTGGCGATCTGCTCGATATGCGGCTTCTCGGTTTCGATCCACAGCAGGTCGGCGCCGTTCTGCAGCGAGGTGATGCTGTCGAGCACGCAGCGGTCTTCGCCCGTACCAGCGCGGAACTGGTAGAGGTTGGAAGGCAGCCGCTTCGGACGCAGCATCTTGCCGTTGCGGTTGATGATGACGTCGCCGTTGCGGGCGTTCTCAGGCGTGATTTCCTCGCAATCCAGGAAGCTGTTGTACTGGTCGCCGATGTCGCCCGGCTTGTGGCTGACGGCGATCTGCTGCGTCAGACCAGCGCCGAGCGAGTCGGTGCGGGTCACGACGACGCCGTCTTCGACGCCGAGTTCGAGGAACGCATGGCGGCAGGCGCGGATCTTCGCCAGGAAGACCTCGTGCGGCACCGTCACCTTGCCGTCCTGGTGGCCGCACTGCTTTTCGTCGGACACCTGGTTCTCGATCTGCAGGGCGCAGGCGCCCGCCTCGATCATCTTCTTGGCGAGCAGATAGGTCGCCTCGGCATTGCCGAAGCCGGCGTCGATGTCGGCGATGACGGGCACGACGTGGGTCTGGAAGTTGTCGATCTTCTCGATCAGCTCCTTTTCCTTGGCCTTGTCGCCGGCCTTGCGGGCGGCGTCGATGCCGCGGAAGATGTCGTTCATCTCGCGGGAGTCCGCCTGACGCAGGAAGGTGTAGAGTTCCTCGATCAGCGCCGGCACCGAGGTCTTCTCGTGCATCGACTGGTCGGGCAGCGGTCCGAACTCGGAGCGCAGCGCCGCGATCATCCAGCCCGAGAGATAGAGATAGCGGCGATCGGTCTTGCCACCAAAGTGCTTCTTGACCGAGATCAGCTTCTGCTGCGCGATGAAGCCGTGCCAGCAGCCCAGCGACTGGGTGTACTTGGTCGGATCGGCGTCATAGGCCGCCATGTCGGCGCGCATCAGCGCCGCGGTGTAGCGGGCGATATCCAGGCCGGTCTTGAAGCGGTTCTGCAGACGCATCCGCGCCACGGCCTCGGCGGTAACGCCGTTCCAGGTCGGCTGGGTGTCGAGCAGCGCCTTGGCGGCGGTGAGCTCGCTCGCATAGGACGCGGGTCCCTGGATGGCCTGGTCGATGCCGCGCGGCTGGTAGTTCATGATGCTAATCCCTTCAATCGACATTCTTGACAGTGCATTGCGAAACGTGCCGAGAGCTAAACGCTAAAAGAGGAAATTCGTACAGATGGCTTGTGTTTGATTGGTGATGCATTGTAACATCTAAACTTGTCATAGATGTCATTTTGTAATGTTTGTCACAATACTAAGTCAGGAACCCTGCCATGGCCACCAACTCCGGAAAGAAACTGTTCGTCGGCCCCCGTTTCCGGCGGATTCGCCAGCAGCTTGGGCTGTCGCAGACCCAGATCGCCGAGGGGCTCGGGATTTCTCCGAGCTATATCAACCTGATAGAGCGGAACCAGCGGCCGGTGACGGCGCAGATCCTGCTCCGGCTGGCGGAGACCTATGACCTCGATTTGCGCGACCTCGCCACCGCCGACGAGGACCGGTTTTTCGCCGAGCTGAACGAAATCTTCTCCGATCCGCTGTTCCGGCAGATCGACCTGCCGAAGCAGGAGCTGCGCGACCTGGCCGAACTGTGCCCCGGCGTCACACACTCCCTGCAGCGGCTGTACGCCGCCTATACCGAGGCCCGCCGCGGCGAGACGCTGGTGGCGGCGCAGATGGCCGACCGCGACGAGGGCACGCGGTTCGAAGCCAACCCGATCGAGCGCGTGCGCGATCTGATCGAGGCCAACCGCAACTATTTTCCGGAGCTGGAACAAGCCGCCGAAAACCTGCGCGACGAACTGAACGTTTCGGCCGAGGAACTGTTCGCCGCGCTTGCCGCGCGCCTGCGCGAAAAGCATTCGATCTCAGACCCGCATCATGCCGGTCGACGTGATGCGCGAGACGCTGCGGCGGTTCGACCGCCATCGCCGGCAGCTTCTGATTTCCGAACTGGTCGACGGCTTCAGGACGCGCGTTCCAGCTCGCGCTGCAGATCGGGCTTACCGAATGCGGCGCTTGCATCGACGCCATCGTCAACCGCGCCGGACCGCTCGACGACACGCCGCGGCAGGCTCTATCGGATTACGCTGGCGAATTATTTCGCCGCCGCCGTGATGATGCCGTATCAGGCGTTCCACAGCGCGGCGGAAACGCTGAACTACGACGTGCACGTGCTGGCGCAGCGTTTCAATGCCGGCTTCGAACAGGTCTGCCACCGCCTCACCACGCTGCAGCGGCCGAACGCGCGCGGCGTGCCGTTCTTCCTGCTGCGCGTCGACAATGCCGGCAACGTCTCCAAGCGATTCTCTTCCGGCACGTTTCCGTTCTCGAAATTCGGCGGCACCTGTCCGCTGTGGAACGTGCATTCGACCTTCGACACGCCGGACCGCCTGCTCAAGCAGGTGATCGAGCTGCCCGACGGCACGCGCTACTTTTCGATCGCGCAGATGGTGCGCCGCCCGGTGGCACCGCATCCGCAGCCGCAGCCGCGCTTTGCGATCGGTCTCGGCTGCGAAATCCGTCATGCGGCCAAACTCGTCTACGCCGCCGGGATGGATCTGGAGAAAGCCGAGGGCACGCCGATCGGCGTCAACTGCCGGCTCTGCGAACGCGAAAACTGCAGCCAGCGCGCCGAGCCGCCGATCACGCGCACGCTGATCCTGGACGAGAACACGCGGCGGGTGAGCTCGTTCGCGTTTTCGAATGCACGGGAGTTGTGAGGGGATACCGCAGCCGTAGGGTGGGCAGAGCGCAGCGTGCCCACCATCTCGCAGCGAGATCGATGATAGATGGTGGGCACGTCGCTTCGCTCCTCTGCCCACCCTACGGGATCCGTCGTCATTGCAAGCACTGTCTCTCGTCCCCATCTCCAGAATTCCCGGGAACCGGCGGTCCCCTAGATGGTTGATTGACGCACCGCGATCATTTCATCGTCGGAACTGTCTGCCCCGGACGCCGTAATCTGAATGCCCTGTACCCATGACTGAAATACCGGCAGCGGTTCATGATCCGCAGCGCCTCCAGATCCTGCAACAATACGACGTTCTCGATACCCCGCCCGAACCGGGATTTGACGACGTGGTCGCGCTCGCCCGCCAAATCTGCAAAACGCCAATTGCCCTGGTCAGCCTCGTCGGTCGGGACCGGCAGTGGTTCAAGGCCGTTTCCGGGCTGGCCATCTGCGAGACGCCCATCAACCAATCGGTCTGCGCGCATGCGCTGGCGCAGCATGAAACGCTCAATATACCCGATCTGACCCAGGACGCCCGGACGAGGGAAAATTCGCTTGTGACCGGCGAGCCGTTCATCCGCTTTTACGCGGGTGCACCGCTGATCGCCACGTCAGGCCTGGTGATCGGCACAGTCTGCGTGATCGATACAGTGCCGCGCCCCGGCGGCCTCGATGCCGGACAGATCGGGGCAATCGAAGCGCTGGCGCGCCAGGTGGTGATGCTGCTCGACCAGCGCCGGTTGATCGCCGTGCACGACGAGCGCGCGTCTGAGCTGCGCGAACAGATAGCGGAGCGCAAGATCGCGCAGGCTGCGCTCGAGGTCAGCGACGACCGCTATCGCTCGCTGTTCAATTCGCTCGATGCAGGCTTTTGCGTCATCGAGATGGCGTTCAACAAGGACGGCTCTCCCGCGGACTACAGGTTCGTCGAGGTGAACGAGGCCTTTGTCGACCAGACGGGTCTCCGGGATGCCACCGGAAAGTGGATGCGCGATCTTGCACCGGATCACGAGCCGTACTGGTTTGAAATCTACGGCAAGGTCGCGCTGACCGGCGAACCGGTTCGTTTCGAGCACGAGGCGAAAGCGCTGGATCGTCGCTGGTACGATGTCCGCGCCTTCAGGATCGGCCCGCGCGCGGCGCGCCAGGTTGCGATCCTCTTCAACGATATCACCTTGCGCCGCAACGCCGAGCAGCAGCAAATCATGCTCAACGAGGAACTCGGCCATCGCATGAAGAACTCGATGGCACTGGTTCAGGCGATCGCCTCGCAGACGCTGCGCGGCGCAGGGGATCGCGTCGCGGTTCAGGCATTCAACCAGCGCATCGCAGCGCTCAGCCGGGCCCACGACGTTCTGCTGCAGCAAAGCTGGACGTCGGCAAAGCTCGCCGACGTCGTGCTGGGCGCCATCAGCGCCCACACCGATCCGGCGCGCGTCAGCTGTGGGGGCCCCGAGGTCAGCCTCGAACCGAAGGCTGCGCTTTCGCTTTCCTTGCTGCTGCACGAACTCGCCACCAACGCCGTCAAATACGGATCGCTCAGCGTGCCCGACGGCGTCATCCGGGTAAATTGGCGCCGCGAAGATGGCGCCCTGATGCTGGACTGGGTGGAACAGGGCGGGCCGCCGGCCGCTCCCCCCGAACGTACCGGACTCGGCTCCCGCCTCATTGATATCGGCATGGTCGGAACCGGCGCCGTGCGGAAGACTTTTGCACACTCCGGATTCAGCGCCGAGTTTCGCGCACCGCTCCATCTCATCGAACACCAGATCGGACAATCGCATGGATAAGCCGACAGTGGCGCTGGTCGTGGAAGACGAACCTCTCCTGTTGTTGCTGGCCGGGACCCTTGTGGAAGAGGCCGGCCTGCAGCCGCTATACGCAGGAAATGCCGACGAGGCCGTCGCCATCCTGGAGGCGCGGCCGGATATCCGAATCGTGTTTACCGACGTCGAGATGCCGGGCTCGATGGACGGGATCAAGCTTGCGGCCGCGATCCGCAACCGATGGCCGCCGATACAGATCGTCGTGGTGTCCGGGCACAGGGCCGTCAAACCCTCCCAACTCCCCGAGGGCGCACAGTTCTTCGCAAAGCCCTATGACCAGCAGCGCATCGTCGAAACGCTGCAGGCGATGGCGGCATGAACCGGCCATCGCTTCGGGCGTGACCAGCGGCCCAGCAGACCGGGCCACAACATCATCTGCTCTTCTGAATCGACCGCAGATAGTTCACCGCGGCGGCCGCGTCTTCCCGGCTGAAGCGAAAAGTCGGCATCTCCTTGTGAACGGTGGTGAGGCCGTCCTGCAACCGCTGCACCATGTCGGTGTCGTAGAGCTTTTCGCCAAAGCTGCGGAACGGCGGGGCGAGCGGGTTCGGACTTTTCCCGATCCGGCCGACGGCATGGCAGCGGCCGCAGAGATCTTCCAGCATCGCCTTGGCGCGCGCCTGTTCGGCATCGCGCGCCTGCGCGACGGCGAGCGGCAGCATGCATGCAGGCGAGCGCAGCCCACATTCGCAAGGTAAAGCCGGGCATTCCAACCTCCGGGGATTTACGGATGTGTAGGCCGGCTGCCGGCCGGTGTGTTGCGATACGTCAACACAGGCCGTCTTTTTCAATGGGCGGCTTGCGCGAACCTTCTTTAAAATGACAAAGTTAAATCCCGGGGATTGCGCAATTTAGCGATGGAACGGTCGGGCTGATTCGCTAGTTTACAAGCAGCGAATCCTGAATCGCAAAAGAGTGGATGCAGATCATGCTGCGACGCGTCAAGCTGATGAACCCGTTCGAAATCGTCCAGGATCTGGTCACACCGGACCGGGCTGCGCCCGAGCGACAGCAACCGGTCGAGCTGAAGATCGCCAGCCGCGCCGCCCGCGCCACGCCGATCTGCGCCGCCTGCGGCTCCGACGACATCATCTGCCACGCCACCGCGCAGTGGAGCAACGAAGCGCAGGAATGGCAGCTCGCCAACACGTTCAACCAGCCGTCGCACTGCAATACCTGCAGCCACGACGGCAATCTGGTGTGGCAGACGCTGAATTGAGTGTCGTTTCGTAGGGTGGGTTAGCGCAGCGTAACCCGCCGACTTTTATCCAGCGCGCATCCGGCGGATTACGCTATCGCTAATCCGCCCTACCAGACCGGCGCGACACCAGCAGCCCCGTCAAATCTCCGCATACACCTCCAGCAGATTCCCGTCGGGGTCCCTGAAGAACAGCGTGCGATGGCCGAACGGCTGGTTCGTCGGCGGCTCCAGCAGATCGACGCCGTGCCGCACCAGCTCATCCGCGCAGCGATCGACATCATCAACGGCAACCTTGAACGCGAGCTGCAGCGACGCGCTGCCCTTCGGCGTCGGCGCATCCTTCGCCGTCCGGCCCGGCCGCGACAGCGCGAGCGTGTTGCCGCCGATCTGATACTCGATCCACCCCGCCGACAGCTCGCGCGTCAGCGGGAAGCGCAGGACCCCTCGTAGAAGCGACGCATCGCCGCCATGTCGCGCACGAGGATGACGGTGTAGTCGATGGTGCGGATGGACTGGAAAGGGGAAGCGGTCGGGAGATCTTGATCATTCATGGTTGCTTTCATAACGGTTCCAAACTTGCCCCAGACTGTCTCTTCCGTCCACCCCAGCTCCACGAACTCCGCCGCCCGCAACGGCGCCTCTCCCACCGCGAAAAACTCGTCGAGCTGCGGCGGGCGCGCCGACGTGCCGCTCAGCATGTTGTGGGCCTGGCCGCGGTGATGGATGTCGTGTTGGAACAGATGCAGCAGCAGGCGGTCCATCCGCTCGCGCTGGATGGTGGTGTTGCGATGCACGGAGACGATGCGCTGCAAGCCGGCGCTGTCGAGCGCTTCGACAATCTTGAGCAGGCGGCGGTCGACGGCGGCCTGCGCTTCCTTCAGTGCGGCGACCGTGGCGCAGGGCTCCTGGTCCGCCCATGCGGCGGGGCCGAGCGTGCCGCCTTCCATCGCGTCGACGTAGAAGTGGTCGATGATCAGGATGTGGTTCAGCGTGGCGCGGAGGCTTGGAAAGAAGCCGGTTCGTTTGGCGGTGAATTCTTCCGGCGACAGCGCGAGGCAGGCGGTGAGCAGTCGGTGGTTGGCCCAGGCGTTGTTGTAGGCCATGGTG
>CAVSEE010000018.1:0-200838 GCA_963726865.1 uncultured Alphaproteobacteria bacterium | reverse complement strand
GGGATACTCTCAGTGTGGACGCGGACGCTTGGACGGCTCAAATAGTTTCGCGTTATCAGGCTCGTACCCGTCGTGCCGGATGTTAGACTTGGATTGAAGGCACGGAAGCACCCTGCGAATTATAATTTTGCGGTCAGCCAACGGCCGATTTGATAGATGGCGGACTACTCCCACCAACGCAGGTGCTGTATTGGCAAATCCGCTCCGAATATTGCGGTGGCCAATCATGGTTTGCGGCGAGAGCCACGACGCTCTTAATCGCTCGCAAGCGACACAGGACCTCTTCATCCTTTGGCTGGTCAAATATAGCTACTCTGGTTTAGCAATTGGGGCTTAGAGTTGCGAGTTCCTTTGAACCGACAGCCTGTATTGGATATAGAGGGGATGATTGGCTGAAATCCGAGCTCGCCTTGCGTGCAACAACTGTGACAAAATGTGAGATTATGTTGTGAGAGAGCAGACGTACTCATCCACAAACCCTCGATTCACAAATGCGCGGACAGATGGATGGATGGCGCAAAGTTGTCCAAGTAATCGGAATTTGCGATCGGTGCTCGTTTGCGCGGCGCTTTGCCTCCTTTTTGCTAAGCCAGCGATCGCGTCCGAGCGAGGGTGTCGCAGCGCAGAGCAGCGAGACGTTTCTGAGCTCGTTGGGTGTAAACACGCATGTTAGCCAAGGTTACAATCCAGTCGCTTACCTGGCGCCGCTAAGATACCTTGGTGTTCGCAACGTTCGCGATAGCGAACGCAATCTGCCCAGCCTCGTCTTGCTTCACACTCAAACCGGTGTTCAGGTAGATCTGATCGGCGATACGCTGGAATCAATAACCGGCGTGGCAAGGGCGCTAGCGAGATCCGGCGCCCTCTTAGCGATCGAGGGTCCGAACGAGCCGAATAATTGGGAGATTTACCTATCGTGGGAAACGTGGTGGCGGAAAGGGTAGCTGGCTTGCCGTAGCCGAGTTTCAGAGGGACCTGTACCAGGCAGTGAAAAATGATCCTGAGCTTAGAGATTATCCAGTATTTCACAGTTTCGGAAGGTGGAGCAGAAACAGATAACGTTGGCTTGCAATTTCTCGTCGTGCCAAGCGGAGCGAGTACGTTGATGCCGGAAGGCACAAGGTTTTCCGACTACGCGAACGTTCATAATTATGTATCAGGAAATCATGTCGGTTATATCGACAATCAGGCGTGGCAAGCGGCCGATCCTGTTCTGAACAAATCCTGGGACGGGCTCTATGCGGAATACGGTCTCACTTGGCGAATGCGCTATCGTGGTTATTCGGAAAGCGAATTGCAGAAGTTGCCGCGCGTTACGACGGAAACGGGCTGGGACGCTCCGAAGGTCGAGGACGAACATCTGCAAGGGACGATACTCGTCAACACCTATTTGGCGCAATTCGCGCGAGGCTGGAGATACACCTTTATCTATCAACTCGGAGAGGGTGAGGGTGGAGGAGGAAATCAAGGGCTCTTCCACGCAGACTGGTCTCCGAAACTAGCGGCCACCTACATTCACAATCTGACGACAATTCTGCGCGACGGTTTGCAGGTCGGCGCACCGCAGAAGTTGGACTACAAGATTCGCAATATGCCAGTGACGGGCCATGACCTGCTGCTACAAAAAAGCGATGGCGTCTTTGATCTCGTAATTTGGGGTGAGCAGGTCCGCGGCAGCAATGATCTTACGATAGAGTTGGGGAACGTCCCTGATGCAGTTACTGTATATGATGTTACGAAGGGAACTTCCCCAATTTCCAAATCATCCGGGGCGACAACAATACCTCTGACGATTTCGGATCATGCAATGATTGTGGAAATCGTAGTGCCGAAGAAGTTACCAGACAGAAGCAGATGAGCTTGAACGAACCAAAGAATGAATGCATTACCCCAGCCAAGTCCTGCACGTCGTGTGCGGTTTTATACGTCGATCCTGATGATGCTAATTGTTGGAGGGATGCTGTCCTTGGGCTGGCGGGAAATGCGGACCTTCGTGCCTCATTCGCTGCGAAAGGTCGCCAGCAAGCGGCTCTGTCCTCGTCGACGCGCAGCGCTCAAGTTCATCTAAAAGAAATTCAGCCTCGCTTGGCCGGCCAGGCCGCGACGAGCGCACGCCGCCGCTCACGGCGCGCAGCCGTCAGACAAGCTTCCAAATCACCCAGCCGATGCCGACCCACATCGCACCACTGATCGCAAGCGCCAGCACCCAGGGCCGCGCAGAGGAATATCTCAGGCCGGGGCAAGGGCTGGTGCCTTTTGCATCCGCTGGGGTAGGACAACGCCACCAGATAATACCAGTTCACGCTCAAATGCCGACATGGCAGTCCCTCGCCAGATCCACCCCATCTCGCCTTCACAAGGGTTAATGATCTGATCTTCTCGATGTTGCAATTGTGACGAGAAATTGATCATTGCTTCCCGACGGATGCGGCCCAATTCCGTTTTAGAAGCGTTTTCAAGGGGTTTACCCTTCAGGGTTGTCCCTCGTCGCAGTTTCTCCCCCGGGGTTTTGCGGGGGCGTAAACAGCCTCTTTTCAACAGGAAAGTGTCTGAGCGCCCCGTTGACGACGGAATTTCTGCTCGAAGCGTGGTTGGCGAGCCGGCGAAATGTTAGTCAATGCTCGCCGAGAAAAAGCGTACCTTGGATCCGGTCAGAGTACGCCAGTCCTATCGGACCCTTCAACAGACAGTGAGCACATGTTCCGGAAATCCGATAATGACACCAAGGTGGAGCGTCAGGCAATGACCCGCACAGCGCTCGAAGGGACGATTACTGAACGTGTCAAGAGCAGTAGCGCAGAGTGTGGGGGGTTCGTCGGCGTGATCATCGAATACGTGAAGCCCCAGAAGCCTGGGGATGCCAACTGGGGTCTCAAAGGCGTTAAGTACGGCAAGGCCAATAGAGAGGCTTGTGCCGCCGCGTTATCCGCGCTGGTTTCCGCCGGCCAACTGGAATTCGAGCTTTCCAACCCCCACGCGTGACCGATCTCGTCCAGTTGCCAAGACGGGCGGCTGCGCGGGTTACAGCAGGATCGTACTAGTCTAGTATTGCTCGTCATTTTCATTATGCGGTCTTGCCGATGCGTATTCTCGGTGCAATCCTGCTGATTTCGGGCTTTTTGCTCTGCCTCACCATAGTCTGGGCGGCGATCGGCTTTCTTGCGATGGGGGTGGGGCTGATATGCCTGCTAATCGCAGAACGGCGGCAAGAGCAGATCAAGCAATTGCATTCCGCAGTTGCCGCGAACGTCGAGCTAGATCTGCCGGAAGTCGCGAATGTAACGTCGCAGCATGCGCTGGCTCCGATCGCGAGCCCTCCCGAATTGCCGAAGGCCGAGCAACCTCAGTTGCATGCTGCTGGCCTTGGCAGTCCGATATTGCCGCCGACTCTCGGCATCAAGGAAGAGCGGAGCACAGCAGTCGCGGCCGCAAGACGATTGTACGACGCTGAACGGCATTGTTCGATCACCACGGACGATGCCGACGTTCCTCGATTGGCAAATGTCGCAAATCCCTCCGCAATGGAGTACGTCGACCCGTCGACCGAGACAGATCCGTCACTCCATGACAGGACCTCTCGTCCTGCGGCGATCGGCCTTGATCCTTTTCGGGGACTGCGCAACGCCGTCGGGCAAACCGGCAATGCCGGTGACCTGCCTGGAACCGCCCCACGTGGTGACCGCGCCGTCACGTCCGAGGGGTTCGCTCACTTCCTTGCCGCCCAAGGCGGTGACGACGAGGGTGGCTCTTCCGCGGCAAGCCTCGCCGAACATTCAAGAGGCAGGGGTACCGCGAAGGCAGGCCAGTCATTTGGGAGCCGGCTCAAGGTCTGCCGAGAGATCGGAAAGACCCGGGGCCGCGACTTCAGCAAAGGGTAAATCGGTGCGGCGCAGACACGTAACCGATGCCGAAGATGTGCGTAACCTCATAGAATTGCTCAGTAAAATTGGACGACCTGCATCTGACGCGGAGCGCGGATAATCGCGAATTGCCGACTTCGCCAAGCGAGATCGCCTCGAACCTGCTTGACGGTTCAATGTCCCGGGTGTTGCAATGCGGTTATTGCAGTGCAGCGTGGCAGTCATGACGAGCGAAATTGTTGATCGGGCGCTGAGATCGTATGAGTTCACGTGTGAAATCGACGTCTCGCAGTTGGCATACTCGCGCGAGAGAATTGAGCGGTACATCGATACTCTCACGGCCGCCGGTCAGGAAGATCCGCAGCGGTTAATCGAATTTGCCCTCGCATATCTGAAGGAACTGCACGAGGGTCGGGATTTGCGGTTCACCGGTTGCTAGCGTTGCTCGTTAAGGCATCTCCCCAATGAATATGCGATGGCGGGCGATCAATACAGCAACGATAGAACGCCTATCGCTATCCAGCGGACCCAGGGCACGATAATGCCCTTTCGCTCCAGTAATCCAAGCAACACACATCCGATCAATAATGCCAGCGCGCCGAAACCGATCGCGCTCCACCGTTCACACCAGGCGCGATCCCTGTCCGCAAACGGCGGAGGATGCAGCCCTTTCAGCGAGAGGTAGCCTGCGGCCGCAATAGCCGACAATACCTGAAGCATTGCCATAAGAAATTGACCGACTGTGAGGTCGGCGAGGCGTACCTCTAACACGGCAAATGGAAACAGGACGCGGCAAACAATATATGCCGCCAACCAGAGCACGAAGCATCGCAGCACTATCGCAGTGCCGCGCTCAAGTCCGCTACTAGGAGCAGCCCAGCGCAAGGAGATTTTCCGTTTCAAAACCACAAAGTATTCAATTGCAATACATAGTAGTTAGTTGTGGGCGGCCCGAAAAAGGTACAAAAGTGTGCTCACGGGCCAATTTTTAGGCGGTGCCCCTTCGTCGCCCCTAGATCAGTTCCCGCGTGACGCGCTATCGATATTGCCTTCGTATGATGTTTTCGCAACGTCGAATTGTGCCTCGACGGACACTTTAAAGAACGTCAAATATGTTCAAGTTATTTCTTCATCGTCTTCGCTTGAAGCAGACGTCTCCGGGATGGAAACGAGCGAGGGCCGGCCATGAAGATACGTCCCACGGGCGTGATACCGCCGATGACGACGCCGTTCACCCAGAGACGGCGAGATCGATTTCAAGCTCGTAGCCCCCCAGGTCGAATGGCTGATCGGCGCCGGCAGCCATGGCATGGCGGCCGGCGGCTCGACCGGCGAGGGCCACACGCTCGACCACGAGGAATATCGCGACCTGATCGCGGCGACCGTCGAGGCCGCGAAGGGCCGCGTGCCCGTCATCGCCGGCATCATCGTCGACTCCACGCGCGATGCGATCCGCCGCGGCAAGCTGGTGCGCGACATGAATGTCGCCGCGCTGCAGGTCACGCCGGTGCATTACCTGTTCAAGCCGGACGACCAGGCGATGGTCGATCACTTCCGCCGCATGGCGGATGAGACCGGCATGCCCATCATCATCTACAACGTGGTGCCGTGGTCGTATCTGTCGCCGGCGCTGCTCACCCGCATCATGACCGAGGTGCCGCTGGTGGTCGGCGTCAAGCAGAGCGCCGGCGACCTGAAACTGTTCGCCGACCTCATGATGATGGCGCCGGACAAGCTGATCTACAGCGCCGTCGATGCGCTGATGTATCCGTCCTACACGCTCGGCGCCCACGGCTCGATCGCCGCGATCCTCACCGCCGCGCCGCATGCCTCGGTGGAGCTGTGGGATGCGGTGAAGGCCGGCGATCACGCCACCGCGCTCGAGCTGCACAAGAAGCTGCTCACGCTGTGGAACGCGATCATCGCCGACAATCTGCCGGCCTGCACGCGCTATGCGCAGACGCTGCAGGGCCTGCCGAAGACGTATCCGCGGGCGCCGATGCCGGAAGCGTCGCCTGCGCAGCAGGCCGCGATCGGCAAGGCGCTGGCAGGTCTCGGCGCGCTCGGCTCGCAGGTCGAGGCGGCGGAATAGGTTCGTCACAAACAGGATCAAGAAAACTCCATGAAGGATTTTGCCGGAAAGTTTGCCGTCATCACCGGTGGCGGCACGGGGATGGGGCGTGAGCTGGCGCGCCAGCTGGTCGCGGAAGGCTGCAACGTCGCGATGTGCGACGTCTCTGAGCAGGCAATGGCCGAGACCAGGCGGCTCTGCGAGGCGACCCGGCTGCCGCAGGGCCTGCGCGTCACCACCCACGTCGCCGACGTCTCGATCGAGGCGCATTACCAGCGGTTTCGCGACGAGCTGATCGAGCAGCAGCAGACCGACAAGATCCATCTCTTGTTCAACAATGCCGGCATCGGCGGCGGCGGCAGCATCGTTCACAGCTCCCGCGAGAGCTGGGAGCGCACCTTCAACATCTGCTGGGGCGGCGTCTATCTCGGCGTGCGCACCTTCCTGCCGCTGCTGCTGAAGGCGGACGAGGGGCACATCGTCAACACCTCGAGCGTCAACGGTTTCTGGGCCTCGGTCGGCATGGGCGTGCCGCACACCGCCTATTCAGCCGCCAAATTCGCGGTGAAAGGATTTACCGAAGCGCTGATCAACGACCTTCGCCTCAACGCGCCGCACATCAAATGCTCTGTGGTGATGCCCGGCCATATCGGCACCTCCATCGTCGCCAATTCGCGGGTGATCCAGAACGGCAGCAATGAGCTGACGCCGAACGACCTGCTGGCGACGCGGCAGCGGCTCGCCGGCATGAACATCGACGTCTCGAAAATGTCCGACGCCGAGATCCAGAAGGCCGCCGACGATCGCGCCCGCAGCTTCCTCGAGGAAGCGCCGACCTCGGCGGCGCAGGCCGCAAAGATCATTCTCGACGGCGTCAAGGCCGGGAAGTGGCGCATCCTGGTCGGTGACGATGCGCAGAAGCTCGACGTGCGGGTGCGGCAAACGCCGGAGCAGGCGTACGAGCCCGAGTTCTACCAAAACTTTGCCAAGGAAGTCGGCTGGCGCATCGGCTGAGGCTTTGCACCAGATCTGTTGCGCACGATCCCGGCCCGGTCCCCATCTCGCTGTCCGGGCCGGGACCTGCGCTAACTGGCCCTCCGCGCCAGTGAACGATAGGCGAGCCGCGTGTGACCCTGGCAATAGGGCAGGCCCGCCAGCGGCGTGTTGCCGCAAAAGGAAAATTCTTCGGCTTCCGCATTGACCGGCCAGCGGCAGCGCTCCTTGCTCAGCTCGAACAGCGAGCAGCGCTGCGCGCTTTCGACGGGCGTTTCCGTGAAGGCCGTCTCGTCATAGACCTCGCGCAGCATCTCGTATTGCAGCCGCGGCACCGAACGCCCGCGGCGCTCTCGCGGCCGCTTCGCGCGGGGCTCGCCGCCCGGAGGCTTGTCGCGGGTCAGGCCGAGACGAGAGAGCTTTCCGATCACGGCATTGCGGCTGACGCCGATTTCGGCCGCGATCTGGCGGCAGGTGAGGCCGGCGGCGAAATGGCCTTTCAGCAGTTCAAGTCGTTCGTCAGTCCAGGTGGGTAGCGGTGCAAACATGATGGCGGTCCCAATTCTTGAGTGCCACCGCGTTTCCCATTCGGTCGCGATCCCCTTCGGTCACGGCTTCCCGTTGTCGCGGATCGACAGCAGCCCGTCCTTGATGGCGAGCCTGATGCCTTCCTCGATCAGGGTCCGTGCAACGCCGGGAACGCTAGTGCCGTGGGTGCCCTGTCTCACCAGCTTTTCGAGATAGGTGATGGTCGAGAGCGCCAACGTAACGGGAATGCGGTCGGTTTCGGCTTTTTCCGTAGCCATGACGCACGCTAACTTTTGAATGGGGTACTGAAAAGTATCTATTTAGAGTTCTATTAAGTAATGCCGCCGTCCGTCAACAGCTTGTTGGCGCCCCCGGTATTCTGCGGGATTCATTGGGGAATTCGGACCTTGGGCGAGGCGGGGCGCAGCGGTGGTGCGCTTCCCGGCCGGTAAAACGCCGGGCTGATGCGCCAAATTTCGGGATTGCGCGGCCGCCGGCCGCGGCGATGATGGGCTGTCCAGGGGACGGACGATAGCCATGTCAGGGGTGAGAAACGGCCTCTACACGGTCGAGACCGAGATGACCGAGGGCGGGCGCGGGCACGCCACCGGCATCATCGTATTGCTCGACGGCAAGATCGCCGGCGGCGACGCGCATTTCTATTACACCGGCTCCTACACCGCCAGGGACGGCAAGTGGCGCGGCGAACTGACGACGTTCCAGCACGCGAAGCCCGTCGGCGTGCTGCCGTTGTTCGGCGGCCGCGAGGTCACTTGCGGCTTCACCGGCACCTACGCCGAGGACAGCGCGGTGGCCAACGGCACTGCGCTGGTGGGAAAGACCAGCGTAATGTTCCAGACGCGGCTGAAGTTTGTAGCGGGGTTGTGAGGGCGTCGTCGCCCCGGTGAGCGACCCGCAGCGACGCGCTCGGCTATTCGCTCTGCGAAGCGACATTACGCCGATCGCCGGATCGTTTCCGACGGGAGCTCGCCGAACACCTCGCGATAGGCGCGGGCGAAGTGGCCGGTCGACAGGAAGCCGCAGGCGAAGGCTACCGCGGTCACCGACGCGCCGGGGCTCGAGAGCATCTGCCGCGCCCGCTGCAGGCGCACCTGCTTGGCGAATTCCATCGGCGTGCAGCCGCGGTGCTGCCGGAAACGCGCGGAACAGCACGCGCGCGCTGACGCCGGTGGCTTCGACCAGCTTCTCGATGGTGATGGCCTCGCGCCAATGCGCTTCGATGAATTCCTCGGCGAGGTGAACCTGGCGCGGCGCGGCGCCCGGCGGCGGCTCTGTCAGCTTGCGGCTGTAGGGATGCTCGTTGGCGGCAAGGAAGCTGACGATGATCGCCTGCTCGAGCTCGCGCAGCACCACCGGCGGGGGTTCGGAGCTTTCCGCTGTCGAACAGTCCGATGACGTAGCGCAGCAGATGATTCATCTGCCGCGCTTCCGGCTCTGGCAAGATCCAGCGCGGGCTCGAATTCGAGCGCGGCCTTCGGTCTCGTGCCGAGCAGTGAAGCCAGCTTCTTTTCCAGCGCCTCGGTCCTGATGCGTAGCGTCAGCCGCTCGTGGCCGGGCTCGCAATCCACGCGCATCGGCCGCCCCAGCGAAGTCGTGCAGGCCTGTCCGCGGTCGACGTTGACCTTTACGCCGGAAAGGGTTGTCGCCGAACGTCCGCGCATGCCGATCTGCTGCCGCACATAGTCCAACTCGGGGAAGTGCAGGGCTATGGCGCTGTTGCAGGCGGCGTAATTCAGGGCAATGTCGCCAATCACAATGTTGTTGGCCCAGGCGCGGAAACCGGACTTTCTTCTCCACCTCGACCTCCGACGCGCCGTAGAGCGTCAGCAACGCCTCGCGAAATTCCTCCGCGCTCGAGGCGCGAAAAAGCGGATAGCGATGTAATAAGAGTGTTGTTTTTGTCGGCATTTCAAAGGTGATTGCAAATACGAAGACAAGCTACCGGGGAATTCGCCTTCGGCAAGCAGCTGCCTTTGGTATTTCGGCATCATCCTGTGAATTCGATCAAGAATCCGTCATCTCGTCACGCAGGGATAGGTCGCGCGCATTCGACTCTACCCAAGGTCTGCGGCGGGAATGGAATTGTGCGGCGCTGGGCGGCGCAGCCGAACCTTAAGCATGGTCGGGCAAGAATCACCGGATTGAAGCGTGCGTCAATGATGACGCGCGACTTGAAGCTTTTGTCTGGGGGATTCTGCAATGTTGGGTTGGAAGAAGTCGGGCGCGGCCGATGTGGCTGCGAAATTCGACGCCGTGAGCCGGTCGCAGGCCGTCATCGAGTTCAATCTCGACGGCACAATCATCACCGCCAACCAGAATTTCCTGGGCGCGATGGGCTACACGCTGGCCGAGATCGAGGGCAAGCATCACGGCATGTTCGTCGAGCCCGCCTATCGCGAGAGCGCCGAATACAAGGAGTTCTGGGAAAAGCTGCGGCGCGGCGAATATCAGTCTTCCGAATACAAGCGCCTGGCCAAGGGCGGCAAGGAAATCTGGATCGAGGCCTCCTACAATCCGGTCCGCGACCAGTCGGGCAAGCCCGTCAAGGTCATCAAGTTCGCGACCGACATCACCGCCAAGCAAATGCGCAGCATGGCCGACGCAAGCAAGATCGCGGCGGTCGACCGCGCGCAGGCCGTGATCGAGTTCAAGCTCGACGGCACCATCGTGACCGCCAACGCGAATTTTCTCGGCGCGGTCGGCTACGCGCTCGCCGAAATCCAGGGCAAGCACCACAGCATGTTCATGCCGCCGGCCGATCGCGACAGCGCGGCCTATCGCGAATTCTGGGCGGCGTTGAACCGCGGCGAATACCAGGCCGGCGAGTACAAGCGGATCGGCAAGGGCGGCAAGGAAATCTGGATCCTGGCCTCCTACAATCCGATTCTCGACGAGAAGGGCAAACCGTTCGGCGTGGTCAAATTCGCCACCGACGTGTCGGCGGAGAAGCTGAAAACCGCCGACCTTTCCGGACAGATCGACGCGATCGGCAAGTCGCAGGCAGTGATCGAGTTCAACCTCGACGGCACCATCATCCGCGCCAACGACAATTTCCTGGGTGCGCTCGGCTATTCGCTGGCGGAGATCAAGGGCCAGCATCACCGCATGTTCGTCGAGCCGGCGGAGCGGGAGAGCGCGGCCTACGGCGAATTCTGGGCCACGCTCGGACGCGGCCAGTTTCAGGCCGGCGAATTCAAGCGGGTCGGCAAGGGCGGCAAGGAAATCTGGATCCAGGCCTCCTACAATCCGATCCTCGACCTCAACGGCAAGCCGTTCAAGGTCGTGAAATATGCCAGCGACATCACGCGGCAGGTGCTGGTGCGAATGGGCAACGAGCGCGTCCGCGGCATGATGGAGTCGGTGGCGGCGGGTTCGGAAGAATTGAACGCCTCGGTGCGGGAGATTTCCGAGGCGATGGTGAAGTCGAAGGAGACGGCGTTGTCGGCCGTCGACAAGGTCGTGAAGGCCGACACCGAGGCGAGGCGCCTGAGCGATGCGGCGCAGGCCATGAGCGGCATCGTGGAGCTGATCGGCAGCATCACCGGCCAGATCAACCTGCTCGCGCTCAATGCGACCATCGAGTTCGGCGCGGGCCGGCGAGGCGGGCAGGGGATTTGCCGTCGTCGCCTCCGAGGTCAAGAGTCTGGCCAATCAGGCCAAGCAGGCGACCGACAAGATCACGACGGAGATCGAGAGCCTCAACGGCATCTCGGGCGACGTGCTTTCGGCGCTCGAAGCGATCCGTAGCGCCATTCAGGGGGTGAGCGAATACGTCACCTCGACGGCGGCGGCGGTGGAAGAGCAGAGCACCGTGACGAGTGAGATGTCTTCCAGCATGCAGCGGGCGGCGGCCGAAGCGGCGGCGATGGCGGCGGGATAGCATGATTCGGAACAGTGTGAAGCGGTTTTCCCTGCGACAAACGCGAAGCGTTTGCGCGGAGATCATGCTCAAAATATAGAGCTATCGCGCCCCGGTCAGAACAGTTCGCGAAAAATTCCGAGGCTGGACAGGATCA
The DNA here is from genome assembly GCA_963726865.1 of uncultured Alphaproteobacteria bacterium. GTDB lineage: Bacteria > Pseudomonadota > Alphaproteobacteria > Rhizobiales > Xanthobacteraceae > Bradyrhizobium. The sequence continues at coordinate 189,349 of CAVSEE010000018.1, read as the reverse complement.
GGATGATCAGTGTCCAGCCGACGGGGCTGTTCAGGAATCCCAACATCACATTACCCGGTACATGGTCTTGCGGCCGGGTCCGGCCGTCTTCGATAGACAATGGATCGTCTCCAAATCTTCTTCAGTATTCCGGTTGAGTAGTCCGTCGACGCAATGAATCGCCATGCGTCTTGCGTGCCTGATGTGGTCGCTGTCGGCGTCTGGCGCAATTCACGATTTGCTCGCGGAGTGTTGATTCCCGCGCAGGGAATTAGTTAACGGTGTGTCCCTATGGCAACGCGCGTCGAATCCTGCCGCGCCATCACGATACGCCGCGTATTCATCGGCATGAGCGGGTAACCATCAACGTTCGAGCCTGATCCGGTTGCCGCCGGATCAGGCTCTTCGCACGTTGCGATCGGCTGGAGGGACGCAGCCGGTCGCCGCGATCTTGTTCAGTGTTTTGCCTGCTTGATCGACACGCTGGTCTTGGGTCGGCTCTGGATGGTCTGGAACACCACGCAGTACTTGTCGGTGAGCTCGGCGAGTTCGTCGAGCTGGGCGGCGTTGGCATCGGCATCGACGTCGAAGGCGAGACGAATCTCCCTGAAACCGACGGGCACATCGGCGGCGATGCCGAGCGTGCCGCGCAGGTCGACGTCGCCCTCGGCGCGGACATCGACCGAGCGCAGGGGAATGCCGAGCACGGCGGCGGCCGCGCGCATCGATACGCCGGCGCAGGCGATCAGGGCCTCCAGCAACATGTCGCCGGAACAGAGCTCCAGACCCGAGCCGCCGCATTTCGGATGAATGCCGGCTGTCGCGAGCCCGCGCCCGGTCTCGACCTTGCAGGTGACCGCGGCCTCATCGGCCGTGCCTTGCGCGCGCAGCGTGAGCAGGGCGGCCTTTGCGTCGTTGCTGTAGCGCTCCCTGATCGGCGCTTGCGTGTTCTTGAACGTTACGAGATCCATGGATCATTCTCCTTGTAAGGGGCACGGCCGTCCCGTTGCCCGAACCGTCGCGGCCGCGGGCAGAGAAGGCTTGTTGGTTGAACTCAGAGCAGTTCGCGATAGATGCCGAGGCTGGACATGATCAGTGCGATCAGCGTCCAGGCCACGGGGTCATTCAGCCACCGCGACACCGCTGCCTCCGAGTTCGGCGGGAAAATCCTTCAGCTTCGGCAAGCCGTCCTTCATCGGCAGCACCGTCTCGGCATAATTGACGTGCACGCCCGGCGTGAATTTCAGCGTCGGTATCGTTGCGGCATAGACGTCGACAAGGCCGAGCGGCGGATGGTCGGTCATGAGGTGACCGCCGCAGCGCTTGCAGTACTGGCGGTGGCTGTTCTCGGTCCTGGCGTATTTGCCGAGGAATTCGCCGCCCTTGGTGACGCGCACGTTCTGCGGCTTCCACAGCGTGAAGGCGTTGACGGGCGCGGCCGACCAGGAGCGGCAGGAGGAGCAGTGGCAATAGCCCATGGCTTCCGGCGCGCCCTGCACCTCGATCTCGATCGAGCCGCAGAAACATTTGCCCTTGTGAGTTGTCATTTGCAGTCCTTTGCGATTGGCGGGATGACGTCCCGCTTCCGCAGTGTTCTCGTGCATTCCGCGCGCGGACTGAATGATCGCGCGTCTGCTTCGCTTGATACGGCGTCCGGCCGCATCCGCGTCACGGAGCGGTGATCTCGGTGCAATTCAGCGCCGCTGCTGTCTTGAACAAATCATCCGACGGGGCGACCTATTCAGGATGATTCGTTAATTGCAGCAGAGTGAATGCGTGGCGACCGATACCCTATCCGACGTCCTCAAGACCGTGCGGCTGACCGGCGCGGCCTATTTCGATATTGCCGCGCAGGAGCCGTGGTCGGTGCATTCGCCGGCGCGCGAAGTGATGCTGCCGCGCATTCTGCCCGGCGCCGATCGGCTGATCGCCTATCACGTCGTCACCGCAGGCCGCTGCTTTGCCAGTCTTGTCGGCGGCGAGGCCGTGTCGCTGGAAGCCGGCGAAGTCGTGATGTTCACCAATGCCGACCCGCATGTGATGTCGTCGGCCGCCGGCATGCGCGCGGCGCCGACGACGGCCGACATGATCGACATTGCGGGGGCAGGTTTGCTGCCATACCACATCAACCTGATGAATGGCGGCACGCCGACGGCGCGACTGGTGTGCGGCTATCTCGCCTGCGACGCAAAACCGTTCAATCCACTGCTTGAAGCACTGCCACCGATGCTGAAGGCCGGCGATCCCCACCGCAACGACAACGGCTGGCTCGGGCAGTTCATCCATTTCGCGGTCGCCGAGGTCGCGGAGAAGCGCGCCGGCAGCGAGAGCGTTCTGACCAAGCTCAGCGAGCTGATGTTCATCGACGTGGTGCGGCGCTACATCGAATCGCTGCCGGCGCAGGATTTTGGCTGGCTCGCCGGCTTACGCGATCCCGCCGTCGGCAAGGCGCTGGCGCTGATCCATGCGCGTCCGTCGTTCAACTGGACCATCGAGGGACTGGCGCGGCAGTGCGGCACCTCACGCACGGTGATGGCCGAGCGCTTCGTGCAATTCACCGGCACGCCGCCGATGCACTATCTCGCCAAATGGCGCATGCAGGTCGCTTCCGAAATGCTCAACCGCGGCAACGCCAACATGGCGACGATCGCCGCCGAGATCGGCTACGAGTCGGAAGCCGCCTTCAGCCGCGCCTTCAAGAAGATGATGGGCGTGCCGCCGTCGGCGTGGCGGCAAGGGATACGCTAGCGGGCGCTAGCGCGCTGCGCTGCGCTGGGGCGATACGGCTTGCGATGCGGCCTGCGGCGTCGCCGGCTCCCAGCTGGCGGGAAGGATGACGCGGATTTTCGGCTGCGCCGCGGGCTCGGTGGTGACGGTCGCAGGCTTGTCCTTGGCGTCATCGGCAAGGGCGCCGGTGAGTGGACAGATGGCGATGGCGAGGGTCAGCGCCAGGGCTAGAGATCGTGACATTTGGCTGGTCCTCACATCGGAAGTGCGGCGACCTGGACGGCCGGCCGTACGCGCTGCTTGCTCACCTGCTGCTGGCTGAAGAATTGCGTGCCGGCGAACAGGCCTGTCGCGAAGATCAGGACGAGCATGGCGCTCGCCAATTGCAGCGGATGCATCACGGTCCCACCTCGGTCTGCAGCACATGGCTGCGATTCACTGGTGGGAGCACAACGACGTCCGGGCGCGAAGGTTCCTAAATTCGGGAAAAAGCGGCAACTATCGCCTGCTGCAAAAGTCGCATGCGCAAGCGTGAACCAAATCCGGCCTCGCTGGTTCTGTTCGGCAGGGGCGGTTTCAATGTGTGCGTGGTCCTATGCGCGATTTCCCCAACGCCGCCTTTTCCCCCGATGCCATCGACGTGATTAAACGTGCGATGGAATTGGCCGTGTCGCACCTGCCGGAGCCGGTCAGCTCCGTCCACGTCAACACCATCGCGGAGTTGATCCTGCGCTCCGCCAGGGAAGGCGAGCGCGACCCGGCGACGCTCGAGCGCATGGCGCTGCTGGAACTGGCGATCACGCCAAGGGAATAGGCGCGCTCACCCGTGCACGACCGACTTCGCGATCATGCAGTGAATGCCCTTCGAGCCGTTCACCGTCTGGGTGACGCGAAGATCGGCGGCGAGGCTGCAGAGCGTGTAGGCATCCTCGCGCGACAGATTGCGCTTCTCGCCGAATAGCACGATCATGTCGCGCAGCGCGCGCACCACGCATTGGTCGAGGTCGGGGTCCATCGCCATGGTCATGTAGTGGTCGGCGGTCTCGGCGCGGGGATAGGCGAGTTTCAGGTCCTTGCGCAGCGTCAGGCGGAAGCGGCCCTGCAGCGCGGTCTCGATCGCGGTGACGCAGACCTCGCCGTCGCCCTGCACGCCATGGCCGTCGCCGCAGGAGAACAGCGCGCCCGGCACGAACACCGGCAGATAGAGTTTTGCGCCGGCGCCGAGCTCCTTGTTGTCGAGATTGCCGCCCATGGCGCGCGGGATCAGCGAGGTGATGCGGCCCCAGGCCGGCGGCGGCGAGGTGCCCATCACGCCGAAGAACGGCTTTAGCGGCAGGTCGAGGCCCCAGGGCAGGCGGCCGACCATGCGCGTCGCGATCGAGCGGGATGTTGAGGAGCCGCGTCTCGTGGAAATCGTCGGGCAGGGTGCCGGCGAGCGGGCGGATCAAATTGTAGCCCCAGTCCTGGCGGAGCTGGACGTCGAGAATGTCGACCTCCAGCACGTCGCCGGGCATCGGCGCCTTCGACCGCGATGGGCCCGGTCAGGATATGGCCGGGCACCATGCGCTCGCTTTTGGCGTGGATGTCGAGCAGCTCCGGCGGAATGTGGAATTTGCTTCTTGTCCGGCAGCTGCTCCGGGCCGCCGCTGACGGTGTCGACGGTGACCTCGTCACCGCTCCTGATCGTCAGGACCGGCTTCAGTTTGGCTTCGAAAAAGCCCCAATGGCAGGTTTCCGGGCTGGAATGCAGATGATGATGGGTCATGACAAGTCTTTTTCTTGCGGCAAGGGCAGCGTATGACGCTGTACCAGACTTTGCCCAGGGGTGTTCTTGTTTTTCGTGGCTTCCAAGACCATCGGTTACTTGCTGATGCCGAGCAATTTCCTGATCGGCCTCGGCCTGTTCGGCGCGATCCTGCTGCGTGACGCGGTTTGCGCGGGCAGGCCGGCGGTTGATGGTGACGTCGTTGGTGCTGCTTGCGGTCTGCGCCTACTCGCCGCTCGCCAATTTCCTGCTCTATCCGCTGGAGAGCCGCTTTCCGAAATGGGACTCTTCCCGCGGCGATCCCGATGGCATCATCGTGCTCGGCGGGCCGCTCGATGCGGACCTTTCGGCCGCGCATGGCGTGCCGGTGATCCAGGGGGCGGCCGACCGCCTGATTGGTGCGGCCACGCTGGCGCAGCGCTATCCCAAGGCGCGCATCGTCTATACCGGCGGCAGCCCGAACCTGATTTCCAACGACGCCAAGGAAGCCGACTACGCCACCGCGCTGTTTCAGGGCCTGGGCATTCCGAAATCGCGACTGACCATGGAGCGGCAGTCGCGCAACACCAAAGAGAACGCCGAGTTCTCCAAGGCAGATCGTCATGCCGAAGCCCGGCGAGCGCTGGCTGCTGGTGACCTCGGCCTATCACATGCCGCGCTCGGTCGGACTGTTCCGCAAGGCGGGATTTGCGGTCGAGGCCTATCCGGTGGACTGGAAGGTCGGCACCAGCGAAGACCTCTTCACCAAATATTATCTCGTGGCCAATGGCGGGCTGTATCTCGTCGATATCGCCGTGCGCGAATGGCTGGGGCTGATCGCCTATCGTATCTCCGGCAGGACCGATGCGCTGCTGCCCGGCGCCGGAATAGTCCTTCGCCTCGACGGACCAATCGAGCTAGGATCGTCGGCAGCCGATCCATCCGGGAGAGAAACGCCATGCAACAACAATCGCCCCCCGAACAATTCGATCTCGCCGGCATGGTGGCCGATCTCAACAGCCTGCTGCGGCTGAAGACGACCGTGATCGGCATGAAGCTGTTTGCGACGCGTCGAGGAGATGGCCGCGATCCCGAAGATCCGCCGGCCGAGTTCGATCCACACCACCGACCAGATCGTCAGCATGGCCTCGCGGCTCGGCTGGACCGTCGGCATCACCGCCGACGATCTCGTCGGCGCGCAATGCCGCGCCGTGATCGGGCTTGCGCCGACCGACGAGAAATTTCTGGCCGGCGAGAACTATGTCGGCGTCTGGCACGGCACCGCGGAAGATGCGCGCAAGCGGCAGGAGGCGCTCGATGTGGTGCCGTTCGGCCAGTACAAGGCGCTTGCGGTGAGCCCGCTCACCAGCGGCCGGCTCGATCCGCCGGACATCTGCCTGGTCTACGCCACGCCCGGGCAGATGATCATCCTGATCAACGGGCTGCAATATACCGGCTACAAGAAGTTCGAATGGGGCGTGGTCGGCGAGACCGCCTGCGCGGATTCCTGGGGCCGGGCGCTGAAGACGCGCGAGCCGAGCCTGTCGCTGCCCTGTTTTGCCGAGCGCCGCTATGGTGGCGTGCCCGATGAAGAGATGCTAATGGCGCTGCCGCCGGCCTATCTTGCCAAAGCGATCGCGGGGATGAAGCAGCTGGCGAAGAACGGCCTGCGCTATCCGATCGCGCCCTACGGCATCCAGGCCGACGTGCGCGCCGGGATGGGCGTGTCGTACGCGAACAAGAAGTGAGAAGTCATTGGAGCGCGAAGCAATCCGGCTTTCTGCAATCGGTTGATGCTTCGCTGCCGAATGACGAAGACTTCAAGGAATTAATATGTCTTCGTCGAAATTCGACATCGTCGTCTATGGCGCGACCGGTTTCACCGGCCAGCTCGTCGCCGAATATCTCGCCGCGCACTACAAGGGTGATGCCAGCCTGAAATGGGCGATGGCGGGGCGCAGCAAGGAGAAGCTCGCTGCCGTGCGCGACGCCATCGGCGCGCCGAAAGACTTGCCGCTGATCGTCGCCGACGCCGGCGACCCGGCGTCGCTGAAGGCGATGGTCGAGCAGACCAAGTCGGTGATCACCACCGTCGGCCCCTACATGCTCTACGGCAACGAACTGCTCGCGGCGTGCGTGGCTGCCGGCGTCGACTATTTCGATCTCTGCGGCGAGCCGATCTGGATGCGGCAGAAGATCGAGCAGCACGAGGCGGCGGCCAAGAAGAGCGGTGCGCGCATCGTGTTCTCCTGCGGCTACGACTCGCTGCCGTTCGAGCTCGGCGTGTTCTGCGCGCAGGAAGAGGCGAAGAAGGCGTTCGGCGCGATGGTGCCGCGCGTGAAGGGCCGCGTGCGCGAGATGGAGGGCACCTTCTCCGGCGGCACCGCGGCGAGCATGCGCGCCATCGTCGAGGCGACGATGAAGGATCTGAGCCTGGTCTCGATGTTGCGCGATCCGTTCGTGCTGACGCCGGGATTTGACGGTCCGAAGCAGCCGCTCGGCAACCGGCCCAAATTCGATGAAGAGCTGCAGACCTGGACCGCGCCGTTCGTGATGGCCAACATCAACACGCGCAACGTCCACCGCTCCAACATGCTGCTGGGTTTTCCCTACGGCAAGGATTTCGTCTACGACGAGATGGTGGTGACCGGCCCGGGCGAGCAGGGCGAGGCAATCGCCAAGAAGGTGATGGCGGCCAACAACAAGCTCTCCGGCACCGATGTGCCGAAGCCGGGCGAGGGGCCCTCGAAGGAAGAGCGCGAGACCGGCCATTACGACCTGCTGTTCATCGCGATCGCGCCCGACGGCCGTCAGGCCCGCGCCGTCGTCAAGGGCGACCGCGATCCCGGCTATGGCTCGACCTCGAAGATGATCTCGCGAATGCGCGATCTGCCTGCTGCGCGATGCGAGCGACGTGCCGGGCGGCATCTGGACGCCGGGCGCGGCGATGGGCCACAAGCTGATCAAGCGGCTGGAAGCGCACGCGGGGATCACGTTCCGGCCGGAGAAGTGAGCGGCGCCTTCCAGCTCCAACGCGCGAAGGCGAGGCGACGAGCCTCGCTGCGGGCAGAAGCAGTCCGAAGCCGGCACCGGCAATATCACGAACGCCGCGATCGTGCTGCCAGCGCTGCGCGGCGGCGAACATGCCCCACATGCAGCCCAGCATCATCCAGAAGTGCCGCCAGTGGTCGGTGTCGATGATGAAACTCTCGCCGACGGTGCCGAGGAAGGCGGCGAAGATGGCGAGATACGTCTTCTGCCAGGGCACGCGCACGAAGATGTAGCGGAAGCCGACGATCACGGTGGTGAAAATCAGCGCGGGATAGCAGATGCCGGCGAGCCAGCCGCCGGACATGAAGGCGTTCAGGTACGAGTTGTGGGTGTCTTCCGGAAAATAGCGGTTGAACTGCAGCGGGCCGATGCCGAACGGCAGGTCGAGCGCCATGTCCGCGCCGAGGATGTGGCGGCCGAACCGGCCGAAGCGGCCGGCGTCGTAGCCCTGATCGAGGCTGGCGCGCTGCTTGAACATCTCCGCGACCGTGTCGAACGACAGCAGCACCGCAACCAGCGCCACCGCGAGCATGACGGCGACCAGCGCCATCACGATGATGCGGCTGCGCTGCGCGGTGTGAGTTGCTGGTCAGCACCATCAACGCCAGCATGAAGGCCGAGGTGATGACGAGCCCGCCCCAGGCCGCGCGCGAGAACGCCAGCAGGATCGCGAGCGCCATGATGACGAAAGCGATGCTGCTGCGGAACGATTTGCCGAGCCGGTCCGACACCACGCTCTGCAGCACGAACAGCGCAGGCAGGATCAGGAACGCGCCGAGCACGTTCGGGTCCTTGAAGGTGCCGCGGGCGCGGTCGTACAGCGTCAGCAGGTCGCGCCCGCCGGGGACCAGGTTGAAATAGCCGGCGATGCCGAGCAATGCTGCGATCATCGCGCCGACGATCAGGCCGCGGCGCAGCATGTCGAGGCGCCGCTTCGGTGTCCTCCGACACCACCATGGCGAAGAAGACGACGGTGACCGCCATGTACCAGGAGGTCGCGATCCAGTTGGCGACGTTCGGCCGGTCCATCACGGCGACGGCGGAGATGGTGTAGCCGACATTGAGCAGGAACAGCAGCAACAGCAGCGGCATGAACACCAGCCGCATCCGCATGCCCGTGGCGAAGAACACGACGGTCGCCAGCAGCGTGACGATCTCGTACGGGCTCGGCTCGATGAACACGATCGCGCCGGAGGCGCCGACCAGCCACACCAGCGCGCGCTGGAGGGCGAGCAGCCCCGGCGCCGCTACGGGCGCAAGTGTATTGCCGGCGGTCGCCGCATAGGCCATCGGATACTCACGCAACTCTACGCAACGCTACACAACACTCATTCGCCGTCATTGCGAGGAGCGAAGCGACGAAGCAATCCAGCTTTCTTGTTGCGGCAAAGCTGGATTGCTTCGCTTCGCTCGCAATGACCGTGAAACTCTAGTACGCGTTCTCGTTCTTGGTCAGCAACGCCAGCGGCGTCTTGGCAAGGATGAAGAGGTCGAACAGCACCGACCAGTTCTCGATGTAATAGAGATCGAACTCGACGCGCTTCTGGATCTTCTCTTCATTGTCGATCTCGCCGCGCCAGCCGTTGATCTGGGCCCAGCCGGTGATCCCCGGCTTGACGCGGTGGCGGGCGAAATAGCCGTCGACGGCCTCGTCGAACAGGCGGGCTCTGCAGCTTGCCCTGCACCGCGTGCGGGCGCGGGCCGACCAGCGAGAGATTGCCCTTGAAGACCACGTTGAAGAGCTGCGGCAGCTCGTCGAGCGAGGTCTTGCGGATGAAGCGGCCGACGCGGGTGACGCGCGGATCGTCCTTGGTCACGACCTTGGAGGCGGTCGGGTCGGCCTGGTGGTGATAGAGCGAGCGGAACTTGAAGACGTCGATGCGCTCGTTGTTGAAGCCAAAGCGCTTCTGGCGGAACAGCACGGGGCCGGGGCTGTCGAGCTTGATCGCGAGCGCCACCAGCGCCATCACCGGCAGCGCCAGCAACAGGCAGATGCCGCCGACGATGCGGTCGAACAGCCACTTCATCACCAGATCCCAGTCGGTGATCGGCGCCTCGAACACGTCGAGCGTCGGCACCTTGCCGAGATAGGAATAGGAGCGGGGGCGGAAGCGCAGCTTGTTGGTGTGCGCGGACAGGCGGATGTCGACCGGCAGCACCCACAGCTTCTTCAGCATTTCCAGGATGCGGGTTTCCGCCGAAATCGGCAGCGCGAACAGCACGAGGTCGACGCGGGTGCGGCGGGCGAATTCGATGATGTCGTCGACCTTGCCGAGCTTCGGGCTGCCGGCGCAGGTCTCCAGCGCGCGGTTATCGTTGCGGTCGTCGAACACGCCGAGCACGTGGATGTCGGAATCGTCCTGCTTGTTCAGCGCCTCGACCAGCTCCTCGCCATTCTTGTCCGAGCCGACGATGATGGTACGGCGGTCGAGCCGGCCGTCATGGGCCCAGCTTCGCACCAGCGTGCGCAGGATCAGCCGCTCGCCGATCAGCATGGTGAGACCGACCAGGAAGAAGCCGGACAGCCACAGCCGCGACACTTCGTTGCCGAGCTTGGCGAAGAACGAAGCGCCGATGAACAGCAGGAACACGAACGCCCAGGCCGAGATCATCCGCGTCATCTGGCGGAGCTGGCCGCGGAAGATTTCCACTTCGTAGATGTCGGCGGCCTGGAACGAGATCACGGCGGCCGCGGTCATGCCGAGGATGGCGGCGATATATTCCCAATAGAAGCCGCTCAGCGGCACGACATAGACGAAATAGAGCGAGATGCCGATCGCCGAGATCAGCAGGAAATCGGCGATGCGCACGCCGCCGGCGATCACGATCGGCGAATAGGCGTTGCGGACTTTCTGGTTGGTGACGGCAAGGGCCGCCGTCGACAGGCGGCGGCGGCGTTCGACCATCGGCTGGTCGGCGACAGCGGTCATGGTCGCAGCGGCACTGGCTGCGGCGTCCAGCATCGAGCGTGCGTTAATCGGTTCCACGTCGTCCACATCCGTTCTTGGACGGCACGTAAGCATGCGCGTGCCGCAGCGGAATTGCCCACTGCTTGGACTTACGGGACAAATTCGAAGAAACAGTTACGTTGGTAAATAAAGGTTAACGATTGGCAAACGCGTCGCGATAACCTGCCAGCACGCCCTCGACCATCGCCTTCTGGGAGAAGTGCAGGAAGATGCGCTCGCGCAGCGACTTTGCGCGGGCCTGCGCCGCTTCCATGTTGTCGAGCGCGCCCTCGATCGCATCGGCCATGGCGCCGGCGATGTTGGGGGCGAACAGCGCATCCTGATGGTCGGGGCCGAAGATCTCCGGGATGCCGCCGACATTGGCCGCCACCATGGGAATGCCGGCTGCAGCCGCCTCGATCACGACATAGGGCATGGAATCGCCGCGGGATGGCACCACCAGCAGCGAGCCCTTGGAGAAGCCGTAGCGCGCCTTGACGTGGCCGATGAAACGCACGGCCTCGCCGAGGTTTAGCCGCGCCACCTGAGCTTTCAGATGATCCATCTCCTCGCCGTCGCCGCCGAGCGTGAGCGTCACGTTCTTGCCGTCGGCGCGCAGCCGCGCCATCGCATCGACCAGGAGGTCGGCGCCCTTGATGTGGCGGAACTCGCCGACATAGGCGACGTCGGTCGCATCGCCGGCCTTCTGTGATCGGATCGAATTCATTGGCGGTGACGCCGTTGAAGACAGTGCGGACGAGGCCCTTGGGCACGCCGATGGTGCGCTGATAGGTGTCGCGGGCGAACGCGCTTTCGAACAGGAACAGGTCGGTGTTGTTCATCAGCGCGCGCTCGAGGCGGCTGTAGACCTGGCCCTTCAGGGTCGAGAGCGGGTAGTGCAGTGAGCCGCCATGCGGGGTGTAGACGCGGATGGTGTCTTTCGCGGCGCCGCGCAGGCGGATGAAGGCGCCGGCCTTGGCGCCGTGGCCGTGCAGCACGTCCGGCTTGAGGCGGCGGATCAGGCGCGCAAAATGCGCCCAGACCAGCAGGTCGCCGCGGCACCGGTTCGCGCCTGATTGCAAGGCGATGCACGCCGAGCTTCAAGCGCGGTGCGATCTCGGCCAGCGCCTGTTCGGCGCGCTCGCCGCCGGTCAGGCTGTCGGCGACGATGCCGACATGATGGCCGCGGTCGGCCTGGCCGTTGGCGAGGTCGAGGATGTGGCGAAAGATGCCGCCGACGGGCGCGCGCACCGCGTGCAGGATACGAAGCGGCTGGTCGTCGGTCACGGGCATGGTCAGAACCAGCGCTCGCCGACCAGCACCGTATCGCCGGGACTGATCGGCGTGCCCGGCGGCACGACGACGCGCGACGGGCCGCCGCCATCGGTGTGGGTGATCGTGACGCGGTCGCGCCGCGCGCGCGGCGAGAAGCCGCCGGCGATCGCCACCGCGCTCTCGGCGGTCATGTTCGGCACATAGGGATATTGGCCGGGCGCCTGCACTTCGCCGAGGATGAAGAAGGGGCGATAGGACTCGACCTCGACCGCGACCGAAGGCTCGCGGATGAATCCGTTGCGCAGCCGCGCGGTGATGTCGGCGGCGAGGCCCTGCGGCGTGCGGCCGCGCGCCGGCACCGAGCCGATCAGCGGCATCGTGATCGTGCCGCCGGCAGAGATCGAATAGGTGTTGGTGAGGCCTTCCTGGCCGTAGACGACGATGCGCAGCCTGTCGCCGGCATCGAGCTGATAGGGCACGTCATATGGAACGGGTGCAGGTGCGGCATAGGCGACCGGCATCACCGGGGCAGGGGCCGCCCGACTACCGCCATAGGCCATCGCGTCCAGGTTGTTTTGCGGCGCCACAGCGACAGGCGCCGTCCTGCCCATGCAGCCCGACAGCGCGAGCGCTGACAACAGACCCACAATGGCGGTGCTAGCGCCTCGCATTCCGAGAATCCCAACGTAACTATTGAGGTCGATTAAGGGCTTTCATGGTTAACAAAACATGACCGGCAGGTGTCGGAGCCCGCAGTTCTACTGTCCGGCCCGGCCGCGATTAACCCAGCCTCAACCTTAATGGAGTGTAATCGCGCGCGTTCAAGTAGAGTCGTGGCGTTCGCGGGAGAGTGCGATGCGTTTGGCGTTCTGGCGTGGCGGCAAGGCAAAGGTTGCGGTGCAGAGGGCGGTGCCCAAAGCTGCGCCCAAGCCTGCAGCCGCCATTGCCTACAAGCCGGCTGCCGCCGTCTCCGACAGCGGCGATCTCGACATGCGCGCGCTCGGCCAGGCGCTGGCGCGGAAGCGCGGCTGGATCATCTTTCCGACCGTGCTGGCGCTGGTGTTCTCCGTCGTCGCCGTCAATATCATCACCCCGCGCTACAAGTCCGAAGCCCGCATCCTCATCGACGGGCGCGAGAACGTGTTCCTGCGTCCCAATGCCGACCGTAACGAGGGGGAGCGTTCGGCGCTCGATGCCGAGGCGGTGACCAGCCAGGTGCAGCTCGTGCTGTCGCGCGATCTCGCCCATGAGGTGATCGCCAAGAACAAGCTCGCCGAACGGGCGGAGTTCGACCCGGTGCTGTCAGGCGTGTCGCCGCTGAAATCGCTGCTGGCGATGGTCGGCATCGGCAAGGACCCGTTCTCGATGACGCCGGAAGAGCGGGTGCTGGACGCCTATTACGAGCGGCTGACGGCTTACGCCGTCGACAAGTCGCGCGTCATCGTCATCGAATTCCAGTCGCAGGACCCGGAGCTGGCCAAGCGCGTCACCAATTCGATCGCCGACGGCTACCTCGTGCTGCAGCAGGGGGCGCGGCAGCAGCAGGCGAAATCGGCCGGGCAGTGGCTGCTCGGCGAGATCGACAGCCTGCGCAAGAAGGTGTCGCGAGGCGGAATCCAACGTCGAGGATTTCCGCTCCAAGTCGAGCCTGTTCGTCGGCACCAACAACACCACGCTGTCGAACCAGCAGATGGGCGAGATCAACACCCAGCTGAACAACGCCCGCGCGCTGAAGTCGGATGCCGAGAACAGGGCGAAGCTGATCCGCGAGATGCTGCAGGGCGGCAAGCCGATCGAGGCGTCCGAGGTGCTGAACTCCGAATTGATCCGCCGGATGTCGGAACAGCGCGCGACGCTGCGCGCGCAGCTCGCCGAGCAGTCCTCGACGCTGCTCGACGGCCATCCCCGCATCAAGGAATTGAAGGCGCAGCTTTCCGATCTCGACCGTCAGCTGCGCGACGAGGCCAGCAAGTTGTCGCGCTCGCTCGACAACGACGCCCGCATCGCCGGCGGCCGGGTCGACAGCCTGACTGCAAGCCTCGATCAGATGAAGAAGCAGGCGACCTCGACCAACAGCCAGGACGTGCAGCTGCGCGCGCTGGAGCGCGAGGCCAAGGCGCAGCGCGATCTGCTGGAGTCGTATCTGGCGAAATATCGCGAGGCGACCGCGCGCGAAAACATCGACACCGGTCCGTCCGATGGCCGCATCATCTCGCGCGCCACCGTGTCCAACATCCCGGCCTACCCGAAGAAGCTGCCGATCGTGCTGATCGCGACGCTGGCCACGCTGCTGCTCACCAGCGGCCTGATCGTGACCGGCGAATTGCTGCGGATGACCGCGCCGCGCGCCTTTGCGGCGGCGCCGGTGGTTGAGGAAGCCCCCGCCGTGGAGCCGGTCTTCACGGAAACGCCCGCCGCTCCGCTGGCGCCAATGCCGGAACCGGTTGTCGCGCGCGCGCCGGCGCCTCCGCCTGCACCGGTTGTGGCGCGTCAGCCCGAGCCCGATTTCAGCGAAGTCAGCATTGCACCCGCTGCCGAAGCGCCGCCGCCGCTTGGCGAGATCGAGCAGCTGGCGCACGATCTGGTCGCGGCAGGCAAGGCGGCCCACAAGGTCACCATCCTCGGCACCGCCGCGGGCGAGGGCATCACGCTGACCGCGCTGACCTTGGCGCGCCTGATGGTGCGCGACGCCAAGGTGGTGGTGGTCGATCTCGCCGCGTCATCGCCGACCATGGCCGCCGTTTCCGTCGAGACCAACGCGCCCGGCCTTGCCGAGCTGATGCAGGGCGAGGCCTCGTTCACGCAAGTGATCACCAAGGACAAGCTGTCGCGCGTCCAATTGGTCAATGCCGGCCGTCCCGGCTTCGACCGCGCGCTGCTGCAGTCGCCGCGCCTTGCGCTCGCCATCGACGCGCTGCTGCGGGTCTACGATCACGTGCTGCTTGACGCCGGCACTGCCTCCGACCTCTCGGCCGAACTGCTTACCGCGCATGCCCGCGCGGTGGTGGTGCCGGATGCCGCAATGGACACCGAGGCGCGCCACGAGATGTGCGCCCAGCTGAAGGCAGCCGGCTTCTCGGATGTGACGATGCTGAGCAAGGCCTGCCAGCCGGAGAAGACGACGGCGGGACCGCGGGTGGTGGCGGCCTGAGCGTCAGGACCTGACAGGACCGGCGTATTCGAAAGCGGACGAATGCTCTATCCTCCCAAGGCGGGCAGGCCATTGGGATAGCGCGACATGCTGACACCGGACATGCAACGGATCATCGAGGAGCAGCGCCTCGGATTTGTCGCGACCGCATCCGCCGACGGGATGCCGAACGTGTCGCCGAAGGGCACCTTTGCCGTTCTGGATGACCGGACCATTGCGTTCGGCGAGATACGCTCGCCCGGCACGCTCAAGAATCTCAAGGCGAACCCGCGCATCGAGGTCAACTTCGTCGATCCCTTCGTGCGCAAGGGGTATCGCTTTGCCGGGCTGGCCACCGTGGTGGAACGTGGCGATCCCGGGTTTGACGCGTTGCTGCCGAAGCTCCGCAGCTCGCTCGCGGAGCGCATCCGCGCGATCGTCACCATCGCCGTCAGCAGGGCATTGCCGCTGACATCGCCGGCGTATGATGACGGAACGACGGAGCCGGCGTTGCGGCGATCCTGGACGACCCGCTTCCGCAAGCTCCAGCCGTCCGAACGGTTCGAGGAGTGATCGAGACCGTCGCGATCTAGCTTTGTTTGGCGCGATCCCCAAGGATGAGCGCCAACGGATTGAGGGCCGGCGCTTCGACCTGTTTCAATGTGTTGGTGTCGTGATGGTTGAACGGCGCGCCCCTGACGAAAAGCTCGGTTTCGACCAGGTAGGTCCAGCTCCCGTCGTCGTTGAAGGTGATGTCGCAGCGGTAGGCATCGGTGCGAAAGTTCTCTTCCAGGAATGCGGTTGAGCAGATGCCGTAGCGCGTGTCGCCACGTTTGGCCGCGACGGATATCTTCCGGTCGCCGGGCCTTGCGACGCCGGAGGCGAGGAGGATTTGGCCGCGCGGGATCGTCACGCTTTGCATGATCAGGCCGGTGGCGGGCTCCCAGAGCCAGTAGCCGACCTGGTCGTGAAAGGTGATGTCCTCTTCCGGCGTATTGATGTGGATGTGGTAGCGCAGGCCGTAGAACAGCTGCGGACCGTTGGTCTGCGGATCGATCGCGTCCATCCGGACATGCTCGCGAAAGACGCGGCGCTCCGGCCCGTCGGCCTTGGGATTGACGTCGACGCCCTTGTCGGCCTGCCAGACGCCGGCCAGCCGGCGCAACGGTCCTAGGTTGGCCAGTCCATCGGGTGCGACGTCGCTCGGCTCGGTGAAGATATCGGCGGGATGCAGCAGCATGGGTTGAACCTCGTTCGTTGCGCCGGATAGTATCGGTCCGGGGAGGCGCGCGTTATGAAAAAAATCAGGGTCGGGCTGGTCGGCTGCGGCTTCGTGGCGGAGCTGCATATGCATGCCTACCGCCGCGTCTATGGCGTGGATGTCGAGGTGAGGGCGGTGGCGGCGCGGGGCGACCATGTCGCCGACTTCGCGCGCCGGCACCAGATCCCCGTGACCTGCCGCAGCTTTCGCGACCTGATCGCCTATGGCGAGCTCGATGTCATCGACATCTGCACGCCGCCCAACCTGCATGCGGCGATGATCGTCGACGCGATGCAGGCGGGCAAGCACGTCATCTGCGAAAAGCCGTTCGCGGGCTATTTCGGGCGCGACGGCGACCAGCAGCCGATCGGCAAGCACGTAGCCAAAGCGCTGATGTATGAGCGCGTGCTGGAGGAGATGAAAAAGACCCGCCTGGCGATCGAGCGGACCGGCAAGCTTTTCATGTATGCCGAGGACTGGATCTACGCGCCGGCGGTGACCAAGACCGTCGAGATATTGCGCGCCACCAAGGACAAGATCCTGTTCATGAAGGGCGAGGAAAGCCACTCCGGCTCGCATGCGGCGCACGCCGCACAATGGGCGATGACCGGCGGCGGCTCGCTGATCCGGATGGGATGCCATCCGCTGTCGGCGGTGCTGTATCTGAAGCAGGTCGAGGCGAAGGCGCGCGGCGAGAAGATAACGGTTTCGAGCGTGACCTGCGACGTCGGCAACGTCGCGGCGTGCCTGCCGGCGAACGAGCGTGGCGTCGTGAAATCCAATCCCGTCGATGTCGAGGATTGGGGCACGCTGACCGCTACCTTCTCCGACGGCACCAAGGCGACGGTGTTCTCCGGCGACATGATCGCCGGCGGCGTGCGCAATCTGATGGAAATCTACACCAGCGGCGGCGCGCTGTTTGCCAACATCACGCCGAACACGCACATGATGAGCTACCAGACCTCGGAGGAAAAGCTCGCGGACGTCTACATCACCGAAAAGGTCGATCGCAAGACCGGCTGGCAGTACGTCTGCCTCGAGGAGGAGTGGACGCGCGGCTATCTGCAGGAAATCCAGGATTTCATGGAATGCGTCGCGACCGGGCGGCAGCCGCTCTCCAATCTCGCGCTGGCCTTCGAGACGATCAAGGTCAACTACGCCGGCTATTGGGCCGCGGAGGAGGGGCGGAGAGTCGTGTTGTAAGGGATGCGTCGAAAGTCGGCTCCCTCGCCCCGCTCTAGCGGGGAGAGGGCGGAGTGAGGGGCTTCTCTCCGCGAGCGCCGAACGTTGATAGACCTGTTCCCCCTCACCCGGATTGCATCTGGCGATGCAATCCGACCTCTCCCGCAAGCGGGGCGAGGTGACTTTCTAAGCCGCGTAGATGGACTCCTTCGGCAGCGGGAACACCGGTGCCTGCGTCTGGATGTTGGTCGGCCACACCACCGAGATGTGCTCGCCGGCATTCTGCATCACGACCGGGGTCGAGCGCTCGTTCTGGCCGGACATCGGCGTGCCCGGCTTGTAGAATTTGACGCCATAGCCCTGGATGGTGCCGCCGGCCGGGATATCGACGTCGAGCGCCGCCTTGCGCACCGCCTCGGGATCGAAGCCGCCATACTTGTCCTTGGCGACGGGCAGCACATTGTTGAGCAGAACCCAGGTCTGGTTGAAACCCATCGAGCAGTGCGGCGGCACGTCGGTCGCGCTGGTCTTCTGCTTGTAGCGCTCGACCATGGTCTTGGTGAGGTCGCCGACGCCGGGCGCGAGCTTGGACGCATTGAGCAATTGCGCCGGCACCGGATCGATGTTGCAGAAATTGTCGATGTCACCGCCGAACGCGGCGCGCAATTTGTCGAGCTGGCTGTAGCCCGCGCCGTTGCCGAACAGCATCTTGAACTTGAGACCGCTTTCCCGCGCCTGGCGCAAGAACAGGGTGATGTCGGGGTTGTAGCCGGCGTGCGAGATCACGTCGGCCTTGGCGCGCTTGAGTTTGGTCACCAGCACCGAAAGGTCGGGCGCCGAAGCGGAGTAGCCTTCGCGCAGCACGACCTGGAGCCCTGCCTCCTTGCAATAGGCCTCGTCGGCGGCGGCGACGCCGACGCCATAGGGGCCGTCCTCGTGGATCAGCGCGATCTTGACGTCCTTGGACTCCATGCCGAGCTTGGCTTTTGCATGCTCGCTGAGGAAACCCGCAAAGGCCTGGCCGTACTGGTCGGAATGGATCTGTCCGCGGAAGACGTATTGCAGGTTCTTGTCCTTGAACACGGCGGTCGACACCGCGGTCGTGATCCAGAGGATCTTCTTCTGCTGCTCGACTTTCGCCGCGAGCGGTACGGCGTGCGCGCTGGCGTAGACGCCGCTGAGGATCTCGACCTTCTCCTGGTCGATCAGGCGCGTGGCCTCGTTGATCGCCACATCAGGCTTGCTCTGGGAGTTGGCGCTGACGGCGGCGACCTTGTACTTGCCGCCGACGCCGCCCTTTTCATTGACGAGATCGATGGCGATCTGCGCGCCGATCGAGGAGGCGACCGAGCCGCCGGCGGCGAACGGGCCGGTCAGATCGTAGATCGTACCGATCCGTATTGTTTCGGCCTGCGCCTGCGCGCGCGTCCAGTCGAGGCTGAGTGCGGCAGTCGCGGCCGCGGAAGTCTTGAGCAGCGTCCGGCGTGAAATCGGCATCGTTTCCTCCCCTTCGCATTGCTTCTTGTTGTGGGCAAATATTCGGAGAATGCGTCGGAAAGTCAACGCCACGGCCGCCCGTATTCCTAGCCCAAAGGTCTAGACAGGACTGGCAGGATTACGGGAAAAAGCGGGATTAGCGCAGCGCGCCGCGCAGCTTTTGCGCCATCTCGAACAGCGCGGGAGTTTGCTTCACCATGCGCTTGGCGCGGTTGAAGCCGCTCATTGCGGATGCCGCCATCCGGCCGCGCGCGGTGAGGGCGATGAAGCTGTCGAAGATCGGCTCGTCGTTCTTGCAGAACAGCCGCTTGTAATCGTCGGAGCCGATGCCGAGGTCGAGCGCGCGGTAGCCGTTCGAGGCGTAGTGATCGATGATGTCGCGCATCAGGATCAGGCCGGGGCTGTATTTGGCGTTGGCCGACATGGTGTAGGTGTTGAACATCATCGAGAAGCGATTGCCGTCGGCGACGCCGGCGAAGATCGCGATCACTTCCTCGTCGCATTCCAGCGCATGGATGTCGATGGCGCGGCCGCCGCCTGCAAGACGCGCCAGGCACGCGGCGCGGATGAACTCCTCGATACCGGGATCGGCGAATACATTCGGCAGCTTTTGTTCCGCCATCCGCAGCGGCTTGACCCGGAAGAACCAGTCGAGCAGGCGGGTGATGTCGGCGTCTTCAGTGGCGATATAGGTGCGCGGCGTGGGCTGCAGCTTGCGCTCCTTGCCCTTCAACCGCCGCCGGAACGAGTTCGAGATCAACGAGGAGGGATGCGGCGCCGGGCTCCATCACCAGCAGCGGGCAGTCATTGGCCGAGGGCTGGTGCGGCAGCAGCGCCATCGGGTTCGGCACGTCGCGCCAGGTCAGCGGCTGCTGGTACAGCGCCAGCACATCGACGTTTGAATGTTGGGCGATGCCGGCCATCAGCGCGGCCATGTCGGCTTCGCTGGCGCTGGCGGCGAAATCGCGATCCCACAGCGCCATGTTGAAGGTCGCATGCTTGCCGCCCATGAAGCTGGCGACATGGACGCCGTATGTTGCGGAAGGAAGCCAGCGGAAACAGCGCGAGCGGCCTGCGCTCGGCGTCGTAAGCGACGGCGATGCAGGGCGTCGCACCTTCGCGGGCACCGACCTGGCGCTGCCAGGCGGCAAGGAAATCGAAGCGCTGATAGGGCGTGTGGGTGAGGTGGCGGCTTTCCAGCTCGCGCCAGACGGTTTCGGCCTGGCCCAAATCCGTGACGATGTCGACAGCCGCAAGGCGGCTCGCTTTCGACCAGTGGCCCGCTTGCGCGGTCCGGCTATCGAACGCCGCAGCCATGGTCATTTGCGACACCTGTCAGAAATCGTTTACAATTTTCGGCTTGACGGGACCTTCGCAGGGAAATGTCAACAAAGGGTAATAACAATGCCCCGCCTGAGCGACGGGACCGTCCTGGAGTTGTGAGTGGCGTCGGAAAACTGGTTCATGAAGCGGGCGAAGATGGAGCTCGCCTATTTCAGCTTCTATTCGAGGCTGAAACAGCGCCAATCCGGCGGGGCCGGCGTGGTGCTGCGGTTCCAGCACGTCCGTCCCTCGCATATGCGGCTGTTCCAGCCGCACAAGCTGCACGAGATCACGCCGCGGTTCCTCGACCGCGCCATCCGGGCGCTGAAGCGCTGGAAATACGACATCGTCACCATGGACGAGGCCTGCCATCGCGCGCTGGCGCCGCCGATGCGCACGCGCTTTGTCGCGCTGACCTTTGACGGCGGTTACAAGGATTTTGCCACCTACGCCTACCCGATCCTGCAGAAGCACAACGTGCCCTTCATGCTCTATCTGCCGACCGCCTTTCCGGATGGCCTCGGCGAGGCGTGGTGGCTGGCGCTGGAAGAGATGATCGCGCGCGAAACGCGCATCTCGCTCGTGATGGACCGCAAGGAGCGGCACTTCATGATCTACAAGACGCAGGCGAAGTACGAGCTGTTCGAATATCTCTCCGAATGGCTGCGCGCGATGTCGCCGGCCGACCGCAGCTTTGCCATCAAGGATCTCTGCACGCGCTATTCGACCAATATCGAGGCGCTGTCGCGCGATGCCTGGATGAACTGGGACGATCTTGGGACGATTGCAGCCGACCCCAATGCCGCCATCGGCAGCGCCACGGTGAACTATCCGGCGCTGTCGAGCCTGCGCGACGCCGATGCGCAGCGCGAGATCGCCATGGGCAAGGCGGTGACGCAGACCGCGTTCCACCGCGACGTCAAGCATTTTGCCTATCCCTTCGGCGACCGCGGCGCGTGGCGCCGCCAGCACGTCGTCATGACCCAGGAGGCGGGCTTTGCCAGTGCGGCCTCGACCATCGGCGGCGTGGTGGAGCCGCTCGGGCGCACCAATCTCCATGCGCTGCCGCGCATTGCCTGGGACGGCCGCGAGGGCTCGATCCGGATGATGCGGGTGATGCTCTCGGGCATTACCTTTGCGCCGGTGGCGCCGACGCGGAACAATCCGCTCAGGCGTCAGGCCTTAGCATCCAGCTGACGATCGGCATGGCCGGCAGCACCCAGCCGATCCCGACCACGACATAATAGACCGCCTGCAGCCAGCCGGAATTGGCGATCGCCGGCATCTGCGCCATGGCCATGCCGAGCAGCGACCACACCACCGCCAGCAGGATCAGCGCGATGGCGCCGAGGAACTTGCGGGTGCGGATGGTCATGCGGAAATGTGCAATTCGTTTGATCTGGCGCAGCTTGCGCCGGGGAGGGGCCGGACTATAAGGAGCGCACCGAACCAAACAAGCCCGCGTCATGCAAGAGCTTTCCGTTCCGCAAAGTCCGCAAAATACCGCCGTGCGCTGCTGGCTGATCGGCGTCGCCGCACTGATCGCGCTGATGGTGCTGGTCGGCGGCGCGACGCGGCTGACGGAGTCGGGGCTGTCGATCGTCGAGTGGAAGCCGGTGACCGGCATCGCTGCCGCCGCTGACCGATGCGCAATGGCACGAGGCGTTCGAGGGCTACAAGCAAATCCCGCAATATCGCGAGCTCAATGCCGGCATGACGCTGGCGCAGTTCAAGACCATCTTCTGGTGGGAATGGAGCCATCGCCTGCTCGGGCGCTTCATCGGCGTCGCCTATCTGCTGCCGTTCCTCTATTTCCTCTGGCGCGGCGCGCTGGGCGCGGAACTGAAACGGCGGCTGTGGCTGATCTTCGGTCTCGGCGCGCTGCAGGGCGCGGTCGGCTGGTGGATGGTCGCTTCCGGCCTGACGCAGCGAACGGAAGTATCGCAGTATCGGCTCGCGGCGCATCTGATGCTGGCGCTGGTGATTTTCGCCGCCATCGTCTGGACGGTGCGGCGGATGAGCGCGCGACCGGCCACGGCGGCGCTGCCGCGGCTGAAACTGTTCAGCCAGCTGCTGCTTGGATTGACGTTCCTGCAGATCTATTTCGGCGCGCTGGTCGCGGGCCTGCGCGCCGGGCGCGCGTACAATACATGGCCTGACATCGACGGCGCCTTCATTCCATCAGCGGAGCGGCTGTTCTTCGAGACGCCCGTGGTGGCGCAACCTGTTCGACAACGTGCTGACGGTGCAGTTCGAGCACCGCATGACGGCGTATCTGTTGCTCGCGCTCGTGCTGTGGCATGCGATCGATGCCGTGCGGGCGCAGGCGCCGGGTGTCGTCGCGCGCGGCGCGTGGTTACTGGTTGCTGCGGTACTGCTGCAGGCCGTGCTCGGCATCCTGACGCTGCTCAATCAGGTGCCGATCGATCTGGCGCTGTCGCATCAGGCGGTGGCGATCGTCGTGCTGACGCATCGCGGTGATCAATCTCGAGCGGTTGTCGCCGCGGCGTGTGACCGCGCGATATCGGAGAGGCTCGCGCCTGTCGTGGGCTAGCAATAGCCGTAGGTGCCGCAGGCGTAGGGCAGGCGCCAGTAATAGCCTTCATACGGGCCGCCGTAATAGGGGCCCTGATAGTCATAGGAAAACATGCGGCCATAGTAGCCGGGGATGGTCGTCGCGCCCGGCAGGATCGGCGTGCCCGGCAAATTCCGGTGTATCCGTTGGGACCGTAGGCCGGCGTGATCAGCAGGTCCGTGTCGGTCTCGTAGACGACGGGATCGCGGTACGGCGTCGCGGGTGCGACCGTTGTGCGATAGCGATAGCCGGCGTGCGGCAGGCCCGGCGGTAACTGGCGTGCGGCGCTAACGGTGCGGCTCTTAGGTTTGGCGGCTGCCTTGGCGGGTGCGGCACTCTTGGCGGCAGCATCGTCGACGGGCTTGGCGGGCATGGCATTCTCCGCCGGCTTGGCGGGCGCCGCATCCTCCGCCGCTTCGGCCGACGTCGCGGCGACAAAGACGCCAGCCAACAACAGCATCGTCCAGCGCAGCATGGTGGGCTCCGAATCCTTGCGAAGCGCAAGGATGCCAGTTTTCGCGCGGGGAAGGGTTAACGGACGTTTACGGTTCGCTGTCATTCCGGGTTCGATGCTGCGCATCGCCCCGGAATGACAGTGATGACGTCAAGCAGTGAGCGCCTGCTCCAGATCCGCGATCAGATCTTCCTTGTCCTCGATGCCGATCGACAGCCGCACCACGTCGGGGCCGGCGCCGGAGCGGACTTTGGCGGCATCGTCGAGCTGGCTGTGGGTGGTGGAGGCGGGATGGATCACCAGCGAGCGGGTGTCGCCGACATTGGCGAGATGCGAGAACAGTTTCAGGTTCGACACCAGATTGACGCCGGCCTCGTAGCCGCCCTTGAGGCTGAAGGTGAACACGGCGCCGGCACCCTTCGGGCAATATTTGCGCGCGAGCTGGTTGTACTTGTCGCCGGCGAGGCCCGCATAGTTCACCGAGGCGACCGCCGGATGCTTGGACAGGAATTCGGCAACGGCCTTGGCGTTGTCGCAGTGCTTCTGCATGCGCAGCGGCAGCGTCTCGATGCCGGTGAGGATCATGAAGGCGTTGAACGGCGACAGCGCAGGCCCGAGATCGCGCAAGCCGAGCACGCGGCAGGCGATCGCAAAGGCGAAATTGCCAAACGTCTCCTGGATCTTGATGCCGTGATATTCCGG
Source organism: uncultured Alphaproteobacteria bacterium (assembly GCA_963726865.1). Taxonomy (GTDB): domain Bacteria; phylum Pseudomonadota; class Alphaproteobacteria; order Rhizobiales; family Xanthobacteraceae; genus Bradyrhizobium. Next base: position 165,501 of record CAVSEE010000018.1, on the reverse strand, counting down.
CCGCGGCTGGCTCAGCATCGGATACTTGCCGTCCTTCGACCAGTCGAAGGTGCCGGCATCGACGATGATGCCGCCGAGCGAGTTGCCGTGGCCGCCCAGGAACTTCGTCAGCGAATGCACGACGATGTCGGCGCCGTGGTCGATCGGGCGGATCAGATAGGGCGTCGCCAGCGTGTTGTCGACGATCAGGGGCACGCCGGCCTTGCGCGCGACCGCCGCGATCGCCTCGATGTCGGTGACGCTGCCGCCGGGATTGGCGATCGAACTCGATGAAGATCGCCTTGGTGCGCGGCGTCACCGCGCGCTCGAAGCTGCCGATGTCATCGGTGTCGGCCCACAGCACGTTCCAGCCAAAGCTCTTGAAGGCGTGGGTGAACTGGTTGATCGAACCGCCATAAAGCTTTCGTGCGGCGATGAATTCGTCGCCTGGCATCAAGAGCTGCTGCAGCACCACCACCTGCGCGGCGTGGCCCGAGGCCACGGCGAGCGCCGCCGTGCCGCCCTCGAGCGAGGCGACGCGCTCCTCCAGCACCGCATTGGTGGGATTGCCGATGCGGGTATAGATGTTGCCGAACGACTGCAGCCCGAACAGCGAGGCGGCATGGTCGGCGTCGTTGAACACAAAGGACGTGGTCTGATAGATCGGCGTCGCCCGCGCGCCGGTGGTGGGATCGGGCTGCGCGCCCGCATGCACGGCAAGCGTTGAAAATCCGGGCTGACGATCGGTCATACTTTGTTTCCTTATGGGTCTTTGCTCTGCGCATGATCTTGTCGGAAAACCGGTACCCACTTTTCCGGATCATGCGCGTAAACGCGCGGCATGCTGATGGCGGACGCGCCCGCCGTCAAGGCGGTTTGGCGAGTGTAATTCGCGTTTGGAATGCGCGTGCTTCACTTTGCCGCGCGATCGGAAAAAATCTATCTCACGAATGCGTCAGGTGAGCTCAGTCTTGTCTTTCGCGGCGCGGTCGGAGGCCGAGGTCGCGCCGCCGCTGACGCTCACGCGATTGAGCGACAGCCGCATGCCCTGCGTCGGAATCGGCGCGCGCTTGGAGCTCAGCGTGCGCGAGTTGACGCCCATCCAGGCGATCTCCGACGACAGCCTGCCATATTCGATCTTGGGGCAGCGGTTCATCACCACCTTGATGCCGGCGGCCTCCGCCTTGGCTGCGGCGGCATCGTCGCGCGCGCCGAGCTGCATCCAGATCACCTTTGGCGGCACCGGCAGTTTCAGCGCTTCTTCAACAACCGGCATGATGTGGCTGGAATTGCGGAAGATATCGATCATGTCGACGGGGCGGCCGATGTCGGCGAGCGAGCCGACGAAGGGCTTGCCGATCAGGTCCTTGCCGACATGGCCGGGATTGACCGGGATCATGTCATAGCCGCGCTGCGCCAGATATTTGAAGGCAAAGTAGCTCGGCCGCACATTGACCGGCGAGGCGCCGACCATCGCGATGGACTTCACGCTGTTGAGGATGCCGCGGATGTAGTTGTCGTCGTATTGGTCGTGGTTCACGCGCTTACTTATCCTGCCATTTCGGTTCGCGCTTCTCGATGAAGGCGCCGATGCCTTCCTCGGCGTCGCGTGCCATCATGTTCTCGGTCATCACCTCGGCGGCGTAGCGATAGGCATCCGCAAGGCTCATCTCGGCCTGGCGATAGAAGGCCTCCTTGCCGAGCTTCACCGTGTAGGCCGATTTCAGCGCGACCCTCTCGGCCAGCGCAATCGCGGCGTCGCGCTCGGTGCCGGCCGGCACCACGCGGTTGATCAGGCCGATGGCGCGGGCCTCCGCGGCCGGTACCGGCTCGCCGGTGAGCAGCATCTCCATCGCCTGCTTGCGCGGCACGTTGCGCGACAGCGCCACCATCGGCGTCGAGCAGAACAGGCCGATGTCGACGCCGGGCGTCGCAAAGCTGGCAGCTTCGGAAGCGACCGCGAGATCGCAGCTCGCGACGAGCTGGCAACCGGCCGCGGTCGCGACGCCCTGCACGGAAGCGACCACCGGTTTTGGCAGATGCACGATCGCCTGCATCATCGCGCTGCACGCGTTCATCATCTGCGCGAAGTAGGCGCGGCCGCGATCGGGATCGCTGCGGCGCGCGGTCAATTCCTTCATGTCATGGCCGGCGGAGAAGGCGGGGCCGTTGGCCGCGATCACGACGCCGCGCACGCTCTTGTCGTCGCGGATCTCGTTCAGCGCGGCGTGCAGTTCGGCGATCAATCCTTCGGACAGGCTGTTGCGCGCCGCGGGGCGGTTCAGCGTAAGCACGGCAATGCTGCCGATCTTCTCGCGGAGCAGGATCGGTGTGTCTTGCTGGCTGGCGCGGGCGGCTTGTGAGGGCATCGGCAATCCGTTTCGCTGGGTGGCTAAAGGCTCGCCTGTGACCAGCGGTTTTGCGGGAGAATGGGCGCTCTCGAATTGGGATTCAAGGGCCTCATTTCTCATGCTTTTCCGGTCAGCGCGCCGACCTTGGCGTCGATGAATCGCTCCATGAGGTGCGGCGCCGATGCCCCGAACATGCGGATGCGGCCGGTATGGGCCAGCAGCAAAAGTCCGGCTGCATGGGCGAAGATATCGGCCATCAGCCATTTTGCTTCGTCGCGCCGGGCGCCGAGCGCCAGCGCGGCATCGGCGATCGGTTGCATGGCGCCTTCCAGCGCCGCGTTGAGCAGGTCGTCGCGTTCCTTGCCGAGACCGTGCGGCTTCATCCCGCCGCGAAACAGATAGAAGCCGAGATCGAGGTCTCGCGGATTGTCGGCGTAGTAACGAAAAAAGGCGGTCGCGGCCGACCGCAGCCGCTCTGCCGGGGTCTTGGCGCGCGAAACCGCGCGGCCGATGGCTTGCCCGAGACTGCCCAGGGAGCCGCACAGGATTTCCGCGTAGATCGCCTGCTTCAACTCGAAGTGAAAATACAGCGCTGCCGGCGTGTAGCCCGCGCCGGCGGCGATCGCGCGCAGCGAGGCGCCTTCCAGGCCGTCCGCCTCGAACACCTTGCGCGCCGCATCCAGGATCAGCTCGCGCTTGAGGTCGCTCACCGCCTTCTGCCGGCCGATTTTCCGCTCTTTTGCCATCGCGAATCCGGGATAACACACTTGACCGCGCAATTTAAGCAGCGTTAGATTATTTAACACTGTTAGAATTAACGATCATCGTACAGGGAGGTTGCAATGGCGGTGAGGATCGAGAAGGCGGGGGCGGTATGGACGATCATTCACGACCGGCCTGAAGCGCGCAACGCCATGGACCCGCACAGCGCCGATGCGCTGACCTCGGCCTTTCTCGAGTTCGACGCCAGCAAGGACGCTTCCGTCGCTGTGTTCTATGGCGCGGGCGGCGCGTTCTGCGCGGGCTGGGATCTCAAATATGTCAGCACGCTCAACGCCGCCTATCCGCTCGGCGAACTCGACATCGCAACGGCCGGGCCGCGCGGCAATGGCGGCGAAATCCCGCGCGGACCGCTCGGGCCTTCGCGGCTGGAGCTGGACAAGCCGGTGATCGCGGCGATCGAGGGGCCTGCCGTGGCCGGTGGAATGGAACTGGGCTTGTGGTGCGATTTCCGCGTGATGGCCGCGGAGTCCTATTTCGGCGTTTATTGCCGCCGCTGGGGCGTACCGTTGATCGACGGTGGTACCGTTCGTTTGCCGCGCATCGTAGGCCAGGGCAGGGCGCTGGAAATCATTATGACCGGAAGAAAGGTGCCGGCCGAAGAGTGCCTCAATATCGGCTTGTGCGAATACGTCACCCCCAAGGGCGGCGCCCGCGCCAAGGCGGAAGAGCTCGCGCAGGAGATCGCGCGCTTTCCGCAAGTCTGCGTCCGCGCCGACCGGCGCTCCGCCATCAAGAGCCACGGCCTTTCCGTGCGCGATGCGCTGATCCAGGAGTGGTACAACGGGCGCGAGGCGCTGATCAAAGACGGCGTGGCGGGCGCGGGCCGATTTAGCGGCGGACTCGGCCGGCACGGCGACTTTGGCAAGATCCGATAGCGGCACTCATGACGGCTGCGCGAATGAGTGTGGCTGAGCTCGGCGCCTTCCTTCGCGCCGAGCTCCCGCAGATGTTCGACTACGACGATCTCACGATCGAGCATGCCGACGGCGAGATGCCGGCTGCGACAGCGCTTTCGCGAAAGCATGCTGCGGCCGGCGGCACGTGTCGGGCGCGACGCTGATGGCTCTGGCGGATTGCGCGATGTATGTCGTGCTGCTCTCGGCGATCGGACCGGTGAGGCTGGCCGTCACCACCAACCTCAACATCAACTTCCTGCGCAAGGGCGCGCCGGGACAGGACGTGGTGGCGGAAGCCAGGCTCATGAAGCTCGGCAAGCGCCTCGCGGTCGGGGAAATCATCCTGCTGTCGGGAACTCTCCCGATCCGATCGCGCATGTGACGGCGACCTATTCCATTCCAAACAAATAGGTTTTGTACGGTAATATTACACCATATTTATAAGCTATTGTTTTTGTTATATTAAATCCACGAAAGACATTGACGCCAGCGCGCCGCACCCTTAGAAACCGGCGCAGTTCGGCGCCCCGTGGGCGCCGATTTCCATTTTCACGGAATCCGCACAATGAAAACCTTTTCGGCCAAGCCTGCCGAGGTGCAGAAGAAGTGGGTGGTGATCGACGCCAAGGGTCTGGTCGTCGGCCGCCTCGCCACCCTCGTCGCCATGCGCCTGCGCGGCAAGCATCTCCCGACCTACACGCCGCATGTCGATTGCGGCGACAACGTCATCATCGTCAATGCCGCGCATGTCGTGCTCACCGGCCGCAAGCGCGAGCAGAAGGTGTACTACAAGCACACCGGCTTCATCGGCGGCATCAAGGAACGCACCGCCAAGGAGATCCTCGAGGGCCGTTTCCCCGAGCGCGTGGTGGAGAAGGCGATCGAGCGCATGATCCCGCGCGGTCCGCTCGGCCGCGTCCAGATGGGCAATCTGCGCGTCTATCCCGGCGCCGATCATCCGCATGAAGCGCAGAACCCCGAGAAGGTCGATATCGCTTCGCATGAACCGCAAGAACATGAGGGCCGCATAACAATGTCCGATACCATGCAGTCTCTCGACCAGCTGTCGCAGCTGAAGCCGGCCGCTCCCGAAGCGCCGAAGTACGTGAAGAAGGTCGACAAGCAGGGCCGCGCCTATGCCACCGGCAAGCGCAAGGACGCGGTCGCCCGCGTCTGGGTCAAGCCCGGCTCCGGCAAGGTCGTCGTCAACACCCGCGAGGTCGAGGTCTACTTCGCCCGTCCGGTGCTGCGCATGATGATCCAGCAGCCGCTGGTCGCGGCGGCCCGTGCCGGCCAGTATGACGTGATCTGCACCGTCACCGGCGGCGGCCTGTCCGGCCAGGCCGGCGCGGTCCGTCACGGCATCTCCAAGGCGCTGACCAATTTCGAGCCGGAGCTGCGCACCGTGCTCAAGAAGGGCGGCTTCCTCACCCGCGACTCCCGCGTGGTCGAGCGCAAGAAGTACGGCAAGGCCAAGGCCCGCCGTTCGTTCCAGTTCTCGAAGCGCTAATCGTTTCGTTAAAATTTGCAGCAACCGGCTGCATGCGAAAGTATGAAAGGGGCGCTGAAGAGCGCCCCTTTCTGCGTTCCAGTTAGTGCTCAATTAATCCAGTTTTTCGTGAAAACTTTTCAGTGAGTCACAACGGATTGCCAATCCGGGCCCCGTAAAGTGGCAGCTGGCTCAGCCGGATAATTGCCCGGCGCGCCCTGCATCACGGTGACCACAATGTCATTCGATACCTCGACGCTTTATCTCATCGCGACCATGCTCGCGGCCATGCTTGGCGGCATGCTCGTGCTCTTCGGCAGGCAGGAGAACATCGCCGCGCTGAAATGGTGGGGCGCCGCCTATCTGCTGGGCTCGGCCGCCGTCGCCATCTGGACGATTTTCGGCAACCAGCTCGGCCCGATGGCCTCGCTGGCTTTGACCTCGATCGGATTCTTCGCTTGCGGCATGGTGTGGAACGCTTCGCGCGTGTTTCACGGCCGCAAGCTGCTTGTGGCCCGGCCTCGTGCTGGGCCCGCTGGTCTGGATCGCCACCATGATGACGCTGGCGCCGCGCGATGCTTCCATCCGCCTCAGCATGGGCGCGGCGATCGTTGCGATCTACGCGGCGCTGACCGCTTCCGAATTGTGGAGCGAGCGCCGCCGCGACATGCAGCGGCGCTGGCCGACGGTCACGGTCCCGGTGTTGCACGGCTTCGTGCTGATGCTGCCGATCCTGATCGGCGTGTTCATGCGCCCGTATGACGCGAATTTCTCCAGCAGCGTCTGGGTCACGGCGTTTTCGGTCGAGCTCGTGCTGTACGCCATCTGCACCGTGTTCGTGATCTTCATGCTGGTGTCGGACCGCACGGTAGCCGCCCACAAGAACGCGGCGTCGACGGATCCCCTGACCGGCCTGTTCAATCGCCGCGGCTTTTCCGAGGCCTGCACCCGCGTGATCGAGCGCGAGGCCATGGCGGGGCGGCCGGTGACGGTGATGATCTTCGACATCGACCATTTCAAGTCGATCAACGATCGCTTCGGCCATCCCGCCGGCGACGAGATCCTGAAACTGTTTGCCGTTGTCGTCAGCAGCGGTCTCCGCCTGTCCGACCTCTCGGGCCGTATCGGCGGCGAGGAGTTCGCGGCGTTGCTGCCGTGCTCGCTGGAGGAGGGCGTGATTGTTGCCGATCGGATGCGCCGGGCGTTCGAAGCCTCGAACATCGTGTGCGACGAAGGCGCGGTCGATACCACCGTCAGCATTGGCGTCGCCGGCGGTCCGGCCGGCACCGAGCTCGAAGTGCTGCTGGCCGCGGCCGACACCGCGCTCTACCAGGCCAAGCGCACCGGCCGCAACAAGGTCGAGGCGGCGGAAGAGCTGCCGCTGTCGCTGGAAAACTGGCGGCGCAAGAGCGCAGGCCTCGCCGAGCCGGATCGGGCGAAGCCGGCCGTCGCATAAGCGATAGCACGGAACAGAAGAGGAGGAAGTAACCTCCCGTTTACCATTCGGTCCATATCATATCGCCCATGAACTCATACCGCCGACGAAACCCGCAGGCCGCGCTGATGGCTCTTGAAGCTGCAGCGGCCTCGGCGCGCGGCGGCTTTGCCTGCATGTTCTCCTCCTCCGACGAGTTCGAAAACGCCGTCATCATGGAGCGGCGGGCGCAGGGCCTCTATGGCCGGCAGCGCAATCACTGGCCTGTGGTGATGTTTGCCGGCTGCGTGCTGGCGGTGGCAGGTACGGTGCTGTTGCTCAACTGAGCAAGTGCGAGAGCCGAACGACCGGGGCGCCGCGAGGCGCCTTTTTCTTTTGCCGCGGCCGGGGTAGAGACGGGGCCTTCGTTCCTCTAGTTTCTCATTTGCGCATGATCTTTTCGGAAAACCGCTTCACACTTTTCCGGATCATGCGCTCGGAAAGGCTCCCATGATCACCGAAATCGCACAGATCGACGTCAAGCCAGGCTCGGAGAAGGATTTTGAGGCCGCGGTCGCCAAGGCCAGGGCCGCGTTCGGCCGCTCCAAAGGCTTTCATGGCTTTGAGCTGCACCGCTCGATCGAAAAGCCGCAGCGCTACCGGCTGATGGTGAAGTGGGAGACGCTGGAGAACCACACCGTCGACTTCCGCGGCTCCGAGAATTTCACGGAATGGCGCGGGCTGGTCGGCCAGTATTTTGCCTCGCCGCCCGATGTCGAGCACACCAATACGGTGGTGACGAGCGCGGGTTAGCTGCTGGAACTCGGCCGCTCCTTGAGCGGACCGGGTGTCTAGCCTATCTCGCCTGACGGCGTGACTACGCCGTTGTGGTCTCCGGTTCGGCCTTGAAGTGATCGATCATCACTTTTGCAATCGCCATCAGCGGCAGCGCCAGCGCCAGCCCCCAGATGCCGAACACGACACCGAGCAGGATCTGGAACGCGAACAGCGTGGCCGGCGGGATGTCGAGCGCCTGGCGCTGGATGATCGGCGTCAGGATATAGCTTTCCAGCGCGTGCACGCCGAGGAACAGGATGAAGGCGCTTAAGCCAGCGACCCAGCCCGAGGCGAGGCTCGCCAGCACCACGATCAGGCCGCCCAGGATCGCGCCGACCGTCGGGATGAAGGCGAGCAGGCCGGCCTGGATGCCGAGGATGAACGATGAGGGGATGCCGATGATCAACAGGCCGAGCCAGGTGACGAGGAACACCGCGGCCATGGTGATGATCTGGGCGATCAGCCAGCGCTCCAGCGTGAAGCCGATGCGGTCGATGATGACGGTGGCGCGGGCGCGGTGCTTGGCCGGCGCCATGAACAGCAGGCCTTCGCGGTAGACGCTCGGCTGCACCGCAAAGGCCAGCCCGAGAAACAGCACGATGAAGAAGTTGCCGACCGCGCTCACCGTGCCGAGCAGCACCTTGAAGGTCTGGCCGAGGATCGCGCCACCACTGGACGCAATGGTGCTGGCGCTCGGCAAATGCGGCGTTGCGGGGGCCTGCGCCGGGGCATCTGCGCCGTGCTGCTGTGCTGCGGCAAACGAGCTGAGGTCGAAGAAACTGGTGTCGACACCATAGGTTTCGAGGAAGGCTTTGACGTTGGTCAGCTGCGACTTGATGGTGTTGCTCAGGACGGTCGCCTGCTGGGCGATGGTGGTGCCGCCGAGAAAGACGATACCGGACAGCATGGCGAGTAGCGCCAGCACGACGATGGCCAGCCGTATGGGGTGCGGCAGCGGCAGCACACGGCCGAGCAGGCCGGTCATGGCATTGAGCGCCACGCCGAGCAGCATGCCGGCGAAGATCAGGAACAACGTCGCGGCGAAGTACCAGGCGAGCACCAGAAAGGCGATGAACAGGACGACGCCGATGCCGCCGACCGCTATCGACCACGCCAGATCGTTGCGGGCCTGAACACGTTCTTCGCTCGTAACCGGCATGACGATCCCTTCCTGCTGACGGGGGACACTCATTCGACAAAACGCGGCCGGGATCAAGCCGCGATCGCGCGCCGGTTTGACGCTGCCGCACTGGTTGTGCCAAGCGGGATGGGAAGCCGAGTCGCGGGAAGGGCTGATGGAATGAACTTCAAATGGATCGGGCCGCTGGGGCTGCTCGCAGCACTCTTCATCGGCGACCAGATCAGGATCAACCGGCCCGGCCACAAATACCGCATGACCGTCGAGGTAGAGACGCCCGACGGCGTCAAGACGGGCTCGGGCGTCCTCGTGGTGACACCGCACCGCGGCTACAACCGCGGCAACACGCGACTCTCCGGTGACGCCGTCTATGTCGATCTCGGCGGCAGCAAGAACGTCGTCGCGACGCTGGCGCATCTCGACAAGACGCTCGATCTCGATGCGATCAACTATGTGGCGCTGCGGGCCTATCCGGAGGCGCTGGGCAAGCGCGTCAATTTCAACGACATGAGCAAGCAGACTGGCATCGTGCCCGTGAAGGGGGCGCTGATCCCGGTGCTGCTGGCGTTTGCCGATCCGGCCAATCCCGGCAGCGCCCGGGTGGTTGCGCCCGACGATGCCGAAGCCGTGCTCGGCAAGGGCTTTCGCCTGCGTGGCGTGTCAGCGGAAGTGGTGCCGAACGGTTTCTGGCCGATCGATTTCGGCGGCGCGCTCGGGGAGCCCGTGACGCGCGCCATCGCCGGCAAGTTGCCGTGGCTCAACGGGCCCGATGGCTCGGCGGCCGCCGCAACGGCGCTGAAGGCGGCCGGATTGCCCGGTGTCGATGGCATCGACGCCAAGGCGGCCTTCACGCGCGACTAGCCCTCAGGATTTCGCGCGGAGAACGGCGCGCGCCAGCGCCTGCTCTGCGCCGCGGCGGGCCAGCGGCTTGATGATCGGCGAGCTGAAATAGGCGGCGTGTCCCTGCAGCGCGGTTTTCAGATCGCTCATCCGGTAGAGTTTTCCTGCCGTGATGACCGCTTCGAGGCTCGCAAGATGGTCCAGCGTGGCTGTGGGATCGCGGCGGAACAGCAGGATGTCGGCGGGCGCACCCGGCTCGAGGCGGCCAAGCCCGGCGACGCCGAGCCGCTCGCCGGCGTCGCGCGTCGCCAATTTCCAGACCTGCTCGACGCCGATCCCCCCTTCCGCGAACAGCCGCATCTCCTCCTGCAGGCTGAGGCCCGGCAGCACGAACGGCTGCGCGACGTCGGTGCCGAGGAAGAGTTTTGCGCCGGCACCGAACAGCATCTTCGCCAGCTGCTGCTTCTTTGCGATCGCGGGCACGACTTGCCGCTCGATGTAGTCGGCGGCGATGCGCGTGTTGACCCTTCCGTGCTCGGGATGCCAGATCACCTCGAGATAGAACGGCGCGACGTATTTCATGTCGTCGCGGCGGCGCGCGGCGGCAAAGTCGCGATAGCAGAGCATGCGGTGATTGGTGACGATGGTCGGCGTGTTGGCGATGCCGTGCTTCAGCGTCGCCTCGACGATTTCTTCCATGCGGCGCTGGTCGACCTTGTGCCAGTCGCTGGAGCGGTTGACGAGCGCGTCGCGCTCCAGCGTGTCCGGTCTCGGTACGCCGAAGAAGTGCTGCACCTCGGCGATGCGGGCGGTTTCGTAGGTGAGACCCGCCGGCACGTGTCCCATGATCTTCAGGCCATGCCGGGCGCAGGCTTCTTCCAGCGCGCGGATCATCGGCTCGGTAAGACCCTCGTAGAATTTCATGAAGGTCGCGCCGGTTGCCTTCACCTTCAGCGCCGCCGATTCTGCAGCTTGCCGGCTCGCATCCGGCAGCAGGATCGTGTTCCTGAAACTCGCCTTGCCGGCGCCGACAAAGGGGCCGCACCAGAACAGCCGCGGCACCGGGTGAATGCCGCCATTTCGTAGAGCGTTTGCGGCATCGATCGAGGTGCCGTCGAGATCGCCGGCATCGCGCAGCGATGTCACGCCATGGGCGAGATAGGCGAGCGACGCGCCCGGCGTCAGCTTCAGTGCGTTGTCGGGCGGCAGATGGACGTGCATGTCGACCAGGCCGGGCAGGGCGAAGCAGCCGGCGAAATCGAGGGTCGCATCGGACGAGCCATCGGAGATCTCCGCAATCGCACCGTCGGCCACCGCCAGCGTTGCCGCCGCGCGCCGTCCCTGCATCGGGTTGACCACGGTGACGCCGCCAAGGCGGAAGGTTCCTTGCGCGGAGGGGCGCGGCGGCGCCGGCCGGCGCAGACCGAGACTGGTGAGCATGCCCATGGCGCGAGGCTCCCGTTCCGCTTTAAGATGAATATGAGGATATATTCATATTAACCACAATATGAGCGCTTGCTCACGTTGTCAACGGCCTGCTAGACGAAGGGCATGGCAAAGCTGTCCACCACGCCGCGCAGCGGTCTGCGCAAGCTCCCGACCCAGGCGCGCAGCCGTGCGCGGGTGGAAGCGATCCTGAAGGCCGCCGGCGCGCTATTGGGAGAGCTCGGCTACGACGCGGTGACCACCAACCTGATCGCGGAGCGGGCCGGCGTTCCGGTGGGCTCGATCTATCAATTCTTCGAAACCAAGGACGACATCGTCGCGGCCCTGGTCGAGCGCTTTCAGGAGCGCATTCACAAGCTTGCCGGCGACGAACTCGATGCGGCCCACGCCGCGCGCGATCGCCGCGCTTTCGTCGCCAAACTCGTCGAGGGCATTGCCGGCATTCAGGCCGAAGCCAACGCCTTTGTCTGCGTGTTTTCCGGCAGCCAGTCGCATGCGCGGTTCGACGGGCTCGCGCGCGAGTTGCGCTCGACCTTGATCGGCCATCTCGACCGGGTGTTTGCCGAAGCGTTCCCGCAGCTCGCCAAGGCCGAGCGCACCCGCATGCTGGCGGCCTGGTCCGACATCACCGGCGCGATGATTGCGAGCCTCGACCGCGCCAGGCCGGGCGATCGCAGCAAGCCCGCCGACCGCGCCAAATTCCTGGATGAGCTGAAAATCATCCTGTCTGCCTATCTCGACGCCAAGCTGGCCGCCTCAGCCTGAGTTTATTGCAGGGGTACGGCGCGCGCCCTGCGGCAACAGATATTGATCCGCGGGAGGCCGGAAGGCATGATCCTCTCCGGAATCGGGCCCAATGAGAAAAGAATTCTTGCGCAAGGCGTTGACCATATGAGGCGGCCGGTCGTCGGGATCATCGGCAATTCGCACCGCATCGAAAATCGTTTTCCGGTTCAGGCGGTCGGCGAGCGCAATCTGCGGGCGGTCGCGGAAGTCTCCGGCGCCATCCCCGTGATGTTTGCTTCCATTCCGGAGATCACCGATATCAATGCGCTGCTCGACGTGGTCGATGGCGTCGTGCTGACCGGCGCGCGCGCCAATGTTCACCCGACGCGCTTCAACGTCGACCCCTGCGAGAAGCACGAGCCATACGACATCCATCGCGACGACGTGGCGCTGGCGGTGGCTGAAGCCTGCGTCGCGCGCGGCGTGCCGCTGTTCGGCATCTGCCGCGGCCTGCAGGAGATGAACGTGGCCTTCGGCGGCTCGCTGCATCCGGAGATCCGCGAACTGCCCGGCCGCATGAACCACCGCATGCCACGGCTGGACAACGGCGAAATCCATCCCGACCCCAAGGTGATCTTCGCCGACCGTCACGAGGTGCGCCTCACGCCGGGCGGCGCGTTCGCGAGGATATTGGGATGCGAGACCATCCGCGTGAACTCGCTGCACGGCCAGGGCATCCTGGAGCCCGGCGGGCGCGTGGTGATCGAGGGCGTGGCCGAGGACGGCACCATCGAGGCGATCCGCATTGCCGATGCCGGAACCTTTGCGCTCGGCGTGCAATGGCACGCCGAATACGACCCGCAGAAGAACCCTATCAACCGCGCGCTGTTCGAGGCGTTCGGCCAGGCGCTGACCGGGCAGCGGCGCGCGGGCTGACCGCGGGAGGGCGGATTCACGCTGTGAGCGATTTTGTCTGTTCGTGCGCCACTCAAGTTGATTTTGCAACGACTCCAGCCCGCCTTTCTGGGGACAGGCCGTAATCTTGCGGGGTCGAAAATTGACGACCCATTGCTTGAAGCCGGATATCCATCGCGAGCTGGCTGACAGCATCGCATCTCCACGCCGTTGGGAGCGTTCGGGATCATGACACTATGGGGCCGCCTGGTGCTCGCGATGATGCTGCTTGTCGCGGCGACGATCGCTGCGATTGGCGTGCTGGCGAGCTATTTCGGCGGCATCGACGTCAAGGCGTTGCTCATCGCCGGCGTCATCGGTGCGCTGCTCGCGCTCGTCCTGGCGCGATGGATCGAACGAGCGCTGTCGCGTCTGCTCGCCGCGGAGGCGGCGCGGCAGGAAGAGGCGCGGCGAGCGCTGCTGGAGAGCGAGCAGGCGGCGCAGGCCATCATCAAGACCGCGCTCGATGCCTTCTTTCAAACCGATATGGGTGGCGTCATCCTCGAATGGGGTCCGCAAGCCGAGGCCTTGACCGGCTGGACCCGCGCGGAAGCAATTGGCGCCAATGTGGTGGACCTGCTCGTTCCGCCATCGCTGCGCGAAGCGCACCGGCAGCGTCGGCAGAAACGCCTGAGCGAGGAATTGGCCGCGCTCGGCGCCAGGTTCGAAGCGCCGATGATGCATCGGGACGGACGCGAATTCCTGGTTGAGGTCTCCGCGACGGCGCATCGCCGCGGCGACGGCTACGTCCTCAACAATTTCGTCCGGGACATCAGTCAGAAGCGGCTCGCCGAGGAGCAACTGATCCAGGCGCAGAAGATGGAGGCGGTCGGCCAGCTCACCGGCGGCATCGCCCACGAGTTCAACAACATGCTCACCGTGATCACCGGGACCATCGAAATCCTGGCGGACGCGGTCAAGGGCACGCCGCAGCTAGCCTCCATCACCAAGATGATCGGCGAGGCGGCCGACCGTGGTGCGCGGCTGACGTCGAGCCTGCTCGCCTTTGCGCGCAAGCAGCCGCTGCAGCCGGCCGAGATCGAGGTCAACGAGCTGATCGAGGAAATCGTCCGGTTGCTGTCGATGACCTTCGGCAAGAAGATCGAGATCGTGACGAGCCTTGCCGGCGACGCGTGGCCGGCGCTGGTGGACCGCGCGCAACTGAGCTCGGCGCTGATCGATCTTGCCATCAACGCGCGCGACGCGATGGAAGGGGTCGGTACACTGCGGCTTGCGACACGCAACGTCGTGTTCGGCGTTCGCGAGGCCATGGCCATCGGTGTCGAGTGCGCCGGCGACTATGTCGCAATCGAGGTCACCGACAGCGGTCCCGGCATTCCCGCGGCCATCCGCGACCGGATTTTCGATCCGTTTTTCTCCACCAAGGAAGTCGGCAAAGGCACCGGACTCGGGCTCAGCATGGTGTTCGGCTTTCTCAAGCAGTCCGGTGGCAGCATCGAGGTGCTGAACGGGGAGGGCAGTGGCGCGACGTTCAGGATCTACCTGCCCAAGGCCGATGCGAACGTGCTGCCGTCGGCATACGACGACGGAAGGCCGGTGCTTGGCGGGCACGAGACCATCCTCTGCGTCGAGGACGACCCCGACGTGCGCAAGACTGTGACGCTGCAGCTGGAGAGCCTCGGCTACAAGGTCATCAGTGCGGCCGATGCCAACGAGGCCCTTGCCGCGGTCGACCGCGGCACGCCGTTCGATCTGCTGTTCACCGACATTGTGATGCCCGGCAGCATGAACGGGCGGCATCTGGCCGAACGCATGATGGCCGGCCGGCCGTCGCTGCGGGTGCTCTTCACGTCGGGATATGCCTATGCCGCCATCCACGCCCAGGGCCGCGCCGGCCAGGGCATTCCGATCCTGACCAAACCCTATCGCAAGGCGGAGCTGGCGCGGATGCTGCGCCGCTGCCTCGATCCGGCGGTGGATCACGCCGGCGATCCGATCCCGCTGCCCTATTCGGTTCAACCCGAGCTCGACCGCTATCTGCGCAAGAACCCGCTCCTAGGCCCAGCGTCTCGCCGCGCCATGGATTTCCGCTATAGTCGGTGCGGGAGACAAGGAGGCGACAAATGCGGTTCCGGCAATGGTCGAGGCGCGACCTTTTGAAAATGTCTGCGGCTTCGGCTGCGGGCATGTTGTTCGCCGAACCGCTGCGCGCGGCAGCGCCGCCGGCTTCGAGCGTAACGCCGGCGCTGATCGAGGCGGCGCAAGAAGGAGGGAAAGCTCTCCTTCTACAGCGCGCTCGAACTCAATGTCGCCGAACGCATCGCGCGGACATTCGAGGCGAAGTATCCGGGCATCGCCGTCCGCGTCGAACGCTCCGGCGCCGAGCGCATCTTCCAGCGCATCGCGCAGGAGCAGGGCAGTGGCATCAAGGCGGTTGACGTCGCCAACTCCACCGATCCCGCGCATTACCTCGATTGGAAGAAGAACGACTGGCTGGAGCCATACCTTCCGGAGGAAGTCGCGAAGAACTTTCCGGCGGATCAGGTCGATCCCGACGGGACCTGGGCGACGTCCTGCGGCTGGCTCGAGGCGATCGCCTACAACACCGATCTCGTCAAACGCGAAGACGCGCCAAAGAGCTACGCCGACCTGCTCGACCCGAAATGGCAGGGCAAGATCGTCAAGGCCCATCCCGGCTACAGCGGCGCGATCATGACGGCGACCTTCGTGCTCAGCCGCGAATTCGGCTGGCAGTATTTCGAGAAGCTCGCCAGGCAGAAGGTCCTGCAGGTGCAGTCGGCGGCCGATCCGCCGAAGAAGATCTTGCTCGGCGAACGCGCCGTCATGGCCGACGGCAATGACTACAACATCGTGCTGGCCAAGGACCAGGGCAAGCCGGTCGAGGTGGTCTACGCGTCCGAGGGATCGCCGCTGATCATCGTCCCCAGCGGCATCTTCAAGAATGCGCCGAGCCCGAACGCCGCGCGGCTGTTCCAGAGCTTCTTCCTTGGTGCCGAGACCCAGCAGATGCTGGTCGACACCTTTGCGCATCGCTCGTTCCATGCGCAGGTGAAGGAGAAGGGCGCGCATATTCCGCTCGCCCAATTGAAGCTGCTGAAATCCGATCCGGCGGCCGTGCTGGAGCAGGGCGAGGCGATCAAGGCGCGCTACACGAAACTGTTCGGCGTGTGAGCGCCTCGCGCAATTCGCAGCGGCTCAAAACAAAAGGCGCCCCGTGGGGCGCCTTTCGCATTCGTGCAATGACTCCGCGGGCCAACGCCCGCTCGGGATCACAGCGAATAGTACATGTCGAATTCGATCGGGTGCGGGGTCATTTCGAAGCGGGCGACTTCGGTCATCTTCAGCTCGATATAGCTGTCGATGAAGTCGTCGTCGAACACGCCGCCGTTCTTGAGGAAGGCGCGGTTCTTGTCGAGATTTTCCAGAGCCTCGCGCAAGCTGCCGCACACCGTCGGGATCTGCTTCAGTTCTTCCTTCGGCAGGTCGTAGAGGTCCTTGTCCATCGCCGGACCCGGATCGATCTTGTTCTTGATGCCGTCGAGGCCGGCCATCAGCATCGCGGCGAAGCCGAGATACGGATTGGCCATCGGGTCGGGGAAGCGAACCTCGACGCGCTTGGCCTTCGGGTTGGAGGTGTAGGGGATGCGGCAGGAGGCCGAACGGTTGCGCGCGGAGTAGGCGAGCAGCACCGGGGCTTCATAGCCGGGGACCAGACGCTTGTAGGAGTTGGTCGACGGGTTGGTGAAGGCGTTGATCGCCTTGGCGTGCTTGATGATGCCGCCGATGTAGTAGAGGCAGGTCTCGGAGAGGTCGGCGTATTTGTTGCCGGCGAACACCGGCTTGCCGTCCTTCCAGATCGACTGGTGGCAGTGCATGCCCGAGCCGTTGTCGCCGTAGACCGGCTTCGGCATGAAGGTGGCGGTCTTGCCGTAGATGTGGGCGACCTGGTGGATGCAGTACTTGTAGATCTGCATCTGGTCGGCCATCAGCGTCAGCGTGTCGAACTTCATGCCGAGCTCGTGCTGGGCGGAAGCGACTTCGTGGTGATGCTTCTCGACCTTGACGCCCATCTTGGCCATGGCGCCGAGCATTTCCGAGCGCATGTCCTGCACGCTGTCCTGCGGCGGCACCGGGAAGTAGCCGCCCTTGGTGCGGATGCGGTGGCCGAGGTTGCCGCCTTCATATTCGGTGCCGGAGTTGGTCGGCAATTCCGAGGAGTCGAGCTTGAAGCCGGTGTTGTAGGGATCGGAAGAGAAGCGCACGTCGTCGAATACGAAGAACTCGGCCTCGGGGCCGAAGAACACGGTGTCGCCGACGCCCATCGACTTCACCATCGCCTCGGCCTTCTTGGCCATGCCGCGGGGATCGCGGTTATAGGGCTCGCCCGTGGTCGGCTCGAGCACGTCGCAGGTGATGACCATGGTGGTCTCGGCGAAGAACGGATCGATCGTCGCGGTGACGGGGTCGGGCATCAGGCACATGTCGGATTCGTTGATCGCCTTCCAGCCGGCAATCGACGAGCCGTCGAACATCTGGCCCTCGGCGAACGTTTCCTCTTCGATCATGCCGACATCGAAGGTCACGTGCTGCCACTTGCCGCGCGGATCGGTGAAGCGCAGGTCGACGTACTTGACGTCGTTGTCCTTGATCGATTTGAGGACGTCTTTGGCGGTCTTCATGAATTCCCCTTATCTCTTGCGGTCGGTTTCCTGGTGAACGGCGAGCGGTCGCAAACGAAATCGGGCTGCCGAGCAGCCCGTTTTTTTATTATTTTGCCGCTATTTTCGGATAGCAAACGGCTCAGATAGCGTCCAGCCCGGATTTGCCGGTTCGGATGCGGATCGCTTCCTCGATATTGGAAACGAAGATTTTGCCGTCGCCGATGCGACCCGTTTGGGCAGCGCGGCGGATGGCGTCGATCGCCTTCTCCACCAGATCGTCGCCGATCACGATCTCGATTTTGACCTTGGGCAGGAAATCCACGATGTATTCCGCACCGCGATACAGCTCCGCATGGCCCTTTTGCCGTCCGAAGCCCTTGGCCTCGGTCACGGTGATGCCCTGCAGTCCGACTTCCTGAAGCGCCTCCTTAACCTCGTCGAGCTTGAACGGCTTGATGATGGCCTCAATCTTCTTCACTGATTTTGCCTCCCGGCGTTTCTTCAATTCCAGACCGCTGCGCGATCTCAATGGTTGTACTGGCGCGCGGCCCGTTCGATGCTTGATAGGCTCCTTGGACCCGGCGAACTGCCGGAAAATACTCGCGATTACCAGCCATCCTCAGCCGGCTTCCTCAAAAGCAGGGTCTATGCCAAGTTGTTAACCGGTCTGATTTGGGAGTGTTATCAGACTTTTAACGGGCAGTCGGCTGGAGTTCGGCAGCGACCCGTCCATGATACGTCAGCCTATGAAATAGGCAAACAGATCAATTCGTATGCAGACTTTGGGCTGCTGCGTTCAAGCCGGGAATGGATGTGCCTCAGTAAAAGGCGTTTGATCAGGAATTGGCATGGAAGTTCTCACCACGTCCGAAATGGAGCGCGCCGATCATTTGACGATCGCGGCGGGCACGCCGGGCTTCGCCTTGATGCTGAGCGCGGGCCAGGCGGTGGCGGAAGCGGCGATGGAGCTGGCCGAGGAAGGCCCAATCGTTGTGGTTGCAGGCCGCGGCAACAATGGCGGCGACGGCTTTGTGGCGGCCGCCGAGCTCGCCGCGCGCGGCCGCGAGGTTTCGGTGGTGCTGCTGTGCGAGCGCGACAGCCTGCAGGGTGATGCGGCCTCCGCCGCGCGCGGCTGGAAATATCCGGTGCTGCCGTTCAATCCGCAGGCGCTCGGCAAGCCGGCGCTGATCATCGACGCGCTGTTCGGCGCCGGGCTCAACCGTCCGGTGAAGGGCGAGCCGCACGAGATGATCGAGGCGATCAACGCCAATGGCGCACCGGTGCTGGCGGTCGATCTGCCGAGCGGCATCAACGGCACCACGGGCCTCGTGATGGGCGTTGCGGTGCGCGCCACCGAGACCGTGACCTTCTTCCGCAGAAAGCCGGCGCATCTGTTGTTGCCGGGCCGCATGTATTGCGGCCGCGTCCGCCTCGCCGATATCGGCATCGAAAGGCGCGTGCTCGACGAGATCAAGCCGCAGACATTCGGAGAACGTGCCCGAGACCTGGCAGGCCGCATTTCCGGTGCCGCGGATGGACGGGCACAAATATGCCCGCGGGCATGCCGTGGTGGTGTCCGGCGAGATGGCTTCGACCGGTGCGGCACGTTTGGCGGCGCGAGGTGCACTACGCGCGGGCGCGGGCCTGGTCACGGTTGCTTCGCCGCGCGAGGCGCTGGCGGTGAATGCAGCGGCGCTGACCGCCGTGATGGTGCGTGCGGTGGATACGCCGATCGAATTCGCCGAATTGCTCGATGACCGGCGCTTCAACACTTGCGTCATCGGTCCCGGCGCCGGGATCAGCGAACGCACCCGCGACTTCGTGCATACGGCGCTGTCGGCGCAGAAGCATCTCGTGCTGGATGCGGATGCGCTGACGAGTTTTGCCGAGCAGCCCGATCGCCTGTTCGAGTCGATCAAGGCATCCGCCGATCCGCAGGTGGTGCTGACCCCGCATGAGGGCGAATTTCCGCGGCTGTTCTCCGATATCAGCAACAAGAATCCCGGCCGCTCCAAGCTGGAGCGCGTCCGCGATGCCGCACAACGTTCCGGCGCGGTGGTGCTGCTGAAGGGCCCCGATACGGTGGTGGCCGCTCCCGACGGCCGCGCCACCATTGCGTCCAATGCGCCGCCATGGCTTGCGACCGCCGGCGCCGGCGACGTGCTCGCCGGCATCATCGCGGCGATGCTGGCGCAGGGCGTGAGCGCATTCGAGGCCGCCAGCATCGGTGTGTGGATGCACGGCGAGGGCGCGCGCGAGGCGGGGCCCGGCCTGATCGCGGAAGATTTGCCCGAGGTGATGCCGGCGGTGTTTCGCCGGCTCTACGACGCGTTCGGCATCGAGTATTAGGCCGCATTCGCATAAATGAGCTACGTCCGTCTTGCGCTCGAAGCGACCTCGAACCACATGGATGCATGCCTGTCGAGGGCCGTCAGTTCAACCAATAGATCGACCAGTTGAGCAAGGTTGCAAAGGCCACCCACGCGGCGTAAGGCACGAACAAAAAGGCGGCGAGGCGGTCGGGGCGCCATTGCAGGGCGATGAAGGCGGCGATCGCCGTCAGCATTGTCACGATGATCGCAAGCGCGAGGCCAATGCGGTGTAGGCCAAAAAATACCGGCGACCAGAGCAAGTTCAGCGTCATCTGCACCCCCCAGCAAGCCATGGCAGGGCTGTGCGGAAAGCGCGACCAGGTCCGGGCGCCTGCGACGCCGATGCAGAAATAGAGCGCGAGCCAGACCGGCGCGCGCAGGACGCCCTGATCGCACTCTGGCGCAAGGCCGACAGCTTCGATCCGGCGACGTCAGGCGCGGCGGCCTGGATCTACACGATCGCGCGCAATCTGAGGATCGATGCCGTGCGCCGCGGCCGCCGCGCTGAGCGGTTACTACAGGATATCGAGGCGGAATACCGGCCCGAATCTGTCGAGAGCACGGAGACGGCTTTCAGGCGCAGTCAGGAGGCCGGTCACATCGAACTCGCCCTGAAACGCCTGCCGGCGCAGCAATCCGAAATCATCCGGCTATCGTTTTTGGAGGAGAGGCCGCATTCCGAGATCGCGGAGCTGCTCGGCATTCCCTTGGGGACCGTCAAATCTCGTGTTCGTTTGGCAATAAACCGTCTGAGAGAGTTGTTGGATATTTTGAAATGACGATAGATCATCACCCCCCCGAGGAATTCCTCGCGCGCTTTGCGGCGGGTCGGCTCGATCAGGCCGAGCACATCGTGATCGCCGCGCATGTCTCAATGTGCGCACGCTGTCGGCGCTTCGCAGCCGCATTTGAGCGGCTCGGCGGTGCTGCTCTCGAAGCGGCGGAGCCCATGACGCTCGCCGATGGCGCATTCGATGCCGCGATGGCGCGGATTGAGGCCGGGGAAACCGCGCCGGGTGTCCCAGCCATTACCCGGGCTCGCCGCGCCGAAGATGCCGGCTTGCCGAAGGTGCTCGATCTCTACGACATCGGACGGGTCAGGCGTATCGCTCCTGGCCTCAGCATGAGGCCGATCGCGATCCCCGGCGTCGGGAAATCGCGGGCGTTCCTGCTCAGGTCGGAACCGGGGACACGCATGCTGGAGCATACGCACACGGAGACCGAGCTGACCTGCGTGCTGCAAGGGAGCTTCAGCCACGAGGGAGGTCACTTTGGCCCCGGCGATTTCGACCTCGGCGACGACACGGTCGACCACCGACCCGTCGTGGGAGCGGACATACCCTGCGTCTGCCTGGTGGCGATGAGCGGCAAGCTGCGCATCAACGGTCTCCTTGGAAGGTTGATCGAGCCCTTCATTCGTCTCTGAACCCATGCTCGCACGCCCCCTTCGCTCCTTTGAAACGACGGTCGATCTATCGCGAAATCAGGATCGGGACTGATCCAAACGCTTCGCGGCGTCGTTTCCTCCATCGAAAGTGGAGGCGCCATGAAAAGCCGTAGAATTTCGATTACAGCGGAGCTACGCCATCTGGAAGGGCTGCTGGAGCAGGCTGGCCGCGGCGATACCCGGGCCTTCGCTGCGCTTCATTCGCTGACCTGCAGGAAGCTGCAGCGGACGGCCGCGGCGGTGTGCCCCTTATCCAGCGACGTCGAGGACGTGGTCCAGGATAGCTATCTGAAGATATGGCGCGCCGCATCGAGCTTCGATCCTGTCCGCGCCTCTCCAATCAGCTGGATGTGCACCATCGTCCGGAATACCGCGCTGGATTCCAACCGTGCGAAAAAGATACAGCTCACCGATCTCGATGATGCGATGACCATCGCCGCGCCCTGCGCGGACCCCGACGAATTCGACTACGAGTTTGCAAAGCAGATCACAGTCGAGGCTTTGTCGACTCTTCCCGAAGACCGGCGGCGTCTGCTATCGCTCGCCTATTTCGAAGGCATGAGCAGGCATTCCCTTGCAGAGCAGTTCGGCGTGCCGGTCGGCACCATAAAAACCTGGCTTCGTCGTACACTGGGCAGCATCCGTACCGACTGCCTGATGACGGCCAAGGCGATGTCATCCTAGCTGTCAACCGCGCGTAAAGCAGAGGCTGCCGGCCGGCATTGGCGTGGACACACGGCAAGGTGCGCGAGTCCCGGACTGGTCGGGAGAATTTGCCGGAAGTGATGCCGGCGGTGTTCCGCGGCTCTACTTTCGCATCGAGTATTAGGCGTTACCGCGGGGTGCGCAGTTCCTGCAAACCGCGCAACGCAAATTACTGCTTCGCCTCTCCGGCGGCGGCGGTGGCCATGTACTTCGAATAGAATTCAGCAACCCGCGCGCGCCACATGCCGACGAACGCCTCCGATGTCACGTTTTCCACCGATTTCCACGCCTTCTTGAGGACCGGAAGGGTATTGCCCCAGATCGCGCGTCTGCACCACTTCTCGCCCTTCTCCCTGCCTTCGCTGGTGGCGCACATGGATTTCCAGGCGAGGCGATCAGGCCGGCTGATGTGCTCGGCGGCGCCTTCCCAGCCCTGCTGATGGATCAGGTAAAGATCGCTCAAGTCCGGCTTCCGGTGCGTGATCCACTCGAACAGGATGCCTTCGGTGATGACCTTGTAGGCGGCCGCAACGGCATTGTCGCGGGGACTGCGAATCTGCCCGAAGCCGAATTTGCCGAACTCGTATTCGCTCAGCTGGAACAGGCCGATATACGACCCGGTGCGTTGATTGGGGTTGAAACCGGACTCGATCTTGGCAACCGCTTTCATGAAATTGAAATCGAGACCGAACGCGTCGGAAGCGCGCTTGATCTCCTCGACCGGCGTTCCGACCGGGATGTCCTTGAACGAACGCAAGACGATCTCCGCCGGCTTTTCGGCAGGCGGAAGTTCGGACGAGACGTAATAGATGAGATACCGGAAATCCTGCGTCGCCGGCGCCGGTTGGGCGACATCCTGGTGGCCCAGCGAGGCCAGTTTTGGCCCGATGGAATAGCCGGCGATTTCGGCTCGGACCATCAACGCGTCGGAAACCGACGCAGTCACCAAGCCATCTTCTGCCGCAAGCGTTGTTCCAGGTCCGGCGGACACTGGCGGCACGGCGGCGGCAAGCGCAGGCGCGTAAGTCGTCACAGCGTTCACAGCCGCTTCCGGCATTGCGTCCGGTACGGTCGCAACCGTTCTGTTTCCGGCAGCGAGATAAAGCCCCGTGGATGCTATGACACCCGCGATGCAGGCGACCTGCCAAGCCTTCATACCCCTAACCCCGCGGCTGATTTCCGTAAGAACGCTACAACTCTGTTCCAGGGTGATTCCCCATCTAGAAGTCTTTCAGCGGAATGTCTTAAGCGAAAGCTAACGTTGAGGATGCGATGTGTCCGCTTTGCGCCGAAACGAAGGCATCCGGCTGAGGAGGTGCCGCCCTAGACGAGATACTTCTTCACTGCGGTCTCGTCCCATTCCATGCCAAGGCCCGGGCCGCGCGCGGTGAGCGCGCCGTCGATGATCTCGGCGGGCCTTGCCAGGATCGAGCCCGCGAAATCCAGAAACTCCAGCCAGTGCGCGGTCGGCGTCACCGCCAGCACATGGGCGCTGGCCTCGGCAAAGAGATGGCTCGACTGCGGGATCGATGCGGCTTCGGCCTGACCTGCGATCCGCATCCAGCCGGTGATGCCGCCGCACTTCATCAAATCCGGCATGATGAAGTCGGACGCGCCGGCGGCGATCGCCTCGGCAAAGCCGCGCGGGAACCACCAGTTCTCACCGGCCTGGATCGGCGTCGGCGAGGTCGCGCGCACCTTGGCGTGGCCGAGCAGGTTCTCCTGCGCCACCGGCTCCTCGATCCAGTGCAGGTCGTAAGGTGCGAGCCGTTCGATGCGGCGCGTCGCTTCGGCCGGATCGAGCGACTGGTTGAAGTCGATCATCAGCGCGATGTCGTCCCCGAGCAGGGTGCGCACGCCGCTCACCATGCGTTCGTCATTGGCGGCATCGCCGTCGCCGCCCTTGATCTTGAAGCCGACAAAACCCTGGTCGATCGAGCGGCGCAGATCCTTCTCGTCCTTGACGGGATCGACGACGCCATAGCTGTCATAGGCCTTGATCGGCTTCGGCGATCCGCCGAGCAGTTCCGCCACCGTCTTGTTGGCGACCTGGCCGAGCGCATCCCAATAGGCCATGTCGAGACCGGAGACGGCCATGCCCACGAGACCCTGCCAGCCGAGCAGGCGGAATTTGGCATCCATGGCCGTCATCAGGTCGAACGGCACGATGGGCTTGCCGACCAGTTCGCGGCCGATCTCCTCGACGAGATGCACCAGCGGTTTTTGCGTGAGAGCGGCGTAGGCGAAGATGTAGGCGCGCCCGGTCACGCCCTGATCGGTTTCCACGTCGATCAGCACCAGCGGGCCTGATGTGAATATGCCGAACGCGTTTTTCACGGGACGCTTGAGCGGCACCACGACGGCTCGTGCCTTCACTCTGCGGATCGCGGGAGTCGATTTGCTCATATTGGTTTCCTCACTCAACAACGAACCATCGCACGAGCCGCGGCGTGGCCCAATCGGTCGTGGTCGATTCAATCAGCCAGCGTCCAGTATGCTCGGCCGCGAACGCAATGCGCTGGGTCTGGCCGGGCTCGATCGCGAGCGTGTCGAGCCAGAACGGCTTCCAGCCGTCGTCGAGCCGGTCGAGCAGGCGGAAATGATGGCCGTGGAGATGGAAGACGGTCGCGATACTGGCGCGATTGGTCAGCGCCAGCACGACGATGCGCCCGGCCTTGGCGCGGAAAGCGGGCCGGGTGTTCGCGGAAAAGCTGGCGGGCGCGATCCACTCCGCCCCGCTGAGACCGAGATCGACGCGCAGCGCGTTCCTCAAGTCTAGCCGCTCCGGCAAGCCGTTCGAAGGCAGAGGTGGCGGAGGCGGCAATGGCGCGGGCCGGGCGGGCGGGTCGCGTGAGACGATGATGAAGCCGATGGTGCGGGCTTCCTTGCCTTCGTGCAGCAGGATTTTCAGGTTCGAGCCGGGAGGCGCCGTAACATCGACGAAGGCATCGACGCGGCTGGCCGGCGCCAGCACCAGCGCGCCGTTGCGTGCCAGGAACGGCTCGGACGGCTGGCTGTCGATCGCCATCACCCTGACCTCGACCGACTCCAGTTTCAGGGCGATGACGGTGCGCGGGCTGCCATTGATGAAGCGAAGCCGCAGGCGCTCATTGGTCCGGGCCGGGACATCCAGCGCGGGTTTGCCGTTAAGCGTATAGGAAACCGTGGTTTCCTTAGGATCGGCCCCCGGCGCGACCGCTGTCCCGTCGGCCCGCAGCCGCCACTCCTCGACCAGCAGCGTTTCGTCCCGGTCCACGGTGACGGCTTCGCTTTCCTGCACCACCAGCGCGCGAGGTCGCGTTGGCCGATCGGTTCCGAGCAGGCTCAGGTCGCACAGCAAGGTTCCGGCATGCCGCAATGGAATCGCGACGCTTTCCTTCGCCCCGGCGGCGAGCGGCGGGCGGCCCGTCAGGGGCGCGACCGCGGGCACGCCATCGAGCCCTCGCCAGTCGAAAGCGACGGGGGCCGGCAACTCGTTGCCGAGATCGAATGTCACGGTCTCGCCGCGGCGGAAGCGCAGTTCACTGCCAGCGAGCGACCAGACGGGCGTCTCCGGAGTACCGGGGCGCAGGGCGATCCCGGCTGGCTTTGCCTGCAGCGCCGTCCGTGCCTGCGCCCATGCACGGGACGCCGCCAAACCGGCCAGCGCGGAGGCGCCGAATCCGGCCATGAGGTCGCGCCGGCTCAGACGGAAAAATGCTCTTGCCATGAGGCCGATCCGGACCATTTTTGAGGTGGAATGTCCAGTTGCGGCGCATTGGCCCGATGCGGCCGGGACGGGCCATTTTTTTGCTGCGAAGCTGCGGCTGCATGTTATAAGCCGCCGCCCGCGGCATCGCGGCCGGACCAATGATGCTATCTGCGGGCGTGGCGGAACTGGTAGACGCGCTGGATTTAGGTTCCAGTGACGAAAGTTGTGGGGGTTCGAGTCCCTCCGCCCGCACCAAGCGCTGGCAGGCGTTTGCCCGACGATTTCCGGAGGACCTTATTCCCATCAGGGATTTCGGTTCGCCAAACCACTGGCGCGAGGCCGTCAGGCGCTGGCGCCGCACATTTTGACAATCACCGGCCCGGCAAGGGCCGGACGAACGCGGAAGAAGACGACGATGCAGGTCACCGAAACCCTTTCCGAGGGACTGAAGCACGAATTCAAGGTCAGCGTTCCCGCGACCGATCTCGACGCCAAGGCGGATGCGCGCCTGGTCGATCTCAAGGACAAGGTCAAGCTCAACGGCTTCCGTCCCGGCAAGGTGCCGGTGGCGCATCTGAAGAAGATCTACGGCCGCTCCGTCATGGCCGAGACCATCGACGAGACCATCCGCGACACCAACACCAAGATCTTCACCGAGCGCGGCTTCCGCCTGGCTTCCGAGCCCAAGGTGACGATGCCGACCGAGACCAAGGAAGTCGAAGAGCTTCTCTCCGGCAAGACCGATCTCACCTACACGGTCGCGATCGAAGTGGTGCCGCCGATCGCGCTCGCCGATTTCAAGAGTTTTGCGGTCGAGAAGCCGGTCGTCGATGTCAGCGACGCCGATGTCGACGAAGCGATCAAGCGCATCGCCGACCAGAGCCGGCCCTATGTGGCGAAGGCCGACGGCGCCAAGGCCGAGAAGGGCGACCGCGTCACCATCAGCTTCAAGGGCACCATCGACGGCGTCGCCTTCGACGGCGGCACCGGTGAGGGCATCCAGCTCGTGATCGGGTCCGGTCAGTTCATCCCCGGCTTCGAAGATCAGATGATCGGCGTCGGTGTCGGCGAGACCCGCACCGTGAAGGTTTCATTCCCGAAGAACTATGCGAGCGAGAAGCTGGCCGGCCAGCCGGCCGAGTTCGAGACCACGGCGACCGCCATCGAAGCGCCCGGCGATACCGTGATCGACGAAGAGTTTGCCAAAGTCGCTCGGCCTGGAATCGCTCGACAAGCTCAAGGAAGCCGCGCGCGAGCGGCTGAAGTCCGAGTTTGCCGGCGCGACCCGCCAGCGCGTCAAGCGCGCGCTGCTCGACCGCCTCGACGAGAGCCACAAGTTCGAGGCGCCGCCCTCGCTGGTCGCCGAAGAGTTCAACCTGATGTGGAACTCGATCAAGGCCGAGATGGACTCCAGCAACAAGACCTTTGCCGACGAGAACACGACCGAAGACGCGGCCAAGGAAGAGTACCAGAAGATCGCCGACCGCCGCGTCCGCCTTGGCCTGGTGCTCTCGGAGATCGGCGAGAAGAACAAGATCACCGTCACCGACGACGAGGTCAGCCGCGCCGTGATCGAGCGCGCGCGCTCGATGCCGGGCCGCGAGAAGGAAGTCTGGGACTATTATCGCAACAACGCCAATGCGCTCGCCCAGCTTCGTGCACCGATCTATGAGGACAAGGTGGTCGACTTCCTGCTCGAACTCGCCAATGTGACCGAGAAGAAGGTCACCCGCGAGGAGCTGTTCAAGGAAGAGGAAGACGAGAAGACGGCCGCCTGATCGCGATAGTCTTGCGTTAAGGATGAACGGCGAATCCAGCCCGGCGGCGGCCTTCCGTCGCTAGGCCTGTGGTTCCGAATCAGCTTGAACTGGCGTGCGTACGAAGACCATGCCCCCGGCCTTGCCGCCGGCGATTTGGCCCATATCTGTGCGAACAGTCCTTACCCAGCATCACCCAAGGTGACCCATGCGCGATCCCGTTGAAACCTACATGAACCTCGTGCCGATGGTCGTCGAGCAGACCAATCGCGGCGAACGCGCCTACGACATTTTCTCGCGCCTCCTGAAAGAGCGCATCATCTTCCTGACCGGTCCGGTCGAGGACGGCATGTCGACGCTGATCGTCGCCCAGCTCCTGTTCCTCGAAGCCGAGAACCCGAAGAAGGAAATCTCGATGTACATCAACTCGCCGGGCGGCGTGGTGACGTCGGGCCTTGCGATCTACGACACCATGCAGTTCATCCGTCCGCCGGTATCGACGCTGTGCACGGGGCAGGCGGCCTCGATGGGCTCGCTCCTGCTCGCCGCCGGCGAAAAGGACATGCGCTTCTCGCTGCCGAACTCCCGCATCATGGTGCACCAGCCCTCCGGCGGCTTCCAGGGCCAGGCCACCGACATCATGCTGCACGCGCAGGAGATCCTGAATCTCAAGAAGCGCCTCAACGAGATCTACGTGAAGCACACCGGCAAGGATTATAAGGTGATCGAGGACGCGCTGGAGCGCGACAAGTTCCTCACTGCCGACGACGCGAAGGCCTTCGGCTTGGTTGACAAGGTCATCGACAAGCGTCCGGAAGATCCGGCGTCCGCCAAGGCGGCCTGACGCAACGCGCAGTTGCTGCGCGGTGAAGCGTTACCTCTGAGATGTGGAACCCGAGTTCCACATCACGTTATCCGTGATCCAGATGTGATACCGCGCGGTTCTTGACCGCGCGGTACTCTTTGTCCTCAATACCCTGATACTAAAAGTGCGCGGTTTTTATCGCGGGGGTTTTGATGGATGTTCGACGAATAATTGCAGTTGCATTTCTTGTATTCGCTGTAACGCCGGCTGCGGCCGTTGATCGCAACCAGCTGATCGAGAGCTGCCGAAACAGCGTCGGCAAGCCGATGGTGGTTGCCTGCAAGCAGGGCGGCGGCGGATATCGAGGCCTGCCGCGAGAAGGCCAGACCCAAGGTGCAGGCCTGCGTCCAGGCGGCGCTGGAGAAGTCGCTGCCCAAGCAGGCGGCGCCATCGGCTGCAAAGCCGGAAGCCGCGCCAAGCGCGGAGGACATCGCGAAGGCCGCCCCCACCAGCCTGGTGGCGCCGCCACGGACGGTTGCGGACGTCACCGCCATTCTGAACCAGCAGAAGCCTGACCCTGCGCGTACGGCCGACCTGAAGGCCGCGGCCGATGCTCCGGTGCCGGACGGCCTGAAGGGCAATCAGCTCGCCGACTTCTACTACAAGCGCGGGCAGGCGCGGGCGCAGCTTGGCCGCAATGACGAGTCGCTGGCCGATGCGGAACTTGCCGTCAGCAACGGCAAGGGGGCCGAGTACGCCAACGTCGCAAGCCGCTTCGAGCAATTCCTGATGCGGCGGTTGCGCGATGCCGGCCAGCACAAGCGCGCCAATGACATCGTGACGAAACAGCTTGCCGCCTTCGCCGCGAAAGGCAAAGGCAGGATATTCAACCTCAACTACCTCATGCTGGTCGCCGCCATCCGCAACGGTGACATCAACGCGGCAGAAGCCCACGCGGCGCGTAACCGAACGCTGCTCGCGGAAGCCCGGCGCTGGCCCAACTTCCCGATCTACGGCGCGAGCTGGCAGGCCAACGTCGAGGACGGTGACGCGCGCGTCGCGGAAGCGCGCGGGCTCTACGCTGACGCAGAGGCGGGTTTCCACAAGGCCGCGGCATCTTATCTCGCTATTCTGAAATATATTTCGCAATGGGAGAGCAGGCCGGCTGAAGGGGAGCCTGAGCGCGCATCCGACTGGGCACTCGCGATGGAGGGCCGCGTCAAGGTCAAGCAGGGGCGCGTCGGCGAGGGCGAGGCCGATGTTCGCCGCGCGCTGCTCAGCCGTCTCAGCAAGTCCGGCAAGTATCACGTCGACACCGCGGGCGTGCTCGGCATTTTGGTCTATGTCGTGCAGGAGCAGGGCCGCTACCAGGAGGCCGAACAGCTGCAGCGCCAGGTGATCGATATCTACGCCGGCCTCGGCTATCCCGCCGAATCCGGCCGTCATGGTCAACGCCCAGCTGTTCCTGGCGCAGATCCTCAATCATGGAACGGCGCTACGAAGAGGCGAGCAAGCTCTACGACCAGATCGACGTCTGGACCGCCAAATGGGAGCCGAAGCGGCGCGAAGCGACCAGCGGCGGCCTGTCGCGGATTTCGAACCTGCTGATCCAGGGCGACGCCACCAATGCGCTCGAGATCGCGCAACGCACGTTCGAGCGCGAGCGCACCCGGTCGGGCGACAACAGCCTCAACACCGCGGTCGCGCGCGGCTATTACGCGATTGCGCTCGCCCGCAATTCGAAGCCGGCGGAAGCGCTGCAAGCCTTCAAGGAATCGATCCCGGTCCTGTTGACCACGACGGGCGGCGGCGACGATGACAGCGGATCGACGGCGGCGGCGCGCGAAGGTCGCACCCGCTTCGTCCTCGAAGGCTATTTGCGGGTGCTCGCGCTCAATCCCGCGCTGGCGCGGGCCGAACGTCGCGGAGGACACCTTCGGCTATGCCGACCTGCTGCGCGGGCAGTCGGTGCAGCGCGCGTTGCAGGCCTCGTCGGCGCGCTCGGCGACCGACAATCCGGAACTGGCCAATCTGATCCGCACCTCGCAGGACGGCGAAAAGAAGATCGGCGCGGCCGTGGCCTCGCTGAACAATTTGCTGTCGCTTCCGCCGGAAGAGCGCGACGAGAAGGCCGTCAAGGCAACGCAGGCGGAGATCACGGCGCTGCAGAACGCGAAGACTGCGGCACTCAAGGAGATCGCGAAGAAATTCCCGCAATACGGCAACCTGGTGAACCCGCCGCCGCCGACAGCGGCCGACCTGCAGAAGCAGCTCGCCGACGACGAGGCGATGCTGTCGTTCTATTTCGGCCGCTTCGACAGTTTTGTCTGGGTGGCGAGGAAGGGCAGCCCGGTCAAGTTCTCGCGGCTGAAGATGACGCTCGGCGATCTCAACGCCAAGGTCACCAAGCTGCGCGAGGCGCTGGAGCCGAAGGCGGCGATGATCTCGGACATTCCGCCGTTCGACGTCAAGCTGGCTTCGGAACTGTACGAGCTGCTGCTGAAGCCGGTACGAGAGCGACTGGAAGCCGGCGAAGAACCTGATCGTCGTCACCAACGGCGCGCTCGGGCTGCTGCCGCTGTCGCTGCTGCCGACCGCGCCGGCGGAAATCAAGACCGACGACGATCCGCTGTTCTCGAGCTATCGCAACGTGCCGTGGCTGGCGCGTACGCATGCCGTCACCATGGTGCCGTCGATCGTCCGCGCTGCAGACCCTGCGCAAGCTGCCGCCCGGCAAGGCGACGCGGCAGGAGCTGATCGCCTTCGGCGATCCCTGTTTCAACAAGGAGCAGGCGGACGATGCCAGCAAGGCCGACAAGCCGGTGCAGCTTGCCGACGCCTCCGCGGCGACGCGCGGCGGGCCGCTGAAGCGACGCAGCAGCCCGCAGCTCGATGACGCCGACAAGGCCGATCTCGGCATGTTGCCGCGGCTGCCCGACACGGCCGACGAACTGAAGTCGATCGCGCTGGCGCTGCAGGCCGATCCGACCAAGGTGCTCAACCTCGGCAAGGACGCCAACGAGAAGGCGGTGAAGTCGGCTGACCTGTCCGGCTTCAAGATCGTGGCCTTCGCCACCCATGGTCTGGTGCCCGGCGAACTCGACGGCTTGACGCAGCCGGCGCTGGCGCTGTCGGCGCCTTCGGTGTCCGGGCGGCGAGGGCGACGGTCTGCTGACGATGGAGGAGATCCTGTCGCTCAAGCTCGATGCCGACTGGGTCGTGCTGTCGGCCTGCAACACCGGCGCCGGAGCGGGCGCGGGCGCGGAAGCGGCGTCCGGCCTCGGCCGCGCCTTCTTCTACGCCGGCACGCGCGCGCTGCTCGTCACCAACTGGTCCGTGCATTCGCAGTCGGCGAAGGATCTCGTCACCGACCTGTTCAAGCGGCAGGCCGACGATCCCAAGCTGACGCGCGGCGAGGCGCTGCGCCAGGCCATGGTCGCGCTTGATGGACGGCAAGGGTTTTACCGATGCATCGGGCAATACCGAATTCGCCTACGCCCATCCGCTGTTCTGGGCGCCCTACACCATCATCGGCGACGGCGGGCGTCGTTGACCACGCAAGACCACCTCAATAACCTGTGAATCAGGAAGCGAGCATTTCAATGATGAGTAAATCGGCAACAGCCATTCGCACCGCGTTCCTTGCTGTCTTTCTGGCAGTGCCGGTCTCTGCAAACGCCGCTGAGCTGATCACAGCGGAGGAAGCGGCGCTGCCGGTGATGAAGGGCGCTGTGGCAAATTCCGGCCGTGGCATCACGCGTGGTCCGAAGATTGCGGTCACCGAGGAAAGCGGCGGTCAAGCTCGCCGATCCGCTTTCAGGTCAAGTTTCAGCCGCTCGGCGGCTCGACCATCGACCCGAGGGCGTGAAGGTGATCTATCTCAAGCAGCCGAATGTCGATCTCACGCCGCGCGTCAAAGCCTTCGTGCAGCCGACCGGCATCGACATGCCGGATGCGCAGCTGCCGCCGGGCGACCATCTGGTGCGGATCGATGTCAAGGACTCCGAAGGCCGGGTGTCGACCACCAGTTTCGTGCTCAAGATCGCGCCCTGATGCCAAGTCCGTTCGTGCCATGTCCGTTCTGCCACAAGGAAAAGGACGAGCAGGCGCCGGTCTGCGCGAGTTGCGGCCGCGACACGGCGGTGCCGCAATCGTTGCTGGCTGAACGCGACCGAACTGCTGCAGAAGCGCGACAAGCTGCGCGCCGAACTGGAGCGCGCGCAGGCGCGGCTGGCCACCAAGCGCGGGCGGTTATCCCGTTCCCGCCAGGCGTAGCCGCGATGGAATGTCCGTTCTGCGCCGAGACGATCAAGGACGAGGCCACCGTCTGCAAGCATTGCAACCGTGACCTGCGGGTCGTCATTCCCGTCATCCATGAAATCCAGGACGTGGTCGTGGAACTCGACCGGCTGCAGCGTCGGCTCGACCAGGTCAACACGTCGCTGGCGCTGTTCGACCGCCCGGTGCGGTTCCTGTTCCTCAATGGCGGCGTCTACGTCGTGCTGCCGGCGCTGCTGCTGCTTGCCGCGCACTACCTCGTCATCATGAAATTCGACTGGCCGCAGCTTTATCTGCGGATCGCCTCGGTGATCATCCCGTTGCCGTTCGGCATGGCGGCCTATGCGCTGAGCCGGATCGGATATCGCGGCGCGTTCGGGCTCGGGGTGTTGACGGCGGCGCTGAGCGTGTTCGGCATGCTGTCCGTCGTGTCCTATGTCGACGGAACCCCGATCGTGCCGGCGAGCTTCCGCGAGTGGCGGGAAACGGTCGAATACGGGCTCAGCATCGCGCTGAGCTTCCTCACCGGCAACATCCTGGTGATTCTGGTGCTGTGGCTGCTGCCGAACACCATTGCGTCAGGCGGAAAACCGAGCGCGGCGGCGTACCGCGCAGCACGCATGCTGGGACAGCATGTCGGCGAGGAGACCATGCGCCGGCGCGCGCGCCGCATCCAGGACCTGATGCAAACCGTTGGTCCGCTGGGCGGCGTGATCGCAACCGCTGCGGGATCGATCTATACCGGCCTGAAGGGCGTCTTTGGGCCCTGAAACGGGCGGAAAGTTCCGCTTTCGGTCCCATTTTCGTGGTAAACGCGCAACGCTTATCCGATTTCGACAAACCCACCCCGAAACAGGGGGCAAATCACGGTATTGTCACGGTGTTCGGAAAGTGCGCGGTTAGCGAATTCTTGATAGTCGGGTGTCAGCATGGTTGGCTGTATGGGATCAGTTATGAATCGCGGGAGAATCGAATAAACCGTGATTCGCACGGGTGTATTGCGTGAGGCCTTTTTTGGTACGGGATTTGCTCTATCTATGCCCAGAAGCCCGGCATGTGCCGGAATGGGCCGATCGGGCAAGTGTTCGAACGGCGGACGGAGACAAGAATGAGTAAGGTCGGTACGAGCGACTCCAAGAACACGCTGTATTGCTCGTTCTGCGGCAAGAGCCAGCACGAAGTCCGCAAGCTGATTGCAGGTCCCACGGTTTTCATCTGCGACGAATGCGTCGAACTCTGCATGGACATCATCCGCGAGGAGAACAAGTCCTCGCTGGTCAAGTCGCGCGACGGAATTCCGACGCCGAAGGAAATCTGCAAGGTGCTGGACGATTACGTGATCGGCCAGAGCCACGCCAAGAAGGTGCTCTCGGTCGCCGTTCACAACCACTACAAGCGGCTCAACCACCAGACCAAGCACAACGACGTTGAGCTCGCCAAGTCCAACATCCTGCTGATCGGTCCGACCGGCTCGGGCAAGACGCTGCTGGCGCAGACGCTGGCGCGCATCCTCGACGTGCCCTTCACCATGGCGGACGCGACGACGCTGACCGAAGCCGGCTATGTCGGCGAGGACGTCGAGAACATCATCCTGAAGCTGCTGCAGTCTGCCGACTACAATGTCGAGCGGGCGCAGCGCGGCATCGTCTACATCGACGAAATCGACAAGATCAGCCGCAAGTCCGACAACCCCTCGATCACCCGCGACGTGTCGGGCGAGGGCGTGCAGCAGGCGCTGCTCAAGATCATGGAAGGCACGGTCGCTTCCGTTCCGCCGCAGGGCGGCCGCAAGCATCCGCAGCAGGAATTCCTGCAGGTCGACACCACCAACATCCTGTTCATCTGCGGTGGTGCGTTCTCGGGCCTCGAGAAGATCATCTCCGCGCGCGGCCGTTCGACCTCGATCGGCTTTGCCGCGCAGGTGCTGGCGCCGGAAGACCGCCGCACCGGCGAAATCTTCCGCCATGTCGAGCCGGAGGATCTGCTCAAGTACGGCCTGATCCCGGAATTCGTCGGTCGTCTGCCCGTGGTCGCCACGCTGGAAGATCTCGACGAGGCTTCGCTGAAGAAGATCCTCACCGATCCCAAGAACGCGCTGGTCAAGCAGTATCAGCGGCTGTTCGAGATGGAGAATATCGACCTGACCTTCGCCGACGAGGCGCTTGGCGCGGTCGCCCGCAGGGCGATCGAGCGCAAGACCGGCGCGCGAGGCCTGCGTTCGATCCTGGAGAGCATCTTGCTCGAGACCATGTTCGACCTCCCGGGCCTGGAAGGCGTCGAGGAAGTCGTCATCTCGCGCGAGGTGGTCGAGGGAACCGCGCGTCCGCTGTACATCTACGCGGACCGTTCCGACCGTGCGGTGGAAAGCTCGCAGAGCGCCTGATCGAGGCGCCACCAAGGGCGGCTTCAAGCCTCAAAATCGAGGGCTGCGGACGGGTTCCGCAGCCGGTAACAGCGTAAGCGTTGCTGCGCGTTCGCCCTGATTTACAAGCTTTTTTCAGTGACTTGACTCACCCGTACCCGATAGCCACCTAATGCTATCGCTGGCGAGGATCTTGCTTGAGATTCGCCAGCAAAGACATCCGGAGAGGGCAGGCTCTAGGGGGCCGAACGACCCGGAAATCCGGCACCTTGTGGCGGTTGCGCTGAATGCGGACTGCGTGCAAGGGGGCACAACAAAAGGAAGTAAGGCCATGACGACCCCAAAACCCCGGCCAACCATCGTCCACGGCGAGACGCACGCCTATCCCGTGCTGCCGCTGCGCGACATCGTCGTTTTCCCGCACAACATCGTCCCGCTCTTCGTCGGCCGCGAGAAGTCGATCCGCGCGCTCGAAGAGGTGATGAAGAACGACGCGCTGGTCATGCTCGCGACGCAGAAGAATGCGTCTGACGACGATCCGGCGCCGGATGCGATTTACGAGACCGGTACGCTTGCCAGCGTGCTGCAGCTGCTGAAGCTTCCCGACGGCACCGTGAAGGTGCTGGTCGAGGGGCTCGCGCGCGCGCGCGTCGAGAAATACACGGAGCGGACCGAATATTACGAGGCGACTGCGGTCGCGCTCGCCGACACCGACGCTGAATCCGTCGAGGCGGAAGCGCTGGCGCGCTCGGTGGTGTCCGATTTCGAAAGCTATGTGAAGCTCAACAAGAAGATCTCCGCCGAAGTCGTCGGCGTGGTGCAGTCGATCACCGATTTCGGCAAGCTCGGCGACACCGTCGCCTCGCACCTCGCCGTGAAGATCGCCGATCGCCAGGGCATCCTGGAGACGCTGTCGGTCACCCAGCGCCTGGAGAAGGTGCTCGGGCTGATGGAGAGCGAGATCTCGGTGCTGCAGGTCGAGAAGCGCATCCGCTCGCGCGTCAAGCGCCAGATGGAGAAGACCCAGCGCGAGTATTATCTCAACGAGCAGATGAAGGCGATCCAGAAGGAACTCGGCGACGACGAGGGCCGGGACGAGCTCGCCGATCTCGAGGAGAAGATCGCCAAGACCAAGCTGTCGAAGGAAGCGCGCGAGAAGGCGCAGCATGAGTTGAAGAAGCTGCGCCAGATGTCGCCGATGTCCGCGGAAGCGACCGTCGTGCGCAACTATCTCGACTGGCTGCTGTCGATCCCGTGGAACAAGAAGTCCAAGGTCAAGAAGGATCTCGTGGCCGCTCAGACGGTGCTCGACAACGACCACTATGGCCTTGAGAAGGTCAAGGACCGTATCGTCGAGTATCTGGCGGTGCAGTCGCGCGCCAACAAGCTGACCGGACCGATCCTGTGCCTGGTCGGGCCTCCCGGCGTCGGCAAGACCTCGCTCGGCAAGTCGATCGCGAAAGCGACGGGGCGCGAATTCGTGCGCGTCTCGCTCGGTGGCGTGCGCGACGAGGCCGAGATCCGCGGTCACCGCCGCACCTATATCGGCTCGATGCCCGGCAAGGTCATTCAGTCGATGCGCAAGGCAAAAACCTCGAACCCGCTGTTCCTGCTGGACGAGATCGACAAGATGGGCGCCGATTTCCGCGGCGATCCGTCTTCGGCGCTGCTTGAGGTTTTGGACCCCGAGCAGAACTCGACCTTCAACGACCACTATCTCGAGGTCGACTACGATCTCTCCAACGTGATGTTCATCACGACCGCGAATACGCTCAATATTCCCGGCCCGCTGATGGACCGCATGGAGATCATCCGCATCGCCGGCTACACCGAGAACGAGAAGGTCGAGATCGCGCGCAAGCACCTGATCCCGAATGCCGTCTCCAAGCATGGCCTCGACTCGAAAGAGTGGTCGATCGACGACGACGCGTTGCTCCTGATGATCCGCCGCTACACCCGCGAAGCGGGCGTGCGTAACCTGGAGCGTGAGCTCTCCACACTCGCCCGCAAGGCGGTGAAGGAGCTGATGATCTCCAAGAAGAAGTCGGTGAAGGTGACCGAGAAGACTCTCGAAGAGTTCCTCGGCGTGCCGAAGTATCGCTACGGCGAGATCGAGAGCGACGACCAGGTCGGCATCGTGACGGGCCTCGCCTGGACCGATGTCGGCGGCGAGTTGCTGACGATCGAAGGCGTCATGATGCCCGGCAAGGGCAAGATGACGGTCACCGGCAATCTGCGCGACGTCATGAAGGAATCGATCTCGGCGGCGGCGTCCTTTGTCCGCTCCCGCGCGATCAACTATGGCATCGAGCCGCCGCTGTTCGATCGCCGCGATATCCACGTGCACGTGCCGGAAGGGGCGACCCCGAAGGACGGCCCGTCGGCCGGCGTCGCCATGGCCACCGCGATCATCTCGGTCATGACCGGCATCCCGGTTCGCCACGATGTCGCGATGACCGGCGAGATCACGCTGCGCGGCCGCGTGCTGCCGATCGGCGGCCTGAAGGAGAAGCTGCTGGCGGCTGCCCGCGGCGGCATCAAGACGGTGCTGATCCCCGAGGACAACGCCAAGGATCTCACGGAGATTTCCGATGCGATCAAGGGCGGCATGGAGATCATTCCGGTCGCGCGTCTCGACGAGGTGGTTGCCAAGGCGCTGGTCCGCGTGCCCGTGCCGATCGTCTGGGAAGAGGACACCAAGGTGGCCGTCAAGCCGGACTCCGGCGACGAAGCCGCCGGCGGCCTGACCGCGCACTAAATCGATGCAAATATGACGAAAGCGGCGCCCCCCAGGGCGCCGCTTTTGCGTTGTTTGGCCAGCTTGCGCTCAGCCGCGTGGCAGCGCTAAACAGGGGGTGAGGGCGGCTAGCTCAGCTGGTTAGAGCATCTCGTTTACACCGAGAGGGTCTGCGGTTCGAATCCGTAGCCGCCCACCAGCCGTAGTCGCGCAGCGACGAAGGCGGACTGAGGCCCGGCTCGCGCTTGGCTCTGCGAGCCGGTGCAGCAATGGCGGAACACATCGGGAGCACGCGCATGAGAGTGGTTGCCGCTGCAGTGATCATGGCCTTCCTGGCCGGCCCGGCATTTGGCCAGGCGCAGGCGCCGATGCAACAATCTGGCGAGCCGGACAAGGAAAAGTCGCCGACGGAGAAGCAGGCCGAGAGGGATGCGGAGAGAGCTTACAAGCGTTCGCTCGGCAACATTCCCGAGCAGAAGGCGCAGGATCCCTGGGGCAATGTCCGCAGCGACAATGCGGCGAAGCAGGACAGCAAGGCTCCCGCCAAGGAGACAAAGGCGGCGCCCAAGAAAACCAAGACCGGGACGAGTTCCAACTGAGCATGGCGAGTTTGCCCGCCGGACACGATCGCAACGCCGATCAGATCGCATTCTGGAACGGGGTCGCAGGCAAGCACTGGACCGACCGGCAGTCGGTGCAGGACATCGTGCTGGCGCCGGTCACGGAAAAGCTGATCGCGCGCGCTGATGCGCAGGCAGGGCAGCGCATTCTCGACATCGGTTGCGGCTGCGGCGCCATCGCCATCGATCTTGCCCGGGCAGGTCGGCGCCATCTGGCCATGTGCTCGGCATCGACATTTCCGTGCCGATGCTGGAACGCGCGCGCCAGCTGACGCCGAAGGAATTGCCGGCCGACTATGTGCTGGCCGACGCCACGGTCTATCCCTTCGACCCCGAAAGCTTCGATCTGCTGGTATCGCGCTTCGGCGTGATGTTCTTCGCCGATCCTGTGCTGTCGTTCCGCAATCTGCGCAAGAGCCTGCGGCCGAAGGGCCGGCTGGTGTTCGCCTGCTGGCGCGAGCCGCGCGAGAACGGCTGGATGATGACGCCGCTGATGGCGGTCTACAAGCACGTGCCGAAACTGCCGCAGCTCGGCCCGGAAGATCCCGGACCGTTCGCGTTCGCCGACGAGGCGCGGGTGAAGCGTATCCTGATCGAGGCCGGCTTCACTGATGTTGCGATGGAGGCGTGTCCGCTGAGCCTTCGATGTCGCTGCGGGCAACGGGCTCGATGCCGCCGTGCAGGGCGCGCTCGAAATCGGCCCCGCCAGCCGGGCGCTGGAAGGCCATCCGCCGGATGTGGTCGCCGCCGCGATCCAGTCGATCCGCGAGGCGCTGACGCCATTTGTGAAGGGACAATCGGTGCTGCTGCCGGGAGCGATCTGGCTGGTCACGGCGCGCGCTGGCTAAGCCCCATTCTACTTTGCATGGGGTTGTTTTCGCACTTTTGTTAGCGTTTGGGCCCGTTACGCCCGCTCTTCCCAGATCATGGCGAGATGCACGATGGTCTCGGCCGCCTTCTCCATGTCCTGACGGCTCACCCATTCCAGGCGCGAGTGGAAGGCGTGCTCGCCGGCGAAGATGTTGGGGCAGGGCAGGCCCATCGCCGACAGCCGCGAACCGTCGGTGCCGCCGCGGATCGACGATCTCACCGGCGTCAGCCCGGCGCGCCGCACCGCCTCGACGGCATGGTCCATGATCTCGGGGTGACGGTCGATCACCTCTTTCATATTGCGATATTGCGGCTTGATGCCGATTTTGTAGGTCGAGCGCGGATAGTCCTTCATCACGTCCTGGACGATGGATTCCAGCAACGCCTCTTTCTGCTTCAACCCTTGCTCGGAGAAGTCACGCACGATCAGATCGATCGTCGCGCTCTCCAGTGCGCCCTCGATGCCGGTCGGATGCAAAAATCCTTCGCGCCCCTGCGTGGTCTCGGGCGAGCAGGTGTCCTTCGGCAGGCGATCGACGATACCAGATGCGATCTTGATCGCATGCTCCATGCGGCCCTTGGCAAAGCCGGGATGGGCGCTGACGCCCTGAATGGTGATGGTGGCGCCGTCGGCGGAAAAGGTCTCGTCCTCGATGGTGCCGGCGGCCTCGCCGTCCATCGTGTAGGCGAAATCGGCGCCGAGCTTCTTCAGGTCCGCCTTGTCGACGCCGCGGCCGATCTCTTCATCCGGCGTGAACAGGATTTTGATCGCGCCGTGCTTGATCTGCGGGTTGCGGACGAGAAATTCGGCCGCATCCATGATCTCGGCGAGGCCGGCCTTGTTGTCGGCGCCGAGCAGCGTGGTGCCATCGGTCGTGATGACGTCGTGGCCGATCTGGTGGGCGAGATCGGGATGCTCGGCGGCGCGGATCACCTGGGTGGGATCGGCCGGCAGCACGATGTCGCCTCCGCGATAATCCCTGACGATCTGCGGCTTGACGTTGGCGCCGCTGCAGTCGGGAGAGGTGTCCATGTGCGAGCAGAAGCAGATCACCGGCACCTTCTTCGACGTATTGGCCGGAATGGTCGCATAGACATAGCCGTGCTCGTCGAGATGGGCGTCAGCGAGCCCAAGCGCCTTCAGCTCAGCGGCCAGCAAGCGGCCGAGGTTTTTCTGCTTGTCGGTCGAAGGGCAGGTGGGAGACGACGGGTCCGACTGGGTGTCGATCACGACATAGCGCAGGAAGCGCTCCGTGACAGTGTGTTTGAAATCGAGGGGCATGCCGTCCGCGCGTTGAAGGGATGAGGCGGGCTATATAGCAGACAGCGCCGTTCCGCATCGCGAACCGGAATGACAATGTCGTGCAGGCGGAGAGGAGAGCCGCTTCAGACGGCTTCCTTGAGTTCCTTGGAAGCGCGGAAGGCGACCTTCTTGCTCGCCTTGATCGGGACGGGCTCGCCGGTCGCGGGGTTGCGGCCCATGCGGGCGGCGCGCCGGCGCACCTGCAGGATACCGAGCCCGACGATGCGGATGCGCTCGCCTTTCTTCAGGTGCCTGGTGATGCGCGAGACCATGTCGGTCAGGATGGCCTCGGCCTGCTTCTTCGACAGCTCCTGCTCGTCGGCGATCTCGGCGGCAAGGTGCTTCAAGGTGATGGTGGTGAGGCTCGCTGCTTTCTTCGCCATGTCGGCCGCTGCTCCGGAGGGAACCTGCTTCTGCTTGGGAAATGCAGGACAGATTTCGCCATATTTGATTCGGGGGCCGACTGACTACGCTGTTTTGGACAGAAGCGGGCCGCGCCTTGTAAGCGCCGCTCGCGCGGAAATGCCCATTGCGCGCAGATAGTTGCAACTTGCCTTGACTAACGGGGGGGAGGCCTTTATGCCCTCGTTCCTGCGCGGATCGAGCTGATTTCGGCACCCGCGGGAGTAGCTCAGTTGGTTAGAGCGCCGCCCTGTCACGGCGGAGGCCGCGGGTTCGAGTCCCGTCTCTCGCGCCAGTTTTCAATAGCTTAGTCCCGCCCTTCAACAAATTGCTGCAAACAAAAAAGCCGCCCGAGGGCGGCTGTTTTCGTTAGGCGGCAGCGGGTTGGTCTTACTGGACCTTGGAGAGATCCGAGCTGGTCACAACCACCGGCTTGCCGGCCTTCACGATGTGAGCGGTCTGAACATCGGCATTGGTGCGGGCGGAAATACCGAACGCGGCCACCGCAATACCGGCCACGAGCGCGACAACCACTACCTTCAGGTGGGTCGCCTTGTCCGCTGAGTGAATGGAGTGGTTCATCTAAGCCTCCCGACGGACTGTGCCGTCTCTATGGCTCGGATTCGTAATCTCCCTCTGTTTCAGGATCGTTTCGCGGTTCCGGCAAAATGGTTTCGTCCGGCGGGTTTTTCGAGCCTGATTTAGCGGATTTTCAGGGTAGTTCGCCTGTTGGGCGGCCTCCCGATACCGTTTCTGGCTCAGGCCGCCCGCTTGATGTCGCCCCGAATCCAGCGCGCCGCGACGACGAAAAGCAGCGCCCCGAGCATCGTCGTCACCGCCGTCGACAGCAGCGAATAGCGAACGGCATTGGCGCCGAAATCGGCCTTCAAGGTGTCGTTGAGCGCCCCCACGACGAGGGGCCCGACGCCCTGGCCGAAGCAAGTGGCCGA
This sequence comes from uncultured Alphaproteobacteria bacterium, assembly GCA_963726865.1. Lineage (GTDB taxonomy): Bacteria > Pseudomonadota > Alphaproteobacteria > Rhizobiales > Xanthobacteraceae > Bradyrhizobium. Next base: position 123,706 of record CAVSEE010000018.1, on the reverse strand, counting down.
CAGCAGGATGATCGCGGACGCCAGCGCCCGCATGCTCGGACGCGCCACCGTCTGCGCGATCGCAAAGATCGGCCCGAGGTGGAAGCCGACCAGGAAGGAGCCCAGCGCCAGTGCTGCAACCATCATGACAAAGCTGTCGGTGAGGAAGCACACCGCAAACACCGGACCGGCGAGGCCCGACATGATCGCCGGCGCCCACAGCTTCCAGCGGTCGTCGGCCTGGCTGATCTGCGCCACCACGAGGCCGCCGATTAAGGTGCCGGCCATGCCGCACAATCCCTTGAAGGTGCCTGCATAGGTGCCGATCTCCGCGCTGCTCAAATGATGCACGCGGGAGAGGAAAGGCGGAATCCATACCGCGGTGGCGTAATTGGTGAAGGTGGTGAGCCAGAAGCCGATCAGCACGACGAGGAACGTGCGCGACGTCATAAGAAAGTTCAGCGTCGGCCCGATCGTTTCCGGCGTGAATGTCTCGGCCTGCGCGCCGCGCTTCGGCTCCGACACCGTCAGCCACAGCACCGCGGCGAGTGCGATGCCGGGCAGGCCCGCGGCGAAGAACGCCGCCCGCCAGCCGTAGTGCTGGTTGACGTAGCCGCCGATGAAATAGCCGAGGAATACGCCCAGATAAGTGCCGATGGCATAGATGCCGAGCGCACGCGGGCGTTCGTTCTTGTTGAAGAGATCGGCGACGATCGACTGCGAGGCGGGCGTGCCGGCGGATTCGCCGATGCCGACGCCGATGCGCGCCAGCGTCATCATGGTGACGTTCTGCGCCATGCCGCAGAAGCAGGTCATCGCGCTCCAGAACGCGAATGCGACCGCGACGATGTTGAGGCGGTTGACGCGGTCGGCGATGCGCGCGATCGGGATGCCGCAGATCGAGTAGAACAGCACGAAGCCGAAGCCTGCGAGCAGGCCCATCATGGTGTCGCTGAGCTGAAATTCCTTTTTGATCGGCTCGATCAGGACGTTGAAAATGGTGCGGTCGAGGAAGTTCAGCGCATAGACGATGGTGAGCAGCGCCAGCACGTAGTAGCGCGTAGACGAGGGCTTTGCGGCGGCCTCGGATTGGGTGACAGCCTGCGGCGCGACGTCGACCATGTTCTTCCCCCCAACGATCTTGTTTCTGGCTCTGCGGGCGCCGTCACGCCTCGCGAATGAAATTCCCCGCTTCGAATTCGACCGGCGGCGCCTTTGGATCGAAAGACACGCCGATCGGGTCGCGGCCTTCGGCCAGCGCCTCCAGCTGTTCCCCGAGCATGCGGCGGACCATCACGATACCGCGGTCGCTCTGGCCGAAATGCTCTTCGGAATGGACGGTTACGGCGCCCTGGCCGACCTGCGCCTCGTAATCGCCGGGAAACTGCTGGTGCTCGGCTTCCGTCATGTCCCACCAGAACTTGCCGTTGAATTTCGAGCGCATCCGCCCAATTTCGCCGGCATTGCGGACGCGGCCCGCGACATAGATGCGGAACGATGTGTCGTCGATCGGCAAGGTCCAGCCGATCGATTCCACGCGGGCGAATTGCGCCACCCGCGGATTGGGGACGACGCGTAGCGTGGGGAGGGCGGCCTCGGTGACGCGATAGAAGACCCTGCCGTCGTCCTGCTTGCGGACCGAGCGCACGGTGACGCCGCGCGGCGACATCTCGAATTTCACCTCGGGCATCGAGGCCATCATGTTGGTGAACTGCGGCCCGCTGAACGAGCCGTGCAGGACCGGCACGTGATAGGGATCGACCACGTTCTCGAAGTGCTGCAGCCAGTTGCAGGGGATGATCACCGGACCTCCGCCGCCGATCGATCAGTCGTCGGCCTCGACGAACTCGTCCTCGTCCATCGTCTCCAGGCAGTCGTAGCGCGGCAGCACCGGCTTTTTGTCGGATGGTCCCATATAGGCGAAGATCAGGCCGTAGCGCTCCTCGACGGGGTACCAGGGCTGGCGGACCTTGTCCTTGAACAGGCCGCCGTCGGGCTCGCAGGGCTGCTCGAGGCAGTTGCCCTCGGTGTCGAATTTCCAGCCATGGTAACAGCAGCGGATGCCGTCATCCTCGACCTTGCCGTAGTAGAGCGTGGTGCCGCGGTGGCAGCAGCGCGCGTGCAACAGGCCCGGACTGCCGCGCTTGTCGCGAAACAGGATCAGGTCCTCGCCGAGGATGCGCACTTTTCTGGGGATATCGGTGGCGTCGGTCGCAAGCCCGACCGGGTGCCAGTAGCGTCGCATCAACTCGCCCATCGCCGTGCCGCGGGCAACCGACGTCAGCTCGGTCCGGCTCGAAGGCTCCCGTAGCGCATAGGCCGTGCCGAGGTCGCGATCGCGCTGGGTGACCGTCATGGCTTCCTCCCCGCCGCGGTCTGGCGCCGCGGTCCTCGTTTGCTGCTGCAAACTGTTGACGCCAGCAAACTTTAGATCGATGACAAAGTCAACGATATCGGTCAGGCTTGGCAGAGGCGGGCTTTGTTGGCAGACCTTTTCGATGGGCCGGAAGCCGAAACAGACTGACCTTCCGATGGGAAGGCCCGGGCAGGGCGGGGAACTCGCGCCGATCACGGCGATGATGTCGTCGCGGCTGATGGTGCTCGCCAACCTGCTCAAGCGCGGTGCCCTGCTGCGCTACAAGCGCTTGGCCGGCCTTTCCTCGGTGGAATATGGCCTGGTCGCCAATCTGGGCCGGCATCCGCCGATGAGCGTGGTCCGCCTTGCCGAGACCGTGGGCCTCGACAAGGGGCAGATCAGCCGGGCGCTGGCCGAGCTGGTATCGCGCAAGCTGGTCGCCAAGGCGGTCAATCCCCGGGATAACCGGGAGGTGCTGGTGTCGCTGACGAAAGCGGGGCTCGCCGCCCATGACGCCATCGTCGCGGGCGGGCAGGAACGCAACCGGCGGCTCCTTGCCGAGCTCAGCGAGGCCGAGATCGCGATGCTTCTCGCTCATATCGACCGGCTGACGGAAAAAGCCGCAGGGATGCTCGCCGACGAGCGCGACCTGGGCTGAGACGGCGCAGCTTTTTTGGGCTGCGTGCCGGCGGCCGGGGCGGGGAAAAAGCGTCAAAATAGCTTGCCTTGCGCGCCCTGTTGCGCTGCGCTAAGCCTCAAGAATAATTCCAATCAACGAATCTGCGGCCGTCGCGCGGGTCGCGGGAAAAAGGCGTGGCCGATGACCGGCATCCTGCAGAATTATCTTCCACTTGTGGTCTTTATCGGGGTGGCGAGCCTGATCGGCGTGGTGCTTCTGATCGCCCCGTTCCTGGTCGCCTATCAGCAGCCCGATCCGGAAAAGCTCTCCGCCTATGAATGCGGATTCAACGCTTTTGACGACGCCCGCATGAAGTTCGACGTCCGCTTCTATCTGGTGGCGATCCTCTTCATCATCTTCGACCTCGAAGTGGCCTTCCTGTTCCCGTGGGCGGTGGCGTTCGGAAAGCTGGGCGCGACCGGCTTCTGGTCGATGCTGGTGTTCCTCGCCGTCCTCACCGTCGGCTTTGCCTATGAATGGAAGAAAGGCGCGCTCGAATGGGATTGAGCCCGACCGCCGAGTCCTCTCTGGTAACGTCCTCTCCGGCGATCGCGCCGGCGCCGAAGGGCATTCTGGATCCCGCCACCGGCAAGCCGGTCGGCGCCGGCGATCCGTTCTTCCTCGAGGTCAACCACGAGCTCTCCGACAAGGGCTTCTTCGTCGCCGCCGCCGACGACCTCATCACCTGGGCGCGCACCGGCTCGCTGATGTGGATGACCTTCGGTCTCGCCTGCTGCGCGGTCGAGATGATGCAGGTCTCGATGCCGCGCTATGACGTCGAGCGCTTCGGCTTTGCGCCGCGCGCCTCGCCGCGGCAGTCCGACGTGATGATCGTTGCGGGCACGCTGACCAACAAGATGGCCCCGGCGCTGCGCAAGGTCTACGACCAGATGCCGGAGCCGCGCTACGTCATCTCGATGGGCTCCTGCGCCAACGGCGGCGGCTATTATCACTACTCCTACTCGGTGGTGCGCGGCTGCGACCGCATCGTGCCCGATCGACGTCTACGTGCCCGGCTGTCCGCCGACCGCAGAAGCGCTGCTCTACGGCGTGCTGCTGCTGCAGAAGAAGATCCGGCGCATCGGCACCATCGAACGCTAAGGTTTGGGTAATGGACGACGGCAAGCTCGACGCCCTTGGGCAGACGATTGTTAGCGCGCTCGGTGGCGCTGCCACCGGTCACTCGGTGGCGTTCAACCAGCTCACCATCGACGTGAAGGCGGAGAAAATCGTCGAGGTCGCGAAATATCCTGCGCGACGATCCGGCCTGCCGCTTCGTCAACTTCACCGATGTCACGGCGGTCGATTATCCCGCCCGCGAGAAGCGCTTCGACGTCGTCTATCATTTGCTGTCGCCGACGCTGAACACGCGTATCCGCCTCCGCGCCGAGGCCGACGAGACCACGCAGGTGCCGTCGCTGATCGACGTCTTTCCGGGCGCCGACTGGTTCGAGCGCGAGACCTACGACCTCTACGGCGTGATCTTCACCGGCCATCCCGACATGCGCCGCATCCTCACCGACTACGGTTTCGACGGCCATCCGCTGCGCAAGGATTTTCCGCTCACCGGCTTTGTCGAGGTCCGCTACGACGACCAGGAGAAGCGGGTGCTGTACGAGCCGGTGCGGCTCAACCAGGAATTCCGCAAGTTCGATTTCCTCTCGCCCTGGGAAGGCGCCGACTATCCGCTGCCCGGCGATGAGAAAGCGGAGCCGAAGGCCTGACCATGAACGAGCAGAACCTCCGCAATTTCACCATCAACTTCGGGCCGCAGCATCCGGCCGCGCACGGCGTGTTGCGTCTGGTGCTGGAACTGGACGGCGAGGTCGTCGCACGCGTCGATCCGCATATCGGTCTCTTGCATCGCGGCACCGAAAAGCTGATCGAGCAGAAGACCTATCTGCAGGCGATCCCGTATTTCGACCGGCTCGACTATGTCGCGCCGATGAACCAGGAGCACGCCTTCTGCCTCGCGGCGGAAAAGCTGCTCGGCATCAAGGTGCCGCGCCGCGGGCAACTGATCCGCGTGCTCTATTGCGAGATCGGCCGCATCCTGTCGCATCTGCTCAACGTCACCACGCAGGCGATGGACGTCGGCGCGCTGACCCCGCCGCTGTGGGGCTTTGAAGAGCGCGAAAAGCTGATGGTGTTTTACGAGCGCGCCTCCGGCTCGCGCATGCATGCGGCGTACTTCCGCCTCGGCGGCGTGCACCAGGATCTGCCGCCGAAGCTGATCGACGACATCGAGGCGTGGTGCGACCCGTTCCTGCAGGTGGTCGCCGACCTCGAAACGCTGCTGACGGGCAACCGCATCTTCAAGCAGCGCAACGTCGACATCGGCGTGGTCTCGCTGAAGGAAGCCTGGGAGTGGGGCTTCTCCGGCGTGATGGTGCGCGGCTCGGGCGCGGCGTGGGATTTGCGCAAGGCGCAGCCCTACGAATGCTATGACGAGATGGATTTCGACATCCCGATCGGCAAGAACGGCGACTGCTACGACCGCTACTGCATCCGCATGGAAGAGATGCGCCAGTCCGTGCGCATCATGAGGCAGTGCATCCAGAAGCTGCGGGAGCCCGACGGGCAGGGGCCCGTCGTCGTCGAGGACAACAAGATCGCGCCGCCGCGCCGCGGCGAGATGAAGCGCTCGATGGAAGCGCTGATCCACCACTTCAAGCTCTACACCGAAGGCGTTCACGTGCCGGCCGGCGAAGTCTATGCCGCGGTCGAAGCGCCGAAGGGCGAGTTCGGCGTCTATCTCGTCGCCGACGGCACCAACAAGCCCTACAAGTGCAAGATCCGCGCGCCGGGCTTTGCGCATCTGCAGGCGATGGACCACATCTGCCGGGGCCATCTGCTCGCCGACGTCTCCGCCATCCTCGGCTCGCTCGACATCGTGTTCGGAGAGGTCGATCGGTGATGGCGTACCCGCCCATCCAGTTTGATCGGGCTTCGGGCGTGCTGGAAGGCGCGAACGCGTGGGAGCGGCTGGCCGCTGTCGCGCTGACGCTGGGATCGAAGATTTCGTCGAACTTTTCCCATCGCGGCTACAATCGCTGCGCCAATCTGCTGCGCAAGACGCTTCCCGAGCGCGACATCGAGATCAGGCTGAACGAGGACGCGGTCTTCGCCTTTCCCTATGGCGACGGCTACTGGAGCAAGCTGCTCAACCGCACCTTCTCCTATGAAGACGAACTCGACCTGCTTGTTCCGCGCCTCCGCCGACGTCGACTACACGCTGCTCGATTGCGGCGCCAACTACGGCTACTGGTCGGTGCTGGTGTCGAGCAAGCCGTACGGCGCGCACAAGGCGATCGCGATCGAGCCGTCGGGGGCGAATTTCCCGAAGCTCGCCAACAACGCAAGGATCAACAGCAACCGCTTCGAAGTCGATGAAGTGCGCGATCGGCGCCACGCGCGGCACCGCGCGTCTGTCCGGCACCAAGCACGAGGCGTTCAGCATCGCCGGCAGCCAGGATGACGGCGAGGAAGTGCCTGTCATCGCGCTCGACAATCTGCTCGACGACGGCAAGGTTTCGTCCGGCGGCAAATTCCTGATCAAGCTCGACGTCGAGGGCGTCGAGATCGAGGCGATCAAGGGCGGCGCGCGGCTCCTGAAAGAGGACAGCGTGATCCTCTGCGAGGAGCACGGCAACGACCCCAACCACACGGTGTCGCGCTTTATCCTGGAGCAAACGCCGCTGAAGCTGATCGTCTACGATCCCCGCAGCAATCGCATGGAAACCGTGACCGAGCTGTCGATCCTCGACCGCATCAAGGTTTCCTCCCACATCGGCTACAACGTGTTCGGCACCGCAAGTGCGTTCTGGCAGGACCGCATCAACGCGCTGAACGCACGCTTGCAATGAAAGACTGAGAGATGTCCGTCCGCCGTCTTGCCCCGAAGGAAGTGCAGCCCGCGAGCTTTGCGTTCACGGACGAGAATCTCGTCATGGGCGAAGAAGGAGATCGCGAAGTATCCGGCGGGCCGGCAGGCCTCGGCGGTGATCGCGATCCTCTGGCGCGTGCAGGAGCAGCATGAGGGCTGGGTTTCGGAGGCCGCGATCCGCGCCGTCGCCGATCTCCTCGAGATGCCCTACATCCGCGTGCTCGAAGTCGCGACCTTCTACACGATGTTCCAGCTCGCCCCCGTCGGCAAGAAAGCGCATGTGCAGGTCTGCGGCACCACGCCGTGCCGGCTGCGCGGCGCCGCCGACATCATCGAGGTCTGCCAGCATCGCATCCATCACGATCCCTTCCACCTCTCCAAGGACGGCAATTTCAGCTGGGAAGAGGTGGAGTGCCTCGGCGCCTGCGTGAACGCGCCGATGGTGCTGATCTGGAAGGACACCTACGAGGACCTGACCAAGGAAAGTTTTGGCAAGGTGCTGGATGGATTTGCCTCGGGCAATCCGCCCAAGCCCGGCCCGCAGATCGATCGCCAGCTCTCGGCGCCGGTGGGCGGACCGACCACGCTGAAGGAAGTGACATGAAGCGGGCGCGGGCAATCGCGATTGCGAGGACAGGGGAGGCAGGTGCGATGAAGAACTGGCGCTACATCGCCATGCATGCGGTCGCGGCCGCGGCATTCATCTTCCTGCTGCAGCGCTACGGCCTCAGCGCCACGCTGGAATCGAGCCTGTTGTGGGCGCTGACCTTCGGCGGATGTGCCGCAGGGCTCGCTTACTCCCAGATCAACCGTTGATGTTCGGAAAGCTCTAGGCATGCTCGAGGACAAGGACCGCATCTTCAGGAACCTCTACGGCCTCCACGACTGGGGGCTCGAGGGCGCGCGCCGCCGCGGCGCGTGGGACGGCACCAAGGCGATCATCGACAAGGGCCGCGACTGGATCATCAACGAGATGAAGGCCTCGGGCCTGCGCGGCCGTGGCGGGGCGGGATTCCCGACCGGACTGAAATGGTCGTTCATGCCGAAGGAATTGACCGACGGGCGGCCGAGCTATCTCGTCGTCAATGCCGACGAGTCCGAGCCCGGCACCTGCAAGGACCGCGAGATCATGCGGCACGACCCGCATCTCCTCGTCGAGGGCTGCCTGCTCGCGAGCTTCGCGATGGGCGCGCACGCCTGTTACATCTATGTCCGCGGCGAATTCATCCGCGAGCGCGAGCACCTGCAGGCCGCCATCGATCAGGCCTATGAGGCTAAGCTGGTCGGCAAGGACAACGTCAATGGCTGGCCGTTCGACGTCTATGTCGCCCACGGCGCCGGCGCCTATATCTGCGGCGAGGAGACGGCGCTGCTGGAAAGCCTCGAGGGCAAGAAGGGCCAGCCGCGCCTGAAGCCGCCATTCCCCGCCAATGTCGGACTCTATGGCTGCCCGACCACCGTCAACAACGTCGAGTCGATCGCGGTCGCGCCCGACATCCTGCGCCGCGGCGCCGCCTGGTTCGCCTCGATCGGCCGGCCGAACAATGTCGGCACGAAACTGTTCTGCGTCTCCGGCCATGTCGAGCGCCCTTGCAACGTCGAGGAAGCGATGGGCCTGCCGTTCCGCGAGCTGATCGAGCGGCATTGCGGCGGCATTCGCGGCGGCTGGGACAACCTCAAGGCCGTCATTCCCGGCGGCTCGTCGGTGCGCATGGTGCCGGCCGAGCTGATCATCGACACGCCGATGGATTTCGACAGCCTCGGCAAGCTGCGCTCGGGCCTCGGCACCGCCGCCGTCATCGTGATGGACAAGTCGACCGACCTGATCCGGGCGATCGCGCGCATATCCTATTTCTACAAGCATGAGAGCTGCGGCCAGTGCACGCCGTGCCGCGAGGGCACGGGGTGGATGTGGCGCGTGCTCTCCCGCATGGCTGAAGGCCGCGCCCACAAGCGCGAGATCGACATGCTGCTGGAAGTGACCAAGCAGGTCGAAGGCCACACCATCTGCGCGCTCGGCGACGCTGCGGCCTGGCCGATCCAGGGCCTGATCGCGCATTTCCGTCACGAGATCGAGGAGCGGATCGCAGAGTACTCGCACAAGGCCGATATCGACGACATCGGCGTGCGCGATCCCGTCAACATGGTTGCGGCGGAGTAGGGCAGACGATGTCGCAACCGGGCACCTTCTGGCAGAAATACGGGACGCTCGCGCAGATGGCGCAGGCGGCCGTGGCGCTGCTTGGCTTTGTTGCGATCCTGTTCCAGATCAACGAAATCAGGAACAACAACCGCGCGGCAAGCGCGCGGCAGGCGTTCTTGGGCTATACCGACCTCGCATTCAAGAACCCGAAATTCTCGCAGCCGGACTACGAGGCGATCAAGGACGTCGAGCCGCGACGAGCGGGTCCAGTATGAGAGCTTCGTCTCGTATTTTCTTTACGCCTGCGAGGAGACCGTTGCCGCCTTCGCCGACAAGCGGGAATGGCAGGCATCCTGCGACTACGACCTGAAGCCGCATCTGCCGTTCCTGTGCGAGAAGAATGCGGCGCAGCCGGCCTATCTCGCCACCTATGGCACCGACACCCAGCAATGGGTGAAGACCTCGATGAAGAATGCGGCGGTAAGTCCGCCCGATTGCAAGCTGCGAAAGACCTGAGCCGATGACCAAACTCATCATCGACGGCAAAGAGATCGACGTTCCCGCCGAGTACACGCTACTGCAAGCGTGCGAAGCCGCCGGCGCCGAAATCCCGCGCTTCTGCTACCACGAGCGGCTGTCGATCGCCGGCAATTGCCGGATGTGCCTGGTCGAGGTGAAGGGCGGCCCCAAGCCGGTCGCCAGCTGCGCCTGGGGCGTGCGCGACTGCCGGCCGGGCCCGAAGGGCGAGCCGCCGGAAATCTCCACCCGCTCGCCGATGGTGAAGAAGGCGCGCGAAGGTGTGATGGAATTTCTGCTGATCAACCATCCGCTGGACTGCCCGATCTGCGACCAGGGCGGCGAGTGCGACCTGCAGGACCAGGCGATGGGCTACGGCGTCGATACCAGCCGCTTCGCCGAGAACAAGCGTGCGGTCGAGGACAAGTATCTCGGCGCGCTGGTCAAGACCTCGATGAACCGCTGCATCCAGTGCACGCGCTGCGTCCGCTTCTCCGCCGAAGTCTGCGGCACACCGGAAATGGGCGCGACCGGCCGCGGCGAGGACATGGAGATCACGACCTATCTCGAGCAGGCGCTGACCTCGGAGCTGCAGGGCAATCTCGTCGACATCTGCCCGGTCGGCGCGCTGACCTCGAAGCCCTATGCATTCGCCGCGCGTCCGTGGGAACTCGGCAAGACGCAGTCGGTGGACGTGATGGACGGCATTGGATCTGCGATCCGGGTCGATACCCGCGGCCGCGAGGTGATGCGCATCCTGCCGCGCATCAACGAGGCCGTGAACGAGGAGTGGATTTCGGACAAGACCCGCCACGTCGTCGACGGCCTGCGCACGCAGCGGCTCGACCGGCCCTATATCCGCGACAACGGCAAGCTTCGTCCGGCCTCCTGGCAGGAGGCGTTTGCGACGATCGCGGCGAAAGCCGGCCGTCTCGACGGCAAGCGCGTCGGCGCCATCGCCGGCGGCCTTGCAGCGGTCGAGGAAATGTTCGCGCTGAAGGAACTGCTGGCCAAGTACGGCTCCGCCAATGTGGCGGTCGAGGGCGGCGAGGCTTTCGACTCCAAGAGCGGTCGCGCCTCCTACATCTTCAACCCGACCATTGCCGGCATCGACCAGGCCGATGCGCTGCTGATCATCGGCTCCAATCCGCGCCGCGAAGGCACGCTGCTCAATGCGCGCATCCGCAAGCGCTGGCGCACCGGCCAGCTCAAGGTCGGCGTGATCGGGCCGAAGGCCGATCTCACCTATGACTACGACCATATCGGCGCCGGCACGGACTCGCTGAACGATCTCGCGGCCGGCAAGCATTCCTTTGCCGAGGTGCTGAAGAACGCCAAGAACCCGATCGTGCTGGTCGGTGCGGCAGGTCTGGCGCGCGCCGACGGTGCGGCCGTGCTGTCGCTTGCCGCACGGCTCGCGCTCGACATCGGCGCGCTCAAGGACGGCTGGAACGGCTTTGGCGTGCTGCAGGAGACCGCTTCGCGCGTCGGCGCGCTCGATATCGGCTTCTCGGCTGCGGGCGGTGGACTTTCCATCGCCCAGATGACGACCTTCGGCGCGCTGGACGTGCTGTTCCTGCTCGGCGCCGATGACACCAAGGTGCCGGACACCGGCACGTTCGTCGTTTACATCGGCACCCACGGCGACCGCGGCGCGCATCGCGCCGACGTGATCCTGCCCGGCGCGGCCTACACCGAAAAGTCCGGCATCTACGTCAACACCGAGGGCAGGGCGCAGATGGCCAATCGCGCCGGTTTCCCGCCCGGCGAGGCGCGCGAGGACTGGGCGATCATCCGCGCGCTGTCGGATGTGCTCGGCCGCAAGCTGCCATTCGATTCGCTGGCGCAGCTGCGACAGGCGATCTTCAAGGCGGTGCCGCATCTGATGCGGATCGACCAGATCGAGCCCGGCAAGGCCGACGACGTCAAGGCGCTGGCCGGCAAGGGCGGCAGCGTCGACAAGGCGGCGTTCAAGGCCGCCATCGAGGATTTCTATATGACCAACCCGATCGCGCGGGCATCGGCGGTGATGGCGGAATGTTCGCGCCTTGCCTCCGGGCAAATGCTGACGGCAGCGGAGTGAGCGTGCGCTGATGGCTGAATTCTTCGCAAGCGAGTTCTGGACCGGCTTCCTCTGGCCGCTCATCATCATGGTGGCGCAGAGCCTGCTGCTGCTCGTCGTGCTGCTGGTCGCGATCGCCTACATCCTGCTCGCCGACCGCAAGATCTGGGCGGCGGTGCAGATCCGGCGCGGCCCCAACGTGGTCGGCCCGTGGGGCCTGTTCCAGTCCTTTGCGGACCTGCTGAAGTTCGTGCTGAAGGAGCCGATCATTCCGGCCGGCGCCAACAAGGGCGTGTTCCTGCTGGCGCCGCTGGTGTCCTGCGTGCTGGCGCTCGCCGCCTGGGCCGTGCTCCCGGTCAGTCTCGGCTGGGTCATCTCCGACATCAATGTCGGCGTGCTCTACATCTTCGCGATCTCGTCGCTGTCGATCTACGGCATCATCATGGCCGGCTGGTCGTCGAACTCGAAATATCCGTTCCTCGCCGCACTTCGCTCGGCCGCGCAGATGGTGTCCTACGAAGTCTCCATCGGCTTCGTCATCATCACGGTGCTGTTGTGCGCGGGTTCGCTGAACCTGTCGGCGGTGGTCGAGGCGCAGAATACCCGCGGCTTCGCCAACCTGATCGGCCTGCCGCAGCTGACCATCCTGAACTGGTACGTCTGGCCGCTCTTCCCGATGTTCGTGGTGTTCTACGTCTCGGCGCTGGCCGAGACCAACCGTCCGCCCTTCGATCTCGTGGAAGCGGAATCCGAGCTGGTCGCCGGCTTCATGGTCGAATACGGCTCGACGCCGTATCTGCTCTTCATGCTCGGCGAATATGTCGCCATCACCACGATGTGCGCGATGGCGACGATCCTGTTCCTCGGCGGCTGGCTGCCGCCGGTCAATCTGCCGCCGTTTACCTGGATCCCCGGCGTGATCTGGTTCTCGCTGAAACTGTTCTTCATGTTCTTCATGTTCGCGATGGCGAAGGCGATCGTGCCGCGCTACCGCTACGATCAACTGATGCGGCTCGGCTGGAAGGTGTTCCTGCCGCTGTCGCTGGCGATGGTGGTGATTGTGGCCGGTGTGCTGCAATTCGCCGGCATCGCGCCGAAGTGAGGTCGCCATGGGTGTCAACATCAACGCAACAGCCCGCTCGCTTCTGCTCTCGGAATTCGTATCGGCGTTCATCCTCGCCATGCGCTATTTCTTCAAGCCGAAGCCGACGCTGAACTATCCCTTCGAGAAGGGGCCGATCTCGCCGCGCTTCCGCGGCGAGCATGCGCTGCGCCGCTATCCCAACGGCGAAGAGCGCTGCATCGCCTGCAAGCTCTGCGAGGCGATCTGCCCGGCGCAGGCGATCACGATCGAGGCCGGCCCGCGCCGCAACGACGGCACGCGGCGCACCGTGCGCTACGACATCGACATGGTGAAATGCATCTATTGCGGGCTGTGCCAGGAGGCCTGCCCGGTGGATGCCATCGTCGAGGGACCGAATTTCGAATTCGCCACCGAGACGCGCGAGGAACTCTACTATGACAAGGCCAAGCTGCTCGCCAACGGCGACCGCTGGGAACGCGAGATCGCGAAAGCGATCGAGCTCGACGCGCCGTACCGGTGAGGTGAGGGCATGATCCTTCCCGCGCTGTTCTTCTATCTCTTTGCCGGCGTCTGCGTGGCCTCGGCGGTGATGGTGATTGTCTCGCGCAATCCCGTGCACTCCGTGCTGTTCCTGATCCTCGCCTTCGTCAACGCGTCGGGCCTGTTCGTGCTGATGGGCGCGGAATTCCTCGCGATGATGCTGGTCGTGGTCTATGTCGGCGCGGTCGCGGTGCTGTTCCTGTTCGTGATCATGATGCTCGACGTCGATTTCGCGCAGCTGCGCGAAGGCTTCATCGAGTATCTGCCGGTCGGTCTCGTGATCGGCGGCATCTTCATGTTCGAACTGCTGCTGATCGCCGGCTCCTGGATCATCCAGCCCGGCACCGCGAAGACGATCACGGCGGCGATCCCGACCAATGTCAGCAACACCGAGGCGCTCGGCCTCGTGCTCTACACGAAGTACATCCATTACTTCCAGCTCGCCGGCATGGTGCTGCTGGTCGCCATGATCGGCGCCATCGTGCTGACCTTGCGCCACAAGGCCTCCGTCAAGCGGCAGGACATCAACGTGCAGAACGCGCGCACGCCCGAGCTTGCCATGAGCGTGCGCAAGGTGGCGTCCGGCCAGGGCCTGCAGGACGCGGATGCGGCGGAGTGGGTGAAATGACCATCGGGCTCGGACATTATCTTTCCGTTGGTGCGATCCTGTTCACGCTCGGGATTTTGGGCATCTTCCTCAACCGCAAGAACATCATCGTCATCCTGATGTCGATCGAGCTGATCCTGCTCGCCGTCAACATCAACCTGGTGGCGTTCTCGACCTTCCTCGGCGACATCGTCGGCCAGGTCTTTGCGCTCCTGGTGCTGACGGTTGCCGCCGCGGAAGCGGCGATCGGCCTTGCCGTGCTGGTGGTGTATTTCCGCAACCGCGGCTCGATCGCGGTTGAAGACGTCAATCTGATGAAGGGTTAGGGCGGGGCATGTACCAGGCAATCGTCTTCCTGCCGCTGCTCGGCGCCATCCTCGCGGGGCTGATCTCGATTTTCGGCGCCCATGCCCGCAATCCGAGCGGCGACGCCGTCGAGCATCACGACGATCATGGCCACGCCCATGCCTCGGTTGCCCATGACGACCATGGCCACGACGACCACGGCCATGACGACCATCACGCCTCCGAGCCGCCGGCGCAGGGGTCGCGCGCGGCCGAACTGATCACCACGGGCCTGCTGTTCGTGTCCGCGGCGCTGTCCTGGTTCGCGCTGGTCGATGTCGGCTTCCTCAAGCACGACGCCCGCATCGCGCTGCTGCCCTGGATCAACTCAGGCGACCTGCAGGTGGCCTGGGCGCTGCGGGTGGACACGCTGACCGCGGTCATGCTGGTCGTGGTCAACACCATATCCTCGCTCGTGCACCTCTATTCCATCGGCTACATGGACGAGGACCCGTACCGGCCGCGCTTCTTTGCCTATCTGTCGCTGTTCACCTTCGCCATGCTGATGCTGGTGACCGCCGACAACCTCGTGCAGCTGTTCTTCGGCTGGGAAGGCGTCGGTCTCGCGAGCTACCTGCTGATCGGCTTCTGGTACCAGAAGCCGTCGGCCAATGCGGCGGCGATCAAGGCCTTCGTCGTCAACCGCGTCGGCGATTTCGGCTTCGCGCTCGGCATCTTTGCCGTGTTCATGCTGGTCGGCTCGACTGATTTCGAGACCATCTTCCATGCCGCGCCGGGCCTGACCGGCAAGACCATCAACTTCCTCGGCTGGCAGGTCGACGCGCTGACCCTGACCTGCTGCCTGCTGTTCATGGGCGCGATGGGCAAGTCGGCGCAGTTCCTGCTGCACACCTGGTTGCCGGACGCCATGGAAGGTCCGACCCCGGTCTCGGCGCTGATCCATGCCGCGACCATGGTGACCGCCGGTGTCTTCATGGTGGCGCGGCTGTCGCCGCTGTTCGAACTCGCGCCCAACGCGCAGGCCGTCGTGATGTTCTTCGGCGCCACCACGGCGTTCTTCGCCGCCACCATTGGCCTCGTGCAGAACGACATCAAGCGCATCGTCGCTTACTCGACCTGCTCGCAGCTCGGCTACATGTTCGTGGCGATGGGGGCGGGGGCCTATTCGGTCGGCATGTTCCACCTGTTCACCCACGCCTTCTTCAAGGCGCTGCTGTTCCTGGGCTCCGGCTCGGTGATCTACGCGATGCACCACGAGCAGGACATTCGCAACATGGGCGGGCTGAAGGATCGTATTCCCTACACCTATGCGGTGATGGTGATCGGCACGCTGGCGCTGACCGGCTTCCCGCTGACCGCCGGCTACTTCTCCAAGGATGCGATCATCGAGTCCGCCTTCGTCTCGCACAATCCGTTCGCCTTCTACGGCTTCCTGATGACGGTGGTCGCGGCGGGCCTGACCTCGTTCTATTCCTGGCGCCTGATCTTCAAGACGTTCCACGGCGAGCCGCACGATCAGGAGCATTATGAGGCTGCGCATGAGGCGCCCGTCTGGATGCTGGTGCCGATCGGCATTCTGGCGGCCGGCTCGATCCTGGCCGGCTTCCCGTTCAAGGAGCTGTTCGCCGGACATGCAGTGGAAGAGTTCTTCCGCGAGTTCGCTGAAGATGCACCCGCACATCATCGAGGAGATGCATCACATCAACCCGGTGATCGCCTTCCTGCCGACGGCGATGATGGTGGGCGGCTTCCTGGTGTCGTGGCTGTTCTACATCCGCCGGCCCTATCTGCCCGGTCGAACTCGCCAACCAGCAGCCGCTGCTCTATCAGTTCCTGCTCAACAAATGGTACTTCGACGAGCTCTACGATCTCATCTTCACCCGTCCGGCGAAGTGGATCGGCTATCAGCTCTGGAAGAAGGGCGACGGCCTCGTCATCGACGGCTTCGGGCCCGACGGCGTCTCGGCCCGCGTGCTCGACGTCACCCGCAACGTGGTGAAAATCCAGACCGGCTATCTCTACCACTACGCCTTCGCGATGCTGATCGGCGTGGCCGGTTTGATCACCTGGTTCATGTTTGGCTACGGAGGCCAGTGATGACAACCTGGCCCATCCTTTCCGTCGTCACCTTCCTGCCGGTCGTCGGCGCCCTGATCATCTACATCAGCCGCGGCGACGACGAGGCCGCGCAGCGCAATTCGCGCTGGATCGCGCTGTGGACCACGCTCGTCACCTTCGCGGTCTCGCTGATCCTGGTCTGGCGCTTCGATCCCGCCAGCGCCGACTTCCAGTTCGTCGAGAAGGCGTCCTGGCTCGCCAGCGGGATCACCTACCACATGGGCGTGGACGGCATCTCGCTGCCGTTCGTGATCCTGACCACCGCGCTGCTGCCGTTCTGCATCATCGCGAGCTGGAAGGCGATCACCGTCCGCGTGCGCGAATACATGATGGCGTTCCTGCTGCTGGAAACGCTGATGGTCGGCACCTTCTCGGCGCTCGACCTCGTGCTGTTCTACCTGTTCTTCGAGGGCGGCCTGATCCCGATGTTCCTGATCATCGGCGTCTGGGGCGGCCCGCGCCGGGTCTATGCGTCCTTCAAGTTCTTCCTCTACACGCTGCTCGGCTCGGTGCTGATGCTGCTCGCCATCATGGCGCTGTACTGGAACGCCGGCACCACCGACATCCCGACGCTGATGACGCACGGCGGTGCCGCGCAGCCTGCAGACCTGGGCGTGGCTCGCCTTCTTCGCCTCCTTTGCGGTGAAGATGCCGATGTGGCCGGTGCACACCTGGCTGCCCGACGCGCACGTCGAGGCGCCGACCGCGGGCTCGGTGATCCTCGCCGCGATCCTGCTGAAGATGGGCGGCTACGGTTTCCTGCGCTTCTCGCTGCCGATGTTCCCGCTGGCGTCGCACGACTTCACGCCGTTTGTCTTCACGCTCTCGGTGATCGCCATCGTCTACACCTCGCTGGTGGCGCTGATGCAGGAGGACATGAAGAAGCTGATCGCGTACTCCTCGGTCGCGCATATGGGCTTCGTCACCATGGGCATCTTTGCCGGCACCATGCAGGGCATCGCCGGCGGCGTGTTCCAGATGATCTCGCACGGCATCGTCTCCGGCGCGCTGTTCCTCTGCGTCGGCATCGTCTACGACCGCATGCATACCCGCGAGATCGCGGCCTATGGCGGCCTGGTCAACCGGATGCCGCTCTATGCCTTCGTGTTCATGGTCTTCACCATGGCCAATGTCGGTCTGCCCGGCACCTCCGGCTTCGTCGGCGAGTTCATGACGCTGCTCGGCACCTTCAAGGTCTCGATCACGACGGCGTTCTTCGCCACCTTTGGCGTGATCCTGTCGGCCGGTTATGCGCTGTGGCTGTATCGCAAGATCGTGTTCGGCGCGCTGACCAAGCCGTCGCTCGCCAGCATCAAGGACATGACGTTCCGCGAGTGCCTGACCCTGTTCCCGCTGGTGGCGCTGACCATCCTGTTCGGCATCTATCCGAAGCCGGTGCTCGACATGTCGGCGGCGTCGATCCAGCAACTCGTCAACAACTACAACACCGCAGTGACTGCCGTGAAGGCAGCCGCGCTGCTGCAATGACCGCGGCAGCCGAGGGATACGCGCCATGAATTTCGAGAGTGCAGGTTATCAGCTGCTGCCGGTGCTGCCCGAGCTGGTGCTCGCCGTCGGAGCGATGCTGCTGCTGATGCTCGGTGCCTATCGCGGCGAGGGGACCACGCGCGCGATCACCGCGCTCTCGGTCGTGCTGCTGGTCGTCACCGGCGTGCTGGAGCTGCTGCTGCCCGCCGGCAAGCTGACGACCTTCGGCGGCAGCTTCATCGTCGACGACTTCGCCCGCTTCCTGAAGGTGCTCGCGCTGATCGGTTCGGCGGCGACGCTGATCCTGTCCTCGGAATTCCTGTCCGATCCGTCGCGCCGCATCTTCGAATATGCGATCCTGGTCGCTGCTCTCGACGCTCGGCATGATGGTGCTGATCTCGGCCGGCGACCTCATCATGCTCTATCTCGGGCTCGAGCTGATGAGCCTTGCGCTCTACGTCGTCGCCGCGTCCAACCGCGACAACGCCAAATCGACCGAAGCGGGCCTGAAGTATTTCGTGCTCGGCGCGCTGTCCTCGGGCATGCTGCTCTATGGCGCTTCGCTGATCTACGGCTTCACCGGCACCGTCAGTTTTGCCGGCATTGCGGCCGCGGCCAAGGCCGGCAGCACCGGCATCGTGTTCGGCCTGGTGTTCCTGCTGGCCGGCCTCTGCTTCAAGGTTTCGGCCGTGCCGTTCCATATGTGGACGCCCGACGTCTATGAGGGCGCGCCGACGCCGGTCACGGCGTTCTTTGCTTCCGCGCCGAAGGTCGCGGCACTCGCCGTGTTCACCCGCGTGGCGCTGACGGCATTCCCCGGCATCGTGCCGCAATGGCAGCAGATCATCGTGTTCGTCGCGATCGCCTCGATGGCGCTCGGCTCGTTCGCGGCGATCGGCCAGACCAACATCAAGCGGCTGATGGCCTATTCCTCGATCGGCCATATGGGCTTTGCGCTGGTCGGCCTTGCCGCCGGCACGGTCGAGGGCGCGCAGGGCGTGCTGATCTACATCGCGATCTATGTCGCGATGACGCTCGGCTCGTTCTCCATCATCCTTGCGATGAAGCGCAACGGCCAGGCGATGGAGGAGATCAAGGATTTCGCCGGCCTGTCGCGCACCAACCCGCTGCTCGCCTTCTTCTTCGCGATGCTGCTGTTCTCGCTCGCCGGCATTCCGCCGCTCGCGGGCTTCTTCGCCAAATGGTACGTCTTCGTCGCCGCCATCAAGGCCAACCTGTTCACGCTTGCGGTGATCGGCGTGCTCACCAGCGTCGTGGGCGCGTTCTACTATCTCTCCATCATCAAGGTGATGTATTTCGAGGAGCCCGTCGGTAAGCTCGATCCCGTTCGCATTGAATTGCGCACGGTGCTGGCAGTGGCGGGCCTCTTCAATATCTTCTTCTTCGTCTATCCGGGGCCGTTGGTCAGCGTCGCGACGGCTGCCGCGAAATCGCTGTTTTAGATGACCATATCGCTCGGCTCCCGAGCTGCATCCGCGGGCTACAAGCTCGCCGTCTTCGACGAAACCGGCTCCACCAACACGGAGGCGATGAGCCTGCGCGCGCGCGGCGAGCGCGGGCCGATGTGGTTCGTCACGACCCTGCAGACGGCGGGCCGCGGGCGGCGCCAGCGGCCTTGGGTCGCGCCGCGCGGCAACCTCGCCAGCAGCGTGCTCGAAGTCCTGAACGTTTCGCCGGCGGTCGCCGCCACGATGGGCTTTGCCTTTGGCCTGGCGCATGAGCAGGCATTGCGGCGGGTCAGCATGGAAGCCAACATGCGGCTGGCGGGACCGGATCAACTACACTATCTGCTGAAGTGGCCGAACGACGTGATGGTTCGCGGGCGCAAGCTGTGCGGCTTGCTGGTGGAAGCGGAGGCCGTGGCGGGCGCTGAGCTCGCCGTGGTGGCGGGCATCGGTACCAATATCGTCGCCGCGCCCGAAGGCACCCCGACGCCGGCAACCTCGTTGTCCGCACTCGGCGTCCATGTCGGCGCGGAGGAACTGTTTGCGCGCCTTGTCCGACGCCTGGGTCGAATTCTCGCGGCATATGGAACAATGGCCGCGGCTTCGCCGACATCCGCAAATTGTGGCTCGAACGCGCCTACGGACTCGGCGAGCCGGTCGCGATCCAGAACGGGGCGATGACGGTCGAGGGCGCGTTCGATACGCTGGATGAGACCGGCTGCCTGATCATCCGCACGGCCGACGGCAAGCGCGTGCCGATCATCAGCGGGCGAGGTCTATTTCGGCTCGGCGGCTTCCGTGAGGGCGTCCTGATGGCGCGGCCGGACGAACTGACCTTTGCGCCGCTCGGCGGCGTCGGCGAGATCGGCATGAACCTGTCGATCTACGGCCTCGGCAACCGGCACCAGCGATCCTGGCTCGCGGTCGATCTCGGCGTCTCCTTCGGCGACGAAGAGCATCTGCCGGGCATCGACCTGATCATGCCCGACATCACCTTCCTCGAGAAGGAACGCAAGAACCTGGTGGGCCTGGTGCTGACGCACGCCCACGAGGACCATTTCGGCGCCATCATCGATCTCTGGCCGAAGCTGCAATGCCCGATCTACGCCACGCAATTCTCCGCGGCGCTGCTGCAGGCCAAGCTCGAGGCCGAATACAATCCGCCGAAAATCCCGGTCACCGTCGTGCCGTCGGGCGGGCGCATCGACCTCGGCCCGTTCAATGTCGAGTTCATTCCGGTGGCGCATTCGATTCCGGAATCGCACGCGCTGGCGATCCACACCGAAGTCGGCACGGTGCTGCACACCGGCGACTGGAAGATCGACCCGACCCCGATCCTGGGCCCGCCGACCGACGAAAAGCGCCTGCGCGAGCTAGGCGATGCCGGCGTGCTGGCGCTGGTCGGCGATTCCACCAACGCGGTGCGCGAAGGCCGCTCGCCTTCCGAAGCCGAAGTCGCAACCATCATCACGGGCCTCGTGAAATCGGCCAAAGGTCGCGTGGCGGTCACGACCTTCGCCTCCAACGTGTCGCGGGTAAAGGCCGTTGCCGACGCCGCGCAAGGCTGCCGGCCGCGAAGTCGTCGTGGTCGGCCGCGCCATGGAGCGCGTGGCGCAGGTGGCGCGCGAATGCGGCTATCTCGACGGCGTGCAGGCCTTCCGCGGCATGGACCTCTACGGCCATTTCCCGGCCGACAAGGTGCTGGCGCTCTGCACCGGCAGCCAGGGCGAGCCGCGCGCGGCGCTGGCGCGGATCGCCAACAACGATCACCCGATGGTCACCCTCAACAAGGGCGACACGCGTGATCTTTTCCTCCCGCACCATTCCCGGCAACGAGAAGGCGGTCGGCGGCATCATCAACGGCCTCGTCACACAGGGCGTCGAGGTCATCACCGACCGCACCCATCTCGTGCACGTCTCCGGCCATCCCCGCCGCGATGAGCTGCGCGACATCATCTCCTGGGTGCGCCCGCAAATCCTGATCCCCGTGCATGGCGAGGCGCTGCATTTGTCCGAGCACGCCAAGCTGGCGCGGTCGGCTGGCGTCCCGAAGGTGATCACCTGCCGCAACGGCGACCTGGTCAAGCTCGGTCCGGGCGACCCCGGCATCATCGACCAGCTGCCGGCCGGGCCGGCTCTACAAGGACGGCCGGATCCTGGAGGACGCCAAATCGCGCGCGGTGGTCGAACGGCGCAAGCTGGGCTTTGCCGGCTGTGTCTTTGTCGCGGTCGCCATGACCGAAAAAGGCGAGCTGGCCGACGATCCCGAGGTTGATCTGATCGGCATCCCCGAGAAGAATGCGCAAGGCGAGGAGATCGACGAGATCGTGTTCGATGCGGTGGTGTCGACGATCGAGGGCCTGCCGCGGGCGCGCCGCCGCGATCCGGATGCGCTGGCGGAATCGGTGCGCCGGGCGGTGCGGTCGGCGGTCAGCGAGGAATGGGGCAAGAAGCCGCTGTGCTTCGTCCATGTCCTCGAAGTGTAGTTGGTTAAGGGAGAGAAACATGCTGGGCCGGCTCAATCATGTCGCGATCGCGGTCAAGGACGCCAAGCAAGCCGCCAAGATCTATGGCGGGGCCTTTGGCGCCGAGATTTCCGACGCGGTGCCGCTGCCTGAGCATGGCGTCGTCACCGTGTTCGTGACGCTGCCCAACACCAAGATCGAGTTCATCGAGCCGCTCGGCGAGGCCTCGCCGATCGCAAAATTCGTCGAGCGCAACGCCGACGGCGGCATCCATCACGTCTGCTACGAGGTGGTCGACATCATCGCCTCGCGCGACCAGCTGATCAGGGAAGGCGCGCGGGTGCTCGGCGACGGCCAGCCGAAGATCGGCGCGCATGGCAAGCCGGTGCTGTTCTTCCACCCCAAGGATTTTTCCGGCGCGCTGGTCGAAATCGAACAGTCGTGAGTTGAGGGATGGCCTACAGCATCTCGACGGCATTCGCGATCTACTTCGTCATCTGGTGGGTGACGTTGTTCCTGACGCTGCCGTTCGGCGTGCGCAGCCAGCACGAGGACGGCGAGGGCGCGCCCGGCACCGATCCCGGTGCGCCGGTCCTGGCCAGGATGCGCCCCAAGCTGATCTGGACCACGGTCATCTCGGCCGTTTTTTACGGGATCGGCGTTTGGGCCTATCAGGCCGGATACCTCTCCGTGGAGCGGCTATCGAAGCTGATGGGGATGCCGTTCTAAAGCGCGATGCGATCGCGCCTGGAATCGACGGAACAACCCCATGCAAAGTACCTGGCGCGGCGTTTTTTTAGGGAGAAGTAGGGAATGAATTTTCAGCGCATCATGATCGGGCTTATCGTCCTGCTGGTCGCAGGGCTTGCCGGCTCCTTCTACATGAACTGGAAGACGCTGCGCCTGCTGCAGACCACCAAGGCCTTCGTCGAGGGCGCGGTCTTTGCGGAAGCCGTGGCGGCCTGCGAGAAGGCGCAGAGCACGACACCGTTCAAATGGAATGGCGGCAAGCAGACGGCTGTCATCGGCCTCAACTCGGTCAAGCCAACAAGGACACCATCATCGCGAGCTACACGCTGTACGCCGACGGCGTCTATTGCGACTTCGATCCGATCAAGCGCAAGGCGGATATCGGCTCGAACTTCCTCGAGCGGGAGCTGTTCTAAAGCGTTTTCAAGCGAAGTGGGCACCGGTTCGCGTGAAGAAAACGCATCAAACCAAGAATCTGAAGCTTCGGTCTTAAGACCGAAGCTTCAGGCGGTCTCGGCAACCATCGTCTCGATCTCGCGCAACAGCGTTTGCCACGCCTGATCCATCTCGGCGGTCCATTCGCCGCCGAGCACTTCCTGCAGCGTCCGCAGGATCACGCCGAAGAAGGCGATGAACAGCTCGCGCGGCGTGCCGTAGGCATCGTGCGACATCACCTCGCATTCGATCATGCGGAATTTGCCGCTGCGCGGGCCTGCCAAATCCAGAATCGCCTCGATCGTCATCGCCAGCATCGAGCCCTTGACGAGTTCGCTGCCCTCGGTGCGAAACATGGCGGGTGTCTCGGGGCGCTCGGCATGCAGGCGGCGATAGACCAGCGGCGTGAGATCGTCGCAGCGTTCGGCCGCAAGTTCGAAGCTTTGCTCGATTGGGTTCATCGCAGACATCGCATCATCAGCCGCTTTGATGGCGATCCATCATCTCGAAAAAATCGTCTGAAAAAAAAGAGCAGGGCCGAAGCCCTGCTCTAAAAATTGTGTCGACCCTGTTTCACCCGAAAAATTAGATTTGCTCTTCTTGAACGGGGCGACGCTGCTTGTGCGCGTCAGGGTTCCTCCCGAGACTTGGACCACCAGTCCAACCTCGCGGCTGGCCTGAGGCCGCTTTGGTAGACCATCTTTGGCGTCTTGTCATCATTTTCAGCAACGATTGTTCAAAATACCAGCAAACTGCGAAATGATTGGAATTGCGCCACTATTGGTTGCAGGTTTACCCCCGAAAACTCGCGGCGGGGTAAGGGGATAGGGGCACGCTAGCATGAAGCCGGAGTTGCGCCAGAACAACACTCGCCATCCCCTAATGCGCTTAAGGAGTTCTGCCGGGAACCTCGCCTCGACTTCGGACTCTGCAGGTGGTTATTTCGCTCTCGGATGGATTTTGCGATGCGCAAGCGGCTGAAGAACTTTCTGCCCATAGTCCTGATGGCGCTGGCGGTGCAGGTTTTTGCGCCGATTGCGGCCTGCTGGGCTGCCGGTATCGCCGCCTCCGATCCCCTGAGCGCGGCCGTGATCTGCCATGGCAATGGCGGGGCGGCGGCCGGTCAAGACGATCAGTCCGGCGCGCAAGGCACCCCGCGGGGCTGCTGCACGCTGTGCGGTACGCTGCATATCGGCGCGCCCGTCGATCCGCCGCCGTCGGCGGCATTGTTCGTTTTCGACCGCCAGGTCACCGCGGTGGTCTGGCACGCGCTTGCGCTCGATCCGATTTCGTCGCGCGCGGGTTCACCGGAGCAGGCGCGCGCGCCTCCGGCCCTTTCCTGACCAGACCTCGCTACCGGTATCGGCTTGCCGTGCCGGTGAATGCCCGAGAGTAGCCGGCCGGGGAGCCGGCGTCAGGAATTCCAGAAATGTCCAGGTATCATGCCCTCTGCGGCGTGAGTGTCGCCGCTATCCAGCTGGCGTTTATCGTACCCGCAACCGTGGCTTACGGCCAGAGCGGACAGCCGACGGCTCTCCCGCCCGTCAATGTCGAGGCGCCGCGCGAGGCCCAGCCAAAACCAGCCGCCCAGAAACCACGCACGCAGTCTGCGGTTGCGCGTCGGCAAACGCGGCCGTCCTCCACCACGCCGCCCGCGACGGCAGCAGTGCAAACCGCGAAAGTCACCCCGAGCGAGGCGCGGGCCAACCTCAATCAGGCGCCGAACGGCCAGACCGCCACCACGATCGGCGGCAGCCAGTTCGACAACCGTCCGTCTTTTTCGGTCGCCGACGTGCTGCGCGACAGTCCCGGCATCTCCATCAAGCAGGGCAATGGCCCGCGCGATTTCGGCATCTCGATCCGCGGCTCCAACGCCCGCAACGGCTTCGGCATCCGCAACATCGTGATCTTCGACGACGGTTTTCCGGTGACCCAGCCGGACGGCTTGTCGCGCAGCGACCTGATCGATCCGCATGCCTATGGCGCGATCGACGTCATCCGCGGGCCGTCTTCAGCGCTCTACGGCAACTACGCCACCGGCGGCGCGGTCAATTTCCGCATGCGGCCGGGCCGCGAGATCGATGGATTTGCTTACGGCGTCGACGGCGGCAGCTTTGGATATCTCAACAACTATCTCATCGCCGGCAAGCAGGTCGGCAATTTCGAGTACTCGTTCTTTGGCAGCGACGTCCGTGGCGACGGCTATATCAGCAATAGCTGGTTCAACACGCAGACGGTGAATTTCCTCGGCACGTTGCAGGCGACGCCCGACGACCGCCTGACTTTCAAGCTGATCCACAACGATCTCGCCACGCGGCTTCCGATCCGGCTTTCGCTGAACCAATACTACCAGAATCCGTTCCAGCAGGGATGCGTGACTGGTGCTACGGCCGCGCTGGGGTGCGGAACCGTGTCGTTGTTCAACAACGGCTTCAATGCGAGCGCGGGGAGAGACACGGAGACTGCACTGCAGGCTGGACTTGGCCGCAACGACCGCCGCGACATCGTGGGGGCGCGGTGGGAGCACGACTTCGACAACTTCACGACCTGGCGCAACCAGTTCGTGTTCGACGACCGTAACATCAGTCAGCCCACCAGCAACACAAGCGCGATCGGCGATTTCGCGTCCTATAATTTCATCAGCGACGTCACCCGTCGCGGTGAGCTATTCGGAATGGACACGATGACCTACGTCGGCGCCTTCTACAACACGCTGCCCTGGTCGAGCGATACGCGCAACGTGATGCCTGGCGGCAACGCAACGCTCGGCGCGCTCGTTGCCAACACGACCGCTTCGCACACCAATTGGGGATTTCGGGCGCGCGAGGAGATCAAGCTTGCGCCGGCGCTGACTGCCATTGCCGGTATCGGCTGGGAGCAGACGAATCTGTCGGGGATCAATACGGCTTACACCTACACAGGCGCTGCGCCGGTTATCACCACGAGCCTGACGACCGCCGATCGGCAATTCCAGAACACCGCGCCCGAGCTTGCGCTTCTGTTCAAGCCGAACAGCGAGTGGCAGTTCCGCGCGCGCGTCGGGACAGGCTACGGAACTCCGCAGGTCGGCAACCTGTTCGTGGTTTCCACGGGCCAATTCGGCAACAACACGCAACTGAACGCGCAACGCAACGTCGGATATGACCTCGGCGCCGACTGGACGCCCAACAATGCGCTGAAGGTCAGCTTGACAGGCTTCTACGAATTCTTCCGCGATGAACTGGTTACGCAGGCGACACCAGCCGGTGCGCCCAACACGAGCTACACCTTCAACGCGCCGCGCTCGGAACACCGCGGCGTGGAGCTGGCTGTGGCCTGGCAATTCCTGCCGACCTGGCAATTCACTGCCGCCTACACCTATCTCGATGAGTTCTACACCGAATACGTCGAGAACATCACCAATGGAGCCACCTACAGCTTCAATCGCGCCGGCAACAAGATTCCCGGCATTTCACCGAACGAACTTACAGCAAGATTGGCCTGGGATGAAACCTCGGGGCCATTGCGGGGCGTTGGCGCGTTTGTCGAAGTCGTGTGGAAGGACTCCTTTTACATGGAGAACGCAAACCTTCTGAGAGCCCCTGGCTACGAACTGGTAAACGCAAACGTCCACTACAAGACGGATATCGTCTCCGACTATCTCAAGGCGCTGAGTGTCTATTTCGAGGTTCGGAACGTGTTCGACCGGACTTACGTTGCTTCGGCCAACAACATCGGCAATACGGTGACGGCAGCAGGCATTCAAAATCCCGCGAGCGTCTTGGCGAACACTACCGGCTCGATCTATGCCGGGTCGCCGCGGACCTTTGTTGCGGGTATGAAACTCGCATTCAGGTGAGGACAGCATGATTCGGATGACCCTGGTTGCGACCGCGGCTTTCGCCCTCTGGCAGGGCAGTGCGCTGGCGCAAATGCAGCACCAGCACGGCTCGGAGGCCGCTTGCGACGGGCCGGAGCTGCGCTGCGCCTCGAAGGTGACGCCGGTCTTTGCGTCGGATGGAACGCTGTGGCTGGCCTGGATGGCCGGCGGCAAAATCTCGGTGGCGAGCTCCCGCGATGCCGGCAAGAGCTTTTCGCCGCCGGTTGCGGCAACGCCGGAGCGGCTCAATCTCGACTGGGGGCCGGATGCGCGCCCGAAGATCGCCATCGACCGCAAGGGCCGCATTGCGCTGGCGTTCTCCATCTTCAAGGACAAGGCCTTCAACGGCCAGGTGCTCTTTACGCGCTCGGACGACGGCGGAAAGAGTTTTGCCGCCGCACGTCCGATCACGGATAGCAACGAGAGCCAGCGTTTTGAGGCGATCGCGTTCGACAATAACGGCGAGGTCTTTGCTGCCTGGCTCGACAAGCGCAACCGCGTTCCCGTTCAGCAGGCCGGCAAGAAATACGACGGCGCGGCGCTGTTCTTCGCCTCTTCAAAGGACGGCGGCGCGACCTATTCCGACGCGCGGATGGCGATCGACAACACCTGCGAATGCTGCCGTCTCGGCCTTGCGTTCGATCCGCAAAACCACCCTGTGGTCGTGTTCCGGAATATCTTTGAGGGTGGCGTCCGCGATCACGCGGTCATCACCTTTGCCGACCCTGCGACGGCGGGTGAACCGCGCCGGGTCAGCATCGACGACTGGCAGATCGCCGCATGCCCGCATCACGGTCCGAGCCTTGCGATTGCGGCCAACGGCATCTATCACGTGAGCTGGTTCACCAACGGCAAGGCGCGCAAGGGCCTGTTCTATGCTTCCTCGCGCGACGGCGGCAAAAGCTTTTCGGCGCCATCAGCCATTGGAGACCCGAAACGCTCTCCCTCGCGGCCATACCTGCTGGCAGGACCGCATGGACTTGTCGATGGCGTGGAAGGAATTCGACGGCGAGAAGACCACCGTCAAGCTGATGACCTCTGCCGATGACGGGCAGAGCTGGACCGAGCCGAGGGCCATCGCCGAGACATCCGATACGTCGGATCATCCGTTGCTGGTGACGGATGGGCGGCGTACCTATCTTTCCTGGATGACGAAAGTCGACGGCTATCGTTTCATCCCGATTGGGGACCAGTCATGAGACGGGAATTTCTCGCAATCGCCCTGTTGCTGGCCCTGCTGGTGCCGGCGTCCGCGCGGGCTTCGGAGACGGAGCTCAAACCGTTCGGGCGGGGCAGCTGGCAGGAGCTGATGAAGGCGCATTCGGGACGTCCGACCATCGTGCATTTCTGGGGCGTGACCTGCGGCCCCTGCAAGGTCGAGCTGCCGCAGCTCGGCGCCTTCATGAAGGACCATCCCGACATCGACATGGTGACGATCAGCGCCGACTTCGTCCCCGATCTGCCGGCGGCCACCCGCGCGATGCTGGAACGGTCGGGTCTTGCGCCGGCGGAGAACTGGATTTTCGACGGCTTTGCCGATCGCCTGCGCTTCGAGATCGATCCGGCCTGGCAGGGTGACATTCCCCGCACGCTGCTGATCACCCGTGAAGGCGAGACGACGACCATCGAGGGCTCGGCCGAAATCGCCGATCTCGAGCAATGGACCGCGCGGCAGCTTGCCGCCAGGAAGTGAAACACGTCTGAACTGGATGCGAAGGAAGCCATGAAGAAACTTGTTTGCACGATTGCATGCGCTGCGGCGCTTACAGCGCTACTCGCCGCACCCGTCCGCGCCGAGGACGTCAAGGCCGGCGATCTCGTCATCTCTCAGGCCTGGAGCCGGCAAACGCCGACGGGCGCGAAAGTCGCGGGCGGCTACCTCACCATCGAGAACAAGGGCAGCGCCGCCGACAAGTTGATAGGGGGTAGCGGCGATGTCGCCGGCCGCGTCGAGATCCACGAGATGGCGATGGATGGCGGCGTCATGAGGATGCGCCCGCTCGACCAGGGGCTCGTCATCGAACCCGGCAAGACCGTGAAGCTGGCGCCCGGCGGCAATCACATGATGCTGTTGGACCTGAAGACCCAGCTCAAGCAGGGTGACAAGGTGCCGGTGACGCTGCAGTTCGAAAAGGCCGGCAAGGTGAACGTGTCGCTGGACGTGCAGGGCGTCGGCGCGCAGGCCCCCGGCGGCGGCGACTCCGGCGGCCATATGATGAAGAAGTAGCGGAGGTGAGCGACCTGTGGCGTCTGCTGACGCTTGGCCTGGTGTCCTGCCTTGTGGCAGGACCTGCTGCCGCGGCCGACGACAGCTTCTTCACGCACCTTCATACCGAGAAGGCGATGGCAAACGTGACGGTGTCACCGGCGCGCGCCGGTCCGGTGGAAATCACCATCCAGCTCGAGACCATGGACGAGAAGCCGCTGACGGCGAAGTCCGTGATGGTCACGCTCGCCAAGGCTCGCGACAAGGCTGGCGATAAGGCCGGTGCAAAACCAATGTCGGTCGCAGCCGAGCGTCGCGGCGACGCCCAATGGCTCGCACGGCTCACGTTGCCGAAAGCCGGGCGGTGGACGCTTGGCCTTGGCATTGCGATCTCCGATACCGACAAGGTCAGCATCCAAGCGCCAATCGTGATCAAGTAAACCCGGATCGCTCGAAAACGGAAGGAATTCCGCTTGTTTAGCGCGGTTTCACCGGCCCCGGTCTTGTGTTTTGCCACCCAATCCGGTTTGACTGCGTCTGCCGTTTCCCCCGAATCCTCTCGAGCCAAAGCCCATGCGACTGTCGCGGTTCTTCCTGCCGATCCTGAAAGAGAACCCGAAGGAAGCGGAGATCGTCTCGCACCGGCTGATGCTGCGCGCCGGCATGATCCGGCAGGAAGCCGCCGGCATCTATGCCTGGCTGCCGCTGGGTTTTCGGGTGCTGAAGAAGATCGAGCAGATCGTGCGCGAGGAGCAGGACCGCGCCGGCGCGCTGGAACTGTTGATGCCGACGCTGCAGTTGGCCGATCTCTGGCGCGAGAGCGGCCGTTACGACGCTTACGGTCCGGAAATGCTGCGCATCGCCGACCGCCACAAGCGCGAACTGCTCTATGGTCCGACCAACGAGGAGATGATCACCGAGATTTTTCGCGCCTACATCAAGTCGTACCGCAGCCTGCCGCTCAATCTCTACCACATCCAGTGGAAGTTCCGTGACGAGCAGCGCCCGCGCTTCGGCGTGATGCGCGGCCGCGAGTTCCTGATGAAGGATGCCTACTCCTTCGATCTCGACGAAGCGGCGGCGCGGCGCGCTTACAACAAGATGTTCGTCGCGTACCTGCGCACCTTCGCGCGGATGGGGCTGAAGGCGATCCCGATGCGCGCCGAGACCGGCCCGATCGGCGGCGACCTCAGCCATGAATTCATCGTGCTCGCCGAGACCGGCGAGTCCGGCGTCTATTGCAACAAGGATGTGCTCGACCTGCCGATCCCGGCCGATGATACCGACTACGAGGGGGATCTGACGCCGATCATCAAGCAATGGACTTCGGTCTATGCCGCTACCGAAGACGTGCACGATGGCGCGCGCTTCGAAAGCGAAGTCCCGGCCGACAAGCGGCTGCACACCCGCGGCATCGAGGTCGGCCAGATATTCTATTTCGGCACGAAGTATTCCGACTCCATGAAGGCGCTGGTCGCCGGCCCCGATGGCGTCGATGTGCCGATCCATGGCGGTTCCTACGGCGTCGGCGTCTCCCGTCTGGTCGGCGCCATCATCGAGGCCTGCCATGACGATGCCGGCATCAAATGGCCGGAAGCAGTGGCGCCGTTCCGCGCCACGATTCTGAACCTGAAGCAGGGCGATGCTGCGGTCGATGGCGCCTGCGAGAAGCTCTACGCAGAACTGACCGCCAAGGGCGTCGACGTCCTCTATGACGACACCGACCAGCGCGCC
This sequence comes from uncultured Alphaproteobacteria bacterium, assembly GCA_963726865.1. Lineage (GTDB taxonomy): Bacteria > Pseudomonadota > Alphaproteobacteria > Rhizobiales > Xanthobacteraceae > Bradyrhizobium. The sequence goes on along the minus strand of CAVSEE010000018.1, from coordinate 93,027 downwards.
GGTGCGAAATTCGCGGGCGCCGACCTGATCGGCGTTCCCTGGCAGATTCTGGTCGGCCCCAAGGGCCTTGCCGAAGGCAAGGTCGAGGTGAAACGCCGCGCCGACGGCTCGCGCGAGAACATCAGTCCGGCCGACGTCGTCGCGCGCGCGTGACGTTTTCGAGCGCAGGATACCGGTTCTTATCCACCGCGCGCGGGCTATTGCGGCCACATTTGGCCCGAATCATGGGATTATCAAGCTATGGATGAGACCATGACACAGCCGCAACGCACCGCACCTTTTGCGCCCTTCGAGTGGCTGCTGTCGGGACGCTATCTGCGGGCGCGCCGCAGGGAAGGATTCATCTCCGTCATCGCCGGGTTCTCGTTCCTCGGCATCATGCTCGGCGTTGCCACGCTGATCATCGTGATGGCGGTCATGAACGGTTTTCGCAAGGAACTGCTCGACAAGATCCTGGGCCTCAACGGCCACCTGCTGGTGCAGCCGCTGGAGTCGCCGCTGACCGACTGGAAGGACGTCGCCGACCGCATCAGCCAGCTACAGGGCATCCGGCTCGCCGCGCCCGTGGTGGACGGTCAGGCGCTGGCGTCGTCCTATTTCAACGCCTCGGGCGTGCTGGTGCGGGGCATGCGGGCGGACGATTTGGACAACCTCACCTCCATCGCCCGGAACATCAAGCAGGGTTCGCTCGATGGCTTCGACGAGGGGCAGGGCGTTGCGATCGGCCGGCGGCTCGCCGACCAGCTCTCGCTGCATGCCGGCGACACCATCACGCTGGTGGCGCCGAAGGGGGCGGTGACGCCGATGGGCATCACGCCGCGCATCAAGCCTTACCGGATCGCGGCCGTGTTCGAGATCGGCATGTCGGAATATGATTCCAGCTTCGTCTTCATGCCGCTGGCGGAATCGCAGGCCTACTTCAATCGCAAGGACGACGTCACCGCGATCGAGGTGTTCACGACGAACCCCGACGAGATCGACGGTTTCCGCAAGGCCGTGACGGAGGCCGCGGGCCGGCCGGTGTTCCTGGTCGACTGGCGGCAGCGCAACTCGACCTTCTTCAACGCGCTGCAGGTCGAGCGCAATGTGATGTTCCTGATCCTGACCATGATCGTGCTGGTGGCCGCGCTCAACATCGTCTCCGGCCTGATCATGCTGGTGAAGGACAAGGGCCAGGACATCGCGATCCTGCGCACCATGGGCGCCTCGCAGGGATCGATCATGCGGGTGTTCCTGATCACGGGCGCCGCGATCGGCGTGGTCGGCACGATTGTCGGTTTCCTGGTAGGGCTGGTGATCTGCCTCAACATCGAATCGATCCAGCAATTCCTGTCCTGGCTCACCAGCACCGACCTGGCTCCGAAAGAGTTGTATTTCCTCTCGCGGCTTCCGGCCAAGCTCGCCTTCGGCGAAACCACCGCCGTGGTGATCATGGCGCTGACGCTGTCGTTTCTGGCGACGCTATACCCGTCGTGGCGCGCCGCCCGCCTCGATCCCGTCGACGCGCTGCGGTACGGGTAATGGATCAGGCCATGACCGAGCCGCAACGCACCGCACCTTTTGCGCCCTTCGAGTGGCTGCTGTCGGGACGCTATCTGCGGGCGCGCCGCAAGGAGGGCTTCATCTCCGTCATCGCCGGTTTTTCGTTCCTCGGCATCATGCTCGGCGTCGCCACGCTGATCATCGTGATGGCGGTCATGAACGGTTTTCGCAAGGAACTGCTGGACAAGATCCTCGGCCTCAACGGCCATCTTCTGGTGCAGCCGCTGGAGTTGCCGCTGACCGACTGGAAGGACGTCGCCGACCGCATCAGCCAGGTGCAGGGCATCCGGCTCGCCGCACCCGTGGTGGACGGTCAGGCGCTGGCGTCCAGCGCCTTCAACGCCTCCGGCGTGCTGGTGCGCGGCATGCGCGCCGATGACCTCAACAACCTCACCTCGATTGCCAAGAACATCAAGCAGGGCTCGATCGAGGGCTTTGACGAGGGGCAGGGCGTCGCGATCGGCCGGCGGCTCGCCGACCAGCTCTCGCTGCATGCCGGCGACAGCGTCACGCTGGTGGCGCCGAAGGGGGCGGTGACCCCGATGGGTACGACGCCGCGCATCAAGCCGTACAAGATCGTCGCGGTGTTCGAGATCGGCATGTCGGAATACGACGCCGGCTTCGTCTTCATGCCGCTGGCGGAATCGCAGGCCTATTTCAACCGCAACAACGACGTCACCGCGATCGAGGTGTTCACCGCCAATCCCGACAAGATCGACACCTACCGGAAACTGGTGACGGAGGCCGCCGGCCGGCCGGTGTTCCTGGTCGACTGGCGGCAGCGCAACTCGACCTTCTTCAACGCGCTGCAGGTCGAGCGCAACGTGATGTTCCTGATCCTGACCATGATCGTGCTGGTGGCGGCGCTCAACATCGTCTCCGGCCTGATCATGCTGGTGAAGGACAAGGGCCAGGACATCGCGATCCTGCGCACCATGGGCGCCTCGCAAGGCTCGATCATGCGGGTGTTCCTGATCACGGGCGCCGCGATCGGCGTGGTCGGCACGATCACCGGATTCTTCGTCGGCCTCTTGATCTGCATGAACATCGAAACCATCCGCCAGTTCCTGTCCTGGCTGACCAACACCGAACTGTTCTCGCCGGAGCTGTACTTTCTGTCGCGCCTGCCGGCCGAGGTCGATTTCGGCGAGACCGCCGCGGTCGTGATCATGGCGCTGACGCTGTCGTTCCTGGCGACGCTCTATCCGTCGTGGCGCGCCGCGCGCCTCGATCCCGTCGACGCGCTCCGGTACGAGTGAGGGACAGATGGAGCAGGGGGCGGAAGACGTACCGGTCATCTATCTTCACGAGATCAGGCGGCAATATCGTCAGGGCGAAGCCACGCTGACCATCCTCGACGGCGCCAAGCTCGCGCTGTGGCCGGGACAGTCGGTGGCGCTGGTGGCACCGTCAGGTACCGGCAAATCGACGCTGCTGCATATCGCGGGTCTGCTCGAGACGCCCGACGACGGCGAGGTCTATGTGGGGGGAACGCCGACCTCGCAGCTTGCGGACGCCGACCGCACGCAGATCCGACGCTCCGACATCGGCTTCGTCTACCAGTCGCACCGCCTGCTGCCGGAATTCACCGCGCTGGAAAACGTCATGCTGCCGCAGATGATCCGCGGCCTGAAGCGCTCCGAGACCATCAAGCGCTCGACCGAAATTCTGACCTATCTGGGGCTGGCCGAACGCGTCAACCATCGGCCCGCCGAACTTTCCGGCGGCGAGCAGCAGCGTGTGGCGATCGCGCGTGCGGTTGCCAACGCGCCGCGGGCGCTGCTGGCGGACGAGCCGACCGGCAATCTCGATCCGCAGACCGCCGACCACGTCTTCAATGCGCTGATGCAGCTGGTGCGGGCGACGCGCGTGGCCATGCTGATCGCGACCCACAACATGGAACTCGCCAACCGCATGGACCGGCGGGTGTCGCTGGCCAATGGCCAGGTCGTCGAGCTGGATTAGCTGCGCCACCCGATTCTCAGGCGCAATGCGTCACGGGCCGGTTCCCGTCACCTCACCATCTGCGCACCGACCCCATCGCTAGCGTCCGCAACGCTTTGTTAACCCAGCCGATTGGGGTCTGATTTTTCGCCTTGACGATGAGAACAGAAAAGGAACAATGTTCCGCATATGTTCTGAGTCGATCTTGGGAGGCGAGCATGTTGAAGATTTTCGTGGAAGAAGCTGCAGCTCTGGCGTCGCTGACGCTGTTCGTCGGGATGGTCGCGGTGTGGGCGCAACTGTTCACCCAGCTCTGATGGCGGCCACCGCTTTGGGGATAAGCGGGAAGGGTGTTGCGGCCGCGCGGCTTTGGCGTGGACTTGGCGGAGTTGAGCCTTCACCATCGCTTGGCGAGTTGCGAGCCGGAACCGGCTTGAGTGATCGCTCATCCCGCCCAGACGCGAGCCCAAACCGTTCCATGCCCAACGCCGGATTCGTCCATCTCCACGTCCATTCCGCCTATTCGCTGCTGAAGGGCTCGATCAAGATCGCCAAGCTCGGCGAGCTCGCCAAGGCGGACCGCCAGCCGGCGCTGGCGCTGACCGACACCGACAACATGTTCGGGGCGCTGGAATTCTCCGACAAGATGGCGGGCTACGGCATCCAGCCGATCGTGGGCCTGCGAGCTCGCCATCGATTTCGGCGACCAGGATCCCAATGCGCGCAACGCGCATGCGGCTTCGCCGTCGCGGGTCGTGCTGCTCGCCGCGCGCGAGCGCGGCTACCGCAGCCTGATGCGGCTCAATTCGCGCGCCTTCCTCGAGACGCCGGTGCATCAGTCGCCGCACATCAAGCTCGACTGGCTCGATGGCGAAGCCGAAGACATCATCGCGCTGACCGGCGGCCCTGATGGGCCGATCGCGATGGCGCTCGGCGCCGGCAATACCGAGCTTGCGGCGGCGCGCTGCGAGCAACTGGCAAAGCTGTTCGGCGATCGCCTCTATGTCGAGCTGCAGCGCCACGGCATGGACCGCGAGCGCCGCGTCGAGGCCGGCCTGATCGATCTCGCCTATGCAAAGGGCCTGCCGCTGGTTGCGACCAACGAGCCGTATTTCGCCGGCAATGACGACTACGAGGCCCATGATGCGCTGCTCTGCATCGCCGGCGGCCGGCTGATCGCCGAGACCGACCGCGACCAGCTGACGCCAAATCACCGCTTCAAGACCCGCGCCGAGATGGCGGTGCTGTTCGCCGACATTCCCGAGGCGCTGGCGTCCACCGTCGAGATCGCCGAGCGCTGCGCGTTCCGGCCGATGACGCGAAAACCCATCCTGCCGCGCTTCACCGTCGGCGCCGACGCCAATGCGCAGGAAGCCGAGAACGGCGAATTGCGCCGCCAGGCCGAGGAGGGCCTTGCCGATCGCCTGCGCGTGCACGGCGTCTCGCAGGGCACCACGGAGGAGGAATACAGCGCGCGCCTGGCCTTCGAGCTCGACGTCATCATGCGCATGAACTATGCGGGCTACTTCCTGATCGTGGCCGATTTCATCAAGCACGCGAAGTCGATCGGCATTCCGGTGGGGCCGGGACGCGGCTCCGGCGCCGGCTCGCTGGTGGCCTGGGCGCTCACCATCACCGACCTCGATCCGATCCGCTTTGGCCTGCTGTTCGAGCGCTTCCTCAATCCCGAGCGCGTGTCGATGCCGGACTTCGACATCGACTTCTGCCAGGACCGCCGCGGCGAGGTGATCTCCTACGTGCAGGAGCGCTACGGCCGCGACCAGGTGGCCCAGATCATCACCTTCGGCACGCTTGCAGGCGCGCGGCGTGCTGCGCGACGTCGGCCGCGTGCTGCAGATGCCCTACGGCCAGGTCGACAAGCTGACCAAACTGGTGCCGCAAAATCCGGCAGCACCCGTGACCCTGGCGGCCGCGATCGCCAGCGAGCCGAAGCTGCAGGCGTTCCGCGACGAAGATCCCGTGGTGGCGCGCGCCTTCGACATCGCCCAGCGCCTCGAAGGCCTGACGCGGCACGCCTCGACCCACGCCGCCGGCATCGTGATCGGCGACCGGCCGCTCAGCGAACTGGTGCCGCTCTACCGCGATCCCAAGTCCGACATGCCGGTCACCCAGTTCAACATGAAATGGGTGGAGCCGGCGGGCCTCGTCAAATTCGACTTCCTCGGCCTGAAGACGCTGACGGTGCTCGATGTCGCGGTCAAGCTGCTGAAGCAGCGCAACGTCGATGTCGATCTGGCGACGCTGCCGCTCGACGACGCGAAGAGTTACCAGATGCTGGCGCGCGGCGACGTGGTCGGCGTGTTCCAGGTTGAAAGTCAGGGCATGCGGCGCGCGCTGGTCGACATGCGGCCCGACCGTTTCGAGGACATCATCGCGCTGGTGGCGCTGTATCGTCCGGGTCCGATGGCGAACATCCCGACCTATTGCGCGCGCAAGCATGGCGACGAGGAGCCGGAATATCTGCATCCGATGCTCGAGCCGATCCTGAAGGAGACCTTCGGCGTCATCATCTACCAGGAACAGGTGATGCAGATCGCGCAGGTGATGGCCGGCTACTCGCTTGGGTGACGCCGACCTGCTGCGCCGCGCCATGGGCAAGAAGATCCGCGCCGAGATGGAGAAGCAGCGCGCCGTCTTCGTCGCCGGCTCGGTCAAGAACAACGTGCCGAAGGGGCAGGCCGACACGATCTTCGAACTGCTGGCGAAATTCGCCGACTACGGCTTCAACAAGAGCCACGCCGCGGCCTATGCGCTGGTGTCCTATCACACCGCCTACATGAAGGCGCATTACCCGGTCGAGTTCATCGCCGCGTCGATGACGCTCGATCTCAACAACACCGACAAGCTCAGCGAATTTCGCTCCGAGGCGCAGCGGCTCGGCATCAAGGTCGAGGCGCCCAACGTCAACCGCTCCGGCGTCACCTTCGAGGTCGGCGAGAACACGATCTACTACGCGCTTGCCGCGTTGAAGGGCGTCGGCCCGCAGGCGGTCGAGATGATCGTGGAGGAGCGCAAGAAGGGCGCCTTCACCTCGCTCGCCGATTTTGCCGCGCGGGTCAATCCGCGCGCCATCAACAAGCGCATCATCGAGAGCCTTGCGGCGGCCGGCGCCTTCGACACGCTGGAGCCGAACCGCGCGCGCGTCTTTGCCGGTGCGGACGCCATGCTGGCCGCCTGCCAGCGCAGCCATGAGGCCGGCGACATCGGGCCAGAACGACATGTTCGGCAGCGCTGCGGACGCGCCGTCCATCGTGCTGCCGCAGATCGAGCCGTGGCTGCCGGCCGAACGGCTGCGGCGCGAATATGACGCGATCGGCTTCTTCCTGTCCGGCCATCCGCTCGACGACTACGCGACCGTGCTGAAGCGGCTGCGCGTGCAGAGCTGGGCGGAGTTTTCGCGCGCCGTGAAGACCGGCGCGACGGCGGGCAAGGTGGCGGCGACCGTGGTGTCGCGCATGGAGCGCCGCACCAAGACCGGCAACAAGATGGGCATCATGGGCCTGTCCGATCCGACCGGCCATTTCGAGGCCGTGCTGTTCTCGGAAGGGCTCGCGCAATATCGCGAAGTCTTGGAGCCTGGCGCGGCCGTGCTGCTGCAGCTCGGCGCGGAATTGCAGGGCGAGGACGTCCGCGCCCGCGTGCTGCATGCCGAGCCGCTCGATGACGCGGCTGCGAAAACCCAAAAGGGCCTGCGCATCTTCCTGCGCGACACCAAGCCGCTCGATTCCATCGCGCGCCGCCTCAACATGCCGGAAACGGCGCCCACTAACGGCGGGCCCTCGCGCGCGCCGCAGGCGAAACCTGCAGCCGCGCCCGCAGGCGGCGCCGACGGCGACGTCTCGCTGGTGCTGATGCTCGACCTCGAAACCGAGATCGAAATGAAGCTGCCCGGCCGCTTCAAGGTCTCGCCGCAGATCGCAGGCGCCCTGAAGGCGGTCGCAGGCGTGGTGGACGTGCAGACGCTGTAATTGAGCCAGGTTAATTGAGACAGGGCGCGCCGGCTGCCTTATTGGCAGCGCTTTTTGTTCAAATGCTGTTCAGGTTCGGGCGCGCTAAGGTTCCCGATGGGACATCTGCGGCGGTGATGGACAAAATGGGCGCCTCCAGGAAATTTTCAGCAATCGTATTTTGCCTTGCCGTCGTGCTCGGCCTTGCCGGTACGAACGGTGCGGCGGTGGCCCAGCAGCAGGAAAAGCGCATCGCGCTGGTCGTCGGCAACGGCGCCTATGCCAAATCGCCGCTGGCGACCGCGGCCAATGACGCCGGCCTGATCGCCCAGACGCTGCAGGCGGCCGGCTTCGACGTGGTCGGCGCGCGCGATCTCGACGGCGACACGCTGCGCCGCAGCCTTCGCGATTTCCTGCAGAAGGCGGAGCAGTCCGGGCCGGACACCGTGGCGATGATCTATCTCGCCGGCTACGGGGTGCAGCTCGCCGGCGAGAACTACTTCATCCCCGTCGATTCGCCGCTGGCGCGGGAAGGCGACATCCCGATCGAGGGCGTGCGCCTCAACGACTACCTGCGCCGGCTCGGTTCCCTGCCGATGAAGGCGAGCATCGTGGTGCTGGATGCCGCGCGCCAGCAGCCCTTCATCGAGGGCGGGCAGCCGATCGCCGGCGGTCTTGCGCTGGTCGAGCCCGAAGCGCGCATGCTGGTCGCCTTCAATGCCGCGCCGGGCACGGTGGCGCCAAGCGAGCCGGGGCCCTATGGCGCTTATGCGCAGTCGCTCGCCGAGATGATCCGCACCGGCGGCCTGCCGCTGCCTGACCTGTTCGATCGGCTGCGCTTGCGCGTCAACGACGCGAGCAAGGGCGCGCAGGTGCCGTGGCACGCGCAGAAGCTCGAAACCAACTTCGTGTTCTTCGATCGCGCTCCCGACGCGCCGCCGGTGGCGTCCGATCAGGTTGCTTCGGTCAGGAGCAAGCCGATCCGCGACCTCGGTCCGCGCGACGCCTATGCGGCGGCGCTCGAACGCGACACGCTGCAGGGCTATGACGAGTTCGTCACGGCTTATGCCGGCGATCCCCTGGCGAGGCGAGTACGGGCGCTTGCGGCCGCGCGGCGCGAGGCCATCACCTGGATGCGCACCTATCGCGCCGACACGCCACAGGCCTACTGGTCCTATCTGCGCCGCTACCCGAACGGGCCGCACGCCGAAGACGCACGGCGCCGGCTTGCCATCCTGACCCAGCCGCTGGAGCCACCGCCGGCCTTTGCCGTCATGGACTACGATGTACCGCCGCCGCCGCCGGAGGAACTCGTCTACGTCAATCGGCCGATCGTGGTCTTCAGCGATCCCTATTACGACTTCGCGCCGCCGCCGCCGCCGCCGGTCTATTTCCTGCCGCCGCCGCCGCCGGACTTCGTCATCCTTGCGCCGCCACCGCCGCCGATCGGGCTGTTCATCCTGCCGCAGCCGATGTTCGTGCCGATGCCGGTGTATGTGCGCGCGCCCGTCTATGTCGCGCCGCCGCCGAACAACATCATCTTCGCCAACATCCACAACACCACGGTCATCAACACCGTGATCAACCGGCCGCCGCCGCCGCAGGGCTCTGCCCCGGGGCAGGGAGCGCCGGGAGCCGCCGCTGTTCTGCCGGGTAGCAAGGGCGGTGTCCCCGGAGCGGTCCCGGCTCCCGCCCCGGGTAGCGCCAGCCCCGCGCTGCCGCCGTCGGTCGCGCAACGCGCCACGCTGATCCAGCAAGGCAAGGCGCCAGTGCCGCCGAGCGCATCGATCAACCCTGCCAATGCGGCGATCAAGCCCGGCGTCAATCCCGCGCCGGCCGTGCAGCCAGCTAACGCGCTACCATCAACTCAGCCTGCCAACGCGCCGGCGCTCGCTCCGCAAGGTCAAACCTTGCCGAAAGCCAATGCGCTGCCGGTGCCGGGAACGAAGGGTGCGCCGCCCCCGCCGCCGAGTGCCGCGACCGGAGCGCCGGGGCCAGCCAATCCCAATGCCGAGACTTGTGACGCCGCCTTCGGGCCAGCAACCGGGAGCAGGGCCCGCCGCCGCTGCACCGGCTGGTGCGCCGCGGCGCCGGCGCTCCCAAATTGCCGGGCAGCAATGTACCTGCCGTCGCGGGCACGCCAAAGCCACCAGGCGCTCCGGGCGGGCCTCCACCGAGAGTGGGGTCAACGACCGCGGCTCCTTCCGCGCTACCGCCCCATCCGCCTGGTGCCGGGGCGCCACCCAAACCGAGCGTGACCTCCGCTCCGCACGCGCCGCCAGGCGTTTCGCAGGCCGCCCGCACGCCGCCGCAACTGTCGCGTCCGACGCCGCCGCCACCGCCGCAGATGTCGCGGCCCACGCCGCCGCCTCAGCCACGGATCGCAGCCCCGTCACCGCCACCGCCGCGTGTGACCGCGCCACCGCCTCCGCCGCCCAGGGTCAGCGCTCCGCCGCCGACCGCGCGGGTGGCCGCGCCACCGCCACCTCCGCCGCCACGTGTGGCCGCGCCGCCGCCGAGGCCGGTCGCGCCGGCAGCGGCCAAGCGATGCCCGCCGAACGTACCGAAATGCTAGGAAATGGCCGCATCGGCCCTGTTCTCGGAGACCGGTGCGGCCGCGCGTGGGCCCATTTGCAGGCCTGAATCGCGCGAGAATTGCGCCGGAAATCCTTGCGAACCCGGCAGGCCGGCTCTATAAGCCGCCCATCTCACACGGAAACATGGCTCAAAAGGCCGTCCGGTGGCAACCGGGCCGCAAGGCTCGTTTGCTCACACGTTTCCGGAGGAACCAACCGGAGAATCAGAACTATGGCGCTACCCGACTTCACTATGCGTCAGCTGCTCGAAGCTGGCGTGCACTTTGGCCACCAAAGCCACCGCTGGAATCCGAAAATGTCGGAGTACATTTTCGGCGCCCGCAACAACATCCACATCATCGACCTCGCGCAGACCGTGCCGATGCTGCACCGTGCACTGCAGGCCGTCAGCGACACCGTCGCCAAGGGCGGCCGCGTGCTGTTCGTCGGCACCAAGCGGCAGGCGCAGGAAGGCGTGGCGGAAGCCGCCAAGCGCTCGGCGCAGTATTTCGTCAATTCGCGCTGGCTCGGCGGCACGCTGACCAACTGGCGCACCATCTCGGGCTCGATCAAGCGCCTGCGTCATCTCGAGGAAGTGCTCTCCTCGGGCGACGCCACTTCCTACACCAAGAAGGAGCGGCTGACGCTGCAGCGCGAGCGCGACAAGCTCGACCGTTCGCTCGGCGGCATCAAGGAGATGGGCGGTCTGCCCGACATGATCTTCGTGATCGACACCAACAAGGAAGACATCGCGATCCAGGAAGCGCAGCGGCTCAACATCCCCGTTGCCGCGATCGTCGACACCAATTCGGATCCGAAGGGCATCACCTATGTGGTCCCGGGCAATGACGACGCCGGCCGCGCCATTTCGCTGTATTGCGACCTGGTGGCCCGCGCTGTCATCGACGGCATCTCGCGCGCGCAGGGCGATTCCGGCATCGACGTCGGTGCGGCGGCAAAGCCGCCGATCCAGGAAGAACTCCCTGCACCCACCGCCGGCTTCCAGGGCCTTGCCGGTCCGCGCGGACCGGCCGACGATCTCAAGAAGCTGCCCGGCGTGTCCGGCGCGATCGAGAAGAAGTTCAACGACGCCGGCATCTTCCACTACTGGCAGCTCGCCGAACTCGATCACGACACCGCGCACAAGATCGGCGAAGAAGTCGGGCTTTCCAGCCGCGCCGATGCCTGGGTCGCCAAGGCCAAGGCGCTCACCGCGGAAGCGGAATAGCGTTCGACGTGGCCGGGTCTCATCCCGGCCACCCGCTTGGTTTCCTCCACTGACGTATTACCTGCGGCGGATGCCGGCGTGGTGTTGGGCCGCGCCGCACCTGCCCTGACAGGCAAGAAGGACGTTTAGCAATGGCTACGATCACGGCTGCGATGGTCAAGGATCTCCGCGAGTTCACCGGCGCGGGCATGATGGACTGCAAGAATGCGCTCACCGAGACCGCCGGCGACATGACGGCAGCGCAGGATTGGCTGCGCAAGAAGGGCCTCTCCAAGGCTGCCAAGAAGTCCGGCCGCGTCGCCGCCGAAGGCCTGATCGGCGCGCTGACCAAGGGCACCAAGGGCGTCGTCGTCGAGGTCAACTCGGAGACCGACTTCGTCGCCCGCAACGGCCAGTTCCAGGGCCTCGTCAAGATGATCGCGCAGGTCGCGCTCGATGTCGGCGCCGATGTCGAGAAGATCAAGGCTGCCAAGGTCGGCGACGTCACCGTCGAGATCGCCATCAACGATGCCATCGCCACCATCGGCGAGAACATGACGCTGCGCCGCGCCGCTTCGCTCGAAGTGGGCAAGGGCGTGGTGTCGAGCTACATCCATGGCGCCGTCATCGAGGGCGCCGGCAAGATGGGCGTGCTGGTCGCGCTGGAATTGGGCGGCAAGACCGACGAACTCGCCGCGCTCGGCCGCCAGCTGGCGATGCATGTTGCCGCGGCCAATCCGCAGGCGCTGGATCCGGCCGGCCTCGATCCGGAGCTGGTCAAGCGCGAAAAGGACGTGCTGGCCGACAAATATCGCCAGCAGGGCAAGCCCGAGAACGTGATCGAGAAGATCGTCGAGTCCGGTCTGAAGACCTACTACAAGGAAGTCTGCCTGCTCGAGCAGGCCTTCATCCACGACACCGGCAAGTCGGTGGCGCAGGCGGTGAAGGAAGCTGAGGGCAAAGTCGGCGCGCCCATCAAGATTACCGGTTTTGTGCGCTATGCTCTCGGCGAGGGAATCGAGAAGCAGGAATCCGATTTCGCGGCCGAAGTCGCCGCAGCCAGCGGCAAGAAGTAACCGCCGGCCGGCGCTTTCCGGCGCGAGGTCGCGCCGAGGAGCGCAACCTGCGCCGGAGAAGGAAGCGATACGCATGGCTGAGCCGGTCTACCGCCGCGTCGTGGTGAAACTCTCGGGCGAGTATCTCGCCGGCTCGCAAGGCGTTGGCTTCGACCAGCCGACCATCGACCGCATCGCCGGCGAAGTGATCGCAGCGCAAAAGCTCGGCACCGAGGTCGCGGTCGTGGTCGGCGGCGGCAACATCGTCCGCGGCGTGGAGGTCTCTTCCCGCGGCGTGTCGCGGCCCACCGGCGACACCATGGGCATGCTCGCGACCATGATGAACTGCCTCGCGCTGGAGGCCGCCATCGAGCGCAAGGGCACGCCGGCGCGCACGCTGTCGGCCTTCGTCATGCCCGAGATTTCCGAGCTGTTCACCCGCAGTGCGGCGCACAAATATCTTGCCGAAGGCAGGATCGTGCTGCTCGGCGGCGGCACCGGCAACCCCTTCTTCACGACCGACACGACAGCGGTGCTGCGGGCGGCCGAAATCGGCGCGCAGGCCGTGCTCAAGGCCACCAATGTCGACGGCGTCTACAGCGCCGACCCGAAGAAAGACCCCTCGGCCAAGCGATTTGACCGCCTGACCTACAAACAGGCGATCGAAGGTGGCTACAAGGTGATGGATGCAACCGCATTCGCGCTTGCCCGGGAGACGTCGCTGCCTATCATCGTGTTCTCGATCGCCGAACCGGGTTCGATCGGCGCGATCCTGCGTGGCACCGGCTACGGCACGATCGTCGCCGGCTGACCGGCGATGGCCGCCAAAACCCCTGAACGGGTGGCGGCAAACTTTGAGGAGAGGGAGAGGCTTATGCCAACACCTGGTTTCGACATCAACGAAGTGAAGCGCCGCATGCAAGGCGCCACCCAGGCGCTGAAACACGAATTGGGAGGCCTGCGCACCGGCCGCGCCGCTGCGTCCATGCTGGAGCCGGTGCAGGTCGACGCCTATGGCAGCCACATGCCTTTGAACCAGGTTGCGACCATCAGCGTGCCGGAGCCGCGGCTGCTTTCCGTGCAGGTCTGGGACAAGTCGCTGGTCAAGGCCGTTGAAAAAGCGATTGTAGATTCAAATCTTGGACTGTCGCCCGCCACCGAAGGCCAGGTCTTGCGCCTGCGCGTTCCCGAGCTCAACGCCGACCGCCGCAAGGAGCTGGTGAAAGTCGCCCACAAATACGCGGAAGCTGCGCGCGTGGCCGTCCGTCACGTCCGCCGCGACGGGCTCGATATCGTCAAGAAGCTCGAGAAGAATCACGAAATCTCCGAGGATGACCAGGAGCGCCTGTCGAACGACGTGCAGAAGGCGACCGACGGGACGATTTCCGAGATCGACGCGCTGCTTGCGGCTAAGGAAAAGGAAATCCTCACGGTTTAGGAAAGACGGATGTCTAACGCCGCGCCAGCCACCGACGGACCGGATCGCTCCGCCTATCCCCTCCATGTTGCGATCATCATGGACGGGAACGGGCGCTGGGCGGCTGCGCGTGGACTGCCGCGGGCGGAAGGCCATCGCCGCGGCGTCGAGGCGCTGCGCCGCGTGGTGCGGGCGGCGCACGAGCTCGGCATCGTCTATCTCACCATCTTTTCCTTCTCGTCGGAAAACTGGTCGCGGCCGGCGACCGAGATCGGCGATCTCTTCGGCCTGCTTCGCCGCTTCATCCGCAATGACCTTGCGACGCTGCATCGCGACGGCGTGCGGGTGAGGGTGATCGGCGAGCGCGCGGGACTCGAGCCCGACATCTGCGCGCTGCTCAACGAGGCCGAGGAGTTGACCCGCGACAACACCAAGCTCACGCTCGTCGTCGCCTTCAACTACGGCTCGCGCCAGGAGATTGCGAACGCCGCGCAGCGGCTGGCGCGCGAGGTCGCGGAAGGCAAGCGCGATCCCTCGTCGATCGACGCCGATACGCTCGGCCAGTATCTCGATGCGCCCGATATCCCCGATCCCGACCTGATCATCCGCACCAGCGGCGAGCAGCGGCTGTCGAACTTTCTGATGTGGCAGGCCGCCTACAGCGAACTGGTGTTCGTGCCGATCCACTGGCCTGATTTCGACAAGGCCGCGCTGGAAAGCGCGATTGCCGAATATGCCAGGCGCGAGCGCCGCTTCGGCGGCCTGGTTGCGAAAACCGGATCGTGACCGAGGGCGAAGCCGCGCCGGCGGCGGCGGCTGAACAGGGGTCGCGCAATCTTCTGATGCGCGCACTTGCTGCCGCGGTGCTGGCGCCGATTGCCATTGCCATTGCGTATACCGGCGGATGGCTGTGGGCGTTGCTGGTGACGCTCGCCACCGATCGGCCTCTATCTGGAATGGCTCGCTCATCGTCGGTCTCGCGCGCGAATGGCGCGCCACGGCGCCCGGCGTTGCGGCGCTGGCCGTTGCCGGCATGTGCCTGATGGCAGGGCGGCTCGATATAGCGCTTGTCGTCCTGGGGATCGGGCTCGTTGCGGTCGCGGCGCTTTCGCCCGAGCGCCGCAACTGGTCGGCAACCGGATTTCTCTACGCGGCCGCCGCGGAAATTGCCTCGGTACTGGTGCGGCTGCATCCGGATCATGGCTTCGCCGCGCTGTTCTTCGTGCTGCTGGTGGTGTGGGCGGCCGATATCGGCGGCTATTTCGCCGGACGCGCGATCGGGGGGCCAAAACTCTGGGAGCGGGTGAGCCCGAAAAAGACCTGGGCGGGCGCGATCGGAGGCCTTTTTCTCAGCCTTGCGGTAGCCGGCGGATTTGCCGCCTTCGGTGCGGGAAAAACGGGGCCGCTGCTGGCCTTAGGGGCGATTCTGTCTGTGATTTCCCAGCTTGGCGATCTGTTCGAATCCGCGGTAAAGCGGCGGTTCGGCGTCAAGGATTCGAGCCACGTCATTCCCGGCCATGGCGGGCTCCTGGACCGCCTTGACGGGTTTGTCGCAGCCGTGGTGGCGGCGGCGATTTTCGGCCTCCTGCGCGGCGGCGCCGATGGCGTCGGCCGCGGTCTTATGGTTTGGTGAGCTATGAGCGCAGTTCCATTGCGTAACAACAAGGCCGCAGCTAGCGCCGTGCGCAGCGTGACGGTGCTCGGCGCCACCGGCTCCATCGGCGACAGCACGATGGACCTCATTCGCGGTGCGCGCGAGCGCTACCGCGTCGAGGCGCTCACCGCCAACAGCAACGTCGAGGCGCTGGCAAAACTCGCGAAGGAATTCGGCGCCCGCTTCGCGGCGATTGCCGATCCTGCGCGGCTCGACGAATTGAAGGATGCGCTGGCCGGCACCCGCACCGAATGCGGGGCAGGCGAGAGCGCCATCATCGAGGCCGCCGCGCGTCCCGCCGACTGGGTGATGGCGGCGGTCAGCGGCGCGGCCGGATTGAAGCCGGCGCTTGCGGCGGTCGATCGCGGTGCGGCGGTCGCGCTCGCCAACAAGGAATGCCTCGTCTGCGCCGGCGATTTCTTCATGCAGCGCGCCGCGAAAGCGGGCGCCTGCATCCTCCCTGCGGATTCCGAGCATAATGCGCTGTTCCAGGCGCTCTCTTCCGGCAACCGCGAAGAGCTGGTGCGCGTCATCATCACCGCGTCCGGCGGGCCGTTCCGCACCTGGGCTCCCGCCGATATCGAGCAGGCCACGCTGCAGCAGGCGCTGAAACATCCGAACTGGAGCATGGGCCAGAAAATCACCATCGATTCCGCATCGATGATGAACAAGGGGCTCGAAGTGATCGAGGCGTCGTATCTGTTCGCGCTCGCGCCGGACGAGATCGACGTGCTGGTGCATCCGCAGTCGATCATTCACGGCATGGTCGAATTCTCCGATCGTTCGGTGGTTGCCCAACTTGGCACGCCCGACATGCGCATTCCCATCGCGCATTGTCTGGGATGGCCCGACCGCATCGTCGGACCCTCGGCGAAACTCGACCTTGCCAAGATCGGGCAGCTCACCTTCGAAGCACCGGACTTCGAGCGGTTCCCGGCATTGCGGCTCGCCTATGAGGCACTGCGTACGGGGCGCGGGGCGACCACCGTCTACAACGCCGCCAACGAGATTGCGGTCGCCGCTTTCGTGGCGGGAAGGATCCGGTTTGGCGGCATTGCGCGCCTGGTCGAAGCGACGCTCAACGACTGGATCCGCGGCGGGAACCGGTCGCCGATGACCTCGGCGGACGATGCGATCGCCGTTGACCATGTTGCGAGAAATAAGGCCGCCGCCCTATTGCCTCAAATTGCCTTAAAGGCATCCTAGAGGGTTGGGGACAGGGCCTTTGGCCCTCGTCGAGGGGAACTTGATGTCTGATCTTTTTCTAAATAGTTTCAATACGTTGAGCCATGGGCTCATCGGTTACATCATCCCCTTTCTGTTCGTGCTCACGATCGTCGTGTTCTTCCACGAGCTCGGCCACTTCCTGGTCGCGCGCTGGGCCGGCGTGAAAGTGTTAACGTTCTCGCTCGGCTTCGGGCCGGAACTGTTCGGTTTCAACGACCGCCACGGCACCCGCTGGAAGGTCTCCGCGATCCCGCTCGGCGGCTATGTGAAGTTCTTCGGTGACGACACCGAAGCGTCCACGCCGTCCGGCGAGACGCTCGCCAAGATGACGGCCGAAGAGCGCGAGGGAAGTTTCCACCACAAGAAGGTTGGACCGCGCGCGGCGATCGTCGCAGCCGGTCCGTTTGCGAATTTCCTGCTCGCGATCGTGATCTTCACCTGTCTGTTCACTTTCTTCGGCAAGCCGAGCACGAGTGCGCGCGTCGACAAGGTCGAGGCGGGCAGTGCGGCTGCCGCAGCCGGCTTCCAGCCCGGTGACGTCGTCACCGCGATCGACGGAAAGTCGATCGCGAGCTTCATGGACATGCAGCGCTACGTCAGCATGCGCGCCGGCGAGAAGCTGACCTTCACCATCAGGCGCGGCACTGACACCATCAAGCTGGAAGGCACGCCGCAACTGCGCGAGATCAAGGATCCGTTCGGCAACGTCCACAAATCGGGCGTGCTCGGGCTGACCCGTGAGAGCTCCGCGGGCGAGGCCACGACCGAGCGGGTCGATCCGGCGACCGCGCTGTGGCTCGGCGTCAAGGAAACCTGGTTCGTCGTCGACCAGACGCTGTCCTATGTGAGCAACATCTTCCGCGGCCGCGCCAGCGCCGACCAGATTGGCGGCCCGATTCGGATCGCCCAGATTTCA
Organism: uncultured Alphaproteobacteria bacterium; assembly: GCA_963726865.1. Lineage (GTDB taxonomy): Bacteria > Pseudomonadota > Alphaproteobacteria > Rhizobiales > Xanthobacteraceae > Bradyrhizobium. Next base: position 75,521 of record CAVSEE010000018.1, on the reverse strand, counting down.
GGCCAGGTCGCCACCCTCGGAATCATCCCGCTGCTGCATCTGGCGGCGGTGTTGTCGATCTCGATCGGGCTGCTGAACCTGTTCCCGGTCCCCTTGCTCGATGGCGGCCACCTTTTGTTCTACACCGCCGAGGTGGTACGCGGCCGTCCGCTGTCGGACCGCGCGCAGGAATATGGCTTCCGCGTGGGCCTGGTATTGGTCCTGATGTTAATGGTTTTCGCGTTTTACAACGATTTCCATCAGGTTCCCTTCCTGAGGAATCTGTTCGGATGAGAAACGGTGTCGGCGCGGGCACCGAGAAACGGCTTTTTTGTGACGTTGCCATTGGGCAACGTATTGGAATGAAAATGGAATTGCGCTGCGTTCGAGCGTTTGCCCCCTCGGCAAAATTGGCTACAAGCAGCGCAACAGGTTGGGAATCTGCCGGTCCTTCGGGGGTCAAGGGGCCGGTATTTGAATGACAAGGGCGCGTGGCGCATGAAGTTTGGAATGCGAGTACGGGGAGGCGTGTTGGCCGCCCTGATCATGTTCGCCGTGCCGGTCGCCGCCACGCTGACGACGCTTGTCTCGTCGCCGGCGGCTGCCCAGTCGGTCGCCTCGATCGTTGTCGAGGGTAACCGCCGCGTCGAAGTCGATACCATCCGCTCCTATTTCCGTCCGGGTCCCGGCGGGCGTCTCGGCCAGGCCGAGATCGACAACGGCCTGAAGGCGCTGATCGAGACCGGCCTGTTCCAGGACGTCCGCATCAACACGCAGGGCGGCCGGATCATCGTCGTCGTGGTCGAGAACGCCGTGATCGGCCGCATCGCCTTCGAGGGCAACAAGAAGGTCAAGGACGACCAGCTTTCGACGTGAAATCCAGTCCAAGCCGCGCGGCACCTTCTCTCGGCCGATGGTGCAGTCGGATGCCCAGCGCATCGCCGAAATCTATCGCCGCTCCGGCCGCTATGACGTGCGCGTCACCCCCGAAATCATCGAGCAGCCGAACAACCGCGTCGACCTCGTCTTCACCATCGTCGAGGGCACCAAGACCGGCGTGCGCTCGATCGAGTTCGTCGGCAACGTCTACTATTCGTCGTACCGGCTGCGTGACGTCATCAAGACCCGCGAGTCGAACCTGTTGAGCTTCCTCGGCGGCAACGATGTCTACGACCCCGACCGCGTCGAGGCCGACCGCGATCTGATCCGCCGCTACTACCTGAAGAACGGCTTTGCCGACGTGCAGGTGGTGGCCGCGATGACCGAATACGATCCGGAGAAGAAGGGCTTTCTCGTCACGTTCAAGATCGATGAAGGCCAGCAATATCGCGTGGCTGCCGTCAACTATGTCTCCACGATCCCGGCCTTCGATGCCAACGTGCTGCGGCAATATTCCCGCGTCGGCGTCGGCGGCACCTACAACGCCGAAGCGCTGGAGAAATCGATCGAGGAAATGCAGATCGAGGCTTCGCGGCGCGGCTATGCCTTCGCGGTGGTGCGTCCGCGCGGCGACCGCAATTTCGAGACGCACACGGTCTCGATCACCTTTGCCGTCGACGAGGGCCCGCGCACCTACATCGAGCGCATCAACATCCGCGGCAACTCCCGCACCCGCGATTACGTGATCCGCCGCGAGTTCGACCTGTCCGAAGGCGACGCCTACAACCGCGCGCTGGTCGACCGCGCCGAGCGGCGCCTGAAGAATCTCGACTTCTTCAAGATGGTGAAGATCCTCACCGAGCCCGGTTCCTCCAGCGACCGCGTGGTCCTGATCGTCGATCTCGAGGAGAAATCGACCGGCGACTTCTCGGTCTCCGGCGGCTATTCCACCAGCGACGGCGCGCTGGCCGAAGTTTCCGTCTCCGAGCGCAACTTCCTCGGCCGTGGCCTCTATGCCAAGGCCGTCGGTGACCTACGGTCAGTATGCGCGCGGCTACAATCTGTCGTTTGTCGACCCGTATCTGCTCGATTACCGTGTGGCGCTGGGCCTCGACCTCTACCAGCGGCAGCAATTGGCCAACAGCTACGTCTCCTACGGCACCAAGACCTTCGGCTTCAGCCCGCGGCTCGGCTTTGCGCTGCGCGAGGATATGGCGCTGCAGCTGCGCTATTCGATCTATCAGCAGGAAATCCAGCTGCCGTATACGCTGGCGAACTGTAACAACGTGCTCGGCAACCCGACGCTCGCATTCAATCCGACGCCGTCCTACGTTAACACGCCGCAAGGCGCTGCCGCCGTCGCGCTTACCGGAGTGACCGATGCGTCGGGTATCGGACTGTGGTGCTACAGCGACGGCGAGGCCTCGCTGCCGGTCCGCAAGGAGCTGCAGAGCGGCAAGGTGCTGACCTCCGCGGTCGGCTACTCCCTGAACTACAACACGCTCGACAACAACAAGAACCCGACCGACGGCCTCCTGATCGACTGGCGTCAGGATTTCGCCGGTGTCGGCGGCGACGTCACCTACCTGAAGACCGCAACCGACGTGAAGTACTACACACCGCTGGTCTCAGACATCGTCGGTTTCGTTCATCTGCAGGGCGGCTTGCTGACCAAGGTCGGCACCGACCTTCGCATGCTCGATCAGTTCCAGATGGGTCCGAACCTGGTTCGCGGCTTCGCGCCGAACGGCATCGGTCCGCGTGCGATCAATCCGTTCACCTCGATGGATGCGCTCGGCGGCACCAAATATTGGGGCGCGTCGTTCGAACTGCAGATGCCGTTCTGGTTCCTGCCCAAGGAAGTCGGTCTGAAGGGCTCGGTCTATGCCGACGCCGGCGGTCTCTAGGACTACCAGGGACCGACGACGTGGGCCTACACCGGCGAAATCACGACGCCCGCCAACTCGAACTGCCTCAAGCCGACCCTGCCGGGCGTCATTCCTGCCAATGCCGGCACCTGTACCGGTACTGATCTATGACGACAGCAATGTCATCCGCACCTCGGTCGGTGTCGGTCTGATCTGGGCCTCGCCATTCGGTCCGCTGCGCTTCGACTATGCCGTTCCGCTGACCAAGGGGCAGTTCGACCGCGTCCAGCAGTTCAAGTTCGGCGGCGGAACGTCTTTCTAAGTGCAGTTCAGTATGATTGGGTACGCCTCGCGCAAGCGGGCGTTCCCTCAACCGCGACCGAAGCGCCCGCTCCAGGGCCCGGCGGCGGAGTTCTGGTGCGGTCATTTGCCTGATCGCGACGGGTGATATGGCGCAGCCGACCTTTTTCCAAAAACCTTCTCCGGCCACGCTGGCGGAAGCCGCCGCGCTGGCGGAGGCCGTGCTTGCCGATCCCTCGCGCGGCAGCCTTGAGATCAGGGGGCTTGCCTCGCTGGACGAAGCCGGGCCGCGACACCTGACCTTCTTCGACAATCCAAAATATGCCGGCGAACTCGCCGTGACCAAGGCCGGCGCTTGCATCGTCGCCGAGCGGTTTGCATCGCGCGTGCCGGCGCATGTCGCGGTGTTGAAGGCGGCCCGGCCATTCCACGCCTTCGTGCGGATCGCGCGGGAGTGGCATGGCGACGCGCTTCGCCCGGCGTCCTGGGTCGGCAATGAGGGCATCGCGCCCTCTGCCGTCATCGACCCCAGTGCGCGCCTGGAAGACGGCGTGGTGGTCGACCCGCTGGCGGTGATCGGGCCGGGCGTCGAGATCGGTGCGGGGACGGTGATCGGCGCTGCGGCCGTGATCGGCCCCGGCGTTAAGATCGGCCGCGACTGCAATGTCGGCCCCCACACGGCCATCCAGGCCACGCTGATCGGCAATGGCGTGCTGATTCATCCCGGCTGCAGCATCGGCCAGGATGGCTATGGTTTCGTGCGCTTCGGTTCAGGGGGACACACGAAGGTGCCGCAGACCGGACGGGTGCTGATTCAGAACAATGTCGAGGTCGGCGCCGGTTCCACCATCGACCGCGGCAGCCTGCGCGACACTGTGATTGGCGAGGGCACCAAAATCGACAATCAGGTCCAGATCGGCCACAATGTGACCATCGGCAGGCACTGCCTGCTCGCGGCCCAGATCGGGCTGGCCGGCAGCCTGACGATTGGTGATAACGTGGCGCTCGGCGCCAAGGTAGGGATCAACAACCACCTGAAAATCGGCGACGGAGCCCAGGTCACGGCGATGAGCGCGGTGAAGGACGATATTCCCCCCAACGGGCGTTGGGGCGGTTATTTCGCCAAGCCGACCAGGCAGTGGTTCCGCGAGATCGTTGCCGTCGAGCGCCTGGCGCGCGACGGCGCGGCCGATCCGAAGGGCGAGGGGCAGGAATGACGGAGGAAGCACCGGTCAGGTTCGATGTCATCACGATCGATGAAATCCTGAAAACGCTGCCGCATCGCTATCCGATGCTGCTGATCGACAAGGTGATCAACATCCGAACCGATTACAGCGGCATCGGCATCAAGAACGTGACGTTCAACGAGCCGTGCTTCCTCGGACATTTTCCCGAGCGGCCGGTTTATCCCGGCGTGATGATGATCGAGGCGATGGCGCAGACCGCCGGCGTGATCGGCATCCGCTCGGTGGAAGGCACCGAAAAGCCTCGTGCCGTGTATTTCCTCACCATCGACAAGTGCAAGTTCCGCAAGCCCGTGAGCCCCGGCGACACCATCGAGTACCATTTGCGCGTCATCGGCAAGAAAAAGGCCATGTGGTGGTTTCACGGCGATGCCAAGGTGAACGGCAAGGTCGTGGCGGAAGCCGATGTCGGCGCGATGCTGACCGACTGATTGACATGAAGAAGATCGATCCGACCGCGCGGGTTGAGGACGGCGCCGTGATCGGCGACGGCGCCACGATCGGGCCCTATTGCGTCATCGGCGCCCATGCCGTGATCGGCGCGGATTGCACGCTGACCTCGCACGTCACCGTCAGCGGCCACACCACGATCGGCGCCGGCTGCACCATCTCGCCCTTTGCTGCGCTTGGCGGTCCGCCGCAGGATCTGAGCTACAAGGGCGAGCCGACGCGGCTGGAAATCGGCAGCGACTGCACCATTCGCGAGGGCGTGACGATGAATGTCGGCACGGTCAAGGGCGGCGGTCTGACGCGCGTCGGCGATCGCGGCTTCTTCATGAACAACAGCCATGTCGGCCATGACTGCACGGTCGGCAACGACGTGATCTTCGCCACCTCGGCGACGCTCGGCGGCCACTGCGAAATCGGCGACTTCGTCTATATCGGCGGGTTGTCGGCGGTGCACCAGATGACGCGGATCGGGCCGCAGGTGATGGTCGGCGGCGTCTGCGGCGTGCGCGGCGACGTCATTCCGTTCGGCCTCGTCAACGGCCAGTACGCCGCGCTCGAGGGGCTGAACATCATCGGCATGAAGCGCCGCAAGTTCACCAAGCAGCGGCTCGCCACCGTGCGCAATTTCTATCAAAAACTCTTCCATGGTCCCGGCATCTTTGCCGAGCGGCTCGCCGCCGTGCAGCCGCTGGGCCCGGAAGATCCGGCGATTGCGGAGATCCTGGCCTTCATCGCCGAGGCCAAGCACCGCGCGCTCTGCCTGCCGGCCGCTGGCCCGCAGCACTGAACGGGGCAGCCGCAGGCCATGACATCAGCGGCTCAAAATCTCTCTTCGCCGGTGGGCGTGATCGCGGGCGGCGGCGCCATGCCGTTTGCGGTTGCCGACTCGCTGGCCGCGCGCGGCATCGCGGTCGTGATCCTGGCGCTGAAGGGCGCCTGCGATCCCGCCGCCGTCGCCCGCTTCCGCCATCACTGGATTGCCGTCGGCCAGCTCGGCAAGGTGGCAAGGCTGCTTCGCAGCGAAGGCTGCCGCGAGGTGATGTTCATCGGCAGCCTGGCGCGCCCGTCGCTGTCGGAGATCAGGCTCGACTGGGGGGCGCTGCGCGCGATGGGCGACGTCGTCGCCGCCTTCCGCGGCGGCGACGATCATCTGCTGTCGGGCATCGGCCGCATCTTCGAGCGCGACGGCTTTCGCATGATCGGCGTCAGGGAAGCCGCCCCTGACCTGCTGATGCCGAAGGGATGCGTCACCCGCGCCGCGCCCGACGCGGCGGCGACGGCCGATATCGCGCGGGGCAGGGAGGTGCTCGCCGCCCTCGGCCCGTTCGACATCGGCCAGGCAACGGTGGTGATCGACGGTCATGTGGTGGCGGTCGAGGACATCGAGGGCACCGATGGCCTGCTCGCGCGCGTCGCGCGACTGCGCGAACGACGGACGTTTCCGCGCCAAGCCCGGCTATGGCGTGCTGGTGAAGATGGCCAAGAGCGGCCAGGATTTGCGCTACGACCTGCCGACCGTCGGTCCTCGCACCGTCGAAGGCGTTGCCGGCGCCGGTCTCGCCGGCATTGCGGTCGCCGCCGGAACCACCATTGCGGCCGAGCCGCAGGCCATGATCGCTTCCGCCGACAAGGCCGGCCTGTTCATCATGGGTATCGACCCATGAGCCCGGCGCGCCCGGGCCCGGATGTCGGGCGAAAGATTTTCCTGATCGCGACGGAAGAATCCGGCGACCGGCTCGGCGCCAATCTGATGAAGGTGCTGCGCCAGCGCCTCGGCGGCGCCGTGCAGTTCGAGGGCGTCGGCGGCCGCGCCATGGCGATCGAGGGACTGACGTCGCTGTTTCCGATCGAGGAATTGTCGATCATCGGGTTTGCCGCGGTGGTCCGGCAATTGCCGGCCATCATGCGGCGCATCCGCGAGAGCGCCGAGGCCGTCATCGCCGCCGCGCCCGATATCCTGGTCATCATCGACAGCCCCGACTTTACCCACCGCGTCGCCAAACGCGTGCGGGTGAAAGCGCCGCGGATTCCGATCGTCGATTATGTCTCGCCGACGGTGTGGGCGTGGCGGCCGGGCCGGGCGCGCGCGATGAAGCCCTATATCGATCATGTGATGGCGCTGCTGCCGTTCGAGCCGGAGACGTACGAGCAACTGCACGGGCCGCCGTGCAGCTATGTCGGCCATCCCCTGACCGAGCAGATCGCCCAACTCCGTCCCAATGCAGAGGAGCAGAGGCGGCGCGATGGATCGCCGCCGGTGCTCTTGATCCTGCCCGGCAGCCGCCGCAGCGAGATCAAGCAGCACATGACCGCGTTCGGCATGACGCTGACCCGCCTGCAGGCGGAGGGCACGCCTTCGAGGCGGTGCTGCCGACCATGCCGCATCTGACAGAAGCGATCGGAGCCGCGCTGAAATACTGGAAGGTGCAGCCGCGCGTCGTCGTCGGCGACGACGAGAAGCGCGCGGCTTTCCGCATCGCGCATGCGGCGCTCGCCAAATCCGGCACGGTGACGCTGGAACTGGCGCTGGCCGGGCGTGCCGATGGTCGCGGCCTATCGCGCCGGCGCGATGGAGGCCTTCATCGTGCAGCGGGTGATCCGGGTCAATTCCGTGATCCTGGCCAATCTCGTGGTCGGCGAGAACGTCGTGCCGGAATTCTTGCAGGACGACTGCCGCTCGGAGCGGTTGCTGCCGGCGCTGCGCGATGTGCTGGGCGATACCGCCCTGCGGCGCAAGCAGGTGGAAGCCTTCGCCCGCATCGATTCCATCATGTCGACCGGCAACCAGACGCCCAGCGTGCGTGCCGCCGAAATCGTGCTGGCGACGATGCGTAAGGCGCGCGCGCCGAGTTAGAAGCGGCGCCTCAGCGCTCCAGCCGCTTGCCCTCCGGCCATTCCGGCAGCTGGTCTTTCGGGTCGTACCAGGAGGCCGCGTCCGACCGCCAGATATGCACCTTCGGCTTTGCGTCGATGGTCGTGTCCAGGCACCCCATGCGCAGCAGGATCGTGCCGGTGGCGGGCCGCTCGGCGACGATATGCGAGCCGCACTGCGTGCAGAAATAGCGCGTCTTGCCGGGCGAGGATTCAAAACCCTTGAGCAGGTGCTCGCCTCTTGTCCAGCGAAAGCGGTCGCGCGGCACGCTGGTCACGGTCGAGAAGGCCGAGCCGTGGGTCTTGCGGCAGGTCGCGCAATGGCAATGCACGATCGGACCGGGCTCGGCGTCGACCTCGTAGGCGATACTTCCGCACAGGCAGCTACCGGCGAGCATGATGCCTCCCCCAAAACAAAATCCCGCCCGGGATATGCGATCCGGGGCGGGATGTTGAACGCTCGTGCCGTGACGAGGCTTACTTGCGCTTGTCCACCGCCACGTAGTCGCGGCGGCCGACGCCGGTGTAGAGCTGGCGCGGACGGCCGATCTTCTGATGCGGATCCTCGATCATCTCGCTCCACTGGCTGATCCAGCCGACGGTGCGGGCGACCGCGAACAGCACGGTGAACATCGAGGTCGGGAAGCCCATCGCCTTCAGCGTGATGCCCGAATAGAAGTCGACGTTCGGATAGAGCTTGCGGTCGATGAAGTACTGGTCGCTGAGCGCGATCTTCTCCAGCTCCAGCGCCACCTTGAGCATCGGATCGTCGCCGTGGCCGGTTTCCTTCAGCACGGCGTGACACATCTTCTGCATGATCTTGGCGCGCGGATCGTAGTTCTTGTAGACGCGGTGGCCGAAGCCCATCAGGCGGACTTCCGAGTTCTTGTCCTTCACCCGCTTGATGAAGTCCGGAATCTTGTCGACCGTGCCGATGTCCGACAGCATCGTCAGCGCCGCTTCGTTGGCGCCGCCATGCGCCGGGCCCCACAGGCAGGCGATGCCGGCGGCGATACAGGCGAACGGGTTGGCGCCGGAGGAGCCGGCGATGCGCACCGTCGAGGTCGAGGCGTTCTGCTCGTGGTCGGCGTGCAGGATGAAGATCTTGTCCAGCGCATCCGCCAGCACCGGATTGATCTTGTAGTCCTCGCACGGCACCGCAAAGCACATGTGCAGGAAGTTCTCGGCAAAGGTGAGCGAGTTCTTCGGATACATGAAGGGCTGGCCGATGGTATATTTGAAGGCCATCGCCGCCAGCGTCGGCACCTTCGCGATCATGCGCATCGAGGCGATCATGCGCTGCTGCGGATCGTTGATGTCGGTGGAGTCGTGATAGAACGCGGCGAGCGCGCCGACGGCGGCCACCATGACCGCCATCGGATGGGCGTCGCGGCGGAAGCCCTGGAAGAAGCGGGCCATCTGCTCGTGCACCATCGTGTGATGGATGACGCGGCTGTCGAAATCCTTCTTCTGCGCCGCGGTCGGCAGTTCCCCGTACAGCAGCAGGTAGCAGGTTTCCAGGAAGTCGCCCTTCTCGGCGAGCTGCTCGATCGGGTAGCCGCGGTATTCGAGAACGCCGGCGTCGCCGTCGATATAGGTGATCTTGGACTGGCAGCTGCCGGTCGAGGTGAAGCCGGGGTCGTAGGTGAACATTCCGGCCTGGGCGTAGAGCTTGGCGATGTCGATCACATCGGGCCCAACGGTGCCGCTCAGGATCGGGAAATCGTAGGTCTTGTTGCCGACCGTAAGGGTCGCTGTCTTGTTGCTGGATTTGGCGTCCATCGTTGTAGTCCCCGATGAAATCGTTGTGAAATCGGGCTTGCTGGATGCTTTCTCCACGGAGAGAGCGAGGCAGGGCCAGATCGTCTAGAAGGCGGCTGGAAATGGGTATCTTATTGCCCTGTGCACTGCAAGATGGACGCAGGTAGGGGGCTCTGCAGCCTCATCTAGGCGTGCCTGATCGCCGAGCCGGGCGAGGCATTCCTCGCGCCCGAGTACCGCCAGAACTTCGAAAATGCCGGGCGAGGTCGTGCGCCCCGTCAGCGCCGCCCGCAAGGGCTGGGCGACCGCGCCGAGCTTGAGATTATTCTGTTCAGCGAAATTCCGCATGGCGGCTTCCGTCGTCTCCGCGCTCCAGGGCGAGACCTGCTCCAGCGCCGCGCGCAGTTTCGTCGATCAGCGCGCGGGTTTCAGCCGTCAGCAGCGCTTCCGCCTTCGCCTCCATCTCCAGCGGCCGGTCGGCGAAGATGAAATAGGAGCCGGCGATCAGCTCGAGCAGCGTCTTGGCGCGCTCCTTCAGGCTCGGCATGGCCTGCAGCAGTTGCGCGCGGGTCGTGTCGTTGAGCTTTGCCTTGAGCGCCGCGCCGCCTTCGACGTGGTCGAGAACATCCTCGAACATCTTCACCAGCGTGTGGTCGTCGGCTCTGGCGGATGTAGTGGCCGTTGAGGTTTTCCAGCTTGGCGAAATCGAAGCGCGCGGCCGAGCGGCCGATGCCGGAGAGGTCGAAGGCGTCGATCATCTCCTGGGTCGAGAAAATCTCCTGGTCGCCATGGCTCCAGCCGAGCCGCACCAGATAGTTCCGCAGCGCCGCCGGCAGATAGCCCATGGCGCGATAGGCTTCGACGCCGAGCGCGCCATGGCGCTTCGACAGTTTTGCGCCGTCGGCCCCGTGGATCAGCGGGATGTGCGACATGCTGGGGATGGTCCAGCCCTTCGCATCGTAGATCTGCTTCTGGCGCGCGGCGTTGATCAGATGGTCGTCGCCGCGGATGACATGGGTGACGCCCATGTCGTGGTCGTCGACGACGACCGCGAGCATGTAGGTCGGGTTGCCGTCGCCGCGCAGCAGCACGAGGTCGTCGAGATTCTCGTTCTGCCAGACCACGCGGCCCTGCACCTGGTCCTCGATCACGGTCTCGCCGGTCTGCGGCGCCTTCAGGCGGATGGTCGGCTTCACGCCCGACGGCGCGGTCGCGGGATCGCGGTCGCGCCACATGCCGTCATAGAGCCGGGTGCGGCCCTCGGCGCGCGCCTTCTCGCGCATGGCCGTGAGTTCCTCAGCGGTGGCGTAGCAGCGATAGGCCTTGCCCTCGGCGAGCAGCTGCTCGGCGACCTCGCGGTGGCGGGCGGCGCGGCTGAACTGGTAGATGACGTCGCCGTCCCAGTCGAGCTCCAGCCATTTCAGCCCGTCGAGGATCGCCGCGATCGCGGCCTCGGTGGAGCGCTCGCGGTCGGTGTCCTCGATCCGCAGCAGCATCTTGCCGCCGTGCTTTTTGGCATAGAGCCAGTTGAACAGCGCGGTGCGCGCGCCTCCGATGTGGAGGAAGCCGGTCGGCGAGGGGGCGAAGCGGGTGACGATGGAATCGGTCATGATCGGGCAGGGAAGCGGAAACGGCGGTGGTGTATAGCAGGAACCGGGCATAACTAAAGCCCGACTGGTGGGCCGTCAGCGGCCAATGAGGCTTGGCTGGCGGGGGCGAATTTGGCAAAAGGCCGCCAGCAATCAGGAACTCGTAATGACCACAGAACCGGTAACGGCAGAGGCGGGGCGCGACTTCATCCGCGACATCATCCAGGCCGACCTCGATGCGAAAAAGCACGCTGGCGATCGTGACCCGGTTTCCGCCGGAGCCGAACGGCTACCTGCATATCGGCCACGCCAAGTCGATCGCGCTCAATTTCGGCATCGCGCAGGAATTTGCCGGCCACTGCCATCTGCGCTTCGACGACACCAATCCGACCAAGGAAGAGCAGGAGTATATCGACTCCATCCAGGCCGACGTGCACTGGCTCGGCTTCGACTGGGGCAAGAACCTGTTCTACGCCTCCGACTATTTCGAGCGGCTCTATGACTGGGCCGAAGGCCTGATCAAGGCGGGGCTCGCCTATGTCGACGACCAGTCGCAGGAGGAGATCCGCGATCAGCCGCGGCACGCTGACCGAGCCCGGCAAGAACTCGCCGTTCCGCGAGCGCCCGGTCGAGGAAAATCTCGACCTGTTCCGCCGCATGAGGGCGGCGAATTCCAGAACGGTGCGCGCGTGCTGCGCGCCAAGATCGACATGAGCGCCGGCAACATCAACCTGCGCGACCCCGTGCTGTACCGCATCCTGCATGCGCACCATCCGCGCACCGGCGACAAGTGGTGCATCTATCCGAGCTACGACTACGCGCACGGCCAGTCGGATGCGATCGAAGGCATCACGCATTCGATCTGCACGCTGGAATTCGAGGATCACCGGCCGCTCTACGACTGGCTGCTCGACAAGATGCCGGTGCCGTCGAAGCCGCATCAGTATGAATTCGCACGGCTCAACCTGACCTACACGCTGCTCTCCAAGCGCGTGCTGACCCAGCTCGTGCGCGACGGCCATGTCGCAGGCTGGGACGATCCGCGCATGCCGACCATTGCGGGCCTCAAGCGCCGCGGCGTGCCGCCGGCCGCGATCCGCGAATTCGTCAAGCGCATCGGCGTCGCGAAAGCCAACAGCGTGGTCGATGTCGGCATGCTCGAATTCTGCATCCGCGAGCACCTCAACAAGTCGGCGCTGCGCCGCATGGCGGTGCTGCGGCCGCTCAAGGTCGTGATCGAGAACTATCCGGAAGGGCAGAGCGAGGAGCTCGAGGCGATCAATCACCCCGACGATCCCGCCGCCGGCACGCGCAAGATCAAGTTCGGCCGCGAGCTCTATATCGAGCAGGACGATTTCATGGAGAACCCGCCGAAGAAGTTCTTCCGGCTGTCTCCGGGCAACGAGGTGCGGCTGCGCTACGCCTACTTCATCAAGTGCCGCGAGGCGATCAAGAACGCGGCCGGCGAGATCGTCGAGCTGCGCTGCACCTACGATCCCGCGACCAAGGGCGGCAACGCCCCCGACGGACGCAAGGTCAAGGCGACCATGCACTGGCTCTCCGCGCAGCACTCCATGCCGGCGGAAATCCGCATCTACAACCAGCTGTTCTCCAAGCCGAACCCGGACGCCGGCAATTTCGCCGCCGACCTCAATCCGCGACTCGCTGGAAATTTTGAAAGACGCGCGGATCGAGCCGGCGATTGCGACCAGCAATTCGCCCGACCCGATGCAGTTCGAGCGCCAGGGCTATTTTGTCCGCGATCCGGATTCGACGCGGACCGTCCGGTGTTCAACCGAACCATCGGGCTGCGCGACACGTTTGCCAAGGAAGTCGGCGGGAAGGGATGAGGATATGGGAAGCGCGTCCGACGACATCGCCGCCGGCGTCATCGCAAAATGGTCGGTGGCGTTCGCCAAACTCGACCCCGACGCGATGTCTGCGCTCTACTCGAGACACGCGCTGTTCTACGGCTCGAACCCGACGCTCTATCGCGGCCGCGACGGGGTGAAATCCTACTTCGCGGGCTTGCCGCGCTGGAATTCGAACAGCGTCGGCTTCACTGACATCGCGACGTCGGCGGCGGGCGCCGACGTCGTCAACATGGCCGGCACTGCGAATTTTTCCGTCGATGACGCGGCCCTGACGGTGAAGATCACCTGGGTCATCGTCCGCGAAGACGGGGACTGGAAGATCGTCAGCCATCATGTCTCGTCCAGGGCGCCGCTGATCGATCAGGTGCGGTAGAAGGCTCGCGCGTTGTCCTCCGGTTTCTCCATCCGCTTCGCTTTCTGCACATTTCGCCTTCCGGTAGCCTTGTTGTCGCTCAGGGATCACAGGGGTGTGTACCGGGTTAGCGTTGGCTTCCCAAAGCCCTGGCGGAAGTGAGGTCCACCCATTTTGGACATGGGGACCGGCGCACGGACGGCGAAACGGTGATAGCCTGTGGAGGCGCGCTCCGTTCTTTGGAGCCTACAGGCAGGGGTAGGTCATGACGCCCAGAATCTTTCTGACGGTCTTTGCAGTGCTAGCCGCGTTGTTTGGGGTTGGTTTTGTGGCAGCTCCCAACGATGTATTGGCCATCTATGGATTTCCGGCCTCACCACACCTGGCAATCCTGGGACGACTGTTCGGCGGAACCCTGCTGGGTCTGGCGGTCCTGCAATGGCTTGCGCGGGATTTTCATGACGAAGGCGCGTTGACTTCCGTGCTCATGGGATTGGGTGTCTCGCACCTGGTCAATTTTCTGGTTGCCGTTGCAGGCACGGTGTCCGGAACCATCAACGCGCTGGGTTGGTCCACGGTTCTCATCTATCTCGTTGGCGCCATCGGCTGTGGATACTTCCTCAAGACCCGTCGCGATTACTTGACGGGATCGTGAGATGCCACGCCGTGCGGTTGGGCTGCTCGATGGCTGAATACCCATGACCGAGTTTTTCACCGGCCGCTCGTTCGGCGATTTCCTGTTCGGATTCGGTGCGCTGTTTGCGATCATCAATCCGTACGGGATGGCGTTCGTATTTCTCGATCGAACGGTCAGTCTGTCGGAGAGCGAACGCGCCCACGTCGCGTTCCGGGTGGCCCTCTACGCGTTTTTCACGCTTCTTGTTTCCATGTTCGTCGGCAGCGAAATCATGAGGTTCTTCGGCATCTCGATGCCGGCATTGCGGATCGCAGGCGGGCTCGTGGTCGCCGCTACCGGCTGGTCGATGCTTCACGCCGCGCCGCTTGCCGCCGGCGAACACGCCAGCTCAAGCGGGAACTATGCAGCCATTCGGCGGATGGCGTTCTTTCCCTTGACGATACCGCTCACGACCGGCCCGGGAACCATCGCAACCGGCATTGCGATCAGCACCAATCGGCCGAACGATCTGGACGCCTTGTTCACCCTGTCGATTGTCTGGCTGATCGTCGCATTCGCGGTGTCCGTGACGATCTATCATGCGTACGCGAAGTCCAGTGCGATGGCCCGGCTCTTTGGCGAGGAAGGCACCGGCGTGATCACGCGGCTGTCGGCTTTCCTGCTGCTCTGCATCGGGGTGCAGATCATGATCACCGGCATCACCGAAGTCGGCCGATCCTTTTAGGATTGTCCGGCTTTCGAGCTCGCGCCGTAGCTGCGCCGCCGGAGCCCACAATTTTCTGCATTCGTTCTGCTTTCAGCACGTTTCGCCTTTCGGTAGCCTTCGGGTCCAGCAGGGATCACAGGGTGCGGGTGCGTGGCCGAGCAGGGTGAGACGCCGGGCGGGAGGCGGGGCTATGCCGGGACATGGCCGCCGCGTGCTGCGGCCGCGCAGGCCGGCGGCTACGCGCCGTCGGATTTCCGGGCGTGGTCGACCTTCGTCGAGACGCTGCGCAGCTGGGCGCGCGCGGAAGCGGGCGCGGGGCGGCTGCTGCCATGGGTGCCCGTGGCATTCGGCACCGGCATTGCCTTCTATTTCGCCGCCGACCATGAGCCGGTGCTGTCGGTTGCCGTCATCGCCGCGATCGGTCTTTGCGCAGCGGCATTCTTCTCGCGGCGGCACAAGGTCTTTCCCGTAGCTGTCATGCTCGCTGCCGCCGCGGCGGGCTTTGCCGTCGCAACCTGGAAGACCGCGCGCATCGCCCATCCGCGTGCTGGCGAAGCCGATCTATTCGGCGGCGCTGACCGGCTTTGTCGAGACGCGCGACATCCGCGAGCGCACCGATCGCTTCGTGCTGCGCGTGGTCTCGATGGAGAGCCCGCGCGGTCAGACCAAACTGGAGCGGGTGCGGCTGTCGGTGAAGAAGGGCACGGCGCCCGCGGTCGGCAGCTTCGTCGAACTGAAGGCGCGGCTGCTGCCGCCGATGTCGCCGTCGCGGCCGGGCAGCTATGATTTCGGCCGCGACATGTATTTTCAGCGCATCGGCGCCTCCGGCTTCGTGATGGGGTCGATCAAGGCGGCCGATCCGCCCGACAGCGGCGGCATCGCGTTGCGCTATTCGGCGTTCATGCAGGGCCTGCGCGATGCCATCGATGCGCGCATTCGCAATGTGCTCGACGGCGACAAGCGCGCGATTGCCACCGCGCTACTGACCGGCCGGCGTGACGCCATCTCCGAGCCGGTCAACGATGCCATGTTCATCTCCGGCCTCGGCCATGTGCTGTCGATATCCGGCTATCACATGGCCGTGGTCGCGGGCGTCGTGTTCTTCGCGATCCGGGCGCTGCTGGCGCTGATGCCGGCGCTGACGGTGTCGTTTCCGATCAAGAAATGGTCG
Source organism: uncultured Alphaproteobacteria bacterium (assembly GCA_963726865.1). Lineage (GTDB taxonomy): Bacteria > Pseudomonadota > Alphaproteobacteria > Rhizobiales > Xanthobacteraceae > Bradyrhizobium. Next base: position 59,840 of record CAVSEE010000018.1, on the reverse strand, counting down.
GCCGCGGGCGCGCTGCTCGCCGCCGCCTTTTATCTCCTGCTGTCGGGCGCGGAGGTCGCCACGCAACGCTCCTTCTTCATGACGGCGGTGGTGCTGATCGCGGTCATGGTGGACCGCCGCGCCATCACCTTCCGCACGCTGGCGGTGGCCGCGCTGATCGTGCTGGCGATCGCGCCGGAAGCGCTGGTGCATCCGAGCTTCCAGATGTCGTTTGCGGCCACGCTCGGCCTGGTCGCGCTGGTGCAGACTCGGCATGCCCGCAGCTGTTTGCCGCGCCCGACAATTCCACGACCGCGCGGGTGGCGCTGTGGGGCGGGCGGGAATTCGTCATGCTGCTGCTGGCCTCGCTGGTCGCGGGACTCGCCACCACGCCCTACGCCGCGTTCCACTTCCACCGCATCACGCCCTTTGGCGTGCTCGCCAATCTCGCGGCCATGCCGGTGGTGTCGGCGCTGGTGATGCCGGCGGGCCTGCTCGGGCTGCTCGCGATGCCGTTCGGCTTCGACGGCTTCTTCTGGTGGCTGATGGGCGCCGGGATCGACTGGATGGTCGCGGTCGCGCAATGGGTGGCAAGGCTGCCCGGCGCGGTCGGCCGCATGGCGGCGTTCGGCATCGGCCCGCTCATCGTCGCCAGTTTCGGCATCATCCTGATGGGCCTGCTGCGCACGCGGCTGCGCTGGAGCGGGGCAGCGGTGCTGGCGCTCGCCATCGTCTGGGCGGCCAACGCGCCGCGGCCGGATATCCTGATCTCCGGCGATGGCCGCAACGTCGCCGTGCGCGGCACCGACGGCAGGCTGCATCTGATGAAGAGCGGCAAGGATGCGTTCGCGGTCAAGGAATGGCTCGCTGCGGATGCCGATGCGCGAACGCCGGCGGATGCCTCGCTCGCCGATGGCGTGTCGTGCGATGCCGCGGGCTGCGTGACGCCGGCTGCCGGCGGCGGCTTCGTGGCGCTGAGCCTGCGGCCGGAAGCGATATCAGATGATTGCGAACGCGCCGCGGTCATCGTCACGGCGCGGCAAGTGCCGGCGGGCTGCCGCGCCTCCGTGATCGACGCCGAGCGCCTGCGCCGGCAGGGCGCGCTGGCGCTGCGCGCCACGCGCGACGGATTTGCCGTCGACGCCGTCAAGCCGCGCGGCATCGACCGGCCGTGGTCGCCGTCCGCAGGCGGCGACGCCAGTGAAGCCGATGCGACCATCTCTCTGCCACGCCTGGGCCGGCAGGGCGTCGACGCGACTCCGTCAGAGGCCGACTTGCAATCGGACGACTAGCCTCATTCGACCGCGTCGCGGATTTGCCTGGCGGTCTTCTCCGCTTCCGGCAGCTTCTCCTTCACCGGCAGCTGCAGCACGGTGACGCGCTGGCCTTCGCAGAGCTGCGTCACCAGCACGAAGGTGCCGTCGGGGAATTCGATCGCGTCATGGTGACGGTCGGGAATGTGCGGATCGACCATGCCGAACTTGCCGACACGGACATCCAGCGTCTTCGGCCAGATCCAGCGGTTGTCGTAACGGACGTTCCCGGCGAAGGCGAGCTCCGTTCCCGGCAGCATGCAGACCGCGACATTCGGGATCGCTTTCGGAAGCGAAGCCGCGGGTGGAGGTGCCGCGGAAATTCGTCGTGATCACGGTCTCGCCGACCTCAGCCGGCCGCGAAGCTACGGCGCGCAAGCTATAATCGCACATCGGATTGCTCCTCGTTCGAGATAGAGCGAACCCGCGCCTTGCTTTGCTAGAAGGCGCAGGCCTCTATCAAAGTGGACATGTGCGAAAGGTTGCTACTCGGTTCGGGGCAATTCTGCGGACCGGTCCGATGGCCGCGATCACAACTTCGTTGTTGTTGAAGGCTGCAGGTTGCGAGCGGCGTCACATAACGGCCACATCATCTCGCCGCGCCGGATATTGCCGGGCGAGTTCCGCAGGAGGGAAAACGTCCGGGCCGCGCACGGCGAGCCCGGACGCGATGAAAGATCAGTACTTCCTGTACAGCCCGATCAGCTTGCCCTGGATGCGCACGCGGTTGGGCGGCAGGATGCGAACTTCATAGGCCGTGTTGGCGGGCTCGAGCGCGATCGAGGCGCCGCGGCGGCGGAAACGCTTCAGCGTGGCTTCCTCCTCGTCGATCAGGGCCACCACGATGTCGCCGGTGTCGGCGGTCTCGTTGCGCTGGATCAGCGCCATGTCGCCGTCAAGGATGCCGGCATCGACCATGGAGTCGCCGCGCACTTCGAGCGCGTAGTGCTCGCCGGAGCCGAGCATGTCCGGCGGAACGCTGATGGTGTGGCTGCGGGTCTGCAACGCCTCGATCGGCGTACCGGCCGCGATGCGGCCCATGACAGGCACCGCCACCGGACGCTCGCCGCTGTCTTCCGCGGCGGGGGCGCCGCCCGAGCGCTTGCCCAGCGTGCCCTCGATGACGCTTGGCGTGAAGCCGCGGCGGCCGTTGCCGCTGCTACCTGCAAGCTCCGGCAGCTTGATCACCTCGATGGCGCGGGCGCGGTTGGGCAGGCGGCGGATGAAGCCGCGCTCCTCCAGCGCCGTGATGAGCCGGTGGATGCCGGACTTCGAGCGCAGATCGAGCGCATCCTTCATCTCGTCGAAGGAGGGCGGCACGCCGGCCTCTTTCAGCCGCTCATTGATGAAACGCAGAAGTTCGTACTGTTTGCGCGTGAGCATCGCGGGCAATCCCCAGTTAAGTAGAGCGCGTCGTTCCGAGACTTCTTGCGGTGCGCGTATTCGAACACCACCGCTCGAAACAAATCATGAACGGACACTATATGTTCGATACATGTTCCGCAACCACTTAATTTTGGGTGAACGCGATGAGGTTTTGTCAGGGACCGCGAATCAGTGCGTCAATCCGGCAGCCGCAAAATGTCCACAGCGCTGCCCTTTGCAGCGGCGGGCGCAAACGGCGCGCGTATCACTAATCCCTGTGCCGCAGCGAGAAATCCAAGCAGCGAGGAGTCCTGATGCGTCACGGGCGTGGCGATCCATTCGCCGTCGCTGCGCTTCTCCAGACGTGCGCGCAAATAGTCTTCGCGCTGGTCGTTGGCGGCGACGTCGCGGCCGAGCAGGACCGTCTCTCTGACGTGTCGGACGTCGGAGCGGCCGGACAAAGCGCGAATCAACGGCACCAGGAACAGGTAGGCGCAGACATAGGAGGAGACGGGATTGCCGGGCAGCCCGATCACCCGCATCGCGCCGAGCCGGCCGTGCATCATCGGCTTGCCCGGGCGCATGGCGATCCGCCAGAACGCCATGCTGACGCCCTCGGCCTCCAGCGAGCGCTTGACGAGGTCGTGGTCGCCGACCGAGGCGCCGCCGGTCGTGACCAGGATATCGGCGCCGGCATCGCGGGCGCGGCGGATGCCGCTCGTGGTGGCGGCGATGGTGTCGGCGGCAACGCCAAGGTCGATGGTTTCGGCGCCCTCGGCGCGCGCCAGCGCCCGTAAGCGCGTAGCCGTTGGAATAGACGATCTGGCCGGGGCCGGGCGTGGTGCCGGGCATCACCAGCTCGTCGCCGGTGGCGAGCACCGCCACCTTCGGCCGCCGGCGCACCGGCAGTTCCGGATAGTTCATGGCCGCCGCCAGCGACAGGTCGCGGTCGGAGAGCCGCCGTCCGCGGGCGAGCAGCACGTCGCCTTCGCTGAAATCGACGCCGGCGGGGCGGATGTGGCGGCCTTTGACGGCGGCTTCCGTGATGCTGATGGTGTCGCCGCTGGCCTGCGTGTCTTCCTGGATGATCACGGCATCGGCGCCGTCGGGAATCACGCCGCCGGTGAAGATGCGCGCCGCTTCGCCGGATCCAACCGTGCGTCCGAACGGCCGTCCCGCGGCGACTTCGCCGATCACCTTCAGCCGCGCGGACAGATCGGCGGCATCGGCCGCGCGCACGGCATAGCCGTCCATCGCCGACATCGCCTGCGGCGGCTGGGTCCGCCTGGCGGCGACGTCGCGCGCCAGCGTGCGGTGAAAGGCGGCATCGAGCGCCACGATCTCTTCGCCGAGCGGCTGCGCGCCGTCGAGGACAGCGGCAAGCGCATCGTTGACCGGCATGAGGGCCACGGGGCGAAACTCCTAGATCCCGAGTGCGGCAAGCGCAGCCGCCACGTCGTCGCTCGACCTGACGTGAACGGCGGTGAGGCCATATGCCCGCGCGCCCGCGATATTGTCGGCGGAATCGTCGAAGAACACAATCCGGGAAGCGGGCGCCCCGATCGCGCTCACGACGTGATGATAGGCCTCTACAGCCGGCTTCCGCAGGCCAATGCTGGAGGAGAGATATATTTCCCTGAAATGGCCGAGCACGTCGGCATAGGTTTTCTGGAAATGCGCGACATGCGGCGGATTGGTGTTGGAGAAGGCATAGAGCGGCAGCTTCGCCGCGGCGCGCGACAGCAGCGGCGCGATGCCCGGCATCTCGCCGGCGAAGATCGCGTTCCATCCTTCCAGGAACTGCGCATCGGTAATGCCGATGCCGAGCGAGTGACGCAAGTTCCCGAAGAACGCGGCATCGTCGATATGGCCGGTCTCGTGATGCTTGAAGCTGTCATTGACCACAAAGCGCGCGGCGAGATCGTCCGGTTTGCAACCCGCATGCCCGGCCCAGACGCGCATCACCTGCCCGAAATCGATGTCGAGCACGACGCGGCCGATATCGAACAACAGGGCGTCGGCGGAGCCGGGGGTGATGGGAGGAGGGGTCATGGTGGCGGTGGTGTACGAAAATCGTGGCCGCCATGCAACGATCCGGGCTTGCCGCCATCGCCGCCGCGGTTATCGTTCTGCCCGAAAGCGGCCGCGAAATAGATGGCCTGCAAATCGCGAGGAAGCACTGATGTCCGGTTCGCTGCTGTTTTCACCGATGACAATCCGTGGCGTGGAATTGAAGAACCGCATCGTGGTGCCGCCGATGCACCAGTATTCCGCCAACAAGGGCTTTCCGACCGACTGGCACCTGATGAACGCCGGGAAATTCGCGGCCGGCGGGGCGGGGCTCGTCATCGTCGAGTCGACCAAGGTGGAGCGGCGCGGCTGCGGCACGGTCGGCGATCTCGGCATCTGGGACGACAAGTTCGTCGAGCCGCTCAGCCGTCTGGTCAAATTCATCAAGCAGCAGAATTCCGTCGCCGGCATCCAGCTCGGCCATTCCGGCCGCAAGGCGCGCGCGACCCGGCCGTGGGAAGGCGACCGGCCGCTGACGCGCACCGCCGATATCGACGACTGGGACGCATGGACTCCGGTGGCGCCGAGCGCGATCGCGCACAGCGAGAAATGGCCGGCGCCGCGGGCGCTGGAGACGCGCGAAGTGAAGGACCTGGTGCAGGCCTGGGGCAATGCCGCGCGCCGCGCCCATGAGGCCGGCTTCGAGGTGCTGGAGCTGCACGGCGCCCACGGCTATCTCATGCACGAATTCCTCTCGGAAAAATCCAACCAGCGCAGCGACCAATATGGCGGCTCGGAAGCCAACCGCATGCGCTTCATCACCGAGGTGACGGAAGCCGTGCGCACGCATTGGCCCGACGACAAGCCGTTGTTCGTGCGGCTGTCGGTCGAGGACAATGCCGGCTGGGGCCCGGAGCAGAGCGCGCGGCTCGCCAAAATCCTGAAAGCCAAGGGCGTCGACGTGATCGACTGCTCCTCCGGCGGCATCACCGACGTGGCGCCGATCCTCGGCAAGGAGATCAAATACAGTTATCAGGTGCCGCTGTCGGAATATGTCAAGGCGAATGCCGACATCATGACCATGGCGGTCGGGCTGATCATCCATGGCGACCAGGCCGAGGACATCCTGCGCGCCAAGCAGGCCGACCTGATCGCGGTCGGCCGCGAAATCCTCAACAACCCGAACTGGCCGATGGATGCCGCGCTGAAGCTCGGCGTCGAAGGCCCGTTCCGCAACGTGCCGCCGCAGTTCGGCTACTGGCTCGGCACCCGCGCCAAGCGCGGCTTCGGCACGCAGCCGTCGACCTGGCAGAGCGGGCTGAACGAGAAGGCGTCGTGATCAAGCTGCAGGCGCGGTGAGGGCGCCGGAAGCGATTTCCGGCGCAGCGTCACATGCGTTCGGACGAGAAGCGAACCGTCCATTGCGCAATGGACAGCAGCAGGTGGTCAAATATCTCGCGGGCCTGCTCGAGTTCATGGGGCGTAACCGGCGGGCAGCCGGGCCGATTGTAGACGATCATCTGCGTTGTGGCCCAGTCCAGCCTCGCCGCCTTGCATGTCACGATCAGCGCATAGAGGCGGTCGCTTTCCAGGAACGGTTCGATGACCTCGACCTTGACGTCCGCCTTCATCGACAGCGCTGCGATCACGTTGACGTAGTCTCCGCTGACCGCAAAGCGGTTCACGGCTTGATTGTTGAGCTTGCCAGTGCGATTGAGTGCATCGAGCTCGCTGAGGATCTTCGCATAATCGTGCTTGGGGCGGGCCTTGACCGGGCGGCTTCCCGCTTTTCCTGATGGACCGGCCGGGACGCCGTCAGAAACTTGGCCCGAACCACGTCGGTCGCCAGCGTCAGCAGTTCCCGCAGCAAGTTCGCCGGAAGATCGAGCCGTACGCCGAGCTTTTCGATCAGTCCCTCGTCGCGCTCGGCGCGTCCGACCAGCGTGGCATAACCGCATTCGGAAAAGTTTGCTCCGGGGTTATGGGCTAGCGCGTTGGAGACATTGGCGTCGCCGCGCCGCATCAGCGCATCTGTCAGCGCTTCGCTGAGTTTTTTTCTTGCGCATATGGCAAGCAGATGTTGCTGGCCGTGTGTCTTGGCGATTTCGATCAGATCCTTCTCTGCCAGCCGGTTTGAGCTCCGCAGAAGCGGGACCGCTACCGATGGGTCGTTGTGAAACGCGAGCCTGCGAACGGTCTCCCGCGGCGCCAGCGTGATATGGCAGAGGGTCTCGCTAAGCTCTACCAGGGCTGCGGACGTCCGTCTGTCCGACCAGGCGAGCGAGAACGTCATCCATCACGCCGATCTGGGACTCCCCGAAGGTGCTGATATTGGACAGCAACAGGTCAGTCACGTGTTGCAGGATGCGGCCACTGCGGTCGGATGCCCCGCCCTTTACGGCGGCGTCCAGCTGCGTGATCAGTTCCGGTGAAACAGCCGCTACCATCGCGTGATCATCCTTTCAACGCCACGTTGGCGAACGCCTTCACCAGCGGCTTTTCCAGTTTTCCATCCATGCCGCACAGGATCTTGTAGGCATCCGGTCGCGACATCGACGGCCTGTACGGCCTCGACTCGATCAGCGCAGCGAAGATATCGGAAATCGTCAACAAGCGCACGAGGTCGGAAATCTCCGGCGCCGTCAGCCCGTCCGGATAGCCGGAGCCGTCGAGGTATTCGTGGTGGTGTCGCACCCCATCGAGGATTTCGGGGCCGATCTCCGGAATCTGTTGCAACAATTCGTAGCCGATCACCGGATGGCGATTTATGATCGCCAGCTCGGCTTCATCAAGACGTCCGGGCTTGTCGAGAATGGCCAGCGGAATGCGCGCCTTGCCGACATCGTGGAGCGTTGCCGCAAGACCAAGCCGCATCACGTCAGCCTCGGGGAATTTGATGCTCATGCCGAACGCCACGGCGATGCCCGTCACCAGCAGGCAGTGCTGGAACGTTCCTTCGTGATACCGGCGCACGTCGTCCAGCCACGCATTCAGGCCGTTGCGCTTGATGCCGTCGATGACGTCCCGTGTGGCTTTCTCGGCATCCGAGAGCGTGATCAGCTTGCCCATGCCGGCAGCCGAGAACACCGACGAAAACGTTGCCGCGCTGTCCGCGACTTCACGGGACGGGCCGGCGAGGTCGGGCTTCGTCCGCTTCTGTGCGAGTTCGACCTGGGCCAGCTTCGCAACGATCTCCTTCGGCCGGGAAACCACAGCGGTAGCGCCGAGCGCGAAGGCCTGGGCGATCACGTCGCGCAGATGGCTTTGAACGACGAACAGCTTCTCGGTGATGGACTGCAGATCGCGCAGGACCGTCTTGAGCTGCGCGACGGGCGTTGCATTGCGCAGGTCGGCGTCAACGACCAGCACGCCGTTTGAGAGTGTCAAATCGCCAACTCCCAGCACGTGGAATTCCACGGCATGGTCCGGCTCCAGCATCGCGCGGATGGCTGGCGCCTTGTTCGGCGTATCGGTGACGAAATGAACCTGCATTTCCTGCCAACCAAGATTGCCATTGCAAATGATTTTCCGCGCGCAGAGCAACGGCAATGAATTCCACTTAAGTGGCTGATGCTATGATTGTTTCCCTAATGGAGTCTTAGCTGCGTCCCCGCAGTTTTACGGGGGGTCTCTGCGGGTACGCGGTTTTCGACAACCCGAATGCGCAGTTGGACCTCACCTTCAACGTCGAGGTGCGCTCTCAAGGCTGTGCGTGCGACTTGTTGGTCCATGACGCGCGGGGCACCTCACCCTGAGGATGGAGGCCCCGCCATACTGAGAACATGGCGGGGCTTTGGTGCGTCCACATTTGCTGAAACGCGCGGACAGGATAACTCTGCACTGCGCTGGTTAAGAAAATTGGCCTATCGAAATTCGGCAATTGGTTCAAACCTGAACACAATACCGCTTCCGCCTAATGACTGTGCCCGTGTTCATGGCCGCGCCTGCGGCCCTTCTTCTCCGGCGCGGTCGGGATCATCACGACGCGGCCGTAGCGGACGCCACGCTCGGCGATGACGTGGTCGGCGAGATGTTTGACGTCGCTGCTCGATCCCTTCAGCGCCGTCACCTCCATGCAGTGGTCGTCGTCGAGATGCACGTGCAGTGTCGCCAATGAGAGATCGTGGTGGCCGTGAAAATTCTGCACCAGCCGTCGCGACAGGTCGCGCGCGGCATGGTCGTAGACATAGACCAGCGCCGCGACGCATTCGCCGGACACCGCGGCGTCCTCCGCGCTCTGCTGCAAGCCGGCGCGCGCGAGGTCGCGGATGATTTCCGAGCGGTTCTGGTAGCCGCGCGCCTCCGCGGCTGCATCGATCTCCGCGAGCAGATCGTCTTCGATGGTGATGGTGATCCGTTGCATCCGGGAAATCCCCTCTGGGGCGAGCCGGTATGACATTATTCTTGTATCGTCATACCACGCTTGCTAGCGTGGCAAAGCCGGGCTGGGCGGTTCAGTCGCCAGATAATTGTAGCAGGGGTCATGCAGGGGCATGGCGGTGCGTCGGGCCTTGTTGCGGATATTTTCCGCCGCGGTTTGGTTGGCGGTGTGCGCACTTCCGGCAATGGCACATGACGTCCCCGCGCCACACACTCACCTTCTTCCACCGGTCACCGTCACAGCACCTGAGGCAAAGCCGCCCAAGCGGGTCGTCAGGCCAAAACTCCGGCAGGCTCGTGGGCACGCGCGGCAGCACCGTCGCCCGATCCAACCAGCCGGCTCCCTCGGGCGCCGACGGTGTTACGCCCGGCGAGTCCCCAGAAAAGGCTGCCGCGCTTCAACCCACCGCCGCCAGCGCCATCCGTTTCACGGGCGAGCAAGTGAATGCCGTTCCGTTCGCGCGCGTCGGCGAGGCGCTGGAAATCGTGCCCGGGCTGATCGTCACCCAGCACTCCGGCGAGGGCAAAGCCAACCAGTATTTCCTGCGCGGCTTCAATCTCGACCACGGCACCGATCTCGCGATCAGCGTCGACGGCATGCCCGTCAACATGCCGACCCACGGCCACGGCCAGGGCTATGCCGATATCAACTTCATGATCCCCGAACTGATCCAGTCGGTGAATGTCCGCAAAGGTCCTTACTTCGCCGATGTCGGCGACTTCGGCTCCGCCGGTTCGCGTCGCGATCGACTACGTCAACAAGCTGCCGAAAAACATCGCGGAGGTGACCTTTGGCAGTTTCGGCTATCGCCGCGCGCTGGCGGCGGGATCGACCGCGGTCGGCGAGGGCACGCTGCTCGCGGCGATCGAGGGCACGAAATACAACGGCCCCTGGGACGTGCCGGACAACGTCCGCAAGATCAACGGCGTGCTGCGCTACAGCCAGGGCACCGCGACCGACGGCTTTACGCTGACCGGCGATGGCCTATTCCAACGGCTGGAATTCGACCGACCAGGTCGCGCAGCGCGCGTTCGATTCCGGCGCTCATCGGCCGCTTCGGCACGCTCGATCCGACCGATGGCGGCACCTCCAGCCGGTTCAGCCTGTCCGGCAATTTGGCGCAGTCGAGCGAGTACGGCCAGACCAAGGTCAGCGCTTATGTCATCCGCTCCGACCTGCAGCTCTACAACAATTTCACCTACTTTCTCGACAACCCCGTCAATGGCGACCAGTTCAACCAGCTCGACCGCCGCACCCTCGGCGGCTTCGATGCGCGGCATGCCTTCGATTGGCGCTTCGCCGGCCTCGAGACGCAAACCCGCGTCGGCGTGCAGAGCCGCTACGACGACATCCATGTCGGCCTGTTCAAGACGGAGGCGCGCAGCGTGCTGTCGACGGTGCGCGAAGACCGCGTGCAGGAGGGCAATGTCGGCATCTGGATCGATAGCACCACGCGCTGGACCGATTGGCTGCGCACGACCGTCGGTATCCGCGAAGATTTCTTTGCCGGCCGCGTGCTGAGCGACACGCCGGAAAACTCCGGCAATGCGCAGGCATCGATGACGAGCCCGAAGGCCGGCATCGTGCTCGGCCCGTGGTTCAAGACCGAATTCTACGGCAATGCCGGCTATGGCCTGCACAGCAACGACATCCGCGGCGCGACCATCACGGTCGATCCCAACGACAAGGTGACGCCGCTCGACCGCTCGCCGCTGCTGGTGCGCTCGCGTGGCGCCGAGGTCGGCATTCGCACCAAGGCGATCGAGGGCCTCACCAGTTCGCTCGCGGTGTTCGTGCTCGATTTCGATTCCGAGCTGCTGTTCGTCGGCGATGCCGGCACCACCGAGCCGAGCCGGCCCAGCCGCCGCGTCGGCGTGGAATGGACCAACCAGTACAAGCCGGTGCCGTGGCTGAGCTTCGATCTCGATATCGCCTACACCCGCGCGCGCTTCACCGATTTCGATCCGGCCGGCGATCGCATCCCCGGCGCGCCGGCCTGGGTCGGCAGCGCCAGCGTCACCTTCGGCGGCGAGACCGGCTGGTTCGGCGCGCTGAAGGCGCGCTATTTCGGTCCGCGCCCGCTGATCGAGGATGACAGCGTCCGCTCGCTGTCATCGCTGATCTTCAACGCGCGCGCCGGCTACCGCTTCGACAATGGCCTGAGCGTGCGGCTCGACGTGCTCAATCTCTTCAATGCGCAGACCAACCAGATCGAGTACTATTACCTGTCGCGCCTGCCGGGCGAGCCGATCGGCGGCGTCGCCGACCGCCATGTCCATCCGGCCGAGCCGCGGGCCGTGCGCGCCACGCTGGCGATGCGGTTTTGACCCAACCGCTGGGCATCGGGAACCCGGGGTCCAAACGACGGGAACTTTTCCTGTCATATTACGTTGACAAGCATGACGTATGAGAACCGAGCAAAGCCCGCCGCCTCCAGCGCGGAGCGGGAGGCGAGGCAGGAAAAACGACGAATCGAAGCCGAAAAGGCGATGAAGGACCATTGGAAGGCCGAGGCCGAATTCCGCGCCAACTTCGAGCGGTTGAAGGCCGAACGTCTCGCCAGGGCAGAAACGAAGAAATAGTCCAGTAGTGTAGCGAGGGCGGATGTACCCCTCGTGAGTGAAGGCCTCCGGCGTCATTGCGGAGGCCTTTTGCTTGTGCGGGCAGCGTCCTAGAGCCTGTCTTCAGTTGAGCAAGATGATAGCCGAACAGAGATGGACGCCGGCGAGAAAGTTTTTGGCAAGCTTGTCGTAGCGTGTTGCGATGGCGCGAAAGTGCTTGAGTTTGTTGAAGAAGCGCTCGACGAGGTTGCGCTCGCAATAGAGAGCGAAGTCGCACGGCAGCGGGATCGCGCGGCGGGGATGGGAAGGAATGACCGGAGTGATTTGCCGGTCGGCGAGGATCTTGATGAAGGCATCGGCGTCATAAGCCTTGTCACCGATCAAAGCCGCTGGATCGGAATTCTCGAGCAAGGGCTCTGCACAAGTGAGGTCGCCGGCTTGGCCTGGCGAAAGCATCAACTCGACGGGATTGCCCAAGGCATCGACGAGCGCATGAATTTTGGTGCTCAGTCCGCCACGCGATCGGCCGATCGCTTGCTCGCCGTTTTTTTACGCGCGCCGGCACTGTGCTGATGGGCGCGCACGATCGTGGCGTCGATCATCATGTATTCGTTGTCGTGATCACTGGCCAACAGCTTGAAAATGCGCTCGAAAACGCCGCTCTTCGCCCATCGGCTGAAGCGCTGATGAACGACCTTCCAGCTCCCGAAACGCTCCGGCAGATCACGCCACGGAATCCCTGCTCGGTATCGGTACAGAACTGCATCGACGAACAATCGATTGTCGGCGGCGGTGCCGCCGACATGGCCCTCGCGTCCGGGCAGAAAATCCTTGATCCGATCCCACTGGTCGTCGCGTAATGCGTAGCGTCGCATCGGCCGGCCCTCCAAAAGCCGACCTCCCATGAATTACTCAATTACTGATTTGGGAATCCCTCAACTGAAGACAGTCTCTAGGACACCTGCGCCGGCTTGCGCTTGCCGCTGCGCGTGGCCTCGGGCGCCGCGCGGTGGGTGAACAGCATGTCCCGGACCGCTTCCGCCGGCTTCGGCGGGCTGAACAGATAGCCCTGCATTTCCGAGCAGCCGAGTTCGCGCAGAATGCGCTGCTGCTCGGCGGTCTCGACACCTTCGGCCGTGGTCGTCATGTCGCGCTCGGCGGCGATGTCGACCACCGCGCGGACGATGCCGGCCGAGCCGTCGGGCTCGGCGATGTCGGTGATGAAGCAGCGGTCGACCTTGATCTTGTCGAAGGGGAAGCGCTTCAGATAGCTCAGCGACGAATAGCCGGTGCCGAAATCGTCGAGCGCAATGCGCACGCCGATGCTGCGGAGCTGATGCAGGATGGCCAGCGCCATGTCGTCGTCGCGGATCAGCACGGCCTCGGTGATCTCGAGCTCGAGCCGGTCTGCCGGCAGGCCAGAGGCCGCGAGCGCCGCAATCACCTTCAGCGCCAGCGTGCCGCTCTTGAATTGCACCGGCGAGACGTTCACCGCCAGCCGGACATGGTCGGGCCATTTGGCCGCTTCCACGCAGGCGGTGGCCAGCACCCATTCGCCGAGCTGGTTGATCAGGCCGCTTTCCTCGGCGATCGGGATGAACTCGGCCGGCGAGATCATGCCGCGCTCCGGATGGCGCCAGCGCACCAGCGCCTCGCAGCCGGTGATCGTGCCGTCCTCGAGGCTGAGGCACGGCTGGTAGTAGACCTCGAAGCCGCCATCGGCGAGAGCCTGCCGCAGGTCGATCTCCAGTTGCCGGCGGGCGCGAACCTGGGCGTCCATCACGGGCTCGAAGAAGCGGTGGGTGCGCCGGCCGGCCGCCTTGGCAGCGTACATCGCGAGATCCGCGTTCTTGAGGATCTGGTCGAGGTCGCAGCCGTCCTGCGGTGCCAGGGCGACGCCGATCGAGGCATCGGTGGCGACCTGGTGGCCGAGGCACTCAAAGGGCGTCCGGATCGCATCAAAGATGCGGGCGACGAGATCGTCGACGTCATCGCGGCCGCGCACGGCAGTCTGCACGACCGCGAACTCATCGCCGCCGAGGCGGGCGACGAAGTCGGTCTCGCGGACACAGGCGCGCAGGCCCTTGGCCACCGATTTCAGCAGCTCGTCGCCGATCAGATGGCCGAGCGAGTCGTTGACGCTCTTGAATTCGTCGATGTCGATATAGAGCACCGCGAGCTGCAGCTCGGGCTTGGCGTGCGGCAGCTCCTTCCTGAGCTGCTCGTGGAACAGCGCGCGGTTCGGCAGGTCCGTCAGCGCGTCGTAATGGGCGAGGTGGGTGATGCGTTCCTCGACCTGGCGGCGCTCGGTGATGTCCTCATGGGTGGCGACCCAGCCGCCGTCGGGCAGCGGCTCGTTGACGATCTGGATGGTCCGGCCGTCGGGGGTGTCGATCACCATGGCATTGCGCGCATTGATATCGCGCAGCACGCGGTCGACATAGTGGTCGACATTGCCGGTGAACGATCCGGTCGCCTTGCGGTGGGCGACGACGTCGTGGAAGCTGCAGCCCGGCTTGATGACGTCGGTCGAAAGACCGTACATCTCGATGTAGCGCTGGTTGCAGATCACCAGCCGCTGCGAGGAATCGAACAGCAGCAGGCCCTGCGTCATGTGATTGACGGCGGTGTCGAGGCGCTGCTTCTCCAGCGTCAGCCGGCGCTGCGATTGCCGGTGCTGCTGCGACAGCTTGCGCACCACCAGGAACAGCAGGATCGCGATCGCGAGCACGGAAGCGCCGGCCACCGTCACCAGCATCTCGATTTGCTCGCGCCAGTCGGCCAGCGCGGCTTCCGTGGTCGTGCTCGCCACGATGACCATCGGAAAGCCGGTGAGGGCGCGCGAGGAGATCAGGCGGTCCTTGCCGTCGAGCGGGCTCGTCAGGCGCGACGTGCTCGTGACCTGCTCGAACACCCGCTGCTGAACGGCGGGACCCGTTCCTGAAATTCTTGCCGATGATTTCGGGGATATGCGGATGGCGGGCGAGCAGGGTGCCGTCGCGATGATGGATGGCGATCGCGGATTCCGGTCCCAGCGCGACGGTGGCAAAGAACCTCTCGAAATTGGTGGATTCGATGCCGCGGCCGATGGCGCCGATGAATTCGCCGTTCACCCCGGTCACCTTGCGCGCGATCACGGTGGTCCAGACGCCGGTGATGCGGCTGAACACGGGCTCGATCACCACGGACGGCGCGTTCGGATCGGACTTGAAAACTTTGAAATAGGGACGGTCGGCCACGTTGACCGTCGGTGTAGGCCATGCAACCGACGAGTTGATCAACCGGCCTTCGCTGTCGAACAGGTTGACGCCGCCGACATAGGACAGCGCGCTCATCTTCGAGGTGAGCATGCGATGCATCGCCTCGGTCGACATGTGGCGCCTGTAGCCGTCGGCCGTCATGATGCCGTTGACGCTGACGTAGTCGATCAGGTCCCGCTGCACGACCTCGATATCCGCGAGCTGCTGGTCGAAATGATGCACCAGCAGCTGCACGGAGTTTTCCAGCTCGCGCTCGGCATTGTGCAGGGCGCGCTCGCGGAAGTTTCCCGCCATCAGGGTGGCGCCGACCGCGATTGCCGCGATCAGCAGGCTGCCGCCAAGCACGAGCCAGCGGATCGGGCCGCCGCGCATGGCGGAGGTGACGCTGACCGGCGCGGTCGTTTTCTTGCTCATGTTTTCAGTCGCAGCGAGAAGGCATTCCGGATGAAGGGATTTCGCAACCCCGGCCCGTGCCATGGGTACCGCAGCGACGTGGAGTTGCGGTTAGCAAGTCTGGTTAATGAAACGTATGAGAAATGAGCGACAAAGCAGAAAATGCCGAGCTAATTGATCGCAAACCGGAATCAATTGCCGCGCTTCGATTGCATGAAGCCGGGCTTAACCATCTAACTCGTTGGAACCACTCAGCGACGAACTGGCACGAGGGTTGCGAGACCTATTCGCATAGGGTGCGCGGCAAATGGAGTACGCCGATATGAAAATCTTGAAGCAATTTCTCGCCGATGAATCCGGCGCCACCGCGATCGAATACGGGCTGATTGCCGCCGGCATTTCGCTCGCGATCATCTCGGTCGTGAACGGGCTCGGCACCAGGCTCAACGCCAGGTTCACGTCGATCAACGCGTCGTTGAAGTGAGCGCGCGGACCGGCGCGAAAGCGCCGGCTCAATCACCGGCGCGATAGTGCCCGGACTTGCCGCCCTTCTTCTCGACGAGATGAATCCCCTCGATGCGGATGCCGCGCTCGACCGCCTTCACCATGTCGTAGATGGTGAGGCAGGCGACCGACACCGCGGTCAGCGCCTCCATCTCGACGCCGGTCGGGCCGGTGACCTTGACGGTGGCGCGGACCAGGCAGCCCGGCAGCTTTGCGTCGGGCGTGATGTCGAGCTCGACCTTCGACAGCGCCAGCGGATGACAAAGCGGGATCAGCTCGGAGGTGCGCTTGGCCGCCATGATGCCGGCGATCCGCGCCGTTCCGAGCACGTCGCCCTTCTTGGCGTTGCCGGAGACGATCAGCTCCAAGGTCGCCTTGCTCATGATCACGCGGCCTTCGGCCACCGCGACACGCTCGGTCGCGGGCTTGGCCGAGACGTCGACCATCCGCGCTTCGCCCTTGCTGTCGATATGGGTGAGGGTGCTGCCTGAGCTGGATGGCTTCTTCGGCATCGCGCTAGCGCGTTCCGGTAGCGCGGGCCGCTGCGCTCCGCGTCAGCAGCGTGCGCGTGGCCGCTGACACGTCGGCCTGGCGCATCAGGCTTTCGCCGACCAGGAAGGTCGACATGCCCACGCGCTCCAGCCGCGCAAGGTCGGCCGGCGTGAAGATGCCGCTTTCGCCGACCATCAGCCGGTCGCGCGGGATCAGCGGCGCCAGCGCTTCGCTGGTCGCGAGCGTGGTCTCGAAGGTGCGCAGATTGCGGTTGTTGACGCCGATCATCGGCGAGCGAAGTTTCAGCGCACGATCGAGCTCGGCGCGGTCATGGATCTCGATCAGCACGTCCATGCCGTGCGCGATCGCCGCATCCTCGATATCGCGCGCCGCGGTGTCGTCGAGCGCGGCCATGATGATCAGGATGCAGTCGGCGCCGTGCGCGCGCGCTTCCGCCACCTGATAGGTGTCGAACATGAAGTCCTTGCGCAGCACCGGCAGGTTGGTCGCCGCCCTTGCCGCCACCATGAAATCGAGATGGCCCTGGAAGGAGGGCTCGTCGGTCAGCACGGACAGACAGGCCGCACCGCCGGCCTCATAGGCCTTCGCCAGCACCGGCGGATCGAAATCGGCGCGAATGAGCCCCTTGGAGGGCGAAGCCTTCTTCACCTCGGCAATCAGCGCATAGTCGCCGCGGGCGAGTTTTTCCCGGATCGCGCGCACGAAGCCGCGCGGCGCGGGCGCGGCCTTGGCGCGCGCCTCGACACTGGCGAGCGGATGCGCGCGTTTCGCCGCGGCGATCTCCTCGCGCTTGTAGCCCTCGATCTTCTTCAGGATGTCGGACATTTTGCCGGCCTCAACCGTTGGAAACCGCGACCAGCTGCTTCAGCCTGGCCGCTGCCGCGCCGCTGTCGAGCGTCTTGACGCCGATCGCAACGCCTTCCTTCAGATCCTTCGCTTTGCCCGCCACGATCAGTGCGGCAGCGGCATTGAGCAGCGCCACGTCGCGATAGGGGCTCGGCTTGCCCTCCAGCACGCCGCGCAGCGCCACCGCATTGGCGTCGGCGTCACCGCCTTTCAGCGATCCGGGGGCGGAGCGGGAGAGACCGGCATCTTCAGGCGAGACCTCGAAGGTGCGGATGTTGCCGTTCTCGAGCGCTGCCACCGAAGTGGGGCCGGTGAGGGTGATCTCGTCGAGCCCGTCGGAGCCGTGCACCACCCAGACCGCATCCGAGCCGAGGTTCTTCAGCACCTGCGCCAGCGGCTGCACCCATTGTTTCGAGAACACGCCGACCATCTGCCGCTTGACGCCGGCCGGATTGGACAGCGGGCCCAGCAGATTGAAGATCGTGCGGGTGGCAAGCTCGACGCGGGTCGGGCCGACATTCTTCATCGCCGGATGATGCGCCGGCGCGAACATGAAACCGATGCCGGCTTCCTTGACGCAGCGGCCGACACTTTCCGGCGCAAGATCGATCTTGACCCCGAGCGAGGCGAGCACGTCGGCCGAGCCGGAACGCGACGACAGCGCGCGATTGCCGTGCTTTGCCACGGGCACGCCGCTGCCTGCGACGATGAACGCGGCGCAGGTCGAGACATTGACCGAACCGGAGCCGTCGCCGCCGGTGCCGACCACGTCGATCGCGTCCGCAGGCGCCTGCACCTTCAGCATCTTGCCGCGCATCGCCGCGACCGCGCCGGTGATCTCGTCGACGGTCTCGCCGCGCACGCGCAGCGCCATCAGGAGGCCACCCATCTGCGAAGGCGTGGCTTCTCCCGACATCATGGCGTCGAAGGCGGTGGCCGCCTCGTCACGCGACAGCGTCGCGCCGGTCGCGACCTTGCCGATAATGGATTTCAGGTCGTCCATCGCCCCACTTTCGAACTCTTATTGGCGCATGATCTTATCGGAAAACCGGTGTCCATTTTTCCGGATCATGCGCTACTGATTCGCGCCCGTCACCTGCGCGAAGGCGGCCTGGTTGATGCTGGTGCCGATGACCTGCTGCAGCTTGGTCACGTATTGCGCAACTTCCTCGTCGGCCAATCCGCGCTGCAGCGTTTCCTGCAGCTTCTTGGCCTCGTCGGAAGCGCTATCGGCCGGCGGCACGATGACATCGGTGACTTTGAACACAGTCCACTCGCTGCCCGAGCCGCTCTGTCCGACGCTGTCCTTCGGCGTGCGGAAGGCCGCCGTGATCGCGCCGGAGGGCACGCCCGCCACGGACGCCTCGCGCTTGAAGTTCTTGGCGCTCTCGACCCTGGAGCCGGCCGCAGCCGCTTCGTCGGCGAGATTGCCGCCACCTTCGAGCTTCTTGACCATCTCGGCGGCCTTGGTGCGCAGGCGGCTTGCGATCTGGTCCTCGCGCCATTTTGCCTCGACCTGGTCGCGCACCTCGTCGAGCGGACGTTCGCGCGACGGCGTGATGCCGATCACGTCGTACCAGACATAGCCGTTCTGGAACTGGATCGGGTCGTTGTCGACGCCGACGTCGCTGTTGAAGGCCTGCGAGACCACGTCGAGCCCGCGCGGGATATTGGCGACCAGCTGCCCATTGGGCATGCGGCCCGAGCGGTCGACGGCGTCGATCGTCACCGCGGTCAGGCCGAGCTTTTGCGAGGCCTCGACGATGCTGGCGCCGCCGCCGCGCTCGTCCTCCATCTTGCCCTGCATCTCGTTGACCTTGGCGCGCGCATTGGCCGTGGCGACTTCCTTCTTGATGGTGGCGGCCACGCTCTCAAAGCTCGGCACCGCGCCGGCCTCGATCTTGCCGACCTTGACCAGCGCCACGCCGAAACGGCCCTGCACGGGCTGGCTGACCTCGCCCGAGGGCAGCGCAAAGGCGGCATCCGCAATCGCCGGATCGATGATCGCGGATTTCGGGATCATGCCAAGCTCGTAGTCGGACGCAGCGAGCCCGCGCTCCTTGGCGAGATCCTCGAAGGTGAAGCTCGCATTGATGCGATTGCGCGCCGCTTCGGCGTCGCCAGCGTTGGGGAACACGATCTGCGACACCTCACGCTTGTCGGGCGTGCCCATCTTGTCCTTGCGCTCGTCGTAGATCTTCTTGGCGTCCTCGTCGGTCACCGTGTTCCACTTGCCGATCTCCTCCGGCGTGATCATCGCGAACGAGATCTTGCGATATTCGGGCGCGCGGAACTGGACCTTGCGGTCCTCGAAATAGGCGGCGAGCGTTTCGGGCGAGGGCGGATCGATGGTGCCGGCCTGCGCCGTGTCGAGCTTGACGTAGTCGATCGAACGCTGCTCGTTCTGGAAACGCGTCAGCGCGTCGACCATCAGCCTTCGGCGGCTCGATTCCGGCCGAGATCGTCCCGGTGATCTGCCGGCGCAGCGACACCTTGCGCTGGTCGGCAACATAGCGCTGCTCGGTATAGCCGGCCTGACGGATGATCGCCGCAAAGCGGGCCGGCCTCGAACTGGCCGTTGATGCCCCTGAAATTGGGGTCGTTGTGGATGACGCGCAGCGTCTCGGCGTCGGATTGGCCGAGGCCCATGCGGCGCGCTTCCTCGTCGAGGGCGGCTTCCGCGACAACCTGCTGCAGCACCTGGCGGTCGAGCCCGAACAGGCGCGCCTGTTCCTGGGTCAACGGCCGGCCGAACTGGCGGCTGAGTGTTTGCAGGCGGTCGTTGTAGATCTGGCGGAAGGCCTCGATCGAAATCTCGGTGCTGCCGATCGTGGCGAGCTTCGACTGGCCGAATCCCTTGAAGATGTCGGCGATGCCCCAGACACCGAAACTGACGATCAGAACGCCCATCACCACGGCCATGACGGCCTTGCCGAGCCAGTTTGATGAGGCTTTTCGTATTCCTCGAAGCATGGGTCCAACTTGTTGGCAGGAGGGAACCGGACGGGCCCAAGCGAAACAGGAGCGAATTTCGCAAAATGGGCGTCACCGGGTTGATAACGCATCATAAAGTGGCCGTCACCGCGCCGCAACCGCGCTTCCCTGCGCCAATTGAAGCGGTTAACGGACAGGGGATCGTCTGGGACCCGATATGGCCGAATTCGCGGCGCTCTGCTAGCGAAGCGGCGCAAACTGTCAGGAATTTAACATGAACGATGGCATCCGGCCCCTGATCGCCGGCAACTGGAAAATGAACGGCCAAAAGGCCTCCATGGCCGAATTCGACGCCATGCTGGCGGGCGCAGGCGCTTTTGCGGGCAAGGCCGATTTGCTGGTCTGCCCGCCGGCGACGCTGATCGCAGCTTTCGCCGAGAAGGCCAAGGGCAAGGGCGTTGCGATCGGCGCGCAGGATTGCCACCCGAATGCCTCGGGCGCCCATACCGGCGATCTCTCCGCGGAAATGCTGAAGGACGCCGGCGCCACCAGCATCATCGTCGGTCATTCCGAGCGCCGCGCCGACCATGGCGAGAGCGATGCGCTGGTGCGGCAGAAGGCGGAAGCCGCCTGGCGCGCCGGCGTTACCGCCATCGTCTGCATCGGCGAGACCCGCGCCCAGCGCGACGCCGGGAAGACGCTGGATATCTGCGGCACCCAGCTGAAGGGCTCGCTGCCGGATGGTGCGACCGCAGCCAATCTGGTCGTCGCCTATGAGCCGGTCTGGGCCATCGGCACCGGACTGACGCCGACTGCAGCGGATGTCGAGCAAGTTCACCGCTTCATCCGCGAACAGCTCACCGCTCGCTTCAAGGCGGAAGGCGGCAAGATGCGCATCCTCTACGGCGGCTCGGTCAAGCCATCGAACGCGAAGGAGTTGATGGCGGTCGCCAACGTCAATGGCGCGCTGGTCGGCGGCGCGAGCCTGAAGGCGACCGATTTCCTGGCAATCGCCGCCGGCTGCTAGCCGGCTGCTGTGAGCTGCTTCCAGTAGAATTTCGTGCCGGTGAGGCCGCCCTGCGGCTTGAACGCATAGTCGGGAATTTCGCCGGCGAGCTGGAAGCCGACGGATTCGTAGAGCGGCGCAGCGCCACCATCCGAGGCGGTGTCGAGCACGAGCAGCGTGCGGCGCTGTGCGAGGGCCATCTGCTCGGCCCGGTGCAGCAAGGCCGTCGCGACGCCGCGGCCGCGGTAGCCGATCCGCGTGATCATTTTCACGATCTCGGCGCGATGCGGCTGGTTCTGCGCTAGGTCCAGCACCAGCGTGACCGTTCCGACCAGCAGCTCACCATCGAAGCCGCCGAGGATGATCCGGTCGCCGCGCGCTGCAGCGGCCAGCGCGCTTTCCCAGAATTGGTCGGCCGTCTCCTGCGGCAGCGGGTCCATGAAGCTGACCGAGCCGCCATTGGCGACGGCTTCGATCAGCAACTCACTCAGCACCGCGCGGATGGCAGGCGAGGGGCCCAGCGGCTTGATCTCGACATCAGCTATAGCGAATTGGTCCACGCCCGTGCCCTCCCTGCTCAGCGCGAATGCTTGAATGCGCGTGCTCGCTTGATTTCCGCGATGCGCTCGACGTCCTCGATCTGCAGATGACGGCCGCGCTCGAGGATCTCCAGCGTGTACTCTTCGTAGGTGAGCCCCAGTCGCTCGGCCTTGCCAATGCGAAATGCGACGATGCCGGGCGAGGGGTTTTTCCAGGCGGCGCGGTGCGCGGCCTTCCAATAGAAATAATTGCCGATGCCTTGCTTGCCCCATTCCGGCGTGGGCGCATCGTCGAGCGGCGGCCCGCCATTGTGGCCGGCGGACGCGAGATTTCCCGGATCGGGCGGTTCAAGCACAACATCTGTCAGCTCCGTCTCCGACATCGCAGCTCAACTCCGCGCAAGCGCCACCACATAGGTGCAGGGGCGATGTGGTCTCGTTGGCGAAGGTCGTCTCCGCCGGAGGGCCGAATCCAAGGCAGTCGCCGGTCGCGAGCACGTGCCGCGTGCCGCCCTTCGGTGATGACGAGCGACCCAGCCAGCACCCAGAGCACCTGGCGGATGTGGGCATAGGAAGAAGCCGGCAGTGTCACGCGTTGCTTTGCCGGCATTTCGACCCGGATGAGTTCGACGGGGTTGTCGGGCCGGCTGAACACCTGCCGGCGCAGATAGCCGGTTTCGGGATCGCGCCAGACCGGCTGCTCGCCGGCGCGGGAAACGCGCTCGCCCTTGCCCTCGGCGCGCAGCATCAGGCCGGCGAGCGTGAGGTCGAAGGCGCTGGCCAGCCGCACCAGCACCACCGCGGTGGGCGAGACCTCCGCGCGCTCGATCTTGCTGATCGTGGCCCTGGAGACGCCCGAACGCTCGGCGAGATCGGCCAGCGACCAGCCGCGGCCGTCGCGCTCCAGGCGGATCCGCTGCGCAAGGCGATGGCTCAAATCGTCTACTAAAGTATCCATATGTCAATTATAATAGAAATCAGGGAGCGCAATGCAAGACGGGGGCAACCCGCAACAGACCGGCTTGCCATCCCCATCCTTGCGACTATCTCGGGGGTGACAATCCCGGGTCCAATCGTGTAACACCGCGCGACTTCACGAAAACCCGCAAAGCCGATAGCGCTGCCGTCTCCGGCCGCTTCCCGGCTTGTGACGGAAGGCTTGCAATGCAGACTGTCGTAATCGTCGTCCACCTCATGATCGTCGCCGTGCTGATCGGCTCCGTGCTGCTGCAGAAATCCGAAGGCGGCGGCCTCGGCATGGGCGGCGGCGCCGGCTTCATGTCGAGCCGGGGTACCGCGAATTTGCTGACGCGCACGACGGCGGTACTGGCGGTCGGCTTCTTCATCACCAGTCTCTTTTTGTCGTGGCTTGCAGGCTACGACCGCAAGCCGAGCTCGATCGTCGGCCAACCCGCTTCGCAGTCGGCGCCCGTAAGCGGTGGCGCGACGCCGGTGGCGCCGCCGACCAGCGGCGGTATCCTCGACAGCCTGAAGAAGGCGGACGAGCAGCAGCAGAACAGGCCGGCACCGTCGGCGCCGGAGCCGCCGCGGTCGCAATAAAGCAGGGTGGGTATGCGCGGTGTTGCCTTTTGCAATGCCTCAGCAATCCCCATCAATGCATTGATAAGCTTGCAAGTTTTACGTCACCCACAGGCCCGTAAATAGTTTGCCGGGGCATGCGATTCGTTTTTGCGAATCGGATGCTTGGCTTTAAAGGTTGAGTCCCATGGCGCGGTACATATTCATCACCGGCGGCGTGGTTTCTTCGCTCGGAAAGGGTCTGGCATCGGCGGCGCTCGGCGCGCTGCTGCAGGCCCGGGGCTACAAGGTCCGCCTCCGCAAGCTCGATCCCTATCTCAACCTCGATCCCGGAACGATGTCGCCGTATCAGCACGGCGAAGTGTTCGTGACCGATGACGGCGCCGAGACCGATCTCGATCTCGGCCACTACGAGCGCTTCACCGGGCGTCCCGCCACCAAGCAGGACAACATCACCACCGGGCGCATCTACCAGGACATCATCACCAAGGAGCGCCGCGGCGATTATCTCGGCGCGACGATCCAGGTGGTCCCGCACGTCACCAACGCGATCAAGGAATTCGTCCTCTCCGGCAATGACGAATATGATTTCGTGCTGGTCGAGATCGGCGGCACCGTCGGCGACATCGAAGGCCTGCCGTTCTTCGAGGCGATCCGCCAGCTCAAGAACGAATTGCCGCGCGATCATGCCGTCTACATTCACCTGACGCTGCTGCCGTACATTCCCAGCGCCGGCGAGCTGAAGACAAAACCGACGCAGCACTCGGTGAAGGAGCTGCGCTCGATCGGCATCCAGCCGGACATCCTGCTGTGCCGCACCGACCGCGAAATCCCCAAGGAGGAGCGGCGCAAGCTCGGCCTGTTCTGTAACGTGCGCGAGAGCGCCGTGATCGAGGCGCGCGACGTCGACAACATCTATGCGGTGCCCGAGGCCTATCACGCCGCCGGTCTCGACGACGAGGTGCTGGCCGCGTTCGGCATCACGCCAAAGATTCCGCCGGCGCTGCAGAGCTGGCACGTCATCAACGAGCGCGTCCGCAACCCCGAAGGCGCGGTGACCATCGCCATCGTCGGCAAATACACCGGCATGAAGGACGCCTACAAATCGCTGATCGAGGCGCTTTCCCATGGCGGCATCGCCAACAAGGTGAAGGTCAATCTCGACTGGATCGAGAGCGAGGTGTTCGAGCACGAGGATCCCGCGCCGTTCCTCGAGCACGTCAACGGCATTCTGGTGCCCGGCGGCTTTGGCCAGCGCGGCGCGGAGGGAAAAATCCGCGCGGCGCAGTTCGCGCGCGAGCGCGACGTGCCGTATTTCGGCATCTGCTTCGGCATGCAGATGGCCGTCATCGAAGCGGCGCGCAATCTCGTCGGCATCGAGAACGCCAACTCCACCGAATTCGGTCCGACGCCGGAGCCGCTGGTCGGCCTGATGACGGAATGGCTGCGCGGCAACGAGCTCGAGAAGCGCACGAAGAGCGGCGACCTCGGCGGCACCATGCGGCTCGGGGCCTACCCTGCGGCGCTGAAGCGCGGCAGCCGCGTCTCCGAAGTCTATGGCGGCGCCACCGAGATTTCCGAGCGCCACCGCCACCGCTACGAGGTCAACACGGCCTACAAGGATCGCCTCGAGCAGCACGGCCTGCGCTTCTCCGGGCTGTCGCCCGACGGCGTGCTGCCGGAGATCGTCGAATACGAGGACCATCCCTGGTTCATCGGCGTGCAATTCCACCCCGAGCTGAAGTCGCGGCCGTTCGAGCCGCACCCGCTGTTTGCGTCCTTCATCGAGGCCGCGGCAAAGCAGAGCCGGTTGGTGTAATTGCAAGCGCGTTTGCGCTTTGACGGGCGCGCGATTTATTGCGACAAACCTCTCCTTCGACCGCAAGAACAACAATGCAGGGGAGTGACTCAATGATCATGGAAATGCGCGTCTATCGCTGTATTCCGGGCCGGCTGCCGGCGCTGCTGAAGCGCTTCGACACGCTGACGCTGAAGCTGTGGGACAAGCACGGCATCAAGCAGGCCGGCTTCTTCACCACGCTGATCGGCACGTCCAACCAGGAACTGACCTATTTCCTGGCCTGGGACTCGCTCGCCGACCGCGAGAAGAAGTGGGCGGCGTTCCAGACCGATCCGGATTGGCTCGCAGGCCGCGCCAAGAGCGAGGAAGACGGCCAGATCATCGACAACATCGTCAGCCAGCTGCTGGTGCCGACGGCGTTCTCGGCGGTAAAATAGCTGATCCTCGCAACCCTGACATTCGGGGCGTATACGGGGTTGATGTCGGAAGGCGCGGACCGGCATGGTCCGCGCGAAAACAGGAAACCCCCGTGAAAGCCGACATCTCCGCAGCACCCATCGTGACCGTCGGTCAGGTCAAGTTCGGCAACGATCTGCCGATCTCGATCATTGCCGGCCCATGCGCGCTCGAAAGCCGCGCGCATGCGCTGGAAGTGGCGAGCGCGCTGAAGGAGATCGCTGCGCGGCTGAAGATCGGGCTCGTCTACAAGACCTCGTTCGACAAGGCCAACCGCACCTCTGCCTCGGCGGGGCGCGGCATTGGCCTGGCGCAGGCGCTGCCGATCTTCGCGGAAATTCGTTCCTCGCTCGGCCTTGCCCGTGCTGACCGACGTGCATGAGCCCGGCCAATGCGCCGAAGCGGCGCAAGCCGTGGACGTCTTGCAGATCCCGGCCTTACCTCTGCCGGCAGACCGACCTGCTGGTTGCGGCGGCCGCGACCGGCAAGGCCGTCAACGTCAAGAAGGGCCAGTTCCTCGCGCCCTGGGACATGGCCAACGTCGTTGCCAAGATCACCGGCGGCGGCAATCCCAACGTGCTCGTCACCGAGCGCGGCGCCTCGTTCGGCTACAACACGCTGGTGTCCGACATGCGCGCGCTGCCGATCATGGCGCGCACGACAGGCGCGCCCGTGATCTTCGATGCCACCCATTCGGTGCAGCAGCCGGGCGGGAAGGGCGCCTCATCCGGCGGCGAGCGCGAATTCGTGCCGGTGCTGGCGCGCGCCGCGGTCGCAGTCGGCGTCGCCGGCGTGTTCATCGAGACGCATCCCGATCCTGATCGCGCGCCCTCGGACGGGCCGAACATGGTGCCGCTGCGCGAATTCGAAGGCCTCGTGAAACGGCTGATGGCGTTCGATGCCCTTGCCAAGAACAGCTGATAGCAACGACGACAGACCCAGAACGCCACGCGCGTGACGACCTCGCTTCCGCCAGCCCTCAACATCATCGCGCTGACGACCTTCGCGGCGAGCCTGTCCGGCCGTGCGCTCGATCCGGTGCTGCCGCATGTCGCCGACGATTTCGGCGTCAGCATCGCCAGCGCCGCCGGTTTCTCGGCGGTGTTCGCCTTCACCTTCGCGATCGTGCAGCCGGTGCTGGGCGCCGCCGCCGACATGTTCGGCAAGGCGCGGCTGATGACGATCTGCCTCGTGCTGCTCGGCATCGCCAACATCCTCGGCGCGCTCTCGAACTCCTACTGAGATGCTGTTCGTCAGCCGCATCCTCGGCGGCATGGCATCCGGCGGCGTCTTTCCGGTCTCGCTGTCGCTGGTCAGCGATCTCGTCGGTCCCGACAAGCGCCAGGTCGCGATCGGGCGCACGCTGGCGGGCTCGATGGCCGGCAATCTGCTCGGCGCCACGCTGTCCGGGCTGATCGGCGATTTCCTCGGCTGGCGCGGCGTGCTGGCGCTGCTCGGCGCGCTGGTGATCGGCTCGTCGATCGCGGTAGCGGCCGGCTTTCGCGGCGCCGCACTGGCGCGGCCGCCGCGCGCGAAATTCGCGGCGATCAGGCAGGGCTACCGCACCATCTTCACCAACCCGAACACGAAATTCTGCTACGCGGCCGTCTTCGTCGAAGGCTGCTGCGTGCTCGGCCTGTTTCCCTATATCGCCTCGTTCCTGTTCGAGCTCGGCGAGACCTGGCTCTCGATCGCGGGCATCGTCATCGCGGGCTTTGCCGTCGGCGGCCTGTTCTACACCATGACGGTGTCACGCTTCCTGCCGCGGCTCGGCATGCGCGGCATGATGATCGCGGGCGGCTCGCTGGTCGGCCTGCAGCTTGCCGCGGTCGCCTTCGGCCCGGACTGGAAGATCCAGCTCGCCTGCCTGCTCCTGATGGGCTGGGGCTTCTACATGATCCACGGCTGCATCCAGGTGTTCGCCAGCGAGCTGTCAGTCGAAGCGCGCGCCACCGCGCTGTCGCTGCATTCGTTCTTCTTTTTCCTGGGGCAGACGCTCGGCCCGATCGCCTATGGCTTCGGCATCGCCGCACGCGGCAAGATTCCGACGCTGCTGAGCGCAGGCGCCATCATGATCGCGCTCGGCTTTGCCTGCGCAAAACTGCTGCGGCAGCGTAAGCCCGGCGATATCGCGGCAGCTTGACGCACCCGCGTACCGCATGGGGAACCGCGATGGCATGCCGATTGCTTGAGGTTAGGGCGATATGGATGCCCAAACTTTTCGCACAAATCATACTATTTCTTCCGTCCGTCACAGCGGCTACGCCACCGAGCCGCCGCTGCAGCGCTTTCTAACCGAATGCCACGAGGAATTCCGGTCGGACAACTCCGGTGCGGTTGCCGACTACATCCCGCAACTCAAGCAAGCCAACCCCGCGCATTTCGGCATCGCTCTCGTCACCATCGACGGGCACGTCTATGAGGCCGGCGACAGCGCGGTACCATTCACCATTCAATCCGTATCGAAGGCTTTTGTGTTCGCGCTGGCGCTTGAACTGGTGGGCGAGGCGCGTGTTGCGGCCGCAATCGGTGTTGAGCCGAGCGGGGAAGCCTTCAACTCGATCCGTCTCACCAACGACAACCGGCCGTTCAATCCGATGGTCAATGCCGGCGCCATCGCGTGCTCGGGATTGATCCACCAGATCGATGGCTCGGCTGCGTTCGAGCGCGTGCGGGAAAAGCTCAGCCAGTTTGCCGGCCGCGAACTTGGCGTCGATGATGCCGTTCATGCGTCGGAAACCGCTACCGGTAACCGCAACCGTGCGATCGCGTGGTTGCTGCGAAACTATTCGGTGGTGCAGGGCGACGTCGACGCCGTGCTCGACATCTATTTCCGGCAATGCGCCATCCTGGTGACCGCACGCGATCTCGCCGTGATGGCGGCCACGCTCGCCAACCGCGGTGTCAATCCGCTGACCGGCGTGCAGGTGATCACTCCGCATATCGTGGCCCGTACGCTGTCGGTCATGACCAGCTCTGGCATGTACGACTACGCCGGCGAATGGATCTATCGCGTCGGCATTCCCGCCAAGAGCGGGGTGGGCGGCGGCATCGTCGCGGCGCTGCCGTCGCAGATGGGGCTCGGCACCTTCTCACCCCTGCTCGACGATCACTTCAACAGCGTGCGCGGTTTGAAGGTGTGCGAGGCGCTGTCGGCCCGCTTCGACCTGCACATGCTCAACCGCAGCGCCGACGTGCGCACCTGCGTCATTGCCGACTACGACATCCTGGGCATTTCCTCGCGGCGCAGCCGTCAGCCGCACGAGCAGCAGATTCTCGACGAACGCCACGGTGACATCCGCGTCATCGAGCTGGTCGGCGCGCTCAACTTTGCCGCCATCGATTACATCACGCGCCGGCTCGCGAGCGAACCGCCTGATGCGCCGCTGCTGATCCTGGATTTTCGCCGGGTACCGGATCTGACCGCTGCGGGCGCGCAGTTGCTCGGTGAGAAACTGACAGTACTCGGCAACATCGGCGTCACCGCCATCATCACGGGTGTCGAGGCGACATCGGCCGTACTAGCAGCCGTTCGCGCGCGGGTCGGCGATACCAGGAAGCTCCGTCATTTCGCCGTGCTCGACGACGCCATCGAATGGGCAGAGGACCAGGTGATCTACCGCTTTGGCGGCTTCACCATTTCAAAGGAGACCGCCCATCTCGGCGAGCAGGCGCTGCTCGCCGATCTCGACCCGGAGGAGATCGCGGCACTGGCCGGGCTCTCGACCACGCGCCGCTACGAGATCGGCCAGCGCATCATCGCCGCGGGCGAGCCCGCCAACTCGCTGTTCTTCCTGCAGAGCGGGATGGTGAGCGTGAAGCTGCCGAGCGGCGTGCGGCTCGCCTCGCTCGGTCCCGGCATGGAGTTCGGCGAAATGGCGATCATCGAGCAGCATCGCAGCGCCGACGTCTGGGCCGACACCGAGGTGCGGTGCCTGGAGCTGCCGCTCGACGCCTTTGCCGACTACCGGCAACTGCATCCGCAGATTTCGCTGAAGATCATGAAAAACCTGTCGACGCTGCTGGCGCGGCGGCTGATCCTCGCCAACGCCAAGGTCGATCTCTTGAGCGCGTACTAGCCCTGCACTGCCTCACTCGAAATTGTCGGCGATCCCGGCCTTGGTGAGCGCCGCCTTGCGCGCCTTCATCCATTCCTCGGTGAATTTCGCCGCGTCGGACGAAGGATTGCCCTTGTTGAAGTCGCTCCACGCGGCGATCAGGACGTCCTGCCGCTTCAGCAGCGCCTTGTTGTACTTCTCCTGGTCGTCGCTCCAGGCGCCTGCTTCCTTGAGTGCCTTGACCGCACCGGGATGCACCGGCACCGCCCAGTTCTTGGCCTGCGTCTTCACCGCGAGGCCGCTGGCGCCCGGCGCGCCGTCCTTGTAGCCGTCGTAACCCTCGATCAGGGCCTTGGTCAGCATGTAGACGTCGGCCTCGGGCTGGTTCGCGTAAACGCTGTAGATCGGATAGGGGTAGGCGCCCATCTGGATCGGCTTGTCCTTGGAAAATTCGCCGGCGCCGCAGGTGGCGTTGTGCTCGGTGAAGTACGGCCCGATCTTGCGCACGCGTTCCCAGCCCGCCTTGTCGGTGTGCGGCATCGGCGGCCAGACGATGCCGCGCGGCGAGGTCTGCAGCTCCTTGGCGGGGCCTGCGATGGTCGAGCCGAACATGGCGTCGACGTCGTTGTTGACCGCGCCTTTCCACATCGCGTTATTGCCGGCGAATTCGACGATCTTGACGTCTTTCTGGGTGAGCCCCGCAAACGCCAGCACCGCGAGCGCATTCTGGTTCAGCGCGGGCGAGCCGACGACGAAGCCGATGCGCTTGCCCTTCAGGTCCGCGACGTCTTTTACGCCGATGTCACCGGCGGCCGCCAGCGACAGGCCGTTGCAATCGAGCGAGCTCAGCGTGATCTGTACCGGCTGCGGTCCCCATTCTTTGGTCGCGAATTCGAACAGGCCTTCCTGCGCGAAGAACACGCCGACGCCCATGGCCGAGATCGAGGCGCGGCCCGCGCGCAGCGGCTGCAGGCGGGCGACGTCGTTGCCGGCAGGCAGCACGCGCGCGTCCGAGCCGTATTTGTCCTTCAGCATCTTGCCGATCGCGACCGTGATGTTGAAGCCGGACGTGCCGGTGTCGTAGGCGGTCATCGTGATGGTCGGCGGCAGCTTGACTTGCGCCAGCGCGGCGGACGCCGTGAAGGCGGTGCCGACGAGGGCAAGCGCCGCAAGCTTGATGACCTGCTTGATCATTCCATTCCTCCCTTGGATGCCGTCGTTGCGGCAAGCGGCTCTTTGGCCTTGCCGGCCACGATGTGGCCGCGCGGAGGAATTGTGCAGTATTCAAATTGACGCGGGAAGTGCTGCGCCCTCAGACCAAAGGCGGATGCGGGCTCCGCTCGCCCAATCAGCTGCGGCCAAATTCAGCCCGTGAACGGAGCCGGGTGAGGGCGGGGAATCCCGTGCCGCCGGTGCAGCACGTCCAGGATCGCGTCCTTGTCGTTGACGTAGCGGTTGCCGCGAAAGTTGCCGGTTGCGAATTGCTCCGGCGCGTCGGCCGCGAGCAGCAGCATCGGCAGGGATTGATTGTGCTCGCCGATCAGATCGATGACGGCCTGGCGTGGACGCGCCCATGCGATGCGTTCGACATCGATCTTCGACGCCAGCGCAGGAAAGCTGGCGAGAACCCCTTCGAGCAGCGCGCAATGCCAGCAATAGAAGCGCTCGCCGGGGTAAGCGGGGTCTTCAAAACCCGGTTTGAGCAGAAAGAGGCGGTCGCGCTGCATGCCTGGCTCCCGCGATGGATTAGCCCCGCCCGCGATAGGGCGCGACGCCCTGGTCGGGCACCCACAGGCCCTTCGGCAATCGGCCGGTCTGCCAGAACACGTCGATCGGGATGCCGCCGCGCGGATACCAGTAGCCGCCGATGCGCAGCCACTTCGGCTTCATCTCGTCCGCGATGCGTTTGCCGATCATCACGGTGCAGTCCTCGTGGAAGGCGCCGTGATTGCGAAAGCTCGCGATATAGAGTTTCAGCGACTTCGACTCCAGCAGCCATCGCCCGGGCACATAGTCGATGACGAGATGCGCGAAATCAGGCTGGCCCGTCACCGGGCAGATCGAGGTGAATTCCGGCGCGGTGAAGCGCACCAGATAATCGGTGCCGGCCTGCGGATTGGGCACGCGGTCCAGCGCGGCCTTTTCCGGACTGTCCGGCCATTCCACGGCGCGGCCGAGCTGCAGGGATTTTTTCGCCATTGTGTCGGTCCTTCGTCAGAGCCGTCATTGGCGCAACGGCAATTGATCGTCAACTCTCAACGCGAGGCGGGATCGGACAGGAAGCGCACCAGCGCGGCGCGGTCGGCGGCATCCTCGACGCCGCGGATCGACATCCACAGCCCCGGAAACATTTCCGCGGGGTCCGCAAGGAAACGATCCAGCCGCTCGGCATCCCAGCGCAGGCCTTCGCCATTGGCCTTGCGCAGCACCGGCGAATAATCGAACGCCGCGTCGCCGCCGACCTTGCGGCCGATCAGGCCGGAGAGGTTGGGGCCGGGCAGGCCTTGATCGGCGGGATCGAGGCTGTGGCAGGCGCGGCAGGGCGTGAACAGTCTTGCCCCGTCTTCCGCCGCGGCGGAGACGGGGATCAGAACCAGCAATAGGGCCGCGAAAAATTTCACGCGACGGTCTGGATCCGCACCAGGCGGTTGGTGCCGGACTCGCCGCCCCAGGTCTCGCCGGCGCGGCCCGCGAGCTGGCGCACATTGGCGCCGGCCATGTCGCTCGGGAAGGAGTTGAATTTTTCGGTTGTTGGATCGAAGCGCACGATGGCGTTGGCGCCGAAATCGGTCAGCCACACCTTGTCCTTCTCGTCGACATAGACGGCGTAGGTGCGGGGCGCCGCGCCCGGCAGCTTCCAGGCCTTCCAGGAATTGTCTGCGGGGTCGTGAACAGACACATTGCCGCTGTTCCACTCGCTGACCCAGATGCGGCTCTTCGAATCCGACCACACGCGGCGCGCGCCCTGGTTCGGCGTCGGCGGCTCGACCACGGTGGCATTGCCGGTGGCGGGATCGATGCGCGCAATGTGGCTGCCGGCGAGCGAGGCGTACCAGATGTCGCCTTTCGGCGTGACGGTCATGCCGTAGGTGCCGCGGCCGCGCGGCGACTTGAACACGGTCATGTCGCCCGATTTCGGATCGAGCCGGCCATAGATGCCGCTCTGTCCCGTGAACCAGTAGATGCCGTTATTGTCGAACACGGCGGTGTTGAGATTGGCGTAGGCCTCGCTCTCCGGCAGACGGAACAAGCGCACCTTGTGGTCGCCGGGGTCGATGCGCGCGATCGCGTTCTGCCCGCCCTCGGTGACCCACGGCGCGCCGTCGGGTCCGATGATGACGCCATGAGGTGCGGCGCCCTTGCCGAGGTCGACCTGCCTGTAGGAGCCGTCGCGCGGGTCAAGCCGCCCCAGCGTGCCGTTGCGCTGGCCGCAATACCAGACGGTGCCGTCGGGCGCTGAAGCCGTGTCGCGCGAGCCCGAGCCGGGGGCCACGGGGAAGTATTTCACCCGGAACGGGCCTTCCTGGGCCTGCGCGTGGCGCGAGAGCGCCGGCGTGGCCAAAAATGCGGCAGCGCTGGTGGTGAGAAACTTACGGCGATTCATGGCGTTACCCCGGCTTCTGAATAGGAAGGTTACGGCGCTTGGATCAACCTGTGAGCAGCATAAGCCTAGCACATCAAAGCGTCACGCGCAGACCGCGGCGAAAGCGTTCACATTTGCCTGCCCGCCGTGTATGACCCCCGCCAAATCCAGCCACATCTCACTTCTGGGGACGACAGCATATGACCGCCATTGTTGACATCATCGGCCGCGAAATCCTCGACAGCCGCGGCAATCCCACGGTCGAGGTCGACGTCGTCCTGGAGGACGGCTCGGTCGGCCGCGCCGCCGTTCCCTCCGGCGCCTCCACCGGCGCGCACGAAGCGGTTGAACTCCGCGACGGCGACAAGAACCGCTATCTCGGCAAGGGCGTGCAGCAGGCGGTCGCCGCCGTGAACGGCGAAATCTTCGAGGCGCTGACCGATCACGCCGTCGAGGACCAGGTGCAGATCGACGAGATCATGATCGCGCTCGACGGCACGCCCAACAAGAAGCGTCTCGGCGCCAACGCCATCCTCGGCGTGTCGCTCGCCTGCGCCAAGGCGGCGGCGGAATCGCTCGGCATGCCGCTCTATCGCTATGTCGGCGGCACCTCGGCGCGGACGCTGCCGGTGCCGATGATGAACATCATCAATGGCGGCGTGCATGCCGACAATCCCATCGACTTCCAGGAATTCATGATCATGCCGGTCGGCGCCAAGAGCTTCTCCGAAGCGCTGCGCTGCGGCTCGGAAATCTTCCACACCCTGCGCGGCGAATTGAAGAAGGCCGGCCACAACACCAATGTCGGCGACGAAGGCGGCTTTGCGCCGAACATTCCGTCGGCCGACGACGCGCTCGAATTCGTCATGAACGCGATCGGCAAGGCCGGCTACAAGGCGGGCGAAGACGTCATGCTGGCGCTGGACTGCGCCTCCACCGAGTTCTTCAAGAACGGCAAATACGTCTACGAAGGCGAGGGCAAGACCCGCTACGCGCCTCCGAGCAGGCGAAGTATCTCGCCGACCTCGTCGCGCGCTATCCGATCGTCTCCATCGAGGACGGCATGTCGGAAGACGACATGGACGGCTGGAAGGAGCTGACCGACCTGATCGGCAAGAAGTGCCAGCTGGTCGGCGACGATCTCTTCGTCACCAACGTCAATCGCCTCGCCGAGGGCATCAAGAAAGGCCGTGCCAACTCGATCCTGATCAAGGTCAACCAGATCGGCACGCTGACGGAAACGCTCGCCGCGGTCGAGATGGCCTACAAGGCCGGCTACACCGCCGTGATGTCGCACCGTTCCGGCGAGACGGAAGATTCCACCATCGCCGATCTCGCCGTCGCCACCAATTGCGGGCAGATCAAGACCGGCTCGCTCGCGCGCTCCGACCGCACCGCCAAGTACAACCAGCTGCTGCGCATCGAGCAGCAGCTCGGCAATCAGGCGAAATATGCCGGGCAAGGGCGCGCTGAAGGCGCTGGGGTAAGGCTGTCGCTCACGAGCGAGCACGATTGCGCTGGGACCGGCGCAAGCTTGCCTGCTTCCCGAACTGATCGGCGTTACAGCGCGGCCTGCATCGTTCGGCCCTTTGCCGACGCTGCGGCCACCGGCGGTTTGGACGCCGCGGGCCGCTCATGCGCCGCTTGCCGGCCGCGCTTCTTCACGTCCGCCGCCTTCGCGCCGCCGCGCTTGGAGACGTATTCCTGGCCGTCGATCGGACCGACATGCGGCGGGTCGCGGTCGAGATAGGGCCGCCCGACGCCGTAGTCCTTGCCGTTCTTGTCGACCCATTTCCACAGCGCTTCGGTCGAGGTCCAGCGCTGCGCACGGTTGGCGCCGTTGACGCTGGTGATGTCGGCCGCCATGCCATGGCCGTAGCCGCCGCGGGTACTGCCGCCGTGATAGGATCTGTCGCTTGCGGCCTTCAGGCCGCTCGCGATCGATTGACGATAGTCGTCGCGGAAGGCGCTGGTGATGCCGGGCTGCAAGCCTGCGTTCTCCGCGGCCTGCAGCATGTAGAACAGTTTCAGCTTGAAGCTCCTGTCCATGCCGCCGATGACGTAGTCGATCATCGACATGTTGACGCGCTCGGCCGCCTTCGGATCCTTCCAGGTGAAATCGTTGTCGACCAGCCGTGTGAAGCTGCGCGTCACCATCACCGTCTTGCCCTTGCGCTTGACGGCCACCTTCCGCCGCTCGGTCTCCTTGATAGAGTCTTCCTTCGGCGTCCGCTCATAGAGCGCAAACAAATACTGGTCGATGCAGGCCTCGAGCGACCATGCACTCGCCGACAAGCTCGACGCGGGGGCGTGCGGGAGCTGCTGCATTCTGCTCTGCCGGCGGCTCCACTATCTCAGCGGTCGCGGCGCGCGGCGCTGCCTCGGGCAGTACTTCTGCCGGATCGCTCAGCGCGGCCACGACAACCAGCGCCTGCTTGTCCGACGCCGGCAGCTTGTCCTGGGCTTTGGGACCGATGGTCAGCTCCGCCAGCAATTCGGCCGCGGTTGCCAGTTCGGCGGTGCCAACATCGAATTCGCCCGTTGCAGCGGGTGCGGATGCAGCGACGGGCAGGGTCTTCGTCGACGCGACGTTGGCGGCAAGTTGCGGCGCTAGGCGATCGACGACATGCACCGCGCCGTTGGTGGCGGCGCCGGCCGAGCCGAGCCCGGCAAACCAGACGATGCGCTCGCTGGCGTACACGGCCGAAAAGGACAATACCGCTGCAACGGCAAATCGCTGCGGGTTCATCATCCGGGCACTCCCCAAGAGCCTGGTTGCACTATCGAGCACGCGACGCACCCCATGTTTCCCGACACAATGTGGACACACCATGGCGGAGCCCGGGTTTCGTTGTATCCAAATACCGTCAATCCGGGTGCAGAGCGTGCGCCCCACAATTAATTGGGCCGCGCCTCATAGAGC
Source organism: uncultured Alphaproteobacteria bacterium (assembly GCA_963726865.1). Lineage (GTDB taxonomy): Bacteria > Pseudomonadota > Alphaproteobacteria > Rhizobiales > Xanthobacteraceae > Bradyrhizobium. Next base: position 23,876 of record CAVSEE010000018.1, on the reverse strand, counting down.
GGATCGCCCGGTAGCGGCGACAGCACCGGCGTCCAGCCCGTGACCTTCTGGAAGGCGTAGAGGTCGTAAGCCACGCCGCGCCAGGCGAGGTCGGTCTGTCCGACGCTTTGCAGCGTCGCGCCGGTGCCGTTCCAGGCGGCCGCCCTGGGGCTATCCTTCGGTGCGACGTAGAGGCCGACGGGGCCGTCGAGGACGGGGCTGCGCAGATCGAGATAGCGGCTGCGCTCGTTGATCTGCACCACCGGCACCGCGTCGCGCAGATGCCAGCGCAGCATCGAATACATGCGATAGTCCGATGTGACGAACCAGCGCCCGCCAATTTCCTGGCGCGCCTTGTCGGCGCCGGCGACGACCGCGCCAAAACTCGCTTCCTTGCCGATCGGATCGTCCTTGCCGAGATAATTGGCGGAGCCGATCAGGTAATAGAGGTGAGCTGCGACCACGAAGACGATGCCGGTCGCGATGGCGATCGCGAGGAAAGCCGGCGCATCCTTCGCCGGGCGCGACATCGGCGTTTGCTGGCGCCATCGTTTCATGTTGATCGCGACGCAGGCAAAGGCGATCGGCCAGACCAGCAGCGGCCAGCTGTCGCCGACGCGGCCGGAGAAGCTGCGCTGCAGGAAGAACAGCAGTGGAAAGATCACCGCGGTGGAGAGCAGGATCGCGATCGGCTCGCGGTTGCGATAGCCGCGTACTGCCAGCATCACCGCGCCGAACACCGCGATCGGCAGCAGCAGGATGCCGACGAGGGCGAATTGCTGGCCGAGGAAGTCGGCGACAAAACGCGCCGATAGGCCTGCAACCTGCGGCGGACGGTCGAGCTGGAATTTGAACGAGGCCCAGTCGTGGGTGGTGTTCCAGTACAGCACAGGCGCGAAAACGAGCAAAGCGAGCGCAGCAGCGACCCAGAAATACGGGCTCGAAAGCTGCCGCTTGCGCCAGTCCGGCACCAGCACGAAGGCGAGGATGGCGGGGACGAGCAGGACCGCGGTGTATTTGGCCGTCAGCGCCAGCCCGCCGAATAGTCCGGCCGCAAGCCACCAGCGCGGATTGCCCGATTGCGCCAGCCGCACCAGGGACCAGATCATCAGGAGTTCGCAGGGGATCAGCGCGGTGTCGGGCGCGATCTTCGCCATCATCAGCCCGTAATGGGGTGCTGCTTCCGTCATCAGCACGACGGCGATGACGTAACGCCAGTCGCGCACCACGCGCCAGACAATGTCGGCGAGCAGCAGCTGCATGACCAGCATCGACAGCAGGCCGGGAAAGCGCACGCCGAAATTGCTGTCGCCGAACAGCGCCGTGCCAAAGCGGACAAACCATGCGATCAGCGGCGGGTGGTCGAGAAAGGAGAGGGGGCTCTCCTTCGACCACGTCCAGTAATAGGCCTCGTCCACCCGCAACTCGATGGTCGTCGCAAAGATCGCGCGCAGCACGGTGAGGCCGGCCACGACGGCCAAGCACAGGGCGATCGGCAGGGCAGGCGAACTAAGTTTGAAAGGCGATGACGGCTTGGAAGGCATGCAGGGGGCTTGCTGAAAACGCTCGACGGCGGCTGGACATCATTGCCGAGCGCGACCATATCGACAATGGTTCCGGACAGGCAAAAGCGGACCGGCGGCAACAAGCCGGATGGCAGGGAGGAAACGGGTATGGGTGACGGCAAAAGCGGACTTCAACTGCGTTCACTGGTCAAGAAGAGCGGCGAGCTCGAACTTTCGCTGGTGAATATCCCGACGCCGGAGCCGGGCGAGGATGAGGTGGTGGTCCGGGTCGAGGCGACCCCGATCAATCCGAGCGACCTTGGCCTGTTGATGGGCCCGGCCGACATGTCCGCCGCCAAGGTGTCGGGGACCAAGGATTCGCCCGTCATCACGGCAGCGATGCCGGAAGCGGCGATGCGGATGATGGGCGCGCGGCTCGATCAGTCGCTGCCGGTCGGCAACGAAGGCGCCGGCACCGTCGTCAAGACCGGCTCTTCCGATGCCGCGAAGGCGCTGATGGGCAAGACCGTCTCGATCATCGGCGGCGCGATGTACTCGCAATACCGCACCATGAAGGTGCGCGACGTCATGGAGCTGCCGGCCGGCACCACGGCGGCCGACGGCGCCTCCTGGTTCGTCAACCCGCTGACCGCGCTCGGCATGACCGAGACCATGCGCCGCGAGAACCACAAGGCGCTGGTGCACACCGCGGCCGCCTCCAATCTCGGGCAGATGCTGAACAAGATCTGCATCAAGGACGGCATCGGTCTCGTCAACATCGTGCGCAGCAAGGAGCAGGCCGATATCCTGAAGAAGATCGGCGCCAAGCACATCGTCGACTCCACCGCGCCGACCTTCATGGAGGATCTCACCGCCGCGCTGGTCGAGACCGGCGCCACCATCGCCTTCGATGCCATCGGCGGCGGCAAGCTGGCGAGCCAGATCCTCACCGCGATGGAGATCGCCGCCAACAAGACCGCCAAGGAGTACAGCCGCTACGGCTCCAACGTGTTCAAGCAGGTCTATATCTACGGCAGCCTCGATACCCGCCCGACCGAGCTGACCCGCGCCTTCGGCCTGACCTGGAGCGTCAGCGGCTGGCTGCTGACGCCGTTCCTGCAGAAGATCGGCCCCGCCGAGATCGGCCGCCTGCGCCAGCGCGTGGCGTCCGAGCTCAAGACCACCTTCGCCAGCCACTACACCAAGGTGGTGTCGCTGTCGGAGGTGCTCGATCCCGCCAACATCGCCGTCTACAACAAGCGCACGACCGGCGAGAAATTCCTGATCAACCCGAACAAGGGTTAGGGCGGGGCGGCGTCTACCCCATGAATCCGGCTTGCGTTCTCCCGGCAACGGGAGAACATTTCCGCCCGCAACAAGGGCGGGAAACGCCGCCCGCGAGATGGGGAGGTTTCCATGACTGATCTGAACAGGCGCGACCTGTTGACGGGTGCCGCTGCGCTGGGCGTGGCTGCCGTGCTGCCGCCATTCGCCGTATCGTCGGTGCATGCCGCAGCGCCGGCATCCGGCGCTCAGGCGCCGGGCTTTTATCGCTACAAGGTCGGCAGCTTCGAGTGCACCTCGATCAATGACGGCGCGCGCACGTTCCCGATGCCGGATACGTTCGTGAAGAACGTGCCGAAGGAGGAGGCGCTGGCCGCGGCCGAAGCCGCCTACATGCCGAAGGGCATGGTGACGGTGCCGTTCAATCCGCAGCTCATCAACACCGGCAGCAAGCTGGTGCTGATCGATTGCGGCAACGGCGTCGCCAATCTGGAGTCGAGCAAGGGCGCCGTCGGCCGCACCTTGCAGAACCTTGCCGCCGCCGGTGTCGATCCCAAGAGCATCGACGTCGTGCTGATGTCGCATCTGCATCCCGACCACACCAACGGCATCCGCGCCGCCGACAACTCGATGGCGTTTCCCAATGCCGAGATCATGGTGCCGGCCAAGGACTGGGAATTCTGGATGAGCGACGACAACGCTGCGAAGGCCGAGTCGAACGCGATGATGAAGGGCTATTTCGCCAATGTGCGGAAGACCTATGCCGGCATCGAGAACAAGGTGACGAAATACGACTGGGACAAGGAAGTCGTCACCGGCATCACCTCGATCGCCGCACCCGGCCACACGCCGGGCCACACCGCGTTCGCCGTCGTGTCGGGCAATTCAAAGGTGCTGATCCAGTCCGACGTCACCAACATCCCCGAATTCTTCCTGCGCAATCCGGACTGGCACGTCGCCTTCGACGTCGATCCGATGGCGGCGCAGGCGACGCGGCACAAGTTCTACGACATGGCTTCAGCCGAGAAGGCGCTGGTGGTGGGCTTCCACTTCACCTTCCCCTCGATCGGCCATGTCGAGAAGGACGGCAGCAAATACCGCCTGGTGCCGGTGGCATGGAATCCGGTGATTTGATCGCGCATCGCAATCGTTGACGGGAAGGCCGCTCCGACCGGGCGGCCTTTTCTTTTGGCAATCGCATTTTTCCGAACGCTGGGTTTCCGCAAGGCTAGTTTCATGCACTTGCATTGATCTCGCGATGGCGCTAGGTCAGGACCATCAATCGCTTTTCAACGAGGGGAATCCCGAATGGCCTACAACATCCTCACGATCGCCGGCAGCCTGCGCAAGGAGAGCTTTACGCTCAAGATCGCCAATGCGCTGGCAAAGCTCGCGCCCGACACGCTCAAGCTCGAGGTGATGACGCCGCAGGGCATTTCCTTCTTCAACCAGGACCTCGAGGCCAATCCGCCGGCGGACTGGCTGGCGTTCCGCGACAAGATCCAGAAATCGAACGGCGTGCTGTTCGTGACGCCGGAATACAACCGCGCCATTCCCGGCGTGCTGAAGAACGCCATCGACGTCGCCTCGCGGCCCTATGGCAAGAGCTCGTTCCTCGGCAAGCCGACCGGCATCATTTCCAACTCGCCGGGCCCGCTCGGCGGCGTCAACGCGGCCAAGAGCCTGCAGAACATTCTGCCCGGCATTACCGGCCCGATCATGGGCCAGCCGGAAACCTACCTGACGATGGTCGGCGATGCCTTCGACGACAAGGGCAACCTGACCAAGGAGCCGCTGCAGAAGGTGCTGGAGCAGTATCTCGCGGCCTTTGCGGCCTTCGTCGAGAAGCAGCACCGCTGACGCCGCCGGGCCAACAAGGCTAACGCTCCATTAACCGCGCGGCCCCATCTTGGAGCCGCCATGGTCTCGCGTAACCGACTCAAATCGATCCTGACAGGTCTCGCCCTCTACACGATGGCGGGGCTGCTGGTCGGCTATTTCGGCATCAACGCCTATACCGGCAAATACGGCCTCAACGCCCGCCAGGAACTCGACCAGGAGATCATCGCGCTGACCTCGGAGCTGGCGCGGCTCAAGCGCGAGCGCGCCGAGGGCGAGCAGCGGGTGTCGCTGCTGCGTTCCGGCCAGATCGACCCCGACATGCTGGACGAGCGCGCGCGCTTTCAGCTCGACTACGCCAATCCGCGCGACCTCGTGCGCATCGTGCGCCCGGCCGCCGCCAACTGATTTTCTAATTTCAAAATCGTCGCAGCAAGATTGCGAAAATGTCGCGCTGGTTGCAGTGCGGCATAGCAATATTTTCGCAACCGGATGGCTCGCCTTTCGCCGGGTTTTGAGTTGAGCTACAGAAAGTTCTCCAAATTCTCTCACCCGGAATTGTTCATGGCCACAGCCCCCAAGAAAGACGTCGCCAAGGATTCAGGTCAGGACAAGGGAACAAGCTCTCCCCCGGCGTTCACCAAGGCAGCAGGAACTCAAGGCGCTGCGCGACATGCTGCTGATCCGCCGCTTCGAGGAAAAGGCGGGCCAGCTCTACGGCATGGGCGCCATCGGCGGCTTCTGCCACCTCTATATCGGCCAGGAAGCCGTCGTCGTCGGCATGCAGATGGCGCTGAAGGAGGGCGACCAGGTCATAACCGGATACCGCGACCACGGCCACATGCTGGCCTGCGGCATGACCGCCAACGGCGTGATGGCGGAACTGACCGGACGCCGCGGCGGCTACTCCAAGGGCAAGGGCGGCTCCATGCACATGTTCAGCCTGGAGAAGCATTTCTACGGCGGCCACGGCATCGTCGGCGCCCAGGTCTCGCTCGGCACCGGGCTCGCCTTCGCCAACCGCTATCGCGGCAACGACAATGTCTCGCTCGCCTATTTCGGCGACGGCGCGGCCAACCAGGGCCAGGTCTACGAGAGCTTCAACATGGCGGAGCTGTGGAAGCTCCCGGTCATCTACGTCATCGAGAACAACCGCTACGCCATGGGCACCGTCGGTGTCGCGTGCCTCCGCGCAGCAGGACTTCTCCAAGCGCGGCGCTTCCTTCAACATCCCGGGCAAGCAGGTCGACGGCATGGATGTGCGCGCCGTGAAGGCCGCGGCGGATGAAGCGGTGGCGTGGTGCCGCGCCGGCAAGGGCCCCTTCATCCTGGAGATGCAGACCTACCGCTACCGCGGCCACTCGATGTCGGACCCGGCGAAGTACCGTACCCGCGAGGAGGTGGAGAAGGTTCGCCACGACTCCGATCCGATCGAGCATGGTGCGCAATCGCCTGCTGGCGGCGAAGGTCAGCGAGGATGAGTTGAAGAAGATCGACGCCGAGGTGCGCGAGATCGTCAACGCCTCCGCCGACTTCGCCCAGAAAGATCCCGAGCCCGATCCGTCCGAACTGTGGACGGACATCTATCGCTAAGCGCAGGCATTCAAGTTTCCGGAGCAAACATGCCCATTCAAGTTCTGATGCCTGCGCTGTCGCCCACGATGGAAAAGGGCAACCTCGCCAAATGGCTGAAAAAGGAAGGCGAGACCATCAAGTCCGGCGACGTCATCGCCGAGATCGAGACCGACAAGGCGACGATGGAAGTCGAGGCGACCGATGAGGGCACGCTCGGCAAGATCCTGGTTCCGGAAGGCACCGCCGACGTCGCGGTCAATACGCCGATTGCGATGATCCTCGCCGACGGCGAGAGCGCTGCCGATCTCGCCAAGGCTCCGGCCGCAGCGCGCCATCGCCGAGCGTTGCGCAAGAGGTTGCCGAGTCGAAATCGCCGGTCGGCGAGGGCAAGCCTGCGATCTCGGCGCCGCATCATCCGACCGCGCCGGCCTCCGTCAGCGAGCCCGAGCCGGAAGTGCCTGCGGGAACCGAGTTCATCACGCAGACCATCCGCGAAGCGCTGCGCGACGCGATGGCCGAAGAGATGCGCCGCGACCCCGACGTCTTCATCATGGGCGAGGAAGTCGCCGAATATCAGGGCGCCTACAAGATCACGCAGGGCCTGCTGCAGGAATTCGGCGCCCGCCGCGTCATCGACACGCCGATCACCGAGCACGGCTTTGCCGGCGTCGGCGTCGGTGCGGCGATGACGGGCCTGAAGCCGATCGTCGAGTTCATGACCTTCAATTTCGCCATGCAGGCGATCGACCAGATCATCAACTCCGCGGCCAAGACGCTCTATATGTCCGGCGGCCAGATGGGCTGCTCCATCGTGTTCCGCGGGCCGAACGGCGCCGCCGCGCGCGTCGCCGCGCAGCACAGCCAGGACTATGCGGCCTGGTACTCGCAGGTTCCGGGCCTGAAGGTGATCGCGCCGTACTCGGCCGCCGACTACAAGGGCCTCCTGAAGGCCGCGATCCGCGATCCCAATCCCGTCATCTTCCTCGAGAACGAGATGCTCTACGGCCACACCGGCGAAGTGCCGAAGCTCGACGACTATGTCGTGCCGATCGGCAAGGCGCGCGTGGTGCGCAAGGGCAAGGACGTCACCATCGTCTCCTGGTCGATGGGCATGTCCTACGCGCTGAAGGCCGCCGAAGAACTCGCCAAGGAAGGCATCGAGGCCGAGGTCATCGATCTCCGCACCATCCGCCCGATGGACACCGAGACCATCGTCGCTTCCGTGCAAGAAGACCGGCCGCGCGCTGACGATCGAGGAGGGCTGGCAGCAGTCCGGCGTCGGCGCCGAAGTCGCCGCCCGCATCATGGAGCACGCCTTCGATTATCTCGACGCACCGGTCGCGCGCATTTCCGGCAAGGACGTGCCGATGCCCTATGCGGCCAATCTCGAAAAGCTCGCTCTTCCCTCCGTCGCCGAGGTGGTCGCGGCCGCCAAGGCCGTCTGCTATCGGTAACATCATGTCAGGTCCGAAGAGCAGCCGCTGCCGCCCGACGTGATGGGGCGCGAGGACGCCACCGAAGTGCTGCGCGCCTTTGTCGTCGACGGCGGGTTGTCGATCGCGTTCACCCGTGCCTTCGAGGAGCCGGACATGTGGGGCATGCTGCTGGTCGACATCGCCCGCCATGCCGCGCGCGCCTATGCGCGCGAGTCCGAATATACCGAAGAGGAAGCGCTCTCGCGCATCCTCGACATGTTCGAAAACGAAATCGCGCGCCCGACCGACTTGGGCTCCACCACCCCGCGGTCGCAACAGGGTCACTGACGATGCCAATCAACATTTTGATGCCTGCGCTGTCGCCCACGATGGAAAAGGGCAACCTTGCCAAGTGGCTCAAGAAGGAGGGCGACAAGGTCAAGTCCGGCGACGTCATCGCGGAGATCGAGACCGACAAGGCGACCATGGAGGTCGAGGCCGTCGACGAGGGCACGATCGCGAAGATCGTCGTGCCCGAAGGCACGGCCGACGTTCCCGTCAACGACGTGATCGCGATCCTGGCCGGCGACGGCGAGGATGTGAAGGCCGCCGCGAGCGCTGGCGGCGGCGCTCGCCGAAGCCTGCCGCTGCGCCGGCGCCCGCTGCAGCTACAGCGGCTGCTGCCGCACCTGCCGCAAAAGCTCCTCCGCCTGCTGCCGCTGCGCCCGCGCCCCAGGCCGCTCCCGCTGCGCAGGCCAACGGTCACGCGCGCATCTTCTCTTCGCCGCTTGGCGCGCCGTCTCGCGAAAGAAGCCGGCATCGATCTCGGCCGCATTACCGGCTCAGGTCCGCATGGCCGCGTCATCGCCCGCGACGTCGAGGGCGCAAAGTCCGGCAAGGGCCTGAAGGCGCCGGCTGCAGCTCCCGGCGCTGCGCCTGCCATCGCGCCGGCGATGTCGGACAAGCAGATCCTCGCGCTGTTCGAGGAAGGCTCCTACGAGGTCGTGCCGCATGACGGCATGCGCCGCACGATTGCGCAACGATTGACCGCGGCGACGCAGTCGATCCCGACCTTCTACCTCACCATCGACTGCGACATCGGCCGCTTGCTCGACGCACGCGAGCAGATCAATGCCGCAGCGCCCAAGGACAAGGAAAAGAAGCCGCTCTACAAGCTCTCGGTCAACGACTTCGTCATCAAGGCGCTCGCGGTCGCGCTGCAGCAGGTGCCGGACTGCAATGTCAGCTGGACCGAGGCCGGCATGCTCAAGCACAAGCATTCCGACGTCGGCGTTGCGGTAGCGATGCCTGGCGGGCTGATCACGCCGATCATCCGCAACGCCGAGAGCAAGTCGCTCTCCACCATCTCCAACGAGATGAAGGACCTCGCCGCCCGCGCACGCACGCGAAAGCTCAAGCCGCAGGAATATCAGGGCGGCACCTCGTCGGTCTCCAACCTCGGCATGTTCGGCATCAGCCACTTCACCGCCGTCATCAACCCGCCGCAGTCGACCATCCTCGCGGTCGGCGCCAGCGAGGAGCGGGCAGTGGTGCGCAACGGCAAGATCGAGGCCGCCCACATCATGAGCGTGACCATGTCCTGCGACCACCGCGCGATCGACGGTGCGCTCGGCGCCGAACTGATCGGCGCGTTCAGGCGGCTGGTCGAAAATCCCGTGATGATGATGGTGTGAGGGCGAATAACCATGGCCGACACATCCTTCGACGTCATCATCATCGGCTCCGGTCCCGGCGGCTATGTCACCGCGATCCGCGCGGCGCAGCTCGGCTTCAAGACCGCGATCGTCGAAAAGGCGTATCTCGGCGGCATTTGTCTCAACTGGGGCTGCATCCCGACCAAGGCGCTGCTGCGCTCGGCCGAGATCTATCACTACATGCAGCACGCCAAGGATTACGGGCTGTCGGCCGAGAAGGTCAGCTACGATCCCAAGGCGGTGGTGCAGCGCTCGCGCGGGGTGTCGAAGCGCCTCAATGACGGCGTCGGCTTCCTGATGAAGAAGAACAAGGTGCAGATCATCTGGGGCGATGCCTCGATCGACGCGCCCGGCAAGGTCACCGTGAAGAAATCCGCCGTCGAGGCGCCGAAGGGCGCGCTGGGCGAGGGCGCCTATCAGGCCAAGCACATCATCCTCGCCACCGGCGCGCGGCCGCGCGTGCTGCCGGGGCTCGAGCCCGACAAGAAGCTGGTCTGGACCTATTTCGAGGCGATGGTGCCGGAGCGCATGCCGAAGTCGCTGCTGGTGGTTGGCTCCGGCGCGATCGGCATCGAGTTCGCGTCGTTCTTCCACACCATGGGCAGCGACGTCACCGTCGTCGAAGTGCTGCCGCAGATTTTGCCGGTCGAAGATGCCGAGATCGCAGGGCTCGCGCGCAAACGCTTCGAGAAGATGGGGATCAAGATCCTCACCAACACCAAGGTGACGAAACTCGAGAAGAAGGCCGACAGCGTCGTCGCCACTATCGATGACGGCAAGGGCAAGCCGCAGTCCGCCGAATTCGAACGCGTGATCTCCGCGGTCGGCGTGGTCGGCAATATCGAGGGGCTTGGGTTGGAGAAGCTCGGCGTCAAGACCGATCGCGGCTGCGTCGTGGTCGACGGCTACGGCAAGACCAACGTGCCCGGCATCTACGCCATCGGCGACGTCGCCGGTCCTCCGATGCTGGCGCACAAGGCCGAGCATGAGGGCGTGATCTGCGTCGAGGCCATCAAGGGCCTGCATCCGCACGCCATGGACAAGAACCTCATTCCCGGCTGCACCTATTGCCACCCGCAGGTCGCCTCCGTCGGCCTCACCGAGGCCAAGGCGAAAGAGGGCGGCCGCGAAATCCGCGTCGGCCGCTTCCCCTTCGTCGGCAACGGCAAGGCGATCGCGCTCGGCGAGGACCAGGGCCTGGTCAAGGTGGTCTTCGACAAGAAGACCGGCCAGTTGCTCGGCGCCCACATGATCGGCGCCGAGGTGACCGAGCTGATCCAGGGCTATGTGGTCGCGATGAATCTGGAGACCACCGAGGAAGAGCTGATGCACACCGTCTTCCCGCATCCGACCCTGTCGGAGATGATGAAGGAAGCCGTGCTCGACGCCTACGGGCGGGTGCTGAACGTCTAGATGCCGCCGTCATGCGAGGTGCGAAGCGCATCGAAGCAATCCAGAGTCCACCCAGAGCTGGATTGCTTCGCTCGCTCGCAATGACGGGGCGAAAAGAAAGAACAATCGTGAAAGACAACGACAACCTGACCATCGAACGCCCGACGTTCGTGACCCATCTCGAATGCGCGATGGAAGGCGATCATTATCCCGCCGACCAGGTGCACAATCTCTCCAAGGCCGGCAAGCCGCTGCTGGTGCGCTACGACCTTGCCGGCGTGAAGAAGGCGCTGACCAAGGACGCGCTTGCCGCAGCGCCCCGCCGACATGTGGCGCTATCGCGAGCTGCTGCCGGTGCGCAAATGCGCCGACATCGTCAGCCTCGGCGAAGTCATGACGCCGCTCATTCGCCTGCCGAAGCTCGGCAAGAAGCTCGGCGGCGGCGAGATCATCGTCAAAGACGAGGGACGGCTGCCGACCGGCTCGTTCAAGGCGCGCGGCCTCGTGATGGCGGTGTCGATGGGCAAGGCGCTCGGCATCAAGCACATGGCGATGCCGACCAACGGCAATGCCGGCGCGGCGCTCGCCGCCTACGCCACCTCCTGCGGCATCAAGACCACGATCTTCTGCCCCGCCGATACGCCGGAAGTGAATGTCAGCGAGATCGAGCTGCAGGGCGCCACCGTCTACCGCGTCAACGGCCTGATCGACGACTGCGGCAAGATCGTCGGCGAGGGCAAAACAAAAGTCGGCTGGTTCGACACCTCGACCCTGAAGGAGCCGTACCGGATCGAAGGCAAGAAGACGATGGGCCTGGAACTCGCCGAGCAGCTCGGCTGGGACGTGCCCGACGTGATCTTCTATCCGACCGGCGGCGGCACCGGCCTGATCGGCATGTGGAAGGCCTTTGCCGAACTGGAAGCCCTCGGCTTCATCGGCAAGAAGCGCCCGCGCATGGTCGCGGTGCAGGCGTCGGGCTGCGCGCCGATGGTGCGCGCTTTTGAAGCAGGCGTCGAGCATGCGACGCGCTGGGAGGACGCCCACACCATTGCCGCCGGCATCCGCGTGCCGCAGGCGATCGGGGATTTTCTCATCCTGCGCGCCGTGCGCGAGAGCAAGGGATTTGCCATCGCGGTCGATGACGAGAAGATTTCTGCTGCGCTCAACGAAGTGGCGCGCGAGGAGGGGCTCTTGCTGTGCCCCGAGGGCGCTGCGACCTATGCCGCCTACAAGGCAGAGCCTCGCCGAAGGTCGTGTTGCCAAGAGCGACCGCGTGATGCTGTTTAACTGCGCGACCGGGCTTAAATACCCGCTGCCGCCGGTGACGCGCACGCTCGATCGCCACAAGCCGATCGATTTTTCGCAGTTCTAGTCTGCGGCGGGAAATCGAACGGAGCAGGCGATGCGGAAATTACTTGTTGGTCTCACGGTAGCGCTCGCATTCGTCAGGTTCAGCCTTCGCGCAAAACTTCCCCTCGCGCCCCATCACCATCATCGTCCCGTTCTCCGCGGGCGGCCCGTCCGACGCCATGGCGCGGATTCTCGCCGAGCACATGAAGGTGACGCTGGGCGAGGCCGTGCTGGTCGAGAACGTCACGGGCGCGGGCGGCTCGATCGGCGTCGGCCGCGCGGCAAAATCGCCGGCGGACGGCTACACCATCTCCTTCGGCCATCTCGGCACCCATGTCGCCAACGGCGCGATCTACAAGCTTAACTACGATCTCGTCGCCGATCTCGATCCGGTGGCGCTGCTGCCGAGCAACCCCATGATCATCGTCAGCAAGAACGCGGTGCCTGCGAAAACGCTGCCGGAATTTCTGGCCTGGCTGAAAGCGCTGCCGGCGCCTGCCTGCCGCGGGCACCGCAGGCGCCGGCTCCGGCAGCCACGTCGCGGGCCTCGCGTTTGAAGCCGCCACCGGCATCAAGCTGCAATATGTGCCGTATCGCGGCACGGGCCCCGCGATGAACGATCTCGTCGCCGGCCAAATCGATCTCATCGTCGACCAGACCTCCAACTCGATCCAGCAGGTGCGCGCCGGCAATATCCGCGCCTATGCCATCGTCGATTCCAAGCGCGTCGAATCCGCGCCCGACATCCCGACCACCGACGAGGCGGGCTTGCCCGGCTTTCACATGACGCTGTGGTCGGGCATGTGGGTGCCCAAGGGCACGCCAAAGGACGTCATCGCCAAGCTCAACGCCGCTGCCGTCGATGCGCTGAACGACCCCGCCGTGAAGAAGCAGTTCGAAACTCTGGGCCTGCAGATGCCGCCGCAGGACAAGCTGAAGCCGGAGGCGCTCGGCGAATGGCAGAAGGCGGAAATCGCGCGCTGGTGGCCGATCATCAAGGCCGCCAATGTGAAGGTGGACTAGAGCCTGTCTTCAGTTGAGCAAGATGATAGCCGAACAGAGATGGACGCCGGCGAGAAAGTTTTTGGCAAGCTTGTCGTAGCGTGTTGCGATGGCGCGAAAGTGCTTGAGTTTGTTGAAGAAGCGCTCGACGAGGTTGCGCTCGCAATAGAGAGCGAAGTCGCACGGCAGCGGGATCGCGCGGCGGGGATGGGAAGGAATGACCGGAGTGATTTGCCGGTCGGCGAGGATCTTGATGAAGGCATCGGCGTCATAAGCCTTGTCACCGATCAAAGCCGCTGGATCGGAATTCTCGAGCAAGGGCTCTGCACAAGTGAGGTCGCCGGCTTGGCCTGGCGAAAGCATCAACTCGACGGGATTGCCCAAGGCATCGACGAGCGCATGAATTTTGGTGCTCAGTCCGCCACGCGATCGGCCGATCGCTTGCTCGCCGTTTTTTTACGCGCGCCGGCACTGTGCTGATGGGCGCGCACGATCGTGGCGTCGATCATCATGTATTCGTTGTCGTGATCACTGGCCAACAGCTTGAAAATGCGCTCGAAAACGCCGCTCTTCGCCCATCGGCTGAAGCGCTGATGAACGACCTTCCAGCTCCCGAAACGCTCCGGCAGATCACGCCACGGAATCCCTGCTCGGTATCGGTACAGAACTGCATCGACGAACAATCGATTGTCGGCGGCGGTGCCGCCGACATGGCCCTCGCGTCCGGGCAGAAAATCCTTGATCCGATCCCACTGGTCGTCGCGTAATGCGTAGCGTCGCATCGGCCGGCCCTCCAAAAGCCGACCTCCCATGAATCACTCAATTACTGATTTGGGAATCCCTCAACTGAAGACAGTCTCTAGCCCAGCTACCGGCTGCGCGGGCCGTCCATCTGCTCGGCGAACAGCGTTACGGCCGCACCGTCATAGCTGAGCTTGAAGCGCGGGCCGATCGGCCACACCCAGTTTCCGTTCGGCGCCTTCGATGCCTGGGCATTGTACTGTTCCGAGATCGCGCGCACCGTCGCCTCTGGACCGCGGTCGGAAGCGAGTTCCGCAGTGATGCGCCGGACGAAACGCTTGTCGCTCGCACCATCGAGGGCAATGGAAACCTTGTTACCCTCGATGTCGCAGTCGATAACAAGGGAATCCCGCACCTGCCGGCATCGATACTTGCGCTGCGTGATGAGCTTATCTACTTCCTCGAGCGTCATGCCCGGCGCCAAGCCGTAAATGTCGGACTTTTTGGCCAACGCCGGCCGCACCAGGTCGGGTCGGATCGCGAGGATAGCCACCCACGCCGCGGTCAGAATGGCGGCAACGACAATTGCGATCTTCATCGGCTCTCTCATAGCATGATGGAGGGAGGTAGGCCTCGGAGGGCGTTAACCTTTTCGCCCCAATCCAGTCACCTGACGGCCCAATTTGTAACCCGCGCATTTACCATAAAAAGGCTCACGGTTCCCGTTCGGAAACTTGTTGAGCCATGGCAATTCGCGGCACAGCTTTGGAGGTGAAATTGGCGGCGTTCGCGCTGCTGCTCGCCACCGTGCCGGCGGAGGCCCAGACATTCCAGCAGATGTGGATGGGCCGCGTCGCGCGCCCGCCGGCGGAAAACGAGGAAGCCTCGGTCTACTGGGAAGACAAGTGGGACGCGCGCGGCAAGCGCTTCAAGCCCCACGAAGTCTCCTGCGCGCACCGCACCGAGGCGTTCGGCACCGTCTTCGTCGTCACCAATATGGACAACGGCAAGAAGATCGATTGCCCCGTGCAGGATCGCGGGCCGTTCGCGCAAGGGCGGGTGCTGGATTTCTCGCTTGGAGCGGCGAAGAAGATCGGCTGCGATGGTCTGTGCCGCGTCACCGTCCGCCGCGCGGGATACGAATAGGGCGCGCGCCGCCTTTTCCGCCTGCCAACTCCTGCGCGTTTCCGCCGGCTGCGCTATAATCGCGAAAACAGAAGAGGGCGCGCCGTGACCGTCTACGTCATCGAACAAGCCAAAATCCAGGCGCAGGTGCTGGTCCCGCTGGTGAAGGCCCTGCAGGCCGAACTTGGCGAGGAGAAAGCCAACCGCATCGTTCGAAAATCGCTCGGCGATCTCTATCGCCGCTTCGGCGAAGAGTTTTGGCGCGCCAAAAACCAGCCGGACCTCGGAAAGTCGGTGGCCTCGGCGTTCAAGACCTATGCGCAGGACGGTGCGCTCGACTATCGCGTTGGCGAGCAGTCGCGCGATGCCTTTGCGCTCGACGTAACGCGCTGCCGCTACGCCGAGTTCTACAAGGCGCTCGGTGAACCCGAGCTTGGATTCCTGCTGGTCTGCACCGCCGACTTCGCCGTCGCCGACGGATTTGGCGACGATGTTGCACTGACGCGCACGCAGACGATCATGCAGGGCGCCTCGCACTGCGATTTTCGCTACCGGCGGGTGAAGGCTGTGGAGTGACGCATCAACGATGCGACGCACAAAAATTGATCTGCCGCAACACCCCTCCCGCTGAAGTCGCCCATCCTTGGCGTCGCATCCACGCCGGATGCGAGGGAGGGTGTCATGTCCACTGCCGGAAATGCCTTTCTATGGACGATCGGGTTCTTCGTCCTCTCATTCGTCGCGATCTACGTGATCTTTATTGCCGACCGGATACGCTCCAACATGCTCGGCAAGCCGTAAGGCGGAATAACGAAGCCGGCTTTTCTCCGCCGCCCGCAGGGCGCGCGCGCGCACGGGCTGCTCGCGCCGTAATGCGTTGCATTGCCGGCGGATCGGCGTCAAACTTGGGATTGGTCCCAACGTTTTGCGCGGAGCGAGCCATGCGGACAAGGCGAGAGGTGCTGGCAGCGACGGCTGCCGCTTTGGCGATGCCGAGGCTGGCCTTTGCGCAGGGTGAACCGCCCAAGCCGAAGCAGCTGATCTTCAACGCCTCCGGCGGTTCGCAGATCGCGACCTTGCGCGAAAACTATCTCAACGACTTCGAGAAAGAGACCGGAATCAAGATCGTCGACACCAGCCCGGTCGATTTCGGCAAGCTCCGCGCCATGGTCGAAAGCGGCAATGTCTCGTGGAACATCACCGAGATCGGCGGCCAGGATGGCTACCGCGTCACCGAAATGGGCCTTGCCGAGCCGATCGACGGCAAGATCGTCGATTGCAGCAAATTCCTGCCGCAGGCGCAGATGAGCCACGTGTTCTCGCCGAGCTGCTATTCCACCGTGATCTGCTACCGGCCGGATGCGTTTCCCAAGGGCGGGCCGAAATCATGGGCCGATTTCTGGGACGTGAAGGCGTTTCCGGGCCCGCGCAGCATGCGCAATCATCCCGTCGACAATCTGGAAGCGGCGCTGATCGCCGATGGCGTGACGCTGGAGCAGCTCTATCCGCTCGATGTCGATCGCGCCTTCAAAAAGCTCGATGCCATCCACAAGCACATCAATGTCTGGTGGAGCACCGGACAGCAGCCGGCGCAGTTGCTGGTCGACAAGGAAGTGGTGCTGGCGACGGGCTGGAACGGCCGCTTCTACGATCTGATCCGCAAGGATGCGCCGCTGGTGATGGAGTGGAACGGCGGCATCCTCAAGCAGAGCAGCTGGGTGGTGCCGAAGGGCGCCAAGGATCAGTATTGGGCGATGAAGGTGCTGGCGACGATGTGCGATCCGAAGCGGCAGGCGGCCAATGCCGAGATTCTCGGCTATTCGGGCACGCATCTCGACTCCAATCAGTATGTCGCGGAGAAGATACGGCCGCTGCTGCCGCTGTATCCCGACAATCTCAAGAAGCAGGCCTGGCTCGACCAGAAATGGTGGACCATCAACGGCGCGGAAATCGGGGAACGCTGGAACAAATGGATGCTGTCCAAGGCGTGATCCAGAACCTGCCCGCCGCCGCATGAGCGATGATCGAGCGTCATCTTCTTCCCGGCAGTCGGGGCGTCTGCAGGTCGAGGCGGCGAGCAAGCGCTTCGGCCAGGTGGCGGCGCTCTCGGAAGTCAGCCTCAGCGTTGCCGCCGGTGAGTTCGTCACCATTCTCGGCCCCAGCGGTTCCGGCAAGACGACCCTTCTGAAGGTCATCGCGGGCTTCGAGACCGCCGATCAGGGACGAATCCTGATCGATCATGCCGACATCACCGAGCTCGACCCGGCGGCGCGCAACATCGGCATGGTGTTTCAGAACTACGCGCTGTTCCCGCATATGAGCGTCGCGCGCAATGTTGCCTATCCGCTGACGATGCGGGGAATGCCGAAGGCGGAGATCGCCACGCGGGTTGGCCAAGCGCTCGACATGGTCGAACTCGCCGGCCTCGCCGAGCGCCTGCCCAAACAACTCTCCGGCGGCCAGCAGCAACGCGTGGCGCTGGCGCGCGCCACCGTGTTCCAGCCGCGGCTGCTGCTGCTCGACGAGCCCTTCGGTGCGCTCGATCGCAAGCTGCGCGAGCAGATGCAGATCGAGGTGCGCCACCTGCAGCGCCGCCTCGGGCTGACCACGCTGTTCATCACCCACGACCAGGAGGAAGCGCTGGTGATGTCGGATCGCATCGCGGTCATGGACAAGGGGCGCGTGCTGCAGGTCGGCCCGCCGAACGAGATTTACGAAGCCCCGGCAAACCCGTTCATCGCCGACTTTATCGGCGAGTCGAACATCTTCGCCGGCATGGTCGAAGCCGATGGCGGCAATACGCTGCGGGTGCGGCTCGAGCAGGGGCCGCTGATCGAGGTCGCCGGCCGCGCCGATCTCCTGGCCCGTCCGGGTCAGAAGGTTCGCGTGATGGTGAGACCCGAGCGGTTCGTCGATCTCGCGGTCGGACCCGAATGCGGTGCGGGCCAACCGGATCGATGGCCGCGTCACCGACAGCGCCTATATCGGCGTGTCGGACAAATACCGGGTCGTGACGGCGGAGGGGATCGACGTCCTGATGCGGCTGCCATCGGGGCCGAGCCACCGCCGCTACAGCGCGGGCGAGCCGATCGCCGCGGGTTTCCATGCCGCCGACGCGCGGCTGATTGCCGTGCAATGACGCTCGGCACCGACCACATCAGCTGTTGCAAGCCGCTCCTGGCTCCGGCCGGGGCCGTTTGCATTGACGTTGCCGGCGCTGTTGCTGCTGACGTTGCTGTTCATGCTGCCGCTGCTGCGGCTGTTCTCGCTGAGTTTCGCAGGCGGTGACTTCGGCTGGTACGAGAAGGCGCTGACCGGCGGGCTCTACACCGCGGATCCTGTATCGGACCTTCGAGATCGCCGGCATCGTCACCTTCTTCAGCCTCCTGATCGGTTATCCCGTCGCGTATCTGCTGGCGACCACGACGCCGATCTGGCGCGCCATCGGATTTGCCTTCGTGATGCTGCCGCTGTGGACCAGCGTGCTGGTGCGCACCTATGCCTGGATGGTGCTGCTCGGACGCAACGGCATCATCAACCGGATCCTGATCGATTCCGGCCTGCTCGACACGCCGCTTTCGCTGCTCAACAGCCGGCTCGCCGTCATCCTCGGCATGGTTCACGTCATGCTGCCGTTCATGATCCTGCCGATCTACAGCGCGCTGACGCGCATCGATCCGGATCTGCCGAAGGCGGCGCGCGGCCTCGGTGCGTCCGCCGCCCGCATCCTCACGACGATCTATCTGCCGCTGACCTTGCGGGGCATCATTGCCGGCGTGACGCTGGTCTTCGTGGTCTCGCTGGGCTTCTATATCACGCCGGCGCTGCTCGGCGGCGGCAAGGTGATGATGTTCGCGATGGTGATCGAGCAGCAGGTGCGGGAATTCCTGGCGTGGAATTTCGCCGGCGCGCTCTCGGTGATCCTGCTGGCGGTGACGCTGCTGATGTTCTGGCTGCTGAACCAGGGCGTGGCCCGCCATCTCAGGGACTGATCCGCATGGTGGAGACGGCGCGATGAAGGGGCAGGGAAGGCAACGCGGCGCCGGCGCGGGGCGGATATTGCTGCGCTTCGTCTGCGGGCTGATCTTTGCGTTCCTGATGCTGCCGCTGCTCGTGCTGTTTCCGATCTCGTTCAGTTCGGGAAGCTATTTGCGCTTTCCGCCGCCCGGCTTCTCGCTGAAATGGTACGCGCGTTACTTCGACGATCCGACCTGGATCGACGCCACCTGGCGCAGCCTGCAGGTCGGCGCGGCGACGACGGTGCTGGCGCTCCTGATCGGCATCCCGCTCGCCTTCGGGCTGGCGCGGGGACGCTTTCGCGGCCGCGCCCTGATCGAAAACGGCATCTCGGCGCCGATCATCGTGCCGCACATCGTGCTGTCGATTGCGATCTACGGGCTGTTCTCGCGGCTCGGCCTGATCGGCGAGTGGTATGGCATCGCGGTGGCGCATACCGTATTGGCGCTGCCGTTCGTCGTCATCGTGCTGCTGTCGGGCTTGCGCGATTTCGACACCAGCCTCGAACTGGCCGCGCGCGGCCTCGGCGCCGGCCCGATCGAGGCCGTGCGCACCGTCACGCTGCCGATCCTGGCGCCGAGCGTCTAGTCGGCGGCGTTCCTCGCCTTCATCACCTCGTTCGACGAGCTGGTGGTGGCCATGTTCATTTCGGGCGCCAACATGACGTTGCCGAAGAAGATGTTCGACAGCATCATGAGCGAGATCGAACCAACCGTCGCGGCCGTCTCCGCCATGCAGATCGTGCTGATCTCGGCACTGCTGCTGCTCGGAACCTGGCTGCGCCGCCCCGTAACCGCGCCGCTGGTGCGCTAGACAAAAAACGAAAAGGGCAGCCGCGATGGCCAACGACATTCTCCACAAGGATTTCAAGGCGGCGCCCTATTGGTGGGAGGCCTACAAGCCGGTCACCGGCGATCTCGTCGACGTGCCGAAAACCGCGCGCGTGGCGATCGTCGGCGGCGGCTATGCCGGCCTGTCCTGCGCCATCGAGCTTGCGGATGCCGGCATCGAGGCCTGCGTGTTCGAAGCGGCCGAGCTTGGTTCGGGCGCCAGCACGCGAAGCGGCGGCGGCGTCAGCGGCGGCGTCAACATCGGCAAGAGTTTCACCGGCAAGGTCGACGCAGCTCGAGCCCGATGTGCTGCAGAACATCCTGGCGTCGGGCTACGATGCCTTCAGCACGATCGAGAGCCTGATCGAGCGGGAAAAAATCGACTGCTACTGGGAGAAGACCGGCCGCTTCGTCGGCGCGTGGACGCCCAAGGACTACGCCTATCAGGAGCGTCGCGTCGCGACCCTCAATGCCAATGCCGGATCGGGCGCCTTCATGGTGCCGAGGGAACGGCAGCGCGAGGAGATGGCGTCGGACTATTACTACGGCGGCATGGTGGTGGAGCGCTCGGCCAAGCTGCATCCGGCGCTCTACTACAAGGGACTGCTCGACGCGGCGCGCCGCCGCAAGATCACGCTCTGCGCCAAGGCGGCGGTGAAGACCATCACGCCTGCCGGCAAGGGATGGCGGATCGCGACCTCGCGCGGCGACATCGAGGTCGGCGACGTCGTGATCGCCACCAACGGCTATACCGGCGATGCGACGCCGGAACTGAAGCGCCGCCTGATCCCGCTGGCGAGCCACATCATCGCCACCGAAGAACTGCCGCCGGACCTTGCGCGCATCGCTGATCCCGAAGAGGCGCACGCTGGCCGACACCAAGCGCGTGCTTTGCTATTACCGGATGTCGCCGGACGGCAAGCGCATGATCTTCGGCGGCCGCGCCCGCTTCACCCAGGTCACGCCGGCCGTGAGCGCGCCGATCCTGCATCGCTTCATGACCGATCGCTTTCCGCAGTTGAAGGGCATCCGCGTCACCCACGCCTGGACCGGCAACGTCGCCTTCACCTGGGATGCGCTGCCGCATACCGGCACGCTCGGCGGCATGCATTATGCGCTCGGCTGCAACGGCAGCGGCGTGGCGATGATGACCTATCTCGGACGCCAGACCGCGCGGCGCATCATCGGCGGCGCCAACTCCACCTGCGGCTTCGAGCTGGAGGAGTTTCCGGATTTCCCGCTCTACAACGGCAATCCGAACTGGGCGCTGCCCGGCATCGGCGCCTATTATCGCTTCCGCGACGGCTTGAGCCGCACGCTCGCGCGGTGGTCGTGAGCGGATACAGGCTGAAGGCCGCCACTGGGATTGTCCGCTTCCGGGGCTCAGCAGACATGGTCTGACCGGCCAGCAGCGTCTGCAATGACCCAACGCGGACATTCGTCGAGCGTTGCAGGCGTCGATAGGGTCATGTGGCCAAATCCCAAGCGGCTTGCTCGAGCCGTAAGGCGCTACCTGAAGGTCTTAGTGGCTTGAAGGGCTGCGTAACCTTTCTGCCACAGTCGCTGAGATTGTTGGCCAGAACCACCTGTTTTGCCGAGCGGGCTCTTGAAGCCCTCCCTTTGGTTCCAAGCTTTCCGTGGAACCGCCCAGCCGGGGTAATCGTGGACAGCTCGATTCGATTGTTTCCGGTGCCGGCGACGGCTTTGACCGTGGCGGCACTCGGCCTTCTGCTTAATGCCTGTACTGGCGCCCCGGCCAGCGAGCCGTCCGGCGCAGTTTGTGTGCGGCGGCAGCGCAACAGGCGCCGCGCCCGTGTCGGGTGCGGGCGCCACGGCTGCTGGCAGCGCTGGTAACTTTGCATGCGGGAGTCCGCCGACGCCAGCGGCGCTGCCAGTTTCAACACCGCGACCGGCAACACGGCCAACGCCAGCGGGGCGGGGAGCGGCAACTCAGCGTTCGGCAACACCGCTAACGCCAGTGGGGCGGGCAGTGGCAACACCGCGACCGGGAACGTCGCTAACGCAAGCGGCGCGGGCAGTCGCAACACCGCGACCGGGAACAGTGCCAATGCCACCGGTGCTGCCAGCGGCAACACCGCGACCGGAAACGGTGCCGGCGCTAATGGTAATGGAAGCTTCAACACCGCGACCGGGACGGACGCCAACGCCATCGGCGCCACCAGCAACAACACGGCAATCGGGCGTCAGGCCACCGCCAACGGCAACCTCAGCAGCAGCACCGCAACTGGCGCCACGGATCGAATGCCAGCGGAAACGACAGCGTCAACACCGCGACGGGAGTGAACGCTCTGGCCTTCGGCACAAGCAGCATAAACAGCGCGACCGGAAACGCCGCCAATGCGAGCGGCGACGGCAGCCAGAATAGCGCCTTCGGATACGCCGCTAACGCAAGCGGCGCCGGTAGTTTCAACTCCGCAACCGGCAGCTCAGCCAACGCCAGCGGCGACGCCAGTCCCGGTGGCACCCCCAGTGCTAACGTCGCGAACGGGCATCTGGCCAACGCCAGCGGCGTCGGCAGTTCAAACGTCGCGACCGGCGACGGCGCCAATGCCAGCGGCAACGACGGCCAAAACACGGCGACGGGCAACCTTGCCAACGCCAGCGGCGACGGTGGCCGAAACACCGCATCCGGCTACAGATCGAACGCCAGCGGCGTCAACAGCAACAACACCGCAAATCGGGCAGATCTCCAACGCCAGCGGTGACAATAGCACCAACATCGCGACGGGAGTCGCCGCAAACGCCAGCGGCGACGGCGGCTTGAACGTCGCGAACGGGGCGAGCGCCAACGCCAGGGCTTCAACGGCAGAAACGTAGCGATCGGAGCCTTGTCCAACGCCAGCGGTAACGGCAGCGCCAACACTGCGGTAGGCTCAGGGGGCGACCGCCACCGGGCTGTCCTCATCCGCGTTCGGGACCGGCGCGTCGGCCACCTTCGCCAACTCCGCCGCCTTCGGCAACGGCGCCACCGCCACCCGTCAGGACCAGCAGGTGTTCGGCAACGGAAGCAACACCTACACGATGACCGGAATCGCCTCGCCCAATGGCCGGGCCGCCCAGAGCGGTCCGGTCAGCTTCGTTACTTCTGATGCTGCAGGCAATCTCGCGACAACCAACTTCAACGTGGCCGCAGTCGCCGGACTTGATGGTCGCGTCACCAGCCTCGAAAACAACGTCAAGACCCTCAACTACGATGTTCGACGAG
Organism: uncultured Alphaproteobacteria bacterium; assembly: GCA_963726865.1. Lineage (GTDB taxonomy): Bacteria > Pseudomonadota > Alphaproteobacteria > Rhizobiales > Xanthobacteraceae > Bradyrhizobium. The sequence goes on along the minus strand of CAVSEE010000018.1, from coordinate 881 downwards.
CATTCGAAGGCGCTGCGGTCGCGATTGCGATGGGAGGCTCGTCGCTTCCGGATAACAAGAGATTTGCGATCTCCGCGAATTGGGGCAACTTCAGCGGCGAGAATGCCTTCGGAGGAATGGCGCAGATGCGCATCAGCAATAACTTCGTAGCCAATGCGGCGATCGGTGCCGGGTTCGCTCGTGGTGGCGTCGGTGGCCGGCTCGGAGGTACGTTTGCTTGGTAAGCGCCCCGCTTCGAAGCTTGGTTGTGTGTAGCTCGCTTCTCGTTTTTTATTCAGCCGCGCGGAGGCTTTGCGCAATCTCAACAGAAGTCAGCGGCGCCAACGACCCAAACGGCCCCGAAGACCCGCGCAGATCGATCGGAACGGCGTCCTGATCCTAATTCGCTCTGCGTTGATTGCGCTGGATCAGGGCAACAAAACCGGCAACTACACAGTTCTGCGCGATCTTGGCGCGCCCGGCTTCCAATCTAATACAGCCGCGCGCCTGGCAGAGATTTTCGTGACGCAGCGACGCGACAATATCGATTTGTCCGGAGTTGCGGTGCTCGATCCCCAGCTTACTCTTTTGCCGCAGATCGAGGCCAACGGCATGCTGCGAATGGCCGGATTTTTTCCTTCCGTTCCAACGCAGGTTAATTTCGAATTGATGTTTGCTCCTGTCAGCGGGCAATGGCGCCTGTTTGGGATTTCCGTCAACCTCGGTCAGGCTGCACCGGCCGCTCCCGATCCGTCCGCGCCTCCAGCTGAGGTCAAACAAACGCCAGCGCAAAAGCAGTCACCAAAACATTAGCCTATGCTTAGTGGTCAGGACGAGACGCGAAATCACGGCCATAAAGCGCCGAGGCGCTTCAGCTGATGGAGAACTCAAAATCTCACCCT
>CAVSEE010000017.1:0-364727 GCA_963726865.1 uncultured Alphaproteobacteria bacterium | reverse complement strand
CGCGATCATCGTTGGATCCAGTTGCTCCTCCCGCAGGCTCCGCTCCACCGCTTCGGCGATGCCGGCCATCTCCGCTTCCTGGTCGAACAGATTGTTGCCGATGCAGAGCATGTCGATCCCGGCCCGCAGCGACTGAAGGCAGGCCGCTCGCGTGCCGAGCGCTTTCTGCAGGCCCTGCATCTGCATGTCATCGGTGATGAGCAGCGTCTCCGGCAGCCGGGCACGCAGCCGGCCGATCGCGACAGGCGACAGCGTCGCCGGATTGTCGCGGTCCCACTGCCCGACAATGGCATGGCTGACCAGCACGGCATCGCCGAACATTTTCGGCGCCAGCGAATAGAACAGCGCCTCCTGCTCCGGCCGCAGCGCATCCGAAATGTCCATGAACTCCTGATGCGAGTCGACACTGGCCCCGCCGATACCGGGATAGTGCTTCAGGCACAGGCCGACGCGCGCCTCACGCGCCACCTCGCTCATCAGCAGCGCGTTGGCTTCGACCTCCGCGATGTCGGCCGAATAGGATCGCTTGATGCGGCCGATGTTGGGATTGTCCGGATTATAGTCGACGTCGATGACCGGCGCGAAATTGAAGCGGATGCCGAGCGTGCGCAACTCACGGAGACTGGCGGCGAGGATCGTTCGCTTGTCCTGCAGGGCGAGCTGATTGAAATCCTTCGCGCTCGGCAGCGGTGCAAAGCCCCGCGTGTCCTTCAGCCGCCGCACCAGCCCGCCTTCCTGATCGATGAAGACCATCGGCGAGGACGGCAGCCGCGCGATCTCCGCGCAGAGCGCGCGCACCTGCTCCGGCGAACAGATGTTGTTGTCGTATTGCTTGGTGCGAACCGAATAGTCGAACAGGATCACACCGCCGAGCCCGAAGCGGGCGGCGAATTGTGTCAGCCAGCCCGGGACGGTCTTGCCGAAAAAGCCGAGGATGAAGAGCTCGCCGATTTGCATCTGGGAGACGGATTGCATCGATGCTTCGCTGCCGCGGCGGTACCGCCTACTTCCTGGCGCTCTCGGTCTGCTTCGCCTTGCACGAGATCAAAAGAGTGAACCCTCTGGCGTTGCGGGCGATATCGGTGGTCTTCAGTTCGGCTTTCAGCTCCGCCGTCTGATACGGCACCACGCTGTTGTCCAGGAAGTCGCGCAAGGCGCCCGTCTTGATGGCGAAGTTGATGTTCTCGGGGATGCTGCCCGTTGCTCTCGCGACCTTGAGCGCATTCAGCTTCGCCGCGACCACGCCGACGATTTCACCGGTGGACGACAGCAGCGGGCCACCGCTGTTGCCGGGTTGAACCGCGGCGCTGATCTGCAGGAAGCGGGTATCGTTGAGCAGGCCGCTGAGCGAGCTGACGATACCCGTCGTCACCGTGAAATCCGACGTCAGCAGCCCGTGATAGGGAAATCCGATCGCAACAACGCTGTCGCCGGAATGAACCGCCTTTTCCTTGATGGTGGCCACCTCCTTGAATGCGCTCGGCGCCTGCAGCAAGGCGAGATCGTTGGTCTCGTCGCCGGAAACGACGCGCAGCTTGACCGGCGCCTCGCCGGTCAGGTTGCCCTGGATATCGCCGACGCATCCGTCGATGACATGGTGGTTGGTGACGACATGGCCATTGCTGCTGACCACGAAGCCGGTCCCGCTCTGGTCGCCGAGCTTGCCTGGCTTCGCCTCGGGAGCGCCCGCCGGCTCCGATCCGGCGGCAGCCACCCTGGCAGGTTTGGGAGGGACGGGAACGGAAAAGTCGCCGGCATTGGCGATCCCGTTTTGCTTCACCTTGGCGACACAATTCGCCAGCGTCGGCAGCAGCTGCGCGGTCTGATCCAGGTTGAACTGCAGCAACTGGCCCTGCGCGTAGGCCGACATCGACTTCGCCTTGCGGAACTGCGCGATCAGGTTCGATGTGTCCGGCATCGGCACGCGGAGCAGCTTGTCGGTAATCGCAATGCCGTGCACGTTGACGGGCGCCTGGCCGTCGAACGTCAGCTGGATCGGAAACGCCTTCCCGCTCGACAGCGTCCAGCTCTCATGCGCAAGACCCAGACTCCAGCTCGGCTTGCCGTCGATCATGACGACGAAATAGAAGCCGTTCTGGTACATGGCGGTCGCACCGCAATGCGAGAACTCGCCGGTCCGGTCGTCGGTGAAGGCGCCGCCCTTCCAGTTGCCGACGTTGATCGTGCCGTACGGCCCGCGCGCCTCGACGGACCCGACCGCCGCAAGCACGCTCAGCAACGCGGCAACAACGACAACGTAACGCTTCATGACCAGCCTCCCAGGACGGGGCGAGCATATGGGGCTTTGCAACCGTTGTCTAAGGCTCGTCCTGCCGAACAATACCCGGCCCTCCTTCGGCCCGCGGCTTCGGAGGGCATCCTGCTTCGCGCGAATGAAGCGGGCGCTAGTCCTGCGAAGCGCGCGAGCGCGAAGCAGGATGGCGGAGAGGGAGGGATTCGAACCCCCGATAGGCTTGCACCTATGCCGCATTTCGAGTGCGGTGCATTCAACCACTCTGCCACCTCTCCAGGCGCCAAAAGCGGGGCGATTCACCCCTCGTGGTCGGGGCGAGTTCTAGGCGAGGATGGCGGGACAGACAAGGCGCGGACGGAATAAAATGCGCACGCAGCGGGCGGAAAACGGGAGCGGAATCAATGGAGCATCTCAGCGTTCGGGCGAATGGCGCCGCGTTCCATGTGGTGAAGGCCGGATCGGGGCGGCCGCTGCTGCTGCTGCACGGCTGGCCGGAGTTCTGGCTGTCCTGGGAGCCGGTCATGACGCGGCTTGGCCTCCCGCTTCACGCTGTATGCGCCGGACCTGCGCGGCTTCGGCGACAGCGACAAGCCGGACGGCCTGTTCGGTCCGGACCAGCAGGCCGCCGACATGCTGGCGCTGATGGATGCGCTCGCGCTCAAGCAGGCCGGCATCGTCGGCCATGACGTCGGCGGCGCGCTGATGCAGCCGCTCGCCCGCAACGCGCCGGAGCGCATCGCCGGACTGTTCTTCTTCGACTTCGTCTATCCCGGCATCGGGCCGCGGATGGCGGAGCCGGATCGGCTCAACAACATCTGGTATCAATCGTTTCATCAGATGGAGATGGCCCCTGCCCTCGTCGGCGCGTCGCGCGAGACGTGCCGCACTTTACATCTCGCATTTCCTGCGCAACTGGTCGCATCGCAAGGATGCGTTCGATGATGTCGTTGAAGCCTTCACCGACAACTTCCTCAAATCGGGCAATCTCGCCGGCGGCTTTGCGCATTACAAGGCGGCGCATGCGGGTCGCGTGAAGATGATGAAGGGCGAAGCGACCGAAGTTGCCGCCGATCAGCGTGCCGACCTGCGTGCGCTGGGCCGAGCACGACCCGCTGTTTCCTTACGCATGGACCGACAAGCTCGGCGAGACCTTCTCCAATCTCGATCTCGCGATGTTTGCCGGCGTCGGCCACTTCGCGCATCGGGAAGATCCGGATCGCGCAGCGCGCGAGATCGCCGGCTTCTTCACACGGATCGGATGGAGCTGAAGGTGGGACCGCCGGACGCGACAAAACACCGGCGGCCCCGTGCCGCTTCATTGAAATTCTGGACGGGAAGTGCGGCTTCGCCGGCCAGAGGAGCGACGAAATGACCGTAGCGACGAGCCGACGGCACGCGCAACGCGATCCCGTTCTTAACCTAACCGGTCAAGGTTACTGGCTGCGCGGGAACTTCAGTCTTTACTCTCTTTGCCCTTTTTTCCTTTCTTCTCGTCCTTGTCCTTCTTGTCGTCCTTCTTGGAATCCTTGCCGTTGCGCCGGTTGGTGAAGCGCGCGTTGCCGAGACCGGTGCCGATCGTCAGCACGCCCCAGCGATCGACGTCCTGCATGAAGGGAACTTCCGCGAGTCCCTGCGCCACGCCGTCATTGTGCATCACCACCGCCGTGTCGTGATCGCCGATCTCTGGAATGCCCTCGATCAGGCTGGCGGGCAGGTTGAACTTGCTGCTCTCCCAATTGCCCGGAAGATTCTGCGCACCCTTCTCGATCGAGCCGTCCTCGTTGATGACGCCGGGACAGGACACGCCGATGAACGGCGCGAGCTTGAAGCCTTCCTTCTCGGATTCCGTGATGAGGGTCTTCAGCATCTTGACCAGCCGCTTCACCGTGCCCTCGCGCGTCGGCTCGTCATCGGCGTGACGCCACAGTTCCGACTTCCACACCTTCGCCTTCGACAGGTCCTTGGCCTTCTTCCAGTTGGTCTCGACCACGCCGCAGCGGATATTGGTGCCGCCGATATCGACGGCCAGAATGCTGTCATGCGCCTCGAAGATCCATGACGGCGCCAGATGCAGCGTGCCGATCAGGCCGGCATCGTCGGGATGGAAGCGGATCGGCACCATGTCGACCTTGAAGTCTTCCGCCTTCAGCATGATTTCGGTGCGCGCGATCGCAAGCTCCCCCATCCGGCTGTCGCGAAAGCCGCCGCCGACCACGATGCACTCGGTCTTGGCCCAGGCCTTGGTCTTGAGGAAACGCCGCGTCACATAAGCGAGCTCCTGCGCGAACTCCTCGATCGCGCTGTGAACGATGGCGGAAGCCTCGACGTCGTCACCGACCAGGATTTCATCCAGCACCTTCTTGCTGATCTTCTCGGAAGGCTCGTCGCCGAACGGATCCTCGCCCGATTTCCGCAGCGGCTTGCGCCAGCCGTCGAGGATTTTGCGGAAGGCGCCCTTGCTGGCGCGGTCGCCCAAAAAGCCCTCGTCGTCCTTCAACTCGATATTGAAGCTGTCGACATCGACCGACGGCAGCCGGTTCGCCCCGTGCCCGGCGATCCCGGTGGTATTAATGACGTCCTCAGCCATGTTTCCCTTGCCCTCTCACGTTTGCCGGGGAACAACGGCAGGGGAACCCATTGGTTTCACGGGCCTCGGTGGCCGCCCGCCGCAGGCCACCAGGGGGCCGAAATCCTGCCAAATCCCTCATATTTGGCGGCTTTTCGAGCCCGTTTGCCTTGACTTCCGACGGCTTTACCGCTATAAAGCCCGCCATCCGGCGCGGGATTTCCTGCGCCGCTTGTTTTTGCGCGAAATAGCCAAGGGGTTAACCCCTGACTGCGCAGAACACGTACCCATAACCGACTGAACAAGAAGCCGGCCCGGGCGAATGCTTGAGGACGGGATCGAACACGAAGGAATCAAACGATGTTCGCAGTCATCAAAACCGGCGGCCGGCAATACCGCGTCGTTCCGAATGATGTACTCGAGATTGGCAAGATCGAAGGCCTCGTCGGCACGATCGTGCAGCTGGGCGAAGTTCTGGTGGTCGGCGGCGATACGCCGGTGCTGGGCACCCCCACCGTGGCGGGCGCTACCGTCGCGGCGGAAGTGCTGGACCACAAGCGCGGACCGAAGGTGATCGCCTTCAAGAAGCGCCGCCGCAAGAATTCGCGCCGCAAGCGCGGCTATCGCGACGAGATCACGGTGCTGCGCATCACCGAGATCCTGACCGACAACGCCAAGCCGACCGTCGGCCCGCGTCCGAAGAAGGAAAAGGTTGCCGCTGCTCCCGCCGACGACGGCGATGATGCAGCGCCGAAGGCGGCCAAGAAGAAGGCTCCCGCCAAGAAGCCGGCGGCCAAGGCAGCGGCCAAGCCCGCCGCCAAGGCGCCAGCCAAGAAGGCCGCGGCCAAGAAGGCGACGACCAAGAAGAAGTGATCGCTTCAATTTGAAGCGTGAGAAAATTTGAAATGATTCCGTCAAGGAATTGATCTACAGATACGACGAGTTGGAGACGGGCTATGGCTCACAAAAAAGCAGGCGGTTCATCGCGAAACGGACGTGATTCGGCGGGCAAACGGCTCGGGATCAAGGCGTTCGGCGGCGAGCACGTCGTTCCCGGCAACATCATCGCGCGTCAGCGCGGCACCACCTGGCATCCCGGCCTTAATGTCGGCATGGGCACCGACCATACTCTCTTTGCCAAGGTCGAAGGCCGCGTCGAGTTCCGCGCCAAAGCCAACGGCCGCACCTTCGTGTCGGTACTTCCGATGACCGAGGCGGCCGAATAGACGGTGGATCAAATCGAGTCCGCCGGGTCCTGACGAACCGGCGGAGTCCATAACAGGCTCCAGAAGGGGAGGCGGGAAACCGGCCTCCCCTTTTTCGTTTTGACGTGTTGCGTTTTTCGAATTGCATCACAGGAGCCGGACGATGCTGCAGGAATTCTTCACCCCGACCTTGCACGAGGCGTGTCCCTGCGTCCTCGAGACCGAACGGCTGAGCCTGCGCCGGCCGACGCTCGCGGACGTAAAAGCGATTGCGCGTCTCGCCAACGACCGCCGCATCGCCGAGAACACCCGCCGTCTGCCGCATCCCTATTCGCAGGAGCATGCGATCGAGTTCGTCCGCTTCACCGCGGCGAGCCGCGCGAGCTCGCGTTCCTGATCGAGCACAATTTCGAAGCGATCGGCGTGGTCGGTCTGATCATGCACGAGCCGGAGGCGCCCGAGCTCGGCTACTGGCTCGGCGTCGAGCACTGGGGCCGCGGTTTTGGCACCGAGGCCGCGCGCGCGGCGATCGACTATTTCTTCGAGGAATTTTCCGGCGAGCATCTTTTCGCCGGCGCCCGCGTCACCAACCCCGCCTCGCGCAACATTCTGGAGAAGTGCGGCTTCCAGTGGAGCGGCGTCGAGCTGCACCGCTTCGAGGCGCTCGGCTGCTCCACCCCGGTCGACCGCTTCCGCCTGTCGCGCAGCGTCTGGGCCTCGCTGAAGCATTGGGGCAGTTCGGTGCGACGGGAGCGGTAGACGCTCTTCTCCCTCGCTCGTTCGCGGGGTGGGGATACCGGCGGCGCACCCCAAAAACATCGAAAACAACCCCATGCAAAGTAGCCCGGGACGCTGAGCCGGGACCGCGGAGCTGCCGGCGCGCCTCACCCCTTATCCCCTCGCCGGCGCAGTAACGTAAGGCGGATTGGCCACAAGGCGTCATCCGGCCGCCTGAGAGCATCGATGGCTCATCCGCCTACGCCCTCGCCCCGCAACCGGCTTGCGGTAGACGTCCTTGGTGGCGAGCTTGCCGTTCTCGAAGCTGTAGCGCTCGATGCCCTGCTGCTCGCGCTGCTCGCCGGTGGCGCGCACCGTTTCGCTGACGCGGAAGGTCATGAAGGAGATGTCGGGCAGATGGTGATAGGCGACGTCGTGAAAGCGGCTCGACGCGAAGAACGCCTTGCGTTCCTCGATGTGCGCCCGGATGGCATCGCGGCCGGTCAGCACACGCTCGGTGGAAAGGCCGTCGTGATAGCGCCAGACGAAGTTTTCCGTGACGACCTCGTAGAGCGCATCCATGTCGTTCTTGAACAGGGCGCGGGCGAAGGCCTGGAACAGAGCGTCGCGTTCGGCGGCGGTGGGGGTCATGAAACGTCTCGCAGCCATCGTAGGATGGGTAGAGCGTAGCGAAACCAATCACGGTGCGGCAAGACGCGCATGGGTTTCGCGTTCGCTCAACCCATCCTACGGCCGCATAACGTCGACTCTATCGCGCCGCCCGCTCCACGACCCAGCGGCCGGACGAAAAGACTCGCCGGCCGTAGGTCCTGACCTCGTCGGGTCCGAGCCTGTAGGAGCTGATCTCGGTCGCGGTCATCCTGGAGGTTGCCGTGACCTCGTCCCCGAGGTCGAGCTGGGGGTGATGCAAAATGGCGGCGATGGCATCCTGCAGCACGGCTTTGCCGACGGCGAAATCGATCAACGCCGGCGTTGCTTCAGATGTCTTGACCTGGACAAACCAGGCCTGTGGTGCAAGCTTTTCCGTCATGAAATGTGCGCGGCTTTGAAAAATGAACTGCAAAAATTAAAAGGTCGCTGCGCTGGTTCAGCGACCTACCCGGAAAAGGCTAGAATAGAGGCGCCCCCGCCCCGGGCTTCCAAGAGATGCCCGAAGAATCGGAGCCGAGTGAATTGAAAAAGCATATCCGACTTCAGAAACATACAGCGCGTTGCCGCCGTGCCACAGGAAGCGCTTATCGCTGCTCCGGGTTAGACACGGCTCTCGCCGAAGCGGGCTTGCCCGACGGGTGCGGCTTCGGCAGGTACGGATTGGATTTCGGCAGGTAATGGGCGATGCCCATATGGCAATCGATGCAGGTTGCTCCGTTCTTCAGCGCGAGCATCATGACCTCAGATGTCGCGGACTGCCTGTGCGGATCCATCGAATCGACCGAATGGCAGCTCCGGCACTCCCTGGAATCGTTTTCCTTCATCAACTTCCAGACATTTTGCGCAAGCCGTGCCCTCTTTTCCTCGAACTTCTCCGGCGTGTTGTAGCGCCCCATGACATGACGGTACACGTCGGCGCTGGCTTTGATCTTTGCGATCATCTTCGGTATCCACTGCTTCGGAACGTGACAATCCGGGCAGGTCGCACGAACGCCGGACCGGTTCTTGAAGTGGATCGTCTCCCGCAGCTCTGCATAGTTGTTCTCACCCATCTCATGGCAGGAGATGCAAAACTTTTCGTTGTTCACGCGCTCGAGCGCCCAGTGCAGCCCGTCCCACAACAGGACACCGAACAAGAGTCCAGAAACGGCTATGGCTCCGAGAGAGAACCGCGCACTGGGACGCGAGACAAACGCCCAAGCTCTGGCCAAAACTCCTCGTTTTGGAGAGGGAGCAATGGATGGCTCGCCCAATGGGGTGCCCATGAAAAAGACGTCACTTTTGAAAAGCAGATTTCGGTCGCCTCAATCAGGCGGCCGCCTCGAAACACGCGGGCATTAAGCCGGCCTTGCTCCGGCCGCGCCTCCTCCAAACGGATGAATGCGCGCGCTTCCTTGCCAGCAGAATTGGGCCTGCGACGCGCAACCTCACGGCGGCGCGGGCGGCCAGCTACTTCTTATGAGGGAATTCCCTACGCGGGCGGATTGACCGCACTCTCCTGCTTCCCGAGCGCCTGCTCGCGGAAGAAGATGTAGATGCCGGCGGCGATAATGATGGCTGCGCCGACAATGGTGGCGGCCGAGGGCACGTCGCCGAACACGAAATAGCCGAACATCACCGCCCAGACGATCATCGAATATTGATAGGGCACGACGACGGAGGCCGGCGCGAGTTTCAGCGAGCGGTTGACGCACATCAGCGCGCTCACCGAGATACCGCCCGCCAGCGCGAACAGGCCGAGGCTACTGATATCAGGCGCCACCCACCCGAACGGCGCCATCAGCGCGCCCAGCGCGAAGGTGCCGATGAACTGCGTCGAAGCCAGCACGATGTCGGGCGTGGCCCGCAGCGAGCGCGTGATCAGCATCAGGAAGGCAAACGAGGTGGACCCGGCGAGCGCAATCAGCGCCGGCCAGCTCACCGTATCGGCCGAAGGATTTAGCGCGATCAGCACGCCGCAGAAACCGATGATGACCGCGCTCCAGCGCCGCCAGCCGATCTTCTCGCGCAGCAGGATCCCCGACAGCGCGGTGACGAAGATCGGACAGGCCATGTAATAGGTGATGACGTCGGCGAGCGGCAGATAGACGGTGGCGAGGAAGAAGGCCGCGACCTCGGTGGTGGACAGCGTCACCCGCAGCAATTGCAGCCACGGCCGCTCCAGGTTGCGGAACGTGGCGCGGCCCTGCCAGATCATCGGCAGCAGCAGCACCAGCGCGGCGCAGGCGCGCAGCCACAGCAATTGGCCGACCGAATAGGTCCCGACCAGGAATTTGCCGAGCGCATCGCCGAACGAGAACATGAACACGCCGAACAGCATCAGGCCGATGCCGGCCAGGCGCGCGGAGCGTTCGTCGAGGGTGGATGCTTTGGTGAAGAGAGGCATGCCTGAATTGCTGTCGCCGGGTGCTTTCCGGTCTTCCGTTTTGCGCGTCCCGCTGTTTTAAAGACGTGCGCCCCGGGGGCAAGCCCCACGGGCCGGAATAGAGCCAATTGTCGCAGGACGCGCCAAGGAAACGCCAGGGAAACGCTATGACCGAATTCGATCCCGCCACACACCGCATGGTGCCCGAGCAGCGCTGGTTCGAGGATTTCGTCATTGGCGAGCGCTTCGTGCTGCCGGGCCGCACCCAGACCACGGCGATCTTCGCCGCGTTCCAGGCTGCCAGCGGCGACACCCACCCGATCCACTACGACGTCGAATATTGCCGCGCCAAGGGCATGCCGCATCTGCTGGCGCACGGCTTTCAGACGCTGGTGCACACCGCGCCGGGCGCCGGGCTGTTTCCCTTCGTCACCGAGGAGTCGCTGGTCGGCTTCCTCGAACAGTCCAGCAAGTTTTTGAAACCCGTCTATGCCGACGACACCATCTATCCCGCGCTCGAAGTGGTCGAGCTCGTGCCCGGCCGCACCACCGGCCTGGTGACGCTGCGCTCGACCGTCTACAACCAGCGCCGCGAGCTGGTGCTGGAGGGGACGCAGAAATTTTTGATCAAGAAGCGGCCGGTCTGAACCTGGCATCATGGTTCCAAGAATTCCCTGAACCATTTCGAGATTATCTCTACTCACGAGTGTGCAGCCGAATTAACGGCGCACTTTCAGAGGGAGATCAGCATGAAGAATGCGAAGGACAAACCCGTGCGCTCGCAAGCCGACGAAGCCACCCGCGACAGCGGCAAGGTGCGTCTGGGCGACGGCGCCATCACGTTCCTTCCCGAAACACCCAAGAAGGTCTCGCGTGACGCTGCGACAGCGGACGGCGGCAAGGTTCGCCTGGGTGACTTCTCCCCGACATTCTGATCGGGCGTAAAATCTGAACATCTGACCTGCGGGCGCACCGGAAGCGCATCGTGCTTCCGTGCGCATCCGCAGTGGTCGAGAGCTTGTAGTTTGCACTAGACAGCAATGAAAGGCCGCAGCCATGCCGGGAACAGCGCCGCTCGTTGAGTTCTTTCAGCTCGTGCCCAACGAGCGACCGCCACGAAAGGCCGATCGCGCCGTCGGCGGCACCATCCCGACCCGTGCGCTCCGCTATTGCGAAGCCCTGACCAGCGCTTCCGGCTTCGGCTGGTACGTGTTTCTCCCGATGTCGTTCAAGGTCATGTGGGACGGACACGACATGTTGTGGACCTACGATGGCGTCGACGAATGGCTGCCATTGTCGGGCGCCGCGCAATATCCAAACTTCAGCGCCCGGTTCGACCAGCACGCTCCTGCACACGTAAGGGGATTTTCGCCAACGTTCCTCTCGCGATCGATTCAGCCGGGCGGACTGCAGGTGTGGACCGGCTGTATCGCCAAAACCGCGCCGGGCTGGAACCTGCTTGTGCGTGGAGTGGCTAACCTCTCGAAGAGCCTGTCCTACGAAACACTCGAAGGCATCATTGAGACGGATCATTGGTTCGGGCCCCTGTTCGACAATATCCGCATTCTCAAGACGGACGTGCCGATTGCATTCAGCAAGGACGTGCCCTTCCTGCAGGTGCAGCCGGTCCGCAAGGATGTCTACAACGAGAAATTCTTGCAGAACTTTGTCGTAAAGGACCTGGACGATCTCGACCCGGAGAACTGGGAGCAATTTCACCAGACCGTTGTCGCGCCCAACATCGCTGCCGAGCGAAAGCGAGGCCAGTACGCGGTCGCGGCCCGCAAGCGGCAATCCGTCCCAGCCTAGTACGTCAATCCACGAGCTGCTCGCGGACCAGGAGAGCAAGCATGCTTGCGAGCAGCGACGCGACGGCGAGCGCCGTCCAGACGGAGTTATAAGAACCGGTCTTCTCGAAGACCATGCCTCCCACCCACACGCCGAAAAATGCGCCGATCTGGTGGAAGAAGTAGGCTAGGCCATAGATCGCCGCCAACCGCTTGGCACCGAACAACTGCCGAACCGTGCCTGCCACCGGAGTGATCGGCGAAGTCCAAAGCAGTCCCATGGCCGCAGCGAACAAAAGCGCGGTCAGTCCCGACAGCGGCGATAGCAACAGGCCTGCGATCGCGAGCGCGCGAAGAAGATAAATCGAAAACAGAACCCAGCGGTTTTCATAGCGGCTGCACAGCCAGCCGACCGTTACAGACCCGGCAATATTGAACAGCCCGATGGTCGCAATCACCCAGCCCGCCGAGGGCCGGTCAAGGCCTTCATCCTGCAGATACGCCGGTAGGTGAAGGTTGACAAAGGCGACGTGAAAACCGCTCACCAAGAACCCGCAAATCATCAAAACATAGGATCGGTTCCGCAAGGCCTCGAAGAAATCCTGCCACACCGTTTGTGCGGAAGTCCCTGCACTCTGCTGCTCACTGATCAAGCGCGAGGTGGACAGCGGCAGCGAAAGCGGCAGCACAAGCAGGACCAGCGAGCCGAACACCAGAAGCGTGGTGCGCCAGTCGAAATTATCCAGCAGCAGCACACAAAACGGCGAGAATAGGAACTGCCCCAGCGACCCGGCGGCACCCCCTATTCCCATGGACAGCGGGCGCCAGTTGTCCGGCAGCAATTTCCCGAAAGCAGCCAGCACGATGTTGAAGCTAGCACCGGAGAGGCCGAGTCCAAGCAATGCACCGGAAGAGAACAAGGTCGCAGGCGTAGTTGCAGTTGCCATGACAGACAGGCCGGCTGTGTAGAGAAGCGCACCGATGCTCAGGGCACGCACCGTGCCAACTCGATCTGCGACCGCACCCCCGAATGGCTGGCCGATGCCCCAGACCAGATGCTGGACCGCGATTGCGAGTGCGAAGACGTCGCGAGCCCACCCGGTTTCATGGCCTATGGCTGGCAACAAGAGGCCCATGGTCGTCCGCGGGCCAAACGTAAGAATGGCAATCATACAACCGCAGCCGACGATCACAATCGGTGCTCGATGGGCACCAGGCGAGGATTGCCGGAATGTGTTCACGTCACTCCCTCAGAACGGGACCGGGCCAGGCGCTCACGCCAGCAGTGACAATACGACACCGGCGACGATCAGCACCATCATGACAAGCGTCGGCCGCACCGGCGTTTGCGCCTCCGGCCGGTAAGCGCGTAGCGTGACGGCGACATACAGCATCGGACCGAGCGCCACCGCCGAAACCGACAGGATCGCCCAGGGCGCCCATGCTGCACCCTTGGTGAGTGCAAAGCACAGCCACAGCAGGGCGACGCCGAGGGTCACAAAGCCGCCGCCGATAATCCTGAGCATGCCGAGAATGACGGCCTGAACCCCGGGGTCGAGATCAACGAAGGGCTTTGCCGCCACCGCGGCGTGATACGGCAACCAGGCTTCGCGACGCATGTATCTTACGCCGAACAGAATGGCTCCGAGGGCTACGAGAAGCACCGCGGCCAGCGCAAGATTGAGCATTCGGGATTCCCTGCAATTTACGCGACGGACAGTATACGGGTCCTTCGCGCGAACAAGCCGTTACGGATGGCGGCTCATGATCGCGCAGCGACCGACGCTTCCAAATCATCCAGCAGAGCCCGCGCGTCTTTCAAATCGGGAGTATCGAAACCCTCCGTGAACTGTTGGTAGACCTGCGAGAGAAGATCATACGCTTCACCGTGGCGATCATGATCTCGCCAAAGTCGTCCCAGGTTCGTTGCAGCGCGAAGTTTGAAAGAAAGTGCGTCTTGTTGCTCGGATGTCTCGATAGCCTTCAACAGAAGCGCTTCGGCTTCTGCGATCCGGTCGCCGCCTCGATTCCCGAGGCACATACCCATCAGGCGATGCAGCTCGGCCTCGAACAGGCAATTCCCGCTGCTCGTGATGCGATCGAGGGTTTCCTCCAGGACTTGCTGGGCCTCATCCAGTTCACCGGCCTTTAGGAGACCTTCGGCAAACACCAGAAGCTCGTACTCATAGTAGAAACGCCGGGCTGACTGGCGTGTGCGCGCTACCGCATCCCTCATCTGCTGCAAGCCCGCAACGGCCTCACCGGACTCGAAAGAAGTCCAGCCCAAGAGAAGCGGGCACATGAAGAACATGTTGCTTCCCTGCTCGCGTCCGATGCGGATTGTCAGTTCAGAAAGTTCGCGACACGGCCCGGGCGCGCGAAGGAGTTGCTGGAGCGTGGCCGACCACCAGGCCGCGTGCTGAAGGCTGGGTGGATGACCGACCCGATGCCCCAATTCGAGCGCGGCTTCCGCCATTTGCGCAGCCTGATCCGGAAATCCGGAGATCCACAGCGTTACGGCACGATGACCATAGGCGCACACGCCGGTATCGTGACCACCATAATCGTAGGTGTGGGCGTGATGTCGCGCGGTGTCATACAGCGCAATGCCAAGCTGGGTATCAGCAAGCACAATCGCATTGAGGCCTATCACGTGAGAGTTCGCCCAGCGCGAATGGTACGCCTCAAGCATCAGATCGGGATCGGCGAGCCGCCTCGCCACCTCGACAAGCTCGTTGGCTATTCCAAGCGCATGTTCGGTCTGCCCGATGATCAGATTTGCGTACCAACTTCCCCACATGGCTCTGAAGAGCTTCTTGTCGTCGGCAAGCCCTCGCCCGAGCACTACGGCACGTTCATAGTGTTTGGCAATTTCGGGGCCGAACGAACGGAAACCATGCGCCGTGATCATCGCAGTCCCAAGACCAAGCCGAACGTCCAGTTCCTGTTGCCATCGGTCCACCGCATCAGGCAACTCCTCCAGAATGCCAAGGGCACTGGAAAAGTGCTTCAGGGCTTCACTTCCGGCGGAACGGCGCAGGGCAAGTTCGCCCGCGCGTTGCCAATGGATCGTGGCAGGCTTCTTCAGACCCGCTTCGGTCCGGTGACGCGCCACCACTTCCGGCTGACTCTCGGCTATTTCCGGAAACACTTCCTCGATCGCCTGTGCGATGCGCGCATGCAGAGCCCGCCGCGGGCCGCGGAGCAATGTGCTATAGGCAGCATCCCGCAACAGCCCATGCTTGAACAGAAAGCTTGACCGCGGAGCTTCGCCACGCTGGAAAACGAGGCCGGCTTCAGTCAAGCGGTCGAGAGTATCGTTGAGCACATGCTCGGACCGCTCGGTGACAATGGCCGTGAGTTCATAAGAGAACTCCCGGCCGATCGTCGCCCCGATCTGCGCAATTTCCCTGGCTGCCGGTCCGATCCTGTCGAGCCTCGCCAATAGTGATGCATGCAACGTCGGCGGAACGGAGAGTGGCGGGCGTACCACCCCTGGTCCCAATTGTTGTAACGGTTCGGCATCCACGACCGTCTTCGTTACCTCCTCAAGAAAGAGGGGTACGCCATCACCTCGCTCGACTATTTCTCCAATCAGATCGCTCGGTAAGGACACGGTCTTTGCGGCAAGCTGTCGAACCAGGGCCTCGCTATTGGCTCGACTAAGGCGATTGAGGCTCAGCACAGTGACATGAGGCTGATCTGCCCAAGGGGCCGTGAATTCCGGACGGGAGGTTGCGATCAAGAGGACAGGAAGATGTTCGATCCGCCGGATGAAAATATCCAGCAGCTCCAGCGTTGTCGGGTCGATCCAGTGCAGGTCCTCAAATGTCATCAGCACGGGCTTGGTTCTTGCCAAGCCGACGAACTGCCGCCCTAACGCCTCGAAAACCTCCTCCTTGCGTCGTCGCGGGTGGTGCTCGACGTCTGGATACCGCCCCGTCGGCAACAACAACAAGTCTGCGAGCACCGCGATGTCCCGCGTGGCTGCAGCGGTTTCAGCCATCAGCGCTTCCAGCTTGTCCAGCTTGACCCCGGGGGTATCCTCGCGGCCGAATCCTGCCGCACGCTCGAGCAAGTTGACGATCGGGAAGAGGACGCTGTTCTGGTGATGGGGTGAGCAGAAATAGTGCAGATCGGTGTAGGGCTCCGCACCGAGCAAATCCCTGAGCGCCACCGTGAGGCGTGACTTGCCGATGCCGGGTTCGCCCGAGAGGAAGATGACGCGACCTTCGCCGGTTTTTGCCTGTGCCCAGCGCCGGAGCAGAAGCTCGATCTCCTCCTCGCGACCGACAAGAGGCGTCTCGGCGGAACGCAGTGCTTCGAAGCGGCTCCTGAACCGGTTCTCGCCCAATACGCGCCAGGCACGTTGAGGTTCTGCAAAACCCTTGAATTCCTTGAAACCAAGGTCCTCCAACCCGAAGACCGATCCGACCAACCGTCGCGTGCTATCGGCGATCACGATCGAGTTGGGTCTGGCCACCGCCTGAAGTCGTGCGGCGAGATTTGGGCCTTCGCCCAAGACCTCCGTGTCGTAGAGGGTCCCCGATCCGGCAAGATCGCCGACAACCACTACGCCGGTGGCAATGCCTACGCGTACCTGGAGCGGCTCCCGGCTCTCCAAAAGTCCTATCCCGTCGACCAAAGCCAGGCCGGCTCGCACGGCCTGCTCCGGATCGTCCTCGTCCGCGTTGGGATAGCCGAAGTAAATAAGGACACCATCACCCACTCGACGCGCGACAAAGCCGCCGAACCGGGTCACGATTTCAGCGACACGCTTCTGGTATGCAGCGATCACTTCATGGAAGTCTTCGACATCAAGATGTACCGAGAGCGCCGTCGAGCCGACGAGATCGCAGAACATCACGGTGAGCTGGCTGCGTTCAGCAAACGTCGCGCGCGGCGGCAGGCCTGGAGCGAGTTCGGGACTTGCTGGAACTCCGCTCGTCACATGGAAGCTTGCGCCGCACGAGGCGCAAAAATTCGAGCCAGGCGGCGCGCTATTGCCGCACGAAGGACAGTTGAGCACCAACGCCGAGCCGCACTGACTACAGAACTTTGCGAGCTCAGGCGCTTCCGCACGACAATTTGGGCACTCCATTCCGCACCTTATGAACTCAACAACCCTGACACATGGCAGAGTAGCCGCTCAGCACCTCCAAGGTGGCTTAGCTCGCCCGCTCAGGCAATAGCGGCCCTCGATAAGTCTGGCGAGCCATGCAGCTTGCCGGTTAGAAGTGAGACTTTGCGCTGGGCTTCGCAAGACAAGAAATTGGGCTTGTGTTGGCACTCGGCTTGGCTGTTGAATACAATTTTGACACAGGCATCCGAGCCTACGATCTGGACAATTGTCGGGAATTGAAGCGCTAGCCGGCTGAAGCGCTCTCTCCCGTCGGCCTTACAAGCTTGAGAAGTTGAGGCATTCTGCCAGTTATAAAAGGAGGGTGGCTATGAAGGCGACCGCGTTGATCCCGTTGATTTTCCTAACAATAACTTACTCCGCAAAGGCCGGGGAGGCGTCTTACCCGCACTATCCGACCACCCCGCCCGAAACTTATTTTCAGGGGACATGTGACAGCGATCCTGACGGAACGAAATTCGCGGAAAAAGCCTGCTACACCACTGTCTATCATCCAAACCAATCCGGTTACGGCCCTCGCTACCGGCCGCCGACCTGCGACAAATCCAAGCCGCTGACCCAGGAGCAAAAAGCCATCCTGGCGAAGGCTTACAGCCGCGCGCCCGACTACATGAAGGGCAAGCTTTGTCGACTGACGCAGTTGTTTGTTCATTCGATCCCGATCGTCGTGGGGCCCGATGGGTTGGGGCTTTTGGGTAGGGCCAGATCGGCTGGCGGGCAGCAAGAACATTTACGTCGCCATTTCCGATCAGGAGCTGACAAGCAAAAAATCGTTCGTGGACGTCGAGAACCAAACCAACAGCGATCTTTTGCGGGCTGAATCTCGTGACAATGGAAAGGGCCTGCTACGGATAAAGACAGGTGTCGCTCTGGAACCGGAGCTGGCAGTTCTGGCCGAACTCGGCCACGAACTGGGTCACGCGCTTGTTGCTGATGCCAATATGGACGGCATCAAGCGTCATCATCCGCGGCGGAAAGTGAGTGGTCCGCCCCGGAACGCATGCTTTAAATCGGCTTTTGTCCAGGCGTCGTGGGATGAGAAACGATTTAATGGAAATTTGCAGCGATGGGTCGACTTCGGCAAGCAGTATGGCAACAGGGCAAAAAATCCCGACCTCAGATTCAGCCTGGAACGTCTGGAGCGTGATGCACGACGAGGAAAAGTCGACGCTGCAAATCGCCTGATCACAGACGTCTATTTCAGCAAGGAGTTCGTCGGCCTCGCCGCGGCTATTAACCCGGTGGAAGATGCCGTCGAGACGTACAAATACAAGGTACTTTACGATGTGATGGGGGCTCAGAAAGCCGGGTATGACCTGAACGGTCGAACCATCAATGTGTTCGATAATCTCGATTCCGGAGTTCTCCAAAAAAAGGTGCAATGTTTGAGTGACTTTGGATTTTTTTCGGGCCAGCCATAGGCGATGTCGAGAAGCCCAGGCTCTCTTGTCAACGGTTGGCATGCGCCCCCAGGTCGCATGCCATCTCGATCCGACGCCGGGCTTCCTCCCACGCGAAGGTGTGTGAAAATTCGTAGGAAACCTCCAGCGGGATCACGCCTCCGGCAATATGCGCGGTAATGGCGTGGAGCATTTCACTGGCGTCAATGCGCTTTTGATCGACTTTTCCGCCGGGAAGCCAGGCCGCGAACCGACGAGCGGCCTCCGGCGCAAGACCTTGTTCTGTTGCAGCGTCCAGGATCGCCTCATACGTCCTGTCTTTGTAAAATAGAGACTTGCCAACCGAAACAAGCCTCGCCGCGAACGCGGGCTCTACGATCCCCAGCTGGAGCGCGCGGTCGATCGTGGCACGCACATTGACCATGGCGTCGGTGACCTGCACGTAGCCAGTCTCCGCAGGCCCGTGCAGCACTGCGACCTCATCGTCATCCATCAGTTGGCCGGAATGGAATTGGCGATAGATATGACCGATACCCTTCATCCCGAAGTCTGTGAGCTCTGCGGCCCGCAACGCGCCAATACTGGCGGCGCCGTAGACATGAATGCCTTGCGCCATGGCCCAGAGGATTTCCTTGTGCCAGACCGTCGGCACGATTTCGAAATAACCATCGGCGACGCCAATAATCGCGGGTTTCGACAAGGCTGCCAAATATAGATCGCCCTGGCGCACCGGCGGTCGCCACTCGATTCCCGCTATCGGCAGAGTGGGCGGCGGCATCGATGGACCTGCAAAGATGACGGCAATCATTCGCTGCGACCGCTCAATTGCTGCGCTCGAGGACCCGCGACATAGTTGGAGTGATTGGGATCCCATTCGAGACCGGGAATCACCACCCTGACTACGGGAATGCCAAATTCCGGACGCGTGAGATCCACCGCTATAACTCGTTGAATCCCGATCGCGCGCAATCGCTCAAGCTCCCATCGGAGGTCAATCGCGACATCATCCGTATTGTGGCTGGGAATGTCTCGAAATGAGCGTGCCCTGCTGGCTTGCGAAACGGCGTCGAGCAGGGCCGCGCCCAATTTCTGTTCTGCCGTTTCCGTGTAATCTGAAGTCGGAAGATCATCACGAATGCCAGCGATATAGGTCAGCCTGATCTGCGCCGCCTCAGTCAACGCTCGGGCCAGGGCAACCCCACGTTCGGGATGACAACCAGACCCTCGGAATCTCCGCAGTCCGTTGGACGCGTCGTCGCCAACAGCCGGGATGTCACAAACGAATGCCGGGATTCCAATATCAGACGTCACATCCCAAAGCCGCGGTTGTATTTGCGCAGCCTCGTACAATTCCAGGAGCGCACGGCAATCTCCGTCGTCTATCGACCCCGTATCCAGATAGCAGCTCGAACGCTCGCGAATGTTTCGAGCAAGCCACGCGGCGATTGCGTCGCGCTCGACAAGCTCACAAATTGCCGAGCTGACAGCTTCGACGAGATGATTGCCAGAAGCTAATCCATTGGAGCCGGTGAGGAAGTCGTATTGCTCGATATTATGGCGAGTTGGCAGAGTGTAGTCGGTATGCACAACATCCCAAGGAACCCAACAGACCTCGCGCGCGAGAAGATCGTATCCCTCCATCCATCTTATTCTGGTTCGGTCGAGCAACGAAATCTCACCGCCGGAGAGCAACCCGGGCCGCACAACGCAGGCGTTCTCCGACAGCTCGAGAAAACTCGCCTCCACGGCACGTCCCCCGGGCTCTTCGGCATGAAACAGCTCAATCGCCTCCATCAGGGCAGATGCGAGCGCTTGGGAAAGACCGAGCCCTTTGCCTTGGGAAACCGAAACCGAGCGCGAATTCGGGCGGATGGCGACGGTGACAGGAATTCCTATTCGATCGAGGCCTGTCACATTCCCCAGACGGGTGATGCCAATTTGCCGTGCCTTGGGCGCGATTCGAGCCAGCGTATCATCCGGCGAAATTATGCGGTGTGTGCCGCGCTTGAATAACTTCAGAACCGGATCATCGAGCCCTTCGGCAAGTCCGACAATCTTTGAATCCTGCACGGATCAAAGCAATGATCGAGAAGCAAGTTGCGATTGCGACGGAATCACTTTCCGTCTTCCGAGCCGGGCGGTGTCCTTTGTTTGGATTTCGAGCCCCATCCGGCAGCACCGCCGCCACCGCCTGCGACGATCGTGGAGCCGGTCGAAACAGAAACCGACTTCCCTATGCCGCCTGCATCCCGCAAGAGTTTTCTCAAATGCGCAGCCTCGGGCGTATCGCCCAAGCGCAATTCTTCGAACGCGCCTCCGCGTTGGGAAACGTAGATATTTTCGCCGTCAAGCCGAAGCGCAACTTCATCTGATCTGGAAGGCGATTGTCCGGATATATCGGGTGCCAACTCTGGCGACTTCGGGTGATCAGCCCGGGCATTCCCGCCAATCAGCACGCCGAACCCCAGCATGAGCGCTCCCCAAGCCGGGATCCGCGACCAAACATTCTTTAGTATCGCGCGCAACATGGGATCCTCCTCGCATGAACAGTCGATGGGATAGCCAATTGAACACGGCTGGCGGTCCGGAAGTCAAGTAAGCGCCTGCGCAACTCTGGCTGATGAACCAGTTCCTGCGGCGGTTCGGAATCCCGCCGAGCGGCGCCAAAACGCCCGCGAAAGTTAAGGCTTTTCGCGCTTTTCGGCTGCATTAAGGGTTGCCGCACCAGCCCCCCTGCCCTACCTAACCCCTCATGAAATTCCTTGACGAGGCAAAGGTCTATGTCCGCTCCGGCGACGGCGGCAACGGCTGCGTGGCGTTTCGCCGCGAAAAGTTCATCGAGTTCGGCGGGCCCTCCGGCGGCAATGGCGGCCGCGGCGGCGACGTCGTGCTCGAATGCGTGGACGGGCTCAACACGCTGATCGACTACCGCTACCAGCAGCACTTCAAGGCGCAGAAGGGCACCAACGGCATGGGCAAGGACCGCCATGGCGCCAACGGCAAGCCGATCATGCTGAAGGTGCCCGTCGGCACCCAGGTGTTCGACGAGGACCGCGAGACGCTGATCCACGACTTCACCAGGCTCGGCGAGAAATTCACGCTGGCCGAGGGCGGCAATGGCGGCTTCGGCAATGCGCATTTCAAGTCGTCGACCAACCGCGCGCCGCGCAACGCCAATCCCGGCGCTTCGGGTGAGGAGCGCTGGATCTGGCTGCGGCTGAAACTGATTGCGGACGCGGGCCTGGTCGGTCTGCCGAACGCGGGCAAATCCACCTTCCTGTCGGTGGTGAGCGCCGCCAAGCCGAAAATCGCGGACTATCCCTTCACCACGCTGCATCCGCAGCTCGGCGTCGTGAATGCTGACGGGCGCGAATTCGTGCTCGCCGACATTCCGGGCCTGATCGAGGGCGCGCATGAGGGCGCGGGGCTGGGCGACCGCTTTCTCGGCCATGTCGAGCGTTGCCGCGTGCTGCTGCACCTGATCGATGCGACCTGCGAGCACGCGGGCAAGGCCTACAAGACGGTGCGGACGGAGATCGAAGCCTATGAAGGCCAGCTTGCCGAGAAGATCGAAATCGTCGCGCTCAACAAGATCGACGCGGTTGAGCCGGACGAGCTGAAGAAGCAGAAGGATCGGCTGAAACGCGCCGCGAAGAAGACGCCGCTGTTGCTGTCGGCCGTGACCGGCCAGGGCGTCAAGGAAGCGCTGCACTGCGCTGGTCGAGGTGATCGGCGAGGCGCCGGTCTCCAACAAGGCCAAGGGCACGGCCGAGATGGAGCCGTGGACGGCGTGAGGTGCTTGTTTTTGATCGCCTGATATCGCAGCATCGCGCCGACGCTCATCAAGCAGAAGCAATATGGCGCGCGCGAAAAACGTTCTCTGGATCATGTGCGACCAGCTTCGCCATGATTATCTCGGCTGCACCGGCCATCCCACGCTGAAAACCCCGAACATCGACGCCATGGCGAAGCGCGGCGTGCGCTTCTCCAGGGCCTACGTGCAGTCGCCGATCTGCGGTCCGTCGCGGATGTGTTTCTACACCGGCCGCTACATGCGCTCGCACGGCTCGCACTGGAACGGCTGGCCGCTGCGCGTCGGCGAGCCGACGCTGGGCGATCACCTCAAGAAGATCGGCGTGCGCAACGTGCTGGTCGGCAAGACCCACATGGCGCCCGACCTCGAAGGGCTGAAGATGCTCGGCATCGCGCCGGATTCCATCATCGGCGTGCACGTCAGCGAATGCGGCTTCGAGCCCTACGAGCGCGACGACGGGCTGCATCCGACGCAGCGGCCGCGCCCGCGCTACGATGCCTGGCTGCGCGAGCAGGGCTATGACGCGGAAAATCCGTGGGAGCATTGGGCCAATTCCGGCGCGGACGCCGACGGCGAATTGCAGAACGGCTGGCTGCTGGTGCACGCCGACAAGGCCGCGCGGATTCCGGAAGAGCTGTCCGAGACGCCCTACATGACGCGCCGCGCGATGGATTTCATCGACGAGGCGCAGAGCGACGGCCGGCCGTGGTGCCTGCACCTCTCCTACATCAAGCCGCACTGGCCCTACATCGCGCCAAAGCCCTACGACAGCATGTACGGCGCAAAGGACGTGCTGCCGGCGATCCGCTCGGAGAAGGAGCGCCAGGAGGCGCACCCGGTGTTCGCCGCCTACATGGACATGCGCTACTCCCGCAACATGTCGCGCGACGAGGCGCGGGAGAAGGTGATCCCGGCCTATATGGGCCTGATCACCCAGATCGACGACCAGATGGGCGTGCTGATGAAGTTCCTCGAAGCGCGCGGCCTGCTCGACGACACCATGATCGTGTTCACGTCGGATCACGGCGATTATCTCGGCGACCACTGGATGGGCGAGAAGGATCTGTTCCACGATCAGTCGGCGAGAATTCCGCTGATCGTCATCGATCCGTCGAAAGACGCGGATGCGACGCGCGGCACCGTTTGCGACGCGCTGGTCGAAGGCATCGATCTCGCCCCCACCTTCATCGAGTACTTTGGCGGCACGCCGCCCGACCATATCCTCGAAGGCCGCTCGCTGCTGCCGCTGCTGCGCGGCCAGCAGCCGGATTGGCGCAAGGTGCTGTTCTCGGAATACGACTATTCGATGCAGGACGTGCGGCTGAAGCTGAACCAGCCGATCGAGCAATGCCGCCTGTTCATGGTGTTCGACGGCCGCTGGAAATACATCCACGCCTCCGGCTTCCGCCCGATGCTCTATGATCTCGAGACCGATCCGCAGGAATTCGCCGACCGCGGCGAGGATCCGGCCTGCGCGGGTATCATCGCGCGACTGCAGGCCGCGCTGTTCGACTGGGCGCTGCATCCGAAGATGCACATCACTACGCCGAACGCGAAGATCGCCGCCTACGCCGACAACCAGTTGCAGGTGAAAGGCGGCATCCTGATCGGCATCTGGGATGAGGCTGAGCTCGCGGCGATCCGCGCCCGGATCGGAGCGCAGTCGAAGTGAGCATGCGCGTCCTCCTTGTCCTGCTTCTCGCGCTCGCAGCCGCCCTGCCCGCCAACGCCCAGGTAGCGCCGACCACGGCCGAACTGCAGGCCTATGGCGGCCTGCATGCCGCTGCCGCCCGCGGCGATATCGCAGACATCGAGAAGCGCATCGCCGCCGGCGAGAGCAAGGAGGCGGTCGACAGCCGCCAGCGTACGCCGCTGCATGTCGCGGCCTACCAGAAGCAGCACGACGCGGCCCGCGCGTTGCTCCGACTCGGCGCCGACCCGAACAAGCTCGAGATCGACCGCTACGACATCATCACCATCGCGGCGGTCGCCAACGATCTGCCGATGCTGAAACTCGCGATCGAGGGTGGCGGCAATCCGAAGGCAGTCACCAGCCGCTATGACGGCACGGCGCTGATTGCGGCGGCGCATCTCGGCCACGTCGAGGTCGTGCGCATGCTGATCGCGGCAAAGGCGCCGCTCGATCACATCAATAACCTGACATGGACGGCGCTGATTGAATCCATCGTGCTCGGCGATGGCGGCAAGAAACACACGGAAACTCTCCGCGCGTTGGTCGAGGCCGGGGCCGACGTCAACATCCGCGACGGCCGCGGGGCGACGCCACTCACGCTCGCACAGAGCCGTGGTTATCGCGAGATGGTGGCGATCCTGGAAAAGTCAGGCGCGAGGTGAAATCAGCCGCCCTTCCGTCTCCGGTTTGCCCAGCACCAGAAACAGCCGGTACCACTCTATGTCCTTGCGCTTCGCGATTTCGGCGTCGCTGAGTTCAAAATCCTCGCCAAGCGTCGATTGATCTATACCGGGATTTTGCGCGCCCACGTACACCGCATAGTCGCCCGGCGCGATGCGCGCGGAGATCGCCGGATCGTTGTCGACCACCGACCTGACATGCACCTGGCCGCTCCTGGAGCGGAAATGGACGCAGGTGATGCGCGGCCATTCTTCTGAAGAAGGCGGCCCATCGGCAGCGACGAGCTCGACCCAATGGTCGTTCAAATGAGCTTCGGTGCCGACCATGCGGAAGGTCGGCGTACCGGCAAAGCCCCGCGCCGACTTTTCCTCGTTCCAGTTGTCGTCATCGCCGATGATCTGCGCAGGGTCGTCGCACACGACGAGCTGGTAGTGGGAAGCGAATACGCGCGCGGCGCCGAGCAATTGTTCAGCCATGCTGCACCCCTCATTGGCCGCAGTGCAAAATCGACGACAGCGCGCCGCGCAACGCTCGCGACGGATCGCCATTGATGGTGCGGCTGCGCCAGCCGACATGGCCGTCGGGACGCACCAGCACCGCGCCGGATGGGTCGAGCCCGTAGGCGGATGCAAAGGCATCGTCCTCGATCAGCCACGCCTGCAGCGGCAGCGCGCATTCGCCGGCAAGACCGTGCGCCGCCTCGATCCACGCGCGGCCGCCGCCTGCAGTCAGCACGGCAAAGCCGTTGCCGACGACGTCGATGGTCGACAGCTTCTTGCCGTCGTGCTGGAAAAACACATGCGGCGCGCGGGCGCCTGGCCGTGCCGAGGGCACGTAGTCGGTGACGGAGTTCGCGACATGCGGCGCATCGGTGCCGTCAGGCACCACCGCGCCCGAGCTGTAGGCCGCGCCAAAAATCATGCCCTGCTCGTTGAGATATTCCGACCTCGCGCCGGCGTTCTTTTTGGTCTGCTCCAGCCGTCCCATCGAGGTCGCGTTGATCAGGCTCTGCTCGGTGATGGCGCGCCCCACCGGCTGGCGCTCGTCATGATAGGTGTCGAGCAGCGCCGGACGAGGCCACGCCCTTCAGCACCGCCGCGAGCTTCCAGGCGAGATTGCCGCACGTCCTGCAGGCCGGTGTTCATGCCGAAGCCGCCGGTCGGCGGCATTTCGTGCGCGGCGTCGCCGGCGAGAAAGATGCGCCCGGTGCGATAGTGCTCGGCGACATGCGCCGAGGCCGTCCACGGCGCGATGCCGACGACTTCGACGTCGAGATCGGGCGCGCCGACCGCGAGCCTGATGAGGTCGGCCGCGAGCGCAGGCGTGATATCGGCGGCGGTGTAGCCAAAGGCCTTCATGGCGCTGATCAGAAAGCCCCAGCGCTCCCTGCCGTTGATGGTGAGGAACGATGCCCCTGATCCGGTCGTTCTCGATGAAGTAGAGCGCAGCCGGACGATCCGCCGTCCACGGCGTGAGGTCGGCGTTGAAGGCGATGTTGACGCTGTCATAGACGTTCGGCTGCCCCAGCATCTTGACGCCGAGCTTTTGTCGGATCGGCTATGGGCGCCGTCGGCGGCGATGACATAGTCCGCGCGCACGGTCTCTCGCTCGCGCGAGCTGCGATCTTCGAGCACGAGCGTAACGCCGTCATCGTCCTGCTCGAACGAAACCGCCTCGGTGGAGAATTTCAAGTCGCCCGGCCCGTGCCCCTCGGCAAAGTTGCGCAGCACCGGCTCCAGGATCATCCTGCGCGCACAGGCAATTGCGTACCGGGCGTAACGATGGCGGCCTGCGTCCCCGCGCGCCAGGGCACGCGGCGCTCGATCTCCTCGCCGGCGAGCGTCTTCGCCCAGATGATCATGCCGGTCTGTTGCGGCGCCAGGCCCGCGGCGCGGATGGCGTCCTCGACGCCGCATTGATGGAAAATCTCCATCGTGCGGCCGTTGATGGCGCGCGCCTTGGTATGGATCGCCGTGCCGGGATGACGCTCCACCAGCAGCGAGCGGATGCCGGCCTGCGACAGCAGGATCGATGCGGTCAGGCCCACCGGGCCGCCGCCGACGATCACGACGGGAAACTCTTGCATATCCGCGCGCCTTGCCTTTACCGGACGCGCTCATTTCAACTCACTTGCACAAAAGAGTACAGGCCTGCTTCGCGATCTCGCAGTGCCGTCAGCGGATGCGGCGGGTGCGACGCTGGCTCAATTCCTTTTCGGAAGCTTCCTGCTGCGCCTGCAAACGCTGCACGAAGATTTTTGCGGCACGCGAAATATGTTCGCGGCTGAGCTTTTCGGCGCGCGCGCCGTCGCCGGCAATGATGGCGTCGAGGATCGCGACATGTTCGCCCAAAATGGTCTGCGGCATCTGCGCATCGTCGCGCAACACCTCACCCATGACGCGGCGCAGATATGGCCAGTGCGGCGCCGTGGTCTCGCCGATCAGCGAGTTTTCCGAAAGCTCATTGATGAAGGCATGAAACTTCATGTCGGCTTCGATCTGCTCATGCAGTGAGCCCCTCGCCACCGCGACGCTGCCCATTTCCAGGAAAGCCGGCCCTTCGGCCTTCGCCCGCACAGCGCCGCGTTCGGCCGCGAGACGTGCGGCAAGTCCATCCAGCATGGCGCGCACTTCATAGAGTTTGCGGACGAATTCCGACGTCGATCGGCGAGACGATCAGGCCCCGACCGGCGGCCTCCGTGACCAGCCCGCGGTCCCGCAGCAGCAGCAGCGCCTGCTGCACCGGCTGACGCGAGACGCCATAGGCGCGGGCCAGATCGTCCTGGATCAGGCGGGCATTGGCCGGCAGGTCACCGTCAACGATCTCGGAAACGATAGCATTTACAACCTGTTCCACGAGGGTTGGCTGGCTTTGCACATTAGACATGCAGACTCCAAAGGGCTGGCTTGCGATTTCTTACCACCGCGGCGCAACAAAATCCATTGCACCGTATTCGAATTCAGTATACGTATTCTGTATTCGAATTCAATACCGCCGCGTTAGAGCGGCTCACATATGGGAGGATGCTTAATGCTCACGGTTAGCCGTCGTACGCTTTTGAGATCCGCTGCTGGTGCGCTGGCCGCCGGCGCAGTGCTGAAGGCCCCCGCCGTCATGGCGCAGGCCGCCCCGCTCAAGCTGAAATTCGGCAACGACCTGCCGGTCACCCACTCCGTCAACGTGCGGCTGAAGGAAGCGATCGAGGCGATCACCGCCGAGACCGGCGGCAAGGTCGCGATCAACCTGTTCCCCAACAACCAGCTCGGCAGCGACACCGACATGATGACCCAGTTGCGCTCCGGCGCGCTGGAGCTCGCCACCATGCCGGGCACCGTGATGTCGACCCTGATCCCGACCGCCTCACTCACCGGCGTCGGTTTCGCCTTCACCAACTACGACAAGGTGTGGGCCGCGATGGACGGCGAGGTCGGCAATTTCATCCGCCGCAACATCGAGAAGGTCGGACTGACGCCATTCGATGCGGTGTGGGACAACGGCTTCCGCCAGATCACCTCCAGCACCAAGCCGATCAAGACGCCGGAAGATCTCGCCAACTTCAAGATCCGCGTGCCGGTGGTGCCGCTGTGGGTCGCGATGTTCTCCGCGTTCGGCGCCGCCCCGGTCAGCATCCCGCTCAACGAGGCCTATTCCGCGCTGCAGACCAAGATCGCCGACGGCCAGGAAAATCCGCTGGCGCTGATCGAGTCGGCCAAGTTCTACGAAGTGCAGAAATTCTGCTCGCTCACCAATCACTCCTGGGACGGTTTCTGGCTGATCTCGAGCGGCAAGATCTGGAAGACCCTGCCCAAGGACGTGCAGGAGGTGCTGCAGAAGCACTTCAACGCCGCCGCCAAGAAGCAGCGCGACGACATCGTCAAGGCCAACGCCGACTACCAGAAACTTCTGGAAGGCAAGGGCCTGACCTTCAACACGACAGACGCGAACGCCTTCCAGGCGGCGCTGGCAAAGACTTCGTTCTACAAGGATGCCAAGGCCAAGTTCGGCGACGAAGCCTGGGCGCTGCTGCAGAAGTACGCCGGCAACATCGGGTGATGCCATGCAGATCGCGGAGGAAACGGCCGCCGGCACGACGCTCCCCGCAGACGGGCGCGGCCGGCACTCTGCAGACAAGTCGAGCGGGCGCTTGCCTCGCTCGTCGGGATCGCCGCGGCGGTGCTCGTCGTCGCGGAGATCGTCGTGCTGTTCGCGGGCGTTTCCTCCCGCTATCTGTTCCACAAGCCGCTGATCTGGACCGACGAACTCGCCGGCATCCTGTTTCTGTGGCTCGCCATGCTGGGCGCCGTGCTGGCGTTCCAGCGCGGCGAGCACATGCGGATGACGGCGATCATCGGCATGTTGAAGCCGAAGGCGCGCGCATTCCTCGACGTGCTCGCGATTGCCGCACCGCTCGCCTTCCTGCTGCTGGTGCTGCATCCCGGCTTACGAGTTCGCGGCGGACGAAATCGTCGTGACGACGCCGGCGCTCGACATCTCCAACGGCTGGCGTGCATCCGCTCTGCCGATCGGGCTCGGCTTGATGACGCTGTTCGCGGTGCTGCGCCTCGGCTCGCTCGGCGACTGGAAGCTGACCGGCAGCGCGATCGCTCTCGTGGTAGCGCGTTGGCGGCGTGCTCTATGCTCTTGAGCCCGGTGCTGATCCCGCTCGGCAATATCAACCTGCTGATCTTCTTCGTCGGCCTCGTCGCCGTCATGGTGTTCGCGGCCGTGCCGATCGCCTTCGCGTTCGGCCTTGCCACCTTCGCCTACATCGCGCTGACGACGTCGACGCCGTCGACCGTCGTGGTCGGCCGCATGGACGAGGGCATGAGCCATCTCATCCTGCTGTCGGTGCCGCTGTTCGTCTTCCTCGGCCTGCTGATCGAGATGACCGGCATGGCGCGCGCCATGGTCGGCTTCCTCGCCAGCCTGCTCGGCCATGTCCGCGGCGGCCTGCACTATGTGCTGGTTGCGGCGATGTACCTGGTCTCCGGCATCTCCGGCTCCAAGGCCGCCGACATGGCCGCCGTTGCGCCGGTGCTGTTCCCGGAAATGATCAAGCGCGGCGCCAAGCCGGGCGATCTCGTCGCGCTGCTGTCCGCCACCGGCGCGCAGACCGAGACCATTCCGCCGAGCCTCGTGCTGATCACCATCGGCTCGGTCACCGGCGTCTCGATCGCGGCGCTGTTCACCGGCGGCCTGCTGCCGGGCCTCGTGCTCGCGGTCATGCTGTGTCTGCGTGGTCTGGCGGCGCTATCGCAACGACGACCTCTCGCACGTGAAGCGCGCGACCGGCGGCCAGATCGGCATGGCGCTGCTGATCGCGCTCCCTGCCATCGCGCTGCCCTTCGTCATCCGTGCGGCCGTGGTCGACGGCGTCGCGACCGCGACCGAAGTCTCGACCATCGGCATCGTCTATTCGGTGCTGGCGGGCCTCCTCATCTACCGCAAGTTCGACTGGAGCCGGCTCTATCCGATGCTGGTCGAGACCGCCTCGCTGTCGGGCGCGATCCTGCTCATCATCGGCGCGGCCACCGGCATGGCCTGGGCGCTGACGCAATCCGGCTTCTCCGCACAGCTCGCCACGGCGATGACCGGTCTGCCCGGCGGCATCGCCGATGTTCCTCGCGGTGTCCATCGTCGCCTTCATCGTCCTCGGCAGCGTGCTCGAAGGCATCCCGGCGATCGTGCTGTTCGGCCCGCTGCTGTTCCCGATCGCCAAGCAGGTCGGCGTGCATGAGGTGCACTACGCGATGGTGGTCATCCTCGCCATGGGCATCGGCCTGTTCGCGCCGCCCTTCGGCGTCGGCTACTACGCCGCCTGCGCCATCAGCCGCATCCATCCCGACGAAGGCATCAAGCCGATGCTGGGCTACATCCTGGCGCTGCTGATCGGCACCATCATCATCGCGGCCGTGCCCTGGTTCTCGATCGGCCTCCTGTAATCGAACAGCTAAAGCCCATTAGGAACGGACCGTGAAAGACCTCCTGAATTTCGGACAGATGCTTTCGGTGCATGCGCGGGTCACGCCCAACCGGATCGGCGCGCGCGACCTCGAACGCTCGATGACGTTCACGCAATGGAACGAGCGTTCCTGCCGCCTCGCCAACGCCCTGCTCGGCCTTGGCCTTGCCAAGGGCGATCGGGTCGCGATCCTCGCCTACAATTGCGTCGAGTGGTGCGAGATTTTTGCGGCGACGGCGAAGGCAGGCCTCGTGGCGCTGCCGATCAACTTCCGCCTGATCGGCAAGGAAGTGCAGTTCATCGTCGACAACGCCGAAGCCGCCGCCCTCATCGTGCAGGATGAACTCGCGGGCCTGGTCGAGGAAATCCGCAAGGACATCCCGATCAAGGCGGATCGTTTCATCCATTTCGGCGCTAGCCCCTGCCCGGCCGGTTATCGCGACTACGAGCAATTCGTTGCGGGCCGGTTCGAGCCGCGAGCCGTCGCAGATCGTCAGCCTCTCCGATCCCTGGACGCTGATGTACACCTCGGGCACCACAGGCAACCCGAAGGGCGTGGTGCGCAGCCACCGCAGCGCCGTGATTCTGTCCATGGTCACCGAGATCGAGCTCGGACTGCACCGCAAGGACGATGCGCTGCTGGTCATGCCGATGTGCCACGCCAATTCGCTGAACTTCTTCGGCTCGTTCGGCTATTGCGGCGGCACCAACTCGATCTATTCGCGCAAGAGTTTTGATCCCGAGCACGCGGTCGAAGACGCTGGCCGGGAATGGCTCGACCTTCACCTCGCTGGTCCCGACGCACTACATCATGATGCTCGGCCTGCCGCAGGCCGTGCGCAGCAAATACAATTACGACGCCGTCACCAAGCTGATGATCTCGTCCGCGCCCGCGCGCCCCGAGACCAAGCGCGAGGTGATGGAGATGTTCCCCAATTCCGGCCTGTTCGAGCTCTATGGCGCGACCGAGACCGGCTGGGTCACCATGCTGCATCCGCACGAGCAGTTCACCAAACTTGGCTCGGTCGGCCGCGAATGCGTCGGCGCTGCGCCGATCAGGATTCTGGACGAAGCCGGCAACGAAGTGCCTGACGGCGCAAGCCGGTGAACTCTATTCCTGCAACGCCCACACGTTCGACTGCTACTGGAACCTGCCGGAGAAGACCAAAGAAGCCTTCCGCGGCGACTACTGCTCGGTCGGCGACATGGCGCGTCGCGACGAGGACGGCTACATCCATCTCTCCGACCGCAAGAGCAACATGATCATCTCGGGCGGTGAGAACATCTATCCCTCCGAAGTCGAGGCGCTGGTTGGTGCGCATCCGCAAGTGAAGGACGTCGCCGTGATCGGCCTGCCCGATGCGAAATGGGGCGAGCGCGTTCACGCCGTCATCGTCCTGCACGACGGCGCCACGTTGAAGGAAGCTGATCTTCAGGAATGGTCGAAGGAGCGGCTGGCCGGCTACAAGCGCCCGCGCTCCTACGTCTTCATTGCCGAGGATCGAGATGCCACGCAACGCGACCGGCAAGGTGCTGCATCGCGAGTTGAAGAAGAAGTACACGAACTGAGCATAGTCGGCTCAGCCGAGCCATCCCGGAATCCGCACCCATGCAAGCCGTCCTGAACTCAGCACTGCCGATCTTCGCGCTGATCCTGACCGGATTCATCTGCGGCTATTTCGGCGTGTTCGATCGGGTCGCGACCGACAATCTCAACCGCTTCGCGGTCTATCTGGCGCTGCCGTCGCTGATGTTCGTGGCGATGTCCAAGATCACGCCGGACCAGGTGCGGCAGTTCGGCTTCGTCGGCGCCTTCGTCGGCGGCATCGCCGTCAGCTTTGCGGTCGCCTTCGTCATCAGCCGCTTGCGCGGACGACGGGTCGCCAATGCCAGCATCGAGGGCCTCGATGCCGGCTACAGCAATGTCGGCTTCATGGGCATTCCGATGTGCCTGCTGGTGTTCGGCCCGGAAAGCGCGCCGGCCTCGATCATCGCGACACTGTTCACGGCCTGCGTGCTGTTCCTGTTTGCGGTGATCGTGGTCGAGATCGACCTGCAGAAGGGCGACAGCTTCTGGCCGACCGTCGGCAAGATCGTCATCTCGCTGCTGCGCAGCCCGCTGCTGATCGCGCCCGTGGCGGGCCTTGCGGTCGGCCTGAGCGGATTGAAGCTGCCGGCGCCGCTGGAAAGTTTCACCTCGCTGCTCGGCGGCGCCGCCTCACCGGCCGCGCTGGTCTGCATCGGGCTGTTCCTCGCCCAGGAGCGCGTGGTCAGCCACGACGCCAGGTCGATCGCCATCCTGGTCGCGCTGAAACTGATCCTGCAGCCGGCGGTCACGGCGTTTCTCGCGCTTCTACGTCTTCCCGATGCCGCCGCTGTGGTCGCACTCGGCGATCATCCTGAGCGCGCTGCCGATCGGATCGGGACCCTTCACCATCGCCAAACTCTACGGGCTCGAGGCCGGCGTCACCTCCGGCTCGATCCTCGCCTCGCACGTCTTTGCCGTCCTCACCGTCTCGCTGCTGGTCGCCTGGCTTGCGCCGATCTGACCAATCACTTGTATCAACGGAGTCGTCCCATGAAAGTCTCTTCCCGATAGCGCCGCCGACCTGATCGCGCGCCTGCTTGAAGCGCCGCGGCGTCAACCGCGTGTTCGCGCTGTGCGGCGGCCACATCATGCCGATCTGGATGCGGCTCGATGCCGAAGGCATCCGCATCATCGACGTTCGCGACGAGCGCGCGGCCGTGCACATGGCGCAGGCGCATGCCGAGCTGACGGGCGAACTCGGCGTTGCGCTGGTCACCGCCGGCCCCGGCATGACCAATGCCATCACCGGAATCGCCAACGCCCATGTGTCGCGCGCGCCCGTGCTGGTGCTTTCCGGCGGCAATCCGCGCCCGCAGGAAAACCGCGGCGGGCTCCAGGACATGGATCACACCCAGCTGGTGCGCTCGCATCACGCGCTATGCCCGCACCGTGCGCGAGCCGTCGCTGGTGCTGCAGGAACTGGACGAGGCGATCTCGCGCGCCTTCGGCGAAGGCGGCGAGCCCGGCCCGTCCTACATCGACTTCCCGACCGACACGCTGCGCGGCATCGTGCCGAAGGCGCTGCAGCTCGACGAGCATCTCGACGCCGAAGCCGCGCGCGGTGACGCTGCCCGACCCGGCTCAGGTCGCACAGCGCGGTCGATCTACTGTGGTCGGCGCGGCGCGTGCTCGTCATATCCGGACGCGGCGCCCGCGGTGCCGGTCCCGAACTGATCGCGCTGCTCGATCGCCTCGGTGCGGTCTATCTCGACACCGGCGAAAGCCGCGGCCTCGTTCCGGACAGTCATCCCTCCGTCGTCGGTGCGATGCGTGGCGCGGTCATGGGCGACGCCGACGTCGTCCTCACCGTCGGCCGCCGCCTCGATTTCCAGCTCGCTTACGGCTCGCCCGCGGTGTTTCAGGAGGCAAAATTCGTCCGCATCGGCGATGCGCCATCGGAGATGCGCGACAACCGCCGCGGCGCGGTGGAAATTCTGGCCTCGCCCGCCGAAACGCTGCGCGCGATGGTCGAACACGCAGGCAACCGCGAATCCAAGGTCGACCGGCAGTGGGCCGCGAAGCTGCGCGGCGGACACGAGGAGCGCGCGACAAAAGCTGCAGCAGAGCCATGGCGAAGACGCCGAACGGCTCCGACGGCAAGCTGCATCCGAACAAGGTGCTGTCGGCACTGCAGCAGGCGATCGGCAACGATTCCGTCGTCATCACCGACGGCGGCGACTTCCTTGCTTTCGCCCGCGTCGGCGCTCAACGCGCCGCTGATGCTCGACCCCGGCCCATTCGGCTGCATCGGCATCGGCGTGCCCTACGGCATCGCCGCGAGCCTTGCCTTTCCCGACAAGCCCGTGGTGGTCGCGACCGGCGACGGCGCCTTCGGCTTCAACGCCATCGAGGTCGACACCGCGGTGCGCCACAAGGCGCCCGTGCTGATCGTCGTCGCCAACAACGGCGCCTGGCAGATCGAGGTGCACGACCAGACCGTGACCCACGGCAAGGTGGTCGGCACAAGGCTGCAGGATGCGGACTACGCCGCGATGGCGCGGTCGTTCGGCATGCATGCCGAGCGCGTCGACGACCGAGGAGCAGCTCGGCCCGGCGATCGAGCGCGCGCTTGCCAACCGCCCGGCGCTGCTCGACATGGTCGTCACGCCGGAGGCGATTTCTTCCGACGGCAAGACGGGGCTTGCCTGGGTACCGGACCTGCAGCCGCTGGCGGCCTGGGACGAAGCCGAACGGAAGTGGCGCGCCTCGTGATGACTTGTTGCGCCTGAAACAGAGGTTTGGAGACACCCGTGTTCGACATCAAAGATCAGCACATTCTGGTAACCGGCGGCTCCAGCGGCTTCGGCCGTCACTTCGCGCAATTCCTCGCTGGCAACGGCGCGAAGGTCACGCTCGCCGCGCGGCGCGCCGAGGCGCTGCAATCGGCGGTGGCGGAGATCAAGGAGGCCGGCGGCAAGGCGCAGAGCGTGCTGCTCGACGTCACCATGGCCGACAAGATCGATGCGGCCATGCTTGAGGCGGAAGCCGCGTTCGGCCCGATCCATGGCGTCGTCAACAATGCCGGTGTCACCGCGACCAAGCCGGCGTTACAGCAGGACGAGCGCAGCTGGGACGCCGTCATCGACACCAACCTCAAGGGCGTCTGGCTGGTCGCCCAGGCCGCGGCAAGACGCATGGTCGAGAACAAAGTGAAGGGCTCGATCGTCAACATCGCTTCGATTCTCGGGCTGCGTGTAGCAGGTAGCGTTGCGCCCTACGCGATCTCCAAGGCCGGCGTGGTCCAGATGACCAAGGCCTTGGCGCTGGAATGGGCGCGCTACGGCATCCGCATCAACGCGCTGGCGCCCGGCTATTTCGTGACCGAACTGAATGACGATTTCTTCCAGAGCGAGGCCGGCCAGGCGCTGATCAAGCGCGTGCCGCAGCGCCGGCTCGGCCAGCTCACCGAGCTCGACGGACCGTTGCTGCTGCTGATCTCCAATGCGGGATCGTTCATGACCGGCAGCGTCGTCACCGTCGACGGCGGGCATATGGTTTCGGGTTTATGACGCAGTTGGCGATTGCGCGCGTCAACGGAAGCAACATCGCCTACCGTGTGCAGGGCGACGGGCCTCCGCTTGTCCTGATCATGGGCTACCGGCTGAGTTCTGCCGCGTGGCCGCAAAAGTTCGTCGAGACGCTGGCGACGCAATTCACCGTCATCACCTTCGACAACCGCGGCACCGGCCGGAGCGACAAGCCGGTCATCGGCTACGCGCTTGCCAACATGGCGCGCGACGTCGCCGCACTCCTTGATGAGATCGGCATCGAGCGCGCCCATGTGCTCGGCTATTCCATGGGCGGCGCCATCGCCCAGGAATTCACAAAACAGTTTCCGCATCGCGTCGATGGCCTGATCCTCTGCGCCACCATGTGCGGCGGGCCACGTGCGACCTTTGCCGGTCCGTCCGTCGTGCGCGTGATGCGCGATCTCGATGGATATTCACCGGAGCAGATTGCGCGACGCATCTGGGAAGTCACCTACGCGCCGGGCTACCTCAAGGAGAACCGCGAGCAGGCCGAGGACCAGATGCGGCGCGAGACCGCGCTGCCGACGCCACTGCATGCCGCCGACCTGCAATTCCAGGCTTTTGCCGAATTCGACGGCGCCAAAGCGCTGTCGCAGATCCGCTGCCCGACGCTGGTCCTGACCGGCGATCTCGACCGGCTGATCCGGCCGGAGAACTCGAAGATGCTGGCGCAGCTTATTCCGGGCGCAAAACTCGTCGTCATTCCCGGCGGCGGACATCGCGTGCTGTGGGAAGCGGTCAAGGAATGCACGGACCTGATCACGGGGTTTCTCGCGTCGATCAACGGACGAGGTGCGGTCGTCGCGGATGCCGTCGATGAAGCGGGCAGCGCCACGACGCCGCATGCACTGGTGTCCGCTACTGAATGGCTGACGGCGTTGCCGCTGGCACTGGCGCGCGCCGGATATGAATCGCTGACAGTAGCGCGGCAATCGCTGCTGCTCGGCACTTCCCGTTTTGGTGACGGCAAGCCGATTGTCATCATCGCCCCGAAAATCCCCGGCGGCGATCTCATGCTGATCCCGCTGTCGATGTGGCTGAAGGCGCTCGGCTACCGGCCGGTGACGGCAATCGCCGACGCGACCCTGTCGCAGGCGGTCCATGATCACACGCGGCGCGTCGGGCGAAAGGCGGTTCTGGTCACGCATTCGCTCGCAGCAGAGCCGGCGCTGCGTGCCGCCGAAGCGAACAAGACCCGGATCTCCGACGTCGTCGTGCTCGACGCGCCGCGCGCACCCGATGCTAATGGGGTGCGCACGCATTTCATTTCATCGGGATGGCCGCAAATCTACGGCACCATGGCGTTACCGCAGCTGCTGCGCGAGATCGCGATCGAATTGATCGAGGAGCACTCTATTTGAGCACGATCTCCGCGCAAACGCTTCGCGTTTGTCGCAGGGAAAACCGGCCTCCGCTTTCGGAACCATGCTCAGGCCTAGTTGGTGATCTTGTAGCCCGTGGCTTTCACGATCGGCTGCCAGAACGCAGTGTCGGCCGCGAGCGCTTTTGTCAGGTCCTCCGGCGTCGAGCCGACCGGAATCAGCGTGACGGCGTTGAGCTTCTCCTTGATGTCGGGCCTCGCCAGTATCTCCGCCGACGCTGCGCTCAGCTTCTTCGCAAATTCCGGCGACGAGCCCGCAGGCAGCCACATGCCGTACCAGCCGTCGGCGACCAGATCGACGCCGGCCTCTTTCAACGTCGGCACATCCGGCAGGAAGGGCGAACGCGTCGGACCGCTCACAGCCACGATGCGGATGCCGCCGGCGCGATGCTGCGTGATGGTGTCGGACAACGTCGTCACGCAGAACGGCAAGTGACCGCCGACAAGATCGTTGATGATCGGCGCCGAGCCGCGATAGGCCACACGCGACATGGACAGGCCCAGCGTCTTCTCAAGCTGAAAGCCGGTGAAATGCGGAATGGTGCCGCTGGACGGCACGCCGTAGCTGGCTTTCGAAGGATTGGCCTTGATCCAGTCGACCAGCTGCTTGAAGTCGGTGACGCCGATCGACGGGCTCACCGCGACCACGAATTCAAAACGCGCCAGCTGCGAGACCGGCACGAAGTCCTTTGCGGAGTCGTAACTCGGCTCGTTCTCCACCATCGGCAGCAGGTACATGGTCGGACCCGTCGTCACCAGGATGGTAGCGGTATCGGCGGCCGCGCCCTTCACCGCACGGATGCCGATCAGCCCATCGGCGCCGGTGCGATTTTCGACAATAAATTTCCGGTCGAGCGCCGCGGGCAGATATTCGGCCAACTGGCGGCACAACATGTCGCCGCTGCCGCCGGCCGCGAAGGGGAAGATGATCTTGGTCAGCGGGCCCGATTGCGCCCACGCCGCACCCATAGGCGCCGTGGCTGAGGCCAGGCCACCAACAAGGCTACCGACAACGAACTCGCGGCGATTCATGGGCTTCCTCCGGCCAATCTGGGGGAGGCATTACACCGACCGGCCGTTCCGGGAAATAACCAAGTCGTCGCAAGACGCCTCTTGCCCGCTTGCGCGAGGCAGCCGCCTGCTGCAAAACAACGGCACTTTTCGCCGGATTCTGCAAAAGTCATGAAACGCCCCGCGCTGAAGAATTTCCGCCGTATCGTGGTCAAGGTCGGCTCGTCGCTGCTGATCGACCAGGCCAAGGGCGAATTGCGCGCGTCGTGGCTGAAGGCGCTGGCGGCCGATATCGCCAAACTGCATGGCGAGGGGCGCGACGTGCTGGTGGTGTCCTCCGGCTCGATCGCGCTGGGGCGCAGCCGTCTCAAATTGCCGCGCGGCCAGCTCAAGCTCGAGGAGAGCCAGGGCGCCGCCGCGGTGGGCCAGATTGCACTGGCGCGGATCTGGTCGGAGGTGCTGGGCGACCACGGCATCGGCGCCGGCCAGATTCTGGTGACGCTGCAGGACACCGAGGAGCGGCGGCGCTATCTCAACGCGCGCTCGACCATCGGCAAATTGCTGGAATGGCGCGCGGTGCCCGTGATCAACGAGAACGACACCGTCGCCACCACTGAAATCCGCTACGGCGACAATGATCGCCTCGCCGCACGCGTCGCCACCATGGCGAGCGCCGATTTGCTGATCCTGCTCTCCGACATCGACGGCCTCTACACCGCGCCGCCGAATGCCAATCCGGACGCCAAGCTGATTCCGATCGTGGAGTCCGTGACCTCGGAGATCGAGGCGATGGCGGGCGCCGCCGAATCCGAGCTGTCGCGCGGCGGCATGTACACCAAGATCGAGGCGGCGAAGATCGCGACCACCGCGGGCACGCATATGCTGATCGCCAATGGCAAGATCGAGCATCCGCTGCAGGCGATCGCCGACGGCGGCCGCTGCACCTGGTTCCTGACGCCGGCGAATCCCGTGACCGCGCGAAAGCGCTGGATCGCCGGTTCGCTGGAGCCGAAGGGTACGCTGACCATCGACGCCGGCGCCGTCAGCGCGCTGCGCGCCGGCAAAAGCCTGCTGCCGGCCGGCGTGATCCGGGTCGACGGCGCATTCGCCCGCGGCGACGCCGTGATCGTGCGCGGCCCCGACACCCACGAAGTCGGCCGCGGGCTGGTCGCCTATGACTTCGAGGATGCCGAGAAGATCAAGGGCCGCTCCTCGCGCGACGTGGCCGACATCCTCGGCATCACCGGGCGGGCGGAGATGATCCATCGGGATGATCTGGTGGTGGGCCCAAAGGGCACGGTGCCGGCCAAGTAGGCCATTGGCCGACCTCGCAAAATCTGCCTGCCGCCGACCTGCCATACGCCTTCCGCGCCTCGCCAAGGGGCTGATTTCCGTGCTAGGACATGGCCTTATCCCAAGGCCGAAACCACCATGACGACCGCCCTGAAAGCCATCGATGGCACCGCCGATCTGCCCGCCCTGATGACCGAACTGGTCAAGGGCGCCCGCGCGGCTGCGCGGGTGCTGGCGCTGGCGCCGCCGGAGCAGAAGAACCGGGCGCTGGAGGCGATCGAGCGGGCGATCCGCGCCGATACCGCAAAGATTCTCGCGGCCAATGCCGAAGACGTTGCCGAGGCGAAGGCTGATGGCGCGACCGCCGCATTCCTCGACCGGCTGACGCTGACGCAAGGACGCGTCGATGCCATGGCCGATGGTGTTTCTGTGGTGCGCGGCATTGCCGATCCCGTGGGCACGGTCACCGAGAGCTGGCAGCGGCCGAACGGCATGACCATCGAGCGCGTGCGCGTGCCGCTCGGCGTGATCGGCGTGATCTTCGAGAGCCGCCCGAACGTCGCGGCCGATGCCGGCGTGTTGTGCCTGAAGTCCGGCAATGCCGTGATCCTGCGCGGCGGCTCCGACAGTTTCCGTTCCTGCCGCGCCATCCATGAATGCCTGCAACAGGGCCTGCGCGAAGCGGGCCTGCCCGAAGCCGCGATCACGCTGGTGCCGACGCGCGACCGCGCGGCGGTCGGCCTGATGCTGTCGGGTATGAACGGCGGCATCGATGTCATCGTGCCGCGCGGCGGAAAGAGCCTCGTCGCCCGCGTCGAAGCGGAAGCGCGCGTGCCGGTGTTTGCGCATCTCGAAGGCGTCAATCACGTCTACATCGACAAGTCGGCCAACCCCGATATGGCGAAGTCGATCGTGCTGAACGCAAAGATGCGGCGCACCGGCGTCTGCGGCGCGGCCGAGACGCTGCTGGTCGATCGTGCAGCTGCTGCTGCGAACCTAAAACCGCTGGTGACCATGCTGATCGATGCCGGCTGCGAAGTGCGCGGCGATGCCGCCGTGCAGAAGGCCGACCCGCGGGTGACGCCTGCGACGGATGAGGACTGGGACGCCGAGTATCTCGACTCGATCATCGCCGCGCGCGTGGTCGACGGGGTGAACGAGGCGATCGCCCACATCCACAATCACGGCTCGCGCCACACCGACGCGATCGTTGCCGAGGATGCGGCGGCCGCGCAAAAATTCCTCAACGAGGTCGATTCGGCGATCGTGCTGCATAACGCCTCGACGCAGTTTGCCGACGGCGGCGAGTTCGGCTTCGGCGCCGAGATCGGCATTGCCACCGGCAAATTCCACGCCCGCGGGCCGGTCGGAGCCGAGCAGCTCACCAGCTTCAAATATCGCGTGCACGGCAGCGGGCAGACGCGGCCGTGACCTTGCCGGGGACATCCCGTTGAAGCCAGTCCGCGTGGCGTCGTCAGAAACCCCGGCCATCCCGTTCCACACCAACGGCATGCGCATCGGCCTGCTCGGCGGCTCCTTCAATCCGCCGCATGCGGCGCATCGCGCCATCAGCCTGTTCGCGCTCAAGCGCCTCAGGCTCGATCGCGTCTGGTGGCTGCTCAGCCCCGGCAATCCGCTGAAGGACACCAACGGACTGCCCGCATTGGCCGAGCGCGCCAGCGCGGCGCGCGACGTCGCCGAGGATCCGCGCATCGACATCTCCTGTCTCGAAGCTGTCATCGGCACGCGCTACACTGTCGACACGATCACGCATTTGCGCCGCCGCGTCTCCGGTGTGCGCTTCGTATGGATCATGGGCGCAGACAATCTCGCGCAGTTCCATCGCTGGAAGGACTGGCGGCGCATCGCCGACGAAGTCCCGCTTGCCGTGATCGATCGTCCGCCGCAAAGTTTTCGCGCGCTCGCCGCCCCCGCGGCGCAGGCGCTGGCGCGCTACCGATTGCCCGAGAATCAGGCGGCGAGCCTGCCGGATCAGCGCGCGCCTGCCTGGGTCTTCCTCACCGGAATGAAACTGAATCTCTCCTCGACCGGACTCAGGAACCCGGACGGGAGCTGGCGGATAAATAAGCAACACTCGTGAGTGTCGTGCGGTGGTTACTGGAATATTGAAACCGTTAACCCCACATGCGTAGTATGGTCCGCGGGCGGCCGGATTCGGCCGTTCGCGATACAGTGAAAGGAATGGTCCCTGGCCACACCTGTATTGTCAAAGTCGGTTTCGCCCAAAGGTTCAAAAACCACTGGTTCCAAAACCGCGCGTAAAACATCGACCCCAGCTGCGGCCTTGAAGGCGCAAAGCGACGCCGACAAGACGCTGAATATGATCCTCTCCCGCCTCGACGATATGAAGGCGGAAGAAACGATCACCATCGACCTTCGCGGCAAATCTGCATTTTCCGACTACATGGTCGTCACCACGGGCCGGGTTAACCGGCACGTCGGCGCGATCGCGGAAAATGTCACGAAGGCGCTGAAGGAAACCGGAATCAAAAACATCCATGTCGAGGGCATGCCCAACTGCGACTGGGTGCTGATCGATTCCGGCGACGTGATCGTGCACGTATTCAGGCCGGAGGTTCGCGAATTCTACAATCTCGAGCGGTTGTGGACGCAGAATCCGGTGGCGGCGAAGGCGATCAGTTAAGCCGCCAGCCGATGCGAATCGGCGACAGCGCATGTACCGTGTTACTTGCGCACCATCCGGTGCGCGGGAAAAACCACCTGCATGCGCCTCATCGTCATCGCCGTCGGCCGGCTGAAGCAGGGTCCGGAACGGGAGCTTGCCGAGCGCTATCGCGAGCGCTTCGACGACATCGGTCGCAAGCTCGGCTTTCGCAGCCTCGAGATTCATGAAATTCCGGAAAGCCGCGCCCGCGATGCGGCGACGCGAATCGCCGAGGAGGCCGCCGCAATCTTGGCCCTCCTCCCGGAGAAATACGGGCTGATCGCGCTGGACGAACGCGGCAAAAGCATCGATAGCGCCGGCTTTGCCCAGCATTTGGGCCGCTTTCGCGATGCCGCCACGGATGTAATTTTCGTCATCGGCGGCGCGGACGGACTTTCGCCCGAATTGCGAGGCAAAGCAAAGCTTGTGGTTGCGTTCGGGGCCGCAACCTGGCCGCACCAGATGGTGCGCGTGATGCTCCTGGAACAGATTTATCGGGCCGCGACGATTTTGGCCGGTCACCCCTATCACCGCGCGTGACGCGCGAGACGGAAACGATGCAGTCAGCGCCGGAACGACATTCCAGCACGGAGGCCGCGAGAAGCGGCGCTCGTTCCGCCGTCTCGATTCCGCTTTCCATCGCGCTGTTGTCTGCAGGCTTTGCGATGCCGGCGCTCGCGCAGACGGCGGCGCCGGCATCGGTTTCCGCCGACGCGATCAAGCAGCGCGAGCAGGAGCTGGTAGCGGCGCGAACCGAGCAGAAGCGCGCGGCCGAGCTGCAGCAGAGACTGCAGGCCGAAATCGCGGCGATCGGACAGGACCGCAGCAAGCTCAACCAGCAACTGATCAATGCCGCCACGAAAGTGCGCACCGTCGAAACCAATATCGGCGATGCCGAATTGCGGCTGCGGCCGCTCGACAGCCGCGAGGCGCAGATTCGCGGTTCGCTGGAATCGCGCCGCGCTGAAATCGTCGAGGTGCTGGCAGCCCTGCAGCGCGCCGGAAGGCGCACGCCGCCGGCGCTGCTGGTGCGCCCCGAAGACGCGCTGCAATCGCTGCGCACGGCGATGCTGCTGGGTGCCGTGGTGCCCGAGCTGCGCGGGCGTGCGGAAACGCTGGCCGCCGATCTCGGCGAGCTGGTCGAGCTGCGCAGGAAAATCGCCAGCGAACGCGACAAGCTCGCACTCGACCGCGACCGCCTGAAGGACGATCAGATCCGCCTCGGCGTGCTGGTCGACGAGCGGCAGCGCAAGCAGGCCGCGATCGAAAAGGACATGGAGGCGGAATCGGGCCGCGCGGCCACCCTCGCCAAGCAGGTCGACAACCTGCAGGGCCTGATCGCCAAGATGGAGCAGGACCTGAAAACGGCCGCCAAAGCGGCCGCTACGGCCACATTGCAGGGCACCCCTGCGATGGTGAATGGCAAGCCCAATCCGGCCCTTTTCAAGGACCCTTCCCGGCAGAGCCCGGCGATCGCCTTTGCCTCGGCAAAAGCCCTGTTCGCCTATCCGGTTAACGGCTCAAAGATTCGCGATTTTGGCGGTTCCGACGGGGCTGGTGGCGTAGAAAAAGGCATTTCTTTGGCAGCGCGGCCCGGTGCACAGGTCACAACCCCGTGCGATGGCTGGGTTGTGTATGCCGGACCCTTCCGCAGCTACGGTCAACTCTTGATCCTCAATGCCGGGGGCGGGTATCATGTCCTGATCGCCGGGATGGAGCGCATTTCGGTTAACATCGGCCAGTTTGTTCTTACGGGGGAGCCGGTCGCGACCATGGGAAAAACCTCCCAGGTAGCGTCCATCCTCGCCACCAATACGGCGAGCCAGCCCGTGCTCTATGTCGAGTTCCGCAAAGACGGCACTCCAATCGATCCAGGCCCATGGTGGGCCGCAAATGAAGGCGAAAAGGTTCGCGGATGATGCGCAAGACTTCTTTGATCCTCCTCAGCGCCGCGACCGGCGCGGCTCTCACCCTCTTCGTCACGCAGCCGCGTGCCGTGCTGATGGGTTCGACCGCGCGTGCCGCGACCTCCGACACCTATCGACAGCTCAATCTGTTCGGCGACGTGTTCGAGCGCGTGCGCAGCGACTATGTCGAGAAGCCCGACGAC
This sequence comes from uncultured Alphaproteobacteria bacterium, assembly GCA_963726865.1. Classification (GTDB taxonomy): domain Bacteria; phylum Pseudomonadota; class Alphaproteobacteria; order Rhizobiales; family Xanthobacteraceae; genus Bradyrhizobium. The sequence continues at coordinate 320,872 of CAVSEE010000017.1, read as the reverse complement.
AGCAAGCTGGTGGAGTCCGCCATCAGCGGCATGCTGGCCGGCCTCGATCCGCATTCCAGCTACATGGACGCCAAGAGCTTCCGTGACATGCAGGTGCAGACCCGCGGCGAGTTCGGCGGCCTCGGCATCGAAGTCACGATGGAAGACGGCCTGATCAAGGTGGTGTCGCCGATCGACGACACACCGGCGTCAAAGGCCGGCATCATGGCCAACGACATCATCACCCAGCTCGACGACGAGCAGGTGCAGGGCCTGACCCTGAACCAGGCCGTCGAAAAGATGCGCGGTCCGGTCAACACCAAGATCCGGCTGAAAATCGTCCGCAAGGGCTCGGACAATCCGATCGAAGTCACGCTGGTGCGCGACAACATCCGCGTCCGGTCGGTGCGCGCCCGCGTCGAGCAGGACGACATCGCCTATATCCGCATCACCACCTTCAACGAGCAGACCACCGAAGGCCTGAAGCGCGAGATCAACAATCTCTCCGGCCAGATCGGCGAAAAGCTCAAGGGCTTCATCATCGACCTGCGCAACAACCCGGGCGGCCTGCTTGAGGAAGCGGTCACCGTGTCCGACGCGTTCCTCGAGCGCGGCGAGATCGTTTCCACCCGCGGCCGCAATGCCGAGGAGACGCAGCGCCGCGCCGCGCATGCCGGCGACCTGACCAAGGGCAAGCCGGTGATCGTGCTGGTCAACGGCGGCTCGGCCTCGGCGTCGGAAATCGTCGCCGGCGCCCTGCAGGACCACAAGCGCGCGACGCTGGTCGGCACGCGCTCGTTCGGCAAGGGCTCGGTGCAGACCATCATCCCGCTCGGCTCGGGCAACGGCGCGCTGCGGCTCACCACCGCGCGCTATTACACGCCGTCGGGCAAGTCGATCCAGGCCAAGGGCATCGTGCCCGACATCGAGGTGCTGCAGGACGTGCCGGACGAACTGAAGGCGCGCACCGACACCAAGGGCGAGGCCTCGCTGCGCGGCCATCTCAAGAACGACGGCGACGAGAAGACCGGCTCGCAGTCCTACGTTCCGCCGGATGCCAAGGACGACAAGGCGCTGAAGACCGCCGCCGACCTGCTGCATGGCATCAAGGCCACCGCGAGCAGCAGCGGCGACGCCTGCCGCGAACGACAAGCCGGCGGCCAAGCCGAACTGAGCCGGTCATCAGGAATTTGCGAAAGGGCGGCCTTCGGGCCGCCCTTTTCATTTCGGGGGATTGCCGCTGCACGGCCCTGAACGCCGTGGAACCGCCGCGATTCGGCCCTGCCGTGGTATCTTCGCCAGCGGTGATTCGGGGAGATTCATGGCTGAAGCGGCCGACGATCTGAGCACGCCGCTCGGACAGGAAACCGTTGCGCGGAAGACGGGCCGGTTCCGCCTGCGCCTGCCGTTCACGGCCATGCAGGCGCTCGCCGTGCTGCTCGGCCTGTTCCTGGTCACCTTCGTCGGATTTGCCCTGTTCTCGGACGATCCGCTCGGCGGCGAGCCCAAGGCGCGGATCGTGCTGCGGCAGCCGGGCCCCGAGGCCGAGAAAGCCGCGTCCGCGCATCCCTCTGCCGACGCCAAGGCGCCCGGCAAGCAGCAGGCCGCGAGCCCCGCCAGCGGACAGCAGACCGTCACCATCATCGACGGCTCCAGCGGCAAGCGGCAGGATTTCGTGGTCGGCGGCGATGCCACGGCCAAGGAAGGCGGCGAGCAGGCAGCCGTGCCGATGGCCGGGATCGACCCGCGGCTGCTGGAGAAATCGCGCTATGGCATGATCCCCGTGATGGCCGACGGCCTGAAGCCCTTCACGGTCTATGCGGCCGAGGCCGACCGCGCCAAGGCCGCCAAGATGCCTGTCATCGCCATCGTGGTCGGCGGGCTCGGCGTCGGCGCCGCCAAGACGGTGGACGCCATCATGAAGCTGCCGGCGCCGGTGACGCTCGCCTTCACGCCCTATGGCGCCGATCCGACCAAGCTTGCGGAGCGGGCGCGGGCGCAGCGGCACGAAATCCTGCTGCAGGTGCCGATGGAGCCGTTCGACTATCCCGACAACGATCCCGGCCCGCAGACACTGCTCTCCACGCTCGGCGCCGAGCAAAATCTCGACCGGCTGCAGTGGCACATGAGCCGCTTCCAGGGCTATGCCGGCATCGCCAATTTCATGGGCGCCCGCTTCGTCGTATCCGACAATGTGATGCAGCCGATCGTCCGCGACGCCGCCAAGCGGGGCTTGAGCTATTTCGACGACGGCTCGGCGCCGCGCAGCGTCGCCGCCTCGCTGGCCGCCGGCCAGGCCATGCCGTTCGCCAAGGCCGACCTCACCATCGACGCGGTGCCGACCACGCTCGAAATCGACCGCGCGCTGGCCAAACTGGAGACCATCGCGCGGGAACGCGGCACCGCGGTCGGGGTCGCCTCGGCGCTGCCGATCTCGATCGAGCGGCTTGCGGCCTGGAGCAAGGCGCTGGAAGGCCGCGGCGTGATGCTGGTGCCATTGACAACCGCGATGCTGAAATCAAAATCGAACTAGGCATGATCCGCAAAAGTGGGTACCGGTTTTCGATGCGATCAGCCCTGAAGCAGCCGGTTGGAATGTCCAAAACCCCATGGTGTTACCCGTCTGATAGTCTGGAGTCCTGACGGAATGGCGCGCTACGAAGACCTGCCCTACCGGACCTGCGTCGGCATGATGCTGCTCAACAGCGACGGGCTCGTCTTCATCGGCCGGCGCGCCGGCGGCGTCGAGCATGTCGACGACACCCATGTCTGGCAGATGCCGCAGGGCGGCGTCGATCCCGGCGAGGACACCTGGGACGCGGCCAAGCGCGAGCTCTATGAGGAAACCAGCGTCCGCTCGGTCGAGAAGCTCGGCGAAGTGCCGGACTGGCTGATCTACGACATCCCGCGCACCGTGGCCGGCCGCGCCTGGAAGGGCCGCTATCGCGGCCAGCGGCAGAAATGGTTCGCGGCGCGCTTCACCGGCAAGGACAGCGAGATCAACGTCGCCAACCCCGGCGGCGGCCACAAGGCCGAATTCGTCAACTGGCGCTGGGAGCCGATGAAGAACCTTCCGCAACTGATCGTCCCGTTCAAGCGGCCGGTCTATGAGCGGGTGGTGAAGGAATTCGCCAGGCTCTTGGGCTGACCGGTTTCATCGCGGCCGCGAACCATGTCCTCCGAAAAGCCCTATCGCCCCAATGTCGGCATCGCGCTGTTCAACGCCGATGGCCGCGTGCTGATCGGCCGCCGCTTCAAGGACGACGGGCCGGAAATCATCCTGCCGGGCCTGGAATGGCAGATGCCGCAAGGCGGCATCGACGCGGACGAAGATCCGCGCACGGCCGTGATGCGCGAGCTCTGGGAAGAGACCGGCGCGGTGTCGGCCGAGTATCTCGCCGAGACCGACTGGATGACTTACGAATTCCCGCCCTATGACGGCCCGCCGTCGCATCGCCTCGCCAAATTCCGCGGCCAGCGGCAAAAATGGTTCGCGCTGCGCTTCACCGGCAGCGAGAGCGAGATCGATCCGCTGACGCCGCGCAACGGCCAGCCCACCGAATTCGACGCCTGGCGCTGGGAGCGGCTCGACCGCGTCGCCGATCTCGTGGTGCCGTTCCGGCGCGAGGTCTATCGGACGGTGGCGGAGCAGTGTTTCGCGAAGTTTGCGAAGCAGGCCTAATTGTTCGGCCCGACCGCGAACGGGCCGATCGCGATGACGTGGCAATCGCTGTCGGACTTGACGCAATTGGCGAGCGACTCGTTGATGGCGTTCTGTTCGCTCGCCGCCTTCAACGCCAAGGCCCGGGCCGCCCGGCGGCGCCGACGGCCACCGCATTCCAGCCGCTGCTGGCGTCGGTGAGCTTGCGGAACACGTCGTCGCGCGCATCCGCCGAGATCATGCGGGCGTCGGCTTTCTGGAAGAAGCCGGTGACCTTCATGGTCTTGGGCACCGGCACGACAAAGGCATCGTCGAGCGCGACGATGATGCAGGGCACGCCCGCGACCGCGCCGCAGGATTCGAGATTGCGGCGCGCGGCGTCATCGACGGTCTCCGCGGACGTGGAGAAGAAGAACTGACCGCCGGGTCCGAGCGCGATCGCCTTGGTCCTGCGGCCGGGCGTATAGGCGTTTTCCAGCCGCGTCTTGCCCTGGTCGCGGATCAGCGGCACCTCGTCGGCGACGAACGGCCGCTCGGTCAACGGATCGTGCCTGATCCACGGCAGCGGCGGCACCGGCGGCTTGCCGTGCGAATAGACCACATTGTTGCCGACCGCATAGAGCTCGCACTTGCGCGGCGAGTTGGCCTGCTCGGCGCGCTTCTGGCACTGCTCGAGCGCGGCAGTCTTGGCCGCCTCCTCGTTGGGCTGCGCCGTGACGAAGGCGTTGATGCCGTTGATGTTGGTGGCGAAGGCCTTGTAGTCGGCAGCCGGCACATATTCGTTGGCTAGCGCAGTGCGCGTGCGCGTCGCTGATGAACGGCATCGTTTCGGGAGCGAGACTTTCACCCGAGGTGACCGGCGGCGATGGCGGCGGCGGCGGCCGACTTGGTCGCGGTCGGCGATGGAATGGCTGGCGGCGGCGGAGTCCGGCGGCCTGGGTCGGCGCCGGGGACGGCGCGGCAGCCGTTGGTGACGGCGCGGGCGCCGATGCTCGAAGGGCCGCTCGCGGCGACCTGCGGCTTCGAGCCCGGCGCCATTTCGAGCTTGGTGAAATAGAGGAATCCGCCGACGCCGATCGCGGCGAGGCAGACCACGCGTGACGGCGACCGGCCACATCCAGTTCGGCGCGCCCTGCGGCTTGGCCGACGCTTCTTCACCTGCGGCTTGGAATAGGTGCCGTCCTCGCGCCGCATCGCCACCATGTAGGCGTGCACGGGGGTCGGGATGTTCTTGACTTCCTGCTCGCCGATATCGGCGAACTGCACCGACAGCTTGTTGGCGACCTGCTCATGCACCGCGCGCGAGACGCAGATGCCGCCGACTTCGGCAAGGCCCTCCAGGCGCGCCGCGATGTTGACGCCGTCGCCCAAGCAGATCGCCGTCGCGCTCGACCACGTCGCCGATGGTGATGCCGATGCGGAACGCCATCTGCCGGCTCGGCGGATAGGCCATGTTGCGCGTGCGCAGGCTCTCCTGGATGTCGATCGCGCAGCGCACGGCTTCCACCGCGCTGGGGAATTCCGCCAGCACGGCATCGCCCGCGGTGTTGAAGATGCGCCCGCCGCCTTTGGCGATGAAGTCGTCGGTCACCTGCCGGTAGGAGGCGAGCCGCCGCAGCGTCTCCTCTTCATCCTCGGCGACCAGTCGGCTGTAGCCGGCAATATCGGCCGCGAAAATCGCCGCGATCTTGCGTTTCATGGAAGGACAATTCCGGACAACAATAAGCTGCCGCAGAATGCCGTCTCGTGACGCCGCGGCGCAACCGGCTTCAGAGCCCGCGCCGGACGCTGACGAGCGATTGAATTTGTTCGGCATTTCGGCTGGCCCGCGAATGCCCGGCTCGCAGCGGCCGGACTTAGTGCATCGCCGTCGAGTGAGACCTGCTGCTGCACGCTCTTGAAGTGATCGAGCCGCTCGAGCGCGCGATCGAGCTCGTCGCCTTCCTTCTCGGCGAGCTTGGCCTCCATCTCGGCGATGGCGTCGGCGAGCCTGGCGCGGTCGAGCTCTTCGAGCGAGGTCGCGCGACGTCGGCGAGCACGGTCAGGCCCTTTTCCGAGACCTCGGCGAGACCGCCGAGCACGATGATCTTCTCCTGCTTGCCGCCGGTGAACACCGTGAGGATGCCCGGCCGGATCGCCGCGACCACCGGCGCATGGCCGGCGAGCACGCCGAAATCGCCTTCCATGCCGGGAATGTCGACCTGATCGACCTCGCCGGAGAAGGCGAGCTTTTCAGGAGAGACGAGATCGAAGTGGAAGGTGGCCATGGTGAAGCCTGCGAGTGGCGAGTAGCGAATAGCGAAGTGGCGAGAAGGGAGCAGCGACTCATTCGCTACTCCCTTCGCATTCGCCATCTTAGGCCGCTTCGGCGGCGAGCTTCTTGCCCTTCTCGACCGCCTCTTCGATGGTGCCGACCATGTAGAAGGCCGCTTCCGGCAGGTGGTCATACTTGCCTTCGCAGAGGCCGCGGAAGCCCTTGATGGTGTCGGCGAGGTCGACGAACTTGCCGGGCGAGCCGGTGAAGACTTCGGCGACGTGGAACGGCTGCGACAGGAAGCGCTCGATCTTGCGGGCGCGCGCCACCGTCAATCTTGTCCTCTTCCGACAAGTTCGTCCATGCCGAGAATGGCGATGATGTCCTGCAGCGACTTGTAGCGCTGCAGCACCTGCTGGACCATGCGCGCGGTCTCGTAGTGCTCCTGCGCCGACGACGAGCGGCGAAAGCATGCGCGAGGTGGAGTCGAGCGGGTCGACCGCCGGATAGATGCCCTTTTCCGAGATCGCGCGCGACAGCACGGTGGTGGCGTCCAAGTGCGCGAACGAGGTCGCGGGCGCCGGGTCGGTCAAGTCGTCGGCCGGCACGTAGATCGCCTGCACCGAGGTGATCGAGCCCTTCTGCGTGGTGGTGATGCGCTCCTGCAGCGCGCCCATGTCGGTGGCGAGCGTCGGCTGATAGCCCACCGCCGAAGGAATACGGCCGAGCAGCGCCGACACTTCGGAGCCGGCCTGCGTGAAGCGGAAGATGTTGTCGACGAAGAACAGCACGTCCTGGCCCTGGTCGCGGAAGTGCTCGGCGACGGTCAGGCCGGTGAGGCCGACGCGGGCGCGGGCGCCCGGCGGCTCGTTCATCTGGCCGAACACCAGCGCGCATTTCGACTTCACGCTCGGATCGGGATTGTGCGGATCGGCGTTGACCTTGGACTCGATGAACTCGTGATAGAGGTCGTTGCCTTCGCGGGTACGCTCGCCGACGCCGGCGAACACGGAGTAACCGCCGTGCGCCTTGGCGACGTTGTTGATCAGCTCCTGAATCAGCACGGTCTTGCCGACGCCGGCGCCGCCGAACAGGCCGATCTTGCCGCCCTTGGCGTACGGAGCAAGCAGGTCGACGACCTTGATGCCGGTGACGAGAATTTCCGCTTCAGTCGACTGGTCGGTGTAGCTCGGCGCTTCCGCGTGGATCGGCGCGCTTGCCTTCGGCCTTGATCGGGCCGGCTTCGTCGATCGGCTCGCCGATCACGTTCATGATGCGGCCGAGCGTGCCGGCGCCGACCGGCACCGCGATCGGCTGGCCGGTGTCGGTCACTTCCTGGCCGCGCACCAGACCTTCGGTCGCGTCCATCGCGATGGTGCGCACGGTGGACTCACCGAGATGCTGCGCGACCTCGAGCACGAGGCGGTTGCCGCCGTTCTTGGTCTCCAGCGAATTGAGAATGGCCGGCAGGTGGCCCTCGAACTGCACGTCGACGACGGCGCCCATGACCTGGGTGACGCGACCGATCTGATTGGCTGCTGTAGCCATTGACTGTCTCCTTCGATCCGAATTTCGTGTCGCGGTCAGACTGCTTCTGCGCCGGAGATGATTTCGATCAGTTCCTTGGTGATCTGGGCCTGACGGGTGCGGTTGTAGATCTGCGTCTGCTTGCGGATCATGTCGCCGGCGTTGCGGGTGGCGTTGTCCATCGCCGTCATCTGCGCGCCGTAGAACGAGGCGTTGTTTTCCAGCAGCGCGCGGAAAATCTGCACCGCGACGATTGCGCGGCAGCAGGCGGGTGAGGATTTCGTCCTCCTCCGGCTCGTATTCGTAGGACGTCGCCGAGCCGTTGCCGCCATCGCCTTCCACGACCAGCGGGATGATCTGCTGCGCGGTCGGGATCTGCGCGATCACCGACTTGAACGCGAATAGAACAGCGTGCAGACGTCGAATTCGCCGGCATCGAAGCGCGCCAGCACCTTCTTGGCGATGTCCTCGGCATTGACGAAGCCGAGCTGGCGCACGCTGCGCAGGTCGACGTGTTCGACGATCTGCTTGTCGAAGGTGCGGCGGAGCTGCTCGTAGCCCTTGCGGCCGACGCAGAAGAACTTCACTTCCTTGCCCTGCGCGATCAGCGACTGGGCGTGCTCGCGCGCAAGACGCACGATCGCGGAATTGAAGGCGCCGCACAGGCCGCGCTCGCCGGTGCAGACCAGCAGCAGGTGGACCTGGTCCTTGCCGGTGCCGGCGAGCAGCGCCGGCGCGCCGGGCGAACCCGCCGACCGCGGCCGCGATATTGCCGATCACCGCTGCCATCTTGGTGGCGTAGGGCCGCGCCGCTTCGGCCGCGGTCTGCGCGCGGCGCAGCTTGGAGGCCGCGACCATCTGCATCGCCTTGGTGATCTTCTGCGTCGCCTTGGTCGAGGCGATGCGGACCCGCATGTCTTTCAGTGAAGCCATTCTTCGTTCACCCTGGCGACCTGCCGTGCGACATGGCCGCTAACCCCTCTTTCGTCAGGTCCGGGCTAGCCCCGGCCATGACGGATTTACGTGAATGACTTCGCAAAGCCTTCGACGACCGACTTCAGCTTGGCGGCGCTGTCGTCGCTGAGGTCGCGGCTGTCGCGGATCGCGTTGAGCAGATCGGCGTTCTTGCCGCGCAGCAGCGACAGCAGGCCTTCCTCGAACGCCTTCACCTTGTTGAGCGGCAGCGGATCGAGATAGCCGTTGGTGCCGGCCCAGATCACGCAGACCTGCTCTTCCATCTTCAGCGGCGAGAACTGCGGCTGCTTCAGGAGTTCGGTCAGGCGCGAGCCGCGATTGAGCAGGCGCTGGGTCGAGGCGTCGAGGTCGGAGCCGAACTGCGCGAACGCCGCCATTTCGCGGTACTGCGCCAGCTCGCCCTTGATCTTGCCGGCGACCTTCTTCATCGCCTTGGTCTGCGCCGACGAGCCGACGCGCGACACCGACAGACCGACGTTCACCGCCGGACGGATGCCCTGGAAGAACAGGTCGGTTTCCAGGAAGATCTGGCCGTCGGTGATCGAGATGACGTTGGTCGGAATGTAGGCCGAGACGTCGTTGGCCTGGGTTTCGATGACCGGCAGCGCGGTCAGCGAGCCGGAGCCCTGATCCTTGTTCAGCTTCGCCGCGCGCTCGAGCAGGCGGGAGTGCAGATAGAACACGTCGCCCGGATAGGCTTCGCGGCCCGGCGGGCGGCGCAGCAGCAGCGACATCTGGCGGTAGGCGACGGCCTGCTTGGACAGATCGTCATAGATGATGACGGCGTGCATGCCGTTGTCGCGGAAATACTCGCCCATGGTGCAGCCGGTGAACGGCGCGATGTACTGCATCGGCGCCGGATCGGAGGCGGTGGCGGCGACGATGATGGAGTATTCCAGCGCGCCCTGCTCTTCCAGCACCTTGACGAACTGCGCGACGGTCGAGCGCTTCTGGCCGATCGCGACATAGACGCAATACAGCTTGATGTTCTCGTCCGGCTGCGCGTTGAGCGGCTTCTGGTTCAGGATGGTGTCGAGCGCGATCGCGGTCTTGCCGGTCTGGCGGTCGCCGATGATCAGCTCGCGCTGGCCGCGGCCGATCGGGATCAGCGCGTCGATGGCCTTGAGGCCGGTCGCCATCGGCTCGTTCACCGACTTGCGCGGAATGATGCCGGGCGCCTTGACGTCGACGCGCATGCGCTTGTCGGCCTGGATCGGGCCCTTGCCGTCGATCGGGTTGCCGAGCGCGTCGACGACGCGGCCGAGCAGGCCCTTGCCGACCGGCGTGTCCACGATGGCGCGGGTGCGCTTGACGGTCTGGCCTTCCTTGATCTCGCGGTCGGCGCCGAAAATCACGATACCGACGTTGTCGGTTTCGAGGTTGAGCGCCATGCCGCGGGTGCCGTTCTCGAACTCGACCATTTCGCCGGCCTGGACGTTGTCCAGCCCGTAGACGCGGGCGATACCGTCACCGACGGACAGCACCTGTCCGACTTCCGTGACCTCGGCTTCCTGGCCGAAATTCTTGATCTGGTCCTTGAGGATCGCGGAAATTTCCGCGGCGCGGATGTCCATCAGCCTGCCTCTTTCATCGCGTGCTTGATCGAATTGAGTTTGGTGCGAAGCGAGCTATCCACCATGCGGCTGCCGAGCTTGACGACGAGGCCACCGATGATGGAGGGATCGACCTTCACGTTGAGCGCGACGTCCTTGCCCGTCACCGACTTCAGTGCGGCCTTCAGCGCGTCGAGATTCTTGTCATTGAGCTGTTCGGCGACGGTGACTTCGGCGGTCGCCTCGCCCTTGAAATTCGCCACCAGCGCGCGGAAGGCGCGGATCACGTCGGACACCGCGAACAGGCGCCGGTTGGCGGTGAGCACCCGCAGGAACTTGGCCGGGGTACCGGAAATGCCGGCCTTGTCGAGCACCGCATCCAGCGCCTTCATCTGCACTTCGGCGGAAAATACCGGGCTGCGGACGAGGCGCTTGAGATCGGCGCTGTCGGCCAGCATGGCATCGAATTGATCGAGATCGGCCTTGACGGCGTCGATGGATTTTTCATCCCGCGCCAACTCGAACAGGGCCGTTGCATAACGACCGGACACTCCGGAAACCGACGGATCTTGTGCAGCCACAGACGCGCTCTTTTTAGCTGTCAAATTCGCAAGGGAAAAACCGTCGCCACAAAGCGGCGCCTAGCGATCCAAGCCCTTGGAATTCAAGCGGGACTTCGATTTTCGACCGGCAAAGATCGCTGCCGGGATCGTTAAAATCGCGGCTTTGCTAACATAGCAAGCGCGCAGGTGCAACATGACGGGCGCGTGATTGGAAGCCTTGTCGCAGGCGCTTTCCACACCGCGAAATGTCGCGATTTTCGCCTGCCGAATCGCGACCGGACCGAGCTCCCAATTTTCACGCTCCCCGCTGAGGCGAACGCCGAAACCGCGACTTCGTTCCATGCGTCTCGGCAAGGGCTGAAAAGCCGGAACGAACCCGGGGTCCCCCTGCACTTGGCGCTTTACTTCGCCACTTCTTCGCACTGCAGCAAACAACTTACTTAATACAGTATTCGTAAGTATTGTAGTTGGTTAAAAATTCGTTAAAGCAAAAGATTACGGAATATTCCGTAGTTATACGTATCAGTAACAAGATGTTTCAGCCCGAGATAAACAGGCTTTACTGCCCAATTCATGCCGCATTGCGAACGGAAACGCCCACCCATCGTAGCTGGGACGGGGGTTCCACTGTCACAAATGTGGCATTACTATCGAGGGACTATAGTATGCTGAAGACCAACAAGGCGGCACCGGGGGTAACCCGGTCGCTTTCGGCGACTGCGCTCATCGCCGCAACTCTCCTGGCCGGGGGGCCTTTCTGAAGCCTCGGCCAAAGTCCAGGAAGCACCACGCTCACCGTCGCCCATTCCAGCCACAGCTGGAAGGACGCCAATGCGGCCATCCCGTCGTCGGGCTCCGGCGCAGCTTCGCCGGCGTCGCCTCGTTCTATGGCAATGAGTCCGGCAGCAAGACCGCCTCGGGCCAGCGCTTCAACGAGAACGACATGACGGCGGCACACCGCTCGCTGCCGTTCGGCACCAAGCTGCGCGTCACCCACAGGGGCAAGAGCGTCGTCGTGACCGTCAATGACCGCGGCCCCTTCATCAAGGGACGCGTGCTCGACCTCTCCACCGGCGCCGCCCGTGCGGTCGGCCTGACTGCCTCCGGCGTCGGCCACGTCACCGCCGAGGTCATGTAAGCCTGCGGTCGCCAACAGGCTCCGTTTTCGCTTTCGAAAAATTCAGTAAGCGTTGCGTAGCGTAAAGCCGCAGGAAACTTCTGCGCGCTGAAGGAAAGCCTGCCGTCGCAAATGACGGCAGGCTTTTTTCGTCATCCGGGGCGTGGCGACGTACAAAAAGCTCTGCGGGTCGACGTCGACCTCGAGCTTGAGATTGCCCTTGGTCTTCGGCCCGGCCGCGAGCCATTCGCGCAAATATTCCGACAGGTCGACATTGCGCAGCGACTTCACCAGCAGGCGAAAGCGGTAGCGGCCCTTGATCACGGCGAGCGGCGCTTCGGCCGGGCCCAGCACCTGCACGCGCTCATCGAGTGGGGCGATCGACGCCAGCTTGCGCGCAAAGCCTTCCGCCGTGGGACGGTCGCCGGCGGAGATGATCAGGCTCGCCAGACGGCCGAACGGCGGATAGCCGGTGCGCTCGCGCTGCTCGATTTCGCTGGCGTAGAACGCCTCGCGGTCGTTGGCGACCAGCGCCTTCATCACGGGATGCTCGGGCTGATGCGTCTGCAGATAGCCGACGCCGCGGCCCTGGTCGCGGCCGGCGCGGCCGATCACCTGGTTGAGCAACTGGAATGTCCGCTCGGCGGCGCGCGGATCGCCGTTGTGCAGGCCGAGATCGGCGTCGACCACGCCGACCAGATTGAGCCGCGGAAAATTGTGCCCCTTCGCCACCAGCTGCGTGCCGATGATGATGTCGACGCGGCCCTCGGCGATCTCGTTGAGCTCGCTGCGCATGGTCTCGATCGAGGTGATGAGATCGCTCGACAGCACCATGGTGCGCGCATCCGGGAACAGGTTGGCGGCCTCCTCCTGCAGGCGTTCGACGCCGGGACCGACCGCCACCAGCGATTCCTCCGCCGCGCAGTTCGGACAGGCATGCGGGCGCGGCATCGAGAAGCCGCAATGGTGGCAGACCAGGCGCTGGCGAAAGCGGTGATCGACCAGCCAGGCGTCGCAGATGGTGCAGGCAAAGCGATGGCCGCAGGCGCGGCACAGCGTCAGCGGCGCATAGCCGCGGCGATTGAGGAACAACAGCGCCTGCTCGCGCCGGTCCACCGCGATCTGGATCTGCTCGGCGAGCCGCGGCGAGATGAAGCGGCCGCGCGGCGGCGGCTCGCGGCGCAGATCGATCGCCTCGATATGCGGCATGTGCTGGCCGCCGAAACGCGACGGCAGCGCGACACGCTGGTAGCGACCCTTGCGCGCGTTCACCTCGCTCTCGACCGACGGCGTGGCTGACGCCAGCACGATCGGGATCTTGGCGATATGCGCGCGCACCACCGCCATGTCGCGGGCGTGATAATGCGCGCCGTCGTCCTGCTTGTAGGCCTGGTCGTGCTCTTCATCGACGACGATGAGCCCGAGATCGGCATAGGGCATGAACAGCGCCGAGCGCGCGCCGACCACGACCGGCGCCTTGCCTTCGGAGATCGCCGCCCAATTGCGCGCGCGGGTGCGCGGCGTGAGTTCCGAATGCCACTCGATCGGGCGCACGCCAAAGCGCTGCGAGAAGCGGTCGAGGAACTGCCCGGTCAGCGCGATCTCCGGCATCAGGATCAGCGTCTGCTTGCCGCGGCGGATGGTTTCGGCAATCGCCTCGAAATAGACCTCGGTCTTGCCCGAACCCGTGACGCCGTCGAGCAAGGCGACATGAAAGCTGCCGCTGGCCGCAAGCGTGCGCAGCATGTCGACGCGCGGCGCGCTGGTCGCGCGAAAATTCCGGCTGCGCGAACGCCGGATCGGGCGGCGGTGGCGGCGGTGGCGGCGGCATCACCTCGACGTCAAGCGTGCCCTCATCGACGAGGCCATCGATCACGCCGGTGGAGACGCCGGCCTCGCGCGCGGCTTCCGACTTGCCGTGCAGGAGGCGATCGGAGAGGACCTCGATGACGCGGCGCCGCGCCGGCGTCATCCGCCGCGGCGGTTCGCCAACCAGACGCACGCCCATGCGCGCCCGCTCGGGGCCGAGATTTTCGCCCATGCGCAGGCTCATGCGCAGCACCATGCCGCGGGCGGACAACGTGTAATTGGCGACCCAATCGACCAGCGCGCGCAGCTCGCTCTTCAGCGGCGGCACGTCGAGCTTTTCGCCGACGTCCTTCAGCCGGTTATGCAGCCGCGGATCGGGGTTGTCGTTCGGCGCCCAGACCACGCCGATCACCTCGCGCGGGCCGAGCGGGCACCGCCACGACGTCGCCGGCCTCCAGTTCCATGCCGCGGGGCACGCGGTAGGAATAGGCCTGGTTCAGCGCGACCGGCACCAGCACGTCGACGACGCGCGTCGAGGCGGCGGAAGGGCTGGTGCGGGTCGTGTTGTCCATCGGGAAGAGATGTCGCCTTAGCGAAGGTGTAACGAAGAAGATGCGATATAATCAGGAGAATCACCGCGTCGATACCCCCGAGAACCTCTCAAGATTTGGGCTTGTGCAAGGTGGCAAAACCCGACCCGGCCATTGCAGAGACTGCGCTCGAATGCGCCGATGCCAGCATCGCGCGCGAGATCGTGCATTGGCAAAAGCATCTCGGCACCGAGCGGCGGCTGTCGCCGAAGACGCTGGAGGCCTATTCCCGCGACATCAGGCAGTTTCTCGCCTTCCTCGCCGAGCACCGCGGCAAGCAGGTGACGCTGAAGGGGTTTGCCGCGATCGAGGCCAGTGACGTTCGCGCCTTCATGGCGATGCGGCGCGCCGATGAGATCGCCGGACGCTCGCTGATGCGCGCGCTGGCGGGCCTGCGTTCGTTCGGCCGTTTCCTCGAACGCGAGGGCAAGGGCAAGGTCGGCGCGCTCTCCGCGATCCGCGCGCCCAAGGTCGGCAAGACCCTGCCCAAGCCGATCCAGATGGCAGCCGCAAAACGCCTGGCCGATGCCGACGAGCGTGCCGGCGAGGAGCGCGATCCCTGGATTCTGGCGCGCGATGCCGCCGTGATGGCGCTGCTCTATGGCTCGGGCCTGCGCATCTCCGAGGCGCTGGGCCTGAAGCGGCGCGATGTGCCGAAGCCCGGCGAAGGCGACGTGCTCATCGTCACCGGCAAGGGCAACAAGACCCGCATGGTGCCGGTGCTGCAGAACGTGCTGCAGCTGATCGAGGACTATGCGGCGATGTGCCCCTACCCGCTTTCTGCGGCCGGACCGATGTTCGTCGGCGCCCGCGGCGGGCCCTCTTAGCCCCCGCATCATCCAGCTTGCGATGGAGCGGCTGCGCGGCGCGCTCGGCCTGCCCGACAGCGCCACGCCGCATGCGCTGCGGCATTCCTTTGCCACGCATCTATTGTCGCGCGGCGGCGACCTCCGCGCCATCCAGGAGCTGCTCGGCCACGCCTCGCTCTCGACCACGCAGATCTACACCGGCATCGACAGCGAACGCCTGCTGGAAGTCTACCGCAGCGCCCATCCGCGGCGCTGACATAGCCCCGTCATACGGTTGACAGCGTGAGGAGCCCCCTTGCGCGCGCCATATTGTTCGGTCAATCGTTGGACCGACGCTATGGCCTGGAGGGGATTATGAGCGCACATGAAAGCATGGAGCATGCGGAGCACGCCGAACACGCTTCCGGCTCCAACAAGAAGATCGCATTGCTGATCGCGGTCATCGCGCTGTTTCTGGCGTTGTCCGAAACCCTCGGCAAGGGCGCGCAAACCGAAGCGATCAGCAAGAACGTCGAGGCTTCGAACCTCTGGGCGTTCTTCCAGGCCAAGAGCATCCGCCGCACCGTGGTGGAGGCCACCTCGGAGCATGCCAAGCTCAGCCTCGGCGTCACAAGCGACGACGCCGCCAAGGCCGCGCTGCAAAAGCAGATCGAGAACTGGCAGAAGACGGCCGCACGGTATCGCTCGGAGCCGGAGACTGGTGAAGGCTCGGAAGAACTCGCCAAGCGCGCAAAACATGCCGAGCATGAACGCGACGAGGCGACGGCGAAGTACCACCACTATGAGATCGCGTCCGCCCTGCTCCAGATCGGTATCGTGCTGGCATCAGCGACCATCATCACCGGCATACTCGCGCTGGCGTGGGTTTCCGGCCTGCTCGCAATCGGCGGCATCGTCATCACTGCGCTCGGCTTGTACTCGCCGCATCTGCTGCATCTGCATTGATCCGCCTCTCGGGCGACGAACACATCGCGCGGAGGCGTACGGCACATCGTTGATGGGAGGCGTTCATGCGTAGCGTTCGACTGCTTCTGCTCGGCGTTCTGTTTGCATTGTCCTCGGTAGCGGCCAACGGCCAGGCGGCGGCGCCGGAATGGGTCGCCGCCCTGCGCCAGGGCGGGCACGTCATCGTGTTTCGCCACGGCGCGACGTTCCCGGATCAGGCCGACACCGACCCGCTCAACCCGAAGAACGTGGCGCAGCAGCGCCAACTCAATGACGACGGCCGCGCGCTGGCGAAAGCGATCGGCGAGGCCATGCGCAAGCTGAAGATTCCGGTCGGCGAGGTGCAGACCAGCCTGTTCCAGCGTGCGGTCGACACCGGCACCTTGCTCGGCTTCGGCGATGCCAAGCCCACGGCCGACGTCACCGAGGGCGGCCTCGTCGTCTCGCCCAACGAGAACAACCGGCGCGCCCAGGCGCTGCGCAAGCTCGCCGGCACGGCGCCGCCGGCCGGCAGCAATGTGGTGATCGTGTCGCACAAGCCGAACATCATGGACGCCTTCGGCAAGGACTGGTTCGACATCCGCGAGGGCGAGGCGTCGGTGTTCAAGCCTGATGGCAATGGCGGCTACAAGCTGGTGGTTCGCGTTCAGGCGAGCGAGTGGGCCAAGCTGGCCGCGAACTGAACACAAAACTGCGAAAACAACCCCATGCAAAGTAGAATCGCAGGACGGCAAAGGCGCGCTTGCGCCGTGGCGATGACACCTGGAGACGTGGAGAACCTAGCGCGCCTCGCGCACGCTGCGGCGAAAACGCTGGATCAGCCGCAATGTGCGTGACGACCAACCCTCGCCATCGCCCCGCAGGATGTCGCGGATGCGCTGCTTGACCGGCTCGACCAGCGCCTTGGCCTTGTCGCGCAACATCATGATGAAGTCGTAGACCTTTTCGAACCAGCGCATCTCCAGCAGCTTTTCGCGCGTCACGTCGAAGATGAACGCGGTGATGCCGACGCCGGCGAATTTGGCGAAGACGATCGTGAAGATGGCGCTGAGCCAGTACTCATGCGCGAGCAGCCAAAGCCCGATCAGTTTCAGCGGAAACAGCGGAATCACCGGCACCGCGAACACGATCAGGGTCATCGCCGGCGACAGCGCATCGACGCGATCGGAAAGCCACTGCTTGAATTGGCGCAGCGGAAGCCACGCGACCAATTTGGCGACGACGGGCTCGAGATGATCCCACAGCCATGCCTCGATCAAAAAGATGATCGCAAGCAGAACCCAGAATGGTTGTAGAAGGCGGCGAAGCATCTGCGTTATCCCGTCGGTTCAGGTTACCCCAAACCGGTCCCGGGGTCACATATGGATCGCCCGCTTGCCCACCGCAAGCGCAGCTTCCTTGATCGCCTCGGAACGGGTCGGATGCGCGTGGCAGGTGCGCGCCAGATCCTCGGCAGAACCGCCGAATTCCATCAAAACGGCCGCTTCGTGAATCATTTCGCCGGCTTCGCGGCCGATGATGTGCACGCCAAGCACCCGATCGGTCTTCGCATCTGCGAGAATCTTCACGAAACCGTCGGTGGTCTGGTTGACCTTGGAGCGGCCATTGGCGGTGAACGGGAATTTCCCCGACGTGTAGGCGACGCCGGCCTGCTTCAGCTCTTCCTCGGTCTTGCCGACGGAGGAAACTTCCGGCGTGGTATACACAACGCCTGGGATAACGTCGTAATTCACGTGACCGGCCTGGCCTGCGAGAATTTCCGCGCACGCCACGCCTTCGTCTTCCGCCTTGTGCGCCAGCATCGGCCCCGCCACGACGTCGCCGATGGCGTAAACGCCCTTCACGCTGGTCGCGAAATGCGAATCGATCTGGACGCGGCCGCGGTTGTCGAGCGCAACGCCGGCTTCCTTCAGGCCAAGGCCGTCGGTAAAGGGCACGCGGCCGATACAGACCAGCACGACGTCGGCTTCGAGCGTCTCTGCCGCTCCACCCGCAGCAGGCTCGATGCTCGCCTTCAGCGTCTTGCCCGAGGTGTCGACCGCCGTGACCTTGGCGCCGAGCTTGAACTTGAAGCCCTGCTTTTCGAGGATGCGCTGGAATTGTTTTGCGATCTCGCCGTCCATGCCCGGCAGGATGCGGTCGAGGAATTCGACCACGGTGACTTCAGCGCCGAGGCGATGCCACACCGAGCCGAGTTCGAGGCCGATGACGCCGGCGCCGACGATCAGGAGTTTTCCCGGCACCTTCTCCAGCGACAGCGCGCCGGTCGACGAGACGATACGCTTCTCGTCGATGTCGATGCCCTTCAGCCGCGCGATGTCGGAGCCGGTGGCGATGACGATGTTCTTCGTCTCCACGACCTGCGCCTTGCCGTCGGCGCCTGTCACCTCGACCTTGCCGGACCCGAGGATCTTTCCCTTGCCCATCAGCACGTCGATCTTGTTCTTCTTCATCAGGAACTCGACGCCCTTGACGTTGCCGTCGATGCCCTGCTGCTTGAAATTCATCATCGACGGCAGGTCGAGCTTCGGCGTGGAGACACTGACGCCCATCTTGGCAAAGGAGTGCGCGGCCTCCTCGAACATTTCGGAAGCGTGCAACAGCGCCTTCGAGGGCATGCAGCCGACATTGAGGCAGGTGCCGCCGAGCGTTGCGTTCTTCTCGACCACGGCGACCTTCATGCCGAGCTGCGCCGCGCGTACCGCGCAGACGTAACCGCCGGGGCCGGTGCCGATGACGACGAGATCGTAAGCCATGATGGAAGTCCTGTAGTTTAGGTGTGTGACAGCTGTTAGCGCCCGCCCGAGACATCAAAGGTGGTCGAGGTCACGTAGGAGGCCTCGTCCGACATCAGCCAGACGATGGCGTTGGCGATTTCCTCGGCCTGCCCGACACGCTTCATCGGCACCATGTGCGCCAGCCGATGCGCGCGATCGGGTTCACCGCCCGCGGCGTGGATTTCCGTGTCGATCAATCCCGGGCCGGATGCCGGCAACGCGGATGCCTTCAGCCGGCCACCTCGTAGCCGAGGCCGATGGTGAAGGAATCGATCGCGCCCTTGGAGGCCGCATAGTCGACATAGGTGTTGGGCGCGCCGAGTTTGGCCGCGACCGAGGAAATGTTGACGATGACGCCGCCCTTGCCGCCGTGCTTGGTCGACATCCGCTTCACCGCCTCGCGGGCGCACAGGATGGCGCCGGTGACGTTGATCGCCATCATCTGCTGGATCCGCTCGGCCGACATCTCGTCGACCCGCACGCCGCTCTTGCCGACGATGCCGGCATTGTTGACCAGCGCGCCGAGCGTGCCGAAGCCGTCGGCCGCCTTGAACAGCGCCAGGATGTCGCTCTCATGCGCGACGTCGCATTTGACCGCGATGGCCTTGCCGTTCTTGCCTTCGATCGCGCTACGACCTCGTCGGCCGCCGCCTTGTTGGTGGCGTAGCCGACGACGACGCGGTAGCCGCGCGCGGCGGCGGCAAGCGCGGCAGCGCGGCCGATGCCGCGGCTGCCACCGGTGATGACAACAACTCTATCCGTCACGTCAGCCCCCGCGCCTCAGAGATCCAGCACCAGCCGCGCCGGGTCTTCCAGGCTTTCCTTGACGCGCACCAGGAACGTCACGGCTTCCTTGCCGTCGATGACGCGGTGATCGTAGGACAGCGCCAGATACATCATCGGGCGCACCTCGATCTTGCCGCCGACCACCATCGGCCGCTCCTGGATCTTGTGCATGCCCAAAATGCCGGACTGCGGCGCGTTGAGGATCGGCGTCGACATCAGCGAGCCGTAGATGCCGCCATTGGTGATGGTGAAGGTGCCGCCCTGCATCTCGTCGATCTTGAGCTGGCCGTCGCGGGCGCGGCGGCCGAAATCGGCGATGCTCTTTTCGACGTCGGAGATCGACTTGTGGTCGCAGTCGCGCACCACGGGCACGACCAGGCCCTTCTCGGTGCCGACCGCGATGCCGATGTGGTAGTAGTTCTTGAAGATCAGGTCGCTGCCGTCGATCTCGGCGTTGACGGCGGGAATGTCCTTCAGCCCCTGCACCACGGCCTTGGTGAAGAAGCCCATGAAGCCGAGCTTGGTGCCGTGCTTCTTCTCGAACACGTCCTTGTACTGCGAGCGCAGCGCCATGACGTTGGTCATGTCGACCTCGTTGAAGGTCGTCAGCATCGCCGCGGTGTTCTGCACGTCCTTGAGGCGGCGCGCGATGGTCTGGCGCAGCCGCGTCATCTTCACGCGCTCCTCGCGCGCGGCGTCATCGGCCGGCGACGGCGCGCGGACCTGCACGGCGGCGGCCGGCTGGTTGACCGGCGTCGGCGCGGAGGCGGCCTTCTCGATCGCGGCGAGCATGTCGCCCTTGGTGACGCGGCCGTCCTTGCCGGAGCCGGGCACCGTGGAAGCGTCGACGCCGCTCTCGGCGGAAAGCTTTCGCACCGAAGGGGCGAGCGGCGCATCCGATGGCGGCGCCTTGGCGGCGGGAGCCGGTGCGGGCGCGGCAGCCGGAGCAGCCGCGGCCTTGGCGGCAGCGGGGGCGGCGGCAGGCTTGGCGCCGGCGGCGCCTTCATTGATCTGGCCGAGCAGCGCGCCGACCGCGACGGTCTCGCCGTCCTTGGCGATGATCTCGCCGAGCACGCCGGCGGACGGTGCGGGCACCTCGATGGTGACCTTGTCGGTCTCGAGTTCGACCAAGGGCTCGTCGACCGCCACGGCTTCGCCGGCCTTCTTGAACCAGCGGCCGATGGTGGCCTCGGTCACGGATTCACCGAGCGTCGGAACGCGAATTTCAGTCATGGTCTCAATACCCCTAAGCGATCGTTTCCAGTTGTCATCGCCCGCGAAGGCGGGCGATCCAGTACGCCGAGGACAGCGGTAATGAAGGCAGCGCCGCGGCGTACTGGATGCCCCGCATTTCGCGGGGCATGACGGTTGTTCTCTAGTTCAATGCGTCGTCGAGCAGCGCCTTGAGCTGCGCCACGTGCCTCGACATCAGACCGGTGGCGGTCGCCGCCGAAGCGGCGCGGCCGGCGTAGCGCGGACGCCGGTTCGGCGCCTGGATCTGGTTCAGCACCCATTCCAGATAAGGCTCGATGAAGTGCCATGAGCCCATGTTGCGCGGCTCTTCCTGACACCAGACGATCTCGGCGCCCTTGAAGCGGGTGAGCTCCAGCACCAGCGCCTTCAGCGGCACCGGATAGAGCTGCTCGACGCGCAGCAGGTAGACGTCGTCGATGCCGCGCTTCTCGCGCTCCTCGTAGAGATCGTAATAGACCTTGCCCGAGCAGAGCACGACGCGGCGGATCTGGCCGTCCGGCTTCAGCTTGATCGGCTCGTTCGGCAGCATCTGGGTGTCATCCCAGAGGATGCGATGGAACGAGGAGTCCTTGCCGAGTTCGTCGAGCCGCGACACCGCGCGCTTGTGGCGCAGCAGCGACTTCGGCGTCATCACGATCAGCGGCTTGCGGATCTCGCGATGCAGCTGCCGCCGCAGCATGTGGAAGTAGTTGGCGGGCGTGGTCGGATTGACCACCTGCATGTTGTCTTCGGCGCACATCTGCAGGAAGCGTTCGAGACGCGCCGAGGAATGCTCCGGCCCCTGCCCTTCATAGCCGTGCGGCAACAGGCAGACGAGGCCGGACATGCGCAGCCATTTGCGCTCGCCCGAGGAGATGAACTGGTCGAACAGCACCTGCGCGCCGTTGGCGAAGTCGCCGAACTGGGCTTCCCACAGCGCCAGCGCATTCGGCTCCGACAGCGAGTAGCCATATTCGAAGCCGAGCACGGCTTCTTCCGACAGCAGCGAGTTGATGACCTCGTAATGGCCCTGGTCGACGCCGAGATGGTTGAACGGCGTGTAGCGGCTCTCATCCTCCTGGTCGATCAGCACCGAATGGCGCTGCGAGAAGGTGCCGCGCTCGCAGTCCTGGCCGGACAGGCGGACGTGATGGCCTTCTTCCAGCAGCGTGCAGAACGCCAGCGCCTCGCCGGTCGCCCAGTCGATGCCGACGCCGTTGTCGATCGCCTTGGCGCGGTTCTCCAGGAAGCGCGCGATGGTGCGGTGGACGCGGAAACCGTCCGGCACCTTGGTGATCTTGCGGCCGATGTCCTTCAGCACAGCGGTGTCGACGCCGGTGACGCCGCGGCGGGCGTCCTCTTCCTGGTCGGCGATCTTGAAGCCCGCCCACTTGCCGTCGAGCCAGTCGGCCTTGTTGGGCTTGTAGCCCGAACCCGCCTCGAGCTCGGCATCGAGCCGCGCGCGCCAGTCGGCCTTGGCCTTCTCGACCTCGCCTTCCGTCATCACGCCGTCGGCGACCAGCCGCTTGGCGTAGATGTCCAGCGTCGAGGGATGCGCGGCGATCTTCTTGTACATCACCGGCTGCGTGAACGCCGGCTCGTCGCCCTCGTTATGGCCGTGGCGGCGATAGCACCACATGTCGATGACGACCGGCTTGTGGAATTTCTGCCGGAACTCGGTCGCAACCTTGGCGGCGAACACCACCGCTTCCGGATCGTCGCCGTTCACATGGAAGATCGGTGCATCGATCATCTTCGCGACATCCGACGGATAGGGCGACGAACGCGAATAGCGCGGATAGGTGGTGAAGCCGATCTGGTTGTTGACGATGAAGTGCACCGAGCCGCCGGTGCGATAGCCCTTGAGGTCCGACAGGCCGAAGCATTCGGCCACCACGCCCTGGCCGGCGAACGCGGCGTCGCCGTGCATCAGCAGCGGCATCACCGAGATGCGCATGTCGGGCGGATCGCCGTGCTGGTCCTGCTTGGCGCGGACCTTGCCGAGCACCACGGGATCGACGATCTCCAGATGCGAGGGATTGGCGGTCAGCGATAGATGGATCTTGTTGCCGTCGAACTCGCGGTCCGAGGACGCGCCGAGGTGATACTTGACGTCGCCGGAGCCTTCGACCGCGTCCGGGTTGGCCGAGCCGCCCTTGAACTCGTGGAACAGCGCGCGGTGCGACTTGCCCATCACCTGGGTCAGCACGTTGAGGCGGCCGCGATGCGGCATGCCCAGCACGATCTCCTTCACGCCGAGATTGCCGCCGCGCTTGATGATCTGCTCCAGCGCCGGGATCAGCGACTCGGCGCCGTCGAGGCCGAAGCGCTTGGTGCCGGTGAATTTGATGTCGCAGAATTTTTCAAAGCCTTCGGCCTCGACCAGCTTGTTGAGGATGGCGCGCCGGCCTTCGCGGGTGAAGCTGATCTCCTTGTCGGGGCCTTCGATGCGCTCCTGGATCCACGACTTCTGCGCGGCGTTGGAGATGTGCATGAACTCGACGCCGAGCGTCTGGCAGTAGGTGCGTTCGCAGATCGCGGTGATCTCGCGCAGCGTGCCGTATTCGAGGCCGAGCACGTGATCGAGGAAAATCTTGCGGTCGTAGTCGGCTTCGACGAAGCCGTAGCTGCGCGGGTCGAGCTCCTCGCGGTCCTTCTGCGCCTCGATGCCGAGCGGATCGAGCTTGGCATGAAAATGGCCGCGCATGCGGTAGGCACGGATCAGCATCAGCGCGCGCACGGAGTCGCGGGTCGCCTGGTGCAATTCGGCGGGCGTGATGTCGGCGCCCTTGGCCTGCGTCTTGGCGGCGAGCTTGGTGCCGACGGCCTTCTCGACCAGCGCCCAGTTGCCGTCGAGCGCGGAGGTCAGGTCATCGCGCGGCGTCAGCGGCCAGTGATCCCTGCCCCAGGAGGCGCCTTCGGCGTTCTTTTTGACGTCGGCCGGGCTGTCTTTCAGGCTCTTGAAGAATTCCTGCCACTCGCCGTCGACCGAGTTCGGGTCTTGCTCGTAGCGGGCGTAGAGGTCGTCGATGTAGGCGGCGTTGGTGCCCTGCAAAAACGACGAGAGGGCAAAAGCGGCGTTCGCGTCCTGACGAGACATGATGGCGTCCTGGTGATTTTTGCTTCGCGCATGGAATACGGCGCGGCGGCCGGCCTGGTTACGGGCCGGCGGTTTGGAAAACCTTTACCGCATTTGCGCCGAATGTTCGCGCCGAAAAGAACCAAGTGGCGAATTTGAGTTCAAATCTTTGAACAGACCACTTCGGAAGCATTCCGTAACGAAAAGGGCTCCGGACGCACTGCCGGAGCCCTGATCTCTATCCAGGTGGACGCTCGGTCTGGCGCTATCCGCGCAACGCTTCCACCAGGGTCTTGCCGAGCCGGGCCGGCGACGGCGATACCTTAATACCGGCGGCTTCCATGGCGGCGGTCTTGGAACCGGCATCGCCCTTGCCGCCGGAGATGATCGCACCGGCATGGCCCATGCGGCGGCCGGGCGGCGCGGTGACGCCGGCAATGAAGCCGGCCATCGGCTTCTTGCGGCCGCGCTTGGCCTCGTCCTTGATGAACTGGGCGGCGTCCTCCTCGGCCGAGCCGCCGATCTCGCCGATCATGATGATCGAGGTGGTCTTGGGATCGGCGAGGAACTTCTCCAGCACGTCGATGAACTCGGTGCCCTTCACGGGATCGCCGCCGATGCCGACCGCGGTGGTCTGGCCGAGGCCTTCCTGCGTGGTCTGGAACACCGCCTCATAGGTCAGCGTGCCCGAGCGCGACACGATGCCGACCGAGCCCGGCTTGAAGATGTTGGCCGGCATGATGCCGATCTTGCACTCGCCCGCCGTCATCACGCCCGGGCAATTGGGTCCGATGAGCCGCGACTTCGAGCCGGACAGCGAACGCTTCACCTTGACCATGTCGAGCACCGGAATGCCTTCGGTGATGCAGACGATCAGCGGGATCTCCGCATCGATCGCCTCGCAGATCGCGTCCGCCGCGCCCGGCGGCGGCACGTAGATCACGCTGGCATCGGCGCCGGTCTTTTGCCGCGCTTCGGCGACGGTGTCGAAGACAGGCAGATTGAGATGCGTGCTGCCGCCCTTCCCCGGCGAAGTGCCGCCGACCATCTTGGTGCCGTAGGCGATGGCCGCTTCCGAATGGAACGTGCCGTTCTTGCCGGTAAAGCCCTGGCAAATGACTTTTGTATTCTTGTCGATCAGGATGGACATGATTGGGATGACTTTCGCGAAACTTGGAGTGGGAGGTCAGTGCGCGCGCCGGTAAACGCCGGTGAGCACGTCAGCCCATCCTTCCGCGTCAGGCGAGAACTGGATTTTCATGGAGTAGGAGTTGTCGTCGATCATTTCGTAGACATGGCGGGCATTGCCGCGCAGCGAGCCGCGCACCAGCACCAGCGCCTTGCCCTGCCAGTTGCCCGAGGCCGGCGACGGCGGGTAGTAGCCGAGCGAGTCGAACGAGAACAGTTTGTAGAGCCGATCCTCGCGGTCCCAGGTGAAGACGCCGTGGGTGGCGAAGGATTCCTTGCCGTCGCGGGTCTGGCGGCTGTTCTGGATCAGGTAGAAGCCGTTGAGGTCGATGCGGGCGCTGACGCGCGAGATCGCCTGTCCGCCCTTGTCCCAGCGCGAGGGGAAAACCGTCTCCTCGCCGGTCCATTCACCGGCGAATACCTCGAGCCGCTTGTGTTCGTCCTGCGGTTTCGGCGCGGTGAGACGGTCCTCGGCCATCGCTAGCCTCCCTTGACGGCTTTCACGATCTTCTGCGCGGCGTCGTCGAGATTGTCGGCCGACACCACATTGAGGCCGGACTGGCTGATGATCTTCTTGCCGGCTTCCACGTTGGTGCCTTCCAGACGCACCACCAGCGGCACTTTCAGGCCGACTTCCTTCACCGCAGCCACCACGCCTTCGGCGATGATATCGCATTTCATGATGCCGCCGAAGATGTTGACCAGGATTCCCTTCACATTGGGGTCGGCCGTGATGATCTTGAAGGCGGCCGCCACCTTCTCCTTGCTGGCGCCGCCGCCGACGTCGAGGAAGTTGGCGGGCTCCATGCCGTAGAGCTTGATGATGTCCATGGTCGCCATGGCAAGGCCGGCGCCGTTGACCATGCAGCCGATGGTGCCGTCGAGCGTGACATAGTTCAGATCGTATTTCGACGCCTCAATTTCCTTGGCGTCCTCCTCGGTCTCGTCGCGCAGCGCGGCGACTTCGGGATGGCGGTACATCGCGTTGTCGTCGAACGACACTTTGGCGTCGAGCACGCGCAGCTGGCCCTGCTTGGTGATGACGAGCGGATTGATTTCCAGCATCGCCATGTCCTTGGCGATGAACGCGCCATAGAGCTGCGCGGTCAGCTTTTCCGCCTGCTTGGCGAGGTCGCCGGTGAGATTGAGCGCCTTCGCCACGGCGCGACCGTGGTGGCCCATGATGCCAGTCGCGGGATCGACCGAGAAGGTCACGATCTTCTCAGGCGTCTTGTGCGCAACTTCCTCGATGTTGACGCCGCCTTCGGTCGAGACGACGAACGAGACTTCGCTGGTTTCGCGGTTGACCAGGATCGAGAGGTAAAACTCCTTGTCGATATCGGAGCCTTCCTCGATGTAGAGGCGGTTGACCTGCTTGCCATGCGCGCCGGTCTGGATCGTCACCAGCGTGGCGCCCAGCATCTGCTTGGCGAATTGGGCGACCTCGGCGGCGGACTTGGCGATGCGGACGCCGCCCTTGTCGCCGGCGGAAGCTTCCTTGAACTTGCCCTTTCCGCGGCCGCCGGCATGGATCTGGCTCTTCACCACCCAGATCGGACCCGGCAGCTGCTTTGCCGCCGCCTCGGCGTCCTCAGGCTTCAGCACCGGCACACCCTTCGAGATCGGCACACCGAACTCGTTCAGCAGGGCCTTGGCCTGATATTCGTGGATATTCATCGAGCGACGCTCCCCAATCCCCATTCAGTGGACTTGGTTGTCCACTCGCCTTTCAGGCTGGCATACCATATACCACAAGAACCGCAAGGGCTGAGGATCGAACCGGCCGATCTCGGCCCTAGCTCAATGAAATCAGCGCCCTAGCAGGTCCGGCGCGATCTTCTTGCAGGCATCGACCAGGCCCTGCACGGCGCCGACGGACTTGTCGAAAGCCTCGCGATCCTTGCCCGACAGTTCGATCTCGACCACGCGCTCGACGCCCTTGGAGCCGATCACGACGGGCACGCCGACATACATGTCCTTCACGCCGTATTCGCCGTTGAGATAGGCGGCGCAGGGCAGCACGCGCTTCTTGTCCTTCAGATAGCTCTCGGCCATCGCGATCGCGGACGCCGCCGGCGCATAGAAGGCCGAGCCGGTCTTCAGGAGGTTGACGATCTCGGCGCCGCCATTGCGGGTGCGGTCGACGATCTCGTCGATGCGTGCCTGCGAGGTCCAGCCCATCTTGACGAGATCGGGCAGCGGAATGCCGGCAACGGTGGAGTAGCGCGTCAGCGGCACCATGGTGTCGCCATGGCCGCCGAGCACGAAGGCGGTGACGTCTTCCACGGAGACGTTGAACTCGTCGGCGAGGAAATAGCGGAAGCGCGAGGAATCCAGCACGCCGGCCATGCCGACCACCTTCTTGTGCGGCATGTTGGAGGCCTTCTGCAGCGCCCACACCATCGCGTCCAGCGGATTGGTGATGCAGATGACGAAGGCGTCGGGCGCGTATTTCTTGATGCCGGCGCCGACCTGCTCCATGACCTTGAGATTGATGGAGAGAAGATCGTCGCGGCTCATGCCGGGCTTGCGCGGCACGCCGGCGGTGACGATGCAGACCTTGGCGTTGTCGAGCGCCTCGTAGGAATTGGCGCCGACCAGATGCGCGTCGAACCCGTCGACCGGCGAGGACTGCGCGATGTCGAGCGCCTTGCCCTGGGGGACGCCTTCCGCGATGTCGAACATCACGACGTCGCCGAGCTCTTTCAGCCCGATGAGGTGAGCCAGCGTACCGCCGATCTGACCGGAGCCAATCAAGGCAATCTTGTCGCGCGCCATGGGAAATCTGTCCTTTGAGAGCGGGTAGGAATGAGAGAGGAAGGAGCTTTCGGAAGGGTGGTTATCCCTTTAGCAGGACCGGTTCAAGTCGGCCCATGCCCAATTGGCAGCGCTGCCTTGAATTAGGTCAGGTATGCCAGAGCGGCGGCGCCGCGGCCGCCAAATCCTAGGTTTCCACGAGACCCGTGGTGGAGCCGCTGGCCACAGAATCCTTATGCCCGTGGGCCTGCGCCAGATAGGACTCCGAACTCATCTCGATCAGGCGCGACGAGGTCCGCTTGAACTCGTTGGCCTCGACGCCGTCGGTCGCGAGATAAAGCGAGACCGGATGGGCCGCGGCGGACGCCATCAGTTTCACGCCGTTGTCATAGAGCGTGTCGATCAGCGAGATGAAGCGCTTGGCGGCGTTGCGCTCGGCGTAGTCCATCACCGGAATGCGGTCGATCAAAATGGTGTGGTAGTCGTGCGCGAGGCGCAGATAGTCGCCTGCAGCAAGCGGCTTCTCGCAGATGTCGGCAAAGGAGAACCGCGCCACGCCGTGCGCCGAGCACGGTACATGCAGCTTGCGGCCCTTGATGGCGATGTCGCGCGGCTTGCACGGCGCGCCTCCCGTCATCTTCGCCCAGGCCTTGTTGAGCGCGAGATCAGCTTCGCCGTCCGCCGGCACCAGCCACATCTTGGCGCCCTGAAGCTTTTCCAGCCGGAAGTCGGTGCGGGCATCGAGCCGCATCACGTCCATGTGGCCGGTGATCTCGGCGATGAACGGCAGGAACAGCGCGCGGTTGAGGCCGCCCTTGTAGAGATCGTCGGGCGCGACGTTCGACGTCGCCACCACGCACGGTGCCGAGGCCGAACAACCTTGCGAACAGCCGGCCGAGGATCATGGCATCCGCAATGTCGGTGACGTGGAACTCGTCGAAGCAGAGCAGCCACGCCTCGTCGAAGATCGCATGCGCCGTCAGGCCAATCACATCGGCATCATCGATCTCGCCGCGCGCGATGTTCTGGCGATAGGCATAGATGCGCTCATGCACCTCGGCCATGAATTCGTGAAAATGCGCGCGGCGCTTGTGCGAGACCTGCGACTGCTGGAAGAACAGGTCCATCAGCATGGTCTTGCCGCGGCCGACCTCGCCATGGACATAGAGCCCGTGCGGCGCGGGCTCGTCCTTGTCGGCAAACAGCCGGCCGAACAGGCTCTGCTTCTTGATCGGCGTGTAGCCGGAAAGCCGCTGCTCCAGCGCCGCAAAGGCCTCCGCCGCGCGTTGCTGCGCCGGATCGGCCTCGATCGCGCCTGACGCGACGAGGGCGTTGTAATGGGCGTGGAATGCTGGCGGGCGGGCCGGAGAGCATGGCCCCTTTCCGCCTCAGCGCGGCGAAAATTGCAAGCGGGGAATTGGGCGGACGGCTATGCGATTCCCCTCACGCACTCAGCGCGTAGGAGTCCTCCACCACATAGGGGCCGCCGCCGGTGGAGGCGCGGGAGGAGAACAGCACGAAGCGCGAGGCGAGAAAGCTCTTGCTCGGGAAATAGCCGCGCACCGAGAGATAATCGGCGACGTCCTGGCTGGAGGCATCGTGCAGCCGCGCCAGCGTGACATGCGGCGTGAATTTTCGCCCCTCGGGATCGAGCCCGAGGCGCTGCATCAGCCGCTCATGTTCGGCCTGCAACTCGATCAACGGCCGGGTCGGCTCGACCGCGGCGACCACCGCGCGCGGCTTCTTGCCGCCAAAACTGGTCAGGCCCTGCAGGCGGACCTCGAACGGCTTGCGGTTGACGCGAACCAGCATCGAGGCGATCTCGTTGGCATACATGCCGTCGATGTCGCCGATGAAGCGCAAGGTGACGTGATAATTTTCGGGGTCGATCCAGCGGGCGCCGGGCAGACCGCCCCGCAAGCCGGAAAGCGTGTGGCCGATCTCGGCCGGAATTTCCAGACCCGTGAACAAACGCGGCATCGTACTCACTCCCGATGCTTGGGCATGCCCGCGAGAGGCTCGCGTCACGCCCCAAACCAGAGACCGGCGAATCACCGATGTCCAATTTCTACCTGACTTATGTGACTCTGCGAAGCATAACGCGTTAACGACCCGGAAACTTGCGGGGAGTTGTGTTTTTTCAGCTTCGCTGCCCGGCGATCGTGCCGAGAAATGCCTCCACCGCAGGCAACATGTTCTTCACGATGCGATCGACGCCTTCGGCTGTGGGGTGGATTCCATCCTTCTGGTTGAGCTTCGTTTCGGCCGCGACGCCTTCGAGGAAGAACGGATAAAGCGGCACGCCGAATTCCTTCGCCAGTTCCGGATAGATCGCATTGAAGCGGGCCGCATAATCCGCGCCGTAGTTCGGCGGCGCCAGCATGCCGCACAGGAGCACGGCGATGTTGCGTGCCTTCAGCCGCGTCAGAATGTCCGACAATGCGGCGCGCGTCACCTTGGGATCGGTGCCGCGCATTCCGTCATTGGCGCCGAGTTCGAGGATGACGGCATCGGTTCCTTCCGGGATCGACCAGTCGAGCCGGTCGCGGCCGCCCGAGGTGGTGTCGCCGGATACCCCGGCATTGACCATGTCGACGTTTATCCCCTTGGATTTCAATGCCTTTTGCAGTCGGACCGGAAATGCCTGGTCGGCCGACAGGCCGAGCCCGGCGGTCAGCGAATCGCCGAAGGCGACCATCTTGATCGGCTTGGCCGGCACAGCCGCGGGGACCTGTGCAAGCGCTTGTCCTGTCATCAGGAAAGCGAGAATCAACACGATGATGTGCGCCAATTTCACAAAGCTCCCCTCGACCCCTTGGGCCGAAGTGCCATATGACGCATCCATGGACAGCCTCATCGAAACCTCGCATCTCGCCGGCACCGAACCGGACACGATATCCATCGCCAACGTCAACCTCTCGCTCGGCTCCGGCGCCGCGCGCGTGCATATCCTGAAGGATATCAGCTTGCGCGTGGGATCGGGGGAAGCGATCGGCCTGATCGGTCCATCCGGCTCGGGAAAGTCCACGCTCCTGATGGTGATGGCGGGACTGGAACGTCCCGACAGCGGAGAGGTGGTGGTGAACGGCACCGCCTTCAATGCCCTCAGCGAGGACGACCTCGCGCGCTTCCGCGGCCGCCAGGTCGGCATCGTCTTCCAGTCGTTCCATCTGATCCCGACCATGACGGCGCTGGAGAATGTCGCCGTCCCGCTCGAACTCGCCGGCAATCCGGATGCGGCTGCGCGCGCCGCGCAGGAACTGGAATCGGTCGGTCTCGGCGATCGCCTGCATCACTATCCGACGCAGCTTGTCCGGCGGCGAGCAGCAGCGTGTCGCGCTGGCGCGTGCGCTGGCGCCGGATCCCGCGATCCTCGTCGCCGACGAGCCCACCGGCAATCTCGACGAAGCCACGGGAAAACAGATCGTCGACCTGCTGTTCTCGAAACATGCCGAGCGCGGCATGACGCTGGTGCTGGTGACGCACGACACCTCGCTGGCGCAGCGCTGCGACCGCGTGGTGCGGCTGCGCTCCGGCCGCATCGACGGACACGGCGCTTGACCAGCCTCGCCGACGAAACCGCCTATCAGGCGCGCACCTCCTCGCTCGCGTTTCGCTACGCCTTCCGCGAATTGCGCGGCGGCCTGCGCGGCTTTTACGTCTTCATCGCCTGCATCGCGCTCGGCGTGATGGCGATCGCCGGCGTCGGCTCGGTCGCGGCAAGCCTTGGCGATGGCCTCGCGCGCGAAGGCCGCAAGCTGCTCGGCGGCGACGTCGCCTTCTCGATGATCCAGCGCGAAGCGAAACCCGAGGACGTCGCCTTCCTGCGCTCGCGCGGCAGCGTTTCCGTTGCGGCGACGCTGCGCGCGATGGTGCGGGCCGGCGACGGCAAGCTGGCGCTGGTCGAGCTGAAGGCGGTGGACAGCGCCTATCCGATGCTCGGCGAAGTGACGCTGGAGCCGCCAATGCCGCTTCCCGAGGTTCTGGCGGAGCGCGACGGTGCGTTCGGCGCCGCGGTCGATTCCACGCTGCTGGCGCGCTTCGACCTGAAACTCGGCGATCGCGTCAACATCGGCAACGCGACCTTCCAGCTGCGCAGCGTGGTCGGCGGCGAGCCCGACAAGCTCGCCGTCAATGTCGGCTTGGGCCCGCGCTTCCTCACCAGCGAAGCGGGCCTGCGCGCCACCGGCCTGTTGCAGCCGGGCAGCCTGGTGCGCTGGCTCTATCGCGTCAAACTCCCCGATGAAGCGGCCGACGATCGTTCGGCCGCGGCCTTCATCGCCGATGCCCGTGCCGCCTCGCCGGAAGCCGGCTGGGAGATCCGCAGCCGCGCCAACGCCTCGCCGCAGCTCGAGCGCACCATCAGCCGATTCACGCAGTTCCTGACCCTGGTGGGTCTCGCCGCGCTGCTGGTCGGCGGTGTCGGCGTGGCCAACGCGGTGAAGAGCCATATCGATCGCCGCCGCGAGGTGATCGCGACCTTCAAGGCGGTCGGCGCCACCGGCCGCGACGTCTTCACCATCTACACCACGCAGGTGATCGTGCTGGCCGCGCTCGGCTCGGTGATCGGGCTTGCCGCCGGCGCCGCGCTGCCCTTCCTGATCTCCGGCCTGTTCGGCAAGGTGCTGCCGCTGCCGATGGAGCCGGCGCTGCATTTCGACGAGCTGCTGCTGTCCTTTGTCTACGGCCTGCTCACCGCGCTCGCCTTCGGGCTGTGGCCGCTCGGCCGCGTGCATGATGTGCCGGTCGCCGCACTGTTCCGCGAGATCGTCACCAGCACCTGGCATCGCCCGCGCTGGCGCTACATCGCGCTGATGGCGGCCGTCATTGCCGCGCTGGTCGCTGTCGCCATCGGGCTTGCCTATGACAAGCGCGTCGCCACCGTGTTCGTCGTGTCCTCCGTTGCCGTGTTCGTGCTGCTGCGGGCGATTGCCGCCGGCCTGATGGCGCTGGCGCGAAGAATGCCGCGCTCCCGCATCACCATGCTGCGGCTCGCGATCACCAACATCTACCGGCCGGGCGCGCTGACGCCGTCGGTGGTGCTGTCGCTGGGCCTCGGGCTCGCGGTGCTCGTCACCATCACGCAAATCGACGGCAATCTGCGCCGGCAGTTCCTCGCCGCGCTTGCCGGACCGCGCGCCGTCGTTCTATTTCATCGACATCCCCTCCTCCGAAGCCGAACGCTTCGGCGCCTTCCTGAGGCAGGTTGCGGCGGACTCCACGATCGAGGAGGTGCCGATGCTGCGCGGACGCATTGTCGCGGCGCGCGGCGTCAAGGCCGAGGAGTTGAAGCCGTCGAACGACAGCGAATGGGTGCTGCAGAGCGACCGCGGCCTGACCTATACCGGCGAGATCCCGAAGGGCTCGAAGATCGTCGAAGGTGAATGGTGGGGCGCCGATTATCAGGGTCCGATCCTGGTCTCGATGGAGAAGAAGATCGCCGACGGCCTGAAGCTCAGGATCGGCGACGAGATCGTGGTCAACGTGCTCGGCCGCGACATCCCCGCGAAGATCGCCAATCTCCGCAACATCGACTGGCAGGGGCTCGGCATCAATTTCGTGCTGGTGTTCTCGCCCAACGCCTTCAAGGGCGCGCCGCACAGCCATATCGCCACCCTGACCGAGGCGCATCCCGATCCGGCCGGCGACGCCCGAATCATCAAGCAGGTCGCCGACGCCTTCCCGATGGTGACGAGCGTGCGGGTGCGCGAGGCGCTGGAGACCATCGGCGCCGTCATCACCAATCTCGTGCTGGCGATCCGCGGCGCCAGCGCCGTGACCCTGATCTCGGCGATCCTGGTGCTGGGCGGGGCGCTTGCCGCCGGCCATCGCCACCGGGTCTATGACGCCGTGATCCTGAAGACGCTTGGCGCGACGCGCGTGCGGCTGCTGGGCGCCTATGCCCTCGAATACCTGATGATCGGATTCGCCACCGCGATCTTCGGCGTCATCGCCGGCTCCGTGGCCGCCTGGCTGATCGTGACGCGGCTGATGACGCTGAGTTTCGTCTGGCAGGCCGGCAGCGCGGCCGGCGTGGTGGCCGCCGCGCTGCTGGTAACCGTCGGGCTGGGGCTTGCCGGAACGCTGCTGGCGCTGAACCAGAAGCCCGCGACGGTGCTGCGCAATTTGTGACATAGTGAAGCGGGTGGCTGGCCAGCCGCCGTTCCCGCCCGCAACTACAGGGTTAACGGGATTTCAGCGAGATTCCAGTGCTGGAAGCGACATTCAGCCGCGCGTGGAAGCTTGCTTTGAGTGTGTTAGTTTCCCACATACCGGGCAAGCCGGAAATGCCGCACCATGACATGAAATTAATGTCGGCAGGCGGAGGGTTTCTGGGATAGATTTCTGTCCGGCGGCGCGAAGCACTCGCGGCTTGCCGGACCAACCAACGGGAATTCGACCATGTCGGACCTAGACCGCAACTATGCCTCCCCCTTCGGCCGGGCCGCCGGGCGCGTTGATGCCGCGACCGTCGATGCCGGTCTGCGCGCCTACATGCTGCGCATCTACAACTACATGAGCATTGGCCTCGCCATCACCGGCCTGGCCGCGCTCGGCGTCTACATGGCCGCCGTCACCACCGACCCGGCCGGCGCCGCCGCCAAGTTCGGCAACGCCTTCCTGACGCCGTTCGGCTACGCGATGTATGTCAGCCCGCTGAAGTGGCTGTTCATCCTCGCGCCGCTGGTCATGGTGTTCGTGATCTCGGCCGGCATCAACCGGCTGCGGCCGGCGACCGCCCAGATGCTGTTCTGGGCGTTCTCGGCGCTGATGGGCATCTCGCTGTCGTCGATCTTCCTGGTGTACACCCACACCTCGATCGTGCGCGTGTTCTTCATCACCGCCGCGACCTTCGGCGCGCTCAGCCTGTACGGCTACACCACCAAGCGTGACATGAGCGGGATGGGCTCGTTCCTGTTCATGGGCCTGATCGGCATCATCATCGCGAGCCTGGTCAACCTGTTCCTGGCGAGCTCGATGCTGCAGTTCATCGTGTCGGTCGTCGGCGTGCTGGTGTTCGCGGGCCTCACCGCCTGGGATACCCAGCGGCTGAAGAACGACTACATCTACGGCTACGCCGCGCAGGGCGGTGAAGTTGCCGAGCGTGCGGCGATCTCCGGCGCACTCTCGCTCTACCTGAACTTCATCAACCTGTTCACGCTGCTGCTGCAGCTGCTCGGCCAGCGCGACTAAGCGCCGACGTCGAGCGAACAAGATCGAAGCCCCGGCCTCACCGCCGGGGCTTTTCTTTTGCGGCGGGCAAAAATACTGTCCGGCCATGCCCGCCCTTGAAATCAGGCCCGCCGTCGAGGCCGACCTTCCCGCCGTCACCGCGATCTACGAGCACGCCGTGCTCCATGGCACCGCGACCTTCGAGCTGATCCCGCCCGATCTTGCCGAAATGACGCGGCGGTTCCGCGCGCTGGTCGACGGCGGCTATCCCTATTTCGTCGCCACGCTCGACGGCGAGGTGGCCGGCTATGCCTATGCCGGCGCCTACCGGCCGCGGCCGGCCTATCGCTTCACCGTGGAGAACTCGATCTACCTGCAGGCCCGCAAACCATCGCCGCGGCATCGGCCTGCGGCTGTTGCATCGGCTGATCGAGGAAAGCGAGAAGCGCGGCTATCGCCAGATGGTCGCCGTGATCGGCGATTCCGCCAATGCCGGCTCGATCGGCGTGCACACGGCATGCGGATTCCAGATGATCGGCACGCACCCGGATGTCGGCCTCAAATTCGGCCGC
This sequence comes from uncultured Alphaproteobacteria bacterium, assembly GCA_963726865.1. GTDB lineage: Bacteria > Pseudomonadota > Alphaproteobacteria > Rhizobiales > Xanthobacteraceae > Bradyrhizobium. The sequence goes on along the minus strand of CAVSEE010000017.1, from coordinate 285,525 downwards.
TGGCTCGACACCGTGATGATGCAGCGCGCGCTTGGGCCGGGCGCGACGACAGTGCCCGCCGACAAGGCGTGAGCTAGACCACCGCGAGCTTGCGGTCGATCACCAGCAGCACGCGTTCCAGCTCATGGCCGCGGCGCAGGATCAGGCCGGTCGCCGAGATCACGCTGTACATGCCCTGCTTGCGGGCGAGCCGCGGGTCTTTCTCGATGCGGTAGAGCGGCACCTCGGCGGCGCGGCGAAACACGGAAAAAACGGCGCGGTCTTTCAGGAAGTCGATGGCGTAGTCGCGCCACTCGCCGTCGGCGACCATGCGGCCGTAGAGATTGAGGATGCGATTGAGTTCAAGGCGGTTGAAGGTGACGCGATTGGGCGGCGGATTCGCAGCGGCGGGTCGTGCCGCTGCGCGAAGCTCGCTTGGATCGGTCTCCTCCGACATCGTGCTCATGGAGCGCCTCCTGATCACACTGCGACGGTCTTGTTCCGGAAGGCTGTCCCCAACCTTTCGGGATCGTCACGCCACTGACATGATTGCGCCGACTGCAGTCGGCTGCAAGGGGCACCCGATAAATACCTCCAAAGCCCTGCGATTCTGTCGCACGCCCGCAAAAGGCCGGGTCACGGGATCGTTAGGCACATCTTATTGCTGCCCCACTTCCGCCAACCGCCTGCCGTGCCCATTTGAGATATATGATTCTGCGTTGACCCGGTCCTTTCGGTTCCGGATTCCTCAGCCCCCAGCCCCCCGGGGCCGTCAGGATCGGGTCTATCGCAAGGGGTTAAATCCCCGAGACTGGGCCAACGAAAGTTGGTCCTTTTCTTTTTTGGGCATGCCCAGGCACGACGTCCGGCCACCGGCGCAAAATCATCATTCGACGAATAGCAATAGTGCACGCGGCCAGCAGGTCCGCAGGCCGTACCGCGAATTGAATTTACCGGTTGGTTAATGCAGCGTGGTGAAAGCCGCGCCCAGCATCGGGCCGGGCTTGTCGCGATTGCCGTCCTGGATCAGCACGGCGGCGGCATCGACGCCGTCGCGCATCACGCTGTCGAGCGACACGGTCCAGCTTCCGGCATTGCCATTGAAGTCGCCGACCTTGAGCAGGTTGCGCACGACGTTGTGGTAGACGACTTCTTTTCCGCGGTTTTCGCCCTTGCTGATCGAGATCGGCACCGACTTCGAAATCGAGCACAGCCAGATCTCGCCCTTCGCGGGCGTGCGCGTCCTTGCCCGCGGCAACCGACACCGTGAGCTGCTTGCCCGACACGGTCATCGTCACCGGCACCGACATCACTCTGTCGGTCTTGCCGGTGTCCTTGATCGCGCCGTCGATGCGCGCGCGATCGCTGCCGATCACATGCGTCGCACCGTTGACGATCGCCTGCGGTGTGTAGACATCGCGATCGCCGCGCATGTGCGAATAGGCCTTCTGCCGTGCGCTGAAGCGGGAATCCGCCAGCGTGTCCTTCCAGCCGAGATAATCCCAGTAGTCGATCGGCATGCTGAGCGCGATGACCGACGGATCCTTCGCAAGCTCGCCCAAAACCTTGTCGGCCGGCGGACAGGACGAGCAGCCCTGCGAGGTGAACAATTCGACCACGGCCTTCGGCTCGGCATGGGCGGGACGGATGATAGCGACGATGGCGCATACGCCGAGCGCGCCGGACCAAAGCGAAAGAGAACGATAGGCCATTAACGCTGTCATAGCGGGGTCCGGGGATTTCGCATCGCGGTTCGTTTTTCCGTAGTTGTACGGGGCGGCTCGTACCCCAGAACGAGCGAAAGGCGGCCCTTGATAGGCCGCCTTCTTTTTAGCCGCCACTCACTAAGCAGTGAGGCATCGATCACAAGTCCCGGATCAGAAACCCGCGTCAGGCCGCCAGCCTGCGCAGCACGTAGTGCAGAATGCCGCCGTTCCGGTAGTATTCCAGCTCATCCAGCGTATCGATGCGGCAGAGCAGCGGCACTTCCTGCTTTGCACCATCGCCGGAAGTGACCTCCGCCGTCAGCGTCTGGCGCGGCTTCAGATCCCCTTGAAGGCCGCGGATAGTCACCTTCTCGTCGCCCTTCAGCCCGAGCGAGGACCACGAGGCGCCGTTCTCGAAGGTCAGCGGCAGCACGCCCATGCCGACCAGGTTGGAGCGGTGGATGCGCTCAAAACTCTGGCAGATCACCGCGCGCACGCCGAGCAGGCGGGTGCCCTTGGCCGCCCAGTCGCGCGAGGAGCCGTTGCCGTATTCGGCGCCGGCGAACACCACCAGCGGCACGCCCTCTTGCTGGTAACGCATCGCGGCGTCGTAGATCGACATCTGCTCGCCGTCGGGCCAGTGTTTGGTGAGACCGCCTTCCGGAATGTTGCCGTCGGCGCCCTTCAGCATGAAATTCTTGATGCGGATGTTGGCGAAGGTGCCGCGCATCATGACCTCATGGTTGCCGCGCCGCGTGCCGTACTGGTTGAAGTCGGCGGGGCGCACCTGGTGCTCGCTGAGGAATTTTCCGGCCGGCGAGGTCAGCTTGATCGAACCGGCCGGCGAGATGTGGTCGGTGGTGATCTTGTCGCCGAACATGGCGAGGATCCGCGCATCGACGACGTCGGTGATCGGCTCCGGCTGCTTCTTCATGCCGTCGAAGTATGGCGGGTTCTGCACATAGGTCGAGCTCATGTTCCAGCGATAGGTCTCGCTGGTCACCGTCTTGATCTTGCGCCAGTTGCCGTCGCCCTTGAACACGTCGGCGTAACGCTTCTTGAAGATCGCGGCCGTCACGAACTTCTTCATGTAGGCGTTGATCTCCTTGGTCGTCGGCCAGATGTCCTTCAGGTACACCGGCTTGCCGTCCTTGCCGTTGCCGATCGGCTCGACCGCGAGATCCTTGGTCACCGTGCCGGCAAGCGCGTACGCCACGACCAGCGGCGGCGAGGCGAGATAGTTCGCCTGCACGTCAGGCGAGACGCGGCCTTCGAAATTGCGGTTGCCGGAGAGCACGGCGGCGGCAACGATGCCGTTGTCGTTGATCGACTTGGAAATCTCTTCCGGCAGCGGGCCGGAATTGCCGATGCAGGTGGTGCAGCCGAAGCCGACCAGGTTGAAGCCGACCTTGTCGAGATCGACCTGCAGGCCGGAATTGGCGAGATATTCCGCCACCACCTGGCTGCCCGGGGCGAGCGAGGTCTTCACCCACGGCTTGGCCTTGAGGCCCTTGGCGGCGGCTTTGCGCGCCAGCAGGCCCGCGCCGATCAGCACGCTCGGGTTCGAGGTGTTGGTGCAGGAGGTGATCGCGGCGATCACGACGTCGCCATGGCCGAGATCGAAGTCGCGGCCATCGACAGCGTAGCGATGCGCGGAGTCGTCGCCCTTCTTGTATTCGCTGGTCATCGCCGTGGCGAAGCCGGTGGACACCGCCGGCAGCGCGACGCGGCCTTCGGGACGCTTCGGTCCGGCCATCGACGGCACGACGTCGGCGAGATCGAGCGTCGAGCGTTGCCGTGAACACGGGATCGGCGGACTTGGCGGTGCGGAACAGGCCCTGCGCCTTGGCATAGGCCGAAACCAGCGCGACGCGATCCGCCTTGCGGCCGGAGGTCTTCAGGTAATCGATGGTGGCGGCATCGACCGGGAAGAAGCCGCAGGTCGCGCCGTATTCCGGCGCCATGTTGCCGATGGTCGCCTTGTCGGCGACCGAGAGATGGTCGAGGCCGGGGCCGAAGAACTCGACGAACTTGCCGACCACGCCCTGCTTGCGCAGCATCTGCGTGACCGTGAGCACGAGGTCGGTCGCGGTGACGCCTTCCTTGAGCTGGCCCTTGAGCTTGAAGCCGACCACTTCCGGCAGCAGCATCGACAGCGGCTGGCCGAGCATGCAGGCTTCCGCCTCGATGCCGCCGACGCCCCAGCCGAGCACGGCAAGGCCGTTCACCATGGTGGTGTGCGAGTTGGTGCCGACCAGCGAATCCGGATAGGCGACTTCGAACGTGCCGGTCTTCTTGCCGACCGTGAGCTTTTCCTTCCGGGTCCAGACCGTCTGGGCGAGATATTCGAGATTGACCTGGTGGCAGATGCCGGTGCCGGGCGGCACCACGGAGAAGTTCGAGAACGCCTTCTGGCCCCACTTCAGGAACTCGTAGCGCTCCTGGTTCTGCTTGTATTCCTCGACCACGTTCTTGCCGAACGCCTTGTTGTCGCCGAAGAAGTTCACGATCACGGAGTGGTCGATGACGAGATCGACCGGCACCAGCGGGTTGATCTTCTCGGCGTCGCCGCCGAGCTTCTGCATGGCGTTGCGCATGGCGGCGAGATCGACGACGGCGGGGACGCCGGTGAAATCCTGCATCAGCACGCGCGCGGGGCGGAAGGCGATCTCATGCTCGAGCTGGCGCTTCTTCAGCCACTTGCCGACCGCGACGATGTCGTCCCTGGTGACGCTGCGGCCGTCCTCGTTGCGCAGCAGATTCTCCAGCACGACCTTCATCGAATAGGGGAGTTTCGCGATCCCCTTCAGACCATTCTTCTCGGCAGTGGGCAGGCTGTAATAGACATAGGTCTTGCCACCGACCTTGAGGGTCTTGCGGCATTTGAAGCTGTCGAGAGAGGTCATGTCAGGAAATCCCAGTTCGTCATGATACCCGGCGAGGGTATTTGAGCACCGTCAAAGGGGTGGGGCCGAATTGCTTGCAGCAGCCGGTCCGGTGCTGCATCAAGGTTCGGGGCTTATAGAATCTTTCTAGAAGCGCCGCCACACTGACTATCGTGCTGCAGCATTGCGCCAGCAAAATTTCGCTGCGCTACCCCAAGGTTTTGTGAGGGCTGTGAAAGGGCAACATGCGGCTCTCGGGACGCGGCTTGAAATGTGTGCGGGGCGACCGGGAAGTGTTTTCCGGCCTCGATTTCGAGAGCGCCGCGGGCGAGGCGCTGGCCGTGACTGGCCGCAACGGCTCTGGAAAAACCTCGCTGCTGCGGCTGATTGCGGGCCTGCTGCATCCTGCGGGCGGATCGATTGAGCTCGACGGCGGCGATGTCGAGCTGACCCTGCCCGAGCAGGCGCATTATCTCGGCCATCGCGACGCGCTGAAGCCGGCGCTGTCGGTGATGGAAAATCTTTCGTTCTGGCGGGATTTTTTGAGCGGCGAGACCGGCGATACCGCTGCAAGTATTGCGCGCGTCGGCATCGGCCACGCCACCCATCTTCCGGCGGGCTTCCTCTCCGCCGGCCAGCGCCGGCGGCTCTCGATTGCACGGCTGCTTTCCGTCAAGCGGCCGATCTGGCTGCTGGACGAGCCGACCACCGCGCTCGATGCGGCCGGCCAGGCGATGTTCGCCGGCCTGATGCGCGAACACCTCGCCGGCGGCGGGCTGATCATCGCAGCGACCCATGCACCGCTCGGCATCGAGGCGAAAGAATTGCGGATCGGAGGCGCGGCATGACCGCACTCGCCGCGCTTATCGTCCGCGACATCCGCATCGCGTTGCGCGTCGGCGGCGGCGCCTTGATCGGCGTGCTGTTCTTCCTGACGGTCGTGGTGCTGATGCCGTTTGCGATCGGGCCCGACCTGCCGCTGCTGAAGCGTTTGGGCCCCGCGATCCTCTGGCTCGGCGCGCTGCTCGCGAGCCTGCTCACGTTGGACCGCCTGTTCACATCAGACCATGAGGACGGCTCGCTGGATCTGATCGTGATGGGCCGGACGCCGCTGGAGCTGGTTTGCGCGGCGAAAGCGCTGGCGCACTGGATTGCCGCCGGCCTGCCGCTGATCGTGGCAACGCCCGTGCTCGGCCTGCTGCTCAACCTCGATTCGGAAGCGACCGCCGCCGTGGCGCTGACGCTGCTGGCCGGCACGCCGGCGCTCACTTTCACGGGCATGATTGGCGCGGCGCTGGCGGTGACCTTGCACCGGGGCGGATTGTTGCTGGCAGTCCTGGTGCTGCCGCTGTCGGTCCCCGTGCTGATCTTCGGCGTTGCCGCCTCGCAGGCGGTGATCGTCGGCCCGACGCCGTTTGGAACCCCGTTCTCGATCCTCTGCGCAATCTCGCTGGTCAGCTTCGTGGTCGGACCGTTTGCCGCAGCCGCCAGCCTCAAACATGGACTCGACTGACCTTGATATCGATCAACTCTTATCGAGGCGCTCCGGGCCAATTGCGTGGCACCGCCAGCCCCAGTATCAGGATGCCATGACGCTGATCGATCTCGCCAACCCCACGCGTTTCCTGTCGCTGACCGCGCGCGTGCTGCCATGGCTGATGGCGGCAACCGCAATTCTGCTCGCGACCGGCCTTTACCTCGCGGCGCTGGCGCCCGACGACTATCAACAGGGCGCCACCGTCAAGATCATGTTCGTCCACGTGCCGAACGCATGGCTGTCGATGTTCGTCTGGGGCGTGATGAGCATCGCTTCGCTTGGCACGCTGGTGTGGCGGCATCCACTGGCCGACGTCGCGGCCAAGGCGGCCGCTCCGATTGGCGCCGCCTTCACCTTCCTCGCGCTGGTCACGGGCTCGCTGTGGGGCCGGCCGATGTGGGGCACCTATTGGGAATGGGACGCGCGGCTCACCTCGGTGCTGGTGCTGTTCCTGATGTATCTCGGCCTGGTCGCGCTGTGGCGCGCGGTAGACGATCCCTCGCGCGCGGCGCGCGCGGCCGCAGTGCTCACGCTTGTCGGCGCGATCAACATTCCCATCATCAAGTTCTCGGTCGACTGGTGGAACACGCTGCACCAGGGTGCCTCCGTGCTGCGCATGGGCGGCCCGACCATGGACCGCGCCTTCCTGATTCCGCTGCTGGTGATGGCCATCGCGTTCTCGCTGCTGTTCATCACCCTGCATCTGGCGGCGATGCGCAACGAGATCTTGCGCCGCCGTGTCCGCAGCTTGCAGATGATGCAAGCAAGCCAGCAGGCCGCATGATGGTGCTCGGTCCCTACACGTCCTTCATCACGACGTCCTACGGCGTGGTCGGCGTCGTGGTGCTGCTGCTGATCGTCTGGATCGCAATCGATTATCGCACGCAACGGACGCGCCTGCGCGAACTCGAGACCAGCGGCGTCACGCGGCGCTCCGGCCGCAGTGCATCGGATATCCAATGAGCAGCGAAATCCACGAGACCGCTCCACGTACCAGGCGCTGGCTGGTGATGCTGCCGCTGATTTTCTTCGGCGCGCTGGCTGCGCTGTTCCTGCTGCGGCTCTATGGCGGCGATCCCTCCAAACTCCCGTCGGCGCTGATCGGCCGGCCGGCGCCGCAGACCGCGCTGCCGGCGCTGGCAGGTCTGACGCATGACGGCGCCGCCGTTCCCGGCATCGATCCCGGCGCGTTCAAGGGCAAGGTCAGCCTCGTTAACGTCTGGGCATCCTGGTGCGTGCCCTGTCATGACGAGGCGCCGCTGCTGACCGAGATCGGCAAGGACACCCGGTTCCAGATCGTCGGCATCAACTACAAGGACGCAGCCGACAACGCGCGGCGCTTCCTCGGCCGCTACGGCAATCCGTTCAGCGTGGTCGGCGTCGACGGCAACGGCCGCGCTTCGATCGAGTGGGGCGTCTACGGCGTGCCGGAGACGTTCATCGTCGGCAAGGACGGCAGGATCGTCTACAAGCTGGTCGGCCCGATCACGCCGGAAAACTTCGATCGCGTGCTCAAGGTCGAGATCGAGAAGGCGCTGAAGGCGGGAACCTGAGCCAATAAGCTTCAGAAAATTTCTTGCGGAACCTGAACCTCTGCGAAGTTCCACCCCGTAGCTCGTCACTGTCCCTTCTCGGACACCAGCGCGGCGGGTGGGAGAAGTCTTTTGGGGCCCTCCAGGTCTAGGAGGCGGCTCCCACCCAGCGCGGTTCCGCCGAAAATTATCCCTTGCTGATATCGCCGGCTTCCGCCTCGCTCGCTTCCAGCGAGGCCGGCTCCAGGTGATAGCGCTTGACCAACGGCATCTGGCTGATGGCAAAGCCCATGGTCAGCGGGATCGCGCCGAACGCCTTGAAGGCAACCCAGAAATCCGTGGTCTGCGTGCGCCAGATGATTTCGTTGAGCACCGCCATCGCAAGGAAGAACAGCGCCCAGCGCATCGTGAGCACGCGCCAGCCTGCGGCGGTCAGGTTGAACATCTGGTCGAACATGATGGCGATGAAGGAGCGGCCGAACAACAGCCCGCCGCCGAGCACGGCTGCAAACAGGCTGTAGACGATGGTCGGCTTCATCTTGATGAAGGTCTCGTCGTGCAGCACCAAGGTCAACGTGCCGAACACCAGCACGATCGCGCCGGTGACCAGCGCCATGATGGGAATGTGCTTCGTCACCACATAGGACGCGATCATCGCCGCCACGATCGCCACCATGAACGCGCCGGTTGCCGCGAACAGGTTGAATTTCGCGTTGACAGCGAAGAACACGACCAGCGGGCCGAGTTCGGTCACGAGCTTGAACAGCGGATGCGGCTGGGTCTTGTCCATGCTCAGTTCACGCTCTTTGCTTGACGCATGATCTTGTCCGAAAACCGGTTCCCACTTTTCGGGATCATGCGTCAATCCCCGCAATCGCCTTGGCAAAATCCCGTGCCGTGAACGGCGCGAGATCGTCGATGCCTTCGCCGACGCCGATGAAATGCACCGGCAGTTTGTGCTTCTCCGCCAGCGCCACCAGAATGCCGCCGCGCGCGGTGCCGTCGAGCTTGGTCATCACCAGGCCCGTGACCCCTGCGGTACGATGAAATGCCTCGACTTGCGACAGCGCATTTTGTCCCACCGTGGCGTCGAGCACGAGCAGCACCGCATGCGGCGCCGAGGCGTCGACCTTCCCGATCACGCGCACGACCTTTTCCAGCTCGTTCATCAGCTCGGACTTGTTCTGCAGCCGGCCCGCGGTGTCGATCAGGAGCACGTCGATGCCCTGCTCCTTCGCCGCGGTCAGCGCGTTGAAGGCGAGGCTCGCCGAGTCCGAACCCTGGGTGCCGGCTACGACCGGCACCTTGTTGCGCTCGCCCCAGATCTTGAGCTGCTCGATCGCGGCGGCGCGGAAGGTGTCGCCTGCGGCCAGCATCACCTTGCGCTTCTCTGCGCTGAACTTTGACGCGAGCTTGCCGATGGTCGTGGTCTTGCCGGAACCGTTGACGCCGACGACGAGAATGACGAACGGCTTTTTCGCCGCGTCGATCTCCAGCGGCTTCGCCACCGGCGCCAGCACTTTCTCGACTTCGATCGCGACCACGCTCTTCACTTCGTCGGCCGAGATCGTCTTGTCATAGCGGCCGCTGCCGACGGCATCCGCGATGCGCACCGCGACCTCGGTGCCGAGATCGGCGCGCAGCAGCACCTCCTCGATGTCGTCGAGCATGGCGCGGTCGAGCTTGCGCTTGGTGACGAGGTCGGCCACGGCCGTCCCCAGCGAACTCGACGTCCGCTTCAGTCCGCTGGAAAGCCGCCGCCACCAGCTCAATTTCGATGTGTCTTCGGTTTCGCTCATTGGGGGGACGTGTTAGCCGTTTCGGCTCGCAAACGAAAGTCTCGACAATTGCTCGATGTTCCCCAACTGACTGCGGAAGAAATCCTGGCGCGCGTGCTCCACCGCGACGGATTGATGCTGGTCATCGACAAGCCGGCCGGCCTGCCGGTGCATCGCGGGCCGAAGGGCGGACCCAATCTCGAGGCCTCCTTCGACGCACTGCGTTTCGGCCTGCCGCGGCCGCCGGTGCTGGCCCACCGGCTCGACAAGGACACTTCCGGCTGCCTCGTGCTTGGGCGCCATCGCAAGGCGACCGCCTCGCTCGGCCTGCTGTTCAAGCATGGCAAGGTCGAAAAAACCTATTGGGCCGTGGTCGAGGGTGGACCGGCGGAGAACGAAGGCGTCATCGACATGCCGCTCGGCCGGCTCAACGCGGAACGCGGCTGGTGGCAGAAGCCGGATCCGGAAGGACAGAAGGCGGTCACCAACTGGAAAGTGCTCGGCCGCGGCGACGGCCTCGCCTGGCTCGCAATGGAGCCGGTCACCGGCCGCACCCATCAATTGCGCGTGCACGCCTCCGCCATGGGCTGGCCGATCGTCGGCGACAACATCTATGGCAACGGGCCGCGCTTCGGCGAGCCGCGGCTGCATCTGCATTCGCGCGCGATCGGCGTGCCGATTTCGCGCAACAAGGAGCCGGTGCGCGTGGTCGCGCCGGCACCGGAGCATATGCATGAGCGGCTCCGCGCCTGCGGGTGGAACGGTCGAGTAGATTTCCGCAGGCCATGGCGTCCGGCGTTACCCCTTGGTTAACGAAACCTTCAGGCCCTCGTGCAAGGATTCAGGCTGGCTTAGAACAAGCACGCAAACAGCTCAGGATGAGCAATGCCTCCCGTTGGGCAAACGATTGTCGATGAAATCGAGACTGCGATCGGCGGCTCGGCTGCAAAATGCATCGAGACGGCTCGGCGCGTCACCGATCTTTTCCTGGCGTCCGCCGGCCGCTTCGGCGACGAGCAGGTCGAACTGTTCGACAACGTGCTCGAACGTCTCGTCAAGGCCATCGAGCAGCATGCGATCGTCGACATCAGCGCCCGCATGGCGCTGGCGGAAATCAGCGCGCAGCTGGCGCCGATCGCGCAGGCGCCGCCTTCGGTGATCCGTCAGCTCGCAGGCAATGACGAGATCCGCGTCGCCGCGCCGGTCCTGCAGGAATCGGCGCGTCTTGGCGATGACGATCTGGTCGAACTCGCGGAGACGAAGGGCGAGCAGCATCTGCTCGCGATCTCGGGGCGCTGGTGGCTGAAGGAAATCGTCACCGACGCGCTGCTGTCCCGCAGCTTTCCAAGCGTCAGCCGCCGCATCGTCAGCAATCCCGGCGCGCGGGTTTCCGCCGGCGGCTTTGCCATCATCGTGGCGCAAGCTAAAGACAATCCCGAGCTCGCGGTCGAAGCGGGCATCCGCGTCGATCTGCCCTCGGACCTCCGCCAACGGCTGCTCAACTCGGCCACGGAGGCAGTCCGTACAAAATTGCTGTCCCGCGCGCCGCCGCATCTGTTCGAGGATATCCGCGGCGCGATTGCGAAGGCTGCCGGCCAGCGCGGATCGCGAAATGTCCGTAGGTGCGCGATTTCACAGCGGCAAAGCGCTCCATTGCGGCGTTGAAGGAAAAGGGCGGACTCAACGAGGCCGCGCTGGCCGGGCTCGCCAGGCAGAAGAAATACGAGGAGACCGTTGTCGCGCTGGCGGAGCTCGCGCATTCCTCGTTCGACGTCATCCGCCCACTGATGCAGAGCTTGCGCGACGACGGGCTCCTGGTGGCGTGCAAGGCGGCGAAGCTCAGCTGGGAGACGACCCTGGCCGTGCTGGACTGCCGCTATTCGACGGGATCGGTTGGGGCCGCCGAGCGTGCCAGGGCAAAGAGCCATTTCGCCGGCATGACGGTGGAGAATGCGCAACGCATGCTCTCGTTCTGGCAGGTGCGCCCAGTCGCGCCGACGCGGACGAACTAACTCTCAAACCGTCAGCCGCACACCATCATGGCCGCTGATTGCAAGCCGCTTCACCGCGCCGGGCACCTTCCCCGCAATCGCCACCGGCACAAAATGCTCGGTCCGTCCCTGCGTCGCGCTCTCGATCAGCACGTTACGCACGGCGCCGACCTCGAACTCCAGCCGCTGGCGCAATGCCGCCTCGCCCGTGGCGCGCAACCGCTTCGCGCGTTCCCTGATCTCGCCGCCCGCGACCTGCGGCATCCGCGCGGCCGGCGTGCCCGGGCGCTTCGAGTAGGGGAATACGTGCAGGAAGGTCAGGCCGCATTCCCCGACAAGGTCCTGCGAGCGCGAAAACATCTCTTCCGTCTCGGTGGGAAAACCCGCGATGATGTCGGCGCCGAGCGCGATATCGGGCCGCAGCCGCCGCACCTGGGCGCAGAAGTCGATGGCGTCCTGCCGCAGATGCCGCCGCTTCATCCGCTTCAGGATCATGTCGTCGCCGGACTGCAGCGACAGATGCAGATGCGGCATCAAGCGCGGCATCGTCGGCGATGACGTCGAGCAGATCGCGATCCGCCTCGATGGAATCGATCGATGAGATGCGCAGGCGCTTCAGCTCGGGCACGTGCCGCAAGATCTGCTTTGTGAGCATGCCGAGCTTTGGTGCACCGGGCAGATCGGCGCCATAGCTGGTCAGGTCCACGCCCGTCAGCACGATCTCGGCATGACCGTGCTCGACCAGCGTGCGGACCTGCTCGACCACGGCGCCCATCGGCACCGAGCGTGAATTGCCGCGGCCATAGGGGATGATGCAAAACGTGCAGCGATGGTCGCAGCCGTTCTGCACCTGCACGAACACCCGCGGCAGGCCGCGCTGGAAACCGTCGACCAGATGCGGCGCCATTTCCTTCACCGACATGATGTCGGTGACGGCGATCTTGTCGCCGGCAACATCAGCGTCGAACGCCGCCCGCGCCTCGCGCCAGGCCGCGCCGCGCATCTTGTCGTCATTGCCGACGACGCGGTCGACCTCGGCCATGTCGGCAAACATTTTCGCCTGGGTCTGCGCCGCGCAGCCGGTGACGACGATGCGCGCCTCCGGCCGCTCACGTTTCAGCCGGCGGATCGATTGCCGCGCCTGCGCCACCGCTTCGTTGGTGACGGCACAGCTGTTGATGACGATGGTGTCGGACAGGCCCGCGCTGGTCGGCTTCGCGCCGGATCACTTCGGATTCGAATGCGTTCAGCCGGCAGCCGAAAGTGACGATCTCGACGGACATGTCAGGCGACGCTGGCGAACAGCGCCGGATCGAACTTGCCTTCGTATTCGAACTCGGCCGTGCCGGTCATCAGCACGTGATCGTCGCGCTCACGCCATTCGATTTGGAGGTCGCCGCCCGGCAGCGTGATCGTCACACTGCGATTGGTGCGCTTCAGCCGCGCTGCGGCCACAGCCGTGGCGCAAGCCGCCGAGCCGCAGGCCCTGGTCAGGCCGGCGCCGCGCTCCCACGTGCGGATGGTGATGTGGTCGCGGTCGACGATATGGGCGAGCGTGATGTTGGCGCGCTCGGGGAAGATCGGGTGATTTTCCAGCAGCGGCCCGAAGCGTTCGAGATCGTAGGCGTTGACGTCCTCGACCCAGAAGATCGCGTGCGGATTGCCCATGTTCACCGCCGAGGGCGAATGCAGGATCGGATTGTCGATCGGCCCGATCTGCAATTCGATGTAGCGGGTGTCGCGGAACTCTTCCGCCAGCGGAATGTCCTGCCAGGCAAACTTCGGCGCGCCCATGTCGACGGTATAGAGATCGGGGCGAGGGCCCTGCCAGCAATTGAGCAGCCCCGCCTTGGTCTCGAAGGTCACCGTGGTCTGGCCGGTCTTCTCGAACAGGCGGCGCACCACGCAGCGCATGCCATTGCCGCAGGCGCCGGCTTCCGAGCCGTCACTGTTGTAGATCCGGATGAAGGCTTCGGTGCCGTCGAGCCGCGGCGGCGTCAGCACCATCATCTGGTCGTAGGGCACGCCCGATGGCGAGGCCACCGCGCGGGCCTCGTCGGCCGATACCGTCGCCTTGGAGTCGCGCAGGTCCACGACAACGATCTCGTTGCCGACGCCGTTCATCTTGGCAAATGCGTGGTTGGCCAGCGCGCTCATGGAATGACCCGAATTCTGCCTGCCTTATATGGCGAAAATCCCGGCAATGGCCAGTCCCGGCGCGGAACAGTCATGACGCATCTGTCATGGGACGACCAACGTCCTGCATGTTAGGAATGCCGTGACTTCCGCGGGCGTGGATATGCCGCCTGCTTCCGACCCGGAGACCCCTGAAATGAACCTTTCGCGCACCCTTCGCCTGGTTGCGGCCGGCCTGATCGCCGCAGCCCTGCCGATCGGCGCGGTGCTGGCGCAGTCCCCCGCCCCCGCGGCCTCTCCGACCGCCACGCCGTCGGCCGTCGCGTCGCCATCCGCCTCGCCTGTGCCGGCCCCTTCGGCCTCGCCGGCAGCAGAGGCAAGCCCGGTTCCGGCCCCCTCGGCAAGCCCGACCTCCTCGGCGAACCCCTCGCCCGCCCCGTCGCCACCCCCGGCCGCCGCCCAGACGCCGGCCACGCCGCCGCCCGCGGTGCAGACTGCCGACCCCTTCGGCGAGCCCGTGACGCTGGAATCGAAGAAGGTCGTGACGATCAAGGGCACCTCGAACTGGCCCGATGCGTTCGAACTCGCTGACCACTGCCTTCAAGGCGCTGACGCCCCTGCTCGACAAGCAAGGCATCAAGCCAACGGGCAATTTCATCGTCGTCTACACCTCGACCGATGACGCCGGTTTTACCTTCCTCGCCGAGATTCCGGTCGGCCAGGACGTCAAGAACCTCGGCAAGAACATGAGCATGGGTCAATCGCCGGAAGGCAAGTCGCTCAAGTTCGTGCACCGCGGCGCCTACGACAACATGGAAGACCTCTACGAGGCGATCTCCAATCACCTCGACGAGAAGAAGCTGGAAAACAAGGATCTGTTCGTCGAGGAATACATGACGGACCCCTTGAAGACGGCGGAAGACAAGCTGGTGATCGCCATCTACGCGCTGCTGAAATGATGAAGCATGTTGTCTCTCTCGCCGCGATGCTGGCATCGCTCGCGCTTGCCGCCACACCCGCTGTTGCGGAAACGGCGGTCCCCGCGATCTCCGTCAGCGGCGAAGCCAACGTCTCGGTCGCGCCTGACCTCGCGCAGATCGACGGCGGCGTAACCTCGGAAGCCAAGACCGCGCGCGAGGCGTCGGAAGCCAACAATGCCGCGATGGGCAAGGTGCTGCTGGCGCTGAAGGGTGCGGGCATCGACGAGAAGGACTATCAGACCTCGCGGCTGTCGCTGCAGCCGCAATACGCAGCCGCAGCGCCGAACCGCACCACGCCGCAAATCACGGGCTACCGTGCCAGCAATCGCATCACCATCAAGGTGCGCGACGTGGCGAAGGTCGCGAGCATCGATCGACACGCTGGTCGGCGCCGGCGCCAACGAAATCGGCGGCATCAATTTCATCGTGACGCAGGCGTCGAAAGCGCTGGATGAGGCGCGCACCAAGGCGGTCGCCGATGCGCGCCGCAAGGCGGAGATCTACGCCAAGGCGGCAGGCGTGACGCTGGGCGAGCCGCTGAGCATCAGCGAAGAAGGCGCAGCGCCACCGCCGGTGTTCCGCAGCAAGATGGCCGCGCCGATGGCCGGCGCGCCAACGCCGGTCGCGCCCGGCGAGGAGCAGCTGTCGATCACGGTCAACGTGACCTGGGCGATCAAGGCCGCGCGAGCTAGTCGCACCGACCTCGAAGCACCTCGCCCCCGGCTTCAGCGCGGCAAATTTCTCCCGCGGCACTTTGGCTTGGTCCAGCGCCTCGCCGAGCGCAATCACCGGCGCGTCGATTGCTTCATCGGTAAGCTGGAACGTACCGTAATGATGCCCCAGCGCCTGCGCCGCGCCGCAATCGGCCAGCGCCTTCACCGCGTCTTCGGGGTTCATGTGCTGGTCGCGCATGAACCAGCGTGGCTCGTAGGCGCCGATCGGCAGGATCGCCAGCCGCAACGGGCCGTGCGCCTCGGCAACCCTGCGGAAATGCGTGCCGTCGCCATAGCCGGAATCGCAGACGATGTAGAGCTTGCCGACGGGAGTTTCCAGCACGAAGCTCGCCCACAGCGTCTTGTTGCGATCGAAGAGGCCGCGCGCCGACCAGTGCCGCGTCGGCACCAACGTTGCCGCGATGCCGTTGCCGAGCTCGACGCGGTCCTTCCAGTCGAACGCTTCGGCCTTGATCGCGTCATCCGCCTCGCGCATGACGAGGTCGTTGCCGAGCGGCGTGACCACGCGCGGCGAGAATTTTGCCGCAAGCCGCGACAGTGTCGGAAGGTCGAGATGGTCGTAGTGGCCGTGCGAGACCAGCACGACGTCGATCTTTGGCAGCGCATCGAATGCAATGCCGGGATCGTTGTGCCGCTTCGGCCCCGCAAAACTCACCGGCGAGACCCGCATCGACCACACGGGATCGATGAGGATGTTGAGGCCGGCGGTCTGGATCAGCCAGCTCGCATGCCCAACGTAGGACAGCCGCACCTTGCTGCCCTCGACGCGCGGCGGCGGCGTGTCGGCGTGTTCGTTGACCACCCAGTCCGGCCAGGTGGCGCGCTGGCGCTCGCCGAACTGCCAGCGCAGCACCTCGCTCAGCTTTTTCGGCGGCATGCCGTCGCGGTCGAAAAAGCGCTCCCCGTCGAAATGATCGGAGACCGGGCCTTGATAGGTTTTCATGCGGGCAATCCAGGCAGTCGGCGCGCCGACGACGACGGCGGCACCGGCGAGATATCCAAGGAGACGGCGGCGGGTGATCGGCACGGGGCGGGATGGGCGTCCTGAAATCGTGAGGGGTTATATGGGGCGGGCCGCTCGCGGGGAAACTCGAAAAGCCGATCAAAATCACGCCAAGGGAATTGGCAAGCAATTACAGCCGCTTATACTCCTTACTAAAATACCTTCCGCCATTTTTCGTTGACTTCCGGCTACGTTGAGGGTTTAACCCCGCCACTTCTCGAAGAGATCTTCTTTTCGATCCGCCGCCCGGTTCCCGAAGCCGGAGGCCAACGCCCGACAGCGCGATGCGCCCTCGGGCGCAAATGTGTTTGGAACGGCGTCCGACGACGGGACAACGGCATTGTTCGACAATCTGTCGGAAAAGCTTGGTGGCATTCTCGATCGCCTGACGGGGCGCGGTGCGCTGTCCGAAAAGGACGTCGATGCCGCGATGCGCGAGGTGCGCCGCGCGCTGCTCGAGGCCGACGTCGCGCTCGACGTGGTCAGAAGCTTTATCGATCGCGTGCGCGAGCAGGCGATCGGCGCCACCGTCGTCAAGTCGGTCACCCCCGGCCAGATGGTGGTCAAGATCGTCCATGACGAGCTGGTCAACACGCTCGGCGCGGACGGCGAGACCATCGACCTCAACGCGGTGCCGCCGGTCGCGATCATGATGGTCGGCCTGCAGGGCTCCGGCAAAACCACCACCACCGCCAAGCTCGCGCGCCGTCTCGTGCAGCGCGACAAGCGCAAGGTGCTGATGGCCTCGCTCGACGTCTATCGCCCGGCGGCGATGGAGCAGCTCGCCGTGCTCGGCCGCGACCTCGACATCCCGACCTTGCCGATCGTCGAAGGCCAGAAGCCGCCGCAGATTGCCAAGCGCGCGCTCGAGGCCGGCAAGCTCGGCGGCTACGACGTCGTGCTGCTCGACACCGCCGGCCGCACCACGCTCGACGAAGAGATGATGACGGAGGCGGCGGAGATCAAATCCACCGCCAATCCGCATGAAGTGCTGCTGGTCGCGGACTCCCTCACCGGCCAGGACGCGGTCAACCTCGCGCGCTCGTTCGACCAGCGCGTCGGGCTGACCGGCATCGTGCTGACGCGCGTCGACGGCGACGGCCGCGGCGGCGCGGCGCTGTCGATGCGCGCGGTCACCGGCAAGCCGATCAAGCTGATCGGCACCGGTGAAAAGACCGACGCGCTGGAAGATTTTCATCCCTCCCGCATCGCCGGCCGCATCCTCGGCATGGGCGACGTGGTGTCGCTGGTCGAGAAGGCCGCCGCCAATATCGACGCCGAAAAGGCCGCGCGCGTCGCCGAGCGCATGCGCAAGGGTCAGTTCGACCTCAACGACATGCGCGAGCAGCTGCAGCAGATGGCGAGCATGGGCGGCATCGGCGGCCTGATGGGCATGATGCCCGGCATCGCCAAGATGAAGAACCAGATCGCGGCGGCCGGGATCGACGACACCATCATCAAGCGCCAGGTCGCGATCATCGACTCGATGACGCGGCAGGAGCGCAAGAGCCCGGACATTCTGAAAGCGAGCCGCAAGAAGCGCATCGCCGCCGGCGCCGGCCAGAACGTCGAGCAGGTCAACAAGCTCCTCAAGATGCACCGGAACATGGCCGACATGATGAAGGCCATGGGCTCGGGCAAGCGCGGCCCGCTCGCCGGCATCGCGCAGGCGATGGGCTTTGGCGGCGGCATGAAGCCGCCTTCGCCGGAAGAGATGAAAGCGCTGCAAGAAAAAATGCAAGGCGCGCCGCGGCGGCTTGCCCTCGCTACCGAAAGATCTTCCTGCAGGCCTTCGACAAGGTCTGCCGAATTTGCCGGGGCTCACGGGCCTTTCCGGCAAGCCGACGCTGCCGGGTCTCGGCGGCTTCCCCGGCAAGAAGAAATAACCACCAATCCATTCAACCAACATTCGAACTGACTTCAGGAGAAATCAAATGGCAGTCGTTATCCGCCTCGCGCGCGCAGGCACCAAGAAGCGCCCGGTCTATCACATCGTCGCCGCCGACTCGCGCTTTCCGCGCGACGGCCGCTTCATCGAGCGTCTCGGCCACTTCAATCCGCTGCTGCCGAAGGACAATGAGAGCCGCCTCAAGCTCGACCTCGACAAGGTGAAGTCGTGGATGGCCAAGGGCGCGCAGCCGTCGGACCGCGTGATGCGTTTCCTCGACGCGGCCGGCGTTGCCAAGCGCACCCCGCGCAAGAACCCGGAAAAGGCCGTGCCGCGCAAGGAGCGCAAGGCGCAGGCCGAAGCCGCCGCCAAGACGGCTTAAGCCTTAGCGGCGCATTACGGTGGCAGCACCGATTTGCGTCGCCCGCATCGGCGCTGCGCATGGCGTGCGCGGCGCCGTCAAGCTGTGGACCTTTACCGAAGACCCGCTGGCCGTGGAGCGCTACGGCCCGCTGATGACCAAAGACGGCGCGCGGCAGTTCGAGATCGCGAGTGTGCGCGCCGCCAAGGATCATCTGGTCGCGACCTTCAAGGGCATTGCGACCCGCAACGACGCCGAGAAACTCAACGGCATCGAGCTCTACGTGCCGCGCGAAAAATTGCCGGCGACCGATGACGACGAATACTACCACGCCGACCTGATCGGGCTTGCCGCCGTGACCGCCGCGAACGAACCGCTCGGCCGCGTCGTCGCCATCCATAATTTCGGCGCCGGCGACATCATCGAGATCGCGCCGCCGGCGGGCGCGACCATGCTGCTGCCGTTCACCAACGCCGTGGTGCCGACCGTCGACATCGCCGGCGGCCGCGTCGTGATCGAGCTGCCGCAGGAAATCGAGGGCGAAGAGCCCACGCTGACGTGAGCAGATCGCAGATGAGCTGGCGCGCCACCATCCTCACGCTGTTTCCGGAAATGTTTCCGGGCCCGCTCGGCGTCAGCCTCGCCGGCAAGGCGCTGGCCTCCGGCCTGTGGGAACTGGAAGCGCGCGACATCCGCGCCTCGGCCACCGACAAGCACCGCAGCGTCGACGACACCCCGGCCGGCGGCGGTCCGGGCATGGTGCTGCGCGCCGACATCCTGGCCGCCGCGATCGACGCCGCTGATATCGCCGCGGATCGTCCACGGCTGCTGATGAGCCCGCGCGGTCGGCCATTGACCCAGTCCCGCGTGGTGGAACTCGCCGCCGGTCCCGGCCCCCTGATCGTCTGCGGCCGCTTCGAGGGCATCGACCAGCGCGTGATCGACGCGCGAGGCCTCGAGGAGATTTCGGTCGGCGATTACGTGCTGTCCGGCGGCGAAATCGCCGCCATGGCCCTGATCGATGCCTGCGTCCGGCTGCTGCCGGGGGTGATGGGCAAGGAGGCTTCGGGGGCCGAGGAGAGCTTTTCCGAAGGACTACTGGAATACCCCCAATACACCCGGCCCCAGGTGTTCGAGGGCCGGACCATCCCGGAAATCCTGACCTCCGGCGACCATGCCAAGGTCGCGGCCTGGCGGCGGGCGGAATCGGAGGCTTTGACGCGCGCCCGGCGCCCCGATCTCTGGGCGGCGCAGCGGCCAGCAAAAGCCGCCAAAAGACACGACAAAAGGGTGACAAGCTGCCTTTGATGCCTTATACGGGCGCCAAATCCGCACACGCGCAGGATAGATGGACGATTGCGCAGCCCCCGACAGGCTGGGCGCGCCGCCGATGGAGATTTCTATGAACCTCATTCAGCAGCTCGAAAAAGAGCAGTTCGACAAGCTCGCCGCCGCCCGGGAAGTCCCGGATTTCGGGCCCGGCGACACCGTCATCGTCAACGTGAAGGTCGTCGAAGGCGAGCGCACCCGCGTGCAGGCCTATGAAGGCGTCTGCATCGGCCGCTCCGGCCGCGGCATCAACGAGAGCTTCACCGTGCGCAAGATCTCCTACGGCGAGGGCGTGGAGCGCGTGTTCCCCGTGCTGTCGCCGATGATCAACTCGATCAAGGTGGTCCGCCGCGGCAAGGTGCGCCGCGCCAAGCTGTATTACCTGCGCAACCTGCGCGGCAAGTCGGCCCGCATCGTCGAGAAGACGGACCGCGCCGCCGCCGTCGGCGAGTAAGCTGTGCTGCAGGGAACGTAACGAAGAGCGCGGGCCAGCCCCGCGCTTTTTTGTTGCGGCCACGGCTGCGTCCCTCATCCTGAGGAGCGCGGAACGCGCGTCTCGAAGGATGAAGGCCCGACTGTGGCCTCGCCCTTCGAGACGCGCGCCGATGGCGCGCTCCTCAGGGTGAGGGTCGAAAGCACTCGCGATTTCAAATCGGCCTGCTATATACTCCTAGAATGGTTCCAGATTTGACCATCGCCGGAAGGTCCATCGCGCCGATCGTGATCGACGATCGCTCGCGCCTGCCCGGCCGTTTCTTCGGACGCTTTGCGACCTCGGCAACGTCTGAGCTTAGCGGCGCGCGGTAATCGCGCGCGCATTTTCCGTTGATCGGCGCGATCTCGCGCCACCCGTTCACATCAATCCGGAGCTGAAGCTCATGTCCAAACCGACCACGCTGTACGACAAGATCTGGAACGACCATCTGGTGCACGAAGCCGCCGACGGCACCTGCCTGCTCTATATCGACCGCCACCTCGTGCATGAGGTGACCTCGCCGCAGGCATTCGAAGGCCTGCGCGCCACCGGGCGCAAGGTGCACGCGCCGGAGAAGACGCTCGCCGTCGTCGACCACAACATCCCGACCACCGATCGCTCGAAGCCCAATCCCGACCCGGAAAGCATCGAGCAGATGCGGGTGATGGCGGAGAACGCCAAGGAATTCGGCATCGAATATTTCGACGAGTTCGACCGGCGCCAGGGCATCGTCCACGTCATCGGCCCCGAGCAGGGCTTTACCCTGCCCGGCACCACCATCGTGTGCGGCGACAGCCACACCTCGACGCATGGCGCGTTCGGCGCGCTGGCGCACGGCATCGGCACCTCGGAAGTCGAGCACGTGCTCGCGACGCAGACGCTGATCCAGAAGAAGGCCAAGAACATGCGCGCGGTCGTCGACGGCAAATTGCCCGAAGGCGTCACCGGCAAGGACATCATTCTGGCCATCATCGGCGAGATCGGCACCGCCGGCGGCACCGGCTATGTGCTGGAATATGCCGGCGAAGCGATCCGCAATTTGACGATGGAAGGCCGCATGACGGTCTGCAACATGTCGATCGAGGGCGGCGCGCGCGCCGGTCTCGTCGCGCCCGACCAGAAGGCGTTCGACTTCCTGCGCGGCCGGCCGAAATCGCCGAAGGGCGCCGACTGGGATGCGGCGATGCGCTACTGGGAGAAGCTGCGCTCCGACGACGGCGCGCATTTCGACCACGAGATCCGTCTCGACGCGGCCAAGCTGCCGCCGATCGTGACCTGGGGCACAAGCCCTGAGGACGTCATCTCGGTCACCGGCGCCGTGCCCGATCCCGACAAGATCGCGGATGAGGCCAAGCGGCTCTCGAAGCATCGCGCGCTGAAATATATGGGCCTGACCGCGGGCACGAAGATCACCGACATCAAGCTCGACCGCGTCTTCATCGGCTCCTGCACCAACGGCCGCATCGAGGATCTGCGCGCCGCCGCCAAGATCGCCGAGGGCAAGACGGTCAACGCCAACGTCAACGCCATGATCGTGCCGGGCTCCGGCATCGTGAAGGAGCAGGCGGAAGCCGAAGGCCTCCACAAGATCTTCCTCGCCGCCGGCTTCGAATGGCGCGAGCCCGGCTGCTCGATGTGCCTGGCGATGAACCCCGACAAGCTGAAGCCCGAAGAGCGCTGCGCCTCGACCTCGAACCGCAATTTCGAGGGCCGCCAGGGCTTCAAGGGCCGCACGCACCTCGTCTCCCCGGCCATGGCGGCGGCCGCGGCGATTGCGGGGCATTTTGTCGATGTGAGGGAGTGGCGATAAGCCGCTCCCGCTCCCTCTACTTCGACCTATTCCGGAAACGCTCCGTTAAGGCGGCTGGCGCAGAGTGGTCCTTCGCGACCTGCAGGAGCCAGCCATGGCCGACAAACCGGTATTCGTCGATCTGATCGGAGAGGCAACGCGGCAGAACCGCCGCCGCGCGATGCCTGTCGATGTCGACCCGATGCCCAGCGCCACGGCCAGGCGAATCGCGCATGTCGCATACGCCGCCGCGGCTGGAGCGCTGGCGGCTGGAGACGCTGACGCCGTGGAAGATCAAGATGAAGTCCTGGAAGTTCGTGAACTGGGACTGAAGCGATCGACATCACAGATGAAAAACAGGCGCCCGCTCGGGCGCCTGTTTCGTTTCAGCCGCGGCTCCGCCTACCAGCCGTAGCGCCAGTAGTGGTGGCGCAAGGGACGGCAACGGCAAATCTTGCGCGGGCCATAATAGGTCCAGACCACCCGGCACACGCGATAGCCGTAGGTAGCAGCGCGGAGAGGAATAGTAGGGCGCGTAATAGCGCCGGTGGACGAAGTGCCGGCGGTGGTGGAACGGGCGGTGATAAGCCGCATAGCGATGCACGCGGTAGCCGCTGAAGCGATATCCGCCGCCGCGATAGACATGCGCCGCGCGGAAGCCGCCGCCGTGATAGGCGCGGAAACCTCCGCCGTGAATGGCGCCGCCGCGAAAACCGCCACCGCCACCGCCACGAAAACCGCCGCCGCCGTGATGGCCGCCACCATGGCCGCCGCGCACCTCGATGACGCCTTCGCTGGCGTATTTGGCTGACGGCAGCCCGGCCGGACTGGCCAGCGACAGCGCTTCAGCGCGTCCATGAGACATTGCCGTGACCGCCATCGCGGCAACAGCCATCACTCCCGCGCGACGGACCCCGCGCGCGGCTCCCAAGATCGTCATCATTGTCCGAAACCTCCCCGGCTTGTGCTGGAGGCGCTCGCAAGCCTGCAGCACGTTCGTCCACAGTCGCTCCCAGCATGACGTTACTGAGCGCGAGGTGAACGCGTCATGAATGAGACGACCGCAAAGATGAACGCGCTAGCCGCGCCGCGTTGTCTCAATAGTACGGGAGATAACCGAAGCCGAGGAAGAACGGCGCGGGCAGCGCGTATGGATATGGCCGGTAGTAGTAAGGCCGCGCGAAATAGGTGGGAGGTGCGACGGCATAAACGGGAGCGCGTCGATAAACGCGGCGCGCACCGAGATCGGTTGCGTCGGACGTCGAAGTCGCTTTCGCCTGTGGCGCAGGCTTGGTTCCGGCAATCGCTGCCGGCGCGCTGAATGCCAATGCTGCCGCGACAACCGTCGTGCCCATCCAGATCTTCATCGCCGCTCCTCCACGCCGCTAACCGCAAATTGCCAGCCGAGGACCATCCCCACAAGTGGGAAACCGGCGTAGACTTGAGCCGTATCTCGATCGGGGCCGATGGAGGAGGTCGTCATGGCATCCGCAATGAGGCAACACACTGCAGCGCTCGTGCTGTCCGCGATTGCGATCGGCGCTGGCATCCGATGCGGCATTGGCGGCACAAGGCCCGGGAACGTCGGCGGGAAACGCAAGCCAGCCTGACGCAGATCGCGATGGCGATCCTGGTCTATGGCGCATCCGCGCTTGTGGTCGGCGCCGGGCTGATCGGCGCGTTGCGGAAGATAGCGTTTTCGAGCGAAGTGGGTACCGGTTCGCGTGAAGAAAACGCGTCAAAAATAGAATCTAACCCGGCCGCCAGTAGCAGTTCATGCGCGGGGTGATCACCGTGCCGCTCGGCCGGGCTTCCTGCACGTAATAGGCATTGCACTCGCGCTTGGCGTTCGGGCCGGGATTGTAGCGCGGATAGACGTCGGGATCGTAATGGTCGCGCGGATAGACCGGCACGCGGCGGAGCTTGCGCGGCGGCGCCACGTAAACGGTGCCGGCCTGCGCCACGCGGACGCCCGGCGCCGCATTCTGCGCCGGTGCGCTTTCCGTCTGCAGCACCACGCCGGCGAACGCTGCCACAAGGCCTGCCGTCACAATCCGCTTCATCGCACCCATCCGAACCTCGATTTCAGGCCGTAAAGTCTCCGATTGCCCGCGTCAAGGTCAACCGCCGCCCGCGGCCAAAACCGGCATGGACTTGTCCGGAACCCGCGCTAAACAAGACCCATGCTGCCCGAGATCAAAGCACCCACTCTCGCCGAAATGGAGGCGATGGCGCACGAAATCTTCGAGCGCCTGCCCAAAACCTTCCGCGCGCTGAGCGAGGGGGTGATCATCCGCGTCGACGATTTCCCGACCGACGAGGTGCTGGACGAGATGCAGGCGCAAAGCGAGTTCGACCTGCTCGGCCTGTTTCAGGGCGTCGGCCTGCCGCAGCAGAGCCATGGCGACATCGCCCGCCTGCCCAACATGATCTGGCTCTACCGGAGGCCGATCCTGGACTACTGGGCCGAGCATGACGAGACGCTCGGCCATATCGTCCGCCATGTGCTGATCCACGAAATCGGCCACCATTTCGGCCTCTCCGACGCCGATATGGAGGCGATTGAGGCGTCCGCTGGATAGGATTGCGCTTTCTGGGCCTTTGAAGCCGCCCCCAATCGCGATAAACCTGCGGCCCTGAACGGCCTTAATTCCCCAATTTCCGACCCGGAAGTGCAGAGATGGACAAGTTCACCACGCTGGAAGGCGTCGCGGCGCCCCTGAAGATCATCAATGTCGACACCGACATGGTCATCCCAAAACAGTACCTGAAGACCATCAAGCGCACCGGCCTTGGCAAGGGGCTGTTCTCCGAGCAGCGCTACAAGGACGACGGCAGCGAGAATCCCGACTTCATCCTCAACAAGCCGGCCTATCGCAATGCCAAGGTGCTGGTCGCCGGCGACAACTTTGGCTGCGGCTCGAGCCGCGAGCACGCGCCCTGGGCGCTGCTCGACTTCGGCATCCGCTGCGTGATCTCGACCTCGTTCGGCGACATCTTCTACAACAACTGCTTCAAGAACGGCATTCTGCCGATCCGCGTCAGCCAGGAAGATCTCGACAAGCTGTTCGATGATGCCGAGCGCGGCGCCAACGCCACGCTGACCATCGACCTGCCGAACCAGGAAATCCGCGGCCCCGACGGCGGCAAGGTGAAGTTCGAGATCGATCCGTTCCGCAAGCATTGCCTGATCAACGGCCTCGACGACATCGGGCTGACGATGGAGAAGAAGTCCTCGATCGATTCCTACGAGGCCAAGCTCAAGCAAGAGCGCGCCTGGGCCTAACTTTCTTGTTGACGCGTTTTCTTCACGCGAACCGGTACCCACTTCGCTTGAAAACGCTATGTTAGGCATGATGCGTCCTGACATCGTCACCTTCTGGCAAGGCCCGCTCGACCGGCTGCGAACGCTCTGCCTGCGTTCGCAAGTCGCTGCCGGTCACAAGGTTACCGTCTACAGCTTCGATCCGCTGCCGGGCCTGCCGGACGGCGTCGGCAATGCCGAGGCCGAAAGCGTGCTGCCGCATGCCTTCGCGGAAAGACTCCGCCCGCCACAGCCGGATGGAAGCTGGCGCGACTGGACCACGCTGCAATTCTCCGATTTTTTCCGCATGCGCCTGATGGCGCAGAAGGCGGGACTCTGGCTCGACGCCGACGTGCTGCTGCTGAAGCCCGTCGAGATCGATCCGGCAAAGCCGTACTTCGCCTGGGAGCGGCCGCGCCAGCTCGGCAACTCCGTGCTCTATCTGCCCGCCGACGATCCGATCGTGAAAGCCTTCCACGACCTGATGGCATCGGGAGGAGCTGGAGCCGGACTGGCTCGCGCTTCGCCATCGGCTGGTGCTGGCGCTGCGCCGATTGCGCGACCGGCTCGAGCCGGGCCGCGAATCTTCGCGTTGCCATCTATGGACCGGCCTCACTGACCGCGCTGGCCCAACGCCACGGCGAAATCCACCACGCTCTGCCAAAGCAGTCGTTCTACGCCGTGCACGCCGAGCCAGAACTCTTTTTCGAACCGTCGGACTTTTCCAGATTGATTGCCGATCCCGGCGTGATCGGCCTGCACATCTCGCCAAAAGGCCGCGGCAATCAGGCGCCGCTGCGCGGCAGCCTCTATGCGTGGGCCTCCCAACGCTTCGCTTAAGCGCAGGGCGTTCCGGGCAATCCCCGCGGCCGCGGTTCGCGCGGCGCTGCCGGCCGTTCAGCCGGATCGCGGCCGATCCGGACGCGCAACTCCTGCAGATCGATGAAGCCGTCTGCCTGGCGGCGCAGATCGTCGGCGATCATCGGCGGCTGGCAGACGATGGTGGAGATCACCGTCACGCGCACGCCGCGGCGCTGCAGCGCCTCGACCAGCGAACGGAAATCGCCGTCGCCGGAGAACAGGATGATTTCGTCGACATGTGGCGCCATCTCCATCGCGTCGACCGCGAGTTCGATATCCATGTCGGACTTGACCTTGCGGCGGCCGGAAGCGTCGGTGTATTCCTTGCTGACCTTGGTGACGGCCGTATAGCCGTTGTAGTCGAGCCAGTCGACCAGCGGACGGATCGAGGAATATTCCTGGTCCTCGAAGATCGCCGTGTAATAGAACGCGCGCACGCAGATTGCCGCGGCTCTGCAGCTCCCGCAGCAGCTTCTTGTAGTCGATGTCGAAGGCGAGCGCCTTGGCGGTCGCGTAGAGGTTGGCGCCGTCGATGAACACGGCAATCCTGGTCTGGTTCAACATGAATTCTTCAATCGGTTCGAGGAAAGATGCGATCTGCGGCCGCAATGCCGGATCGGATGCGGCCAAACGGGTAGGAGACAAGCCGCGGCAAATCTTGTTATTTGGTGCCAATCAGTTGACTTCAGGCGCCACGGCGCGGGCCAGTGGCGCGAACAAATTGCCGACAGGTAGTTTCCCGGAGAAGCCCGTGGCCGCCCCGCGAAAATTCCGACTAGAAGCTCTGCCAAGCGCATCCGGCGGCATCTCCCGCCTGCTGGCGGCGCGGCTGCGCGCGGCGGGAATTCCGCCCAGGCCGCTGCTCGCCAAGGCCGGGCTGACGGCAGCACAAATCGAGGATCGCAAGGCGCGCATCTCCGTGCAGAGCCAGATCAGGTTTCTCGAGCTGGCGTCCCATGCGCTCGACGATGACCTGCTCGGCTTTCATCTCGCGCGCGACTGCGAGCTGCGCGAGCTCGGGCTCGTCTACTACGTGCTGGCCTCCTCCGAAGTGCTGACTGAGGCCCTGCACAAGGCGGCGCGCTACAGCAGCATCGTCAACGAGGGCGTCAGCTTGCGGCTTCGCGAAGGCCGCGAAACCGGCATCGGCTTCCGCTACGTCAATGTCGAGCGGCGCGGCGACCGGCAGCATATCGAGTTCTGGCTGACCATCATCGTTCGCCTTTGTCGGCATCTCTCCAATCGCCGGCTGGTGCCTTCCCAGGTCAGGGTGATCCATCACGGAAGGAAGACGCCTGCCGAACTGCGCGCCTTCCTCGGCTGCGCAATCGAATTCGACGCCGGCATTGACGAAGTGGTGTTTCCAGAAGCCGTGGGCCGGACGCCAGTGGTCGGCGCCGACTTGTATCTCAACGAATTGCTCACCCGCTATTGCGACGAGGCGCTGGCGCATCGCCGCGACGGCGGCGCCGTACCGTTGCGGCTGGAGGTCGAGAATGCGATCGCGCCGCTGTTGCCGCATGGCAAGGCGCGCGCCCATGAGATCGCCCGCCGCCTCGGGCTCAGCCATCGCACGCTGGCGCGGCGGCTGGCCGACGAAGGCCTGAGCTTCTCGCAAATCCTCGACGAACTGAAGGTCGATCTGGCGACGCGCTATCTGGCGGAAGGCCTTTCCGTCTCCCGCATCGCCTGGCTGCTCGGCTATCGCGAGGTCAGCGCCTTCACCCATGCCTTCAAGCGCTGGACCGGGAAGAGCCCGCGGCAGTCGCGGCGGCATGACGGTGCCGGTGCGGTCGATCCGGGGGGCGCGCAGCACAAGCGCGGACAACGCGCAGGCCGGACGCGCACCTGAAAGTTGCGGGTTGTTTGATCTGCCGCAACACGCCCTGCCGCTGCTTCTGGTCATATTGTGCAGGTTTTTGCATCGACCGGAGGGCGCCATGACTGCCCAGCACGAGACTTTTCCCATCGTCGAATTCTGGATCGACAAGTTTGCCGACTGGATCAAGCATCGCCGGGATCTGAGCGAAATCCGCCGGATGAACCGGACCGATTTCGACCTGATCGCGCGCGACTTGCGGATTTCCGCCGACGATCTCGAGAGGCTGGTTCAGGCCGGCGAGCACAGCGCCGACGAAATGCCGAAAATGCTGAAGGCACTCGGCATCGACGTCGCGGACCTCATGCGCGTCGAACCGCTGATGGTTCGGGACATGCAGCGCGTCTGCGGGCTGTGCCAGGACAAGGCGCACTGCCACGGCGAGCTTGCCGACGGCACCGCCGCACAGCATTACAGGGATTACTGCCCGAACGCGCCGACCATTGACGCCCTGGGCGACTTGGCCAAGCACTAGACCCGCACCGATCCATGTCGCGTACCATCTGGTTCCGGACCTTGATCGCGGTCTTGATTGCGCTGGCAGCCTTGGTGCTGATCCGCTTGCACACCGCCGCCGGCGCGCCGGCCGGACAGGACAGCATTTCCAACGGACGTCGCCTGGCCGAGGCTTGGTGCAGAGAATGCCATTCGCTTGAGACGGCAAGTCCCGGCGTGCTTCGTCGCGCGCCCGATTTCATCGGGATCGCAAACCGGACCTCAACGACGGAGCTGTCGCTGAAAGTGTTCCTGCGCTCAAATCACCAGAGCATGCCCAATTTGATCATCGCACCCGATCAAGCCGATGATCTCGTGCGGTTCATTCTCAGCTTGCGGCGGGACTAAACCCGGTATCGCGTCCCGCAGCGATTGGGCATCGCGCCGGCAAACACCAAAAATGTCGAAAACAACCCCATGCAAAGTAGCGTGGCGGCCGCCGCAACCCGGCGCGCTCTACGCAAAGCGCTTGAGCGCGTCGGCTTCGATTTGCTCCCAACTCAGGCAAAGGGAGGCTGATGGATCGAACCGGCCCTCACTCTTGAGCCTGGCAATAATGGCGCGAAGCAATGCCGCGCGCTTTGCGCCGTCATCGGCCTCGTAGAGCATGAAACGGCCACTGACGACCTTCGCCAGTCCTTCATTCTTCTTCAATCGTGCCAGCAAGTTACGAAGAGGCTCCAGGGCAGGTGACGCGGATTGAGCCAGCGCCCGCGAGGGGATTCTCAGCCACCGCCATTTGTCCTTCAGCACGACGAAACGATTGAGCACCGCATCAAACAGCCCGCGTCGCTCGGTCTCATCGTGACCCGCCGGCACGATCACTTCGATCAACCACGCCCCGAGACATGCCCAGGCCAGCAATCTCTGCTGATCGGAAAAACTATTCCGCGTCAGATGAATGTTCTTGCCATGCAGGCGCTTGTAGTAGATCGGGCCCCGGTACACGGCGAAACTCGCCCAGCAGCGCGAGCTCGGTCATCAACCGCAGCTCCGAGCCGAAGCTGTCGAAAGGATTGAAATCGGCCAGCACCAGGCCCGCCGATCTCGCCAGGGCGGAGCCGCGGATCAATCCGCGGAACGGGACATGGTCCAGATTCTCCATGCAGGTCTTCGCACGCTCGAGCGGAGGTCCGGACAAGGCCACGCCAGGCTGCACCAGAGTCCGCAGTCCCGTGGAATGCATTTCCGTGAAACATACCGACGCTTCAGGGTAACGCGTTGCAGCCTCCACGAGGGCCGCGACGTAATCCGGCGTGGTCTGGTCGTCATGCTGATTGAAGATGTAGAACTCGCCGCGGCGCTGGCGCATCGTCCAGTCGGTATTGCCGGCCCAGCCCAGCCGCTCAGGCTGCACCGTCATGCGAAAGCGTTCGTCACGCTTGAGGAAGGGTTCGCAGGCGCGCGCCGTCTCGGTATCGCCCGCATCCACGGAAATCACGACGTCGAGATGCGGATAGGTCTGCCGTTGCAGGCTCTCCAGCGTGGCCGGAATTTGGTCCGCACCGCGATAGACGGGAACACCGATGGTGACGAGAGGACCGCTCATCGCGGACTATCCCCTGCAATCCGCGCCGCACAGATATCGGCGAAGTAAGGCGCCATGGTCAGCTTGCCGGGATCGACGGAATGGAAGCCGCCTGTCGAGGTGACGCCGATCTCGAAACGGCGATGCAACTCACTTGCGGGATCATAGATGTCGGTAGCGCCCCAGGCCACGATCACGCCGCCCTTCACGGTGACGTCTTCCAATTCGCCGATCTCGATATTGTGCAGCGATCGCACAAATTGCGCCATCGCATGCAGCGTCCCCTCCAGCAGTTCCGAGCGCAACGGCTCCGGCGGATAGGTTTCCCAGTGCGGCGGCGCGATCTCGCCCGAGATGGCCCGGAGGCAGACGGGATACCATGTCAGGTACGTCAATCCGTCATCATAGCTGACGACCTCGCCAAACGGCCCCGACACGAATGTCGCGCTCGGCGGCAGCGCCATGCTCTTCGGTAACCGGAAGCTGACGCCATATTTGAGCCGATGCAGCCATGGCCGGTTCGGCCGCACGCCGCGCTTCTCATTGACCGCGAAGCGGCCGTCCCACAACGCATTGACAACGTGGTCAAAGCGCTCGCGCTGCGGGCCATCGGCCGTGGCCGCACACACCGCGAAGCCGCCGCCGTCATCATCGACCGAGGTCACGTCGTGACGGAGCCGAACCTCGATCAGTGGCTCATCGGCAAGCCGCCGGCGCACCAATTCCGCGAGCGCCACCGGATCGATCGCCACCTCCGGCGAGTCGAATGCTGCAAGCGCAATCTTCGGATCAAAGGCGGTTTCGCGCTCCGCATCCGACCACTTTCGCAAATCGGCCGACAGATCGCGGCCGAAGTAAGCGTCCCGCCTGCCCTCGCTCGCTTCATGCAACAGCGCATGAATAGCCGCGAGATAGCGGGTCACTTCCTCGACGGATCGCTGGCTGTCGCGATGCACGACATAGGCGGCAGGCCGCGACAGCGCCAGCGAAGCCGCAGGCACGCCAAGCTGCCGCTCGAAGAACGGCGCGAAAGCCAATGCTCCCTGCATCATCATCCGCGCCGTCGCGCCGGTCGGATCATTGGCATACATGTAGCCGAGATGGATCTTGCCTTCGTTGGCGATCGCGGCACGGCTGAGCAGCCGGTCATTCCGGTCAAACAGGACGACGGGAATGCGACGCGCCGCCAAAGCCAGGGCGATGCAACAGCCCTGAAGCCCGCCACCCAAAACGCCAACACGCATTCCTGATTCCTAGTGAGCCATCGCCGCGATCGCGTCCGCGATCGCGATGGTGCGCCTGGCCATATCGGCATGCAGGCGCTCCACCATGCGGCCGTCGAGCTGGATCGCGCCGCGGCCGGCGTTTGCCGGTTGCTGGAACGCGGCGATGATCCGGCGGGCCATCTCCACCTCCTCCGCCGGCGGCGTGAAGATCTCGTTGCACGCCGCGATGTGGCTCGGATGGATCAGCGTCTTGCCGTCAAAGCCGAGGTCGCGGCCTTGGGCGCATTCGGCGGCAAAGCCGTCGATATTCTGGATGTCGCTGTAGGGACCATCGAGGATTTCCAGCCCGTGCGCGCGGGTGGCGAGGATGCAGTGGGTGATCATCGGGATCATCTCGGCGCGGCCCGGCTTCATGCGGATGCGCGTCTCGCGCGAAATGTCGTTCGGCCCGAACACGAAACCGGCGAGCCGCATCTCGGAATCGCGCGAGGCGGCCGCGATCTTGTCGGCATCGAGGATCGCGCGCGCGGTCTCGATCATGGCCCAGACCCGGATCGACTGGTCGGCGTTGATGTCGCTGAGGCGATCGGCGATCGCGGTGAGATCGGCGACGCTTGAAATTTTCGGCACCAGGATGCCGTCCGGCTTCGCCTTGCCGGCCATGGTGAGGTCATCGATCCACCACGGCGTATCGAGCGCGTTGATGCGGATCAGCACTTCGCGCTTGCCAAAACCGCGTGCCACCACCGCCTGCGCAATCTGGTCGCGCGCCACCGCCTTGGCGTCGGGCGCCACCGCGTCCTCGAGGTCGAGGATCAGGCCGTCGACCGGCAGGGTGCGCGCCTTTTCCAGCGCCCGCGCGTTCGATCCCGGCATGAACAGCAGGCTGCGGCGCGGACGGATCATGGCGGTTCTCCAAAGGCATTTGCTGGAACGCAGGCGATAGCATTCCGTTTCCGTTCCCGGAAGCCTTGTTCCCGTCGTCGGCATATGGTTAGGCAAGGGCATGGCACCCTTCCCGCAACACCTCCTCGACGGCTATCGGACTTTCACCTCGCAGCGCCTGCCGACCGAGCAGTCGCGCTACCGCGAACTGTCCGAGCGCGGCCAGTCGCCGGCGGTGATGGTGGTCGGCTGCTGCGACTCCCGTGTCTCGCCGGAAGTGATCTTCGATGCCGGCCCCGGCGAATTGTTCGTCGTGCGCAACGTCGCCAATCTGGTGCCGACCTACCAGCCCGACAGCGGCACCCATGGCGTCTCGGCGGCGCTGGAATATGCCGTCAACGTGCTGCAGGTGAAGCACGTCGTCGTGCTCGGCCACGCCCAGTGCGGCGGCATCCGCGCCTTCATCGACAAAATAAAGCCGCTGTCGGCGGGCGATTTCATCGGCAAATGGATGGCGATGTTCATCAAGCCGGGCGAAGTGGTCGAGCAGCGCGACCACGAGACCATGCACGATTTCACCGTCCGCATCGAAAAGGCGGCGGTGTTCCGCAGCCTGGAAAACCTGATGACCTTCCCCTTCGTGCGCGAACGCGTGCAGAAGGGCGAAATGGAGCTGCACGGCGCCTATTTCGGCGTCGCCGAGGGCTCGTTATTCGTGCTCGATCCGGAAGCCAAGGAATTCCGCAGCGCGCGGGAGTAGCGCGTGACCCTCATCCTGACGAAGGCCGGATCCGTACGCCGCGTCGGCAAGTGATGAAGCGCGCTGCTGTGACAGCTCTGGTTCGCCAACATCGACGCGGTGACGGGCCCGGCACTACGAGCGGTCGGCGACTTACGACGCAGCCGCTACTCCCCGCCGTGATCGCCGCCCGATAGCGGTCACCGATCGCCAGCATGAAGGCCGAGAACACGAACACCAGGTGCACGCCGACCAGCCAGGCGAGCTTGGTCGAATCGAAATGACTGTCGATGTTCATGAAGGCCTTCAGCACCTGGATCGCCGAGATCGCGACGATCGAGGCCAGCAGCTTCTGCTTCAGCCCGCCGAAATGAATCTTGGTCATCCATTCCGGCCAGTCGGGATGGCCGCCGGGATCGATCTTGGAGACGAAATTCTCGTAGCCCGAGAACACCACGATCAGGATCAGATTGCCGGTCAGCGAGATGTCGATCAGCCCGAGCACGCCGAGGATGATGTCGCTTTCCTTCGAGCCCGGCGCATGGATGATGAATTCGAAGAGCACCATGCAGAATTTCAGCAGCAACACGGCAAGGCTGACGACGAGGCCGAAATAGAACGGCGCCATCAGCCAGCGGCTGTTGAAGATGATGCTTTCGAAGCCGTGCTCGATTTTCTTGAGCTTCGGGTTCGGCTGATAGGTGGAAGGCGCCGGCTGTTCGGTCATTTGCGACTCTCCGGCTGCCGTCTTACGCCGCTTTCTTCTTGGCGCTGATCAGCTTGCGGTTGATCAGGCATTCCGCGATCTGGATCGCGTTCAGCGCGGCGCCCTTGCGCAGATTGTCGGAGACGCACCACAGCACGAGGCCGTTCTCCACCGTCGCGTCCTCGCGGATGCGGCTGATATAGGTGGCGTCCTCGCCGGCCGCCTCATAGGGCGTGACGTAGCCGCCCGGCTCGTGCTTGTCGATGACCAGGCAGCCCGGCGCCCGGCGCAGGATGTCGCGCGCTTCGTCCGCCGTGATCGGGTTTTCGAATTCGATATTGACCGCTTCGGAGTGGCCGACGAACACGGGCACGCGCACGCAGGTGGCGGTGAGCTTGATCTTGGGATCAAGAATCTTCTTGGTCTCCATCATCATCTTCCACTCTTCCTTGGTGTAGCCGTCTTCCATGAACACGTCGATCTCCGGGATGACGTTGAAGGCGATACGCTTGGGGAATTTCTTGGTGACCAGTTCCTCGTTGGTGTAGACGGCCTTGGTCTGCGAGAACAGTTCGTCCATCGCGTCCTTGCCGGCGCCCGACACCGACTGATAGGTCGACACCACCACGCGCTTGATGGTCGCCTTGTCGTGCAGCGGCTTCAGCGCGACGACGAGCTGCGCGGTCGAGCAGTTCGGGTTGGCGATGATGTTCTTTTTTGTGAATCCACCGACCGCGTCGGCATTCACTTCCGGCACGATCAGCGGCACGTCCGGGTCCATGCGCCAGGCCGAGGAATTGTCGATCACGACCGCGCCGGCGGCGCCGATCTTCGGCGACCATTCCTTCGACACCGCGCCGCCCGCCGACATCAGGCAGATGTCGACGTCGGAGAAGTCATAATGCTCCAGCGCCTTGACCTTCAGGGTGCGGTCGCCATAGGACACCTCGACGCCCATGCTGCGGCGCGAAGCGAGAGCCACGACCTCGTCGGCAGGGAATTTCCGCTCATCGAGAATGTTGAGCATCTCGCGCCCGACATTGCCGGTGGCGCCGACCACTGCGACTTTGTAACCCATCGTTCACTCTCCGAAGAAAAATGCCTTCCCCTCGCCCGCGGCCGATAAGGGAAGAGGCAGCGCTTCTATGCGAGAAACACCCTTAACACAACGTTAGACGTGGTTTTCGGGCGTTACATGCAGTCGTTCCAGGCCGTTCCGGCCGCCCCCCATGCTACCGGCAGGATCCGTACCGCGCTGAAGTGCGCGGTGGACGAAGTGTGCGGAACGCTGGCGCGACTGATCGCCTATATCTGCACGCTGGCGCTGTTCTTTATCCTGGGCGTCTACCTCTGGGATCAACTGCCGCAGATGCACGTCGAGACGTCGGCGCGGCCGGACTGGACGCTGGCCAATCGCTCAACCCCGGCATTCGCCATTATCGGCTCTGATTTATCTTACAAATCAAAATCTTACCGGATTTTCCGGCATCCCGAGGGCGGCCGCAAGGACGTGCTGCGCTGGGACGCCGACGGACAAGCCGTTGCCGAACTCGAAATCTACCGGCCGGGCGGCGAATTCGAGCAGCCGGCAGTGGCTCGCGGCCTCGGCGTCATCGACAGCAAGTTCGGTCCCGTCACGCTGCTTCGCATGAACGACAGCGCCTGCCTCGGCTTCCTGAAAGCCGTCGACCAGCCCGCCTTACGTATTTCCGGCTACGTCTGCCAGGGCGAAACCGCTGCGGCCCGTGGCGCTGCGATTACCTGCATGCTCAACCGGCTCAGCCTGATCGCCGCCGGCAATGACGCGCGGCTTGCCGAATTGTTCGCCCGCGCCGACCTGAAGCGCGCCGATTGCCGCATCGATTGGGTGTCCGGCTCGGACAAGCCGGGCCTGCGCGGCGCGATGTAAGGCGGTATTGCGGCCAAGCCGCTGGTTTTCATGCAACTTTTAACGCTGCGGGCGTATTATCTGTCCCGGGTGTGGCCCAATTGACCTAGTGGGGCGACCTCGCCGGGGGCTAGGATAGCCCCAAATTGGACACCGGCGCCTGCGAGTTCCTGATGGCGCAATGACGGGGACGCGAATGACTTCGAAAATTCCAGTGCTGTTTGCGGCCGTCGCCGTCCTCGCGATCGGCGTGCTGCCGGCCACCGCGCAGCAGACCCAGATGAAGTACGACAAAAACGGCCGCGTCTATTATGGCCCGGGCGGACCGAACCGCGTCATCCAGCAGGGCAACACGCGCGTCTACATCACCACGCGCTCCTGGCTCGACGCCGGCACCGAAGTGCTGCCGGGCGACCGCAAATTCCAGGACTACGCCTTCCCGTCGCCGTATGGGTACCCGATCCTTCGCGCGCGAGAACCGCCAGCGGCCGATCGATCGCCAGCCGCTCAATCCGCCGTCCGACATGGGCGGCTATCCGCAGCGCTTCCCGCTGCCGTACTGATTTCTCTCAGCGCTTCACGAAAAAGCCCGGCTCGCGCCGGGCTTTTTTTGTCGTTTGTTGGAGCATGATCTCCGCGCAAACGCTTCGCGTTTGTCGCAGGGAAAACCGCTTCACACTTTTCCGGAACATGCTCTAGTGCAGCTTCTGCAGTTCCTTGAGGATCGCCTCGCCCATCTGCTGGGTGTTGGCTGCGGTCGTGCCTTCCGACTTGATGTCGGCGGTGCGCAGGCCGCTGGCGAGCACCGCGGCAATGGCCTGATCGACCTTGTCGGCCAGCGCGCCCATGTCGAAGGAATAGCGCAGCGCCATGCCGAAGGACGCGATCATCGCGATCGGATTGGCGAGGCCTCTGGCCGGCGATGTCGGGCGCGGAGCCGTGCACCGGCTCGAACAGCGAGCGGCGCTTCTTCGTCTTGGCATCGATCTCGCCGAGCGACGCCGAGGGCAGCATGCCGAGCGAGCCGGTCAGCATCGCCGCGATGTCGGAGAGCATGTCGCCGAACAGATTGTCGGTGACGATGACGTCGAACTGCTTCGGCGCCTTCACCAGCATCATGCCGCCGGAATCGGCGAGCTGGTGCTCCAGCGTGACGTCCTTGTATTCGCGCGCATGCACCTGGGTCATCACCTCGTTCCAGAGCACGCCCGACTTCATGACGTTGCGCTTCTCCATCGAGGTGACCTTGTTGCGCCGCTTGCGCGCCAGGTCAAAGGCGACGCGGCCGATGCGCTCGATCTCGTAGGTGTCGTAGACCTGGGTGTCGATGGCGCGCTTCTGGCCGTTGCCGAGATCGGTGATGGTTTTGGGCTCGCCGAAATAGACGCCGCCGGTGAGCTCGCGCACGATCATGATGTCGAGGCCTTCGACCGCCTCGCGCTTCAGGCTGGAGGCATCGGCCAGCGCCGGATAGCACACCGCAGGACGCAGGTTCGCGAACAGGCCGAGATCCTTGCGCAGCCGCAGCAGGCCGGCCTCGGGCCGCGCCTCATAGGGAACCGCGTCCCATTTCGGGCCGCCGACCGCGCCGAAGATGATGGCATCCGCTGCCTTGGCCTGCGCCATGGTCGCATCCGTGATGCTCTGCTTGCTCGCATCATAGGCCGCGCCGCCGACCAGCCCGTCCTCGGTCTCGAAGGAGGCGATGCCCTGCGCTGTTCAGCCAGCCGATCAGGCGCTTCACCTCGCCCATCACTTCGGGGCCGATGCCGTCGCCGGGGAGAAGCAGCAGTTTGTGGGTCGCCATGTCAGGTCCTCGTTTCGCCGCAATTGCGGGGCGCGGCGGAGTGCTAGAACGCCGCGAAAGGATTGGCAAGGCGCTCGCCATCGGCGGGAAAATCGGCTTCAATACAAGTTGCAAGACGGAATGCAATGACCGCCGCCATCCTGTTTGCCTTTGCGTCCGCGGCCTTTCTCGGCGCGGCCGTAGTGACCTCCCAACTCGGCCTGCGGACCATGGAGCCGCTGTCGGGCGCGGCCGTCAGCATCCCCAGTTTCACGCTGCTGTTCCTGCTGATCTCGCCCTTTGTCCTCGCCGGCGAGCCGATCGTCTGGCGCGGCCTGCCGATCTTCGCCGCGATCGGGCTGTTCTTTCCGGCCAGCCTGACGCTGCTCGCCTTTGCCTCCAACCGCGCGCTCGGGCCGGTCATCACCTCGACACTGGGCAACCTCGCGCCGCTGTTCTCGGTCGCGCTCGCCGTCGTGCTGCTGCATGAGCCGCTGCGGGCGGCGCAGCTCGCCGGCCTCACGATCGCGGTGCTCGGCGCCGTCATCATCAGCGTCACCCGGCCGCGCGACCTCGGCCACTGGCGAAGTCTTGCGCTGCTGCTGCCGCTGGCGGCCGCACTGGTGCGCGGCGTGATCCCGCCGATCGTCAAGCTCGGACTCGAAGTGTGGCCGAGCCCGCTGTGGGCCTGCTTCATCGGCTACGTCATGTCGTCGCTGGTGGTGCTGATCGTGCAGCGCGTCCGCGCGGGAACCTTCGTCGCGAAGGCGCCGGCATCCGGCATCTCGTGGTTTGCCGTCACCGGCATCTTCAACGGCCTTGCGACGCTGACGATGTTTTCCGCCGTGCGCCACGGACCGATCACGCTGGTGGCGCCGATCGTCGCCATCTTTCCGATCGTCACCCTGGTGCTCAGCGCCATCGTATTGAAGCATCTCGTCATCACGGCGCGGATCGTCGGCGGGACGGTGCTCACCGTCGCCGGCGTCGCGCTGGTGCTGGCGGGCTGAGATTGTTGCGCCGACGGCAAGACACCCCTGCGGCGTCCGGGCTGTGCAGGGCCGCGCCGGCCTGCCACACTGCGCGGATTGCCGGAGCTTTTTGTGACTGCCCCCCATCATTCCAATCCCTATCCGCATCCCGCGCGGTTGATCCTCATCCTGTCGCTGGCGCCGACCATCGGGCTCGGCATCGGCCGCT
Source organism: uncultured Alphaproteobacteria bacterium (assembly GCA_963726865.1). GTDB lineage: Bacteria > Pseudomonadota > Alphaproteobacteria > Rhizobiales > Xanthobacteraceae > Bradyrhizobium. Next base: position 246,925 of record CAVSEE010000017.1, on the reverse strand, counting down.
TCGCCTATGCGCTGGTGCTGCCCGACATGCGCGACTCGCTGTCGTGGTCCTATTCGGCGGCCGGCTTCATGAACACCATCAATGCGGTCGGCTATCTCGCCGGCGCGCTGACCGCCTCGCCGCTGATCAAGCGCTTCGGGCTGGCGCCGAGCGTGATCTGGGGCACCGCCGCCTGCGTGGCTTCGCTGGCGCTGTGCGCGCTCACGGGCAATTTCATCGCGCTGAGCTTTGCGCGATTGCTGGCCGGCTTTGCCGCGGCCGCCGGCTTCGTCGGCGGCGGCGCGCTGGCGGCGACGATTGCGCAATCCCACCCCGCGCGCGCCAACTTCCTGCTCAGCCTGTTCTATGCCGGTCCCGGCAGCGGCATCCTCGCCTCGGGATTGATCGCGCCTTATGTGCTGCAAGCCTTCGGGCCGGGATCGTGGTGGATCGTATGGTGGGCGCTGACGGCGCTCTCGCTCGTCATGATCGTGCCGCTGATGCTGGCGCCGCTCGGCGGCGATGCCGTGATGGACCAGGCCGTGCGCGTGAAATTCGCTGTCACTCCCGTGCTGTTCTATCTGGCCGCCTACTTCCTGTTCGGCGCGGGCTACATCGCCTACATGACCTTCATGATCGCCTATGTGCGCGACGGCGGCGGCGGCGCTTCGGCGCAAGCGACCTTCTGGGGCCTGATCGGCGTCTCCGCGTTCATGACGCCATGGGTGTGGCGGCGGGTGCTGGCGCTCGATCGCGGCGGGCTCGCCACCACCATCATCCTCGGCACCAACGCCATCGGCGCGGCGCTGCCGATCTTCGGCCATTCGCCGATCCTGCTCGCGATCTCGGCGCTGGTGTTCGGCGTCGCCTTCTTTGCGGTGGTGGGATCGACCACGGCGTTCGTGCGTCTCAACTATCCGCCGGCCGAATGGCCCGCCAGCATCGCCGCGATGACGATCGCCTTCGGCATCGGCCAGACGCTGGGCCCGATCGCGGTCGGCGCGATCACCGATGCGGTCGGCAGTCTCTCGTCAGCGCTCAATGTGTCGGCCGCGATGCTCGCGCTCGGCGCGGTGCTGTCGGCGTTTCAGCGGAAGCTGCCGAGGCAGAATGCCTAACTGCCGCTGAACGAATTGTATCCCTGGTCTTCCCAGAAGCCGCCCTTGTACTCGTTGGTGACTTCCATCGAGATCACGTATTTCGGGTTCTTGAAGCCGAGCTTGGTCGGCACGCGGATCTTCATCGGGAAGCCGTAGGCGCGCGGCAGAATCTCGTCGGCGAATTTGAACGTCATCTGGGTCTGCGGATGCAGCGCGGTCGCCATGTCGAGCGGCGAATTGTAGCCGTCCTTGTCGGCGCACTGGAACCAGACGTATTTCGCCCTCGTGTCGGCGCCGATCAGCTTGAGGAAATCGCGCAGCGGCGTGCCGGTCCAGCTGCCGATCGCGCTCCAGCCCTCGACGCAGATATGGCGCGTCACCTGCTTGACCTGCGGCAGCGCGTAGAGCTCGTCCAGCGTCCACGGCTTCTTGTTGTCGACGAGGCCGCGCACTTCGAGCTTCCAGCTCTTGCCGTCGACCTCGGGCGCATCGTCGAGATCGTAATAGGCGTTGAACGGGAACGGCTTCTTCATCATGCTTTCCGGGAACTTCGGCGCCAGCGCGTTCGGATTGAACATCCAGTGCTGCACGGCGTCGTTGAACTTCGAGACCTGCTTCAGCATCTCCTCGGCGGAGGAACTGTCGACGACGTCGCAGCCGGCGAGCAGCGTCAGCGCGCCGAGGCTGGCGCCGCCGGTGATGAAGCGGCGGCGCGTCAAGTCAGGCATCGCCTTGGTGGCGTCGCGGACCAGCAGCTTGCTTGTCGACGCCGGGGATCAGAAGGGCGCGTTTGCGGGCCATGATCTGAAACCCTCCTCTCAGCGGCCGATGATCATGGCGCGCAGGCTCTTCGGCACGATCAGCGCCAGAGCAATGTGCACCACCATGAAGGCGACGATCGCCGCCATGCAGAAGAAGTGGACGTAACGCGCGGCATCATAGCCGCCGAACAACGCGGTCAGATATTGCAGCTGCACCGGCTTCCAGATCGACAGGCCCGACAGCACGATCAGCACGCCGACGACGATGATGCCGGCGTAGAGCAGCTTCTGCACGTAATTGTATTTGCTGAGATCGTCGTGCGAGAGCTTGCCGGTCAGCGCCGCCCTGGTGTCGGCGATCACGCCGCCCGGCGTGATCGGCAGCAGCTTCCTGCGGAAGCGGCCGGTGGCAAGACCGAGCGCGAGATAGATCAGCCCGTTGACCATCAGGATCCACATCGCGGCGAAGTGCCACAGCAGCGCGCCGCCGAGCCAGCCGCCCAGCGTGATCGATTTGGAGAAGGTAAAGCCCTCGAACAGGGGCGAGGCGTTGTAGATCTGCCAGCCCGACATGATCATCAGGATCATGGCAAAGGCGTTGACCCAGTGCAGGATGCGCACCCAGGCCGGCTGAATCACCTTCGCCTTGCTGGGTGCGGCTGATGCGGTCTGCTCGTTGTTCACAGTCAGGCTCGACATATTCAAGTTCCTGGCTGTGTTCCGTACCGCTGCTGGATACCGACATATACGCCGAATTCGCGCTTTTCGTTACAACCCCGTGCCTATCCATTTCATGCACGGGGCCTATCGTGATCACGAGAAAGCGAGCCGGGTCGCCCCGGCTCGCCTCCCGTCACGCGTCCTGTTTTGGGGCTGGCCAGAACGCGGGGTGATCAGGACGCCGGCAACAGCACGGTGTCGACCACATGGATCACGCCGTTGGACTGATTGACGTTGGAGATCGTCACCATCGACTGGCCGCCCTTGGCGTCGATGATCCAGACCTTGCCGTCCTGGTGCTTGACGGTGAGCTCTTCGCCCTCGGCGGTCTTCAGCTTCATGCCGTCCTTGAGGTCGCGCGCGGCGAGCTTGCCGGGCACGACATGATAGGTGAGGATCTTGGTCAGGGTCGCCTTGTTCTCAGGCTTGACCAGCGTGTCGACCGTGCCGGCCGGCAGCTTGCCGAAGGCGGCGTTGGTCGGCGCGAACACCGTGAACGGGCCCTTGCTTTCGAGGGTCTCGACCAGGCCGGCGGCCTTCACCGCGGCGACCAGCGTGGTGTGGTCCTTCGAATTGACGGCGTTCTGGACGATGTTCTTGGAGGGGAACATCGCCGCGCCGCCGACCATCACGGTCTTCTCCTGCGCGGAAACCGGCGCAGTGACGGTCGCGGTGAGGGCGAGTGCGGCGAAGGCGGCCGCGGACAACAGGGCAATACGCTTCGACATTGGATAGTCTCCCGATGATTGAGTGTTCCGGCGGGGCATCCGCCGGTGATGGAAACAACGGTCCGTCAGGGGTGAGAGGGACAGCGCCGTCGTTGGCCGAATTACGGGAGGGTTTTGCGGTGGTTTCGGACGAAAATTTTTCGTGATGCCTGAAACTAATTTTGTGGCGCGCGTCGTGAGTGCGTATTCCGCTGTCGTCCCGGCCAAGCGAAGCGCGAGCCGGGACCCATAACCACGATGACGAGCTGATGTGACGATGCTGGAGCCACAGCTCGCTCTCAACAACTACTCCCTGGGGTTATGGGTCCCGCGCTTTCGCCGGGACGACATGTGGAGAGAGTCTGCGCTTCAATCATTGCTCTTCGGCGTCGCGATAAACCCGCGATTATGCGTCGGGCTGATCAGGATCTCGTTGATGCAGACGCGCGGCGGCAGGCTGGCGATGAAGGCGATGGTGCGGCCGCAATCTTCCGGCTGCAGCATCTTGGCCTGCTCGGCCTCGCTCGGCGGCACCGGGCGCAGTTTCAGGATCGGCGTCGCCACCTCGCCCGGCGAGAAGCAGCAGGCGCGCAGGCCGTTGACGCATTCGTCCATGTTGAAGGAATGGGTCAGCGCCAGCACCGCATGCTTGGTGGTGGTGTAGGCCGGGCCCGTCATCTTCGAGACATGGCGGCCGGCCCAGGACGAGACGTTGATGATGCAGCCGTCCTTCTGCTTGCGCATCGCCGGCAGCACCGCGCGCATGCAATAGAGCACGCCGTTGAGATTGATATCGACGACCTTGTCCCAGCCGTCGAGGTCGAAATCCTCCCAGCTGCGCTTCGGGACGTTGACGCCGGCGCTGTTGACGAGGAGATCGATGCGGCCGTGTTTGGCGACGATGGCCTCCGCCGCCTTGTTGACGTCGGCCTTGCTGGAGACGTCGAGCACGATCGCCTCGGCCTTGCCGCCCTTGCCTGTGATCTTGCTCACCACGCGGTCGAGCTCGGCCTTGCGCCGCCCCGAAACCACGACTATCCAGCCGTCGGCGGCCAGATGCTCCGCCCCGGCCTCGCCGATGCCGCTGCCGCCGCCGGTCACCCAGGCCACGCGTTTCCCGTTATTTGTCATGCAAACTGTCTCCGTTGCTTTTTGAAGGGCGTTTTTGCTAATCCAGCCTCGGAATTTGCCCGGCCAGCGCCCGCCCCTGTAGGGAATGTTGCATGAACACGACCGCCAACGCCAACCTGTTTTCCCGCCTGTTCGACAAGCTCGACGATCCCAAGCGGCTTGCGATCGAGGAGCTCGACGGCACGCGCATCAGCTATGCCGACCTGATCGCCCGCGCCGGCCAGATGGCGAATGTGCTGGTGGCGCGCGGCGTCAAGCCCGGCGACCGCGTTGCGGCGCAAACCGAGAAATCGGTGCCGGCGCTGGTGCTGTATCTGGCGACCGTGCGCGCCGGCGCGGTCTATCTGCCGCTCAACACCGCCTACACGCTGAACGAGCTCGAATACTTCATCGGCGATGCCGAGCCGTCGCTGGTGGTGTGCGATCCCGCCAAGGCCGAGGGCATCGACGGCGATCGCGGCCAAGGTCGGCGCCAAGGTCGAGACGCTCGGAGCCGACGGCAAGGGCTCGCTGACGGATGCCGCCGCGAAGGCGACGGCCGAATTCACCACCGTGCCGCGCGGCAACGACGATCTCGCCGCGATCCTCTACACCTCCGGCACCACCGGCCGCTCCAAGGGCGCGATGCTGACCCACGACAATCTCGCGTCGAACTCGCTACTCGCTGGTCGACTACTGGCGCTTCACCAAGGACGACGTGCTGATCCACGCGCTGCCGATCTACCACACCCACGGCCTGTTCGTGGCGAGCAACGTCACGCTGTTCGCGCGCGCCTCGATGATCTTCCTGCCGAAGCTCGATCCCGAGCTGATCATCAAGCTGATGGCGCGCGCCACCGTGCTGATGGGCGTGCCGACCTTCTACACCCGCCTGCTGCAGCATGCCGGCGCTGTCGAAGGAAACGACCGAAGCACATGCGGCTGTTCATCTCCGGGCTCGGCGCCGCTGCTCGCCGACACCCATCGCGAATGGTCGGCGCGCACCGGCCACGCCGTGCTCGAGCGCTACGGCATGACCGAGACCAACATGAACACGTCGAACCCCTATGACGGCGATCGCGTGCCCGGCGCGGTCGGCTTCCCGCTGCCCGGCGTCTCCCTGCGCGTCACCGATCCCGAAACCGGCAAGGAGCTGGCGCGCGACGAGATCGGCATGATCGAGGTCAAGGGCCCGAACGTCTTCAAGGGCTATTGGCGCATGCCGGAAAAGACCAAGGCCGAATTCCGCGACGACGGCTTCTTCATCACCGGCGATCTCGGCAAGATCGACGACCGAGGGCTATGTCCACATCGTCGGCCGCGGCAAGGATCTCGTGATCTCCGGCGGCTTCAACGTCTATCCGAAGGAAATCGAGAGCGAGATCGACGCCATGCCCGGCGTGGTCGAGTCCGCCGTGATCGGCGTGCCGCATGCCGATTTCGGCGAGGGCGTCACCGCGGTGCTGGTCTGCAACAAGGGCGCCGAGGTGACGCGAAGCCTCCGTGCTGAAGGCGCTCGACGGGCGGCTGGCGAAATTCAAGATGCCGAAGCGCGTGTTCGTCGTCGACGAACTGCCGCGCAACGCCATGGGCAAGGTGCAGAAGAATATTTTGCGGGATACGTATTCGAAGATTTATTCGAAGTGAGCAAGGCATCTCATGGACCGTGACCAAGCCAACGAGATCAAGAAGCACCTGACCGGCCTTTCCCGTGCGCTCCATCGCGCGACCGACGCCATCGTCAAGCTCGACAAGCCGGACGCAGGCGCTCTTTAAGGAGGCGCTTGCTCGATATGCACACGGTGCTGATTTTCAAACTGAAGCGGACGCTCTACCGTGAACATCCCGAATTGGAGCCGCCCCGGAGCGTCCGCGGATCAGCAGCAAGTTGCGCTGGCAGGATGTGACGCTGCCGGATGCGATCACCGAGGCCTATCTCGACGCGCTGATCTTCGCGGCGCTGAAGCCGAGGTTGCTGAAGATGGCGAAGATCGTCGGGGACGTCTGCGTGCGCTGCGAGGCGCAGACTGAACCCGATCGCTCCCGAGATCATCGCCGCCCGCATCATCGCGCTCGCTGAAGCCGGCCGCATCGAGGGCGCGGGCGACCTGCGCAAGTGGCGGCACAGCGAGGTGCGGCTGCCGCCGATGAGGAGCGCGGCTACTTCCCGGTCAGCAGGCTGATCACAAACCGGCTGCCGACGATGAAGAGATAGCAGCCGAAGGCGACTTCCAGCCTGCGCTTCGACAGCGCATGCGCGACGCGCACGCCGAGCGGCGCGGTGATCAGCGTGGTCGGCATCACCACCAGCGCGCCGATCAGCGAGACATAGCCGAGCGCGAACGGCAGCTGCAGCGCGGTGACGTCGGGAAAGCGCGCCGCGGCGGGCCAGCCGGCATAGACATAGCCGATCGCGCCGGGGATCGAGATCAGCACGGCGAGCGCCGAAGAGGTGGCGACGGCCTGATGGATCGGGCGGCCGTAGAAGGTCATCAGCAGATTGGCGAACAGGCCGCCGCCGACGCCCATCAGGGTCGAGAGCAGCCCGATGAAGAAGCCGTAGGCGCGCATCAGGGGGCCGGTCGGCATGACGTCGCCGAACTTCCAGTTGTCGCGCGCCAGGAACAGGCGGATGGCGGCCGACCAGGCGACGCAGACGAACACGATCTTGAACAGCCGCTCCGGCGCAACGCGCGCGGTCAGCGCGCCGGCGACGACGCCGAGCACCACCGGGATCCACCACAGCCTGATGATCGCCATGTCGACCGCGCCGCGCTTGTAATGGGCGCGGAACGAGGCGATCGAGGTCGGGATGATGATGGCGAGCGAGGTGCCGATGCAGAGCGGCATCCGCACTTCCAGCGGCACGCCGGCGAGGCGAAAGCATTCGTAAAACACCGGCACCAGCACCGCGCCGCCGCCGATGCCGAAAATCCCGGCCAGGAATCCGGCCAGCGCGCCGACGAGAACGAGCAGCAAAGCGAGTTCGACAAGCTCGGTGGGATTGAGCCCCGCGACCCCCATCTCTGCTTTTCCTCACCTGCGAACGCTGCCATCGCAAACGTTCATGAATTGTGCTTCAGGTATACCAGCCATCGGGCGGCGCTTGATCGATGTCAACGCCTGCAAATGCAGGTCTAATACAAGGCTGCTGCGTAGGGATGAATAAGGGTTCGGAATTGGTGGTTTTCCCGATTGCGCTGTCTGTTTCGACTTCGTAAATAGAATTCCTCTACGCGCTTCCGCGTTGGGCCACGAGCTAGGCCCCGCCAACTCCAAAAGTCGCCATGGCCGCCAGGATCGAACGACCGCTCTCGCCGCATTTGCAGACCTATCGCTGGACCCTGACGATGGCGCTGTCCATCGTCCATCGCGTGACCGGCATTGCGCTGTATTTCGGCACGCTGCTGCTGGCCTGGTGGCTGATCGCCACCGCTTCCGGACCCGGCGCCTACGGCTACGTGCAGGCCTTCACCGGCAGCATCATCGGCAAGCTGATCCTGTTCGGCTACACATGGGCGCTGCTGCATCACCTGGTCAGCGGGCTCCGCCACTTCGTCTGGGACCTCGGCTACGGCTTCAAGGCCAACGAGCGCGAGGCGCTGACCTGGGGCGCACTGATCGCGGGCATTTCGCTGACCGTGCTGGTCTGGATCATTGCCTATGCGATCGGAGCCGGCCGATGAGCGCCCCTCCTCCATGCGCACGCCGCTCGCCCGCGTCCGCAACCTCGGCTCCTCGCATTCCGGCACCAGGGATTTCTGGCGCCAGCGCCTCACGGCGGTGGCCATGACGCTGCTGATCGTGCCCGTCATCGTGGTCGTGATGCTGCTCGGCCGCAACCATGCCAACGCGATGCAGATCCTCGGCCAGATTCCGATCGCGATCATCCTGCTGCTCTTCATCATCGCCAGCACCTGGCACATGAAGATCGGCATGCAGGTCGTGATCGAGGACTACATCCACGGCGAGAAGACCAAGCTCGCCTGCGTGATGGCGAACAATTTCTTCTGCATCGCGGTGGCGCTGGCATCGATCTACGCCATCCTTAAAATTTCTTCCGGAGTTTAGCGCCATGGCAACGTCAATGGCTGACGGCAACGGAAAGGCCGCAAATGGCGGTGGGCCGGCCACCAACGGCAAGGCCTATCCGATCGAGGATCACACCTACGACGTCGTCGTGGTCGGCGCCGGCGGCGCGGGCCTGCGCGCCGTGGTCGGCTGCAGCGAGGCGGGACTGCGCACCGCCTGCATCACCAAAGTGTTTCCGACCCGCTCGCACACGGTGGCGGCGCAGGGCGGCATCTCGGCCTCGCTCGGCAACATGCATCCCGACGACTGGCGCTGGCACATGTACGACACCGTCAAGGGGTCGGACTGGCTCGGCGACCAGGACGCCATCGAATACATGGTGCGCAACGCGCCGGAAGCCGTCTACGAGCTCGAGCATTGGGGCGTGCCGTTCTCGCGCACCGAGGACGGCAAGATCTATCAGCGGCCGTTCGGCGGCATGACGGTGGACTTCGGCAAGGGCCAGGCGCAGCGCACTTGTGCTGCCGCCGACCGCACTGGCCACGCCATGCTGCACACGATGTACGGCCAGTCGCTGCGTCATTCGGCCGAGTTCTTCATCGAGTTCTTCGCCATCGACCTGATCATGGACGACCAGGGCGCCTGCCGCGGCGTCGTTGCGCTCAAGCTCGACGACGGCACGTTGCATCGCTTCCGCGCCCAGACCACGATCCTGGCTACGGGTGGATACAACCGCGTGTACTATTCCTGCACCGGCGCGCACACCTGCACCGGCGACGGCGGCGGCATGGTGCTGCGCGCCGGCCTGCCGCTGGAAGACATGGAGTTCATCCAGTTCCATCCGACCGGCATTTACGGCGCCGGCTGCCTCGTCACCGAAGGCGCGCGCGGCGAAGGCGGTTATCTCGTCAACTCCGAGGGCGAGCGGTTCATGGAGCGCTATGCGCCCTCAGCCAAGGATCTCGCCTCCCGCGACGTGGTCTCGCGCGCGATGACGGTCGAGATCCGCGAAGGCCGCGGCGTCGGCAAGAAGAAGGATCATATCTACCTGCACCTCGATCATCTCGATCCCAAGGTGTTGCACGAGCGGCTTCCCGGCATTTCGGAATCCTCGAGGATATTCGCCAATGTCGACGTCACCCGCGAGCCGATCCCGATCGTGCCGACCGTGCATTACAATATGGGCGGCATTCCCACCAATTATCATGGTGAAGTGCTGACCAAGAAGAACGGCGACGACAACGCCGTCGTGCCCGGGCTGATGGCGCTCGGCGAAGCGGCCTGCGTCTCCGTGCATGGCGCCAACCGTCTCGGCTCCAACTCGCTGATCGATCTGGTGGTGTTCGGCCGCGCCGCGGCGCTGCGCTGCGCGGAACGGCTAAGCTCGAACGGCAAGCAGCCGGAGCTGCCGAAGGATTCCGCCGACAAGGCGCTCGGCCGGCTCGACCACTACCGCTACGCCTCCGGCGGCACGCCGACGGCAAAACTGCGCGACAGCATGCAGCATGTGATGCAGAACAATTGCGCCGTGTTCCGCACCGGCGACGTGCTGGCCGAAGGCACAGAACCTGATCCACAAGGTGCATGGCGGCATTACCGACGTCGGCACCTCCGACCGCTCGCTGGTGTGGAATTCCGACCTGATCGAGACGCTGGAGTTCGACAATCTGATCGTGCAGGCGGTGGTGACGATGGACTCCGCGGCCAACCGCAGCGAAAGCCGCGGCGCGCATGCGCGCGAGGATTTCCCCGACCGGGACGACAAGAACTGGATGAAGCACACGCTGGCGTGGATCGACAAGGACGGCAAGACCACGATCGATTACCGCCCGGTGCACGATTACACCATGACCAACGACGTGCAGTACATTCCGCCGAAGGCGCGGGTGTATTGATCGCGAAAGGCATTTGAAATGGTTGAATTCGCGCTTCCCAAGAATTCGAAAATCACCGGCGGCAAGACCTGGCCAAAGCCGGCCGGCGCCACCGAGACGCGCGAATTCCGGGTCTATCGCTGGAATCCGGACGACGGCAAGAATCCGAGCGTCGACACCTATCATGTCGACGTCAACGATTGCGGCCCGATGGTGCTGGACGGGCTGATCTGGATCAAGAACCACATCGACCCGACGCTGACCTTCCGCCGCTCCTGCCGCGAGGGCGTCTGCGGCTCCTGCGCCATGAACATCGACGGCCAGAACACGCTGGCCTGCACCAAGTCGATGCATGACGTCGGCGCCGGCGGCGCGGTCAAGGTCAATCCGCTGCCGCACCAGCCGGTCGTCAAGGACCTGGTGCCGGACCTCACCAACTTCTACGCGCAGTACGCCTCGATCGAGCCGTGGCTGAAGACGACGACGCCGACGCCGCAGAAGGAATGGAAGCAGAGCCACGAGGACCGCGAAAAGCTCGACGGCCTTTACGAGTGCATCCTGTGCGCCTGCTGCTCGACCTCCTGCCCGAGCTATTGGTGGAACAGCGAGCGCTTCCTCGGCCCCGCCGCGCTGTTGCAGGCGACGCGCTGGGTCAACGACAGCCGCGACGAGGCCACCGGCGAGCGGCTCGACGATCTCGAAGATCCGTTCCGGCTCTACCGCTGCCACACCATCATGAACTGCGCGAAGGCCTGCCCGAAGGGACTCAATCCCTCCGAGGCGATCGCCGAGCTGAAGCTGAAGATGGTCGAGCGGCAGATTTGATTTGCTGAGACGTAAGGCCGCATCGGAATACGTACGTTCCGCGCGTGGAAATCTCAGGCGAATCTCGCCCTCTTGGAATCGATCTAAGAGTGATTCCAAACTTCCGCCGACATCGCCGATGCTATGGCTCCCCGCATGCGGCACAGCGATGCCGATGTCCATGTGGGGAGAATTCATGAAAGCGTTGATCAAGGTCTCGGCCGTGCTCGCGGTGTCGCTGTTTGCCACCGCACCTGCATTCGCCGACGGCTTCAAGGACTGCACCAAGCTCGAAAAGGCCAAGTGGAAGCCGGCGAGCGAAGCCGAAGCCAAGGCCAAGGAATTGGGCTACGAAGTGCGCCGCTCCAAGGTCGAAGGCTCCTGCTACGAAGTCTACGGCGTCAAGGAAGGCAAGCTGTACGAGCTGTTCTACAGCCCCGAAGACCTCAGCCTGAAGAAGACCATCGCCAAGTAAGGCCGCTAACCTCGAAGTTTACGCGTGCAGCAGCCGATCACAGCGTCGCACGACGCGCCGACAGCCATCCCGGCTCATCATGATGCGCCGGACATGGTCAAGGTGTGGGACTGGCCGCTGCGCGCGTTATCACTGGTCGCTTGCCTTCTTCGTGCTGCTGGCGTGGTTCACGCCGGGTAAATCCGACAGCCTGCATCGCTTCGCAGGCTACACCGTCATTGTGCTGATCGCGTTCCGGGTCGGCTGGGGCCTGTTCGGCACGCGCTTCTCGCGCTTCCACGCCATCGGCCGCCGCCTGCGCGCCGCTCCCGCTTATCTGCTCAGTCTTCGCCCTGGCCGGACCGGGCGCTACCGCGGCCTCAATCCGGCCGGCACCGGCGATGCTGGTGGCGATGCTGCTGTTGCTCGCCGTCTCCGCCGTCACGGGATGGATGTCCACCACCGTGCGCTTCTTCGGCGTGCCCTGGGTGGAAGACACCCACGGCTATGTCTCCGACGCCGTCATCGTGCTGGTGGCCGTCCATGTGCTGGGCGTGCTCGCGATGTGCGTGCTGCAGCGGGAGAATTTGATCCGCGCGATGATCACCGGGTGGAAGCGCAGGCACGCTCTGCCACCCGACTGAGCGGCGGCACCGCATATCCAGCGCAGTCGAAGCTATCTTGCGAGCTTCCTTCGTCCGACGATACGATCTTCCTGAGGGGTATGGTCTCGTCTTCGATCCCCATGGCAAATCCCCACCAGCCCTTCTGCCCGGTGAGGCAATGTCTGCCTGGATCGCCGGGATCGAACCCCTGCTCCGCACTGCGCTTGCGCCAGAAATTGGGCCCGCGCCCGATCCATTTGTCGCGTATGCGAGTGTCGGCGAAACACACCATCGGGGCCGCGGCTTCCTCGACGACGTTGCGTTCGAACCTGCCATGTCCGCGATTTATCGACGGCTTCACTCGCAACAGCAGCACGTATTTGTATCCCAGCTGCTCCGCCATTTTTCGACCGAGCGCATGGTCGTAGTCGACCTTCCACGGGCAGCGCGGAAAAACTCTCACGCCAATTCTTCGGTAACCGGTATATGACGGGCGAACATAGAGCAATCGAAGGGGCGGCCGTTCGACCAGGAACGCGTTTCGGTGTTTTTCGTGCCCCCGACCGTGTGAAGTTTTCCGTTCGTCGCCCTGCGAATGCGATCAGCGTCCGTTCCGGCAACGGGAATTTGACTGATGTCGATGTGCTGCAGGCGCCCACCAATGAACCGCCAGGTTCCTGGAGAGGTCGTCTTTTGCAGGCTGATCACGGACGTCCTCCGGGCGTGGCAGCGACGAGCACGTTCACTTTGCCATCGACATTCGCGCAAAACTCGCCGGGACGACAGCTGTTTTTGCCGGGAGAATTGAGAGTCCTCCGCAAAACCGGCTATGCAGGCGCCGGTTTGCCCCCGAGGTTTGCGTGACATCAGACCAAAATCCTTCGCCCGCGCCGTTCGGCCGGCTCGCGCCCAATGCGGCGCAGGCGGCGCTGATTGCGCTGGCGCAGCGCACGGGGCTGAAGCGCGGCGCGTTCAGGCCGATGCTGTCGCGGCTGCTAAATCTGTTCCGCGCCGGCCCGCTCGACGTGAAGTACCAGGGCGCGGCGTTCCGGCTCTACCATCAGGGCAGCGCCACCGAGCGCGGCGCGCTGCTCAATCCCGACTACAACATCGAGGAGCTGCGCTTCCTGCGCGCGCATGTCGCGCCATGGCGGCGTGTTCGTCGATGTCGGCGCCAATGTCGGCACCTATGCGCTGGCGCTGGCGCGCGATGTCGGCGAAGGCGGCAAGGTGATCGCGATCGAGCCGCATCCGGTCACGCATGCGCGGCTGGCGTTCAATCATGCGGCCTCCGGCTACACCCAGGTGAAGCTGGTGCAGGCGGCCTGCGGCAGCCGAGGACGGCGAGCTCCTGATCGAGACCGACGGCGACAATCTCGGCGCCAGCCATATCGTCCCGGGCGACGCGTCCGGCAAGGCGATCCGCGTGCCGTCGCTGCGCCTCTCGCGCATCCTGGAGGAAGCCTCGGTCGCCCGCGTCGATGCGCTGAAGATCGATGTCGAGGGCTATGAGGATCGCGCGCTGATCCCCTTCTTCAAGCAGGCACCGTCAGCGCTGTGGCCGCGCGCCGTCGTGATCGAACACCTCTCGAAGGACGAATGGCAGGACGACTGCATCGCCGACATGCTCGCCCGCGGTTATGTCATCAGCGGCAAGACCCGCAGCAACACCATGCTGATTCTCGGTTCCTGACCGGAACATTGCGCTGCTTGAGCAGTTGACGCTCCGGACTATTCCATCCGGAACAATTCATGCCGATCGAGCCGCCCGAAATTCCGCCGGCAACTCCGGGCACGCCCACCGAGCCGCCGCCCGGAATCCCGCCCGGCAATCCCAATCCCGAAATCCCGCCGCCCGTGCATGAGCCGGGCGCACCGCCGCAGCCGCAGGAGCTTCCCGGCAAGATGCCGGACGAAGTGCCGACACGCGGGCCGAGCAGTCCGCGCACGCCCAACCCCGCGACCGACACCGCGTGAAAAATCACCACCACCACACCGTAGGGGACAACATGGAACTTCGATTTGAAAGCAGCGGCTGAATGAGCCATGAACGAGCGCGTCGTTAAGTCGTTGCGATGTTAAAATAAAAGCCGTCTTGCGATTCGGTGCCGCCACAATCCGGCCTCTTGGCTGGCTGTTGATCGACCCTGCCGAAACTTTTTCGGCGCTTGAGAACCTTCCGGGGAACGAGACCACCATGACACACCTCCGCCTCGTGCTGCTTGCCACGACCGCCCTCACGGCGATGCAATTCGCAAGCACGCCATCACAGGCACAAACTTCCTCGATCATCGTCGCGCAGGCGCAGACGACGCCACCAGACGATCAAAAGGCGAAGCAGCCTCCCGCAAAGGGGCCGCCGGCCGCCGCTCCGCCCGCGCGTCCCGCACCGCCCCCACCGCCCGCGGCTGCACCGCCAAGGCCTGCGGCTCCCCCGCCGCCGCCTGCTGCAGCACCTCCGCCGCCGCCCAAGCCGGTGGCACCGCCTCCTCCGCCGTCCCAGCCGCAGATTCGCCAGGCGCCCCTCCGCCGCCGCCGCCGCCTCCGAAGCCGTCCGGGCCTCCAGCGGCTGCGCCGACTCACACCCCGCCGCCTCCGGCGGCCGCGCCACCCGTTCACACGCCGCCGCCCACGGCCGCGCCGACTCACACGCCACCTCCGACGACGACGCCCGCGCCGACCAACCCGCCTGCCATGCAGAAGGGTCCGGCGGGCGGCCCGCCCGGCGGCGCCATGAAGGGTCCGCCGCCTGCGTCCACCGTCACGCCGACACCGGCCCCGGCCCCAAGGCACGACCACCCCGCCCGCGGGCGCGCCGACAACGACGCCCTCCTCGCGCACCGGTCCGCCGCCCGGCGCTCCGGGGACGCCGCTCCGGGTGCAACTCCGCCCGCCGGGCTCCGCCGACTGGCGCGCCACCGGCCGGTGCTCCGTCGCCGCGTACCGGCCACTCCCGCGCCGCCGGCGCACCGCCCGCCGGCACACCGCCGGCTGCGGGAACGCCGCCGGGTGCACCTCCGGCAGCCGGAGCGCCGGCGGGTGGCGCGCCCCCGCCCCCGCCTCCGCCTCCTGGTCAGCAAGGGGGACGCCCGGGGCTTCCGCCCGGCACGCCGCCGCCACCGGCCGGCGCCGCCGCGCCGAGTGCGTCTCCCGGCACGCCCGCTGCGGCACTGCCGGCAGGCAACACTCAAAACGCGCCGCCGACGGTCCAGCCTGCCTTCCGCCGCGCGCCGACGGTCACGACGCAACTCCCGCCGCCGCCACAGCCGCGGCGTGAGAACATGACGCCGCTCGTCTTCGGCGCAGGCGTGGTCGCCGGCGCCGTCGTCGGCGCGACCATCGCCAATATGCACAACGAGCGACGGGAGGTCGTCGAAGGCGGTCGCACCGTCTACACCGAGCCGGGTCGTATCATCATCCGCGACCCGGGCGGGCAGGTGTACGTCCGCGGCAATGATTTCGATCGCTTCCGCTACGGGGCCCGCGACATCCGCAGCGAGACGATCGGCGGCGAAACCCGCACCGTCGTGATCCGTCCCGACGGCTCGCAGATCGTCACCGTGGTCGGTGCCGACGGACGGCTGCTCCGCCGCATCCGCCGCGACGTCGGCGGCCGCGAGATCATCATCATCGACAACAGCTACCGCGATCCACGCTCGGTTGGCGGATTCTATGTCGATCTGCCGCCGCCGGTGGTCCGCATCCCCTACAATCGCTACATCGTCAGCGCCGACGAAGCGCCGCCGGAGCTGATCTATGAGACGATGATGGCCCCGCCAGTGCAACGGATCGATCGGCGCTACTCGCTCGACGAGATCCGCTACAGCCCCAATGTCCGGATGCAGATGCCGAGCATCGACGTCAACACCATCAACTTCGCGACCGGTTCGTGGGAGATCCCGCCGGACCAGGCCGAGAAGCTGCAGGCGATCGCCGACGGCCTCAACCGCGCCATCCAGGCCAATCCGCGGGCGGTATTCCTGATCGAAGGCCATACCGACAAGGTGGGCTCCGACGTCGACAATCTCTCGCTGTCGGACCGCCGCGCGGAATTCAGCCGCCACGCTGCTGACGCAGCAGTTCAACGTGCCCGCGGAAAACCTGACCTCGCAGGGCTACGGCGAGCAGTATCCGAAGGAGGACACGGACGGCCCGAGCGTGATCAACCGGCGCGTCACCGTCCGCAACATCACGCCGCTGCTCAATGGCGGACAGGCCTCGCTGCCGCCCCCGCCGCCCGGCACCGCACCGCCGCGGTGAGGTGAGGCACACACAAAATGAAAATGGCCGGGAGCGATCCCGGCCATTTTTCTTTGTGTCGCTCTACCATCGTCATTGCGAGGAGCGAAGCGACGAAGCAATCCAGCTTTCTTGCGCGACAAGGGGCAAGCTCGGATTGTTCGGCGGGCGCAGCTCGAGGCCGTGCGGCGTGACGGCTCCGTTTTCCCGATCGAGCTGGCCGTCAGCGAGGTGCCCGGAGACGGCGCGCGGCATTTCACTGGCATCATCCGGGACATCAGTGCACGCAAACAGGCCGAGGAGGCCCTGCGCGAGAGCCAGGCGCGGATCCAGGCCGTTCTGAACACCGCCGTGGACGGCATCCTGACGATCGATGAACGTGGCGTCATCGAGAGCGCCAACCCGTCCGCAGGCCGCCTGTTCGGCTACGACCCGCCAGAACTCGTTGGCCGAAACATATCGATGCTGATGCCGGCGGATCATGCCAGAGCCCATGACGGCTATATCGAACGCTATCTCAGAACCGGCGAAGCACACGTCGTAGGCCTCGGCCGGGAGGTGGAGGCACTGCGGCGCGACGGGTCGACCTTCCCGGCGGAGCTCGCGGTCAGCGAGGTACGCTTCGGCGACCAGCTTCGTTTCACCGGGATCATCCGAGACATCACGGTACGAAAAAGTGCCGAACAGGCTCTGCTCAGGGCCGACGCCATGAAGGACGAATTTCTCGCCAATACGTCGCACGAGCTGCGCACGCCCCTCAACGGCATCATCGGGATCGGCCAATCGATGCTCGACGGGGCAACCGGCCCGCTGAGCGAAGAGCAGCAACGCAATCTCGGTATGGTCGTTGCCAGCGGCCGGCGGCTCGCCAGCCTCGTCAATGACATCCTGGACTTCTCGAAGCTGCGTCACGAGACAGTCGAGCTGCACCGTCGGCCTACCGATCTTCATGCTCTCACGGAGCTTGTTCTGGCGATCTCCCGCACCCTCGTGGGCAAACGCGCGCTGCGTCTGTTCAACCGGATCGATCCTCAGGTTCCCCTGGTCGAAGTCGACGAAGACCGCGTACAGCAGATCCTGTTCAATCTGGTCGGCAACGCGGTCAAGTTCACGCAGGCCGGCGCCGTTGAGGTCTCGGCAAAGGTGCGCGACGAATGGCTGGATTTGACGGTGAGCGACACCGGAGCCGGTATCAGCGCCGAACGGCTTGAGACGATATTCGAATCGTTTTCGCAGGGCGATGGATCCGTCGCGCGCGAACAGGGCGGCACCGGTCTTGGGCTGGCCATCAGCAGGCAGCTGGCTGAACTTCATGGCGGAAGCATCAGCGTGACATCGGACGTCGGTGTCGGATCGCACTTTACCCTTTCGCTTCCGCTGAGCCTGACCACGCGAGAGATGCTCACGCTCGAAAGCCGGCCGGACGAAGCTGTCAGCCGAATCCTTCCGGACGTCGAACTGAACCGGAGGACGGCGGGAGCAGGCGCGCAATCATCCGCCGGCGCCGGTCTGCGGGTTCTGGTGGTGGACGACGAGCCGGTAAATGTTCAGGCTCTGGTGAACTTCCTGACCCTGGCAAAGTACGACGTCGTCACGGCCGCGGACGGGCAAGAGGCGCTTGATCTTCTGGCCGGCGAACGACCGTGCGACATCGTCCTGCTCGATGTGATGATGCCGAAGCTGTCGGGCTTCGACGTCTGCCAACGCATTCGTGAACACTACTCGCCCGCGGAACTGCCGGTGATCCTGCTGACAGCCAAGAACCGCGTCTCGGACCTCGTCATGGGGTTCGGCGTGGGAGCGAACGATTATCTGACCAAGCCCTTTGCCAGCGACGAACTGCTGGCGCGCGTCAGCGTCCATCTCGAACTCGCCAAGATCAGCGACAGCTATTCGAGGTTCGTACCCCGGCAGTTCCTGGAGCAACTGGGCAAGGAGCGCATCGTCGACGTTGCGCTTGGCGACCAGGTGCAGCGCGAAATGACCGTGCTTTTCTCGGACATCCGTAACTTCGCCCGAATGTCGGACGGCATGACCCCCGCGGAGACGTTCAGCTTCGTGAACCAGTATCTCGGCGCGATGGAGCCTGCCATCTCGGGCCATAGCGGGGTCATCGACAAATTTGTCGGTGACGCCGTCATGGCGCTGTTTCCTCGCCGGGCCGATGACGCCGTGCGGGGAGCGCTGGACATGATCCGGCGGCTGGAGGCCTGGAATGCCCAGCGGGGCGACAGAAGCGAGCCGCCGGTAAAGATCGGCATCGGTCTGCATACCGGGAGCCTGATGCTCGGAACGGTGGGTGCGCGTGACCGGATGGATACCACCGTCATCTCGGACGCGGTAAACCTCGCCTCTCGCGTCGAGAGCCTCACACTAGCCCTTGTCGTTCTCGAGCTTGAAGATCTCCGCGCCTTCGCTGCCCGACAGCAGACCCGTGTCGGTGTAGAGCTTCAGCTTCGCCCGCGTGTCCGAGATGTCGAGGTTGCGCATGGTGAGCTGGCCGATGCGGTCGGCCGGCGTGAAGGCGGCGTCCTCCACCTTCTCCATGCTGAGCCGCTCCGGCGCATAGGTCAGGTTCGGGCTCTCGGTGTTTGATAGCGAGTAGTCGTTGCCGCGGCGCAGCTCCAGCGTCACCTCGCCGGTGATGGCGCGCGCCACCCAGCGCTGCGCGGTCTCGCGCAGCATCAGCGCCTGCGAGTCGAACCAGCGGCCCTGATAGAGCAGCCGGCCGAGCTTCATGCCGTTGATGCGGTATTGCTCGATGGTGTCTTCGTTGTGGATGCCGGTGACGAGACGCTCATAGGCGATGTGCAGCAGCGCCATGCCCGGCGCCTCATAGATGCCGCGGCTCTTGGCCTCGATGATGCGGTTCTCGATCTGGTCGCTCATGCCGAGGCCGTGGCGGCCGCCGATGGCGTTGGCCTCGAGGAACAGCGCGACGGGATCGGCAAATGTCTGGCCGTTCAGCGCCACGGGCTGGCCTTCCTCGAAACGCACGACGACCTTCTCGGCCTTGACGACACAATCGTCGCGCCAGAACGGCACGCCCATGATGGGATTGACGATGGTGATGCCGCTGTTGAGATGTTCGAGGTCCTTGGCCTCGTGGGTGGCGCCGAGGATGTTGCTGTCGGTCGAGTACGCCTTCTCGGCGCTCATCTTGTAGGCAAAGCCGTGCGCGGTCATGAACGCCGACATCTCGGCGCGGCCGCCGAGCTCGTCGATGAACTGCTGGTCGAGCCAGGGCTTGTAGATGCGCAAGGCCGGATTGGTCAGCAGGCCGTAGCGATAGAAGCGCTCGATGTCGTTGCCCTTGTAGGTGGAGCCGTCGCCCCAGATGTTGACGCCGTCCTCCTTCATGGCCGCGACCAGCATGGTGCCGGTCACGGCGCGGCCGAGCGGCGTGGTGTTGAAATAAGCGAGACCGCCGGTCGAGACATGGAAGGCGCCGGCCTGGATGGCGGCGATGCCTTCGTGGACCAGCTGGGTGCGGCAATCCACCAGGCGAGCTTTTTCGGCGCCGAACTCAAGCGCCTTACGCGGTATCTCGTCGTAGTCGGCTTCGTCGGGCTGACCGAGATTGGCGGTATAGGCAAAGACCTTCGCGCCCTTCTGCTTCATCCAGAGCAGCGCGGCGCTGGTGTCGAGACCGCCCGAAAAGGCGATGCCGACTTTCTCGCCCTTGGGCAGGCTTTTCAGGATCGTACTCATCAAACTTCCAATCGGTCGAAGGTGCTGACTTGTGCGGGTGGTCTGGCCTGCGCGGATATCAAATTTCGTGCGCTGAGGCCACGCGTTTAATGGCTTACACCGACGGTGCAGGGCCCGCTTCGCGGCCGCGCCAGCGCTGCGTTAACCGGTAGCCCGGCCAGAACAAGCGCGTCAGCGCCGCATCGATCCGCTCGTCGGACAGTCTTGTGCGCGGCCAGCGGTAGATCAGGGCGAAGGCGAGCCAGATCACCAGGAAGGTGACGAGGCCGGCAATGGCGACGTCGGTGAAGAAGTGCCCGCCAAAGGCCATGCGCAGGCTGGAGGTGACCACGCCGAACACGGTGGCCGCCGCATAGGCCAGCGGCCGCCATTGCGGCGGCGCCAGTGCGGCCGGCGCATAGGTCCAGAAGGCGGTGGCGCCTTCGCCGGAGAAGAAGGAGCAGTTGCGGCCGCAGCTGCCGCGCGGATCCCACCACGGCACGAACGGCTGATCGCCGTTGAACTGCGTCACCACCACCGGGCGCGGCCGGCCCCAATAGCTCTTGAAGGTGAGATTGGTGAGCACGCCCGCCGACAGGATCATCGTCGCCAGCAGGAACACGATGGTGCGGCCCTTCACCAGCAGCGGCCGGTCGGGCCGGATCGCCTTCCAGACCAGCGCGCCGATCGACGGCAATACGCACGCCCAGGCGATCCACATCGCCGCATCGCGCGCGAATGCGGCGACCGCGTTGAGCTTGAGCGGGAAAGTCTTGTTCGCGGCGATCATAGAAGGCCGCCGCCAGCTTCAGGTCGAGCTCGGGATAGAGCCCGAACAGGATGCCGACGACGAGGAAAAGCCCCAGCGCGATGAAGAGTCCGGTCCGGTTCATGGCGCGGGGTTTAGCCGAGGGAGGAACGCGTGAAAACCCCACCCAGTCACAGTGACGGCGGCCGCAGGTTCGACGGCACCGGCGGCGGCGGCGGCGCGGAGGCGGCGGCTTGCGCCAGGCGCCGGCGTTGCGGCCGGCGATCATCCAGTAGACCAGCCCGGCGACAATGCCCGCACCGGTCATGATTTCGAGATGGCGGCGGACGATGCCGTCGAAGCGCATGGTATCGGGGTCGAACGGGATCAGGCCGAGATAGCAGCACGCGCCGACCAGCGCGCCGCCGATGGCATAGGCCAGCACGCTGCGAATGTAGAAGGCTTCGGTGATGGCGGCGACGATCATCGCCGGCAGCAGCGCAAAGCCTGAAATGAAAATGAAGCCGATGCCGACGATGACATTCACCGCGGGATCGAGCTGACCGATGCCGAGATCGGTGAATTCCGGAAACAGCACCGCGCAGACGATGATCATGCCCGCCACGAAACACGAGGCGAGGAAGGCGAAGAGAATGACGAAGAGGCGGCCGATCAGGGCCATGCGCACTCTCCGTTCCCTCCCCCTGAAGGGGGAGGGTCAGGGAGGGGGTTTCGCGCGGCATCGGAATTCGCGGAGAGGCGACCCCCACCCGCCGCGCGCACGCGCGCGTCGACCTCCCCCTTGCAGGGGGAGGTGAGCTTAGCCGATGGAGCACAACATCGCATCTCAATCCGTCATCGCCATGGCGCGCAGCGCCTGGCGCTCGCGCACCGAGAGCTTTTCCGTCTCCGACTTCAGCTGGCCGCAGGCGGCAAGGATGTCGCGGCCGCGCGGGGTGCGCACCGGCGAGGAATAGCCGGCGTTGAAGATATATTCGGAGAACTTTTCGATCTGGTCCCAGTCCGAGCACTCATAGCGCGTGCCGGGCCACGGGTTGAACGGGATCAGGTTGATCTTGGCGGGAATGCCCTTGAGCATCTTCACCAGCAGTTTGGCGTCGTCGAGGGAATCGTTGACGTCCTTGAGCATCACATATTCAAAGGTGATGCGGCGCGCGTTGGACGCGCCGGGATAGTCGCGGCAGGCCTGCAGCAACTCGGCAATCGGATATTTGCGGTTGAGCGGCACCAGCTCGTTGCGCAGCTCGTCGCGCACGGCGTGCAGCGAGATCGCCAGCATCACGCCGATCTCCTCGCCGGCGCGCACGATGTTCGGCACCACGCCCGAGGTCGACAGCGTGATGCGGCGGCGGGAGATGCCGATGCCTTCATTGTCGGCGACGATGAGCAGCGCATCGCGCACCGCGTCGAAATTGTAGAGCGGCTCGCCCATGCCCATCATCACGATGTTGGTGACGAGGCGGCTGCCGTTCTCGCGGTCGGCCCAGTCATTGAGGCGATCGCGCGCCACCATCACCTGGCCGACGATCTCGCCGGCGGTGAGGTTGCGCACCAGCCGCTGCGTGCCGGTGTGGCAGAACGAGCAATTGAGCGTGCAGCCGACCTGCGAGGAGACGCACAGCGTGCCGCGGTCGGTCTCGGGAATGTAGACGCACTCGACCTCGTGCGGCCGCTCGACATTGTCGCCGCTCGGCAGGCGCAGCAGCCATTTGCGGGTGCCGTCGCTGGAGATCTGCTCGGCCACCACTTCGGGCCGGTCGACGGTGAAATGCTTTTCCAGCTCGGCGCGCATGTCCTTCGAGACGTTGGTCATCTCGGCAAAGGACTTTGCGCCGCGAAAGTACATCCAGTGCCAGAGCTGCTGGGTGCGCATCCTGCGCTGCGGGGCGGCCACGCCGATCTCGCCGAGGCGATCGGCGATTTCCGCGCGCGACAAGCCGATCAGCGACGGTTTTGCCGGCGGCACATAGGTTTCAAGCGGCTGCTTTTCCAATGGCGCGTTGGCGCCGGTTGCGGCCGGATTGGTGTGGATGTCGGTCATGGCAATCACATAGGCCTTCCGGCTAGCGCTGGAAAGGCGGGAAATGCACGTGTTTTGAGCTTCAAGTTAGCGCCGGCAGTCCTGCGCAATACGATCGAGCGCCTGCGCCAGGCCTTTCAGCGAGAACGTGTCCACGGTCTCGGTGCCCTTGGCGGAAATGCCCTTCACCGTGACGTCGGCGGCCTTGCGCATGGCGTCGACCATGCGCTCTTCCTCGGCGGCGTTCTTGATCCAGAGGCCGTCGCCCTGGGTGTACATGGCGTAGCTGGCGCCGGCGACTTCGAGGGAAGATTCCGAGCCGGGCTTCAGCGCATAGCCGATCATGATCGAGACTTCGTTGATCACCTTCTCGGCCGGCCGGGTCGAGACGAAGGCATAGGCCGGATCGCGCGGGCGGTTCGGCGGATTGGTTTTCGAGGAGCTCGGCTTGGCGAGCGCGAAGCACACCTTCTTGCCGTTCGGCGTCGCTGAGTAGGCGCCCCAGGTGCCGAACTGGCCAATCAAGGTCGGCTCGGCGCCGCCTGCTGCCGCGGTGGCAGCCGGTGGCGCGGCGGGCGCCGCCGCAGCCGGCTTGGCCGCATCCTTTTTGGCGGCCTTCGGCGCAGCCGCAGGGGGTGCTGCCGTCTGTGCCTGAGCGAGAGAAGTGGCCGCGCAGAAAAACGCGCTGACCGCCAGCGATGTGAGAATTTGCCGCACCATGATCAGGTCTGGTTCCCCCATCATTGTGACCTGAAGATGGCCCGCCGAACCATCGTCCCGGAATGATGGATATCCGGTAAATGCCTGTTTGGGAAGGCAGTTAACGCGGCCGTGCACGAGCTTCGCCGCGCCAGCTCCGCCAAATGTTTGCCTCAACTTTTTGCCCGCGCGGTGCGCTGCTTTTCCCACTGCGCCTCGGTCCATTGCAGCAGGTCTTCGGCGCCGGAACTGCGCAAATGCGACCCGCCATCCTGCACCACCATCTCGCCGTTGATGAAGCCGGCCTGGTCGGAAATCAGATAGCTCGCGAGGTTGGCCAGTTCCGCATGCTCGCCATGGCGGCCGAGCGGATTGCGGTGCGACCAGCTCTCCTCGCGTCCCTCCGGGCGAAGCTGCCCGCTGGCACCGGGCGTTGGAAACGCGCCAGGCGCGATCGCCACGGTGCGGATGCCTTTCGGGCCCCATTCCACCGCAAGGCTTTTCGTCATGGCGAGCACCGCCGACTTCGCCATCGCCGAGGGCACGGTGAAGGCACGGCCGGTGATGGTCGAGGTCGAGAGGATGCTGAGCACGACGCCTTTGTGCTTGCGCACGATCCAGCGTTTGCCCGCGGCGAGCGTGCAATACATCGTACCGTGCAAAGTGGGCGCGAGGATCGCATCCGCCGCGCGGAGCGACATGTGCTCGGTCTGCGCAATGAAGGTGGCGGCGGCGTTGTTGACAGCACGTCGATCGGCGCGGCGGCAAAGAGCTGATCCATCATGGCCTCGACCGCGCCGCCGTCGCGGATGTCGCATCTGACAACGCTGACGCTGGCGCCGAAATCGCTGCGCATGGCGGATGCCGTCTGCTCCAGCAATTCCAGCCGGCGGCCGCAGATGATCAGTTCGCCGCCAAGCTCGGCAAAGCGCCGGCCCATCGCCGCGCCAAGCCCGGAGCCGCCGCCGGTGATGAGGATGCGCTTCCCCTTGAGCAGGCCTTTTTCAAACATTGTTTCATCCTCCCCGATGCGGCCCGACCCAGCGGGGCATGCATCCTTTGCGGATTGTAGCCCGGCTTCAAATCCGGCATGAAGCTGGCCAGCCTCCCCTTATCGAAGATCAGGTGCGTCCATGAAAGCCATCCTCTGCTCGCAATACTGCCAACCCGACGATCTCGTGCTGGCGGATGTGCCCGATCCGGTGGCCGGGCCGGGCGAAGCCGTGATTGCGATCAAGGCGGCGGCGCTGAACTTCTTCGACATCCTGATGATCCAGGGCAAGTACCAGATCAAGCCGCCCTTCCCGTTCTCACCGGCCGCCGAGGTCGCGGGTGTCATCGAGAGCGTCGGCGCCGGCGTCACTGATCTCAAGGTCGGCGACCGCGTCGTCGCTTCCTGCGGCCACAACGGCGCGCGCGAGAAGATCGCGCTGCCGGCGGCCGGGATCGTGAAGATCCCGGACAATCTCGACTATGACCGCGCCGCCGGCATCATCATCATCTACGGCACCGCGCTGCATGCGCTGGAAGACCGCGCGAGCCCCAAACCCGGCGAGACGCTCGCGGTGCTCGGCGCGGCCGGCGGCACGGGTCTCGCGGCGTGCGAGCTCGGCAAGCTGATGGGGCTGAAGGTGATCGCCTGCGCTTCATCCGACGAGAAGCTCGAATTTGCCAAACAGCACGGCGCCGAGCTGACGCTGAACTACTCCAAGGAAGATCTGAAGGAAGGCCTGCGCAAGCTGACGAACGGCAAGGGCGTCGACATCATCTTCGATCCCGTCGGTGGCACCTACGCAGAAGCAGCACTGCGCTCGATCGCCTGGGAAGGCCGCTTCCTGGTGATCGGCTTTGCCGCCGGCGACATTCCGAAGATGCCGCTCAATCTCGCGCTGCTGAAGGGCTGCGATATCCGCGGCGTGTTCTGGGGCGCATGGACGCGGCTCAATGTGCAGAAGAATCGCGCCAATCTGGAAAAGCTGGTGAAGTGGACGGCGGAAGGAAAGATTTCGTCGCATGTCGACCGCACCTTCCCGCTGGCGAAGACTGCCGATGCGTTGAAAGTGCTCGCCGGCCGGCAAGCGATGGGCAAGGTGATCCTGCATCCGTGAGGGTGCGATGACTTTGTGTCATCGCATTGTCATCCCGTCTTAAGGTTAATGCGCCGGAGCGTGGCCGGGGTGCCGATGCGATCAGCTTTGATTGGGCCTATGCGCGCGGTTCCCGGTGTATCCGTAGTGTAACGGGTGCGGCGCGAATTCCGCCAGAATCGAAACGCCCTAGATGGTTAATCGCGCGCGCGTCCGATCATCGCGAACACACGGATTCCACAGGCGTTAAGCGCTGCGATCGAAATCAACTTGTTGCTAACGATCACAACCTTAATTGTCTGAATTGGGCGAATACGCCTCAATCAAAACAAAATGTTTCCAGATTCGCGCCGATGAACGTCGTTTTTTCAACCTAATCGCGAGCAGATTCAGACCCCAGTAGCGGGCGCTTGGGGCGAGCAACAGCACAATAAAAATCGATGCCCTTTCGTTCCCGATGTTGCGTGTTTAGTAGCGGGGAAGCATCAAAATGGTGGAGAGTAACAGGCAGGTTCGGATCTCCGATCCGTTGGACCGCTTCGACGAAGCCATCAACGATCCAGGCCTCTATCCGGCATATCAGTACGACCGTCCCGAATCGAGACAGCTGGAGCCCCTGCCGCAGGACCGGGTGCCTCTGTTCCTCTCGGAATACGATCAGCCGTACGACGAGGATGGCTTCGACGACGAGGGGCACGAATACACCTTCGGCAGCAAGCAGGAGAAGCCGCGCACCGCGCGCCTCGTGATCGGCCTCGTCGCCGTAACCGCGTTCGCCGCAACCGTCGGCTACTTCTCGATCGACACGATGCGCTCCGTGCTGGTCAATGCCAAGGCATCGCTCGCCAGCGTCGCACCATCATTTGGCGACGCAACGCCAAGCGAGCCGGCGGCGCCGCCGCCGCGCGTTGCGCAAGCCGCCGCACCCGAGCCGCGCATCGCAGCACCCGAAGCGCAGGCCGTCTATCGCGGCCGTCCGACCGAGGCTAATGTCGCACCGCCTGCACCGGCACCCGTCAGCAAGCCGATGGACGCCTTCGCCTCGATGCCGTCGCGTGATGATATCGCGACCGCTTACCAATCGGCCGTCAAGGGCGGCCAGGCCGCGCCGACCGCGAAGAGCGGCCAGGGAACGACACAGGTCGCGGCCGTCGCGACTGCCGCGCCAGCCGTGGCCGCCGTCGCGCCGCCGGCTCCGCAGGTCACCGCGCCGGGAGCGCGCCGCATGGATCCGGATGAACTCGCCGGCTTCCTCAAGCGCGCCAAGAGCATGCTCGCGGTCGGCGACATTGCCTCCGCGCGGCTGCTGCTCGAACGCGCCGCCGACGCGCAGGAAGCCGAAGCCGCGCTGATGCTCGCCACCACCTACGATCCGCAGGTGATCGGCAATCAGGACATGCGCAGCATCACCGCCGATCCGGCGATGGCGCGGCAGTGGTACCAGAAAGCGGCTGCGCTCGGCTCGGCCGACGCCCGGCGGCGACTGTCGGAGCTCAGGAATTAACAGAGGGCGCAAACGCGGGCGGAAGAAATCCGCCCGTACAAATTCAGGCGCGGGACGACGGGTGGATCAGTCGTCTCGCTTCAGCAATCAACCCGAAACCAACCCGACCAGCAGGGGATTTTAAATGCGACGTTTGTTTGCGATGGCACTCGTTGCCACGACAGTGGTGTGCGGCCCCGTAGCCCGCGCAGCCGATGAGGCGGAGCTCGAGCCGGCCAAGGTCTCCGACAGCCTCAAGGCAATCTTTCAGTTCGGTTCAGCCCAGACCAAGCAGGCGCTGAACGCGAACACGGTGACCCTGATCTCCGGAACGATCGGCGGCACCTATGTGCAGTTCGGCGCCGATCTGGCCTCCGTGCTCGACGACGGAAACAAGTTGCGCGTACTTCCGATCGTCGGGCGCGGTTCGGTCCAGAGCGTCGCCGACATCCTGTTCCTGCAGGGCGTCGACCTCGGCATCGTCCGTTCCGACACGCTCGACTATCTCGAGCGCAAGGGCTTTGCCAAGGACATCAAGAAGCAGTTCACCTACGTGACCAAGCTTTACAATGAAGAGATGCAGATGATCGCGCCGAAATCGATCGCGAGCATCAAGGATCTCAACGGCAAGCGCGTCAGCGTCGACCTGCCCAACGGCGGCACCTTCGTCACCGCGCTGACCGTGTTCGAGCGCCTCGGCATCAAGCCGCAGGTCTATTACATCGAGCAGCGCATCGCGATGGAGAAGCTGATCAAGGGCGAGCTCGACGCCGTGATCGTCACCGGCGGCAAGCCCTACAAGTCCGTCGCTGCCTTCAAGAACGACGGCCGCTTCCATCTCGCGCGCGTCGAATACGCCAAGCCGCTGCAGGGCGACTACCTGCCGGCGACGCTGACCTCGAAGGACTATCCGAACCTGATCGCCGAAGGCGAGACGGTGGACACCATCGCGGTGCCCGCGGTGCTCGCGGCCTACAACTGGGCGCCCAACACCGAACGCTATCGCAAGCTCACCCAGTTCGTGGAAGCGTTCTTCACCAAGTTCCCGGCGTTCCAGAACCCGCCGTTCCATCCGAAGTGGAAGGAAGTCTCGCTGTCGGCGCCGCTGGCCGACTGGACCCGCCTGCCCTATGCCGAGACTTGGCTGAAGACGCACAATGTCGAAGCCGTCGCCCGCAACCGCTTCGACGATTTCCTGAAGCAGACGCCGTCGGCCGCCTCGACCATCAAGAGCGAAGGCGATCGCGACGCATTGTTCAAGCAGTTCCAGGCGTGGGATGCCGAGCGCAATGCGCGGGCGCAGGTTCCGCAGGCCGCTCGCCCGGCTCCGGCAACGGCGGGGCAGCGGTAAGGCGAGCGTGATCCCGAAAACCGGGAACCGGTTTTTGGGATAGGCTCATGCTCTAAAAATAAAGCGCCCTACTCCATCGCGTCGACCGTCTCGGTGCCGCGCTTCAGCGCGGCGCGAGCGGCCTCGCGGTGATCCGGCGTAATGTGGCTTGAGACCATGCGGATCGCGGTGGCGAGCACCGCCGCATCATCGGTGAAGCCGAGAATCGGCAGCATGTCCGGCATGAAATCGAACGGCAGGATGAAATAGGCGAGCGCGCCGAGCAGCGCGGCCTGCACATGCCGCGGCGTCTCGCGGTCGAAGGCGCAGTAATAGGCCGCCAGCAGATCCTCGGCGAAAGGAATCTTCGCCACCACCTGCTTGAACTTGATCCAGAACCGCCGGCGCACGCTGTCGCGATCCTGCGCCAGCCTGTCGGCCGGCTCGAACCCCACGCTGTGTTCGGACGTTGCCATCGTTCTCCCCTCGGAGGGCATTTTTGCCGGCGCATGGTCTTCCCGGAAAACCCGTACCCACTTTTCCGGACCATGCGCCTACGCGGCAGATCGCCGCGTCCATCATTCAATTGGGGATAGCCATCCCCTTCCGCAAGCGGATCATGGCACCGCAAGCGCGGGTCAGGACACTGCAAGCAGGTCAGAACACGCCGAGCTGGCGGGCGATGCCGTTCATCGCCTTGGCAAGCTCAATGTCGAGCCGGGTGACGCCACCGGCGTCATGGGTGGCCAGCACCACTTCCACGGTCTTGTAAACGTTGCGCCATTCCGGGTGATGGTCGTTCTTCTCGGCGACCAGCGCGGCGCGCGACATGAAGCCGAAGGCCTCGTTGAAATCCTTGAAGGTGAAGCTGCGCTCGATCGCCTCGCGGCCGGCGCTCTCCTTCCAGCCCGCGAGCTCCGCCAATGCCGCTTGCCTTGCCTCCGCCGACAGCCGCTCCGCCATGTGCGCCTCCACTTTTTTCACGGGAACTTTACCCTAACACCGCGAGGCGCGCTTGCGATCCATGCCAAAATCGGCTCCGCGTGGTGCGGCGGTAACCATGAAGGCGACCGCCTGCGCGCCGGTAACAAAATTTTGCTAGAATTGGGCGTAACCGCGTTGGTCCCATGAGACTGCCCCTGAAACGGCTGTTTGCGAGATCCATGACCGGCGGAGCCGACCTCGTCGATTCCATCGCCGCACCCGCGTCGCGTTCGCCGCGTCCGGCGAAGCGCAGGGCGGCGTTCGTCACGCTGGCCGGCTTGATGGCCGTGCTCGGCGTTGCCGCCGCCGCCTATTACTTCGCGATGCGGCCGGTGACGCTGAAGGTCGCGGTCGGACCCGCCAACAGCGACGACCTCAAGGTGGTGCAGGCGCTGGCGCAGGCCTTCAACAACCAGCGCAACAGCCAGATCCGCTTGCGCCCGATGCCGACCGACGGCGCCGCAGCCAGTGCGCAGGCGCTGGCGGAAGGCAAGGCTGACCTTGCCATCATCCGCGGCGATCTCGATGTGCCGAAGAACGCGCAGGCCGTCGCGACGCTGCGCAAGAACGTCGCCGTGCTCTGGGTGCCGCCGCGCGGCCAAGGTCAAGGGCAAGAAAGCGGCGCCGAAGATCACCAAGATCACGCAGCTTGCCGGCCGCCGCATCGGCGTGATCGGCCGCACGCAAGCCAACGTCAATCTGCTGAAGGTGATCCTGAAGCAGTACGGCGTCGACGCGAACAAGGTCGAGATCATCCAGTTCCCCGCCAACGAGGCGGCGGAGGCGATCCGCAACCAGAAGGCCGACGCCTATATCGCGGCCGGCCCCGTCAACAGCAAGATCACGACGGATGCGATCATCGCTTCCAGCCGCGACGGCGGCACGCCGACCATCCTGGCCATCGATCTCGCCGACGCCATCGCGCAGAACAACCCGGCCTATGAGGCCTCCGAAATTCCCGCCGGCTCCTTCGGCTCGGTGCCGGAGGAAGAGCTCAAGACCATCAGCTTCGCGCATCACATCGTCGCGCGCAGGGGATTGTCGGAATCCGTCGTCGCCGCCTTCACCCGGCAGCTGTTCTCGATCCGCCAGGCGCTGAAGAACGAATTCCCGCTCGCCGCCAAGATCGAGACGCCCGACACCGACAAGGACGCCACCATCCCCGCGCATCCCGGTGCGGCCGCCTTTGTCGACGGCGAGGAAAAGACGTTCCTCGACCGCTACAGTGATTTCATCTGGTGGAGCCTGATGGCGCTCTCGGCGATGGGCTCGGCCGGCGCCTGGTTTGCCGGCTATCTGAAAAAGGACGAGCGCATCATGCAATACGTCGCAGCGCGAGCGGCTGCTGGAAATGATCGCGGCTGCCCGCAAGTGCGATTCCACCGAGGAGCTCGACCAGCTGCAGACCGAGGCGGACACGATCCTGCGCGACACGCTGCAATGTTTCGAGCACGGCGCCATCGAGGAAGGCGGCGCTGATCGCCTTCAACATCGCGCTCGAGCAATTCCACAATGCGGTGGCCGACCGCCGCTCGCTGCTGATCAGCCTGCCGCAGCACCTGCAGCGCACCGCGCAGTTCCGCGCGACGGGAACGCTGTGAGTTTCCGCCGGCGTTATTGCGCCGTCATCGAATGATCCTATAGCCTAGCTTCGGAAGCGCTCCTCGTGATTGCAAGGATGCCGCAGACGGAGGCCAGCCATGACCATCAAAATTTCCCGCCGGCGTTTCGTCTCGACCGCCAGCGCTGCTGCGCTCGGCAGCATCGCGATGCCTTATCTGAGCCGCGCCGCCGACCGGCCCCTGATCACCCATGGCGTGCAGTCCGGCGATGTCAGCACCGACGGCGGCGTGGTGTGGTCGCGCACCGAGCGGCCCTCGCAGATGCTGGTCGAGGTCTCCACCACCGAATCCTTTGCCAATCTGCGCGCGCTGCCGCCGATCGCGGCGCTGCCGGAGAGCGATTTCACGGCCAAAATGCTGCTGGAAAATCTCCCAGCCGGGCAGGACATCTTCTATCGCGTCAAATTCCGCGACCTGTCGCATCCGGAAATCTTCAGCGAGCCGGTGATCGGCCGCTTCCGCACCGCGCCCGCCAACAAGCGCGACGTCAGCTTCGTCTGGGGCGGCGATGTCGCGGGGCAGGGCTGGGGCATCAATCCCGATGACGGCGGCATGTTCACCTTCGCGACCATGCGCAAGCACAGGCCGGATTTCTTCCTGCATTCCGGCGACACCATCTATGCCGACGGGCCGCTCAAGACCGGAGGTGACGCTCGCCGACGGCAAGGTCTGGAAGAATGTTGCTGATCCCGGAGAAGGACAAAGGTCGCGGAGACGCTCGACGAGTTCCGCGCCGCGCACAAATACAATTTCCTCGACGACAATCTGCGCGCCTTCAATGCGGAAGTGCCGATCTTCGTGCAGTGGGACGACCATGAAGTCGTCAACAACTGGTCGGCGTCGAAGGAACTTCCCGCGGCCTACAAGGTGCGCGACATCAACCTGCTCGCGGCGCGCGCCGCGCGCGCCTTCCACGAAATGTATCCGATGCGCGAGAGCATCGTGGAGCCCGGCCGGGTCTATCGCACCATCAACTACGGCCCGCATCTCGACGTGTTCATGCTGGACGAGCGCAGCTATCGCGGCCCGAACGGGCCGAACCAGCAGACCGAATACGGACCCGACGCGTACTTCCTCGGCCCCGATCAGCTCGCCTGGCTGAAGCGCGCGCTGCTCAATTCGCGCGCGACGTGGAAGGTGATCGCCTCCGACATGCCGCTGTCGATCATCGTGTACGACGATGCGCCCAACAAGAAGGGCTCGGAAGCGTTTGCGCAGGGCGACGGTCCGCCGCGCGGCCGCGAACTCGAAATCGCCGACCTGCTGCGCTTCATCAAGGCATCCGGTATCGTCAACACGGTGTGGCTGACCGCCGACGTGCACTACGCCGCCGCGCACTACTACAATCCGAACAAGGCGCAGTTCCAGGATTTCGAGCCGTTCTGGGAGTTCGTCTCCGGGCCGCTGCATGCCGGCACGTTCGGCCCGAACGAGCTCGACAACACCTTCGGCCCCGAAGTGAAATTCGTCAAGGCGCCGGCGCCGGGCAAGCAGAACCTGCCGCCGACGGCCGGCATGCAGTTCTTCGGTCATGTCAGGATCGATGGCGCAACCGGCCAGATGACGGTGACGCTGCGCGACCGCGCCGACAACGCACTGTGGTCGACGACGCTTGAACCGAAGCCGGCCTAGGCGACCTGGGCAGCGAGCGGCGCAAGAGAAATTGAAGTTCGCGGCTCAACCCTAGCCGCATCGCGAGCGCTGCCGCAGCGCCGCTTCCAGCATGTCGCTCGTACAGGGTTTCGGCAGCGTCGGCGCACCGTTCAGCGCAGGCGGCAGCCCGACGCGGCTGCCGTAGCCGGTGATGAAGACGAACGGGATTTTCATCGCCTGCAGCTTTTCGGCGACCGCAAAACTGTTGCCGCTGGCAAGGCCGACATCGAGCAGCGCGAAATCCGGCGCGCGCTCCTCGATCAATTTCAGCGCGCGGGCAACGCTGCCGCAGCTGCGCACCGTCTTCACGCCGAAGCCGAGAAGACTGTCCTCGAAATCGAGCGCGATGATCGCGTCGTCCTCCACGATCAGGACATCAGTGGGCAGTCCCTGGGAATCCACGGGTTCCATGAACTCTTGTCACGGTTGAGCGATGCCCCCGGCGAATGCCCGGAGGGGGCCTCATGGCAGCGCCTCCATCCAAAGCGCACCGCCGGTTCCCGGAATGAAACCACCACATTCCATGCGCCGCTGTCTGTGCACTAGTGGACATAACTCGGGAACCCAATCGCCTATCGTCGCTTATCGGGGCGGAGGGAACTTGCGTGACGACGAGAGGGAACCAGACGGCAGAAGCGGGCGAGCGTCCGTTCAACAATTTGTTGCGGCGGCTGAATGCGGCTGACTACGCGCTGCTCGCGCCGCATCTGAGTGCCGACGAAACCAAGCCCGGCGACCTGCTCTACAACCCCGGCGACAATGTGCAGGTGGTGCATTTTCCCTGCGGGCCGACGCTGGTCTCCTACCTGGTTCCCAACGAAGACGGTCGCGATGTCGAGACGATTCTGATCGGCCGCGAAGGCGCCGTTGGCGGCATCGTCAGCCAGGGATTTCTGCCGGCCTATACGCGCATCTGCGTGAAATTCGGCGGGCCTGTGGTTCGCCTCAATGTCAGCAAGCTCGATGCGGCGAAGGCGACCTCGATCAGCCTGCGCCATATCTTCGCCCGCTATGCCGACTGCATGCTGGCACAGGTGTTCCAGTCCACCGCCTGCAACGCCATCCACTCGATCGAGCAGCGCACGGCAAAATGGATCATCTCGGCGATGGAGCGCGCCGACGGCAACAACATGGTGCCGCTGACCCACGAGCAACTGGCCACCCTGCTCGGCGTCGGCCGTTCCTATGCCAGCCGGGTGATCCAGACCTTCAAGGCGCAGGGCGTGCTCGACACCCGCCGCGGCGCCATCCTGGTGCGCGACCCCGATGCCCTGCGGCTGCGCGCCTGCCTCTGCAACGAGGCCGTCAAAACCCACTTCGAGGAGGTCTTGCGGGGGGTCTATCCCGACCCGGACAAGGACAATTGAGCGGAGGCCAGGGGCCAAAATGAGCTAACCAAATGACGGAAAGACCGTTGTTTTTTACCTTTTTCTGAATATATTGCGCCGCAACGCGTAAGGTTTGCCCGGTCGGAATGGCCGGGCTTCCTTTTTGGGGCTAAGCCCCTCGAATTTCAAAGGTTTTGAGCGTCATCCGTATCAGGCGTCCCGGATTTTCCGGCGAGATCGCGCCATCACCTTGCACGAGCTGACAAAGAAGCGAGCCCATGAACCTCCGCAACGTCGCCATTATCGCCCACGTCGACCACGGCAAGACCACGCTGGTCGACCGCCTGCTGCAGCAATCCGGAGTCTACCGCGACAACCAGCGTCAGGTTGAGCGCGCCATGGACTCCAACGATCTGGAGCGCGAGCGCGGCATCACCATTCTGGCCAAGGCCGCCTCGGTGCAGTGGAAGGACACCCGCATCAACATCGTCGACACGCCCGGCCACGCCGATTTCGGCGGCGAGGTCGAGCGCATTCTCAACATGGTGGACGGCGCGCTGGTGCTGGTTGACGCCGCCGAGGGTCCGCTGCCGCAAACCAAATTCGTGGTGTCGAAGGCGCTGCGGATGGGCCTCAAGCCCATCGTCGTCATCAACAAGGTCGACCGCTCCGACGCGCGCCCCGTCGAAGTCATCAACGAAGTATTCGATCTGTTCGCGGCGCTCGACGCCACCGATGAGCAGCTCGATTTTCCGATTCTCTACGGCTCCGCCAAGCAGGGCTGGATGGCGACGACGCTTGAGGGCTCGCACGACGACGGCATGCAGCCGCTGTTCGATCTGATCCTCAGCCACGTCAAGCCTCCGGTGGTGGAGGAAGGCCCGTTCCGCCTGCTCGGCACCATTCTGGAAGCTAATCCCTATCTCGGCCGCATCATCACCGGACGCATTACTTCGGGATCGGTCAAGCCGAACCAGAGCGTCAAGGTGCTCGATCATGATGGCAAGTTGATCGAGACCGGCCGTATTACCAAGGTGCTGGCTTTCCGCGGCATTGAACGCACCGCCGTGGAAGAGGCGGAAGCGGGGGACATCGTCGCGCTCGCCGGCCTGCCTAACGCCACCGTCGCTCACACCATCTGCGATCCCTCTGTGGAATTGCCGATCCAGGCGCAGCCGATCGACCCGCCAACCCTGGCGATGACGTTTCGCGTCAACGATTCCCCGCTGGCCGGCACCGAAGGCACCAAGGTCACTGGCCGCATGATCCGCGACCGATTGCTGCGTGAAGCCGAAGGCAATGTGGCGCTGGGGGTTCGCGAATCCGATGACAACGACGCGATGGAAGTCGCCGGACGCGGCGAATTGCAGCTCGGCATCCTGATCGAGACCATGCGCCGCGAGGGTTTCGAGCTCTCGGTGTCGCGTCCGCGCGTCGTGCTGAAGAAAGACGAAGCCTCTGGCGATTGGCAGGAGCCGATCGAGGAAGTCGTGATCGACGTCGACGAGGAGCATTCCGGCGTCGTCGTGCAGAAGATGAGCGAGCGCAAGGCCGAGATGATCGAGATGCGCCCGTCCGGCGGCCATCGCCTGCGGCTGGTGTTCTACGCGCCGACCCGCGGCCTGATCGGCTATCAGGGCGAACTGCTCACCGACACCCGCGGCACCGCGATCATGAACCGCCTGTTCCACGGCTATGCGCCCTACAAGGGCGAAATCCAGGGCCGCCGCAACGGCGTGCTGATCTCCAACGACCAGGGCGAGGCCGTCGCCTACGCCATGTTCAAGCTGGAAGACCGCGGCCCGATGATGATCGAGCCGGGCTGGAAGGTCTACAAGGGCATGATCGTCGGCGAGCACACCCGCGACAACGATCTCGAGATCAACGTGCTCAAGGGCAAGCAGCTCACCAACATCCGCACCACCTCGAAGGACGAAGCGGTGCGCCTGACCCCGCCGATCAAGATGCCGCTGGAAAAGGCGCTCGCCTATATCGAGGACGACGAACTGGTCGAGGTGACCCCGAAGTCGATCCGCCTGCGCAAGAAGTTTCTCGACGCCAACGACCGCAAGCGCGCGGAAAAGGCCAGGGAAGCTGTAGCGTAAGCGGTGGCCGTCAAGCCTACGCGAATGGCGAATAGGGAGTAGCGAATGCGGGCGCGTTTGCGGCGGGACTGGCATTCGCGGATACGCTATTCGCCATTCGCAACTCGCTATTCGCTCCGCTGATGTCCCTCCCCTCCACCGTCGACGTCGCCATCATCGGCGCGGGCGCCGCCGGCCTTGGCGCGGCGAACGCGCTGAAGGATTCCGGCCTCTCCATCATCGTGCTGGAAGCGCGCGACCGCGTCGGCGGACGGGCGCATACCATCCAGGCCGCGCCTGACGTGGTGTTCGATGTCGGCTGCGGCTGGCTGCACTCGGCCGACAAGAACAATTTTGTCCCGATCGCCGAACGGCTCGGCTTCGAAATCAACAAGGACCTGCCGCCCTGGCGCGAGCGCGCCTATGGCAAGGCGTTTCCGCAAGAGGATCGCGACGAGTTCATCCGCGCGCTGGACGAATTCTATGACCGCGCCGAGGAGGCAGCGGAGGTGGCAAAGCGCGCCGGCCGCGACGAGCCGGCCAATCGATCTCTCGAGCCCGGCAACCGCTGGAATCCGATGATCGATGCGATCTCGACCTACATCAACGGCGCCGAGCTCGACCGCGTCTCCATCCTCGACATGGACGCCTATGAGGACACCAATCTCAACTGGCGCGTCCGCCGCGGCTATGGCGCGCTGGTCGCGGCCTACGGCGCCGCCTGCCCGCTGGCGCTGAACTGCGCGGTGACGCTGATCGATCATTCCGGAAAGCGCCTGCGCATCGAGACGTCGCGCGGCACGCTCACCGCCGACAAGGTGATCGTCACCGTCCCGACCAACCTCATCGCCGATGAAGCCATCCGCTTTCACCCCGCGCTGCCGACAAAAGTCGACGCCGCCCGCGGCCTGCCGCTTGGCCTCGCCGACAAGGTGACGCTTGCGCTGGCCGACCCCGAGGCGCTGCCGAAGGAAGGCAATCTGCGCGCCGCCACCATGCGCACCGAAATGGGCACCTATCATCTGCGCCCGTTCGGCCAGCCCTGCATCGAAGGCTTTTTCGGCGGCCGCTTTGCGCGGCAGCTGGAGGACGCCGGCGACGGCGCCATCGCCGCCGCCTCGATCGACGAAATCGTCGAGCTACCTCGGCAACGATTTCCGCCGCAAGCTGAAGCCGCTCGCGGAATCGCGCTGGGCGCATGATCCATGGGCGCGCGGATCGTATTCGCATGCGCTGCCCGGGCATGCTGGCGATCGCGCCGTGCTGGCCGCACCGGTCGACGGGCGGCTGTTCTTTGCGGGGGAAGCGACGTCGCCGAATTTCTTCTCGACGGCGCATGGGGCACGGGACAGCGGCGAGCGGGCGGCGCGGGAAGTTTTGGCCGGTTTGAAGCCAGGACAGGACTAGACGGCAGCTGCCATTTCATTCATTTTTTTGAAATGGCGGACGGCGAGCGCAACGAGGATTGGACGGCCGAGGAGCTCGACCTAATCATTGCTGACTATTTCTCGATGCTGAGTGCCGAAATCCGGCGAGTATCCTACGACAAGACCCAGCATCGGAGGGCTCTCATGGCCCAGATCGATCGCAGTAACGGCTCGATCGAATTCAAGCATCAAAACATTTCGGCGGTCCTACAGCTGCTCGATCTGCCTTGGATCAACGGGTACAAGCCCAGGGTAAACTTCCAAAATTCCATCGTGAACGCGATAGAGCGATACTTGCTGAAGCATCCGACTGCTCAGCATCCGGAAGCTCTCGCCGGGGTTTTCACCGAACGACCTCAGCTCTTCATAGAACCTCCGCCTGTGCTCGAATCCAAGAAGGAACGACCGGAGGTCGTTCAACGGCTTGTTCGTAAATTCAATCCTGCCGAGCGCGACTTCATCAATCGCAGGCTCGGGCATGATGGCGAAGAAATGATCTTCAAGTTTGAACAGCAACGCTTGCGGCAAGCGGACAGGCCGGACCTGGCGAGGAAGGTCCGTTGGATTTCTCAAGAGGAAGGTGATGGCGCTGGCTACGACATACTGTCCTTTGATCAAAGAGGTCGAGAACGATTTCTCGAAGTCAAGACGACTGTCGGCTCACAGACCGCTCCATTTTATCTGACCAGGAATGAGCTATCTTTTTCGAACGAGCGGCCGACGGAGTTCCGGATTTGCCGGCTGTATGATTTTTCAAAGATTCCCCGGATGTTCGAGATTGCGCCTCCGCTAGGCAAGTTCGTTCACCTGGAACCGCTTTCGTTTGAAGCGTCCTTCAAGTGAGGCGACGAATTCACTCCAACACCCTCACCCGCATATCGGCATCCGGCACGAAACATTCGTCATATTTGCCGAAGATGCGATAGCGGTTGCGGGCGACGAGATTGTAGACGGCGTTGCGCAGCGGCTTTGGCACCGCGAACAGCACCTTCGTCCATTGCCAGCCGGGTAGACTGCTCAGCACGGTCAACGCGGCGTCGGATTTGAAATACGCCACGCCGCCGTGGATCACGGCGTTGGTATCGGGATCGGCGGGGTCGATGCCGAAGGCTTCCGCGAGACGGGTGCCGTAGGGTGACTGGATCGCGGTGAAGCGGAAGCGGCGATCGACATCGCGCGTGGCGACGAAGCGGACCCAGCGCGAGCAGAAGATGCAGACGCCGTCGTAGAGGATCACGTCGTCGTCGGGCCACGCCGCGCTCACTTCGTTCGCCCCTTCTTTTTGACGCGTTGTCTTCACGCGAACCGGTTCTCCCTTCGCTCGAAAACCCTACGTTATCGGTTATCCAAAGTGGCCAGCGCGACCAGCATCAGCACGATGGCGGGGCCGGTTTTCACCAGCGCGCCGAGCGGTTCGATCCAGAGATCGGGCGTCAGGATGGCGCTGCCCAGCATATAGCCGAGCGAGGCGACCATGCCGGCGACGAGGCCGAAGCCGCAGGTGCGGCGGAAGGCGATCAGCACGCCGATCGACATGTCCATCAGGCTGGTGACGATCGTGATCGGCGCAACGAGCGCCGGCGGGAAATTGTGTGAGCGCAGGATGCCGGTGGCGGCATCATAGGAAATCACGAGCGCAATGAAGCCGGACAGCGACCCAGAACAGCACGAGGCTCGCGATGA
Source organism: uncultured Alphaproteobacteria bacterium (assembly GCA_963726865.1). Classification (GTDB taxonomy): domain Bacteria; phylum Pseudomonadota; class Alphaproteobacteria; order Rhizobiales; family Xanthobacteraceae; genus Bradyrhizobium. The sequence continues at coordinate 207,681 of CAVSEE010000017.1, read as the reverse complement.
TCAACGGCTTGAGCAGATACAGGCGGGCGAACCATTTGTCCTGAATGGTGGCGGTACGGCTGCCCACCGTCTGCCCGATCGATTTGGGCGTGATGCCTGTGGCCGCCATCCATTCCGCGGGATCGCCGGTGACGCCGCGGCGGAGTTCCGCCATGGCTGTGGTGCGCATCGGCGACATCCAGCCGAGCAGGCTGACGAAGTCGCCGAGCTTGCAGCCGAGGTCGAGCAGCAACGACGGCAACGCGAGGCGTGGCCAATCCTGCGTGCCGAAGGCATAGCGGAAGGCGGACATGACGCCGCCGTGCGTGATGGCTTGCGGCTGCATCAGATCCCAGGTCACGGCGGCTGCTTCGTCGGAATCGCGCGACGCCAGCCAGGCGATGGTGGCGCTGACGTCTTCCACCGCGACGGGCTGTAATGGCGCCGTCCGCTCGGCGGCGGGAAGATCGACCGGCAGCACCGCCAGCGCGCGCAGCATGGCGCTGCCGCCGTAAGCCGCCGGCGCCACCACCAGGCCGGGCCGCAGGATGGCGTGCGGGATGCCGGATGCCGCGATCAGCCGCTCGGCCTCGCGCTTGGTGGTGGCAAAGGCGGTACGGTCGGTGTCGGCGTTGCCGGGGATCGAGATCTGAATCAGGCGGATATCGCGACCGGAATCGCGGATCCACAGCAAGAGCTGTCGGACGAAATCGCGATGCACGACCTCGGTGCTGCTGCCGGGGCCATCCTGCAGCACGCCGAGGCAGTTGACCACGACATCGATGGCGTGCTCGCGCATCAGATATGACAGCGCGTGCGGCTCCATCGACATCAGCGGGCCATTCATGATCGTGCGGGCCGCTCCGTTGCGAAGCGACGAGCCTGCGGGCCACGCCAAGAACCTCAAATCCCCGCGCACGCAGATCGTCGGTGACGAAGCGGCCGATCAGGCCGGAGGCGCCGAGCACCAGGATTTTGCGCTTCGTATCCATGAAATTTCCTATCTGTCTTGAGCATGATCTTGTCCGAAAACCGGTGCCCACTTTGCGCTAACGCGGCCCTTCGGGTCGGGATCATGCTCTAAAACGGCTTGGCGATCATCAGCCAGAGGATCGCCATGACAGAACCGAAACCGGGAATGCCGAACAGGAACCAGCGGCGGAACAGCGTGTCGTAACGCGGCGGCAATGGTGCGGCGCCCGCCACCGCCGCCCGCGCCAGATCGCGCATCTCGATCTGCATGAACACCACGGGCACCCAGAACAGGCCCGCGACGGCGTAGAGCACGAGTGACGTCATCAGCCAGCCCTCGGTAATCGCGGTCGACGACAGCCACATCAACAGGCCGCCGGTGACGGGCTGCAGCAGCACGGAGGAGAGCGTGAAGATGAAGTCGGCAATGACGACGACTTCCGCGGTCTTCGCGATGAAAGCGGCGTCGCCGGTGCGATGCGCCATCAGCATGAAGAAGGCGATGCCCGTGCCGGTGCCGAGGATCACGATGGCGCCGAGCACATGCAGATATTCGATGAAGAGATAGAGCATCAGCGCTTCCCCGCCGCAGTGCGTACCGGCTTCAGCGCGCGCTCGAGTTCGGATGCCGCCAGTTTCACGCCGCCCTCGGTCTCCGGCAACCAGTGTCCCTCGCCGCCATACGCCGGCAACGCACGAAATTCCACCTTGCCGCCGGCGCCGCGGAAGGCGTCCGCCAGCTGCCTGGAAAAGGCCGGTGCGAAGTAGCTGTCGTTGGCGGCGACCAGCCACGTCACCGGCACCTTGGCGCCTTTGCCGAATTCCGCGGCGGCGGCCTTCAGCGTATGCGGGGCGCAAATCTGGTTGGGAAAGTCGTTGGCGCGGCCGCCCCGCCCGGCGGCGAACAGGATGATGGCCGAAATATCTTTCATGCTCTCGCCCGCCAGCGCCAGCGCGCCCCAGCCGCCGGCGGAATGGCCGACGATGACGACGCCATCGGGCTTGATGAAGGGCTGACGGCGCATGAAGCTCATGGCGGAGGCGATCTCCTCCGCGGTGGCGCGGCCGGAGCGCGCGTAATCCGCCTCGTCGCAACCGCCCTGGTCCTCCAGATATTTGCCGCCGGTGGCGCCATGGCCCGGCCGCTCCGGCACCAGCACGGCAAAGCCGCGCGCCACCAGAAACGCCGCCAGCGCGCGGTATTCCGGCTGCGCCATCTGCGCCCGGCGCAGCACATTCTGCGTCGTGGCATGCGCGATCACGGCGAGTTGAAAGGGCCCTTCGCCCGCGGGGCGAAACAGCAGCGCGTGCGACTTAATGTCCGGCAAGGGCGTCGGCACCAGCCATTGCTGCATGCGGTTGGGCTCACCCTCGCCGCCGGCAGCGCCGAATCCGGACTGCGCGCGCGCCGCATGCGGTGCAGCCAGCGCGAGCACGATCAGGAATAACAGTGATGTGAGCGCGCGCATGACGCTGCCGGAAAGGGGCGGGAAATCCGCCAGCAGAATACCGATAACGAATCAGTTTGCGGGGATTTTTCCGCGTCGCGCATGCCGCATCAGCGCATGCGAAGGCCGTCTTGCCCGCTGACAGATCAGCGGAATGCCGATTAGGTCAGCCATCTGTCCTCTTTCGGTACATGGTTAACACAGGACTGATGCAAAAAGTCCACAGGTTAACCGATAATTAACGATAGACCTTGAAGCGGGCGCGGCGACTTGCTTTGATCGGGGCATGAGCACAACCCTGATCGAGGTCCGGACCGGCCAAGGCTGCGGATGCCACCGCGGTGGCGGGCACGCATGACGAAGCCTGGCGCTCGGCCTATCAGGGCATCATCCCCGGCGCGGAGCTGGAGAAGCTGATCAACCGCCGCGGCCCGCAGTGGTGGGACAGCGCAATCCGCAAGGGCAGCCGCGTCAGCGTGCTGGTGTTCGGCGACAAGGTCGCCGGCTACGCCAATTACGGCCGCAACCGCGCCCGCAGCCTGCATTTCGACGGCGAGATCTACGAGCTCTATCTGCGCCCGGAATTCCAGGGCCTCGGCTTCGGCCGCCGCCTGTTCAACGCCGCGCGGCGCGACCTCGTGCAGAGCGGCTTGAAGAGCATGGTGATCTGGGCGCTGTCGGACAACGAGCCGGCGACCGAATTCTACCGCGCGCTGGGCGGCCGCATGGTGGCACGCTCCTCGGAGAAGTTCGGGCCGAAGTCGCTCGACAAGGTCGCCTTCGCCTGGACCAACTAGGTCTCTATTTGAGGCTTTTCCCGCTCCTGCTGACGGTCTAAACGAGCTTTGCGCGTGCGTTTGGCGCGCGCCGTTGTTTCCTCGCGGAGCCATCCCATGCGCATCGACGCCATCTCGATCGGAAAAAATCCGCCGCACGACGTCAATGTCATCATTGAGGTGCCGGTCGGCGGCGAGCCGATCAAATACGAGATGGACAAGGAAGCCGGCACGCTGGTGGTCGACCGCTTCCTCTACACGCCGATGCGCTATCCCGGCAATTACGGCTTCATCCCGCACACGCTGTCCGGCGACGGCGACCCCTGCGACGTGCTGATCGTCAACACCCGCGCCATCGTGCCGGGCGCCGTGATCAGCGTGCGCCCGGTCGGCGTGCTGCTGATGGAGGACGAGGCCGGCGGCGACGAAAAGATCATCGCGGTGCCCTCGTCGAAACTCACCCAGCGCTACGACAAGGTGAAAGACTACAGCGACCTGCCCGAGATCACGCTGCAGCAGATCCGGCACTTCTTCGAGCACTACAAGGATCTCGAGAAGGGCAAATGGGTGAAGGTGATCAAGTGGGGCGACGTCGCGGAAGCGCAGGCGTTGATCGTGGAAGGCATCGAGCGGGCGAAGAAGAAGTAGCGCGCTACTCGTGTCCCGGACCCGCGCGCTTCTTGTTGCGAGCAAAGAGAAGCTGGATTGCTTCGCTTCGCGCGCAATGACGGCGGTGATCACACCGCCGGCGCCGGCAGCTTGTGGATCGCGCAGGCCGCGCGCAGCGTATTCACCAGCAGGCACGCCACCGTCATCTGGCCGACGCCGCCGGGCACCGGCGTGATGGCGCCGGCGACATCGAGCGCTTCCTGGAAGGCGACGTCGCCGACCAGTCTTGTTTTGCCTTCCGCCGTCGGAATGCGGTTGATGCCGACGTCGATCACGGTCGCGCCCGGCTTGATCCAGTCGCCGCGCACCATCTCGGGCTTGCCGACGGCGGCGTAAACCAGATCGGCCTGCTGCGCACAGCTTTGGCAGGTCGCGCGAGCGCGAATGCGCGATCGTCACCGTGGCGTTCTCGTTCAGCAGCAATTGCACCAGCGGACGGCCGACCAGATTGGAGCGGCCGATCACGATGGCATTCATGCCCTCCAGCGAGGGATGCACGCTCTTGGTCAGGATGATGCAGCCGAGCGGCGTGCAGGGCGACAGCGCGGCAAAGCCGCCGGCGAGCCGTCCGGCATTGTTCGGATGCAGGCCGTCGACATCCTTGGCGGGATCGATGGCGTTGATGACGGTTTCGGTGTGCAGGTGTTTCGGCAGCGGCAGCTGCACCAGGATGCCGTGCACGGCGGGATCGCGGTTGAGCTTTGCGATCAGCGCCAGCAGATCGGCCTGCGCCACATCCGCCGGCAGCTTGTGCTCGAACGAGGCCATGCCGGCGGCCTGCGTCTGCGTATGCTTGCTGCGGACATAGACTTCGCTGGCGGGATCGTTGCCGACCAGCACGACCGCAAGGCCCGGCGTGAGACCGTGCTCGCGCTTCACCCGCGCGACTTCGTCGGCGGTGCGGGCGCGCAGATCGGCGGCAATGGCTTTTCCATCGATGATGCGGGCCGTCATCTCAATCCTTCTGTTCGGTCTTTTGGGCGGTCAACGCACGCAACGCTTCGCCGAGCGACTTCGGGTCGCCGTCGACCGCGACCTGCTTCAGGCGCGAGGTCGCGCCCGACAATATCTTCACGCTCGCCTTGGGGACGCGCAGCGCCTGCGCCAGCAATTCCGTCACCGCCTTGTTGGCCTCGCCGCCCTCGGCGATGGCGCGGACCCGGACTTTCACGACCGTGCGGCCGTTGGCGAGCGTCTCGATCCCGTCGATGTCGTCGCGGCCGCCGCGCGGGGTGACGCGCAAGCGCGATGCTGATGCCGTCGGTGGAGTAGCGCCAGGGGACAGCGGACTTGTCGGCCAATGCTCCGCTCAGAGGACGTAGGGATAGATGTAGTAGGTGATCACCCGCTGGATGAACATGATGATCAGGATCACGATGATCGGCGAGATGTCGAGCCCGCCGAACGACGGGATGAAGGTGCGAATCGGCCGCAGCACCGGCTCGGTGATCCGGTACAGGAACTCGGCGACCGCCGCGACGAACTGGTTGCGGGTGTTCACGACGTTGAAGGCGATCAGCCAGGACAGGATGGCCGAGGCGATCAGCAGCCAGACATAGAGATCGAGGACGATGACGACGATGTCGAGAATGGCGCGCATGGCGGGAAGGGCTCGCGAGGAGTGATGCCGCCTAAATATCGGTTCGCACCCCCGCAAACAAGGGAAGTTCCCGGCAAAATTAGGTGCAAACCCGCGGATTTACCGTTCTTGACTTGGCTATCGCCCCGGAAGGTAAATGGCGCCGATTGTCGGCCGTCCTCAAGGGGCGGTCGCGACGGGGCCATAGCTCAGCTGGGAGAGCGCGTCGTTCGCAATGACGAGGTCGGCGGTTCGATCCCGCCTGGCTCCACCAGCCTTCGCTCGCTTCGCGAGCTACGGCTCGGCAAGCCCGGGAAAATCTATCGTAGCGAAGTGAGCGAAGGCTGCCGCGGCGTAGCCCGCAGGGCGAAGCCGGGCCTCGGCAACCCCTTCCAATTTTCTCTACTCGTCTGATGTATCCTTCCCGTGAGGGGGAAGCATCATGAAATACGTCTACATCCTCGAAAGTCTCATTCCCGACATTTCTATGTCGGCATCACAGACGACCTCCGTGCCCGACTAGCCAAACACAACGCCGGCGAAGTCCCCCATACGTCGAAATACGGGCCGTGGCGGATCAAGACGTACGTCGCCTTCAGCAATGAGCAACAAGCCATCGCTTTCGAGAAATACCTGAAGACAGCGTCCGGCCGTGCTTTCGCGAAAAAGCGCCTCTGACTTTTCGTGGCGAAGCCCGCAGGGCGAAGACGGACTGAATTACCCCCTCACTTCCCCGTAAACCTTGGCGGCCGCTTCTCCATGAAGCTCGCCACGCCTTCCCGGAAATCGCTGCCCCGCAGCGCGACCACCATTTCGCGGTTGGCGTCGATCGTTGCCTCCGCCAGCGTCTGGAACGGCACGTCGTAGACCTGGCGCTTGATCACCGAAATCGCGCTCGGCGAGACGAAATCGGCGAGATCGCGCGCATAGGCATAGGTCTGCTCGGCAAGCTCCTCCGGCCGATAGAGCCGGTTGACGAGGCCGATGCGCAGCGCCTCATCGCTGTAGACGCGCCGCGCCGACATCAGCAAGATCCAGCGCATTGGCGTGGCCGACGATGCGCGGCAGCATCCAGCTGATGCCGTGCTCGGCGATCAGGCCGCGGCGGGAGAAGGCGGTGGTGAACACCGTGTTGTCGGCGGCAAAGCGCAGGTCGCAATACAGCGCGTGCACGAGGCCGATGCCGGCGGTGGCGCCGTTGAGCATGCCGATCACAGGCTTTCCGATCGACGGATAATAGCCGTAGCGCGTCTGCCAGTCCGGCCCGCGGTTCATGTCGAACGGCGGCAGGGTCGCGGCGCGCTTGATGTCATCGGGGTCGAGCGTCTTCAGCGCGTCCATGTCGGCGCCGGCGCAGAAGGCGCGGCCCGCGCCGGTCAGCACGATGACGCGCACATTGTCGTCGGCAGCCGCGGTCTCCATGGCGTGGCGGACGTCGCGCTCCATGATCGGCGTCCACGCATTCATGCGGTCGGGCCGGTTCAGCGTGATGGTCGCGATCTTGTCCTTGGCTTCATAAAGGATGTGCTGGTAGTCCATGTCGTCTCCCTTGCCCGCCGCTTTCGCCTGCGGCGTTTCGTTGATCTCAGAATTTGGTGGTTGCGCGCGAGCCTTTCGGCCGCGCCAGATAGTCTTGCGTCTCCGGCCGCTCGGTGAGCCAGCCGGTCCAGCGCTTGAAAACTTTCGCCATCCGCTCCGGCTCGACGCCGAGCTGCGACATGGCCACGCCGCCGTTGACGGATTCGCGGTATTCCGCGATCAATCCGTCGCGCACGATGAAGCGGCTCATGCCGTCGATCACCACGCGCTTGCCCCTAAACTGCGGAATCGTAGAGGTGAAGCTCGACAGCGACCAGGCATAGCCCATGCTGCCATCGAACACGGGATCGAACATCTCCCAGCGATAATCCGTGGCATCGCGGTGAAACAGGTCCTGCATCATGTGCGCGATGTCGGCGCGGCCTTTATGCGGACCGTAGATGTAATCGTAGTAGATGCCGTCCTCGGCAAAATGCTGCGCGAAGCGCGCGCCGTCGCCGATCTCCGCAGACAGCGTGAAATCGCCAAGCAGTTTTGCGAATTCCTCGCGCGTCATGTCGCCTCCCGTCTTCTTTTGGGAGCGACACTAGCACACCTGTGAGATTGGCAAGCCGCCGTGCGCGAAGCGGATATTTTGCGCCGCGGATTATTCCGCGGCCTGCGCCAGTGATCAATTCCGGCTTGCGCGCGAGCCAGCCGTCGATGAACGCTTTCAGCCAGGCGCGCTCGGCAAAATCATGTACCGCGCGATCGGCAAAATGCTGATGCCGCGCCCGCGCGCCCGGCGAATCCATGTTGTCGTAACCGCGCGTGGTCCAGCAATGCATCATCGCGTAGGTCACGTCGGGATGAAACTGGAAGCCGAAGGCGTGGCCGCTCTGGAACGCCTGCACGGGAAAATCGTCGCCTTGCGCGAGCAGCTCGGCGCCATGAGGCAACTCAAAGCCTTCGCGATGCCAGTGATAGACGTGATCGGGCCAGTCCGGGCAGACGGCATTGCCGGCCGCTGTGGGGCGGATCGGGTAATAGCCGATCTGGGTGACGCCTTGCGGATGCGGCGCGACCCTGGCGCCGAGTTGCTTGGCCAGCATCTGCGCGCCGAGGCAGATGCCGAGGAACGGCCGCTGCTCGCGCAGCGCAATCTCGATCCAGTCGATCTCGCGGCGGACATAGTCGTCGGAATCGTTGGCGCTCATCGGGCCGCCGAAGAACACGGCACCGGCATGCGCATCCAGCGTCTCCGGAAGCGGATCGCCGAAGCGCGGGCGGCGGATGTCGAGCGTGTGGCCGAGCGCACGCAGCACGTTGCCGACGCGGCCGGGCGTGGAAGTTTCCTGGTGCAGGACGATCAGGACCGGACGCAGGGTATTCGGCTCGACGGCGCGCGTCCCTTGCCCGGGAAAGGGCAGGACGTTGGCGCTCATACTGGTCGGCCGAAAAGACATGGTCCTTGCTTTTGATAACTCAGGCGAAATCGTACCTATGTGCCAGTTAATTTGAGGTGAGTTCGGTCACACTTGCGAAAACCGGAGCAAATCACGGGCCAGTGATGGGGAGGGGCCGGTTTCGGCCTGAAATCAGCGGTTTCGGAGCTGAAATCCGCCCACCGCGGCCAGGACGAACGAGCGGGGAAAGAACCGCAGCAGGAAGGGCACCAGCTTGATGAGCACCCCCGGCAGCACTGCCCGTTTGTTGGCCATCAGACCTTCATAGCCCTGCCGCGCAACCTCGGCGGGCGAAACCTTGAGGATCGCAGAATCGAAGCCCGGCCTGAACCCGGCCCTGCCTTGAAATTCGGTCAGCACGGGACCGGGGCACACCACGGTGACGCGCACGCCGTGCGGCGCCAGCTCGCGGCGCATCGCCTCGCTGAAGGACAGCACATAGGCCTTGGACGCATAGTAGACCGCCATGCCCGGCCCCGGCAGGAAGCCCGCGATCGAACCCATATTGAGGACGCCGCCGCGGTTGCGGATCAGCTGGTCCGCAAAGCGCAGCGTCAGATCGGTGAGGGCGCGGATGTTGACCGCGATCATGCCGAGCTGGTCGTTGCGGTCGCGCTTGACGGCGCGGCCGAATACGCCGAAGCCCGCGTTATTGACGAGATATTCGAGTTCCACCCCGGCTGAAGCCAGCGCGGCCTCGATCTTGTCGCAGGCATCCGCCTGTTCGAGATCGCACACGATGACGATCGGCTGCGTGCCGCCGGTGGCGACGATCTCGCCGGCCAACTGATTGAGACGATCGGCGCGGCGCGCGGTCAGCGCCAGGCGATGACCCTTTGCGGCAAAGACGCGCGCGAGCTCGGTGCCGATGCCCGCCGAAGCCCCCGTAATCAGCGTCACTCGCTCGGTCACGATCCGAAACTCTTGTTTGAAATCAATAAAAGCGCCCCGCTGCGCAGCGCGACAACACCATAGGCCAATGATGCGAGCAACCCGCCCCGCGCATACCAGCCCGCGCAATACACTGCGGAAAACGCTTTGGCGCAGTGATTTGCCCCACAATCGGGCGGCAGGGGCTACCTTAAATTTTTGTCATGTACCGGCGAATGGGCGGGTCGCAATCCGGCGCGTCAAACCGCTGCGCCGGCACTATCCTTGTCGCCCGCGGCACGCCCCGCCTGACGCTCCTGCACGGCGTGCTTGAGATCGATGCGGTCGCGCCCGGAAATGCCGAGCAGATCGGCGGCGCGCCACAGCACATTGTCCTCGAACTCGGTGACCTTGCCGTCGGCGAACACCATCTCCCACATCATCTCGACGATGCGGCGGCGGCCTTCCTCGTCGACCTCGCGCATGATCACGCTGGTGAAGCGATAGAGATCGACCGCATCGTTCTCGACGCGGGTGGCGGATGCAATCAACTGGTCGGCCGTGCCGGGATCGAGCTTGAAGCTGGTTTCGATCAGGCTGTGCAGCTTGCGCCTCTCGACCGCGGTGGGCTGGCCGTCGAGCGAGACGATGTGAATCAGCAGCGCCGTTGCCGCGAGACGATAATCGGTCTCGTCGAAGACGCGCTGCTCGGCGTCGGGGGAAACCATGTCGGTAATGAATTGGCGAAGTCCGTCGAGCATCGATTCTCTCTGTCGAAATCGGGGCGCTGCTGGCCACTATATGGGCTGGAACGCGGAGGCGCGCAATCTGAACAACTCGGACCGCAGGATTACGTTTCCGCAATTTCGCGACGCAAAATCGCGAAAACAACCCCATGCAAAGTAGAATTGTAGGGTGGGGTGAGTATCGCGCCCAACCCCTCAAGGTATCTCGTACACCACCATCTTGTCGGCGATGCCGCGCAGCGCGGCTTCCTTGCGGATCGGCTTGATCGACTCGCGCGCGATGATGGCGGCAACTTCGGGCGCGCCGATCACCGGCTGCGGTCAGGTGGATCTCCTGATTGGTCGAGAGGCTCTGCACGCGCGCCGCGACGTTCACGGTCTGGCCGAAATAATCCTGGCGCTCGTTGAGCATCACCGCAAGGCACGGCCCTTCGTGCAGGCCGATCTTGACGATCAGATCCTCGGTGCCGCGCGTCTTGTTCAGCTCCTTCATGGCCGAGCGCATGCGCAGGCCCGCCTGCAGCGCATGCTCGGGGCGGATGAAGGTCGCCATCACGGCATCGCCGATGGTCTTGACCACGGCGCCCTTTTCCGCGGCGATGATTTCCAGCAGCGCATGGAAATGCGCGCGCACCAGGTCGAAGGCGGCGAGATCGCCGACGCGCTCGTACAGCGCGGTCGAGCCCTTCAGATCGGTGAACAGGAAGGTCAGCGAGGTGATCTTCAGCCGCTGGTCGATGGTGAGATTGTCGGCCTTGTAGAGGTCGCGAAACGTCTGGTTCGAGAGAATCCGTTTTGCGGTGAGGATCGGCTTGCGCTTGCCGAGCAACTCATGCAGCGCATCGCCGGCGATCCAGACGCCGGGCAGCACGCGGACGTCGGACTGATTGTCGAGCGTGAGCCGCAGCGGCCCCGGGCGCATCACCGTGGTGCCGGTCGGCGCATGCACCTTGTTGAAGACGATGGTGAGCTGCTGGCGCTCTTTGGTCGGCTCGCCCTGCACGTCGATGAAATGCGCCGAATGCGTCACCGGCTCGAACACGATGATGAACTGCTTCGGCAATTGCAGCGACAGCACCGCCTTCTCGCCGGGCGGCAGCTCGATCGACTCCAGCGTGACCTCGTCGGTCAGCTGCGGCATCGTTTCTTCGTTGAGCTCGATGCCCGAGCTCCAGAACATCTGCCGGTAATATTCCCAGAACGGCAGCGTGTTGGGATCATGAGCGCCGATCCGCCGGATGCGCGGGCTGACGGTGAAGGCGACCTCGACGCGATCGTCGACGGAGGCCTCATAGCCGGCAGCGCACAGCGCGCAATTGTAGTCGTCGGGGCGCAGCGACTTCAGCGTGGCATGGGCGTCGAGCACGCCGCCGCAGCCGGGGCAGAGCACGTTCCAGCCGAGATCGAAGATGCCGAGCCGGGAGGCATGCAGAAAGCCGGAGATCACCTTCTCCTCGTCGAGGCCGGTCTTGCGCGAGAAGTCGAGCAGGTTCACCCGGTTGAGATCGCGGTCCTCGCCCTTTTCGACGAGATGCTGGATCGCGTCGACGACGCCGGGATCGGCGGTCTGCTTCAGCACCGAAAACAAAGCCTGGGTTTCGCTCATGATGCCTCGATGGTCTCAACGCGGCGAGATCGCAAACATGGGCGAGCGGTCCGGCTGCGTGGTGACGATGCCCACCGGCATCACCGGCTCCTTGTCGAGCAGCGTGACGCGGAAGGCGCCGATGATCTGCGCCAGCGCCAGCGTCGCCTCCACCAGCGCGAAATGCGCGCCGATGCAGATGCGCGGGCCGACGCCGAACGGCAGATAGGCAAAACGGTCCGGCGGCGGCGACGGCGCCATGAAGCGCGACGGCAGGAAGACATCCGGATCGGGCCAGAGCTTTTCGTGCCGATGCAGCAGCCACGGCGAGACCAGCACCACGTCGTTCTTGCGGACCGGCCGGCCGCCAATGACGTCGGGGCCCGAGGCCGCGCGCGCAATCAGGAAGACCGACGGATAAAGCCGCATCGTCTCGTCGAGCACGGCCCGGGTGAATTTCAGCCGGTCGACATCAAGCGCGCCGTCCGCCCTCGCCTCGCGCGCTTCCGCCGCCACCTGCTCCTGCGCGGCCGGATCGAGCGCGAGCAGATACAGCGACCAGAACAAGGCCGTCGCGGTCGTCTCATGACCGGCGAGGATCATGGTCGCGACCTCGTCACCGAGTTGCTCGTCGTTGAGCGCCTGCCCGGTCTCGGGATCGCGCGCCTGGTCCAGCAGATCGAACAGGTCGCGCGGCGGCGCGTCCGCCTTCTTGCCGGCGGCGCGACGCTCCGCCATCAGCATGGCGACGAACGGCGTCCAGCGCTTGCGGAAACGGGCGCGGGCAAAATCCCGCGGGCTCGGCCAGCTCAACGGCAGTACCAGGTCGAGGAAGCGCGGCTGCGCCAGCCCCTCGCCATATTCCGCGACGAAATCCCGCAAGGTCGGGCCGTGCTTGTCCATGCCGAAGGAGAACATGGTGCGGCCGGCGATCTCCAGCGTCATGTGCTGCATGACTTCGCGCAAATCCACCGGCGCGTTGCTCGCGGCCTTGAGTTTCGTCACCGTCTCGTCGATCGCGCCGGCCATGTGCGGGATCAGCGTGTTGACCGCGCGCGGCGTGAAGGCCGGCGCCAGCGTGCGGCGCTGATGCTTCCAGGCCTTTCCCTCCGCGGTCAGGACGCCCTTGCCCAGGATCGGACGCAACACCCGGATGCTGAACGGCGTGCGGACATAGTTCTCGTAATTGTCGACCAGCACATGCTTGATCGCATTCGGCTCGTTGAGGATGAAGTTGCGGCGGCCGGCCAGCCGGCTCTCGATGATGTCTTCCTCGTAGGAGCGCTGGCCCCAGGCCCTGATCGGGTTGGTGCGGATGGCGCGGATGCGGCCGAACGCCGTCATGTTGTCGGGCGCGCGCGGCGGCCGGGGCGGCACCAGCGGGGTGCGCGTGAGCGGCTGATCGAAGGCTTCGGCTATGCTCATGGTGCCTCGCTGGGGCTCGATACCACCCCTATGTAGGTCTGCCTTCGGCACTTCAAAGGCGCTTCCCGCCAGCAGGCTAGTAAGTCAGCTCCGCCATCACAATCCGGTTTTCCGCGGCCGGCCAGGCCCTGGCGACGATACGCTCCTGGTTGAACAGTGTTACCACCGGCCGCCCCACCTCTCCGGCCGGAAGCCGCAAGGTCGAGGCTGAATCGGTCGGCACGCCCGCTTTCACGTCGGCCGGCTCCTTGCCGTCGAACAGCACGACATCGCGGGGCAGGCCGAAATAGCCGCGCGGCCGCGTCATGATGACGACGCTGCCGGCGCCGGCATCCGCAGGTCCCAGCGCTTTTGCCGCGCGCAGATGCACGATGTCGGAGGAGCGCGGAAACGGCGAGCGGTAGAAATGCGTGATCGGCGCATCCGGCGTGGTCAGTACCATCTCGAGATACCAGGTCGGATCGACCTTCGCCGGACCCCAGCGGCCGTCGGCGCTGGTTTGCGAGGAATGAATCGGTCCGCCAAGACGCTCGCCGCTGTCCGGCGAGACATGGAATATCTCCACGGTGGCGCCGCCCACGGGCCGGTTGGTTTGCACGCCGCCGGGCGTTGCCGTGACCAGTCCGCTCAACCGGACCTCCGCTTCCGGCACGATCTCGATGCGCGAGGGCTCGCGGCCGGCGATGAATTTGTAGATCTCGCGGAACGCGCGCGGATGAAACGCGGTCTCGCGGTGATCGATCGTGCCCAGCATGAGATTGGTCGCGCCCTTCAGCGCCGGGCCGTCATTCGTAACGTTGGTCGCAACGCCCGGCTTGCCGACAAAGCGGCCGTCGGCTTGCGCATATTTGTCCATGCCCTCGCTGCGCAGCGTCAGAAATGCAGTGCCGGGCGTAACCTCGCTCTCGCCCGCATTCAAATCGCGCAGGAACGGCCCGCGGCCGTTGAACTCATTGCCCGGATTGTCTTCCCAGTCGAACACGCCATGATTGGGCACGCCGCAAAGCACGGCATGGCTGACATCGGCAGCCCCGCCCTGCTTGACGACGCTGCGGATCGAGTTGCCGCCGCGCGAATTGCCGACCAGCGCGACACGCGAAGCGCCGGTGCGCTGCTTCAGATCCTTGATGGCGTCTGCGAGTTCGCGACGCTGGTCCGCGCTCGAGGAGCGATTCTCCTGCGCCACGGCATCGTCGGTGCGCGCCAAGGGATCGGTGAAATTGATCGCGAACATGCGCTCGCGCGGCACGCCATTCGATTCCATCCGCCACAGCGTCGTGATCCACAAGGCGGCGTGATCGCCATTGCCATGCACGAACAGGATCGGCGGAACTTCCACTGCGCCGCCGCCGGCCGGGGCGGTCTGGGCGAAAGCCGAACCAGCAAACCCGGCAGTCCACAGAGGTAAGGTTCCCGCAGCCCCGAGAAGCTGCCGCCGTGAAATGCCCATCTTATGATCTCCCCTGTGTTTTCAGCAGTTTACCTGCCCCGAAAGAATGCGGAAAGCGCCTATCGGCTCTGGACAGGACCGCGCTTTCGCGGGCATCACTGAGGCCGTCGGCACTTTCGCCGCCAGCCTTCCTTGTTTGAGCATGATCTTCTCGGAAACCGCTTCACCCTTTTCCGGATCATGCTCTAGCAGGCCAACCGGAACGGGATATGACTGAATCGCCGCCACGCACGACCGCCGATCACAGCATCACCGCGCCGCTCAAATATTCCGTCTTCCGCCGCATCTGGTTCGCGAGCCTGCTCTCCAATCTCGGCCTGCTGATCCAGGGCGTCGGCGCCGCCTGGGCGATGACGCAGATGGCATCGTCCGCCGACAAGGTCGCGCTGGTGCAGACCGCGCTGATGATGCCGATCATGCTGATCTCGATGCCGGCCGGCGCCATTGCCGACATGCACGATCGCCGCATCGTCGCCATGGTGGCGCTGTCGATCTCGCTGACCGGCGCCACCGCGTTGACGGTCCTGGCGTGGTTCGGCTTGATCACCCCCAACATCCTGCTCGCCTTCTGCTTCGTCGTCGGCACCGGCATGGCGCTGATGGGCCCGGCCTGGCAATCCTCGGTCAGCGAGCAGGTGCCGCCGGATGCGCTCCCCGCCGCGGTCGCGCTCAATGGCATCAGCTTCAACATCGCGCGCAGCGTGGGCCCCGCCATCGGCGGCATTATCGTGGCAACCTCCGGCGCGGTAGCGGCCTTTGCGGTCAACATGATCATGTATCTGCCGCTGCTGGTCGTGCTGTTCCTGTGGAATCGCGTCAGCGAGCCGTCGCGGCTGCCGCGCGAACGGCTCACCCGCGCCATGGTCTCCGGCGTGCGCTACATCACCAATTCGCCGTCGATCAGGATCGTGCTGACGCGCACGCTGGTCACCGGCGTGATCGGCGGCTCGCTCCTGGCGCTGATGCCGCTGATCGTGCGCGATCTCCTGCATGGCGGCGCGCAGATGTACGGCATCATGCTGGGCGCCTTCGGCATGGGCGCGGTGGTCGGCGCGCTCAACATCGCCGAGGTGCGCAAGCGGCTGAACGGCGAGAGCGCGATCCGCGCCTGCACGCTGTCGATGGCGGGCGCGATCACGGCGGTGGCGCTGAGCAAGCAGCCGGTGCTGACCGCCGCCGCGCTTGTCGTGGCGGGCGCGGCCTGGATGCTCGCGGTGGCGCTGTTCAATATCGGCGTGCAGCTGTCGGCGCCGCGCTGGGTCGCCGGCCGCTCGCTCGCGGCGTTTCAGGCCGGCATCGCCGGCGGCATCGCGGTCGGCAGCTGGTTCTGGGGCCACCTCACCGACCATGCCGGCGTCGAGACCGCACTGCTGACATCGGCGGGGCTGATGTTCCTGTCGCCGCTGCTCGGGCTGTGGCTGCGCATGCCGCCGATCGGCGCGCGCAACGAGCCGGCGGCCGAACTGCTCGCCGATCCCGAGGTAAAGCTGTCGCTGACCGGACGCAGCGGGCCCGCTGGTGGTCGAGATCGAGTACCGCGTCTCGATGGACAACGCGCGCGCCTTTCACAACGTGATGCAGGAAGTGCAGCTCAGCCGCCAGCGCAACGGCGCCTATGGCTGGTCGATCGCGCGCGACATCGCCGATCCCGTGTTGTGGACCGAGCGCTACCACTGCCCGACCTGGCTCGATTATCTGCGCCAGCGCAACCGCGCCACGCAGTCCGAGCGCGAGCTGCATCAGCGGGCGATCGCCTTCCATCTCGGCCCGGAGCCGGTGCGGGTGCGGCGCATGCTGGAGCGGCCGTTCGGCTCGGTGCGCTGGAAGGAAGAGACGCCCGACCGCGCCGCCGAGACACAGGAAGAAGTGCTGCCGGTGGTCGCGCAGGCAGCGGGGAGCAGTACGTAAGCGCTTCGCCTTAGCGCCCGTGCGAAGCCAGCGTCGCCTGGCAGGCCTTGCTCAGCCGCGCGCGATTCTGCTGCAGGCAGGCGAGCACGACCATGTCGCCCTCGTTGATATGGGCGCGGCAGAAGCGCGAGGCATCGCGCGCGCAGGCATCCTGGCCCTGCTGTTGCGCCGAGGCGCTGGTGGCGGCGATCACAACAAACGAAAGCGCGAAAAGAAATCTGGTCATCGTGCTATGCCTCGATCTAGCGCTGGCGATGAGGGCGTTCTAGAACCCGACGCGCGGGCGGCAACGCCTTTATCTCGTCGAACAGCAGGAACAAACGCGTCGATGCGGCGCAGGTGTTTCATCCTGCACCGCATCGAAGCCGACCTGACAGACAAAAATCAGTTCTCGGAAACCTTGCGGGTCTTCTGCGCCGCGAGGTCGCGATCCATCACGGAGCGGCAGCCCGCGGAAAGCTCGGAGCGATGCTTGTACATGCAGGTGGTGATCTTCGAGACGTTCGGGATCTCGCTGCTGCACAGACGCATTGCGTCGCCGGTGCACTGCTGCTGGGCTTCGGCGCTGTAGGCCAAGGTCTGGGTCGAGGTCATCGCGCCCAGCGTGGTCGCAATGGTCAAAGCCAGAATGGCCTTGCGAAGGGTCTTGGTGAAAGTGGCGGTCATGGTCGGCTCCTGTGTTGGCCCCTCGATGGGGCCGCTGACTGTTGGTGTCACAATGCCCCGACCGCGTTCCCGGCACCGTGACGCCCGTCACACTCCACATCACACATGTAATACACTGAAATAACTACACTATTTGTGATCTTCCCGCCCGGCTGCTGAGCCTGCGACGGGGGTGCGACCAAATTTTCCTTAGCCGACCCGCCGTTTGTTGGCGCGGTGTTAAGACCTCGTTCGCATTAATGCGCCGTTACAGAATTGAAGCGTTTTCAAGCGAAGTGGCTACCGGTTCGCGTGAAGAAAACGCGTCAAGAGCAGTTCAGTAGGAATTGTAGCGATGCGTAATGCGTTGGGCCTGATGCTGGCCTCTGTTGTGACGGCGGTCGTGATCGCCGGAGTGTGGTTCTGGACTTCCTCGCCGCGGGCTGACGCGGCCGCCCCCCAAACCATCGCCGCCCGCAAGGCCGAGCCGCTGCCATCCGGCAGCGAAGCCGAAAGACGACGTGCAGGTCACGGCCTCGCTCTCGAAGCCGATGCCGGTCGCGCCCGCACTGCGCCGCTCCCGTGCCGGTCGCAGCCCCCGCGCAGCAAAAGCCTGCCTGCGCCAATCCCAACGCGCTCGGCGTCTCCCGCACCGTGGTGATCGACACGTCAGGCGGCCCCGGCTTCGGCTTCGAGCATTTCAAGCAGCTCGATTTTCTCACCGACAAGGAAGTCGTGCTGACCTTCGATGACGGTCCCTGGCCGAACAACACCGCTGCGGTGCTGAAGGCGCTGGCCGACGAATGCACCAAGGGCGTGTTCTTCGCGGTCGGCAAGCATGCGAGCTATCATCCGGAAATTTTGAAGCAGGTTCTCGCCGCCGGTCACACCGTCGGCACGCACACCTGGTCGCACGTCAATCTCAACAGCAAGAAGATGACGGAGCAGCAGGTCAAGGACGAGCTGGAGAAGGGCTTTAGCGCGGTGAAGATGGCGCTGGGCCAGCCGCCGGCGCCGTTCTTCCGCTTTCCCCAGCTGCAGCACAATCCGGCGGCGGTGACCTATCTCGGCACGCGCAATGTCGCGATGTTCTCGACCGATCTCGACTCCTTCGATTTCCGCTCGAACAATGCCGAGCAGATCATCAACACCGTGATGACCAAGGTCGACAAGCTCGGCAAGGGCATCATCCTGATGCACGACTTCCAGAAGCTGACCGGCGAAGCGCTGCCCACCTTGCTGGCGCGGCTGAAGGCCGGCGGCTACAAGGTCGTGCACATGAAGGCGAAGACGCCGTTCGACACGCTGCCCGAATATGACGCGATGATGGTGAAGGACTTGAAGCTGCCGACGGTCTCGAGCCGCCCGGTCGGCGCCGTCGTGCAGACGGTTTCGGATTAATCCACTTCAATCACCGCAAAACGAAACCGCCCCGGAGATGATCCGGGGCGTTTTGCATTTCGCGCTGCTCACCAGCCGCCGATCATCCCGGCATAGCCGCTGTAGCGAGAGATCTCGCGCATGATGCGCGCTTCATCCCAATGCGCGCGCTGGCGCCTGGGCTTGTCGGCTTTCGCCTGCTTCGGCTTCTCGGTGGTGTTTGTCGCCGCAGGCGCCGTGGGCGGCGGCTTGGCCTCGTCGAACGTCACCTGGCCTTCCCTGTTCTCGGCCGGCTTGGTGCCGACGACGGACGGCCGCTGCACGTAGGTTGGCGCCTCCTTTGGCGCCTCGGCGGCAGGCGCCGCGGCAGGTTGTGCGGGCGCGGCAGCAGGCGCGGCTTCAGCAGCCTTCGCCGGCTCCGGCGGTTTGGGCGGGTCCGGCGGCTTTGGCGCTTCCACGACCTTCGGCGTGTCGGCCGCCTTGCCGAGCGACCCTGGCAGCTTCTGGTCAACGCCTCCGAGCGACAGGCTGCGCGGTTCGGCCTGCGCGGCAGCGGACACGAACACGAATGCGGACGCGGCAATCAATGCGAATAGGCGCATGGGAAATTCTCCCCCTTGGAGCAACGCGGCAAAATACCCGGCGCGGGCGAATCGTTATGTGAGTTAGATCACGGACAAAGGATTCGTCGAACCAGCCCCGCGCCAAGTTCAACCGAAGCTGGGCCCATGTTCATTTCACGGTAGACGATGCTCGCCGCCGCCATCTTCGAAGGCGAGTTCTCCAGCGTCACGACCAGCTACGCCGGCAAGGGCTTGGTGCGATACTCATGGTGAAGTCGGGCTGGTCTGGGCTGTGAAGCGGTGCCGCAAACAGGACTCGAACCTGTGACCCCGTCATTACGAATGACGTGCTCTACCAACTGAGCTATTGCGGCGAACCGATGCAAGACGCGCTGGCAAAGAGCCGAAACGCGTGCGCACCTGATATCGGGCACGGCCCCGATTGGCAAGGAAAAGCAGCCTTTCCCGTAGCGTTTTCAAGCGAAGTGGGCACCGGTTCGCGTGAAGAAAACGCGTCAAAAAAGAGCTCACTTAGCTGCCCCAGCGGGACAGGAAACCGCGCCAGCCGCCGGCTTGTGCTTTTGGCGTGCCGATTTGCTCGATAAATTCGTCGGCCGGCGCCTCGTCGTCGACCCCGGGGTCGTCCGGGGGGCGGACGATGGGGATGACCTGCGGAACCGTTTTTGGGATGTCCTGGCGGGCGCGAAACAAGGGCGCGGGCTGGGCCGGGGCCGATTCGGCCTTTGCCGGTGCCGGAGTTTCGACCGCTGCGGCAGGCGGCTCCGGTTCGGCGGGCGCGCTGCCGCAGGCGGAGACGTGACGGGCGCGTTGTCTTGCGCGGCCGGCGTGATCGGCACGACGACGTCATCGCGCGGCGGCTCGGCGAGACCCTTGCTCTCGGCTTCGATGCGCTTCGGCGGCGGGGCGGCGAGCATCGCGTCCTCGAAGGGCGAGGATTCGATTGTCCCGCCCTTGTCCGAGGGCAGGCTCGCCACCGGCGTCTGCCACTGGAACGCATCGAGCTTGCCGGACACCGGCGAGACCGGACGCCAGCGCTCGCTGACATAGCCGTCCGCGGTCCAGGCCGGATCGTGCAGCGCGCGCACCGCGCGCATCGCCCAGGCGCGGGCGCGGCCGCTGTCGCCATGTTCGGTGCGCTCGATCTCCGCCATCAGCACCGCGACGCGCTGCGTCGGCCGCTCGATGAAGGGCACCAGCGCCTCGCGCGCACGGGAAAATTCCGAGGCGTCGATCGCGGCGCGCGCCACGGCGAGCGCGCCCTCGATATGGCCGGGCATCTTTGCCGCCAGCGTGTCGACGCGCACCAGGCGTTGCCGCGCGGAATCGCCGAGCTTCACGTGCGAATAGGCATCCGCGAGATCCGGATGCGGCTGCGCCAGCCATGCCGCCTCGATGAGGCGCATGGCGCGGCGCACCTGATGCGCCTCGCTTTCGAATT
Source organism: uncultured Alphaproteobacteria bacterium (assembly GCA_963726865.1). Classification (GTDB taxonomy): domain Bacteria; phylum Pseudomonadota; class Alphaproteobacteria; order Rhizobiales; family Xanthobacteraceae; genus Bradyrhizobium. The sequence goes on along the minus strand of CAVSEE010000017.1, from coordinate 187,243 downwards.
TGGCGGCGAGCACCGCGGCCGGCACCAGGGTCGGCGCCAGCTTCACCGCCTCCATCGCGCTCTCGCGCGGCGAGATCGCGGTCGACCTTTTCCAGCTCCAGCGCGCGCGCCGTCAGCAGCACGCCGCGGTGGCGGCGGTAGGTCGCCTTGTCGATCAGGCCGGAGGAGAGATTGTTGTCGAGGATCGACATCGCGCCGTTCCAGTCGCCGCTGGCGCAGCGGAAGCCGAGCACGGCATGCGAGGCCCAGGTCGAGGACGGCGAAATCTTCAGCGCTTCATCCGCGATCATCACGGCGGAGACCGGATCGTCGGCGCGCTGCGCCTCGATGAACAGGCCGCGCAGGCCGAGCAGGCGCGTGTCGTCGCGCTCGGCCATGGCGCGGAAGGCGCGTTGCGCGCCGTCGCGATCGCCTTCGAGCTGCGCCGATTGCGCCGTCAGCAACAGCGCCAGCGGATCGTGCCCGGCATGGCGACGCGCATCGTCGGCATGGCGGCGCGCCATCGACGCGTCGCCATGACCGATGGCGAGCAAACCTTGCGTGATGGCGTGACGGCCGCGCGCATGGCGGCGCTGCTGCCGGCGGTGGCGCATGCGTCCCGGCGTGCGCAACAGGCCGAGCAAGATGGACAACACGAACATGCCCACGACGACGACGATGCCGACCAACAGCACGAAGACCGGCAGCGTCATCTCGAAGCACGCCAGCCGCCCCAGGACAGCACGACGTCGCCGGGCTGGTCGGCAATCCACGCCGCGCCCGCGGCCGCGGCTGCGATCAGAGCCAGGAACAGGATGATGCGGATCATGAAATTCCTACTTGGCTGTCGCGAGCGCGGTCGTGGCGTCGGAGGCGAATTTGCGCGAGGCGGCGAGCGCCGCGTCACGGGCATCGGCCTTGTCGAGCCAGGCTTGCGCGGCGGCACGATCGGCCGCGGGCAGCGTATTCAACTCGCGTCGCGCTTCGGTGAGGTCGTTGCGCAACGCCGCCGCGGTGACACGCGCCACCACGCTCGCGCGATCGGTGCCGGTCGCATCCGCGCGCTGGATGCGCACGAGTTTTGCCGCGCCGGCCTGCAGGCGATCGACAATGCCGCTGCCGGTGGTTTCCGCTTCCGGCGCTGCCGGCGCAAGCTTCGGCACGATCGCAACGAGTTCGCGGCTCAGGGCGGGCGCGGAGGGAACGCCGGACGCCGCAAACGCGTCCAGCGGCTTCAACGCATCGGCATTTGGCGCGAGCGACTTCGCCGCCGCGAGCTGCGCGGCAAAGCCATCGCCATGGCGCACCGAAACATCGAGCAGCGATGCCGCCACAAGCCGGCGCAACGCGACGTCGTCCGCGGGTTTGGTGTCGACCGGTTTCGCTTCAGCCGCCTTGATCGCGGCGATCTCGGTCTCCTGCGCCTTCGCGGCGCGCTCGAGCTGCGCGAGGCGCCCGTCGAGCGGAGAGAGATCGACCGGTGCCGGAACCGAGCCGTCGGCGCGCGGCTGCGCGTTGATCGCGGTGACGGCGGAGGCGAGCTTGTCGGCCTGCGCGCGCGTTGTTGCGAGTTCGCTGCGAAGTGCTGCGACGGATTTTTCGATTCCTTCCAGCCGCGAAGCCGCGGCAGGATCGGCGACCGGCGCTGCCGGCTTGCTCGTCTTCGATTCGAGGCCGGCGATGCGCGTGGTGAGATCGTCGATGGCGGCGGCATTGAGTTGCGGCGCGGGCGCCGGGGCCTGCACGGCCGGCCAGCCCAGCATCCAGCCCACGCCGATCACCAGCGCCGCCGCGACAGCGCCGGAAATCGGGGCGATCGCCCAAGGCGAAATCGGTTGAGGCGAGACCGGCTGCGAAGGCGGCACGGCCTCAGGGCGCGGTTCCGCCGCAGCCGTCGCTTGGGCTTCTGCGGTCGCCTCCGCCTTGGGGGCCTCGGAGACGTCGGTGGCCTTGAGGTCGATGGTGGGCGGCTCACGCCTGGGCCGGCTGGGCTCGGCTGGCGCGGCGTCTTCGGGCCTGTCATCGACCATCGCAAGTACCTCTGATTTCGACCGAACTTAGCAGATCAGGCTGGCTGTCTTAAGCCAGTCGGGCCGGCAAAGCACGCTTCAATGCCTCGAATAAGGCATTTTCGTCCGGCCGGGCCGCCACCGTGACCTGGGTTGCGCCGGCCTCGCGGACGATTTCGGCGACCTGGGCCGACAGGCAGCATTGCGGCAGCGCCAGCGCCGAGATCTCCACCCCGCCCGTCCGCGCCGCCTCGACAAAGGCCTGCGCGCTGCGCCGGGAATAATGCAGCACCGCCTCGATTCGCCCCGCGGCAAAGCCGTCGACCACCTCGCCCGGCAGGCTTTTGGCGGGAACCATGCGGTAGGCGATGTGGGTCGATGACCTCAAAGCCCTGCTCGCGCAGTTCGCCCGCCAGATCGCGCGCGATCTCCTCGCCGGCGAGATAGAGCAGTGGCGATTTCTTTTTCAGCTTTTTCGCTTTGGCGGTCTCGATGACGAGATCGCGCAAGGCAGCCGCGTCCCCGTCGGCGGAAAGCACCTTGGCGAAGCCGGCCGCGCGCGCCACCGCGGCGGTGCGTTCGCCGACCGTGAACAGCGGCAGCTTCAGCAGCGGGCTGTTCGCCAGTTGCGATTCGACCGCGCGCACCGCATTGGCGCTGGTGACGATGGTCCCGCCATACGGCGTCTCAGTATCGCTGCTGAATCCGAACGGCTCGAACCGCAACATCGGCGCGGCGACGACCTCGAAACCCCGCGCGCGCAGATCCGCGGCGGTGGTCTCGCCGTCGGGCAGCGGGCGGGTCACGAGAACGGCCATCGATAAGTCTCCGCGAGGGGATTTGCCGTAAGCCAGCGATTGCACGGCGCAACCTCGCAATGGTACCGAAGCAGCAGGACGCCCCTTTAACAGATTCATGCAAGGGCTCACATTGGCTAACGACACGACGATGCTGGTTTTGGGGATCGAGACCACCTGCGACGAGACCGCCGCAGCCGTGGTCGAGCGCCAGCCCGACGGCAGCGGAAAAATACTCTCCAATATCGTGCGCTCGCAGACCGACGAGCACGCCCGCTTCGGCGGCGTGGTGCCGGAGATCGCCGCGCGCGCCCATGTCGACCTGCTCGACGGCATCGTCGACCGCGCCATGAAGGACGCCGGCGTCTCCTACGCGCAGCTCTCGGCGGTGGCGGCGGCCGCCGGCCCCGGCCTGATCGGCGGCGTCATCGTCGGGCTCACCACTGCGAAGGCGATCGCGATGGTGCACGACACGCCGCTGATCGCCGTGAATCATCTCGAGGCGCATGCGCTGACGCCGCGGCTGACGTGTGCGCTGGCGTTTCCCTATTGCCTGTTCCTCGCCTCCGGCGGCCATACCCAGATCGTCGCCGTGGTCGGCGTCGGCAATTATGTGCGGCTCGGCACCACCGTCGACGACGCCATGGGCGAAGCGTTCGACAAGGTCGCGAAGATGCTGTCGCTGCCTTATCCGGGCGGGCCGCAGGTCGAGCTTGCGGCGGCCGGTGGCGATGCCAAGCGATTTGCGTTGCCGCGGCCGATGCTGGGGCGGCCGGATGCGAATTTCTCGCTGTCGGGCTTGAAGACCGCCGTGCGCAACGAAGCGAGCCGCATCACGCCGCTGGAGCCGCAGGATGTGGCCGATCTCTGCGCCAGCTTTCAGGCCGCCGTGCTGGAGTCGACCGCGGATCGATTGACGGTGGGGCTAAAATTGTTTCGCGAACAATTCGGCCCGCCGCGCGCGCTGGTCGCGGCCGGCGGCGTCGCCGCCAACCAGGCGATCCGCAGCGCGCTGCAGGACGTCGCGGCAAAGGCGCAGACCACGCTGATCATTCCGCCGCCGGCGCTGTGCACCGACAACGGCGCGATGATCGCCTGGGCCGGCGCGGAGCGGATGGCGATCGGTCTCACCGACACGATGGAAGCGCCGCCGCGGGCGCGCTGGCTGCTCGACGCCAACGCCAAGGCGCCGGCCGGCTACGCCAACAGCCGCGCAGGCTATTGAGATGGCCTCGTTCAATTCAGTCGCGGTGATCGGCGCCGGCGCCTGGGGCACGGCGCTCGCCGCCGTCGCCGCGCGCGCCGGCCGCAGCGTGACGCTCTATGGGCGCAGCGCCGCCAGTGTCGCGCGGATGAAGGCGACGCATGAGAATCTGCGGCTGCCCGGCATTCGTCTCGAAGCCGGCATCGAGATCACCGGCGACATCGCGCAGGCCGCGCGCGCCGATGCGATCCTGATCGCGACGCCGGCGCAAAATCTGCGCGAGGCCGTGACCGCCCTCGCCCCGCATCTGAAGCAGCCGACGCCGGTCGTCGCCACCGCCAAGGGCATCGAGCGCGGCACGCACAAATTCATGACCGAGGTGATCGCAGAAGTCGCGCCGAATGCGATTCCCGCGATCCTCTCGGGGCCGAGCTTTGCCGACGATGTCGCGCGCGGCCTGCCGACGGCCGTCACGCTGGCGGCAAAGGATGAGGCGATCGCGGCGGCGCTGGTGCAGGCGCTGGGCTCGTCGTCCTTCCGCCCCTATCACACCACGGATATCCGCGGCGTCGAGATCGGCGGCGCGGCCAAGAACGTGCTGGCGATCGCGGCGGGCATCGCCGTCGGCCGCAAGCTCGGCGCGTCCGCGCAGGCCGCGCTCACCACGCGCAGCTTTTCCGAGCTCGCCCGGCTCGGCCGCGCCTGCGGCGCGCGAACCGAAACGCTGGTCGGCCTCTCCGGCCTCGGCGATCTCATCCTGACCTGCTCCAGCCCGCAATCGCGCAACCTTGCGCTCGGCATCGCGCTCGGCCGCGGCGAGGCGGCGCCGTCAGGCAAGCTCGCCGAGGGCCAGTTCACCGCGCCGGTTCTGGTGGAGCTGGCGGCTTCGCAAGACGTCGATATGCCGGTATCAAATGCGGTGGCCGCGATCCTGGCCGGCAAGATCACGATCGACGCCGCGATCGAGGGCCTGCTGACGCGGCCGTTCAAGGCGGAGGAATGACAATGGCGTACTGGCTGGTGAAATCGGAACCGTCGACCTGGTCGTGGGACCAGCAGGTCGCCAAGGGCGCGAAGGGCGAAGCCTGGACCGGCGTGCGCAATTTCACCGCGCGGCAAAACCTCGTGAACATGAAGAAGGGCGACAAGGCGTTCTTCTATCATTCCAACGAGGGCAAGGACATTGTCGGGATCGCCGAGGTGATCAAGGAGGCCTATCCCGATCCCTCCGACAAAACAGGCAAATTCGTCTGCGTCGACATCAAGGCCGACAAGCCGATGCCGAAGCCGGTGACGATGGCCGCGATCAAGGCCGACAAGAAGCTCGCCGCCATGGCGCTGGTGAAATATTCGCGGCTGTCGGTGCAGCCGGTGACGGCGGATGAGTGGAAGCTGGTCTGCAAGATGGGCGGGCTTTAAGGCCGTTTGGTTGCCGAGATACAAAATCTCGAAAACAACCCCATGCAAAGTAGCGTCTAAGTGATCAGGCCGCCGCCGCCAGCACGACTTCGGCCAGCAGCTTCTCGCGCTTCTTCTGGGTGCGGTAGCCCGTCATGGTCGCCGCAAAACGCTCGAGGATGCCGTCCTCGAAAGCGGTGACGATGGTGTCGTGCACGTAGCTCTTGCGGCAGATCGCCGGCGTATTGGAGAGTTCGTCGGCCGCCTCACGCACGGCTTGCAGCACCTGCTTCTTGCGGCCGCGCTCGCTCGCCGCGGGCGTGACCCGCGACAGCGATTCCAGCACGACGGCCGAGGCCATCAGGGTGCGAAAATCCTTCAGCGAAATCTTGATGCCGGCGATCTCGCGCAGGAAACCGTTCACCGTTGACGTCGAGACGGTGCGGATCGTGCCGGAGGGATCGCGATACTGGAACATGCGCTTGCCCGGCAGCGTGCGCAGAATGCCGATGGCGCGCACGAGCTTGGCCGCGTCGCATTCCTTGCGCACGGCCTTGCCGCCCTTGGCCTTGAAGGTCAGCACGAAGTTGTCGTCTTCCAAGGTGACGTTCGACTTCAGCAGCGTAGTGGCGCCGCGGGTGCCGTTGAGCTTGGCGTAGGATTCATTGCCGGGACGGATCGCGGTGCGCGCGATCAGCTCGATCACCGCCGAAAGCGCGAATTCGCGGGTCGGCTCGTCGCCGGCCAGATGCGCCGACACGTTGCGCCGGATCTTCGGCAGCGCGCCGACCAGTTTTGCCAGGCGATGCGCCTTGCGCTGCTCGCGCACCTTTTCCCAGTCGGCGTGATAGCGGTACTGCAGCCGGCCGGCAGCGTCGGTGCCCACGGCCTGCAGATGCGAATTCGGGTCAACTGAATAGCGCACGTCGCGATAGGCCGGCGGCACCGCCATGCGGTGCAGACGGCGGATGGTCGGCTCGTGACGAATCTTGGTGCCGTTGGCGCGAATGAATGAATAGCCCTTGCCGCGCTTGATGCGGCGAATGGTCAGCGCATTCTGGTCGGCGAGCGTAAGACCGTGGTGCTCGGCGAGTTCCGCAACGGAGGTCTTGGGCTTGGCGGCTTTTCGGCCTCAGGCTTCGGCAACTGGCCCAGCATTTCCGCCAGCGCAACGGCAGGATCGGCGGAAGCGGGCGTTGAAGCCTCGAAATTCTGCTGATCCGTCATTGTACGTAGTGCCTTGCTCCGCTGTTGCTCCGGTAATGCCTGATATTAGGGCTTAGTTCCGGGAGGGGCCATCGGCCCCGGGCTGGCCATTTAGGGGGTAAGCAAGGCTATTGCGAGTCCCGAATCAGTTATCGACGGTTTCTAAATACCATTCATGGGTGCCATTCGCCCGATAACGTTGATTTTGCGCTGCCTCAACACCCCACACCCGCCGGCGCGGCAGGTGAATGGGGCGGGCAAAAAGCGCAAGCCGAACCAAGGTGTGAGGCGGCCGCGCTTGTCCCGATACGGTCCGGCGACGCATAATCGCGCCAATAATTGAAGGCGGATCGCGATCAGTTTTGGGGTTCGCAACCGCCAGTGAAGTTGAGTGGAGGGGACGATGTCCGAGAAGATTTACGACGTACCCGCGGAGTGGTCGAAGCGCGCCTGGATCGACGACGCCAAGTACCGCGAGATGTACGAACGCTCGGTCAAGGACCCCAACGGCTTCTGGGCCGAACAGGCCAAGCGGGTGGACTGGATCAAGGCGCCGCACAAGATCGAGAACGTCTCCTTCGCGCCCGGCAACATCTCGATCAAATGGTTCGAGGACGGCGTGCTCAACGCCGCCTACAACTGCATCGACCGCCACCTCGCCAAGCGCGCCAACCAGACCGCGATCATCTGGGAGGGCGACGATCCCTCGCAGTCCAAGCACATCACCTACAAGGAACTGCACGACGAAGTGTGCCGGATGGCCAACATCCTGCGCACGCGCAACGTCAAGAAGGGCGACCGCGTCACCATCTATCTGCCGATGATCCCCGAGGCCGCGTACGCGATCCTCGCCTGCGCGCGCATCGGCGCCATCCACTCGGTGGTGTTCGCCGGCTTCTCGCCCGACAGCCTTGCCCAGCGCATCAACGACTGCCAGTCCAAGATCGTCATCACCGCCGATGAAGGCCTGCGCGGCGGCCGCAAGGTGCCGCTGAAGGCCAATGTCGATGCCGCGATCGAAAAGAGCGTCCGGCGTCGACTGGGTGGTGGTGGTCAAGCGCACCGGCGGCAACGTCAACATGAACCCGACGCGCGATCTCTGGTATCACGACGCGGCCGAAGATGGTGACGACGGAATGCCCGTGCGAGCCGATGCATGCGGAAGATCCGCTGTTCATCCTCTACACCTCGGGCTCGACCGGCCAGCCCAAGGGCGTGCTGCACACCACCGGCGGCTATCTGGTGTTCACGTCGATGACGCATCAATACGTCTTCGACTATCACGAGGGCGACATCTACTGGTGCACCGCCGACGTCGGCTGGGTCACCGGCCACAGCTACATCCTGTACGGACCGCTCGCCAACGGCGCGACCACGCTGATGTTCGAGGGCGTGCCGAACTATCCGGACAATTCGCGGTTCTGGAACGTCGTCGACAAGCACAAGGTCAACATCTTCTACACCGCGCCGACCGCGATCCGCGCGCTGATGCAGGGCGGCGACGCGCCGGTGACGAAGACCTCGCGCAAGACGCTGCGCCTGCTCGGCTCGGTCGGCGAGCCGATCAATCCGGAAGCCTGGGAATGGTATCACCGCGTGGTCGGCGACGGCCGCTGCCCGATCGTCGACACCTGGTGGCAGACCGAGACCGGCGGCATCCTGATCACGCCGCTGCCGGGCGCGACCAAACTCAAGCCGGGCTCGGCGACGCGGCCGTTCTTCGGCGTGGTGCCGGAGATCGTCGATGCCGACGGCAAGCCGCTGGACGGCGCGACATCGGGCAATCTCTGCCTCGACGAAATCATGGCCCGGCCAGATGCGCACGGTCTATGGCGATCACGCCCGTTTCGAGCAGACCTACTTCTCGACCTACAAGAACAAGTACTTCACCGGCGACGGCTGCCGCCGCGACGAGGACGGCTATTACTGGATCACCGGCCGCGTCGACGACGTCATCAACGTCTCCGGCCACCGCATGGGCACCGCCGAAGTCGAGAGCTCGCTGGTGGCGCATGAAGCGGTGTCGGAAGCCGCCGTGGTCGGCTATCCCCACGACATCAAGGGCCAGGGCATCTACGCTTATGTGACGCTGATGGCCGGCAAGGAGCCGACCGAGGCGCTGCGCAAGGAACTGGTGGCGTGGGTGCGCAAGGACATCGGTCCGATCGCCTCGCCCGACCTGATCCAGTTCGCGCCGGGCCTGCCCAAGACGCGCTCCGGCAAGATCATGCGCCGCATCCTGCGCAAGATCGCCGAGGACGAGCCCTCGAGCCTCGGCGACACCTCGACCCTGGCCGATCCCGCCGTGGTCGACGATCTCGTGCAGAACCGCCAGAACAAGAAGGGCGCGTCGGCGTAAGGCCGTCGCGCAATCTCCGGCGCAAAAGCAGAAGGCTCCGGATCGCTCCGGAGCCTTCTTTCGTTGTTGTCATTCCCTGAGTGCGTGCTCAGCGGATGAAGGTGCGCCGCTGCGGCTGCATGACGCTCGGCTGCGTGAAGCTCTGCTTCGGCAACGTCTGCACCGAAGTCGTCGGCCTTGAACGACGGTCCGTTGTCACGGATGACGTTCTTCGGACCATCATTGAGCTGCGGGCGGTAGATCACGTTCGGCTTGACGGGATTCACCGGCCCGATCGTTCCACCGATGTGGCCGGTCGAACCAATGCCCGTCGGACCAGTGCCGGTCGGACCATTGCCCAGGTTACCGATCGGCTTGTCGATCGGCTTATCGATCGGCTTGTGATCGGATTGCCGATCGGCCGCACGTCGCCACCGCCGATGACCGGTCCCTTGCCCGGGATCTTGTCGATCGGGATGTTGTTCGGCGGCGTGCCGATGATGCAGCGCCGGAATTCACCGCCGCTCAGCTTCGCGCAGGGATCGTTGTTCACCACGATCGGCGGCTTGCCGATCCGGACGCTGCCGGCAAGCACCGTCGTCGAACACCATCCCGGTCGGGCAGACCTGCGGCTTGGGATCCGGAAGCAGACCAATGCACTGGCCACCGACACGCACCGTTCCAAGGCGGCACGGATCGGGCAACTTGCGGCAGGCACCGTCGTTGAACGCCATTCCAATCGGGCAGATCGGATTCGGGTTCACCGTGATGATCGGCGGATTGCCGCCCTCGGGCTTGCCCGGCGGGAGGCGGAGGCTGCGGATTGTTGATCGGCGTCGGCGTCGGCTGGATCTGCTTGGGCGCGCAGGGGAACGTCACGTTCACGTTGACGACCACGAGGTTGTTCCAGACGAAGTTCCAGTTGATCAGGATCTGCTGGACGAACCAGATCGGCCACGGCCCGAAATTGATGTCGATGATGACAATCGGACCGATGACATAGGACGGCAGCACGATCACGATGATCCCGCCGACGTACCGGATGTCGGTGACGTAGGTGGTCTGCTTCAGCAACACCGGCACCTGGGCAGCAGGTGCGATGGCGCCGGTGCAGCCCTGCGCGAACTTCTTGGTCTCGACGAAGATCCAGTAGCCGGCATTGTTGAAGTCGGCGGCCGAAATCTTCTGCACGTCCTGGTCGGGCAGCATCGGCGCCCAGCCGACCCACTCCGGCGACGTACGCCAGACCACCCAGCCCGGGCTGAACTCCGAGCCCGGAGTCCAGATCCAGCCCATCTGGGCGTCGTAGACCCAGCGTCCGTAGTGATGGACGATCTGGCCCCACGGCGTCTTGTCGTCGTAGTACCAGCCGTACTGCTTGGAGTTGACCCAGTTGCAGGGCGGATAGGGATGCCAGCCTTGCGGCGTCACGGTGGGCACCCAGACCTCGCCGTACTTCTGGTGCTGCACGAAGCGGCCGTATTGCGACAGCGTGTTTCGTACGTCGTCCTGCACCTGCGAGGACTGTTGCGGGGTCGCCGCGCTGGTGGCCTGCGTGTCCTGTGCATTCTGGGCGAAGGCGGCAGGGCTTGCGCAGGAGAGCGCGACGATGGTGGCGGCGATTGCGAAGATCGACTTCGCGCACGCCATAATCTTGCGAGTCATGGTCATGGCGACCTCCTTATGGCGTGCAGGCGACGTTGATATTGAAGATCAACGTGTTCTGCCAAACGAAGTTGAAGTTGAAGATGATGTCGACGAAGTACCAAGCCGGCCACGGATAGAAGCCGATATTGATGTTGACCCACGGCCCGATGATGTAGCCGGGCAGCACGATCACAGCGATGCCGTCGACGAATTGCAGCTGCGGTGATGTACTTGGTCTCACGCAGCAGCACCGGGACCTGTTGGGGCGGAGCCACCTTGGCGTCGCAGCCGACGGCGAACTTCGCGGTCTCGACGAAGATCCACTGTTCGCTGCCGTTGAACTGGTCGGCAGACATGTTCTGGAAAGCCTGGTCCGGCGGCATCGGCGCCCAACCGGTCCACTCCGGCGACGTGCGCCAGACGACCCAGCCGGGGCTGAATGCGGAGCCGGGATCCCAGGCCCAGCCGAGCTGCTGGTCCCAGAACCAGCGGCCATAGTGATGCACGATCTGGCCCCACGGCGTCTTGTCGTCGTAGTACCAGCCGTACTTTGCGGTCTTCACCCAGTTGCAGGGCGGATAGGGATGCCAGCCCTCGGGCGTGACGGTGGGCACCCAGACTTCGCCGTAGCGGTCATGCTGGACGAACTTGCCGTACTGCGTGAGCACGTTGCGGAATTCCGGCGATACCTGCTCATCGGGCATGGCCGCGCGCGGCGCCCATGGACGGCTGCGCGTGCACCGTTCCGATTGGCCCGAGCAAGGTTGAGAGACTGATCAGTAGTGCGAAGAAGAGGCGGGTCAGGCGGGCTTGCTGCCACCACCGGCCTCGTAGGATTGCTAACATGGGACGAACTCCTCCAAATGCATTGCCCCTCCGCCGGTAGAGACGGCGACGCAGTCGGGAGTTCAGGGGGTTGCGACGCCTGCGTGATCTGGATCACGCGCGCTTTCTCAGGGAACCTGGCCGCGCCTTCAACGGAATGAAGAAAAAGGCTCGGGGGGAACCCGCCGGAGTTTCACGGGTGTTGCAAGAATTCGTGAGCCGCATCGTGCAGCGGCGGCCGCGGTTGCAAATTTCCCACGCTTTTCAAGGGCTTTGGCTACGACGTGGCGCAGCGCCGACTGCACTGTGTCATTTTCGGGACAAGTGTTGTTTTCAAGTCATTTACTTTGTTTCGAAGTTTTCCTTTGTTCGCTCCACAGCAACACGGTCTTCGGCCGGCGTGGAAACCGTCCGGTTAAGAGACGCAGTTAAAAATGCGTGCGTGAGGACCAGCAGACCGCCTCCCGGTCCGGACGTGACTGACCCCGGAAGGGGCATTGGAATGGAGAGAACGATGTCGTTGAGGATTGCGGCGGCCCTGGCCGTCACCATCGGGGCAGGAATCGTGATGTCGTCGCCGGCCCAGGCGCGCCCCGAAATGGTCGGCATGCGCAGCGCCGAATATTCGCCCGGCACCATCGTCGTGAAGACCGGCGAGCGCCGCCTCTATCTGATCCTCGATTCCGGCAAGGCCATGCGCTACCCGGTCGGCGTCGGCCGCTACGGCAAGCAGTGGGCCGGCACCACCCGGATCGACGGCAAGTATTCGAATCCGGCCTGGTCGCCGCCGAAGGAAGTCAAGCGCGACAAGCCGAGCATGCCCGACGTGATTCCCGGCGGTTCGCCGCAGGAATCCGATGGGCGTTGCGGCGATGACGCTTTCCGGCGGCGAATACGCCATCCACGGCACCAACATGCCGGGCTCGGTCGGCGGCTTCGTCTCCTACGGCTGCATCCGCATGCTGAACGGCGATATCACCGATCTCTACCAGCGCGTTTCCGTCGGCACGACGGTCGTCGTGACGCGCTGATCGTTCTCTCCTCCCAACCTTGGAGCCGCGCGAAAGCGCGGCTCTTTTGTTTTTGCGGTGTTGTTCTGTTTTATGGCGTAGCGCTGCCGCACCAGCCGGCGCGGTGGCCGCCATTGTAGCTGCGGGCATGGCCGGCGCCGACCAGCGTCGCCGAAACATTGCCGGTGCGATCTGGTCGCAACGTCGGCAACGACGCGGCCTTGATATTTGTCCGGGCCGATATTGTAGATCGCGACCTCGCCCTGCCGGAGCAGGTTGCGCAATGCATCGGTCGCCGCTTCCGCAAGGCGCAGTTCCTCCGGGCAAGCCGCCTTGAGCTCAGGCGCATCGATGCCGCGCAGGCGAACGCGTGTCATCACGTCCTGGCCGGGGGCCAGATGCACCCGCGCCTCGAACGTGTCGCCATCGATGGTCCTGATGACGTCGGCCGCGCGATGCCGGTCGAGGTTGCCGGCCGGCCGCCAGATCGTCTCGAATTCCTGCGAGCTGGCTGTCATTCCAGCGCGGCAAATGCAGCCATTGCCGGATCGGCAGCATCGCGCCGGCGGCGACCACGATCGCGAAAATCCACGGCAATCCGGACGGCGGAGAGTCGTCGCCAGGCGGCGAGACGCGGACCGCCCGGATCCGCCACTCATTCGTTCTTTCAAAGGACATCGCGGGGAAAGCTGGACTGAGTCGGCCGGTCCGGCAAGAGTCCATCCCGTTTCAGAAATCCGAGGCGATGCCCTTGTTTTCCCAGTCGCCGTAGCGCGTCGGCTCCGGCCCCTTCGGACCCTGATATTCCTTTGCCATGGGCTTGGCGCTGGCGGCCGCCTGCCGGCGCCGCTCTTCCGCTTCGGCAAGCGCCCGCTGCGCGGCCGGCGTCAGCGGCTTGCGCCCCGGATCGGGCTTTGCGGGTCCGTCGGTCATACCGGCTGTTTCCTCCCCGCCGCGCGCGCGGTCAACCCTGCTGCCCGTGCGGGGCGCATCACAATCGCGAAATCGGATTCCCGATTCTTACATTTGGCATATTCGCATGCCACAGCTTGATTTCATTGCGATGGCATGAGCCGAAGCATCACGTCACATAGACCCGCAAGAACATTTTTCACGCCATGCCCGCCCAACGATTCGCAGTCGCTCCCGAAGTGCCCGGCCTGGCGGCACGGCGGATTGCCGCGGATATCCTCGACGGCGTGCTGCACCGGCACCGTACGCTCGACGACCAGCTCGAAGGCGCCGGCGTCCATCCCGGACTGAAATCGCTTTCCGACCGCGACCGCGCGCTGATGCGCCGCCTGGTCGCCACCATCCTGCGCCGGCTCGGCACGCTCGGGCATCTGCTGTCGCGGCTGCTCGACCGCGGCGTTCCGACCGATGCACCGCGGGCGCAAAGCGCGCTGCTGATTGGCGCCGCGCAAATTCTCTGGATGGACGTGCCCGATCATGCGGCGGTCGATCTTTCGGTGCGCCTCGTGCAATCCGACCGTCGCGCGGCGCGCTATGCCGGGCTCATCAACGCCGTGCTGCGCCGCTGTGCCCGCGAGGGCAAGGCGATCATCGATGACGTCAAGTCGCAGACGCTCGACGTGCCGCCGTGGCTGTTCGCGCGCTGGAGCGCGCATTACGGCGAGGCTAATGCGCAGGCCATGGCCGCAGCGCTCAGCCATGAGCCGTCGCTCGATCTCACCGTGAAGTCCGACGCCTCGCAATGGGCGAGCCGCCTGCATGGCGAAGTGCTGCCGACGGGAACGGTGCGCACGCTGCTGCATGGTTCGGTGACGATGCTGCCGGGCTTTTCCGAAGGACAATGGTGGGTGCAGGACGCCGCGGCGGCGTTGCCCGCGCGCCTGTTCGGCGACATCAACGGCAAGGCCATCGCCGATCTCTGCGCCGCGCCCGGCGGCAAGACGGCGCAGCTCGCGCAAGCCGGCGCCCGCGTCACCGCCGTCGACCGTTCGCCGGCACGGATGACGCGGCTGCGCGACAATCTTGCGCGGCTGTCGCTCGAGGCCGAGATCGTCGTCGCCGATGCCGTGGAATGGCCGGGCGCTGCCGAAAGTTTTGACGGCATCCTCCTCGACGCGCCCTGCACGTCCACCGGCACCATCCGCCGGCATCCCGACGTGGCGTGGCTGCGCCAGGAGGGCGACATCGCCCCGCTGGTGGCGCTGCAAAAGCGCCTGCTGCAAAAGGCCGTCACCTTGCTCAAGCCCGGCGGTACCCTGGTCTACTGCACCTGTTCGCTGGAACCGGAGGAGGGCGAAGCGGCCGTATCGGCGCTGCTGGCCGGTGAATCCGGCCTGCGCCGGGCGCCGATTGAGCCGTCCGAAGTGGCCGGACTTGCCGAAATCATCACCTCCGAGGGCGATCTCCGCACCCTGCCCTGCCACCTGCCTCATGCCGACCCGCGCCTTGCCGGGCTCGACGGGTTTTACGCCAGCAGGCTGGTTAAGGCCTGATTCTGCAGCAGATTTTTCGCCGCAGCGGGCTGATTCTCCCGCTTTCAAGATGGTATGGAAGCCGCGATTCCGGCTAAATACGAATTCGCAGGAACCCCTCCCTCCCAAGGCACGGCGTGTCGGTCGCTCAACGCAGACGAATCTCGACGCTGATCATGGGCCGCTTTGCGCGGAACGTGATGGCCCGCGCCAGCGGCGGCACGGTCGCGCTGTCGCGGCTGTGGCCCGGCCGTGCCGATCGCCTGACCATCGCCCCGCATGATCTGCGCACGGCCGACGCCACGCGTGCCGCCGAAATCTATGCCGGCCGTTTCGTGTTCGCCGGCAAGATCGTCACCTGCCATGGCCGCTCGATCTTCGATCTCGAGCCGCCCTCGGAAGATTGGGAAGTCGCGCTGCTCGGCTTCGGCTGGCTGCGGCATCTGCGCGCCGCCGATACCGCGCTGACCCGCGCCAATGCCCGCTCGCTGGTCGACGACTGGATGTCGAACCCGACGCGCAAGCGGCCGCTGGAGCGCCGCGCCGACGTGCTGGCGCGCCGCGTCATCTCGCTGTTGTCGCAGGCGCCGCTGGTGCTCGGCGATACCGACGGCAAGTTCTATCGCCGTTACCTGCGCGGGCTGACGCGCGAAATCCGCTATCTGCGCTACGCCATGATCGACATCGGCGACGGCGTGCCGCGGCTGCAGGTGCTGGTCGCGCTGTGCTACGCCTCGCTGTGCCTCGCCAACCAGGCCAAGCACATTCGCAGCGCCTCGCGAAAACTCTCCGACGAATTGCAGCGGCAGATCCTGCCCGACGGCGGGCACATCTCGCGCAATCCCGGCGCGCTGGTCGAGCTGCTGAGCGACCTGCTGCCGCTGCGCCAGACCTTTGCGGCAAGGAACATCGCCCCGCCGCCGGCGCTGCTCAACGCCATCGACCGCATGATGCCGATGCTGCGCTTCTTCCGCCATGGCGACGGCGCCTTTGCCCTGTTCAACGGCATGAGCAGCGCGCCCAACGATCTCGTCGCGACGCTGCTCGCCTATGACGACACCCATGGCGCGCCGATGGCGAACATGCCGCATACCGGCTACCAGCGCATCGAAGCCGGCGCGATGACCCTGATCATCGACACCGGCGCGCCGCCGCCAGCCGAGCGTCAGCCACGACGCGCATGCCGGCTGCCTGTCCTTCGAGCTGTCGTCCGGGCCGAGCCGCATCGTGATCAATTGCGGCATGCCGTCGACCGGCCGCGACAACTGGCGCGCCTTTGCCCGCAGCACCGCGGCGCATTCGACGCTGACCTGTCACGAGACGTCGTCCTGCCAGTTCGTCGAATTCTCGGCGATGAAGAAGCTGCTGCAGGGCGCGCCGATCACATCAGGTCCATCGAATGTCGAGAGCTATCGCGAGGCGGTGCCGAACGGCGAACTGCTCACCACCTCGCATGACGGCTATCTCGCGCGCTTTGGCGTCATCCACCGGCGGGTGTTGATGGCAGCCCAGGACGGCACGCGGCTCGACGGCGAGGACACGCTGACGCCGGCGCCGGGCGGCAAGATCAGGGGCAACGAAGCCGACTTCGCGCTGCGCTTCCATCTGCACCCCGCGGTGAAGGCGAGCCGTCTGTCCGATGCGCGCGGTGTGATGCTGGTGCTGCCGAACCGCGACGTCTGGACCTTCGAGGCGCTCGACGACAAGGTCGATCTCGAGGACAGCGTGTTCCTCGCCGGCAATGACGGCCCGCGCCGCACCGCCCAGATCGTGATCCGGCAGGATTCCCGCCACGCCTCCTCGATCCGCTGGAGTTTTGTGCGCTCCTCGACGACGGCGTCGCAGACCGACCGCGCGGCGCAACGCGCGCCGCGAGCCGGAACTGCCGTTATAAAGTCTCTGCGGACACAACACTCCGTCCCATTGAGAAGTCAGGCAAAAGCTGCTAACCAGCGGCCTCTCGCGCGACTGGCGACTTTGGATGGAGCACCATCGGGAAGCGCGGGATTATTCGCCGCGCGCCTGGGCAGAAGAATCCCCTAACAAAGGACCTTGCCCATGACCGATACCACCCGCCGCGTTTCCCGTGCTCTGTTGTCCGTTTCCGACAAGACCGGGCTGATCGATTTCGCCAACGCGCTCGCCGCCCGTGGCGTCGAGCTGATCTCGACCGGCGGCACCGCGAAGGCGATCGCCGCCGCCGGGCTGAAGGTGAAGGACGTCTCCGAGCTCACCGGCTTTCCCGAGATGATGGACGGCCGCGTCAAGACGCTGCATCCCAAGGTGCATGGCGGCCTGCTCGCGATCCGCGGCAACAAGGAACACGCGGCCGCGATGAAGTCGCACGACATCGCGCCGATCGACCTGCTGGTGGTCAATCTCTATCCGTTCGAGGCGACCGTCGAGAAGGGCGCCGGCTACGAGGACTGCATCGAGAATATCGACATCGGCGGCCCCGCGATGATCCGCGCCGCCGCCAAGAACCATGACGACGTCGCCGTCGTGGTCGAGGCCGCGGATTACCAGGCCGTGCTCGACGAGCTCGCCGCCAACAATGGCGCGACCACGCTGCTGCTGCGCCGCAAGCTCGCGGCCAAGGCCTATGCCCGCACCGCGGCCTATGACGCGGCGATCTCGAACTGGTTCGCCGCGCAGAACGGCACCGACACGCCGGACTTCCGCGCTTTCGGCGGCCGGCTGCTGCAGTCGCTGCGCTATGGCGAGAACCCGCACCAGAATGCCGCGTTCTACGCGACGCCCGAGAAGCGGCCGGGCGTCTCCACCGCGCGGCAGCTGCAGGGCAAGGAGCTCTCCTACAACAACATCAACGACACCGATGCGGCCTATGAATGCGTCGGCGAGTTCGATCCCAACCGCACCGCGGCCTGCGTCATCGTCAAGCACGCCAACCCCTGCGGCGTGGCGGAGGCGCGCCGATCTCGTCAGCGCCTATCGCAAGGCGCTGGCCTGCGACTCCACCTCCGCCTTCGGCGGCATCGTCGCGGTCAACCAGCGCGCTCGATGCGGATGCCGCGCGCGCCATCACCGAAATCTTCACCGAGGTGATCATCGCGCCCGGCTGCGACCGAGGAAGCGATCGAGATCGTCGCGGCGCAAGAAGAATCTGCGGCTGCTGCTCGCCGGCGGCCTGCCCGATCCGCGCAGCGATCGGCCTGACCGCCAAGACGGTCGCCGGCGGCTTGCTGGTGCAGAGCCGCGACAATGCCGTCGTCGATGACATGGAGCTGAAGATCGTGACCAAGCGCGCGCCGACGGAAGCGGAGCTGCGCGATCTGAAGTTCGCCTTCCGCGTTGCCAAGCACGTCAAGTCCAACACCATCATCTATGCGAAGGATCTCGCCACCGTCGGCATCGGCGCCGGCCAGATGAGCCGCGTCGATTCCGCGCGCATCGCCGCGCGCAAGGCGCTCGATGCCGCCAAGGAGCTGAAGCTCGCCGAGCCGCTGACCAAGGGTTCGGTCGTGGCGTCAGACGCCTTCTTCCCGTTCGCCGACGGCATGCTCGCCTGCATCGAGGCCGGCGCCACCGCGGTGATCCAGCCCGGCGGCTCCGTGCGCGACGACGAGGTGATCAAGGCCGCCGACGAGCACGGCATCGCGATGGTGTTCACCGGGCGTCAGGCATTTCCGGCATTAGTTGCGAAGCACCTACCGCTGTCGTCCCGGCGAAATTGCGCCGGGACGACGAGGCTCCTCCACCAGCATCAACAGCACCATCCCCGTCGTGAAGAAAAAGATCAGCACCGACATGCCGGCCTTCTGGCTCGCGGTCGCCGCCGTGACGGCGCCGATCAGCAGCGGGCCGATGAAGGACGTGACCTTTCCGGTCAGCGCGAACAGCCCGAAATACTGCGCGATGCGATCCTTGGGCGCGAGACGGATCAGCAGCGTGCGCGAGGCGGCCTGCAGCGGGCCGCCGGCGGCGCCGATCAGGCAGCCGAGCACGAGATAGGCCTTTTCCGAGGCGCCGGCGAACAGCGCGCCGCCGGGCTGCGGCGGCATCGACCTTGATCAAGAAGATCGAATCCTTGTCGACCGATCAGGATCGCGATCGACGGCCGACCAGCAGCACCATCATGCTGCCGGCGATCACGCGCTTGGGGCCGAGACGATCGTCGAGCTTGCCGCCGAGCCAGGCGCCGAACGTGCCGGCAATCGCAAGGATGATGCCGAAGGTGCCGATCTGCAGCGTGTGCCAGCCGAAGGTGCCGGCCGCATAGATGCCGCCGAACGCGAACAGCGACACCAGTCCGTCGGTGTAGATCATGTTGGCAAGCAGAAATAGCAACATGCGATTGCTGCTTCGGCAATTCGCGCGAGCGTGCTGCTTCAACTCGCGCAGGCCCGCGCGCAGCGCCTCGCGCACCGGACGCTTCGCCGGATAGTCCGGCGTCAACAGGAACATCGGCGTCACGAAGATGATGAACCAGATCGCGGTCAGGGGACCGGTGATGCGGTCGCCCTGATGCGTGACGGGATCGAGCCCGAACAGCGGCGTGAGCCCGAACAGCGTGCGGCCGCTCTCGGGATTGGCGGCGAGGAAGCCGAGCACGATGATCAGGCTGACGATGCCGCCGATATAGCCGGTGGCCCAGCCGGTGCCGGAGAGGCGCCCGATGCGCTCCGGCGGCACCAGCGTCGGCATCATCGCATTGTTGAAGACGGTGGCGAATTCGACGCCGACCGTCGCGATCGCATAGGCGAGCAGCAGCGGCGGAATGATCGAGGGATCGCCGGGCCTGCCGATCCACATCGCGCTGGCGCCGAGCACCAGCAGCGTCGCCGAAAGCCGCGATCCACGGCTTGCGCCGGCCGGAGGCATCCGCGATCGCGCCGAGCACCGGCGAGAGCAACGCGATGGAGAAGCCGGCGGCCGCCGCTGCAAATCCCCACAGCGCCTGGCCGCTCGCGGGATTGGGCGCCACGAAATTCGCGAAATAGGGCGCGAACACGAAGGTCGTGATCAAGGTGAAATAGGGCTGCGCCGCCCAATCGAAGAAAATCCAGCTGATGACGGCGGCGCGGCGCGGATAGACCGGCTACCCGCAGCGGCCAGCCGCGAAAATCCGTCACCGCCATGCCGAAATCGTCCTTTTGATCACAAACAGGCGTTTTGCCTGCGGTGCCAAATTCCCATATAGCATTCGCAGCCGCTGCGGCATCACATCTTGTCGCACGTCTGCTGGCCGGAATTGATGCGTGGATTGGTCGATGAACTTTCTCAGAACCGAACGTCTGCAAGAGTCTTGCGTCGTCGCATTCGCCGCGATGCTCGCATGGCCTGCCGATGCGCAGGAGCGCGCGCTTCTACACGCCGCCGCCGCTTGATTCGGTGCAGGCGGTCACCGCCGAACACGGCATGGTGGTGGCGCAGGAGAGGATCGCGGCACAGATCGGCGCCGATATCCTGCGGCAAGGGCGGCAACGCGGTCGATGCCGCGGTCGCGACCGGCTTTGCGCTGGCGGTGACCTATCCGCGCGCCGGCAATATCGGCGGCGGCGGCTTCATGGTGATCCATTCCGCCGACCGCGGCCAGGATATCACCATCGACTATCGCGAGACCGCGCCGGCCGCGATGACGCGCGATATCTTCCTCGGGGCCGACGGCAAGCCCGATCCGGCCAAATCGCGCGACTCCGCGCTCGGCATCGGCGTGCCCGGCACGGTGGCGGGCCTGGCGCTGGCGCTGGAGAAATTCGGCTCCGGCAACTTCACGCTGGCGGAAATCATCAAGCCCGCGATCGCGCTGGCGCGGGACGGCTTTGTCGTCGCCGACGACACCGCCGACACCTGTCGGACATGTACCGCCGCATGTCGCGCTGGCCGAATTCGGCCAAGAGCTTCTCGAAGGCCGATGGCAGTCCGCTGCGCGAGGGCGACACGCTGGTGCAGAGCGATCTCGCCGCGACGCTCTCCGCCATCGCCGAGCAAGGTCCGCGCGGATTCTACGAAGGTGCCGGTCGCGGAAAAGCTTGCGAAAGCGGTCCGCGATGCCGGCGGCATCATGACGGCGGACGATCTGAAATCCTACTCGGCGATCCTGCGCGCGCCGGTGCGCGGCACCTATCGCGGCTACGACATCGTCTCGATGCCGCTGCCGTCCTCCGGCGGCACGGTGCTGCTGGAGATCCTCAACATCCTCGAAGGCTTTCCGCTTGGCGACATGAAGCAGGGCTCGGCCGACTCGCTGCATCTGCTGATCGAAGCGATGAAGCGCGCCTATGCCGATCGCGCGCGCTATCTCGGCGATCCCGCCTTTGTCGATGCGCCGACCAATATCCTGCTCTCAAAGGAATACGCCGCCAAGCAGCGCGCCACCATCGATCCTGCGCGCGCCACGCCATGGACGGAAGCGGCTCCCGCCGAAGACTCGCAGCGCGAGGGCAGCAACACCACGCATTATTCCGTGGTCGATTCCCGCGGCAACGCCGTCAGCAACACCTATACGCTGAACTTCCCCTATGGCGTCGGCCTCGTCGCCGAGGGCACCGGCGTCCTGCTCAACAACGAGCTCGACGATTTCACCGCCGCGCCCGGCGCCGCCAACGCCTTTGGCCTGGTCGGCTTCGAGCCCAACCTGCCCGGCCCGGGAAAACGGCCGCTGTCCTCGATGTCGCCGACCATCGTGCTGAAGGACGGCAAGCCCGTGCTGATCACGGGCACGCCCGGCGGCAGCCGCATCATCTCCGCGGTGGCGCAGGTGATCATCAACGCGATCGACTACAAGATGAACATCGCCGCTGCCGTCGCCGCCCCGCGCATCCATCATCAATGGCTGCCCGACGACGTCCGCGCCGAGCGCGGCATTTCCGCGGACGTGCTCGACCGAACTCCGCGACAAGGGTCACAAGGTCGTCGACACGCTGGGCCAGACCTCGGCGAATTCGATTGCGGTTGGCCCGCATGGTCCGCTCGGCGCGCCCGATCCGCGCACCCGCGGCGCGTGGGCGGAGGGGCAGTAGGCCGCTAGGCATCGGCGAAGAAGTCGCGGCTAGCGTGCGCTCCAACGTTACGCGTCCCTACAGGAGTTCTCCCCATGGCATCGCTCAAAGGCAAGACGCTGTTCATCTCGGGCGCGAGCCGCGGCATCGGGCTCGCGATTGCGCTCCGCGCGGCGCGGGACGGCGCCAATGTCGCGATCGCAGCAAAAACCGCCGAGCCGCATCCGCGGCTGAAGGGCACCATCTACACCGCCGCCGATGAGGTGCGCGCCGCCGGCGGCAAGGCGCTGCCGGTTATCTGCGATATCCGCGAGGAGGCGCAGGTGATGGACGCGATCGAGAAGACCGTCGCCGAATTCGGCGGCATCGATATCTGCGTCAACAATGCCAGCGCCATCAGCCTCACCAACTCGCAAGGAACCGACATGAAGCGGTTCGACCTGATGATGGGGATCAATACCCGCGGCACCTTCATGGTGTCGAAATACTGCATTCCGCATCTGAAGAAGGCGGACAACCCGCACATCCTGATGCTGTCGCCGCCGCTCGACATGAAGCAGAAATGGTTCGAGCACTCGACCGCCTACACCATGGCGAAATTCGGCATGAGCATGTGCGTGCTCGGCCTGTCCGGCGAGTTGAAGGGCGCCGGCGTTGCCGTCAACGCGCTGTGGCCGCGCACGACGATTGCCACCGCCGCGGTCGGCAATCTCCTCGGCGGCGACGCCATGATGCGGATGAGCCGCACGCCCGAGATCATGGGCGATGCCGCGCATGCGATCTTCACCAAACCGTCGCGCGAGTTCACCGGCCATTTCTGCATCGACGACAAGATCCTCTACGCCAGCGGCGTCAGGGATTTCGAACCCTATCGCGTCGACCGCTCGGCGCCGCTGATGTCGGATTTCTTCGTGCCCGAGGATGACGTGCCGCCGCCGGGCGTCACCGTGCAGCCGTTACCGTCGGTTGGCGCGGCGCAGACGTCGCGCTAGATAGGTCGCGAGCCGAACGCCGGAGAAACTGCGTGGCCGCCTGGAAATGGATTGTTGTCGCCGTCGTCACGCTGGGGCTGGCCGCGCTCGCGGGACTCGGCATCAGCTTCCGGCCTGACCGTGCCATTCGTGTCGCCACCGGCGCGGTCGCGCACATCATCTGCTCCAAGACCTTCGTCTCCGGGCTCGATCCGCAAACCGTATTTGCCGAGACGCTCGAACGTCCCGGCTTCCGCCGCTTGCGGCACGTTCTCCAGTTCAAGGTCGATCCAGCCGCCAAATACGTGGATGCGTCGACGCTTGGGGCGGTTCAACAGCCGCGCCTACTTTCACGACGGGCTCGGTTGTGTCGAGCTGGCCGGGACGAAGCAGCCTTATCTCCTGAAGAGCGACATCGACGCGCTGAAGACGCCGAAGACGCCGCCGGTGTTGCCGGAGATTGCCGGCCCCGCCGTGGTCGAACCGGCCGATCCCGCGCTCAAGGCCGCGCTCGATCACGCCTTCGAGGAGCCGGCGTCGCCGCCGTTCCGCCGCACCAGCGCGGTCGTGGTCGTGCGCGACGGCAAGGTGATTGCCGAGCGCTACGCGCCCGGCATCGGCGTCGACACGCAACTGCTCGGCTTCTCCATGACCAAGTCGATGATCAACGCGCTGATCGGCATTCTGACCCAGCAGGGCCTGACCTCGCCGTCGATGCCGGCGCCGATCCCGGAATGGCGCGGCAGGAGCGATCCGCGCCGCGAGATCGAGGTCGAGCATCTCATGCGCATGACGATCGGGCCTCGATCTCGACGAAACCAACTCGGGCTTCGATCCGTCGACGCAGATGTATTTGGACAGACGACATGGCCGCCTTCGCGGTCAACGCGAAGATGATCGCGCCGATCGGCAAGCGCTTTCACTACTCCAGCGCCACCACGCAAATCCTGGCGCGCATCATCCGCGACCTGACCGGCGGACCCGAACAGTCGCTCGCCTTTGCCTGGCGCGAATTGTTCAATCCGCTCGGCATGCGCCATGTCACGCTGGAGTTCGACGGCAGCGGCACCTTGCAGGGCGCCACCTACATGCTCGCCAGCGCGCGCGACTGGGCCAAGCTCGGCCTGCTCTATCTCAATGACGGCGTCGTCGGCGGCAAGAAGATCCTGCATGCCGACTGGGTGGATTTCTGCGCGGCTGCGACGCTCGACACCGATTATGCCGCCGGCTTCTACACCAATCGCAGCGAACATCCGAATGCGAAAGGCCGCGTGGCGCTCGGCTTCCCGCGCGATTCCTATTTCGCGTCCGGCGATCTCGGCCAGCGCATCGTGATCATGCCGTCGCAGCGCATGGTCGTGGTGCGGCTCGGCGAATTCGATCGATCCGACCGGCGACATCCGCGGCATGGCGCGGCTGGTGAAGGAAGTGATCGCGGCGACGCAGCCGTATAACGATCTATCGCCCGATCTCGTACGGCCCGCCCTTTTCCAGCGCCCGCTTGTACGCCGGCCGCGCGTGGATGCGCTCGAGAAACGCCATCGCCTTGGGATGCCCCTGCTCCAGTCCCGCCGCGCGCGGCGGCGGCTTCCAGCGGAAAGCTCATCTGGATGTCGGCGGCGGTGAACTCGTTGCCGGCGAACCACTGCGCTCTTTGCCAGCTCGCCTTCCCAATAATCCATGTGCTGCTTGAGCTGCGGATTGACCAGCGTCGTCAGCGCCTGGTTGCAGACCTTGCGCACCAGCGGCCGCAGCAGCGCCGGCGCGCGCCGCGGCATCAGCGTGAACAGCAGTTTCAGCAGCAGCGGCGACATCGCCGAGCCCTCGGCATAGTGCAGCCAGTAGGTGTAGCGCAGCCGCTCCGGCGTATTCGCCGCCGGAATCAGCCGGCCCTTGCCGTAGGTGCCGACGATGTACTCGGCGATCGCGCCGGACTCCGCGATGGTGTTGCCGTTGTCGGTGATGACAGGCGACTTGCCGAGCGGATGGATCGCGCGCAATTCCTTCGGCGCACGCATGTCGGGCTGGCGCTGATAGCGCACGATCTCGTAAGGCACGCCGAACTCTTCGAGCAGCCACAGCACCCGCTGCGAGCGCGAATTGTTGAGATGATGAACCGTCAGCATGGATGTCCCCCGGCACGAATTTCCGGCTGTTCCCGTATCAGGCCTTGCGCCGATTAGCGACCGGCGCGCGCCTTACCCAATGGGCGAAGGCGGAGTCTCCGGCGGAGGTGATATTTATTACCCGGGTGATATTGACATGCCAATTACATCCGGATATTAATCTCGCCAACATACGGATGACTGCAAATGATTCAAAGCTTTACAGCCTTCGAGGGCCGGCGACGCCTCGTCACCGGGACCCTCGCCGAGGTCGCCCTCGCGGTGAAACGGGCCGGCGAGGCTGCGCCGATCGTCATTTTCAACGATGCGACCGGCCGTTCGCTCGATCTCGACCTGCGCGGGTCGGACGACGAAATCGTCGCGCGGCTCCCGAACGCGGCGCCCGCGCCCGTCGAGCCCGAGGCCCAGGCCAGCGAACCGCGCGGCCGCGGCCGGCCGAAACTCGGCGTGGTCGCGCGCGAGGTGACGTTGCTGCCGCGGCACTGGGAATGGCTCAACGCCCGGCCCGGCGGCGCGTCGGTCGCCTTGCGCAAGCTGGTCGACGAGGCGCGTCGCGCCAATGGCGACCGCGACCGGCAGCGCGCCGCGCGCGATGCGGCCTATCACTTCATGTCGACCATGGCCGGCAACCTCGCCAATTTCGAGGAAGCCTCGCGCGCGCTGTTTGCCGACGACCGACGACGCTTCACCGGCCTGATCGCGGATTGGCCGACCGATATCCGCGACCACATCGTCAAGCTCGCCTACAGCGATCGCGCCGACTAGCGCGATCGTGAAGAGTCCCGACGCGTCTGATTTGACTCGGCAAACCGCGCGTTACAATATGACGGTCATCATAGCTCCGGCGGCCGGACCGCCGGAGTAAAAATCGAGGGGAGACCGCCGTGAGCCAGAATCCGCAATTCATGTTCGATTTCGGCAGCCCCAACGCCTTCCTCAGCCATGAGGCGATCCCGGCGATCGAGAAGCGCACCGGCGTCAAATTCGAATATGTGCCGGTCCTGCTCGGCGGCATCTTCAAGGCCACCAACAACAAGTCGCCGGCCGAGACGCTGGCCGGCGTCAAGAACAAGCGCGAATTCCACGCGCTGGAAACCGAGCGCTTCGTCAGGCGCTTTGGCGTCAAGCCCTATACCTGGAATCCATTCTTCCCCGTCAACACGCTGAACATCATGCGCGCCGCGGTGGCCGCGCAAATGGAGGGCGTGTTCGAGAAATATGTCGAAGCGGCCTACCATCACATGTGGGTCGAGCCGAAGAAGATGGACGATCCGGAAGTGGCCGCAAAGGCGCTGGCCTCCTCCGGCCTCGATGCGGCAAAACTGTTCGCCCGCGCGCAGGACGCCGACGTCAAGGGCAAGCTGATGGCGAACACGCAATCGGCCGTCGAGCGCGGCGCGTTCGGCTCGCCGACGTTCTTCGTCGGCAACGAGATGTTCTTCGGCAAGGAACAGCTGCGCGAAGTCGAGGAGATGGTTTCGGATAGATAACCTTCACCGTCATTGCGAGCGAAGCGAAGCAATCCAGCTTTGTCGCAACAAGAAGCTGGATTGCTTCGTCGCTGCGCTCCTCGCAATGACGACGGAGGGAGCAACGAACATGCAAAAGCGTAACGCCACGCTGCGCCGTGATCGGCGCCGGCGACTATATCGGCGCCGAGATCGCCAGGAAATTCGCTGCCGAGGGTTTCACCGTGTTCGCCGGCCGGCGCAACGGCGAAAAGCTCGAGCCGCTGGTGAAGGAAGTCGAGGCCGCCGGCGGCACGATTGTCGGCCGCTCGCTCGATGCGCGCAAGGAAGACGAGATCGCCGCCTTCCTCAACGAGGCCGACAAGCATGCGCCGCTGGAAGTCTGCATCTTCAATGTCGGCGCCAACGTCAATTTCCCGATCCTGGAGACCACCGACCGCGTGTTCCGGAAAGTGTGGGAGATGGCGTGCTGGGCCGGCTTCCTCGCCGGGCGCGAAGTCGGCGCGGCTGATGGTGCCGCGCGGCCAGGGCAACATCTTCTTCACCGGCGCCACCGCGAGCCTGCGCGGCGGCAGCGGCTTTGCGGCCTTCGCCAGCGCCAAATTCGGTCTGCGCGCCGTCGCGCAGTCGATGGCGCGGGAGCTCGGGCCGAAGAACATCCATGTCGCCCATCTCATCATCGATTCCGGCGTCGACACCGCCTGGGTGCGCGAACGCCGCGCGCAGATCTGGGGCAAGGAGGCGCTCGACAACCCCGATCTGCTGATGCCGCCGGCCTCGGTCGCCGCCTCCTATTGGCAGCTCTACCAGCAGCCGCGCAGCGCCTGGACCTTTGAGCTGGAAATCCGCCCGTTCGGCGAGAAGTGGTGACGCACGCGCATGCGTCATGGCCGGTGCGCGAATGGCGAGCCGCCTAACTTTGATCCGAACGAAACTGATGCTCGCCCAACCGCATAACAGAGGAAGGAAAATCCATGCGCATTCTCGTGGTCGGCGCCGGCGCCATTGGCGGCTACTTTGGCGGCAGGCTGCTGCAGGCAGGCCAGGACGTCACCTTCCTGGTACGACCGAAGCGCGCAGGCGAACTCGCGAGCGCCGGCCTCGTGATCAGGAGCCCGGCGGGCGATGTCACGCTGAAAAACCCGCCGACGGTGCAGGCCGACAAGCTCACCGAAAAATTCGACGTGGTGCTGCTGAGCTGCAAGGCCTTCGACCTCGACGACGCCATCAAGTCCTTCGCGCCGGCGGTCGGGCCAAACACCTCGATCATCCCGCTGCTCAACGGCATGTCGCACCTCGATGTGCTCGACAGGAAATTCGGCAAGCGAGCGCGTGCTCGGCGGGCTCTGCGCCATCGCGGTGACGCTCAACGAGAAGCGCGAAGTGGTGCAACTCGCGCCGATGCAGTCGCTCGGTTTTGGCGAGCGCGACGGCAGCATGTCCGATCGCATCAAGGCGATTGCGGAGGTTTTTGCCAAGGGCAATTGCGGCGCCGCGCCAAGCGAGCATGTCATGCAGGACATGTGGGAGAAGTGGGTGTTCCTGGCATCGCTTGCGGCCGCGACCTGCCTGATGCGCACCTCCGTCGGCAACATCATGGCGGTGACCGGCGGCAAGGAATTTCTGCTCGGCATGCTCGATGAATGCTCGGCCGTGGCCACCGCCGAAGGCTTTGCGCCGGCCGGGCCGTTCTTCCAGCGCACCCGCGGCATCCTGACCACCGAGGGCTCGCCGATGACGGCCTCGATGTTCCGCGACGTCAGGGCGGGCCTGCCGGTCGAGGCCGATCACGTGATCGGCGATCTCGTCGCGCGCGCGGATGCGGCAAAAATTCCGGTGCCAAAACTGCGCACGGCCTATACACATCTGAAGGCCTACGAGAAGA
Organism: uncultured Alphaproteobacteria bacterium; assembly: GCA_963726865.1. GTDB lineage: Bacteria > Pseudomonadota > Alphaproteobacteria > Rhizobiales > Xanthobacteraceae > Bradyrhizobium. The sequence goes on along the minus strand of CAVSEE010000017.1, from coordinate 158,973 downwards.
GCCGCGCGAGTTAATCCGGAATGAATATCCCCGTAACAGAGCCGAACCGCCGTACGATTCCACGCGCCGATTTCGGCCGCGTCACCGTCTTCTTCGGCGACAAGAACGGCAAATACCCCGATGCCAATCAGGTCATCGTGCGCGGCACCGATACACAGGCCGCATTCGACACGCCGATCGTGGCCAACCATATCGGCGAGGAGTTCGACTCCAGCGATATGGTGATCCTCGGCCATGTGCACGAAGACCACATGGCCGCCCTGCACCGGCTGCCGAAGGCGACCGTGCATGTGCATGAGGCCGATCTTGCCGCCGCGCAAAGCTGGGAAGGCCTGCGCGCCGCCTATGGCAGCGACGAGAGTTACGTCGCCGACATGCTGGCGCGGTTCAAGCGCGACTTCTTCTACGCGCCGCGCCCCGACGCCATCGGCTACAAGGACGGCGCGGTCTGGGAGCTCGGCGGCTCGCGCGTGCGCGCCTTCCACATGCCCGGCCACACCGCCGGGCATTGCGTGCTGCTGGTCGAGCCCGAAGGCGTTGCCTTCATCGGCGACATCGACCTCTCCGGCTTTGGTCCCTATTACGGCGATGCCTCGTCAAGCCTCGGCGATTTCCGCCGCTCACTGGCGCGCGTCGCGGATATCCCGGCCAAGGTGTGGGTGACGTCGCACCATCGCGGCGTCTACACCGACCGGGAAAAATTCCTGCACGATCTGGCCGCCTACACCGCGACGCTCGACAAGCGCGACCAGCGCTTGCTGGATCTGCTGCGGGAATCGCCGAAGACGCTTTCGCAGCTGGTCGAATGCCGGCTGCTCTATCCGCCCGGCCATCAGGATCTCTGGGTGGTCGATGCGGAGACCCGCTCGATCTCCATGCATCTTGCGGAAATGCTCGGCAAGGGACAGGTCCGCGTCGACGACGCGCGGCGTCTATCGCCTGGCCTGACCTATTCCACCAGCGTGAACTGCAGCAGCAGATTGCGCTGGATCATCGAAAAATTGTCGTCGGAGACCATGGTGATGACGGTGTCGCCTTCCGCGGTCACATGTGCGTCGATGCCCTCCATGTTGTCGATCTCATGGCCGAGATCGGCGGAGAAGATCGCAGGGCCATCGACCACGGCGCCAGGCGCGAACTGTTTCAGGGCAATGCGGCGAATGCGGATGCCGATGCCGCCGAGCCAGGAAAATTTCCGCTCCAGCAGCAGCAGGTCGCCCGAAGGCAGCAGCGTCGCGTCGCTGACGTCGAAATTTTCCGAGCGCTGCACGGAAAACTGTCCGGGCGTCTTGCCGCCGATCAGGAAGCCCACGATGTTGCCCTCGGCATCGAGCCCGCGTTCGGAGATCGCGATCAGCGTGCCGGCGAGCGGCTGGCCCTTGGGCACGACGACCAGCGCCTCGATCCCCCTGTTGTAGGGCAGCCTGCGCGCCGCGGGCGGCAGCGGCACCTCCTCGCCGAGCGCGCGGGTAAAGCCCTTGGCGAAATCGAAGCGCAGGATCCGGTTGACGCGCTCGAGCCCGACATAGACGAGCGAGCCGTCGAGCGCGATCGACTTCGGTGTCGAACCAGCCGCGCGCGGTGATCGGCTTGCCGTCGGACCAGAGCATCGGCGAGGCTTCGACGTCGTCGAGCCCCGTCATTTCCTTGCCGCGATAGACGATGCGGCCGGTGAACCAGCCGCCCTTGTCGGAGATGGCGATGAAGCGCTCGCCCTTGGCATCGAGCCGCAGGCCCGACAATCCGCCGAAGCCGCGGAACCCCGAGGTCAGCACCAGCCCGCTGCGGAACTCCAGCGCACCGAAGCGCACGCGCGAGCGGTCGCGGGTGTCGAAGCCGGCAAGCGGGCGCGCGTTCACCTCGATCGAAACCGGCGCAGTGACGGAGTATTCGTCGGGCTTGTATTTTGGCGGCTTCTGTACTGCCGTCTGCGCTGCGATCCGTTGCGGCAGCGCCAACCCAACAAATCCCGCCGCCGTTGCAGTCAGCAAACGGCGGCGGCTCCATATGGGGATCATCGGGTCAGGAATGCAGGCGCCGCCGGCCACCGGCACGGTTGCGCGGCGCTGGTCTCGCTGAACAGCTCGGCGAGCTTTTCGGTGATCGCGCCGCCAAGCTCTTCGGCGTCGACGATGGTCACGGCGCGGCGGTAGTAGCGCGTCACGTCGTGGCCGATGCCGATCGCGATCAGCTCGACCGGCGAGCGGGTCTCGATTTCCTCGATGATGTGGCGCAGGTGACGTTCCAGATAGTTGCCGGCATTGACCGACAGCGTGGAATCGTCGACCGGCGCGCCGTCCGAAATCATCATCAGGATGCGGCGCTGCTCGGGACGCGCCAGCAGGCGCTTGTGCGCCCAGTCCAGCGCCTCGCCGTCGATGTTCTCCTTCAGGAGGCCCTCGCGCATCATCAGGCCGAGATTTTTCCGCGCCCGGCGCCACGGCGCGTCGGCCGACTTGTAGATGATGTGGCGGAGATCGTTGAGCCGGCCCGGGTTGGCCGGCTTGCCGGCAGCAAGCCAGGCCTCGCGCGACTGCCCGCCCTTCCAGGCCCGCGTGGTGAAGCCCAGAATCTCCACCTTGACGCCGCAACGTTCCAGCGTGCGCGCCAGGATGTCGGCGCAGGTCGCCGCCACCGTGATCGGACGTCCGCGCATCGAACCGGAATTGTCGAGCAGCAGCGTCACCACGGTGTCGCGGAAGGTCGCTTCCTTCTCATGCATGAAGGACAGCGGGTGATAGGGATCGGTGACCACGCGCGACAGCCGCGCCGGATCCAGAATGCCTTCCTCGAGATCGAACTCCCAGGCGCGGTTCTGCTGCGCCATCAGGCGGCGCTGCAGCCGGTTGGCCAGCCGCGCGACGATGCCCTGCAGATGCGCCAGCTGCTTGTCGAGGTAGGAGCGCAGCCGCTCCAGCTCGTCATGGTCGCAGAGGTCTTCGGCCGCGATCACCTCGTCGAACTTCGGCGCGAAGGCGTGATATTCCGGCCCGCGCGGCTCGTTCTTTCCGTGGCTGTTCGGCCGCGTCGCCTCGCCCGGCGTCTCGTCGTCGCCGAGTTCGCCGTCGTCGAAGGTGTCCGACGTCGAGGCCTGCGCGCTCTCCATCGCGCTCTCCGACATTTCGTCGGTGGAGGCCTGCGCCTGGTCGGCGCTCATCTCCTGCGCGGCGTCGCTGTCAGGCGCGCCCTCGGCGCCGGACTGATCGTTCTCGCCGTCCTGGTTCTCGTCGTTCTCGTCGTCGTCCGAGTCCATGTTGCGGTCGTCGCCGAGATCGAGCGCCGACAGCAAATCATGCACGAGGTCGCCGAAGCGGGCCTGGTCCTCGGTGAAGCGCGCGAGCTGGTCGAGCCGGTTGCCGATCTTGTCCTCGAGCGCCGGGCGCCAGAGATCGACCATCTTCTTGGCCGCCGCCGGCGGCGCCATCCCGGTCAGGCGCTCGCGCACCAGCATGGCCAGCGCATCCGACAGCGGCGCGTCGGCGCGGTCGGTGATCTCGTCGAACTTGCCGCGATGGAAATGGTCGTCGAGCATCGCGGTGAGATTCTTCGCCACGCCCGTCATGCGCCGCGCGCCGATCGCCTCGACGCGGGCCTGCTCCACCGCCTCGAACACGCCGCGCGCCTGCGGATTGCCCGGCATCAGCTTGCGGTGCACCTTGGGATCGTGACAGGCGAGTTTCAGCGCGATCGAATCGGCGTGGCCGCGGATGATCGCGGCATCGCGCTTGGACATTTTTCGCGCCGGCTCCGGCAGCCGGGCCTTGCCCGGCGCAAGACCGGGGCGCTCGGCGGCGAAGGTGACGTCGAGCTCCGGCGCCTTGGCGATCGCCTTGAGGCAGGAGGCCACCGACCGCTTGAACGGCTCGGTCGGCGCTTCCCGTGTGTTGCGGAATTTCGAGTTGGAGATGCTCATAGCGCCTTCGTAAACCAGTGCCGCGTCACGCCGCCAGGATAGCCCTCGATGGCGCCGAATTCCTCATAGCCGCAATTGCGATAGAAGCCCGGCGCCTGAAAACTCATCGTATCCAGATAAGACCGCGTCGCCCCGAATTTCCTCGCCTCGTCCTCGATCGCCTTGATCAGCTTCGTGCCAAAGTCCTTGCCGCGATATTTCTGCTCGATCCAGAACAGCTGGATGAACAGCACCGTGGTCCAGACCTCGCCGACAATCCCGCCGACGATCTTGCCGCGCTCGCGCAACGTGATGGCGAAACGCTTGTATTTCTGCTTCCCCATCTTCTCGGTGTTGTAACCGATGAGGCCGCCGAGCACCGCCTTTTTGGCCTGGCCAATGGTGCGCTCGACGGAAACCTTTGGCATGGGCTAGCTGAGCGCCACGTTGACGGAGGATTCCGGCAGCTCCGCATTGAAGCAGCGCTGATAGAACTCCGCGACCAGCGGCCGCTCCAGCTCGTCGCACTTGTTGAGGAAGGTGACGCGGAAGGCGAAGCCGATATCGCCGAAGATGTCGGCGTTTTCCGCCCAGGTGATCACCGTGCGCGGGCTCATCACCGTCGACAGATCGCCATTGGCGAAGGCGTTGCGGGTGAGGTCGGCGAGGCGCACCATCTTGTTGACGATGTCGCGGCCTTCCGGTGGTGCGATAGTGGCGCGCCTTGGCCAGCACGATCTCCACTTCCTCGTCATGGCCGAGATAGTTGAGCGTGGTGACGATCGACCAGCGGTCCATCTGGCCCTGGTTGATCTGCTGCGTGCCGTGATAGAGGCCCGAGGTGTCGCCGAGGCCGACGGTGTTGGCGGTCGAGAACAGGCGGAACGCCGGATGCGGCTTGATCACCTTGTTCTGGTCGAGCAGCGTCAGGCGGCCGGAAACTTCCAGCACGCGCTGGATCACGAACATCACGTCGGGGCGGCCGGCGTCGTATTCGTCGAACACCAGCGCAATGTTATGCTGAAGCGCCCACGGCAAAATGCCGTCGCGGAATTCGGTGACCTGCTTGCCGTCCTTGACGACGATGGCGTCCTTGCCGACGAGATCGATACGGCTGATGTGGCTGTCGAGGTTGACGCGCACGCAGGGCCAGTTCAACCGCGCGGCGACCTGCTCGATATGGGTCGACTTGCCGGTGCCGTGATAGCCGGTCACCATGACGCGGCGGTTCTTGGCAAAACCGGCGAGAATGGCCATCGTGGTGTTGCGGTCGAAGCGGTAATCCGTGTCGACCTCAGGCACATGCGGGTCCACCTCGGAATAGGCCGGCACTTCGAGATCGCTGTCGATGCCGAACACCTGCCGGACCGACACCTTCATGTCGGGCAATCCCGTTAGTTCCTGGTTCTTGGTCGTGGCGGCGGTCGTCATGAATCCTCCGAGGCCTCGGACGCGTTCCGAAACCAGATTGGCTGAATGGCTGCGGATGGGGGGCTGTTTGGCAGCGTATCAGAGAGCAACGGCCGGCAGAAGCCCGCACGCGCAATCAAAGTTCCGCTGCCTTTTCATCAAGATAGGTGACTGATCGCGAATTTTGGAGGGCTGCCCTGCGAATCACGCCGCACTTTTGCCGGAACGCCGCCGTGCGAGCCTCTGTTAAGCCCCCGGATCAGTTGTAAGGTGTTGCACCGCACTGCACCGCCAAACGGGATTTTCGTGGCCTCCTTTCTCGACCCGCTGATCGCCTTCGTTTCGGCCCATGCGTGGCTTGCCTATCTGACGCTGTTCCTTGCCGCCCTGCTGGAAGCCGTTCCGGTGGTCGGCGCGGTGATTCCCGGCTCGACCGTGATCCTTGCGCTGAGTGCGCTGGTCCCCGGCGGTGAGTTGAAGTTCGAGGGCGTGCTGGCGGCCGCAATTCTCGGCGCGCTGATCGGCGACGGCACGGCGTTCTGGATCGGCCATCGCAGCCAGCGCGAAATTCTCAACACCTGGCCGCTGGCCAACTATCCGAAGCTGGTCGAGGAGAGCGAAGCCTTCTTCCATCGCTGGGGCACGCTCGCCGTGTTCTTTGCGCGCTTCGTGCCGCCGATCCGCGCCTTTGTGCCGATCACCGCGGGCTCGCTCGGCATGGCGCCGTGGAAGTTCTACAGCGTCAACGTCGTCGCGATCCTGGTCTGGGCGATCGCACATACCTTGCCCGGCGTGCTCGCGGTCTCGGCGCTGCATCAATATGCCGGTCTGCCGCACCATGAGCATGTCGGCAAGCATCTGTGGATGTACGCAGTCGCCTTCGGCGCCGTGATCCTGGGCGCCGCGATCTGGACCATCCGCCGCCGCCATGGCCGCGGCGGGCCCGCGGCGAGGCCGGCAAAATAGCTCTACAGCGATTTGACAGACATGCTGCGCCCTGGCGCCGGGCCGACATAGCGGGCGCGTGGCCGGATCAGCTTGCCGTGCTGCAACTGCTCGCTGGCATGCGCGATCCAGCCGACGCTGCGCGACATCGCGAACAGCGCGAGCTCGCTGCCTGCGGGCATCCGCAGTGCGTGCACCAGCACCGCGAGCGCATAGTCGATATTGACGAATTCGCCGGTGGCTTCCGCGATCCGTTCAGGGATTTCCCGGGTGAATTTGCGCGGCGCGCCGGCGCGGGTCAGCGCGTCCAGCAGCGACATCGCGCGCGGATCGCCGCGCTTGTAGACGCCATGGCCAAAGCCGGCAAAGCGCTCGCCCAGCGCCACGCGCTCGCGGATCACGGGCGCGACGTCGTTGTCGACCATCGTCTTCACCAGCCGCGAGGCCAGCACGCCGGCGCCGCCATGCTTCGGTCCCTTCAGCGCGGCGAGGCCAGCGATCACGGAATCATAGAGATTGAGACCCGTTGAAGCGGCGCAGCGCACGGTGAAGGTCGAGGCATTCAATTCGTGATCGGCGAGCAGCACCAGCGCGCGGCGGATCAGATCCGGCGCATGCTTGTTGTCGGGTGCCCAGGCTTTCGCGATCTGCAGATGCAGCGGCTCCGGCGAGGTGCCGCGGTTGAGCATGGTGGCGACCAGGAGCCGCACGATGCGCCCGCCGACCATGGCGCGGCCGTCGGGCGCGCGGGTGAACGCGCTGGGATCGGCGCTGGCCGCCAGCGCCAGCACGGCAATGGCGCGATCGATGGGCGCGGCGCGATGCGCGGCCTCCGCGATCGTGCGCATGGCGTCCGACACCGAAGGGCAATTGTCCGGCGCGAAGGGATCGACGCTGGTGACGTCCCACAGCAGCGTCGCGGTGTGCTCCAGCGTGTCCTTTTCGGCGAGATCGACGCAGTTGACGCCGCGATAGATCGCGCCGGCCTCGGTGATGGTGCCGATCGCCGAATCCATCACCGGCAGATCGGCATCGAAACTGCGCAGGCCGCGCGGCTCCGGCGCAGGCACCCGGCGGTCCTTGAGGTCGCGCACGTCCTCGGCGCGGTAGCGGTGGCTGCGCGAATCCGGCGACGGCTCGGAGCGGATCAGGCCGCGGCTGACATAGGCGTAGAGCGTGGCCGGCGAGATCGCGAGTTCGGCGGAGGCCTCGCGGGCGGAGAGGTAGAGCGCCTCGGATTTTTTCATATTGATTTATATAATCAAGATTGATCAATCTGTCGAGTCGGCCGACCTTGTCCGGATGGAACAGGAGATCCGGCCATGAACATCCACCTCACCAAGAGCCAGATTGGTCTGGACGGCGTGCCCGCCGCCGAAACCGTGCTGAGCCATGTCGATGGCGAGCGCGGCGAACTGATCATCGCGGGCGAGCTTCGTCGGCAGCCTCGCCGGCAAATCGAGTTTCGAGAGCGTGACCGCGCGGCTGTGGAGTGGCGCCACCGGGCAAGGTGACCGACGAGGCCCATGTGCGCGCCGATCTTGGCGCGGCGCGCGAGCGCGCCTTTGCCCGCCTGCCCGATCTGTTGCCGGCGACGCGCGGCATGTCCGTCGTCGACGGTTTTCGCGCCGCCATCGCAGGCCTGCGCGCCGAGAGCGGGCTCGATCACGAGGCGACCATCGTCGGCGCGTTTCCCGTCATTGCCGGCGCGCTGGTGCAGCGCGCGAAGGGCGCCGACCCGGTCGCACCCGATCCCAATGTGAGCCACGCCGCCGATACGCTGAAAATGCTGCACAACAAGCGGCCGGAGCCGCGCGAGGTTGCGGCGCTGGATGCCTATCTCGTCACCGCCAGCGATCACGGCATGAACGCCTCGACCTTCACCGCGCGCGTGGTCGCCTCCACGCAGGCCGATCTGTTCGCGGCCATCACCGCCGGCTATTGCGCGCTGACCGGCCCGCTGCATGGCGGCGCGCCGGAGCCGGTGCTGGAAATGCTAGACGCCATCGGCACGCGCGAGCGGATCAAGCCGTGGGTCGACGATGCGCTGGCGCGCGGCGAGCGCCTGATGGGATTCGGCCACCGCGTCTATCGCGTGCGCGATCCGCGCGCCGATGTGCTGAAGGCCGCAATCGAGCGGCTTTCCGGCGAAGGCGCCGACCTTCCCTTCGCCGGCGAAGTCGAATCCTACATCCGCAGCGCCTTGCGCAAGAAGAACCCGGACCGGCCGCTGGAGACCAATGTCGAGTTCTTCACCGCGATCCTGCTCGATGCGCTGAAGATCCCGCGCCAGGCCTTTACGCCGATCTTTGCGGTCTCCCGCGCCGCCGGCTGGACCGCGCATGCGCTGGAGCAGCGCCGCACGGGGCGGCTGATCCGGCCGAGTTCGTCCTATGTGGGGGCGAAGCCCGCGGCGTGATGCGCTGAAGGCGCTGCAAAACAAGTGTCGTCCCGGCGAAAGCCGGGACCCATAGCCACGAATGCGCGTGGCTATGCCGAGCTGGAGCCACAGCGTGTTCAACAATTGACGACCGGGATTATGGGTCCGGCGTTCGCCGGGACGACAAGTGAAGAGGCCTCACGCCTCCTTCACCACTGTCTTCAGATAATTATACGCCTTGATGATCTCGATCAGGCGGTCCTCGGTCGACCGATCCCCGCCATTGGCGTCGGGGTGGTGCTGCTTCACCAGCGCCTTGTACTTGGCCTTGACCTCGACGATCGTGGCGCCGGCGGCGAGCCCCATCACCTGCAGCGCCTTGCGCTCGGCATTCATCACCTTGCGCGTCTCGCGCCTTGGCCTGCTGCGCGCCCGGCCGCCAGCGGCCCGCCCGTTCAGCTCGGCGAACATCTGGAGGGGATCGGCGGCGGTGTCGAAGGCGGACTTGCCCTTGGCGCCGGAATTGGCGCCCATCTTCCAGGTCGGGCGATGGCCGGTCAGCGCGTCCTTCTGGTAGCGCGCCACGTCGTCCGGATTCATGCCCTGGAAGAAATTGTAGGACTGGTTGTACTCGCGGACATGGTCGATGCAGAAATGCCAGTACTCGCGCGAATTCTCGCGGCCCTTCGGCGCGCGGTGCGGGCCCTTGTTCTGGCAGCCCGCCCACTCGCACATCGTCGCTTCTTCCTTGGCGCGCGCCTGCGCCTTCGCGCTCAGCTTGTTCGGCTTGATGCGAATGGAGTCGAAGAACTTTGATGAATCGATCGGCATGACTGACTTTGACTACGCAATGCGCCGGGCTTCAAGACTTGACATTGCGATTCCTTGCATTCCCCGGCGCAGCATTGACGAAAACCCCGCCCGGACGTAATGCCGCATCCATGAAAACCAGGGACGTTATCATAAACAAGTTGCGTGAAGCTTTCTTGCCGGAAAGCCTCGACGTCACGGACGAATCACATTTGCATGAGGGCCATGCCGGCCACAGGCCGGGCGGCGAGACGCATTTCAGGGTCTATATCGTATCTCCCTCGTTCGAAGGGAAGAGCCGGATCGAGCGCCACCGCATGATTAATACGACGCTGTCGGCGGAACTGGCCGGCTCCGTGCACGCGCTCGCCATCCATGCGCAGGCTCCGGGGGAAAACCGGGGTTAACGGGGCAACATCGGCAGAGACGGTTTGCCCGTTTTCATCTATGTAGGGCGAGGCGGCCGGCGTAGTTTCCCGTGCTTTTTGCGGGCTTGGGGTTGTGGCCCTGACATCGGCGCCGATTGACAGGGGCGTTCCCGATGCATGCCTTTCCGGTCCGGGCGTTTTCGATTCAAGTCTTCTCGATTCAAGCTCTGGCGCTGCCGCGCCTGATCGCGGCCTTGCTCCTTGCCGCCGGGCTGTTCGGCGCGCCGTCTTCCGCCATCGCGCAGGGCATGCCGAGCCCCTTTGTGCAGGAGGTGCTGGTCAAGAGCATCCTGGTGACGCTGTCGGACGCGGTTGCCGCCGACAATTTCACCGTGCTGCACGCCAAAATCTCAAAACCGTTCCGCGAGCAGTTTCCGCCGGAAAAGCTCCGCGCCGTGTTCAAGGACCTGATCGACAAGCGCGCGGTGTTCGACGCCATCGTGGCCAAGCCGATCGTGCCCGACGGCGAGGCGAAGATCGACGAGAACGGCGTGCTGCGGCTGAAGGGCCGTTTCGAGACCACGCCGAAGCAGGTGAAATACCAGCTCGGCTTCATCCCGTCGGACGGGCTGTGGAAGCTGTCCGCCGTCACCATCGACATCGAATGAAACCACATCGAATGACCTGTACTCACCGAGGAATGACCCATGCGTAACCTCTGCATCGCCCTGTTGGTTTTCGCTTCCTGCGCGGCCGCGCAGGCAACGTCGCTGTCGCCGACCGACAAGGCGGCGCTCTTGAAGGGCACCAACGATTCCTGCCTCGAGAACCAGGTCAAGGACACCACCAACAAGGCCATGACGGTCGGCCAGCTGCAGACCTATTGCGACTGCTACGCGCGCGCCTTCTCCGACTTCATGCAGGTCGAGGACCTCGACAAGAACAAGGACACGCTGACGCCGGAGACGACGAAGAAGGCCGGCGAGTTCTCGCAAGCGTGCGCCGCGAGCACGTTGAAGAAGTGAGCGCCGCCTAGAACGATGTCCCCGCCCGCCTCGGTTTCGGCTCCAGCACCTCCGGCTCGCGCGGCACCGGCACGATGCGCAGCGCCGTGATGCGGTTGCGCTCGCGGCGCAGCACGCGGAAGCGGAAGCCGTGGAAGGTGAAACTCTGGCCGCGTTCGGGGATCGAGCGCGCTTCGTGAATGACGAGACCGGCGATCGTGGTCGCCTCCTCGTCCGGCAGGCTCCAGTCCATCGCGCGGTTGAGATCGCGGATCGGCACCGAGCCGTCGACCGCGACCGAGCCGTCGGGCTGGGCGCGCACACCGGCGACGACGATGTCGTGCTCGTCGGAGATGTCGCCGACGATCTCCTCCAGAATGTCTTCCAGCGTCACCATGCCCTCGACCTCGCCATACTCGTCGACGACGAGCGCGAAGTGGGTCTTGCGGCGGCGGAAGGCTTTCAGCTGCTCGGAGACCGGGACGCATCTCCGGCACGTACCAGGGCGGCAGCATGATGGTGGAGACGTCGATCCGCGAGGTGTCGCCTTCGCTGGCGCGGATCGCGCGCAACAGGTCCTTGGCGTGCAGCACGCCGATGATGTTCTCCGGCTTCTCCCGCCACAGCGGAATGCGGGTGTATTCGGTGGCGAGAACCTCGCGCACCAGTTCCTCGGACGGCAGGTCGGCGTTGAGCATCACCATCTCGGTGCGGTGAACCATCACGTCGGAGACCTGCAGCTCGCGCAGGTCGAGCAGGCCGCCGAGCATGTCGCGGTCCTGCTTCTCGACCTTGCCTTCGTGGTGCAGCAGGTCGACCGCGCCGCGGATGCGGTCGGTCGGCGACAGCACCGAGGTCTGGTGCTCGCCGATATGGATGCCGAACAGCTTTATCAGCGCCAGCACGATGGTCTCGATGACCGTCAGCAGCGGGCCGAGCACGAGCAGCGTCAGCATCATCGGCCGCGCCACCAGCAGCGCAATACGGTCCGGCGCGTTGATGGCGATCGTCTTCGGCAGGACTTCGGCAAAGATCACCACCAGCACGGTCATCACGGCGGTCGCATAGAGCACGCCGACCTCGCCGAACCATGCGGTGAAGATTCCGGTCGCCAGCGCGGAGGCGCCGATATTGGCGATGTTGTTGCCGAGCAGCAATGCGCCGATCAGCCGCTCGCGCATGTCGAGCAACTGCGAGACGATGGCGGCCTGACGATTGCCCTGCTTCGACAGCCGCAGCATGCTGGCGCGCGAAGCGCCGGTCAGCGCCGTTTCGCTCGCCGCAAAGAAGGCCGAGACGAAGAGGCAGCCAACGACGACGAAAAAGCCGACTGAGTGCATGGACCCCTTATCTATGTCTGGCGCATGATCTTATCGGAAAACCGGTGACCACTTTTCCGGATCATGCGCGTTCAGGCCTTACCGGCCAGCTTCCTTGCCAAAAAGTCTCGCACCGGCGTGGGCTCGACATTCGGCGCAATGACAGCGCGGCCGACCGCCTCGAGCAGGATGAACGTCAGCTTGCCGCGCTTGACCTTCTTGTCCTGCGCCATCAGCGCCATCAGCGTGTCGGCATCGGCAAGCCCTTCCTGCACGAAGCCCGCGATGTCCTGCAGCCGGATCGGCAGCCCGACGGATGAAAGGTGATGCCTGATCCGCGCCGCGTCGGCTTGTGAAATCTTGCCGAGCTCCGCGGAAAGCTCCGCCGCCAGCACCATGCCGACCGACACGCCCTCGCCGTGGAACAGACGATCGGAGAACCCGGTCGCCGCTTCCAGCGCATGACCAAAGGTGTGGCCGAGATTGAGCAGCGCCCGCTCGCCGGTCTCGCGCTCGTCGCGCGCGACGATCGCGGCCTTGGCGCGGCAGGAGGTCGCAATCGCATGCTCGCGCGCCGCGCCGCCGGAAAAGATGTCGGCGTGGTTCTTCTCGAGCCAGGTGAAGAACGCCTCATCGCCGAGCAGGCCGTATTTGGCGACTTCGGCATAGCCGGCGCGGAACTGGCGCGGCGACAGCGTGTCGAGCACGGCGGTGTCGGCGATGACCAGGCACCGGCTGGTGGAACGCGCCGATCAGATTCTTGCCCTGCGGCGAGTTGATGCCGGTCTTGCCGCCGACCGAGGAATCGACCTGGGCCAGCAGCGACGTCGGCACCTGCACGAAATCGACGCCGCGGCGCAGGACCGCCGCGGCAAAGCCGGCGAGATCGCCGACCACGCCGCCGCCCAGCGCAATGACGAGATCGTTGCGCTCGATCTTGGCCGCGATCAGCGCCTCGCTGACCTTTTCCAGGCCGGCATAGCTCTTCGAGCCCTCGCCCTCCTCGACCACGATGGCCGACGTGGGAATGCCCGCCTGCGCCAGCGACGCCTCGGTCGGCTTCAGCCAGTGTTTCGCCACGGTGCGGTCGGTGACGATGGCGGTGCGCACGCCGGGCCGCATCGCGGCAATGCGCGGCCCCAGCGATGGCAGCACGTCGCGGCCGATCACGATGTCATAGGCGCGATCGCCGAGCGCGACGTCGACATTGATGGGATCGGAATGCTTGATCGGTGCGGTCATGGCGTAGCGTATCTTGTCAGGGGTCGCAGCGCAGAGCTTTGCGTGCAGCGCTTCCATGCATTCATCGACGATCTTGTCATGCGGCACGTCGCGCGAGAGAATCGTCAGATCGGCGGTCGCGTAGACCGGCTCGCGCTCGCCGAGCAGTCGGCCGACGGTGGCTTCCGGGTCGGCATTTTGCAGCAGCGGCCGGTCGGTGCGGCGGCGCACCCGCTTCATGATCACCTCGGCATCGGCCTTGAGCCAGATCGACACCGCCTTGCCGCGGACGCGACCGCGCGTCTCCTCGCGCATGAAGGCGCCGCCGCCGGTCGCGATCACGGCCGGGCCGCCGTCGAGCAGCCGCGCGATCACCCGCGCCTCGCCGTCGCGGAAATGCGGCTCGCCATGGGTCTCGAAAATATCGGGGATCGACATACCGGCCGCGGTCTCGATCTCGGTGTCGGCATCGAGGAAGGGCAGCCTCAAGCGAGCGGCCATACGCCGGCCGATGGTCGACTTGCCGGCGCCCATCATGCCGATCAGCACGACGCAGCGCTTGCCCAGCGCCGAGGCGATCTCGGCGTCGTGGGACAGGCTGCTGGTGGCCTGCGAGGCGGTTTCAGACATCCAAAGCTCGTATCCGCGAAATTGCCGCGTTTCGCGCCACCTATACTACCCCCGCCAACACCCTTGCCAGAGACTCTTGCAAGGAAAGGGCGAAACATGCTGGTAAGGCCGGGCAGGCTGTCCCGGCCTGATTTGATGGTTAATTCGCCGCCCGAGACCCGGTTATGCCCAGTCTGTTCCGCTTCCTGACGGTTGTCGGCATCATCGCCGGGATCGGCTATGGCGTGGTGTTCGCGCTGGCCAATCTCGTCAACCCGAAGCCGCGGGAGATGACGGTGACCATCCCGCCGGACCGGTTCCTTAAGCGGTAGGGGTTAGGATCGGGGGATGCGGACCAAACCCTCAGACGCGAAGCTGATCTCGCTGTTCCTCGACATGCTCGCGGCCGAACAGGGCGCCGGCGACAACACGCTGCAGGCCTATCGCCACGACCTCACCGATTTCTCCGAATTTCTCGCCCATGCCAAGCTGACCTTCGTTACCGCCGACACCCAGAAGCTGCGCGACTACCTCGCCGATCTCGACACGCGCGGCTTCAAATCGTCGAGCGTGGCGCGACGGCTCTCCGCCATGCGCCATCTGTACCGCTTCATGCTCAACGAGCGCATCCGCGCCGACGATCCGGCCGCGATCCTGTCGGGCCCCAAGCGCGGCCGCGGCCTGCCAAAAGTGCTGTCGATATCGGACGTCGATCGCATGCTGACCAGGGCGCGGGAGCTGGCGCAGGCCGCTGAAGATTCCAGTCTGCAAAAAGTGCGGGCGCTACGCCTCAATTGCCTGCTCGAGGTGCTGTACGCCACGGGCCTGCGCGTGTCCGAGCTGGTGTCGCTGCCGCTGTCGGCTTCGCGGCGCGACGCGCGTATGATCGTGGTGCGCGGCAAGGGCGACAAGGAGCGGCTGGTGCCGCTCAACGACGCGTCGCGGCAGGCGATGGGCGATTATCTTGCCGCTATGGCTGCCCTGACGTCTTCGAAGAAGAAAGGCGTCGCCAGCTCGAAGTGGCTGTTTCCTTCCTTCGGCGAAAGCGGCCACCTGACGCGGCAGCATTTTGCCCGCGACCTCAAGGAGCTTGCGGCTGAAGCCGGCCTCGCGCCGCGGCTGGTGTCGCCGCATGTGCTGCGCCACGCCTTTGCCAGCCACCTGCTGCACAACGGCGCCGACCTGCGCATCGTGCAGACGCTGCTCGGCCACACCGATATCTCGACCACGCAGATCTACACGCATGTGGTGGAAGAGCGCTTGAAGAGCCTGGTGCGCGACCTGCATCCGCTGGCGGAGAAGTAATCTCTTTTTACTTCAGGTAGGCGAGATAATGCGCGAGCGCTTCGATCTCTTCTTCGCTGAGGGGATGCGCGACCTCGGCCATCGCGGCCTGGCCTCCGCCCGCACGGACGCCCGACTTGTAGTCGCGCAGCGCCTTGGTGAGATAATCTTCGCGCTGGCCGGCGAGCCGGGCGGCGGCCTTGCTGCCGGCGTAGTTGTCGGTGTGGCATGAGGCGCAGCGCCGTCCGGCCGCGGCCTGCGCACCTTTCTTCGACAGGTCGGGGTCCTTGTCCTCTGCCGGCTTCGGCGGCGGCAGCGAGGCGAAGTAAGCCCCGAGGTTGCGGATGTCCTCGTTGTTGAGCTGTTCGACGATCGGCTGCATCTCTTCGTTCTTGCGCGCGCCGGCGCGGAAATAGACCAGCTGCCATTGGATGACCTGGTCGAGCTGGCCGGCGAGCGAGGGCAGGTTTTCCATCTCCGAGATGCCGTTCTCGCCATGGCAGCCGACGCAGAGCTCGGCCTTTTCCTTGCCGGCCGCGATGTCGGCGGCGCGAACGGGCATGCTCGCGAGCGCCAGCACAGCGCAGGCTCCTGAGCAAAACAAACCTACGCATCACTATCCCCGTTCAAAACGCAGGAGGCCGCGGCTGCTTCTTCAAGCAACCGCAGCCTCCGTTGGTTCCACGCCTACTTGCTGTAGCTGATGCGATAGATCGCACCGGCCCAGTCGTCGGCGACGAGGATCGAGCCGTCCTTGGCAAGGATGATGTCGTTGGGGCGGCCGAGATAGCCCTGGTCGCCCTCGATCCAGCCGGAGGCGAAGATCTCCGACTTCGGATTCTTGCCGTCAGGCCCGACGATGATGCGCTTGATGCGCGCGCCCTGGTACTTGTGCCGGTTCCAGGAGCCGTGCTCGGCGATCAGGATGTTGTTCTTGTACTCGGCCGGGAACTGGCTGCCGGTATAGAACTTCATGCCGAGCGGCGCGACATGGGCGCCGAGATTGACGACCGGCGGCGTGAACTCCGAGCACTTGTGACCCATCGCGAATTTCGGGTCGGGCATGTCGCCCTGGTGGCAATAGGGATAGCCGAAATGCTCGCCGATCTTGTTGATCATGTTGAGCTTGTCGCTCGGCAGATCGTCGCTGATCCAGTCGCGGGCATTTTCCGTGAACCAGTACTTGCCGGTGCGCGGATCGACGTCGCCGCCGACGCTGTTGCGCACGCCGAGCGCCCAGATTTCGGCGTTGCCGGTCTTCGGATCGACGCGGCGGATCTGCGAGAGGCTGGTCGGCGGGAGGCCGATGTTGAAGGGCGGGCCGAACGGCAGATAGAACCAGCCTTCCTTGTCGACCGCGATGTATTTCCAGCCATGCGGGACATAGGACGGCATGTCGTCATACACCACCTTGCCATCGCCGAGCTTGTCGACGTTGGCTTCGGCGTTCTCGTATTTGATCAGCCTGTTGATGGCGACGACGTAGAGTGCGCCGTCCTGGAAGGCGAGCCCGGTCGGCATCGTGAGGCCCTTGAGCACCGTCTTGACCTCTTTCTTCCCGCCATTGTCCTTGATGGCGTAGACGTTGCCGAGGCCGAAGGAGCCGACGAACAGCGTGCCCTTGTCGCCCCAGGCCATCTGCCGCGCATCGAGCACGCCGGAGGCGTAGAGCTCGATCTTGAAGCCTTGCGGCAGCTTGATCTTCTTGAGGGTGGCGGTGATCTCCGCCTCCGACCGGCCGGTCGGCGGACCCGAGGGCGGCGCCAGGCCCTTCTGCTGCCTCGGTCTCGTCGCCGAGGAACCAGTCCGGCGGCGGATTGGTCCAGAAATCCTTGGTGCCGGATTCGTATTTCTTCAGCGCCTTCTGCTGCGCGACGGCTGGACCAGCCATCGCGACCGCGAAGGTCGCTGCAAGCGCAAGTACACATCCGTTGATAGCCGATTTCATCGCGTCACTCCCCTGTGCGGCCCGAGGGCCTGCATTATTGTTTTGAAGTCGAGAGACGAAACATCGAGTGGTCTGGGTCTCAGACCGCAAAAGCCTATCACATCCCAAGCGCGTGAGAAGCGCGAGACTCGCTTTCGGCCGACGCGTCGATGATGAAATTGAATTGAGTTGTCGCGACGCAGTTCGCTGTGAGGCAAGGCAGTTCGCTTTGAGACAATTTTGTGGTCTCTGCGTTGCAACGCAATATCCGGACAGAGCGAACGGTGCGCGTGGGCATCAGCCCCACTTCGCCCATCAACCGATGTTCTGCAAATTAAGCAGAACAACCCCATGCAAAGTAGGATCGTAGCATCCCCGAGCCGTCTCGATCCACTGCGCGAAGCGCTGAGTGTCAGTAACTCACCGCGCGATCGGGTGATCGCTTACGGCTTGCTCATCCCGCGGCTCTCGATCGCGGCGGTCGCGGCTGGGCCCTTCAGATAGTCGATCCACGCCTGCGCCGCCTTGGGATCGGCTCGCCGTGGCCGACAGGCCGACGGCGTAGACGGTGTAGTTCTGGATCTCCTCCGGCAGCGGTCCCGCAAGCACGACGCCCTTCACCGGCAGGATCTCGCTGATCTGGTGGATCGCGATCTCGGCTTCGCCTTTGGCCACCTTCTCGGCGACATAGCCGCCCGCCTGCAGGCGCTCCTTCGGCTTGATCTCCTCGGCGATGCCGAGCTTCTTCAGGAGACCCGCGACATAGATGCCGCTCGAACCGCCTGAGGCCGGATCGATATAGGCGACGGTCGCGGCCGACAGCAGCGCACGCTTGAAAGCGTCGGCTGAGCTGAGGTCGGGCTTCGGCGCCCCTTCCTTCACGGCGACGCCGACGCCGACCTTGGCCACCGCAAGGCGGCTGCCGTCGACGATCTTGCCGTTCTTGATCAGCGTATCGATCGCGCCGGGCGTGATGATCGCCATGTCAAAGGCTTCGCCAGCCTCGATGCGCTTCGTAAGGCCACCGGCGGTGTCGTTATCGATGACGAGCCGGTGTCCGCTTGCGGCCTCGAAGCCAGGCTGCAGCGCCAGCACCACCGATTTCATCGCGCCGGCGGTCAAGACCTTGATGTCGGCTGACGCGGCCGGACCGGCGTGCAGCAACAGCGCGCCAATCATGACGGGGATCGAGAGAAGAGTGCGCTTGGTCATACGGCATCCTGCTCGCAGCGGTGGCCGGGTCTGACTTGGATGCGTTGGAAGAATCTGGAGCGGGCGAAGGGGCTCGAACCCTCGACCCCGACCTTGGCAAGGTCGTGCTCTACCACTGAGCTACACCCGCATCCGAGATGGCGGCGATTGGTCGCCGACAACGGCGCACCTATGCCAAATGCGGACTGTGAATGCAACACTTGCTGCGAACCGTTAAAATCCGCACCGCATGAGACGATTTATCGCGAAAAGCTCGCCAAATGCCCGGAAATCACGCCCTTCGACCGGTTCCCGGCAATTGAAATTGACGGGCAACGCCGCCAATTAGGGCAAATCGACCCCACACTGAATCGGGCCTACCCGTGCTAGAAGGGGCCCACTTCCGAAAGAGTAAGGCGAGGACATCGTGACCATCATGGAGCAGGGCGGCGGCGCGCCGCAGGCAGCCCCCGACCTCATCAAGGACACCACCACCCAGACCTTCGTGAAGGACGTCATCGAGGAGTCGAAGCGCCAGCCGGTGCTGATCGACTTCTGGGCGGAATGGTGCGGGCCCTGCAAGCAGCTCACCCCGATCCTGGAAAAGGCGGTTCGCAACGCCAAGGGCCGGGTCAAGCTGGTCAAGATGAACATCGACCAGCATCCGGCGATCCCCGGCCAGATGGGCATTCAGTCGATCCCCGCCGTGATCGCCTTCGTGAACGGCCAGCCGGCCGACGGATTCATGGGCGCGATCCCGGAAAGCCAGGTCAACGCCTTCATCGACAAGCTGACCAAGGGCGTGCCGGCCGCCGGCGAGCCCAACATCGCGGAAATTCTCGCCGAGGCCGAAGCCGTGCTGGCGGACGGCGATGCGGCCGGTGCTGCGCAAATCTATGCCGAGGTGCTGGCGCTGGATTCGACCAATATCCCGGCGCTCGCCGGTCTCGCCAAATGCTACGTCACCACGGGCGCGATCGAGCAGGCCAAGCAGACGCTTGCCATGGTGCCGGAATCCAAGCGCAATGACGCCGGCGTCAAGGCCGTGCAGGCGGCGATCGATCTCGCCGAGCAGGCGCAGTCGCTCGGCCCGGTCGCCGAGCTCGAACAGAAAGTCGCCGCAAACCCGCTCGATCATCAGGCGCGCTTCGACCTCGCCACCGCGCTGAACGCGGCCGGCAAACGCAGCGAGGCTACCGCGCAGCTGCTCGAGATCATCAGGCGCGACCGCAAATGGAACGACGACGGCGCGCGCAAGCAGCTGGTGCAGTTCTTCGAGGCGTGGGGCGGCGCCGATGAGGCGACCGTCGAGGGACGAAAGCGGCTGTCGACGATCCTGTTCTCTTAAAACAAACCTAGGCAAGCGCCGGGACAGCTCATGCCGATCAATGCCGAATATCGCGGACCCGGCGAGCTGCCGGAAGTGATCCCGGTGTTTCCGCTGCCCGGCGCACTGCTGCTGCCGCGCGGCCAGATGCCGCTCAACATTTTTGAGCCGCGCTACCTCGCCATGATCGACGACGCCTTCCGCGACGGCCATCGCCTGATCGGCATGATCCAGCCCGACGTCACGCATTCGCAAAGCGAGAAGACCCCGGCGCTGTTCCGCGTCGGCTGCGTCGGTCGCATCACCCAGCTCGCCGAGACCGGCGACGGCCGCTACATCCTCGAACTCACCGGCGTGTCGCGCTTCAGGGTGATCGAGGAGCCGTCGGTGCTGACGCCCTACCGGCAATGCAAGGTCGACTTCTTCGCCTTTGCCGACGACTTCACCGCGCGCAAGGGCGAGGACGCGGTCGACCGCGAGGCACTGCTCGAGGTGCTGACGGATTTTTTGAAGGCCAACAATCTCAAGGTCGATTGGGAAGGCATCGAGAGCGCGCCCAACGAGGCGCTGGTCAACGCGCTCGCAATGATGTCGCCCTACGGCCCCGCCGAAAAGCAGGCGATGCTGGAAGCGCCCGATCTCAAGACGCGCGCAGAAATCCTGATCGCGGTGACCGAGATGGATCTGGCGAAGAAGCGCACCAGCGGCGAGCCAGGGCTGCAGTAGTTTTCAGGATTTCCTTTTCATCCAACACGTTGCGCCGGGACCGGATGGCGCTTGGCAGGATGGACGAATGGCGGCTTTGCTGTTGGTCGCGCAGAGCGTGGGGCTGCCACGACGATCGGTTCGTGATCGCCGAGACTTTCCTTCTCCCGAACCAGGCCGGCCAGGACGGTGCGCATCTTGAGCAGCTCCTGCGCCACGAAGCTGCAGTCCTGGTCTCTGGCGATCTGCGTGCGCATGATGGTCTCGGCCTCCACCATGCTGACCCTCAGCGCCCTGATCACTTTGCGGATTTCATTGATGCGGTTGTCCATCTCGGCCTCCATTCATGGCAGGCCAGTATAAGAACAAATCATGAACAAGAAGTCAATGCCCGACCCTGGCGACGTTGCGTTCTTGCTAGTACCCCGCGACCGACAGCGCCACCGCGGCACCCATGCCGATCCACCCCACGTGCACGGTCCGCGTCGCCAGTGCATTGGCGATCGCGGCAAAGCCGAACACCACCGCAAACGTCGCGATGATCCAGTGCCGCGCGGCGTCCGATCCCATCCAGGGCGCGGCGATCAAGAGCACGCCGCCGGCGATCCAGGCGATGGTGCCGGCCTGCCAGACCAGCCGAAGCAGCGTCTTCAGCCGCGGCGGCTCGACGGTGCCGCGGGCGAACACCTTGGTCTCGCCGATCACGCCATGGGCGATGCTGACGAGAATGGCGATGACACCGGCGCCCTGCAGCAGAAGATCGCGCATCGGAACCTCCTTTGGTTTCCATACAGAACTGTATGGAATATAGAGAGGCGCTGGCGCCTGTCAATACACTTGTGTATGGTGGGACATCACGACGCGGGGAACCATGGCCGATCAACTCTCGGCGCAGGATTGGGTCGATCTCGGCCTGAAGACGCTGGCCAAGAGCGGCTTTACGGCGCTGAAGGCCGAGCCGCTGGCGAAAGCGATGGGCGTGTCGCGCGGCAGCTTCTACTGGCACTTTGCCGATATCGGCGCCTATCACGCCGCGATCCTCGAGCGCTGGCGCGAAGTCGCCACCGAGCAGATCATCGCCGGCGTCGAGGCCGCCAAGAGCGGCGACATGGGCAAGGACCCGCTCGCGGTGCTGCTGAAGCTGACCTTCGGCAGCAAGCATACGCTGGAGAAGGCGGTGCGGAGCTGGGCGGCCAACGATGCGCGGGCGCGGGCGGCGGTCGTTGCGGTCGACCGCCGCCGGCTCGACTATATCGAGAGCCTGTTGAAGCAGGCCGGCTTGGCCAGCGACGTCGCGCGCGCCCGGGCGCAAATCCTGTTCTGGGCGTTTTTCGGCTTCGCCCTGTCGGACCAGCAGCTGGCGCCGGACAAGCAGCAGGCCGTGCTCGACGAACTCCTGCGAATTGTCGCACGATAGCTCTGTTACGCCGTGCAAAGGGATGTGCTAGAGCACGCCCGTTAGCCGGAGAGACCAAGTTTATGAACGCCCAGCCTGAGCGCCCCGAGTCCAGCGTCGATCCGAAGCTGCTGGAAATTCTGGTCTGCCCGCTGACCAAGGGTCCGCTGGAATTCGACGCCAACAAGCAGGAGCTGATCTCGCGCTCCGCCAAGCTCGCCTATCCCATCCGCGACGGCATCCCGATCATGCTGCCGGAAGAAGCGCGCAAGATCGACTGAGCATGATCCCGAAAAGTGGGAAGCGGTTTTCGGAAGAGATCATGCTCGAAAAGAAAAAGCCTACAACGCCTCGCCCTTCAGCAGCTTCGGCACTTCGCCGGTGAGGCCGGCGGCCTGGCGGATGAACAGGTTCTTCAGCGGCGGCGCGCGGTCGACGATGCCGAGCCCGATATCGCGCACGGCGCGCAGCAGTTTCGATTCGTTGGAGAACAGCAGGTTCAGCGAGTTGGTGGCGACCCCCATCGCCATGGTGTCGAAACGGCGCCAGCGCTGGTAGCGCTCCAGCACGTCGGCCTGGCCGAGATCCATGCCGAGCCGCGCGGCATCGACGACGACTTCGGCGAGGGCTGCGACATCCTTCAGGCCCATATTGAGCCCCTGCCCCGCGATCGGGTGGATGACATGCGCGGCGTCGCCGATCAGCGCGAGGCGCTCGGCGATGAAGGAGCGCGCGACGAAATAGCCGAGCGGGAAGGCGCGCGGCTTGTCCAACGCCTTGATCTCGCCGAGATGCAGGCCAAAGCGCCGCTCGAGTTCGGCGTGAAATTCTTCTTCGCTCAATGCGACGATCCGCGCGGCCTCGCTACGCGTCTCCGTCCACACCAGCGAGGAGCGCTTTCCCGTCAGCGGCAGAATGGCGAAGGGACCGGCGGGCAGGAAATGCTCTTCAGCGCGGCCGTGATGGTCGCGCTCGTGGCCGACGGTGACGACGATGCCGGATTGATCGTAGTCCCAGCCGTGGGTGGCGATCCCGGCGCGCTCGCGCAATTTCGAGCGCGCGCCGTCGGCGGCGACCAGCAGGCGGGCGGCGATCGTCGAGCCATCGGCCAGCGCGACATCGATGCCGTCGGCATTGGCCTCGTAACTGTTCACCGCAGTAGCGCGCAGGTCGACACCTGCGGCTTCCGCGCGCGCGGCCAGCGCATCGATCAAATTGCGGTTCTCCACCATGTGGGCGAACGGCTCGCCCGGCTCGACTTCGCCGGCAAAGGTCAGGAACGCGGGGCGCGTCGCGTCGGCCAGCTGCGAATCCGTCACGACCATGTCGAGGATCGGCTGCGCATTCGGCGCCACCTCGTCCCAGACGCCGAGCGCCTCGAACAGCCGCCGGCAGGCGGCGACGATGGCGGTGGCACGCGGATCGCGGCTCGGCCGCATGGCGAGCGCCGGATCGGCGACGATGACGGGAATATCCGGCCCCAGCCCCTGGCGCAGCGCCAGCGCCAGCGCCAGTCCGGCAAACGCCCCGCCGCAGATCACAATGCTTCGCTGTGCCGTCATGGAAACCCACATACTCATACGCTTGCGGTGGGAGTATAGCTGGGCGAAACAGCTTCACCAAACAAGGCCGCGAGCCGCGATTTACCGCCTCGCCGCTTAGAAAGCATCGTTAATGTCCAAAAGCCTGATCGACCTGCTCGGCATCCTCGACCTCGAACAGCTCGAGGTGAACCTGTTCCGCGGCAACAGCCCGAAGACGAGCTGGCAGCGGGTGTTCGGCGGCCAGGTGATCGGCCAGGCCATGGTGGCGGCCTGCCGCACCGTCGAGGGCCGGCTGCCGCATTCGATCCATTGCTATTTCATCCTGCCGGGCGATACGCAGATCCCGATCATCTACGAGGTCGAGCGGCTGCGCGACGGCAAGAGCTACTCGACCCGCCGCGTCACCGCGATCCAGCACGGCAATGCGATCTTCTCCATCATGGTGTCGTTCCACGCCGAGGAGGAAGGCGTCTTCAATCATCAGGACAAGATGCCCGACGTGCCGCCGCCGGAAAAACTCACCGCGGAAGAAGTCTCGAAGCAGCCGATGTTCAAGGAGATGCCGGAGTTCATTCGCCGCTACTACGAATCGGACCGGCCGATCGAGCTGCGCCCGGTCGAGCTCGGCCGCTATTTCGGCCAGAAGATCGAAGACGGCCGCATCCATGTCTGGATCCGCACCGCGGCAAAACTGCCCGACGATCCGGCGCTGCACATGTGCGCGCTGGCCTATGCGTCGGATTTTTCGCTGCTCGATGCCGTGATGGCGCGCTACGGCCGCACGCTGTTCGACCGCCGCATGATGCCGGCGAGCCTCGACCACGCGATGTGGTTTCACCGCCCGTTCCGCGCCGACGAATGGCTGCTCTATGTCCAGGACTCGCCGAGCGCGCAGAGCGGCCGCGGCTTGACCCGCGGCATGATCTTCAAGCCCGACGGCACGCTGGTGGCTTCCGTCGCGCAGGAAGGCTCCGTGCGCGAGCGGCGAGCATGATCCCGAAAAGTGGGAACCGGTTTTCCCTGCGACAAACGCGAAGCGTTTGCGCGGAGATCATGCTCAAAGATAGCGCCTGATCAGCCGCGTGGCACCAGCACAGTCTCAGACAGCTGCCAGCGCAGCAGCCAGCGATACACCCATGGAATCGGGATGATGAAGCTCGCGGCGAGCGAGGCGAGAACTACGCGCCAGAGATAGCCCCAGCCGCTCCCATTAAACACGACCGCGCGGCGCGTGCCCTGGATGTTTCGGCAAATCCAACGCATCGTCGCCGAATAGACCCAGGCCCAGCCGATGATCGTGATGATTGAAACCAGCGCGAGGATTGTCCAGCCGAGGAAGGCCCAGAACGAGCCCGAGAAGCTGAAGCCGAGCGGCTGCCCGTTGGATGTGAGGTTGGCAACGAACCAGCGCAGGAACAGCCAGTAGAGCACGATGTAGGCGACGCCGATCACGTGGTTGAGCCAATTGAGCTCGGTCATGTAGGCCAGCACGCCGAACACAATGGCCACGGCGATCAATCCGAAGAACCACGCCGCGATAGTGAGAGCCGATCCGGTGAACGACAGGTTCGGGCGTCCCGGCACCTGCACGCAGGAGGCCAGCCATTTGATGTACCAGACGAGGAGCCAGGGAAACGGGATGATGAAGATGCTGCCAAAAATGAACGCCAGGGTTCGCCAGGTGAAGTCCCAGATTCCCATGTTGAGCCCGAGCGCGTAGCCCGACGCCGCGCCCGGCATGCCGCCACCCATCATCGGCGGCGGTCCTCCCATCGGCATCATCGGCGGCGGACCGCCGGCAGGCATCAGTCCCGGCACTTCCATGGCCTTCTGCCAGCCGGCCATGCCCTCGGTCCACACCAGGGTGTCGGACCTGACGGTGCCGTTCGACGATGAGATCGCGGAGCTGGGCATCCCCAAAGGGGCCCTGCTGCTGGCCGTTGGCGGCATAAAACCAGTTGGGCATACGCTCCCCCTACCTGTGACCCGGCTCTCTGAGACCAGTTTGAGCCCGGTAAAAAATCTGACCCGGAAAGCCGTATTGTGGCGGAGGACCCGGCCGCCTGTACAGAGACGCAGGCCATCCACCGCAAATGATTCCACTTACGCCTGCAACTTTTTTGTGCCATTTGCACAGAAAGATGCCAGATTTGCATTGGCAAACCGCGCCGGGCGGTGAAACTGCCCAAAACATGATGAAGGCTCCCCGCCCATGAAGCTCGTCGTCGCGATCATCAAACCGTTCAAACTGGACGAGGTCCGCCAAGCGCTGACCGCCATCGGCGTCCACGGCATGACCGTGACCGAGGTCAAGGGCTATGGCCGCCAGAAGGGCCACACCGAGATCTACCGCGGCGCCGAATATGTCGTGAACTTCCTGCCAAAACTTCGGATCGAGGTCGCCGTCGATTCCGGTATCGCCGACAAGGTGGTCAACGTCATCACCTCGGGCGCCCGCACCGGGCAGATCGGCGACGGCAAGATTTTCGTCACGCCGATCGATCACGTGCTGCGCATTCGCACCGGCGAGACCGACGAGGACGCGCTCTAGAAATCTTTTACTTAAAACGCATCCGCCGCGGTCGGCTGAGATGCGGACAAGAATCGTAAGTTGGTAATGCCGGGGAGCACATCATGGGGGGTTACTCACGCGCTGTGAGGCGGTTGGCGTTCGTCACATTCTTGACGCTGGCGACGCCGGCCTTTGCCGAAACGTCCACCATCAACGCCGCCGACACCGCCTGGATGATCGTCGCCACCGCGCTGGTGCTGATGATGAGCATCCCGGGGCTGGCGCTGTTCTATGCCGGCATGGTGCGCAAGAAGAACGTGCTTGCCACCATGGCGCAAACCCTGTCGTCGGTGGCGCTGATCTCGATCCTCTGGGTCGCCTACGGCTATTCGCTCGCCTTTGTCGGCGACGGCTCATGGATCGGCACGCTCGACCGCTGGTTCCTGGCGGGCATGACCATGGAGTCGGTCAACCCGGCGGCGAAGACGATTCCGGAAGCGCTGTTCATGCTCTACCAGATGACGTTTGCGATCATCACGGTGGCGCTGGTCGCGGGCGCGGTCGCCGACCGCATGCGGTTTTCGGCCTGGCTGTGGTTCTCGGTCGGCTGGTTCACCTTCGTTTATGTGCCGCTCGCGCATTGGGTATGGGGCGGCGGCTTCCTGCAGACCATGGGCGTGCTCGATTTCGCCGGCGGCCTCGTCGTGCATCTCTCCGCCGGCATCGGCGGCCTGGTCGCGGCGAAGACGCTCGGCAATCGCCACGGCTATCTCGCCGAGAACCTGGCGCCGTTCGATCTCTCGCTCGCGGTGATCGGCACCGGCATGCTGTGGGTCGGCTGGTTCGGCTTCAACGGCGGCTCGGCACTTGCGGCCAGCCCGCGCGCGGTGATGGCGATCACCGCGACGCATCTGTCGGCCTGCGCCGGCGCGCTGACCTGGGCGGCGCTGGAATGGTCGACGCGGCGAAAGCCCTCGGTGCTCGGCATGATCTCCGGCGCCGTGGCGGGTCTCGGCACCATCACGCCGGCGTCCGGCTTTGTCGCGCCATGGGCCGGCATCGTCATCGGCGTCACCGCCGGCATCGTCTGCTTCTGGGCCTGCACCTGGCTGAAGATCCGCTTCAAGTATGACGACT
The DNA here is from genome assembly GCA_963726865.1 of uncultured Alphaproteobacteria bacterium. GTDB lineage: Bacteria > Pseudomonadota > Alphaproteobacteria > Rhizobiales > Xanthobacteraceae > Bradyrhizobium. Next base: position 131,992 of record CAVSEE010000017.1, on the reverse strand, counting down.
CGCTCGACGTGTTCGGCGTGCACGGCATCGGCGGCATCACCGGCACGCTGCTCTGCGGCGTGTTCGCGGCCAAGGCGATCGGCGACAGCTCGGGCCTGATCGAGGGCAATCCGCAGCAGGTCCTGACCCAGTTTTACGGCGTCGCCATCACCTTCGCCTGGACCGCCGTCGTCACCTTCGTCCTGCTGAAACTGGTCGGCGCCTTCGCCCCCTTGCGGGTATCGCTGCAGCAGGAGCTGGAGGGCCTCGATATTTCGCAACATGGCGAGGCACTGCAGTAGTTCCAGTTATCGGAATACCGCTCTCCTGCACGTCCGCATGGGCATGATTATGTCGCCGCATCGTCGTGCCCACGCTTTGGGCATGCCTGATTAGACAATAGGCGCGGCGGAATAGCGCACTTCCTGCGTGTGCCCAGGAACGGCGAAAACGTCCGGATTCATAAACCGTTAGGGAATGCCGCCGTTCTGGCACGGCATTTGATTCTATGGGGCCAGGCTGTGCCCGCGTAGCGACGACCTCCGCGTGGTGACGTCAGTCAAGATCGCCCGGCGCACCCGGGCCCAAGCGGGGATAGGACCCATGAAAATTGTTATGGCGATCATCAAGCCATTCAAACTCGAAGAAGTCCGTGACGCCCTGACCGCCATCGGCGTTCACGGTTTGACGGTTACGGAAGTCAAGGGATACGGCCGGCAGAAAGGCCATACGGAAATCTATCGCGGCGCCGAATACGCCGTGAGTTTCCTGCCCAAGATCAAGATCGAAGTCGCCGTCAATTCCGACCAGGTCGACAAGACCATCGATGCGATCACTACGGCCGCAAAGACCGGACAGATCGGCGACGGCAAAATCTTCGTCATCAACCTCGACCATGCGGTTCGCATCCGCACCGGCGAGGCCGATGCCGCCGCCCTCTGATTTCGCGCTCAACCCTACCACTCAGGAGTAAGATACAATGACGTTCAAACGTCCCTATGGCGCGGGATTGGCGGCCCTCGCAGTCGGCCTGTTCGCTGCAACCGCAGCCTACGCCGAGCCAACCGTCAACAAGGGCGACAACGCCTGGATGCTGACCTCGACGGTGCTCGTGCTGTTGATGACCATTCCGGGCCTCGCGCTGTTCTACGGCGGCCTCGTCCGTTCCAAGAACATGCTCTCGGTGCTGATGCAGGTGTTCTACACCGTCTGCATCGTCACGATCATCTGGGCGCTCTACGGCTACAGCCTCGCCTTCACCGGCGGCTCCGACTTCATCGGCGGATTCTCCAAGGCCTTCCTGAACATTGCACCCAAGGACAAGACGATCCTGGATGCGCAGGCGGCCACCTTCTCCGCCGACGTCAACATCTCGGAGCTGGTCTATATCTGCTTCCAGATGACCTTCGCGGCCATCACGCCCGCGCTGATCGTCGGTGCCTTCGCCGAGCGCATGAAGTTCGCGGCGGTGGCGCTGTTCATCCCGCTGTGGGTTACGCTGATCTACTTCCCGATCGCCCACATGGTTTGGTACTGGCCCGGTCCGGACGCGATCACCGCAGCGCTTAAGGCCCTGGAAGGCGCCGATGCTGCCGGCAAGGCCGCCGCACAGGCCGCCTTCGACACCGCCAAGACCGACTTCCTGGCGGACGCAGGCTTCATCTTCAAGAAGGGCGCGATCGACTTCGCAGGCGGCACCGTGGTGCACATCAACGCCGGTATCGCCGGTCTCGTCGGCGCGCTGCTGATCGGCAAGCGCACCGGCTACGGCAAGGAGCTGATGGCCCCGCACTCGCTGACCATGTCGATGATCGGCGCCTCGCTGCTCTGGGTCGGCTGGTTCGGCTTCAACGCCGGCTCCAACCTCGAAGCCTCGGGCGGCGCTGCGCTCGCCATGACCAACTCCTTCGTCGCGACCGCGGCGGCGGCGCTGGCCTGGATGTTCGCGGAATGGATCGTCCGCGGTCATCCCTCGATGCTCGGCGTGATCTCCGGCGCGGTCGCCGGCCTCGTCGCGGTCACCCCCGCTGCCGGTTACGCCGGCCCGATGGGCGCCATCGTGCTCGGCCTCGTGGTCGGCGTGGTCTGCCTGTTCTTCGTCACCGTCGTGAAGAACGCGCTCGGCTATGACGACTCGCTCGACGTGTTCGGCGTGCACTGCATCGGCGGCATCATCGGCGCGCTCGGCACCGGCATCCTGGTCAACCCGGCTCTCGGCGGCACCGGCGTCATGGACTACACGATCGGCAAGGTCCAGGATTACGTCTTCATGGATCAGATGATCTCGCAGTGCTGGGGCGTCGCCACCACGCTGGTGTGGTCCGGCATCGGCTCGGCGATCCTCTACAAGGTCGTCGACGTGATCGTTGGCCTGCGCGCCACCGTCGAAGTCGAGCGCGAAGGCCTCGACCTCACCGAGCACACCGAGCGCGCTTACAACATGTAAGTTCTCCCAAGGGGCGCGGCTCTCTCGGGGGCCGCGTCCACAACTCCGGTTCGGGCACATACCCGGCAATGCCAGGACCGTTGAGGGGCTCCAGCGCAAGTTGGAGCCCCTTTCTTTTTGTTCCTTTCGCATCTCGATCCCGCAAATCCGGAAACCCGCCCCCTGCGATGGCGTGTTGACGCGGACGCAATGACCGGTTTGCTTCCGCCCCAATCAAGCGCGACGGAAATTCCGTCCCGCAAAACAACAAATCGGGGTGAGATAACGCTGATGGATGCCCACGCCGCTACTTCGTCCGGCTCGGCCGGCAAATGGTCACCTCCGAAAGACGCCAGCGATATCGTCAAGCGCGTGCATGCGATGCTGCACCCCCGCAACATCGTGCTGGTCGGCGCCACCGACAAGCCCGGCAACTATGCCGAGCGCATCTGGGTCAATCTGGTCAAGTACGGCTACGAGGGCGGCCTGTTTCCGATCAATGCCAAGCGCGAAGCCATCTGGGGCGTGCCCTGCTACAAGGATTTCGCGAGCCTTCCGGAAAAGCCCGACCATGTGCTGGTGCTGGTGCCCGCGCGCTTTGCCGTGCAGGTGATCCGCGACGCGGCCGCCGCCGGCGCGCGCTCGGCAACGATCGTCACGTCAGGGTTTTCCGAGCTGCAGGACGAGGAGAGCCAGCGCCTCGCCGTCGAGCTGAAGCAGGCGGTGCAGGAGACCGGACTTGCGGTGACCGGCCCCAATTGCCTTGGCAATCTGAGCGCCGGCGAAAAGCTCTTCACCAATATCGACGACCGCATCGTCACCATGGAACAGGGCAAGGTCGCGCATCGCCGGCCAGTCCGGCGCCATCGTGATGGCGATCCGCCAGGCGCTGGAGGATCGCGGCGTCGGCGTCGGCTACATGGTGACGACCGGCAACGAGGTTCGGCCTGGAGACGCCGGACCTGATGGCCTATTTCGCCGCCGATCCTTCCATCCGCGTCATCGTGGTCTATCTCGAGGGCGTGCGGAACACGAAAGCGTTCCGCGACGCCTGCAAGGCCGCGCGCGCCGCCGGCAAGCCGGTCATTGCGCTGAAACTCGGCGCCTCCGAAGGCGGACGCGCGGCGGCGATGGCGCATACCGGCGCGCTCGCCGGCTCCATCGAAACCTTCGATGCGATCTCGACCCGCGAGGGCGTGATCCGCGTCAGCGGTCTCGACGAGCTGATCGAGACCACCGAATGCTTCGTCCACGCCGACACGCCGAAGGGCAATCGCCTGGCCGCCGTGTCGCTCTCCGGCGGCAAGCGCGGCCTCTTGATCGACACCTTCTATGCCGCCGGCATGAACTTCGCGCCGCTTCCCGCCAGCGCGTCGGAACAGCTGGCAAAGATGCTCGGCCCCGGCAGTATCGTCGGCAATCCCCTCGATGCCGGCTTTGCCGCCGTCGTCGATCCCTCCGTCTACATGAAGTCGATCAAGATCATGATCGACGATCCCGACACCGACATCGTCATCATCGACGCCGAGCTGCCCAAGGCGCCGCACGAACTGCGCGAGCGCAACCTCGCGCATCGTCAACCAGATGGCCGGCGAAGCCAACAAGCCCGTGATCTATATCAGCGCCATGTCGATCGGCTTCACCGAGTACACCAAGGCGCTGCGCAAATCCTTGCCGAACATCGCGGTGATGCAGGGCCTCGACCGTGCGGTCGGCGCCATCAAGTCGCTGATCGAATATGCCGGCCTGCGCAAGGAAGTGCCCGACATCGTCTCCAGCTCGAAGGCTTCCGCCCGCGCGATGCTGGAGAAGGCGCTGAAGAATGCCAATGGCGCCGCCGCGCTCGACGAGGTCGAATCGAAGAAGCTGCTGAAGGCCTACGGCATCCCGATCTCGCAGGAAGCGATTGCGCAGACCTCGGCGGAAGCCGTGAAGATCGCCAGGAAGATCGGCTTCCCGGTGGTCGCCAAGGTGGTCAGCCCCGACATCCTGCACAAGTCCGACGTCGGCGGCGTCGTGCTCAACATCAACAGCGCCGCCGAGGTGAAGAAGGCGTTTGACGACATCACCAAGCGCGTCAAGAAGCTGAAGAACAAACCCAAACTCGAAGGCATTTTGATCGCACAGCAGGTCAAGGCCGATCTCGAGCTCGTGGTCGGCGCGTCGCTGGATGCCGAGATGGGCCCGGTGGTGCTGTTCGGCACCGGCGGCGTGGATATCGAGCTGATGAAGGACGTCGCGCTGGCCGGCGCGCCGATCGACGCGACTGAGGCCAAGCAGCTGATCGCCCGCACCAAGGCCGGCGTGAAGATGAAGGGTTATCGCGGCCGCCCCGCGCTGCACGAGGCCTCCGCCGTGAAGGCGCTGGTCGGCCTCTCCAACCTGATCGCGGACGCCGGCAACCGCATCGCCTCGATCGACGTCAACCCGTTCCTGATCAACAGCAAGGTCGGCGTCGCCGTGGACGGCCTGATCGTGCTCAACAACGAAGCGGCGCGCAAGGCCGCGAAGCACTGAGGGAGGATACCATGAAACTGACAGGTGGATGCTATTGCGGCGCCGTGCGCTATGAGGCCGAGGGCGAGCCGATGATGATGGCGCAGTGCCATTGCCGCGAGTGTCAGTACATCACCGGCGGTTCGCCCAACGTATTCGTGGCGATGGCGCCCGACGGTTTCAAATACACCAAGGGCGCGCCCAAGCAATTTGCCCGCAAGGATCTGGAGAAGCCGGTGACGCGCGAATTCTGCGCCGAATGCGGCACCCATGTCGTGACGCGCCCGAACCGGCCGATCGTCGTCATCAAGGTCGGCTCGCTCGACGAGCCCGCCCAGATCAAGCCGCAGGTTGCGATCTACACCATCGACAAGCAGCCGTTCCACCACGTGCCCGAGGGCATGCCGGCATTCGAGCGGCTGCCGCAAAGGTAGCTTGTAGGGAGTTAAGCCGCCGCCAGCGGCGGCGCGCTCGTCGGCGTGGAGGACGCGGTCGCGGCCCTGGCGCTTGGCCATGTAGAGGGCGCGGTCGGCGATGCGCATGATGCGGGCGAGATCGGTTTCGCCGCGCGTCACCGTGAAGCCGATGCTGATGGTCATGGTCTCGCAGATGTCGCCGCTCCTGATCTCGCGGTGCGCGCAGGCGCGGCGAATTTCCTCGGCGAAAATTTCGGCCTGCTCGCGCGAGATGCCGGTCATCAGCGCGGCAAACTCCTCGCCGCCGTGGCGCGCAACCAGGCCGCCACGGGCCGCCGCGAACTCACGCAGCACGGCGGCGATTTCCTGCAGCGCCTTGTCGCCGAATTCGTGGCCGAAGCGGTCGTTGACCGATTTGAAATGGTCGATGTCGCACATGAAGACGACGGCCGACGCGCTGGCCTGACAAGCGGTGCGCAGCGCGAGCGTGGCCGCCTCGTCGAAGCCGCGGCGATTCAATAGTCCCGTGAGCTTGTCGGTCTGCGAGAGGCGCGACAATTCGCGGCGCGTCAGCGTCAATTCCTTCATCAGCCGCGCCGAGCGATAGCTCAAAATGCCCGAGATCACCGCCGAGATCATGGTGGCCGCGCACAGGCTGATGATGATGACGTCGCCGACGCGGACCAGCGCATCGGGATTGCCGCCAAGGTTCATCAGCGTGATCGTCGCCGTCATCGCCAGGCTGATGCCGGTCGAAACGGCGATGCGCTGCATCGTCTGGCGCATCACATCAGCGTCGGTGGTGATCTGAAGGCTCATGGTCCGCTCTGTTCGGACCATCCCTAACATTGCGGCGCACACGGACTCTTTAAACGAAAATGTGTTCCATCAAGCGCGGTAAACCGTATCCCACGCAGTTGGCTAAAATTGTCTGCAATCGGTTGGCGGCGGTCGGAGCAATCGCCATTGCACCGATTTGCCGCGCGCGATTTTGCGAGTCTGGACACGCGGCGGCCGATGGTTAATCGCGTCTTAACCTCGCCGTATCTATGGTGATCTCATCGGGTCTTTCGGCCGGCATTTCCCCTGCCCGGCCGTATTGAAAGTGCTGGCGTTTCAGACATGGCAATGACCGCCTCTTCCGGCCTGGCGCAGGGCGCCGGCAATGTATCGGCTGCCGGTCAGGCCGAACGCTCCCCGTTTGTCCGCACGACCGAGCTGCTGGCGCCGTATCAGCCAGGTAAGCCATTGATAACATTATCATTAGGCGAGCCGCAGCACCCGGTGCCCGACTTCGTCGGTCCGGTGCTGGCAAAGCACATCGCCGACTTCGGCCGCTATCCGCATGGCCAAGGGCATCGAACCCTTCCGTCACGCTGTCGCCAAATGGCTGTCGAGCCGATTCACCTTGCCCCGCGCCGTCGATCCCGAGAGCGAAGTGCTGGTGCTCAACGGCAGCCGCGAGGGCCTGTTCTTCGCCGCCATCACCGCCGCGCGCTATGTCGACTGGTCGCAAGGGCCGGCCGGCGATCCTGATGCCGAATCCGTTCTATCCGGCCTATGGCGCCGGCGCGCGCGCCGCCGGTTGCGAGCAGGTCTATCTGCCGACCACGGTCGCCAACGGATTTTTGCCCGATCTCGATTCGCTCGACGATGCGCTGCTGGCGCGCACCGTGGCGTTCTACATCGCCTCGCCCGCCAATCCGCAAGGCGCCGTCGCCACGCGCGAATATTTTGCGCGGCTGAAACAACTCGCCGACCGCTTCGGCTTCTTCATCCTGAGCGACGAGTGCTATTCGGAAATCTACACCAAGGATGCGCCGGGCAGCGCGCTGGAATGCGCCGGGCCCGATTTCGCGAACGTCGTCGTGTTCCAGTCGCTGTCGAAGCGCTCGAACCTGCCGGGCATGCGCGTCGGCTTTGCCGCCGGCGACAAGAAATTCCTCACCGCCTTCCTCGAGCTGCGCAATGTCGCCGCGCCCCAGGTGCCGGTGCCGCTGCAGCAGGTCGCGGTCGCCGCCTACAGCGACGAGGCGCATGTCGAGGAGAACCGCAAGCTCTATCGCATCAAGTTCGATCTCGCCGACCAGATCCTCGGCAATCGCTATGGCTATGCCCGCCCGGCCGGCGGCTTCTGCGTCTGGCTCGACGTCTCCGATCGCGGCGGCGACGAGGCGACGTGCGTGAAACTCTATCGCGATGCCGGCGTGCGCGTGATCCCCGGAAGCTATCTGGCGCGCCTGCAGGACGACGGCTCCAATCCCGGCGCCGGCTACATCCGGCTTGCCCTGGTATCGGACTCTGAATCTACGGCCGAGGCGTTGCATCGGCTGGTCGAAACCCTGGATTAATCGCAAGGCGCGCTCTGAGCATGGCAGCGATCGAACGAGTCATCCCCCTGGTAAGCCACTTGCCGCAGTCGATTCGCGACGCGCTGACGCCGGCGCATTCGCGAACTGGTCGGCCTCGGCCTGATCTCGCTGTCCGGCGTCGCCGCGGCCGCACTGATGACCTGGTCGGTGCAGGATCCGAGCCTCAGCCACGCCACCTCGCGCCCGATCCGCAACATCCTCGGCTATCCCGGCGCGATCGGCGCCGACATGATGATGCAGATCCTCGGCCTCGGCGCGATCATGCTGATCCTGCCCGTCGCCGTGTGGGGCTGGCGCATGCTGACCCACCGCACCTTCGACCGCGAGGCGCTGCGGCTCGGCTGCTGGCTGCTGGCGACGCGTGCTCGCCGCCGGTTTTGCCAGCTGCTTCAAGCATGGCGGCTCCTGGCCGCTGCCGACCGGCCTCGGCGGCGTGGTCGGCGATGCGCTGGTGCGCGCGCCGGCCGTGGTGTTCGGCCCCGCCGGCCTGATCTATCGCCTCGTGCTCGGCACCGTCCTGTTCGCCGCGATGGGCGCAGCGCTTCCTGTTCGCCTCCGGCTGGGGCTCGCGTCCGCGCGAGGACGAGGAGCTGACGCCGATCGAGGACGATGACGAGCCGTTCGTCGAGGAGCCGGAGAGCCGCGGCTCGGTCTCGCTGGGCTGGCTGTTCCACGCCGTCATGAGCGCGAAGGCCCGCATCGCCTGGTTCTTCGCCGTCGGCCTATCGCTCGCTGGTTTCCTCGAGCCCTCCGCCGCGGCGTTCGCTTCGATCGCCAGGAGCCCAATCTCGACGGCCGCCGCGCGCCCACGCTGGCGCCGCAGCACGACGAGGAAGAGGAACGACGAAGAAGACGAGGACGAGGACGAAGCGCCCGTCGCGCGCGCGCCGCGCAAGAAGCCGGAGCCGCGTCCGAAGAAATCCAACAGCAAGTTCGAGCTGCCGTCGGTCTCCGTGCTCGCCGCGCCGAAGGCTTCCGACCGTCAGCCGCTCAGCAAGGCCGAGCTCGAGGCCAACTCGCGTTCGCTGGAAGGCGTGCTCGGCGATTTCGGCGTGCGCGGCGAGATCGTCAAGTCGAGCCCCGGCCCCGTCGTCACGCTGTACGAGCTGGAGCCCGCGCCCGGCATCAAGTCCTCGCGCGTGATCGGCCTGTCCGACGACATCGCCCGCTCGATGAGCGCGCTGTCGGCGCGCGTCGCCGTGGTGCCCGGCCGCAACGCCATCGGCATCGAGCTGCCGAATGCGCATCGCGAAAAGGTTTATCTGCGCGAGCTGCTGGCCGCGAAGGAAGCCGTCGACTCCGTGGCAAAGCTGCCGCTGTGCCTCGGCAAGACCATCGGCGGCGAGCCCGTCATCATCGATCTCGCGCGCATGCCGCACATGCTGATCGCCGGCACCACCGGCTCCGGCAAATCGGTCGCCATCAACACCATGATCCTCAGCCTGGTCTACCGGCTGCGCCCGGACCAGTGCCGGCTGATCATGGTCGATCCGAAGATGCTCGAACTCTCCGTCTATGACGGCATCCCGCATCTGCTGACGCCGGTCGTCACCGATCCGAAGAAGGCCGTGGTCGCGCTGAAATGGGCCGTGCGCGAGATGGAAGAGCGCTACAAGCGCATGTCCAAGCTCGGCGTGCGCAACATCGACGGCTACAATGCGCGGCTCGGCGAAGCCAAGGCCAAGGGCGAAGAGCTGACGCGCACGGTGCACACCGGCTTCGACAAGGAGAGCGGCAAGGCGATCTACGAGGAAGAGAAGCTCGATCTCGAGCCGCTGCCCTACATCGTCATCATCGTCGACGAAATGGCCGACCTGATGATGGTCGCCGGCAAGGACATCGAAGGCGCCGTGCAGCGCCTGGCGCAGATGGCGCGCGCCGCCGGCCTGCATGTCATCCTCGCGACGCAGCGTCCGTCGGTCGACGTCATCACCGGCACCATCAAGGCCAACTTCCCGACCCGCATCGCCTTCCAGGTCACCTCCAAGATCGACAGCCGCACCATCCTCGGCGAAATGGGCGCCGAACAACTGCTCGGCCAGGGCGACATGCTCTACATGGCCGGCGGCGGCCGCATCAGCCGCGTGCACGGCCCGTTCGTCTCCGACGAGGAAGTCGAAAAGGTCGTGCGTCATCTGAAGACGCAAGGCACGCCGGAATATCTCGAAGCGGTCACCGCGGAAGAGGAGACCGACGAGGACGGCGGCGCCGTGTTCGACGGCACCAGCATGGGCGGCGAAGGCGGCGACCTGTTCGAGCAGGCGGTCGCGATCGTCAAGCGCGACCAGAAGGCATCGACCTCCTACATCCAGCGCCGCCTGCAGATCGGCTACAACCGCGCCGCCTCGCTGATGGAGCGGATGGAACTTGAAGGCATCGTCGGCCCTGCGAATCACGCCGGCAAGCGCGAGATTCTGGTGGGCGAGGAAGAGGGCGGCGGCTACTAAATCAAGCCCGATTTGGCGGCATTTTTTCACGGAAAATCGATATCTAAACCAGCCCAAATCGCGCTAAAACCGCCCGGCAACTCAGCGGGATGACGCGGTTAGAACGGAAGTCCAGAAGTTCGCATGAACAAACACCAGACCACCCCTCGCGCGCTGGCGCTGCTGGTTGCGGCCTCGCTCGCGGGCGGCATCGCGTCCTCCTCGGCACAGACCGTTCCGGTGCCGAAACCCGCACCCAAGGCGCGCGACCGCGACAATTCGCAGAACCAGATGGGCGCCGCGGACAAGGCACAGCTGACCACGGGCGCGACGCAAGCGCCGCCGACCCCGGTCATCCCCGATCCGCGCCGCAACGCGCCAGCCAATATTTTTGCCACCTTCGACGCCAACCAGAAGGCGCAGGCCGCGAAGGTTTCCAGCTATCTGTCGTCGCTGCAGCAGCTCACCGGCAATTTCGTGCAGGTCGGTCCCGACGGCAGCAAGACCAAGGGCGACTTCTACATCATGAAGCCCGGCAAGGTGCGCTTCGAATACGATCCGCCGACGCCGATCGCGATCATCGCCGACGGCTCCTCGCTCGTCGTGCGCGACCGCAAGCTCGCCACCCAGGACGTCTATCCGCTGTCGCAGACCCCGCTGCGCTTCCTGCTGTCCGATCGCATCGATCTCTTGAAGGACACCAACGTCGTCAGCGTCACCACCGACGACGTTTTCATCAGCGTCACCATCGAGGAGAAGCAGGCGCTGATCGGCACCAGCCGCTTGATGCTGATGATCGGCGCCAAGGACGGCCAGCTCAAGCAATGGACCGTCACCGATCCGCAGGGCTACGACACCACGGTCGCCGTCTACAATCTCGATGCCAACAAGAAGGTCGATCCCGGCCTGTTCAAGATCGATTTCACCAACTACTCGGTCCCGCCGGGCTAGCGCCACGAATCCTGCGACGCACTTCGCGAAAAAACGCGTGGATGGCCGGGTCGAGCCCGGCCATGACGCGGGGAAATTCCTGTTACACGTCACTCCCGATGCGTTTCTCCCTGACAACCTGGAACATCAATTCGGTGCGGCTGCGCATCGACCTCGTCGCCAAATTCCTGAAGGCGGCGCGGCCGGACGTGCTGTGCCTGCAGGAGACGAAATGCATCGACGACGCCTTTCCGCGCAAGCGCTTCAAGCGGCTCGGCTATGAGCACATCGCGCTGAACGGCCAGAAGGGCTATCACGGCGTCGCCATCGTCTCGAAGCTGCCGTTCGACAGTCAGCGACGTCAGGACGTTCTGCGACAAGGTCGATTCCCGCCATATCTCCGTTGCCTTCGGCGAGAAGGCGCAGTTTTCAAAGCCGCTGGTGCTGCATAATTTCTACGTGCCGGCCGGCGGCGACATCGCCGATCCCGCGCTCAATCCGAAATTCGATCACAAGCTGAAATTCCTCGACGAGATGAAGGCGCGTTCGATCACAAGCTGAAATTTCTCGACGAGATGAAGGCCTGCGAGCCGCTGCATCCGCGCGGCGACGACCGCCACATCCTGGTCGGCGATCTCAATGTCGCGCCGCATGAGAACGACGTGTGGTCGCACAAGCAGCTGCTGAAAGTGGTTTCGCACACGCCGATCGAGACGGAAAAGCTGCTCGCAGCCCAAAGCCATGGCGAATGGTTCGACGTCGCGCGCGAGCGTATTCCGCATTCCGAGAAGGTCTACACCTGGTGGAGCTACCGCGCCGCCGACTGGACCGTCGGCGACCGCGGTCGCCGGCTCGACCACATCTGGGTGTCGCGCGCGCTGAAGGACAAGGTCGCCGATTTCCGCATCCTGCGCGACGCCCGCGGCTGGGCGCGCCCGTCGGATCACGTGCCGGTCACGGCGGTGCTGGAGGTTTAGGAGCTACGTACTCAGCTTCGCGCCGGCCATCAGAATGTCGCTGGCGATCTGGCTGGTGCGGGTGGCGAATTCGTCGCGCAGGCGGCGTGCGGCGGCGGGGTCGCTTTCCAGCACGCGCGCGAACAGGCTGCGCGGGATGCGGATGACGGAGGAATTGTCGAGCGCGATCGCCGTCGATGGCCGCTTCATCGCCACGACCAGCGCGAGCTCGCCGATCAGCGCGGTCGGGCCGGCGACGATTTCCGCGGAGACGCCGTCGTCGATGCGGAACGCGCCGCGCTGCACGACGAAGCCGGCATCGGCTTCATCGCCGACGTTGAACAGCACGTCGCCATGGCTGAAATTGCGCTGCTCGGAACCGATCGCGAGCATGCGCAAGCTGGCCGATCCCAGGAGTCTGAGGGTCGGCACGCGCTCCAGCAGGGCTACATCATCTTCGATCGACATGCGGGGCCGAAAGGCTCAGCGTGAAATTACGAATCGTATGCGCGAATCGTATCACGGCACCAGCTTGTAGCCACCGGCTTCCGTCACCAGGATTTCCGGGTTAGCCGCATCTTTTTCGATCTTCTGGCGCAGCCGGTAGATGTGGGTTTCCAGCGTGTGGGTGGTGACGCCGGAATTGTAACCCCAGACCTCCTGCAGCAGCGTCTCGCGCGACACCGGCTGCTGGCCGGCGCGGTAGAGGAAGCGCAGGATCGCGGTTTCCTTCTCGGTGAGCCGCACTTTTCGCGCATTCGCCGCGGTCAGCATCTTGGAACCGGGACGGAAGCTGTACGGGCCGACCGAGAACACCGCGTCCTCGCTCGCCTCGTGCTGGCGCAGCTGGGCGCGGATCCGCGCCAGCAGCACGGCGAAGCGGAACGGCTTGGCCACGTAGTCGTTGGCGCCGGATTCCAGACCCAGAATGGTGTCGGAATCGGTGTCGTGTCCGGTCAGCATGATGATCGGCGCCTTGAAGCCGCCCTTGCGCAGGGAGCGCACCACTTCGCGGCCATCGGTATCCGGCAAGCCGACGTCCATCAGCACGAGATCGGGCGAATCGTTCTTGGCGGCGGTCGCACCCTTGGCGCCGGTATCGACGGCGGACGCTTCGAACTCGTCATGCAGCGACAATTGCTCGACCAGCGTGTCGCGCAAATCGGTATCGTCATCCACAATCAATATCTTGCGGGCATTGGCCATCGGTACGATCCTCTGGGAAGCACAGGCAGCGGTCACAAGCGGGGATGCCTGGGCCGTTACGCAACTGAAGAGCCGGGTTGGTCAGGGACCAATTCGTCTTGAGGTAAGGGGCTGTTACGGATTCTCAAGCTGGGCGAGCTTACTCCAGATTCCCCGGCCTGTTTCGATCATTGTTTTCGGACGGCGTGAAATAGAGCAATTTGCCACGCCGTGGCAACCCCAGGATTTGCTGATTCGCATGGGAAATCGCGCTATTTCAATCACTTATCAAACATCTGTGCGTGATCGGCCGCTCTCGCTGGTCCGCGTTAACCGCGCCGCCGGGAATCCTCGAAGGGGCTGGCTCACGGCGGATGGCTGGACCATCCCGGTCGCGCTCGGCCGTGGCGGCATCAAGGCCAACAAGCGCGAAGGCGACGGCGGCACCCCGCGCGGCGTCTTCCATCCCAGGCGATTGTGGTGGCGGGCCGACCGCCATGCGCGCCCCAGGACGCACATTCCCGCCCGGGCGATCCGGCCCGAAGACGCCTGGTGCGAAGATCCGGCCGACCGACATTACAATCAGGCGATCGCGGCGTGCGGCCGGCGAGCCCGGCGACCGCCTGCGGCGCGAGGATCACCTCTACGATTTCATCGTCGAGATCGACCACAACACCCGCCCGCGCATTGCCGGACGCGGCAGCGCCGTGTTCCTGCATCTGGCGAGAACGAACTTTTCTCCGACGGCCGGATGTGTTTCCATGACGCATTCGGCTCTACTGCGATTATTGCGAAGGATGGATCCGCGGACGCGGATCGTGATTGGATGAAGCACTTTCCGGGGACACTTCATGGAACGGGGACAGATCGCTGCGGCGTCGCAGACGCTGCATGACCATTGGCGCGCCGGCACCAAGCTCGGCGCGCTCAAACAAGACCAACGGCCATCGAACCGCGCCGATGGCTACGCCATCCAGGCCGCGATAGAGCGCTATTCCACCACCCATTTGTTCGGCTGGAAAATTGCCGCGACCAGCGCGGCCGGGCAGAAGCACATCAATGTCGCCGGCCCCATGGCCGGACGCATTCTGTCCGAAACCGTCATCCCCGACGGCGGCACGGCGTCGATGGCCGGCAACGAGATGGCGGTCGCCGAGCCCGAATTCGCCTTTCGCATGCGCGTCGACCTGCCGGCGCGCTCGGCGCCCTACAGCGTGAGCCAGGTGCTGGATGCTGTCGACACCCTGCACCCCGCCATCGAAATCCCGGATTCGCGGTTTGCCGATTTCGCCGGCGCCGGCGAGGCGCAGCTGATCGCCGACAATGCCTGCGCCCATCTGTTCGTACTGGGGCCGGCGACGACGGCGGACTGGCGTTCGATGGATCTGATCGAGCATCGCCCGCTGATCGCCATGCGCGGCGAAATATTCACCGGCCACGGCAAGAACGTGCTCGGCGATCCCCGCGTCGCGCTGGCCTGGCTCGCCAACGAGCTGCGCCAGCTCGGCATCAATCTGAAGGCGGGCCGGGTGGTCACGACAGGCACCTGCCATCCGCCGCTGCCGATTCAGGCCGGCGATTTTTGCGCCGCGGATTTTGGTGTGCTCGGGAAGGTGAGTGTGGGGTTTAGCTAGGTCCGCGTACTCGCTGTCATCCCGGCGAACGCCGCGAAGACAGCGACTACCTGTGCCCGAAAATCGCCGACCCCACGCGCACATGGGTGGCGCCGAGCTGGATTGCCGTGACAAAATCCGCGCTCATGCCCATCGACAAATTCTTCAAGCCGTTGCGCGCAGCGATCTTGGCGGTGAGCGCGAAATGCGGCGCCGGCGGCTGATCGGCCGGCGGGATGCACATCAGCCCCGAGATCTCCAGACCATACTTGTCGCGGCAGTCCGCAATGAACGCGTCGGCGTCCTGCGGCGCGACGCCGGCCTTTTGCGGCTCCTCGCCGGTGTTGACCTGGACGAACAATTGCGGATGGCGGCCCTGGGATCTGATCTCCTTGGCTAGTGCTTCGCAAATGCTCGGACGGTCGACCGAATGGATGGCGTCGAACAGCGCCACCGCTTCTTTCGCCTTGTTGGACTGCAGCGGCCCGATCAGATGCAGCACGAGGCCGGGATGCGCCGAGATCAGCGCCGGCCATTTCGCTTTCGCCTCCTGAACGCGATTTTCGCCGAACACGCGCTGTCCGCTCGCAATCACGGGCGCGATCGCTTCAGCGTCAAACGTCTTTGACACCGCAATCAGCGTCACCGAGGCGCGGTCGCGGCCAAAATCCTTGCAGGCGCGCACGATCTCGCCTTCCACCGCGGCCAGGCCGCTTGGTGAAGGCGCCGTTACTACTGAGGCCGTCTCACTCGCCATGGTTCTGCTCTTGCGTTCCGTCCGCTAGCGGATTTGCTCGAATTTTACCAAGTTCGGGAAAGGCTTCTTGAAGCCTTACCTTTACCGTGGGCCGCCGGGTAGGGGACTGAAGATGTCGCGCGTTGCGTTCAGCCGCAAGAGGGTGAGACTCAAGAAACTGCTCGGGATCCGGGCACGGCTGGCGCTGCTGGCCCTGATGCTGGTTGCCCCCCTGATGGTCGAGCGCGTCCGCTCGCTGGAGGACACGCGAAACAGGCAGATCGCGGCGGCTTCTGAAGAATTCGCCAGCCTCACCCGTCACAGCACCAATATCCAGCGCGAGGTGATCTCCTCGGTGGAGACCATGCTGAAATCGGCGGCTTATATTCGCGCCTCCGGCGGCATTGCCCGAAGTTGCGAGATCCTGCGCGCCAGTTTGCCCACCAATCTGCCGTGGATCCGGAGCATCATGTTCGTCAGCAAGGACGGCCTGGTGCAGTGCTCAACCTTCAACTACCAAGTGGGCCTCAATCTCGCCGATCGCGAATATTTCCGGAAGGCACAGCAGACCGGCGACTTTGTTTTCAGCGATTACCTGTTCGGCAAGACCAACAACCGTCCGATGATGATGGCCGCCTACCCGGTCGCCGCCGTCAATGCGGAGCAGGATGCCGTCGTCGTCGCCGGCATCAATATCGACTGGCTTTCCAAGATCATGACCAATCTTGGCGGCCGGCCTGGGATATCCTCCCTGCTGATCGACAGCACCGGCGTCGTAATCGCGGCGCCCGCGGACCAGGCCAGCCTGATCGGCCGTTCGCTCGACACGGTGCCCCTGATGGCCGCGGTCGCCGAGGCCGCGCTCGATGCCCAGACGCCGGCCGGTTCGGTTTCCTTCACCGCTGCCGACGGCTCGAAGCGGGAGCTCAATTTTGCACGCATTCCCGGCACGCAGTCCCGCCTCGTCGTCAGCATCGATGAAGCCAGGGTGACCGCCGCAATCAACCGCGAGATCCGCGCCGCCTATCTGCAGCTCGGTTTCGTCTGCCTGTTCGTGCTGCTGGGCGCGTTGATCGGCGCGGAGAAGCTGATCATCCAGCCGATCGAGATGATGACGGGCATGGCGAGGCGCTTCGGCCAGGGCGACGGCGCGGCCCGCGTGGCGCGCCACCGCCTGCCGTCGGAATTCGTGCCGCTGGCGCGCGCGTTCAACGCGATGGCGGCGCAGCTTTCCCAGCGCGAGCGCGAGATGGTCGCCACCAACGACCGCCTCACCGTGATGGCCTCCATCGACATGCTGTCGGGGCTCGCCAACCGCCGCGGCTTCCAGAGTCGGCTCGACTTCGAGTGGATGAAGGCGCAGCAATATGGCAGCGAGCTGTCGCTGCTGATGATCGACGTCGATCATTTCAAGCTCTACAACGACACCTATGGTCACCCCGAGGGCGACGCCTGCCTGACCAGGCTCGGCGAAACGCTGGCCGGCATTGCCGCCGACACCATGGGCTTTGCCGCGCGCTACGGTGGCGAGGAGTTTTGCCTGCTGTTGCCCAACACCGGCGCGCTGCGTGCCATGGAAGTCGGCGAGACCGTGCGCGCCGCGATCCAGGCTCTGCAATTGCCGCACGCCACCTCGAGCCACAAGACCGTCACCGTCTCGATCGGCGTCGCCTCGACGCTACCGGATGAAAGCCAGCGCCCCGGCGACGTCATCGAAGCGGCCGACGCCGCGCTCTACGCCGCCAAACACCGCGGTCGCAACACCGTGGTGGAGCATGGGTTCGTGCGGCTGGTGGATGAAGCGGGCATGGCGCTGGCGGGGTAGGCCCCTCCGATAGGCCGCGGCGTGCTGGATACCCGCATCCTCGGGGTATGACGAGAGTATGAGGCGACACGCTCGTCGTACTCACCCCACCGCCCGCTCTGGCTCGATGTCCCGCTCCGTCACGACGCAATTGCGGCCGCGCTTCTTGGCCTGGTAGAGCGCGCGGTCGCAACGGTCGATCATGTCTTCCATGCTTTCGCCGAACTGGAATTGCCCAACCCCGATTGACACGGTGATCCCCGGCAGCGCCTCGCCGGTGGAACGGCGGGTGATCTTGCACTCGGCGAGCGCGCCGCGGAAGCGCTCGGCGGCCGCCGTGCAAATGTCGAGGTCGGCACCGGGAAGGACGGCGATCATCTCCTCACCGCCATAGCGGGCGGGCAAATCATACTCACGCACACGCTCGCGCAGCGCCTTTCCGACCAGGCGCAGCACCTGGTCGCCGACGCCATGGCCGTACTTGTCGTTGAACTGCTTGAAATGGTCGATGTCGATCAGGAATGCACTCAACGGGGCACCCTGCTCCATCGCTTCGGCCTGCGCGGTGCGGAAGAACTCCTCCAGCGCGTGCCGGTTGGGAAGTCCGGTCAGTGCATCGGTCCGCGCCCGCTCCTCCGACTGCGACAGCGATTCCCTGATGACGTCGAGCTCGCGCGATTTCTCGACGAACTGCGCCTCGAGTTTGGTCGCACGCGTCGCGGCGCTGGCGAGCTCTTTCATCAGGGTCTCGACCAGGAGCCGCGGGTCGGTGCCGATCTCGGAGCGGTCGGCGACGTTGCTGATCGCCTCGATCTGGGTGCGGTTGTCGGCAATCGCCGTCGACAGGAATTGCTGCGCGGAGGCCAGCACGCCGTGCAACTGCTGCGAGACCTGGTGGGCGACCGCCTCATCGGTACCCTTCGAGCCCACATACGTGGTGTAGAGGTCGCGGCTGGTGGCGGCGTCGAAGCCGCGCTTGCCCGCGATCAGGATGTCGATGGTGCGCTTCAGCTCGACCGGCGTGCCGAGCGCGTATTTGAACCAGACATGGAAATTATGCGGGGTCGGCGGCACGCGCTGCGCGGTGATCACCCCCATGGCCTTCTCGGCCACCCCGGTGACGTACTCGAAATCCAGCTCGTCGAAAGCATCGGACAAGGCGATGGGCACTGTTTCTGGCGGGGAAATGATTTCTTTTTATTTGGGGGCCAAGGTGCCACGAATTCGTTAAGTGCCCCTCAATCTGCCGGTAAAAGAGCAACCGTTTCCGCCGAACCCGGCGGCCCGGGGGCGTCCGCCCCGGACTGAGCCGGCCGGTCTCAACCCGTTGACCCGCCACGGTCTTTTATGGCCTAGTCCGCCGTCCTTCGCCCAGACCCGAATCCCGGAAAAAGCCCAGCAATTTCATGACGACCGACCGCTATAACGCCCGTGAATCCGAGCCGCGCTGGCAGCGCCAGTGGGACGAAAAGGCGATCTTCAACTCCAAAAACGACGATCCCCGGCCGAAATACTACGTGCTCGAGATGTTTCCCTACCCGTCCGGGCGCATCCATATCGGCCATGTCCGCAATTACACGCTCGGCGACGTGCTGGCCCGCTTCATGCGCGCCAAGGGATTCAACGTGCTGCACCCGATGGGCTGGGACGCCTTTGGGCTGCCGGCGGAGAACGCCGCGATCGAGCGCGGCGTCGCGCCCAAGGCGTGGACCTACGAGAACATCGCCACGATGAAGAAGCAGCTACGCTCGATCGGGCTGTCGCTGGACTGGTCACGTGAATTCGCGACCTGCGACCCCTCCTACTACAAGCATCAGCAGAAGATGTTTCTCGACTTCATGCGCGCGGGCCTCGCCGAGCGCGAGAAGCGCAAGATCAACTGGGACCCGGTCGACATGACCGTGCTCGCCAACGAGCAGGTGATCGACGGCCGCGGCTGGCGTTCCGGCGCTGTCGTTGAACAACGGGAAATGAGCCAGTGGGTCTTCAAGATCACGAAATACTCCCAGGAGCTGCTGGACGCGCTTGACACCCTGGACCGCTGGCCCGACCGGGTGAAGGTGATGCAGCGCAACTGGATCGGCCGCAGCGAAGGCCTGCTGATCCGCTTCGCGCTGGACGCAGCAACCTCTCCTGCCGGCGAAACCGAACTGAAGATTTTCACGACGCGCCCCGACACGCTGTTCGGCGCGAAATTCATGGCGATCTCGGCCGATCATCCGCTGGCGATAGCGGCTGCGGCGAAGAATCCAAAACTCGCTGACTTCATCGCCGAGGTGAAACGGATCGGCACCGCGCAGGAACTGGTCGACACCGCCGAGAAGCAGGGCTTTGACACCGGCATCGAGGCGATTCATCCGTTCGACCCGAGCTGGAAGCTGCCGGTCTATGTCGCGAACTTCGTGCTGATGGAATACGGCACCGGCGCCATCTTCGGCTGCCCCGCGCACGACCAGCGCGACCTCGACTTCGTCAACAAGTACAAGCTCGGCAACATTCCGGTGGTCTGCCCTGACGGGCAAGACCCGACGTCATTCGTGATCACCGACACCGCCTTTGATGGCGACGGCCGCATGATCAATTCGCGCTTCCTCGACGGCATGACCATCGATCAGGCCAAGGAAGAAGTGGCGAGACGCCTGGAGAGCGAAGTTCGCGGCAATGCGTCGGTCGGCGAGCGGCAGGTGAACTTCCGCCTGCGCGACTGGGGCATTTCACGCCAGCGCTTCTGGGGCTGCCCGATTCCGGTGATCCATTGCGACAGATGCGGCATGGTGCCGGTGCCGGACAAGGACTTGCCGGTGACGCTGCCGGAGGATGCGACCTTCGACAAGCCGGGCAATGCGCTTGACCATCACCCGACCTGGAAGCACGTCAACTGCCCGAAATGCGGCGGCAAGGCACAGCGCGAGACCGACACCATGGACACCTTCGTGGATTCGGCCTGGTACTTTGCGCGCTTCACCGACCCCTGGAACGAGAAGCAGCCGACCACGCGGGCCGTCGTCGATCGGCTGATGCCGGTCGACCAGTATATCGGCGGCATCGAGCACGCGATCCTGCATCTGCTCTATGCGCGCTTCTTTACCCGCGCGATGAAGGCCACCGGTCACATTGCGTTCGACGAGCCGTTCGCCGGCCAATACGCGCAGGGCATGGTCGTCCACGAAACCTACCGCAAGGCCGACGGCACCTATGTGACGCCGGCGGAGGTCAAGATCGAGACCATCGGCAACGACCGGCACGCCACCATGATTGATGGCGGTGCGGAGGTCGCGATCGGCCCGATCGAGAAGATGTCGAAGTCGAAGAAGAACACCGTCGACCCCGATGACATCATCGCGACCTACGGCGCTGACGTCGCGCGCTGGTTCATGCTGTCGGACTCCCCGCCCGACCGCGACGTGATCTGGAGCGACGAGCGTGTGCAGGGCTCCTCGCGCTATGTGCAGCGGCTGTGGCGGGTGGTGAACGAGTCTGCCGCCGTCGCGAAATCAGCGCCTTCGGCGCGGCCGGCGGCGTTCGGCCCCGATGCGCTGGTGCTGCGCAAGGTGGCCCATGGCACGCTGGACAAGGTCTCGACCGGGATCGAGCGGATGCATTACAACGTCTGCCTGGCCCATATCCGCGAGTTCACCAACGCGCTGGCAGACGTGCTGCCAAAGGGCGGAACCCCGGCGCCGGACCTGACTCCTGACTTGGCTTGGGCCGTCAAGGAGGCCGCGGTCATCCTTGTTCAATTGATTTCACCCATGATGCCGCATCTGGCCGAGGAATGCTGGGTGGTGCTGGGCAAGTCCGGGCTGATTTCGCAGGCCAATTGGCCCCAAATCGAACGCGATTTGCTGGTTGAAGACACCATGACCCTGGTCGTCCAGGTCAACGGGAAAAAGCGCGGGGAAGTCACAGTGGCGGCCGAAGCGCAGACCCCGGAAATTGAGGGTGCCGTTTTGGCCCTCGATGCGGTAAAATTGGCTTTGGGCGGCAAGCCCGTCCGGAAAGTAATCGTGGTGCCCAAGAGGATCGTCAATGTGGTCGGCTAAAAGCAGGATTGCCATTCGGCTGCTGGCCGTGGCCGCCCTGGCCGGGCTGACGGCCGGCTGCTTCCAGCCGATGTACGCCGAGCGCAGCGACGGCGCCCCGGGCCTGCGCGAAAGGCTGATGGGTGTCGAGATCCCGCCGGTCGACAAGGCGAACGCCTCCCGGGAGGCCCGTATCGGCGTCGAGATCCGCAACGCGCTGGCGTTCAAGCTCTACGGCCAGGCCACCGGCATGCCGCCGACGCACAAGCTCGTGCTCAAGTTCTCGACCAGCCGCTCCTCGCTGATCCTCGATCCCAACACCGCGCTGCCGTCGTCGGAGAATTACGGCATCGATGCGCAGTACAATCTGGTCGAGCTCGCCACCAACAAGTCGGTTATGACCGGCTCGACCTTCTCGCGGGTGTCCTACGACATCCCGGGCCAGATGCAGCGCTTCGCCCGCAGCCGCGCCTTCCGTGACGCCGAGGATCGCGCCGCGCAGGAGATTGCCGAAAACATCCAGACGCGCCTTGCGTCCTATTTCACCGCCGGCACCTGACGGCGACTATTCCGCATCGCGCGTAGCGCGATCGGAATCCAAGGAAGATTGATCGATAAGACCGGATGGTCGCGCTTCGCGGAAAAGAAATCGACAGCTACCTCGCCCGGCCCGACGCGGGCCGGCCGATCATCCTGCTCTATGGCCCTGACGCCGGCCTGGTGCGCGAGCGCGCCGATGCGCTGATGGCCTCCGCGGTCGACGACACCAACGATCCCTTTTCGCTGGTGCGGCTGGACGGCGATGAGCTCGCCGCCGAGCCCTCGCGCCTGGTCGACGAAGCCATGACGGTGCCGCTGTTCGGCGGCCGC
Source organism: uncultured Alphaproteobacteria bacterium (assembly GCA_963726865.1). Lineage (GTDB taxonomy): Bacteria > Pseudomonadota > Alphaproteobacteria > Rhizobiales > Xanthobacteraceae > Bradyrhizobium. The sequence continues at coordinate 109,762 of CAVSEE010000017.1, read as the reverse complement.
CGCGCCATCCGTGTCCGCGCCGGCTCGCGCAGTTTCGCCGGCGGCATCGACACGCTGGCTGAGATCGCCATCCGCGATTGCCGCATTGTCATCGAGGCCGGGGAACTGCGGCCGGAGTCGCCGCTGCGCAAGGCCTGCGAGCGCGCGAAAAATGCGGTGGCGATCGGCTGCTATCCCGACACCGAGCGCGATCTGGCCAAGCTGATCGACGACGAGCTGAAACCCTCGGACCTGCGCATCGCCCAGGACGCCCGCTCCACCCTGATGGGACTGCTCGGCGGCGACCGCCAGGCCTCGCGCAACGAGCTGCGCAAGCTCGCGCTCTATGCCCATGGCAAGGGCGAGGTGACGCTGGACGACGTCATGGCCGTGGTCTCCGACGCCTCCGACCTCAAGCTCGACCCGATCGTGGACGCCGCGTTTGCCGGCAACCCGGCCGTGGTCGAAAGCGAATTTGCGAAAGCCATGGTCGCCGGCACCTATCCCGGCGTGATCATCTCCGCTGCGCAGCGCCAGGCCGCCTGGCTGCACAAATCGGCGCTGGCGCTTGCCGGGGGCACCCCGCTCTCCAGCGTGCTCGACGGCGGCTTCCCTCGCCTGCATTTCTCCCGCAAGGCCACGGTCGAAACCGCGCTGCGCAATTTCAGCCCGCCGCGGCTGGCCGGAATCATCGATCAGCTCGGAACCGCCGCGCTCGACATGCGCAAGCAGGCCTCGCTGGCATCCGCGATCGCGCAGCGCACGCTGCTGGCGATCGCGGCGAACGCCAAGCGGCGTGGGTAATCAACGCGGTTGCGCCTGCCAGACAACGGCATGCTGGGTGAGTATCTGCGGCCACAAGGTGGCGGCGTGCCGTACCGTGCCGAGTCCTTCGCCGGCAGCGATGATCTCGGCCGGCCGAAGCGGTCGCTCGTCGGGAAACGCCCAGACGCCGAGCGCCTCGGCGGCACCGCGGACGGTGCGGTAGAGCCAGGTCGGCGTCGGCGCCGTGATGATGACGATGCCTCCGGGCCTGACGCAGGAAAAATGCCGCCGCGCTACCTGCCACGTACCTTCAGGCGAAAAATGCTCGATCAGGCCGACGGAATAGACGATGTCCGCCGGCTCCAGAATCGGCGCCTCCTTGAGAAGATCGGCACGATGCGCGGCCGTTTTGACCGTGGGCACCTCGCGACCCTGCTGCTCGAACAGCGCAAGGCTCTTAGCGTTGAGATCCACGATCTCGTAGCGTGCGACCGGCAGCGCCTCGGCCAGTCCCTTGAAGAAGCAGCTGTTGCCGCCGCCGAACTCGATGACGGAGAGCCGCGATTTTCCAGCCGTGTAGCGCCGCATCATGGCTTGCAGCCAGTGCGCGGTATAGCGCCGCGTCAAATGCGCCGTCGGCGCCGGGCGGTCGTAATACTGGTCCCAGTCAGTCGCGAGTGGCGTCATCGGCTCTTCCAAACACGAAGTCACGCAGGAACAGGAAGTTGAACACAAACACCAGCACCTCCGCCATCACCTTGGCGACGACCGGGACGGGGACGAAGTTGGCGATCTGCAGCTGCAGCGCGGTCGAGATCACGCCCGACACCACGACCAGTCCGAGATACATCGCCAGCGTCCCGGCGCCGCCGCGCAGACGGAACACGAAGCTCTGCAGCAGCATGAACTGTACCCACAGCGCCACCAGCCGCCCGATCAGGTTCGACCAGACGAGATCGCCGGAGGCCGCCATGACGGTTGCGAACACCGCGAGGTCGGCCATCTCGGTGACAATGCTGGCGATGCTGTAGCGCAGCAGTACGAAATAGATCCGCGCGGAATCACGAAGCGGACGGAAATGCGAATCCCGGTTGCTCTCGATATAGATGGTCTGGATCGGAATCTCCCGAACCGGCATCCGGTGCGCCTTGATGACGACTAGTTGCTCGGTCTCGAACTCGTAGCGGTTGGCGCGGATGGCAAGGCAAAGCTCCATCAGCCGCCTCGGGATGCCGCGCAACCCCGTTTGGGTGTCGGACAGGTCGATCCCGATCAGGAAACGGTACATGTGGCGCGAGACCGTGTTGCCGAACCGGCTGCGTAGCGGCACTTCCGCATCGAACGCACGCACGCCGAACACGACCTTGTCGGGATCCGCCTGCAGCGCTTCGGTGACATGCACGATGTCAGCGACGGCGTGCTGGCCGTCGCCATCGGCGGTGACCACGCCGAGGCAGTCGGGGTGATGCACGAGGATGTGGTTCATGCCGTGCTTGAGGGCCGCGCCCTTGCCGAGATTGACGGCATTGGCAAGCACGGTGACATCAGCCATCTGACGGATGCGATCGAAGATCGCGGCATAGCAGGCACCGCTGCCGTCGTCGACGACCACGATGGACGACGCCGTCACGCGCCGCAGCTCCTCCAGCAAACCGGGCAGGATGTCGGTCGGCTGGTAAGAGGGGATCAGGAAAACGATCGACCTGGCGGCGGTCATGAACGCGGGTCTCGGCGGAGCAACGTCCCCGTACTAGCAGGGTTCGCGGCCTTGTTGAAATTAGTTCCCTCGCCGTCTAGCGTCCCCCGGCCTTGAAGGACAGATCGACAAAATGGCAGGGTTAATCGGCAACGCGCCCATCTATGTGAACGGGCTGGTTTCGCTACTGTTCGTGTTCGCATTGCCGGGGCTCGCCTGCGCCCCGTTGCTTGGAATCCCGGAGTTTCCGCAACGCTGGTTCGCCATTTTCCTGACCAGCCTGATTGCCAACCACGTCTTGGTAACGCTGATCGCCACCTTTCATCTCGATCCACTGCAATGCTATCGCGTGGCGGCGTGTGCGGTGGTCGTCGCACTGGCCGTGCCAATGATCGCACGGCGCTACCGGCAAGGCGCAACTGCAGCCGCGGCAAAGTCTACCCTGCGGGCCTCCGATATCGGCTGGTTCCTTGCAAGTCTCGTTGCGCTGGCCGCTACCTACTTCAATTTGTGGAAGCATGGTGTTCCCAACATTTTTGACGGCAGCGACCCTCTGGTCAGCTGGAATGCGTGGGCGCTGACCTGGTCGCAGGGGAGTTTCCCGATCGGGTCGTACGGCTATCCGCAGCTGATCCCGACACTCTGGGCGGTGACGTACATTTTCACGGGCTCGCCGGCGCAGTATTTCGCCTTTTACATCTATGTCGGCCTGATCATGCTGCCGATCCTGCTCAATGCGATGGTGTTGGGGCGGGTCGGCTGGTGGCAGCCTCTCGTGGCCGGCCTTGCCTTCGTCTGGTTCGTTGCCGAGATCCGTACACCGTGGTTGCGATCGACGCTCTATTCGGGATTTCCCGACTGGGTGGCGGCGATCTTCGCATCATCCGGCGTGGTGCTGTTTGTGGCGAGTGCGCCCGATGGCGGCCGCCTTGACCGGGAGAAGATCACCAACGCGCTGCTGGCGCTCTGCCTCGTGTCGCTCGCCGCGGCCATCAAGCCGCTGCATGGTCTGCTCGCGCTCGCGGTCCTGGCCGGGATCTGCACCGATGCCTGGAAGTATCTCCGACCCGCCGACCGCAATCGCGTTATCGTGGCCGCTATCGGTTTGTTGTCGGTCCTGATGATCCTGTATGCGATCTATTACGCGCATGTGCAGAACCCGATATCGAGCCTGCCGGTCCCCAGTTTGCTCAGCGAAAGGCTCGCGCGGGCGCTCGACCTCTTCAATTCCACATTCACGATTCCCTTCCGGATCGTCTTCGTGCTGGGCCTGCTGCTCTGCCTGTTCGTCAAGCGTCTGCGATGGTTCGCGCTGCCGCTCTACGTGGCGATCGCGACCTGGGCCAACATGGCGGCCTATGACCTGCGCAACATTCTCAGCTTCCTGCTGATCGGTGTCTTTGTTCCGCTCTATGCCGTCGCGCGCCTGTGGCTCGAACCGAAGATGGTGCCATCCGGGCGGCAATGGCTGGCGCGCGACGGGATGGTGGCCGCCATTCTCGCAGCTATAATGTTCGCCCTGACGTCGCCTCTGGCCATGAGCGACCAAAACCTGCAGCGGCGATTTGCCGACGACCAGCTTCGCATCGAAGCCGGCTTTGAGCTTAACCAGAAGGTGGGTGAGCTATTGGCGCAGGGATGCCGGGTCTTCACGGCGACCGCCTCGATCTATCACATCGCCGCTTTTGCGCCATTCAAGGCTCAAATGGAGTTTTTCTTCTACGGGCTTGCAGCCGACGAACTCTCTCACCAAACGGCTCAACGGCTCGACCGGCTGCACGGCCATCTTCTATCCGCCCGGCGGTACCCATCCATCGATCCTCACCCTCTTCGCGGACTACCGGCAAGCTCACGACATGACGAAACTGATTGAAAGCAACGGGATGGAACTGCTGGTCTCCAGACAGTAGAGTGCATGGCCGGCGCCAAGGGCAAACTGATGCTGCTGATCGAGCTGAACGAGTTCAATCGGGAACTGCTGCAGAATATCGCGGCCCGCAATGGGCTGCAGCATCTGCAGCGCGTGCTCGGCTGGAGCCGCGCCAGCACCTTTACCTCGGACGAATATGACACCGGTTTTCTCGAGCCGTGGGTACAGTGGGTATCGGTCCATACCGGCGTGCCTTCCAGCCAGCACGGCGTGAAGAACCTCGGCGACGTGCCCAATCTGGCCGAGGACCAGCTCTGGGAGCGCTGGAGCAAGCGCGGGCTTAGCTCCGTCGTTTGGGGCGTCATGAACGGTAACCGGCGTTCGGCCGAAGCCTGCAAGGTGTTCTTGCCCGATCCCTGGACGTTTTCGGAGGATGCCTATCCCGCCGAGTATCAGGGGCTGATCGCCCTGCCCCGCTACCTCGCCAAAAACTATCTCGACTTCTCCAAGCTGACGGCCGCCCGCAAGGGCCTTGATCTCGCCAGCACGCTGCTGCGCGCGACCAACGGCAGCGATTTCCTCGACGGATTGCGCGTGTTCTGGCGCGGCTTTCGCCAGTTCGGCCCGACCAATGCCGTGTTCATCGTCTTCTTCGAATATCTGTCGGCGATGGCATTCATCCGCGCCGTCGAGCGTCATCGGCCGGATGCCGCGATCGTGTTCATCAACATGCTGGCTCATGTGCAGCATCACTACTGGAAGTCCGGCGATGGCAGCGATTGCCCACAGATCGCGTTCGCGGCCGCTGCGACCGACGAGATGATAGGCAAGATACTAGCGCGCTGCGAAGCTGTCGCCGGCAGACGCGTCGCGCTGATGAACGCGCTCAGCCAGACCTGCACCATTGAGGAGCCGCCGTGGATCCTTTACCGGCCCAACAACCACGCCGCGCTAGTGTCATTCCTCGGCATCGAAGCGATGCGGGTCGAGCCGCTGATGACCTATGACGCGCATGTGTTCTTCGCCGACAAGGAAAAAGCGGCGAGCGGGACCGCGATCCTGCAAGGTGCCCGCATCGACGGCAAGCCGCTGTTTTTCGTCGAGGCTGACAGCCACGATCCCCTAAAACTGTTCTATCGCGTGGCGATGTCCGATCCGGTCGGGCCCGATGCCGAGTTCGTCTATCGCAACAAGGCCGCGCGCTTCGCCGACTATTTCACGGCCATCGTGCAGCGCACCGGCAAGCACAATCAGAACGGCGATCTCTTTGCCAATTTCGAGATCGGCCGCAAAAGCCTTTCCAACCATGAAGTGTCGGGCTGGCTCGAACAAGCCGCCGGCGGCGAGGAGCACCGGCTGTCGGTCGTGAACGCGGTTGCGCTTCAGGCCGAGCGCGCCAGCCGCCGCATCACCTCGTCGAGCTGCTCGAGGCTCTTGTAGCTGATCTGCACGCTGCCGCCGGGATCGCGGTGATTGACGGTGACGGTGAGGCCCAGCGCGTCGCTGACGCGCTTCTCCAGCGCAAGCGTGTCGGCGTCCTTCTGCCTGACAGCGCCGCCACCGCCGCCGCGCGGCTTCTGCGGCTTGCGCTCGGGCACGCCCTCTTCATGCGCCAGCGCCTCGGTCTGGCGAACGTTGAGGCCTTCCTCGACGATGCGCTTGGCGGCGCTAAGCGGATCGGGCACGCCGATCAGCGCGCGGGCATGGCCCGCGGAGAGCTGGCCGGAGGCGATATAGGCCTGCACCTCCGACGGCAGCCTGGTCAGCCGCATCATGTTGGCGACATGGCTGCGGCTCTTGCCGACGATCTTGGCGATGTCTTCCTGGCTGCGTTTGAACTCGTCGGCGAGCGCGTGATAGCCCTGCGCCTCCTCCATCGCGTTGAGGTCTTCGCGCTGGACGTTCTCGATGATGGCGATCTCCAGCGCGTCGCTGTCGCTGACATCGGCCGGCACGATCGGAACTTCGTGCAGGCCCGCAAGCTGCGAGGCGCGCCAACGGCGTTCGCCGGCGATGATCTCGAAGCGGTCATGGGCGCCCTTGACGGGCCGGACCACGATCGGCTGGATCACGCCGTGCTGCTTGATCGAGGAGGCGAGCTCGTTGAGTTCGGCCTCGGAGAAGGCGCGGCGCGGGTTGCGCGGGTTCGGCTTCAGGAACTCGATCGGCACCTTGCGGTTATTGCGCGGGCGATCGACATGCGCGGCCTCGCCGCCGACATCACCGATCAGACTTGCAAGACCGCGGCCCAGTCGCGAACGCGCTTCGTCGGCCATCGTCGCCAGCTCCCTTGGATTCACTCAGCACTCCAAAACTTAGAATTTCACAATCGGGGGAGGCGATGCCTCAATGCGCGCGCAGCTCGCGTTCGCGCTGGATCACTTCGGTGGCGAGCTTGAGATACGCTTCGCTGCCGACGCATTTGAGGTCGTAGACCAGCACCGGCTTGCCGTAGGACGGCGCCTCGGAGATGCGCACGTTGCGCGGGATCATGGTGTTGTAGACCTTGCTGCCCATGAACTGGCGCACGTCGGCGACGACCTGGTTCGACAAATTGTTGCGGCTGTCGAACATGGTCAGCACGATGCCGTGGATCGACAGGTTCGGATTGAGCGTGGTCTTGACCTGCTCGACCGTCTGCAACAGTTGCGACAGACCTTCGAGCGCAAAGAACTCGCATTGCAGCGGCACCAGGATCGCATCCGACGCGGCCATCGCATTGACGGTGAGCAGGTTGAGCGACGGCGGGCAGTCGATCAGCACATAGGTGTAGTCGGTGTCCGGCGTGGCGTTGTTGTTCAGCGCCGCGATGGCGTCGCGCAGGCGGAAGGCGCGGCCGGGCGTGGTGCCGAGCTCAAGCTCGAGGCCGGAGAGGTCCATGGTCGAGGTCGCGATGTGCAGCCGCGGCACCGCCGTCGGCACGACCGAGTCGCGCAGCGGCGCTTCGCCGATCAGCACGTCATAGGTCGAGGTGTTGCGGCTGCGCCGGTCGATGCCAAGGCCGGTCGAGGCGTTGCCCTGGGGATCGAGATCGACGATCAACACGCGCTCGCCGATCGCGGCCAGCGCGGTACCGAGATTGATCGCCGTCGTGGTCTTGCCGACGCCGCCCTTCTGATTGGCGAGCGACAGGATGCGCGGGTGGCCCACCGGCTTCGGTGACCTATCCTCTTGATATATCTTATCAATTACGTCCATGGCCGCTGTCCCCAGCTAGTCCGCGGAAGCGTTGCGCCGCTCGATGGCATCGAGTTCGACGATCCAGCCCTGTCCGCCCGTGCGGCTGGAATGAAGCTTTGGCTCAATCTTCCAATATTTAGTGGCCTCGGTCAATTCGGCCTCTACATCTTGGCCCTTGAGAAACAACGCCTTAGCGCCTCGTTTCACCAGCGGGTCTGCGAAGCCGATAAGCTGATGTAGCGGAGCCACCGCGCGGGCCGTAACGCAATCGACGAGCCCTGCAAATCTTTCCACAGTATCCCCGATGTCGGCGAGATGCACAGCCCCCGGCGCGCCGGTGACGCGAATCGCTTCGCGCAGAAACGCTGCCTTCTTGGCGATGCGCTCGACCAGGTGAACTGATCGCGCCCGGCGTCTCCGCCAGAGCGCAAGCCAGCACCACGCCGGGAAAGCCGCCGCCGCTGCCGAGATCGATCCAGGTCTTTGCCTTGGGCGCGATGCTCAGGAGCTGCAGCGAATCGGAGATATGGCGGGTCCAGAGATTTGGAAGCGTGGAGGGGGCGACGAGATTGGTCTTGGCCTGCCACTCCAGCAGGAGCGCGACGTAGCGATCGAGCCGCGCCTCTGTTTCACGTGAAACAGGAGTGAGGGCGAGGGCGGCAGCCTTGTCGGAGGCGAGGTCGGGTTGCTGGGGTGAACGGGCCATGGTGTTTCACGTGAAACGTCAGGCCGAAGCCTTCAGATTTTTCCGTCGGGCCTCCCGCCGCAGATAGGCGGCCAGGATGCCGAGCGCAGCCGGCGTCATGCCGTCGATCCGGCCCGCCTGCCCCACCGTTCGCGGCTGATGCGCCCGAAGCTTGGCGCGGGCTTCGTTGGAAAGCCCGGGCACCTCGGCATAGTCGATGCCGGTCAGAACCAGGCCCTCGTCGCGACGGAAGGCATCGACGTCAGCGGTCTGGCGCTTGAGGTAGACGTCGTACTTGGCGTCGATCTCAAGGTGGACCGCGATCGCGGGATCGATGGCCGAGAGCTCCGGCCAGATGCCGAGCAGGGTCGGCCATTCGACCTCGGGATAGGCCAGCAGCTCGAAGGCGGAGCGGCGGTTGCCGTCGCGGTTGAGGGCGAGGCCGTGGCGGCCGGCTTCGTTCGGCGTGATCGCCAGCGACTTCGCCAAGCGCCTTCGCGGCCTCCAGCGCCGCCATCTTGGCGGCGTGGCGCTCCGCCCTCGCCGGCCCGACGCAGCCCAGCGCGATGCCCTTGTCGGTCAGGCGCTGATCGGCATTGTCGGCCCGCAGCGTCAGCCGGTACTCGGCGCGCGAGGTGAACATCCGATAGGGCTCGGTGATCCCGCGGGTGACGAGGTCGTCGATCATGACCCCGAGATAGCCGTCGGCCCGGTCGAACACGATCGGGTCGGCGCCGCTGGCGGCCAAGGCCGCGTTCAACCCCGCGACGATCCCCTGCCCGGCGGCCTCTTCGTAGCCCGTGGTGCCGTTGATCTGACCGGCCAGGAAAAGACCAGCGAGACGCTTGGTCTGCAGGGTCGGCTCGAGCTCGCGGGGATCGACGTGGTCGTATTCGATGGCGTAGCCCGGCCGGACCATCTTCACCCGCTCGAGACCCGGGATCGAGGCCAGGATGGCGAGCTGGACCTCCTCCGGCAGCGAGGTCGAGATGCCGTTGGGATAGACCGTGCTGTCGTCGAGGCCCTCCGGCTCCAGGAAGATCTGATGGCCCTCACGATCCCCGAAGCGGACGATCTTGTCCTCGATCGAGGGGCAATAGCGCGGGCCGGTGCTCTTGATCTGGCCGGAGTACATCGGCGAGCGATGCACGTTGGCCCGGATCACCTCATGGGTCGCCGGCGTGGTCCGGGTGATCCCGCACTGGATTTGCGGCGTGGTGATCCGGTCGGTCATCACCGAGAACGGCTCCGGCGGGTCGTCGCCGGGCTGCATCTCGACCGCGGACCAGTCGATGGTCGAGCCATCGAGCCGCGGCGGCGTCCCGGTCTTGAGGCGGCCGAGGGTAAAGCCGGCGCGTTCGAAGGAGGCCGAAAGGCCCAGCGCCGGCGCCTCCCCGACCCTGCCCGCCGGCCAGTTCTTTTCGCCGAGATGGATCAGACCGCGCAAGAAGGTGCCGGTGGTGATGACCACCGCGCCGGCGGCAAGCTCGCGGCCGTCGGCCAGGCGGATCCCGGTGACGCGGCCGCCCGCGACGATCAGCTCGTCCGCCTCGCCCTCGATCACACTCGAGATTGGCGGTCTCGCGGATCGCCGCCTGCATCGCGGCGGCGTAAAGCTTGCGGTCGGCCTGGGCCCGCGGTCCGCGAACGGCCGGACCCTTGCGGCGGTTCAGCATCCGAAACTGGATGCCGCCGGCGTCGGCGACCCGGCCCATCAGTCCATCGAGCGCGTCGACCTCGCGGACCAGATGGCCCTTGCCGAGACCGCCGATGGCGGGGTTGCAGGACATCGCGCCGATGGTCGAAAAGCGATGGGTGACCAGCGCCGTCTTCGCACCCATGCGGGCGGCGGCCGCCGCGGCTTCACAGCCGGCGTGGCCACCGCCAATGACGATGACGTCGAATGTTTCCGAGGGCGCGGACATGGCCGGACTTCTATCGTGGCAGTGGTCAAAGCCGAAAGCGGTAAGTGGAGGTGCCGGCTGGATTGTTTCACGTGAAACGGGAGCGTTCGGAAACCGGAACCGGCCACGTTTCACGTGAAACAATCTGTTAATCGGTTGAACGAAAGAATATTACTTTCCGACACAGAATTCCCGGAAGATGACGTCGAGAATGTCTTCGACATCGACCCGGCCGAGCAGCCGGCCGAGGGAATAGGCCGCGGCACGCAGTTCCTCGGCGGCGAGTTCCTCGCCCTCGCCGACCACCGCGATCGCCCGGCGCAGCGAATCCGCCGTGTCCTTGACCAGCATCCGCTGCCGCTCACGGGCGATCAAGCCCCCCTCGCTGCCGCCAAAATAGTTTTGCGCGAAACCGACCAGCGCCGCGATCAGCTCGGGCAGGCCGGCGCCGTGCCTGGCGGAAATCCGGAACTCGGCCATTGGCCGACCCTGAGCGTCGACCGCGCCAGCCTGCGGCCGGACAAGGTCGATCTTGTTGTGCACCAGCCAGACCGGTGCCGTTCCCTGATACTCGACCGGCACCCCCGACGTATCCAGCCACAAGACGAGATCCGCTTCCCCTGCCCTCACCCGCGCGCGGCGCACGCCCTCCTGCTCGACCGGATCGTCGGTGTCGCGAATCCCCGCGGTGTCGATGACAGTCACGGGATAGCCGTCGAGATCGAGCTGCACCTCGATGATGTCGCGCGTGGTGCCGGCGTGCGGTGAGACGATCGCGACCTCGCGGCGCGCGAGCTGATTGATCAAGGTCGACTTGCCGACATTCACCGGGCCGGCGATCGCGACCACGATGCCGTCGCGCAGACGCTCAGCTTGGCCCTGTGCCGCGAGCACTTTCTCGATATCGGCGAGCAGCCGTTTGATCTTCATCACCGCCGGCTGGATCAGCTCGGTCGGCACATCGCCCTCGTCGGAAAAATCGATGCCGGCCTCGATCAGCGCGGAGGCTTCGATGATCTGCGCGCGCCAGTCGCGCGCTTTGTCGCCAAGCAGTCCCTGCAGCTGCCGCAGCGCCTGGCGTCGCTGCCGGTCGGTGTCGGCGTGGATGAGATCGTCGAGGCCTTCGGCTTCGGTGAGATCGAGCTTGCCGTTCTCGAAGGCGCGGCGGGTGAATTCGCCGGGCTCGGCGGGCCGGACATTTTCGGTGCGCCGACAACGCGGCGAACAACGAGGCCAGCACGGCGCGCCCGCCATGGACATGGAATTCGGCGACGTCCTCGCCGGTGGCGCTGGCGGGTCCCGGAAACCAGAGCACGACCGCGTCGTCCAATGGCTGACCGTCGGCGGTCTTCAGTAGCGCCCGCGTCGCCACGCGTGGCGCGGGCGCCTTGCCAGCAAGAGCCGCAAGCACGGCGCCGGCTTCCGGTCCGGACACGCGCACGATGGCGATGGCGCTGGGCGCCCGGCCGGAGGAAAGTGCGAAGATGGTCTGGTCGCGGGGGTGCATCGCCTAATTGTCCCGCCGCCCCTGAAAAGGCAACGCGGTTTCGCGACCCAAGCCTCGGCGGGCTGCAGCAAGGCAAGCAGCAATTCAGCCGGCCTAACGCAGGCATTAGCCCGCGCCGCGCATGATAACTTATTATATTTCAATAAGTTACTTGCATAGCGATGTGTGGCCGCGCCATCTTTGCTGCAATCCCGCTGCAGCAAGCACCGCAACAAACCGCCCTGCCCTCAGCGCAGCAGCTTGATCCAGGTCTGCACGAAGTCCGTCGCATCCGCCCGCAACATCGTGCCCTTCGGCGCAGTCATCCGGATCTTGACGAATTTGTTGTTCCAGGACGACAGGCAAAGAAAACTGTCGACGTCAATGTCGACACGGTCGCCGCGCAGATAGTTGAAGCTCGCGCAGATGAAGCGCGGCTTGCCCGTCGCCGGCACTGTGAAGTCGCCCTTGTCGGTGACGTTGGCATAGGTGCCGCGCTTGCCGAGCTCGAAAACATCGCCCCTCGCCTGCGCCAGCTGATTGCGGATCACGTCTGATTCGGCATCCGCCGGAATCGTCCTCTGCCCGAGATCATAGAGATAGACGTCGACCATCCAGCCCGGCCGGCCGCCGAAGCGAAGCGAGTAGCCAAGGCCCGGTGACTTCGATTCGAAATCGACGGACCGTCCATAAACAAGGCTGCCGACCCGGTCAGGGATCGACAGCCCGTAGATGACTTTCAGTTTTTCCTGCGCGGTCTCTTGCGCGAGCGCTGCTACGGCCGACACCAGGACGGCAACCACCGTCAGGATGCCGGCGCGAGCCCGGCGCATCAGGTATTCATCGAACTCGAAGAAATCGCTGTTGCTCTTGGTGCTACGCAGCTTGTCGAGCAGGAAGTCGATGGCATCCATCGTGCCCATCGGATTGAGGATCCGGCGCAGCACGTACATTTTCTTCAGGAGTTGCGGATCGGTGATCAGCTCTTCCTTGCGGGTGCCGGAGCGCGAGATGTCGATCGCCGGGAAGGTCCGCTTGTCCGAGACCTTGCGGTCGAGGATCAGTTCGGAGTTACCGGTGCCCTTGAACTCTTCGAAGATGACTTCGTCCATGCGGCTGCCGGTATCGACCAGCGCCGTGGCGATGATGGTCAGCGAGCCGCCTTCCTCGATGTTGCGCGCGGCGCCGAAGAACCGCTTTGGCCGCTGCAGCGCGTTGGCGTCGACACCGCCGGTCAGCACCTTGCCGGAGGAGGGCACCACGGTGTTGTAGGCGCGGCCGAGGCGCGTAATCGAGTCGAGCAGGATCACGACGTCGCGGCCGTGTTCGACCAGGCGTTTTGCCTTTTCGATCACCATTTCCGCGACCTGGACGTGACGCACCGCGGGCTCGTCGAAGGTCGACGACACGACTTCGCCCTTCACCGAGCGCTGCATGTCCGTGACTTCTTCCGGACGCTCGTCGATCAGAAGCACGATCAGATAGCATTCGGGATGATTGGCGGTGATGGAGTGCGCGATGTTCTGCATCAGCACCGTCTTGCCGGTGCGGGGAGGGGCCACGATCAGGGCGCGCTGGCCCTTGCCGATCGGAGCGACGATATCGATGACGCGCGCGGAAAGATCCTTGCGCGTGGGATCGTCGATTTCCATGCGGAAGCGCTGATTGGGGAACAGCGGCGTGAGGTTGTCGAAATTGACCTTGTGCTTGGCCTTTTCCGGGTCCTCGAAATTGAGCGTGTTGACCTTCAGCAGCGCGAAATAGCGTTCGCCTTCCTTCGGGCTGCGGATATGGCCTTCGATGGTGTCGCCGGTGCGAAGGCCGAAGCGGCGGATCTGCGAGGGCGAGACGTAGATGTCGTCGGGGCCGGGCAGGTAGTTGGCATCCGGCGAGCGGAGGAAGCCGAAGCCGTCGGAGAGAACTTCGACGACGCCTTCGCCGATGATGTCGGTTTCAGCGATCGCGAGCTGCTTGAGGATGGCGAACATCAACTCCTGCTTGCGCATGGTGCTGGCGTTTTCGACCCCGTTCTCTTCCGCGAACGAGACGAGCTCGGCCGGCGTTTTTGATTTGAGGTCTTGAAGTTTGATTTCCCGCATTGGGGGTCGTCCTGTGGAGCGTTCTTGGTTGGGAAGGGATGCGAGACGGCTTGGAGAAATTGCGGACACGAAAAAGGAAGGTCCGCAGGTCTAAGCGAGGAAGGTGCCGGTAAGGGCTTCAAACCTGATGCGGCGGCCGGTCCAATAAAGAAGCCGGAACGCGACCACATCCGCCTGCGTGGGGTGGGATGAATCGAATATAGAAAATCGGTGGGGTCTCCGCAAGGAGGAGCGGGCAGGGCAGCTGTTGATCAGAACGGCTTGACGATCACCAAAATGACAATGAGGACCATCAATACCGTAGGTACCTCATTGATAATACGGTAGAATTTCTGGCTATTGGTATTCTGGTCGGCGGCAAAATCCTTCACCCAGCCCGAAAAGGCGCCATGGAGGCCCGAGAGCAGGAACACCAGGAAGAACTTCGCGTAGAACCACGGCGAAGTGTACCAGTGGCCCGCCCAAACCAGATACAGCCCGGCAAGCCAGGTGACGATCATCGCGGGGTTGATGATCGCTTTCAGAAGCCGGCGCTCCATCACCTTGAACGTCTCCGACTGCTTTGAGCCGGGCTCGGCCTCGCAGTGGTAGACGAACAACCGCGGCAGATAGAGCATGCCGGCCATCCAGGAGATGACCGCGATCACATGCAGCGCCTTGATCCACTCGTACATCGGCCGTCTCTCACCCTCATCACCCGCCGCAGAAAATTCTGCGAAGCCCCAAAACTCTGCGAAGCCTAATGGCACCTTTGCGTTTCCGCGGCGTTGAAAGGAGCCTGCCAGCGAGGGACGGATACATATCCGCAAAACCGGTCTCTTCTAAACTAATAATTTTTAGAATTCTTAGGTTTGTAGAGTCTTGAGCGTTGATTGGACTCACACATTCCCGTCCATCCGTCGCCGGTCCTTTGTTCACATCCTCTCAACATTTTTGGCGAACTCGCTAGTCGATGGCGATAATGCGACCGGAGTCAGTGGCTTGCCTCGTTCCGTGGCCAGCATATGCAGAGACAAATCCACATATTCTCACTATCATTGCGATCGGGCTTTGAACTTGTCCTTCCGAGAGGCCCTGTGCAGAAGTTGGCGAGTTATCCCGAGGGCAGGGACCCAGGCCCACATATTGCGGATAAGCTCCACAAGGACTCACAGGATACACAGGGGTTTTGGTGCCGACGTCAGGCAATTATTTTCACCTGCATCTGGTCTCGGACTCGACCGGCGAAACGCTGATTACGGTGGCGCGCGCGGTCGCTGCGCAATACGCCAATGTCAGCGCGGTCGAACATGTCTATCCGCTGGTGCGCAGCCAGAAGCAGCTCGACCGCGTGCTGAGCGAGATCGAGGAAGCGCCGGGCATCGTGCTGTTCACGCTGCTGGAGAGGGATCTGGTTCATCGCCTGGAAGGCAAGTGCAGGGAGATGAATGTTCCGAGCCTGTCGATCATCGGCCCGGTCATGCAGCTGTTCGAGGCCTATCTCGGCGCGGCCACCACCGGGCAAGGTTGGCGCGCAGCACGTGCTCAATGCCGAATATTTCGCGCGCATCGATGCGCTGAACTACACCATGATCCATGACGACGGTCAGCATGTCGAAGGCCTGGAGGAGGCCGATGTCGTGCTGGTCGGCGTATCCCGCACCTCGAAAACACCGACCTCCATCTATCTCGCCAACCGCGGCATCCGCACCGCCAATGTTCCGCTGGTGCCGGGCATTCCGCCGCCGCATCAGCTCGAGACCCTCAAGAAGCCGCTGGTGGTGAGCCTGCATGCGACACCGGAGCGGCTGATCCAGGTGCGGCAGAACAGGCTGCTCAGCATGGGCGCGACGACACCGTCGAATGAAGAGTACATCGACCGCCAGGCAGTCACCGATGAGGTCGCTTTCGCGCGGCGGCTCAGCGCCAAATTCGACTGGGTGCAGCTCGACGTCACTCGCCGTTCCATCGAGGAGACCGCGGCGGCCATCATGAAGCTCTATGCCGACCGGCAGAAGACGCGACACGCCGAATGAGCCCTTCCGCATGACGATCTGGCGCGGCAAGGATCCGCTGGTGCTGGCATCGCAAAGCCGCGCGCGGCAGATGCTGCTCGGCAATGCCGGCCTCGCCTTCGAGGCGGTGCCTGCCGATATCGACGAGCGTGCGATTCAGGAAAAATCGGGCCTGTTGAAGCCCGGAGAAATTGCCGCGCTGCTGGCGCAGCAGAAGGCGCTTCTCATCTCGGCAAAGATGCCGGACCGCTACGTCATCGGCGCCGACCAGACGCTGGCGCTCGGGCCAGCGCCTGTTTTCCAAGCCGGCCGGCCGCGCGCAGGCGGCGGAGCAGTTGCGTGCTCTGGCCGGCAATACCCATGAGCTTCATTCCGCCGTCGCAGTCGCGCATGGCGGCAAGGTGCTGTTTTCCGATGTCTCGGTCGCGCGCATGACCATGCGGCACCTGAGCGGCGACGAAATCCGGACCTATCTGGATACGGCCGGCGAACGTGTCACGACCAGCGTCGGCGCCTATCAGCTGGAAGGATTGGGCGTACACCTGTTCGAGCGTATCGACGGCGACCATTTCACGATCCTCGGCCTGCCGCTATTGCCGCTGCTTGCATTCCTGCGCGGGCAGGGGCTACTCGGTGTTTGAAACCGGATGGCGGACACGATGCTAGTTCTTGGACTGACCGGCTCGATCGGAATGGGCAAATCCACGACGGGGAAACTGTTCGTGGAAGCCGGCGTGCCGCTCTATGACGCCGACGCCGAGGTCCACAAACTCTACGAAGGGGCGGCGGTTCCGGCCATCGAGGCGGCTTTCCCCGGCACGACGGCGGACGGCAAGGTGGACCGGCAAAAACTCAGCGAGCGGGTGGTGCACGATCCCGCGGCCATGAAGCAGCTCGAGCAGATCGTTCATCCCATGCTGGGAGCCGGGCGGCAAAAATTCTTCGCCGATGCGGAAGCCGCCGGCACACCCGTGGTCGTGGTGGACGTGCCGCTGCTGTACGAGACCGGCGGCGAAAAGCGCGTCGATGCCGTCGTGGTGGTGACGACGTCGCCGGAACTGCAGCGCGAGCGCGTGCTGGCGCGCGGCACCATGGATGCCGCGAAACTGGATTCCATCATTGCGCGGCAGACGCCGGATGCGGAAAAGCGCCGGCGCGCGGATTTCGTCGTGGATACCTCGCACGGCCTCGATCCCGTGCGCGTTCAAATCAAGCACATTCTGGCCGAGGTCGTTAAGATGCCGAGGCGGCGGGCCTGATTCGCCGCGCTCCTGAGCCTGATCGACCATGCGCGAAATCGTCCTCGATACCGAAACCACCGGCCTTGATCCCTTGCGCGGCGACCGCCTGGTCGAGGTCGGCTGCGTCGAGCTGTTCAACCGCATGCCGACGGGGCAGAGCTTTCACCGCTACATGAACCCCGAGCGGGACATGCCGGCGGAGGCCTTTGCCGTCCATGGCCTCTCCACCGAGTTCCTGGCGAGCAAGCCGCTGTTTGCGGAAGTGGTGGAGGAATTTCTGGCCTTCATCGGCGATGCACCGCTGGTGATCCACAACGCGTCGTTCGACATCAGCTTCATCAATGCCGAGCTCGATCGCATCAAGCGCGTGGCGATCCCCCGGGACCGCCTGGTCGATACGCTGCTGCTGGCGCGCCGCAAGCATCCCGGCGTCTCCAACCGGCTGGACGATCTCTGCTCGCGCTATGCGATCGATAATTCCCGCCGCACCAAGCACGGCGCGCTGCTCGACGCCGAGTTGCTCGCCGAAGTCTATATCGACCTGATCGGGGCGCGGCAGTCGCAACTGATCCTGGCGGCCGAGAGCGCCGACATCAGGGTTGGCGGCGGGGACATGCCGCGGCGGCAGCGCGAGACGCCGCTTGTCGCGCGCGTGAGCGAGGAAGACCGCGCCGCGCACCGGGCCTTTGTCGCCACCCTCGGCGACAAGCCGATCTGGAACGATTTCCTGCCGGCCGCAGCTAGAGCTATCAGCTCGGCTTGGCCTGCGCGGCGGCTGCGGCCTGCTGCCGCTCCATGTTCTGCCGGTAGAGCCCGACGAAATCCACGGGATCCAGCATCAGAGGCGGGAAGCCGCCATCGCGCACCGACGTTGCGACGATCTCGCGCGCAAACGGGAACAGCAGCCGCGGGCATTCGATCATGACCAGCGGGTGCAGGTTCTCCTGCGGCACGTTGACGATGCGGAACACGCCGGCATAGGCGAGGTCGAAGGAGAACAGCACCTTGCCGTTATTCTCCGCCTTGCCGTCGATGTGCAGCGTCACCTCGAACTCGTTCTGGGCGACGTTGTTGGCGGAAACGTTGATCTGAATGTTGATCGCCGGCTGCTGTTGCTGCTGCTGCAGGGAAGCGGGGGCGTTCGGGTTCTCGAACGACAGATCCTTGGTGTACTGCGCCAGCACGTTGAGCTGGGGAGGGGTTGCCTCCTGCGGGGCGCCGTTGCCGTTGGTCATGGAAATCTCTCCTGGAGCGGGCGGGGGGCCAAAGGACCGGTTTCAGGCCACGATTCGCGCATCAGGTTGCGAAAATGCCCGGGTCGGCGCGAGTGGCTATCATAGGGCTGCGCCGCTGCACAAGGAGAAGGATGGCGATGGTCCGCGGAACGGCCGCCGGGCGGTCAGGGCTGCCCGGCGGCATACCCCGATCTTACCGTAAATTATTGAAGATGCGCGATTTCCGGGCATGATCGGGTTTCCCCTTGCCGCCGAAACGCGCTAATATGACCGCGCCAAAACGCGCCATTGGCCGGGCACAGTTTCATGCCTACATGCTGCGGACTCAATCGGTGATGTAAGCTTGGCCGTTTCCGCCTCGGGGAACGCAAAGTCCCCCGGACCCGTTGCCGGCGTGAGAAGCAAGAAGGCGATTTGCGACGTGGATATCTACACCATCATCTTTCTGGCGCTGGCCGTCTTCATCTTCCTGCGCCTGCGCAGCGTTCTCGGGCAGCGGACCGGGCAAGAGCGGCCGCCCTTCGAGCGCTCGCCGCGCAATGTCGCCCCGGGCGCGCCTGACAACGTCGTGCCGATCCCGGGCAGCGTGATCGACCAGGCGCCGCTGGCGCCGACCGCCGACGTGACGCCGGCGGCGGATCGCTGGAAGGGCCTTGCCGAGCCGGGCACACCGCTGGCGCAGGGTCTCGATGCCCTCGTTGCGCAGGATTCGTCGTTCGATCCCCGGCACTTCCTCTCCGGCGCCCGCGGCGCCTATGAGATGATCGTGCTGGCCTTTGCCAATGGCGACCGCCGCGCGCTGCGCGACCTCCTGTCGAGCGAGGTCTATGAGAGCTTCGACACCGTCATCCGCGACCGCGAGAAGCACGACCAGAAGACCGAGACGCGCTTCGTCTCGATCGACAAGGCCGAACTCGTCGCCGCGGAAGCGCGCGACCGCGCCGCGCAACTCACCGTTCGCTTCGTGTCGCAGATGATCTCCGTGACCCGCGACAAGAACGGCACCGTCGTCGATGGCAATCCCGACAAGGTCGCCGATATCACCGATGTCTGGACGTTCGCCCGCGACACCACCTCACGCGACCCGAACTGGAAACTGGTTGGCACCGGCAGCGCCAGCTGATCCGCGCGGCAATCGAATTCGTGCCGCGGCGGGCTGGCTGATCGCGCTGACGTTGGCGCTGTTGCCGGCCGGCGCGGATTCGCGCGCGGTGCATTCCCGCTATCACCGCACTGAGCCGCTGCCGAAGCCGCGGTTGTTGCCGTATCCCACGCTCGAGCTGCCGGTGGAGATTCCCAACAGCCAGTATGCGCCGGTCGCCTGGAGCGAGGTGACCGGTTGGGCCGATGACGATCATCTCGCCGCCTACAAGGCGTTCCGCACCAGTTGCCAGCCGATCGCAGCGCAAAGCGGACCGCCAGCGGAGCCAAAGGCGCTGGGCACCTCGTTGCGCGACCCCTGCCACGTCGCCAAAGGGCTCGAGCTCGCCGACGGCGCAAAGGCCAAGGCGTTCTTCGAGGAGAACTTCCTCCCGGTGCGCATCTCGCGCCTCGGCGAAGGCGAAGGCTTCGTCACCGGCTATTACGAGCCGATCATCGAAGGCTCGCTGACGCAGAACGAGATCTACAGCGTCCCGATCTATCGCCGCCCGTCGAACCTGTTCGTCAAAGGTTTTAGCCAGGCTTCGGCCGGATTGCCGAACAAGGGCGCGGTCTATCGCAAGATCGGCCGCCGCAAGCTGGTGCCGTATTACGACCGCGCCGAAATCGAGGACGGCAAGATCGAGGGCCGCGGGCTGGAAATCGCCTATCTGAAGAACCAGACCGATCTCTTGTTCGCGCAGATCCAGGGCTCGGCGCGCATCGAGCTGCCGGACGGCGGCATGGTGCGGATCAACTACGATGCGCATAACGGTTATCCCTATACGGCGGTCGGCCGCATCCTGATCGACCGCGGCATCGTCCCGCGCGACCAGATGTCGATGCAGAAGATCAGGGAGTGGATGGAGCAGAATCCCGACGGCGCCAACGAGCTGCGGCGGCAGAACCGCTCCTACATCTTCTTCCGCGAAGTGAACCTGTCCGCCAAGGACGAAGCGGTCGGCGCCCAGGGCGTGCCGCTGACGGCGGGCCGCTCGATCGCGGTCGACAAGGCGCTGCATGTCTACGGCACGCCGTTCTTCATCGAAGGCGACCTGCCGATCGAATCGGAGCGCGCCAAGACGCCGTTCCGCCGGCTGATGATCGCGCAGGACACCGGCTCGGCCATCGTGGGCCCCGCGCGCGCCGACCTCTATTTCGGCGCCGGCGCGGATGCGGGCAAGGTGGCCGGACGGCTCAAGAACAATGCGCGCTTCGTCATGCTGATCCCAAAAGGTCTCGATCCCGTCGCGCGCGGCCGCAAGCTGCCGGTGCCGGACGAGCGGCCGTCGGAAAAAATCGCAAAGCTGTTTCCGCAAGTCGGCTCCCAAGGATCAGCTAAGGATCAGCCGAAGACTGCTGCTCCCGCTGCGCCGCCACGCCTGCCACGTCGGCGCAAGCGTCGGTTCCGCTGCCCGCGGCGCGGCCGAAGGAAGCGCCCGTGCCGGTGCGTGACCTCAAGCGCCGCCGCCAGGCCAACGACCGATGAAACGCCGTCCGCCGGAAATTCCGGATCTGTCGGCGGGCACGCGCCGCAAACGCAGCCTGAGCGACGAAGAGCGCCAGCTTTGGGATAGCGTTGCGCGGCAAGTAAAGCCGCTGCGCAGAAGTCCACGCCTGGTGCGGCCCCATGCGGTCGAGGCGTCGGCGCCGCCGGTGGCGCCCGCGGCTTCGTCGCGCCTGCCATCGCCGGTGAAGATTGCTCCGCCGCCCAAGCCGCAGGCGCCGCCGCTCGCGCCGATCGGACGCCGCGAACGCGCGCAGCTTTCGCGCGGCAAGAAAGAGATCGACGCCCGCATCGACCTGCACGGCATGACGCAGACCCGCGCCCACCGCGCGCTGTTCGGCTTCCTGCAGCGCGCGCATCATGACGGCTTCAGCTTCGTGCTCGTCATCACCGGCAAGGGCAAGATCGGCGCTGAGTCCGAGCGCGGCGTGCTGCGCCGCCAGGTGCCGCAATGGCTGGCGCTGCCGGAATTCCGCACGCTGGTGGTCGGCTTCGAGGAAGCCGCCATCGGCCACGGCGGCGAGGGCGCGCTCTATGTGCGCGTGCGGCGGGCGCGGTTCTAACGTCCGCTAAAAAGGCCGCACGATCCCGACGCGCGGGATCAGCGTGACGATCGCGCCGAAGATCGTGGTCTTCGTGTCGTCCGATGGGAATGAGCGGGGTTTCGCGCGAAGCCGGCAGCGTCTTCACGGCGTGCAGGATCAGGAACATGCACACCGCCCAGTTCGACACCCAGCGCGAATAGTCGAACACGATGCGCGAACATCAGGAGATAGCCGGCGGTGACGATAACGAGCGCGGCGATGACGACGCGGCGCTGCGTGTCGCCGCGCAGTGCGCCGATCAGGCCGGCAAAGTAGCGCCACAACGGCGTGTGCAGCCAGATCAGCAGCGCGAACACCGGCACGCCAAGAATGTTGTGCGGCAGCCGCGCCCAGGTGTCGGCGATCTCCTTCGACAGCGGCTGGTACCAGATATAGGCAAAGCTCAGGAGATCGGTGCGCGAGGGATCGGCCATCCGGCTCTGCAGATAGTCGACGAAGGTCTGCTGGGGCACCTCCACCGTGCCGTAGAACTGCGTGGCGATGAAGAGCGAGCCGGTCACCGCGAGTGCGGCGAAGCCCGCGATCAGGTTTTTCACCGTCAGGCCGTGCGGCAGGTAGTAGCGCAGCACGACGATGGCGGCGATGGTCGGCACATACATCAGCACATGGATGTGGTGGATCAGCACCAGCACGACCGAGCAGGCCGCTGCCAGCCACACATAGGCAACGGACCGCGCCGGGATCAGCAGCAGGCATATCGCCAGCAGGCAGCCATAGATGTCGAAATGGCCGAGCGTGTGCATGAAGTTCTTCAGGAAGAACGGCGAGCCCGCCATGAACACGAACAGCGGCAGGTGTTTTGCGTCGAAGCCGAAGGTGCGCCGGAACAGCTGAACGAACAGGCCCAGCGTCAGCAGCCACGCCGCGCCCGCAAGCGCGAACACCAGCCACACCGGCACCTTCGCGGTGAACAGCGACACCACGGCGCCGATCAGCGCGCGCTTGGTGAAGCCGAAATGGTAGTCGACGAGGAGGTGAATGTAGGGGACGTAGGGCGGCAGCGAGATCTTGTGCAGAAACACGCCGACGAGGACGGCGGCATTGACGGCCAGCATCAGCCGCCAGGAATTTTGCCAGCAAGCATTTTGCCAGAGCCGAAGGTTCATCGCCCACCCGAAGAGATCAGGTGGGCGTTATCACACGGCCGGCGGGCCGCGTGCAACGCGGGGCTACAGAATAAACCGGCTCAAATCCGCATTCTTGGCGAGGTCGCCGACGTGCTTCTGCACGTAGTCGGCATCGATCTTGATGGTCTCGCCGTTGCGGTCGGGCGCGGCGAAGGAGATTTCGTCGAGCACGCGCTCCATCACGGTCTGCAGCCGCCGTGCGCCGATGTTCTCGACGGTCGAATTGACGGCGACCGCGACGTCGGCCAGCGCGTCGATGGCGCTGTCGGCGATGTCGAGCGTCACGCCTTCGGTCTTCAGCAGCGCGACATATTGCTTGATCAGCGAGGCCTCGGGCTCGGTGAGGATTCGCCGCATGTCGTCGCGGGTCAGCGCCTGCAGCTCGACGCGGATCGGCAGCCGCCCCTGCAGCTCCGGCAGCAGGTCCGAGGGCTTTGCGATGTGGAAGGCGCCGGACGCGATGAACAGGATGTGGTCGGTCTTGACCGCGCCGTGCTTGGTCGAGACCGTGGTGCCCTCGATCAGCGGCAGCAGGTCGCGCTGCACGCCTTCGCGCGAGACGTCGCCGCCGAGGCGGTTCTCGCGGACGCAGATCTTGTCGATCTCGTCGAGGAACACGATGCCGTTGTTCTCGACCGCGTTGATCGCCTCCTGCACCAGCTGGTCGGTGTCGAGCAGCTTGTCGGATTCTTCGGCAACCAGAATTTCGTGGGAGTTGGCCACCGTCAGCCGCCGCGTCTTGGTGCGGCCGCCGCCGAGCTTGCCGAAGATGTCGCCGATCGAGATCGCGCCCATCTGCGCGCCCGGCATGCCCGGGATTTCGAACATCGGCATGCCGCCGGACGACTGCGTCTCGATCTCGATTTCCTTGTCGTTGAGCTCGCCGGCGCGCAGTTTCTTGCGGAAGGATTCGCGGGTTGCGGCGCTGGAGCCGGGGCCGACCAGCGCATCGAGCACGCGCTCCTCGGCGGCGAGTTGCGCGCGCGCCTGCACGTCCTTGCGCTTGCGCTCGCGCACCTGCGCGATCGCGACCTCGACGAGATCGCGGACGATCTGCTCGACGTCGCGGCCGACATAGCCGACCTCGGTGAATTTCGTCGCCTCGACCTTGATGAACGGCGCGCCCGCAAGCTTGGCCAGCCGCCGCGCGATCTCGGTCTTGCCGACGCCGGTCGGCCCGATCATCAGGATGTTCTTCGGCAGCACTTCCTCGCGCAGGGAGCCGGTGAGCTGCAGCCGCCGCCAGCGGTTGCGCAGCGCGATCGACACCGCGCGCTTGGCGTCGGCCTGTCCGACGATGAAGCGGTCGAGCTCGGAAACGATTTCGCGGGGAGAGAAGTCTGTCATGCGTCCTAGCTATGTCGGAAGCCGGCGGTCGGCAAGCCGGATCACAGGATCGGCGGTCCGGCCTGCCACTGCTTGATGGCCTCGAAGGGATAGATCAGCATCAGGATGTTCAGCGTCAGATTGTCGCGAATGTGCAGCAGCATCGCGAGCTCGAAGGCGACCGCCAGCGCGATCGTCGCGGCAACCGGCAACTTCCGCGCCAGCAGGAAGCCGAGCACCATCGACAGCGTGTCGGAAACCGAATTGACGATGGTATCGCCGTAATAATCGAGCGAGATGGTGGCGGCGCGATAGCGCTCGATGATCCAGCTCGAATTCTCGACCAGCTCCCATGCGCCTTCGACCAGCATGGCGATGATCAGGCGAGCCGGCCAGGCCAGTTTCGGAAACAGCAGGATCGTCGCGCCGTAGAACAAGATGCCGTGCAGGATGTGCGACAGCGTGTACCAGTCGGCGATGTGCTGCGAATTCTCCGAGCTCTGCACCACGCCGTGCCAGAGTTTGACGTAACCGCAGGCGCAGATCGGCAGCCGGCCCATGCCGTAGAGCAGTGCCGCCTGCAGCACGAGCAGCAGCGGCGGCGATGACAAACCATTGCCAAGCCGGGATACCGGTTGCGATGGTCGGCTTCGGTGAAAGAGTCATGCGTCACGCACCATCAGGAGAGCGATGCCGTCAGGTGTATCGACCAGGCGGACTTTTTCAAAGCCCGCCTTCTCGTAGGCGCGAATCGCACGCGGATTTTCCGGATCGGGATCGGTCACGATCCGAGGCGCGCCCTGCGCCAGCCGGTCGTCGACGAAGGCGCGGATGAACGCCGAGCCGTGGCCGCGTCCGATCATGTCGGGCTCGCCGATGAACTGATCGATGCCGCGCGTGCCCTTCGGCTGCTGGCCGAAGCCCGGAATTCCAGGCGGTCAGGTCGTAACACTGGATGTAGGCGAAATCGCTGCCGTCGACCGAGACGATGAACTGATCCATCGCGGGTTCATCGAGATCGCCGCTGACGAGCGAATACTGCTCGGCCGGATCGCCCCACCAGTCCCGCACATGCGGCGAGGCCGAGCCAACGTTCGATCATCGGCAGATCAGCCGCCGTCATCGGCCGGAAGACGTAAGGCGGGCACGGCATGCGTCTCAGCGCACTCCTACAGCGTCTCGATGGTGACGTTGCGGTTGGTGTAGACGCAGATGTCGGCGGCGATATCGAGCGCGCGGCGCACGATGGTCTCGGCGTCCTTGTCGCTGTCGATCAGGGCGCGGGCGGCGGCCAGCGCGTAATTGCCGCCGGAGCCGATCGCCATCACGCCGGCCTCGGGCTCCAGCACGTCGCCGGTGCCGGTCAGGACCAGCGAGACGTCCTTGTCGGCGACGATCATCATGGCCTCCAGCCGCCGCAGATAGCGGTCGGTGCGCCAGTCCTTGGCGAGCTCGACGGCGGCCCGGGTCAATTGCCCCGGATATTGCTCGAGCTTGCTCTCCAGCCGCTCGAACAGGGTGAAGGCATCGGCCGTGGCGCCGGCAAAGCCGCCGATCACGTCGCCCTTGCCGAGCTTGCGGACCTTTTTGGCGTTGGACTTGATCACGGTCTGGCCGATCGAGACCTGGCCGTCGCCGCCGATCACCACCTTGCCGCCCTTGCGGACCGTCAAAATCGTGGTGCCGTGCCAGACCGCCGGCTCCTGGGGGGATGCTTGCATGAATATCCTCGTCGTCCCGCCAGATTTAGGGGCTTGGAGCCGTCGGTTACAATCGGCCGGACCGAGCCGGAAATCCGGTCACCATAGGCCGAACTTCAGCCATTTGAGCGTCATCCCGCAGTAGCGAAGGCGACATCGGCCTGTTAAAAGACCCGCGTTTTCGACAGCGAAGGAAAGCGGCATTTTCCATGCGCACGGCGACCATCAAGCGCAAGACCAAGGAGACCGACATCGAGGTCGAGCGTCAACCTCGACGGCGCGGGCGTGTCCATGGTCTGCGACCGGGATCGGCTTCTTCGACCACATGCTCGATCTGCTGGCCCGGCATTCGCGCATCGACATCACGGTCAAGGCCGACGGCGATCTCCATGTCGATCACCACCACACCACCGAAGACGTCGGCATTGCGCTCGGCCAGGCCGTCAAGCAGGCGCTCGGCACGATGGCCGGCATCACCCGCTATGCCTCGATCCACATGCCGATGGACGAGACGCTGTCGCGCGTCGTGATCGACATCTCGGGCCGGCCGGTGCTGGTGTTCAAGGTCGATTTCCCGCGCGACAAGATCGGCGCGTTCGACACCGAGCTGGTGCGGGAGTGGTTCAACGCCTTTGCGATGAACGCCGGCGTGACTTTGCACGTCGAGACCCTATATGGCGAGAACAGCCATCATATCGCCGAATCCTGCTTCAAGGGTCTGGCGAGGGCGCTTCGCGCCGCCGTCGCGATCGATCCGCGCGCGGCCGGCGAGGTGCCATCCACCAAGGGCTCGCTCGGCGGCTAGCGGCATGATCCGGAAAAGTGTGAAGCGGTTTTCCGAAAAGATCATGCTCTAACAAGAGCTCTAGGTTTCTACGGCGGAGAGTGCGATGCCGGTCTATACGGTGCATGCCCCGGTAGCCAACGGCGCTGATCTGACAGCGACCGACAAGTTTGCGTTCGTGCGCGACGGCTTCCATTTCTGGGCCGCGGTCGCGGGCGTGATCTGGCTGGCCTGGCATCGGCTGTGGCTGGCGCTGCTCGGCTGGATCGTGCTGATGCTGGCGGTCGATTTCGGCCTGGCTGCGCTCGGCGTCGGCTCGCGGCACCATCTTCGTCGTCAATGTGGTGCTGGCGCTGCTGCTTGGTTTCGAAGCCGCGAGCCTGCGGCGCTGGACGCTGTCGCGGCGCAAGTGGCGCATGCTCGACGTTGTCGTGGCCGATGACGAAGAGACCGCCGAGCGGCGCTTCTTCGATCGCTGGACCGCGCGCAACCGCGTGACCAGCGATCCCTATTCGGTCGATCGCGGCGGCCCGCCGCCGACCCGCAACGTTCCGGGTCAGCCGTTCTCGAAAGCGCCGCCGATGCCGCAAGGCGGCATTATCGGTTTGTTTCCAGAGCCAGGAGGATCGCGATGACGCGTTGCCATCATCGATTACGGCTCCGGGCAATCTGCATTCCGCCGCTAAGGCCTTCGAGCGCGCCACGCGCGCGCTCGGAAAATCCCGAGAAGATCTCGGTGACGCGCGATCCCGACGCGGTGTTCCGCGCCGATCGCATCGTGCTGCCCGGTGTCGGCGCCTTCGCCGATTGCCGCAGGGGCGTCGATGCGCTCGACGGCATGCTCGAAGCGCTGACCGAGGCGGTGCGCAGCAAGGCGCGGCCGTTCTTCGGCATCTGCGTCGGCATGCAGCTGATGGCGACGCGCGGCAAGGAGCATGTCGTCACCGACGGCTTCAACTGGATCGAGGGCGACGTCGTCAAGATCCAGCCGCGCGACGAGAACTTGAAAGTCCCGCACATGGGCTGGAACACGCTCGACATGGTGCAGCGAGCATCCGGTGCTGGAGCGGCTGCCGCTCGGGACCGAAAGGCCGCCACGCCTATTTCGTGCACTCCTATCACCTCGCCGCCGCCAACGAGGCGAATGTGCTGGCGCGCGCCGATTATGGCGGGCCGGTCACCGCCATTGTCGGCAAGGACACCGCGATCGGCACGCAATTCCACCCGGAGAAGAGCCAGCGCTTCGGCCTCGCCCTGATCTCCAACTTTCTGAAGTGGAAGCCGTGATTCTCTTTCCGGCCGATCGACCTGAAGAACGGGCAGTGCGTGCGCCTCGAGCAGGGCGACATGGCGCGCGCGACTGTCTTCAACCTCGATCCGGCGGCGCAGGCGCGTTCCTTCGCCGCGCAGGGCTTCGAGTATCTGCACGTCGTCGATCTCGACGGCGCCTTTGCCGGCAAGCCGGTCAATGCGCAGGCGGTCGAGGCGATGCTGAAGGCGGTCACCATGCCGGTGCAGCTTGGCGGCGGCATCCGCGATCTCGCGCACGGTCGAAGGCTGGCTGGAGAAGGGCGTCGCGCGCGTCATCATCGGCACCGCGGCGGTGCGCGATCCTGACTTCGTGAAGGCGGCGGCGAAGAAATTTCCCGGCCGCGTCGCGGTCGGTCTCGATGCGCGCGACGGCAAGGTCGCGGTCGAAGGCTGGGCCGAGACGCTCGCAAGTGACCGCGCTGGAAATCGCGCAACGCTTCGAGGATGCCGGCGTTGCCGCGATCATCTTCACCGACATCGCGCGCGACGGCCTCCTCAAGGGCCTCAATCTCGATGCGACCATCGCGCTCGCCGATCGCATTTCCATTCCCGTGATTGCCTCCGGCGGTCTTGCCTCGATCGACGACGTCAAGGCGATGCTGGCGCCGCGCGCCAAGAAGCTGGCCGGCGCGATCGCCGGCCGCGCGCTCTATGACGGCCGGCTCGATCCCGCCGCAGCGCTGGCGCTGATCAAGAGCGCGCCGCGCGGCCGCTTAGGAGCAGATAAATGTTCAAGGTTCGCGTGATCCCCTGTCTCGACGTCAAGGACGGCCGGGTCGTCAAGGGCGTCAACTTCGTCGACCTGCGCGACGCCGGCGATCCCGTCGAAGCGGCGATCGCCTATGACGCGGCCGGCGCCGACGAGCTCTGCTTCCTCGACATCACCGCCACCCATGAGAACCGCGGCACCATGATCGACGTGGTGCGGCGGACCGCGGAAGCCTGCTTCATGCCGCTGACCGTCGGCGGCGGCGTGCGCACCATCGACGATATCCGCACGCTGCTGCGCTCCGGCGCCGACAAGGTGTCGATCAACAGCGCCGCGGTGGCGCGCCGCGAATTCGTCAAGGAAGGCGCGGAAAAATTCGGCGAGCAGTGCATCGTGGTGGCGATCGACGCCAAGCGGGTCAGCCGCGGCGGCGGCTCCGACCGCTGGGAGATCTTCACCCATGGCGGCCGCAAGGCGCACCGGGATCGACGCCATCGAATATGCCCAGGAAGTGGTCTCGCTCGGCGCCGGCGAAATCCTGCTGACCTCGATGGACCGCGACGGCACGCGACAGGGCTTTGACCTGCCGCTGACGCGGGCCATCGCCGATAGTGTCCCCGTACCGGTGATCGCATCCGGCGGTGTCGGTAATCTCGACCATCTCGTGGACGGCATCCGCGAGGGCCACGCCACCGCGGTGCTGGCGGCCTCGATCTTCCACTTCGGGGAATTTACCATCCGCCAAGCCAAGGAGCACATGGTGAGCCGGGGCCTGCCGATGCGGCTCGATCCCTGACGACTCCCCGTCACAAAAGTGCTAAGTGACGTCCAGATGGCGCCGGGGACGAGCGTCTCGGGCGTTTTGAGTTCGAGTTGATGTCGCGTTTCACGGTCCACGATCTGGCCGCCACCATCGATGCCCGCGCAGCCGCCGGCGGGGAGGCGTCGTACACCCGCAAGCTGCTCGACAAGGGTGCCGAGCATTGCGCCAAGAAATTTGGCGAGGAAGCGGTCGAGACCGTGATCGCCGCGATCGAGAATGATCGCGGCCATCTGATCGCCGAAAGCGCCGATCTGCTGTTTCATCTGCTGGTGCTGTTGAAATCGCGCGGCGTGAAGCTCGAGGATGTCGAAGCTGCGCTCGCGGAGCGCACCGGCATGTCGGGACTGGAAGAGAAGGCCTCGCGCAAGCGGGAGGGGTGAGCCATGGATATTCGGGCGCCAGAGCAGCAATATAATCCGTACCGCGTCTTCACGCGCGAACAGTGGGCGCGGCTGCGCGACGACACGCCGATGACGCTGGAGCCGGGCGAGTTCGAGCGCCTGCGTTCGCTGCACGATCGCCTCGACCTGAAGGAGGTCGAGGACATCTATCTGCCGCTGTCGCGCCTGTTGTCGATCTATGTCGATGCCACGCACCCGGCTGTTTCAGGCGCAGCGCGAGTTCCTCGGCATCCGCGAGCGCAAGGTGCCCTACATCATCGGCATCGCGGGCTCGGTTGCCGGCGGCAAGTCGACCACGGCGCGCGTGCTGCAGGCGCTGCTGGCACGATGGTCGCCGCGGCCCAAGGTCGATCTGGTGACGACCGACGGCTTCCTCTATCCGAACGCGGTGCTCGAACGGCTGGGGTTGATCCAGAAGAAGGGTTTTCCGGCGAGCTACGATCTGCCGTTGCTGCTGTCGTTCCTGAGCGACATCAAGGCCGGACGGCGGGGCGTCCGCGCGCCGGTCTATTCGCATTTGAGCTGGGACATCGTTCCGAACCAGTGGCAGGAGGTCGACCAGCCCGACATCCTGATCGTCGAGGGCGTCAACGTGCTGCAAACCGGGCGGCTGCCGCGCGACGGCAAGGCCGTGCCCGTCGTCTCCGACTTCTTCGATTTCTCGATCTATATCGACGCCGACGAGGCGGTGCTGCGCGAATGGTACGTCAGGCGCTGGCTGACGCTGCGCGACACCGCCTTCAAGGATCCGAAATCCTACTTCCGTCGCTATGCGCCGCTGTCCGACGAGGAAGCGATCGCCACCGCGACCGCGATCTGGGAGCGCACCAACCTCGCCAATCTCGAGGAAAACATCCTGCCGACGCGGCCGCGCGCGACCTTGATCCTGAAGAAGGGCGCCGACCACGTCATCGAGACGGTGGCGCTGCGGCGGCTGTAACCTTTAGGCGACGATGTGGCGCGCGGCGGCCAGGGTCGCCAGCGCCTCGGCGAGCTTCTCGCGATCGAGCGGCTTGATCAGAAATCCGTCCATGCCCGCTTCGAAACAGGCGTAGCGATCCTCCACCAGCGTATTGGCGGTCAGCGCGAGGATCGGCGTGCGGCGGCCGGGCTCGTTGGCTTCCAGGCTGCGCAGCCGGCGGGTGGTCTCGATGCCGTCGAGGCGCGGCATCTGGATATCCATCAACACGAGATCATAGGGCGTGCCGGCGGATTTCGCCGCCTGCCAGGATTCCAGCGCCTGCTCGCCGTTGGTGGTGATGACGGCGCGATGGCCGAGCCGGCCGAGCAGCGAGCGCATCAACAGCGCGTTGATGTCGTTGTCCTCGGCGACGAGGATGGAGAGGCCTGACGTTGCCGGCGCGGCAACGGCGTGTTCGTCCGCTTCGACCGGCGGCTCGGCGGCGATATCGGGCGCGGCGACTTCCGGCGGCGCGGCAAGCCGCGCGGCGAGCGAGGCGGCGCGCAGCGGCTTGACCAGATAGCCGGTGAAGGCGGAGCCGGCCGCCAGCTTCAGCTCCTGCCGCGTCGACGGCGTGAACATCAGGATGCGGTGGGTGGCATGCGCGCGGATCCGCTCGCCGAACTTTTCGATCACAGTCGCGCCGAAGGCGTGATCGACCATCACCGCGTGCCAGGCGCGTTCCGGCAGCAGCGCTTCCGCGACCTCGATGTCGGACACCACGCAGGTCTGGCCGCCCCAGCGCTGCAGCCGCCGTTCGGTCAGCGAGACGCCGATGCTCGTCGGCGCCACCAGCATGATCGACTGGCCGGAGAGATCGGGCGCGGCAAAGGACGGCTGCAGGCTCCAGTCGGCGGCGGCAAGCGGGAGCGATACTTCGAAGGTCGAGCCTTCGCCCGGCTTGCTCTCCAGCGTGATGCGTCCGCCCATGCGGCGAACGATGCGCTCGCTGATGGAAAGGCCAAGGCCGGTGCCGCCATAGCTGCGCGCGATCTTGTCGTTGGCCTGCTCGAACTCGCGGAAGATGAGGTTCTGGGCCTCCGGCGCGATGCCGATGCCGGTGTCGCGCACCAGGAAGGTGATTTCGTTGGGCCAGATGCCGGGCTCGACGATCAGCGCAACGCCGCCGTTTTCGGTGAACTTGATGGCGTTGCCGGCGAGATTGAGCAGCACCTGGCGCAGCCGCGCCGCGTCGCCGACCACCTCGCGCGGCAGGCGGTCGTCGACATAGGCGGCGATCTCGATCTGTTTGGCCTGCGCGCGCGGCGCCAGCAGCTCGGTGACGTCCTCGATCAGCGCGGCCAGCGCGAACGGACGCGCTTCGAGATCGATCTTGCCGGCCTCGATCTTGGAATAATCGAGCAGCTCCTCGATCAGCGCCATCAGGGCGTCGCCCGAGGTTTTCACCGCCCTTGCATAGGTCGCCTGTTCCGGCGTCAGCGGCGTGTCGAGCAACAGGCCGCTCATGCCGATGATGCCGTTGAGCGGCGTGCGGATCTCGTGGGACGCCATCGCGAGGAAGCGCGACTTGGCGCGGTTGGCGGCGTCGGCGTGGTCGCGGGCTTCGCCCAGCGCGCGCTCGCTCTCGGTGCGGTCGGTGACGTCGCGGCCGACGCTCTGCATTTCCGCCGGCCCGCCGGCATCGTTGCGCACCAGGCCTTCGCGCCAGGCGATCCAGCGCGGACCGAACGAGGTGCCGATCTGCTGGTCGTGGACGCGGGTGCCGCTCGGCTCCAGCGCCGTGTCGCCCTGCTCGATGACGTCGAGCGTCGCGGTGCTGCCGATCAGCTTTTCCCGCGGCGTACGCGCGAGCTCGCAATAGGCGTCGTTGGCGAAGGTGATGCGGCCGTCCGCGTCGCGCAGCACGATCAGGTCGCCCTGCGATTCGAACAGGCTGCGGGCGCGCGATTCGGCCTCCTGCAGTTCCCAATTGCGGTCGGCCATCGCCTCGTTATGCATCGCGATCTTGCGCAGCTTGCGGTGCAGCAGGCGCAGCCGGATGCTCAGCGTGGCGAGCGCGACGCAGGCGATCGCAAACAGAAAGCTGGCGCCGATCGCGAAGGCGTGGGGGTCGTAGCCGGAATTCGGCGAGGTGCTGCCGGCGATGAAGCCATAGGCGCCGCCGAACGCGGCGGAGAAGATCATCAGCGAGCGGACGATGAGAATGAGCCAGGGATGCCGTCGCGAGAAGCGGCGGATGTGCATCTTGATCCGGAAGGTCCGTCCCATCGCCGAATTCCCCGAGACTGCTGAAGTCACCCTGTGCCGCGCCGTCACGATGCGGCGCCGATGTTGCGAAGTGCTTGAGGCAGCGCGGCGCCTGCAGGCACGATAAAAACAGGGTTGATGAAAGGTTAAAGCGAGGCGGAGCGGGCGCGATGCTGCCCGCCGCGGGCGCCGACGATCAGGGCGGCGGCATCGCGCATCGAGAAGGTCTTCGACTGCACGAAGATCCGGTAGTCGGCCGGGCCCTCCTGCGTCAGATAGATGACGGGATCGGATGCCGAAAAGCTGCGCGAAATCGACACCAGTTGCGGCGGCTGATGGGACTGGCAGGCGCCGCCTTCCGCCGTGTCGACGTCGTCGATCACGGCGAAGTCGGCGGCCTCCGCGCGGTCGGTGATCTGTACCCGCACGGTCGCCTTCGCCGGATCGCTGGTGAAGCTGACATGGAGGCCGGACTGCCAGGGGATCGAGGTCAGCTGCACCGAAGTGTCGGCGACGGCGACGCAGCGGACGCGAATCGTCAAACAGCCCGTCGCGCGCGAGGAAGGCGGCGACCGCCATCAGGGGAACAACCGAGGCCAGAATCCGGAAACGCAACATGGGACACACTCACTAGCCAGACCCGGGGAACGCAGGGCCTTATGGTTGGCGGAGTGTAAAGAAGAGTGGTTACTGCCGCGTTGACGCTGGCTGATTTACGCCGCGCGGCGCAGATCGTCGGCCAATGCACGATAGGACAGCGCCTCGGCGAGATGCAGCCGGCCGATCTTCTCGGCGCCGTCGAGGTCGGCGAGCGTGCGCGCCACCCGCAGCACGCGGTGATAGCCGCGCGCGGTGAGGCGCATGGTCTCGGCGGCATCGCGCAGCAGCTTTTGGCCCGGCCGCATCCGGCTGCGCGATGGTCTCCAGCAGCGAGGCCGGCGCTTCCGCATTGGTGCGGACGTTGGGCATGCCGGCCGCGGCAAAGCGCGCGAGCTGGATGTCGCGCGCGGCCGCGACGCGGGCGGCGACTTCGGCGGAGCCTTCCGACGGCGGCGGCAGGATGAGATCGGCCGCGGTCACCGCCGGCACTTCGATGCGGAGATCAATGCGGTCCATCAGCGGGCCGGAGATGCGCATCTGGTAGTCGCTGGTGCAGCGGTCGATGCGGCCGCGCTTGCAGGAATAGCCGGGCTCGTAGGCATGGCCGCAGCGGCAAGGGTTCATCGCCGCGACCAGCATGAAGCGCGCCGGATAGGTGACGCGGTGATTGGCGCGGGACACCGAGACTTCGCCGTTCTCCAGCGGCTGGCGCAGCGAGTCGAGCACGCGCGGATCGAATTCCGGCAATTCGTCGAGGAACAGCACGCCCTGATGCGCCAGCGAGATCTCGCCGGGCTTTGCGCGCATGCCGCCGCCGGTGAGCGCGGCCATGCTGGCGGAATGATGCGGGCTGCGGAACGGCCGCCGCGCGGTCAGCGCGCCGTCGCGGATTTCGCCGGCGACGGAAGCGATCATCGAGACTTCCAGCAGCTCCGACGGCGACAGCGGCGGCAGGATCGAGGGCAGCCGCGCCGCCAGCATCGATTTGCCCGCGCCGGGCGAGCCGATCATCAGGAGGTGATGACCGCCGGCCGCTGCGATCTCCAGCGCGCGCTTGGCGCTCTCCTGGCCCTTGATGTCGCGCAGGTCGAGTTGCGTCTCGGCGAGCTCGTGCACCTTGGGTGAGGGGCGCGACAGCACCTGCGTGCCCTTGAAGTGGTTGGCGATCTGGATCAGCGATTTCGCCGCGATGATCTGGATGTCCGGGCTCGCCCACGCCGCCTCCGAGCCGCAGGCCGCCGGGCAGATCAGTCCCTCGTCGCGCGCATTGGCGCCGATCGCGGCCGGCAGCACGCCCGCCACCGGCGCGATCGATCCGTCGAGGCCGAGCTCGCCGAGCACGGTGAAGCCGCGACAGCGCATCCGGCGGGATCGCGCCGATCGCCGCCATCAGGCCGAGCGCGATCGGCAGGTCGTAATGACTGCCTTCCTTGGGAAGATCCGCGGGCGCGAGATTGACGATGATCCGCCGCGCCGGCAGCGCCAGCCCCGAGGCGATCAGCGCCGAGCGCACCCGCTCGCGCGCCTCCGACACCGCCTTGTCGGGCAGGCCGACAATGGCAAACGCCGGCAGCCCTGGCGCAACCTGCACCTGCACGTCGACCGCGCGGGCCTCGATCCCCTCAAAAGCTACCGTGGAAACCCGCTGGACCATGCCGCTCCCTGCCGCAATCGAAGGTAGCGGAAGATGCTGGCGGCAGTCAAGAACATTACGGGAACATTTGGTGCGCTAATTGGCGATCACGTTGTAGACTAGAGCCTGTCTTCAGTTGAGCAAGATGATAGCCGAACAGAGATGGACGCCGGCGAGAAAGTTTTTGGCAAGCTTGTCGTAGCGTGTTGCGATGGCGCGAAAGTGCTTGAGTTTGTTGAAGAAGCGCTCGACGAGGTTGCGCTCGCAATAGAGAGCGAAGTCGCACGGCAGCGGGATCGCGCGGCGGGGATGGGAAGGAATGACCGGAGTGATTTGCCGGTCGGCGAGGATCTTGATGAAGGCATCGGCGTCATAAGCCTTGTCACCGATCAAAGCCGCTGGATCGGAATTCTCGAGCAAGGGCTCTGCACAAGTGAGGTCGCCGGCTTGGCCTGGCGAAAGCATCAACTCGACGGGATTGCCCAAGGCATCGACGAGCGCATGAATTTTGGTGCTCAGTCCGCCACGCGATCGGCCGATCGCTTGCTCGCCGTTTTTTTACGCGCGCCGGCACTGTGCTGATGGGCGCGCACGATCGTGGCGTCGATCATCATGTATTCGTTGTCGTGATCACTGGCCAACAGCTTGAAAATGCGCTCGAAAACGCCGCTCTTCGCCCATCGGCTGAAGCGCTGATGAACGACCTTCCAGCTCCCGAAACGCTCCGGCAGATCACGCCACGGAATCCCTGCTCGGTATCGGTACAGAACTGCATCGACGAACAATCGATTGTCGGCGGCGGTGCCGCCGACATGGCCCTCGCGTCCGGGCAGAAAATCCTTGATCCGATCCCACTGGTCGTCGCGTAATGCGTAGCGTCGCATCGGCCGGCCCTCCAAAAGCCGACCTCCCATGAATCACTCAATTACTGATTTGGGAATCCCTCAACTGAAGACAGTCTCTAGGCTGGCGCAGCCCTCGACCGTGCCCTCCTTGCTGCAGACGCGGAGCGTGAACGGGGTCACTGACCGTAAATCCGGTCGGCGCCCCTTGGCGACATGGGCTGGATGCCTGCCTTTTCCTGGTCGTCGTTGATGATCACCACGCGATCCGTCACCGGCAGCAAATTCTTGCCCTCAGCCTGTGAGGACGCGCTGGACGAACCAATAAGCGCCGATCACGGCCACGACCAGCGACGCGGCGCGCGGGTGAGTTGCGCGCCGCGACCACGTTGCAGCAGCGTCAGTGCCGGCATGAACACCGCGACGAACAGCAACTGCCCGATTTCGATGCCGAGATTGAAGCCAACCAGCGCGCGTGCCAATTGCCGGTCCCTGCAAACCCAGCTCGCCCAGCGCCGCGGCAAAGCCGAAGCCGTGCACGAGGCCGAACCCGAAAGCCCAGATCCACCGCCGCCGGCCCGGCTCCTTGACGACGAGATTCTCCAGCGCCACCCAGACAATGCTCGCTGCGATCAGCGGCTCGATAATGCGGCCCGGGATCGTGACGATGCCGAGCACCGCCAGCGACAGCGTGACGCTATGCGCCAGGGTGAACGCCGTGACGATCCGAACCACGGGCCAAAGGCCCCTCGCCGTTGCAAGCAGCGCGACGAGGAACAACAGGTGATCGTAGCCGGTGATGATGTGCTCAACGCCGAGCTTGACGAAATCGAGCCAGCCGGTCGCGACAGGCCGGTCCACGTCGATCGCGACCTTGCGCGATGCTTCCTCAATGGTGACCTGCCGCTCGCCGGTCGATGTCCTGATATTGGCGAGTGTCTGGTAATGCTCACCCAATAGGGCGCTCCAGTCCTCTGCTATTTCGAGGCGGCCATGCGCGGCCTCGCATGTGAAGTCGATCTCGATGGTGCCGCGGGCGTCATTGGCGCCGGCGCCCCCAATGCGCACGGCACCCGTCCGGCAGCGCGCGCCACCCAATTCGACGAAGAGCGCCTGCCGCGCAGAGGCAGCGATTCGCTCTGCCGCTGCGCGATCGCCGTTGGCGGCAGATTTAATTCCGTCAGCCGATTCGTGCGGTATTTCCGGCAACACGATCGACAGCGCATAGCGCAACTTGTTGTCGACGAGTTCGATGCGCGCAAGCGCGGTGGTAGTGGCATGGGCAAGGACGACGGCCGGCCAGAGCAGGACCAGCGTAAATCCGATGTATCGCGCGCCTCCCGTGGTCACGGCGTGCCTCCAACCTGTTCCCATGCGTCCGCGACGAAGCCGGGGAGCAGTGCGATCTCGCGACGGCCGTCGACCCTCGCATAATGCGACAATGCCGAGCGGATTGGTCGTCCCAAACGAAATCGCAAATGACCTGGCGTTCCGGGCCCCTGACGACGACGCGCAGTCGCGGCGGATCGAGACCGAACTGCGCCGTGTCGGCCTGGCGACCTCGTCGTCGGTCAGGAGACGGTCCGGACCCGAATTGCGAAGCAGCGTGAGCGCCGCTTCAAGCCGCGCCTCGAAGCCCGGCGTGGTCTTTCCCTGCGTCACGCGCCAGCTACCCTCCCTCGCACAAAATTCCACTGCCCGATGCTGCCTGCGATATCGACCTCACGCGTCTCCGCGGCGGGAATGGTCAGCAGCCCGTCGGGGGTGAACGTCACAAGGCCCGGCCCGCCGCGGCCGCCTGTAAGAGCGAGCGCCGCAAGGAAGGCGATGGCGGCAAGCGCCGCTCCCGCCCAGGCGAGTCGGCTCATCGCCGCCGCCACCACATCACGCTGCCCGCGAACGCGACGAGGCCCGGCATCAACAACACCGTGACAATGAAGATGCCGCGCATCTGCTGCACCGGTCAGCGTCACCGTCGGCAGCACCTCGACCGGCGGCTTCATGGTCGGCGCCCTCTCCTCACGCGCCAGCCAGGCGATGCCTGCGAGCACCAGGTCGGAATTGCCGAGATAGGGAAAGAACGAATTGGATGCGAAGTCTGCATCGCCCGCAACGATCAGCCGAAACGGCCTTGCCGTTTCGCTGATGCGCCCCTCCGACGGCCAACGCGACGGTCCGCGAGGCCGCCGGCACCGGCTTCCGGGTCGGCGGCGATTGGCGAGACGCTCGCTGATGACGTAGCTCTCCGCACTGCTGAGCGCGAGCGGCACGACCTGAACGTCCGGTGCCGCGTGTACGCCTCGAGCGGCCGCGCGCCGGGATAAAACGTCAGCGTAAGGCCACGCGTGACCGGATGGGTGCCGTAGCGGGACACGGCGATCATCTGCTCGTCGGTGAAGTAATGATCCGTTGGGATCGACGATCACGCCGTCGCCGATCCTGACGCCGGCGCGCGCAAGCAATGCGACGAGGCTTTCATCCAGCACATAATCCGGCTCGATCAAAACCATCGCCGAGCCGCCGCGCTCCAGGATAGCGCCGCAACACCTCACTCTCACCGGGGCTGTAGCGGGTGCGCGGATTGGCTTCGATCATCACGGTGCAATCGTCCGGGATCGGCTGGCCGGTGGCGAACGAAACCTTGCGCGGCGACGAGCCCCAGCTTCTCCAACGCGCGTCTGCAGCCGTCCGATGCCGTGCTGCTCCATCTGCACCACCGCGAGTGCCCGAAGCGTCGTGATTGTGGCCTTGTGCGCCTTCGAAATGGGTGTGGAATTCGAAATTGTCGATGTCGTATTCGCCATGTCCTGCGGCGAAACACACCACCAGCTCGCGCTGGCGCATCAGCCGCAGCAGGCCGAGCGCGACCTCGCGGTCGTCGGTGGTGACGACCTCGACGCGCCGGCTCGCCGAGCGCGCAGCACGGCCGAATTGTAGGTGCGCACGCCGAGGCTGCTGGCCAGCGCCGGGTTTTGATCGGCATCGATCAGCTGCACGCGGAAATTGGCGTTCTGCCGCCCGAGCTGGCGCAGCATGGTCGTCGAGGGCGCGGGCGCCCGGATTCTGCTTCTGATAGAAGTAGGCGACGTCGACCGGCTCTTTCAGAGCGCTCACGCATGTCTGCGCGCTTCGACCGATGGCGTGAAGGCCTTTTCGCGCGTCAGGTCGAGATAGCGTGTCGTGGCGAAACAACGCGACGTTGGCGAGGATCGTGACGGCAAGCGCCGCAGCGACGACGAGGGTGGCGGAGAATGATGCGGCTCGCCGCAGCCGAGCTGGACCGGCAGCCTCAGGCCCGGCCGCAAACAGCAGCACCAGCGCGAGCGATGACGCCGGCGAACCAGCCGATATCGATCAATTCGGACGCTCATCGCTGCGCGAGCCCCCAGGCCGTGAGAAACAGCGCCAGCATGCTCGCGATGACGAAATAGCCGATATCCGACAGGAACACCGAGCCCGCTGACCATCGGCTTGAAGTGGCCGATCAGCGACAGGTTGATCGCAACGCTGTCGAACGGCGGCGGCAGCAAATAGGACACCGAATCGGCGAACCACAGCATCAGGAAAGTGCCGATCGACAGCGCGGCGGCGACGACCTGATTCTCGGTCAGGCTCGACATCAGCAAGCCGACGGCCACCAGCAGCGAGGCATGCAGCGACAGCGCGAGATAGCCCGCATAGATCGGGCCCCAATCCGGCTCGCCGTAGCGGTCCAGGATCGACCGCATAGACCAGCGATGCCGGCGAAGATCGCAGAGCACAAGCGTCAGCGTGGCGGCGTACTTGGCGAGCACGATCGAGACTTCCCGCACCGGCGCGGTCAGCAGCAGCTCAAGCGTCTCCGATCGCCGCTCTTCGGCGAAGGTGCGCATCGTCAGCACCGGCACCAGCAGGATCGACAGCACGTACATCTGGTGGAAGATGTATTGCAGGTTCGCCACCTTGGTCGCGAACAGCGTGAGGCTGAAGGTGTAGCCGAGCACCAGCAGGAACACGGCGGCGACCGTATAGCCGATCGGCGACGTCAGCGTCGCGTTCAGCTCCTTGGCAAAGAGGATGCGCAGCGTTCTCATGTCAGCGACAGGAACCAGGCTTCGAGATCGGGGGTGTCGGCGATCGTCGCGGACGCCGAGACAGCCGGCCGTTCAGCAGCATCGCGACCCGGTCGGCGGTCTTCTCCACCTCGCTCAGGATGTGCGAACTCATCAGCACCGTGTGGCGGCCGGCAAGCGAGCGGATCAGCTGCCGCATTTCGATGATCTGGCGCGGATCGAGGCCGTTGGTCGGCTCGTCGAGGATGAGGATGTCGGGATCGTGGATCAGCGCCTGCGCCAGCGCGGTGCGCTGGCGGTAGCCGCGCGACAAGGCGCGGGTCGATTTGTCGAGCACGGCGGCACAGCGCAAGCCGGTCGACGACGCGCTCGACGGCGTCGACGATCCTCGTCCTCGGGCAGGCCGCGCAGCCGCGCCATGAAGGTCGAGGAATTCGCCGACGCGCATGTGGCGGTACAGCGGCGCCGATTCCGGCACATAGCCGATACGCTGGCGCACGGCGAGCGAATCGCGAACTACGTCGAGGCCGGCCACCGTGCAAGGCCGTCCGCGGACGGCAACAGGTAACCAGCGAGCAACCGCATGAAAGTGGTCTTGCCGGAGCCGTTCGGCCCCAGCAGCCCGAACACCTCGCCGCGCGCGGATATCGAGAGTCAGGTCGTCGAGCGCTGTGAC
Source organism: uncultured Alphaproteobacteria bacterium (assembly GCA_963726865.1). Taxonomy (GTDB): domain Bacteria; phylum Pseudomonadota; class Alphaproteobacteria; order Rhizobiales; family Xanthobacteraceae; genus Bradyrhizobium. The sequence goes on along the minus strand of CAVSEE010000017.1, from coordinate 69,223 downwards.
CCGAGCCGTAGCGTTTGCTGACATCGACGGCCGAAATGGCCGGCAGCAGGCCGGCTGGGCCGGAACCCCCTCCCGCGGCGCCACGGCGATGGACGAGATGGTCATGCAACGTTCCGAAAAACAGCGGCCGACCCGGCGGTGAGTCGCCGCTGTGGCCGTGGTCGTTGAGGTCCACAGTCCGCCGAAACGTCCACCCGTTCAGCTCTCAATCGTAGAATTCAGGCGCCTTCTTGGTCGCCTTGAAGATTTCCGGATCGTGCCCGTAGAAGATCTGCGCGTTGTTGGCGTCGCGGATCTGCCGGACGCGCTGATAGCTGCGATAGGCATCGCCCGGACTTTGCGTGCCCGGGATCGGCGGAATCAGGTTCTTGTCCAGGTTTTCCTTGAGATAGACGACGTCGCTGGTGAGGATCACCGAGCCGGTCTTCGGCAGCTTCACCGACCACGAACTGGCTGCCCGGGGTGTGGCCGGGCGCGCGCATGATGCGCACCGAGCCGTCGTCGAACAGATCGAGGTCGCCGTTGAGACGGATGGTGTTCATCTTCTTGGTGTCGGCGAAATCGCCGGGGATGTAGTAGACGGAGAAGCCGACATCCGGCCACCAGGCAGCCTTGAACTCGTCGTCCTGGGCGACGAGCGTGGCGTTCGGGAACTGGCCGACGTTGCCGCCGTGATCCAGATGCAAATGCCCGACCACCACATATTTGATGTCGTCGGTCTTCAGCCCGATCTTGGCAAGCTGCGCCGGGATCGCGTCATCCTTCGTCATCTTGAGGCCGAAGCCCTTGGCGAGAGGCCCCCACCATCCTTCGGCATCGGTGATCGTCTTGTCGTTGTTGCCGGTGTCGATGATGACGTTGCCCTTGGGATGTTTCAGCACATAGAAGCTGACCGGTGCCCAGTCGATATTGCCCTGTCCGCCCATCTGCAGGGCTGCCTTGGGGAAGCCTCCCAGCGAGCCGGAAGTGAATACATAGAGCTTCGGGCCTTCCTGAGCGGCGGCTGTTCCAGCGGCACTCGCTGCCAGTCCGAGTGCGATAGCCAAACTCGCGGCAACAAGCTTGATCGCCATGGCGTCTTCTCCTTTGCCTTCGTTTCTTGTGGACTCTTCGCGCAGCCACCCAGTTCTATCGAAAGGGTTCAGGCTGAGTGAGAATAGGTTGAGCCCCTCGGCAAAAGCAAGTTGCGATCGCCATCGGGCTCGGGATTTTTCTCGGCAGGAATACGTTCAAACTTTGCGTCGATCGCCTCGTCAAATTGCACGGCGCCATGGAAGCGACATCAACAGATGGCGTTGATTTGATTGCGCAAGAAGGCGCTCGAACACGTCTGATTTCGCCTTGCGAAATTGCTGCGATGCGAAGCGGATCAGCTGCGTGAAACAGCGTCTACCGCGCGCTTCGCCTCGATGGTATCCCAGATTTTCGCGGCGACATCAGGTCCGTTGAGCCGCTGGATGGCGCGGATGCCGGTCGGCGACGTCACGTTGATCTCGGTCAGGTTGCCGTCGATCACGTCGATGCCGACGAACAACAGCCCGCGCTCGCGCAGCGCCGGGGCGAGCGTGGCGCAGATTTCGCGCTCGCGCGGCGACAGGTCGGTGGCATGCGCCGCGCCGCCGCGCACCATGTTGGAGCGCAGGTCATCGGGCGCCGGCACGCGGTTGACGGCGCCGGCGAATTCGCCGTCGACCAGGATGATGCGCTTGTCGCCGTGCTTCACCTCGGGAAGGAAGCGCTGGATCACCCAGGGCTCGCGGAAGGTGACGGAGAACATGTCGAACAGCGAGCCGAAATTCATGTCCTGCGGCATCACGCGGAACACCGCCGCGCCGCCATGGCCGTGCAGCGGCTTCATCACGACCGCGCCATGCTGGCCGCGGAAGGAATTGATCTCGTCGAGGTCGCGCGAGATCAGCGTCGGCGGCATCAGCTGCGGAAAATTCATCACGAACAGCTTTTCCGGCGCATTGCGCACGGAAGCCGGGTTGTTCACGACGAGCGTCTTGGGGTGAATGCGCTCGAGCAAATGCGTCGAGGTGATGTAGGCGAGGTCGAAGGGCGGGTCCTGGCGCAGCAGGATGACGTCGAAGGCATTGAGCGGCTCGCGCTTCGGCTCGCCCAGCGTGAAATGATTGCCGACCTCGTCGCGCACGGTAAGCGCCTGCACCGGCGCCACCAGCTCCTCGCCGCGCAGCGACAGCTTGTCCGGCGTGTAATAGGAAACCCCGTGGCCGCGCCTCTGGGCTTCCAGCAGCAGCGCAAAGGTGGAATCGCCGCGGATGTTGATGCGCGCGATGGGGTCCATCTGGACGGCGACGTTCAGTTTCATCTTTGGGGTATCCGGCTCTCGGGTGATGCTTGCTTTAAGCTTTATGGGCTGGCGTCGAAGGCTGCCAAGAGATGGCGCGGCAAGCTCCTTGGCGCAATCAGCATGGCGTCGAAACGCATCTCGAATTCTGCATGCTCGGGATGCGCCATCAGCCATGCTTGTGCGGCATTGACGATGCGCTGCTGCTGGCGCGGCGTCACGGCATAAGCCGCCTCATCGAGGCTGGCGCGGGCCTTGACCTCGACAAAGGCAATCAGATTGCGCTTGCGCGCCACCAGGTCGATCTCGCCATAGGGGGTGCGGAAGCGTTTGGCGAGAATGCGATAGCCTTTGGCGATCAGGTAGGCGGCAGCGCGGCTTTCGGCGGACAGGCCGGTGCGGAAGGCTGCCAACCGTTCGGGCGAGGCGTTTTCAGTCTTCGCCATGCCCGCTCCGGCCTTCCTTGGCGAGCTCCAGCGCGCGGGCATAGACCTCGCGGCGCGGCCGTCCCGATACTTCGACCGCATGCGCCACCGCGTCCTTGACGCTGTCGTGCTGCAGCGAGGAGCGCAGCACGTCGTCGAGATCCTGCTCCGCCATGAGCTTCGCGCCCGCGGCCGGCGGGCCGATCACGAGAACGAACTCGCCGCGCGTTTCCAGCCCGTCCGCGTCCTTCGCCAGTTCGGAGATAGGCGCGCGCAAAATCTCCTCATGCAGTTTTGTCAGTTCGCGGCAGATGGCGGCTTCGCGCTCGCCCATGATGTCGGCGAGATCGGCGAGCGTATCCTGCACGCGGTTGCCGGATTCGAACAGCACAAGCGTCGCGTCGATCCGTGCAAGCTCTGTCGAGCCGCGCGCGGCGCGCGGTCTGCTTCGATGGCAAAAAGCCCTCGAAGAAAAAGCGGTCGGTCGGCAGTGCGGCGACCGAAAGCGCCGTCAGCACCGACGACGGTCCGGGAACGGCGATGACGGCATGTCCGGCCGCGCAGGCTTCGCGCACCAGCTTGAAGCCGGGGTCGGAGATCAGCGGCGTGCCGGCATCGGAAACCAGCGCGACCGAGGCGCCCTGCGCCAGTTTCTCCAGAATTTTCGGCCGCGCGACCGTCGCATTGTGCTCGTGATAGGCCGTGAGCTGCGCTGCGATGACGTAGCGCTCGGTCAGGCGATGGGTGATCCGTGTGTCTTCGCAGGCGATCAGGTCGACGCCGGCCAGGGTCTCCAGTGCGCGGAGCGTAATGTCGGCGAGATTGCCGATCGGGGTCGCGACCAGATAGAGGGCGGGAACCGGTTTTGGCGCCTTCAGGACATGGCCATTGACCGAAAAAGTCCGCGACGCCGAACCCGGTTCTCCCTCAGACCCGTATATTGAACCGGCTTTTGCGCGCATCATATCAATCTAGAGGGGGGACGGCGTTTACGCCATCCGGGAAGCAGGCGAGCCGCGGCGGCGAGAGCGCAGGGTCCACAACCGGCAACGGCGCCGGGGGACCATAAACCTTTTGTTTTGGTTAACTATTCGTCCACAATATGCCTGAATCCCTGCCCTGATGAGGGAGGAAGTCTGGCCGATTTCGGTCGGCCAAGAGATCGAGACAGATGCCGGGCCCGCTCAACCGCACACCCCGTTCTTCGGGTCAATCGTCTTCGGGTCGTCAGCCCCTTGGCGCGACCCGGCGGAGCGCAATTGGCCTGATCCTCGGCGCGCCGCTGCTCGGCGCCTGCGCCAGCGTGCAGCAAACCTTCAGCCAGTTCACCACCCCGGAGGCCCCGGCCGGTCCGCAGCAGGAGCCGGCCGCGGTCGGGGCCGGCCAGGTCAAGGTCGGGTTGATCCTGCCGCTCTCGGCGGCGGGCAATGCCGGCGTCGCCGCGCTGTCGATGAAGAACGCGGCCGAGATGGCGCTGGAAGAATTCAAGAACCCGAACATCCAGCTCCTGATCAAGGACGACGCCGGCAGTCCGCAAGGCGCCAGCGCCGGAGCACAGCAGGCGGTCAGCGAAGGCGCTGAAGTGATCCTGGGCCCGCTGTTTGCGGCCTCGGTGCCCGCAGTGGCGCAGGTGACGCGCAGCCGCGGCATTTCCGTGATCGCGTTCTCGACCGATTCCAGCATCGCCGGCCGCGGCGTGTATCTCCTCAGCTTCCTGCCGGAATCCGACGTCAATCGCATCGTCGATTACTCCGCCGGCATCGGCAAACGTTCTTATGCGGCGCTGGTGCCGGACAATGCCTATGGCAACGTGGTCGAGGCCGCGTTCAAGCAGGCGGTGGGCCGCAAGGGCCGCGTCGTCGCCTTCGAGAAATACAGCGGCGACCGTTCGACGCCCGCGCGCGCGGTGGCGTCGATGCTGGGCTCGGCCGACGCGCTGATGATCGCCGACGATGGCGACTCCGTCGTGGCGACGGCCGACGCGCTGACTGCGGCCGGCTCGAACCTGCGCAACATCCAGATGCTCGGCACCGGTCTGTGGGACAATCCGCGGGTATTCGCGAGCCAGCCGCTGCAGGGCGGCCTCTATGCCGCGCCGGATCCGTCCGGCTTCCGCGCCTTCTCCGCGCGCTACCGCACCCGGTTCGGTTCGGACCCCGTCCGCACCGCGACGCTGGCCTACGATGCGGTGGCGCTGATGGCGGCGCTGGCGCGCACGCAAGGCGCCCAGTCGCTTTGCGCCGGAAACGCTGACCAATCCGTCCGGCTTTGCCGGCATCGACGGCCTGTTCCGCTTCCGCTCCGACGGCACCAATGAGCGGGGCCTCGCCGTGATGAAGGTCACGACCAGCGGCGGCGTTGCGGTCGCGGGCTCGCCGAAGAGTTTTGGGGCGTAGACAGCTGTCTGTCCCGGCGAACGGTGTCGCCCGGGCGCCATCCTACTTTGCATGGGGTTGTTTTCGCGTTTTTTGTCCAGGGCGCGGGGCACCCATCGTGCTCCGGGAGAGCTACGCCGCCAGATCCGCCACTACCGCATCGAGCACTGGGAAACCGTCCTTGGTGACGCGCAACCGTCCATCGCTGTCCACGGAGATCGCGCCTTCCTCGCGCAACAGCGCAATGCGGTTCGGATCGAGCGATCGACCGGACAGCGCCTGATAGCGGCGCGGATCGATGCCTTCGGTCAGCCGCAGGCCCATCAGCAAAAATTCGTCGGCGCGCTCTTCGCTGTTGAGGATGTCGTCGGTGACGACGCCGTGGCCTGATGCCTCGACCCGCATCAGCCAGGACTTCAGGCCGTTTCTCGGTGGCGATCGCGTGCCGCGCGCCGCCGATATCGAGGCGGCCATGCGCGCCTGGGCCGATGCCGGCATATTCCTCGCCGCGCCAGTAGACCAGATTGTGCCGGCACTCGGCGCCACTGCGCGCGTGGTTGGAAATCTCGTAGGCCGGCAGGCCGTGCTTGGCGCAGACATCCTGCGTCACGTCGTAGAGCGCGCGTGCCGTCGCTTCATCCGGTGTCTGCAATTTGCCGGCGGCGTGCAAGCCGAAGAACGGCGTGCCCTCTTCGATAGTGAGCTGATAGAGCGACAGATGTTCGGCGGCTTCACCGATCGCGAGCTTGAGTTCATCCGCCCACATGGCCGGCGTCTGGTCGGGGCGGGCGTAGATCAGGTCGAACGAGTAGCGGTCGAATGCGCCGCGCGCGATGGCGACCGCATCGAGCGCCTCGCGCGCGCTGTGCAGGCGGCCAAGCGCCTTCAGCGAAGCGTCATCCAGCGCCTGCACGCCAAGCGACACACGGTTGACGCCGGCGGCGCGATAGCCGCGGAAGCGCGTCGCCTCGACGCTGGTGGGATTAGCTTCCAGCGTCACCTCGACATCACCGGCGACGCGCCAATGCTTGCCGATCGCATCCAGAATGCCGCCGACGGTCTCGGGCTGCATCAACGACGGCGTGCCGCCGCCGAGGAAGATCGAAGAGACTTCGCGTGCACCCGCGCGCTGCGCAGTGGTTTCGATCTCGCGCGCGAAGGCGCGGACGAAGCGCTCCTCGTCGACGGGCGAATGGCGAACATGGCTGTTGAAGTCGCAATACGGACATTTCGACAGGCAGAACGGCCAGTGCACGTAGACGCCGAAGGCTTTTTGTTCAGCGGCCATCGAGGCAGATCTCCGCGAGCTTGACGAAGGCGCGGGCGCGATGGGAGAGGCCGAGCCCCAGCGGGGGCATGCCGTGTTTCTCGACGCTGGTCATCTCGCCGAAGGTACGCGCGTGGCCGTCGGGAAGGAAGGCCGGATCGTAGCCGAAACCGGCGGTGCCGCGCGGCGGCCAGACCAGCGTTCCGTCGGCGCGTGCCTCGACTTCCTCGAGATGGCCGTCGGGCCAGGCCACGCACAGCGCGGAGACGAAGTGTGCCTTGCGCTTGTCCGGCGTGGTGGCGCCGCGCTCCTGCAGCAGTCGCTCGATCCGGGCCATCGCGACGGCAAAGTCCTTGGTCTCGCCGGCCCAGCGCGCCGAATAGATGCCGGGCGCGCCGTCGAGCGCGTCGACGACGAGGCCGGAATCATCGGCAAAGGCCGGGAGCTTCGACGCCTTCGCCGCCGCGATCGCCTTGATCGCGGCATTGGCGCGAAAGGTCTTGCCGGTCTCTTCGGGTTCGTCGAGGCCGAGATCGCCGGCCGAGATCGCCTCCACGCCGTGCGGCGCGAGCAGCTCACGCATCTCGGCAAGCTTGCCGGGATTGTGGGTCGCGATGACGAGCTTGCCGGTGATCTGGCGATGCATGGTTAGATCAGGCCACCGCGATCTTCTGCAGTTCGACCAGCCGCGCCACGCCCTTCTTGGCCAGTCCCATCAGCGCCAAAAACTCTTCTTCCGAGAACGGCGTCTTCTCCGCGGTGCCCTGCACCTCGATGATGCGGCCGTCGCCGGTCATGACGAAATTGGCGTCGGTCTCGGCTTCCGAATCCTCGGCGTAGTCGAGATCCAGCACCGGCGTGCCCTGATAGATGCCGCAGGAGATCGCCGCGACATTGTCGCGCAGCACGTTGGCCTTGATCATATTGCGCGTCTTCATCCAGGCGATGCAGTCGGCCAGCGCCACCCAGGCGCCGGTGATGGAGGCGGTGCGGGTGCCGCCATCGGCCTGGATCACGTCGCAGTCGACGGTGATCTGGCGCTCGCCGAGCGCTACCAGATCGACCGCCGCGCGCAGCGAGCGGCCGATCAGCCGCTGGATCTCCACGGTGCGGCCGCCCTGCTTGCCGGCGGCGGCCTCGCGGCGGGTGCGCTCCAGAGTGGCCCGCGGCAGCATGCCGTATTCGGCGGTGACCCAGCCGCGGCCCTGACCCTTCAGCCAGGGCGGCAGGCGTTCCTCCAGCGTGGCGGTGACCAGCACATGGGTGTCGCCGAACTTCACCATGCAGGAGCCTTCCGCATATTTGACGACGCCGCGCTCCAGGGTGACGGCGCGCAGCTGGTCGGGGGCACGGCGGCTGGGCCGCATGGGAAATCCTCCGGAAATTGGGCAAAAAACTTGCGCTGCTTGTAGGTGCGGGAAAGGTTACCGGCAAGCCTTGTTTAAGGCCGTGAAAGCCCGCTTGTCAGGGGGCCTCCGGATAGACAAGTTAGGAGCAATGGCGAGGAGTTAACGCGTGGCCCACCACGACCCGATCGGCCTGATCACCCCGCATGCCGGGCTTGCCCAGCTCAATGAGCGCTCGCGGGACATTTTTCGCCAGATCGTCGAGAGTTACCTCGCGACCGGCGAGCCTGTCGGCTCGCGCAATATCTCGCGCCTGATCGCGGTTCCGCTGTCGCCGGCCTCCGTCCGCAACGTGATGTCGGACCTGGAACAGCTCGGCCTGATCTACGCGCCGCACACGTCGGCCGGCCGGCTGCCGACCGAACGCGGCCTGCGTTTCTTCGTCGATGCGCTGATGCAGATCGGCGACCTCACCGAGGCCGAGCGGGCGTCGATCCAGACCCAGCTCGCCGCCGTCGGCCGGGCGCAGTCGGTCGAGGGCGTGCTGGGCGAAGCGTTGACCCGGCTGTCGGGCCTGACCCGCGCCGCCGCCGTGGTGCTGACGCCGAAATCGAACACACGGCTCAAACACATCGAATTCGTGCGGCTCGAGCCGGAGCGCGCGCTGGTCGTGCTGGTCGGCGAAGACGGCCAGGTCGAAAACCGCGTGCTGACGCTGCCGCCCGGCGTGCCGCCATCGGCACTGACGGAGGCGACCAATTTCCTCAACGCGCGGATCCGCGGCCGGACGCTGGCGGAATCGCGGCTGGAGCTGGAGACCGCGCTCGGTCAGGATCGCGCCGAGCTCGATCAGTTGACGCAGAAGGTCGTCGCGGCCGGCATCGCCAGCTGGTCCGGCGGCGACAAGGATGCGCGCCAGCTCATCGTGCGCGGGCATGCCAATCTGCTGGAGGATCTGCACGCGCTGGAAGACCTCGAACGCGTCCGCTCGCTGTTCGACGATCTCGAGACCAAGCGCGGCGTGATCGACCTGCTCGGCCGCGCCGAGAGCGCCGAGGGCGTGCGTATTTTCATCGGCTCGGAGAACAAGCTGTTCTCGCTGTCGGGTTCCTCGACCATCATCGCGCCCTATACCGACGCGGCGGGCCGCATCGTCGGCGTGCTCGGCGTGATCGGGCCGACCCGGCTCAACTATGCCCGGGTGATTCCGACCGTGGACTATGCCGCGCGGATCGTCAGCCGTCTGCTGGGCAGCTGATCTGCCCTGAAATCGGGCCGGTTATGCTTGATTTTCCCCGCCCAAAGCACGATATGCGGGCCTGAAACCCCGATAATTCAGATCGAAGCGATTTTTCGAAAAGGCGATCCATGACCGATCCCAACCGCCCCTCTGACGATCCGGCGAACCCGGCGCAGGCTGGCGAGCCCGTGGTCTCGAAACCCTATGTGATGCCCGACGATCCCGAGCCCGGCTCGGTGGAGCTGTTGCAGAAGGAAGCGGCTGAGGCGCGCGACAAGATGCTGCGCACGCTGGCCGAGATGGAGAACCTGCGCAAGCGCACCGCCAGGGAAGTGTCCGACGCGCGCACCTACGGCATCACCGGCTTTGCCCGCGACGTGCTCGACATCGCCGACAATCTGCAGCGCGCGCTGGATGCGGTGCCGGCGGAAGCGAAGGCCAATGCCGATCCCGGCCTCAAGGCGCTGATCGACGGCGTCGAGCTCACCGAGCGCTCGCTGCTCAACGCGCTGGAGAAGCACGGCGTGAAGAAGTTCGATCCCTCGGGCGAAAAGTTCGACCCGAACTTCCAGCAGGCGATGTACGAGGTTCCCGATCCCTCGGTGCCCGCAGGCACCGTGGTTCAGGTCGTGCAGGCCGGCTACATGATCGGCGAGCGCGTGCTGCGCCCGGCGCTGGTCGGCGTCTCCAAGGGCGGTGCGAAGGCTGCGCCCGTCTCGACCGAAGCTTAATTTTTGAGGCCTGGTCTGATCCGAAAACCGGTGCCCACTTTTCGGGACCAGGCCTAAGCCTCGATATCGCCGACTGGATCCGCTTGACGCCGGCCTTGGTCATATCGGCCCAGGCCGCCGCCAGCGATCCCTGCGTGTCGATGCCGCGGCAGGCGTCCTCGATCACGTAGGTCTCGAGACCCGCCTTGCGCGCGTCGATCGCGCTCCAGGCGACGCAGAAGTCGGTGGCCAGCCCCGCCAGAAATACTTTCTGGATGTCGCGTGCCTTGAGATAGGCGGCGAGCCCCGTGGTGGTCTTGCCGTCGGCCTCGGTGAACGCCGAGTAGCTGTCGACGTCCTTGCGGAATCCCTTGCGGATGACGAGCCCGGCATGCGGGATCGCCAGATCCTTCGACAGCGCCGCGCTGTCGGTTCCCTGCACGCAGTGATCGGGCCACAGCACCTGCTTGCCGTAGCTCAGATCCACCGTCTCGAACGGCTTCTTGCCGGCATGGGTCGACGCGAACGAGATATGGCCGCCGGTGTGCCAATCCTGCGTCAGCACCACATTGGAGAATGCTTTCGCCAGCTTGTTGATGACGGGAACCACCTGCTCGCCGTCCTTCACCGCCAGACTGCCGCCGGGCAGGAAGCAGTTTTGCACGTCGATCACGAGAAGCGCCGATGCCTCATCGGGCTTGATCGCCGCCCACACTGCGCTGGGCAGCATGGCCGCAAGCGCCGTCGTTCCCAAACCAGATAGAATCTGCCTTCGGCTCTGCATGGTGCATCTCCGCTTTTCAGAGGATTTGCATCAGCAAATCAGGTCGCGAGCGCAGCGTAAAGCCGCTTTTGAATGCGGACGGCCGCCAAAGATTCCGGCAGGCGCATGCGTCAGCCGCGCGGCTGGATGCCGTCGCGCACGGCGCGGAAACGCGGAAACGCCTTGGCCCATTGGTCGCGCGGCGAGCTGCCGATGATGCGCAGGGCGCTTTGCGGGCCGAAGCGCAGCCATTGCACGATGGTGACGGGCGTATTGTCCTTGCCGCTGGTCGCATCGATCCGCGTCTCATAGCCGGGCTGGCCGTCGATGCGGACCGGCTCGGACATGGTGATGCGTCCGTCGCGCACGCCCGGAATGGTGGTTGCGATCTGCGCGGCAAAGCGGCCGCGATCTTCCGGAGAAGCCGCGGTCTGGCCGATCATTCCGACAAGCATGAAGGGCGCAGCCTCGAAGCCGGCGACCTCGTCGTTATCGGAGAGGATGACGGCGGCGCCCGGCGCCAGCGTGCGGACATTCTTGAACTCGCTGCGTTCGCTGAGCTTGAAGGGGAGCAGGCCAAGCTGTTCGTCGGCAGGCACCTCCTTGCGCACGACGGCGGTGGCGAACATCTGGCGTACCGCGTCGTCGCTATAGATCTTCCAGGAATTTTCCGGGACCTGGACGGCGACATAGCCGGAGAAGCCGAGGCCCGGCACGATCATCGAGTAACGCCGCACATTGGTGGCGCCGTCCTTGCCGTTCTCGACCGTGTAGTAGCCGAGCCCGGCGGGGGTCTCGATGCTTTCGGGCTTGATGCCGCCCAAGTTGCCGGGGTTGCCCTTGAAGGCGTTGGAGACCTCGTTATAGGCCTCGGCCGGCAGGTCGGCGACCACGACCTTGACGCCCTGGTCCTCGGTCTCGAAGCCGATGAAGGCCTTTGCGCGGACAAGACCGACCAGCGGGACCATGCCGACCCGTGCGCCCGGCGGAAAAACGGGGTCGGCGGCGAGGGCGGGGTTTGTCGCGGCGATGAGGAGCGCGGCCGCGAACAAGCGTCGAATCAGGGTCATGAAAATTCTATCCGTTTGCAGGAAAGCCGTTCGGAGATCGACAGGCCGCGGCCCCTCGGCCTCGATTCCCCATTCGGTCGGGGCCGCTTTTAGCGGTTTTGCCGTCCGGGCAACAGGGCGGCTCCGCCTTCGTTCCTGTGCGCCCTTGTCGCGCGGTCCCGCTTCAGCACACCCCCGGGGTTCAGGCAATGTTCTCCTGCCTTCGCGAATTAAGTGCCAACCATTAGCGCGAGGCGAGGGGCGGACGAGGGGCGGCTTCTTCGGCCCGGCTGACACTATCTTTCAAACGTCAGGCTTTTCATGGACTAAGGGCTCTTACGGTCCTTGCGGGGTTAACCCACCCTCCTATATGAGGCTCAACGTCGCAACATCGCGCGTATTTGAACTCCTGGGGGTTCGGTCCGGAGCGCCGTCAGGGCTCGACCAACCTGCCGCAGAAAAGAGGATAGAATCATGGGCAAGGTCATCGGTATCGACCTCGGCACGACCAATTCGTGCGTCGCCGTCATGGACGGCAAAAATCCAAAAGTCATTGAGAACGCGGAGGGCATGCGAACGACGCCCTCGATCGTTGCTTTCACGGACGACGGCGAACGCCTCGTCGGTCAGCCCGCCAAGCGCCAGGCGGTCACCAATCCCGAGCGCACCTTCTTCGCAGTGAAGCGCCTGATCGGCCGCCGCTACGACGACCCGATGGTCGAGAAGGACAAGAAGCTCGTCCCCTACAAGATCGTCAAGGCTTCCAACGGCGACGCCTGGGTCGAAGCCGACGGCAAGACCTATTCGCCTTCGCAGATCTCCGCCTTCATCCTGCAGAAGATGAAGGAGACCGCTGAAGCCCATCTCGGCCAGAAGGTCGAGCAGGCCGTCATCACGGTCCCCGCCTACTTCAACGACGCCCAGCGCCAGGCCACCAAGGACGCCGGCAAGATCGCCGGCCTCGAAGTGCTGCGCATCATCAACGAGCCGACCGCGGCTGCGCTCGCCTACGGCCTCGACAAGACCAAGACCGGCACCATCGCGGTGTACGACCTCGGCGGCGGCACCTTCGATATCTCGATTCTCGAGATCGGCGACGGCGTGTTCGAGGTGAAGTCCACCAACGGCGACACCTTCCTCGGCGGCGAAGACTTTGACATGCGCCTGGTCGGCTACCTCGCCGACGAGTTCCAGAAGGAGCAGGGCATCAACCTGCGCAACGACAAGCTCGCGTTGCAGCGCCTGAAGGAAGCTGCTGAAAAGGCCAAGATCGAGCTGTCTTCGACGACGCAGACCGAAATCAACCTGCCGTTCATCACGGCGGACCAGACCGGCCCGAAGCATCTGACGATGAAGCTCACCCGCGCCAAGTTCGAGGCGCTGGTCGACGACCTCGTGCAGAAGACCGTCGAGCCCTGCCGCAAGGCGCTGAAGGATGCCGGCCTCACCGCCGGTGAGATCGGCGAAGTGGTGCTGGTCGGCGGCATGTCGCGCATGCCGAAGGTCCAGGAAATCGTGAAGCAGCTGTTCGGCAAGGAGCCGCACAAGGGCGTCAACCCGGACGAAGTCGTGGCGATCGGTGCTGCGATCCAGGCCGGCGTGCTGCAGGGCGACGTCAAGGACGTGCTGCTGCTCGACGTGACCCCGCTGTCGCTGGGCATCGAGACGCTGGGCGGCGTGTTCACCCGCATCATCGACCGCAACACCACGATCCCGACCAAGAAGAGCCAGGTATTCTCGACCGCCGAGGATAACCAGAACGCGGTCACCATCCGCGTCTTCCAGGGCGAGCGCGAAATGGCGGCCGACAACAAGGTGCTCGGTCAGTTCGACCTGATGGGCATCCCGCCGGCCCCGCGCGGCATGCCGCAGATCGAGGTCACCTTCGACATCGACGCCAACGGCATCGTCAACGTCTCGGCCAAGGACAAGGCGACCGGCAAGGAACAGCAGATCCGGATCCAGGCATCCGGCGGCCTGTCCGAAGCCGACATCGAGAAGATGGTCAAGGACGCCGAGGCCAACGCGGCCGAGGACAAGAAGCGCCGCGAGGCGGTCGACGCCAAGAACCATGCCGATTCGCTGGTGCATTCCACCGAGAAGGCGCTGGCCGAGCATGGCTCGAAGATCACCGACGACGAGCGCCGTCCGATCGAGGACGCCGTCAGCGACCTCAAGGAAGCGCTGAAGGGTGACGACGCCGAGGCCATCAAGGCCAAGACCAACACGCTGGCGCAGGCTTCGATGAAGCTGGGCGAGGCCATGTACAAGCAGCAGGCCGAGGGCGAAGCCGCGGCCAAGGGCGCTGCCAAGGATGACGTCGTCGACGCGGAGTTCACCGAGGTCGACGACGACAAGAACAACAAGAAGTCCGCTTAAGAGCGGGTTTGCGATCATGACCCCCACGCCGGAGAGTGCGCGTCGCGTCTCGAAGGGTGGGGGTCATTTTTCGTTAAGCCGAACGCTGCATCTTTTCAAACGCGTCCCCTGAGCGGGACGGCCGCGAATTCGGAACGGACCAATGTCTGCCAAGCGCTGCTATTACGAGACCCTCGAAGTCGAACGCACTGCCGACGACGGCAGCCTGAAGGCGGCGTTCCGCAAGCTCGCGATGAAGTGGCATCCGGACAAGAATCCCGGTGATGCGCAGAGTGAAGTCCGCTTCAAGGAAATCAACGAGGCCTACGAGGTCCTCAAGGACGGCCAGAAGCGCGCCGCCTATGACCGTTTCGGCCACGCTGCCTTCGAGCAGGGCGCGGGCGGCGGCGGTCCGGGCTTCGGCGCCGGCTTTGCGTCGTCGTTCTCCGATATCTTCGAAGACCTGTTCGGCATGGCGAGCCAGCGCGGCCGCGGCGGCCGCGAGCGCGGCGCCGACCTGCGCTACAACATGGAAATCACGCTCGAGGAGGCCTTTCAGGGCAAGACGGCGCAGATCGAAATCCCGGTTTCCGTCACCTGCGAGTCCTGCTCGGGCACCGGCGCCAAGGCCGGCACCAAGCCAAAGACCTGCTCGCATTGTGGCGGGCAGGGGCGCATCCGCCAGGCGCAGGGCTTCTTCACGCTGGAGCGCACCTGTGCGGGCTGTCAGGGCCGCGGCCAGATGATCGAGGACGCCTGCGCGTCCTGCTCCGGCCAGGGCCGCGTCTCGCGCGAGCGCACGCTCTCGGTCAACATCCCGCAAGGCGTCGAGGACGGCACCCGCATCCGTCTCGCCGGCGAAGGCGAAGCCGGCGTGCGCGGCGGCCCGCCCGGCGACCTCTACATCTTCCTGTCGCTGTCAACGCACCAGTTCTTCCAGCGCGACGGCGCCGACCTGCATTGCCGGGTGCCGATCTCGATGGTGACCGCCGCGTTGGGTGGTGAATTCGAGGTTCCCACCATCGACAAGGGCAAGACGAAGGTGAAAATTCCGGCCGGCACGCAGTCCAACCGCCGATTCCGCATTGCATCAAAGGGCATGCCGGTGCTGCGCTCGCGCCAGACCGGCGACATGTATGTGCAGGTCGTAGTCGAAACGCCGCAGAATCTCACCAAGAAGCAGCAGGAATTGCTCTCCGAGTTCGAAAAATTGTCCTCGGGCGCAACCCACCCGGAATCCGCGGGATTCTTCTCCAAGGTCAAGGACTTCTTTGGCAACCGCGCCAGCCCGTGACACCTGCGCCCGCTTGACCGTAAGGCCTTCCACCTATACGTCTTTGTGACTGTTTTCTGACATTCCCCCGCTTAATTGCGGTCCCGCCTGGTAGCGAAATGCCATTGCAGTCGTCCGCGCGTGCGTTGAAGAAGCCTCTCCGTCTCGACGATGAGGTGCGCTTCCTTCGATCATGGATTGAAAAGCCGCTACATGTCGGCGCGGTCATGCCGTCGGGCAAGCTGCTTGCCCGCACGATGGCGCAATATGTCGACGTCGACTCGGATGGACCTGTGGTCGAGCTCGGCCCCGGCACCGGCGCGATCACCAGCGCGCTGATCGACCACGGCGTCGACCAGAAACGTCTGGTGCTGGTCGAATACAATCCTTCCTTCTGCTCGCTGCTGCGCGACCGCTATCCGCAGGCGACCGTGGTGCAGGGCGATGCCTATGCGCTGCGCACCTCGCTGAAGGACGTGTTGAAAGCGCCGGCCTCCGCCGTCGTCTCGGGCCTGCCGCTGGTCACAAAACCGATGATGATCCGGCTCAAACTGATCCGCGACGCCTTTGCGGCCCTGTCGCCGGGCGCGCCCTTCGTGCAGTTCACCTACTCCGTGGTTCCGCCGATCCCGAAATCGTTGCCCGGCGTGTCCACAGAAGCCTCCGAGCGGATCTGGATGAACCTTCCGCCCGCCCGGGTCTGGGTGTATCGCAAGCGTTAATTCGCCCGGCGCATGTCGCGACGGGCTTTGTCCCGGTCGTGATTGTTAGAAATGTCCGCGCAAAAAATCCTCGTCATTCCGGGATCGCTGCGAACCGGCTCGCTCAATGCGAAGCTGGCGGCGACGCTTGCGCATGAGCTGGTGCAGTCCGGCGCGGAGGTGACGCGCATCTCGCTGTCGGATTTTCCGCTGCCGATCTATGACGGCGATCTGCAGGCCAAGTCCGGCGTGCCGAAGAACGCCGTCAATCTCAAGCGCATGTTGGGCCAGCACCAGGGCGTGCTGATCGTGACGCCGGAATACAATTCCTCGGTGCCGGCGCTGGTGAAGAACACCATCGACTGGATCAGCCGCGTGCAGGATCCGCACGAGACGCGCGGCCAGGTGTTTCGCGAACGCGCCTTTGCGATTGCGGCCGCCTCCGGCAACCGGATCGGCGGCACGCGCGCGCTGTCGGCGCTGCGGCTGATCCTGACCGCCTGCCACGCCACCGTGGTGCCGAACCAGCTATCGCTGTCGTTTGCGGAAGCGGCCTATGACGACAAGGATCGCCTGAAGCACCAGGGCGATATCGACGCGATGAGCGCCATGGTGCGGCAGCTGATCGAATTCTCCCAACGCATGATGTGAGGTGACATGCAGCCTGCCAAGATTGCCCCCCGGGACCGCCTGATCGTGGCGCTCGACCTGCCCAGCGTCGAGGCGGCCGAAGCCATGATCGGAAAGCTCGGCGATGCCGTCACCTTCTACAAGATCGGCTATCAGCTCGCTTATGCCGGAGGACTGCCTCTGGTGCAAAAGCTCGCCGGCTCCGGCAAGAAGGTGTTTCTCGATCTGAAGATGCACGACATCGGCAACACGATCGCGCGCGGCGTCGAGAGCGTCTCCAAACTTGGCGCGACCTTCCTCACGGTCCATGCCTATCCGCAGACGATGAAGGCGGCCGTCGGGGCGCGTGGTCCGAATTTGAAAATTCTCGCCGTCACGGTGCTGACTTCCTATGACGACGGTGACCTGCACGCGGCGGGCTATCGCCTCAACGTCTCCGATCTCGTCGAGGCGCGCGCGCAGCAGGCGCAGGTGCTCGGCGTCGACGGCATCGTCTGCTCGCCGGAGGAGGCCACGCATCTGCACAAGATCGTCGGCCATCAGATGCACCTGGTCACCCCGGGCATTCGGCCCGCGGGTGCGGCGACCGGCGACCAGAAGCGCATCATGACGCCTGGCCGCGCGATTTCGGCCGGCGCCGATTATCTGGTGGTCGGCAGGCCGATCGTGGAGGCCGCCGATCCCAAGGCGGCGGCGGAAGCGATCCAGACTGAAATCACGCAAGCACTGGTTTGAAGTAAAAGGAAACAAGATGGCAAAAGGCTACTGGATCGGTCGCGTCGATGTTCACAATGACGACGGCTACAAACCCTACGCGGCCGCGAACCCGGCGATCTTCAAGAAATTCGGCGGACGCTATGTCGTGCGCGGCGGCCAGCTCACCGCCGTCGAAGGGCAAAGCCGTTCGCGCAATGTCGTGATCGAGTTTCCCGACTATGCGACCGCGCTCGCCTGCTACAACTCGCCGGAGTACCAGGCCAACATCAAGCTGCGGCAGCCGCATTCGATTGCCGAACTCATTGTCATCGAGGGCTATGACGGCCCGCAGCCCTAGCTCGGAAGGGTTGCTCGGTTGCCGGAACAGCCCATGCCCGCTATAGGGCGGGGAGAGGTATTGCCATGGCCGATATGCGTTTGATCGTTGCGGGAGCCGGCGGCCGGATGGGCCGCGCGCTGACGCGAGTCATCTCGGAAACCAAGGGTGCGGTGCTGTCGGGCGCGCTGGAAGCGCCGGGCTCGGCGCTGCTGGGCAAGGATGCAGGCGTGCTCGCGGGCCTGCCCGAAAACGGCGTCAAACTTTCCGCCGATCTGTGGTCGCTGTCGTCGAATGCCGACGGCATTCTGGACTTCACCATTCCCGGCGCCACCATCGCCAATGTCGCGATCGCCGCCGAGCGCGGCATCGTGCATGTCATCGGCACCACCGGCCTGTCGGCCTCGGATGACGCCGTGATCAAGAGCGTGACCCAGCGCGCCATCGTGGTGAAGTCGGGCAATATGAGCCTCGGCGTCAATTTGCTGGCCGCAATGGTCGAAGCGCGTCGCAAAGTCGCTGGACCAGACCTTCGATATCGAAATCGTCGAGATGCATCACGGCGCCAAGATCGACGCGCCTTCGGGCACCGCGCTGATGCTCGGCGAAGCCGCTGCCGACGGCCGCGGCATCAAGCTTGCCGATCATTCGGCGCGCGGCCGCGACGGTCATACCGGTGCGCGCCGGCCCGGCGACATCGGCTTTGCGTCGCTGCGCGGCGGCACGGCGGCGGGCGATCACAGCGTGATCTTCGCCGGCCCCTCCGAGCGGCTGACCCTGTCGCACCATGCCGAAGATCGCATGATCTTCGCCCATGGTGCGGTCAAGGCGGCGCTGTGGGCGCATGGCAAGAAGCCCGGCTTCTACACCATGGCCGACGTGCTCGGCCTTGCGGACTAGCATGATCCGGAAAAGTGTGAACCGGTTTTCCGAAAAGATCTTGCTCCAACAAAAGAGTTCAACACTTCGAAACGGAAAACAGGAATGAGCGACCGTCTTCTTGTGCTCGTGCGCCACGGCCAGAGCGACTGGAATCTGAAGAACCTCTTCACCGGCTGGAAGGACCCTGATCTGACCGAGCAGGGCATTGCCGAGGCGAAAGCCGCCGGCCGCAAGCTGAAGGAGCAGGGCCTGTCGTTCGACCTCGCCTTCACCTCGGTGCTGACGCGCGCGCAGCACACGCTGAAGCTGATGCTGGCCGAGATCGGCCAGACCGACTTGCCGACGCAGAAGAACCTCGCGCTGAACGAGCGCGACTATGGCGAGCTCTCCGGCCTGAACAAGGACGACGCCCGCAAGAAATGGGGCGAGGACCAGGTGCTGATCTGGCGCCGCTCCTACGACGTGCCGCCGCCCGGCGGCGAAAGCCTGAAGGATACGCTGGCCCGCACGCTGCCCTATTACGTGCAGGAGATTCAGCCGCAGGTGCTGCAAGGCAAGCGCGTGCTGGTCGCCGCCCACGGCAACTCGCTGCGCGCGCTGATCATGGTGCTGGAGAAGCTGACGCCGGAGCAGATCCTGAAGCGCGAGCTCGCCACCGGCGCGCCGGTGATCTACCGGCTCAACGCGGATTCCACGGTCGCGACGAAGCTCGATCTGGCGGCGTGATCGGTGCGTAGGGTGGGCAAAGGCGCGCTCGCGCCGCGCCCACCCCCACGATTCTGCGCTGCTCGAAGGTGGGTTTCGCTTCGCTTTACCCATCCTACGATTTCGCGACTTCAGTGCAATCCCACCTGCCCAGCTTCCCAGCCGAGCATCGCCTGCTTGCGGGTGATGCCCCAGTGATAGCCGGTCAGCGCGCCGCTCTTGCCGAGTGCGCGGTGGCAAGGCACCACGAAGGACAGCGGGTTGCGGCCGACCGCAGCACCCACGGCGCGCGATGCCTTCGGGCTTCTGATCTTGCAGGCGATGTCGGAATACGACACCGCGCGCCCCATCGGGATTTTCAGCAGCGTCTCCCACACCCGCACCTCGAAGTCGGTGCCGATCAGCACCACGCGCAGCGGCTGGTCCGGCCGCCACATCTTGGTGTCGAAGACGCGGTCAGCGAGACCGGCGGTGCCGTCATTGTCCTGCACATAGGTCGCGTTGGGCCAGCGCCGCGTCATGTCGGCGAGCGCCGCCTGTTCCTCGCCGGGATCGGCGAAGGCCAGGCCCGATAGCCCGCGATCGGTCGCAATCACGATCGCCGTGCCGAACGGCGAGGGATGGAAGCCGTAGCGCAGCGTCAGCCCCGCGCCGCCGCCCTTCCATTCGCCCGGCGACATCGCTTCATGCGTCACGAAGAGATCGTGCAGCCGGCCCGGCCCGGAGAGACCGGAGTCGAGCGCGGCGTCGAGCACGCTGGCGGAGTCGCGCAGCAGGGTTTTCGCGTGATCGAGCGTCAGCGCCTGCATGAAGGCCTTTGGCGTCAGTCCGGCCCAGCGGCGGAACAGATGGTGCAGCTCGTCCGGCGTGACGCCGGCGGAGTCCGCCATCGCCTCGATGGTCGGCTGCGTACGCCAATGCTCGCTGATGAAGGCGATGGCGCGGCGTACCGAGTCGTAGTCGCGCAACGCTGCGGGCTGATGGGTGCCCGGCTTGGCCAGGCGCTGGTCATGTATGGCGAGTGTCATCATGCTCTCTGATTTAGTGGGCATGCGACGTTCCAACCACCCGTTTCCTGACAAGCTTCACGTGATGGGATTATAGGTCGGGCCGCGCTTGGCGGCCAGCAGTGCGACCATTAAGGCCTTGGCAAAACTGGCTTTTTCTTCCGGTCCCAGAAAGCTGCCGATCGACACCCGGCGCCCCCTGGAGACCAGATAGAGCCGATCGATGCCGAATTCTGGGTCGCCCGTCTGGTCGAGCCGTACCCAGAGCGGATTGAGCACCCATTCCACCACATGGCCGCGGTGGCTGGTCCGGCGCACCCGCAGCTCCGACGGCGTCACCCTGATCTCCTCGCAGGCCTTGCCGGTGCGGGAATTGATCCGGAACGCCCACCAGATCGCCAGCGCGTCGAGGCCGAAGAAGCCGAGCACCGGCCAGGCGCCCAACATCAAGAACACCATCCCGGCGATGAAGCTAACCGCGCAGACAAAACCCATCAGCACCAGAAAGCCGGTGCGGCCCAGCGAACGGTGCGGCGTCAACAGCGCGGAAAACAATTCCGGCTGTGGAACGTCTTGCTCAAATGCGTTGCTGCCTGCGGTCATGGCCTGTCAGTATACAGCGATCATGGCCAAAATCACCCGCAAGAAGTCAGGCAAGGCGCAGCCGGCAAAGAAGGCGGTGAAGAAGATCGCCAGGCCGAAGCCCGCGAAAAAGGCGCCCAAGCCAAAGCCGTGGACGCCGGCCGAGGTCTACGAGGCCTTCGACCGGTTCCGCAAGGCGAACCCCGAGCCGAAGGGCGAACTGGAACATCTCAACCCCTACACGCTGCTGGTGGCGGTGGTGCTGTCGGCGCAGGCCACCGATGCCGGCGTCAACAAGGCGACGCGCGCGCTGTTTGCGGTCGCCGACACGCCGCAAAAAATGCTCGAGCTCGGCGAAGAGAAAGTGCGCGACTACATCAAGACCATCGGCCTCTACCGCAACAAGGCCAGGAACGTCATCGCGCTGTCGGAGAAGTTGCTTCGGGAATTCGGCGGCGAAGTGCCGCGCACGCGGCCGGAGATCGAGTCACTGCCGGGCGCAGGGCGCAAGACGGCGAATGTCGTGCTCAACATGGCCTTCGGCGAGCACACCATGGCGGTCGATACGCACGTCTTCCGCGTCGGCAACCGCACGGGGCTCGCACCCGGCAAGACGCCGCTTGAGGTGGAGCTCGGGCTGGAGAAGGTGATCCCGTCCGAATTCATGCTGCACGCCCATCACTGGCTGATCCTGCACGGCCGCTACACGTGCCTCGCCCGCGGCCCGCGCTGCGAGCTGTGCCTGATCAACGATCTCTGCCGCTGGCCGGAGAAGACGGTGTGAATCTCTCCACGCGGGAGCCACACGGCCGCCGCTCGATCGCTGCATTCAACTTATAGTGACCACTGCAGGTTGCCGGGGGCCGTGACGGCCGAAATATTTGCTATGCCGCGTTGTTCCTAAGCAGGGGGCACGGACAACATATGCATCACAACGTGAATCACACCGCCGCGCTGATCTCGCTTGCGACCGCGGTCCCGCCCCATCTGTTTCACCAGGACCAGATTCTCCAGGCCGCGCGGACGGTGATGGCCGACCGCTATCCGGAATTCGAAACGCTTTCCAGTCTGTTCGCCAACACCGGCATCAGACGTCGCTACGGCGCCAAGCCGATGGAATGGTATCTTGAGCGACGCGGCTGGCCCGAGCGGACGCAGGCGTTTCTCGAAGCCGCGGAGGCGCTGTTTCTCGACGTCGCGCGCAAGGCCATCGCGCAAGCCGATCTCGAAGCGAATGAGATCGATACAGTCGTTACGGTATGCTCGACCGGGATTGCGACGCCGACTTTGGATGCGCGCATCGCCGGCAAGCTCAGCCTGCGTACGGATGTGTCACGGGTTCCCGTCTTCGGCCTTGGATGCGCCGGCGGCGTGTCCGGGCTATCGATTGCGTCGCGGCTCGCAGAGTCGCGGCCCGGCGCCAATGTGCTGCTGGTCGCGCTTGAGCTCTGTACGCTTGCGGTGCGCCATGACGAATTGACCAAGGCCAATGTCGTCGCGGCCAGCCTGTTCGGAGACGGCGCCGCCGCGCTGATCTTGCGCGCCGGTGACGGCGGTCCCACCCGGGTCGAGGCGACCGCGGAAAAACTCTGGCCCGACACGCTCGACGTCATGGGATGGAAAGTCAACTCAGAAGGCTTTGGCGTGATCTTTCAACGCACGATTCCGGATTTTGTCAGGGATAACATGGGGCCTGCCGTTGCCGAAATCCTGTCGCGGATGGGATTGCCGCGCGATCGCGTCGATCGCTTCGTCTGCCATCCCGGCGGCACCAAGGTGATTATGGCGCTGGAGCATGCGCTGGCGCTGGACCAGGGCACGCTTGACCACGAGCGCGACGTGATTGCCGATTACGGCAACATGTCGGCGCCGACCGTTTTGTTCGTGCTGGAGCGCCTGCGCGAGCAGGGCTTGCCGAAGCGATCGCTCCTGACCTCGCTCGGACCCGGCTTCACCGCAAGCTGCGTCGCGTTGCGGCACGCGGCGTGAACCTCGCTACCGTCATTCTGGTGCTCGTCACGGTCCAGCGACTGGGCGAGCTTGCGCTCTCGCGCTACAACACGAGCAAGCTACTGGCGCGCGGTGCTTTCGAGGTCGGCGCGGGCCACTATCCGCTGATCGTGTCGGTGCATGCGGCCTGGCTGATCGCGCTCTGGATCTGGGGCCGCGACGAGGGCGTCAATCTCGTCGCGCTGGCGCTATTCATCGTGCTGCAGGGCCTGCGGGTCTGGATCATCGCGACATTGGCCGCCCGATGGACCACGCGCATTATCGTGTTGCCGGGCGAACCGCTGGTCGCATCCGGGCCATACCGGTATCTGTCGCATCCGAATTACGCCGTCGTCGCCGCTGAAATCGCGACGCTTCCGCTTGCACTCCACCTGCCTGTGCTGGCGCTGATCTTCACAGCGTTCAACGCGGTGGCGCTCGCCATCCGGCTTCGCATCGAGACGCATGCGTTGTCCGACAGTGTGTCCGCTGCATCATGAGCAGCCCGCCGGACCCTCACGCCAGCAACCCGGGCGTCGCGACATGGTGCGGCTTTCTGCTGATGTGCCTCGGCATGTTCATGGCGATCCTGGATATCCAGGTGGTCGCGACATCGCTGCCGGCGATCAGAAGCGCACTCGCGATTTCACCTGATGCGATGAGCTGGATCCAGACCGCCTATTTGATTGCCGAAGTGATCGCGATCCCGCTCACTGGCCTGTTCACGCGCGTGTTGACGCTGCGAGGGCTGTTCGCGACGGCCGTCAGCCTGTTCACGTTTGCATCGATCGGCTGCGCGTTCAGCGGCGGGTTTGCCGTCCTGCTGCTGTTTCGCATCGCGCAGGGCTTTGCCGGCGGCGTCCTGATCCCTGCGGTATTCTCCGCGGTGTTCCTGCTGTTTCCCACCCGCCTCCATGCCGTTGCCACCACGATAGGCGGTGTGGTTGCGGTGCTCGCCCCGACCATCGGCCCCGTCGTCGGCGGCTGGATCACAGAAACCTGGTCCTGGCCGTGGCTGTTCCTGATCAATGTCATCCCCGGACTGGCGGCGGCTTCGCTGACGCCATTGTTGCTGCCCCGGCAAAAGACCGATTTCGGCGAACTTGCGAAGCTAGATGCGGCCTCGCTCGTTCTGCTGGCGGCGGCACTTGCCGGTTTCGAGATCGGATTGAAGGAAGCGCCGCTGCGCGGCTGGCTGTCGCCGGTCTGCATCGGACTGCTATCGGCGAGTGCCGTGAGCCTGACGGTATTCATTCATCGCACCTTGCAGGCGACGCATCCAGTGGTGCAGCTGCTGACGCTGCGGCGACGCAGCTTCGCAGCCGGCTGCGGCTTGAGCTTTTGTCTCGGCGTCGGCCTGTTCGGATCAGTCTATCTGATGCCGGTCTTTCTCGCGTTCGTGCGCAGGCATGATGCTTTCGAGATCGGCACCATCATGCTCGTAACCGGCGTCGCCCAGCTTGTGACCGCGCCGCTTGCCGCCTTCCTGGAAAGTCGGATCGGCGCCCGCCTTCTGACGGCCGTGGGTTTTGCGCTGTTTGCGGTGGGCCTGAGCTTGAGTGCGGTTCAGCCGCGCACGGCTGACTTCGACGAGATGTTCTGGCCGCAAATTATTCGCGGTATTGCGATCATGTTCTGCCTGCTGCCGCCGACGCGGATCGCGCTCGGCGAGTTGCCGGAGGTCGAGGTCGCGGACGCCAGCGGACTGTTCAACCTGATGCGCAATCTCGGCGGCGCGATCGGTATCGCGCTGATCGACACGATCCTCTATGGCCGGGTCGGGTTGTATGCCGAGGATTTTCGGGTTCGGCTGCTGGCCGGAGACTTGGCGGCAGCCAGGGAGATCGGGCTCGATCCATCATTGCTCCTTAACCGACCGCCGGGGCCGCCAGACGAGGCCGCGATCGCCTATGTGCGTCCAATGGTCGAGAAGGCGGCGCTGGCGCTCTGCGTCAACGAGGCGTGGGCCATGCTCGCCTGCGTCGCGTTCGCGGGATTGCTGCTGGTGCCGTTCGCGCGGGACAGGAATCCGCCGGGCTGAACACGCATCACTGGCTGTTCGCGCACGCTGCGAGGTATGCCTGATCAAACGACCTCGGCCGCCGGCTCGAGTAGACAGTGTAGCGCGTCCCCCCAAGGCGGCAGCTACGAAAATGTGGGCAACCTCCCATGTTGGGCTGCGATCTTGTGTCCCGATGACGCTCACCCTACGCTTCGCGGGTGACAAGGCCCGATCAAGGGCTGCACAGCGACCGGGAGAGACGCCATGCGATTTCAGCTCGCGCTTATTTCGATGTTGGCCGCGGGGTGCGCGGGCGCGCCTGCGGTCCACGCGCAGGTCTCCGACGATGTCGTGCGGATCGGCGTTCTCAACGACCAGTCGGGCCTGTATGCGGATCTGGGCGGCCCCGGCTCGGTGGTTGCCGCCAAGATGGCCGTTGAGGATGCCGGCGGCGCCGTGCTGGGCAAGCCGGTCGAGATCGTGTTCGCCGATCATCAGAACAAGTCCGACGTCGGTGCGGCCATCGCCCGGCAGTGGTTCGAAGTCGGCAAGGTCGATCTCGCGATCGGCTTCGACAATTCGGCCGTGGCGCTGGCGGTCGAGCAACTCGCCGCCGACAAGAACCGGATCGCGATTGCCGGCGCGGTCGGCAGCACCGCCTTTACCGGCAAATCATGCACGGCGAACGAAGCGTCCTGGATTTACGACAGCTACGCGCTGACCACGAGCCTCGCCAAATCGATCGTGGCGGAGGGGCTCGACACCTGGTTCTTCATCACGGTCGACTATACCTTCGGTCATTCGCTGGAGGCCGACGCGAGCGCCGCGGTCAAGGCCGCCGGCGGCAAGGTGCTCGGCAGCGTGCGGCATCCGCTCGGCACGTCCGATTTCGGCTCGTATTTGCTGCAAGCGCAGGCGTCGGGCGCCAAGGTGGTGGCCTTCGCCAATGGTGGCGGCGACATGGTCAATGCCACCAAGCAGGCCAACGAGTTCGGGCTGACGAAAAATCAGGCCATAGTCACGTTGCTGGTGTTCATTTCCGACGTGCACAGCATGGAGCTCAAGGCCGCGCAGAAGCTGAAATTCGTCACGGCGTTCTACTGGGATCGCGATGAGCAGACGCGAGCGTGGTCGGCGCGCTTCTTCGAAAAACACGGCCGGATGCCGACGATGACGCAGGCGGCGACCTATTCGGCGATCCGCCACTATCTCGGGGCGATCGCTGCCGCCGGCACCGACGAGGCCAAGGCCGTGATGGCCAAGATGCGCGAGCGGCCGGTCAACGACTTCTATGTCAGGGGCGGCCGCCTGCGCGAAGACGGCCGTCTGGTGCACGACATGTACTTCGCCCAGGTGAAGACGCCCTCGGAATCCACAAAGCCGTGGGACTACTACAAGATCCTCGCCACCATTCCGGGCGATCAGGCATTCCGCTCGCTCGCCGACAGCGGCTGCCCGCTGGTGGCGCGATGAGCTTGCGCGGAGCCCACCACGACGATTGTTAGGCCACCGGCACGCTCGTCTTCCGCGTCGGCTCGATCAGCTCCGGTCGCGGGCCGGACAGCCGCTTGTGCATGTGGACCATGAAGGCCATGCCGAACAGCGGCGTCGCCAGATTGACGATCGGGATCGACACGAACGCCGCGATGAACAGGCCGGCGGTGAACACCGTCGCCGCATGATACTTGCGCATCGCCTTGGCCTCCGCCGGCGAGCGGAAGCGCATGGCGGCGAGCTCGAAATATTCGCGGCCCAAGCAGCCACGCGGTGGCGATGAAGAAGATCAGAAAGCCCGCGCCCGCGAACAGCACAAAGGGCAGCGCGATCAGATAGACCAGGATGGTGAGCAGCGCCGTCTTGATGCCTTCGGGGATCGCGACGCCGAGCGGCAGCGCCGTGCCGGGCTGCTCCGCCGGATAATGCTCGCGCTCGACATGGTCGGCGACCTCGTCGACGAACACGCTCGCCACCAGCGAGGTGATCGCCGGCATCAGGAAAATACCGCCGAGCACGACGCCGAGCCCCGCGGCGATCGAGACGATCCAGGCCAGCACGTTGATCGAGGTGTGCCAGCCCGGGCCCAGCAACGCCTCGAGCCAGGCCTCGCCGTTGACGGCAAACCAGCTCAGCAGCCGCTGCAGGCCGACGGCGAGCACGGTGATCAGCACCAGCGCCAGCCCGATCGAGCGCCACAGGATCGAGCGCATCGGCGGCGACAGGATTTGCGAAAGCGCCTTGACGGCGGCATCCAACATGGCAGTCGCAACCTCCAGCAAAAACACCCGCGACAGGTAGAGATCGCCAACCCCTTCGGCAAGGGCGCAGTTCCCCATGCGTTTGTGCCGGTGGAATATGTTTTCAGGCCCTCCCTCAAAGGCCTATTCTGGGCTTCAATGAACGCGCGCTGAACAGGGAGAAACCGATGGCCGGGACGGGATTGCCGCTTGCGGGCGTGCGGGTCATCGAGATGACCCACATGGTGATGGGTCCGACCTGCGGCATGATCCTCGCCCAGCTGGGCGCCGAGGTGATCAAGGTCGAGCCGCCGCAGGGCGACAAGACGCGCGCGCTCGGCGGCATGGGCGTCTCCTTCTTTCCGCTGTTCAACCGCGGCAAGCGCAGCGTGGTGCTGGATTTTTCCAAGGCCGAAGACCGCGACACCATGCACGCGCTGCTCGCGACGGCGGACGTGTTTGTCGAAAACTTCCGCGACGGGCAGCTGGAGAAGCAGGGCCTCGGCCCGGACGAGCTGCGCAAGCGCTATCCGCAATCTGATCGTCTGCGGCCACAAGGGCTTTCTGTCCGGCCCCTACGAGCATCGCCCGGCGCTCGACGAGGTCGTGCAGATGATGTCGGGGCTCGCCGCCATGACCGGCACCCGCGACAAGCCGCAGCGCGTCGGCTCCTCCGCCAACGACATCATGGGCGGCATGTTCGGTGCGATCTCGATCCTCGCCGCGCTCTACCAGAAGCGCGGCGGCGTCAAGGACGGCGCCGACATCCGCATCGGCCTGTTCGAGAACTGCCTGTTCCTGGTCGCCCAGCACATGGTCGAATACGAGATGACCGGCAACCGGCCGCGCTCGATGCCCGAGCGCGAGCATGCCTGGCCGATCTACGACATCTTCGACACCGCCGGCGAGGAGCGCATCTTCATCGGCGTCGTCACCGAAGGCCACTGGCAGGCCTTCTGCAAGGAATTCGGCCTGCAGGAATTTCTCGACGATCCGACGCTGGCGACCACGACCGACCGCATCCTCGCGCGCTCGCGAATCCTTCCGCGCGTCGCGGAAGAGATCAAGCGCTGGAACGTCGCCGAGCTGTCCGAGCGGCTCGACCTGCTCAACATCTGCTTCTCGCCGATCAACCGGCCCGAGGATCTGCTCAGCGATCCGCATGTGCTGCGCCCGGGCGGGCTGGTCCAGAACGTCAATGCCGACGGCAAGCCGTTCCGTGTCCCCGCGCTGCCGGTGGAGTGGAACGGCGGCAATATCGGCGAGGGACTGAAGGTGCCGGTGCTCGGCGCCGACACCGCTGCCGTTCGCGCTGAGCTGAGCCAGCAAAAATCAACCGACAACGCCGCGTGAGGTTTTCATGACCCGCTATCAAGACGCCTATCCCAGCAACCGCGTTATCCTGCGCGAAGTAGGCCTGCGCGACGGGCTGCAGCTGGTGAAGAAGTTTCCGTCCACGGCGGCCAAGCAGCAATGGATCCGCGACGAATATGCCGCGGGCGTGCGGCATTTCGAGACCGGCTCGTTCCTGCCGGCAAAGACCTTTCCGCAATTCGTCGACGTCCGCGAGATCGTGGCGACCATCGCCGCGCTGCCGGGCGCGCATGGCATCGCGCTGGCGCTGAACGAGCGCGGCGTCAACGAGGCGCTGGAGAGCGGCGTCGCCGAGATCGCCACGGTGGTGTCGGCCACCGAAGAGCACAGCCAGGCCAACGCCAACCGCTCGCGCGAATCCGCCATCGCCAACGTCAAGCGGATGGTCGATCTGCGCAACGCCAGCGCGCACAAGCCGGTGGTCAATGCCGCGATCTCGATGGCGCTGGGCTGCTCGATCGCCGGCGAGGTTGATCCCAACGAGGTGATCCGCATCGCCGAAAAGCTCTATGAAGCCGGCGTCGACATGGTCGCGGTCGCCGACACCGTCGGCTATGCCGGGCCGAAGCAGGTCGGCGATCTCACCAGGGCGGTGGTGAAGATCGCCGGCACCAAGCCGGTCTGCGTGCATCTGCATGACACCCGCGGCATGGGCATCGCCAACGCCTCCGCCGCGCTCGATGCCGGCGCGCGCGTGCTCGACGGTTCGCTCGGCGGCCTCGGCGGCTGTCCGTTCGCGCCGGGTGCGACCGGCAATGTCGTGTTCGAGGACCTGGTGTTCCTGTGCGAGAGCAAGGGATTTCCGACCGGCATCGATCTGGACAGGCTGATCGCGGTACGAAAAATCCTGCGCGCGGAAATGCCGGACGAGCCGCTCTATGGCGGGCTCGCGCGCGCCGGCCTTCCCTGCGGCTCGGCGGCGAAGGCGGCCTGACGACGGGCTCGACTATAGCCGCGTTACGCGCAGCCGCAACGCATTGCCGACTACGCTGACAGATGACAGCGCCATCGCGGCTGCCGCGATGATCGGCGACAGCAACAGGCCGAAGGCCGGATAGAGGATGCCGGCCGCAATCGGAATGCCCGCTGCGTTGTAGACGAAGGCAAAGAACAGGTTCTGCCGGATATTGCGCATCGTCGCCTGCGACAATTTTCGCGCGCGCACGATGCCGCCGAGATCGCCCTTCAGCAGCGTGACCCCGCGCTTTCCATCGCCACGTCCGTGCCGGTGCCCATGGCGATGCCGACTTCGGCCGCCGCCAGCGCCGGTGCGTCGTTGACGCCGTCGCCGGCCATGGCGACGATGCGGCCCGACTTCTGCAGCTTGGCGACCACCGCGCTCTTCTGGTCCGGCAGGACTTCGGCTTCCACATCGGCAATGCCGAGTCTTCGCGCGACGGCCAAAGCAGTGGTCCGGTTGTCGCCGGTGAGCATGATCACCTTGATGCCTTCGGCTGCGAGCGCTTTCAGTGCGTCCGGCGTCGACGCCTTTACGGGATCGGCAATCGCAAAGAGACCGGCAAGCTTGCCGTCAACAGCCATGGCGATGACGGTGGCACCATCGCCGCGCAGCCGCTCGCTCTCGGCATCGAGCGCAGCCGCGTCGACACCGACCGAGCCGAGATACTTTGCGTTGCCGAGCGCAATGATCCTGCCCTCGACCTTGCCGATCGCGCCCTTGCCGGTCGGCGAGTCGAAATCTTCCACCTTGCCAAGGGTGAGCGAACGTTCCCTTGCGGCGCGCACGATCGCGTCCGCCAGCGGATGCTCGCTGGCCTGCTCGACGCTGGCGGCAAGACGCAGAATGTCGCTCTCGGCAAATCCGCCTGCCGGGACGATGGCCACCACCTTCGGCTTGCCGTCGGTCAGCGTGCCCGTCTTGTCCACCACCAGCGTGTCGATCTTCTCCATGCGCTCCAGCGCCTCGGCGTTCTTGATCAGCACACCGGCCTGCGCGCCGCGTCCGACGCCGACCATGATGGACATCGGCGTGGCCAGCCCCAGCGCGCAGGGACAGGCGATGATCAGCACGCTGACGGCCGCCACGAGGCCAAAGGCCATGCGCGGCTCCGGCCCGAACCACGCCCAGGCGGCGAAGGCGGCGATCGCAACGACGATCACCGCCGGCACGAACCAGCCCGCGACCTGGTCGGCCAGGCGCTGGATCGGCGCGCGCGAGCGCTGCGCATCCGCCACCATCTGCACGATCTGCGACAGCAGCGTGTCGCGCCCGACCTTGTCGGCGCGCATCACGAAGCCGCCGGATTGATTGAGCGTGCCCGCGATCACCCGCGCGCCTGCTTCCTTGGTCACCGGCATGGACTCGCCGGTCACCAGCGATTCATCGAGCGACGAGCGTCCCTCGAGAATGATGCCGTCGACCGGCACCTTCTCGCCGGGCCGTACCCGCAGATGATCGCCGACGGCGAGGCTTTCGATCTCGACTTCATCCTCGTGCCCATCGGCGCCGATCCGCCGCGCCGTCTTCGGCGCGAGACGCAACAGCGCCTTGATCGCGCCGGAAGTTGCTTCACGGGCGCGCAGCTCGAGCACCTGTCCGAGGAGGACGAGCATGGTGATGACGGCGGCCGATTCGAAATAGACCGCCACCGCGCCGCCATGGCCGCGGAACGTCACTGGGAAGAGTTGCGGCGCGACCGTGCCGATCACGCTGTAGACATAGGCGACGCCGGTGCCGATCGCGATCAGCGTGAACATGTTGAGATGGCGCGTGACGAGCGATTGCCAGCCACGCACGAAGAACGGCCAACCCGCCCACAACACCACGGGAGTCGCGAAGGCGAGCTGGATCCAGTTCGACAATGTCGGGTCCACCCAGCCATGCGAGCCCGCGAGATGCCCGCCCATCTCCAGCACCACCGTCGGCACCGAGAGCGCCGCGCCGATCCAGAACCGCCGCGTCATGTCGGCAAGCTCCGGATTGGGGCCGTCATCGAGGCTCGCCACCTCCGGCTCCAGCGCCATGCCGCAGATCGGGCAGCTTCCCGGGCCGATTTGCCGGATCTCCGGATGCATCGGGCAGGTGTAGATCGTGCCCTCAGGCACGTCCGCCGGCGGCTGCGAGGTCTTCTCCAGATACTTTGCGGGATCGGCCGCAAATTTGGTGCGGCAACCGGCGGAACAGAAGTGATAGGTCTCGCCGCGATACTCGAAGCGATGCTCTGAGGTCGCGGGATCCACCGTCATGCCGCAGACGGGATCGAGCACGCCCGTTTTGGGCGCTGCATGGTTGTGGTGATGGCCGTGCGCGGCATGGTCACCATGCCCGCCGCAGCATCCCGTCTTCGTCTCTGCCATCCCGATCTTCCGGCCTTGAAGCATATACCCTATGGGGGTATATAGGCGGCATGCGAAAAGACATCAAGACATCCTGTCAGAAGCGTCTGAACCGGATCGAGGGGCAGGTGCGCGGCCTTGCGAAAATGGTCGACGAGGACCGCTACTGCATCGACATCGTCACGCAGATTTCGGCGGTGCGCGCGGCGCTGCGGCGGGTCGAGGAGGAAGTGCTGAAGGACCACGTCGCCCATTGTGTCGAGCACGCGATCACGAGCGGCAACAAGGCCGATCAGCGCCAGAAGATCACGGAATTGATGGAAGTCATCGGCCGCTCGGACCGGTAAGGTCCGCTTGATCGGGACGATCGAGCCGGATTGGCTAGCCGACCAGCTCGGCATCTGCATGCCGCGGCCGCGAACGACGGTCGGGGACGCGCACCGGAATATATTCGACGGCCAGGAAGTGCTCGGTGACGCGGACGCGCTCGACCACGGTCTCTCCGACCATTGTCTCCTCGACCAGGGTCTCCTCGATTTCGACCACGGTCACTTCCGTATCCGAAACCGTCGTCGTTTCGTCAGCCTCTTCAGGAACAATTGACGGCGACCAGACCTCTTCCGGAAATACACCGAATTCGCCAGCTACCTCCTCGAGCGGCTTCTGCTTGTCGGCCCAGTGAAGGTTCAGATAGTCGAAGCCGTTCACGATGGTGGGTTTGACGATTTCGAAATAGGGCGAGATGTCGAAATCGCGCGGCATGTAGAGCGAGGAGTCGCGGATGTGCAGGATTTCGCGGCGGGCGCGCCGGCTGCCGGCCTGCGTGATCTTCGGCAGGATCGGATAGCGCACGGCGTCGAAGGCCTGCGCGATCAGCGCCGAGCAGATGATCTTGGTGGGATCGCCCGATCCGAACGCGATCATGCGCCGGCGCCAGCGCTGCGGCACCGGCAGCGGGATCAGGAAGCGCATCAGGTCGACGATGTTCTTGGTGTCGTAGCCGAAGCCGATGCGGTTGATGGCATAGCGGCACACCGTGATGCGGTCTTCATAGGACAGACCGACCGGCCGGCACATCCTTGTATGATAGGAGAAATATTTCGACAGCGGCGCGGAAGTGACGCCCTCGCCGATATTGGCCTCGATCAGCACATGCGGTTCGCCGTCGGGCTCGTACGCGCCGTCGATGGGACCGACATAAAGCGCGGCATGCGACCAGGTCGACTGCGTCAGATATTTGATGATGCCGGAAATCCGGTTGTTGCCTTCGACCAGCAGCACGTCGCCCGGCTGGACGACGCCGCGAAGATGTTCGGGGTCGCTCGGCGTGAACGGCTCGTAGCCCGGAACTTCCTTCTGCAGGTAGCCCGCGATCCACTGCCCAATCGTATCGAGCACTACGCCCACAACTTCCCCCCAGCGGCTTTGGAACCGCATTTTTCCTTCCATAGCATGGTCCAAAGCTGTTGCAATTCAGTTCATCACTTCGCGGCCATCAATCATGATTGATTCACCATGAGTGTTGCTGCATCCGTATGAATGCGGCAAAGTTCGCGACATGTTCTCAGCTATCTCAAGCGCCCGGAAACCATGACATGACAATCACCCGCCGCAATTTTCTGTCGGCGGCCGCGGCTTTCGCAACCCTGCCGGCAGCCGTGCAGGTCTTGGGCCGGGCGGCATGGGGGGCGCCCCTGCCGCGGGAGGCGGACATTGTCGTCATCGGCGCCGGCGCGGCCGGCATCGCTGCGGCGCGGCGGATCGTCGCCGCCGGCCGCAAGGTGATCGTGGTGGAGGCGGCAAACCAGGTCGGCGGCCGCTGCATCACGGATAGCGCCACCTTCGAGGTGCCGTTCGACCGCGGCGCCCGCTGGATCCACAATCCCGAGACCAATCCGATGATCAGGCTCGGCCGCGCCGCCGGGCTCGAGATTCTGCCGGCGCCATCGGGGCAGAAAATCCGCATCGGCCGCCGCAATGCGCGGGCGAGCGAGACGGAGGCGTTTCTGGCTGCGCTGGTCAAGACCAACCGCGCCATCGACGAGGCCTCGCGCAAGTTCGACGTCTCCTGCGCCTCTGTCGTGCCAAAGGAGATCGGCGATTGGGCCGGCACGGCCGAGTTCGTGCTCGGCGCCAGCTTTGCCGGCAAGGACCTCAAGGAGGTTTCCGTCGTCGACAAGGTCCGCGCCCAGGACCGCAACTCCGCCATCGCCTGCCGGCAGGGACTGGGCACGCTGGTCGCAAAACTTTCCGAACAACTGCCGCTGTCGCTGTCGACGCCCGTGAACCGCATCGAATGGAGCGCTCGCGATGCGGGTGTGCAGACGCCGGCCGGCAGGATCGCGGCGAAGGCCGTCATCGTCACCGTGTCGAGCAATGTGCTGGCGGGCGGCAGCATCAAATTCGCGCCGGACATTCCCAAGCGCACGCTCGATGCCGCGGCGAAACTCGGCCTCGGCAGCTACGATCACATCGCGCTGCAGATGCCGGGCAATCCGCTGGGGCTGGGGCGCGACGACATCCTGATCGAGCAGAGCAGTTCGACCCGCACCGCACTGCTTTACGCCAATATGGGCGGATCCTCGCTGTGCTCGATCGATGTCGGCGGCTCGTTCGGCCGCGAACTGTCGGCGCAGGGCGAGCCGGCGATGGTCGCGTTCGCGGTAGAGTGGCTGACAAAGCTGTTCGGCAGCGACCTCGCGAAGGCCGTGACGAAATCCAGCGCCACCCGTTGGAACGCCTCGCCCTTTGTGCAGGGCGCGATGTCGGTGGCGCCTCCCGGCGCGCAGGCGCAGCGCAGGGTTCTTGCCGAACCGCTCGGCACCATCTATTTCGCCGGCGAAGCCACGCACGAGACGCTGTGGGGCACCGTGGACGGCGCCTGGGAGAGCGGCGAACGCGCTGCCGAGGCGGCGTTGAAGCGGATCGGCGCGTTGCGTGAGGAGCCCGCGAAGCAGGCGCCGGCGGTGAAGCGGCGGCCTGCCGGCGCGCCGCGGGCGGGCCTGCCGGGCACATCGGTCAACTGATGGCAAAGCCGAAAGCGCTGATCTCCTGGTCCAGTGGCAAGGACAGCGCGTTCTCGCTTGTCGAGGTGCGCCGCGCCGGCGAGTTCGAGGTGGTGGGCGCGCTCACCACCGTCACCGAAACCTTCGAGCGCGTCTCGATCCACGGCGTCCGCCAGGAGATCTTGCGCGCGCAGTGTGAGGCAGCCGGCCTGCCGCAGCACATCGTGCCGATCCCGTACCCTTGCCCGAACGAAGTCTACGAGGCGCGCATGGGGGCCGCGGTGGCCGCCGCGGTCGCCGAGGGCGTCACCCACATGATCTTCGGCGATCTGTTCCTGGCCGACATCCGCGCCTATCGCGAGCAAAAGCTGGCCGGCACCGGCATCACGCCGGTCTTTCCGCTCTGGGATCGCCCCACGCCCGCGCTGGCGCAGGCGATGATCGCAAGCGGGCTGCAAGCGTATCTCGCGACCGTCGATCTGAAGAAAATGCCGGCGGAGTTTGCGGGGCGGAAGTTCGACGCGCAATTGCTTGCCGACTTGCCCGACGGCGTCGATCCCTGCGGCGAGAACGGCGAATTCCACACCTGCGTGGTGGCCGGGCCGATGTTTTCGCGGCGGCTTTCGGTCGAAACCGGCGAACGCGTCATTCGCGACGGCTACGCCTATTGCGATCTCTTGCTTACCGCGAGCGTAACACCCCATCGAGCGCAGGCAGCCCGATGATGACGGCCGCCGC
The DNA here is from genome assembly GCA_963726865.1 of uncultured Alphaproteobacteria bacterium. Taxonomy (GTDB): domain Bacteria; phylum Pseudomonadota; class Alphaproteobacteria; order Rhizobiales; family Xanthobacteraceae; genus Bradyrhizobium. The sequence continues at coordinate 33,927 of CAVSEE010000017.1, read as the reverse complement.
GATCAGGGCGTAGCAGATCGCGCGGAACACCGTCTCGCTGGCGCGGCCGAACAGCGAGGCGCCGAACCAGACGCCGATCGCGTAGACCGGCCCGACCACGAACGCGAACTTGATGGCATCGGCATTGATCAGGCCGCTGACGGCATAGGCGACGGCGGAGAACAGGTCCGAGGCGCCGAAGAACAAGCAGGATGTTGGCCCGCGCGATCACCGAAGGAATCGGCCGCCCCAGCCAGTAGCCGACGATCGGCGGGCCGCCGGTCTGCGCCAGCCCGCTGCAGAAGCCGGAGAGGCCGCCGACGCCGACGGAGATCGAGGCGTGGTCCTTGCCGCGGTAGCGCCAGCCGGACAGCAGCAGCACCAGCAGCGCCGTGACGAAGCAGGAGATGATCCAGCGTGTGGTCACGGGATCAAGCCGGGTCAGGAAGTAAGTGCCGACCGGCACGCCGATCAGCGCGCCCGCCACCATCACCGATGTCGCCTTGCGGTCCGCCTGCTTCCACGCATTGGGCAAGAGCGGCGCGGCGGCCACGAAATCGATGATCAGCAGCAACGCCGCCACGAGTCTTGGCGCGGCCATGCTGCTGGCGAGCGGCATGAAGATCAGCGCGGAGCCGAAGCCGGAAAAGCCACGCGCCGTGCCGGAGACGAAGGCGATCGCGCAGATCGCAATCGCTGCGAAGGTCGAGAGCTCGGCCGGGATGAGGCCAGCGAGACTCATCCCCGCAACGTGCCGCCGGTCTTCTTGGTGATCTCGGCCACAATCTTGGCGGCGACCGCGTCGATCTCCTGATCGGTCATGGTCTTCTCGCGCGGCTGGATCGTCACGGCAATCGCCAGCGACTTCTTGTCGGGATCGATACCCTTGCCCTCATAGAGGTCGAAGACGCTCACACCCGTGATCAGCTTCTTGTCGACGCCCTGCGTGGCGCGGACGAGATCGCCGGCCTTTACCTTGCGATCGACGATGAAGGCGAAGTCGCGCGACGACCGGCTGGAATGCGGAGAGCTCCAGCACCGGCTTGGCGCGGGTCGCCTTCTGCTTGGCCTCGGGAATGCGGTTGAGAATGACCTCGAACGCCATCAGCGGACCGTCGGCGCCGAGCGCTTCCAGCGTGCGCGGGTGCAGCTCGCCGAAATAGCCGAGCACGTTCTGCGGGCCGATCTGGATGGTGCCGGAGCGTCCGGGGTGCAGCCAGCTTGGTCCGCCCGCCACGATCTGCAGCGCCTGCATCGGCGCGCCGGCCGCGGCCAGCACGGCGAAGGCGTCGGCCTTGGCGTCGAGCGCATCGGCTGCCGCAGTGCCGGACCAGTGCCGTCCAAGTCCCTTCGACGAGGCAAATCCGTGGCGCACGCCGGCGGCGGCCATCGACTGGTCCTCCGGTCTGTCACCCCGGAAAATCTGGCCGACCTCGAACAGCGCGACATCGGATGAGCCGCGATTGATGTTGGCCTGGGAAGCCGCGATCAGGCCGGGCAGCAGGCTCGGCCGCATGTCGGAAAGATCTGAAGCAATCGGGTTGGCGAGCGCAAGCTCGGCCTGTCCGCCGCCGAACAGCTCCGCCGCCGGCTTTGCGATGAACGACCACGTCACCGCCTCCACCATGCCGCGCGCGGCCAGCGCGCGCTTGGCGCGGCCGGTGCGCAGCTGCATCGGAGTCAGCACGGACTTGCGCGGCTCCTCGCCGCGGCCGAACGGCGTCTCCGGCACCTTGTCGACGCCGAAGATGCGGACGATTTCCTCGACGATGTCGGCCTTGCCGTGCGCGTCAGTGCGCCAGGAAGGCACCGCGACTTTCACGACGGGACCGCTGCCCGCCACCATGAAGCCGAGGCGGGCGAGGATGCGCTTCATCTCGACCACGGGCACCTCGAGGCCGGAAAGGCGCTTGACCTCGTGGATCGGGAAGTCGATCAGGCGATCCTCGCCGAAACGGTCGCCGACCACGACATTCTCCGACGGCGTGCCGCCGCACATTTCCATGCACCAGCTTGGTGGCCAGCTCGAGCCCGGGCACCATGAAGGCCGGATCGACGCCGCGCTCGAACCGATAGCGCGCGTCCGAATTGATGCCGAGCTTGCGGCCGGTCTGCGCGATGTTGATCTCGTTCCACAGCGCCAATTCGATCAGCACGTCGGTGGTGTTCTCGTCGCAGCCCGAGGTCTCGCCGCCCATGATGCCGGCCAGCAATTCGACGCCATGCTCGTCGGCGATGACGCAGATCGAGGCATCGAGATTGTAGGTACGGCCATCGAGCGCGAGCAGGCTTTCGCCGTCGCGGGCGCGGCGCACGGTGAGATTACCCTTCACCTTCCTGGCGTCGAACACATGCAGCGGCCGGCCGCGGTCATAGGTCATGAAGTTGGTGATATCGACCAGCGCGTTGATGGGCCGCAGCCCGATCGAGGTCAGGCGCTTCTGCAGCCATTCCGGCGACGGGCCGTTCTTGACGCCGCGCACCAGCCGCAGCGCAAAGCCCGGACAAAGTTTTGCGTCCTCGACCGTGACCTGCACCGGGCAAGGGAATTCGCCCTTGATCGGCTTGATGGTGTGATCGATGAACTTGCCCATGTCGGCGGCGAACAGGTCGCGCGCGATGCCGTGCACGCCGGTGCAGTCCTGCCGGTTCGGCGTCAGGTTGATCTCGATCACGGGATCGCCGAGCCCGGCCCATTCGGCATAGCCCTTGCCGAGCGGCGCATCGGCGGGCAGCTCCATGATGCCGTCATGGTCTTCGGAGATCTGCAGTTCGGCCGCCGAGCACAGCATGCCGCGGCTTTCGACGCCGCGGATGGTGCCGACGCCGAGCGTGATGTTCTTGCCGGGAATGTAGGTGCCGGGCGGCGAGAACACGCTGATCAGCCCGGCGCGCGCATTCGGCGCACCGCACACCACCTGCACCGGCGCGCCGCCGTCACCGGTATCGACCATGCAGACCCGCAAGCGATCCGCGTTCGGATGCTGCTCGGCCGAGATCACGCGCGCGATGGAAAACGGCGCCAGCGCCTTGGCCTTGTCCTCGATGCTCTCGACCTCGAGCCCGATCATGGTGAGCTTGTCGGCGAGCTTTTCCAGCGGCTCGTCGGTGTCGAGATGTTCCTTCAGCCAGGAGAGCGTGAATTTCATGGTGCTATTCCTAGAAAACCGCGACCAGACGAAAGCGTTCGCACATCAGCATCATGTCTTCGCGAAACTTGCCTTGCCGGCCGAAATAAGTGCGGTGGGCGCTGCGCCAGTAATCGAGGCTGCGGTCGCCTTCGCCCTCCTCGAACGCAAAGGCGGCGTCGACCTCGCCGAAGCGGCGATAGGTCACCTCGGTGGTTTCGATCACGCAACGTGGCTCGCCGCGTCCGTCGAGCACGATCCAGCGCTCGCTCGGCGTCGACGTGTTCGGTTCGTCCTCGGTCGAACAGGTCGCGGTCTTGACGCCCTTCATCACGAGATCGAGCAGCTCGTCGGCAAGCGCAGGCCCGTCGCCGAACGCGAACGAGCGCAAGCCGCGATACTGCTCGGGGACGGCGGCGAGGTTCACGAGCTCAAACCTCCGGCGAGCGTCGGCACCTCGAGCGGCTTGAAGCCGTAATGCGACAGCCAGCGCACGTCGCTGTCGAACAGCTGGCGCAGGTCGCTCATGCCGTATTTGAGCATGGCGATGCGATCGATGCCCATGCCCCAGGCAAAGCCCTGGTAGACATCGGGATCGATGCCGCAGGCGCGCAGCACGTTCGGATGCACCATGCCGCAGCCGAGAATCTCCAGCCAATCCTCGCCCTCGCCGAAACGGATCTCGCCCTTGTCGCGGCGGCACTGGATATCGACTTCCAGCGACGGCTCGGTGAAGGGGAAGAACGACGGGCGGAAGCGCATGTTGATGTGGTTGACCTCGAAGAACGCCTTGCAGAACTCGTGCAGGATCCATTTGAGGTGGCCGAGATGCGATTCCTTGTCGATGACGAGGCCCTCGACCTGGTGGAATTGCGGCGTGTGGGTCGCATCCGAATCGATGCGGTAGGTGCGGCCCGGGCAGATGATGCGGATCGGCGGCTTCTGCGACAGCATCGTGCGCACCTGCACCGGCGAGGTGTGGGTACGCAGCAGCATGCGCGAACCGTCGTCCTTCGGATTGAAGAAGAAGGTGTCGTGCATCTCCCGCGCCGGATGGCCTTCGGGGAAATTCAGCTTGGTGAAATTGTAGTCGTCGGTCTCGATGTCGGGACCTTCGGCGACCGAAAATCCCATGTCGGCGAAGATGGCCGTGAGCTCGTCCCAGACCTGGCTGAGCGGATGGATGCGGCCGGTCTCGGCCTGCGCGTCGCGCAGCGGCAGCGTGACGTCGATGGTCTCCGACGCAAGCCGCGCATCGAGCGCCGCCGATTTCAGGATATCGCGCCGCGCGGCGAGCGCCTCGGTGACCTTGTCCTTGGCGAGGTTGATGGCGGCGCCTTGCGTCTTGCGTTCGTCCGGCGACATCTTGCCGAGCGTGGCGAGCAGCGCGGAGATCGAGCCCTTCTTGCCGAGCGAAGCGACGCGGACGGCTTCCAGCGCGGCTTCGTCGGGCGCGCCGGCGATCTGCTCGAGGATGGATTTTTCAAGCGTTGCGAGGTCGGACACGGTCAAAATCCCTTAAGTCACGAGGCGGCTGGTTGTGGCCAGCGAGAGGGGGCAACGTCAAGCCAAAAGGCCTTGATTTCAGGCTCCGGACGAGCGCCTTGAACCCTTTCGCCCGAGGCCGTACCAACTCGAAGTTCGATCGGAGGATGGCAATGACCCTCAAATCCGTTTTGGCCGCGACTCGGCCTCGTTCTCGGCCTGCTTGTCTTCCTCGGCCCGGCCCGGGCCGCGACGATGGAATGCCCGGCCAAGTCCACCCAGATGGACGACATCATCGCGTCGTTGCAGGCGGCCAAGGGCTGCGACGCCGCGATGAAGGTGTTCGAGGCCTGCGAATACACCGCCAGCGGCGACGTGCAATTCGGCGAGGTGGTCGAGAAGAAGTGCGAGGCCGACTTCCTCGACAAGGCAAGTGCGTCGAAGAAACAGGCTTACAAGCGCGAACTCGGCGTTTGCGACCGCAAGTACCGGAACCAGTCCGGCACCATGTACATCTCGTTCACGGCGTTCTGCCGGGCGCAGGTCGCCCAGCGTTATGCGAAGAAGATGCGCAAGGCCGCGGGCGCCAGATAGGCCGCGGCTTAAGCGGCGAGCGCCGCCTTCGCCTTCTCGGCGATCGCCTGGAACGCCACCGGCTCGTGGATGGCGAGATCCGACAGCACCTTGCGATCGACCGTGATGCCCGACTTCGACAGGCCGTCGATAAATCGGCTGTAGGTCATGCCGAACGGACGCACCGCGGCATTGAGGCGCTGGATCCAGAGCGCGCGGAAGGTGCGCTTCTTGCGCTTGCGGTCGCGGAAGGCGTACTGGCCGGCCTTTTCCACGGCCTGCTTGGCGGCGCGGATCGTGTTCTTGCGGCGGCCGTAAAAGCCCTTGGCGGCCTTGTAGACTTTCTTGTGCTTGGCGTGAGAGGTCACACCGCGTTTGACGCGAGACATGACGGAAATCCTTGTTCAGAGATGACGGTTTTGCCGCGCGCTGCGCGGCTCGGCGAAAGCGGGAAGCGATCAGGCGTTCGGCAGGAAGTACTTCTTGACGTTGTCGCCGTCGGTCTTGAACAGCACGCGGGTACCGCGGAGCTGCCGGATCTGCTTCTTGGTCCGCTTGATCATGCCGTGGCGCTTGCCGCGCTGGGCGTGCATCACTTTGCCGGTGGCAGTCACCTTGAAGCGCTTTTTGGCGCCGGACTTGGTCTTCAGCTTGGGCATTTGGCTCTCCTATTGACGCCAGCACGAAACCGCCCGCGAGGGGCGTCAGGCCGGCCGAAATGCTCGTTAGAGCGTTGAAAGTGCTAAGGTTTTCCAAATGGGAGACCTTGCACGAAAACATCGCCACGGCAGCCCTTGATCAGCCGGGCGATGAAGGTCGGGCTTATGGCAGACGAAAAGCCATTTTGCAACGATGAACCGCGGCGCGGTCTGCTGTGACGAAATGGCTGTCATCGATCAGATGGCAAGGTTCCCAAGGCAGCATAAACGACGGATTTCCCATGATTTCCCGATATTTCGCATCACTCCCGCGCGTTCGCGCCTCCAAACTCCTTCTCGCCGCGGCCGCGCTGGCCGCATTCGCCGTCTCCGACGCTGCGCCCGCCCGGGCCGGCGGCTATGACGGCACCTGGACCACGGTGTTCTCGACCACCCGCGGCAACTGCAGCTCGGGCTACAGCGTGCCCTTCCTGGTGAGCGGCACCCGGGTGTCCTCCGCCGGCGGCGGCCATGTCTCCGGCTCGGTGAACCGCACCGGCGGCGTTGCCGTGGCGGTCTCGGTCGGCGCCTCGCACGCCACCGGCGGCGGCCGGCTGGCCGGCAGCCGCGGCTCCGGCCGCTGGAGCGGCATCATCACCGGCGACCGCTGCAGCGGGACCTGGCAGGCGACGCGAAGCTGAAACGAAAGAAGCTAACCCACCAAAATCAAACGGCCCGCCGGATCATCCGGCGGGCCGTTTGCTTTCCAGAATGCGCGAAACGAATCAGCGCGGCGCCAGCACCATCACGACCTGGCGGCCCTCGAACTTCGCGTCCTGCTCCACCTTGGCGATCTCGGCGACATCGGCCTTCACCTTGTCGAGCAGCTTGGTGCCGATCTCCTGGTGCGCCATTTCACGGCCACGGTAGCGCAAAGTGATCTTCACCTTGTCGCCTTCCTCGAAGAAGCGCTGCATCGCGCGCATCTTCACGTCATAGTCGTGATCGTCGATCATCGGCCGCAGCTTGATCTCCTTGATCTCGACGACCTTCTGTTTCTTGCGGGCTTCCGCGGCTTTCTTCTGCGCCGAATATTTGTACTTCCCGTAGTCCATGATCTTGCAGACGGGAGGAACGACGTTCGGCGAAATCTCGACCAGATCCATGCCCGCATCCATGGCCATCTTGATGGCCGTCACGGTTTCGATGGTGCCCTTGTTGGCGCCGTCGACGTCGATCAGCTGGATCTGTGCATTGCGGATGTCATCATTGATGCGCGGCCCGTCTTTGGCGACGGCGGGCGGGGCTCTATTGGGACGGCGAATGGGTGGTTCTCCAAGGTTGTGAAAGGGAAGGCGCTATTTTGAAGCAAGACGCGGCAAGGGGCAAGCGAACTCGCGCCTGTCGCGCGGCAAAACCGTCAAATGCGCGGCATTTTGGCCACGGCCGGCACATAGAGTGCCGCCGCCGGCTCCGCAAGCGGGCCTTGAGCGGTATCGTTGACGGATCATTGCCGCCAGCCGAAAAGGACGGTCGAAGCGAGTGACATGCCGATGACAGAACCCGCGACCTCCGATCAGGAACCCGCCTTCATCGACGTCGGCGAGGGCGCCGCCCACCGCCGGATCGCGGTGCGCGCGAGGGGTGGGCGTCCGCCCGGCCTGTTCTGGCTCGGCGGCTTCAATTCCGACATGCGCGGCACCAAGGCGCTGGCGCTCGACGAATGGGCCAGGGAATACGGCCGCGCCTGCGTGCGGTTCGATTATTCCGGCCATGGCGAATCCGGCGGTAAATTCGCCGACGGCACCATCGGGCGCTGGCTGGAGGAGGCCGTTGCCGTGTTCGAGCAGTTCTGCGCCGGCCCGCAGGTGGTGATCGGCTCGTCGATGGGCGGCTGGATGGCGCTGCTGCTGGCGCGCGAGATCGCGACGGCGCGGCATCAAGAATGCCTCGCTCGCCGGCCTCGTGCTGATCGCGCCGGCGCCGGATTTTACCGAAGCGCTGATGTGGAACGGGTTTCCGCCTGAAGTGCGCGAGGAGATCATGACCAAAGGCGTCTGGCACCGGCCGTCGCAATATGGCGATCCCTATCCGATCACCCGCGCGCTGATCGAGGAAGGCCGCAACCATCTGCTGCTGGGCAGCGCCATCGAGGTCGGCTGTCCCGTCCGCATCCTGCAGGGCGCGCAGGATCCCGACGTGCCCTGGCGCCACGCTTTTGCGCTCGCCGAGCGGCTGCCGGCCGAGGACGTCGTGCTCACCATGATCCAGGACGGCGACCATCGCCTGTCGCGCCCGCAGGACATTGCGCGCATCATGGCCGCGGTGGCGGAGATCGGTTAGGTTTTGCCGCGCAAGGGAGAGAACGCCATGACCACGGAACAATTGCTGCGCGCCTTTTGCGACGCCGTCGAACAGCGCAACGGCAAGGCGTTTGCCGAGCTCTTTGCCGAGGACGGCGTCTATCACGACGTGTTCTACGGCGCGTTTGCGGGCCGGGCGAAAATCGCCGGGATGATCGACGACGTCTTCTATCGCACCGCGACCGATTTCCGCTGGGACATGCTGTCGCCGATGACTGACGGCAGAGACGCTCTATGCGCATTACACCTTCAGCTATCGCTCGACGCTGCCGGAAGCAAAGGGCGCGCGCGTGATGTTCGAGGGCGTTGCGATGATGAAGCTGCGCGACGGCAAGATCGTCGAGTATCACGAGGTCGCCAACACCGCGCCGGCGTTCGTCGACATGAATTTTGCGCCGGAGCGGATTGCGAAGATCTTTGCCAAGCAGGGCGCGGCGCTGAAGGCGCGGCCGGAGATGAAGCGGCATCTGGCGTAAGTCTTTCCGCTCGTCATTCCGGGATGCGCCGTATGGCGCAGGCCCGGAATCCATAACCCGAGCGTGGTATGGATTCCGGGCTCGCGCTAAGCGGCGTCCCGGAATGACGAAAACAATCACGGCGGCGGCACGTTCGTCATCGGCTTGCGCTGCGCCAGCGCTGCGACGGTCGACGTGCCGATCGGGCCCTTCTCGTCATAGAGCCAGCATTCGCCGATCGCGACGCCTTCGGTGGCGTGGTGGTTCACCACGTCGAAGCCGATCCAGCGCGTCACCGGCAGGCGGTGCAGATAGAGCGTGACGTCGCTGTTGATGTAGCCGAGCCCATGCATCGCCGGCATTGGCAAAGGGGCTGGCGAAATCCGCGCCGGTGGCGACATGCACGAACGGCGACATCTCGGTGCCGTCGACCAGTTCGCGCACCTCGCTCATCCACAGCCGCCGCGGGCCGAGCGAGCCCATGTGGCCTACGATCGGCCGCGTCGTCCATTTGCCGTTCATGCCGAGCCGCGGATCTGTGGCGCGGGAATTGTGTCGGGCAGCGGCGCGTCCCAATTCTGCGGCGACCACACATTGCCCGGCGCATTTTCCGTCCGGCGCAATAGCTGGCACGAGGCGCGCGCCATGCTGACGCCGCCGGAGAAGAACTCCGCCTCGACCAGCCGGATGCGCATTCCGTCGCGGAGACGCCTGGTCGTGAGCGTGATCGGGGTGTGGATATCCGGCAGCCGGAACATGTCGACCGTCAGCCGCGCCGGCACGAAATCGGGCGAGCCGTGGCTCTCCTCGATGGCATGGGCGAGCAGGCCGATCACGACGCGGCCGTGCATCGAGTTCGGATTCCACGGGCCGTTGCAGACGGGATTGGGGATGTAGGCGTCGCCTTGCTTGGCGAAGAAGGGTTCTTTTTTCATGGCCGGCGACTGTGGCGGAAATTGCGGGATGAAATCAAGGGCGCGTGGCGCAGTCCCTCCATTCGCTCCGCACGACTTCGTCGGACTCAGCGGCCGCTCGCTTTGCCTGAGCAGCGAACGCTTCAGGCGAGAGCAACTGCGCCAGCGCCCACACCGCCGCGCCGCGCACCAGCGGGCTGGCGTCATCGAGCAATCGCTCCGCCTCGACAGCCAGCGCGGCATCGCCGGCGTTGCCGATCGCGATCAGCACGTTGCGCACGAAGCGGTCGCGGCCGATGCGCTTGACCGGGGATTTTGCGAACAGCGCGCGGAAGGCGGCATCGTCGAGCCGTGCGAGTTCGGCGAGCGACGGCTCGCGCAGCTCAGCGCGCGCGGACAGTTTTGCCTCGCGGCCGACCTGCGCGAACTTGTTCCAGGGGCAGACGGCGAGGCAATCGTCGCAGCCATAGATGCGGTTGCCGATCGCTTTGCGGAATTCGCGCGGGATCGGTCCCTTGTTCTCGATGGTCAGATACGAGATGCAGCGCCGCGCATCGAGCTTGTAGGGCGCGGGGAACGCCGCGGTCGGGCAGATCTCCTGGCAGGCATTGCAGGAGCCGCAATGATCGATGTCGGCGTTCGTCGCGCGGCAGGTCGGTCGCGGAGAAGATCGCGCCGAGGAACAGCCACGAGCCGAACTCGCGCGAGACGAGATTGGTGTGCTTGCCCTGCCAGCCGAGGCCGGCGGCCTGCGCCAGCGGCTTTTCCATCACCGCGGCGGTGTCGACGAACACTTTCACCTCGTCGCCGGTGGTCGCGGCGAGCCAGCGCGCCAGCGTCTTCAGCCGCTTCTTGATCACGTCGTGATAATCGTCGCCCTGCGCATAGGCCGAGATCGTGCCGCGTGTGCGCTTCTGCAAGCGCGAGCAGCGGATCTTCGTCCGGGCCGTAATTGAAGCCGAGCATGACGATGGAGCGCACGCCCGGCCACAGCGCGCGCGGATGCATCCGCCGCTCCGGATTGTGCCGCGAGCCAATCCATGTCGCCATGGGCGCCCGCTCGCAGAAATTCGCGGAAGCGATGCCCGGCCTCGCCGATCGCATCCGGGATCGGTCACGCCGATGCAATCGAAGCCGAGCGCCGCCGCTTCGCGCGCGAGTGCGCGCTTTAGTTCGGCAGGCCTGAAGTTTTTCGGTCGTGCTCAGAAGTCGAGGTCCACGTAGGTGCGCGACGCCGGCACGCCCGCCAGCCACTCGCTGAGCAGCGGACGGAACGACGGGCGGGATTTCACCCGCGCGTACCACGCCTTTGCCGCGTCGTCCTCCGACCATGGCACGTCGCCCAGATAGTCGATCGCCGAAAGATGCGCCGCGGCGGCGAGATCCGCGTAGGTCAGCCGGTCGCCGGCGAGGAAGTTTCGCGTCCGCGCCAGCCAGCCGATATAGGACAGATGATAGCGCACGTTGGCCTTGGCGGCACGGATCACGTCCGTGGCCGGCGCGCCGCCGCCGTCCTGCTCGCTCATGAAGCGCTTGTAGATGCGTTCGGTGACCAGCGGGCTGGACGCCTCCTCGAAGAACTTGTCGTTGAACCAGGCCATCAGCCGGCGCACCTCGATGCGCTCGCCCATGGCGACCGGCATCAGCCGCTTTGCTCCATCTCGGCGCCATAGGTTTCATCGAGGAATTCGGCGATGATCCCCGCGCCCGGAATGGCCGGCATGCCCTCGGCGAACAGCACCGGCGTGGCGGCCGCGGGATTGAGCGCCAGAAACGCCTCGCGCCGTTCCCAGACCCGCTCCTCCACCAGCCGCACGTCGAGACCGTATTCGCCGAGGATCAGTCGGACGAAGCGCGAATGCGGGCAGAAGGGGTGATGAAACAGCGTGAACATGCAGCTCTTGGACTATGCGGAACGGCTTAACAAATCCTCAATCGCAGAGCGGCGCAAAGCGATGTGACGCAAACAGACCGGGAAGGGTACCTGAGCACACGTTTGAGGCAACCTGTGTTTTTGCGCTTTTTGCGATTGCGGCACGGGAGCGAATAGGCGAGAAGAACACGGCTTTTTCAACTCAATTCGATCACGGATCATAACACGAAAGCGGGCCTCGGCATGATGTCTGATACGGTCAGGGCAATCATTCTCGGCATCGTCGAGGGCGTCACCGAATTCCTGCCGGTGTCCTCGACCGGCCATCTGCTGCTGGCGGAGCGCTTCTTCGGTCTCGGCGAAGGCGATTTCTGGAAGAGCTTTGCCGTCCTGATCCAGCTCGGCGCGATCCTCGCGATCGTCGTGCTCTATTTCGCGAAGCTGTGGCGCATCGCGCTCGGCATGTTCTCCGATCCCGACGCGCGGCGCTTCGTGATCGGCGTGCTGATCGCGTTCCTGCCGGCGGTGGTGATCGGCCTGCTCGCCGGCAAATTCATCAAGGGCTATCTGTTCAATCCGTGGGTCGTCTGCTTCACGCTGATCGTCGGCGGCGCGATCCTGCTCTGGGTCGACCAGCTCGATCTCGAGCCGCACGAGCACGACGCCACGCGCTTTCCGCTGCTGATGTATCTCTGGATCGGCATGCGCGCAGTGCCTGGCGATGATCCCCGGCGTGTCGCGCTCCGGCGCGACGATCGTGGCGGCGATGCTGCTCGGCGCCGACAAGCGCGCGGCGGCGGAGTTCTCGTTCTTCCTCGCGATCCCGACCATGGTCGGCGCCTTCGCCTACGATTTCTACAAGAACCGCGGCGACATGACGATCGATCATCTCGGCATCATCGCGATCGGCTTCGTGGTGTCGTTCATCACGGCGATCATCGTGGTGAAGACGTTCCTCGAACTACGTCACGCGCCACGGCTTCGTGCTGTTCGCCTGGTGGCGCGTGATCGTCGGCACGCTCGGCCTGATCGCGCTGGCGCTGGGGCGGTGAGCGGCGGTCGCCCCGGCGCACGCCGGGGCCCATAACGCACGGATCGCGGTTGCTGAGCGAAAGCCGTCGCAGCTCGTTCAGTTTCATCCGCCGCGGCGTATGGGTTCCGGCCTTCGCCGGGACGACGGAGGACGCAGCGCTACTGGCGCCCTCACGCGCTCTTGCGCTGGAACTGGCCCATCGGGCGGAAGCGCCAGAGATATTGCGGGCAGACCGCTTCCATCGAATCCGGCGCGATGCCGAGGCCTTCCAGCGTCAGGCCGGCGGCCTTGGCGGCATCCGACACGACATTGTCGGACTTCAAGAGCTCGACCTGATCGGGCGTCAGCTTCAGCGCGCCCGGCGCGAACTGCAGGAAGCAGGCCTTGAACCTGGCGAGCCCGAACGGCAGCGGCACCAGCATGCGCTTGCGGTCGATCGTCGTCAGGATCCACTGCATGATCTCGCGCATGGTCAGCACTTCCGGCCCGCCGAGCTCGTACGTCGCGCCCGCCTTGGCCTTGCCGTCGACGGCATCGGCCACCGCGGTGGCGACGTCGCCGACAAACACCGGCTGCATCTTGGTTTCGCCGCCGCCGATCAGCGGCAGCACCGGCGACATCCGCGCCAGCGCGGCAAAGCGGTTGGTGAACTCGTCCTCGGGGCCGAACACCACCGAGGGGCGCAGGATGGTGGCCGACGGCACGGCGGCAAGCACCGCCTGCTCGCCGGCCGCCTTGGCGCGGGCATAGCGCGAGGTGCGAATTCTCGTCGGCGCCGATCGCCGAGACATGCACCATGCGTGCGCCGATCGCGGCGGCCGCCTTCGCCACCGTCTCGGCGCCCTTGGCCTGCACGGCGTCGAAGGTCTGGGCGCCGCCCTCGGTGAGAATGCCGACCAGGTTGACGACCACGCTCGGAGTCGCGCATCGCGGCCTCGACCGAGGCCGGATAGCGCAGATTGGCCTGCACGGCGTGGATCTGGCCGACCCGGCCGAGCGGCTGCAGGTGGCCCGCCAGTTCCGGCCGGCGCACCGCGACGCGAATCCGGTAGTCGCGCTTGGCCAGCGCCCGCACCACGTGGCGGCCCAGAAAGCCCGATCCGCCGAAAACCGTGACGAGCGTTTCCTGGTTCGATGCCATGGGGTCAATCCTGCGGTCAAAAGGCGCGCGATGGCTGGGATTTTAGCGGATTCGCGATACGCCATCATGTCATTCCTGTACAGCGCATTTGGACCGCAAAATGCCGATTTGACAATCGTGCGACGCGTCCTTAGTAACCCGCCCGGGCCCAGGTGGCGGAATTGGTAGACGCGCTGGCTTCAGGTGCCAGTGGCTTCACGGCCGTGAAGGTTCGAGTCCTTTCCTGGGCACCATTGCCCTTGCCCATCAGCATTGCGAAGCAGAAGCCCGAGCGCGTATTGCGCGATCGTCACTGCGTGATCTTCGCAAGCAACTTCACCGCCGCTTCTGCGCGGCGCAGCGGCTCGACGCTGCGATAGGTGCGCGCAAGCAAGAGCGCGCCTTCGATCTGGCTGAGGACGGCGGTGGCTGCTATCGCCGCGTCGTCGGGCTTTGCGGCCGAAACGCCACCAGCCCGCGCGCCATCTCCCGCTCCCAGCTTTGGAACGCGCGTGCCGCGGCGGCGGCGAGCACTTCCGATTGCGCGGCGGTTTCCAGCGCGGTGGTCGCGATCGGGCAGCCGTTGCAATAGTCGGATTTTTCGAGATCGGCCGCCATGGCGCGCGCGATGCCGGTGAGGAAGGCCTCGGCATTGGCGGATGCCTCTGCGGCCAGTGCGATCTTCGCCCGCACCGCTTCGCCTGCGAGATTGAGCGCCGCCTCGCCGATCTGCTCTTTTCCGCCCGGAAAGTGGAAATATAGCGAGCCCCGGGGGAGCCTGCGGCGGCGAGTACGTCGTGCAGAGCCGTGCCGTGAAAGCCCTGCCGGCGGCAACAGAGCAGCGCTGCCGCGGCGAGCCACGTTTTCTCTTTGAGAATTAGTAGCTTTTGCCATGCCTCACAGTAGCGATTGCCAATCGGTATGTCATCCTACATAATATGTGCCGAAGACGTCAGCTAATGTTCAGGTACGTTTGCAGTTTCCACAGGCCGAAAAGCTTCGACGAGGCGACCCATGAAAAGATCGCTCGATATCGCCGCCACTCGGGTTGACGGTGCTGCTGCTACTCGGCTTCGCGGCGGTGTCGCTGCGCGGGTTGATCGATCCGCAATCGGCCTCGGCGCGCTTCGGCACGGCGGTGTCCGAAATTCCGCCGGCGACGCTGTTGACTATCGGGTCTACCTGTCGCGCAACCTGGTGCAACCATCGTGCGCAAAATATGCTTCGGCGCCATGTTCGCTGACTGACGTCGGCGCACCACTTGGACCCGGCGGACGTTTCCATCGCGAGAGTCCTCACCGCAGTAGTGCTGCGGCGTTGCCGTCAGTTCGACATGAGCCGTGCTCTCGGCCAGCGGCATCACGCCGCCGTTGTTCCATCCGGCCGCATTCGTTTTCGCCGGCTGGTCCTCATCGTGATGCCGTCCCGTAGCGCTTTCGTGCAGCGAAGGGCGCGCGCACGCGAAGTCTGACGCGTTTCCCGGCAATGCCCGCAGGCTCGTTGGCACGCCCGGCCTTCTGATCAAGGCTAACAGCCGCTAGGCCGACCGCCTCGACGATTCGGATGTCGCGCTCGACGGCGCCTTCGAGCAGCTTATGGGCCGCCGCGTAGGCCGGGCTGTTGTACGCCGCGGTGGCCTGCTCGACGCTGTCGAACTCGATCAGCACGACCCGCTGCTTCACGCCGAGCTCAAAGGCCTCTGCCGGCGTGCCGCGCGCGAGGAAGCGCGCGCCGGCTGCCTGGAGCGCGGGCCCGGCCAGCTTCGCGTAGGCGGCCAGTGCGTCGGGGTTCTTGATCGAGCGGTAGGTCGCGACCCAGTATGCTTTTGCCATCGGTTTCTCCCGGCTTGCTGTTGTCGTTGTACCCGCATCCTTGCCGGGATCAGTGACAACCGCAAGGCGGTGCAAGGATCGCGTTAGCTCCCGCGATACGTCGAGAAGAACTGCGGCGCGCAGAGCATGGGGACGTGATAGTGCTGGGCGGCGTCGAAAACCGCAAAGCGCACCGGGACGACATCCGATAGCGCCTCGGCCGATTTGAAATACTCCCCGACATGGAAGCGCAGCTCGAATTGGCCGGTGCGCGCGGACGCCGCCGGCAGCATCGGCGCATTGGTGCGGCCGTCCGCATTGGTGGTCGTCTTGTTGAGCAGGGTCGGCGGATCGGTGGCGACGTCGTAGAGTTCGACCTGAACGCCTGCGAGCGGACGGCCGGTGCCGATGTCGAGGAGGTGGGTCGTGATGCCGGTCATGATGCGAATTCCTCAGCTGCCGCGCGAATAGGTGTAGCTCCACGGGCCGAACTGGATCGGCAAATGGATGCGCTGGGTGATGTCGGAGATGCGAATGCGCACCGGCACCTTCGACAGGAACGGCGGCGTCGGCAGCTTTGCTTCCTTGCGCGCGAAATATTCGTCGAAGTGCATCAGCAGTTCGTAGTCGCCGGCCTGATAGGACTCGCCGATCAGGAGCGGTTCGTCCGAGCGGCCGGTGGCGTTGGTGATGACGGTGCGAACCAGCTTGTAGCTGTCGCCTTGCTTCTTCGAGAAGTCGATGCGCAGGCCTGCGCCGGCCGAA
Organism: uncultured Alphaproteobacteria bacterium; assembly: GCA_963726865.1. Classification (GTDB taxonomy): domain Bacteria; phylum Pseudomonadota; class Alphaproteobacteria; order Rhizobiales; family Xanthobacteraceae; genus Bradyrhizobium. The sequence continues at coordinate 17,790 of CAVSEE010000017.1, read as the reverse complement.
CCGCTGTAGATGTCGATCGCATGCACGGTCAGGCGCGGGCTGAGGCCGGCCTGCACCACCGGTGAGGCGCCTTGCGCGGGCGCGGCGTCGCCGTTTGCGCCGCTGCCGCTGACTGGCAGCAGCGCGGCGGCGCCAAGCGCCAGGCCCGAGAGCGCGAACTGCCGGCGGGCAGGCTCGATCAAGTCGTCATTCGCCATCGGTTCCTCCTTCTTTAGCATTCAACCCTTCACCAGCGCATCGATGCGGCCGCGGGTGATCAATCCGATCTGCTCGAGCGCGGCGTCGCGTTCGATCTCGGTGCTTTCCGCGACGCGGGCGCGCATCGCCGCAAAAATCTGCTGCTTGGTGTTGGCGCGCACGGCGATGATGAAGGGAAAGCCGTGACGCTCGCGGTAGGCGCGGTTGAGGCGCTGCATTTCGCGCAAGCTCTGCCGACGTCAGTGCGTTGAGGCCGGCGCTTTTCTGCTCGCCGACCGACTCCGACGTCATCGTGCCGGCCTGCGCCTCGCGGCCGGCGAGTTCCGGGATGACCGCAGAGGAAGGCGAGCTTGTGCTCGTCCGGCGCGGCGCGGACCACATCCAGCATCGCGGCGTGCAGCGCCGCCACGCTGGCAAAGGGGCGCGACGCCCACGCGGCTGCCGCGACCCATGGCGCATTCTCGAAGGTCGGCCCGATCGCGGCGACAAAGGCGTCGCGATCCATCGCGTTGAGCGCGGCAAGATCGAGCGGGGGCGAGGCTGACGACATCGAGCCGGTCTCGCCGGATCAATGCGCCAGCGCGGCGCCGCCGATCGGCTGTTTGCCGAACGCCGGCACCAGCGCGAGGATCAGGATCGTCGCGCAGACCTCGACCGCCGCGACGACATAGAGGCCCGGCGCGAGGCTGCCGGTCGCCGTCCTTGATCAGCCCGAGCATCCACGGCGCGCCGAAGCCGGCGAGATTGGCGATCGAGTTGATCAGCGCCACGCCGCCCGCGGCCGCCGTGCCGGACGAGGAAGCGGTTCGGCATCTGCCAGAACACCGGGATCGCGCTCATGGTGCCGACGATGGCGAGCGTCAGCGCGAGCAGCACGAGCGTCGGCGCTCTGGCTTGAGGAAGATCGCGACCACCACGCAGCGAGCCGCGCCGAGCGCCGCGGCGAACGCGCAGTGCTGGCGCGACTCCTGCTGCTGGTCGGAATGATGGCCGTTCCAGATCATGCCGACCGCGCCGCAGAGATAGGCGGCGGCCATGATCCAGCCGACCGTCGCCGGGTTGGTGAAGCCGACTTCCTTGACCAGCGTCGGGCCGTAGAAGGTCAGCGACGAGTTGGCCGCGATGATGCAGAAGAAGATCAGGATCAGCAGCCACATCCGGCCCGTCCTTCAGCGAGGCGAGCAGGCTCGTGCTCGCGGTCGCCGAGCGCCTGGCTGTCGCGCTCCAGGTCTTCGTGCACGAGCGTCGCGCTCGCGCGCGGTGAGCCACTGCGCCTCCTCGGGCCGGTCGGTCAGGTAGAAGTAGGTGACGATGCCGGCGATGACGGAGGGAATGCCTTCGATCAGCAACACCCATTGCCAGCCGGACCAGCCGTTGACGCCGTTCATGCCGTTCATGATGGTGCCGGCCAGCGGCCCGCCGATCACGCCGGCGAAGGCCGAGGCCGACATGAAGATGCCGAAGGCCGTGGCGCGGCGGTCGCTCGGGATACCAGTAGGTCAGGTACAGGATGATGCCGGGATAGAAGCCGGCCTCGAACACGCCGAGCAGGAAGCGCAGCGAAGTAGAACATCGCCGGCGTCGTCACGAACATCATCGCGATCGCAGATCAGGCCCCAGCCGATGGTGATGCGCATGATGGTCTTGCGCGCGCCGATCCTCTGCAGCAGCAGGTTGCTCGGCACCTCGAAGAAGAAGTAGCCGAGGAAGAAGATGCCGGCGCCGAGGCCGTAGACCGCCTCGCTCCATTTCAGGTCGTCGAGCATCGTCAGCTTGACGAAGCCGATGTTGACGCGATCGATCCAGGCCAGCACCCAGAGCAGCATCAGGAAGGGAACGAGGCGCCAGAATATCTTGCGATAGACGCCGTCCAGCTCGGTCGTGGCCTGAGTGGTCATGCTGATCTCCTGTTGACGCTCGCCGGGGTAAGCCCGGCGCAATCGGAGTAACGCAACCGGAAATCTAGCAAGTTTTATGCCGCCTAGTACCGGGATAATGCGGGGATCGCGGCGAGAAGGCGGCTCAAATGCTCGCCTGTGGCGCCTTTGGGCGGTAGGTTGTGGCAGATCGAATCGACTGGAATGACCTGAGGCCGCAACTATGACCATCCGCCTGCATCGCGGCGATCTGCCCGATCTTTCGCGCTACACGACATCGGTGGCGATCGACACCGAGACCATGGGGCTCAATCCGCATCGCGACCGGCTCTGTGTGGTGCAGATGTCGAACGGCGACGGCACCGCCGACGTCGTGCAGGTGCCGAAGGGGCATCGCGACGCGCCGAATTTGATGAAGCTGCTCGCCGATCCCAGAATCGTGAAAATCTTCCACTTCGCGCGCTTCGATCTTGCCGCGCTCTACAACGCCTTCGGCGTGATGCCGCAGCCGGTCTATTGCACCAAGATCGCCTCGCGGCTGTCGCGCACCTATACCGACCGCCATGGCCTGAAGGATCTGGTGCGCGAGGTCCTGAACATCGATCTGTCCAAGCAGCAGCAATCGAGCGACTGGGGTTCCGACAATCTCTCCGAGGCGCAGCTCGCTTATGCGGCCTCCGACGTGCTGCACCTGCATGCGCTTGCGCGACAAGCTCGATCCGATGCTGGCGCGCGAGGGGCGCACGGAACTGGCAAAAGCCTGCTTCGGGTTCCTGCCGGCCCGGGCCATCCTCGACCTGCAGGGCTGGGAGGCCGAGGACATCTTTGCGCATTCTTAAAGCGGCCTGAGGTAATGGGGTCACAGGGTGAATCGGCCCTGTTTCGGTCACTTTGGTGAACGAACCCAATCTCTGCTGGGGCATGATCTTGTCGGAAAACCGGGGGCACTTTTCCAGATCATGCCCGGCTGCAATGGCAGCCGATAGGGGGTACAATGACCCCATATTCGGGCCTTGCGTGTTGACCGGGACCTGTCCCGTTTGCTGGAGCCGCGGTGAACTTTATCCAGAGCCAGACCTTTGATGCGACGCTGGAGGCGCGCTTCCGCGCCGCGGCGCGTCACAGCCGCCTGGTGCGCACCCTGCGTGTCGCCGTGCCCGCGACGGTGATCGCGGCGATGACCGGCGTGGTGCTGGTGTCGATCTTCAACCCGTTCCGCATGCTGATGCCGAAGCTGCCGGTCTCGATCGACAATCTCGTCGTATCCGGCACCAAGATCACCATGGAAAATCCGCATATGTCGGGTTTCTCCGCCGACCGGCGGCCCTATGAGTTGCAGGCCAAGGCGGCGATCCAGGATCTCACCGATCCTGATCATGTCGAGCTGCGCACGCTGCGCGCCAAGGTGATGATGGAGGACCGCACCAACGTCACGCTCGATGCGCGCACCGGGTTCTACGACAGCAAGCAGCAAACGCTGGATCTGAGAAAAGACATCTTCCTGCAGTCTTCCACCGGCTACGAGGCAAAGCTTTCGCAGGCGATGGTCGACATGAACAAGGGCACCGTGATCTCGAACGAGCATGTCGACGTCAAGCTGCTGAACGGAACGCTGACGGCCGACGGGCTGAGGATCCTCAACAGCGGCGAGGTCGTGCGCTTCGAGGGCAATGTGGTGATGAACCTGACGATGGATCCGCCGGAAGCTCCGCCCGCCGAGCCGGAGCCGCCGAAGACGCGCGCGCTCAGTGGCAACAAACCTGCCGGCGCGAAGTGAACCGAGAATGAAATCATTGTCCCGCAGTCCTCGACCCGTGGATCGCGCGCAGCGCATGCGCCGCCGCGTTCGCTGCTCGCCGTCGTCGCCTTGGGTGTAGCGCATGCGCAGGGCGGCGGCCCGGCCAACGCGATGCAGGGTTTTTCGCAAAACCGCGACCAGCCGATCCAGATCGAGGCGGCCTCGCTGGAGGTGCGTGACAAGAAAAAGGAAGCCGTGTTCTCCGGCAATGTGAAGGTGATTCAGGGCGACACCACGATGACGTCGAAAACGCTGGTGGTGTTTTACGACCAGAGTGGTTCATCGGCGGAACAGCCGGCGCCGGCGCCCAAGCAGAAGGGCGCCAAGGCGGCTCCGGGCGCGCCGATCCAGTCTGCGCAGCCCGGCCCGACCGGCAGCTCATCGATCAAGCGGCTGGAAGCGCGCAGCAATGTGGTGGTCACGCAAAAGGACCAGGTCGTCACCGGCGATCTTGCCGTGTTCGACACCAAGGCCAACCAGATCACGATCTCGGGCGGCGTGGTGATGACCCAGTGCAAGAACGTGATGCGCGGCGATCGCCTGACGGTGGACATGACCACCGGCATGTCGCGGGTCGAATCCGACGGCAGCAAGGGGGTGCAGGTCCTGTTCCAGCAAGGCGGCTCCAACGAGGGTTGCGGCAGCTCGGCCAAGCCGGGCGGGCCGGGAGCCGCACCCGCCCCCGCGGCGCCTCCGACCTCGCTTTTCCCAAGTAAACAGAAGTAAAATCAATCACTTGTGAATTCGCCGCGGCCTGCGAGGTTGAAGCGGGCGCGCCGAGCCTGTATCTAGCCCCCAGCATGATCCCGAAGAGTGGGGACCGGTTTTCGGACAAGATCATGCTCGACAAGCGAGTGGCCGGCGGACGGGAAACGCCTTCAAAGGTGTTCCGCTGGGCAAGGGGCATCCCTTCATTCATGGTTCGCATAAGGGCGAATCGAATCTCGCCCGCGGCGGTTGCGCTGGCGTCACCCTGAAAGGCTGAGCGAAGCGGGGATGGTGGATTTACTCGGCATGTTCCGGCGTCGCCCGGCCAAGCGCACGGGTTTTGCCCGTTCGCGCGAGGACATCACCGCGCTCGGCGATTCCTTCGGCGACATGCTCTCCAATCCGACGCGCGACGCGCCGCCGATCGCCCGCGACGGCTCGGCGCCCGCGATCGATTTGCCGGCGGAAGGCTCGCGCGCGCCGCACCCGCTGGCGCCTGCCAAGCCCAAGTCCACGGCCAAGCCCACAGCCAAGTCCAAGCCGGCAGCGAAATCGAAGAAGGCCAATGGCGGCGGTCCGCAATTGCTGCGGCGGCCCGGCTTCCTGGCTGTGCATAGTGTGGAAAAGAGTTTCGGCACCCGCCAGGTGGTGCGCGGCGTTTCGATCTATGTCCGCCGCGGCGAGGCCGTCGGTCTGCTCGGCCCCAACGGCGCCGGCAAGACCACCGTGTTCTACATGATCACCGGGCTGATCAAGGCCGATCGCGGCGCCATCGAGCTCGACGGCCACGACGTCACCAAGCTGCCGATGTATCAGCGCGCGCGGCTCGGCATCGGCTACCTGCCGCAGGAAGCCTCGATCTTCCGCGGCCTGACGGTGGAGCAGAACATCCGCGCCGTGCTCGAAGTCGTCGAGCCCAGCTACAAGAAGCGCGAGCGCGAACTGAACTCGCTGCTCGACGAATTCAACATCACGCGGCTGCGCAAATCGCCTTCAATTGCGCTGTCCGGCGGCGAACGGCGTCGCGTCGAGATCGCGCGCGCGCTGGCGACGCGTCCGAACTACATGCTGCTCGACGAGCCCTTTGCCGGCATCGATCCGATCGCGGTCGGCGACATCCAGGACCTGGTCCGCCACCTCACCAACCGCGGCATCGGCGTGCTCATCACCGACCACAATGTGCGCGAAACGCTGGGCCTGACCGACCGCGCCTACATCGTCTATGCCGGTGAGATTCTGACCGAGGGAACCCCTGACGAGATCGTCAGCAACCCCGACGTGCGGCGGCTTTACCTGGGCGAGGAATTCCGCTTGTAATGTGTTGCAGCGCGGTAACCACTTTGTGGGGAAAGCGCCTTTAGCCCAAATTTTGCATCCGTCAAGCCGTGTACAAGGGCTTTCGAACAGGTTAAGCAAGAATCGGACCAAGTTTCGGACGGTTTCTTGCCCCTATGGCCCTGACGCAGAGATTAGAGTTCCGCCAGTCGCAGTCGCTGGTGATGACGCCGCAGCTGATGCAGGCGATCAAGCTGCTGCAGCTGTCCAATCTCGATCTGTCGGCCTTTGTCGAGGAAGAGCTGGAGCGCAATCCGCTGCTGGAGCGCGCCAATGACGGCCCCGAGGCGCCGGTGGCGGGCGAGGCGATCGAACCTTCGCCATTTTCCGATGCCGGCGATGCCGGCGGCGCTGAAGCCGGCAGCTTTGGCGAAGATGGCGGCGAGTATTCTTCTGGCTCGGCCGAGGGCTTTGAGCCCGGCCAGGAAGAATGGATGAACCGCGACCTCGGCAGCCGCACCGAGATCGAGCAGACGCTGGATACCCGCCTCGACAACGTCTTCACCGAGGAGCCGGCGGAGGCCGCCGCGCGCGCTGCGCAGGATGCCGCGCCCACCGCCTACACCGAATGGGGCGGCGGCGCCTCCAGCGACGAGAACTACAATCTCGAAGCCTTTGTCGCCGCCGAAGTGACATTGTCCGATCACCTTGCCGAGCAGATGGCGGTCGCCATCACCTCGCCGGTGCAGCGCATGATCGCGAAGTATCTGATCGATCTCGTCGACGACGCGGGCTATGTGCCGGCCGACCTTGGACAGGCCGCCGAACGTCTCGGCGCCAGCGATGCCGCGGTCGCGGAAGTTCTGGCGGTGCTGCAAAAGTTCGATCCGCCCGGCGTGTGCGCGCGAAATCTCAGCGAATGCCTCGCCATCCAGCTGCGCGAGCTCAACCGCTACGACCCCGCGATGCAGGCGCTGGTGGAGAATCTCGATCTGCTCGCCAAGCGCGACATCGCTGCTTTACGCAAACTCTGCGGCGTCGACGACGAAGACATCACCGACATGATCGGCGAGATCCGCCGTCTCGATCCCAAGCCCGGCCTGAAGTTCGGCGCCGCGCGCACCCAGACCGTGGTGCCCGACGTCTATGTGCGGCCCGGTCCCGATGGCGGCTGGCACGTCGAGCTCAACAGCGACACCCTGCCGAAGGTGCTGGTCAACCAGACCTACTACACGGAACTGTCGAAGACGATCCGCAAGGACGGCGACAAATCCTATTTCACCGACTGCCCTGCAGAATGCGACCTGGCTGGTGCGCGCGCTCGACCAGCGCGCCCGCACCATCCTGAAGGTCGCGACCGAGATCGTGCGCCAGCAGGACGGCTTCTTCACCCATGGCGTGGCGCATCTGCGCCCGCTCAATCTGAAGGCCGTCGCCGACGCCATCCAGATGCATGAATCGACGGTGTCGCGCGTCACCGCCAACAAATACATGGCGACCAATCGCGGCGTGTTCGAACTGAAATATTTCTTCACCGCCTCGATTGCGTCGGCCGACGGCGGCGAAGCGCATTCGGCCGAAGCCGTGCGGCATCACATCAAGCAGCTGATCGACGCGGAGAGCCCGACGGCGATTCTCTCCGACGACACCATCGTGGAACGTTTGCGCGCCACCGGCATTGATATCGCGCGCCGCACCGTCGCAAAGTACCGCGAGGCGATGCGCATTCCTTCCTCGGTGCAGCGCCGCCGCGACAAGCAGAGCATGCTCGGCAATGCCCTTTCCGCGCCAGCCGCTCTCCGACCGGTCCCGCGATACCGCGCCGGCCTGATTGCATCAGCGCGTAAATCGCGACTAGGCTCAATTTCCCCAGAACCTTATCGAGGCCCCATCATGACTCTTCGGATCTCGGGCAAAAGCATCAGCGTCGGCGAAGCGTTGCGCAGCCGCGTCAGCGAACGCACCGACGAAGTGCTGCGTAAGTATTTTGACGGGAATTACTCCGGCCACATCACGCTCTCCAAGGACGGCTTCGGCTTCCGCACCGACTACGCGCTGCATCTGGATTCCGGCGTGGTGCTGGAAGCCGATTCGACCGCGGCCGATGCCTATGCCAGTGCCGACCAGGCGCTGCTGATGATCGAGAAGCGCCTGCGCCGCTACAAGAGCCGGCTGAAGGATCGCTCGGCGCGCAAGGCCCATGTGGCCCAGGCTGCCTTTGCCGACATGGAATCGCCGGTGCTGGATGCGCCGAGCTACGTCATCGAGGCGCCGGCGCATGAGGACGAGAACGCCACCTACAATCCCGTCATCATTGCCGAGACCACCAAGTCGCTGAAGCGGCTTTCGGTGAGCGAGGCGGTGCAGGAGCTCGACCTCACCGGCGCCAATTGCCTGGTGTTCCAGCACGGCTCCAGCGGCCGGGTAAACGTCATCTACCGCCGCGCCGACGGCAATGTCGGCTGGGTCGACCCGCCCGCGGTTTCCCCCTGACTTATATGCCGCGGCGCATTGACGCCCCGCAGGGCCGCCCATATGGTCCGCCGCCCCGAACGACCGGGGTTAAGGAACCGGCGCCTTTGCAGTTGGCACCGTCCATGCATTGGAGTAGAAGCCCTGCGGAATCGGACCCGGGCCTAAGCCCGTCTCCCGCCTCAACTTCTTGACGCCACGCGCCTTAAGACTATCTCGCAACCTGACGGCTCAAATCACCCCCGGACGCCCCTATGACGATTACCGATCTGGTCGCGCCAGAGGCGATTCTCCCGGCATTGAAGGTGAGCAGCAAGAAGCAGGCGTTGCAGGAACTGGCGGCGAAGGCGGCTGCCCTGACGGGGCAGAACGAGCGCGCGGTGTTCGAGGTGCTGCTGCAGCGCGAGAAGCTCGGCACCACCGCGGTCGGCTACGGCGTCGCCATCCCGCACGGCAAGCTGCCCAAGCTGGAAAAGCTGTTCGGCCTGTTCGCCCGCTGCGAGCGCCCGATCGATTTCGAGGCGATGGACAGCCAGCCGGTCGACCTGATCTTCCTGCTGCTGGCGCCCGAAGGCGCCGGCGCCGACCACCTCAAGGCGCTGGCGCGAATCGCCCGTCTGCTGCGCGACCAGGATGTCGCCAAGAAGCTGCGCGCCTCGCGCGACGCGCAAGCGATCTACTCGGTGCTGGCGCTGCCGCCGGCCAGCGCGGCTTAACGCCGCTACACCCGCATTCCCAACGATAGAAGCCGCCAGTTGATCTGGCGCAAAAACAGTGCCGCGCCGGAGAGTACGCTGTTTGCGATCCCTGTGTGGAGCGCTGCCATGATCATCGAGCGCTTGTCCCAGGAACATCGAAATATCGAGAGGCTGCTCGCCATCCTCGAGAGAGAACTTGAGGTGTTCGACCGCGGCGACCGTCCTGACTACGAGGTCATTCGCGCGATCCTCAGCTATTTCGAAGTCTACCCGGAGGTCTATCACCATCCCCAGGAAGACCTGGTCTTCGCGAAACTGAGAATGCGCGATCCTGCCGCGGCTGCGAAGATCGGCGATCTCGCGCGTGAACACCAGAAAGGGGCCGAAAGCCTGCGACGCGTCGCTCACGTGATCGACAACGTTCTCGCCGATCGCGAACTGCTCAGGCAAGACGTCGATGCCATCATTCGCGATTTCATCGGGCAAGAGCGGCGACACATGATGATGGAAGATCGCGACTTCTTTCCCGCAGCCCTCAAGGCGCTCAAGCCGCAAGACTGGACGGAGATCGCGTCGGCCGTGACCAGCCGCAAGGATCCCCTGTTCAGCGATGCCGCCGAAGAGCGCTTCGACATGGTCCGCGCGCATATCCAGCGGCTCGAGCAAGAGGCGGAAGACGAGCGAAAATAGTCGGGCTCTTTTCGACCGCTCGATTTTGGGTGCCAAACTTTAGCATTGCGATTTAGTCCTGCGAGCGCAGGCCCGCCTCGATGCGCTGGATCAGCCGCTCCCGCAAGGAAGGCACCACGTTGCCGAGGACGACGAAGGTGCGGACGATGGGCAAATACGGCTCCATTGCCGCCGTCAGCTCCGCGAGAGACATGCCGGCCAGCCGCGCATATTCGGATTGCGCCGCCGCATTGGTCGCGCGCGGACGCTCCGGATTGTCGGCTATTTCCGGGGCGAGTTCGGAAAGGATGACATGCAAGAACGCAAGGTCGAGGGCGGCCGGCGCGCGCATCGCGAAGCCCAGTCGACGAGCTTTGGGCCTTCCGCCGTCATGATCACGTTGCCGGGGCTAAGGTCGCAATGGCAAAGCCCGTCGCCGGGCGGCAGGCGATCGATCAGCGCGAGGATATCGGTGGCGATGTGCTTCGGAAGCTTGCCGTCGTCGTACCGCAACTCGCCCTCCATATAGTCGCGCATGGAGAGGACCTCCGGCGGCGGAGGCGTCTTGTGAATGGACATGGCCAGAGCCGCGACGATCGCGCCCGCCTGTTCGAACGTCACCGCGCCGGTCCGCGAGAGCTGCCACAGGGTCGGTCCGTCGAGGCGCTGCAGCACGATGCCGAAGCGCCCGTCCAGCGTCAGCTCGCCGAACACCTCCGGCACCGGGACGCCGGCGGCGCGCACGGCGCGGATCATGCGTACCTCGTGCCGGCCGATCCGCCGCGAGCACGCCGGCCTTGAACAGCTTCACGACCTGACCGGGCGCCCAGGCGTAGGCTTCGGAGAAGGCGCCTTCACCGATCTTCTCCCCCAGCGATCCCTGCATCGTCGCCTCCGTGTTGCGGTGATCCTCACCCTATGGTCACTCGTCATGCTCGGGACAAGCCCGGAGATGGCGTGGCGTGTGGGGAGGGCTCCTCAAACGAAAACGCGGGCGGTCTCCGGATCCGGAAACCACCCGCGTTTGGTTGAATCAGTCCAGCGGCGACTTTGTGCCGCGAGAATCTCGCTTGGCTAAAGCTCAGCGTCCGCGTCAGTGGACGCTGACGGCCTGCAGCTCGTTGCTCCATGCATTCGCGACCGCTGCTTCCCGGCTGTCGGTCAGCATGATCGGCGTGCCGTCGGCGGCATGCAGCGCAAAAAGCTTGAGGCCCGGCGCGATCTTCGGGGCCTGGGGGAAGAGCCCCGGCACGTCCTCGGAACGAACCTGCTTCACATAGGCGATATGGCCTTCACCAAGATGGGCCAGCGCCTCCAATGACACCCTTTCGGTGGTCACACTCAGATCACTCATGGTCTCGACTCCTCTAGAGACAAGCGGTCGAGTCCGCTCCTCGTTCCATTATTCATGCTCTTTGATGGCTATTGTCTTAACGACCCGTTCAGGTTCCGGCCTGGCGAGGTCGATGGACAACAACCCGTTCTTCAGGTCCGCACCCAGCACCATGCATCCCCTCCGCCAGCACGAAGGTGCGCTGGAAGTGGCGCGCGGCGATGCCGCGATGGATGTACTGCCGGGTCTTGTCGTCCTGCTGGCGGCCGCGGATGACGAGCTGGTTTTCCTCAGTGGTCACATCGAGTTGGTCGCGGGTAAAACCCGCCACCGCCAGCGTGATGCGCAGGCGTTCGGGCTGGCCGTTGGACCGGTCGCAGCGCTCGATGTTGTAGGGAGGATAGCCATCCGCACCCTTCACGACGCGATCGAGCGCACGCTCGATTTCGTCGAATCCAAGCAGGAACGGGCTGGAGAGCGAAGGCACACGTGACATTACAAAGTCCTCTCGAAGCGACTTTGACGCCTCGGGCCCTTGCGGCACCCTCGGCGCGGTTGCCCGGCAGGCGACTTATTCGCCGCCGGACAGGAACAATATGGCGAGGGGAGGGTGAGGGTTCAAGTGGCTCTGGGAACAGCCGAATTCGGCTAGATTTCGACCCGTTTCCGCCCGTCCGCGCTGAACAGATGCAGCTTGTCGCGCGCCGCAACGGCCCGGATCCGCTCGCCGATGGCGGGGCCGACGGCGCCGGGGATGCGGACGATGACCTCGCCGGGCGGCAGCTCGCCGGGATTGGCGGCGACGCCCTGGGCGACGTTCTGGCGTGAGCCGTAGACGAAGGTTTCGGCGCCGACCTTTTCGATCGGCTTCGACCGTGAGGTTGAGCGCGACGCCGCCTGAAATGGTCTCGCCGGTGATGACGAAATCTTCGGGGCGGATGCCGAGGATGCCGTCGCCGCTCTGCGGCAGTTGCGACTTCACCTCGTCCGGATTGCGCCGGCATCAGGTTCATCGGCGGCGCGCCGATGAAGGAGGCGACGAAGGTGGTCGCCGGCTTCTGGTAGATGTCGAGCGGCTTGCCGATCTGCTCGACCTGGCCGCCATTCATCACGACGAGAATGTCGGCGAGCGTCATCGCCTCGAGCTGGTCGTGGGTGACGTAGATCGACGTCGTCGCCGAGCCGGCGCTGCAGCTTGCGGATCTCGACGCGCATGGCGATGCGCAGCTTGGCGTCGAGATTCGACAGCGGCTCGTCGAACAGGAACACCTTCGGCTGGCGCACGATGGCGCGGCCCATGGCGACGCGCTGGCGCTGGCCGCCGGAGAGCTGCGCGCGGCTTGCGCTCCAGCATGGTGCGTCGATTTCGAGGATGCGCGCGGCTTCGCGCGACGCGCGTCTTGATCTCGGCCTTCGCCATGCCGCGGTTGCGCAGGCCATAGGCCATGTTGTTGTAGACGCTCATATGCGGATAGAGCGCGTAGTTCTGGAACACCATCGCGATGTCGCGATCGGCGGGCTCGACCTCGTTGACGACGCGGCCGCCGATGTCGATCTCGCCGCCGGTGATGGTCTCGAGCCCCGCGACCATGCGCAGCAGCGTGGACTTGCCGCAGCCGGACGGGCCGACCAGCACGCAGAACTGGCCGTCGCCGACCTCGAAGCTCGATGCCCTTGATGGCCTCGACGCCGCCGGCATAGATCTTGCGGACGTCGCGTAGGGTTACGTTGGCCATCGTTCACTTCTCCGTCTCGACCAGGCCGCGCACGAACAGCCGCTGCATGAAGATGACCACCGCGACCGGCGGCAGCATCGCGAGCACCGCGGTCGCCATCGCGAGCTGCCATTCGGTCGAGCGCGTCCTGCGTCACCAGCATCTTCTTGATGCCGATCACGATGGTCTGCATCGAATCGCTGCGTCGTGATCAGCAGCGGCCAGAGATACTGATTCCAGCCATAGATGAACTGGATCACGAACAGCGCCGCCATGGTCGTGACCGACAGCGGCAGCAGCGTATCCCTGAAGAAGCGGAACGGACCGGCGCCGTCGATGCGCGAGGCCTCGAGCAGCTCGTCCGGGACGGTCATGAAGAACTGCCGGAACAGCAGCGTGCCGGTGGCGGACGCGATCAGCGGCAGGATCAGGCCGGCATAGGTGTCGAGCAGCTTCAGGTCGGCGACCACCTTGTAGGTCGGATAGATGCGCACCTCGACCGGCAGCATCAGCGTGATGAAGATGATCCAGAACGCGGTCTTGCGGAACGGAAAGCGGAAATACACCACCGCATAGGCCGACAGGATCGAGATGAAGATCTTGCCGAGCGCGATGCCGATCGCCGATGATGAAGGAGTTGATCAGCATGTTGCCGACCGGCTCGCGGCTGGTGCGGGTAGCCGCCGACGAAGATGGCGCGGTAGTAGTTTTCCAGCGAGATGGCTGCCGGGCGTCAGCGGCATGTGGCCGTTGACGACGGTCGCGGCGTCATGGGTCGAGGCGACGAAGGCGAGATAGACCGGGAAGACGACGATGCACATGCCGAGCGTCAGGATGGCGTAGGCGATGAAGTCGCGAGAGCGGGCGGTGCTCGACCATCAGTACTGCACCTTGCGTTCGACATAGCGGAACTGGATCGCGGTCAGCGCGATCACGATGATCATCAGGATCACCGATTGCGCGGCCGAGCCGCCGAGGTCGCCGCCGAGGCGGCCGTCGGCATAGACCTTGTAGACCAGGTGGTCGGTGGCGCCCGCCGGGCCGCCGCCGGTCACGGCGTCGATGATGCCGAAGGTGTCGAAGAAGACGTAGACGATGTTGACGACCAGCAGGAAGAACGTCGTCGGCGACAGCAGCGGGAAGATGATGGTCCAGAAGCGCCGCATCGGGCGGGCGCCGTCGATGGCGCTGGCCTCGATCACGCTTTTCGGGATCGATTGCAGGCCGGCGAGGAAGAACAGGAAATTGTAGGAGATCTGCTTCCACACCGAGGCCATCACCACCAGGATCATGGCGTCGTTGCCGTTGAGCAGCGGATTCCAGTCGATGCCCATGCCGCGCAGCGGGCGCGCCAGCATGCCGAGCGAGGGCTGGAACATGAAGAACCAGAGCACGCCGGCGACCGCTGGCGCCACCGCATAGGGCCAGATCAGCAGCGTCTTGTAGGCGCCGGCGGCCTTCAGGCTCTTGTCGGCCTGGCTTGCGAACAACAGCGCGATCGACAGCGACAGCGACGCGACCAGCGTGGAGAAGATCGCGGTCGTCAGCATCGATGCATAGTAGGCGGGCTGCACGAACAGCGCCTGGTAGTTCTCGAGGCCGACGAATTCGGAGACGAGGCCGAACGCATCCTCGCGCAGGAACGATTGCCAGACCGCCTGGCTCGCGGGCCAGTAGAAGAAGACAATGGTGATGACGAGCTGCGGCAGCAGCAGGAGATAGGGCAGCAGCTTGTTGTTGAAGACGGTGGATTTTTCCATTGCATCCGCTTCGTCATTGCGATGGCAGCGACGAAGCAATCCAGCTCCGCGGTATGTCGCGCTATGGCATTGCTTCGTCGCTCGCAATGACGACGCCCCCGGTTGTCTTGCTCTATTTTGCAGTCTTCTCGAAAGTCCGCAACATCGCGTTGCCGCTGGCGACGGCGTCGTCCAGCGCCTGCTGGGCGGTCTTCTTGCCGGCCAGCGCCGCCTCGATCTCCTCGGCCCAGACGTCGCGCATCTGCACCATGTTGCCGAAGCGCAGGCCGCGCGAGTTCTCGGTCGGCTCCTTGTTGGTCAGTTCCTTCAGCGGCGTCTCGCAGGATCGGGTTCTTCTCGTAGAAGCCGTGCCTTGATCGCCTTCTCGTAGGCCGCCTTGGTGATCGGCAGATAGCCCGATTCCTGATGCAGCTTGGCCTGGCGGTTGGTGTCCGACAGGAAGGTGAAGAATTTGGCGACGCCCTTGTATTCCTCGGGCTTCTTGCCGCCCATCACCCACAGCGAGGCGCCGCCGATGATCGAGTTCTGCGGCGCGCCGGCGACGTCGGGATAATAGGGCATCGGCGCCGAGGTGAAGTCGAACTTGGCGGTCGCCTTCGCGGTGCCGTAGAAGCCCGACGAGGTCAGGAAGATCGCGCATTCGCCGGACGAGAAGCGCGCCTCGTTGGTGCTGGTGCGCCCGCAATAGTCGTAGGTCTTGTCCTTCTGCAGGTCGACGAGGGTCTGCAGGTGCTTGACGTGCAGCGGCGAGTTGAACTTGCAGCTCCGTATCGAAGCCGTCGAGGCCGTTGGCCTTGGTGCCGATCGGCACGTTGTGCCAGGCCGAGAACTGCTCGATGTGGGCCCAGGTCGACCCAGGCATTGGAGAAGCCGCAGCTGTCGTGGCCGGCCGCCTTCAGCTTCTTGGCGGCGTCGAATACTTCCGGCCAGGTCTTCGGGATCTCGGCGACGCCGGCCTTCTTCAATTCGTCCTTGTTGATCCACATCACCATCGAGGACGAGTTGAAGGGCATCGACAGCATGTCGCCCTTCGAGGTCGAATAGTAGCCGGTGATGGTCGGCAGATAGGCCTTGGGATCGAACGGCTCGCCGGCGTCCTTCATCAGCTGGTAGACCGGCTTGATGGCGCCGGTGGCGCTCATCATGGTCGCGGTGCCGACCTCGAACACCTGCATGATGTGCGGCGCATTGCCGGCGCGGAACGCGGCGATGCCGGCGTTCATCGTGTCGGGATAATTGCCCTTGTAGGACGGCACGACCTTGTAGTCGGACTGGCTGGCGTTGAATTCCTCGGCAAGCTTGTTGACCACGTCATTGTTGGCGCCGGTCATGGCGTGCCACCACTGGATCTCGGTCACTGCCTGCGCGGGCGCGCCGGCAAATGCCATGGTGACCGCAACTGCTGCAGCCGTGCCGAATTGTCGAAGAGCCATCAAATTCCTCCCGGTTGGAACCGTCATCATCTTGTTGCGCTAACAGCCGCGGATGACGTGCAAATGACCGTATAAGCGAGCCAATCGTAGGGGGGAAGTGAACCTTAGGGGAAGCCGGAAAATTGGCGCAGCAGCTCGGATTGGATTGAACCAAAATCGATCTCGAGCGAACGAGCGCATCTCTCACGTAGCAATGGGGATGTAAGGAAGGCACGACGCTAGGGCTCCCTCCCCCGCTTGCGGGGGAGGGTGGGGTGGGGGTGCCTCCTCATCGGGATTCCCTGCGTGGAGAGAGCCCCCACCCGCCGCGCTCTTCGAGCGCGTCGGCCTCCCCCGCAAGCGGGAGAGGCGAAGCAAGCCGGCTGATCAACTCGTGGACAGCATATGCGATCGCCCTACCTTGCGGGGGAGGATTGGGAGAGGCCTACCGCTTCCGCTCCGGCCCGCAGACAGCTCCCTTCGCCACCAGCGCCTCGACCTCACCCCTGGAATAGCCGAACTCGCCGAGCACCTCGGCGGTGTGCTGCGAGAATTTCGGCGGGGTGCGGCGCAGGCTGGCCTTGGTGCGATCCATGCGGATCGGCGAGGCGACGCCCTTGTACCAGTCCTTGGCGATGATATCGCCGCGGTGGATGGTGTGCGGATTGGTCAGCGCCTGGTCGATCTTCTGCACCGGGCCCGCCGGCAGGCCGGCGGCGAGCAGGCGGTTGCAGAGCGGCTCGGTCAAGATGCGCGAGTCTGATGCGGAACGGACGTTACCGGCGCGTCGGGCATGTGCTATCTTGGCGAAGGGCGATTTCGTCGGAAACGAAATATGCGACGACGTGACTTCGGCACCCTTCTCGCAAGCATCCCTGCGGCTTGCATTTTAACCGCGCACGCTCAACAGGACGGCCGCAGGCGACGAATTGGCGTCCTCATGGGACTGGTGGAGGGCGATCCGCAGGCGCGAAAATACCTAAGCGCGTTTCGCGAAGTGCTTAGCGGTTTGGGTTGGAGGGACAGACAAAACCTTCAAATTGATGTTCGGGCCGCTATCACTCCCGAAGCCATGCGGGTACTGGCTTCCGATTTGATAAACTCGGGATCGGAAATTGTTCTGACCTATACCACCCCCTGCACGAACGCGGTCCATCAGGCAACCAGCAGTGTGCCGATCTTGTTTGTCGCTGTTTCCGATCCTGTCGGGACTGGCTTTGTGAAGAGCTTTTCTCATCCCGGGGGGAATATCACCGGCTTCACCAATTTTGAGCCCACTATGGGCAGCAAATGGGTGGAGTTGATCCGCGAGATCGCACCATCGGTCCGAAGGGTCGCGATGCTGTTCAATCCCGCCACTGCTAACACAGGTGCCAGCGGCGGGGTATATTTACAATCGATGAAGAGCGCCGCCAGCGCCTTAGGACTAGAGCTGACCGTCAGTCCAGCTGGCGAGCCATCCGAAATCGATGGCGCGTTTGCGGCTGTAGCGGCGCAGGCAGGCGGCGGTCTAATCGTAATGCCCAATGTCTTCACTGCTGCGAACCAGGAGCGAATCGTGGCGCAGGCCGCCCGGTTTCGCGTTCCGACCGTTTATCCACTTTCGCATTTTGTCGCTGCTGGTGGCCTGATTTCGTATGGCATTGACTACACTGACCAGTTCCGGCTCGCGGCGTCACACGCCGACCCTATTCTGCGGGGCGCCAAGCCTGCCGACTTACCTGTCCAACAACCAACCAAGTTTGAGTTAGTGATCAACCGCAAGACCGCACAGGAGCTTGGGTTGACGATTCCAGCCTCGCTGCTCGCAACGGCAGACGCCTTGATCGACTGATCCCAATTCCGGTTCTGGCACAAAGCAGACATGCCCGGTCG
>CAVSEE010000016.1:0-216431 GCA_963726865.1 uncultured Alphaproteobacteria bacterium | reverse complement strand
ATACTTGTGATTGTTGGCACCGCCGGCGCCGTGGTGTCGATCTGCAACGTGCCGGCCGGGTTGCTCACTGCGCCGGAGAGGCTGGCGTTGTTGCCCGCCGCATCCTGCAGCGTCGCCCCGTTGGGGTTGAACGACGTCACCGCCAGGTCGCCGATGTCCTGCCCGGCGCCAACCGTATAGCTGAAGGTCAACGCGGTCCCGGTGCCGCCGCTGTAGCTCGCGGTGCCGCCATTGTTCAGCGACAGCGTCGGCGTGCCGCCCGCGACCGTCACCGCCTCGCTCATGTTGACCGTCAGCGTGACGACATGGCCGGCGTTGAGGTCCCCGTTGCCGCCGCCGTCGATGCCAAGACCGGAGGTTACGACCGAGGTCACCGCCGGCGCCGTGGTGTCGATCTGCAACGTGCCGGCCGGGTTGCTCACTGCGCCGGAGAGGCTGGCGTTGTTGCCCGCCGCATCCTGCAGCGTCGCCCCGTTGGGGTTGAACGACGTCACCGCCAGGTCGCCGATGTCCTGCCCGGCGCCAACCGTATAGCTGAAGGTCAACGCGGCTCCCGGTGCCGCCGCTGTAGCTCGCGGTGCCGCCATTGTTCAGCGACAGCGTCGGCGTGCCGCCGGCGACCGTCACCGCCTCGCTCATGATTGACCGTCAGCGTGACGACATGGCCGGCGTTGAGATCCCCGTTGCCGCCGCCGTCGATGCCAAGACCGGAGGTTACGACCGAGGTCACCGCCGGCGCCGTGGTGTCGATCTGCAACGTGCCGGCCGGGTTGCTCACTGCGCCGGAGAGGCTGGCGCTGTTGCCCGCCGCATCCTGCAGCGTCGCCCCGTTGGCGTCGAACGACGTCACCGCCAGGTCGCCGATGTCCTGCCCGCGCGCCAACCGTATAGCTGAAGGTCAGCGCCGGTCCCGGTGCCGCCGCTGTAGCTCGCGGTGCCGCCATTGTTCAGCGACAGCGTCGGCGTGCCGCCCGCGACCGTCACCGCCTCGCTCATGTTGACCGTCAGCGTGACGACATGGCCGGCGTTGAGGTCGCCGTTGCCGCGCCGTCGATGCCAAGACCGGAGGTTACGACCGAGGCCACCGCCGGCGCCGTGGTGTCGATCTGCAACGTGCCGGCCACGTTGCATCACTGCGCCGGAGAGGCTGGCGTTGTTGCCCGCCGCATCCTGCAGCGTCGCCCCGTTGGGGTTGAACGACGTCACCGCCAGGTCGCCGATGTCCTGCCCGGCGCCAACCGTATAGCTGAAGGTCAACGCGGTCCCGGTGCCGCCGCTGTAGCTCGCGGTGCCGCCATTGTTCAGCGACAGCGTCGGCGTGCCGCCCGCGACCGTCACCGCCTCGCTCATGTTGACCGTCAGCGTGACGACATGGCCGGCGTTGAGGTCCCCGTTGCCGCCGCCGTCGATGCCAAGACCGGAGGTTACGACCGAGGTCACCGCCGGCGCCGTGGTGTCGATCTGCAACGTGCCGGCCGGGTTGCTCACTGCGCCGGAGAGGCTGGCGTTGTTGCCCGCCGCATCCTGCAGCGTCGCCCCGTTGGGGTTGAACGACGTCACCGCCAGGTCGCCGATGTCCTGCCCGGCGCCAACCGTATAGCTGAAGGTCAACGCGGTCCCGGTGCCGCCGCTGTAGCTCGCGGTGCCGCCATTGTTCAGCGACAGCGTCGGCGTGCCGCCCGCGACCGTCACCGCCTCGCTCAGGTTGACCGTCAGCGTGACGACATGGCCGGCGTTGAGGTCCCCGTTGCCGCCGCCGTCGATGCCAAGACCGGAGGTTACGACCGAGGTCACCGCCGGCGCCGTGGTGTCGATCTGCAACGTGCCGGCCGGGTTGCTCACTGCGCCGGAGAGGCTGGCGTTGTTGCCCGCCGCATCCTGCAGCGTCGCCCCGTTGGGGTTGAACGACGTCACCGCCAGGTCGCCGATGTCCTGCCCGGCGCCAACCGTATAGCTGAAGGTCAACGCGGTCCCGGTGCCGCCGCTGTAGCTCGCGGTGCCGCCATTGTTCAGCGACAGCGTCGGCGTGCCGCCCGCGACCGTCACCGCCTCGCTCATGTTGACCGTCAGCGTGACGACATGGCCGGCGTTGAGATCCCCGTTGCCGCCGCCGTCGATGCCAAGACCGGAGGTTACGACCGAGGTCACCGCCGGCGCCGTGGTGTCGATCTGCAACGTGCCGGCCGGGTTGCTCACTGCGCCGGAGAGGCTGGCGTTGTTGCCCGCCGCATCCTGCAGCGTCGCCCCGTTGGGGTTGAACGACGTCACCGCCAGGTCGCCGATGTCCTGCCCGGCGCCAACCGTATAGCTGAAGGTCAACGCGGTCCCGGTGCCGCCGCTGTAGCTCGCGGTGCCGCCATTGTTCAGCGACAGCGTCGGCGTGCCGCCCGCGACCGTCACCGCCTCGCTCATGTTGACCGTCAGCGTGACGACATGGCCGGCGTTGAGGTCCCCGTTGCCGCCGCCGTCGATGCCAAGACCGGAGGTTACGACCGAGGTCACCGCCGGCGCCGTGGTGTCGATCTGCAACGTGCCGGCCGGGTTGCTCACTGCGCCGGAGAGGCTGGCGTTGTTGCCCGCCGCATCCTGCAGCGTCGCCCCGTTGGGGTTGAACGACGTCACCGCCAGGTCGCCGATGTCCTGCCCGGCGCCAACCGTATAGCTGAAGGTCAACGCGGTCCCGGTGCCGCCGCTGTAGCTCGCGGTGCCGCCATTGTTCAGCGACAGCGTCGGCGTGCCGCCCGCGACCGTCACCGCCTCGCTCATGTTGACCGTCAGCGTGACGACATGGCCGGCGTTGAGGTCCCCGTTGCCGCCGCCGTCGATGCCAAGACCGGAGGTTACGACCGAGGTCACCGCCGGCGCCGTGGTGTCGATCTGCAACGTGCCGGCCGGGTTGCTCACTGCGCCAGAGAAAGCACTCAAGCTGACATCTGTGGTGAAGGGAGATCCGGCGGTGGTATTGTCGGAAAATGGCCTGCTCGTGCCAGGCCCGGCAACTATTACGTCAACGATTGTGGCAGGTGGCAATGCCGCAGGGATTTGTGGATACCCGGATGATCCAACAACTGGACCTTGGTGAGCCTTGAAGTCTGCTCTTGTATCCGCAGCGGGAGACCTATCAAAGCCGGAATCTACCCTATGGTCGTGAGGATTCGAATCTGTATGCGCGTCCGCGAGACCTTTGTCGTGAAACTTCGTTGCATTGTCACGGTCTGATTCCGCGCCTGCTTTGTTAGAGGCTCGATCTTCATGCGTCCCGTCCCGCGACGGTGTGTCCAAGCCGTCATTATCGTATTTTAAGGCAAGGCTCTTTCGCGCATCGAGCCACACCAACACAGCAATACTGATCGCGTTAAGAACTACCGCGAACGGCAGCAAAACACGACGCCTTTTGCGCGGTGGGACTACATCGGGTGACATAGGTGGCAGCAGATTAATCCGCTAAATCCATTCTATCGCGGTTCGTTTCTCGATCCGCGACTAACCACAATTGCCAACCTGTTCTTGGCTGACGCACACAAGCGCGGCGATTTGCGCCAATTGAGCGATCGCTTCGCCCGGAAATCATCGATCGCATGCGGCGCCCAATGCCGCACTAGTGCTTCAGTAACTACAGCCGCAAGATGAACCGATCTCACTTGGACCAGTTCGCAATTCCAGTCCTCAACAGTTCAACTTCTAATCTAAAAGTCCTTAAGAAACTTGGCTCGCATTCGCGTGCTGCGGGCGTCTCTCTTGGAACACAATGTCTGTGTGTGCTTTTTCGAAGATGTTTCGCTCCCTCGCTGGTCCGCACCCGGCGTTTTGATCTGCTCAGATCGATGCCGACAAGCTCTCGCGGTGGTGCTGCAACTACGAAACTGGTTGCGTCCGACGAGAATGTGTCGACCGAATATCAGGCTGGGTAGACCTTGGGGAAAATTAACCATACCGCGGCGCTTCTTCGTGCGGGCCGAAAAGTAACACAAATCGATCGGGTAGCTTGGTCGCTGCCATGTCTCGGGGCACGCGCCCCCAAGGGAGTAGTCAACAACTCTGCGATCAATAACGGAGTCTTCGGCAGTTTTTCGCGCCGCGCCTTCATGTCGCGGCTTCCATTACTTCCACTGGACGTTTTTGTTTCGACGGCCCGGTCTCCTTCAGGAAGTGGGCGCCAATCTCCTCGCCATTGATCCATGCCAGCTCGCAACGCCGAAACGCCGCTCCCGTGGATGACAGCACCAGGAAGAACTCCTTCAGCTTCAGCCCTTCGAGCGAAGATTTGAGCACGAGCCTGACGCCGCTTTCAGAGATGTCGAGCATCGAACACGGGCGACGCCACGTGCCGTCGATCGCAAAAATCTGGACATCGATGCCGCGTGAAAAGACTACCCGGTGAGATTTGCGCCGATTTGCTGTCATCTCCATGCCGTCGTTTTCAACCGACTCTTTGCGTCCGCGCCCTGGATATTCAATGATCCAGTTCCTCGGCCACCAGCCGGATTCTGAATCTCGGCTTGCCCGACTCGTCGAGAAGCTCCATCCGCCAATCAGATTGCGGCTTCAGTTTCCGGCATATTCCGGCGACCAGATTGCTGGAGGCCTTGGTGATTTCGGCCCACGCCGCATCTCGGTCTAGCGCGTCGATCGGGCAATCTGCGACGCCGGAAAACCTGTCATGGCTAAGCCGGAAGAAATATTGCGACATGCGATTTCCTTTCTTGCGGTTCTCAAGCCACGTTCGCGGTGCAATCGCGGAGTTGCTCGGCGCCCCCTACACGGTTGCGGCCGCTGCGTTTGGCGGCATAAAGATGGTTGTCGGCGCGTTCGACGAGGGACTCCCGGGTGTCGTGGGCGAGCAGTGAAGCGACGCCGACCGATATCGTAATCCGCCCGATGACTTCGCCGGTCGACTTCTTCTTCAGCTCTCGTGCCATGACATCGCGGCGAAGCTGATCTGCTACCGTGAGGGCATGATTGAGCGCTGTGCCCGGCAGCACGATCGCGAATTCCTCGCCGCCAAAACGAGCTACGATGTCCTGCCCCTTGAGATTCCGCTTGAGCGACAAGGCGACCAGGCGAAGCACTTGATCGCCGGTCGCATGACCATAGGTGTCATTGAAGGACTTGAAGTGGTCGATGTCGATCATCAGCAGCGAGAGCGGTTCTCCCCGCTGCCCGGCAGCTTTTACAGCCTCGATCAATGCCACGTCAAAGTGCTTGCGATTCCCTAATTCCGTCAGCGGATCCAGCCTGCTTTCGATCCGGATCGCTTGCAGGTCCTGCTGTAGATCGGCGATCTCGCGGGTCGCGCCTTCGAGGCGGGCCTTCAAACCGAGACCGTGCTCGCGCATTTCGAGGGTCGCCGCGGCGAGGGCCCGCACGACGGCCAGAATGGCGGCCCGGTCGTCGGACGCCGCCAGTTTCAATGTAGCCATATCCAGGCTATCGCCATACGCCGACGCAGACCCCAGCGCCGCTGAAATGAGGCCGACCACGTCTCCGAGTCTGCCGCTCAAGCCTGAGCCAATTGCCTGCATTCTCCCGAGCATGCGCGCGGGGCCGAAATGGGTTTCGTAAAGACCTTCCAGATCGGATTCGGCAGGCGTCCCCGCCGCAAGAAGCGCGTCGAGATCCCGATTGAGGGCACCATTGTTCTTCAGCGCATAAGTGTACCAAAGCTCGTAGTTTCTCGGCGTCGGCGGCAGTCCGCTCGCCCGCAGGGACAATATCACGGCCTCGGCCAGCGCCAGCGAACGCTCCCATTCATCCGCTCCGAGGTAACTGCTGTCCATAAATCCCATGACGCGCTCTGGCCTGACGCCTGATCCTGGCACATGCCGATCAGGTTGAGCCAAGAATACAGCAGCGTGTGCCGCCCCCGCTGTCCGGAAGTTCCTGACGCGATAACCAGTTGTTTAGAAATGACGTCCGTAATTTTACGGGGCGCGACGATCAGGTCAGCCAACCCTCGGAGAGTGCAAACTGCACGATTTCAGCCCGCGATTTCAGGCCGAGCTTTTCGATCGCGCGGCTGCGGTAGGTCTCGACCGACTTGCTGCCGATCGCCATCGACTGCGCGATCTCCTTGGTGCCGTGGCCCAGCGCCGTCAGCCTGAGCACCTCGCGCTCACGGGGACTCAATTCGACTGCACCTGCAGTCCCGCCCTGCGAGCCGCGGCTTGAAACGAGCGGATCAACAAAGGTGCCGCCGGTCAGCGCAGCGCGAACGGCCGGGATCAGCGTCGTCGTAGCCGATCGCTTGAGGATGAAGCCGCATGCCCCGGCGGAAAGCGCTTGCTTTACATGCCCTTCGTCCTCATGAGCGGTAAGGATCAGAACCTTCACCGCCGGCCGCTCCTCGCGGATCTTGCGCGTCAGGAGGATTCCATTCATGCCCGGCATGCCGACGTCGATCACCGCGACGTCTGGCACGATCGACCGGATCAGGCTGAGGGCGTCGATGCCGGTAGCCGCCTCCCCAACCAGTTCGAGATCCGCCTCTGCCGCGATCAATTGCTTGAGCGCGAGCAAAATAAACGGATGATCGTCGGCAAGGACGATGCTCGCTTTCCTGATGGCCACGTTACTCTAACCTGAAGGGGATTGAACTGCCGGGTCCCACACCCGTATCCAGTCACCAGCCGGTGCATCTGTGACTCGGGGTGGCGACGCACCTTCAGGACACCCCGTTGAACGCCGGATTCAATTGGCGACCGCGCATTGATATTATGACCGAAATATTGATTCCCTCAAAGCGGAAGCCGAATACGACTTCTGCTCAACCTGGCCATCACGCACATGCAGGGATTGAAACGGCGATGGCAGTCGCAGCCCTTCTTGCCGGGCCTGCTCGGGACAGGTCTGGTTGCTCTGATCGTCGTCCTTTTTTCGATCGATCTGCACCAACGCTACATCGCCGCGATCGACCAGGGAAAGAAATCCGCGCAAAACTTCGCTGAAATTCTCTCCGAGCATACGGCGCTCACGTTCGAGAATGTCGAACGCATGTTGCGCGAAGCCGCCAAAATCCGGAAGGACAATCTTGAGGGAGACTACGCCTCGCCCGAGGACGTCAACGCCGCGCTACGCCTCCTCGCCAAGACCTCCCCGGCCGTGGTCGCTGTTGGATGGACTGACGCCGCCGGCAAGCTGGTGGCGCATTCCTATGACGGCGCTCCGCCGCGGACCAATGTTTCGCAGATGACACATTTTGCCGTGCATCGCGACAACGCCAGCGACAAGCTCTATATGTCACCGCCGTTTCGATCGGCAGCCTCGAACAGATGGCTGACGGCGGCATCACTGCGATTGAGCAATGACGACGGCACGTTTGCGGGAATCGTGACGACGCCGCTCGACCAGTCGTATTTCGCAAAACTCTATCGCAGCATCGATCTCGGCAACAAGGGTTCAATCTTGTTGCTTCATCGGGACGGCCTGTTGCTTGCGCGCCAACCCGCACTCGAGAGCGCGATGGGCAGGTCTTTTGCCTCGGGGCCACTTCTGGCGCAACACCTTCCCAAGTCGGATACGGGATCCTACGAAAGCCTGAGCGCCGCCGATGGTGTGCCTCGGGTCGCGGGGTACAAGGCAGTACGAGGGCTTCCGCTGGTGGTGCTCGTGAGCTACGGGCGCTCTGTCGTTTTGCACGGCTGGTACAGGCACCTCTTGATCTTCGGACCTGTCGTCGGGTTCGCGGCTGCAGCGATATTGTTCGGCACGTTCCTGCTCGCGCGGCAGACCCGCAAGCTGGCGCTGAAATCCGATGCGCTTCTTAAAAAATCCGGGGAACTCGAGCGCACCAATGCGCGATTCGACATGGCGCTCAGCGAGATGCCCAACGGCCTCGTGATGTGGGACACCGACCAGAGGATCGTGATCGCCAACAGCCGTTTCCGGGAGATGTACGGGCTGAAGCCCGAGCAGGTCGCGCCGGGGACCACGCTGCGGCAAGTTCTCGAAGCCCACAAGGCAAATGGCGAGCGCAGCGACCTCAGCATCGACGAATTCATCCAGGCTCGTCTCGGCGCAGCCGGAACAAATCCACGTGCTCGCGGATGGCCGGACAATTGCCATGCGCAGGCAGCGCATGCCGGACGGCGGGTGGATCGCGACCCACCAAGACATCACCGAGCACAAGCGCGCCGAGACCCTGCTGCGTACGACGCTGGACACCATGGATCAGGGTCTCATTGCCGTCGACCGCGACGGCAGGACCACACTGATGAACGCGCGCGTGCTTGACCTGCTTGGGCTACCGCAGGAGTTCGCCACGCACCGCCTGCACAAGAACGAGATACTGGAATATCAGCGCAGCATCGGCGAATTCCCGAGCGACGAAGCATATACAAAGGTCGTGAGCGACATCGAAGAGCGCCGGCACGCCATCTACGAGCGGGAGCGCCCCAACGGCACGGTGCTGGAAATCCGGACCGTTCCGACCGAGGACGGCGGCTTCGTGCGGACGTATAGCGACGTCACGGCGCGCCGGGCGGCGGAAGCTGCTCTCCGCCAGGAAAGAGACCGCGCCGAAGCGGCGGCGCGCGCCACGGCCGAGTTCCTCGCCAACATGAGCCACGAACTGAGGACGCCGCTCACGGCCATTATCGGCGTATCCGACATGCTGCTCGACGGCCTCCAATCGCCCGAGAGGCAGCGCCATTTTATGGAAATGCAGCGCACCGCCGGCAAGGGGTTGCTCGGCGTGATCAGTGACATCCTCGATTTCTCCAAAATCGAGGCCGGGCAACTCAGGCTGGAGAAGGCCGCGCTCTCGCTGAAAGAGCTGACCGATGGCTGCGTCGAACTGGTTCTGGAGCAGGCGCAGTGCAAAGGCGTCGAACTGACTGCAAAAATCGCCCCCGACGTGCATGACCGCGTGCTCGGCGATGCCGTGCGCCTGAGGCAGGTGCTGCTGAACCTGGTGGGCAACGCGGTTAAATTCACGCCGTCCGGCTCCGTGCGGCTTACGGTCGAGAGCGGCGGCACGCCTGACGCTATCCGGTTCACGGTCACCGATACCGGAATCGGGATAAGTCCGCGCGATCTGCCTGCGCTTTTCCAGCGCTTCGTGCAGGCGGACCGCTCGACGACGCGGCGGTACGGCGGGAGTGGTCTCGGCCTTGCGATCTCCAGGGAATTGGTCACGTTGATGGGCGGCACGATCGAAGCGCAGAGCGCGCCGGGACGCGGATCGGCTTTTTCGTTCACGATCGAATTCCCGCCTGCCAGGCAGGCGCATCCGGAGAATGCCGCGCCAGTCCCAGGCATCGGGACTTCCTGCCGTTTGCTTCTGGCTGAGGACAACTCGCTCAACCGCGAGCTGATCAAGGCCATGCTCGAACAGGCCGGGCATGAGGTGATGACCGTCAATGACGGCGCCGAAGCGGTGCGCCTCGCGATAGGCAACAGTTTCGATGCGGTGTTGATGGACGTGCAGATGCCTGACATGGACGGCTACGCCGCGGCGCGGGCGATCCGAGTCGCGACGGCAGAAAGGCCGCGACTGCCGATCATCGCTCTGACGGCAAACGCACTGCCCGGCGAATCGAAGCGTTGCCTCGAAGCGGGCATGAATGTGCATGTGCCGAAGCCGGTAGACTGGCCGATGCTGCTTGCGACCATCGAACGGCTTGTTGTCGGCGAGACGCGGGGCGAAACGGATTCACCCCGGACGGCCAACGGAAACGCGGCGGAGTCGGATACTGGCGCGCGCCCACCGATCTTCGATGAAACCGTTGTGGCGCACCTGCGCAAGACCCTCGGCTGGGAAAATGCCGCCAAATTGCTGTGGTTGTTCGCGGCAGATGCACGTGAGCGTTTTCAAACCGAGCCTGACGCGCCGGCCGCTCGCGAAGTCATTCGCCGCGAGGCCCATACCTTCGGCGGCTCTGCCGGGTTGCTCGGATTCCTAGAACTCGCCGAAGCGTGCCGCGCGCTGGAAGCCGCGCCCGCGAGCGACGCCTTTGATCGGGCGCTCGATCGCTGTCGCCGCGAACGTAACGCGGCCCTGCGCACATTAACCGAACTCATGCCCGATGGAGGGCCCGTGATGGAGGAACAGACTAGCACCTGAGGCAGTCACTCGCCCGCCGGCTAGCCCTGCATACCGGATAATTTCGGCTCTTGTCCTGAGACTCCTGTTTTTGCGCCGCGTGGGCGCGATTAGCTAATGTCTCGAGTTTGACTGGGTTTCCTTGTCAGGAATTTCCCTACACGCCGGCCAGCCCCGCGGGCCCGGCGATTGTGTATCCATGCCGGATCGTGGATCGAGATGCGTCTGAAGCGGGGCGTCCGGATGGGCATGGAAACATCGGTGGAAGGATCGAAACTCTTGCCTCGTCGACCGGAGCAGCGTTGAGGCGCTCCGAAGTGGCATGGGATGAAGGTGAACGAGCGAGAGACTCGTTTTATAGAGGAAAAATCGACAAACACTCGGCGCTTGGTTTCGCACGTGCTGAGTGCTTCTTGTTTCCACTCAAGTTTGAAGAGCGCGCCGTTTGGTTCGGGCAAGCAGTAAGGGCCGTCATGTTCGTGAACGTTACTTTTGACCTCAGAAGCAGGCCCCGCTTGCTCGGCGAGCTTGGATGCGAGCTATCCGGGACAAGAATCGTCTCAGGCGAGTTCAAATATTGCAAAGGTGTTGAGATATTCGGAGAAGCAGAACCGGCGGATTACGTCTATCAGGTGATTGAAGGTGCCGTTCGCAGCCACAAGCTCCTATCAGACGGCCGCCGCCAAATTGGGACATTTCACCTGCCCGGCGACATCTTTGGCCTCGAAAATGGCAATGCCCATCGATTCACAGCCGAAGCTATCGTCGACACCACTGTTCGCCTCATCAAACGCGAAAGCCTCGATCGTGTGGCAAAAACTGATTCTGCTATCATTCGCAGCATCCTGAACATGACCAGAGACAATCTTGCCCACGCCGAGAACCACATATTGCTGTTGGGACGCAAGACGGCGCTTGAGCGCGTTGCGGCGTTTCTCGTAGAGATGAATCGACGGCTGTCGGGCGTCGGTGTTATGGCGCTTCCAATGAATCGCCGCGATATTGCGGACTATCTGGGGCTTACCCTCGAGACCGTTTCGCGCGCATTCTCCACGCTTCAAAAAAAGGGCTTTCTCAAGTTCTTGAACAATTCGCAGCACGCAATCGTAATCGTCAATCCAAGTGGTTTGGCCGAGCTGGGCCGCTGACTTTCGGTTAGAACTGAGCGAGGCACGGAGGACGGCTCGGGCTTTGAAGCCAAAGGCAGAAAGCTGCGATCACTCTTTGATCGTGATGCCCTTCTCAGCCCTGTAGGCCTTGAAGACCATTGTCAAAGGTGCAGCCGCATCAATTCAAATCGCTCGTCGAGACGTCGCATTGATCTGGGTCAACGTCTGAAAAAAAACATTCCAACGAATATCGCACAAGGAGACGAGCTGTGGCCAATTAGTAACATCTCGTTCCGGCGATTGATGGCATGCATGACGTACATCATCTAAACTTGAAGGACTTGACGCGATGAAAAAGATAATTCTTGCCGCCGTTGCTTCTGCCGCACTGGCCGCTCCTGCACTCGCTGCCGACCTGCCGCAGCGGACGTACGCGAAGGCCCCCGTGGTGGTCGCTCCAATATACGATTGGACTGGCTTCTATATCGGCGCCAACGGCGGCTGGGGTTCGAGCCGCAACTGCTGGGGCGACTGGACGTTCGCCGTTGGCACCCCCGCCGGGTGCCATAACTCCACGGGCGGTGTGCTCGGCGGCCAATTCGGCTATCGCTGGCAGGCCGGTCAACTTGTGTTCGGACTTGAAGCGCAGGGCGATTGGGCCAACCTAACCAGCTCGCGTGCTAGCCTGCAGAACCCGCTCAATACCATTCAGACCAAGGTCGACAGTGTCGGCCTTTTCACGGGCCAACTCGGTTATGCCTGGAATGCAGCACTGCTCTACGTGAAGGGCGGCGCCGCCGTGACCAACAATCGTTTCGATGTGTACACCACGGGTACGGGCGTTGGTCTCGCCGCGGCGACGTCAACCCGCTGGGGTGGCGTTATCGGCGTTGGGTTTGAGTACGGCTTTACCCCGAACTGGACCGCTGGCATCGAATACGATCGCCTGTTCATGGGGAGCGCCAACAACTCCTTCTCGACCCCGGCTGGAGTTGCCTACGGACTCAACAAAATCGGTCAGGACGTCGACATGGTCACTCTTCGCCTGAACTACAAGTTCGGCGGAGCGGTCGTCGCGCGTTACTGATCCTGACAAGTTGGGACACGAAGGCCGGCTTTGCTGCCGGCCTTCGTTAAGGACTGAGCAGGCCGCGAAACGGCTCCGAAAGGGTGAAGAGATCCGTCGTCGCAGCAGGAGACATCATAGACTTGGCCGCAAAAACGTTGCCGCCATCCTCAAACGATGCTTTCTCACTATCGAGCGAAGCGTCCTTGGTTAAGGATCAGTGGCGGCTTCCTACCCAGTCCTAACGTCCTGGGGGACGCGGGGGATCCTCGAAGCATGAGGCCGCGAAGGCTTCGTGTCGTTGCAGCGTGAAAGCGCTCGCAGGCATCATTCGCTGATCGAGCCGCGCTGAGGGCTCGGCCTTATTCCGGGTGAGTTGCATCGGAAGTGCGGGGAGGGTTTTTGACCCCTGCAGCTTCCTGCATCGGCCCTCTTTCGGAAGCCATGCTCTCACCGGCAGCGATTGCGCGAATCCGGCGAAGCACTTCTTCCATGGTGGGTTCTTCTTCCATGTTCTCCCCGGCAACATTAGCCTGTCTTAAACTGGGCCGCGTTTCACAGCAGAAAATACGAAAGCCGCCACCGCAACGCTTTTCGCTCGGTGACGGCTTCGTATGCATAGCCCCAACGCCCTGAATGCGAGTGGGGCTGAGAGGCCAAGTCCGCGGTGCACGACGCGGACAGGGACCAGCGTAGGGCTGGGAAAGTTAAGCGATGCTTGCCGGGGCGCCCGCGCCCTGTCCGAAATTTCCTGACAGACTAGGTTACTCGCCATCAGAGCGAAGCAGATAAGCTTTGTCGTTGCCGCGACACCGCACGCGGTAGACGTGCTCGGCCTAGGCTTCAAGCCCCTTAGCCTGGGCCGGGCCGTTTTTTGCCTTCGGGCGGTCCTATTGCTTCTGCAGCGTGGCCATCGACTCAGCGCTACGATGGACCGCACATCTTCACCGCTCACATGGCCGCATGAGCCGAAGGCAGGTTTGGTGATCACTCCCGGCAGATACTCCGCATGGTTCAAGACGCCAGTGCGCGAAGGGTCCGGCGTCGTGGAGTTCGGCGCTGACGGCAAACTCACCGGAGGTGATGACACCTTCGTTTATGACGGGCGCTGGTCGCAGAACGAAGAAGACCCGACAGCCCGTCAGATTTGAGTTGAGCGAACACACTCGCCAAGCAGTCGATGACTATTTGACCTCCGCCAGCAAAAAGCCTGGCGATTTCTTGTTCGCAGGCCATCGCGGTTCCGAACACAGCATAACAACACGTCAGTACGCGCGTCTCGTTTCAGAATGGATCGGTAGTGCGGGGCTAGATCCGAAACGTTTCGGAACGCATTCGTTGCGTCGTACGAAAGCCACGTTGATCTATCGGCGCACTGGCAATCTCAGAGCTGTCCAGCTTCTGCTTGGCCATACTAAGATCGAAAGCACGGTGCGCTATCTAGGCATGGAGGTTGATGATGCTCTTGCGATAGCGGAACAGGTCGATATCTAATCCGACGCAAATCATCTCCAAACGGCTGCGATTCTGCTACCTATGTGATGTCTGCGCAAATCCGACGCATTATCGTTAGCATAACACACTGAAATAAAACGACAAAATAGACGGATCAAGAGTTTCCCTTCTCCCCTTGTGGGAGAAAGTGGCGCGAAGCGCCGGATGAGGGGTCTCTATCCGTGGATACAAGTGAGAGATGTCGTTCGCGGAGACAGACCCCTCACCCCGCTTCGCTTCGCGAAGCGACCCTCTCCCACAACAAGGGGAGAGGGTGACTCCTCACTCCCCGCCGCCGTCAATCTGCCGGCCCATCAGCGCGATCGCCTTCTGATACACGCCCGCGGCATTCCAGGCCTGGATCGCGGCAAAGTTCGGCTCGCCGGGCTGATAGCCGGCGCCCGCCTTCCAGCCGTGGGCGCGCAGGAAGTTCGCGGTCGAGTTCAGCGCGTTGGCAGAGTTCTCAAGATTGCCGGTGCCGTAGGCCAAAATCGCTTTCGGCATGAACTGGGTCTGGCCGACCTCGCCATGCATGGAGCCGCGCTGGCCCGGCGACAGCGCGCCGCGGTCGATCAATTGCAGCGCGGCGTAGAGGTGCTCGGTGAAATATTCCGAGCGGCGACAGTCGTAGGACAGCGTCGCGATCGAGGCGAGCATGTTCTGGTTGCCGCGCTGGGTGCCGAAGCCGGTCTCCATGCCCCAGATCGCCAGCAGCGGCCCCGGCGGCACGCCATAGCGCTGCTGGATGGAGGCAAACAGCGCGCCCTGCGAGGCCTTCAGCTGCCGCCCCTTGGCGACGATCGCCGGCCCGCCGCGCTTGGCGAGAAACTGCTCGAGCGAAAGCTGAAAGCTGCGCTGGCCGCGGTCGGCATTGATGGTCGCCTGCGCGTAGTTGGTCGCCATCAGCGCGTTGATGGTGTTGGCGCCGATGCCCTTTGCACGGGCTTCGCCGGCGAATTGCTGCTTCCAGCCTTCATAGCCGGCGGCCGAGTTGCCGCAGGTGGCGGCGTGGGCCCGGGGGGTTACACACGCCGATATGGCCAAGGCAGCGAAGGTGGCCGTGACAAGCGTCTTGCTCTTGGTCATCTGCGGAAATTTCCCTTGATATTGGCCCAATACCGAACAGTTTAGCGCAGAATACAAGTAATTTGACAGCGGCGCACTTATCGACGACAAGCCCGCCATGGCCAAGAAACCCGGGACGAATCCCAAAGGCGAATTTGCCTTTTTCGACGTCGTTTATGAAGACGGTTCCCAGCGCTCCAACCGGCGCGTGCCGGCCGAGCTGCTCGGCGGCCTCGACGGCGACGAGCCGGCGCGCGGATTTATCATGGAGCAGGATCGCGACATCGCGGAAAAATCCGGCCGCCCGCCGCTGGCGATCAAGGAGATCAGCCGGGTCGGCGCCAAGAAGAAGAAGGAAAAGGACAGGCGTGTGGAGGCGTGATCGCCTTTACCTCGCATTCCCCTCAATTCACCCCACCGACGCCCCCGCCTTCGCCCGGCTGATCCCGAGCATCACGATGCGCTGCAGCAGGTCCGCATATTCGATCCCGTCATGCTTGGCCGCTGTCGCGAACTCCTCGCTCTTGGCGATTTCGGGGTTCGGATTGGCTTCGATGAAATAGGGCGTTCCGTCGGCGGTGAGGCGGAAGTCGATGCGGGCGTAGCCGTCGAGCTCCAGGATCCGGTAGATGCGTTTCGCCGTGCGCTGGATGCGGGCGCGCAGCTCCGGCGAGAGATCCTTGGCCGGCCCGTCGACGATTCCGACGCGTTCCTGATAATCGAGATCGTGCTTGGCCTTCTGGGTGGCGATCTGGCGCGCCCCCTGACCGCCCAAGCTACCGAATTTCAATTCCCACACCGGCAGCACGCGCAGACGGTTGTTGCCGAGCACGCCGACATAAAGCTCGCGTCCCTCGATATACTGCTCGGCGATGGCGGCAGTCTCGATCTTGTCGTGAATGAAGGCGACGCGCTCGGCGAGTTTTTCGTCGGTGTCGACGATAGAGGACTGCGAGATGCCGAAGGAGCCATCCTCGCTCAGGCTCTTGACGATCAGCGGCAGCGCAAGGCGCGAGGGCCGCTTGACCTTGCGGCGCCTCGGAAACACGGCAAAGGCCGGCACCGCGATGCGGCGATGATGCACCAGCGTCTTGGACAGATCCTTGCCGCGCGCGAGGATCAGGCCGCGCGGGTTGCACCCGGTGTAGGGGATTTTCATCAGCTCGAGAAAGCTCGCGATGTGCTGGTCATACGCGGTCGCGTAATGAAATTCCTCCAGCAGCTGGTAGACCACATGCGGCTTGAAGCTCTCGATCTCGTCGCGGATGGGGCGGATTTCCTCCTGCACGCCGAGCGGCCGAACCTCATGGCCGGCCGCACGCAAGGTGCTGACGACGTCGAACTCCGTCTTCCATTTGTTGATTTCCTGCGCCGAGTGTCCGTCCTTGGAGTCCGGCGGCACGCAGTCCGGATGCATCAACACTAAAATGCGCAGGCGTTTCATAGCGCGATCCATTTGCGCTTCGATGGACCGAATAGCGCGTGCATGGTCTTCGCGGTCAAGAGGATTGTGAAGTTGATCACAAGCTTTCGTTCGGAGCCGGGCGCACGGAGCTCGAGCTCGCGGCAGCGGGAGATCATGTCATCGAGAACGGCATCGAGCGTCAGCTGATTCTCGCCGGTCCATCGCGCGATCAGTTGCCGGATCTGCGCGCGGTGCCGCCGGATGAAGAGCGACGCCGGCTGCGCCCGCCGATGGCGGGGATTGTCCGAGAAGAGGCGGATGAGGTCGCGGTCATAGGTTTTCGGCGGCGTGAATTCGTAGAACGCCTGCTTTTTCCGGTAGTGCTCGCCCAGCGTCTGGTTGAGCCTGGAGAGCGGATCCATGCGCTCCCGCGTCAAGGCCGGCGGCCGCTTGCCGGCGATCTCGGCCATCAGTTCGTCGACATATTCGAGCTTCTTCAGCGCCGGCCAGCCGGCATAGCGCGTCCGCCAGCTCGACCGCGGCCGCAACCACACCGCAAAGGTTTCGGCGAAATCCTCGTCCGGATGGCTCTGCGCGTACCAGCGCCGCAGATGCTGGACATAGCGCCGGCTGGCCGGGTTGGGCTTGTAGTAGAGCGGGTAATGCTTCGACGAAGCGCCGAACAGCTGTTGCCAGCGCCGGCGGCGCTGAAACTGGTAGGCGTGCTGCATGGCATGGCCCATCTCGTGACGGAGAATGGCCATGCACTCGGACCAGGTGCCGCCCTCGACCTCGAGCATCATCTTCTTCTCGAGCTTCATCAGCCGCGGATGGGCCAGATAGAACGGCACGGCAATGCCGGGCACGCCCGCCGGCGAAAACCATTCGCTGGAAAGCCATGCGTGCGGCCGCAGCCGAATGCCCCGCTCCTCCAGCTCTTCATTCAGGGCGCCGAGACAATCCTCGACCCAGGTGCCTTCGAGCTTGACCCTCAGGCTGCCGAGACGCTTGTCGAGCAACTCCGCATTCGACAGCTTCTCCCAGGCATATTTCCGGCGCGGCATGGATATCCATTAATCAGAAATCTGGTCGCCGGATGGTGTCACAGGATTTTGCGGGCGACAACCGCCGGGCCGCGGCGGCGGCCAAGGTCGAAGGGGCAATGAAGTTGGATTGAATTCGGTCTGGCCGCATATTCAGTGCACCTCTCCCGCTTGCGGGGGAGGTCGTATCGCATCGAAGATGCGATACGGGTGGGGGCTTTTTCTATTCAACGCGTCGGACTCGCGGAGAGACCCCCACCCCAACCCTCCCCCGCAAGCGGGAGAGGGAGCACGGCGCGGCAAGCCCGCTTAGTTGTCCAGGAACGATCCGCAGCTTCCGCGACCGTGACGGATGCTTCAGCTTGCGCAGCGCCTTGGCCTCGATCTGGCGGATGCGCTCTCGCGTCACCGAGAACTGCTGGCCGACTTCTTCCAGCGTGTGGTCGGTGTTCATGCCGATGCCGAAGCGCATGCGGAGCACGCGCTCTTCGCGCGGGGTCAGCGAGGCCAGCACGCGCGTGGTGGTCTCGCGCAAATTGGACTGGATCGCGGCATCGATCGGCAGGATCGCGTTCTTGTCCTCGATGAAATCGCCGAGGTGCGAATCCTCTTCATCACCGACCGGCGTTTCCAGCGACAGCGGCTCCTTGGCGATCTTGAGGACCTTGCGCACCTTCTCCAGCGGCATGCCGAGCTTTTCGGCGAGCTCTTCCGGGGTCGGCTCGCGGCCGATCTCGTTGAGCATCTGGCGCGACGTGCGCACGATCTTGTTGATCGTCTCGATCATGTGCACGGGGATGCGGATGGTGCGGGCCTGGTCGGCGATCGAGCGGGTGATCGCCTGCCGGATCCACCAGGTGGCGTAGGTCGAGAACTTGTAGCCGCGGCGGTACTCGAACTTGTCGACCGCCTTCATCAGGCCGATGTTGCCTTCCTGGATCAGGTCGAGGAACTGCAGGCCGCGGTTGGTGTACTTCTTGGCGATCGAGATGACGAGGCGGAGGTTCGCCTCGACCATTTCCTTCTTGGCCTGGCGCGCCTCGCGCTCGCCCTTCTGCACGCCGTGCACGATCTTGCGGAATTCGCCGATCTCGAGCCCGGTGAGCGCCGCAAGCTGCTGGATCTCGCCGCGCAGCTCCTTGATGCGGTCCTTCTCGTGGTGGACGAAATTCTTCCAGCCCTTGGCGGAAAGTTTCGAGACGCGGTTGAGCCAGCGCGGATCGAGCTCCGAGCCTTGATAATTCTTCAAAAAGTCTTCGCGCGCGACGCCGTGGCTGTCGCCGAGGCGCAGCAGGCGGCCTTCGAAGGAGACCAGCTTCTTGTTGATGTCGTAGAGCTGCTCGACCAGCGAGTCGATGCGGGCCTGGTTGAGGCGCAGCGACTTCACCTCGACGATGATCTCGTCCTTCAGCTTCTTGTACTTGCGCTCCTGGTGCGGGGAGAGCGAGTCGTTCTGCAGCTGGCTCGCAATATCGTGCTCCTGCAGCCGGCGCAGCTTCTTGTACTCGGATGCGATCTTGTCGAAGGTCTCGACCACCTTCGGCTTGAGCTCGGCCTCGATGGCGGCGAGCGACATCTGGTTCTCGAACTCGTCGTCGTCCATGTCGGCTTCGGCCGCGGCCTCGGCGGGATCCTTTTCCTCAGCCTCGCCTTCAGTGCCGGGAGCGCCCGGCGCGCGGAACGGCGTCGCCGTCGGGGGTGCGGCGGGCGGCGCGACATGCGCGGGCGCGGCAGCGACTTCGCCATTGGCGCCGGGAGCAGCCGCAATCGGCTGGCCGTCGGGACCGATGCACGGTCGGATTGAGCCCGCCCTTGGCGTCGGGGCCGGCGTAAGTGGCTTCGAGATCGATGATGTCGCGAAGGAAGATCTTTCCTTCGTTCAATTCATCGCGCCAGATGATGATGGCCTGGAAGGTCAGCGGGCTTTCGCAGAGGCCCGCGATCATCGCCTCGCGGCCGGCCTCGATGCGCTTGGCGATGGCGATTTCGCCTTCGCGCGACAGCAGCTCGACGGTGCCCATCTCGCGCAGATACATGCGCACGGGATCGTCGGTGCGCTCGCCGGGCTCGGATTTCTTGACCTCGGTGACGGCCTTCTGCGTGACCTCGACGAGTTCGTTGTCGGTGTCGTCGTCGGCGTCGCCGCCCTTGTCCTCTTCCTCGCCCTCGTCGTCGGCTTCGGTGACGTTGATGCCCATGTCCGAGAGCATCGACATGATGTCCTCGATCTGCTCGGGCGAGGTGGAGTCCGAAGGCAGCACGGCGTTGAGCTGATCGAAGGTCACGAAGCCGCGCTTCTTGGCCTGCTTGATCATCTTCTTGACGGCGGCGTCCGACAGGTCGAGCAAGGGCGACGGGGCGTCGGCGGCATCCTTCTCGGGCGCGTCGGCTGCCTTGTCGTCTTTTTCCTTGTCCTTAACCTGCAGCGTCTTTGCCTTCGTGGCCATTCATTGCTCCCGAAACGCGCTTTCCCGCGGAACGCGTCAAGCGCCTCCGCTACCGACCAACACCTGAGGCGGACAAATTGTCCCCCTCTAACCTATGCAAATGACTCACGCGAAAATCGGAACCCGTTCTTCTCGTGTTTCACGCCATTGACGCGCAAAAGGGCGGCGCTCGTGTCGCCACCCCGGGTCACGTCAGGATCTCGATGCAGCACTTAAAGCTGCGGCTGTTAAGTTTCGCTTAACCCTGTTTTTGCAGCCAAACCATGGGTTTGGCGAGTCTTTTAATGGGGCCGGCCGGGGCCGTCCCGCACTATTTTAGGGCCCGATCGCCCTAGACGCTCTTTTGGAACCGGCCCGAAAGCTCGCCAAAACCCTCAATCAGGGCCTCGGTGCCGTCGGCTTCGGCCATACGGCCCTGGATGTCCTTGAGCCAGACCAGATTGGCCTCGCTGGAATCCCCAGCCAAAGCCTGCTCTGCGTCCTTCATTTCCCTAAGTAGGGCGTGGGTTTTCTGATGCAAGGCAACCAGTTGCCGCCAGGTGGCAAGAACGTCCTCCCGCGCCGCGCCGGTATTGGCGCCGAACACGGCAGCGGTCGTGATCGCCCGCTCAACCCTTTGAAGAATCGGGGTTAATCCGCGCGCCGCGAGATCGGCCCGCATTTTCTCGGCCTGTTCGGCGGGCTCGGGAGAATGGTGATGGTCCTGGGCAAAGGCCGCCATGATGCCGGCGCGCAGCTTGTGGGCCTCGGGATGGGCCAGTTCGAGGGCGGCGACCTCCTCGAGATGGTCGTGCAGCAGCCAGGGGTGGTTGATCAGGGTCAGCAGAATCAGCGCCTCGCGGCGGGAGATTGCCGAGCGCTGGCCGCGCATGATCGGGCTTGCCGCGAGCTGCGCGCTCGCCGCCTGATAGGGCCCGCGAGCGATGGCGGGTCCGGCCGCCCCCGGCGCGCCTCTCGGGGCGAAGCGGCCGGGCTGACCGCCGGTGCGGGGCGCAAAACGGCGGGGTGATTCGGCCCCGCCGCGGCCAGCAAAATTGCCGCGCACGTAGTTGCCGCGGCCGCCCTCCGGCGCGAAGGCGCGCTGCAGGCGCTCGGCGAGATCCTGTCGATAGTAACGGCGCACGACCTCGTCGCGGACGGCGTTGGTCAGCTCGCCGATGCGCGCTTCCAGCGCGGCACGGCGCTCGGGCGTGGCAAAGCTGCCGCCCTCGATCTCGCGCGACCAGATCATGTCGGCGAGCCCGCGCGCGGCTCCGAGCACGTCCTCGATCGCGCCGCGGCCGCCCGAGCGCGCGAGATCGTCGGGGTCCTGCCCTTCCGGCAGCAGTGCGAAGCGCAGACTCTTTCCGGGCTTGAGATGCGGCAGCGCCAGATCGGCAGCGCGATACGCGGCCTTCTGTCCGGCGCGGTCGCCGTCGAAGCAGAGGATCGGCTCGTCGTTCATCTTCCAGAGCAGCGCGAGCTGGTTTTCGGTCAGCGCGGTGCCGAGCGGCGCCACCGCGCCGGGAAAGCCCGAGGTCACCATGGCGATGACGTCGACATAACCTTCGACCACGACGATCGGCGCGCCGTCATGCGCGGCCTGTCGCGCCGAATGGAGGTTGTAGAGATTGTCGCCCTTGTGAAACAGCGGGGTTTCCGGCGAGTTCAGATATTTCGCCTGCGCATCCTTTTCCAGCGCGCGACCGCCGAACGCGATGGTGCGCCCGCGCAGATCGGTGATCGGAAACATCACGCGATCGCGGAAGCGATCATAGGGAACGGGGATGTCGTCGCCGCCGATCGAGAAGCCCGGCCTCGACCATGTCCTCGGTCGAGACGCCCTGCGCGCCGAGATGCTCCTTCAGCGCGAAGCGCTCGTGCGTCGCATAGCCGAGGCGAAACTGCAGTTGGGTGGCGGGCGAGATCGCGCGGTCGGCGAGATAGCCGCGCGCCTTGGCGCCGTTGCGCGAGGCGAGCGTGTCCTGAAAATATTTGGCGGCCAGCTCCATCACGTCATGCAGCGTCTTGCGGCGCTGCTCGAAGCGCGCGGCATCCGGCGTCACCGCCGGCAGCGCCAGACCCGCCATCGCCGCACAGCGCTCCACCGCCTCGGGGAAGCT
This sequence comes from uncultured Alphaproteobacteria bacterium, assembly GCA_963726865.1. Classification (GTDB taxonomy): domain Bacteria; phylum Pseudomonadota; class Alphaproteobacteria; order Rhizobiales; family Xanthobacteraceae; genus Bradyrhizobium. Next base: position 194,661 of record CAVSEE010000016.1, on the reverse strand, counting down.
CACGCCCTCGGTCTGCATCAGGAAGTCGAAGATGTTGCCGTTCCTGTTCGGAGGAAAAATCGAACCACGCCTGTTTATGGTCGTTGACGAAGAACGACGGCGTCTTCTCCTGCTGGAACGGCGACAGCCCCTTCCACTCCTTGCCCGCCTTCTTCAGCTTGACGCGCCTGCCCACGACTTCCGAAACCGGAAGCCGGGCGCGAATTTCCTCGAGGAACTGGGGCGTGAAGCGCATGGGGCGATTTGGGCTGAGATCTCGTGAGCGAGTGCTCACACCGGTTAGGGATATAGGGCGCGGTGATCCGGGAACTATTCACGAGCCCCCATCATATCCGGGGCGCGCCTCTTCGCGGCGCCCCGGAATGACAGGCGGAGTTGCTTGAACCGCCGCGGTTCCACGGTTGGATACCCCCATGTTCACGACGTTTCCGAGGCGGACAGAGCGGGGCGTGGCGGATCACGCTGAATTCGGCGGTCAAGGGCGAAGGCCTGGCCGTCGTGCCGGCGCTGGCGATCACGCAGAGCGAGTCGATCGCGCTGCCGATCCTGCCGTCGGCCACCGCCTGGCGGATGGCCGGCGTCGCCTCCCATGTGCGCTATGTCGAGAAGGCCGAGAAGGAGCAGCTGGCCGAGAAGCAGGCGCCGCTCGGGCGCAAGGAGGCGACCTGCGCGGCGCTGATCCCGATCAAGAAATCGGCGGCGTGGTGGGCGCTGAACCAGGACGAGCGGCGCGAGATCCTGGAGGCGAAGTCGCACCACATCTCCGGCAGCCTGAAATATCTGCCGCAGGTGGCGCGGCAGCTCTATCACTGCCGCGATCTCGGCGAGCCCTTCGATTTCATCACCTGGTTCGAATATGCGCCCGAGCATGCGACGGCGTTCGAGGAACTGGTCGTCATGCTGCGCGCGAGCGAGGAATGGACCTTTGTCGAGCGCGAGATCGACGTGCGGCTGCGGCTGGCGGAGTGACTACTGCTGCAGAAACTTTCCCGAACTCGATGCGCGGCAGCTTCGTGACCGGCCAGTTGTAGACATAGGTCCACGCATCGCTGGCGCTGCCGTCGGCGAGCGTCACGGAAAGCATCTGCCGCAGATATTCCGTCGGCTGCGGAAAGCTGTCGCCGCAGGCTTCATACATGTCGAACTCGTGCAGCATCTCCTCGACGGGCGCGCAGGCGATAGAGTTCGCCATGGACGATGTCGGCGGGATCGTCCGACAGCACGAGGCCCGGATAGTGCTTCACCAGGTAAAGCCGGCCGCGGCAGCGCGCTTCGCCGATGAAGTCGGCATGGGCCGACAGCAGCCGCGCCATCGGATGGTCGAAGCCGCGCATCAACGTGCCGTAGACGAAGAGATGGTCGGAGATCATGCGCGCTTGTTAGCGCGGCAGCGTGCGAGGGATCAAGCCATCACCACTTCATCGGTGACCACGACGAACTTCGTCAGCGTCATGCGGCCGAAGCTCGTGGTGAGCGCGACGTCGGCGGCGTCGCGGCCGGTGCCCATCAGGATGCGGCCGATGCGCGGCGTGTTGTGGCGGGCATCGAAGGTGTACCACTGGCCGGAGAGATAGACCTCGAACCAGCCGGAGAAATCCATCGGCTCGGGCTCCGCCGGCACGCCGATGTCGCCGAGATAGCCGGTGCAGTAGCGCGCGGGGATGCCCATGCAGCGGCACAGCGTCAGCGCCAGATGCGCGAAGTCGCGGCAGACGCCGGTGCGCTGCTCGTAGACGTCGTGCGCCGTCTTCATGTGATGGGCGTGCTGATAGCCGAAGGTGACGTGCTGATGAACGAAATCGACGATCGCCTGCACCCGCGCCCAGCCGGGCTGCGTCTTGCCGAACAGCGACCAGGCGATGTCGGTGAGCCTGTCGGTCTCGCAATAGCGGCTCGGCATCAGATAGAGCAGCACGTCATCGGGCAGTTGCTCGATCGGCAATTGCTGCGCGGTCGGCACGACGACATCAGGCAAACCGGAATCGCGCACCAGCGCGTCGCCGTGCAAAGTGACGCCGCCGGCGGGCGCCACGAGGCGGCCGCAGACATTGCCAAAACTGTCGCGATAGAAGCCGATCGGAACGTCGGGTTCGGCAACGATCCGCTCGGTGCCGACGATATCCGAATAGCGCGAGGGATGGATCGAGAGCATGATCACCATCGGCGTCGGTTGCGCCGCGGTGTAGGAAATCTCGAAGCCGACCTTGATCTCCATGCCCAAACACTTCTGCAGATTGTCACCAACGCGCCTCACGCGAGGCACGTCAGTATTAGTCTTTTCACGGCACGCCTTGGTTCAGCAGTTCCCGCACCTCGACGGGCGCCGAATTCATCTCATCCCCGACCGAAACGACGTTGATATTGACGTCCATCTCGATGAACGCATCGGCCGAGCCGAGATAGAAGCCGTGCAGCGGGATCGCCTGGCGCGGATCGCGCGCGACCGCGACGCGCACGAGATCGCGATTGCCGACGATGCCGTTGGTCGGATCGAATTCGACCCAGCCTGCGCTCGGCAGATAGACCTGCACCCAGGCATGCGTATTGCCGCCGCCGACATAGCCATGCGCGCTGTCGCCGGGCACGAACAGATAGCCCGACACGAAGCGCGCGGCGATGCCGAGCCGGCGCAGCGCCTCGATCATGAACAGCGCATAGTCGCGGCAGGTGCCCGACTTCAGCTGCAGCGTATCCAGCGGATGCTGCGTGCCGTGCTCGTGACGCTTGCGGTAGGAAAACATCCGGCGGATGCCGTGAGTCATCTCGCTGAGAATCTTGAAGGTCGGCGTCGGCGAATCCGGATCGAGGAACTGCCGCGCCCATGCCGACAGTTCGCCATGGGGATCGCCATATTGCGGCGTGACGAATTGCGTGAGGTCCGGATACTCCTCGTCGTCGTAGAGAAACGGATAGAAGTAAGCCGGATCGTCCGGCGTCAGCTCGAACGCCGCCGGATCGTGCTGGACGGTGACGGTCGACGTGAAGGTCAGGGTTTCGGCACGCTCGTCGAAGTTCGCAATCGCCACCGAGTTGCCGAACACGTCGTGAATCCAGCGCAGCGACATCGGCCGCGGCTCGATCGCAAGATCATGCGCGAGGATACGCAGATCGTGCCCCGGCAGCGGAAGGAGCATGACTCTGTGCTCGCCGAACGCCACCGGATGGGCGTAGCGATATTCGGTCTTGTGGTTGATCGTCAGGATCGGCATCTTGTTTGCAATCATCGTGATTTTGGGCTGCGTAATCTATAGAGAAGGCTGCTCATTTCCAGACCGGATTGCCGATTCGGTGGGCACAATCGAGGAAAATCGCCGTGAATGACGCCGGCGCCACAGCACACCTTCTGACGCATGGCGATGTTCCGCCGGTGCATGAATATAACGCGGACGGCGATTCGCCCTTCCTTTTCACCAGCGATCACTACGGCCGGATCATTCCGCACGCGCTCGGCGATCTCGGCGTGCCCGAGAGCGAGCTCGAGCGCCACATCGCCTGGGACATCGGCATTGCCGGTGTCGCCGAGCGGCTCGCCGATCATCTCGGCGTGCACCTGATCGCGCAGCGCTACTCGCGGCTGGTGATCGACTGCAACCGCCCGCCGGGCGCCGCAAGCTCGATCCCGGTGATCAGCGAGGCGACCGCCATTCCCGGCAATGAGGGGCTGTCGGACGAGTCGAAGGAAATCCGCCGCCGCGAAATCTTCGATCCCTATCACCGGCGCATCGACGAGGTGATCGAGGCGCGGCTGCATCGCGGTCAGCCGACCGTGCTGGTGTCGCTGCACAGTTTCACGCCGGTCTATGCCGGCGTCGAACGGCCCTGGCACATCGCAGCGCTCTATCAGCGCGACCGCACGCTGCCGCCGCTGCTGCTGCAGCATCTGCGCGCCGAGGGCGATCTCGTGGTCGGCGACAACGAGCCCTATGCGGTGGACGATGCGACCGACTACACCATCCCGGTCCATGCCGAGATGCGCGGACTGATCAACACCGGCATCGAGATTCGCCAGGACCTGATCGGCGACCAGTCCGGCCAGCAGCAATGGGCCGACCGGCTCGCGCGCATCCTGAAGCAGGTCGCGGAGACACTGCGGATGGAAGCGGTGATCTGATCGATCGAATAAATCAGCAGGCGGCTAGTCCAGCCCCAACGCTGCGCTATTGCAGACCGGCACGCCGCAATCCATCGAGATAATGCTCCCGTTCGGCATCGAGCTTGAACGGAATATGCTTCGCGATCCATTCCAGCGACACGTTCGGTTGCGAGCGATGCAGCTCCCTTAGCGCCGCTTCGGCAACGGATTGCTGACCCGCCATTCCAGCGGCGGCGGCCAGGACGCGGTGCGCGCCGACAAAATCGCTGCGCCGCCGCAGCGCCTCGCGCGACATCCGCATCGCCTCGTCGTAGTTGCGGCCGACAAACTGGCAGTAGGCGACGACGCCGCAATAGACCGCGGCGAAGGGATCGCGCGGACTGAGCCGCAGCGCCTGGCGGGCCGCTGCATCGCCTTCATCCCAGCGGCCGCAATAGGCGAGCGCGACGCCGTGATAGCCCCGGGCCGGCGAAAAGCTCGGGTTCAGCCGTGTCGCCAGCTCGAACTCCGCCAGACAATCGTCGAAGCTGCGCGTGAAGAGATACACGCTGCCAAGCGCATAATGCGCCCAGGGATCCTCGCTGTCGGCGCGAATGGCCGCGAGCGCGGCGCGCTCGCCGATCGGCAAGGCCTCTTCCAACTGGTCCAGCCCATGTGGACGCCGAACATGTAACTGGCCGCCAGCAGACCCAGCGCCTGGCCGTAATCCGGATCGATGCTGATCGCCTTCTCCAGCAGCGCCTGCGCCACCATATTGTCCTGTCGCGTTACCCGCCAGTGGTGCGACAACGCGCGCATCACGAGATCCCAGGCATCCATGCTGCCGGGCGCCTTGCGCTCGGCACGAAAGCTCTCGGCGGCATAGAGCTGCGGCTCGATCGCGGCGACGATCGCCTGGGTGATCTCGTCCTGGACCGCAAAAACGTCGACGAGGCTGCGGTCGTAATGCTCGGACCAGATGTGAGCACCCGTCGAGGCATCGATGAGCTGCGTCGTAATGCGCACGCGGTTGCCTTCCTTGCGCACGCTACCCTCGAGCACGTAGCCGACCCCCAGTTCCTCGCCCACCTGCTTGATCGGGACCGCGTTGCCCTTGTAGACAAAGGACGAGTTGCGGGCGATCACGTAGAACCAGCGCAACTTCGACAGCGCAGTGATGATGTCCTCGCTGATGCCGTCCGAAAAATGTTCCTGGCCCGCCTCCTCGCTCATATTGGTGAAGGCAAGCACCGCGATCGCGGGGCGGTCGAGCAGCGGAAGCGCCAGAGGCGAGACCTGATCGGCATCGCCGGCGAGCGCCGCCGCACCGGTCTGCTCGCATCGAACCTCGCCGATGAAGCGAATGCCTTTCCGCGCGATGGTACGAATCAGCTTCTGGTCACGACCGGTATCGCCGACCGCCTTGCGGGCGGAATTGATGCGACTTGTCAGGGTCGACTCGGAAACGATGCGGCCGCCCCAGATCGAATCGATCAGCTCATCCTTGCTGACGACATGGTCGCGGCTCTCCAGCAAATACACCAGCAGGTCGAACACCTGCGGCTCCATCGCGATCACGTCGGCGCCGCGGCGCAATTCGCGCCGATCCTTGTCAAGTACATGATTGGTAAAGAAAAACTGCATTATCGCTCTACGGTTATTGGCGGTCTCTCAAGAAATAATCAGGCGCGTCTCAAGCACAAATCAAGCGCGGCTCAGTGTCTTTGTATCCGCGTCGCTCCATCGTCGGGTCAACGGCGATCGCATTCCGTGATCGCGTTAACATACCTAAGGAGGCACCATGACCGCGGCAAGTCCGACCCTGGCCACGCAGACTACTCAAACCACCGCTGCAGCATCACCCGATCTTGTCGCGCTCAAAACGCGTCAACAGGCCGCATGGTCTTCGGGCAACTATGCGATCGTCGGAACCACCTTGCAGATCGTCGGCGAACAGCTTTGCGAAGCGCTCGACATCAAGGCCGGTGCGAAAGTGCTCGATGTCGCCGCAGGCAATGGAATGGCGAGCCTCGCCGCGGCGCGACGCTGGTGCGACGTGACGTCGACCGACTACGTGCCGGCACTGCTCGACCAGGGCCGCGCGCGAGCGGCGGCGGAAGGCGCCAAAATCGAATTCAGGGAAGCGGACGCCGAAAACCTGCCCTTCGCCGACAACAGCTTTGACGTGGTGCTGTCGACCTTCGGCGTCATGTTCGCACCGAACCAGGATCGCGCCGCCGCCGAGTTGCTGCGCGTGTGCAAGCCGAAGGGCAAGATCGGGCTGGCGAACTGGACGCCTGACGGCTTCATCGGTCAGGTCTTCAAGACGCTCGGAAAATACCTGCCGCCGCCGGCCGGCGTCAAATCGCCGGCGCTGTGGGGCACGCGCCCGCGCCTCAACGAACTCTTCAGCGACGGCGTCAGCATGATCCGCGCGGAACCTCGCCTGTTCAATTTCCGCTACCGCTCGCCCGAGCACTTCATGGAAGTCTTCAAGACCTATTACGGCCCGGTGCTGAAGGCATTCGCCGCGCTCGATGCGGAGAAACAGCGGCAGCTCCATGACGATCTGCACGCGCTGATCGTGCGCACGAACCGCGCGACCAACGACAGCATGGTGGTGCCGAGCGAATATCTCGAGATCGTCGTCACCAAACGCTGACCGGCCTGCGTCCCGCCCTGCCGATGTCGATCCGGACCTCACCAACGGAGTGAGGTCCGGGTCGCCGCGTCCCGCCAACAAAAAGAGACGTTCCATGTCCACCAACTCAGTGGAAGTTCACACCCATCCCGGATGGCTGATCGTCGTGCTGTCGATCGTGCCGTGTATCGGTCTCGGCATCTGCCGCTTCGCCTACGCGCTGGTGCTGCCCGACATGCGCGACAGCCTCGGCTGGTCCTATTCCGTCGCGGGCTTCATGAATACCGTCAACGCCGCCGGCTATCTGGTCGGTGCGCTCGCCGCACAGACTGTCATCCGCCGCCACGGCCTGGTCAGGACGATCAAGGCAAGCGCCGCAGCCTGCGTGCTGTCGCTGATGGTCTCGGCGCTGTCAGGCGATCTCATCGTCTTCAGCATCGCGCGGCTGGCGTCGGGCATTGCCGCGGCATTCGCCTTCATTGCCGGCGGCGCGCTCGCCGCCAACATCGCGGAGGCGCAACCGAACCGCAAGGCGTTTTACCTTGCGCTGTTCTATGTCGGCCCGGCCGTGGGCATTCTCGTCTCCGGCATCGTCGCGCCGCTGTTGCTCGGACTGGGCGGCCCCGGCAGTTGGCGGATCGTGTGGCTCGGTCTCGCCGCCGTCTCGCTCGCCATGACCGCGTTGCTGCCGACGCTGCAGGTCACTGAAGCGAAGCCTGCGGCCGGTACGGCGAGCGCCAACGTTCCGCATCGCGCCGATCCTCATTTATCTCATCGGATACGGCCTGTTCGGCGCCGGCTATATCGCCTACATGACCTTCATGATCGCCTATGTGCGCAACGCGGGCGGCGGGGAACTGGCGCAAAGCGCGTTCTGGACCTGCGTCGGCGTCGGCGCCTTCGCACAGCCCTGGGTGTGGGGCGGCGTCATGGCCAGGGCGCGCAGCGGACGCGTCACGGCGCTGTTGATCGCCATTACCGCGGCCGGTGCGCTGATCCCGCTGCTGGGCACCTCGCCGCTCGTGCTTGCGGCTTCGGCGGTGATCTTCGGCAACGCCTTCTTCGCCGTCGTATCCTCGACCACGGCGTTCTCGCGTCTCAACTACCCGGCCGAGGCCTGGCCAAAGGCGATTGCATTGATGACGATCGCGTTCGGCGCAGGCCAGATCGCCGGTCCGATCGTGACGGGTGCGATCACCGACGCCGCCGGCAGCCTGTCGTATGGATTGAATGTATCTGCCGCCGTGCTGGTAGCGGGGGCCGCCACCTGCCTGATCCATGCGGCCCGCCGGCGGGACCAGTCGCAAGGTGATGTCGCAAAATGCGGATCAACTCTCTAGAGAAATTGAACCTCCCGGCGGGCTTTCATGCCCTACCTTCATGCCCTATCTGGGCCGCTTTCGAAGCCTTTGTTTAAGCACGATCTTTTCGGAAAACCGCTTCACACTTTTCCGGATCGTGCTTCGACGCCAACATTTGGAGTTGATACCTTGCCAAGCTGAACGCGATTTCCTGATGACGTGACCAAACTTCCTCCCAGACCAATCCCTTGAAGAGATACGGAGAAATCATGCCTACTGACAGCAAGAACGTGGAAACGATCGTCCTTCATGGCGGCAGCTACCGCGCCGATCCGGCGACCAATGCGGTCGCGGTGCCGATCTATCAAACGACGTCCTATCAGTTCAATTCGACCGAGCATGCCGGCAACCTGTTTGCGCTGAAAGAACTCGGCAACATCTACACCCGCATCATGAATCCAACCCAGGCGGTGCTTGAGGAGCGGGTAGCGGCACTTGAAGGCGGCGTTGCTGCGCTCGCGCTGTCTTCGGGCCAGGCGGCCTCGCTGTTTGCCGTGCAGAACATCTGCCACGCCGGCGATAACTTCGTCTGCTCGACCGATATCTACGGCGGCACCTGGAACCTGTTCCAGAATACCTTTGCGACGATGGGCATCGAATGCCGCTTCGTCGATCCCGCCGATCCCGAAAACTTTCGCCGAGCGACGGATGCGAAGACCCGTTGTTACTACGGCGAGACGCTGCCCAACCCGAAGCTCGCGGTATTTCCGATCGCGGAAGTCGCCAAGATCGGCAACGAGCTCGGCGTACCCCTGATCATGGACAACACCGCTTGCCCGATGCTGTGCCAGCCGATCAAGCATGGTGCGACGATCACCATGCACTCGACCACGAAATATATCGGCGGCCACGGCACCTCGATCGGCGGCATTATCGTCGATAGCGGCAATTTCGATTGGGAGAAGCATGCCGCCCGCTTCCCGATGCTCAACAAGCCGGACCCGAGCTATCACGGCGCGGTGTGGACGCAGGCGGTCAAGCCGCTGGGGCCGATCGCCTACATCCTGAAGGCGCGCGTCACGCTGCTCCGCGACATGGGCTCGGCGATGTCGCCGTTCAACGCCTTCATGTTCATCCAGGGACTGGAGACGCTCGCCTTGCGCATGCGCCAGCACTGCGCCAATGCCAATGCCGTCGCCGATTATCTGGCGAAGCATCCCAAGGTGACGAAGGTGATCTTCCCGTCGAAGATGACCGGCGAAGCCAAGCGCCGCGCCGATGCCTACCTGAAAGGCGGTTATGGCGGCCTGCTCGGCTTCGAGCTCAAGGGCGGAATGGATTCGGGGCGGAAATTCATCGACGCGCTGAAGATGTTCTACCACGTCGCCAATATCGGCGATGCGCGCTCGCTGGCGATCCACCCCGCCACCACCACGCACTCGCAGCTGACCGCCGAGGAGCAGGCGAAGACCGGCGTCACGGCAGGTTACGTTCGGCTGTCGATCGGCATCGAACATATCGACGACATCGTCGCCGACCTCGACCAGGCCCTGGCGAAGACGTAAGTCGAACGGAAAAGACGAGACGGCGGGGCCAACTTCTTCCGGAACCCGGAGGATGTTGGCCCTTGTTCTCCCCGGCGTCCTCGCCGATGATGGCGCCAACAAAAAATACATAGGGGAGCGCCGCGATGCCCGTCTTGCGTTGGATTCTCGCTTGCCTGTTGCTGGTGACCGGCGCGGCGCCGTCATTGGCGCAAAATTATCCGACCCGGCCGGTGCGCATCGTCGTCGGCTTCCCGGCCGGCGGCCCCACCGATGTCATCGCGCGCATCGTCGCGCAAAATCTCTCCGACAGTCTCGGCCAGCAATTCTATGTCGAGAATCTTCCCGGCGCCGGCAGCAACACCGCCTCCGGCCAGGTCGCGCGCGCAACGCCCGACGGCTACACCATCATGGGCATCAGCACGGGCTTCATTGTGAACCCGAGTCTCTACGCCAAGGTGCCGTACGATCCGGTCAAGGATTTTGCCGCGGTGACGCTGGTGGCGGCCTCGCCAAATGTCGTTGTCGTGAATCCGGAAGTGCCGGCGAAAACGTTGCCTGATCTGGTAAAGCTGATCCGCGACAATCCCGGCAAGTACAGCTATGCCGGCCCCGGCGTCGGCTCGACGCCGCATCTCGGCGGCGAATTGTTTCGCCTGACCTACAAGCTCGACCTCGTGCACGTGCCCTTCACGGGTGCGGCGCCCGCCGTGCAGGCCACTGTCGGCAATCACACGCCGATTGCCTTCACCGCATTGCCGTCCTCGCTCGCGGCGATTCAGGCCGGCCAGGTGCGCGCGATCGGCGTTGCCGCCACCGAGCGCGCGGCGCAGATTCCGGACGTGCCGACTTTTGCCGAGCAGGGATTGAACGGCCAGGAAGCCGACACGCTGACCGGCATCGTCGCGCCCGCAGGCACGCCGAAGGAGATCGTCGAGCTCCTCGCGCGCGAGATCGCGAAAAGCCGTGGCGCGGCCCGACGTGAAGGAAAAGCTGGCGACGCTCGGCTTCAAGCCGGTCGCCAACACGCCGGACGAATGGACCGCGCGGATCAAGCTCGAGATCGAGAAGTGGGGCAAGGTGGTGAAGGACGCGGGGCTGCGGATCGAGTGAGTCACCGACGGTGCCACTCACGCCAGGCGGCGATTTCCTAGGCTTACCAGCGACGCCAATGCGTCGGACGGACGGAGACCCGCTTTTTGGTCAGGCTATTCAGCCATCCGTCTTTGGTTCGCAAACAGGGAAAGGCTAGGGAGACAATCTCTCCGTTCGCAATTGTGCTGAGGCGGAGTTCGCGGCCATATGGCGCCGTATCGGCTGCCTGCCAACTCATCGCCCAACATCCTTCTCTCCAAAGGGAATCGGATGATCCCACCAGAACCTGCATCTTCTGGGGGATTGGTTGCACCGAGCTGTGCATGATCGCCTCCGCTCATTTCCGGACCACTCCACTATGGCCGAATTCGCCGAAGCGACGTTGAGGAAGGTCAATTTCCCGACCGGTCTGAACTTCCGTCCTCTCACCTCGCCCGCGTCAGCGCGAGCCAGATGCCGCCGCCGATCATGAAGCCGCCGGAGATGCGCGAGACCATGCGCGTGCGCTCGGCCGAGAAGAATTTTCGCGCGCGGCCGGCGAGCAGCGCGTAGACCGCATCCGTCATCACGGCGGTCACCATGAAGGTGATGCCGAGGAGGGCGACCTGCGGGAAATGCGGCTGGCTCATGTCCATGAATTGCGGGATGAAGGCGCCGAAGAACACCAGCACCTTCGGGTTCGACAGCAGCACCAGAAATCCCTGCAGGAAGAAGCCGCCGCGCGGCGGCGCCGGCTTCTCGTCGACGCTGATGCCCTCGACCGGCGAGCGGATCAGCTTGATGCCGAGCCAGACCAGATAGGCGGCGCCGGCAAAGCGCACCCAGTCGAACCAGTAGCCCATGGTCGCCATCAGCGAGGTGAGGCCGACCGCGACGATGCCGATCACGATCGCAAGCCCGGCCTGCGCGCCCGCGACATTGATCAGCGCCGCGCGCGTGCCGTAGCGCAGGCCGTTGGCGATCAGGAGGCTGACGATCGGACCGGGCAGCAGCGCCAGCGCAATGCAGGCGACGACGAAGGCGAGATAGGCTTGCAGCGACATCATGATGGGGAACCTGTGCGAGCGAATGATTGCCACATTATGCACGCGCGCGCCGTCGATGGAAGCGGCTCACGGGCGCAGCTGCATGGCCGTTTGCACCCATCTCCGAATTTCATTCGTCTCCACCAGCGCGGCGGCAAGTCGCTGCACGTCGCTTGCTGAGGCCGCGCCGTGCGCGACGGCGACGAACAGATCGCAGCGCTGCGACACGGCGATGCCGACGGCGGCGCGGCGCGTTTCATCCGGCATTTGCAGTTCGTAGGCGCGGGCGCGGCCGGACATGCCGGCCATGCGGATCGGCTCGCCCGGCTGCAATGGTGCAAAGCGCGGACTGATCAGGTCGAGATCGCTGACGCGGTCGACCTCGTCGTCATCGGCAACGCCGCTGTCGCAATTGCAGAAGCCGAGCTTCGGCCGGATGTAGATTTCGATGCCGCCGCAAGCTGCTTCGTTGCAGCGGAAGGCGCGGCCCGCGGGCCAGCCGTCGCGCGGAAACGGCCAGGCGATTTCGCGCCAGGCCGGCGCTGCCGGCTCCAACGCCGCAGCGCCCGGCAACGCACCGAGCGTCAGCACGGATGCGAGGATGGCCGGCCACCGCCTCATGGCAATCCGGCGACGGCGCGCGCCGGTCCGGTCAATTCCAGAATGTGCAGGCCGGTATTGGCGCGGTCGACGATGTAGATGTAGCCGCGCTCGTCGGTCTCGACATTGTTGGTCTGGATCGCGACCTTGCAGCGCTCCTTCTCGTCGATCTTGACGCAGCGCTTGTCGGTCGCCGCCGTGATCGCCGGAATGAAGTAGCCGACTTCGGCGGGATGATAGGGATCGCGAATGTCGAGCGCGCGAACGCCGGCGTTGAAGAAGGAGATGAAGGCCATCTTCTTGTAGAACACCGGCGCCATGCTCTCGTTGGAGGAGTGCGCGCCGAACCGCCCGCCCCGTTCGCAGAAATTGCCGCTCGACTTCCTTCACGGTGTAGTTCGAGATCATCATCGGCAGCTTCTCCACCGTGACGTCGGCGAACCACACCATCTGCCGCGGCTCGTTGCATTCGTTGAGGATCGCTTCGTCCACGATCATCACGATGTCGCGGGTCTTGCCGTCTTTATCTTTGGCGAATTCGGTAATCGGCATGTCCTTCATCGGGAAGGTCGTGTGTGCGCCGTTCATCGCCGACATCGGCATGCGCGCGATTTCGGGCAGCCGAAGATTTTCCGGCGTCGGCTCCTTCGGCCCGTTGAGCAGCTTTTCGCGATCGACGATCTGCAGGAAGCCGCCCTTGTTGGTGCCGTAGCCGAAATAGACGCGATTGCCCGCCGGCCCCGTCGAGATCGGGCCGTGCAGTTCGGTCGGCACCGCGCCGGTCGAGCCGGGCTCCTGTCCCGGCAAGCCGAAATCCCTGATCTTCACGGGGTGCGCGGGATCGGAGAGATCATAGACCTGCGTCATGCGGCGGGTGCGCCAGTCCGGCGCGCCGGAGACGAGGAAGGCGATGCCGGTGTCGCATTCCCACCAATTCTTGTGCGTGTCCTTCAGCCCGCCGATGCGGGTGATCAGCACAGGATTTTCGGGATTGGCGACGTTCCAGATCTCATGCGCCTCGCCGCCGAAGGTGCGCAGCATGTAGACCGCGTTGCGGTCGCCCTTCGGCAGGCTCTTGCCGTCGCAGATGCGCACCATCTGCGCGCCGCCGGATTCGTATTTGCCTTCCTGGCCGGGAATGTGCCGCAGATATTTGGGGTTGCGCGGGATCGGTGACGTCGACGATCGAGGTGCCGTTCGGCTCGGGTTTGCCGGTCTGCGGATTGACCGGCGCGGGAATGTCGTCGGTGCCGCCGTGATGGCCGATATAGGCGATCCAGCGCTCGCCCTGGTGATGGATGGTCGGCTGGTAGGCGCTGCGCGCCTGCAGATCGTTGGCGCCGACGAGGCGCATGTTGGACGCTTCCGGCGGCGCGCCGATTTTCTGCGGCTGCGGCATTTGCAGCTGCAACGAGCAGGAGAAAAGCCGGCACGATACGCCAGCCGCACGCAAGCGGTCATGTTTCCACCCATCCGTGTTTTGAGCCGGTCTACGCCGGCCTTCGCGAAAGATATCATAGCGCGGCGGCCTGCGGATTGCACTACGCTGCAGCGGTCGAGACCGGAGACACGTTGTTTTGAGGGAGGAACGATGTCGCCACATCATCTCCGCGGCATGAGCCGCCGCCGCCTGCTGCAATTCCTGGCGGCGAGCCCGCTCGCATCGCGCCGCCGCCCTCGCCGAGGGGCTTGCCTCGTCCGATCCCGTGCAATGGGCGCCGCGGGATCTCGACAAACTGATCACCGATCCGAAAAAGGCGCTCGACGTGTTCGACTTCGAACCCGTCATGAAGAAGAACGTTCCGCCGGCGCATTTCGGCTACATGGCGACCGGCGTCAACGACGATGCGACCTTGCGCGCCAATCGCGAGGGTTTTGCGCAAATTGGCGCTGCGGCCGCGGCGGCTGGTCGATGTCAGCAAGGTCGACATGAGCGCCGAGATTCTTCGGAGCGAAATACGACAGCCCGATCGTGATCGCGCCGACCGGCAGCAACCGCGCCTTCCATGAGGATGGCGAGCGCGCGGTGGCCCGCGCGGCGAGGACCGGCAACCATCTGCAAATGCTGTCCACGGTGGCATCGACCTCGATCGAGGATGCCATTGCCGAGCGCGGCGCGCCGGTCTGGTTTCAGCTCTACACGACACAGAACCGGGAAGTGGGCGAGCAACTGGCGAAGCGCGCAGAGGCTGCCGGCGCGCCCGCGATCGTGCTGACGCTCGATGTGCGGTCGTTTGCGAAATGGGAGACTTTCGTGCGGCTGCGCCAGACCGACACGCGGGAATGCGGCAGCTGCCACGGCATGAACGGCTATCTGACCAGCAAGCCCAATTTTTCCGGCATCAATACCAGCGGCGTTACCGGCACCGGGGTGACCAACCTGACCTGGGACAGCGTCAAGCGGCTGCGCGACGTCGTGAAGGGCAAGCTGCTGCTCAAGGGCATTCTCGCCCACGAGGATGCCAAGCTCGCGACCGAAGCGGGGATCGACGGCATCGTCGTCTCGAACCATGGCGGTCGCGTGGAGGACAGTTCGCCGGCGACCATCGACGTGCTGCCGGAAATCGTCGCGGCGGCCGGCAAGATGCCGGTGCTGGTCGACAGCGGCTTTCGCCGCGGCGCCGACATCGTCAAGGCGCTGGCGCTCGGCGCGCAGGCCGTGTGCATCGGCCGGCCCTATCTGTGGGGGCTTGGCGCGTTCGGCCAGCCCGGCGTCGAGCGCGTGCTGGAAATCCTGCGCGGCGAGACCCGCGCCGCCATGCAGCAGCTCGGTGCGCCCACGCTCAAGGATTTGACGCCGGCGATGGTGCGGCGGGTCTGATCTTCCTCCGGTTCTGCGGATCGATGCTGGAAACGCTGCCGCTTGACATGCAACCTTTTGGTTGCCTATTGTCAGCCATGGATGAAGTCTTCAAGGCGCTGGCCGATGCCTCGCGGCGGTCGCTGCTGGACCGGCTTCACGCCAGAGGCGGCCAGACCCTGAACGAGCTCTGCGAGGGGCTTGCCATGACACGGCAGGCCGTGACCAAGCATCTTGCGATTCTGGAGGAGGCGAACCTCGTCTCTTCGCTGCGGCACGGCCGCGAAAAGCTGCACTACCTCAATCCGGTGCCGATCCACCAGATCGGCGAGCGCTGGATCAAGAAATTCGAGCGCGCGAAACTTGTCGCGCTCGGCGAGTTGAAACGCCGACTGGAAGAGAATGAGTAAGGAGTTCTGCCGATGGATATCGCGAAGTTCAAGCCAGCGATCGTCTACACGATCTACATCGCCTCGACCCCGGAGAAGGTGTGGCAGGCGCTGACATCGGCGGAGTTCAGCAGGCAGTATTTCTCCGGCTTTGCGATCGAGGCCGACCTGAAGGTCGGCGGCGCCTTCATTGCGCGCGCGCCCGACGGCTCCGTGCATATCGACGGCAAGGTGATCGAATGCGATCCGCCGAGAAAACTCACGCGTCACCTGGAACGTCAACTGGCCGGAGCTGGTGGAGAAACTGGGGCCGACGCTCGTCACCTATGAAATCGAACCGGCCGGCGAAACCGTGAAGCTGACAATGCTGCAGTCGCACGACCGGCCGATCAGCGACGATATCCTCTCCGGCGGCCGCCAGGGCTGGCCTGCGATCCTCTCCAGCCTGAAGAGCCTGCTGGAAACCGGCAGCGCGATGACAATCCCGATGCAGCCGCCGCAGCGCATGCTCGCCGCGCTGAAGGCGATGGGGATCAAGACACCGATGTAGCCGGCAGCGGCGCGACGATGCGGCGATAGAGGTGCCAGGTGGCGTGGCCGAGCACCGGGCAGCGTCACCAAGAGGCCAAGGAAGTATGGGATCGACGAGACGATCAGCAGCACCACGATGATGGCGGCCCAGCCGATCATCGGGAACGGGGCTCGTCACCACGGCGCGCACGCTGGTCACCATGGCGGTGACGAAATCGACCTCACGGTCGAGCAGCAGCGGAAACGACACCACCGTCAGCGAGAACAGGATCAACGACAGTGCGGCGCCCACCGCATTGCCGATGGCGAGGAACAGCAGGCCCTCATTGGTGGTCAGCACTGACGTGATGAACTGCTGCAGGCTGGAGAACGAGGCATTGATGCCGAGGATCAGCGCGATCAGGAGCCGCACCTGGTACATCCAGATCACGAAGATGAAGAGCGTGACGAACGCCATCCAGCCGATCTCGCTGCGCGAGCGCACGGCGCTCCAGATCGCGCCGAGCGTGACCGGCTCGCCCTTCTCGCGGCGGCGGCTCATCTCGTAGAGGCCGATGGCGACGAAGGGGCCGATCAGCGCAAAGCCGGCGGCCAGGGGATAGGCGAGATAGACCAGGCCGAAGGCGGTGAGGCTGAGCACGATCAAAATGCCGCCGGCGGCATAGAGCGCGCCGAACGCGAGGCCAAGCAGCGGCATGGCCTGGAAATCGCGCAGCCCCTGCCCCAGCGCTTCGGCGATGTCGGCGGGCTTGATCGGCCGCACCACCGGATCGGTCTTGCCGGAGATCGACATCGGCGCTTCCTCCCCCATCATCGGAGGTATTGGTGCCGGACAGTCAGCTGGCCGTGTTGATCTCGATCAAATGCCAGCTGCCTCGGAACGACACGCGCTATTTCTTCGCCCCTGGAATCTCGCTCTTTCACCAGCGCATCGAGGTCATCCTGCTGCTGCGCGATGCGTTCCGCCGTCCGCTCCTCGGTCCCCGCGCCGGACGAGCCGGTTGCCTGCTCCGTCAACTGCCGGATGTTGTCGCGCAGGATGGCGATGCGGTCGTTGAGCTCGGGCAGCGAGAGAATACTGTAATCGTTCATGTTCATGGCTCCTCGGAGTGAGAGAATAGACGAGCCGACGCACTCCCCGCGTTGACGCAACGCAAATCTATCCCAGCGATCGCAGCTCCCGCCGCAGCACCTTTCCGGTGGCGGTCATCGGCAGGGTCTCGGCGAACTGCACGAAGCGCGGATATTCGTGGGCGGCGAGCTGCACTTTCACGAATTCCTGGATCTCGCGCGCCAGCGCGTCGCCCGCGGCAAAGCCCGGGCGCAGCACGATCCAGGCCTTGATCGATTCGGTGCGGATCGGATCGGGAATGCCGACCACGGCGGCCATCGCCACCGCCGGATGCTTCATCAGCGTGTGCTCGATCTCGGACGGGCCGACGCGGTAGCCGGCCGTGGTGATGACGTCGTCCTCGCGGCTGACGTACCAGAAATAGCCGTCCTCATCCTGGATGCCGAGATCGCCGGTCAGCAGGAACTCGCCGGCATATTTCTTCGCGGTCGCCTCCGGATTGCGCCAGTACTCGATCATGGTGCACGGGACACGGCTGGCGCACGCCGACGATGCCGCGCGTGCCCCGCGGCAGCTCCTCGCCCTTGTCGTTGACGATGCGCACGTCAAAGCCGGGCGTCGCCCGGCCCATCGAGCCCGGGCGGATCGGAAACAGGTTGGCGTTGCTGCCGATCACGAGATTGCACTCGGTCTGGCCGAACACTTCGTGGGCATCGACGCCAAAGGTCTCGCGCACCCAGCCGAGCAGTTCGCCGCCGAGCGACTCGCCGCCGGTGAAAATGCTGCGCAGCTTGACGCCGGGATGTCTTGACGTTCGGCCTGCCGCATCAGTTTCAGCGCGGTCGGCGGCAGGAAGACGTTGCGGATGTCGAGGTTCGGCCATCAACTCCATCGCCGCCTGCGGCTCGAATTTGCGCGCGCGATGACCGACCATCGGGATGCCGTGGTACCAGAACGCGAACAGGCCGTTGATCAGCCCGCCGATCCAGGCCCAGTCCGCCGGCGTCCACATCAGGTCGCCGGGGCTGCGGCAGGAAATTGTGGCACATCTCGACATTGGGCAGATGGCCGAGCACGACGCGATGCGCATGCAGCGCGCCTTTTGGATTACCCGTCGTGCCCGAGGTGTAGATGATGAGGCCGGGATCGTCGCAGGAGGTATCGACGGTGGCGAAATCCGGCGATGCCGCCTTCAGCGAAGCCCAGAACGGTTTCGTGCCCGCCGGCGTCTTGTCGCCGACGATATAGATGTTCTTCAGCGCCGGCAGCCGGTCGCGGATTTTCTTCAGCTTCTCCCAGCCGCCTTCGTCGGTGACGATGGCTTTGGCTTCGGAATTCGACAGCCGGAATTCCAGCGCGTCCTCGCCGAACAGCGCAAACAGCGGGATCGAGATCATGCCGGAGCGAAAGGCGGCGAGATGCGCGATCGGCAATTCCAGCGATTGCGACAGGAACACCGCGACGCGGTCGCCGCGCACCAGCCCATCGGCCTTCAGCACATTGGCGAAACGGCGCGAGACGTCCGCGACCTCGTCGAACGAAGTGCGCGTGATGCCGCCGTCCTCATCGACATAGACCAGCGCGAGACGGCCGCTGCCGTCGGCATGGCGGTCGCAGCAGGCGGTCGCGATGTTGAAGCGCGCAGGGATGTCCCAGCGGAAATTGCGGTAGAGCTCGTCGTAGGTTTTGGCTTCGGTGAGCATCGTGCTGCCTCTGACGCGGCGATCAGCCCGACAGCGCCGCCTTCACCATGCCGCTGGCCTTGCCGAAATCCATCTGGCCGGCGAATTTCGCCCGCAGCACGCCGATCACCTTGCCCATGTCCTTCATGCCGGCGGCGCCGGTCTCGGCGATCGCGGCCGAGATCGCCGCCTTCACGTCGTCGTCCGACATCTGCTTCGGCAGATAGGCCGAGATGATCGCGATCTCCTCGCGCTCCTGCGCGGCGAGCTCGGCGCGGCCGCCCTTGTCGTAGAGCTCGACCGATTCCTGGCGCTGCTTGATCATCTTCTGGAACACGCCGAGCAGATCGGCGTCGGACAGCGGCGGCTTGCCCTGCCCGCGCGCGTCGATGTCGGCGTTCTTGATGGTCGAGTTGACCATGCGCAGCGTGGAGAGCTTGCGCTCCTCCTTGGCCCTCATCGCGTCCTTGACCGCATTGTTGATGTCGTCGCGCAGCATCTCTGTCCTCTTGCGTTTTCCGACCCTGATCTAGGCCGTTCGCGCGCCTGGAAACAACTAGGTCCGCAGCCATTCGACCAGCGCCGCCGCGGTCGCCTCCGGCTGTTCCGGCTGCGGCATGTGCCCGCAATTCTGCAGGATCACCAGTTTGGCGCCATGGATGCCGTCGGCCATCTCCTTCGACAGCGAATTCGGGATGGTGTTGTCCTCGTCGCCCGTCAGCACCAGCGTCGGGCACTTGATCCAGGCCAGCGACGGCCGCGAGTCCGGCCGCGCCGATGACCGCGGTCTGCTGGCGGATAAAGCCCTCGACCCCGACATCGTCGCCCATGTCGTGCACGAGCTGGCGCAGGCTCGCATCGTCGCGCCGCGAGGGATGCACGAAGCCCGGGAACAGCTCGTCGAGCACGGCGTGATATTGCGCCGGCTTTCGGCGCGCGCCATCAGGCCGCGACGGCGCTCGGTCGCCTCCGGCGTGTCGGGCCGCGCCTGGGTGTTGATCAACGCGAGCTTGGCGACCCGCTCCGGCGCCTGGCGCATGATCTCGAAGGCGATGTAGCCGCCCATGGAATGGCCGGCGAGCGCAAAGCGCGGCGGCGCCTCGGCCAGAATCGCGCCGGGCGATCGCCCCCATATTGTCGTCGCGGATGTGGTTGGCGACCGTCACCGGGCCGAACCGCCACAGCGCCGGCAGCACCGGGCGCAAAGATCCGGGGCGAGGAAACGCAGGCCCGGGACCAGCAGGATCGGCATCGTGTCGTCCATGGGCGGGCTCCGGATGGGCAACTTTTGGCAGGAAATCAGGTGCGAGCTTGGAACTTCAGCATTAAGACCGCGGAATTCGCCTGTCAAATATGCGGAAATCGCGTGTGAATCCGTCAGCTTCGGCTTTGACGGGCGGGGTCCGCCCGACTATGTAACGGGCTCATGACCACATCCGAAAACGCTTCCGCCTGGCCGGACCTCAAACCGACCGCGCTCCTCGTGCTCGCCGATGGCACCGTGCTGGAAGGCTTTGGCCTCGGCGCCGAAGGACAGGCCGTCGGCGAAGTCTGCTTCAACACCGCGATGACCGGCTATGAGGAAATCCTCACCGATCCCTCCTATGCCGGGCAGCTCATCACCTTCACCTTCCCGCATATCGGCAATGTCGGCACCAACGAGGAAGACATCGAGACGGTGAACATGGCGGCGACGCCCGGCGCGCGCGGCGTGATCCTGCGCACCGCCATCACCGATCCCTCGAACTACCGCGCCACCAGCCATCTCGACCAGTGGCTGAAGGCGCGCGGCATCATCGGCCTCTCCGGCATCGACACCCGCGCGCTGACCGCGCTGATCCGCAGCAAGGGCATGCCCAATGCCGTGATCGCGCATGCCAAGGACGGCAAGTTCGACCTGCACGGCCTGAAGGAAGAGGCGCGCGAATGGCCGGGCCTCGAAGGCATGGACCTCGTGCCGATGGTCACCTCCGGCCAGCGCTTCACCTGGGACGAGACGCCGTGGGTCGTGGGAAAAGGGTTTTGGCCGGCAGAGCGCACCGCAGTTCAACGTGGTCGCGATCGACTACGGCATCAAGCGCAACATCCTGCGCCTGCTCGCCGGCGTCGGCTGCAAGGTCACGGTGGTGCCGGCGACGACCTCGGCCGAAGACATTCTGGCGCATGAAGCCCGACGGCGTGTTCCTGTCGAACGGCCCCGGCGATCCCGCCGCGACCGGCAAATACGCGGTGCCGGTGATCAAGAAGGTGATCGACTCGGGCACGCCGACCTTCGGCATCTGCCTCGGCCACCAGATGCTGGGGCTCGCCGTCGGCGCCAAGACCAAGAAGATGCATCAGGGCCATCACGGCGCCAATCATCCGGTCAAGGACGAGACCACCGGCAAGGTCGAGATCACCTCGATGAACCACGGCTTTGCCGTGGACCAGGCGACGCTGCCGAAGGGCGCGACGCAGACCCACATCTCGCTGTTCGACGGCTCCAATTGCGGCATCGCGCTCGACGGCAAGCCGGTGTTCTCCGTGCAGTATCACCCGGAAGCCTCGCCCGGCCCGCGCGACTCGCACTACCTGTTCCAGCGCTTTGCCGATCTGATGCGGGCGAACAAGCGCGTGCAGTAGCCGACGGCGCTGGATCAAGCGTCCAGCCATTCTGTGATTGACTTCCGCTTTCCCGAGATCAGGCCAACTGATCCGGCAACAAAGGGAGGCGTCCGATGACCAGCCCCGACATGACCATCCGCAACGTGCGCGTGACGATGCTGCGCGTGCCATGGGCCGACGATCCCTGGCTGAAGGGCGCAGCGCTCGGGCGCCGCGCGCGACATCCTCATCTGCGACGTCGAGACAGCGGGCGGCATCACCGGCATGGGCTATCTGTTCCTGTTCCGGCCCGGCATGAAATCGATCGCGGCCTGTCTCGACGAATGCATCATCCCGCGCGTGAAGGGCAAGGACGCCACCGCCATCGAGGCGATCTGGCACGATCTGTGGAAGGCGACCATGACCTATGGCCGCGGCGGCATCGCCGCGATGGCGATGTCGGCGCTCGACATCGCGCTGTGGGATGCGGTGGGCAAACGCGCCGGGCTGCCGCTGCACCGGCTGTGGGGCCATTATCGCTCGAAAATTCCGATCTACGGCTCGGGCTGCTTTCGCGGCGCCGGCGGCGACGGCATGATCGAGAAGGCGCTGCACTACGTGAAGCAGGGCTACAAGGCGATCAAGATGCAGGTCGCGCATGTTCACACGCCGGCGCAGGACCTCGACAATGTGCGCCGCATGCGCGAGGCGGTCGGGCCCGACATCGACATCATGATCGACGTCAACATGGGCTGGAGCGCCGACGTCGCGATCGAGATGGGACGCAAGTTCGAGAAGTACGACATCTACTGGCTCGAGGAGCCGGTGCCCGCCGACGATTTCGCCGGCTATCAGCGCATCGCGGCCGCGCTCGACATGCGCGTCGTCGGCGGCGAAACCCATTTCACGCGCTACGATCTGCGGCCGTTCTTCATCGAATCCCTGCCTGCCGATCCTGCAGCCCGACCCGATGCGCGGCGGCATGACGGATTTGCGCAAGATCGCGGTGCTCGCCGACACCTGGGGCATCACCATTGCGCCGCATCTGTTTCCCGAACTGAACGTGCACCTGCTGGCCTCGATCCCGAACGGCATCTGGTGCGAGAACATGGGGCTGATCGACGATCTCTGGGTCGATCCGCCCGAGATCGCAGGACGGCATGATCACGGCGCCGGAGCGGCCCGGACACGGGCTGCAATTCAAGGACGACGTCTTCAAGTTCAAAATCTAGCGGGAACGGTTTTGCCGAGTTGCCTGCTTGATTGCTTCGAAAAGCTCAACATCGAGAACCGCCATGTCCATTGTCAACGCCGACGCAAAGCCCCTCACCTTCGTCTTTGCAGACGATGGGCTGATACCCAACAATCCCCTGCCCTTCCTCGTCTACAAGGGCGCGGTGAATGTGGCGAACGGCCATCCCGAAGCCACCATCGAGAAACTGTTCGGCGCCAATGGCTGGGGCGCGATGTGGCGCAACGGCGTCTACGACTTTCCGCATTATCACGCGACCGTGCACGAGGTGCTCGGCATCGCGCGCGGGCAGGCAAAGGTGCGCTTCGGCGGCGAGCGCGGCGAAGTGCTGGAGATTGCCGCCGGCGACGTCGCGATCCTGCCGGCCGGCACCGGGCATCAATGCATGTCGTCGAGCGCTGATTTTTCCGTGGTCGGCGCCTATCCGCCGGGACCGCCGATGGATCTGGTGCGGCCGAGCAAGGAAGCGCATGCGAAGGCGCTGAAGACGATTCCGCAAGTCGCGGTGCCGAAGACCGATCCGGTGCTGGGCGCGGACGGGCCGCTGGTCAAACTGTGGAAACGTGGCTGACCGGGATCGCGCGACCAAATCGAAGAGCCCGACCATCGCACGTCGCCAGCGCGATCGAACCTTGCCAGGCACGGGTCAGCGTTCGAATTTCGACAAACTTTCTGCAACGCGGAAAAACGCCTGGAACAAACCGATGGTTGCTGCAGGCACCCTGTGCTAGCGTGAAAACCCGTGGAATTAGACGAAGCTCTTCTTCGAAGTCTTCTACGATACGCATATAAGCATCCAATTTGAACGCACCGGTCCGGATTTCTGCTGACGCCCTGATGGCGTTTTTTTGCAGCAGACGCTGCACGTTCTCTCGCAAGACGACGGCGCCCTGCGTGTCGTTGACGCAGATCAAGACGAACCGACCGATCAAGCCACTATTATAGGAAATTGCGGGTTCAGCCCAACGGAGTTCATACGATGAGTATCACGCGTCGCAACGTCACGATCGGCGGCATGAGCCTGCTCGCCGGCACCTCCATGAGCACTCGCGGTCATGCCGAACTCGGCGAGTTGCTGGGCATCGGCGAAGGACTTGAGGACTTCGCGCTCGCCACCGACGCCTACATCTTCGGCTATCCGCTGGTGACGATGGAAATGACGCGCCGGGTCATCACCAACGTCGCGGCGCCGGTCGGAACGCGCGGCGCCGATGGGCCAGATCATCAAGCTGCGCCAATATCCCGATGCGTCGTTCCGGGACGTGACCGCGCCGAATGCCGACACGCTCTACACCACCTCGTTCTTCGACGTCGGCAAGGAGCCGTGGGTGCTCAGCATCCCCGACATGAAGGGCCGCTACGCCCTGTTTCCGATGCTGGACGGCTGGACCACCGTGTTCCAGGTGCCGGGCAAGCGGACCACCGGCACCGGCGCGCAGACCTATGCGATCACCGGCCCGGGATGGAAGGGCACGCTGCCGGCCGGCGTCAAGGAGTACAAGTCGCCGACCAGCATCGTGTGGCTGCTCGGCCGCATCTACTGCACCGGCACGCCGGAGGACTACGCCGAGGTGCACAAGCTGCAGGACGAGTTCAAGCTGGTGCCGCTGAGTTCCTACGGCAAACCCTACACGCCGCCGCGCCGGCACGGTCGATCCGTCGATCGACATGAAGACGGCGGTGCGCGAGCAGGTCAACCGCATGGATGCGGTGGCCTATTTCACGCTGCTCTGCAAGCTCATGAAGGACAATCCGCCGGCGGCCGCGGATGCGCCGCAGCTCGCCAAGTTCGCGAGGATCGGCATCGTGCCGGGTCAGGATTTCGATGCGAGCAAGCTCAAGGCGGATTTCGTCAAGCGCGTTCCGGAGGTCGGCTTCGACCGGATCATGCTCCAGTTCAAGATCAACAAGGACGTGAAGGACGAGAACGGCTGGGGCTTCACGACCAAGACCGGCATCTACGGCACCGACTATCTGATGCGGGCGCTCGTCACCGCGATCGGGCTCGGCGCCAACCGGCCGCAGGACGCCGTCTATCCGACCTCGCAGAAGGATGCCGAAGGCCGCAAGTACAACGGCGCGAACAAATACGTGATGCGCTTCCCGAAGGGGCAGCTGCCGCCGGCGCGCGGCTTCTGGTCGCTGACGATGTACAACGCCGAGCTATTTCTTCGTGGACAATCCGCTCAACCGCTACTCGATCAGCGCGCGGCAGAATCTGAAGGCCAATCCGGACGGATCGACCGATCTCTACATCCAGAAGGACTCGCCGGGCAAGGACAAGGAATCGAACTGGCTTCCGGCACCTCCCGGCGATTTCGTCCTGATGATGCGGCTGTACTGGCCGAACGAGAAGAGCCCGTCGATCATCGATGGATCGTGGAAGATTCCGCCGGTGAAGAAGGTTGCGTGAAGCAGACGGATCGATCAACACAAGGGGCCGGCAGCCACCGGCCCCTTGATGTTCTGCACCGTCAGACTGAAGCAAGCGCAAGAGATTGCAAATGATCTCCGAAACGCCATCCGTCAGTCAGCTATCGCAGGTCATTTCGCAGGCCGCGGCGCCCGCGTTCCTGCTCGGCGCGCTGGCAGCCTTCATTGCGGTGCTGATTTCCCGCCTGAACAGAATCATCGACCGGACGGTAATCCTGAACGCCATCCCGGATGACGATCCCGTCCGGACCCGGCTCAAGGCCGACCTGCCACGCCTGATGCGGCGCGCGGCCATGGTGAACCGCGCGATCTTCTGGGCGGTGGTGGCCAGCATTGCGGTGACGCTGCTCGTCATCGTGGCCTTCGTGACCGCGTTCTTTGAGCTCCGCCACGAGTACGGCGTTGCCATCTTCTTCCTGATCTCGCTCGGCGCGTTCACGATCTCGCTGATCGATTTTGCCCGCGAGGTCCGGATTGCGCTCAGCGAATACGACCACCACGCCTGAGAACGCAGCGTGATCACGCCGCGTTGGCGCCTTCCTGACGGCTGGCCTCGAACAGGAACCAGGTGCGGCGCTCGGTCTCGTCGATGTACAGTTCGAGCAGCTGCGCGGTGCCGCGATCCTCGTTGTCGTCGGCGAGCTTGTGCGTCTTGCGCATGGCAGCCGCCATCTTCTTGTTGTCCTCCATCAGCTCGCGCAGCATCTCGCGCGGCGGGACATAATCCTCGTTGTTGTCCTGGATGGTCTGCAGCTTCGACATCTGGCCGACCGAGCGCAGCGTGACGCCGCCGAGCTTGCGCACGCGCTCGGCGATCGGGTCCGTGGTGGCGAAGATCGCATCGGCCTGCTCGTCGAGCATCAAATGATAGTCGCGGAAATGCCGGCCGCTGACGTGCCAGTGGAAATTCTTGGTTTTCACGTAGAGCGCGAAGGCATCCGCCAGCAGCACGTTGAGCGCCTTCGAAACCTTGTCGACCGCTTCCTGCGGCAGGTCGGTCGGGGTGTCGAGATCGGGGGAGACTTTGCCGGATTTGTTGTTGGCTTTGCTCACGATGCACCTTTTTTCTGAGGACCGGACGTTGGACATTCGTCGCTGAACCCTCTAACGCATCACGCACGCGCCGGTTCCACGGCCAGGAACCGCATTTTTCCGGGCAACCATCCATGGATGAATGGATCGACTATTACGATTCCACGCACACGATCTATGTGAGCAAGCTGCATCGCGACCGGCATTTTGCGGTCATTGCGCGCGACATCGCCGGCTATGTCGCCTCCCCTGACGCCGTGGTGCTGGACTATGCCTGCGGCGAGGCGCTGTCGGCGGGACGCGTGGCGGACGCCTGCGGCCTGCTCTATCTCGCCGAGCCCGCGCCCGGCGTGCGCGGCCGGCTGATCGCGCGCTTTGCGCCCAACACGAAAATCCGCGTGCGCTCGCTGGAGGACGTCAGGAAGATGGCGGAAAACTCCATCGATCTCGTCGTGATGAATTCGGTCGCGCAGTACATGACGCCGGACGAGCTCGACGCCGCCTTTGCCGTGATCCGGCGGATCCTGAAGCCTGGCGGCCGCTTCGTGCTCGGCGACATCCTGCGCCCGGAAGTCGGCATGTTCAGGGACGTGCTGGCGCTGCTGCAGTTCGCCTGGAAGAACGGTTTCCTCAAGGACGCGCTGATCGGGCTGATCTCGACTGCGCTGTCCGACTATCGCGAGTTGCGCACCCGCGTCGGACTGCAGCGCTACAGCGAGGACGAGATCGACGGAAAAGCTCGCCAGAGCCGGCTTTGCCGCCCAGCTCGCGCTGCGCAACATCGGCCACAACCCGTGGCGCATGACCTTTGTGGCGCGCCAGCCGATCGCAAGCGCCTGACGGCGCCGGTAGGGTTAACCGGCGGTAAAGGTGGCTGCGTCAGCGCATCTTGGGCAATGTCGAAAGCGGCCCGGTGGCGGAATGGCGTCGACGCGAGGAGCGGTGCATCGCTCTTAATCCTGGTTCAAGTCCAGGCCGGGCCTCCACGCTTCGCCCTGACGGGCTTCGCGTGGCGCAGCCACGCCAGACCGGCGGGGCGAAGCGTGTCCGGCGTAGCTCGAATGAAATGAGAGCGAAGACGGACTGCGTAGCCGAAGCCGGCGGCTCGGCAAGCCTCTCAAATTCCCCTGAATTTCCCCGTTGATGGCCCGTTTTTGGGGGTTTCGCGGGTGCGGAAACTGGTCTAAAGACCAGCCGCGCGCGAGGGGTTCCCTCACGCTTGGCGATTCAAGGGGACGCGCGGCCGGCGCGCCCTTTTTTGTGCCCAGTTCTGCCCATCCCGTGAGACTTGATGCCCAAAAGAACCGACATCTCCACCATCCTGATCATCGGCGCCGGTCCCATCGTGATCGGCCAGGCCTGCGAATTCGATTATTCCGGCACGCAAGCGGTCAAGGCGCTGAAGGAAGAGGGCTATCGCGTCGTCCTGGTCAATTCCAACCCGGCGACGATCATGACCGATCCGGAGCTGGCGGATGCGACCTATATCGAGCCGATCACGCCGGAGATCGTCGCCAAGATCATCGAGAAGGAACGCAATGTCATTCCCGGCGGCTTTGCGCTGCTGCCGACCATGGGCGGCCAGACCGCGCTGAACTGCGCCCTGTCGCTGCGCCGGCAGGGCACGCTGGAGAAATTCGACGTCGAGATGATCGGCGCCACGGCGGATGCGATCGACAAGGCGGAAGACCGCCAGCTGTTCCGCGAGGCCATGACCAAGATCGGGCTGGAGACGCCGAAGTCGCGGCTCGCCAATGCGTCGGCGCTGAAGAAGTCCTACCGCGACAAATACAACGCCGAACGGGAGAAGGTCTCCGGCGAGGCGCTGGCGGAACTCGAACGGCAATGGGCGCTCGGCGAGAACGAACGCCGCAAGCGCTACCAGGAGCATGCGCTCGGCGAAGCGCTGATGGCGCTGTCCGAGATCGGGTTGCCCGCGATCATCCGGCCTTCCTTCACGATGGGCGGCACCGGCGGCGGCATCGCCTACAACAAGGAAGAATTTTTCGACATCATCGAGCGCGGGCTCGATGCCTCCCCGACCAACGAAGTCCTGATCGAGGAAAGCGTCCTCGGCTGGAAGGAATTCGAGATGGAGGTGGTGCGCGACAAGAAGGACAATTGCATCATCATCTGCTCGATCGAGAACCTCGATCCGATGGGCGTGCACACCGGCGATTCCATCACCATCGCGCCGGCGCTGACGCTCACCGACAAGGAATACCAGATCATGCGCGACGCCTCGATCGCGGTGCTGCGCGAGATCGGGGTGGAGACCGGCGGCTCCAACGTGCAGTTCGGCCTCAATCCGGCCGACGGCCGCATGGTCGTGATCGAGATGAATCCGCGCGTGTCGCGTTCGTCCGCGCTGGCCTCGAAGGCCACGGGATTTCCGATCGCCAAGGTCGCGGCCAAGCTCGCGGTCGGCTACACGCTCGATGAAATCGCCAACGACATCACCGGCGGTGCGACGCCGGCCTCGTTCGAGCCGACCATCGACTACGTCGTCACCAAGATTCCGCGCTTTGCGTTCGAGAAATTCCCCGGCGCCTCGCACACGCTGACCACCTCGATGAAGTCGGTCGGCGAAGTGATGGCGATCGGCCGCACCTTCCAGGAGAGCCTGCAGAAGGCGCTGCGCGGGCTCGAGACCGGTCTCACCGGCCTCGACGAGATCGAGATCGAAGGTCTCGGCCGCGACGACGACAAGAACGCGATCCGCGCCGCACTGGGCACGCCGACGCCGAACCGCATCCTGCAGGTGGCGCAGGCGATGCGGCTTGGCTGGTCCAACGAGGAGATCTTCAATTCCTGCAAGATCGATCCGTGGTTCCTGGCGGAGATGCGCGGCATCATCGACATGGAAGCCAAGGTCCGCGCCAACGGCCTGCCGCCGCATGCGTTCGGCATGCGCACGCTGAAGGCCATGGGCTTTTCCGATGCCCGGCTTGCGGTTCTCACCGGCCTGACCGAGGCGGAAGCCACCGCCAAGCGCCACGAGCTCGACGTGCGCCCGGTGTTCAAGCGCATCGACACCTGCGCGGCGGAATTCGCCTCGCCCACGGCCTACATGTACTCGACCTACGAGGCGCCGTTCGCAGGCCACACGGCGGACGAGAGCGCGCCGTCGGACCGCAAGAAGGTCATCATCCTCGGCGGCGGGCCGAACCGCATCGGCCAGGGCATCGAGTTCGACTATTGCTGCTGCCATGCCTGCTTCGCGCTGGAAGAGGCCGGCTACGAGACCATCATGGTCAATTGCAATCCGGAGACGGTGTCGACCGACTACGACACCGCGAACCGGCTCTACTTCGAGCCGCTGACGGCCGAAGACGTGCTGGAGATCATCGCCAAGGAGCGCAGCAACGGCACGCTGCATGGCGTGATCGTGCAGTTCGGCGGCCAGACTCCGCTTGAAGCTGGCGCGCGCGCTGGAAGCCGCCGACGTGCCGATCCTCGGCACCTCGCCCGACGCCATCGACCTCGCCGAAGACCGCGACCGCTTCAAGCGCGTCCTCGACAAGCTGCGTCTCAAGCAGCCGAAGAACGGCATCGCCTACTCCGTCGAACAGTCCCGCCTGGTCGCGGCCGATCTCGGCCTGCCGCTGGTGGTGCGCCCGTCCTATGTGCTCGGCGGCCGCGCCATGCAGATCATCCGCGAGGAGGAGCAGCTCGACAACTACCTGCTCGGCACCCTGCCCGAACTGGTGCCGTCGGACGTCAAGGCGCGCTACCCCAACGACAAGACCGGGCAGATCAACACCGTGCTCGGCAAGAACCCGCTGCTGTTCGACCGCTATCTGTCGGATGCGACCGAGGTCGACGTCGACTGCCTCTCCGACGGCAAGGACACCTTCATCGTCGGCATCATGGAGCATATCGAGGAAGCCGGCATTCATTCCGGCGACTCCGCCTGCTCGCTGCCGCCGCATTCGCTCGATGCCAAGACCATCGAGGAGCTGGAGCGGCAGACGCGTGAGCTTGCCCTCGGCCTCGACGTGGTCGGCCTGATGAACGTGCAATACGCCATCAAGGACGGCGACATCTACGTGCTGGAAGTCAATCCGCGCGCCTCGCGCACGGTGCCGTTCGTGGCCAAGGTGGTCGGCACGCCGGTGGCGAAGATCGCCGCGCGCATCATGGCGGGCGAAAAGCTCGCCGATTTCAAGCTGAAGAAAAAGAAGCTCGACCATGTCGGCGTGAAGGAATCCGTCTTCCCGTTCGCGCGCTTCCCCGGCGTCGACACCGTGCTTGGTCCGGAGATGCGCTCGACCGGCGAGGTCATGGGCATCGACCGCTCGTTCGAGGTCGCGTTCGCCAAGAGCCAGCTCGGCGGCGGCACGCGCGTGCCGCGCCTCGGCACCGTGTTCGTCTCCGTGCGCGGCGACGACAAGATGCGCATTGCGGATGCGGTGCGGCTGCTGCACTCGCTCGGCTTCAAGGTGATGGCGACCTCGGGCACCCAGCGCTACCTGTCCGACAACGGCGTGCCGACCGAGAAGATCAACAAGGTGCTGGAGGGCCGGCCGCACATCGTCGACGCCATCACCAATGGCGAGGTGCAGCTGGTGTTCAACACCACCGAGGGCCCGCAGGCGCTGGCCGACAGCCGGTCGCTGCGGCGGGCTGCCCTCTTGCATAAAGTGCCCTATTACACCACTCTTTCGGGTGCAAAGGCTGCGGCCCAGGGCATCCGCGCCTACCGGGACGGGGACCTTGAGGTCCGCACCCTGCAGAGCTACTTTTCCGAGAGTTGATCGCGGCCGGGGTAGAAGCCCCGCTAAGCGATTGGAAAACCAGCCGTTCGGCTGGAACTCACCGCTCGTTGTGACGTTGTGTCGGCCCCGGAAGGGGCCGAAACTACTGGCGGGCTTTCGGACCCGCGCCCGGTGTCCAAAAGCCGAATCGACAATCGTTGCGTGCGGGCCTTCAATGGACCGCACGGTTTGAAGGACAGGAAAGATGGTGGAAAAGGTTCCGATGACAGCGACCGGCCTTGCCGCGCTCGAGGAGGAATTGAAGAAACGCCAAACGGTGGACCGTCCGCGCATCATCGAGCATATCGCGGAAGCGCGTTCGCATGGCGACCTGTCGGAGAACGCGGAATATCACGCCGCCAAGGAAGAGCAGTCGCATAACGAGGGCCGCATCGCGGAGATCGAGGACAAGATCGCGCGCGCCGACATCATCGACATCTCGAAACTGTCCGGTGACACCATCAAGTTCGGCGCCACCGTCACGCTGATCGACGAGGACACCGACAAGAAGGCGGTGTGGCAGATCGTCGGCGAGGTCGAGGCCGACGCCAAGAAGGGCCGCATCTCCATCACCTCGCCGCTGGCGCGCGCGCTGATCGGCAAGAAAAAGGGCACCACCGTCGAAGTGATGGCGCCCGGCGGCGCCAAGGCGTACGAAATCACCAAGGTGGAGTGGCGCTGATCGGGCGCCACGTCCGCGCGGGTACGGGGAGCGGCATGCGGCACTTTCGCTTTGACGGTCGCTCTCCTGACGATGCCGGCCATGACGACCGCCAGCTTGCGCGCCGCCGAGATCGACATCCCGCCACGCAAGCCTTCCGAAGAAGTCTCGATGCAGAAGGGACCGCCGAATTGCATCCAGTGGACCGATCGAATGCGTCAACTGCACGCGCGGCGCCGATGGCGAGGCGCCGGTCTGCTCCAACATCGGCTTTGCCTGCCAGCCCAAGGCGATCCGCTGCATCGGCTCTGAGCCTCCGAAGAAGTAGCTCACGCCCGAACAGTCACCTGCAAGTGACTGCGACATCAGGGCAGTTCGTTTTTCCGCCTCTCGAAATGCGCTGCGTCGCACATGCGGCCGTTTGTTGCGCTGCGAACGCAGCCCCGCGATATCGCGTTCTCCCGGGAATGATTCGAAACTGGGGGTGTTGATTTCACACGGCGGTGACGCGGCCGGGATATTGCGATAGGTCTAGAGGACTGGGGTCAACAGAGGGGGAAACCACATGGACAAGTTCGACGACATGCTCGCCAAATGGCAGCCGACTGCGCTGAGCCTGTTTCGATTCGTTACGGGATTGCTGCTGTTTCACTACGGCACCGCGAAGATGCTCGGATTTCCGGTCGTGCCGATGTTCGCCAAGATACCGCCGCTGATCCAGGTCGCGGGCACGCTCGAGCTGGTGCTGGGCGCACTCCTGATGATCGGGCTGTTCACGCGCATCGTTGCATTCATCCTGTCGGGTGAAATGGCGTTCGCCTATTTCATGGGCCACATGTTCAAGGATGCCGCCAAGCCGGTGTTCTACCCGGCGCTCAACGGCGGCTCGGCCGCGATCCTGTTCTGCTTCGGCTGCCTCTATCTCGCGACGTCAGGCGGCGGGCCCTACAGCGTCGATACGATGATGCGGAAGAAGTAATTCTGCCGGCACATGCCAACGCAGCGAGCCCGGAATCGCAGGATTCCGGGCTCCGGTTTTTTTGCCTTGTCGTGAGCCCGGCGTCAGCCCCGGCTTTTCACTTCAAGCGGCACCGCCGCCTCGTATTTCGAATTGTGCAGCACCAGCGACGTCCTGACGTTGCGCACATGGGGTGCTGCGGTCAGATGCGTGACGAAATCCTGGAACGTCGCCATGTCGGGCGCGACGCATTTCAGGATGAAGTCGACCTCGCCCGACAGCATCCAGCATTCCCGCACCAGCGGCTCGTTGCGCACGAATTCCTCGAACGCGCGCAAATCGGCATCCGCCTGGCTCGACAGGTGGACGGACGCAAACACCGTGACATCGAAGCCGAGCCGGCGCGGATCGAGCAGGCCGCGGTAACCCTGGATGTAGCCCTCTTCCTCCAGGGTGCGGACCCGGCGCAGGCAGGGCGGCGGCGAGATGCCGACCCGCTTGGCCAGTTCCACATTGGTGATTCGGCCGTCGGCCTGGATCTCGCTGAGGATCTTGAGGTCGATTTCGTCCAGATGCTTCGACACGCGCGCCCGGTTCCCTAGAACTGCAACTAGCGGGGATTTTTCCCCTGCAACTCTCTTAGCGTAGGGCGGGTCACCTGCGCAATTTTATTTCGCGTGCGCTGCCACATTTTTCACGAATAAGGGAAAATTCGCCGATATGGATTGCATAACTTGCATAGCTGGCCACATGTCATAGACTTGGAAATGACAATTTCGGCGTCGCCGCGCTGCCTTTCGGGGCAGTTTGCGCGCTTCCCGCCGATCATCCCCCTCGAGAGCGCAAGTCCATGCCCGCCCCTATCCACGCCAAGGTCGTCATCATCGGTTCCGGTCCGGCGGGATACACGGCGGCCATCTACGCGGCGCGCGCCATGCTGGAGCCGGTCCTGATCCAGGGCATCCAGCCCGGCGGCCAGCTCACCATCACCACCGATGTCGAAAACTATCCGGGCTTCGCCGACGTCATCCAGGGCCCCTGGCTGATGGAGCAGATGGAAAAGCAGGCCGCCCATGTCGGAACCAAGATCGTCACCGATCTCGTCACCAGGCTCGATCTTGCGCAGCGCCCGTTCCGCCTGACCTGCGACAGCGGCGAGGTCTACCTTGCCGAGACGGTGATCCTGGCCACCGGCGCGCAGGCGCGCTGGCTGGGGCTGCCGTCGGAAGAGAAGTTCAAGGGCTTTGGCGTCTCCGCCTGCGCCACCTGCGACGGCTTCTTCTATCGCAACAAGGAAGTGATCGTGGTCGGCGGCGGCAACACCGCGGTCGAGGAAGCGCTCTTCCTCACCAAATTTGCATCGAAGGTCACGGTCGTGCACCGGCGCGACCATTTCCGCGCCGAACGCATCCTGCAGGACCGCCTGTTCAAGAACCCGAAGATATCGGTGGTCTGGGACAGCGCCATCGACGAGATCAAGGGCGAGGAGAATCCGGGCAAGGTCACCTCCGTGCGGCTGAAGAACGTCAAGACCGGCGCGCTCACGGATATGCCTGCGGACGGCGTCTTCATCGCCATCGGACACGCGCCGGCGACCGAACTGGTGAAAGACCAGATCAAGCTGAAACCGTCCGGCTATGTGGAAGTGGCGCCGAACTCGACCGCCACCTCGGTACCGGGACTGTTTGCCGCCGGCGACGTCGCCGACGAGACCTGGCGGCAGGCGGTCACGGCCGCCGGCCTCGGCTGCATGGCAGCGCTCGAGGCCGAACGTTTCCTCGCATTGCGCGCAAGCGATCGCGCGGCGGCAGAATAAGCGGCGGAACAACGATGGCACGATCTAGGGACGGATTTACGGATATGGACTGGGACAAGCTGAAGGTGTTTCACGCCGCGGCGGAGGCTGGCAGCTTCACGCATGCGGGCGAACAGCTCGGCCTGTCGCAATCGGCGGTCTCGCGCCAGGTCAGCGCGCTGGAGCAGGAGCTTTCGGTCTCGCTGTTCCATCGCCATGCCCGCGGCCTGATCCTCACCGAGCAGGGCGACCTCCTGTTCCGCACCGCGCATGACGTGTTCATGCAGCTGCAGGCGGCGCGCGCCAAGCTCACCGACAGCCGCGAGCGGCCGAGCGGCGATCTCAAGATCACGACGCCGCCGGCGCTCGGCATCAACTGGCTGGTGCCGCGGCTCGACGAGTTCACCGCGCTCTATCCCGACATCCGCATCTCGCTGATCGTCACCGACGAGGAACTCGATCTGTCGATGCGCGAGGCTGACGTTGCGATCCGCACCCGCAAGCCGACCCAGCCGGACCTGATCCAGCGCAAACTGTTCTCGATCGGCTTCCACGCCTATTGCTCGCCGGAATACATCAAGCGCTTCGGCACGCCGCGCACGCTCGATGATCTCGACCAGCACCGCATCATCATGCTGAGCGACACTCAGGTACCGACGCACCTGCAGAATCGCAGCTGGCTGATCGAGGCCGGCCGCAACGGTTCCGGCCCGCGCGAGGCCTATTTCAAGGTCAACAACATCCTTGGCCTGGTGCGCGCCTGCCAGCAGGGCCTCGGCATCGCGGCGCTGCCGGACTACCTGGTCGAGGACAACAACCGCCTGGTGCAGCTGTTCGGCGAGTCCGACTCGATGCAGATCGACACCTACTTCGTCTATCCCGAAGAGCTGAAGACGGTGGCGCGGGTGCAGGTGTTCCGCGACTTCGTGGTCAGCAAGGCG
Source organism: uncultured Alphaproteobacteria bacterium (assembly GCA_963726865.1). Lineage (GTDB taxonomy): Bacteria > Pseudomonadota > Alphaproteobacteria > Rhizobiales > Xanthobacteraceae > Bradyrhizobium. The sequence goes on along the minus strand of CAVSEE010000016.1, from coordinate 159,497 downwards.
CAGCGCTGGCCATCATAGGCCGCGACAGGCTCGCGTTCCGCGCGAGCCCCCGGAGTCCGCATGTCTGACATGCGGCTCGGCTAGTTGCTGCAGGGTGCGGGCACGCCCCATAATGAACGTACGCTGAACATTCGCGTTACGCATTTGTCCCCCTCCTCCAGTGGCGTGGACGTTCAGTAATCCCTCTTGGAAGGTGATTGTGTCGGCCTCACGTGGCCAATACCTAAGCCGGGCTCTCTTGAGCCCGGCTTTTTTTCTGCCGGCGAAGCGAATGCACCGAGTGCAATGTCATGCCGTTGACATCGAAGCTTCCGGCCCGCATGATTGAACCATGATCACGTTTCCGTGTGTCGTAGCGCAGGTGAAAAAAGGTCCCTTCCCGGGGACTTGCGATCGCGCGCGCTGAAATTTCTGAAAGCCCAACCGATCCCAAACCCCGCCGTTCGGACGGGGTTTTTTTGTTGGTCCCGTCTCCGGCTCAATCCAGCGAAGGAGAAGGACCATGAGTGACCTGAGAGAACAATTGCGCGGCCTGTGGCTGCCGCTGGTGACGCCGTTTCGCGGCGGCGAACTGGACGAGACGTCGTTACGGCGGCTGGTGCGGCACTATGCGAGCCTGCCGGTGGACGGCTTCATCCTGGCGGCGACTTCCGGCGAGGGCATGTCGCTCGGCATGAGCGAGCTGGAGCGGCTGGTGTCGATCACGAGCGCCGAGATTTCCGCGAGCCGGCGTTACATTCCGATCTGCCTCGGGCTGTCGGGCGCGAGCACGCACAAGATGCGCGATGCGCTGGACGAGACGGCGGCCTGGCCGATCGACGGCTACCTGATCGCGAGCCCCTATTACACGCGGCCGTCGCAGCGCGGGCTGCTCGAGCACTTCACCGCGCTCGCCGACCACGCTTCCTGGCCGCTGGTGCTCTACAACATTCCCTACCGCTGCGCGGTCGGCATCGACAACGACACGATGCTGCGGCTTGCCGAGCATCCCAACATCGTCGGCCTGAAGGATTGCTGCGCCAGCCGCGAGCAGTCGATCGACCTGCTGCGGCGGCGGCCATCCGGCTTCCGCGTGCTGACCGGCGAGGACGCGCAATATCACAACGCGCTGCTCGACGGCGCCGACGGCGCGATCCTGCTCTCCGCCCATGTCGAGACCGAAGCCTTCGCCGCCGTGCGAACGCTTGCTGTGGGAAGGCAACCAGGACGGCGCGGAAGCGCAATGGCGCGCGGTCGCCGAGCTGACGCGGCTGCTGTTCACCGAACCGAGCCCCTCGCCGGCCAAGCACTGGCTGTGCGCGCGCCGGGCTGATCGACAGCCCGGAGGTGCGGCTGCCGATGGTGGAGGTGAGCAGCGAGCTCGCCGCCACGCTCGATCGCGGAGATCGAGCGGCGCGCACGGCCGCTGCTGCGCAGCGCTTGATCGCGTGACCTGAAAGCGGGCACCGGTTTTCGGAAGACTGCGACATAAAGCCGGCAGCGGCGTGGTTAAGGAGCGGTGAAAGCATTCGCTCGACTTCGCGCCACGCCGCGGCCGCAACCTTAAAGCCTCTGGCGTATGAATGTCCCCATAACGACAAAACGGGGGGACAACCATGCCGACCAATCCGAACCATGCGACCTACGAACGCGCCCAGCGCACCAACGACATCATGATCGTGTCGTCGTTCGCGCTGTGGGCGATGCTGATCGGCTTCGTGCCGGTCGCGGCAATGCGCCTGCTCGGCGCCTGAGGCGGGACAAAGTGCTGCCGTGGTTAATCCGCGGTAGCACCTGTGTTCAAATGCGAGCGAAAGCGCGGCCGGGATTTTAAAGAGCGCCGCGTATCGTCTGACGACAACGAAAACAAAAAGCGCGGGGGCGCGTCGTGGACATTCAAGAGAATCTTGCTGTCATGGAGCAGCCGGTGATACCGGCCTTGCCGGACTTCGATCAGAAGATCCTGAACCGGAGGAGCTTCACGCTCGAGGACATCCTGTGGGCGATCGGCATCTGGTCGGTGCTGCTCACCATGTCGCCGGTGATCTTCTTCTACATGCTGATGGTCGCCTGAGGCGGCCCAACAAAAAACGCGCGGTCACCCGCGCGTTCTGTAACCATCCGGGAATGCAGGCCGCGGCCTACGCCGCCTGCTTGTGCATCGCGCCGGTCGACGACGCCGCACCGCGGATCGCCTTCACCGAACGCTCGATCGCCGCCCACAGCCGGCTGATCTCCGCCGCCGCACGGCCTTCCGCATAATATTCGCGGGCGCCTTCGCCGTGGCTCAGCGCCATCAGGAGGTCGGCGCGATTGGTGATCTGGCCGCCCCACACCGGTGCGCGGAACTTGGTCAGCGCCTCGCGGGCAATGGTGACGATCGGGCTCTCCAGCCCGTCGCGCTGCGCCGGCGCGCCGTTGAGCACCACGGCATAGGGCTTGCGGGCCGAGCGGCAGATCTGAATGGTTTCCTGCACGGCGTTGACGTCGAACACGCCGGGCCGCGCCGGAATGACCACCATCGTCGCGTTCTTGATCGCGTCGTCGACGACGGCCGACAGGTTCGGCGGCGTGTCGATGAAAACCCATTCCATGCCGTCGCGCTTGGCGGCGGCGATGATCTCGCCGACCGAGCGGATGGCGGTGCGGATCGGCGGTTCGTTGGTTCCCCGCAGCTTGTGCCACAAGGTCAGCGAGCCCTGCGGATCGCCGTCGACCAGCAGACATGGCTCGCGTTGACTTGTGGACATGCGCCGCCAGATGTGCGGCCAGGGTGCTTTTGCCCGAGCCCCCCTTGCGCGATGCAAAAACAATGACGTTCATTCCCGTAGCCTCCAGATTGACCCCAGATGCCAAAAATGAATCAGCGGAGTGATTCGTTAAAGGAGAATTTGCAGGAAATTCGTCGGAAGTGTCTGAATCGGCTTCAAAGTTGGTTTTTGAGTCACACCGTATGGCGCCTCCGCGGGCCAAAAATCCGAATCGGATGAGTCGTTTGGCCGCAATCAGCGCCCCTTCGAGCGTTCCCGCTCGGTCCATTTGCGTTCAACCCAAGCGAGCAGGCGAATCAGCGGCGGCTGCAGCGGGGGGACGTCCTGCGCGAACAAAAGGAGTCCGAGCGGCAGCATCCAGAGCCCGAGCACCGGCAGGAAGGAGAAGACGCCGCCGAACATCAGTAGCAGCGCCAGTGGAATCCGTACCAGCTGCGACGACGGCTGGCGTACCCAGCTGACGAAGCGCGCAGGCCCCGCCGGCAGCTTGCCCTCGAACCAGGCAAAGTGCCGGTCGAGTTCGATTTGATGATTGACGCTCACGGCAGTCTCTCTCCACGCCCTGGCGGAGAGATGGTGCCGACAGGCCGCGCGACAAGGCGTCAGTTGGTCGCGCGGAACCGGCTTGAAAAGGCGATCGGGAATACCCCCGCCCGGCTGGATGCCAATCAGGTATCGGCCGGCTTGGCGGGCTTTTTCGGCTTTTTCTTCGTGCTCGCCGCTTTGGGCGCCGGTCCCACCCGCTTGAAGTTGGGCGGCGGCTCGGCCGACGCTTCACCCGGCTCGGGACCGGGGCGGAAGTAGCGACGGCATTCCGCCGACAGCTGCGACTTCTTCTGGATCATGCACGCGGTGATGCGATCGACATCGGGAACGAAATCGCCGCACAGCCGCATGGCGTCGGGACTGCAGGCCTGCTGCTGCTCCGGCGTATAGGCGTGGACGGATGTCGGGACGACGGAAATGAAAGACACGGCGGCAAGCGCCAGGCCGAACTTAAAGCCGAACTGAAATCCCCACCTGCAAATGGCGTTCATAATTCCCCCAGAAGCGAAAAGCCCCGCGGATAGTGGGTGAAGGTGGCTGGATTGGCAAGCCGGGGCGGATGCGATGCACGCCTTGCACGCGCCGACAATTGCAGACTTGCCTGGTGAACTGAGCGATGCGTGGGACGAGGCTGGTACAGTTGGGTGGGCTCGAACCACCGACCTCCTGTTCCACAGACAGGCGCTCTAACCAACTGAGCTACAACTGCATCGCGTGCGCCCTAAAAAGGGGGCTCGATTTGGCCGGAAACTAGGTGCAACGACCGGCTTTGGCAAGGCCGGAACGACGCCTTCAAAACGGCGATTCCGGCGCAAAAAAGCCCGGGCTTTTGCGCCCGGGCTTTCCGTAACTTGCGCTGAACGAGATCAGGCGGCCGGCTTGTAGTACTTGGCGGCGGTGGCCTTGATCGGCTCGGCGGTTTCGCTCGCGATCTTCTGGCCGAGCTCGGCGAGCTCCTTGGCCTGCGCGGTGAAGGTCTCGAGCTGCTTCTTGGAGTGCGAGGTCCACAGCTCCAGCGCTTCAGCCGGCGACTTCACGCCGAACAGCTCCTGGGCGAAGTCGAGCGAGGAGCTCGAGTTGGCCTTGAAGAACTCGACCACCTTGGCGGAGTAGGCGCTGGCGCCCTTGTTGACGCTGGTGAACACGGCTTCGATGGCGCCGTTGTGGGCTTCGGCGGCATCCTTGAACTTGGCGTAGTTATCGCGGGCCTGCGAAACGCCCTTCTCGGCGAAAGCGCGGACCTGCTCGGGAACTTCAAACGGAATGATGGAGGCGGAGAACGGATCGGTCGACATATGGGTGCATCCTGGGGTCGGTAGGTGAATCCTGTGTGATCCTGTGCGTGCATCCCCGAATGAGCGCCGGGGCGAGGCAAGGGATCACGATGTGCATTTACGGTCGTCTGGGGGCGCCCTTACTCGGGCCTAGACATAGAACACCCTTATCATGTCAATTTTGTGCAACGCAATGCAAAATTGTGCGATGCGACATAGATATAATCGTGATGACCCATAACTAGTCCGGGGCCGGACATTTGTTCCGGCCCAAGTTCCACCGCACCTTTGAAAAACCTCAGCTTTTCGGCTTGGCCGCATCCATCGCCGCGCGGCTGACGATCTGTCCCATTTCGCTCGCCTGCTCCGAAAGCGCGCGCATCTGGGACTGCACATAGTCGGCATGCAGCTTCATCACCTCGGGCAGGTCCTTGGCCTTCAGCAGCGACTGCGCATAGTCCAGCGACGCCTGCACGTTCTTCTCGGCATAGGAAACGGCCTTGCTGCCGATCTCCTTGGCGCCGGCGCGGACGGTATCGCGGCGCTCCTCCATCGTGCCGGCGGTGGTCTTCGCACTCTCCATGAACTTGTCGAAGGCCTTGCGGGCCTGCTCGAAGCTGGCCTCCGCCATCGCGCGCATATCCTTCGGGATCGCGAAGGGATCACGTCCATCGTCGCTCATGCTGCACTCCTGTTTCACCTTTGACTCAGGCCCCCCGGGACGCTTAACCCCGCGAGGTATCGGCCATCGTGGACCTCCTGCCGCGGTTTGCAATCGTCAACGCAGACGGCTCGAGAAGGGTCCGGCAGGGTTAAGGTTATCGGCGGGCCGGCGTGGACCTGCCCTTGCACGCGGGCGATACTAACAAAGCGTAAATTTCCACCGTCGCGGCGGCGACACGACAGAACCAGCGCGGTCAAACCAGGTCGATGAAGGATGCGGATTTCAGGGCGTTGGGCGCGAGCGATCCTCGCCTCGCCGCGCATGCAAACGGCGTCCTGCCCGCATGGCTGTGGTCGGCCGACGGCACGCGGATTCTCTGGGCCAATCCCGCCGGTCTCGACGTGTTCGGCCTGCGCGATGACGCGACGCTGAGCGGAAAAATCTTCGGCCCCGCCGACCCGCAGCGGCGCCAGATCGCGCAGCTGACCAACCGCCTCAATCCGGATGGTGCGGTTCGCATGGAGCGGCTGCGCGGCTTCGGTGCTGCACCCGGGACGCTCGCGACCTGCAGCTGCGCGCGCATCGATTTGCCCGACGGCCGCCACGGTGTGCTCATCGTTTCGGCCGTCCGGGTGGTGCAAAAGAAGATAGCGCAGGAGCCGGCCGTCATCATGCCGAGCGAGGTGACAAGCGAAGCTGTCGCGCGGCCGGCTGCTCCGGAAGCGAACGCGCCGCCCGCGTTTGCCGAGTACGAGACCCCGGCGCAGTCGAACGAAGCGCCGGCCGAATTCACACTGTTCGACGCGTTCGCGGAAGACGAAGCAGCGACTGCGACGGAAAGCGACACAATGAGCAGGCCCGACGATCCCGATCTGCTTGACGTGCTGCAGCTCGAGCCACCGCATGTCGAACCCGCGCATGAGGCGGCGACATCCGCTGTCGAACCGCCCGCGCCCGAGCCCGCACCTCCTGCTGACAACGCGGAGGAAGATCTGCCGATGAGCGAGCGCCGCCATCCGCTGCGCTTCAAATGGCAGACCGATCGTGACGCCCGCTTCTCGATCAGCTCCGATGAATTTTTGAAGCTGATCGGCCCGCTCACGGAAAGCCTCGTCGGCCGTCCCTGGCGCGAAATCGCGCAGTGCGCTCGGCCTCGACCGGGACGAAACCATGCAGCGCGCACTCGGCTCGCGCGAGACCTTTGGCGGCGTCAGCCTGAACTGGCCGGTCGACGGCGGCTATCTGCCGGTCGAACTGTCGGGCGTGCCGACCCTCGATGACTCCAACCACTTCGCCGGCTACCAGGGGTTTGGCGTTTGCCGCGACCTCGCCGGCCTGTCGCGGCTGGAATTGCTGCGACGACACGGAATCTCCATTTCCCCGCCCAATCCGCAGCCGCCGTCGTCCGATAATCTGGACGGCGCCGGCGAGTTGGTACGCGCCGCAGAAATTGCCGAAGCCGTCGTTCACGAGACATTCACCGTCAACCGATTTGGATCACGCCGTGGAAACGCCTCAGACGACCACTTTTGGAGCCGTTGGTGCAAACCTCGCCCGACGCGCCGACGGAGACGCCCGGCAATGTGCTGCCGTTCCGCACCGCAGGCGAGGCCAAGCCGCTCGTGCTGACGCCCGTCGAGAACAGCGCCTTCAACGAACTCGCGCGGCAATTGTCGGCGCGGCTGGAAAACGGCGACAATGCCGAGGCGAGCGCACCGGCGGAGCCGGCCGCAATCGTCACCGAGCCCGAAGTCACCGCCGCACCTCCGCCGGCGAGCCCCGACTGGCTCGCGCCGCCGGAGCCGCCCGCACGCGGACAGGGACGCCGCGACAAGGCGCTGCTCGATCTCTTGCCCGCCGGCGTCCTGATCTACCGGCTCGATCGCCTGCTCTACGCCAACCCGGCGTTTCTCAAGCGCATCGGCTATGCCAGCCTGCATGCGCTGGAAGAAGCCGGCGGACTGGATGCGCTGTTCGTCGAGCCCGGCGTCTCGACGTCGAGCAGCACGTCGGAGGCCGGCACGCCCGTGACGATTTCGACCAGCCACGTCGCCCAGGGCGCAGAGGCGACCACCGACCGCGGCACGCCTGCACACCATCACCTGGGATGACGACGCGGCGCTCGCGCTGATCTGCTCGGAAGGTCCGGTCGACGCCGCACCCGTCCCGGTGCCGGTGCCTGCCCTCGCGCCGGAACCCGTGCCGGAACTGCTGCCGCCCGCCGCCTGGCGAAGCGGATGCCGAAGAGCTCGGCGCCATCCTCGACACCACGGCCGAAGGCATCGTGATGTTCGACGAGGAAGGCAACATCACCGCCTGCAACCGCAGCGCCGAGGCGCTGTTCGGCTATGACGGCGACGGAGTTCGTCACCCACAATCTCGCCGATCTCTTTGCGCCGGAAAGCCGGCACGGCGTGTTCGAATATTTTGCCGGCGTCAAATCCGCCGGGGTCGGCAGCCTGCTCGAGCACGGCCGCGAGACGCTCGGCCGCGTGCGCCAGGGCGGCTTCATCCCGCTGTCGGTCACCATCGGCCGCACCCGCGCCGACGGGCCGAATTTCTTCGCCGTGTTCCGCGACCTCTCGCAGACCCGCAAGAGCGAGGGCGAATTGCAGCAGGCCAGGCGCCTGACCGAACGCGCGGCCAACGCCAAGTCCGACATGCTGGCGCGGATCAGCCACGAGCTGCGCGCGCCGCTCAACGCCATCATCGGCTTTGCCGAGGTGATGATCGGCGAGCGTTTTGGCGCGCTCGGCAATGATCGCTATGCCGAATACATGAAGGACATCCACGCCTCCGGCCAGCGCGTCGCTTCCTTCCTCGACGACATGGTCGACCTGTCGCGGATCGAGACCGGCAAGATCGATCTTTCCTTCACCAGCCAGAACCTCAACGAGCTGGTGGAGAACTGCGTCTCCGTGATGCAGCCGCAGGCCAACCGCGAGCGCATCATCATCCGCACCTCGCTGGCGCATACGCTGCCGCCGGTCGTCGCCGATGCCCGCGCGCTGCGTCAGATCGCGATGAACCTGATCGGCAATTCGATTCATCTGGCCAAAGCCGGCGGTCAGGTGATCGTCTCCACCGCGCTGTCGGATTTCGGCGAGGTCGTGCTGCGCGTGCGCGACACCGGACAAGCGATGAACGACAACGAGGTCGCCGCCGCGCTCGAGCCGTTCCGCAGCCGCCCCTCCGACCAGACCTCGGATGTTTCCGCCGTCAGCCTGTCGCTGACCAAGGCGCTGGTGGAAGCCAATCGCGCGCAATTCAACATCAAGCCCGGCCCGCACACGGGCACGCTGGTGGAAGTGGTCTTCTCGCGCGCTGTGGCGCGGGCGTAGGCAAGCCCGCGCCGCGTGCACCGCTGTCGTCCCTGCGAACGCAGGGACCCATAACCACAGGGCCCCAGAGGCGACCCCTTCCCTCCTGTAGCGAATGGCCAATGTCCGCCTCGTGTGAGGCCGCGCATTGGAGCGAGCAAAGACGACCGCGGTGGCGCCCGAACGATCGGTCAAGTCAGCCTGTGAGGAAGGTCACTCTCTAGCCGGTAAACTTCTGAAATTGCGTCCGCTTTCCGGGGATCCAACGGCAATCCGGCTACGGCGCGCGCCGCAAGATGTGATTTCACTCGCGGCAAATGTGTTCATTTGAAACCACAGGATGCTGTTTCATGCACTGCGAGGGCAGACATGAAGCGGCGCGAATTTATGGTCCTGCTGGGAAGTGCCGCAGCGGTGTGGCCGCGCGGCGGCTTTGCCCAGTCGCCCGAACGGATGCGGCGCATCGGCGTGGTGATGGCCTACGCGCAGAACGATCCGAACGGGCAAATCCAGATCGGGGCGTTCCGGGAAAGCCTGCCGGCGCTGGGCTGGATCGAGGGCAGAAACATCACCGTGGACGTTCGCTACGCCGCTGGAGATCCGGCGCGTGCGCGCGAGTTGGCCGGCGAGTTGCTCCGCCAGGGGCTCGACCTGATGGTGTCCAATTCCAACCTCGTCACCACTATCCTGCAAGCGGAGGTGCGCACGATTCCAGTCGTGTTCATTTCAGTCTCCGATCCCGTCGGCAGCGGCTTCGTCAAGGAGCTGGCGAAACCGGGCGGCAACATCACCGGCTTTGCCAATTACCAGCCGTCGATGGGCAGCAAATGGCTGGAGAAATTGCGTGAGATCGCGCCGCGGGCCGGATGCATGGGACTGCTGCTTCACCCCGAGCCGCCCAACTTTGGATATCTCAAGTCAGCGCGGGAAGCGGCCGAGAGGCTCGACATCCGGCTGATCGCGCTTGGCGCGCATGATCGCACGGAAATCGAACAGGCTTTCGCGAATTTCGCAGCAGAAGGCGGCGGCAGCTTGATCGTGGCGCCCAACGTCGTCAGCTTCGCTAACAGCGCGCTCATTGTCGAGCGGGCGGCGCAATATCGGATGCCCGCGATCTATCCGTTCGCCTTCTTTGCCAAGCAGGGTGGCCTGATTTCCTACGGGTTCGACGAGCGAGACCAGTTCCGCCAGGGCGCGATCTATGTCGACAAGATACTAAGGGGCGCCAATCCGGCGGAGCTGCCGGTGCAACATCCGATGAAGTTCGAGATCGTCATCAATCTGAAGACCGCAAAGGCGCTTGGCCTTGACGTGCCGTTGCAGGTTCAGCAGCTTGCCGATCTCGTCATCGAATGAGCCTGATCGAAAGTCAGCCAGCCGTCCGCATCCGCGGATCGCCGCGGAGCAGCAGCGGCCCGTAGGCCAGCGCGAAGCCGAGGAAGGCGGCGACCCATGCGAACGCGGCGATATGCAGCAGCAAATCGCTTTGTGCGGTGTGGATCACGGCGCAGATGCGCGCGACCGCGGCAACGATGATGGCGGCGTAGATCGCCTGCGTACCGATCGAGGCTGTCAGCGCGTGGCCGGTATGGCCGAGCGTGGCGCGCGTCATCACGGCGAGCGTCATGGTGCCGGCGGCGCCCGCCATCCAGGCATGGACGCCGGCACTCGCCGGCACGACACCGAAGGCGGCGGCGGCATTGAGCAGGAAGCCGAGCGGCACGAAGAAGTAGCCGACGTGCAGGATGGTGAGCAGCCGTTCACGCAGCGTGCGGTCGCCGGCCCAGCGCGACAGGCGCACCAAGTGCATCACGCCAGCGATGCCGAGCGCTGTGCCGGCGAGGCGGCTGTCCGAAGCAACGACCCAGCTCACCAGCGCGAGCGCGCCGAGCGCGACCACGATCATGTCAAAACGGCCGAACGGCGCCGGTAGCCGGCCAGGATTTTCCTTGACCAGCCAGTTTCGCGTAAAACTCGGGATGATGCGCCCGCCGATCAGCGAGATCAGCAGCACGACCACGGCAATGCCGATGCGGATGCCGACATCGGCGGCGCCGTGAAAATGCGCTTCGAGGTGAAAGGCGATGTTGCCGGCCAGCAGCACCACCACCAGCGCGACGACGTTGAGATTCTTCCAGTTGCGGCCCGCCGCGATCTCGCGCGTCGCCGCCGCGGCAACCAGCAGCAGAAAACTCGCATCGACCAGCATTGCGGCCCACCAGCCGATGCCGGCGGAGAATGTCACCGCGAGGCGTCCGGCGATCCAGACGGCGACGAGCGTCGCCAGCGGCGTGCCCTGCAGCGGCAGGCGCCCGGTCCAGTTCGGAATCGCCGTGAACAGGAAACCGGTGACGATGGCCGGCAGATAGCCGTAGAGCATTTCGTGCACGTGCCAGTCGCGCGGCGCGAAGGCGGAAGCAAGTTTTAGCTCGCCGTAGAACAATGGCAGCCACTCGAGTATCGACAGCGCCGCCTGGATCGCGCCGAGCAGGAAGAACGGCCGAAAGCCGTTGGCGAACAACGGCAGGCCCCGGTACGCGGCGCGCCGGGGAACGCCGCCGGCAACAGTCGGTTCGGCGACTGCCGCAGCCCCGCTCATTTTGCGGCCGCCTGCTGCGCGAGCCGGTCGAACAGCGCCGCAAGCACCTGCTTCGCCTTGCCGGTCTGCGGCAGCGCCTTGGCCGCATCGAGATTGTCGGGCTTGCCGACCACGACGAGGGCCACCATGCCCATCGCGTAATGCGGCGTGCACTTGACGCCGTAGACGCCCGATTTGTCGAAGGTGACCACGACGTCCTCGCTCATCTTGCCGACGAAAGGCGTCGCGCCTTCCGGCAGCATGCCCTTGATCGTCTCGGCATTGTGGCTCTTGTCCGACGCGACGAATTTGACGGTGTCGCCCGGCTCGATCTTGACCAGCGCCGGCTCGAACACCATCAGGCCCTCGGCGCCCTTGTTCAGCATTTTGACCTGGACTTCGGCGGCCAGCGTCATGCTCGCGCTGAATACAAGCGCGAACGCGGCCAGCGACATCACCTTGCGCATCTTCTCATCTCCGGTTAATTGCCCCTGCGAGGCGTTCTCAAAAACCGTTTAGAGGGAATCGACGGGAGACGGGTTGTGCCAGCGCAAACTTCCGCTTGATCGGACGGCATCGCTCTCTAGACTCGGTCGAAACTGCTCTCTTTTGACCGCTATCCGGGAGGCCACATGGCCACGGTCGACGCTTCGCTGGTGGCCGAACTGCCTGTCTTTGCCGGATTTTCCGGCGAGGAACTCGCCGAAATCCTGCGCGAGGCCCGCTCGGTGCGCTACGTCCGGAACAGCGACGTGTTTTCGCAAGGCGAGGATGTCCATTCCTTTTTCCTGCTGCTGAACGGCCATGTGCGCGCCAGCAAGACCACGCCGACCGGCGAGCAGGTGGTGATGCGCTATGTCGCGCCCGGCGAGATTTTTGGCGTCGCGCCCGCCATGGGGCTGAAACAGTATCCGGCCACGGCGACCGCGGCCGATGACAGCGTCGTGCTGATCTGGCCGTCGGCGGCCTGGCCGCGGCTGGTGGCGAAATTCCCGCAGCTCGCCGCCAACACGATGCAGGCGATCGGCAGCCGCCTGCAGGAATCGTTCACCCGCGTGGTCGAGATGTCGACCGAGCAGGTCGAGCAGCGCATCGCGCATGCGCTGCTGCGGCTGGCGCGGCAAAACGGCCGCCAGGTCGAACGCGGCGTCGAGATCGACTTTCCGATCAGCCGCCAGGACATCGCGCAGATGACGGCCACGACGCTGCACACCGTCAGCCGCATCCTGTCGGGCTGGGAACAGGCGGGCCTCGTCGAAAGCGGCCGGCAGCGCATCGTGCTGCGCGAGCCGGAGAAGATCTTTGCCCTCGCCGAGCAGTCGCCGGACGAGGGGTGAGCGTTTCTTGTTTGCGCGTGATCTCGTCCGAAAACCGGTTCCCACTTTTCGGGATCACGCGCTACACCGCGCGGCTGTGCAGGCGCTGCGAGCGGTCGAGATGGGCGTCGAAGGCGGCGGCGACGCTGCGCACCAGGAAGCGCGAATCGGCGGGCACCGCCAGCGAAGCCCCCTCCACTTCCACGATGCCGTCGGCGATCAGCTCGCGCAGCCGCGGCGCCGATTGCAGCATGGCGGCCACCAGCGATCCGTGGCGCGCGCAGATCGGGTCGAGATCGACGGCGAAGTCGCACATGATGCGCTCGATGATCTCGGCGCGCAGCCGGTCGTCCCCGGTCAGCCGATAGCCGCGCGCGGTCGCGAGCCTGCCTTGCGCGATGGCCTGCTCATAGGCGGGGATCGCGACATCGTTCTGCACAAAGCCCTGCGGCAGGCGGCCGATCGCGCTGGCGCCGAAGCCGAGCAGCACGCTGCTCTGGTCGGTGGTGTAGCCCTGAAAATTTCGCCGCAGCGTGCCGGCCTTCAGCGCGCGCGCCATGGAGTCGCCGGGTAGCGCAAAGTGATCGAGCCCGATCTGCACGTAGCCGGCCTCAACCAGCGCATCGGCAATCGCGCTGGCCTGCTCGTGGCGCTCGAAACTGTCGGGCAGCCACGCATCCTTGATCTTCTGCTGATGCTTCTTGAAGGACGGCACATGGGCGTAGCCGAACACCGAGAAGCGGTCCGGACCGCAGCTCGACACAGCGCGCGACGGTATCCAGGCATGAGCCCACCGTCTGGTGCGGCAAGCCGTAGATCAGGTCGAAATTGATGCCCGCAATGCCGGATCGGCGCAGGCCACGTGTCGCGGCTTCCGTCTGTTCAAAGCTCTGCACGCGGTTGATGGCGCGCTGCACGTCTGCATCGAAACTCTGCACGCCGAGGCTGGCGCGGTTGACGCCGCCGAGCGCCAGCGCCTCGATCATGTGCGCGGATAGCGTGCGCGGGTCGATCTCGACGGCGACCTCGGCCGAGGGTGCCACGAAGAAGCTGTGCCGGATCAGCCCGATCAGATCGGCGAAGGATTCCGGCGCCATGATGGTGGGCGTACCGCCGCCGAAATGGATGTGCTCGACCTTCATGCGACGATCGAGCTGCCGCACCACCTGGTCGATCTCGCAGCGGAGCGCCGATTCATACACCGCGATCGGCCCGTCACGCCGCGCCACCGTGGTGTGGCAGCCGCAGTACCAGCACATCGAACGGCAGAACGGCACATGCAGGTAAAGCGAGGCGCTGGCCTTGGCCGGGATCGCCTTCAGCCAATCGGCATAGGTGCCGGGGCCGACCGCCGCGGAGAAATGCGGCGCGGTGGGATAGCTGGTGTAACGCGGCAGGCGCTCCTGTCCGTAGCAAACCGCAAGATCTGGTCGCATCGCAATTCCCTGACGGTAGCGGGAACCTGCGCGGCGCCCGGATCGCGGCCTTGATACGCGAGAACGAGTGCGGGCGACTTGCGCTCGCTCAAATCTGCCGCAGGACCCCGTCCCGTCATTGCGAGGAGCGGAGCGACGAAGCAATCCAGCTTTCTTGTCGTAAAGGAAGCTGGATTGCTTCGCTCGCCGCAATGACGGCAGAGGCTGCCCGAAATCGCGAAAACTTTGCGCTCGCGCAAGGACGCCGGAGCGATTTCGGGCGACAAGGCAACATCGACGATGAGCTAAGGCCCGGCCGCCATGTGCTGCTGCCAGACTCCACCGTATGAGGACGTCAGAACCAGCCGCCGTGAAAGGGCGGGTTCGCGCACCTCGACCTGGATGTGGGCCTGCTTCGTTGCCGGCGTCGCCGTGCTGTCGTTGTCGCTGGCGACAGGCGTTTTGATCGCCGTCAGCCTGTAATTGCCCACGCGGCAGCGCCGCCGCCGAAAATCCCCCAACACGAGAGAGACGACCATGAGCATCATGACGCGCGGACTGGTTCCGGCTGCCTCTGCCTTTACCTTGGCTCTTGCACTGCTGGCGATGCCTGCGCAGGCGGAGGAGGACAGTTTCTTCACCCATCTGCATGCCGAAAAGGCGATGGCCAATGTGACAGTGTCGCCTGGCCGCGCCGGACCCGTCGAAATCGAAATCCAGCTCGAAGACGCCAATGAAGCGCCGCTGACGGCGGATGCGGTGTCGGTCACGCTCGGCAACGCCGAGAATGGCGTCGCGCCCGTGACGGTGAAGGCCGAGCGGATCGGCGACGATCGCTGGATGGTGCGGATGTCGGCGCCGAAGGCTGGACGCTGGTCGCTGGCGCTCGCCATCGCGATCTCGGCGAACGACACGGTTAACGTCGAGTCGCCGATCCTGCTGCGCTGACCTACGTATGTTTCCTTAAGTAGTCGCCAGCCGGGCGCTGTTTGCTGCAACGCAAATTCTGCGGCCAAGAGAGGAGCAGAGTGCGGCCGCAATCAAACGAAGGAGCATTGCAAATGTTGACCCGCAGAGGAGCATTATTGAGCGCCGCCGCTGCAGCCCTGCTGCTGGCTGTGCCCGTCACCACTAAAGCCGCCGACGATCTCAAGCTGCCGCGCCAGAAGATCGAGCTGGTCGCGCCGCCCTTCGTGCACGCGCACGAGCAGGCGACCAAGCAGGGCCCGAAGATCATGGAGTTCACGCTCACGATCGAGGAGAAGAAGGTCGTCATCGACGACAAGGGCACCACCTTCCAGGCCATGACCTTCAACGGCTCGATGCCGGGCCCGCTGATGGTCGTGCATGAGGGCGACTATGTCGAGGTGACGCTGGTCAATCCGGCCAGCCAACTCGATGCCGCACAATATCGACTTCCACTCCGCCACCGGCGCGCTCGGCGGCGGCGAGCTGACGCTGATCAATCCCGGCGAGCAGGTGACGCTGCGCTGGAAGGCGACGCGCACCGGCACCTTCGTCTATCACTGCGCACCGGGCGGCCCGATGATCCCCTGGCATGTCGTGTCCGGCATGAACGGCGCCGTCATGGTGCTGCCGCGCGAGGGCCTCAACGACGGCAAGGGCAAGCCGCTCAAGTACGACCGCGTCTACTATATCGGCGAGCAGGACATGTATGTGCCGCGCGACGAGAAGGGCAACTTCAAGTCCTACGACTCGCCGGGCGAAGCCTACAACGACACCGTCGAGGTGATGCGCAAGCTGACGCCGACCCATGTCGTGTTCAACGGCAAGGTCGGCGCGCTGACCGGCAAGAACGCGATGGACGCCAAGGTCGGCGAGACCGTGCTGATCGTGCACTCGCAGGCCAACCGCGACAGCCGTCCGCATCTGATCGGCGGCCATGGCGACTATGTCTGGGAGACCGGCAAGTTCTCCAACCCGCCGGAGACGGGGCTTGAGACCTGGTTCATCCGCGGCGGCTCGGCGGGAGCTGCGATCTACAAGTTCCTGCAGCCCGGCCTCTACGCCTATGTCACGCACAACCTGATCGAGGCCGTCGAGCTCGGCGCCACCGCCCACTTCAAGGTCGAAGGCAAGTGGAACGACGATCTGATGACCCAGGTGAAGGCGCCGTCGGAGATTCCGACCCGCTGAAGGCCAACTGACAACCGAGGGCGCCGGCACGTCCGGCGTCCTCCCCTCTTCGAATGCACCGCCATGCTGATCGCATTCAAACTGAAACTCGTTCTCGCCTGCGTTGCCGGACTTGCCGGCCCGCTCGCGATTGCACCCCTGCTGCCCGATGCCAAACTTCGCGGCGGCGCTGACGGCATCGGACAGACGATGGTGGAGGTGCGCGCCGGCAACGTGGCCTACCGCGTTGCCGGCGACTTCACCCGCAACGGCAAGCAGGCGGCGGCGCCGCTGCGGCAGATCCGCTTCGAGAAGCCGCTTGCTCATCATGAAGCACCAGGTCAGCGCGAGCGACTATCAGTCCTGCGTCGATGACGGCGCCTGCCGTGCGCTCGACCGCGGCGTGGCCGTCGCCGCCGACCGTCCCGCCGTGCAGGTGAGCTGGCACGACGCCAATGCCTATGCGGCGTGGCTGTCGAACCGGACCGGCGAGCGCTATCGCCTGCCGACCGACGAGGAATGGGCGTTCGCCGCCGGCAGCAAGTTTGCCGACGACGCGCTGCCGGTCGACGAAGACGATCCCTCAAAACGCTGGATCGCCAGCTACGAGCGCGAGTCCGAGCGCACTGCCGGCGCCAAGGACGCCCGCGCCTTCGGCCATTTCGGCGTCAACGAGAACGGCCTTGCCGACCTCGCCGGCAATGTCTGGGAATGGACCTCGACCTGCTTCACCCGCTACCGGCTCGACGACGCCGGCGAGACCATCTCGGGCAAAGCAAATTGCGGCGTCCGCGTCGTCGAGGGCCAGCACCGCTCCTACGTCACCGACTTCATCCGCGACGCCCGTGCCGGCGGCTGCGCGGCCGGCGTGCCGCCGGACAATCTCGGCTTCCGCCTGGTGCGCGAGCCGCGGTCCCTGATCAGCCGCGTGACCAAAGCGCTGCACATCGCGCGGACTTAAATACCAGCCTGCGGCTGGTCCGCGAAAATAAGCCGCGCTCAAGTTCCCGATTCCGGTACGTTTCTTGTATGCATCTCGTATGCACGCGCGGTTTACGCGCCTATTTTTTGAGCATATTCGATGCGCTGTCTGGTGGTCGCCGATTTGCATTATTCGTTGCCGCAGTTCGACTGGCTGCTGGCGGCCGCACCTCAATTCGACCTCGTGATCTTTGCCGGCGACGCGCTCGACGTCGGCTCGTTCGTGGATTTCCGCGCCCAGATCGTGGTGGTGAAGAAATATCTCGCGCTGCTGTCAGGGATCACCAGGGTGATCCTCTGCTCCGGCAATCACGATCTCGACGAGCGCAACCCGGAAGGCGAGAAGATCGCGCGCTGGATCGGCGACGTGCGCGAGCTCGGCATCGCCTGCGACGGCGACAGCTTTGCGCTTGGCGACACCTTCTTCACGGTGTGCCCGTGGTGGGACGGGCCGCTGGTCAAGCAGCGCCTGGAAGAGCAGCTGCGCGCGGACGAAAGCCAAGCGCCTGCAGCGATGGATCTGGGTGCATCACGCGCCGCCGGCGAATTCGCCGACCAGCTGGGGCGGCAAGCGCTTCTTCGGCGATGTCGACCTCGTGCAATGGATCGCGCGCTATCAGCCCTCGATGGTGATCTCGGGCCATGTGCATCAATCGCCGTTCATCCCCGACGGCTCGTGGTACGACCGGCTCGGCGATACCTGGGTGTTCAACACCGGCCTGCAGCCCGGCCGGCCGCCGGTCTATACCGTGCTCGATCTCGACGAAGGCAAGGCGTTCTGGCTGCCCGCGGGCGACGCGCGCTATATCGACCTGAAGGCGCCGCTGGCGCGACCGGCGCTGCCGATCACCCAGCCGCCGGACTGGCTCATATCCTTGGATCGGATTGTCGATCCGATCCTGGCGCAACCTCAGACGGCGGCAGGTTGATCATGCTCTGCAGGACTTCGCCGACCATGGCGAGGTGCGTGCCGTGGCCGGCATATTGCCGCTTGAGGTCGGCGAGATACGTGTTGGCGGCGTTGAGCCGCTGCGCCAGCATGCGCGCGATCAGAGTCGCCACCGCCGGCTGCTCGCGCAGGAAGGACGCGGCATCGTCGATCTCGTAGATGGTGGAGTCCTGCGCCGCGCGCACCGTGGCGGTATGCGGCGTGTCGAGCAGCACGCTCATTTCGCCCAGCACCGCGCCGGGCTCGGTGATGCACAGCGACGACGGCATCGGCCTTGATGACTTCGAGCCGTCCCTCGATCAGCACATAGAGATGTCCGGTGCGGCCGCCCTCATGCAGCACCTCGGTGCCGGCGGCGACGCTCCGCTTCGCCCCGCCGATGCAGTATTCCAGGATATCGCGCATGCCTCTCCAACCCTGCATCAGACTAGAGCATGATCCGGAAAAGTGTGAAGCGGTTTTCCGAAAAGATCATGCTCAAACAAGAAAGGCTTGAGCATAGCACCGGGGAAACGGATATTGCGGCTGCCCTGCTCAAATAACCGGCATCAGCCGCCGGCCAAGGCGGCAACCGGCAAACTGGCGGATGCGGCCTGCCGCTCCAGCCTACCGAACTTGTGCTCTCAGCGCGTTCCACAGAGCAAACAGCTCGGCGTTCTCGGGCGGGCCGCCGCTGAGCGCGGTCTGCACGAGAACAAGCTTCAGGTCCGGATCGACAAAGACAAATTGTCCGCGAAGGCCACGCAGTGCAAAACGTCTGGTGTCTGCGGAATACCAGATTTGATAACCGTACTTCGCCAGCGGCGAGTTGGTCGGCAGCGCATCCGCGGCCGACGCCGTGAGCCAGTCCGCCGGCACGACGGCCTTGCCCTGCCAGTTACCGCGATTGGCCAGCATCAGGCCGAGACGCGCCCAGTCGCGCAGCACCGCGTTGACATAGCCAAACGTGATTTCCTGCCCGGTCGCATCGATGATCCAGGTCGCATCGGCCTCCGCCCCCAGCGGCTGCCAGAGTTTTTCGGCGGCATAGTCGGCTACCGTTCGCCTGGTGGCGGCTGCGAGCACGAGGCCGAGCACCAGCGACTTCGGCCGACGAATAGGAGAAACCCACGCCGGGCGCGTCGCGACGGGTGTTGAACTGCTTCAGCGCAGCGAGGCTGCCGGGAGAGCCCGGCTCAAGCGTCATGCGGGCCAGTTTGGCGATATCGCTGGATCGGTCGTCATAGACTTCCGAGAAGGCGACGCCTGAAGCCATCAGCAGCAACGCCTTGATCGGCGTGCGGCCGTATTCGGTATCCTTCAGGCCAGGGACGTAGCTTTCCGCGAGGTCGTCGACGGACCGGATAGCGCCCTCCTTCACGGCGATCCCGATCAGCAGCGAAAGCACGGTCTTCGCCATCGAGAAGGACGTCAGGCGATCCGTATCGGTGCGACCGTACTGGTAACGCTCGACCAGAATCGTGTTGTCTTTCGCGATCAGGAGGCCGGTGACCGGCTGACGATTGAGGTAGTCGTCCAGCGTCAGCTCGAGCCCGGCGAAGCCATAGCGAATGACGGGCTCGCTCGCTGCGCGCGCCAGCGGGACCGATTGTTTCGGGGCAGTGATGGTGCGCGCAGGAAACAGCGTGTCGTAGTGGCTCAGCGCACCGACGCGGCAGCGCGTTTGGTCGACATAGTCAAATCCCTTGCAGCTCGGATATCCTTCCTTCTGGCCGAATTCGTCCGCATTGGGCCCGTCCGCACGAAAGCGGGGGCCGGCGGCTTGTGACGCCGGTGCGGCTTGCGCGAAGGCTCGATGCGAATTCAGTGTGAGCGCATCCAGCATGAAAGCGAATGCCGCTGCGCAGGCGACAACAAGCAGCCGTGTCAAGCCGCGTCCGGTCATTGAGAAAGCACCCGAGCTGTTGCAGCTGCGCTTGATCTTAGTTGACCCTGATGCACTAGCCAATGGCGCTCACGCCGCCGTCACGGCCATCGGTTGCCGTTTTGCCGTTTGCCGTACATCAGACTGCGCCACAGCCACTCGACCGGGCCATAGCGATAACGGCGCAGCCGCGGCTGCGGCCATGGTCGAATAGATAATGTGTTCCGCCGGCCCAAATAGCCGGCATCGCGGGACGCGGCCTCGGCTGTCATCATTTGGCGACGATCGCCTCGATCGTCGTGCGTAGGCCGAGCGGAGTGTTCGCCGGAGGCGTCTGCGAAAGCACCGTCCCCGAGCTGCCTCCCTGGGCCTCTCTTGCGATCTCCAGCAACAGCAGTTGCGGCTCGTAGCCGAGCGCCGCCGGTGCGCCCTGCCCGACGAGCCTGGCGCGCATCTCGGCGACGATGGCGCGCGCCTCGCCGATCGGCTTGTTGACCAAATCGGGCACCACGCCGGCAGGCACCGCCGTGCGCGGAGGCGCTTGCGGCGCGGCCTGCGTCGACGGCCGCATTTTTTCGTCCTCCGCCGGTTTCGGCGGCGCAACCGGTGCGGCTTTTCGATGGTTCCACAGCATCGGCGACACCAGCATCCGGATTTGCTTTTGCTCGCAGGCCTTGCCCATCAGCACTTCGCTGCCATAGGCCCTGACCGTTCCGTCATAGCCGAGACACGCCAGGCGGTAGATCAGTTGCTGCGACAGCATCGCCTTCGAAATAGCCGCCGTGCACATTCGGCTTCTGGTGGTGGAACAGATAGACGATGCAGCAGCCAGAGGTGCGAATACCAACGCAACCTGGCCGTCGGATCATGTTCCTTGTTGCACTTGGCAAAGGTCAGCAGCGGCCGCTTGGCCCTCGCAGCGTCCGGCTTCACGGGATCGAGCGGCGCGAAGTCGCGATAGTCGGTACAGTCGAAATAGGTGAACCGTTTGGGCAGCGGGGCCTGCTCCATCACCGTGGGGGCGCTCACGCCGCGTTTGCTTCTGGCGTCCTCAAGCGTATCGTAGAGCTCCTGCAGCGTCAGGTTTCCAATCCGCAGCACGCGCAGGAAATCCTCTTCGTTGACGTCGATCATGCCGAAATTGCGCGACAGGATTTCGACGTTGCCGAGCCTGAATCCGTGATCCCGGCTCTTGGTCGGAAACACGAAATAATTCGCCAGCGTCGAGATCTGCCGCAGCACCTCGTCGCCCTCGTTGCTGAACAGATAGGCTTCGTCGAAGCGGGACAATGCCGAAGCCAGGAAATTGCCGCGGCTGGACAACAGGGTCTCGGCCGGGATGTCCGGTGATGCCAGCACGAACCGCTTGAGTTCGAACACGTTGCCGATCGCCTTCGAGGGCGCCTCTGGCCGCGAATCAGGCGACGACCCCGCGCCATAGGAATCCAGCCGATCCGCATCCACCTCCACCTTGAAGACGTCCGAGAGCGTACGAATGGCGTTGGTAACCACGAAGCCGCCCATGCTGTGGCCGATGAACGAGAGCTGCACCTTCGGCGGATCACCCCGGCCGCTCTGCCTGCACTGGTTCGTGACCTCCCCGTCGATGGCGCGGATGACCTGGATCAGATCCGGTACGCCGTAGTTCGAAGCGCGGTAGTTGTCGCGGAAATAGACGATGGTCCGCAGCAGGACGGTCATCAGCACAAGTCCGGCCACGGTCCAGCCAGCAGCGTGATGACGTGGACGCCGCTCGGATTCCAGATGTAGCGGAACAGGTCGATCCACCACTGTCTGGTTTCGGCGGCGAAATAGAACAGAGGAAATGTCAGCAGCACGACGAGTATGCCGAAATACATCAGCCAGGTCGGCAACGTCGGCAGCGCATCCCAGGTGCCGCGCCAGGGCATTCCCATCTTCTCCGACGGCCAGCGGTAGCCGACGCAGACGAGTCCTTCCCGGCTGTTTATTTCGGATCGCCGTCGATCGCGAGCGCTGCCGAAGTGTACATCTTCAGCACGGCCGGCTCCGGATTGTTGAAGCCGTGGACCATCACCACCAGGTTGCGGATCGTTCCCTTGCAACAGCGCCGCCGCGATGTCCTTGATCGCCTGCTTCGGATCGATCTTCTTGAGATACTTGGCGAGTTCCGCGGCTTCGGGCGGCATAGCCGCGCGGTCATCGGACTCAGTGTCATCGACATTGTACGGCGCCGTGCTCTCGATGAAATAGGTCGGGGTTTTGACCCCTACGGCCTGTTGCGCGCGGAAGAAGTCCATCAAAAACCTCCCTGCCAAGACCTGGCTGCCAAGCTACGGGGGCTCGGAACGATTTACAAGCAACGGTTGCGTGACATGTGCGTCAATCGGGCCGCCTCGCCGTCAGCGCCATTGGTTGCCGCTTGCCGTACATCAGGCTGCGCCACAGCCATTCGACCGGGCCGTAGCGATAGCGGCGCAACCACCACGCACTGAATGCGATTTGCGCGGCATACAACAGAAGCGCGATGGCGAGCGCCGACAACGACGCCGAGACGGCCGAACAGCCCGAGCCCGTAGCCGTAGAAAATCCAGCCCAGCACCAGCGACTGCGTCAGGTAATTGGTGAACGCCATCCGGCCAACGGGCGCGGCCCAGGCCAGTATCCGTTCTCCTGCGGGGAAGCTGCACACACGCGATGATGGTTGCCGCGTAACCCAGCGCAAGCATGACGCCGCCGAGCTCCCATTTCCCCGCGACGGTGAAGCCGGCACCGACGATCACTCCGCCCGCTGCAAGGGCGAGCAGCAGCGGCCGGTGCCGCGCCGGCTCCCGCAGTACTCCCGTGCGCCAGGCGAGCATGCCGAACAGGAACAGCGAAACGGTGCGCGGAAAGATCAGGATGAGCAACGCGGAGATCGCCGGCACCTCGCCAATGCGAAAGGCCAGCACGTCGAGGAAGCCGCCACTGCCGTAGACCCGGTTCGCCTCCGCCACGTGCAGCCAGCTCGCGGCGTTGGACGGGAATAGCACGTCCGACACCATGGGCATGGCCAGGAAGACGAGCAAGGCCGCTATGGCGGCGAGTCAGAACCAGCCAGCGCGGCGCATACAGCAAGGGCAGCACGAGAAGCCCCGCGAGCGCATACTCGACCAGAATGTCGCCGTTCCAGATCAGGAACAGGTGTACCGCTCCGATCGCCAGCAGCACCACCAGCCGCCGCACCAGCAAGACGAGGCGGCGCGGATGGTCGGCCAGCCGATCGAACTGAATGGCAAGACCGACGCCGAACAGAAACGAGAACAGCGCCAGCGCCTTCAACTCGACCGCGGCCGCCAGGAAGGCATTGAGCGCGCGGTCGGTGGCGGAAGCCGACGGAGCCGGCGGCAGGAACTGCGCGAAGATGGAGACGCGAAACTCGAACACGGTGTTGATGACGAGCACGCCGAGCAGCGCCAGCCCGCGCAGGATGTCGATGCCGTCGATCCGCTCGGATGGCGTCACGGGTCCTGAAGCCGCGATCGGACTGCCGCCCGCCGCGCCGTCTCGTCGCCAAATCCATGTCGATTTCCCTCTGCCGATGGCAGAGCCTCATAGCGGGAATTGAGGCGGGCCAGAAGGGTTTTAGGCCGGGGCCGAGTTCGCCGCCGGCAGGAAATCGCCGATCGCTTCGAGAAACACTTGCGGCGCCTGCAGCTGCGGCACATGGGCGCAGCCGGGAATGATCTCCAGATGCGCCTGCGGCAACAGGCCGGCGAGCTCATGCGACATCGGCGGCGGCGTCGCCTCGTCATGTTCGCCGACCAGCACCAGCACCGGCACCTTCACCTTGGCGACCTCCGGCCGCAGGTCGAGGCTCGCCAGCGCATCGCAGGCGGCGCGAAACACGTCGGGTCGGTGCGCAGAAACGCCTCGCGGCGATCGTGCATGAGATCGGGATGCTGTGCCTGAAATTCCGGCGCGAACAGCCGGCGCATCGCGACATCGGTGATGGCCGCAAGCCCCTTGGCGCCGGCGGCCGCCGCCATGTTGCGAAAGGCCTCGCGGCCGGGTTCGGAGAACGCCGCGCCGCAATCGGCGAGAACGAGCTTTGCGGCGATGCCGGGATGGCGGATCGCCATCTGCAGCGCGACGAACCCGCCATAGCCATTGCCGAGCACGATCGCATCTTCGCCGGCAGCCGCATCCGCGCACCGCCTCCGCCATGCGGTCGGCCACCGCAGCAAGTCCGCCGGACACGGCCTGCGAAGCGCCGAAGCCCGGCAATTCCGGCACGATCACGCGGAACGACGCGCGACAAGTGCGGGCACGATCGCATCGAAACTGGCGCGGTCCGACAGCAGCGAGTGGAACAGGAACAGCGGCGGCCCCTTGCCGGATGGCTGCCGCATTCACCGTGCCATCCGCGAAAAGCCGATCCATTGCCGCTCTCATCCAGTTCCAGACTTCCCCTGCGGCATTGATAGAGCAAAATCGGCGCGATTCAAGCCATTCGGCTCTTGACGTGATATTTCACGACTGCAAGAAATGGCTGACCGATCGTCCAAGGAAATTCGATGCTTTTGCGGGATAATGTCTACGAAAGCCTGCGCTCTGATATTCTTTCATGCCGCCTGGCGCCCGGCGATGATATGCGCGAGCAGGAGCTCGCCGAGCGCTATGCGGTGAGCCGCCAGCCGGTGCGCGAGGCGCTGCTGCGGCTGGAGCGCGAGCATCTCGTCACCGTGCAGCCGCGCCAGGGCTATCGCGTCAATCCGATCTCGCTCGCCGACGCGCGCGACCTGCTGCGCTTTCGTCTCGCGCTGGAGCCGGCCTGCGTGGCCGAGGCGATCGAGAATGCCAGCGACGAGACCCTGAAGGCGCTGAACAAGTTTCGCCGCTTCTCCGGCAACCATGAAGACTTCATCGCCTACAACCGCGCCTTCCACACCGCGCTGGCGCACGCCTCCGGCAACCGCCGGATGGCGGCCGCGTTGTGCGACCTGATCGGCCAGGCCGACCGGCTGGTGCGCGTCAGCGTCGCGAACGTCAAGGGCCATAACCCGGCAAAGCTCGTCGCCGAGCACGTCGCGCTGATCGAGGCGATGCAGCGCGCGACAGCCGCACCGCCGCGCGCATCATCAAGGCCCATATCGTGCAGACCGAGAAGCGCGTGCTGCCGGCGCTGAAGCGCAACGCCGTCATCGTCGAGGCGGGCGACGCATGAACATTCCCTCAAAGCCCCCTGCCATCGAAGTGCACGGCAATTTCGTCGACGGCCGCGAGATCGAGGCCGGCCGCGGCGAGATGCTCGACGTCCGCAATCCCGCGACCGGCGACGTGATCGCACGGATTCCGAACTCGACCGCCTGAGGACATCGACCGCGCGATGAAGAGCGCGCGCGCCGCCTTCGAAGGCAAGGCGTGGGGCGGCATGGACACCCGCGCCCGCGCCAGACTGGTCAACCGGCTGGCGGATGCGTTCGAGGCCAATCTCGACGCGCTGTACCGGCTGGAGACGCTCAACAACGGCCGGCCCGTCAACGAGACGCGCGCGCAACTGTCGCGCCTGCCGGATTTCTTCCGCTATTTCGCGGGGCTCGCACTGTCGCGGCGCGATTCCGTGATCCCGGTCGAAGGCTCCTACCTGAACTACACGCTGCGCACGCCGATCGGCATCGTCGCCAACTGCACGCCGTTCAATCATCCGCTGATGATCCTGTGCAAGTCGCTCGCCGCCGTGCTGGCGACCGGCTGCGTCACCGTCGTGAAGCCGTCGGAATACACGCCGCTGACGACGCTGAAACTCGCGCAGATATTTTCGGAAGCCGGCCTGCCGCCCGGCGTGTTCAACGTCGTGCTCGGGCTCGGCCAGAGCGCCGGCAAGATGCTCGCCGAGCATGGCGACATCAACAAGCTGGTGCTGACCGGCGGCACCGAGGCCGGCCGCATCGCCGGCAGCGCCGCGGCAAAGGTGTTCGCGCACCAGACCATGGAGCTCGGCGGCAAGACGCCGGTGATGGTGTTCGACGACTACGATATCGACCGCGCCGTGAATTATGCCGCGTTCGGCGCCTTCATCGGCGCCGGGCAAACCTGCATCTGCGCCTCGCGGCATCTGGTGCAGGCTTCGATCTATGACGAGTTCGTCGCCAGGCTGAAGGCGAAGACCGAGACGATCCGGATCGGCGATCCCTTCGATCCCGCCACCCAGCTCGGTCCGGTGATCTCGGCACGGCAGCGCGACCGCGTGATGTCCTATTGCGACTTCGGCCGCGACGAGGGCGCGCGGCTCGTGACCGGCGGCGTGCGCGCCAACGTTCCCGGCCATGCAGAACGGCTATTTCGTCGAGCCGACCGTGTTCGCCGACGTCAAAAGCGACATGCGCATCTTCCAGGAGGAAGTGTTCGGCCCCTTCACCTCGGTGACGCCGTTCAAGGACGAGGCCGAAGCGCTGCGGCTCGCCAACGACTCGCCGTTTGGCCTGGCGGCCGCGATCCGCACCCGTGACGTGGCGCGCGCCCATCGCGTCGCAGCTGCGGTCAAATGCGGCATCGTCTGGATCAACGATCATCACCGGCTCGATCCGGCCTCGCCCTGGGGCGGCGTC
Organism: uncultured Alphaproteobacteria bacterium; assembly: GCA_963726865.1. Lineage (GTDB taxonomy): Bacteria > Pseudomonadota > Alphaproteobacteria > Rhizobiales > Xanthobacteraceae > Bradyrhizobium. The sequence continues at coordinate 133,135 of CAVSEE010000016.1, read as the reverse complement.
GGCGACTCCGGCGTCGGCCGCGAATGCGGCAGCGAAAGTTTCGACGATCATTTCAACGTCAAGAGCGTGATGGTCGCGACCAATGACGCGCCGTTCGACTGGTATCGCGACACGGCGGGGCAACGACGATTGAACTAGGGAAACGATCCGGCGCCGCAAAGACGGCAACCGGATCAGCCAACAAGGCGACAAAGGGGGGAAGTCAAATGGTTATCGCAGTGAACGCCGGTGCGCGTCTCGACCGGCTGCCGGTCTCATCGTTCCACTACCGGATCTTCTGGCTGGTCGGCGCCGGCATGTTTTTCGACGGCTACGACCTCTATGTCGCCGGCGGCGTGCTGGCGTCGGCTGCTGCAGACCAAATTCTCGACCATGCCGCAAAACCTGCAGTTCATCTCGCTGACCTTCGTCGGCATGACGCTGGGCGCGCTGATCACCGGATTTGTCGGCGACCGCTACGGACGCCGCTTCACCTACCAGATCAACCTCCTGATCTTCGGCCTCGCCTCGCTGGCGGCCGCCTTTGCGCAGGACATGACGCAGCTGATCGTCTGCCGCTTCGTGCAGGGGCTTGGGCTCGGCGCCGAGATCGTGGTCGGCTATTCGACGCTGACCGAATTCGTGCCGCCGAAGACGCGCGGCCGCTGGCTGTCGATGATGGCGTTCCTGGTGGTGGCCGGATTTCCGGCCACCGCCCTGCTCGGCTATCTCATCATCCCGGCGTGGGGATGGCGGCCGATGTTCGTCATCGCCGGCCATCGGCTCGCTGATCGTCTGGTACCTGCGCAAGAACCTGCCGGAATTGCCGCGCTGGCTGGAAGCGCAGGGCCGCACCGACGAGGCCGAAGCGCTGATGCAATCGATCGAGCAGGAAGCGTCCGGCGGCAAGGCGCTGCCGCCGGTGCACGTGCCGGCGCCGGTGCCGCTGGTCGCGATGTCCGACCTGTTCAAGCCGCCGCTGCTGCAGCGCCTGTTCGTCGGCTGCTGGGTGCTGATCACCATCAACACGCTGATCTTCGGCTTCGTGCTGTTCCTGCCGCAGTTCTTCCTGCGCCAGGGCCTGACCATCACCAACTCGCTGGCCTATACGCTGGTGCTCTCGGTGGGCTCGCTGGTCGGCTGCGCGCGTCGGCGCCTATCTGTCCGACGCCATCGGACGGCGCTGGAGCATCATCGGCGCGTCCGTCGTCACCATCGTCACCGGCTACATCTATGCCCGCTTCCACGCCGGCGACGATCCGACCATCGTGCTCAGCGTCGGTTTCGTGCTGATCGTCGCGATCTATGTGCAGACCGCGCTGCTGTTCGGCGTCTACACGCCGGAACTGTTCCCGACCGAGATCAGGCTGCGCGCCAACGGCATCTGCAACACGCTCGGCCGCGGCGCCACCGTGGTGTCGCCCTTCATCGTCGGCGCGCTGATGGCGTCGTATCAGCTGCCCGGCGTGATCTGGCTGATGATCGGTCTCGTCGTCATCCAGATCGTGGTGGTGTGGCTCTGGGGCGTCGAGCCGCGCAACCGCGGGCTGGAGGATGTTGCCGGCGCGGCAACGTAACGTCGATCAAGGGACGTCCGGGAAGCCGCAGGTCTAAAGGCGAGGTATCCAACCTGGACGGCTCAACAGGTATTCGACCATTCGCGGCGGAATGCTTAAAGCCTCCGGCTATCTCGCGTTCATCCTTCGGCAGTCCCGGAAGGATCGACGCTTCACTCTTGCTTCGGACCTTGGCAAGCCACTCCGGATCAACCACCACGGCGCGTCCGACGGCAACCAGATCGGCTCCCAATTTGATCGCGCCTTCGGCATCCTCGCATGTCTTGATCCCACCGCTTGCCATGACCGCACAGCGGCCCGCGATGACGCGCGCAAATTCCGTAATTGGACTCACTGCCGGGGTATCGATCTTCTCGACCGGACCGTTGTAGACGCGGGTCTCTCCCACAGGCCGGCTCTTACGATAATCGTCGAGCGAAACGGAGATGTAATCGAGATTCAACTTCGCAAGCTCGCCACAGAGCTGCTTTGAGTCCTCGAGCGTATAGCCGTCCGCCTCGGCCTCGAATGGCGTCACGCGAAACCCTGCGATCAGCTTTGGGCCGAGTGCGTCGCGAACGGCCTGCGCGACGGCGAGAGGAAAGTTCATGCGCTTTGCAAGCGTGCTTCCCCATTTGTCAGCGCGATGATTGGCCCGAGGTGAGAAGAACTGATGAACCGCGTAGTGATTGGCGCCGTGAACCTCGACGCCGTCGAAACCGGCTTTTCGAGCCAGCGAAGCAGCCTCTCGAAAGCTTGCAATCAGGTTTTCAACCTCATCTGAAGTCATCGCCCTCGGCGTCTTTGCTCCCGGTCGCAACGACGCCACGGCAGAAGGTGCCCGCATACATTGCTCACCGATCAGCTCGGGCTTTGCGATGCGGCCACCGTCATAAATCTGGAGGATCGCAAGGCTTCCCGCAGCACGCATCGCTTCGGCGAGCCGGCAGAGACTGGGCAAGTGTCCTTCATGTGCCGCACCGATCCCTTGCCAGGAGCGACCGTCGTCTGCGACGTAAGCGGCGGAGGAAATGACAGCTCCGAATCCGTTGGCGGCGCGTCGCCGGACAAATTCGAGTTCGTTTTCGGGAGCTGTCCCATCTTCGTTGGAAGAATCGGTCGTCAGCGGCGCAATGACAAACCGGTTTGCGATCTCTCGTCCGCTGCTGAACCGCAAAGGAGACCAGACAACCATCAATCAAACCTCAATGCAGACGTTCTCAACCTTCGCAGCACAGGCGTTTCCGTCTCAGTGGAAGATGCGCCCGGCGTCGATGACGACGGTCTGGCCGGTCATGGTCTCGGTGCGGCACATGGTAACGACCATGTCGGCGCAGTCGTCCTTGTCGGCAGCCTTCTTCAGGAGCGAGCTCGACGCGGAGCGCTCGATCTGCTCGGACCGGAGATTGGCTGTCGCGCGGGTGCCCTCCAGCAGGCCAGGCGCCACGCAGTTGACGAGCGTCTCGGGCGCCAGCGCCACGGCCATGCACTTTGTCAGGTGAATGAGCCCCGCCTTCGACACGGCATAGGCGATCGAAGAGCCGGTTGGGCTGAGCCCTGCGACCGAAGCGATGTTGATGATGCGGCCTCGCCCCTGGGCCTTCATGTGAGGTGCCACCGCCTTGGTGAGGCGCATTGGCCCCGTCAGGTTAGTGGCCATGATCCTCTCCCACACCTCCATCGACAAGCTGTCGAGATCGCCGAAGGGAATCGAGAGGTTGTAGGCGGCGTCATTGATCAGAATATCGAGGCGGCCGAAGGTTTTGGTGACCTCGCCGACCAGCCGATCCACGGCGGCGCCGTCGGTGATGTCACAGGCGAAGGCGTGAGCATTGACTTGATAACGCGACGTCAGCTCGCTTGCGACGCCTTCCGCCTGGTCGCGGCTGCGCGCGTACATGACGGCGATATGTGCGCCCTCCTCTGCGAGCGCGTGACAGATGCGCTGCCCCAGCCCGCCATTGCCGCCCGTCACCAGTGCCACCGCGCCCTTCAGGTCCATCGCTTCTCTCCCTCAAGCCAATATCGAAGCCAAGCTTCATCACGTCAGCAAAGGGGTCAAGTGCTCGACTCCGCATGGGCCGCCCCGCCGCCCCTGCTATGGGCCAATAGCCGATATTGGGTTATCAGCGGGTGAGGTCGGGCGGCACAAGCTCGGCATAACAGGGCGGGGAGACACGATGAAGCTGGTCTATTTCGATGATTTCAAGCTCGGCGTGCTGAAGGGCGAGACCGTGGTCGATGTCAGTGCCGAGGTGAAGGACATCCCGCACACCGGCCCGGGCGATCTGATGAACGGGCTGATCGAACATTGGAGCAGCTACAGGCCGCGGCTGGAGGCGGCGGTCGCGCGCGGCACCGGCGTGCCGCTGGCAAGCGTCCGCATCCGTCCGCCGGTGCCGGGCCCGCGCACGATCGACTGCATGGCGGTCAACTACATGGAAGACGGCACGCGCAGCGCGCCGGCGCCGATCAACGCCTTCCACAAATCGCCGAGCGCGATCATCGGACACGGCGACACCATGGTGCTGCCCGACGTGCCGGCCCTGGTCTTCGAGGGCGAAGCCGAGATGGCGGTCGTCATCGGCAGGAAATGCAGCCATGTCAGCGAAGCCGAGGCGATGAGCTACGTCTTCGGCTACATGAACTTCATCGACGGTTCGGCGCGCGGCCTGCCGCCGCCGGGCAACGTGTTCTTCCAGATGAAGAGCCGTGACACCTTTGCGCCGATCGGCCCCTGGCTCGTCACATCAGACGAGATCAAGGATCCGCAGAAGCTGCAAATCAGGCTGTGGAACAACGGCGAACTGATGCAGAACTTCAATACCGACGACATGGGCCACAAGATCGCCAAGTGCATCGCCTGGCTGTCGGCCATCCATACGCTGCTGCCCGGCGACATCGTCGCCACCGGCACCAATCACCGCGGTCTCAACCCGTTCATGGACGGCGACACCATCGAACTCGAAACCGAAGGGCTCGGCCGGTTGAGGTTCGGCATCAAGGACGATCTCAAGCGCAGCTGGGCCCGCAAGACCCGCCTGCAGGTCCACGAAGAGGCCAAGGAGAAGACCCCGGGCCTCTACCCGGACATGACCCCGCAGCTTGCGGGCAAATACGCGAAGTAGCTTTGGGTCAAACTGGACTTCGGCGATGGCCACCCATCGCCGCAGCGCTTTACGCGTTCTTCAGCGCGACGCGGAATTCGGCTTCGGTCTTCGACTTGACCTCATCGAGCGTAACGCCGTCAGCAAGCTCGATCAGCGCCATGCCGTCCTTGCCGTGCTTGTCGATGGTGAAGACCGCCAGATCCGTGACGACCATGTCGACCACGCGCTCGCCCGTCAGCGGCAAATTGCACTTCTTCAAGAGCTTTGCGCCGTCCTTGGCGGAGTGCTCCATCACCACCACGACGCGCTTGACGCCGGCGACGAGGTCCATGGCGCCGCCCATGCCCTTCACCATCTTGCCGGGGATCATCCAGTTGGCGAGGTCGCCGTTCTGCGCCACCTGCATCGCGCCGAGAATCGACAGATCGATGTGGCCGCCGCGCACCATCGCGAAGGAATTGGCCGAGGAGAAATAGCTGGTCGACGGCAATTCGCTCACCGTCTGCTTGCCGGCGTTGATCAGGTCGGCGTCGACCTCGTCCTCATAGGGAAACGGACCCATGCCGAGCATGCCGTTCTCGCTCTGCAGGTTCACGTCGACGCCATCAGGGATGTAATTCGAGACCAGCGTCGGAATGCCGATGCCGAGATTGACGTAATAGCCGTCGCGCAATTCCTTGGCGGCGCGCGCTGCCATCTGTTCACGGGTCCAGGCCATGGGAGTTCTCCTGTATGATTACGCGGCGGGGCGCGGACGAATGTTGCGGAATTCGATGTGCTTCTTGGCGGTGCCGACTTCGACGATGCGCTTGACGAAAATGCCGGGCGTGTGGATGTGGTCCGGATTGAGTTCGCCGGCCGGCACCAGATGCTCGACCTCGGCGACCGTGACCTTCGCGGCGGTCGCCATCATCGGGTTAAAGTTGCGCGCGGTCTTGCGGTAGATCAGGTTCCCGGCGGTGTCGCCCATCCAGGCGTGCACGATGGCGAGGTCGGCGAACAGGCCGCGCTCCATGATGTACTTCTCGCCGTCGAACTCCTTCACTTCCTTGCCTTCGGCGATCAGCGTGCCGACGCCGGTCTTGGTGTAGAAGGCCGGAATGCCGGCGCCGCCGGCGCGGATGCGCTCGGCCAGAGTTCCCTGCGGGTTGAACTCGAGCTCGAGCTCGCCGGCGAGGTATTGCGCGGCGAACAGCTTGTTCTCGCCGACATAGGACGAGATCATCTTCTTGATCTGGCGGGTTTCAAGCAGGCGGCTCAGCCCGATACCGTCGACGCCGGCATTGTTGGAAACCACGGTCAGGCCTTTGACCCCGGAATCGCGGATCGCATCCGACAAGGTCTCGGCAATGCCGCACAGGCCGAAGCCGCCCGACATGATCATCATGCCGTCCTTGAGAATGCCTGCGAGAGCCGATTTGGCGTCGGGGTAGACCTTGTTCATGGGGATATGACCTGATGGAAAGAGGCGCTGGCGCTAGAGTTTATGCTGGCGCATGATCTTCTCGGAAAACCGGTGCCCACTTTTCCGGATCATGCGCTCGGCCCGCTTTGGACTTTTATTAGGCGAATTCTTCGCAACGCGTCAATGACGGGCATATGCCTGTTTCCGCGTCAGTACGGCCTTGAAAGCGACAACAAAACCCATCAAGTTGCGTGGGTTGGCGCGGGCGGGGAGGCCCGGGCCCGTTTGGCGCACCGCCGCTGTTTCCCTCAAACATCTGAAGACTTTTGGCTGGATCATGGCGTTGACGATGGCCCAAGGAATGAAGCGCCTCGGGATGCCGGTTGCGGCAGTGCTGGGCGTGGCCGTGCTGGGCCTGATCGCAACGTCCTGGTTCCTCAACCGCGACGCGCTGCAGAAGTCGGTCGAAGCGCAGATCCGCGCCGTCACCGGGCTCGACCTCGTCATCCAGGGCCCGATCGACATTGCGGTGTTCCCGGCGAGCTACGTCTCGTTCCATGACGTCGGCCTGAAGGGCGGACGGACCGCCGACCCGGCGCTGCATGTCGACGTGCTGACCGCGAACCTGCGGCTGCTGCCGCTGCTGCTGCGGCGGTTCGAAATCTCCGACGTGATGATGCTGCGCCCGACCATCCGCGTGGTGCGCGACGGCAATGGCGAGAGCAACTGGACGCCGTTCGTCGAGACCATTGCGAAAACGATGAAGCCCGGCGCGGAGAACCAGGTGTCGTTCTCGGAAATCCGCATCCAGGACGGCGTGCTGAAATACGAGGACGCGCACAACAACACCTCGGAGAGCCTCGGCGACATCGACCTCTCGCTGGCCTGGCCCTCGATCTCGCGCTCCTTTGCGGCGACCGGGCAGTTCGACTGGCGCGGCGAGCGCATCGACGGCTCGGTCAGCGCGTCCGATTTCGTCGCCCTGCTCTCCGGCGAGCGCTCCGGGCTGAAGGCGCGCCTGTCGTCCGCGCCGCTGAAACTCGCCTTCGACGGCACCGTCGCCAACCGCACCAGCCTGATGATGGAAGGCACCGCCACCGTCGACTCGCTGTCGCTGCGCAACGCGCTGCGCTGGACCGGGCAGCAGCCGCCCGCCGGCGGCGGCTTCGGCCGCTTCGCGCTGAAGGCGCGCGCCAATGTGGTCGGCGGCTCGGTGGCGCTCACCAATGTCAATGTCGAGCTCGACGGCAATGTCGCCGAGGGCGTCATGACCTTCGCCAATAACGGCCGGCAGACCGTGCAGGCGACGCTGGCCGCGGGCAACCTCGACTTCACGCCCTACATCTCCACCGTGCGTCTGCTCGCCTCCGGTGCGCGCGACTGGAACCGGCAATTGTTCGACCTCAACGCGCTGTCGACGACCGATCTCGACATGCGCCTGTCCGCCGCGAAGGTGACGGTCGGCCCGACCAAGCTCGGCCGCACGGCGCTCGGCGCCAATTTGCGCAACGGCGCACTCGCGCTCTCGATCGGCGAGGCGCAGATGTATGGCGGCGTCGCCAAGGGCTCGCTGGGGATTGCGCGCTCCGACACCATCGCCGACGTCCGCGCCCAGTTCCAGCTCACCGACGTCGACCTGCAGGCCGCGGCCGGCGAGCTGTTCGGCGTCACCAAGTTGTCCGGGCGCGGCAATTTCAACGTCTCGCTGGTCGCCTCCGGCGCCAGCCCCTTCGGGCTCGCCTCCTCGCTCGACGGCACCGCGAGCCTGACCGGCCATGACGGCGCGATCTCCGGCTTCAATGTCGAGCAGCTGCTGAAGCGGCTGGAGCGGCGGCCGCTGTCCGGCGCCGGCAATTTCCGGCAGGGCTCGACGCCCTACGACAACCTCACCGTCGCGGTGAAGTTCGCCGACGGCATCGCCACTGCGGAGAACATCCGCATCGACAGCCCGACCGCGCGGGTGACGCTGACGGGAACGGCGTCGGTGCCGGCGCGCGAATACGACATGAAGGGCGTCGCGAGCCTGGTCTCGGCCTCGAACGGCAGCGCCAGCTTCGACTTGCCCTTCGTCGTGCAGGGTCCCTGGGATGACCCCTTCATCTTCCCCGATGCGGAAAGCCTGATCCGCCGCGCGCCCGCCACCGAGCCGCTGCTCGATGCGGTCAAGGACAAGAAGGCGCGCGACGCCGTCAAATCGGTGATCGATCGCTTCACCGGCGGCGGACTGCGCCGCCCCGCGCCGGATACCGCACCCGCGGCGGAAGCGGCCAAGCCGAACTAAGACTTTCGTCAGCGAAAGCCACGCGGCTGCAGTGCCGCGCGCGGACCCATGCCGATTTTCGTTTCGGGAACGCCATTCAACATCTGGAATGATTGGGAACCATTCGGTAAAGGCTGCTAACCACCGGTCAAAACCGGGAAAGGGTTAGGGAGAACAACGTGAGATCCAAGGCATTGATAGCGCTGTCAGGCGCGGTCGCGATCGCAGGGCTGCTGTCCGCGACGGCCCCCGCCTTCGCGCAGGCAAAGACAATCACCGTCTGGTTCGGCAAGGGTTTTTACAAGTCCGAGGACGACGCCCTGCTCGAGGCGATCAAGAAGTTCGAGGCCAAGACCGGCATCAAGGTCGAGCTCTCGCAATACGCCATTCAGGACATGATTCCGAAGACGGTGGCGGCGCTGGATTCCGGCACCGTGCCGGATGTCGCCTATTCCGACAGCTACGACGTGCAGGCGCAGGGCAAGTGGGCCTTCGAGGGCAAGCTCGAGGACCTCTCCGACATCATGCTGCCGATGAAGTCGGCGTTCGCGCCGAACACGCTGGAGACGGTGTCGCTCTACAACGACGTCGCCAAGAAGCGCGCCTATTACGGCTTCCCGCTGAAGCAGCAGAGCATGCACGTGCAGATCTGGCAGGACATGCTGGAGCAGGCCGGCTTCAAGCAGAGCGACATCCCGACCAAGTGGGAGGATTACTGGTCGTTCTGGTGCGACAAGGTGCAGACCGCGAGCCGAAAGGCGACCGGCCAGCGCGTCTACGCCGTCGGCCAGCCGATGGGCGTGGAATCCACCGACAGCTTCCAGTCGTTCTACACCTTCATGGACGCCTATAACGTCAAGCTGGTCGACGACGAGGCAAGCTTCTGGTCGACGATCCGAAGGTGCGGGCAAACCTGGTCAAGGCGCTGAAGGACTACACCGATACCTACATCAAGGGCTGCACGCCGCCCTCCTCCACGACCTGGAAGGATCCGGACAACAACGTCGCCTTCCACAACAAGACCATCGTGATGACGCACAACTTCACGATCTCGATCGCGGCGAAATGGCTCGACGACTCCAACAACGCCTCGCTGACGCCGGAACAGCGCGCGCTTGGCAAGAAGAACTATGACGAGGTCATCATCACCTCGTCCTTCCCGAACAAGCCGGACGGCACCCCGATCAAGTACCGCTCCGACGTCAAGACCGGGTTGATGTTCAACAACGCCAAGAACAAGGCGGAGGGCAAGCAGTTCATCGCGTTCCTGATGCAGGAAGAGAACCTGCGTCCCTATATCGAGGGCGCGCTCGGCCGCTGGTTCCCGGTGACGACAGCCAGCCAGCAGAGCCCGTTCTGGCAGGCCGACCGCCATCGCAAGGCCGTCTACAACCAGTTCACCGGCGGCACCTCGCCGTTCGACTTCACCAAGAACTGGAAGTTCACGATCCTGAACAACGAGAACGTCTGGGCCAAGGCGATGAACCGCGTGGTCAGCGAGAAGGTCCCGGTCGAGCAGGCCGTCGACGAACTGATCGCCCGCATCAAGGCGGTTGCGGGCTAGAACCAAACCATGCCGGCCGCCGCAGCCGTATCTGTCGTTCCTGCGAAAGCAGGGACCCATACGCCGCGGCGGTCGTTTTGGAAGGTGCCGGTCGACGGCTTTCGCGCTACGATGGAAGCCCGTGGTTATGGGTCCCTGCTTTCGCAGGGACGACAGCCTAATTCGCGTCCGGCATCTCGTTTAGAGAATTGATATGGCGATCACGCTATCAGCATCCGATATCCCCGCCCCGCCGCTGTCGGCGCGGTTCTCCACCCCGCAGGTCTGGGGCATCGTGTTGCTCGCGCCCTACGCGCTCGTGTTCCTCGCCTTCGTCGTTTACCCCGTCAGCTACGGGCTGTGGCTGGCGCGCCATCCGGCGAGCTATGTCGCGCTCTGGCACGACCCGATCTTCGCGCGCGCCGCGGTCAACACGCTGATCTTCCTCGTCGTCGGCATCAACATCAAGATGGCGATCGCGCTGTTCCTGTCCGGCTTCTTCGCGCAGCAACGCCCCTGGATCAAATGGCTGTCGGTGCTGTTCATCCTGCCCTGGGCGGTGCCGTCGATCCCGACCATCCTGTCGGTGCGGTTCATGCTCAATCCCGAATGGGGCATGGTCAACCAGATCATCTTCAAGCTCACGGGCGACGACGGCCCGAATTGGCTCAACGACCCGACGGTGGCGCTCGCCATGGCGATCGGCGTGCACATCTGGAAATCGCTGCCGTTCTGGACACTGATCCTGCTGACCGGGCGGCTGGCCATCCCGCACGATATGTATGAGGCGGCGGACGTCGACGGCGCGAGCTGGATGCAGAAATTCCGCTACATCACCTGGCCGTCGATGCAGATGCTTTATGTCACCTGCACGCTGCTGTCGATGATCTGGACACTCGGCGACTTCAACAGCGTCTACCTGTTGACCGGCGGCGGGCCGGCCGATCTGACACATGTGCTGGCAACGCTCGGCATCCGTTATCTCAGGCTCGATCAGCTCAGCCTTTCGCTGGCCTCGATCGTCTGCGCGCTGCCGCTGGTGCTGCCGCTGGTCTATTTCATGATGAAACGGTTGTCGCGATGAAGCTGCCAACCTTACGCGAGATCGGCACCGAGGCGCGACTGCTGCTGATCGGCATCCCCGTGTTCATCTGGACCATGATTCCGATCTATCACATGTTCCTGTTCGCGATCTCGCCGAAGGAGGACGCGTTCTCCGGCAAATTGTGGCCGGCGCATCCGACGCTGAACAATTTCCGTATCGTGTTCTACCAGGAGCATTATTTCCTGCGGGATTTCTGGATCCAGTTCTGGAATTCGACCGTGATCGCGCTGGCGGCCGGTGTGCTGACCCTGTTCATCGCCACCGCGGCGGCGTTTGCGATCTCGCGGCTGAAGGCGCCCGGCGGCCGCACCGTGATGAATCTTGCGCTATTCACTTATTTTATTCCGGCGGCGTTTCTCGCCGTGCCGATGTACCGCACCATGGGCAACTACGGCCTGCTCAACAATCACTGGTCGCTGATCCTGGCGATGGTGACCATCGCCTCACCCTACGCGATCTGGGTGCTGAAACAGGCCTCCGACAAGCTGCCGGTCGAGCTAGACGAAGCCGCCACCGTGGACGGTGCCACCACGCTGCAGCTGTTTCGCCTGGTCTATGTGCCCTTGATGATGCCCTCGCTGGTCGCGGTCGGCACCTACGCGATCCTGCTCGCCTGGAACGAATATCTCTACGCGTTCCTGCTGCTGTCCAAGGACACCGACATCACGCTCCCCGTTGCGCTCGGCAACTTTCTAGCCGCCGACGACTCCCCATGGGAGTTGCTGATGACCACCGGCTTCATCTACGCCCTGCCGCCGGCCGCGATCTACTACGTCTTCAAGCGCTACATGGTCGGCGGGCTCACCGCGGGCGCGGTCAAGTCGTAAGATCGGCTTTGCGCTGCTTCCAATATTGACGCAGCAGCGCGATGGTCCCTCCGAGGAAATAGCCCGTCGTGCCGCCCGAGATGGCGCGACCGACAACGGCAACGGTCGTCGCATCGTGTGGATCGACCGCGGCCAGCACCGCGACGGTGTATTGCAGGGCGAACACTGTGATGTTGCGGATCAGCGGGACGACGCTGCCCGGACGTTTGATCTCGCCGGTGGTGTGATCGAGATCGATCGGTCTCGCCGTCAAAAGGCCGACAACCAGCAAGGCCGCCGCCGCGCCAAGCCAGGCCGCCAACGGCGCGGCAAAATCGCGGCTAGAAAGCAGCCGCGACAGGCCCCAGACAATGAACACCGCGGGCACGATCAGCGAGCGCCAGATCGTGACGGTGCGCGGCCGCATCGCCTTGATGCCGAGCCAGACGAGATAGGCGAACAGAGGAAACACCCAGATCGGCGTATGGGTCAGGATTTGCCAAGCAAACTTCATGGCCCCTCCCGCTTACAGCGGCACGGCGTTCTCGCCCTGCTGGCTCGAGAGTTTCGAGGCGAACGATGCCACCGTGATAACGACGGCGATCAGCGCGATCACCATGGTGCAGATGGCGTTGATCTCCGGCTTCACGCCGAGCCGTACCTCGGAATAAATGCGGATCGGCAGCGTCGCCGAGCCGGGGCCGGTGGTGAAGCTCGCAATCACGACGTCGTCGAGCGACAGCGTGAAGGCGAGCATCCAGCCCGCTACGATCGAGGGGATGATCAATGGCAGCGTCGCCAGCAGGAAGGCGCGCACGGGATCGCAGCCGAGGTCCATCGCGGCCTCCTCCAGGCTGCGGTCGATCGAGCCCAATCGTGATTGCACCACCACGGTGACGAAGCACATGGTGAGCGTGGTGTGGGCGATGGTCACGGTCCAGAAGCCGCGCCCGGCATCGAGCGCGACGAACAGCAAGAGCAGCGACAGGCCGGAGATCACCTCGGGCATGACCAGCGGCGCATAGAGCATGCCGGAGAACAGCATGCGACCGCGGAAGCGCTCGCCGCGGGTCAGCGCGACCGCGGCCAGCGTGCCGAGCAGGGTCGCAATCGTCGCCGACACCGCGGCGACGCGCAGGCTCATCCAGGCGGCATCCAGCATCGCGCGGTCGTTGAAGAACTCGTAGTACCAGCGCAGCGACCAGCCGCCCCACACCGTCACCAGCCGCGAGGCGTTGAAGGAATAGATCACGAGGATCACGATCGGCAGGTACAGGAACGCCATGCCCAGCGCGAGCGAGGTGATGTTGAACGGCGTGATGCGGTTGATCTTGCGGGAGGCCATCAGCGCGCCTCCAGCTGGCGGTGCTGCAGCCGCTCGTAAAGCAGCAGCGGCCCGACCAGGAGAACCAGCAGGACGATGGCGACGGCCGAGGCCACCGGCCAGTCCTTGTTGGTGAAGAACTCCAGCCACAGCGTCTGGCCGATCATCAGCGAATCGGAGCCCGCGAGCAGATCGGGGATCACGAATTCGCCGACGATCGGGATGAAGCACAGCAGCGCGCCGGCACCCACGCCCGGCAGCGACAGCGGGAACGTGACCTGCCAGAACGCCTGCCGCGGCGCGGCGCCGAGATCAGCGGCGGCTTCCAGCAGCGCCGGATCCTGCTTCGCCAAGGTCGCATAGAGCGGCAGGATCATGAACGGCAGATAGGAATAGACGATGCCGATATACATCGCGGTGTCGGTGGAGAGCCACACCAGCGGCGCCGAGATCAGATGCAGGCTCAAGCAGCACCGTGTTGAGCAGCCCGTCATGCTGCAGGATGTTGATCCAGGCATAGATGCGGATCAGGAACGAGGTCCAGAACGGCACGATCACAAGCATCATCGCGATGGCCTGCCAGCGCTGCGGCAGCCGGGCCATGCCATAGGCGACGGGATAGCCGATCAGTAGCAGCATGGCGGTCGAGAACAGCGCGACCAGCAGGCTGCGCAGGTACGACAGGATGTAGAGATTGTCAGAGATCAGCAGCTTGAAATTGTCCGGTGACAGTTGCTCGAGCGCCGCCTTGGTGGCTTCGCGGCCTCCCATGAAATCGAACACCGGCGTGTAGGGCGGCTGCGCGATCGCGGTCTGCGACAGCGCGATCTTCAGTACGAAGCCGAACGGCACCAGGAAGAACAGCACCATCCACAGATAGGGCGCGATCGCGGCATAGCGCGCGGGCTTTGCGAATATCTGGCGCGCGCTCATTGTTCCAGCACCAGGCAGTCGTCGGGCGTGAACCACGCCACCACGCGCTGGCTAGCGGTGTAGGCATCGAGGATGCGCGTCGTGTTGGCCATCGAGGAGCGCACGATCGCGCCGGAGTCGAGCTTGACCTTGTAGGTGGTGATGCCGCCGAGATAGCTGACGTCGGTGATGACGCCCTCCAGCCGGTTGAAAGCAGTGGCGTTGGCGCCATCTGCCACCGGCGCACGGCGCGACAGCTTGACCTTTTCGGGGCGGATCGCGACGCTGACGACGGACTTTTGCAGCGGCGTTCGCGGCTCGGCGACATAGATGGTGCCGGCGTCGCGCGTCGTCACCGCAAGGCGGCCGTGCTCCGCCGGCTTGACCTCGCCTTCGAACAGATTGATGTCGCCGACGAACTCGGCGATCCAGCGCGAGGCCGGCGTCTCGTAGAGGTCGCGCGGGGTTGCCACCTGGTCGAGCCGGCCGGCGTCCATGACGCCGATGCGGCTCGCCATGGTCATGGCCTCTTCCTGGTCGTGGGTGACGATGATGAAGGTCATGCCGAGGCGGCGCTGCAACTCCATCAATTCATGCTGGGTGCTTTCGCGCAGCTTCTTGTCGAGCGCGGCCAAGGGCTCGTCGAGCAAAAGCACCTGCGGCCGCCGCGCCAACGAGCGCGCCAGCGCCACGCGCTGACGCTGCCCACCGGAAAGCTGGTCGGGCTTGCGCTTCTCCAACCCTTCAAGCTTCACCAGCGCCACCATCTCGGCGACGCGCGTATTGATGTCGGCCCTCGCCATGCCGGCGCGCTTCAGGCCGAAGGCGATGTTGTCCTTGACCGACAGATGCGGAAACAGCGCGTAGCTCTGGAACATCATGTTGACCGGCCGCTTGTGTGGCAGCACCGGCGCGATGTCCCTGCCGTTGAGCAAGATGCGGCCTTCGTCCGGCGTCTCAAAGCCGGCGAGCATGCGCAGCAGCGTGGTCTTGCCGCAGCCGGAGGGGCCGAGCAGCGCAAAGAACTCGCCGGCGCGGATGTCCAGCGTGACGTGATCGACCGCGCGGAAACTGCCGAATTTTTTCGCCACGCCCTCGATGCGCAGCAACGGCATGTTGGGGTCCGGCAGCGGCTCGGGCTTCGCGGGCGTTACGGCAACAGGCTCCGGCTGGGCCGGCTCGGACGTAACGGCGTCCGGCTGCGCAGGCTCGACCGCCGGCGCGTCCGTTTTGGCAGGCTCCGCCGCCTCACTATTTGGTAATTCCTCAGCCATGGTCCCCGCCGGCCCCGTCGTGTCCGCAAGCTAGCGACGGATCGGCGGAGGCTCAACAGGCCAAAACCCGTGAGTTCACGGTGCCGGTAGTCCCTGCCGGGCCAAATCCCCAAAAAAATCGTGCCGGCGGTGTGAACGCGTTTCGAACTGGGAGCGACTATTGGGGCGAAACTGATGGCTGATCGGGGGGACCGATGCACGATGGATCACCGCGCCGTATTCAAATCTCGACGGACATGTTTCCGGATGAGAAACGCCTCGCCTTGTGGCGAGAGGTATACGGACGCGGCATCGCGCGGGTGGATATCGACCCGATCGGGGACGAACCTTTTCACGCCGACGTGACCTTCAACCTTCTGCCCGATGTCGCCATCGCCTCCGGCTCGCGCTCGCCCGCACATTACCGCGTCACGCATGACATGCTGAAGGACGGCCGCGATATCATTGCCGTCAGCATTTTACGATCGGGCGAGGCTTCAGCCACGCAATTCAGCAAGGAGTTGATCGGCGGCGTCGGCAGCGCCAGCGCGCTGTCGGGGACCGATCCCTCCGTCAGCACGCTGACCACCGACGGCAGCTTCATCACGCTGGCGCTGTCGCGCCCGGCCATCGCGGAGCTGGCTCCGGATTTTACCTCCGCCTTCGGCAAGCCGATTCCGGCGGACGATCCGGCGCTGCGGCTTCTCATCAAATATCTCGATGCGGTGCTGGCCGCCGACGAACTGGCCCACCCGGAAGTCGCCCGCTCCGTCTCCGCGCATATTCTCGATCTGGTCGCGCTGGCGTTAGGCGCGCGCGGCGACCAGGCCGAGGCGGCGCTCGGCGGCGCCAAGGCGGCGCGGCTGAAGGCGCTGAAATCCGACGTGATGTCGATGCTCGGCAATTGCGATCTCTCCTCCGAAATCATCGCGAGCCGCCACAGCATCTCCTCACGCTATGTGCGAAAGCTGTTCGAGCAGGAAGGCACCTCGTTCACCGCCTTCGTGCTCGGTGAGCGGCTGACGCGGGTGCGCCGCATGCTGCGGGATTCCCGCCACGCGCACCTCACCATCGCCCAGCTCGCGCATGCCTGCGGTTTCAACGACATCTCCTATTTCAACCGCGCCTTCCGCCGCCACTTTGGCGCCACGCCAACGGATGTAAGGGTGCAGAATTCGATTTCGTCCGCGGGCTGAAATCTCGTGTCCCGGACGCGGTGCAGCGCGTAGCGGTGCGCTGCATCCGGGGAACGCCGACTACGCACTCGCCATGAACGCCGCCAGCTTGTCGCGGTCGGCGGCCGGCATGGTCAGGCCGAGCTTGGTGCGCCGCCACAGCACGTCGTCGGGGAAGCGCGCCCATTCCTTGGTCATGAGGTAGCGCACTTCGGCGCCGGTGAGATCGGGGCCAAAGGCGGGGCCGAGATCGTCTTTTGTCTTGGCATCCCCCAGAATGGTGACGAGCCGCGAGCCGTAGGCCGAGACCATGCGCCGTGCCTGGCTTTCGGTCAGGAAGCGCCACTGGTCGCGCGCGGAATCAACCTCGTCCTCGAACTTCGCCCAGCCGAAATCACCGCCGGGCAGCGGCGTTGTCGCGGTCCAGCGCGGCGACATCGGATAGAATCGCGACAGTTGCGACACCGCGCGCTCGGCGCGCAGCCGCGCGGTGGTGATGTCGCCGCCGAAAATCGTCACCAGCGGCGCCTTGCCGCGCTTGACGTCGAAACTCAGCACGCCGTCGCGGCGCAGGCCGCGTTTGCCGCGGCCCAACACGGAATTGGCGGCGGCAACCGTGCGCACCACATCGGCGGTTTCGACCCGTTCGCGGAAATAGCGGTTGGCGGCATCGCAGAGATAGGCGACGTCATTGGCCGCCATCGAAACCACGGCGGGATCGCCCTTGAAAGGATGGTCGACGGAGCCGATCAGCGTGAAGTCGCGCTCATAGGGGCTGGCGAAGATCAGCCGGCGGTCGTGGTTCTGGAAGACATAGACATTGTCGCTGTCGAACAGCCGCTTCACCACGATCTGGCTGATCTGGGTGGTGCCGAGCGGCGGGGCCGGCACGCGCAGCACGGTGTCGGCGACCGAGGCGGTCCAGGCGCCGGTGGCGTTGACCAGCGCGCGTGCGGTCGACGATGCGGCGATGGCCGCGGTCGATGATGGCGAGCCGCCAGGTGTCGGTGCGGTCGGCGCGGACGCAGCGCGCGCCGGTGCAGATTTCGGCGCCGTGCTCGGCCGCATCCACCGCCGAGAGCACCACCAGGCGGGAATCGTCGACGATGCAGTCGGAATGCTCGAACGCGGTGCCGAACGGCCGCTTCAAGGCATCGCCGGCCGGGTGATGGGTGATATCGACGGTTTCCGCGGGCGGCAGCGCCCGCCGCGCCCCGAGCCGGTCGTAGAGCCAGAGCCACGCCCGCAGCACCCAGGGCGGCCGCTCGTCGGCATGCGCGGGGATGGCAAAGCGCATCGGACGGACCAGATGCGGCGCGATGCGCAGCCAGACGTCGCGCTCGGCCAGCGCCGCGCGCACCCGGCGGAATTCCCGGCGCTCCAGCACCGACAGATCGCCATGGATCAGCCGTGGCGAGGCCGAGGAGGCGCCGACGCCGAGATCGCCCTGCTCGACCAGAAGGACCCGGAGGCCGCGTCCAGCGGCGTCACGCGCCACGCTGACGCCGTTCAGACCGCCGCCGAGGATTGCAAGATCGTAGTCCGCCATACGCAACGCTGAGAAATGGAACGCCCGCCATTCTCTAGCCTGTCTTGCGCGCGGGCTCCATGGTGTTGTCGCGGCCGACAAGGGCCGCGTATTGGCCGATCGGCGCGGGCTTGCCCAGCAGATAGCCCTGGACCGCGTCGCAGCCCTCCTGTGCAAGGAAGGCAAGCTGTTCCGCCGTCTCCACGCCCTCGGCGACGATCGACATCTCAAGGCCATGGCCGAGGTCGATGACGGCGCTGACGATGTTGGCCGATTGCGGCGTCTTGCCGAGATTGATGACGAAGGCGCGGTCGATCTTGATCTTGTCGAAGGGGAACGCCTGCAGATAGCTCAATGACGAATAGCCGCTGCCGAAATCGTCCATGGAGATGCGCACGCCCAGCGCCTTCAGCCGGCGCAGCAGCGCCAGACCGCGGTCGAAATCCTCGATCAGGACGCCCTCGGTGATTTCGAGCTCCAGCCGGCCGGGCGCGAGGCCTGTTTCCAGCAGGATCGAATGCACGAGGTTGATGACGTCGCCGTGCATGAACTGCGCCGGCGACAGGTTGACGGCGATCTGCAGCGGCACCGGCCATGAGGCGGCCTCGCGGCAGGCCTCGCGCAGGATCCATTCGCCCATCTCGACGATCAGGCCGCTTTCTTCGGCGAGCGGAATGAAATCGGCGGGCGAGACGAAGCCGCGCAGCGGATGCATCCAGCGCGCTAAGGCCTCGAAGCCGATGATCTTGCTGGTGGCCACGGTCTCGCCGGACGCGGCCTGCGGCTGGTAGTGCAGCGACAACTCGCCGTTCTTGATGGCGACCGAGAGGTCCTGGTGCAGCACGCGGCGGTCGCGGATCTGCTGATCCATCTCCGGCTCGAACAGATTGATGGTGCCGCGCGACTTCTGCTTGGCGCGAAACAGCGCCGCGCCGGCATTGGCGAGCAAGGCTGCGGCGTCTGACCCGTTGTGCGGGAACACCGCGATGCCGGTGGTGACGCCGGTGCGCACCGCCTTGCCGTCGATCGAGAATTCCCTCGCCAGCGCCTCGGCGAGCTGGGCGGCCAGCGTCTGGCCGGCTTCCGGCTGCTTGCCGTCGATGATCAGGCCGAACTCGTCGCCCGACAGGCGGGACACCACGCCGCCGCGCGCGGTCTCCTGCAGCCGCCTCGCCACCTCGACCAGCACCTTGTCGCCCATGGCGTGGCCGAACACGTCGTTGATTTCCTTCAGGCCGTCGAGGTCGACGCAGAGCACGGCGAATTCCTCGTCGGTGCCGGCGCAGGCCTCGATCATCTGCGCCAGCGCCTGCAGGAAGGCGGCGCGGTTCGGCAGGTCGGTGAGGCCGTCGTGATAGGCCATGTGCGCCATCCGCGACTCGGTCTGGCGGCGGTCGGTGACGTCCTCGTGGGTCTTGATCAGGTATTGCGGCTCGCCGGCATCGTCGAGCACGGTCATGCGGCGGGTCAGGAACAGCCGCAGGCCGTCCTTGGTCGAGATCGGATGCTCTTCGGTGAGCAGGCCGCGCTTCTTGATCGCCGCCTCGTCGCGCGCGACGATCAGTTTGGCCTCGCGCGGATTGAAGATGTCGGCCGCCGTCAGGCCGGTGGCGTCCTCGCGGCGGCGGTTGAGGATAGCTTCCGAACTGCGGTTGGCGAGCAGGTACTTGCCGTCCTTGACGCTCTCGACAATCAACGCGACCGGGATGTTGTCGACCACGAGCTCGAGGAATTTCTTGGTGTTCTCCAGCTCCCGCGACAGCGAGCGGCGGTCGGTGATGTCGTCGAACAGCGCGATCAAAAATTCCGGCTCGCCCTTCTCGTTGCGCGCGATCACGCGGTTGGAAGCAAGGATACGCTGCTGCGTGCCGCGATCGACCTGGAATTCGTTGCGGTGATAGCCTTCGGGCGCCGAGATCGCCGCCGCGTCGGCCTTCACGATGGCCGCGGCAGTCGCCGGGCTGAAGATATCCTCCGCGCTCTTGCCGACGATGTGATCGCGCGAGAAACGCGAAAAGCGCTCGAAGGCGCGGTTGGCGAAGATGTAGCGGCCGTCCTCGATGTTCTTGGCGGCGACGCAGACCGGCACGTTGTCCAGCACCGATTCCAGGAACTGGGTGGTCGACGACAGTTTTCGCGACAGCTTGCGCTGCTCGGTGCAATCCAGATGGGTGGCGACCGAGCCGCCATTGGGCAGCGTGAAATATTTCACCAGCACCGACCGGCCGTCGGGCAGCTCCGTGACCAGCCCCTGTGGGCCGGCGGCGCGGCCGTAGAAATCGTCGTTGGAGACGTCGAGCACGCCCTTGCTGCGCCGCATGTCCAGCAGTTGGGGCCCGGTCATGTCGCGCGGCACGTCGGCGCGCGTCAGCCCATAGATCTGCAGGTACTGGTCGTTGCAGAAGACGATCCGCCCCTGCGGATCGGTCATCACCACGCCCTGGTTGAGATGGTTCAGCGCCGAGCTGATGAAGACGTTGCGGCGCAGCTGCGAGCGCCTGACGCGGCGCGCCGCCGAGACAACCCAGATCGCGATCGCGCCGAGAAAGGACGCCACCACGATGCCGCCGATCAGGGCTTCCCAGATCGTGTTGGGATCGAGCGCGCCGACGTAGCTGGAGGGCTGGAATCCGGCCGCAGCCCACGCCTGGGCCAGCGGGACTGCGCCGGCGACAAGGCATACGACGGCTACGGCAAGAGAGTTCTTGCTGCCTGCCTGCCAATTCTTGCCAGCCATCAGTCACCTGCGCATTTCAGCGCCGGAGTTTCTTCGTTGGCGGGTTTGGATCGGGTAAACACGTACCCTTGCAACCGCAAAATGTAACTCAAATTACGGCAATTGCCCTGACGTGATTAATGCTTCACTAATGTGTGCCTCTCAGGCAGTGCCGGTGCCAGATAAACCAAGGGGTTGGCGGCAACAGATGCTTAGCAAACCGCTAAAAACTGGCTTCTGAGACTGCCCGGTGATGCGGCAAATTTCCCGGATTTTGAGCGCGTATGGACAGGGTTGAGTGCGTCATTGTCGGGGCCGGCGTGATCGGCCTTGCGCTGGCACGGCGGCTGGCACAGGCCGGCCGCGAAGTGGTGGTTTTGGAAGAGGCCGAGGGCATCGGCACGGTCACCTCCTCGCGCAACAGCGAGGTGATCCATGCCGGGATCTACTATCCCGCCGGCAGCTGGATGGCGCGGATGTGCGTCGCCGGCAAGCACGCGCTCTACCGCTACTGCGACGCGCGCGGCATTCCCTACAAGAACTGCGGCAAGCTGATCGTCGCGACCACGCCGGAGGAGACCACCAAGCTTGCGGCGATCCGCGCCCACGCCGAGGCCAATGGCGTCGCCGACATGCAGATGCTGTCAGGAGAAGCGGCGCGATCGCTCGAACCGGCGCTGAACTGCGATGCCGCCCTGCTCTCGCCCTCGACCGGGATCATCGACAGCCACGCCTACATGCTCTCGCTGCGCGGCGAGGCGGAAGACGCCGGCGCGGCGTTCGCGTTTCACACGCCCCTCCTCCGCGCCAAGGCGAGCGCGGGACGGATCGAGCTCGAGGCCGGCGGCGCCGCGCCGATGACGCTTGAATGCGATCTCCTGATCAATGCGGCCGGACTGAATGCGCCGGCGGTCGCGCGCGCCATCGAAGGCATGCCGATCGAGATGATCCCCTCCGCCTATCTCGCCAAAGGCAACTATTTCAGCTGCAGCGCGCGGGCGCCGTTCTCGCGGCTGATCTATCCGGTGCCCGAGCCCGGCGGCCTCGGCGTGCACCTGACGCTCGACATGGCGGGGCAAGCGCGGTTCGGACCCGATGTCGAATGGATCGACAGCATCGACTACGCGGTCGATCCGGCGCGTGCTGCGCGCTTCTATCCGGCGATCCGCAAATACTGGCCGACGCTGCCGGACGGCGCGCTGATGCCGAGCTATTCCGGGATCCGGCCGAAGATCGTGCCGCCCGCGGTGGCGCGGCAGGATTTTCTGATGCAGGGGCCGGCCGAGCACGGCGTCGCCGGATTGATCAATCTGTTTGGAATCGAGTCGCCGGGCCTGACGTCGTCGCTGGCGATTGCGGACCACGTCGCCGGCATGGCGGGCGTGGAGAACTAGCGAAATAAGAAGCTGGCAAAATAAAAAGCCCCCGCGCGGATGAGCTCGAAACCCATCCGAAAGCGAGGGCCTTGTTCTATGAGATATTCGCGAGGACGTCGGCTAGTGGACTGTCTCTTCCGCGGTATGCCTCAACCGCTCGATCTGGTCCTTGACCATCAACTTTCGACGTTTCAACTCGGCGATTTCCAGGTCATCTGTACTGAGATGGAGCAACGCTTCGTGTAGTTCACTTTCGAGAATCTTGTGTTTGCGTTCCAGTTCAACGAGATGGGCCTGTATTGCCATTCGCATTCCTCCTCGGTGGAAACCTCAGATTCGATCCGGACGATGAAGTCTACACCAGACTGCGAATCTGTCGATGGGAATCGGAAAAGCGCCTCCCTCATATTTTCGGGATTATCTGTAACCAAACGTGACTAAGGAACCGGGTCAGCTTGCGCAGGCACGCGGCAAGGACGATATTTGCGGGCAGATGCGGCCCGCGAGACCGTTCACAACCTCATCGTGCTTATTAGTTAACACACACCATGACCGACGAAGATGAGCGCGAACTCACGGCCGAACTCGCCCGGCTGCAGCAGGAGCACCGCGACCTCGACGCGGCGATCGACGCGCTGCATCAGTCGCCGGCGCCGGATCTGTTGCGATTACAGCGCCTGAAGAAGCGCAAGCTGTTGCTGCGCGACCGCATCGCCTTCATCGAAGACCAGATTACCCCCGACATCATCGCGTGAGGCGCGGTATCCGGTAACGCCCTGCGGCCGACGGCTGGCCGACGGTCCCTTGCCGCTTGTCCCCGTTCTCCACAGCGAGGCCGGCCCAAACAAATGGCCCCGGCCTGCTCGCAAGCGGACCGGGGCGAAGGTGGGTGGTGGAAGTCTGTACAAGCGCCGGTTAACGCTACCGGCGGGAAATCGTTCCGCGAAAATCGACATCGACTCGGCTTGACCCGCTTGACTTTTTGAGAACAAAAAGAGAACATACGGACCAACCCAAGCCCGGGAGTTCCGCCATGTCCGCCTCCGCGTCGTCAGACAATTGCCGCTACGAACAGGCCTGCGACCAGGCCATCGCCATGTGCGACGGCAATCTGCGCTCGACCATCAAGGCGCTGATCATGGCGAACGAATATCTCGAAATCGAGCTTGCCGAGCTTCAGGCGGCGGTCGCTGCCGGATGCGTCCCCAGCCCCCTCACGCATGCGAGGAGCACCGCCGCCTGAATGCGTCACCAGGAGTGAGGCCATGGCCGATATCACCTACTATGTCGCATTGCCGTTCATGCGCGACGAGAGCGGCGAACTGATCGCGGGCAATGCCGAGGAGTGCCAGAGCGCGACCACGGCGCTGCGCCGCGCCGAGATGATGTCGCGCATTCCCGGCAGCATCGGCGCGATCGCCTTCAGCCGCACCGGCGATCCCATGATCGGCGAATTCGGCGACGCGCATCTGATCCGCAAGTTCGGCAACCTGCCGGACGATCTTCTGGGCACGCTGTAGCCGTTGCTGAGCCGAGTTACGCCGCCTCGTGACGGCGCTGCGCCTTGCGCACATACATGGCGCTGTCGGCCTGTTCGAGCGCGGTGCGCATTTGCGAATGGCTGTCGAGGATGGCGACGCCGACCGAGGCGCCGGTTCGCACCGTGCTTGCCTGCGAATGAGAAACGCAACGCATCGATCGCCTGCTCCAGCTCAGCCGCCTTCGCGCGCGCATCGGTCTCGCTGAGATTCCACAACAGCACCGCGAACTCGTCGCCGCCGAGCCGGCCGATGACGTCGGAGGCGCGCACCTGGCGTAACAGTGTCTGCGTGATCGCCTTCAGCACCTTGTCGCCTGCGGCATGGCCGAACGCATCATTGATCGGCTTGAAGCGATCGACGTCGAGCATCAGCACCGCGCCACTCGCCTCGTAACGCTTGATGAAGGCGATCGACCGGGCGAGCTCGCGCTCGAAGCCGCGCCGGTTGAGGATGTCGAGCAGGAAATCGGTCTCGGCGGTGGCCTTGAGCTGCTCGATCTCGGCGCGCGCCTTGGCCAGTTCCTGGCGCAGCCGCCGCACGGCGGATTTCGCCTCGGCAAGCCCGGCCGCTTCGGGTGCCGCTGACCGGCGCGAACCTGCCCGCGCCCGCAGCAGGGCCGGCTTTCGCCCCGCCGCGCCTGATTTGCGGCCCTTGGCAGCCTTCGGGGCCGCGGCCCCCGCTTTCTTCTTCATGGGCAACTTCTCAAGAAGGCTTGCTCGGATTCACCAAGACAGGATAGTTCATTCCCAACCTCTTGCCACCGCCTTGGATCAACCCCGGGCCGACCCTATAATCGGCCCATGCTTTTGGATTCCCGAAAAGAATTCGACCAATGACCTCCCCCGTCGCCATCATCATGGGCAGCCAGTCCGACTGGGAGACCATGCGCCACGCCGCCGAGACGCTCAAAGCGCTCGGGGTTCCCTCCGACACGCGCATCGTTTCCGCCCACCGCACGCCCGACCGGCTGTTCGCCTTTGCCAAGGGCGCCAAGGCTGCCGGCTTCAAGGTCATCATTGCCGGCGCCGGCGGGGCCGCGCATCTGCCGGGCATGGCGGCCGCGCTGACGGAACTGCCGGTGTTCGGCGTTCCCGTCGAATCCAAGGCGCTGTCGGGCCTCGATTCGCTCTACTCCATCGTGCAGATGCCCGCCGGCATTCCCGTCGGTACGCTCGCCATCGGCAAGGCCGGCGCGATCAACGCGGCGCTGCTGGCGGCCAGCGTGCTGGCGCTGAACGATCCCGCGCTCGCCACACGCCTCGCCGCCTGGCGCAAGCAGCAGACCGATGCGGTCGCCGAGCGCCCGGAGGGACCGGCGTGACGGCTTCCCATCGCGTGAAGCTGAAGCCTGGCGACACCATCGGAATTCTCGGCGGCGGCCAGTTGGGCCGGATGCTGGCGATGGCGGCGGCGCGGCTCGGGCTGAAATGCCAGGTGTTCTCGCCGGAGCCGGATTCACCCGCGTTCGACGTCGTGCTCAACGCCGTCTGCGCCGAATATGCCGATGTCGAGCGGCTGGAGATGTTCGCCGCCGACGTCGACGTCGTCACCTACGAATTCGAGAACGTGCCGGCCGCGACCGCCATGGTGCTGGCGGCGCACAAGCCCGTGCTGCCGGCCTACAAGATCCTCGAGACCACGCAGGACCGGCTGATCGAGAAGGATTTTGTGGTCAAGCTCGGCATCGGCACCGCCGACTATGCCGACGTGTCGTCGCCCGAGACCCTGCGCGCCGCGATCGCGCGCATCGGACTGCCCGCAGTGATAAAAACCCGCCGCTTCGGCTATGACGGCAAGGGTCAGGCGATGATCCGCGAGGGCGACGACATCGAGCGCATCTGGAACGAGCTCGGCACCAAGTCGGCGATCCTGGAGGCCTTCGTGCCGTTCGAGCGCGAGATATCCGTGGTCGCGGCGCGCTCGGCCGACGGCGAGGTCGAATGCTATGACGTCACCGAAAACGAGCATCGCGATCACATCCTAAAGATCTCCCGGGCGCCGGCCGACATCTCCGAAGCGCTCTCTGCCCAGGCGCGCGGCATTGCCGAAAAGATCGCCACTGCGCTCGACTATGTCGGCGTGCTCGCGGTCGAGATGTTCGTGGTGCCGAACGGCAAGGGCGCGCAGGTGCTGGTCAACGAGATCGCGCCGCGGGTGCATAATTCCGGGCACTGGACGCTGGACGGGGCCACGATTTCGCAGTTCGAGCAGCATATAAGGGCCATTGCCGGCTGGCCGCTGGGCAAGCCGGTGCGCCATGGCCAGGTCACCATGACCAATCTGATCGGCGACGACGTCAACGATTACGCCCGCTGGCTGACGGTGCCCGGCGCCACCGTGCACCTCTATGGCAAGGGACCGGCGCGGCCGGGCCGCAAGATGGGGCATGTGACGCAGGTAAACCCGGATTGGCCGAAAAACGGCTGACTTCCGCCCGAATCGATCGATTTAACTGCCTCCGGGTGGCCGCCGCAGGTGGACAATTCAATATTTGTCTGATACATGCGCGCGCTCAGGCTGAAGGTCCGCTGTTTGGCCTACCTTCGCTTTCCAGAATTCCAGACTCGCTTAACTCACGAAGAGGATGCCGCGTGCAGGTTCTCGTCCGCGATAACAACGTCGATCAAGCCCTCAAGGCGCTGAAGAAGAAGATGCAGCGTGAGGGTATTTTCCGCGAGATGAAGCTCCGCGGCCATTACGAGAAGCCCTCCGAGAAGAAGGCCCGCGAAAAGGCGGAAGCCGTGCGCCGCGCCCGCAAGCTGGCGCGCAAGAAGCTGCAGCGCGAAGGCCTGCTGCCGATGAAGCCGAAGCCGGCGTTCGGCGCCGGTCCCGGCGGCGATCGCGGTCCGGGCGGCGGTGGCCGTGGCGGCCCTGGTGGTCCCCGCGGTCCGCGCTGATCCTTTCAGAGCAATTCCAGTTCCGAAAACGCGGGCCCTACGGTCCGCGTTTTCTTTTGCCCAATGTACTTTGCGGCGCGGCAGGTTACCCTTGCGAAACAAGACGACGCGGGGGGAGCGTTTCGCCGGAATGGTCACTTCGAGCTCGGGTGCCTGCTTGAACGCGTCGCGTATGGCCATCGTCCTCGTCGGACTGACGCTGTGCGGCTGCTCGTTCGACCTCGGCTCGTTCTCGCTCGGCCCGGACAAGGAAGCGACGCCGAAGGCGCCGGCCAAGCCGACCGCCGAGATCAGCCCGGAAAACATCAGGGATGCGCAAGGCAACGCGGCGCAGGGACAGGCGCTGGCCCGTTCCGGCAAGACCGACGAAGCGCTCGCCGAATTCGAAAAGGCGCTCGCGCTCGACCCCTACAATGTGCAGGCGCTGAGCGGCCGCGGGCTGATCCGCCAGGGCGAAAAGCGGCACGCTGAAGCGATCGAGGATTTTTCCGCTGTGCATGGCCTTACGCCACAACGCGCCGATCCTCTGATCGCGCGCGCGACCAGCTACCTCGCGCTCGACAAGGTCAAGGAAGCGGTCTCCGATCTCGACGAGGCCGTGCAGTCCGAACCGAACAACGCCAATGCCTGGTCGATGCGCGGGCTTGCCTATGAAAAACTCGGCGACAAGAAGCAGGCGGCCGCGTCGTACAATCGCGCGATCGCGATCCGGCCGCGCGACGATGCGGCGCGCAGCGGGCTCGCGCGGGTCGGCGGCTAGAGCATGATCCGGGAAAGTGTGAAGCGGTTTTCCGAAAAGATCATGCTCAAAACAAAGAGCTAAAGCGCGATGATGATCATCGCGCTTTAATTAGACGATTTCGGCAGGAGCGAGTGGAACATCGACTTCGTTGCGGACAACACGTCCTCGGCGACGTTGGTCTTCTGCTTCGGCCGCTCGGCGGCGACTTCGGCGCGCAGATCGAGCGGCGGCGGCACGGTCACAATCGCCTGCGGAATTTCGGCGGGCGGCGTCGGGCGCAACGGATCCCGCGGCGCGGCCGGTTCAGTGCTCTCCGAGGGAACCGAAACCACGATCGGCGGCGGCAGCGGCAGCGGACGGACCGCAGGCGGCGCCGCCGTGATGATGCGCGGCTCTTCGGGGACACGGGCCACTTCCGGCGCGCGAGGGGTCGGCTGAGCGCGCGGCGCTTCGGGGCGGAGGCGCTCGATCGCAGCGCGGGCGAGGTCGTTGGCGTCGCGGCGGTCTTCCAGCACGGCCGACGCGTCGGCCGGTGCCGCGGCGATGACGGGCTGCACCGGCGGCGGGGACGCCTTGGCAGCGCGCACCGGCGCCGGGCGCTTCGAGTCGGCAGCCAGGCTTGCCGTGGTCTCGGCCGGCTTCTCGGTCTTGTCCTGGGACTTCTCTTGAGGCTTCTCGACCACCACCGCCTTCTCGGCGGCGGCGTTCTTTTCCAGGAGGCCCTTTTCCGACACGCCCTTGGCCTTGACCCCGGCGGCCGGAATGCCGGCAACCTCGGCATCTTGGTTCGCCTTGGCGGGGTCGGGCTTGCTCGCGTCGGATTTGGGCTGGACGGTCGACACTTGGGCAGCCGGCGGCTTCTCGTGGGCAGGCTTGGCGTTGATGTAGTGATTGACGATGTAGGCCCCGATGATGGTCGCAGCCACCGAGGGCACGATCTCCATCGCGAATTTCTTGAAGTAATTCAGCATAGCCCGGCCACTCCCGACGCAGGTCTATTTGCGGGAACTTTGAGGCACATTGAGGGATCAACTGCGACGGACGTATGGCAATCGTGCAGATCCCTTGCAGGGGAACGGTCACATCCGCTTCAGGCAGCCGAAAATCGGGCTGGTTCCCCGCCAGCCACTAGGGTTTCAGTTCGACCTCCAGGAACACGATCTCGGACGCGGTCTCGTTGAGCACGTCATGTTCCACGCCGGCCTTGCGGAAGTAGGACTTTCCGGCCGCTAGCTGCGCCTTGGAGCGTTCGCCATTGGGCGCCACGATGGTCATCTCGCCGGCCGTGACCGGGACGATCACGTAATCCATCTCATGGATGTGACGGCCGGTGGCGCTGCCCGGCGTCAGCCGCCATTCGGTGACGCGCACTTCCGGTGTATCGACCTGGACGTCCGATTTGGCGCTGAGCATTTTCTTGCCTCTTGTTCCGGCGGGATTTACGGCACGAATACCATGAACACGAACACCGCAAACACCACCATGTGGACCATGCCGAACAGGATATTGGTGCGGCCCGTGCCGAAGGTGAGCATGCTCAGCGCGAAGGTGAGCAGCAGGATCACACCGTCCTGGCTGGACAGGCCAAGCACCAATTGCATGTCGAGTGCGTAGGCGGCGACCGCAACCGCCGGAATAGTCAGTCCGATCGTGGCGAGCGAAGAACCAAGTGCGAGATTGATACTCTTCTGCAAGTCGTTCTTGCGCGCGGCCGATACCGCGGCGACACCTTCCGGCAGCAGGATCAGGACTGCGACCAGCACGCCGGCGAAGGCGGGCGGCGCGCCGATTTTCGCTGTGACGACGTCGACGACGACGGAGAATTTCTTGGCCAGCAACACTACCGCAAGCAGCGCGGCCAGCAGAAGCGCAACGCTGATCGCCAGCATGCGGTCAGATATCGCCTCGCCATGCCCCGCATCGCCGGCGCCGCTGACGAAATAGTCGCGGTGGCGGATGGTCTGGGTGTAGAGGAACACCGCATAGAGCAACACCGTCACCACGCTGACAAAACCAAGCTGCGCCGCCGAATAGAACGGACCCGGCGCCGTCAGCGTAAAGTTCGGCATCACCAGCGTGATGGTCGCCAGCACGAACAGCACGCTGAGATAAAGGTTGGCGCCGGAGAGCTGAAAATCCTGCTCGCGATAGCGCAGCCCGCCGATGAAGATGCATAGTCCGACGAGGCCATTGCAGACGATCATGACCACGGCAAAGACGGTGTCGCGTGCCAGCGCGGGGGCCGGCTTGTCGCCGAGCATGATGGTAGCGATCAGCGCCACTTCGATGATGGTGATGGCCATGGTCAGGAGCAGCGTGCCGAACGGCTCGCCGATCCGCTCGGCGATCATCTCGGCGTGATGAACGGCGGCGAATACCGTGCCGAACAGGACGACGAGCAGAACCGCCGCGAACACCCATCCGCCGGCCGACGGCGCGAACGAATAACCGCTCGCCGTGGCACCTGCGAACAGCACCATGCCCAGCGCCGGATAGATCCACGCCGACCGCGGTATCGGCCCATGTGCGCTCATGCAATCATCCTCGATATCTCCGAAGAGCGACTATGAAGCAAACAATCGCCGCCGTCAGCCTCCCGCGGCGCCGATGAATTGCCGCGCCGCGGCGGATGCGCCAAAATAATCGAGATCATTGTGGCCGCCATCCGGAAAGCGGATGAACTGCTTCGGCTCGCTCGCCAGCGCAAACAGCTTCTCGCCGAGGACGGTCGGAATCGTGCCGTCGCGCGCGCCATGCATCACCAGCAGCGGCGCCTTGACGCGCCCGATGCGGAGGTCGGAACGGAAGGGGTCCTTAAGCAGCAGCCGAACCGGAAGGATCGGAAACGCCGAGGCCGCGACGTCGGCCATCGAGCTGTAGGGTGCTTCCAGGATCAGCTTTCCGACCGGATGTTCCGCTGCCAGCGCGACGGCAACGCCGCTGCCGAGCGAAAAGCCCCAGACGACGATGTTGTCGGCGGCGTAGCGCGCACTGGCAAACACGTAAGCGGCTTCCGCGTCCTGCAGCAGCCCCTGCTCGCTCGGCTTGCCGCTCGAGCCGGAATAGCCGCGATAGGCCGGCGCGACGATGCCGATGCCGTCGGCGATGAAGTCGCGGAAGCGCGGGAAGAATCCGGCGAGATAGTCACCATTGCCGTGGAAATAGAGGATTACGGGATGGCCGGGTTTCGCGGGCACATGCCAGACCACGATCTTCTCGCCGTCGGCCGTGGTCAGAACATGTTCCTCGACCTCGCGGAAACCTGCCGCCGATGGCGCGATGCGCTCGGCCGACGGAATCGGAAACAGAACTGAGCGCTGCAGGAAAAACATCGCGACAACTGCGCCGGCATAACCGACGGCGACGATGACCAGGATCCATTTCAGTATGGTCATAGCGGCGCTACTTCGTTTTGAGCATGATCTCCGCGCAAACGCTTCGCGCTTGTCGCAGGGAAAACCGCTTCACACTTTTCCGGATCATGCTCTAGCGCTTGGGTCGGCGTTTGACGAGCTTCTCGACGTCGGCCCTGATACTGTCGGGAACGGCGCGGCACCCGCAGGCGGCGGCATGCGCGACGTGCCACTTGATGCGCTGCTCCCGCGTCGCCTTCCGCGGCATGCGATGGGACCGGTGCCACTCCCTGTTCAGAGCCAAGGTCAGGTCCAAGTCCGCAGCTCGCTCCTCACATCGCCTTGACGATGTTCTCGGTGACCTTCTTGGCGTCGCCGAGCAGCATCATGGTGTTGTCGCGATAGAACAAGGGATTGTCGATGCCGGCATAACCGGAGGCGAGCGAGCGCTTGATGAACATCACGGTGCCCGCCTTCCAGACCTGCAGCACCGGCATGCCGTAGATCGGCGAGGTCTTGTCGTCTTCGGCGGCGGGGTTGGTGACGTCGTTGGCGCCGATAACGAAGGCAATGTCGGCCTGCGCGAATTCGGAGTTGATGTCCTCGAGCTCGAACACCTCATCATAGGGCACGTTGGCTTCGGCGAGCAGCACGTTCATGTGGCCGGGCATGCGGCCGGCGACCGGGTGAATGGCGTATTTCACCTCGACGCCTTCTTTCTTCAGCAGGTCGCCCATCTCGCGCAGCGCATGCTGGGCCTGCGCCACCGCCATGCCGTAGCCTGGCACGATGATGACCTTCTGCGCGTTCTTCATGATGAAGGCGGCATCATCGGCCGAGCCGAGCTTGGCGGGCTTCTGCTCGCCACCGGGGCCGGCGGCTGCGGCGGTCTCGCCGCCAAAGCCGCCGAGGATCACCGAAATGAACGAGCGGTTCATCGCGTGGCACATGATGTAGGACAGGATCGCGCCGGACGAGCCGACCAGCGCGCCGGTGATGATCAGCGCGGAATTGCCCAGCGTGAAGCCGATGCCCGCCGCGGCCCAGCCGGAATAGGAGTTCAGCATCGAGATCACGACCGGCATGTCGGCGCCGCCGATCGGGATGATCATCAGCACGCCGAGCACCAGCGCGATGATGGTGATCAGCCAGAAGTCGAGCGCGCTGCCGGAGATGACGAGGCCGACAACGAAAAACACCAACGCGGCGGCGAGTGCGATGTTGATGGCATGGCGGAACGGCAGAATGATCGGCGCGCCGCTCATCCGTGCCGACAGCTTCAGGAACGCGATGACGGAGCCGGTGAAGGTCAGCGCGCCGATGGCGACGCCGAGCGACATTTCGACCAGGCTCTGCTTGTGGATGTTGCCGGGCGTGCCGATGTCGAAGGCTTCGGGCGCATAGAACGCGCCGGCGGCGACCAGCACGGCGGCCATGCCGACGAGGGAGTGGAAAGCCGCGACCAGTTCCGGCATCGAGGTCATCGGCACGCGGCGCGCGATGACCGCGCCGATCGCGCCGCCGATGGCGATGCCGAGCACGACCAGGATCCAGGCGACCGAGTCCGCCGGCGGATGGCCGGCGAGCGTGGTGGCGATCGCGATCGCCATGCCGACCATGCCGAAGATGTTGCCTTGCCGGGATGTGCCGGGGCTGGACAGGCCGCGCAGTGACAGGATGAACAGCACACCCGCCACGAGATAAAGAACTGCAGACAGATTGGCGTTCATCTCAGGCCCCCATTTTCCTTCGTCACCCCGAGGTGAGCGCCGTTCACTTGGCCTTCTTCCTGTACATCGCCAGCATGCGCTGGGTGACAAGGAAGCCGCCGAAGATGTTCACGCAGGCGAAGATCAGCGCGACAAAGCCGAAGCCGCGCGCCCAACCCGACCCCGACGAGAGCATGGGGACGCCGACGGCGAGCAGCGCGCCGACCACGATCACGGAAGAAATCGC
The DNA here is from genome assembly GCA_963726865.1 of uncultured Alphaproteobacteria bacterium. Classification (GTDB taxonomy): domain Bacteria; phylum Pseudomonadota; class Alphaproteobacteria; order Rhizobiales; family Xanthobacteraceae; genus Bradyrhizobium. The sequence continues at coordinate 100,598 of CAVSEE010000016.1, read as the reverse complement.
GTTGGTTACGCTCATCAGCGGCGTATGCAGCGCCGGGGTCACCGACCACACCACGAAATAGCCGACGAACACGGCGAGCACGAAGATCGACAGCCGGAACACGAAGGGATCGACGGCCTGCGCGAGATGCTCCATGGCTTGTCTCCTTATTTCGGCTGGAAGTTCGGATGGACGACCGCGCCATCCTTCGTCAGCGCAGTCGCCTTCACGAGTTCGTCGTCCCAATTCACCGCGAGCTTCTTGCTGCTTCTTGTCGACCATGGTCTCGATGAAGGAGAACAGGTTGCGGGCATAGAGGCTGGATGCGGAAGCCGCGACGCGGCCGGCGACATTGGTGTAGCCGACGATCTTGATGCCATCGATGTCGACGACCTCGCCGGGCCTGGCGCCCTCGACATTGCCGCCGCGCTCGACCGCGAGATCGACCAGCACTGAGCCCGGCTTCATCGACTTGACCATGTCGGCGGAAACCAGCTTTGGCGCGGGGCGGCCCGGGATCAGCGCCGTAGTGATCACGATGTCCTGCTTCTTGACGTGCTCGGCGGTGAGCGCGGCCTGCTTGGCCTGATACTCCTTGGACATTTCCTTGGCGTAGCCGCCGGCGGTCTGCGCGTTCTTGAACTCCTCGTCCTCGACGGCGAGGAATTTGGCGCCGAGCGATTCCACCTGCTCCTTGGTGGCGGGACGCACGTCGGTCGCGGTGACGATGGCGCCGAGCCGGCGCGCGGTCGCGATCGCCTGCAAGCCCGCGACGCCGACGCCCATCACGAACACCTTTGCGGCGGGAACAGTGCCCGCCGCGGTCATCATCATCGGGAAGGCGCGGCCGAAGGCTTCGGCGCCCTCGATCACGGCACGATAGCCGGCGAGGTTGGCCTGCGAGGACAGCACGTCCATCGCCTGCGCGCGGGTGATACGCGGCATCAATTCCATCGCGAAAGCCGCAACGCCGGCGTCCGCCATCGCCTTCAGCGCGGCGTCGTTGCCGTAGGGATCCATGATCGCGATGACCAGCGCGCCGCGCTTGTATTGCGAAAGCTCGGACGCTTCCGGTCGCTTCACCTTGATGATGATGTCGGCGTCCTTCAGCGCGTCCGCACTGACGGTGGCTCCAACCGCGGTGAATTCGGAATCCGGCAGGCCCGACTTGATGCCGGCGCCGGGCTCGATGGCGACATCAACGCCGAGCGCCTTGAACTTCTTGACGGTATCGGGTGATGCCGCAACCCGCGGCTCCGACGGATCGATTTCCCTGGCAACGGCAATCTTCATGAGGCCTCCGCTGGCGCGAGACGAGATACGCGCACGGGCAAGCTAGCGCTATTTCCACTGGCGTGGATACCGGTTTTTGCGTCCGGCGCGCGGGCAGGGTTTTTCGCACTGCGCCACGCGTGGCACAGCGGCGATAGATCAGGTCAGGAAGATCGCCATCAGGGCGACGATCGCGATGACGGACGCTGTGCCGTACTTCACCAGCATGATGAAACCTTCATAGGTCTGCTCATGCGCTTCGTAGTCGTTGCCGTCGGCGGTGGTGTAGGCCACTTCGCTATGATCTGCCATCGGAGTCCCCAGTCGATCCAAAGTCCGAGCTTGCGAGCAGATACCGCAAACCCGCCAGCAGGGCAACGGCGCGCAGCCAATATGCCACGGCCTTATCAGCTCATTGCGAAGGCCAATTGTCCCTGATCCAGCGGGTGAGGCTTTCTTCGCTGATTTCGCCAGCGGCAAGAGAAAGGATGATCGTGGTCGACTGCGCCGGGTCAGGGCTGAAAGCCACACCATTTTTTATGAGGAACGTCATCATCGCCATGAAGGCGATGCGCTTGTTCCCATCGACAAAAGCGTGATTTTTCGCAAGCCCGAACGCATAAGCTGCCGCCAACTCAGGCAGCGACGCCTGCTCGTATTGCCACTTATTGATCGGGCGTTCGAGCGCTGAACGCAACATGCCTTCATCGCGCAAGCCAGGCGCACCGCCAAATCGGCGAAGCTGGCGGCTGTGAATGGCGATGGCTTGTTCGTAGGTGATCCAGAGCGGCTCTTCAGCCTCGCTCATCCGACAAAATCCGTCATTTCGCGAGTGCCGCCAGCGTGTCGCGATACTTGTCCATCAGTTCGTCGGCGATCTCCATCGTCCGCTCGAAGTCGGGGTCGTAGGGGAGCGCCTGAAATCCGCCACCGGGGAGCTCCGTGATGTGCAATTGCTGACCGCGCTTGAGGTCGAGCCGCTGCATCAGTTCGCGAGGCAGCAGCATGCCGTCGGAATTGCCGATCTTCTTGATCTCGATTTTCATCGTCGAACTCTCTTCGGTTAGTTCGTTATACAGATGTATAACATTGTTTCGAGACGAGTTCAACAACTGTTTTACGCGCGGAGGAAGCTTCTCAACTCTAGCCGACCACGAAATCAAAGCGGCCAGCGAGCCAGCCTTCGTTCTTGGCGGTACGGACCAGCAATTCCTTGCGGAACAGGCCGTCGGAACGGTTTTTGGCCTCACCCGGAGAATACAGCTGCGTCGTCAGCACGTGGCCGCCGCGCGGCTGCACCTTCACATGGAAGTGGCGGGTGCGGCCGGGATAGGCGCCGGGCACGACGGTTCGCAACCGGAAGCGACCGTCGGCATCGGTGAACTGATGGCCGCGCAGGCGGAAGCCGGAATTGTCGTAGTTGCCGTTGCCGTCGGCCTGCCAGAAATCCAGCAGCGCGCCCGCGACCGGCTTGCAGTTCTGCGTGAGCACAAAGCCGACCAGTTCGATCGGCTGCCCGGCCATCCCGGCTTCGATCAATTCGATCCGCTCGGGCGAGGACGGCTTGAAGAACGGTCCCTCGGTCTGCGCCAGGGTCGGCTCGTCGCCGTCATGACATGCGGGAGTCGGCGCCAGCGGCTTCTGCGCGAAGCCGGCGCCGACACCGAATAACGAGCCGGCTGCGAAAGCGCCGGCTCCGAGTACGCGACGTCGTGTGGGTCGGTCGAACATGAGTTTCCTCCACGCTTGCCGCCCCCGCCACGTCTACCCGGTACGTACCCGCTCAGCGCATGGTTTCCAGCTCGTCGATCATCCCGGCGATGACCGAAAGCCCGCCATCCCAGAATTTGGGATCTTTGGCATCGAGCCCGAACGGCCGCAGCAGTTCGGAGTAGTGCTTGGTGCCGCCGGCGGCGAGCATGTCGAGATAGCGCTCGGCAAAGCCTTCCGAGGCATGCTCGTAGACCGCATAGAGCGAGTTCACCAGGCAATCGCCGAACGCGTAGGCGTAGACGTAGAACGGCGAATGGATGAAGTGCGGGATGTACATCCAGAAATTCTCGTAGCCCGCCTTGATCTCGATCGCCGGCCCCAGGCTCTCGCCCTGCACGCTTAGCCAGATCTCGCCGATGCGCCGCGCGGTCAATTCGCCGTTCTTGCGCTCGGCGTGGACCGCGCGCTCGAAGGTGTAGAACGCGATCTGCCGCACCACGGTGTTGATCATGTCCTCGACCTTGCCGGCGAGCAGCGCCTGGCGCTGCTTGGCGTTCTTCGTCTGCGACAGCAGCCGCTTGAAGGTCAGCATCTCGCCGAACACGCTGGCGGTCTCCGCCAGCGTCAGCGGCGTCGGCGCCATCAGCGCGCCGTTCTTCGCCGCGAGTACCTGGTGCACGCCGTGGCCCAGTTCATGCGCAAGCGTCATCACGTCGCGCGGCTTGCCTTGATAATTCATCAGCACGTAGGGATGCGCCGACGGCGTGGTCGGATGAGAGAAGGCGCCGGGCGCCTTGCCCGGCCGCACCGGCGCATCGATCCAGCGATCGGTGAAGAAGCGCTCGGCGATATCGGCCATCCTGGGCGAGAAGCCGCGATAGGCCGTCAGCACCATCTTCTGCGCCTCTGGCCAGGCGATGCATGCCGGTCGCGGCAAAGGGCAGCGGCGCGTTGCGGTCCCAATGGGGCAGCTTCTTCTTTTTGAACCAGCCGGCCTTCAGCGCGTAGTAGCGGTGCGACAGTTTTGGATAGGCCGCGCGCACGGAAGCGACCAGCGCATCCACCACTTCGCGCTCGACGCGGTTGTTGAGATGACGGGAGTCCGCGACGTCCTTGAAGCCGCGCCAGCGGTCGGAGATTTCCTTGTCCTTGGCGAGCGTGTTGGTGACCAGCGCAAAGGTGCGCTCGTTTTCCTTGAAGGTCTTTGCCAGTGCATTCGCCGCCGCCTTGCGTTTCTCGCCGGCGCGGTCCTGCATGAAGTTCAGTGTCGGCTCGATCGCCAGCTCCTTGCCGCCGACCTTGAAGCGCAGCGCCGAGATGGTCTGGTCGAACAGCCGATTCCAGGCGGCGTAGCCGCTCTGCGCCTTCTCGTGGAACAGTTGCTCGACGCGGTCTTCCAGCTGATAGGGCTTGTCCTTGCGCAGATCCTCGATCCACGGCCGGAAGTAACCGAGCTCAGGCGTGCGCATCGCGCGCTCGATCACATCATCGTCAACGCGGTTCAGTTCGAGCGCGAAGAAAAGCAGATGCGTCGAGGCCGCGGTCAGCCGCTCCGACACGTCGCCGTAGAATTTCGAAATCGCGGGGTCGACGCTGTCGCCGGCATGCACGAGGCCGGCATAGGAACCGAGCCGGCCGGCCAGGTCGTCAATCGCTTCATAGCGCCGGACCGCCTCAGTAAGCCAGCGGCCGCCATCGTCCCTTGCCGTAAATTCGGCCAGCTTGCCCTTGTAGTCCGTCTCAAACGCGACGCAATCAGCATCCATTTTCGCCAGATCGCGCGCCACTTCCGGCGCATCGATGCCGGAATAAAGATCGGCGAGATTCCATTCCGGAAGCCTGCCGGTCTTGTTGCCGACCTTGGGCGCGGCCTTCGGCCTTGCCGGCGCCGATTTGCGTTGGACGTTCGATTTGCGAAGCGTGGAAGAGCGAGAGGCCATCTTGCTGGAAACCTGTGTTCAGAAATCGCCGGCGCCGAAAGCGGCCCGGACGGCAAGGTTTAAGAGTGCATTAATCGGCATGGGCGACAGTGCCCCGATTCGGGACAGATAGTTGTAACGTGCGGGGAGTGCCATGGCTGCCACCATTTTGATTGCCGACGATGACGCCGTACAGCGTCGCCTGGTTGAAAACATGGTGCAGAAATGCGGCTATGAAACCGCCGTGGTCGAATCCGGCGACGCCGCTGTCGCGCTTTTGACCGGCCCGGACGGCCAGGGGATCGACTGCCTGGTGCTCGACCTCGTGATGCCCGGCCTCGACGGTATGGGCGTGCTGGCGAAAATCCGCGACGCGGGATTGACCCTGCCGGTCATCGTGCAGACCGCCCATGGCGGCATCGACAACGTCGTATCGGCGATGCGCGCCGGCGCCCAGGATTTCGTGGTCAAGCCGGTCGGCATGGAGCGGCTGCAGGTGTCGCTGCGCAACGCGCTCAACACCTCGGCGCTGAAGGGCGAATTGCAGCGCATCCGCCACAGCCGCGAGGGCCGGCTGACCTTCTCCGACATCATCACCCGCAGTGAAGCCATGGCCGGCGTGCTGCGCACCGCCCAGAAGGCGGCCACCTCCTCCATTCCCGTGCTGATCGAGGGCGAATCCGGCGTCGGCAAGGAATTGTTCGCACGCGCCATCCATGGCAGCGGCGAGCGCAAGGCAAAGCCCTTCGTCGCGGTCAATTGCGGCGCCATCCCCGACAATCTCGTGGAGTCGATCCTGTTCGGCCACGAGAAGGGCGCGTTCACCGGCGCGACCGAGCGCCATCAAGGCAAATTCCTCGAGGCACATGGCGGCACGCTGTTCCTCGACGAAGTCGGCGAATTGCCGCTGGCCGCGCAGGTCAAGCTGTTGCGCGCGCTTGCAGGAAGGCACCGTCGAAGCCGTCGGCGGGCGCAAGCCCGTGAAGGTCGACGTCCGCATCGTCTCGGCCACCAACCGCAAGCTGCTCGACCTCGTGAAGGCCGGGCAATTCCGCGAAGACCTGTTCTATCGCCTGCACGTGCTGCCGCTGACGATCCCCGCGCTGCGGCATCGCCGCGAGGACATTCCGCATCTGCTGCGCCACTTCCTCGCGCGCTTCTGCGCCGAGGAGAACCGGCAGATCTCGGCGATATCGGGCGAGGCGATGACGCATCTGGCCCAGCTCGAATGGCCCGGCAATATCCGCCAGCTCGAGAACGCCGTGTACCGCGCCGTCGTCATGAGCGAGGGCGACCAGCTGGGCCTCGCCGACTTCCCGCAGGCTTCAGCGCATGCCCCGGCGGCGAGCCAGCATGCCGAGCCGCTGGTGGTGGCGCCCTCGACGGCGCCCTGCCATGGTGTCAGGTAACGAAATACCGATTGCACCCCTGCCCTGCCGCCGGCACGCTGTCGATGCTGACCAGCGGCGGCGAGGTACGGCCGCTGGAAGAGCTCGAGAACGAGATCATCCGCTTTGCGATCTCGCATTATCGCGGCCAGATGTCGGAAGTGGCCCGGCGGTTGAAAATCGGCCGCTCCACGCTCTATCGCAAGCTCGACGAAGCCGCGGAGCAAGAGCCCGGCAATGCGGATGAGGCGAACTGAGACAATTCGGAATTGCGGGTCGGCGAGTGCGGCACTTTTGCGGCGGCAGCGCGCGCCCGGAACCTTCGAACCGTGGCTTGCAGGTGACAGACAAACGGCTGGCAGCGTGGCAAAAGCGCGCAATCCTGAACAAAAAGGGGTCGTTTGAGGTCAGTTGTTCGTGAGTTGCCCCGGGCTCTGCTAGCTGCTTGAGAACGGCGCATGTATCGTCCGTGTTGACTCGGTGCGTGCGTGGCGACTTCAACAAGGATCAAGGCAAGCGCGATCGCCATATGATCGCACAGGCTTGGTTCAAACGATATTCGATCTGTCTCGCTGCCGGGACAGTTTCGCCCAAGGGGGTGTGACGATGCGTGATAGTTCGAAGAGCCGTGGCGGATTTGACCGCGCGCTGATGGCGGTGGCGGCAACCTTCCTCACGGTGTCGGCGACATCGGCACTGGCCCAGTCCGGCGCACCGCGCGCCACCGCGGCCGACCTCGCGATCGAAGCCGCCATTCCGGTCCCGCAGCCCGCCAACGTTCCGCCGCCGACCGCCGACGATTTCAAGATCGATGCGACCGCGTCCGTGGCGCCGAAGCAGATCGAGCTGCCGAAAGTCAACGCCAACACCGATCCCAAACCCGTAGACGTGAAGCCCGCCGAAACTGCCGCCGCGCCTGCGACCGAGACCAAGCCGCCGAAGCGCCGAAGGCCGACACCGCCACCCGACGCCGCCGCGGCGCCTGCGACGGCCGCCGCCCCGGCAGCTGAGCCGGTGAAGGTGAGCACCGTTCCCGCGGCCGACCAGCCGGTCGCCGACAAGCTGCGCGAGCAACTCGCGGCCAAGGCCCTGCGCTATTTCGACCGCAAGGGCGAGCGCCAGGCCGTCGAGAAGTTCTACTCGACGCGTGACTATGCGCCGCTGTGGACCACGGCCGGCGGCCTGACCGCGTCCGCCAAGGGCGTGATCGCGCGGCTGAAGGACGCGTCCTCCGAAGGCCTCAACCTTTCCGACTATCCGGTGCCGGATTTCGCGGCTGCGACTTCGCCGGAAGCGCTGGCCGATGCCGAGTTGAAGCTCACCTCCAGCATGCTCGACTATGCGCGCCATGCGCAGAGCGGCCGGATGCACTATTCGCAGGTTTCCTACGACATCCTCTATCCCGATCATCCGACCGACCCGTCGGAAGTGCTGGCGAACGTGACCGGCGCGCAGGACGCTTCCGCGGCGCTGGAGAGCTACAATCCGCCGCACAAGCTCTACAAGGAGCTGAAGGCGAAACTCGCCGAGCTGCGCGGCCAGGGCGACGGCCCCGTCGTCACCATCGCGGAAGGCCCGGCGCTGACGTTCAAGCCCGCCACCAAGAAGCAACCCGCGGTCGCGCCGGAAGACGAGCGCGTGCCGCAACTGCGCGCCAAGCTCGGCATCGAGAATCCCGACGACAACAAGTACGACGAGAAGGTCGCAGCCGCCGTCCGCAAGTTCCAGGAAGGCGCCGACCTCAAGCCGACCGGCGTGCTCGACGACAAGACCGTCAAGGCGATCAACAGCCCGAAGCGCGACAAGACCATCGACACCGTGCTGGTCAACATGGAGCGCTGGCGCTGGCTGCCGCGGCAGCTCGGCGCGTCCGCGCTCAAGGACGCCTACGTCATCCTCAACATTCCCGACTTCACGCTGAAGGTGATGCAGAACGGCGGCCAGGTCTGGACCACGCGCGTGGTGACCGGCAAGCCCGGCAGCCATGCAACGCCGATGCTGACGGAGACGATGAAGTTCATCACGGTCAACCCGACCTGGAACGTGCCGCCGTCGATCATCTACAACGAATATCTGCCGGCCCTGCAGCAGGACCCGACCGTGCTGCAGCGCATGGGCCTGCGGCTGGAGCGTAACCGCGACGGCTCGATCCACATCTCGCAGCCGCCGGGCGAAGCCAATGCGCTCGGCCGCGTCCGCTTCAACTTCCCGAACAAGTTCCTGGTCTATCAGCACGACACGCCGGACAAGCACCTGTTCGCCCATGAATCGCGCGCCTACAGCCATGGCTGCATGCGCGTGCAGAACCCGGACCAGTACGCATCCACGCTGCTCAACATCACGATGCCGAACGCCAGCTACACGCCGGAGAAGATCCGCGGCATGTACGGCCACAGCGAGATCGACCTGAAATTCCCGACCCCGATCCCGGTCAACATCACCTACCAGACCGCCTTCGTGGATGACGCCGGCAAGCTGCAGATCCGCAAGGACATCTATGGCCGCGACGCCGCCATGATCCCGCTGATGAAGGGCAGCCGCGGCCGCGACCTGGAGAACGTGGTCTCCCACGCCAACCCGAGCTACGCGCGGCCGAACGGCTCCCAGCTGCCGTCGAACGTCGCCTTCAATGACCAGTATTCGGGCGGCCCGTCGTTCTTCTCGCGGCTGTTCGGGCCGCCGACCCCGCCGCCCGCCCCGGTCGGCCGGCGTGGTGCGCAGCAGCCACAGCGCCGGTGATTCCTTAATCACAGCCCTTGGCGGCTTTGACAAAAAGCTGAGCTAAATCAACGGCCTCGCTCCCCGAGCGGGGCCGTTTACGTTAACCATTCTCCACCGCGAGATGGGCGTGAGGCACTTTTTCGCCATACTTGGCGGGTTAGGTTAAAGCCGACTTCGGGGGCGGGATGGTAAATCTTTGGTTAACCATCTCGCATTAAGACAACGTTGACTCTCTTTTGTTGCCGCGCGTGGCGGTTTTGCAACGCAGGCGACGGAAGGTCTCTGCGATCGGTCGTTATCTTGGGTGGGCATCAATAGTGCTGGCTGTCTTCGCACGCCAAATCAAACCGCTCGTCTCGCAGAAGGCCGGCTATCGCGCCGGTCTTGCGACATTGTTGCTCTTCGCGGGAGCCGGAGCGGTCCGCGACGCCACCGCCCTGAACGAGACCCGCACCCTCTCCTTCCATCACACCCATTCCGGCGAAGACCTCACCGTCACCTTCAAGCGCGACGGGCGCTATGACGAAGAAGCGCTGAAGCAGCTCAACCACTTCCTCCGCGACTGGCGCAGCCAGGAAAAGACCGAGATGGATCGTCGCCTGTTCGACATCCTCTGGGAGGTCTACCGCGACGTCGACGGCAAGCAGCCGATCAACATCATCTCCTCCTACCGTTCGCCCGGCACCAACGCCATGCTCCGCCGCCGCTCTTCCGGCGTGGCCCGTCACAGCCAGCACATGCTCGGCCATGCGATGGACTTCCACATTCCGGGCGTGGCGCTGCCGGACATTCGCGCCGCGGGCCTGCGCCTGCAGCGTGGCGGCGTCGGCTTCTATCCGACCTCCGGCTCTCCCTTCGTGCATCTGGACACCGGCAGCGTGCGCCACTGGCCGCGCATGAACTATGACCAGCTCGCCAAGGTTTTCCCGGACGGCCGCACCGTGCATCAGTCGACCAGCGGACCGATGAAGGGCTATGAGCTCGCCCGGGCCGACATCGATCGCCGCGGCGATGGCGAAGACGCCCCGGCCGCCAGCAAGTCGACGAACTTCCTGGCCGCCTTGTTCAAGGGCAAATCGGCTGCCAGCGAAGAGGATGACGAGGGCGCGGCCGCCGCTCCGGCCAAGATCGAAAAGCCGGTCAAGACCACAGTCGCCGCCGCCAAACCCGCCGAGAAGCCTGCGAAGCCCGCCGCCTCGACCCTGCAGCTCGCCTCCGCCGACGCCAGGATCGTCCCCGCGCCGAAGGTCGCCGCCACTGCCTCCGCCGCCGTCGAGACGAAGCCGCAAAGCGCTGCCGCCCCGCAGACCACCTCTGCCCCGCAGACTCCCGCAGACATCATCAACGCCCGCGGCTTCTGGGATAACATCCCCGCCCCGCAGCAGGCGACGCCGGCGCAGGTTGCCGCCCTCAACGCCCGCCGGGCCGTCGGCGCGGCCGATCCGCAGCCGACCGCCAGCGTCTCCGAGAGCTTCAACAAGGCGATGGCCTATGCGCCGGCTTCCGCCTCGCCGGTCGACCGTTCCAACATCGTCGCCGCCAGCGCGCCGCTGCCGCCGCGCAACGCCCGCCAAGCGACGACGCCGAAGAATTCGATGGCCCTCAACGACGTCACCACCGTGGTCGGCAAGAGCGGCCAGGGCGAGCGGCGTCACGACCTCAGCCCGTCTCACCGCGTCCAAGGGCGACAACGATCTCTGGCTGCGCGTGATCATGCTGGCGCCGAGCGCCAGCACGTCGATGAATGTCACCGTGTTCGGCGATGCCGACCTGACCCTGATGCGCCGGCATTTCGTCAAGCCGCAGGCGATCGTCGCCATGACCTTCTCGGACGATCCGACGCTCGGCCTCGTCACCGACCGCTTCACCGGCTCGTCCACCGCGCGGCTCGAGACGATGTCGTTCGTCGTGCGCACCGCCGCGCTGCGCTAAGGCGCGACTCTCTCCACAACGCCGCTGTCGTCCTCGCGAAAGCGAGGACCCATAACCACAGGCGTGCGTGAAAAAACACGCTGGAGCTCCAGCGTGCTTCAACACCTGCATTTGTGGTTATGGGTCCCTGCGTTCGCAGGGACGACATGAGGATGAGGCGCGCTACGAGGCTATCACCTCACAGCATCCCCAGCGCCTGCATGTAGGTTTCCAGGATCGTCTCGGCTTCAGCCCGCTCGTTGGGGTCCTGCTTGCGCAGGCGGACGATCTGACGCAGTGCCTTGACGTCGAAGCCGTTGCCCTTGCCTTCGGCGTAGACGTCGCGGATGTCGTCCGAGATCGTCTTCTTTTCTTCTTCCAGCCGCTCGATGCGCTCGATGATGGCTTTCAGCTGGTCTTTGGCGAATCGTGTCGCGGGCGCTTCTTCCTGGACGGCGGCAGACGTAGCCATCGTGTACTCCTGACGGAAACTGACGGTTGAGGTTCACGCGCGCATGCGGGAGCACGGCGCTTTTCCGGTTTGACCCTCGATTTTTTCAACCCCTTCCGTCAAGGAAGCATCGCGTCATCCACAGAGGCACCCACAGCAAAGCTGCGCGGACAAAAAGAGCCGTGGAAAAGCGCCAAGAAAGCTCAAGAGAGGCTTAAGGCAGGCTAGTGCCGGGGTGGACCTTCTTCATCGCCTCGAGCTGCTCGGGCGTGGCCGCGCCCTGATACTTCGCCTTCCACTCCTCATAGGGCATGCCGTAGACGGCCTCGCGGCTTTCGTCCTTGGAGAGCTTCACCCCGCCGGCGTCGGCGGCGTCCTTCATCCAGTTCGACAGGCAGTTGCGGCAGAAGCCCGCCAGATTCATCAGCTCGATGTTCTGCACGTCGGTGCGGCCACGCAGATGCTCGACCAGGCGGCGGAACACGGCGGCTTCCAGTTCGGTTCGGGTCTTGTCGTCGATCGCCATGGCCGTTCCCTTCGCGTTCATCCGGGTCCACTGAGATAGCAATTGTCACACAATTTGCCACATCGCAGCGCAAAACGGCACCTTAACGGGCGCAATTCCCCGCCCAGCGGCCTAAAATGGGTGTACCCGACGTTGACAGTTCCAGCCTCACACGCGAAATCGTCAATAAATTGATATAGCTTCGCTGCATGATTTCCCGCGCTTCGACCCCTTCCATCAGGCTTCCGATCCGACTCGCCGCCGGCCTGCTGCTGGCGCTGGCCGCCCTGTTCCTCGGGAACGATCCGGCGCGTGCCGACTTCCGTCTCTGCAACAACACCTCCAGCCGGGTCGGCATCGCGCTCGGCTACAAGGATGCCGACGGCTGGACCACCGAGGGCTGGTGGAACGTGTCGTCGCGCAGTTGCGAAACCCTGCTGCGCGGCAATCTGGTCGCGCGGTTCTATTACATCTACGCGCTCGATTACGATCGCGGCGGCGAATGGTCGGGACAGGCGTTCATGTGCTCGCGCGACAAGGAATTCACCATCAAGGGCGCTGAGAACTGCCTGGCGCGCGGCTTTGACCGCACCGGTTATTTTGAGGTCGACACCGCCGAGCAGCGGTCCTGGACGGTGCAACTGACAGAAGCCAACGAGCAGCCGTCGCAGCGCGTGCCGGGCATTCCCGGCACGGTCGGGCCGGGAGGTCCCGGGCTGCCGGGAATGCCCAATTCGCCCGGCAGCACACCCGGCCTGACGCCGCCGGGAAGCAGGCCCGGCCTGCCACCTTCGCCGGGAAGCAAGCAATGAGGCGTCTGCGCCGGATCAAGATCGTCGCGACGCTTGGGCCTGCCTCTTCCGACAGCGCGATGATCCGCAAGCTGTTCGAGGCCGGCGCCGACGTGTTCCGCATCAACATGAGCCACACTTCGCATGACAAGATGCGGGAACTGGTGAAGACCATCCGCAATGTCGAGAGCAGTTACGGCCGTCCAATCGGCATCCTGGTCGACCTGCAGGGCCCGAAATTGCGACTCGGCCAGTTCGAGGGCGGCGCCGTGCAGCTCAACAACGGGCAGAGCTTTACGCTCGATTCCGACAAGACGCCCGGCGACAAGAACCGCGTGTACCTGCCGCATCCGGAAATTCTCGCAGCACTTCGCCCGGGCCATGCCCTGCTGCTCGACGACGGCAAGGTGCGGCTGATCGCGGAGGAAACCTCGCCCGAGCGCGCGGTGACGCGCGTGGTGGTCGGCGGCAAGATGAGCGACCGCAAGGGCGTCAGCCTGCCCGACACGGACCTCCCGGTCTCGGCGATGACGCCGAAGGACCGCGAGGATCTCGAGGCCGCGGTGACCACCGGCATCGACTGGATCGCGCTGTCCTTCGTGCAGCGTGCCGAGGACGTCAAGGAAGCCAAGCGCATGATCCGCGGCCGCGCGGCTGTGATGGCCAAGATCGAGAAGCCGCAGGCGATCGACCGCCTTGGCGATATCATCGAAGTATCAGACGCGCTGATGGTGGCGCGTGGCGATCTCGGCGTCGAAATGCCGCTGGAGCGGGTGCCGAGCCTGCAGAAGCAGATGACGCGGATGGCGCGCCGCGCCGGCAAGCCGGTGGTGATCGCGACCCAAATGCTGGAATCGATGATCCAGTCTCCGGTGCCGACCCGCGCCGAAGTTTCCGACGTCGCCACCGCCGTCTATGAAGGCGCCGACGCGATCATGCTGTCGGCGGAGTCCGCCGCGGGTAAATTTCCGATCGAAGCCGTCTCCACCATGAACCGCATCGGCGAGGAGGTGGAGCGCGATCCGACCTATCGCAGCGTGCTGTCGGCGCAGCGCATGGAGCCGGAGCCGACGGTGGGCGATGCGATTGCTGACGCCGCGCGGCAGATCGCCGAGACGCTGGAGCTGTCCGCCATCATCTGCTGGACCGATTCGGGCTCCACCGCGATCCGCGTCGCGCGCGAGCGGCCGAAGCCGCCGGTGGTCGCGATCACGCCGAACATGGCGACGGGCCGCAAGCTCGCATTGGTCTGGGGCGTGCATTGCGTCGTCGCCGAGGACGCGCATGACCAGGACGACATGGTGGATCGCGCCGGCACGATTGCCTTCAGGGACGGCTTTGCCAATGCCGGCCAGCGCGTGATCATCGTCGCCGGCGTGCCGCTGCGAATTGCCGGCACCACCAACATGCTGCGCATCGCCGCTGTCGCGGGGCCGGAAGGCTCCGGCAAGCCGGAAGGCCCCGTTAAGAAAAAGTCCTAAGCGCCGACCAGCGCCTTCGCCGGCAACACGGCCTGCACCACGAGTCCGCGCGCGCGCGCATCCATCACGCCGACCGCGCGCAGCGCCAGCAGCGTCACCGTCTGCACGGCATCGCGCAGTTTCGCGGAATCCTCGAGATTGTCGGGCGCGAGCGGCCCGACCAGGGCTTCATGCAGCGCGCCGAGCAGCGCGGTGGCGGCAAGCGCGGTGTCCTGCGCCGGCAGGTGCCCGGCGCGCACGGCGGCATCGATGCGTGCGGCGATTTCGCCCGCGATCTCGCGACGGCTGGCCAGCCGCGAAGCGGTGACGTCGACATCGACCGGCTCGGCCAGAATGCCCCAGGCGAGCTTGCGCTGCGACAGCACATGCACGGCGACCGTAGTGACGGCGGCGGCCAGCGCCGACGACGGTCCGGGCGCGGCATCGGCGGCGCGGCGGATCGCGGCGAGCTCGTCGCGCGAGACATCGGCGATCAATTCCGAGATCAGGTCGGCCTTGGAGGGGAAGTAGCGATAGACGGTGCCGGCGGCGACATTGGCGCGGACCGCGACGGGCGCGATCTGCACCGCGGTCATGCCGCCTTCGGCCGCCGCGTCCCTTGCCGCAGCAAGAATGGCGCTGCGCCGTGCGGCCAGCCGCTTCACCACCTGATGGGTTCGCCGATAGACCATGGCGCGTATTCCGTCCCGCGACGCGCGCCTACTCTGAGGAAGCTACGCGTCCATTACTTGGGCAGCCGAAAGCCGGCCGCCATCAAGAACTGAACAACTATTCAGGCTGGCTGGCAAGACGGTTTTGTGATGCCGGAATGACCATTTACCGGGCAGCCAGACTGCGCCGGCGGGTTTCAGGCGCCGACCGGGGCCAGCGCCTGCGCCGGCTCGCGCCGCCACCAGTGCCCGGCCCGGCGCAGCACGAGGCCGGAGACGATCAGGCTGATGCCGAGGCCCACGGGGATGCCTTCGAAGATGAAGCAGAAGAACAGCGCCAGCGCGACGGCCAGCGCCGGCAATTCGTAAGGGCGGAAACCGCTTCTCAGCCCAATGCGGACCAGGAAGGCGACAGGGATCGCCAGCACCACCATGTCGTACATGAAGAGATACGGCGTCACCAGCAGCGTGCCGCACGCCAGCGCGGCGGCCTTCAGCGTGTAGGGCACGCGGCTGCGCCACATCAGCACCAGCACGGTCGCGACCGATGCGGTGAACACCCAGTGCACGGCCCAGGCGAACGACTCCGCGCCGCCCATGAAGCGCATCAGCGAGTAGAGCGATTGCAGTTTCCACCAGGTGGCCTTGCCCTCGCTGAGGAAGGATTGCGAGAACATCGGGATCCAGTGGAAGAACGCTTTCCACGCCTCAGTGCCGAAGGCGAGCCAGGAGACGAAAGCGAGCACCGCGACCGTGACAGCAGCCGAGGTAAATGCGCGCCACTGCGCGGCCGCGATCAGCACCAGCGGAAACAGCAGGCCGTATTGCGGCTTGTAGCTGAGCAATCCCAGGCAAATGCCCGCCAGCACCGGACGCATCGGCAGCAGATAGAGCGTGCCGCCAATCAGCGCCGCGGTGAGAAAGCCGTTCTGTCCGACCAGCGTGTTGCTGAACGCCATCGGGAAAGCGATGGCGAGCATGAAGCCGAACGGGCGGCCGACGATGCCGCGGATGACCGCCGCATACGGCACGACGCTGATCGCCATCCAGCCGGCGAAGGCAACGGCGTAGGGAAACTGCGCAAGCCCCGCGGCCACGATCAGGAATGGCGGCGGATAGTGCCAGGCGAAATAGCCGATGAAGTCCTGACCGAGCAGCGCGACCTCGATCTTCTTCTGGATGTCCCAGTCGTAAGCCAGCGCCGGCGTGCCATCGAGCACGAGCTTGCCGGCGGCCCAGACGTTGACGAAGTCGGTGGGGATGCCCAGCCCAGTCGGATCGTAGATCCACCAATGCGAGAACCAGGCGATCGGGAAATACACCGCATTGATGGTGAACAGCACGAAGCACGCATTGAACAGCGCCGGCGGAATCGCGCTGATGTCGGGCGGCGTGATCGGGGCGGTAGCTTCGGCCATGCGGAATCCCATTGCGCGGGCAAGGACGGGCGCGTCCTCCAGCAATAGGCCGGACTGGATTTAAGATTTCTTAAGGGTTGGCCGCGATGGCCGCCAAAATCTCACTGTCGTCCCGGCGTTCGCCGGGACGACAGCGGAGAAAACCTCAGTTCCCCGTCAGCAATTCCCCGAACCGTTCCCAGGTCTTGCCGTTGAAGCGCATGAACTGCATCTGGTCGACCGGCACGTGATCGGTCGGCGACGTATTCACCTTGATGCCCGGCAGCAGCATCGGCAATTCCAGGTCCTTGATCGCATAGGCCTGCTTCAAAATGTTCTCGGTGGAGAGATCGTCGCCGCAGGCCTTCAGCACGGCTTCCAGCGCCATCGCGCTGTTGTAGGAGTTGACATAGTTGGTGTCGTGCAGGTCGCCGTCGGGCACGTATTTGATCATGAATTCGCGCCACGCCTTGACGCCGGGATCGTCCTTCCAGGCGGGATCGTCGGGATCCTTCACATAGGCGGTCGACAGGATGCCGGTGCCGGCCTCGACGCCGGCCGGCTCCATGACGGTGGAGATCCACACCGCGACATTGGACAGGAACGTCATCGGCCGCCAGCCGATCTCGAACGATTTGCGGATCGCTTGCGCTGCGAATTTCGGCGTCGCCGCGATCACGAACACGTCGGCGCCGGAGGCCTTCAACTTGACGATCTGGGAATCGATGGTCGGATCCTGGATTTCGTAGGTCGCGCTGGTGACGATGGAATCGTATTTCTCGCCGAGCACGTCCTTCAGCCCGAGCAAATAGTCGCGGCCGTAATCGTCGTTCTGCGAGATCACGGCGAACTTCGCGTTGGGATTTTTCGCCAGCGCATGGCGCGCATAGAGCCGCGCCTCGTAGCGGAACGGCGCCTGCACGCCCATCGTCGCCTGCGGATATTGCGTGATGTCGGAGAATTTCGAGGCGCCGGAGCCGATGAAGAGCTGCGGGATGTTCTTGCTCTGCAGATATTTGGCGACCGCCGTGTTGTGCGCGGTGCCGATGGAGGAGAACACCAGCGCGACCTCGTCGCTCTCGACCAGCCGCCGCGTCTGCTCCACCGTCTTCGGCGGCGCATAGCTGTCATCGAGCGAGATCAGATTGACCTTGCGCCCGTTGATGCCGCCGCGCTCGTTGAGCATCTTGAAATAGCCGACCTCGCCCTTGCCGAGCGCGCCGAACGCCGAGACCGGGCCGCTATAGGGCATGGTCTGGCCGATCTTGATTTCGGTTGCGGTGACGCCGCGCATCTCGGCGGCACTTCCGCCGGCGGACGATGCCAGCACTGCGCAAATCACGATTGCGCTAGACCCGATGACGGAACGCATGGCCCCTCCCCTGTTCTGGTCGCCCTCACATCGGCCGCGGTTGACCGCGATCTCGACGTCTTGCAAGCATGCCACGATCAAATCATGGATGCCATGACCAAATTCCGATTGCGCCGCCGTCGTGCGCTTGCAAAAATCTCGCCGTAGAATTGCATTGAGTAACCAGACTATTTTGTCATGTCGCTTCGATCCCGCTTCCTCCAAAATATCCTGATCGCCGCCGTCGTCGGCTGTGCGCCCTCGTCCGCCGGCGCGGCCGACGGCGGCGCGACGTTCCTGAGGGATCTGTCGCTTGGCACCGAGGCCTCGCCCGTCCTGGTCATCTGTCACGGCTTCGGCTGCGCCGCGCGCAACCAGTTTGTGCTGACGCCGGCGCGCCTTGCCGTCGATCCGCAGCACGCTCGGCAAGGCGCGTTCGGCCAAGGACGAGCGCAAGGCGCTGGCCAAGGTCGTTGCCTGGTTCGACCGCGAGAGCGGCAAGGTCGCCGGCACTGTCAACCGCATCGCCTATGCCAGCGCGACGACGAAGTCGGGCCCGGCGCAGATGGATTGCATCGACCTGACCGCCAACATCACCGAGCTGTTGCGGCTGTTCGAACGCAACAAGCTGATGAAATTCCACGTGGTCGGCGAGCCCGTGTCGCGCGGCCTCATCATCGACGGCAAGCAGCCGCATACGACGCCTGTCATCGTCGAGACCGCCGATGGCGGCCAGTGGTCGGTCAACTCCTGGACCCACGCCTATGGCGAGGCGCCCGACATCCTCACCATCGCCGAATGGAAGAACAGGAAGTGATTATCGAATCTTCGGCGCGACGGGCCTCGCCTTGCGCTGCGCGACCGGGATCACGAGCTTCAATCCGGACCAGGTATCGTCGATCGCGCAGACCTTGATGTCGACGAGCCCGAGCGACAGCGCCGTGTCGCGCACCACATGCTCGGTGACGTCGGTCGCAACGCCCGAAGATTTCTTCGGCCACGACACCCACACCATGCCGTCGGGTGCGATCGCCTCGCGGCAGGATGGAAGCTTCTTGCGCAGGGTCGCGGCGACGGTGGCGAAGACGTGCACCATATCGAGCGGCGGCTTGAGCTTTGCCGCGATCCGCACATCGTCCGGCAAGTCGCCGACGATGGCGTCATAAGCAGCCGGTGCACCATCGACAAAAATACAAAAGCCCGGCTTGAGGCCGAGCTTTTGCACAACACTCCTGCCGGAATAGCCGGCCATGACTCACGCCTGCGGCTGCGGCTCCAGGCCGGCATCCGGATCGGGACGCGGGCGCGACTTGCCGGCCGGCGGCACCGCCGAGGTGCGCGGGCCGGTCGGCTCCAGCACGGACTCGCGGTTCGGCTTCTTGCCGTTGATGACGTCGGCGATCTCCTCGCCGCTCAGCGTCTCGTATTCGAGCAGCGCCTGCGCCAGAATCTCGAAATCCTTCTTCTTCTCGGTCAGGATTTTTCGCGCGGCCTCATAGCCTTCGTCGACCAGGCGCCGCACTTCGGCGTCGATCTTCTGGGCGGTCGCTTCCGAGACGTTCTGCTGGCGGCCCATCGACATGCCCAGGAACACTTCTTCCTGGTTGTCGCCATAGGCCACCGTGCCGAGCTCGTCGGAATAGCCGAGCTGGGTCACCATGGCCTTGGCCATCTTGGTCGCCTGCTGGATGTCGCTGGAGGCGCCGGAGGTGATGTTGTCCTTGCCGAAGGTGATCTCCTCGGCGACGCGGCCGCCCATGGCGACTGCGAGCTGCGAGGTGAACTCCTTGTACTTCATCGAGTAGCGATCGCCCTCGGGCAGGAACTTCACCATGCCCATGGCGCGGCCGCGCGGAATGATGGTCGCCTTGTGCACGGGAATGCCGGCCGGCACGTTGAGGCCGACGATGGCGTGACCGGCCTCGTGATAGGCGGTCAGCATCTTCTCTTCCTCGCTCATGACCAGCGACTTGCGCTCGGCGCCCATCATGACCTTGTCCTTGGCCTCTTCGAACTCGGACTGGGTCACCATGCGCTTGTTGCGGCGCGCCGCGGTGAGCGCGGCCTCGTTGACGAGGTTCATCAGGTCGGCGCCCGAGAAGCCCGGGCGTGCCGCGGGCGATGATCTTCAGGTTGACGTCGGGCGCCAGCGGCACCTTGCGGACGTGAACCTTCAAAATCTGTTCGCGGCCGCCGACGTCCGGATTGGGCACCACCACCTGGCGGTCGAAACGGCCGGGGCGCAGCAGCGCGGGATCGAGCACGTCGGGCCGGTTGGTGGCCGCGATCAGGATCACGCCTTCATTGGCCTCGAAGCCGTCCATCTCGACCAGCAACTGGTTCAGCGTCTGCTCGCGCTCGTCATTGCCGCCGCCGAGACCGGCGCCGCGATGACGGCCGACCGCGTCGATTTCGTCGATGAAGATGATGCAGGGCGCGTTCTTCTTGGCCTGCTCGAACATGTCACGGACGCGCGAGGCGCCGACGCCGACGAACATCTCGACGAAGTCGGAACCGGAAATGGTGAAGAACGGCACGTTGGCTTCGCCCGCGACCGCGCGCGCGATCAGCGTCTTGCCGGTGCCGGGCGGGCCGACCAGCAGCACGCCGCGCGGAATGCGTCCGCCGAGGCGCTGGAATTTGCCGGGGTCGCGCAGGAATTCGACGATCTCCTGCAGGTCCTGCTTGGCCTCGTCGACGCCGGCGACGTCCTCGAACGTCACGCGGCCATGCGCTTCCGTCAGCATCTTCGCGCGCGACTTGCCGAAGCCCATCGCCTTGCCGGCGCCGCCCTGCATCTGCCGCGACAGGAAGATCCACACGCCGATCAGCGCAATGAAGGGCAGCCAGGAGACCAGCAGCGACACGAACCACGGCACGTTGTCGCCGGGCGGCTTGGCGGTGATCGAGACCTTGCTGTCATAGAGGCGCTTGACCAGCGTCGGATCGCTCGGCGCATAGGTCTGGAAGCTCGAGCCGTTGGTAAAGGTGCCGTGAATCTCCGGGCCCTGGATCACGACATCGCGGACGTGATTCTGGTCGACTTCGCTGAGCAGCTGCGAGAACGGAATGTCCTGCGAGGCGGTGCGCGTGCCCGGATTCTGGAAGAGCGTGAACAACGCCAACAGCAACAGGACAATGATGACCCAGAGGGCGAAGTTGCGCAGATTGGCGTTCATCGACTTTCCTTCGTGGTCGCGCGGATCGCGGCCCTTATCCTTGGCAGTAAACCCCGGTAGCCACGAGGGATTCCCCGGCTCGACTGCAATACAATTTAGGTGGCGCGTCCCTCGATGCCAAGGGAACGGGACAGGACTATTTAGCGCATCCTATCCCGATTCCAGCTGAAATAATGGCGATTTGCCTGCCGTTTTTGGGGGGTGGTTAAGCGTCCCGGCGATGGACCGCGGCAATGTCGGGTCGTCACGCGGGCCGGCGGCGGCGCGGCGGCGCCGGCTGGATCAGGATTCGCCCCTTGGAAAGGCTGATCGCGGCCCCTGCGAGGGTCTGTTTCAGCCTGGATTGCCCCTCGGCGATCGCGCGGTCCACGGCCGCCAGCAGGATCTCGATCTTGCCGAGTTCCGCCGGCCCCTCATGCCCATGCCTGTCGATCGCGCGCCTGAGCAGCCGGAGGCGAATCTCCTCGGGGAGTGCCGCAAATGCGCGCGCATCGTAGCCGCCGTGCGACGCGCTGCGATCGGTCAGGCCGAGATAGCGCTCGGCGCCGTCAGCCAGCACCTCGACGGCGGCATTGGCGCGCGCAAGCCGCGAGGCCAGCCGCGCCAATGTCCTGGCATCGGCGCCCTCCTCCGCGAGAACAGGCATTAACGCGCGCAGCCGCGGGCGCGTGAACGTCATGTCGCGATTGGTGGGATCATCGGCAAAGGCGATGCCGGCCGCCTCGAGCGTCGCGATCAGCTCCGCCTTGGAAATGTCGAGCAGCGGCCGCGCCAGCCGCACGCCTTCACGCTCGCTCTCGGCCGCCATCGCGGCAAGCCCAGCGACACCGCTGCCGCGAAGCAGCCGCATCAGCAGCGTCTCGGCCTGATCGTCGCTGGTATGGGCGGTGGCGACATGCGTGGCGCCGCTGGCGCGCGCGGCCTTGGCCAGCAGCCGGTAGCGCGCCTCGCGCGCGGCAGCTGGAATTCCTGTCTTCGGTTTCGTGCCGGTCCAGCGCAGGGTGCGGTGCTCGATCCCGAGCGTGCGCGCGAGATGCTTGACGTCGCGCGCTTCTCGCGCCGCCTCCTTGCGCAAGCCGTGATCGACGGTGACGGCAATCAACCGCGGCCCGCGCTTGAGCTGGCTGCGCCAGCGCGCCGCCAGCCACAATAGCGCCACCGAATCCGGCCCGCCCGAGACGGCCAGCACGACCGCGGGCACGGCCTTCCAGGGCGCGAAGATCGTTCGCGCCTGCCTCGCCGAGATCGGGGATTTTTTCTCGCTCATGTGCCGCCGTCGATGCGGAGCCGCTCGGCCCCGTCATCGATTGCTTAGCACTTTACCCGCTTCTGCTCACGGTCCACGGCCGACTTCACGCCGGCCGATGCGCGCGGATATTTCTGGATCACCGCGCCGAAGGCGGCGCAGGCCGCCTCCTTCTCCTTCAGCGCCGCCAACGACTGGCCGAGCCGCAGCATCGCGTCGGGCGCCTTCGCCGACTTCTCGTAGTCGCTGGTCACGCCGAGGAAGGCCTGCGCGGCCTCGCGATATTGCTGGCGCTGGAAATAGCTTTCGCCGAGCCAGTATTTCGAATCCGCGATCATCGGATCATTCGGATATTTCTGCGCAAAATTCTTCATCGTCTCTTCGGCCAGCGCATAGTCCTTGCGCTGCATGTAGCCGATGCCGAGGTCGAACTCGTCGCGCGGCGTCGCCGAGGGCGGCAACGTCGTCAGCGATGCGGAAGGGCCCTGCGCCGGAGGCACGCCGGCAGCGGGCGCGCGCGGGCTGACGGCGCCGAGGTCGAGCGGCTCGCCGGGGCCACGGCCGCCGGGCGCGCCGACCGCGGCCTCGTTGGTGACGGGCATCTGGCCGCCGCCGAGCGCTTTCGGTGCGCCGGGCGCGTTCGGATTCTGCGAGGGGTCGAAGGCATCGCCGCGGCGGCGGTTGCCTGCCGCGGGCGGCGGAGCCTCCTGCATGATCGGCGCGGGTGCGGCGATCTGCGGCTGCTCGTAGGTGCCCTGCTGCGGCGGATAGGCCGGCTGCCGGTAGCCTGGATTGGCCTGCGCCGGCGGCACGGCCGCGACGTTCGGCTGAGCCGCGGGCAGCTTGGGCGCCGGGCGCTCCCGGAGGCGCCGCGCCGAGCTGGCGCAGCCGCTCCTCGAGCTGGCGGTTGCGGTATTGCAGTTCCTCGTTCTGGCCGGTGACCTGGCGCAGCTGGTTCTCCAGCCGCTGGATGCGCAACTCGAGGTCGGCATCCTGGGCGAAGGCCGAAGCAACAAAGCCCTGCGGGGCGATGGCAAGCGCCGCGGCAACGGCCACGGCGCGGATAAGTCTATGAAGTCTGGGTGACATGTTGTCCTGGACGGCGAAATTTCCGCGACAAGCGGGAATCAGATGAGGGACGGAGTACGCCGGAATTGTGACTGGGCTTTGGATTCCTGCGGTATGGTTTAGTGCTGCCTTCCAAACAAGCAAGCGGCTTGGTCGGGTCGACCGTTCATCAACATGAAGGAGATCGGGCCATGCACGTGTCCGTGAACGGCGTCCGCCTGTTCTTCGACGTCGAGGGCGGCGAAGCTCGTCCCCGACGGCCCCACGATGCGGCAACGGCCGACCCTGATCCTGCTGCATGGCGGCCCCGGTTTCGACCACTCGATTTACCGGCCGGCCTATTCGGCGCTGGCCGATGTCGCCCAGATCATCTTTCTCGATCATCGCGGCAATGGCCGCAGCGAAGACGGCCCGCGCGAAGGCTGGAACCTGGCCGCAATGGGGCGACGACATCAGGGCGTTCTGCGATGCCCTCGGCATTGTCGATCCGATCGTGCTGGGCGCATCGTTCGGCGGCATGGTGGCGCTGTCCTACGCCACGCGCCATCCCGGCGCATCCCTTCGAAACTCATCCTGATCAGCACCGAAGCCACCGGCGGCTCCTATCGCGAACGCCGGCGCTCGAGCTGTTCGAACGCTTTGGCGGCGCGGAGGTCGCCGCGCTGGCGCGGCGGCGGTTCCTGGAACTCGAGGGTCATCCCGATCAGGCCTCGCTCGCAGGCGTGGCTGCGGCTGGCGCTGCCGCTCTACTACCCGCGTTCCCCGCGATCCCGACATGGCGCGCCGCGCCGTCAATCGCCCGGAGGTGCTGCACTGGTTTACCCGGCCCGGCGGCGAGAGCCGCCGCTTCGACTTCTTTCCCGATCTGCACCGCATCCGTTGCCCGACACTGATCCTCGGCGGCGAAGACGATCCGGTTCACCCGATCGAAAGCCAGGCCGACATCGCAGCCGCCCTGCCCGCCGATCTCGTGCAGTTCGAGCGATTTGCCGATTGCCGCCACGCCGTGATTCCCGATGCGCCCGAGCGGGCCATGGCAGTGATGCGGGCTTCATCGAGCGCCGCTGACGGACGACAAAACGAAACCGGCGTCCCGAGGGACGCCGGCTACTCACCCCAAGCACGAACTTTTAGGAGCTGGCGTTCAGCACCGTGACCGCACGGCGGTTCTGCGACCAGCAGGAGATGTCGTTACAGACGGCGACCGGGCGCTCCTTGCCGTAGGAGATGGTGCGCATGCGGCTCGCATCGATGCCGCGCGAAGCCAGGAACGAACGCACGGACTGGGCGCGGCGGGCGCCGAGCGCGATGTTGTATTCGCGGGTGCCGCGCTCGTCGGCATGGCCTTCGATGGTGAAGGCGTAGCGGTTATAGGTCTGCAGCCACTGCGCCTGCTTCTCCAGCGTGGCGATCGCCTGCGGGCTGAGCTCGGTCTGGTCGCTCTCGAAGAACACGCGGTCGCCGACATTGACCACGAAGTCCTGCTGGCTGCCCGGGGTGGCGGCATTCGCCATCGCATCGGTCGCAGCGTTCTTGTTGGCGCAAGCGCCCATGGTCAGCGCCACGGCCAGCACGGCGGCCAGCTTCAAACCCTGGAGGATACGCATCTGGTTTCTCATTCCGGGAGCCTCCACGCTCACGTTCTCAATACTGTCATCCGGTCTACAGGGCGTTGGTTAAGCGAACGTTCCGTCAACCTTGATGGGGTGTTGCCGGCACCGTTCAAATGCCGCCAATCGGCGAAAAGCGACCGCGATAGTTAATCATTTGTAAATATGGCGCGATGGTGGAGGCAAGCGGCCGAAGGCTGCGGAACTGGCCGTTCATGTGGCGTTTTTGTCGGAATTCCGTGGACCGCGGCACCACGGCAACGGTTTCAGGCGCTCCGGCCGCCGCCGTTCAGCCAGATGAACGTCGCGTCCGTTCAGGTCTGGGGGACGATCGACGACAGCTCGTCAGAGGCGACCAGGAGGCCGGCGGGCACCTGGGCAAAGCCCGGGGCGTCGAACAGCATGCGCCGCTCGAAGGCGGTCGAGCGCATCATCGGGTAGCGCTCGAACACCTTTTCCTTGAGCCGCGGAAAATCCGCCGCCATCAGCCCGACCGGCTTGAGCAGGCCGGGGAACATGCGGGGCTCGGCGATGGTCTCGTGCAGGAACACCCGGCGATAGAACGCCTGGTGCTCGGCGCGCACGATGGCGAGGCCGAGGTCGGCGTTGAAATACTCGCAGGCCATATAGGCGAGCCGCAGCGTCACATAGGGCAGTTCCGGCAGGCGGCGGACCTTGTCCGGGTCGGCGACGAAGCGGGCGGGATCGACGATCACCTTGCCCTGGTCGAGCATCGGCAGAAGGATCTCGCCAAAGGCTTCCGCCGAGCAGGATTGCCGGTACTCCGAGGTCAACAGGCTGATGCGGACCGAGCTGTAGAGCTCCCCGGCCACGTAAACGCCGAACGTCCAGGAGTTGGGCAGATCGTCATACTGGTCGGTGACGCGCTGCTCGGCCGATTCCTTGACCGCGCCCTCGCGCAGATAGGCCCGGTACCGGAGGTTGTAGATTTTTTCCTTTTCCTCGCGGGTCTGGGCTAGACGGTAATCGACTTGTTCGAGAAGATCAGAACCCCGTGCATAGGCCGTGGGGCGGCTTTCGGCCGGGGATCCCATTACGTTACTCCTGAACACTTCCAAGGCGCCGTCCGTTCAACTAACGCGAGTGAAACAAAACCTTAACAGCCTCTTAACGAAATTGCAAAGCTATAGCAATGTTAGGGTTAACTACTTGGGCCGGTAGAATTACGGGCCCGGCTAATCCTTTGGTCGAAGTATATTTCAGGCGATAGAACTGACGACGTGCAAAGTCCCTTCGGCCGGGCGGCGGCCGTGGGAGGCGTTGAGCAGCTGGCGGATGCGCACCGCCGGGACGGGCCGGCTGAACAAATAGCCCTGGGCCTCTGTGACCGTGCCGTCGCTCGAGACGCGCTCCAGCTGCTCGTTGGTCTCGATGCCCTCCACCACCACGGACATGCCGAGGTCGGCCGACAGCCGCGCCACGCCGCGCAGCAGGGTCAGCGGCCGGTCGGAATCGATGCCCTCCAGGAAGGAGCGGTCGATCTTGACCTTCTGCAGCGGGAAATTGTGCAGGTAGCTGAGGCTGGAATAGCCGGTGCCGAAATCGTCCAGCGAAATGCGCACGCCGAGCGCATGCAGCTGCGCCAGCACGTCGTGGGTGAGCTGGGTGTTGCGCAACAGCGAGGACTTCGGTGATCTCGATCTCCAGCCGTTCGGCCGGCAGGCCCGAGACTTCGAGCGCATAACGGACTTCGCTGAGGATGTCGCGCTGGTGGAACTGCTGCGGCGAGAAGTTGACGGCGACGGACACGCCGGCCGGCCACTTCATGCACTCCATGCAGGCCTTGCGCAGGATCCAGCGGCCGAGATCGACGATCAGGCCCATGTCCTCGGCGACCGGAATGATGTCGATCGGCGACACCGTGCCGCGCACCGGATGGTTCCAGCGCAGCAGCGCCTCGCAGGTGCCAATCTTGCCGGACTTCAGGTTGACCAGCGGCTGGTAGAACAGCTCGAATTCCTCGTTGGCCAGCGCCTTGCGCAGGTCGAGCTCGAGGATGCGGCGCGCTTCCACGGTCTGCGCCATCTCGTCGCGGAAGAAGCAGTAGGTGCCGCGGCCGTCGGCCTTGGCGCGGTACAGCGCCATGTCGGCGTTCTTGAGCAGCGTGTCGGCGGAAACCCCGGGCGCGGTCACGGCGATGCCGACGCTGGCGCCGATCTCGACCAGATGGTTGTCGATCTTGTAGCGCTCGCTCAGCCGGTCGACGATGCGCTTGGCAAGGCCCGCGGCGTCCTCGGCCGAATGGATGTTCTGCTGGAACACGACGAACTCGTCGCCGCCGAAGCGGGCGACGAAATCCTCCGGCCGCAGCATCTCGCGCAGCCGGTCCGCCACCGCGCACAACAGCTGGTCGCCGCAGGGATGGCCGAGCGTATCGTTGACCTGCTTGAACTGGTCGAGGTCGACGAACAGCAGCGCCGAGATGTGGTCGTGGCCGTGCTGGGTGGCCAGCAGGCGGCCGATCTCGTCGCGGAAATTGACGCGGTTCGGCAGCGCCGTAAGTTCGTCGTACCGGGCAAGGTGGCTGATGCGGGCTTCCGCATTGCGCCGCTCGGTGATGTCCTCGAGCAGCACGACGGCGCCGCCGCCGGACATCGGCTGGAACGTCCAGGACATGGAGCGGCCGCGCGCGACGTCCGGATCGGCGGTGATCATGTCGCGGGCGCGGGTGTTCTCGATCTCGGCCAGGATCATCTTGCCGCTCGCGGCCGAAATTGATCCCGCCAGCACGCAGGCGTCGATGATGTCGGACGCGGATGCGCCGCGCTGCACCAGACCATCGGACAGGTTCATCATCTCGCTGAAGCGGTGGTTCATCACCGCAAGCCTGCCGTCGGCGCGGAACATGCACAGGCCATGCGGCATGTTGTTGAGCGCGGTGTCGAACTGACCGGCCAGCGCGGCCTCGCGGAAGCTCGAAGTCAGCGCCTTGACGAAGATCGCATTCAGACTGAGGTTGATGCCCTTCAACCCGAAGAAGGACAGCGCCAGCAGCACGGCGAGAGCGATGTAGTAGACGCCGCCTTGCAAGGCGAGCGCCACCGACATCGGGCCGCAGGCAAAGAGGATGTGGAGCTGCAGCAGCTTGGGCCGGCCGTAATTGCGCGCGGCGCCGCCGCAGGTGTAGCCGACGGTCACGGCGACGCACAGCATATGGGCGATCGCATCGTCGCTGCCGACGATGGTGAGGAAGCACCAGGCGCCGAGCACGCCGGCATAGACGATGGCGCCGACCGCGTAGCGCGGCTCCAGATATTTCGCCTGGTCGAACGACAGCACCTGGGTGCGCCGCTCGTATTTGCGCATCTGGAAGGCGCGCAGCGTGCCGATGCCGACGATCGCAGCCGCCATCGGCCACAGCAGCTCGTTGCCGGTTTTCATCGCAGTCAGAACGGCGGCGGTCGCGGTGCACAGCGTGCCGATCATCATGGGCCAGAAGTTCTGGCACATGGAATCGATCAGCGCGGCGTAGAGCACCGGCTCCAGCTCTTCCTGATTGCTCCGCTTTTTCTGATCGACCAACTGCATCGGCAGCGCACGCGTCCTGTCTGGGGCGTAGTTCTACCGACGGCAGATGAAGTCTTTCTGAGGGAACAGGGTTAGCGAGATATTGCTTTTTGCCGCGCACGGCGAAAATCTGCCCGGAAAATCAGCAGGCTAGGCAATGTTTGCCGATTAACGTTCTGGTGATTGTAACGCTTCCCGCTCGCGCATTACGAGAGTAGCGGCGACCATGCCGGATCGGAGGCAAATCCCGGCGTCGGCACGCGCAGTTCGTTGCGGCCGGAGACGTCGACGGTGAACAGCGACGGCCCGGAATTGCCGCCCGCCTCGCGGAAGAACATCACCACGCGGCCGTTCGGCGCGAAGGTCGGCCCTTCATTGTGATAGCCCGAGGTGAGGATGCGCTCGTCCTTGCCGTCGGTCTTCATGATGCCGATGGCGAACTGGCCGCCGCCCTGTTTGGTAAACGCAATGTAATCGCCGCGCGGCGACCACACCGGCGTGGAGTAGGAGCCCTCGCCGAAGGAGATGCGCTGCGCCGCGCCGCCGCTTGCCGCCATCACATAGATCTGCGGCTTGCCGCCGCGGTCGGATTCGAAGCACAGCTTCGAGCCGTCGGGCGCGTAGGACGGCGAGGTGTCGATCGCCGGCGTGTCGGTCAGCCGCGTGGTGGTCTTGGAGCGCAGATCCATCACGAACAGATTGGCGTTGCTGCCCTGCTGCAGGCTCATGATGACGCGCTGGCCGTCCGGCGAGAAGCGCGGCGCGAACGACATGCCGGGGAAATTGCCGACGATCTCGCGCTGGCCGGTCTCGATGTTGAAGAGATAGACGCGCGGATCGCCCTGGCCGAACTCCATGTAGGTGATTTCCTGGCTCGACGGCGAGAAGCGCGGCGTCAGCACGAGGTCGGCGCCGCGGGTCAGATAGCGCACATTGGCGCCGTCCTGGTCCATCAGCGCCAGCCGCTTGACGCGGCGCTCCTTGGGGCCGGTCTCGTCGACGAACACGACGCGGCTGTCGAAATAGCCCTTCTCGCCGGTGAGGCGCTCATAGACCTGGTCGGAGATGATGTGGCCGATGCGGCGCCAGGATTCCGGCGTGGTGTTGTACTGCTGGCCGGCAAGCTGCTGCGCGGTGTTGACGTCCCACAGGCGGAATTCCGCCCGCAGCCGGCCGTCCTGCATCCGCGTCATGCGGCCGACCACGACGGCCTGCGCATTGATGGTCTTCCAGTTCTGGAAGTTCGGCGCCTGGTCGAAATTGACCGACTTGTCGATATAGGCGGCCTGGTCGATCGGCGCGAACAGCCCGCTGCGCTTCAGATTGTTGGTGATGACCTGGGTGGCGCCGACGGCGACCTCATCGTCGGCGGGCGTGCCGGCGGTGAAATTCGGAATCGCGATCGGCAGCGGCGCGAAGTCGCCTTCGGTGATGGTGATGCGCTTCTGCGCCAGCGCACTGCGCGGCGCGAGCGCAGCCGTCGCGCCGAAGGCGGCCATGCCGGAAATGATCTGCCGGCGATTGGGGAGCAGCAGCTTGTAGCGCAGTTTATCTTGATCGGTCATCGGTCACTTCAACGTGGGAATTAAATTGGCGCTACCTGCGTTCAGGCCGGTCGTTCCTGGAAGACCGGTGTGAAGGACTTCCATTCCTCGAAGAACTGCGCAGGCAAATTATACGGCTGGCACTCGATGATCGCGCGGAGCGCGCTTTCCGAATAGGCGCGGGCATAGGCGGTCGACGGCGTGCCATCCGGCACCGGCATCGCTTCCAGCGTGCCGTCCTTCTTCAGGCGGATGTTGAAGGCGACTTCCGGCCGCTCCTGCTCGATGCCGCCGTACGGCTTCTTCCAGCAGTTTTCCACCTGGCGTCGGAACATCGAGCCCCAGGTCGCCGAGTTGTCGCCGGCCTTGCCCTTCGACAGGCCGAGCGACGCGTTCGAATTCAGCGTTTCGCCGGTGGCGGCCTGCCGCGAGGGATCGCGCTTGTCGATCAGGGCCGCAATCTGCGACTGATCGTAGTGACGCTCCTTGATCTTCTGCTGCTCCGGCGGCTTGGCAGCCTGCACGGGAGGCTTCGGCGGCGTCGGCTTCTTCTGTTCTTTCTTGATCGCTTCCGCGATCGGATCGACCGCAGGCTCCGGCTTCTTCTCCTCCGGCTTCGGCTCTTCCTTTGGCTTCTCGGCAACCTGCTTCGGCGGATCGGGCTTCTTCTCGACCGGCTTTTCCTCGACCTTCGGCTGCGGCGCCGGCGCGGTTTCGGTGACGACCGGCGGCTTCTTTTCCTCGATCTTGCCGACGGCGTCGTCGATGGGCTTGGCCTCGGCGACCTTCTCGACCAGCGGCTTCTTCTCTTCCTTCTTGCCGGTCTTCATGCCGGCCGCGACCTGCGACTCCAGCGAGACATCGACGCCGACGGAATCTTCCGTCTGCACTTCGAGCGCGCGGGTCGAGAACGACAGCATCACGAAGCCCAGCACGACCACGTGCAGGACCACGGACGCGAGCACCGTCTTGTCGACCTTGAACTTCACCTCAGGATCCCTGCTCGGGAATGATCACGATATTGGCCTTGAACCCCGCGGCCTTGATGTTCCCCAACAACTTCATCATGTCAGTGTAGCAGACATCGCGGTCGCCGCGCAGAAAGACGACGTTATCCGCGTCCGTCCGCGTCTCGCGGATCGCCTTGATTTTCGGCAACAGCTCCGCGCTCGAAATCTGGGTGTCGCCGAGATAAAGCTCGACATTGGAATTGCAGCTGCCGCCGGTGCGCTTGACCGAGAGCGTCAGTGGCGGCGCGTTGGACGACGCCGCGTTGCCGCCCTTGGCAATCGGCAAATCGATATCGATCGTGCTCGTCATCAGCGGCGCGGCCACCATGAAAATGATGAGCAGCACCAGCATCACGTCCACCATGGGCGTGACGTTGATTTCGGCCATCACGGACTTCCGGCCGCCACGACGGCCGCCGCCCGCGCCTCCTGCGCTCATGCCCATGATGGTGCTCACCGCCGTTGCCACCATATAATACCGCCGCCTCGCGCCTGTCATGGGCATGATCATGCCCGTTCGTCGATCTGGCGCGAGAGAATCGCCGAAAATTCGTCGGCAAACCCCTCCAGTCGCTGGGCCTGGCGGTTCACCTCCGAGATGAACTTATTATAGAAAATTGTCGCCGGAATTGCGGCGATCAGGCCGATGGCGGTGGCAAACAGGGCCTCCGCGATGCCGGGGGCCACCACCGCCAGCGAGGTGTTTTTCGACGCCGCGATCGACTGGAAG
This sequence comes from uncultured Alphaproteobacteria bacterium, assembly GCA_963726865.1. Classification (GTDB taxonomy): domain Bacteria; phylum Pseudomonadota; class Alphaproteobacteria; order Rhizobiales; family Xanthobacteraceae; genus Bradyrhizobium. Next base: position 69,154 of record CAVSEE010000016.1, on the reverse strand, counting down.
CTCGACATGATGCCCCAGACCGTGCCGAACAGGCCGACAAAGGGCCCGGCGGAACCGACGGTGGCCAGCACCAGCAGCCGCCGTTCCAGCCGCTCGACTTCGCGGGCGATCGAGACGTTCATGACCTTCTCGATCCGGGCCTGCAGCCCCGCAATCGAGCGCGAATTGCTTTCGAAGGAGCGCTTCCACTCGCGCATGGCGGCGACGAAGCAGGCCGCCATCGACTGCGTCGGCTTGGCGGACAGCGCCCGGTAGAGTTCCTCGATCGACTGGCCGGACCAGAACGCCTGCTCGAAACGGTCCATCGCCCGCCGGGTTCGCGAATAGAGGAAGATCTTGTCGATGGCGATCGCCCAGACCCACACCGAGCAGGCGAGCAGCCCGAGCATGACCGCCTTCACGACCCAATGGGCCTGAAGGAACAGCGCGATCAGCGATACGTCGGCAGCCGGCATCGGCAGGGCGGCGGCATCCATCAGCGGCATCCTCTCAACGAAGCGGGATGACCGGGGTCACCGCGCTCCACCCTTCCCTTGCGCAATCGTTCGAAAAACCGTTCCCGCTTTTCGGATCACGCTCCGGCCCAAAAACTTCCGGGAGCAAACGGCTGCCGGCTCACGAGCCACGCGTCGACGTGGCATGCCTGCGCAGGAGCTTTCATTGTGTCGTCAGGGGGCCCGTCCAAAGCCGGGTCCGAATTCCCCTGCCAACATGTCAAAACGAAGGCTTTCCCACGCGACTTTGCGTCCCTAACCAAACGATAATCTCGGTTAATGCGAGGTTACCAAAGGCGAATCCGCCCCCGGAATTATGGCCGCAGGCAGCGGGTTAATTGGGGTGGAGGAACCGCGGGACTGGGCTACCCACGGGTCGCCCGGCGCAGGCAAGCGTCGGCATTCCCGCGACCGGCTTTCGCCCGGGTTGTGCATCTCGTTGTCCCTCTGAACCGCAGAGGGCGCAGGGAAGACCGGGCGCTGGCTGCGCCCGCAGCACCGTGTGCAATGGATAGTCAAGAACGCACACGGGTTTGACAGGTACAGCCGAGACATCCCGGCCTTCCCCGCGCAATGGCTTTACGGCTTATACGTGCTCTCCCCGGTGAGCGGCGTTGTTTGCCACCGTCGCGGAGCTGGGCCTTACCACCCGCTTGACGCCACGGTCGCGGCGCCAGGACCACACGACTTCGCCGTACGCTGCAGCGTTTTCGTCCGGCAGGCGTGAGCCCGCCTGACGCCGCAGCGTCCATCGCCTCCCGCGCCTAACGTTTCGTGACGATCATGATCCGTCCCCTCGTGCGGCGCGAGGTAGCGGGAATATAGTTCTGATTTGCGGAATTGTCAACAGGGAAGTTTCCGATTTTCGATATTTATTCCGCCGGCCCCAGAGCATTGGCGGGGTTCGGATGAACCGTTCGTGCCATCACGGGGCCGGGACATTGTACTCAAGGACAATGTCCTTTGATCCAATTGTGGGGCCCTCAAGCCTTCGGCAGCTTTGATCCGGGTAGTTCACTTCGATTGGGGAAGAAATCATGTCCTGCCATGCCTCGATCCGCCGCCACGTCCCGAGCCCGCCAATCATGGCCGAAGACCCTTGCGGGATTTCTGTCGCGCAAGAATGGCGGCCGGGTTCAATCGTGACCCTCGCAGCATCCGAAGCCGAGATCGAGACCCAACTGGTGATCGATCGGCTCTTGCGTGAATGCTTCACACTCAAATCGCGGCGGTAACGAGCGCCCTCCGTGCGGCTACCCCGTCGGTCGCGCTGCCTTTGCGACCGTCCCGGGGCCTCACACCGGAAGCGCATCTTCCGGGCAATTGGTCAGCCGCGCCGGCACGCCGACGGCGGTGCAGCCGGCGGGCACGTCATGGGTGACGACGGCGCCGGCGCCGATCTTGGCGAAGTCGCCGATTGAGATATCGCCGATCACGCTCGCGCCCGATGCCAGCAGCACGCCGCGGCCGATGCGGGGCGCGCGCAGGGGACGGTCCGGCCCGCGCCCGATCGTGACGTTCTGCATGATCGTCGCGCCGTCGCCGATGGAGGAATCGGCGCCGATGATGATGCCGGTGGCGTGATCGAGATACACCGAGCTGCCGATCGAGGCCGAGGGATGGATGCTGACCTGCAGCCGTTCGGACGATGCGCTCTGCATCATCCGAGCGAAATCGCAGCGAGCGCGCTGCCAGAGCCAGTTCGAGACGCGCCAGGCCTGCAGCGCGACATAGCCCTTGTAGTTCAGCAGCGGCGGCAGCAGCGCGGTCACCGCGGGATCGTGATCGACGATGCCCTGCAAATCCAGGCTCGCGGCCTCGACCAGTTCGGGCGCCGCGGCAAAGGCCTCATGGGCGACGCGGCTGAAGCGCGCGCGTTCGTCGTCGGCAGCGCCGAGCCGTTGCCCGATCTGGAAGGCGAGCGCCTGGCCGAGGCCGGCATGGTCGAGGATGGATTTCGATAACGATGGCGCGAGCACGGGATCCGCGGCTGTGATCGCTTCCGCCTCGCACCGCGCCGTTTGCCAGAGTTGTTCGGCCAAGGTCATGTCGCCCTCCTCGCCAATGCCAGCAATGTAGGATGGGTAGAGCGATCGCGAAACCCATCGTTTCGTCATTCCGGACGCGCCGAAGGCGCGCCCGGAATGACGAAGGCAGATGGAGCCCTTGACGAGAATCAGAAACGAGCCATATTGATCGTGCGTGACGATCGCACCTGCCCCCAAAGGGCAGCTTAAGGCCGCCCAGGGCTTTGCCCGGCGGCCTTTTGCGTTTCCGGGTCGCTGTTCTCCGCATCCGCGCTCACAAAAACAAACCGCCCGTCTGCTCTTCGCAAACGGGCGGCTCGTTGCCGTCCAGGACTTAAGGGGGGCTTATGCCTGAAGGCTAGCTCTGCGGCTGGTCGTTCGGCGGCGTCGGGCGAGTCTTGTGCTGCGCCATGAAGGCGTCGAACTCTTCCTTGTCCTTGGCGTGGCGCAGGCGATCGAGGAAATTCTTGAACTCGACCTGCTCTTCCTCGAGGCGCCGCAGGGTTTCGCTGCGGTACTCGTCGAAGGCGCGGTTGCCTGATGTCGGCGGGCCGAAGCCCCAGCCGCCGCGCTCCATGCGGCCGCGCATGCGGTCCATCTTGTACTGCATCCGCTCCATCTTGTTGGCCCAGCGATCGCGATCGTGGTGGCTCCAGCAACCCATTTTTCTGCTCCCGAGTGTGAAAAAGAGAAGGGCAAGTCCGATCGGCCACCAGATGATGAAGCCGAGGACCGTCACGGCGATCCAGCCCGGATGCCACGGCGAATCGAGCATGCGCGGGCGTTCGTAGGCTTCCCCCTCGGGGGCCGGGCCGCGCCAGCGATTGACGTCAGCGGTGTAGGCCATTTCCCTCTCCATTACGGCAATCACGCCGTTGTGAATGTAAATAACATTTACATAGATAGCCGATCCCCCGGGATTGTCAAGCGGGCCTCCCGGCACCTCCGCCAACTTATTTTTGGAATCTTATTTCGGGCGGCCCCAAGGACCTGAAGGCGCACCGCCAGGCGGTACCGGCGGCGGCTCGGATTTGGCACCCGCCTGCTCGTTCGGCGGCCGGCGATCGGTCGGAAAACCGAGGCCGCGCAGATAAATCAGCACTTCGGCTTCCAGCAGATCTTCCGCCGACATCGGCAGCTTGCGCCGTGCGGCATCGCCGCGCGCGAACAGCGAGGCGACGCCGTGCGACATCGACCAGATGTGCAGCGCCATCATCATCGCCGGCGGCCGCGGCGTGCCTGGCGGCGCCAGTGCGGCGAGCCGTTCGGCGGCCGCGCGGATGATGCCGAATGCGCGTTCGCTGGCTGCCTGCAAGGTCGGATTGGCATCGGCAGGCAGGCCGGATTCGAACATCGCCGAATAGAACGAGGGCTCTTCGCGGGCGAAGCGGAGGTACGCCTTGCCTACCCGCTCGAAGGCGGTGACGGTGTCGGGGCGGCCGTCGTCCCAGGCTTGTGTGAGCAACGCCTCGAATTGCTCGAAGCCGCGCTGGGCGATGCTCGCCAGCAGCTCGTCGCGGTCACGGAAATGCCGATAGGGTGCGGCCGGGCTGACGCCGGCCATGCGCGCGGCATCGGCGAAGGTGAACCCGGCCGCGCCCTTCTGCGCGATCAGGTCGAGCGCCGCCTGCAGCAACGCCTCCTTCAGATTGCCGTGGTGATAGCCGCGCTCAGCGCGGCGTTGTTCCCGCTGTTGGTCCCGTTCATCCTTGCGCCAGCTCATGTGAAAGGAATTTACATGAGCCGGACGCAAAGGTCACTAGCGAAGGACTACGGTTCCACCAGGCCTGTTAATCAAGATTAACCTGCGGGATTAATCGAGATTAACCCGCGGGAATTGGCAGCACCGGCATGATCTCCACGCGCTCGCCGGGGAAGATCGAAAAGTGCGGGTGGTTCTCGAACATCTTTGCGGCGGCCTCATGCGAGGCGGCGCGCACCACGGTGAAGGCGCCAAGCTCGTTGGATATGTCGGTGACGCCTTTGGCGTCGACCTTCTTGGTCTTGCCGAGCGGCCCGCCCATTTCGAGAATTGCGCCCTGGTGCTTAGCCACCCAAGCCTTCCAGGCCGCGATGCCTTCCTGCTCCTTTTTCTGCCGTTCAGCCGGCGACAGTGCGTTCCAGGCGGCGAATTTCGGGCTGGTCTGGCTGCCGAGAAACACGGCAAGATAAGTGTCGTTGCTCATGGGTTCTTCCTTGTCGGTTCGTGTCAGCGCGTGCCGACCTTCTTGGCAAAGCCGGCGGCGGCTTCCTGCACATCCTGCGGGAAATCGGACATTTCCTGCACCTGGCGGATCTCGATGATCTCATTCGCGGAAGCCGGGCATTTTTTCGCCCATTCGATCGCCTCGGCGCGCGAAGCGACCTCGATCATCCAGTAACCGCCGAGCACTTCCTTGGTTTCGGTGAAGGGGCCGTCGGTCACCACGGGCTTGCCGTCGGCAAAGGAAACCCGCGCGCCCATCGAGGGCGGATGCAGGCCCTCCAGCGTGATCAGCACGCCGGCGTCCTTTAGCGCCTCGTTGTATCGCATCATGGCGGCGACCGCGTCTGCAGGCGGCATGGTGCCTGGCGTTGCCGTTTCATAGCCGCGGGGAATCATCAGCATCATGAATCGCATGGTCTTGCTCCGTATGACCCTTGGTGCCGGGCACAACCCGGCGCTCGTCAACAAGACGAACGGGGCTTTGCGGCACCGACATGATCCTGAAGATTATTTTGGAGGGAATGGGGTGGGTTTCAGGACACCGACGCCGCCCACCTTTTCGTGACCTCACGCGCGCCTTCCGGCAATTGCTCGAAAATCGGCGAAGCCAGCACCGCGTGGATATGCAGCGTCGTCGTGCCGGCGTTGCGAAAGCCGTGCAGGCGGCCGGCGGGCACGATCAGCGCCTGGCCGGCGCTGACATGCACGCGCTCATCCTCCATCCACATCTCGGCTTCGCCCTCGCGCACCGTCAGCACTTCCTCGCAGGGGTGCGAATGGGTCGGCGCGCCGTGACCGGGCGCGACCCATTGCTCGAAGATGCAGAGTTTTGCCGCGCCGTTTTGCGCCGAGATGACCATGCGGGTTTCGACGCCGGCGCGCCATTGTTCCAAAGCGCGGTCGCGGGGCTCGATGATGTTCATGGACTGGCTTCCCGGCTGCACAAACCTGTCCTAAGAGAGCAGAGGCGGCGCCTTCGCGCCAGCGATCTAGTTCACAATCGAGAATGCCGATGTCGCCTTCCCCGTCCAAAGTCGCCCTCGTCACGGGAGCCGCGCGCGGCATCGGGCTTGCGACCGCCAAGCGCTTCCTCGCCGAGGGTTTTGGCGTGGCGCTGCTGGATATCGAGGGCGAGCTGTTGAAGGACGCGGTCGCGGCGATTGGCGATCCCGACAATACGCTGGCGCTGCATTGCGACGTTTCCGATGCCAAGGGCGTTGCGGCCGCGATCGAGGCGATCAACGCGCGGTTCGGCCGGCTCGATGCGCTGGTCAACAATGCCGGCGTCGCGGTGTTCGCGCCGCGTCATGGAGACCTCCGACGCCGACTGGAGCCGGATCCTCGAGGTCAACCTCACCGGCCCGTTCCTGTGCACCAAGGCTGCCGCACCCTTGATGCGCGAGCATGGCGGCGGCGCCATCGTCAACATCACCTCGATCTCGGCGGTGCGCGCCTCGACCTTGCGTTCGGCCTACGGGACCAGCAAGGCGGGACTGGCGCATCTGACCAAGCAGCTCGCGGTGGAGCTCGCCTCGCTCGGTATTCGCGTCAACGCGGTGGCGCCCGGCCCGGTGGAGACCGCGATGGCGAAAGCCGTGCACACGCCGGAAATCCGCGCCGACTATCACGACGCGATTCCGCTCAATCGCTACGGGCTGGAAGAGGAGCTGGCGGAAGCGATCTTCTTCCTGTGTAGCGACCGCGCGAGCTACATCACCGGGCAAATCCTCGCGGTCGACGGCGGCTTCGACGCCGCCGGCATCGGCCTGCCGACGCTGCGCGGGGCGCGGAGGAATGGCTAGCGCTGATTGACAAAGCCAACGCGCCAACCATTCTCGAGCCGGTCGATCCGCGTCAGGGACAACGGATCGATCACGAAGCGCAGCGCGTTGTCGGGCGCGAGATCGAGCGCGATGGCGAGCAGCGCGCGGACGGTGCCGGAATGCACGACCAGCACGACATCGCCTGAAGGTAGCGACGCCAGCCCGGCGCGGGCGCGGGCGATCTGGTCGACAAAGCCTTCGCCGCCGGGCGGGCGGTTGCCGGCGGGCGACTTCCAGAAATCGCGATAGGCTTCGCCGAGTTCGGCGACGAGATCGTTGTGGCGGCGGCCGGTCCAGTCGCCGAAATCCTGCTCGCGGAAAGCGGCGTTCTCGGCTGCATTCAGCCCGAGTGCGTGCGCGGTCTCGCGGGTGCGGCGTGCCGGGCTGCACACGGCGTGGGCCGCAGCGGGCAGTTTCGCTTTCAGCGCGGCGATGGTCGCGGCATCGCGGAGATCGGCCGGCGCATCGGGTGCGTGAATGACGCCGCGCGGACCATCGACCGGGGCGTGGCGGATCAGCCAAAGATTGGTCTCCGTGCCCATGCGTCAACCGAACCGCGCTGACAGCAGGAGCAGCACTGCCGTCTCCGCGACCTGCTCGGCGGCACCAAGAACGTCGCCGGTCTGCCCGCCGATCTGCCGTTTGGCGAGCCATGCCATGGCGAGCGCGCTCAGCGCCGTGGCCACCGCAGCCCAAAACGCATTGGCCCAGGACAGCGCCACCAGCGCGACAACCAGCGCAATCATGATCGCGACCGCCGCCATTCCAGCGTCCGGCTGGCCGGCATTGGCGGCGAGCCCGTCCTTGCGCGCATAAGGCAGGTTCAGCGACATCACGGGCAACACGCCGCGCGCCAGCGCATGCGCCGCGATCAGGCCGTACACGACCTGCGCATCCGGCAGCGCCGCCAGCGCGGCAAGCTTTGCAGCCAGGCACACCAGCAACGCCAGCGCGCCAAAGGTGCCGAGCCGGCTGTCGCGCATGATCTCCAGTTTCGACGCTAGGTCGCGGCCGCCGCCAAAGCCGTCGGCAACATCGGCGAGCCCGTCCTCGTGCAGGCCACCGGTGAGAATCATGCCGGCGCCAAGCGCGAGCGCGGCGCAGGCAAGGTCGGGCAAGCCGGTGGCGCGCAGCGCAAGGCAGAGCAATCCGATCGCAGCCCCAATCAGCGCGCCGACGACGGGAAACATCCGATGCGCGCGCACGAAATTTTGCGGCATCGCGCCGTCCGGATGCGGCATCGGCAGGCGAGTCAGGAACGCGACCGCGGTTTTGAAGTCGTCAAGCCATTCATTCATGCTGGCGAAGTCCGGGAATCGATTAGCTTCTGTTAGTTGCGCATGATCTTGTCCGAAAACCGGTGCCCACTTTTCGGGATCATGCGAGGGGAGAGAAGGAATCGCATGCAGTTTAGCAAACTCGACGACATCAGCGCATTTTGTCGCGAGCTGCCGAAGGGTGATTCGGCCGCCGCCGATTCGGCCGCGGCGCGGCAGCAGGTATTGACAAAACCGCCGGGCAGCCTCGGCCGGCTCGAAGAGCTCGCCATCTGGCTGGCGCGCTGGCAAGGCCGCGCGGCGCCGCGGCTCGATCGCGTTGCCATCAACGTCTTCGCCGGCAATCACGGCATCGCCGCGCGCGGCGTCTCGGCCTATCCGGCCGAGGTGACGGCGCAGATGGTGGCGAATTTCTCCGCGGGCGGTGCCGCGATCAACCAGATCGCCAAACTGGCCGGCGCGGAATTGAAGGTGGAAGCGATCGCGCTCGACCGCCCTACCCGCGATTTCACGGCGGCGAGCGCGATGGACACCGAAGAATTCCTCGCTGCCTTCGACATCGGCGTTCGCAGCGTGCCCAAGAATTGCGACCTGCTGGCGGTCGGCGAGATGGGCATCGCCAACACCACGGTCGCCGCGACGCTGTGCGCGGCCCTGCTCGGCGGCGGCGCGGAGCGATGGGCCGGCCGCGGCACCGGCATCGACGATGAGGGGCTCGCACGCAAGCGTGCCACCATTGCCGCCGCGCTCGACTTTCACCGCGGCATTCTCCCAGATCCGCTGCGCGTCGCCGCCGATATGGGCGGCCGCGAGCTGGCCGCGATCGCAGGCGCCGTGCTGGCGGCGCGCAGCCGCCGCATTCCGGTGCTGCTCGACGGCTTTGTCGCGACATCAGCGGTGCTGCCGCTGGCGCGGCTCGCGCCTGACGCGCTCGATCATTGCCGCGCCGGGCATGTGTCGGCCGAAGCCGGGCATCGCGCGCTGCTGCAAGCGCTCAGGCTCGATCCGCTGCTCGATCTCGGCATGCGGCTCGGCGAAGCCTCCGGTGCCGCCACCGCAATTCTGGTGCTGCGCGCGGCATTGGCCTGCCACAATGGCATGGCAACTTTCGCGGAAGCCGGCGTTTCCGATCGCGGCTGAGGTTGTCGTTGGCTCCGTCGCTGACCAGGTGGATGGCATGAAGCATGCGCGGATGATGGTTGCAGCGCTGGCGCTCTGTGCGGACGTTGCCTCCGCGCGCGCCGATATACGCATCCTCTCCAGTCCCGGCGGACAGGTCGGTCCGTTCATCGAGCTGTTCGACAAGGTGCGCGAATCCGGCGAGCGCGTGGTGATCGACGGGCCGTGCCTGTCGGCCTGCACGCTGGTGCTGATGACGGTGCCGACCGAGCGCATCTGCGTGACGCGGCGCGCCGTGCTCGGTTTTCACGCCGCGCGCTCCGTCGACCGGCGCGGGCGGATGTATGCCGAACCGGAAGCATCGAAGGCGGTGCAGGAGGCCTATCCCGAGCCGGTGCGCAACTGGATCAGCCGCCACGGCGGGCTGACCTCGCGCATGCTCATGCTGCGCGGGCGCGAGCTCGCGGCGATGTATCCGCGGTGCAGGTAGCGCTCACATCTCCGCGGGGCAGTTCACCATCCAGGGCACGCCGAACTGGTCGGTGCACATGCCAAAGCCCTTGGAGAAGAACGTCTTGCCGAACGGCATGTGGATGCTGCCGCCTTCGGCGAGCGCCTTGAACTTGCGCTCGGCATCGGCGGGGTCCTCGACCTGCAGCGAGACGGAAAAGCCCTGCGCTGCCTTGAAGTGGCCGGGCGGCGAGTCCGCGCCCATCAGCACCTCGCCGTCGATCGTGGCCTTGGCGTGCATGATCTTCTTCTTGTAGTCCGGCGGCGTCGGCATGTCGGGCGGGCCGCTTTCATACGGCAGCATCATCTCGATCTTGGCGCCGAGCACCTTCTGATAAAATTTCAGCGCCGCTTCGCAATTGCCGTTGAAGTGGAGGTAGGGATTGAGCTGCATCAAAATTCTCCTTCGGGAATGCGGCGGGGTTACTTCTCGGTGAGCCGCTTCAGATTGGCGAGGCCCGCCTCGAAATCCTTGCCGACCATCTTGTCGAAGTTGACGAACACCGTCATCACCTTCGACATGAACGTCGCGGGGCCGTGCATCACCCAGTGCACATTGGTCGCATTGCCCTGCGGCAGCATTGTGAATTCGGCGGTGTTGTGCGCCTCGAACGGCTTGAAGAAGTCGAGCTTGATGACGAGTTTCGACGGCGAGTTCGCTTCCAGGATTTCCATCCGGCCGGTTCCGACGTTCTTGTCGCCTTCCCAGCCATAGACCGCGCCCTTGCCGCGCTCGGCGCCGCCATAGGTGCGCTTCATGTCGGGATCCTTGTTCTCCCACGGCGACCAGCCGCCCCATTGATGGAAATCGTTGAGCACGGAAAAGATTTTTTCCGCCGGCGCATTGATGACGGCGCTGCGCTCGATGCTGGAACGTGTCGGGCTTGGTCGAGGCGAGGATGAGGATGGCCGCAATCGCGACCGCAAGAATGATGGCGATGATGATGATCGCTTCGAACATGGCTTTCTCCGTTTCGGCAGTCCTAGTTTGAGCATGATCTTGTCCGAAAACCGGTGCCCACTTCGGGATCATGCTCTAGCGGGAAAAATCAGCGGCGGAAAGGCAGCAACGAGCGCAAGGCCGGTTCGCGCAGCCACAACCCGCCCCACAGCATCAGGCCGAGATAGAGCCCGAACAGCGTGTGCGAGAACAGCGGGCTGTCGATCCGCACATGCGACGCGATCGCGCCGCCGAGATAGCCGGTGAGCAGGATCGCGCCGAGGATCGAGGTCGGCGGCAACGCATACAGCGCGGTGCAGACGATGGTGATGATGCCGAGGCCGCGCGCGAGATTGTCGCTCGCACCATAGCCCATCTTGTCCATCGTTTCCGTGACGACCTGCAGCGGCAGCAGCTTGATGGCGCCGTCGAACAGCAGGAACAGGATGACCACGCCGCTCAGCACGCGGCCGGTCCAGCGTGCGGCGTTTGAGATGTGCGGACCGGATGCGGTCTCGGTGAAGATCGTCATGGCTGGCTCCGTCAAGGCTTGGTGATGCTTCTGGCCATATGACGAACGGGGAGGAGCGAAGCCGACAGCGCAGCGAAGATTTTTTACTTCGTCATGGCCGTGCTTGTTCTCTTGTCATTCCGGGGCGCCGCGTAGCGGCGAGCTATGGGGCGCAATTGCGCCTGAATCCATAACCGCCATCGTGAGTACGATTCCGGCCCGCGCCCAACGGCGCGTCCCGGAATGACCGCGGAGACGGCGTGCTTTTCGCAGCCTTCGCGGCCGGCGCCTGGCTGTCGCGCATCAGGCGATCGAGATGCATGCGGATGTGGGCGGCTTCCGCCGACGTGTTGGCCAAGCGCAATGGCGCGGTCGAAGGTGGTGCGGGCTTCGTCATTGCGGCCGAGTTGCATCAGGAAGGCGCCGCGCACGCCGAAATAATGAAAATAGTTCGACAGCCGCGACGCCAGCGGCTCGATCATGTCGAGCGCCGCCTGCGGCCCCCTCACCTTGGAGACCGCCACCGCGCGGTTGAGCGTCACCACCGGCGACGGCTGCATGATCTCGAGCGCGCCGTAGAGCAGGTCGATCTGCGGCCAGTCGGTTTCTTCGGGCCTGGCGGCACGCGCATGCAGCGCGGATATCGCGGCCTGTATCTGATAGGGCCCGCTGCGGCGATGGCGCATCGCCTTGTCGATCAGCGCCAGCCCCTCGGCGATCAGCTCCTTTTTCCACAGCGAACGGTCCTGGTCGTCGAGCAGGATCACCGCGCCTTCCTTGTCGAAACGTGCGTCGGCGCGGGCGTGCTGCAACAAGCAGCAGCGCGGTCAGCCCCATGATCTCCGGCTCGCTCTGGAACAGGCGCAGCAACAGCCGCGACAGCCGGATCGCCTCCTCGCACAGCGGCGCGCGAATTTCCGCGGTATCGCCGCTCGCCGAATAGCCCTCGTTGAAGATCAGATAGATCATGGCGGCGACGGAGACGAGGCGCTCGCTGCGCTCCACCGCGCCCGGCGTCTCGAACGGCACCTTTGCCTCGGCGACGCGCGCCTTGGCGCGGGTGATGCGCTGCTCCATCGCGGCTTCGCTGACGATAAACGCGCGCGCGATCTGCTTCACCGTCAAACCCGAGACGATGCGCAGCGCCATGCGCGATCTGCTGCGTCGCCGGCAGGTCGGGATGGCAGCAGATGAAGAGCAGCCGCAAAATGTCGTCGCGGTAATGCGAACCGTCGAGCCGCTCGGCGATCTCCTCCTCGGTGTCGTCGAGGTCGGAGATCGCCTCGTCCTCCGGCAGCGCCTCCTGCTTGCGGGTGCGCCGGACCTCGTCGATGCCGGCATTGCGGCCGACCATGATCAGCCAGCTGGCGGCATCGCGCGGCGGGCCGTTCTGCGGCCAGGTCTTCAGCGCGCGCAGGCAGGCGTTTTGATAGGCCTCCTCGGCGGCGTCGAGATTGCGGAAATAGCGCAGCAGCGCACCGACCGCCTGGGGGCGCGCCGAGGTGAGCGCGGCGTCGATCCAGGCGGTGTCGGTCACGTCGTGACGCTCCCGGGGTTGAGCACGCCGACGGGACGGATCTCGTAGGTGCCGCCGGGATTGGCCGCGCCGAGATCCTTGGCGACGTCGAGCGCTTCATCGAGGTTCTTGCAGTCGACGATGTAGAAGCCGAGCAGCTGCTCCTTGGTCTCGGCAAACGGTCCGTCGAGCACCAGCGGCGGATCCTCCTTGCGCAAGGTGGTTGCCGCCGTGGTCGGCAGCAGCCGCGCCACCGGGCCGAGCCGGCCCTGCTTGGCGAGCTTCTCCTGCACGACGGCAAGCTTCTTCATGACTTCGGCGTCGTGCTCCTTGCTCCAGGAGCCGACCAGATCTTCGTCGTGATAGCAGAGGATGGCGTACAGCATGCGGCAATTCACTCCCGGGCTCATCTCAAGGACGGGGGAATATGCCTGCTACCGACAACGAAGCGGAAGAAATTTTTCAATTTCTTCCGCTTCCAGAAGGGGAACTTCAGCTCACGCGATCGGGCTTACCAGGAGACGCCATACTTGGCGGCGATGCGGCGGGCCTTGTGCTCGTCGAACTCGCGGCGGGGCTTGCTCGCAGACTTCGAGGTCGACTTGGTCTCGGTCGCCGTCGCGGGCTTGGTTTCCGTCGTCGTCGTGGTGGCCGCAGTCGTAGTCGTGGTGGTGGCGGCCGGAACGGTCGCCTGGACCGGAGCCGGAGCCGCAGCAGCGGGAGCGGCAGCGGCCTGCACCTGGACCGGGGCAGCGTCACTGGCGGTCGTGGCCGCCTGGGCGAGGCGGACAGAAACCTGGGCGATCGGCTTCGGCGCCTCAGTCGCGACGGTACCGGCGGAGGCGGCGGTGGTCGTCACCGTCGGGATGCCGGCCAGACTCAGGCTACGGGTTTCACCGGCTTGGGCGGAAGCGGAGGCCAGCAGCAGGGCCGAAATCAGGATGAATTTGCGCACGGGAAGTCTCCGTTGTTTGATGGTTGGAGACTAGGGCCAGCGCCCGGTCCGTGATGTGACAAATCTCACACAAACCAAACCGTGATGAGGTCGAGGATGAATGTGATCGCGCTTTATCTTATTGTTTTAGCATGATCTTTTCGGAAAACCGATTCACATTTCGGGTCCGGATCACGCTTTAGGGAACCCAAAAATGACAAAAGGCGCCCTCGCCATCCTCGTCCATGGCGGGACGGAAAACTGGTCTCCGGCGCGCTGGAAGGCGCGGTTCGACGAGGTCTGTGGCGATCGCCGGGTGCTGCTGCTCCCCTCGCCGGACTTTGACCCGTCCGAAGTGCATTACGCCGCGGTGTGGAAACCGAAGCCGGGCGAGCTCGCCGGCTTTCCGAATTTGCGCGTGATCTTCAATCTCGGCGCCGGCGTCGATGCGCTGATGGCGGATCGTTCACTGCCCGACGTGCCGCTGGTGCGCGTCGCGGTCGCCGACCTCACCGACCGCATGGCCGAATATGTCGTGCTGCATGTGCTGATGCATCACCGGCGCGAGCTGTACTTGCGGGAGTCGCAACGGGTGAAACGGTGGGCGCCGGAATTCCAGCATGCCGCGAGCACGGTGTCGGTCGGCATCATGGGGCTGGGCACGCTGGGCGCGAACGCCGGTGACATCCTGCGGCGGCTCGGCTTTCGCGTGTCGGGCTGGAGCCGGTCGCCGAAGAAAGTCGAAGGCGTCACATGCTTTCACGGCGCGGATGGATTCGATGCCTTCCTGCGCCAAACCGACATTCTCGTTTGTCTCCTGCCGCTGACCGCGGACACACGCCACATCCTCAACCGCACGGTGTTCGCAAAACTCAGCCGCAACGGTCCGCTCGGCGCGCCCGTGCTGATCAATGCCGGCCGCGGCGGCCTGCAGAACGAAGCCGACATATTGGCGTGTCTCGCCGACGGCACGCTGGGCGCGGCCTCGCTCGACGTGTTCGAGACCGAGCCGCTGCCGGCCGACAGTCCGTTCTGGAGCCATCCGAAGGTGGTGCTGACGCCGCACAATGCGGCCGACACCGATCCCGACGAGATCTCGAAATACGTCGCGCGGCAAATCGCGCAGTTCGAGGCCGGCGGCGCGTTGGAGAATGTGGTGGATAGAGGGAGAGGGTATTAGGACGTGTACTCAAAAATGCGGAATGTCTGCTCGTAGGGGTAAAGCAGACCTCCTCTGATCGTTCGTCGATGTCGCCTTTTGACCCGAAGCGGACGTCGGGCACAAAAAGCCCCGGACGATGCCGGGGCCTTAGGCCGTGAGAGGAGAGGAAACGAAATCAGTATCGGGCAACGACGGCTGGGTTGCCAAAGTGATAGTTGAGGCCCACGCGAACGGTGTCAGCCGTCAAATGCCAACTAGAGCCCATCACGGCACCGTCAAAGCCTCCGATACCTCCGATGACACCGCCCGACGCCCGCACGGTAGCGAAATCAAAATGCAGGTATTCCGCCTTCACGCTCCATTGGGTCGTCCAGGCGTATTCAACGCCGGCACCGACCACCGCCCCGATATTGCCTGATGACGATAAGTCGAAGCTTCCGATAGGACCGGCAATTTGTCCGTTGACCACGACGATGCTTGTTTCCCTGTTGTGTTGGTCGATAAACGCGAGGCCGCCTGTAACGTAGACGAGCAGGCGATCAGACACCCAACCGAATCGTGGACGAATGGTGGCCACCCAGCTGGTTGTCATCGAACCAGCGCCCGCTCCGGTGATGGGCTGTGGCGAAGGTCGGGTCGGTCCATAAGCAAACGATCCATTCAATCGGAGGTAGTCGATGTCGAACTCCAATCCGAAGAGCACGTTGCCGTACTGATGGTTGTATCCAAACTGCAAGCCGCCCGTGAAACTGTTTGCGCTTATTTTTCGTCCAGTGGACAGGAGCGCCAGAATTTGAGGACATCCGAGCGGGTTATCGCAAGCCTCCGATGTAACGAGGGGATCTACCGACTGATGACCCCAAGTGTAGCCGCCGTTCAGGCCAGCATAAAATCCAGTCCAGCTCATTACCGGAGCAATGATCGGGGCTTTGTAGAAAGGCGCCGGAATATCCGCAGCCAATGTGAGGCTCGAACTCGACGCTATTGCTGCGATAGCAATTAAGATGCGACGCATGGTTTGTCTCCCCGACTGTCCGGAGCGTGCTGCCGATTAGCAAACTCTAAGAGCCCAAGGCCGCTGCGAACAGCGAGTTGTGTGCGTGCAATGTCGGTCGTGGAGCATAGTGATAAAACGGTCACGGCAAGATATTTCCAGTTCTGCACGAACCAGTTTGATGAGCTAAGTGGCCACCCAATTCGCGTCTCACATGATGAAGCATGAACGAATGGCCCACCAGCCGGATACGCGAAATGCTTGCAGACAGGGTTTTAGGACCAGACCTGTGCGCGCTATGTCGGCTAATGGCGACCCGCCGCCCTTAGCGGACATTCCGACGGAGCGATCCCATGTCGGCTTTTAACCCGGAACGAGCCACTCCAACGCCGTCGCCGATGTCGCCAACCGGGCAGCTTGCGAGTGCCACTGGCAGTTGCGTCGGTGGTTGCGTGACAAGCTTCAGGTCAGGTGACGCCCCTTGGCACGGATGCTCTGTTTCTGGTTGGCCAGCGCAGTCGCCAACGTGCAGAAACGTAGGCAACTACAAAACCTACGCCGAGTGCGCGGAGGCCGGACTGGTACTCGGTTGGAGAGGCGGTGAAGTCTCATGGTATTGCAGCAGTCTGGCGTTAAAATAACAAAATCGCGTCCAGAATAGACAAGGCCCGCCTCGGTTGGCGACCTCTTTCGCTCCAAGCTGATGTCGCCTATTGGCTCTTTTCCGACATTCCTAGGCGAGCCGACCATGTCCACTCCCCAAGGCAGAGCGGTCATTCGGGCTTCCCCGATTTATGAGTACACGCCCTAGTCACGTGAATCTAAAGTTCGCCACATAAAGACTGCTGGGCTTTGTGGCAGAAGCGTTTGACGGAAGCCAAAATCTGGTCTGCGGACTTAGTCCATTTGAAGGGCTTCGGGTTTCTGTTGTGCAGGTCGATGAAGGTACGGATGTCGGCCTCAAGTTGTCTGACGGAGGTGTGAACACCTCGCTGGATCTGCTTTCTGGTGAGTTCAGCGAACCATCGCTCGATCTGATTGATCCATGACGCGGAAGTCGGCGTAAAATGGACATGATAGTGAGGCCGGCGGGCGAGCCACGCTTTGATCTTGGGTGTCTTGTGGGTGGCGTAGTTGTCCATGACGATATGGACATCGAGGCCTTCAGGAACTTGGGCATCGATCTTCTTTAAAAACTTCAAGAACTCGACAGCTCGGTGGCGCTTGTAGCATTTGCCGATGACGAACCCCGAGGCGACATCGAGCGCGGCAAACAGCGAGGTCGTACCATGCCGCACATAGCTGTGCGTACGACGTTCCGGCACGCCAGGCATCATCGGCAAGACCGGTTGCTCGCGATCGAGTGCCTGAATCTGGCTTTTCTCATCGATGCTGAGGACAAGGGCTCGGTTCGGCGGGGACAGGTAAAGGCCGACGATATCGCGCACCTTGTCGACGAACAGCGGATCGCTCGACAACTTGAATGTCTGGCTACGGTGCGGCTGCAAGCCGAACGCCGACCACATTCGGCGGATCGTGGTGTGGGAAAAGCCAGTTTCCGCAGCCATCGAGCGGATCGACCAGTGCGTCGCATCGGCCGGCGTCGTACGCAACGTCCGCTCGATCACGGCAGCAACCTGATCGTCGTTGATGGTTCGAGGGCGGCCAGGGCGGGCCTCGTCAAGCAGGCCATCACAGCGATCCTTCAAAAATCGGCGGCGCCACTTGCCAACGGTGTGTTCGTGGAGGCCGAGTTCGGCAGCCACAGACTTGCTTGGCAAGCCTTCCGCACATCGCAGGATCGCGCGGCATCGCTCAGATAGCGACCGGGCAACACGATGACGACGAACTTGCCTCTCCAAGTACGCCCGCTCCTGCTAACTCAGCACCAACGGCTCGATCGGCCGGCCTCTCACACCTGCATTCGCCACAAGCGCTCTCCTCTATAGAGATTCGAGCTATCATATAATGTGACGAACTTGCGTTCCAGATGACTAGCTCCCCTCACCTTCGCTCCAGTCTCACATGCGTCGCATCCGGCGTCGGCACGCTTTCGACAACGGCGTAGCCGAGCTTCGGCAAATCGAGCCCGGCAAACAGATTTTCACCGGCGCCAAGCACGACCGGCGATAGCGCCAGACCCACCTCGTCGAGCAGGCCCGCCTGCAGATACTGCCGCACCGTCGCAACGCCGCCGCCGACGCGGATGTCCTTAGTCCCGGCGGCGGCGAGCGCCTTGGCGAGCGCGGATTCGATCCCGTCGGTGACGAAGTGGAAGGTGGTGCCGCCTTCCATCTCGATCGGCGCGCGGGCGTGGTGGGTGAGCACGAAGACCGGCGTGTGATAGGGCGGGTTGTCGCCCCACCAGCCCTTCCATGACTTCATCCGGCCATGGGCCGCGGACGGGGCCGAACATGTTGCGCCCCATGATCCAGGCGCCGAGGTTTTCCATCGAGCGGTGCGCGATCTCGTCGCCGATGCCGGTGTCCCCGCCTTCCTGCCCGATCATCTTGTGAAAGTAACGGGTCTTGAGCATCCACGCCGGCAACACCATGCCGCCGACGCCGAAGGGATTGTCGATGCTCTGGCCCGGCGCCGCGCCAAAACCGTCGAGCGAGACGGAGAATGCTGCCGCTTTCAGTTTTCCCATGAGATTGCCTTCACCTGCTTCGTCCTGATGTCATCAAGACGGATCGCAGTAGCCATAGCCGACATTGCCGATGGAGATTCTTGCTTACCTGAGCGGGCGGCCGCCGACGGCGAGCGGCGTCTGGCCGGGCAGCGCGTTCGACCTGATGTCGCTGTCGACGAGCCCCGATGATTGCTGCGAGAAGCTCGCCCCCAGCGACAGGCTCAGATTCGAGGTGGGACGGAATTCGATGCCGGAATTGACGGCGAACCCGCCCGACGTTGCGCCGGCCCCGGAGTCGAAGGCGGCAAACGCGCCATGGGAGGCGGCGCTATCGGGCGTCTTGTATTTCAGCGAGTCGAAGCCGGCATAGATCGACAGCGGCGTGTTCTTCAGGGCGTAGCCGAACTGCACGCCCTCGCTGGACAACGCGTTGTAATTACCGAAGGCGCCGAGCCGGTTGAGGCCGTTCATATTGAAGCTGCCGCGCGTGCTGGTCATGAACCAGCCACTCGGCATGCCGTTGCGCCCAGCCTCGTCGCTGCCGTCAAGACCGGAATTGCCGAGGCCGAGAAACCAGTTCGAGTTCGCATACGGCACGGGTGCGACCTGGGCATGAGCCCGGCCGCCCGGACAGAGCGCCAACAATGCCACAGCGAAAGCTGAAGTGCGTGCGAACATGAACATGCGCGAAATTATACGCGGTCGATGCCGGGAATGCCAGAACCGCAGGACGGGCGGAGCGCAGCGAAACCGACCAATCTCACGTCAAAATGATGGGTTTCGCTTCCTACTTCCCGCACATCACATCGAGCGCGCCCTTGACGATGGCATCGAGTTCCGCCCGCGACACTTGGGCGCGGGCGCGGACGGCAATGGTGTGGAGCGTGGCGGAGGCGAGCTTGCGCCAGCACCTGCGGATCGGCTGACGCCGGCAAGTTCACCGCGCTCCTGCGCGCGCTTGAAGATGCGGCCGAAGAAGCGGTCGGTTTCGACGAGGCCCGAGATCACCATCTCGCGAATGGCGGGATCGAACACGGCCTCCGACGTCGCGGTCATCACCGTGAAGCAGCCGCGCGGACCGTCCTTGCCCGACAGATACATGTCGAGCGCGATCGAATAGATGCGCTCCAGCATCGGCCGCAGCGGCATGTCGATGCCAGAACACCTCGCCCATGCGCGCGCGCGCGCGGTCGCGATAGGCCTCGTAGCTCTTGATGTAGAGCTCGCGCTTGTCGCCGAAGGCGCCGTAGAGGCTCGGCCGGTTCATGCCGGTGGCCGCCGAGAGATCGTCGAGCGAGGTGCCGGCAAATCCCTCCTTCCAGAACACGTCGAGCGCGCGCGCCAGCGCCACCTCCGGCTCATAGGCGCGCGGGCGGCCGCGGCGGCGCGGCTCCACCTTGGCAACAGCCGGCGTGGCAGCAGCTGGCAGCGGCTTGGCTTTTTTCGCCGCCGGCTTGGCGCGCGGCGCGGGCGGATTTCTTTTTTGTACCATCTCGCAAAATAATCCTTGACGCCGTCCAATTTATGCGGAACGGTACATAAATCAAGCTTGATCCTGCCACCACGTCGAAACCACCCGTTAGACACGAGGGAGATTCCGCCCATGGACCTGTATTTCTCGCCGCTCGCCTGCTCGATGGCAACAAGGATCGCGCTGTATGAGGCCGGCCATCCGGCCAACTTCATCGAGGTCGATCCCAAGACCAAGAAGGTGCTGCGGGACAATTCCGACTTCTACGCCGTCAACGCGCTCGGCCTCGTGCCGGTGGTGCGCACCGATGACGGCGTGATCCTGACCGAGAACGCCGCGATCCTGCAGCATGTCGCCGAACGCTCGCCGCTTCCGGCATCGGCGCCGCGCGAAGGCATGGAGCGCAGCCGGCTGCAGCAGTGGCTGTGCTTCATCGGCACCGAGCTGCACAAGGCCCTGTTCACGCCGCTGCTCGGCAAGACCGTGCCGGCCGAGGTGAAGTCGTACACGCTGGAGAAATATCTCTCGCGGCTCGACTATCTCGACAAGTACCTCAAGGGCCGCGAATTCCTGCTCGACCATTTCAGCGTGGCGGATGCGTATCTCACCACCGTGCTGAACTGGAGCATCGCGACGCCGATGATCGACTTCGCGAAATATCCCGCGTGAAGGAGTATCTCGAGCGGATGAAGAAGCGCCCGGCGGTGGCGAAGGCGCTCGCGCGAAGAGTTCGAGCTCTACAAGGCCGAGATGGCGCGCCACAAGCGGCGGCGTAAGCACATCGCGACGGGTCGCCCCCGCCTTGTGCGCAATTGAGCGCACGGGAGCGGGGGCGATATTGCGCATGGGCGCGCGCCCACGGCATCGCCTCGCCCTCCTATTGATTCCGATCCGGACTGGCCGGAGAATACGCCGATAACAAAAACGGTCTACGGGAGGATGCATCATGATCTCACGTCGTCTTGTTATCGGACTGCTCGGTGCTGCAGCTGCAGCACTTGCACTCTATGCCACGCCCGTTGCGCAGGCGCTTTCGCCCGAAGCGCGCAACGCCAAACTTGATGAAACCCTGAAAGGACTGGTCGACGGCAAGAGCACGCCGGGAATCATGGTGCTGATCCTGCAGAACGGCCGCCCGGTCTACAAAAACAGCGTCGGCGTTCGCGAGGTCGGCGGCACCGCGCCGATCGGCGAGAACGACATGTTCCGCCTGGCGTCGATGACAAAAGCCGTCACCTCGGTGGCGGCGATGATCCTGGTCGAGCAAGGCAAGATCGGCCTCGACGATCCCGTCAGCAAATTCCTGCCGGAGTTTTCCAATCTGCTGGTGCGCGGGCCCGACGGCACCGCGGGATCTGCGAGCCGCCCCCCGACGATCCGCGAACTGCTGACCCATACTTCCGGATTGTCCTACAACTTCATCAACAATCCGCGGCTCGCCAACGCTTATCGCGAAGCCGGCGTCACCGACGGGCTGGCCCACCCCGAGATCACCACGGCGGAAGCGATGAAGCGTCTCGCCTCCGTGCCGCTGGGCTATCAGCCCGGCACCGGCTGGGAATATTCGCTCGCCACCGACGTGCTCGGCGCCGTCATCGAGAAGGTGACCGGCGGCAGCCTCGAGGCCTTCATCACCGAGCGCATCGCCAAGCCGCTGCGCATCGAGAGTTTTGTGTTCAACGCGCCCGAAGCCATCCGCACGCGCTTCGTGCAGGCGACGCGGCCGGCGCAGGTCACCGGCGCGCTCGGCACGGGTTACGTTGCGCTGTCGGGACCCGAAGAAGTGCCGTTTCCTGCCACCAAGGGCACGGCCATTCTCGACGCGACCCGCGCCTTCTCGCCGACCGCGTACAATTCCGGCGGCGGCGGCATGAGCGGCACGATGGGAGACTACGCGCGCTTCCTGCAGATGCTGCTGAACGAGGGCGAACTCGACGGCGCGCGGGTGCTCAAGGCGGAGACGGTCAAGCAGATGACGCAGAACGCGACCGGCGACAAGCCGACGCTGCGCGGTCCCGGCTGGGGCTTTACGCTCGGCTTCGGGATCGTGACCGATCCGGCCGCAGCAAAAACCCGCCTTCCGGCCGGAAGCTATGGCTGGGGCGGCATCTACGGCACGCAGTTCTGGGTCGATCCGTCCAACAAGGTCATTGGCCTCGTCATGACCCAGACCGCGATCATCGGCTCGGGCGCGATCTCCAATCCCGTCCGGGAAGCGTTCTACACGGCGGATTGAGGTTCGAGCTAACGACAACTGTCGTCCCGGCGAAGCCGGGAACAGTTTTCTGATGCGCTGCGCGGCGTCCGGCGAACTACTTCCGGTTCTCCTCGCAATATTTCAGCGCCGCCATCATCTCGCCGGCGCGGGGGGTCTTCAGCTCGATGCTGTTGTCGTCATCGTCCTCGAAATCGATGGACAGCTGCGTCGCCCGCGAGAGGCGGTCCATGATCGACTGGTCGAACTCGAAGACGCCGCGCACCGTGGTCTTGTCCATCACCTCCCACTTCGACCTTCTTCATGATGTCGTCCTTGTCGGTGGCAAATTCGGCCTTGAGAATGTCGCCGGCCTTCTCCCACTCCCAGCCGTCATAGACCACGACGAAGACGATCTTGTCCGTGGAATAGGTGATCACCATGGCGTAGTCGCGGTTGTCGTCGTCCGGATCCTTGTAGCCGCGGCTGGCGTTGCAATGGGTGTCCTTGTCGCGCTTCTCGACGGTCCAGTCGCCGACCTTGGTCTGCGCCTGGGCGGGCGAGAGCGCCGCGAAAAATCCGGTCAGCAATGCAGCAGCGAGAAATATTCTGTTCATGTCGGTCAGCCTCCAGCCCGATGTTTCAAGTTTACTCAACAAGTCTATCTGGGAACGATATTGTTTTCCGATAGCAGTTTGAAGATGCGCTCGGCGACAAAAGCCTGGCCTTCCGGATTCCAGTGGCCGCCGACCTTCTCGCTCACATAAAAGGCGGCTCCATCGAGCGAGACGAACGGAATTCCGCTCTGCTCGAGATACCGCGAGAGAGCGTCATCCCGGCGCTGGATGCCGACCAGGAATTTCGCCCCGTTGCCTTCGACGAATTCGCGGATCGCGCCAACGAGCTTTTCGGTGGGATCGGGGAAGAACCGGACGGGATGCACGATCTTCAACCAGGCCAGCACGCCGAGGCGCGCCAGCCAGATGTTGCGCACCCACCAGACTTCCTTGAAATATTGCTGACGGGAGAGCGGGACGGGCTGGGCGTGCAGCTCGAGCCGGCCGTCGGAAGCCACGGTGAAGTATGGCTTCTGATAGTCCTCGTAGCGGATGTTGGTGGCGTTATCGAGCCGGTCGTTGTCGGAGCAGACGATCAGCACGACGACGGAAGGCTTCACCTTCGGCCATAGCCGCTTCAGCAGCAAATATTCCTGGTCGGTGCCGAAGCCGGAAACGCCGGCCGCCAGCATCCTGTAGTTCGGCAGTCTTGGCTTGAGCAGGTCGGAGAAGCGCTCCCCTGCTTCCGAGTCCAGGCCCCACACGAAGGAGTCGCCGAGGAACATGATGACCGGCTTGCCGTCGCCGGAAAATTCCTCGTCGCGCAGGCCGAGGCTGTTGTGCCGGACATGGATCGGGCGGTAGTTCGTGACCGAGGACGTGGAATTCGGCACCGGCGCCCAGCCGAGCTCGGAATCATATTGGTAGCCGAGCGATCGCTCGGTGGAATCCTGGCGCAGCTCCCGGAAATCGCAGACGCGCAGCAAGACTTCCAGCGCCAGCAGCGTCACGCATGCCATGCCGAGCGCGACGCCGGCTGACCCCAGAATTCGGCGCAGCCTTGCCGCGGCAGGTTTTGGCATGAAAGAGCGCTGGAAAATCGGACCAAAGGAAACCTGGCCCGATAAGAACATGCAGGTCGCGCCCGTTCAAGCCGACAGGCGTCGCCGATTGCGGTCACGGGAACGGACGTGGTTGCCCCTAGAGCGGATCAGTACCTAGTCCCGGCACGTCGGCCGGGCGCGGCCCGGGGGCCTGCCAGCGGAAGCGGCGGTCCTTCTCCGAAATCTCGATGTCGTTGATGCTGGCCTCGCGCCGGCGCATCAGGCCATGCGCGTCGAATTCCCATTGCTCGTTGCCATAGGAGCGGTGCCACTGACCATCGGCGTCGTGCCACTCATACTGGAAGCGCACCGCAATGCGGTTGTCGTCGAACGCCCAGAGGTCCTTGATCAGGCGGTAGTCGAGCTCCTTCTCCCATTTGCGTGTGAGGAAGGCCTTGATAGCCTCGCGCCCTGCGAAGAACTCCGAGCGGTTGCGCCAGCGGCTATCCTCGGTATAGGCGAGCGCGACGCGTTCGGGATCGCGCGAATTCCAGGCATCTTCCGCCATGCGCGCCTTCTGCGCGGCGGTCTCTCTCGTGAACGGCGGAAGCGGCGGGCGGGACATCGGGACCTCACATGAAAACCGGCGGGCGCAATCTACCGTCGCGGCTAACGGAGTCGATAGGCGACCGCTTATCGGCCGATCATCATTTCAGATCGGCCTTCATCAGAATCCGTAAGGCCTTCGGAATCGGCTGCGCCTTGCCATCGCAGATGAAGGCGACGCGCACCGCGGCCTTCACAAGCACATCATCGCCGCGCCGCACTTCCTGCGCCAGCGTGATGGAGGCGCCCTTCACCGCGATCGGCCAGGTGACGACATCGAGCACATCGTCCATCCGCGCCGGCCGGAAGAAATCGAGCTCCATCGAGCGTACCACGAAGGCAAAGCCCGGGGTTTCGGCCCGCGCCTGCTCGAACAGCGCGTGCTGCTCGGCGCCCATCAGCCGCAGATGGTTGGTGCGCCCGCGCTCCATGAAGCGGAGGTAATTGGCGTGATAGACGATGCCGGAGAAATCCGTGTCCTCGTAGTAGACGCGGATCTGCATATGATGGCGGCCGTCGCGGATCTCGCCGTCGAGAATTGATGAAGTCGTTGCTAGCTTCACTTGCGCCTCGATCGCCTGAAAGCAATCGTTTTGCGCAAATTCCCTGCTCCGCGCAAGCGCCTCAGGCCACCTGCGCCTTCGCGCCGCCGAGCGTCACCAGCACGATTTCCGGCGGAACGCCGAACCGGAACGGCATGATGCTGCAGCCGAGGCCGCCGGAGACGACGACGTCGCAATTCTTGCGGATATGGCCATAGGTGAGCTCACGGCCGGAAGGCGCGATCGGCGACCACCCGGCCAGGCGCACCTGCCCGCCATGGGTATGCCCCGATAGCTGCAGCGCGACACGCGAGGGCACGCGCCTGGCAATATCGGGCTCGTGGGCGAGCAGGATCAGCGGCGCGCTGTCGGTGACTTTTGCCAAGCGTCGCGCCGAGATCGTCGACGCCGATGCGCGCGACCGGACGAAAGCGCCGTGCAGCCATATAGGCGAGCTGGTCGCCGAGCCCGGCGAGCCAGAACGGCCGGCCCGCCTTGGTAAGGCGCTTTGCGTCATTCTCGTAGACCGGGATGCCGGCGGCCTGCAGCGCCAGCCGCGCGACCGGATATCCCCTGCCCTCGCGCTGCACGGTCGCGGTCGTCCCACCAATCATGATTGCCGAGGATCGCATGTACGCCGAGCGGCGCCTTCAGCCCGGCCAGCACCGGCGCCCATTCGCCCGCGGGAATGGGCGCGTGGCATGGCGATGGCTGACGACGTAATCGCCGAGCAGCACCGTGATATCGGGACGAAGCGCATTGGTGCTGCGCGACAATGCCCTCGATCCGCTTCAGCGGCATCCAGGGATCGCAGGCGTGGAGGTCGGCGATGACGGCGATCTTCAGCTTGAAATCGGAAGGCCATTGCGGCGGCGCCAAGTCGTAGCGCGTGACCTTGAGCCGCTCCGGCTCGACGCCGAAACCATAGGCCGTGGTCGAAACGCCAAGCGCACCGACCCCGCCCATCGCCTTGAGAAAACGCCGCCGCGTCAACATGTGAACCTGCCTGTGATGCCGGCTCAAGGTGGGAGCCGATTGCAGCGGAATTCGGCCCCGCTCGTGCAGATCGTCAGCAGATAGCGTGCAACGAGCCGCGGTTCTACCAAAGTGGCGGATGCTGCCGGCGAGCGACATCCCTATAGGAATTAGACAAAGGGCTAAGCCATCTGGCCCGTTGCAACGGAGGACGCGGATGAAGCGGTTGTCTTGGCGTTTGTGGTCACGCGACGGGCGCAAATCCCGCGATGAGACAGAGCCCGCTTCCGGACAGGGCGCGGACCGCCGCCAGTTGCTGCGGGCGCTATCCGCGGTGGCCGGCAGCGGCGCTTTCGCCGCGATGTCGCAATCAGCGGCAGCAAAAGACGCGACCGAGTTGCCGCCGCCGAAGCGCGTGCTGACCGGCCGCAATGAAGCCGGCAAGTCGGTGTTCAAGTCCGTCGAGGTCACATCAAAGGTGGTGGAGATCGATTCCAATCCGGGGCTGACGTTCTACGAGAACTACATCACCGAAGGCGTGCCCGCGCTCACCGGTCTCGAGCCGGACCCAATGCTTGCGGGCACAAAAGCCTTTCCCGGCCCGGGCGGCACGATGTTTCGGCTGATCTCCTATCCGCCGCGGCGTCCCGAGGGTTACAAGCCGCCGCCGGGCGTCACCTTCGAGAGCGGGCTGAAGGAATTGTCCGACAAGGTGCCCGGCATGGGCGACCATTTCGAGCGCAACGCGCCGGGCTTCCACACCACGGACACCATCGACTATTGCGTCGTGGTGCGCGGCGAGATGACGCTGGAGCTGGACGACGGCGAGAGGGTTGCTCTGAAGCAAGGCGACTGCGTCGTGCAGAACGGCACGCGGCACCGCTGGCGCAATCCGCTGCCGGAGCCCTGCCTGATGGCCTTCATCTCGGTCGGCGGCAAACGCGGCTGAATTCCCGCGCGCTGCGCTTGCGCGTTACCAGCGGTTGTCGCCGATCAGCGCATCGAGCCGCGCCTTCAGTTCATCGGACGCACGAAAATACCAGACGCCGCCGAGCAGGTCGCGGAAGCGCTCGTTGTCGGCGGCCTCGCACTCGATGCGCTCGATGGTGTTCATGCTGATGACGTCTTCGAGCGGGCCCGCGGCCAGCATCGACAGCAGCACGGGGTTGGTCTCGATCTCGAGAATGGCGAGGATCAGGTCGATCGCACGGTCCGGATCCTCCTCGCGCAGGTCGCGCTCGAAATCCATCAGTGCGAAGAAATTGTCGTCGCGGTCGCGGTCGGATTTCGAATATTGCTCGACCCAGGCGCGCGCCAGCTCGAAAACGGACATGGTTTCGCAATCGAGCGGATGCTGCGGCCGGTGACGCGCGGCGTCATCGCTCTCCCAGGCGGCAGCATCGGCAATCGCCTCGATGCGGCGCTCGAACGGCTTTCCCGTGCCGAAACGCACGCCGCCCAGCAGCCAGCGCAGTTTTGCGTTGTCACGCGCCAGCGTCTCGACGCGGTCGATCATCGTCGCGCCGTGCGTGAACATCAAGGACAGCATCAGCTTGTCGTTGAGCAGCATCACCGTCGGCTTGTCGTGCTCGGCCGCGAGCACTTCGAGCGCGAGATCGAGCGCGCGATCGGGCTGATCGTGCGGCAAATGATCGAAATAGACTTTTGCGGCCCAGACGCTGCCGGTCTGGTCGCGGCGGCTCACGCGCTGCAGCGCGCACCAGATCGTCGCCAGCTGCGGGACCGGAAGCGCATCGAAAAAGGCGTTGGCTTCTTCATCGCCCGTCATTTCGGGCACCGATGTAACGACGGCAAGGACTTTGGCGTCCTGGGCAGTGGCCATAACGAAGCTTCCCGTGAGATTTTGGCGGGCCAAAATGCGGCGCGCGTTCAGCTTAGTGCGGGAAGGCAGGGGTCAGGTTCGACGGAAGTGCCGGTCACCCGGCAAATTACGGGGCGCCGGCTATCCACTTTGCGTCAGCGCAGCGCAGCGACAACGCCGATGGTGTCCCGATCCATCATTCGTCGTCAGTACCGTTGCCGAACAATCCGAATTGCGCCGGATCCCGCGCCGGCTCGGCGAGGCCGAGATGCCGGAAGGCGTGCGAGGTAAGAAGCCGGCCGCGCGGGGTGCGCTGCAGATAGCCGCACTGGATCAGATAGGGCTCGATGATGTCCTCGATGGCGTCGCGCGGCTCGGACAGTGCGGCCGCCATGGTCTCGACGCCGACGGGGCCGCCGCCATAGTTCAGCGCGATGGTGGTGAGGTAGCGGCGGTCCATCGCATCGAGGCCGGCGGCGTCGACTTCCAGCGCGCTCAGCGCGTGATCGGC
This sequence comes from uncultured Alphaproteobacteria bacterium, assembly GCA_963726865.1. Lineage (GTDB taxonomy): Bacteria > Pseudomonadota > Alphaproteobacteria > Rhizobiales > Xanthobacteraceae > Bradyrhizobium. The sequence goes on along the minus strand of CAVSEE010000016.1, from coordinate 41,288 downwards.
GATGGCGCGGTCGATCGAGGTGGCGTTGGCGGCGGAAGCAAAGTCGCGCACCCGGCGCAGCAGGCGGCCGGCGATGCGCGGCGTGCCGCGGGCGCGGCGCGCGATCTCGTTGGCGCCATCGGCGGACATGCCGATGTTGAGCACGCGGGCGCCGCGGGTAACGATCTTCTCCAGCTCTTCCTCGGTGTAGAAATTGAGCCGCACCGGAATGCCGAAGCGGTCGCGCAGCGGATTGGTCAGCAGCCCTGCGCGCGTGGTCGCGCCGACCAGCGTGAATTTGGCGAGCTCGATTTTCACCGAGCGCGCCGCCGGCCCCTCGCCGATGATGAGGTCGAGCTGAAAATCCTCCATCGCGGGATAGAGCACTTCCTCCACCGCCGGGCTGAGGCGATGGATTTCGTCGATGAAGAGCACGTCGCGCTCTTCGAGATTGGTCAAGCAGCGCCGCGAGATCGCCGGCCTTGGCGATGACGGGACCGGAGGTGGCGCGAAAGCCGACGCCGAGCTCGCGCGCCACGATCTGCGCCAGCGTGGTCTTGCCGAGACCCGGGGGGCCGACGAACAGCACATGGTCCAGCGCCTCGCCGCGCTTGCGCGCGGCCTCGATGAAGATCGAGAGATTCTTGCGCGCCTGCGCCTGGCCGACGAATTCCGACAGCAGCTGCGGGCGCAGCGCGGTGTCGCCGACATCGTCGCTGCGGCGCTCGGGCGTGACGATGCGGGAAGGGGTGCTCACTTGGCCAGTTCCTTCAAGCCCAGCCGGATCAGCTGCGCGGTCTCGGCCTTCTCACCGGCGCTGCGCGCAGCGGCGGCGATCGCGGCCGCCGCCTGCGGCTGGCCGTAGCCGAGATTGACCAGCGCGGAGATCGCATCCGCGACCGGGCGCGGCGCGCGATGATCGTCGATGGCGCCGGAGAGATGCACCAGCGCCGGATCGACATTGGCAAACGCCGGCACCTTGTCCTTCAACTCCGTGACGATGCGCTCGGCGACTTTCGGGCCGACGCCGGGCGTGCGCGCCACCGAAGCCTTGTCGCGCAGCGCAATGGCGTTGGCGAGTTCGGACGGCGGCAGCGTGCCGAGCACGGACAGCGCGACCTTGGCGCCGACGCCCTGCACGGTCTGCAGCAGGCGAAACCATTCGCGCTCGTGATCGCTGCGGAAGCCGAACAGTTTGATCTGGTCCTCGCGGACGTAGGTCTCGATCGACAGCACCGCGGCCTCGCCGGGCGCCGGCAGCGCCTGCAGCGTGCGCGCCGAGCAGTGCACCTGATAGCCGACGCCGCCGACGTCGAGGATGACATAATCCTCGCCGTAGGAATCGATCAGGCCTTTCAGCTTGCCGATCATGCGCCGGCCACTTTCAGCCGCAGCTCGACGCTGGCGCGGTGATGCGCGTGGGTGATGGCAATGGCGAGCGCATCCGCGGCGTCTGCTGATTTCGGGTCGGCCTTGGGGAGGAGAATTTTCAACATCACCGCGATCTGGTTCTTGTCGGCATGACCGGCGCCGACGACGGTCTTCTTCACCTGGTTCGGCGCGTATTCGGCAACGGAGATACCGAACATCGCGGGCGCCAGCATGGCGACGCCCCTCGCCTGCCCGAGCTTCAGCGTGGCGACGCCGTCCTTGTTGACAAAGGTCTGTTCGACCGCGGCCTCGGCCGGCCTGTAGTCGCCGAGCACGGCGGCGAGCCCCTCATGGATGGCGAGCAGCCGGGCCGACAGCGGCAGATCGCCGGGCGGCTCCACCGAGCCGCAGCCGACGAAGATCAGCCGGTTGCCCTCGCTCTCGATGATGCCCCAGCCGGTGCGGCGCAGGCCCGGGTCGATGCCGAGGATACGGACGGGTTGGCGAATCGGAGGCGGTGCCATGGCCTAGTGATAGCGCCACAGCGACGTGAACGAAACATAAACGGGATGGGCCGTCCCCGCTAAACCCGGGGCCTACCCGCCCATCTTCGCCATCAGCGCGTCGGACACCTCGAAATTGGCGAACACGTTCTGCACGTCGTCGTGCTCGTTGAGCAGGTCCATCAGCTTCAAGCAGCTTCTCGCCGGTTTCGTCGTCGACCGCGATCGTGTTCTGCGGCTTCCAGGTCATCGCCGCCTTGCGCGGCTCGCCGAACTTCGCTTCCAGCGCCTTCGCGACCTCGCGGAACGTCGCCTTGCGAGGCGTAGATTTCGTGGCCGTCCTCGCCCGAGACGACGTCGTCGGCGCCGGCTTCGATCGCGGCATCCAGCATGGCGTCGTCGGAGGCGACGCTGCGGTCGTATTCGATGATGCCGGTGTGGTCGAACATGAAGGACACCGAGCCGGTTTCGCCGAGATTGCCGCCGGACTTGGTGAAGAAGGAGCGGATGTCGGAGGCGGCGCGGTTGCGGTTGTCGGTCAGCGCCTCGACGATGACGGCGACGCCGCCGGGGCCGTAGCCCTCGTAGCGGATCTCGTCATAGTTCTCGCTCTCCGAGCCCAGCGCCTTCTTGACCGCGCGCTCGATATTGTCCTTCGGCATGTTCTCCTGGCGCGCCGCCATCATGGCCGCGCGCAGCCGCGGGTTCATCGCGGGATCAGGGGTTCCGAGCTTGGCGGCGACCGTGATTTCCCGCGCCAGCTTGCCGAACAGCTTCGACTTCTGGGCATCCTGCCGCCCCTTGCGGTGCATGATGTTCTTGAATTGGGAATGGCCGGCCATTGCGGGTCTCGAGATTCGTCGGGAGGTGCGGGTGGGAAGCGCGGCCTTATAGGCCGCGAGAAGGGCAAAATCAAAGAATGCTGCGTCTTTTTGGCGCTTTAGCCCAAGGTCTAGGCATCAGTCAGGCCTTGTTAACCATGACTTCATGCCCGGATGAGAGGATGCCGCCGGAACTTCAACCTTCAAGAGCATCCCATGGCGTTCGGCCTGTTTCGAAAACGCCCGGCGGAATCAGCCGCGCCTGTGCCCGAGCCAAAAAGCTCGGCTACCCGATACCGTCGAGCGACGCAACGCCGGTTGCGGCCGAGGGCGATTCGGCGCGCGCGATCCTCGAACTGCTGGAGCTCGAACTCGGGGCCATGATCGGCCAGCTCGAGCGGGCCGCCAGTTCCGTCGCCGGCGGTGCGGAAGCGACCGCCACCACGCTTTCCACCATTCGCCAGCGCACCGACGCGCTGACCGGCCGCACCAGCGCGGCGCAATCCACCGCCACCACCTTCTCGCAGGCCGCCGAAAAGTTCACCCAGTCGGCGCAAGGCATCGGCGCGCAGGTGCGCGATGCCGGCAAGCTCGCGGATGAAGCGGGTGCGGCCGCCAGCGAAGCCCGCGCCAATGTCGACCGCCTGCGCGAGTCCTCCGCGGCGATCGGCAATGTCGTCAATTTGATCGCGCAGATCGCGCGCCAGACCACGCTGCTCGCGCTCAACTCCACCATCGAGGCCGCACGCGCCGGCGCAGCCGGCAAGGGCTTTGCGGTGGTCGCCGTCGAGGTCAAGGCGCTCGCGGTACAGACCCAGCAGGCGACCGAAGAGATCACGAAGAAGATCGAGGCGTTGCAGCGCGACGCCGCCGGCTCCGTCGATGCCGTGCATCGCATCTCGCAGGCGATCGAGGCGATCCGCCCCGTGTTCGAGACCGTCAACGGTGCGGTGGCCGAGCAAGGCGAGACCACCGGCGAGATGAGCGCGAATGCGGCCTCCGCCTCCAGCTTCATCGCCTCGGTCGGCGATTCCGCCAACGAGATCGACAGCGCGACCAAGCAAGCCGAGGCGCATGGCGAGAGCGTCGCGAAAGCCGGCCAGACCGTGACGATGTTCGCGAAGAAACTGAAATCGCGCTGCGCCGTGCTGCTGCGGCAGGGCGAGCGCGGGCTATCGCAAAAGCGCGAGCGGCTGCCCTGCAGCCTGAAGATCGAGATGAAGACGCCGCGCGGCGTGGTCGCCGCACCGGTCTACGAGATTTCGCTCGACGGCATTTTGATCAGCGGACCGGAAGCCGAGAAACTGGTGCGGGGCGAAAGCTTCGACACGACGCTAGCCGAGATCGGCGAATGCCGCATCCGCATCGGTGACAAGACCAAGGGCGGCGTGCAGGCCGCCTTCGAGCGGCCCGCTGCTGCGGTCATCGAGAAGATCGAAGACAAACTGTGGGCGCTGCAGGATGCCAACACCGACGCGGTGACGCGGGCGATGGAAGCCGGCCGCGAGCTGACGAAGATCTTCGAGAGCGGCGTCTCCAGCGGCGCGATCTCGATGGAAGACCTGTTCGACACCAACTATGTCGAGATCGCGGGCTCCAATCCGGTGCAATACCGCACCAAATTCCTCGACTGGGCCGACCGCGCGCTGCCGCCGCTGCAGGAAGCCTTCATGGCCAAGGACAAGACCATGGCGTTCGCCGCCATGATCGACCGCAACGGCTATCTGCCGGTGCACAACAAGATCTACTCGCACCCGCAGAAGCCCGGCGACGTCGCCTTCAACACCGCCAACTGCCGCAACCGCCGCATCTTCAACGATGCCGCGGGCCTTGCCGCCGGCCAGAACACCCGCGCCTATCTGATCCAGACCTATGCCCGCGACATGGGCAACGGCAACACGGTGATGATGCGCGAGATCGACGTGCCCGTCCGCGTGCAGGGCCGGCATTGGGGCGGGTTCCGCACGGCGTACCGGCTCTGACCGCCCTATCGCGACCTGACGAGGTGCTTCGCTGCATCCGCCGCGGCGTCGATATAGCTTCGACCGCCGTGAATCAACGTCAGCGCCATCGCGCCTTCGGTCAGCAGCATGATCTCGCGGGAGCGCTCGCGCGCGTTCTTCACACGCGCATTTGCCAGCCGTCTCGGCCAGCCACGATTCCGTCTTGGCCTTGGCGCGACGGGCGATGGCGCGGGCGGGATGGCCGGGCAGATCGGCAAGCTCGACGACGAGCCTGGTAAATCCAGAGCCCGACCAGCGCGGCGTCGCGCTCGCCCATCCGCCCAACTGGCCGAAAAAGGAATCGATCAGCCCGATGCGGTCCGCCGGCAGGCGATCGCCGATATGTTTGAGCCGCAGTTCGGCCAAGTTCCTCGTATCGCTGCAGCACGGCGGCAAGCAGATCATCCTTGCTGCGGAAATAGGCGTAGACGGTGCGCTTGGTCAGTCCGGCACGCGCCGCGATGGAATCGACGCTGGATCTCCGGAAACCCAGCCGCCAGAACGACTCGTAGGCTGCATCCACAATCCTCATGCGGACTTCCGCCGTTTGCCTTCGCATGCCGCCCTCCGGTTTGATAAGTATACCGGTGAGTACATTTACAGTTTGCCGGCCGCTTGCAAGACTGAACGCCGATATCGCGCCCCGGCAACTTTCACGTCCAGCGGGAGGTGCTCGTCATGCAGTTGGCCTCGCTCACCGTCAGGTCAATCAGGGCCCGGCCCATCGTGCTCAAACTGAAGCGGCCGGTCGTCGCCAGGATCGCCACCATTAGTCGACTGGCCGCTGATTCTGATCGACCTCCTGACCGAGGAAGGCATCGTCGGGCGCAGCTATCTGGAGCCCTACACCATCAAGACGATGCGTTACCTGGTCCCGGCGTTGCACGATTTCGGCGAAATGCTCAGGGGTCGCCGGGTGGCGCCGACGGAACTGTATGAGCTCGCGCGCAAGTCGCTGCATTTCGTTGGCTACGAAGGGCAATCGATGATCGCGGTCTCGGGCCTCGATATGGCGGCGTGGGACGCGCTCGCGAAAGCGGCCGGGATGCCGCTGTGCGTCCTGCTCGGCGGCACGGTCGGACCGGTGAAGGCCTACAACAGCAACGGACTTTGGCTGCAACCGCCGGAGCAACTTGGCTCCGATGCCCTCGCACTTCGCGACGAAGGCGGCTTTGCCGCGTTGAAGATCAGGCTCGGCCGCGACCGGCCGCGCGACGACATCGCCGCCATCGAAGCCGTCCGCGGCGCGCGTCGGCGACGACGTCGAATTGATGGCCGACTTCAATCAGGGCCTGAACTTGGTGAAGCGCTGCAGCGCTGTCACATGCTGGACGATCAAGGGCTGGCCTGGATCGAAGAGCCGATCGTCTACGATAATCTTGACGGCTACGTCCAGCTCACCGCCGAAATCGACACCCCGATCCAGATCGGCGAGAACTTCTACGGCCCTCGGGCCATGCATGCGGCGCTGCAGGCAAGAGCGTGCAATCTCGTCATGCCGGATTTCATGCGTATCGGCGGCGTGACCGGCTGGCTGCGCGCCGCCGCGATCGCGGGCGCATGGGGGACGCCCATGTCGACGCACCTCTATCCGGAGGTCGCAGCCCACGTGATGCGCGTGACCGAAACGGCGCATTGGCTGGAATGGCAGGATTGGGCCGACCCGATATTGCAGAAGCCGTACGAGATTCGCGACGGGCTATTCCATATCCCTGACGTGCCCGGCATCGGGCTGGAATGGAATGAGGACGCGGTCGGCCGATATCTGCTGGAGACTTAGACGATGAGCCGAGGAACGCGTCAGGTCACCAGAAATCCGGCGCCGCCGGCGTCAGCCGCCCGCCCCTGCGCACCGGCGCGATTTTCGTCGCAAGACCCGTCGCGTCGTCGGTCTCCACCGCGACGCCGCTCAATGTCGCCTCGCCCGTCGCCGGCTCGAAGCGCGTCGAGGGGATGCCGCGTCGTGAAGCGGCGCAGCGGCTCTTCCTTCTGCATGCCGATGACCGAGTCGTAGTCGCCGGTCATGCCGGCGTCGCTCATGTAGGCGGTGCCGCCGGACAGAATCTGGTGATCGGCGGTCGGCACATGGGTGTGGGTGCCGACGACGAGGCTGACGCGGCCGTCGCAGATAGAAACCCATGCCCTGCTTTTCGCTGGTCGCCTCGCATGGAAGTCGACGCACGATGGCATCGGCCGCCTCGCGCAGCGGGCAGGCTTCGAGCTCGCGGTCGATCGCGGCGAAGGGATCGTTGACGTGATCCATGAAGACGCGGCCCATGGCGTTGATGACCAGCGCGCGCTTGCCGTTCTTGGTGTCGATCAGCGCGGCGCCGCGGCCGGGATTGTGGCGCGCGAAATTGACGGGCCGGATCAGGCGCGGCGCGCGCTCGATGAAGACCAGCGCCTCCTTCTGATTCCAGGCATGATTGCCGAGCGTGATCGCGTCGGCGCCGGCATCGAGCAATTCCTGGTAGATGGCTTCGGTGATGCCAAAACCGCCGGCCGAGTTCTCGCCATTGACGATGACGAGATCGAGCGACCAGTCCTTGATCATGCCGGGGAGATGGTCGTTGATGGCGGTGCGGCCGGTCCTGCCGACGACGTCGCCGATGAAGAGAATGCGCAACCCTATTTGCTCCGGAAATCGAACACGTCTTTTTCCGTTAGCACAAAATCCAGCGCCACGTCGTGCGACAATGCGGGGATGGCAGGCGTTTCCTGGATCGCAAAGGCGAGCCCGACGCCGGTCACGTGATGGGTTTTGCGCAAATGCGCAAACGTGTGGTCGTAATGGCCCGCGCCATAGCCGATGCGGTGGCCGGCGCGGTCGAAGGCGGCGAGCGGCACCAGCATGATGGTGGGGATCAGTTCGGCCGCCGCGGGCGACGGTTCGGGAATGCCGAGCGAGCCCAGCACGAGGCGATCGTTCGGCGACCAGGCGCGAAAGGTCAGCGATTTGCCGCGCGCGTTGATCACCGGCAGCGCCAGCCGCGCGCCGAGGCTCGGCGAGCTTGAGCATCAGCGGTGCGGGATCGATCTCGTTGCGGATCGGCGAATAGCCGGACACCACGGTGCCCGTGGGAATCTCGATCGGCAGGCCGCGCTTGCCGACCTTGGCGGCCGCAGCCTCGCGCTTCTTGTCCCCCAACGCATCGCGGGCCGCCAGCGCGGCTGCACGCAGATCAGCCTTTGAAGGCTCAGCCTTATAAGGTTCAGCCTTGGAAGGTGCTGCGTCCATGGTCCAATCGGCGAGAAGCGCAAACGGCCAAAATAAAGTGCGAAGCCGCAGATGCCGTTGAAGCGCTCGATCCCGGAGTTCCCTACGAAAGTAGGTGGGCACCATATGTCCGAGCCCACGGGCCCGGCCAGGGACAGTTCCCTAAAGGATCGATAAGGCCCCGGGGATATATGGCTTCTGACGCGCAACGCAGCTTCGCGGGGGTAATGTAGCGACTGGCCGCGCAAACCGCCAGCGGTAAGGGGTTGTCCACCGCGGCGCGTTAACCGCGAAATTCTCGCCCTCCCTCGCCTCAATCTCCGCCGCCCAGTCGCGCCACCATGTTCTTCGTATAGTGCGCCAGCAACACCGAGGCATTGTTTCCGAGCACATCGGTCCGGCGGCCCTGCTTGAGCACCAGCAGTCCAACCAGATAGGTGATCAGGGCCGATGTCTCGAGCCTCACCATCGGCAGGAACAGCTTTGCGGTTGCCTTGCGGACCTGCTCGGCGAGCAGCGCGAGCAACTCGTCCAGTTGCCGCGCGAGAGCTGCATCCAATCCCGATCCGAACCGCTTTTTGCGGTCGCCGTTGAACAGCACCAGTGAAAGCGCGAGCTCGGAGGGATGCGCATCGTAATATTTGTAGATCGCAAGGGTCCCGCGCCGGAGCGCCTTGGCGGGAGCCGTGATGCCGTCCATCGCCGCGCGCACCTCCCGGCCAAGTGACGTCAACGACTCGCCCAGCACGGCCGCGAGTATCTCCTCCTTGGATCGGAACAACGGATAGATCGCGCCCGTCGTGCAACCGGCCGCCTGCGCAATCACCCTGATCGATGCGCCTTCGAGGCCCGACGCCTCGAACACGCGACGGGCGGCCTCGACGATCAGCCGCCGGCGATGCAGGTCGAGCGTCTCCTGATAATTCGGCGCGGCGGCTGGCATTGACTCTTCGAATCTTCTTGAAACAATGTTCTTTTTAGATAACATTGTTATACGCCGGTAGACAAGCACTTTCGGACGCCGGCCGTCGAAAGACGGACATCGGAAGCAATTCCGAAGGACCATTGGAGGCCGTTGCCCATGCGTGAACGTGACGACAGCATCGAACCGCGCCTGAAGGCCGGTCAAGTGGACCAGGCCATCATCCGGAACCTGCCGACCATCGACCATCACGGCGAGATCGTGGAAAGCGTGGGACCGAATTCGATCCGCGTCCGGCTTCCATACAGGAAGGAATTCATGGGGACCGAGTTGTGGCAGGACGGCCGCGGCGGCGTATTTTCAGGGCCCATGGTGATGGGCTTTGCCGACACCACCATGTATGGCTGCGTGCTGGCGGCGCTGGGAGCAGACGTCATCCCGGTGATGGCGAATTTCAACATCACCTTCCTGCGACCGGCAAAAGCTTCCGACCTGATCGCGGCGGCGCGGATCGTGCGCCGCGGCGGCCGCCTGCACTATCTCGAATGCTGGCTGACTTCCGACGGCGAGCGCGAACCCTGCGCTCATGTCACCTCGACCTATCGGGTCGCCCGTCGGCTGCATTACTAGCCGGCCGACACACCATCGAAACATCCGAGGCGACTGTCTTGGCAACCCCACATGTGCGTTGGCCCTTCTTTGAGGCGCGTCATTTCGACCTTGCGACGCGCTTTGCGCACTGGGTCTCCGTCAACCTGACGCAGCATGAAGCCGATGAAGGCGGTGACGGAAAGGCAGCACGCCTGATCTTCGAGGCGCTGGGACGCGACGGCTGGCTGCGAACGACCGCGGCGTCCGACGGACAAGGCACCCCATGCAAAGTAGGATGGGGCCTCCCCTGGCGCGAGAGCGCCGCCGCGGTGGGGCGCTGAAGTAGAGCTGTTCACCCGATCGCGATGCCGTTGCCGATGGTGCGGTTCAGCACCTGCGTCGTCTTCTCGATGCGGTCGGCGGCCGAGTTCAGCGCACTCGCCACCGCGGTCTGGGTCAGCCGCGCGCGGTCGACGGCGGCGGTGCGCATGTTGCGGGCGGTTTCCAGTTCCTGCTCCATCGCGTGCAGGCGCGTCGTCGTGTCCAGCAGTTCGTCGCAGACGGTCAGCGCGGCCATCACGGTGAGGCGCGCATCGCCGATCTCGCCGAATTTTCCGCGCAGCTCGGTGACGCGCGCTTCCAGCGTCTCGGCGAGCTTGAGCAGGCGGACCTCCTGGCCTTCTTCGCAGGCCATGCGGTATTGCCGGCCGTTGATGGTGACGTTGATGTGGCTCATGCTTCGTCTCCACCGTCGAGCACGGTGCGGATGGTGCCGATCGCCGCATCCAGTCGTTCGGCGATCTCGCGGTTGGTGCGCTCGAGCTTGCGCGTCTTGACCAGCGAATTGTCGAGTTCCTGCGCCAGCCGCGAGCGGTCGACGCCGAGCGCCTGGATGCGGCTCGCCAGTTCGTTCTCGTCGCGGTCGGAATCGCGGCGACGCTCGACCGCGCTTTCCAATGCCTCAAGCGCCGACATCAGCCGCCGTGTCGCGGCCTCCAGATCGAAGGCGGAGGTATCGGCGTTGCCGGAACCGTTGGCGGGGCGTTCGTTCATCGGGAGATTACACGTACATTTGGCTCGGCCCGCCACTCCGGTAAAACTACGGTTCGGCAAGCGCTTACGCGGAGAAGTTTACGTGGCCGAATCGCCTCGCGCAACGAGACTTCCAAGCTATGCACCGAATGATCGGGCATGACCTTGGCGGGAAACCGGCGCCCACTTTCCGGGGTCATGCCGCAAGCAACTTTTCCCGAGTTTTGCGCGTTTCCTTGCCTTGGACTCCCGGAACCGAGGTGCTATCAGCGGCCGACTTCCCGGCCTCCCCGGCCCCAAACCGGCACGCTCGCTGGCGTTGCGTATCGCAGCAAGCACCTCATTTCAGGCGGATTTTCATCATGACGCAGGTCGACCACACCCGTATGGCCAATGCGATCCGTGGGCTCGCCATGGACGCCGTGGAGAAGGCGAAATCGGGACATCCCGGCCTGCCGATGGGCGCCGCCGATATCGCAACCGTGCTGTTCACGCAGTTCCTGAAATACGACGCGGCCGATCCGAAATGGCCGGACCGCGACCGCTTCGTGCTCTCGGCCGGCCACGGCTCGATGCTGCTCTATGCGCTGCTGTACCTCACCGGCAATGCGGAGATGACGCTCGACCAGGTGAAGAATTTCCGCCAGCTCGGCTCCAAGACGCCGGGCCATCCGGAGAATTTCGAAACCTCGGGCGTCGAGACCACCACCGGCCCGCTCGGCCAGGGCATTGCGACCGCGGTCGGCATGGCGCTGGCGGAGAAGATGCTGGCGGCTGAGTTCTCCAAGAAGGTCGTCAACCACCATACTTACGTGCTCGCCTCCGACGGCGACCTGATGGAAGGCCTCTCGCAGGAAGCGATCGCGATGGCCGGCCATTGGCGGCTCAACAAGCTGATCGTGCTGTTCGACGACAACGGCATTTCCATCGACGGCCCGCTCTCGATCGCCGACTCCGTCGACCAGGTGAAGCGCTTCAAGTCGGCCGGCTGGGCCGCCGAGAAGATCGACGGCCAGGATCCCAAGGCGATTGCGGCGGCGATCGCGCGGGCGCAAAAGTCCGGCAAGCCGTCGCTGATCGCCTGCAAGACCACCATCGGCTATGGCGCGCCGAACAAGGCCGGCACGGCGAAGGCGCATGGCGAGGCGCTCGGCGCCGACGAGTTGAAGGCCGCCAAGGACAAGCTCGGCATTTCGCAGGAGGCGTTCTCGGTGCCGGAGGACGTGCTGAAGGCCTGGCGCGCCGCAGGCAGCCGTGGCGTGGCCGCGAAGAAGGAATGGCAGGAAGCGTTTGCCGCGCTGTCGAACCGCAAGCAGAACGAATTCCAGCGCCGCATGCGGCATGAACGGCCGGCGGCGCTCGCAAAGGCGATGCGCGCGCACAAGAAGGCGCTGCTGGAGAAGCCGCTCACCGCTGCCACGCGAAAGTCCTCCGAAGCCGCGATCGAGGCGATTCGTCGAGGCCGTGCCGGAATTCGTCGCGGGCTCCGCGGACCTCACCGGCTCCAACAACAACAAGGCGAAGTCGGCCGTGGCGTTCTCGCACAAGACGCCGAAGGGCCGCTTCATCCACTACGGCATCCGCGAGCACGGCATGGCCGCGGCCATGAACGGCATCCATCTGCACGGCGGCTTCGCGCCGAACGGCGCGACCTTCCTGGTCTTCACCGACTACGCCCGCGGCGCGATGCGGCTGTCGGCGCTGATGGGCGCCGGCGTGGTCTATGTGATGACGCACGACTCGATCGGCCTCGGCGAGGACGGCCCGACCCATCAGCCGGTCGAGCATCTCGCCGCCCTGCGCGCCATGCCCAACATGCGCGTGTTCCGGCCCTGCGACGCCATCGAAGTCGCCGAGTGCTGGGAGCTGGCGCTGAACCGCATCGACGGTCCGACCGTGCTGGCGCTGACCCGCCAGAACCTGCCGCAGCTCCGCACCACGGCGCCGAACGACAACCCCTGCGCGCACGGCGCCTATGAGCTGGTTGCAGCCACCGGCGAAGCCAAAGTGTCGCTGTTCGCCTCCGGCTCCGAGGTCGAGATCGCGGTCGCCGCGCAGAAGCAGCTTGCGGAACGCGGCATCGCGTCGCGGGTGGTCTCGGTGCCCTCGCTGGAGCTCTTGCTGGCGCAGCCCGCCGAGCGGAAGAAGGCCATCATCGGTAACGCGCCGGTGAAGATCGCGATCGAGGCCGCCGTTCGCTGGGGCTGGGACGCCGTGATCGGCGCGGATGGTGAATTCGTGGGCATGCACGGCTTCGGCGCCAGCGCCCCCGCCAAGGACCTTTTCAAGCACTTCGGCATTACCGCCGAGGCTGCCGTTAACGCTGCCCTGAAACGCCTGGGCTGAAGGGCTGATTACGGTTGAGATTGGCCGGAAAAAGGACTAGTTAAGTTCCATCTTGACCGTTCCCGCCCGGCTGAACCGGGCGTTCCGCCGTAAGAACTCCGCGAGGGAAGTCCCGCGGGGCGGCATCAGCTTTTAGAAGGAGCAACGAGCATGGCACTCCGCGTCGCGATCAACGGATTTGGCCGTATCGGCCGCAACGTGCTGCGCGCCATCGCCGAGTCCGGCCGCAAGGACATCGAGGTCGTCGCGCTCAACGATCTCGGCCCGGTCGAGACCAACGCGCACCTGCTCCGTTTCGACTCCGTGCATGGCCGCTTCCCCGGCACCGTCACCGTCGAGGGCGACTCGATCAGCCTCGGCAACGGCAAGATCAAGGTGTGCGCCGAGCGCGATCCGTCAAAGCTGCCGTGGAAGGATCTCGGCATCGACATCGCGCTGGAATGCACCGGCATCTTCACCGCCAGGGACAAGGCCTCCGCGCATCTGACCGCCGGCGCCAAGCGCGTGCTGGTCTCCGCGCCCGCCGACAACGCCGACGCCACCATCGTCTACGGCGTCAACCACGACACGCTGACCAAGCAGCATCTCGTCGTCTCCAACGGCAGCTGCACCACCAACTGCCTCGCGCCGGTCGCGAAGGTCCTGAACGACACGGTCGGCATCGAGACCGGCTTCATGACCACGATCCACGCCTATACCGGCGACCAGCCGACGCTCGACACCATGCACAAGGATCTCTATCGCGGCCGTGCGGCGGCGATGTCGATGATCCCGACTTCGACGGGTGCTGCCAAGGCGATCGGCCTCGTGCTGCCGGAACTGAAGGGCAAGCTCGATGGCGTCGCGATCCGCGTGCCGACGCCGAACGTCTCGGTGGTCGATCTCAAGATCGTCGCCAAACGCGCCACCGACGTGAAGGAAATCAACGCGGCGATGAAGCGCGCCAGCGAGCAGCAGCTCAAGGGCATCCTCGGCTACACGTCAGCGCCGAACGTCTCGATCGACTTCAACCACGATCCGCACTCCTCGACCTTCCATGAAGACCAGACCAAGGTCATGAACGGCAACCTGGTGCGCGTGATGTCCTGGTACGACAACGAGTGGGGTTTCTCCAACCGCATGGCCGACACGGCCGTGGCGATGGGCAAGCTGCTGTAAGCAGCGACGCGTTGCCGTTCAAACGGAGAACGCCATGATCTCGCAAGTAGTCGCCCTTACGCTGTTGCTGGCGCTGGTGGGCGGCCTGCTGTTCCTGTTCTTGCGGAAGGGCAGCAAGATCAAGCCTGACCCGAACAGGAAAAACGAGGATTGGCCCAATATCACCCAGGGCGGCTCAGGCGGATAGGATTTCCCGTGACCAAAAGCTTCCGCACCCTCGATGACGTCGACGTAAAGGGCAAGCGCGTGCTGCTGCGCGTGGACCTCAACGTGCCCATGGAGAACGGCCGCGTCACCGACGCCACGCGTCTCGAGCGCGTCGCGCCGACCATCACGGAAATCGCCGGCAAGGGCGGCAAGGTGATCCTGCTCGCGCATTTCGGCCGGCCCAAGGGCCGCGATGCCAAGGATTCGCTGAAACCGGTGGCGGAAGCGCTCTCGAAAGTCATCAAGAGGCCGGTCGGCTTTGCCGAGGATTGCGTCGGCGAGCCGGCCGCCAAAGCCATCGCGGCGATGAAGGATGGCGACATCCTGTGCCTGGAAAACACCCGCTTCCACAAGGAAGAGGAAAAGAACGACGCCGGCCTTCGTCGCGCGAACTGGCCAAGCTCGGCGACATCTGGGTCAACGACGCCTTCTCCGCCGCGCACCGCGCCCATGCCTCGACCGAGGGCCTCGGCCACAAGCTGCCGGCCTATGCGGGGCGTACCATGCAGGCCGAGCTCGACGCGCTGGGCAAGGCGCTGGACGCGCCGACCAAACCCGTCATCGCCATCATCGGCGGCGCCAAGGTGTCGACCAAGATCGACCTCCTGGAAAATCTCGTCACCAAGGTCGACGCGCTGGTGATCGGCGGCGGCATGGCCAACACCTTCCTGCATGCGCAGGGCGTCGCGGTCGGCAAGTCGCTGGCCGAGAAGGACCTCGCGCCGACGGCGCTGCGCATCCTGGAAAAGGCCGAGGCCGCCAACTGCGCGATCATCCTGCCCGTCGATGCCGTCGTCGCCTATCACTTCGCCGCCAATGCGCCGTCGCACGCCTATGGGCTGGATGCGATCCCCGCCGACGGCATGATCCTCGACGTCGGCCCGCAATCGACCGCGCGGATCCACGCCGCGATCGACGATGCGGCGACGCTGGTGTGGAACGGGCCGCTCGGCGCCTTCGAACTGCAGCCCATTCGACCGCGGCACCATGGTCGCGGCCAGGCACGCCGCGGAGCGCACCAAGGCCAAGAAGCTGATCTCGGTCGCCGGCGGCGGCGACACCGTCGCGGCCCTCAACCAGGCCGGGGTCGGTGGCGATTTTTCCTATGTTTCGACGGCAGGTGGCGCGTTTCTTGAATGGATGGAAGGGAAACCATTGCCCGGCGTCGAGGTTCTAAGAGCACGATAACTCAGACTGGTCAGCGCGTTAGACAGCGCCCAGCACAAACCGGAGAACAGGACAGATGGCCCGCATCACGTTGCGTCAATTGCTCGATCACGCGGCGGAACACGAGCTATGGCGTGCCGGCCTTCAACATCAACAACATGGAGCAGGCGCTGGCGATCATGGACGCCGCGTCCAAGCTCGATGCGCCCGTCATCATCCAGGCCTCGCGCGGCGCGCGCTCCTACGCCAACGACATCATGCTCAAGCACATGATGGACGCCGTCACCGAAATCTATCCGCAAATTCCGGTCTGCGTGCATCTCGACCACGGCAACGGTCCGGACACCTGCATGACCGCGATCCAGGCCGGCTTCACCTCCGTGATGATGGACGGCTCGCTGAAGGCCGACGGCAAGACCCCGGCCGACTGGGACTACAATGTCGGCGTCACCAAGACGCGTCACCGACATGGCCCATCTCGGCGGCATCTCGGTGGAAGGCGAGCTCGGCGTGCTCGGCTCGCTGGAGACCGGCATGGGCGACAAGGAAGACGGCCACGGCGCCGAGGGCAAGCTGTCGCACGACCAGCTGCTGACCAATCCGGACGAAGCCGTGAAGTTCGTCACGGAGACCAAGGTCGACGCGCTCGCGATCGCGATGGGCACCTCGCACGGCGCCTACAAGTTCACCCGCAAGCCCGACGGCGACATTCTCGCCATGAACGTGATCGAGGAAATCCACCGCAAGCTGCCGAACACGCATCTGGTGATGCACGGCTCCTCGTCGGTGCCGCAGGATCTGCAGGACATCATCAACGCCAATGGCGGCAAGATGAAGCCGACCTGGGGCGTGCCGGTCTCGGAAATCCAGCGCGGCATCAAGAACGGCGTGCGCAAGATCAACATCGACACCGACAACCGCATGGCGATGACCGGCCAGATCCGCAAGGTCCTGCAGGACAATCCGGAAGAGTTCGATCCGCGCAAGTACCTCAAGCCCGCGATGGAAGCGATGGCCAAGCTGTGCAAGCAGCGCCTGCAGGAGTTCAACACCGCCGGCCAGGCCAGCAAGATCAAGAAGGTGCTGACCACGGCCGAAATGGCCAAGCGCTACGCCAAGGGCGACCTCGACCCGCGGGTCGCGTAGCGCCTTGTAACGTCCCCTCGCCCCGCTCTTGCGGGGTCGAGACGAGCGAAGCTCGCTCTTAGAGGGTTGGGGTGAGGGGCTCTCTCCACGAGCCGTGATCTATCGATAGACCTGTACCCCCTCACCCGGATCGCATCTGGCGATGCGATCCGACCTCTCCCCGCAAGCGGGGCGAGGTGAAGGACCGCCCGTTAATGTTCCCCACAGGCCTTTACCATCCTCGTCCTGCGACGAACGTAAATCTCCCTATTTGCCCGAGAACCGTCTATTTTCCCGGCCAAAGCACCTTGCCGGGAGAACGATGCAATGAACCTTCACGAACTCAACAAAGTCGCCGTTGCCATGGTCACGCCGGGCAAGGGCATTCTGGCTGCCGACGAATCCTCCGGCACCATCAAGAAGCGCTTTGACGCCATCAAGGTCGAATCGACCGAGGACAGCCGCCGCGACTATCGCGAGATGCTGTTCCGCTCGAGCGAGGCGATGAGCAAGTACATCTCCGGCGTCATCCTCTATGACGAGACGATCTGGCAGAACGCCAAGGACGGCACGCCGCTGGTCAAGCTGATCGAGCAGGCCGGCTGCGATTCCCGGCATCAAGGTCGACGAGGGCACGCAGGCGCTGCCGCAGTGTCCCGGCGAACTCGTCACCGTCGGGCTCGACAAGCTCGCCGAGCGGCTGAAGAAATATTACGAGCGCGGCGCGCGCTTTGCGAAATGGCGCGCGGTGATCGATATCGGCAGCGGCATTCCCACCATGACCGCGATCAGCGTCAACGCGCATGCGCTGGCGCGCTATGCCGCGCTGTGCCAGGCGGCGCAGATCGTGCCGATCGTCGAGCCGGAAGTGCTGATGGACGGCGATCACGACATCGACCGCTGCCATGACGTGACACAGCGCGTGCTCAACAAGACGTTCCAGGAGCTGCGCGTGCAGCGCGTCGAGCTGGAAGGCATGGTGCTGAAGCCGAACATGGCGATCTCGGGCAAGAAGTGCGCAAAGCAGGCCTCCGTCGCCGAGGTCGCGGAGAAGACGGTGCGGATGCTGAAGGCGTGCGTGCCGGCAGCCGTGCCCGGCATCGCGTTCCTGTCCGGCGGCCAGAGCGACGAGGAGGCGACCGCGCATCTCGACGCCATGAACAAGATCGGCGGCCTGCCGTGGAAGCTGACCTTCTCCTATGGCCGCGCGCTGCAGGCCGCGCCGCAGAAGGCCTGGTCGGGCAAATCGGAGAATGTCGCGGCCGGGCAGCGCGCCTTCGCACATCGCGCGCATATGAACGGGCTCGCCAGCAAGGGCAGCTGGGAGTCCGGGCTGGAAAAGAAGGTGGCGTGAGCTTGGCTGCCAAACCGCCTCCGCCGCGCCCGGCGCCGCGTCTCTATCTCGCGACGCCCGCAGCTGGACGATCCGTCTCAGCTCGTCTCGCAACTGCCGGACTTGCTGGCGGCTGCGGATGTCGCGGCCGTGCTGGTGCGGCTGAAAGACGACCGACCAGCGCAGCATGATCTCGCGCCTCAAGGCGCTGGCGCCGCGTGGTCCAGAATGCCGGCGCGGCGCTGCTGGTCGACGGCCATGTCGAGCTGGTGGCGCGGGCCGGCGCCGATGGCGCGCATGTCAGCGGCATCGCCGCGCTGGAAGAGGCGCTGCCGTCGCTGAAGCCGGATCGCATTGCCGGGATCGGCGGGCTCGCGACGCGGCATGATTCCATGGCCGCGGGCGAACTCGGTGCGGACTACGTGCTGTTCGGCGAGCCCGATGCGAAGGGCGAACGGCCGTCGGTCGAAGCGATCGCCGAGCGCCTGCAATGGTGGGCCGAATTGTTCGAGCCGCCCTGCGTCGGCTTTGCCGCTTCGATTGATGAGGCTTCCGAGTTCGCCGCGGCCGGCGCCGATTTCGTGCTGGTCGGCGATTTCATCTGGGCCGATCCGCGCGGCGCGAAGGCGGCGCTGATCGACGCCGGCCAGGCGATCGCGAAGGCGCATCAAGCTGCCCACGGAAAAGTCCGCGCCGGATGAAGATGTTTCGGCCGATAGCGATTGTTGCAGCGGGGCTGATGCTCTCCCCGGCCGCGTCCGCGCAGACGCAGGCAACGCCGCCTGCGGCGGAGACGCAGCAACCTGCCAAGAAGGAAACGCCGAAGGAGAAGAAGGCGCCGGCCGCGAAGAAGGCGCCTGCCGCGACGCCAAAGGCGGCGCCGGCCCCTGCTCCCACGCCGACGCCGGTGCCGACAACCACGCAGGCGCCGCCCTCCGTCTTCGACAATCCCAACCCCAATGCCGACCTGGTCTACGGCGCCTATCAGCGCGGCCATGTACAAGACCGCGTTCGACCTCGCGACGAACCGCGCGCAGTACAACGGCGATCCCAAGGCGATGACCATGCTCGGCGAGCTCTACGCCAACGCGATGGGCGTCAAGCGCGACTACGCCAAGGCCGCCGAATGGTACAAGCGCGCCTCCGATGCCGGCGACCGCGAGGCGATGCTGGCGCTCGCGATGATGCGGCTCTCCGGCCGCGGCGGCGCCGCCAATCGCGAGGAGGCGGTGAAGCTGCTCGCCTCCTCGGCCAAGCTCGGCAATCCCAAGGCGGCCTACAATCTCGCGCTGCTCTATCTCGAAGGCCAGACGTTGCCGCAGGACCTGCGGCGCGCCGCCGAGCTGTTGCGCGTCGCGGCCGACGCCGGCAATCCCGAGGCGCAATACGCGCTGGCGACCTTCTACAAGGAAGGCACCGGCGTCGAGAAGGATCCGGAGAAAGCCGTGCGGCTGCTGCAGGCAGCTTCGCTGGCCGGCAATGTCGACGCCGAGGTCGAATATGCCATTGCGATGTTCAACGGCATCGGGCACGCCGAAGAACCAGCCGGCAGCGGTCGCGCTGCTGCGCAAGGCGGCGAGGCAGAACAGCCCGATCGCGCAAAACCGGCTGGCGCGCGTGCTGGCCTACGGGCAAGGCGCGCAGCAGGACAAGGTCGAGGCGCTGAAATGGCACCTGGATCGCGAAGACGTCCGGCAAGGGCGACCCCGAGCTCGATGAATTCCTCGCCGACGTCCCCGCCGACGATCGCGCCAAGGCCGAGGCAGAGGGCCGCAAATGGCTCGGCAACAAATGACGCCTTGACGGGGCGAGCCCGGCAGGGCACCCAAGACCGCGAAGCCGCAACCCTCTCATTATTCAGCCCGCGTGATTGCATGCTCTATTCCGCCCTCATCAACGTCATGGTCAAGGCCGCGCGCCGCGCCGGCCGCAGCCTGAAGCGCGACCTCGGCGAGATCGAGCATCTGCAGGTCTCGCTGAAGGGCCCGGCCAATTTCGTCACGCTCGCCGACAAGCGCGCCGAGGAGATGCTCTACACCGACCTCGCGAAAGCGCGACCCGGCTACGGCTTCATCGGCGAGGAAGGCGGCACGCGCGAGGGCGCCGACAAGAGCCATACCTGGATCGTCGATCCGCTCGACGGCACCACCAATTTCCTGCACGGCATTCCGCAATTCGCGATCTCGATCGGCCTGGCGCGCGAAGGCACTGTCATCGCCGGCGTGATCTACAACCCCGCCAATGAGGAGCTCTACATCGCCGAGCGCGGCAAGGGCGCGTTCCTCAACGACCAGCGGCTCCGCGTGGCCGGAAGGCGCAAGCTCAACGAATGCGTGATCGCCTGCGGCCTGCCGCATATCGGCCGCGGCGACCACGAGCAGGCGCGCCGCGAGATCGGCGAACTGCAGGACAAGGTCGCGGGCTTCCGTCGCTTCGGCGCCGCCTCGCTCGACATGGCCTTCGTCGCCGTCGGCCGCCTCGACGGCTACTGGGAGCGCAATTTGCAGCCCTGGGACATCGCGGCCGGCCAGATCATGGTGCGCGAAGCCGGCGGCCTCATCTCCGGCATCGGCGGTCACGACGACCCGCTGACCACCGGCCATGTCGTCTGCGGCAACGAGTTCGTGCACGCCGAACTGGTGAAGATCTTGAAGCCGCTGTGAGGCGGCTTCATCGCGCCTGAGCGCGCGGCGGCGCGGCATACGCGACAGCGCGCACGGAGTGACGCCTACTCCGCCGGCGCGTGCGCCCCGTGCGCGGCCGCTTGCCTTCTTCTCCACCTTCTCCCGGTCCCCCGCCAGCGTGCGCTGCACGCTGACGAAGAACACCGGCACCATCAGCAGCGCCAGGATCACCACCGCGATCATGCCGCCCATCACGCTGGTGCCGAGCGCCTGCTGGCTGGCGCCGCCGGCGCCGTGGGCGACCACCATCGGCAGCACGCCGCAGACGAAGGCGAGGCCCGTCATCAGGATCGGGCGGAAGCGCAGCGAGCAGGCCTCCAGGGTCGCCTCGACCAGCGGCTTGCCGTGCGCGCGCAGATCCTTGGCGAATTCGATGATGAGGATGGCGTCTTTCGCGGCCAGGCCAATGATGGTGATCAGGCCGACGGTGAAATAGACGTCGTTGGGCAGGCCGCGCATGGTTGCCGCCACCACGGCGCCGGCGATGCCGAGCGGCACCGTGAGCAGCACCGCGAGCGGAATGGTCCAGCTCTCGTAGAGCGCGGCGAGCAGCAGGAACACCACCAGCACCGACAGGCCGAGCAGGAACGGCGCCTGCGAGCCCGACAGCTTTTCCTGCAGCGATTGCCCGGTCCAGTCGTAGCCGAAGCCGCGCGGCAGCTTGCCGGCGAGGCGCTCCATCTCCTTGATGGCGTCGCCCGAGGTGTAGCCGGGCTTGGCCTCGCCGGTGATGCGCACGGCGGGATAATAGTTGAAGCCGGCGATCTGCGTCGGGCCCTTCGACCAGTCGATCGAGGCGAAGGCCGAGAACGGCACCAGCTGGCCGCGGCTGTTCTTGACGTTGTAGTTCAGGAGGTCCTCGGCCTTCATGCGGCTTGGCGCATCGGCCTGCACGATCACGCGCTGCATGCGGCCGCGGTTCGGGAAGTCGTTGATGTAGTTCGAGCCGAGATTGGTCGAGATGGTGTTGTTGATGTCCTCGAAGGTGAGGCCGAAGGCGCCGGCCTTTTCGCGGTCGATCATCAGATTGACCTGCGGCGCCGGCGGCAGGCCCTCGATAAAGACCTTCTGCAGCACCGGGCTCGCATTGGCCTCCGACACCAGCCGGTCGGCGGCGGCGGTGAGCGCGGCAAAGCCCTTCTGGCCGCGGTCCTGCAGGCGGAACGAGAAGCCGGAGGAATTGCCGAGATTGTCGATCGGCGGCGGCTGCAGCGCCGTCACTCTGGCATCGCGGAGGCCGGCGAGGTTCTTGTTGATGTCGGCGACGATGTTGGCGGCGGAATCCTTCGGCCCGCGCTCCGACCAGTCCTTCAGCGAGATGAAGGCCTGCGCGGTGTTCAAGCCCTGGCCGAGGAAGCTGAAGCCGGTGAGGAAGGTGACGTTCTCGATGCCGGAACGCTCCAGCAGATATTTTTCCACCTTCTCGACCGCGGCCTCGGTGCGGCCATAGGAGGACTCCGACGGCGTCTGCACGTCGGTGGTGATAAAGCCCTGGTCGTCGACGGGCAGGAAGCCGCCGGGCAGCCGCACGAAGGCCCAGGACAGGCCGACCAGCAGCGCGGCATAGATCAGCATCAGCCGGCCGGTGCGCTTCAGCGAGCCCTGCACCGTGCGCGAATAATGATGGCGGCTGGAATCGAGCAGCGCGGTTGAACCAGCCGAACACGCCCTTCTTCGCGTGGCCGTGGCCGGCCTCGACGGGTTTCAGCAGCGTCGCGCACAGCGCAGGCGTCAGCGACAGCGCCAGCAGCGCGGAGAACGAGATCGCCGCCACCATGGTGACGGAGAACTGGCGGTAGATGATGCCGACCGATCCCGGGAAGAACGCCATCGGCAGGAACACCGCGACCAGCACCAGCGTGATGCCGATGATGGCGCCGGTGATCTGCGACATCGCCTTGCGCGTCGCTTCCTTCGGCGGCAGGCCTTCCTCGGCCATGATGCGCTCGACGTTCTCGACCACGACGATGGCGTCGTCGACGAGAATGCCGACCGCCAGCACCATGCCGAACATGGTGAGCATGTTGATGGAGTAGCCCATCAGCATCAGCGCGGCGCAGGCCCCGAGCAGCGCCACCGGCACCACGATGGTCGGGATCATGGTGTAGCGGATGTTCTGCAGGAACAGGAACATCACGATGAACACCAGCACCACCGCCTCGACCAGCGTCATCAGCACCTTGTGGATCGAGGCCTTCACCACGGGCGTGATGTTGTAGGGAATGTCGTAGGCGATATTGGCCGGAAAGAACTTCGACAGCTCCTTCATCTTGTTTTCGACCGCGCTCGCGGTCGCCAGCGCATTGCCGGTCGGCGACAGCAGCACCGAGAGGCCCGCGGTCGGCTTGCCGTTGAGGCGGGTCTGGAACTGATAGCTGAGGCCGCCGATCTCGATGCGGGCGACGTCGCGCAGCCGCACGGTCGAGCCGTCGGCGTTGGCGCGCAGGATGATGGCGCCGAATTCTTCCGGCGAGGACAGCTGGCCCTTCACCAGCACCTGCGCCGCAATCTTCGTGTCCGGCGTGCTCGGCTCGGCGCCGATGCTGCCCGAGGCGACCTGCGCGTTCTGCGCGGCGATCGCCTTGTTGACGTCGTCGGCGGTCAGGCCGATAGCCGACGAGCTTTGCCGGATCGATCCAGATGCGCAGCGAACGCTCGGTCGAATAGAGCGTGGCGCGGCCGACGCCGGGGATGCGGCGGACTTCGCCGAGAATGTTGCGGATCATGAAGTCGCCGAGGCCGACCTCGTCGAGGCTGCCGTCGGTCGAGCGCAGCGTGATGATCTGCAGCACGGCGCTGGAGGCTTCCTCGACCAGGATGCCCTGCTGGATCACCGCGCGCGGCAGCCGCGCCTCGACGCGCTTCAGGCGGTTCTGCACCTCGACCGAAGCCGCACTGGTCTCCGTGCCCGGCACGAAATTGGCGATGATCTCGACCTGGCCGAGCGAGTCGCTGGTCGATTCGAAATTGAGGATGCCGGAGGCGCCGTTCAGCTCCTCCTCGATCAGCCGCGTCACGCTGTTGTAGAGATTCTCCGGCGAGGCGCCGGGATAGCTGGTCGAGATCGAGATCGAGGGCGGCGCGATGATCGGATATTGCGCGACCGCCAGCAGCGGAATCGAGATCGCGCCGATCAGGCAGATGAAAAGCGCGACGACCCAGGCGAAGATCGGCCTGTCGATGAAGAAGCTCGGCATCGGGCGATTACCGCTGCGACTGTCGGGTCAGATCCGCGGATGCATCCGCCTCGGCCCAGGTCTGCGGCCTGACCTTGTCGCCGGGCGCGAATTTCTGGAAGCCTTCGACCACGACCTTGTCGCCGGCCTTCAGGCCGTCGGTGACGAACCACATGCCGTCCTGCAGCGAGCCGGTCTTGCACCGGCTGGATGGTGACGCGGTCGTCGTCCTTGACGACGAACACCTCGCTGCCGCCGCCGCTGTTGCGCTGGATCGCCTGCTGCGGCACCGCGATGGCATCGCTGTCGATGCCCTGCTCGATCTGCACGCGGACATACATGCCCGGCAGCAGCTCGCGCTTCGGATTGGGGAATTCGCCGCGCAGCGTCACCTGCCCGGTATGGGCGTCGACCTTGGCCTCGGAGAACAGCAGCTTGCCGGGCAGCGGATAGAGTTCGCCGTCGTCGAGCACGAGCCGCACCTTCACCGCGTCGGGCGCGATGCGATCGAGCTCGCCGGTGTCGAGCGCGCGGCGCAGCTGGTTGCATCTCGTTCACCGACTGGGTGAAGTCGGCATAGATCGGATCGAGCTGCTGGATGGTCGCAAGGCTCGTCGATTCGTTCTGCACGACCAGCGCGCCTTCGCTGACATAGGCGGCGCCGACGATGCCGTCGATCGGCGCGCGGATGGTGGCGTAATCGAGATTGAGCCGGGCGCGCGCCACGTCGGCCTTGCGGGCCGCGACGTCGGCCTCCGCCTGGCGGAGCGTGGCGACCGCCTCTTCGTTCTTGGCTTCCGGCGCCGCCTTCTCGCGGTACAGCGTGGCGACACGGTTGGCATGCGAGGTGGCCTGCTCGAGCACGGCCTTGGCGCGCGCCAGCGCGGCTTCGGTCGACTGCACCTCGACCTCGAACGGACGCGGATCGATGCGGTACAGCGGATCGCCGGCCTTGACCTCGCTGCCCTGGTTGAACAGGCGCTCGACGATGATGCCGGAAACCCGCGGACGCACTTCGGCGACGCGCGTCGGCGCGATGCGGCCCGGCAGTTCGCGCACCTGCGCGCGCGCACGCGGCTGCACCACGACGACGCTGACATCGGCCTCGGGAGCGGCAGGCGCGGCCGTCGCCGTCGGCTCGTTGCATCCGGCGAGCAGTGGCGCCAGCGCAGCGAGCATCAATGCAATGCAGGCCGATTGCGCGCGTAAGCCGGACATGATGAAACAGTCGCCCCTGTTGGACTTCGAACTCAAGACGCGAATAACACGCCGCGTCAGCGCGATCTCTTCGCGCGGTTGATGACGTCAACATAGGCCCCACCTGTTGCGACGCAACACGTTTCGTGGCGGCTCAATGTCACACGACGCTAGCGGACTGAAAGCGCTGGCGTTTTCGCGGACTCACCGGAATGTGAATCGGCGCGATTCAGGTTCCATTCACAGCGAATGATTAACGCGCCGCCATTTGATTGCCCAGCGAGGCAGCAAGCGGGAAGATTGTGAGGCGATCGGAACGAATCGAATCTACGCCGCCTTCATGCGGTAATGGCTGACGCCCCATTCGCTGCCGTCGGCGTAACCGAACAGGCCTGATGTCGCGAGGAAGAACCAGCGCCAGCGCCGCATCCACAGCGCGGTGTCGTTGCCATAGACGTCGCGCAGCACCCGCTCGATCTCGTCGCGATGCGCGTCGAAATTGGCGAGCCAGTCGAGCGCGGTGCGCTGGTAATGCGTTCCGCTCCAGCGCCATTCCTTCTCCACCTCGAAAATTTCCGCATATTGCCGGATCAGATGATGGCTCGGCATCACGCCGCCGGTGAAGAAATGCTGCGCGATCCAGTCCTCGCGATCGCCGCGATCGAACAGATAGGAGCCGGAACGATGGGTGAAGATGTGCATGAAGAAGCGCCCGTCCGGCTTCAGCCATGAGCGCACGCGGATCAAGAGGTCGCGCCAGTTCATCATGTGCTCGAACATCTCGACCGAGACGATGCGGTCGAAGCGTCTGCTCGATATCGAACACGTTCATGTCGCAGGTGATGACGCGCAGATTGTTCAGGCCGCGCTTCGCCGCCTCGTCTTCGATGTATTCGCGCTGCGAGTTCGAGTTCGACACCGCCGTGATCTGCGCATGCGGAAATTGCCGCGCCATCCACAGCGACAGCGAGCCCCAGCCGCAACCGAGTTCGAGGATCTGCTGGCCGTCGGCGAGCTCCGCATGCTCGACGGTCTGGCGCAGCGCCTCTTCCTCGGCCTCCTGCAAGGTGGAGGCAGCCTCCTTGTAGAAGCAGGAGGAATATTTGCGGTTCGGCCCCAGCACTCTGGCAAAGAACGCCGCCGGCACTTCGTAGTGCTGTGCGTTGGCCTCGTCGGTGTATTCGGCAATGGCGCGCGCGGCCATCTCGTCGGCGAACAGAGCGTCGGTTTTTGCGTCGCATTCGGAGAGCCGCGCCGCGGTGCGCGAACACAGCCGGTGGATCGCGGCGCGGATGATCGCGTCGGGCAGCGGCACGCGCTCGGCGGTGCCGATGATGGTGGAGACGAAGCTCATGTGGCCACTCCTTTCTTCCAAGCATGATCTTTGCCGAGAACCGGCCGCCACTTCTCGGGATCATGCTTGTGGAGGCAATGGAAAAAACCTGCTCGTACGCAACTGATAGTCGCGATAGCGCTCGCCGCGGGAGCGCAGCATCTGCTCCTCCAGCGGCGGAATGCCGGTCACATGGACCAGGATCCAGTACATGAAGATCGGCGCGAGCAGCGTGGCGAGGCCCCAAGGGTAATCCACCGAGAGGCCGATCACGGGATAGGCGAGCCAGCCGAACCATTCGAAGAAGTAATTGGGATGGCGCGACCAGCGCCACAGCCCGACGTCGCAAACCCGGCCCTTGTTGGCAGGGTTCTCGCGGAAGGCTTTCAGTTGCGCGTCGGCGAGCGCCTCGCCGGCGATGCCGATGAGCAGGATCAGCACGCCGAAGAAATCCTGCAGCCGCAGCGCATCGGAGGGAAAGCGCGCCGCGACGAAGATCGCAAACACCAGCGGGATGGTGCCGAGCGCCTGGTTCTGCAGGAAGATGAACATCCGCCGCGGCGCGTTGAGGCCCCACTCTTTGGCGAAGGCGGCATAGCGCGGATCGTCCGAGATCCCGGCGGTGCGGATCGCGATGTGGATGCCGAGCCGCAGCGACCAGATCGCCACCAGTGCGGCGACCAGCCATTGCCGCGCATTCGGCGGGCTACCCGCAATCGGCCACAGCGCGCCGGCTGCGCCGACCAGGCCGAGCGAAAAGGTCCAGATGGTGTCGACCCAGCCGGAATTGCCGGTCCGCTGCTGCACGACCCAGGCGCCGGCCATCAGGATCGAGAGAGAAGCAGCCATCAGAACGAGGGCCGCAAGGTAGGTCAGCGTCATGCAAAGAACCCGATATCTCCAGCCGGACATCGAACATTGCCAAAATACGCGGGAAGACAATGCGCGGTTTCAACTTCCAGTTCCCCTTTGGTCTGATTGAAAACCGGGCATTCCGGCCTTTTCTCACCCCGTTTCCGTGCCATATTGGCGGCTCGACCGCGCTTTCGTTAACGGATGACGCCCGGCAATGGCCCAAAACCCCTCCCCCCGCGCCGCGATGGAAATCGAGCTGACCAAACTGTCGTCGCCCCGGATTTTCCTGGTGCGGATGCTGGTGTTCCTGGTGCTCTGCGCGCTGGTGATGGTCGTGCTCTACAAGCAGATCATCGTCGCCTTCTTCGCCAATCCCGGACTGAACGCCCTGATCGGCGCGGTGCTGCTGATCGGCATCATCCTGTCGTTCCGGCAGGTGATCCGGCTCTATCCGGAAGTCGCCTGGGTCAACAATTTCCGCATCGCCGATCCCGGCCTTGCGGTGGAGCGGCATCCGATCCTGCTGGCGCCGATGGCGGCGATCCTCGGCGGCGAGCGCACCGGGCGGATGAGCATCACGCAGCAGACCATGCGGCATCTGCTCGATTCCATCGCCACCCGCCTCGACGAGGCCCGCGACATCTCGCGCTACATGACGGGCCTGCTGGTCTTCCTCGGCCTGCTCGGCACCTTCTGGGGCCTGATCGAGACCGTCGGCTCCGTCGGCAAGGTGATCGAGGGGCTGAAGGTCGGCGGCGATGCCGGCTCGCTGTTCGACGCGCTGAAGGAGGGCCTCGCCGCCCCGCTCGGCGGCATGGGCATTTCGTTCTCGTCCTCGCTGTTCGGCCTCGCCGGTTCGCTGATCCTCGGCTTCCTCGATCTGCAATCGAGCCAGGCGCAGAACCGCTTCTACACCGACCTCGAAGACTGGCTTGCCACCACCGTGCGCGGATATGCGGGTGACGATACGTCCGGCGCAGGCATCGGCCCCGGCCTGCAGCAGTCGCTCGACCGGCTGCGGCAGGCCGTGGAGGAAGGCGGCGCCAACCGCAACGCGACGGCGGCGATGGCCAATCTGGCGGAGGCGATCCAGGGCCTGGTCGCGCATATGCGCACCGAGCAGCAGATGATCCGCGAATGGGCCGACGGCCAGGGCGAGCAGAACAAGGAGATCAAGCGCCTGCTCGAGCGCATCGCGCGCCAGCCCGAGAAGAGCTGACATGCTGGATCACGTGACCGTTGGCATCACCGACGTCGAGCGGTCGAAGCAATTCTACGACCGAGCGCTGCGTCCGCTCGGCATCATCAGGCTCTATGCCGAAGGCGAATGGGCGGCAGGTTACGGCGTCAGGCCCAAGGCCTTCTTCTGGATCGGATTGAAGCCGACCCATCAAACCGGCGCGCATGTCGCCTTCACCGCGCCCGACCGCGCCACCGTCGACCGCTTCCATCAGGAAGCCATCGCCGCCGGCGGCCGGGACAACGGACCGCCCGGCATCCGTCCGCACTACCATGCCAATTACTACGGCGCCTTCGTGCTCGATCCCGACGGCCACAATATCGAAGCGGTCTGTCACGCCGCAGCGGAATGACGTCAACCCAAGCGATGAGAGAAGCCAATGGCCCTCGCCCGTGCCCGCCGCAGTGAATCCGGTCTCAACTACTGGCCGGGATTCGTCGACGCGCTTTCCACGCTGGTGCTGTCGATCGTGTTCCTGCTCACGGTCTTCCTGGTGGTGCAGTTCTTCCTGTCGCAGGAAGTCACCGGCAAGGACAAGGCGCTGGAACAGCTCACCGCTCAAGATCGCGCAGCTCAACGATTTGCTGTCGCTGGAGAAGCTCGCCAAGCTCAATCTCGATGACCAGATCTCGACGTTGCGCGCCGGTCTCGCCTCGGCCGAGGGCGAGCGCGACCGCATCAAGGGGCTCTATGATGGGCTCGCCGGCGCCGGCGGCGACGCGCAGGGCCGCGCCAATGAGCTGAACAAGGCGCTGGATTCCGAGAAGCAGGTCACCGCGCGTGCGCTGGCCCAGATCGAGGTGCTGAACCAGCAGATCAGCGCACTGCGCCGCCAGCTGGCCGCGCTGGAGGAGGCGCTGGAAGCGTCCGAGAAGCGCGACAAGGAATCGCAGGGCCGCATCGCCGACCTCGGCCAGCGGCTCAATGTCGCGCTGGCGCAGCGCGTGCAGGAATTGTCGCGCTACCGCTCCGAATTCTTCGGCCGTCTGCGCGCCATCCTCGGCAATCGCCCGGACATCCGCATCGTCGGCGACCGCTTCGTGTTCCAGTCGGAAGTGTTCTTCGACACCGGCCAGGCATTGTTGCTGCCGGAAGGCCGCGCCGAGCTGGAAAAACTCGCCGCCGCCCTGACCGAGCTCGACAGGCAGATCCCGAGCGAGATCGCCTGGGTGCTGCGGGTGGACGGCCATACCGACGTGCGGCCGATCAACAGCCCGCTGTTCAAGTCGAACTGGGAACTGTCGTCGGCCCGCGCGATTTCGGTCGTGCAATACCTGATCTCGCTCGGCGTGCCCTCGCAGCGGCTGGTCGCCGCCGGCTTTGCCGAGTTCCAGCCGCTCGACACCGCGCCGACGGAAGAGGCCTACAAGCGCAACCGCCGCATCGAGCTGAAGCTGACGGAGCGGTAATGATCCTTTCGAAGAGGTTAATCGCCGCAAGAATCCGGACGTAGAACTACCGACGCCAAACTTTACTGAAAAGTTTTCGTTCTGCCCGATACTGGAAGCTTGCAGTTTCTGCATTTCGGCCCAGAACGGGACGCGTATATTCGATGTGCGTACAAATTATCGGCGACTCCAAAGCCAAGCTTGCCGCCATCGGCAACCTGATCGGAGATAAGCTCCCGGTCGCATCGGAACTGCTGTCCAAGGCACGCGTTCGCGGTCGCGACACGCAGGCCGTCGTCGTGGCCGCGGATTTGCGCGACGTGAACAACATTTCGGCGCTCAAGAATCTTTCCGACGATCTGAGCCACGTATCCAAACGGGTCTTCCTGATCGACCATCATTCCAGGCTGGCGATCGTGCAGGCGTATGCCCTGGGCGCCACCAGCGTGCTGACCAATCCCGTCACCGCTCAGAAACTCCTGAAGGAGCTTCTGACCCCGGGAATGACCGTCGGCGATCGACCCGCCGAGACGGTGTTGGATAGTGAGCCAGGCGGCAGCCGCCGGTGCGGCCTGCATCGCCTCGATGTTCACCGCCATCGTCAACGGGCAGCCGATCAATCTCGACCAGGCGCGGAACGTCGGCCGCGACATCACCAACAGCATCTCCGAACATGGCCTGGCCGACTGGCTCGCGACCGTTCGTGAGCATCACGAGGGCACGTTCCAGCACTGCCTTCTGGTCACCGGTGTCGCCGTCGATTTTGGCCTGAGCCCTCGGCCTGAAAGCGCCCGACGTCGATCGCCTTAGCGCGGCTGCGATGTTCCACGATATCGGCAAGGCCAAGATCCCGCTCGCCGTGCTCGACAAGCCCGGTCGCCTGGACGCCGATGAACGCGCGGTGATCGAAACGCATCCGGTGATCGGCTACGAGGTCCTGAAGAGCCAGAAGGGCGTTTCGCGGCGAAATCCTCGATGCCGTGCGGCACCACCACGAGTATCTCGACGGCAGCGGCTATCCGGACAAGCTCGGCGCGTCCGAAATCGGCGATCTGGTGCGCATGCTGACCATATCGGACATCTTCGCCGCCCTGATCGAATATCGCAGCTACAAGCCCACCATGCCGCGCGAAACCGCCTATGAAATCCTGTCCGACATGAGCGCCAAGGGCAAGCTGGAAGCGCCGCTGGTGAAGGCGTTCCGTGAAGTCGCGCTGACGCGCTAAAGCGCGATAAGATCGCGCTTTAGCTCTTTAGTTTGTTTGAGCATGATCTTGGCGGAAAACCGCTTCACACTTTTCCGGATCATGCTCTAAAGCTAAACTCCCTCGAACTGCAGCCGCGCCAGCCGCGCATAGAGCCCATTGGCGGCGACCAGCGAGGCGTGGGTGCCCTGCTCGACGATACGCCCGTCCTCCATCACGAGAATCCGGTCGCACGACAGCACGGTGGCGAGCCGGTGCGCGATCACCAGCGTGGTGCGGTGGCGCATCAATTCTTCCAGCGCGGTCTGCACCAGCGTCTCGCTTTCGGCATCGAGCGCGCTCGTCGCCTCGTCCAGCAGCAACAGCGGCGCGTCGCGCAGGATCGCGCGCGCGATCGCAATGCGCTGGCGCTGGCCGCCCGACAGTTTGACGCCGCGCTCGCCGAGCTGCGCCTCGAAGCCTTCCGGCAGGCGGTGGATGAATTCGCTGGCATGGGCGAGATCGGCGGCACGCTCGACCTCGGCGTCGCTGGCGTCCGGCCGCCCGAAGCGGATGTTCTCGCGCGCGCTCGCCGCAAACACGACGGAGTCCTGCGGCACCAGCGCGATGCGCGCACGAAGTGCATGCGGATCGACGGTCGCGATGTCCACGCCGTCGAAGGAGATCGAACCGCTCTTCGGATCGTAGAAGCGCAGCAGCAGGTGGAACAGCGTGCTCTTGCCGGCGCCGGACGGACCGACGATCGCGACCTTCTCGCCGGCCTTCACCGACAGCGAGACGCTGTCGATCGCCAGCGCATCCGGCCGCGTCGGATAGGCAAAGCTGACGCGCTCGAAGGCGACGTCGCCGCGGGCCGGCGAGGGCAGCGCGCGCGGCGAGACCGGAGCCGCAATCTCCGGCCGCACCTGCAAGATCTCGAACAGCCGCTCGGCGGCGCCGGAAGCGGCGGACAATTCGCCCCAGACCTCGCTGAGCTGGCCGAGGCCGGCGCCGGCGAACACCGCATAGAGCACGAACTGGCCGAGCCGGCCCGGCGTCATGGTGCCGATCAGCACGTCATGCGAGCCGACCCACAGGATGATCACCACGCTGGTGAAGATGATGAAGATGAGGACCGCGGTCAGGACCGAGCGCGCCTGGTGCGAGCGGCGCGCCGCATCATAGGCTTGCTCGATCTCGCCGCCATAGCGCGCATTCGCCAGCCCCTCGCCGGTAAAGGCCTGCACGGTGCGGATGGCGCCGATGAGCTCGCCGACATAGGCGGCTGCCGAACCGAGCTGGTCCTGTGCGCGGCGGGTCAGCCGCCGCACCCAGCGACCGAACGCCACCAGCGGCAGCACGATCACCGGGATCGCCAGCAGCACGAAGCCGGACAGCCTCGGGCTGGTGATCACCATCATGGTGATGGCGCCGATGAACAGCATGATGTTGCGCAAGGCGACGGAAGCCGAGGCGCCGACGGCGGATTTGATCTGGCCGGCATCGGACGTCAGCCGCGAGATCAGTTCCCCGCTGCGGGAGGAATCGAAAAAGGCCGGCGACAGCGAGATCAGGTGCGCAAGCACGTCGCGCCTGATATCGGCGACGATGCGCTCGCCGATGGTCATGACGAGGTAGTAGCGCGCCGCACTGGCGCCGGCGAGCACCGCCACCATCGCCACCATCACGCTGAAATAGCTGTTGATCATGACGATGCCTTCGGGGCTTAAGCCGAAGTCGACCATGCGGCGCACCGCGACCGGCACCACCAGCGTGGTCGCTGCCGCGATCGTCAGCGCGATGAAGGCCAGGAAGGCGCGGCCGCGATAGCGCGCCATATAGGGCGCCAGCGCCAGCAGCGGGCGCAGCTTGGGCCGTCGCGCCGGCGTCTCCGCGAGCTGCGCCTCGATGACGGCTTCCGCCTCCATCAGCGCGTCGCGCGGCGCGGCGGCCTTGCCGCGTCCGGCTTCGCGTACGCCTTGGAGTTGTTCAGCTGCGCTCATCCACTTCCGACCGTTCTGACGCCCCCAGATAGGCCCTCCGCGGGGGCGCTGGCAAATCCGGGACAGCCCTCATCCGCACCCAGCCCGCAAAGCCGTTCCTGCGGCTTGTTTTGGCGGGATTCATGCGTTATAGAGCCGCCCAAATCCGCAATTCCCGAGATTTGAGATGGGCGCAGGCGCGCCAGAGGACAAGCCATGAAAGCCGAAATTCATCCGGATTATCATATGATTACGGTCGTCATGACCGACGGAACCGAGTACCAGACCCGTTCCACCTGGGGCAAGGCCGGCGACAAGCTGAACCTCGACATC
Source organism: uncultured Alphaproteobacteria bacterium (assembly GCA_963726865.1). Taxonomy (GTDB): domain Bacteria; phylum Pseudomonadota; class Alphaproteobacteria; order Rhizobiales; family Xanthobacteraceae; genus Bradyrhizobium. Next base: position 8,141 of record CAVSEE010000016.1, on the reverse strand, counting down.
GATCCCAAATCGCACCCGGCCTGGACCGGCGGCTCCCAGCAGCTCATGGACCGCGGCGGCCGCGTCGCGCGCTTCCAGAAGAAGTTCGAAGGCATCGGGGCCGTCAAGACGAAGTAAGCCGCGTCGAGATACGCGAAACGCAAAACGCCCCTGCCATGCAGGGGCGTTTTTGTTTGTCCGTACTTTGTCAGTACTGCGCGTGAAGCGGCTTACTGCTCGAACGCGGCCTTCAGCCGGTTGAGCTGCGGCACCAGCGGATTGCCGATGGTCGTCGGACGATCCGGCGGCGGCGCGTGAATGGTGATGTCGAGACGGCGCACTCGCGACTGCAGGCTCATCGAGCGCGTAATCAGATCCTGCAACTGCGCCGGCAGTTTTTCGATCACGTCGGTCGGGCCGGGATCGGCGGCGGAGAGTTTCACCTTGGTCTTTTCGCGGTTGGCTTGGGTGAGCGTCATCTCGCCTTCCTTGACCGCGCGGTGCAGCAACAGCCAGGAGGCAAGCTGCATCAGACGCGTGGTCAGCCGCATGCTCTCGGTGGCGTAGGTCAGGCTGACGGAACGTTCCAGCGCCTTGGCTTCGGTGCGGCCCTCGCCGTCGAGATAGGCGGCGGTCTCCTCGACCAGATCCATGCCTTCCCGGAACAGATTGCTGAACGCCGTCGAATTGGTCAGTCGCTCGCTCAATTGAACCAGCGCGCCGTCGTCCCGCGAACGCTCCGCCATGGTTAACGCCCTCACACCACCGATTTACGCCAAATACCGGCAACCGCACGCGCCGGCTTATGATGAACAAATCATTGCTCGCAGAGAGGGCCGAAGTCCAGCCGCAACCCGATTTATGGTTTCCGCGGCGGTGAGGAAGAAGGCCAAAAAAAGAGCCGCCGAAGGAATTGGCGGCTTTTGAAGTTGATAACAGGGAGGCGTCAAACAGAGTGGACAGGAGCCACTCGGTGTCCAAACGAGGACAATTCCAGTCATATCTGGGAAAGCTTAATTGATCGTAAACGAGCGAATTTATTGAGGCTTTATTTGCCATGTCGGCCATTGGCCGAGTGATCGCCACAGTGTCGCCCCGGCGAAGGCCGGGGCCCATAACCACCGAACGCAGTTGGTGAAGCGAAGCCGTCTCCCCGCGTGCCCTTTGCGAGGGCCACGGCGTATGGGCCCCGGCCTTCGCGGGGGCGACAAACGTCACGACTTGAAAAAACTGTTCGCCGCATCCTTCGAGGCGCGCTTCTTGGTGGCGGCGGCTTCCAGGCGCTCGATCTCGCTCCTGAGCAGCGCAATGCGCTCGATCAGTTCTTCGAGCGACAGCAAAGACAGGTCCTGGCCGATCTCGTGGCTGATCTTCTTGCGCGGGCGGTCGTCGTCTTCGGCTGCCATTGCCCTTCTCCTCTTGGCCCTTCTCCGTCCTGTGCGCTCCGGAGCGGTTGCCAGCAGCAACGCGGCTGGCTAAGCAGACGTCCGGATTTCCCGCCTTTCCCAAGGACAAATCATGGAAAAGCTGCCTGCGCAAATGACCGTTGTCGCCATCAGCAAGCCCGGCGGTCCGGAGGTGCTGATCCCCGAACAGCGCGCCCTGCCCGTGCCCGGTCCGGGCGAATTGCTGGTCAAGGTGATGGCTGCCGGCGTCAACCGGCCCGACGTGGCGCAGCGCTCCGGCGCCTATCCGCCGCCGCCCGGCGCCAGCGACCTGCCCGGCCTCGAGATCGCGGGTGAAGTGGTGGCGACCGGAAGCGGCGTCAGCAGGCACAAGATCGGCGACAAGGTGATGTCGCTGGTGGCCGGCGGCGGCTACGCCCAATATTGCATTGCGCAAGACGGCCAGGCGATGACCGTGCCGCCCTCGCTGACGATGGCGGAAGCCGGCGCCATTCCGGAAACGCTGATGACGGTCTGGCACAATGTGTTCGAGCGCGGCGCGCTGAAGCCCGGCGAGACGCTTCTCATCCATGGCGGCTCCTCCGGCATCGGCACCATGGCGATCCAGCTTGCGAAAGCGTTCGGTTCCAAAGTGATCGTCACCGTCGGCGGACAGGACAAGGTCGACGCCTGCCTCAAACTCGGCGCCGATCGCGCGATCAACTACAAGACCGAGGAGTTCGTCGCCGAGGTCAAGGCCGCGACCGGTGGCGCGGGCGCCAATGTCATCCTCGATATGGTTGCCGGCGACTATGCCGATCGCAATTATGATGCCGCCGCGGTCGACGGCCGCATCGTGCAGATTGCAACGCTCAGCGGCCCCAAGGTGACCGTCAACATCTCCAAGGTCATGGTGAAGCGACTCACCCACACCGGCTCGACGCTGCGCCCCCGTACGAATGCGGATAAGGCGGCGATGGTCGCGGCCATCGAGGCCAAGGTGATGCCGCTGCTGCGCGAGGGGAAGGTCAAACCCGTGATGGACAGCAGTTTCCCGCTGGAAAAGGCTGCCGACGCCCACCGGCGGATGGAGACCAGCCAACATATTGGCAAAATTGTGTTGGCCGTTTAACTCTCGCAAACGATCGGCGGGCGGAAACCCTTTGATTTCCCTCGCTTTCATGGCATCTATCGCGGGACGCCGGGCCGGTCGCTTGGCCGGGACGAACGTTTTCGCGGAGTACTGACATTGCGTCTGATCAGGCGCCTTGCGCTCGTTGCGCTGGGCCTCATGATTGTTGCTGTCGCGGCGCCCGCGCACGCGATCGACGCCGTCAGCGTCCGCAGTGACGCGCCCGCGATCGACCTCACCGCCGTCCTCGACCATCAGCGCAGCGACACCGACCGCATCCAGGTTTCCACCGCGCCGGGAACCGACGGCATCGTCCGCCGCATCGAGGTCCGCGCCCGTGAAGGCGGCCAGAACTGGGTGGTGTTTGCGCTCGCCAACAACACCGACGACCAGCTCGACCGCCTGATCGTCGCGCCGCATTACCGCATCGTCTCGTCCGGCCTGCTGTGGCCCGATCTCGGCCTGTCGCGCGTCGCCACCATCACGCCATCGGTCGGCGATCGCCCCGAGCGGCAGGAGAGCGCCACCGCCGACATCTTCCGCATCACGCTCGATCCCGGCGCCGTCGTCACCTTTGTCGCGGAGCTGCGCACCGACAAGCTGCCGCAGCTCTATCTGTGGGAGCCCGACGCCTACAAGGACAAGGTCAACTCCTTCACGCTGTACCATGGCATCGTGATCGGCATTTCCGGACTTCTGGCGCTCGTGCTCACCATCCTGTTCGTGGTCAAGGGCTCGATCATGTTCCCGGCCGCCGCAGCGCTTGCCTGGGCGGTGCTGGTCTATATCGGCGTCGACTTCGGCTTCTGGGCCAAGGTGCTGGACATGTCGAACAACGCCGAGCGCGTCTGGCGCGCGGCGGGCGAGGCGATCCTCGCGGCGACGCTGCTGGTGTTCCTGTTCGCCTATCTCAATCTGTCGCGCTGGCATGTGCGCTATTCCCACATCACCATCGGCTGGCTGACCTTCCTCGGCTCGCTGGTGGCGCTGGCGCTGTTCGATCCCGCGGTCGCCTCCGGCATCGCGCGCATGTCGCTGGTGCTGATCGCCTTCGCCGGCTTCGCGCTGATCGTCTATCTCTCGACGCACGGTTTCGATCGCGCGGTGCTGTTGATCCCGACCTGGTTCCTGCTGGTGGTCTGGGTGATCGCGGCCGGCATGACGGTGGGGGGCAGCGTCACCAACGACATCGTCGGACCTGCCCTGCTCGGCGGCCTCGTGCTGATCGTGATGCTGATCGGCTTCACCGTCATGCAGCACGCGTTTGCCGGCGGCGGTGCGACCACCGGCGTGGTCTCCGACGTCGAGCGCCGCGCGCTGGCGCTGGCCGGCTCCGGCGATCTGATCTGGGACTGGGACGTCTCCGCCGACAAGGTGTTCACCAGCCCCGAGACCGAAGCGCTGCTCGGCCTGAAGCGCGGCACGCTGGAAGGCCCCGCCGCGAAATGGCTCGAAGTGCTGCATCCGCTCGACCAGGACCGCTTCCGCGCCGCGCTCGACAGCGTGCTCGACCAGCGCCGCGGCCGCCTGGTGCAGGATTTCCGCCTGCGCACGCCGGACGGCCATTTCATGTGGTTCGCGCTGAAGGCGCGCCCCGTGGTCGGCTCCGACGGCGAGGTGTCGCGCGTGGTCGGCACGCTCACCGACGTCACCGACATCAAGAACGCCGAGGAGCGCATGCTGCATGACAGCGTGCACGACAACCTCACCGGCCTGCCGAACCGCAAGCTGTTCCTCGACCGCCTCAACGCGGTGGCGAATTTCGCGAAAACCATGCCGACCATGCGGCCGACCCTGATGGTGATCGACCTCGACCGCTTCAAGCAGGTCAACGATTCCGTCGGCATCGCGGTCGGCGATTCCATCCTGCTGACGCTGGCGCGCCGCCTGACCCGCATCCTCAAGCCGCAGGACACGCTGGCGCGGCTGGCCGGCGACCAGTTCGGCCTGATCCTGCTTTCCGAGCAGGATTCCGCGCGCATCACCGCCTTTGCCGAAACCATCCGCAAGACCATCCGCGCGCCGATCGCCTTCAACGACCGCGAGATCTTCCTCACCGCCTCGATCGGGCTCGCGCTGTCCGATCCGCAGACGCAGCTCTCGGAGGAGATCATCAAGGACGCGGAGCTCGCGATGTATCACTCCAAGCGCATCGGCGGCGACCGCATCGACGTCTACAAGCCGGCGATGCGCGCGCGCAAAACCGACCGCCTGACCTTGGAGTCGGAGCTGCGCCGCGCCATCGAGCGGCAGGAGATCACCATCCTCTACCAGCCGATCGTGCGGCTGGAGGATCGCTCCGTCGCCGGCTTCGAGGCGCTGGCGCGCTGGGATCACCCCAAGCTCGGCCGCATGTCGCCGTCGGAATTCATCGGCATCGCCGAAGAGATCGGCCTGATCGTCGACCTCGGCATGTTCGTGATGGACCAGACCGCGCGGCAGCTCGCGGTGTGGCAGCGCGCGATGCGCTCGCGCGAGCCGATCTTCGCCAGCGTCAACGTCTCCTCGCGGCAATTGCTGCGCCACGATCTGATCCACGACATCCGCACCGTGCTGTCGCGCTCGTCGGTGGCGCGCGGCACGCTGAAGCTGGAATTGACCGAGTCGCTGGTGATGGAGAACCCGGAGCACGCCGCGCAAATGCTGACCCGCATCCGCGAGCTCGGCACCGGGCTGTCGCTCGACGATTTCGGCACCGGCCATTCCTCGCTCGCCTATCTGCAGCGCTTCCCGTTCGACACCATCAAGATCGACCAGTCGTTCGTGCGCACCACCAGCCGCGGCACGCGCCCGGTGATCCTGAAATCGATCATCGCGCTCGCCCACGACCTCGGCATGGACGTGGTCGCCGAAGGCGCCGAGACCGATTCCGACGCCGTCGAGCTCTATCAATTGGGCTGCGAATACGCGCAGGGCTTTGCCTTCGGCGAGCCGATGGACGCCGACGCCGCGATGCGCCTGCTCACGGAAGAGCGGCTGGAAGCGGCGAGCTAGCCCTCTCACACTGTCATTCCGGGGCGGGCCCCTTGGCGCGAGCCCGGAATCCATACTCACGATGGTGGTTATGAATTCTGGGCTCGCCAGAGCCTCCGAATTGGGGGTACGCTAGGGTCTTTGCGTGATTCAAAAGGGAGAGCGAAACGTGGCGACAGGTACTGTAAAATGGTTCAATCCCGCCAAGGGATTTGGGTTCATCCAACCCGACAGCGGCGGCAAGGACGTGTTCGTGCATATCTCGGCGGTGGAGAAGGCAGGCCTGACCAGCCTCAATGAGGGCGCCAAGGTAAGCTATGAAGTCGTCGCAAATCGCGGCAAGGAGTTGGCAGAAAACCTGAGGGTTGGCTAGACAGCCGTCGCGGCGATCACTGCACGTCGAACTTCAACCATTGCTTCGCTCGCACCTGTTTGGCCCGCGTCTGATCGATGTAGGGTCCGATGAGCTTGTTCAGCGCCCTGATGACCTGGTCGTACTCGTCGGCACACCCCTCGGCTCTTTCGCTCGGGAAGTATCCCCTGGCTACGACATCGGCGAACAGCTTCGAATCGGCCCCGTATGCCATGCACAGCACGTTGTAGAAGCGCTGCGCCGGAAGGCCGTGCTCGTCGGCGAAAGGATTCTTCTTGGTGCTCGGTTTGGATGCGTCAACGTTGTACGTGTACGCCACGCCGTAAATCAGTCTCCGCGCATCGCTCTCGGCGAACTGCAGGAGGAGGTAGGCGGCAAACTGATCAGCTGCGTCCTCCTCGCGCCCCAAGATCGGCACGGAGAGATAATCGAACACCGCGTGACCGACCTCGTGCAGGAACACTTCGAGCGTCGGCCCCACGATGGCGTCCGTTCGGGTGACGCCTGCCGGCGTCGTTTCCTTGGGAGCGTTCAGCAGGATGTCTTCAAGGTACTCGTAGCAAACGGTGACGGCGTCATCTTCATACCAGGCGTTGGATTCGCCGTCGCATCCCTCGACCTTCAGCAAGAGCGCGCGCGGCAGGCGCAATGCGCTCAAGCAGACCTTTGAATTTTTCGAGAACCTGCCGCTCCTTCAGCAGCCGGAATATGGCTTCATGGGCTGAATTCTTGGGCGGCACATAGGAAATCTGGATTCGATCCGCCCGCAAAGCGGAGGATTTCTCGGCGGCCGCAGACTGCGAAGTCAGGCCCGCGCCGATCAGGACCACGAGCGCGACCAATACCTTCATTGAAACTCCCGGCGCCATGACAAACCGCGCGATGGGCCAGCTTTGGTGGCCCATCACGCACTGCGCCCAAGGCTTCGCAGGGCTACTGCTTCGGTGCTGCGGCCGCGTCCGGCGTTGCCTTCTTCTTCTTTTTCTTGTAGCCGCGCCGGTCGGCACGCCGGGCCGCGCCGGCGACGCTCACGGGGGACAGCGGCTGACCAACGCGGGCCTCGGCATCCGTTGCGGTCATCAGCGTCGTCGGCACCGCGAAGCCCGCCGCAATCGCGAGCCCGAGCATGGAAAAAACCTTTCGTCGCGAAATCACTTCCGGTTTGATGTTTTCGGTCATCACGGCCTCCTGTTGGGCTTTGAGCCTCAACTGCCAGGGCGGCTGCGACGTTGACCTAGATCAAGCAAATCCCGGCAGCGATATTTCTTGTCGCCGTGCACCGATGGTGCCGTGCAGATTGTCGGCATCCGGTCGCTCGCCACGATGCTGGTGACCAACCCGTACCTCGGAAAGACGTCGCTGCCGCGAGAGGCGGGACGGCGGCAACAGGCCGCCGCCCCGGAGTTCGGTCGCATCAATACCGATACGGATATTGTTGCGGACAGATCGTTTGGCCGTATTGGTCGTAGTAGCAGCCGCCTCGGTTCCCGTAGTAGCCATAGGCGCCATACGCTGCTGCGGCGCCGACGGCGCCATAGGCCAAGCCGCGGCGATAATAGCCGCCACGATAGCCATAACCGACACGTCCCGCATAGCGGCCGCCATATCGTCCGACGCCATATCGGCCGACGCCACCGTGAATGCGTCCGGCATGCACGGCGCCGCCGCGGTGGACTCCACCTCCGCCGCGGTAGCCGCCTTCGCCGCGGCCGCCGCGCGCGTCGGCTTCATCGGGGATCAGGGTTACGGTGACGGAGACGAGTGCCGCCAGTGCGGCGAGAATACAACGAAGCATGGCGCGTCCCTCCCTTGTGGACGGTTTTCGGGAGTTGAGCGACGCTGCAGGCGCGGCAGGTTGACGTGGATCAACGGAACGCAATCACTGTTCCTGCACGCGGCCGATCGGCACTGTTCCCTGGCAACCGGAGGAGAGACCATCGACGACCTTGACGAAGGCGGTTCGATACCCGCTGCCGAGCACTTCGATCCTGGTACCTTGCGGCGTCCTGCAGGCAAGCAAGGACTCGATGATGTCGGCACCGGCCTGCTTGTTCGCAAGCTTGTTGAAGCGACGAAGCTCATCCGCACTTTTGAAGACCATGACCGTGGGAGCGCCGTCCTTGTTGCGCAGCACCTTGGCTTCGCAGCCCGTAGCGACGATTGCCATCAAGGCCGTGAGCAAACAGACTGCTCGTGAATCCCCGGCATCCGTCCGCCTCCGTCATGTAACTCTGCCATATCGTCAAAGGCCGGGATCGTCAGGCTTGATCTGGATCAACGGCCGGAGGGATCAGGTTGC
>CAVSEE010000015.1:0-352610 GCA_963726865.1 uncultured Alphaproteobacteria bacterium | reverse complement strand
GACCAGCTCCAAGTATCAATCGGGCGAGATCGATTGGAGCGGCAAAATATCCCGCTGTGGCGATGAGATGATGCGGACATGCTCTACGAAGCAGCTCAGAGCATGATGCATTCCAAGAAATGGTCATGGCTCAAGGCGTGGGCGATGCAGATCGCCAGGCGTCGTGGAATGAAGAAGGCGATCGTGGCCCTGGCCCGCCGGCTCGCCGTGATCATGCACCGCATCTGGGTTGACGGCACCGAGTTCCGCTGGACCGGGAGCAAGCCGCGGCAGCAGCATGAAAACCCTGCAAGATCAAACCCGAGAGGATCGACAAACCCGAGCTCCACCGAGCGGTGGAAAGATGTCCCTCGCGGGACGACGGATGAGGTGAGTTCGCATGTCCGCTTGGACCTGCCGTCACACTGGCGGCAAGGTCGTCCAAAAGATTGTTCCGCCTCGTCCTCGGATCCCATGATGGAAGGGCCCAGGTGCCGATTCCGAAGAGAAGCACGAGCCCGCGAGCGACATCGACACCGCATTGGTGGACAGCCTGAAAGCGCTTGACCCCGAACGGCCGATTAGAGAAGCGGACATCGTGGGCCGCCCACGGCATGTCCGCTTCGGGCCAAGAGCGGAAGTCCTGCCACGTCACTCGATGAGTTCGTCGGCGGTGGCCAACAGCGAAGGCGGAACGGAGAGGCCGAGGGCTTTGGCGGTCTTCAGATTGATGACCAGCTTGAAACGCGTGGGTTGTTGGATCGGCAGATCGCCAGGCTTTGCGCCTTTCAGGATCTTGTCGACATAGCCGACCGCGCGGCGGAAATAATCGAGAAAATCCGGTCCATAAGACAGCAGCAGGCCGTAAGGGACCTGTTTCAGCATTCGCTGCAATTGTCGGCACCTTGTGCGCCACCGCTGATGCGCCCACTTGCGCCCGTTCATCTACATCGGCGGTCCAACCACTAATATGCCATCGAAGCCTTCACGGGCAATGGCCGAAAACGCCTGTTCGATTTCATCAGATGTCGTGACATCGAATGTTTGGATCAAAAACCCCGCAGCTTTCGCCGCTCTTTCGTTAGCGACGCCGATAAACTTAGAAGTCGGGTCTCGGGGATCGAGTACGACGGCCACGCGTTCCAGTTTCGGAACGATTTCCTTGAACAGCGCGAACCGCTTGGCAGAGACGTCAGTGGTCATCAGTGAAAGTCCGGTGACGTTGCCGCCAGGGCGCGCCAAACTCTCGACAAGTCCGTTACCGATCGGGTCCGGATCGGCGACAACGACAATGGGAATGGTGCCGGTGGCTCGTTTAGCCTCCTTGGCGCCAAATCCGGTCACCGCCACGATCACATCGACTTTGCTTTCAGCAAGCTCCTGCGCCAGCGTACGAAACCGCTCAGGTTGTTCGGCAGGAAAACGGTGGTTCAGCTCGATGTTCTTGCCTTCGACATAACCAAGCTCGTGAAACGCTTTGGTCAGGGCACCCAGATATTCCTCTTCCTGCTTGGCGTCGGCGGCGTGCCACAGCACACCGACGCGTGGCATTGCCTTGCGTTGTTGCGCGCGCGAGGGAAGCGGCCACGCCGCAGCGGTGCCGCCGAGAAGCATGATAAATTCGCGTCGTCGCATATGACCTCGCTGGAAAGCCGCTCCGCGCAATCACCGGAGTATAGCAGCCTCAGACTGTCCAGCGAGCAGCATATGACAACCAGTCTTCGACAATAATCGAGTGAAATGTCCGCTTCGGGTCAAAACCGGAAGTGGCGGGACTTCCAGGGGATGTCGGCTCTGCCCCTCAAAGCAGACATCGCCGGTCTGCAAGGCACACAGAAAGACCGCCTAGCGGTAGTCCTTCTAAGCATGGGAGAGCGGATGCTTTCCCTTCTTAAGCGAAGGAGTTGGACAATGGGAGACCTCGAAAATACAACCGCCACTGCGATCGGGCACCGGCCTTGGAACAAAGGCAAGCTCACCGGCGCGAAGCCGTCGTTGCGCCCCAAACATGTTTGGTCGATTCGGACCAAGCTCCAGATTGGGGTCGAGTTCGCGACCTAGCCATGTTTAATCTAGCGATCGACAGCAAGCTTCGTGGCTGTGACGTCGTTGCAATTAAAGTCGAAGATGTCGCCGCTGGCGGATACACGGCGGATCGGGCTACGATAAGGCAGAAGAAGACCCGACAGCCCGTCAGATTTGAGTTGAGCGAACATACCCGCCAGGCAGTCGATGATTATTTGATCTCCGCCAACAAAAAGCCTGGCGAGTTCTTGTTCGCAGGTCATGGCAGTTCCGAACACAGCATGACAACACGTCAGTACTCGCGTCTCGTTTCAGAGTGGATCGGTGGGGCCAGATCCGAAACGTTTCGGAACGCACTCGCCGCGTCGTACGAAAGCTAAGTTGATCTATCGGCGCACTGACAATCTCAGAGCTGTGCAGCTTCTGCTCGGCCATACCAAGATCGAAAGCACGGCTCGCTACCTTGGCATCGAGGTTGATGATGCTCTTGCGATAGCGGAACAGGTCGATATCTAATCCGGCAAGGCAAATCGTCTCCAAATGGCTTGGATTCTGCTACCTATGTGATGTCTGCCTAGATCTGATGTGTTATCGCTGGCGTAATAGGCTGAAATAAAACAACAAAACCAACCAATCAAAAGTTTCCCTCTCCCCTTGTGGGAGAAGGTCGCGCGCGCAGCGAGCCGGATGAGGGGTCTGCGTCCGTGGAGACAGACCCCTCACCCCGCTTCGCTTCGCGAAGCGACCTTCTCCCACAAGGGGAGAGGGTAAGAGCGGAGTTCCCCTCATGAAATTCTTCTCCTTCTGGCGATCGCTGGCGAGCTTTCGGGTGCGCATTGCGCTCAATCTGAAGAACCTGCCTGCCGAAATCGTGTTCGTCGACCTCGATGCCGATGCGCATCGCGCCGACGAATACCGCCGCATCAATCCGCAGATGGCCCTGCCGGCGCTGGTGGAGGACGACGGCACCACGCTGGTCCAGTCGCTCGCCATCCTCGAATATCTCGAGGAGACGCATCCCTCGCCGCCGATCCTGCCCGCCGACGCCAAGGGCCGCGCGCGGGTGCGGGCGCTGGCGCTGATGGTGGCCTGCGAGGGTCATCCGCTGCTGGTGCCACGGGTGCGGCGCTATCTCGATCGCGAGCTTAATTTGCGCGACGAGCAGCAGGCCGCCTGGCGCAGGCACTGGGCGATCGAGACGCTCACCGCGCTGGAAGGCCATCTCGCGGGAAACAAGGACACCGGAAAATTCGCCCATGGCGATACGCCGACCATGGCCGACATCTGCATGGTCGGCCATTGCACGGTCGCCATCACGCTGCAAATGGGCCTCGACCGCTGGCCGACCGTGAAGCGCGTGTTCGAGAATGCCATGGCGCTGCCGGAATTCGCCAAAGCGCATCCGCTGGCGCAGCCGGATACGCCGGAGGCGATGCGGCCGAAGAAGGGGTAGGTTGTCGCCGCACGCCTTGACTGTTTCGCCAAAAGCCCGCCGAATGGCAAAAAAAGGGAGAGGCTCCATGGAGGATATCGCGGCTCGCCGCGCGGCGGAAACGCTGCTCGCCGAACACAACGCCAATTCCCGCTTCAGGACGCTCGTTCCTCCGGATGGTCCCGCCACGATCGGGGATGCCTACGACATCCAGGACAAATACGTCGCGCTGCTGCGCAACAAGCATGGCGACACCATCGGTTACAAAGTCGGGCTGACCTCGGCGGCGATGCAGACCTTTTGCAAGATCGACCATCCGATCGCCGGCGTCGTGCTCGCCAGCCGTGTGCATCGATCCGGCGCCAGCGTCGCGCGCGCGGATTACGGGCGGCTCGGGCTCGAGTTCGAAATCGCCGTCCGCTTCAAGTCGGACGTGCCGGTCAAAAGCCAACCGTGGACCGCCGAAGCGATCGCGCCACACATCGACGGTGTCTGCGCGGCCATCGAGCTGGTGGACGATCGGGCCGCCGACTACGGCAATCTCGACGTTCGCTCGCTCGTTGCCGACAATTCCTGGAGCGCCGGCATCGTGCTGTCGGAATTTTTGACCAAATGGCCCGATCTTCCGGGCGCGCTCGGCCGCGCCAGCAAGGATGGCGCCGCATTCGGCGAAGGTTACGGCCGCGACATTCTCGGCCATCCCTTCAACTCCGCAGCCTGGATGGCGACCCAGCTCAATTCGCGCGGCGCAAGCCTCAAAGCAGGCCAGATCGTGATGACCGGCAGCGTGATGAAGACCGTGTTTCCGGAAGGACCGGCCGGCTTCCGCTTCGACCTCGGCGGGATCGGTGTGGTCGAGGTGCAGGTGCGGTAGCGCGGATCGCCGTGGCCGGAGGAACAATGATGCAAATGCGGGACTTTGGGCGCACGAGGATGAAGGTCTCGGCGCTCGGCTTCGGATGCGGCGCGGTGGGCGGCATCATGGTGCGCGGCGACCCCTCCGATCAGGAGCGTCTCGTCGCGCGCGCGATCGACGTCGGTGTGAACTATTTCGATACAGCCGTGCTGTACGGCGACGGCGCCTCGGAGCAGAACCTCGGCCGCGTGCTGCGGAAGCTGAAGCCTGCCAATGCGATCGTCGGCACCAAGGTCCGTGTTCCCCCCGACGCCTTCGGCCGCATCGCCGATGCGATCGCGACCTCACTCGAAGACAGTCTGGCGCGGCTGCATCTCGACCGGGTCGATATCTTTCACCTGCACAATCCGATTACGCTCTCCGGCGGTGGATCGGCGCTGAGCGTGCAGCAGGTGCTCGATGACGTCGTGCCGGCGTTCCAGCGCCTGCGCCAGCAGGGCAAGATCCGTTATCTCGGGATTTCCGCGGTCGGCGACACGGCGGCCCTGCATCAGGTGATCGACGCCGGTGTCTTCGAGAGCGCGCAGGTCGTCTACAACATGCTCAATCCCTCCGCGGGCGAGGCCTTGCCGCAAAATTATCCGGCGCAGGATTACGGGCAGCTGTTCGATCACACCAAAGCGGCCGGCGTTGGCGTCGTGGGCATTCGCGTGCTGGCCGGCGGCGCCTTGTCCGGCTCGGCCGAGCGTCACCCGATCGCAAGCCCCGCGCCGGAGCCGATCGGCTCGGCGATGAGCTACGACGCCGATATCGATCGTGCGCGCCGCCTGATGCCTCTGGTCACCGAGGGTTTTGCGAGCAGCCTGACCGAGGCCGCCACACGGTTCGCGTTGTCGCATCCGGCGATGGGCACTATCCTGGTCGGCATGGCCACGCCGCAGCAGTTCGAGGACGCGCTGGCCGCGGTGGAAAAAGGCCCGTTGCCGCAAGCCGCGCTTGACCGACTGTCGGCGCTGCGGCAGGCGTTCTCGGGCGAGCCGCGATAGACTCGCTGGGATTCTCGGGGAACGAATGAACTATTCGAAGGCGCATTTCATCGGCATTGCCGGCAAAGGCATGAGCGCGGTGGCGCTGCTGCTGCGGCAGATGGGCGTGCGGATCACCGGCTCCGATGAGGGATTCTATCCGCCGGTCAGCGACTATCTGAAGAACGCGAACATCCCGTTCGCCGCGGGTTACCGCAAGAAGAACATCCCCGACGACACCGACGTCATCGTGATCGGCAAGAACGCAAAACTCGTGCCCGAGAGCAACGAGGAGGTCCGCGCCGCGATGGACAGCGGCAAGCCGGTGCGATCCTTTGCCGACTTGCTGCACGAGATGACCGTCAATTCCGAGACCATCGTGGTGGCCGGAAGCTACGGCAAATCGACCTGCACCGCCCTGCTTGCCTGGTGCCTGCGCGCCGCAAACAAGGATCCGAGCTATTTCATCGGCGAGATCACCAACGGGCTCGAACAGCACGCCCACCGCGGCCAGGGCAAAACCTTCGTTCTCGAAGGCGACGAATACCCGGCGTCGAACTGGGACGACCGGTCGAAGTTCCTGCTTTACAACGCCAGGAACGTGCTGCTGACGTCGGCGACCCACGACCACATCAACGTATTCCCGACGCACGCCGACTACCTTGCGCCGTTTCAGACTCTGCTCGGCTCGTTGCCAGCCGACGGGCTTCTCGTCGTCAACAGCAGCGAACCTCACGCGCGGGCGCTTGCCGACAATCTTTCCTGCGCCGTCACCTTCTATGCGCTGGACGACAAGGCACATTGGCATGCCGCCAATATGGAGCGCGGTGCGGAGACCCGCTTCGACTTGATCCGAGGCAGCGACAAGATCGTTCGCCTCTCGACGACGATGCTCGGCGATCACAACATCGACAACATCGTCGGCGTCAGCGCGATGCTGCTGGAAAAGAAGTTGCTGACTGCGGAGGAATTGCGCGCCGGCATGCGCACCTTCCAGGGCGTGAAGCGCCGGATGGAGTTGCTCTCGCCAGCGTCGAAGGTGCCGGTCTACGAAGGCTTTGGCTCGTCCTACGAGAAGGCGAGGAGCGCGATTGCGGCGACGAAACTGCATTTTCCCGAGCGACGGCTGATCGTCGTGTTCGAGCCGCATACATTCACCTGGCGCAATCGCGCGGCGATTGCGGCCTATGACGACGTGTTTGCGGGTGCGACGAAGGTATTCATCTTCGAACCGGCGTCGCAGGGCGCGGCCACACACGCGCAGTTGACGCAGAACGAGATTGTCGCACGCACGCGCGCGGCCGGCTACGATGCGGAGGCGATCAGTGACCCCGAAAGGGCGTTGCGGGGATTGAACGATGTCTTGAAACCGGATGACGTTGTTCTTTTGCTTACGTCCGGCGAGCTTGGCGGATTGATAAAATCAATCCCGCAGTTGGTTGAGACCAAATTTCCCGGCTAGGTCCTATCCCTTCACCGCCCCCGCGGTCAGCCCATGAATCAGATGGCGCTGCAGGAAGGTGAAGAGGATGGCGACCGGGACTGTGCTGAGGATGACGCCGGCGGAGAGCTGGCCCCACTGCACCTCGTACTGGCCAACCATGTAGAGCAGGCCGGCGGACAGCGTGCGCATGCTGGTCTCCGTCGTGAACGAGATCGCGAACAACAGTTCGCTCCAGGACACCACGAAGGCGAAGATGGCGGTGGCGGCGATGCCGGGGGCGGCGAGCGGCAGCACGATGCGGACCAGCGCGCCAAAGTGGTTGCAGCCGTCGATCATCGCGCTTTCCTCGAGGTCGCGCGGGATCGAAGAGAAGTAGCCGACCATCATCCACACCGTGAACGGCACGGTGAACGGAGAAGTTGGAATAGATCAGCGCCTGGTAGGTGTCGATCAGGCCGAGCACGCGCCATTGCGTCAGGAGAGGAGCAATGAGCAGCACGCTCGGGAACATCTGCGTGGCGAGGAAAATCAACAGCAGCGCATCGCGCCCGGCGAAGCGAAAGCGCGCGATGGCGTAGCCGGCCAGCACCGACACCGCCGTAGTGGCCACCATCGTGACCGAGCAGACCCAGAGCGAGTTGAGAAAGAAGCGAGAGAACGGTGTCACCGGCGAAGTCCAGGCCTCGACATAGTTCTCGAAGGTGGGATGCACCGGCAGGTATTGCAGCGGCGTCGCATAGAGCTCCTGGCGGTTCTTCAGCGAGGTCAGCAGCATCCAGATGAACGGGCCGAGCGCAAACGCCGTGAGCAATATCAGGCCGATCCAGACCACGGGGCCGGCGAGCAGGCGTTCCAGCGTATCCTTGGGAGCGGCGCGGCGGGCGGTCATTCTGGATCCTCGATACCTTTGGTGACGCGCAGATAGAACCAGGTGAACGCCAGCATGATGATGAGCAGCACCACCGAGAGCGCGCCGGCGTAGCCGAAATCGAGCGTCGAATAGGCTTGTGTGAGCGTGTAGGTCGAGGTGATCTGCGTCGCGTTGGCGGGGCCGCCGCCGGTCATGACGAAGATCAGGTCGGCATAGTTGAAGGTCCAGATGATGCGGGTCGCGGTCGAGACCACGATGATCGGCCGCAGCAGCGGCAGCGTGATGTGCCAGAAGCGGGAAAACACGCCGGCGCCGTCGACATGGGCGGCTTCATAGAGCTCGCCCGGCACCGCCTGCAATCCAGCGAGCAGCATGATCGCGAAGAAAGGAATGCCGCGCCAGACATTGGTGAATACGACCGCGGCCATCGCGTAGTCCGGCGAGGACAGCCAGGCGATACGCTCGCTCATGACGCCGGCACGGATCAGGAGGTCGTTGAGAACGCCGTAATTCGGCTGATACAGCCACTGCCAGATCAAGCCGACCACGACGCCGGGAATGATCCACGGCAGCAAGGTCAGCGTGCGTACCAGCGCGCGGCCGAAAAACGCCTGTTGCAGCAGCAGTGCGGCGGCAAAGCCGAAAATGAATTGCAAAAACACCGAGCCGAACACCCAGACCACGGAATTCTGCAAGGTCAGCCAGAACACGGGGTCGTGCAGCAGGCGGATGTAATTGTCGAGGCCGATGAAGCGGTAGTCCTGCGGCTTGTAGAGCACATCCGCATAGAGGCTCATCTTGATGGCGAAGAAGATCGGCACCACCACGGTCGCCAGCAGGCAGAACGCAGCGGGGACGAGATAGGAATAGCCGATGAGAAGTTTTCGGACGCGCCAGCTGATCAGCGGACGTGGGCGCGGGGTGGCGACGGCCAGTGTGGTCATCAAAAATTCCAGCTGCAGGCTGCTTAATCTGTCACTCCGGGGCGCGCGCAGCGCGAGCCCCCTTCAGGAGCGCCCCGGAATGACAATGGCTACGACATTTCCTTCTTCAAAATCTCCGCGAAGCGGTCGAGGCAGTCCTTGGCGGAGATCTTGCCGAGCATGGCCTGCTGGATCAGCGGCACGCCGTCGGAATCGATCTTGCCGCCCCAGCCGGGGTAGGCGAGGTACGGGCTGACGATGCCGATGTCGAAGGATTGCACGAAGCCGGCCAGCGCCGGGTCGTTGGCGAATTCCGGCTTGGCGAGGATCGACTTGCGCGCCGGCAACAGGCCCAGCGTCTGATTGTATTTCAGGCTCGGCTCGTCCTCGAGCATGAAGCTCATGAAGGCCCAGGCGCCATCCTTGTTCTTCGCCGCCTTGAAGGTGGTCAGCGTCTCGGAGAACCAGAAGGAGGCGCGCTTCTTCGCAGGGCCGACCGGCAGCGGGACGGTGGCGAAATTCTCGACGCCGACATTCTTCTTCTGCTGGCCGCTGGAGCCGGAATTGTGCAGGTACATGCTGGTGACGCCGCGGCCGAAGGCTTCGACGATTTCGACGAAGCCGTCGGTGGCGATCGACGGCGGCGTGACCTTGTGCTTCAGCGCGAGGTCGAGATACCAGGACAGCGCGTCGACTGCCGCCTGCGAGTTGATCACCACCTTGCCGTCCTTCAGCACCTCGGCGCCGTTGGCGTAGCAAAATTCGCTGGGATAGAGCAGCGCCCAGGTGCCGCTGCCGCGCATACCGAAGCCATATTGATTTTTGTCGGCCTTGGTGAAGGCTTTCGCCAGGCTAAGGAAATCGTCCCAGCTCCAGTCCGGCTGCGGAGCCTTGAGACCGAGCTCTTTCAGCCGGTCGGTGCGATAGTAGAGCCCGTCGAGCGTGACCGCGAGCGGCAGCGAGATGATCTTGTCGTTGATGGTGACGGTCTGCCACGCCGTGGGCGCGACGTCGGCATAATGCTTCCAGGCTTTCGCGCGCGCGGTAATGTCCTCGACGGCGCCCATGCCGTTGAACTGGCCGATCCAGTTGTCCCAGGCCTGGCAGAGATCGGGCGGGTTGCCGCCGGTGATCGACGAAATCAGTTTTTGCCGCGCCTGCGCCTGCGGCACGTATTCGATCTGAACCGTGAAATCGCTCTGCGACTGGTTGAAGCGCTCGACCAGCGAATTCATCAGCGCGATGCGCGTCGGCTCGGGAACGCTCCATTGAAAGCGGACGGGCGTGGCGCCCCACGCCTTCTTCGGCGCAATCAGCGGTTCATCCCACCAGGCGAGATCGGCGGCGGCAATGACGCCGGTCGCTGCGAGATAATGCAGCAGCTTGCGGCGCGACAACAGGATGCGATCGTCCATCGGAAACCCTCCCTGTGCGTGGAGCCTGCGGCTCTCTCTTGTGGGCACTATGCCACAGCACGCGGAGCGGGAAAAGCTGAGTGCGGCGGGTGACGCGAGGTCGCGACGGATGTTGAAAATGATCGCGATCATTTCGCCGGTCGTCGCGGCGAAGGCCGGGACGTCAGCGGGAGCTACGCCGCCACCACGGAAGCCGCCTTCGGCCGGCGCCACAGTGCGCGCCGCGGAAATTTTGCGGTCACGTCGAGCACGCGGTTGAGGATGAAGACGAGATCGCCGTTCTCGTCCAGCACCGGGCTGTTCACCGGCCGCCAGTAGCGCTCCTCGAATATGCCCGCTGTGTTGCGGATGTCGTAGCGCTGCACCGCCATCATGTGCGGCCGGCCGGTCTCGGCGACGATGCGAAGTGAGTCGAAGACGTTGGCGGCGCCGTCGGCAAAGGGATCGCCGGGATTGTCGGGGAAGACATTGAACAGTTTTTCGCCGGCCACCTTGCCGGAATCGGTCATGGTCGCGGTCGCATAGGCACGATTGGCGTGCACGATGCGCAAGCCCGGACTGGGGTCGAGCAGCAACAGCGGCGTGTCGTCCGCCTCGAAGCGGTCGCGAAACCAGCTGGTGATCTTCGGCGTGGCGCGCGGCTGCGCGCGTTCGCGCGCGGTCTGCGACCTCGACTTCAGTCCCGCCTTGACGGCCGAGAGCGCGTCGAGCCTGCGCTGCGCGGTGAGCAGCTGCTCCTCGACGAGATGCCGCGATGTGTCGGAGATTGCCTCGGTGGCGAGAAGGCGCTCGAGATAGGCGATGTTCAGTTCTTCGATAAAGCGCAGCATTCCAGGCAGTACCAGCAGGTCATGGTCAGAGTGGATCGTGGAAATTGCGGATGAGCGCCTGTACAAACTGAGCGCGCGTTCACGACGCCGATCGACAGAAAATCAGGCCGCTGGTTACCATCAATCGGCGCGCTTCGCTACCGCTGCAGGCGAAGATTGGGCTGCATTCCAAGACCCCGTGGATTTGCGGGACCGGTCGGTGCGAATCTCAACCGTTTGATGCCCTTTTCAATCCCCGCTCGGCGGCGCCAGCGGCTGCACGATCTCCCGGAATGGCGCCAGCGCCTCACAATGCGCGGCGTGGGCGGTCAGTGCCGGATAACGCTCGGCTGCGAACAAGGCCGCGTGCGCTTCACCCGTAAATCGCAGTACGCAGGCAACCGCAACGTCTGCGTGTCCGATGCGCGCGCCGAACAGATACGGCGTCTTCGCCGCCGCGCGCTCCTGCTCCAGCACGTCAAGCACGCCGCCGATCTGCGCCTCGCAGCGCTCGACCCACAGTTTTAGCTGCTCCTTGCGCAGCACACGCTCATAGACAAGGCTGACCGCCTTGTCGCCAAGCCCGGTCGCCAGCGCACAGAGCCGCAACTGCTTGCGCCGCGCCTCGCCGCGCGGCGGCAGCATCGCCCTCTCCGCCCCGACCGTCTCGTCGAGATAATCCAGGATCGCCGTGCTCTCGATCAGCGCCTCGCCGCTATCGAGCACCAGCGTCGGCACCCGGCGCAGCGGATTGTACGGCGCGATCTTGCCGGCATCGCCGAAGGTCGACCACGGCCGATGCTCGAAGCCGATGCCATAGAGCCGCATCGCGATCGCGACGCGGCGGACGAAGGGGGAGTCGTATTGGCCGATGAGGAACATGGGTGCGATACCTGCATGATATGTTTGCAGGCCAGCTTGCCAGAGAATTGTGACGAGGCAAGCCTACTCGATCACCGGCACATGCTTCGCCACGTCGCGCGGCGCCGTGCCGTTGAGGCGCGGGTCGTCGTCGATCTCGATCTGTCTGCGAAACGGGCGAAAACCGGCGCGCTGGTAGAACGGCAGCGCGGCGGGATGGTCGAAGGTGCAGGTGTGCAGCCAGAGGCGCTCGATCGACCGTGACCAAGCAAGCTCCAGCGCGCGCTGCATCAGCCAGCGGCCGGCGCCGGTGCCGACGAGCTTTGCGGTGACGCCGAACATGCCGATCTCGCAGGTCTCGGGCTCGCGGAAATCCAGTTCGAGCAAACCCTCGTCGGGTCGTCGGCGACCAGCGCATGGGTCTCGACCAGCGGATGATGCAGCCGCGCGGCGAGCTTGTCGTCCGCGCAGTGGATGCGACGAGAACCACAGCCACTGCTCGCCGACGCGGCGATAGAGATCGCGATACCAGACGAGATCGGGGCGGTCGACCTGGCGCAACGTCCATGGGCCTGATGGCGCTGGGACAACGCCGGGCGTTCGGTCATTTCGAGATGCGTGACGACCGCAGCGATCTTGCCGGCTGGGACATCGGAATAGCCGTCGGGGAGGATCATGGCACGCTCTCACTTCTTGTCATTGCGAGCGAAGCGAAGCAATCCAGCTTCCTTCGCCGCGAGAAGAAAGCTGGATTGCTTCCGCCTTCGCTCTCCGAGCTTCGGCGGAACTCCCAGCCCGGCGTAGCTTGCGCAGCGAGCGTAGACGGGTCGTCGCTTTGCTCCTCGCAATGACGGTGTAGCAATAGCGCTCACGCCCCCTCATCGCTCGCGAGCACGCCCTTCACCGCCCGCGCCCAGCCCTTCAGCTTGCGCTCGCGGGTGGCGGCGCTCATCGCGGGCTTGAAGCGGTGTTCGAGGCGCCAGTTGTCGGCGAATTTTTTCGGCTCGGGATAGACGCCGGCATGGAGGCCCGGCGAGATAGGCGGCGCCGAGCGCGGTGGTTTCCTGGATCATGGGGCGGTCGACCGGCGCATCGAGCAGATCGGCGAGGCGCTGCATGGTCCAGTCGGACGCGGTCATGCCGCCGTCGACGCGCAGCACGTTGGCGGCCTGCTCGCCGGGCCAGTCGGCGCGCATCGCTTCGCGGAGGTCCCAGGTCTGGTAGCAGACGCTTTCCAGCGCGGCGTGCGCGAGCTCGGCGGGGCCGGTGTTGCGGGTGAGGCCGAACAGCGCGCCGCGCACATTCGGATTCCAGTAGGGCGCGCCGAGGCCGACGAAGGCCGGCACGAGGTAGACGCTCTGCATGGAGTCCGACTTGTCGGCGAGCGGCCCGGTCTCGGCGGCCTGCTTGATGATGCCGAGGCCATCGCGCAGCCATTGCACGGCGCTTCCGGCGACGAAGATCGAGCCTTCCAGCGCGTAGGTGCGCTTTCCCCCGAGCTGGTAGGCGATGGTGGTGAGCAGCTTGTTCTTCGAGGCAACCGGCGTGGTGCCGGTGTTGAGCAGCGCGAAGCAGCCGGTGCCGTAGGTCGACTTGATCATGCCGGGCTCGAAGCAGGCCTGGCCGATGGTCGCGGCCTGCTGGTCGCCGGCGATGCCGGAGATCGCGATCGGGCCGCCGAACAGGTCGGGCACGGTCTCGCCGAATTTGGCGGAAGAGTCCTTCACCTCGGGCAACATCGAGCGCGGCACGCGGACGATCTTCAAGAGCTCGTCGTCCCACTCGCCGCGTGTGGATGTTGAACAGCAGCGTGCGCGAGGCGTTGGTGGCGTCGGTGGCGTGCGACTTGCCGCCGGTGAGGCGCCACAGCAGATAGCAATCGACCGTGCCGAACAGGAGCTCGCCGCGCTCGGCACGCTCGCGCGCGCCGGGGACGTGGTCGAGGATCCATGCGACTTTGGTGCCGGAGAAATAGGGGTCGATGATCAGGCCGGTCTTTTTGGAGATCGCCGGCTCGTGGCCTTCGCTCTTGAGTTTGGCGCAGATGTCGGCGGTGCGGCGGTCCTGCCAGACGATGGCGCGGTGGATCGCCTTGCCGGTGGCGCGGTCCCACACCACGGTGGTCTCGCGCTGGTTGGTGATGCCGATCGCGGCGATGTCTTTCGCTTTCAGGCCCGCTTTCTCCAGCGCGTCGCGGCAGGTCATCACGGTGGAGGTCCAGATGTCCTCCGGCTCGTGCTCGACCCAGCCGGAGGCCGGAAAATGCTGCTGGAATTCCTGCTGCGCGACGGCCGCAATCGAGATGTCGCCGCGGAACACGATGGCGCGCGAGGACGTGGTGCCCTGATCGATGGCGAGGACAAAGGACATTGTACTGATCCTTGGAGCTTCTTCCCGGGAGGTTTTTGTGTCGGGGAGAGGACAGCGGATTGGGAGAGGAAGGTCAAGGTTGCCGCCTGCCCTCACCGCAAATTCCACTGTCGTCCCTGCGAACGCAGGGACCCATAACCACAGGGCACAGTTGTTGGGGCGGCTGTGGCCACAGCCCTTCGTGATAACTCCGTCCTGTGGTTATGGGTCCCGGCTCGCGCTTCGCTTGGCCGGGACGACAGCCCCGCAAGGCTAGGACCCGCGCCGGCAAAGTGCTACATGCCGCTCATGCAATACGGGGCTGCATGACCTTCACCTCCTGGCAGTTCGGCGTCTTCGTCGCCTTGGTGTTCGGCGCCTATTACCTGACGCCGCTGCGGAAATTCCAGGTGCAGCTGCTGGTGGCGGCGAGCGTGTTCTTTTATGGCTTCGGCCAGCCTGAATTGCTGCCGCTGCTGCTGGTCGCGGTGCTCGGCACCTACCTCTTCCTGGTCCTCGCCTTCGCCAACCGCGCGAGGTGGATGCCGGCCGGGATCGTCTTCAACCTCGCGCTGCTGGCGTTCTTCAAGTACAAGTTCCTGTTCGTCGATACCGCGCATCTTACCGGCGCCTCGCCGGTCGATTTCCTGCTGCGGTTGCCGCTGCCGATCGGCATCTCGTTCTTCGTGTTCCACAACATCAGCCTGCTGGTGGACCTGACGCGCGACAAGAGCCCGCCGCCGCTGAGGGACGTCTTTCTCTACATCATCTTCTTTCCGCAGCTCGTCTCCGGCCCGATCACCCGCGCCGCGCAGTTCATGCCGCAGATCGTGCCGAAGCGCGCCGCCGACGTCGACTTCGTCGAAGCGGCGAAATGGATCGTCGCCGGATATTTCTTCAAGCTGTTCGTCGCCAACAATCTCAACGAGATGACGTCCTACATGGACTTCCCGCTCTATGAGACGCTGCGCACGCAGGATCGCTGGCTGCTGGTTTTCCTCTACAGCTACCAGATCTACGCCGATTTCTTCGGCTACTCGGCGATCGCGCTGGGCCTCGGGCTGTTGTTCGGCTATCGCCTGCCGGTCAACTTCAACCTGCCCTATAGTTCGGCGTCGTTTTCCGAGTTCTGGACCCGCTGGCACATTTCGCTGTCCAGCTGGCTCAAGACCTATCTCTACATTCCGCTCGGCGGCAACCGGCACGGCACGGCGCGGACCTATCTCAACCTCATGATCGTGATGACGCTGGGCGGGCTGTGGCACGGCGCCAGCCTGAGCTACGCGCTGTGGGGCCTGCTGCACGGGCTGCTGCTGGTGGTCGAACGCCCGTTCCTGCCACTGTTCCGGCAATCCCGGCCTCGCCGTGCACGCGGTGCGGGTCGGCGTGGTGTTTTTCTGCGTCGACGATGCTGTGGATCTTCTTCAAGCTGCCGGACTTCAATCATGCGCTCGGCTATCTGCACGGCATGTTCGTGCCGACCGACGCAATCCCAATCCGACCAAGCTGTTCTATAACCTCGCGCTGCTCTACTCGCTGCCGGTAATGATCCAGCATCTCGGGTTCGGCGACTTCGTTGCGACGTCGTTGCGGCGCTGGGAGCCATATCTCTACGGCGCGATCGCTGGCCCTTGCCTATCTCGATGCCGGCCCCGACGCGGCCTTCATCTATTTCCAGTTCTGAGCATGATGCAGTCGCCGGCCATATCCTGGTTCATCAAATGCGCGCTGATGGTCGCGCTCGTGCTGCTGGCCGACCGGCTTGCCGCGGTTGCGATCGGCACCAAACTGCAGCAGCCGGCGGTGACGACGCGGGACGGCACCCTCATCACGCTGAACCGCTACCTGCAGGAGCCGACGCCCGATGTCGTGCTGGTCGGCAGTTCGGTCACCTTCCGCTTGCTGGAGGAATATTTTTCGCAAACCCACGTCCGCAACCTGGCGCTCGCCGGCGGCTCGCCGGAGACGGGCCTTGCGATCGTCGCGAAGCAGAAACAGCTGCCGAAGATCGTGCTGATCGAGACCAATGTACTGTCGCGGCCCGTCGACCGCGCGCTGGTCGAGCGCTTCACCGGCAAGGAGCATTCCGACCTCTTCCTCCGTCCGGTGCGGACGGCGATCGCCGCCTTTGAGAGATGGAATCACGCCCTGCCCGATCCGGCACGCATGCGCGCGGCGCAGGACGATTTGCTGAGACAGCCGCTGTCCGGATTCGACAACCGAGCCTATCTCGAAATCGCGGTGAGCCAAATGAACGCGGACGATTTGGAGGCCGGCACCCGCACAAGCGTCGCTCGCCTCAAGCCGCTCATTGCGGAGATCGAACGGCGCGGCGCACAGGCCCTTCTGGTCACAATTCCGTTTGCGCCCGAGATCGAGCAAACCCGCACAGACCGGAAGACCGTCGAGATCGTGCGGGAGGCCTTCCCGGACCGGAACGCCTGGCTTTCGATCGACGTGCCGCCGGGCGAGCTGCGCTGGCGCGACGGCGTGCATCTCGACGAGCGCTCCGCCCTGATCGTCGCGCGCGCGATCGAGCAGGCGCTGGTCGCGCGCGGCCGGAAATAGCCTCGCTTACACCGACGCCGTCGTCACGCCGCCGTCGACCACGATGGTCTGGCCGGTCATGAAGGTCGAGGCATCGGACGCGAGATACGCCACGGCGCCCGCGATCTCGTCGGGCTCGCCGATGCGGCGCAGCGGCGTGGTGGCGCAGCGGCGCTTCAGCCGCTCCTCGTCCTCCCACAGCGCGCGGGCGAAATCGGTCTTCACCAGGCCCGGCGCCACGCAATTGACGCGCACGCCCTTCGGCCCCCATTCGCCGGCAAGGCTGCGGCACAGCGAGAAGTCGGCGGCTTTGGAGATGCCGTAGGCGCCGATGACCGTCGAACCACGAAGGCCGCCGA
This sequence comes from uncultured Alphaproteobacteria bacterium, assembly GCA_963726865.1. Lineage (GTDB taxonomy): Bacteria > Pseudomonadota > Alphaproteobacteria > Rhizobiales > Xanthobacteraceae > Bradyrhizobium. Next base: position 335,715 of record CAVSEE010000015.1, on the reverse strand, counting down.
TCGAGGAGATGATGACGACCGAACCCTTGCCGCGTTCGGCCATCTGCGGGATCGCTTCGGCGCAGAGCCAGATGTTGCTCTTGACGTTGCTTCCCATGATCTTGTCGAAGGCTTCGTCCTTAATGTCGAGCAGCGGGCCGTAATACGGGTTCACCGCGGCGTTGCAGACGAGGATGTCGACCTTGCCGTAATGCTTCGTGGTGCCCGTGATCAGCGCCTTCACTTCATCTGGTCGAGAGATGTTGCAGGGAATGACGTGGGCGTCGCCGCCGGATTTCTTGATGCCTTCGGCGACCTCGTGGCAGGCATCCGCCTTGCGGCTGGAGATCACGACTTTGGCGCCGAGCTTGGCGAGCAGCTCCGCGGAGGAACGGCCGATGCCGCGGCTGGAGCCGGTGATGACGGCGACGGTGCCTGAGAGATCGAACGGGGTGTTTTTCATTGTTGGTTGCCTCCCTGAAAGCGTCATTCCGGGGCGCGCCACTTGGCGCGAGCTATGGGCGCGATTGCGCCGCTGAGCATCGCATCCTCGCGATGGTGGTTATGGATTCCGGGCTCATCGCTTCGCGATGCCCCGGAATGACGGAAGAGTGACCTACACCAACCCGCCCGCGTCGGTGACGCGGCGGAGGTGATAGTCGGTGTCGCCAAAGGTGTTCTCGATCATGGTCAGCCGCTTGAAGTAGTGGCCGATCTTGGCCTCCATGGTCATGCCGATGCCGCCATGCAGCTGGATCGACTGCTGGCCGACGAACTTCAGCGACTTGCCGATCTGCACCTTCGCCGCGGCGATCGCTTTCGCACGCTCCTTGGCGTCCTCGAAGTCGGTCGCCACGGTCGCGAACATCGACATGCTGCGGGCCTGCTCGACCGCGACGAACATGTCGGACGCGCGGTGCTGCAGGCTCTGGAAGGTGCCGATCGCAACGCCGAACTGCTTGCGCGTCTTGATGTATTCGACGGTGGTCTTCAGCGACTTGTCCATCAGGCCGACCGCTTCCGCGCAGAGCGCCATGCGGGCGTCGTCGACGACGCGCTCGATCAGCGCAAGGCCGTCCTCGGGATTGCCGATCGCGGCATCGGCACCGACTTCGACGCCGGTGAAGGTGATGTCGGCGGCGTGCAGGCCGTCCTGGGTCGGATAGGATTTCTTCGTGATGCCCTTCGAATTTGCCGGCACCAGGAAGACGCCGACGCCGGTCTTGTCGCGGCGCTCGCCCTTGGTGCGGGCGGTGACGATCAAGGTGTCGGCGTTCTCGCCGTTGAGGACGACGAACTTTTCGCCGTCGATGACCCAGCCGTTGCCCTTTTTCTTGGCCGTGGTCGACGACGTCGTGCAGGTCGTAGCGCGAATTCTTCTCGACCTGAGCGAACGCAAAGGTCTTGCTGCCGTCGATGATGGCAGGCACATAAGCCGCCTTCTGCGCGTCCGAGCCGCCATGGCGGAGGAAGCCGCCGCCGATCACCACCGTCGCCAGATACGGCTCCAGCACCAGCGCCTTGCCGAGCGCTTCCATCACGATCATGGTTTCGACGCCGCCGGCGCCGAACCCGCCGTCGGCTTCCGCAAACGGAAGCCCGAGCAGGCCCTGCTCGGCGAGCTTGCCCCACACGGCCTTGCTCCAGCCGCCCTTCTCTTTCATGTATTTCTTGCGGGCGTCGAAGTCGTAGGAGTTGGTCAGGAGACCGTCGACGCTTTCCTTGAGAAGCCGCTGCTCCTCGGACAAATCAAAATCCATCTTGCTTTCTTCCTTGAACACGCTTGCGCTCTCTACACTCACGTCATTCCGGGATGCGCCGTGAGGCGCAGGCCCGGAATCCATACTCACGATGGTAGTCATGGATTCCGGGCTCGTCGCTTCGCTCCGCCCCGGAATGACGGCGGAGAGAGTTGGCGCTTACAGCCCCAGCACCGCCTTGGCGATGATGTTGCGCTGGATCTCGTTGGAGCCGCCGTAGATCGAGACCTTGCGGTAGTTGAAATAGGTCGGCGCGATCTGCGCGGTCCACTCCATCGCCTCGTTGGAGCCATCCTCGCCGTGGACGTCGAACGGCGCCGCGAGCGGGCCGATCACTTCCATCAGCAGTTCGGTGGTGGTCTGCTGGATCTCCGAGCCCTTGATCTTCAGCACTGAAGATGCCGGGTTCGGCTTGCCCTTGCCGTGCTTGTTTTCGTCGGCGACGACGCGGAGCTGCGTCAGCTCGAGCGCCTTCAGCTCGATCTCGCAGGCCGCAAGCTTCTCGCGGAAGCCGGGGTCCTCGATCACCGGCCTGCCGTTGGACTCGACCTTGGAGGCGAGATCCTTGATGCGGCGAATGCGCTCCTTGGACATGCCGACGCGGGCGATGCCGGTGCGCTCGTTGCCGAGCAGGAACTTTGCGTAGTCCCAGCCCTTGTTCTCCTCGCCGATGATGTTCTCGAGAGGAACCTCGACGTCGTCGAAGAAGACTTCGTTGACCTCAACGCCGCCGTCGATGGTCTGGATCGGGCGCACGGTGACGCCCTTGCTCTTCATGCTGAACACGATGAAGGAGATGCCGGTCTGCTTCTTCGCCGAGGGGTCGGTGCGGCAGAGGCAGAAGATCATGTCGGCGTGCTGGGCGAGCGTGGTCCAGGTCTTCTGGCCGTTGATGATCCACTTGTCGCCCTTGCGCTCGGCCTTGGTCTTCAGCGAGGCGAGGTCCGAACCGGAGCCGGGCTCGGAGAAGCCCTGGCACCACCAGTCGTCGACATTGGCGATGCGCGGCAGATATTCCTTCTTCTGCTTCTCGTTGCCGAAGGTGTAGATCACGGGGCCGACCATGCTGACGCCGAAGGCGAGCGGCGCCGGCGCCGGATAGGACTGCAGCTCCTCGTTGAAGATGTAGTGCTGCACCGAAGTCCAGCCGGTGCCGCCATATTCCTTCGGCCAGTGCGTCACGCCCCAGCCCTTCTTGTTGAGGATGCGCCACCAGGTGACCATCTCGTCCTTGGAGAGATGACGGCCCTCGACCAGTTTCCGGCGCGTGTCCGGCGGCACGTTGTTCTTGAAGAACTCGCGCACTTCCTCGCGAAACGCTGCTTCTTCCTTGCTAAAAGCGAGATCCATCGGGATCCTCCTTTGTGAATTTGAAAACGCTCTAACCTGACGCGACTTTGGCCGGCGCGCCGGAGCCGGCTGGGCCTTGCGCAATTCATGGCGCGACAGCTTTCCGACCGGCGTGCGCGGCAATTCCTTGGCGAATTCGACCGCCACCGGCAGTTCATGTTTGCCGAGCTTGCCGGTGAGGAACGTTCGCAGTTCATCGATAGTGAACGGATCGGCGCCGGCGCGCAGCGTGACAAAAGCCTTGGACGCTTCGCCGCGATAGTCGTCGGGAATACCGATCACCAGGACTTCCTGCACGGAGGGATGCGTGTAGATCGCCTGCTCGATCATCTGCGGATAGACGTTGAAGCCGCCGGAGATGATCATGTCCTTCTTGCGGTCGACCAGATAGAAATAGCCGTCGGCGTCCATGTAGCCGATGTCGCCGGTGAGGAAGCGGTCGCCGACAAAGGACTCCGCGCTTTCCTTCGGCTTGTTCCAGTAGCCCTTGGTGACGTTCGGCCCCTTGATGCGGATTTCGCCGGTCTCGCCTGTGGGCATCACCTTGGTGGGATCATCCAGCGAGACGACGTCGAGCTCGATGCCGGGCAGCATCAGGCCGATCGAAGCGGGCCTGTCGGGGCCTTCCTTGGAATGCGCGGTGCCGGGCGAGCAGGTTTCCGTCATGCCCCAGCCGCTCTTCAGCTTCATGCCGACCCGTTGCTCGAGGATGCGCGCGACTTCCACCGGCAGCGGCGCGCCGCCGGAACCGACGCTGAACAGCGAGGACAGATCGCGCTTGTCGAGATCGGGAAGTGCGGCAATCGCGATCCACATCGTCGGCACGCCGGGGAAATAGGTGGCGCGCTTGACCTCGATGTCGCGCATCACCGCCTCGACATCGAAGCGCTGGTGCAGCGAGATCAGATTGCCGCGGCGGAGCGAGGACAGCAGCACCACCGTCAGCGCATAGATATGGAACAGCGGCAGCACGCAGATCACGCGCTCGATGGCGTTGCGCTCGGCGCGCGACGGCTTGCCCCAGACGTCGTAGATGGAAACGGCCGCAGTGAGGTTGCCATGGCTGAGCATCGCGCCCTTCGGCAGGCCGGTGGTGCCGCCGGTGTATTGCAGCAGCGCGACGTCATCGACTGATATCGCAGGCCACGTCGCGGGCTTCTTCACGCCGTCGACGAACTGCCTGTAGGTGATGATCGCCGGGTTACTGGGCAGCGGCGTCTGCGGCGTGCCGGCCTTGCCCCAGTCGTCGTCCTCGCAGACGATCAGCTTGTCCAGCAAACCCTTGTCGAAAAATTTCAGCGCCGTCGGCAACAGCGCCGAGAGATTGCTGGTGACGAGGATACGCGCGCCGGAGTCGGACAGCTTGTGCGACAGCGCGATCTCGCCGTCGAGCGGCGACAAATGCACGATGCGCGCGCCGGCTTTCAGCGCGCCGAAGAAATTGACCGGATGGTCCGGCGTGTTGCCGAGGAACAGGGCGACGGATTTGTCGCGGCCGTAGCCGGCACGCAAGGAACGCGCTGGCCGCGATCTCGACCTTGTCTTCCAGCTCGGCATAGCTGATCGGACGGTCGCGGAATTCGAGCGCGGGGCGCGCGCTGTATTCGTGCGCCGCCTGCGAGAGCAGATCAGGCAGCGTGCCACGTTCGATCTCGTCGTCCCAGCGGACGCCTTGCGGATAATATTGTTCGCCGGGATGAGTCATGCGGATTTCAGGGGAACGTGATGCCGGAAACGGCATCGGGGCGTTCATGACGAGCGCCCCGATGCCCATTGATCAAGCCGCCTTCGACGGCGCGGCGAGCGAGGCAAAAGTGCCGCCGGAAGCGGCGAGCTTCTTGAGCAGCGCGCACGGCTCCAGCGAGGGATCGTTGGTCTCCCTGGCGTAATAGGAGAGACGATCGGCGATGTGCTTGAGGCCCACACTGTCGGCCCAGAACATCGGGCCGCCACGGTAGATCGGCCAGCCATAGCCGTAGAGCCAGATCACGTCGATGTCGCTCGGACGCGCCGCGATGCCCTCTTCGAGGATGCGCGCACCCTCGTTGATCATCGGGTACATCATGCGCTCGAGGATCTCGTCGTCGCTGACATTGCGGCGCTTCTTGCCGAGCTTCTGCAGCGTCTCGTCGATCAGCTTCTCGACATCGGGATCGGGCAGCGGCGAGCGCGAGCCGCCTTCATACTTGTAGTAGCCCTTGCCGGTCTTCTGGCCGAAGCGGCCGGCTTCGCAGAGCGCGTCCGCGATCTCCGACTTGATGCCGCGGTCCTTGCGCGAGCGCCAGCCGATGTCGAGGCCGGCGAGATCGCTCATCGCGAACGGCCCCATCGGCATGCCGAATTTGGTCACGACGGCGTCGACCTGCTGCGGGAGCGCACCCTCAAACAACAGCTTCTCGGATTGCTTGCCGCGCTGGGCCAGCATGCGGTTGCCGACGAAGCCGTCGCAGACGCCGACCACGGCCGGCACCTTGGCGATCTTGCGCGAGACGGCCACCGCCGTGGCGAGCGCATCCGGCGCCGTCTTGGCGGCGCGGACGATCTCGCAGAGCTTCATGACGTTGGCGGGCGAGAAGAAGTGCATGCCCAGCACGTCCTGCGGCCGCTTGGTCTCCTTCGCGATCTCGTCGATGTTCAGATACGAGGTGTTGGAGGCAAGCACGGCGCCTGGCTTGGCAAACTGATCGAGCTTGCCGAACACTTCCTTCTTCACCGCCATGGTCTCGAACACGGCTTCGATCACCAGGTCAGCGTCCTTGACGTTCTCGATGCCGACCTTGCCGTCGATCAGCGCCATGCGCTTGGCCGGCGCATCGGCCGGGATGCCGCCGCGCGCGGCGGTGGCTTCCCAGTTCTTCTGCATCACGCCCATGCCGCGCTTGAGCGCCTCGTCACTGGTCTCGATCAAGGTGACGGGGATACCGGCATTGGCAAAGGACATCGCGATGCCGCCGCCCATGGTGCCGGCGCCGAGCACGGCGACGCGGTCGACCTTGCGCGGCTTGGTGCCGTCGGGCACGCCCGCGATCTTCGTGGCCTCGCGCTCGGCGAAGAAGGCGTAACGCTGCGCCTTGGACTGGTCGCTGGAGACGAGTTTCAGGAAACCCTCGCGCTCCTTCTTCAGGCCCTCGTCGAACGGCAGCTCGATCGCGGCGCGCACGGCGTCGGCTGCGGCGAACGGCGCTTCCAGGCCCCTCGCCTTCTTTGTCAGCGCTGCGACCGCATTGGTGAAGATCGAGATATCCTTCTTGGCCGCCGCGAGCTTGCTGTCATCGTCGCGCAGCTTGCGCAGCGGACGCTTCTCCGCCACCAGCTTGCGGGCAAAGGCCTCGCCGCCGGAAGCCGGGCCTTCGACGATCTCCTCGATCAGGCCGGCCTTGAGCGCCTCGGCCGCGCCGATCGGATCGCCGCTGACGATCATCTTGACGGCAAGCTCCGGGCCCACCGCGCGCGGCAGGCGCTGCGTGCCGCCGGCGCCGGGCAGACAGGCCGAGCTTCACCTCGGGCAGGCCGAGCCGCGCTTCCTTTACCGCCACGCGATAGTGGCAGGCCAGCGCGACCTCGAGACCGCCGCCGAGCGCGGTGCCGTGAATGGCGGCAACGATCGGCTTCGGCGAATTCTCCATCGCCACCAGCACCTCCTGCAGGCCGGGCGGCTTCGGCGGCTTGCCGAATTCGGTGATGTCGGCGCCGGCGATGAATGTGCGGCCGCCGCAGGTCAGCACGATCGCCTTGATGCTGCTGTCGGCAATCGCCTCTTTCATGCAATCGAAGATACCGCCGCGTACCGCGGCGCTCAGCGCGTTCACCGGTGGGCTGTCCACCGTGACGATGCCGATTTCGCCATGACGTTCGAGCTTGACCACTGCGTTCACGAGACTCTCCCTGAATCTTTTCTTCGTTTGCTTTGACTTGCGTTGAGTAGCTGCGGATTTTGTGTTCAGAAGCTACGCCGGAATTTAGTTTCGCACTGCGAAATTAAATTCCACATCTTGACACGGAGGGTTATTTTGAAGCACGTCCGTTGTCAACGAGACAGAAAACCAAGCAGGGAATGAAGCGTCCAGCCAAGAAACCGGCGACCGATCGCAGCTTCGTCGTCGCGCTTTCCCGCGGCCTCGATGTGTTGCGCGCATTCCATGCCAATGACGGGTTGCTGGGCAATCAAGAGCTTGCCGCTCGCACCAAATTGCCAAAGCCGACCGTGTCACGGCTCACCTACACGTTGACAAAGCTCGGTTATCTTACACCCGTCCCGCGCTTCGAAAAGTATCAGCTCGCGCCTTCCGCCATGGCGCTCGGGTATGCCGCCCTGGCAAATCAGGGGGTCCGGCATCTGTCGGAAGCCTTCCGCGAGGAAGTGATGCGCGAGACCGGCGGCGCAGTGGCGATCGGCGCCCGCGACCGTCTTTCCATGATCTATTTCGGGCAGAGCCGTAACGGGCTGACGCTCGGCGTGCAACTCGATGTCGGTTCACGGATACCGATTGCAACCACGGCCATGGGTCGCGCGTATCTATGGGCGCTGGCGCCGGACGAGCGGACCGCCTTGCTGCGCGAACTGCGCGACCATTACGGCAGCCGCTGGCCGAAGATGCGCGACGGCATCGAGCGCTCCGGCGAGACGGTAGCGCGCTATGGCTTCGCCATTTCCACGGGCGAGTGGCAGGACGATGTGCATGCCGTCGGCGTCGCGCTGAAACTGAACGACGGAACCGGAACCTACGCCTTCAATTGCGGCGCGCCGGCATTCCGCTTCACGGAAGACCGCCTGATGAGCGACATTGGACCTCGTATGGTCGCGATGGTAAGGAACATCGAAGCGGCGCTGGGGGGCAGCGCGCTGCACACCAAAAAAGTCGAAAATAAGCGAGGAAAAGGAGGGAGGACCCGTGTTGTCGAGGGGATCAGGTAGCCGTCGCGCGCGCGACCGGCGGATGAGTTCGCGAGGTCGCATCAGCCCGCTTTCGACGGGCGCAGCGAAATGACGCAGGCACAGCTCGCGCAGGGCAATGCTCCCCTGCTCGCGGTTCGCGACGTCAGCGTCGTGTTCGGCGGCATCATCGCTTTGAACGGCGTCACCTTCGACATGCACAAGGGCGCGATCCTCGGCCTGATCGGGCCGAACGGCGCCGGCAAGACCACCCTGTTCAACTGCCTGTCCCGGCTCTACCAGCCTTCTTCCGGCGACATCCTGATGGAAGGCACCAGCATCCTGACGCGGCCGCCGCACAAGATCGCGGAGATCGGCATCGGCCGCACCTTCCAGAACGTCGCGCTGTTTCCCAACCTGTCGGTGATGGACAACGTCCGCATCGGCTGCCACGCGCGCACCTCCTCGGACATCGTCAGCGACTCCATCAAGCTGGCCTGGGTCCGGCGCAGCGAGGACGCCATCAACAAGAAGGTGCACGAGATCCTCGCCTATCTCGATCTCGAGAGCGTCGCCCACACCACGGTTTCGGGGCTTCCTTTCGGCACCCAGAAGCGCGTCGAGCTGGCGCGCGCGCTCGCCGCCGATCCGAAGATCCTGCTGCTCGACGAGCCGGCCGGCGGCCTCAACCATGAGGAAGTCCATGTGCTCGGCGACCTGATCCGCCGCATCCGCGACGAGCGCCACATGACCGTGCTGCTGGTCGAGCACCACATGGGCCTCGTGATGTCGATCGCCGACCATGTCGTGGCGCTGAATTTCGGCCGCAAGCTGGCCGAAGGAACTCCCGCGCAAGTCCAGGCCAACCCGGACGTCATCAAGGCCTATCTCGGGAGCAAGGACCAATGACCGCGATGCTCAACGTCAAGGATCTGCGCGCCTATTACGGCCAGGTCCAGGCCCTGCACGGTCTATCCTTCTCCCTCAACGAGGGATCGCTGACGACGCTGCTCGGCGCCAATGGCGCCGGCAAGACCACCACGCTGCGGGCGATCTGCAACATGGTGCGCTCGACCGGCGCGGTCGAGTTCGAGGGCGCGCCGCTGTCCAGCAAGTCCACCGAGAACATCGTGCGCCTCGGCATTGCGCATGTGCCGCAGGGCCGCGGCACCTTCACCACCATGACGGTGGAGGAGAATCTGCAGCTCGGCGCGATCTCGCGCAAGGACAAGGCCGGCATCGTCGCCGACATCGAGCGCATGTATACGCATTTCCCGGTGCTGAAGGAACGCTTTGCCCAGCAGGCCGGCACGCTGTCCGGCGGCGAGCAGCAGATGCTCGCGGTCGCCCGCGCGCTGATGCTGCGCCCGCGGCTGATGCTGCTCGACGAGCCGTCGTTCGGGCTGGCGCCGCTGGTGGTGCGCGACCTCTTCAAGATCCTCGGCAAGATCAACCGCGAGGACAAGGTCACGATCCTCGTCGTGGAGCAGAACGCACAGCTCGCGCTGGAGCTCGCCGACCAGGCCTATGTCATCGAAACCGGACGTATCGTGATGTCGGGCAACGCCAAGGACATCGCCAACAACGAAGACGTCCGCAAATCCTATCTGGGCTACTAAGGAGCCGGGACGATGGAACTCTTTACCAACCAGGTCCTGGCCGGCATCTCGACCGGCGCGATCTATGCCTGCATGGCGCTCGCCGTGGTCATGATCTACCAGGCCATCGATCACCTGAATTTCGCCCAGGGCGAGATGGCGATGTTCTCGACCTTCATCTCCTGGCAATTGATGCAGTGGGGCGTGCCCTATTGGTGGTCGTTCCTGATCACGCTGGCGGTTTCGTTCGCCGGCGGCATCCTGATCGAACGGCTGCTGTTCAAGCCGCTCGCCAAGGCGCCGGTGCTGACCAACGTCGCCGGCTTCATCGCGCTGTTTGCCATCGTCAACTCGGTGGCCGGCCTGACCTGGGACTTCACCATCAAGCAATTTCCGACCCCGTTCGGCTCCTCGCCGTTCCTCGGCAGCCAGCTGATCTCGACCCACCAGGCCGGCATGATCGGCGTCACGCTGCTGATGCTGGCCGGGCTGTACTTTTTCTTTCAGTTTACCCGGATCGGCCTTGCCATGCGCGCGGCTGCGGCGCTGCCGGAATCGGCGCGCCTGGTCGGCATCAACACCAGCTGGATGATCGCGCTCGGCTGGGGCATGGCCTCGGCGATCGGCGCCGTCGCCGGCATCCTGATCGCGCCGGTCGTGTTCCTCGAGCCGAACATGATGGGCGGCGTGCTGATCTACGGCTTCGCCGCCGCCGTGCTCGGCGGCCTCACTTCGCCGCTCGGCGCCGTCGTCGGCGGATTCCTGGTCGGCGTCTTCGAGAACCTCGCCGGCACCTACATCCCCGGCGTGGGCAATGAGCTGAAACTGCCGATCGCGCTTGCGCTGATCATCACCGTCCTGGTCTTCAAACCTGCCGGTCTGTTCGGCCGAGCCATCGTCAAGCGAGTTCTGATCATGAGCGCAGCTGCAGAAGAAGTCGTCACGGAAGGCCAGGCCGTCGAGGCCGTTCCGAAGCGCGCCATGACGCTGGGCGTCGGCACCTCGCTGGTGATCGTGGCCGCGGCGCTGCTCGTCCCGCTGTTCGTGAAGAACTTCATCATCTTCCAGATGACGATGGTGCTGATCTACGGGATCGCGGTGCTGGCACTCAACATCCTGACCGGTGGCTCAGGCCAGTTCTCGCTCGGCCAGAGCGCGTTCTATGCGATCGGCGCCTACACGTCGGCGGTCCTGATGGAACACGCCAACATGAACTACGCGCTGACGCTGCCGATCGCGGGGCTGGTGTCGTTCGGCGCCGGCTTCCTGTTCGGCAAGCCGGCGTTGCGGCTTTCCGGCATCTACCTCGCGCTCGCCACCTTCGCGCTCGCCACCGCCATGCCGCAGCTCTTGAAGCTGCATTTCATCGAGCACTGGACCGGCGGCGTGCAGGGCCTCGTCGTCACCAAGCCCGATGCGCCCGTCATCCTGGAAAGCGCGCTGCAGATGGTCGGCCTCAAGATCTCGCAGGACATGTGGCTGTACTATTTCACGCTGGCGATCACGCTCGGGATCTATGTCGCCTCGCTCAACCTGCTGCGCTCGCGTTCCGGCCGCGCCCTGATGGCGATCCGCGACAACGAGATCGCGGCGTCCGCCATGGGCGTCGACGTCGCGCTCTACAAGACGCTGGCGTTCGGCGTGTCCGCGGGCATCACCGGCGTCGCCGGCGGCCTCGGGGCCATCGCCGTGCAATTCGTGGCGCCGGACGGCTACACCATCACGCTCGCGATCAGCCTGTTCCTCGGCATGGTGGTCGGCGGGGTCGGCTGGCTGCCGGGCTCGTTCGTCGGCGCCGCCTTCATCATCTTCGTGCCCAACATCGCCGAGAGCATCTCCAAGGGCCTCTCCGGCGCCGTGTTCGGCGTGCTGCTGTTCATCGTGATCTTCCTCGTGCCACATGGCGCAAGGCAGGTGGCCATCGTTGCCCAGCAACTGATCGGCAAACTCAGGAAGTAACTGAGCAAGACCAACAAAAAATGGAGCTATCTATGACGACCTTCACGAAACTGCGGCTTGCCGCAGCGTCGACGGCGCTTGCCGCCTTCGTCGCTACCGGCGGAACTGCGCTCGCGCAGAAGAAGTACGACACCGGTGCTACCGACACCGAGATCAAGATCGGCAACATCATGCCCTATTCGGGGCCTGCGTCCGCCTATGGCGTGATCGGCAAGACCGAAGAGGCTTACTTCAAGAAGATCAACGCGGAAGGCGGCATCAACGGCCGCAAGATCAATTTCGTCAGCTATGACGACGGCTACTCGCCGCCGAAGGCGGTCGAGCAGGTGCGCAAGCTGGTGGAGAGCGACGAGGTGCTCCTCGTGTTCAACCCGCTCGGCACGCCATCCAACACGGCGATCCAGAAGTACCTGAACTCCAAGAAGGTGCCGCAGCTGTTCGTCGCCACCGGCGCCACCAAGTGGAACGACCCGAAGGACTTCCCCTGGACCATGGGCTGGCAGCCCAGCTACCAGAGCGAAGCGCGCATCTATGCCAAGTATGTGCTGAAGGAAAAGCCGGACGCCAAGATCGCGGTGTTCTACCAGAACGACGATTTCGGCAAGGACTACCTGAAGGGCTTGAAGGAGGGTCTCGGCGCCAAGACCTCGATGATCGTGCTGGAGGAGAGCTATGAAGTCTCCGAGCCGACCATCGACAGCCACATCATCAAGATGAAGGCCTCCGGCGCCGACGTGCTGATCAATATCACCACGCCGAAGTTCGCGGCGCAGTCGATCAAGAAGATCGCGGAAATCGACTGGAAGCCGATGCACCTGCTCACCAACGTGTCGGCTTCGGTCGGCTCGGTGATCAAGCCGGCCGGCTTTGAGAACGCGCAAGGCATCATCTCGGCGGCCTACGCCAAGGACGGCGCCGATCCGCAGTGGGACAATGATCCCAACATGAAGAAGTTCTACGCCTTCCTCGCCAAGGACTTCCCCGAAGGCAACAAGCTCGACGGCTCCGTGGTCTATGGCTACGGCGCGGCGCAGACGCTGGTGAAGGTGCTGCAGATGTGCGGCGACAACCTGACCCGCGAGAACGTGATGAAGCAGGCGGCGAGCCTGAAGGACTTCGAGCCCGACACGATGCTGCCGGGCGTCAAGCTCAACACCTCCGCCACCGACTTCGCGCCGATCTCGCAACTGCAGCTGCAGCGCTTCAAGGGCGAGAAGTGGGACCTGTTCGGCGACGTCATGAGCGGTGACGTCACAAATTAATATTCCGCTGCGCGGGTAACCCGCGCAGCGTATTCGACTAAAAACAGGCCCCCTGCGACCCCGTCGCAGGGGGCTTTTTGTTGCTGGAACACGGCGGAAGGTATTCAATGCCGCGCAATGGCCGCGAAGTGCCTGTCTCCAAGAACATGACACATCATCATCCAGGGAGACACGAATGCCCATTAACCAACTGCGCCTGGGAGCCGTTGCGGCTGCCCTCGCGTTGCTCGCTGCGACCAGCAGCCCCTCTTTCGCGCAGAAGAAATACGACACCGGCGCTTCCGACACCGAAATCAAGATCGGCAACATCATGCCGTATTCGGGCCCCGCATCCGCCTACGGCGTGATCGGCAAGACCGAAGAGGCCTACTTCAAGAAGATCAACGCCGAAGGCGGCATCAACGGCCGCAAGATCAATTTCGTCTCCTATGACGACGGCTACTCGCCGCCGAAGACGGTGGAACAAGCGCGCAAGCTCGTCGAGAGCGACGAAGTTCTGCTCATCTTCAACTCGCTCGGCACGCCGCCGAACTCGGCGATCCAGAAATACATGAACCAGAAGAAGGTGCCGCAGCTGTTCGTCGCCACCGGCGCCACCAAGTGGAACGATCCGAAGGACTTTCCCTGGACCATGGGCTGGCAGCCCAACTACCAGAGCGAAGGGCAGATCTACGCCAAATACATCCTGAAGAATTATCCGAACGGCAAGATCGCGATCCTCTACCAGAACGACGATTACGGCAAGGACTACGTCAAGGGACTGAAGGACGGCCTCGGCGCCAAGGCTGCCTCGATGATCGTGATCGAGGACAGCTATGAAGTCTCCGAACCGACCATCGACACCCACATCGTCAAGATCAAGTCCACCGGCGCCGACATCTTCTTCAACGTCACCACGCCGAAATTCGCGGCGCAGGCGATCAAGAAGAACATGGAGATCGGCTGGAAGCCGGCGCACTTCCTCAACAACGTCTCCGCCTCGATCGGCAGCGTGATGAAGCCGGCCGGGTTCGAGAACTCGCAGGACATCATCTCCTCGTCCTATCTGAAGGATCCGACCGACTCGCAGTGGAAGAACGACGCAGCGATGAAGGCGTGGAACGAGTTCCTCGACAAGTACTATCCCGAGGCCAACCGCGCCGACGCCTCCGTGATGTATGGCTACATCGTTGCCCAGGGCCTCGTGCAGGTGCTGAAGCAGTGCGGCGACAACCTGACCCGCGAAAACGTGATGAAGCAGGCGGCGAGCCTCAAGGATTTCCAGCCCGGCGGACTGCTGCCGGGCGTCAAGGTTAACACCTCGGCGACCGACTTCGCGCCGATCTCGCAGCTTCAGCTGCAGAAGTTCAAGGGCGAGACCTGGGAGCTGTTCGGCGAGATCTTGAGCGGCGACGTCGGCGGTTAACCACCCGACCTGCTGCCTAAAGACGCAGCCCCTCGCGCCGCCGGCGCGGGGGGCTTTTTATTGTGATGTCCCGGCCGAAATGCTAGGGAAAGCGCGCCAAAAAGAACTCCGTTCAGGAGCCGGGCAAACGTGATTTCAACTCAAAGGGAGAGAGACGGAATGTCCGTTACGTCAAAACTCGCGGTGCTTTCGACCGCACTCGCCGTGATCGCCGCTTCATCGAGCGGGGCACTGGCGCAAAAGAAATACGACACCGGCGCCACCGATACCGAGATCAAGATCGGCAACATCATGCCCTACTCGGGGCCCGCATCCGCCTATGGCGTGATCGGCAAGACCGAAGAGGCCTACTTCAAGAAGATCAACGCCGAGGGCGGCATCAACGGCCGCAAGATCAATTTCATCTCCTATGACGACGGCTACTCGCCGCCGAAGACGGTGGAGCAGGCGCGCAAGCTGGTCGAGAGCGACGAAGTGCTGTTCATCTTCAACCCGCTCGGCACGCCGCCGAACTCGGCGATCCAGAAATACATGAACTCCAAGAAGGTGCCGCAGCTGTTCGTCGCCACCGGCGCCACCAAGTGGAACGACCCGAAGGAGTTCCCCTGGACCATGGGCTGGCAGCCCAACTACCAGAGCGAAACCCAGATCTACGCAAAATACATCCTGAAGAATTATCCGAACGCGAAGATCGGCGTGCTCTATCAGAACGACGATTACGGCAAGGACTATCTGAAGGGTCTGAAGGACGGCCTCGGCGCGAAGACCTCGATGATCGTGCTGGAGGAGAGCTATGAAGTCTCCGAGCCGACCATCGACAGCCACATCGTCAAGCTGAAGGCCACCGGCGCCGACGTGTTCGTCAACATCACCACGCCGAAATTCGCGGCGCAGGCGATCAAGAAGAACGCCGAGATCGGCTGGAAACCGGTGCACTTCCTCAACAACGTGTCGGCCTCGGTCGGCAGCGTGATGAAGCCCGCCGGCTTCGAGAACGGCCAGGACATCATCTCCTCGCAACTACCTGAAGGATCCGACCGACGCGCAGTGGAAGAACGACGCCGGCATGAAGGGCTGGAACGAGTTCCTCGACAAGTACTATCCGGAAGCCAACCGCGCCGATGCCTCGGTCATGTACGGCTACACGGTGGCACAGGGCCTGGTGCAGGTTCTGAAGCAGTGCGGCGACGACCTCACCCGCGAGAACGTGATGAAGCAGGCGGCGAGCCTCAAGGACCTCCAGCTCGGCGGGCTGTTGCCCGGCGTCAAGGTCAATACATCGGCGACCGACTTTGCACCGATCTCGCAGCTTCAGCTGATGAAGTTCAAGGGCGAGAGCTGGGAGCTGTTCGGCGACGTTCTGAACGGCGACGTCGGCGGCTGATCTTCGTAACCTATCGGCCGATAGGCAAATACAACACCCCCGCGGGCGCCTCCCCGCGGGGGTTTTCTTTTGCGCGGAGAAATCGGATAACCGCCTCTCTGCTTTTGTTTGAGCATGATCTCTTCGGAAAACCGCTTCACACTTTTCCGGATCATGCTCTAGCCGGGACCAACGCGATGACCGACCGACGCCCTCTCCTGCGCGCGATTTTCGATGCGGCGGTTGCGGCCGCCCATCCCGACGTCGTTCTCGGCCGGCACCTGCCGCCTGCGCCGAAGGGACGGGTGATTTGTCTCGCCGCCGGCAAGGGCGCGGCCGCGATGGCTGTCAGTGCCGAGCGGCATTATCTCGATGCGCTGAAGCTGGAGCCGCAGCGGCTGATCGGACTTGCCACCACCCGCCACGGCCACGGCCTGCCGACGCGGCGGATCACGGTGATCGAGGCCGGCCATCCCGTGCCCGACGAGGCCGGGCTGAAAGCCGCCGACGACACGCTACGACTTGCGGCGCAGGCAACGCGCGGACGATCTGCTGCTGGTGCTGCTCACCGGCGGCGGCTCCGCCAACTGGATCGCGCCGGTCGACGGCGTTTCCTTTGCGCAGAAGCAGCAGGTCAATCGCGCGCTGCTGCGCTCGGGCGCGCCGATCGGCGAGATGAACATCGTGAGGAAACACCTGTCGCGCATCAAGGGCGGGCGGCTGGCGCGCGCCGGCGAGCATGCCGCCGAGATCGTGACGCTCGCGATCTCCGACGTGCCGCATGACGATCCTTCCGCGATCGCCTCCGGCCCGACCGTGCCCGATCCGACGACGCTGGCCGATGCGCGCGCCCTCGTCGCGAAATACGATCTTGCCATCGACGATGCCGTGCGCCGCGCGCTCGACGACCCCAAAAACGAAAGCTGCAAGCCGGGCGATCCTGCATTTGCCCGCGCGCGCTTCGCGCTGATCGCCAAGCCAAAGGCTTCGCACGAGGCTGCGGTGAAGATTGCACGCGATGCCGGCTACGAGACGATCGCGCTCGGCGCCGATCTCGAAGGCGAGGCGCGCGACGTCGCCGCCGAGCATGCGCGGATGGCGCTCAAGGCGCGCAGCGAAGGCAAGCGCATCGCCATCCTGTCCGGCGGCGAATTGACGGTGACGGTGCGCGGCAACGGCCGCGGCGGTCCCAACCAGGAATACGCGCTGGCGCTGGCGGGACTGCTGAAGGACACGCGCGACGTCGCAGCGCTCGCGGCCGACACCGACGGCGCCGATGGCGGCGCCGGCAGCGCATCCGATCCGGCCGGCGCCATGATCGATGCGGCGACGTTCGCCAGGATGAAATCACTGAACCTCGATCCGCAAGCCTATCTCGCCAACAACGACGCGACCGGATTCTTTTCGCAGACCGGCGATCTGCTGCTGACCGGCCCGACGCTGACCAATGTCAACGACGTCCGGGTGATTCTGGTGGATTAGCGGCTGGTCTACCCGCCGTCATTGCGAGCGAAGCGAAGCGACCCGTCGCTTCGCTTCCTCGCAACGGCGATGAAAGCTGGATTGCTCGCGCTTCGCACGTCGCAATGACGGCCTGAGGCGTGGTGCGCTACTCGCATCCGGTAAATTACCGAGATTTTAACCCTTTATTCAGCGCATTCTCAGGAACTTGCCGCGTTTTGTGGCAGTTCAAAGGTACATTTTCACCACGCTGGTTTGTAATGGCGCCCGCCTGAAAAGAGCGCGCCGCAAATGGCGACGGGGAAACGCCATATGACCGATCGCGATCAGTCAGACATGGAGACGGCCATCGATTCCGGGCCGGCGGATCTGCATGCGCTGCTCGAAGAGGCGATCCACAACCTGTCGCTCGGCATCGTCATCTTCAGCGACAAGCGCGAAGTCGTGTTCTGCAATCGCCGCTACATGCAGATGTATGGCCTCACCTCCGAACAGGTGAAGTCGGGCACGCCGACCAGCGACCTGATCAAGCATCGCCTGAAGCTCGGCCTGAAGGTGCGGACGTCGCACGACGAATATATCCGCGAGCGCGTCGGCCGCAACATCGCGCTCGACACCACCGTGCAGGAATTCACCGACGGGCGCATCATCGCCTATACCGTGCGTCCGCTGCCCGACGGCGGCGGCATCGCCACCCATGAGGACATCACCGAACGCGAGGAGCTGCATGCCCGCATCAAGCGGCAATACGAGCTCGGCAAGGAACAGGAAGAGGCGCTGCGCATCCGCAATTTCCAGTTCGACACCGCGATCAACAACATGTCGCAGGGCCTGTGCTTCTTCGACGCCGACCACAAGCTGATCGTGGCCAACGACCGCTTTGTCGAGATGTACGACATTCCGCCCGACAAGGTCGGCCCCGGCACGCCGCTGACCGACATCGTCGACCTGCGCTATCAGGCGGGAAGCTTTCCGGCGATGTCGCGCGATGAATATGTCCGCTGGCGCACCAACGTCGCGGTGTCCAACGAAGCCAAGGACAGCATTGTCGAATTGATGAACGGCAAGACCGTCAAGATCCGCCACCGGCCGATGCCGGATTCGGGCTGGGTCGCCACCCACGAGGACATCACCGAGCAGCGCCGGGCAGAAGTCAAGATCGAGCACATGGCCCACCATGATGCGCTGACCGATCTCGCCAACCGCGTTCTGCTCAACGAGCGGCTGGAGCAGGCGCTCGTTCACGTCCATGACGGACAGATGGTGGCGGTGCATCACCTCGATCTCGACCAGTTCAAGGCGGTCAACGACACCTTTGGGCATCCGGCAGGCGACATGCTGCTGAAGACCGTCGCCGAGCGCCTCCGCTCCCTGGCGCGCGACACCGACACCATCGCGCGGATGGGTGGTGACGAATTCGTCATCGTCCAGGCGCCGATCTCGGATCCCACGGAAGCGACCACGCTGGCGCAGGAGATCATCGCCTGGATCAGCGAGCCCTATGACATCGACGGCCAGCAGGCCATCGTCGGCACCAGCATCGGCATTGCGGTCAGCCCCGGCGACGGCGATGCGCCCGACAAGCTGCTGCGCAATGCCGACCTCGCACTGTACCGCGCCAAGGGCGACGGCCGCGGCACCTTCCGCTTCTTCGAGTCCGCGATGGACGAGCAGATGCAGGCCCGCCGCATCATGGAGCTGGACCTGCGCAAGGCGCTGCCGGCAGGCGAATTCGAGCTGTATTACCAGCCGGTGGTGAACCTGGAGAGCAAGGAGATCTCGGGCTTCGAGGCGCTGATCCGCTGGAACCATCCGGAAGCCGGGCAGATACCGCCCGCGACCTTCATTCCGCTGGCGGAGGAGATCGGCTTCATCGTTCCCCTGGGAGAGTGGGTGATCCGCGAGGCCTGCCTTGCCGCCGCGCGCTGGCCGGAGCATCTCAACGTCGCCGTCAACATTTCGGCCGTACAATTCCGTGGCTCCAGCCTGATGACGGTCATCGTCAACGCGCTGGCGACATCGGGCCTGCATCCGACCCGGCTCGAGATCGAGATCACCGAAAGCGTGCTGCTGCAGGACCGCGAAGCGACGCTGGCCGTGCTGCATCGCCTGCGCTCGCTCGGCATCCGCATCGCCATGGACGATTTCGGCACCGGCTATTCCTCGCTGACCTACCTGCAGTCGTTCCCGTTCGACAAGATCAAGATCGACCGCTCCTTCGTGAAAGACATCACCGAAAATGCCGGCTCGCTCTACATCGTGCGCGCGGTGGCGGCGCTGGCAAACGGGATGGGGATGGCTGCGACCGCCGAGGGCGTCGAGACCAGCGAGCAGCTCGACAAGATCGCCGCCGTCGGCTGCACGGAGATGCAGGGCTACCTGTTCTCGAAACCGCTGCCGATGGCCGAGATCGAACGGCTGTTCCTGTCGCGCTTTCCGAAGCCGGCGGCTGCAAAGAACTCCGCCGTCGCCTGACCGGGCTGCGGCTCAAAACTCCCGGGCGATCTTCGCGAGCATTTCCAGCAGCGCGGCGCGGTTGGCGGGGCCGAGCAGTTCGTTGAGGCGCGCCTCGTGCCGGGTCGCGACCAGCTTCTTGGCGCGGGCCAGCACGGCGCGGCCCTTGTCGGTCAAGACCAGGATGTGCGAGCGGCGGTCGTTGGTGGAACGCATCCGCGCGCAAAGGTCGCGGCTCTCCAGCCCATCCAGCATCGCCACGAAATTCGGCCTGAGGATGCCGAGCGTGTTGGCGATCTCGGTCTGGTTGCGGCCGGGATTGCGGTCGAGCAGCAGCAGCACGGAGAACTGCGCCGGCGTCAGCTGCAGCGGCGCGACGCAATTGAGGAAGTCTTCGAAGACCTTCAGCTGCGCCCGCTTCAGCGAATAGCCCAGCAGTTCCGAAAGCTCGCCCAGCTGCAGCGCGGCGGCCTCGTCCGCGCCCTCGCCGTTCTCCTTGCGGGAGGCGCGGGCCGGCTTGATGGCGCCGGCATCGGCGGTCTTGGAAACAGTCATCGCTCGAAGCTCGCAATCCCGCTAGAAACGGATTTTGGGACCTTGGCCACCGTTTCGGCCTTGAGGTTATATTCGATAATTGTTATCCAATATATCAAATGCCGGTAACTATCAACCGGCGAAATGGAATGGCTGGGCCGACCTGAGAGGGCCGGTCCGGAGGCGTGAGGGGGAGCGTCCGGTCTTGAATACGACGATCATGCTGTTCCTGATCCAGGACGGCATCACCAATGGCGCGATCTACGCGCTGCTGGGGCTGGCGCTGGTGCTGGTGTTCGCGGTCACCCGCGTCATCCTGATTCCGCAGGGCGAATTCGTCACCTATGGCGCGCTGAGCTACGCGATGCTGTGCACGGGCAACGTGCCGGGCACGGCGTGGCTGGCGCTGGCCATGGGCATTGGCGCCTTCGTCCTCGACCTGTTCGCCGCCCGCCGCGCGCTGCATCTGAAGAAGATCGGGCGCGGCTTCGCGCTCAACGTCGTCTTCCCCGCCGCGATCCTGGCATTGACCTATCTGCTCGCCGGCCCGAAGACGCCGATCGCGGTCAATATCGTGCTGGCGCTGCTGATCGTCGCGGCGATCGGCCTGTATCTGTATCGCCTCGCCTTCCAGCCGCTGGCGCATACTTCGGTGCTGGTGCTGCTGATCGCCTCCGTCGGCTGCCACCTGGCGCTGCAGGGCCTCGGCCTCGTCTTCTTCGGCGCCGAAGGCTTGCGCGGCCCGCCGCTATCGACGGCCGCCTTCACCGTGGGCGATCTGCGCTTCACCGGCCAGAGCATCGCCGTCTATGGCGTCACCATCGCCTTCATCGTCGCGCTGTGGCTGTTCTTCGGCACCACGCTGATGGGCAAGGCGCTGCGCGCCACCGCCGTCAACCGCCTCGGCGCGCGGCTCGTCGGCATCCGCACCACGCTGTCGGGCCAGATCGCGTTCCTGCTGGCCGTCCGTGATCGGCGCCATCTCCGGCATCCTGATCGTGCCGATCACCACGCTCTACTACGACACCGGCTTCCTGATCGGCCTGAAGGGTTTTATCGCCGCGATCATCGGCGGCCTCGTCAGTTATCCGCTCACCGCCGTCGCGGCGCTGATCGTCGGCACGGTCGAGGCGTTCTCCTCGTTCTACGCCTCCAATTTCAAGGAAGTCATCGTCTTCACCCTGATCATCCCCGTGCTGGTGCTGCGCTCGCTCGCCGCGCCCGCGGTCGAGGAAGAGGGAGACTAGGCGATGATGAACCGCTGGCCCCTCTTCGTCTTTGCCGCCGTCATGGCAGCGATCCCGCTGATCCCGGGCGTGCCGCCGTTCTGGATCGTGCTGCTGGACAATATCGGCCTCGCCGCGCTGGTCGCGATGGGGCTGGTGCTGCTCACCGGCGTCGGCGGCCTCACCTCGTTCGGCCAAGCCGCCTTCTGCGGCTTTGGCGCCTACACCACAGCGCTGCTGACCACGGCTTACGGCGTGTCGCCCTGGCTAGCCCTGCCCGCCTCGCTCGTCGTCAGCGGCATTGCCGCTGTCATCCTCGGCATCATCACGGTGCGACTCTCCGGGCACTATCTGCCGCTCGGCACCATCGCCTGGGGCATCGGCCTGTTCTATCTCTTCAGCAAGCTCGAATTTATCGGCCGCAATGACGGCATCTCCAGCATTCCGCCGCTGTCGCTCGGCACGTTCAGGATGCTCAGCCCTGACACAATCTATTTCGTGATCTGGATCGCGGTGCTGATCTCGGCGGTACTGACCATGAATCTGCTGGACTCCCGCACCGGCCGCGCCATCCGCGCGCTGCGCCGTGGCCATATCGCCGCCGAAGCGTTCGGCGTACAGACGCCGCGGGCCAAGCTGCTGGTGTTCATCTACGCCGCCGTGCTCGCCGGCCTCTCCGGCTGGCTCTATGCGCATTTCCAGCGCGCCGTGACGCCGACGCCGTTCGGTGCACAGGCCGGCATCGAATATCTCTTCATCGCCGTGGTCGGCGGCGCCGGCTATGTCTGGGGCGCCGTGCTCGGCGCCGGCATTGTCGTGATCCTGAAGGAGGTGCTGCAGAGCTATTTGCCGTACGTCTTCGGCGGCAAGTCGCAGCTGGAAACCATCGTGTTCGGTATCCTGCTGGTGCTGCTGCTGCAGCTGGCACCGACCGGCGTGTGGCCGTTGCTGATGTCCTGGCTGCCGTTCAAATCCGGCCGCAAGCATCCCGATACGGCGCTCACCTTGCCCGCGCGCACGCGTTCGCCGACCGAGCCTGCGGTCCTGCTGCAGATCGAGAAGGCGCGCAAACAATTCGGCGGCGTGATCGCGGTCAACGACGTCAGCTTCGACGTGCAGGCCCGCGAAATCGTGGCACTGATCGGCCCGAACGGCGCCGGCAAGAGCACGACCTTCAACCTGATCACGGGCGTGCTGACGCTCGACCGGCGGCACCATCTCCTTCCTCGGCAAGCATGTCGACAATGCGCCGCCGCAGGAGATCGTCAGCCTCGGCATCGCGCGCACGTTCCAGCACGTCAAGCTCGTGCCCGACATGACCGTGCTGGAAAACGTCGCGATCGGCGCGCATCTGCGCGGCGCAGTCCGGCGCGCATCGCCAGCATGCTGCGGCTCGACCGCGCCGACGAAGCACGGCTGCTCGCGGAAGCCGCGCGGCAGATCGAGCGCGTCGGGCTCGGCGACCAGATCAACCAGCTCGCGGGCTCGCTCTCGCTCGGACAGCAGCGCATCGTCGAGATCGCCCGCGCGCTCTGCGTCGATCCGGTCCTGCTGCTGCTCGACGAGCCGGCCGCGGGCCTGCGCCATCTGGAGAAGCAGCGGCTCGCCGCGCTGCTGCGGCAGCTGCGCGACGGCGGCATGTCGGTGCTGCTGGTCGAGCACGACATGGGTTTCGTGATGGATCTCGCCGACCGCATCGTCGTGCTCGATTTCGGCACCAAGATCGCCGAAGGCACGCCCGAGGCGATCAAGACCAATCCCGACGTGATCAAGGCCTATCTCGGAGCCGTGGCATGAGCGCGCTGCTGGAAGTCGCCGACGTGCACATCGCCTACGGCAAGGTCGAGGCCGTGCGCGGCGTTTCGCTTCAGGTGGCCGACAACGAGATCGTCACCATCATCGGCGCCAACGGCGCCGGCAAGACGCACGCTGCTGAACGCCGTCATGGGCGTGCTGCCGCCGAAGGGCCGCGTCAGCTTCGCCGGCGAGGACATCGCCGCGGCTCGAGATCGAGGACCGCGTCGCGCTCGGCATCAGCCTGGTGCCGGAGCAGCGCGAGCTGTTCGCGACCATGAATGTCGAGGACAATCTGCTGCTCGGCGCCTTCCGCGTTGCCAAGGCGGCCGCCGCGCAATCGCTTCGAGCGCGTCTACACGCTGTTTCCGCGCCTGAAGGAGCGGCGCAAGCAGCTCGCCGGCACGCTATCCGGCGGCGAGCAGCAGATGCTCGCGATGGGCCGCGCGCTGATGGGCGCGCCGCGGCTGTTGATGCTGGACGAGCCGAGCCTGGGTCTGGCGCCGATCATCGTCGCCGACATCTTCCGAATCATCGGCGAACTGCGCGCGAGCCGGCGTCTCGGTGCTGCTGGTCGAGCAGAACGCGCAGGCCGCGCTGAAGATCGCCGACCGCGCCTATGTCATGGAACTCGGCGAGTTCGTGCTGAATGGCGCCGCAGCGGAGATCGCCGCCAACAGCCGCGTCGCCGCGAGCTATCTCGGCTTCACGCACGAAGGCGCGAGCGCGGTTTAACACTAGAAGAAAGCCGGCCCCTTTCGGAGCCGGCTCGTTCTGTGAGTAGTTTAGACCGCTCACTTCACCAGCTTGTACTTCCCGTCCTTCACGGTCAGCAGGATGCGGGAGCGTTCGTCGACGCCGTAGCGGTCCTTTTCGGTGAAGTTGTAGACGCCCTGGCTCGCGGCGATCTCGCGCTCGGTCAGCAGGGCCTGGCGGATGGCCTCGCGGAATTCCGGCGTGCCGGGCTTTGCCGTCTTCAGGGCGACCGGCACGACGCGCTCGAGCACCAGGAAGGCATCGTAGGAGTGGCCGGCGAACTGGCTGCGGCTGTGGCCGTATTTCGCCTCGTACGCTTGTTCAGCGCAAGCCCCGGCCGCTTGGTCTGCGCTTCGTCCGGCTGGTCCTCGGGATCCATCACCGGTCCCGACGCCATGAAGACGCCTTCGGCCGAAGTGCCCGCGATGCGGATGAAATCCATGCTGGCGGCGCCGTGGGTCTGGTAGATCAGGCCCTTGTAGCCGCGCTCGCGCAACGCGCTCTGCGGCAGCGCGGCGGCGGTGCCGGATGCGCCGACCAGGATCGCATCGGGATTGGTGGCGACAAGCTTCAGCACCTGGCCGGTGACCGAGGTGTCGGTACGCGCAAAGCGCTCCTCGGCGACGATGCTCATGCCCATCGGCACGGCCTGGTTCTTGATGTCGTTGATCCAGAGATCGCCGTAGGAATCGGAGTAGCCGATATAGCCGACGGTCTTGACGTTGTTCTTCTTCATGTGGTCGTACATGACCTTGCCGACGATCGGGATCGGCTGCGGCATCGACACCGACCACTTGGCGCGCTCCGGTGTGATCGGGAACGGCGCGAGGCCAAGGTGCGGGATGTTCGCTTCCGCCGCGACGTTGGCGACCGCGATGCTCGTCGGCGTGATCGACGAACCCATGATGATGTCAGCCTTGGATTCCGTTACGAAGCGGCGCGCATTGGTGGTCGCCGTTGTGGGATCGCCGGCGTCATCGAGCACGATGACCTTCAGCGGCACGCCGCCGATCTCCTTGGCGACGAAATCCAGCGAGTTGCGCTCGGGGATACCCAGCGCCGCGCCGGGGCCGGTGGTCGTGATGGTGATGCCGATGACGATTTCGTTGCTCTGCGCGAGCGCCGCACCCGGCAGCGCCAGCACCGCAGCAACCGCGGCGGACAGCAAGTACTTCTTCATTAATTCCTCCCTTGGTCGTTGTCTTTGTTAGATCAAACAAAATCAGAAGGTTCAGCCCCTTCTTTAGGTGATAGCGCAGGGCAAGTCAGCCCCGCATGAACTTGTCGATGATCTCCTGCGGCATGGGTGCGGATTTCAGCTTGCCGGGGTCGTCGGGATGCTTGCCGACCAGCACGCGGGTCTCCCAGGCTTCGATCGCGAGCGCCTCGCCTTTCAGCACGTTATGCTTCACCTCGAAGCTGGAGCGTTTGACGCTCTCGACCCGGCTTTCGATCGTGATCCAGTCGCCGTGGGTGGAGGGGATGTAGAATTTCGCTCTTGTATCCACCATGGGAATGCCGACCAGGCCGTATTTATGGATCAGGTCCTGCTTGGAGTAGCCGGCGGCCTCGAACATGATCGACGTGGAATCGTCGAACATCGCGAAATAGCGCGGGTAATAGACGATGTTGGCGGGGTCGCAATCGCCCCACTGGATCTGCACGTCGCGCCGGTTGACGAACATGCGTTTACCTCAGCGCGGCGCCATGCGGAGTGCGCCATCAAGCCGCACCACTTCGCCGTTCAGATAGGGGTTGTCGATCATGTGCGCGGCGAGCGAGGCGAACTCGTCGGCCTGGCCGAGCCGGCGCGGGAACGGGATCGCGGCCGCCAGCGAGTCCTGCGCTTCCTGCGGCAGGCCGGCGAGCAGCGGGGTCAGGAACAGGCCGGGCGCGATGGTGAGCACGCGAATGCCGTACTGTGCAAGCTCGCGCGCGATCGGCAAGCGTCATGCCGACGATGCCGCCCTTGGAAGCCGAATAGGCCGCCTGCCCGATCTGGCCGTCGAAGGCGGCGACCGAGGCGGTGTTGATGACGACGCCGCGCTCGCCGGTCGTCAGCGGCTCCAGCTTCGACATCGCCGCCGTCGCAAGCCGGATCATGTTGAAAGTACCGTTGAGGTTGACCTGGATCACGCGGTCGAAATCAGCAAACGGCATCGGCCCCTCCTTGCCGACGACACGCTTGGCAACGCCGATGCCGGCGCAGTTCACCAGCACGCGCGCCGGACCGTGGGCCTTCTCAGCCGCGGCCACGGCCGCCTCCGCGGAGGCGGCATCGGCGACGTTGCAGGTGACGGCGACGCCCTTGATCTCGGCAGCGACGGTTTCGGCAAGTTTGGTGTTGAGATCGCAGACCGCGACTCTTGCGCCGAGTGACGCCAGCTTTCGCGCGGTCGCGGCGCCCAGTCCCGATGCACCGCCGGTGACGATGGCGGCCTGATCCTTCAACTGCATGTCTCTCTCCCTGACGTCTCTTATGTCAGCGCGATGATGTGCGCCGGCGGTTGTTTGGCGTAAAGCGTCTCGATCAGGCGGCTGCGATGCTCCAGCACCGCGCGCTGGTTGATCGAGCCCTTGTCGGTGACCTCGCCGCGATCGATCGACAGCGGCGTATCGAGCAGCACCGCGCGCACGATGCGGGTCGACGAGCCGGTCGCGGTGGTGAGGAATTTTGCAAAGCGCTCGCGGAAGGCGGCGCGCACCAGCGGGTCGGCGGCGACGCCGGCGAGATCGTCATGCGGCAACGTCGGATTGATCAGACGGCAACCGTCGAGATCGAGCACGACCAGCGCCGAGACTTCGTCGCGGTTGATGCCGGCGATGATGACATCGCGCACCAGCGGCGCGCAGGCCGCCACGAAGCGCGCGCGCAGCGGACCGACCGAAACCCAGGTGCCGCTGGCGAGCTTGAAGTCTTCCGCGATACGGCCGTCGAAATCGAAGCCGGCGTCGAAATTGTTAGGATCGGCAGGCTTGAGGGCATCGCCGAGCTTGTAGAATCCCTCCTCGTCGAAGGCGGCGGCGGTGAGGTCGGGCTTGCGCCAGTAGCCCGGCGTGACGTTTGGCCCTTTGGCGCGTACTTCCATCTTGCCGTTGTTCGGCAGCAGTTTTGCGTCGTTGCCCGAGACGGGCAAGCCGACATGGCCGGAACGGCTGGTGAAGGGATTGACCGACATGAAGAACGGTGAGGTTTCCGTTGCGCCGAGGCCGGTCAGCATCGGCACGCGATAACCCTTCTCCTGCACCGCGAGTTCGTCGAGGCTGTTCCAGACGAACGGCGACAGCGCCGCCCCGGAAAAGAACATCGCATGCAGCCGGTCGAAGAATTTCGCGCGCAGCGCCCCGTCGTCGCGCAGATAGGGCAGCAGCGATTCATAGCCCTTGGGCACGTTGAAATAGACCGTCGGCGAAATCTCGCGGAGATTGCGCACGGTCTCCTCGATGCCGCCTGGCATCGGCTTGCCCTCGTCGAGATACATCGAGCCGCCGTTGTAGAGCGTCAGCCCGATATTGTGGTTGCCGCCAAAGGTGTGGTTCCACGGCAGCCAATCGACGATGACCGGCGGCTCGTCCTTGAGGAAGGCGAGCGTCTCGCGCAGCATCACCTGGTTGGCGCAGATCATGCGCTGGGTGTTGATGACGGCTTTTGGATTGCCGGTCGAACCCGAGGTGAGCAGGAACTTTGCGATCGTGTCCGGTCCGATCGAGGCATGCACGGCGTCGAGACGCGGATCGATCGGCGTTGCCATGAGATCGGCGAGCAGGGTCACCTTGCGGCCCGGTACGGCGCCAAAGGAAGCGGCGATCTCCGTTCCCTCCGGCACGTTCGCGATCAGCGCATCGGCAAATTTGTTGGCGTCGTCGGCGAAGACAAGTCCGGGTGTCAAGAGATCGATGACGTAGCCGAGTTTGCCGTAGTCTTTGGAGATCAGGGAATAGGCCGGGGATACCGGGCAGAAGGGAATGCCGGCGTAGAGCGCGCCGAAGGCGAGTAGCGCGTGATCGATGGAGTTGCCGGAGAGGATCACCAGCGGGCGCTCGGCCGAGAGCCCGCGCGCGAGCAGCGCGGAGGCGATGTGGCGGCTCGCAATCAGCAGCTCCGCATAGCTGATCTCGCGCCAACCGCCGCTGGCGTTGCGCTCGGCCATGAACACGCGGTTGGGCTCGGCATCGGCCCAATGATGCAGGCGATCGGTGATGCGAACCGGATAATCCGCAAGCGGCGCTTTCGGGCGCAGATAGATGGTGCCGTCGGCGCGGCGCTCGACATTGACCGCCGGCGTGCCGAAGGAAATCGCGCGCAACGGATGGGCGCTCGCGCCCCGCGCGGCGTTTCCGGTCGCAGACGTGTTCGCCTTCGCGCTCATTTGCCGGGTTTCACCTTGGCGGTCTTGTGCTCGAGGAAAGCGCGGATGCGGCGCTTTGCTTCCTTGTCGCTCTGCGCCACCGTCGCCATCAGCGATTCCATCAAGAGGCCGGTCTGCGGGTTGGCTTCCGCGATCATCGGCAGCGCCTGCAGCACGGCAAAATTGGTCAGCGGCGCATTGGCGGCGACGCGCTGGGCCAGTTCCAGCGCCTTGGGGTATGCCCCGCCAGGCTCGGTCAGATATTGCGAGAAGCCGTAGGAGGCGCCTTCGGTCGCGGAATAGACGCGCCCCGTGAGCATCATGTCGACCATGCGCGGCACGCCGATCAGCCGCGGCAGCCGCACCGATCCGCCGCCGCCGACGAAGATGCCGCGCTGGCCCTCGGGCAGCGCGAAATAGGCCGACGGTTCGGCGACGCGGATATGCGCGGCACAGGCGAGCTCCAGTCCGCCGCCGATCACGGCGCCCCGCAGCGCCGCGATTACGGGCACGCGGCTGTACTGGATGCGGTCGAACACCCGATGCCACATCTGGGAATGGCGCAGGCCTTCGGTGGCGTCCTGCTCGGTCAGCTCAGAAAGGTCGAGGCCGGAGGAGAAGTGATCGCCGATGCCATGGATCACCACCGCGCCGACGCCGTCGGGCAGATCGGCAAAGCAGTCGCCAATGGCAAGGATGATGCCGTCATTGAGCGCATTGCGCTTGGCCGGACGGTTCAGGCCCACGGTCAGCACCGCGCCCTTCTGCTCGATCTGCAGCAGTCCGGATTGACCCGCAGCTTGCGCGGGGGCGGCGTTTCCCATGGGCTTATTGCTTCCGTGTTAGAATAGTTATATTTTATAACGAATGGGGCGAGAGTCAACGGGGCTCATGCGCTTCCGGCCCTGCTTTTCCGTCACAAAACCTGATGGACGTCGATCACCACCCGGTCCGCATGGCGGGCGGCGGAGGCGACGAAAATGCGCTGCATCAGCCAGCGGTATTTTTCGGCGCCGGTCTCGAATTTCGGCACGGTGCGGAAATAGATCAGTTTCGGGTCGACCGGCTCACCGCGCTTCAGCTTCTGCAACAGCTCGACCGGTCCGAAGCGGATGCCCTTGTTTTCGACATAGACCACCGCGCCGTCGTCGGTCTCGAAGGCGTATTTGGCCTCGAGGTCGATCAGCTCGTTGGGGCGGATGATCTGGAAGTCGGCGCCGAACGGCAGCACCTTGCCGTTGATCTCGCCCCTCACCTCGCCGCCTACGATGGGAATGATGCGGCGGACGCCGTAACCGGTATCGCCGGCGGTGGTGACCTCGCCGATGCGGCAGGTGATGGTGAAAACGTATTTTGTTTCGATCGGTTGAACCATGCCCGAACTCTCAATGCGCCATCATGCGCGTCGGCAGCCAGGTCGCGAGCAACGGGAACGCGATCAGGATCACCAGCCGCACGAGGTCGGTCGCCACAAAGGGAATCACGCCGCGGAAGATGGTGGCGAACGATACGTCCTTCACCACGCTCTTGATGACGAAGACGTTCATGCCGACCGGCGGATGGATCAGGCCGAGTTCGACGGTCATCACGATGATGACGCCGAACCAGATCGGATCGAAGCCGAGATGCATGATGACGGGGAAGATGATCGGCACGGTGAGGATGATCATCGCCATCGCATCCATCAGGCAGCCGAGCACGAGATACATCACCATGATCAGTGCCAGCACGCCGTAAGGCCCGAGCCCGAGCCCGGTGAGGAATTCCGTCACCTTCTGCGGCGTCTGCGTCACCGTGAGGAAATAGCCGAAGATCAGCGCGCCGATCAGCACGGTGAAGACCGCCGCCGCCGTGCGGGTCGCCTGCAGCAATGAGGCGAGGATCTTTTCCCTGTCGAGCCGGCCGGTCAGCAGGCCGATCAGGAACGCGCCGGTGGCGCCGACACCGCCGGCCTCCGTCGGCGTGAAGCGCGGCAGATAGGGCAGGCCGTAGAGCCCGCCGATCACGAAGATGAACAGCAGCACCGGCGCCCAGATGCTCTTCAGGCCGGCAAAACGCTCGCGCCAGGGCAGCGGCGTGCCTCGCGGCAGGAAGTCCGGCCGCGCATAGCCGATCAGCGCGATGGTCAGCATGTACATGGTCATCGCGAGAATGCCGGGGATGATGCCGGCGATGAACAGCTTGCCGATGTCCTGCTCGGTGATGATGCCGTAGACCGCGAGCACCGTGGACGGCGGCAGCATGGCGCCCAGCGTGCCGCCGGCCGCGATCACGCCGGTGGCAAAGGACTGCGGATAGCCGAAGCGGCGCATCTCGGGATAGGCGACGGCGGAGAACGTCGCGGCGGTGGCGACCGACGAGCCGCAGATCGCGGCAAAGCCGCCGCAGGCGCCGACGGTGGCGATGCCGAGCCCGCCGCGGAGATGGCCGACAAAGCCGTTGGCGGCGCGGAACAGCTCGCGGCTCATGCCGGAGTTGCTGACGAAGGTGCCCATCAGCAGGAACATCGGGATCACGCCGAAGGTGTAATCCGTCACCGTGCGCATCGAGGTCTGACCGATCAGCTTCAGCGCCGGCGTAAAGCCCGTGAGGTAACCAAAACCGCAAACGCCGACCAGGCCCATCGCCATGCCGACGGGCACGCGCAGCAGCATCAGCGCAAACAGCGCGACAAATCCGATAACCGCGACCGCGTCGGTGCTCATCCCTTACTCCACCGGCTTGATCTTGGTTTCCTGCATCTCCTCGGGATGGAAGATCAGGCGATAGGTGCGGATCGCAATCAGCAGCACGGCGGCGAAGTCGCCGACCCAGGCCAGCGCGAAGAACGGCCAGGTCGGCATGCGCAGGTCGAAGGTCAGCACGTTGTCGTTATAGGTGCCGCGCACCTTGTCGAACAATGTCCAGGTCTGCACCGCAACGACGAACAGCAGCACCAGCGTTGCGAACACGTCGATCATGCGCTGGTACTTCGGCCCGACATTGGCCCAGACCAGATCGACCGTGATGTGGCCGCCGCGATAGGAGGTGGCGGCGATGCCCCAGAAGATCAGGATGCCGAGCAGCATGCGCCCGATATCGAAGGAATCCGGGATGTTGTAGCTCAGCGTGTTGCGCAGGATCACGGCGAGAAAGATGTTGAAGGCGACAATGCCGACGAAAGCGGCAGCGATCCATTCGATGGTGTCGATGAACCGATCCATCCAGGCGCGATTCATGTCGGCTCCGGGCAGTTGAGGTTGCGGAAAAGGCGCGGCGGACGATCCGCCGCGCCTTGGTTGAAGGCTCGGATTAGTCCGCGAGCGCCTTGTACTTCTTCAGCGCGGCGCGCAATTCGGCCATCGTCGCGTCGGGATCGCCGCCGTTCTTCTTAACACCCTCGGCCCAGGTCTTGGTCAGCGGCTCGGAGGCCTTCTTCCACAGCCCGATCTGCTCTGGCGTCAGCTTGTAGACCTCGTGGCTGGATTCCGCCTTGATCTTGTCGATGCCGGCGTCCTCCATCTTGCCCCAGAACTCACCGACCTTTCCGGCCGTCTCGGTGTTGCAATTGTTGTCGATCGCCTTCTTCTGCTTGTCGGACATCTGGTCGTACTTGTCCTTGTTCATCACGAAGGCAAAGGTCGTGACATAGAGCGGCGCTTCCATGTCGTACTTCGTCACCTTGTCGATGCCGAACAGCAGCAGCGAGCCCCAAGGGAAGGTCACGGCGTCGGCGACGCCGCGCTCGATGATGTCGCGCACTTCCGGCGCCGAGGACTGCACGTTGGTGCCGCCGAGCAGCGTGACGAAATTCGCCATCGTGGCGTGCGCCGGGCGAATCTTCATGCCCTTGACGTCGTCGGGCACGACGATCTTCTTGGTGCGGGAATGGAACGAAGACGGCGAATGGATGAAGGCGAGGCAGAACTTGACGTCCTTCATCTCCTTGGCCGCATATTTGCGATACCATTCGTCCAGCGCCATCGAGCCGCCCTTGGCGTCCGACATCAGGAAGGGCAATTCGCCCGCGGCGATGATCGGGAAGCGGCCGGGCTGGTAGCCGGGATTGATGTAGGTGACGTCGGCGATGCCGTCGCGCGCCATGTCGTAATGGTCGAACGCCTTGCCGAGCTGCTGGGCCGGAAACACCTTCGACTTGATGGTGCCGCCGGAGTCCTTCTCGACCGCGGCCGCCCAGTCTTCCAGCGCCTTCTGCAGCGAATGCGAGGCCGGCACCCAGTGCGAGATCTTCAGCTCGAAGTTCTTCTCCTGCGCCAGAGCAGGCGTCACGCCGGCGGCAAGCAGCAGCGCCAGGCAGGTCATCCTCATCTTCATCGACGTCTTCTCCCTCGATTGCAGGCCGGACGTGCTCCGGCTCATTTAGTTAACATGTTATCTAATTCGCGCCGCTGTTCAAGGCGGAACAGACTAACCGGCGGCAGGCTTGGAGCCATAGGCCTTTAGCCGCGCCAGTTCTTGCCTTGCAGCGAAGTCGCCTTCTCCCACACAATCGTCCTTGCTGCGACTGTTATATAATATAATTGTCATGGCAAGCAGACGACGGCGGACAGTGTCCTGACCGTCGCCGCCCATGCGCTCGGGGGAAACAGGTTTGCGGACCAAAGTCGTCATCATCGGCGCCGGCCCGGCGGGATTGCTGCTCGGGCAGCTGCTGCACGGCTACGGCATCGACAATGTGATCCTGGAGCGGCAGACCGGCGACTATGTGCTCGGCCGCATCCGCGCCGGCCTGCTCGAGGAAGGCACGGTGGCGCTGCTCGACAAGGTCGGCGCCGGCGAACGCGCCCACCGCGAGGGGCTGGTGCATCACGGCGTGGAGCTCGCCTTTGGCGGCGCGCGGCACCGCATCGACATGCACGGCGCCACCGGCAAGACCGTGATGATCTACGGCCAGACCGAGGTGACGCTCGACCTGATGAATGCGCGGAAGGCCGCCGGGCTGCACTCGGTCTACCGCGCCGGCGACGTCACCCCGCTTGATTTCGACACCGATCATCCGCGCGTGACCTATGTAAAGGACGGCGTATCCCACGAGATCGAATGCGACTTCATCGCCGGCTGCGACGGCTTTCACGGCGTCAGCCGCGCCAGCGTCAAGCCCGAGGCGATCAAGACCTATGAACGGATCTATCCGTTCGGCTGGCTCGGCATCCTGTCGGAGACGCCGCCGGTCTCGCATGAGCTGATCTATGTCAACCATGAGCGCGGCTTTGCGCTCTGCACCATGCGCTCGACCCGTCGCAGCCGCTACTATCTGCAATGTCCGCTCGACGACGACATCAACGCGTGGCCGGACAAGCGGTTCTGGGACGAGTTGAGATCAAGGCTGGACCCACGAGCGCGCGACAGCCTCGTCACCGGTCCCTCGATCGAGAAGAGCATCGCTCCGCTTCACAGCTTCGTCGCCGAACCGATGCGGTTCGGCCGGATGTTCCTGGCCGGCGACGTCGCCCATAAGGTGCCGCCGACCGGCGCCAAAGGCCTCAACCTCGCCGCCAGCGACGTGCACTACCTCTCGACGGCCTTGCGCGAATATTACGACGAGAAGTCCTCCGCCGGGATCGACGGCTACTCGGCACGCGCGCTGGCGCGGGTCTGGAAAGCGGTGCGCTTCTCCTGGTGGATGACCTCGATGCTGCACAAATTCCCCGACCAGGGCGAGTTCGGCCAGCGGATCCAGGAGGCGGAGCTGGATTATCTCGTCGGCTCGAAGGCGGCCTCGACGTCGCTGTCGGAGAACTACGTCGGGCTGCCGTTCACTCGACCGTACTGCGAGGAGCGATGCGACGATCGTCTACGCTTGCTGCGCAAGCTACGCCGAGCTGGAGTCCGCCGAAGCTCGGAGAGCGAAGGCGAAGCAATCCAGCGTTCTTCTTGCGACGAAGGGAAGCTGGATTGCTTCGCTTCGTTCGCAATGACGAAATATAGGAACAACTCCCCATGCTCACGCTGTATTTCGCGCCCGGCTCCAGCTCCATGGCGGTGCACATCGCGCTGCATGAGATCGGCGCGCCGTTCGAGGCCAAACCGATGTCGTTCAACAAGAACGACATGCGCATGGCCGAATTCCGCGAGATCAATCCACTCGGCAAGGTGCCGACGCTGCTGATCGACGGCCGTCCCCTGACCGAAGTCGCCGGCATCCTGTTCTATCTGGCGCGACGTTTTCCGGAAGCAAACTTGCTGCCGCATGGCGACATCGAGGCCGAGGCGCATGTGGTGTCCTGGATGTCCTTCATCGCCTCGACCCTGCATCCCGCGCGCAAGCAGGGCCTCGACCATGTGCGGCAGGTCTACGCCATCGCGGACGCGAAACTTGGCGGCGGCTGGGCGCTCGGCGAACGCTATTCGATCGCCGACATCCATCTGTTCCGGCTGTACTGGCGGATGTTCAATTCGCTGCATCCGGCAGGCGGCGAATTTCCCAATCTCGATGCGCACTACGCGCGGATGATGGCGCGGCCGGCGGTGCAGAAGACGATCGAGGTCGAAACCGCGGTCGGCTACGAACTGCCGGCCTGATCACGCCGCCGTCTTCTCGGGCTTGACCTGGAAGTTGCGCGTGGTGGCGAGCACCGTGCCGCACAGGGTCTCGCTGCCGTCAGAGACGACGTAGACATCGGCCGCGCCGACCGAATTGGT
The DNA here is from genome assembly GCA_963726865.1 of uncultured Alphaproteobacteria bacterium. GTDB lineage: Bacteria > Pseudomonadota > Alphaproteobacteria > Rhizobiales > Xanthobacteraceae > Bradyrhizobium. The sequence goes on along the minus strand of CAVSEE010000015.1, from coordinate 300,950 downwards.
GCGGCCGGCCTGCAGCACGCGGCCTTTCGCGCGCAGCATGTCGCCCTTGGCGGCGCCGGTCATCTTCACCGTGAAGTCGAGCGTCGCCAGCGCCCAGCCGCGCGGCAGCAGCGACAGGCAGGACGTGACGGCCGCAACGTCACCGGCCGTGCCGACGATCGACGCCGGAAACTGGCCGGGCGGACCCGAGAAGCGCTTGTCGAAGGGCAGCTCGATGGTCACCTGGCCGGGCTCAGACCGCGACGATGCGAATGGCATATTCCCGCACGAAATCCAGCGCAGTGGCGAAGGCCTCGATTTCGGCCCTGGTCAGCCGGTCCTGCGCATCAGCCATGGTCTCTGCCTCCTTTCTCAGCCGATCCGCCTGCGCGGTGGCGCATCCTTTTTCAAGACGACCGCAAGCGATCTTCGCGACGTGCCTCGATCGGCTCGCCGCTGCTCTCGACGCGCGCAAGGATCAGCGAGCCCTCGAGCGCAGAGACCGCCAGCGTCGACAGCCGCCGCGCTTCGCTTCTCGAAAATCCGTCGCGGACCAGCGCCCGCGCAATCACCGCCCGCCAGTTGGCGAAGGCCTCGCGGCCGGCGAGCGCTATGCTCTCCGATTGCGGCGCCGAACTCCAGCAGCGTCGTCGAGATCGGGCAGCCGTCGCGGAAGCCGGACTTCGCCATCCAGCCGACCAGCAACCGGCAATAGGCCTGCATCATCGCCGCCGCCGTCCTGTGCTCCTGCTCGAGCTTTTCCAGGGTGACCACCACGCCCTTGCCGGCAAAGCGCACCGCGGCTTCCCCGATCTGGTCCTTGCCGTCGGGGAAATAATGATAGAGCGAGCCTTTCGGGGCGCCCGCGACCTCGGCGATCTCGTTGATCCCGGTTGCGGCATAGCCGTTGCGGCGGAACAGCGTCGCCGCCGCCCGCACAATGGCGCCGCGATGCTTTGGGGGTGCCGGCATGCAAGAGGTTCCCAGGTTGGCAGACCTGCAAATTCTATATAGACTGGTCTAGATAAGCAATGGCGAGCGTTTCAAACAGGCGCTGCAAGGACGTTTAAAACTTTGTAGGCGGTGCGCCCGTCACAAACTTCGCGTTCAATGCGGGCATGACGCAACATCAGAGGTTCGCATGACGCTGACCGACACTTCGCAAGTCCCCGGCATTCCCGCAGGCTTCGCGCCGCACTTCCGCAAGAGCCCCGTCACCGATGCCTGGGAGCCGCTTTATTCCAGGTGCACCGAGAACGCCGTGCATATGGGGCTGCGGCTGGCCAAGGCGCACACCAATTCCCGCGGATTGATCCATGGCGGGCTGATTGCCGCGCTCTCCGACAACGCGATGGGCTACAGCTGCGCGCAGGCGATGGGCTGGGACCAGAGCAAGTCGCTGGTGACGATCAGCCTCGCCGTCGATTTCATCGGTTCAGCGCGAGAATCGGCCAGTGGCTGTCAATCGAACCCGAAGTGATCAGGACCGGCAGCACGATCAGCTTTGCACAGAGCCTGATCAAGGCCGATGACGCCGTGATCGCGCGCGCCAACGGCACGTTCCGCGTGGTGCCGAAGCGGGAGCCGGCGAGCCTAACCGAAATGCCAGTCCGCGGTCTCGGTGACGAGATCGATGAAAGCGCGGACTTTCGCCGACAGCAGTCGCGAGGTCGGGTAGACGATGTGGATCGGCAGCGGCGGCTGCTCGAATTTTTGCAGCACGACCTTCAGCGCGCCACGCTTGAGCGCGTCGGCGGCCTGATAGGCCAGCACCCGCGTCAGCCCGCCGCCCTGCTCGGCGTACTGGATCGCGGCGTCTGCGACATTGCAGGCAAAGCGCGGCGCGATGTTGAGGCGAAATTCGCGGCCCTCCTCGGCAAAGCGCCATTCGCCGGTGACCGCGGTGCCACCGAACTGGATGGTCTGGTGGCCGGCAATCTCGGCCGGCCGCTGCGGCTCGCCGTGGCGCTTCAGATAGGCTGGCGAGGCGACGACGATGCGGCGCATCTCGCCGACATGCCGTGCGACCAGTGAGGAGTCGGCCAGGATGCCGATACGGACAGCAAGATCGATGCCGTCCTCGACCAGGTTGATGACGCGGTCCTCCAGCCGCAGCTCGGCCGAGACGTCGCCATATCGCTGCAGATAAGCCGCCATCACCGGGCTGACGTGCAGCCGGCCGAAGCTGACCGGCGCTGACACCACCAGCCGGCCGCTCGGCCGGGTGCGCTCGCCCTCGGCGGCAAGCTCGGCCTCCTCGACATCGGCGAGGATGCGCCGCGCGCGTTCGAGGTAGCGCGCGCCGGCATCGGTCAGGGTCACCGAGCGCGTGGTCCGCTGCAGCAGCCGCGCGCCAAGGCGCTCCTCCAGCGCCGCGATCAGCCGCGTCACGGCCGGCGGCGACAGCCGCAGCTTGCGCGCCGCCGGGGCAAAGCCCTGGAGGTCGGCCACCGCGACAAAGGCCTGCATAGCGTCGACCCGGTCCATGCCATTATTACATAAACTGCAATTATGAAATGTAAAATCAAATAATTGTTTCTCGATTCGATTGAGTGCACATGGAGGCCACGGCGCGCCGCATTCCGCGACCAGCCAGCCCAAAGGAAGCTCCCATGCCCCGCATTGCCACCCCGGCCTCGATCGAAGCCGCGCCGCAAGCCGCTCAGCCTCTGCTGCAGGCCGTCAAGAAGCAGCTCGGCGTCGTACCGAACATGTTTCGCGCCATCTCCAACAGCCCCGCCGCGCTCGAAGGCTATCTCGGCCTCAACGGCGCGCTCGCCAAGGGCTCGCTGGAACCGCAGACCCGCGAGCGGATCGCCCTCGCCATCGCCGAGGTGAACGGCTGCGACTACTGCGCGTCCGCGCACACCTATCTCGGCAAGAACCTCGCCAAGCTCTCGGACGACGAGATCGCCGCCAACCGCGGCGGCGCCTCGACCGACGTGAAGGCGAACGCCGCGGTAGGCTTCGCGGTCAAACTTACGCAATCGCGCGGTCACGCCTCCGACGCCGACCTGAAGGCGGTCAGGGACGCCGGCTACACCGACGCGCAGGTGATCGAGATCGTACTCCACGTGGCACTCAACACGCTCACCAATTACGTCAACGAGACGGTGAAGACGGAGATCGACTTCCCGGCGGTCACGACCAATCCGTTTCGCAAGGCGGCGTAAATCACGGAGTCGGCGCGCGCTCCACTCCCGCGCGCCGCCTCGCCGAAAAACGATAAAGGAGACAGCTCTGATGTCAGACGTTCACACCTATTCCAGCGACGTGGCCTTTACCCCGGCGGTCAAGGCCATCCAGACCCGCAAGGGGTCGCGCGAGGCCTATGCCAGGGTCGAAGAGCGCGGGTGGCGCACCGAGATCGACGAGGATCTCGCGGCGCGCCTTGCCGACACCAACAGTTTCTACTTCGCCACTGCCAGCGCGCGACGGCCAGCCCTATATCCAGCACCGCGGCGGGCCGAAGGGATTCGTGAAAATCCTCGACAAGAGCACGATCGCCTTCGCCGATTACAGCGGCAACCAGCAATACATCACGCAAGGCAATCTCTCGGAGAATTCGAAGGCGTACATCTTCGTCATGGATTATGCGCACCGCCGCCGCGTGAAGATGTGGGGCGAGGCGCGCGTGGTGGATGACGATCCGGCGCTGTTGCAGGCGCTGATGCCGAAGAGCTACCGCGCGCGGCCCGAGCAGGTGATCGTGCTCAAGATCGCCGCCTGGGACACCAACTGCCCGCAGCACATTCCGCAGAAATTCGACGCGGCGGATGTGGCAGCGGCGGTGGCTGCCCGCGATGCCCGGATCGCCGAGCTGGAGGCGGAACTTGCTGCAGCAAAGGGCCAAGCGGCGCCGGCGCCTTAGGCGCGGGTGCGCTTCGCAGCGGCCGTCGTTCGATGCGGCCGCAGCTTCTTCCTGGGCGCTGCAGGTTGTCGTTTCGCAGCCACCCGGTGCGCCGCGGCCAGCGCGGCGCGGCCCCAGGTGATGAGTTCATCGGGTTCGTCGAACAACCGCTCCAGCACGCGCCAGAAGGCGAGGTCTATCGTGGTGCCGCGCTTCCGGTAGTTGAGAGGCGGCGCCGACTCGGCCTCCTTGAACGTCGCCCGGTTCTCATCGTCGACCCGGAAATAGAGCGTGTTCTCGGTCACCATCCCGAGCATCACGCCGTCGCAGAACACGCCGCTCTTGCCGAACATCCGCCGCAGCGTGATGCCGCCGAGCGGCGCAAGCTGCTCCTGCAAGAACTCCGCAAATCCATCGCTGGCAACCATCTCGCGGACTCCAGGGAGGATCGGCCCGAAACTCGCTGCCGTCAGATCATTTCATAACCCGAGGCTGATCCGCGAGCTAGGCTGCGGCGACCTCCTGCTGCAGCGGCTTCCAGGCGAACTCCGGATAATATTGCGCCATCATCCGGTCGACATAGGCGGTGAGGTTGTCGAACTTTTCCGCCCGCTCGCGCAACGTGGAATCGAAGAACGGCGTCAGGATCCCGGCGAGCGCACCGAAGGCGGTGGCATCGGTGCCGCAGGGCTCCTCACCCATCAAATAGGACTTGTCGCCAAGCTGCACCGACAGCGCAAACAGCGAGCGCACGGCAAGGTCGACGTCCTCATCCGGCCCGTGGCGGCCGAGCCCGCTCAACAGATAGTTCTCGGCGACGCGGAACTGCGCATCTTCGCGAACCTTGTCGCGCTGATGCTCGGGCACGCGGTCGAAGAAATGCGCCGGACCCTTGGCAAAATTTTCCGGATTGACCCAGCGCGCGCCGACCAGCCCCCAATAGACATGGTGCTCGATCATGCGCTCGAATGCCCAGGCCTGCGCGCGCTGCTGCAGGCTGAGCGGCGCATCGAAATCGAAGCCGTATTTGCCCTCGATATGGGCGCGGATGAAGGTGGAGTCGGCGATGCGCTCGGCGTCATCCTCGATATAGGGCAACTGCCCCTTCGGCGAGGCCGGCGGCATGGCCTTTTCCTTGACATAGGCAAGGCCGGCCATGCGGATCTGTACCTCGGTCTTGGTGACGAACGGGCTGATTTCAGGCAGGCCAAATCCGGTGCCAAAGCCAAATAGCGTAATCATTCCGGGCTCCCTCGATGTTCTGTCGCAAACGCTAGCGGAGGCCTGCTGCCACCATGGTGTCAGCAGGCTTTCGGCGACGCCTTGTGCAGCCCCGCCCAGGCGATACAAGTCTCCCGGCGGCCGAAGGCCCAGGCGGCAGCCAGCAGGTTCAGCACCAGTGCCAGCAGGCCCCAGCGCAGGTCGGAACCGAGCTGGACCGCGATCTCGCGTACCAGCAACCCGGTTTGAAGCTGCCCCAACGACTGGTAATTTCCGTGTTCGGATAGAATCATCATGGACAAATCTCCTTCGATCGTTGTCCCTGATGTAGCCGTCCCCTGCTGCCAACATCCTGTCAGCATCGGTATCGATCACGAGAAAAAGAGAACGACCATGCGACGCGCCGACCGGCTGTTCCAGATCATCCAGGTGCTTCGGCGCACCCGCAAACCGCTGACGGCGGATGCGATCGCGGCGGAACTGGAGACGTCGAAGCGCACCATCTATCGCGACATCGCCACCCTGATCGGCCAGCGCGTGCCGATCCGCGGCGAGGCCGGCATGGGCTACATCCTCGAAAAAGGCTTCGACCTGCCGCCCCTGATGCTGACGCCCGACGAGATCGAGGCCGCGGTGCTCGGCGCGCAATGGGTGGCGGGCAATGCCGATCCCGTGCTGGCGCGCGCGGCCGAAGATCTGAAGGCGAAGATCGCCGACACCGTGCCGGAACGGCTGCGGCCCTTCGTGCTGGAGCCGGCGAGCGGCGCGCGTCCCAACTGGCGGCGCGAGCCCGACCGCATCGACATGGCGCGCACGCGCTCGCAAATCCACGAGGGCAGGAAGATCGCGCTGCGCTACCGCGACGAGCATGGCCGCGACAGCGAACGCACGATCTGGCCGATCGCGATCGGCTATCACGAGGCGGTGCGGCTGCTGGCGGCCTGGTGCGAGCTGCGCAAGGACTTTCGCAGCTTCCGCACCGACCGCGTGATCGACGCCGATTATCTCGACGAGAAATACCCGGAGAGGCGCGACGTGCTGCGCGCGAAATGGCGGCAGAGCATGGTGTGGGAGCGGCCGAAGGAACCGTGATGTCTGCTGTCCCTGAAAATCCCTGCCAGAGCTGCGGCGCCTGTTGCGCCTATTCGCAAAACTGGCCGCGCTTCACCATCGAGGACGACGCGGCGCTCGACCTCATTCCGGCGAAATATGTCAACGAGCGGCAGTCCGGCATGCGCTGCGACGGCAACCGCTGCTCGGCGCTGTCGGGCGCGATCGGGACTGCGACGTCATGCATGATCTATGCGGTGCGGCCGGAAGTGTGCCGCACCTGCCTGCCCGGCGATGTCGAATGCAACATGGCACGCCGGAAGCATGGACTGCCGGCGATCGAGATCAGGCCGTAACGGCGGCCGCGACGTCCTCGTCATCGAGTTCGTCGTCGAGCGGCTTCACCGCGGAGAGCGGCTTGGTCGACAGCGTGATCGGCTTGCGGCCGTGACTGGAGGTGGACACTTGCGCGTGCGCCGGCTCGCGCGACAGCGCATAAAGGGTCGAGCCGACGCGGCCGCCGATCTCGATCAACTGACGCTCGGTGCAACTTGCGGCAATGGCCAGCGCCAGCTGATGCAGATGGCTGCGGCGATAGCAGAACAGCGCCAGCATGGCGCGGACCTCGGGCGCGACGCTCTCGACGAGCATCGGCAAGCCGTGCTCGCTGGCGCGATACATCTCGCCAAGCAATTCGTCCCGGACCGGGCAGAAGTCGTTCTCAAATGCGTCGCGGCTTGAAAACATTGCGGTTCTCCGTGCTCCGGAAGATGCGCCGCAATTGTCTAACGAAGGGTTAACCCTGCCGGCCGGTACTCTCCCGGGGATATTGCGGCGGCCCGAAATCGAGGTCGGCGCCGAGCGCTCAGTTCGCCGCCATGAAGATCGACAGGCCGAACCCCGTGAGGTGATGCAGCGCCTGGTCGACGCCGATCAACGACCAGAACCACGGGTGCTCCTGGTTGACGCCGAAATGCGAGGTCACGAAACCCTTGGCGCGGTCGACGGTGATGTGAATGGCGAAATCGATGAAAGCGACGAACCAGAATTTCGGCGCCACGATCAGGATCAGCAGCAACGCAACCGCAAGGTGCACGAGGCAGTGCGCGAGCAGCGGCAGCGCCCAGCCGGTCCGCTGATCCTTGCCGATCGCCATCCAGGAATTTTGCAGGAAGAAATCCGCCACGATGTGCTTGGCGGTCAAAAGGAGCATCCATCCGACCAGCGCGCCAACCGGAACCGTGGAAGACATCGTGGGGACCAACAAAGCTGACGCCTCTAATTGACTGGACTTGACGGTGAAATTGGAAGTTCAGGCGGTCAGCTCGATTTTCTTCTCAAACCGGGCATTTACCCGGCATTGGAACCATTTATGACACCTCCCGACGCGGATTGCACCTGTGGCCGGGGCGAAAATCCGCCAGTGTGACCTTGACGCGATAGCCCGCCTCGTGATGCCGGTAAGGTTACCTGGGGTGCGGATTTGCAAACCCGCCCCCACGGGCTATCATTGGCTCGCCGGAAATTATCGTTCTTTTTTAGACAGTTAGGTTTTCCCGGGCGCCCCACAACCTTTAGGTGGCAGGCCGCCTTTGGCCCAGGTCTCAAATCCATGAGCGTTGAAGCTCCGATCCCGCCCGTTGGAAAGCGCAAACGAACGCGGATCATCAAGAGCAATCGGGTTCAGATTTTCCTGTTCGTCCTGCTCACGCTGGTCCTGACGGTTGCCGCCGTCTGGGGCGCGCGGATCTACCTGAAAAATTCGGAGGCGCTGGTGTTCGCCGTCGGCGATCCCAACGGGCCCGAGGCGCGCTTTGCGGGCAAGCTCGCCGCGATGCTGAAGAGCAATTACTCGCGCTTCAAGGTGCAGATCGTGGCCGCCGGCGACAATGCCAAGGCGCTGGCGAAATTCGACCGGCAAGAGGCGAATCTCGCCATCCTGCGCACCGACGCCAAGGTGCCGCCCCGCGCGCGCGCCGTCGCCATCCTCGATCACGATCTGGTGCTGGTGTTGAGCCCCGGCGGCAAGAAGATCAAATCGGCCGCCGACCTGAAGAAAAAGAAGGTCGCCGTTATCGCCGAAAACGAAAGCAACGCCGCCTTCATCCGCAACATGCTCGAACTGGCCGACAGCCCGGCGGCCTCGCCGCTGGTTCAGGTCGTGCCGCCCGGATCGGCGATCGACAAGCTGTTTGCCTCGGGCTTTGCCGCCGTCATCGCGATTGCGCCGGCATCCAAGATCATGAAGGACAAGAGCTACCAGCAAGTTGCCGCGCGCGGCGGGCTGACACTGAACGCGATCGAGGCGGCCAAGCTGCTGACGCGAAAGTACCCGGCGCTGTCGGAGGAAAGCGTCGAATCCGGCACGCTGTCTTCCTCGCCGACGATTCCGGAGGAAGACGTCGATACGGTCGGACTGAAATGGCTGCTGGTCACGCAATCGCGAATGTCGACCACGACCATCGCCGAACTCGCGCGCTTCATCTACGAGAACAAGGCGGAACTGGCGCTGGAGAACGGGTTTGCCTCGCGCATCGAACCTGCTGCGACCGACAAGGATGCCTACATCATCGCCCATCCCGGCGCGGCCGAATACATCAACGACGACACCAAGTCGTTCGTCGAGCGTTACAGCGACCTGATGTATTTCGCGGCCGCCGCGCTTGGCATCATCGGCTCGATCTGCGCCACGCTCTACACCAAGGTGACGCGGATTGCGCCGGAGAAGGCGAGCGAGCTCGCGACCCAGCTGCTGGACATCGGCGAGGACTGTCAGGACGCAACCTGCGTCGACGATCTCGACCGCATGCAGGACGAGCTGGAAAAGATATTGCGCGGCGTGGTGATCGGATTGCGCGACGGCACGATCAGTGGCGACGGGCTGGAAACCTTCAAGCTCGGCTACCAGTTCGTGCGCGACGAGATCGCGATGCGGCGCGACGCGCTGCAACGCCATGCCAACGACGCGGCGGCGGCCCCTGCACACGCCGCTGCGCCTGCCCACGAGGACAATGTGGTGGTGGTGAAGACGGCGCAGAGCGCCTGAGGCGCTTGCCGTCGGGCACCGGTAAACAAAAAGCCCCGGACGATGCCGGGGCTTTTGAGTTGCCGGGAGAGAAGAAACTCGAAACTGTCGAACTCAGTACTTTGCGACCACGGCGCCGCCGGGGCCCCAACGGAAGTTGATGCCCGCCTTGACCACGCCCTTGGTCTCGCGGATGTCGGCGACGTCGAACACGGTGGCGTTCGACGTCAAGAATGTGTTCCGGCGAGTGCCGAAGTCGTAATAATTATACTCAAGGAACGCGCTGATGTTGTTGGTAAAGGCGTATTCACCACCGATGCCGACGGTCCAGCCGCCACGGGTTTCGCCAGCCGTCGCCGACACCACATTGGCGGGATTGATGATCCGATAGCGGTCGCGCTCCCAGGCGTAGCCGCCGCGGACGTAGCCGAGGAAACGATCCCAGGCATAGCCGACACGGCCGGTGATCGAGGCGAGGGCCTCGACCCTGCTCTCGTCGCGCCAGGCGGTTGCGGCGAAGAACGCGTTGTTGACCGCATCGATGCTGCCGCCGGTCGCATCGCTCCAGGCATAGTCGCCCTGGAAGCCGATCACCCAGTTTGATCCTGCAAACTGATAATCGCAGCCGCCCTGGACGCCGCCAAGCCAGCTATCGGCGGTGTGGCTGCCGAAGGGTGTACCGACCGCGATGCCGGCGACGCCGATCGACGGATCGCCCGGCGCGACGTTCCAGCGCTTGTCGGCCCAGAGACCGCCAACGTGGCCGCCAACGAAGCAACCCGTCCAGGTGAAGACAGGAACCGGCACGGGAATGGGTCTTGCCTTGGCCGGCATATCGGCCGCGGATGCCGCGCCGACGGCGCCAAGACTGATCACCCCGCCCAGGAGTGCAATCAATTTCGATTTCATTGCAGCGCCCTCCAAAATCATTCTGAGAGAGCAGTCAAAAACGATTGACGCGCCGGCGCAACATCTTCGGCGGGGTCCGCGGTTGCAGATCGTCGATATACACTCGACTGTGGCATTCCGGTCACAAATTATTGCCCGCAATGGGCATTCGCGGGGTCCGGCACGCAATCCGGGGGCCACCCTGTACCCTTCCTGCCGTGACTTGGCCGAACGGGCTACTCCGCAGCAGCATCCGTATCGGCGATGGCACACCGCGCCCGGATTTCCGCGATCTGGCGCTTGAGCGCCGCCTGCCGGGGGTCGGGCATGGCCGCGCCCCGCGCTTCCGCGATGGCGCCGGCGAGATCCGGCAGCCGCAGCGCCCCCTCAAACGTCGGCTTGGCGAGCTGATCGATGATCATGTTCCAGTCGGCGAGGCCATAGCGATAGGCGTCGCCATAGCCCTGCACCATGGTGGCGGTGTCGATGATCGCCGCGGCCGCCGCCGGCTGCCTGGTCAGCGCGCGGTCGATCATGTGCAGCCAGCGCTCGACCCATATCCGCTCGCGGGAATAACGGATCGAGTAGCGGCGCCATCGCTTCAGCGAGGCCTCGATCTTGAGGCGGCGGATGCTGAAGCGGTTGGCCGTGCTGAAATGGATCGAGACGCGCTTGTGCACCCAGCCGAGCCAGTTCAGCACATCGAGGATAGGCTCGGCGGCCACCGTCGGCAGCGCTTCGACCATCTCGTCGAGCCGCAGCTTTCGCACGTCGTCGGCGCGCGGCGTGTCGGGGTAGGCTTCGAGCTCCAGCAATTTCAGCTGTGCGATCCGGACCGCGTCCTCATAGCTCATGCGCATCGCCATCAGGCGCACGATATCGAGCAGCATCGCTTCATTGACGCCGCGCCTGCCGACGAAGCGCGTTAGCCGCTCGACATAGAGCCTCGCATAGTGCGTGCCCTGATATTCGATCAGCAGGTGAATGGCGTCGCTGGCGACCGGCACTGCCGTTTCCGGCAATCCCGGAGGCAAATGGGGCACGGAGCCATCCTGCTCGCCGATGATGTCGGCGAACAGGTAGCGCAGCGATTCCCTGATGTCAGAGAAGACGGCCATGCTGCCGATGCTCACGCACTCGCCTGCTTTGCCTCAAGCAGCGCGGTCGTCTGGTCCAAACGCTCTTCAAGCTTTCCAATGTTCTGGAACAGCCGCGCGCTGGCAAGACGCAGGAAATAGAAGCCGAAGGCAGGATTCTGCACGTAGAGCTCCTCGACCTTGCTGTAGCTGACGCAAAGAATCAGGCCGTCGGCGATGCATTCCACGGTCTGCGTGCGAACCTTCGCCGGCGCCAGCATGCCAAGTTCGCCCACGATGGCGCCGACCGGCAGTTCGATGCCGGATTCCACCAGGCGGAAGCGGCCGCTGACGATGTAGGCCATTTCCTCGGCCTTCTCGTCCTTGTAGTAGATGACTTCGCCGGCCTTGAAGTTGCGTTCGGTCATGAACGGCTTCAGCCAGTCGATCGAGAGGTCACTGTTGACCGATTGCCTGACGTCGCGGATCAGCTGCAGCATCTGATGCAGGCGGTAGGCATTGAGCACCAGCACCACCGACTGCACCCCGATGGTCAGGTAATTGTGGCTCGGGATCGCGGTTACGATCAGGACGAGATTGAGGAGGATGCCGAAGACCCGCAACGGGACCATGGTCTTCATCGTGGTCATCGAGACCACGAAGATCGACGCAAACAGGGTGCCTGCGGTTCCTGCGTGTTCTGCCAGATGAGACGTATCCATGGGAGCCAATCCGTTGGTTTCGAAATGGACGGTAATCGCGATGTGGCGCGGCCGCGGTCGCCATCATAATACGGCGCGCCCGGCGCCTTCGATATACGGAGAAAGAGCGACGCTTTGGTCGGGAATTTCACGAGTCTCGAATAAATTTAGCCCTTCCCTGGGGGGCCGGCCCGGCGGTTTCGCGCCCGCCCCCGCTTTCCTTCGCTGCAATGCCCCTAAACCCCTGCAGGAACGGGACAAAGCGCTTCCGGCCCGCGTTGACGGCATGGCACAAGGCGGGCACTTTGCGCCTTTGAGTATCCCTTTGGGGAGAGGCCTCGCCTCCCGATGGCAAAACCGCAATTCCCAGCCCTGTCCCTGTTCCTTGCTGCGACCGCCGGGCGCAACATGACGCGGCCGGCCTATCTCGCGGTGGCGGTCGGCGTCTGTGTGATGGTGCTGCTGACGGTCGACCCGGCCTATGAGGCGGCGCATCACTGGGTCGACGCGGTGCTGTGGGCGTGCCTGGCGTTCTTCGTGTTCGAATGGGTGGTGCGGCTGCGCCATGCCGTCAAGTCCGAGCGCGGGCTCGCCTACTCCTTGTCGTTCCGCGGGCTGGTCGACCTCGTTGCCGCTGCGGCCATTCCGGTGGCCCTGGTCGCCGGCGCCAACCCCAAATCGGCCTGGCTGTTCGGGGTGATCTGGCTGCTGAAGCTGGTGCCGGGCATTCCGGGCCTGCGCCAGCTCCGCCGGGTGCTGGTGGTGGAATCCGGCCCGCTGCTTTCCGTGCTGGTGATCTTCCTGATGGTGGTGTTCCTCGCCTCGGTCGCCGAGCATTTCCTCGAACGTGACGCCCAGCCCCAGACCTTCGGCAGCGTGCCGGCCGCGCTGTGGTGGGCGGTGGTGACGCTCACCACCACAGGCTATGGCGACGTGGTGCCGGTGACGCCGCTCGGGCGCATCGTGGCGGCGCTGGTGATGATCTCGGGCCTTGGCGTGTTCGGCCTGTGGACCGGCATCCTCGCGACCGGATTTGCCGCCGAGACGCGGCGCGACAACTTCCTGAAGACCTGGGAATCCGTCAGCAAGGTGCCGTTCTTTGCCTCGCTCGGACCCGCGGCGATCGCCGACGTCACCAACATGCTGCGCACCATGGACCTGCCGCCGCGCACCATGATCATCCGCAAGGGCCAGCAGGGCGACTGCATGTATTTCATCGCCGCCGGCCAGGTGGAGGTCGACCTGCCCGGCGGCAAGAAGATGCCGCTCAGCGAAGGCGCCTTCTTCGGCGAGATGGCGCTGCTCGGCAACGCCACGCGCAACGCCAACATCACGACCACCGGCGTGACGCGCCTGTTGGTGCTCGACCTCGTCGACTTCCGCCTGCTGATGGCGCGGCACCCTGAACTGGGCGAGACCATCGACGCCGAGGCCAGGCGGCGCGCGCTGGAAAACAAATAAGGAGATTTGCGATGCTGGACACCGAGGGCGCCAGCGCGCCGCTGCTCGACATTGCCGGCGCCCGCGCCACCATCCGCCTCAACCGGCCGCGGCATCACAATCGCCTCGAGGCCGACGATCTCGGCGTGCTCCTAAAACTGTTCGATCAGGTCGAAGCCGATCCGGCGTTGCGCGTGCTGGTGCTGACCGGCACCGGCCGCACCTTCTCCTCCGGCTACGATCTCGGCTCGGTCGCCGAGCGCGCGGTGAGCGCAAAGGAACAGCAGAGCGCGGGCTCGGCCTTCGAGGTCGTGGTCAATCGCCTGGAAGATCTCGCCGTGCCGACGATCTGCCGGCTCAATGGCGGCGTCTATGGCGGCTCGACCGATCTGGCGCTGGCCTGCGATTTCCGCATCGGCGTCGACACCGCCGAGATGTTCATGCCGGCGGCGCGGCTGGGCCTGCATTATTACAAGAGCGGCATCCAGCGCTATGTCTCGCGCCTCGGCGTCGACAACGCCAAGATGCTGTTCCTGACCGCGCAGAAGATCAGCGCGCCGGAGATGCTGCGGATCGGCTACCTCACCGCGATGGTGCCGGCGGAAGCGCTGGACGAGGAAGTCGACAGACTGGCGAACGCGCTGGCCGCCAACGCGCCGACGGCGATGGCCGGCATGAAGCGCGCCATCAACGAATTCGCCCGCGGCAAGCTCGATGAGCTGGCTGCCGACCAGCGCCACCGCGAAAGCATGCGCGGCGCCGAGATCAAGGAAGGCATCAAGGCGAGGGCCGAGAAGCGGCCGCCGAAGTTTTAGGGGATTTCACCCTCCCCAACACAAAACTGCGAAAACAACCCCATGCAAAGTCGACTTCTTCCGTCGTCATGGCCGGGCTTGACCCGGCCATCCACGACTTGCTTGCTGGCCCAAGAACGTGGATGCCCGGGACACGCCCGGGCATGATGACAGTCAAGAACACGAAAACAACCCCATGCAAAGTAGAATGGGGCCGCCGAAGTTCTAGGCGCGCTTGGTTCGCATCGCGCGGGTCTGGGAAAGCTTCGGATCGCGCGCAAGCGCCTGATAGCGCTCGCTGTCGACGGCGTAGAGCGCGATGCCTCCTTCCGCGTCGGCGTGAATGCCCCAGCCATAGTTTAATTTCAAGCGTGCGCTTGCGCCGTTCGACCAGCCCTGCAGCACGATGCGATCCGCGCACATCACTGCGCGTACGCATATAAGCGAGCGCGCCATAAGCATCGAGCGGCCGACCGTCACTTCGTCGACGCTTTCCGGACGCTGCTCGTAGCTTCATGCGTGAAACCTGCGGATATCCGCGCGGCCCGAACCGTCCACCATGATCGCGAGATAGCCTGCTTGCCCATAGATGGCCCCATTTAGGTGCGCTGCGACAGCGTCGAGGCGTCATATATCCGTTCGCAGTGACGAATAGGCGCCGGCTCGGCCGTGCATCATACACAGCGGGCTCGCGCGGCATGCGGCCTTCGGTGTGAAAACATATCCAATAGCATGGTTGACCGTCGCACTCGTAAAGTGACCGCTCGGCACCCATGCTGAGGCGCGGTTCATCGATGACGCGCTTGCCGAGCCCGGACCCGCGCAGGCACGCCTGCCCTTTGGAAAAGAACTCGCTGCGGGCGAAGCTGCGTTCCTTCTTGTGTCGCCCTGGCATCGAGTTGCCGGCCGGATGCCGAGGTCGCAAACACGACGTCGTCCGAGGTGTATTTGTAGGGCGCCTAATCATGTACCTTTCTATTTAACCCCTTCTTTACATTCAACCTAATTCATTTTTTTACAATTTTTCTCTACTTTCACTCATCGCGAATAGCGCGATTGATAAAAACTCATCTTCTCGTCTCTCATCATTTTATTGTTTCTTCATTCCTTCCATATTACATTTATACCATTACTATACTTCTTCTCCATTACATTCACTCTCATCTTATTATTTTATTTTTTTGTTTTACTAATTACATTGTAAATAATCATTCATATAATCATCTATCATGAATCAAATCTAATTTCAATAGCGAGGGTCGGAAGCGTCCGAAGACGCGATAAATCCAACTATTAATAGGGCCTGCGCGATCATCTCGAATTGCAGGCGCGCGACGGTAGGATTGCCCGCGCGCAACGGCGGTTCCTCGCCCGTGCGCGCAGGACAATCCTCGGCGACGCGGATCAAGGTGTTGAAGTAGTTCGTTGAGTGCGCACCAACATTCTTTTAATTATCCAACTAGTTGAGTGCGCAGGCTTGATCATGCGCCGAGCTCGACTTGACCCTTGGCTACTCCTCCACGAACGTCACGGTATCCGCGACCGTCGCGCGCGAGGTGCGATAGCTGTTCACCAGATTCGCGTGATCGGCAAAGCCGAACGAGATGCCGCAGACGACGCGGCGGTCGTCGGGCAGATTGAAGTGGCGGCGGATCAGCTTTGAATGCCGCGCCAGCGCGGCCTGCGGGATGGTGCCGAGCCCGAGCGCCTGGGCGGCCAGCATGAAATTGCCGACATAGGCGCCGCAATCGATCGCGCCGTAGATGCCGAGCGGCTCGTCGGTGTGGATGACCGCGACATGCGGCGCGCCGAAGAAATTGTAGTTCTCCAGCGCCTGCTTCGCGTAGGCCATCTTGTCGCCACGCGCGATGCCGAGCGTGTTGTAGAGCTGAAAGCCGCTTTCGCGGCGGCGCTCGAGATAGACGCCGAGATATTCCCGCGGCGGCGGGAAGTCGTGGCCTTCCTCGGCGCCGGAGATCGCCGCCGCATAGATCGCCTTGCGAAAACGCTCCTTGGCCTCGCCGCTGGCGATCAGCACCTGCCAGGGCTGGCTGTTGCACCAGGACGCCGTGCGCTGCGCGGCGGTGAGCAGCCGATCGATGGTCTCGCGCGGCACCGGCTTGGGCAGGAAGGCGCGCACCGAGTAGCGCTCGTTGAGCAGCTCTTCGAGCACGCCGATGCGATCTTCCGTATCGTAGCGCGCCTTCACCGCTTTCACTGCAGCGTCCGACATGATCAGTTTCCTGATTTTTCTCACCTCCCCCTGAAGGGGGAGGTCGGCGCGCAGCGCCGGGTGCGGGGTCTTCTCTCGCATTCAGCGCAAGCGGCTGGACCCCGCTTCGCCAACCCTACCCTTTCAGGGGAGCGGACAGAAGGTCGCGATCGTCAGCGTCCCTTGGTCGGGATCTTGTTGAACGGCACGTCCTTGTCGACGCGGATATCGCCGGGCAGGCCGAGCACGCGCTCGGCGATGATGTTGCGCAGCACTTCGTCGGTGCCGCCGGCGATGCGCATCGAGGGCGAGGACAGCAGCATCTGCTGGAACTGGCCGCGCGCCTCTTCCTCGGATTCGCCGGTGAGGCCGCCGGCGGCGCCCTGCAGATCCATCGCATAGGACGCGATGTCCTGCAGCATCATGCCGGAGACCAGCTTGCCGATGGAGTTTTCCGGACCCGGGCGCTCGCCCTTCGACAGCGCCGAGATCGCGCGGTAGCTGGTGTATTTCAGCCCGTTCGACTTCACCGCCCAGCTCGCGAGCTTCGAGCGCACCGCGCGATCGTCGATCGCAAGCCCGTCCTCCAGCATCAGATTGGAGCAGAACTCGAACATCTCGGGCACGCCGGTGGCGAGCCGCGAGCCGATCGACATGCGCTCGTTCATCAGCGTGGTCAGCGACACGTTCCAGCCGTCGCCGACATTGCCGAGCCGCTGGCTGTCGGGGATCACGACGTCGGTGAAATAGACCTCGTTGAATTCCTGCATGCCGTTGGCCTGCTTGATCGGCCGCACTTCCACGCCCGGGCTCTTCATGCTCAGGAAGAACATGGTGAGGCCCTTGTGCTTGGGCACATTCGGATCGGTGCGCGCGATCAAGAGGCCGTAGTCGGAATAATGCGCGCCGGAGGTCCAGATCTTCTGGCCGTTGACGACCCAGTTGTCGCCCTTCTTCTCGGCGCGGGTGCGCAGGCCCGCAACGTCGGAGCCGGCGGACGGCTCGGAGAACAGCTGGCACCAGATTTCCTCGCCCGAAGCGAGCTTCGGCAGATAGCGCCGCTTGGAGTCTTCGCTGCCCCACGCCATCACGGTCGGGCCGCACATGCCCTCGCCGATCTGGAACGGCTGCGTCAGCTTGCCGTAGACGCCCTCTTCCTGCTGCCAGATCACGCGCTCGATCGGCGTGGCGCCGCGGCCGCCATATTCCTTCGGCCAGTGCAGGCAGGCCCAGCCGCCGTCGGCCTTCTTCTTCTGCCAGGCCTTGCCGACCTCGACCATGTCGTGCTTGGCGAGCCGGATGCGGCCGAGCGAAGAGGTCGAGAGCTCTGCCTCGAACTCCTTCGGCGCGTTGGCGGCGATCCACTTGCGGGCGGTGGTGCGGAATTCGGCTTCCTGCGGGGTGTCATCGAAATTCATGGCGAACCTCTTTATGCCCTTCCCTTGGTCGGGATCTGGTTGAACGGCACGTCCTTGTCGACCCGGATGTCGCCGGGCAGGCCAAGCACGCGCTCGGCGATGATGTTGCGCATGATCTCGTCGGTGCCGCCTTCGACGCGGGTGCCGGGCGCGCGCAGCAGCATCGCCTGGAATTTTCCGGCGACTTCGGCGTCATCCGGACCGGAGACGACGCCGGCCGCGCCCTGCAGATCGAGCGCGTACATCGCGACGTCCTGGATCATCGAGGCGGCCACCAGCTTGCCGATGGAGTTTTCCGGGCCCGGCCGCTCGCCCTTCGACAGCGCCGAGATGGTGCGCATGCTGGTGTATTTCAGCCCGCTCGCCTTCACCGCCCAGCTCGCGAGCTTCGAGCGCACGTTGCGGTCCTCGATGGCGGGGCCGTCGTCCAGCATCAGGCTGTTGCAGAACTCGAACAGCTCCGGAAAGCCGGTGGCGACGCCGGCGCCGATCGACATGCGCTCGTTCATCAGCGTGGTCAGCGAGACGTTCCAGCCGTCGCCGACCGCGCCGAGCCGCTGCGAGTCCGGAATGCGCACGTCGGTGAAATAGACCTCGTTGAAGTCGGACTGGCCGCTCGCCTGCTTGATCGGCCGCACCTCGACGCCCGGGCTCTTCATGTCCAGGAAGAACATGGTGAGGCCCTTGTGCTTGGGCACGGTCGGATCGGTGCGGGTGAGCAGGATGCCGTAGTCGGAATAGTGCGCGCCGGAGGTCCAGATCTTCTGGCCGTTGACGATCCAGTCGTCGCCCTTCTTCTCCGCGCGCGTGCGCAGGCCCGCGACGTCGGAGCCGCCGGCGGGCTCGGAGAACAGCTGGCACCAGATCTTCTCGCCGGAGGCGAGCGGCGGCAGATATTTGCGCTTCTCGCTCCTCGCCGGCGAAGGCCATCATGGTCGGGCCGCACATGCCGTGGCCGATGATGAAGACGCGGGAGAGATTGCCGAACGGCCCCTCTTCCTGCTGCCAGATCACGCGCTCGATCGGCGTAGGCGCCGCGGCCGCCATATTCCTTCGGCCAGTGCAGGCAGGCCCAGCCGGCGTCGGCCTTCTTCTTCTGCCAGGCCTTGGCGACCTCGAGCAGGTTCGCGCCCTTGATCACGGTGCGGCCGAGCGAGGCCTTGCGCAGGTCGTCTTCATACTGCTTCGGCGCATTGGCCGCGATCCAGGCTTTCGCCTCGGCGCGGAATGCGGCTTCCTGCGGGGTGTCGTCGAAGTTCATGGACGACTATCCCTTATGCCGCGTTCTTCTTGCGCATGCGGTCGATCAGCGCGTCTTCCCAATAGGAGAGCGAGCCGAGCGTCACGGCGCGTTGCGTTGGCGCGGCGGTAGTACATGTGGCAGTCGAACTCCCAGGTGAAGCCCATGCCGCCGTGCACCTGGATGTTGTTCTTGGCGCAATGCTGGAACGCCTGCGTCGCGCTGATGCGCGCGGCGGCGGCGGCTTCCGGCAGCTCGCCGGCATTGGTCGAGAGCGCCCAGGCGCCGTAATAGCAGTTGGAGCGCGCCAGCGTCGCCGAGACATACATGTCGGCGAGCATGTGCTTGATCGCCTGGAACGAGCCGATCTGCCGGCCGAAGGCGACGCGGTCGAGCGCGTAGTCGCGGCCCATCTCCAGCGCGCGGTCGGCGCCGCCGACCTGCTCGAAGGCCAGCAGCACCGCGGCGCGGTCGAGCACCTGCGTGATGACGCCCCAGCCTTCGCCGGCCGCACCAAGCGGATCGGCCTTGCAGTTCTTGAAGGTGAGTTCGGCCTGACCGCGGGTCGGATCGACATTGGTCAATTCCTTGACCTCGACGCCGCCGGCCTTGAGATCGACCAGGAACAGCGAAATGTCGGAGTCGCGCCCGCGACGAGCCGGTGCGCGCGGCAACCACGGCGAAGTCGGCAATCGCGCCATCCGGCACCGGCTTCTTGACGCCGTTGAGCGTGCCGCCGGATGCGGCGAGCTTGATCGCCTTCGGCGACGGATTGCCGGCGCCCTCGAACAGCGCCAGCGTGCCGATCGCTTCACCGGCCGCGATCTTCGGCAGCCACTTCTGCTTCTGCGCGTCGCTGCCCGCGATCAGCAGCGCCTCGGCCGCGAGATACACCGTCGAGGAGAACGGCACCGGCGCAATGGCGCGGCCCATTTCCTCGGCGATCACGCAGAGCTCGAGATGACCGGCGCCGGCGCCGCCGAAGGCTTCAGGGATCGCGACGCCGAGAAAGCCCATCTCGGCGAGGCCCTTCCACAGCTCCTTGTCGTAAGCCGCCTTGCCGTCGAGCACGGCGCGCACCGCCTTGGGCGGGCATTTTTCGGACAGGAATTTCCGCGCGGCATCGCGCATCTGCTTCTGGTCGTCGGAGAAATCGAAGTTCATGGCGGGTGCTCGTTCTTGTCTAATGTTTCAGGATGATGACGTCGGAATCGGGCTTCTTGGCATAGAGCCGCTCGACCAGATCGGCGCGGCGCTCGAGGCCCGCGCGCTGGTTGATGTAGCCCTTGTCGGTGAGTTCGTTGCCGTCGATGGAGGGCGGCTCGGCCATCAGCATGGCGCGCGCGATGCGCATGCTGCTGCCGGTGGACGAGGCGTTGTGCGCCTCCAGTCCGCGCTTCAGGCAGGCGATCACTTCGGGATGTTTCACGACATCCTCGAAGGTCGCATCGGGATTGCCGACGAGCTGCCGGCAGGCGTGCAAGTTCGGCCAGGCGAGCAGGCCGATGAACTCGCGGTCCTGGCCTGCCACCAGTGCGTCGTGCACCACAGGCGTAGCGGCGGCAATTGCATCGGTTCGCAGTGAGCCGACATGCACGAAGGTGCCGGTGGTGAGCTTGAAGTCCTCCACCACGCGACCGGCGAAGATGATGCCCTTCAGCGGATCGCTCTCGTCGACGAAAATGCCGGCATCGCCGATGCAATAAAACCCTTCCTCGTCGAACATCTTCTTCGTCAGCTCGGGCTGGGCGAAATAGCCGGGCGTAACGTTGATGCCGCGCAGGCGCAGCTCGTATTTCGAGCCGCACGGCACCATCTTCAATTCGACGCCGGGGAAAGGCAGGCCGATCAGGCCGACGCGCTCGGTGTCCCAGTAGGTGCCGGTCGAAGTCGGCGCGGTCTCGGTCGAGCCCCAGCCGGTGTAGAACACGATGCGCTCGCCGGTGGTCTTCACCGCCAGCGCCTGCATGCGATCGTAGAGATCGTCGGGCAGGCGCGCGCCGCCATAGGCCATGATGGAGAGGTTCTTGAAGAAGCTGCGGCAGAGCGCGTCATCCTTCTCCATGGCAGCGGCGAGCGCCGCGTAGCCCGCGGGCACGTTGGCGTAATAGGTCGGCGACACTTCGCGGAGATTCTTGATGGTCTCTTCGAGCTGGCCCGGCATCGGCCGGCCGTCGTCGATATAGAGCGTGCCGCCATCGACCAGGATCGGATTGAAGGCGGCATTGCCGCCCATGGTGTGGTTCCACGGCATCCAGTCGAGCACGGTCGAGACCGGCCCGCCCGGCTCGCGCGGGCGTACCTGCATCATCATCGCCGCATTGGCGCACATCATCTCCTGGGTGTTGATGACGGCCTTGGGCATGCCGGTCGAACCCGAGGTGAACAGCAGCTTGCCGACAGTGTCTGGTGTGATCTTCGCGATCGATTCATCGACCGCCTTCGTGATCGGTGTCGCCGCGAGATCGGCAAAGGACACGCTCTTGATGCCTTCGCACGGTCGCAGCACGTGCACGACGGTGACGCCGGTCAGATCCAGCGCCTTCAGCGCCTTCTCGAAGGTCGGGCCGTCCTGCACCATCACGACCGCGGGCTTGATCAGGTTGAAGAGATATTTGAGCTTCAGGTGATCCTGGCTCATCAGCGAATAGGCCGGGGACACCGGTGCTGCCGGCAAGCGCGCCTGCATTGCCGCCTGCGTCATCAGCGCATGCTCGATGGAATTGCCCGAGAGGATCGTGACGGGGCGACTGTCTGCGACGCCGAGATTGAGCAGGCCTTGTGTCAGCCCGTCGACGAGGCGCTTGGCTTCGCCGTAGGAAACTTTCCGCCATTGCCGTTCCGGGCCGCCGCGCTGCGCCAGCCAGATGCGATCGGGCGCCTGCTTCGCCCATTTCGCCAGCGACGCTGGGATGTGCTTTTCGTAGGCCTGCAGCGGAATGCGCGACTTCAGGATGATGACGCCGTCGGGACGGCGCTCGACCGCGATGTCGCGCGCCAGCCATTCGATCTTGCGAAAGGCCGGCTTGGTCAGCACCGCGGCTGCACTCCCACTCATTTTGCGTCTCCCGGAATTCTTTTCTTATCCGTTTTTGGTGTCAGCGCCTGATATAGACAGGCTTTCGCTTTTCGAGGAAGGCCCTGATGCCTTCGCCGAAATCTTCGGACCGGCTGCACAGTATCTGGTTGCGGTCTTCCATCGCGATCACAGCTTCGATCGAGCCGGCATCGACGGCCATGTTGAGGCATTCCTTCGACAGCCGGAGCCCAATCGGCGAGGCCGTCATCATCGCATCGACATAAGGCTCGGCTGCGGCGTCGAGCGCGGCGGTATCCTCGACCAGTTCGGAGACGAGCCCGACCGCGAGCGCGCGCTCGGCGCCGATGAAGCGGCCGGTCAGGATCAGCTCCGACGCCACGGACACGCCGACCAGACGCGGCAGGAAATAGCTGGTGCCGATGTCGCAGCCGCCCAGCCCAAGCTTGATGAAGGCGCAGTTCATCCGCGCGCCCCTGGCGGCAATGCGGATATCGGCGGCAAGCGCCAGCGCGAAACCGCCGCCGGCGGCCGCGCCCTGGATCAGCGCGACGATCGGCTGCGGGCAGCGCCGCATCAGCATCACGATGTCGGCAATGCGCCGCTGCAAGTCGAGCGAGTCCGTCACACCCGGCGGCTCCTGCTGCCCGGCCCGGCGCTTCATGGCGTGCTTGAGATCGAGCCCGGCGCAGAAATTGGCGCCCGCGCCTTTCAGCACCACGACGCGGGTGTCGCGGTTGCGCTGCAGGCCCTGGAAGTAGACGTTGAGCGCGTCGATCAGCGAAGGATCGAGCGCGTTGAGGCTATCGGGGCGATTGAGCGTCACCCAGTCGACGCCGTCATGGTGTTCGATCAGCAGTGGCCGAGTCACGACGCGCTCCCTTCTTTTTCTCCACCTCTCCCTGAAAGGGAGAGGTGGATTTGCATCGACAGATGCAAATCGGGTGAGGGTCTTGTTGAGGCAGACCCCCACCTGCCCTCCCCCCTTCGCAGGGGGAGGGAGAAGATCAGCGCGGCGCCATGCGGATCGCGCCGTCGAGGCGGATGGTTTCGCCGTTGAGCATCGGGTTCTCGACGATGTGAACGGCGAGGTTGCCGTATTCGCTGGCATCGCCGAGACGCGCCGGATGCGGCACCTGGGCCCCTAAGCTCTTGCGGGCTTCCTCGTTGAGACCCATCAGCAGCGGCGTCAGGAACAGGCCCGGCGCGATGGTGTTGACGCGGATCTTCAGGCGAAGCGAGGTCGCGCGCGGCGGGCAGGGTCAGGCCGACCACGCCGCCCTTCGACGCGGAATAGGCGATCTGGCCGATCTGGCCTTCGTAGGCGGCAACCGAAGCCGTGTTGATGGCGACGCCGCGCTCCTCGCCGATCGGCGGCGCGGTGGCGAGACGCTCGGCGAACAGGCGCAGCACGTTGAAGGTGCCGATCAAATTGACGTTGATGATGCGGACGAACTTGGCCAGCGGATAGACGCCGTCCTTGCCGACGGTGCGCTGCGAGCCGCCGATGCCGGCGCAGTTCATCAGCACGCGCGCGATGCCGTGCGAGGCTTCCGCCTTGGCAATCGCCGCCTTGATCGCCTCTTCGTCGGTGACGTCGGCGTGGAGGGCGACGCCCTTCACTTCGGCCGCGACCTTCTCGGCGTTTTCCTTGTTCTGGTCGATCACGCCGATCTTGGCGCCCTTGGCCGCCATGGCGCGGGCGGTCGCGGCGCCGAGGCCGGAGCCACCGCCGGTGATGAGAACGGCAACGTCTTTCAACTGCATCGTGAACAACCTTTCCTTGGGCGTTTCTTCTCTAGACTTGCAACGTTTCTAACTGGCGGCTGCAGCCGCCTTGGTCGGTTCAAGCATGCCGCCGAAAATCAGCGCTTCCATGTGCTTGATGTAGTCGCGGCAAACTTCCTCGGTGACCGGGCCGACGCCGATCGCGCGGACCATCGCGTGGCGGCCGAAGAACAGGTGATCGCAGGCGCCGATCAGGCTGGTGTAGAACAGCACCGGATCGATCTTGCGGAATTCGCCGGCCTTGATGCCCTCGGCGAGCAGGCGGCGATGAAAATCCAGCAAGCGGCGCGACGAAGAATTTCGACACCTCGTCGGCGGCCTCCGCCGTGCTCTCGTGCAGCAAATAATGGATCAGCCGGTTCATGTAGGGGAACTGATGATAGGCGCGGATGATGCCGCCGATGTGCAGGCGCAATCTTCGCGGTCGGCGTGATCTTCTGCGCCAGCAGATATTCGAGCTGGGACATTTCGGTCGCGGCGTCGCGCGCCAGCAGCGCCAGCAGCAGGCCGTCCTTGTTGCCGAAATGGTATTTCACCAGCGCGGCGTTGACGCCGGATTTTTGCGCGATGTCGGACAGCGACACTTCGATCGAGGCGCGCTCGATCATCAGCTCGCTCGCTGCGACCAGCAGTTTTTCGGCGGTGGGATTTTTGCCGGCCTGGAGCTTCGTCGGTACGCTGGTATTCAACTGCGGTCCCTGTCGTTCCGCTGAACTTGCGGGCCGCACATAAGCGCATGAGAGGGTCGCACTCAAGAGTTAATTGATCGATTGACTAAGGCCAATGCCGCCCCTTAAATCCGCGCCATCATTCAAAACGCCCATCAGAACAATCAGGGAGAACAGTCATGGCCGAGGCCTATATCGTCGCCACCGCCCGCACCGCGGGCGGACGCAAGGGAGGCCGCCTCGCCGGCTGGCATCCGGCGGATCTCGCCGCGCAAGTGCTGGATTCCCTGGTCGAACGGTCCGGCGCCGATCCCGCGCAGATCGAAGACGTCATCATGGGTTGCGTGATGCAGACCGGCGAGCAATCCACCAACGTCGCGCGCAACGCCATCATGGCCTCGAAGCTGCCGGAGAGCGTGCCCGGCACCTCGATCGATCGTCAGTGCGGCTCCTCGCAGCAGGCGCTGCACTTTGCGGCGCAGGCCGTGATGAGCGGCAGCATGGACATCGTGATCGCCGCCGGCGTGGAGTCGATGACCCGCGTGCCGATGGGCCTTGCCTCGCAGCTGCCCGCCAAGAACGGCTTTGGCCACTACAAGAGCCCGGGCATCGAGAAGAGATATCCGAACATCGTGTTCAGCCAGTTCACCGGCGCGGAAATGATGGCGGAGAAATACGGGCTCACCAAGGATCAGCTCGACGAATATTCCTACCAGAGCCACCAGCGCGCGATTGCGGCGACGCAAGCCGGCGCCTTCAAGAACGAGATCGTGCCGCTCAAGATCACCCGCGCCGACGGCTCGACCGACACCCACCACATCGACGAAGGCATCCGCTTCGACGCCACCATCGAGGGCATCAAGGGCGTCAAGCTGATCGCCGAAGGCGGCAAGCTCACCGCCGCCTCCGCCAGCCAGATCTGCGACGGCGCCTCCGGCGTGATGGTCGTCAACGAGAAGGGCCTCAAGCAGCTCGGCATCAAGCCGATGGCGCGCGTCCACCACATGACCATGATGGGCGGCGATCCCGTCATCATGCTGGAAGCGCCGCTGCCCGCCACCAAGCGCGCGCTGGAGAAGGCCGGCATGAAGGTCGACGACATCGACCTGTTCGAGGTCAACGAGGCCTTCGCCTCGGTGCCGACGGCGTGGCTGAAGACCACCGGCGCCGATCCGGCGCGGCTGAACGTCAATGGCGGCGCGATCGCGCTCGGCCATCCGCTCGGCGGCTCCGGCACCAAGCTGATGACCACGCTGGTCAACGCGCTGAAGCAGCGCAACAAGCGCTACGGCCTGCAGACCATGTGCGAAGGCGGCGGCATGGCCAACGTCACCATCGTCGAACGTCTCTAAGAAAACAAGAAAAGCAGTCGAGACTGGCGAGCAGGGAGTGCGCTTCCTGCTCGCCATTTTCATGTTGAGGAAACTCCGATGACCCACCCGACCATCCACGCCCGCACGAATCCGAACAAGATCGCCTACCAGATGGCGGGCACGGGCAAGGCGATCACCTATCGCGAGCTCGACGAGCTTTCCAACCAGGGCGCGCACCTGTTCCGCTCGCTCGGCCTGAAGGCCGGCGACCACATCGCGCTGTTGATGGAGAACCGCCTCGCCTTCATGGAAATCTGCTGGGCGGCGCAGCGCTCGGGTCTCTATTACACCGCGATCAGCCGCTACCTGACGCAGGAAGAGATCGACTACATCGTCAAAGATTGCGGCGCGAAAGTCTTCATCACCACGCCGAAATGCTTCGAGCAGGTGAAGGGCCTGGCCGGCCAGAAGAACGGCCCGCTGCTCTACATGATGGACGAGCCGGAGCCCGGCTTCCGCTCCTGGGACAAGGAAGCGGGCGAGCAACCGACCACGCCGATCGCCGACGAAGTCGCCGGCTACGACATGCTCTATTCTTCCGGCACCACCGGCCGGCCGAAGGGCATCAAGAAGGATTTTGAGGGCAACAAGATCGACGCGCCCAACGCGTTCCTGAAAATTCTCTGCGCCGACATGTGCGGCATGAGCGCGGACAGCATCTATCTGTCGCCGGCGCCGCTCTATCACGCGGCTCCCTTGCGCTTCAACATGATGGCGACGATTTTGGGCGGCACCTCCGTCATCATGGAGCATTTCGATGCCGAGGAATTTCTAAAGCTGGTCGAGAAGTACAAGGTGACGCAGTCGCAGCTGGTGCCGACCATGTTCGTGCGCATGCTGAAGCTGCCCGAGGACGTCCGCACCCGCTACAACGTCTCGACCTTGAAAGGCGCGATCCACGCCGCCGCGCCCTGCCCGGTCGACGTCAAGGCCAAGATGATCGAGTGGTGGGGCCCGATCCTGATCGAGTATTACGCCGGCTCCGAAGGCAATGGCGTCACCGTCTCGACCTCGCAGCAATGGCTCAGCCATCGCGGCACCGTCGGCCGCGCCGTGGTCGGCAAGGTGAAGATCCTCGACGAGAACGACGAGGAGCGCCCGGTCGGCGAGATCGGCACGGTGTATTTCGCCGATGCGCCTGTGTTCAGCTATCACAACGATCCCGACAAGACCAAGCGCGCCTACAACGCCAAGGGCTGGTCGACGCTCGGCGACGTCGGCTATCTCGACGCGGAAGGTTATCTCTATCTCACCGACCGCAAGAGCTACATGATCATCTCCGGCGGCGTGAACATCTACCCGCAGGAAACCGAGGACGTGCTGATCACCCATCCCGCGGTCTCCGACGTCGCGGTGTTCGGCGTGCCGAACGAGGAGATGGGTGAAGAGGTGAAGGCCGTGGTGCAGCCGCACGACATGGCCAAGGCCGGCAAGGCGCTGGAGAACGAGCTGATGCTGTTCTGCCGCAAGCATCTGTCGCCGATCAAATGCCCGAAGAGCATCGACTTCGAAGCCGAGCTGCCGCGCACGCCGACCGGCAAGCTGGTGAAGCGGCATCTGCGCGACCGCTATTGGCCGAAGGCGGCGGCAAGGCGTAACTGTCGTCGCTGCGAACGCAGGGACCCATAACCACAGCCGTCGGTCGCTTTACAAAGCTGGAGCTACAGCTTTCTATCACAGCAGACATTCGTGGTTATGGGTCCCGGATCGCGCTCGCTTCGCTCGCTTGTCCGGGACGACATGGAGGTGAGTTCTGCGCGATGAATAGAACAACATCCCTCCCCGACCTCCCGCTCCCGAAAACCATCCGCTCGCGCACTATCGACAACATCAACGGCCTGCGCATGCATGTGCTGGAGGCGGGCTTCGAGACCACGGGCCGCCCCTGCCTGCTGTTGCTGCACGGCTTCCCCGAGCTCGCCTATAGCTGGCGCAAGGTGATGCCGGTGCTTGCCGAGGCCGGCTATCACGTCATCGCGCCGGACCAGCGCGGCTATGGCCGCACCACCGGCTGGGACCCCGACTACGACGGCGATCTCGCCTCGTTCCGCCTGCCCAATCTGGTGCGCGATGCGCTCGGGCTGGTGCATGCGTTCGGCTACCGTTCCGTCGATGCCGTGATCGGACATGATTTCGGCAGCTCGGTCGCGGCCTGGTGCGCGCTGATCCGGCCCGACGTGTTCCGCGCGGTCGCGATGATGAGCGCGCCGTTCGGCGGCGTGCCGGCAGCTGCCGTTCAACACCGCGGATGGTCCGGCCAAGCCCGCGACCGAAGACCCCGTGCATCGCGAGCTCGCCGCGCTGCCGCGGCCGCGCAAGCATTACCAGTGGTACTACTCGACGCGCGAAGCCAACGGCGACATGCACAGGGCGCCGCAGGGCGTGCACGACTTCATGCGCGCCTACTACCACCACAAGAGCGCGGACTGGAAAGCCAACACGCCCTATCCGCTGCAATCATGGTCGGCGGGCGAGCTCGCGAAACTGCCGACCTACTACATCATGGATCTTGCCGAGAACATGGCCGAGACGGTGGCGCACGAGATGCCGTCGTCCGTCGAGATCGCCGCCAACAGATGGCTGCCCGACATCGAGCTTGCGGTCTACGCCGCCGAATATCAGCGCAACGGATTCCAGGGCGGCCTGCAATGGTATCGCTGCGGCACCTCGGGCGCGTTCGTCGCGGAGTTGCAGACTTGGTCCGGCCGCACCATCGACGTTCCCTCCGGCCTTCATCTCCGGCAAGCAGGACTGGGGCACCTATCAGCGCCCCGGCGTGTTCGAGGCGATGCAGACGAAGGCCTGCACGAAGATGATCGCCTGCCATCTCGTCGACGGCGCCGGCCATTGGGTGCAGCAGGAGCAGCCCGGCGAAGTCAGCCGTCTGCTGCTTGCGTTCCTGCGCGATGCACGCGGCGCCGGCTGACGATTGACCGCGCCTGCCGCAGCCGCCTATAACTAATTTAGAATAATTCTAAAGTAGTTCAGGGGCCGTCGCCGTGAAGAATTTCGCCGATCTCACCGAGCGCGAAGTGCTGGCTGTCGCGATCTCCTCAGAAGAAGAGGACAGCCGCATCTACATGACTTTCGCGGAGGACCTCGCCGAGCGTTATCCGGACTCCGCAAAGCTGTTCGAGCAGATGGCGGAGGAAGAGCGCGGCCATCGCCACCGCCTGCTCGAGATGTACGAGCAGCGCTTTGGCCAGCATCTGCCGCCGATCCGCCGCGACGACGTCAAGGGATTCCTGAAGCGCCGGCCGATCTGGCTCACCAAGAACCTGCCGCTCGACACCATCCGCAAGGAGGTCGAGACCATGGAGCTGGAAGCCGAGCGCTTCTACGCGCGCGCCAGCGAGCAAGCGGAGGACGTCGGCGTGCGCCGCCTGCTCGGCGATCTCGCCGAAGAGGAAAAGAACCACGAGAAGCACGCGATCAAGCTGACCGACCAGATCCTCAAGCCCGACGTGCGCGCGGAAGAAGACAAGACGCGGCGGCGCATGTTCGTGCTGCAATATGTCCAGCCGGGACTGGCCGGGTTGATGGACGGCTCGGTGTCGACCTTGGCGCCGCTGTTCGCGGCGGCCTTCGCCACGCACCAGAACTGGCAGACGTTTCTGGTCGGCCTCGCCGCCTCGATCGGCGCCGGCATCAGCATGGGCTTTGCCGAAGCGCTGTCCGACGACGGCTCGCTGACCGGACGCGGCTCGCCCTGGCTGCGCGGCATCACCTGCGGCGCGATGACGACGCTCGGCGGCCTCGGCCACACCATGCCCTATCTGGTGCCGGACCGCTGGGCGAACGCGTTCTGGATCGCGACCGCGATCGCCGGCATCGTCGTGTTCTTCGAGCTCTGGGCCATCGCCTTCATCCGGGCGCGCTACATGGACACGCCGTTCCTGCAGGCGGTGTTCCAGATCGTGCTCGGCGGCGCCATCGTGCTCGGGGTCGGGATACTGATCGGCGCCGCGTAGCAATCGCGGTCAAGCCAGACGCATTCGCGACGCCTACAAGACAGCGAACGCCGCTAGCACGATGATTTGATCGCAACCATCGCTCTTGCGAGCAAGGCGCGATCTGCGCATCATCGCCGCAACAAGAAACAGGAGAACGCCTTGGCCAAATCGCAATGGAGCTTTCAGACCGCCGTTGACCTGTCGGCCGCGCTGGCCGCGAAGAAAGTCTCGGCGGTCGAACTGGCCAAGGACGCGATTGCCCGCATCGAGCGGCACGATGGCAAGATCAACGCCATCTGCGTACGCGATTTCGAGCGTGGCCTGCAGGCCGCCCGCGAAGCCGATGCGGCGCTCGCGCGCGGCGAGAAGAAAGCGCTGCTCGGCATGCCCATCACGGTGAAGGAATCCTACAACATCGCCGGCCTGCCGACGACCTGGGGCATTCCGCAGCAGAAGAACTTCGTGCCGAACGAAGACGCGCTGTCGATCACGCGCGTGAAGGACGCCGGCGGCGTCATCCTCGGCAAGACCAACGTGCCGCTCGGGCTCGGCGACTGGCAGAGCTACAACGACATCTACGGCGTCACCAACAACCCCTATGATCTCGGCCGCACGCCCGGCGGCTCATCCGGCGGCTCCTCGGCGGCGCTGGCGGCCGGCTACGGACCGCTCTCGCTCGGCTCCGACATCGGCGGCTCGCTGCGCGTGCCGGCCTTTCACTGCGGCGTCTATGCGCACAAGCCGACCTATGCGCTGGTGCCCTCGCGCGGCCACACGCCGCCGCCGTTCCCGCCGCTGCCGCTCGACCGCGATCTCGCCGTGATCGGTCCGATGGCGCGCGGCGCTGCCGATCTGTCGCTGCTGCTCGACGTCATCGCCGGCCCCGATCCGCTGGAAGCCGGCAAGGCCTACCGGCTCGAATTGCCGGCGCCGCGCCACGGCGCCTTGAAGGATTTTCGCGTCCTCGTCGTCGACACCGATCCTGTGATGCCGACGGACTCCGTGGTGCGCGGCAGCATCGACAAGCTTGCCGCCAATCTCGAACGGGCCGGCGTCAAGATCGCACGGCGCTCGGAGCTGCTGCCCGACTTCGCCGCCTCGACGGCGCTCTACATGCGGATGCTGATGTCGTTCCTGGCCGCGTCCTTTCCGTACGACGTCTACGCCAACGCGCAAGCCGTCGCGCAGATGCTGCCGCCGAGCGACACCAGCCTCGGCTCGGAGCGGCTGCGCGGCATGGTGATGTCGCATCGCGAATGGGTGATGGCCGACGGCGCCCGCGCGCGGCTGCGCGCGCAATGGCGCGAACTGTTCAAGCAATATGACGCCGTGATCTGCCCGATCATGCCGACGCCGGCCTACAAGCACGACCATTCGGACGAGCAGGAAAGCCGCCGCATCGAGATCGACGGCAAGCCGCATGTCTATCCGGACCAGCTGTCCTGGCCGGGCATCGCGACGCTGCCGGGATTGCCGGCCACCGCGATCCCGACCGGTTTTTCGCCCGACGGCCTGCCGGTCGGCGTGCAGATCGTCGGCCCGTGGCTGGAGGACCGCACCACCATCAAGCTCGCCGAGCTGATCGAGCGCGAATTCGGCGGCTTCAAGCCGCCGCCGATGTTCGATGACTGAGCGCCATGCGGACCTTCATTCGATGCGTCGTCGCGATCGTTGCAGGCTTCCTGCTGATGTGGCCGCTTGGCCAGGCCTATGCCGCGCTGAGCTTGCCGACATTCCATCTCTGGGGGCTGAGCCACGGCACCTTCGTCGCGGCCTGGCCGGCCCTGTCGATCCTTGCGTTCCTGGCGCTGGGGTATCTGCCGCTGTTCCCGCGCACGGACGATAGCGCGCTTCTGATCGGCGGCCTGGTCTGGGGCCTGTTGCTGGCCACTGGCTTCAACATCCGCAACGCGCTCGGCTTTCGAAGTTACCTACGGCCTGCTCGGCGCAACAGCCATCGTCATTGCGATCCTGTGCCTGTTTGCCCAACATCGGCTGCGGCTGGCGCTGCTGGTGACATCGCCCGTGATTTTCCTGAACCTGGACTTCCTGCTGACGCCTCCCGCCACGCTTGAACAGTTCCTGTCGCAAGCCACATACGATCTGAAGGCAGATCCTGCCGCCGCTGGCCTTTGCGCTGGCGGGCTATGCGCTGGGATCGCTTGTCCGCGCCATGATCAAGCGCTCACCGAAAGCCGCGTGATTGCGCGGCGGAACCGCACAGGGTCGAAAGCCTGCTGACACTATGGTGGCAGCAGGCCTTCGCTAGCGTTTGCACGAGAGATCGGAGGAGCCCGATCGGCATTGTGACAATAACCGGAGGAAACCATGAACAACGACATCACCGAGCTGACCAAACTCAACCACGACTATGTCGCGTCCGTGCAAAACTCCGACGTCAAGCGTTTTGACGAAATCCTCGCCGCCGATTTCTATTGCTCCAATCCCGACAAGTCGCTGGTCGATCGCGCCGCGTTCCTGCAACAGACGGCAAAGCCGGTCGCGATCAAAAATCTCAAGGCCGAAGACGTGAAGATCCGCATCCTCGGCGACTTCGCCATCATCCATGCCGCGACGAGCTACACCATGCCGGACGGACAGCAGGCACACGGCCGCTACACCGATTGCTGGGCGCGGCAGAACGGCAAGTGGCTGGCGGTATCGGCGCATGTGACGCGGTGAGTGAGGTCGTCCCGGCGAAGGCCGGGACCCATAACCACCAATGTTTGTTATTGCGACCAGGCGTCTACCTGATCATCTCAACAGAGAGATCACGCGGTATGGGCCCCGGCCTTCGCCGGGGCGACCTAGTTCAACTATCGAACATGATCACGCTGCGCAGCGTCTTGCCGGCTTTCATGTTGGCAAAGCCCTCGTTGATCTCCGACAGCTTCAGCTTGGCCGAGATCCAGTCTTCCAGGTGCAGCTTGCCGCGCATGTAGAATTCGACCAGGCGGGGCATGTCGACGCGGAAATGGTTGGAGCCCATCGACGAGCCCTGGATGCGGCGTTCGCGCAGGAAGTCGAAGCCGTGCAGCTCGATCTTCTGGCCGAACGGGATCATGCCGACGATGGTGGCGGTGCCGCCGGGCGCCAGCATGGCAAAGCACTGCTCGGCGGTTTCCTTGCGGCCGAGCACCTCGAAGGAGTGCTGCACGCCGCCGCCGGTCAGCTCGCGCACCTGCTGCACGACATCGCCATTGCGGGGATCGACGATGTCGGTCGCGCCCAGCTTGGTCGCCAGCTGCAGTTTTGCGGGATTGGTGTCGATGGCGATGATGCGGCCGGCGCCGGCGATCGCCGCACCATTGATCGCGGCCATGCCGACGCCGCCGCAGCCGACCACCGCGACGGTCTCGCCGGCCGTCACCTTGGCGGTGTTCACCACGGCGCCATAGCCGGTGATGACGCCGCAGCCGATCAGCGCGGCGAGCTCCAGCGGCATTTCCTTCTTGATTTTGACGATGGCGTTTTCGTGCACCAGCATCTGCTCGGCAAAGGACGAGAGATTCAGGAACTGGTTCAGCTTCTCCGGCTTGTTCCACTGCATGCGGTTGGACTGGCCCGGCATCATCTTCACCGTGGTGTCGGTGCAGAGCACGGTGCGGCCGGTGGTGCAGTTGTCGCAGGTGCCGCAGAACACCGAGAGACACGTCACGACATGATCGCCCGGCTTCACATAGGTGACGTCGGAGCCGACCTTCTCGACCACGCCGGCCGATTCATGGCCGAGCACCGCCGGCAGCGGATGCGGGTACAGCCCTTCCATGAAATGCAGGTCGGAGTGACAGAGGCCTGCGACCTTGGTGCGGATCAGGACTTCGCGCGGGCCGGGATTCGGCACGCTGATATCCTCGATCACGAGCGGCTTGTTGACTTCATACAGAACGGCAGCCTTCATCGGTCGTTTCCCCTGCTATGGTTGTTTTTGTCGATTGAACTGAGCCTACGCTGCGCCGAGCAATTCGCCAACCTCCGCCATCCCGACGGCACGCTCGCCGAGCAGATGGTCGGTGATGGCGCGCTGCGCCGCGCTTTCCGTCAGACGGAAGGGATCGCCCGCCGCGATGCGGTGATCGACCACCATCCGCGACAACAGCAGCCGGCGCGCGTCACCGCGCATCTCGTGGATACGGCTGCCTTCCCAGGCAAAGGCCACGGCGCTGGCGACATGATAAAGCAGGCTGGTCGCCCGCCGCGCGTCGCCCTCATTGTCCATCTTGCTGGCGACCTCGCGCGCGAAGCCGACGGCGCGGTCGGTCAATTCACGCAGGCGGTTGCGCCAGGCGACCGGCACGTTGGCTGACTTCATTGAGCCGCGCATGCAGATCGGCGGCTAGCGCGCTGTCGGCGCCATGGCGGCCGACCGCGCGGGTCAACGCGTCGATGGCGACGATGTTGCCGGTGCCTTCCCAGATCGAGCCGAGATGCGCATCGCGCAGCAGGCGCGCGGTGGCGAATTCCTCGATGTAGCCGATGCCGCCGCGCATCTCCAACGCATCGCCGCAGACCTTGCGGGCATCGCGGGTCGCGCGGAATTTCAGCGTTGGGGTGAGGATGCGCAGCAATGCTGCGGCATCCTGGCTGCCGGCTTCCGCGCGGTCGAGCGCGTCCGCGGTCAGAAAGCTCAACGAAAGCCCCTGCTCGGTCGCCAGCATGATCTTCATCAGCTGCCGCTGCGCCAGCGGCTTGTCGATGATGCGGCCGCCGAACACCACGCGGTTCTTCGCCACCGTCATCGCGTCGTGATGCGCGCGGCGCATCAGCGCGGTCGACTTGACGCCGTTGGAGAGCCGCGAGGAATTCACCATCTCGGCCATCTGCACAAAGCCGCGGTCGAGCTTGCCGACGGCATAGGCAATCGCGCCTTCGAACTTGATCTCGCCCGAGGCCATCGAGCGGGTGCCGAGCTTGTCCTTCAGCCGCACGATCCGATAATGATTCTGCGAGCCGTCATCGAGCCGCCGCGGCATCAGGAACAGGCCGACGCCGCGCGTGCCCGGCCCCGCGCCTTCCGGCCGCGCCAGCAGCATCACGACCTCAGCGTCGGCATTGGAGCAGAACCATTTTTCGCCATGGAGGCGCCAATGGTCGCCTTCCTGCACCGCCGTCGTCGTCAGCGTGCCGACGTCGGAGCCGCCTTCCTTTTCCGTCATGAACTGGCCGCCCTGGGTCAGCTTGCTCATGTCGGTCTGCGTCAGACCATCGAGATACTTTGCCTTCAACGCCTCGCTGCCGAAATTGTTGAGCAGTTTGGCGCAGCCGTCGGTGACGTTGATGGGGCAGCCGAGGCCGAATTCCGCCTGATTGAACAGGAAGGTGAAGGCGTGCTTGGCCACGACAGGATATTTGTCCGGCCAGCCCAGAATGCCCTTGCGCACCGACATCGCGTGGATGCCGAACTCGCCGAAGGCGGCGCGCTCCAGCTCGCGATAGGCCGGGTGATACTCGATCCACTGTGTATCGCGGCCGAACTTGTCGCGCTGGTGCAGCACCGGTGCGTGGCGGTCGGCGAGCCGCGCGCATTCGTCGAGATGACCGCCGGCCATGGCGCCGAGACGATCGAGATGCGGCTCGATGTGGCGGAAGGTCGCCTCCGGCAGATGCAGCCGCAGCAGATCGGTCAGCGCCGGATCGGCCCGGTAGAAATTCATGCCGGTCGTGTCGGGTGCGAGCAATCCCGGCTGTTCGGGAATGGCGGCCCTGCGATCGTGCTTGCGTGGCTGCATCTTTTGCCCTTGTCGTTCCCGCCGGTTCTCGATGTTATAGACCATTACCGATACCGCACGCCCGAGCGCGGTCAACAAGCATAATTGGAG
Organism: uncultured Alphaproteobacteria bacterium; assembly: GCA_963726865.1. GTDB lineage: Bacteria > Pseudomonadota > Alphaproteobacteria > Rhizobiales > Xanthobacteraceae > Bradyrhizobium. Next base: position 265,418 of record CAVSEE010000015.1, on the reverse strand, counting down.
GAGTGGCCCGTGGCGCAGGGATATCGCATCGTCGACCCGTGCCGGCGACGCCGCAGAGCGGCTGGCATTCGCGATTCCAGCGCCTAGATACAAGTCTCCGCCAACGGGGAGCGCGCGCATGGCAGCACCGAAATACAACACCGCCCTGATCGTCGGCGCCGGCTCTGGCTTAAGCGCCTCGCTGGCGCGGCTGTTCGCGCGCGAGGGCATCAAGGTGGCGCTGGCCGCGCGCAAGATCGAGAAGCTCGGCGAACTCTGCGGCAGCACCGGCGCTAAAGCCTTTGCCTGCGATGCGACCAATGCCGAGGAGGTCGAGCGGTTGTTCGGCCTGGTCGAGCGCGAGATCGCTACCCCTGATATCGTCGTCTACAACGCCAGCGCGCGGGCGCGCGGGCCGTTTGTCGATCTGGTGCCGGCGGAAGTCGCTCACGCGATCAATGTCAGCGCCTTCGGCGGTTTCCTGGTGGCGCAGCAGGCGGCCAAGCGGATGCTGCCGAACCAGCATGGCGCGATCCTGTTCACCGGCGCTTCCGCCAGCGTGAAGGGCTATCCGCAGTCGGCACCGTTTGCGATGGGCAAGTTCGCGCTGCGTGGGCTGGCGCAGAGCATGGCGCGCGAGCTGTCGCCGCAGGGCATTCACGTCGCTCATTTCGTCATCGATGGTGGCATCCGCAGCTCGGCTCGAACCGAGCCCGCCGACCGCCCGGATTCATTGCTGGATCCGGATGCCATTGCCGAGAGCTACTGGAACGTGCTGCAACAGCCGCGTAGCGCCTGGAGCTGGGAGCTTGAGCTGCGGCCGTGGGTGGAGAAGTTCTGACAACAACAAGCAAGTGTCGTAGGGTGGGCAAAGCGAGAGCGTGCCCACCTTCAGCACACGGACAAGAATAGTGGGCACGGCGCATGCGCCTTTGCCCACCCTACGAAGAACAACAAAGCGGGGAAACCATGAGCACCGAAATCACCATCGACACCGGCACCAACGAGCTGCTCTGCGTGATCCGCGACCGCGTCGCCATCATCACGCTGAACCGGCCCGAGGCGCGCAACTCGCTGTCCGACGATTTGACGCCGGCGCTGCGCACCATGATCAAGACCTGCGGCGAGAATCCGGACGTTGGCGCGATCATCATCACCGGCGCCGGCACGGCGTTCTGTTCCGGCGGCAACGTCAAGGGCATGGGCGCGCATCGCGACCCCAAGCGTCTGGCCATGTCCGACGCCGACAAGATCGCCGATTTGCAGGAGCGGCAGCGACTGCTGACCGGGGCGCTGGTCTCGGTCCGCAAGCCGACCATCGCCGCCCTGCCGGGCGCTGCAGCCGGCGCAGGCATGGCGCTTGCGATGGCCTGCGACATCCGCATCGCCGCGCAATCGGCGTTTATGTCCACCGGCTACCTGAACGTTGCGCTGTCCGGCGATTACGGCATCGCCTGGCTGCTGACGCGCCTCGTCGGCACCTCGCGCGCAAGGGAGCTGATGTTCACGGCCGAGCGCGTCACCGCCGCCCGCTGCGAGCAGATCGGCCTCGTCAACCGCGTCGTTGCCGACGACAAACTGCAGGAAGAGGCCTTTGCGCTCGCCAAATCCATGGCCGCCGGCCCGACCATTGCGCTGCGCTACATGAAGGACAATCTCGACGAAGCGCTGATATTCGATTACGCCACGGCGAGGGATCACGAAGCCGAGCGCATGATCCGCTCGCAAAAGACTGCCGATCACCGCGAGGCGGTGCAGGCCTTCATCGACAAGCGCAAGCCGGTGTTTGCGGGGAAATAACTTCCGGAAAAGAAAATGGGCCCGGTCCTGTTGCCGCAGGAGCCGGGCCCAGTGCATCAACCTGATATCGCAGGGGAGGAGACTGCGCGGGAAAGCGCGGCGAGCTTCCAGCTGGCGCAAGGAATGTCCTGCGGGTCGAGGTTGATCTCCTTGGCGAAGCGCACCAGCTTCCAGTCGCCGGGGCTGTTGCCGAACAGGTAGCCGGACTTCTTGGCGAGGCCGAGCATTGAGTCGTTGGAGCGCAGCGTATCGCCGAACAGTTTGGTGGCGCCGAAAGCCGCGGCGCGGCATTCCAGATTCTTCATCAGCGCCTTGCCGATGCCGTGGCCCTGCCAGCGGTCGTCGATCGACAGGCCGAACTCGAAACTGCCGGCCTCGAAATCGTAGGCGTAGCGCGCTTCGCCGACGATGGTCTCGAAACCTTCGATCTGCATGGTGGCGACCACGCTGAACTGGTCGGCTTCGCCAACATGGATGAAGCGCTCGAGCAGCGTCGGCGGCAATTGCGCCATCGCGCCGAAGAAACGGTTGTAGCGCGAGCGCGACGACAGTCCGCGGAAATAGTTCTGAATGGTCTCGGCGTCGCGCGGCTCGACGAACCGCACGGTGATCGCCTCACCGCTCTTCGAACGCAGCACGTCGGAATGCTGGCGGAGATCATCAAGGCGCATGGCGGTCATGGGCACGCTCCGGGAATTGTCGAAGAAAACCGGCGCCCCTCTATGGAGGCGGCACCGGTTTTGTTGGCGGCCTATCAGGCCCGCCAGAACGGCTTGTCGAGTTCGTAGGCGACGTCGGCGGAGGACACGCCGATGTCATGCAGGTCCCGTTCAGACCACTTCGAAAGCTCGCTGCGCATCGCGTAGCGCTCGCGCCAGACATGGAAGGTCTCGGCCAGTTGCGAGAAAAGGCTCTTTCCATGATGATTTATCATCGATTCGTGGGTGAAAACGCTCATTTTGAGCTCCTATTTCCAATCTCTTGGCGCTAATATCGGGGTGTTTTGGCACTGCATCAAACGACACTTTGTACCGCTTCGGATGATATAAACTCATGCATTGGACTGGCGGCAGATGGCAGCACGGCTCCCTTCCCTGAACGGCTTGCGCGCCTTCGAGGCGGCGGCGCGGCACATGAGCTTCACGGTCGCGGCCTCCGAGCTGAACGTGACGCAGACCGCGATCAGCCATCAGATCCGCCGGCTGGAGGAAGAGCTCGGCATCCGCCTCTTCGTCCGGCAGAACCGCACGCTGTTGCTGACCCCTGAAGCCAAGGAATATCTCCCGGGCATTCGCGCCGCGTTCAACGATCTGCGGCTCGCCACCGACCGCCTGCTGCGCAAGGACGACGGCAACGTGCTGACGGTCTCGACCCTGGCCTCGCTCGCCGCCAAATGGCTGCTGCCGCGCATCTCCAGCTTCCAGGAACAGCATCCCGGGATCGACGTGCGCATCACCACCTCGACCGCACTGGTCGATTTCAGGCGCGACGGCGTCGATGCCGCGATCCGTTACGGCCGCGGCCAGTGGCCGGGCCTGCGCGCCGACTGGCTGATGGCCGACAAGATGTTTCCGGTGTGCAGCCCGGAACTGTTGAAGGGCAAGAAGCCGCTGAAAAAGCCGCAGGACCTTGCCGACCATGTGCTACTGCATTCCTCGGCCAGCAATGACGACGACTGGCGGCTGTGGCTGACCGCCGCGGGCCTGCCGACCGACCTGTCGAAACAGCCCGGCGTCACCTTCGACCTGATCTTCATGACCATTCAGGCCGCGATCGACGGCCTCGGCGTCGCCATGGGCCGCACCTCCTATGTGCAGGACGACATCAAGAAAGGCCGCCTTGTCGTGCCCGTTCGAGATCGAGCTGCCGGTGGATGCCGGCTTCTATCTCGTATCGCCGGAAGTGAAGGCCGACTCGCCCAAGGTTTCCGCGTTCCGCAAGTGGCTATCCGACATTGTGAAAGCAAAGCCAGAACCCTTGGCAGATCCCTTGGCGGAAGCGACGATGCCCATGCGACGGCAGCAGTTGTGATTGCCGCCTAAAGTTGGCAAGACGTCTTGATGGTCGATCTCTCCCGCAAATTCGACGTGCTGGTCATCGGCGGCGGCAACGCCGCCTTGTGCGCTGCAATCGCCGCCCGTCGCGCCGGCGCCTCAGTGCTGGTGCTGGAAGGTGCGCCAAAGTTCTATCGCGGCGGCAACACCCGCCACACCCGCAACATGCGCTGCGCCCATGACGCGGCCACCGAGATTTTGACGGGGCCGTACACCGAGCAGGAATTCTGGGACGATCTGCTGCGCATCACCGGCGGGCAGACCGACGAAGAGCTGGCAAAGTTCATGATCCGGGAGTCCAAGGACATTCTGGACTGGATCGTCGAGCAGGGCGTGCGCTGGCAGCCATCGCTTGGCGGCACGCTGAGCCTGGGGCGCACCAACTCCTTTTTCCTCGGCGGCGGCCGCGCCATGCTGAATGCGCTGTACCTGACCGCGGAAAAGCTCGGCGTCGAAATTCTCTACGATGCGGAAGTGACCGACCTACAGATCGAGGACGGCATGTTCCTCGGGGCAAGGCTCAAGGAACCGGTCAATGGCGCGAGCGACATCCGCGCCTCCGCGCTGGTCGCGGCAGCCGGCGGCTTCGAGGCCAACATCGAATGGCTGAAGGAGTACTGGGGCGAGGCCGCCGACAATTTCCTGATTCGCGGCACGCCGTATAACCGCGGCTCGATCCTGAAGATGCTGCTCGCCAAAGGCGTGCAGGAAGTCGGCGATCCGACGCAATGCCATGCGGTGGCGATCGACGCCCGCGCGCCGAAATTCGACGGCGGCATCATCACGCGGCACGACTCCGTGGTGTTCGGCATCGTCGTCAACAAGCACGCGCAACGCTTCTACGACGAGGGCGAGGACATCTGGCCGAAACGCTACGCCATCTGGGGCCGGCTGGTGGCGGCGCAGCCCGACCAGATCGCCTACATCGTGTTCGACGCCAGCGTGCGCCACAGTTTTATGCCGACGCTGTTTCCGCCGATCGAGGGCGCGACGATTGCCGAACTCGCCGGAAAACTGACGCTCGATCCGGCCGTGCTGGAAAAGACCATCGCCGAATTCAACGCCGCGGTGCGGCCCGGCACCTTCGACCACACCATCCTCGACGATTGCCGCACCGAGGGGCTGGACCCGCCGAAGACGCATTGGGCGCGGAAAATCGAGACGGCGCCATATTACGCCTATCCGGTGCGTCCCGGCATCACCTTCACCTATCTCGGCACCCGCGTGAACCGGGAGTCGCGCATGCTGATGAAGGACGGCAAGCCGTCAGCCAACATGTTCGCCGCCGGCGAGATCATGGCCGGCAATGTGCTGGGCAAGGGCTATGCGGCCGGCATCGGCATGACCATCGGCAGCGTGTTCGGCCGCGTGGCCGGACGGGAAGCGGCAAAAAATGCGAAGAACTGAGACGCCGCAAAAATCTTCGGGAGGAAACATGCGCATTGCCATTGCTTCCGTCGCATCGCTGCTGATTGCAGGCAGCGCCATCGCCGCCGAGCCGATCACCTTGCGCGACATGGGCTCGTTCCATGTCGGCGGCCGCCTCGTCGAAATTTCGGGCAAGCCGGTCAAGGAAGTCGTGTTCACGCCAGGCGGCGTGCCCGCAAAGGTCGATCCCAACGGCACCTACCAGGTCGAGCAGATGTATGTGCAGTATTTCCTGCCGGCCGACGAGAAGGGGAAATATCCGCTGTTGATGTGGCACGGTGGCGGATTGACCGGCGTCACCTATGAGACCACGCCCGACGGCCGCGAAGGCTGGCTGAATTATTTCCTGCGCAAGGGCTGGGCGGTCTACAATTCCGACGCGGTGGAGCGCGGCCGCGCCGGGTGGGCGCAATATCCTGATATCTTCAAGGGCGAGCCGGTCTTCCTCACCACGGCCAATCCGTTCGAGCGCTTCCGCATCGGCGACGGACCCAACTCCTATGATCCGGATCCTGCCAAGCGCAAGCTGATGCCGGGCAGCCAGTTTCCCGTCGAGGGCTACGAGAATTTCGTCAAGCAGGGCGTGCCGCGCTGGACCACGACGGATGATGCGACCATCGCGGCTTATATCGCCGAGATCGACCGCGTCGGCCCGTCCATCCTGCTGTTCCACAGCCAGGCCGGCAGCTTTGGCTTCAAGGTAGCCCAGGCGCGGCCCGACAAGGTCAAAGCGCTGATCGCGATCGAGCCGGCCGGACTCGGCGATCCTGCGAAGGCGGACCTGCTGAAGAACATCCCGACCCTGATCGTCTATGGCGACTATATCGAGCGCGACTCGCGCTGGCCAAAGATCCGCGCCAACGGCATCGCCTTTGCCGATGCGATCAAGGCTGCGGGCGGCAGCGTCGATGTCGTCGACCTGCCGCAGGCGGGCATCAAGGGCAATTCACACTTGGTGATGATGGACAAGAACAATCTTGTCGTTGCCACGATGATCCAGAAATGGCTCGAGGGTAAGGGCTTAGTGAAGTAGCGTTCTCAAGCGAAGTGGACACCGGTTCGCGTTAAGAGAACGCGTCAAAAATAAAAGTAGCGCCATGCACGGAACCAGGATTCTCGACGAAGCTGACCGCCTGATGACGGTGTGCAATTCCTGCCGCTACTGCGAGGGGCTGTGCGCGGTATTTCCTGCCATGGAAATGCGACGCTCCTTCTCCGACGGCGACCTCAACTATTTCGCCAATCTCTGCCATAGCTGCGGCGCCTGCTACACCGATTGCCAGTTCTCACCGCCGCATGAATACAACGTCAATGTGCCGCAGACACTCGCAATCGCGCGCACCGATTCCTATGCCGCCTATGCGTGGCCGCGCGCCTTTGCCGGCATCTTTGCGCGCAACGGGCTCGCCATCAGCGTGATCGCGGCAGCGAGCGTCGCCGCCTTCATCCTCGGCTTTGCCGCGTATCACGACAGGCAGATCCTGTTCGGCGTCCACACCGGCCCCGGCGCCTTCTACAAGCTGATGCCGCACAATGCGATGGCCGCGCTGTTCGGCGCCGTGTTCCTCTATGCGGTGGTCGCGCTGGTGATGGGCGTGCGCGCGTTCTGGCGCGACATCGGCGAGCCCGTCGGCATGAAGGCCGATGCCGGCTCAATTTGGCAGGCGATGCGTGATGCCGGTGAGCTGCGTTATCTCGACGGCGGCGGCGTCGGCTGCTTCAACGAGGACGACCGCCCGACCGACCGCCGCAAGCTGTTCCATCATTTCACCTTCTACGGCTTCCTGCTCTGCTTCGCATCGACCTCGGTGGCGACGCTCTATCACTATCTGCTGGCGCGCGAGGCGCCCTATGCATGGTGGGATGCGCCGGTCGTGCTCGGGACGCTCGGCGGCATCGGGCTTTTAGTTGGGCCGATTGGCCTGCTGGCCGAGAAGTGGAAGCGCGATCCCGTGCTGGTCGATCAGCAGCGGATGGGAATGGACACTGCGTTCATCGTGATGCTGTTCCTTACCAGCCTGACCGGCATGGCGTTGCTGCTGCTGCGCGCGACACCGGCGATGGGCCCGCTGCTCGCGCTGCATCTCGGCGTGGTGTTCGCGCTGTTCCTGACGATGCCGTACGGGAAATTCGTCCACGGCATCTATCGTTTCGTGGCGCTGGTGCGCTACGCGCAGGAGCGGCGGATGATGGAGCACGGGACGGGCAGCGAGTAACTCACGACCGCCGCGTCACGACCCCGGTCGGCGTCGCAAAACCTTCCAGCGTCCTGATCCGCTTCTCCAGCCACCAGCCAAATTCGGGCGACCAATCCTCGAACCGCGCGTTGATGCCGAGGTCGTGCGCCCAATGCAGCGCGATGTTCGGATTGAACTGCGACTGCCGGCCGACCGCGATGAGATCGGCCTGACCGTTCTGCAAAATGGCTTCGGCCTGCTGGGCTTCGAGGATGATGCCGACCGCCATGGTCGGAATGTCGGCCTCCTTGCGCACGCGTTCCGCAAACGGCACCTGGAATCCGAGGCTGCGCTGCACCTGGGCCGCGGTGGCAGCGCCGGCGATGCCGCCCGAGGAACAGTCGATCACGTCGACGCCGCGCAGCTTCAGCTCGCGGGCGAAGGCGACCGTGTCGTCCATGTTCCAGCCCTCGACGGTGCCGTCGACGGACGAGACGCGCAGGAACAGCGGCATCGAGGCCGGCATTTCCCGGCGCACGGCTTCGACGATCTCGAGCGGCAGCCGCATGCGCCCGGCGCGATCGCCGCCGTACTCGTCGTTGCGCGTGTTGGACACCGGCGACAGAAACGAAGCGAGCAGATAGCCGTGCGCGGTGTGGATTTCGATCGTGTCGAAGCCGGCCGATACCGCACGCTTCGCGGCAGAAGCCCAGGTGCCGACCATCGCCTTGCATTCCGCCGTGGTCAGTTGCCGCGGCGTCAGCCAGCCTTTTGCGACCGGCTCGGCCGTCGGCCCGACCGGTTGCCATTTTTTGGCGCCGGCCTTCAAATTCTCCTCGGTGAGCGGTCCCATGCCCTGCATGGCGGTCTGCGAAGACGCCTTGCGGCCGCCATGGGCGAGCTGGATGCCGATCGCCGTGCCCTGGCGCTTCATGAAGGCGATCAGCGGCTTGAAGCTTTCGGCCTGCGCATCGTTCCAGATGCCGAGGTCGTGCTCGTTGATAAGCCCGACCTCCTCGACGCCGGTCGCCTCGACAAAGACCAGCCCAAAGCCGCCGAGCGCGTAGCGGCCGAGATGCACGACGTGAAACGTGCCGCAGGTATGGCCGGGGTCGCAGCGATAGTGGACCATCGGCGGCACGACGAGGCGGTTCTTCAGCGTGAGGCCGCGAATCGAGAATGGCTCGAACAGCATCGGCCGCGGCACTTGTCCGCCGTTGAGGGATCCGGCATTCATCGCACTACCTCGCCTGCACCCACTAAAGGTCGACCACCACGTAATCGCTCTCGACCTCGACCTTGAGGGTTTCGGCGATATACGGCCCCTTCACGACAGCCGTACCGGGCTCGACCGTCGCCGCATAGGCCCGCGCGCGGAAGCGGCGGGGATCGCAATAGGATTGTCCGGTGCGGATATCGAATTCCCAGCCGTGCCAGGGGCAGCGGATGATCTCGCCGAGTTTCGTGTATTCGATCTCGCCGGGCGTCGTGGATTGCGCCAGCCCGATCAGCGGACCTTCGCACAGCGACGCGCCCTGGTGCGGGCAGCGGTTCAACAGGCCGAAATATTCGCCCTTGATGTTGAACACCGCGATCGGCCGGCCGTCGATTTCGAGAAACTTTCGCGTCCCCGGCGGCAGTTCATCGACTGCCGCCACCACATGCCGCGCCACTAAATGACTCCGTAAACCCTGCGCGCGTTGTCGAGATAGAACGCCTGCTTGTTTTCTTCGCTGACACCGGCAGGCAGCACGCGCGACGGTTCGTCATAGTCCCAATGCGGGTAGTCGGTGGCGAACAAGAGCTTGTCCCAGCCGATCCATTCGATCAACTGGAACAGATGCTCGCGCCGCTCGGGGTCTTCCATCGGCTGCGTCGTCCACCAGATGTGGTCGCGGATATATTCCGACGGCTTGCGCTTGAGACACGGCACTTCGCTGCGCAGCTTCTCCCAGACTTTGTCCAGCCGCCAGGCCAGCGACGGCGCCCAGCCGAAGCCGGCCTCGACCATCACCATGTTCAGTTTCGGATGGCGCTCGAACACGCCTTCCAGCACCAGGCTCGCCAGCGCGGTCTGCTGGCACTGCGAGTGGCCGACCATCTCCTCGATGTAATAGCTCGGCCAGCCCGACGCAGTGATCGGATTGCCGCCGAAGCCGAAGGCATGCACGCCGATCGGCAACCCCGCCTCTTCCGCCGCTTCATAGATCGGCCAGTAGCGACGCTGCCCGAGCGGCTCGACATTGCGGCTGAGCAGCAGCACCTGCACGAAATTCTTGATCACCGGCGCGCTTGCGGATTTCCTTCGCCGCGGTGACGCCGTCCTCATTGGCGACGACGACCGAGGCCTTCAGGCGCTTGTCCTTGCTGGTCCACTTCTCGATCTGCCAGTCGTTGATGGCGCTCGCCAGCGCCGCGGCCAGATCGTGGTTGCGCTGGCCCTGCCCGGTCGCGCCGAGCGGATTGAGCACGCCCAGCACGACATTGTTGGGATCGAGATGCTGCTTCTGCATGAAGGACAGCGAGGAGCCCTGCTGGCCGCCCTCCGGCGGATAGGCATCGCGGCGCGAGGCATTGGGCTGCGCCTTCGGATAGGGCGGGCCTTCCATCATGCCCTGATAGGCATGCACGCCATAGGTCTCCAGATGCGAATGCCAGCGCTTCGCGAGCCAGGGATACAGTTCGTCCTTGGTCGCGCGCGCCGGATGGATGTCGCAATCGGCGATCGCGGTCTTGATCGACGTGGTGGACGCTGATTCCGGACGGTCGCGCAACTGGATGTTCATTGCGTCTTCTCCTTTGTCGCGGACTGGGCCAGCCGGCCGTAAGTCGCCATGGGATTATCGATCATGATCTTGCGCACGAGATCTGAAGATAGTCCTTTCGGCAGCACCTCATCGCCGTCGAACTGCCAGTGCGGATAGTCGGTCGAGAATAGGATCAATTCGTCCGACTGCATATGGTCGAACAGACGGTTTAACGTCTCCGGTTCCGGCGGGGCGTCTACCGGCTGCAGCGAAAAGCGGATGTTGCTGCGCACAATTTCCACCGGCGCCCGGTCCACCCACGGCGTTTCCATGCGCACCCCGCGCCAGAACTTGTGCAACCGCCACAGGAAGGCCGGCAGCCAGGTGAAGCCGGATTCGAGCATCACCATCTTCAGATTGGGATGTTTCGCAAACACGCCCTCGACGATCAGGCTGGTGACCTGGGTCTGGAACGCCTGCGCCTGCGCGACATAGTCCTCGATGTGGTAGGAGCCCCAGCCGACCGAGGTCGGCGGGTTGTGATAGGCGCTCCCGGCATGGATGCCGATCGCCAGGCCATGCTTCTCGGCCGCGGCATAGATCGGCCACAACGCGCGCTTGCCGAGCGGCACGTCGCCCATGACAAGCATCAGCACCTGCACGAAGCGCTTGTCGCTGGCGCAGCGCTCGATCTCGGCGACCGATTTCTCCACGCTCTGCGTCGGGATCACAATCGAGCCGCGCAGCCGTGCGTCCTTGTCCAGCCACTCCTTGGCAAGCCAGTCGTTGAGCGCGCGGCAGAACGCGTCCTGCATGTCCTCGGAAAACACCATCTGCACGCCGTAGAGCGGATTGCAGATGCCGTAGGCGACGCCAAAACGATCCAGCGCCTGTCGCTTCATGTCGTCATAGCTCGAGCCGGGCTTGCCCTGCGCCGGCCGCCAGTCCGGCCGCGCCGAGATCGGCGAATTGGAGGGATAGGACTGCGAGACGAGGTCGGTCATGCCGCGCGTCGTCACCTGATCGCGCCAGTAGTCGTTCATGTAGGGCAACAGGCTCGTCAGATGCGGCACGGCCGGATGCAGGTCGCAATCCACGCCGCCCGGGACCGGTGACGTCATGTCGGTTTCCTCCGCGCGGTCAGCGCCGCGCCGTCTCTTGCACTGCATTCAAGCAGGCCCGCCCCGCGCCCGCAACTCGGCAAGCCATGCATTCCTGTGCTAGGGATTTGGCAGAACCGGCGGGGGAGAGAAACTCATGATTCGCTTGCGATTGGCTGTGGCTGCAACCGCGCTGTTGCTGGCGGGTAGCGTCCATGCCCAGCAGACACCGGCCCCGGCAGCGCCGCCGCCTCCCGATTTCTCGAAGGTCGAGATCAAGACCACCGATCTCGGCGACAACGTCTATATGCTGGAAGGTCAGGGTGGCAACATCACGGTAGCCGTCGCCAAGGACGGCATCATCATGGTGGACGGCCAGTACGCGCCGCTGCACGACAAGATCAAGGCGGCGATATCGAACATCTCCAACCTGCCGATCAAATATCTGATCAACACGCATTATCACGGCGATCACACCGGCGGGAACGAACTCTTCGCCAAGGACGGCGTGCTGATCGTGGCGCAGATCAACGTCAAGAAGCGTCTCGAGGCCGGAACCACCAACGGCCTCACCGGCGCCAAGACGCCGCCGGCGCCGGCCGGTGCGCTGCCCGGCGACACCTACACGAATTTCTCGAAGATCCGCCTGCCCGGCCGCGTTGCGGACCTGAAGAACATCCCGAACGCCCATACCGACGGCGACACCTATGTGTGGTTCAAGACCGCCAACGTGCTCGCCACCGGCGACACGTTTACGAACGGCCGCTATCCCAATATCGACTTCGCCAATGGCGGCAACATCAAGGGCATGATCGCGGCGGCCGACGCCTATCTGAAGCTCACCAACGCCAAGAGCCGCATCGTGCCCGGCCACGGCCCGGTCGCCGACAAGGCGGTGCTGACGGAATACCGCGCCATGCTGATGACCGCGCGCGACCGCATGGACAAGCTCGTCAAGGAAGGCAAGAGCGAGCAGGACGTGATCGCGGCAAAGCCGTTTGCCGATCTCGACAAGAAATGGGCGCCGACCGAGCTTGCCAGTACGAACTTTATTCGCGTGGTCTGGCACTCGCTCGCCGACAAGCCGGCGGCTCCCGAGAAGAAGGGACTGCTCAAGCGGATCCTGAAGCGGAGTTAGCGCATGATCCCGAAAAGTGGGCACCGGTTTTCCCTGCGACAAACGCGAAGCGTTTGCGCGGAGATCATGCGCAACCAAAAGGTCTTCACATGAAAGAGTTGACTGATGTCGCCGAGCAGATCGCCGCAAAGCTGATCGCGCGCAAGGAGACCATCGCGGTTGCGGAGTCTTCCACCGGCGGTTTGATCTCCGCGGCACTGCTGTCGGTGCCCGGCGCGCTCCGCCTATTTCCTCGGCGGCGCCGTGGTCTACACGCGCGACGCGCGCAAGCTGCTGATGGACATTCCGAACGAGGACATGAAGGGAATCCGCTCGGCCTCGGAGCCCTATGCGCAGCTGCTGGCGAAACAGATGCGCGGCCGCTTCGCCACCAGCTGGGGCCTCTCCGAGACCGGCGCCACCGGCCCCACCGGCAACCGCTACGGCGATGCCGCCGGCCATTGCTGCATGGCGATTGCGGGACCGGTGCAGAAGGTGATCACGCTGGAGACGGCGAGCAGCGACCGGCAGGCGAACATGCAGGTGTTCGCGAAGGCGGCGTTGAGTCTTTTGCTGCAGAATCTCTAGCTGTCGTCCCGGCGAAGGCCGGGCCCCATAGCCACCGCTCGCCGTTCTGCGAAGGCTCCAGCTGGGGCGTGTGCTCATAAACGTGCGATGTCTGCTTTTGGGGGTAAAGCAGACATGCGCTGGTCCCTCCGGGAGGTCGGCTTATGACCCAACACGGACATTGGGACGCAGCGTCTGGGGCCAATTGTTTGTCCGTTCTCACTCGCCGCGCCGCCACAAAGTGCTAGGCTCCTGTTGTCGGTGATGACCGCCAGCGGCAAACCCGGGCTCGCTAGTTGAACGCAAACCAGGCCTTGGCGACGAACGTTGCGCCGCACCAGTTCGAGACCAGGCCATCCGGGTTGGTAACGAGATCGACGCGGCCACCCGGCCGCGCATTTGGATCGCCGGTAAAGACAAAGCAGTTCTCTTTCGACAGATTGGTGTCGTAGTAGCGCAGATCGAGGTTGAAGGCCTTGTGGGTGAAGGTCACGCCCGCCTGCCAATTGAGATAGGCAGGCAACGGGAAGCCGCCGAGTTGCGGAGCCTGATTGCCGAACCAGGAATAGCCGGCGGCAGTCGTGAACGATACGCCCAGGTTCTGCGGCAGCAGACGGCCCGGCACGTCGTAACCCACGCCGGCCGCAACGTATTGACTCCAGGCGCCGGTGTTCGAGACATTCGGCGAATAGGCGTAGCCGGCGGCGACGCGGAACTGCTCGCCGATGCTTCTGTCGCCGCGGATAACCGCCTCCCAATAATTGATGCCGTTGGTCTCGCCGGGAAGCCTTTCTCCGGGATAGGCGAAATAGGTCACGCCAAAATCGAAATCGATCGTTGCGATCTTCGGGCGGATGCCGCCTGCGAAGGTGAACTCGGCGACTGGTTGGGTCGGCAGCTTGACGGTGGCCACCGTGGTGCCGGCGTAGAGCTGGCCAAACCTTGCTTCAAATGCCGCCCCGGCTGCGGGCCCGTGATCGGACAGCGTCGTCCCGCGATAAATGTAGTCGGATGCAAACCCCGCCCGCGCGCTGAATTCGAGCTCATTCGCAGACGTTGCGCGGTTCGTTTCGGTAGCGGACCAGCCGCGATTGCCAAGGCCGATCGCGCCGCCCGGGCTGACCTCGGGGGTTTGCGGCGCGCGCCAAACCGCCGGTCATCGACGCAAGCCACAGACCAACGAACGCGGCAATCGAGGCGTCGCTAACGTGCCGAACCTTTGCAACGCCGCTGTCGCACCGTCGATTATCCTCCAAGAGCTACCGCGACGCCGACCAGCGCACCTCCAACGGCCACCATCGAAAGACCCGCTGCCCAGGGCCGAAGCCCGCTGTGAACTCCGAACGCGTAACCACAGCAGAACAGCATCACGATGGCGACGGCGTAGGAGACGCGCAGCGCCAATTTGGCGTCGCTCAGGAAAATGAACGGGATTACAACCGGGAAGGTCGAAAGAAAGCTCAGCAAGCAAAGGCCCAGCGCGCCGGTCCAGTCGCGCTTCGTCAAGCTCGGACGCCCGGACGGCTCAGGCAATTGCTGCAATTCTTGCCGCATCAATTCCAGTTGCTCCGGAGGCAAGACCGACGCCAATTCCGGCGGCAACGCGTCGGCGATGACGCGTCGCGCTGTCTCGGGATCCGGCGCCTGCCGTATTGCGCGCAGTGTCAGGATCTTGTCTCCCCGCTCGTTGATGCGAGCCAGCAGATAGAGACCGCCGTCAACGATGCCCCAGGCCAGGTTGCAGCCGAGCGCACCGATCAGCATCGTTTGAATCTTGATGTTGCCCGCCGTTGCGACACCGAGGGAGCAGATGAAGGTGAGAGCCATGATCAGGCCGAACAAGGTCTCCGAGATCCGTTCCATCGGATCCAGCACGCGCCCGAAAGAAGTATCTGAGACCCCTGACATCGAATCAAACGCCCATTTGGCTTAATCTTGGGGAGCGATTTACTGACTATTTTCAGCGCGGAGCACGCCTTCCTGCACAGCGTTGGCGCAGAGCGCAGTATCAAGTGTCGCAGTAGGTCAAACCCTATGACCTTATCGTCGGCGCGATCGGCTCGCAAAAAATCTCGCCCCGCCCGCGAGTCCGATGATGCGTGGCGTATCGCCGGAAGTCAAAGCCATTGATTGCTGTGTGATCCGCGATCATCAGGTTTGAAATTGAGTGCTCCCGGCACGCTGAACAAGCCGCAGAGATGGCGCTGGTTTTGGCAAGTCCGCTTTTGACCCGAAACGGACATCGGGCCGCAGCGTCGAGGGGCGATTGTTGGCGCATTTCTCGCTCGCTGCCCAGTCGCAAGGTGCTAGGCTGCGCTGCCGAGCGAAGCATCCCTGAGGGGCACATGCGACGACGCGAGTTCATGATCTGTGGTGTGGCTGCTGTATGGCCGCTCGCCGCGCGTGCGCAGCAATCAGAGCGCGTGCGCCGGATCGGAGTTTTATTGCCCTTCAACAATGCAGATGATCCTACAGTGCAACGGTACTGGTCGGCGTTCAAACAACGGCTCGGTGAACTTGGCTGGGTCGAAGGCCGCAACGTCCAGTTCGACGTGCATTTCACAACTCAAGACGTTGACCGCATTCGCGCTGGTGCCGCTGAACTTGTCGTGACCGCGCCCGAACTGATTGTCGTATGGTCCAATCCGGGCTTGGCAGCCCTGAAATCGGCGACACAGACCATTCCGATTGTCTTCGCGTTAGTAGGTGATCCCGTAGGAAGCGGATTGGTGACGAACTTGGCCCATCCAGGCGGAAATATGACCGGCTTTCAGAATTTTGAGCCGGCGATGGGTGGAAAATGGTTGGAGTTATTGAAGGAAATCGCACCCGATCTGCGCCGTGTTGGCGTCGTCTACAATCAGAATATCCCTGCTAACGTCGAGCTTCTGCGCAGTGCGGAGGCCGCGTCGGCCTTAGTTGGCTTGATAGTTACAGCCACTGAACTGCACAGCGCCATCGACATTGACCGTGTTCTTACGGAATTTGCGCAAGTACCGAACAGCGGTTTCATTGTGATCCCGAACCCGCTCAATTCGAGGAACAACGAAGTGATTGCTAGATTGGCCGCGCGCCTGCGTTTGCCGGCAATCTATCCATTCCGTTTGGACGCCGAAAAAGGAGGCCTAGTCTCGTACGGATTCGATGCGATTGAACAGCAGCGTGGCATTGCGACCTACGTCAGCCGCATTCTGAAAGGCGAGAAAGCCGGCGATCTGCCCGTCCAAGCGCCGATAAAATATCAACTCCTGATCAACCTCAAGGCTGCAAGAGCATTGGGCCTGAATGTATCCCAGCAACTCCAGCAGCGCGCGGACGAGGTGATCGAATAGCGACGCAATTTGCTGCGGTGCATGAGTCCGCTTGTGGCACCACGCGGACATGTCGACCGTCCTCGCGAATGTCCGCTATTGGGAGTAGAGCGGACATCGAGCCCATAGCCCGGCAGGTCTGCTTATGACCCTATGCGGAAGTCGCCGGCTGAAAGGAAGGGTACGCAAATCACCGTTGCAAGCTCAGGTCTCGCGCAGCTTGCGCGCCACCATGGCAGCAGGCCTGTTGAGGCTTGCAGTTAGCCAAGCATCGAGCTTTGGATAGGTCGTGAAATCCAGTTTTAATCGAACCCTGACGGCGTAGAGTACGCTGGCAACCATGAAATCTGCCAAGTCCCATCTGTCGCCGCCGAAGAATGGCGTCTTAACGAGCTGTTGCTCAAGAATAGCAAGTTTGGTCCGCAGCGTTTGTTCGGCTTGATCGGCCAGGGCCGCACTTCGCTGCTCCGACGGCAGGACTATTCGGTGCACCAGGAGCGCAATCATTGCCGGTTCTATCTCGGTAGCGGCAAAGAACGTCCATTGAAGCATTCGCCCAAGGTCTTGCGTCGTCGTTGGATAAAGTGAGGATGGGTACTTCGACGCGAGATAGAAATTTATTGCATAAGTCTCCCACATGACGAACCCGTTGTCGTCAATTGTTGGCACATTGCCGTTGGGGTTAAGTGCAATGTACCATGGCTCTTTGCACTGTGCGTCCGGAACATTGAAGGTGACGGGGACTTGCTCGTAGGGGACGCCTATCTCGTTCGCGAGCCAGATCACACGAAACGCGCGAGAGTGGGACGCGCCATAGATCTTAAGCATAAGGGCCCCCAAGTGACCGCTCACCTTGACGTACCAATCTATGACCAAATCATGCGCTCGTCGAGCAGCCGATGCGACTTCGAGATCAGAGACGACGACCGGTCAAGTAGAGCCTATTTTCAGTGGGTCCCGACTTGGGTACCCAAAGCGGACATCTCTGATCAAGACGCGTTTTTGGTTTTCATTTGTCGGCGCGACAGGCCGAGGCCTTGCCGATCCTCCTGGCGCGCCGTTTCCTGATCATCCGCAGTGAGAATTGAGTGATCGACAGTCAAATCGAGTTGCTTGAGATATCGCTGCACCGCGCCGATCCGCGTGTCGTCCGTCACCGAATCGGCCAACCCGACGAGCGCCGACCTCAGGCGGCGCACCACCTGCACCGAATCGGCGCCGTAGTGGCGAATCTCATCGAATGCCAACACCAGATAGTCCTCCCATGTAGGCATCGGGAAAATGAGACGCAAAACGCCATCCGCATCGCAGGCATAGCCGGCGTCCAAATCGTGCCCTCCCAGTCGACGCAGCAAATCCTCGATCTGGTCGATAGCCTGGACCGCCGTGGTCGGATCGTTGATCGCCGGCGACAGCGCCTTGATGGCGATGTCGACCAGCAGCCGAATGGGATATTTCGGATCCTGCTCCGACGTCCGTTCAAACCCGAAGTGGATGGCCCGCACGAGGTCGCTTTCGGGCAGCGCAGTTTTAGCCCCATGAACCTGCAACAGCAGTGTATTTTCGACAAGGGTATCGCCGACCCCGCATGCCATCACGATGACGGCCTCTGCCTGTTGTGCCTGGCGAACCAAGTCGTCGATATCGAACTTGGCAATCGTGCGCGGCGCGGCGAAATACCTCAACGTCTGGACAACCGGACCCAATTCGGAAACATTGTGCGTCTCTTGTCCGCGCTTCGATTGATTTTTCGCCTTCTCATCGAGGCGCTGAAACATCTCGCGTATGACCTCGCGGCCCTTGTCGCCGATGACGTGAAGCACGTAAGTGATCTGGAGGTCGATCAAGCCCTTCATCAGCGCGGAAAACAGCAGCATGCTGAGCAAAAGCAATCCAGCGACCACGACGCCGGAGATCAGCGGCACGACCCCGGACCCATTGCGATCGACATAGAGCAGGACGGAAAGAGAATAAGTGAACGTGGCGATGAACACACCCAGCGAATGAAACAGCTTCGGGTCGCGAGCCAAAAGGAGAACGAGCCTCGGTGAGTATGCAATGGCGCTGAACTGCACCATGACCAGGCCGACGGTAAACACGATGCCGGTGAGCGCGATCATGCCGGAAGCGACAGCCGTAAGGAATGCCTGAGCCGAGGCAACGGAAATGCCGGAATCGTATGGAAAGTATGCCTGTTCAAGTCGTGGCAGCGTAATCCCGCCGAGGAAACTCGCAGCAGCGTATATCATTGGAATCAACCAGAGAGACATCTGACTGCCCCCTTGTCTAAATGACGTCGACCGCTGGGAGATGCGCCTCCGTTACCACAATCAGCCGTCCATTGGCGCTGCGGTCCAGCACGATAGCTTGCGGCCCCTAGACTTGATGAAGCCAAACGACAGCCGACTTGATCCAGATCAATGGAGGGTCCGGGGTCGAATGCAGGTGGTCGCTGAACGTCCGTTCCTGGCCGATTTTGTTGCAGAAGTCGGCTGCGGCCGATGGGTTGTCGGTCACCCAGTTAATGCCGGCCGGCTTTGATCCGCCGACCCTGGCGGCTCTACGCAACTCGACGCTACGCGATGCCTAGAGCCTGAGCGGGAGGCGGTCGTGCGACCAGCGCCGCGAACCGTCGCAGGTTCTGAGCGATGGCGGCCAGAACAAACTCATCCTGGGCACCTCGCGGGCCACGCAGTCGGAGCCGACCGAGCTTCAGGATGCGCTTGAGGTGTGCGAACCGCATCTCGATCTTCTTGCGCTCACGTCGCGACTGCTCAAAACCCTCGGTTCCAGCCAACGACCGGGCGACGTCTCGGGCGTGCTCATGGATATCGCGCGGGATCTTGCGTGATGGTTCCTTTGGGCAGCACTGCGGTTTGAGCGGGCATAGGTCGCAGTCGAGCTTGCTGGCACGATACAGAAGCGTCTTGCCCTCGTGCACGGTACCGCTCGTTCCGAGCCGCTTTCCGCCCGGGCAATGGTAGACGTCATCGGTCGGGTCATATCGAAAGTCGCTTCGCGAGAAGGTGCCATCATCCCGCGTCGACTTGTCGAACACAGGGATATGTGGCGCGATACCCTTCTCCTCGACCAGCCAGTTCAGCATCGGAGCCGCCCCGTAAGCGGTATCCCCGACAAGTCGTCCTGGCTTGAGACCGAAGCGCTCTTCGGTCCGCTCGATCATGGTTTTTGCTGCGCCGACCTCGGCCTGGCGAATGGCGCGGGAGGCCTCGACATCAACGATGACGCCGAACTTCACATCGATGAGATAGTTGTCGGAGTACGCGAAGAATGCCGGCCCCTTGTGGGCGCCGGTCCACTGCGCCGCGGGATCGGACGGCGAGACGAACTTCGGGACAACGTCACTGGCGGCGCCCCACGCCGTATCGTCGAGGGTCGCCAGATACTCCTTCACCGCGCGGCTTGACCTCGTCGGATCGCGATCCCTGCGCCAATCCTGACCCGCGATCGAGCGCTGTTTGTTGGCATCGGCTTGGATCAGGCTCGCATCAACGGCAAAACCTTCACCCCCAATCAGACCGGCCGCGAGGCATGCTTCGACGACACGCTCGAATACGCTGCGAAAAACATCTCCCTCTCGGAAACGCTCGTTGCAGGCGCGCGAGAACACTGAATGGTCCGGGATGGCGTCTTCGATGCCGAGTTTGCAGAACCAGCGATAGGCGAGGTTCACCTGTACTTCACGACAGATCAGCCGCTCCGAGCGGATCGCAAAGACATACCCCACGACCAGCATCCGGATCATCAACTCCGGATCAATCGACGGGCGACCCATCGACGAATAATGAGGTGCAAGTTCACTGCGAAGCCAGGAAAGATCGAGAGCAGCATCGATCTTCCGCACCAGGTGATCTTCGGGAACCGCGTCGCTGAGATGAAACTCGTAGAACAGTTGACCTTGGTCACTCTTCAGACGGCCCATCATGGATCGACCTCGCCGCGATTCGCGCCAACACAACCGAATCACGCTTCCCGGCCTGTCTCAACCGACTTCTGCAACAAAATCGGCCCATAGCGGACATGCTGAACGCTAGTCCGGATGTCCGCTTGCAAGGGTAAAGTGGACATCGCCAAGCCATGGGCGTCAGATTTATGAGTACACGCCGCAGCCCTAACAACAACGCCCTGTGGTTATGGGTCCCGGCCTTCGCCGGGACGACACCGTTGATGGGGCAACAGTAGCGGCTCTATCGAGAGCTCACCGCCCCCGGAACGAACGCAGCATCTGGTCGCTCAGCGGCTTCATGAAGTAGGACAGCATGGTGCGTTCGCCGGTCTGCACGAACGCTTCCACCGGCATGCCCGGCACCAGCTTGGCCTCGCCGAGACGGGCGACCTCGTCCGGCGCCATCGAGATGCGGATGGTGTAGTAGGACTGCCCGGTACGCTGCTCGGTGGTGACGTCGGCCGAGACGCGCGTCACCTTGCCGGTCAGCTCCGGCGTGGTGCGCTGGTTGAAGGCGGAGAAGCGCAGCAGCGTCTTCTGGCCGATCGCCAGCTTGTCGATGTCCTGCGGATTGACCTTGGCCTCGACCGAGAGATCGTCGGCCTGCGGCACGATCATCATGATGGCGTCGCCCGCGGTGATGACGCCGCCGACCGTGTGCACGGTCGATTGCAGCACCATGCCGTCCTGCGGCGCGCGGATGTCGATGCGGCGCAGCTGGTCCTCCGCGGTGACCTTGCGCTCGATGAACTCGCCGATCTTGTCGGTGGTCTCGCGCATATCCTTGGAGACTTCGCTCGCCATGTCCTTGTCGACCTGGATGATCTGCAGCTCGGTCTCGGTGATCTTGCCCCTGGCCTGGGCGCGCGAAGCGATGTATTGCCCGCGCTCGCCATTGAGCCGCGCCGCGTCGCGCTCCAGCGTGGTCAGGCGCGAAATCTGCACCAGGCGCTGCTCATAGAGCTGGCGCACACCGACCAGCTCTTTCTCGACCAGCACGATTTCCTTGTCCTTGGCGCGCTCCTGCGCCGTGAGGCCCTCGATTTCCTCGTTGAGCTGCGTGACGCGCTCGCGCAACTGGGCCTTCTGGCCGGCGCGGCCGGTGACGCGGACCTCGAACAGTTTTGTTTCGCTCGCCATCACATCGCGGGCATCGGGGTCGTTCGCACGCTCGAGCAACATCGAAGGGTACTTTATGCTGTCGGCGCCGCGCTGCTCGGCCTCGATCCGCGCCTGGCGCGCCCACAGGCCGTACAGCGTCTTGTTGACGATGGCGAGATTGGCGCGCACCACGGTCTCGTCGAGCCGCACCACGATGTCGCCGGCCTTCACCAGATCGCCGTCGCGCGCGCGCACCTCGCCGACCACGCCGCCGGTCGGATGCTGCACCTTCTTGACGTTGGATTCGACCACCACCTGACCCGGCGCAATCAGCGCGCCGGAAATCGGCACGGTCGAGCCCCAGCCGCCGAGCCCGCCGGCGAGCAACAGCACCACCGCAAGCCCCGCGATGAGATGCTTGCGGATCGAGCGCTGCGACTTCTTGAATTGTTCGTTGCTCATGACTTGGCAACTCCGGCTTCGGAAACCACCTTGATCGGCGCCGGCCCCGGCACGCGCTGCAGCACCTGGCCGAGCACCTGCTCCTTCGGACCGAACGCCTGCATCTTGCCGTCCTTCAGCACCAGCAATTGATCGACCGCTTCGATGCCGACCGGCCGGTGCGCGACGACCACAACGATGGCGCCACGCTCGCGCGCGCCGCGCACCGCGCGGGTCAGCGCCTCGTCGCCTTCGGCGTCGAGATTGGAGTTCGGCTCGTCGAGCACAATCAGGAACGGATTGCCGTACAGCGCCCGCGCCAGCGCCACGCGCTGCGCCTGTCCGGCCGAGAGCGCACCGCCCTGCTCGCCGATCTGGGTGTCGTAGCCCTCGCGCATCTTGATGATCATCTCATGCACGCCGGCTTCCTTGGCCGCGGCAATGATCGCTTCCGATTTCGGCTCGGGATCGAAGCGGCAGATGTTCTGTGCGATGCTGCCGGCGAACAGCTCGACGTCCTGCGGCAGATAGCCGACATAGCGGCCGAGCACATCGGACGACCATTGATCGAGCGCCGCACCGTCGAGCCGCACCTTGCCGCGTGCCGGCTGCCAGACGCCGACCAGCGCACGCACCAGCGACGATTTTCCGGAGCCGGAGGGGCCGATGATGCCGAGCCCGTGGCCGGTCTCCATGACGAAATTGACGTCCTGCACGATGACGCGCTGCTCGCCGGGCGGCACGATGGTCACGCCCTCGACCGTGAGCTGCTTTTCCGGCGGATGCAGCATGGTCTGCGCCTGCAGTGCGGGCAGCTTCTCCAGCAGATTGTTCAGCCGGCGCCAGCTCTGGCGGGCGGCGACAAAACCCTTCCAGTGCGCGATGGCCAGATCGACCGGGGCAAGCGCGCGGGCGGACAGGATCGAGCCCGCGATGATGATGCCGGCGGTGGCTTCCTGATAGATCACGAGATAGGCGCCGACCGCGAGCACGGCCGACTGCAGCATCATGCGCAGCACTTTTGCCACCGCGCCGAGACCGCCGGTGACGTCGCTGGCGCGCTGGTTGCCGGAGATATATTCCTCGTTGGTCTCGGCCCAGCGCTTGGTGAGGCGGCCGGACATGCCCATGGCGACCAGCACCTCGGCATTCCTGCGCGTCGCCGTCGCGAGATCGTTGCGCCTTGCAGCCAGCACCATGGCGTCCTTGGCCGGCTGGCGCGACATGAACTCGGTGATCAGGGTCAGCCCGACCAGGATGACGGCGCCGACAAGCGCGGTGACGCCGAGCAGCCAGTGGAAGAGGAAGCAGATCGCGAGATAAAACGGCAGCCAGGGCAGGTCGAAGAACGCGCCCGGCCCCATGCTGCCGAGGAAGGAGCGGACATTGTCGAGATCGCGCAGCGGCTGCAGGCCTTCGTTGCGGGTGCCGACGATCAGCGGCAGCCGCACCACGGTTTCGAACACGCGCTCGTTCATCGCCTCGTCCAGCGAAGTTCCGATGCGCCCGAGCACGCGGCCGCGCAGCATGTCGAGAATACCCTGCGCGATGTAGAGGAAGCCGCAGAGGACGACGAGGCCTACCAGCGTCGGCACGCTGCGGCTCGGCAGCACGCGGTCATAGACCTCGAGCATGAAAATCGAGCCGGTCAGATAGAGCAGGTTGATCATGCAGCTCATGATGCCGACGCCGATAAAGGCGTTGCGGCATGCGCGCAGTGCATCACCGAGCTCGGAGCGCCGGACGCCGGGGGCGGCTGCCATCAAATATGATCTCTATTAAAAAGGGTCGCGATTCCCTGCTTTTAGCGGGGTTTCGCCCGACCGTCTATTTACGGTCTCATTAACTGTAAACGAACTACCACGCCGCGAACCCGCCCGGCGGCAAAAAAGCCGCCGAACCCGCCCAATATGACGGATTTGTTGAGCCGCGGGCCTGCCGGCTAACCGGCCGCCATGGCGGGCTTCGGAAACGGCACCAGCACCACCGACATCGAGACACGGCCGATCTCGCCCTCGACGTCCAACAACGTTCCACTGCCGACGCCGAGCCCGGTTTCGGGCTTCCAGCGCGTCTCCGCGCGCACGCCGACCCAAGCCCCGCGCGGTCGGCGGAACAGCTGCACCGTCAGGTTCGGATTGGGGTCGGCCACGACATTCTGCACGGGCCGGCCGATGCCGTGAGTCCAGTCGGCGGGTCCAAGGATCGACGACAGCGGCCCGGCGCCCGCGATGATCTCGTGGTTCATGTGGAACCAGGCGACGCCGTCGCCGAGCCGCGCCTCCATCGCGTCCATGAACCATTGCCGGCCCGTCACCATGTGCAGCGTACGCACCGGGTATCGGGTCGGGTCGACTTGGGTGCGGTTCGCTTCGGTAAAGCCTGGGATTTCGACGGCGCGCTCGCGCGACAGCGTCACGCGCACGGTGGCGCAGGGCGCGTCCTCGCCGATCGGCCACAACGTGTTGTCGACGACGCAGACGCGGCCGCCTTCCGCAATTACGCTGACTTCGCTGCGCAAGTCGGCCATCGGTGTCGGCCGCAGGAACCAGGCGACGGACGAGATGGCCGCGCCCCAGTTGCGCTTGCCGGCCTGCGCCTCGACTTCGGCGGTGAGCAGGCTCGCGACCGCGCCGCCCTGCAGTCCGGCAAAGGGACCTGCCGCCAGCGGCGTCGGCCGCCAGTGGTTTGGCGTATCCAGCGCTTCGAAGATCGGCAAAGCAGGCTCTCCAGAGATGAATGATATTGAGCTATCGGCCAATCTGGAGGAGAATTGCCGGCCTCACAAAAGGGATTTCGTCACCTCAGATGAATGAAATTCACCCATCAGACTCTCCGTCTACGGACTATTCCGCCGCTCGCGGCGCTGCTCGCCTTCGAGCGCGCCGCCTCGCAGCTGAGCTTTCGCCGCGCCGCGCGTGATCTGTCGCTCAGTCCGTCCGCCATCAGTCACCAGATCCGCGGACTGGAGGAGCAGTTCGGCGTCAGGCTATTCATCCGCGGCACGCGCACGGTGAAGCTGACGCCGGAAGGCGAGCGCTATCTGGCAAAGGTCTCCGCCGCGCTGGCGACGTTGCAGGAGGCCTCGCGCGAGATGACGCGGCAGCGCGACGGCAGCGGCGAATTGTGGATCTCCTCGCTGCCCTTCTTCACCAGCACCGTGCTGTTGCCCGCCCTGCCCGAGTTCAAGCGGCGCCACCCGTCATTGACGCTGCGCATCGAGGCCACGCATCAATATGCCGATTTCAACATCTCCCGCGTCGACGTCGCCATTCGCTACGGCCGCGAGCATTCCGCCGGGCTGAAATTCGAACCGCTGGTCGAGGTCAGGGGCCTGCCGGTCTGCACACCGGCGCTGGTGAGGAGCGGGCTGCGCGATCCCAGCGACCTGTCCGGCCAGGTGCTGATCCACCTGACCACGCAGCCGCGGGCCTGGCCGGCGTGGCTAAAGGCGGCCGGCCTGCCGAATTTGCAGCCGCGCGGCCATCTCTGGCTCGACAGCGTGCCGGCGATGCTGGAGGCCGCCGAGCAGGGCCTCGGCGTCACGCTGGCGATGGCGCCGCTGATCCGCGCGCGGCCGGGCTTTGGCAGAAAGCTGGTGGCGCCGTTCGACTTCATGCCGCCGCGCGGCGAGACGATTTTCTTGGTCTCACGCACCGAGCAGGCGCGCGACCGCAGGATTGCGGCCGTACGGCGCTGGATCGTCGAGGCGCTGAAGAAGGCGAGTTAGAGCATGATCCCGACCCGAAGGGCCGCGTTAGCGCAAAGTGGGCACCGGTTTTCGGAAGAGATCATGCTCAAACTTCAAAGTCTTCCGCCGGTTCGCACAAGGCGCACGATCAGAAGCAGGATGATCGCGCCGATCGCGGAGTAGATGATTTCCGAGACCAGCCCGGTGCCGAGGTGAATGCCGAGTTTTGGAAACAGAAAGCTTGCCAGCAGCGCGCCGGCGATGCCGACCAGGATGTCGCCGATGAGGCCGAAGCCGGTGCCGCGCACGATCTTGCCGGCCAGCCAGCCTGCCACCAGGCCGACGAACAGGATGACTAAAATGCCTTCGCTGGAAATATTCATTCGTACCCCCCTTGCTGTTGCCCCCGCCGCGACCCTAGCGGCAATCAATGAACGCGGCGACTCTATTCTGGTTCCCTCGTGAAACTTTCGCGCTGCAACCGCGTTATGGTTGCATGACAAAGCCTGACATCTGGTTCGTGGCCTTCAGCCCGGATAAGGACAGCGATTTGAACGACGGGACGGCGCGGTCGACGCGCAAGTTCAAGTCGGAGGTCGACGCAAGACTGTTCACGATGCAGATTCTGGCCAAGGGCTGGAACGCGATGGCCGGCACGCTCAATCCCTATCAGCCAAGGCAGGTGATCGCGTCGTCACAGATCGAGCGCTGGGCCGATCCGGGGCTTGGCGGCTAGCCGACGGCGGCCGGCGCTTGCGCCAGCACGCATCGTGCAGTGCGGCCCTCGCCCACATTCACATTCGGCGGCAACGCCTCGCTGCAGCGCGGCTGCGCAAAACTGCAGCGCGGCGCAAAGGAACAACTCGACGGCGCCTTGTCGAGCGAAGGCGGCGTGCCCGGAATGGTCTCCAGCCGCGCGCCGCGTTTGGCGCCCTGCACGGTGGAGGCGAGCAGCCCCTTCGCATAGGGATGCACCGGCGAGCGCACGATCTGGCGCAGCGCGCCCTGCTCGACGATCTGGCCGGCATACATCACTGCGACGCGATCGCAGATTTCGATGGCGACGCCGATGTCGTGGGTCACGAAAATCACCGACATGCCGAACTCGCGCTGCAATTCGCGCAGCAGCAGCAGGATCTGGATTTGCACGGTGGCATCCAGCGCCGTGGTCGGCTCGTCTGCCAGCAGGATTTTCGGCTTGCAGGACAGCGCGAGCGCAATCATCGCGCGCTGCCGCATGCCGCCACTCATTTCATGCGGATAGGAATCGAGGCGCCGCTTCGCAGAGGGAATGCGCACCACTTCCAGCATTTCCAGCGCCCGCGCCTGCCCCTCGCGCTCGCTCTTGCCTTCATGGCGCATCACGGTTTCCGCGATCTGCCGGCCGATGGTGTAGACAGGATCGAGCGCCAGCGCCGGCTCCTGGAAGATCATCGAGACCTTCTGGCCGCGGAAGTCGGACAATTCCTCCTCGCTCATCGCCAGCACGTCGCGCCCGAGCACTTTGACATTGCCCGAAATCTGCGTGCGCTTCTTCGGCAACAGCCGCATCAGCGCGCGCAAGGTCACGCTTTTTCCCGAGCCGGATTCACCGAGCAAGCCTAGCACCTCACCCTCGCCGAGCGACAGGCTCAAATCGTTCACCGCGTGCACCGTGCGGTCGCCGGTGAAGCGGATGTTGAGATTGTCGATCTCGACGAGCTTGCTCATGAAAGTTTCGGCACCTTCTGGTGATGGTCGGTCGCGCGCTGGAAGGCGGCGCCGATCCGGACCAGCATCGCTTCATCGAACGAGCGGCCGACGATCTGCATGCCGACCGGCAGGCCCGACTTGGTGAAGCCCGCGGGGATCGAAAGCGACGGCAGGCCGAGATAGTTGATCGGCCGGGTGAAACGGGTGACGCGCTGGATCACGGCCTCCGCGTCGTTGCTGTTGCCGACATCGCTTTCAGCGATCGTCGGTGCCGGCATCGGCGCGACCGGCGCGATCACGGCATCGGTGCCGGCCACCGCAGCGAGGTACGCCGACAGCGCCGGACCGCGCCAGCGCATCGCCTCGAGATAGGACACCGCGGGGATCGCAAGGCCGTTCTGCAGCCGCATCAGCACCTGCGCGCCGTAGTCCTGCGGCCGCTCGATCATCCAGCGCTTGTGCAGGCTCGCCGCCTCGGTCGCCAGCACGAACTGGCAGGCCGCGGTGAGCTGACGCTGATCCGGCAGATCGACCTTGACGATCTCGGCGCCTTCCTTCTTCAGCACGGCCAGCGTCTCGTCGAGCGCGCGCGCCACCTCGGCATCGAGATCGTCGACATAGAAGGCGGTGGGCACGCCGATCTTGAGCCCTTTGATCGGCAGCTTCGCCGCCGCCATGTAGTCCGGCACCGGCAGGCTGGACGCGGTCGGATCCTCGGGATCGGCGCCCGCCATCAATCCCGTCAGCAGCGCGCAATCCTCGACCGTCTGCGCCAGCGGACCGACGGTGTCGAGCGACCATGACAACGGCATGGCGCCGGCGCGGCTGACGCGGCCGACGGTGGTCTTCAGTCCCGTGACGCCGCAGAAATGCGCGGGCATCCGGATCGAGCCGCCGGTGTCGGAGCCGAGCGCCGCAAAGGTCAGTCGCGCCGCGACCGCCGAGCCGGATCCGGACGACGAGCCGCCGGTGATGTGATCGGTGTTCCAGGGATTGCGCACCGCGCCGTAATGCGGGTTGTGCCCGGTCGGCCCATAGGCGAATTCCACCATCTGGAGCGAACCGAGCCGCACCGTGCCGGCATCCTTCAGCCGCTGCAGCGCCGTCGACGTCGTCGGCGCGACAAAATCCCTGCGGATCTTGGAGCCGCAGGTAACGATCTTGCCCTTGTCGTAATACATGTCCTTGTGCGCCAGCGGCACGCCGTGCAGCACGCCCTTCGGCCCGCCCTTGGCGAGCGCGGCGTCGGCGGCGTCGGCCGCCTTCAGCGCATCATCCGCCTCGACCGACATGAAGGCGTTGAGCTTCGGATTGAATTTTTCGATGCGGTCGAGGCAGGACTGCGTCACCTCGCGCGAGGACACCTTCTTGTCGGCAATCGCTTTCGCCACCGCCGTCAGCGACATCAGAGCCGGTTCGCCGCTCATTTCGACACCTTCGGCGTATGCACCAGCAGGAAGGTCGCGGGCTCCAGATCGAACGGCAGCGTGCCGGAAACCGGCGCAAAGCCTTCGAAGGCAGGCCCGATGGACGTGGCGATGCGCGCGGCCACGTCATTGTCGACGGGCACATCGGCCACGTCGCTCATCGCCTTGACTTCTTTCGCTGTCGGTTTGGTCATGCAGTTTCCCCCGCTTGGCGCGCGACTATGCCCTGACCCCGGAATGGCCATGTAACACGCCGCTTCGTGGCCCATTGTATCGACGGCGGTGAGCTTTGGCGTGGCATTTGCGCAGAGCGGCTCCGCAAACGGGCATCTTGTGTGGAAGCGGCAGCCCGACGGCGGATCGATCGGATTGGGCGGATCGCCCGAGATCGGCGGCGTCTCGGTGCGATTGTCCGGATCGGACGACGGCATCGCCGCCAGCAGCGCGCGGGTGTAGGGATGCGCCGGCTGGTCCCACACCTTGTCGACCGGGCCGAGTTCGACGACCTCGCCGAGATACATCACCAGCACGCGGTCGGAAATGTAGCGCACGACGTTGAGGTCGTGGCTGATGAAGAGATAGGTCAACCCGAACTCGCGCTTCAAGTCAGCCAGCAAATTGAGCACCTGCGCCTCGACGGATTTGTCGAGCGCGGAAACCGCCTCGTCCAGGATCACCAGCCGCGGCGACAGCGCCAGTGCGCGGGCGATATTGACCCGCTGGCGCTGGCCGCCGGAAATCTCGTGCGGATAGCGGTTGGCAAAGGTTTCCGGCCGCAAGCCCACCTTGCCGAGCAGCTCGCGCGCCAGCTGCCGCGCCGCCTGGTCGGCCATGCCGTGCACCTTCGGGCCGAAGGCGATGGATTCCTCGATGGTCAGGCGCGGATTGAGCGAGGCGTAGCTGTCCTGGAACACCATCTGCATGCCGCGCCGCAATTCACGCAAAGAGAGCGCGCGGCCGACCTGCATGCCGTCGTAGACGATGTCGCCGGCATCGCGGTTCATCAGGTGCATCAAGAGACGCGCGGTGGTGGATTTGCCGCAGCCGGATTCGCCGACAATGCCGACGGTCTCACCCTTCAGCACGGTAAAGGAGACGTCGTCCACCGCCCGCACCGTCTTGCGGGCGCTGAACAGCTCGCCGCGCACCGGAAAATGCTTGGTCAGGCCGGTGACCTGCAGCAGGGGTTGCAGCGCGCCGCCGCGGTCTTCGACCTTTCCCAGCATCTCGACGACAGGTTCGTTCATCGTGTCTTCTTTTGTTTGAGCATGATCTTGTCGGAAAACCGGTTCCCACTTTTCCGGATCATGCTCAGTTCCTGATATCCATTGCGCTGCGCAGGCCGTCGCTCAAGAGATTGAAGCAGATCGACACTGCAAAGATCATCACGCCCGGCAGCGCCGCCACATAAGGATTGACGTAGATCGCGGTGCGCAGCGTGTTCAGCATCAGCCCCCATTCCGGCTCCGGCGGCTTGGTGCCGAGCCCGAGGAAGGAAAGACCGGCGGCGAGGATCATCGACACCGAAATGAGACCGGTGGCGTAGACAAAGATCGGCCCCAGCACGTTGCCGAGCATGTGCACGCGCATGATGGTGAAGGGACCGGCGCCGGAGGCGCGCGCCGCTTCGACGAAATCCATGTTGCGTACGCCCGTGGTGACGCTTTCCGCGACGCGGGTGATCTGCGGCACGAACACGATGGTGAGCGAAACGATGGAGTTGACGATGCCGGCGCCGAGCGCGCCGGAGATCGCGATCGCCAGCAGCACCGAGGGGAAGGCGTAGAACACGTCGATCGTGCGCATGATCGCGGTGTTGACGCGGCCGCCGACATAGCCGGCGACGAGGCCGAGCGAGGTGCCGATGAGGAAGGCGAGGACGACAGGCAAAATGCCGATGATCAGCGACAGCCGGCCGCCATAGATCAGCCGCGCCAGCATGTCGCGGCCGAGTTCGTCGGTGCCGAGCGGATAGTTCGGCGTGCCGATGTGGCGAAGCCGGCGGATCATCGAACCCTGATAGGGATCGGCAAGCCCCAGCCACGGCGCCAGCAGCGCGGACGCGAAAATCAGGATGAGGATGAAGGCGCAGGCCATCGACACCTTGTCGCGAACGATGCGTCGGCCGACGGTGGCCCAATAGCCGCGCGCCTTCGTGGTGGGCGCGGCCTGCAAGGCGAGATCGGTGATCGTGCTCATGCCGCCTCTCAGCCCCGCTTGATGCGCGGATCGATCGCGGCTTGCGCCACGTCGACCAGCAGGTTGAGCAGCACGAAGAACAGCGCCAGCACCAGAATCGTGCCCTGCAGCAGCGGCAGGTCGCGCTGGAAGATCGCGGAATTGAGCAGCAGGCCCGAGCCGGGCCAGGAGAACACGGTCTCGATCAGGATCGATCCGCCCAGCATGTAGCCGAGTTGCAGCCCCATCACCGCCATCGCGGTCGGCGCGGCGTTCTTGACGACATGCGTGAACACCCCGGTCTCGCGCAGCCCTTTCGCGCGCAATGCCTCGACGAAATCCTGCGAAAGGATGTCGCCGGTCAGCGCGCGCACGGTGCGGGTGACGATGCCCATGGGAATCACCGAGGTCGTGATCGCCGGCAGCACCAGATATTTCAGGTGATCCCAGTCCCACGCCCAGGCGGCCGAGCCGCCCGACCCGGCGCCGACCGCGGGCAGCCAGTTGAGCTGCACGGAGAAGATGATCACCAGCACCATGCCGAGCCAGTAATGCGGCAGCGACACGCCCGCGATGGCAAAGGAAGTCGCGACCTTGTCGACCCAGGTGTCGCGGAAATAGCCGGCGATCAGGCCGAACAGCAGGCCCAGCGTGAAGCCGATGATGGCGGCCGCGATCGCCAGCGTCACGGTGTTTTGCACCGCGCGCAGCACTTCGCTCAAGCACAGGCCGCCCGGTAGCGATAGACGCGCCGAGATCGCCGTGCAGCGCACGCCACAGCCACAGCCCGAACTGCACCGGCAGCGGCCGGTCGAAACCGTAAGCCGTGCGCAATTGCGCCGCCAGCTCCTGCGACGCATCCGCCGGCAGCACCGCGACCAGCGGATCGCCGGGCGTGATGTGCACCAAGCAGGAAGCACACCAGCGCGACGCTGATCACGATCGGGATGACGTAGATGATGCGTCTGAGGACGTAGAGAAGCACGGGTACTTTCCTCTATCGACCGCATGTAGTAGCAACGCGGCCGCAACCTTTCCGTCGTCATGCCCGGGCTTGACCCGGGCATCCACGTCGTTCTTTCCTGCGGCGACACGTGGATGGCCGGGTCATCTGCGCGAAGACGCGCTTCGCGCTCTTGCCCGGCCATGACAAGAATGCGCTCACTGCGTCATCGAGATCGGCGAGAAGTCCACGAACCAGCTCTTGGGCTGCACAAAGCCCTTGATCTTCGGGCTCATGGCGCGCGGGGCGACGTCGTGGGCGACATAGAGGAATGCCGCATCATCGACCGAAGCCGCGTGCAATTCGGCGAGCGCCTTGTCGCGCTCGGCGGGATCGAAGGTCTGCCGCGCCTTGGTGACGAGCTCGTCGAACTTGGGATTGTTGATGAAGCCCCAGTTGTTCGACACCGGCGGCGCCATCGACGACTGCAGGAAGCGCACCAGGGCGAAGAACGGATCCATCGCCGCATAGGTGACGTTGGTGGCGTTGGCGCCGTTCGCCGTCGGATCCTTGGCGCCGCGGCGCCAGTTGGTGAACAGCGTGTTCCACTCGATGACGTCGAGCTGGACGTCGAAGTAGCACTCCGCCAGCGCCTGCTGCAGATATTCGTTCATCGGCAACGGCAGCATCTGGCCGGAGCCCGACGCCGAGGTCTGCGTCTTCACCGTCAGCTTCTTGCTTGGACCGTAGCCCGCTTCCTGCATCAGCGCCTGCGCGGCCTTCAGATCGTACTTGATCTGGAAGGTCGGAGTGCCGCGCCAGGGATGGCCGGGCTCGAACGTGCCGGTGGCCGGCACCATCAGGCCTGCGAGCAGGCCGTCGCGCATGCCCTCGCGGTCGACGCAGAGATTGGCGGCCTTGCGGACGCGAATGTCGTTCCAGGGCGAGCCCTCGACGCGCGAGAACTGCCACGGCCAGACATGCGGCTCTTCATTGGCGGTGATCGTGAATCCGCGCCCCTTGATCTCCTTGACGGCATCCGGCGCGGGCGCTTCGACCCAATCGACCTGGCCGGACAACAACGCCGCCGTGCGGGCATTGGCTTCCGGCATCGGCAGCAGCACCATCCTGTCGACCTTGGGCACGCGGTCCTTGTTCCAGTAGGTGTCGTTCTTGACGAGCTCGAGCCGTTCGCGCGGCGTGAATTTCGACATCTTCCACGGGCCGGTGCCGGAGGCTTCCCTGGCAAACGCCGCCCAGGCGGCCTGCGATTTCGCCTTGGCGTCGGCGCCCTCAGCCGCCTCGAACAGCTTCTGCCATTTCGCAGGGCTTGCCATGAACAGATTGGTGAGGTTGATCGGCAGAAAACTGTCGGGCTCCTTGGTGGTCAGCTCCACCGTCATGTCGTCGATCTTCTTCGCGGAAGCGAGCGTCGGCATGCGCGAGGCGGTGACGCCGACCTGGCTGGCGTCGAAATGCGGCGCGTCCTGCTTCAGCACCTTCTCGACATTCCACACCACGGCGTCGGCATTGAACGGCGAGCCGTCATGGAAGGTGACGCCGGGGCGCAGCTTGAACACCCATTTCTTCTTGTCGTCGTCGTTGACCTTCCACTCGGTGGCAAGGCCCGGGATCATCGCGCTCGCCTTGTCGGCCGAGGACAGGTCCCACATGGTCAGGCCGTCATACATGGTCAGGCCGGTAAAACGGTTGCCTTCGAACCCCTGGTCGGGCTGGCCGAGGGTGCGCGGAATGTCGGCAGCGGTCATGCCGATGCGCATCACGGTCTCGGCGCTCGCGGCCTGTGGCAGTACGACCGTCAGGGCCGTCGCCAGCATCCAGGCCGCCTTGGTCAGGCTCGTTTGACGCTTGTTGTTACGCATTGCAGCAAATCCCTTCTTCTCGACTTTGGGGGTGACTAATTTCTATGCAATCGTATGCAACGGCTGTGCCAAAGGAAACGCTCTTGAAGGGCATTTGGAAGGCCTAGGCATTTGGCCGCACAAGACCTTGTGAGCGCGCATGCAAACGCGGCTCGCGTGCCTATTCTGGCACCAACCTTGCATTTTCTAGCTCCGAACCCCGGCCGATGGAGCTTAGTTCATGCGCACCCCGATTTCGATGCTTCTTGCTGCCGCGGCGCTTGCCGCCGGCCTTTCCGCGACCCCGGCGCAGGCCGAAACGGTCATTCGCTACGGCATCTCGATGGCGGACATTCCGCAGACCACCGGCCAGCCCGACCGCGGCGCCGGCGCCTATCAGTTCTCCGCCTACACGATCTACGATCCGCTGGTCGCCTGGGAGATGGACGTCGCCGACCGGCCGGGAAAGCTGGTGCCGGGGCTCGCCACCGAATGGAAGGTTGACGATGCCGACAAGACCAAATGGCGCTTTACGCTCGCGCAAGGGCGTGAAATTCCACGACGGCAGCGAGTTCAACGCCGATGCCGTGATCTGGAATCTCGACAAGGTGCTGAACGAGAAGGCGCCGCACTTCGACAAGCGCCAGAGCGCGCAGGTGAAGACCCGCCTGCCCTCGGTGGCGAGCTACGCCAAGATCGACGACGCCACGGTCGAGATCACCACCAAGACGGTCGACTCCTTCTTCCCCTACCAGATGCTCTGGTTCCTGGTCTCCAGCCCCGCGCAGTATGAGAAGCTCGGCAAGGACTGGGACAAGTTCGCCAAGGAGCCTTCGGGCACCGGCCCGTTCAAGCTGACCAAGCTCGTGCCGCGCGAACTCGCTGAACTCTCCAAGAACAGCGACTACTGGGACAAGAAGCGGCTGCCCAAGGTCGACAAGCTGGTGCTGATCCCGATGCCGGAAGCCCTGACGCGCACCAATGCGCTGCTCGCGGGACAAGTGGACCTGATCGAGACGCCGGCGCCCGACGCCGTGCCGCAGCTGAAAGCCGCCGGCATGAAGATCGTCGACAACGTCACGCCGCATGTCTGGAATTATCACCTCAGCGTGCTGCCCGGCTCGCCCTGGACCGACGTTCGGCTGCGCAAGGCGCTCAACCTCGCCATCGACCGCGACGCCGTCGTCGGCCTGATGAACGGTCTCGCCAAGCCGGCCAAGGGCCAGGTCGACCCGTCGAGCCCGTGGTTCGGCAAGCCGTCGTTCGAACTGAAATACGACGTCGCCGCCGCGAAGAAGCTGGTCGCCGAGGCCGGCTACTCCAAGGAGAAGCCGCTGAAGACCACCTTCATCATCGCGCAAGGCGGCACCGGCCAGATGCTGTCGCTGCCGATGAACGAATTCCTGCAGCAGAGCTTCAAGGAGATCGGCATCGACGTCGACTTCAAGGTGGTCGAGCTCGAGACGCTCTACACCCACTGGCGCAAGGGCGCGGCCGACGAGATGAACGCCGGCATCACCTCCAACAACATCGCCTATGTCACCTCGGATCCGCTCTACGCCATCGTGCGCTTCTTCCACTCCGGCCAGATCGCGCCGGTCGGCGTCAACTGGGGCGGCTACAAGAACCCGAAGGTCGACGCGCTGATCGACGAGGCCAAGCAGAACTTCGACGTGGCGAAGCAGGACGAGCTGCTGGCGCAGGCGCATGCGCAGATCGTCGACGACGCCGTGCTGGTCTGGGTCGTCCACGACACCAACCCGCACGCGCTCTCGCCGAAGGTGAAGAAGTTCGTGCAGGCCCAGCACTGGTTCCAGGATCTGACGCAGATCGGGCTGGAGTGATGGCTAACGGCCGTCATTCCGGGGCGTGCGAAGCACGAGCCCGGAATCGATAACCACGATCGGGAGTATGGATTCTCAGGGGCGCAATTGCGCCCCATAGCTCTCGCCTTCGGCGAGCCCCGGAATGACAGAGATCCCTCACGGAATTGGATAACCCTTCCACAGCCATTCCAGCGCCGACGGCAGCGTCTGCGCAACCGTCGGGCGGTCGACGTGCTTGGCGTTGCGCGCGAACAGGTACTGGTAGTGATAGCCCTTGTCGGCCAGCACCTTGGCCATCAAGCGCGGCCGATAGCGTCCAGTCGTGCATGCCGTCGGGGATGGTCGGATTCGGATAGAACAGGTCCTGGTCGCCCATCTCGAACCAGTAACGGATCGGTTTTGCGGGCGAGCTCGGGATCAGCGGCGCTCCGGGCGGCTGATCCGACGGCGTGAGCACGCCGGCCTTCACGAAGAGGTTGGGACCGGCCGGCCCCGCCCATGCGCTGTGATATTCCCAGGCGCCGCCGCGCAGCGCCGGATTCCACGGCCATTGCTGGTTCACCATGGTCGGCGAATAGGCCAGCACCCGGCGATAGAGCTCGGGATGAAACCACGCCATGGTGAAGGCCGCGGTGCCGCTCGAGCTCAGCCCCATGGTGGCGCGGCCTTCAGGATTTTTCGTCAGCTTCACGCCGGCGTTCTGCTCGACCAGCGGCAACACCTCGCGCTCGATGAACTGCGCATAGGTGCCCGACACCGTGTCGTATTCGCGCCCGCGCTGCGCGCCCTGCGCGTCCTGCCCGCCATTGCCGACCTGGATCGAAACCATCGGCGGCACGCGGCGCTGCGCGATCAGATTGTCGAGCGTGGTGTTCATGTCCTTCCAGGCGGTGGAGCCGCCGTCGCCGAGCACGATGAACGGCACCTCGGTGCCGCGCACATAATTCGCGGGGACATAGACCTCGATGGTGCGGGTCCAGGTGCCGGGATGGCTGGTGGTGACGATCATGTTCGACTTGTCGCCCGGCACCGTCGTCGTGGTCATGATCGAGCTGTTGCCGCAGCCCGGCACGTCGTCGCGGATCAGGCCGGGGTTGTAGATCACGCTGTCCTTTGACGACAGCGTGAAGGATGTGATCGTGCCGCGCGGCACGCCCTCCTTCGCGATGGTCTCGGGCGCCGGCGTATGGGTGGGACCGATGATGAAATTTCCCTCGGCGCCTGATGGCGGCAGCGTGCCGTCGGGCAGCTCGGTCGCGCGCGGATAGTTCGCGCTGGTGGGATCGCGGGTCGGCGGCGTCGTCTTGAAGTCGAGGCCGGTCGTGTCGATGAAGAAGGGCGCCGCCTTGTCGGTCGTGTTGGCGTTGGGCGGCACTGCCATGTTCTGGGTGACGCAGCCCGGCGGCGGGGCCGGAGTCTGGGCGAAGGCGGGCGATGCGAGCGAGACGGCTGAGATCATCGTCCCTGCGAGGACGGCCAGGTTCTTGGTCATTTTTGCTCCCGGAGTTGACGAGTCTCATGGCTCGTCTTTCGCGGGAAAATATGACGAGCGCGAAGCCCTTGCGCAAGAGAGTGCTTACGATGGAGCAATGATCGTTGGTTGCGGATCAGCGGTTTGATTGCGGATCATTGCAACAAGCGAGCGCAGGGCGTGGATGCGCGGGTCAAGCCCGCGCATGACGCGTTGCGTCACTTCGTCAGCAGCGCATACGCGCCATTCCAGTCGTCCGGCGGCGGCGACTTCGATGTAGTTGCGGATGCGCAGCTCGTAGAGTTTGTAGAGCGAGGCGAGCGCGTGGCCGTCGTCGGTCTTGCGGCCGCGGTCGATGGCGGCGAGCGCGCCTTCCCAGTCGCGGTTGCGGTAGCAGGCGAGCATCTCGATGGTGAGGTTGCGCAGGCGCTGGAAGCGGCCGGACTGCGCGACGTCGTCGCGGCCGGCGATGGCGTAGATCACCTCCGGCTCCTTCTTGCCCTTCACCATGATGAAGTCGAGCTCGAGGATGGCGAATTTCTCCTTCACCGCCATCGCGGTCTTCGAGCCGACGATGATCGGAAAACCGTATTCCTTGCTCTGCCCTTCGAGGCGCGAGGCGAGATTGACGCTGTCGCCGTAGCACCGAATAGTCGAAGCGCACGTCGGAGCCCATGTTGCCGACCACGCACGGTGCCGGTGTTGAGGCCGACGCCGATACTGAGCGGAATGTGGGGGTAGCCGCCCTCCTTCGCCTCCTCCTCGCGCGCCTTGTCGAGCGCGTCGCAGCGCTCCAGCATGTCGATCGCGGCCTCGCAGGCGTTGAGCTGATGCTCCTTGTCGTCGATCGGCGCGTTCCAGAACGCCATGATGGCGTCGCCCATGTATTTGTCGATGGTGCCCTTGCGGTTGAGGATCGCATTGGTGAGCGGCGTCAGGAAGCGGTTCATCAGCGCGGTGAGGCCCTGCGGATCGTTCTTGTAGATCTCCGAGATCGAGGTGAAGCCGCGCATGTCGGAGAACATGATGGTCATCTCGCGCTGCTCGCCGCCGAGCACGAGCTTTTCCGGCGACTGCGCCAGCTGCTCGACCAGCGCGGGCGACAGATACTGGCCGAAGGCGGAGCGGATCTGGCGGCGCTGCGACTGTTCGCGCACGAAGCTCGCGAAGATCAGCGTCAGGTAGATCGCCGTGGTCGACATCAGGGGATAGGTGAAATCGATCAGCAGCTTGTGCTGGGCGTAGAAGAACCAGGAGGTGCCGACCAAGGCCGAGGCGAACAGACGCGCCGACGGCGACCAGCGTGATCGGGCCGAAATTCGGCGCGAAGATGATGACGAGAAGCCCGAGAATGCAGCGCGCCGAAAAATTCCAGCGCGATACCGTAGTTCGGCTGCGCCACCACGGCGCCGGTCAGCGCGCTCTCCAGCACCTGGGCATGGATCTCGACGCCGGGCATCGCGGGCGACACCGGCGTGGTCTTGATGTCATTGAGGCCGATCGCCGAGGTGCCGATCAGCACCAGCTTGCCGGCGATCCTGTCCTGCGGCACGCGGCCATCCATCACGTCGACCGCCGAGACATAGAGCGAGGGATCGCGGCGGGCGTAATGCACCCAGAGCTGGCCGTTGGCGTCGGTCGGGATGGCAAAGCCCTTGACGGCGACGCGCTCGATGCCGGCCTTGTCGGTCTTGATCAGGATGGTCGACGGAGCCGGAGGCGACGCGCAGCATCTCGAACGTCAGCGACGGCATGACCACGCCCTGCGCCACCATCACCATCGGCACGCGGCGGACGATGCCGTCGCGCTCGGGCCGGATGGTGAACAGCCCGCGTCCGGCGGCGGCGTGCTCCAGCACCTCGACGTTCCGCAGCAGGCCCGGGAATTTGTACATGAAGGGCTGCGGCTCCTCGCCGAGCATGGCCAGCCCCGTCACCGGCAGGTCCTTGTCCAGCGTGTGCACGTCGGGGCCGCCGGATTCGCCCAGCACCACGCGCGACTGCTTGATGGCGTCGGCAAAGATCTGGTCGTTGCTCGGCAGCGCGCGCAGCTTCTCGCGCGTCGCCTCGTCGAGATTGCGGAAGGTGTCGGCGGCGATATCGGGGTTGAGCCGGTCGGGCTCGGAGAACACGGCGTCGAAGGCGATCACGACCGCGCCGAGTTTCGTGAGGTTGGTGACGATGTCGGCGATCCGCGTGCGCGGCCACGGCCACTGGCCGAGCCTGGGATCGGCGAGGCTCTTCTCGTCGATGTCGACGATGACGACCGGGCGGATCGTCTTCACCCGCGGCTGGAACAGCTGGAAATAGTCCCAGGTGCGGACCCGGATCTCCTGCACCGGATGCGGATCCCAGACCCGCGAGCACGGCGGCGCCGACCAGCAGCACCAGGCAGACCGCCCGGGCATAGCCGAACTTCCGCTTGAACCAACGTCGTATCGCTCTGAGCCGCTTCATGGCGTCTGGATATCACGCCGGAGGCGGCAGGTTACAGCCGATTCTTGCATCAGGCGAAATTGCAGGGCTCGGTCCACCCCGAAGCGCGGCTAGACGAAGTGGAAATCCGACGCCGAAAGATGTGCCGTCTGAACATGCTGCAACGTAATCGTGTCGGGCCCGCCAAGCGAGATAATGGTGTTGCCGTGGCCGTCGTCGTGCGCCGCGGCAATCACGTTGGCCGGATTGTGGTTGAACATGGACGACGCGAACGTGATGACGTCGTCCCCGGGCTGGAAGTCGGCGATCGTCGCACTGCCGGACCCGGGCTTGAAGGCGAAGTTGTCGTGACCGCCATTGCCGAAGAGCGTGGTGCCGCCACCGACATTGTTGAAGATGTCGTTTCCGGTCGTGCCGTCGACAAACTGCAGCGTGGACACATTGGTCGCGTTGTCGGTGCCGACCAGGGTGACGGTGAGCTGCTGGCTTCCGCTGCTGCCGTGACCGTCGCTGACCTGCGCCGTATAGGTCAGCTTCAACACGTCGCCGGCATGGAGGAAGTCGAGGTTTGCGCCGTGCGGATCGTAGCTCCAGTGCAGGATGTCGGTCCCGCCGTCGCTCTGGACGCTGTCGAATGTGATGTTGCCGGCCTTCAGTATGTCCGCAAGGCTGACTCCGTTCGGCAGCGTCGACGAATTGTTGAACAGGAAAGTCGCGCTCTGGCTCACCACGCCCGTCAGCGTGTCGCCGATGTCGACATCATGCACGCTCATCGTCCCGGACACGGTCCCTGCGAGCACTGCATGCGAGGCGGGAACGTTCCCCGCCGAGATGTTATCGATCTCGAAAGCGTTGGAGCTGCTGCCCAGCACCACCTTGTTGAAGGAATGCAGGGTGACGAACTCGACATAGCCGTTCGCGGTGAACGAGCCCTGGTTTCCGCTGGCGAGCAACGGGCTGATGTCGGCGCCGGTGTAGGACCCAACGAGAGTCGTCCCGTCATAGAATTTGATCGTGTTGTAGGAATTGACCGAACCCCAGTACAGGCCAAACGCGTTCTTCGACGTCGTAAAGGTGATGGTTTCCGTCGCACCGCCGCCGATGCTCAGATAGTTCGTCAAGTCCGCACTGCCCGGCAAGGCCCCCATGAACGGCGCCGCGGAAGCCGACGACGAGCCATGCACGATGCCGGCATGCCCCGAAGCGGTGAACGTCGCGCCAAGCGTGCTGCTCGTGAAATTGCCTGTGCCGGTCCCGTTGATCCGACACCGGGCCGGCAGTCTTGCTGTTGAATGTTTCGGTGTCGAGGCCAAGCGAATTGGTGTTCTGTCCGGCCGGTTCGACGATGACGGAGGCCGGATTGACGACCATCACGCCATGGGTCGGCGGATTTGACTCGGCCACGATGGACGGCGCGTCGTTCTTGCCGGTAATGGTGACGGTGACATCCTGCGTGACGGTCCCGCCGGTATGACCGTCCGACACCGTGACCGTATAGACCTGCGTGATGGTCTGACCTTCGCCCAGCGACTGCAGCGTCGGGTCGTTATCGTCGAGCTTGAATGTCCAGCCCACCGATCCGGCCGGATTCGTGTCGGTATTGTTCTCGTTGACAGCGTTGAGCGCGAACGTTCCGAGATAGCTTGTATTGCCGGTGAAGCCCGGCAGCGCGATGCTGGAACTGGACGATTTGGGCACAAAGCTTGCGGTGTGGGTGTCGATCAAGTCGACATCCTGGAAGCCGACGGTGCCATTGGTGGCAACCTTGCCGCTGGAAACGTTGGTGTCCTCGGTCACCCCGCCGCTCGCCGTCGTCGCGGCAGCATCGATCGTCGGCTTGTCATTGGTGCCGGTGATCGTGACGGTGACATCCTTGGTGACGGTCCCGCCGGCATGGCCATCCGGCACAGCGACGGTATAGATCTGCGTGATGGTCTGACCGGCCGCCAGCGACTGCAGCGTCGGGTTGCTGTCGTCGAGCGTGAACGTCCAGCCGACCGAGCCGGCCGGGTTCGTGTCGGTATTGTTCTCGGAGACCGTCAGCGCAAAGGTGCCGATGCTCGCGGCGCCGGCGCCACTGCCTTCGGTGAAGCCGGGCAGATTTGCATTGGCGTCAGACGACTTGAGCACGAAACTTGCCGCGTGCAAATCGATCAGATCCACGTCCTTGAAGGCAACCGCGCCATGGGCCGCGATCGCGTTCGACGCATTGACGTTGGTGTCCTCGGTCACCCCGCCGCTCGCCGTCGTGTCGGCAACCACGACTGTCGGCACGTCATTGGTGCCGGTGATGGTGACGGTGACATCCTTGGTGACGGTGCCGCCGGTATGACCGTCATACACCGTGATCGTATAGACCTGCGTGATGGTCTCGCCCGCCGCCAGCGACTGCAGCGTCGGATCGTTGTCGTCGAGTGTGAAGTGCCAGTGCACCGAGCCGGCCGGGTTCGTGTCGGTGGTGTCCTCGCTGACCGGATCGAGCGCAAAGGTGCCGATATAGGTCGAGTTGTCGACGAAGCCCGGCAGCGACGCGTTGGAAGTCGACGACTTCTCGACGAAGCTCGCGGTGTGGGTGTCGATCAGGTCGACATCGTTGAAGCCGACCGCGCCGCTCGTAGTGATCTCGTTCGACGCATTGACGTTGGTGTCCTCGGTCACCCCGCCGCTCGCCGTCGTCGTGGCGGTGTCGATCGTGGGCTTGTCGTTGGTGCCGGTGATCGTGACGGTGACGTCCTTGGTGACGGTGCCGCCGGTATGACCGTCATACACCGTAATCGTATAGACCTGCGTGATGGTCTCGCCCGCCGCCAGCGACTGCAGCGTCGGATCGTCGTCGTCGAGCGTTGAACGTCCAGCCCACCGAGCCGGCCGTGTTCGTGTCGGTATTGTCCTCGCTGACCGGATCGAGCGCAAAGGTCCCGATATAGGTCGAGTTGTCGACGAAGCCCGGCAGCGACGCGTTGGAAGTCGACGACTTCTCGACGAAGCTCGCGCTGTGGGTGTCGATCAGGTCGACATCGTTGAAGCCGACCGTGCCGCTCGTAGTGATCTCGTTCGACGCGTTGACGTTGGTATCCTCGGTCACCCCGCCGCTCGCCGTCGTCGCAGCGGCGTCGATCGTGGGCGCGTCGTTGGTCCCGGTGATGGTGACGGTGACGTCCTTGGTGACGGTGCCGCCGGTGTGGCCATCGTCCACCGTGACGGTATAGACCTGCGTGATGGTCTGCCCTTCCGCCAGCGACTGCAGCGTCGGGTCGTCGTCGTCGAGGGTGAAGGTCCAGCCCACCGATGCGGTGCTGATCGTATCGGTGTTGTTCTCGCTGACCGGATCGAGCGCGAAGGTGCCGATGTAGTTCAAATTGTTGATGAAGCCCGGCAGCGCCGCGTTGGAGGTCGACGACTTGTCGACGAAGCCGGCGGTGTGGGTATCGATCAGGTCCACGTCCTGGAAGCCGATCGTGCCGCCGGTCGTGATGTTGTTCGAGGCGTCGACGGCAGCATCCTCGGTCACCCCGCCGCTCGCCGTCGTCGCGGCAGCATCGATCGTCGGCGTGTCGTTGGTGCCGGTGATGGTGACGGTGACGTCCTGCGTGACGGTGCCGCCGATGTGGCCGTCATCACCGTGACAGTGTAGACCTGCGTGATGGTCTGCCCTTCCGCCAGCGACTGCAGCGTCGGATCGTTGTCGTCGAGCGTGAAGGTCCAGCCACCGAGCCGATGTTGATCGTGTCGGTGTTGTTCTCGCTGACCGGATGCGAGCGCGAAGGTGCCGATATAGGTCGATTGTCGGTGAAGCCCGGCAGGTGCACATTGGAGGTCGACGACTTCCGGCACGAAGCTCGCGGTGTGGGTATCGATCAGGTCGAGGTCCTGGAAGGCGATCGTGCCGACTGGTCGTGATGTCGTTCGAGGCGTTGACGGCGGTATCTTCCGTCACCCCGCCGCTCGCCGTCGTCGCGCCGTCTCGATGGTCGGCGCGTCGTTGGTGCCGGTGATGGTGACGGTGACGTCCTGGGTGACCGTGCCGCCATGGTTGTCCGATATCGTGACCGTGTAGACCTGCGTAATGGTCTGGCCCTCGGCCAGCGACTGCAGCGATCGGGTCGCTGTCGTCGAGCGTGAAGGTCCAGCCCACCGAGCCGGTGTTGATCGGTGTCGGTATTGTCCTCGCTCACCGGGTTCAGCGCGAAGGTGCCGACATAGGTCGTATTGTTGGTGAAGCCCGGCAGGTGCGCATTCGATGTCGACGAGGCCGGCACGAAGCTCGCCGTGTGGGTGTCGATCAGGTCGACGTCCCGGAAAGTGATCGTACCGTCGGCCGCGATTTGCTCCGATGCATTGACGTCAATATCCTCGGTTACGTCGCCGGTCGCTGTCGTCAACTCCCCGACGATAGTCGGCGCATGATTGGGCGAATCGTTGCTGCCCGTAATCGTGACGGTCACTTCCTGGTCGACCGTCCCGCCATGGCCGTCCGACACCGTTACGATATAGACCAGCGTGATGGTCTGGCCTTCCGCCAGCGACTGCAGGACCGGATTGCTGTCGTCGAGCGTGAAGGTCCAGCCCAGCGAGCCGGTAGTCATCGCCGTCCGCCGGAATCTCGCTGACCGGCGTGAGCGCAAACGTTCCGATATCTGCCCGTGTTTTCCGCAAATCCCGGAAGGCTGGCGCTGGCGTGCGACGAGCTAAGCGCAAAGGACGCCGTATGCGTATCCGTGAGATCGACGTCGTTGAACGTGATAGTGCCACCGGTCGCGAGTAATGTTGCCGCCGAGGCATTGACGTTGCTGTCCTCGACCACCCCGCCTGTCGCGGTCGTTTGCTCGACGACGATGGTCGGCGTGTCGTTGGTGCCGGTGAGCGTGACCGTGAACGTCACGTCCCGGTCTCGTTGGCCGGGGCAAAATTGGTGTCGACGAACGCGGTGTAGGTCAGCGTCAGCTTTTCGCCGTCGGCCAGGAAGTCGGCAGCGCCGTCCGGGATCTTGTAGGTCCAGGTCGCCGTGCCGTTATTCTTCGCGCTGGGATCCTGCACGACGATCAGGGGCACCGACACATTGGCGATCGCCGCCTTTTGCGTCGCCGTCAGCGTCGCCGTGACGTTGTTGCCGTGGGCGTCCTGGTAGGCGAAGCCCGTGAACGCGGTCCGCGCCGTGGGAATATCGCCGGCATTGACGTCCGCGTAAGGTGATAATGCCGGACGTCTGTGTCGATCGAGCGAACTGCCGGTCAGCAGCTCGCGCTCGGAGACATCGCCGTTAGAGGCGTAGACGCTCGGGCTTTCCGGGGATATGGCCGGGCGGGCCGGTGGGGCTGCTGCTCGGACCGCTCGTTGGCTCGGAGCGTATTGCGAAAAGTGGATGACGCCCACGCCGGGGTCGCCGTTGGCGAACTTGAAGCCGAACGTGGCATCCGGAACCGGCGTATCCGTGAAATGCGTGTCCGACTTCGGATTGCTGTTGTCGGTATATTTCTGCGAGAAGACCTCGCTGATCAGCTTCATCGCTTCCGGCGACAATTGCGCGGAAGCGAGGAACGAGACCGCGCCCGTGCCGC
The DNA here is from genome assembly GCA_963726865.1 of uncultured Alphaproteobacteria bacterium. Classification (GTDB taxonomy): domain Bacteria; phylum Pseudomonadota; class Alphaproteobacteria; order Rhizobiales; family Xanthobacteraceae; genus Bradyrhizobium. The sequence goes on along the minus strand of CAVSEE010000015.1, from coordinate 220,545 downwards.
TGACGGTCGTCACCGTTCCGGCCTGGTTGATGGTCGCCATCGGCAACAGCGTCGCGCGCTCGAGCAGCACATAGGAGCCGGTGGTACCGTCGGGCTCGACCAGCACCTGGAATTTGACCGGCGGAGCAAGCACGCCAAGCGCGATTCGGCTGGGCCGGCTGCGCCACGGACAGATCGAATTCGATTTCCACCAGGCACAGCGGTGCCGCGGATGCCCATGGTGGCGACCGGGGTGTCGACCTTCATGTCGCCATGCTTGGCGGTGGCGCCGGCAACAAAGGAGATGGTGCCGGACACCAGGCTCATCAGCGAGGAGTTGTTCGACCCGTTGGGGTCGTAGACCATCTCGTTCAGCACCATCTTCGCATTGGATGCGAGGCCGAACACCGAGCCGTCGATGAAGGTGATGCCGAGCGTCGAGTTGGAGCCGGTCTGGACCACGTCGCCCTGATGGACGTTGTCGCCATTGTTCAGGATGATCGACACGCCGTTGCGGATGACCGTGGCGTTGCCGCTCAGCTTGGTAACGTGACCGATGATCTTGACGACGCTGGCGCTGCCGTCGGCCTGCGCGACCTGGACGTGGCCGGTCAGCGCATCGACGAGGCTGCCGGTGAGATAGGCGCCGTCGGGCGAGGCCAGCGGCGCATGCTTCTCGCCCTTGAAGTAGTCGGCGAGCCGCAGCTCATGGTCGCCCTTGCTGATGACGAGGTCGCTGCCGCTGCGCTTGAAGTCGCCGGTGAACAGCAACTGCGCGTCCTGGAACGATGATCGCGTCCGCCGGCGCCTTGGTGGTCACCGACTCGACATGCGCCTGCGCTTTCGGATGAATTCCCGAAACGGACAGAGCTGCCATCGAATTTGGAAACGAAATTCAAGCGGCCACCGGAAAAGGGTTAATATTTAGAAATTATTGAGCAAGCTAGTCTTGCATATCATTGGCGGGTGCTAGGCGAAACCATCCAATGCTTGTGCCCGCCCGTTAAGCAAAGCCATGGACGAGCCCGATTTACTTGGATGATTTGGCGATGTCCCAGTAATACTATCCCAATACATAAGCATATTTTGGCTCCGCTGAACCGCAGCTGAACGAATTAAACGTATTCAAAGTATATCCTTGCAGATTTATACTTTGACCGGCCCGTCCCGTATTTCTACGTCCGGATATTGCACCGCCGGTGAGGCTAAAACTGTGATCTCGCTAACAAATCACGCGTCTGTCAGCACCTTCGTCCTTGTTAACCCAAAATCAACGATAGGCATCCCCTATTTGGGTTAGTCCGCCGGGAAAGCCGGCCGGATCGATAAAATTTTCGACACTTCCGAGACGCCAGTTTCAGCCTGTTTCGCGGTTTTCGGGCCGATTCGCCGTGTTTTAAGCCAATCCAAAGCCCTCCAGCCGATCCTCGTCCCCGTCAAACGATCCGGTCACGCGTGAGGCCAAAAGGCCCGCCGATGCCCGGACATGGGGCGTCAGATGGGGCTTTTCGGTCGATTGCACGCATTGCGTGCAGTCTGGGTTGCTTTTGGCCTGGCCTGGTTCGGATCGGTGTCCGGCCTGAGGGCCGAGACCATTGCCGCGCCCGCGCCTGACCTTGCTGCACGATCGAGCGAACCGTTCGGCCTTGCCGCCGTGGCGCTTGCTGCCGGCAGCCTGCACGACAAGTGGCTTGGCCTGCAGCGCCGCCTCGACGACGACATGGTGCAGCTCGCGCTGTGCGAGGGCGACCGCGAAGGCTGCGTGTCGCCGGCCGCGCTGCGGCTGCTCGCCATCGTCGATGCCGCGCGAGAGCGCCATGGCCGCGCGAAACCCGGTGAGATCAACCGCGCCATCAACCTCGCGATCCGCGCCATGAGCGACGAGGCGCAATATGGCGAGACCGATGTCTGGGCTTCGCCGCTTGCCACGCTCAGTCGCGGCGCCGGCGATTGCGAGGACTATGCGATCGCCAAATTTGCCGCACTTCGCCTCGCCGGCATCGCGGCGGACGACCTGCGCATCGTGATCATGCGCGAGCCCGTCCGCGGCGAGGACCATGCGGTGGCCGCCGTCCGGCTCGACGGCCGCTGGCTGACCCTCGACAACCGCCGCATGGCGATGGTCGAGGATGCCGAGATCAGGAATTACCGGCCGACCTTCGTGATGGATCGCGACAGCATCCGCCGCTATGCGCCCGCCCCGCTGCTGGCCGCCATCGCTGCTGCCGGCGGTTGAGCCTGCCCCGCCCGCGCGCGACGCTTGCCGCCAAAATTGCCGCAGCGGCGACGGATTGACAAACCTGCTCCATCCAATTCCATTTCGCCGCCGGCTGCGGTTGCCGCGGCGGTGATCTGGCGCTTGTGCGCCCGGGCGGGAGTTGAGATGCGATCGATCGTGCTTGCCTTCCTCCTGCTTGCCCTCGGCTGGGCCTCGCCGGCATCGGCGCAAACCGCCTCGCCCATGGCGGGAATGTTGCCGCTGTTCGCCAAGAACAATTGCGCCAGCCTGAGAGAAACGGCCGATCAGCTGTTCTGCGGCGACCCCGACCTCAATGCGCTCGCGCCCCGCCTCAGCGCCGCCGTCGAGGCGCGGCTGAGCCGCATCGTGGATCGCCGCGCGGCGGTCGAGGAGAACGTCGAGTGGATCGGAAGCCGCAACGCGAGCTGCGGCGTTTACGGGCTGCAGCCGGTGCAGCCGGCGGCCTTCCCGACCGTCAAGGCCTGCCTGCTCAAGGCCACGCAGGAGCGGATCGCGGTCCTGGCGGATGCGAATTTCGACTGCCTGGCGGCCAACACCACCGCGAGCCTGGTGATCTGCGCCGATCCGCAGCTCGCCACCGCCGACAAGGAGCTCAACAACCACGTCGTCGCACTGATCGGAAAGCTCCGCGAGGAGGAGGCCAAGGGCGCGCTTGCCGAATTTGCCCGGTGGGAACGCACCCGCGACCGGATCTGCGAACTCGACGACAAGGACAACGTGCCGCTGAGCGAGCTGGAGTCGGCCGAGCCCTGCCTGAACGACATGATCAAGCAGAAGATTGCGGAAGCCGCCGTCGCCAAGGGCGATCCCAAAAAATTCTTCGGCAAGGACATGTTGTCGCCCTCGCCGGATGCGGATGCGGTCGATCTCTGTGTCGGCCGCATCCACGCCGCCAATGTCTGCGAGAATTTCCTGCGCATCAGCCGCGTGCTGCAGCTCGACGTCGAGACCTCCGAACGCGAGGCGATCGTGACGGCCCAGGTCGAGATGCGCGTGCTGGCGCCGTTTTCGATCTGCAGCCCGGTCGCAACGAACTGCACCGGCGCCTGCTGGGATCTTCAGAAGCGCCAGGTGAAGGCGCCGACGCCCGGCGCCAACCGGGATCGCGAAAACGTTTCGGTCGGCTATCGTCTCGCGGTCGAGAAGTCATTCGCCTTCCAGAAGACCAAGGACGGCAGCTGGCGCTGCAGCACCGAAGCACTGCGCCCCGTGGAATACGGCACCGCGCAACGCGGGCCGTAGAGGGCGATGGTCATCGCGCTTTTTCGGAAAACCGCTTCACACTTTTCCGGATCACGCTCTAGCTTGCGTCTACACGTCAAACCGCCGCTCCCGCCGATGTTGCACCGCGTCTGGGATACCACCGCCCAATTTCGTTTGGCGAAATGAAGGCGAGACGAATTTTCTCTTTTGCATTTCACATCGCGCGTTTCATTGACGCGATCCTTTCCAGCGGCATACGATCTCAACAGATCCGCCAGAGATCACCGGGAGGGAAATGAAATGATGCGTTTGCCGCGTGTTGCTTCCGCTTGCCTGTTTTTCCCCGCCACTCCCCCACAATCCGATCGACCGAAGCGCCTCGCTGGTGCTGCGCTCGCATTCGGCCTGGGCATGGCGCTTGTCGCTCGGCTGCGCTTCCGCGCAGACGAAGGGCTCGCCCGACCACATCAAGGCGGTGACCTCGGCGGTCGACGGCGCCTCGATCCGCACCAACACGGCGACGTCCAACGACTGGCCGACCATCGGCCTCGACTATGCGGAAACGCGCTTTTCCAAGCTGCACGACATCAACGCCGACAACGTCAAGAAGCTCGGCCTGGTGTGGAGCTATCCGCTGGAATCCTCGCGCGGCGTCGAGGCGACGCCGCTGGTCGTCGACGGCATCATGTATGTCACGGCATCCTGGAGCGTCGTGCATGCGATCGACGCCCGCACGCGGCAAGCGGCTGTGGAGCTACGATCCGAAGGTCGACAAGGAGAAGGGCTACAAGGGCTGCTGCGACGTCGTCAATCGCGGCGTCGCGCTGTGGAAGGGCAAGGTGTTCGTCGGCGTCTACGACGGCCGGCTGATCGCGCTCGACGCGGTGACCGGCAAGGTGGCGTGGGAAAAGGACACGCTGATCGACAAGGAGCACTCCTACACCATCACCGGCGCGCCGCGCGTCTTCAACGGCAAGGTGGTGATCGGCAATGGCGGCGCCGAATACGGCGTGCGCGGCTATGTCACCGCCTATGACGCCGAGACCGGCAACCAGGCCTGGCGCTGGTTCACCGTGCCGGGCGATCCGTCAAAGCCGTTCGAGGACGAGTCGATGGCGGCGGCGGCGAAGACCTGGGATCCCGCGCGGCAAATACTGGATCAAGCGGCGGCGGCGGCACCGCCTGGGACACCATCACCTTCGATCCCGACCTCAACCTGATCTATATCGGCACCGGCAACGGCTCGCCCTGGGCCCGCAACGCGCGCAGCCCCGCCGGCGGCGACAATCTCTATCTCGCCTCGCATCGTCGCGCTCAACGCCGACACCGGCAAGTACGTCTGGCACTACCAGGAGACGCCCGGCGACAACTGGGACTACACCTCGACGCAGCCGATGATCCTCGCCGACCTCAACATCGACGGCGCGCCGCGCAAGGTGATCCTGCACGCGCCGAAGAACGGCTTCTTCTTCGTCATCGACCGCACCAACGGCAAGTTCATCTCGGCGAAGAACTTCGTCGATGTGAACTGGGCCACCGGCTACGACGCCAACGGACGGCCGATCGAGACGGCCGGACGCGCGCACGCGACAAGCCCTGCGACATCATCCCGGGCCCGTTCGGCGCGCACAACTGGCATCCGATGTCGTTCAACCCGCAGACCGGCCTCGTCTATCTGCCGGCGCAGAACATTCCGCTGCGCGCTGGTCGACGACAAGAACTGGACGCAGAACGAGAACGCGCCCGGAAAGCCGCATGCGCCGGCCTGGGCTGGAACATCGGCTACAACTTCGACGCGGATCCGCCGAAGAACAAGCCGTTCGGCCGCCTGCTCGCCTGGGATCCGGTCAAGCAGAAGGAAGCCTGGCGCGCCGAATATGTCGCGCCGTGGAACGGCGGCACGCTGACCACCGCCGGCAATCTGGTGTTCCAGGGCACGGCCGACGGACGCTTCATCGCCTACAACGCAACGACCGGCGAAAAGCTGTGGGAGAAGCCGGTCGGCAGCGGCGTGGTCGCGGCGGCCTCCACCTACATGATCGACGGCAAGCAGTATGTCTCGATCGCGGTCGGCTGGGGCGGCGTGTTCGGCATCATGCAGCGCGCCACCGAAACGCAGAGCCCGGGCACGGTCTACACCTACGCGATCGACGGCAACGCATCGCCGCCGGAGTTCGTGAAGTACCAGACCGAGGGGCTGCTGGCCGGCGTGCCATACGATCCGAAGCATGTCGGCGAAGGCACGCTGCTCTACCTCACCAACTGCGTGCTCTGTCACGGCGTGCCCGGCGTCGACAAGGGCGGCAACGTCCGCAACCTCGGCTACGTCTCCAAGGAGACCATCGCCAACCTGAAGGACTTCGTCTTCAAGGGACCGTTCAGCGACCAGGGCATGCCGGACTTCACCGGCAAGCTGAAGGAAGAGGACATCCCGAAGCTGCAGGCCTTCATTCAGGGCACGGCCGACGCGATCCGGCCGAAATAACCACCGCCGTCACGGCCGGGTAGAGAGCAAAACAAAAGGGCTGCGCGATCATCTCGCGCAGCCCTTCTTCGTTGAAGCCTCAGGAAATCCTCAGAACATCAGGCCTTCCTTGACCAGGACCCAGCGGCCGTTCTTGATCTGCTGCACCTGGGTGATGGTGTTGGCGAGGTGGTCGGTCTTGGAGAACTTGGTCGGCGGCGACGAGAAGATGTCGAGGAACTTGTCGCCGGACTCCAGCGCGTCCATCATCTTCTGGCCGGTCAGGTCCTTGCCGGCCTTGTTGGCATAGAAGGCGAAGGTCTGGATCGCGTTGTAGCCGATGATCGCCTGGGTGTTGGCGTCGGTAGAGAACATCTTCTTGTAGTTGGCCAGCCACTCCTTGACCTTGCCCTTGGCCGTGTCCTCGTACGGAATTTCGAAGCCGGAAGCCGCATAGAGGCCTTCGACCGCTTCCTTGCCGAGCGCGGGCACTTCAAGCACGTTGGTCGGCGTGGCGCCGAGGAAGGTGACGTCCCAGCCGAGCTTCTTGGCCTCGGTCATCGCGCCGATGGTCTCGCGGATCACGGTGCCGAGCAGCACGAGATCGCAACCGTCCGACTTCATCTTGGCGATCTGCGCGCTGAAGTCGGACGCACCACGCTTGTAGCTGGTGATCGAGGCGGGCTGCACCTTCATCACGTCGAGCTGCTGGTTGAAACCGTCGAGCACGTTTTTGCCGTACTCGTCGTCCTGATGCATGATGCAGGGCTTCTTGAAGCTCTTCTGCTCCATCATGTACTTGATCGCGGCGCGCGTGCTCTCGACATAGGGCAGCAGGTTGTTGAACTTCAGCCGCTCCTGCGGCTTGGCGGGATCGAACTTGAAGGTGAATTCGGCCGCGGTCAGCGGAAACAGCTGCAGCACGCCGGCGTCGAACAGCACGTCCTGCGAGGCCAGCACCGTCGGCGAGCCCATCGGGCCGACCATCGCGAACACCTTGTCGCGCTCGACCATCTTCTGCGAGGCGAGCACCGCGCGCTTCGGATCATAGCCGGAGTCTTCCAGCACCAGCTTGATCTTGCGACCCTGGATGCCGCCCGCGGCGTTGATCTCTTCCACCGCCATCTTCATGCCGTTGGACACCGGCACGCCCCAGACCTTGATCGGACCGGACAGGTCCTGATGCGTCCCGATCACGATCTCGTCGGCCGAGATACCCTGATTGGTGACCTTGGTCTGGGCTGCAGCCGGCAGGTGGGTCAGCGCAAGGGCGCCCACCGCAAGGCCCAGCGCCTTGAACGATTTCGACATTCGCAGTCTCCTCTTCGTTTGGCCCGTGTTGGGCGAAGGTTGGGGGCCTCTCAATCCTTCGCCGTTTCCTTCTCTTCTCCCGCAAAATCAGGCCACCGCCCGATCGCGATACATGGCGTCGATCTCGGTGGCGTAACGCTTGTTCACGAAGCTGCGCTTCAGCTTCATGGTCGGCGTCAGCTCCTCGTCCTCGGGCGTGAGCTGGCGCTCGATCAGGTAGAACTTCTTGATGGTCTCGACGCGCGCGAAGTTGGCGTTGACCCCTTCGATCTCGCGCCAGATCAGATCCTGGATCTCGGTGGCGCGGCACAGGCTCGCATAGTTGGTGAAGGGGATGTTCTGGTCCTGCGCGAACTTCTCGACATTCTCCTGGTCGATCATGACGAGGCAGGTCAGATACGGCCGCTTGTCGCCGATCACCACCGCATCCGAGACGTAAGGCGAGAATTTCAGCTGGTTCTCGATCTCCGACGGCGTGACGTTCTTGCCGCCCGAGGTGATGATGATGTCCTTCATCCGGTCGGTGATCTTGACGAAGCCTTCGTTGTCCATCGCGCCGACGTCGCCGGTATGCAGCCAGCCCTTGGCATCGATGGTCTCGGCGGTCTTCTCCGGCTGGTTCAGATAGCCCATGAACAGGAAGTCGCCCCTGATCAGGATTTCGCCCTCCGGCGAGATCATCACCTCGCCCCACGGCACCACCTTGCCGACCGAACCGAGCTTGATGCGCTCGGTCGGCATCAAGGTGGCGACCCCGCAATTCTCGGTCTGGCCGTAGACCTCGCGCATGTCGATGCCGAGCGCCATGTACCAGCGGATCAGATCCGGCGCGATCGGCGCCGCGCCGGTAAGCGCGATGCGGCAGCGGTCGAGCCCGAGCATGCGGCGGATGTTGCGGAACACCAGCCAGTAGGCGAACTTGTTGGCGATACGCAGGCCCAGCGACGGCGTCTGGCCTTCGATCCGGCACTCGGTCATGCGATTGCCGATCGCAAGCGCATTCCGGTACATCCACTTCTGGAACGAGGTGGCGTCCTTCAGCGCGATGGTGATGCCGGAATAGAACTTCTCCCACACCCGCGGCACCGCGAGGAAGGCGGTCGGCTGCACCTCGCGCAGATTGTCCGGCACGGTTTCCGGGCTCTCGGCGAAATTCATCACCGAGCCCAGCGCCAGCGAATTGTAGTAGCCGCCGACGCGCTCGGCGACGTGGCAGAGCGGCAGGAATACCAGCCGCTCCTCTGCGTCGGTCGACGGCAAGAGATCGCCGGAATGGCGCATCTGGATCGTGACGCTGCGGTTGGAATGCATCGCGCCCTTGGGTGGGCCCGTGGTGCCCGAGGTGTAGACGAGGACGGCAAGATCGCCCGCGGTGCGGCTGCCGACCATCTCGTCCCACAGCTCTTCGCGGCCCTGCGCGGTGGTTCTGGCCGAGCGCCATGAATTCGGCGAGCGACAGCACCATCGGATCGGAGAAGCCGGCGAGGCCCTCCATGTCGAAGACAACGATCTTCTCCAGCGTCGGGCAGCGCGCGCGGCAGGCGAGCAGCTTGTCGAGCTGCTCCTCGTCCTCGGCGAACACGATGCGGGTGCGGGAGTCGTTGATGAGGTACTCGACCTGCGCCGTGGAGTCCGTCGGATAGATGCCGGAGGAAACGCCGCCGGCACAGAGGATGCCCATGTCGGCATAGACCCATTCAGGCACGGCATTGGCGAGGATCGAGGCGACGTCGCCGGGCCGGAAGCCGCTGGCATTCAGCGCGTAAGCGATGTCCTTCGATATCTGCAGCCATTGCCGCCAGCTGGTCGGCTGCCAGATGCCGAATTTCTTTTCGCGGATCGCGGGCTTGTCGCCGCGCTTGTCCACGGCAAGCAAGAAGCTCCTCGCAATCGTGTCGGCCACCGTCAGCACTGCCATTCCGGCCATGCTTGCTTCCTCCCTCAGGTCAAGGCCTCTGCCCGCCGCCGGCTCAAGCCGGTCTTGTTCGCGGTGCGCGAGGCCGAATCTACCGCCAAGCCATTCTCAACGCCACGTTTTCTTCTTCTTCCAGCGCCGCTCGCCCCGCGCGCCCGCTTCCTTGGCGCCGAGGTAGAATTCCTGGATGTCCTGCGAATTCATCAGCCGCTCGCAGGTGTCGTTCATGACGACGCGGCCGATTTCCAGCACATAGCCGTAATGTGCCGTTTCCAGCGCCACTTTGGCGTTTTGCTCGACCAGCAGGATCGAGGTGCCCTGCTCCTCGTTGACGCGCCGGATGATGGTGAAAATCTCCCTCACCAGGATCGGCGACAGGCCGAGCGACGGCTCATCCAAAAGTAGCATGGTCGGCCGGTTCATCAGCGCGCGGCCGATCGCCAGCATCTGCTGCTCGCCGCCGGAGAGCTGTCCGGCCGGCTGGTTGAGGCGCTCCTTCAGCCGCGGGAAATAGCCGTAGACCATGTTGAGGTCTTCGGCGACGCCGTCCTTGTCCTTGCGCGGATAGGCCCCCATCATCAGGTTCTCGCGCACGGTCAGGAAGGGAAACACCTCGCGTCCCTCCGGCACATGCGAAAGCCCCATGCGCACGATCTTGTCGGCCTCCATGCGCTGGATCGGCTTGCCCATGAACTCGATCGAGCCCTTCTGGGGATCGAGGATGCCCGAGATGGTTTTCAGCACCGTGGTCTTGCCGGCGCCGTTGGCGCCGAGCAGCGTGACGATCTTGCCGCGCGGCACTTCGAGGCTGATGCCACGGATGGCCATGATCGGCCCGTAATAGCTTTCGACATTGCTGAGCTTGAGGATGATGTCGGAGGCGCTCATCGCATCATTCCCCTCTAGGCGCCCAGATACGCGGCAACGACGTCGGGATGACTCTGCACTTCCGCAGGAGTGCCCATCGCGATGACCTTGCCGTAGTTCAGTGCGATCACGCGGTCGGAGACGCGATTGACGAGGCTCATGTCGTGCTCGACCATCAGCACGGTGATGCCGAGCTCGCTTCTCATGTCGCGGATCCAGAAAGACATGTCGCCGGTCTCTTCGACGTTCAGTCCCGAGGACGGCTCGTCGAGCAGGATCAGCTTCGGCTCCGAGCACAGCGCGCGCGCCAGCTCGATCACCTTGCGCACGCCATAGGGCAGGCCCGAGATCAGCTTGTCGCGATAGGGTTCGAGATCGAGGAATTCGATCACCTGCTCGACCCGGCGGCGATGCACTTTTTCGCTCGCCCGCACACCCGGCAGGAACAGCAACTCCTGCCAGAGGCTGGTGGTGGAGTGGCGGTGACGGCCGACCAGCAGGTTCGCCAGCACGGTCGCATTCTCGAACAGCTCGATGTTCTGGAAGGTGCGGGCGATGCCGAGTCTCGCGATGTCGTAGGCCGGCTCCTGGGTGATGTCCTGGTCCTCGAAGGAGATCGTGCCGTGGGTCGGCGGATAGATGCGCGAGATCAGGTTGAAGATCGAGCTCTTGCCGGCGCCGTTGGGGCCGATGATCGAGAGGATCTCGCCCTTCTCGACGGCGAAGCTGACGGCATCGACCGCCTTCAGGCCGCCGAAATGCAGCGAGAGGTTCTCGGCGCGAAAATAGCTCATCGGTTGCGCTCCGATTTCACGTAGATCTTCTGCCGCTTGAAGGTGGCGCGCTTGTAGAGCGGGAACAGCTGGAAGAAGAGCTTGATCTTGAGCCAGCGGCCGTAGAGCCCGAGCGGCTCGAACAGCACGAACACCATGATGATGACGCCGTAGATCACGCCCTTCAAACCGTTGGCCGAGGCGAAGGCCGCGACATTGCTCTGGACATTCGATGCGGTGGCCTTGCTGGCGCCGAAGGTTGCGGCAACGCCGGCAATGATCCCGGGCATGTCGTCCTTCAGATAGGTCAGGAACGGATCGATCATGACGAGGAAGATCGCGCCCAGCACCGCGCCGTGCAGGCTGAAGGTGCCGCCGATCAGGATCACGATGATGAACTCGATCGAGAGCTGCAGCGTGAACATTTCCGGCGAGATGAAGGTCATCTTGTGGGCGAAGAGAACGCCGGCAAGGCCGGTGATCGCCGCCGAGATCGCGAACGATTTCACTTTATAGAGGGCGACATTGACGCCCATGCTGCGCGCCGCCGTCTCGCTGTCGCGGATCGCGATGAAGGCCCGTCCCGTCGGCGAGCGCATCAGATTGAGCGTTCCGACGATGGTGAGGATCAGGACGCCGAGACAGAGGAAATAGAAGGAGGGACCGTCGCGCGGCACGGCCTGACCCAACAGCGACAGCGTCTTCACCCGCATGCCTTCGTTGCCGTTGGTCACGCTCTCCCAGCGCGCCAGGATCTCCTCGACGATGAAGGCAAAGGAAATCGTCGCGATGACGAGGTAGATGCCCTGCAGCCGCAGTGCCGGAAAGCCGACCAGCGCGCCGACCACGCCGGTGAGCAGGCCGGCGGCGAGGAAGTACACCGGGAACGGCACATTATATTGCTGCAGATACGCGGCCGTGTAGGCGCCGATCGCAAGGAATGCGGCGTGGCCGAGCGAAGCCTGGCCGGTAAAGCCGGAGAGGATCAACAGCCCCACGCCGACGGTGGCGTAGATGCAGACGAACACCAGCTGGCTCATGATGTAGCTGGAGAACACGAAGGGCGCGATCGCCAGCAGCACCAGCAGCGTGCCATAGGTCCAGAGATAGCCCGAATGCGGCAACAGCCGGATGTCGTCTTCGTAGTCGGTCTTGAAGATGAAGCGCATGATCGCCGCCTCAAACCTTCTTGCGTGTGTGAAGGCCGAACAGGCCTTCGGGCTTGAGCAGCAGCACCGCGAGCAGAACGATGTAAGGCGCGACGTCCTTCCAGCCCTGCGGCAGATAGAAGCCGGCCATGCTCTCGATCACGCCGATCATCACGCCGCCGACCAGCGCGCCGGGAATCGAGCCGAAGCCCCCGAGCACGGCGGCAGGAAACGCCTTCAGCCCCAGCACGAGGCCGACATTGGAATGGATGAAGGTGATCGGCGCGAGCAGCACGCCGGCGGTGCCGGCCACCGCGGCGCTGATCGCCCACACGATCGACACCACGCGCTTGACCGGGATGCCCATGTAATAGGCGGCGAGCATGTTCTCCGAGCTCGCGCGCATCGCGGTGCCGAGCGTCGTGCGGTTGAAGAACAGATAGAGCAGCCCGCAGAGGATCAGGGTTGCGGCGATCACCGAGAGCTTGTCATAGGCCAGCACCAGCGAGCCGATCTTCAAAACGCCCTGGCTGAACGGCGTGTCGATCTTGAGGTCGTCGGTGCCCCAGATGATGCCGGCCATCGAGCGCAGGAAATAGCCGAGACCGATCGTCACCATGATGATGGAGAATTGCGGATAGCCGAGGATCGGGCGCACCACCACGCGCTCGGCCAGCATGCCGAACACCGCCATCGCGACCACGGCGCAGGCAAAACCGACCCAGTAGTTGAAGCCGAGCATGCCGATGAAGGTGAAGCCGAAGAACCCGCCCAGCATCATCAGGTCGCCCTGGGCAAAGTTAACGACCTCGGTCGCCTTGTAGATAAGGACGAAGCCGAGCGCGATCAGGCCGTAGACGCAGCCGAGCGCAATGCCACTCACCAGCTGCTGAACAAAGTCCAGCATTCGCATCCCTCCCCCGACACGACGGCGATTCTTGGAGGACCGCCTTTTCGCATCTTGTGTCAACACGCTACGGCGTCTTGGCGCGCCGGTTCAGGCCTGTGTCGGGCCGCGGCTATACAGCCCCAAAGCCCTGATCCCTGTCAACAAACCTTGGTTGACCTAACCACTTGCTTCTTGCGGAGAAATGCCGCAGTCCGCCGAATTGTTAATCATTGCGGCGAGACGATTCACCGCGCCGAAACAACTTCAGTCCATGGTCGGTGGCCGCACCGGACATGGATTTTCCGTATGACGAGAAACGAAGACGCGCTGGAAGTGCGAGGAGCCGCACTGGAAGTGCGAGGGTTAACCAAGTGTTTTGACCGGCCGGCGGTCGACGCGCTCGATCTTGCCGTCCGCAGGGGCGAGTTTTACGCACTGCTCGGCCCCAACGGGGCCGGCAAGACCACCACCTTGCGCATGGTCGCGGGCCTGCTGCGGCCCGATGCCGGATCGGTGTCGATCCTCGGCATCGATGCGCTGGCCGACCCCGTCGCCGCCAAGCAGGCGATGGCGTGGGTTTCCGACGAGCCGATGATTTATGACAAGCTGACGCCGCTGGAATATCTCGAATTCGTCGCCGGCCTCTGGGGCATCGATGCGGCGTCCGCCGAAGCTTCCGCGCACGACCTGCTCGGCTCGCTCGGCCTTGAGCCGCACCTGCACGAACGCTGCGAAGGATTTTCCAAGGGCATGCGCCAGAAGGTGGCGCTGGCCGGCGCGCTGGTGCACAACCCCGGCCTGATCATCCTGGATGAACCGCTGACCGGCCTCGACGCGCTGTCGGCGCGTCACGTCAAGGGACTGCTGCAGGCGCGCGTCCGCGCCGGCTGCACCGTGATCATGACCACGCACATCCTTGAAGTTGCGGAGCGGATGGCGGACCGCATCGGCGTGATCGCCGCGGGCCGCCTGATCGCGGAAGGCACGCTCGACGAATTGCGGCAACGAAACGGCCGCAACGACACGCTGGAAGACATGTTCATCGCGCTGGTCGACGAGGCCGCCGCGGCATGAGCTCGGCCTCCAGCCTTTCCTGGTTCGTCCGCCATGAAGTGCGCCTGGCCTGGCGCGAATGGATCGCCATGCTCACCGGCGGCCGCCGCGGGCGCAAGCGCGCCGCGCTGATCGGCCTCGTCGTCTTCGCCGCGCTGATGCATTTGCCGGCCTATGCCGTGATCGGCCGCTTCGCCGACCTGCAGATGCCGCTCGACAAGAGCTCGCTGATCGTGTTGACGGCAACCATTGCGCTGGCCTGGGCGCTGATGCTGTCGCAGGCCATCGAGTCGGTGACGCGGGTGTTTTACGCCCGTGCCGACCTCGATCTGATCATGTCTTCGCCGGTGCGGCTGACCAACATCTTTTCGGTTCGCATCGCCGCGATCGCGCTGTCCGTCACCTCGATGGCGCTGTTGTTCTCGACACCGTTCGTCGATGTGCTCGTCTTCCTCGGCGGCGCGCGCTGGCTCGCTGCTTTCGGCGTCGTGATCGCCATCGGGCTGTCGGCCGCGGCGATCGCCATTGCCGTGACGCTGATCCTGTTTCGCCTGATCGGCCCGAGCCGCACGCGGCTGGTGGCGCAAATCGTGGCCGCCGTCGTCGGCGCCGGCTTTGTCATCGCGCTTCAGATCGCGGCGATCCTGTCCTACGGCACGCTGTCGCGCTTTGCCGTGCTGACGTCGGATGCGGCCGCGGGCTTTGCGCCCGATGCCGACAGCCTGATCTGGTGGCCGGCCCGCGCCGCGCTCGGCGACAGCGAGGCCCTGCTGCTGCTGCTCGCGGGCGGCCTCATGATGCTCGGCGCCGTGATGGCGATCTTTTCGCCGCGCTTCGCCGACACCGCGATCGACGTTTCCGCCGGCGGCGCCTCATCTCGCGCCGCCCACCGCGCCAATCCGTTCCGCAACAGCTCGCGGCAGCAGGCGCTGCGGCGCAAGGAATTCGTGCTGCTCAAGCGCGATCCCTGGCTGCTGTCGCAGAGCCTGATGCAGCTGCTCTATCTGGTGCCGCCGGCGCTGCTGTTGTGGCGCAGCTTCTCCGACAGTTCGGCCGCGATCATCCTGATCACGCCGGTCATCGTGATGGCCGCGGGCCAGCTCGCCGGCGGTCTCGCCTGGCTGACGATTTCGGGCGAGGACGCCGCCGACCTGGTCGCGACCGCGCCGCTGCCATCGGCCAGCGTGACGCGCGCCAAGATCGAGGTCGTGCTGATCACGATCACAGCGATCTTTGCCCCGCTGGTCGCGGCGCTCGCCTTTGCGTCTCCGATGCAGGCCGCGCTCACCGCGCTCGGCGTGATCGTCGCGACCGTATCCGCCACCGCGATCCAGCTCTGGTTTCGCGTGCAGGCCAGGCGCAGCCAGTTCCGCCGCCGCCAGACCTCCTCGCGCATCGCGACCTTCGCCGAAGCCTTTTCCTCGATCGGCTGGGCCGCGACGGCGGCGCTGGCGCTGGCCGCGCCCCTACCCGCCGCCATCAGCGCCCTGCTGACCGCAGCCATCATGGCCGCCACCTGGAAGATCAGCCCGCGGCGGGATTGACGCATGCGCGGTTGCCGTCATGACGGCGGCCGGATTCGACGATAGAGTGACTGAAAACGTCCCTTCGTGAACGGGCCAGTCATGTCGAGATTGATCGCCGCGCTTGCCTTGCTGTTTTCTTTCGCCGGCCCGGCCTTCGCGCAAGCGCCGCAACGCAGCGAGTGCCTCGCCATGGCGAGCGCGCCGCGCGCGGTGCCGGTGAGCTATCGCCTCGCCGCCAAGGCCGAGGACGTCGCCATCACCTATGCCGGCCACTCCACCTACTACATCGACACGCCCGGGGGGTTACGGATCGCGACCGATTTTTCCGGCGCCTACCATGCGCCCGGCCGGCTGCCCGATATCGTCACCATGAACCGGGCGCACAGCACGCATTATACGCTGTTTCCCGATCCGAAGATTCCCCATGTCCTGCACGGCTGGGTCGAGGACGGCAAGCCGGCGCATATCGAGATGCGTCTCGGCGACGTCTATATCCGCAACGTCACCACCGATATCCGTCGCTACTACGGCGATTTCTCCGGCGGCGACATGATCCGGGACGGCAACTCCATCTTCATCTTCGAGGTCGCGGGCCTCTGCATCGGTCATCTCGGCCATCTCCACCACAAGCTCGACGAGAGCCACTTTGCCCAGATCGGCCGCATCGACATCCTGATGGTGCCGATCGACGGCGCCTACACCATGTCGCTCGACGGCGTCTCCGAGATCACCAAGCGCCTGCGCTCGTCGGTGGTGCTGCCGATGCACCGCTTCGCCACCCCGCTCGACGAATTCATGCAGAAGATCGGCCAGCAGTTCGCGATCGACCAGCGCAACGGGCGCTCCCTGAAGATTTCCCGAGACACCTTGCCAACGGCGCCGACGGTGATCATTCTCGACGGGGTGTAAAACCAGTCGCCCAATCAACAAGAACAACATCGGGGAGTGACAATGTCCGCCAGCACCGCGCCCGCTTCCTCCAGCGGGCTCTACGCCGATCCGCGCGAGGACTGGCTTGCCCAGTACAGCGAAGAGATCCTCGATCCCGCCCGTCCGATCGTCGACCCGCATCACCATCTCTGGGATCGCGGCGGTCTGCGCTACATGATCGAGGACATGGCCGACGACATCGCCTCCGGCCACAACATCATTGCCACCGTCTATGTCGATTGCCGTTCGATGTACCGCGCCGGCGGACCGGAAGCGTATCCGCCCGGTCGGCGAGGTCGAATTCGCCAACGGCGTCGCCGCGATGAGCGCGAGCGGCGGCTACGGCAAGGCGCAGATCAACGCCGCCATCGTCAGCCACGCCAACATGCTGCTGGGCGATGCCGCCAAGGGCGTGCTGGAAGCCGAGATCGTTGCCGGCAACGGCCGCTTCCGCGGCATCCGCCATTCCTCCGCCTGGGATGCCGAGCCCGAGGTCGCCGGCATGTATGCGACGCGGCCGAAGGGCCTGCTGCTCGATCCCACCTTCCGCAAGGGCTTTGCGTGCCTCGCGCCGCTCAATCTCTCCTTCGATTCCTGGCTGTTCCATCCGCAGATCGGCGAGCTGGCCGATCTCGCCCGCGCCTTCCCCGACACCAAGATCGTGCTCGACCATTGCGGCGGGCCGATCGGGCGCGGCCGCTTTGCCGGCAAGCGCGAGGAGACCTTCAAGGTGTGGAAGGCCTCGATCCAGGACATCGCCAAATGCCCGAATGTCGTGGTCAAGCTCGGCGGTCTTGCGATGTGCCTGCTCGGCTATGACTTCCATCTGCGGCCGAAGCCGCCTTCCTCGGAGGAAGCTGCCAACGCGTGGCGGCCCTACATCGAGACCTGCATCGAGGCGTTCGGCCCCAACCGCGCGATGTTCGAGAGCAATTTCCCGCCCGACAAGGGCCAGTGCAGCTATCAGGTGATCTTCAACGCCTTCAAACGCCTCGCCGCACAGTACAGCGAGGCCGAGAAGACCGCGCTGTTCTCGAAGACCGCGACGGATTTCTATCGGCTGCAGCTGGCATGAGGGGCGTGGCGCAGTCCTACTGCGCCACCATCTTGCACTTCGAGGTCGACAGCGGCTGGAAGGCCTCATCCGCCGGGAGGTCTCCTTCACATTATAATAGTCCCACTTCTGCTTGACGTCGCCGGGCGCCTTGACCTGCACGAGATACATGTCGTGCACCATGCGTCCGTCGGCGCGCACCTTGCCGTTGCGCGCGAACATGTCGTTGATCGGCGTCGACTTCAGGTGCTTCATCACGGCGGCCGCGTCATCGGTCTTCACCGCCTGCACCGCCTTCAGGTAGTTCATCACCGCCGATAGGCGCCGGCCTGTCGGATAGACAATGCGGAGATTATTCGGCGGCCTGCGTTCTCGTGTCGTTGCGGCGGAGGTTGCGTTTCGCCCAGGCGGCGACTTCCTCCATCGTGGTCCTGGTTTCCGGCAGGAACGGGAAGATGGTGTAGACGTGAACGGAATCCTCGACGACGCGCAAGGTCACATCGACGCCGGCCTTCTCCGCCCGCTCGGCAAGCCGCGTGGTGTCGCTCAGCAGCACCTCGCCCTGCGTCGCCGTGACGAACAGCGGTGGCAGACCTGCGAGATCGCCGAACAACGGCGAGACCAGCGGATCGGTCGGCTCGTGGCCCTGGAAGTAGGACGCGCCCATGAAGGTGAGAAGGTCGCGGTTGGCAGCGGGATCGTCGCCGTTGAACGCCTTCACGCTCGGCCCCGACAGCGTGAGGTCGGCGAACGGGGCCGCCGCGAAGATCGCGGCCGGCAACGGCTCGCCGGCATGGCGCAGCGCCAATACCAGTGCCACCGCGAGACCGCCGCCGGCCGACTCGCCGGAAACGAGGATCGAGCTTGCCGGGACGCCGCGCGCCAGCAGCGCACGGTAGGCCATCACGGCATCGTCGATCGCGGCCGGGTACGGATGCTCCGGCGCGAGCCGATAGTCGACGGTGTAACAGGTGCCCTCGACGGCGGCCGCCAGGCGGCTGGCATATTCCAGCGAGCCCTTGGCCGAGCCGATCAGATAGCCGCCGCCGTGGAAATGCAGCACGACATTGCCGCGCGGCGCGTCCGGCGCCGAGACGCGCCACGCCTTGACGTCGCCGAGTTCGTCCTCGACGGCGCTGATGCCATCCGGCAGCGGGAAGTTCGTGGTCAGGAAGCGGTCATAGGCCTCGCGCAAGCCGTCGTGGCCGCGCGCGACGTCCTCGGGGCGGAACGCGTATTTCCAGAGATCGAAGGCGCGCTGGCCCTCGGGCCGCTGCAACCGCTTGCCTTCGCGCAATCCGGTGACGTTGAGCACCTCGCCGGGCGGGCCTTCGACCGCCTTGACGACGTCATAGGACCACGCAAGGCCCCAACTGGTTTCCGCCAGCGGATCGATCCGCGCCATGCCCTTCCAGCGGCCGTTGCGGTCGCGCACCCGCTGCGTCTCCGCCTCATGCATCAGCTTGACCGCGGCGCGCGCGCCGGCCTGGATGCGCGTGGTGCGCGGCAGGCGGCGTTGCTGATATTCGAGCAATGCGCCGGGAATGTCGTCCTTCCGCCGCGCCAGCACGCGCGCAAAAGTCCAGGCATCCTCGATGCTCTGGCCGGCGCCGGCGGCCAGGAACGGCACCATCGGATGCGCGGCATCGCCGAGCAGCGTGATGCGGCCGTCGGTCCAGTTGTCGATGGGATCGCGGTAGAACATGCCGGTGATGAAGACGCTGGGGCACTGCTCCAGCATCTTGCGGGCGCGCGGCTCGGCGTCGTCGAACGAGCGCAGCATCTCGGAGATGTCGCCGTTGTCGTCCCAGGATTCGCGCTGCACTTCGTGCGCGGGCACTGAGGCGAGGATGCTGTAGAGCTTCTTCGGCCGCACCCAATAGGTGATCAGCGTGCGGCCCGGGCCGAACCAGTAATTGCCGCGTTCCGGCAGATTGAGGCCTTCCAGCTTCTCTGCGGGAATCAGCGAACGCCACATCAGGATGTTGGCGAAGTGCTTTTCCTCCTCGCCGCGCAGATGCTTGCGCACCGCCGAATGGATGCCGTCGCAGCCGACCAGCACGTCGCCGCGAACCTTCTCGCCGGTCTGCAGCGTCACCTCGACGCCGTCCTTGTCTTGCGACACGGCGACGCAGCGCGCACCGAGACGTTTCGCCTCTGATGGAACGGCGTCGAACAGCAGCTGGATCAGGTCGGCGCGATGGATGTTGTACATCGGCGCGCCGTAGCGGCCGGCCGCTTCGTCGCCGAGCGGGGCCTGGTAGAGCATGCGGCCGCTGCGCAAGTCGCGGTAGTCATAGGACTGTGGCTTGACGCCGACCGCGCGCATGCCGGCCTCGAGCCCGAGCTCGCGCAGCACGATTGCCGCATTGGCGGCGATCTGGATGCCGGCGCCGATCTCGTTCATGACCGGCGCCTGTTCCAGCACCAGCGCGTCGATACCTTGATGGCGCAGCGCAATCGCAGTAGTTAGTCCGCCGATGCCGCCGCCCGCAACGAGTACGCGCATGAGCCGTCTCCCACCCGCTTTTATTGTTAAGCGATTTCGCTTAAAATAAGTCAGGACCGATATCCATGTCAACCAGGATGCGGGAAAGCTCCCGCGCAGCGTCGGAAGACACCAAAAACCAGATCAAGGCGGCGGCGCAGATGCTGTTCGCCCGCAACGGCGTCGACGCGGTCACGGTGCAGCAGATCGTCTCGGCGGCCGGGCAGCGCAACAACGCGGCGCTGCACTATCATTTCGGCTCCAAGGAGGAGCTGATCCGGCAGATGGTGGTGGATGGCGCGGCGGTGCTCGACGAGCGGCGGCGCGGTATGCTGCAGGAGATCGAGGCCCGCGGCGGCCCGGCCTCGATCCGCGAAATCCTGCACGTGCTGGTCATGCCCGTCATCGAGCTCGCCGACGACGAGCGCTGGCGCGGCTATATCCGCTTCACGTCGCTGTTGCAGGCTTCCGACCGCAAGACCCTGCGGGCGGCGCTGAACAACAAATGGAATACCGGCTATGTCGCCTGCTTCGACTACCTGAAGAAGATGCTGCCGCTGCCGCCGAAACTGATCGAGCAGCGCCTGACGCTGTTCTCGATCTACGCCAACGCCATCCTGTCGGCGCACGAGGCGGCGCTGGAAAGCAGGAGCCGCAGCGACCGGCTGTGGGACCAGAATTTCACCATCGACAACATGCTGGACACGATGGAAGCGATGATCACCTCGCCGCCGTCGGCGCCGACGCTGGCGAAATCAGATCGGCTAAGGACTAAAGTCTTTGTTTGAGCATGATCTCCGCGCAAACGCCTCGCGTTTGTCGCAGGGAAAACCGCTTCACACTTTTCCGGATCATGCTCTAGTGCTCGAACATGGTCTCCGTCGGCTTGCCGCAGAACGGGCAGTAGCGCACGACATTCTCCAGTTCCGCCTCGCCGCCATCGAGCAGCGGCGTGTGAGCGACCAGCAGGTGCAGCGCGCCGTCCTCGACGAAGAAGTGTCGGCCGGTCTCGAACGACAGCGCGGCCGCCATGTCGTTGCAGCAGGGATCGAGCGGTTCTTCTCCGGCCGCCATCGCAAGCCTCCCCTCGGGGTCCGAATCGCCGCGCGGCGACCGGTCGATGGGCGCTTGAATAGCACAGGCCGTGCGGGAAGCGGAGAGCGCCTGCCGCACGGCTGAGCTCGGAGCGCGGTAACCCGCTATTGAGCCGGGCCTCGGGTCAGCTCGCCTTCTTGATGGCGGCGACCGCCATGTCTGTGTCGATCGTGCTGACGTTGACGTGGACGGCCGAGTCCGACGTGGAGTCGCGGTCGGCAAGCAGGAAGACAGTAATGCGCGCCTCAGCCGCGCCATCCTCGGGCTTGTACTTGAGCTGCTGGGTGAACGATGTATTCGAGTTGGCGGGGAAATCCATCACCGTGCTCTGGTTGTTGACGGTGAACACCAGATGGGCGTTGGCCTCCTTCTCCGAAGCCACGAAGCCCTGCACCGCGAACGGAATTTCCTGCCAGGCATCCGTGCCTGACAGCGGGATGGTGAAGGAAAATACCCGCGTCGCAACCGGTGGCGCCGACTTGCCCTCGAGCACGACTTCGAGGCCGCTGAAGCTGGCCGTGAACGCCTTCTTGTCGTCGCTGACGGCGAGATTGAAGCCGAAATCGCTGGTGAATTTTGCCGCCTGGCCAAACGCTGCATCTGTCGCCATTTAACTCTCCTGTGATGAGCAATCTTAGATTGCCCCCACAGTATGCTGCCATTGCGAGTTAAGCCGTGTGTGAGGGTTCACATATGACGCAGAAATTCAGCGATCGACCGCTCGCAATATGTCAGGCCCACTCACCCTTGCGGAACACCGGCACTGTGCTGCCATCGGCATGAATACCGTCGATGTCGGTCTTCGCATTGCCGATCATCCAGTCGATATGGATCAGGCTCTGGTTGCCGCCTTGCGCGGCGATCTGCTGCGGCGAAAGTTTCGTGCCGCCGACAAAGCATTTCGAGTAGCACTGGCCGAGCGCGATGTGCGAGGCCGCGTTCTCGTCGAACAGCGTGTTGAAGAACAACAGCCCGCTCTTGGAGATCGGCGAGGAATGCGGCACCAGCGCCACTTCGCCGAGCCGGCGCGCGCCCTCGTCGGTGTCGAGCACCTTCTTGAGCACTTCCTCGCCGCGCGAGGCCTTGGCATCGACGATGCGTCCTTCCTCGAATTTCACCTGGATGTTGTCGATCAGCGTGCCCTGGTAGGACAGCGGCTTCGAGCTCACCACGTGACCGTTGACGCGCCGGCAGTGCGGCGTGGTGAAGACTTCCTCGGTCGGGATGTTGGCGTTGCAGGTGATGCCGTTGTTGGCGGTGGAAGCACCGCCCTCCCATTCGTGGCCGTCGGCCAGACCAATGGTGAGATCCATGCCGGGCCCGGAATATTTCAGCGCATGAAAGCGCTGGCCGTTGAGCCATTCGGTACGCTCGCGCAGTTTTGCGTTATGCGCTTTCCAGTTCGCCACCGCGCCGTCATTGTCGACGCGCGAGGCGGAGAAGATCGCGTCGGCAAGCTTCGCGATCGCGACATCCTCGGCATCGTCGGGAAATACCTGCTTCGCCCAAGCGGTAGAGGGATAGGCGATGATGTTCCAGTTGGTGTCGAAATTGACGATCTTTTCCAGCGCCGGCTGATAGGCCATCGAATTGGCCTTGCTGGCGCGCGCCACCTTGGACGGGTCCTCGCCCGACAGCAGCATCGGATTGTCGCCGACCACGGCCAGCCGCGCGGTGTTGTTGGCGAATGCCTTCGCCATCCCTTCATAGAGCCAGCCGGCGGCGCGGTCGAAACTCAGATCATGCCCGAAGCGGTAGCGCGCCAGCGTCATCTCCTCGTCGGAGAAGAACGTCGTCACCAGACCCGCGCCCGCCTTGTAGGCATGCTCGGCGATGCGCCGCACCAGCGGCAATGACGCCACCGGCGCGGTCAGCAGCAGATCCTGGCCCTCGCGCAGTTGCAGGCCCACCTTGATCGCGACCTCGGCGAGACGGTCGAGTTTCACGGGGTCGATGGCGACGGAAAGGTTGCGTTGATGGGCGGTCATGGCGGGCCTCGATTCAATGGTGGTTCACAGATAGGCCAAGCGGGGGGTTCCTTCAACGCTTCCCGGGCGCCGGATAGACAGCCAGGAAGGCGGACGCCGCGCTCTCCGCGCGTGCCGCGATCTCTTTGGTGCTCGGGCGCTCCGCGGTGTTGAGCAACAGGCCCAGCATCCGGCTGCCCCAGAGCAGCCCGAAGAAATGCTCGGCCATCTCGGGAGCGCCGCCGCCGAGCAGGCGCGCGTCGATGGCGCGGCGCATGATCTCGCGCACCGCCTCGCGGCTCGCCGCCATCGCGACGTCGCTCAGCGTTTGCGCCACCTCGGGCGCATGAACGGCCTCCGCGATCGCCAGGCGAAACACGGCGACCACGGCGGGATCGCTGACCTCGCGCAGCAGCTGCGAGCCGAACGCAACCAGCGCCCGCTCCAGCGTGGTGCGGTCTGATATCTCGGGCAAATCGACCGGCAACCTCAGCCGTTCCGCGCGCTGGCGGATGCAGGCGAGCAGCATGTCCTGCTTGCTGTCGAATTCGGCATAGAGCTCGCGCTTGGAGGCGCGGGCGCGGGTTGCGATCTCCAGTGTCGAGGTCGCGGCAAAGCCGCGCTCCATGAAGGCCGAGAACGCCGCTTCCAGGATCCGCGCCCGTACCGGGTTTTCGCCGTCGGGAGCGGGAACCGGCTTGGCTGACTTTTTCGTGACCATCGCGATGCCTTGACTTGGTACCAATCAGTACCATACTCCCAATCATATGGTACCGACTCGGTACCATTAGCCAATGTCCACAGCAAATCCAACCTCCGGGAGCCTCCCCATGACCAAACCCGTCCTCGTGACCTCCGCAGCCGGCGGCCGGCAAGGCAAGACCGGCCGGCACGTCTCCGAAATGCTGCTCAAGCGCGGCGTTCCCGTGCGCGCCTTCGTTCGCACGGTCGACGATCGCGCCAAGCAATTGCGCGCGCTCGGCGCCGAGATTTTCGAGGGCGATTTCCTCGATATCAAGTCGGTGCAGCGCGCCGCGAAAGGCGCAAGCGCGATCTACTTCGCCTATCCGGTGCAGGACGGGCTGATGGATGCGACCGCGGCGATGGCGATTGCCGCGCGCGAGGCCGGCGTGTCGCGTCTGGTCAATCTCGTGATGCTGCAATCCTCGCCGGACGCGCCGACGCCGCGGATGCGGCAGAACTATCTGTCGGAGCAGGTGTTCGAATGGGCCGATATCGGCGCGGTGCATCTGCGCGCCACCGTGTTCTTCGAAAACCTCGGCGCGATGGCCCGCCAGAGCCTGCCCGCGCAGGGCGCGGTGCGGCTGCCCTGGGGCGGCGAGAACACCGTGCTGCCGATGATCTCGGCCGAAGACGTCGCGCGCGTCGCTACTGGACTTCTGACCAGCGAGAACCTCGTTCCCGGCACCGCCTATCCGCTGATCGGCGCCACCATCTCGCTGAAGGAGATCATCGCGACCTTCGGCCGCGTGCTCGGTCGGGACATTCGCTATGTGGAAATTTCCGATGAGGAATGGAAAGTCAACGCCGCCTCGCGCGGCTACAACGAGCACGCCATCGCCCATCTTTCCTCGCTGTGGAAGGCGCTGCGCTCGGCGGCGATCGATCCGAACGATCCCCAATACGGCGTGAGCGGGTCGATCGAAAGCATCGGCGGCGCCAGGCCGAAATCGTTCGAGGCTTTCGTGCGCGAAGGCCAGAGCGAGTTGCTGGCGAAGGCGAGCTAGGAATTCAAAGCCGGTTTTGCCGGGGCTGTCGCGGCCCCGGCGCAGCCAGGATCAGGCCGCCACGTTGGCGAGGAAGCGGTCGACGGACGCGCGCAGCTGCGCCGCCTGCTCCGACAGGCCGTTGGCGGTTGCCAGCACCATGTCGGCCGAACGGTTGGTGTTCTCGGTCGCCTCCGCGGTGCCCGCAATGCTGCGCGCGACATTGGCCGTGCCGGTGGCGGCATGACCGATACTGCGGGTAATTTCGCTCGCCGCTTCGTTCTGCTCGCGAACCGCGTTCGAGATCGCGGCGGTGAAGCTGTCGATGTCACCCATGATGGCGGCGATGGCGCCGACATTGTCCACCGCCTGTTTGGTCGCGCTCTGCACTTCGGCGATCTGGGCGGAAATGTCCTCGGTAGCCTTCGCGGTCTGGGTCGCGAGCGCCTTGACCTCGGAAGCAACCACGGCAAAGCCGCGTCCGGCCTCGCCGGCGCGCGCCGCCTCGATGGTGGCGTTGAGCGCGAGCAGATTGGTTTGCCCCGCGATGGTGCGGATGAAGCCGACCACTTCGTCGATCTGCTGCGCGGCGCGGGCGAGCGCACCGATGGTGTCGTTGGCCGCGACCGCCATGCCGGAGGCGCGCTGCACGGTCGCAGACGCATCGTGGACCTGCGATTGGATCGCCTGCACGGAGTCGCCGAGCAGGCTCGCAGCCTGCGCCACGGTCTGGACGTTGGCCGAAGTCTCGCCGGCGGTGGTGGCCGCCTCGCTGGATTGCGCGCCGGCCGATTGTGCGATCGAGGAAAGGGTTTTGGCGGTGCCGGATAGCTCGCCGGTCATCCGGTCGGTATTGGCAAGCACCTCGGAGAAGGTCGAACGGAACGCGTCGATCTCGGCTTCGAGCCGCTGGCGGCGGCCGGTCTGCTCGGCCGTGGTCTGGTCCTTGGCCGAGGTTCAAGAGCGAGCTCGTCATCGGCGCGGGCTTTCAGGCTCGCCTGCATGACCGCGAGCGACTTCAGCAGACCGGCCCAGCTCGTCACGACGGCGAACGCGATTTCATCGGTGAAGTTTCCGGCGGCGACGCGTTCGGCGATACGCACCGCCGCGGAGATCGGCCGGCTGAGAGAGAAGGAGAAGGCAAGCGCGACCAGCAACCCGACAACAACGGTGCCGATGGCAAGGGCGGTCATGGTGGTGCGCGACGCAGCCACCGCACCCTCAGCCTCGGTGCGGTATTCGAAGCCATAGGCCGCGACCATCTCGACGAGGTCGTCGACCGCGGCGACGACGGCATCGCCCTGGCGGGCGACGACGAAGGCGGCGGGGATTTCCGTCTGGCCGCCCTCGGCCGGCTTCAGGATCTTCAGGACCGACGCCGACCACTGCTTGAGGCCGGCCTCGGCCTTCTCGCGCGCCTTGGAGACGTTCGGGCTGGGAACGCGATCGCGAACGACGGCGAGGTCCTCGCCGGCGCCTTTGACGAGCTTCTCGAACTTCGCCACCGCGTCCTTCGAAGAGCCCTCGACCGAGCTGCGATACATCAGCAGACGCGCCTCGTTCACCGCGGCATGGGCCGAGCGGGCGTGATTGATGCCCATCAGCGGGCCGTCAAACAGGCGCACGACGAGATCGCCGGAATCGGAGATGCCGCGAATGCCGTAAAAGGCAAGGCCGCAGGCGAGCAGGATGACGACGCTGAACGCACCGAAAATCTTGTAACGAATCGACATCTTGAAAGTCTCCGGCGCTCTAGCGCGTGATGACGGTTCTTCGAGCCGCCATCACGCTCAATTCTCTTTTCTTGAGCATGATCTTGTCCGAAAACCGGTACCCACTTTTCGGGATCATGCTCTTCGGCGATCAGTCCGTAACCTTGACCATCATCTTCATGCGCGGATGAATGGCGCAGAGCACCTGCACGTCGCCGGCCTCCTTGAAGGTGACATCGGTGGCGGCGCCAGGCGCCTGCGAACCGAGGTTGAACTCGTTGCCCTTGCTGGTGGAAAGGATGTTGTGCGGGATGGTGTCGTCATTGACGAAGGTCAGCGCATCGCCCTTCTTGAGGGTGACGTTCTCGGAGGAGAACACCCTGCCCTTCTGATGGATTTCCTGGTTGGCCGCGGCGAGCGCGCCGACGGAAAAGCCGGTGATGATGGCGAGGGCGACGGGGATCAGTTTGCGCATTTTCGAGAATCCTTTTGGCGGCGATTGAAATCAGCGCGGGAGCACGGGAACGGAGGTCGGGCTGAGGTTGCTGTCGAGCGTCTTCATGAAGGCGACGAGGTCGGCCTTGTCCTGCGCGGTCAGCCCGAGCGGCTTCATCAGGTCGGACCGGCTTTCGCGATCGACGCCGCCGTGATTGTAGTGCTCGACCACCGCCTCGAGCGTGGCGAGCGAGCCGTCATGCATGTAGGGGCTGCGACGGCCGATCTCGCGCAGGCCGGGCGTCTTGAAGGCGTGCTTCATCTTGATCACGCCGGGCAGATATTCGCCGCGGCCGATGTCCTGGCTGGCAAGACCGATGTCCTGAAAGCCGTCATTGGTGAAATTCCAGCCCTCGTGGCAGGCGGCGCACTGGGCCTTGTTGTTGAACAGGACGAAGCCACGCTTGGCCTCCTCGGAAATCGCCTTCTCGTTGCCTTCGATCCAGGCATCGAACGGCGCGCGCTCCGACACGATGGTGCGCTCATAGGTCGCGATCGCCTTGGCCAGCGTCTTCGCGCTCATGCCCTCGCCGGGAAACGCGGCATCGAACATCGGCTTGTATTCGGGAATGGTCGCAAGGCGCTGCATCAGCTGGTCGAGCGGCATGTTCATCTCGCCCGCCGCCTGAATAGGGCCAAGCGCCTGCTCCTCGAGGGTGGCGAGCCGGCCGTCCCACATGAAGATGCCGCCCCAGGCGGCGTTGACGACGGTCGGCGAATGGCGGCCGAGCTTGTTCATGCCGTGACCGACGCCGACGGCAAGGCCGTCCGCCCAGCCGAAGCCCGGGCTGTGGCAGCTGCCGCAGGACTGCGCCGAGGTCACCGAGATACGCGTATCGAAATAGAGCTTCTTGCCGAGCGAGGCCTTGTCCGGCGTATAGGGATTTTCCTTCGGAAACGGGATCGTCGCAGGCCGCTTGTATTGCGCCTTCAGCGCATCGATGCCGGCCTCCGCGGCCTTCCCGACATCGACGCGGCGCGTCTCGCCGACGATGGCGGCGCCGAGCGTGATGGTGGCGAAGCCGAATACGCCGAGACCGGATACCGCAACGGCGGACGCAAGCAGCATCGATCGCGCGGAAATGAATTCTCGCATGCCAAACAACCCCGAAGGACGATGGAGGGATGGATTCGATTCTCCGCGCCTGCCCCAAACAATTTCAGCGCGGTTGGACGTCACGATACGATCAATTGGGTAAAGAGCCCGTGAAACGTGTGATCGTTTGCCGCTTATAACGGGCGATTCATCACCGGAGTAATACGGAGAAAGCAGACCGCAGCGCGCGATTTGCAACCTGAGGGATACTGGAAAACGCAAATGCGATGTTGCGTTGATGAAAGGCCGAACTGATGTAGAATCAGCCCACGCTCATCCTTCAGGAGATACTCATGTCCGACCCGCATCGCCGCGAATTCCTGACCGCCACCGCCGGCATCGCCGCGCTGGCGACGCTGAGCGGATCGGGGCAGGCGGCGGCCGGCGATCCCTCCTTCATGAACAACGTCCCCGACCCTGCGCTCGCGGAGAAGGAGCTGCCGACCTTCAAGTTCGCGCTGGAGAAGTCGACCGGTAAGGTGATCGGCAACAGCTTTGGCAAGGAGGCGACCGTCACGCAGCTGCCGATCTCCAAGGGCATCGCCGGCGTCTCCATGAAGCTCGAGCCGGGCGCGATGCGCGAGTTGCACTGGCATGCGACGGCAGCGGAATGGGCGTTCGTGCTGGAGGGCCGCGTCCGCACCACCGTGATCGATCCGCAAGGCGCGTCCGAAACCAACGATTTCGAGCCCGGCGACGTCTGGTATTTTCCGCGCGGCCACGGCCACATGCTGCAATGCCTCGACAACAAGCCGTGCCACTTCATCCTGATCTTCGACAACGGCTATTTCTCGGAGTTCGGCACCTTCTGCATCACCGACTGGATCGGGCATACGCCAAAGCCGCTGCTGGCGAAGAATTTTGGCCTGCCGGAATCCGCGTTCGACTCCTTCCCCAAGGAGGAGGTGTACTTCGCACGCGGCAAGATCCCGCCCGCCAAACCGTCCGTGCCGCTGCAGGGCTGGAAGCAGCCGCGCGAGAGCCACAAATACCGGCTGCTGTCGCAGAAGCCGACCGCGACCTTCGCAGGCGGCCGCGAGTGGCGGGTCGACGCCAGCCGATTTCCCGATCTCAAAGACGGTGACCGGCGTCGTGCTCGATCTCGATCCCGGCGCGTTGCGCACGCTGCACTGGCACCCGAACGCGGATGAGTGGCAATACGTCATCGCGGGCGATGTCAGCGTGACGCTGTTCGGCTCGCACGGCCGCTTCCGCACCGAGCAACTGGCGAAGGGCGACGTCGGCTATATCCCGCAGGGCTACGGGCACTCGATCGAGAACACCGGCACGACGGCGGCGCGGATCCTGATCGGCTTCAACAGCGGCATCTACGAGAGCATCGATCTGACGCAATGGATCGCCGGTAATCCTGCCGACGTGCTGGCGACGAACTTCGGCCAGACCGCGGAGCTGGTGAAAAAATTCCCGCACCGCGACGTATTCGTGGCGCCGAAGGGCCGGCCGGGGAAATAACGTAGGTGGGTCACTCACCTCTCCCCGCGTTTTGCGGGGAGAGGTGGACACAAGCCTCACTGCCCGTTCGGCCTGCGCGTGGCCTTCGGCGCTTCGTCCTTCAGCTTCTCCAGCGCGTCGGGCATCATGCGGCCGAACATCGAGCTCAGCATCGCGGTCGGGATCAGGCCGGCGCTGTTGCCTTCCTGGCCCTGCGCGCCGGACATCAGGAACTGCGGCACCAGCGGCTGGTTGATCTTGGTCAGCGCTTCGGCGAACTTTGCGAAGTTCTGCTCGGCCAGCCGGAATTCCGGGCCGCCATAGGCGTCGACCGACAGCTTGGTGGCCTGCGCGTTCGCCGTGCCGACCGCGAGCGCGCGATCGGCTTCGCCCTGGCCTTCGAGGCGCGACTGCTCGCCGACCGCGGCGGCCGTCACCTTGCGGGTCTCGGCATCCTTTTGCGCGCGGGCCAGCGCCGCGGCGCCTTCGTTCTCGTTGACCTTGACCTGGATCAGCGACTGCGTCAGCGCCGATTGCGCCGCGGCCGTCGCCTTGGCTTCGTTCGAGCGTGCGCTCCTGGACCGCGGCCTTTTCCTGCTCCTTGATAGGTCTCGACCTGCTCGCGCGCGATCTGGCGCGAGCGCAGCTGGATCAGGATGTTCTCGATCGTGTGGTCGCCCGGCGGCGCGCGCGGCGTGCCGATCAGCACCTCCTGCAGATCGAGCGAATAGGTCTCGAACTTCGCCTTCATCTCCGTCGCCGATTCCTGCCTGGATCGCGGCGCGGTTCTGCAGCAGTTCGATCAGGGTCATCTTCTGCGCGATGTTCTTGAAGAACGCGCTGACCATCGGATCGAGCGTCTGCTCGACCAGCTTCTTCACGTCGCCGAAGCGCTGGATGATCATCGGCGCCTTCTTGTAGTCGATATGCATCACGACCGAGAGCGGCAGCGTCGGCTCGAACGCGTCCTTGGTGATCAGCGAGATCTCCGACAGGTTCTCGTCGAGCTTCATCGCGCCGGCTTCGCCGCGCACCCATTTCAGGATGAAGTTGACGGTCGGGATGATCTCGATCTTGCCGGCATAGGTGTTGAAGGCGTACTTGCCGGGCAGCAGCGGATCGCGCCAGACGCCGCGGCTGCCGTTCACGACCAGCTCGCCGTGGCGATACTGCTCGCCCGAGACGTCGGCGGTGCGCGGGCCGGTGTAGAAGATGACGACGCCGACATTGCCGACCGGGATCACCGTCTTCGGCACCGACTCGACGGTGGCGAACAGGCGGTTGATGTACCAGGTGCCCTCGACGATGCACCTGCAGCTGGCGGCCGCGATAGCCGCCGGCGTGCAGGAATTTCTCCGGCTCCTGGAAATTGTTGTGAAACGCTTCGGCGTCGCGCAGGTCGATGCCGACCTCCGGCGCGATGATCTCGCCCGGCGGCAGCGACGGACCGTCATGCACCGTGACGATGCCGACGAGGTCGTGGTCGGCGGCGAGGATCACCGGCGTGAAACCCCAGCGCTCGGCGATGGTGAGCTGCATGGCGTCGAGAACGAGGCGTTCCTGCGTCGCTCAGCGCATGACCGTAGACGCGCTCGTCGGTGATGATGGCGAACTGCGTGGTGTTGATGGCGTAGGTGCCCTCGCGCAGGATCTTGCGCTGCGGGCCCTTCTGGCCGCCGCCGAGCAGGAAGCGCCGCACGTCCTGGAAATCCGACTTGTCCTCGGTGTCGTTGGCGCCGAGCACCTGCGAGGCGCCGAGCGGCGCGCCGTCGCGCGCGAACACATAGGCGATCTTGCCCTGGCCGACCGTGACCAGATCGGACTTGTGGATGCGGTACATGAACGGGAAGAAGACATGCAGGCCGCCGCGCAGCACTTCGGGCTCGTAGCCGGCCTCGCCGTTCAGCGCGATGAAACCTTCGCTGATCGAGCCCTTGGTGGTCCACAGCTTCTCGACGATGCCGACCTGGTTGTTCGAGATGTAGCGAAAGACGTTGGACGCGCGCAGCAGGATGAGAAACACGACGACGGCTCCGGCCCAGAGGGCCGGCGTCATAAGGCCAGTGCCAAGGGTGGTGATGTCCATCTTACGTCTCCTGTCATTCAACCGCTCAATCCTGTGGATGCGAGGTGCAGCCGAGGATTGCAGCGGCGCGCGTCATCCGTCTGCGTCGCGGCAACGACGCAAATGGTTCGGCGCTTTAATACGGGGGTTGTCATAAAGCCGGTGGCCCGGCTTCGATCGGCGGCCCTCGGTTAAGCTGATGCTCATAGCCGCCTGCCGCGCACATAGGCCTGCCATCTCGTTCGCGCAAGACGGGGTACCGGGATATTTTTACGGGATGGATAACGCCTATTCCGGCTGGATCCCGGCAATTTTAGTATATTCCGTCCAACGCTCGCGCTCGGCGCGCACCTCGGCGTAGCAATCGGCAAGGCTTGTGATGTCGTAAGACAAGCCGAACTCGTCCATGCGGCGACGGACTTCCGGCGCGGTCAGCGCGTCCGCGATCAACCCGTTCAATTTCTCGACGACCTCGCGCGGCGTGGCCGACGGCACCGCCATGCCGAGAAATCCGGTGAGCTGGAATCCGGCAAAGGTTTCGGCGACCGCCGGCACATCCGGCGTCAGCGGCGCGCGCGTCAGCCGCGTGATCGCGAGCGGGCGAAGCTGGTTGTTGAACAGATACTGGTTCGACGCCGTGGTGTCCATGAACAGGCAATCGATCTCGCCGGAGATGAGATCGGCAATGGCATTCGCAATCGCGCGATAGGGCACGCCCTGCAGCGCGATGCCGGCAAGGCGGCTGAGATATTCCGGCGGCGTGCGCGAGGACGCGTTGAAATAGCCGTAGGTGAGCTTGCCCGGCTCGGCCTTTGCTGCAGCGATGAAGGAGGCAAGGTCGCGCCACGGCGCCTGCGGACGCACCATCAGATAGCTGCCGCTGGAGCGGAATACGCCGACGACGACAAAATCCTTGGCGGGGTCGTAGGACAAATTGCGCACCAGGCTGACATTGGCGGCGTGGGTGGAGGTGGTGATCAAGAGCACCGTGTAGCCGTCGGGCTCCGATGTCTTCACCGCCATGGTGCCGATGATGCCGTTGGCGCCGGGCCGGTTGTCGACCACGACGGCCTGCTTCGTGAGTTCCTCGATCTGCTTGCCGATCAGCCGCGCGGTGATGTCGCCGGAGCCTCCGGGGCCGAACGGCACGATGATTTTCATCGGCCGCGAGGGATAGTTTTCCGCGCGCGCTTGTGCCGGTAGCAGCGCGGCCGCGGTTAGCGCGAGGACGGAGCGGCGGCTGAGCGAGGCGTTTTGCATGCGCGCGTCAGATCACGAAGAAGCCGTGGGTGCCGTCGCGGCGGAGCTGCTCGACAAGGCCGAATTCCCAATCGAGATAGGCCTGCATCTTTTCTGTGGAGTTGTCGGTGCCTTCATAAGGTCTGCGATAGCGATGCGCGGGATCGGGCTTTGGCAACGTCGACCGGCGCGCCTTGTTCCAGGTCGCCGTCATAGCCGCCGTCGAGCACAAGAACTTCAAAACCCATTTGCGCGAGCCATGACGCGGTCATGTCGGCGCGGATGCCCTTGTCGTCTGTGAGCACGATGCGCGCGCCGCGCACGGGCGCGGCCATGTCGATCTCCTGCACCAGCTGGCCGCCGGCGTAATGGCGGAAGCCCTTGAGGTGGCCCGCGGCATATTCTTCGGTGTCGCGGACGTCGAAGCAGTAGAGCGTGCGGCCCTCCTGCGCCCGCAGTGCTGCGAAATCCTGCGTGCCGATACGGCGGACACCGGCGCGATAGGCGACGTCGCGGGCATTGGCCGCCGCCCCGTCGAAGGCGCCGATCGCGCCGCGACGGCGGGCGCCGTGCTCGAGCGCGTGTTTCGCCAGCGTCCAGCCGATGGTGCCGTTGCGCAGCGCCACCACCTTGTTGGGCACACCGGCGTTGATCAGGGATTGCGTGCCGATGATGGAGCGAGTGCGGCCGGCGCAGTTCACCACGATGGTGGTGTTGGGATCCGGCGCGGCCTTCGCGGCGCGCAGCACCAGCTCCGCGCCGGGCACGCTGACCGAGCCCGGGATGTTCATGGTGGCGTATTCGTCGAAGCGGCGGACGTCGAGGATCGCGATATCGGCGCCGGAAGAAATCAGGGCCGCGACGTCATCGGCCGGCAGCGACGGCGTGTGCCGGCGTGACTCGACGAGCTCGCCAAAGGCTTTGGCGTAGGAGTTGACGTCCTGGAACAGTTCGTAACCGGCATCGGCCCAGGCTTTCAGTCCGCCCGCGAGTTCGCGAATATTGCTGTAGCCGAGCGCGGCAAGACTCTGCGCGCGCCGCGGGCACAAGGCCTTCGCCGTTGTCGTAGAGAACGACCGGCACATCCTTGCGCGGCAGCCGCAGTTCGGCCTCGAGCGCGATGCGGCCGGCAGCCATGTTGGCAGCGAACAGCGGATGGGCGGTGGCGAATTCCGCCTCGTGCCTGACATCGAGCAGCGCGATTTCTTCGCGCAGCAGCAGCGCGGTGCGGACTTGTTGCGGGGTGATCGATGGAGGAGACATGCGCGGCCACACAATCGAGAACGGCGGCTTTTACCGCATCCCGCGGCCGAACACAGGATGATCGCAAACTTCGACACGCTGGTCAGCCATGCAATCGGAACGGCCTAGCCGCCGCTGCGCCAAACCATTAGCGTGGCGCAAAGATCGAATGCGGGAGGACGCACGTTGAAAGCCTGGGAGCTGCAAGGACCCGGCGGGGTCGATGAGATGAATCTGGTCGAGAAGCCCGTACCCTCGCCGGGCCCAGGCCAGGTGCTGGTGAAGTTGAAGGCGGCCACCATCAATTATCGCGACCTCCTCACCGTGAAGGGCGGCTATGGCTCGCGGCAAAAGTTTCCACTGGTGCCGCTGTCCGATGGCGCGGGCGTGGTGGAGAGCGTCGGCGCCGGCGTGACCCGCTTCAAGCCCGGCGATCGCGTCACCGGCAGCTTCTTCGAGGGATGGCTCGGCGGCGAGCCGAGCGAAGAGAAGATGCGCAGCAATCTCGGCGGCGCGCTCGACGGCGTGCTTGTGCGAGTACCGGGTCTGGCCCGCGGCGGCGCTGGTGCGCACACCGGACCATTTGAGCGACGTCGAGGCGGCATCGCTGCCCTGCGCCGGGCTGACGGCATGGAGCGCGGTGATCAAGCTCGGCGGCATCAAACCGGGACAGACCGTGCTGACGCAGGGCACCGGCGGCGTGTCGATCTTCGCGCTGCAGTTTGCGAAAATGAGCGGCGCGCGGGTGATCGCGACCTCGTCGAGCGAAGCCAAGATCGAGAAGCTGAAAGCAACTCGGCGCCGACGTCACCATCAACTACAAGACCACGCCGGAGTGGGGCAAGCTGGCGCGGCAGGCGACCGGCCACGGCGTCGACCTCGTCGTTGAAGTCGGCGGCGTCGGCACGCTCAATGAATCGATCCGTGCGACCCGGATCGGCGGCACCATCGCCTTCATCGGCGTGCTCGCCGGGCGGCCGGAATCGAAGTCGCGCCTGCCGCTGATGGTAATGCAGCAGCAGCGGCTGCAGGGCGTCACCGTCGGCTCGGTGGAAGACCTTCAGGCAATGGCGGACGCGATCGCGGCGAACCGTTTGACACCGGTGATGGACAAGACCTTTCCGCTGGCGGAAGCCAAGGCGGCTTTCGCCCACATGGCGAGCGGCGCGCATTTCGGCAAGGTAGCGATTTCGATTCCCTAGCGCAGCCTTCGCAAAACCGGGTTGACGCCCCCGGCTATTTGTGATGTTCTTCTTTTGTTCTTTTCGTGCCAAGGTTGATCCAGGGGAGTTTGTCCATGGACGATGTTGCTGCCGCGACGGAAGCCGTCTGTCTCTTGATCCATAATGAAGACGAAGCGGCGGTGCCGTTCGTCAGGAGCTTATTGCAAAACGTGTTTGGCAAGTCCGAGCGCCAGGCGATCGAACTCACGGCAGATCCGGAAGAGTACGACCGCATCGAATGCGGCCCATACCCCGCACCAGTGGCGGCGGCCATGCTGGAATCGGCGCAACAATTCGTCCGCGCTGGCCGGCGTCACCTGCTGATCACCAGTGAAGCGGTCCGAACGCACGAATGCGACCTGTGCGGCCGGCCACACCACACGACATCGTTCGAGGTCACGGGCGCGACGGCCTATCTGTGCAATGAATGCCTGACGCTGGCGCGGCAGGCATCGGACGACGTGCCTTCCGAGGAATTCCGACTTACCAGTGTGGCGCTCATCTGGCACTTCGCCGGCATCCCGCAGCTCGTAACGCGGAAGCGTCAATTCCCGGCTCACATGCGGGCGGACGTTCAGACGGCAATCGACCGTTTATTTGCCGAACCGCTGCACTTCTTCGGCATCCACGAGGAGTACCGCCACGAGACCTTGTCCTTCACGCGACTGATGATGCAGAAGCGGAGCCCGCCCGCGATCGCGCCACCGCTGTATCGCGACGTCGATATCGGCGAAGATCGTCCGATGAAGTGCCTCGAGAACGGTCTCTGGTTGTGCCAAGGCGATGAACTGCGTTACGCCGTGCTGCTCTGCACGCACCGCGATTATGACGGCGAAACCGGGTTGCGGATCGAGATTGCCGTGCCGACGGGCGCTGCTGGCGAGAGACTCGTTCAACGTATATTTGGCGAGCTGGAAGCCGCGGTCAGCGCGGCGCGGTCCTACCGCGGCAAGGTTCTCTCGCTGGAGGGCGGCGACGACTATCGCGGCCAGGTCGCAGGGAGTGACGGTTCACCGCCTCGCGCCAGTCGATCGTGACGCGGTAATTCTGCCCGAGCGGACGCTGCAGCTGCTCTGAACCGCAATGTGATGGACCTCGTCGAAACATCGCGAGGCGCTGCGCCGGCTCGGCCAATCGACGCGCAAGGGCATCCTGCTTTACGGTCCGCCCGGCACCGGCAAAACCCACACGATCCGCTACCTCGCGGCCAACCTGCCCGGCCATACCACGCTGATCATCACCGCCGAACAGGTCGGCCTGCTCGGCGCCTACATGAACCTCGCGCGCCTGCTGCAGCCGGCCATGGTCGTGATCGAGGACGTCGACCTGATCGCGCGCGACCGCTCCGACCTCAATTCCTGCGAGGAATCGCTGCTCAACAAGCTGCTCAACGAAATGGACGGCCTGAAGGAGGACGCTGACATCCTGTTCGTCCTCACCACCAACAGGCCCGAGCAGCTGGAGGAAGCGCTGACCGGCCGTCCCGGCCGTATCGATCAGGCGATCGAGGTGCCGCTTCCGGACCAGGCCGGCCGTCGCAAGCTCGTACAGCTCTATGGCAAGGGCCTGCCGCTCGATACGTCCATCATCGACGAGGCGGTGCAGCGCACCGAGGGCGCAAGCGCTGCTTTCATCAAGGAGCTAATGCGGCGCGTTGCCCAGGCCAGCATCGTCCGCACCGGCGGCGCGTCCATCGTTTCCAGCGATCTCGGCGGCGTGCTTGACGATATGCTGTTCACCGGCAGCAAGCTCAATGTGAGACTGCTGGGCGGGACACAGCCGATGCAGGCGTGAGGCAACACACCCCGCGCCGGCGATCTGCCGGCATGCCCGCCCCGGAGATTCGATAAAATACCAGCGTTCGCCGTTACGACACCTGCACCATAACGTCACGCCATCCCGGCGTTTAACAAAGCGGAAGCGCGCCAGTGGCAATCTCGACCGGTTAACCGGGAGTGCTGACATGCGCATGTTCGTCATCGCTGGCGCCGCATTGGCTGCGGCTTGCTTGGGCGCGATCCAGATCGCCAATTCCCGGCTGGATCAGACGCGCGCCCGGGCGGCCGACGTCTACAGGGAAACTCCCAAATCGGCCGACGATCGCCGCGTCATCAGTGACAACGTCGTCGCCTACGCGACGGCAAACGAAGAACTGGCCGCGGCGCGAAAGAAGGCGCGGGATACGCCTGCCGCGCTTTGTCGCCCTTTTGAAATCCCGCACGAAGGGGACGTTCACGGTCAAATTCCCGCTCACGCAGAACGGCAAGACCGAACACATCTGGCTGCAGGTCGACGACATGCAGGGTGGCGGCTTCATCGGTCGCCTGGCCAACACGCCGGTGAATGGAACGAAGTACCAGATCGGACAGGTCATGACTGTCGCGACCGCCGACGTCGAGGACTGGATGGTCCGCACATCGGACGTGATCTACGGCGGCTATACGGCGCGCTACCAGATCAAGGATCTGCCGAAGCCACAGGCTGAAAAGCTGGCCGGCATGTTCCGGGATTGAGGCCGCACTGCTCCCGGCTTCAACGCGGCGTCACCACAATCTCCGCCGGCGCCGAGCGGATAACACGCGCCCCCCGGTTCTCCGGCCGGAAAGCATTTCGTTCATCGTAGACGCAATGATCCGGTATTTTCCGGCAGGCAAGTTTGCCGCGAAGGCTGACTTGTCCGGATCCCTGACCTCGAGCGTCTCGTAACGCAACTGCCGCCTGCCGCCTGCGGGAAGGCGCTCGCGGCTGTCAGCGGCAAAACTCCTGGGATCACGCCTCGCCGCGATCCATTGCCGCCCCGAGGCGATGTCGCTGACGCGAAAGCTGACGATGCCGGACGGGTCGGCTCCCATCGGCAGGATCAGCGTCGTTTCCTGCACGCCGCCCGCAAAGATCACGGTGATCCCGATCTCCTCGCCTTGCCGCACGATCGTCTCGCGCGGTTCAAGCCGCAGGGTGACGTCGCCGGCAATCGGGAATGATGGCGTCTGACCAAAAGCGCTCAAGGCGAAAGCAGGCGACGAAGATGGAGCCGAGGGCGATCAGGCGCGCGTCAGCGCCCGTCATATTCGGCCCAGCAGTCCGACGTCTCGTAGACGCGCACGGCGGAGATCGGCTTGATGCCTGGCTTCAGATGGTCCCAGATCCAGACTGCGATGTTCTCGGCGGTCGGATTTTCCAGCCCCGCGACATCGTTGAGGCAGCGGTGATCCAGCGCGCCGACAATGGTGGCGAAGGCGCTTTCGAGATCGAAGAAATCGACGACGAAGCCGGTGTGCGGATCGACCGGCCCCTCGAGCTGAACCTCGACGCGATAGGAATGGCCATGCAGCCGGTGGCAGCGGTGGGTTTCCGGCACGCCCGGCAGCCGATGCGCCGCCTCGAACTTGAACGCCTGCGATATCTTCATCTGGCACCTGACACAGGACTAGCGACCAGATGCGAGGCAGTTCTGACCGGCGTCGGAAAACGATGGCGCGCCCGGAACGATTCGAACGTCCGACCCTCAGATTCGTAGTCTGATGCTCTATCCAGCTGAGCTACGGGCGCGTTTTCGCGGAAAGCATATGGGGCTCGAGCAGCCCGAATGCATCCGAAAAATTCTGGATGCCGCGAAGAGCGCCCTAGCTACCGGCTTCCGGACGCGTTTGCAAGGTCCGGAAACTCGCTCCAGCATTTCAGACTCCAGCGGCAAGCGATGGTTTCCGATCGTCGCGCCGGATGACGAAAAAAGCTGCGGTTTGAAGCGCTTACGCGCTCGCCCGCTCGTTGCGGACGCTCTTCAGTTCCACCGGGCGGTCGGGGATGGAGAGGCGGAAGGTGGCGCCGATGGTGCCCTCGACCAGATGGATGTCGCCGCCATGGGCGCGGATCAGCTCGGCGGCGATCGCAAGGCCGAGCCCGCTGCCGCCGGGGCGGCCGGAGGTCTGGAACGCCTCGAACAGATGCTCGCGCGTTTTCGCCGGCACGCCGGGGCCGGTGTCGGAGACTTCGAGGATCGCGACCGAGCCCTCGCGGCGGCCGGTGATGCGGATCTGCATCGCGGCGGCGCCGCCCTGCGGCTGGCTCTCCAGCGCCTGCGCCGCATTGCGCACGAGGTTGAGCAGCACGCGGAACAGCTGGTCGGGATCGGCGTCGATCGAAAGCCCGCGCTCGATGGCGGCGACCCAGGTGATCGAGGCGTCGGTGGCAAGGCCGGCGGACTCCCGCACTTCCGTCACCACCGGCTCGACCAGCACCATGCGCCGGTCGGGCTCGGCCTCCTGCGCGCGTCCGTAGGACAGCGTCGACTGGCAGAAGGCGATCGCGCGCTCCAGCGAGCGCATCAGCTTTGGCGCAAAGCGCTGCACCCGCGGATCGGGCACGCTGGCGAGCTGGTCCGACAGCAGCTGCGAGGACGCCAGCAGATTGCGCAGATCGTGGTTGATCTTGGAGACGGCAAGTCCCAGCGCTGCGAGCCGGCTCTTCTGATGCAGCATCGACACGAGGTCGCGCTGCATGTCGGACAATTCGCGCGTCGCCACGCCGATCTCGTCGCCGCGCTGGCTCGGCACGATGATGCGCGCCGGATTTTCCGGGTTTTCGTGGAAGGCGACCAGATTGGCGGTGAGGCGCCGCATCGGCCGCACGAACAGATAATGCAGCGCCAGGTAGACCAGCGCCGACGTCAGGCCCGCGATCAGCAACGCCACGACAAGCACGTTGCGCGAGAAGCGGTACATCGCCTGGCGCAGCGGCGCCTCGTCGATCACGACCTCGATGAACTGCGCCGCGCCCGGCGCCTTGCCCACGACGCGGATCGCATGGTTGTCGCGTCTCCAGCATCATCTCGAACGCATCGTGGATCGCGGCCCACACCGTGATGTTGCGCGTGTCGATGTCGTGGTCGATCTTCGGCGGCAGGTCGGCGCTCGCAAGCAGGCGGCGCTGCTGGCCCATCTTGATGGCGACCGCGCGCGCGCCGATGCTGGTCGAGGATCTGCTGCTG
This sequence comes from uncultured Alphaproteobacteria bacterium, assembly GCA_963726865.1. Lineage (GTDB taxonomy): Bacteria > Pseudomonadota > Alphaproteobacteria > Rhizobiales > Xanthobacteraceae > Bradyrhizobium. The sequence goes on along the minus strand of CAVSEE010000015.1, from coordinate 180,385 downwards.
CAGCGTCTCCGGCACCATGCCCGAGCGGCGCGGCATCCAGCACCAGAGCGGCGGTGTTGGCGGCGGCGAGACGGTCGTTGAGCCGGTTGACGCGGAAGTTGGCGATCGCGGGCACGTAGATCATCATGCCGGCGATCATGGCCAGCGGAATGGTCATCAGCAGCAGCTTGCCGGACAGCCCGAGCCGGCGCGGCCCCGTGGGGGTCGCGGCCTTCTCCGGCTCGTTGTCGGTCGCCACTGACACGAAATCTGCCCTCGATATCCAGCTTTGCAGGATGCGTCCCTGCCCCCAAGCCGGTCAAATTACCGATCGCTAATGTGCGCCGGTTCCCTGATGTAGGATCGGGGTGGCGGGATCGCCATTCCTCGCCCTTAAAACACCGCAGAATCAGGAATATTTACGGAGATTGTGCCGTTTCGAAGAACGGCCGCTGGGGCATCTGCGCAGCGTTGACGAAATGGGGTGCCTCCCTTATAAGCCGCGCCAATTGTCCGCGATGACCCGGTTTTTCGGGGGGCGGCTCATTGGGGCCGCAAACGGCCGCTTTGGGCCGGCCAGCATCACCGGACGCCTTCTCAATTCAACGGCAGATTGCCCCAAGCGGCGAATTGCTATGTCAGCGGAGATCGACCCGTGAAGCGGACCTATCAACCCAGCAAACTGGTGCGCAAGCGCCGCCACGGTTTTCGCGCGCGCCTGGCCACCGCCGGCGGCCGCAAGGTTCTGGCCGCCCGCCGCGCCCGCGGCCGCAAGCGTCTGAGCGCCTGAACCGGGCTCCGCCCTAGGAACTCAATCATGGATCGGCTAAGGCAGCGGGCGGACTTCCTCGCCGTTGCCAATGGCGCGAGGGTCTCCAGCGCGGCGTTTGTCCCTGCAAAGCCGCGCCGCGACGACCAGGGCCCGATCCGGGTCGGCTTCACCGTCACCAAGAAAAACGGCACCGCCACCGAGCGCAACCGCATCCGGCGCAGGCTTCGCGAAGTGGTGAAGCGGCTGGACGTCATATCCATGCGACCGCACCATGATTATGTGCTAGTCGGCCGCCGGGAGGCGCTGACGCGCGACTTTGCGGTCATGCTGGACGATCTGCAGCTCGGCGCTGCGCGCCTCGACGCAGCCCAAGCGTTTCCGAAAGAAAACGCGTCCAAACAACTCGCCGCGCCCACCCGACCTGAATGACGAGACTGCACATCCGATGACCGACAATCGCAACACCATCCTCGCCGTCATTCTGTCCGGCATCGTGCTGATCGCCTGGCAATATTTCTACAACGTGCCGCAGATGGAGAAGCAGCGCGCCGAGGCCCAGAAGCAGGCCGAGTTGCAGAAGCCGAGCGGACAGCCGACGACGCAGCCGGCCACGCCCGGCGCCACGCCCGGGCAGCAGCACGCACCACGCCGCAGCCCAGCACGACGCCTTCCGCCGCCACGCCGGCGACGCCAGCCTCCAGCGTCGTGATGTCGCGCGACGCCGCGCTCGCCGCCACCACGCGCATCAAGATCGACAGCCCGAAAATCTCCGGCAGCATCTCGCTGAAGGGCGCGCGCATCGACGACGTCGCGCTGAACCAGTATCGCGAGACGGTCGACCCGAAGTCGCCCGCGATCGTGCTGTTCTCGCCCTCGCAGACCGCCAGCCCCTATTACGCCGAGTTCGGCTGGGTGCCGGCGGCAGGCTCCACCATCCGCCTGCCCGACCAGAACACGATGTGGACGCAGGAAGGCTCGAACGCGCTGACGCCGTCGAGCCCCGTCGTGCTCAAATACGACAACGGCGAAGGCCTCACCTTCAAGCGCACCATCGCGATCGACGAGCGCTATCTCTTCACCGTCAAGGATGAGGTCAACAACATCGGCTCGACGCCGGCGACGCTCTATCCCTACGCGCTGATCTCGCGCCACGGCACGCCGGAAGTCTCCGGCTACTACATCCTGCATGAAGGCCTGATCGGCTATCTCGGCGACCAGGGCCTGCAGGAATATCCCTACAAGAAGATCGACGACGCCAAGCAGGTGTCGTTCAACGTCACCAATGGCTGGCTCGGCATCACCGACAAGTACTGGGCCTCGGCGCTGCTGCCCGACACCACGGCCAAGCTGAACGCGCGCTATTCGTCCAACATGGTCGGCAAGATCCGCACCTACCAGACCGACTATCTGCAGGACGCGCAGACCATTCCGATCGGCGGCACCGGCACGGCCAATGCGCGGCTGTTTGCCGGCGCCAAGGAAGCCGGCGTGGTCGGCATCAACTTCCCGCTGGTCGGGCTCGGCGGCTACAACAAGCAGCTCGGGCTCAACCATTTCGACCTGCTGATCGACTGGGGCTGGTTCTACTTCATCACCAAGCCGATGTTCCTGGCGCTGGACTGGTTCTTCCACCTGGTCGGCAATTTCGGCATCGCGATCCTGATGGTGACCGTGCTGGTGAAGCTGATCTTCTTCCCGCTCGCCAACAAGTCCTACGCCTCGATGGCGAAGATGAAGTCGGTGCAGCCGCAGCTCGCCGCGCTGAAGGAGCGCTATCCCGACGACAAGGTGAAGCAGCAGCAGGAGATGATGGAGATCTACAAGAAGGAGAAGATCAACCCGATCGCGGGCTGTCTTCCCGTCGCCTTGCAGATCCCGGTGTTCTTCTCGCTCTACAAGGTGCTGTTCGTCACCATCGAGATGCGGCATGCGCCGTTCTACGGCTGGATCAAGGACCTCTCGGCGCCCGATCCGACCACGATCTTCAACCTGTTCGGGCTGATCCCGTTCGATCCGGTCGCGTGTTCGGGCCGCATGTCGGCGCCTATCTGATGCTCGGCGTCTGGCCGATCATCATGGGCATCACGATGTGGATCCAGATGAAGCTCAACCCGGCGCCGCCGGATCCGACCCAGAAGATGATCTTCGACTGGATGCCGCTGATCTTCACCTTCATGCTGGCGAGCTTCCCGGCGGGCCTCGTCATCTACTGGGCGTGGAACAACCTGCTCTCGGTGATCCAGCAGAGCTACATCATGCGCAAGAACGGCGTGAAGGTGGAGCTGTTCGACAACCTCAGGGCCACCTTCGCCAAGAAGCCGGCCGAGGTGAAGGCGGAGTCGAAGACGTAGCGGACGCTGCAGCTCAATCGTCATTGCGAGCGATCATGCCCGGCCTTGTCGCCGGAGCATCCACGTCTCTAGGAGCCAGCGAAGCAAGGCCGTGGATTGGCCGGCGTACAAGCGTCGCGCTTCGCCCTGACGAATGACAGCGAGACCTTCGCATGACCACCGACACCGATGCGGAGCTGATCGAGCAGGGGCGAAAGCTGTTCGCCGGCGACTGGCATTTCATCTGGGCCTCGCCGTCGATCGAGACGCTGCCGCCGATGGCGGGACTGGAGATCGCCTTCGCCGGCCGCTCCAATGTCGGCAAGTCGAGCCTGATCAACGCGCTGACCGGCCGCAACGCGCTGGCGCGCACCTCGCACACGCCGGGCCGCACCCAGGAGCTGATCTTCTTCGAAGGTCCCGACAAGGACGGCCTGCGGCTGGTCGACATGCCCGGCTACGGCTACGCCGCGGCGGCCAAGACCAAGGTCGCGTCGTGGACCGCGCTGATCCACAAATTCCTGCTGGGGCGCGCGTCTCTCGCCCGCGTCTACGTGCTGATCGACGGCCGCCATGGCCTGAAGGACGTCGACCAGGACGTGCTGAAGACGCTGGATAAATCCGCCGTCAGCTATCAGATCGTGCTGACCAAGGCCGACCAGGTGAAGGCAGCCGAACTCGCTGAGCGCATCGAGGAGACCAAGGCGGCGCTGGCAAAACATCCCGCGGCCTTTCCGGAAGTGCTGACGACCTCGTCGCGCTCGGGCAAGGGCATGCCGGAGCTGCGCGCCGCGATGGTGCGCCTGATGCGGGAGCGCGGGCAGTGAATCGCCTGGCGCGCGTGCTGATCGTGCTGGCCGCCATCATGGGCGCCGATGGCGTGATCCTCGCCGCGGCCTCGGCGCATCAGGCCGATGCGTCGCGGCTTGGCGCGGCATCGTCGATGCTGCTGTTTCACGCCTGCGCGGTGCTCGCGACAGTGGCGCTCGCGGAGCGCGCGCTGATTCATGCTCGCATCGGCGCGGTTGCGGCGTTCGGCTTCGTCATCGCAGCAGCACTGTTCGCGGGCGACCTGACGCTGCGGCAATATGCCGGCCACGGGCTTTTCCCGATGGCCGCCCCGACCGGCGGCACGTTGCTGATCGCAAGCTGGCTGGTGCTGGCCATTGCCGCGGCGTGGCCCCGGCGCTTGTGACATCTTCCCTTCTCCGCTTGTGGGAGGGTACTTGCGGCACTTTGCGCCCTGCCCGGCAATCGGATAGAACCCCGCCCGACATTCCGCCCCGTCCGCATGCGAGACCGTTCATGACCGACACCAACATCAGCCCGCTCGACCAGGCCCGCATCCTGTCCGAGGCGCTGCCGCATATGCAGGAATATGACGAGGAAACCATCGTCATCAAATATGGCGGCCATGCCATGGGCGACGACTCCACCGCGCGCGCCTTTGCGCGCGACATCGTCCTGCTCGAGCAGACCGCGATCAACCCGGTGGTGGTGCATGGCGGCGGGCCGCAGATCGCGACCATGCTGAAGCGCCTCGGCATCCAGTCGGAATTTGCCGCGGGCCTGCGCATCACCGACGCCGCCACCATCGAGATCGTCGAGATGGTGCTGGCGGGCTCGGTCAACAAGCAGCTGGTCGGCTACATCAACGAAGCCGGCGGCAAGGCCGTGGGCCTGTCCGGCAAGGACGCCAACATGGTGAAGGCGTCGAAGACCAAGCGCACCGTGGTCGATCCGGATTCCCATATCGAGAAGGCGGTCGATCTCGGCTTTGTCGGCGATCCTGAACAAGGTCGACCTCACGCTGCTCAACCAGCTGATCGGCCATGAGCTGATTCCGGTGCTGGCGCCGCTGGCGACGTCGACCAACGGCCAGACGCTCAACGTCAACGCCGACACCTTTGCCGGCGCGGTGGCCGGCGCGCTCAAGGCCAAGCGCCTGCTGCTGCTCACCGACGTGCCCGGCGTGCTCGACAAGTCCAAGAAGCTGATTCCGGAGCTGTCGGTAAAGGACGCGCGAAAACTGATCGCCGACGGCACCATTTCCGGCGGCATGATCCCCAAGGTCGAGACCTGCATCTATGCCCTGGAACAGGGCGTGCAGGGCGTCGTCATTATCGACGGCAAGACTCAACATGCGGTATTGCTTGAGCTGTTCACGAATCAGGGCACCGGTACGCTGATCCACAAGTGACAGGACTCAAGGAGAAGAGCCCGATCATCAGGCGCAGCTTTCGCGCCCGGATGCGCCGTTACGCGCGGCGCACGGTGCTGGCGTTGCCTGCCGCCATGGTGTCGCTGTTCGTCTCCTGCCCTGCCGGCGCATGCGGACCTGAAACTCTGCAACCGCATGAGCTATGTGATCGAGGCCGCGATCGGCATCGACGAAAAGTCGGCCACCGCGACGCGCGGCTGGTTTCGCATCGATCCCGCCGCCTGCAGCGTGGTCGCGAAGGGCACGCTGGCCGCGGACCGCATCCTGCTGCATGCGCGCGCGCTCGGCCTCTATGGTTCCTCGCCGACGCCGCAAAGCGGCGCCGACACGCTGTGCATCGCCGAGCAGAATTTCGTCATCGCCGCCGCGCGGCAGTGCCGTTCCGGGCAGACCCCGGCGCCGTTCACCCAGATCAATCCGACGCAGGGCGATGACGGCCACCTCGTCGCCTATCTCGCCGAGGACAGCGAGTACGACGACGAGCAGGCGCGGCTGGCCGGCATCCAGCGGCTGCTGGTCGTCGCCGGCTACGATGCCGCGCCGATCGACGGCACCGACGGGCCGAAGACGCAAGCCGCGCTGAACGCGTTCCTCAAGAGCCGCGGGCTGACTGCGGACGCCGTGCAGCAGCCGAACTTCTTCGCCAAACTGATCGAGGCGGTGCAGTCGCCCTCCGCGACGGGACTGACCTGGTGCAACGACACGCCGCACAGGATCATGGCGGCGGTGGCGACCGACGACGGCAAGGCGGTGACGAGCCGCGGCTGGTATCGCATCGATCCCGGCAAGTGCCTGCATCCCGACATCACCGGCCAGACCAAGCAGGTGTTCAGCTTCGCGGAAGCCGTCGACAACGAGAACCGCACCGTGAAGTACAGGGACAAGGCGCTGAACTGGGGCGGCACCACGCAGCTCTGTACCCGCGAAAGCAAGTTCGAGATCAACGAGCAGGGCGACTGCGGCACGCGCGGGCTTTCCGCCGCGGGCTTCACCGCCGTCGACATGAGCGGCGGCGGCAAGACGCTGCGCTTTGCGATGCCATGAGCGTCCCGCGGCTTCACCCACGTCGACACCTGGGTGTTCGACCTCGACAACACGCTCTATCCGCATCACGTCAATCTGTGGCAGCAGGTCGATGCTCGGATCGGCGAGTTCGTGGCGGACTTCCTGAAAATTTCCGCCGAGGAAGCGCGGCGCATCCAGAAGGACTATTACCGCCGCTACGGCACCACCATGCGCGGCATGATGACCGAGCACGGCGTCAGCGCCGACGACTACCTCGCCTATGTGCACAAGATCGATCACTCGCCGCTGGAGCCCAATCCGGCGATGGGGGCGGCGATCACAAAACTGCCCGGCCGCAAGCTGATCCTCACCAACGGCTCGGTGGACCATGTCGATGCCGTGCTGGAGCGGCTCGGGCTGTCACGGCCATTTCGACGCCGTGTTCGACATCATCGCCGCCGAGCTCGAGCCGAAGCCGGCGCCGCAGACCTATCAGCGTTTCCTTACTTTGCATGGGGTTGATCCCGCGAAATCAGCGATGTTCGAGGATCTCGCGCGCAACCTCGTGGTGCCGCACCAGCTCGGCATGACCACGGTGCTGGTGGTCCCCGACGGCGTCAAGGAAGTGGTGCGCGAGGACTGGGAGCTGGAAGGCCGCGACGCCGGCCATGTCGATCATGTCACCGATGATCTGACCGGGTTCTTGCAGCGGCTCGTCTAACTGTCGTCCCGGCCAAGCGAAGCGCGAGCCGGGACCCATAGCCACAGGCCGCTGTTGTCGAGCACACTGGGGCTCCAGCTTTCGTAACAACATCGCCCTGTGGCTATGGGTCCCTGCTTTCGCAGGGACGACAGTTCAGAATGCCGCGCCTGCTGTCAGATGCCTTGACTCTCCCGCCCCAAATCCCGAAAAAGCCCCTCGAAAAAGCTCGCCCTTCCCTCAGGAAACACCAATGTCCCTCGCCGCTCTTGAAACCACCGTGAATTCCGCCTTCGACGCGCGCGACGGCATCTCGACTTCCACCAAGGGCGAGGTGCGCGAGGCGGTGGATCATGCGCTCGATCTGCTCGACAAGGGCGAGGCGCGCGTCGCCGAGCGCGAGGCCGGCGGCAAGTGGAAGGTCAATCAGTGGCTGAAGAAGGCGGTGCTGCTGTCGTTCCGCCTCAACGACATGGGCCAGATCGCCGGCGGCCCCGGCAAGGCGTCGTGGTGGGACAAGGTGCCCTCGAAGTTCGAGGGCTGGGGCGAGAACCGCTTTCGCGACGCCGGCTTTCGCGCCGTGCCCGGCGCGATCGTGCGCCGCTCCGCCTTCATCGCCCGCAACGTCGTGCTGATGCCCTCCTTCGTCAATCTCGGCGCCTATGTCGATGAAGCCACCATGATCGACACCTGGTCGACGGTCGGCTCCTGCGCGCAGATCGGCAAGCGCGTGCACATTTCCGGCGGCGTCGGCATCGGTGGCGTGCTGGAGCCGCTGCAGGCCGAGCCCGTGATCGTCGAGGACGACTGCTTCATCGGCGCGCGCAGCGAGGTCGCCGAGGGCGTGATCGTGCGCAAGGGCGCGGTGCTCGCGATGGGCGTCTTCCTCGGCGCTTCCACCAAGATCGTCGATCGCGAGACCGGTGAAGTATTCGTCGGCGAAGTGCCGGAATATTCGGTCGTGGTGCCCGGCACGCTGCCGCCAAAGCCGCTGAAGAACGGCCAGCCCGGGCCCGCCACCGCCTGCGCCGTGATCGTCAAGCGCGTCGACGAGCGCACCCGCGCCAAGACCAGCATCAACGAACTGTTGCGCGACTGATTCTTTTGCGCATGATCTCTTCGGAAAACCGGTTCCCACTTTTCCGGATCATGCTGCACGCTTCATTGAAGTCTCGATGACGCCGTTGAAGTGATGGCGACCGCAATCAATCGTTAAGCAATCATTCGATTGCTCCGATTGCATTCACTCGTGACTTCAGAGCAACAATCGATCTGCAGTTCGGCCACATTTGCCGGGCGATGTCACGCGCATCTTCTTCACCGTGCGCGACGTCACGGTCGCACGTTCCGTTCCACGAGATATTTCGACGTCGCGAACTGGATAGTGGCGGACATGCGCGGTGAACCATCGGCGTCACCAGCCGACTCAAACAGAGTCATGGAATGACGCGGTGTGCTTGAGAATGTGTCCAGTTTTTCTTGAGTAATTCTTGAGTTTTGCTTTGGGATATACGACGGATGAAGTTTTTCTTTGCAAATCAGATACTTGACACCAACACGCGGGAGTTGAGCCGGGAGGATATGCCGGTCTCGCTGGAGCCGCAGGTGTTCGATCTCGTTGTCCACCTGATGGAAAACCGCGATCGCGTGGTGAGCAAGGACGAATTGATCGAGAAGATCTGGCATGGGAGGCATGTCGCCGAGTTGACCCTCACCAGCCGGATCAACGCCGCGCGCAAGGCCATCGGCGACAGCGGCAGCGCGCAGGCGCTGATCCGCACCATTGCGCGCAAGGGGTTTCGCTTCGTCGGCGCCGTTCAGACCGGCACCGCGACCGCCGCGCCGGCCGAGCCGGCGGCTTTGCCGCGCGAGCCGGAAATGCAGGCGGTCCTGACCGACCGGCCCGGCATCGCCGTGCTGCCCTTCATCAACATGAGCGGCGACCGCGCCCAGGACTATTTTTCCGACGGGATCAGCGAGGACATCATCACCGCACTGTCGAAGCTGCGCTGGTTCTTCGTGATCGCGCGCAACTCGTCGTTCGTCTACAAGGGCCGTTCGGTGCACATCAACGAGATCGCGCGCGAGCTCGGCGTGCGCTACGTCGTCGAAGGCAGCGTGCGCCGCAGCGGCGACCAGGTGCGCATCTCCGCGCAGCTCAACGATGTCACCACCGGCAGCCATCTCTGGGCCGAGCGCTACGACCGCAGCATCGAGGACGTGTTCGCCGTGCAGGACGAGATCACGGAAGCGATCGTCGCCGCGGTCGAGCCGCACCTCTATGCCGCCGAAAGCTTTCGCGCCCAGCACAAGCCGCCGGGAAGCCTCGACGCCTGGGATCTGGTGATGCGCGCGCTGTCGCATTTCTGGCGGGTGACGCGGCAGGACAACACCGTGGCGCAGGCGCTGCTGGAAAAAGCGACCGACATCGACCCGCATTACGGCAAGGCGCTGGGGCTGCTCGCCAACAGCCGCATCTTTGGCGCCCATATGGGCTGGGCGCCGATGGGCAGCGTGTTGGACAAGGCGACGCGCGAGGCGCTTGCCGCGGTCGAGGCCGACAGCGAGGACGCCTGGGCGCATCACGGGCTCGCCTATTCCTATCTGTTTGCACGGCGCTTCGACGACGCCATCGCGGAGTTCGAGCTGGCGCTGCGCCTCAATCCGAATTTCGCGTTCTCGCAGGCGTTCTACGCGGTGACGCTGTGCTATTCCGGCCGCTACGAGGAAGGCGATGTCGCGATCCGCCGCGCCTTGCGGCTCAGCCCGCGCGATCCGCTGGCGGCGACCTATTACGGGCTCGGCGCCTACATCCAGTTCGCGGCGAGACGGTACGATGAAGCGATCAAGCTGGCGCGCGAGTCGTTGCGCCAGCGCGCCGATTTCGTCGGCGCGCACCGCGTGCTCACGGCCGCCTCCGGCATGGCCGGCGATCACGAGCTTGCCGCCATTGCGCTGCAGGGGCTGCGCCAGGTGCAGCCGGACATCTCGCTGGAATGGATCGCCCGCGAGCTGCCGATGAAGCTCGCCGAGGACCGCGAGCACTATCTCGACGGCATGCGCCGCGCGGGATTGAAGTAACAAGCTGTCGTTCCTTCGCATCAGCGATCCGCACCAACGGTGCCGCCCCGGCGCAGGCCGGGGCCCATAACCACCGTTGTCAACGCTGCGGCGGGCTGGAGCCGCAACGCCCTTTGAGACAACACCAGCTGTGGCCATGGGTCCCGGCCTGTCGCCTTCACTGGGCTTCGGCGAGCTTGGAGGCAACCGCCGAAGCATCGGGGAAGACGGGCGCCGGGACGACGTTGCAGTGTGCGGCACGCGATATCACCTACTCCGTCACCATCTCGCCGCTGCCGCCGAACTCGCTCGGAAAGTCCTTCAGCTTGGGCAGGCCGTCGCGCATCGGCAGCACGGTCTCGGCATAGTTGACATGGACCGCCGGCGCGAAGGCGAGAGTCGGGATCGTCGCCGCAAACACGTCGACGAGGCCGAGCGGCGGGTGGCTGGTCATCAGATGTCCGCCGCACTTCGCGCAATATTGCCGGTCGCTCACCGGCGTCTTGGTGTAAGGTCGCCACATGCTGCTTGCCGGAGGTGATGCGCACCGCCTCCGGCTTCCACAGGCTGAAGGCGTTGACCGGACCGCCCGACCAAGAGCGGCACGAGCGGCAATGGCAGTAGCCCATCGTTTCCGGGGCGCCGCGGACCTCGATTTCCACGGCGCCGCAGAAGCAGTTACCGACATGATTCATGGTTGTTCTCCTTTTCTTGTGTCAGGACTTGCGCCAGGGAATAAGCATCGAGACGCGCTGTTTGTATTCACGGTACTGGTCGCCGAACATCTCGATCAGATCCCGCTCCTCCAGCCAGATGCCGACGAAGATGTAGGCCGTGGTCACGGCTGCGAACAGCATGTGGCCCACGGTCATGACCGGCGCGGCCCAGAACGCGATGATGAAGCCGAGATAGATCGGATGACGCACGAACTTGTAGAGCAGCGGCGTGCGGAAACGCGGCGCCGGCACTTCCTTGTCGACCAGGTGATGGACGACCTGCGACACGCCGAACAGCTCGAAATGGTTGATGATGAAGGTGGAGGTGAACACCAGAACCCAGCCGACCAGCGAGAACATCGCGACGGTCACCGCGAGGTTCGGATCATCGACCTGCCATACGACCGCCGGAATCGGACGCCACTGCCAGAACAGCAGCAGCAGACAGCTGCTCGCTGCCAGCACATAGGTGCTGCGCTCGATCGGCTTCGGGATGATTCGCGTCCACCACGCCTTGAAGCCCTGCCGCGCCATCACGCTGTGTTGTACGGCGAACAGGGACATCAGGAGTAGGTTGACGACGACAGCTTCGACCACGGAAGCGTCGGCGCCGGTGTCGATGGTCTTCGGCACCACCAGCCCCATGACGAAGCCGATGGCGTAGAGAATAGTGACGAAGAAGACGAGATAGGATGCCATTCCGTAGAGGAATGCGATGAACTTGAACAATCGAGTGCCCGAGAAATCCGGGCCAATGGTATGGACTTGGGACATGACTGGCTCCGTGCGCAGTGCAATTGGGCCGCAGGTTGCGGCGAATGACCGCAAATTGCCGCATTGAGCCGCCCAAGACTTTCCCGGATGGTTGTCCTTTGCCTGAGATATTGCTGATTTTTGCTTGAGAAGCCGAAGCGGGGTGTTTTTGGTGCGATTTCGCTTGGGAAATCACGAACTTGACGGCGAGCTTCGCGAGCTGACCCGGGACGGGGAAGCGATCGGCCTGCAACCTCAGGTATTCGACCTGTTGCTGTTCCTGGTCGAGAATCGCGACCGCGTCGTCAGCAAGGACGATCTGGTCGCGGCTGTCTGGGGCAACCGGCCGATTTCGGATTCGGCGCTGAACAGCCGGATCAACGCCGTCCGCAAGGCGCTGCAGGATGACGGCAAGGCGCAGCGCATTATTCGCACCATCCCGCGCAAGGGTTTTCGCTTCGTCGGCGACTGCGAGGAACTGGCGCCCGCCGCCAAACCCATCGCCAAGACTGTTGCCGCCGAACCGGCACCGCTGCCTGCTACTGTCGCCTCCGAGCGCCCGGCGATTGCCGTGCTCGCCTTCCAGAACATGAGCGACGATGCGGAACAGGAATATTTCTGCGACGGGATCAGCGAGGACATCCTGACCGCGCTCTCGAAGGTGCGCTGGTTCTTCGTCATCGCCCGCAATTCGTCGTTCACCTACAAGGGCCGCAAGGTCCACATCAGGCGGATCGCGGAGGAACTGCGGGTCCGCTACGTCGTCGAAGGCAGCGTGCGCAAGGCCGGTGACCGCGTGCGCATCACGGCGCAGCTCAACGACGCCAGCACCGAGAGCCACATCTGGGCCGAGCACTTCGACCGCGAGCTGGTCGACGTCTTCGCGGTGCAGGACGAGATCACCAATGCGATCGTGGCCGCGCTGGAGCCGCAGATCTATGCCGCGGAGAATTTCCGCGCCAAGCGAAAGCCGCCCGCCAGCCTGGATGCGTGGGATCTCCTGATGCGCGCGCTGTCGCACTACTGGCGTATCACGCGCGAGGACCATGCGGCGGCGCAGGCGCTGCTGCAGCAGGCGATCGCGATCGACCCGAACTACGGTCAGGCCCAGGCACTGCTGGCCGCGAGCCACATGTTCGGCGTCCATCTCGGCTGGGCGGACCTCGCCAAGGCTGCGCCCATTGCCGAACGCGCCGCCGCGTTAGCCGTGCAGCTCGACCGCGACGATGCCTGGGCGCATGCGGCGCTGGGCAGCGTGTATTTTTCCACGCGGCGGCTGGCCGATGCGCTGTCGGAATTCGAGACGGCGCTTCGGCTGAACCCCAACTTCTGCCTGGCGCAGGGCTACTACGCGCTGGCGCTGTCCTATGCCGGCCGCACCGAGGATTCCTTCGAGGCGGCGCAACGCGCCATCCGGCTCAGCCCGCGCGATCCCGCGCTTGCGATCTATTACGGCATCGCCGGCTATGCCCGCTTCATGACGCGGCACTATGACGAAGCGATCGCGCTGGCGCGGGAGGCGATCCGCCACCGCGGCGACCTCACCGGCGCTTATCGCGTCCTCGCGGTCTCCGCCGGCATGAGCGGCGACGCAGCGACCGCCCGGACAGCCATTGCCGAGCTTCGCCGCACCCAGCCGAATATTTCGCTGGCCTGGGCCGCGACCCAATTGCCGTGGCGGAACGAGGCCGACCGCGAGCATTTTCTGGAGGGACTCCGCCGGGCCGGGCTGACCTGAACCGGGCTCCGCCGGCCGGCGACTAACGGGCCGGGGTGGGAATTGCCGCCCGGAGCATTTCCGATGGATTGGACCTGGTACCTGTTCGGCTTTGAGGGCCGCATCAACCGCGCCAAATACTGGCTCGCGGGACTGATCGTGCTGGCCCTGATGATCGCCTTCATCGGGCTGGTCTATTCGGCCCTGATGATCAACTTCGTCGCCCACGCCATGGGCACCGCCCACGGCAAAGGTGAGGTCTCGTTCGGCTTCGATCTCAACGATATTTTCCTGGTGCTGGATCCGGCGGCCTGGCGCGCGCTGTCGTTTGCCAAACTGCCGATGGTGATGGTCAGGGCGGCCGGCATGGTGCTGTTCCTCTGGATATTCGTGGCCACCGCGGTCAAGCGGCTGCACGACCGCGACAAGAGCGCGTGGTGGATGGTGCCGTTCTTCCTGCTTCCCAACCTCTACAATCATTTCTCGGACCGGCTGCCCGATTCCTGGTTCATGCTGATCCCCACCCTGATCATGTTCGTGCTGATGATGTGGGGCTTTGTCGAACTGTATTTCCTGCGCGGCTCGCGCAAGACCAACCGGTTCGGACCTAATCCGCTGTTGCCGGTCACGACCGCACACCGCTGGGACCAGAACAGCGAGATCGAAATGGTGCCCCACCGAGCTAATGCCCACTTTCCGAAGTTCGCGTTCCCTCGCGGCGGGTACCTTTCGCGAACTTCGGAAAGCTAATGGGCATTAGCAGGCTTATTTTTGCTAGTGCCGCTTGTCGATTTGAAGTCCCCTACCGAATTCGCAACTTGCTCTGCGGGGACTTCAAATCGGCGGCACTAGCCCGCCGCCGCTTTGGCGTGTTAATCCGGGTACATGACTGATGCCCTCTCGATTGCCCAATCCCTCGTCCGCTGCCCATCCGTAACCCCCGCCGACGCCGGCGCGCTGGACGTTCTCGAAACCATTTTGAAGGAAGCCGGCTTCGAGACGCACCGCGTCACCTTCGGCGAGCCCGGCACCGCCGACATCGATAATCTCTATGCGCGCATCGGCACTGAGGCGCCGCACATCACCTTTGCCGGCCATACCGACGTGGTGCCGGTGGGCGACGAGAGCGCGTGGACGCATGGCGCGTTTTCCGGCGAGGTAAAGGACGGCATGCTGTACGGTCGCGGCGCGGTCGACATGAAGGGCGGCATTGCCTGCAGCGTCGCGGCGGTCCTGCAATATCTGAAAGACAATGGCGGCAAGCCAAAGGGCTCCATCTCGTTCCTGATCACCGGCGACGAGGAGGACATCTCCGTCAACGGCACCATCAAGCTGCTGCAGTGGGTGGCGGCCCGCGGCGAAAAATTCAACCATTGCGTGCTGGGCGAGCCGTCGAATGTGGAAGTGCTGGGCGACACCATCAAGGTCGGCCGCCGCGGCTCGCAATCCGGCACGCTTTATGTCGAGGGACGGCAGGGCCATGTCGCCTACCCGCATCGCGCGTCAAATCCGGTGCCGGACATTTCGCGGCTGATCGTGGCGATCACTGAGGAGCCGCTCGATCTCGGCAGCGCGCAGTTTCAGGCATCCAATCTCGAATTCACCTCGGTCGATGTCGGCAACACCGCGAGCAATGTCATTCCCGGCCAGGCGCGGGCAAAGTTCAACATCCGCTACAACGACCTGCACACGCAGCAGAGCCTGCGCGACCTCGTCGATGCGCGGCTGGCAAAGGCCTGCGGCAACCGCATCAAGGCCCGCATCGTCTGGGAGCCGTCGAACTCGAATGTGTTCGTGACCAAGCCCGGCCCGTTCACCGATCTCGCGGTCGCCGCGATCGAGGAAGTGACGGGACGCAGGCCCGAGCTTTCGACCAGCGGCGGCACCTCGGACGCGCGCTTCATCTCGAGCTACTGCCCGGTGATCGAGTTCGGCCTGGTCGGCCAGACCATGCACGCCGTCGACGAGCGCACGCCGGTGGCGGACCTGGAGAAGCTGACGAAAGTGTATCGCGGCGTGCTCGACCGCTACTTCGCTTCGTAATCCACCCGCACCAGGTACAACCCTTCCGGCGGGGCGACGGGGCCGCAGGCGGCGCGATCGCGAGTGGCGAGCGCGGCGGCAAGATCGTCGGCGCTCCAGCGGCCCTCGCCGACCCAGACCAGCGAGCCCACCATCGAGCGTACCTGGCTGTGCAGGAACGAGCGCGCCGAGGTGACGATCCTGATCTCGGTGCCGTCGCGGATCACGTCGAGCTGGTCGAGCGTCTTTTCCGGCGATTTCGCCTGGCACTCGGTGTCGCGAAAGGTCGTGAAATCGTGCTTGCCGAGCAGACGCTGCGCGGCGGCATGCATGACGTCGCTGTCGAGCCGGCGCGGCACGCGCCAGATGCGGCCGACATCGAGCGCGAGGTTCGCGCGCGTATTGGCGATGCGGTAGCGGTAGTGGCGCTTGATCGCGGAAAAACGCGCCTCGAAATCCTCGGGCACGATTTCGGCCGCAATCACCGCGACCGGATGCGGCCGCAGATGCGCGTTCAGGGCGTCGCGCAGGCGGCTTGCGGTGAACGGCTTTGCGACGTCGCAATGCGCGACCTGGCCGAGCGCGTGCACACCGGCATCGGTGCGGCCGGCGCCGTGCACGCGCACCTCCTCGCCGCAGGTCGCCTTGACCGCCGCTTCCAGCACGCCCTGCACCGTCGGATGATCGGGCTGCAGCTGCCAGCCGGCAAACGGCGCGCCGTCATATTCGATGGTGAGCTTGTAGCGGGACATCAGGAAAACCGCGCGCCGGATGTGAGCGGCGTGCCGCGCAGAAATTCCGCCGCCTTCATCGGCGCCTTGCCGGCGCGCTGCAGCTCGACGATGCGGATCGCGCCGTCACCGCAAGCAATGGTGAGCCGATCGTCAAGCAGCGCACCGGCCGCAGCCGAGCCGCTGCCAGGCTCACAGCGCAGGATTTTCACGCGCACAGCTTCTCCGTCGACGGATACTTCGCTCCAGGCGCCGGGGAACGGCGACAGTCCGTGAATATGCCGCAGCACTTCATGTGCTGATTTGCTCCAGTCGATCTTTGTTTCGGCCTTCTCGATCTTGGCTGCATAGGTGACGCCATCGGCACTCTGCTTGGTCAGCTGCAAGCCGCCGCGCTCCAGTGCCGCCATCGCACGCACCATCAGGTCGGCCCCTAGCCGCGCCAGCGCGTCGTGCACATCGGAGGCAGTCATCGTGTCCGATATCTTCAGCCGCTCGGCCATGGCGACGTCGCCGGTGTCGAGCCCGACATCCATCTTCATCACCATCACGCCGGTCTCGGCATCGCCCGACATCACGGCGCGGTTGATGGGAGCTGCGCCGCGCCAGCGCGGCAGCAGCGAGGCATGCAGATTGAAGCAGCCGAGTCTTGGCGCATCCGAGAATCGCCTGCGGCAGGATCATGCCGTAGGCGACGACCACGGCCGCATCGGCATTGTGGGCGCGGAATTCGCTCTCGGCGCTCTTCGGCGTCTTCAGCGTCGCCGGCGTCAACACGGGAATGCCGAGGCGGCGCGCTTCCTGCTCGACGGGCGTTGCCTGCAGCTTCATGCCGCGTCCGGCCGGCTTGGGCGCACGGGTGTAGACGGCAGCGATCTCGTGGCCATGGGCGACGAGCTCGAGCAGCGTCGGCACCGAAAAATCGGGCGTGCCCATGAAGACAAGACGAAGCGGCATTGGTTGAAGCCGATCTGTTGCGGGTGCGGCCGCTTCTACTCTCCGGCGCGCTTGGCGGCTTTTGAAAACTTCTTCAGCACGCGGTCGCGCTTCAGCTTGGAGAGATAGTCGACGAACAGCACGCCGTTGAGATGATCGATCTCGTGCTGGATGCAGGTGGCGTAGAGGCCCTCGGCGTCTTCCTCGTGCACCTTGCCGTCGAGATCGAGAAAGCGCACGCGCACGCGCGCGGGGCGCTCCACCTCCTCGTAATATTCGGGGATCGAGAGGCAGCCTTCCTCGTAGACCGACAGCTCCTCGGACTTCGAGATGATCTCCGGATTGATGAAGACGCGCGGCTTCGGCGTGGTCTCGCCGTCCTCCTCGCGCTTGGCGAGGTCCATGGTGATCAGCCGCAACGGCTGCGCGACCTGGATCGCGGCGAGCCCAATGCCGGGCGCGTCGTACATGGTCTCGAACATGTCGTCGGCGAGCTTGCGGATGTCCGCCGTCACCTTCTCGACAGGCTTCGACACCAGCCGCAACTGCTTGTCCGGCAGGACGATGATTTCCCTGATGGCCATGAGCGGCGATTTAAGCGCTTGATTTGCCGGGGTCAATGCGAGCGGGAACGCGTTAACCACCTGCTAACCATGATTTTTAAGGAGCGGTTAACCATAAAAATTAGCACCTGATTAACCATAAATGTTCCCTCTTCGTTCGCAGAAGCGGCCGAATCGGGTTACATAGCGGCATGAACGAGATTCTTTTCCTGATCGGCGACTGGCCGGTCCGCGTCGCTGACGGCCTGATCGGCATCAGCGCGCTCGCGCTTGTCCTGCTGCTGGTGCTGGTCATCGTCGTCGCCAAATCGGGCCGGCGCCGCGCGGAACTGGCGATGGCGCAAGCCATCCGCGCCGACGAACTGGAAGAACGGCTGAGCGATATGCTTGCGCGTGCAGACCGAGCAGACCGGCCGGGTCGACGCAGTGGCGCAGACCGCTCGCCGGCCGGCAGGCCGAGATGGCGCGCGCCGTCAACGAGCGGCTCGACTCGGTGACCCATCGCGTCGGCCAGTCGATGGAGCAGACCACACGCAACACGATGGACTGCGCTGCGCAAGCTGCATGAGCGACTCGGCATCATCGACAACGCGCACAAGAACCTCACCGATCTCACGACGCAGGTGACGACCTTGCGCGACGTGCTCGCCAACAAGCAGTCGCGCGGCGCGTTCGGCCAGGCGCGGATGGAGGCGATCGTCCAGGACGGCATGCCCAAGGGTTCCTACGAATTCCAGTTCACGCTGACCACGGGCAAGCGGCCGGATTGCGTCGTGTTCCTGCCCGACCAGCGCCCGCTCTGCATCGACGCCAAATTTCCGCTGGAGGCGATGACGGCGCTGCACGATGCGCGCAGCGACGAGGAGCGCCGTATTGCCACCCAGCGCCTGCGCAGCGACATCATGAAGCATGTCAGCGACATCGCCGAAAAATACCTGATCGCCGGCGAGACGCAGGACACCGCGCTGATGTTCGTGCCGTCGGAGTCGGTCTACGCCGAAATCCATGACGGATTCGACGACGTGATCCAGAAGGCCTATCGCGCCCGCGTCGTGCTGGTGTCGCCGTCGCTGCTTGATGCTGGCGATCCAGGTGATGCAGCAGATCTTGAAGGACGCCCGCATCCGCGACGCCGCCGACCAGATCCGCAACGAGGTGATGCACCTTGGTGATGATCTCAGCCGCCTGCGCGAGCGCGTGCTGAAGCTGCAGAAGCATTTCGGCGACGTCAACGAGGACGTGCGGCAAATCCTGATCTCCGCCGACAAGATCGAAAAGCGCGCCGGCCGCATCGAGGAGCTCGATTTCTCCAAGGAGCCGCCGATGGAAGCCCCGCGGCTGGTCAAGGGCCCGGCCGAGTTGTTCCCGCTGCCGGGCCGCAAGCTGCAGGCGGGGGAATAGCGATATTTCGCCGCCCGGCGAAGCCGGGCGACGGCGGTGTTTTTCCGCAAGAATCTGCTAGGGGTAGGTCATGACCGCCCCGGAAGCTCCCTCCCCCGCCGCAAAGCCCGCCCGCGCCTCCTGGCGCGACGGCTTTGCCGTGTACCTGCAGCCGCGCGTGCTGATCGTGATGCTGCTCGGGTTCTCCTCCGGCCTGCCGCTGGCGCTGTCGGGATCGACGCTGCTGGTGTGGATGCGCGAGGCGGGTGTCGATCTCGGCACCATCGGGCTGTTTGCGCTGGTTGGCACGCCTTACACACTGAAATTCCTCTGGGCGCCGCTGGTCGATGCGCTGCATGTGCCGCTACTGACACGCGCCTTTGGCCGCCGCCGTGGCTGGTTGGTGTTCTCGCAGCTGCTGCTGATTGGCGCGATCCTGTTGCAGGCGCTGACCGACCCGGCCGTGTCGCCGGCACTGGTCGCGCTCGCGGCACTGCTGGTGGCCACGATGTCGGCAACACAGGACATCGTGGTCGATGCCTTCCGCGTCGAGAGCCTGCCCGAAAGCGAGCAGGCCGCCGGCATGGCCTCCTATGTCGCGGCCTATCGCATCGGCATGCTCGTCTCGACTGCCGGGGCGCTGTTCCTGGTGTCGGGCTTCGAGAGCACCGGCATCACGCGCCACGCCGCCTGGATGTGGGGTTATGTGGCGATGGCCACGCTGGTGCTGATCGGCACCGTCACCGCGCTTGCCGCCACCGAGCCCGCGCAATCGGTTCGCGCCGACGCGGCGACGCGGCAGGAAAGCGCGCTCACGCGCGTGTGGCATGCGGCATCCGGCGCATTCTCCGAATTCCTCACCCGCAAGGATGCGATCGCAGCGCTGATCTTTGTGGTCCTGTTCAAGTTCACCGACGCGTTTTCCGGCACCATGACCGCGCCATTCGTGATCGACCTCGGCTTTACCCGCAACGACTACGCGGCAATCGTGAAAGGCGTGGGACTTGCCGCCACGCTGATCGGCGGGTTCGCCGGCGGCTTCGTCGCACGGCGCTATCCGCTGGCGGTAAGCCTCTGGATCGGCGGCGTGGTACAAGCGCTTGCCAATCTATCGTTCTCCTGGCTCGCAGTGGTCGGCACCAATCAGTGGGCGCTCGCGTTTGCGATTTGCGCGGAGAATTTCACCAGCGCCATCGGCACCGTGATCTTCGTCGCCTACCTCTCGGCGCTGTGCCAGAACCCCTTGCACACCGCAACCCAGTACGCGTTGCTTACTGCGCTCGCGGCAGTGGGCCGGACCTATCTTTCGTCCGGTGCGGGCTACGTGGCGAAGGCAACTGGATGGCCAGTGTTCTTCGTCATCTGCGTGCTGGTGGCAATCCCGAGCCTGGTGCTGCTGGCCTGGCTGCAAAAGCGCGGGCATTTCGAGCAGCTTGGACCGGTGCGGGTCTAAAACCCTACTTCGACGGCAACAGCTCCCACTGCGAAACGGCGACATCGCCGATGTGCCAGGCCGTCTCCGAGCAATACAGCGAGACAACCTTCACGCTGATGGTCTTGCCGAGCAACGGATCGAGCTGCCTGCGCAGAGCGTCTTTCATCGTGAAGAGGTGGAACGTCGTTGCGCCCTTGTCGTGGTCGCAGAAGTCGTCGTCCCTGGGCATCGCGCGCGGCTTGCTCACGATCTGATAGGCCTCGATCTTCGTGCCGTTGGGATGGCGTGTCGGCAGCAGGCGCAGCTTGCCGGTGAGCGTGTCGCCTTCCTTGATCGGCTCGGCCGCGGCGGCGATCGAGGTCGCCGACAATGTCATTGCAATCAGGGCAGCAACGAACTTCGGCGCCGGCATCCTTCGTCCCTTACTGCCTGACCACGCTCCACTTGGTGATGACCGCCTCGGTCATCTGTCCGGCATTCTCTGCACAGGAGACTTCGTCCACCTTGACCGAGATCGGCTTGCCGACAAAGCCCTTGAGCTGCGCGGCCTGGGCGTCGCTGGTGGTGACGAGCTGAAACGTTTCGGGACCGGTCTCGAGATTGCACAGCCCGTTCGGCGGCGGCAGGCGGCGCGGCTCCGAGGTGATCTGGTAGGTCGCCGTCTTCGCTCCGCGCTTGCCGCCGCGTGTCTTGATGGTGGTGAGTTCCCCGGACAGGACTTCGCCGGCATTGATCAGCTTGCCGGCCTTCGCGGGCGCTGGTTCCGCCTGCGGGGCAGATTGGGCGGACGCCACGGGTGCTGCGAAGGCGGTGGCCAGAATCAAGGCAAAGCCTGAGCGTTTGGCGAATTGTCGTTTCGTCATTTCCGGTTCCGTAGGATGGAGAGAATCAGAACAGCGTCCGCTGCCGCATGGCAGCCGATAGCGTACCTTCGTCGAGATAATCAAGCTCTCCGCCGACCGGCACGCCATGCGCCAGCCGCGTCACCCGTACATTGGCGTCCTGCAGGAGGTCGGTGATGTAATGCGCGGTGGTCTGGCCGTCGACGGTGGCATTGAGCGCCAGCACGATCTCCTTGACGGGTTCCTCATGCGCGCGCGCCACCAGCGCGTCGATCGAAAGGTCCTGCGGGCCGACGCCGTCGAGCGGCGACAGCGTGCCGCCGAGCACATGATAGCGGCCGTTGCTGGCATTCGCCCGCTCCAGCGCCCAGAGATCGGCGACGTCGGCGATCACGACGATGATGGAGGGATCGCGGCGCGGATCGGTGCACACCGTGCAGGGATTTTGCGTGTCGATGTTGCCGCAGGTCTTGCAGACCTGGATCTTCTCGATCGCAACCTGCAGCGCGGAGGCGAGCGGCGTCATCAGCGCCTCGCGCTTCTTGATCAGATGCAGCGCCGCGCGCCGCGCCGAGCGCGGCCCAAGCCCCGGCAGCCGCGCAAGCAGCTGAATCAGGCGTTCGATCTCGGGACCGGCAACGGCGGGCATGTCTTGATCAGATCAAAATCAGCTGAAGCCGAGTCCCGGCGGCAGGCCGAGCCCGCCGGTCAGCGCCTGCATTTTTTCCTGCATGGCGAGTTCGGCCTTGCGCCGCGCGTCGTTATGCGCGGTGACCAGCAAATCTTCGAGGACTTCGCGCTCGTCGGCTTTCATCAACGACGGGTCGATCCTGACCGACTTCACTTCCATCTTGGCGGTCATGCGCACGGCAACCAGGCCGCCGCCGGAAATGCCTTCGACCTCGACGCTGCCGAGCTCTTCCTGCATCGCCTGCATCTTCGATTGCAGCTGCGCGGCCTGCTTCATCATGCCGAGAAAATCAGCCATTCGCGTCTTCCTTGTTTGTCAATCGTCGTCGCTGTCCGGGAGCTCGGCCGGGTCTTCAGCGATAAGATCGGATTCCGGCGGCTCCGCGGCAAGGCGGCGGACTTCAATGACCTTGGCGCCGGGAAAGCGCGCCAGCACTTCCCTTACCCGCGGATCGGCTTCGGCCGCCTTTTCGCGCGCGCTCTTCTCGGCGAGATTTTGCGAGCGCACGGTCGGCTGGCCGGCTTCGTTGGAGACGATCACAGTCCAGCGCCGGCCCGTCCATTGCTCGAGCTTGCGCGAGAGATCGTTGACCAGGCCGCGCGAAGCGTTAGGCTCCAGTGCGATCTCGAGCCGGCCGTCCTCGATGCGCACCAGCCGCATGTCGGCTTCCATCGCGCTCTTGGTCATGATGTCGCGCTTCTCGCCGGCTAACGCTATCAGCTGCGGAAAGCTGGAGATGCGCAGCGCCGGCGCGGATTGCACTTCAGTGCTCGCCATCGGCTGCGGACGCGCTTCCGCACTGGCGCGGGGAGAGGCGGCAGGCGCCCGCGCGGACGAGGACGGCATCGTTGACATCGTGGAAGCCGGCGCGCCGCGTGGCGCCACGCTGCTCGATGCCGTCGACGACGCGCCGCCGTTCTGCTCGATCATCCGAATGGCTTCATCCGGCGTCGGCAGATCGGCGACATAGGCGATGCGCACCAGCACCATTTCGGCGGCGGCGGCCGGCCGCGTCGCGGTCTGCACCTCGGTGATGCCCTTGAGCAGCATCTGCCACATCCGCGACAGCACCCGCATGGAGAGCTTTGCGGCAAACTCCCGGGCGCGCACGCGCTCGGTTTCACCGAACGCGACGTTGTCGGCCGTGGCTGGGATGACCTTCACGCGGGTGACGAAATTCACGAACTCGGCAAGGTCCGACAGCACCACGATCGGATCGGCGCCGACGTCATACTGCTCGCGGAACTCCTTGAACGCGCCGGCGATGTCGCCGCCGGCGAGCTTTTCGAAGAGATCGATGATGCGGGTGCGATCGGCGAGGCCCAGCATCTGCCGCACCGCATCGGCTTTCACCACGCCGGCCGCATGCGCGATCGCCTGGTCGAACAGCGACAGCGAGTCGCGCACCGAGCCTTCGGCGGCGCGGGCGATGATCCCCAGCGCTTCGCGCTCGACTTCGACGCCTTCCTTCTTCGCGATGTTCGACAGATGCCCCATCAGCACATCGGCCTCGACGCGGCGCAGGTCAAAACGCTGGCAGCGCGACAGCACCGTCACCGGGACTTTCCGGATTTCCGTCGTGGCGAACACGAACTTGGCGTGCTCCGGCGGCTCTTCCAGCGTCTTCAGGAAGGCGTTGAACGCCGCCGTCGACAGCATGTGAACTTCGTCGATGATGTAGACCTTGTAGCGCGCGCTCGCCGGCGCATAGCGCACGCTGTCATTGATCTGGCGCACGTCGTCGACGCCGGTGTGCGAGGCCGCGTCCATTTCCAGCACGTCCATGTGCCGGCTTTCCATGATCGCCTGGCAATGCACGCCGAGTTTCGGCATCGCGATGGTCGGGCCCTTCACCGAGCCGTCGGGCAATTCGTAATTCAGCGCGCGGGCGAGGATGCGGGCGGTGGTGGTCTTGCCGACGCCGCGGACGCCGGTGAGGATCCAGGCCTGCGGAATGCGCCCGGTCTCGAACGCGTTCGAGACGGTGCGGACCATGGCCTCCTGGCCGATCAGATCGTCGAAGCTCGAGGGCCGGTATTTTCGCGCCAGCACGCGATAGGGTTTGGCGGCGTCCGGCGGGCCGCCGAGAGCGAAGCCGCCCTGATCCTCGGGAGGGGGAGCGCCAGCATCGGTCATTGGTCGATCCGCAATTGATAATCTCTCGAAGGCCGGGCTTTGCGGAAAGGAGCGCGCGCGGGACGGGCAAGGCCCACTTCCAGCGCGATTCGCTCGGAAAAACAGGTAGGAGACTGACGAGCGACCCGATCCGGACCTCGTTAGGGCTGCTTCCTTCCGGACCTGACCCGGTTGGCGAGTGGCTCGTCCACCGCCAATCTCCCGGTCCCTATTTGGGGCCAAAAAGTGCGGAAAGCAAGCACGATGGCGGCCCTATCCCGGCCTCGCGCAACTACCCTTGGCCATGCAAAAAAGGCGTGGATGCCCGGCCCAAAGCCGGGCATGACGGGGTGTTGTTTGCGGTCCAAGTCTCTGCGACCCTGAAGGAACCCAACGAGAAACAAGAATGCCCGCCGCCTGGTCGCTTCACCCCCAGCTCACGCAAGACACCATCGACATCGGCGACCTGCCGCTGTGCCGCGTGCTCGTGATCAAGGATGCCAATTACCCCTGGCTGCTGCTGGTGCCGCGCCGCGAGGGCGCGGTGGAGATCCTCGACCTCGACGAGGTTTCGCAGGCGCAGTTGATGACCGAAACCTCGCGCGTCGCGCGCGCCCTGAAAGAAATCACCAAGTGCGACAAGCTCAACATTGCCGCACTCGGCAATGTGGTGCCGCAGCTCCACATCCACGTCATTGCCCGCCGCAAGAGCGATGCGGCCTGGCCGCGCCCGGTATGGGGCGTGGCGCCGCCGCTCGCTCATGATCCCCAAGAAGCACAGAATTTCATCAGCGCGATCAGGCGCAAAATCTGGCTCAGTTGAGAAGAAAGACAAATGTCCGCATTCGACGCCTACCCGCTCGGCAAGCCTGCCTTCGTCACCCACGTGCTCGATCGTGCCGCGCATCTGCGCATGAACGACGAGAAACTGTTCGCGATGGAAGGCGAGAGCAGCGCACGGGCCTATGTGGTCTACCGCGACTCGCTGGTCATGAAGCAGGAGGAGGGCGGGCCGCGCGCGCTGCTCTCGATCAAGGAGGCGCTGGGCTACGGCGCCAATCCCGGCACGATCTTTTTGGGACTGCGCGACGGCGCGCCGATCTTCGGCATGGGCATTTCGCCGGCGGCTGCGGAAAAGCTGGTCGGGCGCAACGACGTCGCGGTGACCGAGCTGCGCGGCATGGCGATGCAGGGCCTGGTGCCGCTGGAGCAATTGTCGGCGATCGCGATGGCGAAGTCGCTGGTCGGCTGGCATCAGCGCCACGGCTTCTGCGCCAATTGCGGGCAGCGCACTTCGATGAAGGAAGGCGGCTGGAAGCGCGAATGCGCAAGCTGCAAGACCGAACATTTCCCGCGCACCGATCCGGTCGTGATCATGTTCGTCAACTCGGGCGACAAGGCGCTGCTCGGCCGCCAGAAGCAGTTCATGCCCGGCATGTATTCGTGTCTCGCCGGTTTCGTCGAAGCGGCAGAGACCATCGAGGATGCGGTCCGCCGCGAAATCCTCGAGGAGGCCGGAATCCGCGTCACCGACGTGAACTACTACATGACGCAGCCCTGGCCCTATCCGTCATCGCTGATGATCGGATGTACGGCGCGCGCGACCAATGAGGATATCGTGGTGGATCGCACCGAGCTCGAGGATGCGCGCTGGTTCGATCGCGCGGAACTGGAATTGATGCACAAGCGTAAGCACCCTGACGGGCTTTTTGCCGCACATCCCTTCGCCATTGCGCATCATCTGATCGGCCAGTGGCTGCATAACGGGAAGGCCGGCGGCGCATAGCGGGAACCGGCGCATGTCCTGCTCGGTTGACTGGGGAGCTTGAACGGACATGGCGGAATCACGCATGAACTTTCAGGAACGGGCGCCAAAAGTTCCGCCGCGCATCCTGTGCATCGGCATGCCTGTGCGCGACCTCACGTTTCATACGCCCGGCGTTCCCGGCCGCGGTTCCAAGGAGAACGCCACCGGCTTTGACGAAATCTGCGGCGGCAACGCGCTCAATGCCGCGATCGGCATCGTGCGACTCGGCGGCCGCGCCTCGATCTGCGGCCCGATGGGCGATGCCAAGGAAACGTCCAGCCGCTTCATCTTCGAGCAGATGGCCCATGAAGGCATCGAGACTAAGCACCTCATTCACATGCCGGGGCTGGTGACGCCGATCTCGGCAGTCATGATCGACCCCTCCGGCGAGCGCACCATCGTCACCTTCCGCGATCCGAAATTGTGGCATGTGAAACTGCCCGACTTCGACACGCTGCTGGAGGATTGTCATGCCATCCTCACCGAGAGCCGCTGCGCGGAATTCTGCACAGACCTCTGCGCGGAAGCGGTCCGGCGCGGCATTCCCGTGGTCGTCGACGTCGACCGCGCGATGTCGCTGCGCGAGGGCCTGCTCAATGCCTCGACGCATCTGGTGTTCTCCAGCGAGCCGCTGCAGGAGACGGCCGATGAGAGCGACGACGGCCGGGCGCTGCACAAGATCGCCAGACTGACAAAGTCGTTCCTCGCAGGCACCCGCGGGCCGCGGGGCACCATCTGGCTCGACGAGCACGGCAAGCTGCAGGAAACTCCGGCCTTCCCGGTGCACACCGTCGATACGCTGGGCGCCGGCGACGTTTTCCACGGCGCCTTCGCGCTTGCGATCACCGAGGGTCAGGAACTGCGGGAGGCGCTGCGATTCGCCTCCGCCGCCGCGGCGCTGAAATGCACCCGCTTCGGAGGCGCTTTCGCCGCCCCGCAACGTGCTGAAGTCACAGCGCTTTTGGGACAGGGCCAGATCGCGGGCCGGGCCTGATTCGGGCCAACGCGACCCTTGCATGAGAAGATTTTTCTCTATATGAGGGTTAGAGA
This sequence comes from uncultured Alphaproteobacteria bacterium, assembly GCA_963726865.1. Classification (GTDB taxonomy): domain Bacteria; phylum Pseudomonadota; class Alphaproteobacteria; order Rhizobiales; family Xanthobacteraceae; genus Bradyrhizobium. The sequence continues at coordinate 153,560 of CAVSEE010000015.1, read as the reverse complement.
CCCTACATATGGAACTTTCTTCTCATGACCGACCTCGCCGCCGCCATCCCCCTGCATGAGCCGAATCGCCGGCTGGACGCCATCGACCGCAAGATCCTGACCGTGCTGCAGGAGGACGCCTCGCTTTCCGTCGCCGAGATCGGCGACCGGGTCGGCCTGTCCTCGACCCCCTGCTGGAAGCGCATTCAGCGGCTGGAGGCCGATGGCGTGATCCTGCGCCGGGTCGCGCTGGTCGACCAGAACAAGATCGGGCTCGGCATTTCCGTGTTCGTCTCGGTCGAGAGCGCCGATCATTCCGAAGCCTGGCTGCGCAAGTTCGCCGATGCCGTCAGCGCCATGCCGGAGGTGATGGAGTTCTACCGGATGGCCGGCGACGTCGATTACATGCTGCGCGTCGTGGTCGCGGACATGCAGGCCTATGACGTCTTCTACAAGAAGCTGATCAGCGCCGTGCCGCTGAAGAACGTCACCTCGCGCTTTGCGATGGAGAAGATCAAGTCGGTCACCGCGCTGCCGGTGCCGGCGGCGTAATCGCGCTCCAGCTTCGTCACAACGGGCCGCAGTCGCGGCCCGTTTTCGTTTTGGGCTCATCAACCATTCATTAACCGCGACATTTACGCGCAATTAGTTCTGTCCCGCTACTGTCGCGCGCAATGGACGGGAACAAGACCATCCCTGCTTCGCGATGGCCCGCCTGGCTCAATGCCGCGGCCTTGCTGATCGTGAGCTGGGTCGCGATCGCAGCGCTGGCGTTTCAGGCCCGTCCAGGTGCCGAGATTGTCGCCGTGGCTTTCCCGCCATGGTGGAACGCCCAGCAGGTCCTGCTGGCTGCCGCTTCCGCCGATGCCGCAATCGTAAGGACGACGGCCGTGTCCGCCATCCTGGTGGTGCGGCCGAACGACCATGACGGACTGGCCCGGCTGCACACCGCCGGCGCCTGGCTCGCCATCGATCCGCAGGCGATCGCCGCCTGCTTCAGAGCTTTGAGGGGTTGGGAATGAGCATCGAGACCGATGATCTGGCAATTCTGCGCGAGACCACCAGCAAGACCCTGCTCGTGGTGCTCTGGCTGCACGTTCCGATCGCGATCGCCATTGGCCTTTTGCGCGGCGAGGGCTGGATCGTGCCGGCGGCGATCATGGTCGCGATGGCGCTGTGCGGCGACGATGTCGTGGCGGATGAGCGGCAACGGGCTTTCGACGCGGCTGATCTTTGCGGTGGCGCTGATGGGCGGCGTGTCCGTGTTCGCCTACCAGCTTGCCGGCCATGCCTGGCAGATCGACATGCACATGTACTTCTTCGCCGCGCTCGCCTGTCTCGTCGCCTATTGCGACTACCGGCCGATCCTCGCCGGCACGGTTGCGGTGGCGCTGCATCACCTCGTGCTGAACTTCGTCCTGCCCGCCGCGATCTATCCCGGCGGCGCCGATTTCGGCCGCGTGGTGCTGCATGCCGTCATCCTGCTGATCGAAGCCGGCGTGCTGAGCTGGCTTGCGCTGACGCTGTCGCATCTGTTCGAGACCACCGCACAAAAGACCCTGGAAGCCGAGACCGCCAATGCGGCGGAGGCACGCGCGAATGCCGAACGCAGCGAAGCCGAGCAGAACGCCAAGCGAGATCGCGATGCGGCGCGGCGCGAACTCGCCGCCGGGTTCGAACGCAAGATCGGCGGCATTGTCGAGGCGGTTGCGGTCGCGGCCGATCAGATGCAGGGGCTTTCCTCGTCGATGAGCCGCAGCAATGCGGAGACCAGCAGCAAGACGGCGGCGGCGGCCGCAGCCTCAAGCCAGGCCTCCACCAATGTCGGGACGGTCGCGTCCGCCACCGAGGAACTGACAGCCTCGATCGGCAGCATCGCGCAGCAGGTGACGCGCTCCGCCGAGATCGCCGGCAAGGCCGCCGACGAGGCGCGCCGCACCAATGTCGTGGTCGAAGGGCTGGCCAGCGGCACGCAGAAGATCGGCGAGGTCGTGACGCTGATCCAGAACATCGCGAGCCAGACCAATCTGCTGGCGCTCAACGCCACCATCGAAGCGGCGCGCGCCGGCGAGCACGGCCGCGGCTTTGCGGTGGTCGCCAGTGAAGTGAAGGCGCTCGCCAACCAGACCGCCAAGGCCACCGAGGAAATCTCCGCGCAGGTGCAGAGCATCCAGAATGCGACCGGCGATGCGGTGAACGCGATCCAGGCGATCGGCGGCCACCATCGCCGAGATCGACAGCATCTCCAGCGAGATTGCTGCCGCCGTCGATCAGCAGGGCGCCGCCACGCGCGAAATCGCCGGCAATGTGCAGCAGGCGGCCGACGGCACCCGCGAGGTCAACAGCAACATCATGAGCGTCAGCCAGGCTTCCGAGCAGGCAGGTCAGGCCGTGGCGAAGCTGCTGGAGGCCGCCAACGGGCTATCGTCGCAGTCAGAGCGGCTGAAGGCGGAAGTCGATGGCTTCCTGGGTTCGCTGCGCGCGGCGTAAGTGCAAGTAGCGCCGCCGCCCGCAATCGCGGATGGCGGTGCCCCGCTCAAATCTTCTGATTGTACTCGCCGACTTCGGGATGGGTGCGCAGCACCGAATCCATCGCCTCGAACATGTCGCGCATGCGCTGTTCGGCGACCGGGCTTTCGACCACCACGACCAGCTCCGGCTTGTTCGATGACGCGCGGATCAGGCCCCAGCTGCCGTCCTCGACGGTGACGCGCACGCCGTTGACGGTGACGAGATCGCGGATCGCTTGTCCCGCCACCTTCTCGCCCTTGGCTCTGCGCCGCCTCGAAATGCTTCACGACCTGGTCGACGATGCCGTATTTGGTCTCGTCCGCGCAGTGCGGCGACATGGTCGGCGACGACCAGGTCTTCGGCAGCGCGTTCCTTCAGGTCGGCCATCGACTTGCCGGGCGCGCGATCGAGCATGTCGCAGACCGCGATCGCCGAGACGAGGCCGTCGTCATAGCCGCGGCCGAACGGCTTGTTGAAGAAGAAGTGGCCGGACTTCTCGAAGCCGGCCAGCGCGCCGAGCTCATGGGTGCGGCGCTTCATGTAGGAATGGCCGGTCTTCCAGTAGGTCGCCTTGGCGCCCTGCTTCATGCAGCACGGGATCGGTGACGAAGAGACCGGTCGACTTCACGTCGACCACGAACTGCGCGTCCTTGTGGATCGCCGACATGTCGCGCGCCAGCATGACGCCGACCTTGTCGGCAAAGATCTCCTCGCCGGTATTGTCGACCACGCCGCAGCGGTCGCCGTCGCCGTCGAAGCCCAGCCCGACATCGGCCTTGTGCTGCAGCACCGCGTCGCGGATCGCGTGCAGCATCTCCATGTCTTCCGGGTTCGGATTGTATTTCGGGAAGGTGTAGTCGAGCTCGGTAGTCGAGCGGGATCACCTCGCAGCCGATCGCCTCCATCACCTGCGGCGCGAACGCGCCGGCGGTGCCGTTGCCGCAGGCGACAACGACCTTCAGCTTGCGCTTCAGCTTCGGCCGGCTGGTGAGATCGGCGATGTAGCGCGCCGGGAAATTCTCGTGGAACTGGTAGGAGCCGCCGGCCTTGTTCTTGAACTCGGCGTTGAGCACGATCTCCTTCAGCCGCGTCATCTCGTCGGGGCCGAAGGTGAGCGGACGGTTGGCGCCCATCTTCACGCCGGTCCAGCCATTGTCGTTGTGCGAGGCCGTGACCATGGCGACGCAGGGCACGTCGAGATCGAACTGCGCGAAATACGCCATCGGCGTCACGCATAGCCCGATGTCATGCACCTTGCAGCCGGACGCGAGCAGGCCGGAGATCAGCGCGTATTTGATCGAGGCGGAATAGCCGCGGAAATCGTGGCCGGTGACGATCTCCTGCTTGGCGCCGAGCTCCGATGATCAGCACGCCCAGCCCCATGCCGAGCGCCTGAATCCCCATCAGGTTGATCTCCTTGCCGAACAGCCAGCGCGCGTCGTATTCGCGAAAGCCGGTCGCCTTCACCATCGGCTCGGATTCGTAGGCATAGGTATTGGGAACCAGCACGGATTTCGGCTTGGGAAACATCAGGAGAGCCTCGGAAACAGCAAAAAGGGACCGTGCAGCCTTAGCGAATGCAACGCCGCAGCGGAAGGCAGGTTCGAGGCTTTTGGGAACTAAATAAGGCGGTTTTGGAGGCAGCCGGGCTGTTTACTGCTCCATCACCAGCCGGCCGTTGGCGTATTCAAAACGCCTGAGCCTGGACAGGAAGGACAGGCCGAGCAGGTTTTCCGACAGCGCTTCGTCGGGCAGCACCATGGCATCGACGTCACGGACGATCAGGCCGCCGACATCCATCATGGCGATGCGCGCGCGGGCGGCCTTGATGGTGCCGTTGGCGGTGGTGACCGTGGCGTTGTAGTCGCCGCGCGATGGGACGCAGGCCAAAGCGAGCGGCGGATTTTTCGTTCAGCGCCACGACGGAGGCGCCGGTGTCGACCATGAAGTCGATGCGCTGGCCATCGATGCGGGCGTCGGTCTGGAAATGGCCGCGGGCGTCGGGTGAAATCGAGATGCTGCGGCCAGCCGCCGGCATGGCGGCAACCGCAACCGTCACTTCCTTGCGCGGCGCATTGGCCAGCGCGGGAGCCGGGCTCATCCGATCCGCCATCCCGGCCATCAACACGCCGGCACCGGCGATGACCGCCGCAAACAACAGGATGTCACGCATTACGCCACTCACGCACGGTTCCAGGGACCGCCGATCTCACCACGCCATCGGCCAAACCGCGACTAAGCCGCGGAGACGAAGGCCGCCATTTTGGCGAAAAGGATGAGCGAAGCGTTAACGGATTGCTTTCAAGTGCCGCGCGGCTTGACCCGGCGCGTCGGCAGCGCGTTGGCGGGATCTTCCGGCCAGGGATGCCGGGGATAGCGGCCGCGCAAATCGGAACGGACCGCGGCGTAGCTGCCGCGCCAGAAACCGGGCAGGTCGCGCGTCACCTGCACCGGCCGCTGCGCCGGCGACAACAGTTCCAGCACCAGCGGCACCGCACCCTTGGCGATGGAGGGATGGGTGTTGAGGCCGAACAGTTCCTGCAGCCTGACCGCAATGGTCGGCCCCTGCTCGGCTTCGTAGTCGATCGCGAGCATGGTGCCGGTCGGCGCCTCGAAATGCGTCGGCGCCTCGCGCTCCAGCCGCGCGCGCAATTCCCAGGGCAGCAGGTTCATCACGGCATCGGACAGATCGCCGGCGGAAAAATCCTTCAGCGATGTCTTGTCGTAAAGCGCGGGCGCGAGCCACTCGTCGCTGGTTGCAGCTAACGCTGCATCGGACAGGTCGGGCCAGTTGTCGCCTTCCGCCTTGCGCAGGAACATCACGCGGTCGCGCCATTGTTTCAGCGCTTTCGACCACGGCAGCCTGTCGAGACCGGCGGCGATCAGGCCGTCGGCGAAAATCTTCGCGGTCTCCGCGGAGGGCGACAGCGACATCGGCGCTTCCGACAGCGTGACCGCGTGCAGCGTCCGCTTGCGCCGGCGCACGCAACGCCATCGCGCCTGCGATCGAAGGTGATCTCTTCGGCGCTCTCGATCTGGTCGGCAAAATGATGCTCGATCTCGTCCTGCGTGATCGGCGCGGCCAGCAGGATGCGGCCGCTGGCGGCCGTGCCGGTCAATTCGCCCACGGCGATGTAGGGCGCCCGCGCCAGCGACGACGTCTGCTCGACCGCGGCGCCGCGGCCATTGGCGAGCACAAAGCTGCCATTGCCGCGGTTGCGGGCGACGCGGTCGGGGAAGGCGAAAGCCAGCATCAGTCCGGTGGAAAGATCGCCGTCGCCCTTCGGCTTCTCCGCGGAGGCCACCTGCTGCGCCCAGCGCCGCGCCAGATCGCGGGCGCTCGAGGCCCGCTGCGAGCGGTCGCGGCGAAATTGGTCGAGCCGCGCATCGAGATCGGCGCCGTCGCCGCCGAGGCCGCGCTCGGTGAGGACGGCGGCGATGGCGGCAGCGTCCGCGCCCGAGCCGAACCGGTTGGAATCCACGATCATGCGCGCCAGCCGCGGCGGCAGCGCCAGCGCGCGCAGGCTCTTGCCTTCCGCGGTGATGCGGCCGTCGGCATCGAGCGCACCGAGTTCGTGCAAGAGGCTGTTTGCTTCCTTCCACGCAGGGGCCGGCGGCGGATCAAGGAACGCGAGTTGGTGCGGATCGGTCACGCCCCATTGCGCGAGGTCGAGCACCAGGGTCGAGAGATCGGCGGAGAGGATTTCCGGCTGGGTATAGGCGGCGAGCGAAGCGGTCTGCGGCTCGTCCCACAGACGGTAGCAGATGCCGGGCTCGGTGCGGCCGGCGCGGCCGCGGCGCTGGTCGACCGCGGCGCGCGAGGCGCGCACGGTCTCCAGCCGCGTCAAAGCGATGTCAGGCTCATAGCGCGGCACGCGCGCCATGCCGGAATCGACGACGATGCGCACGCCCTCGATGGTCAGCGACGTCTCCGCGATCGAGGTTGCCAGCACGACCTTGCGCGTGCCCTTCGGCGCCGGCGCGATCGCGCGGTCCTGGACGGCGGCATCGAGCGCACCGAACAGCGGCACGATTTCGGTCGAGGCGTCCTGCACACGTTCCTTCAAAAAGGTCTCGGTGCGGCGAATTTCGGCGGCGCCGGGCAGAAACGCCAGCACCGAGCCGGGATCGGCGCGCAGGCTGGTTGCGATGGCATCCGCCATCTGCCGCTCCAGCGGCGCGTCCACCTTGCGGCCGAGATAGCGCGTCTCGACCGGGAAAGCGCGGCCTTCGCTCTCGACGACCGGCGCATCGCCCAGCAGTTTTGCGATCCGCGCGCCGTCGAGCGTTGCCGACATCACGAGGATGCGGAGATCCTCGCGCAGGCCGGTCTGCGCGTCGCGCGCCAGCGCCAGTCCAAGATCGGCGTCGAGCGAGCGTTCGTGGAATTCGTCGAACAGGACGGCGGCAACGCCGTTCAGCTCGGGATCGTCGAGAATCTGGCGCGAGAAGATGCCTTCGGTGACGACTTCGATGCGCGTTACCCGCGACACCTTTGAGCCGAAACGCACGCGGTAACCGACGGTTTCACCGGCACGCTCGCCCAGCGTCTTCGCCATCCGCTCGGCGCTGGCGCGCGCGGCGATGCGTCGCGGCTCCAGCACGATGATCTTTTTGCCTTTGGTCCAGGGCTCGTCCAGCAGCGCCAGCGGCACGCGCGTGGTCTTGCCGGCGCCGGGCGGCGCCACCAGCACCGCCGTGTTGCGGCGGCCAAGCGTGCGCGAGAGCTCGTCGAGCACGGCGTCGATCGGCAGGGGCGTGTCGAAGGTGCGAGGCAAGATGTCCGGACCCGTCATCACCCGCGAAGGCGGGTGATCCAGTAAACTCAGATCTCGCGGATTACGAAGATCGTGCGCACTGGATACCCCGCCTTCGCGGGGTATGACAACGTCACACCTTCGGTTCGGGCGCGCGGCCGACGCTCTCATAGGTAAAACCGAGCGCTTCCATGTCCGCTGGGCGGTAGATGTTGCGGAGGTCAATCACCACCGGCTGCGCCATCTCGGCCTTGAGACGCTCGAGGTCGAGGGTGCGGTACTGCACCCATTCGGTGACCACGACCATCGCATCGGCGCCCTTCACGCACTCATAGGGGTCGTCGAAATATTCGATGTCGGGAAGTTCCTTGCGCGCCTGCTCCATGCCGACCGGATCGTGTGCGCGCACGTTTGCGCCCATGTCGAGCAAGCCCGTCACCAGCGGGATCGAGGGCGCCTCGCGCATGTCGTCGGTGTCGGGCTTGAAGGTCAGGCCAAGCACGGCGACCTTCTTGCCGCGCAGATTGCCGGCGGCGTTGGCGACCTTGCGCGCCATCGCGCGCTTGCGGTTGTCGTTGACGCTAAGCACCGCTTCAACGATGCGAAGCTGCACGTCGTTATCCTGTGCGATCTTGACCAGCGCGCGGGTGTCCTTCGGGAAGCATGAGCCGCCGAAGCCGGGGCCGGCGTGCAGGAACTTCCCGCCGATGCGGTTGTCCAGGCCAATGCCGCGCGCGACCTCCTGCACGTCGGCGCCGACCTTTTCGGCGAGATCGGCGATCTCGTTGATGAAGGTGATCTTGGTGGCGAGGAAGGCATTCGCGGCGTATTTGATCAGTTCCGCCGTGCGCCGCGCCGTGAACATCATTGGCGCCTGGTTGAGCGAGAGCGGCCGGTAGATATCGCCCAGCACCTTTTGCGCGCGCTCATCGGACGTGCCGACCACGATACGATCCGGAAATTTGAAGTCGCGGATCGCCGCACCCTCGCGCAGGAATTCCGGATTGGAGGCGACGACGACATCGGCCTTCGGATTGACCTCGCGGATGCGCCGCTCGACCTCGTCGCCGGTGCCGACCGGCACGGTCGACTTGGTGACGACGACGGTGAAACCTTCCAGCGCTTCCGCGATCTCGCGCGCGGCGGCGTAGACGTAGCTGAGATCGGCATGGCCGTCGCCGCGGCGCGACGGCGTGCCGACCGCGATGAACACGGCATCGGCCTCAGCGACCGGCGCCTTGAGGTCGGTGGTGAAGTCGAGGCGCCTCGCCTTCACATTGGCGGCGACCAGCGCATCCAGCCCCGGCTCGAAGATCGGAATCTCGCCGCGGTGAAGGGCTGCGATCTTGCTCTCGTCCTTGTCCACGCAGGTGACCTGGTGGCCGAAATCCGCAAAGCAGGCGCCGGAAACCAGTCCCACATAGCCCGTGCCAATCATGGCAATTCGCATGGAATTGTCCCGCTTTTCGATGGTTAACGCGGTCCGGTCTTTAAGAAATTCGGGAGGCCATGGGAAGGCCCCGTCCTTAAAAAGCGGCATGTCATTTGTATGAATAAAGGAGAAAGCAACCGATCCGGCCGATGATGCGCTCCAGCCGCGCCGAAACAGGACAGCGATGACTTTTAACGGCACATCCGCCACTTTAGACCGCCCCGCGCCTGCCCGCGTGGACTGGGTCGACTATGCCAAGGGCATCTGCATCGTCATGGTCGTGATGATGCATTCGGTGCTGGGGGTGGAGCAAGCCGCCGGCCAGACCGGCTTCATGCATGCGCTGGTGGCCTTCGCAAAGCCGTTCCGGATGCCGGATTTCTTCCTGATTTCAGGGCTTTTTCTGTCGGTCGTGATCGACCGCGACTGGCGCACCTTACCTTGACCGCAAGGTGGTGCACTTCGCCTATTTCTACGTGCTGTGGGTGACCATCCAGTTCGGCTTCAAGGCACCCGCCTTCGCCGCCGAGACGAGCTGGGCCCATGCCGGTTACCTGTATCTGGAATCCTTCATCGAGCCGTTCGGCACGCTGTGGTTCATCTATCTGCTGCCGGTCTTCTTCGTCGTCACAAAACTGACACGTCGAATCGCGCCGGTCGTGATCTTCGCTGTCGCCGCGCTGCTGGAGAGCGCGCACATCGTCACGGGGTGGACCGTGATCGACGAGTTCTGCGCACGCTTTGTCTATTTCTTCGCCGGCTACTGGGCGGCGTCTTACGTGTTCGCGCTGTCGGACCGCGCGCGCGGCAATCCGCTGCTCGCCGTCGTCGCACTCGCATTGTGGACTCTGATCAACGGCGCGCTGGTCGAATATGGTCTTGCCGAGCGGCCCGGCATCTCGCTGGCGCTGGGACTTGCGGGCGCGTCCGCCATCATCGTTGCCGGCACGCTGCTTGCGCGCGCGCACTGGCTGAACTTCCTGCGCCATTGCGGCGAGCACTCCATCGTCATCTATCTCGCCTTCTTTCTGCCGATGGCGGCAACGCGGACGCTGTTGCTCAAAACCGGCGTGATTGCCGACATCGGCACGGTCTCGCTGATCGTGACTGTCGCGGGCGTTGCCGGCGCACTCCTGATCTGGCGCGCGGCGCTCGCCGTGCACGCCACCTTCCTGTTCGAGCGCCCCGATGCATTCTGGATCGCGCCGAAGAAGCTCGGCGCCGTGCTGCAGGCGGCGGAATAGGTCGCGCAGCCGCATTTGGCGGCTGATGACAGTGGGGATAGCGGCGCGGAAGGGCCAAAAAGACCTGGGTCAAGGCTGTAAATCCGCGCAAAAATCCTTAACTTTCGGCCATGCCGAAGACAGCCCCCAAAGCCGCCGCAAAACCCGCCCCGAAACCCGTTGCCGCAAAGTCGCTCGCCAAGGGCGACCATGTGTTCCTGGTGGACGGTTCCTCCTACATTTTCCGCGCCTATCACGCGTTGCCGCCGCTGAACCGCAAATCCGACGGGCTGCAGGTCAACGCCGTGCTCGGCTTCTGCAACATGTTGTGGAAGCTGTTGCGCGACATGCCCGCGGACAACCGGCCAACGCATCTGGCCATCATCTTCGACAAGTCGGAGGTCACCTTCCGCAACAAGCTCTACCCCGATTACAAGGCGCACCGTCCGCCGGCGCCCGACGACCTGATTCCGCAATTCGGCCTGATCCGCGACGCGGTGCGCGCCTTCGACCTGCCCTGCCTGGAACAGGCAGGTTTCGAGGCCGATGACCTGATCGCGACCTATGCGCGGCTGGCGTCCGAAAGCGGCGCCACCACGACCATCGTGTCCTCGGACAAGGATTTGATGCAGCTCGTGACCGACAAGGTTGTGATGTTCGACACCATGAAGGACCGCCGCATCGGCATACCCGAGGTGATCGAGAAATTCGGCGTGCCGCCGGAGAAGGTGGTCGAGGTACAGGCCCTGGCTGGCGATTCCACCGACAACGTGCCCGGCGTGCCCGGCATCGGCGTCAAGACCGCGGCGCAACTGATCATCGAATATGGCGACCTGGAGCAGCTGTTGTTCCGCGCCGGCGAGATCAAGCAGCCGAAGCGGCGCGAGGCGCTGATCGAGAACGCCGAGAAGGCGCGAATTTCCCGAAAGCTCGTGCTGCTCGACGACAAGGTCGATCTCGAAGTGCCGATCGGCGAGCTTGCCGTGCACGAGCCGGACGCGCGCAAGCTGGTCGCGTTCCTGAAATGGATGGAATTCTCCACCCTCACCCGCCGGGTTGCGGAGTATTCGCAGATCGATCCGGCCGATGTCGCGGCGGATGCTGGTGGCAAGAGCGACGTAGGGGATACTCTGCTCGCTACCAAGACAAAATCCGCCGGGGCTTCCGACGATCTGTTTCCCGGCGACAAGCCGATGCCCACGGCGAAAAAGTCCGGCGACAGGCAGGACAAAGCCTCGAGCCTCAAGGGCACCCCGGTGTCGCTCGCCGAAGCGCGCGCCGAGGCGATGAAGAAAATCCCGGTCGACCGCAAGAAGTACGAGACCATCCGCAGCCTCGATGCGCTCAAGGCCTGGATTGCGCGGGTTGGCGACGCCGGCCATTTCGTGATCGATGCGATGTCTGACTCGATCGACCCGATGCAGGCGGAGATTTCAGGCCTCGCACTGGCGCTGGCGCCGAACGATGCGGCTTATGTTCCGCTCGGGCACAAACAGTCCGGCGGCGGCGCCGGACTGTTCGATGCGGGGCTCGCGCCTGATCAGATCAAGGCAGCGGATGCGCTTGCTGCGCTAAAACCGCTCCTGGAATCCACCGGGGTCCTCAAGCTCGGCTTCAACATCAAATTCACCGCGGTCACGCTGGCGCAGCACGGCATCACCCTGCGCAATACCGATGACGTCGAACTGATGTCCTATGCGCTCGACGCCGGGCGCAATTCGCATGCGATGGATTCGCTGGCCTCGCGCTGGTTCGATCATGTGGTGGTCGACTACGGCGCGCTGGTCGGCAGCGGCAAGGGCAAGCTGACCTTCGATCAGGTCGCGATCGACAAGGCCGCGGAATACGCCGCCGAATATGCCGACATGATCGAGCGGCTCTGGCGGGTGCAGAAACCGCGCCTCGTCGCCGAGCGCATGAATGTGGTCTACGAGACTCTGGAGCGGCCGCTCACTTCCGTGCTCGCACGGATGGAACGCCGCGGCATCTCGATCGACCGCCAGGTACTGTCACGCCTCTCGGGTGAATTCGCGCAGACCGCCGCGCGCGTCGAGGCCGACATCCAGGAACTCGCGGGCGAGCCGATCAATGTCGGCAGCCCCAAGCAACTTGGCGACGTCATCTTCGGCAAGATGAGATTGCCCGGCGGCACCAAGACCAAGACCGGCGCGTGGTCGACCTCGGCTCAGGTGCTCGACGAACTCGCCGAGCAAGGCCACGAATTCCCGAAGAAGATTCTCGAGTGGCGCCAGGTCTCGAAACTGAAATCGACCTATACCGACGCGCTGCCGAACTACGTGCATCCGCAGACCCACCGCGTGCACACGACCTATGCGCTGGCGGCGACCACGACGGGGCGGCTGTCGTCGAACGAGCCGAACCTGCAGAATATCCCGGTACGCACAGAGGACGGCCGGAAAATCCGCCGCGCCTTCATCGCCACACCCGGGCATAAGCTGGTTTCCGCCGACTACTCGCAGATCGAACTACGGTTACTGGCGGAGATAGCCGACATTCCGCAGCTGAAGCAGGCGTTCAAGGATGGCCTCGACATTCACGCCATGACAGCCTCGGAAATGTTCGGCGTGCCGATCAAGGACATGCCGGGCGAAGTGCGCCGCCGGGCGAAAGCGATCAATTTCGGCATCATCTACGGCATCTCGGCGTTCGGCCTCGCCAACCAGCTCGGCATCGCCCGCGAGGAAGCCTCCGCCTACATCAAGAAGTATTTTGAACGCTTCCCCGGCATCCGCGCCTACATGGACGAGACCAAGGAGTTCTGCCGCAAGCACGGCTATGTCGAGACGCTGTTCGGCCGCAAGTGCCACTACCCCGAGATCAAGGCGTCCAACGCCTCGCTCCGCGCCTTCAACGAGCGCGCCGCGATCAACGCGCGGCTGCAGGGTACGGCCGCGGACATCATCCGCCGCGCCATGACCCGCATCGAGGATGCACTCGCCGAAAAGAAGCTCTCGGCGCAGATGCTGCTGCAGGTACACGACGAGCTCATCTTCGAGGTGCCGGAGAAGGAAGTGGCGGCAACGCTGCCGGTGGTGCAGCACGTCATGCAGGATGCGCCCTTCCCGGCCGTGCTGCTCTCGGTGCCGCTGCAGGTCGATGCGCGGGCCGCGAACAATTGGGACGAGGCGCATTGAGGCTACGCAAACCCGCCCGCCCTGCCATCATGCTAGGGTCGCGGCCATGGACGGCATCAATCCCCTGCTTGCCTTTGCGCTGACCGCGCTGATCATCGAGATCACGCCCGGGCCGAACATGACGTATCTCGCCGCGCTGTCGCTCTCCAGCGGCATGCGTACCGGTTTTGCCGCAGTCGCCGGCATCGCGATGGGGCTTGCGACCTACGGCATCGTGGCAGCGCTCGGCCTCGCCGCCGTCATCGACAGCTCACCGTTGCTCTACGGTCTCCTGCGCTGGGGCGGGGTCGCGTATCTGCTGTGGCTGGCCTGGGAAACGTGGTCGAGCGAGCGCGAGACCTCACCCGATGCAACAGATGGCCCCGACGGCGAGCCGTGGATTGCGTTCCGGCGCGGGCTGATCACCAATCTGCTCAACCCGAAGGCCGCCGTGTTCTACATCGCCGTGCTGCCTGAATTCATCCGCCCCGGCGCTGATACGGTGATGTCGCAGACGCTGGCGCTGAGTGCGGTCTATGTGACGGTGGCGACCATCATCCACAGCAGCATCGTCGCGCTGGCGGGCACGCTGCAATCGAAAATCGCCACCCCGGATAATCGCCGGACGGTGCGGCGCCTGCTCGCGATCGCGCTGGTGGTCATCGCGATCTGGTTCGCGCTGACTACGGGCCACGCCTGATATTGCTCCGAGTGCAATTGGCGCGATGACATCACCCAGCATCGCGCGTTAGAACGCGTGCATGCCATCATATGCCTCGCTTATCGGATTTTCCCTGCTCTCGCTCGGCATCGTGCTGACACCCGGCCCGAACATGATCTATGTGATCTCGCGCTCGCTGACGCAGGGGCCGACCGCCGGAATCGTTTCGCTCGGCGGCGTCGCGCTGGGCTTCGTGTTCTACATGCTCTGCGCCGCCTTCGGCATCACCGCGCTGTTGTTCGCCGTGCCTTACGCCTACGACGCGCTGCGTTTTGCCGGCGCGGCTTATCTGCTCTGGCTGGCGTGGCAGGCGCTGAAGCCCGGCGGCCGCTCGCCGTTCCAGGTGAAGAAGCTGAAAGTCGATAGCCCCCGCAAATTGTTTGCGATGGGACTGCTCACCAATCTGCTCAATCCCAAGATCGCGATGCTTTATCTGGCGCTGCTGCCGCAGTTCATCGATCCCGACCGAGGGCAGCGTGCTGATGCAGTCGATCACGCTGGGCGCGATCCAGATCGTCATCAGCGTCGGCGTGAACGCGATGATCGCGCTGGCAGCCGGTTCGATCGCGCTGTTCCTGGGCACGCGGCCGGTCTGGCTGCTGATCCAGCGCTGGCTGATGGGAACGGCGTTGGCGGGGCTCGCGGCGCGGATGGCGATGGAGAAGCGGGCGTAGTTGGTCATGCCCCGCGCATGCGGGCATCCAATACGCCGCGGCGGCTGGTTCAAATCGCTGACGTCTCTGGAATACTGGATCGCCCGCATGCGCGGGCGATGACAGCTCGACCTCAATCCAGCTTCGCTTCCATGCCGCGCTTGATGGCGGGGCGGGCCATCAGCTGGTTGTACCAGCGCTCGACATTGGGAAAATCTTTCAGCTCGACCTTGTGGCGCGGGTGGCGCCAGGCCCAGCCGAGGATGGCGAAATCGGCGACCGACAGCGAGCCTGCGACGAACTCGTGGTTGGCGAGGCGCTTGTTGAGGACGTCGTAGAGTCGGCGCGTCTCGGCCATGTAGCGTTTGAGGCCGTAGGCGCGGTCAGTCTCGTTCTCCAGCGCGATGAAATGATGCACCTGGCCCGGCATCGGGCCGAAGCCGCCCATCTGCCACATCAGCCATTCATAAACCGGGATGCGCTCGGAGAGCGGCTTGGGCAGGAATTTCCCGGTCTTCTCGCCGAGATAAAGCAGGATCGCGCCGGACTCGAACACGCTGACACGCTTGCCGTCCGGGCCGTCGGGATCGACGATGGCGGGGATCTTGTTGTTGGGGCTGATGGCGAGGAACGACGGCGCCATCTGCTCGCCCTTGGTGATGTTCACCGGGATCACCTTGTAGGGCAGCCCCATTTCCTCCAGCGCGACCGAGATCTTGCGGCCGTTCGGCGTGTTCCAGGTATGGAGCTCGATGGTCATTTTGTTTCCCCCAACAGTGTTTGTGCCTCCCTAGCCCGGAACCGGCCGGCCTTACAAGGCGCGCCGGCGCGGGGGTCCCTTGCGCAGCCCATCCGCGTCGCGCAGCCGCTGTTGACGGGGCCTAATCGGGCTGGAATGTCCGGACCTCCGTCGATAAATTGCGCCACCCAAAGCCACCGGAAGACACCGTGTCCAAATCAGCCTCCCGTGCCCGCCTCGCCGAAATCATCCGCAAGCGCTCGTTCGGGCGCGGCGAGATCACCCTGGCCTCGGGCCGCAAGAGCGATTTCTACTTCAACCTGAAGCCGACCATGCTCGACCCCGAGGGGGCGACACTGCTGGCAGAATTGACCTATGAAGCGCTGAAGGACGACAATCTCGACTTCGTCGGCGGGCTCGAGATGGGCGCAGTCCCACTCGCGGGCGCGATCGCACAGCTCTCCTGGATCAAGGGTCATCCGATCGCGGCGTTCTTCGTGCGCAAGAAGCCGAAGGAGCACGGCGCGAAGCTGGCGGTCGAAGGGCTCGCCAAGGGCGAGACGCTTGCAAGGCAAGCGCATCGTCATCGTCGAGGACGTCACCACGACAGGCGGCTCGGCGCTGAAGGCGGTGGAAGCGGTGCGCGAAGCCGGCGGCGTCATCGCGCTGGTCTTCACCATGGTCGACCGCGAGGAAGGCGCGACGGAGGCGTTTGCCGAAGCCGGCCTGCCGTTCCGCTCGCTGTACAAGGCGGGTGAGTTCTTGAAGGGCTGAAGCTCTCTCAACTCCCTCGCGGGGAGAGGCGCGAAGAAAACCCGCCATCCGCCTCCCTACACACCAACCATTTACCATCCCCCGTTATGGTGAATCATCGCCGAAGGTGCGTATCGCCTCGGCTGTTGTGTTGTGTTGCGTCGGGTGGAGTAAGCGTTGCGTACAGAGTTGACTTTTCGGCCCCTGCGGCGCCGGGCGCTGCTGGCTGCCGCCATGCTTGCCGGCACCGTGCTGACCATGCCGGACGCCGCCCTTGCCGAAGGCCTGTTCGACTTCTTCTTCGGCCAGAAGCAGCAGGCCCGCCCGGCCGCGCCGCAAGCCAGTTTCTTCGCCGATCCCAACAGCAATACTTCGCCATACGCGCCGTCTGTGGCCGCGCCGCGAATGGCCGGTTCCGGGCCCGCCTTCTGCGTGCGCGGCTGCGACGGCAAGTATTTTCCGGTGCATGCGCGCGGCAACGCCACGCCCGCGCAGCTGTGCCAGGCGTTCTGCCCGGCGAGCGCCACAAAAGTCTATTTCGGCAGCAATATCGACTATGCGACATCGGCCAATGGCGAGCGTTACGCGGGCAGCGAGAACGCGTTCGCCTATCGCAAGGCGCTGCGCGCGGATTGCACCTGCAACGGCCGCGATTCCGGCGGGCTCGCGCCGATCGACATTTCGCTTGATGGTTCGCTGCGATCGGGCGACGTGGTCGCGACCGCCAATGGGCTGGTCGCTTATACCGGCATCCGCGTCGGCAACGACCAGACCGCGGAGTTCACGCCGGTGGCCTCCTATCCCGGACTGACCGCGGATGTGCGCGCGCGCCTCGGCGAAATGAAGGTCGCGCCGGTCAGCGCCGAAGTGAACGCGGATGTGCCCGCCGTGGAAGTGCGCGATCTGGCGCCGGTCACGACCGCGACTATCCCGAAGGCAGCGCCTGCCCCGAAGGCCAAGCGCGCGGCGTTGAATTAGCGCCCGACAATCACGCCGATCACATTCGGCGCGGCGAGATATTTTTCCTCGATCGCCGCGCGCGCCGCGGCGCGGTTTTCCGCCGTGAGCAGGCCGCGCTTCTCGGCCAAAATCATCCAGCAAAAGCCCCACCAGTCGGTCAGCATGCCCTGGTCGTCGACGAGGTCGTAGCCCTGCTCGCCTGCGAAGATGCGCGCATGCGCCTCGTCGAGCGAATCCAGGAAGCCGTGATCCTCGGTCGAGAACAGATCGTCGCTGATGTCGTCGGTGGTGTAGCCCCAGATCGACATGCAGACCGCGTTGAACTCGCGGTCGATCTGGTCGTCGTCGATCGCCTGCCGGCGCGACACCTGGTGCAGCCGCGACAGCGTGCGGGCGAAATCGGCGATGCGCGTGAGCGCGAATTGATCAAAGGCAATGGTGGACATGTAGTCCTCCCGGGAACGGACAGACCCTAGATATTGTGTCGGCAACGTGCCGAATCACTATTATATATCAATGACTTGCTAAAGTGTTCTTAATTCGTTCTGGCGTTCAATATTTGTCGTTCCGCGAACGCCGGTGCGATTTTCAATGCGACGATGCACTGGAAAACAGGTTGATCACCACCACCCCCGACACGATCAATCCCATGCCGCACAGCGCGGCCGCATCGAGCCTCTGGCTCTGGAACACCCAGGCGATGGTGGCGATGAGGACGACGCCGACGCCCGACCACACGGCGTAGACGAGGCCGGTCGGCAGGTTGCGCAAGGTCAGCGACAGGAAATAGAACGCCACCGCATAGCCGATCACGGTCACGGCCGACGGCAGCGGCTTGCTGAAACCGTCCGACAGTTTGAGGAACGTCGTCGCCAAGCACTTCCGCGACGATGGCAAGCGCAAGATAGAGATAGGTCATGCGGCCTTCAGCAGCGGTGATTGCGAAGACTTCGCCGTCTATGCTGATTTGATGGCAGCGGCGTGACAGCCGTGCCGCTGGCCTGACCGGTGCAACCTTTACTTCATCGCCGACAGCAGCTTGTCGCCGCAATAGTTCGCGTAATACTTGCCGCCGCATTGCCGCTTGATGGCCGCGCAGCGCGCGGCCGGCGAGGCGCCCTTGGGGGCGCTGAAGGAACAGGTGACCCCGTCGGCGGTTGGACCTGCGAAGGCAGCGCTGGAGACGGTGATGCACACGATCAGGAGCGTGGCGGCGGCGATTTCGATCAGCAATTTCATGGCTTAGGTCCTTCTCGATCCTCATCGATTCCCTGCGCCTGGTTCCGATCGTAGCACCAAATCATGCCGCGCGGAGGCCGCCTGATCGGCCCGTTCCTTGCATATTTTACCGGCAGTTCCATGCACCGCAAAGGCCCGGTGGTTTCGGTCGCGGCGCAGGGGGCGTATCGTTTGCGTGATTCCAACGACGGGGATTAGCGGCTTGTCAGACCAACCCCTCCAGCACTATCCGGCGCCCGGCCAGCCGATCGACGAGCTGCAGCTTGCCGAGATCAAGGGCGCGATCCTCGCCAAGCTGAGGCTTACCATCGGCAAGGACGCCGGCATGGCGACCAAGCGCGACTGGTACATGGCAGCGGCGCTGGCGCTGCGCGACCGCATCGTGCACCGCTGGCTGATGGCCGACAAGCAGAGCTACGACGCCGGCCGCAAGCGGGTCTACTACCTCTCCCTCGAATTCCTGATCGGCCGCCTGTTCACCGACGCGCTCAACAATATGGGCCTGCTGCCGGTGTTCGAGACCGCGCTCGGCGATCTCGGCGTCGGCCTGCCGGAGTTGCGCAAGAATCGAGCCGGATGCCGCGCTCGGCAATGGCGGCCTCGGGCGGCTCGCCGCCTGCTTCATGGAGAGCATGGCGACGCTGGCGATCCCCGCGATCGGCTACGGCATCCGCTACGATTTCGGCCTGTTCCGCCAGATCATCCAGCAGGGCTGGCAGCAGGAATATCCCGACGAGTGGCTCTCCTACGGCAATCCCTGGGAATTCCAGCGGCCGGAGGTGATCTATCACATCCGTTTCGGCGGCCATGTCGAGCATGTCGACGAGCGCGGGCGCGACCGCGCCACCTGGCGCCCGGCCGAGACCATCGAGGCGATGGCCTACGACACGCCGATCGTCGGCTGGCGCGGCCAGCACGTCAATGCGCTGCGGCTGTGGTCGGCGCGCGCGCCCGATCCGCTCAATCTCGATGTCTTCAATCGCGGCGACTACATCTCGGCCAATGCCGAGCAGGCGCGCGCCGAATCAATCTGCAAATTCCTCTATCCCAACGACGAGAGCGCCGCCGGCCGCGAGCTGCGGCTGCGCCAGGAATATTTCTTCGTCTCGGCGAGCCTGCAGGATCTGGTGAAGCGGCACATGGGCGCCGACGGGCAATTGCGCAGCCTCGCGCAGAAGGTGGCGGTGCAGCTCAACGACACCCATCCGAGCCTCGCCGTCACCGAGCTGATGCGCATCCTGGTCGACCTGCACAACTTCCGCTGGGACGAAGCCTGGAAGATCACGGTCGCGACCTTCTCCTACACCAACCACACGCTGCTGCCGGAAGCGCTGGAGACCTGGCCGGTGGAGTTGTTCGAACGGCTGCTGCCGCGGCATCTGGAAATCATCTACCGCATCAACGTGCAGCATCTGGCGCAGGCCGAAGCGCGCTGCCCCGGCGATGTCGACTTCCGCGCCTCGGTGTCGCTGATCGACGAGCGCGGCGGCCGCAAGGTGCGGATGGGGCAGCTCGCCTTTGTCGGCTCGCACCGCATCAACGGCGTCTCGGCGATGCATTCCGATCTGATGAAGGAGACCGTGTTCCACGATCTCAACCATCTCTATCCCTCGCGCATCACCAACAAGACCAACGGCATCACCTTCCGCCGCTGGCTGATGCTGGCCAATCCGCGGCTGACGTCGCTGCTGCGCGAGACCTGCGGCGAGGCGGTGCTGGACGATTTTTCGCTGCTGGAAAACCTCGAGGACCAGGCCGGCGACAACGCCTTCCAGCAGCGCTTCCGCGACGTCAAGCTTCACAACAAGCTGGCGCTGGCGCGGCTGATCGGCGAGCGGCTCAACACCAAGGTCGACCCGTCGGCGCTGTTCGACGTGCAGATCAAGCGCATCCATGAATACAAGCGGCAACTGCTCAACATCGTCGAGGCAGTCGCGCTGTACCAGGCGATGAAGGACGAGCCGGACAAGAACTGGGTGCCGCGGGTAAAGATTTTCGCCGGCAAGGCGGCGGCGAGCTATCACTACGCCAAACTGATCATCAAGCTGATCAACGACGTCGCCGACACCGTCAATCACGATCCCGGATCTGAAGGGCCGGCTGAAGATCGCCTTCCTGCCGGACTACAATGTCAGCCTCGCGGAAGTCATCATCCCCGCCGCCGATCTTTCCGAGCAGATCTCCACCGCCGGCATGGAAGCCTCCGGCACCGGCAACATGAAGCTGGCGCTGAACGGCGCGCTGACCATCGGCACGCTCGACGGCGCCAATATCGAAATCCGCGACCATGTCGGGGCCGAGAATATCGCGATCTTCGGCATGGAAGCCGGCGACGTCATGATCCGCCGCAAGCAGGGGCTGGATGCCACGGACGTCATCAAGCGCTCGCCGCGGCTGTCGCGCGCCATCGCCGCGATCGAAAACGGCGAGTTCTCGCCGGGCGAACCCAACCGCTTCGCCCGCATCGCCGATGCGATCCGCTATCACGATCCCTACCTGGTCGCCGCCGATTTCGATTCCTATTACGAGGCACAGCGCGGCGTCGACGCGCGCTGGCAGGTGATGCCGGCCTGGACCCGCGCCAGCATCCTCAACGTCGCGCGCATGGCGTGGTTCTCAAGCGACCGCACCATCCGCGAATATGCCGAGGATATCTGGCACGTGCCGGTGCGGCCCTCGCCGCTCGCCACGCAGGCGAAAGGCGCCCAGCGCGGCGCCGGCGGCTAATTCCGGCCGGCGAAATCGCCGGCCGCCTCCCCGCAAAACGCTTACCTCCGACGTCATTGAACATGGCGCGGTGAGCCGCGATATTGCATGACAGACGTCATGCACACCGTTTGGAAATTTTCATGCTCACCAAGACGCCGCACCTTTTTGACGACGCCACCAAAGTCACGCCCGGCGACAGCCGCTGGCAGGGACACACCAGCGATGACTACTGGGCCTTTGTCGGCCCGTTCGGCGGCTGCACCGCCGCGACGATCCTGCGGGCGCTGATGGACCATCCGCAACGATCAGGCGATCCGACGGCGATGACGGTGAACTATTGCGCGCCGATCGCGCAGGGTTCGTTCGATCTCGACGTGCGACTGGTCAAGGCCAACCGCTCCAGCCAGCACTGGTGCGTGGAGATGACGCAAGGCGACGGCGACGTGTCGACGCTTGCCACCGCCGTGTTCGCCGAACGCCGGCCGTCCTGGTCGCATCAGCAGGCGACGTATCCCGGGCGCAAAGGCCTTGGCGGAGACCCTGCCCTTTCCGCATGTCGCGGCGCCCTGGGTCAAGCAATACGACTTCCGCTTCGTCGAGGGCGAGCCGAAGCGCGGCGCCTCGGCGGGGCCGGTCGGAGACGTTCTCCAAGCTGTGGATCGGCGACCGCGTGCCGCGGAAGATCGACGCGCTGTCGCTGATGGCGATGTCGGACGCCTTCTTCGCCCGCATCTTCCACGCCAAGCGGGAACTGGTTCCATTCGGAACGGTGTCGCTGACGACCTATTTCCACGCCGACGCCGCCGATCTCGAGGCCGAAAACACCACCCACGTGCTCGGCGTCGCCGACGCCAAGATTTTCCACAAGAGCTATGGCGACCAGAACGGCGAATTGTGGTCGCCGGGCGGCCGGCTGCTGGCAACCACGACGCAGATCGCCTACTTCAAGGCGTAGGAGCCGGCGTCGGTTCGGCTCCTCGAAGGAACCGAGCGATGTCCGACGCCATCAACAAACCGCGTATCGCGCTGCTGGGCGTGCCGATCGAGATCGGCGCCTCGCAAGCCGGCACGCTGATGGGACCGGCGGCGCTGCGCACCGCCGGCATCGCGCGCCTGCTCGAAGAGCTGGAATTCACCGTCGAGGATCACGGCGACCTGGCGCGGCCCAATGTCGTTGCCGACGGACCGCCGCCGGAGAACGCCAAATATTACGACGAGGTGAAGAGCTGGGTCCGCGTGCTCAGCGAGCACGCCTACGCGATCGCGCGCTCCGGCGCGCTGCCGATCTTCATGGGCGGCGATCACTCGCTCTCGATGGGGTCGGTCAACGGCGTCGCGCGCTACTGGCAGGAGATGAACCGGCCGCTGTTCGTGATGTGGCTCGATGCGCATGCCGACTACAACACGCCTGGCACCACCATCACCGGCAACATGCACGGCATGTCGGCGGCGTTTCTGTGCGGCGAGCCCGGGCTCGACCAACTGCTCGGCAATCAAGTACGCGCCTCGATCACGCCGGACCAGCTCGATCTGTTCGGCATCCGCTCGATCGATCCCCTGGAGAAGAAGCTCGTCCATGAGCGGCGCATCGCCATCGCCGACATGCGCGCGATCGACGAGCATGGCGTCGCCGTGCTGATCCGCCGCGTCATCGAGCGCGTCAAGGCAAGGAACGGCGTGCTGCATCTGTCCTTCGACGTCGACTTCCTCGATCCGGGTGTCGCGCCCGGCGTCGGCACCACCGTGCCCGGCGGCGCCACCTATCGCGAGGCGCATCTGATCATGGAGCTGCTGCACGATTCCGGCATCGTGCACTCGGTCGATATCGTCGAGCTCAATCCCTTCCTCGACGAGCGCGGCCGCACCGCGCGCGCCATGGTCGAACTGCTCGGCAGCCTGTTCGGCCTGCAGATCACCGACCGCCGCACGCCGACCAACGCGATGCTGCAGGGACGGTGAGAAAAGCAAAAAGGGCGGCCCGAAAGGCCGCCCTTTGTTACGCGAGGCACATACCCGGCAGGGTTACTCGGCCGCGAGCTTCACTTCGGGAGCTGCGGCGCGGACGTCGGCGTCGACCTGGGCTTCGAACTTGGCAAAGTTCTTCTGGAACATGCCGACCAGCGCGCGCGCGGTCTTGTCGAACTCGGCCTTGTCCTTCCAGGTGTTGACGGGATCGAGGATCTCGCTCGGGCACGCCCGGCAGCGCGGTCGGCACGGCGAAGCCGAAATACTTGTCGGTGCGGAATTCGACGTTGCGCAGCGAGCCGTCGAGCGCGGCAGTGAGCAGCGCGCGCGTCACCTTGATCGGCATGCGCGAGCCCGTGCCGTACTTGCCGCCGGTCCAGCCGGTGTTGACCAGCCAGCAATCGACATTGTGCTTGGCGATCAGCTCGCGCAGCATGTTGCCGTAGACGGAGGGGTCGAGCGGCAGGAACGGCGAGCCGAAGCAGGTGGAGAATTCCGGCTGCGGCTCGTTGCCGAGCCCGCGCTCGGTGCCGGCGACCTTGGCGGTGTAGCCGGACAGGAAGTGATACATCGCCTGCGCCGGCGAGAGCTTTGCGATCGGCGGCAGCACGCCGAAGGCATCGGCCGCCAGCATCACCACGTTCTTCGGCTGGCCGGCGCGGCCGGTGCGCGAAGCATTCGGGATGAAATCGAGCGGATAGGCCGAGCGGGTGTTTTCCGTCTTCGAGCCGTCGTCGAAATCGACCACGCGGGTGTCTTCGTCCATCACGACGTTCTCGAGCACGGCGCCGAAGCGGTTGGACGCGGCGAAGATCTCGGGCTCGGCTTCCTGCGACAGCTTGATGCACTTGGCGTAGCAGCCGCCCTCGAAATTGAAGACGCCGTCCTTGCCCCAGCCGTGCTCGTCGTCGCCGATCAGCGTGCGGTTCGGGTCGGCCGACAGCGTGGTCTTGCCGGTGCCGGACAGGCCGAAGAAGATCGCGGTGTCGCCCTTGGGGCCGACATTGGCCGAGCAGTGCATCGGCATCACGCCCTTCTCGGGCAGATAGTAGTTCAGCGTGGTGAAGACCGACTTCTTCATCTCGCCGGCATAATAAGACCCGCCGATCAGGACGATCTTGCGGGCGAAATCGATGGCGACGACGTTCTCCGAGCGGCAGCCGTGACGTTTCGGATCGGCGCGGAAGCTCGGCATGTCGATGATGGTCAGCTCCGGCACGAAGCTCGACAGCTCGATCGCCTCCGGGCGGATCAGCAGCGTGCGGATGAACAGCGAATGCCAGGCGAGCTCGGTGAAGACGCGGGTCTTGATGCGATAGGTCGGATCGGCGCCGCCATAGAGGTCCTGCGCGAACAGCGTCTTGCCTTCGGCGTGCTTGAGGAAGTCGGCATAGAGCGCGGAGAACTGCTCCGAGGTGATCGACTGGTTGCCGGCCCACCACATCTTCTTGTCGGTGGTGGCGTCACGCACCGTGAACTTGTCCTTGGGGCTGCGGCCGGTGAACTCGCCGGTATCCGCGCAGAGCGCGCCGTCGGCCGACAGCACGGCCTCACCCGCCGACAGCGAGTACTGGTAGAGCTGGGGTGCGCCCAGATTCCAGTGCACCGTCTTGAGATTTTTTAAGCCGAATTTGTCGGCGCCAAAGGCACCGTTGCGCACGCCCGTCTCTTGCACGAAATTCCTCCTCGAACCCGCGTATCGCCGGCGCACTTGCCGCCAAGCGCGCCTCTCGCGGTGACCCTCCAAATATAGCCGTCAGGCCGCGGTCCGGCGACCTATTACTTGGTGAACGTCGGGCTTGCCAAGCCGATCCCGTCATATTTGGTTTATTCAGCGGCGGGCCGTTGATGTCGCTCAAAAACTTGCCGCGGTTACCGGCTTTTTCGCGCGTAAAAACACGCGGCGAAGGGTCGCGGCGACGATGGTAGCGCCATCATTTTGCATTGCACAAAGCAGGACAGACTCTAGCTCGCCCCGCCGGGCCATGGGAATCAGCGGCCGACGCCCTCGCCGATCAGGGCGAACGGGCCCCAGAAGGCCGGGTAGGCATTGCGCGGCGAGGAGGTATCGTCGAGGTAGGCCAGCATGGCCTGGCGCAGCGCCTCGGCGCGGCCGAGATTCGGATCGGCCTTGAGGCGATCGAAGGTCGAGGTGGTGAGCCGCGTTGCGGCGGCCGAAGTCCACCGCCCAGTGCGTCACCAACAGCGCCCGCGCGCCGGCATAGAAGAACGAGCGCGCCAGCCCCGACAGCGCCTCGGCGCCCGGCTTGTCGCCGGCAATGGTGTTGCAGGCCGACAGCACGACCCAGTCGGCATTGAGTTTCAATTGCGCCACTTCGCTCGCGGTCAGCAGGCCGTCGTCGAATTCGGTCGGCTGTGCGGGAATGCTCAGCGCCAGCGACGGCTCGCCGACGCCCTTGACGTCGCCGGCGACGAGGCCGTGGGTGGCGAAGTAGACGATCGAATAGTCGGAAAGCTTGCGTCCGCTTCAGCGTGGTCTCGCTGGCGTCGCTGCCGAGATGAATGTCGGCGCTCGCAACACCGAGATCCTTTGCCACGGCATTGAGTTCGTCCGCGGTATCAGGCAGTTGCGGCAACGCCTGCGCCAGCACGGTGCGATCGACGCCGGCGCCACGCCAGAATTCGGTATAGGCGAGGCTCGCCACGCTGCGCGAGGCGGCCTTGAGCGCCGCGCGCTTGTCGCCTGCCGCCTGCGACGGATCGAACAGCGGATCGCCAAAGCCGGTCATCGGCTTGATGTTCTGGTCACGCCGCGCAAAGGCCCGCAGCGCCTTCAGGCTCGTGACCGACGGCAATACCGATACCGCATGCCGCTTCAGCAGCCACGCGGCATTGCGATAGCCGTCAAACTTGTCAGGGATCGCCATCGCCGGCTTCTCGGTGACCAGCAGATGGAACGGCAGCGCCGTCAGCGCGCCGGAGGGCACGACGAGCAGGCTGCGCTTGTCCTTGACCAGCGACTCCACCGGCGCCAGCAGCGTCGCATAGAGCTCGTTGGCCAGCGCCAAGATCGAACAGCCCGGACTTGCCGGAGGAATCGCTCGCCTTGGCGATGTCGAGGCCGCGGCGGAATGCGGCGATCTTGCCCGACAGCGCATCGGCGCCAATCGGAATCGGCTTCCAGTCGACGCCATCGCGCGTCAGCGCGAAGACGTAGCTTTCCTTCTCGGCGACGGCGAACAGCACCATCGCTTCATCTGCCGACAGCAGCGACTGCACTTCCTTCGCATTCAGCGGCAGCGGATTCGACAGCGCGGAATAGTCGGGGAATTCGGCCGCAAGCGTCTTCTGCAGTTTGGCGCGCTCGCCGGCGATGGCGGAGATGCGGTCGCGGGCGCGCTGCTCGGCCGCCGGGTCGCGCTTGGCGCGGTCCTTCGACAGCGCGGCCATGATCGATTTGTCGAGGGATTCGGCTTCCGAGCCGAGATCCTGGTCGCGGCGCACCAGTTCGGCGAGGCGGTCGTTGCCGGCGGCAAGCCGCACGGCGAGCTTGTTGACGGCGGAAGCCGCGGACGATTGCGCGCCGCGCTGGATCACGTTGAGCGCATCGTCCAGCGCCGTTCCCGATGCGACCAGCTGGCGCGCTTGCGCATCATACAGCACGGGCAGTGCGACCCGCGTCTGCGCGCGGCCATTGACGATCAGCCGCGCCAGCAGCGGCAAGGCATCGGCGGTCTTGTCTTCCAGGCGCAGCAGATACGCCAGATTGTTGGCCGAGGTCGCCGTCTCCGGATGATCGGGGCCGGCCGCGCGTTCGCGGATCGACAGCGCGCGGCGATAGAGCGGCTCGGCGTCGGCATAGCGGTTCTGCCGCTCGTAGAGATCGGCCATGTTGTTGAGCGAGCGCGCCACATCGGGATGATCCGGCCCCAGCACCTTCTCGCGGATCGCCAGCGAGCGCTTGATCAGCGGCTCGGCCTCGGCATAGCGGCCCAGTCACCTTGGCGACCTGGCCGAGATTGTTGAGCAGCGTGGCGACCGCCGGATGCTCCGGCCCGCCGGCTTTCTCGTAGATCACCAGCGCGCGCCTGAACAACGGCTCGGAATCGTTGTGACGTCCGAGCTTCTCGTAGCAGGTGGCGAGATTGTTCAGCGAATGGCCGGTGTCGGGATGGCTGGGGCCGAGCGATCTTTCGCTGATGAGCGAGCGCACGCCGAAACAGCGGTTCGGCGTCGGCAAAGCGGTCCTGCCGCTGATAGAGCGCGGCGAGATTGTTCAGCGTTGGCGAGACATCGGCGGAGTCCAGCCCTCCGACCTTCTCGAAGATCGCCAGCGCCCGCTTGTAGAGCGGCTCAGCCTCGACGTCCTGTCCGAGGCTGGCATAGACGTGTCCGAAATTGTTGAGCACTGCCGCAACGTCGCGATGCACGGGCCCGTGAGCTTTCTCGGCATCCGTCACCGTCTTCTGCGCCAGCGTCAGTGCATCGGCAAACTTTCCGGCGCGCTCTAACTCGGTGATCTTGTTGGTCTGGGCGGCGATACTTTGCGCCGACACGGGCGCGACGAGCGCAGGTGCTTGCGGCCAGCGCCAGCCCCACCAGCAATCCTGCTTGTCCTGACTGATTTCATGCTGCATGGGTCGCGCCAGGCAGCGCAGGCGTTCAACGCCCGGGCGAAGCTTATTGCCTGGCCCGCGCTTCGCCGGCTAACCGCACCAGAATCTTGCGCAATTCCGTGCCCGTCCTGACCCGTTCCGGGAATTCCAGCCGCAAGGTCCGCCCCTCCGCCTGCATATCCAGGCCTTCGGGATCGCAGCCGGTGCAACGCCAATCGGCGGCCTCGGCGCCGAGCAGCCTGGTCGCATAGAGGTTCATCGCCTCGCGATGATCCTCATTCATGTGCTCGACCGCGCTTCCCTCCGCTTCGAGCAGGTCTGCGGCATCGGAGATATCGGTCAGGAATTGCGCGGGCTTCAGGTCGATGATCCGCCCAAATCCGGCCACGAGATGAAGGCCAGACGGCGCGATCCGGAAGAAGGCAAAATCCTTGAAGTCGACGAACGCCTCGGCGGACGGATGTGCGGCAAGATAGCGGCGCCGCGCCAGCGCTGCTGCGTCATCCGCAGAGCTCCTCGGCACGGCCCGCCACCATGATGCGCGCGCCCTCCAGCGGATCGCCCGCGACGCGCTCGTCCAGCATCAGCGAGACCCGGCTGTCGGCGAGGATGTTTTTGGTGTGCACGGCGAGCCGCGAGATCAGCAGCAGCGGCGCGCCATCCGGGATTCGCGGCAACATTGACGAGCGAGCAGTAGGGGTCGCCGCCGTTAACCATCAGGGTGGCGAGCGCCCCCTGCCGGCTCCGGCGAAGCAGCGATTTGGCCGTGCTGGAAGGGTTAAAATCGGGGGTCGGCTGCATCAGGAATTCTCGGGCATGTTATTGCAATTGGTCTCTTTTTCGGGCTAAACCGGGTCCCACGCGGGTCGACGCAGTTCCCTCGGGATGCGTTTTGCCGGAACTCGGTCACACTTCAGCCCAGCTTGCATTGCTCGTTTGACCGGGTTCAAAGCCCATTTATACGGCGTATCGCTGGATTGCGCGTCGTTTAAGCCACTCTCAATACTGAAAGCAGGCTCATGCCCACAATCGCCCTGGTCGATGACGACCGCAACATTCTCACATCCGTGTCGATCGCGCTCGAAGCCGAGGGCTATCGCATCATGACTTATACGGATGGCGCATCGGCGCTTGACGGCTTCCGCACCAGCCAGCCCGATCTCGCCATCCTCGACATCAAGATGCCGCGCATGGACGGCATGGAGACGCTGCGGCGGCTGCGGCAGAAGTCCGATCTGCCGGTGATCTTCCTGACCTCCAAGGACGAGGAGATCGACGAATTGTTCGGCCTCAAGATGGGCGCCGACGATTTCATCCGCAAGCCGTTCTCGCAGCGCCTCCTGGTGGAGCGCGTGAAAGCCGTGCTGCGCCGCTCGCAGCCGAAGGATCCGACCGCCGCCCCGAAGGAGCCGGATGCCCGCGCGCTCGACCGCGGCCTGCTCCGCATGGACCCGGAGCGCCATACCTGCACCTGGAAGAACGAGCCGGTCACGCTGACCGTCACCGAATTCCTGATCCTGCAGGCGCTCGCCACCCGCCCCGGCGTGGTGAAGAGCCGCAATGCGCTGATGGACGCGGCCTATGACGACCAGGTCTATGTCGACGACCGCACCATCGACAGCCACATCAAGCGGCTGCGCAAGAAGTTCAAGATGGTCGACGACGATTTCGAGATGATCGAGACGCTGTACGGCGTCGGCTATCGTTTCAAGGAAGCCTGAGGCGCGCTTTCCGCGTGCAGGCTTTGACTGACATCGGCCGCGCACCCGGGGTAAGGTGCGCGGGTCACTATTGATCGCGGGACCTGCAGAGATAACCGGCAGTTTTGCCAGTGCTTGATCGAACGCCGCCCCATCCGGGTCTGCAAACCGAGGACGCCGCCCCGTCGCTCGACCGGGACGAGTTTGCCTTGCAAAGCCAGCCGCCGGCATGGCGACGGCCGCTCGACTGGCTGCAGCGCGCCTGGCAGTACTTCTTCTCGCTGTCGTTCTCGAGCCTCACCCGGCGCATCGTCTCGCTCAACCTGGCGGGCCTCGTCGCGCTGGTCGCCAGCATCCTTTATCTGTCGCAGTTCCGCGCCGGCCTGATCGAGGCCCGCGTGCAGAGCCTGCTGGTACAGGCCGAGATCATCGCGGTGGCGATCGCGGCCTCCGCGACGGTGGAGACCAACACGCCCACCATCGACGTCGACAAGCTGCTCGACCTCAAGCCCGGCGAGAGCTACCCGATCCCCGACGAATATTCCGACTTCCCGATCAATCCCGAGCGCGTCGCGCCGATCCTGCGCCGCCTGATCTCGCCGACCAAGACCCGCGCCCGCATTTACGACCGCGATGGCGGGCTGATCATCGACAGCCGCAATCTGTTCGGCCGCGGCGACGTGGCGCGCATCGAGCTGGCGCCGCCCTCGCCCGACAAGCCCAATACCTTCGATCGCGCGTTCATCGCGGTCCGCATCTGGCTCAACCGCGGCGATCTTCCGCTCCTATCGCGAACTCGACAACGGCAGGGGATATCAGGAAGTCGCCCACTCGCTGGACGGCCAGAAGAGCAGCGCGGTGCGCGTCACCGAACGCGGCGCGGTCATCGTCTCCGTCGCCGTGCCGGTGCAGCGTTTCCGCGCCGTGCATGGCGCGCTGTTGCTGTCGACGCAAGGCGACGACATCGACCAGATGGTGACCGCCGAGCGGCTCGCGATCCTCAAGGTCGGCGGCGTCGCCTCCGCCGTCATGATCATGCTGTCGCTGCTGCTCGCCAGCACCATTGCCGGTCCCGTGCGGCGGCTGGCCGACAGCGCCGAGCGCGTCCGCCGCCGCATCCGCACCCGGGTGGAGATCCCCGATTTCACCCGCCGCCGCGACGAGATCGGCCATCTGTCCGGCGCGCTGCGCGACATGACGGACGCGCTCTACAACCGCATCGAGGCGATCGAGGCGTTCGCCGCCGACGTTGCGCATGAATTGAAGAATCCGCTGACCTCCATGCGCTCGGCGGTGGAGACGCTGCCGCTGGCGAAGAGCGAAGCCAGCCGCGCGCGGCTGCTCGAGGTGATCGAGCATGACGTCAAGCGGCTCGACCGCCTGATCTCCGACATTTCCGATGCCAGCCGTCTCGATGCCGAACTGCAGCGGCAGGACATGACGCTGGTCGACATGCGCCGCCTGCTGACGACGCTGGCCTCCGTCGCCAACGAAACCCGGCTCGGCCATGACGTCGCGGTCGAAGTCCGTTTCGAGGGCCGCGGCTCCTCGGACACCTTTGCCGTGCCCGGCCATGACTCGCGGCTTGGCCAGGTGATTTCGAACCTGCTGTCCAATGCGCAATCGTTCTCGGAAGCCGGCAACAAGGTGCGCATCACCTGCCGCCGCGTCCGCGGCGAGATCGAGATCGTGGTCGATGACGACGGCCCCGGCATCCGCGAGGACGCGCTGGAGCGCATCTTCGAGCGCTTCTACACCGACCGTCCGCATCAGGGCTTTGGCCAGAATTCGGGCCTTGGCCTGTCGATCTCCAAGCAGATCATCGAGGCGCATGGCGGGCGCATCTGGGCGGAGAACCGTGCCGGTCCGGCCGACGAGGACGGCCAGCCGACCGTAGCCGGTGCACGCTTCATTGTGCGGCTGCCGGCGCAATGAAGCCGACGGTGCACGCCTCCGCCGTACTGGTGGGTGACCGCGCCGTGCTGATCCGCGGCCCCTCCGGCTCGGGCAAGTCGCGCCTTGCCTTCGATCTCATCCTCGCAGGCCGCTCGGGGCAGCTGCCGCCGGCCATCCTGGTCGGCGACGACCGTGTCCACCTCGACACAAGCAGCGGAAATCTGATCGTCCGGCCCGCGCCGGAGCTGGCCGGCCTGATCGAGATCCGCGGCCTCGGCATCCGCCGAATCGAGCATGCCGGCGAGGCCGTGGTGGGCCTGGTCGTCGACCTCGCAGCCGACGATGCCGAACGGCTGCCTGCGGCCGAAGCGCTCACCATCCAAATAGATGGTGTTGAATTACCGCGAATCCCCGTAAATCTACGGTATCAGCCATTGCCGCTGATTGTGGCGGCTCTGACGACAACCGACGGTACGCGCCAGTGACCGACCTTCGGCTGATTGCCGGAAAGAGATTGCTAACCATATAAGCCCCACTATCGCGACGGAATAACACCGGCGCGTCCTCCCGAAGCGGCCCCAATTTCCGGGACGAATCGCGACGAACCCCTCTTGCGCCGGGGCTCGGGATGGTCAAAGTGGCGCGTTCGTGCGGTGCACCAAAAGGCACCCGCGAGGAGTTTCCGGATGATTGGTCTAGTGCTTGTGACCCATGGGCGCCTTGCCGACGAGTTCAGGGCGGCGCTGGAACATGTCATGGGCCCGCAAAAGCAAATCGAGGCCGTGACGATCGGCGCGGAAGACGACTCCGATTTGTGTCGAAATGACATCATCGAGGCGGTCAACCGCGTCGATAGCGGCGACGGGGTCGCCATCCTCACCGACATGTTCGGCGGCACGCCCTCCAACCTCGCCATTTCCTGCATGAGCCGGCCGAAGGTCGAGGTGCTCGCAGGCATCAATCTTCCGATGCTGGTCAAGCTCGCCAAGGTGCGCGAGGAGCGCTCGCTGCCCGACGCGATCGCCATGGCCCAGGAAGCCGGCCGCAAATACGTCACCATTGCCAGCCGGGTCCTTGCCGGCAAATGAGCGACGACGAGGCGCCGCCCGCGAACAATGCCGGGGCGGCCGTGCCGGCCGATGCGCTCTCCCGCGAAATGCTGATCATCAACAAGCGCGGCCTGCATGCGCGGGCTTCCGCGAAATTCGTCCAGATGGTCGAGAAGTTCGAGGCCGAGGTCTGGGTGACCCGCGGCGGTGAGACCGTCGGCGGCACCTCCATCATGGGCCTGATGATGCTCTCGGCCGCGCCGGGCACCACCATCCTCGTTTCCGCCAAGGGCCCCGAGGCGCAGGCCGCGCTCGATGCGATCACCGCGTTGGTCGCCGGCAAGTTCAACGAAGAAGGGACGTAGGTCCCGTCGCCTCAAAACGGATTGGTCACGATGCCGCCGTCGGCGCGCAGCGCAGCGCCGTTGGTGGCGCTCGAGGCCTTTGAGCAGAGATAGCAGATCAGATTGGCGACCTCCTCCGGCTTGGCATAGCGCTGCAGCAGCGAGGCCGGCCGGCGCTCGCTGAACGTACGCGCGACGAGATCGTCGACCGTCGTTCCCATGTTCTTGGCGCGCGCGGCGAGACGCGTCGGCGCCATCTCGACCCAGGTCGGTCCGGGCAGCACCGAATTGACGGTGACATGGGTGCCCTTGGTCATCTCGGCGGCGCCGCGCGCGATGAAGAGTTGCGCGGCCTTGGAGAAGCCGTAGTGCACCATCTCCTTCGGCACGAAGATGGCGGACTCGCTGGAGACGAAGACCACGCGGCCCCAATCCTTCTTGTCCAGCATCCGCTTCAGGTAATGCCGCGTCAGCCGCACGCCGCTCATGACATTGACCTCGAACATTTTCGACCAGTCGGCATCCTCGATCTCGAAGAATCCCTTCGGCTCGTAGATGCCGAGATTGTTGACGAGGATATCGACCTCGGAAAACTGCTCGACGATGTCGGCACAGCCCGCGGCGTTGCCGAGATCGAACGGCGCCGGATGAAGCTTTGCCTTCGGTGCAATCCGGGCGATCTGCGCAATCGCATCGAATACGGCCGAGCGATCGCGTCCGTTGACGATGACTTCGGCGCCCATTTCGGCGAGGCCTTTTGCCACAGCCAGTCCAATGCCGCGCGTCGAACCCGTAACCAGCGCGAGCTTGCCCGAAAGATCGAGATCCATAACAACCCTCCCTTGCCCCGGCGTTATTTCGCCGGCGGCACGATATAGACTTTCCAGTTTCGCGAAGGCCCCGGATGGCCGCGATAGAACCGCTGCGTCGTCATCACCAGCCGCTCGGCGTTGGCCGCGTTGTTGGCCATCCACTCCTCGCAGGCCGGCAGATTCCAGGTGGTCGCGGTATCGCAGACGCCGATGAAGCCGAGGCGCTTCGCCTCTTCCAGCGACGTCAGGCCCGACGACCACGCCTCGCCCGGCGTGAACGGCGCCGGATGATCGGGGCTGTAGAACACCAGCGGCTCGGCGACATCCATGTTGCCGACGACGACGGCCCATCGCTCGCCGAACCGCGAGTGCCAGGCCTGCGTCAATTCGCGGGCCAGTTCCGAGCGCGCGACATAGGGCGCCGGTCCAGCGGAATTGTGGATCATTTCCTGCACCGCGATCCAGGGCGAAGCGATCAGAGTGGCGAGCGTCACCACGAGCCAGATCGCCGTGATGTTGAACAGCGCCAGGCGCTGTATGCGCAATACCGGAAGCGCCACCAGCGCCAGCGGCACCAGGAAGAACAGCGATATGCCCCAATCGGTCTTCAGATAGATCACGAAAACGATGGCGCCGAGCGGCGGGCCGATCGCGACAATGGCCTGGATGATCCAGACATTCAGCGCCTGCGCAATGTTGACGCCCGGATTTGGCCCGCGCGACCAAGTGCGCGCAGCAGCGGCGGCCGGCGACCACCAGCGCCGCCCGATGCCGAGCGCGAGCAGCGCCAGCAAGACAGGAAGCGCCAGCAGCGCCAGATTGTGCGCGGCATAGCCGATCGTCAGATCCACGGTCGTCGCGCGGGTGATTTGCCCATAGATGTCGCCGGCATAGGCGAACGGCACAAAGTCGACCTGCTTCAGCCAGACCAGATGCGGGAACATCACCACCACAAGCGTTGCGATCGCGGCCCATGGCGCCGGTGACGTGAGGAAGCGCAGCCGCTCGGGGTGGATCAGCGCGGCAAGGCCGACGGCGCCGATCATGGTCGCCACCCAGTACTTCGTCATCAGCGCCAGCGCGCCGGCGAGGCCAAGCCAGACGCCGGATTTCCAGTCGCGCTTCTCGAAGGCGTTGAGATAGGCCAGCACCACCAGCGGCAAGGTGACGAGCTGCAGCAGGTCCGGGTTGTATTTGAAGCCCTTGAAGTTGAAGATCGGATAGAGCGCGAGCATCACGACGACGAAGAATGCGCGCCGCCGGTCCACCACGCGCAGCGCCGTGAACCAGGAGATCACCATGCCGGCCGCCAGCACCGTCATGGCAAGCGCGTAGGTCGACCAGTCCCGCACCGGGAACAGCTTGAACCAGAGGCCCGTGACCCAGCCCGACAGCGGCGGATGCTTGCCATAGCCGAGCTGGAATTTCTGGCCCCAGGCATAAGCCTCCGCGACGTCCATGTGAACGTCTTGCGCTGCCTTGAGATTGATCAGGATCAGCGTCCACAGCACGGCATGGACAGCGGCAAAGCCGATCACGAACCAGGTCCCGCCCATTGGATCGACGGCGCGCGCGTAAACCCACGCCGCCAGACGGCGCAGCGATAGCTTGCTTCTGGCGCGCGCAGCCGCGGGCGCAAGTGAGGCAGTCGACATGGCTCCTGCGTAGCGGTTTTTTCGCGGTTGTGGAATCAGCTTCAAGTGAAGAAACGCCTTTGAAAACGGCCCTTAGCGGTTGCCCGAACAGGGGGTGGGTGCTATCCCGCGCCCCATGACGACTGCCCCCATTTCCAACATCCGCAACTTCTCCATCGTCGCCCATATCGACCACGGCAAATCGACGCTGGCCGACCGCCTGATCCAGATGACGGGCGGGCTCACCGAGCGCGAGATGGCGGGCAAGGAGCAGGTGCTCGATTCCATGGATATCGAGCGCGAGCGCGGCATCACCATCAAGGCGCAGACCGTCCGGCTGAACTACCGCGCCAAGGACGGCAAGGATTACATCCTCAACCTGATGGACACGCCCGGCCATGTCGACTTCGCCTACGAAGTCTCGCGGTCGCTGGCGGCCTGCGAAGGCTCGCTGCTGGTGGTCGACGCCAGCCAGGGCGTCGAGGCGCAGACGCTCGCCAACGTCTATCACGCGCTCGACGCAGGCCATGAGATCGTGCCGGTCCTCAACAAGATCGACCTGCCCGCGGCCGAGCCGGACAAGGTCAAGCAGCAGATCGAGGACGTGATCGGCATCGACGCGTCCGACGCGGTGATGATCTCGGCCAAGACCGGCCTCGGCATCGCCGACGTGCTGGAAGCGATCGTCACCCGCCTGCCGCCGCCGAAGGGCGACCGCGACGCGACCCTGAAGGCGCTGCTGGTCGACAGCTGGTACGACGTCTATCTCGGCGTCGTCGTGCTGGTGCGCGTCGTCGACGGCACCATGAAGAAGGGCAGCCGCATCCGCATGATGGGCACCAACGCGGCCTATGACGTCGAGCGCGTCGGCTTCTTCACGCCGAAGATGGAGCAGGTCGACGAACTCGGCCCCGGCGAGATCGGCTTCATCACCGCCGCGATCAAGGAAGTCGCCGATACCCGCGTCGGCGACACCATCACCGACGACAGGAAGCCGGTCAGCGAGATGCTGCCGGGCTTCAAGCCGGCGATCCCCGTGGTGTTCTGCGGCCTGTTCCCGGCCGACGCCAACGATTTCGAAACGCTGCGCGCGGCGATGGGCAAGCTGCGGCTCAACGACGCCAGCTTCTCCTACGAGATGGAAACCTCCGCCGCGCTCGGCTTCGGCTTCCGCTGCGGCTTCCTCGGCCTGCTGCATCTGGAAATCATCCAGGAGCGGCTGTCGCGCGAATTCGATCTCAACCTGATCGCGACCGCGCCGAGCGTGATCTACAAGATGCAGCTCACCGACGGCAGCGAGATCGAGATCCACAATCCCGTCGACATGCCCGACGTGGTCAAGATCGCCGAGATGGAGGAGCCGTGGATCGAGGCGACGATCCTCACGCCCGACGAATATCTCGGCAGCGTGCTGAAGCTGTGCCAGGACCGCCGCGGCGCGCAGAAGGAGCTGACTTACGTCGGCTCGCGCGCGATGGTGAAATACGACCTGCCGCTCAACGAAGTCGTGTTCGATTTCTACGACCGCCTGAAGTCGGTCTCGAAGGGCTATGCCTCGTTCGACTATCACCTGACCGACTACAAGCCAGCCGACCTCGTCAAGATGCAGATCCTCGTCAACGGCGAGCCGGTCGACGCGCTGTCGATGCTGGTGCATCGCACCCGCGCCGAGGGCCGCGGCCGCGCCATGGTCGAGAAGATGAAGGAGCTGATCCCGCCGCACATGTTCCAGATCCCGATCCAGGCGGCGATCGGCGGCAAGGTGATCGCCCGCGAAACCGTCCGCGCGCTGCGCAAGGACGTCACCGCCAAATGCTACGGCGGCGACATCACGCGCAAACGCAAACTTCTGGAGAAGCAGAAGGAAGGCAAGAAGAAGATGCGGCAGTTCGGCAAGGTCGACATCCCGCAGGAAGCCTTCATTGCCGCGCTGAAGGTGGATAGCTGAGGCTGGCCGCTCCGTCCGCCCTTGGCATGACGAGGTCAGGTCCAGCCGGGCGTTTTGGGACCGGCAACCAAAAAAGTCAAAGACAACCCCATGCACAGTAGCCGGTGACGCTTTCATGCCGCGCTGAAAGTGGATAGCCGGGGCGGGAGCGCGCTTGAATGCGAAGGCGTAACATGTTACGTTCTTCATATGGCCACCACCCCGAAGAAGACTCGAAACAGTCCACCCCGTAGCCCTCGTCAGCGGATGGCGGCGCGCCGTGCGCGTCTGCGCGCGTCGGGACTGCGGCCCGTGCAGCACTGGGTTCCTGATTTGCGCGACCCGAAGGTTCGTGCAGACCTTCGCAGACAAGCCAAGTTGATAGCGCGCCATCCCGAGAACGAAGCCATCGACGCCTGGATCGAAGCTGCGTACGACTGGAGCGAGTGGAAGTGAAGCGCGGCGATATCGTGCTGATTGTCGCCCCAAGTGAGTTGGGACGGCCTCGGCCCGGTGTCATCGTGCAAGCCGATCTATTCAAGGATTTCACCACGATTTTTATTTGTCCGATCTCATCGGATGTTCAGCCAGACTTGCCATTGCGACCGACGATCGAAGCTAGGCCATCGAACGGCCTCCGACTTCGCTCGCAAATCATGACGGACAGAATGGTTGCACTGCGACGCGACCGGGTTCGGAGTGTGATTGGCCGTCTCGATTCCGAGACGATGCATCAACTGGATCGCGCGCTGCTTGTAGTTCTCGGTCTGGCACACTGACTTCTCCAATTGCTCCGAACCGAGCCGTGCCCGGTGCAACTCACAATCACCTGATCCCGGCATGAGGGGGATGCTGCTCGTCATATTGCCCCTCGCCCGCGAATAAGCCACCATCCCCTCGCGCGCACCAACAACACAACAGCGCCGGGGAAACGCATGACCACCACAACCTCTCGGTTCGACTATGGCTGGGTCGTGGTTGCGGCCGGTGCGCTGATGACCTGCATCGGCTTCGGCACGATGCTGTCGCTCGCGGTGTTCCTGCAACCGATTTCGAAAGCGATGGGCTGGTCGACCGCGGGCGTCTCGGCGGCGGCGACGCTGGATTTCCTCTGCATGGGGTTTGCCGCCTTCGCCTGGGGCACGCTGTCCGACCGCTATGGCACGCGCATCGTGGTGCTGGCCGGCAGCCTGCTGCTCGGGCTTGGCCTCGTCAGCGCGAGCCAGGCGCAGGAGCTCTGGCAGTTCCAGCTTGTGCTTCGGCGTGCTGATCGGCATTGCCGCCGGCAGTTTCTATGCGCCGATGATGGCGCTGGCGAGCGCCTGGATCGACAAGCACCGCAGCCTCGCGGTGGCGCTGGTCTCCGCCGGCATGGGCGTCGCGCCGGTGACGGTGGCGCCGAGCGCGAGCATGCTGATCACGGCCTATGACTGGCGCACGGCGATGCTCGTGATCGGCATCGCCGCATGGGCACTGCTGATCCCCGCTTGTTTCCTGATACGCCCGGCGCCACAGGCCGCGGGCACCGCTGCTGCCAACACCAACGACGCGCCCGCGATCGAATGGACCGCCGCGCAGGCGCTGCGCACACCGCAATTCATCACGCTGGCGCTGGCGCATTTCGCCTGCTGCGCCGCGCATTCCGGCCCGATCTTCCACATGGTGAGCTACGCCATGATCTGCGGCATCGCGCCGCTCACCGCGGTCACCGTCTACAGTGTCGCCGGCTTCTCCGGCCTCGGCGGACGGCTGCTGCTCGGCGCGTTGGCCGACCGGATCGGCGCCAAGTCCGTGCTGGTCGGCGGACTGCTTGGTGCAGGCGCTGTGCATCGCGACGTATCTGGCGGTGTTCCGGCTCGGCGAGTTCTACGCGCTGTCCGTCGTGTTCGGGCTGGCCTATGGCGGGGTGATGCCGCTCTATGCCGTGCTGGTGCGCGAATTCTTCGGCGCCAAAATCATGGGCACGGTGTTCGGCGCGGTCTCGGCCTTTGCCAGCCTCGGCATGGCGCTGGGGCCATGGGCCGGCGGGTTCGTGTTCGATACCACCCATGCCTACACCTGGCTGCATGCCGGTTCCTTCGCCATCGGCCTTGCCGCGGTTGCGGTGGCGCTCAGTTTCCCGTCGAAACGCCGCGAAACCCTCGATCTCGGGCGCGCCGCGGCCTGACATGCGCTCGCCCCGCTTGATCGGGCGGGTCGGATTTGCCACCATCCGCCCGCCCGGAAAACGGCAATCAAGAAGCGCACGAGGAGACGCATGAACAAGGCTACCGCCATCGATCTCGTTGAGCGCGCGCGGGCGCTGGCGCCCTTGATCAGACAGGAAGCCGAGGAGATCGAGCGCACCCGGCGGCTGACGCAGCCGGTCGTCACGGCGCTGATCGACAACGGCATGTACCGCGCGCTGCTGCCGAAGAGCCTCGGCGGCGCGGAAGCCCCGCTTGCGACCTTCATGCAGATGCAGGAGGAGGTCGCCAAGGCCGATGCCTCGACCGCCTGGTGCCTCGGCCAGTGCAGCGTCTGCGCCGTCATCTCCGCCTATATCGACCACGACGCGGCGGATGAGATATTCAACTCCACGCCGGGCATCCTGGC
Organism: uncultured Alphaproteobacteria bacterium; assembly: GCA_963726865.1. Taxonomy (GTDB): domain Bacteria; phylum Pseudomonadota; class Alphaproteobacteria; order Rhizobiales; family Xanthobacteraceae; genus Bradyrhizobium. The sequence goes on along the minus strand of CAVSEE010000015.1, from coordinate 114,251 downwards.
CTGGGGCGCCATCAATCACGACATCCGCGCCGAGCCCGGCGGCTACCGCGCCAACGCGCGCTGGGAATTCGCCTCCGGTATCCGCCAGGCCAACTGGCTCGGTGCCCACGTCCGCATCACCGAGGCCGACGGCACGCCGCGCAAAAAGCCGGACGGCTCGCCGGAAATCCGCACCATCCTGTTCCCGCTCTCGAGCGCCACGCTGTACGACGTCTGGGACGTGATTGGGCTGCGCGGCACCGGCACCGATTCCTATTCCGTCGACAACCTCTTCATCCCCGAGAAATTCGCAGCCCTTCGCGACGAACCCTCGGCGCTGCGCGAAAAAGGCCCGCTCTACAAGATCCCGACCAATGCGATCTACAGCATGGGCTTTGCCGCGACCTCACTCGGCGTCGCGCGCGCGCAGTTCGATGCGGCGATCGATCTGTCGCGCAAGAAGACGCCGCAGGGCCAGTCGGCGATGAAGGAGAACACCGCGGTGCAGGGCCTGATCGGCCTCACCGAGGCCAAGCTGCGCCGCGCCCGCGCCTATCTGTTCGCGACCGCCGCCGAGGTCTGGGACGATTTGCTGCGCGGCCCCATCACCGAAGCCCATCGCGTGGCGCTGCGGCTAGCTGCGACCTCGACCATCCATCAATCGACCGAGATCGTCGGCGTCGCCTACCACATGGCCGGCGCCACCGCCGTGTTCCGCGCCAACGGTTTTGAGCGCCGCCTGCGCGACATGCATGCAATCAACCAGCAGCTCCAGGCCCGCGACACCCATTACGAGGAAATGGGCAAGGCGATTTTGTCGGGCAATCTGGCGGGGCAGCCGACGGCAAGGTAGTTCGTCGTCCACCCGCCCCTAGAGGGGTCGGGCCGTTCACCGAAGCGCGCAAGACCCGGCTTCCGCCGCCCGGACAACTGCCTTAGTCTGAGCTGAGAGGCTGCGGGTATCCACATGAACCGGCGGAAGTTCGTTGCAGGTGCTGCAGCCGCAATGCTGCCATTGCCTTTGCGCGCCCAGCAGGGCGAGCGGTTGCGCCGCGTCGACATCATGCTCGCGGAGCTGACAGAAGACGATCCCTACTACGAAGGGCGTCTTTCGGCACTCACGGAGGGATTGCGCGCCCTCGGCTGGAACGACGGCCAGAATATGAAGCTGGTCATCCACCGGGTGACGCCAAAGCCTGCCGACATTCGCAAGCACGTTACCGAATTGCTCGCCGCGGGGCCGGACATCATCATCTCCGGAGGGTCCACAACCACGGCACCCTTGCTGCAAGCGACCACGAGCATTCCTATCGTGTTCACCTCGGCGGTCGACCCGGTCGGAGCGGGTTTTGTCGACAGCCTCGCACACCCCGGGGGTAACGCCACCGGCTTCATGCAATTCGACTACAGTCTGAGCGGAAAATGGCTGGAGTTGCTGAAGCAACTCGCGCCCACCGTCGTGCGTGCCGGAGTCATCCGTGACCCCGGAACACCCTCCGGCATCGCCCAATTTGCCGTGATCCAGTCGGTAGCGGGCTCGCTTGGTGTCGACATCGTTCCGATCAGCGTGCGCGATGGCGGCGAGATCGAGCGCGGGATCGCCAAGCTCGCGCAGTATCCGAATGCCGGCTTGATCACGACTACCGGAGCCTCGGTGGTCGGGCACCGCGATCTCATCCTCAAGCTGGCAGCGCAACATCGGTTGCCCGCGGTCTATCCCAACAAGACCTACGTCGATCACGGCGGTCTCGTTTCCTACGGGCCCGACCAGATCCTGTCGGCCCGGCTGGCCGCCGGCTACGTCGATCGCATTCTCAAGGGGACGAAGCCGGCCGATCTCCCGGTGCAGGTGCCCACCAAATACGAACTGATCGTCAACCTGAAAACCGCAAGAGCGCTCGGGCTGGAATTGCCGGCATCGGTGGTGGCCCGCGCCGATCAGGTGATTGAATAGCAGCGGGCCATAGCGCGGAGATTGCGCCCATGCCAGACGCCGCTATTCATTCTGACATGAACCTTTGCCACAGCCGTTCCGGCTCGACAGAGGACGCAGGGCCGCCAAACCCCTTCCGCCGATCCTGGAACTCCCCTAGTCTGCCGGCGTTTATCACCTTTGCGAATTCGCACCCGTTGATGGAATAGTCGAATGAGGTGGCGGGCATTCATTGCGACGGCAGGGCTGGCGGCGCTGGTGCTGCTGGCGGCCTGCTCGCCCGAGCCCACGCCGGTCGCCAAATGCGTGGCGGCGAACTTTCCCTCTTACGATCCAAAAAACAAGGATCAGTGCATCGCCGCCTGCATCAAATGCGAGAACGGTTTGACCACGACATGCGCGACGGCGTGCAGCCTCAAGGGCAACCGCTGATCGAGGGGGAGCGATGAAATCTGCAAAGAAGCGCCCGCCGGCGAGAGGCGCCGCTGCGCCCGGTGCTGCGGTCGACGCCATGTTCGACGCCTGCCCGGCGCCGGCGCGGACGAAACTGCGGGCGCTGCGCCGGCTGATCCTCGATACCGCCAAAGCGACAAAGGGCGTCGGCCGGATCGAGGAAGCGCTGAAATGGGGACAGCCGAGCTATCTCACGGCGGAGACCGGCAGCGGCAGCACCATCCGGATCGACCGGGTGAAGTCGGCCGACGACCAGGTGGCCGTGTTCTTCCATTGCCAGACCAATCTGGTGGAGACGTTTCGCGAGCTCTACCCGGAACTGAGCTACAGCGGCAACCGCGCCATCCTGCTCGATGCAACCGAGAAGCTGCCGGAAGCCGAGCTGCGCCACTGCGTGGCGCTGGCGCTGACGTATCATTTGCGGAAGCGGAAGTAGTCTTTACGTCATTGCGAGGGCGAAGCGAAGCAATCCAGCTTTCTTGCACGCAACAGAAAGCTGGATTGCTTCGCGCTATCGCTCCTCGCAATGACGGCGGAGAACGCTACGCCGCCTCCTCGCCGCCCGCCGCGATCAGCCCGCGTTGCGCCTGCAGCAGCTGCATGATCTCGGCTTGCGGCCGGGCGCGGCTGAACAGAAAGCCCTGGCCCTCGTGGCAGCCTTCGGCGCGCAGGCAGCTCAGCTCGGCTTCGGTCTCGACGCCTTCGGCGGTGATGGTGACGCCGAGGCCTTTGCCGAGGCTGACGATGGAGCGGAAGATCGCCTGCGCGTCGCGGTTGGCGTCGACGTCGCGCACGAAGGACCGGTCGACCTTGATCTTGTCGAACGGAAAGCTGCGCAGATAGCTCAAGCTCGAATAGCCGGTGCCGAAATCGTCCATCGAGATGCGCACGCCGAGCGCGCGCAGCGCATGCAGCGTGGCGAGCACCTGGCTGCTCTTCTCCAGCAGCAGCGTCTCGGTGATCTCGAGCTCCAGCCGCCGCGCCGCGAGGCCGGACTGCTTCAGCGCGTCCATCACCAGCGCCAGCAGATTGCCGGTGCGGAACTGCAGCGGCGACAGATTGACGGCGACGCGGACGTCGTCGGGCCACTGCGCGGCATCCATGCAGGCGCGGCGCAGCATCAGGCTGCCGAGCGGATTGATCAGGCCGGTCTCCTCGGCGACCGGAATGAACTCGGCCGGCGAGATCATGCCGCGCTCCGGATGCGGCCAGCGCACCAGCGCCTCGAAGCCGGTGATGCGGCCGGTCGAGAGGTCGACCAGCGGCTGGTAGTGCGGCTGCAGCACGCCCTTGTGGATCGCGTCGCGCAGATCGATCTCGATCTTGCGCCGGCCCTGGGCGCGGGCGTCCATCTCCGCCTCGAAGAAGCGAGAAGGTGCCGCGGAAATCGTTCTTGGCGCGCGACAGCGCCAGGTCGGCGTTCTTCAGCAGCTTTTCCGACTCGTCGCCGTCGCCGGGCGACATCGCAATGCCGATCGAGGCGCCGATCACCACCGATTGCTCGTCGAGCAGGAAGGGATCGGCGATCGCCTCCAGCAGCCGCCGCGCCAGCAGCGCCGCGTCCTCGGGCCGCGCGATGCCGCCCTGCAGGATCGCGAACTCGTCGGAGTTGAGGCGCGCAATGGCGTCCTCCTCGCGCAGCGTCGAGCGCAGCCGCTTGGCCACCGCGCGCAGCAGCTTGTCGCCGACGCCGTGGCCGAGCGTGTCGTTGACCGCCTTGAAATTGTCGAGGCCGAGCACCAGCACGGCGAGCTTTTCGGAGCTGCGGCGGGTGTGCAGCAGCATGTCGTCCATCTGCTGGCGCAGCAGCTTGCGGTTCGGCAGGCCGGTGAGGCCGTCATGCTGGGCCATGAAGGCGAGCCGCGCCTCGGCGCGCTTGCGCTCGGTGATGTCCATCAGCGCCAGCAGCACGGCGGGCTCCTCGCCATGGACGAGCTGGCGCGAATAGATCGCGAGATCGATCAGCGCGCCGTCGGCGCGGACATGCTTCCAGGTGCGCGCCGCCTGCTCGTCGCCGGCGGCTTCGCCGAGCCAGGGCAGCTCGCTGTCGAAGGCCTGCAGGCTGCGGATGGTGAGCTTTTCGAATTCGGCGCGGCTGTAGCCGTAATGCTCGACCGCGGCGTCGTTGACGCCGAGGATGCGTTCGCCGTCGAGCGAGCAGACGATCATCGGCACCGGATTGCTGTCGAACAGCAGGCGGAACGAGGCCTCGCGCTGCTTCAGCTCGGTGATGTCGACGCGCAAGTCCGATGACGCCGCCGTCGGAGGTGAGCCGCTCCTCGATCAGGATGACGCGGCCGTCGGCCAGCGTCTGCTCGTGGCGCGCCGCCGGGCTGATGCAGCTTTGCCAGCCGCTCGGCGATCCATTCTTCCTCGCGGCCGCGCGCTTCCGGATAGTCGCCGCGCGCGACGCCGATGCGGATGGTGTCGGCGAGCCGCGCGCCGGGTGCGAACAGATCGGCGCTGCGATTGTAGATCTCGGCGTATTTCTTGTTCCAGAGAATGTAGCGGCCGTCGGCATCGAGGAAGACGATGCCCTGCGGCAGGATGTCGATCGCCTCGCGCAGCCGCTCATGGGATTTGCGCGCCTCGGCGATCGCGGCCTCGGCCTCGGCGCGCTTGCGCACCAGTTCGCCGATCTCGAGCTGCGGCAGCGGCCTGCGGCGGCCTGCGAGCTTCGGCGCCGGCTTGACCGGACGGCCCGGCACGCGGACGATCGCGGCGTGCTTGGTTTTCTTCTTCTTGGGCCGGATCGTCGGCATTACTACGCCCACTACATACTCGCATTCTGCGCGGGGCCAGTTGTCCGATAAGTGTCTGAAAAAATGGTATCTCTTGCCTGCGGCCGGGGACGCTGAACGTGCCTGTTTTGCAGGCGCAGTGCCGTGGAACAGGCTGTCACAATGCAACCGATCGATTGACAAAGCCCGTAGTTGATGCGGGTCAAAACACGCGTTCTGCGCGATGGCTTTGCGACCAAGGTCGAAGCTGCCCGGCAAATGCACGGCGGCGCGCGAATATGCGCCACCGCACGACAGGGTTATCGAAGCGTTAAGATTCGACGCTACCGTCTAGTAGATCTCGATCCGCGTGCTGCCGCGGCCGTTGCGCTCGACCAGCGCGTAGAGCGTCGCGGCGTTGGCCGGATGCAGCCGCACGCAGCCATGCGAGGCCGGACCGCCGAGCCGGCCGAGGTCGTTGGTGCCGTGGATGGCAAAGCCATGATAGAAGAAGATCGAGTGCGGCATCGGCGAATTGTAGTACTTCCTGCGAGAACCAGCGCCGCGCCATCATCTGCGGTGGAAGGTGCCGCTCGGCGTGCCGTAGCCGCTGCGGCCGGTCGAGACCGGCCAGCTGTAGCGCGACTGTGCCGTTGACGCTCACCGACATGCGCTGGGAAGATTTGTCGATCTGCACCACGACATCGGCGAGCGCCGGCGCGATGGAGCGAACGACAACACAAACGCGGCCGCAATGGCGGGCCGCCAGCCCGACAATATCTTCATGAAACGCCCTGCCCGTACCACCTGGGCGTGACCTTCTTGACGGGATCATGCCCTGTTATTTTGGGCTTATGTTGCGGGTTCCATCAGCCGCTTGTAAAGAGCCGGCGCGGTCGCGGCCGGGGTTAAGCTTAAGGCGCGGCGGTCTCGCGAATTTGAGCGGGGATGGTTGCTGCATTGCAAGCGGCGCGCTGGTCCGGAGCGGCGAATTCCATGCTAGTTTTGCCGGGCATGCAGCTCCGCCGATTCCTGATCTGCCTCCTGCTCCCCATCATCGCTCAGCGCTTCGCCAGCGCTGGCGCAGGACAAGGGCACGGTCGACCCAAAGCCGCTGCCGCCGCTCGCCAATCCCAACGATCCCAAGCTCGGCGCCAAGGAGTTGTTCGGCCGCAAATATCTGCCGGCGGCGGCCGACAAGCCGCGCGTGCGTCGGCTTCTACGCCCATGGCTGCATCGCCGGCGCGGAAGGGCTGCCGATCAACGGCGAGGCCTGGCAGGTGATGCGGCTGTCGCGCAACCGCTACTTTGCGCATCCCGACATGATCGCGCTGGTGAAGCGGCTGGCGGACAACGGCGCAAAAGGATGCGGGCTGGCCCGGCATCCTGGTCGGCGACATGTCGCAGCCGCGCGGCGGGCCGATGCTGACCGGACATGCCAGCCATCAGGTCGGGCTCGATGCCGACATCTGGCTGACGCCGATGCCGAACCGCCAGCTCTCGCGCAACGAGCGCGAGGAGATGTCGGCGACCATGATGGTGCGCGAGGACCGGCTCGACATCGATCCGAAGGTGTTCACGCCGGGTCATCTGGTGGTCATCCGCGCCGCCGCGCAGGAGCCGGCCGTGCAGCGCATCTTCGTCAACGCCGCGATCAAGAAGGCGCTGTGCCGCGAGGCCAAGGGCGATCGCAGCTGGCTGCACAAGATCCGGCCGATGTACGGCCACGACTATCACTTCCACATCCGCATCAAGTGCCCGCCGGGCTCGCGCGAATGCGAGACCCAGCCCGATCCGGACGATGAGCGAAGGCTGCAGCAGCCGGCGACTTCGCCTTCTGGTTCAAGGATTCGGTGCTGCATCCGAAGCCGCCGAAGGAGCCGCCGAAGCCGAAGCCGCCGATGACGATGGCGCAATTGCCGCCGGCCTGCCGGGGCGTGCTGAACCTGCCCGACGCCAAGCCGTAATCCTTTCGTTTTCAAGGCTTTTCCGCTCGCCGCGCGGATGGCTATAGTGCCGTCGCGATCGCGATATCCCGCCCGACTGTACGTCGGTCGGGATTGCCGGAACGGCGCTTCCGCTTGTCGCAGCCCGACAATCACCAACGCCTGATTTGCGTGCGCGCGATGGCGCGTGCGAACTCGCATGGAGCGCCAGTCATGAATCGTCTTGCCGGAATTTTTGCCGCCTTGCTTGTCCTCGCGGGCGCGGCCGTGCCTGCCGCGGCGCAGGACAAGACCATCACCGTGTTCGCCGCCGCCTCGATGAAGAACGCGCTCGACGACATCGACGCGGCCTACACCGCCAAGACCGGCGTCAAGGTCGTCGTCAGCTACGGCCCGAGCTCGGCTCTGGCCAAGCAGATCGAACAGGGCGCGCCGGCCGACGTGTTCATCTCGGCCGACACCGACTGGATGGACTACGCGATCTCCAAGAAGAACATCAACGAGCCGACGCCGCGTCAACCTGCTCGGCAACACCATCGTGCTGATCGCGCCGAAGGATTCCAAGCTCGACAACGTCACCATCGGCCAGGGCTTCGATCTGGCGAAGCTCGCCGGCGACGGCAAGATCGCGACCGGCGACGTGAAATCGGTGCCGGTCGGCAAATACGCCAAGGCGGCGCTGGAAAAACTCGGATCGTGGCAGGCGGCCGAGCCGAAATTCGCGATGGCGGACAATGTGCGCGCGGCGCTGACGCTGGTGGCGCGCAACGAAGCGGTGCTCGGCATCGTCTATTCGACCGACGCCAAGGTCGAGCCCGGCGTCAAGATCGTCGGCACCTTCCCGGCCGACTTCGCATCCGGCGATCATCTATCCCGTCGCCGCGACGACGACGGCCAAGCCGGAGACATCCGACTATCTCGCCTTCCTGCGCTCGTCCGCGGCGAAGACCATCCTGGAGAAATACGGCTTCAAGTACCTCGTCAAGCCCGACCACCTGATGTTCGATATCTCGCCGGCCGAATGGACGGCGATCCTGCTTTCGCTGCGGGTCGCCGTGATCGCGACGCTGGTCGCAACGCCGTTCGGCATCGCGCTGGCCTGGCTGCTGGCGCGCCATAATTTCTGGGGCAAGTCGGTGCTGGATGCGGTGGTGCATCTGCCGCTGGTGCTGCCGCCCGTCGTCACCGGCTATCTGCTGCTGCTGGCGCTCGGCCGGCGCGGGCTGATCGGCGCGTGGCTGGCCGACCATCTCGGCATCGTGTTCGCGTTCCGCTGGACCGGAGCTGCGCTGGCCTGCGGCGTGATGTCGTTTCCGCTGCTGGTGCGGCCGATCCGGCTTTCGATCGAAGCGATCGACCGCCGGCTGGAGCAGGCGGCGAGCACGCTCGGCGCAGCGCCGTGGCGCGTGTTTGCGACGGTGACGCTGCCGCTGGCGCTGCCCGGCATCCTCGCCGGCATGGTGCTCGGCTTTGCCAAGGCGATCGGCGAGTTCGGCGCGACGATTACCTTCGTGTCCAACATTCCCGGCGAGACGCAGACGATTTCGTCGGCGATCTATTCGCTGATCCAGACGCCGGACGGCGATGCCGCCGCGCTGCGGCTGGTCGTCATCTCCGTCATCATCGCCACGTCGGCGCTGATCGCCTCGGAATGGTTCGCGCGGCGCGCGACGCAGCGGCTGCACGGGAACTGACATGCTGCGCGTCGATGTCACCAAGCAACTCGGCGAGTTCTCGCTGGAAGCGGCCTTCACCAGCGAGGGCCGCGTCACCGGCCTGTTCGGCGCCTCCGGCGCCGGCAAGACCTCGCTGATCAACATGATCGCCGGCCTGCTGCGGCCGGACCGCGGCGTCATCGCGCTCGACGACGAGATCGCTCGACGACACCGCCAAGGGCGTGCATGTGCCGCCGCATCGCCGCCGCATCGGCTATGTGTTCCAGGATGCGCGGCTGTTTCCGCATCTGAACGTCGGCCGAAAATCTCGACTACGGCCGGCGCATGAACGGCCTCGCCGACGATAGCGCGCAGCAGAAGCGCGTCACCGACCTGCTCGACATCGGCCATCTGCTCGACCGCCGCCCGGGAAAACTTTCCGGCGGCGAGCGCCAGCGCGTCGCGCTCGGCCGCGCGCTGTTGTCGCAAGCCGCGGCTGCTGCTGCTCGACGAGCCGCTCGGCTCGCTCGACGAGGGCCGCAAGATCGAGATCCTGCCCTATCTGGTGCGGCTGCGCGACGAGGCCAATGTGCCGATGGTCTATGTCAGCCACGACGCCGGCCGAGCTGCGCCAGCTCGCGACACAGATCGTGATGCTGCGGGACGGCCGGGTCACGGCGCTCGGCGGGGTGAAGGTGCTGGCCTAGTCGTCATTCCGGGGCGCGACGAAGTCGCGAGCCCGGAATCCAAGCCACAAGCGGTTGTCGTCGAGCGGGCTCTGAACGACTTACTTTGAAACAACAGAAGCCTGGGGTTATGGATTCCGGGCTCATCGCTGTGCGATGCCCCGGAATGACAACTTAGACCCCCGCCACCTGCGCCCAGATATCCGCCAGCTTGCGCTTGAACCGCTGCCGGCGCGTCAGCGGCGGTGCTTCGTCTTCGTCCTCCGGCAGGCGCAGGCCGACGACATTGACGCGGCCGCCGCCGAGGCTGCGGGCGACGAGCACGATCGGGTCGAGCACGAGCTCCGCGCCTTCCTTCGGCGCGTGGTCGAGATGGATGTCGAAATAATCCGACAGCGTCAGCTTCGCCTGCGCCTCGTCGACCTTCACGCCGTAGACCTCGGCGAGTTCGCCGAGCGTGTGCTCGCCCGACACCATGAAGTCGCCGAGCAGATGCGGATCGGGCGCGCTCGATGGCGCCATGTCGACAAAGAAGCGGTCGAGCGCCTCGGCCTTTTCCGGCGGCGCCAGCAGATAGATGTAGTCGCCGGGCGCGACGGGATCGGCTTCCGACGGCGTCAGGATGCGCTCGTCGCGGATCACCAGCGTCGGCTTCGACCAGGACGGGATCAGGCCGCGGCGGAAATACAGGCTCTTCGAGCGCACGGGATAGCCGACCAGCTGCTGCTCGAGCTGGCCCGGCAGGTCCAGTTCGACGCGCCGCGGGCCGCGGTCGGCGCGCGGCAGCGCGACATGCAGCCGCCGCGCGGCGGGCGCCAGCGTCCAGCCCTGCAGCAGCAGCGAGATGATGACGACGACAAAGGCGACGTCGAAATAGAGATAGGCCTTGTTGACAGACCGACCAGCATCGGGATCGAGGCGAGGAAGATCGCGACCGCGCCGCGCAGGCCGGTCCAGGCGATGAAGACCTTTTCGCGCCAGTTGAAGCGGAACGGCGCCAGACACAGGAACACCGCGACCGGCCGCGCCAGCAGCATCAGCGCGATCGCCACGATCACCGCCGGGCCGACGCTGACCAGCAGCCGGTTCGGCGACACCAGCAGGCCGAGCAGCACGAACATCACGATCTGCGCCAGCCAGGTGGCGGCATCGAGGAAGGTCACGACGGAATTATGCGCGCGGGTCGGCCGGTTGCCGATGATGATGCCGGCGAGATAGACCGCGAGGAAGCCGGAGCGCATGCGCGATCTGCGCCACGCCGAAGATCACCAGCGCCGCCGTGGTGACAAACGGCGCGTGCAGGCCCTGCGGCAGCGCCACCTTGTTGAGCGCGATCACCACGAGCCGCCCGCCGACCACGCCGATGATGGTGCCGAGCACCGCCTCCTGGGCGAACTCCATCGCGACATGCGCGGCCGAGCTCTGGCCGATCGAGATGAACTCGACCAGCATCAAGGTGAGGAAGATCGCGAAGGGATCGTTGGTGCCGGATTCGGCTTCCAGCGTCGCGCCGACGCGCGGCCGCAGGCGCAGGCCCTGGGTGTGCACCAGCAGGAACACCGCGGCGGCATCGGTCGAGGCGACGACCGCGCCGAGCAGGAGCGCCTCGGTCCAGTAGATGTCGAGCACGTATTTGGCGACCGGCGCGGTGATCAGCGCGGTCAGCAGCACGCCGACGGTGGCGAGCACCATCGAGGGCGCCAGCACCGCGCGGATGCTCTGGAAGCGGGTGCGCAAGCCGCCGTCGAACAGGATCAGGGCCAGCGCCACCGAGCCGACCAGATAGGTGGTGCGGACGTCGTCGAACTGCAGCTGGCCGGGGCCGGAATCGCCCGCCAGCATGCCGATGAACAGGAACACCAGCAGCAGGGGCGCGCCGAAGCGCAGCGCAAGCAGGCTCGACAGGATGCCGGCCATGATGAGGACGGCGCCCAGAAGGATCGCAATACTGACCGAGTCGAGAGAAGCCATCAGCCCTGACAAATCATTGCAAATACTTGCAATTGCATCCTTATCGTCGCCACACTTCCGCGCCAACCCCCTTCTTCGCCGGAGCTGCAATGTGCCCGGTTTTTCCGGGCCAATCGACAACTTCAATGTGGAGTATCGATGGTCCGCCCGCCCGCCTTGTGAGATTCTTCCTGCGAAATCGAATCAATGCCGATGTCCCAGCAAACCCCTGCCAACGAGCTGCTGTCGATCGATATGAACGAGATCGTGGAATTCATCCAAACCGGGCTGCGCTCCGTCGGCGCGGAGGTCGCCTCGCCCTGGTTCTATCTGCAGTTCGGCCTGATCCTGGCCGCCGCCGGGATCGCCTGGGCGGCGGACACCGCGATCCGCTCGCGCCTCGACATGTCGTCGCTGGCGATGCGCTGGCCGCTGCCGCTGCGGCACTTCGTCCGGGTGATGGTATTTTCCGCCTCCACCGCGATCTTCGCCATCCTGATGATCGTCTCGCGCGTGGTGATGTATCACACGACCTGGCCGAGCCGCAGCTACCTGCTCGAGGTCTCGGCCAAGCTGGCGCTGGCGTGGCTGGCGATCCGCCTGATCACCTCGGTGATCCGCAACGCCTTCATCGTGAGAGTGGTGTCGCTGTCGGCGTGGACCGTGGCGGCGCTCTCCATCATCGGCCAGCTCGGGCCGGCGATCGACCTGCTCGATTCCTACTCCCTCGTGCTCGGCGAGCTGCGGCTGACGCCGCTGCTGGTGATCAAGGCCGGCGCGCTGGTGATCTTCGCGGTGTGGCTGACCAATATCGCGGCCAACTTCGCCGAGGGCCGCATCAACCGCTCGACGGATCTGACGCCATCGGTCCAGGTGCTGCTGGTCAAGATGATCCGCATGGGCCTCTTGGTGCTCGCGCTTGCGATCGCGCTCGGCGCCGTCGGCATCAACCTGTCGGCGCTGGCGGTCTTCACCGGCGCGGTCGGCGTCGGCATCGGCCTCGGCCTGCAGAAGATCGTCGCCAATTTCATCTCGGGCCTGATCCTGCTGGCCGACAAGTCGGTCAAGCCCGGCGACCTCGTCACCATCGGCGACAATACCGGGCGCATCAGCGCGATGAAGACGCGCTACATTTCGGTGGCCGCCGGCGACGGCCGCGAATTCCTGATCCCGAACGAGGACCTGGTGACGCAGAAGGTCGTCAACTGGACCTACACCGACAAGAACACGCTGGTGAAGATCGCCTTCGGCACCAATTACGACGCCGATCCGAGCCTGGTGTGCAAGCTCGCCGCCGATATCGCCGCCGCGCACCCGCGCGCCACCAAAGGCAAGGCGCCGAACTGCCTGCTCACCGAGTTCGCCGAAGCCGGCATGAAGTTCTCGCTCACCTTCTGGATTGCCGACCCTGACGGCATGGACGGCGTCAAGAGCGACGTGATGCTGGCGCTGTGGGAGGCCTTCAAGCGCGAGGGCATCCGCGTGCCTTACCCCGTGCGCGAAATCCGCGTCCGCGGCGGCGCCCTGCCGGTGGAGACGGTCGTGGAGGTTCCGAGCTGATTTGAGGCAATACCCGCAGCAACCCCGGCTTGCGCGAAGCGCCGCGATCATTAAATTAGACCGCCAAATCCCGATAACTTCCCGCCAAAGCACACGCAAAGCATCCGCGCCATGAACTACGTCGAAGCCACCGACACCTCACTGCGCAAGACCGGCCAGATCAAGCTGCATGGGCCGGTAGCCTTTGCCGGCATGCGCAAGGCGGGCGCGCTGGTCTCAAAATGCCTGGACGAGCTGACCGACATCGTGAAGGCGGGGCTGCCGACGTCGCGGATCGACGAATTCGTGCGCGAGTTCGCCTTCAGCCACGGCGCCTATCCGGCGACGCTGATGTATCGCGGCTACCGCTATTCGACCTGCACCTCGATCAACCATGTGGTCTGCCACGGCATGCCCGGCGACCGCGCGCTGAAGGAAGGCGACATCGTCAATATCGACGTCACCTTCATCGTCGACGGCTGGTATGGCGATTCCAGCCGCATGTATGCGATCCAGCCGGTCGCGCGCAAAGCCGAGCGCCTGATCGAGGTGACCTATGAGGCGATGATGCGCGGCATCGCCGCCGTCAAGCCCGGCAGCACCACCGGCGACATCGGCCACGCCATCCAGAGCTTTGTCGAGCCGCAGGGCATGAGCGTGGTGCGCGATTTCTGCGGCCATGGCCTGGGACGGCTGTTCCACGACGAGCCGAACATCATCCATATCGGCCGCCCCGGCGAGGGCGTGCCGCTGAAGCCCGGCATGTTCTTCACCATCGAGCCGATGATCAATCTCGGCAAGCCGCATGTGAAGATCCTGTCCGACGGCTGGACCGCGGTGACCCGCGACCGCTCGCTGTCGGCGCAGTTCGAGCACTCGGTCGGCGTGACCACGGACGGCGTCGAGATTTTCACGCTGTCGGAGCGGGCGGGCGAGAAGCCGTGGGTGGCGGTGTAGATCTACGCGCGCTCCTTCTCTCTGTTGCGAGTTATTCTCAATATAACGCAACTCCCTGCGTCAACGTGACGGTCTGCCGATCCTGATTCCCGCGGAATAGCACGCACGCGCCGGTGTACCAATCGGCGCGGGGACACTCGCGGCAAGCGAGGCCCTCCATAGGGCAGGAAATCAACCAAGGGAGCACGGCAATGTTCGAGATATCGCGTCGCGATCTGGTTCTCGGCAGTACGGCGGCAGCACTGGTCTTCGGACTGAAGGCGCCGGTTTCATTCATCGGCGCGGCGCAGGCGCAGCGCGCCGCCGACAGCCTGAAATACAAGGTCGGCGACATCGAGGTGTTTTCGCTGCATGAGGGCAGCATCGAGCGCCAGGTCACCGAAACCATGGTCAAGAACGCTTCGCTCGACGACGTCAAGAAGGCGCTGACCGCGGCCGGCGTCGGCCCGGACAAGATCGAGAACCCCTTCACGGTCACCGCGATCCGCACCGGCGGCAAGGTCATCCTGTTCGACACCGGCTTCGGCGCCAACGGCCCGCCGACCGTCGGCAAGCTCGCCGACAACATGAAGGCGGCCGGCCTCGATCCGGCGGCGGTTTCCACCGTCGTGATCTCGCATTTCCATCCCGATCACATCTCCGGCCTGTGGGTGAAGGAGACCGACGCGCAGGTATTCCCGAACGCGGAAATCATGATGCCCGAGGTAGAGTTCAAGTTCTGGACCGATCCGGCGCTGGTGGAGAAGATGCCGGAAGGCAAGCCGTCCGATGATCAAGCGTATCCAGGCGACGTTCCCGACCTGGAAGAACGTCAAGCAGTACAATGACGGTGCTGACCTCGCGCCCGGCGTCAAGGCGATCGCCACCCCCGGCCACACCGTCGGTCACATGTCCTTCCTGGTGGCCTCGGGCGGACAGCAGCTCTTCATCCAGAGCGACGTCACCGGCATCGACCAGCTGTTCGTGAAGAACCCCGGCATGTTCTCCGGGTTCGATGCGGACGGGCCGAAGGCGGAAGCGACGCGACGCGCCTTCTACGATCGCGTCATCGCCGAGAAGGGCATGATCGCCGGCTATCATTTCGGCTTCCCGAATGTCGGCACGCTGACGAAGGACGGCAACGGCTATGCCTTTGCGGCCGTGAAGGCCTGACGGCTCGAGCATTTGAAACGACGGAGGGCGTCGCGCCATGCGCGGCGCCCTTTTTACGTGCCGGAATTGGCGATTGGCCGGGCAATTCAGAGTTGAAAAAGCCGCTGGCCACGGCATGCTCTGAAGTCCGATGCCCCGCAATGCATGCAAACCTCCCGACGACACCCGCCGAGGAGCCGCATTATCACGGCCATCGCGAGCGGCTGCGCGAGCGTTTCTTCACCGCGGGGCCCGACGCGCTGACCGATTACGAGCTGCTGGAAATGGCGCTGTTCGCCGCAATCCCGCGGCGCGACACCAAACCGCTCGCCAAGGCGCTCTGAAGAAATTCGGCTCGTTCGCCGAGGTCGTGCACGCGCCCGTGGCGCGGCTGCGCGAGGTCGATGGCATCAAGGACGCCTCGGTCAACCAGCTCAAGCTGCTGGCCGCTGCCGCTGGCCGGATCGCCAAGGGCGAGATCAAGCGCAGCGTCGCGCTGTCGTCTTGGAACGAGGTGATCGACTATTGCCGCAGCGGCATGGCGTTCTCCGACAAGGAGCAATTCCGCCTGCTGTTCCTCGACAAGCGCAACCAGCTGATCTCCGACGAGATCCAGCAGACCGGCACCGTCGACCACACCCCGGTCTATCCGCGCGAGGTGATCAAGCGCGCGCTGGAATTGTCCGCCACCGCGCTGATCCTGGTGCACAACCACCCGAGCGGCGATCCCGACCCCGTCGCAGGCCGACATCCAGATGACCAAAGCGATCATCGACATCGCCGCGCCCTTGGCATTTCCGTGCACGACCACATCATCGTCGGCAAGAACGGACATGCGAGCCTGAAGGGGATGCGGCTGATTTAGGCCACCCGCCTCACTGCATGTAGCCGTGCACTCCGTCCCAAAGCAGCTTCGCCGCGGTGACCACGAGCAGGCCATAGCAGGCGCGATAGAGCTGCTGCTGGTCCAATCGTTGCTGCAGTCTCCAGCCCAGCCAGATGCCTGACGGGACAGCAAGCAGACAGATCGCCATCAATATCCAGACCGTGGAAGCCGGCCTGACCAGCAACAGCCACGGCACGGCCTTGATCGCATTGCCGATCGTGAAAAACAGGCTCGTCGTTCCCGCATAGATCTCCTTGGTGAGACCAAGCGGCAGCAGGTACATCGCCAGCGGCGGGCCACCCGAATGGGCGACCATTGTCGTCAGACCGGAGCCGAAGCCCGCGGTAATCGCCTTCGGCGTCGAGCGGGGTTGAGCACCGACCTGACCGCCGCCGCGAAACCACATCGCGGTGAACCCGAAGGTGGTAAGCGCCATGACGATGGCGACGGCTCTCCTGTCGAGATAGCTGAGCGTGAGATAGCCGGCACCGATGCCCACGACCAGGGCTGGCAGCAGAATAGCGAGATCGGGCTTCGACCAGGTCGATGGCCTGTAGTAGCGCAGCGCAAACAGATCCTGCGCAATGAACAGCGGAGCCAGCAGCGCGCCGGCGGTGAGCGGGTCCATCACAATGGACAGCAGCGGAATGCCAATGATCGCGAAGCCGCCGCCGAACGCGCCCTTCATGAAGGCGATCAGAAAGACGCCGGCAAGGGCGACCACGATGGTGAAAAGGCTGAGCTCCACGAAACTCTCCCGGTCGGCGGCGACTTCGGTGCTGCGTCGGAGATATGGAAGAGAGCTTGCCGCCCGGCAATTCCCGTTGCCCGCGCCTGGCGCAATACTGTGGTTGCAAGAACAGATTGCACCGAGATCAATTTGCACCGAGTTGGGTGCCCGCCTGTCACGCGCGCCCGAGAGCAGCCCGCCGTATATTGCGCTCGCGGCGGTACCAGAACAGCGCGGCGACGATCAGCAGATTGACGACGCCGGCCGCCGTGGCATTGGCGAATGACAGGCGATAGTTGGCGCTGATGTCGTAGAAATAGCCGGCCTGGTAGCTGCCGAGGCCCATGCCGACCCAGCCGACGGTGGCGACGACTGCCATGGCGAATCCGGACAGGCGCAGCGGCGCCGCCTCGCGGGCGCAGATCAGGAGGCACGTCATCACGCCGGCAAAGCCGAAGCCGAACAGCACCGCGAGCTGGTAGAGCACCGCGATGCTCCTGGTTTGCGTGAAGAAGAACACCACGGAGGTTTGCGCCAGCGAGGCCAGGAAATAGGACGGCAGGGCGCCGATGCGGTCGGCGAGCCAGCCGAAGAACAGCCGGCCGAACACTGCGGTGACCATCACCGTGAGCAGCAGGCCCGCCGCGGTTTGCGGGCTGCAGCCGATATCGATGCCGAGCGGAATCAGATGCACCTGCGGCGCGGTCATGCAGACGCAGCAGAACAGCGCAGCAGTGGCAAGCCATGTCAGGCTGACCGCATGCGGCATGTTCCAGAGATTGCCGTCGCGCGGCGCGGCCTGCCCCGACGGTTGCGCGGCTGCGGGCGCGGGCCGCAGCAGGAACATCAGCGGCAGCAGGATGACGAGGAAGGCTGCGCCCATCACCAGCATGGCGTCGCGCCAGCCGAGCGCGGTGATCAGCATCCGCCCGAGATAGGGCACGATGCCCTGGCCGAAGGCGCCGCCCGCGGTGGCGATGCCGATCGCGAGCCCCTTGCGCGCGTTGAACCACACGCCCGTCAGCGCCGTGAGCGGCGTGAACAGGCAAGCAAAGCCGACCGCGCCGATCAGGAAGAACAGCAGATCGAGCTGCCACTGCGCGCTCTGCCATTTCAGCGCGACGAGGCCCGCCGACATGCCGACGGTGCCGATCAGCGCGACCGGCTTGGCGCCGATGCGGTCGGACAGCGCGCCCCAGAACAACCCACCGATCGCAGCGCCGATGCTGTAGGCGGTGTAGGCCATGGAAATATCGGCGCGGAACCAGCCGAACTCCTCCTCCAGCGGCTTCATCAACACGGAGACGACGCCGCCGGCGCCGAAGCCGAGCGCAAGGCTGATGGTCGAAACCGCGACGATGACCCATCCATAGGGATGTTCGCGCTCGCGGCCGGCGGCGATGGTGCTCATGTCGGTGTCCCCTTGTCTGACCAAAGCGGGCGCGGCGGATGATCCGCCGCGCCCCTCTCAGGTGTTACGCAGTACTGATCACGCGCGCTTGGTGACGACGACTTCGAGATACTCGCTGGGGATGACGAGCGTGCCGTCCTTCGCGACGTTGAACTTGTCCATCAGCGCGTACAGGTCTTCCTGCAGCTTTTGCTGCGCGGCCTGGTCGATCGCGCCGAACGCCTTGTGCGTCGGCCCGTAATAGGTGCGGAAGATGTCGAGGAAATGCGCCGGCGACTTGTAGCGGAAGGTGAAGTGCCGGCTCTCGGTAGCGATGCTGACGCCACTGCCGAAAATCTCCTCGAGATAGGCCTTGTTGCCCCACATCACCGGCGACTTCACGCCTGATACCGGCGGGACGTATTTGACGACGGTCTTCAGGAGATTGCCGATGAAGCTGTCCGGCGTCCAGTTAGCCATGCCGATCTTGCCGCCGCGGCGGCATACCCGCACCAGCTCACTCGCCGCGCGCGGATGATTGGCGGTGAACATCACGCCGAAGGTCGAGAGCACGACGTCGAAGCTCGCGTCCTGGAACGGAAGATTTTCCGCATCGGCCTCGCGGAACTCGACCGGCAGGCGCTCGGCCTGGGCACGCTCGCGGCCACGCTGCAGCAGCGCGCCGACGTAATCGGTCGACACCACGTCGGCGAAACGGCGCGCCGCCGCCAAGGTCGCATTGCCGTTGCCGGCGGCGACGTCGAGCACGCGCTGGCCGCTCCTCAAGTCGACGGCCTCGCAGAGATTTTCGCCGACGATCTGCAAGGTGGTGCCGACGACGGCATAGTCGCCGGAGGCCCAGGTGGCCTGCTGCTTGGCCTTGACGGCGGCGAGGTCGGGCGTGGCGGGGGTCTGGATATTCATTTGCTTCTCTCCTGTTGACTGGAATGTGACTTGGTAAAAATCAGTTGCCGGCATCGGTGAGGCGGATCGTGCCGGACGCGCCCGTAGATTTCGACTTCCTGTAGAAGGCGTAGTCGGCCGAATACGCCACGCTCAGCATCGTGCCCGCGCTGTCGCATGGACCTTCGGCCGTGCCGCCTCTGGTGCTGATGCGCTGAACGGTCGTGGCGCCGGCGAGCAGACCGCGGTCACGCTGCGGCGTTGCCGACAATTTCAGCAGCGGAATGTCCGCCGCGGTTGCGCCAGGTGCGCGTGCGACGACCTTGCCGGCGACGAGGCTGCCGTCGTCGAGCTCCCAAGCGGGTCCGGCGAAATGCCGGCCGATCGTCTTGCCGTCGGCGATCAGTGTCGCGATCGGCTCGCGGAATTGCCACGCGAGCTTGCCCGACGAGTTCAGGCTTGCACTCGTAGATCTGCGCGCCTTCCGCGTGGACGGTGACGATCAGGGTCTCGCCCGGGGCGGCGATGGAGTCGGGCAGTTCGGCCGCGGCGAGTGCGGCCGCCGCAAATGTGGCACCGGCGGCAATCACCGGAATGGCGGTGCACGGCCGGCGCGTCGCCCAGAACGGCCTGCGGCGGGTCGCCGCAGGAGTGGAATGGTTACTGAACATTAAGATTTTCCCTCGATTTGCGTCCGAGATGCGCCAAAACGGCGCGTTGTATGGGTAGGTATGCAGAAGGAGATTTCTCGCCTGTCCAATTCGCGACACTGCTATCCGCAAGGCGAAACCTTTGGCGCGGTCGTTCAGACAAATCAGGTTATGGTGCACTCATCAGGATCTTTGGGAATCAATGCCGTGACCGGGCAGGACGAGAGTTCGTCAGGCATGTCCGCGGGCGCCGCCGTGCTGCCGCGCGCGGTGCGGCGCGCGCTCGACGTCATGCAGGCCGGTTTTGAGCGCGACATCGGCCTCGCCGAGCTCGCCACGGCCGCCGGCTTGTCGGCCCGCGCGCTGCAGCGGCAATTCAAGACGTTTCTGGCCAAGAGCCCGCACGATGCGCTGCGCGACATCCGGTTCGACAGCGCACGGCGTCAGCTGCTGCTGGGCAAGCCCGGCACCAAGGTGATGGACGTGGCCACGGCTTGCGGCTTTCCGCATTTCGGCCGGTTCTCGATCGAGTATCGCCGCCGCTATAACGAGACGCCGTCGCATACGTTGAAGCGGCAGGCGATCTTCTCCAACACCGTTGCATCGCAACTGCAGGCGTTCTCGCAGAGCACGGACCGGCCGGGCGTGACGATCGGCCCGATCGAAACGACGCCGGGGCATGAAGAGGCCGCGCGCGGCATCGCCGACGAAATCGCAACCGCGCTGGCGCGGATCGGCATCTCGAGCGCCGGATCGTCGCGCTATCATCTGGCCGGCGCGATCAGGGGCGTCGGCGCGCAGGCGCGGCTGATCTTCCGGCTGATCGATCGCGAGAACGGCCGCCATCTCTGGGCGCACCGGATCGAGGGCGATTGGGATCGCGCCGCTGCGTTCGACGAACAGCTCGCCACCAGGCTCGCGGCCGCGCTGCGGCCAAGCCTGCGCGCCGCCGAGATCGACCGCGCCCTGCAGAAGCGCGATGCCGATTTGACGGCGCAGGATCTGGCGCTGCGCGCGATGCCGGGCGTGCTGTCGCTGGACGAAGCCGGCCATGCCCGCGCGATGGAGCTGTTGAACGAGGCGATGGCCCGCGATCCCGACAACCCCCTGCCGCTGGCGCTCGCCGCCTGGGCCTATGCCCAGCGCGTCGTCTATTACTTCGGCGACGATCCGGCGCAGGACCGCGCCCAGAGCGCGGCGTATGCGCGGAAAGCGCTCGCCCTGCGCGCGGACCCGCGCGTGCTTGCGGTTGCCGGCACCGCGCTGTCGCTGCTCGACGAGGAAAGCGCGGAGCGCGTCATCGCGAAAGCGCTCGCCATCGACGGCAGCTCGGCCTTTGCCTGGGGCCGCAGCGGGTGGATGGACGTCTACCGCGGCAACGATGACGCCGCGATCGAGCGCTTCATGATCGCGCTGGAGCTCGCGCCATCGGACGCGCTCGCCTTCAACAATCTCTACGGTATTGGCGTCGCGCATTTCAACGCAGGCCGGTTCCGCGAGGCCGCGCAATGGCAGCAACGCGCGGTCGCCGAGCACGCGTCGCTGGCCTGGATGCACCGGACGCTGAGCCCGGCCTATATGTTCGCCGGCGCGCGCGACGAAGCCATCGAAAGCGTCCGCCGGCTGCGCGAGGGTTATCCCGAGCTGACGCTGGCGAAAGTGACGGATGGATTGCCGCCGCTGCCGCAGGCCTCGCGCGATCGCCTGGTCTCGGCGCTGCACGACGTCGGGCTGCCGCCGTAGAGAATCCGCCCTACGAAGCTCAAGGCTAGATCCTGCGCTGGACGGCGTCTAGCACGCGGCAGGCGCCGAACCGTTTCGTTCGGACGATTCATAAGGTTCCGTTATCTCTGATATCGCCGCGACGGCGTTTGATTGGCGCGGGGATGCACCCACATCGGGAGAGAGACATCACAAGGGAACATCGCCATGCCGCTCGTCCGCATCGACCTCATCCGGGGCAAGCCTGCCGCATTCCGCAAGCGGATCGGCGAAATCGTCTATACGGCAATGAGAGACGTCATCAACGTGCCCGAGAACGACAAATTCCAGGCCATCACCCAGCACGATGCCGAGGAGCTGAACGTCGCGGACAGCTATCTCGGCAACAACTATAGCGCGGATATCATCCTGATCCAAGTCACGCTGAACGCGGGCCGCACGGTCGAGATGAAGAAGGCCTTCTTCAAGCGCATCGCCGACGATTTGCATGATCAGCTGAAGGTCCGCCGCGAGGACGTCGTGATCAACCTCGTGGAGGTCGCCAAGGAGAACTGGTCGTTCGGCGGCGGCGTGGCGCAATATGCGAGCTGATGCCCTACGGCACTTCTCTCGCCCGGCGCTGCATCACGCTGCGGTCGCGGCGGTTGCCAGCCAGCTGAGCCGCCGCCTCGAACGCGGCGCGCGCCTCGTCATGCCGGCCGAGCTTTTGCAGGAGATCGCCGCGCACGCCGGGCAGCAGATGATAATTCCTCAAGGCCGGTTCGTCCGCGATGCGGTCGACGATCGCAAGCCCCGCCTCCGGGCCTTCGGCCATGCCGACGGCGACGGCACGGTTGAGCTCGATGATCGGTGAGTGCAGGCGCGCCGACAGTTTTCCGTAGATCGCCGCAATGCGCCGCCAGTCCGTGGCCTCCGCCGTCTCGGCCCTGGCGTGGCAGGCGACGATTTCGGCCTGCAGCACATAGAAGCCGCCTTCGCCGCCCAGAGTTTGCGCGCGGCCGAGCGCCTGCAGGCCGCGGCGGATCTGCGGAAAATCCCAGCGCCGGCGATCCTGCTCCAGCAGCAGGATCGGTTCGCCCTCGGCGTCGATGCGCGCCGCCTCGCGCGAGGCGTTCAACTCCATCAACGCCAGCAGACCGTGCGCTTCCGGCTCTGCGGGCGCGACCCCGACCAGCACGCGGCCGAGACGCAGCGCCTCCTGGCAGAGCTGCGGCCGCATCCAGTCGTCGCCGCGCGAGGCGGCATAGCCTTCGTTGAAGATGAGATAGACGACCTCCAGCACCGAGGCGAGCCGCTCCGACAGCGCCTCGCCGCGCGGGGTTTCGTAGGCAAGGCCGGATTCCGACAGCGTGCGCTTGGCGCGCACGATGCGCTGGCTCGATCGTCGCCTCCGGCACCAGGAAGGCGCGGGCGATCTCTTCGGTAGTCAGGCCGCAGATCATGCGCAGCGCCAGCGCCGCACTGGCATCGCGCGACAGCAGCGGATGGCAGGCGGTGAAGATCAGCCGCAGCATCTCGTCGCCGATATCGTCGTCGAGCGAGGCATCGAAGTCCGGCATCGCCTGCTCTTCCCGCTCGAAATCCACCGCCAGCATCCCGTGCTTGCGCGCGAGCATCTTGCCGCGGCGCAGCTGATCGAGCGCGCGGCGCTTGGCGGTCGCCATCAGCCACGCGCCCGGCCGCTCCGGCACGCCTGACTTCGGCCAGTCCTCCAGCGCCGCCACCAGCGTGTCCTGCGTCAGCTCTTCCGCCAGCGGCACATCGCGCAGCATCCGCGACAGCGACGTGATCAGTCGCGGCTGCTCGACCCGCCAGGCGGCAAGGATGGCGGCATGGATGTCGGCGGCCGTCATCGCCGCCGACCGGACCGATTATGCCCGCCCATCAGGCGTTGCATGGCTACTGCAACATCACCGCATTGGGTCTCCACGCCGTGGCCGGCCATCGGCCGCAACTCGCAGGTGCCTTCCCAACCCGGCATGTGGTCGAGATGGAGCTGCATGAACTCCCTGGTCATGGCGAGTGCCTCGGCCTTGTCGCGGAATTCGAAGATGGCGTAGCCACCGATCACTTCCTTGGCCTCGACGAACGGGCCATCGGTGACGCGCAGCTTGCCGTCGACGATCGAGACCCGCGCTCCCTGCTGCAGCGGCATCAGCCCGCCCATGTCGATCATCCGGCCGGCCTTGATCTCGCGTTCCGGCGAGCTTGCCCATGGCCTCCATCAGCGCGGGCGTCGGGCCCTGTCATCGGCTGCGGGGAAGTGATGATGGACATGAAGCGCATGAGAAACTCCTGTTTTGCGCGAGCTGCCGGCATCAGGCCGGCAATTCCGTCTCGCTACAGGATACGACGATCCGGCCGAAGCCGGATCGACACGTTTGCGCGAAATATTTTCGGTTTCGGGATACCGCCTGCAGACAACACCCTGCAGAAGTCCTCACATATTGCCATGGCCGCGCTTGATGGTCTGGCGCATCACCGGCGCCGTCACCCGGTCGGAGATCTGGATGTTCCATATTTCGCTTTCGCCCTGCGCGGCGAAGTCGGCGAACAGTTTCGGGATGACCGACACATCGCGGATCTCGTTGCCGCGCAGGCCGAAACCTTGCGCGATTTTTTCGAGCGCGGGCCGGCCGAATATGGCCAGGCTGTCGTCGAGGCCGTCGGCGCGCAGCTTGTGAAACTCCGAGCCGTAGCCGCCGTCGTTCATCGCGCAGATCAGGATGCGATAGCCCTGACGCTTGAGCGTCTCGAGCTCCTGAATATGGAACAACAGCCCGCCGTCGCCTTCGAACAGCACGATCTTGCCATCGCGGCCCTGCCGGCGCGCCGCGGCAACCCCGAGCGCATAGGACAGGCCGTTACCGACCGCGCCGAATTCGCGGACCGTCGTGTAGCGCTCCGCCGGCCTGCCGCGCATCTGGGCGTTGAAATAGGCCTGATGGCCGCCGCCGACCACGATGTCCCAGTCCTTCGGAACGACCGCATCGATGGCCCGGATCGCCTCGCGTGGATCCAGCACGCCGGGTTCGATGTCGAACGCGGCCGTGTCCGCGGGCTCGGTCGCAATGCGATGCGCCAGTTCCTTGCTGCGAATGGACGCAGCCGTCGGCTTGCCCGCGCCCAGCTTCTTGTCGAGGCCGGCAAGAATGGCCTCGATGCCAACACGCGCATCCGATCTGACGTAGAGGTCGGCGGCCTTCTGTCCGTCGCGCAAGCCGCGCGGCGCGTCGTCGAGCTGAAATCTTGAAGGCCTTCGGCCAGAATGCCCCGCCGCCGACGTAATAAGACAGGCTGGTGCCGACCGCGAGCACGACGTCGGCGGACTCGTAGATCTCCCTGCCCAATGACGTGAAGTAGCTGCCGGTGATGCCGAGCCCGAACGGATGGTCATGGAACAGGCCGCGCGCGGGCAGCGTGTTGGAGAGCAGCGCGCCGCAGCGATCGGCGAGTTTGATCGTTGCGTCGCGCGCGCCGGACCACAGCACGCCGCGGCCGCCGAGAATGATCGGGCGCTTGGCCGCGGCCAGCCGCTCGACGGCCTCGGCCACGACGTCGGGATCGGGGTGCATGCGCCCGACTCTTCGGCTGATACATCGCCGAGGTCTCGTAGGGTTGGTTGGCCATGTACTCGGTCTTCTGCAGGTCGTAGGGAATGCCAATCACCGTCGGCCTCCGCTCATATTTGGCGATGTGAAAGGCCTCGCGCACATAGTCCATCATGCGCGGCAGGCTGTGGGCGGCGATGTAGTGTGCGCCGGTGGCCGTCACCAGCGGCGCCTGGTCGATGTTCTGATTGTAGAATTTGGCGTTGATCGGCGGCTCGCCGGCGAACACCACCATCGGCAGGCGGGCGCGCACCGCAGCCGGCAGCGCCGTCATCAGCTGGGTCAGGCCGGGGCCGCAGGTGACGGAGGCCACGGCGACCTTGTTGGTGGCGATGTTGTAGGCGGTCGCCGCCGCAACGGTCACGTGCTCGTGCCGGACATGGACGGTGTGGACGTCAGGCAGTTTGGAAAAGGCAGTCGCCCAGTGCATGTTGCCGTCGCCCATCAGGACGAACTGGGTGTCGACGTCCTCGGCACGGAACGCTTCGGCGAGGGCTTCGTAGAGTTTGGGCATGGGCGCGATCCTCTTTGGCGGAGGCGCGCCGATGGCACCACCTTTGCTGCCTTGTAACGATGGGGATTCGGCACTCCCGCTGGCAGCTTCAAGGAAACGCTACATCAGGCCTGCGTGCAGGCGGAAGGGGGTTTCATCCCTTTTCTCATGCAGCAATGGCCGGGCTGCCCGCCCTACTGCCCGCGCAGCATGACGAGGCCATCGGCGCTGTCGGGCACGCGGCGCCATTGCGCGTTGTCGTCGGCCTCGAACTGCCAGGTGTCGCCGTTCTTCGACTGCAGGATGATCTGGCCGCGCTCGAGCCGCCATTGCACCGGTCCGAAGGCGGCGACCGCGGGATCGCATCGCGGCTTCACGAACACCTGGAAATTGTCGGCGGCTCGCCTCGGTGTTGGTCAGCGTCAGCGCGCAGACCGGCCGGCCGTTGCCGCGCACTATCTGCCAGTCGCCGATCATCTGGTCCATCGATTTGGCGAGCGAGCGGGCGGCGGCGAGATTCTGCAGGATGTAGACGCCCTCGCCCTGGCGCAGGCCCTCGAAGATGCCGCTCTCGACCTCGGTGAAGTCGATCACGGACGTGCCGGTGGCATCCTGCAGCCGCACGATGTCGAGGCCCTTGATGCTCCAGGCCTTGATGTCCTGGGTAAAGGGCAGCGCCGCCGCACAGCCCGGCTCCAGTTCAAGCTTGAGGCCGCCTGGCGCTGCCTCGTTCTTGATGGTGACGACGCAGGTCTTGCTGCGCTCGGTGGTGGAGAGCTCCCACTGCCCGATCATCTCTTTCTTCAAGGCATCCTGCTGCTGCGCCTGCGCGGGAAGCGCGAGCGCAAGCCATGCGAGAGCCGCGATGACGGGGCGATGCGGGCGCATCAGCGGCCCTTCACCGGCGTTTCCGCCACCGGCGTCAGCGGCGCCTTGCCGGCAAACCAGTTCTTGAGGTTGTCGACCACGAGCTGATCCATGGCGTTACGCGTTACCACGGAAGCCGAGCCAATATGTGGCAACAACACGACGTTTTGCATGGTCTTCATCTCGTCCGGCACGGCCGGCTCGTTGGCGAAGACGTCGAGACCGGCGGCGAGGATGGTGCCCGATTTCAGGGCAGCCACCAGCGCAGGCTCGTCGACGACGGAACCGCGCGCCACATTGATCAGCACGCCGCGCGGGCCGAGCGCCTTCAGCACCTCGGCATTGACGATCTTCGAGGTCGAGGCGCCGCCGGGCACGATGATCATCAAGGTGTCGACGGCCTTCGCCATCTCGATCAGGTCGGGATAGTGCTGATAGGAAACGCCGGCCGCGGGCTTGCGCGAATGATAGACGACCGGCACGCGCGAGGCCTCCAGCCGCCGGGCGATCGCCTGGCCGATGCGGCCCATGCCGATGAAGCCGACCTTGCGGTCGCGCAGCGAGCCGACGCTGAGCGGATAGTTCTGGGTCTGCCACAGGCCGGAGCGCAGATATTTGTCGGCCTTGACGAATTCGCGCAGCGTCGCGATCAGGAGGCCCATCGCGACGTCGGCGACTTCCTCGGTCAGCACGTCGGGCGTGTTGGTGACGACGATGTTGTGCTCGCGCGCATTCGCGCAATCGATGTGGTCGTAGCCGACGCCGAAGCTCGCGATCATCTCGAGCTTGGGGAATTGCGACTGCATGTCCTTGCCGGTGTGCATGGTGTGATAGGTCACGGCCATGCCGCGCAGCTTCTGCTTCACGTCGGCGGGCAGCTGATCGACCTGCTCGTGGGTTTCGGCCCGGTGCACCACAAACTGGTCGGGAAAGCCGTTTTCCAGGATCGGCCGGATCGGCCCATAAATCAGCAGGTCGATCTTTTCGGACGAAATCGTCGTCATCAGCTTTCCTTTCCAAGCGCACTTTCGTGCCAGCGCCGCAAAACGAGGTGGGAAACTAGCGCCAGCAAGGCATAGATGACAATCCCGGCAGCCGACAGCATGAGCAGCGCGGCGAACATGCGAGGTATGTTCAGACGGTAGCCGGATTCCGCGATGCGATAGGCAAGGCCGCTTCCCGCGCCGGCCGAGCCCGCGGCGATTTCGGCGACCACCGCGCCGATCAGCGACAGCCCGCCGGCGATGCGCAGGCCGGCCAGAATGTAGGGCAGCGCCGCCGGCAGTTTCAGGTAACGCAGCGTCTGCCAAGGCGAGGCGTGATAGAGCTGGAACAGGCCTGCCAGGTTGCGGTCGACCGAATTCAGCCCCAGCGCGGTATTTGAGAGCACCGGGAAGAAGGCGACGATCCAGGCGCAGACCACCACCGCGGTCTGCTGCGGCAGATAGATCAAGAGCAGCGGCGCGATCGCGATCACCGGCGTGACCTGCAGCACCACGGCATAGGGAAACAGCGAAATTTCCAGCAGCCGCGACTGATTGAACAGCAGCGCCAGCGCAATGCCGCCGACCGCGGCGCAGACAAAACCTTCGAGCGTGGTCAGCAGCGTCACCAGCAGCGAGTCGAACAGCACTCCCCAATCGGTGATCAGGGTCTGCAGGATCAGCCACGGCCCCGGCAGCACATAGGGCTGGATATCATTGAGCTGCACCACCAGCTCCCACACCACCAGTCCCAGTACGAGCACGAAGATGGGCAACACGAAGCGAAGCGGGGAAGCCTGCCCACTTTTGGCTTGCGCCGGTGCAGCCGCCCCGTTGCTCATGCGCGCTGCCCCTCATACGCCGGCATCAGCGCGGCCGAAACCTTGCGGCAGAAGCCGGCATAGTCGGCGGAAGTGCGGAAGTCTTCGTTGCGCGGCTCCGGCGCATCGATGCGGAATTCCGCCGATATCCGCCCCGGCCGCGCGCTCATCACGATCACGCGCTGCGAGAGATAGACGGACTCGAACACCGAGTGCGTGACGAAGATGACGGTCTTGCCCAGATCGCGCCACAGCGCGAGCAGGTCGTTGTTGAGGCGAAAGCGCGTGATCTCGTCGAGCGCGGCGAACGGCTCGTCCATCAAGAGAATGTCGGGATCGGTGACGAGCGCGCGGGCCAGCGAGACCCGCATCTTCATACCCCCGGACAATTCGCGCGGATAAGAGTGCACGAATTCGACCAGCCCGACCTGCGCCAGCGCCGCCGTAACGCGGCGATCGGCCTCCTCGGCCGGCATGTTGGCAAGCGTCAACGGCAGCCGCACATTGTCGGCGACATTCGCCCACGGCATCAGGGTCGGCTCCTGGAACACGAAGCCGATAGCGTTGGTGCCGCCCGCCTCCGCGTGCTGGCGCGCGACGTCGACAGTACCCGATGTCGGCGCCGCGAGGCCCGCGATCAGCCGCAGCGCAGTCGACTTGCCGCAGCCGGAAGGGCCAAGCAGCGAGATGAACTCGCCTCGCCTGACGTCGAGATCGAGCGGGCCGAGCGCAGTAACGCCGCTGTCATAGGTCTTGGTGACGTCGCGCAGACGCACCGCAAGGCCGGACATGCCGGCCGCGGCTTCGGAGGGCGCGTCGGTGGAAGCCATCAGTTCTTCGGCCGCAATTCGAGGCCGACCGCCTTGTTGACGAAACGCAGCGTATAGGCCTTGCGGAAATCAACGTCGCGCTTGACGACGCCGGCGCGCACCATCTTGTCGAAGAAGCTCGCCACCCGCGCGTCCGTCATGGCGCCGATGCCGTCCTTCAGCGTGTCGCCGGAATCGACGATGCCGTATTCCTTCATCTTGGCGATGGAATAGGTGAGCAGCGCGTCGGTCATTTCCGGATTGAGCTTCTTGATCATGGCATTCGCGGCAGTGTTGTCGCCGTAGAGATAATTGTACCAGCCGACGATGGAGGCATCGACGAAGCGCTGCACGAGATCCGGCTTCTTGTCGATCAACTCGGTCGTAGTCTCGATCAGGGTCGAATAGGCGGTGAAGCCGTAATCGGCGAGCAGGATCACGCCCGGCTTTTTCCCCGTCACCTTCTCGATGGCAAAGGGCTCCGAAGTGACGTAGCCCTGCATTGCGCTCTGCCGGTTGGCGAGGAACGGCTGCGAGTTGAAGGTGTAGGGCCTGACCATGCGCTCGTTGAAGCCGTATTCGTTCTTCAGCCACTGGAAATAGCTGGCGACGCCTTCCTTGGAGACGAACAGCGTCAGCGGCTTGAGGTCTTCGAGTTTCGTCATCTTGAATTCGGGATGGGTGACGAGGACCAGCGGATCCTTCTGAAACATCGCCGCGACCGCGATGACCGGGACATTGTTGGCAACCGCATCGAAGGATTGCAGCGTGTTAGCGGTCATGAAGAACTCGATCTTGCCCGAGATCAGCAGCACGCGGTTGTTCTGGTTGGGACCGCCGGGCACGATGGTGACGTCGAGGCCGTATTTCTTGTAGGTGCCGTCGGCGACCGCCTGGTAGAAGCCGCCGTGCTCGGCTTCCGCCACCCAGTTGGTCCCGAACGAGACCTTGTCCAGATTCTGGCCGCTCGCGGGGGCGAGGGCTGACAGCAGAACAGCGAATGCAGCGGTTAACGCTCGCGGCAAAAAGGCCGGGTTCATGGTTGGACTCCGTCGATCGTTCTGGCCCATGATAGCGGGTATGGGCGCGAATGCGCCCCAAGGAAGGCAAGCAGGCCGCGACAAGCTACCTCGCAAATCCGCTGAAAGAAACGCTCCGAAATAATGACGAAAGTGCCACCCCGCGACTGGAACGCGATTGCCTGGCCGGAGGTTTCCGCTACTGAGGCGGCGCGCTGGATCGCGGTGCTGCCCCTGGCGGCGACCGAGCAGCACGGCCCGCATCTGCCGCTCGAGACCGACGTGATGATCGGCGAGGCCTATCTGGCGCGGCTGAAGGAATTGCTGCCGCCCGCGCTGCCCGTGACTTTCCTGCCCATCGAGAGGATCGGCATTTCCACCGAGCACACGGATTATCCGGGCACGCAGACGCTGTCGACCTCGGACGCGCTGAAGCAGTGGATGGCGCTGGGTGAAAGCGTTGCAAAACGAGGCCTGAAAAAGCTTGTGATGGTGACGAGCCATGGCGGCAACGCTGCGGCGATGATGCTGGTGGCGCAGGATCTGCGTGCCCGGCATGGCATGCTGGCGGTGACGACCAGTTGGTCGCGCTTCGGCACGCCGCCAGGACTTTTTCCCGACGAGGAATTGCGCCACGGCATTCATGGCGGCGCGGTGGAGACCTCGATCATGTTGGCGCGCTATCCGCATGCCGTGAAGAAAAAGGCGATTGCGGATTTCCCCTCCTCTGCCGTGGCGATGGAGACGGAATTCCGCTGGCTCTCCACGCAGCGGCCGGCGCCGTTCGCCTGGCAGGCGCAGGATCTCAACCCAAGCGGTGCGGTCGGCGATGCGAGGCAAGCCTCTGCCGAAAAGGGCGGGCTGCTGCTCGATCATGGAGCCTTTGCGTTCTGCGAGCTGCTGCAGGACGTCGATAACTTCGACGTGAGCAGGCTGGCCGCCGGGCCCCGGAAATAGTCTATCCGACTGTATTAACTATCCTTTTGCCATTTGCCGGGGCTCCCCCAGGGCGAATCGAACCGCTTCCGGAATGGTTCCGTCCAAGGTGCATGCGGACCACAACGGCGCCGCTCCTGAACAGGATGGAGTCACTCATGTCGATCAAGACCAAGATTGCCGCTCTCGCCCTCGCGACCCTCGCCGTCACCGGCTCGATCGCGGCCACCACCACCAAGGCGGAAGCCTATCCGATCAACAACTGGGCCTGGGGCGTCGGCGCCGGCCTCGCCACTGCCGCGATCGTCTCCTCCGCGGTCGCTGCCAGCAACGGCCCGGTCTACTACACCAGCTATCGCCGCTGCGGCCTGGCTCCCCGCTACAACGCGTTCGGCCAGTACATGTACAGCGTTCGCGTCTGCAACTACTAAGCGATCGACTGAGCAAGTGGAGCTGCGTCCGGCACGGGCGCCTCATCCACCCCGTGTCGAACCCGACCCGCCCGGCCGTCCCCCCGGGCGGGTCAACCATTTTCAGGGCCCGTCTTGAGGGCCAAGCGCGCGACCTGCGCTGTTGCACGACCGTCACGAAGCGCTGGCTACGATCGGTGCGACGTTTTGCACTAGTTGCTATTGCGAATTACTTGCAATAAAGGCTGAGAGCGACTTCGGGGCTTGGGGAATACACGGGGCCTTCCAGCGATCCGGCTTTCGGCCGGAGGCGATTTGGCAACAGCCATCAAGCTTGCGAAGCCGGCCGGGCACTCCGCGGTAGCGGCGTGCCGGCAAATCTGCAGTGATGGCGTGGGACCGCTGGGCGTTCGGAAATGAGTCGGGGCAAATCAAACCGGAACTATCTGATCGCGAGCGCTGCGCTCGGCGCGCTCGCCTTTGGCGTGCCCGCGCAGGCGGCCGATCTCAAGCTGCCGGTGAAGGCGCCTTATCTGCAGCCCGTGTTCGACTGGACCGGCTTCTACATTGGCGGACATACCGGCTATAGCCGCGGGTCCGCCAGCGCGGTGCTGTGGGATCCGGCGCCGACAGCCGCGTCCGGCAATTTCGGCGGCGTGATCGGTGGCGTGCAGGGCGGCTACAACTGGCGACTTTCCTCCGGCTTGCTGTTCGGTGTCGAAGCCGACCTGACGTTTCCAAACACCCTGACTTCCAATGCACAGGTTGCCCTGCTCTCGACTCCAAATCGCAATCTCTTTGAGCATGTGGACTATGTCGGCACCGTGCGTGGGCGCATCGGCTACGCGTCCGGCCACTGGCTGTTCTACGCCACCGGCGGACTGGCTTACATCGGCGAGCGCTTCACCGATGTGCCGGCCTTCGGCTTGCCTCGAATTCGATCACGTCGCTGATCCCGACGCCGAACACTGAATTCATCGAGCAATGGGATTACGTCGGCACCGCGCGCGGCCGCATCGGCTACGCGGCGAGCCACTGGCTGCTCTACGCCACCGGCGGCCTCGCCTATATCGGCGAGCGCTTCGTCAACCTGCCGGCGGGCGGCCTTCAGGAGAAACATTTCGGCATTCGCCCCGGCTGGGCGGCAGGCGCCGGCGTCGAATATGCCTTCGCGCCACATTGGACGGTGCGGCTGGAATATCTCTACACCCAGTTCGAACGCGCCAACGTGACGTTCCCCTCGGGCGCGCAATACACCTCCACCCTCGACATGCAGATGCTGCGGCTCGGCCTCAACCGCAAGATCGACTGGCCGGGCACACCGGGCTGGAAGTCGAACACCGACATTACCGATCCCGAGTCGAAGCGCTGGGAAATCCACGGCCAGACGACTTACCTGCCGCAGGGCTACCCGGCCTTCCGCGCGCCGTATAGCGGCACCAACAGCCTGGCGCCGGCGCCGCAGGCCAAGGCGACCTGGAGCAACAGCCTCTATCTCAATGTCCGGCTCTGGGAAGGCGGCGAGCTCTACTACAATCCCGAACTGCTGCAGGGATTTGGCCTCAGCGACACGCTCGGCGTCGGCGGCTTCCCGAACGGCGAGGCGCAGAAATCGAACTTCCCCTACCCGCACTACAACACCTCGCGGCTGTTCCTGCGCCAGACGTTCGGCTTCGGCGGCGAGCAGGAGGAATTGCCGAGCGGACTCTTCCAGCTGCCCAACAAGGTCGACGTCTCGCGCCTGACCGTGCAGGCCGGCAAATTCTCCGTCACCGACGTGTTCGACCAGAATTCCTATGCGCGAGATCCGCGCAAGGATTTCATGAACTGGTCGCTGTGGTCTTCCGGCGCCTTCGACTATGCCGCCGACAAGCTCGGCCTCGGCTACGGCGTCACCGCGGAATTGAACCAGAAGCAATGGGCGCTGCGCGCCGGCTATTTCCTGATGGACGCGACGTCGAACTCCAACAGCTTCGACATGAACGTGCCGCGCCGCGGCGGATATGTCGGAGAGATCGAGACGCGCTATTCCCTGTTCTCGCAGCCGGGCAAGCTCAGGCTGCTCGGCTTCCTCAACAGCGATTATTCCGGCAGCTATCGCGAGACACTGAACAACCCCGCGCTCAACGCCGATATCACACAGACGCGCACCGGCCGCACCAAATACGGCTATGTCATCAATGTCGAGCAGGCGCTGGCCGACGATCTCGGCGTGTTCGGCCGCTGGAGCTGGAACAACGGCAAGAACGAGATCATGGCCTTCACCGACATCGACGCCTCGCTCGCCATGGGCGCCTCGATCAAGGGCGCGAAATGGGGCCGGCCCGACGACGTAATCGGCATCGGCGGCGCGATCAACGGACTGTCGCGTGACCATCGCGACTTCCTGGCTGCCGGCGGGCTCGGCCCGCTGATCGGCGACGGCGCGCTCAATTATCGCCGCGAGCGCATCCTGGAAACCTACTACGCCTATGCGCTGACCAAGGCGATCACGCTGACGGGCGACTATCAGTTCATCACCAACCCCGCCTACAACGCCGACCGCGGCCCGGTGCACATCTTCTCAGGCCGGCTGCACGGGGAATTTTGAGGCGCGGCGTGCGCCTCAAATGATCCCCGTCCAGCGCAGCAAGACGCCCGCGATACAGGACGCCGCGAGGACGGTCAGCATCCCGATCTTGAAACGGAAGATGGCGATCGCGGCGGCGATCGACAGGATAAGCGCGGCCACGTCGACGCTGGAAAGCACCGGCGCATCGAACGCAAGGCCAAAACCTTTCACCTCAATCGTCTGTCGGAACAGCGTGTGCAACGCGAACCATATCGACAGGTTGAGGATCACGCCGACCACCGCCGCCGTAATCGCCGACAGGGCGCCCGCCAGCGCCTTGTTGCCGCGCATGCGTCTCGATGTAGGGCGCGCCGGCAAAGATCCAGAGGAAGCACGGCGCGAACGTCACCCAGGTGGCGAGCAAGCCGCCGAGCGTGGCCGCCAGCATCGGCGGCAGCCCGCCGGCGTCGCGGAAGGCGGCCATGAAGCCGACGAACTGCACCACCATGATCAGCGGCCCCGGCGTGGTCTCCGCCATGCCGAGCCCGTCCAGCATCTCGCGCGGCTGCACCCAGTGATAATAGTCCGCGGCCTGCTGGGCGACATAGGCGAGCACCGCATAGGCGCCGCCGAACGTCACCATCGCCATCTTGGAAAAGAAGATCGCGATCTGGCTGAAGACGTTGTTCGGCCCGAGCGCGAGCAGGATCGCCGCGACGGGAATGAGCCACAGCGCCAGCCACAGCACGCTCACCCGCAGCGTTCGCGCGGCGTTGGGCTTGATATGGTCGGGCACGTCGTCGCCGAGCATGCTGTCGATGACCGCGGCATTCTTTCCACCGCCATGCTCGACCGCCGCGAATTCCGGCCGGCCGAGCCGGGCGCCGATATAGCCGATGAGGCCGGCCGCAATGATGATCACCGGGAACGGCACGGCGAAGAAGAAGATCGCGATGAAGGCGATCGCTGCGAGTGCGATCATGACGCGGTTGCGCAGCGCGCGCTTGCCGACCCGCACCACCGCCTCGATGACGATGGCGAGCACGGCGGCCTTCAACCCGAAGAACAGCGCCTCGACGAAGCCGACATTGCCGTAGGCCGCGTAGATGTAGCTGAGGGCCATGATGGCGATGATGCCGGGCAGGATGAACAGCCCGCCCGCCACCAGGCCGCCGGCCGTGCGATGCAGCAGCCAGCCGATATAGGTCGCAAGCTGTTGCGCCTCTGGGCCGGGCAGCAGCATGCAATAGTTCAGCGCGTGCAGGAAACGGCTCTCGGAGATCCAGTGCTTCTCCTCGACGATGATGCGATGCATCACCGCGATCTGTCCGGCCGGGCCGCCGAAGCTGAGGATGGCGACCCGAACCCAGACGACGAGAGCCTCGCGGAAGGAAATGCCGTGCGCGGGAGCGTCCGGCTTCGCTTTCGTGTTTGCCGTGAGGTCGGTCATCATCACCCTCTCATTTCCGCTGCGAGGCGCTGCACCGCCGGCCAGTTGATGGCCGCCATGAAGGCACCGACATAATCGCCCGGCTTGGCGCCGTAGTCGATGTGATAGGAATGCTCGTACATGTCGAGCGCAAGGATCGGCGTTCCGCCGGCCAGGGTGTGGCAATGATCCGAGGCCCATTGATTGACGAACTTGCCGTCGCGCCGCGACCATGACAGCAGCACCCAACCCGAGCCGCCGCCGAGCGCCTTGCCCATGGCGATGAATTCGGACCGCCAGCGCTCGTAGGAACCGAAATCGCGGGCAAGCGCTTCCCTGAAAGCCGGCGCCGGCTCGCTCTCCTCGCCAAGCCCCTCGAAGAACAGTTCGTGGAGGATCATGGAATTCATGGCGATCAACTGTTCCCGCTTCAGCCCGTTGATCAGGAAGCCAGGCGCGTTCGCATGGTCGAGGCCCGCAAGCTGCTCCTCGATGAGGTTGAGCCGCTTTACCGCGCCGCCGTAATTGTTCTCGTAATGGCTGACGATCATGCGCTCCGACATGCCGCGGATGCGGGCCGGATCGCAGGCAAGCGGCTTGATGGCGTAGGTGAGGCCGGTCATGACTTCACCTTGCCGGACGGCCAGTTGTGAGTTTCGCCGGTCGCATCACGGCACCAGCGATAGAACGCGTCGTAGAGCAGCATGCCGGCGTTCAATTGCTCGATGTCGTCGTCGAACATGCGCGAGAGGCCGAGCGAGGCGGCGAGCAGGCCGGGCGCTTCCGGCGAGAGGTCGAGGCGCGCGGTGTCGGCAGCCCGCACCATCGTCGCCAGCCGGTCTAACGGCGGCGTCGACAGGCCGAACTCCTTGACCATCACATCGAAGGTGCAGAGTTCGCCGCGATGGCTCCAGAAAACATTGTCGATATCGAATGGCGTCGCCTCGAACCGTTCGCCTACTGCCTCGACTTCCGACGATTTCACGAAGAGGAACACGGCGGCCGGATCGATGAAGCGCCGGATCAGCCACGGACAGGCGATACGGTCGATCTTCGGCCGCTCGCGCGTCACCCAGACGGTGCGGCCACGGTTGTCGCGCTTCGGGAATCTTTTCGGCGGGAACGGCCGGCTTCTGCAACTCGGTCCAGCCGAGATGGCCGCCTTCGAGCGCCTCGGCGGCGATGCCGCTCTGGCGCAGCCACGCCGCTGTGCCTTCGCTGAGCTTCAGCCCCTTCTGGCAAATAACGACCACCGATTGGCCGGTGAGGCGGGGAGCCCAATCCTGGACATCGCGATGTGAACGCCGCATCGCGCCGGGGATCAGGCGCGGGTCGGCGGCGAAGTCATCGTCGATGCGCACATCGATCAAGGCGGGGGCCTTGGCGGTGCCGACGAGACGGGCGAGTTTTTCGGATGAGATGGAGGTGTAAGAAGACATGTTGCGTCCTTGGTGAAAGGGACGCGATTCTTGGGCATGTCGCCTCGTGGGGAGATCGCTTTCCCCATGAGGGGGAAATAAGGCCGACGCCCCACCTTTGTCAATGGATCGACTTCCGGCTCAATCGACCTTCTTCAGCCGGCGCAGGTCGCTCGATGCTTCCGAAAGCAGCCAGTCACGAAACGTCACGATCTTCGGCAGGCTTGCGGTCGCCTTCGGGCAGATGACCCAGTAGGTCTTGGCCAGCGGCAGCGATTGCTTGAACGGCCGCACCAGATGGCCCTTGATCAGATCCCATGCCGCGAGCGTGGTGCGCGCCAGCGCAATGCCCTGGCCGTTGATCGCGGCATCGATCACCATGCTGGCACGATTGAGCACCGGCCCATGCGTGGCGGCCGCATCGTCGAGACCGGCTTCCTGCAGCCAGTTCTTCCAGTCGGCGCGGCTGTCCATGTGGATCAGCGGAAATTTCAGGATGTCTGCGACCTTGCCGATCCGGCGTTTGCCGGAAAGCAGCTTTGGGCTGCACACGGCAAAGAGCTGTTCGGGGCTCAGACGCACCGGATCGAGCCCCGGCCAGTTGCCGTCGCCATGACGCACGGCGAGGTCGACCTCCTCGCGCGCAAAGTCGACATGGTGAAGCGTGGCGGAGACGCGCAGGTCGATTTCCGGATGCGCCTCGGCAAAATGGCCGAGCCGGTGCACCAGCCATTTGGCGGCGAAGTCCGGCGAGGTCGAGACCGTGAGAACGCCGGCATTCTGCCGCTGCAACAAGCGCTCGGTGCCGATGGCAATGCGGTCGAGCGCGTCGCGCACGACGGCAAGATAGTCGCGGCCCGCTTCGGTGATGATCAGCCGCTGCCGCTCGCGGTTGAACAGTTTTAGCGCAAGTTCCGCTTCCAGCGCCTTGACCTGGTGGCTCACCGCGCCCTGCGTAACGCACAGCTCCTCCGCGGCGCGCGTAAAACTCTCGTGCCGCGCGGCGGCCTCGAAGGCTTTCAGGGCATTGAGCGGCGGCAGGCGCGGGCGCATCTGACCTACTTCATGAGAAAAACTAGGGCAGGCAAGAGAAACGATGCTTTGCGGGGAAGCGCCCCGCACCATTATTGAACAGCTCCAGCAACGCATTTCAAGCGATTTGGAGCCCGTCATGTCAATTCTGTCAGCCACCACGCGGTCGGCGCCGCCGCTGCAGGCCATTGATCCGGCCGCTCAACTTCATCAATCCAGCTCAGGAGCGTTTCGCCGGCCCGCATGGTGGCGGTGGCTCGACCGGCCAATGCAGCGGATCGCGCTGCGCGAGATCGCCGACGATCCGCATCTGCTCAGCGACCTCGGCCTCTCGCGCGACGAGGTGTTGCGCGAAGCCACCAAGCCGTTCTGGCGCTGAGAACAAAGTTCAACAAGGAGAAGAAATGTCCGCCTTAACTCTCTACGGCTTTCCACGCAGCAGTTACGTCAACATCGTCAGGATGATCCTGACACACAAGGACGTAGCCTTTCATTTTCATGACCTTGAACCTGTCATGGGCAAGCCCGAACATCTGGCATTGCATCCTTTCGACCGCGTTCCCGTTCTTCAGCACGGCGATTTCACGGTCTACGAGACCAGCGCGATTACCAGCTACATTGACGACGTCTTCGGCGGGCCTCGCCTGACGCCGAGCGACGTCAAGGCCCGGGCGCGCATGAACCAGTGGATCAGCGCGGTCAATTCCTACTACTACTATTACATGATCTACCACGTGACGCATGAGCGCCTGGTTTTCCCGGAGCTCGGCATCGCCGGCGATGAGAAGGTCGTGGCGCACGCGCTGCCCAAGATCGAGACCGGGCTTGCGGTTATCGA
Source organism: uncultured Alphaproteobacteria bacterium (assembly GCA_963726865.1). Taxonomy (GTDB): domain Bacteria; phylum Pseudomonadota; class Alphaproteobacteria; order Rhizobiales; family Xanthobacteraceae; genus Bradyrhizobium. The sequence continues at coordinate 75,804 of CAVSEE010000015.1, read as the reverse complement.
GCGCGAGCTTTCCCACGGGAAGAACTATCTGGTCGGCGACGAGATTTCGATCGCCGACTTCTATCTGCTGCCGAGCACGTTCGCGTTCAGCCTCACGCCCGAGGGGCAATCGATGTATCCGAAGTATCCGGCGTTCGGCCGCTGGCGGCAGCGAATGGAAAGCCTGCCGGCGATCAAGACCGTGCGCGGCAGCGTGCCGCGCGTCCCGATCGAGCACGCGCGGGAATGGGCGACCTCGCACCGGCCGAAGTATTGACCACGAAGAAGCCTTGCCGCGGATGTCCTCCGCGTCTAGGCTCCTATTCACGGGGAAACACAGGCTCCCCGCCAGGCGGCTTCACCGTCCAAGCCCTGTGCAACGCTCGGCCTTTCCGAGGGGATTGCACATGGACGGAACAATCAGGCGCAGGCACGCGAGCAACGGCATGAGGTCATCATGCCGTTGAAGGATTTGGGCACGATCGAGATTCCCGGTGCCACGGGCAGCGAATTCGATCACGGCATCTTCGATGCGAAAACCCGCCGCGTCTTCATCGCCCATACCAGACAGAGCACGATCGAGGTGATCGATCCCGACGCCGGCCGCCACATCGCGACGCTGCCGGGATTTCCGGGCGCGGCCGGTGCCGTCGCCGACGATGGCGAAATTCTCGTCACCAATCGCGGCTCGGCCAGCGTCGCCTGGCTCGATGCCGGCACGCTCAAGACCAAGTCCGTGCTCCCGTCCGGCGAGCGGCCCAATGGCGCCGCCATCGTCAAGCGCCTCGGTCTCGGGATTGCGGCCTGCATCGGCAACGATGGTGAGGCGCCAAGCCTGCACGCATACCGTCTCAACGATGGTCACCGGGTGAAGCTCGACCTGCCCGGCCGGCCGCGCTGGTGCGTGACGGATGCCGCGGCGGAGCGACTGTTCCTCTGCATCCGCGAGCCCTCGATGATTCTGGTTGTGAGCCTGCCGGATTTGCGTTCCCTCGCGCAATGGCGGCTCCCTTCCGGCGGCGCGCATGGTCTCGACATCGATCATGCGCGCCAGCGTCTCTACGCCGCCTGCGATGCCGGCGATCTCGTCGAGGTCGACAGCCGCTCAGGTGACGTCACCAATGTCTGGCCGATTGCTGGGCCGCCGGACGTGACGTGGTTCAATCCGGCCACCGGCCGCGTCCATGTCGCCATCGGCGAGCCCGGACTGGTCGAAACCGTCGATCCCCGAACCGGCAAAGCGATGCGCACGGTAACCAGCGCCGGCGCACACACCACCGTGCTGGTGCCGCCAGACCGGCTCTACGTGATCTCACCGGCCCATGGCGGAATTCTCGTGCTGGAAGACCGCTGATCCTAAGCGGAGATCGGGCATGAGTCGTTCAATATTCCTCCAGAAAAGTCGTGGCCGTCGCGCTGGTCGCATCGATTCTTGCGTGCATCGGCGCAGCGGCATTTGCGAAGGAGAAATCAGCATGATCCAGATTGACCGAATGACGGCGGGCAAACCGCCGACCGGATTCTCGTTTGCGCGGACCGGCCGGGGCACCGAAGGCGAATGGACCGTGGTCGCCGATCCCACCGCCAAGGGCGGGCTTGCCATCGAGCAAACCAGCACCGATACCACCGACTATCGCTTTCCGCTCGCGATCCATGCGAGCCTGTCCGAGAAGGACTTGAGAGCCGAAATCAGGTTCAAGGCGGTCGGCGGCAGGATCGACCGTGCCGGCGGCATCGCCGTGCGGGTCGGCGATCTCGACAACTATTACGTCGCCCGCGCCAACGCGCTGGAGGACAATGTGCGCTTCTACCGCGTCGTCGCGGGCAAGCGGCAACAGCTCGGCGGCGCCGACATCCGCGTCACTTCGGGCGAGTGGCACACGCTCGCGCTCGAAGCGAGAGGTCAGCGCTTTGCGGTGACCTATGACGGCGCTGCATTGTTCGAGGTAACCGACAACACCTTTACGGAGGCAGGCGGCGTCGCGCTGTGGACCAAGGCCGACAGCGTGACGCGGTTCGACATGATGTCGATCACGCGGCTGCCGTGAGGCGCAGGAGGCCCGATGCCGAAACGACCAGCGACACGCCCGCAATGAGCACCAGTATCAGCACCGTCTTGCGGAACGTTTCGTCGTTGATCGTCCCGTAGAGTTTGAAGCCGATCCAGATGCCGGCGACCATGAACGGCAGGCCGATGCCGTACAGCTTGACGGTCTCAGCCGTGTACGATCCTGCGGCGAGTTGCGAGATCGAGATGATCACGAACGCCGCAAACAGCACCGGCTGAAACACGGCGCGCTGCTTGTCCCTCGACCATCCGCGAAACTGGCAGGAGATGGTCGAGATGATGCCGCCAAGGCCGGTGAGGCCGCCGACCAGCCCGTTGGTGACGCCGATGGCAATGTCGGCCGGAGCGCCGATCTTGAAGGGGCCCAGCGGCGGTCGCACCAGGCTGTAGATCGAATAAGCGACGAGCAAAACGCCAACGCCGAAGCGTATCCAGGTCGGGTCGATCCGGGTCAACAGCATCACGCCGATGGGGATGCCGATTGTCGTCCCGAGTATGAGCGGCCAGATGCTTTGCCAATTCAATTCGTGGCGCAGCTTGGCGATGCCGTAGCCTTGCGTCAGCAGGCCGTAGCCGGCGATCAGGGCCGCGGTCTGGATCGGCGTGATGATGTGCAGCCAAACGCCGGATACGACGATGCCCATCGCAAAGCCGGAGAAGCCGCTGACAAAGCCGCCGAGAAATGTCGCCAAAACAAAGGGAAGAAGAAGGTGTCCATCCATGGGTGCTCGCTCCAAAGGAAAGCGAGCAGCGCTTGCATGGGGTCACCCACTTGACGGGGAGGCTGCGGGGTCCCCGTGCCATCACACTAGATCAAATGCCGGAGACCTTCAACGAACGACGCCGGAAAAATCCGGCGCGCCGCTACCCCGCCGCCTGGAACGTATCCGCCCGCGCCATCGTCCAGGCGTCGCGGAAGCGCGGATCGTCGGTGCCGTCGAGCAGTTCGCCCGGGCGCAGCGCCGGATAGAGCCTTGCGAACGAGCTGACTTCCGTCGTCGACGAGCGCTGCGAGAAATGGATCGGGCGCAAATCGCGCGGATGTTCGAGGCCGGCGGCCGAGAGCAACTCGCCGAGCGCATGCAGCGTGGCGTGGTGATAATTGTAGACGCGCTCGGTCTTGTGCGGCACGACCAGCGCCCGGTTGCGGCTCGGGTCCTGCGTCGTGACGCCGGTCGGGCAGCGGTCGGTGTGGCAGCTCAGCGACTGGATGCAGCCGAGCGCAAACATGAAGCCGCGCGCCGAATTGCACCAGTCGGCGCCGATCGCCATCGCGCGCGCCATGTCGAAGGCGGTCGCAATCTTGCCGGATGCGCCGACCCTGATGCGGTCGCGCGCGCCAATGCCGACCAGCGCATTGTGGACGAAGCTGACGCCCTCGCGCATCGGCATGCCCAGGTGATCCATGAATTCCAGCGGCGCTGCGCCGGTGCCGCCTTCATTACCGTCGACCACGATGAAGTCAGGATAGATGCCGGTCTCCAGCATCGCCTTGCAGATCGCCAGAAACTCCCAGGGATGGCCGATGCACATCTTGAAGCCGGCCGGCTTGCCGCCCGAGAGGCGGCGCATGTTGCTGACGAATTGCATCATCTCGATTGGCGTCGAAAAGGCGCGGTGGGTGGCCGGGGAAATGCAGTCCTCGCCCATCGCGACGCCGCGGATCCTCGAGATTTCTTCCGACACTTTTGCCGCCGGCAGCACGCCGCCATGGCCGGGCTTGGCGCCCTGGCTGATCTTCAGCTCCACCATCTTGATCTGGTCTTCGCCGGCGACCTGGGCGAACATCTCCGGATTGAAGCTGCCGTCGCGGTTGCGGCAGCCGAAATAGCCGGAGCCGATCTCCCAGATGATGTCGCCGCCATTCTCGCGGTGATAGGGGCTGACTCCACCCTCGCCGGTGTCATGGGCAAAGCCGCCCTTCTTCGCGCCGGCATTGAGCGAGCGCACGGCGTTGGGGCTGAGTGCGCCAAAACTCATGGCGGAGATGTTGAACACCGAGGCCGAATACGGCTTGGCGCAATCAGGCCCGCCGACAGTGACGCGGAATTTTTCGCCGGCTGACGCCTTGGGCGCGACCGAATGGTGCATCCATTCATAGCCCTCCTTGTAGACGTCCTCCTGTGTGCCGAACGGGCGCTTGTCGAGCACCATCTTGGCGCGCTGATAGATCACCGCACGGATGTCGCGCGAGAACGGCATGCCGTCCTTCTCGCTCTCGAAGAAGTACTGCCGCATCTCGGGGCGGATTTCCTCGAGCAGGAAGCGGATATGCGCCGAGATCGGGTAGTTGCGCAGCACCGCGTGCGGCTTCTGCAGCACGTCGCGGACGCCGAGCACCGAGAGGCCGCCGAACAGCAGGATCGGGATCAGCAGGAAGTCGAACCATTCGGGATCGAAGATGACTTCCGCGACCAGGAGCGCCGTCACCACGGTGCAGATCGTCAGCACGATGAAGCGTGGCGAGAACGGCAGCAGCAGCGTTTCCATGTAACCCCCGGGGGCATTGCGCCTAATTATTAATTGCTGGCAGTGTAATACGGCGATCCCAAATTGCCCTAGACAATATCCGGCTTGAGGGATCACGGATATGACAGCCACATATACGCAGGGCACAGGCTACCGTTTCCCGCCGCGGATAATCAATCCGCCTGCCCGGGGGTCGGCCCGCCACCTTCTATTGCAGTGCAACGAGGCCGGCCGTTCAGTGGTCGTGGGGTTGCAGTTCGTGCGGGATCTCCCGCTTCGTCAGGCCGCCTTGCGCCAGCCAAGCATCGGTCGCGGCGGCGGCGCGGTCGATGTGTTCCGCCGTGCGCGAGAAATCGTAGGGCGAGCCGACCAGCGGGCACAGCGGCGGCACCACGTAATACTCGATCTCGGGCCCGAGGTTTTCGAGCTCGCTGACCAGCTGGCGCGCGATCATGAGCGTCAGCGCATGCAGCGCATTGGCGACCGCACCGACCGGCGGGGCGTCGTTGGCGCAGGCGTGACCGGTCGGCAGGATGATCAGGCGGCGCGCGCCCTTGGCAACCGCGACGCGGATCGGCGTGTTGCTGGAGATCGCGCCGTCGGCGAGATAGCGATCCCCGTAGCGGATCGGCGAGAACGCGCCGGGAATGGCGGTGGAGGCGACGATCGCTTCCGACGTCGGACCTTCCGAGAACACCACGGCATCGCCGGTGATGATGTCGGTGGTGACGACGTGCACGGGCAGTCGCGCCTGTTCCAGCCGGGAAAACGGAATGTGATCGTCGATCAGCTTGCGGATGCCGTCATGCGTGATCAGGAAATCGCGCCGCCACAGGAAGCCGAGCATGGTGCGCCAGGTGACCGGGAACACGTCCTGCCGCTTCAGGTCGCGCCAGACCCCGGCGAGCCGCTCCATGCCCTTGACCGAGGGATCGCCGGCATAGAACGCGCCGTTCAGCGCGCCGACGCTGGAGCCGACCACCATGTCGGCGGCAACACCGTGCGCGACCAGCGATTGCAGCATGCCGACCTGGATCGCGCCAAAGCTGCCGCCGCCGGCGAAGACGAACGCGGTTTTGGTCGTGCTGGCAGCGTCGGATGACGGACACGGCTTCCTCCCTCGCCGCGTCGTGAGGCGCGCGGCGTTGAGGAAGTTATAGCAGCGGGGGAAGAAGGTGGGCTAGTCGATGTCGTCCCTGCGCAAGCCGGGACGACAGTGGCTAGCGCTCCACGAACGCCTTTTCGATCACGAAATGGCCGGGCTTGTGGTTGGCGCCTTCGGCAAAGCCGCGGGTCTCGAACAGCTGCTTCAGCTCTTCCAGCATCGCCGGGCTGCCGCACATCATGATGCGGTCGGTCGCGATGTCGAGCGGGCCCTGATGCAGATCGTCGAACAGCTGGTTCGAGGTGATGAGGTCGGTGATGCGGCCGCGGTTGCGGAACGGCTCGCGCGTCACGGTCGGGTAATACAGCAGCTTCTCCTGCAGCAGCGGTCCGAACAATTCGTCGTCGCGCAGCTTCGCCACCAGCTCTTCGCCATAGGCGAGCTCGGAAACCTGGCGGCAGCCGTGCACGAGCACGATGCTCTCGAACCGCTCATAAACGTCGGGGTCCTTGATCAGGCTCGCGAACGGCGCGAGACCCGTGCCGGTCGAGAGCAGCAGCAGGCGGTTGCCCGGCAACAGATTGTCGGTGACGAGAGTACCGGTGGCCTTGCGACCGACCAGAATGATGTCGCCTTCCCTGATCTTCTGCAGCTTCGAGGTCAGCGGACCGTCGGCCACCTTGATGGAGAAGAACTCGAGCTCTTCCTCGTGATTGGCGCTCGCCATGCTGTAGGCGCGCAGCAGCGGGCGGCCTTCGACCTCGAGGCCGATCATCGCAAACTGACCATTCTGGAAACGGAAACCGGAATCGCGGGTGGCTCGGAAGCTGAAAAGCGTATCGGTCCAGTGGTGAACGGAAAGAACTTTCTCTCGATAGAACGCGCTCATGTGTTTTCGTTTATCCGTGAAGCTCGACGTGGAACAAACCGTTGCCGGCGCAGCGGGCGGAGGCAAGACCTCCGGAAAATCCCGCGAATTTCGCGCTTTCCATCGCGCCATCGGGCACGACAGTCAACCTCATCTGGTGCGCAAATGAGGGGGCACAATGGCAGTCGGTTTATGAAGAAATAAGGTTCAGAGGGGCGTGACCGGCGTCACGAAATTAACTTGCCGATTGCGCAGGCCATGCAGAAATAAATTGCCGTGGGGCACAGGGATCGAGCAGAAATCCCTCATGCCCCACAGCGCGGAATAGTTGCCATGCGCGGCTGAACTTTTCTCAGATTAACTCTAATTGCTACCGCCCGGTGAATCGTCCATCGATTTGAAGGCTTCCTCGAGTTGCGCCGAGATCGCCACGCCGAGTTTTTCGCCAGTCGGCAGCCGCGACACGAACCACTTGTTGTAGAGCGGGATCAGGTCGCGCCCCGAACCCAACTTGCGGAAGGTGCGATCGACGATCGCCGTGAGCTGCGGCTCGCCCTTGCGGAACATGATGCCGTAAGGGTCGTAGGACAGGTAGTCGCCGACCACCTTGAACTGGGCTTGCGCCTTGTGCCGCGCGATCAGGCCGTAGAGCAGGATGTCGTCGGTCGCGAACGCGTCGGCCTTGCCGTCCACCAGCATCTGATAGGACTGCTCGTGATCCGGCGAGGTGACGATGTTGAGGCCGAGCGAATACTTCTTGTCGGCATTATGCATCGCCTGCTCGTTGGTGGTGCCCTTGGTCACCACCACGGTCTTGCCCTTCATGTCGGTCACGGCCGAAATCGGCGAGACCTTCGGCACCATCAGCTTGGTGCCGGCGACGAACATAAGCGGCGAGAACGCCACCTGTTTCGCACGCTCGGCATTGGCCGTGGTCGAGCCGCACTCCAGATCGATCTTGTTGTTCACCACCGCGGGGATGCGGTCGTCGGAGGTGACCTTGACGTATTCGATCTTGAGGTTGGCGTTGTCGACCTCGGCGCCGATCTCCTCGACGATGGCCTCGCACAGTTCGAGGCTGTAGCCGATCGGCCGGTTGGACGGATCGAGGAAGGAGAACGGCGGCGAGCTTTCGCGATAGCCGAGCCGCACGGCGCCGCTCTTCTTGATGGCGGCGAGCGTGGGGCTAAGCTGCTCGCTCGCTGTCTGCGCGGACGCTCCTGTCGCCGGCAGCTGTGCTGCCAGCAACAGGACGCCCGCCGCTATCGAAAGCATGCGGGTCATGGTTCGCTCCCGTCAATGCGTCGCCGGGACGGCATCGCCCGGCACGGCGTCCAACGGCACGATGTCATCAGGGCCGAGCTCATGCTCGGCCTTCAGCTCGCCTTCCCATTTCGCCACCACGGCGGTCGCCAGCGAGTTGCCGATGACGTTGGTGGCGGAGCGGCCCATGTCGAGGAAGGTGTCGATGCCCATGATCATGAGCAGGCCCGCCTCGGGGATGCCGAACTGCGACAGGGTTGAGGCGATCACCACCAGCGAGGCGCGCGGCACGCCGGCCACACCCTTGGAGGTGATCATCAAGGTGGCGAGCATCGCTAGCTGCGTCGCGAGCGGCATGTCGATGTGGTAGGTCTGCGCGATGAAGACGGCCGCAAAGGTGCAGTACATCATCGTGCCGTCGAGGTTGAAGGAATAGCCGAGCGGCAGCACGAAGGCCGATATCCGCGACGAGGCGCCGAAACGGTTCAGCCCCTCCAGCGTCTTCGGATAGGCGGCTTCCGAACTCGCGGTCGAGAAGGCCAGCATCAGCGGTTCACGCATCAGCTTCAAGAGATGGCTGTAGCGCGGACCGAGCACGACGAAACCGACCGTGATCAGGATGGCCCAGAGGATCATCAGCGCCAGATAGAAGCCGCCCATGAACACGATGAGCTTCCAGAGCACGCCGAGGCCGTTCTTGGCCACCGTCGCCGTGATCGCGGCGAACACCGCAACCGGCGCGAACAGCATCACATAGCCGGTGATCTTCAGCATGATATGGGCGAGGTCGTCGATCAGTCCCATGATCGCCTTGGAGCGCTCCGGCATGGCGCCGAGCGCCACCGCGAAGAACACGGCGAACACCACGATCTGCAGGATCTCGTTCTGCGCCATCGCATCCGCAATCGAGGTCGGAACCAGATGGACGAGGAATTTCTCGAGCGAGAAGGCCGAGACTGCGAGGCCGGTAGACTGGCCCTTTTCCGGCAGCGTGCCGGGGAAGTTGGCGCCGGGCTGCAGCAAATTGACCATGACGAGACCGAGCAGCAGCGAGATGAAGGAGGCGGAAACGAACCAGCCCAGCGTCTTGGCGAAGACGCGGCCGAGCTTCGATCCGCTGCCCATATGGGCAATGCCGCCGACCAAGGTCGCGAACACCAGCGGCGCGATGATCATCTTGATCAGGCGCAGGAACAGCATGGCAATCAGGTTCACGCTCGATGCGATTTCAGCGCGATTATCGGGAAGCAAATTGAAGACCAAGGCACCCACTACGATGCCCAGAACCATCGCGATGAGAATGAACTGCGTAAACCTGTTGGACATTGTTCTTACCCCCGTAAGTTCCGGTTCATCCCTTCGTTGGGCGCCGGCAATTTCAAAGTTTGGCAGATTTGGTACCGGACGCAATACGAATGCGGCGATAAGCACTCTTGCCAAAATGTTTTCGTTGTGGAGTTGGCACACGGCGTCTAGCGTCCTGCGCAGTGCACAATGCGGGTGCGTGGCATGCCACATGACGCGCCAACTGCAAAAAGAAGCATCACACTGAGGGGAGAACGCCATGAACGCGACAGTCAATCGCCAGATCCTGCTGGTGGAGAAGCCGAGCGGAAAACTCGGGCCTGAGCATTTCAAGCTCACCAATGGCGTAGTGCCGGAACCGAAGGACGGCGAAGCGCTGCTGCGCACGCGGCTGATCTCGCTCGACGCCGCCAATCGCGCCTGGATGCACGGCGCGACCTACCGCTCGGCGGTGGAGGCGAATTCGGTGATGGCCGGCGGCAGCATTTCGGAAGTGGTGTCGTCGAAGGCGCCGAATTTCGCGCCGGGCGATCTCGTCTTTGCCGATACCGGCTGGCAGGAATATGCCGCGCTGCCCGCGAAGCACTTGACGAAAATGCCCAAGATCGAGCCGATGAGCTATCTGCTCAGCGTGTTCGGCATCGCCGGCCTGACCGCCTACTTCGGCCTCCTGTATGTCGGCAAGCCGAAGGAAGGCGAGACGGTTGTTGTCTCCGCAGCTGCAGGATCGGTCGGTTCCATCGTCGGACAGATTGCCAAGATCAAAGGTTGCCGCGTTATCGGCATCGCCGGCGGCAAGGACAAGTGCCACTGGCTGACCTCGGAACTCGGCTTCGACGCTGCGGTCGACTACAAGGACGGCGCCACCTTCAAGGCGTTGCGCGCCGCAGCGCCGAAGGGCATCGACGTTTATTTCGACAATGTCGGCGGCGACATCCTGGAAGCCTGCATCGCTCAGATGAACAATCGCGGCCGCATCGCCTGCTGCGGCGCCATTTCGCAATATGACGGCGTGCCCTCGGCGCACGGCCCGCGCGGCGTGCCCGGCCTGCTGGTGGTGAAGCGCCTGATCATGCAGGGCTTCATCGTGATGGATTATGCGGAGCACAACGCACAGGCGCTCGCCGACCTGCAGTCGTGGGTAAAGTCGGGCAAGCTGAAGGTGCAGGAAGATATCATCAACGGACTGGAGAACACGCCGGCCGCGCTGATCGGGCTACTGGCCGGCCTGAACCGCGGAAAACGGATGGTGCGGGTGTAAGTTCTTGCTTCACCTCCCCGTCGCGGGTGCCGCTTGCTCGACCGCCGCATCGAACAGATGCGCGATCGCGTTGGCATAGTATTTCAGCAGCATCAGCTCTTTCGGGTTGGCACGGTAGTTTCCGTCCTCTTCCAGAACGAGATGACGCAGCGTCAGCATGCGCAACCCTACGGAAATCGCGTAATCGCGGTCGGCGCGCGGAATATGGACATAGCTGCCGCGGCGTTCCAGTTCGCCGATCAGATCAGAGGTGCGCTGCTTGATGTCGAGCAGGGATAGCGGCGCGTCACCCGCCTGCAGCATGGCGGTCGCGACCAGCGACACCGGCAGCGCCGGAACGACGCGGCCGACGGCCTGCATCAGTTTGTTGCCGAGTTTCTCCGTCTCGGCGCGCTTCGCATCTGAAGACAAGAGCCGAAAATCGATGCCGGCTTCGGTGACATACTTTCGCAGCGACACCGGCTCGCCGAAACTGACGCAGGTGTAGCCGAAGCGATACCATTCGCCGCGCATCGCCATCCAGACGTGGCTGAAAAAGTGGCTTGCGAAGGTGACGGCGTTGAATCCGAAGACCGGCTTCTTGCCTGGCTCGGCACTGGCGGCTGAGGTCAGCATGCGGTCTTCCAGCACGCGGTCGTAGTTGACCGCGACCGGAACGAACACCACGTCGCGCGGCCCCAACGGATCGAAGCTCGCGACCATGTAGCTCAATAGCCCGAATTTCGGCGGACGCAGCTTGCCGTCGCGGCTCAGGCCGCCCTCGGGGAAAATCGCCTGCGTCACGCCCGCCGAGGTCGCCATGTGCACGTAGCGGGCCAGTACCTTGCGGTAGAGCGCCTCGCGGGAGTCGCGGTTGATGAAGTAGGCGCCCATCGACTTGATCAGGCCGCGTAGCCCCCAGACCTGCGCCCATTCGCCGACCGCGTAACTCAGCGCCGATGACGTCGCCGCGACATAGGTCACCAGCACGTAGTCCATGTTGGAACGGTGGTTGATGACAAAGATGACGGAAGAGGACGGGTCGACTGCCGCGAGCGCCTGGTCGTTGCGGTAGCCGATACGGACGCGATAGAGCATCTGCGAAACGCTCCTGGCGATCCGCGTGCCGATACGGAAATAGGCGTAGGCGCTGAACGACGGAACGATATCGCCGGCATAGCGCTTCACCTTCTGCATCACGACTTCGCGCGGCGCGCCGCTTTCCCGCGCGTACTCGTCGGCGGCATGCAGCACTTCCGGGTCGAACACCAGGCGGTCGATCAGCACCTGGCGCTTGGTCAGCTTGAACGGCTGGATGCGAAGCTGGAGCCGGGTATTGAGCTCTTCGATGGCGCGATTGGCGCGCCGCCGCACCGCCCAGCGCACGCTCGGCACCAGGATGCGGTCGACGGCGGCCCAGGCCGCCAGCAATGTCAGGATGATGGCCGCCCACAGCGGCAGGGTAACTTGCGTCCCCATGTCGATCCCCCCTTGAGCGATCAGGATACCATTTTGGCGTCGCCCGGCTGCAAGCGCTTTATTAGCGGATGCCGATCTAAATTGACGCGCCTGGCACGAAGGCATCGAACGCCGCCCACAGCTGCGCGCGAAAACCGTCCTGCTCCTGCAGGATTTCGTGCCGGCGCTCCTCGATCAGGCGATGCGAACCGGCGGGAAGTTGCGTGGCAAATCTTGCAATTGCGGGCGCCGACACGATCCTGTCGGCGCCAGCCGCCAGCATCAGGACAGGTAGATCGATTTGCCGCGGATAGTCTTCCGCTCGAAACAGTGCGATCGTGTCGAACGCCGCATCCAGCCACGCCACCGTTGGTGGCCCAATGCCAAGCGTCGGATCGGCCTCCACGATTGCTGCGTTGCGCGCATAACGCGCAGGGTCGGAAGTGAGCGGATTGCCGTCGAAGTCCGATGTCCGTGCCCGATCCGCGTTGCCGCTGGGCACGTAGCGGTCCCCGAGGCCGGCGAGGCGCGCCACCCGGACCAGAACGCACATCGGCCGCGCGATCCATGCGCGGGGAAAATCGAGCATCGGCGAGACGAGAACGGCACGCTCGAACCAGCGCTTGCCGGAATGCAGGGCGCGCAGCAGCGTCGCGCCGCCCATCGAGTGCGTCAGCGCAAAATGCGGCCGAGGGCAATGCGGCAGCACGACCTGGCTCATGAACGTCTCGAGGTCGATCTCGTACTCCGAAAAGTCCTCGACATGCCCTTTGCGCGGATCCGGCAATTGCCGGGAGGAATGCCCCTGCCCGCGCCAATCCATGGTCGCGACCGCAAAGCCACGCCGGCGCAGCTCATTGATTGTCTCGAAATACTTCTCGATGAACTCGCCGCGGCCGCCGAACACGCAGACCGTTCCCTTGCCGGACGTCGAATCCCAGCGCGCGAAGCGCAGCTCCACGCCATCGGGCGTCCTGACCATGCCGGCGATGGCGCCATCGGGAACGGGATTGCCTGGTATGGAGATGAGCATCAAGCGCCGCCTATCATCGGGCAGGCTGTGCTGCTGGTTCGGTTTTGTGCCGCAGGCACAACCACATGCCGCCGAGCGAGAGCACGCCGCCGATCAGGTGAATGTAGGTCGGCGCTTCGCCGAGGAAGATGATGGACAGCACTGCGCCGACGATGGGCCCGAGATACACGCTGAGCGACGTCGAGAGCGCGCCGAACGCCGAACCGAAGTATGAATAGGCGGCATAGGCAAACAGGCCCGGCACGAGGCCTGCGAAGAGATAGACCTTCGCCGCCTTGAAGCTCAGCACCGCGGATGGATCCGACCAGGTTTCGAAAGCTGCGAACGGCAGCGCGAATAGCGCGCCGAAGGCTGCGAACAAGCCGATCCGCGCCAGGAAGCCGATGCCGGCACTGACACGGTTCTGCACCAGCGTGTAGCCGGCCCAGGCGAGCATCGCGCATAGTACCAGGATGTCGCCCTGGGTCAGGCCATGTTCGCCGGAGGTTTGCCCGCGCGTGATGACCAGCACCGCGCCCGACAGCGCGATGATCATGCCGATGACCTGCCACCAGTTGACCTTCTCGAGCCCCATCACCAGCGAGATCAGCAGCACCATCAGCGGCGACAACGCAAAGATCAGCGCGAGGTTGATCGCCGAGGTCGTGGTGCCCGCCAGATAGATCGGTCCACCGCAGACAAACATGCCGAGGAAGCCGGCCGCCGCGATGCCGAGCCCGTCCTTGCGCAGGAGGCCCGGGTGCTGACGCAGCGCCGCGACGATCAGCGGCGACAGGCCGATGGCCACGATTGACCAGCGGAAGAAGGCGATCGAGAACGGCGGCACCGAACCGGCGACGCCGCGCGCCAGAATCATGTTGGAGACCTGCGCCGTCGACAGCACGAGAAAGCCGAGCAGGCCCAGCACCTCCCGTGTCCGGCTTGTGACCGTCGCAACCGTCTCTGGCATGTCACCTCCCCTGCGGGCGCGCAGACTGCCACAGGGGACTGTGTGATGTAGCCCTTGCGCGCGGCAGGGCAGGCATCTCCCGCCGGCCTTGCGTTTCGCCAGGTTTGCGTTTCGCCGAGCGAGCTACTTGCAGCCGAAGCTCGAGGCTTGCGTCGCAGGTCCCCGCCCGTCCCATGTCGTCATCAGCGGGTAGACGCAGACCGGGTAACTTATGGTGTTGTCGCGCGAGGTCAGCATGATCTCGCCCGGCGCCGCGCCCTTCTCGACCCAGTCGACCAGCGCGGTGAAGAACTGGTCCTGGTCGCGCGTCGGTGTCTGGTTGGCATTGCCCGGCAGTTTCGGCAGCGGCACCGCATCGTTCTTGCCGCCCGACCGTGTAGGCGCGGCCCTGCGAGCTGTGCGCCGCGCCGGGCAGCAGATACATGCGCATGAATTTCTGCACCTCGGCATCGCCGCCCATCGCCGCCACCACGCGCTCGTGGTAGTTGACGTTGCCGGCCGGCGGGATGGCGTCGTCGGCCAGACCGCGTCCAGACGATCACCTTGCGGCCGAGATCGCGCAGCTTGCGCAAGATCGGCCTTGTCGGTGATGAGGTTGGCGAACAGCGTCGGCTGCAGCGCGACGGCCTTGTCGCATGGCGTCGGCGACGCCGGCATAGTCGAGCTCCAGCCATTTGTTGCGCATCGGCGGTCGAGCCGTTGGTGATCGGGATCGCCGACGTCGCGCTGGCGTCGGCGGCATAGCGCACGTCCTGCAGCGCCAGCGACAGAGTTGTCGGTGGACGCGCTGGTGATCTGGCCGCCGATCGCGGTGCCGCGTGGTGAAAGTCCACCAGAGCTGGCCCTTGCCGAGCGACTTGCCGCTGCGGCTGTCGCGGCGTCTGTGCCGGGATCCACAGCTGCCGTCGCGCGTGGCGCCGTACCAGATCTTGTTCGAGCGCGATCGCCTCCTTCGCGCTCATGCAGGTCGCCGCATCCGCATTGCTGCCGGTGACGCCGTTGCCGGCCTCGCCGGTGCACAGCGCTGCCGGCGTCGCGCGCCGGATCGTAGTCGCAGGCTGAAGGGATCGAGCAGGAAGCCGAGCCCCGCCTTGTCGCAGGCGGCCACCGCGCGCTTGTTGGCGGCGTCGACCTTCGCGGCGAAGGCCGTCGCCTCGGCCTTGTTGACCGCGGTGATAGCCGAGCTCGGTCTTCATCACGATCTGCGGATAGAGCGCGGCGGTGCCGAACTTCGCGATGCTGATCGCCGGCTGGCGCGATCAGGTAGCCGTCGTACAGCTCCGGGATATTCCTGGACGATCTTCATGCCCTGCCGGCCGCCCTGCGAATGGCCGTCGTAATAGGTGAATTTCGGCGCCTTGCCGTAATAGAGATTGACCAGCGCCTTGGTCTTGACGGCCTGCTCGACCATCGCGCGCACCGAGAAGTCGCGCAGCGCCTCCGCGTTGACCTTGCCGTCGGACAGGAACGCGAACGATCCGTCCTGGTACCAGGGCTGGCCGGCATCGGTGGTGCCCGACGCGTAGCCGATATTGGCGTTGACGATCGCCGGCACCTTGCTGCCGATCTTGTCGGCATAGCGGTGGCCGCCGCCGACCCAACCGCCGCCGCCGTAGTTGCGGATGCGCTCGTTCCAGTTGGCCGGCGTCGGCAGCCAGACCTCGATGCCGATACCTTCGGAATAAGATCGCGCCGTCTTGTCCTTCTCCGCGGTGACGCCGGGGCCGACCAGCAGCTTCACCAGGCACAGATCGGCCGCCGCGGTGATCGGGCGTCTGCGCGTCGGGCGCCTGCAGCTCCTCGCCCTTCTTCACCAGCCGGACCGCGACGACGGAGGTGTTGGCGTCGGGACGGAACGCCGTCTTGATGCCGTCGTCGCACGCCAGCGGCTCGGCCAGCGCGGGCGTGACAAAGGCGGAGGCGGCAAGCAGCAGCAAGGTCCAGACGCTCTTCCTGATCGACATCGATGTTTCTCCCTGATGTTTCTGTTTGGCGCCGCGCCCGTTTAGCCTCGCGGCATGGCGAGCGGGCGCGATTCGCGGGTCTGCGCCGCCAGCCGGATCGCGGCATTGGCGGCGCCGAAGCCGTGATAGTCGCGGCGCTCCACGATCTCGAAGAAGAACCGCTCGTCGAAGACGTGGGTGTAGATCTGGAAGAATTCGCCGTCGCCTTCGCGGTCGTACAGGATCTGGTTGTGCGCGCAGCGCCGCCATGGTCGCGGCGTCGAGGCCGTATTTGGCTTCGATGTCGTCGTAGTAATTGTCGGGGATTTTCAGGAAGTCCGCGCCCGCTTGCGCGCATCGCGGCCACGGTGGCGAAGATATCGTTGCAGGAGAACGCGATGTGCTGGACGCCGGAGCCGAAAAATTCGTGGATGAAGCGGGCCGACAGCGTGCGGGTGGCGGACGAGCCGTTGAGCACGACGCGCAGGCTCTGGTCGGCATTGATCAGCGCCTGGCTCTGCACGAGGCCGACGGGATCGGCGATCTCCATCTGCGGCAGGCGCTTCAGATCGAGGATGCCGGTATAGAACAACAGCCACGACAGCATCTCGTCATAGGGCATCGACTGCGAGATGTGATCGACGGCGTCGAGGCGATCGGTGGAGGCATCGCTGCGCAGCGTCTCGAAATCGAGATCCCAGTTCTTGCCGGTGCCTTCCAGGAAATAGAGCAGGCTGCCGCCGACGCCGCGGATCGCGGGAATTTCCAGTTCGCCCGGCCCGACCGGCTGATAGAAGGTGCGCGCCTTCAGCGCCTCCGCGCGCGCCATGGTCTTGCCGGCGTCATCGACATCGATCGCGATGGCGCAGACGCCGGGGCCGTGGGTGAGATAATGCGAATGGGCAAAACCGTCCGGCTCGCAATTGATGACGAGATCGATATGGCCCTGCGACCAGCGCTCGACGTGCCTTGCTGCGATGAGCGCCGGTCTTGCGAAAGCCGAGCTGGCCGAACAGCGCGGCGAGATCGCCTGCCCTTGGCATCGCTGACGGCGAACTCGACGAAGCCGACGCCGCGGCTTGCCGCCTTGGCGGCAGCTGCGCGACGAGCTTGCGAGGCCGACTTTGCCGAGCTGGTCCTCGAGCAGGATCAGCGAGCGCAGCCCGTCGGTCGCGGTGCGGGCCGCGGAGCCGGCGCGGAACTGGTCGTTGAAGATCTCCAGCGACAGCGGACCCGAATAGCCGGTCGCCAGCACCGCCTGCATGAAGCCCGCCACCGGCAGGTCGCCCTGCCCCGGGAAGCAGCGGAAATGCCGGCTCCACGACAGCACGTCGAGGCCGAGTTTCGGCGCGTCGGCGAGTTGCACCAGGAAGATCTTGTCGGCCGGGATCGACTGAATGGCGTTGGTCGGGAACGACGGCGCCAGCGCGTGAAAACTGTCGAGGATGATGCCGATCGACTTGTGGTCGGCGCGCCGCACGATCTCCCAGGCGTCGCGATAATCGTTGACGTGCAGTCCCCAGGCCAGCGCCTCATAGCCGACGCGCAAGCCCGCGCGCGGCGGCGCGCTCGCCGAGCTCGCGAAAATCGGCGGCGGCGCGATCGATGCCGCCGAGCGAGGCCGGCGAAACATTGCTGCAGATCAGCATCAGATCGGTGCCGAGCTCCTGCATCAGGTCGAACTTGCGCTCGGCGCGGGCGAAATTGCGCGCGCGCTGCGGCTCCGGCATGCCCTCGAAATCGCGGAACGGCTGGAACGCGCAGATCGCAAGCCCGAGATCGCGGCACATCTGGCCGACGTCGCGCGGACTACCGTTGAACGACAGCAAATCGTTCTCGAAAATCTCGACGGCGTCGAATCCGGCGGCGGCAATGGCGCGCAGCTTTTCGTCCAGCGCGCCGGAGAGCGAAACGGTTGCGATCGAGCGCGTGTTCATGCGGCACTTTCCTCCATCGCGCCGCCCAGGAACAATTGCCCGATGCGGGGGTCGTTCAGCACCTTCTCGGCCTTGTCGACCAGCCGGGTCTGGCCGAGTTCGAGCACGATGCCGTAGTCGGAAATCTCCAGCGCCGAGCGCGCGTTCTGCTCGATCATCAGGATCGAGACGCCGCGGTCGCGCAGCTCCTTCAGGATATTGAAGGTCTGCTGCACCATCAGCGGCGACAGCCCGATCGACGGCTCGTCGATCAGCACCAGTTGCGGATCGAGCAACAAGACCGCGGACGATTTCGAGCTGCTTCTGCTCGCCGCCCGACAGCGTCGAGGCCTGCTGCGCCGCCCTCTTGCGCAGCGCCGGGAAACGGTCGAGCGCCGCCTCGATCCGAGTCAGGCAAATCCGGGATGTCGCGCGCGGCGACGGCGCCGAGCTGGATGTTGTCGCGCACCGACAGCTCGGGAAAGATGTTGCGGCCCTGCGGCACGTAGCAGATGCCGGCCATCAGCAAATCGCGCTGGCTCGAGGCCGGTGATGTCGCGCCCCTTGAAGACGATCTTGCCTTCGCGCAGCTTCAAGAGGCCGAAGATCGCCTTGAACACCGTCGACTTGCCGGCGCCGTTCGGCCCGATCACCGTGGTGATGGAGCCGGCCGGCACCTGGAACGTGGTGCCGTTCAGGATCGTCATCTTGCCGTAGCCGCCGACCAGGCCTTGCACGTCCAGGATCGCGTCGCTCATGGATTGATCCTCAATGACCGAGATAGGCTTCGATGACGGCGGGATTGGCGCGCACCTCGTCAGGACGGCCCATCGCGAGCAGCTTGCCTTCCGCCATCACCATGACGCGCGTGCACAGCGACATCACGAATTCCATGTTGTGCTCGATGACGACGAAGGTCGCGCGCTTCTCGCGGTTGATCGCGGCCAGCCGCGCCTTGAGGTCGCCGAGCATGGTGAGATTGACGCCGCCGGCCGGCTCGTCCAGCAGCACCAGGCGCGGCCCGCCCATGAAAGCCATCGCAACGTCGAGCAGCTTCTGCTGGCCGTAGGACAGGCCGCCGGCGGGTTCGCCCGCCAGATGAGCCAGCCCGAAGAAATCGATCATCTGATCGGCGGCGGCCGTCAGCCCGGCGTCGGAAGGGCCGAACAGCCGCGTTATCATGTTGCCCTGGTGCTCCTGGCCGGCGAGGATCAGGTTTTCCCGCACCGACAATTTCGGAAACACCTGCAACAGCTGGAAGGTGCGGCTGACGCCAAGGCGGTTGAGCTCGGACGGACGCAGGCCCGTGACATCCTTGCCGTCAACCCTGACCTCGCCACCGCTCGGCGTGAGCTGGCCGAGGATGCAATTGAACAGCGTGGATTTGCCGCAGCCGTTCGGACCGATCAGACCGAGGATCTCGCCTTGCTGCACGTCGAACGTCACGCCGTCGACCGCGGTGATGCCGCCAAAGCGCTTCCTGATGTCACTGACCTCGAGAACGGCGCTCATGCGGCTGTCTCCAGTTTCGCCTTCGCCACCGCACGCTGTATAGAGGCGGCCTTGGTCCGGCGCTCGGTCAGGTAGCGGTCCAGGATGCCGAGGATGCCGGTCGGCGAGTAGATCAGGAGCAGGATCACGGCGACCGCATAGAGCATCAGATAATAGCCCTCCGTGAAACGCAGCCATTCCGGCAGCAGCACGGCGATCAGCGCACCGAGGAACGGCCCGAAGAAGAAACCCGAGCCGCCGACGATGACCATCATCAACAGGTCAAGCGAGAGCGACAGGTTGAAGGGGACCGGATCGATATATTGCGTCAGCGGCGCATACAGCGTGCCGGCGACGCCGCCGAACGCCGAGCCGATCGCGAACGCCATCAGCGTGTAGCGCCGCGTGTCGATACCGAGCGACAGCGCCCGGATCGGGTTTTCGCGCAGCGCGATGAAGGCGCGGCCCCACGGCGAGCGGATCAGCCACCACATCGCCAGCGACATCAGCGCTAGCGCGCCGAGGCAGACATAGTAAAACGGCAGCGGCCGGCGGGTGGGCAAGCCGAACATCACCGGCCGGGGAATGTCGCTGATGCCGTAAATGCCGTTGGTGAGCCAGCTCTCGTTGCGGAAGATCAGGAAGGCTAGCGTGGAGAAGGCCAGCGTCACGAAGGCGAGATAATGATGCTGCACGCGCAGCGCCGGGTAGCCGAGCAGCCATCCGATCGCAAAGCAGAGCACAAAGGAAACGCCGAGCGCGGCCGCGAGCGGCATGCCGGACGTGGTCATGATCGCTGCGGTGTAGGCGCCGATGCCGACAAAGGCGCCCTGGGCCAGCGAGACCTGACCGGCATAGCCGAGCGTCAGATTGAGCCCCATCGCCGCGATGGTCATCACCGCCCACTGGCTCAGGATGAACAGGCCATAGCGATTGAAATTCATGGGGACGAAGATCAGGCCTGCGACCACCGCAAGGCCGAGCGCGACGCGCCAGTATTTCGCGAACCGCGTCATACCGTGCGCTCCTCGGGGCGGCCGAGCAGCCCTTGCGGCCGGAACAGGATGATGACGATCAAGAGGAGCATCGGCACCGCCGCACGGTACTGGGTCGAGACGTAAGCGGCCGCCAGATTGTCCACCACGCCGATCAACAGCCCGCCGGCGATCGCGCCGCGAACCTGGTTGAAGCCGCCGACGATCGCGGCGATGAAGGCCGCCTGCCCCAGCACCTCGCCGCTGGAGAATTTTGCGAGATAAATCGGCGTGATCAGCAGCGACGCCAGCGCCACCAACAGAGCGTTGATCAGGAAGGTCAGCAGGATCATGCGCTCAACCGGAACGCCGATGATGCGCGCGACCGTCGGGTTCTGCGCAGTCGCCTGCATCTGATGACCAATCGAGGTGCGGTTGAGTAGCGCGGTCAGCACCACGACCGCCACAATCGCGAGGGCGAGAATGCCGAGGCTCTGCAGCGATACCGGACGGCCGAGCAGCGAGATATCACCGACCGGCATGATCGATGGAAACGGCGAGGCCTCGGCGCTGAAGAACTGCTTCACCGCCTCCTTGAGGCCGAGCGCCAGCGCCATGGTGGCGATCGCCAGCGGCAGCACGCCGTGGCGAAGCATCGGATCAACCAACAGCAACTTGAAGCCGAGGCCGAGCAGCAGCATCGACAGCACGATGCCGATGATGATGGCGAGCCAGAACGGCAGGCCCGTCTGCATCGCCGCCAGCATCAGGAACGCCGGCAGCATAACGAACTCGCCTTGCGCGAAATTGATCGTCTGCGAGGTCTGCCACAGCAGGGTGAACCCGACGGCGACGATCGCGTAGATCGCCCCCGTCGCAAGTCCCGCAATGATCAGATCGAGCAGATTGGACATGATCCCTCTCGGCTAGGCGTGCGTGGGGCATCCCGGCCGATGGATACGGCCGATCAAGCGCCTCGCGCGGCCTTTGCGGCCTAGTTCAGTTTCGGCAGTACCTGCTTGATCACTTGCTTGCCTTCGACGATCTCGACCAGAAAACCCTGGCGGTCGATGTCGCCGTTCTGATCGAAGGTGACGTCCATCAGGATACCTGGTTCCTCAGTGGCCTTGATGGTGAGACCGTGCAGCGCATCCGCGACGCCCTTCGGATCGACCTTGCCCATCTTCTGGGTGGCCGCCTTGATCATGTAGATCGCAAGGTATCCCTTGATGCCGTTGTGATCGGGAACGTAGTTGTACTTCTTGACGAACTTTTCCCGGAACGCCTTGACCAGGTCGACCGGCGCATCGGTGGTAAGGCCGACATGGCCGCGCGCGCCATTGGCGGCATCGCCGGCGAGCTCCACCACCTTCTGGCCGATCAGCGTGGTCTCTCCGATCAACGGGATCGTCACCGACTGGCGCTTCAGCTCTTTAAGAATGCGCGCGCTCT
This sequence comes from uncultured Alphaproteobacteria bacterium, assembly GCA_963726865.1. Taxonomy (GTDB): domain Bacteria; phylum Pseudomonadota; class Alphaproteobacteria; order Rhizobiales; family Xanthobacteraceae; genus Bradyrhizobium. The sequence continues at coordinate 54,291 of CAVSEE010000015.1, read as the reverse complement.
CTTCCTCGTTGACATAAATGAAGACGGCATCGGGAGCTGCCGCCTTGATCTTGTTGACGTCGGCGGCAAAATCCGCCTGGCCCGCTTCGGTGGAGATGTCGGCGGCGACCTTGATGCCGTATTTGGCGAATTCCTTGCTGATGACGTCGCGGCCGCCGCGGCCGAAATCGTTGTTGACCCACACGATGGCGACCGACTTCGCCTTCAGCTCGTCATTGATGTATTTGGCGACCTTCGGCATCGAGGATTGCTGGCCGAAGGAGGTGCGGAACAGGAACTTGTTGCCGGCCTGCGTCAGCTCCGCTGCCTCGCCGCCGACGATCTGGGTGATGCCGGCTTCTGCCGCAAGCGGCGCCGTCACCTTGACCGAACCGGAATAGCCAGGGCCGAGCAGCACATACGGCTCGGCATCGAGCGCCTTCTGCACCTGCGCGCGCGCTACGCCGGGATTGGATTGCGAATCCGCGTGCGTCACCTCGATCTTGCGGCCGAGGATGCCGCCCTTGCCGTTGACCTCCTCGACCGCGAGGTCGATGCCGTTCTTCCAGTTGTTGCCGACGGTAGCGCCGCCGCCGGAAAGCTCGGCGACATTGGAAATCTTGATCGCCTGCCCGAAAGCCGCACCGCTCGACAGCGCTGCGAGCAGCAGACTTGTAAAAATTCCATACTTCATTTTCGTTCCTCCCTTGTATCCGACGCGCCCTGTTGCCGGCCGCGTTATTCAAGCTGCATCGGTGACGGCGCTACGCGACGCCATCACCGCATCGAATGCTAGTCCCATTTCTACCGTCGACGGCCGCAAGCCCGTGAACAGCTCGAAGGCGTCCGCGGCCTGGTGGATGGCGAGCTCACGCCCGGTCATCACGGCCGCGCCCTTTGCCTTGGCGGCAAGCAGCAGCGGCGTCCAGAGCGGCGAATAGACGGCATCGACGACCCACAAGTCACGATGCAACAGCGCTTCCGGCACCGGGCTGGCGCGCGAAGGCAGCATGCCGATCGGCGTGGCGTTGATCACGCCGGCGGCGCCTTGCAGCGCGGCCTCGACGCGATCTGCGATCAGCGTCTTCTGGTTCGCCGGCAGCAGCTTCGCCAGCGCCTCGGCTTTGGCGCGATCGGTTTCAAAGATGCGGAGTTCGCCGACGCCGAGGCCACTGAGCGCAAAGGCGATCGCCTTGCCGACACCGCCGGCGCCGATCAGCGCCACTGCGCCATTGCGGGATCGCGCGACGAGATCGCGGACCGCGACCGCAAAGCCTGTCGTGTCGGTGTTGTGGCCGATCAGCCGGCCGCGACGGGCCACGACGGTATTGACCGCGCCGACCGCGGTGGCACCCGGCGAAAGTTCGTCGAGCAGCGGCACGATGGCTTCCTTGTAGGGAAAGGTCACGTTCACGCCGGAGAAGCCGAGGCGCTTCACGCCCTCGAGCAGAAGACGAAGCTCGTCGGCGTTGGCGCCGGCGACCTCGATGAGCTGATAGTGACAGCGCGCGCCGAGCACTTCGGCCGCCCATTCGTGCATCGCGGGCGAAGCGGAATGCTTGATCGGCGCGCCGATCAGGCCGGTTAGGAAGCGGCGATCCGCTGGAATAAGCTTCTTGCTGTCGCGGCTCATGCCCCGTCCATGCCTCGATCGTTGCGCCGGAAAACATGCCTGGCCATGCCAGAGCGCGCGGTGACGATAGCGCTTTGCCGACCTAACACAACTATCCATTTATTCGGCGAACTTAACATGATGTTATTTTTTTCCGCCCGCGCTCCGCAGCCGGGCGGGCGCCGTGCGGCCCGGCTCGACCGCCCGCATCTCTGCTCGCAGGCATTCGATGAAATGCTCGATATGCAGCGACAGCGGTGCGCCGCGTTTCACCGCGACATAGGTGTCGAACCGCGTCGGCTCGGCGATGCGCAAGAGCTCGACGCCGGGATATCCGCCGTGTGCGACGGTGAACTGGTCGATGACGGCAATGCCGAGCCCGGCCTTCACCAGCGCGCACACCGTGGTGCCGAACCGCGCGCGGATGGTGATGTCATAGTCGAGCTGCTTGCTGGCAAAGATCCCGGCCATGATCCGGCCATAGGGATCGTTCGGATCGATGCCGATCAACGGATATTTGATGATATCGGCCGCCGTGACCTGTTTGCGCCGGGCAAGCTCGTGGCCTGATGGCACGATGCAGAACAATTCTCCCGCGGCCAGCGGCAGGAAATCCAGGCTCGGATGATCGAGCCGGTAGCTCATGGCGACGCAGTCGCCGCGGTCGAGCAGCAGAAAATCGACCGCCTCCTCGATCTTGAGAATATTGACGTCGATGCGCAGCTTCGGATAGCGCTGCCGGATGCGCGCAACGGCGCGGGGAACCATGACCTGCGAGATGCTGGGCACCGAGCCGATGCGCAGTTCCGACAACGCGCCGCGGCCGATATTGGAGATGATCTCGGTGAGATCGTCCACCTTCTCATAGACGTTGTTGATCTGCTCGAAGATGCTGCGCGCTTCCGGCGTCGGAAAATAGCGTCCGTTCTGGCGCTGGAAGAAACGGACCCCGAGCGACTTCTCGGTATACTTGACCAGCCGGCTGATGCCGGGCGCCGACACGTTGAGAAGCTTTGCCGCGCCGCCGATCGTTCCGGTGACCATCACCGCCCGGATCACCTCGACCTGGCGAAGCGTCATCATCCCTGTGATCTCCGCTGCGAGGTGACGATGATCATGGTCATATCAGTCACTTGATCGGCGGGCGCGGCAGCACCGCCTCGCCCGCTTCCAAATGGTAGGTGTGATCGAGCGAGTACCAGGGCGTTGCGACATCAGACGCCGTCGGATGCGGCTCATCATGCCGCAAAAATTTTCCGATCAGCGCGCGCGTCACGCCGAACTGCGCATCGCTCTCGATGTTGGGATCGGCGGGATCGTAGACCTGCGAGATCAAAACCTTGAAGCCCGGCTTGAAGATCAGCGCATGCAGATGCGCCGGCCGGTAGGGATGCCGGCTCTGCGCTTTCAGCAGACGGCCGACGACGCCGTTGGTCGGAATGGGATAGCCGACGAACATCACCGAGCGGAAGGAGAAGCGGCCGTCGGCATCGGTCGTGAACTTGCCACGCAAGTTCATGTCAGCCTGCTCGGGATCCTGGTTCTCGTAGAGGCCGACGGGCGAAGCATGCCAGACGTCGACTTCCGCGCCCGCAACGGGACGGCCGTCCTTGTCCAGCACGCGGCCACTCACGAACAGCGGCGGACCCGGCGTGTCGGAGCGGACAATCGAGCCGCCGTTGTCGACCCGCGGCGAATGGAGCCGCCAGAACGGGCCGAGCAGCGACTGGTCGGTTTCGGTGTTGCCGCCCTCGCCATTGTTGAGCAGGCACACCAGCGAAGAGACGCCGAGCGAGCCCGACATCAGCACGAACTCGTTGTGCGTGTCCGTGGTGAGCCGGCCCATCTCGGCAAGGATCGCGGTGGCCTCGCGGAATTCCGCCTCGGTCAATTTGGTGTCGCGAACGAAACCGTGCAGATGCTTGACCAGCGAAACCATGATCTCGCGCATGCGCGGATCGGCGCTGCGGGCCATCGCAGCCAGCGCCGCCGCCGTCACATCCTGCTCGCGCTCGATGATCATGGGACGCGAGGCCCCTGTTGCGTCAATTGAACTTCTCGATCGCGACCGCGACGCCCTGGCCGACACCGACACACATGGTGGCGAGCGCGAGCTTGCCGCCGCGCTTCTCCAGGCCGTGCACGGCCGTCAAAGCGAGCCGCGCGCCGCTCATGCCAAGGGGATGGCCGAGCGCGATCGCGCCGCCATGCGGATTGACGAAATCGGCGTCTTCCTTGACGCCGAGTTGCCGCAGACAGGCGATGCCCTGCGAGGCAAAGGCTTCGTTGAGCTCGATCAGGTCGAAATCACTGACCTTGATGCCGAGCCGTTCCACCAGCTTCTTGGTCGCCGGCACCGGGCCGATGCCCATGATGCGCGGCGGCACCGCGGCCGAGGCAAGGCCGAGAATGCGCGCGCGCGGCGTCAGCCCGTGCTTCTTCACGGCAGCTTCCGAGGCGAGGATCATGGCGGCGGCGCCGTCGTTGACGCCGGAGGCATTGCCCGCCGTGACCGTGCCGGGATTGCGCACGATCGGCTTCAGCTTGGCGAGGCCTTCCAGCGTGGTCTCGGGGCGCGGATGCTCGTCCTTGTCGACGATGATGGGGCCCGCCTTGCCGCCGGGAATGGTGATCGGCGTGATCTCTTCGGCGAAATAGCCCGACGCGATCGCCGCGCCCGCACGCTGCTGCGAGCGGATCGCCATCGCGTCCTGATCGGCGCGCGAGACCTGGAATTCTTCCGCGACATTCTCGCCGGTCTCCGGCATCGCATCGACGCCATATTGCGCCTTCATCAGCGGATTGATGAAGCGCCAGCCGATGGTGGTGTCGTAGATCTCGGCGGAACGCGCGAAGGCTTCCGGCGCCTTGCCCATCACGAACGGCGCCCGCGTCATCGATTCGACGCCGCCGGCAATCGCGAACTCGATCTCGCCGGCGCGGATCGCGCGGCCTGCGGCGCCCACCGCGTCGAGGCCGGAGGCGCAGAGGCGGTTCAGCGTCTGGCCGGGAACCGACTCGGGTATGCCCGCCAGCAACAGCGCCATGCGCGCGACATTGCGGTTGTCCTCGCCGGCCTGGTTGGCGCAGCCGAAAAAGACTTCGTCGACCTGCGACCAGTCGAGCTTGGGATGCTTCGCCATCAGCGCCTTGATCGGGGCCGCCGCGAGATCGTCGGCGCGCACTTTGGCGAGCGAGCCGCCGAAACGGCCGATTGGCGTGCGCACGGCATCGCAAATAAAGACATCACGCATCGGTTCTCTCCCTGAAATGCCGCGTTCTGGCGCTTGATGGACGGATTGAGGCGAGTTGTAGGAGCGGCCCCGCGGCAGGTCAATCGATCGCGATGCCCCAAGCGGGCGCGATTGCCGTGATGCCCGCCATGCGGAATGGCCGTGGATCAGGTGGAAAACGCGCTCCCCGGAGGCAAAGCGGTAGGATCGGCCAGCCGAAATTCTGTAATTTCCGCTGCCCATGACCCTCCAGAAACCCATCTCCGCCCCCGAACCGCCCGAGCCCGCCTCCGCGCCGGAAGCGCCCGCGCGCGTGACGCCGATGATGGAACAGTACCTGGAGATCAAGGCCGCCAACCCCAGCCTGCTGCTGTTCTACCGGATGGGCGATTTCTACGAGCTGTTCTTCGAGGACGCCGAGATCGCCTCGAAAGCGCTCGGCATCATGCTGACCAAGCGCGGCAAGCATCAGGGCCAGGACATCCCGATGTGCGGCGTGCCGGTGGAGCGTTCCGAAGACTATCTGCACCGGCTGATCGCGCAGGGATTTCGCGTCGCGGTCTGCGAGCAGATGGAAGATCCGGCCGCCGCCAAGGCGCGCGGCAACAAGAGCGTGGTCCGCCGCGACGTGGTGCGGCTGGTGACGCCGGGCACGCTGACCGAAGACAATCTGCTCGATGCCCGCACCAACAATTACCTGCTCGCGATCGCGCGCGCCCGCTCCTCCGCCGGCGGCGACCGTTTTGGCCTCGCCTGGATCGACATCTCGACCTCCGAATTCACGGTCATGGAATGCGCGGCCGGCGAACTCGCCGCGACATTGGCGCGGATCAATCCGAACGAAGCGATCGTGGCCGACGCGCTCTATTCTGACAATGAACTCGCGCCGACACTGCGCGAATTGACCGCGGTGACGCCGCTGACCCGCGACGTCTTCGACGGCGCCACCGCCGAGCGGCGGCTGTGCGATTATTTCGCGGTCGCCACCATGGACGGCCTCGCCGCGATGTCGCGGCTGGAAGCGACGGCCGCGGCCGCCGCCGTCACCTATATCGACCGCACCCAGGTCGGAAAGCGCCCGCCGCTGTCGCCGCCCGCGCGCGAGGCGGCCGGCACCACCATGGCGATCGATCCGGCCACCCGCGCCAATCTCGAACTGACGCGCACGCTGGCGGGCGAACGCCGCGGCTCGCTGCTCGACGCCATCGATTGCACGGTGACCCCGGCGGGCTCGCGCCTGCTGGCGCAGCGCCTGGCCGCGCCGCTCACCGACAGCGCCGCGATCGCACGGCGGCTCGATGCGGTCGCGACCTTCGTCGAGGACAGCGCCGCGCGCGAAGACATCCGCGATGCCCTGCGCAACGCGCCGGACATGTCGCGCGCGCTGGCGCGGTTGTCCGTAGGCCGCGGCGGCCCGCGCGATCTTGCGGGCCTGCGCGACGGCATTGTCGCCGCCGATCAGGCCTTGAGCCGGCTGGAATGGCTCGACGATCCCTCGGCGGAAATTGCGGCCGTGATGGATGCGCTGCGCCGTCCCTCGCGCGATCTCGCGCAGGAATACGCCCATGCGCTCGCCGAGCAACTGCCGCTGATCAAGCGCGACGGCGGCTTCGTGCGCGAGGGCTATGAGAGCGCGCTGGATGAGACCCGCAGCCTGCGCGACGCCTCGCGCCTCGTGGTGGCGGCGATGCAGGCGCGCTATGCGGACGACACCGGCATCAAGGGCCTGAAGATCCGGCACAACAATGTGCTCGGCTATTTCGTCGAGGTCACCGCCCAGCACGGCGACAAGCTGATGTCGCCGCCGCTGAATGCGACCTTCATCCATCGCCAGACGCTGGCGGGGCAAGTCCGTTTCACCACCGCAGAGCTCGGCGAGATCGAAGCCAAGATCGCCAATGCCGGCGACCGCGCGCTGGGGCTGGAGCTGGAGATTTTCGACAAGCTCTGCGCCATGGCGCTGGCTGCAAGCGACGATCTCCGCGCCGCCGCGCACGCCTTCGCGATGCTCGATGTTGCCACCGCGCTCGCAAAACTCGCGGTCGACGACAATTATGTGCGCCCCGAGGTCGATCAATCGCTCGGCTTTGCCGTGGAAGGCGGCCGCCATCCCGTGGTCGAACAGGCGCTGAAGCGCGACGGCCAGCCGTTCATTGCCAACTCCTGCGACCTTTCTCCCGGTCCGTCGCAGGACAACGGCCAGCTCTGGCTGATCACCGGCCCCAACATGGCCGGCAAATCGACCTTCCTGCGCCAGAACGCGCTGATTGCGCTCTTGGCGCAGATCGGCTCCTTCGTGCCGGCGGCGCGCGCCCGCATCGGCATTGTCGATCGGCTGTTCTCGCGCGTCGGCGCCGCCGACGATCTCGCGCGCGGCCGCTCCACCTTCATGGTGGAGATGGTCGAGACCGCCGTGATCCTCAACCAGGCCAGCGAGCGTTCGCTTGTCATCCTCGACGAAATCGGCCGCGGCACCGCCACCTTCGACGGCCTCTCCATCGCCTGGGCCGCGATCGAGCATCTGCATGAGGCCAACCGCTGCCGCACGCTGTTTGCCACGCACTATCACGAGCTGACCGCGCTCTCGGCCAAGCTGCCGCGCATGTTCAACGCCACGGTCCGCGTCAAGGAATGGCAAGGCGACGTCGTGTTCCTGCACGAGGTGCTGCCCGGCTCGGCCGACCGCTCCTACGGCATCCAGGTCGCGAAGCTCGCGGGCCTGCCGCCCGCCGTGATCGCCCGCGCCAAATCGGTGCTGGCAAAACTCGAAGCGCAAGACCGCGGCCAGACCGCCCGCGCCCTGGCCGACGATCTCCCGCTGTTCGCCGTCCCCTCGCGCGCCGCGGCCGAGGCTGCACCGCCGAGCGAAGCCGAGCAATTGATGGACGCCGTGAAGGCGCTGCACCCCGACGAGATGTCGCCGCGCGAGGCGCTGGAGGCGCTCTATGCGCTGAAGGCGAAACTGCCAAAGAAGTAGTCAGCCGATCAGCCGCCCGATTTGGCGAATGGTTCGATCAGCTTCAGCGTAGCGGCGAAGCGGATGCTGAGCTTGCCGGCCAGCGCAGTTGCTTCCATTTCGGCGCCCTTGTCATCGCAGCTGCCGGAGAAGCCGATGCCCACCTCATGGCCGCCGAACAAGGGATGTTCGCTCTTGGCCGGCGTGTGTTCCTGATTGACGAACTGGCCCTTCCAGCGGCCGTTCGCCGACGAGTAGGCACCAAGATAATAGAAGAAGGCATCGCCGCCGAGAATGCGGCCGTCGCGCAACAGCATCACGCCGGTTTGGCCACCGGCAATCCCGTCCAGCATCCGGATATCGATCGAATAAAGCCCGCTGACAATGCCGCCCTCGCCGACCGCACCGGGCGACGGAATATCGTCGTCGCCAAGCGGCGTCATCACCGCGCGAAAGCGCGAGGCATCCTCGACCACGGCTCCCTCGAAGCGCCAGACGTTACCCTGCGGCTTGCCGCGAATGTGGATGGTGACGGAGTCGGAACTGACCAGCGACCGGCGCTGCGGCGACCGGCTGTGGCGCTGCGTCCTGAGCTTTGCAACAATCTCGCCGTCGACAGTCTCGTAGGTGCCGAAGTGAGCGAATGCCGTGTTGCCGCCCAGCATTTTCCCGGCATGCGCGTACAGCACGCTGCGGCCGGAGCCGTCGCCGATGTCGTACTCGACCTTGTACAGTCCCTCCACCGCGCGCCCCGATCCTGGTCCCGCTTGCACCTTAGCGCGTCTGCCCGGCATCGGTAACTATCGATGCTGACGCAGGGCTGGAATCTCGGCGGGTCAGAAGCGCACCGCCTTGCGCCGCCCGTTCCACCACAGCGCCAGGTTCCAGCCGATGCAGGTGGCGAGCGCCAAACTCAGCCCGATCGCCGAGCCGAAGTTCGATACAGCGCCGTGCATCACGGCAATCGCAAGCCCAAATCCCATCAGGCCCCAGGCGCCATTGGAAATCGCTGCGGCCGTCGGCGGCCCGCCGATGCGCGGATGCAGCACCAGCATCAGGCTGGTGAAGACGATCGGGAACAGCGCCATGATCCCTGAGATTCGCGGCCCGACCCAGCTCGACGTCGTCACCACGGTGGCGACCAGTAGCGCGACGAGGCCGGCGCGCAGCGGAATGTCGTACCAACGCCGCGTGATCAGCGGCATCTTCTTCACATGCATATAGGGCCGCATCAGCGGCACGCAGATCGCGAACGTGATGATGTTGGCGATCACGCCTGATAGCAGTGTCCACTGGAAATGACGGATGACCGTGGCCAGCATCAGCCACACCGCGACCGCGGCCCCCGCGCTGATCCAGAGGCTGAAGCGCTGCGCCAGCACGGAATAAGTGAGCGCGAGAAAGATCGTCGCGCCGTTGATCGGCAGGCTGGCGAGCGCGCCCTCGGCGATGAAGGCTGCGTCATGATCGAGCGCGAGGAAGACGTAGGACGGCCCCGCCGAGATCGGCAGCGTCGCCACCAGCGCGCCGATCACCGGCCCCGAACGCTCGGTGACCACAGAGGCCGACACCACGAACGCCGCAGCGATGGCCATGCGGAAGGCGAGCATCAGGAGGAAGGAGAGTTCGGGGGACATCTCAAATTCAGTGTCGTCCTGGCGAAAGCCGGGACCCATAACCACAACTGCCTATGTGGCGCGAACGCCGTCAAACAGCATTTTCAAATCGATGGGCCGCGGCGTATGGGTCCCGGCTTTCGCCGGGACGACATCGGGCTACACCCGCTTCATCGACACCGAGACCTTCGGGCCGTTCTTGATGGTCTGATAGACCACGCAATAGCGCTCGGTGAGTTTCAGCAGCAGATCGAGCTTGTCCTGCGGTGCGTCGGTAGCGACCTCGAAGCGCAGGCGGATTTCGGCAAAGCCCACCGGGGCTTCCTTGTCGACCCCGAGCGTGCCGCGGAAATCGAGGTCGCCTTCGGCGATGACATGGCCGGCCTTCAGCGGCACCTCGACGGCGGTCGCGACCGACTTCAACGTCACGCCGGCGCAGGCGACCAGCGCCTCCAGCAGCATGTCGCCGGAGCACAGTTCGAGCCCGGAACCGCCGGTTGCGGGATGCAGGCCGGCAACCGCCAGCGCCCGGCCGGTCTCGACCTTGCAGGCGATGCCTTCATTGTCGATCGAGCCCTTGGCTTTCAAGGTGATGACGGCGGCGGCGGGATCGGTCTTGTAGCGCTCCTTGATCGGAGCCTGCATGGCGCGGAGTTCGGCGGCATCCATTGTTGTTTTTCTCCCCTGAATTTTCCACGCCGGATGTAGAGAAAAAATCCGTCCGTGTCACCACCACATCGCTTCGCCGGCGCGAGCCTCCCCTTCGGCATCGGGGATGTTGCGGTCGAGTGAGCGGTCGAGCGCGGTCAACACCCGGCGCTTGAAGGCGTCGAAGTGCTGGGAGTTGCGGTCGCGCGGCCGGCCGAGATTGATCTGGATCTCCTGGAACAGCCGCCCCGGCCGCGGCCGCATCACAAGTACGCGATCCGCCAGCACCACGGCCTCATCCACGTCATGCGTTACCAGGACCAGCGTCGGGCGCGTGTCGGCCCAGAGGTCGAGCAGATGGTCCTGCAGGTCGCGGCGGGTGAAGGCATCGAGCGCCGAGAACGGTTCGTCGAGCAGCAGCACTTCCGGCTGCCCCACCAGCGCGCGGGCAATCGCGACGCGCTGCGCCTGTCCGCCGGAGAGTTCGCGCGGCCAGGCATCGGCCTTGTCGGCAAGGCCGACACGCGTCAGCGCGCGGTTGATCCGCGCGCGGCGCACATCCGCCGGCAGGTTGAACAGGCCGAAGCCGATATTGTGGGCGACGCTGAGCCACGGCAGCAGCCGCGGCTCCTGGAAGATGATGCCGATCTTTTCGTGCGGCGCCGTGATGGTGGTGCCATCGAGCGTCACCGCGCCGGTGCTGGCGCGGTCGAGACCGGCCACGGCGCGCAGCAGCGTCGATTTTCCGCAACCGGAGCCGCCGATGATGGCGACGATCTCGCCGGGCTGAATCTTTGCCGAAAAGCGCTCCAGCGCGTGGACGCCGTTGGGATAGGTCTTGCCGACGTGCTCCAGCGCAAGCATCAGGCCGCTCCTCCCTGCCGGCCGAAGGCGTCCTGCCAGCGGAGCAGCGGCGTGGTCGCGATCTCGATCAGCCAGTCGGTGGTCTTGCCGAGGATGGCGAAGATCACGATAGCGGCGACGATCTGCGCGGGTTTGCCGAGCTGCTGGCCGTCGATCAGGAGATAGCCGAGGCCTTCGGACGCGCCCATGAATTCGGCGGCGACCACGAACATCCACCCGAGACCAAGGCCGACGCGCAGCGCCAACACATAGGCCGGCAGCACTGCGGGCAACAGGATGCGGCGGATCATCGCCGGTCCCGACAGGCGGAAGATGCGGCCGACCTCGACGATCTTGCGATCGACCGAGAGGATAGCGCCCATCACGCCGAGATACACCGGAAAGAACACGCCGACCGCGATCAGCGCGACCTTGGAGGTCTCGAAAATGCCGAGCCAGAGGATAAACAGCGGCACCCAGGCAATCGAGGGAATGGCGCGGAGCGCTTGCACGGTAGGATCGAGCAGCCGCCGCGCCAAACCCCAATAGCCGGAGACGGCGCCGAGCAGCGTGCCGGCGACGACACCGAGGCCGAAGCCGGCGAACACGCGATAGAGCGTCGCCATGATGTGGCGGCTGAGCTCGCCGCTGCGGGCCAGCTCCATGATGGTCGCGAAGACCTTGGTCGGCGGCGGCACCAGCCGTCCGTTGGAATAGCCAAGCCCGACATACAGCTCCCAGCCGAGCGCGAGACCCACCGGCAGCAGGAACCCGAGCGCCGGCCGCGTGAACCGGCGCAGCCGTGCCAGCGTACGCAGCCGCGCGCGTCTTCGCGGCGGGGCGGCCTGTTCCAGCGCGGGCAATTCGACGGTCATGGCCATAGCAAGAACGGTTCTCCGGGAGATTGCAAGGTGACGAAGGTCGCGGTTTTGCGTGACGTCGTCCCTGCGAAAGCAGGGGCCCATACGCAGCGGCTCCGCTTGGGGCAGGCGGGTGGCCGGCTTTCCCTCACCAACCATGGCCTGTGGTTATGGGCCCCTGCTTTTCGCAGGGGCGACAGAAACTAATTCGTCGGCAGCGGGACCTGATCGTCGATCAGGGCATCCAGCGTCGCCTTCACATCCACCTTGGCATCGATCACGCCGGCCTGCTGCAGAGCGAGGCCCGCGGCCAGGATCGACTCGCGCTGCGGCGCGCCGATGCGGCTGTGGGTCAACTCGGTGCGCTCCTTGAGCTGCTTGTCGACGACGGCATCGGGCAGCTTGGTCACGCCGATGAAGGTCTTCTTCAGGTCGTCGTAGTTGGCGAGCGAATACTTGCGCGCTTCCTCATAGGTCGCGAGCACGCGCCGCACCGCGTCGGGATAATCCTTCAGGAACTGTTCGCGCACATTGAGGATGCCCCAGGTGTTGGCATCGGCCTTGCGGAAGAACAGTTTTGCGCCCTCCTCCACTTCGGCCTGCGCCATCATCGGATCGAGGCCGGCCCAGGCATCGACGTCGCCGCGGATCAGCGCGGTCTTGCCGTCGGCGTGCTGCAGCAGCACCGGCGTGATGTCCTTTTCGGACAGACCGGCGCCGAGCAGTGCCCGCACCAGGAAGATGTGCGGATCGGTGCCGCGCGTCACCGCGACGCGCTTGCCCTTGAGATCGGCGACGCTCGCGATCTTGGAGTCCTTGCCCGTCACCAGCGCGGTCCACTCGGGCCTCGAATAGACATAGATCGACTTGATCGGGTTGCCGTTGATCTTGGCGACCAGCGCGGCCGAGCCCGCGGTCGAACCGAAGTCGATCGAGCCGGCGTTGAGAAACTCCAGCGCCTTGTTGGAACCGGCCGACTGCACCCAGACCACGCTGATGCCGTCCTTGGTGAATTCCTTTTCCAAAAGGCCCTTCTGCTTGAGGATCATCGAGACCGGATTGTAGGTCGCCCAGTCGATGCGGATCTCCTTGAGGGGATCGGCGGCGAAGGCGGCGCCGGGCAGGAAAGCCGAGACGGCAAAGGCAGCGGCGAAGGCGCGGCGCGAAAGAATGGACATGGTCAGACCCCTCTACAAAACGGCCCGCAATTTCAATCAGTTAGATATTGAAATCAATGGGAAAATAGCCGTCGCCAACCCGGCACGACGAGAACAGTTTTGCCCAAACAACGGTCAAAACAGCATGGACCTGCTCCGCCTCCACAATCTCCCGTGACAGCACGGGCGCGGTCCGTTATCCGATAGACGCATGGACAGTGTCGTGAAAGAGAGCCGCAGCGAAGCGGACGACCGTTTCGAGACCGCGCGGATCACCGCGGCGGTCGATGCGCTTGCCGACAAACATGCCGGCCGCGAGGACACCTTCCGCTCTGCGCTGGCGCAGCTCTTGAAGGCCGAGATGATCGCCGCGCGCGCCACGGCGCAGGCGATCCTGCTGAAAGATCGCCACGGCCGCCGCTGCGCCGAGCGGCTCTGCTTCATGCAGGACGAGATCATCCGCATCCTCTACGACGCCGCCACCCGGCATCTCTATCGCTCGCACATCCCCTCGGGCGAAGAGCGCATGGCCGTCGTCGCCACCGGCGGCTACGGCCGCGGGCTGATGGCGCCGGAGTCCGACATCGATCTGCTTGTTCATCCTGCCCTACAAGCAGACCGCCTGGGGCGAGCAGGTGGCGGAGGCCATCCTCTATTGCCTGTGGGACATGGGGCTGAAGGTCGGCCACGCCACGCGCTCGGTCGATGAATCGATCCGCCAGGCGCGCGGCGACATGACCATCCGCACCGCCGTGCTGGAGACGCGCTTCCTCACCGGCGACCAGCCGCTCTATGACGAACTGGTCGAACGCTTCGACAAGGAAGTGGTGCAGGGCACCGCCGCCGAATTCGTCACCGCCAAACTCGCCGAGCGCGAGGAGCGGCATCGCCGCGGCGGGCAGTCGCGCTATCTGGTCGAGCCCAATGTGAAGGACGGCAAGGGCGGCTTGCGCGACCTGCACACGCTGTTCTGGATCGCCAAATACGTCTACCGCGTGCGCGAGACCGACGAGCTGCTGGAGCGCGGCGTGTTCGACGCGCAGGAATACCGCACCTTCCGCCGCTGCGCCGACTTCCTCTGGTCGGTGCGCTGCAATCTGCATTTCTTCGCCGGCCGGGCCGAGGAGCGGCTGTCGTTCGACATGCAGCGCGAGATCGCGGTCCGGCTCGGCTACACCAGCCATCCCGGCATGCAGGACGTCGAGCGCTTCATGAAGCACTACTTCCTGGTGGCCAAGGACGTCGGCGACCTCACCGCGATCCTGTGCGCCAAGCTCGAGGAAGAGAACGCCAAGCCGGCGCCGGTGCTGACCCGCATGGTGGCGAAGCTGCGGCCGAGCGTGAAGCGACGGCGCGTGCCCGACAGCGACGACTTCATCATCGACAACAACCGCATCAACCTCGCCGCGCCCGACGTCTTCAAGCACGACCCGGTCAATCTGATCCGCATCTTCCGCCTGGCGCAGAAGAACGACCTCGCCTTCCATCCCGACGCGATGCGCACGGTGACGCGCTCGCTGAAGCTGATCAACACGCAGCTGCGCGAGAATCCGGAAGCCAACCGGCTGTTCATGGAGATCCTGACCTCGCAGCATGCCGAGTCGGTGCTGCGGCGGATGAACGAGACCGGCGTGCTCGGCCACTTCATCCGCGCCTTCGGCAAGATCGTGTCGATGATGCAGTTCAACATGTATCATCACTACACCGTGGACGAGCACCTGTTGCGCTGCGTCGGCTGCCTGCAGGAGATCGAGCGCGGCAGCAACGACGAGTTCATGGTGGCAAGCGACCTGTTCCGCAAGATCCGCCCCGAGCATCGCGCGGTGATCTACATCACCACCTTGCTGCACGACATCGCCAAGGGCCGGCCCGAGGATCATTCGATCGCCGGCGCCAAGGTGGCGCGGCGGCTCTGCCCGCGGCTCGGCTTCTCCGCCGCCGACACCGAACTGATCGCATGGCTGATCGAGGAGCATCTGACCATGTCGACGGTCGCGCAGTCGCGCGACCTTTCCGACCGCAAGACCATCGAGAATTTCGCCGCCGTGGTGCAGTCGGTCGAGCAGATGAAGCTGCTGACCATCCTCACCACCGCCGACATCCGCGGCGTCGGCCCGGGCGTGTGGAACGGCTGGAAGGCGCAGCTGTTGCGCACGCTGTATTACGAGACCGAGCCGGTGCTGACCGGCGGCTTCTCGGAAGTGAACCGCGCCCGGCGCATCGCGGTGGCGCAGTCGGAATTCCGCGCCACCTTCACCGAATGGCCGGAAGCCGAGCTCAACGCCTATATCAGCCGGCACTATCCGGCCTACTGGCTCAAGGTCGACCTGGCGCACAAGATCCGCCAGGCGCGCTTCATCCGCGCCAGCGAAGAGGCCGACCACAAGCTTGCGATCAATGTCGGCTTCGACGAGGCGCGCGGCGTCACCGAACTGACGATCCTCGCCACCGACCATCCCTGGCTGCTGTCGATCATCGCCGGCGCCTGTGCCTCGGCCGGCGCCAACATCGTCGACGCGCAGATCTACACCACCACCGACGGCCGCGCGCTCGACACCATCGCGATCTCGCGGGAATACGACCGCGACGAGGACGAGGCCCGCCGCGCCACCCGGATCGGCGAGATGATCGAGCAGGTGCTGGAAGGCAAGCTGCGCCTGCCCGAAGTGGTGGCGCGCCGCACCGCCAAGGGCAACGGCAAGGCGCGCGCCTTCGTGGTCGAGCCGGAAGTCACCATCAACAACCGTGGTCGGACCGCTACACCGTGATCGAGGTGTCCGGCCTCGACCGCCCCGGCCTGCTCTATGAGCTGACGACGGCGATCTCGAAGCTCAATCTCAACATCGCCTCGGCCCATGTCGCGACCTTCGGCGAGCGCGCCCGCGACGTGTTCTACGTCACCGACCTGCTCGGCGCGCAGATCAACGCGCCGACCCGGCAGGCCGCGATCAAGAGCGCGCTGCTGCATCTGCTCGCGCAGGACGAGGCGCAGCCGCGGCGGCCGGCAGCCCGGAACCATCGCCGTGACGGTGCCGAGACGGTCGACGTCTCCGCGTATGGACGGCTATCTCCACCGCCCTCATGCCGCAGCAGCCAGCGCTTGCGCTCGAGCCCGCCGCCATACTTCACCAGCGAACCATTGGCGCCGATCAGGCGGTGACAGGGCACGACCACTGAAATCGGATTCGAGCCGTTGGCGTGTCCGACCGCGCGCATCGCGCGGGGCGCGCCGAGCTTCGCCGCCAGCGCGCCATAGCTCATGGTCGAGCCGGCGCGGAATCTTCGGCAGCGCGGTCCACACCTTGCGCTGGAACGGCGTGCCGGCGACGCGCCAGGCGATTTCGCCGAGCCGGTCGAGGTCGCCCTTGAAATAAGCCGACAGCGCCGCCTTCACACCCGCCGGCGCGCGCGCGTCCTTCAATTCGACCGCGCCGTATTGCAGCCGCAGCAGCTCGCGCATGCGCGGCTCATAGTCCTCCCAGTCCAGCGCGCGCAGCACGCCGTCATCGTCGGTCACGAGCAGCGCGATGCCGATCGGCGTCTTCAGGCGGTCGAGGCGGAAGATGGCGGACATCGATGATTTCCTCCATGGTCGCGTCTCGCAGTTTTCACGCGGAACGTGCTACCGTCCACCCGAAATCCGGAGAGGCGGGGGAAAACATGATCTGGATCGCCAATGCCCTGGTGGCGCTGGTCGCCGCGCTGCACGTCTATTTCCTGATCCTGGAGATGTTTCTCTGGACCAAGCCGCTCGGCCTGAAGACCTTTCGCAATACCCAGGAGAAGGCCGACGACTCGGCGGTGCTGGCCGCCAATCAGGGCCTCTACAACGGCTTCCTCGCCGCCGGCCTGGTCTGGGGACTGTTCCATCCGGTGCCCGGCCTTGGCATTCCAGATCAAGGTATTCTTCCTGCTCTGCGTGATCGTCGCCGGCGTCTACGGGGCGGACAGCGTCAGCCGCAGGATACTTTTTGTGCAGGCCGCGCCCGCTGCCCTCGCGTTGATCTTGCTGTGGCTGAGCTGATTTGATCCGGCGTCCCGCCCGCTCGTCTTGCATTGCACCATGGCTTCCGCCAGTATCCGCCGCCAGCGATGGCGGCCGCATTGGTTGCGGGCAAGACCATCGGCTTCAGCACATCAATTGAGGAAACCAGCACGATGAGGAACGGGATTTTCCATCTGGTCACGGCAACGGCGGTCGCGATCGCGCTGTCGGCATCGTCGGCCTACGCGCAGAAGAAATACGACACCGGCGCGACCGACACCGAGATCAAGATCGGCCAGACCGTGCCGTTCTCCGGCGCCTATTCCGTCTATGCCAATATCGGCAAGACGCAGGCCGCCTACATGAAGATGATCAACGACCAGGGCGGCATCAACGGCCGCAAGATCAACCTGATCCAGTATGACGACGCCTATTCGCCGCCGAAGACGGTCGAGCAGATCCGCAAGCTGGTGGAAGGCGACGAAGTCCTCTTGACCTTCCAGGTCATCGGCACCGCGGCCAACGCCGCCGTGCAGAAATATCTCAACGGCAAGAAAGTGCCGCAGCTGTTCGCCGCCACCGGCGCCTCGAAGTTCACCGATCCGAAGAACTTCCCCTGGACCATGGGCTACAACCCGAACTACTTCGTCGAGGGCCGCATCTACGGCACCTACATTCTGAAGGAGCACCCGAACGCCAAGATCGGCATCCTCTATCAGAACGACGATCTGGGTAAGGACTACATCAACGGGCTGAAGGCCGGCCTTGGCGACAAGGCGGCCAAGATGATCGTGGCGGAAGCTTCCTACGAAGTCTCCGACCCGACCATCGATTCGCAGGTGCTGAAGATCAAGGACGCCGGCGCGGACCTGTTCTACAGCGCCACGACGCCGAAGCAGGCGGCGCAGGCGATCCGCAAGATCCACGAACTCGGCTGGAAGCCCGTCCACATCCTCGACATCAACGCGAGCCCGGTCAGCGCCACGCTGCAGCCGGCGGGCCTTGAAGCCTCCAAGGGCGTGATCAGCGTCAACTACGGCAAGGATCCGGCCGATCCGACCTGGAAGGACGATGCGGGCCTGAAGAAGTATCTCGACTTCATGGCGAAGTACTTCCCCGAAGGCGACAAGATGAACACGGTCAATACCTACGGCTATTCGACCGCGCAGCTGCTGGTGCAGGTGCTCAAGCAGTGCGGCGACGACCTCACGCGCGAGAACGTCATGAAGCAGGCCGCCTCGCTGAAGGACGTCGTGCTCGATCTCGGCCTGCCCGGCATGAAGATCAACACCGGCCCCGACGACTACCGCGTCAACAAGCAGCTTGCAGATGATGAAGTTCAACGGCGAGCGCTGGGAACTGTTCGGCCCGATCCTGGAGGACGCCGGCCCGGCGGGCTAGTCACTGAGCCGAATTGGAATGCGATCGGCGGCCCTTCGGGCCGCCGATTTGTTTTGTGACGGCTACTTCGGTATCTCCCCAAAGTTCTTGCCGACCGGCAGCACGGCGTGGCGGATCAGCCGGGAATCCTCCACCGCGGCCTGGCGATGTTTCACCGCCTCGCGGTAGATGGGGTCGCGGATCATCTCGACGAAGGCGGCGACGACGGATATTCGGCGATGAAGCAATGGTCCCAGCGCTCCTCTTGCGGACCGATCAGCATCAGCTCGAACTTGCCCTGCCAGACGATCCTGCCGCCGAGCCGTTCGAACACCGGCCCGCTCTCGCGCCCATACGCGGCATAGGCTTCCGCGCCGGTCGCCTTGCGCCCGTCGGGATAGGCGGCCTGCGCGCGCAGCCGCACCAGATTGAGCATGTGGATCGGGCCCGGCCGATCGCTGTCGCGAAACTGCGCAAACACTTCCTTGGTCGGATCGATATGGCCCATGCCGTTCTCCATTTTGCCGCGGCTTTCTAGCACGGCCCGCCGCAGCTCCTAATCCCGCATTAACCTCTCGCTAACCGGCCCTTAAAGTCCGCCCGATTAGCGTGCGGCGGGGACCGGTGTGAGACGGCGTTTTCGTATGGCGTGGGGACGGAAAAAGAGCGGACGCAAGGAGCCGCGATTTGGGCTTTCCGCGGCTCTCGCCGATTTGCGCCTCGATCCCAAGGACCGCATCCCCGCCGCCGAACAAAAGCCGAAGAAGTCCGCCAAACGGAAGGTGGATGATGACGACGATGACGACGACGATGCGCCGTCCCGTCCCCCGGAGCGCAAATCCCGCGTGAGCAAGAGCGGCGCCAAGCGACGCGCAAAGGCAAGCGGCCGCTCCCGCCTCGGCCGGCTGGTCTATTGGGGCGCGGTGCTGTCGCTGTGGGGCGCCATCGCGCGTCGTCGGCCTCGTGATCTGGGTCGGCGCGCATCTGCCGGCGATCCAGTCGCTGGAAATCCCAAAACGTCCGCCGACCATCCAGATCGTCGGCCTCGACGGCAGCGTGCTGGCGACCCGCGGCGAAATGGCGGGCTCCAATGTCGCGCTGAAGGACCTGCCGCCCTATCTGCCGAAGGCCTTCATCGCCATCGAGGACCGCCGCTTCTATTCGCATTTCGGCGTCGATCCCATCGGCATCGGCCGCGCCGCCGTCGCCAACGTGCTGCACCGCGGCGTCTCGCAGGGCGGCTCGACGTTGACGCAGCAACTCGCGAAGAACCTGTTCCTGACCCAGGAGCGCACCTTTAAGCGCAAGCTGCAGGAGGTGGAGCTCGCGCTCTGGCTGGAACGCAAGCATTCCAAGAGCGAGATCCTCGAGCTCTATCTCAACCGCGTCTATTTCGGCTCCGGCGCCTATGGCGTGGAAGCGGCGGCGCAAAAATATTTCGGCAAGTCGGCCAAGAGCGTGACGATTGCGGAAGCCGCGATGCTCGCGGGCCTCGTCAAATCGCCGTCGCGCCTCGCGCCCAACCGCAACCCCGAAGGCGCCGAGCAGCGCGCGCATGATCGTGCTGACCGCGATGGCGGACGCCAAATTCATCACGGACGCGCAGGCGCAGGCCTCGATCGGCCATCCCTCCTACAACGTGAAGCCGGCGGGCGCCGGCACCGTCAACTATGTCGCCGACTGGATCGGCGAAGTGCTGGACGACCTCGTCGGCCAGATCGACCAGAGCATCGTGGTCGAGACCACCATCGATCCCAAGCTGCAGAGCGTGGCGGAAGCCTCCATCATCGACGAGCTGGCGGCGAAGAGCGTGAAGTTCAACGTCACGCAAGGCGCGCTGGTGGCGATGACGCCCGACGGCGCGGTGCGCGCCATGGTCGGCGGGCGCAATTACGCCGACAGCCAGTACAACCGCGCGGTCACCGCCAAGCGGCAGCCCGGCTCGGCGTTCAAGCCGTTCGTCTATCTGACCGCGCTGGAAGCGGGCCTGACGCCGGAAACCATCCGCCAGGATGCGCCGCTGAACATCAAGGGCTGGGCGCCCGAGAACTACACCCACGAATATTTCGGCGCTGTCACGCTGACACAGGCGCTGGCGATGTCGCTCAACACGGTGGCGGTGCGGCTCGGCATCGAGGTCGGGCCGAAGAACGTGGTGCGCACCGCGCACCG
This sequence comes from uncultured Alphaproteobacteria bacterium, assembly GCA_963726865.1. Taxonomy (GTDB): domain Bacteria; phylum Pseudomonadota; class Alphaproteobacteria; order Rhizobiales; family Xanthobacteraceae; genus Bradyrhizobium. The sequence continues at coordinate 33,850 of CAVSEE010000015.1, read as the reverse complement.
GCTCGGCATTTCCTCCAAACTCGACGCCAATCCGTCGATCGCGCTCGGCACGTCGGAAGTCTCGGTCACCGAGCTGGTCGGCGCCTATGCGGCGTTTGCCAATGGCGGCCAGGCCGTCGCGCCGCATGTGGTGACCAAGATCCGCACCATGGAAGGCAACAAGGTGCTCTATGCCCGCCAGGCCGAGCAAGCCAACCAGGTGATCGAGCCGCGTTATGTGGCGATGATGAACACCATGATGCAGGAGACCATCGCGAGCGGCACCGCGCGCAAGGCCGACATCCCCGGCTGGACTGCGGCCGGCAAGACCGGCACCAGCCAGGATTTCCGCGACGCCTGGTTCATCGGCTACACCGCGAACCTCGTCACCGGCGTCTGGCTCGGCAATGACGACAACTCGCCGACCAAGAAGGCGACCGGCGGCGGCCTGCCGGTGGAAGTCTGGACCCGCTTCATGCGGACCGCGCATCAGGGCGTGCCGGTGGCGGTAATGCCGAATTCGCGCGGCGTCGGCGGTTTTCTTTCGAACTTCTTCCAGAATACCGCGCAGGTCAGCAACGCCCCGCCGCCGCTGCCGCCGCAAAATGTGCAGGCCCCCGTGCCGCTGCGGCCGATCCCCTCCGATGGCGGCACCTATCGCCCGTCGCCGACCCGCGCCTCCGCGCCGCCGCCGAACCCGAACGCACGGCCGGAAGCCGGCGCCGGCCTCGACGGCTGGCTGGTGGACCGGTTGTTCGGGGGTGGCCGCTAAGCCGGCCAAGCACTCAGCCCGTCATACCCCGCGTATGCGGGGTATCCAGTACGCCGCAGCCCCTCAGCTCTATCACTGCTATCTCTGGAATACCGGATCGCCCGCCTCCGCGGGCGATGACAGCTTTGGGCTGGCCCGCGAAACGCCCTAATCCTCGATCCCGTAACGATGCAGATCGTTGCCGTGGGTATCGAGCCATGTCTTGGCGCGTTCGACATGATCGCAGACGCGGCCGACCACCCGCCAGAACCGCGGCGAGTGGTTCATCTCGACGAGATGCGCGACTTCATGCGCGGCGAGATAATCCAGCACGAAGGGCGGCGCGAGGATCAGCCGCCAGGAGAACGACAGCGAGCCTGCCGAAGTGCAGGAACCCCAGCGGCTCGACTGGTCGCGGATCGACACCCGCTTGACCCGCACGCCAAGCGCGTCCGCATAGGCCATCGAGGCCTTGTGCAGTTCCTTGCGCGCCTCGCGCTTGAGAAAATCGTGCACGCGGCGGTCGGTGAATTCGACGTCTCCGGCCACGCAGACGATCTTCTCGCCGCTGTCACGCGTCTCCGTCCACACCGTGCCGCGCTCGCCGGAACGGTGCACGATCCGGTGCGGCACGCCGCGCAACGGGATCACGGTTCCGGGCTGGAACGGCGCCGCTTTCGGCAAACGGCCCAGGCGGGCCGCGATCCAGCCGCCATGCATGGTCGCGAACTCCCGCGCCTCCACGATGGTGCCCCGCGGCGGCATGGTCAGGATCGCCGCGCGGTCGGTCGGGTTGATGCGCAAGGTGTAGCGGCGCGCGCGCCGGTGCCGGCGGAGCTTGATCGAGAAGAATTGCGAGCCGTGCCTGACCACGATGGTCGAGGGTTCGGCGGGCCGCCGGTAGAGGAGCGCGCGAGTAGCCATGTCGGGAAGTCCGGGGAGGAGCAGTTCGCCCGGAATCTGCCATATCCGACGCCACGGAAATCGGTCGGCGCAAAAACAAATCATTTGCCCAATATACAGGGGTCCGGGCGTGTCCGGCCCCTACCGGCAGGGGCTGGAACCAAAAAAATTAGGTCGATTCCGGCCCAAATAGCTGGTTCAAAAACTGAGTCTGAACTCATTCATTCCCAGAGGGGCGAATCTGAATTCCCTGTGCGGATTCAGAGGGTTAATGCTGAATCGGATTCGCGTTCGGGTTTCCGTTATTCAGCCGCGGAGTGCGCAATCACCAGCGACGGCTTCTTGTTGGTCATCGCCGAGATCATGAAATCGTTGATGCGCGGCACGATCTCCGAGCGGAAGCGCGAGCCGTTGAACACGCCGTAGTGACCGACGCCCTTCTGCATGTAGTGCACGCGGCGATGAGCCGGGATCAGCGGGCACAGCGCGTGCGTCGCCTCGGTCTGGCCGAGCCCGGAAATGTCGTCGTTCTCGCCTTCCACCGTCATCAGCGCGACGCGGCGGATTTTCGAGGGATCGACCGGGCGGCCGCGATGGGTCATCTCGCCCTTGGGCAGCGCGTGCTTGACGAACACGAGATCGACGGTCTGCAGATAGTATTCGGCCGGAAGATCCATGACCGCGAGATACTCGTCGTAGAATTCGCGGTGCTTGTCGACGAGATCGCCGTCGCCCTTCACCAGATTGGCAAACAGCGCCTTGTGGGCGTCCATATGCCGGTCGAGGTTCATGCTGATGAAGCCGTTGAGCTGCAGGAAGCCCGGATAGACGTCGCGCATCACGCCGGGATGCGGGAACGGCACCTTGGTGATGACATTGTTGCGGAACCATTCGATGCCGCGGTCTTCGGCCAGCGCATTCACCCCGGTCGGATTGCGGCGGGTGTCGATCGGGCCGCCCATCAAGCGTCATCGAGATCGGCACGTAGGGATCGTTGTTGGCCTCCATGACGGAGACCGCAGCCACCACCGGCACCGAAGGCTGGCACACCGCGATCACATGCATGTTGCCGCCGAGCTCATGCAGCATCTCGATCAGGTAGTCGACATAGTCTTCGAGATCGAAGATGCCGGCAGTGATCGGCACCATGCGCGCGTCGGCCCAGTCGGTGATGTAGACCTCATGCGTCGGCAGGAAGGCTTCGACCGTGCCGCGCAGCAGCGTCGCGTAATGGCCCGACATCGGGCGCCACGATCAGCACGCGCGGCGCCGGGCGTCGCCAGCGGACGGGTCAGCTTGCGGTCGAAATGCAGCAGCCGGCAGAACGGCCGCTCCCAGACGATTTGACTTCCACGGGAACGCGAATGCCGTTGACGGTGGTTTCGTTGAGACCCCATTCCGGCTTGCCGTAGCGGCGCGTGGTGCGCTCGAACAATTCGCAGGCGGCGGCGATCGATTTGCCGAATTCGGTGTGCGTCCAGGGATTGAGCGGATTCTGAAACAGGATTTTGGTGGCGTCGGTGACGGCGCGGGCCGGATTGAGCGAGGCCTGGGCGATCTCGTACATCCAGTACATCGGCGTCGTGAGTGCCGGACTGCCTTGCCCTGCCAGCGGCGGTGCACCGCCAAATTCACCAATCGGCATATGTCCCTCAAGCCCTGTTTTGCGCCGCAGCATACTGCAGGCTGGCAAATAAAGCGTCAATGTACCGGTTAGTTCATGATTGGGGGCGGAAATGCAAAAAGGCCCGCAATTTCACGGGGAAATGTGACTTATTCGCCACCCCCGAGCAGCGATCCGTGCCGTTTGGCGCTGCGCAAAAGGGCAAGGAAGATCACAAATGAGGCAACGAACAGCACGGCGTTAAGGACCAGCGAATCGAGCATCAGATCGGCCCGGAACGTGTGGTCGATCAGGAGCGCCCGCATCCCCTCGAACACGTAGGTCGGCGGCAGCGCCCAGGCGACATATTGCAGCCAGCCGGGCAGCACGCTGACGGGATAGTAGATGCAGGCGAGCGGCAGCATCACGAACATCAGCGTCCAGACGATGCTCTCCGCCCCGAGCCCGTTGCGCAGCACCAGCCCAGACACAAAGATGCCGATCGACCAGCTGGTGAAGATCAGATTGCAGAAGAAGGCGATCAGCGGCAGGCCGATTGAATAGAAGTTGAAGCCGAAGAAGATCCAGGCGAGCAGCGTCATCGGGATCGCGCCGATGGCAAGGCGAATGAGGCTCATCACCATCAGCGCGAGCAGGAATTCGATCGGCTTCAGCGGGCTCATCATCAGGTTGCCGAGATTGCGCGACCACATCTCCTCCAGGAACGAGATCGAGAAGCCGAGCTGGCCGCGGAACAGGATGTCCCACAGGATCACGGCGCCGATCAGCGTGCCGCCGGCGCGGGCGAAAAAGCCGTCGTTCTGCGCGATGTAGCTCTGCAGAAAGCCCCAGGTGATGATCTGCAGCACCGGCCAGTAGATCAGCTCCAAGAGCCGCGGCCAGGACGACAGCAGCAGATACCAGTAGCGCAGCACCATCGCGTTGATGCGATGTAGCGCAATGCCCCGTCCCTCGCGCGCCGTCAGCTCGCTCATCGCGCGTCCTCCCGGTCGCGGCCGCGGGCGACGTCGAGGAAGACCTCCTCCAGCGTATCGCGGCCATAGCGCGCCATGATCTGCTCCGGCGTATCGTCGTCCTCGATCCGGCCGCGCTTCATGATGATGACGCGGTCGCACAGCCGCTCGACCTCCAGCATGTTGTGCGAGGCCAGCAGGATCGTGGCGTTGTGGGTCTTGCGGTAGTCCTGCAGGTGCTGCCGCACCCAGTCGGCCGTATCGGGATCGAGCGAGGCCGTCGGCTCGTCGAGCAGCAACAGCTTCGGCTCGTTGATCAGCGCCTTCGCCAGCGCGACGCGGGTCTTCTGCCCGGCCGACAGCTTGCCGTTGGCGCGATCGAGGAAATCGTTGAGATCGAGATCGTCGGCGAGCTGCGCGATGCGCCCGCGCACATCGGTCACCGCATAGAGCTTGCCGAAGATCGTGAGGTTCTGCCGCACGGTGAGCCGCATCGGCATGTCGACATAGGGGCTCTCGAAATTCATCCGCCCGCGCACTGCGTCGCTCTCCTCGGGCATCGGATGGCCGAGCACCTGGATGCGGCCTGACGTCGGCAGCACCAGCCCCATGATCATGGCAATGGTCGTGGTCTTGCCGGCGCCGTTGCCGCCGAGCAGCCCGGTGATGCTGCCGCGCGCGATGCGGAAGCTGATGCCATCGACCGCGCGCGCGGTCTTGTAGTGTTTCACCAGATGCTCGACATCGATCGCCGCCGATCCCGGATCGGCAGCGGGCGTCTCTGCGGGCGCATCGGCTGCGAGCGTCATGGCCGGTTTCATTGGGCTATCGGCCGCACAAGCGCAAGGCCTTGCGTCCGTTTGGCTTATTTGTGATCGCCGCCATGGGCGGGTAAACTCGTGGGATGACCGACCTGGCCGCCGCCGAATTCCGCCAACCGAGCCGCTATGTCCGTCTGGACACGATTTTGCGGCTGCGCTGGCTGGCCGTGCTCGGGCCAGCTCGCCGCCGTCTTCATCGTCTCGCAGGGCCTCAACTTCGACTTCGCCGTCGTGCCCTGCCTCGTCATCATCGCCCTGTCGGCGCTGCTCAATCTCGTGGTGCAGAGCATCTTCAATCCGATGCAGCGGCTGGAGCCGGTGTGGGCCGCGGCCCTGCTGGCGCTCAACATCGTCGAGCTGGCCGGGCTGCTGTTCATGACCGGCGGCCTGCAAAACCCCTTCTCGTTCCTGTTCCTGGCGCCGGTGCTGATCTCCGCCACCGCGCTGCCGGCGCGGATGACCATGGCGCTCGGCTTTGTCGCGGTGGCCTGCGCCTCCAACCTCGTATTCTACCACTATCCGCTGCCGTGGGATTCCGACGATCCGCTGGTGCTGCCGCCGATCTATCTGTTCGGCGTCTGGCTCTCCATCACGCTCGCCATCGGCGTCACCAGCCTCTATGCATTCCAGGTCACCGAGGAAGCCCGAAAACTTTCCGACGCGCTGGCCGCCACCGAACTGGTGCTGGCGCGCGAGCAGCATCTGACCCAGCTCGACGGGCTCGCCGCCGCCGCCGCCCACGAACTCGGCACGCCGCTGTCGACCATCTTCCTGATCTCGCGCGAGCTGGAGAAGACCGTGCCGGAGGGCCCGATCTCCTCCGACATCAAAACGCTGCGCGAGCAGGCGACGCGCTGCCGCGACATTCTGGCCAAGATCGCGCAGCTCTCGTCCTCGGGCGCACCGTTCGACCACATGAAGCTGTCGCTGCTGATCGAGGAGATGGTGGCGCCGCACCGCGACTTCGGCGTCGATATCAAGGTGCGCATCGCGGTCGCTCCCACCAGCGAGCCGGTCGGTGCGCGCAATCCCGCGATCCTCTACGGCGTCGGCAACATTCTGGAAAACGCCGTCGACTTCGCCCGCGACGTGGTCGAGGTGAACGCCTGGTGGAACAGCGAGACCGTGGAGATCGTGATCTCCGACGACGGCCCGGGCATCGCGCCCGACATGCTCAAGCGGATCGGCGAGCCCTATGTGTCGCGCCGCCCCAGCGCCGACGAAGATCGTGGCGGGCTCGGACTTGGCGTCTTCATCGCCCGTACGCTGCTGGAGCGCACCGGCGCCAAGGTGTCGTTTTCCAACCGCACCTTCCCCGATCACGGCGCCGTGGTGCAGATCGTGTGGCCGCGCGACCGTTTCGAGACTGCGGAACCCACAGACGAAACAACGGCTTAACCATTTGATCGCGGTATTTCGCCGCGCCTTATCCGACCATTTGCGGCCTTGGCAGTGGCGGATTGACGCGCCATATGTTGAAGGTCGCTCATATCAGGGATAGCCGACTTGACCGCCGCCACCGCCGAACTGATGGACCATGCCGATCGCTCGCTCCTGATCGTGGAGGACGACAAGCCGTTCCTCGAGCGCCTGTCGCGCGCGATGGAGACCCGCGGCTTCACCGTCACCTCCTGCGACACGGTGTCGGACGGTCTCGCCCAGATCGGCCGCGCGGCGCCGGCCTTCGCGGTCGTCGACCTCAGGCTCGGCGACGGCAACGGTCTCGACGTCGTCTCCGCGCTGAAGCGCAAGCGTCCCGAAGCGCGCGCCATCGTGCTGACCGGCTATGGCAACATCGCCACCGCCGTGACGGCCGTGAAGATGGGCGCGGTGGATTATCTCTCCAAGCCCGCGGATGCCGACGACGTCATCGCCGCGCTGCTGGCCACCGGCACCGAGAAGTCGGAATTGCCGGCCAACCCGATGTCGGCGGATCGCGTGCGCTGGGAGCACATCCAGCGCATCTACGAGATGTGCAACCGCAACGTCTCGGAAACCGCGCGCCGGCTCAACATGCACCGCCGCACCTTGCAGCGGATCCTGGCCAAGCGCGCGCCGCGCTGAGATCACGTCGCGACCTTGGCCCCCGTTCTCGGCCGCGGAGGTAACGCCTTTGCGGCGACCTTCCTGCGAATGCGGAAAGACCCTCCCTTCTGCTCTTCGATGTCGAACGCATCCGTCTTGCGTACGAGATCGCTGAGCTTGCGAAAGCCGTAGGTTCTGGGATCGAAGTCGGAAGCGAGGTTTGCAAGCTGCTTGCCGACTTCTCCCAGGGTTACCCACCCGTCTTCGCTGTCCATCTGGGTAATCACCTTCCTGATGATGGGCGTTGCGGCGCTGGCGGGTTGCAGCGACTTCGCAGCCGAAGCCACGTCCTGGCTGTTCGAGACCGGCGCAAACAGGTTTTCGATGTAGACAAACCTGCGGCAGGCCTGACGGAAGCTTTCCGGCGTCTTGCGCTCGCCAAAGCCGAAGACGTCCACGCCCTGTTCGCGGATACGTGAAGCAAGCCGGGTGAAGTCGCTGTCGGAGGATACGAGGCAAAATCCGTCGAACCGGCCGCTATGCAGCAGGTCCATGGCGTCGATGACGAGCGTGATGTCGGATGCATTCTTGCCGGTCGTGTAGGCGAACTGCTGCTGCGGAATGATGGCGTGCCTGGCGAGGACATCGGTCCAGCCCTTCGATCGGGGATTGGAGAAATCACCGTAGATCCGGCGGACGCTTGCCTCCCCGAGCTTGGCGATCTCCTCGAACAATCCATCGACGATTTTCGCGGATGTATTGTCGGCGTCGATCAGGACGGCAAGGCGCGGCGAGCGGGATTCGGAAGCCATGGGTATCTCCAGAAATGGGACGTGCCGCCTTGCGCCTGTGTCTGCAGACGCGACCGCTAAATCTCTTCGTGCCCCTGCGGATCGACCAGGCGGTTGATCCGTTGCGCCGCGGCCATCGCAAAACGCAGCGTCATCGACTTGCGCGTTGCGGCCGGCAGGCGATGCTCGGGCGCCTCGCAATGCAGGTGGGCGCCATAGGCGTCGGCGACGATCAGGCCGGTGTCGGCGGGGAAGATTTCGCACGGCAGGTCCGCCGTGAAGGCGAAGAACAGCCGGTCGCAATGGGCGCGGTAGTCCGGCCATTTCTGGTCGGCGCGCAAATCCTCCAGCGACGACTTGATCTCGACGATCCAGATCTCGCCGCGCTCGTTCAGCGCCACCAGGTCGGCGCGGCGGCCGGAGGGCAGCGGCAATTCGCTGACACAGGCAAAGCCGAGCGAGCGCAACAGCCGCGCCGTGCCGCGGGCGATCGCCAGCGCCGTCTCGGACTGGCGGCGGTCCGGCGGGGGCACGAGGTGGATCTGGCGGGCGGGCGATTCCATGCCGCCCAAGCCTAGCCGATTCCGCGCCGACGCACATCCGATTCCATCCGTTCATCTTTGAGGCCGGCAAGCCGCAAATTGGTACGCAGCCCGCCACGATTTCGACCTCAGGGAACCGCGAAGCCCTGGGAACCTGTTGTCTCAGGGGACGACGCACTGGAGGAGAACAACGATGCCGCGCATCGTCACCCGAACGCTTGCCTTCGCCACCCTCGCCAGCCTTCCCTTCCTCACCCCTTCGACCGCCATGGCAAAACCCGCCGTCGAAGTCGCCTTCGTGCTCGACACCACGGGCTCGATGGGCGGCCTGATCGAGGGCGCCAAGCGCAAGATCTGGTCGATCGCAACCGCGATCGTCGATGCCAATCCCGACGCCGAGATCCGGATGGGGCTGGTCGCCTACCGCGACGTCGGCGACGACTACGTCACCAAGAAGTTCGAGCTCACCACCGACATCCAGGACCTCTACGCCAACCTGCTGGAGCTGAAGGCGCGCGGCGGCGGCGACTGGCCGGAGAGCGTCAACGAGGCGCTCGACGTCGCCGTCAACAAGCTGAAGTGGACCGACGGCGGCGACGTCCGCCGCATCGTCTTCCTGGTCGGCGACGCGCCGCCGCACATGGATTACGAGCAGGACACCAAATATCCGGTGACGCTGAAGGTCGCCAAGCAGAAGGACATCATCGTCAACGCCGTGCTGGCCGGCGTCGCGCGCGACACCGAGCGGGTGTGGCGCGACATCGCCCAGAACGGCAACGGCCGCTTCATCCCGATCCCGCAGGACGGCGGCCAGGTCGTCATCATCGAGACGCCGTATGACGAGGACATCATCATCCTGCAGCGACGAGATCAACGGCACCGTGATCCCCTACGGCCCGGCGCCGTTGCAGAAGCGCACCGAAGGACAAGACCAAGCAGTTGTCGCAGGTCGCGGCCGCCGCGCCAGCGCAGGCCTCGGAGATGGCGAGCTATCTCAACAAGCGCGTCGAAGTATCGCCTCGGAGGCCGTCACCGGCGACGGCGATCTCGTCGCCGACGTCAACGCCGGCCGCGCCTCCGTCTCCGCGATCAAGGACGACGACCTGCCGGCCAATCTGCGCGCGATGAAGCCGGAGCAGCGCATGGACGAGATCAACAAGCAGATCGACCCAGCGCAAGGCGCTGAACGAGAAGCTCGCGGCGCTGGTGGCCAAGCGCGACAAGTACGTCGCCGACGCAGCGCGCCAAGGCGCCGCCGAAGGCGTCGTCGTTCGACCGCGTGGTCGAGGACACGCTGAGGGCGCAGATCAAGCGGTGATCCTGCTCCCTCCCCTCGCCCGCTCCAGGAGAGGGTGGGTGAGAGGGCAGGGTTTGCGCACGCCGCGGCGCGCACCCAAAACATCGAAAACAACCCCATGCAAAGTAGCCGATGGCACTGAGCCAGGACCGCGGAACCGCCGTCGCCTGCCATCGTTGTCCCGCGACCGCCAACCCGGGACGCTAACCGTGATCAATGCGCCCGCGACGCCAGCTGGTAGACCGTGATCAGCACCTCGAACAGAATCAAGAACACGATGATCAGCTCGAGCCGCAGCGAGCGGCGGGTGTCGATGATGTCGGTCAGCACCTGCGCGGTCTCGGCGATCACGGCTAGCTTGCGGTTGAGCGCTTCGGCGCGCTCCTTTAGCTCGTATTCGTCTTCGAGCCGCGCATAGAGGCGCTCGAGCTGCGGCTTGTCCCAGAGGATGTCGGGTTTTTCGGAGACGGCGACCGGCCCGGTGACGCGATGCTGCACCGAGAGCGCATTGCCGATCTGCTGCAGGATGGCGCGGCGGCCGCCGACCATTCGCCCGCTGCGGCCGAGTTCGCGCGCAAAAGGCTCGGTCTTGTCGAACACCGCCGACACCTCGCGCTCGTGCCGGGCCAGCACCACGCTCTTGGCCAGCGCCTCCGCGATCAGGATCAACCGTTCCGGCGACAGACTTTGCAGGCAGATCGGGCCGCCCGGCGGCACCTGGTCATCCTTTTCGGAAGCAAGCTCGATGCTGGCAATCTCCTCCTCGCGCCGCGGCAAGGTGCCGGTCATGCGATGCTCCAGACCGCGCAGGAATTCGTCCTCTTCCAGCGCGTTGAGCCCGATCAGCACCACGACGCCGTAGCGGAATAACACGGCGACACCATCGTCACCGACGCGGAAGGCGAGCGGCGCGGTAGACAGCACATCGCTGCGTTCGAGACCGGCCGTATTGATGCGCTCCGCGACAAAGAAAGCGCGGGCGGTGATTCGCGTTCCTGGAAGCGGCGATTTGGAAGCCTGGTTCATGTGCAATGCGCGCCAAAATTCCTGTGTGCCGTGCGAGCTTATCACGGTCCCTTGACGGATCGCACACTGGAAAGGAACGTGCGCCAAAATCACCATTGACCCGGATTCGGCTTGGGAATAGCCCGGGATGCGGGTTATCCTGACCTGCCTGAGGGAGCCTGAGTTTTGTGACCGAGTTCAGTTTTTTTCCACGGCCCGCGAATTTGAGCGTGGCGGATATCGTTGCGTTGACCGGCGCAGAGCCGCGCGAAGGGACCGACCTTGCGCGCCGCGTGACCGAATATTGCGCCGATCGATCAGGCCGGCGCCGATGACCTCACCTTCGTTTCCGAAACCAAATTCATCGACCGCGCTCAAGTCGACGCAGGCCGGCGCGGTGTTGACCAGCGAGCGGCTCGCACAACATGCGCCGAAAGGCGTGGCGGTGCTGCGGGTGCGCAAGCCCTATGACGCCTTCGTCACCGTCGTCCGCAAGCTTTATGTCGGCGCGCTGCGTCCGACGTCCGTGTTTGCGACCGTCGGGCGTGTCGCCGGGCGCCATGGTGCATCCCTCGGCCGAGCTCGGCAGCAATGTCACCGTCGATCCGTTCGCGGTGATCGGGCCGTCGGCGAAAATCGGCGCGGGCACCCTGATCGGCGCCCATGCAGTGATCGGCCCGGGTGTAGCGATCGGCAGCGATTGCGCGATCGGCAATCACTGCTCGATCACCCATGCCCATGTCGGCGATCGCGTCATCATTCATCCCGGATGCGACATCGGGCAGGACGGCTACGGCTATCTGAACAGCGCCGCAGGGACATACCAAGATTCCGCAAATCGGCGGCGTCGTCATTGGCGATGACGTCGAGATCGGCTCCGGCACGCGCATCGACCGCGGCGGCATCCGCGACACCATCATCGGCGAAGGCACCAAGATCGATAATCTGTGCCAGATCGGGCACAACTGCATCATCGGCCGCCATTGCATCATCGTCGCGCAATGCGGGCTCAGCGGCAGCGTGACCCTGGAGGATTTCGTGGTGCTCGGTGCGCGCACCGGCATCGTGCCGCACGTCACGGTCGGCAAAGGCGCGATCACGGCGTCGCGTTCCTCGATCTACGAGGATGTTCCCGCAGGCCAGACCTGGGGCGGCTTTCCGGCGAAACCGCATAAGCAGTGGCTGCGCGAGGTCGTTGCCATCAAGCGCCTGGGCGCGCGTCGCCCCAGCAAGGACGATCCCGCCAAAGCGCGAGAACATCATCGCGCTTGCCGTTGAGCATGATCTTTTCGGAAAACCGCTACACTTTTCCGGATCATGCTCGAATAGCTGCCCCGCCACGTCTGCGGGCAAAACGGCCGAAACTTTACTTGGCGGGCAGCGAAAAATCGGCAATGTGCTGGTCATGACCCAAGAAAACCATACGAAAACCACAGCGACGAAACCCGGACCCAGGCGAAGGCCGGCGCGATGATCGTGCCGGTGACGCTGTTCGAGCAGAACTGCACCATCATCTGGTGCGAAGCGACCAAGAAGGCCGTGGTGATCGACCCCGGCGGCGACGTGCCGAAAATCCTCGAGGCGATCAAGCAGAGCGGCGTCACCGTCGAAAAAATCTGGATCACCCACGGCCATATCGATCACGTCGGCGGCGCCGCCGAGTTGCGCGACGCGCTCGGCGTCAAGATCGAGGGGCCGCACATCGCCGACAAATATCTGCTCGACAATGTCGTCTCCTCCGGCGAACGCTTCGGCATGACCGGCGTGCGCAATTTCGGACCGGACCGCTGGCTCGACGAGGGCGAGCAGGTTGACGATCGGCAATCTCACCTTCGACATCCTGCATTGCCCCGGCCATTCGCCGGGCTCGGTGGTGTTCTTCTCCAACGAGCTGCGTTTCGCCCATGTCGGCGACGTCTTGTTCGCCGGCTCGGTCGGCCGCACCGACCTGCCCGGCGGCAGCCATCGCGAGCTGATCAATTCGATCACGACCAAACTGCTGCCGCTCGGCGACGACATCGGTTTTGTCTGCGGCCATGGCGCCGGATCGAGCTTCGGGCAGGAGCGGATGACGAATCCGTTCCTGACCGGCGAGATCGAAGGGTAGCGGCGTTAGCCGGTACGCCGGAAAATCCGGCGTTAGGTCAGCCGGCGGCGCGCAGGCTTTCCCGGTGCAGGCTTGCCTCGTAATGCGCACTCGCCCGCTCGAAGTTGCGGCGCGCCTCTTCGCCGTTCGAACGACCCTCCTCAAGCGTCAACGAATCCCATTTGCTGCGCTCTGTAGCAAAGAAGTCGCCGCCGTAGACGTGGATTGCGCCGCTCAGCCGTTCGATTGGATTGATGACCGAGTGGATGATGTCGGTGCCGAGCGGCACGGTCCCGCGCTCGCACAGGGATTTGGCGCCGGCGGCCTCGATCCTGTTCGGCTCGCCGGAAATGCGCCGCCAGAACACATTGTCCTCGCGGCCCGAATAAACGCCGATCACCGCCCACATGCGATGATCGTGAGGCGCCACGATATAGCTGGGCGGCCACACCACGTTGAGGATGGTCAGCGTGTCGGAATGGAAAAGCTTGCGGATTTCGGGACGCTTTGGTTCGCCAAGCCCCTTGAAGACCGCCGCCGGCTCGGACATCGCGCGGGCGACGACCTCGTGAATCGCCTTGTGAGAAGGCTCCGCGGCGAAGGCGGCACGGCAGTCGGCAACGAAACGCTCGGTGTCAAACATGGCGATCTCCCTTTAGGCAAGTCTCGGCTCGACGGGGACAAGTTTGCAGCGGCTTGCCTCATGTGTCCAATGCATTTATTGTAGATGAATTCATGCAACTGGTGCATCGATATGGATCTTCGACAGTTGCGCACATTCGTCGTGGTTGCCGAAGCAGGCGGCTTTGCCGCCGCGCAACAACAGTTGCGCCTGAGCCAACCGGCTGCGTCGCGCCAGATCCAGGCACTCGAGACAGAACTCGGAATTCCGCTATTCGATCGCGTCGGCCGCGGCATCAAACTGACATCCGAGGGCGAGGACCTGCTGCGGCGCGGCCGGCGCCTGCTGCAGGACGCCGAATTCGTTCGGCGAGCGTGCCCGCGCGCTCCGCACCGGCAAAGCCGGTGCGTTGCGGGTCGGCTGCAGCACCCAGCATATGGAGACGGTGCTCGCCGATTTCCTGCCGGCCTTTCGGCGCAGGCACCCTTCCGTCGATATCGAGCTGGTCGAGGATGGCGGCGCCCGCGTCCCGGATCGCCTGCAGCGCGGCGACGTTCATCTCGCGATCATTCCAGCCGCTGACGACGGCTATCACCGGCGCTTGCTTGCGCCGGTACATGTGCTTGCGGCGGTTTCTCCGCGGCACCGCTTCGCAAGCGTGCGCAAGCTGGAGATTGCCGAACTCGCCGACGAGGCGCTCTTGCTGCTGCGGCGGGACTACGCATCCCGCGGATGGTTTGATGCCGCCTGCAACGTGGCGCACATCAAGCCCCGCGTGATTCTCGAGAGCGCAGCGCCTCACACGCTGCTCGCGCTGGCAAGAACCGGGAACGATGTTGCAATCGTGCCGGCGAATGTCCGGATTCCGCCTTCCGGTGTCCGCGCCTTTCCGCTGGTCCACAGGAGCGCTTCCATCGGGCGATGGACTGCCGTGGCCTGGGATCCGCAACGCTTTCTGGCCCCGTATGCCAAATCCTTTATCGATGAACTCGTCGCCTATTGCGGCCGGCATTATCCCGGGCGCGAGTTTGCAAGGCGGGCGCCATCCCCTCCGAAGCCGCCCGAGGCGAACGGTTAGCGGCGGCGTGTCGATTGGCGCAGAAAATGTTGGCGGTCTCGGCGAGGAAAACTACTTGCGCAATCCCGCGGCCGTCAGCATGCGGTTGACGAGGCCGGAGACATCGATGCCGCGCCGCGGCCCGGCCGGCTCGGGACGCGGCGCCGGCGGCGTGCGCGGCCACAGCGTCGCGGCGAGATCGGGGCCTTGCAGCATGACCGGCGCCACCGTCGGGAACGGCTTGGCGCGTTCGCCGGCGGCGAAACTGAGCACGTTCCTCGCCGTCGCCTCGTTTTGCGCCTTCGACTGGCGCAGCCGCCGGGTGAGGCCGAAGAATTTCGCGATGTGATACGACGAGGAGATGCCGGCCTCGATCAGGAAGGCGCCTTCCTTGCCATAGCGCTCGTCATTGTCGGCGAGCCCGAGCGGCGTGCCATGCGCCATGCCCGAAATGGTGTAGGACTCCACCACGGTCTCGCCTTCCGCGTTCCACCATACCTGGCGCGGATGGCCGTCGACCCTGGCCTCCGACATCGGCGCGTCGGGCAGGCCGTGCAAATCGAGCCACTGCTTGACGATCTCGTCGGCATTGCCGGGATGCACGGTGCGGTCGGCGCTGCCGTGCCACACCGACAGTTTCGGCCACGGCCCGCGATGGGACGAGGCGTTGCGCACGAGATCGCCGAGTTCGCGGGAGGGACGCGCGGGCGAACTCATCATGCCGCTCAGCGCCTCGCGCACATTGCCGGCGATGCCGAAGGGCAGCCCGGCGATGACGGCGCCGGCGGCAAACAGTTCCGGAAAAATCGCGAGCATCGCCATCGTCATCGCGCCGCCGGCGGAGAGGCCGGTGATGTAGATGCGGCGGCGATTGACGTGTGATCGTGAATCATCTTGTCGATCATGCGCCGGATCGAGGCCGCCTCGCCCTTCTCGCGCGACACGTCGTCCGGGTTGAACCAGTTGAAGCAGGTGTTGGCGTTGTTGCTGTCCTGCTGCTGCGGCATCAAGCAGCGCAAAGCCGTAGCGCCGCGCCAGCGTCGACCAGCCGGCGCCGTGATCGTAGCCTTTCGCATCCTGGCCGCAGCCATGCAGCACCACGACCAGCGCCGGCCGCTTCGGCCGGTCCGCCGGCAGATAGGTGAACATGCGCAGCGCGCCGGGATTGTCGCCGAAATCGGCGACCTCGGTGAGCGGGCTTCCGGGCACACGATCGCGGCCGTGCAATCCGAAGCCGGTCAGCCTCGGAAAGCGGCGCAGGAAATCGATGTTGGCGGAAAGCGGCGACAAATGCGGCCTCTGGGAGCGAGCGTGATTCTCAACGCCGGCCTCCAGACATAGTTGCTGCAGCGCGGAATAAAAAGACCGTATACTGACGGGTCCCGTGAAATCCCGGTGCAGTGTTAATTCGGCACCACGCGGCGCATCCATGACAGGGAATGCGGCGGAGGTAACGATTGCGGGAGCAGGAAGTGATGCCGAAATGATCAACCGGCTGCTGCGCGCGCGACGGCGACAATTTGTGTCAACCAGCTACCGGGGCATTCCGGCTGCCGGCATGACACATGACTTGCACGGCCACCATGCATCGCAGGCTGTGCTGGCGCGATTGCCTTGGACGCAGCCAGCCCGTACCTTGGCCGCCGAAAACCCATAACAATCAAATGTCCGGAGAGAACGCCATGGCGCGCCTGAAGTTCGGAGCCTTCCTCGCCCCGCATCACCCGATCGGCGAGCATCCGATGCTGCAATTCCGCCGCGACCTCGCGTTCGTCGAGCAGCTCGACGATCTCGGCTATGACGAGTTCTGGTGCGGCGAGCACCACTCGTCCGGCTGGGAGATGATCGCCTCGCCGGAAATGTTTCTGGCCGCGGCCGGCGAGCGCACCAAGCGCATCAAGCTCGGCACCGGCGTGGTCTCGCTGCCCTACCACCATCCCTTCAACGTCGCGCAGCGCATGGTGCAGCTCGACCACATGACCGGCGGCCGCGCCATCTTCGGCTCCGGCCCCGGCGCGCTGGCCTCGGACGCGCACACGCTCGGCATCGACCCGATGACGCAGCGCGACCGCCAGGACGAGGCGATCGCCATCATCCGCCGCCTGTTCAACGGCGAGCGCGTCACCGCGAAGAGCGACTGGTTCACGATGAACGACGCCGCGCTGCAGATCCTGCCCCTGCAGGAGGAGATGCCGTTCGTGGTGGCCTCGCAGATCTCGCCCTCCGGCATGACGCTGGCCGGCAAATACGGCATCGGCATCATCTCGCTCGGCTCGATGTCGACGCAGGGCCTGATGGCGCTGCCGACCCAATGGGGTTTTGCCGAAGATGCCGCAAAGAAGGCCGGCACCACCGTCAGCCGTGACAACTGGCGCGTGCTGCTCACCTGGCACATCGCCGAGACCCGCGAACAGGCCCGCCGCGAGGCAGGTCCCGGCCTGATGCGCTGGCACAATGAATATAATGTCGGCACGTTGCAGCGGCCGGGGCTGACGGCCTATTCGTCGCCCGACGAAGCCGTGGACAAGACCGCCTTCGTCGACGGCGCGGCATCCGCCATCGGCACGCCCGACGATCTCGTCAAGATCATCAAGAACCTGATGACAGCCTCCGGCGGCGTCGGCGCCATCATCGGCTTCGTGCACGACTGGGCCAATCCGGAAAACACCCGCCGCAGCTGGGACATGGTGGCGCGCTATGTGGTGCCCGAGATCAACGGCTATCTCACCAAGCTGCGCGAGTCGCGCCAGTTCCTGGTCGAGAACCGCGCAGTGTTCGACCGCGCAGGGCAAGCCGTGATGGCCAAGATCATGGAGAACGAGAAGGCAGCAGCGGCACTTCCGCTCACCGCGCCCGGACGCCTCGCGATCCCCGCCGTCAATGCGCCGGACCTGCAGAAGGAAGCGGCGAAGCGGAAGGCGTGAGGCCAATCGCGGCGTGGCTGTGGGCTGCGCCGCCTCACTCAATCACCTCATCCGCGGTGGCAAGCAGCGACGGGGGAATGGTCAGGCCGAGCGCGGTTGCGGTGCGGCGGTTAACGACGAGATAGAACTTGGTCGGCTGCTCGACGGGAATGTCGACCGGCTTTGCGCCGCGCAAGACCTTGTCGACCTGATCGGCGGCATGCCGGAACAGATCGACCCAGTACGGCCCGTAGGACATCAGCGCACCCGCGTCGACATATTCGCGGCCGCCGTAAATCGTCGCGAGATGCGCATCCAGCGCCAGCGCGTTGATGATGTTGCGATTGCCGAAGATCAGGGGATCGGTCGCGACATAAAGCGCGTCCGCGCGTCCCTTGAGCGCCGCGACGCCTGACGCGATCTCCGCTGCGTCCTTGACCTCCAGCGGCGACGCCTCGAGGCCAAGCGCGCGCGCCGCCGTCACCACTTCCTGCATTTCCAGCATCGCGCCCGGTGCCCTCGTGTTGGCCATGGCGACCAGACGCTGGAGCCCCGGCACCATCTCGCGCAACAGCCCGACGCGCTTACCCGCGGTGTCGGTCTGCTGGATCGATATGCCCGTGATATTGCCGCCGGGTCGCGCCAGGCTGGTGACGACGCCGGCGCCGACCGGGTCCATCTGTGCAGCGAACACAATCGGTATTGTCGACGTTGCCCGCTTGGCAGCCAGCACCGGCGCCGAGGCCCAGGTGACGATGATATCGACATTGCGATTTGCGAATTCAACGGCAATGGCGTTGTAGCGATCGACGCTGGCTTCCGCCCAGCGATATTCGATAGCGAGGTTGCGTCCGCTCACCCAGCCGAGTTCCTGCAGCCGTTGCTCGAACGCTGCGATCCATGGCTTTGCCAGCTCCGCGGACGTTGCGCCGAGAAAGCCGATGGTCTTCTTCGTCGCGGTTTGCGCATTTGCTGCAAGAGGCAGCGCCGCGGTTGCGCAAAACCCCGCGATGAAAGCGCGCCGCTTCATACCCTCGCCCCGGCGCGCGTCACTTCCCGTAATAATCCTGCACTGTCTCCCAGGCGACGTCCTGCAGGAACTTCGCCGTCGGCGGATCGATGCCGGCGAGATAGGAATTGCCGACCGGCGATTTGCCGGTCAGCGCGGCGAACACCACGCAGGCCGCGAGATACGTTCCGGCGAGACTCGGGTGGCGCTTGTCCGGGACATAGAGATTGAGCTCGGGCTGCTTGCTGACCGAGCGCGCGAAAGGCAAGACCGCCGGAATCACCAGTGCGTTGTTGGCGTTGCCGGCCACCGTGTAGGCTTCCGCCAGCTGCGCCGTCATCTCCGGCTTGTCGGCATAGGCCCAGGACATGAAGAAGATCGGCCTGGCGCCCTTGGCGCGGACGATGTCGGCGTTCTTCTTCGCGTATTCGGTGAAAACCGTTTTGAGCGTCGGATGGATCGGGCACTGGCTGCAATCCATCATGACGGCGGCGTCGTACAGCTTGCCGGCCTTGTTGAAGTTGATGTTGTTGTTCTCGTCGAAAGAGTAGGAGCCGATGGCGTTCGGCCGGAAATAGTTCTCGACGTCGTGCCAGTCGAAGCCGGAGCCGCCGATGGTGACCATCGTGTTGCGAAAATCCTTGCCGTGCTCGGGATCGGCGGCCTTTTGCAGCAACGTGACATGGCCGGGCATGCCGTTGTTGTAGTAGAAAAAACTGTTGCCGATGAACATCGCGGTCTTGGGGTAGTCCGGCCCGAGGCTGGTCACCGAAGGTTTCGTCTGCGCCAGTCCGGCGGCGGGCGCCAGCGCCGCAAATCCAGCCGCCAACGCGATCATGATACCGCGCAACAATTTCGACATATCATTGCCTCCCTGCCGTTTTGATATTTTAACGAAATCTAGCATAAGCATGTGGCCTTGTGGCGCGAATTGAGACTGTCCGGGAGGCTTTGCAGCGCGCCAACAACGGTCTAGTTTGCGGCTTTCGCGACGTTTGGCCGAACCATCATTTTTTGAGCTTTATGTTTTAACCGGGACAATCGCCATGTCGATGCAGAGCGTGCTTTCCCCCGCCGTCACGACGCCGCCAAAACCCAAGGCGCTACGGCACATCCCCGGCAGCGAAGGCTGGCCGTTCATCGGCAACACGCTGAAGGTGCTGGCCGACCCCAAGGGACAGGTGGAGAAAGCGGCCGCCAAATATGGCCCGATCTACCGCACCAATTTGTTCGGCGAGACCAGCGTGACGCTGCTCGGGCCCGAGGCCAACGAGCTCGTGCTGTTCGACCAGGCGCGCCAGTTCTCCTCCACCCATGGCTGGGATCCGATCCTCGGCCTGCTGTTTCCGCGCGGGCTGATGCTGCTCGACTTCGAAGAGCACCGCCTGCACCGCCGCGCGCTGTCGGTCGCGTTCAAGTCCGGACCGATGAAGTCCTACCTCGTCGATCTCGACCGCGGCATTGCCGCGCGCGTCAAACAGTGGAAGCAGCAGCCCGGCGAGATGCTGGTCTATCCCGCGATGAAGCAGCTGACGCTGGATCTCGCCGCCACCTCCTTCCTCGGCGCCGACATCGGGCCGGAGGTCGACGAGATCACCAACGCCTTCGTCGACATGGTGGCCGCCGCCGTGGCGCCGATCCGCAAGCCGCTGCCGTTCACGCAGATGGGCCGCGGCGTCGCGGGGCGCAAACGGATCGTCGCCTATTTCTCCGAACAGATCCCGATCCGTCGCGCGCGGGGCGGCGGCGAGGATTTGTTCTCGCAGCTGTGCCAGGCCACCCATGAAGACGGCGCGCTGCTGTCGACCCAGGACGTCATCGACCACATGAGCTTCCTGATGATGGCGGCGCATGACACGCTGACGTCGTCGCTGACCTCCTTTGTCGGCGAGCTCGCCGCCAATCCCGAATGGCAGGCGCGGCTGCGCGACGAGGTCACGGGCCTCGGCATCGAGGCCAACGACCCCTCCAGCATCGACAATCTGGAAAAGATGCCGCTGTCGGAAATGGCGTTCAAGGAAGCGCTGCGGCTGAAGCCGCCGGTGCCGTCGATGCCGCGGCGCGCGGTGCGCGAATTCTCGTTCCGCGGCTACACGATTCCGGCCGGCACGTCGGTCGGCATCAATCCGCTGTACACGCATCACATGCCGGAGATCTGGCCCGATCCGGACAAGTTCGATCCGATGCGCTTTTCCGACGAAGCCTCGCGCAACCGCCATCGCTTCGCCTGGGTGCCGTTCGGCGGCGGCGCGCATATGTGCCTCGGCCTGCACTTCGCCTACATGCAGGCCAAAACCTTCGCGCGGCATCTGCTGCAGAACGTCGAAGTCTCGCTGGAGCCTGGCTACAAGGCGGAGTGGCAGATGTGGCCGATCCCGAAGCCGCGCGACGGGCTGAAGGTGAAGATCAAGCCGGTGTGACGGTGCACCGCGATCGGCGTCTGCTCGCTACTTCAACATCGCCGATCGCACGCGCAGCGTCAGCCCGCGCGGACAAGGTGCGTTTGCCCCCCTCAATTCAGCAGCGTCGTCAGCTGCGCGCCCTCATCCGCGACGAAGATCGCGATCAACTCCGCCGGCTCGGTGGTGCTGGCGTTGGCCGAGACCAGATGCGTCGAGCCCGGCGGTTCGAAGAAGGATTGCCCGACCTTGAACGTCTCGACCGGCCCGCCGCCGAGCTGCGAGCGAATCTCGCCCTTGGTGATGTAGGCGGTGACCGAGCCGGAATGGTAGTGCGGCGGCGTGAAGCCGCCGGGGCCGTAGAATACGCGCACCACGGTGACGCGCTTGCCCGCGACGTTCGGCAAAGCGTGCGAGGTGATGGGTTCGACGACGTTCTGCGAATTGACGTCCGATGCCGAGGTCATGCAGAGCGGCTCGATCACGGCCGTGACGAGATCGCGCGTCAAGCGGTGCTACTTTCGCGATCAGGAACGCGCAGGCGAGGCCCGCGATGATGGCGAGATGGAACGGACGGGGTTCGGGTTTTCGAATCTTGTTCTACTCGATTCTGGCTGTCATTGGGAGCGAGCGCGAACTCTTGTCTGCGCAGGAACGATGCTTCGCTTCGCTCGAATGACGTCCCTCACGCCCCCTGATCGAATGCCTTGCGCAGCGCGACGTAGCCCTGCTGCTGTTGCGTCCAGTTGCGGCCGCCGGTGATGGCGCCGTCGACGACGAGATCGTGGCCGTTGACGAAGGAGGATTCGTCGCTGGCCAGAAACACCGCGGCATGCGCGATGTCGTCGGGCAGGCCGGCGCGCGGGATCGGTTGCGCTGCCTTGTAGACCTCGCGCATCACGGCCGGCGTCTTCTCCGCGGCCTCGGTCGATAAGACCCAGCGCCTTGCCGAAGATGCCGGTCGCGATCGCGCCGGGCGAAATCGAATTGACGCGGACATTGGATTCGCCGAGCTCCATCGCCACGCATTTGGTGAGATGGATGACGGCGGCCTTGGCCGCGCCATAGACCACCGAGGACGAGAAGCCGGCGAGGCTGCCGGCGATGCTGCCATTGTTGATGATGCTGCCGCTTCCCTGCTTCTTCATGTGGGGCGCGGCGTGCTTCATGCCGAGCATGACGCTGCGCACCAGGGTGGCCATCGCAGCGTCGAAGCGGCCGACCTCGAGGCCCTCGATGCCGCCGGTCTGCGCCGGGCCGCCGGCATTGTTGAACAGGCAATCGATCCTGCCGAACTTGTCGACCGCGAGCGCGATCAGCGCGCGCATCTGGTCTTCCTGGGTGACGTCGGTCTGGCGGAAGACGCAGGTCGCGCCGAGCTGTTTGGCCAGCGCCTCGCCCTCCGGCAATCCGGCGGCCGGCGATGACGATTTTCGCGCCTTCGGCGACGAAGACCTCCGCCGTGCGCAAGCCTATGCCGCTCGTGGCGCCCGTGATCACCGCCACCTTGCCATCCAGCCGTCCCATGACGCTTCCCCCTTTGTCGAAAATACCGGTCTAGTTTGTGACACTATTCCTGCAGCCGGGAACCGGTGCAAGCGCTGGCAAGACGCGGCATGACATGGTTGCGCGCATCGCCGCTCTGGAAAACGCGGGTTTTGCCCTATGCTCGGCCATAATTTGGTTCGGCTGATCACGTGAAGTGACAGGTCCATGGCAAAATTGATCGACGAATTCCGCCGGGGCTGGCAGGGGATCTCCCATCCCGCGCTGCCGGTTTCCATCGGGTTTGCCGTGCTTTGCCTGGCGCTCGCGACCGCCGCGCGCTGGGGGCTGGCCCTGATCCGCCCCGACGTGTTCTTCACGCCGTATTTTCCGGCCGTGGTGCTGGCGACCATGCTCGGCGGTTACCGGATCGGCATTTTGACCGCGATTGCCGCCGGCGCGCTCGGCGTCAGCGTCAATTTCGGCGATGCAACGGCCGATACGGCGCGCATCGTGCTGCTGCTGATCTACTGGGCGGTGTGCGGCGTGACGATCTGGGGCGTCGAGCATTACCGCGGAATCGCCGCCCATCAGCGCGACATCTCCAAACGCCTGATCGAGGAGGAGGAATACCGCAAGCTGCTGGTCGACGAGCTGCAGCACCGGCTGAAGAACAAGACTTCGACCGGTCCATGCGGTGCTGCACCAGGTGCTGGCCGACCAGCCGCAGGTCTGGAATGCCATCGACCAGCCGCATCCGCGCGCTGTCGGCGACCGACGACCTGATTGCGCGGGTCGACGGCACCGGCTGCGATATCAGAGATTTGCTCAAATCCGAGCTCGGGCCCTACGGCCATGTCCGCTTCAACCTGAACGGCGATCCGCTGTTCCTGCCGGCGCGGCTCGCGGTCAGCCTGGCGCTGATGTTTCACGAGCTTGCCACCAATGCCAGCAAGTACGGCGCGTTCGCCTCCGCCCGCGGCTTCCTGCAGGTGTCATGGACGGTGTCCGACGACCGGCTCAGCATCACCTGGGACGAGACCGAGGGACCGGCGGTGGAGAATGTCGGCGCGCCCGGCTTCGGCACAAAGCTGCTGAACTCGGCGCTGCGGCCGTTCGACGGCAAGACCGAGATCGGCTTTCTCAAGACCGGCATCCACTGCATCATGCAGTGCCGGATCCCGGCGAGTTGAGCGCTATTGTCGCGGCAAGCCGCAACTGCGGGCGAACGCGTGCATTGACGTTCTGTTAATGACGTTCCCGGCAACGCGGATCGAAAAGCCGTGATCGCGCCAAAGAAGCCGGCATCGCGGTTCCCACTTAACAAAAACTACAACGGAATTCGCCAATCTCAGGCCATGCACGGCCCCCGCCATGACGCCCGAGAGCCCGGAGCAATTGCGCCCGGCGACGACGGCGACTCCGCGTCCGAACTGAGCATCCTGCGCGATGTTCTCAGGATGCTGCCCAATGGCGTCACCGTGCAGGACGAACACGGCCGCGTGCTGCTGGCCAACGAGCGGCGGCGCAGTTGCAGATCGGCGCGACCGGCGCACGAAGATCGCCGCGACACCTTGCGCGAAGCCCTTCGCACCGGCCAGGCGGTGACGGTCGAGGAAAGCTTTGCCCGCGAGGGCGGCCGGCAGGTGTTTCTGACCAGCCACCAGCCGGTCCGCATCGCCGGGCGCACGCTGTTGCTGTCGAGCTCGGCCGACATCACCGAGCAGAAGGCGTTCGAGGACCAGCTGTTCCGCTCGGCCTATTATGACGAGCTCACCGACCTGCCGAACCGGCGGGTGATCGAGCACCGCGTCAACAAGCTGCTCGCGCGCCGGCGACACGTCCGGCTTCGCGCTCGCCTTCCTCGACGTCGACAATTTCAAGCACATCAACGACTACTATGGCCACGCCGTCGGCGACGCCCTGCTGGTCGAGATCGCGCACCGGATCGGCTTGAACCTGCGCGCCTCCGACATGCTGTCGCGGATCTCCGGCGACGAATTCGTGCTGCTGCTGCATCCGGTGCAGAGCCAGCAGGAGGTCGCCGAATTCGTCCGCTTCATGCTGGAGCGGATCAAGGCGCCGTTCTTCATCGACAACTCGGAAATCTTCGCCTCCACCTCGATCGGCGTCAGCCTCTATCCCGAGCACGGCCGGAGCTACGACGCGCTGCGCCACAACGCCGACATCGCGATGTATCGCGTGAAAAACGCCGGCAAGGGCGCGGCCGCGTTCTTCGACGACAGCATGGAGCGCGAGGCGCAGGCGCGCATGAAGGTGGAGCAGTCGCTGCGGCTCGCCATCCTGGAAAAGCGCTTCTGCTGCGCTTTCCAGCCCAAAGTCGACATCCGTACCCGCGAGGTCAAGGGCATCGAGGCGCTGGTCCGCCTGCGCGACGACGAGGGCGTGATCCAGGCGCCCGGCACCTTCATCAATCTCGCCACCGAGCTCGGGCTGATCGACGAGCTGACCCATCTGGTGCTGGCCGAGATCGTCAAGTCGATCGACCTGATCAACGAGACTTTCGGCCACGAGACCACGATCAGCATCAATGTCGCGGCCAAACAGGCCGGCAATGCCGACTTCATGCGCGCCTTTGCCGGCGCGATCGAGCAGACCGGTTTCCCGACGCGCTTCATGATCGAGGTGACGGAAGACGCCTTTGTCACCAAGACGCTGTTCCAGGACGAGATCCTGCCGATCCTGCGCAAGATCGGCGTCGGCATCTC
The DNA here is from genome assembly GCA_963726865.1 of uncultured Alphaproteobacteria bacterium. GTDB lineage: Bacteria > Pseudomonadota > Alphaproteobacteria > Rhizobiales > Xanthobacteraceae > Bradyrhizobium. The sequence goes on along the minus strand of CAVSEE010000015.1, from coordinate 8,869 downwards.
GATCGACGATTTCGGCACCGGCTATTCGTCGCTGTCGGCGCTCGCCGACATCACCGCCGACGAGATCAAGATCGACCGCTCCTTCATCACCGACATCCATAAGCGGCCGCGCAGCCAGGGCATCCTGCGCGCCATCGAGTTGCTCTCGGAAGCGCTCGGCATGACCGTGATCGCGGAAGGCATCGAGACCCACGAGGAACTCGCCTATCTGCAGGCCGCAACGCGGATCCGCTACGCGCAGGGCTACTACTTCGACAAGCCGATCTTCCTCGAGGATCTGAAGCCCGCGACGCCGCGGGCCAGCGAGTTGCGCGGCGCCCGCGACAGCCGCCCGGTGCAGGAGAACCGCAGCGGCTATTCGCGCGCAGCCGGCTACCGCCGCTAGAGCATGATCCGAAAAGTGTGAAGCGGTTTTCCCTGCGACAAACGCGAAGCGTTTGCGCGGAGATCATGCTCAAACAAAGAGCCCGCGCGGCCGCCTTAACTTCGCGCTAAGCATGGTGGGCAGGTCGCTTGCGCGAGCGCAGCAGGGATTAAGGCCGGGGTAACCGGATTTCCTAACGCGAATGCCATTTCTCGTGTCGTACCAATAGGCTCCGGGGCCTGGGTAGATGCGAAAACTGCTTGCCAGAATGACGGGTTGGGTTGCCGCGACCGACGGGTCGCGCGCGATTGCCGCCGCCGTTCGCCGCGGTCCCGTGATGTGGCTGTTCCTGTGCGGCGCGCTGCTCGCCGCCGCGATCCTGGTCGGCACCGCCGTCATGATCGGCCAGTTCCGCGAGCGCGCGCTGGCCAATGGCGAGCGTGAGCTGGAAAACACCGTGCTGCTGCTGACCCGCCACTTCGACCAGCAGTTCGAGGACTCCAACATCATCTCGCGGAACATCATCGCCCAGATGGGCATTCCGCAGATCGCCTCGCCGGAAGAGTTCCGGCAGAAGATGTCGGGCGCCGAGACGCGCCAGTTGCTCCGCGCCAGGGTCGGCGCGCTGTCCTATATCGGCGACGTCAACATCTTCGACGTCAACGGCCGGCTGATCAATTCTTCCGCGCCGGGCCGCTGCCGGAAGTCGACATTTCCGACCGCACCTATTTCTCCACGCTGCGGACCGGTCCGACCTTCACGTCGGTGCTCGCCGAATCCGTGCGCAGCTACTTCACCGGCGGATGGACCACGGTCATCGCCTATCGCCTGAGCGGACCTGACGGCGTCTTCCTCGGCGTGCTGGGCCGCCGCATCGATCCCGCCAATTTCGAAAAATTCTTCGCTTCGGTCGCGCTCGGCCAGGGCGCGGCGATCTCCATGTTCCATGGCGACGGCACGCTGATCGCGCGCCATCCGCATGTCGCAAGCATGATCGGCCAGAAATTCGCCAGCGCCCCGCTGATCGACAGTCGTGAGGGCGAATGGCGGCATCCAGAAGATGCGGGTCACGAGCCCGGTGGACGGCCAGGACCGCATCGGCGCCGGCTCCGCACTGCGCGACTATCCGATCACGGTGGTCGCGACCACGACGATCTGCGAGCGTGCTCGCCGACTGGAGCGACCAGACCCGCGCCATGATCGCGGGCGCCTGCGGGCTGACGGCGGCGATCGCACTGACGCTGCTCCTGATCATCCGGCAGATCAACCGGCAGAACCGCGAATCGCAGCAGCGGCTGGAATTGCAGAAAGAGCAGCTCGACACCGCGCTCAACAACATGACGCAGGGGCTGGTGCTGTACGACGGATCGCAGCGCCTGGTGCTCTGCAACCAGCGCTTCATCGACATGTTCGGGTTGTCGAAGGACGTCGTCAAGCCGGGCACGCCGTCGATCGACATCATGCGGCATCGCAAGGCAACGGGATCGTTCGACGGCGATCCCGACGCTGTTCCACGACGAGATCCAGCGCCGCGTCGCCAAGGGCGAAATCACCACATCGATCGTACGGTCAAAGGACGGCCGGACGTTCCAGATCGTGAACCAGCCGCTGCCGCACGGCGGATGGGTCGCCACCATGGAAGACGTCACGGTGCGGCAGCAGCTCGAGCAGGAGCGCGACCGCAACAACGCCTTCCTGAGCCAGATCCTCGACCACATCCCTTCGCAGATCACGGTGAAGGACGCCCGCGACCGCCGCTATGTGCTCGCCAACCGCGTCGCCACGGAACAGTTCGGCGTCCCGCGCGAGCAGCATTCTCGGCAAGACCGCAGCCGACCTGTTTCCAAAGCATTCCGCCGACATCATCACCGCGGATGACGACAAGATGCTGCAATCCGGCAGCCTGTTCAAGGACGAGCATATCTGGGAAAGCCAGGCGCTCGGCAAGCGCTACATCACCTCGACGCGGATCGGCATTCGCGACAACAACGGCGAACTCAGCCACATCGTCAACGTCGTCAACGATGTCACCGAACGTCGCCGCGCCCACGAGAAGATCGCGCATCTCGCCCATTACGATCCGCTGACCGACCTGCCAAACCGCGTGCTGTTCCGCGAACAGATGCAACGCGAGCTGCAGAAGGTTTCGCGCGGCGAGCAGTTCGCGCTGCTCTATATCGACGTCGACGAATTCAAGGGCATCAACGACTCGCTCGGCCATCATGTCGGCGACGAGCTGCTGAAAGCGGTGGCCGGCCGGATCAGGGGCTGCATCCGCGAGGGCGACCTGATCGCGCGGCTCGGCGGCGACGAATTCGCCGTGATCCAGACCGCGATCAAGGGCGTCAATGACGTGCTGGACTTCGTGACCCGGATCCAGGAGGCGCTGCGCCAGCCGTTCCAGTGCCTCGGCCATCATCTGTCTTCCGACGCCTCGATCGGCATCGCGCTGGCGCCGCAGGACGGCACCGATCTCGACCAGTTGATCAAGAACGCCGATCTCGCGATGTATGGCGCCAAGTCCGACGGCCGCCGCACCTATCGCTTCTTCGAGCCGGCGATGGATGCCGCCGCCAAGGCGCGGCTGGCGCTGGAGCAGGACCTGCGGCTCGCTTTGGCCCATGGCGGTTTCGAAATCCACTACCAGCCGCTGGTCGATCTGAAGACCGAGCAGGTGACCGGCTGCGAGGCGTTGATGCGCTGGCGCCATCCGGAGCGCGGCATGATCTCGCCGGCCGACCTTCATCCCGGTGGCGGAAGATACCGGCCTGATCGTCGAGATCGGCGAATGGGTGCTGCGCACGGCCTGCACGGAAGCCGCCGGCTGGCCCGAGCACGTCCGCCTTGCGGTCAACGTCTCGCCGGTCCAGCTGCGCGAGCCGACGCTGGCGCTGAAGATCGCCAGCGCGCTCGCCGCCTCCGGCCTGCCGGCGAACCGGCTGGAAATCGAGATCACCGAAGCCGTGCTGATCGGCGACGACACCACCGCGCTCGCCATCCTGCACGAGCTGAAAGCCATCGGCGTGCGCATCTCGCTCGACGATTTCGGCACCGGCTATTCCTCGCTGAGCTATCTGCAGCGATTCCCGTTCGACAAGATCAAGATCGACCGCTGCTTCGTCACCGACATCACCGAGGCGAGCGGCTCCTCCGTCATCGTGCAGGCGGTGGTGAACATCGCCGCCTCCTGCAACATGACCACGGTCGCCGAAGGCGTCGAAACGCTGCAGCAGAAGGAATTTCTGCGTGCGCTCGGCTGCAACCAGATGCAGGGCTTTCTGTTCTCCGGCGCCAAGCCGAGCGCAGAAGTCCGCAAGCTGTTCGCCCCCTCCCCTGACGACGTGGCGGCGGTGGCGTGATGGAACACGATCCGACCAAGGCCAGGAAAAGCAGCGACGAGTCCAACCACTATGCCGCGCGGCTGCTGCAGCATCTGGTGGTGCCGACCTTCGTGATCGACGCCGATCGCCGCGTGATGGTATGGAACCGCGCCTGCGAGCGCCTTACCGGGATCGCCGCCACCGAAGTGCTGGGCACCCGCAACCACTGGCAGGCCTTCTATGAAGAGGACCGCTATTGCCTCGCCGACCTGGTGGCGCTGGGCCGCCAGGACCTGATCGGCGATCTTTATACGCAATTCGTCGCCACCAAGGACGACAGCGTCGGCTCCAGCGCAGAAAACTGGTGCATGATGCCGCGGCTCGGCAATCACCTCTATCTTGCCATCGACGCCGGTCCGATCCACGACGACGACGGCAACCTGATCGCGGTGGTGGAAACCCTGCGCGACATGACCGAGCACAAGCGCGCCGAGATGGCGCTGAAGACGCTCGCCGCCAAGGACGGGCTGACCGGGCTCGCCAACCGCCGCTCCTTCGACCAGGCCATCGAGATGGAATGGTCGCGCGCCGACCGCTCGGGACGGCCGCTGGCGCTGCTGTTCGCCGACGTCGACCATTTCAAGCTGTTCAACGACAATCACGGCCATCAGCGCGGCGACGAGTGCCTGCGCGACATCGCTGCCGTGATCGGCAGGACCGCGATCCGCCCGACCGATCTCGCCACCCGCTATGGCGGCGAGGAATTCGCGATCATCATGCCCGACACCGACATGGCCTCGGCCTGCGTGGTCGCCGAGCGGTTGCGCCATGCCGTGGTCGAGATGCGCATTGCACTGGGCGAGCCCACCGACGATTTCTGCGTCACCCTCAGCGTCGGTGTTGCGACCTACCTCCCCGGCCAGGAAGTGGTCGGGCCGGAATGGCTGATCGGCCAGGCCGACCAGGCGCTCTATGCCGCCAAACATCTCGGCCGCAACCGCGTGGTCTCGACCGACAACATGCTGCTTGAACTGGCGAAAGCGCGCCTGACCCGCGCCAATGCCGGCGGCCCGGCGCAGCCGCGCAAGGCCCGCGGTTAGTTCGCTTCTCTCCGAATGCAAGCCCTACCGCGCGGTTTTCGCCGCACCTATATTGCGCGTGGCGCCGTAAATCGAAGGGGCTTTACCATGCAGCCGGTCTCCATCCTCCTCAACGTCATCTGGATTCTGGTCGGCGGCGCCTGGATGGCGTTCGGCTGGCTGGTCGCCGCCGTCATCATGGCCATCACCATCATCGGCCTGCCCTGGGCGCGCGCGGCCTTCAACATCGCCGTCTACACGCTGCTGCCGTTCGGCTCCCGCGCCGTGAACCGCACGGAGCTCACGGGCGTCCCCGACACCGGCACCGGGCTGCTCGGGGTAATCGGCAACATCATCTGGTTCGTTCTCGCCGGCTGGTGGCTCGCGCTCGGGCACCTCATTACGGCTGTTATCTGGGCCGTGACCATCATCGGATTGCCGTTCGCCTGGGCGCACCTGAAGCTCGCCGGCATCGCGCTATGGCCGATCGGCAAGACGATCGTGCCGGCGTAATAGCGGAGCAATCCATCGTGGCGCTGTTTCTCGTCATCTCCAATCCACGGCCGGAGCGGCCATCGGAAATGGCCGCGCGGCGGCAGAGCTTCTGGCCGTGGATCGGCAAATACGAGACGGTCGGCGTCTGCAGGCAGATCTACGCCCGCGTCGGCCGCGGCGCGGTGGCGGTGTTCGACGTCGATAGCAACGAGACGCTGCATCGAATTCTGAACGAATGGGCCGACATCATCCCGGCCGAGTTCGACGTCTATCCGCTGGTCGACGTCGAGGCGACGCGCAAGATGCTGGCCGCGCAGGTGGCGGCGAGTAAAGGCGACTAGCTGTTCAAGTCCTTGCAGCGCCGCCATTCGGTCAGGCGATCTCCGTTCGGCCCCTGACGCGAGAACGCCAGATATTCGCTGCGAAGGATGACGTTCACGGTGTCGCCGGCTCCGCTATCGCCCGGTGGAATCACGTAGTCGAAGGCATGGCGACTGTAGTTACCGGCGATCTGCTTGCCGCTCGGGATGACGATATTGTCACCACGGATCGACATGCGCTGGCCATCGGCGCTGCACCAAGCGCCATCGATGGCGTCGGCTCGCGCGATCCCCGGCAGCAGGGCAAACACGGCGACCAGAAACGTCAACCAGCGAATGGACATCGTAGCCTCCCTAGGCCGCCAGCCGCCCGCGATTGTTCTCCGCGAGGATCGGACGGATCAACCGGCCGAAGCGCTCGGCTTCCTCGTCGTGCAGATAGCCGGACAGACAGAACGAGTGGCAGCCGGCATCGATGAACTGCTGCAGGGTCGCGGCGCATTGCGCGGGGTTGCCGACCACGGCGATGCCCGCGCCGGGCCGCACCTTGGTGATGCCGGTCCACAGATGCGGCAACAGCAGGTCGCCATGCTCGCGGGCGAGCTGCTGCACGCGCAGGTTTGCCTCCGACTTGTTGTAGAGCGTCTTGATCTCCTGCTTCTGCCGCTCGGTGGCGTGGCGCACCAGCTGGTCGGCGGCGTCCCACGCTTCCTTCTCGTCCTCGCGGCAGATCACCTGCAGCCGCATGCCAAAGCCGATCTCGTGGTGGCGGCCATGGGCGCGCGCCATCTCCCTGATCTCGGCGATGTTGGCGGCGATCTTCTCCGGCAGGTCGCCCCAGAACAGGTGCACGTCGGAATGTTTGGCGGACAATTCCCACGCCTGCCGCGAGCCGCCGCCGAGATAGAATTTCGGGTACGGCTGCTGCAGCGGCCGCGGCCGGATGAAGGCGCCGGAGATCTTGTGGAATTTGCCGTCGAAATGCACCGGCCCGCGCGTCGACCACAGCGCTTTCAGGATGGAGACTTCCTCCTCCATCAGCGCGTAGCGCTCCTCCTTGGCGTAGCGCACGCCTTCGGCCTCGACCTCGCTCTCGTTCTGCCCCGCGATCAAATTGATGCAGATGCGCCCGCCCGACATCTGGTCGAAGGTCGAGATCATCTTGGCCATCAGCACCGGATTGATGTAGCCGGGCCGCGCCGCGATCAGCGGCTTGATCTTCGACGAGCGCGCCGCCATGAAGGCGCCGGAAATCCAGGCCTCCCAGCACACCGAGCCGACCGGGATCAAGAGATACTCGAAGCCGGCCGCCTCGGCCGCCTGCACCACGCGGTCGCACAGTTCCGCCGAACCGGGAATCTCCGCCTCCGGCAGCCCATAGGCCGTGGTGTCGCCATGCGTCGGCAGATACCAGCCAAATTCCAGCGGCCGCATGCGCAGTTCTCCCGTTCCTGCGCGCGGGCCGGGCCCGCGCGCGTGCCATTTGCGAGCCAGTTTACAGCCTGCAACGGCCGCGACAATCGCCCCGCGCGGCTGGTTGCCCGCAACCGGCCCAATCGGCTAAATGAAGGCGCTCAAGCACCCGTAGCTCAGCTGGATAGAGCGTTGCCCTCCGAAGGCAAAGGTCACACGTTCGAATCGTGTCGGGTGCGCCATTCCGGTACAGAACTGGGCCCGCCGAGACCCGCCGTTTTTGCGCTTGAGGCGGCGACGAGCGCACAATCAGCGCGACCGGAGGCCGCGCTTTTCTCTTGCCCTTCCTTCGAAAGCTGTCGGCCCAACTCCAGCGGTCGGCGGATTACGTCTCGCAAATGATGTTGCAGCTGGCTGAGTTCGCCCAAAGAACCTTGGCAAAGCTCAAACTCCGAATTGATCCAGATCAAGTCTCTACGTTGTTCGAGACATAATTTATTCGATCTGGCAGTTCTGGGTTCTTAGTGTAGAGGCCGAACGCATCCGCACTCACGATCTTCGTCTGGTGGTGTTAGCAGGAGAGATCATCCACCCCGCCTCAGGGAGCAGTTGCAGCCATGGCTAATTGCCCATGTAAATGCTCAACTGAATTGTCCAATAGAGCCGCAGGCTTAATCGCACCACGAAGTAAAACCGTAACGTTCCAGATCATAACGGTGGTCTCAAGGCTAAGGAGTAAGTAGTCCATGCGTGTGCTCGCGAACCTACTGAGTCTATTTTCGTTAGCGATTGTTGCTGCGCTACCGACTTCGTCGGCAGCGATGGCAGAAGAGGCGTGGTATCCCGCAGGGATCGACGTCTGGTCACCGCCTTTCAACGCCAACCATCAACATACGGTACAGCAATACACGCCGCCCGGGCCCGCGAGCCAACCGTGGCGAATTTGCGCCTCGATTCCACATCTCAAGGATGACTATTGGCTGGCGGTCAATTTCGGCCTGGTCAACGAAGCCAAGCGACTGGGTGTCGCGCTCAATCTGTACGAGGCTGGCGGATACGAAAACCTCGCGACGCAACAAAGCCAGATCGCCGAGTGCGTCGCGAAAAATAACGCGCAGGCGCTGATTGTCGGAGCTATTTCGGCCGATGGATTGAACAACGTGATTGCCGACTACGCCGGCAAGGGAATACCCGTAATCGACCTGATCAACGGCGTCAGTTCGGATAAGGTCGCAGCAAGAGTGGCCGCCGATTTCTACGATATGGGGCTGGCCGCTGGAAAATACCTTACTGCTCTTCAGTTGGGCACGTCCAAGACGGCCAAGGTTGCATGGTTTCCGGGACCCGCCGGCGCGGCCTGGGTCGCGGCCGGCGACAAAGGTTTTCGAGCCGCCCTGAATGGTTCCGCGCTGTCAATCGTCGACGGCGGATTTGGCGACACCGGCATAGCCGCGCAAACTCGGCTGATCGAAGCAATGCTGGACAGCCATCCGGATATCGACTTTGTTGCCGGGACCGCCGTTTCAGCGGAAGCTGCCGTACAGGTCCTGCAGAAGCGGAATCTGGAACAACGGGTCAAGGTCATCGCATATTACTTCGGTCCGGGAATTTATCGGGGCATCAAGCGCGGTGCGATTCTGGCGGCTCCGAGTGACAGTCAGGCAGTGTTGGCACGCATCGCGATCGATCAGGCGGTGCGCGCACTGGAAAAACAGGAATTGATCCGGCATCTCGGAGTCACCATCAAAGTGGTCGACATTAAATCGTTGCCGGAATTCGATCTGAGTTCGAGTATTGCCCCGGCCGGCTTCCGACCGATTTTCAGCGTCGCGCCCTAGTCCGGATTATTTGGAAATGACGAAGGGCAGGACCTGGAAA
>CAVSEE010000014.1:0-10764 GCA_963726865.1 uncultured Alphaproteobacteria bacterium | reverse complement strand
CGATATTTGAATGCCGGGCCAACCGGCGCCCGGTTTGATTTCACAGTTTGCAAGGCGCGGATCGAGGTGCCGCGCGAAAATATTTTCATTGCGAATGATCTTTCTTGAGAGGGCAGGACGATGAAACTGCGGCTATTGCGCAATGCCACGCTGAAGCTGGAAATCCGGGGCCGGATCGTACTGATCGACCCGTTCTTTGCCCCAAAGGATCGCGGCCTTGTCCTTTACCGGACGCGCCCCGAACCCGCTGGTCGAACTGCCGGCAACCCCGGAAGAAATCCTCGACGGCGTCGAACTCGTCGTGGTCTCGCATCTCCATGCCGACCATTTCGATCCGGTCGCGCAATCCCTGGTACCAAAATATCTTCCGCTGATCTGCCAGCCGGGTGACGAGGACAAGATCCGATCGTACGGATTTAACGACGTGATGCCGCTCGCCAAGGTGGTCGATTGGAACGGCATTCGCCTGCGGCGCCGCGAGGGCAGTCATGGCCTCGGACCGGTCGTGCGAGAAAATGGGACCGGTGATGGGTTTCAGCATCACGGCAAGAGACGAACCGACGATCTACTGGACAGGCGACACCGTGCTCTATCCGGCCGTGAAAACCACCATTGCGGATACAAAACCCGAGATCATCATCATCCATGCCTGCGGCGCGGATGGACGGCGATCTGATCGTGATGGACGCCGCGGAGGCCGTCGCGACATGCCGGCTGGCGCCGGACGCCACCGTGATCGCGACCCACATGGAAACGTCGACCACGCCCCGTCACCCGCGACGAACTGGACGGTATGCGACCGCGCAAGGCATCTCGGCTGAACAACTCCTGATCCCGCGGGATGGAGAGATGCTGCAGTTGATATCGAGGGAAGCTTGAGTGGCTGACGCGCCCTCAAATCGTCGCGTAGTTCTATTTCCCGATCCCGCCCCGGCTAGACAGAAACACGCCCTGCTCGCCGAACATGTTCCAAACCCACCATGGCAGCTCCTCGGCACCGAGGACGTGGATCGAGCGCCACCGCGCGCCTCGTCTGTTCGGCGTCATTTCGTCGCAGAGCTGCACGAAATCCTTGATCGTGGAATTGGATATTCGGCGTGTGGTTCCAGGTCGCCGGCAGAATTCTCCGTACGAGGCATGTCGCCGCCGACGAGGAGTTGCAGCCGCGCTACTTCCAGAAGCCGAAATTCGGAAACGACACGATGGCGCAAACGTCAAGTACAACCAGATTGCAGCACGACCTTCGGCTGCCGCGTCGCCTGCAGCATCTGCGACAAGATCACGTAATCCAACACGTGATCGAATAGTCCACGAGATCCGTGTCGGCATCGCCCTGCACCACCGCGAGCCCCTTGGCGACGCGGCGATTGACGCCCTGGCGCGACAGCTCGATGCCGCGGCCGTGAAGGATGCCCGGCTCTCAAGCAGTTGCAGTGGCGCATCCCCGCAGCCGACGTCGACGCTGAACCGGCCAGAAATCCCTTCCCCAACCAGCCAATGATCGGGTGCGATACTTGCCCGTACGGTCCGGCGCAACGCCGCCGAGCGGCAGGGCCTGTTCTTGAAGACGCCATTTCAACCGCCTATCGCTCGCGCCGCGCGCCTGGCGGCGAAACTCGGGGACGCGCGAAATGTAGAAGAACTCCGGCGCGTCGAGGAGGAAGGCGTCATGGCCGCGATCGGTCTCGATCTCGGCGAACAAGCGCGCGCGCTCGAAGCGTTCAGCGCGTGCACCAGCGCACGATCCGAGGTCGGGAACAGCCAGTCCGAAGTGCGACCCACGCGGAGCGGGTCTTGATCCCGCGAAACGCCTCGCGCCAGCGCGCCCGTCATGGTCGGCGGCGATATCGAAATAATCCATCGCGCGTGTCAGATAGAGATCGCTGTTGGCATCGAAGCGCTCGACGAACGACGAGCCTTGATAACGCAGATAGCCTTCGACCTGGAAATCCGCGTCGATCGAAATCTTCGGCAGGTCGCGGTCCTGCATGCGGCGGCCGAACTTGCGATGCAGCGCGGCGTCGGAGAGATAGGTGATGTGCCCGGCCATCCGCGCCACCGCCAGCCCGCGATGCGGATGGGTGTTGAGTTCGAAATAGCGCCCGTGATGCCAATCCGGATCGGCCATCACCGCCTGCCGGCCGAGCTCGTGAAACGCGATGTTCTGGGCCGAATGGCGCGTCGCGCACGCGGACGGCATCGCCGAGAATACGCGCTCCGGATAGGCCGCCGTCCATTGCAGCACCTGCATGCCACCCATCGAGCCGCCGACCACGCACAGCAATGTCTCGACCTCAAGTCGGTCGAGCAGCATGGCCTGCGCGCGCACCATGTCGGGGATGGTGATGACGGGAAAATCCAGCCCCCACGCCTTGCCGGTGGCCGGATTGGTCGAGGCCGGACCGGTCGAGCCCATGCAGCCGCCGATCACGTTCGAACAGATGATGAAGTACTTTTCGGTGTCGAGCGGCCGGCCGGGACCAACCATGATTTCCCACCAGCCGGCCTTGCCGGTCAGGGGATGAACATTGGCGACGTGCTGATCGAGCGTCAGTGCATGACAGATCAGGATGGCGTTGGAGCGGTCGGCGTTCAGCTCGCCATAGGTCTGATAGGCGATCTGGAACGGCGCGAGATCGATGCCGCAATCGAGCTTCAGCGGCTGATCGATGCCGAACTTCGCCACCGTCGAGGTCGGATGATCGGCCTCGTGGGCGCGGTCCTCGCTATGGATCGACGGACTGGATATCGACGTCACGTTGGTCATTTCGGCACCGACCTCCTTGCGGAGGCCCTACGGACAGAAATCAGGCCATAAAAAACCCGGCCTGAACGAAAGGTTCGGCCGGGATCAACTCTGTCCCCGGCCTGTTTAGCGAGTTGTTTAACGTGGCTGCAAGCCGGCCGGCTCAAATGACCACGGAATGGCTTAAAATTAGCCGCAAGCGGGCTTTTCGTCAAGGCAGGGGCGTGGTTAACCGGCACGGTACAAACCCTCATGGCCAGGAGGCGCTTGCGCCGTCTCGAACCATGGGGGAGAGATGTGGATCACGACCGCCGAGTTCAACATGTCCAACCTACCCCCGGCCCCGCCTTCCCTGCAGGAACTGCGCAAGGAGATCGATGCAATCGACGAGCAGGTCCATCGCCTGCTGATGGCGCGCGGCGACATCATCGACCGGCTGATCCGGGTGAAACAGACCCAGGAAGTCGGCTCCGCATTCCGCCCGGCGCGCGAGGCCAGCATGATGCGCGAGCTCGTCAAGCGCCATCGCGGCATCCTGCCGCTCGACACCATCGAGGGCATCTGGCGCGTCATCATCTCGACGTTCACCTACGTGCAGGCGCCGTTCGCGGTGCATGCCGACGTCTCGGTCGGTGAATTCGCGATGCGGGATTTGGCGCGGTTTCACTTCGGCTTCGTCGTGCCGTATGTCGGTCATTTCAGCGCGCAGGCTGCCGTCGAAGCGGTAGCGAAATCGAGGGGCGACCTGGCGCTTGTCTCGGCGATCTCCAGCCGCACGCCGTGGTGGCTCGCGCTGGAAGCGGACGGCGCGCCAAAGATCATCGCCCGCCTGCCGTTCCTCGAACGCGCCGATCATCCGGCCGCATTGCCCGTGTTCCTGATTTCGCGCGTGGCCGACGACGCCATGGTGACGGAAGTGCAGACCTGGAGCGTGCGGGTCTCGGGCTGGAACGCCGACATCGCCCGCGCGGTGGCGCCGCTGGCGGAAATCGTCGCCGTCCCGGATACCGCCTTCGACGGCGCGGCGCTCCTGGTGTCGGATGCCGGTACCGGCTTCGAAAAGATCAAGCTGGCGCTGATCAAGGCCGGCGCCTCGGTGCGCTCGTCGGCCCTCGTCGGCGGCCACGCAACGCGCTATACGGTGCCCCCGAACGGGTCGGCGAAACCTTAAGGCCGCGCCCCTAGATTCCGGAGTTGAAGATGTCCCGCCCCGTGCCGAATCCCGGCATCCTCGATATTGCGCCCTACACGCCCGGCAAGACGCCGGTGCCGGAGCCGGGCCGCAAGGTGTTCAAGCTGTCGGCCAACGAGACCCCGTTCGGGCCGTCGCCGAAGGCCAAGGATGTTTACAAGGAAGCGGCGTCACATCTCGAAGACTATCCGGAAGGAACTTCAAGGGTGCTGCGCGAGGCGATCGGCCGTGCTTACGGGCTCGATCCCAACCGTATCATCTGCGGCGCAGGCTCGGATGAAATTCTCAATCTGCTGGCGCACACTTATCTCGGCCAGGGCGACGAGGCGATCTCCACCGCGCACGGCTTTCTGGTGTATCCGATCGCCACGATGGCGAACGGCGCCAAGAACGTCGTCGCGCCCGAAACCAATTTTACCGCCGACATCGACGCCATCCTCGCGCGGGTGACGCCGCGCACCAAGCTCGTGTGGCTCGCCAACCCGAACAACCCGACCGGCACCTACGTGCCGTTCGACGAGGTCAAGCGGCTGCGCGCCGGTCTGCCGCCGCATGTGCTGCTGGTGCTCGACGCCGCCTATTCCGACTACGTGTCGCGCAACGATTACGAACTCGGCCTCGAGCTGGTGGCGACCACCGACAACACCGTGATGACGCACACCTTCTCAAAGATCCACGGGCTCGCGGCACTGCGCATCGGCTGGATGTTCGGCCCCGCCAACATCGTCGATGCCTGCAACCGCATTCGCGGGCCGTTCAACGTCTCGACGCCGGCGATGCTGGCGGCGGTCGCCGCCATCGAGGACACCGCGCATATCGAGATGTCGAAGGCGTTCACCGAGCAGTGGCGCAACTGGCTGACCGAAGAGATCACGAAACTCGGGCTGCAGGTCACGCCGAGCGTGGCGAATTTCGTGCTGATCCATTTTCCCGAGAAGGGCAAGACTTCCGCGGAAGCGGATGCGTTCCTCACCCGGCGCGGCCTCGTGCTGCGGGCGCTGAACAATTACGGCCTGCCCCATTCGCTGCGCATGACCATCGGCACCGAGGAAGCCAATCGCCTCGTCGTCGACGGCCTGCGCGACTTCATGGCGGCCAAATGAACACGACACCGATCTTCCGGCGCGTCGCGCTGATCGGCTTCGGCCTGATCGGCGGCTCGATCGCGCGCGCCGCGCGGGCGCAAGGCCTCGCCAGCGAAATCGTCACCACCGCCCGCTCGGAAAAAACGCGCGCGCGAGTTGTCGAACTCGGCATTGTCGATCAGGTGCTTGCGACCAACGCGGAAGCAGTGAAGGACGCCGACCTCGTGATCCTCTGCATCCCGGTCGGCGCCTGCGGGCCGGTCGCGCAGGAGATTGCACCGTTCCTGAAAGCCGGCGCGATCGTCTCCGACGTCGGCTCCGTCAAGGGCGCGATCGTTCGCGAGATGGCGCCGCATCTGCCTTCGAGCGTTCATTTCGTCCCGGCCCATCCGGTCGCCGGCACCGAACATTCCGGCCCTGACTTCGGCTTCGCCGAATTGTTCATCGGCCGCTGGTGCATTCTCACGCCGCCCGACGGCGCCGATCCGATGGCGATCGAAGCGCTGCGCGCGTTCTGGGCCGGCATGGGCGCCAGGGTCGAGACCATGACGCCCGATCACCACGACCTGGTGTTGGCGATCACCAGCCACTTGCCGCATCTGATCGCCTACACCATCGTCGGCACCGCGGATGAACTGGCGCAGGTGACGTCGTCGGAAGTGATCAAGTTTTCCGCCGGCGGTTTTCGCGACTTCACCCGCATCGCGGCCTCCGACCCCACGATGTGGCGCGACGTGTTCCTCAACAACAAGGAGGCCGTGCTGGAAATGCTCGGCACCTTCAACGAGGATCTTTCAAAGCTCACCCGCGCGATCCGCCGCAACGACGGCGAAGCGCTGTTCGAGCATTTCAGCCGCACCCGCGCCATCCGCCGCGGCATCGTCGAGATCGGCCAGGATTGGCCGCACCCGATTTCGGCCGGCAGCATCCGCCGCTGGCGAAGAAGTAGTCGCGAAGCTACTTCGGCGTCTTCAAGCGATGATGCATCGGCATTGCGTGCCGCATCACGAGGCGCGGCGCCATTGCCTGGGCGTCAAGCGGCGGCCGCGGCGAGCCGATGCCGAGATCGCCGTTGGGCTTGTAGAACGCATACATCCCCGGCTCGTCGATCATGTGCTGCGCCGAGGCCGGCGAACCGATCAGCGCGGACAGTAACGCGGCGGCACCGAAAAAACGGGTCTTGCTCATCTTGCTCTCCTCATCATCGGCCCATGACATGGGCCGTCGGAGAGCAAGACTGGCGTTCAGGTCGCGGCATTCCCGGGATGGGTCGAGGTGCCGATCACGCTTTGGCGATGGGGGCTGAAACACAAAACATCGAAAACAACCCCATGCACAGTAGCTAAACATATGGATTTGCTAGACTTTTGATTGAGCGAAGTGCATCCCCGTGTGGTCCGGCGCCTGCAGGGGCTGCTGTTCAATTCGGATTTGAACGAATCGCCGCGCCGACCGTCGCGGCGCGCGTCGGGTTGCCGGGATGAGGCCGGCGTGGATGCGCCGCCGGCGACGTGGTCGGCGTTGCCTGCGCAGTTGACGACGGTTGCCTGGATCGCGCCTGAGAATTTGTTGCTGCAGACGTCAGGGTGGCGGCTGGCCGCGAACGATGATGGCGTGCGGCTCGCCATTGCATAAACTCGCGAAAGAGCGCTGCGTCAGTGGCGTCATTTCCGGTCTTTTGGGTCTCGCCGGATTCAGGTTCACCAGCGGCGATGACGATCCTGGGTTCTTCGGAGCCCGCGGCCCGCTCGTCGACAGTCGTCTTGAATAATTTCAGCTCGGCGAGGCTGGCGGCGCCGGTCTCCGAACGATCTTCGTTCGACGCGGTTTGATCGGACGCCGTTGAAGCGGGGTTAACCTCTGAAGCGATGCCGAGCGGCGTAGTCGCATCGACCGCGCTGCTCGGCACTTCAGCCTGCGGCGCGGCGGGCTCCGCCGCCACCTCGTCGACGACCGGCATAGCTGCGGTCGCAACCGAGACTGATTCTTTTGGCACAAATCGCGTCGGCCAAATCAATCCGCCTATCATCGCGGCGGATACCACCAGACCTGCGACAGTAGCTGCCGGCCGCCATGATAGATTGATCCAGCGACTTCTTCGTCTCTCAAACTGAGGCTTCATCATACTATGCTCGGCTCGGCTGCGAACGATCGACAATTGGGTCGCCATGTTCTCACTCCAGCTGACGGGCAGGACGAAGCGCGTGAATTGCTTTGAGGTCACCAATACTGCCACCGTAAGGAAAGCGGCCAGGCCAAGGCCTCCGCCGATGCCGGGCAAGAATATGCCGACATGAATGATCAGGCTTGCAAGGACGACTGCCCCCAACATCGTATCGATGCATCCTTTCAGCCGCTCACGCGACGACATTCCCAGGAAACATCCCGCATAATAGGCGTCCAACAGCAGCGCGTCGGTCGAGTTAATCCGACGAACGATAATCAAACCTGCCAACGCAATCGCGGACGCAATAAGCGTCTTGTCGGCCAGGTCGCTGGCCACAACACGCTCCTGGCGCAGCACCAGCAAACTCACCGTCGTTCCTGCCAGGCAGGCAGCGGCAATGGTGACGAGCGAGCTAATATTGAAATCAGCCAAATCCGCACGTGCGGCATGAAAGAGTCCATCGTCCGCGCCACAAAAAACGGCCAACTGGACGAAGAGCACGCAAGCGACCGTCGCTATGGCTCCTGATCTTCCGCCATAGCCATTGGTAAACCGGTGGCCTGAGCGGACGTCGAAGACCGCACCAGCGCTAAACGCGAGGCCGCAAACGATCGATAGTGAGATGAAGAGCGCACCGGCCAACATGATCGGATGATCCGATCCAATGCCGCCTGGCCAATGGATCGACGTCATGCCCCCAAAGGCGCCACCATAGACAGCCGGCACGACTTCGCGCGTCAACAGCCTTGTTGGCCGGGAGATCAGGAGCAGCCCTCCCAACAGCGTCGTCACCAGCGCAGACGCAATCTCTGGGACAACCCCGAAAGCACCTAGAAGAAGCGTTGCCAGGCATCCGAGAAAAGCGCCGGCAAAAGCAGCAGGCGCGGCCCTTTTCAAAGCGGCGCTCATGCAGGGATCGACTGATGGAACCGCCAGATCCAGTCGCGCCCCGTCGGAGGAAACTACCGGCAGACCAATTGAAGCGCTTGATCCAGGTGGGTCGATCCTATCGTCGATCAGCTGAACTTTGTCGGTAACGCTTTCTGCGTCCGTACTCATACACAAATGGCCTTAAACGCGTCGCAACAATTACACCAACGTCAAACTAATCGCGGCGGCGACAACGATGTCGTAAGAGCCTGCTTTTTATGGAGCAATGACTTGACGCCCTTACTCCACCATCCTTGCTGCGCTCGTCCGCCGTTCAATAAAAACTAAACGCCAAATGTGGCGAGGTCCAAGACATCGACGTTATCGGCTGCCCAAAGATTATCCGGCGCAAAACCGGAAAAATTCGGATCAGAAGTTTTCACTCATGTCGTCTGATCGGTCCGGTAGCGCGGCGCACTTGATACCGGATTCACGTTGAACAATCCAAGAGCGAGGCCGTTTTCCGATCATCAGGTCGCAACATATTATCTCTGTTGTCATTTTTTCCGAGCAAGTTTGCGCAACTGCCGACGTCTTCTGATCACACGACCTCTGGTAGCGGCCGCACAGGGCATACGAGGACCGCCGGCCCTCGACCTGCGATGCGCGGCAAACGCGCAACACCAGCCCATAAAATTGCATCCGCAACGTCGTGCCGATGCGAGCAGGCTCATCTTGGAAGCGCGAGAAATGTCGGATGGGTTGAGCTGTTCGCGAAACCCATCGATTCATGGCGCGGAGGGATGATGGGTTTCGCCAAGAGGCTCAACCCATCCTACTCAGAACAGCGGCGGCACTTGCCCGACTTTCAGTGGGCCCAGAAACACCGCGCCGTCGGCAAAGCGCAGCGGGAAGGCGCGGGCCTTCTTGCCTTCCAGTTCGGCTTCCTTGCCGAGGGCGTTGATGCCGGCGGCGACGCCGGTGGTGGCGTTCTGCTTGACGACCTTGCCGAGCCCGGGAATTGCGCGGTCGAGCGCGCCGAAGAGGTTGTTGAGGTCCTGCGTCTTGACGCCAGGCGCGACGCGATCGAGCGTGGCCTGCGGCACGCCTTCCTCCAGCATCTTTTCAATGCCGAGTGCCGGAATCACCTTCTCGATTCCCGCCACCGTCATCTGCAATTCGCCGTCGATACGCCCCTGCGCGTTGAGGCTGAGCGTGCCCGCCGCCACCGAGACCAGATCGCCCTGCTGAACCCGCGAGCGCACGATCTCGACATGGCCGCCCGCCGCCTGGATTTCCCGAAAGCGTTCCGGCCAGGGTTTTGGCGAAAAATCCTTCAACCCGGTCAGCCTCGTCTGCACGTCGACGTCGAACGGCGCCGCCAGCAGCGGATGCACTTCCTGCACGCTGCCGGCCGCAATCTTCATGACGGTCTCGATGATCGGATTATCCTTTGCCGAACCTTCGGCGATGCGGCCGTGCAGTTCGACATGGTTGGCCTTTGCGAGCGGCGTCGCGACCGGTCCGTTGACGCGCTCGATCGAGGGATTGTTGAACTCGATGGAAGCGCGCTGCGGCACGTCCGGCAGCCCGTACACGCTGCTCTGGCCCAGGGCCCAGTTCACCTTCAGCGACGGCGGCTGGCCGCGATCGGAGATCGTCGCCGGCGCCTTGAATTCGGCGATCAGCAATTTCGGCTGGTAGATCTGCGCAATCACCAGGATTTCGCTGAGCCGGGCGTTGAACAGCGCCTTCGCGTCCGCCGTCTGCGAGAACAGCGACACGCTGGCGTCGTTGCAGCTGACTTCGAAGCGGAACGGAAAACCCGCCACCTCGCGCTTGCCGCAGGCATAGACCCGGCCGGCTTTCGCCTCCTGCGCCGCCCATGCGTCGGCGCGGACGCCGACCTCGGACGCGGCATAGAACCAGAACGCGCTCCATGCCACGGCGGCGACGACGACGAGGGCGGGCATGATGAAAAGGCGCCACAGCGGGCGCCGGCGCGGCGTGGGGGTCATGTCAGGCATGCGGCGTCCTTTGGCGTTCGATTTTGTCGAATATAAGCATCTGCCCTAACAACAAAAGGCGTTGATTTCACTTCACTTTCTGGTAGCGGTGCAAGGGCATGTCCGCCATTACCCTGAATGATAAGGAATTCCCGGCAGGCGACCTCTGGGTGTTCGGCTACGGCTCCCTGATGTGGCGCCCCGGCTTCGAATTCATCGAACGGGTTCCGGCCCGGCTGATTGGCGAACACCGCGCGCTCTGCGTCTATTCCTTTGTCCATCGCGGCACGCCGGAGAAGCCCGGCCTCGTGCTCGGGCTCGACCGAGGCGGCGCCTGCCGCGGCATAGCGTTTCGCGTCGCGGAGAAAGAACGCCGCGGCGACCGTCGCATATCTGCGCGAACGCGAACAGGTCACGTCGGTTTACCGGGAAGTGAAACGCTCGGTGTGGCTGGAGAACGAGGCGCGCGAGCGGGTCAGCGCGCTGGTCTACGTGGTCGACCGCGGCCACGTGCAATATGCCGGGCGGCTATCGCCGGCCGAGCAGCTGCGCCACGTGCTGCAAGGCCACGGCCAGTCCGGCATCACCGGATTACGCACTGGCGACGGTCAAAGCGATCGAGGCGGAAGGCTTTCGCGATCAGCAATTGCACCGGCTGGCGATGATGCTGCACGACCAGCACCGTGCGGCCCTTCCCG
>CAVSEE010000013.1:0-200275 GCA_963726865.1 uncultured Alphaproteobacteria bacterium | reverse complement strand
TACGTTAAGGACGTCGCGTCCGTCGTCATCGGACCGAACGCCAGGGAACATCGGGTATGGAGCGAGGCGCGCGACGGCAGGGGCAGTGGGTTCGGGTGCCCGCGGTGAGCCTTGCGCTGGCCAAGCGCGCCGGCGCCAATGCCGTCGTGGTCTCGGCCGACATCGCCCGCCGACTGAAGGGCTGAGTCTCGCCTGATCCCGGACGACATCCAGGTCACGGTTACCCGCGACTACGGCGAAACTGCCAACGAGAAAGCCAACGAACTCCTGTTCCATCTTGGGCTCGCCACGATCTCGATCGTCGTGCTGATCGCGATTGCGATCGGGTGGCGCGAGGCGGTCGTCACCTTTGTGGTCATCCCGACCACGATCCTGCTGACGATGTTCGCCGCAAACCTGATGGGTTACACCATCAACCGGTCAGTTTGTTTGCGCTGATATTCTCCATCGGCATTCTCGTCGACGACGCTATCGTTGTGGTCGAGAACATCGCCCGGCATTGGGCAATGCGCGACGGCAGGCCGCGTCTGCAGGCCACCATCGAGGCGGTCGCGGAGGTCGGCAATCCCACCATCGTCGCAACGCTCACGGTGGTCGCGGCACTGTTGCCGATGCTGTTCGTGTCGGGCCCTATGGGGCCCTACATGGCGCCAATCCCGGCGAACGCCTCGGCGGCGATGTTGTTTTCGTTCTTCGTCGCGGTGGTGCTGGCGCCGTGGCTGATGCTGCGCTGGCGCCGAAGGTGCTGCGGCCGCGGCCCACGCCGCGCGCGACCATGAGGAAGGCAGGCTTGGCCGACTCTACCGGCGCGTCGCTACCCCCATCGTCGGCACCAAGCGTTCGGCTTGGATATTCCTGCTCGGCGTCGGTATCGCCACGCTGCTCTCGATGACGCTGTTTGCGACCAAGTCGGTCACGGTCAAGCTGCTGCCGTTCGACAACAAGTCCGAGATCGCCGTCGTCGTCGATCTGCCGGAGGGCGCAAGCCTCGAAGCGACCGAACGCACTCTGTTCGGTGCGGCGGAGATCGCGCGACAATTGCCGGAAGTCACGTCGCTGCAATCCTATGCCGGCACGGCGGCGCCTTTCAATTTCAACGGTTTGGTGCGGCACTATTACCTGCGCGAACGTCCGGAGCTGGGAGAGCTTCAGGTGAACCTGGCTGCGCGCGGCGAACGCAAGCGCGCGAGCCACGACATCGCGCTCGACCTCCGGCAGCGACTGAAGGCGCTCGCTGTGCCGGCCGGCACCAGCATCAAGGTGGTCGAGGTGCCGCCCGGGCCGCCCGTGCTGGCGACGCTGCTGGCGGAAGTCTACGGACCGGATGCAGCGACACGACGCGCCGTCACTGCCGAACTGAAAAAGATCTTTGCCGAGGTGCCGTTCATCGTCGACATCGACGACTCCATTGGCGAGAAGCGCCCACGGCTGCGACTGTCGATCGACCAGGACCGGCTGGAATTCTTCGGCGTCGAGCAGCGCGACGTCTACGACACCATCCAGGCGCTGTTCGGCGGAGTCCCGGTCGGCTACTCGCATCGCGGCGAGGACCGCAATCCGATCGAAATCGCGGTGCGGCTGCCGAAGCGGGGTCTTGCCTGGGGCGAGGCGTCTGGCTTCGACGCCTGTGCCCGCCAACACGCTGCCGGGAAGCAAGACGGTCGTGGAACTCGGGCAAGTCGTCAAGGCAAGCGTGGAGGAGGGATCGCCGACGATCTTCCGCCGCGATGGCCGGTTTGCCGACATGGTGCTGGCCGAACTGGCCGGCCGGTTCGAGGCGCCGATGTACGGCATGATCGAGGTTTCGAGCCGCATCGACGCCCACGATTGGGGCAAGCTGCCCAAGCCCGCGATTAGCCTGCATGGACAGCCGGCGGATGAGGCGCGCCCCACGCTGCTGTGGGATGGCGAATGGGAAATCACCTACGTCACGTTCCGCGACATGGGCGCGCGTTTGGCGCGGCGATCCTCGGGATCTATGTGCTTGTCGTGGCACAGTTCGGCAGCTTCCGCCTGCCGCTGGTCATCCTGACACCAATCCCGCTGACCCTGATCGGAATCCTGATCGGCCACTGGCTGCTCGGAGCACCGTTCACCGCGACCTCGATGATCGGCTTCATTGCGCTGGCCGGCATCATCGTGCGCAATTCGATCCTGCTCGTCGATTTCATCCGCCACAGTCGAGGTGAAGGAAAGTCGCTGCGCGACGTGGTGCTCGAGGCCGGCGCAGTTCGATTCAAGCCGATCCTGCTGACGGCACTGGCCGCCATGATCGGCGCTGCGACCATCCTGCTCGACCCGATCTTCCAAGGGCTCGCTATCTCACTGTTATTCGGCCTAGCCTCCTCGACGCTCCTCACCGTGCTTGTGATCCCTGCGATCTACATCGCTTTGCGCACGCCGCACGAATTGGCACCAACAACAATCGAGACGACGGAAAGGTAATTCCCAATTTGGTTTGATCAGAAAATCCAAACTACCGAGACGGATTTGCAACAATATCTGTCCTTTTTTGAACGAGCCGACGAACAGTGAGCTACCTTGGGGGACGGACGGCCACGAGTAGGTCGACAGCGATGGTCGCGCGCTCAACTACGACCATCGATGGGAACGGTCCATTCGATCAGGCTAGAGTTGGCCAAATCGAGGAGCAGGCGCGCTCGGAGCGAAATTGACGCGGCATGGACGCCTCACGGAGAAGTTGCAGTCCGGCCGCTCAGGTACGCTGAGGAGGATGTCAATTATCCAACATGACGCAAGGAGAAATACTGAGATGAAGACCAACGCAGCCAAATTTACGCGCATGCGTGTACAATAGTCGTCATCCTCGCGTCGTCGATTTTTCCTCGGAAATGTTATGACGTTGTTGGGCATAGTTCCGGTGAACTCCCCACATCGTGGCTTGTGATGCGAGCGTCTCTATCTTCCTGCCTCTTGATTGATCTCGCCTTATCCTCGTATTCGGCAGACAGTGCATACAAGGTCGCAGCGAGAGCAACGTCACCTATAGCGTCGGCAAGGTTGCGGCATCGTTCTGCTCTCGCTCGAAATACCTCATCCTGTAAGCGCCGAAAGCGCATTTTTCTGGGCACTTTCCAACTCCTGCTTGTAGAAAAGGCCGCAACAAGGCGGCCCTTTCACTGGTGATGATCGTGCGCGACGTTAGTCGTCGTCTTGTGCCTTGCTAGCTTACAAGTGTGGAAGGGATTTTCAATCGTGCGCTGCACAAAGGAGCCAACGTAACGACCTCAACGTCCTTCAATCGCGAACCTTTCGCGGGTCGTTGCGCTCTTGTAGCTCTCGCCCTAACCGTCCTAGTGTACCCCTATGGAAGCGATATTGGCCAGGATTGCCGCCGTTTTATTCTTCGCCGGCTCCGCTGGGCTGGTCGCGTTGGCGGTGGGCCATCTCGCGCACGAAGCATTTTATGTACCTCGCGCGACGATCTGCGAGACTGCTCTCATTTCGGCGATGATGATTTCGGCCCTCGTGATCGTCGGGCATTTCGGGGGCACGTCCGACCATCGAAGGTAAGCCGCCGCTAACGTTCGCTGCGCATGAACTCGGAGCGTTCAGAGATCAAACGCAACCCGGGAGTTCCCTTCATCGTATGTTCGACCTCTACCGGCGTGTTTGCACGCCGCCGATTACGCGACCGCAGTATCGCCGATCTCACTCCGAACCTTTCAAAATTGCATTGTCACTGCACCGGCCCCTCGCTCCAGTTTGGGCGGCTCTTCTGAAACGGCCTGAAAAACAATGAGGTGATTCTTACCCAAACAATTCTCCAAGGCATTGATTTCATTGCTTTGTCTCGCTTCCCTAGGGAGCGCCAAAATCAACGAATTGTCTGTTGACCCATAGCGGGTCCGTATTCGTGTTCGTCTGCCGGTCCCAAGATAGCAATCTCAGGCTGCGCTATCCACTCAATGCACTATACTCCGACCGCAATTAGCGACTCAGGTAATCATGCCGGCTACCCCAGCGATCCACTGGACGAATCAATCCGTCAAAGCTTTCGCAAAAGGAAGCGATCCACTTAGGGCGATTGAAGCTGCCGCACGCAGTCTCGTCCTAAAAGCTCGTGAAACGGGATGGGAAGGCCCTCCCTTCAATCCGCTCCGGATTGCTGAGTTGTTAAAGGTCAAGGTTGAAGCTAACTCGAGCATCGCTGATGCCCGCCTTATCGCCACTAATGCGGGGCCGAAGATTGAATATAATCCTCAGCAACCGCGTGAGCGCGTCCGCTTTTCAATTGCACATGAGATTGCTCACTTGCTCTTCCCTGATTGGCAAGAGCGAATTCGAAATCGTGGCGGGGATAAAGCGAGTCCTGACGACTGGCAACTAGAGATGCTCTGCAATTTGGCGGCGTCTGAGTTTGTTCTCCCAATCGGCAGCCTGTCAATTGCATCAGCTGTTCCGTCGATGGAAGACTTGATGCGTCAATGCCGCGATTACGACGTCTCTGTAGAAGCGTTTCTCATTCGACTCGCGAAGATTTCTAATCAACCTATTGGGGTGCTATTTGCGTCTTCGGCCGATTCAAGCGACGCCTCGCGCCGATATGCAATCGACTACTATGTGGGCTCGCCATTCGCTCCAAGGGTCGCACTTAAAAGCGCCGCGGTGCCACCGCACAGCGTGATTCGTAACTGCACGGCGATAGGATACACAGACCACTCAGTCGAGAGCTGGATAGTTGATAGTCCCACACTAATCGAGTGCGTGGGTATACCCGGCTATCCTGGGAGCATGTTTCCGCGAGTGGCTGGGTTGGTACGATTTCGACAAAGCGCAGGCGGATCGAAGGCCAATACGGGTGGTTCACGGAAATATTCTTGAGCCTCGAAGTGAAGGTCCAAAAATCATATGTCAGTTAGTGAATGATAAGGCTGTCTTATGGGGAGGGGGCGTTGCTAAGAAAGTAGCTACCCGCTTTCCTGACGCTGAAGCCGCTTTCAAAAGCGAGATGATCCGCCTCGCTTCTCACGACCGGCTCGGGCGAGTGATCTTCACTAAGGGAAACGAAGAGATCACCATCGCCAGTTTGATTGCGCAGGAGGGTTACGGCCCGTCGCTCCTTCCTCGAATTAGGTACGGAGCATTGCGAGACTGTCTTGAGGCTGTGGCCGAGCGAGCGCGACGAGACGGGGCTTCTATTCACATGCCAAGAATCGGAACCGGGTCCGCTGGAGGTGATTGGGGCACTGTGGAGGAGCTCTTAGACGACGCGTTCGTTCGCGCTGGCTTAGCCGTCACAATTCATGACATCCCGCCTAAACGTCCTCAGCTGGAGCTCTTCTAATTGCCCAATCGACATTCGTCTCTGCGAATTGTCCTAGTGTCTGGTCCGATTTGCGCGGGCAAGTCGGCTCTCGTCCGCCAGCTGCTCGAGAAGCACGGCGCGACTGTTATTAAAACCAAAGAACTTATTCTAGGACGTTCGCCTAGGACGAAGCCTGTTCGTCAAGCCTTGCAACTAGCAGGTCAACGAATGGACGCCGCCGATGGTGGTGCTTGGGTTGCAGAGGCGCTCCAACGAGCGGTCGACAACGCAACCATGGGAAGAACTCCTAGCGGGCTTTATGTAGTCGACTCAGTTCGCATTCCAGGTCAGATCGAGGCCATTCGGAGAGCATATGGTGCGGAGGTCCATCATATTCATCTCACTGCAACGCCCGGTGAACTTCGAAACAGGTATGAGAGCCGGAAAAGAATCGAGGACAGTTCTGTTAGCTACGACTTCTTGAAGCGTAATCGAACGGAAAGAGAAATCGAAAAGCTCGCCGGCGTTGCCGATATCGTAGTAGCGACGGATAAATGCAGCGAAGAAGCGGTCCTGGTCCGGGCGACGGCACTGTTAAATCTATATCCACGCTCTAGTGAGGCGCTCGTTGATGTGCTGATTGGCGGTCAATACGGCAGTGAGGGTAAAGGGAACATCGTTGGTCATATTGCGCCTGAGTACGATCTTCTGATCCGTGTCGGCGGACCTAACGCCGGTCACCAAGTTTATGCCGAACCTGCGCCTGAGAAATACTTTCATCTTCCCTCCGGGACGCAACGGGCGCCTAACGCGCGGTTACTGCTTGGTCCGGGTGCTGTAATTTACCCGCCAAAATTGCTGGACGAGATCGCGATCCACAAGGTTTCATCTGAGCGTCTCACTATCGATGCGCAAGCAATGATAATTACGGATGAAGATCGCGAAGAGGAAGCCTCTCGGTTCAAGAGCATTAGTTCGACTGCGCAGGGCGTCGGTATTGCGTCAGCTCGAAAAATGACGGGTCGGTCAGATTACAAGGAGAACAAGGCTGCCTTCCTCGCCAAGGATTGCGCGGTTCTGAAACCTTACATCGGCAACGCTCGCAAAGTCATTGCCGATGCCATTGTTGAAGGAAAGCGTATCCTCCTCGAAGGGACGCAAGGAACTTCGCTTAGCCTTCATCATGGTCCCTATCCGCATGTTACGACGCGCGACACGACGGTTTCAGGATGCTTGGCCGATGCGGGCATTGCCCCGTCAAATGTGCGAAAGGTCATCATAGTCTGCCGTACTTATCCCATAAGGGTAGGAGGTCCGTCCGGACCGATGGCGTATGAGGTCACTTTGGAGGATATTCACAAAAGGAGTGGCATCCCTCTCGAGGAACTAAAGAAAACGGAGACAACAACCACGACAAAGCGAGAACGTCGAATCGCGGAATTTGATTGGGTGCAGTTTAAGGATTCCGTTCAGCTCAATGGGCCAACCGACATCGCCCTAACTTTCGTGGACTATTTTAGTATAGGCAATCGGCGAGCGTTTCGTTACGAACAGCTGACTCCTGAAACAATTAGCTTTGTGGAAGAGATCGAGCGGGTCTCTGGCCGTCCCGTTTCACTTCTTTCGACTGACTTCAGCTGGCGAAACGTTATCGATCGGAGAGCTTGGTGAGTGACGAAGAGCTTGAGGAGCTAATCTCTCACTGCCCAACTCTGTATCATATGGCCGAACGCGGATCGTGGGCTTCAATCAAGGAGCGGGGCTTGTTGAGCACGTCTGCGCTGCTCGACCTTTACGGCATAGAAGAGCCCCAGCGTGGTGCTATCGAGAAACAACACCGGCCGCATGGGATCGCGCTTCAGAGAAGCGATTTGCCGCAGGCCATAGTTCGCGACCAAATTCCCATGAGCGACGCTGGCCTAGTACGGTGTTTACCGCAACGCCTCACGCCCTCTGACTGGTACGCACTTCTGAACGCAAAAGTCTTTTTTTGGATGACTTTGCGACGCTTACACAAATTGACAGGAGCCAAAGCCTACAGGACCGCGAGCATGACGTGCTGGAAGTGGATACGCGCTCGTTAATCAACGCTCACCGGGCAGCCATATGGCTATGCCCAATTAACAGCGGCTGTACAAAGCCGATGCCGCATCCGAGAGACGAATCGTGTTTTTCTCGCATCGCCGATTATCCATACGAGCATTGGTCCAAGAAGCGAACTAGGGGCGAAAGGATCGTTGAGCTCGCCGTCGATCATTCTGTACCTGACATACGCAAACATGTTCGCCGTGTCGTGGTGAAGAAAGGGGACGTCGTCTTAAGCGTGATCACATGAAACACTATCTTAGTGACACTATGCCATCAGCGGTCCGCATCTGGCCAGGCTGGAGCTTCAGTTGCTTCATATCGTCGTCAGACAGAATGAGCATGTCTATCTTGCTTGCGCCGGCGAGGAGCTTTTCAGCTTGTTCTTCTGCAACACGGCGGTCCGAATCGTAAACGACAAGGTCCTTGTGGGAGGTGGTACCTTCCCGACGATACTCAGCCAGAAACTTGTAGCCGGCTGGCCGCACTTCTTCAAACGCCGCAAGCCGTTCAGCCAGGGCGGCTTTGACCCAGATCTCTCCGACATCGCCTACCATTCGCCCTTGCATATCAGCCAAGGCATCTGGATGTTCGCGTTGTAGGAAATCAAAAATCCACCACAAGAGATGCTTTTTGTTCATTTCTCCCTCACCGGACCTAGTTTGGTAGAAGATGCTGCACGATGCAACTCGCGAGAGCAAGAAAATTGCTGCCGGGAGTAATTGGAGCCGACAATGGCCTTACCGCCATCGCACGTACATCGAATTGTGAAACAGCGGAATCTACCGCTTGCAGGGCGGCTGGGGGCCGGGTCCGGCTCCTTGTGGAATCGCGCGAGGAGCGGTCCGAGCGTCTCCTTCGACCAGAATTTCGGCGCGCCGATTTGCTTCAGGCAGACGGCGTTCCAGTAGGGGCTGTCGGACGAATGCGGTCGGCGCGCCGAGACGGCTTGCGCAACCGCCTTGATGTCCTCCGATTCCGGGTAGATGTAGAGCGTCGTCGGATCCTTCAGCAAAGGAATGATTTGCTCTGCGTTGGACCACGACCAGCTTGTGCACCCGTTGCTGCGTCCGCTGGCGTAGTCCTCGAGATTGCCGACCGGAACGCAGCCGTTTTCATTCGCGTAGGGACTGCGCGGCATATATCGATAACGGATCTGCCGCAGCAGGACGGCCGGATGCCCGCCGATGTCGCGCTCCCTGGCGTTGGCGGTCTCTCCCTCGCCGTCGAACTGAACGAACGAGCGCACCAGGGCGGCCTCCTGTTTCGCGGAGGTGCGATAATAGCCTTTGAACAAGGTTCTCGTCTCGGCCGTCACATAGGCGCCGCCGGTCGTCAGATACGAGTCCTGCGCATTGCCGAAATTCTTCACGCATTCTTTTCCGTTGCCGAAGTTCGCGCCCTTGACGTTGCGGCCGCTGCCATGGCCCGTGCCGGCCGCGCGAAACGTCCGGTCGGCTTCGCAGATCGTGTAAAACCGCTTCCCCGATCCGCCGGCGTGGGGACGCGTCGCGTCCATGGCAAAGTAGCAGGGATTCTTGACGACGCCCGCGGCCACCTTGTTCAGATAAAGTGCGCGCGCCCGCTGCAAGACCACCTGGGCGATCTGACCCTCGCCTTCGCCAATGTGGCTCCGCAGCCAGGCCGGAATGTCGGACGCTTGCTCCGTTGCAGCGGATGCAGCCGTCCCCCAAACGGCAATGGCGCCGGCGAGACAAAGGCTCCTGACAAGGTGCATTCCCGACTGCAGCAACGGAACGTCTCCACCTTCTTTGACGCGCTCCCGGTTCAGTTGCTCCGTACTCCCCCGACTCAGGCCGCCTCGTAAGAGGCAATCTTCTTGATCTGGGGCGCAAGCACGTCCTCGGCCGTTTCGAGATCGAAGCGTGCCTGCATATTCATCCAGAATGCCGCGCCGGTCTTGAAGAACTTGCCGAGCCGTAGCGCGGTGTCGGCCGTAACAGGTTTTTCCTCCCGCGCGATGCGTTCGATCCGGGTGCGCGGCACGTTCAGCGCAGCGGCGACCGCGTAAGGGGTGAGCTTCAGCGGAACGAGAAATTCCTCCCGCAGGATTTCGCCGGGATGCACCGGCGGAAGTTTCTTTGCCATTTGCGATCTCCTGCTGGTTGGCCGCCTTCGGCCGTCGGCACTAATGATAGTCGACTATCTCCACGTCTTCCGGGCCCGCGTCAGTCCAACGGAACACGACCCGCCATTGATCATTGATGCGGATCGAGTGCTTGCCCGCCATATCGCCTTTTAGGGCTTCGAGGCGGTTGCCGGGAGGTGAGTTCAGAGCCTCGAGAAGGTCCGCAAGTCCACCATGATCAGCTTTCGCCGAGCTACCTTGGCGAGATTTGCAGGGAAGCCCTTCGGGACCATGCGGCCCTGAAGGATCTGCTCGGCAAATTTCCCCTTGAAGCTCCTGATCACGGACAATACGTATCCTATCGAGATACGTATTGCAAGGGACTCGTATCTCAATAAGATACCAGTGCTGTGCAGTCGCTTCACTTCATCTCCTCCAGCAGCTTCCGCGCTTCCCCCAGCAGCGCCTGAATCTGCTTTCGCTCCGCGATCGCTTCCCTGCCGAACAGGCCATGCTTGCGCGCGTTCTGGTTGGCCTTTGGCGCGCCGGATCCCGGGGCGCCCCCGTGCATGCGGCAGCGCTTCCTGCCGCGCACGGCCGGCGAGCGGCACGCGCCGCCGCAACGGGTCTTGGCGCCGCAACGCGGGCTCGCCAGCATCGGGCCGGTATTTCCTTTGTGACTGCTCATGCCACTGCTTCCGTCATGGCGGCTTCCCGCCTGGCATCGGCGCGTTCGCGCCTTCGCTTGCGGCGCGCGGCCTTCGCCGCCTTCCGCGCCGCGGATGCTGTTTCCTTGTCCGACGACAATCACGCTTCGATGCTGCGTGACGTTGCCGACAATGGCCTTGCCGCCATCGCCGACCGACACGTTCTGCACGGTGATGGCCGGCTCGCCATGGCTGCGGTAGCGGTTGAGCGCCTCGATCTGGGCGGGGAACGTGCGGGCGAGCCGGCCCAGGGCGCGCGCGGCGCTGTCGTGCTGGGCGATGTCGTCGGCAGTCGCGAGGTGCTGGGCACATCGCATCGCCATCACATGAACCGAGACCATCTGCGCGACCAGCATGGCCTCGACGGAATCCCGCGGCCTGATGCTCTTCACCATCGCAATCATGAAGGAGATGTTGACCTCGTCGACGCTGCCGCCGCTCGCGCTGGCCCTGACCAGTTGCCGGAGGATGCCGTCCATCGCGTCGCGATCGGTGACCCCCAGCGCGTTCGCCATCAGCGCTTCGCCGAGTTCCGGATCAGGATGGTCGATGGAGAATCCGTGCGGCTGCAGTTTTATCCGCGGGGCGGTGGTGGGGTGGGTCTGGCTCGGTTGCGGCGATCGCCGTTGGCATCGTGAGGTCAGGCGCGGTGTCCATGTCGAGTTTCCTTAGGTCACGCGCCCGGAAAGCGCGCGCGGTTCGACCACGCGCAGGCGATCGCTCGCCGCGGCGGTCCGGTGCAGTTTCAATTGATGGGTGAGGATTTCAGCCGAAATCGCCAACCGGCGCGCCCGCTATTCGCGGAGCGACGGCAAGTTACAGTATTTCGGAATATTGGAATAATACTACTGATTTGCCCGACGTGTCAAGTCGCGCTTTCGAACGCCGGCCGCCATCAGAGCGCGCGCCGCCACGCGCACGCCTCGCTCACCGGAAATGGCAGGCGACCCAATGGCCTTCGGCGCTCTGTTTGAGCGGCGGCGCCTGGCTGCTGCACAGCGGCTGCGCGATCGGGCATCTGCGTGTGGAAATGACAGCCCTGCGGCGGATCGAGCGGGCTCGGCACTTCGCCCGTCAGCCGGATGCGCTGCCGCTTCACTTTCGGATCCGGGATCGGGACCGCCGACAGCAGCGCTTCGGTGTAGGGATGTTTTGGCGAGACATACAGCTCGCGCGCCGGCGCCATCTCGACGATACGCCCGAGATACATCACGGCAATGCGCTTGCTGATGTGCTCGACGACGGCGAGATCATGGGCGATGAAGAGATAGGCGAGTCCGAGCTTCTGCTGCAGGTCCTCCAGCAGATTGATGACCTGGGCCTGGATCGACACGTCCAGCGCCGACACCGGCTCATCGCAGACGATCAGCTTTGGCTCGACGGCGAGCGCGCGCGCGATGCCGATGCGCTGGCGCTGGCCGCCGGAGAACTCGTTCGGATAGCGTGTCATGTGGTCGGCGCGCAGCCCGACGGTCTCCAGCAACTCGACGACGCGCTCCTCGAACTGCCGCTTCGTCTTGGTCAATCGGTGAATCGACAGCGCCTCGCCGACGATGGCGCCGACATTCATGCGCGGATTGAGCGAGGCATACGGATCCTGAAAGATGATCTGGATGTCCCGGCGCAGCAGGCGAAGCTCGCTCGCCCCGAGCGCGCGGACATTTTTGCCGTCAAAATGAATCTCGCCCGCGGTCGGTTCGATCAGGCGCAGCACGCAGCGTCCGGTGGTTGACTTGCCGCAGCCGGATTCGCCGACGAGACCGAGCGTCTCGCCGCGGTCGATGTGAAAATCGACACCATCAACCGCATGGATGGTGATGGCGTTGCGGCCGAACAGGCCGCCGCCGAGCGAAAACTCCATGGTGAGGCCGGAAACTTTCAACAGCGGCTCGCTCATGGCGCGCCCGTCTGTTCAGCGTGGATGCAGGCGACCTTGTGGCCCGGCTCGAGCTCGCGCAACGCCGGCTGCGCGGCCCTGCATTCATCGGTCGCAAAGCCGCATCGCGGCGCAAAACGGCAGCCGGGCGGCGGCGCGATCAGTTTTGGCACGGTGCCGGCAATGGTCTGCAGGCGCGTCTTGCCGCCACCCGCCTTGTCGACGCGCGGAATCGAGCGGATCAGGCCCTGCGTATAGGGATGGCGGGGATTGGCAAACAGCCGCTCGACCGGCGCCTCCTCCACGACCTTGCCCGCATACATCACCACGACGCGCTGCGCGACTTCGGCGACCACCCCCATGGCGTGGGTGATCAGCATGATCGACATCCCGAAGCGGGCTTTCATGTCCTGCAGCAGATCGAGGATCTGCGCCTGGATCGTTACATCGAGCGCGGTCGTCGGCTCGTCCGCGATCAGCAGCTTCGGATGGCACGACAGCGCCATCGCGATCATCACGCGCTGGCGCATGCCGCCGGAAAACTGGTGCGGATAGTCGTTGACGCGGCGCCGCGGGTTGGGGATCTGCACCAGCGCCAGCATGTCGATGGTCCGTTCCAGCACGGCGCGGCGGCCAAGTCCTTCATGCAGGGCGATCACTTCGCCGATCTGGTCGCCGATGCTGTAGACCGGATTGAGCGAGGTCATCGGCTCCTGGAACACGATGGCGATTTCCCGCGCCCGGATCCGGTTCATCTGCTCGGCCGGCAGCGGAACGAGGTCGCGGCCCAGCCACAGGATTTGCCCCGAGATACGTCCGGGCGGCATCGCGATCAGCTTGAGCACGGACATTGCGGTGACGGTCTTGCCGCAACCGGATTCGCCGACCACGCTGACGGTCTCGCCGCGTCCTACGGTGAGATCGACGCCATCGACCGCATGCACGATGCCGTCGTCGGTCGCAAAATGAGTTTTCAGCCCCCTGATATCCAGCAGCGCGGCATCCGCCATCACATCACCTTTCGCGGATCGAGCGCGTCGCGCAAGCCGTCGCCGATGAAATTGATGGTGAGCACGGTCAGGAAAATCGCGGCGCCGGCGAACAGCGCCCAGTGCGGCGCGATGTCGAGATAGTCCTTGGCATCGAACAGCAGCCGCCCCCAGGTCGGAATGTCAGGCGGAAAACCGAGGCCGAGAAACGACAGCGTCGACTCCGCGATGATGGCCGCCGCGACGTCGATGGTGCCGGCTACGATGACCGGCCCGAGTGAATTCGGCAGGATATGCCTGATCACCAGGCGCGGTGTGGTGGCGCCGAGCGCGCGCGCCGCCTCGACGAACTCTTTTTCCCGCAAGGACAGGAATTGCGCGCGCACCAGCCGCGCCACCGGCATCCAGCGGAACGCGCCGATGACCAGCACGATCAGGATGAAGACACCGCCTTCCGGGCCGACATAATTCTTCAGGAAATCCCGGAACAGATAGATCACCAGCAGCAGCAGCGGCAGTTGCGGCAGCGCCAGGAACAGGTCGGTGATCCACATCAACACGGCGTCAACGCTGCCCCGGGAGATGCCGGATGATCGCGCCGATCAGGATGCCGACGATGATGGCGACCACCATCGCCGCAAAGCCGACCGCGAGCGAAATACGCCCGCCATACAGCATGCGCGCCAGCAGGTCCTGGCCGAGATCGTCGGTGCCGAACGGGTGCTGCCACGATGGCGGGCTGAGCCGGGCCGTGAAATCGATTTCATTGATCGGCACGCGCCAGAGCGAGCGGCCCGAGCAGAACTGCGGAGGCCAGCAGCGTCAGGATCACGAAGCTCGCCAGCGCCATGCGATGGCGCCGGAACTTTCGCCACAGCTCGAAGCCGCCCGCGCGGGCGCGCGGACGCTCCTCGAGCGGGACCGCCAGTTCAGCGGTAGGAGATGCGCGGGTCGAGCCAGCCATAGATGATATCGGCCAACAGGTTGAAGACGACGACGAGACAGGCGAACACGAACGTCACCGCCATGATGACGGGCGTGTCGTTGGCGAGGATCGCGCTGATCAGCAGCGAACCGATGCCGGGGATGCGAAAAATCTGCTCGGTGATGATGGCGCCGCCGAACACGGCCGGCATCTGCAGCGCGACCAGCGTCACCACGGGGATCAGGGCATTGCGGACCACGTGCTTGACGATGACCTTGCCTTCGCTGAGGCCCTTCGAGCGCGCTGTCGTGACATAGTCGAGCCGGATCACATCAAGCACCGCCGAGCGCACGTATCTCGTGTAGGAAGCCGCCTGGAACAGGCCGAGCACCGTCACCGGCATGATGGCCTGCTTGACGTTTTCCCAATACCAGAGCCATCCGGTGGCGGCGATGTCGGTGCGATAGACAAACGGCAGCCAGCCGAGGTTGACGCTGAAGATCAGGATCAGCAGCAGCCCCGTGAAAAACGTCGGCAGCGAAAAGCCGACAAAGGCAAACGTATTGGCGATCTGGTCGAAGATCGAATAGGGCCGCATCGCGGCGTAGACGCCGACCGGCAGCGCGACCGCCAGCGCCAGGATCTGCGAGGAGCCGACGACGAACAACGTCGTCGGCACGCGCTGCAGGATCAGCTTGTCGACGTCGATGCGGCTCGCGAACGAAAAGCCCCAGTCGCCCTGCAGCATCGAGGCGAGCCAGCGCAGATAGCGGACGAAGATTGGATCGTCGATCCCGAATTTCACCCGCAGCGCGGCGCGCACTTCGGGCGGAATGTTGCTGTTGTTGGCGAGTTCGCCGAACGGATCGCCGGGGGCGAGCGCGAGCAGCACAAAAAGAATGAGGCTGATGCCGAGCAGGCTGGGAAGCGCGATGATCAGGCGCCGGAGAATGTATTTTCCCATCGTCCGTCCCGCTGTCGTCGGTTCAGTCTTTGCGCATCACAATTTCCGGTCCGGTCTCACGCGTCCCGGTACCAGCTTCGCGAGCTGCCACAGATCGTTGTCCCAGCCGGAGAAATGCGCGGTCAGCTTGCCGGCGAGTGCCGCAACCCGGGTACGGGAAAGAAGGGGCTGGATGTAATTGTCCGACACCACGAGGTCGTTGAGCTTGATGAACATCGCCGCCCGCTTCACCGCATCGAGCTCCTGCTCGGCACTGCCTGTAGACCTCGTCATATTCCTTGCTTTGCCAGCGCGAGACGTTGCGTCCCTGCCACTTGTTGTCCTTGTTGGCCACCTGCCACGACACATACTGGTTCATGAAGAACTGCGGGTCGGCCTGCGGCATGGTGGTGTTGTACATCTGCGCGTCGGCGTAGAAGTGCGGATAGGTGTCGGGATTGGCGGTGTCGGAGGAGAAGAACACCGATCCGACGACCGATTTCAGCTCGACGTCGATGCCGGCCTTCTGGCAGGCCTGCTTGATGATCGCCTGCGTCTTCTGTCGCGGCGCGTTGATCGAGGTCTGGTACACGAACTTCAGCGCCTTGCCGTCCTTGGCGCGAATTCCGTCGCCGCCCTTCTTCCAGCCGGCGGCTTCGAGGATCTGGTTGGCCTTCTCGATGTTGAACTCGAATTTGGTGTTTTTCGAGCGATAGCGTTCCGGGTTGTTGAGGAAGTTCGCGGTGGCAAGCGCGGTGCGGCCATAGATGAACTTTTCGATCGAGGAACGATCGATCAGGAGATGAATGGCCTGGCGCACCGCGGGGTCGCTGAACAGCGGATGCTTGGTCTTGATGCTGGCGCGCTCGCCGTCGACCTCGGCAGCGGGATCGGTCGAGTTGAGCATGATGAACTCGACATTGCCGCGACGACCAAATGGTTACCTTGCCCTTGCCGGTGGCTTCCAGCTTCTGCAGGATTTCGTCCTCGACCTGCATGTTCCAGGCATAGTCATATTCGCCGGTCTGCAGTACCGCGCGCGCTGCCGAGACCGCATCGCCGCCGCCCTTGACTTCCACCGTCGTCGAAATGCGGCCGGTTGGCGACGTGGTAGTTGGGATTGAGCTTGGCGCGGACGCATGTCGCCCGGCTTGAAATCGACGAACATGTAGGGGCCGGTGCCGACCGGCTTCAGATTGTTCGGCGCATCGCGCGACTTGCCGCCGGCATGTAATCCGCGAACAAATGTTTCGGGATGATCATGCCGTAGGTGCCGACAAAGGCGTCGGCCCAGAACGGCGTCGGCTTGGCGAAGGTGACGCGGACGGTGAAATCGTCGACCTTCTCGACCTTGATGTCCTTGTAGCTGGCGATCGAGACCGCCGCAGTCTCCGGCATTTTGTGCGTATTCCCAGTTGAAGACGACGTCGTCGGCCGTGAACGGCTTGCCGTCATGCCATTTGACGCCGCGCTTCAGCTTCCAGACCACCGAGCGGCCGTCCTCGGCCAGCCCGTCATTCTCCTTGCTGGGAATCTCGGCAGCCAGTACCGGAACCAGATTGCCATCGGTGTCCCATCCCGCCAGTGGTTCGTAGAAGATCCGGGAGCCTTCCTGATCCTTGGTGCCGACGGCGAAATGCGGATTGAGCAGGGTCACCGCCTGCCAATACAGCAGCTTCAGCACGCCGCCGCCGCCGGCCTTGGTCGGCTTGTAGGGGATTTCGGCCGCAGCCATCGCCACCCCGGATTGGCTCAGCATCATGCCGGCCATCGGCGCCGTCAGGCCGACGGCGATCATCTGCTGCACGAAGGCCCGCCGTGACAATCGACCAGCCTTGACGTCCGCGATGAGATCTCGAAGTTCCCGCTCTTTCATCGGCTCGGCTCCCTTGCTGGTGCTGAATACTCGTG
The DNA here is from genome assembly GCA_963726865.1 of uncultured Alphaproteobacteria bacterium. Taxonomy (GTDB): domain Bacteria; phylum Pseudomonadota; class Alphaproteobacteria; order Rhizobiales; family Xanthobacteraceae; genus Bradyrhizobium. The sequence goes on along the minus strand of CAVSEE010000013.1, from coordinate 183,481 downwards.
CCTCTCGATGGCCCTGCCGTCACGGAGGTCGGCGCGACTGGAAATGGATCAGGATAGGACCATCCTGTCAAAGCAGGATCCGGGCCAATACGCCGCAGAACGCGCTGCGGTGGGTCAGCGTCGGCGGAGGCGGTTGTCGGCTTCTCATTGCGTTCCGGTTCGCCCTTGGCGCGCCGGATCGACGGTGCTGATATGATTTCGGAATATTGGAATAATACTGCTGATTTGCCCGACGTGTCAAGTCGCCCTTCGGACGCCGGCGGCCGCCGGCTACTTTGCATGGGGTTGTTCTCGACATTTTTGGAAAGGTGGTTGTCGGCGGATCGGTCGCCCCAGGGTTTGTCGACGCCGAACGCATGCTGTGTCAGCTTTGGCGGAGGTGGTTGGCGTTGCAAGAATCTGGCTCTATTCCAATCGAGCGGCGGCGCGGGAGTGACGACATGAGCGGCATGATCATCAGCGGCGGCCGGGTGGTGGACCCCGCGACGGGGATGGACGCGATCGGCGACGTCGCGGTCGTCGACGGCCGCATCGCCGCCGTCGGCACCGGGCTGGGCAGCGCCGAGCGCGTCATCGACGCCACCGGGCTCGTCGTCGCGCCCGGCTTCATCGACCTGCACGCGCACGGCCAGTCGCTCCCGGCGGACCGCATGCAGGCGTTCGACGGGGTGACGACGACGCTCGATCTCGAGGCGGGCGTGTTGCCGGTCGCCTCCTGGTACAAGCGGCAGGCCGACAAGGGGCGCGTGCTCAACTATGGCGCGGCGGCCAACTGGGCCTTTGCGCGCATCGGCGCGATGACCGGCTCCAATGCGGAAAGCTCGCTGGAGGCGTTCGGCAATGCGATGCGCGACCGGCGCTGGATCGACAATGTCGCTGGCGACGCAGAAGTCGCCGGCATTCTCGATCGCCTGGCCAGGCGGGCTGAACGAAGGCGGCATCGGCATCGGCATTCTCAACGCCTATGCGCCGGGCGCCGGCGTGCAGGAGCTCACCGCGGTGTGCCAGCTCGCCTTCGCGCACAACGTGCCGACCTTCACCCATGTCGCCTACATGTCGCGCATCGATCCCGAGAGCGCGGCGGAAGCATACATTCGCCTGATCGGCTATGCCGGCGCCACCGGCGCGCACATGCACATCTGCCACTTCAACTCCTCCAGCAAGACCGACATCGAGCGCTGCGTGGCGCTGATCAAGAAGGCGCAGGCGCAGGGCCTGCCGATCACGGTCGAGTCATATCCGTACGGCACCGGCTCGACGGTGCTGGCGGCGGCGTTCTTCAGCGACCCCAAATTCGAGGAGCGCAACGGCCTCGGCTACGATTCCGTGCAGCGCGTCACCGACGGGCGGCGCTTTCGCGATCGCGAGGAATTGCTGGCGGCGCAGAAGGCGGAGCCGTCGACCCTGGTGCTGTGGCATGTGCTCGATATCGAGAACAATGCACACCATCGCGACCTCCTCGACATGGCGGTGCTGTATCCCGGCGGCGCCATCGCCTCCGACGCGATGCCCTGGACGCGGTCGGACGGCAAGGCCTACACCGGCGACGCCTGGCCGTTGCCGGACGATGCCACCTCGCATCCGCGCTCGGCCGGCTGCTTCACCAAATTCATCCGCGAATGGGTGCGCGAGCGGCGTGCCTTGTCCTTGATGGAAGGCATCCGCAAATGCGCGCTGATTCCGGCGGAAATTCTGTCCGCCAGCACGCCGGCGATGCGCGCCAAAGGAAGGCTGCAGGCGGGCGCCGATGCCGACATCGTCGTGTTCGATTATGAAACGCTGGCCGACCGCGCGACGTTTTCCGCGATGAACCGCCCGTCGGAAGGCGTGCGCCATCTGATCGTCAGCGGTCAGCCGCTGATCACTGACGGCGTGCTCGATGTGGCGGCGCGGCCGGGCAAGCCGGTGCGCCGGCCCGTCGTCGCGAGCTGATGGTGCCGGTCCCGATCCTGCTGGTGACGGGCTTTCTCGGCGCCGGCAAGACCACGGTCGTCAATCATTTGCTGGCGCATGCGGAGGGACGGCGCATCGCCGCCGTCGTCAACGATTTTGGCGCCATCAACATCGATGCCGAGCTGATCGAAGGCGCCGGCGACGGCGTGGTCAGCCTCGCCAATGGCTGCATCTGCTGCACGCTGGAAGGCGATCTGCTGCGCACGCTCGCCAATCTGCTGCGGCGCGATCCCAGGCCCGAATTCATCGTGATCGAAACCAGCGGCGTCGCCGATCCCGCCGATATCGTCCGCAACCTGATGGATCCCGTGATCTGGCAGGAAGCGCCGCTGGATACGGTGCTGTGCGTGCTCGACGCGACGACGCCAGTGGCGAAGCTGAACGATGACGCTTTGTTGCGCTCGCAGCTGCGCGCCGCCGACGTGGTCGCGTTCAGCAAGGTGGATCTCGCGGACGAAGCAGGTCGCGCGCCATTGCGCGATGCCGTCCGCGCGCTGAAGCCTGCCGCCGTGCTGGTCGATGCCCTCAACGGCGAAGTCCCGGCGGCGCTGGTCTTCCCCTTAGACGTGGATCGCGCGCCGGCGCCGCGCGAGGTCGCGCCGCGACGGCCGGCAGTCGACCGCTTCGAGACGCTGAGCTGGACATCGGAACATCCGGTGTCGCTGCCGCGCTTGCAGCAGGCGATCGGCCGGCTGGCGCCAAAACTCGCCCGCGCAAAGGGCTTGTTCGAGACAACCGGAGCAGCCCGGGAAGCTGATGGTGTTTCAGCTCGCCGGCGGCCGCGCCACCCTGGCGCCGGGCGGCGCGCTGACGGCCGGGACGCCGCGAACGCGCATCGTCTTCATCGCCGAACTCGGGGCGCTCTCGCGCGCCGAGATCGACAGCGTCATGGAAGACTGTATCGAACCAGGCGCGAAGTAAATCTCCCGAGACAGCCCCGATCAGCCGCGATACGCTCATTGGCAAAAATACAGCTCGGGGGATCGCCAATGAAAGCAAGGGTTATCGTCAACCCTCAGGCCAACAAGGGCAGCTGCGCGCGCAGATGGCCGCAGATCAAGGCCGAGCTCGAAAAGCACATGGGTGCGCTGTCGCCGGCCGATGTCGTCATTACCAACGCGCGCAATCATGCGTCGGAGCTTGCGCGCGAAGCCGCGGCAAGCGGTTGCGAACGAATCATATCGGTCGGCGGCGACGGCACCCTGAACGAAGTCCTGAACGGACTGATCGTCGATAACAGCCCGATCGCGCCCAACATCGTGCTGGCGCAGGTGCCGGGCGGCACATCCAACGAGCTGTCGCGCTCGTTCGGTCACTTGCCGCTCGCCGATGCTTGCCGCGCGGCGGTGTCCAGTCGCCTGCGCCCGATGGACGTCTTCCGCGTCGAAGCCAAGGCGCATTCGGGGCAGCCGGCCATGCGCTACGGCTTCCTGCTGGCCATCGCCGGCGCTGCCGCCACCATTTCATGGCGCGCGCAGCGCGTGCCGCTGTTGAAGCGCCTCGGTCCGCTCAGCTACGTCATCATGACGATTGTCACCACCTTCAGCTACTCGCCGCGCTCCTACCGGATCGCTTTCGACGACGAGGCCGAGACCAGCGAGAAGCTGTGGTCGGTCCTGGCGTGCAGCTTCGATGGTGCGGGCGAGGGCCTTGCGCTGGCGCCCGGCGCCGACTCAGCCGACGGCCACTTCGACGTCATCACCGTCGGCGATGTCGGCCGCTGGGAAGCGCTGACGCAGATCGCGCTGAAACTTGCCGACTGGCAGCTACCTGAGCAATCCGAAAACGATGCGCAGGAAGGCGTCCCGCCTTGCCATCGACGCCGATCCACCTCGTGCTGGCCGATGTCGGCGGCGAGAATCTCGGAACGCTGCCGATGCGGATCGAGATGCTGCCGTTCCGCGTCAATGTCGCCGTGCTTTAGCTAGTCTGCCTGATGCCGCAGCTTGAAATGCCCGAACGCCGTGGCGTGCGGCTTCGTCGGATCGTCCTGCCAGGCCTGCGCCTGGAACGCGACGATGCGCTGGCCTTGCCGGACGATCGAGACATTGGCAAAACTGTCCAGCGCGCGGCCCGAGCGCAAATAGTTGATGGTGAGCCCGATCGGCTTCGGCGGCGTCGAGACGCCGAGCTCGCGCGCGAGACCCACGATCGCCGTCGTCTCCAGGAAGGCGCCGGTGATGCCGCCATGGATGGCGGGCAGCACCGGATTGCCGATGATCTTCGTCGAAAACGGCATGTGCAGCACGCCGTCTTCGGTGAGGCGGATGCCGAGGCAGCGCGCGAACGGGCTGTTGGCGAACGGGCCTGAATCGTCTTCGGGCGCATCGAGCACCGGCACCTCATACGCCTGCCTGTCCTGCAACATGTTGGTGCGGTTGGCGCCGACCATGAAACAGGCGGCCGCGGTGGCGACCGGATCCTGCTCGGTCTCCTGATAGGCGGTCGCGCGCACGAAGGCGATGGAGCGCGTGACGTGATAGCAGATCGCATGCGCCTTGATGTCGAGGCCGGGCTTTGCCGGCCTCTGATAGTCGATGCGCAGGTCGAGCGTCGCGATCGCGCGGCTGCCGTCGAGCGCGAGCTGCACGGCCATGCCGCAGCTTTCGTCGAGCATGGCGGTGACCACGCCGCCGTGGATCACGCCGGACTTCGATGTCGCCGACAAAGACGGACTGGTAGGGCAGGCTGGACCAGGCCTCGCCGCGCTCCGGCACGATCGATGCGAAGCCCGCTGGCGCGGCCATAGAGCGACCGGCGTTCCGCAATCGCCTTCGCTAGCTGTTCGAACGGCAGCGGCTGCCCGTCATACGTCGAGATTTCGGACATGCCGCCGTTTTAGACGAGGGCGGCCGGCCACGCAAAAGCTAGTTGGGGCGGCGGCGCCTCGTGCCGCCCGGTACCGTCGCCAATTCTCCAGCGTTGCCTGATACCTGACGGGCTTTTTCGGCCTTTGTGTTGGGATCGCCGCGGCGCTTCCAACCGTGGTTCCCGGCGCCGCGTGCGTCCACGCAACCGGTGCTTTTCCAATCAGGCGTATTGCGGCGAAGGCGACGAGAACGAGCGCGACGACGCAGCCGAGAACCTGCAAGTCAGGCCGGAGCCTTCCGGGTGTGACGGTCATTCGCGACTCCGCAAATGATGGCGCATCATCGTATCTGCCGCGAAAGCCAGTCCGACCCGCTGTGAAGCCGTTCACACCGGGCGCCGAATGGCCGCGTGTGCGGTCATGTTTTTGTGAGCGATGGATCGGCCGCGCCACGAAGAGGAGTGCGGCCTTGGTTGTGACGCTGACATTTCACAACTGTGGTCGGATCATGACTGCCGCGTCGGTTCAATTCGGTCAAAATTCGACGATCGATAAAACATTCAACTGAGTTGATCGAAAAATTCGATCGATCGTTGGTAAGAATCTACATAGCCTCAGACTATGTCATCGCGCTGTGTCAATCGATCGCAAGAAGCGCGATGGAATCAATCGAAAGTAAAATCGACACAGCATGTTTGATACTGCATGCTGGAATAAACCCGACTGGCGCGTGTGTGTGGACAAGCATTGGCCAGAGGAAAGAATGCTGCGCGAACGGGTCGAAGGAATTGAAGAAATGCGAGGCGGCTCCGAACCCGAGCCGCAGTTTGCGCAAGCTTCGTTGTCGATGACGAGGGGACTTTCGTTACGGACAACAACTCGCGCCGGACGAGGCGACACGGTTGTGAACGTCATGCGGCCTGCCTGCTCGCGCCGCATTTCATTCACAACTCTGCATATCGGTGTGCGCTGTCGGCAGCGCAGCAGATCGTCGCAATTCGGCATTCTGTGGGTGGGCTTGTCGAGGGTGCGCATCGCGCGCGCCGGCGGCAGTCGCGGCGCATTGAGGAAACGCTGGTAAAATGACAACTGGGAATTCGGGTCTCGACACTTTTCCGAAGCTGCTGCTGCAGCATCCGGAGACGCGGCGACCGCCCGGCGATCCGCGAGAAGAACCGCGGCATCTGGCGCACCGGACGTGGCGTGAGCTGGCCGACGAGGCGGCCGCGCTCGCGCCGCGCTGTCGACGCGCGGCCTGCAGCGTGGCGCGCATGTCGCCCTGCTCGGCGACAACCGCCCGCGGCTCTACGCCGCGATGTGCGCCGCGCACTGGCTCGGCGCCGTCGTGGTGCCGCTGTTCTCACGACGCGACGGCCGACGAGCTGGCGGCGCTCGATCCAGAGCGCGAAGGTCACGCACGTCTTCGCCGAGAACCAGGAGCAGGTCGACAAGCTGCTCGAGATCCTGCCGCGCTGTCCGACGGTGCGCTGCATCGTCTACGACAAGGACCGCGGCATGCGCCACTACAAGCAGCCGAGCTCGTGAGCTACGACGCGCTGCTGCAGCAGGGCCGCGAGCTGGCCGCGGCGCGCGAGTTCCTGCAGGCGAGGTGCGCGCGGCACCGGCGAGGACGCGGCCTTCCTGTTCTTCACGTCCGGCACGACCGGTCCCGCCAAGGGCGTCGTCCTCACGCACGCTTCGCTGATCGACCGCGCGCGCGTCGCGCGCGTAGGGCGGGCTCAACGACAGCGACGTGGCGATCGCCTACCTGCCGCCGGGCTGGATCGGCCAGAACCTGTTCGGCTACGTGCAGCCGATGGTCGTCGGCTACTGCGTCTGCTGTCCGGAATCGTCGGAAACCATGCTCTCCGACATGCGCGAGATGGGGCCGACCTATTTCCTCGCGCCGCCGCGCGTGCTCGAGGCCCTGCTGACGCAGGTGACGATGCGCCTGGAGGATGCCGGCGGCGTCAAGCGCGCTTTACCGCCATTGCATGGCGCTCGCGCAGCGCGTCGGCGCGCGTCGGCTCGCGGGCGCCCGTCTCCTTCGGCGATCGCCTACGCTGCTGACGACCTGCTGATCTACGGGCCGCTGCGCGACGTGCTCGGCATGAGCCGGATGCGCGTCGCCTACACGCGGGCGACGCGATCGAGCCCGCCCTGCTGATGTTCTTCCGCTCGCTCGGCATCAACCTGAAGCAGCTCTACGGCTCGACCGAGACCGGCTTCTTCGTCGCCATGCAGCGCGACGGCGAGGTGAGGCCCGACACCGTCGGCCCGGCCGCCGACGGCGTCGAGCTGAGTTTCACGGCGCAGCGCGAAATCCTGGTGCGCTCGCCGGGACTGTTCAAGGAATACCACCGCGATTCCGAGACCACGGCGAGGCGAGAACGCCGAGGCTGGTTTCACACCGGCGACGCCGGCCACCTCGGCGAGGACGGGCACCTGCGCATCATCGACCGCATGAAGTACGTCGGCGCGCTGAAGGACGGCACGCCGTATGCGCCGAAGCTGATCGAGAACAAGCTCAAGTTCCTGCCCTACATCAAGGAGGCCGTCGCCTTCGGCGACGGCCGCGACAGGGTCTGCATGCTCGTCGACATCGACGTGGCCGGCTGGCCGTGGGCCGACAGGCGCAGCATCTCCTACACCGGCCATGCCGACCTCGCGTCGCGCGCCGGAGGTCTACGCGCTGGTGGCCGACGTGCATCGCCGAGGTGAACGCGCAGCTGCGCAGGATCCGGCGCTCGCGAAGAGCGCAGATCCACCGCTTCGCTGATCCTGCACAAGGAGCTGGACGCCGACGACGGCATGCTCACGCGCACCGGCAAGCTGCGGCGCGACGTCGATCGCCGAGCGATACCGCCGCTGGTCGATGGCGATGTACGCGGCGCCACGTAGCGAAGGGCGATCGCGGCGATGGACAGCGGCGACGGAGCGCCGGCCTGCAAGATTCGCGACGTGAAGGTGTTCGCCCGCGCAGGCCCGGAGGGCCGCATGAACATGACGTGCCCCGCCAGCCTGCGACGTCGAGCGCGCCTTCGCCGATCGGCGGGCCGATCCTCGAGCTCGACTCGATCTCGCTGCGCTTCGGCGGCGTGCAGGCGCTGACCAACATCTGCTTCAACGTGCTGGAGCACGAGATCCGCGCCATCATCGGCCCCAACGGCGCCGGCAAGAGCTCGATGCTCAACGTCATCAACGGCGTCTACTACGCCGCAGGAGGGCAGCATCACCTTCCGCGGCGAGCGGCTCGACGGCATGACGCCGACGCAGGCCGCGCGCAAATCGGCATCGCGCGCACCTTCCAGAACATCGCGCTGTTCCGCGGCATGTCGGTGCTCGACAACATCATGGCCGGCCGCACGCTGCGCATGCACGCGACCTTCCTCGAAGTGGCGCTGCAGCTGCCGCGGGCGCGGCGCGAGGAACGCGAGAACCGCGACAGGTCGAGGAGATCATCGAGTTCCTCGAGATCGAGCACATCCGCAAGACGCCGGTGTCGCGGCTGCCCTACGGCCTGCAGAAGCGCGTCGAGCTCGGCCGCGCGCTCGCCGCCGAGCCGAAGATCCTGCTGCTCGACGAGCCGATGGCCGGCATGAACATCGAGGAGAAGCAGGACATGTGCCGCTTCATCCTCGACGTCAACGACCACTACGGCACCACCGTCGTGCTGATCGAGCACGACATGGGCGTCGTGATGGACCTCTCCGACCGCGTCGTCGTGCTCGACTACGGCAAGAAGATCGGCGACGGCACGCCCGACGAGGTGCGCGCCAACCAGGACGTGATCGACGCCTATCTCGGCGTGGCCCACTGAAGGAACGGCGATGGTCAATTTCTGGCTTCTTCATCGAGGTCCTGGTCGGCGGCCTGCTGTCGGGAACGATGTACTCGCTGGTCGCGCTCGGCTTCGTGCTGATCTACAAGGCGTCCTCGCGTGTTCAACTTCGCGCAGGGCGCGATGGTGTTCTTCGCCGTCCTGTCCTTCGTCGGCTTCATGGAGCTCGGGCTGCCGTTCTGGGCGGCGCTGCCGGTCACCGTCGCGCTGATGGTGGTGGTCGGCATGGCGACCGAGCGCTTCGTGCTGCGGCCGCTGGTGAGCCAGAGCGAGGACACGCTGCTGATGGCGACCATCGGCCTCGCCTTCGTGATCGAAGGCGTGGCGCAGCTCGTCTGGGGCGTCGACGTGCGCCGCCTCGACCTCGGCATCCAGCGACGAGCCGATCGGCTGGGTGCTGGACAACGCACGGGCATGCTGATCAGCCAGCTCGACATCACGGCGGCGGCTCGTCGCGGGCGTCATGGTCGCTCGCGCTGGCGCTGCTGTTCTCGCGCACCAAGGTCGGGCGCGGCCTGCGCGCCGTCGCCGACGACCACGCGGCGGCGCTGTCGATCGGCATCCCGCTGAAGCACATCTGGATGCTGGTGTGGGCGACCGCCGGCGTCGTCGCGCTGGTGGCCGGCATGCTGTGGGGCGCGCGCAGCGGCGTGCAGTTCGCGCTGATCTGGCGTCGCGCTGAAGGCGCTGCCGGTGCTGATCATCGGCGGCTTCACCTCGGTGCCGGGCGTCATCGTCGCCGGCCTGATCGTGGGCGCGGTCGGAGAAGCTCGCCGAGGTCTACCTCGGGCCGCTGTTCGGCGGCGGCATCGAGGGCTGGGCTGCCGTACGTGCTCGCCGTGTTCTTCCTGCTGATCCGGCCCGAGGGCCTGTTCGGCGAAAAAATCATCCGGCGCGTCTGATCTGAGGATCTGGTAGATGTTCTACAGAGAAGCCGGCCAGTTCCGCACCAGCTACGCGCAGGACTCGCAGATCTTGCCGCTGCGGCAGGACCGCATCGGCATCGCCGTCATGCTGGTCGTGGCGGTCGCTGCTCCCGTTCGTCGCCAACGCTACTGGCTGAGCGCGATCCTGATTCCCTGGCTCATCCTGTCGCTGGTCGCGCTCGGGCAGAACATCCTGATGGGCTATGCCGGGCAGCTCTCGCTCGGCTCGGCGGGCTTCATGGCGGTCGGGGCCTTCGCCTGCTACAACCTCATCCTGCGCGTCGCAGGGCATCCCGTTCGTGGTCGCGATCGCCTGTCGGGCGTGTGCCGCGGCGCTGGTCGGCATCGTCTTCGGCCTGCCCAGCCTGCGCATCCGCGGCCTCTATCTCGCGGTCGCGACGCTGGCGTCGCAGTTCTTCATCGTCTGGGCGCTGGACAAGTTTCGCCTGGTTCAAGAACTACGATCCGGCCGGCGTCATCACCGCGCAGCAGATCGTCATCTTCGGCCACCACTTCGCCACGCCGCGGAGAAGTACTGGGTGGTCCTGGCGATCGTCGCGGTGCTGGCGCTGCTGGCCAAGAACATGGCGCGCGGCAGCATCGGGCGCGCCTGGATGGCGGTGCGCGACATGGACGTCGCGGCCGAGGTGATGGGCCTGTCGCTGCTGCGCACCAAGCTGCAGGCCTTCGCGATCAGCTCGTTCTACTGCGGTGTCGGCGGCGCGCTGTTCGCCTTCGCCTACCTGCAGACGGTCGAGCCGTCGGCCTTCGACATCGAGCTGTCGTTCCGCATCCTGTTCATGGTGATCATCGGCGGCATCGGCACCATCATGGGCTCGTTCCTCGGCGCCGGCTTCATCCTGCTGATGCCGATCTTCCTGAACGTCGTCTTCCACTGGCGGTGTTCGGCAAGTCGGTCGACGCCACCATCATCTCGGCGGTCGAGCAGATCATCTTCGGCGTGATGATCATCGTGTTCCTGATCTTCGAGCCGCTCGGGCTTGGCGCGGCTCTGGCAACTCACCAAGGAGCGGCTGCGGCTGTGGCCGTTCAGCCACTGAGTCCAATTCGTGCGATTCAACAACAAGCGATCCACGTCCAATTACGCAACATCGGGAGGAACTAGCGATGATGATCAGCAACGATCCTTCGCCGGGCAATGCCCGCTCGCAGCTGCGGCGCTGCCGCGCTCGGATCGGCTCTACGCCGACGATGGCGCAGGAGCCGGAACAGTACTTCGGCAGTCCCGAGCACGCGCGTCGGCCCCTACAACGCGCATGGGCACCGGCATCTACGGCGGCATGATCGACTATTTCAACTACGTCAACATCAAGCACGGCGGCGTCAACGGCGTGAAGCTGATCTACGAAGAGTGCGAGACGGAATACAACGCCGCCCGCAACGTCGAGTGCTACCAGCGCCTGCTGAACAAGGGCGACCAGAAGATGCTCGTGCTGGGATCCGTACGGCACGCCGCTGCGCCTACGCGGTGATCGGCCGCGTCGCCGCCGACAACGTCGTGCTGGCGCAGGCCGGCTACGGCCGCACCGACGCCGCCGACGGCCGCGTCTGGCCGTGGGTGTTCGGCGCGCACAGCAACTACTGGTCGCAGATCGCGATGAAGCTGAACTTCATCCAGCAGAAGGAAGGCGGCATCGACAAGATGAAGGGCAAGACGATCGTGCACCTTCACATCGACACCGCCTATGGCCGCGAGCCGCTGCCGGCGATGCGCGAGATCGCCAAGGAGTGGGGCGTCAAGCTGATCGAGATCCCGATCGCGCCTCCGGGCCTGGAGCAGCAGTCGCAATGGCTGCAGATCCGCCAGGCGAAGGCCGACTGGGTGACGTTCTGGGGCGCCGGCGCCGGCATGAGCGGCACGGCGATCACCACGGCGGCCCGCGTCGGCTTCCCGCGCAACAAGATCATCTTCGTCACCTTCGGCGGCGCCGAGGAGGACATGATGCCGGCGGCGACGCGGCGAAGGACACCTACGTCGTCGCGATCGTCTGCCGGGCAAGCAGTTCCCGCTGATCGCCGACATCGAGAAGGTCCTGTACGGCGCAGGCAAGGGCAACATGCAGAACCCGGCCCGCGTCGGCACGATCTACTACAACCGCGGCGTGATCGCGGCGGTCAACTTCGTCGAGGCGATGAAGAATGCGCAGAAGATCCACAACAAGGTCGGCAAGACCGATCACCGGTGCGGAATTCCGCGACGGCTACGAAGCGCTCGACTACACCGACGCGCGAGCGCAAGGAGCTCGGCATCGACGGCATGCTCCCGCCGTACAAGCTGTCCTGCCGCAATCACGACGGCTGCCGGCAAGTTCCACATGATGCAGTGGGACGGAAGCAAGTTCCAGATCGTGACCAAGGACTGGATGGCGGCGACGAACCCGACGTTGATCCGCAAGCTGATCGAGGATTCCGCGGAAAAGTACGCCAAGGAGAACAACATCACGCTCGCGCGACTGCCCGAGAGCTGATCGGCTGAACATGACACGGGTGGGAGGCCGTGCCTCCCACCCTGAACTCTGCGAATGCGCTTCTGAGGTAATCGCCGATGAACGTTGCCGTGACATCGGCTGCGCGATCGTGCCACCGCCGCTGGCGGCCAGGGCGGTCCTCGCGGTCAAGAACATCGAGGTGATCTACGACCACGTCATCCTCGTGCTGCGCGGCGTGTCGCTCGAGGTTCCCAAGGGCGGCATCGTCGCGCTGCTCGGCGGCAACGGCGCCGGCAAGAGCACGACGCTGAAATCGATCTCGACGCTGCTGGCGTCCGAACGCGGCGCGGTCACCAAGGGCTCGATCGAGTTCGATGGCGAGCGCACCGATCAGCTCACCCCCGGCGATCTCGTCGGCCGCGGCATGGTGCAGGTGATGGAGGGACGGCACTGCTTCGGCCATCTCACCGTCGAGGAGAATTTGATCACCGGCGCCTATACCGCGGCCGATCAAGGGCGCCGAGCTGCGCGACGCGCTCGACAAGGTCTACGCCTATTTTCCGCGCCTGAAGGTGCGGCGAACGAGCCTTGCCGGCTACACCTCGGGCGGCGAGCAGCAGATGACCGCGATCGGCCGCGCCATGATGGCAAAACCCCGCATGCTGCTGCTGGACGAGCCGTCGATGGGCCTCGCGCCGCAGATCGTGGCCGAGATCTTCGAGATCGTCCGCGACCTCAACCAGAAGGAAGGCGTCAGCATTCTGCTCGCCGAGCAGAACACCAACGTCGCGCTGAAATACGCCGACTACGGCTACATCCTGGAAAGCGGCCGCATCATGCTGGACGGCCCGGCCAGGGCGCTGGCCGAGAACAAGGACGTCAAGGAATTCTACCTCGGCATGTCGTCCGAAGGGCGGAAGAGCTTCCGGGACATGAAGTCGTATCGTCGGCGCAAGCGGTGGGTGTGAGGCGAGTTCGGGGAACTCCCTCGCGCCCGTCTTGGCGTTTCGCTTGGTTGCAAGACGCGCATATTCAATGCCATCATAGATTGTTGGTCCGCCAGGCTTTTGCGGCAGATCGACAGTCGTGGGAGCATTTCAGTCATGACAACTCATTTCCAATCGGTATTTCGCGACGGACTCTTTGCCGGACAGGCGGGCATCGTCACCGGCGCGGGCAGCGGCATCGGGCGTTGCACCGCCCATGAACTTGCCGCGCTCGGCGCCCGCGTCGCGCTGGTCGGCCGCCGGATCGAAAAGCTGGAGGCGGTCGCGCGCGAGATTGCCGATGCCGGGGGCAGCGCAAACGTCTATGCCGCCGATATCCGCGAGGAGGAGCGGGTGCGCGAAGTGGTGCGATCGGCGCTCGCCGATTTCGGCCGGCTGGATTTCCTGGTCAACAACGCCGGCGGGCAGTTCTTTGCGCCGCTGGAGACGATTTCCGCCAAGGGGTTCGAACTCCGTCGTGAAGACCAATCTGCACGGCGGCTTCCTGATGGCGCGCGAGGCCTATGTGCAGTGGATGAAGGGCCGCGGCGGCGCCATCGTGAACATGATCGCCGACATGTGGAGCGGCATGCCGCTGCTCGGGCATTCCGGCGCCGCGCGTGCCGGCATGCTCAATATCACCGAGACGGCGGCGCTGGAATGGGCGCCGGTGCGTGTCAATGCGGTGGCGCCGGGCTGGATCGCTTCGTCAGGACTCGAGCAGTATCCGGCCGAACTGCGCGAGCGCTTCAAGGGACTGCCAAGAAAGGTGCCGCTCGGCCGGCTCGGCACGGAGTCCGAGGTGTCGGCCGCAATCGTCTTCCTGCTGTCACCCGCGGCAGGCTTCATCTCCGGCTCGTGCATCCGCATCGACGGCGCGGTGCCCAACGTCAAATACAGCTATCCGGTACAGCAACGCCCGCCGACGGCGGCGTTTGACGGATTTCATCTTGCCGCCAGGCCAAAGGCGCCCGAATGATCAGGCGGTCGCCTTTGCGCTCGATTCGGTGATATTTTCGGAGATGGTCCGACGGCCTGTCTGAGCAAATGACGATCACCCGCCGTGATGCCTTGTTGCGAACTGCGGCGCTTGCGTCTGCAAGCCTGCTTCCGGCCGTGCCTGCGCTTGCCGCGCGGCCGGCATCCGGCGGCGACATCGACAAGGCGCTGCAAGCCGCCGCCACAGCTCATCAAATCCCCGGCGTCGTGGCGATGGCGGCGAGCGCGGACTCGCTGCTCTATGAAGGCGCGATCGGCTCGCGCGGTTCGGCCGCGGAAGCGCGCATGACCACCGACACGATCTTCCGCATCGCCTCCATGGTGAAGCTGCTCACCTCGGTCGCGGCGATGCAGCTGGTCGAGCGCGGCAGACTGAAGCTCGACGAGCCGGCCGGCAATATCGATCCGATGCTGGCATCGCCGCGCCTCCTCACCGGCTTCGATGCCAAGGGCGCGCCGCAACTGCGCGAGGCGCGCGAATATCTGACCTTGCGCAATCTGCTGACGCACACCTCGGGCTTCTCCTATCCCCTGTGGGACGCCAACGTGCTGCGTTACATCCAGTTCGCGCGCAGCCAGGAAGGACAAGGACCTGCCGCGCATGCCGCTGGTGTTCGAGCCCGGCGCGAAATGGGCCTATGGCGGCAGCATCGATCGCGTCAGCCGCATGGTGGAGATCGCAAGCGGGCAGGGCATCGACCGCTATTTCCGCGACAACATCACCGGCCCGCTCGGCATGAACGACACCGGCTTCACCATCACCGAAAAGCAGCGGGCGCGGCAGGCGCGGCTGCACCGGCGCGGCGCCGACGGCAGACTGGTGGTGCAGCCGTTCGAGAAGCTGGAGACGCCGACCTCGTTTTCCGGAGGCGGCGGCATCTATTCCACCGCGCCCGATTATCTCAGGCTGCTGCGGGCGTTGCTCAATGGCGGCAGCCTCGACGGCGCGAAAATCCTCAAGACCGAAACCGTGGCGCAGATGGGGGTCAACCAGATCGGCAATATCGAGGCCGGCATCATGAAGACGACCAATCCGGCCTTGTCCAACGACGTCGACTTCTTCCCGGGTACGCGGCTGCGCTGGGGGCTCGGCCACATGATCAATGCCGACGCGGTGCCTGATGGCCGCAAGGCCGGCAGCCTGACCTGGGCCGGGCTCTACAACACCTATTACTGGATCGACCCGGCCACGCGCGTGGCCGGCGTGATCATGATGCAGATCCTGCCGTTCGCGGACCGGGCGGCGCTGAAAGTTTATCGGGAGTTCGAGCAGGGCGTTTGCCGTGCGGCCCGCCGAGTCTGACGTTGGGGATTGTCAGATTGGCTTTTCAATTTGCCTTGGCTGCGCCGATCATCCTGCGAACCGCCGCAGCTCCATCGGCCAGATAGAGCAGGGGAATGGCAAGCGGGCCGATCACGGCGGCTGTCCATACCCAGCGCGACTGGCTGCGCCCGCGCTCCTGGGCGAGATAGCCGGCGAGCAGCATCGATCCTATGCCGGCAACGAGAAGAATCGGGTCCATCGGCGTCTCCTGCTGCCCATCAGGCTAGCACGGGAACCGGCGGCGGGACGGTCGTCCAGGGTAATAAGCCCGTGAAGGGCGCCTAACTCCATTAGACCGGCTTTATTCCCGCTCGGCCGGCAAAATTCCCGCTCGAACTGCAAATTTTCGATTGCAGAACCTTTTGCCGCGCCGGCCGACATAATGATACGGCGCTACTTTGGGGACACTTGCTGCATGACGACCTTCCGTCCGTCGGAAATCCATCAACTCGCGATTCAAGCCAAGCTCAACTTTGCCCTTGGGGCCCACGTTTACGACGACGTCTTTGCCGGTTTCGAGGTGCTCGAAATCGCCGACGAGGAACTTCGCGGCTGGGCCACGTCGGAATACCGGGCTGCGGCCATCGACATCCATTTTTCGGCCGAACTGGCGCGGATCGCGCGGGCCGTCACGGGGCGGCCGGTCCGGCGCACCAGCTTCGTGCTGCGCGGCCTCAAGCACGAGACCGACGAGCAGCCGGCCTGGGGCGATGACGGCGACACGTCGCTGGCATTCCTCGCTACGAATGCGACGTCCAAGCGCCGGGCTCTCCTGGTGCGCCAGAAGGGCGTGAGGTCGTTGCGCAAGAAGTTGCTGCGCTAGACAGAGGCGGGTCGGCGCCGCCTCACGGCCCGACCGCGTTCTTCGCCACCACATCCCGGTAGAACGCCGCGCTCAGCTTCGGCGTGCGCACCTGTGTCTGGAAATCGACGTGGTAGAGGCCGAAGCGTTTTTCGTAGCCGAAGATCCATTCGAAATTGTCCATCAGGCTCCAGAGGAAATAGCCCTTCACCGGCACGCCCTCCGCGGTCGCGCGCTGCAACTGCGTCAGGTAGTTGCGCAGGAAACTGATGCGGTCGAGGTCGAACACCTTGCCGTTGTCGCGCAACTTGTCTTCGGATGAGGTGCCGTTCTCGCTGATGTAGATGGTATCGATGTTCCAGATTTTGGCGGCAATCTTCGGCGCCCAGTAGATCACCTCGGGGCCGATGCGCAGCCACTCCGAATTCATGTGCGGGAAGGAGTCCGGAAACGGCAGCACGTCCCAGCCCGGCTTCTTGTCGGACGCGGCGATGTAGAACTGCGGCGCGTAGATGTTGAGGCCGACGAAATCGGTCTTGGTGCCGATGATCTTCAACTCGTCGGCGGTGAACTTCGGCGCGTTCTTGCCGGCATATTCCAGAAAGCCGTCGGTGTACTTGCCCTCGAGCGTGACGCCGAGCAGCCCGGCGTTCAGTTCGCGCGTCGCCATTTCGGTGGCGCGAATGTGCTCCGGCGTGGCGAAGGCCGGCACGCAGGCCGCGATGTTCTCGGCCATGCCGACCTTGGTGCCTTTGCGCGCGGCGGCGCGGATCGCCTGCACGGCAAGGCCGTGGCCGAGCACGACGTTGTGGCGGGCCTGGTTCAACTCGGCCGTCGGCAGTTTCAGCCCGGGCGCGTCGATGCCCCAGCCATAACCGAAATTGAGGAAGCGCCCGGCCTCGTTGAGCGTGAAGATGTTCTTGACGCGGTCGCTGATGCGCGCCGCGACGTAGCCGGAATAGTCGCCGAAAGCCTTTGAGGTCTCGCTCGAGCGCCAGCCGCCGAAACGGTCTTCCAGCGCCTGCGGCAGGTCCCAGTGATAAAGCGTGGCGTAGGGTTCGATGCCGTTGGCGAGCAGTTCGTCGATCAGGCGGTTGTAGAAATCGAGTCCTTTGGGATTCGGCGCTCCGGTGCCTTCCGGAAACACGCGCGGCCAGGCGATCGAGAAGCGATACGCCTTGACGCCGAGCGCCTTGATGAGCTGCACGTCTTCCTTGTAGCGATGGAAATGCTCGTTGGCGCGGTCGCCGGTGCTGTGGTCGGCGATCTTGCCGGCGGTGTGCGAAAATGTGTCCCAGATCGAAGGGCCGCGGCCGTCTTCATTGACCGCACCCTCGATCTGGTAGGACGAGGTCGCGGTGCCCCAGACAAAGCCCTTGGGAAAGGACGCCGGCGAAAAGCGCAGCGCCGGCCTGCTTGCCCTTCTTCTCCGCCGCGACGGCAGGCAGCGACGTCCCGAGCGCGGCGAGGCCGGCAAGTCTCGTGAAGTCACGCCGCGAAAATCTCAAAGCCATTAACTGAAACCTCTGAAACTCAGGGATCGATCTGATAGGCGGAAATCCGGTCGATCTCGAAGGCGACCGTCTCCGGCGAGTCCGCGGCAACGAAGCCGACGCCGACGAAGAATTTCGAGCCCATCGCCAGATTGACGATCATGTACATGGGATCGACGAAGCCGACCGGCACCTTGATGTCGGCAACCGGCCGGTGGTCGATGAAATAGGTGATGCGGTCGCGCTGCCACAGCACGCCGTAGTCGTGGAATGCAGTGTGGGCGTCCGGCACCTGGAAGTCGAAGCCGCAGTTGTGGATCTTCTGGGTCTCCGGAATCCGCCAATGCGTAGTCATCACCATGTCGCCCGGGCGCTGGCCGCGGCCTTCCAGCACGTCGATCTCCGGCGGCCAGCCGCCGTCGTCGGCGAGCATCCAGAACGCCGGCCATACCGCCACGCCGACCGGGATCTTGGCGCGGATTTCGAAGTAGCCGTATTTTTGCGCGAACGAGCCCTGGGTGGTCAGGATGCCCGAGACATATTCATTGTTGAACAGCACCTCGCGCAGGTCCGGCGGCGTGCGCACGGCCGTGATCGACAGCACACCGTCCTTTATCTTGAACGGATCGAGCCCGAGCGGCGTCGCGCCGCGGCCGCTGTAGCGCGGATCGACATAGATCTGCTGCTCGCCGTTGTAGACCGTCTTGCGCTTGAAGTCGGAGCCGTCGCCGCCCCAGTAGCGCGCCTCCGGCCAGGCCGCGCCGCCGGCGTAATGCGGCGTCCATTTGCCCTTCGTCAGCGGATGCTCGTCGAAATCGTCGTGAAAGGTGCGATGCAGGGGCACCGCGGCGAGCAGGGTGTTTGGCGGATCGATGCGCCGGCATTGCTCGCCGGCGGGATCGCTCGCCACCATCAGCGAGAGTTGTGTCGGCGCGGGCCGGTGCATCTCCTGTGCGGTGGCTGGCAAGGACAGGAAGACGGCAGCGATGATCAATACGCGCAATGTCACGGCAGTCCTCGCTCACTCCCCGATGAATGGCGGCAGCATTTAACCGGCAGCCGCATCGACCGGCAAGAAGGTCGCCGATATCGACAAACATGTGATGACTGTTGGCCGTGCTTTCGGGCAAAAACATGCTAATCGGAGCGGGAAACTCCACCGTGGATATCAGCCGATGAGCCCCGACATGACCCGCCGCACGATCCTGCAAATGGCCGGCGCTTCCTCGCTGGCGGCCGCCGCCTCCGCCGCCGCGCGCGCCGAAGGCAATGCCGGCGGCGGGCCGACCTTCGCCAACCGCACGCCGATGCGGGTCGGCATGGTGACCTTGCGGGTGCGCAAGCTCGATCCGGTGGCGGACTTCTATCGCGACGCGATCGGCCTTGCCGTGATGGAGCGCAGCGCGAACTCGGCGACGCTCGGGGCAGGCGGCGTCAAGCTGCTGGTGCTCGAAGCGCGTCCGGACGCGGCCGAGGAATCCAAGCGCGCTGCTGGCCTCTATCACACGGCGTTCCTGATGCCGACGCGCAAGGATCTGGCGCGCTGGCTGGTGCATGCCGCGCTCCATCGCGTGCCGCTGTCCGGCTTTGCCGATCACCGCGTCAGCGAGTCCGTCTATCTCGACGATCCCGAAGGCAACGGCATCGAGGTCTATGCCGATCGCGATCCCGCGCTGTGGCAATGGAATGCCGGCACGGTGACCATGGGCACCGATCAGCTCGACATCGACGATCTGGTTTCGCTGACGAATACCAAAGTCAGCGACTACGCCAAGGCGCCTGACGGCATGCGCGTCGGCCACATGCATCTGCGCGTCGGCGATCTCTCGCAGGCGAACGGCTTCTATCGCACCACCATCGGCTTCGATCCGACGCGCGAGCGCCAGGGCGCGGCGTTCCTCTCCTCCGGCCACTACCATCACCATCTCGGGCTCAACGTCTGGCAGAGCGCCGGCGCCGGCCGCCGCGACGACAAGGCGACGGGGCTTTCGTGGTTCTCGCTGGAGATCGAGAAGCCGGATTTGTTTGACGCGCTGGAAGAGCGGTTGCGTAAGTCGTCTGGCGAGATCGTGACCGTCACCGGCGGTATCGAGGTCAGTGACCCCTGGGGTACGAAGGTACGGCTGATCAAGCTGTAACCCTTCATTTTCAATAGCTTATGACCTGTTCCGGGCCTGTGTGACTTTCTCCACATAACGCGCGGACGCGTTCGCCTAGGGTTCGGGTCAGGCGGATCGAACGAACCGTTTTCCCAATTCCCATCCCGTCTATGGGGCGAACCCACAGGGGCTTCCGATGAAAAAGATTGCCTTGATGCTTGTCGCTGCCGCCACGCTGGCGGCTTCCGTCTCTGCACCCGCCGAAGCGCGCGGCGTGCGCGTGGCGCGTCCGGCTGCTGCCATTGCGGTAGCGACCGCGGCTGCGATCGCCGCCGATGCCTACTACAGCGGCGGCTACTACTACGCTCCCGGCGTCGCCTATTACGGCGGCCCGGCCTACTACGGCTATCCGGCTGTTCGTTACGGCTGGTGATGCCCATGATGGCCCGGAGTTCCTGGCTCCGGGCCATCGTCGTTTGAAGCGCGTTTGACCTCGTCGCGCGCGACGCTCTAAAAGAAGTCATGACCGACTTCCACGGCGTCTTTCCCTATCTCGTCTCCCCCATCGATCCCTCAGGCCAGATCCGCACGAAAGTGCTGGAGAAGCTGTGCGACGATCTCATCGCAGCCGGCGTGCACGGGCTGACACCGCTCGGCTCGACCGGCGAATTCGCTTATCTCAATGCCGCACAGCGCACGGCCGTGGTCGAGACCACCATCGCGGCGGCGAAACGTCGCGTGCCGGTGGTCGCCGGCGTCGTCTCGACCTCGACGGCGGATGCGGTGGCGCAGGCGAAGGCGTATCAGAAGCTCGGCGCTGACGGCATCCTCGCCATCCTCGAAGCGTATTTTCCGCTGCCCGATGCCGGCGTCGAGGCCTATTTCCGCGCCATTGCCGACGCCGTCGACATTCCCGTCGTGATCTACACCAATCCGCAATTCCAGCGCTCCGACCTCACGCTGGATGTCATCGAGCGTCTCGCCGCGCATCCGCGCATCGGCTACATCAAGGACGCCTCCACCAACACCGGCCGGCTGCTCTCGATCATCAATCGCTGCGGCGACAACATCAAAGTGTTCTCCGCCTCCGCGCACATTCCCGCCGCTGTCATGATGATCGGCGGCTTCGGCTGGATGGCCGGCCCGGCCTGCATCATCCCGCGGCAGAGCGTTGCGCTCTATGAGCTGTGCCGGGCAAAGCGTTGGGATGAGGCGATGGTGCTGCAGCGAAAGCTGTGGCGCGTCAACGAAGCCTTTGCGCGCTTCAACCTCGCCGCCTGCATCAAGGCGGGCCTTGCGATCCAGGGCTATGACGTCGGCGATCCCGTGCCGCCGCAAGCCGCGCTGACATCAGAGCAGCGCAAGGTCGTCGAGGCCGTGCTGCGCGAGGTCGAATAAGACTTTGCTGAGAGCGAACACCGTCACATCTGCGTGTGCACGCGCCGCACAGAAAGCATGCAGCTTTGTGTCGGCCGTCGGTTGTTTCGCAGCCAAAATCCGCTAAAACCCCCGCCGAATTCAAGAAGACCCAAAGGACCTGCGAATGAACATTCTTCCCGGCAATCTGCGTTTTGGCGCCGGCAAGCCGATCAAGCGTCTGGAAGACCAGCGACTGCTCACCGGGAAGGGAGCGTTCATCGACGACAAGCCGGAGGACGGCGCGCTCTGGCTCTATATTCTGCGCTCGCCGCATGCGCATGCGAAGATCCGCGCGATCGACAGCGCCGAGGCCGCGAAGATGCCCGGCGTGGCCGCGATCTATACCGGCGCCGATCTGGTCAAGGACAATATCGGCACGCTGCCGACGCTGGATATTTTCAAGCGCCCCGACGGCTCGGCGATGACGGTGCCGCCGCGGCGGCTGCTTGCGCATGAAGTGGTGCGCTTCGCCGGCGAGGCCGTTGCCGCCGTGGTGGCGAAGTCGCGACTGGAGGCGCAGAGCGCGGCCGAGGCGATTGCCGTCGATTACGAAGTGCTGCCGTCGGTCGTCGATCCCGTGGAAGCCACAAAACCCGGCGCGCCCGTGGTGTGGCCGCAGGCATCGGACAATATCGTCGCCGCGATGAGCTATGGCGACGCCGCCAAGGTCGAGGAAGTCTTCTCCAAGGCTGCGCACACCGTTTCGCTCGAAATCATCAGCCAGCGGCTGGCGCCCTCGGCGATGGAGCCGCGCTCGACCATTGCGGAAGTCGAGAAGGGAACGGGGCGGCTGCTGCTCCATACGCAGTCGCAGACGCCGGGCTCGACCCGCGACTTGCTCGCCGGCGCGATCCTGAAGCGTCCGCCGAACAGCGTGCGCGTGCTGGTCGGCGACATCGGCGGCGGTTTTGGCCAGAAGACCAGCCTCTATCCGGAAGACGGCGTCGTCGCTTATGCCGCCATCAAGCTGAACAAGAAGATCCGCTGGCGCGGCGACCGCACCGACGAGTTTTTGGGTGGCACCCACGGCCGCGATCTCACCTCGACCGGTGAGTTCGCGCTCGACGCCAAGGGCCGTGTGCTGGCGTATCGCGTGCGCTCGATCGGTGCGACCGGCGCCTACTGCTCGGGCACCGGCAACATCATCCCGCTGGTGCTGGGGCCGTTCGTGCAGACCGGCGTCTACGATCTGCCGCTGGTGCATTACGAGATCAAGACGGTCATGACCCACACCGCGCCGGTCGGCGCGTATCGCGGCGCGGGACGGCCGGAGGGCGTGTTCATCGTCGAGCGATTGATGGATGCCGCCGCGCGGCAGATCGGCATCGACCCGCGCACGATCCGCAAAGCCAACTACATCAAGCCGGCGCAGCTGCCCTACACCAACGCCGCGGGCCAGGTGTACGACTCCGGCGCGTTCGCTCACATGTTGACGCGCGCCACCGAGCTTGCCGATTGGGACGGCTTTGCCGCGCGCAAGCGTGCCGCGAAGAAACGCGGCATGCTGTATGGCCGTGGCCTCACCAGCTACATCGAATGGACCGGCGGCCGCGCGCATAACGAAAAGGTCAGCCTGCACGCGACCGGCGAAGGCCGCGTCATCCTGCATTCCGGCACCATGGCGATGGGGCAGGGGCTGCAGACCACGTACTCGCAGATGGTGTCGGATGCGCTCGGCGTTGCCCTCGACAAGATCGACGTGGTGCAGGGCGACACGGATCTCGCCACCGGTTTCGGCAGCGTCGGCTCGCGTTCGCTGTTTGTCGGGGGCACGGCGGTCGCCGTCTCCACCAGCGACATGATCACCAAGGCGCGCGAGAAGGCGTCGAACATGCTCGAAGCCTCCGTCGAGGACATCGAGTACCGCGACGGCTGGCTTACGGTGGTCGGCACCGACCAGCGCATCAATTTGTTCGAGATCGCGAAGAAGGAGGGCACCGGAAAACTCTCCGTCGACAGCGAGGGCGAGGTCGACGGGCCGAGCTGGCCGAACGGCACGCATATCTGCGAGGTCGAGATAGATCCCGAGACCGGCGTGACCAAGGTGGTGCGCTACACCACGGTCGACGACGTCGGCGTCGCCGTCAATCCGATGCTGGTGACAGGCCAGGTGCATGGCGGCGTGGCGCAGGGCATCGGTCAGGCGCTGTACGAGGGCGTTGCCTACAGCGATGACGGCCAGCTGTTGACCGCGAGCTACCAGGACTATTGCCTGCCGCGCGCCGACGACATTCCGCCGATCGACGTGACGCTCGATCCCTCGGCGCCGTGCAAGACCAATCCGCTGGGCGCCAAAGGCTGCGGCGAATCCGGCGCCATCGGCGGCCCACCCTGCATTACCAATGGCGTGATGGACGCGCTGTCGGAACTCGGCATCAAGCAGCTGAACACACCGCTGACGCCGGCGAAAATCTGGCAGGCGATCAGGGGCGTGGAGAGGGCTGGGGCCTAAATCCCCAGCACCAGCTTCGCGATAATCTCACGCTGGATTTCCGATGAGCCGCCGAAGATCGTGTAGGCGCGGCCGTTGAGATATTCCGGCACGACGGTCAGCATCTCCTCCGGCACCGGCGGCTCGTGGTTGAGGCGGTAGAGCGGGCGCACCGGCTCGACGGCGAGGCCGTCATGGCCGATCACGTCGACGCCCAGCCGGGTCACGGCCTGGCGGATCTCGCTGTTGCGCAGTTTGAGGATCGACGACACCGCGCCGGGATTTTGCCCGGTCTGCAGCGCCGACAGCACGCGCAGTTCGGTCATTTCAAGCGCATCGATATCGACCTCGACTTCCGACATGCGCAGCGCGATATCGGGATCGTCGATGGCGCGGCCGGTGACGTCGGCTTCCGCAAGGTCGGAGATCGTGCGCAGCGCTTCGCGCAGCTTGGCGGAAGCAATGCCGGAGCCGCGCTCGAACTCCAGCAGATATTTGCCGTAGGTCCAGCCTTTGCCTTCCTCGCCGACGCGGTTGGCAACAGGCACGCGCACGTCGTCGAAGAAAACCTGGTTGACTTCGTGATCACCACCGATCGTCAAGATCGGCCGCGTCGTGATTCCCGGCGTCTTCATGTCGATCAGGATGAAACTGATGCCGTCCTGCTGCCGCGGGGTGTCGTTGGTACGCACCAGCGCGAACATGCGGTTGGCGTGATGCGCATGCGTGGTCCAGATCTTGGTGCCGTTGATGATGTAGTCGTCGCCGTCGCGCACCGCGCGCGTCTTCAGCGAAGCGAGGTCGGAGCCCGAGCCGGGCTCGGAATAGCCCTGGCACCAATAGTCCTCGCCGGACAGGATCCGCGGCAGATAGAAATCTTTCTGCTCCTGCGTCCCGAAGCCGATGATGACGGGGCCGACCATCTTGACGCCCATGACATTAACATTGGGCGTGCCTGCGCGGGCGCATTCGGCCTCGAAGATCCAGCGCTGCGCCGGCGTCCAGTCCGGCCCGCCATGCTCGACCGGCCAGCCCGGTGCGCCCCAGCCGCGCTTGTGCAGCGTGCGCTGCCAGGCCATGCCGATGTCCGGATCGGAAAACACTGACGGGGTCAGCGCGGTGGCGCGCTTCACTTCCGGTGTCAGATTCGCCGAGATGAAGTCGCGGACTTCCCGTTCGAAGGCGCGCTCTGCGGCGCTGAAGGTAAGATCCATGTGTGTCTCCCTAATCCAGAGTCCGCCCGCCGAGCACGGCGTGGCGGCGATAATGATGCGCGCTGCCGCCGAACAGCGTGTCGAAGGCGAGCAGGCGCTTGAAATAAAGGCCGACGTCGAGCTCCTCGGTGACGCCCATGCCGCCATGCAGCTGGACCGATTGCTCGGCGACGAAGCGCGCGCACCGGCCGATCTTGGCTTTAGCGCCGGACGCCGCGCGGCCCCGCGCCATCGGCTCGGCGTCGGCCATCAGCGCCGCGCGCAGCGCCATCGAGCGCGCTTCGTCGCATTGCATCGCCATGTCGGCGAGGCGATGTCGAATTACCTGATTAGCAGACAGCGGACGACCGAACTGCTTTCTGATCTTGGTGTATTCCAGCGTGGTGTCGAGCAGGATCTGCATGATGCCGACGGCTTCCGCGCCGAGCGCCGCCATCGCGCGGTCCACCACCGCCTCGATCGCGGGCAGGGCATCGCCGCCGTCGCCGAGCAGTGCATCCGTCGGCAACTGCACGTCGCGCAGATCGAGGCTGCAGGCATGCCCGCCGCCGAGCCGCTGGTAGTCGCGCATGGTCATGCCTGATGTGCCCGCCGGCACGAGGAACAGGCCAAGCTTTCCGGAAGAACCGTTGGCGTTGACGAGGCGACCCGAGACGATGATCTGGCCCGCGGCCTGGCCGTCAAGCACCGCGATCTTGTGACCGTTCAGCCTCCAGCCGCCGGCCGCTTTCGTCGCCGTTGTCTCGACCTTGGCGAGATCGAAGCGGGAGGCGCGCTCGGCGTGCGCGAAGGCAAGATACAGCGCGCCTTCGGCGACCTTCGGTAGCAGCGCCGCTTTCTGCGTCTCGCTGCCGCAAGCGGCAATCAGGCCGGTGCCGATCACGACGGTGGAGAGATAAGGCTCGGACACCAGTCCGCGCCCGAACGCTTCCATGAGGATACCGACGTCGGTCGCGCCGCCGCCGAGGCCGCCATGCTCTTCCGCAATCGGCAGCGCCAGCCAGCCGAGGTCGGCAAACTGCTTCCAGGTCGCGGCGCTGAAGCCGTTGGGCTCGGCCGCGCGTCTTGCGGCGGTGATCGGCGGTGTAGGTCGCGCCGACAAAACGGTCGGCGCTTTCGCGCAGCAGGCGCTGCTCGTCGCTGAGGGTGAGGTCCATCTTACAACTTCGCTGTGGTGGGTTTTCGCACGGAAGGGTGTAGGCCCGAGGGGTCCACCACCATTCCGAATTCCTGCAAATTATGCGCGTGACAGAGCTGATGCAGCGCAAAGGCCTGTTCGATCGCGGCCGGCTGACCCATCACGTCGACCGAGCGGTTGACCGCTTCCTTGGTCAGCTTCAGCGCGAACGACGGCTTTGCTGCGATCTTTTCGGCGAGCTTCAGCACGAACGAAGAGAGCTCGCCCCGCGGCACCACATGATTGACCATGCCGAGCCGGTGCGCTTCATCCGCGCTCCAGCTGTCGGCAGTGAACAGCATCTCCTTGGCCTTGCGCGGGCCGATCTCCCAGGGATGCACGAACCATTCGACGCCGCACACGCCCATGGTGACGACGGGATCGCAGAATTCGGCGTCATGGCTTGCGACGATGAGATCGCAGGCCCAGGCCAGCATCAGCCCGCCCGCGATGCACTTGCCGTGCACTTCCGCGATCGTAGGCTTTGCAAGGTTGCGCCAGCGCCGGCGTGATCTGCAGATATATTTCCTGTTCGCGCGCGAAGCGGCCATGCGCGTTCGGCTCGGCAAAGCCGCCCCAATTTCCGACCGGCGGGAAATCGACGCCCGCGGCATTCTTGCCGCCGGGGCGGAGGTCATGGCCGGAGGAGAAGTGCGGGCCGTTGCCGGCAAGAATAATGACCTTCACCGCATCGTCCTGCACCGCCTGGTCGAAGGCGGCGTTGAGGTCGTAGGTCATCTGCAGGTTCTGTGCGTTGCGCGCCTCGGGCCGGTTCATCACGATCCGCGCAATGCGCGGCTCGGGCCGTTCCACGATAATCGTCTCATACGCCATGGCGCCCTCGCGTTTCCCTGAACTTTTATCGGGTGCATGTTGTTATTTCGGCGAATGATAGGCAAGGGCGAAGTAATGCAAATCGCACAAGGCTTCATTCCGCAGGCGCGCCCAGTGGGCGCAAGACCCATGACTGACAGCGAGAAACTTGCCCACGCCGTGAACCCATTCTGCTAGCCTTGCGACAAATCATCCCGGGAGATTGCTATGCGTAAGTTTTTCACCGTGCTGGCCACGCTGTCGTGCCTCAGCCTGACCAATTGCGGCTACAACGCCATCCAGACCAATGACGAGCAGGTCAAGGCGAGCTGGTCGGAAGTGGTCAACCAGTACCAGCGCCGCGCCGACCTGGTGCCGAACCTCGTCAATTCCGTGAAGGGCTTTGCGCAGCAGGAAAAGGACGTGCTGCTCGGCGTCACCAATGCGCGCGCCAAGGTCGGCAGCATCCAGGCCACGCCGGAAGTGCTGAACGATCCCGCCGCGTTCCAGAAATTCACCGCTGCGCAAGGCGAGCTCTCCAGCGCGCTGTCGCGGCTGCTGGTCGTCACCGAAAACTACCCGCAGCTCAAGTCGGATGCGCTGTTCAAGGACCTGATGACGCAGCTCGAAGGCACCGAGAACCGCATCACCGTGGCGCGCAACCGCTACATCAAGTCGGTGCAGGACTATAATGTCGGCATCCGCACCTTCCCGAACAATCTGACCGCCATGGTGTTCGGCTACAAGGACAAGCCGAACTTCACGGTCGCGAACGAGAAGGAAATCTCGGTCGCGCCGAAGGTCGATTTCAACCCGACGCCTGCACCGGCGCCGTCGAAGTGAGCGGCGAGGCGGCGCGATCACGATGAAGGCTGCTGTTCGGGCCGTTCTGGTGGCGCTGCTGCTGGGCTGGATATTGCCGGCCTTGGCGCTGGTCGCCGTGCCCCAGCTCACGGGGCGCGTGGTCGACCAGACCGGCACGCTGTCGAGCGGCGATATCGCGCAGCTGACCTCGAGGCTCGCCGATCTCCAGACCCGCAAGGGCAGCCAGATCGCGGTGCTGATCGTGCCGACCACCGACGGCGAGGCGATCGAGCAGTTCTCGCTGCGGGTGGCGGAAGCCTGGAAGATCGGCCGCAAGAAGGTCGATGACGGCGCGCTGCTCGTCGTCGCCAAGAACGACCGCCGCCTGCGCATCGAGGTCGGCTACGGCCTCGAAGGCGCGATCACCGACGTTACCAGCAAGCGCATCATCGACGAGGACATCACGCCGAGATTCAAGAGCGGCGATTTCGCCGGCGGCATTTCCGCGGGTGTCAACCGCATGATCGGCCTCATCAACGGCGAGAAGCTGCCGGAGCCGGAGCCGCCGCATTGGGATAGCCAGAGGTTGTTCGGTCATCTCGACGCGCTCAATCCCTTCCTGATCTTCATCGTGTTCATCGTCAGCAGTGGACTGCGCGCGGCACTCGGCCGTGGCCTGGGTGCGCTCGCGAGCCGGCGGCTTCGTCACCGCGCTGGCCTGGTTCCTGTGGGGCGATCTCGGCGCAGCGATCGCCGCTCGGGCTGTTTGTCGCCATGATCACCGTGTTCGCCGATCTCGTGGCTTCCGGCAGCGGAGGCGGCAGCAGCGGCCGGTCAGGCGGCAGCAGCAGTAGCAGCGACTGGAGCAGCGGTAGCAGCAGTTCGAGCGACAGCGGCAGTTTCAGCGGCGGCGGTGGCAGCTTTGGCGGCGGCGGCGCATCGGGGAGCTGGTAGCATGGGCATCGCGCGCATCCTGAAACATCTCCTCGAGCATCGCTGGAGCGAGCGGCGCATCTTCACGCCGAAGGTGCTCGAACGCATCGAGCAGGCGATCAAGGCGGGCGAGGCCACGCATTCCGGCCAGATCCGTTTTGTCGTGGAAGGCGCGCTCGACGGCAGGCCGCTGTTCCGCAACCAGCCGGCGCGCGAGCGGGCGCTCGACATCTTCTCGCAGCTGCGCATCTGGGACACCGCGCACAATAACGGCGTGCTGATCTATCTTCTGCTCGCCGACCGCGACATCGAGATCGTCGCCGACCGCGGCATCAACGGCAAGGTCGGCACCGAAGGCTGGGAGAAAATCTGCGCCGTCCTGGAAAACGAGTTCCGCGCCGGGCTGTTCGAATACGGCGTCATCAAGGGCATCCAGGAAGTCTCAGTCGTGCTGGCGCAGCATTTCCCGAAGGAAGGCGGCAGCACCAACGAGCTTCCCGACGCGCCCGTGGTGTTGTGAGGCGCGTGTGCGACGTTTTGCATGCGATGGCGATTTCGGTTTAGGCTAGTCTCCAAGCAAGCAAGAAGCGCCACCGGGGAGAGACTGCCGATGAACCGCCGCGAATTGTTGAAGGCTGCCGCCGCATTGCCGCTGGCGCCTGCCGTGCTCTCCAGTTCCGCGTTCGCGCAAAGCGCGGCGCCCTATCCCACGCGCAACATCACCATGATCGTGCCGTTCCCGGCCGGCGGCCAGGCCGACCTCGCGGCGCGGCCGGTGGCGATCGCGATGGAAAAGATTCTCGGCAAGTCCGTGATCGTCGACAACCGCGCCGGCGGCGGCGGCGGATCGGTCGGCAATGCCGCCGCCGCGCGCGCCGAGCCCGACGGCTACACGCTGTTGATGACGCTGTCCTCGCTCGCGGTGCTGCCGGAGGCGGACCGGCTGTTCGACCGGCCGGTGGCCTACGAAGTCTCGCAATTCGCGCCGGTCGCGCGCGTGCTCGCCGATCCGACGCTGCTCGCGGTCCCTGCGTCCGCGCCCTGGAAGACGCTGCAGGAATTCGTCGACGACGCCAAAGCGCGGCCCGGACAAATCCCCTACGGCTCGTCCGGTCCCTATGGCACGCTGCACATTGCGATGGAGATGTTCGCGGCGAGCGCCGGCATCAAGCTGCAGCACATTCCGTTCCGCGGCGCCGCTCCCGCGCTGACCGCGCTGCTCAGCGGCACCGTGCAGGCGCTGGCCTCGGCGCCCGGCGTGCTGAAGCAGCAGGTCGACGACGGCAAGCTGCGCGTGCTCGCGAACTGGGGCGCCGAGCGCGTCGCGAGTTTTCCGAACCTGCCGACGTTTCGGGAACTCGGCTACAAGGATGTCGAGTTCTACATCTGGGCCGGCCTGTTCGCGCAAAGCGCGCTGCCCGCGCCGATCATGGCGCAGCTGCGCAAGGCGGTCGGCGAAGCGGTGAAGGTGCCGGAAGTGGTGAAGACCTTTGAGACCGCCGGCAGCCCGGTCGCGTATCAAGATGCGCCGGAGTTCGCAAAATTCGTGGCCGACGACAGCGCCCGGTTGATCGCGGCGGTCAAGAAGATCGGCAAGGTGGAGTAGGACGCGCGTTGCCTAAGCCGTCACCGGCGCCTGGCAGACGTCCACCCACTCCGCATTGGTCAGCTCCGCCATCCGCTCCGGCGCAATGCGGACCGCGCTGTGGGTGGAGCCGGCCGCCGGCACGACCACGTCGAACGCCTTCAGCGACACATCGCAATAGACCGGCAGCGGCGCCTTCAGGCCGAACGGGCAGACGCCGCCGACCTCGTGGCCGGTGATCTCTGCGACTTCCTCCAGGCCCAGCATCTTCGGCTTGCCGCCGAAAGCCGCCTTCACCTTCTTGTTGTCCATCCGCGCCGTGCCGCTGGCCACGATCAGCACCACGCGGTCGCCGACGCGCAGCGACAGCGTCTTGGCGATCCGCCCGGGCTCGACGCCATAGGCCTCCGCCGCAAGGGGCACCGTTGCGGAGCTCATGGTGGATTCGATCACAGTGATGTCGGGCGCCTTCTCCGCAAAGAAGGCGCGGACGGATTCGATGCTCATTGCGATTACAGCCTTGGGGATTTACGGCCTCTGGGAAATCAATCGGGGCAATTCGGAGAGTGCGTGGATGCGATGATCGGGCTCGAAGCCGAGCTCGTCCATCTGGGTGCGGATCGCCTTGAACATGGTGAGCGGCGGCAGCGTGTCGCTTTCCAGGCACGCCAGCGCCATCGCCTCCGGTGTCACCCGTTCGATCCAGGCGACGTTGAGCCCGAACGATTTTGCGCCGCAGACGTCCCACGGATTGGAGGAGATGAACAAGACTTCGTTCGGGGGAATCTTCAAGGTGTGATTCGATCAGCATATAGGCCTCGGGCGCCGGCTTGAAAATCCCCTTGGCGTCGACGCTGATGACGGCATCGAGGATCGGCCGCAGGCCGCTGTTGCGCACCAGCGCATTCAGCATGTCCGGGCTGCCATTGGAGAGGATGGCGAGCTTCTTCTCGGCCATCGCCTCCAGCGCCAGCAGGGCGTCCGGGTAGAGATCGAGATGCAGATATTTGTCCATGATGCGCGCAAAGGACGCGTCGTCATATTCGAGCCCGAGGCATTTCAGCGTGTAGGTGAGGGAGTCGCGGGTGACTGCGGCAAAATCCCGGTATTGCCGCATCAGCGAGCGCAGCCAGGTGTATTCCAGCTGCTTGATGCGCCAGACCTGGGTGATGATCTCGCCGTAACCCGGAAAGATCTCCTCGGTAATGTCGGCGACCGACTGCACGTCATACAGCGTGCCATAGGCATCGAACACGACGGCTTTGATGGTCACTCTGCCTTTTCCTTGTCGCCGATCGCTACGTTGAGGAAGTTCGCGAAGGGCTGCGGCCGACTGGTCGGTCGCCGCCTGGTTGAATTCGAGATGGTGTCCAAACGTTTCCGTCGGGAGCTGGGGGCCGGGCGTGTCGAAGGCGTGGTAAGCGTCGGGATAGACAATGAGCTTGATCGGTATGCCCCGATTTCTTCTCCCTTGAAATGCCCATGCCGTCGCGTCCTGCAGCCAGGCTGCGGCAATCGTCGGCCGAATTCACATCGTCACGCTCGCCGATCAGGATCAGCGTAGGAACGGTCATGTTTCCGGTCAAGGTCGCGCACGGCGGGTAGAACCCGACCGCGGCGCGGAACTTGTTTGAAGATGCTCTGCTCGATGGCGCCGCGTTCGACCGACGCGAGCACGAACAAGCCTCCCATCGAGAATCCGATCGCCGCCACGCGTGCGGGATCGACGGCCGGATGCCGTGTCAGAAAGGCGAGAGCGCGATAGGCGTCGGAAGTGAAGTCGCTCGACGGCCTTTCCCGGCAGCTGCTCTTGATGCCGCGCGCCGCGAAGCTGTCCACCGAAAGCGTCACGTAGCCCCAGGAAGCAATGCGCTTGCCCCAGCGTTCGTCGATACGCCGATAATTGCCGATGCAGCTGTGTAGCAGGACCACGGCGGGCGAAAGGCCCGAGCGGCCTGGACGTCGCAGGTAACCCCCAAGCGGGTGCGCGCTTGCCAACGGCGTTTCGATTTCGACGAGGGCGCCGCTCGACGGCAGTTCAGCCGACCGACATTCGATCGAATGTCCGATCAGGAATGGCCAGGCAAGGACCACGATCTTGACGAGCTTCGTCACAGGTCACCACCCAGCTGGAACGCCTTCCGCCCATCGGATGGTAGCCTTATATACCCAAAATCTTCCGCGCGTTGGCCTTCATCACTTTGGGGCGGATCTCCTCGCGGATGTCGAGTTTTGAGAAATCCGACAGCCAGCGGTCCGGCGTGATCACCGGCCAGTCCGAGCCGAACAGCATCTTGTCCTGCAGGATCGAGTTGATGTAACGCACCAAAATCGGCGGGAAATATTTCGGCGACCAGCCCGACAGATCGATGTAGACGTTCGGCTTGTGGGTCGCGACCGACAGCGCCTCCTCCTGCCAGGGGAAGGAGGGATGGGCGAGGATGATCTTCAGATCCGGGAAATCGGCGGCGACGTCGTCCATGTACATCGGGTTGGAATATTTCAGCCGCATGCCCATGCCGCCGGGCATGCCCGAGCCGACGCCGGTCTGGCCGGTGTGGAACAGCGCGATCGCGCCGCCCTCGTTGATCGCTTCATAGAGCGGATAGGCCATGCGGTCGTTGGCGTAAAAGCCCTGCATGGTCGGATGGAACTTGAAGCCGCGGACGCCGTATTCCTCGATCAGCTTGCGCGCCTCGCGCACGCCGAGCTTGCCCTTGTGCGGATCGATCGAGACGAAGGGGATCAGCACGTCGAGATGATCGGAGGCGACCTCGATCATCTCGTAATTGTTGTAGCGGCGGAAGCCGGTCTCGCGCTCGGCATCGACCGGGAAGATCACGGCTGCGATGTTCTTGGCGCGATAATACGCCGCCGTCTCCGGCACCGTCGGCGGATGCTTGTTGGGCGACTTGAAATACTCCGCCATCTTTTCCTGGAAGTCGTCATAGCCGTCGTCGGCATGCAGGCCGCAGGGCTCCTCCGCATGGGTATGGATGTCGATGGCGACGACCTTCTCGATGTCGGGCAGTTTCAGCTTGGGCATGGTTTCCTCGCCCGCCTGCAGGCGGCTTGATTTATCGTTCCGGAAAATTGATTATACCATATAACAAATTTCGCAAGGCGGGATTTCACCCGCCAAATGGGAGGACGGCATGGCGCAGGCGCAAGCCTTCGAGACCGATTTCTGGAAAGACGCCAATTTGCGCAAGAGCTGGGACGAAATCGTCCCCGGCGCGCCGCGCAAGACCATTCCCTACACGCTGACCAGGGAGGCGATCGAGCTCTACTGCCGCTCGGTCGGCGAGACCCACCCGCTCTATTTCGACGAGGCCTACGCCAAGACCACGCGCTACGGCGGGCTGATCGCGCCGCCCTCGATCCATATCCTCCTGATGTTCTCCTGCACCCCGGCGGACGACTGGATGCGCTCGCCCGGCACGGTCAATGCGGGACAGTCCTGGAGCTACAACATCCCGGCGCGGCCGAATGACGTGATCCGGCTCGAGGCCCGCGCGCTCGACAAGTTCATCAAGCGCGAAAGGTTGTTCGTGGTGCACGACAACGTCTTCTTCAACGCCAGGGGCGACGTAATCTGTTCCGGCCGCGGCTGGACGATTCGGCCGGTATGAGGAGAGCGCGATGACGACGACGTTCGACAGCCTTTCCGCCGGCGACCTGATCGACGGGCCGCAATTCGCGGTGACGCGGGAATCCATCCGCCTGTTTTGCGACGCCTCGCTCGACTACAACCCGCTGCATCTCGACGACGAGTACATGAAGGGCAGTTTCGGCAAGACCCAGTTCGGTGGGATCATCATGCACGGCATGAACAATTTCGGCCTGATCGCGCGCATGATCACCGACTGGGCCTATCCGGCCGGCGCCGTGCATCGGCGGCTGGAGACCCGCTGGGTCAAGCCGGTGAAGCCGGGCGACCTGATCCAGCCCACAGGGATCATCAAGGCCAAGCAATCGACCGAAAAATCCCGCTGGGTGCTGATCGACGTCGTGGTCGAAGAATCAACTCGGCGAGAAGGTTGCCACCGCGCGAGGCCATGGTCGAGTTCCCGATGGACCTGTTTTGCCAGTAATTTCAATTGGAAAGACGGGCCGAATCGGCCGCTGAGGGGCCAAAAAGGGCCCCTTTCGGTTGACATTTGCCTGATATGCCCTAAAAACCGCCCCGTTCCCGGGCGGACTTTCCGCCGGGCAAAACCCCAATTCGCCAGCTTGGCAAATCAGGTTCGGGCGCGAGCCACGGCCTTTTCGTTGACTACAGGATTGTCCCATGAAGGTCCGTAACTCGCTGAAATCACTGCGCGGCCGCCATCGCGCCAACCGCCTGGTCCGCCGTAAGGGCCGGGTCTATGTGATCAACAAGGTCCAGCCCCGCTTCAAGGCGCGCCAAGGCTGATCTAAAGCCTGGCTGAGCCGCTTAGGCCTTCCCCGTTTCACTCCGGTGTGAGCATCGCGCTGCTTTGCAGCGTGATTTTTCGCGTCTAGACTTCGGCCATGGGTTTCAGATTCCCAAAGCGCCTTCAAAGGCTCCTTTACGCATGCACGGCAGTCCTCGCCGTGGCGATGTTCGCCGCGCTGCCGGTGACCGCCTTTGCGCAAACCGACCCGCGGGTGGTTCCGCCGAAGGATTCCAGGAAGAAGCTGCCGGAGGCACCCGCAAAACTGCCGAAGGTTGGCGCCGACCGCACCAAGGGGCTCGACTTCCTGTTCGGTGCGCTGAAGGCCGCTCCCGATGAAGCCAGCGCCAAGCATGTCGAGGCGCGGATCTGGGCGATGTGGATGCAGACGCCGAGCGACACCGCAGCACTTCTGATGTCGCGGGCCAAGACGGCGATGGACGCGCAGAAGTCGGACATCGCGCTGAAGCTGCTGGACTCCGTGATCAAGCTGCGCCCGGACTATGTCGAAGCCTGGAACCGGCGCGCGACTCTCTATTACGTGAGGAACGACTACCTGCATTCGCTGCAGGACATCCAGCAGGTGCTGATCCGCGAGCCCCGCCATTTCGGCGCGCTCGCCGGCCTCGGCATGATCATGCAGGACATCGGCGACGAAAAACGCGCGCTGGAAGCGTTTCGCCGCGCGCTGGCCGTCAATCCGCACCTGGAGAAGGTGCCGGATATGGTGAGGTCACTGACCGAAAAGGTCGAAGGCCGCGATATTTAGTCGGCCAATCTTAACCACTGTTTGCAATGGATGATTTGCGGACTGGCGTGTTCGCGGTCCGCGCGCGACTTATAGAGCGGGTCCCATGCAAGGGAGTACGACCATGAAATCCCTGCTGCTCGCCGGCATCATGTCGGTCACGTTTGCAACAGCTTCTTACGCCCAGACTTACTGGGTGACGGGCGACCGCAGCACCGGCCAGTGCAACGTCGTCAACAGCGCCAGCCCTCCCGTGGTCTATGGGCTGCCTGCCTATGCCGGTAGCGGCAGCGAGTACAAGACCTCGTTCGCCTCCGGACCGTACAAGTCGGCCGACGACGCCAAGCTGGCGCGTTCCGGCATCAGTGAATGTCCGGCGCCGCCGGCTTCGGCCGACGACGACAAGAAAGAGTAGACGCTCCGATTCAGTGCAGCGCTTGGTTGCCGCGCGGGGGGAGTCCCGGCGTGACGACCGCATAGAGCTGCGCCAGTTCTGCTTCCAGCTGCTCGTTGACGAGCAGCAGTGCCCTTAGCGCCCCCCGCAGGTCGCCATTGCAGGTTGCCACGATCTTGTCGATGGCTGCTTCGTTCAGGGTACGCATTGCATTCTCTCCGCTTAAGCCACTCTTACGCTTCGCCGTTTGCCCGGTTCCTGTGTATTGCGGGAGGACCGGCCAGACGACATGCCTCCCGAGGTGAGGCCGCTCCGTGGCAAAAATGCCGCTATGAAATGTATCATCCGGTCAATTACGGGGATGTGAACCCGCTATCCACAGGTACGCCAGTCTGTGGATAACTTGCCCCTCCGCAGCGAAACCCTCCTGCGTCATGCTTCGTAGTTTTTCCGTGCCCCAGACCTTCCGGATCCCCTTGATGGCGTTGTTGATCGTTCTTGCGGCGCTGGCGGCCCTGGCGCTGGCGACTCAGGCCGGTGCCATGCTGGTGCAGCGTGCGCACCCGCTGCAGGGGCGCATGATCGAGGTCGCAGGCGCGCGGCTGCATGTCGTCGAACTCGGGCCGCGCGACGGCTTGCCGATCGTGATGCTGCACGGCGCCAGCTCCAACCTGGAGGTGATGCGCCCGCTCGCCGAACGATTGTCGCAAGCCCATCGCGTGATCCTGCTGGATCGCCCCGGCCACGGCTGGAGCACGCGCGAAAACTTTTCCGATTCCACGCCGCAGCCGCAGGCGCGGATGATCTCCGAGGCGCTCGGCAAGCTCGGCGTCGGCAAGGCGATCGTGGTCGCGCATTCCTGGAGCGGGGCGCTGGGCTTACGCATCGCGCTCGATCATCCCGAGCGCGTCGCGGGCCTCGTCATGCTGGCACCGGTGGCCTATCCTTGGCCCGGCGGCGTCAGCCAGTACAACTACGTCGTCACCGCGCCGGTGATCGGTGCGCTGCTTGCGCACACCGTCACGCTGCCGCTGGGGCTTCTGCTTGCCGATGCCGGTTCGCGCAGCGTGTTCGCGCCGCAGGCGATGCCGGAGAACTTTGTCAGGGACAGCGCCACGCGCCTTCTGCTGCGGCCGCGCGAATTCGTCGCCAATGCCTGGGATCTGGTGACGCTGCGCGCGGCGATGGCCGAGCAGGCCCCGCGCTACGGCAGCATCGCGGTGCCGATCACCATCATCGCCGGCGATGCCGACAAGACGGTCTCGACCCACATCCATTCGCAGCCGCTGGCAAAGACCGCAAAGGACACCAAGCTGATCGTGCTCAACGGCGTCGGCCACATGATCCAGTATGCGGCGTCGGACCTCGTCGTGTCAGAGATCGAGGCGATGGCGGGCGCCGCTCGCCAAGGGCACCGCCACCGCCGCGGCAAATTAGGGATTTGGTAATGCGTTGCCCGGAAGCCGCCCGAAAGCGGCAGCTGCGGCGCGCCCATTTGTCAGTTTATTAATTCAAGCTGCCCCATCTTGGCCGTCTCGGAACCAATCCCCGGACAGGTCAGGCAACATGGGCAATCCTTCCATCGGCATGGATCAGCGCGACGACGCCAATCGCAGGCTGGTCAGGTTTTTCAGCATCTGCCTGGGCAGCCTGGTGCTGGTCTACTCGCTGATGTCGGTTCGGCTGTTCATCGAGAGTTCGACCCACTCACTGCAGCGAATCCGGCCTGACGGTGCTGCGCGTCGCGCTCGGCGTCGCGGCGCTGCTCGTCATCTTCTATCCGCCCTTCATCGCGCGGCCGCTGG
The DNA here is from genome assembly GCA_963726865.1 of uncultured Alphaproteobacteria bacterium. Lineage (GTDB taxonomy): Bacteria > Pseudomonadota > Alphaproteobacteria > Rhizobiales > Xanthobacteraceae > Bradyrhizobium. The sequence continues at coordinate 146,058 of CAVSEE010000013.1, read as the reverse complement.
AGCGCCAGATCGCGCTGATGGGCACGCTGTTCGAGGACGGCTTTGCGCAGACGGGCACCAAGGAGAAGATCCGGCTGATCGTGCTGGTCACGATGGTCAGCCTGCTGCTCGAACTCGTGATGATCCGCTGGCTCGCCTCGGTCTTCCCGGTGTTCGCCTTCTTCAAGAATTTCACCCTGCTGGCCTGCTTCCTGGGCCTCGGCGCCGGCTACGCCGTTTCCGACCGGCAACGCTGCGCCCCGGCGATGGTGCTGCCGATGCTGGCGCTGTTCGTCGGCATCATCACGCTGCTGCGCTACGACATCGGCGCCGTCAGCGACGTCTTCTCGGGCCTGCCGATGAGCGAGCAGACCGCCATCCACATCTGGATGGACAAGCTCAATCTGCTGGCGATGTTCCAGCAAAGCGTGCCGCTTTATCTGCTGCTCGGCATGAGCTTCGTGCTCTGCGCCTGCATCTGCTATCCGGTCGGCCAGCTCTGCGGCAAGCTCTTGCAGGCCACCGAACTCGCTGAAGGCGTACGGCCTCAACCTGGCCGGCAGCATTCTCGGCGTCGTTGTGCTGTTCGTGATGAGCCTGTGCTGGCTGCCGCCGATCATCTGGTTCACGGCGGTCGCCGGCGTGCTGCTGTTCTTCGTGCTGCGCGAAGGACAACCGCATGGCGTTCGGCGTCGCCAGCTTCTGCCTGCTGCTGACCATCCTGGGCTGGCCGGTGGAGACCGAGATCCAGCGCATCTACTCGCCCTATCAGCTCCTGGAGCGGATGACCCGCGCCAACGGCCTGACCAACATCCTGTCGGGCGGCGCCTACTACCAGAAGGTCTTCGACCTCTCCGACAACAATCGCTCCCACGAGGGCGAGAGCGAGCGCTACGCGCGCGCCTATTACGAATTCCCGTTCAACTTCAAGAAAAAGCCGGAGCGTGTTGCCATCGTCGGCGCCGGCAGCGGCAACGACGTCGCGGCTGCGCTGCGCATGGGCGCCTCCCATGTCGATGCGATCGAGATCGATCCGGCAATCGCCTTCATGGGCAAGCACGCCCATCCCGAGCATCCCTACGACGATCCTCGCGTCACGCTGCATATCAACGACGCCCGCAACTTCTTCCGCACGGCGAAGCAGCAATATGACCTGATCATCTACGGCGTGCTGGATTCCCACACCGCGATCAGCCACGCCTCCAACCTGCGCGTCGATTCCTACGTCTATACGCGCGAAGGCATCACCGAAGCCTTCAAGCTGCTCAAGCCCGACGGCGTGGTGTCGATCGCCTTCGCGCTGCCGAACGAGTCGCTCGGCTTCAAGCTGTCGCACATCCTGCAGGGCATGCCCGGCGCCGGCAAGCCGCTCGCCGTCCGCGTCGCTCTACGATTCCAATTCGACCACGGCCTTCGTCACCCGCAAGGGCGGCAACGTCGCGATGCCCGACACCAAGGCCTATGAGGCCATCGGCTTCACCAACGTGTCGGATCATTTTGCGCAGCCCTATCCGGAAGCCAGCATTCCGACCGACGACTGGCCGTTCTTCTACATGATCTCGCGCACCTATCCGACGAGCTACATGATCGCGCTCGGCATGGTGCTGATGCTCAGCTACATGTTCGTGCGCAAGACCATTGGATTCACCGATCCGATCGAGCGCAGCTACCTGCCGTTCTTCTTCCTCGGCGCGGGCTTCATGCTGGTGGAGACCAAGGCCATCACCGAGCTCGGCCTGCATCTCGGCGGCACCTGGTTCGTGATCGCCGTCACCATCGCCATGGTGCTGCTGATGGCGTTCCTCGCCAACCTGATGGTCCAGCGCAAGCTGGCGCCGCGCATGGGACTGGCCTATCTCGGCCTGTTCGCGAGCCTGCTGGTCGGCTACGTCTACGCCAAAAATCACGCCATGTTCGAGCTGGGATCGCCGGCGCTGAGCCTCGCCGTGAGCTGCGTGCTGCTGACGCTGCCGCTGTTCTTCTCGGGCTTCGTGTTCTCGACCCTGATCGGCAACGCCAAGGTCAACATTTCGACCGCGCTGGCCTATAATCTGATGGGCGCGCTGTTCGGCGGCCTGATGGAATACAACTCGATGTATTTCGGCTTCGCCTTCCTGTACCTGCTTGGCGATCGCCTTCTACTTGCTGGCCTGGGTGTTCTCCTGGGAAGCGATGCCGGCGTGGCTGCGCTGGCCCCGCCTGCGCCAGGGTAGCGCGCACTGAGCAGCGCTGGAGCGTGTAGGCTGCCACCCCGCTGATGTCCGCTTAATCCCCGAACAGCGCACCTCAGCCAATTTTGGTCTATGTCCCCACTAGCGCCATCACGCGCGTTGCAAGCGCGGGCTCGCGAAGCGTCGATTGCGGTTTCAAGAGATGCTGAACCTCGGCCGCCAGTTTGTGAACCTCAGCGTCCTGGGCTGCGAGCCTGGTCAGGGCAAGATTGTATTGCATGCGTTGTCCGAAATCGGCGGGACGAACTCCCCGTGTCGCCGGATATATGAAATCGTTCTGGGCGGCGACCCAAGGCGTCTCAATGATCGGCTGTATCGCGGCGAAAAACTGCTTTGCCAATTGATTCATGGGAACGTCGTCCTGCAGCAAACGATCGAGGAGAACCGCTTCTCGCGCAGCGACGCTCATGCCCTGGCCAAATATCGGATTAAATCGAGATATGGCATCACCGATCGCAAGCAGCCCTGTCGGGAACGTTTCGAGACGCTCGAAATGGCGGCGTGAGCTGGCCGGCAGACGGAAGCGAACGATATCAGCCACCGGGCGAGCTTTCTGCACGACGTCGTAGATCGTCGAGGTGCGGAAACTCTTAAGGAAATCGAGGAAGCCCTGCAGGTCTCCAGGTGGATCGTCGCCGTGGTTGGCGCCAACAGAGACAATCCACTGCTGCCTCTCGATCGGGAAAACAAATCCCATGCGGCTAGTTTGCGGTGCGCTCGGGAGAAACATGAAACCTTTCTCCAAGTCTTCAGGTCGCTCGACGATAATGGTCGAATAGGCCTGATCGATTCCGATTTCTGTCTCCTCCGGCTTTTGCAGCTCGAGCCTTTCCAGCAGCTGCAGGGTCAAGCTGCCTCGCCCGGTAGCCTCGACGACGAAATCTGCGTCGACGGTAAGTGCCCTGCCGTCCTCGCCGTCGTAACGAACTGCCTCCACGCACAGCGTGTCCGGCGAGGCAACGATCTCGGTGACGCGGTGACGAGCCCTGATAGCGATCCTTGAGTTCTCCTGAACTCGACGTCTGGTGACGGCCTCCAGTAACGGACGGGACATGGAGAAAATGTCAAAGCCAAGATCCCTGCTCGGGAAGGGATCAAAGCCGGGACGTTCCAGTCGTATTCCCTTTCCGACCCGCGTTCGCACCGCGCCTGCGTTTGAGAGATCTTTTGCAAAGTCAGGAAAGAGGAATTCCAGCGCATCGAGTCCGCCTGCTAGGAGCGTGTGCGCATGTTGCGCCTGGGGTGTCCCACTGCGGGGAGCGGGCTTCTCCGGAAGTAGATCGCGTTCCAGCACGGTGACTTTGTTGAAGTAATTCGAAAGAACCTGAGCCGTCGTAAGACCGGCCATCCCGGCTCCGAGCACAACGGCATGATTTCCCAAGGATTTTGACATGTGCATCTCGGCCCGTGCTGCAATCCTGCTTCACCACTCCAAGCTAGCACACTGGATGGGTACTGCCGATGTCTCGGTTGGGTCAAAACCGGCAATACTCCGATTGAGCCGAAAATTTTCTGATTAGATACCAAAGGGGGACGTTCGCGCGTTCATGGCACGTGCCCTGGTCTGGTTCACCGCTCGACGAACGCGCGCTGCAGCTGGTCGGTGATCGGCTTGAACAGATAGCTCAGCATGGTGCGGCTGCCGGTCTGCATGAAGACTTCGGCCGGCATGCCGGAGACGAGCTGCAATCCGGCGAGCTTGCGCCGTTCCTCGTCGGGCAAGGTCACGCGCACGGTGAAATAGCCGCCGTTGCTTTGCTGGTCGCGGCTGATATCGGCTGAAATGAAGGAGACGACGCCGGCGACCTCAGGCGTGACGCGCTGGTTGAAGGCGGGAAAGCGCGTGAACGCCTTCTGGCCCGACCCGCACCTGGTCGATGTCGGTCGGCTGCAGGCGCGCCTCGATCTGCAAATCGTCGGCATCGGGCACCACCTCCATGATGGTGTCGCCGGCTTTGATCACGCCGCCGATCGTGTGCACATTGAGCTGATGGATGAGGCCGGCCGTCGGCGCGCGCATCTCGATGCGGTCGAGCAGGTCGCGTGCGGCGACGCCGCGCTCCACCAGCTCCGCCTCCTTGCCCCTGACCTCGCCGAGTTCCTTGACGACGTCGGTGCGGAAATCCTGGTCGGTGCGCACGATCTGCAATTGCGCCTCGCCGATCTTGGCCTTGGTCTCGGCAATCGCCGACACCAGTTGGGCGCGCTCGCCCTCGATGCGGGCGGCCTCGCGCTGCAGCGCCGTCAGCCGCGGCAGCGGCACCAGCCGCTTGTCGTAGAGATCCTGCACGCCGACCAGTTCGCCGGTGATCAGCTCGATCTGCTTGACCTTCGATGCGACCTGGGCCTCGTGGCCGCCGATCTCCTCGTTGAGCTGCGTGATGCGGCTACGCAGCAGCGCCTTCTGGCTCTCGCGGGCATTGGCGCGGGCCTGGAACAGGGTCGCTTCGGCGGAGAGCAGGCTTTTCACCGCCGGCTCCTCGATCCGCGGCGCGAGCGCGTCGGGAAGGTCGGGCCGCGCCAGCCCGTCGCGCTCGGCGACCAGCCGCGCGCCACGGGCGCGGAATTCGTCGAGCTGCTTGGTGATCACCTGCAGGCTTGCCTGCGCCTGCGTCGCATCGAGCCGCAACAGCAGATCGCCGGCATTGATCCGCATGCCGTTGCGCACGGGGATTTCGGCGACCACGCCGCCGGTCGGATGCTGGATCGCCTTGACGTTGGACTGCACCACGAGATTGCCGGGCACCACCACGGCGCCTGCGAGCGGCATCAGCGTAGCCCAGCCGCCGGCGATCACCGAGGCCACGATCAGCACGCGCAGGCCGACCTTCAATTCGCGCTCATAGTTGCGCCCGGTTCGCGATACCAGGCTGTCGCCGGGCAGGGCCGGTTCGTCGCGCGCGAGCAGGAAGACGACGCCGCTGCGGCAGTGTTCCACCAATTGTCCAAGCCGCGTGTCAGGCTGGCGCTTGGCTTCGCTGCCAATCGGCGCGGGCAGCGGTTGTTCCAGTCGCGGCGGCTCGCTGCGCAGCGGCGCCTTGATCTCGGCAATCGCCGGCCCCGGTTTTGACAGGTCCATCTCGACGGGAGCGACCAGCGTGACCGGCCGCCGCTTGCGCGGCGGTGTCGTAATCTCCGGCTGCGGTGCCTGACGTGGCCGAGGCGTTGCTTGCGGCCGCGGCGCTGCCTGCGGGCGAGGTGCGGCGTGCGGCGGCGGGGCAGGGTGTGGCGGCGGTGAAGGTTGCGGGCGAGGCGCGAGCGGCTCGGGCGAAACCAGTCCGAACTGTTCCAGGCAAACTTCGATGACGCGACCCATGCCGCGCTTCTTCTTGCGCCGCTGCGGCGCGCGGCGGCGCGGCGCGTCATTGCGCGGATGACGGCGCGGTGGCGCATGTCGTCTCGTTCCAGTCGTCGCGTTCGAACGCCTGGCGCAGCCGCTGCAATTCCAGGATCAGGGCCTCGCCCTGCGGGCCGACGTCGCGCGGCGGTTCGTGGCGCGAACGCTCCAGCACATCGTCACGGGCCCCGCGATCGTCTCTCATGATGCGGCTCCCTCGAGCGAGGCGGCGCGATGCACGACCTTGGGCGCTGCGCCTTGCGGCCTTGTTGCGCGGCGACCTGCTGGCCCGCGGCGCTGACGCGCGCAAACACCTCTTCGCGGCGGCCGAACGCGATCGCCTTGCCCTCGTAGAGCACCAGCGCCATGTCCAGCGCGGCAAGCGCGCTCGGCCGGTGCGAGATCACGACCACGATGCTCTTGCTGGCGCGCAGGATCTGGATCGCGCGGGTCAGCGCCTGCTCGCCCTCGGTGTCGAGATTGGCATTGGGCTCGTCGAGCACGACCAGGAAGGGATCGCCGAACACGGCGCGGGCGAGCCCGACGCGCTGCCGCTGGCCGGCGGAGAGCGACATGCCGCCGGCGCCGATCCGGGTCGCATAGCCGTCCGGCAGTCGCAGGATGATGTCGTGCACGCCGGCGATGCGCGCGGCCTTGAGGATCGCGTCCGACGTGGCGGTCTCGTCGAAGCGGCAGATGTTTTCCGCCACCGTGCCGTCGAACAGCGCGACGTCCTGCGGCAGATAGCCGACATAGCGGCCGAGATCGCCATTGCGCCACTGGTCGAGCGCGCCGCCGTCGAGCCGCACCACGCCCGATTGTGCCGGCCAGATGCCGACCAGCGCCTTGGACAGCGAGGTCTTGCCGGACGCGCTGGCGCCGAACAGCGCCAGCCCCATGCCGGCGGACAGCGTAAAGGACACATTGGCGACGATCAGCCGGTCCATGCCGGGCGCCATGACGGAGAGATTTTGCACGGACAGCTCGCGGCTCGGCCGCGGCAGCTCGACCGGGGGTGCGGCTGGCAGCGCGGTCGCCTTGCAGATCTCGCGCAGCCGCTTGATGCCTTGCCGCGCGGAGATCAGCTGCTTCCAGGTGCCGAGCGCCACCTCGACCGGCGCCAGCGCGCGGCCCATCATGATGGAGGAGGCGATCATCACGCCGCCGGAGGCCTTGTCGGCCACCACGAGATAGGCGCCTAACCCCAGCATGCCGGACTGCAGCACATAGCGCAGCACTTTCGCGCCCGAGCCGAGATTGGCGGAGACGTCGCTGGCGCGGATGTTTTCCTGCAGATAGCGCTCATTGGCGCGCGACCAGCGCGCCGTGAAACGGTCGAGCATGCCGAGCGCCCTGATCACCTCGGCATTGCGCTGCGTCGCATCCGCCAGCACCTGGCGCTGCGCGCTCAAATCCATCGCCGCTTTGGCCGCGCCGCGCGACAGCCGCTCGGAGAGCAGCGTCATGCCGATGATGGCGACGGTGCCGGCCAGCGCGGTGAAGCCGATCAGCGGATGAAACAGAAACAGCGCGATCAGGAAGATCGGGATCCAGGGCATGTCGAGGAAGGCGGTCGGGCCCATGCCGGACATGAAGGCGCGGATCTGGTCGAGATCGCGCAGCGGCTGCTGCATCAGCATCGGCTTGGCGCCGCGCAGCGGCAGCGTGGCGAGCGTGGTGTGGATCTGCTCCTGCAGGCCGGCGTCGAACATCGTCGCCACCCGGCACAGCATGCGCGAGCGCAGCGCGTCGAAATAGCCCTGCATCAGATAGGCCGTGAGCACCATCAGCGACAGCCCGATCAGGGTCGCGACATTGCGGCTCGGGATCACGCGGTCATAGACCTGCAACATATAGAGTGAGCCGGACAGCATCAGCACGTTGACGACGCCGCTGAAGGCGGCAATCCCCAGCATGCGCCGCGCGCTTTCGTGCAGCTGCTGCCCTACGGGATCGTCGGGCGCCGGCGACGACAGCAGGCCGCTGAAGCCGGCCGACGCAGAGGCGGGAGCGTGATTCTTCGCGGAACTCATACGCATGCGCCCTCTGCGCCATCCCAGATAGCCAATAGGCTATCAAGGATGGCCGATGGGCCATCGGGGATGGCCGATGACGCCTTGCTAGAAATCGAAGCGGACCATTTTCCGGCAGCAATGCGACGCCCGCCCTGTCCATGATTGGAGAAAGCGCGGCGTAGTGAAGGCAAAGCGCGCCCGCCACCGATTGGTCAGGCTATCACCTTGCTTGTGCGTGCATTGGTCTGCGTGTCGTCCGAAAGCGGCCACGAAGCTCTACAACCCTTGGTCCATGCGCAGTGGACTGCAAGGGATATGAAGAATGGCTCGTTCGTATCGTCAACACCGCCATCATCAACATATTCCGGACTGCTTCGATGTGGCACCGCGACGCGGTCGTGCGCGCGGCAAGCACGATCAGGTCTCCGCGCGGCGCTCAGCGCTATTTGATCTCTGAAGAGCAAAAGGGGAAACAATATGCCTTTGACAGCAACGGATCTCTTCAATGATGCAACGACGCGCTTGATCGGCGGCGTGGGCCCGGATCAGGTCAACACGATCGTATCGGACCTGGTCGGCGTGAAGCAGATGCTGAGCGCAGCGGTTCCGCAGATCAACGATCTCACCGGGTTGCATGTCCAGAACATCATCGCGCAGCTCGACGAGGAGATCGCTTCGGTCGAGAATGCCAACGCCGCTGCCGGTACGCTGGTTCTGGGAACCGACCTTGGGCAGTTCGTCGGGCGCGCCATCAACGACATCCACCGCGATATCATCGATATCGCACAGGGCGACGCGGGCGTGCAGGCCATCTTTAATCCGACGCCGCTGCCGGACCTAAACCTTCCGGCCACGCCGTTCCATGACGGTGCGGAGCAAACAGCCTTCATCACCCAGTGGATTCAGGACAGCAACCATCTCGGCCAGATGGCGACCACGATTGAAAACAACGGCTTCCAGGGCGACGTCGCAGGCCTGGTTCAGCAGATCCAGACCTTCGCGGAAAATGCCAACGCCTTCGACCAGGCTCAAGGCGGCCTGTGGTCGGCGCGTTTCTGGAACGAGTTCCGGGTCGACGGCACCACCGGCGTCGCGGCCAAGGCTTTGATTGAGGGCTTGCAGACGCAAAATGCGGGAGAGGTCAACGCGGCGGTCGAGCAACTCGCCGCGAACTCGGGGGATGTCGGCAGCAACAACCTCAAGGCCGATGGCGGTACTTACGCCGACGTCATTGCAGCGGCGCAGGCGACCGCGGTGACGCCGAATAATCCGGCCGGCCTCCCGGCTGCCGCCGATGCCGGCGGCGCGGCCGCCGCGGCGCCAGCGGCCGCAGGCCTGACGGCAACCGATCTGTATAACGATGCAACGACGCGCGAGATCGGAGGAGTTGGCCCGGATCAGGTCAACACGATCCTGTCGGACCTGATCGGCGTGAAGCAGATGCTGAGCGCGGCAACGCCGCAGATCAACAACCTCACCGACTTGCACGTCCAGAACATCATCGCGCAGCTCGACGAGGAGATCGCGACGGTCGCGAACGCCAACGCTCCGGCCGGCACCCTGATCCTGGGAACCGATCTCGGGCAATTTGTCGGGCGCGCCATCAACGACATCCACCGCGACATCATCGATATCGCACAGGGCGACGCAGGCGTGCAGGCCATCTTTAATCCGACGCCGCTGCCGGACCTGAACCTGCCGGCCACGCCGTTCCATGACGGTGCGGAGCAAACAGCCTTCATCACCCAGTGGATTCAGGACAGCAACCATCTCGGCCAGATGGCGACCACGATTGAAAACAACGGCTTCCAGGGCGACGTCGCAGGCCTGGTTCAGCAGATCCAGACCTTCGCGGAAAATGCCAACGCCTTCGACCAGGCTCAAGGCGGCCTGTGGTCGGCGCGTTTCTGGAACGAGTTCCGGGTCGACGGCACCACCGGCGTTGCGGCCAAGGCCTTGATTGAGGGTTTGCAGACGCAAAATGCGGGTGAAGTCAACGCGGCGGTCGAGCAACTCGCCGCGAACTCGGGGGATGTCGGAAGCAACAACCTCAAGGCGGACGGCGGCAGCTATGCGGACGTGATCGCGGCGGCGCAGGCGACTGCAGTGACGCCGAATCCAGGTGACGGCGGAGCGGGTGGCGGCGGAGCGGAGGCGGAGGTGATGGCGGAGCGGGCGGAGGTGGTGGTGGCGGAGCAGGCGGCGGCGCGGCGCCGGCCTTCGCCGATCTCGGCGCGACCTTCAACGATGCGACGCGCGCGCTGGTCGGCGGCCTCTGGCAGAACGTCGTGGAGGAGGGTGCCCAGGGCAATGGCAGCGTGTTCCGCTACGTCAACGATCTCACCGCGGTGCAGACCGGATTGCAGGCGGAAGTCGCGGCCGGACAATTCACCGGTGACACGCTCACCCATGTCAATACGATCATCTCGGACATCACGACGGCACTATCGGCCGCGACCGCCTCGGTGAACGGTGGCGGCACGTTCGGCAGCGTCGCGGCGGCGGAGACTGCGCTGCGCACCAGCCATCTCGACGTCCTCAACATCGTCAACAACGATGCCACGCTGCAGGGCCTCGCCACGCAGAATGGCGCTAATGGATTCCTGGCGACGCCGGCGACGCTACCCGACGGCGTCACCGCCGCAACCGCGCCGCATGCCAACCTCGCCGAGATCGGTGCGATCTTCAACGACGCGGCAAGCCGCATTCTCGGCGGCGTCAACGACGACAACAGGCAGATCATCACCGACGACATGAATGCGGTGGCCAACGGCCTCCACGACCTGATCCAGGCGCAGCCGATGCTGTTCGGCGGACTCACGGGCGTTCATGCCGACACGGTGATGCGGCAGGCGCAGCTCGAGATCGCCTACATCAACCAGGCCGGCATCAGCCCGGACGCCGGCCGCGCCAGCAACGACAACATCCTGGACATGATCGATATCATCCAGGGCGACACCAATCTCGCCAACATGGCGAGCCAGGGCGGCGTGACGGGCTTCTCGGTCTTTCCGGACGCGCTCAATCCGACGCCGCGGTTCCAGGACAATGACGCGCAGACCAACTTCTGGGCCAACTTCATCGCCGACGGCAACTCGCTGGGCCAGCAGGCGATCCAGCTGGTCGGCGGCGGCGATGCCAACGCGGTCCAGTCGCTGATCGCCCAGTTGCAGACGTTCGAAAAGAACGCGACGAATTTCGACCTGGCGCAGGGCGGGATCTTCGAAGCGCGCTTCGACAACGAGTTGACGCCGAGCAGCACGCTCGGGGCGGAAGTCGACGCCATCATCAAGGGTCTCACTGAGGGCAACGCCGCCCTGGTGACGGCGGCGGCCCAGGTCATCCACGACAACGCCGCCGACGTCGGCGGCAACAACATCCCGGTGACGGGCGGCACCTACAATCCTGACGGGCTGACCCTCGCCGAGGTGCTGTCCACGGCGGCACCGGTTCCCGCTGTCCCGCGCCCGCCGCGCCTGCTGACCCTGCACCAGCGCCTGCGTCGCCGCCGGTCGTTGCCGCGCCTGCACCCGCGGCCCAACCTGCTCCCACCACCGCACCAGCGGCGACGGAGGTCGCCTTGGCCGGCAACGATGGAGATCCGGACGTCAAGAGTCACCCCGAGCTGTTCCACACAGACCCTGGCTTGCATCACCTGTGGGCGTGAAGCGCCTCGACGCGGCGTCAGCCGCATCGCGGGGGAGACCGGCGCCGTCGGCGGTTCGATTCAGTTGGGGTCTCGCTGAGTTCGAACCGCCGGCCTTGGTGCGCAGCCGGGACGACGGATATCGCTTCGCCGCAGTGGCGGAGCGCATTGGGAATTTGGGGTGAGTGAGTTGCGGTGTGAAAGTAAGGCGTTACGGAGCATGACGCGGCGCGAGCGCGGAGTGCGTCCATGAGCGATCGCAAGACCGACTATGGAACGGTGATCCTGCACGGGCTGTTCGCAGCCGGCCTTGGGGTAGCCTTTGTCACCGGCTTGCGGATCGCGACCGAAGCGCCGGAGCGGCAATGGCTCAATCTTCTCGACGCGGTGCTGCCGCGCGAAAGTGTCTGGGTGCCGCATATGCAGGCGGCGCTGGTGCTGGTCGCACTGGCGACCGCGTATGCCATCTATCTGTTTCGCTCCGGGCTCACCGCGCGGGTGCGGCTCGATCAGGTGCGCCTGCGCGGGCTGTTCGGCAAGGGGCAGGCGCGGCTCCGCGCGCTCAACGCCGTGCTCACCTGGGCGCTGTTTGCGACGATCGCGGCGCTGCTTGTGAGCGGCGGGCTGCTCTATTTCGGCCTGTTCGCCGGCCATGGCGTTGCAACCGTGCATTGGGTTGCGACCTGGGTGTTGCCGGCCCTGGTCGCGTTGCATGTGCTGACGCATGCGGGCCTCGGCGGACTCGCGCAGCTGTTGCGCATCTTCCGCCCGACGCGCCTCGCACCGCCGCCACCGCGCCTCGATGCGGTCGAATTGCTGGGGCTGCTGGCCGAACAGTCGGCGCGGCTGCAGCCGGAAACTGCGCGCGAGGAAATGCATGCGCCCGAAGCGCGGCTGCAGCCTGATCATCCCGGCGAGCAGCAGCCCAAGGGTTCGTCAGCGCATTCGTCAGAGCCTTCCTGGCCCGAGCATCCGCTGCGGCGGCGGCCGCGCGGCGCCACGCTGCAGGCCAATCCGCTGGTCGTTGCCGTCGCGATCGCCATCACCGGCGTTTCGCTGCTGCTCGCCGGCGATCGTCTCGCCGTCGATCGGCTGACCGTGCATCGTATCGCCAGCTCCGACACGCCGCTGCTCGACGGCGACACCTCCGACCGGGTCTGGCGCAACATCCAGCCCTTCACCCTTGTCACCCATCACGGCGACAATTTCGACGGCAAGGGCGAGGCGCGCATCGAGATCCGCGCCGTGCACGATGGCACCTGGGCCTACTTCCTCTTCACCTGGGACGACCCGACGCGCTCGCTGAAACATTTGCCGCTGATCAAGGAGGCCGACGGCTGGCGTCTGCTGCACAACGGCTTCGAAAACGGCGACGAGCGCGACTTCAACGAGGACAAGTTTTCGGTGCTGTTCACCCGCGCCGACGTCACCATCGCCGGCGACCGCACCTTTCATGCCGGGGCGCAGCCGCTCGCCGACAAGCCTGCCACCATGACCGGCCGCGGTTTGCATTACACGACGGGCGACATCGGCGCGGTCGACGTCTGGCTGTGGAAGGCGACCAGCGGTGGCCCTGCGGGGTGGATGGACGACGGTCATTTCGGTCCGCCCTTGCCGCCGACGCCGCAGCAGGAAAGCCACCTTTCGCCTTACCGCGGCGGTTACGCGCCCGATCCCGGCAACGCCAACTACTCCGACAATTTCGTCGCCGGCGCTGCGGCGGATCGCACGATCGTGCCGCGCCGCCTGCCGCGCGATCTGGAGGCGACCAGGGCGGCGATGGGCGATCTCCATCTCGATCCCGATACCGGCGAGAGCGCCGGCGCGCGCTGGTACATGACGGAAGCGGAGTCGCTGGCTTACTCTGCGGAGCTGGATGCGAACCTGCCGGTCGGGTCAGTCATTCCCGGCGTCATCCTGTCAGGCGAATTTTCCGGCGACCGCGCCGACGTCAGATGCGCGGCGCGCTGGGCCTCCGGCCGCTGGTCGCTGGAGGTGGCGCGGCGGCTCGACACGGCAAGCCCGATGGACGTCGCGCTCGCCAGCGGCGTCTTCATGCGCGTCGCGGCGTTCGATCACAGCCAGATCCGCCATACCCGCCACGTTCGCCCGATCCGGCTGGAGGTGGAATGATGCGGCGGGTGTGCCAGGTCATGCTCAACAACGAGCGCTACCTCGCCAATGCCGGCGATCTGCTGCTCGACTGGGCGCTGCTGAACGGCGTCGAGCTGCCGCATGATTGCCGCGCCGGGATGTGCGGCGCCTGCCGGGTGCGGCTGGTCGAGGGCAGGGTGTTCGGCGGACATGAGCCCGGCGACGACATGATCCATGCCTGCCAGGCGCGGATCGTCTCCGACATCGCGATTTTAACCGAAGATGCGCCCGATCAGGTCGCGCTGTCGGGCCGCGTCGCCGGCGTGGTGCGGCTGGCGCCCGACATTGCCGGCGTTACCATCGAGGTGCCGAAGGCGTTTTCCTACTTGCCCGGGCAGTTCTGCAAGCTGCAGTTCCGCGGCTATCCTGCGCGTTCCTACAGCCCGACCTATCCGCTGCAAGGCCGCGGCGACGATCGGCTGCTGCATTTTCACATTCGCAGGCTGCCGGACGGCAAGGTTTCCGCCGCGCTCGGCCGCGATATCGGCCGCGGCCATCGCGTGCGGCTGTCCGGACCGTTCGGCAGCGCCTTCCTGCGCCGCAATCATCGCGGCCCCATCGTGCTCGTTGCCGGCGGCACCGGCTTTGCGCCGATGTGGTCGATTGCGGTTGCCGCGATCATGGAGCGGCCGGAGCGCTCGCTCACCTTTATCGTCGGTGCGCGCGAATTGCGCTCGCTCTACAGCCATGCCGCGTTGTGCCGGCTGGCGTTGTTTCCCAATGTCACGATCATTCCCGTCGTCGCCGAGCCGAATGCCGATTTCCCGGCGATTCGCGCCGGCCTGCCGACAGAGCATCTGCCGCCGCTCACGCCCGACAGCGTGGTCTACACGTCAGGCGCGCCGGGCATGACCGATAGCGTCGGACGGATCGCGCGTGCCGCGGGCGCGCGCTGCTATGCCGATCCGTTCGTCCCGACCACGACGCCGGCCGAGCAGGCGCGGGCGCGCTGGGTATCGGCTTGAGCAGGGACTACTTCGGCTTGCCGTCCTTGTCGAACTGCGAGATGTAGGCCCAGAGATTGTTCGCCTCGTTCTCGTTCTTGATGCCGGCGAACACCATCTTGGTGCCGGGGATCTTGCCCTTCGGGTCCTTGATGTAGTCGAGGAACTGCTCCTTGCTCCAGGTGATGCCGGAATTCTTGTTGGCATCCGAATAGTTGTAGCCCTCGATCGTGCCGGACTTGCGGCCGTCGAGGCCGTTCATGCACAGGGCCGACCTTGTTCTTGGCGCCTTCGCCGATGGCGTGGCAGGCCAGGCACTTGTTGAACGAAGTCTTTCCCGCGTCGGCGTCCTGCGCCAGCGCGCCGGAGATGGAAGCGGACGAGGTGAGGGCGATCAGGGCGGCCAGTGTCGTGGTCTTCATGTGCTGCTCATTTTCCCGGATGATGGCCATTCGGTTGTGGCACGGCGGGCGTGCGATGGACAAGCCACGAAAGCTTGTCGGGTTTCATCCCAAAGACGAATTTCGCCGGATCGTGGCAATCGCACTCACGCCTACCCAAACCACGCCGAACGTGCTTGATTTGCCAATGCAAATTCGCCACGCCCGATCGCATCGCGGAGGACAAAAATGGCCATCATGATGCCGGCAGCCGACGAGGCGGTGCTTGCCCGCCGCGCAGACATCGTCGCGGCACTTCGCGCCATCGTGCCGGGCGAGGGCGTGATCGACAGCGCGGCCGAAATGATCCCCTACGAGTCCGACGGGCTGACCGCCTATCGCCAGCCGCCGATGGTCGTGGTGCTGCCGGACACCACCGAGCAGGTCGCAAAAGTCCTGAAATATTGCGGGGAGCAAGGCATCAAGGTGGTGCCGCGCGGCTCCGGCACGTCGCTGTCCGGCGGCGCGCTGCCGCTCAAGGACGCCGTGCTGCTGGGGCTGGGCAAATTCAAGCGTATCCGCGAGATCGACTTCGACAACCGTGTCGTGGTCACCGAGCCCGGCGTCACCAACCTCGCCATCAGCCAGGCGGTGGCGCATGCCGGCTTCTATTACGCACCCGATCCGTCGTCGCAGATCGCCTGCTCGATCGGCGGCAATGTAGCGGAAAATTCCGGCGGCGTGCACTGCCTGAAATACGGCATGACCACCAACAACGTGCTCGGCTG
Organism: uncultured Alphaproteobacteria bacterium; assembly: GCA_963726865.1. Lineage (GTDB taxonomy): Bacteria > Pseudomonadota > Alphaproteobacteria > Rhizobiales > Xanthobacteraceae > Bradyrhizobium. Next base: position 130,584 of record CAVSEE010000013.1, on the reverse strand, counting down.
CGAGATCGTATTGATGAGCGGCGAGATCATCCGCATCGGCGGCAAGGGGTGCGAAAATTCCGGCTACGATTTGATGGGCATCATCACCGGATCCGAAGGCCTGCTCGGCGTCATCACCGAGGTCACCGTGCGCATCCTGCAGAAGCCGGAGACGGCGCGCGCGCTGATGGTCGGCTTCGCGCAGGTCGAAGCCGCCGGCGAATGTGTGGCGCGCATCATCGGCGCCGGCATCATCCCCGGCGGCATGGAGATGATGGACAAGCCGGCGATCCACGCCGCGGAAGCCTTTGTCCATGCCGGCTATCCGCTCGATGTCGAGGCGCTGCTGATCATCGAGCTCGATGGTCCCTCAGTCGAAGTCGACGAGCTGATCACGCGCGTCGAAGCCATCGCAAAGGGCTGCGGCTCGGTCACGCTGCAGATCTCCACCAACGAGACCGAGCGCAACCTGTTCTGGGCCGGACGCAAGGCGGCGTTCCCCGCGGTCGGCCGCATCTCGCCGGACTATCTCTGCATGGACGGCACCATTCCGCGCGGCGCGCTGCCGAAGGCGCTGACCCGCATCCGCGAACTCTCCGAGAAATATGGCCTTGGCGTCGCCAACGTCTTCCATGCCGGCGACGGCAATCTGCATCCGCTGATCCTTTACGATGCCAACAAGCCCGGCGAGATGGAGCGCGCCGAGGCGTTCGGCGCCGACATTTTGCGCTGCTGCGTCGCACTCGGCGGCGTGCTGACCGGCGAGCACGGCGTCGGCATCGAGAAGCGCGATCTGATGGGCGAAATGTTCTCGGAGATCGATCTCAACCAGCAGCAGCGCCTGAAATGCGCCTTCGACGCCGACGGCCTGCTCAACCCCGGAAAGGTGTTTCCGACCCTGCACCGCTGCGCCGAGCTTGGCCGCATGCATGTGCACGCGGGCAAGCTGGCCTTTCCGGACATTCCGAGGTTTTAGAAGGCAGCAGGAAGGGCCCGTGCGGGCCCTTCCGTTTTCGTTCACAGCAGCGCGTATTGCATGCGCTCGCGTTTCGCCAGCAGAGGTAGCGCCTGGCCGGCAATATAGGTCTTGAAGTGATCGCTCTCCTGATGCGCCTTGAAGGCGGCCTCGTCGCGGAACAGTTCGTAGAACAGGAACTGCGCCGGATTGTCCTTGGCGCGCGAGATCAGGAACAGTTGCGCACCGGGCTCGCGTTGCGCCTCAGGCAGGAAGCGGGCCAGGATGTCGGCGACCCGATCGGCTTCGCCTTCCTTGGCTTCCCATTGCGCGACGACCAGCAGGCCGCCGCGTGCGACGGCCTCGCCGACGTTCCGTTCCATTGCATAGTTCGCCATGATGGTTCTCCCTTTCGGTTTGCAGTCATCGGAGAACGCCTGCCTACGCCCGATCGTTGCCGGGATAGTTCGATGGCGGACGAACGATGGCGGTAGAGGCTTCGACCAGGATCGAAGTGTCATCGACGGGCCGCGCCCTTGTCTCGGCCTTCAATCGCTTTAGAAGGGAAGGGCCGGCTCCGTCGCGCGGGCACCGGTCAAGAGAAGAGGACAGGGCGGAACGTTGTGGACACGCTGAGGGTACGTGACGCCGGGGATGTCGAGCAGGTGGTGCGGGCGGCGATCGCCAACGACCAGCCGCTGGAGATCATCGGCCATGGCTCAAAACGCCAGATCGGCCAGCCGATGGCGACCAATGCGGTGCTCGACCTCTCGGCGCTCAACGCCGTCGTCGCCTACGAGCCGAACGAACTGATCATCACGGTTCAGGCCGGCGCGCCGCTTGCCGACGTCAAATCGCTGATCGACGCCAAGAACCAGCAATTCGCCTTCGATCCCATGGATACCGCGCCGCTGCTCGGCACCGCCAACATCGGCACCATCGGCGGCATGATCGGCGCCGGCCTGGCCGGCCCCCGCCGGATCAGGGCGGGAGGGGCCCGCGACCATCTGCTCGGGGCGCACGCGGTGTCGGGCTTCGGCGACAGTTTCAAGACCGGCGGCAAGGTGGTGAAGAACGTCACCGGCTACGACCTCTGCAAGCTGCTGGCCGGCTCCTGGGGCACGCTGTCGGTCATGACCGAGGTGACGCTGAAGGTGATGCCGCGGCCGGAAAGCGAGCGCACGCTGCGTGCTGCGCGGGCTCGACGACGTCACGGCCAACCGCGCCATGACGGCGGCGCTCGGCTCGCCCTTCGATGTCTCGGGCGCAGCGCATCTGCCCAACTCGGCGTTCCGGCCGGCCGCCGGCAGCCTGGCGGGGCTCGCCGCGCCGGGGCAGGGGGTGACCCTGCTGCGGCTGGAAGGCATCGCGGCGTCGGCGGCAAGCCGCGCGGCATCGCTGACCAGGCTGGTGGCGAGCTTTGGCGCCGCCGACATGCTCGAAGACGCGGCTTCCGCCGAGGCGTGGGATACGATCCGCGACGTCCTGCCCTTTGCCGCCGACGGCGCGCTCGGCGCCTGGCCGGTGTGGCGGATCGTCTGTCCGCCGGCCTCGGGGGGCGCGCTGGGCCAGGCCCTGGCGCGCGAGACCGGCGGCGATGTGATCTACGATTGGGGCGGCGGGCTGATCTGGGCCGCCGTGCCGCCGAAGCCGGACGCGCAGGCCGCGCGCGTCCGCAGCCGCGTTGAAGCCGCGGGCGGCCACGCCACGCTGATCCGCGCCGGCGAAGACGTGCGGCGGAACGTCGATGTGTTCCAGCCGCAGGCGGCCGGACTCGCGGCGCTCGGCGAACGCGTACGGCAAAGTTTCGATCCGAAAAACATCCTCAACCGCGGCCGGATGGCGCGGGGAACTCTCGCATGAAGACCGAATTCTCGCTCGCCCAACTCGCCGATCCCGACATCAGGGAGGCCGACAAGATCCTGCGCGCCTGCGTCCATTGCGGCTTTTGCACGGCGACCTGTCCGACCTATGTGCTGCTTGGCGACGAGCTCGATAGCCCGCGCGGGCGCATCTACCTGATCAAGCAGATGCTCGAGAAGGACGAGAAGCCGACCGCCGAGGTGGTCAAGCACATCGACCGCTGCCTCTCGTGCCTGGCCTGCATGACCACCTGTCCCTCCGGCGTGAACTACATGCATCTGGTCGATCAGGCGCGGGTCAGGATCGAGCGCGACTATTCGCGGCCGCTTGTCGAGCGGGCGCTTGCGCGCGGTGCTCGCCTGGGTGCTGCCGCGTCCCGATCTCTTTCGCTACAGCATGTGGCTGGCGCGGCTCGGCCGGCCCTTCGCGCGCCTGCTGCCGGCGCCGCGAGCGGGTTCGGTCACCCCCACTTTGTTCAGCCGGATCAAGGCCATGCTGGCACTGGCGCCGGGGCGCCTGCCGCCGCCGGGACCGCAGGCGGGCAGCGTGTTTCCGGCGCAGGGCGAGAAGCGCGCGCGGGTCGCGCTGCTGCAGGGCTGCGCCCAGCAGGTGCTGGCGCCGCGCATCAACCAGGCCGCGATCTCCGTGCTGACCCGGCACGGCGTCGAGGTCGTGCTGGTCAAGGACGAGCAATGCTGCGGCGCGCTCACCCATCACATGGGCGACGATGCCGATGCGCTGGCGCGCGCGCGGGCCAACGTCACGGCCTGGCGGCGGGAGGCGGAACAAGGGGGGCTCGACGCCATCCTGGTGACGACGTCGGGCTGCGGCACCGTCGTCAAGGACTATGGCTACCTGCTGCGCGAGGACCGCGACTACGCCGCATCTGCGGCGCAGGTTGCGCTGCTTGCAAAGGACATCAGCGAGTATCTTGCCGGCATCGAGCTCACGCCGTCGAACCAGAAAGGCGACATCAAGGTCGCCTATCACGCCGCTTGTTCGCTGCAGCACGGACAGAAAATCACGCACGCGCCGAAAGAATTGCTTTCCAAGAACGGTTTCGTGGTGAAAGATGTACCCGAGAGCCATTTGTGTTGCGGTTCGGCGGGGACGTACAACATTCTCCAGCCCGAGCTTGCGGGCAGATTGCGCGATCGCAAGGTCGCCAATATCGCAAGTGTCGGGCCGGATGTGATTGCTGCGGGCAATATAGGCTGCATGGTGCAGATAGCCGGTGGCACGTCAGTTCCTGTGGTGCATACGATTGAGCTTCTCGATTGGGCGACGGGAGGTCCGCGGCCAGCACTGAACTGAGACTGAACTGATGGCCCTGCAGACAACGGCGATCCGCCAACTCTGATAGTCAATACGTCCGATAGTCACTTACTTTCGACAAGCACTGATCGGCGGCAACAGGAGGATGATCACGATGGCGAAGAAGGCGAAGAAGAAGGCTAAGGCCAAGAAGGCGAAAAAAGCCAAGAAGGCCGTAGCGGCGAAAAAGAAGAAGGGCGCAAAGAAGTCCGCCAAGAAGGCTGCGAAGAAGTCGGCCAAGAAATCGGCTAAGAAATCCGCCAAGAAGGCTGCACCGAAGAAAGCGGCAAAGAAGAAGAGCGCGCCGAAGAAGGCCGCCGCCCAAGCCCGCCGCTCCGAAGCCCGCTCCTGCGCCGGCCCCGGCCGCCGAGCCTGCCCCCGCGCCGAGCTGGGCCAGCCCCAGTCCCGCCCGAGCTGGAGCTCCGGCGGTTCGGACAGCGGCGGCGACAGCCACTAGCTCGCCGCGTCAAAAGCCTCGAGCGTTTTGCAAGAGAGCCGCAGCGGAAACGCTGCGGCTCTTTCGCTTTTGCGTTTGGCGTAATTCTACGGGAATTCGATTCGAGCCGTTTTGGCTCGCGCGCGAGGGTTGCCGCGGCTAGTTATGCACCTTGCGCGAGGCGTTTGGACGGGCAAAATTGTGGTGCGAATGCAACACCCGCCAACAACATCGCGCGAAAAGCTCCAAACGCCTAAAAAGGCGGCAAATGCTCGCGTTTTTTGCTTCACTGCGCGCATGGCTCGGACCAGATTTGTCCGTGAGATTTGGTCGCAGTCGGACTTTCCGAATTCCTAGGGGCAACGAAGCCCGACTGTTCAAGAAGAGAGATGGGGATCGTCATGAAGAAACTAGTTCTGGCTGCCGCGGTGTTGGCAGTAACTGCGAGTTCCGCGCTGGCCGCCGACATGGCCGTGAAGGCCAAGGCGCCGCCGCCGGCTCGCGTTCGATCCCTGGGATCTCGCCTTCGGCTCCGCGATCATGAACGATTACATCTTCCGCGGCATCACCCAGTCCAACCACAAGCCCTCGGTCGCGGTGTACTTCGAGCCGCGCTACAACTTCACCAAGGACTTGCAGGCCTATATCGGCGTCGCCGGCGAGAGCATCTCGTTCCCGAACCGCGCCGCGGCCGAAATCGACATCTACGGCGGTATCCGCCCGACCTTCGGCATGTTCGCCTTCGACTTCGGCGCCTGGGGCTACCTCTATCCGGGCGGCCAGTGCTTCGGCGCCGCAGGGTACGGTCGCGGCTCCGACAATCAACTGCGCCTCCTTAAGCCAGGGTATCGATTTCGGCGCTGCCCGGCATCGGCGGCCTGCCGATCAACGGCAACGTCGCCAAGAAGCAGCGCGAGCTTCTACGAAGTCTACGGCAAGGTGAACATCACCCTGAACGACCAGTTCGCGGTCGGCTTCAACGAGTACTACTCGCCGAACTTCCTCAACCTCGGCGCCTGGGGCAACTACGCCTCGATCACCGGCAAGTGGACGGCGCCCTCGACCACCTTCGGCTCCTCCGGCGTCGGCATGTACATCTCCGGCGAATTCGGCCGGCAGTGGCTGGGCACCTCGGACGCCTTCTACGGCGCTACGCAGTTGCCGCCGCCTTCGGCGGCCCCTTCCCGAACGGTATTCCGGAGCCGAGCTACAACACCTGGAACATCGGCGTCGGCTTCACCTACAAGGTGTTCACGCTGGATATCCGCTACTCCGACACCAACCTGTCGAAGGCCTCCTGCAACGCCTTCACCAGCGACTTACGCACCACCAATTCAGCCGACTTCGTGACGCGATCAACCCGGGCGGCTTCGGCTCCAACTGGTGCAGCGCGACCGGCATCGTCAAGCTGTCGGCCGACCTGACGGCGGTGAGCAACCTGAAGTAAGCTCAACCGGTTCGACGGTTCCGGGGGCGGCAGAGCGATCTGCCGCCCCTTTGCTTTTGAAGGCATGCAGGCATGACCGATCAACCGGCCGAGACGAACGAAACGGCCCGGTGCCTCGACCGGCGACCCTGGTCACCGGCACGATTGCCGGCTGGGGCTGCGATCGCATCGGCGTCATGGAGTGGTTCTCGTCGCCTCGCATTTCCGCTGCGTCATCCCCTTTGCGACCTCGATCGTGCTGGTGATCGGCTCGCCCGACGTCGAGCCGGCGCAGCCGCGCGCGTGATCGGCGGGCACGTGTCTCCACCCTGACGGGTGCTGAACTGACCGGACCGCGCCTGGGCGCCGCGGCCGGCGTCGGGCTCGCGGTGCTGGCGATGTACTGACCGGCACCTTCATCCGCCGGCCGGGATCAATCCATTGCTGGTGATCTCGAACAACCTGCCGTGGTCGTTCCTGTTCTGCCGGTCTGGTCGGCCGGCTGCTTGCTGCTGGCGCGCCGGCGCGCCAGACCTGGCCGCTGCGCTGGCTCTGAACCTATTTGGCCGGTACTTCGTCGCGCACTGCAAAGTGGTCGCCGTCGCGGACCAGCGCCAGCTTGCGCGCGTGAAACGCTTCCAGCGTCGAGCGGTGGCCGATCGAGACCAGGGTGGTGGCCGGCAGCTTTTCGCCGAGCAGGCGATAGAGCGCGGCCTCCAACGGCTCGTCGAGGGAGGCGGTCGTCTCATCGAGGAACAGGAAGGTGGGTGCGTGCAGCAGCGCGCGCGCCACGCCGAGGCGCAGCTGCTCGCCGAGCGACAGCATCCGGTTCCAGTGCTCCTCTTCATGCAGCCGCGGCGCGAGCGCCGGCAGGCCGACGGCCGCCAGCACCTCCTTGACCTGCGCCTCGCTGAAGGCGCCGGCCTCGGAGGGATAGACCACGGCCGCATGCAGCGAGCCGATCGGAAAATAAGGCCGCTGCGGCAGCATCATCAGTGTGGCGCCGGCGGGAATCGTGACCGCGCCGTCGCCGAACGGCCAGATGCCGGCAATGGCGCGGAACAGCGTCGACTTCCCTGCGCCCGAGGGCCCGCTGATCAGCGTGCGCTCGCCCTTGCGCAAGGTCAGCGCATCGACGGCGACCACCGGCTCGCCGTGCGGCAGCCGCACCAGCAGCTTCTGCAGCTCGATCGCGTCGGCGCCGCCGGCGGCAACGCGGATGGAGGATGGGCTGGTCGCGAGGTGCCGCGAGCTTGCAATCGACATCTCGAAGCCGTCGAGGCGCGCGACCACGGCGCGCCATTCGGCGAGCCGGCGGTAGACCGAGACGAAGAAGGAGAGCGACCTGTAGACCTTGTCGAAGGCGTCTGCCGTCTGCTGGATGCCGCCGAGTTGCAGCTTGCCGGCAAAAAAGTAGGCCGGCGCCACCAGGATATAGGGAAAGATCACCGCTGCCTGCGCATAGCTCTGGGTGAAGAAGGTGAGACGCTTGGTGCGGCTCATGATCCCGTACCAGTTGGTGATAACGCGGCCGAAGCGGCCCATCAGCCGCTCGCGCTCGGCGGGCTCGCCCTGCATCAGCGCAATCTGTTCGGAGTTCTCGCGCGTGCGCACCAGGTTGAAACGGAAATCCGCCTCGCGTTGCTGTTGCTCGAAGTCGAGATTGACCAGCGGCGAGCCGATCCATTGCGTCAGCACGGTGCCGAATATGGCGTAGATCAGCGCGCCCCAGACCAGGTAGCCCGGAATCGCAAATTCATGGCCGAACAGCTGCAGCGGGGCTGCCGCCGACAGGCCCCACAGGATCACCACGAAGGACGCCAGTGTTACGATCGCGTTCAACAGCCCGAGGCCGATGTCCATCGTGCGGTCGATGAACAGCTTGACGTCTTCGGTGATGCGCTGGTCGGGATTGTCGGCGGCATCGCCCAGCAACTGCATGCGGTAATGATTGGGACCGTCCAGCCATTCACCGAGATAATGGCGGGTCATCCAGTTGCGCCAGCGGATCTGGAGCCATTGATTGAGATAGAGCTGATAGACCGCGAGCACGACGGCAGGGGTGACAATCAGGCAGAATATGCCGATTTCCCAGATGAAGCGGTCCCAGTCCTTGTCCTGGATCGTATTGAAGAAGCGGTTTTGCCACTGGTTGACCAGGACGTCGACCGCGACGTTCAACAGCTCGAGCGCGATCACGGCGGCCAGCAGGCCACGGGCGGCCCATTTGTCCTCGGAGCGGAAATAGGGGGCTGCGATCCGCCATACGGTCGCGAGCGTCGCGCGGATATTGTTCACAGCTCATCGTCTCCGGGGAAATGGGCCCAAGGCCCTGAGAAACTTCAATAAAGTCAGAGGTACCCGACGAAGGTCGTAGCGTTTTGCAATCGCGACGTCTTGTCGCAGGCTTCAACTCAACCCTAGCATAGGGCCGAAGGCGAGGGGCGGGGACACCTTCAGGCTTCGCGCGGATGTGACGGCCTGCTTTGGCAGCTTGCCCGGCGCATCGCAAGAACCCCCGTTTGGAACGCCCAGACGCGTCGCACCGTTCACGCCAGTGCACGCGCGCAATAACGGCGTGGGGGAGAAAGCGCAATGTTGTGGAATCAAGTCTATAACCCGCTCGACAATACGGTGCTGTCGACGATAGCGGCGGCCATTCCCGTGATCACGCTGCTGGTGCTGATTGCCAGCGGCAAGGTGAAGGCGCACATCGCCGCCGTCATCGCCGTCATCGTCACCAACCTGATCACGATTTTCATCTTTCACATGCCCGCCGACATGTCGGCGCGCGCCTCGCTGCTCGGCGTGGTGACCGGCTTCTTCCCGATCGGCTGGATCGTGCTCAACGTCATCTTCCTCTACCAGATCACGGTCGCGACCGGCCGCTTCGAGCTGCTCAAGCGCGCCGTCGGCGGCGTCACCGAAGACCGCCGCCTGCAACTGCTGCTGATCGCCTTCTCGTTCGGCGCGTTTTTCGAGGGCGCTTCCGGGTTCGGCACGCCGGTCGCCATCACCGGCGCGGTGCTGATCGGGCTCGGCTTCTCGCCGCTCGCGGCCTCCGGCCTGTCGCTGATCGCCAATACCGCGCCGGTCGCCTATGGCGCGCTCGGCACGCCGATCCAGGGGCTCGCTTCGGTCACCGGGCTCGACCCCTACATCCTCGGCGCGATGGTCGGCCGGCAATTGCCGGTGTTCTCGCTGATCGTGCCGTTCTGGGTGGTGTGGGCGTTTGCCGGCTGGAAGGGCATGAAGGAAGTGTGGCCGGCGATCCTGGTCACCGGCGTGTCCTTTGCGATCCCGCAATTCGTGATCTCGAACTACATCAATCCCGTGGATCGTCGACATCGGCGCCTCGCTGATCTCGATGGGCTGCCTGATCCTGTTCCTGAAGGTGTGGCAGCCGAAGGAGCTGTGGCTGTCGCCGAAGCTGCGCGGGCGCGACGAGTCGGCCGAGACCATGGCCGCGGCGAAGCCGATCGACAAGACGCCGCTCACGCAAGCCCAGCTGTTCAGCGCGCTGCTGCCGTGGATCATCGTCTGCATCGTCATGCTGATCTGGGGCAACGGCGCCTTCAAGACCTGGGCGAACTCGATCTTCACCTGGAACTATCCGGTGCCGGGCCTGCACCAGATGATCAACAAGATGCCGCCGGTGGCGCCGGGAGCCGACCAAGGAAGGCGCGGTATTCGCCTTCACCTACCTGTCCTTCACCGGCTCCGGCATGCTGATCGCGGCGATCATCTCCGGCTTCCTGATGGGGCTGGGGCCGGCGAAGCTGATCGGCGCATATGGCCGCACCATCAAGCTGTGCGCGATCTCGCTGATCACGATCTCGGCGATGCTGGCGATCGGCACGCTGACGCGGCTGTCCGGCGTCGACGCCACGCTCGGTCTCGCCTTTGCCGCTACCGGCGTGCTCTATCCCTTCTTCGGCACGCTGCTCGGCTGGCTGGGCGTGGCGCTGACGGGATCGGACACCGCCTCCAACATCCTGTTCGGCAACCTGCAGAAGATCACCTCCGAGCAGCTCGGCCTGTCGCCGGTGCTGATGGGCGCCGCCAACTCGTCCGGCGGCGTGATGGGCAAGATGATCGACGCGCAATCGATCGTCGTCGCCTCGACCGCGACCAACTGGTACGGCCATGAAGGCTCGATCCTGCGCTACGTCTTCCTGCACTCGATCGTGCTGGCCTGCCTGGTCGGCGTGCTGGTGACGCTGCAGGCCTATGTCTATCCGTTCACGCTGATGGTCCTGAAATAGGGCCCCTGGCGCTTGCCCCAGACAAAATCCCCGCGGCTGTCAGCCGCGGGGATTTTTTCAAGCGGTTTTTTCGTCGCCTGCCGTCTGGCCAAGGCCGCATTCGTTCCATACAACGCGCGACATCGATCCCGTCGTTCTCCGAGAGGCTGCATGGTTTTGGTTTCGCGTCATTTCAAGCTCGCCGCCGCCACTTCACTACTTGCCGCATTGCTCGGCGCCGCGCCGGCACAGGCCCAGGAATTCCCGTTCGGCCTCGAGATGACGCTGGAGGCCGCGCGCATGCCGGGCTCCAAGCGCATCCCTTCGCTCGACATCGGCGACAATGGCGAGGTGGTGCTCGAGCTCTGGTGCAAGGGCGGCAAGGGCCAGTTCTCGGTGGCCGGCAACACCATCATCTTCGTTCCCGGCGCGATGGAGAACCGCGCCTGCCCGCCGGATCGCGCGCAGGCCGACGACGATCTGATCGCAGCGCTGAGCGATGCCGCGACGTGGCAGCGGCGCGGCGATTTCATCACGCTGATGGGTTCGAAGCCGCTGCGCTTCCGGATCAATACGAACTAGGATGTATACTGACTTTTCAGGAGGAAACGGCAATGGCGGCAATACGATCTGCGCTCGTCATATGGGCAGCGTTACTGCTGTCAGGGTCTGTCGCGGTGGCCCAGCAGGGCAATCCCTGCGACGCCGATGTCAAGAAACTGTGTGCCGGCATTCAGCCCGGTGCCGGCCGGATCACGGCGTGCCTCAAACCTCAATTGGCCAGCCTGTCGGAAAACTGCGAGGCCCGCGTGCTCGGCGTGGGGGTGAATGGAAAGCTGTGCAAGCCCGACGTCGAGAAGCTGTGCAGCGGGATCAAGCCCGGCACGGGCGGGATCAGGAACTGCATCAAGTCGCATATGGCGGAAGTGAGCGATGCTTGCAAAGGTGCGATGTCCGAGGCTGCGGCAGGCAAGAAGCTGACAGGCGGGGCCCTCTAGGACTCCCGTCAATCTTCAAGGCCTTGTCCGATTCTCGCGCAAGCGAAACGGAAAGTTCACTTCCACACCGACTTGTCGGCGTCCCAGCGCTGGCCTTTCAGCTCCTTGACGAGCGCCGCGATCGCGCCGCCGTCGTCCTCGGGCTCGGCGCCTTCGTCTTCAGTGGAGCTGGAATCCTCCGTGAGGTTCAGCTTCGGGCCGGAGCCCTCATCGGCGGTCGTGGTCACCGGGCTCGACACCCACAGCATCAGCCTGTCGGACGTGCCCGGCTTGTCCGGCGACACCATCGCGGAGACCTCCACCGTCTCGGTGAGGCCGAGCGCCGGAAAAAGCTGGCTCGGCCGCTTGAAGGTCATCTTCAGCTTGCCGTTATTGGCGTTCCAGGAGGAGCTGGCTGGCGTCGCGGCAAGCGTCTTGCTCAGCACGCCTGACACCGTGGCGGCGAGCTTGTCGCGGTTGACCTTGTCGCCCTCGCGCCAGTCGGCCGCCGCAAAGCGGATGGCGCGGTCCATCTCGACAATGCCGCTGGTCCAGCCCGCAAGCGTCACGCCCGGCGTCGCCTTGGCCTTGGCGATCACGGCCGCGGCGCGATCGGGATCGACGGTGAGGTTGATGGTCTGCTCGCCCGCGCGCAACTCGTCACAGGACGTCGGCAGGCTGCTGACGGAGACTTCCAGCGCCTCGCCCTTCAGGCTTTTCAGGAAATCGAGCACGGCATCCAGCTTCACCCGCACGCCGACCGATTCCGGCGAGACGTCGGTGAAATCCTTTGGCGTCGCCGTGATGCCGTCGTCGCGGGTCTGGCTCTCCAGAAATTCCTTTTCGCTGAGGTCGGAATTGTCCGATGAGACCACCTCGGTGACCTTCTGGCCGATCGCGATCTGGCCGCGGAATTCGTAGGTGTCGCCGGTCGGCTTGCGCGTGAGTTTCACCGTGACCGGCTGCTTGTCACCGAGGCTCGAGGCGGTGCCGGTGAGGCTCTGGCCGCTCACGGTGAGGTTGGCGACGAAGCGGTCCTTGCGCTCGCTGCCCTTCTCGACGGGATAGCAGACATCGAGCGTTGCTGCGGTGACGGTCTTGCCCTGCCGGGTCTCCTTCAGGATCACGTCGGCATTGCCGTCCATCAGCCCGTCGATGGCGGTGAAGTAGCGGACTTCGCTGCCGCCAGCGCCCGATTTGGCTGCCGGCTGCTTGGCCTGCGCAAAGGCGAGGTTCGGCGTGATGGCCATCAGGCCAAGGAGGCAGAGAAAGAGCGGGCGCATCGGAAATCCTTCAACAGCCAGAATCGGGACGACGGGGCGGCCTCTACTAGAGCATGATCCCGAAAAGTGGGAACCGGTTTTCGGTAAAGATCATGCTCAAATCAAGAGATCAAACTCTGATGTCATCGGCCAAAAAGAAGGCCGCCCGGAGGCGGCCTTCGATCGCTTATTTCCGGCGGTTCCTCAGAAACCCATGCCGCCCATTCCGCCCATGCCGCCGCCACCGCCCGGCATCGCCGGCGCGGCTGCTTCCTTCGGCAGTTCGGCGACCATGGCTTCGGTGGTCACCAGGAGGCCCGCAACCGAGGAGGCGTCCTGCAGGGCGGTGCGCACCACCTTGGCGGGGTCGATGATGCCCTTGTCGACCATGTCGACATATTCCTCGGTCTGGGCGTCGAAGCCGAACGTCTCCGACTTGTTCTCGAGGATCTTGCCGACCACGATCGAGCCTTCGACGCCGGCGTTCTCCGAGATCTGGCGCACCGGGGCTTCCAGCGCCTTCAGCACGATGTTGATGCCGGCCTGGACGTCGGCATTGTCGTTGGAGAGACGGCCGACCGCCTTCTTGGCGCGCAGCAGCGCCACGCCGCCGCCGGGCACGATGCCTTCCTGCACCGCGGCGCGGGTCGCGTTCAGCGCGTCCTCGACGCGGTCCTTCTTCTCCTTGACCTCGACCTCGGTGGCCCCGCCGACCTTGATCACGGCGACGCCGCCGGCGAGTTTTGCAAGACGCTCCTGCAGCTTCTCGCGATCATAGTCCGACGTGGTCTCCTCGATCTGCGCCTTGATCTGGCCGACCCGGGCCTCGATGTCCTTCTTCTTGCCGGCGCCCTTGACGATGGTGGTGTTCTCCTTGTCGATCACCACCTTGCCGGCGCGTCCCAGCATGTTGACGGTGACGTTCTCCAGCTTCATGCCGAGCTCGTCGGAGATCAGCTGACCGCCGGTCAGGATCGCGATGTCCTCCAGCATGGCCTTGCGGCGATCGCCGAAGCCCGGCGCCTTGACGGCGGCAACCTTCAGGCCGCCACGCAGGCGGTTCACCACCAGCGTCGCCAGCGCCTCGCCCTCGACGTCCTCGGCGAGGATCAGCAGCGGACGGCCGGACTGCACCACGGCTTCCAGCACCGGCAGCATGGACTGCAGGCCCGACAGCTTCTTCTCGTGCAGCAGCACGAAGACGTCTTCGAGCTCGGCGGTCATCTTCTCGGCATTGGTGATGAAGTAGGGCGACAGATAGCCGCGGTCGAACTTCATGCCCTCGACGATGTCGACCTCGGTCTCCAGCGACTTGTTCTCCTCGACGGTGATGACGCCCTCATTGCCGACCTTCTGCATCGCCTGCGCGATCATCTTGCCGATCGAGGCGTCGCCATTGGCCGAGATGGTGCCGACCTGGGCCACTTCCGAGGAGGCCGCCACCGGCTTGGCGCGCTTCTCGATATCCTTGACCACGGCGGCAACCGCGATGTCGATGCCGCGCTTCAGATCCATCGGGTTCATGCCGGCGGCCACCGACTTGGCGCCTTCGCGCACGATGGCCTGGGCCAGCACGGTCGCGGTGGTGGTGCCGTCGCCGGCGGTGTCGTTGGTCTTGGAAGCGACCTCGCGCAGCATCTGCGCGCCCATGTTCTCGAACTTGTCCTCGAGCTCGATCTCCTTGGCGACGGTGACGCCGTCCTTGGTGATGCGCGGCGCGCCGAACGACTTGTCGATGACGACGTTGCGGCCCTTGGGGCCCAGCGTCACCTTCACCGCATTGGCGAGAACATCGACGCCGCGCAGCATGCGCTCGCGCGCCTCGCCGTGAAATTTTACGTCCTTGGCAGCCATTGGAACTTTACTCCTGTGAACTCTGAAACGGGTCTTCATCCTGAGGAGCGGCCTCTTGGCCGCGTCTCGAAGGATGAGCTTGTGAAAAGAAGGGCCCTTCAAGACGGCGGCTTCGCCGCCTCCTCAGGGTGAGGGAGGGTGGCTTACGCCAGCACGCCCATGATGTCGGACTCCTTCATGATCAGGAGCTCCTCGCCGTCGAGCTTGACCTCGGTGCCCGACCATTTGCCGAACAGCACGCGGTCGCCGACCTTGAGGTCGATCGGGATCAGCTTGCCGGCCTCGTCGCGGCCGCCGGGGCCGACGCCGACCACCTCGCCCTGCGAGGGCTTTTCCTTGGCGGTGTCGGGGATGATGATGCCGCCCTTGGTCTTCTCTTCGGCATCGATGCGCTTGACCACGACACGGTCGTGCAGCGGACGGAATTTGGATTTGGCCATGACGTTCCCTCAAGCCTTCGGTTTTCAGGTCCGGTTCATCGGAACCGGGTTGTAATGCAGGCCACAGGAAGCGCCCGGGGTGACGGGGCCGGCCGGCAGGCTTAGCAATCGTGGTGATTGAGTGCTAATGTGGGCGGGGAAATATGGCTTGGTGAAGGCCGTGTCAAGCAAGGTGGTTAAGGCCTTGGTGAGACCAATATAGGATGGTGTTCGGAAACCTTGTCGGGGTCCGCGGCGTAGATTGTCCGAGGTCGTTGCCCCCGTTGGTATTTTGCGCTTGTCTGCGGGACGGGAGCGGCCGTGGAATTGTTCGGGGGATGCCCATGATCAGGTCAGGTAACGCGCGTGCGGTAGCGAGCCTCGCCATCATTTCGATGCTGTCGGTCGTGCTGGCCGGCTGCGAGACCACCGGCATGTTCGGCGGGTCGTCCCAGCCGGCGGCGCCGCAGGAGTCGGGCGTCGGCGGCGGTCCGGAGATGCCGGCGACCATCCGCTCCGACGAGATCGTCGGCCGCTGGGGCCTTGCCTCCTACCAGGACCCCAAGGATCGCACCCGCACCGAGGCAATGGCGCGCTCGCAGTGCAAGCAGCCCTATACGATCACCGCCGGCTCCGGCGGCGGCGTCGTGATGCATCTGGCCGACCAGGCCACGCCGCAGGAATTGCGGCTCAAGGGCTCGCCGAGCGGCAAGAACTATATCGGCCCGGCCGGCCCCACCCCCGGCGAGCAGGACCGCGAGATCGTCTCCTTTGACGGCCGCGTCATGATCACGCGCTTCGTCGACAAGGACGCCGGCACCCGCTACGGCAACATGGTCTACGTCCGCTGCGCGCCAAGGGCGTGATGTGAACTGACGGACAACGAAAAACGCCGGCCCGAGGGCCGGCGTTTTTGTTTGTTCCGTAAAGCCTGCGCTCAGTTGAACATCGCGTCGATGTCGTCCTGCGAGGCGTGGCCGACGTCGCCGTCGAGCTTGGGGCCGTTGAGCAGCTTGTCGTCGCCCTCGCGGGTGTCGACGATCGGCGGCGCATGCGCCTTGATGGCGTCGACGCCGCCCCAGATGTTCATCATCTCGTTGATGTGCTGCTCGATGAACTTCATCGTGCTCATCACCTTGGAGATGCGCTGGCCGGTGAGGTCCTGGAAGTTGCAGGCCTCGAAGATCGAGACCACGCGCTCGCTGATTTCCTCGCTGAGGATCTTCTGCTGGTCGAGCGATGTGTTCTTGGACAGGGCGCTCGCCGCATTGTCGATCGACTCGGCCGCTTCCAGGATCTGCTGGGTGGCGTGTTCGGTGCCGCCGACCACGGCGCCGAGCTCGCCATTGACCTTGGCCATCTCGTCGCCGTTGAAGCTCTTGCCGTGCAGCACCGCGATCTCGCGCTTGGTGCGGTTGATGGCGTCGTGGATCAGGTCGAGCTCGATCTTGAGCTTCTCACACTGTTCAATCTGGGCGCGGTAGGTATCGAGCAAGGCCTGGGTCTCCGCAAGTTCGCGATTGGCTGCATCCTGCAGCGCTTCCGGGGTTTGAGAACGGACGGGGGCCGCCATCTGGGCGCGGATCGCACGCAGCTCGTTCATGATCTCGCGATGCATCGGGCCGACATCGACGTCGGCGCCCATGGGCATCTCAATTGGCGCGTCGCCGAGAATGGCTTGTTCGACACGAAAGCGTTTGCGATTGACCGACATGGTTTTTCTTCCCACCCCATAACTCCGCCCCCTTTGTAGACAGATGCCATTTAACGCGAGGTTCACGCCAGGAACCGGGGTGGCTCTGGAAAATCCGGAAGCGCAAAGGAGCGATTAACCATGAGGCGTGCGCGTTCACCGATTGTAAAGGTTAACCGGCAAAACCGCGCCGCCTGGCCGACATGGTGAATCGAAACGCCGCTTCCGTTTACCAAACCGATTAGGTTTTCGTTTGTTATGAATCGCGTGTGAACGACGCGCGTCCGCGTCATCAAAGACGAACAGTACAGAGTACGTCGATGTCCAGAAAACTCGCTTCCGCGCTCCTGGCGAGCGCCGCCATCCTTTGCGCCACCACCGATCCCGCCGCCGCGCAGTCTGCGCAGCCGGTACGCGTCGCCTCCAACATGGGCGGCGGCTTCATCGAATTCCTGTTCGGCGATGCGCCGCAGGGCGGCCGCTACCAGCAGCCGATGTATCAGCAGCAGCCGGATGTCGGATTCGACGGCCGGCGCATGCCGGGCGAGCCCGCAGGGCCAGGAAGCCGTCGAGCCTTCGCAGCGCAGCTTCGATCCCAGATACAACAAGCAGTTGGTCGAGTATCACGGCAGCGAAGGCGCCGGCACCGTCGTGATCGATACGCCGAACAAGTACCTCTATCTGGTGCAGGGCGACGGCAAGGCGATGCGCTACGGCGTCGGCGTCGGCCGTCCGGGCTTCACCTGGTCCGGCACCAAGACGATCACGGCGAAAAAGGAATGGCCGGCCTGGACGCCGCCGCCGGAAATGCTGGCGCGCCGCCCCGACCTGCCGCGGCACATGGAAGGCGGCCCGGAAAATCCGCTCGGGGCGCGGGCGATGTATCTCGGCTCCTCGCTCTACCGCATCCACGGCTCCAACGAGCCCTGGACCATCGGCACCAACGTCTCCTCGGGCTGCATCCGCATGCGCAACGAGGACGTCATCGACCTCTACGGCCGCGTCGGCGTCGGTACCCGGGTCGTGGTGATGTGAGCGCAATCGGCTGAAACGAAAGCGGCCGCCCATCAGGCGGCCGTTTTGCGTTACTGATTGCTGCAATTCGCTCACCCGCCGGCAACGACCTGCGTTGCGTCCGGTACCTGGATCAGCTGCTCGCTGCAGCCGGGATCATGACTCGCTGCACGATTTCGTTCCGGATCGTGCCAATCGGATCGCAAGGATGGCGTCTTGACGACAAGCCGCATTTGTGCTTCACGCGCACGTCGATACGTCCCTCTTGGAAACGCGCCGTGGAGCGTCGATCCGTTTGCTGGCAATATCGTCGACGAAGACGTACGGCCGCGGTGCCTGACCGACATCTAATGCGGAGTAACCGATTGCGTCGATGCCATCGCCATACATGGCCGGACGGCTGGAAAACATCAGCGCGTTATCGGCTATGGTCAAATGCAGACCTCGGCCACGTGACCTCACGGCAAAGCCGCGCTACCCTCTTGCGGATAAAAACAAGAGGAAGCGCCAATCGTGTACGACTTCATCATTGTGGGCGGCGGCTCCGCAGGATCCGTGCTGGCCCATCGGCTCTCCGCCAAGAGCGCCAACAAGGTCCTGCTGTGCGAAGCCGGACAGGACACGCCGCCCGGTAACGAGCCGGCCGAAATTCGCGACAGCTATCCGGGCACGGCCTATTTCGATCCGCGTTTCCACTGGACCGAGCTCAAGGTCACGACCCAGATCGTCAGCCACAACAATCCGGACGAAGGGCGTCCTCCTTTACGCAAATACGAGCAGGCGCGCGTGCTGGGCGGCGGCTCCTCGATCAACGGCCAGATGGCCAACCGCGGCGCCCCGACCGACTACGATGAATGGGACGCGCGGGGCGCAACGGGCTGGAACTGGAACAACGTGCTGCCTTTCTTCAAGAAGGTCGAGCGCGACCTCGATTTCGACGGACCGTACCATGGCAAGGATGGCCGCATCCCGGTCCGCCGCATCCCGCGCGAGCACTGGACGCGGCATTCGGAGGCGTTCGCCGCAGCCTTCAAGCAGGCCGGCCATCAATTCGTGGCCGACCAGAACGGCGAGTTCGTCGACGGCTATTTCCCGGTGACGCATTCCAATCAGGCCGAGCAGCGTGTCTCGGCCGCGATGGGCTATCTCGACCGCGACACGCGCAAGCGCGCCAACCTCACGATCTCGACCAACACGCAGGTGAGGGAACTGCTGTTCGAAGGCACGCGCTGCGTCGGCGTGAAAGCGAAGGTCGACGGGCGGGAGCAGGAATTCCGCGGCCGCGAGATCATTCTCTCCTCTGGCGCCATCCATTCGCCGGCGCATCTGCTGCGCGCCGGCATCGGCCCGGTCGGCCACCTCAAGGACATGGGCATTCCCGTGCTGATGGGACTGCCGGGCGTCGGCCAGCGCCTGATGGATCATCCCTCGATTTCGCTGTCGTCCTTTGTCCGCCGCGGCGCGCGCATGAACGAGCATACCCGTCGCCACATGCAGCTCGGCTTGCGTTATTCGTCCGGGCTGCCTGATGTGCCGAAGGGCGACATGTTCGTCGTCGTGCTCTCTAAGTCGGCCTGGCACGCGGTCGGCGCGCAAATCGGCTCGGCGCTGACCTTCGTCAACAAGACCTATTCCGAGACCGGACAGGTCAAGCTTGCCTCGCGCGATCCGTCAGCCGAGCCGATCGTCGAGTTCAACCTGCTGTCCGACCGCCGCGACCTCGATCGCCTGATGAGCGGTTTCCGCAAGATGGCGGCCATCCAGATGAGCGAAGCCGTGAAAGCCGTGACGGACAAGCCGTTCCCGGCCGCCTATACCGACCGCGTGCGCAAGATCGGCGTGGTCAACAACAAGAACAGGATCCTCACCACCATCGCAGCCACCCTGATGGACGGCCCGGCGGCGCTGCGCCACTTCATGATCGACAATTTCGTGGTCGAGGGCTTCACCCTCGATGAAGTGATCAACGACGACGAAGCGCTGGAAGCCTTCGTGCGCAAGTCGACCATCGGCGTGTGGCACGCCTCCTGCTCATGCCGCATGGGCGCGGCCGACGATCCGATGGCGGTGGTCGACAACCAGGGCCGCGTCAAGGGCGTCCAGGGCCTGCGGGTGGTCGACGCCTCGATCTTCCCGGTGGTGCCATGCGCCAACACCAACTTTCCGGTGCTGATGACGGCGGAAAAGATCGCGGCGGCGATGCAGTGATCCGTGGCTACGCGGCCCGCCAGTGAATTGCGGCGATCGGCGTTTCCGGCGCTTTCCTTTACTGTCGGCTTTGCTGAGGCGGCCGGGTTTGGGAATTGTCGCGCTCAAGCTCGTCGATCAGAAGATGAAAGTCGTCGCGCAGCCGCAGGGCCTGCTCGCGGTGCGCGACGAGCTCCCTATGTTCGGCCTCATCTTCTTCGACAGCGTCCGTGTTTTCCCAGTAAGGTCCGCGGTTCTGTTCGCCATCGCGCATTCGTTGCGCGAATTCGCGTTCCCGCGCCGCGATCAACTCCAGAGCGGTCACGGCGTCTTGCTGCGCCTGGCGAGCAGCCGTGAACGCTTGGTCGGGCGTGCTGCTTACGGTCTTCAGGATCTTCCGCCACGTCTCCGACCGGAAGAAGTATCCGCGATGGTCGCGCGGATTTTCGTCGATCGCCTGGCCGAGAAAGCGCACGGCTGTTCTCCAGTCGGAGGCCGTCGACGCGAAGGCGCCGACCCGCGGCGTATCGTCGGCGTCAAGCCGCTCCATCGGGAATGATCCGAACAGGGCCGCCATGTCGTCAAGATGCTTGCGGGCATTCTCTGCCGCGTTGTCTGCCTTGGCCACGTCGAATCGAGTGGCTCATGGTCAGCGCCGCAAACATGACGAGGATCGAATCGTTCACCAGGTCCACGTTGCCGGCCTGTCTAGCCGCACGAACGCCGTCAATGATGAAGTCCGCCGATAGCGTCCGGAAAGGTATTGTACTTCTCCGGCGTGAAGCAGCGATCGTCCGACCGCGATGGTCGAGCTCAGCGGCCAGTTCTCGCGCGGAAATTGCCGCTCGAGCAAATGGACGAATGTCGGCGGTGTCGAGAATGATCGCGGCCCTGAACAGCGCTCGAATTAAGCCGGCAAAATCGGACCAGTGTCGCGCTGACCGGTCCGACCTGCGCCGTGATGGTGGCCGGCGGCGTGCGGCCGAAATCCAGCAGGATGGTCGGCCAGCGGTCGATCAGGTCGACGGTCTGTTGCTCGCGATCGATCGCGGCAATCCGCGTATAGTGATGCATTTTGTGCGTCGGAGAGCAGGACAAAGTCCCCTTTGGATGCAAGGCACCAGTAGACATCGAACGGAAGATTGATGATCTCCCGGTCCGACCCCGCAGACGCCTGATTGTAGACGGTAAAGAACATGATGGTCTGATCGCGCCGTTCCGCGGCGGGAAGCGCGTACTTTGTCCACGAGCGCTTGATGTCGATTGCAGCTCTCTGCGGCGGCGGACGCTTGATTGCCCCGCCGTAGGTCGTCCGATTCTGCGCAGCCGCATTGTCGCGGATGGAGATGTCTGCAAGTTCTTCGACGGCCGGCGACGTGGCGGGCCGTGCCGAGCACGGCTGGGCCGCGTTCGTGGCGCCCGACGCGGTGAGCCCCGCCGCAAGCGCAATGGCAGCGCAAGCGATAAGCCAGTTATGCTGGTGATGCTTCATCGCGGACCCTCCCGAGGTTTGCAGATGGTGACCGAGGAAATTGTCGCTGTCTGGGCTCCGTTGCGGTTTTCGTATCGGACCGACAGGCCGATTTTGTATTGTGCGGCATCCTCTAGAATGAACGTGACCGATATCGATTCGGAGATCATCACCGGCCTTCTCCAGTTTCAGTCGAACTTCCCCCGTTGCGAGGAGATTGCTGCTGTTGCCGCGTTTCATCGGCGCGTCCGACGCAGGTTTGAACTGGACCGAATTCACGCCGCCGTTGGTCATGTAAACGGTGAACACCCGAACCGGCGCGAAGCCGTGTCCGAATATCCGGTCGCCGGTCAACGCGAAGGGACAGGCCAGCCCGGGGTCGAAGGCATCGACCCTCACATCGATGCTGTCGACGATGATGACCTCCTCGCCGGCGCGGTCGTGCGTGAGGTTGAAATCGAAGACGGCGCCGCCCGGATAGACCGTGTCCGATCCAACTCTGACGACCTTGTCTCTGTATTGATCCAGGGGCTTTATCGATGGTGTGATCGTGAGCAACTGCGCCGCTGGTGTCGAACGTATCGACCTGCTCACCTTTCCCGCGAAGTCAATGATTTGACTGAGGGAGGCCATGATCGCGACGAGGGCGAGTATGATGATTCCGATCCAGCTATCCTTGAACCAGATTTGAAACCGCTCCCATCTGGTCGTCTGGCCTTCCATGACCGTGACCTTTTCCGAGCAGGTACCAAGTGCGGCCGACACCGTATCGCACTCAACCAGATCAGAGTGTGGTGCATTTCACATGACGACTTGCGGTGGCACAGATGCGTAAGGATCAGTGTCCATTTCGATTCTCAGCCAAGCAGACCATGCACGTTGCCCAACAAAAAGAACGGCCGCCCGATCGGGCGGCCGTTCCGTTTACGCCACGCAACCGATGCGCACGCAACGCCTACGCGTAATCGCTGTCGCCGTCGCCATCGAAACCGTCGAAGTCGTGGTCGATGTCGTTCTCGTTGTCCTCGTTCGAGGCCTGCTCGAACATGCC
Source organism: uncultured Alphaproteobacteria bacterium (assembly GCA_963726865.1). Classification (GTDB taxonomy): domain Bacteria; phylum Pseudomonadota; class Alphaproteobacteria; order Rhizobiales; family Xanthobacteraceae; genus Bradyrhizobium. The sequence continues at coordinate 108,439 of CAVSEE010000013.1, read as the reverse complement.
CTGGCGCGAGCCGTAGTCGCTGTCGCGGCCACCGCGGCCGGACGAGCCGATGTCGTTGATCCCGGCGTCACGCGCGAGATCGCTGCCACTCTGATCGCCCCACGGCCTGCGGTCCTCGACGCCGCCGCTGTGGCCAGCGGTATCACCAAAACTCTGGTGCTGGCCGCCGCCCATCATGCCGCGGATGCTCGAGAGCAACAGCGAGCCGCCGACCACGCCGGCCGCAGCCGCCGCGGCCGTGCCGAGGAACGAACCGCCACCACCGCCGGGCATCGGCGGCGGCTGTTGCGCGCCATAGGGCTGACCGTAACCCTGCGCCTGGCCGTAGCCCGGCGGCATCGCCTGTCCGCTGTTCCAGACCGGGCGGCTGCCGGCATTGGGCACCGAGCCGCGCGGCGGCTGGCCTTGCTGTTGACCCTGGCCGAAAATCGCATCGCGCATGGAATCGAGGAAGCCGCCCGATTGGGCCTGCTCGGGTCCATGCCCTTCCAGCTCCTGGATGCGGGCATTGGCGCGCCTGAGCGCCTCGTCCTGCACCAGCACCGTCTGCACCAACGCGTAAGCTCCGTTCGGCGCGCGCCGCAGGCCTTCCATGATGGCCGACTCGGCATCGCGGTCACGCGGCGAACCCTCCAGCTTCGCAAGCCGGTCGAACAGATCGTCAATCAGTTGGCGTTCCTGCGGTGTCATGGCAAATCTCCTCCGCTTCGGGGCCGAAGCGCCCAAGATGTAGGGGGGCTTTTCGGCGCCAGTAGTGGGAACCGCAGGATTAAATTTCGGTATGCGACAAAATGACCGGTGGCTTTGCTTAACCGCATCAGCTCGAGCGTCACCTTGTTCGCTTGCCATCAGCGCCGGAAATTGCTCGCTCGCCAGGAACGCGTGTTCATGTTCACGCTGATGGGTCAGCGGATCGAGGCTTTCCAGCGTCTCGTCGACAAAGCCGGGGTGGCACATCACGAGGCTGCCATCGGGCAGGCCTTCCAGGAATTGCTGCATCAGCGCGCCGAAATCGGGCTTGCGCGTACAATCATAGGCGCCGGCAAAGGCGGTGTTGAAGGCGATGTTGGCGCGCGTGGCGCGCTTGCGGAACTGGCGGCTCAGCGCGTCGAGCAGCAGCGCCTTCGGCGCGTTGAGGCGCTTCAGCAGCGGCAGATTGCGGCCGCCCTGGCGCACCCAGGCGCCGGGTGCGTGCGCCGTCGACGGCAGCAAGAAACGCATCGCGCACCACCGGAAAGAGTTGCGTGTGCTGGTGGCCGTCGGCGAAGTCCGGCGCGCGGCCGAACAGGTCGCGGAAGGCGGCAAACTGCGTGGCGATTTCCGACTGCAGGATTTCGCGATCGAGCCGGCGGATGAGGCCACGCTGCAGCATCTTCGGCAGCGGCAGGAACAGGCCGCCGTCGACCGGCTTGAAATGCATGGTGAGCGGACGGAACGGCGCGGTCAGCGTCACATGCAGGCCGATCTCGCAGCGGTTGCCCCAGGCGTGGCGCTCGGCGACGACGTCCTGCAATTTTTCGACTTCCTCGCGGTCGATCGCAGGCCCGACCACCATCACCGACGTCGCGTTGAGACGGCCGCGCTTGATCAGGTCGCGGATGGCGCGGTTGACGCCGGGACTGATCCCGTAATCGTCGGCGCACAGCCAGATCGGCGCGCGGGGATTCATTCGGCGGCGGTCCGTTCGGGCGCGCTCTCGCTGATCTTGCCGTCAGCGCGCTTCTCGCTGTGCTCGGCGACGAAATAGATCGGCCGCGCCTTCAGCTCGCTGAGGATCTTGCCGATATATTCGCCGAGCACGCCGATCATGATCAGCTGCACGCCGCCGATGGTCATCAGGCCGACCACCAGCGAGGGATAGCCGGGCACCTGCTTGCCGGTGGTCAGGACTTCCCACACGATCGACAACCCGAACAGGAATGCGCCGCCCGCCAGCACGACGCCGAGCAGGCCGGCCAGGCGCAGCGGCGCTACCGAGAACGAGGTCAGTCCCTCGATCGAAAGACCGATCAGCCGGCCCGGGCTGAACGTGGTGACGCCATGCGCGCGTGGCGCCGGCTCATAGTCGACGCGGATCTGGCGAAAGCCGATCCAGCTCGCGAGGCCCTTGAAGAAGCGGTTGCGCTCCGGCAGTTGCCGCAGCGCCGCGGCCGCGCGCGGCGACAGCAGGCGGAAGTCGCCGGCGTCCTGCGGAATCTTCTGCCGCGCGCCCCAGTTGATCAGCGCGTAGAAGCCGTGCACCGCAAGGCGGCGCAGGAACGACTCGTTGTCGCGATGCGCTTTCGCGGTATAGACGACGTCATAGCCGTCATCGATCCAGTGTCCGACCAGTTGCTCGACCAGGGCCGGCGGATGCTGGCCGTCGCCATCCATGAACAGCACCGCGCCGCGGCGGGCATGGTCGAGGCCGGCGACGAGCGCGGCCTCCTTGCCGAAATTGCGCGACAGCGACACCACCTGCACGTCGAGCGCATCCGATGGCAGCGCGCGCGCGACCTTTAGCGTCTCGTCCTGGCTGCCGTCGTCGACATAGACCACTTCGCATGCCGAGCTGCCAGCGCTTCTGCAAGCTGCGCGCCAGCGCCGTGAGGCGCTCATGCAGGGCGACGAGCCCCTTCGCCTCGTTATAGACGGGCACGACGATCGACAGCCCCTGCGCCGCGGCGTTGGCCGCGGTCGTCGACAGTCCGGAAACATCGCTACCCAGTTTCATCGATCAAGGTTCCAGCACAGCTAGCAAAACAGCATATGGTACCTGCCGCAAGCTGTCGCTACGATGAATAACGTAAGCACGCCTAATGGCCGAGGAAGGCCTCGAGCCTGGCAAACAGCGGATTTTGCCGGTCCAGCACATAGTCCAGCGAGGCGATCGAGACCGTATCGGCGCCATGGTCGCGCAGGAAGCTGCCGAGCGCGTAGAGCTGCGCCGGCGGGCAGTGCAGCGTCAGCATGCCCGACGAGGTCGGCCCGCCGAACGGGGCCACCACGCCAAAGCGGTTATGCGCCTCGGTCAGCAGCTTGTCGTTGCAGCCGGCAAAGCGCGTGCGCACCTCGCGGTACTTGCTGGCGCGGGCGCGGGCGGCGATGTGGTCGAGGATGACGCGCGCCTTCTCGCGGGTCGTCTCGTTCCAGTCGGCCTCGCGCGAGGCGACGAGGTTGGCCTGGCTTTTCAGGATCACGCCGTCGTCGAGCACTTTCAGACCGTTGGCGGCCAGCGTCGCGCCCGTGGTGGTGATGTCGACGATCATTTCGGCAGCGCCCGTCGCGGGCGCGCCTTCGGTGGCGCCGGCGCTTTCGACGATGCGGTAGTCGACGATGCCATGCGCGGCAAAGAAGTTGCGCGTCAGATTGATGTACTTGGTCGCAACCCGCATGCGGCGATTGTGCTGGGCGCGAAAACCCGTCGTGACGTCGTCGAGATCGGCCATGGTGCGGACGTCGATCCAGGCCTGCGGCACCGCGACCACGACATTGGCGGCGCCGAAACCGAGGCCGTCGATCATCAGCACGCGCTTGTCGGCGTCGGGAATGCTCTCGCGCACCAGGTCTTCGCCGGTGACGCCGAGATGCACCGCGCCGCGCGCCAGATTGCGCCGCGATCTCGCTGGCCGAGAGATAGGCGATCTCGACATTGTCGAGGCCGGCAATGGTGCCGCGATAGTCGCGCGCGCCGCCGGATTTCGCCAGCATCAGGCCCTGCGCGGGTGAAGAAGGCTTCGGCATTTTCCTGCAGGCGGCCCTTCGACGGGACGGCGAGAACGAACGGGACGCTCATGCCTTGCCCCCGTTCTTGCCGGCCTTGACCAGCGCATCGACCCAGATCGAGAAGCCGACGGCGGGGATCGGCTCGCGCGAGCCGAGCTGCGTCATCAGGCCGTCATAGCGGCCGCCGGCGACCAGCGGCTCGGCGCCGTTGCCCTTGTGGTGCAGCTCGAATTCGAAGCCGGTGTAGTAATCGAGCCCGCGGCCGAACGAGGTCGCAGAAGCGCGTCTTCCTGATGTCGATGCCGCGCTTGGCCATGAAGCCGACGCGGGCTTCGAACTGGTCGATCGCAGCGGAGATGTTGAGCTTGGCGTCCGCGGCGAGCGCGCGCAATTGCTTGACCGCGCCGTCGGGCTCGCCGGCAATGGCGAGAAAGCGCTTGATGATGCTGATGCGCATCGCGCGGCAGCGCGCCGGCCTTCAAGGTGGCCTGTTCGAGGAAGCGGTCGGCGATTTCGGCCACGCTGCGGCCGCCGACATTGGTGGTGCCGGCGATCGACATCAGGTCGGTGACCAGCGCGAGCGCCGCCTTGCGGTCGGAGCCGGCAAGCGCTGCGAGCACGCCCTCATATTCGTTGCGGCCCGGCGCCGTCTTCAAGGTGAGCCGCTCGATGTCGTCGGTCAGGCTGATGTTGCGGTTGAAGTCCTTGATCAGGCGGCGGCGCCACACCGGGAAGAGATCGAGCGCATCGATCAGCGCGTTGAACAGCGCCACGTCGCCGGTGCGGATTTCGACGTCGCTTGACGCCGAACGCGCCGGCTGCCTGCAGCGCCAGCGCCAGCATCTCGGCATCCGCCGCCGGGCGGTCCTGCCGGCCGAAGGATTCGATGCCGGCCTGCAAAAACTGGCTCTTCCTGCCGCTGCGATAGCGGAACACCGGGCCGAGATAGGAGAAGCCGGCCGGCTTCCCGGCGCGGGGCGAGGCCAGGTAGTCGCGCGCGACGGGGATGGTGAGGTCCGGCCGCAGGCACAGCTCCTCGCCGGTCGCATCCGTCGTCAGATAGAGGCTCTTGCGGATGTCCTCGCCGGAGAGGTCGAGGAACGGATCGGCCGGCTGCAGGATGTCGGGCTCGGCATGGACGTAGCCGGCCTGCGCAAAGGATTGCAGCAGGGTGTCCGCCCAGGCGGCGGAGGGGGGCGCGGTTACGTTCATCGGACTGGTCCAGATCGCCGGAAAACGGGGTTCCAACAGCGGGTTAAGCGGTTCCAAAGGGGGTTATGGGGCGTGCCCATAGCACGGACGGGGCGCGGATACGACAGGGATTGGGCAAGGGCGCTTAACGGGACGTGGCCGGTCCTTGCTTCTGGGCCGATGCCGTTAACCAGGTCCGGCCCAGTCGCCAAGCGCCGCCTGTACCAGCGCCAGGGCCGCGACGCCGGCGGTGTCCGCCCGCAGGATTCGGGGGCCGAGGCAGAGCCGCAACGTATGGGGCTGGCGCAGCAGCGCTTCGCGCTCTTCATCGGCAAAGCCGCCTTCGGGGCCGATCAGCACGTCAATGCCGGCGTCGGTTTTGGCGGCTCTTCAGCGCGGCGAGGGGATCGGCGATGTCGGCGGCCTCATCGCAGAACACCAGAAGCCGCTGCGCGTCGCGCTCGCCGAGGAAACGCTCCAGCGCAATCGGTGCGGCGACGGCGGCGAGACTGAGGATGCCGCACTGCTCGGCGGCCTCGATCACATTGGCGCTCATCCGCTCGAGATTGACGCGCGAGATCTGCGTGTGGCGCGTGGTCAGCGGCTGCAGTTTTGCCGCGCCCATCTCGACCGCCTTCTGCACGATGTAGTCGAGCCGCGCATGCTTGAGCAGCGCGAACACGTAAGTCACGTCGCCGAGATGATCCTGCGCGCGCGTCTGCTTGACGATGGTGAGCGTCTCGGGCCGCTTGCGCCCGGCGATCTCCGCCTGCCATTCGCCGTCGCGGCCGTTGAAGACGAGAATTTTCGCGCCGCTGGAAAGCCGCAGCACGTTGCCGAGATAGTTGGCCTGGTCGCGGTCGAGCGCGACGCTGGCCCCTTGCGCAAGGGGCGCGTCGACGAACAGGCGCTGGCTCCGGAAATCGTGCTGGGGCATTCGTCGATGTTTCCAACCGGGGCCCGCTTCTTAGCTCAAAGCAGGGGCGTCACGGAGCGATTGTTCCAGATCGCGCCGGCCGGGACATTCGTTAATGTTTCTGAACAAGGGCCGCTTTTGGCTGAAAGGATGAGCTTTCGGGGCAAAAATTGCGTCCCCGTGCCGCGCTGTTGCCCGATTCCATGGGTTGTTAAGAGCGGCTTGGAATCGTAAAAAAGGCCCGAACTCTGAATTGCCTGATCGGAAGACGTTGGGGCCCATTGGGCCTTTGTCTTTGGACCTTGCCGGAGAAACACTCTTGATCATCCGTCGCCTGATTGCACCGCTTGCGGTCGCCGTCGTTGCCCTCCAGGCTGGCCATGCCGCCGCGCAGGGCGGGTTTCCGGCCCCGCTGCCGAACCAGCAGTCTGCGCCCGCCAATGCCTCGCCGTTTCCGCCGGCCAACGGTGCCGCGGCTTCGCCGTTCCCGCCGGCCGGCGGTGCGGCGGCGCCGAGCGCGTTCCCGTCGCAGGGCGCGGCTCCCATGCCGGGCGGTTTCGGAGGCGGTCCGCCGCAAGGGCCGACCGCGGGCGCGGACGATGCCTGCATGAAGGGGTTCGTCCCGCTGCGCGAGGATGCCGAGAAGCGCGGCAAGGCGATCAAGGCGGCATCCGATCGCAAGGCGGGGCCGGACGAGGCCTGCAAGCTGATCGCGTCCTTCAGCCAGGCTGAAGTCAAGATGATCAAATATGTCGAGGCCAACTCGCAGAAATGCGGGATCCCGGCGCAGGTCGCCGACCAGCTCAAGAACGGGCACAAGAACACCGAAGCGATGCAGCAGAAGGTCTGCGGCGTCGCCCAGCAGATGGAGCAGCAGAAGGCGGCCGCCGCGCCCAGCCTGTCCGAGGTGCTCGGCTCGATCCAGGCCCCTGAAGCGACCCAGGCCACCAAGAAGGGCGGCTCCACCTTCGATACGCTGAACGGCAACGTGCTGGCGCGATGAGCGACGCCGCCCGCGTTGCCGACTCAACCGGCAACTGGGTCGATACCCGCGCGCCCGCCTGGTCGCGGCCTTACCTCAGGCTCTCCCGTCTCGACCGCACGATCGGTTCATGGCTGCTGCTGATGCCATGCTGGTGGTCGGCCGCGCTCGCGGCAGGGATCTCCGGCCACCTCCAATCGCTGCCGCTGACAGTCGCGCTGTTCTTCATCGGCGCCTTCGCGATGCGTGGCGCAGGCTGCACCTGGAACGACATCACCGACCGCGACCTCGACGCCAAGGTCGAGCGCACGCGCTCGCGGCCGATCCCGGCGGGGCAGGTCAGCGTCACGCAGGCGTTCATCTTCCTGGTGGCGCAGGCGCTGGTCGGGCTTGCCGTGCTGCTGCAGTTCAATCGCTTTGCGATTTTCACCGGCATCGCCTCGCTGGTGATCGTTGCGATCTATCCCTTCATGAAGCGCATCACCTGGTGGCCGCAGGTCGTGCTGGGCCTGGCCTTTTCCTGGGGCGCGCTGATGGGCTTTGCCGCCGAGTTCGCCCGCATCGATGCGGTCGCGCTCGTGCTCTATGCCGGCTCGATCGCCTGGGTGATCGGCTACGACACGATCTACGCGCATCAGGACATCGAGGACGACGCGCTGATCGGCATCAAGTCCACCGCGCGGCTGTTTGGCGACAACACAAAACCCGCGCTGGTCGCGTTCTACGGCATGGCGGTGGTGCTGATCGGCGTCGCGCTCTGGCTCGCCGCGGCGCGCTGGCCGGCATGGCTCGGGCTCGCCGCTTTTGCGGCGCATCTGGCCTGGCAGATCGCCCGTCTCGAGATCGGCAATTCCGCGCTGTGCCAGAAACTGTTCTGGTCGAACCGCGAGGCCGGGCTGTTGCTGTTTGCGGGACTATTGGCCGACGCGGTGATGCGCGCCGCGTGAGTCAATTGCGCGCGATGATCTCGCGCTCGCCGCGATAGGCGGGCAGCTCGCGCGCGGTATCGCCGGCGCGGCGGCGCACCAGGAATTGCGGACGGCGCTTGGCGATGACGTTGCGGCGGCGCCGGCGTGCGGCAGGCTCGCGGCGCTTTTCTTCCGGCAGTTGCGGAAGGCCGAAGATTTCGCTCCACGTCGCCGCCGCCGCGGCGATTTCCTCGCGGTCGGCGGAGATGGCGAGCGGAATGGTCAGCGAGGGATCGCGGTGGACCAGCGCCAGCATCTGCGACTCGCCGTCGATGCCGCGCAGCCCAATGCCGATAAAGTCGCTGACGCGAACGTTGATGGCCATGCGCATGCCGAGCACGGCCCGGCGCAGCACGACGCGTTCGCGATGAATTTCGACCTGCCGCACGCCGCCGTCGGCGCGGACGTCCCGCGCATCGAAGCGTAGCGGAAGGGAAAGAGGGTCGAGCCGCATCGCGCGGCTCGACCCGGCGGGATTGATCCCGCTTGTTTGTGTTTGACGCCTCACGGCTTCAGTCTCCCCGCCGGAATTATGTTCCCGGTCGATGTGTGAGAGCATGCCACGGCGCGCGGCGAATCCGCTTAAAAAGGCTGGTTAATCGCGCCTCAACGGCCGTTCCTTCTGGGCGCATGATTGACAACACCTTGGCTCGCATGATTGACGAGACCTTGCGGGACGAGCCGAAATTGATGGCTTTTGCCCGCGCAAAATGCTTGAAGTCCCTGTGAATCAGGCACATCTGCACAGCCTCGCCGCTGCATTCGCGGCTCGCCTCAAATGTCGGGAATTTCGTTCGTGACTTCTTCACCATCGGTTGCTTCAAAACTTTCGAAGGACAGCGCGGCACGCGGCCTGTTCGATCAATCGGCGTTGTCGGCGCTCGCCCAGCGCCTGGTCGAGGCCGCCAAGCGCGCCGGCGCCGATGCGGCGGACGCGGTGGCGATGCGCGGCGTCTCGCAGGGCGTCGAGGTGCGCGACGGCCGCGTCGAGGAATCCGAGCGCTCCGAAGGCGACGATGTCGGCTTGCGCGTGCTGGTCGGCAAGCGCGAGGCCGTGGTCTCCACCAACGACGTCCGTGGCGACGGCATCGCAAGTCTCGCCGAGCGCGCGGTGGCGATGGCGCGCGTGGCGCCGGAGGACAAGTTCGTCGGCCTCGCCGATGCGAGCGAGCTGGCGCGCGATTTTCCCGAGCTCGATCTGCTCGACCCCGGGATTCCCGCCACCTCCGAGCTGGAGCGCCGCGCGCAGGAAGCGGAAGCCGCCGGGCCGCGCGGTGAAGGGCGTGACCAAATCCGGCGGCGCATCGGCCTCCGCCGGCATCGGCGGCATGGTGCTGGTGACCTCGACCGGCTTCCACGGTTCCTATCTGCGCTCCAGCCAGGGCATCTCGATGACCGCGATCTCCGGCGAGGGCACCGGCATGGAGCGCGACTACGATTTCACCTCGGCGCTGCACGCTTCCGATCTCGCCTCGCCGGCCGGCGTCGGCCGCACCGCGGGCGAGCGCGCGGTCGCCCGCGCCAATCCGCGCAAGGTCGAAACCTGCAAGGTGCCGGTGGTCTACGATCCGCGCGTTTCGGGTTCGCTGGTCGGCCATTTCGTCGGCGCCATCAACGGCGCCTCGATCGCGCGCAAGACCAGCTTCCTCAAGGACAAGCTCGGCCAACAGCTGTTTGCCGGCAACATCCGCATCATCGACGATCCCCTGCGCGTGCGCGGCTTGCGCTCGCAGGCGTTCGACGCCGAAGGCGTCAGGGTCAAGCGGACCGCGCTGATCGACGGCGGCGTGCTGACCACCTGGCTGCTCGATTGCGCCACCGCGCGCGAGCTCGGCATGACCACGACCGGCCATGCCCATCGCGGCGTGTCGTCGTCGCCTTCGCCGGGTTCGTACAATCTGCATATGGAAGCGGGCAGCGCGACGCCGAAAGAGCTGATCTCCGACATCAAGCAGGGCTTTTACGTCACCGACCTGATCGGCTCCGGCGTCAACGGCGTCACCGGCGACTACAGCCGCGGCGCCTCCGGCTTCTGGATCGAGAACGGCGAGATCACCTATCCCGTCAGCGAGGTGACCATCGCCGGCCATCTGCTCGACATGTTCAAGTCGCTGACGCCGGCTGATGACCTCGAATTCCGCTACGGCACCAACGCGCCGACCTTGCGCATCGAAGGGCTGACCCTTGGCGGACGTTGAACTGCGCGACACATTGGCGCGCGACGCGGCGCTGCTGACGGAAGCGGTGAGGGAAGCAGGTCAACTCGCCAAATCGCTGTTCCGCACCGAGCTGAAGAACTGGATCAAGGGAAAATCCTCGCCGGTCTCGGAAGCCGACATCGCCGTCAACGATCTGCTGGAGCAGCGGCTGCGCGGGGCATCGCCAGGATATGGCTGGCTCTCGGAAGAGAGCGCCGACGACGAGACGCGGCTCGGCAAGAAGTACACCTGGATCGTCGATCCCATCGACGGCACGCGTTCTTATCTCGCCGGCAACAACGACTGGTGCGTCAGCGCGGCGCTGGTGGAGGATTCCTCGCCGGTGCTGGGAGCGGTGTTTGCGCCGGCCAGCGACGAGTTCTTCTTTGCCGCGCGCGGGCAGGGCGCACGGCTCAACGACATCAGCGTGCAGGCAAGCGCAGGCGACGATCTCGATTTCTCCCGCATGGCAGGTCCAAAGCCGCTGGTGCAGCGCCTCAGCCCGTCGTTGGAAGAGATATCGCTGCATCCGCGCATCGGTTCGCTGGCGCTGCGGCTGTGTCGGGTCGCGCATGGCGGGCTCGATGCCGCTTTTGCGGGCGGACAGAGCCGCGACTGGGATCTGGCTGCGGCGAATTTGATCGTGCAGGAAGCGAATGGTAGGATGACCGCGCTCTCGGGGGATGCGATCCTTTACAATCGCCGGGACGTGGTGCACGGGGTGCTGGTGGCAGCGGGACGCGATCGTCATGCGCGCATTGTCGGGCATTTCGGCAGCAATCCATTGCCCTGACGCTTTCCTCGCGCGCCAGCACATCCGCCTTGCCGGGCATCTCCTTTTGGGAACACTTGCAAATGTCTGACAATGCCCAGCCGCAGCTGCTTCACCTCGTGATCGGCGGCGAACTCGTCGATCTCGAACACACCACCTTCAAGAATCTCGACGAAGTCGAAGTCGTCGGCGTCTATCCGAACTACGCCACCGCCTATGCGGCCTGGAGGTCCAAGGCGCAGATGACGGTCGACAACGCGCAGATGCGCTACTTCATCGTTCATCTCCACCGGCTGCTCGATCCGGACCAAGAAGCGAAGCGGCCCCGTTGAAACGTCTCCTTCGCGATTTCCTGCGCAGCCCCCTGGTTCAGCGTGCGCTCGGCGTGCTGGCCGCCGAGTATCTGCGGCTGGTCTGGCGGACCAACCGACTTCAGCTTCGATCCGCCCGATGTCTACGATCTGGCTGGAGCCGCACCAGCCGCTGATCTTCGCGTTCTGGCACGGCCAGCATTTCATCACGCCGTTCGTCAAGACCAAGGAGGAGTACCGCGCCAAGGTGCTGATCTCCAAGCATCGCGACGGCGAGTTCAATGCGATCGCGGCCGAGCGGCTCGGCATCGGCACCATCAGGGGCTCCGGCGATCATGGCGGCGCGTTCCACGCAAGGGCGGCGTCGGTGCCTTTCGCGAGATGGTGCAGGCGCTCGAAGAAGGCTGGAACGTCGCGACCACCGCCGACGTGCCGAAGCGCTCGCGCGTGGCGGGCCTCGGCCTGATCATGCTGGCGCGGGAATCCGGCCGGCCGATCCTGCCGTTTGCCATGGTGACCAGCCGTTTCATCCGATTGAAAAATTGGGACTCCACTACCATCAATCTGCCCTTCGGGCGCGGCGCTGTGGTAGGTATTGACGCCGTTGTCGTGCCCCCGGACGCGGACGCCGAGACCATGGAAAGACTGCGCCAGCAGGTCGAGACCTATCTCAACGAAGCGACCCGCCGCGCCTATGCGCAAGTGGGCCGCCCGGAGGCCGGCCTTGGCTAATTCGCTGCCGATGACGCTGCGGGTCTACCGGAAGCTGTCGTTCGCGATGGTTCCGCTGGCGCCGGCGCTGATCAGGAGCCGCCTCAAGCAGGGCAAGGAAGATCCCGAGCGCGTCGGCGAGCGGCGGGGCCTTGCGCTGGGCGCACGGCCGCACGGCCCGCTGGTGTGGATCCACGGCGCCAGCGTCGGCGAGGTGCTGGCCGCGGCCGCGCTGATCGAGCGGCTGCGCGCGCTCAATCTGCGCATCCTGCTCACCTCCGGCACGGTGACGTCGGCCGCGATCGTGGCAAAACGTTTTCCGCCCGACATCATCCACCAATATGTTCCCTACAACTCGCCGCGCTATGTCGCGCGCTTCCTCGATCACTGGCGGCCGTCGCTGGCGCTGTTCATCGAGTCCGATCTGTGGCCGAACCTGATCCTGTCGGCCGCGGCGCGCCGGCTGCCGATGGTGCTGATCAACGGGCGGATGTCGCCGCGTTCGTTCCCGCGCTGGCGCCGCGCCCAGAACACCATTTCCGCGCTGCTCGGACAGTTCGAGGCCTGCCTTGCGGCGTCCGACACCGATGCGGAGCGCTTTGCCGCGCTCGGCGCCCGCAACGTCATCACCACGGGCAATCTGAAGCTCGACGTGCCGGCGCCGCCGGCCGATCCGGCCAAGCTCGAAAAACTGATGGCGATGACGCGCGGCCGCCCCGTCATTGCCGCCGCCTCCACCCATCCGGGTGAGGAGGAGATGCTGGTCGAGACCCATCGCCGGCTCGCCGGTTTCTTCCCGGGCCTGCTCTCGGTGATCGTGCCGCGGCATCCCGACCGCGGCAACGCGGTGGCGGGCATCGTCGCGGCCGCGGGCCTGCGCTTCGTGCAGCGCTCGCGCGAGGAGCTGCCGGCGGTCAACACCGACATCTACATCGCCGACACGATGGGCGAACTCGGCCTGTTCTATCGCCTGGCGGGCGTCGTCTTCATGGGCGGCTCGCTGGTCGAGCATGGCGGCCAGAATCCGATCGAGGCGGTCAAGCTCGGCGCCGCCGTCGTGCACGGCCCGCATGTCTTCAATTTCTCCGACGTCTATGAAGCGCTCGACAAGGCCGGCGGCGCGCGCCGCGCCGACGGCTGGCGAAGCGCTGGTCAAGCAGCTCGGGCAGCTGCTGGCCGATCCCGCGGCGCGCGACGCGCAGGCGGCCAACGGCGCGCGCGTCGTCGAGCAGCTCGGCGGCGCGCTGGAGACGCACGCTCGCCGCGCTCGAACCCTATCTGATGCAACTGCGCATCGAGATGGGAGCCGCCAATGCGTGAGCCGGCCTTCTGGTACCGGCCCGCGTCCTGGAAATCGCATTTGCTCCGGCCGCTCGCGGCGCTCTATGGCGCCGTTGCCGCGCATCGCCTCGAACGCAAGGGCCTTGCCGCCGGCATCCCCGTGCTCTGCGTCGGCAATTATCACGGCGGCGGCGCCGGCAAGACGCCGACGGTGCTGGCGCTGGCAAAACTGCTCGGCGAGCTCGGCGAGACGCCGGTGGTGCTGAGCCGCGGCTATCGCGGCAGGCTGCGCGGCCCGGTGCGGGTCGATGCTATCGAGGCACGGCGCGGCCGACGTCGGCGACGAGCCGTTGATGCTGTCGCGCAGCGTGCCGGTGGTGGTGTCGCGCGACCGCGCCGACGGCGTGGCGCTGGCGAAATCGCTGGCCGCGACCGTGATCCTGATGGACGACGGCTTTCAGAATCCCGCGGTCGCCAAGGACGCGTCGCTGATCGTGATCGACAGCGTGCGAGGCATCGGCAATGCGAAGGTGATGCCCGCCGGTCCGTTGCGCGCGCCGCTGCCGGCGCAGGTCGCGCGCACCGATGCGCTGGTCGTGATCGGCGCGGGAAGCGCCGCCGATGGCGTGGCGGCGATGGTCGCAGGCCAGGGCAAGCCGGTGCTGCGCGCGCATTTCAAGCCGGACGAAGTCTTCGCTGGCGGCGCTGCGCGGCAAGCGCGTGCTCGCCTTTGCCGGCATCGGCGATCCCGCGCGCTTCTTTGCCACGCTGCGTCGAAGCCGGCGTCGACGTCGCGGGCACGCGGACATTTCCCGACCATCATCCGCTGACGCCGGACGAAACAGCTAACCTGGTCGCGGAAGCCGAGGGCAGCGGCCTTACGCTGGTGACGACGGAAAAGGACCTGGCGCGGCTGCGCACGCCGGAGGGACTGCCGGACTGGGCGCGCAGCATCGTGCCGTTCAAGGTGACGCTGGAATTCGACGACGCGGCGGCGTTGCAAAAGTTCGTCGGCGCGCAATTGTTCAAGGCGCGCGAGAAGAGATTTCGATAGCAAGAGGGCGGGTCGTTCGCCGACCCACCCTCGCGCTGCTCAATCCGCCAATTCTACTGGCAATTATACATGATGCCGTCGCCGCCCTTGATGGCGGTGCCGGGCACGCAGGCGATGCCGTTGCGGGCGGCATAATCGCCCCAGCCGGTGTAGCTGTAGCCGGGTCCGCTCCAGGGACCGCCGAAATAGTAGGCCCGCACCGCGTACCAGGGCAGGCCGGTCCGCGGTGTAATAGGCGGCGCTCGCGGCGTAGCCGGTCCGGATATAGACCCGCGCCCCCGCCTCGGCCGTGCTGGTCGAGAGCGACAGGCCGTCCTGCTTGGACCAGGTCGGCGAGAATGACAGTGCGCAGGCGAAGGTCGAAACCGCAATTGCCAGAGTACCCAACGTCATTTTCATGTCCGTTTCCTCCATTGCTGGTCCCCCGCTGCACCGTGCGCAATGCCGGGGAACCGGGCTTTGATGTAGATCAAGGGCGATATTTCGGGTGCGCGCGGCAGCCCATCACGCTGAAATATGTGCCAGGAAAATCACGCCGGCGGCCGCAGCGAGCTTTTGACCCAGCCTTCGATGCTTTCGGATTTCAGCGGGTCGGGACCGTCGCAGGCCGGGCACTGCGTAATCGCGGGCCCCTTGCCGTTGGGCGGCGGGGCCAGGATCATTTTTCGTCCACATCTGGGACAGTTTGAATACGCAGTCGCCAAAGAATGCCCCTCCTTTGGTACGCACGCTTGCTCGCCGGCAAGACCGCCCGAGTCGGGGCTTGAGCCAGGCGGATCTCGCCGGCGCACGACCGCGCCGCGCGGGTGTGTCGCGGCAAGCCGACGATCGCGCATCGCATCGAAGCGCCAGGCGGGAGCGCGCGCTATTGGCCCAACGTGCAATAATTGGTCAAGGCAACTGACCGGCTGCAAATTTCATTTGCGTCGACTGTCGCTGCGGCAGAAGATGCGATCGCTGAGTGCAATTGCTTGCGTTGGGTAATAGGCATGTGGACTCGGATAATTCAGCAACTCGATGAGCTGAACGACCGGATGGTTGCCGCCATATTGATGTGCGCGTCAACGGTCTCGATCGCCGCCCTTGCCGTCGCGCTTTTCGGATGAGCCGGCAAGTCATCGCCGGCGCGCGATGGATCGATCGGTCGACTTACCCGCCGCGGGCCGCGCGGCCTGTGCGACGAATTGCGCGACCGTTGACCTGGATCAAGCAGCACAGCTGGTTCAGCCGAAACTCTGGGCGGCAGCGCGGTTTTGTCAGACGGGTGTTCCACCATGGGCATATCGCTTCGCACGCTGCTGGCCGTCTTCGTCGCGCTCGCCTCGCTGGGGGCGGTCACGCAAAAACTGCGTGACCAGGGCGTCACCGACAGCGAAATCCGCATCGGCAACCTCATGCCGTACAGCGGCGGCCTCGAAATCTTCGGCCAGATCGGCAAGGCGGAAGCCGCCTATTTCGATGCCATCAACGAGCGCGGCGGCATCAACGGCCGCAAGATCCGCTTCATCTCCTACGACGATCTGTCCGACGCTTCCAACGCGATCGACCTCACGCGCATTCTCGTCGAGATCGACAATGTGCTGCTGATGTTCGGCTCGTTCGGTACGCAGGGCAACCTGGCGGTACGGAAATATCTCAACGAACGGCAAGTCCCCCAGCTGTTCTTCGCCTCCGGCGATCAGCATCTGAGCGAGCCGTCACAGTATCCCTGGACCATGGGCTGGCAGCCTTCGTTCCGCGAGGAGGGACGCATCTACGCCAATTACATTCAGGCGTTCTATCCCGGCAAGAAGATCGTGGCGCTCTGGCAGAACGACAATTTCGGCCGGGAGCTGTTCAAGGGACTGGAGCAGGGGCTGGACGATGTCGCGAAGAACATCCGGGTCGACATTGCCTATGATGTCGCCGACCAGCATCTGGAGGGGCATGTATCGATCCTGAAGCGGTCGGGGGCCGAAGTCTTCGTGTTTGCCGGGGTGCCG
Source organism: uncultured Alphaproteobacteria bacterium (assembly GCA_963726865.1). Classification (GTDB taxonomy): domain Bacteria; phylum Pseudomonadota; class Alphaproteobacteria; order Rhizobiales; family Xanthobacteraceae; genus Bradyrhizobium. The sequence continues at coordinate 92,368 of CAVSEE010000013.1, read as the reverse complement.
GAAAACGCCGCCAAGGTGATCCGCATCGCCGCCGAGCACGACTGGCATCCGGTGTTCATCGTCAACCAGATGGCCTCGTCGATCGAGACGGTCCTGAAGCCGGCCGGCCTGCAGAACGCAACGGGCGTCGTCACGGCCACTTTCCTCAAGGATGCGAGCGACCCGGCCTGGAAGGAAGAGCGGACCGCCAACTGGCGCGTCTTCGTCGACAAATACACCACGGCCGGCGGCAAGGACGACAACGCCGCCGTCTACGGCTATGCCGCCGCCGAGACGCTGGTCCAGGTGCTCAGGCAGTGCGGCAATGACCTGTCGCGCGAGAACGTGATGAAGCAGGCGGCTGCGCTCTCCGACTACCAGGCCTCCGCACTGCTGCCCGGCATCAAGATCAACACCGGTCCATGGGATTTCAAGCCGATCGAGCAATTGCGGCTGGTGCAGTTCGACGGCCGAACCTGGCAGCCGATCGGCGACGTGCTGGAAACCGCGTTCGCTGACGCGAACCGGAAATAGCTGTGACCGGTTGGCGACTGGAGAGCGGCCCGCGAGCTGCGGCGCGAGTACGGCGACCGCCTGCTCACGCTGCTGGCTATATTGCTTGCCTTCACGATCTTCGTATTCGCGCCGCTGCAGGCGCTGGGCATCTCTGTGTTTCACGTCTTCGCGATCGCCGCCCTGCTGGCGATCATCGGCGGCATGCTGGTTATTTCCGATCACCCGGTGGCGCTGGCTGTGATGTCGGTCGCCTTCGCGGCGAATGTGATCGTTTTCATCACGCGGCTGCTTCACCCCTGGCCCTACAATCTGCATCTGCTGGCCGGCGCCTGGTTGGCCATATCGGTCACGCTCGGTCTGGTGGTGGCGCAGGCGGTTTTCCGCCCGGCAAGGTCAACTATCACCGGATCGTCGGCGCCATCCTGCTGTATCTTCTCATCGCGATTGGTTCGGAACGCTCTTTGTGTTCGTCGCTTACTGGTGGTTTCGCGGGCGGTTTTCCGGCCCGCCAAGGTTTTCTATCACCTGATCGTCGACGCTATCCTGCTGTATCTTCTCATCGCGATTGCGTTCGGACAGCTCTATGTGTTCGTCGGCTTGTTCGCTTCCGGAAGCTTACAAGGGAATAGGATTCTCGTTCAGGTCCGGCCTCACCAATATCCGTGATCTGAGCGAAATACGCTGCATTCCGCGACGCTACAGCGACACTGCTTCGGTGCTCCATTGCTCGTACTCTGTACTCCATCGCTTCCGCGATGTCTCGCATCCACGTTTTCGCACTTGTCGCCCTGTTTGCAATCATCAGCGTTTCAATGATTGAAATTTCCAGCCGCCCGGTGGCGCTCACCGTGATGGCGGTCGGCTCGGCGCCAATGTGATCGTTTTCATCACGCGGCTGCTTTACCCTTGGCCCTACAACCTGCATCTGCTGGCCGGCGCCTGGTTGGCCATATCGGTCACGCTCGGTCTGGTAGTGGCGCAGGCGGTTTTCCGCCCCGGCAAGGTCAACTATCACCGGATCATCGGCGCTATCCTGCTGTATCTTCTCATCGCCATTGCGTTCGGAACGCTCTTTATCTTCGTTGGCCTGTCGTTTCCGGAAGCTTTCAAGGGAATAGGATTCGAGGACAATTCCGGCCTCGCCAATTCGGTTTTCTATCTGAGCTTCGTCACGCTGACCTCGACGGGTTATGGTGACATTGTCCCTGTGCATCCACTGGCGCGCAGCCTGTGCAACATCGAGAGCGTGGTCGGTCAACTCTATCCCGCCACACTGCTGGCGAGGCTTGTTACGCTGGAACTGAGAGACCAGGGCTCATAGGTATTCCGATCGTTCAGGTCGGCTCGCATTTCACATTTTCACACTTGTCGCTTTGTTTGAATCATCAGCGCATTGATTGAAATTTCCAGCCGCCCGGTGGCGCTCGCCGTGATGGCGGTCGGGCTTGGCGCTAATGGCGGCAGCGCCATCACCAGTATCTGAAGCCAAACCAGCCGAACTGTCCCTGACGCGCGGCCAGGACGATCTGCGGCTGCGCATATCGTTTCACGTTTCTCGCGGCGTATCTCCGGGCCGGTTGCGGCTTGCGCTGCTCAACCGATGCCGCACGATGCGGGTCCGGCGACAGCGCGAACGCCTCGCGCACCCCGGTGCTCATCTCCTGCGTGGCCGGCGGAGCCGGTGGATTTCGGTCCCATGACGCCGGCACGGCGGCAACCGCCACCTGCGTCGTGTCAAAGACGACCGGCACTGGCCATTTCCGTTCCGAGTGGATGCGTATGGCAGGCGGAAGGGATGCCGCTCGCTGATCGACGGCAGGTGCGGGCAGATACAAATCCGCAATCAGCAGCAGCGCGAACAATGCCGCGCCGACGTTGCGGAAATATCCTGCCAGAGGCATTTTGTCGCTCCGCAGCCCCCCACACATTACTCGGGCCGAAACGCGACGCACTCCTGCAGCCGGGTCGTTGGAGAGTGCGAGACCGTCTCTCCTCAGACCCGGCTGGTTGAGACACACCTGCCTTCGCAGGTTGGCTCTAGCGCCGAACTCCAACGCGATTGACACCGCCATTTGCATTGCCGCCGACGTTTTGGCGGACCGCGGCGCGCGCGACCGGGCGAGCCCGCAGCACGACGCCGGCCCTGGCGATGCAGCCAACCGGATAGCCGACATACGCTGCAGTAGATGACCGCGCTGGCCGGTGAACTGCTGAACGTGACGCCGCCAAACCCGAGCAAGGCGCTGACCGCAAGGCCTGCAACGGTCGCTGGCTTCATGAAGTGACGAACTGGCCGCATGGTGATTCCTCCTGTTCTCATTGGCACACGCATCAAGGCGAGCCTCGGTCGCATGGACTTCGGGCGCGAGGCGACCCTGCAAAAGCGTGGACCGGCCACCATGCGCTACGTTGACGTAGATCAACGTCGCCTGAGGCGGCCGCATATGAAGTTGGACCTCGGATGCGCCGATCCCTCGGCGCATGCGTGCCCCTCGGCGACCCCGGCCGCTCAATCCCCCCCTCGTCAACAAAGGCCGGGGTCGTACGGGAATTGGTGCATCTGATGTGCTGGCGCTGCGACGCGGAAAAGAACGGGAGTTTGCACATGAGCGGAGCTCGCCGATGTGGGTCCTGATGTATGTCTTCTCCTACTCGGTCAGTCCGGCCGCGACGGCCGACAAGGCGGAGTGGCGGCTTCTGCCGACGGTGGTGTTTCAGGAATTCACCAGCGAAGATCGCTGCAGGGCGGCCAAGGGCGCGCTCGAAGGCAGCCTGAAGGAGGCCGGAGCCAGGCTCAGGAGCGGCCTGGAGGACCTGAAGGCCATAGGCAAGGCGGACCCGGCCCAGGTCATCATCGCCTACAATGTGGAATGTCTTCCGAAGTGAGGCGGGCGATCCTCCCCGCGCGAATTAGCAAAAACCGCCTGCGCCTCTATCGGACCAGAGGAAGCCTGATCCGGAACGACGCGCCGCCGTGATCCCGATTTTTTGCCGATATCTGTCCATTGTGCGCCTCGACAATGGTGCGCGCGATGGACAGCCCCATGCCCATGCCTTCCGCCTTGCTGGTGAAGAACGGCTCGAAGACCTCTTTCAATTTGTCTTCGGGAATGCCCGGTCCGCGATCCGACACGGATAGCTCGGCAAAGTTCTCGACGCGCGACGTCCGAATGCTGATGATGCGATTTTCGGCCGGCGTGTCCTTCATCGCGTCGATCCCGTTCACGACAAGGTTCAGGATGACTTGCTGAAGTTGGATGCGGTCGCCGAGGATCGGAAGCGCATTCCGGTGTGATCGACGCTAGTCAGTTCGACCTTTCGTCCAACGGCCAGCGCAGAAAGAAACTCGACCGTTTCCCGCAACAAGGTCGTTGAGGTCGAAGTTTTTCAGTTCAAAGGGTGCCTTTTTCAGCAGGCTGCGCATCCTCCGGATGACTTCGCTGGCGCGCCGGTCATCCTGCAAGATATCGTCAACGATCTCCTTGAGTTCCGCGATGTCAGGGCTTGGCGATTTCAGAATTGCCTTTGCGGTTTCGGCATTGGTCAGAATAGACGCCGAGCGGCTGGTTGATTTCGTGAGCAATTGAGGCGGTCAGTTCGCCAGCGGTCGAGAAGCGGTTGACATGGGCAAGTTCTGCCATGCGCTGCCGCGACTGCACTTCGGCAAATTGACGCCGACGATGCTCGCGTAGCAGGGCCGAGATAAGCCCGGCCTGCAAGAGAATAACGGCGGTGATCAGAGCGATCTGCCACGAATACCGCTCCCACACCGTTGGCTCGCGGAAGTAGACCGTGCTGCCGGGCGGCAGACTGCTCTCGCTAATTCCCCAGCGCTGCATTTGTCGCCAGTCGAACATAGGCGCTGCCACTTCAACGAATGACGGCTTGATGTCACCCGGCTTTTCGCCGTCAAGGATGCGGAGGGCGACCTCTGCGGCCTTCTTGGTTTGTCCGGCAACGACCTGCATTGGACCACCGACGATGCCCTCTCCGAAAAAGGTCTCATCGTGAAAAAAGATCGGTGCGTTGGCTACGCGATAAAGCCGTGAGAACGCGCTGTTGCCTTCATGCGCCACTCCCGCCGCATCGACATTCAATCCAATCCAGAAAATTGCGCTGTGTGGCGGAAGGTTGGCCGCGTCCTTGAGCATATCTTCGAAGGAAAGTTCATTGTACCAGCGAAATTGCACGCGGTCGGCGAACCGCGCGGTGGACTTGGCGACTTCGTTCCGCCAACACGTTTCGCTCGGCGAAGCGCCGACAACGATGGCAATGGTCGTTGTGAGGGGCAGGACGCGCAGGATATTTTCAAAGAAAACGGCATCGTTGTTGGACGCCGCCACCACCGTGTCGTATTCGGTCAACTTGTCGAAGTCCACGCGGCGTCGCTCTACCGCGTGAAGAGCATGGGCGTTGTTGCAAAAAGGTCCTTGCGGTGCGCCTGCACGAAATTGGCGGCAGGCGCGCCGATGGCGATGATCAGATCGGGCGGCTGGTCAACATTGAGGCTGCGAAGATACTCGACAAATGGAGCGTCTGATTTGTCGCTATTTCGCCGGGCATTCAGCAGCGAGTGGTCCTGAAACTCCACGGACGCCCGTCGGCTTATCTCGGCGCGAAGGGCTTCCGAATAATCAGTCCACGGCCTGAAGCGAAGACCGAACGAATGCAGCATCATCACCCGCTTGGGCTCTGGATCAGCCGCCTGACTTTGACCCAGCGTCTGCCAGCAATAATGCGACGGTCAGCGCAGCGGTGAAGGTCCGCGCAAAAAACAATCGGGTTGATAGGGCAGTCTGCCAGAGCCGCATCGCCGATCCCGTTCTCGGCTCCCACGCCGAGTAGAAGCATCGTAGCGGCTCGACCAAATGATTAACAGGCAAAGCGAAGGCTATTTCAATGGCCCTTCGGAGGCTTCGACGGGACGGGTGACCCTACTTCTTCACTTGCCCGGGATAATGCCGCTGCAGCACGGCCTGCGGCTGGGCATAGGCCTCCTGCAGATCGACGCTCCAGTATTTCAGCTCGTCGAGCGGGATGCGGGCGTCGGTGATGGCGCAGCGGACATAGGTTCCCGGCGAGATCACGCGGAAATCGCCGTCGAGATATTGCACCTGCGCTTCGCCGCTGCCCGAGGGGCCGAACTTGTTCAGCAAGATAACTGCTCCGATTGCGGGCGACTCAACCATCGTACCCGGTCAATGCATTTCGAAAGGCGATCTATCATAAATAAGTCGTGGTGTCCGCCCTGCAAACCCACCGATTTGTGATGGTTTCGCGGCAAGCGTGCATGCTAGCCTTTTCGGCATGGATCGCCGTTGGTTCGGCGCCATCGCAACCCCCGGCACGCATCGATGCGCCTCCTGTCAGCAGCCCTGATCCTGACGCTATCGGCGGTCGCCTGCACGGCGCACGCGGCGCCTGTGCCGGCGCAGGTCGAGATATCGTCGGGGAATCTCAAGCTGCATGCCCAGCTCTATAAGCCCGACGGCAACGGGCCGTTTCCCGCCGTGATCGCGTTGCACGGCTGTGGCGGCCTTTCCGCGGGCAACGAGCCGGTCGCGCCGCGCTACCGCGACTGGGCCGAAGAGCTGGTGAAGGCGGGCTATGCCGTGCTGCTGCCCGACAGTTTCGGCTCGCGCGAGGTCGGCCCGCAATGCCGCGAGAAGGAGCGCAAGGTGCTGGCGCGGCGCGAGCGCGTCGCCGACGTCACGGCCTCGCACAAATGGCTGCTTGCGCAGGGCTGGGTGGCGCGCGACCGCGTCAGCCTGATCGGCTGGGCCCATGGCGCCAGCGCCGTGCTGTGGGCGGTGCGCCCGCAACTCGCCACCCGCGGCAAGGAGCCGGACTATCGCTCGGCGATCGCGTTCTATCCGGAATGCCGCATCTCCTCGCGCACCGGCTGGAGCGCGCGGGTGCCGACGCTGCTCCTGATCGGCGGCAATGACGACGTCGCCGCGCCGGCCCTGTGCAAGCAGATGGTCGACGGCGCCCGCGGCCGCACCGCGCTGACGCGGATCACCGTCTATCCCGATGCGCCGCATGATTTCGACCGCGCCGATCTGCCGCTGCGCGCGCTCGATGGCCACGATCCGACGCTGCCGGAGCACGGCCATATCGGCACCGACGCGGAAGCGCGCAGCGATGCGCAGAAGCGCGTCGCCGAGTGGCTGGCAAGGTGAGACTCTTACCCTCCCCCTCCAGGGGATACAGTTATAGCGGCGACAGTTCCGTTTTTTGACCACACACTTTTGGGAATCACAAATTGCGCTTCATGACCTGGTGGAATCCCGTTGAGCTCTGAGCCGGCTGTCGGAAAGCAAGCAACTCGAAGTCTGTTATCGGGAGTAAAGCCGGCCTGGTCCGGCCGCCGGCCGATGTCGCCTTTTGACCCAAAGCGAACATCAGGGGGCCGGACGCCGCCTGCAAATCGGTACTGGCCCGTTGATTTTACCGTTGCCGGTAATGCGCGGGGCACCATGTGCAACAGCCCCTAGCCACACGTCCCGTGTACGTGCCGATTGTGCTTTGCGGCATAGGGCCGGCTGGAACGTGCGTAGTGTCGATTTGGGAATGGTTTAAGACAATCGCGCTTTCGCCTCTAATATCCGTCGCGATCACGGCGGCCAGCACCGCTTTATGGTGGTGGCTGATCAAGTAAGGCCAGGGCCGTTAACGCATAGCAACCTCGCATACATCGTACTACGTTGACGCGATGAAGTTGAACGCCACCTTCATCCGTACTCAACTTTTTTGTGTTGGCTGCCGTGGTGGCTGCTTTCATGTTTGTGCTGCTCAAGTAGGCCGCAAAGGTTGCGTGGGGGTCGCTCATCGATCCGTTGCGGTGGGCGCTTCGGACACCGGGCAACCGGCCGAGCGCACCAGCGGACTCGCCAAGGTCCGGCACGAACTCCTCCTGTACCTTGGGACATGTCCATCAGGACAACTGTCGCAGACTTTGTTCTTGAGTTCAGATGGCTGCGCACCCATCCCCAATGGTGCAAAGGCCCCCCACACGGCCTCAGTCATCCAGGCTGAGGCCGTTCCCTTCCTCGCAGGCCTGGAAGAATAACGGCCCGCCTTCGATCGGCTCGACGGTCCACGCCGCCGCCGAAACCGCGGCTCACTCACTGCCATCGGCCGCCGGCGCGCTCGAATGGATCGTTGAGGCGGCCATCTCGGGTGCTCTTGGATTGTTGATTGGCGCGGCATCGATCCCGATCGTGGGGTTTGTCATTGCCCCTGCATGGGAAGGGTTAAAACATTTCACCGACTGACCTTCTCTGGCCGTGGGTAGCTATCTACGCCGAGATCAACATTGTCCGTCATCGCCGCATACCAACTGAACCCCGGGGGAGGGGGACGAATTTCTTCCCGTCACCCCGACCTAGGTCCTAAGTCGCAAGCCCTCGATGTCAGAGTTGCGAGTCGATCGGCAGCAGCTTCCACAGGTTAGCGACGAAGCGTCGTCGAAAGCCGGTGTCGGGCTCGTCGTGATAGCGTACGCTCTTGCCGTCCCTCACTGTCTCCCAGGCGATCTCGCCGTTCGGGTCGAGCAGGACGCGGTAGCTGTTGGCGGGCACAACGCCGGACTGCATGTAGGCGATCAGCTTTTCGGCAAGCTCGGGGCTCTCGATGTACAGTCCGGCTTCGGTGTTGATCACGGCAGAGCGCGGATCGAGGTTGAAGCTGCCGATGAACACGGCGTCGCTGTCGAAGGCCATCGCTTTGGTGTGCAAGGCGGCTGGCGAACGCCCGGAAAGGAGCGACCAGCCCGGGCGGAAGGCGTCGGTATCCGGGCGCAGCTCGTAGAGTTCCATACCGTTCTCGAGTAGACGTCGCCGGGTCTTGGCATAGCCTGAATGCGCGGGCAGCATATCGTTCGAAGCGAGCGAGTTGGTCAGCACGCGTACTCGGACATTGCGCTCGTGCAACGCCTTGACGGTGGCCTGCGCCCCGGCGGGCAGAACGAAGTACGGCGTTTCGACGAGCAGTTCCTCCTTTAGCCTCGCGATCCGCTCGCGAATGAATCTGATGACGTCATCGCTCTCGCTGCCGCGGGCGACGGTCTCGGGATCGTCGGCGACAATTTGGCCGTGTGCCCACACGAGATTGTCGCAAAGCTCGGCGCTCTGGGCCACCAACTCGTCCAGGTCCTGGTCGATGGGATAAGGGTAGTCCGCCGCGGCGATCTCCTCACGCAAACGAGCCATGATGTCATCAAGATCGGCTACGCCGTGGGCGCGACCAACGATAGCTGCGATCGGCACGGTCGAGGAGCTGTTCCAGTATTGGTCGAAGACCCCGGAGAGATCGCGGACCACAGGCCCTACCGCCAACACATCCAAATCGCGATAATTGGCGATGGTGTTCACGCCGTAATAGATGTCACCTATATTGCGGCCGCCGACGATCGCCGCCGCATTGTCGGCGACCATCAGCTTGTTGTGCATGCGGCGATTGACCCGGCCAAAATCGAAAATGAAGTCGAGAATTGACCAGTGCCGGTTGGTGAGTGGGTTGAACAGGCGGATCTCGACATTGGGGTGAGCATCGAGGCAAGCTTTGACGGTATCGCTTTTCTTGTAGAAGGGATCGTCGACGAGGAGTCGCACCCTGACCCCCCGATCGGCGGCCTTCATTACGTGGTCGACGACGATCCGGCCGGTCGTGTCGCCATCCCACATGTAATACTGCATATCGAGGCTTCGCTCGGCCAGATCGGCGAGCGCCAGACGGACGATGAAGGCCTCGCGCCCGTGGCTCAACAGGCTGAAGCCAGACAGGCCCGGATGCTCATCGGCCGCCGGACCGAAGAACTGGCCCAGCCTGGTCGACGCGAAGCCCTCGAACGCCGTCGATACTGTACGCGGACGGGCAGCCGGGGTGCCGACGCGGCCGGTGATGGCCTGGGCGAGCCAAGTCAGCGCCGGCGACGGCAAGCCGTCACAAGCGCACAGGCGACCTGACTTGAGAATATTCGAACTCCACATCATAGGTCACCGCAATCGCAAACAAGAATGTCCGTGCAGATGGTCGCCTTTCCGGGAACGGCGCGCATCTCAAAGCGCCGACCGGTCCGTTCAAGCCTGCCTGGCCACCGGGATCCTGCCCCGCCGCGCCGCCGTCTCAAGCGCGCCATGGTCGCGTTCGGTTTGCTCGAGATAGGCCAAAGAGAATTTTCCAATGGCATCCGGGAGCGCATCTCCGGTGCCGCAATAGCCCGATATCATCGCCGCATCGCCCGACTTCGCATGAGCAAGTGCGAGCGCCCAACCGCACAGACCGCAATACCTCGACAGGCCGCCAAGTGCCTCGCGATCGCCTTCCTTCAAACTCAGGCCGCCTTTCATGTCGGCAAGTTGCCGGACATAGTAGTGCCTGCTGCCGTTGACTGCATTGACCGGTCCCCAGCCAAGGAAGATGTCCGGGGATCCCTGGATCATTCGCTGTCCGATCACGACGCGCCGCCCCTGTTGCTTGATCGATCTTTTGCTGTCGAGATAGCGCGCCAGTACGGATTCGCACGCTTCCTTGATCTGCAGGAACAGCGGACTACCGGCTCCCTGTTCCTCGAGCAACACAACCCAGCAGCTGGTGCCGACGCTACCCACGCCAACAACCTTGCGCGCGACATCGACGATCCGGTAGCGCGACAACAGGCGCCTGCGGTCCTCTGGCAGGGATGCGAGATAGGATCGCAGCATGGTCTCCAGGGCTTCCGTCATCGGTGTACCGTCCGGGAGATGCTTCGCGCGGACGATCAGGGGCACATCCTCCACGATCCGGTTCTCACCGTTGACTTCTTCCGTCAGCCGATCGAGAGCCCGAATATGGCCTCGGGCGCGAGCCTTGGCGAAAGTGGCCTGGGCGAGCTTTCTCAGGCGCTGCGGGGCCGCGGCGAGGATCGTTTTCTCGTCGATCAGATCGTACCATACCTCCAAAAATCCCATCTCGGCATAGCTGCGTATCCTCCTGACGTAGGCGTCGACGACCGCCCTCGCAGCCTCCTCGGCATCAGTCCGGTCGCCGCCGAGAAAGAGCGCAGCAACCGCGGCACTCGCGGCCAGCCGCTTGAGGTCCCACTCCCACGGCCCGGGAAGAACCTCGTCAAAATCGTTGATTGCGAAAATGAGATTGCGCTCCGCCGAAGCGAACAGGCCGAAATTCATCAGATGCATATCGCCGCAGGCCATCACCTCGAGATCAGTGCGAGGGGAGTTTGCAAGATCTCCTGCCATGATCGCGGCGCTCCCCCGTAAAAAGGCGAACGGCGAAGTCAGCATGCGTGCCATTCGCACCGGGACGAGTTCCTTGATGCGGGTGGCATTCTGCGTCTCAAGGATCGAAACCGGGTCGGGTCGTTCGCGCGCGGTCCGGAATTCCGCATGGGATGAGCGCGGTACCCTGCGACGAAGCGCCTTCCCATTCGCCATCCGCTCGGCGATCGAAAAACGGGTGGCGTCGAAGTTGTTGAGCCTCGCAAGTTCGGCCCGGCTCGCCCCTTGTCGAAAGAAATCGTGGAGCCTGGGCATGCGCGTGGGTCCACCGTTCCCGACAGCATCGCTGGCTAAACGTCACGCTATAACCGTAGCGGCCATATGCTGTCTTAATTTAACTTGAAGCGCGTTCGAATATCCGATCTCGCGGGCAACGTCACAATTGACGTCACGCTCTGAACTCTTTCGATCTTGGTCGACCTGTGCACGCAGTTTCCGGGTAGGACGTTGATTTAAGTCAACGCTGCCGCTGCCCGGTCGCGACGATCGGCTCGAATGAACAACGGTATAATCCGCTCTCGGCCTGAAGCAGGACATCAAGACCGAACAGGTCGTTGACCTGGATCAACGGAGCCTACGCGCCACTCCGGAAGGGGTTGCATGCTGTCATCGGCGCTGACGAACCTAAGCCCAGCCTGAATGAGCGGCATCGGATCAGCATATCATGAAGAGATGGCTCGGCCCGTTCATAACTGTGGTGCTGCTTTCGATTGCTCGCAGCATTCAGTCGATCCAGCGATGCCAGCCCGGACCTGACGGCCGAACAGCCCTTCATGTCCCGCGCGGAGGTTCGTCATCAGGGCGCGGTGACCGTTCGAGCCGCCGTGCTGACCGACGACGAAAGCGAACGGTATTTCGGCGCATCACTGGCTGACCATGGCATCCAGGTCGTTTGGCTGAGCGTGGATAACGCCAGCGACCTGCGGCTTCGCTTCCTCCCGATCATCACGGACCCGAACTATTTCTCGGCCCCGGAAGTCGAACGGTTGCTTCGCGTTTGGTGGCGCGGCAGCGCCAACGCATCGATTGCCTCGCTTGTCGCGCAATCCCCGGTGCCGGATGTAATCGCGCAAAAGCGGACTGCCTCCGGTTTCGTCTTCACGCACCGTGAAGGCGGTTTGAAGCTGCTCGAGGTCGGATTCGAAACCGATAGACAGATGCTTCGGTTCAGGTTCGTGCTGCCGGTCGGGGGCTCCTCGTATGCGATAGAAAAAGTTGACTTCGGAAGCATTTATCCGCCGGGAACGGTACAAGCCGTCGATCTGGCGGCACTGCGCGAAAAGCTGACGCAGTTGCATTGCTGCGTTACCGACAAGGCGGGTACTACCAACGGAGATCCGCTCAATCTTGTGGTGGTCGGACGCGGCATCGACGCGCTATTTGCTTTCATCGAGCGCGGCTGGCGGCTCGATGAGCCGTTCGATATCCACAGCACTTACCGTACCATTCGGGCCTTCCTGTTCGGAAGTGAATATCTCAACGCACCGGTCAGCCCGCTGTTCGTCTTTGGGCGCCAGCAAGACGTCGCGCTGCAGAAAGCGCGCGACAGCATCAGCCAGCGGAATCATCTGCGGTTGTGGCTGGCCCCTTTCACGATTGACGGGCTTCAGGTGTGGGTTGGCCAAATCAGTCGCGACATCGGCATCAAGCTGACGACGCAATCCTGGTATCTGACGACCCACGTCATCAGCCCGGACGTGGACCAGGACCGCTTCTATCTGATGCAGGACCTGTTCCTGTCAGGAGCGGTTTCGCGCTTTGGCTTCGTTCGCGGCGTTGGGGTATCGTCGATGCCCGATCCGCGCGCAAATCTTACCGGCGAACCTTATTTAACCGATGGCCTGCGGCTGGTGCTGTTCCTCAACGAGCCGCGTCGCTCCTTCGATCAGATCGATTTTTTGGATTGGGAGCGCGCTTCCCCCTAGTACGGTACTTCGAAGCTAGGCGTACCGAATGACTTGTTGGTGGTTCCGTTTCCGCCACTTTCCGGACATTGCACTTGCCAGCGATGATGTCCGCTATGCGAGCAAGAGCGGACATGGATTGTCACCCGCCATCCAATCTGGATTGATTTCGATTAGTGTGAAAAAACGGAACTGTCGCCGCTATAACCATATCCCCCCAGGGAGGGTGAAGATCAGAACAAACTCCCCTGATCGACCGACTGCGCCGCGCGTCGTCGCCTCGCTTCGCGCGCGGCCGATCTCGGCGGGCTTGCCGGCACGGCAGGGGCCGCAGGACGATCGGCATCCGCGGTGACGCCGACATTGCCGTCGGCGAATTCGACCGACAGGCGCGCATGCGGGCCCACCGCGGCCGCGCTGTGCACGGGATGACCGCCATGGTCGCGCACCAGCGCAAAGCCGCGGGCGAGCACGCCGCGATAGGACAGCGCGGTGAGCAATTGGCCGCGATGGGTCACCTGCGCATCGAGCCGCTCCAGCAGCGTGTCGATGGCGCGGGTCGCGCGGTCGGACAGGCGATGCACGCGCTCACGCGCTCGCGCAATCTGCTGGCGCTGCGCCTGGGCGTTGGCGAGCTTCGAGGCCTTGCAGGCGCAGCTCGAGGCCGGCAAAGCGCTCGCGGCGGCGATGCAGCAGCGAGCGCGCCGAATGGGTCAGGCGCTCGCCGCCGGTGGCGAGACGCGCGCGCGCATGCGTCATCTGGCCGTGCAGCACCCGCAGGGTCAGCCGGGCGCTGGAGGCGGCGAAGCGGCGGAAATGCGCATGCGTGTTGGCGCGCAAGCCCCGCGGCAGGCCGCTGCCGGCGGCATCGAGGCGCTGGCGCGGAATGGCGAGCAATTCGTGCGCGGCGGGCAGCGCCCGCGCGGCGGCGCGCAGCTCGTTGCGGCGGCTCTCCTGGGTGCGCTGCCAGCACATCACGGCGCGGCGGGCGAGGCTCTCGACCTCGGCGAACAGCTCGCTGCGCACCGGCACCGCCATTTCGGCCGCGGCCGTCGGCGTCGGCGCGCGCTTGTCGGCGGCGAAGTCGATCAAGGTCACGTCGGTCTCGTGGCCGACCGCCGAGATCAGCGGGATCATGCTGTCGGCGGCGGCGCGCACCACGATTTCCTCGTTGAACGACCAGAGGTCCTCCAGCGAGCCGCCGCCGCGGGCGACGATGAGCAGATCAGGACGCGGGATGCGTCCGCCTTCGGGCAGTGCGTTGAAGCCGCGGATGGCGGCGGCGACCTGTTCGGCCGAGCCTTCGCCCTGCACCTTCACCGGCCAGACCAGCACGCGGCGCGGAAACCGATCCTGCAAGCGATGCAGGATGTCGCGGATGACAGCACCGGTCGGCGAGGTGACGACGCCGATCACCTCGGGCAGCCAGGGCAACAGCTGCTTGCGCTGCTCGGAAAACAGGCCCTCGGCGGCGAGCTTCTTCTTGCGCTCCTCCAGCAGCGCCATCAGCGCGCCGACACCCGCCGGCTCCAGCGACTCGATGACGATCTGGTAGGACGACTTGCCGGGGAAGGTGGTGAGCTTGCCGGTGGCGATCACCTCCAGCCCTTCCTGCGGCTTGAAGCGCATGCGGGCGTGGTTGAACTTCCAGATCACCGCGTCGATCTTGGCGCTCTCGTCCTTCAGCGCGAAGTAGCAGTGGCCGGAGGAATGCGGCCCGCGAAAGCCGGAGATCTCGCCGCGGACCCGGACCCGGCCATAGGCGTCCTCCACCGTCCGCTTCAGCGCGGAGGACAGCTCGGAGACGGTGAATTCGGGCGCGTTGGCAAGGGGTTCGGCGGGCATCTCGGCGATTTGGCTGTTTGGGCGGCGTCGGCAAGTTAGGGGCTTAACCCGGTCTCGCCAATGAAACTTGACTGGCAGATAACTCTGTACTACAGAGTAATCTGTATTTGACGATGATTTGGAGGGTTTGGAAGATGCCAAAGCTACTGTGCATGGGGTTGATCCTCGTAAAATGGTCCCTGATCGCCGTCGGTGTGCTGGCGCTGGTGGTGCTGGCGCTGCTGGCAACGCCGCTGGAACGGCCTGCCGAGCTGCAATCGATCTCGCGCGCCCGCGGCACGGTCGATCTCTCCAGCCTGCCTGCGATCGAGCGCTTCCAGGCCCGCGACGGCAGCTGGCTCGGCTTCCGCCACTACGGCGCGGGCGGCACGCCGACCGGGCGCATCGCCATCGTGATCCACGGCTCCTCCGGCTCCAGCGGCGGCACCATCCACGCGCTGTCGCAGGCGCTCTCCGCGCGCGGCGTCGAAAGCTACGCGCTGGACCTGCGCGGCCACGGCGTCTCCGGCACCCGCGGCGACATCGGCTATCTCGGCCAGCTCGAGGACGATCTCGCCGATTTCGTCGGCGTGCTGCGCCAGTCGCAGCCATCAGCGCCGATCACGCTGGTCGGCCATTCCTCCGGCGGCGCCTTTGCGCTGCGCGTGGCGTCGTCGCCGATTGCCAACCTGTTCGAACGCACCGTGCTGCTCGCGCCCTATCTCGGCTACGACGCGCCGACCACGCGGCCGAACTCCGGCGGCTGGGCCAAGGCCGACGTCCCGCGCGTCCTCGCGCTGCTGGCGCTGCATGCCGTCGGCATCGACTGCTGCGACGCCTTGCCGGTGCTCGCCTTTGCGGTGCCGCCGAACTCGGAGAAGCGCCTGACCGGGACCTACACCTACCGGCTGATGCGCAACAATGCGGTGCGCGACTGGCGCCGCGACTTCGCCGCCGTCAGCCGCCCGCTGACGCTGTTCTCCGGCGCCGACGACGAGCTGATGTTTGCCGACAAATATGCCGAGGTCGTGCGCGGCGCGGCCGTTAAGGTCGATGTCAGGCTGATCGAGGGCGTCGATCACATGGGCATCGTCGCAGCACCGAAGGCGGTCGCCATCATCGCCGAAGATGTCGCCACCCGCGGCGCGGCGGGGAGCTGAGCCATGATTCCGAACCCCACGCCGACCGGCACGATCCACGCCGCACTGGCGCTGCTCTGCATCGCCGTCGGGCTGATCCAGCTCTGGCGCCCGAAGCGCGGCGCCGGCCATCGCGCGCGGGGCTATCTCTTTGTCTACGCCATGCTGGCCGTCGACGGCCTGGCGCTGCTGGTCTACCGCGCCACCGGCAGCTTCAACGTGCTTCACATCGGCGCCATCGCCAACTTCACCTGCATCGTGGTGGCCATCGTTCCGATGTTGTGCAATCCGCGTCCGCGAAGCTGGAAGTACCTGCACTACTACTGGATCGCCTGGTCCTATGTGGGCCTGCTGTCGGCCGGCGCGACCCAGGTCGCGATACGGCTGAGCCCGCTGACGTCGCCGGGGCAGGTGTGGGCGATGACATTGGCCGCGACGGTTACTGTCAGCGTGATCGGCTATATGGTCATCGAACGAAATCGGCCGATTCCCGAGCAGGGCGCATCGGCCGCCGCCACGATGCAGCAGGACGGTGCGCCATCATGATCGACAGCCGGGAAGCCTCCGCAGCGCTCGCCGACATCGACGACATCGTCCAACGTGTTCGCCAGTCGCGGATCTACAATCTGGCCAGCCAGATGATGATCATGTGGGGCGTGCTGGTGTTTGCCGGCTATCTCGTCACCTATCTCGTGCCGCGCTATGCCTTCTACGGCTGGACCGCCGTCTATGTCGTCGGCATCGCCGGGTGGGCGCTGCTCAGCACCGCCAACCAGTCGCAGTCGGGTGTGCGCACCTTCGGCGTGAAGTTCCTGCTCGCATTCGCAATGCTGTTTGCCTTCGGCATCTTCTGCTGCGTGCTCGGCCACTTCGGCCCGCGCCAGATCAGCACGTTCTGGCCGGTCTATTTCATGATGATGTACAGCATCGCCGGGCTCTGGTTCGGCTATGCCTTCATCGGGATCGGCCTGCTTGTGTCGGCGCTGACGCTGGTCGGCTATTTCTACGCCGGCAACGCGTTCGACCTGTGGATGGCGTTCGTCAATGGCGGCGGGCTCATCCTCGGCGGCCTCTGGATGCGGCGGGTCTAGCGCCATGGCCGAACTCGACGACGTCATCCATCAGCCGCTGCGGCTGCGGATCATGGCGGCGCTCAACGCGCTGCCGGGCTCGACGGGGCTGGAATTTTCGCGGCTGAAGAAGCTCACCGGCGCCACCGACGGCAATCTCGGCGCCCATATCGAGACGCTGGCGAAGGCCGGCTACGTCGCGGTGGACAAGGCCTTTGTCGGCAAGAAGCCGCAGACCACGGTGACCGCGACCGCCGCCGGCCGCGCCGCGTTCGCCCGGCATGTCGCGACCTTGCAGGAGATCATCGCCGCTTCAGGAGGTGACAAATAGCAGGTCCCCCTTGCGGAACGAGGCGGACTCATGCGAACCGGAAACCATCGAAAATCCCCTGCATCCGGCGCTTTCCATGAAAATCCTCGTTATCGGTTCCGGCGGCCGCGAGCACGCTTTGGCATGGAAGATCGCGGCCTCGCCGCTGGTGACCAAGCTGTGGTGCTTGCCGGGCAATGCGGGCATCGCGAAAGACGCCGAATGCGTGCCGATCGACATGGCCGACCATCCGGCGGTGATCGATTTCTGCAGAAAGAACGCGGTCGATTTCGTCGTGGTCGGGCCGGACGCGGCGATCGCGGCGGGCATGGTCGACGATCTCAACGCCGCCGGCTTCAAGGCGTTCGGGCCGACGAAAGCGGCAGGGCGGCTGGAGAGTTCGAAGAATTTCACCAAAGCGCTGTGCCGCGCCAACAACATCCCGACCGCGGCCTATGAGCATTTCAAGGACGCGGAAGCCGCCCGCGCCTATATCCGCAAGCAGGGCGCGCCGATCGTGGTCAAGGCCGACGGGCTCGCCGCCGGCAAGGGCGTCGTGGTGGCGATGACGGAAGCCGAGGCGCTCGCCGCGGTCGACATGATGTTCGGCGGCGGCTCTCGGCGCGTCCGGCGCGGAAGTCGTGATCGAGGAATTCATGACCGGCGAAGAAGCCTCGTTCTTCGCGCTGTGCGACGGCGAGCATGCGCTGCCGCTTGCGACCGCGCAGGACCACAAGCGCGCCTTCGACGGCGACCAGGGTCCGAACACCGGCGGCATGGGCTCCTACTCGCCGGCGCCTGTCCTGACCGAAGCCATGTGCACACGCATCATGGAGGAGATGGTCAAGCCGACCTTGCGCGCGATGAAGGCAATGGGCTGCCCCTACAAGGGCGTGCTCTATGTCGGCGTCATGGTGACGAAGGATGGACCAAAACTGGTCGAATACAATGCCCGCTTCGGCGACCCCGAGACCCAGGTGCTGATGCTGCGCATGATGAGCGACATCGTGCCGGCGCTGATTGCCTCGGCCGACGGGCAATTGAAGAATTTCAGCCTGCGCTGGTACGACGAAGCCGCGCTCACCGTGATCATGGCGACCAGGGGCTATCCCGGCGACTACGGCAAGGGCTCGGTGATCGAAGGACTCGACGAGGCTGCCAAGGTCGAAGGCGTCGAGATTTTTCACGCCGGCACCGCCTTGAAGGACGGCCGCATCGTCGCCAATGGCGGCCGCGTGCTCAACGTCTGCGCGCTCGGCAAGACGGTGACGGAAGCGCAGCGACGGGCCTATGAAGCTGTCGACCGCATCAAATGGCCCGAAGGCTTTTGCCGCCGCGACATCGGCTGGCAGGCCGTGAAGCGGGAGCAGGGGGGCTAGACGCCCGTCATTCCGGACGACGCGCAAAGCGCGTCGATCCGGAATCTCGTGAGGCGTCAGAGCAAATCGCCGCCCGCGGCGCTCGCCGTGGTGCCGTGCTCGCGGAACGCCTTGATGACGTTCTTGCCGATCTTCCACTTGTGCACCTCGTCGGGCCCGTCGACCAGCCGCTGCGAGCGCACCTGGGTGTACCATTTGGCGAGCGGCGTATCCTGGGAGAAGCCGAGCGCGCCGTGCAGCTGGATCGCGGTGTCGATCACCTTGTGCACCATGTGGGCATGGAAGATCTTCGCGATCGAGTTCTCCTGCCTTATGTCGAGGCCCTTCTCCGCCTTGTAGGCGATGTGCATCAGCATCAGCCGGCCGATGTAGAGTTCGCTGGCGCAGTCGGCGAGCATGAACTGCACGGCCTGGCGGTCGGCGAGCAACTGGCCGAAGGTCGAGCGCTTGGTGACATGCGCGGCCGCCATGTCGAGCGCGCGCTGTGCTTTCGCCACGTTGTGCATGCCGTGGCGCAGCCGGCCGTAGCCGAGGCGGTGCTGGCCCATGGCAAAGCCGTTGCCTTCGCCGCCGACCAGATTGTCGGCCGGCACCTTCAGATCCCTGATCTCGATCTCGGAGTGGCCGCCATGCAGGACGTCGTCATAGGGGCCTTCGATGGCCATGTTGGCGACGTTGCGCTTGATCTTGTAGCCGGGGTTCGGCAGCTCGACGAGGAAGGTCGAATACTGCTTGTGGCGCGGCGCGTTGGGATCGGTCTTGGCCATCACCAGCGCCATGTCGGCGACGCTGGCCGAGGAGGAGAACCATTTCTCGCCGTTGAGGATGTAGTTCTCGTTGCCGTCCTTCACGGCGGTGGTCTGCATGCCCGTGGCGTCGGCGCCGGCGGCCTTCTCGGTCATCGAGAAGCAGATGCGCTTGTCGCCGTTGAGCAGCGGCTTGAGGAACTTCTCCTTCTGGTATTCCGTGCCGTGGGCCAGGATCGTCATCATCGAGGCGTCGTCGGGCCCCTGCGTGTTCATCGAGAGCGCGCCGAGCATGCTCTCCCCGAACTCCATCTGCACCAGCGCGTTGGCGAGCGGGCCGAGGCCCATGCCGCCATACTCCTTCGGCACCCACGGGCACCACAGGCCCTGCGCGCGCGCCTTCTTCCGCAGCGGGCCCAGCACGTCGGCGAGCGGCTTGCTCGCGAGTTCCTTCTCGGCCGGGATGCACTCGTCATGCACCCATTTGCGCACCTTCTCGCGGATCGCCTTGGCTTCGGCCGGAATTTCGAAATCGATGGACATGGCGTTTCCTTTGCCTTCTTGCTGGTTGGGCTTGGGCGATGGCATAAACCGGTGACGCGCCAGCGGCAACACAAACAATGTTTGAAGCAAGAAGCGCCGCTTCAGGAGGCCACGCATGCCCGATCTCGCCGACCTCTTCCCCGGCTTTGGCTCCGAATGGATCAACACCTCGGCGGGCCGCATCTTCGCCCGCACCGGCGGCAAGGGGCCGCCGCTGCTGTTGCTGCACGGATTTTCATCGACGCATGTGATGTGGCACCCGGTGGCGCCGCAGCTCGCCGAGAAATTCTCGCTGATCATTGCCGATCTGCCCGGCTATGGCTGGTCCGACATGCCCGAGAGCGACGAGAACCACACGCCCTACACCAAGCGCGCGATGGCCAAGACGCATGATCGAGGCGATGGAGCAGCTCGGCCACGTGCATTTCGCGCTCGCCGGCCACGACCGCGGCGGCCGGGTGTCGTATCGGCTGGCGCTCGATCATCCCGGCCGGCTGTCGAAGCTCGCCGTGCTCGATATCCTGCCGACCTATGACTATTGGGAGCGCATGAACCGGCTCTATGCGCTGAAAATCTATCACTGGGCGTTTCTGGCGCAGCCCGCGCCGTTCCCGGAGACGCTGATCCTGGGCGCGCCGGATTTCTTCCTGAAGAAGAAGATGGCGAGCCAGACCAAATCGAAGACGCTGAACGAGATCGATCCGCGCGCGCTGGAGCATTATCTGGCGCCGTTCCGCGATCCCTCGCGCGTGCATGCGATGTGCGAGGATTATCGCGCCGGCGCCTATGCCGATTACGAGATCGACAAGGCCGATCACGACGCCGGCAAGAAGATCACGATTCCGATGCTGGCGCTGTGGGGCGATGCCGGCATCGCCAGCGCCGCGGCAACGCCGCTCGACACCTGGCAGAAATGGGCGACCAATGTCAGGGGTTCGCCGGTCGACAGCGGACATTTCCTCACCGAGGAAAATCCGGAAGTGACGGCGAAGCTGCTGCTGGAGTTCTTTACCGCCGCACCTTGAAGAAATCGCGCAGCAGCGTCGCTGCCTCACGCTCGCCGACGGACGGATAGACCTCCGGCGCATGGTGGCAGGTCGGCGAAGCAAAGAAGCGCACGCCGGAATCGACCGCGCCGCCCTTGGGATCGGCCGCGCCGTAATAGAGCCGGCGGATGCGGGCAAACGAGATCGCGGCCGCGCACATGGTGCAGGGCTCCAGCGTGACGTAGAGGTCGCAATCGACCAGCCGCTCGCTGCCGAGCTTCGCGGCCGCCTGCCGGATCGCCAGGATTTCGGCATGGGCGGTGGGGTCGCGGTCGGTCAGTGTCCGGTTGCCGGCGGCCGCGATGACCTCGTTATCGCGCACGATGACGCATCCGATCGGAACTTCGCCCGATTTTCCGGCCATTTCGGCTGATTTCAGCGCCAAATCCATGAAAGAAGGGGCAGTCATGCCTCGTATCCTCGGGGGAAACCTGCTACTAGCTGCGCCTTCAGCAAAAGTGGATACCGGTTTTGCGTGAGAATGCGGCTCGGCAAGGAGCGCGCATCATTGCCATTTGTACGACAGACGAAAACGAGACCTTTCATGCCCCGCGACAACGACAAAGACAACGATTCCCGCGGCCGGCGTGACCGTCCGCCCGGTGGCAAGGGCCGCTCCGGCGCCGCGCGCGGGCCGGAGAAGAAGTTCGCCAAGCGCGGGTTTGGCAAGGGTGAGGGCGACAAGCGCGAGGGCGGCAAGCGCCCGCTATGCCGGCAACCGCGACGACCGTCCGCCGCGCCGCCGGGACGACGACGCGGCACCGCGCCGCGATTACGGCGACCGGCCGCGCCCGGCGCGCTTCGATCGCGACGACCGCGCGCGCGGCGAAAAGCGCGATTTCAAGCCGCGCGGCGACCGTCCGAAATTCGAGCGTGGCGATCGTCCGAAGTTCGACCGCGGCGACCGTCCGAAATTCGATCGTGGTGATCGCGCGCCGCGTGGCGAGCGCAGCGAAGGCCGTTTCTCGGACCGCAAGTTCGGCGACCGGCCGCGCCCGCCGCGGTTCGACCGCGAAGGCGGCGAGAAGCGCGACTTCAAGCCGCGCGGGGACCGCCCGAAATTCGAGCGCAGGCGATCGTCCGAAGTTCGAGCGCGGCGACCGTCCGAAATTCGATCGTGGTGATCGCGCGCCGCGCGGCGAGCGCAGCGAAGGCCGTTTCTCCGACCGCAAATTCGGCGACCGCCCGCGCAAGGATTTTGGCGACCGTCCGCCGCGCGGCGAATCCAAGCCGTGGCAGAAGCGCGAAGGTGGCGACCGCGACGAACGCAGCGCAAGGCCGCGCTTCGACAAGCCCCGTTTTGACCGTCCGCGCGACGATCGCGGCGGCGATGACCGCCCGCGGTTTTCGCGCGCCCGCGAGGATCGCGTGCAGGGCGACCGGCCGCGTGGTGACCGCCCCCGTGGCGACCGGCCATTTGCCGATCGTCCGCAGCGCGATCGTCCGAAGTTCGATCGTGGCGACCGTCCGAAGTTCGACCGGCCGCGGCGGGACGACAGAGAAGATCGCGGCGAGCGCAAATTCGACCGTCCGCGCCGCGAGCGCCCGGAAGGCCGCACCGACTGGCAGGAGCATCCGCGCAGCGAACGTGGCTGCATCCGATCGCTTCGGTGACCGGCCGCGCCGCGAGAACGAAGACGACAGCAAGATCTTCGCCAAGCGTCCGGCCTTCGGCGGCCGTGGCGCCTACCGCGAGCGCAAGCCGGATTTCGACCGCCGCCCGCCGCGCGAGGAACCGAAGCCGAAGAAAG
Source organism: uncultured Alphaproteobacteria bacterium (assembly GCA_963726865.1). Taxonomy (GTDB): domain Bacteria; phylum Pseudomonadota; class Alphaproteobacteria; order Rhizobiales; family Xanthobacteraceae; genus Bradyrhizobium. Next base: position 69,881 of record CAVSEE010000013.1, on the reverse strand, counting down.
CCGGCGAGCGCATCGCAAAAGTGCTGGCGCGCGCCGGGCTCGCCTCGCGCCGCGATGCCGAGGAGATGGTGACGTCCGGCCGCGTCAGCGTGAACGGCCGCGTCATCAATTCGCCGGCGCTCGATGTCACCGCCAACGACGTCGTCGCCGTCGACGGCAAGAACCTGCCGCCGCGCGAGCGGACGCGGCTGTTCATGTATCACAAGCCGCGCGGGCTGATGACGACGCATGACGATCCCGAAGGTCGGCCGACGGTGTTCGACAATCTGCCGGAAGGCTTGCCGCGGCTGATCTCGATCGGCCGGCTCGACTTCAACACCGAAGGCTTGCTGCTGCTCACCAATGACGGCGGGCTCGCGCGCGCGCTGGAATTGCCCGACACCGGCTGGCTGCGCCGCTATCGCGTGCGCGCCCATGGCGAGGTGACGCAGGCGCAGCTCGATGAGCTGAAGAAGGGCATCGAGGTCGACGGCGTCAAATACGGCCCGATCGATGCGACGCTGGAGCGCGACCAGGGCGCCAATGTCTGGGTGGTGTTCGCGATCCGCGAGGGCAAGAACCGCGAGGTGCGCAACGTGATGGCGCATCTTGGGCTGGAGGTGAACCGGCTGATCCGCGTGTCCTACGGACCGTTCCAGCTCGGCGAGCTCGCCGAGGGACAGGTCGAGGAGGTCAAGACGCGGGTGCTGCGCGAGCAGCTCGGCGAGCGCGTCGCGAAACTCGCGGGCGCGGACTTCGCGCGGCCCGAGCAGAACGAGGCTGAAGGCGAGGGCGAGGCGCCGCGCGGCAAGAAGCCGTTCAAGCCCAAGGGCAAGAGCGCGCTGATCGCCGACCGCAAGGGCCGCCGCGTGCTGGTGCAGCGCACCGGCAGCGAGGAAGCGCGCGCCCGCAACGAGGAAGAGAACGCGGCCTACGGCCCGCCGCGCCGCGTCAAGCGCGGCTATCACGGCAAGCGCGATTTGAAGCCGCAGGATGAGTAAGCGATGCGGGTGGTCGGCGGACGATTGAGGGGCCGCAACCTGGCTTCGCCTTCCTCGCGCGAGATCCGCCCCACCGCGGACCGCCTGCGCGAGTCCGTGTTCAACATCCTGATGCACGCCTATGACGATCCGATTGCAGGACGCGCGGGTGCTCGATCTCTTTGCCGGCACCGGTGCGCTCGGCATCGAGGCGATCTCGCGCGGCGCGAAGTTCGCGCTGTTCGTCGACAATGGCGCGGAGGCGCGCGCGCTGCTGCGCAACAATGTGGAGTCGCTGGGTCTCGGCGGCGTCACAAAAGTCTATCGCCGCGACGCCACCGATCCCGGCCCCGCGCATCCGGTCGAGCCGTTCTCGCTGGTGTTCCTCGATCCGCCCTATGGCAAGGGGCTGGCGGAGAAGGCGCTGGCCGCGCTGCGCGACGGCGGCTGGTTGACGCCGGGCGCGCTCCTGGTGGTCGAGGAGGCGAAGGCCGCCGCGTTCGCTGCGCCCGAGGGCTTCGAGGAGCTGGAGCGGCGGGCGTATGACGATACGGAGTTTGTGTTTTTGCGTGCGACCTAACGCCGCCCGAACAGCTTCTCGATATCGGCGAGCTTCAGCTCGACATAGGTCGGCCGGCCGTGGTTGCACTGGCCGGAATTCGGCGTGTCTTCCATCTCGCGCAGGAGCGCGTTCATCTCTTCCGGCTTGAGGCGGCGGCCGGCGCGGACCGAGCCGTGACAGGCCATGGTGGCGGCGACGTGCATCAGGCGGCGCTCCAGCGGCAGCGCCTCGTCCCATTCGGCCATGTGCTCGGCGAGGTCGCGGAGGAGCCCCGCGGCGTTGGTCTTGCCGAGCAGCGACGGCGTCTCGCGCACGGCGACGGCGCCGGGGCCGAAGGATTCGATGGCGAGGCCGAACGTGGCCAGCTCCTCGGCGCGGTCGAGCAATTTCTCGACGGTCGCTTCATCGAGCTCGACGATTTCGGGGATCAGCAGGATCTGGCGCTGCACGCCGTTCTTCGCCAGCGACGCCTTCAGCTTCTCATAGACGATGCGCTCATGCGCGGCGTGCTGGTCGACCACGATCAGCCCGTCGCGGGTCTGCGCGACGATATAGGTCTCGTGGATCTGCGTGCGCGCTGCGCCGAGCGGACGGTCGAGCAGATCGGCCGATGGTGCTTCCTGAAAGCGCACGTCGGCGGTCGGCGCGCCGACGTCGAAGGCAGGCTGCTCGCGTTCGGCAAAGGCGGGTGCCGCCGAACCCTCGAAGCTCGGCAGCGGCGACACCGGATAGGACGGCGAACGCCGCCAGTCCCAATTGCCGGGCCGTGGCGCGAACGAGGGACGGAACGCGGAGATCGCCGCGCCATCGGTGTTGGCCGCGGTGCGCCTGCCCTCGCGGGCAAGGCCCTCCTTCAGCGCATGCACGATCAGGGCGCGGACGAGGCCGGCATTGCGGAAGCGCACCTCGGTCTTGGCCGGATGCACATTGGCGTCGACCTCGTGCGGATCGAGCGTGACGAACAGCGCCACCACCGGATGGCGGTCGCGCGGCAGATAGTCGGAATAGGCCGCGCGCACCGCGCCGAGGATCAGCTTGTCGCGCACCGGGCGGCCGTTGACGAAGAGATATTGCCCGAGCGCATTGGCGCGCGTCAGCGAAGGCGCGGCGGCAAAACCTTCGACCACGACGCCGTCGCGCTCGGCGCGGACCTCGATGGCGCTGCCGCGGAAATCGGCACCCAGGATATCGCCGAGCCGCGTCAGCCGGCCGGGCGCGCCGGGCAGGGCCGCCGCCCAGGTCACCGGCGCGCGCTCCTCGCCGGCGAGCGTAAAGGCAATGTCGGGCCGCGCCATGGCGAGACGCCGCACCACCTCGCGGATCGCTTCGGCCTCGGTGCGGTCGGTCTTGAGGAATTTCAGCCGCGCCGGCGTCGCATAAAAGAGATCGCTGACCTCGACGCGGGTGCCATGGCCGAGCGCGGCCGGCATGATCTCGGACTTGACGCCGCCTTCGACCGACAGCGACCAGGCATGCGGTTCGCCCGCGTGGCGCGTGGTGATGCCGAGCTTGGCCACCGCGCCGATCGAGGGCAGTGCCTCGCCGCGGAAGCCCAGCGTGCGGATGCGCAGCAGGTCCTCGTCGTCGAGCTTGGAGGTGGCGTGGCGCTCGACCGACAAGGCAAGGTCGGTGTGCGTCATGCCGCCGCCGTCATCGGTGATGCCGATGCGCCGCCTTCCGCCGCCGTCGGTGAAGATGTCGATGCGGCTGGCGCCGGCGTCGATCGCGTTCTCGACCAGCTCCTTCACCACGCTCGCAGGACGTTCGACCACCTCGCCGGCGGCGATGCGGTTGACGACCTGTTCTGGGAGCTGGCGGACGGGCATGGCCGTAATTTAGTCCGTCGGCCGGCAAAGCGCGAACCTTGGAGCGAAAAAAGCTGTGTGCGCACGAACCCTTCCCGGTGCGGCACGCCTCTGTGGAGGCGGGAACACAGCGTTCTCGCTCACAAACAAAGGGGAATTTCATGTTCTATCGCAAGAACCTGCCGGGATGGGAACGCGCCCTGCGCGTCGTTGCCGGTATTGCGCTGATCGCCTGGGGACTGGCTGGCATTTCCGGCGCGCCGATCGGCTACGTCATTGCGGCCGGCGGCGCCACCGCCATCCTCACCGGCTTTTTCGGCTTCTGCCCGATGTGCGCCATGGTCGGTCGCAAGCTGCCTTCGGTGTGAAGCTAGTCGTCGAAGCCGCGCGAGCCGCGGCCGGCCTTGATGTCGCCGCGGCGTTTCTTGCCTTCGAGGCGGCGCTGCTTGGAGCCGAAGGTCGGCTTGGTCGCCCGCCGCGGCTTCGGACGCACCAGCGAGTCCTGCAGCAATTCCGTGAGGCGGTCGAGGGCGTCGGCGCGGTTGCGCTCCTGGGTGCGGTAGCGCTGGGCGTGGATCACGATCACGCCGTCCTTGGTCATGCGCTGGCCGGCCAGCCGGGTCAGCCGCGCGCGGGCATCGTCGGGCAGCGTGATCCGGTTGGTGTCGAGGCGCAGTTGCGCGGCGGTCGCGAGCTTGTTGACATTCTGTCCGCCCGGGCCGGAGGCGCGGACGAAGACGATGTCGATGTCCTTCTCGTCGATCGAAAGCGCGTGCGAGACCCGCAGCATGGCGTCACCGGTCATTGAGGTGACCGACATGTAGCATATCCGTTGCGGCAGGCGCGAAATGTGCCCTCTCGCGGCGGGCGGCTTTGTGGAAAAGCTCAGTTCGGCGCTTTAGTTCGGCGCTTTAGTTTGCCTTGGGCGGAGCCGACGCCGGCTGTGCCGCGGCTTGCGGCGCGCGGCCGACGATGACGGTCAGCAGGCCCTGGCCCCACAGCCGCTTCGAGGCGCGCCTGGCGTCCTCCAGCGTCACCGCATCGACCAGCGCGTTGCGCTTTTCGATGTAGTCGATACCGAGCTTGTCGAGCTGGTACTGCAGCAGCGCCTGCGCGAGCTTGGAGGAAGTGTCGAGCGCCAGCATCTGCGAGCCCTTCAAATAGGACTTGGCGTCATCCAGCTCCTTCTGGGTCGGACCTTCCGCCGCGATGCGGCGGATTTCCTGCTCGACGGCGTCGATGGTCTCGCCGGCGCGGTCGGCGCGGGTACCGGTATTGCCGATGAACAGCGCGGAATGCTCCATCCAGGTCAGCGATTCATAGATGGAGTAGGCGAGCCCGCGCTTCTCTCGCACTTCGCGATAGAGCCGCGACGACAGGCCGCCGCCGCCGAGAATGTGATTGACGACATAGCCGGCCATGAAATCCGGATCGTGGCGCGGGATGCCGGGACCGCCGAAGGTCACGGTGGTCTGCGGCACGTCGAGCGGAATGAAGGCGCGCTGCGGTGGCTTGGCCGCGACGACGTCGGCGACCGGCGTGAAGTTGCCCTTGGCCTGCAGTCCGCCAAAGGTCTTGTCGAGCAGCTTGCCGAGCGTGTCGGGGTCGACGTCGCCGACGACGGCGATGCGCAAGGTATCTTTGGCAATCACGCGCGCGACATAGTCGCGAAGGTCGGCGACGTTGACGGTCGGCACGCTCTCCAGCGTTCCGTTGGAGGAACGGCCATAGGGATGGTCGCCGAACGCGACCTCGAGGAATTTGCGGCCCGCCAGCGACGTGGGGTTGGTTGACTCGCGGCGCAGGCTGGACAGCACCTGGTTGCGGATACGTTCGATGTCGGTGGCGTCGAAGCGCGGCGAGGTCAATGCCAGTTGCAGCAGGTCAAAGGCCTCGTCCTTGTTTTCCTTCAGCATGCGCAAGGAGCCGCGGAACGTATCGCGCGAGGACGAGAAGCTCAGTTCAATGGCGCGGCGCTCGAGCCGTTCGTGAAAGGTCTTGGAATCCAGATCGGCTGCGCCCTCGTCGAGCAGGCTCGCGACCATATTGCCGAGGCCGGGCTTGGCCGGCGGATCCTGCGAGGCGCCGCCGCCGAAGGCATATTCCATCGCGATCAGCGGCACGGTGGCGTCCTGCACGAACCAGGCCTCGATGCCGCCCGGCGAGACCAGCCGCTGGATTTTCGCGGCGGCCTGCGAAGGCGAGGACGTAAGCGAAGTCAGCGCGAGCGCGGCAGCGCCGCCGATCAGCGCGGCACGACGGGTGATCAAAAAGCTCACGAACGTTTCTCCTCGCGCCTGGGCGCAGCATCCTTGACGAGATAGCCGGTCACCGAGCGCTTCTTGTCCAGCCATTTCTGCGCGGCGTCGCGCACCTGCTCGGCGGTGACCGCGCGAATCCGCTCCGGCCAGCTCCTGATGTCCTCGATGCTCAAGCCCGAGGTCAGCGCGCCGCCGTACCAGCGCGCCATGGTCGCCTGGTTGTCCTGGGCGTAGACGGCTTCCGCGATCAGCTGCGTCTTGACCCGCTCGAGGTCTTCGGCACGCGGCGGATTTTGCGACATGTCGGCAATGACGGCGTCGATCGCCTGCTCGATCTGCGGGAACTCGACGCCGGGCCGTGGCGACACCGAAATCTGGTACTGGGTCGCGTCGAGCGCGGTGCCCTGGTAGCCGGCGCCGGCGCTGATGGCGAGCGGCTTGTCGATGACCAGCGCACGATAGAGATTGGAATTGGCGCCGGACCCCATCAATTGCGCGAGCACGTCGAGCGCCGCGCTTTCTGCGGGAGCGGTGGTTGCCGACGACGGCACGAGATAGTAGCGGCGGAGGCTGGTCTGCTCGACGCGCGGATCGGACAGCGTCACCGTGCGCGGCGCGGCGGGCACCGGTTCCTGCGGCCGGGTGCGCCGCTCGGCAATCGCGGGCTGCCTCGCAATGGGGCCGTAGAATTTCTCCACCAGCGGGCGGACTTCAGCTGCCTCGACGTCGCCGGCAATGATCAGGATCGCGTTGTTCGGCGCGTAGAAGCGCTTGTAGAACGCGAGCGCGTCCTCGCGGTCGAGCTTCTCGATCTCCTGGCGCCAGCCGATCACCGGGCGGCCATAGGGATGGTTGAGATAGAGCGCGGCCATCATCTGCTCGGTCAGCCGGGCATCGGGATTGTTGGCGACGCGCATGTTGAACTCTTCCAGCACGACGTCGCGCTCGGGCAGCACGTTCTCGTCCTTGAGGATCAGCCCGGTCATGCGGTCGGCCTCGAACTCCATCATGCGCGCGAGCTGGTCGCGCGTCACGCGCTGGAAATAGCCGGTGTAGTCGGTCGAAGTGAAGGCGTTCTCGTTGCCGCCAATCTGCTGCACGATCTTCGAGAACTCGCCGGCCGGATGTTTCTCGGTGCCCTTGAACATCAGGTGTTCGAGGAAATGCGCGAGCCCCGATTTGCCCGGCGTCTCGTCGGCCGAGCCGACCTTGTACCAGATCATCTGCGTGACCACGGGCGTGCGGTGATCGGGGATCACCAGCACTTGCAGTCCGTTGCCGAGCGTGAAGCTCGCGGGCGGCTGCGAGCTTGCGCCGGTCTGGGCCGAGGCGACCGTGCCGGCGAACGCCAGCAGAACGGCGAGAAAAGGTGCAACCAAACGATTTGAAGGCATCAGGACCTGCCGGAAGACTCCGGACAGGATCGTCCGGAAATAGGCGCGCGGTATACCCCGCGCGTGGCGCCGGCAATCGTCACGAAGGCGAGAGATCGGCTTAATTAATCTTTACAATCGCCGACGACTGAACTGCATTGCTTGTTCAGCGATTCCTTCGGCCCCGTACCGTAGGCGAAATTCGGCGAGGGCGTCTGATAGCCGACCGGCGGTTGGGTCAGCGAGTCCCGAGTCGGCTCGCCCTTGAATTCCGTGGACTCGGACTTGTTGCCCTTGAACAAGCCGAGAACGCCGCCGTCGTAACCAAGCTGCGACGGCGTCATCATGATGGGGGCGTTGCCGGGTTGCTGCGAGGTGGATTCGCCGCAACGCTCGATTTGGCGCGTCTTTTGATTCAGCTCGCTCGGCAACAGCGTGCGGCGCGGCTTGTTGCGGATCCTTGTTGGCCTTCTTGCGCGCGGCGATCGCGGCCTTGCGGCGCGCTTCGTCGGGGTCCTTCGGCCAGTTCGTTACCTTGCTTTCCGCGGCGGCGGTGCCCGGCGGCGGCAGAGCGAGTTTCGGCGGCACCACGAGCGGCGAGCGCTCGCGATAGTCGATGCCGCGGTTTTCCATGTTGGTGCCGCCGACGCCGCGCATGATGTTGTCGATGATCTTTTCTTCGAAGGTCATGCCGTCGTCGTCATCGTCGTCCGCGGCACGCACGGGGCCGGCGGCCATGACGAGGCCGATGCCGAAGGCGGCAGCCGCGAACCGGGCCGCTCTCGGGAGAGAAGCCCGCATCATCCATCCGCTCGCTTCGATCTTGCGCATCACGCTGTTCCTGCTCACAAATCTGGCAGCCGCCAAGCCCATGGGGGCAGGCGTATCTCGAGGGTCCGTATCAGCCGGGATCAGGGCGCTTTTGCGGCGGGTACCCCCAGAAGGGAATCATACAATAGGGCCGCTACCCCGGCAACGATGGCCATGTCGGCCAAGTTAAACACGTACCAGTTCCAGGTTTTTCCGGCGATTTCGACGTGAAACAGGGCAAAATCGACCACCGCCCCATAGGCAAAGCGGTCGATGCCGTTGCCGATGGCGCCGCCAATGATCAGGCCCAGCGCAATGGTGGCGAGCATGGTCCGCGACCAGGCCATCCAGACCGCAAGCGCGATCACCGCGGCGGCCTTCACCGCGGTCAGGATCGCCTGCGCGATCCAGCTGTCGTTCTGGAACCAGCCGAAGCTGATGCCGACATTCCAGGCGAGCCAGAGGTCGAAAAACGGGGTCACCCTGACGACGCCGCGGCCGGCGAGATCGAACACGTAGAGCAGCCACAGCTTGCTCGCCTGATCGAGCGCGAGCGCCACCAGTGCAGCGACGATGCCGGCGCGCAGGGGACGGCTCACACCGTCACCCCCAGCGCCTTCCATTCGCGCAGCGCCATGGCGTCGCGCGGCGAGACGTCGGGATATTCCTTGTCTTCGCCGACGGTCGGCAGGATTTTCCACGACCGCGCGCATTTGCTGCCGGCCGCTTTCTCGACCACGACGGCGACGCCCTTGACGTCGGGCAGCGTGAACGCATCGGCCGGTGGCGTGTCGTTCGTCACCATCGCGTTCGACGTGATGCAGACTTCGGCGAGGTCAACGTCGAAGAGTGTGGCGAAGATTGCCTTGTCGGAGACATAGACCAGCGGCGAGGCTTCCAGCGACGAGCCGATCTTCTTGGCGGCGCGTTCGAGTTCCAGCGCGCCGGTGACGACGCGGCGGACATCGCGAATGGTGTCCCATTTCTTCGCCAGCGCATCGTCGCGATACGAGCCAAAGTCGGTCGGGAACAGCGTCAGGTGCACCGACGGCGCGGCATCCCGGCGGTACATCCGCCAGGCTTCCTCGCAGGTGAAGCTCAGCACCGGCGCCAGCCATTTCACGACGGCGTCGCAGATGATGTCGATCGCCGTCAGCGCCGACTTGCGCGCCAGCGACGACGGCGGATCGCAATAAAGCGTATCCTTGCGGATGTCGAAATAGAACGCGGAGAGTTCGCTGTTCATGAACGCGGCAAGGCTCGCCACCACCGTCTTGTAATCGAACTCGGCATAAGCCTTGCGAACTTCGTCGGCCTGCTGTGCGAGCCGATGCAGCATCACGCGCTCGAGCTCCGGCATGTCGTCATATGCCACCGCCTCGCTGCGCTTGAAGTGATGCAGCGTGCCGAGCATCCAGCGGATGGTGTTGCGCAGCTTGCGATAGGTCTCCACCGTGTTCTTCAGGATTTCCGGACCGATACGCTGGTCATCGGTGTAGTCGCACGACGCCACCCACAGCCGCAGGATATCGGCGCCGGATTCCTTGATGACCTTCTGCGGCTCGATAGTGTTGCCGAGCGACTTCGACATCTTGCGGCCGTCCTCGGCCTGGGTGAAGCCGTGGGTCAGCACGATGTCGTAAGGCGCGCGGCCGCGCGTGCCGGCGCTTTCCAGCAGCGAGGAATGAAACCAGCCGCGGTGCTGGTCGCTGCCTTCGAGATACATCACGGTGTCATCGCCGCCGTCGATCTTGCGCACGATGTGGCCGAGCTGCGGAAAACTCTGGCGGTCCTCCAGCACGAAAGCGTGGGTGGAGCCAGAGTCGAACCAGACGTCGAGGATGTCGTCGACCTTCTTCCAGTCTTCCTTCGCCCGTGAGCCGAGAAAGCGCTCGCGCGCGCCGTCGCGGTACCAGGCGTCGGCGCCTTCCTCCATGAAGGCCTCGACGATGCGCTGGTTGACGGTCTCGTCCTGCAGGATTTCGGCGGAGCCGTCGGCCTGCTCGCGCACGAACACCGCGATCGGCACGCCCCAGGCGCGCTGTCGCGAGATCACCCAGTCCGGGCGGTTGACGATCATGCCCCAGATGCGATTCCTGCCCGACGAGGGTACCCACTGGGTTGCTTCAATGGCGTCCAAGGCACGATTTCGAAGGGTGTCAGGTGATTTGTCGTCCGAAAACTCTGGAAGGTACTTTGTGGCTTCGACTACACGCGTAGAAACCTTGTCAGTGATCGGCTTGTCCATCGCAATGAACCATTGTGGGGTATTGCGATAGAGCACTGGCTTCTTCGAACGCCAAGAATGCGCATACTGATGCTTCCACGGCTTGCGCGCAATGATCATTCCGGCGCTGACTAGCGCGTCGATCACGGCAGCGTTCGCATCACCCTTGTTGCCCTTTTCGTCATACACACGCTTTCCGGTGAAGCCGGGCACTTGGTTCGTATAGGCGCTATTTTCGTCGACAGTATAAGGAATGAGGGTATTGATCTTGCGCTCTTTAAGTTTCCGCGTATTCGCGGTCCAGACGTCGAAGTCCTCTCTGCCGTGACTTGGTGCCGTGTGAACAAACCCCGTGCCTGTGTCGTTGGTAACGTGATCGCCGACCAACAAAGGTACTTCGAAGCTGTAACCCGGTATGGTTCCGTCTAAGGGATGGCTACACGTCAGCTCCAAGCTTGCAGGACCACCTTCAAAATCAACGTCCGTTATTCTTTCAAATTTGACTTTGGCTTGTTTGGCGACATCGTCCGCCAAGTTGTCAGCGATCACGTACTCGTCGTCTACTTTTGCCCAGTTCCCTGACGGCGCCTCGATCACTTTGTAAAGGCTATATGGAAAATCCAAGGAAAAGCTAACCGCGCGGTTCGCGGGAAGAGTCCAAGGTGTGGTCGTCCAGATGATGATCGAGCTGGATTCTAGTCGTTTGCAAAGTTCGCGTAGCGGCTGCAAATCGTCTTCACTTGCTTGCTCGTGCGGATCGACGACCTCTGCCTTTCGAATGGGGAACTTCACCCACACAGCATCAGACGTGTAGTCCTCGTACTCGACCTCGGCTTCGGCGAGCGCGGTCTTCTCCACCACGCTCCACATCACCGGCTTGGAGCCGCGGTACAGCGTGCCGTTGGCGGCGAACTTCATCAATTCGCGCGCGATCTGCGCTTCCGCCGGATAGCTCATGGTGGCGTAGGGATGATCCCAGTCGCCGATCACGCCCAGCCGCTTGAATTCCTCGCGCTGGATGTTGAGCCAGTGCGTCGCATAGGCGCGGCACTCCTGGCGGAATTCCACCATCGCGGCGGAGTTGCGGAAGTCCGGCTTCTGCTTGCCCTTGGAGCGGTAATTCTCCTCTTCGACCTTCCATTCGATCGGCAGGCCGTGGCAGTCCCAGCCCGGCACGTAGTTGGAATCGAAGCCGAGCATCTGCTGGCTCTTGGTGACGAGATCCTTGAGGATCTTGTTCAGTGCCGTGCCGATATGGATGTTGCCGTTGGCGTAGGGCGGTCCGTCATGCAGCACGAACTTCGCGCGTCCCTCGGACGACTTGCGCAGGCGCTCGTAGAGCCCGGTGTCGTACCAGAATTTCAGGATCTCCGGCTCACGCTGCGGCAGGCCGGCGCGCATCGGGAAATCCGTCTGCGGCAGGAACAGGGTTTTCGAATAGTCAGCGGAATCGGACTTTTGCGGCTTTTCGGACATGAATGCTCTGATTTGGCTCGTAGGCGGCGCGGGGACGCGATCGATCGCGGATGAAACAGGAAAAGTCCCGGTCTTGCGCCGAGCCAAAAGGCTCAGGCGGAAGCCGGGCCGCTAATCCCTGTGATGCGCCGCGCGAACATGGGCGCTTCCATAGCAGGGGAGGCCGGAAATCGCAAAGGGCGGAACGGCCTTAGACGATCGATCCCAGCTTTGGATAGGCATCCGGCGCCGCCGCCAGATCGGCGCGGGCGCGGGCGGAATCCTCGTTCATCCGCTTGATCAGCGCGTCTACGCTGTCGAATTTCAGCTCGGCGCGGATGAAAGAGATGAAGGCGACATCGAGTTCGGCGCCGTAGAGGTCGCCCTTGAAGTCGAACAGGAACACTTCGAGCAGCGGCGCGCCATTGTCGAAGGTCGGGCGGCGGCCGAAGCTGGCGACGCCGTCCAGCCGCTCCGAGCCGCGGCCGACCCGCACCGCATAGATGCCGTGCTTGAGCTCGCAATTCTTGTCGAGGCGGATGTTGGCGGTGGGAAAGCCGAGGTCGCGGCCGCGCTTCTCGCCATGGATCACCGTGCCGGTGACGAACCAGGGCCCGCCCAGCATGCTGGTGGCGTCGGCAATCTGGCCCTCGGCGAGCGCCATGCGGATGGCAGTGGAGGACACCGGCCGCTCGTCGATGTCGACATGGGCCTGCACGTCGACCTCGATGCCGAGCTTGGGCGCCTCGGCAACCAGGAGGCCCGGCGAGCCGACGCGGCCCTTGCCGAAATGGAAGTCGTAGCCGACCGCGATGCCGCTGATGCCGAGTCGCCCGATGAGGTCATGGTGAATAAAATCTTGCGCGGTGGTGCCGGCGCGGACCTTGTCGAAAGTCATCACCACGGCGCCCGCAAGACCCATACCCGCCAGCAGCCTGAGCTTGTTGGTCTCGGTGGTCAGGCGGAATTGCGGGCTGTTCGGGCTGAAAAAACTGCGTGGATGCGGCTCGAACGTCACGGCGAAGGCGGGCCGGCCGTGCGCCTGGCCCATGCGCAGCGCCGCCCCGATCACGGCGCGATGGCCGAGATGGACGCCGTCGAAATTGCCCATCGCCACCACCGCTCCCCTGGGGATCGCGGAAGCGGGCGTGGTGTCGCGGATAACGGTAAATTCGGACGGCATTTCCGGGATTCTGGGTCGATTCCGGTGGATTCCCGGCTCATCAGGGGCGGGGCCGGACCGTGGCTTGGCCTGATGGGACAAGTCAAGCGTGCCGAATTGTGCAGCAAAACGGGTGTTTTACGGACCTTCGCGCGAAGGTCGGTTTAACGCCCTGTTTAACGCCTCGATGCTAAGCGTTGGGGGCGGATTGCGGGTCAGGCGATCCAGTATGTGAATTTGTGGCGTAACGCGTTGGGGGTAGTGAAGATGGCGGTGGATCTGTCGATGTCGGTCCTCGTGGTGGACGATTACAGCACCATGATCCGCATCATCCGAAATCTTCTGAAGCAGCTCGGCTTCGAAAACATCGATGATGCCAGCGACGGTTCGGCGGCGCTGAACAAGATGCGCGGCAAGAAGTATGGCCTCGTGATTTCCGACTGGAACATGGAGCCGATGACCGGCTACGACCTGCTCAAGGAAGTCCGTGCCGATCCGAATCTCGGCGACCACGCCGTTCATCATGATCACGGCGGAATCCAAGACCGAGAACGTGATCGCGGCCAAGAAGGCCGGCGTGAACAACTACATCGTCAAGCCGTTCAACGCGGCGACGCTTGAAGACCAAGATCGAGGCGGTCTTCCCCGACATGACGATGGCGTAAGCCGAAGCGCTTCAGTCCGACTTTTTGCCGGTGCCCGGGTCTTGCCCGGGCATTTGCATTTCTACCAGCGCAATTCCCGGATCAGCGCCTTGGGCGGGTGGCCGAACAGCTCCTTCACGGAAGCCGGGTCGAGCTGGTCGATCCCCGCGAATTCCTCGGAGTGAATGCCGCGGGTGACGAACAGGCAGTCGATGCCGAAATTGAGGGCCCCGGTCAGGTCGGTGCGCACGCTGTCGCCGATCGCAAGCACATGGCGGAGTTCAGCCGGACGGCCGCGCCGCTCGGCGGCGAGCGCCATGGCGCGCTCATAGATCGGCCGGTGCGGCTTGCCGTAAAACACCACTTCGCCGCCGAGCTCGCGATAGAGCTCGGCGATGGCGCCGGCGCAGTAGATCAGGCGGTCGCCGCGCTCGACGACGATATCGGGGTTGGCGCAGATCAGCGGCACCTTGCGCGCCAGCGCCTTGGTGAGCATCGGCCGGTAGTCCTCCGCGGACTCGGTCTCGTCGTCGAACAGACCGGTGCAGATGATGTAGTCGGCGTTATCGAGCTCCGACATCACGGGGTCGAGCCCGCGATGGATCGAACCGTCGCGGTCGGGGCCCACCCAGTACAGCTTCTTGCCGGGATGATCCGCGACGAAATGCCGGGTCAGGTCGCCCGAGCTGACGATGGCGTCATAGGTCTCGTCGGCGACGCCGAGCTTGCGCAATTGCCGCTGCACCGAATCCGCCGGCCGTGGCGCGTTGGTGATCAGGATGACGACGCCGCCCTGCTGGCGATAGGTGTGCAGCGCCGCGCAGGCCTCGGGGAATGACTCCAGCCCGTTATGCACCACGCCCCAGATATCGCTGAGCACGACTTCGACGCCGCCGACGACGTCGCGCAGCCTCTCGACAAAATGCAGGCTCATGGCAGAGAGACGCGCTCAGTTCGGGCCGGCGGCGCGGCGCGCCAGCGCGGCATTGCCGGTCGCGCGCGGCGGCGGATCGACGGCAGCGGTTTCGACGGGGGCCGGATTGCCCTCAGCATTGGCTTCCTGTGGCTTGGTGGCAGTGGCCCCGCCGGTAGCAGACGCGCCCTCCGGCCGCAATGGCCGCGGCGGCGCGAACAGGAAGCCCTGTCCGAACCTGACATCGAAGTCGAGCAGGTCGACCACGGCGCGCTCGCCCTCGATCTTCTCGGCGATCAGATCGATGCCGAAGCGGCCGAGCAGATCGGAGAGGTCGGACGGGTGGATGTCGGAGGTCGAGCTCTGCTTGGGATCGAGCAGCAGCGAGGCCGGTACCTTGATGAAGCGCACGCCGCGGTCGGCCAGTTCGCGCGGTTCGAAGCGCAGATCCGTCACGTGGTCGATCGAGAAGCGGTAACCGCGCTGCGACAGCGCCGCGAGGTTTTCGGTCTCGGCAGGCGCGAGCTTGCGGAGCGTCTCCTGCTTGAATTCGAGCACGAAGGAGGGCGCCAGCGCCCGGTTGGCTTCGAGGAAATCCAGGCACTGCGCGAAATGGGTCGGGTTGGTCAGCGTGGTCGCCGACACGTTGCAGAAGACGCCGACATCCTTGTTGCGCACCATCAGCCGGCGCAGCACCTGTACACAGCGCAGCATCACCGCGTGATCGATGCGGCCGATCAGGCCGGCGCTTTCGGCGGTGGCGATGAAATCTTCCGCGACCAGCACCCGGTCCTTGTCGTCGCGCAGCCGCGTCACCGCCTCGTAATAGCGCACCTTGCGCTGCGGCAGCGTCACCATCGGCTGCAGATAGATGTCGAGCCGGTTCTCCTCGATGGCGCTCTTCACGGCCGCGATGAGCTGGGTCTGGCTGCGCGAGGGTGCAGCCGGTGCGGATGCGGGAGCGGCCGTCGCGTGCCGCCGTTTCGGTCGTGGCGGCGGGCCGGGCTTCCTTGGCGGCCGGGTCGGCTTCAGGACGAGTTGGCGTCGGCGGCGGGGCCGGAGGAATCGCCGCCAGCATCTCGTCGTGGTTTGCGACCGTGGTCGCGAGCTGCTTGACCAGCACGCCGAGCTCGTTGATCTCGCCGATCACGCCCTGCATGCGGTCGGCGCCGGCAGAATTGGCCGACACCACCTTGCCCTCGAT
The DNA here is from genome assembly GCA_963726865.1 of uncultured Alphaproteobacteria bacterium. GTDB lineage: Bacteria > Pseudomonadota > Alphaproteobacteria > Rhizobiales > Xanthobacteraceae > Bradyrhizobium. The sequence goes on along the minus strand of CAVSEE010000013.1, from coordinate 54,506 downwards.
GGCCGAGAGGCGGCGGCCGAACTCGGCGACCTGGCGGGCGAGGTCGGCGGTACCGCGGGAGAGGTCGGCGATCTGGCCGCCGACATCGGTGCGATCGCGCAGCCGCATCGACACCGCATTGTAGAGGATGAGGAAGGTCAGCGCGGTCAGCGCCACCAGCGCGGACTCGTAGCCGCTGATGCCGGCCCAGGAATAGAGCACGAGGCCGAGGGAAGCGGCGACCAGCACCATGCAGATGGCGATGAAGATGGTGGAAATACGGATCATCGTTCGCCCATCGCCCTCACGTCCGGAACGCCCCCGTCAGGGAAAACACGGAATGCATCAGGCAATGGTATGCGCTCCCCCAAAGGCCGAGGCAACCTTAGCACCATTGTTGATTCGTGGGGATAGCGGGGTTGGCTGGCCTCTCAGGCGGCTGGCCGCAAGCCCGGAAGGCGGGCCGGATCGGTTCCGGCCCGTTCCATTTTCCGGCTCAGGCGACCGCGCGGATCACCTTGCCGACCTTGTCGACGATCTCGCCGATCTGGTCCTCGCTCACGATCAGGGGCGGCGTCAGCGCCAGCGTGTCGCCGACCGAGCGCAGCATGATGTCGTGGTCGTGGAAGGCGCTGTTCAGCCCGGCGAAGCCGCGTTTGCCCACCCCGTCGGCGGACGGCGCGAGATCGATGCCGGCAGTCAGGCCGATGGTGCGGATATCGACGACGTTGGGCTGGCCCTTCAGCGACATGATGGCATCGGCGAATTTCGGCTCGAGCTTGTTGGCGCGCTCGAACAGCTTTTCGTCGCGATAGATGTCGAGCGTGGCAAGGCCGGCGGCGCAGGCCAGCGGATGCGCCGAATAGGTGTAGCCATGGGTCAACTCGACCATGTGCTCCGGCCCGGTCATGAACGCATCATGGATGGTGTCGCGCACCAGCACGCCGCCCATCGGCGCTGCGCCATTGGTGACGCCCTTGGCGAAGGTGAGCATGTCCGGCAGCACGCCATAGCGCTCGGCGGCAAAGGCAAAGCCGAGCCGGCCGAAGCCGGTGATGACCTCGTCGAAGATCAGCAGGATGCCGTGCTTCTGGGTGATCTCGCGCAGCCGCTTCAGATAGCCCTTCGGCGCGGCCAGCACGCCGGTCGATCCCGCCATCGGCTCGACGATCACGGCGGCGATGGTGTTGGCGCCATGCAGGTTGACGAGATCCTCCAGCGCATCGGCGAAATGCGCGCCGTATTCCGGCTCGCCCTTGGTGAAGGCCTGCTTCTCGCGGTCATAGGTCGCCGGCAGATGGTCGACGCCCGACAGCAGCGAGCCGAAGATCTTGCGGTTGTTGACGATGCCGCCGACCGAGGTGCCGCCGAAGCCGACGCCGTGATAGCCGCGGACGCGGCCGATCAGGCGCGAGCGGGCGCCCTGGCCGTTGATCTGGTGATAGGCGAGCGCGATCTTCAGCGCGGTGTCGGCGGCTTCCGAGCCGGAGTTGCAGAAGAAGACGTGGTCGAGACCCTTCGGCGCGAGATCGGCGATGCGGCTGGCAAGCTCGAAGGCCTGCGGAATGCCGAACTGGAACGGCGGCGCGTAGTCCAGCGTCGCGGCCATCTTGCCGATGGCCTCGGAAATTTGCGTGCGGCCGTGACCGGCATTGCAGCACCACATGCCGGCGGCGGCGTCGATCAGCTTGCGGCCGTCGACGGTGATGTAGTGCATGTCCTTGGCGCCGGCGAGCAGCCGCGGCGCCTTCTTGAAGGCGCGATTGGCAGTGAACGGCATCCAGTGGGCAGCGAGGTCGTTGGGGACGGCGACGGACGATTTTGTCGGGCTCTTGTCCAGCATGGGGGGCCTCTTTAGCGAGTTTGCGGGGGCGTTGGTTGGCCGCAGGCTATCAGCTTCGACAGGTCGGGGAAATGCAAGGGGCCGTGATATTTCCGCGCAACCGGTTTGCTTAGAGATCGGACGCGGCGATCCAGAACACTTCGCCTTCCGAATCCTCGGTATCGAGCCAGAGCAGCGGCAATTGCGGGAAGGCGGCCTCGAGATTGTCGCGGCCGCGGCCGATTTCGCAGAGCAGTCCGCCTTGCGGCGCCAGATGCGCCTTGGCCTCTGCCAAAATGCGTCTGACGATGTCGAGCCCGTCGACGCCGCCGTCGAAAGCCAGCGCGGGTTCAGCGCGGCATTCGGCCGGCAGCGCGGCCATGCCCTCGGCATCGACATAGGGCGGGTTGGAGATGATGAGGTCGTATCGCGTGTTGCCGAGCGGTGCGAAGAGATCGCCACGGTGCAGCGTGATGCGCTCATTGAGGCCGTGGTCGCCGACGTTGCGCGCGGCGACCGCGAGCGCGTCCTTGGAAATATCGACCGCGTCGATCGCGGCATTCGGGAAATGCCGGGCGGCGAGGATGGCGAGGCAGCCGCTGCCGGTGCAGAGGTCGAGCACGCTTTTGACATCGGCGGGATCGCCGATCAGCGAGGTTGCATCCTCGCCGTCGCCGAAATGCGAATCCAGGAGCTCGCCGATGAAGGAGCGCGGCACGATAGTGCGCTCGTCGACATAGAACGGCAGGCCGCGCATCCAGATCTTGTTGAGGAGGTAGGCGGCAGGCTTGCGTGTCGAGATGCGGCGCTCGATCAAATCGAGGATCTTGCTGCCCTCCGCGGCGGTGACGCGGGCTTGCGCAAATTGCTCGAACTGGTCGGGATGCAGATGCAGCGTCTCGCAGGCGAGGAACGCGGCTTCCGCGACAGGATCGGTGGTGCCGTGGGCGAAGACGAGTTTGGCTTCCGCAAACCGGCTCACCGCATAGCGGACGAAATCGAGCAGCGTCTGTAGTTCGCCGGCGCCGACCTTGGGCGCCTTCGCGATGGATCGGCTTCGCTTTGCCGCAGGCTTTGCACGCTTCGCCATCAGGATTTGGTCCAGCGCGCGGCGGCCGCGTCATCATGGCTCTGCGCCTCGATCCAGCTTGTGCCGCGGGCGCTTTCTTCCTGCTTCCAGAACGGCGCGCTGGTCTTGAGATAATCCATCAGGAATTCGGCGGCCTGGAACGCGGCCTGCCGGTGCGAGGAGGCGGTGACCACCAGCACGATGTTCTCGCCCGGTTTGATGCGGCCGAAGCGATGGATGATGGTGAGCCCCTGCAGCGGCCAGCGCGCCATCGCCTCGTCGGCACGGCGTCTGATCTCGGCTTCGGCCATCCCGGCATAATGTTCGAGCGTGAGTGCGGCGATCGGCTCCGAGCCCTCGGTGCCGCGGCAGATGCCGGTGAAGCTGACGACAGCGCCGACATCGGTGCGGCCCTGGCTCAGGCGCGCGATCTCCTGCGCGACGTCGAAGTCGGCCTGCTGGATGCGGATGGTCGCGGCCACGGTCATGGCGAACTCAGCCGCCGGTCATCGGCGGGAAAAAAGCGATCTCGCGCGCGCCCGCGATCGTCGCGTCCGGCTTGACATGCGCGTGGTCGATCGCGGCGCGGATCACCTTCGGCTTCTCGAACGCATAGGCATACGCCTCGCCGCGGCCGGACAGCCAGGCGATCAGCTCATCGACCGTGCGCACCGTGGCAGGCGGCTCGACGGTCTCCTCCGCCTTGCCGATCCGTTCGCGCACCCAGGCGAAGTACTTCAGCTTCATCCCTCATCCTCCTTGATGAGGTGATGGATGCCGGCGCGGAAATAATCCCAGCCGGTGTAGATCGTGAAGATCGCCGACAGCCACAGCAGCACGATGCCGATCAGCGTGGTGGGCGGGATGATCTGCTCGCCCGCTTCGCCCGCGATCAGGAAGCCGATCGCGATCAGCTGGATGGTGGTCTTCCATTTCGCGAGTTTGGTGACGGGAACGCTGACCCGGAGTGCCGCGAGATATTCGCGCAGGCCCGACACCAGGATCTCGCGGCACAGGATCACGATCGCCGCCCACAGCGTCCAGCCGTGGATCGAGTTGTCGGCCGCCAGCATCAGCAGGCACGAAGCAACCAGCAGCTTGTCGGCGATCGGATCGAGCATCCGGCCGAACGCCGATTGCTGGTCCCAGATTCGCGCATAGTAGCCGTCCAGCCAGTCGGTGATTGCCGCTGCAATGAATACCGCCAGCGCGACCCAGCGCAGCCACAGCGGGCCGTCCAGGATCGACTGGACGTAGACGCAGCCGACCACGACGGGAATGGCGGCGATCCGCCCCACGGTGAGGATATTCGGGACCGAAAAGCTCTTGGAATGGCTTCTTGTGGTTGCGATGTTCATTCGTCTTACCAATACCGGCGAAGCAGAGAGGTCAACACCTTGGCGCACATGAGCGGAGGGAGATGAAGCATATATTACGCCAAATCCGTATTTAGCCGGGCTGGGTGTGGAAATATTCGAAGATCCGGCGGGCGCTTTCGGCGCTGACCCCCGGAACTTTACCCAGGTCGGCGACCGAGGCCCGCTCGATCTCCTTCAGCGTCCCGAAGTGCAGCAGCAAGGCACGTTTGCGTGACGGGCCGATGCCCGGAATCTCCTGCAGGCCGGCCTCGCGGATGTCCTTCTTGCGCAGCTTGCGGTGCGAGCCGATCACGAATCGATGCGCCTCGTCGCGCAGCCGCTGGATGAAATAGAGCACGGGGTCGCGCGGCTCCAGCTTGATCGCCTCGCGCTCCGGCATGAACAGGGTCTCGCGGCCGGCGTCGCGGTCGGGTCCCTTGGCGACGCCGAGCAGCGTCACCTTGTCGACGCCGAGTTCGGCGAAGATTTCGCGCGCGGCATTGAGCTGGCCGCGGCCGCCGTCGATGATGACGAGATCGGGCCATTGCGGAAACGAATCGTCGTCGCGCGGCTTCTTGTCGTCTTCATCGGCCGGCTTCATCAACCGCTTGAAGCGGCGCTGCAGCACCTCGCGCATCATGCCGTAGTCGTCGCCGGGCGTCAGTCCTTCCGACTTGATGTTGAACTTGCGGTACTGGTTCTTCATGAAGCCGTCGGGGCCGGCGACGATCATGGCGCCGACCGCGTTGCTGCCCTGGATGTGGCTGTTGTCGTAGACCTCGATGCGCTTCGGCGCATGCGGCAGGCCGAGCGTCGTGACCATCGCGTTGAGCAGGCGGCTTTGCGTCGCGGTGTCGGCGAGCTTGCGGCCGAGCGCCTCGCGCGCGTTGGTCAGCGCATGCGCGATCATTTCCTTTTTCTCGCCGCGCTTGGGCACGGAGACCTCGACCTTGAAGCCGGCCTTGACCGACAGGGCATCCGCCAGCAGGGCGGTGTCCTCGACCTCATGCGAGAGCAGGATCAGTTTCGGCGGCGGCTTGTCGTCGTAGAATTGCGTCACGAATGAGTTCAGCACTTCTTCCGGCGTATACGTCTTTTCCGCGCGCGGGAAATAGGCGCGGTTGCCCCAGTTCTGGCCGGTGCGGAAGAAGAACACCTCGACGCAGGAATAGCCGCCGTCCTGATGGATCGCGAACACGTCGGCTTCTTCGACGCTGCGCGGATTGATGCCCTGCTGCGACTGGATCGCCGACAGCGCGGCGAGGCGGTCGCGGAAGGTGGCCGCGGTCTCGAATTCGAGCTCGCCGGACGCCCTCTCCATTTCGGCCGCGAGCAGCTGCTTCACCGCGTGGCTGCGGCCGGACAGGAATTCGGTCGCCTCGCGCACCAGTTCGGTGTAGCCGGGAAAATCGATCTCGCGCGTGCAAGGGCCGGCACAGCGGCGGATCTGGTAGAGCAGGCAGGGGCGGGTGCGGCTCTCGAAGAACGAGTCGGTGCAGGAGCGGATCAGGAACGCGCGCTGCAGCGCCGTGATGGTGCGGTTGACGGCGCCCGCAGACGCAAACGGGCCGAAGTAGCGCCCGGGCCGCGTCTGCGCGCCGCGATGTTTCAGGATCTGCGGCGCCCAGTGGTCGCCTGAGATCAGGATATAGGGAAACGACTTGTCGTCGCGAAGCTGCACGTTGAAGCGCGGGCGCAGCTGCTTGATCAGGTTGGCTTCCAGCAGCAGCGCTTCGGTCTCGGTGGTGGTCGAGATGATCTCGACATTCGTGGTCGCCGCGATCATGCGCAGGATGCGCGCCGGCTGCGGCGCGTTGACCCGCGCATACGAGGTCAGGCGCTTTTTGACGTTCTTGGCCTTGCCGACATAGAGCACGTCGCTGGCCGCATTGAGCATGCGGTAGACGCCGGGCGAGGTGGGGGCGAGCCGCACCGCATTCTCGATCGCCGCATGTCCCGTCGTCAGCCCGCCTTCGGCGATGGCTTCCGCGCCTTCCTCCGCGAGTTCGGGCAGCCGCGCTTCCTCATCGTCCTCGGCCGTCGCCGTCGCCGGATCGACGTCGGCGGTGGCATCCTGCGGCGGCGTGTCGCCGGGGGAACCGCGCTTGCCCTTGCGCTGGTTGGGCGCCGCCGGATGTTCGCTGGAATCGTCGTTCATGGGCCGAATTTATGCACTGGAGCGCGGCATCGCCAGTCGCGCCGGGCGCGGGGCGGGCGGTCCGCAAGTAACACATTTTTAAGAATGATGAGCGGCCGGTAACCCAGCTTAACAAGCCTTTAACTTAAAACTCTCGATAACTCTTACCCGAAAAGACTGGAATTCCGTAACCACGGCGGCGAGCGTTTGCCGGCCCTGGTCGCGGGCCGAGTAGCGTGGTGGAGAGTACCGATGACCAGGTTTGTGTGGGGCGCGGTCGCGGCGATCGCAGCCGGCTTGAGCCTTCCGGCCGCATGCGGCCGACCTCAACTACAGCGCGCCCGCCCTACACGGTCAACCAGCCGCTCAACGCCTATAGCTGGGCCGGCCCCTATCTCGGCGGCAATATCGGCTACGCCTGGGGCAGCGTGGACAATGCCTGGGCCAAGCCGAGCGGCTTCATCGGCGGCCTGCAGGCCGGCTACAACTGGCAGAACGGCCCGTGGGTGTTCGGCGTCGAGGGCGACATCCAGGCCAGCAGCGCCGACGACACTTTTGCGGCGTGGAAGTTCTCCAACCCCTGGTTCGGCACGCTGCGCGGCCGCGGCGGCTATGCCTACAACAACGTGCTGTTCTACGGCACGCTGGGTCTGGCCTTTGGCGAACTGCGCGCCGCCACCTTCGGCCTCTCGGAATCCCACACCAGTGCCGGCTGGACCGCGGGCGTCGGCGCCGAGTTCGGCTTCGCGCCGAACTGGAGCGCCAAGGTCGAATATCTCTATGTCGATCTCGCCAACAGCAATTTCGTCATCACCGGCGCCTCGCACGGCCTGAGCTTCTCTACGGTGCGGGCCGGGGTGAACTACCACTTCTAGAGACAGCGGCGCGTCCAACGAGAAGACGTCCACAAGAACACTTGTCGTAACGAACTCCCGGCCGCCGAAAAGTGGCCGGGAATTTTTTGCGGTCAGACGGAAGTGAGCTGAAGTCAGGACGAGATGACGAGGTTGACGGCTTTCGGGCCCTTGCCCTTCTTGTCCGGCTCGACCTCGAAGCTGATGCGCTGTCCCTCGGCGAGATCCTTCAATCCGGCGCGTTCCACCGCAGTGATATGAACGAACACATCGCGGCCGCCGTCGTCCGGCTTGATGAAGCCGTAGCCGCGTTCGCCGTTGAAAAACTTGACCGTCCCAGTCATGGCCATCGGGAAACCTCCCCCGTCTGCTTTGCCGGCGCATAAACTGCACTCGGCCGACCGGACAATCGCTGCCGGAAAGCATGGCCACCTTGACGAACCGCAAGCAAATCGCGGCATCCGCCTGGCTGTTTTTAGGCCTTGTCACTCCGCCGCAACCATTCGCGGAAGCGGAACGTAAAGCCAGTCCCAACAGGGCGGAGCATAATACGGTTCCCGGGGGGTTGCCTATGGATTTTGCAGCCCGCAGGACCCCGGAGGCGCGGCTCACGGCTTCGGCGTCTCCAGCCGGAAGCGGCCGGCGCCGCCCTGGCCGAGCGGCTTTTCAAGCTCGGGCAGGATCGCCTTGAGCTCGGCGTGCAGCGTCCAGGGCGGGTTGACCATCAAGAGGCCCGTGGAGGTGAGCGGACCGCCGGTCTCCTGCGGCGCGACGGAAAATTCCAGCCGCAGGCACGCGCCGGCGGGTTTGGCGGCGGCAGTGGCCTGCGCGACCTCCCGCGCCAGCGTGTCGGCGGCACGCCGGCTCTTGACCGGATACCAGATCAGGTAGCTGCCGGTCGGCCATTTCTGGAAGGCGGCATGAAAGCCGGTCGCCAGCCGCTCGAATTCGTCCTTGGCCTCGAACGGCGGGTCGATCAGCACGAGGCCGCGCCGCTCGTTGGGCGGCACGAAGGCGGACAGCGCCTTCCAGCCGTCGAGGTCGACCACGCGCGCCTGGGTGTCGCGGCGCAGCGCATCGATCAGCTGCTTGCGCGCGCCTCGGCTCGATCTCGCAGGCGGTCATCCGGTCCTGCGGCCGCAGCAGCGCGCGGGCAATCAGCGGCGATCCCGGATAGGCCGCAAGCTCGGCGCCGGAATTGAAGGCCCGCACGATGTCGAGATAAGGCGCGAGCAGCGGCAGGACTTTTTCCGAGAAGCGCGCCTGCATCATCCGCGCAATGCCGGTGCGCCATTCGCCGCTGCGCTGCGCCTCATCGCCGGTGAGATCGTAGCGGCCGGCTGCCGGCATGGGTGTCGATGACGCGGAAGGCGGCCGGCTTTTCCTGCAGGTAAAGCAGGATGCGCACCAGCACGATGTGCTTGATGACATCGGCGAAACTGCCGGCGTGGAAGGCGTGGCGATAGTTCATTCCGCCTTCGCTCTGCGAGCCTCAGTGGGACAAGCCGCATCGCGCCACAACGACATCACCTCTAGCCTCCGCGCACCGGCGGCATCAGCACCTGCTCGCGCTTGCAGGCGCGGCGATCGTTCTCCTCGCAGGCGCGGAATTGCAGATCCTTGCTCATGCAGATGCGCACTTCATTCAACCGCCGCGAGTCGCAGGTCACCGAAATCGCGGATGGCGGTCAGCCCCGGATTGGCCTTGATGAAATCGGCTTCCAGCTCTTCCGGCGAGATCATCTTCGGCTTCGACAGCTGCAGCAGCTCGTCCGGGATCTTCACCGCGGCGCGCGCTTTCCGGATGGTCTCGAAATAGGCCCGGGGCCGAAGGCCGGAGCAGGTGCCGTGCTTTTTCCACTCATTGACGATCAGCCCTTGCGCCGGCATCAGATCCAGCATCGCAGACACCGTGACTTGCGATCGACCCATTCGGGCGACGCGCTCGCAATATTCGGGAAAGCCGCGCTCGTATTGCGGCCACAGCCCGTGCACCACGAAGGAGAAGGGCCGCGCGCTGCATTGCGCCTGCGAGCGCTCGCCATTGCCGCGCTCCTCGGCCGACGCGCAGAAGGACGGCGACCAGGACAGCGACAGCACATAGAAATCGAACTCGCCGGGGGTGTTCTGGCGGCGATCCTGCGCATCCGCCGGGCTGCAAGGAAGGCCGGCCCGAGCAGGAAGATCAGCGCAGCGGCAAGCCGGAAAGCCAGCATCGAAAAGCAATGACCCATGACCGCGCCCTCACACCAGACCGGCCGGGAGCCTAGCAGGCGGCGAGAACATTTCAAGAACAAAATGTAAGGTAGCGCCGGCCGGCCGCTGGGCCGGCGCCGAATCAGGGCCGGGCGGCCTTGCAGGCCGGATTGAAGGCCCAGTTGCGGTCGAGCCCGACCACGCACCATTCGACGCCCTGGCCGAAGCCGGCAAAGCCGCCGTCCTCGATGATCGAGAAATGCACCGGGCGGACCTTGCCGTCGGAGACCATGACCTGACCGGTGCAGAAGCGCCGCGGAATGTTGTCGGACTGCCAGGGCCGGAAGCCGGTCTCGTGGACGTCGCCATAGGCCGTGATCGCCAGGCTCGAATTCCAGAAGGTGCTCTCCTTCTCCCGGAACTGCGAGATGATGGTCGGCAAGGCCGCCTCGCAGGGCTTCACATTGCCGTCGTAGCGCGGGCCGTTGAGCCAGAAATTCAGCTCCAGCGGGCTGGCGGCCTGGGCCTCGCCGAATGCCAACAGGCCGAGCAGGGCGCCGAGCGCCATGCCGAGAATGGATTTCTGGGCGGATTTCTTCGGTGATTTCAAGGCGCGCATGGCAATCCGCTTCACGGTCTATTTGGGCCGGACGGTGCCGCGAAGGCCGGGGCGGGTCAAGTGCAACGCGGCAACACCTCAGGAGAGTTCGCTTATCGCCAACCGCCGCGTCCTTTTCATGGCTTGCGAGGCGCTCTAAGGTGCCCCCGCTGCAATGGAGTCGGTGATGCGAAAGATTCTGGCCGTGGGCCTGGTTGCGATGGGCGGGATGCTGGCTTCCGTGCCGGCGAAGGCCGATTGGGTGCCGCCGTTCAAGGCCAACGATACCGGCGGCATCATCGCCTATTCGCTGACCTCTCAGGGCGACATCCGCCAGCTCGCGGTCGAGCACTGCGCCTATTACGGCAAGGTGGTGAAGTTCCTCGCCATCCAGGCCTATGAGGGCGGCTACATCTCCTTTGCCTGCCGCTGGGTGCCCTATGGCGCCAATGACCGGCCGCTGGTGACCAAGTACTAGATTCATCTTCCATCACAGCCAGACGGGAGCGCGACGCATGACGCGACAGCTTCTCTCATTTGTTTCCATGCTCGGCCTGCTTGCGCTGTTGCCGGGGACGGGCGCGCTCGCGGTGGAGCTGCCGGTCCGCAAGGCCGGCCTGTGGGAAATGAAGATGGTGCGCACCGGAAGTTCGGTGCCCGACATGACCATGCAGCACTGCACCGACGCCACCACCGACAAGCAGATGAGCACCTCGTTCTCGCCGGGCAAGGAGACCTGCGCCAAGCAGGACATCCAGAAGACCGCGGCCGGCTATGTCAGCGACACCGTCTGCAGCGTCGCCGGCATGACCATCACCTCGCATGCCGAGATCACCGGCGACTTCAATTCCGCCTACACGGTGAAGTCGACCTCGCACAGCGAGGGCGGGCCTGCCAACATCACCCGCGATTCCACCACCACGGTCGAGGCGAAGTGGGTCGGCGCCTGCAAGGCGGACCAGAAGCCCGGCGACATCGTGATGCCCGGCGGCATGAAGATGAACATCCTCGAGCTCGACAAGCTCAAGGCGATGATGCCGAAGGGGATGCCGAAGTAAGGGCGGTCGTGCGTGTCAGCCGTAGTCATCGTTGCGCGACGCGTGCCTCGCCGTCATTGCGAGGAGCGTAAGCGACGAAGCAATGCCAGCTTTCCCGCCGCCGCGACGAAGCTGGACTGCTTCGCTTCGCTCGCAGATGACGATGGAGACATGCGTACGCCTTTCCCGCGGACGGTTTTCGCCCGGGTGGTGCCAATTCGTTGCTCCCTCTGTGAACAGAGGGCGCAGGGAAAGCCGGGCGCCGACTGCGCCCGCAGCGCCGTGTGCAATGGGTAGAAAGAAACGCACACGGGTTTGACAGGTACAGCCGAGACATCCCGGCCTTCCCCGCGCAATGGCTTTACGGCTTATACGTGCTCTCCCCGGTGAGCGGCCTTGATTGTCACCGTTGCCGAGCCCGCACAGGCAGGCCGGATAGACGCCAGGGTCGCGGCGCCAGGACCACACGATTTCGCCGTACGCTGCCGCGTTTTCGTCCGGCGCCAAAGCGCCTGACGCGGCAAGCGTCCATCGCAACCCGCGCCACGTATCGTGACGATCATGATGCGTCCCTCATGGCGGCGCGGGCTAACGGAGAATATAGTTCTGATTTGTGGAAATGTCAAGAGGAAATTCAGAAGTTCGGCAAATGCCTGGATTGCAGACTGAGAACGAAAACGGGCCGCAGATTTCTCTGCGGCCCATTCATTGTGTGGGACTGCGGGATCGCCCCTGGCGATCACCAGCCATAATAACGGGCGCGATAGTACCGAGGCGGCCCGTAAGCGTATGCGGGGCGAATAACGCGCCGGTACCGGGGGCCATAGTAGGCGGGCGCATAATAGGCCGACCGGTAGCCGCCATAGTATGCGGGCGCGTAGCCGTACGCGGGAGCGTAACCGTAATATGCGGGGGCATACCCGCCATAGTAGCCGTAGCCCGGTCCATAGTAGCCGTAGCCAGGGCCATACGCGTAAGCGCTGGATGCGATGCCACCGATCACGGCCCCTCCGATAAGCCCGGCCGCGAGTCCAGGACCCCACCCCCAGCCGCCGCCGCGCCACGCGTGAGCCGGTGAGGGGGCCGCCAAGGTCGTGACACCGATGGTGGCAACGGTCGCTAACGCCAATACTGCTTTCTTCATGTCCGACGCCTCCAGTTTACCCAGTGAATTTCAACCGTCAGGTCGGCCATATTTTCCTGCGGCTTCCCTTTGCGATAGGGCTGCCGGGGAATTTAATGTTGATGAACGGCTGGGGAGGCGGAATTTCGGAACTAACTACCGGCTCGTCGGGCATGAGCGGGCCTGAGGCCCGTTGCTGCACCGCTCACTCCGCAGCCTCTGGCATCAACTTCTCCTGCTCGTGCAGGATCACTCCCGACAGCGGATCGAATTCGCCGATCCAGGGCCTCTGTTCCAGCACGGCCTTGGTGTGGCTGTAGCCGGCATCCCAGCGCTGCATGATGCCGGATGGCGAGAAGTCGATGTCCTTGGTGTGGGTCTCGCATTCGAGCTGCGGCGCCAGCAGCCGTACCACGTGCATGCGGGTCGGGCAGCCGTAGCCGGCGAGCTCCCGCACGGCGTCGGTCTTGCGCTCGTCCTCGGGCAGTCGCGCCACTAGCTGGTTGATGACGTGGCGCAGGCGGTGCGCCTGCTGCTGGCGCGTGATGTGGCTGGCGATGCGGCTGGAATATTGCACGTCCTTGTGGCGGTTGAGCACGTCCTTCATCGTGGACGGCTCCTCGCCCGACGGATTCCACAGATGCACGGCAAAGATCAGCGAATTTCTGCGTGGATTGTCGTCGAACACGGCTTCCGTCGGCGTGTTGGAGAGGATGCCGCCGTCCCAATAGAGTTCGCCGTCGATGCGAACAGCGGGAAAAGCTGGCGGCAGCGCGCCCGACGCCATGATGTGGCGCACGGTGAGCTCATCATCGCGGCTGTCGAAATAGCGCATCTGGCTGGTCCGCACATGCGCGGCGCCGACGGTGAGCCGCGGCTTGCGTGCGTTGAGCAGCTTGAAATCGACGAGATCGGTCAGCGTCTGCTGCAGCGGCGCCGTCGAATAGTAGCCGGCATTGTCGGCGCCGAGCGGATAGGAATCGCCGACATGCGCCAGCGGGTTGGGCCGGAAGAAGCCGGGAATGCCGTTGGTCACGGTCGCCCAATAGGACAGCTTTTCGTTGAAGCCTGGGATGAAGTCGCGAAAGCTCCAGACCGGATGCTGCTCCATTCTCTTCCAGAATTCTCGCAGCCGCGGCAGCCGGTGCTGCGGCGCGTTGCCGGCGATGAGGCTGGCATTGATGGCGCCGATCGAGGTGCCGATGATCCAGTCCGGCTCGATACCGGCCTCGTGCAGCGCCTGGTAGACGCCGGCCTGGTAGGAGCCGAGCGCGCCGCCGCCCTGCAGCACCAGCACGACCTGGCCGGGGTCGGCCTTGCCGAGCGGCGTGACGTTCGAAGCATTCCTGTCAACGGTATTCATGTTCCGCTCCCTGCATGGGCCCTATCGGCCAAGTTCGTTGGTTATTCTCGACGTGTTACGCGCTCACGGCCTAGTGAGCGGTCCAGCCGCCATCGACCGGCAGAGCAATGCCGGTGATCGAGGCCGCCGCGTCGCTCGCCAGGAACACGGTGAGCGCACCGAGCTCTTCAACGGTGGCGAACCGCTTGTTGGGCTGCTGCGCCAGCAGCACGTCGCGGATGACCTTGTCGCGCGAGATGCCGTGTGCCCTGGCCTGGCCGTCGATCTGCGCCTCGACCAGCGGCGTGTAGACATAGCCGGGGCAAATCGCGTTGCAGGTGATGCCGTCCTCGGCGGTCTCCAGCGCGGTCACCTTGGTCAGGCCGACAATGCCGTGCTTGGCCGCGACATAGGCCGCCTTGAACGGCGAAGCGACCAGGCCGTGGGCGGAGGCGATGTTGACGATGCGCCCGAACTTGTTCCGGCGCATCGCGGGCAACGCGACGCGCGTGGTGTGAAAGGCGGACGAGAGATTGATCGCGAGGATCGCATCCCACTTCTCGACCGGAAACTGCTCGAGCGGCGCGACATGCTGGATGCCGGCATTGTTGACCAGCACGTCGAGCCGGCCATGTTCGGCCAGCGTTGCGGCAATCATGTCCGCGATCGAGTCGGGCTTGGTCATGTCCGCCGGCGAATAGCCGACGATGACGCCGAACTCGGAGGCGATATGCTCGCGGGTTTTCGCGATCTCGGCGGCGGCGCCGAGGCCATTCAGCACGACCGCGGAGCCGGCCTCCGCCAGCGCGCGTGCAATGCCGAGCCCGATGCCGCTGGTCGAGCCGGTGACAAGCGAGACCTTGCCCGCGAGGGGCCGATCGTCGTCGTGCCTTGTGTCTTGATCTGGATGTTCATGACTGGCCCTCCTCGCCGTGATGTCGGGCCAATCTGCCGGGCGAGGCCTTTACACGGAAATACCCTTTGGCTTCCGAAACGATAGGCTGCGCGCTATCGCAATTGCCGTGTCATTTCAGCGTCGTTGTCGGCTAGCTTGGCCACCAGCAGAGATCGGGGCAGACGATCATGGAAATGCACCAGGTGCGATATTTCCTCGCGGTGGCGCGCACGCTGAACTTCACGAAGGCGGCCGACGACTGCAATGTCGCGCAGCCGTCGCTGACGCGCGCGATCAAGCAGCTCGAGGCCGAACTCGGCGGCGACCTGTTTCGCCGCGAGCGGCCGGTGCAATTGACCGAGCTTGGCCAGCGCATGCAGCCGCTGCTGCAGCAATGCTTCGAGGCGGCAAGCGGTGCGCGATCGCTGGCGGCTTCGCTGAAGAGCGGCGACGTCGGCGCGCTGCGCATCGCGCTGACGCATTCGATCGACCTGTCGCTGCTCATTCCCTATCTCGACCAGATCAGGCGCCAGTTCAACCGGCTGGAATTCCGTTTCCTGCGCGGCGACAGCCAGCAGGTCGGCGAATATCTCAGGAGCGGCGAGGCCGAGCTCGGCATCGCGGCCGAACTCGGCAGCGACTGGGACCGGCTCGACGTCTGGCCGCTGTTCACCGAAGGGTTTGAACTCGTCGTCAATGGCCGGCACTCGCTGGCGGACCGCGACAATGTCGAGTTCGAGGATCTGCGCAGCGAACAATTATTGTCGCGCCGCTACTGCGAGCATGCCGAGCGCATCAACGATTCCCTGCGCGAGCACGGCCTCGACGTCGATCGCAAGCACGAGATTGCCAGCGAACGCGACCTGATCGAGCTGCTCGAGGCCGATATCGGCGTCGCCTTGATCCCGCACACCGCCACGATGCCGGCGTCGTTGAAGCGCGCGGCGGTCGACGGCCTGGATGCGCGGCGCACCGTGCACCTCTACGGCGTCGCGGGGCGCGAGCGGACGGCGGTGGCGTCTGCGGTGATGCGGATGCTGCGCGGCGCGGACTGGCAGCAGTTTCTTGAGCAGCAAGTAGCGCGGCGACGCCTAGCGTTCACCTTCATCCTGCGCCTTGCAGCGCGGACAGCAGATCGTCGATCTCCATCCGCTTGCGGAAATCCGGGTCGACGAAGCGTGCCTTCACGAGGCCGTCGCGCCCGACCACGAAGGTCGCCGGGATCGGCAGCACCCAGCCGTCATTGCCGTGGAAATTCGCCAGATTCGTATACGACAACAGCCGCTGGATCTCGGCGCCGAGCCAGATCGCAAGATTGAGCGAGAGCGCATAGCCATTGTCGAGGTCGGTCAGCACCGGGAACGGCGCGCCGGATTCGGCCTTGAACTTCTCGGCGTATTCCTGCAGCTCCGGCATGATCGCGACGACCTGCGCGTTCATCGCCTTGATGCGGTCGATCGCCTGGATCACCGCGCGGACATTGAGCCGGCAATAGGGGCACCAATGGCCGCGAAAGAACATCACGGCGACTGGTCCCTTGGCGATCAGGGAATTCAGCGTGACGACGTTTCCCGCATCGTCCGGCAGCATGAAGGGCGGCATGGGATCGCCGGGACGTGGCGCATTCTCGCCGCCGCCATTCTCGTGAAGGCGCGCCACCAGCCGGTCCACCGCCTCGCCATAGGCCGGGAAAATCTCCCGCCCTGCCGCCGCATAGGCTTCCAGTTGCTCCCGCAAGGTGCCTTCCATGTCGCGGCACTGCAGGAAGGCATTGCGCAGACGCTCGGTATTGGCAGGCGTCAATTGCGTCATCTCAGGCTCCGGCATTCTCGTTGGCTGCATCATATTTTCGAGCCGTGGCCGCCCGCAAGGGGCGGCCCGGCATCGGCGTGCGTATCAGTTGACGATAGAAATTGCCGGTCGGGTCGAGCATGCCCGACACCGAATAGAGCTCGTTGTTGTGCATGAAGAACGTGGTGTTCGCCGGCACCTTGGTGGCGCGCTTCATCATGGCGTCGTGGTTCTTCTCGCCGGGCGCCATCGCCATGGAGTTCATCTTGCCGGGGCCGGCATACATGTAGGCCGTGCCGGAGTTCATCTGCCACGCGGCTTGGGAGAACGCCGCCGTCGCGATGGTCGCGAACGCCGCGGCAGCGATCAGGGTCTTGGACAGTCTGGTCATTGGGGGCTCCTTTGGAAGGTTGGACGCCCGCCAATCGGGCGCGGCTCGCATCTGAGGCTCTCCCGACCGCTAATGAGAAATACCGATCCCCAATCGGTTCGATAGCCCCGGGGCATGGAGCGCCGATAGCGGAGGGCTATCGCATCGAGAGCGCATTCGTATTTCATTTTGTCGTCTGGCGCCGTCATCCTGACCGCAAGCATTCCGCTAACGGACAGGAGTTTCCGATGATCCGCCTTGCTCGCCACTATTCGTCGCTGGCATTCGTTGCCGTGCTTGCGCTGAGCGTATCCCATGCCCGGGCCGACAGCGACGACGGCATCGTCCGCGTCAAGAGCGCGGTGCCGATGCAGGAAGCGATCGTCAGGATCAAGGCCGATATCGCCGCCAAGGGCATCAAGTTCTTCTCCGAAATCGAGCAGTCCAGGCTCGCGGCCGACGCCGGCATCAAGCTGCGGCCCTCGACCTTGCTGGTGTTCGGCAACCCGCCGCTCGGCACGCAGTTCATCACCTCGAACCCCAATGCCGGGCTCGACTGGCCGGTGCGGCTGCTGCTGACCCAGGACGACAATGGCGACGTCTGGGCGGTGTGGACCGATTTCGAATGGATCGCGCAGGCGTCACAACATCAAGGATCGCGTCGCGCAATTCAAGATGGCGACGATCGGTCGTCAACTCCATCACCTCGACGATCACCTCCAAATGACGCGGGCGAGCCATTCGACGTCGTGATCCTCGGCGGCGGCAACGCCGGCATCGGCGTCACCGGTCCGGTGCGCCGCGCCGGCATGTCGGTCGCCATGATCGAAGCGCGCGACCTCGGCGGCACCTGCCCGAACCGCGGCTGCACGCCGAAGAAGATCCTGGTCGCCGCCGGCCATGCGCTGCACGAGATCGAGCGGGCTTCGATCCATCACATCACCGTCGGCAAGCCGAGGCTCGATTGGTCGGCCCTGATCGATCGCGAGAAAGAAATGATCAAGGACATTCCCGGAAAACCTCGCCCGCGCCATGGCGCGGCGGCAGGTCGAGGTGATCAGGGGCGAGGCCGCCTTTGCCGGCCCCAACACCATCCGCGTCGGCAACCGCACGCTGGAAGCAAGGCACATCGTGATTGCGACGGGCTCGAAGCCGCGGCCGCTGCCGATTTCAGGGCGCGGAGTACATGATCACGTCGGACGAGATGCTGAGCGAACGCGAATTGCCCGGCTCCGTGATCTTCGTCGGCGGCGGCGTGATCTCGCTCGAATTCGGCCATGTCTACGCCCGCGTCGGGACGGCGGTCACCATTCTCGAAGCGTTGCCGCAGCTGCTTCCCGCCATGGACGCCGATGCAGTGGCGCAATTGCAGGCCGAGAGCGAGCGGATCGGTATTCGTGTCAAGACCGCTGTGACCGTCAGCAGGATCGAACCGGCCAACGGGCGGCTTCGCGTGACCTTCGTTCACGGCGGAATCGAGCAGGCGCTCGAGGCCGATCGCGTCGTCAACGGCGCAGGGCGCATTGCCAATGTGGACACGTTGAATTTGGCGGCCGGCAATGTTGCGCAGGCGAATGGCCGCGTGTCGGTCGACGCGCACCTGCGTTCGACCTCGAATCCGATCGTCCATGTCGCCGGCGACGCCGTGCCGACGTCGCCGCAACTTTCGCCGATCGCGACCTATGAGGGCGATATCGTCGGCCGCAACATCGTCGAGGGCCAGAAATACAGTCCCGACTACGCGAGCATGGCGACCTCGGTCTACACCACGCCGCCGCTCGCCGCGGTCGGCCTCACCGAAAAGGCGGCAAGGCAGAAGGGTCTCGCCGTCGACGTTCACGTCAACGACATGCTCGGTTGGTTCTCGGCGCGTACCTATGCGGAGACGGTGGCCTGGTCGAAGGTGATCGTCGAGAAGAACACCGGCCGGATCTTCGGCGCGCATTTCGTCGGTCACGCCGGCCAGGAGCTGATCAACATCTTCGGCCTTGCGATGCGCTTCGGCATCACCGCGGCGCAAATCCGCGAGAATGTCTACGCCTATCCGACCTTCGCATCCGACATCAAGAACATGCTCGGTCACGGCTGAGCGCGAATAGCGCGGCGCTATCGAACCCAGAGCAACCAGGCATTTCCTTGTAGAGGCGTCATCGACGAAATTGCTGCCATCGCCGGCCAGAAAATCGGGGCCGGGGCCAACCGGCCAAGACGGCCAAAGGAGATCACCATGTTCAAGCTTACGAAAGTTTCGCATCCGCTGCTCGCTGCATTGACAATCGCCGGCGTATTCGCCGCAGCTCCGGCCTTCGCCGGCGAATGCCCGGCCGGCAAGATGAAGCCCAATGTGCGCGAGATGGTCGACTACAAGCCGGTCGGCGTCACCGACGTTACGCTCGGCGCAATCAACCTGGAAAAGCAGCCGGCCAACATCAAGGATCGCGAGCTGCGCTTCCGCAAGCTGACCATTGAGCCCGGCGGCATCGTGCCGTGGCACAGCCACGACGACCGTCCGGCGCTGATCTTCGTGCAGCAGGGCGAGATCGTCGAATATGCCTCGAACTGCGCCGATCCGATCGTGCACAAGGCCGGCGACATCCGCCCTGAAGTGTCCGGCACCTCGCACTGGTGGAAGAACCTCGGCAAGGAAACCGTCATCCTATACGTCGGCGACGTCCGCAAGGATCCGCACGACCACAACATGTAACGAGACGCTGCCCCTGCCTCGTTACAGGATGTGACGTCCCGGAATCCCCCGCGTTGCCCCGCGCGGCCCGGGCGTCACATCCGCTTCTTTCCCGGGAGAGCACCATGAGCGACATTGCCGCACCAATGAGAGCGAGCGACATGCACGGTCATTCGCCGGGCGTCGCGCTGCGCTCCCTCGTCATCGGGCTGACCGCGTTCCTCACCGTGGTCGATCTCTTTGCCACGCAGGCCATCCTGCCGTCGCTGACGCGCCACTACGGCGTGAGCCCGGCTGCGATGGGTTTTGCCGTCAACGCCAGCACCATGGGCATGGCGATATCAGGCCTCGTGGTCGGCTTCTTCAGCCCCCATATCGACCGCCGGCTCGGCATCCTGATCAGCCTTGTGGTGTTGGCGGTACCGACAACCTTGCTGGCGAGCGCGCCTGATCTGACGGTGTTCACGATGCTGCGCGTCGCACAAGGCCTCTGCATGGCCTCGGCCTTCGCGCTGACGCTCGCCTATCTCGGCGAGCAATGCAGCGCCATGGACGTCGGCGGCGCGTTCGCGGCCTACATCACCGGCAATGTCGCCAGCAATCTCGTTGGCCGGCTGATTTCGGCCGCGGTGGCCGATACGTTCGGGCTGGCATCGAACTTCTACTTCTTTGCGATGCTCAATCTGGCCGGCGCGGTGCTGGTCTATTTCACCATTGCCCGCGTGCAGCCGATGCAGGCGATGCCGGTGGCGCAGTCGCCGTTTGCGGCAATGATCGCGCATTGGCGCAACCCGCAGCTTCGCGCGACCTTCGCCATCGGCTTCTGCATCCTGTTCGCCTTCATCGGCACCTTCACCTTCGTCAATTTCGTGCTGGTGCGTCCGCCGCTTGCGCTCGGCATGATGGATATCGGCCTGGTTTATTTCGTCTTTGCCCCGTCTGTCGTAACGACCCTGTTTGCCGGCAAGGCGGTGGCGCGATTTGGCACCAGTCCTTCGATCTGGGTGGGGCTAGCGACGGCCGCCACCGGCCTGCCGCTGCTGCTGTCGTCGCATCTGGCGGGCGTGCTGATCGGCATGGTGCTGGTCGGTGTCGGCACCTTCTTTGCGCAGGCCTGCGCCACCGGCCACGTCGGACACGCCGCGGCCGATAATCGCGGCGTCGCCAGCGGCACGTACCTTGCCTGCTATTTTCTCGGCGGGTTGGCCGGCAGTGCCGTTCTCGGCCAGGTGTTCGATCGCTTCGGATGGACGGCTTGTGTCATCGGCGTAGCCGCATCACTGGGATTGGCCGCAGCGTTTACGGTCCGCCTTCGATCCTGAATGCTTGCTGCCAAAATCAGGCGTTGACCCGCCTCAATCGCTCGCCCGCAGCCGGTACCCGATCCCGGTCTCGGTCAGCACGAATTGCGGGCGCTCGGGATCGGCTTCGATCTTCTGGCGCAGCTGGCGGACATAGACGCGCAGATATTGCGCATCGGTGAGCTCGTTCCACAATTCCTTCAGCAGGAACTGATGGGTGAGCACCTTGCCGGCGTGCTGCACCAGCACGCGCAGCAGGTCGTATTCCTTCGGCGAGAGTTTGATCTCGCGCTCGCCGACCTTGACGATGCGGCGGACCAGATCGACCGAGAGCTCGCCGACGCGGAAGATCGGCCGCTCGCCCTGCACCTGCAGCTGGTGGCGCAGCGCGGCGCGCATCCGCGCCAGCAGTTCGTCCATGCCGAACGGCTTGGTGACGTAGTCGTCGGCGCCGAGATCGAGCGCCTGCACCTTGCCGGCCTCGTCGCCGCGGCTCGACAGCACCACGATCGGCACGCTTTCGTTGCGGGCGCGGATCATGCGCAAGCAGGTCGTGGCCCTGGATGTCGGGCAGGCCGAGATCGAGGATGATCAGAGCGGGCTCCTGCGGCGAGCATTTCGAGCGCCAGCTTGCCGTTGGAGGCTTCGAGAACGTCGATAGCCCTGCGTGCTCAGCCCCATCCGCAACAGCTTGCGGATCGGCGGCTCGTCGTCGATGACGAGAACCTTGATGGCGGGCGCATTCATGCGGCGGTATCCAGTCGGCGAAGCGTCCGCCGGTACCGGCAGGCGGATGGTGAACACCGCGCCGGTGCGGTCGGTGCGGTTGGCGGCCGTGATCGTGCCGTGCATCGCCTCGACAAAGCCGCGGGAGATCGCAAGGCCGAGGCCGGTGCCGGCCCGGACCTGGTCGCCCTTCTGCGCGCGATAGAACTTGTCGAAGATGCTGTCGAGATCGTCCGGCGGAATGCCGTCGCCCTCGTCGATCACCTGCAGCACGACCGCATCCTTGTCGCTGCGACGCGCGGATCGAGATCGTGGTGTCGGCCGGCGCATACTTCGCGGCGTTGTCGAGCAGGTTGAAAATCACCTGCTCGAACAGCACGGCATCGAGCTCCAGCATCGGCAGGTCGGCGGCGAGCTGCGAGCTCGACCTTGTGATGCGCGAGGATCTTGCCGGCGCGGCGCAGCGCGCTGCCGACGATCTCGCCGAGATCGTGCGGCGCGGTGTTCGGGCACGATCGCGCCGGATTCCAGCTTGGTCATGTCGAGCAGATTGGCGATGAAGCGGTTGAGCCGCTCGGATTCGTCGATCACGGTCGCGAGCAGATCGCGCTTCTGCGCGTCGTCGAGGCCGTCGCCGAGGTCGCGCAGCGTCGAGGCCGAGCCGAGCACGGAGGCGAGCGGCGTCTTCAGATCGTGCGAGATCGAGGTCAGCAGCGCGCCAGCGCAGCCGGTCGGATTCCACCGTGCGCTTGACGCGGTCCATGTCCTCGACCAGCAGCACGCGCTCGATGGCGAGCGCACCCTGGTCGACCAGCGCGTCGAGCAGGCGGCGCTGGTCCGGCGTCAGCAGCGGACCCTGCTTGTCGTTGTCGATGCCGATGACGCCGATCGGGCCGCGGCCGGTGCGCATCGGCAGGAACAGGCGCTTGGCGCCGGGCAGCGTGTCGGAGCCGCGGCCGGCGGCGCGGTCGTTGCTCCAGGCCCAGTTCGCCGCGGCGAGATCGGCCTCGTCGAGCGCGTCCTCCGGCGGATAGCCGGCCTTGACCGTCAGCACGCCGTTCTCGCGGCAGCAGCAGCACCACGCGCACCTTCAGCATCAGCGCGATCTGGTAGGCGGTCGCCCACAGCACGTCGTCGAGCGTGCCGATGCCGGCGAGCTTGCGGCTGAAGGCGTAGAGCGACTCGGTGGTGCGCGCCCGGCCGATCGCGGTGACCGCCTGCGTGCGCACGCGCGCGGCGACATTGGAGACGAGGATCGCGATCAGCATGAAGAAGAAGAACGCCGCGACGTTGGTCGGGTCGGTGATCGTGAAGGTGTAGAGCGGCGGCAGGAAGAAGAAATTGTAGCACAGCGACGCGGCGACGGTCGCGAGCAGCGACGGCCACAGGCCGTAGCGGACGGCGACGCCGACCACCGCCGTCAGGAAGACGAGATCGACGTTCTCGATGCCGAATACCGGCTGGATCAGCACGGCGATGCCGAGCCCGATCGCGACGATCAGCAGCGCCATCAGATAGGGCTGCGGATCGAACGGGATCGGTCCGTGCCGCCGGTCTGCACCGTCGTTCTTTGCCGATCGGCTGCTCCGTCGCCGGCGAATGACATGGACGCTGATATTGCCGGCGCGCCGCACCAGATCGTGCACGACCGAGCCGTGCAGCAGCTCGAACCAGCGCGAGCGCGTCGATTTGCCGATGACGATCTGCGTGACGTTGTTGGCGTGGGCGAAGTCGATCACGTCGTCGGCGATGCGCCGGCCGACGCCGGGGATGGTGATGCGCCTCGCCGCCGAGCGCTTCGGCAAGCCGCAGGGTGTCGGCGATGCGGTCGCGCTCCTCGTCGGTGAGCTGCAGGCTGCGCCGCGTCTCGATGGAGAGCGCGGTCCACGGCGCATGCAGCCGGTCGGCGAGGCGCTTGGCGTAGCGCACGAGCCCCGCCGCGCGCGGATCCTCGCTGACGCAGACGAGAATGCGCTCGCCCGCCGCCCAGGGCCCGGCAATGGCGTGGGCCTGCATCTGGGTGAGCAGCTGCTCGTCGACGCGCTCGGCGGTGCGGCGCAGCGCCAGCTCGCGCAGCGCGGTCAGATTGCCGGGCGAGAAGAAATGCTCCAGCGCGCGCTCGGCCTGTTTCGGCACATAGACCTTGCCGTCCTTCAGCCGCTGGATCAGGTCGTCGGGCGTCAGGTCGACCAGCTCGATGGCGTCGGCGCGGTCGAACATGGAATCCGGCACGGTCTCGCGCACGCGGACATGGGTGATCTGCGCGACGACGTCGTTCAGGCTCTCGATGTGCTGGATGTTGACGGTGGTGTAGACGTCGATGCCGTCGCGACAGCAGCTCCTCGACGTCGAGATAGCGCTTGGGATGGCGGCTGCCGGGCGCATTGGTGTGGGCGAGTTCGTCGACCAGCGCGATCTGCGGCCGGCGCGCGATCATCGCGTCGAGGTCCATCTCGTCGAGCGCCTGGCCGCGATAGTCGATCCGCTTGCGCGGCATGCACTTCGAGCCCTGCGAGCAGCGCCTCGGTCTCCGTGCGGCCGTGGGTCTCGACCACGCCGACCACGACGTCGTACGCCGTCCTTGAGCCTGGCGCGGGCGCTGCTGCAGCATCTCGTAGGTCTTGCCGACGCCGGGGGCGGCGCCGACAAAGATCTTCAGCTTGCCGGCGCGGCTGTCCTCGCGCCGGGCCGCCTCCAGCAGCGCTTCCGGCGAGGGTCGTCAAATCTCGTCGCGTCGTCGGCCGCTCATCTGTCGCCATGAGGCGCGATATAGTCATCACGCGCCGTTCCGTGTCGCCCAGCGCCTACTACTTCGCGGCGCGCGATCCAGCGCCAGATTCAGCGCCAGCACATTGACGCGCGGCTCGCCGAGGAGGCCGAGCGAGTGCGGCCCTCGGTGTTGTCGCTGCACCAGCTGCCGGACGCGGTCCTCCGGCATGTTGCGCGCCTTGGCGACCCGCGGCACCTGGAACAGCGCCGCTTCCGGCGAGATGTGCGGGATCGAGGCCGCTGCCCGAGGTGGTGACGAGGTCGACCGGCACGGCCGCGTTCGGGTTCTCGGCCTTCAGCTTGTCGACGTCGCCCTTGACGCGGTCGATCAGCGCCTTGCTGGTCGGGCCGAGGTTGGAGCCGCCGGAGTTGGCCGCGTTGTAGGGCGCGGCGACCGTCTTGGTCGAAGTCGTTCGGATCGGGCGCGTGGTCGCCGACGGACGGCCGTGGAAATATTTGTCGTCCGTCGAACTCCTGGCCGATCAGCGCGGAGCCGATCACCTTGCCGTCCTTCTCGATCAGGCTGCCTTGCGCCTGCTTCGGGAAGAGCACGCCGGCGATGCCGGTCATCGCGAGCGGGATAGGCGAGGCCGGTGATCAGCGTGAGCGCGACCAGGAGGACGATGGCGGGGCGGATTTCTCTCAACATGGGAAGTCTCCTCAGGCGAGGTGCAAGGCGGTGACGACGAGGTCGATCGCCTTGATGCCGATGAAGGGAATGATGATGCCGCCGAGGCCGTAGATCAGCAGGTTGCGGCGCAGCAGCGCGCCGGCGCCGATGGCGCGGTAGGCCACGCCCTTCAGCGCCAGCGGGATCAGCGCGATGATGATCAGCGCGTTGAAGATGATCGCCGACAGGATCGCGCTCTGCGGGCTCGCCAGGTGCATGACGTTGAGCACCTGCGAGCTGCGGATAGAAGGCGAGGAACATCGCCGGGATGATGGCGAAATATTTCGCGACGTCGTTGGCGATCGAGAACGTCGTCAGCGCGCCGCGCGTCATCAGCAGCTGCTTGCCGATCTCGACGATCTCGATCAGCTTGGTCGGGTTGGAGTCGAGGTCGACCATGTTGCCGGCCTCGCGCGCCGCCTGCGTGCCGGTGTTCATGGCGACGCCGACGTCGGCCTGCGCGAGCGCCGGCGCGTCGTTGGTGCCGTCGCCGCACATCGCCACCAGCTTGCCCTTGGCCTGCTCGTCGCGGATCAGCTTCAGCTTGTCCTCGGGCGTCGCCTGCGCGAGGAAATCGTCGACGCCGGCTTCGGCGGCGATCGCCGCGGCGGTCATCGGGTTGTCGCCGGTGATCATGACGGTGCGGATGCCCATGCGGCGCAGCTCGGCGAAGCGCTCGCGGATGCCGCCCTTGACGATGTCCTTGAGCTGGATGACGCCGAGCAGCCGGCCGTCCTTGGCGACCGCCAGCGGCGTGCCGCCGGCCTTGGCGATCTCGTCGGCGATGGCCTGCAGCTCGCGGGCCGCCTCGGCGTGACCGCCGGCTGCAGGGCGCGCGCGGCATTGCCGCTCGCGAGCGACTGCGCCGTGCCGCCGCCGACATAGGCGAGGATCGCATCGACCGCGCCCTTGCGGACCGACGACGAGCCGGCATCGATGCCGCTCATGCGGGTCTGCGCGGTGAACGGCACGAAGGTCGCGGCGAGCTCCGCCATGTCGCGGCCGCGGATGCCGTATTTCTCCTTGGCCAGCACGACGATGGAGCGGCCTTCCGGCGTCTCGTCGGCGAGCGAGGCGAGCTGCGCCGCGTCGGCCAGCTCCTGCTCGGTGACGCCGCGCACGGGACGGAACGCGGTGGCCTGCCGGTTGCCGAGCGTGATGGTGCCGGTCTTGTCGAGCAGCAGCGTGTCGACGTCGCCGGCGGCCTCGACCGCGCGGCCGGACATCGCCAGCACGTTGAAGCGCACCAGGCGGTCCATGCCGGCGATGCCGATCGCCGACAGCAGCGCGCCGATCGTGGTCGGGATCAGCGTCACGAACAGCGCGACCAGGATCACCACCGAGATCGAGCCGCCGGCATAGGCCGCGAAGCTCGGGATGGTCGCGGTCGCGAACACGAAGATGATGGTCAGGCCCGCGAGCAGGATGTTGAGCGCGATCTCGTTCGGCGTCTTCTGCCGCTCGGCGCCTTCGACCAGCGTGATCATGCGGTCGAGGAAGGTCGAGCCTTGCGCGGCGGTGATGCGGACGTTGATCCAGTCGGACAGCACCTGGGTGCCGCCGGTCACCGCCGAGCGGTCGCCGCCGGATTCGCGGATGACGGGCGCGGACTCGCCGGTGATGGCGGCTTCGTTGACCGAGGCGACGCCCTCGATGACTTCGCCGTCGGACGGGATGATGTCGCCGGCCTCGACCAGCACGATGTCGCCGACCTTCAGGCTGGTGCCGGGCACGAGGCGATAGGTCTTGCGTCGATCCCTGTCAGCAGCTTGGCCTGGGTCTCGGTGCGGGTCTTCCGCAGCGATTCGGCCTGCGCCTTGCCGCGGCCTTCGGCGACCGCTTCGGCGAAATTGGCGAACAGCACGGTGAACCAGAGCCAGATGATGATCTGGAAGGTGAAGCCGAGATTGGCCGCCGCCGGTGACGAGATCGCGGACGAAGAGGACGGTGGTGAGCGCGGCGACGACCTCGACCACGAACATCACCGGGTTCTTGATCATCAGGCGCGGATCGAGCTTGGCGAAGGCGGAGCCGATCGCGGGCACGACGATCTTCGGATCCAGCAGCGTCGCAGCCGGCATCCGCTTGTTCAGTTTTTGTACGGGTTCCATGGGATGTTACTCCGAATGCGTTCGATCAGAAGACGGTGTCGGCGTTCATCGCGAGGTGCTCGACGATCGGGCCGAGCGCGAGCGCCGGGAAGAAGGTGAGGCCGCCGACGATCAGGATGACGCCGACGACGAGGCCGACGAACAGGCCGCCCGTGGTCGGGAAGGTGCCGGCCGACGCGCGGGATCGACTTCTTCGCCGCCAGCGAGCCCGCGATCGCCAGCGCCGGCATGATCATGAAGAAGCGGCCGATGAACATCGCGATGGCGCCGGTGACGTTGTAGAAGAAGATGTTGCCGGTGAGGCCGGCGAAGGCCGAGCCGTTGTTGCCGGTCGGCGAGGTGTAGGCGTAGAGCATCTCGGAGAAGCCGTGCGGGCCGGCATTGGCCATCGAGGCGACCGCCGGTCGGATAGACCACGGCGACCGCGGTCCAGCCCAGGATCATCAGCGGCAGCATCAGGATCGCGAGCATCGCCATCTTGACCTCCCGGGCCTCGATCTTCTTGCCGACATATTCCGGCGTGCGGCCGACCATCAGGCCGGCGACGAAGATCGCCAGGATGACGAACAGCAGCATGCCGTAGAGGCCGGCGCCGACGCCGCCGACGATGATCTCGCCGAGCTGCATGTTGATCAGCGGGATCATGCCGCCGAGCGCGGTGAAGCTGTCATGCATGGCGTTGACCGCGCCGCAGGAGGCGGCCGTGGTGATGACCGCGAACAGCGAGGAGGCGACGATGCCGAAGCGGACTTCCTTGCCCTCCATGTTGCCGCCGGTGAGACCGAGGCTGCTGCAGGGTCGAGGTGCCGGCGGCTTCCGCCCAGTAGGCGACGGCGACGCCGGCGAGGAACAGCACGCCCATCACGGCGAGGATCGCCCAGCCCTGGCGCTGGTTGCCGACCATGCGGCCGAACACGTTGGTCAGCGCGGCGCCGAGCGCGAAGATCGAGATGCATCTGCACGAAGTTGGACAGCGCGGTCGGGTTCTCGAAGGGATGCGCGGCGTTGGCGTTGAAGAAGCCGCCGCCATTGGTGCCGAGCATCTTGATCGCGACCTGCGAGGCGACCGGGCCGACCGCGATGGTCTGCTTGGCGCCTTCGAGCGTCGTCGCGTCGACATAGGCGCCGAGCGTCTGCGGCATGCCCTGCCAGACCAGGAACAGCGTGTAGACGATGCAGATCGGCAGCAGGACGTAGAGCGTGCAGCGGGTCAGATCGACCCAGAAATTGCCGATCGTGCGCTCGAGGCGCGCGGCAAAGCCGCGGATCAGCGCGACCGCGAGCGCGATGCCGGTCGCGGCCGACAGGAAGTTCTGGTGCGGTCAGGCCGAGCATCTGGACCAGATAGGACAGCGTGCTCTCGCCGCCGTAGTTCTGCCAGTTGGTGTTGGTGATGAAGCTGATCGCGGTGTTGAACGAGAGATCCGCCGCGACCGCCGACATGTCCGGCCGGATTGAACGGCAGCAAGTGCCTGCAGCCGCATCAGGCCGTAGAGGATCAGGAAGCCGCCGACATGGAACAGCAGCATGGCGACCGTGTAGGTCAGCCAGTGCTGCTCGCGCTTGGCGTCGACGCCGGCGATCCAGTAGAGCGCGCTCTCGACCGGGCGCAGCACCGGCGACAGGAAGGTGCGCTCGCCGTTGAAGACGCGCGTCATGTACCAGCCGAGCGGCTTGGCCAGCGCGACGACGATGGCGCAGTAGAGGATGATTTGGGTCCAGCCGATGGCGGTCATGGGTCAGGCCTTTCGAACTTTCTTCGAATGCAGGAGAACGGCCAAAAGGCCGAGCAGCGCCGCGCTCAACAGCGCGTACGCCAGGAACAGTTTTGCGAGGATCATCACGGCATCAGAAGCGCTCGGGGCGCAGCAGGGCGTAGGTGAGGTAGAAGAAGAGGCCGAGCGAAACGAGGCCGGCGAGCGAGTAATCGAAGATCATGGTTCTCTCCTCACAGCCGTTCGCAGACATAGGCGTAGCCGATCCCGGCGGCGAACAGGCCGGCGGCGATGGCGAGCATCAGAATGTCGAGCATGGGCGTGCTCCGTGTTGCGCCTGGATATGGCGCGCTCAGCATGCGCAGATCCGGACCAGGCGGATTGCGGTACATCAACTAGGGTTGGACATTGGTTGCCGCGCCCGCCTGTCATCAGTGGCGGTGAAGTGCCACCCGGCGCATAGGTTTTCGAGAGGACGGGAATAAGTACGTTATAGGAATTCTATAAGTATCCAGACGAGGATACGCGCGGCCTCGTCCTTCGGGGCTTTAGTGCTGCCGACGGACTTATGCGGCACTTATGACGTAGCCGCGCGGCCGCCATCGAATTCATATCCGCGACGCAGGATATTGGACGGCGTGAGTCAAGCAGCCTTCCGCCTCCAGCAACCTCCCGACCATCGCAAGGCAGGAAATGCTTTCACCCGAGGTCAACGGCCTCGCGGAATGCTGCCGCTCCGCCATTCGAAAGGAATACCAACGTGAAGCTCGTCGAACCTCCATCGTGCAGTTCTCTCTCCACCGTCGTCTTCATCGGCCGTAACAGCCGCGGCCAGTGGGTCGCCCAGGAACAGAACGGCCTGTTCGGCGGGCTGTTCGTCAGCCGCGCCCAAGCCGTCAAATACGCCCTGTTCGAGAACGGCCATCACCCCGAAACCATCGTGGAATTGTCACGCGGAATCGAGCTCGACATGCGCGGCCACAAGCCGGCCACCGCCATCCCCTTTGCGATATCAGGCGCACAGCGCTGACGAGACGGCCGACATAACCCGAGGAGCAGGCGATGCCGGATTGTCCGACCGCGGACCGCGAGCAAGTCATCGACACCATGATCGCGCTCACGCGACTGTCCAACCTGCATCGCGCCGTCGTTGCCGGCAGCGAAAGCATGGAGCTGTACCTCGCGCTCCGGCGGCAAGGCTTTGCACGCGTCACCACGCCTGAAATATGCCGGCTGCCGAAAGGACAGCACACCATCGCCATGGTCACTGCGCGGCAGTCGCTCGCGGCGATCGAGGCCGCGCTGATGCAAGTCTCGCAGTTCCTCGCCGTCAACGCGTCCATTGCGGTCCTGATCGATACACGCGACGAATCCCTGAGAATTCGAACGAAGCTGCAGCAGATGGGCTTTCGTATCGAAGCAGGCGTTCACTGCCGAAGAGGACTCGTGCTCTCGGCCTGTCGCCAGGCTTTCGTCCAGATGGAAAGAGCGGCGTAACCGTCATGATGTCATCAGTTCACCCTTCCCTGGCTCTCCGGCTATATTCCCGATCTTCCGACCCCGTTCGATGAAGCGGGCCGCGTCGATCTCAAGGCTTTTGCACGGCTCTGCGAGCGCCAGGTCGCGGCGGGCGTCTCCGCCGTCCTGGTCTGCGAAACCGCGGGCGAAGCCTCGACACTTTCCGCGGCCGAGCAGGAATTCATCATCCGCGCCGCCGTCGATATCGCCCGCGGTCGTGCTCGCGTCATTGCGGGAGCAGGCTCGAACTCGACCGAGCAGGCCATCCAGCTGACAAGGCGCGCGGAAGCCGCCGGCGCCGACGCCATCCTCTCGGTCGTGCCCTACTACAACAAGCCGATGCAGAGCGGCATCTGCGCCCATTTCCAGGCGGTATCTGTCTCGACCGGTCTGCCGGTCATCCTGCATGACATTCCTTCGCGGACCGTGCGCGAGCTTGCCGACGAAACGCTGGCCCGGCTCTGCCAATCTAATCGGTTCGCTGGATTGCTCGATGGAACGGGTGACGTTACCCGCCCGATGCGCGTGAGCGCGCTGGTGCCATCAGGATTTCGGTTCCTTTCCGGAGACGACGCAACTGCCATCGCCTATATCGCCGCAGGCGGGGACGGCTGCATCTCGACGGTCTCGAACATCACCCCGGACGTGTGCCGGTCGATCTTCACGAGCCTGCGGCAGGGACGGCTGGCATCCGCACGCCACCTGGAGCGACGCCTCCTGACGTTGGAGGCCTGCCTCGCCAGGCAAAATCCAGCCGCGGTGAAATATGCGCTCAGCCTGCTCGGCCTGATGGACCCCGCCATCCGCCTGCCGTTGGTCGAGCTCGACGAGCGCCGCAAAGGCTGAAGTCGCAAGAGCCCTGAGCGGCTTGGCGGAAGATGATCTGGCGGCCACGGCTCAGGCCTGATACCGCTTGCGGCCGGACGCCAACGAAGGCTTCGCAGATGATAGAGCAGGGTACAGCCGAACAGCACGCGAGGCTGCTTCGCGCATGGCACCTCGCCATCCTGCGATTTGCCCTGACCCGGGACGATGCCGACCGGCTCGGCGTTCTCGCGGCCGCCAACGAAATCGACAGACTCGCGCCGGCAGCACTGGGCCGGAGAAGGCTTCAGCTTCTTCCGCATGACAAGCGCGGAGCTGTACGCCGCGATCCTGCGGCGCCAGCAGCAGGACAACGACGTCGTTTTGAGCCGTTACCTTGCGCAAGTCGACGACGCCCGCCTTCGCCGTTCCCTGGCCGCCGCGCTCGAGATGCCGGAGCCGGCGCCGAGTTCCGGCGAGCAAGCGCGCCGGTTCGAACCAGGACCTGTGGCGGGGCCTGCCTTCGCGCGCCAACGCCCGGTCCTGATCGATCTCGGCGCTTATAAAATCCCTATATCTCCGCCTGTCCGCTCCTCTCGTTTTCAAACGGCGTTTTGACCATTTTCCGCATGCGGCCCTGCTTTGGGCCGCCGAGACACCGAGTCAACGCCATGTCACTGATCGCCCTCCCAAGAAATCCCTCGACCCTGGCCGACCGGCTGCACGATGCGATCGCCGTCACGCCTTCGCTGATCGACGAAATCATTCACGAGGCCTGCCGCCGCTTCCCATCGCAGGGGCAGGCGGGCAAGACCGAGCGGGTCGAGCAACTCATTGCCATGGGCGCCTGGACCGACGCGGCGCTGGCGCTGATCGAGCTGGAGCTGCCGCAATGGCAGGTCCGTCGCCTCGCCTATGACGACGGCGAATGGTACTGCTCCCTCTCCCGCGAGCGTGAGCTTCCAGACTGGCTCGACCAGTCCGTCGAAGGCCGCCACGCCGATCTCGCGCTCGCGATCCTCAGCGCCTTCGTCGAAGTGCGGCGCAACAGTTCGCCACCGAACCACACCAGCGTGCCGGCGGCCGGGCGGAGCGCGAGTTCGCTCTGCGAGCCGCTTTATTGCGAAGACTTCGCGTAACCGGTGTCGTGGATTTGCGCGCGTGAGGCCATCCGAGAACCTGCCGAGTTCAATGCCATCCATCCAGGTGATGGTGCGCTTTGCGCTACGCGTGGTGATCCTGGTGATATTTGCGGCTTTCGCGAGCGCCAGCTTCGCAGGCAGCATGGTCGCCTTGCTCTGGATGGCGGCCGTTCTTTGCGCGGTTGCCGCCGTCATGCGGCGCGAGCTGCCGTTCCGCGCGGATCTCAATCATTGGGATGAAATGACGAGCTACCTCGCGTTGTGCGCCCTCGCCAGCCGGTTCGCGCTACCCGCGCCGATCTGACGGCGGTCCGGCAAGCTCGTCCCACGCGATCAGGCGCCGCGGGTAGTAACGTCGAACAGGTGCTTCTCCCGCCACTTCGGGCCGGGTCCGCGCATGTAGTGTTGCTCGGGATGATATTTTCGGCCCGACCCATCGAACGTGGTCCGGATGAATTTCGCCATCGCGCTCGCGGTGGCCAAAAGCTCCGGCGGGAGGCCGCCGCAAAGGATTTGCCGAACTGCGACATCGCGGCCCTCAAAAATCCCACTTTTCGCCGAGCATGCAGCGGGCGACGCGGAAACCGTTCCGAGGCGTCCGGCTCGTTTGTCCGGCGCCCAAATCTTCGGGCTTCCCCATGCAACATCAACTCATTGCGCACCCGGCGCAGCTTTGCCTCGACGATGGCGTCATGCATCATCTTGAGCGCGGCGGATAGTTTGCGCGTGATGCCGGCGGAGAAGCCGCCACTATGGCGCGGCCCACGGGAGCCGATGAGTTCGCCGCGATGGGTGTGGAACAGGGTCATGGGCATTCTTTTTCTTTGGTCCGGCGCAAAATGTGCCGGCCGCTCAAGGATGCAATTGGAAGCATAGGAATTCGAGAGGGCCGGGCTAGGTCTCTCATAAGCGGGACATAAACGCCGCCGGCCGATCTCGCTTTTTACATATGCTCCGGCAATGGTACGATGGCGACGCTCTGCCGTTACAGCCTTTCTAAGTCACCCGCCGCCTTGTACTGTCCCCCGCGCTGGCAGATCGATCTTCGAACCGGCAGCAAAGAAGTGATGCGAGGAATCGAGCGATGAGCGACGTCGAACCGAAGCTGCAACCGGATCGCCCTGAAACCGCCGATGTCGATCCGCTGGCGTCGCCGTGGATGCGCTACGTTGCTTCAGTTGCGATGACGGCGATCGCGACCGTCGTGGCCATCGGCGTCGACAGTCACGTGAACATCCCGAATCTTTCCCTCGTGTTCGTCATTCCCGTGATCGTCGCTGGCCTCGGCCTCGGCCTGGGTCCTGCACTCTGCGCGGCAGTCCTCGGGGCCCTGGCTTTCAACTTCTTTCTCACCGACCCCCGCTACTCGCTGGTGATCGACGACGTGTCGAACATATGGGCGATGGCCCTGCTGTTCGTGGTCGGCCTTATCGTCAGTGGCGTTGCGTTCACGTCTCACCGGAGAGCAAGCGAAGCGTCACGATTGCGAAGGCAGGCAGCTCTGTTGCAGGACTACAGCCTGCAGGTTGTCGTGCCTCGCAATGTGGGTGAGATCGCGAGGATCACTTCGCAAGTGCTGGCAGCCCTCTTTGGGGTTCCTGCCGTCGTGATACTGTTTGCTGATACGAAGGCGGTTTCAGTCAAACGAACCGGCGCGTCAGAGCCCGATGAGAGGGAATTGGAGGCAGCCCAATCGTCCCTGACAACGGGGACTGTCATCCGCAGCGGCGTCTATCCCTATGCGGCCTCGCGGTTCGATCTTTGGCCTGTGCAGACGGCCGAAGGTCAGGGTGCCGTCATTGGGCTCGCGTTCGATCCGGACGAGCGTCCTGAAGCCCCGGATATGCATGTGCGGGTCGTTGCGGGCATTTTGGCCCTGGTGCTCGATCGTCAGCGCTGAGCCGGACCAGACGCGCCATCCGCCGTTGTGGAGTCAGTGGACGAACTTCACCGCGACGCCAACGGCGAGGAGCAGAGCCAGCGACGCGGCCGGCGAGTACGGATTTTCGGCGTCGTCGCGCGCACGGCGCAGGCGCTGCAGCAGAAGGCGCGTACGGAGGACGATCGACTTGCGGGAAAGGACACTCACGGAATCTCTCCAAGCGACATTTCGGTTAAGAGTCCCACTTGTCGCCGAGCATCAGCGGACGCTGCGGGAACTGGGCAGCGTCGAAGTCGGCTGACGCGCTTCGTTGCCGCATCAGCTCATGGCGCAGGCGGCGCAGCTTCGCGGCTACGATCGCCTGATGCAGCAGCTTGAACATCGCGATGATTTTCCGGGCAGTCATGGCATTCTTCCAGTTCGCGGCGCGAGAGGCGCCGGCGACTGCAAGATGCAAATCGCGGCATAGGAATTCGAGACGGCGCGACGCTGCATCGCATAAGCGCAACATAAAGATGCCCCTTCCACCTTTTCACAAGACGTGTAGTCTGTTGCGGCAGGGCGTCCAGACGGACAACAAGTCCGCGACATCGCGCCCTCGGGAGGGCGCATCATGGAATTTCGCCGCCGCACATTCCTCAAGCTTGCCGCAGGGGCTGCCGCATTGCCGGCCGTGCCCCGCCTGGCGCGGGCGCAGGCCTATCCGTCCCGGCCGGCGCGCATCATCGTCGGCTTTCCCGCCGGCGGGGCCACCGACATCCAGGCGCGGCTGATGGGGCAGTGGCTGTCGGATCGCCTCGGCCAGCAATTCATCGTCGAGAACCGCGCCGGCGCCAGCGGCAATATCGGCACCGAGGCGGTCGCCAAGGCGGCGCCGGACGGCCACACGCTGCTGCAGATCGTGACGCCGCATGCGATCAACGCCGCGCTCTACAGCAATCTCAATTTCGATTTCGTGCGGGACATCGCGCCGGTGGTCTGTGCCGCGCGGCTGGCCTATGTCGTCGTGGTGAATCCGTCGGTGCCGGTCAAGACGATCCCGGAGTTCATCGCCTACGCCAGGGCCAATCCGGGCAAGATCAACTACGGCTCGGCCGGCCCCGGCACACCGCAAAACATCGCCTGCGAACTGTTCAAGATGCTGGCAGGCGTCGATCTGGTCCACGTCCCCTATCGCGGCGGCGCGCCGGCGATCACCGATCTGCTCGCCGGCCACGTGCAGGTGATTTTCGCGCCGCTGTCGGAATCGATCCAGCAGGTCAAGGCCGGCCAGCTGCGCCCGCTGGCGGTGACGAGCGCGAAACGCCTCGACGTGCTGCCGGACGTTCCGACGATGGCGGACTTCGTGCCCGGTTACGAGGCCAGCGGTTTTGCCGGCATCGGCGTGCCCAGGGGCACTCCGGCCAACATCATCGATCTCCTCAACAAGGAGCTCAATGCCGGGCTCGCCGATGAAAAGATCAAGACCCGGATCGTCGAGCTCGGCGGCGCCGTGGCCGGCGGCTCGGCCGCGGAATTCACCACCATCATCTCGGAAGCCATCGACAAGTGGACCAAGGTGATCAAGTTCGCGGGCATCAAGGCCGAGTAGGGCAGGGCGCCGTTGGCAGGCGTTACGGGCTCTAGATGACTTGCCGCTGCGCCGCCGTCGCGGGATCGCCGGTGTTGGGCGTGCCCGTCGGCTCGATCAGCAACAGATGCGCCTCTTCCCTTGCGACGGGCCGATGCTCGACGCCTTTGGGCACGATGAACATCTCGCCGGCTTTCAGCGTGACCGTTCGATCGCGAAGCTGGATGTCGATGGCTCCCTTGAGAACGAGAAAGAAGTCATCCGTGTCGTGATGCGAATGCCAATTGAATTCGCCCCTGACCTTCACGACCATGACGTCGTGCCCGTTGAACAAGGCGACGGTTCGCGGCGACCAGTGCTGATCGAAGGTCGCCAGCTTCTCGGCGAGATTGATGGTGCCGGTCATTTCCTGACTCCCTATCTCTCGGCTACTTGCCCTTGAAATCGGGCGTGCGCTTTTCCTTGAACGCTTTCACACCTTCCGCAAGGTCTGCGCTGCCGCGGATCGGATCGAGCAGGCGGCGCACCTCGGCGACCGTCTCCAGCGGTCCCTTGGGCATTACCTCGCGGGCGAGCTTCTTCAGGCCCTGCACCACCAGCGGCGCGTTGGCGGCGATCTTGCCCGCCATCACCTGCGCCAACTCGACATGCCTGCCCTTGGGCGCGATCTGGTTGACGAAGCCGATCTGGTAGGCGCGCTCGACCGGCAGCTCCTCGCCGACCAGCAAAAATTCCATCGCCACCTTGTGCGGCATGCGCGCCAGCACCGAGGAAATGCCGCCGGCGGTGATGCCGATCTTGGCCTCGGGATAGATGAAGCGCGTGGTCTCCGACGCCACGCACATGTCGGCCATCTGCACCAGCACGAAGCCGCCGCCCACCACCCAGCCCGAGGTCGCCGCGATCACCGGCTTGTCCAGCGCGACGCCGAGGCCGGGCACTGCGTGCCACATATTGTCGGGCAGGCCGTTGAAGTCGGCGCCGACGGTGTAGTAGTCGTCTTCGGCCGAGGCGAGCACCGCGACGCGGTCGTCGCTGTCGTGAAATCGCTGCCAGGCCGCGCGCAAGTCGGTGCAGAGTTCGTTGTTCAGCGCGTTGTGCGCCGAGCGGCGGTCCATGGTGATGGTGGCGACGCGGCTTTTGCTTTCGTATTTGACAAGGCTCATGGCAACTCCCGGCGGGTAAGCGTTCTCGGAAACGGCAGCCTAGCCTATTGGTAGCCATGAATCGCCTGCGGGCTCGACATGGACGGCATCAGCGGCGAACATTGCGTCGGTGTTTGACAGCGGCTGGACCTCCCTTGGGAGAAACCGATGAAGGAATTCACGTTCAGGGCGCCGACGCTGTACGACGCATCGGCGACGGCCTCCGAGGCGGAAAAAGCCGCATGGCACGACGCGCCTGGCGCAGCCGATTATGGCGAAGACCAAGAAATTCGCGCTTTGGCTGAAGTCTGAAATGGTCAAGAAAGAGTTGGCCGCAAATGGCCCGTATGCGGACGAAGGCAATTGGATGATCGACGTTCCCGCTGATGGCGGCGGCTTCTCCCTTTGCATCCTTTCGGGAAGTGCCGGCGATGATTCATTGTTTAACTTGCTTGTGTCGCAGATCGGCGGCGCGCCCAAGGATGTTGACGACGTCATCGAAGACATTCTGCGCCATGCACGCGAGATCTCGGAGTTGAAGGTCGAGTAACGGCCGACCTAATGTTGTGTGCCATCGCCGGCATTGCCGGCTGCGACGATTGCGGTTCGCGGCTGTGAGAGGGCTTTGGACGATCGTCCGATTCGACCCAAAAGCCGGGCGATAAGCCGGGATTTGCCGACATCACGCATCACACCCGCTTGAGCGAAACCGATTTCCGGGCGCATGAAGCGAACCTGAAACAAAGCCAACCCACATATGAGGGTGTTCAACTCCCATAAGGAGGGAGGAAAATATGCGCACCCTGATTTTCTCAGTCGTCCTGATGGCCGCTGCCGCCGCGGGCTTCTACACCTTCGTATCGGCTTCGATTGCCGCCTCGCGCGAAGCGAAGCCGGCAACCTTCTCCGAGCGGTTTGACGCTGTCCCGTCCTATAAGGGGCCGCTCGACCGTCAGGTTCTGCTTGAGCACCATTCGAGCGAGCAACGCTAGCGCAGCGCGCAGCGTGCGGATTGCTTCCAGTTGGTAGCGAAGATTGTCCAACGGGTACCGCGAACGCGCGCCCGATGACGGGCGCCGCGTAATCCACCGCAAGTCGAGCTGCGATGGCGGATGCGGATACCCCTACGGGCCGCCGAGCCGGTAATTGAATCCAATCCGCAGGATATTGTCGGTGATGTGGGACGAGTAGCGGATCGCCACCGGATTGCCGCTCGGCGCGGTAACATTTGTCACGAAGGAGCCGGAGACGGTGCCGAGATCGATGTAGAGATACTCGGCCTTGGCGGTCCAGTTCGCGCCGATCACACCCTCGACACCGACGCCGATCGTTCCGCCGACGCGGGTATCGCGGTTGGCGAAGGCTCCGGCGACCGGCGTCAGAATGACGGTATTGGTGCCGTTCGGGCCGGTGATGTTGGTGCCGCTGAACGCGCCATAGGTGCTCACCTCGCCATAGGCCAGACCGCCGGTGACATAAGCCAGAACCGTCGGCGTGACCGTCATGCCGACGCGGCCGCGGACCGTGCCGAACCACTCCAGCTTGTGGCTGAGGTCGAAGTTCACCGGCAAGCCCGGCGTGTTGAAGGGGGCTGTGTCGCCGATATGCCCGGGGGTGCAGGCGCCGTTGAATGGCGGTGCGGCAAGCGTACCGGCGGCGCAGACAGCGCCCGTGCCACCCCTTTGGGCTGATCCCTGGATGTCGGTTTCAAAACCGAAAACCCAGTTCATTCGCTGCCAGTTGTAGCCGGCTTGACCGCCGCCGATGACGCCATCCATGTCGAACCGGCTGCTGGAAGCGCTCAACAACGCGCCGCTGACCGCGTCGTTAAACGACTGTGTCGTGGAAGAACTGCCAAAGCTGTAGCCGACGTTGGCGCCGGCATAGAAGCCGATCCAGTTGTAGACGACAGGAGGCGCGGCATAGGCGCTGGTTGCCAGCATCGAGGCCAGCGCGGCGATCACGCCCACAATTCGCTGCATGAAAGACTCCCAAGGGAACCCTGAAATATCGGGTTACCCTATCGGATTCCGATGTAGCTTTACGGCAACAGCGGGACTTTATGGGGGCCTCCAGGGTTTGGAGTTCCATGAGCCATTCGGAAAACCGAAACGTGCTTTTCTTGAGTGTATCGCGCTAGACGGGAATCCGCACGGTCGCCCGCAGGCCGCCCATCGGGCTATCGCCGAGCGTGATGTCGCCGCCATGGGAGCGGGCGATGTCGCGGGCGATGGCTAGCCCAAGGCCGGTGCCGCCTTCATCCTGGTTGCGGGCGTCGTCGAGGCGCAGGAACGGCTTGAACACTTCTTCGCGCATAGCGGGCGGAATGCCCGGGCCGTCGTCGTCGATAGTGACGGTGAGATAACGATGGTCGCGGTGGCCGGTGATCGCGATCGCCTTGCCGTGGCGCGCGGCATTGTTGACGAGGTTGGCAAGGCAGCGCTTGAACGCGGCCGGCTTCACCGTGACCACCGGCAGGCCATGGAAGGCGACGGTCGCCTTGTGGCCGTTGCGCTCGGCATCGCTGCGCAATTCCTCCAGCGCCGCCGCCATGTCGGCTCGGCTGCGCGTTCTCGCCGGAATCGCCGCGCGCAAAGGCGAGATAGGCTTCCAGCATCGCGCTCATCTCGTCGACGTCCTTGCGCATGGCGTCGACCTCGGGACTGTCGCCGATCAGCGCCAGCTCCAGCTTGAAGCGGGTGAGGATAGTGCGCAGATCGTGCGCTGACGCCGGCCAGCATCGCGGTGCGCTGCTCGATCGAGCGCTCGATGCGTGCTTTCATCTCCAGGAACGCCTGCGCCGCGCGCCGCACCTCACGCGCGCCGCGCGGCCGGAAGTTCGGCGCCTCGCGGCCCTTGCCGAAACTTTCGGCGGCGTCGGCGAGGCGCAGAATCGGCCGGATCTGGTTGCGCAGGAACAGCACGGCGACGATCAGCAGGATCGAGGAGGTGCCGACCATCCAGAACAGGAAGATTTCCGAATTGGAGGCGTAGGCGGCGCTGCGTTGCGCGAACACGCGCATCACGGCATCATCGAGCTGGATGCGGATCTCGACCAGGTTGGAATTGCCGACGGTGTCGATCCAGAAGGGCCGCGCGATCTTGCGGCCGAGTTGCACCGACAGCGTCTGGTCGAGCAGCGAGAAGAACGGTTTTGGCCCCGGCGGCGGCATGTCGCCGACGGGCAGGAAATCCACCACCAGTTCCAGCCGCTGTTGCGCGATACGGCGCAGCTGCGCGCGGTCCTTGTCCTGCGGATAGACCTTGTAGACGTCGATCAGCGTGGCGATGTCGGCGACCACGGCGGCGGAGAGGCGCCGCGTCACCGTATTCCAGTGCCGCTCCATGAACACGAACGCCACCACCGACTGCAGCACCACCATCGGCACGATCATGATGAGCAGCGCGCGGGCGTAGAGGCCGGTCGGCATCCAGCTCTTGAGCTTGCCGCTCATCCGGTCATTGACCGCCGATACCCGCTGCGAGGCGGTGCGGATCAAGTTGAGGCCGGTGTCGAGCGTGCTCATTGGTTCACTTACGGCGAGGCGACCAGGCGATAGCCGATGCCGCGTACCGCCTGCAGGAACAGCGGATTGGCCGGATCGCGCTCGATCTTGCGCCGCAGGCGATTGATCTGCACGTCGACGGCGCGCTCGTTCACGGTGCCGCCCGAAGTCAGCGCCGTACGCGGCACGGTATCGCCGGGGGTGGTCGAGAGGATGCGCAGCATCTCGCGCTCGCGGTCGGTAAGATGGATGATCTCCTCGCCCTGGCGCAGTTCGCCGCGCTCCAGGTGAAACACGTAAGGCCCGAACGCGACCTGCTCGACGGCCGCGACCTGCGGCGGGGTGGTGCGCTTGAGGATGTTGCCGATGCGCAGCACCAGCTCGCGCGGCTCGAACGGTTTTGCCACGTAATCGTCGGCGCCGATCTGCAGGCCCTCGATGCGCGCCTCCGACTCCGAGCGCGCGGTCAGCATGATGATCGGCACCGTGGAGGACTGGCGGATGAAGCGGGCGAGATCGAATCCGGTCTCGCCCGGCATCATCACGTCGAGAATGAGCAGGTCGAAATGCAGCCCGAGCAGTTTGGCGCGCGCATCGCTGGCGCTGGCTGCCGTGGTGACGCGATAGCCCTCGCTGGAGAGAAAGCGCGAGAGCAGGTCGCGGATGCGGCGGTCGTCGTCGACCAGCAGCACATGCGGGGCGTCGTCGGCGGGCTGCGCGGGCGGTCGCGCCTGGGCCATCATCGCGCTCGCATTCATGCGTTACTCACTTTCAGGGCTTGGCGGCCTTGCCGCTGCCGAAGATGGTCTCCAGCACCTTGTCGGGATCGTCGCGGTCGATCATCGCGCGCAGGAACTGGCGCACCGTCTCGGTGCCGGCAGGATCGATCGAGGCGATGGCGCGGTTGATGCGATCGGTCTGCAGCCCTGCGAGCTTGCCGACCAGCGCCTCGCCCTTGGGCGTGGCGTAGAGCAGGCGCTGCCGGCGGTCGTTGTTGCCGGTCTTCTGGATGATGTAACCCTCGTCCAGCAGCTGTTTCAGGACACGGCCCAGCGACTGTTTTGTGATGCGCAGGACGTCCAGGAGGTCGGCGACCTTCAGTCCGGGATAGCGGTGGACGAAATGCAGCACCCGGTGATGGGCCCGGCCGAAGCCGAACGCCTCCAGCTCGTGGTCCGCATCGCCCACGAAGTCGCGGTAGGCAAAGAACAGCAGCTCGATGATATCCCAGCGCAATTCGCCCGCTCGGGCGGCGCTTGGCGAGGCGTCAGCGCCCCGCGAATCGGGCTGGGCGGCCGGCCTTGAGACATTTATGTCAGCCATATTGACATATCTTCGGTTCAATGTTACAAAACTGCCCGTACGCGACGAAACATTATGTCGTTTCGCTTGCGACGGCGTTTGAGGCGGCCTTAAGAAGCCAGCGATGGCGGCCGAGGCCGGCGAATTTGTCTACCGTGCGATTGTCGAGCGGCATATCGGCAAACATACTGGACTTCGCCATCCCGCAAAAGCATGTCCTGAGGGCTTGCGGCTGTGGTAACCCGCCGCAAGACGGGGTGGGGCGAGGCCCGAACCAACAACGGCGCGCCTGGCGCGCCAAGTCCGGGAGAACACCCATGGCTGTTTCTTTGGCCAGCAAGCCGGCGCCCGTTTCGGGAAGCGATGCAATGAAATTCGAGATTATGCCGGCGGCGAATCCGGTGTCCGAGCAGGACCGTGCGGCCAAGCTGGTTGATCCCGGCTTCGGCCGGGTCTTCACCGATCACATGTCGATCGTGCGATACACGCAAGGAAAGGGCTGGCATGACGCGCGCGTCGAGTCGCGTGCCAACTTCCCGCTCGATCCGGCGCTGGCCGTGCTGCACTACGCCCAGGAAATTTTCGAGGGGCTGAAGGCCTACAAGCGCGACGACGGCGGCGTGAACCTGTTTCGCCCCGACGCCAATGCGCGGCGCTTCAGGGATTCCGCCGACCGCCTGGCGATGGCGCAGCTGCCGGAGGCTGTGTTCATCGACGCCGTCGAGCAGCTCGTGCGTATCGACCGCGCCTGGATCCCGGGCGGCGAGGGCTCGCTCTATCTGCGGCCGTTCATGATCGCCAGCGAAGTCTTCCTCGGTGTGAAACCGTCGGCGGAATACATCTTTGCGGTCATCGCCTCGCCCGTCGGCTCCTATTTCAAGGGCGGGCCTGCGCCGGTCTCGATCTGGGTGTCGGAGAATTACACGCGCGCGGCGGT
This sequence comes from uncultured Alphaproteobacteria bacterium, assembly GCA_963726865.1. Lineage (GTDB taxonomy): Bacteria > Pseudomonadota > Alphaproteobacteria > Rhizobiales > Xanthobacteraceae > Bradyrhizobium. The sequence continues at coordinate 12,154 of CAVSEE010000013.1, read as the reverse complement.
CGGCGGCACCGGCGCCGTCAAATGCGGCGGCAATTACGCCGCGAGCCTGCGCGCGCAGGCGGAAGCCATCGAGCATGGCTGCGACCAGGTCGTCTTCCTCGACGCCATCAAGCGCAAATACGTCGAGGAACTCGGCGGCATGAACGTGTTCTTCGTGTTCGAGGACGGTTCGCTCCTGACGCCGCCGCTCGGCACGATCTTGCCCGGCATCACCCGCGACTCCATCATCGCGCTGGCGAAAGATGCGGGAAAACAGGTGCGTGAGGAGGTCTACTCCATCGATCAGTGGCGCGCCGATGCGGCCAGCGGCAAGCTGAAGGAAGCGTTTGCCTGCGGTACTGCGGCGGTGATCTCGCCGATCGGCAAGGTGCGCTCCACCAGTGGCGATTTCCTCATCAGCGGCGGCGCCGCCGGCCCCGTCGCCATGGGCCTGCGCAAGCAGCTGGTCGACATCCAGTACGGCCGCACCAACGATCCGCATAATTGGATCCGGAAGGTGTTTTGAGCCTCTTACGTGAGGCGGGCACGCGCTCTCACTCCCTCGCCCCGCAAGCGGGGCGCGGTGAAGCGCGCGGCGTGAACGCACTCGCCCGTCGCAGCGACAAAGTCGCCGGACCCGCGAAATGGGCAGATGACGATGACCGCAAATCTCTCGACACGTCTCAAACAGGCCGCAGTCGTGGTGCTTGCGGCGCTGCTCGGCGCGGCCATGCTTCTGATGGATGCCTCCGCGCAGGATCGCTCACAGAATAAAGACCGCTCCCCCATCGTCGATATCGCCAATGGCGATCCGGAGATGGCCGCTGCCATCGCAAAAGCGCGTGCCACGCTGCCGGCGTTCTGGGCGTCCTGGGAGGCGCCGAAGGCCTCGGAAACCGGCTTCTCGCTGAAAGTGCGCTTCCCGACCCGCGGCACCAATGCCGAGCACATCTGGATGGCCGAGGTGAAGAAACTGTCCGACGGCCGCTGTTCCGCGCGCTTCGCCAACCAGCCGCGCGATCTGCCGGGCAAGCGCGTCGGCGACCAGGCCGAGTTCGCGCAAGCCGACATTTCCGACTGGATGTTCATGCGCAACGGCAAGATCGTCGGCGGCGAGACCATCCGGCCGCTGTTGAAATCGATGCCCAAGGCCGACGCCGATGCCTTGAGGGCGCGGATGGAAACGCCGTAAAACCGGCCTCGGGAACGGTTGCCGCGGCGCGCCTCGGCTGGTACCAACGCGCTCCCCGCGTTGCGAACCCCCATGGCCGAAAAGTCAAAAAAACCGCAGAAATTGAAGGCGCGCCTGCCGCGCGGACTGGAAGACCGCGGCCCCGCCGCGATCGCGGCCACGCGTCAGATGGTCGAGAAAATCCGCGAGGTCTACGAGCGCTACGGTTTTGAGCCGGTGGAGACGCCGGCCTTTGAATACACCGACGCGCTCGGCAAATTCCTGCCCGACCAGGACCGGCCGAACGAGGGCGTGTTCTCGTTCCAGGACGACGACGAGCAGTGGATTTCGCTGCGCTACGATTTGACCGCGCCGCTGGCGCGCTATGTCGCGGAGAGATACGGCACGGAAAATCTGGTTCTGCCTTATCGCAGCTATCGGTTCGGCTACGTGTACCGGAATGAAAAGCCGGGTCCCGGTCGCTTCCGCCAGTTCATGCAGTTCGACGCCGATACGGTCGGCACTGCGTCGTCCGGTCAATCCGCTGCCGCGGCGGATGCAGAAATCTGCATGATGGCTGCTGACACGATGGAGGCGCTTGGCATCAAGCGCGGCCAGTACGTCGTGAAAGTGAACAACCGCAAAGTGCTTGATGGCGTGATGGAGAGCATCGGCCTCGGCGGAGACGACAAGGCAGGTGAACGATTGACCGTGCTGCGAGCGATCGACAAGCTCGATCGGCTAGGAGCCGACGGAGTCAAGCAGCTCCTTGGCCCAGGCCGTAAAGATGAGAGCGGCGATTTCACGAGAGGCGCGAATCTGGATGCCGTGCAGATTGAATACCTCCTTGCGGTAGTTCAGTTTCAGCCCGTTCTTCCAGTCGGTACGTCGAACGATGTTGAGGATTGGAATACTCGACTTAATGCCAACGCGACGGCAGCTGCTGGATTTTCCGAGCTAAAAGAGATTGAAAAACTCGTGACAGCGGCAGGTTACGGCGGAGACCGTGTTCGCATCGATCCCTCCGTCGTTCGCGGCCTCGAATATTACACCGGCCCCGTCTACGAAGTTGAGCTGTTGCTCGACACCAAGGACGAGAAGGGCCGGCCCGTGCGCTTCGGCTCGGTCGGCGGCGGCGGGCGCTATGACGGCCTCGTCTCGCGCTTCCGCGGCGAGCCGGTGCCGGCGACCGGATTCTCCATCGGCGTGTCGCGGCTGCAGGCGGCGCTGACCATGCTCGGCAAGCTCGATACGCGTCCGGAATTTGGGCCGGTGGTCGTCACCGTGTTCGACCGCGACCGGGTCGCGGACTATCAGAAGATGGTCGCGGCGCTGCGTAGCGCAAAAATCCGCGCCGAGCTCTACCTCGGCAATCCCAAGAACATGGGCAACCAGCTCAAATATGCCGACCGCCGCAATTCGCCTTGCGTCATCATCCAGGGCTCGGACGAAAAGGCGCGCGGCGAGGTGCAGATCAAGGATTTGATCGAGGGCGCCAAGGCGGCCGCCGCGATCGCCTCCAACCAGGAATGGCGGGAGACACGGCCTGCGCAATTCTCGTGCAGGGAAGACGAGACCGTCGCCAAGGTGCGCGAAGTGCTGGCGCGGCATGACGTGAAGTGGGGTTGACCGGCCGTTCCATCTTTCAAATGATGGGCAAGCCGGTTCCGGCGTTGAACAAGAAACAAGGGGAGTGAAAAATGCCTGAGATTACCGTGAGCATGGCCGCTGGCCGCACCGACGAGCAGAAGGCCGGCATGATGCGCGACATCACCCAGGCGCTGGTCAAGAATCTCGGCGTCGATGCCGACGCGGTGGTGATCCAGATCAACGAGGCACCGCTGGCCCACAAGATGAAGGGCGGCAAGACCTTCGTCGAGCGCAAGGCGATGCAGAAGTAAGCTCGCTGTCGTCCCGGCGAACGCCGGGACCCATAACCACAGCGTTTGTGGTTACGGCGGGCTGGAGCTCCAGCCTAGCTCAGCATTTGACATCGGTGGTTATGGGTCCCGGCTCAGCGCTCGCTACGCTCGCTTGGCCGGGACGAGACCGGTGTTTGTGGAAGGACTTCATGGACGCACGCGAGTTCATCAAAATCGGCATGAGCGCCGAACGCACACTTGTCGTGCCGCCGGAGCGTACGGTCGGGCATTTCGTACCTGGCATGCCGATGGTCTACGCGACGCCGATGATGATCCTGGAAATGGAGATGGCCTCGGGCGATGCCATCCGCGGCAAGCTGCAGCCGGGCTGGGTCACCGTCGGCACCGAGGTCGACGTCAAGCATCTCGCCGCCGCGCTGGTCGGCGCCACCGTGCGCACGACGTCGACGGTGATCGCGGTGGAGCGCCGCGTCATCCGCTTCGAGGTCGCCGCCTTCGAAGGCGAGCGCAAGCTCGGTGAAGGCCATCACGCCCGCGGCGTGATCAATGTCGCGAAGTTCAACGAGCGGCTGGCGGCGAAGTAGTCACTTCGCCAGTTCGATCGAGCGCTTCGTCGCCGCCGCAATGGCGCGGATCATCAGCGGTTGCAATCCATCTTTCGCCATCAGCACTTCGAGCGCAGCCTGTGTTGTGCCGCCGGGCGAGGTGACGTTCTTGCGCAAGGTCTCCGCCGGCAGGTCCGAGCGGTGCAGGAGTTCGCCGGAGCCCGTGACGGTTTCTCGTGCGAGCCTGCTCGCCAGTTCCGCCGGCAGGCCGGCCTCGACGCCGGCGCGCGCCAGTTCTTCGGCGAGCAGGAAGACGTAGGCGGGGCCGGAGCCGGAGACGGCGGTCACCGCGTCCATCAGCTTCTCATCCGCGACCCATTCCACCGAGCCGATGGCGCGCAGCAGTGCATCGGCGGTGGCGCGTTGGGCGGCGCTGACGCTTTTTGCCGGCACCGCCACGGTGATACCACGGCCGATCGCGGCCGGCGTGTTAGGCATCGAACGGACCACCATGCCGCCGCAGACTTCTTCGAGCGCCGAGATTTTGGTGCCGGCCATGATCGAGACGACCAGCGTGGAGACGCCGACGAACGGTTTCAGCATCGGCCCGGCTTCGCGGAAGGTTTGCGGTTTTACGGCGACGACCAGCGTTTCGGCAGCGATGGACGGCCTTGGATTGAGCCGAACGCCCTTGGCTGCCAGCGCCTTGATGTCGTCGGAAGGATGCGGCTCGAGCACAAAGACCTGTTCGGCATCGAGCCCGCCGGCGAGCCAGCCGGTCAGCATCGCGCCGCCCATCTTGCCCGCGCCCGCCAGCACGATGGTGCCGGTGATGTTTTTCAAAGTGTTCGTGTTGCTCACAATGCTCACCACAAAATCCGCTGTCGTCCCGGCGAAGGCCGGGACCCATAACCACAGGCGATTTTAGTGAAGGGAGGTGATCGCAACAAGCATCGTGCGGCACAATAGATGTCACGGAGTATGGGTCCCGGCCTTCCGCCTTCGCTCTACGAGCTACGGCGGACAAGCCGCCGGGACGACACTATTGGTGTGGAAGTGGCGTGGCCCTACGCCTCACCATGAGTATCGAACATCGCGGCGTTCATCGCTTCCTGGGCCGACTTGCCGGCCCAGACCACGAACTGGAAGGCGGGGTAGTAGCGCTCGCAGCCATGGATGGCGCCGGCGACCATTGCCTCGCATTGCGCGGTCGAGGCGGTCAGGCCATTGGGCAGCACCAGCGCCTGGCGGTGCATCACCATGCCGGTGTGCATCCACAGATCGAAATGGCCGACCCAGAGCTGCTCGTTGATGGCGGCGATCAGCCGCTGCACTTCGGCAAGCCGCGCCTGCGGAATCTTCATGTCGAAGGCGCAGGCCAAATGCAGCGCCTCGATCTCGGGCATCCAGGTGAAGGAGAGCTGGTAGTCGGTCCACTCGCCCTTGGTGACGATCGTCACCTCGTCCTCGCCGGAGCGCTCAAAGGCCCAGTTGTTGTCCGACGCGATGTCTTCGACGACCGCGAGCGGGTTGGTACGTGAATCAACGATGCCTTCGAGGAGGGACATTTCCGTCTCGACCTTGTCTTCTTGCTTGGTTGCTACAACACGCGGGGACCGGCCGGCGCGCGACGCTGATGTCGCTGCCTGCAATCCCCCGATCGGCTCATGGCATCTTGGGGCCTGCGCGGATCAACTGATGTGATTTGCGGAATCCGCGCAACCATCGCCGGAGTCCGTCAACGAAATGGGCTGTGGAATCCACAGATCATCGGTATCCAAATCGTTAATTTCGGAACAAACCGGAATCGGAATTGCCGCGTTTACAATTCGTTAACGAATTCAACGGGCCGACCTCGGGGCTTTTGGCCGCCCCGAGATTCGATGTGGGGGCATGGGGACATGCCACAGCCGCGTGGCACAGCCTCTTGCCCGCCCGGAAGCGCGGCTTATAGTTCCCCCAGGCCGTTCCATACCGGGCGGCCGATGTTCTCAGGGCGGGGTGAAAGTCCCCACCGGCGGTAAGGGCGGCAACGCCCAAGCCCGCGAGCGCCTTCCTCCTTCGGGACTCTCTTGAAGGGGAAAGGGTCAGCAGATTCGGTGCAACTCCGAAGCCGACGGTTAAAGTCCGGATGAAAGAGAACGGTTTGCGGCGCTTCACGCGAATTCTTTCGCGTGGGCACCGACGTTCCGTGTGCCCTGATTCTGGTCCTGAAAGAGGAAAGCCATGAATCAGACCTTGCTTGAACCCGAAGCCAAATCCCGCATTCCCGACAACCCGCCGGAGCACCCTCCGGTGCATCCGCGCTTTGCCAAACCGCAGCGCATCGCCTTCGTGCAGGCCTGCTGGCATCGCGAGGTGGTGCAGGAGGCGTTCACCGCCTTCTTGGCCGAGATGGAGCTGCGGCATGTGCCGCGGTCCGCGATCGACCAGTTCGAAGTGCCGGGCTCGTTCGAGATCCCGCTGCATGCGCAGATCCTCGCCAAGACGCGGCGCTACACCGCGATCGTCGCGGCAGGCCTCGTCGTCGACGGCGGCATCTACCGCCACGAATTCGTCGCCGACACCGTGATCAAGGCGCTGATGGACGTGCAGCTGCGCACCGAGGTGCCGGTGTTCTCCGCGGTGCTGACGCCGCAGCAATTCCATGAAAGCGCGGTGCATTACGATTTCTTCCGTAAACATTTCGCGATCAAGGGCGTCGAGGTCGCGGAAGCCTGCGCCAACACGCTGCACAGCCTGGAAAGGCTGCGTGGCCAGGTGGCAGCAGGGATTGTGTAGGGAAAACCTTGCAAACCGCTGATTGTCTTTCCCGCTGCCGCGTTGATACACTCGGCAGCGGGAGGAGGCCTCGCCGTGATGACGGCGGGCCGGGACGATCATGTTCGCAGGACACGATCCCTATCTCGTCGCGCTCTCGGTGGTGATCGCGATCCTGGGTGGATACACCGGCTTCGGCCTGACCGCGCGCATCCGCGGCACGCCGGATGCGAGCCATCGCGTGCTGCTCGCGGGCGGCGCGTTCTTTCTCGCCATCGGCATCTGGACCATGCATTTCGTCGGCATGCTGGCCTCGCCCTTGCCGGCGGGCACGGCCTACCTGGTGCTGCCGACCATCATTTCCTTCCTGATCTGCACGCTGGTGGTCGGCATTTCGCTGTTCTTTGTCTCCACCGGCGAGCCGACCCTCCCGCGCGTGGCTTCATCGGCCGTGCTGCTCGGGCTCGGCATTGTCAGCATGCACTATGTCGGCATGCACGGGCTGTCCGGACCGTTTGCGATGACCCATGACGGCACGATCGTCGCGCTGTCAGTGCTGATCGCGATCGCCGCCGCCTATGGCGGCCTGCGCGCGTTCCTGGCGCGGCATGGCGGCGTGCAGCTGATGCTGAGCGCGATCGCGTTCGGCATTGCGGTGTCGGGCATGCACTACACCGCAATGTACGGCATGCGGCTGGTTTCGCCGGCGGAGGGTCATCAGCATGGCGAAGGCCTCGCGGCCTCGCCGCAAATCCTCGCGCTGGTGGTCACGCTGCTCTGCTTCGTGATCGCGGCCGGTTTCCTGCTGTCGCTGGTGCCGGACGGCCGGCGAAAGGCCGCGACTGAGGCGCCGCTGGTTCCGGAAGCGGCCGTTGCCAAAGTAGAACCGGCGCTGGCACCCCGGCTGCGCGCGATGCCGCTCGGCGGGATGGGCCAGCCGCGGCCGGTTCCCGCGCCGCGGCTGCCGGTGGAGGGCGCCGACGGCACCCATTTCATCGATGCCGCCGACATCAGAAGTGTCCGGGCCGATGCGCACTACACCAAGGTTCATGACGGCACCCGCGAGCGGATGTGCCCGTGGTCGATCTCGGAGGCCGAGGCCCAGCTCGACCCCAGCCTGTTCGTCCGGGTGCACCGCAGCCATATCGTGGCGATCCCCCACGTCTCGTTCGTCCGCAAGGAGGGCGATGGCGCCGTGATCGAGCTCGACGGCCCGTCGCCGCACCGGGTTCCGGTCAGCCGCGCCAAGATCGCCGAAGTGAAGGCCCGGCTCGGGCTGGCGCGGCGGCACGCTTGACGACGGATGCTTACCTCGCCCCGCGCTTGCGGGGAGAGGTCGATCGCGAAGCGATCGGGTGGGGGGAGTTTCAGCGCAACGACTTGCAGTTGGATTTGCTGCGGCACCCCTCACCCCAACCCTCTCCCCGCGAAGAGCGGGGAGAGGGAGAAACCGGCGGCCCGCCTTAGGTCGCTCCCGCTGACGCAATTCGTGCGCGACTTTCCGCGGTTCGTGCGAATTCCCTCGCCCCGTGCCGTTGTTATTGCGGGTAAATTCGCGCCGCGACAGCGTCCCCCCAACGTTCCCGCCCCGTAAGGGCTGAGAGAACGAGATGGAGGAGACGATGATCCCTGGCCCATTCAGTTACCACCGGCCGGCGACGCTGGCTGATGCCGTGAACCTGCTCGCGAGCCTTGGCGATGAGGCTCGACCGCTCGCCGGCGGCCACAGCCTGGTTCCCATGATGAAGCTCCGGCTGGCGACGCCCGACCATCTCGTCGACCTCCACGGCATTGCCGGGCTGAAGGGCATCCGCCGCGATGGCAACAAGATCGTGATCGGCGCGATGACCACCCAGCACGATTTGCTGGCCTCCGACGAGATCGCGAAATCCGTTCCGATCCTGCACGAGACGGCGTTGTTGATTGCCGATCCCCAGGTGCGCTACCGCGGCACCATCGGCGGCAATGTCGCCAACGGCGATCCCGGCAACGACATGCCGGCGCTGATGATGACCTTGGGCGCCAGCTACCGCCTCGAAGGCAAGTCCGGCGCGCGCGATGTGGCGGCGAGCGAGTTTTATCAGGGCGCCTATTTCACCGCACTCGAGCCCGGCGAGATACTCACCTCTGTCTCCATTCCCGCGCCGCCGGCCGGCCATGGCTACGCTTACGAAAAACTCAAGCGCAAGGTCGGCGACTACGCCACCGCAGCCGCGGCCGTCGTGCTCACGATGTCCGGCGGCAAGGTCGCGACCTGCTCGATCGGTCTGACCAATCTCGCCGAGACGCCGCTGCTCGCGACCGACGCCGCGAAGGCCGTGATCGGCACCAGCCTCGACGACGCTTCATTGAAAAAGGCCGCCGCCGCGGCGCGGGCGATCATGTCGCCGGCGTCGGATGCGCGCGGCCCGGTCGAATACCGCAAACATGTCGGCGGCATCATGGTGATGCGGGCGCTGTCGCGCGCCGCAGCCAAAGCCGGTTAGGGGAGATAAGGAAATGGCGAAAACCCACGTCACCATGAAGGTGAACGGCGCCGAGGTCGAAGGCCTCGTCGAGCCGCGCACGCTGCTGGTGCATTTCATCCGCGAGAATCTGCAGATGACCGGCACCCATATCGGCTGCGAGACCACGCATTGCGGCGCCTGCACCGTCGATATCGACGGCATGTCGGTGAAATCCTGCACCATGTTCGCGGTGCAGGCCCAGGGGTCCGACATCATGACCATCGAGGGCGTCGCCAATGCCGACGGCTCGCTGTCGGCGCTGCAGGAAGGCTTTCGCATGATGCACGGTCTGCAATGCGGCTTCTGCACGCCCGGCATGATCCTGCGCGCGCAGCGGCTGCTCAAGGAAAACCCGTCGCCGACCGAAGCTGAAATCCGCATGGGCATCTCGGGCAACATCTGCCGCTGCACGGGCTACCAGAACATCGTCAAGGCGATCCAGTACGCCGCTGCCAAGATCAACGGCACGCAATTCCAGGAGGCCGCGGAATGAACGATCTCACTCCCACGCGGGAACAACGTGAAGCCGCCCTCGAAGGCATGGGCTGCAAGCGCAAGCGGGTCGAGGACATCAGATTCACCCAGGGCAAGGGCAACTATGTCGACGATTTGAAGCTGCCCGGCATGCTGCACGGCGATTTCGTGCGTTCGCCGCATGCCCACGCACGCGTCAAGAAAATCGACGACAGCGAAGCGCTGAAGGTGCCGGGCGTGCTCGCGGTGATCACCGCCGAGACGCTGAAGACCGTCAACCTCGCCTGGATGCCGACCTTGGCCGGCGACGTGCAGATGGTGCTGGCCGACGGCAAGGTGCTGTTCCAGAACCAGGAGGTCGCCTTCGTCGTCGCCACCGACCGCTATGCGGCCGACGACGGCGTCAACAAGGTCGTGGTCGAGTACGAGCCGTTGCCTGTGGTCATCGACCCCTTCAAGGCGATGGACAAGGATGCGCCGGTGCTGCGCGAGGACCTCGCCGGCAAAACGACGGGTGCACACGGCCCGCGCAAGCATCACAACCACGTCTTCGAGTGGACGGTGGGCGACAAGGACCTGACCGATGCCGCCTTCAGGAAAGCCGACGTGACGATCAAGGAGCTGATCTCCTATCACCGTGTCCATCCGTCGCCGCTGGAGACCTGCCAGTGCGTCTGCTCCTTTGACAAGATTAGGGGTGAACTGTCGATCTGGGGCACCTTCCAGGCCCCGCACGTGATCCGCACCGTGGTGTCGCTGATCGCCAAACTGCCGGAGCACAAGATCCATGTGATCTCGCCCGACATCGGCGGCGGTTTCGGCAACAAGGTCGGCGCCTATCCCGGCTATATCTGCGCGGCGGTCGCCTCGATCGTGACCGGCAAGCCGGTGAAATGGGTCGAGGACCGTATCGAGAACCTCACCGCGACCTCGTTCGCACGCGACTACCACATGACGACGGAGATCGCGGCGACCAAGGACGGCAAGGTCACGGGGCTTCGCGTCCATGTGCTCGCCGACCACGGCGCGTTCGACGCCTGCGCCGATCCCTCGAAATGGCCGGCCGGCTTCTTCAACATCGTCACGGGATCGTATGACTTCCCGACGGCGCATCTCTCGGTCGACGGCATCTACACCAACAAAGCCCCCGGTGGCGTCGCTTATCGGTGTTCGTTCCGCGTCACCGAGGCCGCCTACTGCATCGAGCGAGGGATGGACATCCTGGCGCAAAAGCTCGGGATGGATCCGGCGGAGCTGCGGCTGAAAAACTTCATCAAGCCGGAGCAGTTCCCCTATCACTCGGCGCTGGGCTGGGAACATGACTTCGGCGACTATGCCACCGCCATGAAGAAGGCGATGGAGAGCACGAAATACGCCGAGCTGCGCAAGGAGCAGGCGGCCAAGCGCGCGGCGTTCAAGCGCGGCGAGACCCGCGACATCATGGGCATCGGCGTGTCGTTCTTCACCGAGATCGTCGGCGCCGGCCCGTCGAAGAACTGCGACATCCTCGGCATTGCCATGTTCGACTCCTGCGAGATCCGCATGCACCCGACCGGTGCGGGCATCGCGCGCGTCGGCAGCAAGAGCCAGGGCCAGGGCCACGAGACCACCTGGGCGCAGATCATCGCCACCGAGATCGGCATTCCCGCCGACAACATCATGGTGGAGGAGGGCAACACCGATACCGCGCCTTACGGGCTCGGTACCTACGGTTCGCGCTCCACGCCGGTGGCGGGTGCGGCAATCGCGATGGCGTCGCGCAAGATCAAGGCCAAGGCGCAGATGATCGCGGCCTACAAGCTCGAGGTCCACGAGGACGATCTCGAATTCGACATCGACGGCTTCCGCGTCAAGGGCCTGCCGGAGAAATTCATGTCCATGAAGGACATTTGCTGGGCGGCCTACAATTCGGTGCCACCGGGCATGGAGCCGGGTCTGGAGGCGGTGAGCTACTACGATCCGCCCAACATGATCGTATCCCTTTGGTGCCTATATCTGCGTGATGGACATCGACGTCGATACCGGGGTCTACAAGGTCCGGCGCTTCTACGCGCTCGACGATTGCGGCACCCGCATCAACCCGATGATCATCGAGGGCCAGGTGCATGGCGGCCTCACTGAAGCCTTCGCCATCGCGATGGGCCAGGAAATCCGCTACGATGCCGACGGCAATGTGGTGACCGGCTCGTTCATGGACTTCTTCATGCCGACCGCGGTCGAGACGCCGCATTGGGAACCGATTCCACCGTCACCCCGTCGCCGCATCACCCGATCGGCGCCAAGGGCGTCGGCGAAAGCCCGAATGTCGGCGGCGTGCCGGCCTTCTCCAACGCCGTCAACGACGCGTTCTCGTTCCTGGGTTCGACGCACATCCAGATGCCGCATGATTACTGGCGTAACTGGAAGGCGGCGAAGGAGTTGGGGGCGGTGGCGTAGAGATTGCGAGCATGAAAAATCGCGAGGAGATCGCGGAACGTTTGGCCGCCTCGGGTTACATCGCCGATGCGGAGCTTGCGACCGCGATCTCGCTGATGCAGCTCTTGAAGCGTCCGCTGCTGCTGGAAGGCGAGGCGGGTGTCGGCAAGACCGAGGTGGCGAAGGCGCTGGCTTCCGCCCACGCCACCGAACTGATCCGCCTGCAATGCTATGAGGGGCTGGATCAGTCGGCGGCGCTCTATGAGTGGAACTACCAGCGCCAGCTGCTCTCGATCCAGGCGCATCGCGACGAGGATGCCGACCGGGTCGAGGATCACATCTTCTCGGAAAAATACCTGCTGGAGCGGCCGCTGCTGGCGGCGATCCGCCGCGCCACGCCGCCGGTGCTCTTGATCGACG
>CAVSEE010000012.1:0-19291 GCA_963726865.1 uncultured Alphaproteobacteria bacterium | reverse complement strand
ACCACCTCGAAGCACATCAACGAAACAACTCGAAGCCGATCCGTGCCAGACCGAGGGATGCGGTGCGGCACCAAGCCGCCATGTATCAGGAGACTGTCACCCTGCAGCAAAGCCAATCGGCTTCGCCGTCTGTCGGTGTCGTCCTGATCTCGCCGAGCGGTGTCGTCAGGTCGTCAAGCCATAAATCGACAGCGCCCTCACCTGCAAAAGGATCACTGTCGTAGAGGCAGGTCACCAGAGCGAGGTCGCAACCCCTAACGTCCCGGTGGATATCGAGGTGCGCCTGCGGCCCGGTGTAGATCGAGTAACTTCCACGCATGCTGCAGGGACGAACCGGCAGCCTCACTTCGTCCGCGACGACGGTCTGCAGAGACACCAGGCCGAACAACTCGTCTTGCAGGCGCCCGCCTTCCACACAGACGATCTGGCGTGCCGGCTGGCCCCCGCGAACATCCTCGGTATCGTTGCCAGTGGCCACCTGGTCCTGACGTTGCTCGCCGGCCATCGCTTCGGCGAGCATGCCGGCGACCCGCGCAGGCTCGATCAGCCCTCGATAGATCCCGTACCCCCCGGCACGCAGCAACGCCGAGTGCCGTAGTCGGAAAAGCTCGGCGCGCAAATCGCAGGTTGCGCAGCAACTCATGGCATGGTGCCTGGGCCGAAGGCCGGGGGTTCCGAAAAGACCACCGCTTTCACGAGCGCGCGCAGCGTCGGAGGCAACCTGTCAACGGAAAGACCGCTCAATGGCTTAGCCGCGGCGCGCGCACTCTTCGCGGCCTTATCACGTACGCGGCCATCGGAGTTGAGCTGCGGCGAGACCCCGAACACCCGCCGGAAGACGTGCGGCGCGGCCTCAATGCTGAAGCTGTTGCCGACAACGGGCCCGGGCGTGAAGCCGAGCGCACGAAATGCGTTCACCAGGCGCTCGGCGAGTTCCGGATCCGGAAGCCGTCCTCGAACGTTCCGAGCCGTGACCGTGCGAGCGTCGACGCCGGGCGTCGAGATCACGACTTGCGCGGCGATCCTGTGCGTCTCAGACATGGAGAGGCGCGGCAGCCGCGAGAGCTGCTGGCGCGAGAAACGGCACCGTGAGCCGGGCGCTCGGCACGCGCCGGCTCGATGCTTCGAGTTCAGGGCGCAAGCCGGACGGCATCAGGGCGAGACCGAGGTAGTTATCCTTGTCATCTGTCAGGGCCATGTCGAGACCCACCAGTTCGTCCAGGAAGGCGCGCACGTCGTCGTCCGCGAAGCGCTTTGCAGGGAAAGTATGCGCCAGCGATTGCATGACCTGTGCGACCGAGGCGACTTCGTCGATGCGCATCACGATACAGCGTTCGAAGGCCGATAACCTCAGCGCGGCGATCTTCGCTTGCGCCCGCGTGTCGGCGAGGTGAAGCCCGCCATCGCGGTGCGGAAGCGCGCGCAGGCTGCCCTCGTCCGCGCTATCGCGCAGCGCTTCGGCCAGGCGTACCGCCGCGTGGGCCGCCGGGCTCGCGCGCACACCGGGCGCGTAGTCGAAGTGGAAGTAGTACGCAACACGTTCGCGCCGCAGGCCCTCAATCGGATAGAGATAGCGATAGACCGGCATCGGCCGCACATCGGTGATGCCAAACTTCTCGGGCCGTACGAAGTAAGGGCTGAAGCGGTCTAACCGGATCGGCCCGCAGGCGCCCGGCAGTTGCAGGTGGCGGATGCGCGGCAGCATGGCCGTGATCGTTTCGTAGTCGGCATCCGTCTCGCCCGGAAAGCCGTACAGCAGGTTCCAGTCGACAGCGATGCCGTATTCGCGGCACCACTTAAGCAGCTGGACATTGCGCAGTCCCGTCGTGCCCTTGCGCATCAGCCGCAGCACATGGTCGCTAAGGCTTTCGATGCCCGGCTGGATGCGCAGGATATGTGCTCGCTGGAGCGCCGCGACATGGTGGCGCTTCATGTTGGCCTTTACCTCGTAGAACACTAGGCCCGGCAGGCTCATCCCTTCGAGCGTCGGCAGGACGGTCTCGAAATACTTCATGTCAAAGATGTTGTCCACCGCCTCAAGGGTCGGGCAGGGCCACTTCCCGATCAGCTCCCCGAGCTCGTCGAGCACGCGACCGGCCGACTTGCTGCGGTATGCCATGGTGTGGCCGTTCAGGCCGCAGAAGGTGCAGTGCGACTTGGCGCCCCACCAGCATCCCCGCGAAGTCTCGAATAGCAATACCGGTGCGGCCTGCGCCGCCGCCGGGCTGTGCTCGCGCGAGCGGAAGTAGTCGCTGAAGTCGGGAATCGGCAGCGCGTCCATCGCCTCCACGGGCGCACCGCTGCCATTGGCGATGCTGCGGCCGCGACCGCGCCAGACGAGGCCGGGAATTGCCGCCAACAGCTGCGGCTGGTCGCGCGGCCTTGCCTGCAGGGCCCGCACGAGCATCGGGAAGCTAATGTCGGCTTCGCCGGAGACGGCGAAATCCACATAGGGAAAGGCGCGATGCAGCTCTTCGCCCATCGCGGCTTCCCAGTTCGCACCACCGAACGCAATTCGCATGCGCGGATAACGCTCCTTCAGGCGTCGCGCCAGCGCCAATGAGGCGATGTTCTGCTCGAAGGTCGAAGTGAAGCCAACGAGATCGACGCCAGCCCAGTCATCGGTGTCCAGCGCTTCGGCAAGGAACCCTTCGACTTTTGACCGGACAACGAACAGCTCGGCGATGCGTTGATCGGTCAGGCGCCAGTCGCGACGCAGGATCTGCTCGACGAAGTGGGCGTCGCGCACCGCATCTGGACCGTATAGCGCCTCGGTGAACAGCCATTCGCCGACGAACGCGATATGCGGTAGTTCGTGCGTGATCTCGCGGCATCGCTCCTCGCCGATCAGGTCGGCGAATAACATGTTGAGATAGCGGATCTCGCAGGCCACGTCCTTTGCGACGAGGCCCGCTTTCAGGAGGCTGATGCCCAGCGCGGGGCGCTCCAGCGCGCCCCACGGCATGTTCAGGAGCACCACCCGCACGGCTTGCTCTCCTTAGTTCAACGGGTTGATCTTTTTTCTGACCACCATCTCTTCGAGCGCCTGCACATCTTCGTGCGACAGCGCGCCTTCCGTTGTCGCATCGATCGCCGCTTCGCTGGCGGGGGTGGCTACAATCGGCTGGATCGGCTGTATGGGCTGTATGGGCCGCACTGGCGTTACCGGACGAACCGGAGTCACAGGCGTCACAGGAGGCCTGATCGGCGCGACCGGAAACACCGGCGGTCTGATTGGTGGACGGATCGGCGGGGTGACCGGCGGCCGGATCGGTGGGGTGATCGGTGGCCGTACCGGCGGCAGGATCGGCGGAGTGATCGGTGGCAGGATCGGCGGGGTGATCGGCGGCCGGATTGGCCCCAGGCAACGCACCTTGGCGACCAGCACCGCGGCGTTGGCATCGACAAGGCCGGCACCGGTGGCGAGATCCGTTCCCGGCCCGGCGGCTGCGCCGCTGGACGAGGTATTGCAATTGCCCGTTGTCACATCGATGGCGGTTCGGATCATGATGTCGCGCACCGCGGCGGGATCGAGCGCCGGGCAGGCTTGCTTGATGAGCGCGGCCGTGCCCGCAAGCTGGGGAGCAGCGGCTGATGTGCCGCTGATCGCCGCCCAGCCGTCATTGGCCGCCGTCTCGTCACTGTTCGGGTGCGCACCGCCCGCAGCCAGGGCGGTATCGATCTCCGAGCTCGGCTGCAGGGGCAGCATGATATAGGCCGCGCGCGGCTTCATGCCGACCAGGCCGCACAGGTCGGGTGCATTGCGGCCCGGATAAATCGGGCTTGCAAAGCCGCTGGCGTAGTCGCTGGCGCGCAGGTTGCCGTTGGGGTCACGAAACACACCTCCGGCGGAGATCACGTCCGGATGTTGACCCGGGAAGCCAAAGTGGCCGTTGCCGGCGGAGAACACCACGACAATGCCGCGTGCGACCGCGTCGGCGATCGCCACGGCAAGTGTCTGGTCGGCGGCCGATAGCGGCCCGGCGCGCACGTCCGAGCCCCAGCTGCAGGTGATGATCTGCGGCGAGAGTCCGACGGCGGCGTTGAAGGCGCCGGTCGAGTTGGCGAAGTTGATTTTGACCGGCCACAACTCCGCATCCGGTGCCACGGCAAAGATATTAGCCGACTCGGCCGTGCCATGGCCGCTTTCATCAGCCGCCGGATTGACGGCGCCCGGTCCCAACGTGACCGGCTGGACGCGATAGCCGCGAGCGGCGAAGAAGGGGTGCGCAAAATGGCCCGAATCGACCATGGCCACCTTGACGCTGCGGCCGGTGATGCCGCCACGATGCGCCTTGTCTGCATTGCAGCCCAGAGAGACGTCGTGCGGAACTTCGAGGTGCCAATACGCCTTCTTCGGCGGCATCGGTAACGCCGCCATGAAGTACCGCGGTGTCTCGATCGCCACGCCTTCGATCAGGTTTTCAAAAGCCGTGCCGGCTGTGGTGATCAGACCAAATCGCGGCGCGTCCGGGACCGTGAAGAAGGTAGCGGTATCGGTGATGCCCTGGCTTTTGATCGTCGGCAACTCTTCCGGGACCACCTTGGTCTTGAAGGCGCGTTCGTAGGTTGCGATCGGCGCTGCGATATTGATCGTGTAGGCCGAGACTTGCAGTACCTGGAAGCCCGCATCCTGAAGCGCCTGCGCCGCTTGCGTGAGCAGGTCGGTATCGGACATGAAATTCGACACGATGTCGGCGCCTACAGCGCCTTCCATGTCGAACATGGACATCCCGCCGATCGAATGCGGTGATGCCTGCGCAAAAAGCAGCTTTGGAATGCTCGGCCGTACGGCTTTCGTGCCGGCTCTCTTGGTTTTGGCGCGCGCGCGAACCGAACTTTTTCTTGCCATGCGAGCCTCCCTGACCTGAAATCAATGTCATGCGGAGCGCTAGCCGACGAAACGGCTGAAAAGGTGAGGTTAGAAAGGCAGATACGTTAGCCGCATCGGCAGACCCCAACACATCGATGCTGCAGGCGATGTTCGCAAGAGTCAAGTGATGATTGAGTCTTGATGTGTTGCAACCGTTGGTGCGTGCCTGACAACAACGTCAGCCAAGAACGTCAGCCCGCCGCCCTTGACCTCCGGGACGGTGGCGCTCGGCCACACCGAATGCGACGTCGTGCGCGGCATCGGTGCGCCCGACAATGTCAGCCTGTCCAACAATCCGCGCGGCGATCGTGTGGCGGTCGTCAACTATTCGCGCGGCCAGCGGGCCGGCATCTACACTTTTACGGCAGGCCGCCTGACGTCGATCAAGCGCGCACTAGAGGCAGGGGCGCGAGCACGGGACGCCAAGCCGAAGCGGAAGCCGGCCGCCTAATTTCGCGGTCGCGGTCCGCGAAGCAGTAACTTATGAAATCAAAACAAAATCAGATACTTAAGTTCGGTGCAAGAACTTTTGAAGCCGAGCGCCGTTCTACTTTGCATGGGGTTGTTTTCGATATTTGTGTTCGGGCCCCTGTGCATCGCCGACTAGCCGGCCGCTTCGTCGAACTCCGAACTCGCTTCCAGCCAGTTTTCCTCCGCCCGCCGCAGCGCGCTTTCGGCGCCGGCGCGCGCCTTGCTGAGCTGGGCGGCCTGCTTGGGATCGCGCGTGAACAGGTCGGGCAAGGCGAGCGCGGTGTCGATCTTGGCGATGATGCCGTTGATGCGCTCGATTTCGGCCTCGGCCACGGCGATCCGCTGCTTCAGCGGCGATTTCCGTTCGCTCTTGGCTCGTTCCGGCCTTGCGGTCTCCTTCGGCCGCTCGCGCGAACCGCCGCGCGCGTCGCCGATCGACAATACCATGCGGCGGTAGTCGTCGAGGTCGCCGTCGTAGGTCGTCACCGCCTGATTGGCGACGACCCACAATTGATCGGCGCAGGCTTCGATCAGATAGCGGTCGTGCGAGACCATGATGACGGCGCCGGGAAAATCGTTGATCGCTTCGGCCAGCACCGCGCGGCTGTCGATGTCCAGGTGGTTGGTCGGCTCGTCGAGGATGATCATGTTCGGGCCATAGAAGGTGGCGAGCCCGAGCAACAGCCGCGCCTTCTCGCCGCCCGAAAGGCTTTTGACCGGGGTGTCGCCGGCCTTGCCGGAAAACCCGATCGCGCCGACGCGGCCGCGCACTTTTGACTCCGGCGCATCGGGCATCAGCTTTCGGACGTGATCATAGGGCGAGCCGTCGAGGTTGAGTTCGTCGACCTGATGCTGTGCGAAATAGCCGACCGAGAGTTTCTCCGCCCGGGTGATCCGCCCGGAGAACGGCGCCAGCTTGTTGGCCAGCAGCTTGACCAGCGTTGACTTGCCGTTGCCGTTGGAGCCGAGCAGGGCGATGCGATCCTCGGTGTCGATCCGCAGCGTGACGCGGTTGAGCACCGGCTTTTTCGGATCATAGCCGACCGAGACGTCGTCGACGGCGATGATCGGCGGGGACAGCGTTTTCTCCGGCGTCGGGAAGCTGATTTCGCGCACGTCCTGCGTCACCAGCGCGGTGACCGGCTTCATCCGCTCCAGCATTTTGACGCGGGACTGCGCCTGGCGCGCTTTCGAGGCCTTTGCCTTGAAGCGGTCGACAAAAGCCTGCAGCCGCTTGCGCTCGTCGGCCTGGCGCTTGGCGTGCTTGGCGTCGAGCATTTCGCGCGTGGCGCGCTGTTCCTCGAACGAGGAATAAGTGCCCTTGTAGAGCGTCAGCTTGCCGCGATCCAGGTGCAGGATCTGGTCGACCGAAGTATCGAGCAGGTCGCGGTCATGGCTGATCACGATCACGGTGCGCGGGTAATTGGCCAGATGGTCTTCCAGCCACAGCGTGCCTTCGAGGTCGAGATAGTTGGTCGGCTCGTCCAGCAGCAGCAGGTCCGGCGCCGAGAACAGCGTTGCCGCCAGAGCCACCCGCATCCGCCAACCACCGGAGAATTCCGAACACGGCCGCGCCTGATCGGCGGTGGAAAATCCGAGCCCGCTCAAAATCGCGGCGGCACGTGCCGGCGCCGAATGCGCATCGATGTCGACCAGCCGGGTTTGAATCTCGGCAATGCGATGCGGATCCTCGGCGGTATCGGCCTCACTGAGCAGCGCGTCGCGCTCCAGATCGGCTTTCAGCACGACGTTGATCAGGCTTTCCGGCCCATCGGGCGCCTCCTGCGCCAGGCTGCCGATGCGCCAGCGCGGCGGCAGGGTGATGCTGCCGGATTCGATCGGCAAATCGCCGCGGATCGCGTGAAACAGCGTCGATTTGCCCACGCCGTTGCGGCCGACGAAGCCGACGCGCGCACCCGGTACGATCTGCACGGTGCTGTCGTCGATCAGGAGCCGCCCGGCAATGCGGAGCGAAATATCAGTGATGGAAAGCATGCGGCCTTGTCACCGGACCCGGCGTCAAACGCAACCCATTTATCCGTAAATCAGCCGCCCGGAAGCCCTCAATGCAGTTCGTTGTCGCGGCGGCGCAGCTCGTCGATCAGCTCGCGCAAACGTGGCGAGAGGTCGGTTTCGGCGGGCAGGTTCTGCTGCAGCCGTTCGCCGATGGCGTCGCAGATCGACATGCAGGTCTTGTGATCGATATGCTCGATATTGGGATCGGTGCGGGCTTGCATGCGGGTATCCATAGGCCGTCTCTACGAGTTCCACCTCGCAGCGATGGCAAGGCTTGAGTGATATGCTGGTAGGTCAAGTCACAGCGGCGAAATTGGTTTCCGTGCATGACGACGTGCCTTCGCCTGCAAGTGGTCGAAAGGCTGGCGGAATCAGATTCGAAAAATCAGGTTCCATGGGCACAAAAAAGCCCCGGCGCTGTGGCCGGGGCATCAGTCTGGGGGGAAAGGCCAGATCAGGTCAGTAGCAGCGGTTCACCAGCCGCCAGCGCGGACCCCAGGGGGTCGGAACCAGCCGCCGCGCATAGCAGCCGCCATATCCGCCGCCGTAATAGGCCGGGCCACCGATGAAGACGCGCGGGCCGCCCCAGCCGTGATGGCCGTGATGCCAGCCGCCGCCGTGGTGAAAGCCGCCGCCCCAGGCCGAGGCCGAGGTCGGCGCCAGCGCCGCCGCACCCAGTGAAGCCGCGGCCACTGCAACGAGAGAGAGTTTGCGTAACATGATCGTCTCCTCAAAGTTTCGGTGCCAACCGGCACCATCCGTGAGATCGGGTCCCGTGACGCCTTGGGGCCGGCGGATGCCCTTGCCCTGCGTTCGATCGTCCGTAACTCTACGGCCACGAAACTGAATGCCGGCGGCACGGCGGCTTCAGACTGGGTTCACTTCCGTGAAATTGCTGTAATCTTTGCCCCCGTAGCGCGTGCGCGGCGCGAAAACACGCCAAAAAGGGGTGGTAACCGCGTCACACGGTCGCTTGCCGTCGCAAGGTGGCGCCGATATAAGCCCCCAACTCTCCAATCAGTGTTTTGTAAGGACGTAAACAATGGCGATTGAACGCACTTTCTCGATCATCAAACCGGACGCGACCGAGCGCAATCTGACCGGCGCCGTCAACGCGCTGATCGAGAAGGCCGGGCTCCGTATCGTGGCCCAGAAGCGCATTCGCATGACGCGCGAACAGGCGGAAACCTTCTATGGCGTTCACAAGGCACGTCCGTTCTTCGGCGAGCTGGTCGACTTCATGACCTCGGGGCCGGTCGTCGTGCAGGTGCTGCAGGGCGAGGGCGCTGTCCTGAAATATCGCGACGTGATGGGCGCCACCGATCCGTCGAAGGCGGCGGACGGCACCATCCGCAAGGTCCAC
Organism: uncultured Alphaproteobacteria bacterium; assembly: GCA_963726865.1. Classification (GTDB taxonomy): domain Bacteria; phylum Pseudomonadota; class Alphaproteobacteria; order Rhizobiales; family Xanthobacteraceae; genus Bradyrhizobium. Next base: position 10,568 of record CAVSEE010000012.1, on the reverse strand, counting down.
GCCAAAGTCGATCGGCGAGAACTCGGTCCACGGTTCGGATGCTACGGAAACCGCCGCGATCGAAATCGCGCAGTTCTTTTCCGGCAACGAAATCGTCGGCTGATTGGAGACGCGGCGATCATAGCCGCACGCAGCGGCCGAACGGCCGTGGGGGAGGAACGCTGTGGACTGGCTGTTGAATATTCTTGATCCGGCAAACATCTCGGCGTTTTTTACCCAGTTCCAGGCCGAGATGCAGCAGCCCGCCTTCTGGGTGGCGCTCGGCAAGATCATGTGGATCAACATCCTGCTGTCGGGCGACAATGCGCTCGTCATCGCGATGGCGTGCCGTGGCCTGCCGCCGCGGCAGCGGTTCTGGGGCATGGTGCTCGGCGCCGGCGTCGCCGTTTTCCTGCGCATCATCTTCACCGGCATCGTCGTGACGCTGATGGGACTGCCGTTCCTCAAGCTGGTCGGCGGGTTGGCGCTGCTCGTAATCGCGGCAAAGTTGCTGGTGCCTGAAAACGAGGAAGAGGGTGGCGTCGACGCGGCGTCGCATCTGTGGGCGGCCGTTCAGATCGTGGCGATCGCCGACATCGTGATGAGTCTCGACAACGTGATCGCGGTGGCTGCAGCGGCCAATGGCAGCATTCCGCTGCTGGTCATCGGCCTTGCCATCAGCGTGCCGCTGATCGTTGCAGGCGCGGCGCTGATCATGGCGCTGCTGACGCGCCTTCCGGCGCTGGTGTGGGCCGGCGCCGCGCTGCTGGGCTGGATCGCCGGCGAGGTGATGGCGACCGACCCTGTGGTGCAGCCGCCGCTGCACGCCTTCTTCAATGGTCCGGTCGGTACAGGCCTCGATGGCGTCCTCAAGTCGCTTGGCATGGCGCCGCAGTTCGCCAATGGCGGGCACGGCGGCGAGGTGGTCCTCGGAATCCTCGGCATCGTGGTCGTGCTTGTCGCCGGATCGATCTGGCGCAAGCGCAAAATGCAGGGCGTCGAGCACTCCGCCACGGCGTAGGGACTCGACGCTCGGTCGAACGCGTACAGGAACAATTCGGCGAGCTCCGGACTTCCTATTCTTTTGCACGGCCGACAGGACTGTCGTGGCGTTGCATAAGGATGCCGCTCATGCCGCGCTACTTCTTCAACGTCTATCACGACAGAGCTGAACTGGACGAGGAAGGCGAAGAACTACCCGATATGCAAGCCGCGTGGCGGGAAGCAACGGTGACAGCCGGCCAGATTATCCAGGACCTCAATGGCAAGCTTCGCCCCGGCAAGGACTGGCGGCTGGAGGTGACCGACGAATTGGCAAACCCGCTCTACGTCATTCACGTCAGTACCGGCCGGGCCAAATGAACCTTGGCCGGATGGCTCCGTGAGCGTGCGGGAAAAGCTATTTGGGGTTCTGCAAACCGGGTGACGACAACCAGCGGTCGATGGCGGCCGCGGACTCGGTTGAGACCGCGGTCTCCAGCAGACGATCGCGTTCATTCCCGGGCGGCAGGCCGGCGGCCTTTTCGCGGGCGCCACGTGCGATCTGGTTGAGCCGCTCCTGAAGCGGCTGCGGCGGTCGGCTGCGATTGCGCTTTTTTGTCATGGCCAATCTCCTTGTTGGCCATGATCCTTGCACGTCGCGAAACGCGCCTCCTTAACCTTTGTTGGGAACCGGCACCGGCCGGCGTCGTTTCGTTCAGGTCACTGAAGTAACCTGATTTGAGGAGGCGCGGGCTTGGACCGGGAGTTCGTTTTGGCGGCCCTGTTCCGGCGGCTCAATACCGTCACAGGGCTGGATGACGCGGACATCGCCGCGATCCGCGCGCTTCCGATCAACATCCGCCACTGGGAGGCCGGACGAACGGTCGCCGCCGATGGCAGCCGGCCGACGGAATGCGTTCTTGTCATCGAAGGATTTTGCGTTCGTGCCAAGACGACCGTCACCGGCCAGCGGCAAATTCTCTCGATCCATATTCCCGGCGAAATTCCCGATCTTCAGAGCCTGCACCTGCATCGGATGGACCACGATCTCATGACGGTGGCTCCGAGCACGCTCGGCTTTATCGCGCACACATCGTTGCGTGCCCTGACGCGGGCAAACCCGAATGTCGCCGAGGTGCTCTGGCGCGACACGCTGATCGATTCCGCGATATTTCGCGAGTGGATCGTCAATGTCGGCCAGCGGCCAGCCGCCAGCCGGCTTGCCCACACCGTCGTCGAACTTCGCCGGCGCCTTGCCGTCACCGGCCGCGCGGCAGGCGACACCTTCGAAATGCCGCTGACGCAGGAGCAGATCGGCGAAGCTTTGGGCATCACGGCCGTGCATGCCAACCGAATCATCCGCCAGCTGCGCGATGACGGCGTCGTCGATATCAACCGGGGGCGCGTGACGGTGCTCGATGAAGCGAAGCTTGCGGAATTGGCGCAGTTCGACGACCGCTATCTCCACCAAGGTCCGTCTCTCTAGGCGTCGTAAGATGCGCCTGCGACGTGTGCAGAGCGCCCGCGAGGTAACGCAATGATGAACGGCGATTTGGTTACCGCCCAGGAACGATTCCATGCCGGGAAATTTAGACAAGGGTAGACACGTCAAATTCCCGCGGCTGCCGATTTAGCCCCTCTGCCGGGGCGTGCAGGCAGCCGCTACTTTTTTGGCCGCGACACCGTCATGAAGAATTTTTCAAACGCGTCATTTGCGCCCGAGGTGATCTCGGTGATGGATGCAGCACTTGATGCCGCGGTGGCGTCGCTTCCCGAGCCGGTACAATCCAGCCACGTTCAGGCCATCGCCGAATCGATCCTGCGCGAGGCCCGTGGCGGAGAGCGCGACCCGGTCGTGCTGCAAAGACTGGCCTTGATGGAATTGCAGCTCACGCAGCGCTGATCGTCGCGGACTGCCGATTGATTTTGCCGCCGCCGGGTTCCATACAGTTTTCCATGACCGAACCGTTATTGGGACGCAGCGTCAACCGGCTCGAAGACGAGCGCTTCGTGCGGGGACGCGGGCGCTACGTCGCCGATCTCATGCCGCCGAACGCGCTTCATGGCGTCGTCGTTCGCTCGCCGCATGCGCATGCGCGGATCGCAGCGATCGATGTCGAGAAGGCGCGCAAGATGCCCGGCGTTGCGGCCGTGCTCACGGGACAGGAATTGGCCGCCGACGATCTCGGTCCGCTGCCCTGCGCGGTGACCGCTGTGCCGATGACCACGCCGCTGGTGGTGCCGCCCTGTTACGCGCTGGCGCGCGACATCGTTCGCTATGTCGGCGAACCGGTCGCCTTCGTTGCCGCCGAGAGCGCAGGCGCCGCGCGCGATGCCGCGGAGGCCATCGTGGTCGACTATGCGCCGCTGCCGCCGGTGGTCTCGATCGCGGATGCCGTTCTGCCGGATACCCCTGCGGTCTGGCCGGAGGCGCGGGGCAACATCGCGTTCCAGTTCAACCGCGGCGAGATCGGTCCGGTGGAAGCCGCGATCCGCGACGCCGCGCATGTCGTCGAATGCGAACTCGTCAACAACCGCGTCGTTGCTGCGTCGATGGAGACGCGCGGTGCGCTGGGTGAGTTCGATGCGGCGAGCGGCCGTCTGCATCTGATTGCATCAGCGGCCGGTGCGCATGCGATCCGCGACCTGCTGGCCGACGGCGTGTTTCGGATCGGCAGGGAAAAGCTTCGCGTCAGCATTCCCGACGTCGGCGGCGGCTTCGGAATGAAGAACGTGCTCTATCCGGAATGGGTGCTGGTGCTGTGGGCCGCGCGCCGGCTCGGCCGTCCGGTCATGTGGATCGGCGATCGCAGCGAGGAGTTTACCGGCTCCGTCCATGGCCGCGACAGCCTGATCCGCGCGCGCCTCGCGCTCGATGGCGATGGCCGCTTTCTCGCGCTCGAAACCAAAGTCCTCGCCAATCTCGGCGCCTATGTCTCGACGGTGGCGCCCGTCGTGCCGACGATGGCAATGGCGAGTGCGATGGGCGGCGTCTATGCCATTCCGCTGATCGCCTTTCAAGCCAGCGGCGTGTTCACCAACACGACGCCGGTCGACGCCTATCGCGGCGCCGGCAAGCCCGAGGCGAATTACCTGATCGAGCGCTGCATCGACATCGCAGCGGCCCAGTTTGGCATGGACGCGCTGAAGCTGCGGCGCAAGAACATCTTTCGCCGCTTTCCTTATGCGAGCGCGATGGGCCTCACGGTCGAGCAGGGCAGCTTCGCCCACGCGATCGATCATGCAGCCAAGGCCGCCGCAGGCTTCGAGGCGCGCCGGCGAGCCTCCCGCAAGCAGGGCAGGCTACGCGGCCTCGGCTACGCGTGTTTCCTCGAAACCGCGCGCGGGCAGCCCAACGAGGTGGCTGAGGTGCGCGTCGGCGACGACGGCCGGATCGATCTGATGGTCGGCACGCATTCGAACGGCCAGGGCCACGAGACGACATTCGCGCAGATCGCGGCCGATGCGTTCGGCCTGCCGGCAGAGCGCTTCCGGTTTCGGCAGGGCGATACGGACGATCTGGACTCCGGCGGCGGGCATGGCGGGGCGCGTTCGATGCATCAGGGCGGCACCGCGCTGCTGATGGCGGCCGAAGGCGTGATCGAGAATGCGCGGCAGCTTTCGGCCCGGCTGCTGCAGGCCAGCGTGGAAGCGATTGGCTACGAGGCGGGGATGTTGCGCGTGGCCGCGACCGGGCAGGAGATCAGCCTCGAGGAGGTGGCGCGTGCCTCCCGTCAGGCGCCCGACGACGACGTCGCGCCCGGTCTGGCGCACCGGGCGACCCATCTGTGCGACCGCTACACTTTTCCCAATGGCTGCCATGTCGCCGAAGTCGAGATTGATCCCGAGACCGGCAAGGTGAGGCTCGACCGTTATGTGATCTTTGACGACTATGGCCGCCTGCTCGATCCGCGGCAGACGCTCAGCCAGGTCCATGGCGGCGTGGCGCAGGGCATCGGCCAGGCACTTTTCGAGCATACGCTGTTCGATCCCGAGACCGGGCAGAACCTGTCGGGCTCGCTGATGGATTATGCGCTGCCGCGCGCCGACGATCTTCCTGTCTTCGAAGGCAGTCTGACGGACGAGTTTCCAAGCCGCGCCAACCGGCTCGGCGTGAAGGGCAGCGGTCAGGCCGGCGCCATCGCGGCCCCGGCCACAATCATGAACGCGGTGATGAATGCGCTGGCGCCGCTCGGCGTGAAGCATCTCGACATGCCCGCAACGCCATCGCGCATCTGGCACGCGATCCGGTCGGCCGCCCCGATGCGCTGACATGAGATCGGCAGACCCTTCAAGCGCCCTTTGTTTTCTTCCGGGCCGCGCGTGCCGAAGCATTCAGCGCCGCGGCTGCGCGAACGAGCGCCTTCAACGCCTTTTCGTTGATCTTGTCGCCCTCGCGGAGATCGATGGCGCGCCTGACATTGCCTTCGAGGCTGGAATTGAACAGGCCTGACGGGTCGTCCAGCGCGGCACCCTTCGCAAAAGTCATCTTCACGACCGCCTTGTAGGTCTCGCCGGTGCAGATGATGCCGTCGTGCTCCCACACCGGAACGCCGCGCCACTTCCATTCCTCCACCACTTCGGGGACGGCCTGCTTGATGATGCTTCTGATGCGCGCGAGCGTTTTGCCGCGCCAGTCGCCAAGCTCCTCGATCCTCGCATCGATGTGACGGGCGGGGGAGTTGCCGCCTTTCGCTTCCTTTGCGCCGGTCTTCTTCACGCTTGTCGCCGCTTTCTTCATGGCTGTCGTCTTTCGGCTTACAATCGTTCGCCCGGCAGTTCGCTGGCTTGCTTTACCCAGGCCGCGAGTTGGACTTCGTCGAGATCCGCGTCCTCGTAAATATCGAGGTAGCGCACTTCCTTGTGTTTGGATTCGCCTGATGGGAGAGGGCGTAGCGATGTGCCGCGGAAGAACGTCACTTTGACGTATTTCGTGAAGCAGTGAAAGCTGAGGAACCAGCCTTCCTTGTTCTCGGCGCCATAGAACGGCGAATTCCATTTCACAGCCTTGCGCACGCCGGGGACGGTGCGCGCGATCAGGGCGTCGAGTTGACGTCCGACATCGCGTTTCCAGCCCGGCATGGCCGCGATGTAGGCCTGCACGGGCGCGTCGCCGTCGCCCTTCGCAATCTGGGGATTGCCGCCCGAGAGCAAGGCAGGCTTTGCCGCGGACTTTCGTGGTGCCTTCGCCGACTTCGCGGGGGTCTTGCCGGCCATCGCGTCACACTTGTCCGCTGACGCCCCGCACGCCTCGCCATCTGGCAGCATAGGGCAGCGCGAACAGGTACAGACCGCTGAGAAGCAGCAAGATGAGCGGGAACAGCGCCAGCAGGCCCACCCAGACGGCTTGCTTCTCCTGCATCATGGCGATGACGTTGGCGATGACGGCCAGCGTGAAGGCGATCGACAGCCAGCGGTGGATTTGACGAATAGATGTATTCCAGTTCAATGAAACCTCCCTCGTTGCGGGTCGGAATGCAGCGCGGTGGATTTCAATCCGGCCGTGCCACCAGCTCTTCCAGCTTCTCGAAGAATTGTTTCCATCCGGCATGGGCGCCGCCATAGGCCTGCTTCTGATCGGGACGGAATCCGGTCTGCTCCATGCGCAGCAGCGTTCCCGTGCGCGTTGGCGTGAGCGTAAACGTCACCACGCTCTGCAGATCGAAGGCCGCATCGGCGTGTTTGAAATTCCATGTGTAGGACAGCTCCTTGTTCGGCTCGATGGCGAGGACTTCACAGTCCAGCACGCCGCCCCATTCGCCGCGAAGATTGAAACGGTGGCCGACGACGGGCTTGAAGTCGTTCTTCATCAGCCATTCCTCCATCAAATGCGGCTGCGTGAGCGCGCGCCAAAGCTTTTCCGGCGGATGCGGCATCTCGCGTTCGACGACGACGGAGCGCGTTTCGGTCGCTGTGTTGGTCATTGGTCCATCCGTTTGAGCAGGTCTTCGAGATCGTTGAATTTCTTCTGCCAGAAGCCGGCCATCTCGCTGGTCCAATCGATCAGCGGGGCGAGGGCGCCGAGCTGAGCGCTATAGTGCGTCTGCCGGCCTTCGTGACGGTCGCGCACCAGCCCGGCCTGCTTGAGAACGCCGAGATGTTTTGAGACCGCCGGTTGCGAGATCCCGGCCTGCGCCGTCAGCGCTCCCACCGTCTGCTCTCCCTGGCGGCAAAGCCGCTCGAAGATCGCCCGGCGGGTTGGATCGGCAAGGGTTTTGAACAGGGCATCTTGGGTGGTTGGCATCTGTAATCGATAACCTTCGGGTTATGCTTTGTCCATAACCGATGAGATATGGATGGGTCAAGCGGGAATCGTAAGAACTACCGTTAGAAGCTGATTTTCAGGTAAGATGATCTCGCAGCACACGGGCCGCGGCGTCGCAATGCCCTGGATATCCGAGACCAAAACATGCTTTTTTGGTTATGTCTTATCTGGCCCGGTCGTCGTGCCGTGGGCTACGAATGTTGACGGGGCGTGGTCGTTGTCTCGTTGTCGGGGGCGGGAGAGGCCACCATGTATATTCAAGGAGGGAGGTGCGCGTCTTATGCGAGATAGCAGCCGTCAGGCCCATTGGCAGAACGTTTACACGACGAAGGGCGAGAACGAGGTCAGCTGGTTTCAGCAGAGCCCGGCGCCGTCGCTCGAATTGATCGTGAAGTGCGGCGCCGACAGAAATTCGGCCATCATCGACATTGGCGGCGGCGCGTCGCGGCTAGTCGACTATCTCGTCGAGCAGGGGTTTGAGGATGTCACCGTGCTCGATCTGTCGGACGCGGCATTAGCCGCCGCCAAAAGCCGCCTTGAAAGCCGCTTTGGCGCCGGCGCAGAACGAGTGAACTGGATCGTCGCGGACGCCACGACGTGGGAGCCGGTCAAGCCCTACGATATCTGGCATGACCGGGCAGCGTTTCACTTCCTCACCGACGCGAGCGATCGCGCGGCCTACATCGCACGCCTTGGACGCGGCCTCAAAATTGGCGGGCACGCCATCATCGCCACCTTCGCGCTTGACGGGCCTGAAAAGTGCAGCGGCCTGCCCGTCGCCCGCTATGACAGCGCAAGTCTGGGGCAGACGCTCGGCACCACGTTCCAGCTGGTCCACACGCTGCGGCACGAGCACGCGACGCCGTGGGACACCCAGCAGATTTTTCAGTTCAGCGTATTCAGGCGCGAGGGCTGATCGGGATTTGCGATCGGCGCGCGCTAATGCGCCATGCCGCGCGACAATTCCTGGCAGGCCTCCATGCAGCGGCGGCAGCTTTCGGCGCAGATGCGGCAATGTTCATGCATGGATGCGTGCGTCTGGCACTCGTCCGCGCACAGCCGGCAGGCGGCGGCGCAGACGCTGAGCATGCGGCGCATCACTTCGTCATCGAAGCCGGTTCGGCGGGTCAAGATGCGGCCGGTGATGTTGCAGATGTCGGCGCAATCAAGATCCAGGCGGATGCACTGGGTCAGCTCCTGCACCATGCGCTCCGACAGGCAGGCGTCGGCGCAGGAAGTGCAGGTCTGGGCGCAGGAATAACATTCCTCGATGCAGCGGATCAGGGAGTCGTTGACCTGACCCTGGACGGCCGGGTGGGTGCCGATCATTTCTCGGGCGTGCATGGTGGGCTCCTTGGCTGAGGGCCGGCCGCAGACGCGGCGGGCCATCATTTTAATGCGTGGCGCGCAAAAATGTTTGGGGTTTCGGCAATATTCCGGTGGCCTGGATCAGATTGATCCAACGCAATGAGGTGGGTCCCAATTGGATTATGTTAACATAACCCGCGCTTTCGTGATGGAACCTGGCTTCCCATGATAGGCCGGATCATGCGAAAACGATCCCCGTGAAACGCTCGATCCACCTTTGCCGGCTGCTGGCGGTCTTTTTGATCGCAGGCCTCGTATTTGCCCCGCTCGCAGCGCGGGCGAATGGGGGCGCCATGGCATCGATGTCGATGACGTCGATGTCCGGCGATCATATGGCTGACATGTCCGACGACATGCCGTGCTGCCCGGACAAGTCGGCGCCTGCCGATTGCGACCAGTGCCCGTTGATGGCGCTCTGCGTGTCGACGACGCTGCAGGCGCCGCTACCAGCCGGCGTTGCCGAAATCCGGCCGGTCACGCTTCGGATGCTGCTTCCCGGCAGCGATCCCGAAGTGGAAAGCGTCGTGTACTCACCCCCTCCAAAACCTCCCCGATCCCTGGTCCGTTCGGCGTAACGCCGAAATTCGCGCGCGGCGTTTTGTGGCGTCCGCGCCCATGCTGCGTTCGCAGCTGACCAGAAGATCGAGGGTTATCACCATGAAGGCCAATCAGTTTTCGCGCAGCCTGCGGCTTGCGCTGACCGGCGCTGTCTTGACGTGCGGCGCTACCGTCGCGTTCGCCGATATCAGGAATTACGAGTTCAAACTCGTCGAACCGACCGTCAAGGCCGGTCCCGACAGAACCATCGCCGTGAAGCTCGTCGACAAGACGACGGGCAAGCCTGTTCCGGACGCGGTGATTTTCGCGACGCGTCTGGATATGGCTCCGGATGGCATGCAGGAGATGGCCACCAGGGTCGACCCGCTCCCGGGAACGGAACCCGGCACGTACAAGTTCAAAGCCACGTTCGGCATGGCTGGCCGGTGGCAGTTGTCACTCGGCGCCAAGGTGCAGGGTGAAACCGGCACGGTCGAAAACAAGCTCGTCATCCAGGCCGACCAATGAAACGGTCGGTTCTGGTTGGAATCGCCGCTGCCGTCACGGTTGCGGCAATCGCAGGCGTGCTCTCGCGTTCGTATCTCTGGCCGAGCAGAGAGACGAAGTACGCACACGTCATGGAGCAGGCGCGCGCCGAACCGGGCGCTGCGATCTACTATCAGGATCCGGACGGCAAGCCTTTCTATTCGCTGAAGCCGAAGAAGACGCCTGATGGCCGCGACTACCGCGCCGTCCCTGCAAGCGCCGACATCAGTTTCGACGATACGGCTGATGTGGCGGCTGCGCCGTCTGCGGATCGCAAGATCAAGTATTATCGCAATCCGATGGGCTTGCCGGACGTTTCGCCGACGCCCAAGAAGGATTCGATGGGGATGGATTACATCCCCGTCTACGAAGGCGAGGACAGCGACGACGGATCGGTCAAGCTGTCGCCGGGCAAGATCCAGCGTACCGGCGTCAAATCGGAACCGGCTACCCGGCGAGTGATACGTACGACCACCCGCGCGCCCGGCACCATCCAACTCGACGAGCGCCGCGTCTCCGTGATCGCGATGCGCGCAGAAAGCTATGTCCAGAAAGTTGCCGACGTCACCACGGGCTCGCACGTCGTGAAGGGCCAGCCGCTGATGGAGATCTACAGTCCCGCGGTATCTTCCGCCGCCGCCGAATACATCTCGACCCTCAATTCCAAAGTTACCGGTGGCGGCGAGGGGCCGTACGGCAGGGGCTCGCGTCAGCGGCTGATGAATTTGGACGTACCTGAAGCGGCCATCGTCGCTATCGACAAAGGCCGTAACGTTCCGATAGGGATCGAATGGACCTCACCGCGTGACGGCATCGTTCTGGAGCGCAACGTGACCGAAGGCATGCGCGCCCAACCCGGCGACGTTCTGTTCAGGATAGCCGATCACAGAGC
>CAVSEE010000011.1:0-30241 GCA_963726865.1 uncultured Alphaproteobacteria bacterium | reverse complement strand
TCCCGGCGCCGGAGGGAATCAAGGCGGAGCGCCTGATCGTGGTCGGCGTCGGCAAGGCGGCCGATATCAAGGAGAAGGATTTTCTCAAGTTCGGCGGGGTGACGGCCGGCAAGCTCAACGCCGCCAGCGAGCAGGTCACGGTGATCGCCGAACTGCCCGAGGGGGCGATGTCATCGGAGGCGGCGGCGGCAGTCGGCTCGGGCCTCCGGCTGCGCGCCTACAAATTCGACCGATACAAGACGAAGAAAAAAGATAACGAGAACGGCGCGTTACGCGCCAATGTTTCGATTGCGGTCGAGGATGTCGCCGCCGCACGCAAGGCGTTTGCGTCGGCCTCCCATATCGTGGACGGCGTGGTGATCGCGCGCGAACTCGTCAACGAACCGCCGAACGTGCTGTATCCGGTCGAATTCGCGCGCCGCGCCAGCCAGCTCAAGAAGCTCGGCGTCCAGGTCGAGGTGCTCGACGTCAAGGCGATGACGAAACTCGGCATGGGCGCGCTTCTCGGCGTCGCGCAGGGGTCGACGCAGCCCGGCCGCATGGTCGTGATGCGCTGGAACGGCGGCAAGAAGGGCGATCAACCCGTTGCGTTCATCGGCAAGGGCGTCTGCTTCGATACCGGCGGCATTTCCATCAAGGGCGCTGGCGGCATGGAAGACATGAAGGGCGACATGGGCGGCGCGGCCTGCGTGGTCGGGCTGATGCATGCGCTGGCGGGCCGCAAGGCCAAAGTCAATGCGATCGGCGCCATCGGCCTGGTCGAGAACATGCCCGACGGCAATGCCCAGCGCCCCGGCGACATCGTCACCTCGATGTCGGGGCAGACCATCGAGATCATCAACACCGACGCCGAAGGCCGTCTCGTGCTGGCCGACGTGCTCTGGTACGTGACCAAGAAGTACAAGCCAAAGTTCATGGTCGATCTGGCAACGCTCACCGGCGCGATCATGGTTGCGCTCGGCACCGAATATGCCGGCATGTTCTCCAACAACGACGAACTGTCGGAACGATTAAGCAAGATCGGCAACGAGACCGGCGAACGCGTCTGGCGCATGCCGCTCGGTCCCGAATACGACAAGCAGATCGATTTGCAGTTTGCCGACATGAAGAACACCGGCGCTCGCAACGGCGGTTCGATCACGGCGGCGCAATTCCTGCAGCGATTCGTCGACAACACGCCGTGGGCGCATCTCGACATCGCCGGCACCGCGATGGGCGCGCCGAAAACCGACATCAACCACTCCTGGGGTTCCGGCTACGGCGTGCGCCTGCTGGACCGCCTGGTCTCGGAGTACTACGAAGCCGCCAAATAGTCTGGTCCAAGGTAGCCTCGAAGGTCGATGACGGAAATCCTGTTCTATCATTTGCAGGGCATGTCGCTCGAAAGCGTATTGCCGCCGCTGTTGGAAAAATCGATCGAGCGCGGCTGGCGCGTGGTCGTGCAGTCGACTTCGCCTGAGCGTACCGAGGCGCTCGACGCGCATTTGTGGACCTACAGCGACGATTTGTTTCTGCCGCACGCGACATGGCGCGCCGGCGATGCGCCGGACCAGCCGATCATTCTCTCGATCGAGGACGGCAATCCGAACCGGGCCAATGTCAGGTTCCTGATCGACAACGCGGCGTTGCCGGCCGATTGCGAGAACTACGAGCGGATCGTGCTGGTCTTCAACGGCGACGATGACGATGCGTTGGCGGCCGCGCGCAGCACCTGGACCGATTGCAAGACGCGAGGATTCGAGCTGACCTATTGGCAGACGGACGGCAGCCCAGCGCCCGGCGACATCGTCACCTCGAGTCGGGCAGACCATCGAGATCATCAACACCGACGCCGAAGGCCGCTCGTGCTGGCCGACGTGCTCTGGTACGTGCGAAGAAGTCAAGCCGAATTCATGGTCGATCTGGCGACGCTACCGGCGCGATCATGGTGGCGCTCGGCACCGATACGCCGGCATGTTCTCCAACAACGACGAACTGGCGGAGCGGCTGGCAAGATCGGCACGAACCGGCGAGCGCGTCTGGCGCATGCCGCTCGGCCCCGAATACGACAAGCAGATCGATTCGCAGTTCGCCGACATGAAGAACACCGGCGGGCGTCAACGGCGGCTCGATCACCGCCGCGCAGTTCCTGCAGCGTTTCGTCGACGACACGCCGTGGGCGCATCTCGACGTCGCGGGCACTGCGATGGGCGCCCGAAACCGACATCAATCACAGCTGGGGTTCCGGCTACGGCGTTCGCCTGCTGGAGCGGCTGGTCGCGGAATATTACGAAGCCGCCAAATAGTCCGGTCCAAGTAGCCTCGCAGGTCGATGACGGAAATCCTGTTCTATCATCTGCAGGGCATGTCGCTCGAAAGCGTATTGCCGCCGCTCCTGGAGAAATCGCTCGAGCGCGGCTGGCGCGTGGTCGTGCAGTCGACTTCGCCGGAGCGCACCGAGGCGCTCGATGCGCATTTGTGGACCTACAGCGACGATTTGTTCCTGCCGCACGCGACATGGCGCGCCGGCGATGCGCAGGACCAGCCGATCATTCTCTCGATCGAGGAGGGCAATCCGAACAGGGCCAATGTCCGCTTCCTGATCGACAACGCGGCGTTGCCGGCCGATTGCGAGAGCTACGAGCGGATCGTGCTGGTCTTCAACGGCGACGATGACGACGCCTTGGCGGCCGCGCGCGGCGCCTGGGCCGATTGCAAGACGCGCGGATTCGAGCTGACCTATTGGCAGACCGACGAGCGGGGCCGCTGGCAGCGGCGGAACTAGCTATTCCGGGAATTAGCGACTCCCGGGAATTAATGATAATCTGCGGTTCCCGCGCCGGAGCTTGCGGCCAGCCATGGTCGTGCCGCAAAGGGATGGTCGGACAAATGCTTGCAGCTGAAGGCGGAGCCTGGATCTACGTGCGGCGCGGAATCACCGATCGAAAACCATTGTTGGCGTTGTTGCTGCTCGGACCCGCGCTTGCGGGCTGCTCGGGCGCGTCCGACCTGATGTCGAAGGATGCGGACTGGTTTTCGCGTACTGGACGCGTGTTCGTCCGAAACGTCTCGATCGAAACGCCGCCTCTCAGTCCGGAAAAGGCCGTGACGCCGGATGAACTCGTCGCAGCCGATGGTGGTTGTCCCGGCATGGCGCCGCCCGGCGGCGGTGCCAGCGCGCTGGCAGCCGGCGCGGCAGGCAGTCCGCCGCCTTCGACGACCGGAACGGTGGCGCTGGGCCACACCGAATGCGACGTCGTGCGCGGCATCGGTGCGCCTGACAATGTCAGCCTGTCCAGCAATCCGCGCGGCGATCGCGTGGCGGTCGTCAACTATTCGCGCGGCCAGCGGGCCGGCATTTACACCTTCACCGCGGGCCGCCTGACGTCGATCGAGCGCGCACCGGAGGCAGGGGCACCAGCACGGGGCGCCAAGCCGAAGAAGAAGCCGGCCGCGTAATTTCTGACAGTGCAGTTTCAGTTCTGATTGAATCAGAACCGCAGCTCTCATCTGGCGGCGCGCGACGGCGATCAGGCGACGATCTCGAAGCACATCAGCGAAACGATGCGAAGGCGGTCCGTTCCGGGAGGAGGGATGCGGTGAGGGATCATGCCGCCATGGATCAGGAGGCTGTCACCCGGAAGCAGTGCGAGGCGACTCCGCCGTCGGTCGACGTGTGCCCGGATATTGCGGAGCGGCGTCGTCAGGTCGTCGAGCCACAGGTCGACGGCACCCTCGCCAGCGAGAGGATCGCTGTCGTACAGGCATGTTATCAGGGCAAGGTCGCAGCCCGGAACGTCCCGGTGGATATCAAGGTGCGCCTGCGGCCCGACATAGATCGAGTAGCTTGCACGCATGCCGCAGCAACGGATGGGCAGCTTCACCTCGTTCGCGACGAACCGCTGCAGCGCGACTGAGCCGAACAACTCGTCCTGCCTGGGGCCACCCTCCACGCAGACGATCTGGCGCGATGGCTGGCCGCCGCGGATGTCCTCGGTGTCGTTCCCCGAAGCCACCTGGTCGATGCGTTGTCCGCCACCCGTTGCTTCCGCGAGCATGCCTTCGATCCGCGTCGGCTCGATCAACCCTCGATAGATCCCGTATCCACCGGCATGCAACAGCGTCGAGTGCCGCAGGCGGGAGAGTTCCGCTCGCAGGTCGCAAGTTGCACAGCAACTCATGGCATGGCACCCGGGCCGAAGGCCGGCGGCTCCGAAAAAATCACCCCTTTGACGAGCGGGCGCAGCGTTTCCGGCAGCCTGTCGGCAGGAAGGTCGCTCAAGGGCTTGGCGGCGGCGCGCACGCCCTTCTTGGCCCGTTCGCGCACACGGCCGTCGGGGTCGAGCTGCGGCGAAACTCCGAAGACTTGTTGGAAGACGCTTGGCGCGGCCTCGATACTGAAGCTGTCGCCGACAACCTCGCCGCACGTGAAGCCAAGAGCACGGAACGCCGTCACCACGCGCTCCGCGAGCTTCGCGTCCGGCATCGCGCTTTGAACGTTCCGCGACGTCACCGTGTGAGCGTCAACACCAGGCACCGCGATCACGACTTGTGCTGCAATCTTGAGCATATCAGGCATTGAGGTGCGCGCCAGCTTTCGAGTGGATCCCTGGGACGTAGTTCGGCGCCGCGCGAGATGTGGCCGGTATGCGCCGGCTCGATGCCTCGAGTTCAGCACGCAAGCCCGCCGGCATCAAGGCAAGGCCGAGGTAGTTGTCGCTGCCATCGGTCAGCGCCATCTCGAGATCGACCAGTTCGTCCAGGAAGGCGCGGACATCTTCTTCGGCAAAGCGTTTTGTAGGGAAAGCCTGCGCCAAGGCCTCCATGACCTGTGCGACGGTGGATACTTCGTCAATGCGCATCACGATGCAGCGTTCAAAGGCCGACAACTTCAGCGCTGCGGTCTTCGCCTGCGACCGGGTATCGGCGAGATGGAGCCCGCCATCGCGATGGGGGAGTGCGCGCAGGCTGCCCTCGTCCGCGCGATCACGCAGCGTTTCGGCCAGGCGTACCGCGGCATGTGCCGCCGGGCTTGCGCGTGCGGCTGGCTCGTAATCAAAGTGGAAGTAGTAAGCGATGCGTTCGTGTCGCATCCCTCCGATCGGATAGAGAAAGCGATAAACCGGCATTGGCCGCACATCCTTGATGCCGAACTGCTCAGGCTGCTGGAAATAGGGGCTGAAGCGGTCCAACCGGATCGGCCCGCATGCGCCGGGCAGTTGCAGGTGGCGGATGCGCGGCAGCATGGCCGTGATCGCCTCGTAGTCGGCATCCGTCTCGCCCGGAAAGCCGTACAGCAGGTTCCAGTCGACGGCAATGCGATATTCACGGCACCATTTGAGCAGTTGGACATTGCGCAGTCCCGTCGTGCCCTTGCGCATCAGCTTCAACACATGATCGTTGAGGCTTTCAATACCAGGCTGGATGCGCAGGACCTGCGCCCGCTGAAGCGCCGCAACGTGGTGGCGCTTCATATTGGCCTTCACTTCATAGAACACCGGCCCCGGAAGGGTCATTTTCTCGAGCGTCGGCAGCACGGTGTCGAAGTATTTCATGTCGAGGATGTTGTCGACCGCCTCGAGGGTAGGGCAGGGCCATTTCTCTATCAGCTCTCCGAGTTCGTCGAGCACGCGATTGGCCGACTTGCTGCGGTAGGTCATGGTGTGACCGTTGAGCCCGCAGAAGGTGCAATGCGATTTGGCGCCCCACCAGCATCCCCGAGAGGTCTCGAACAGCAGCACTGGCGCCACTTGCGCCGCCGCCGGACTGCGCTCACGTGAGTAAAAGTAGTCGCTGAAGTCGGGGATCGGCAGTTCGTCCATCGTCGTCACGGGAGCGCCGCTGCCATTGGCAATGCTGCGGCCGCGGTCGCGCCAGACAAGGCCGGGAATTGCCGCCAACAGTTGCGTCTGTTCGCGCGGCTTTGCCTGCAGGGCCTGCACAAGCATCGGGAAGCTGATGTCGGCTTCACCGGACACGGCGAAATCCACATAGGGAAAGGCGCGATGCAGCTCTTCGCCCATCGCGGCTTCCCAGTTCGCACCACCGAACGCAATTCGCATGCGCGGATAACGCTCCTTCAGGCGTCGCGCCAGCGCCAATGAGGCGATGTTCTGCTCGAAGGTCGAAGTGAAGCCAACCAGATCGACGCCAGCCCAGTCATCGGTGTCCAGCGCTTCGGCAAGGAACCCTTCGACTTTTGACCGGACAACGAACAGCTCGGCGATGCGTTGATCGGTCAGGCGCCAGTCGCGACGCAGGATCTGCTCGACGAAGTGGGCGTCGCGCACCGCATCTGGACCGTATAGCGCCTCGGTGAACAGCCATTCGCCGACGAACGCGATATGCGGTAGTTCGTGCGTGATCTCGCGGCATCGCTCCTCGCCGATCAGGTCGGCGAATAACATGTTGAGATAGCGGATCTCGCAGGCCACGTCCTTTGCGACGAGGCCCGCTTTCAGGAGGCTGATGCCCAGCGCGGGGCGCTCCAGCGCGCCCCACGGCATGTTCAGGAGCACCACCCGCACGGCTTGCTCTCCTTAGTTCAACGGGTTGATCTTTTTTCTGACCACCATCTCTTCGAGCGCCTGCACATCTTCGTGCGACAGCGCGCCTTCCGTTGTCGCATCGATCGCCGCTTCGCTGGCGGGGGTGGCTACAATCGGCTGGATCGGCTGTATGGGCTGTATGGGCCGCACTGGCGTTACCGGACGAACCGGAGTCACAGGCGTCACAGGAGGCCTGATCGGCGCGACCGGAAACACCGGCGGTCTGATTGGTGGACGGATCGGCGGGGTGACCGGCGGCCGGATCGGTGGGGTGATCGGTGGCCGTACCGGCGGCAGGATCGGCGGAGTGATCGGTGGCAGGATCGGCGGGGTGATCGGCGGCCGGATTGGCCCCAGGCAACGCACCTTGGCGACCAGCACCGCGGCGTTGGCATCGACAAGGCCGGCACCGGTGGCGAGATCCGTTCCCGGCCCGGCGGCTGCGCCGCTGGACGAGGTATTGCAATTGCCCGTTGTCACATCGATGGCGGTTCGGATCATGATGTCGCGCACCGCGGCGGGATCGAGCGCCGGGCAGGCTTGCTTGATGAGCGCGGCCGTGCCCGCAAGCTGGGGAGCAGCGGCTGATGTGCCGCTGATCGCCGCCCAGCCGTCATTGGCCGCCGTCTCGTCACTGTTCGGGTGCGCACCGCCCGCAGCCAGGGCGGTATCGATCTCCGAGCTCGGCTGCAGGGGCAGCATGATATAGGCCGCGCGCGGCTTCATGCCGACCAGGCCGCACAGGTCGGGTGCATTGCGGCCCGGATAAATCGGGCTTGCAAAGCCGCTGGCGTAGTCGCTGGCGCGCAGGTTGCCGTTGGGGTCACGAAACACACCTCCGGCGGAGATCACGTCCGGATGTTGACCCGGGAAGCCAAAGTGGCCGTTGCCGGCGGAGAACACCACGACAATGCCGCGTGCGACCGCGTCGGCGATCGCCACGGCAAGTGTCTGGTCGGCGGCCGATAGCGGCCCGGCGCGCACGTCCGAGCCCCAGCTGCAGGTGATGATCTGCGGCGAGAGTCCGACGGCGGCGTTGAAGGCGCCGGTCGAGTTGGCGAAGTTGATTTTGACCGGCCACAACTCCGCATCCGGTGCCACGGCAAAGATATTAGCCGAACTCGGCCGTGCCATGGCCGCTTTCATCAGCCGCCGGATTGACGGCGCCCGGTCCCAACGTGACCGGCTGGACGCGATAGCCGCGAGCGGCGAAGAAGGGGTGCGCAAAATGGCCCGAATCGACCATGGCCACCTTGACGCTGCGGCCGGTGATGCCGCCACGATGCGCCTTGTCTGCATTGCAGCCCAGAGAGACGTCGTGCGGAACTTCGAGGTGCCAATACGCCTTCTTCGGCGGCATCGGTAACGCCGCCATGAAGTACCGCGGTGTCTCGATCGCCACGCCTTCGATCAGGTTTTCAAAAGCCGTGCCGGCTGTGGTGATCAGACCAAATCGCGGCGCGTCCGGGACCGTGAAGAAGGTAGCGGTATCGGTGATGCCCTGGCTTTTGATCGTCGGCAACTCTTCCGGGACCACCTTGGTCTTGAAGGCGCGTTCGTAGGTTGCGATCGGCGCTGCGATATTGATCGTGTAGGCCGAGACTTGCAGTACCTGGAAGCCCGCATCCTGAAGCGCCTGCGCCGCTTGCGTGAGCAGGTCGGTATCGGACATGAAATTCGACACGATGTCGGCGCCTACAGCGCCTTCCATGTCGAACATGGACATCCCGCCGATCGAATGCGGTGATGCCTGCGCAAAAAGCAGCTTTGGAATGCTCGGCCGTGCGGCTTTCGTGCCGGCTCTCTTGGTTTTGGCGCGCGCGCGAACCGAACTTTTTCTTGCCATGCGAGCCTCCCTGACCTGAAATCAATGTCATGCGGAGCGCTAGCCGACGAAACGGCTGAAAAGGTGAGGTTAGAAAGGCAGATACGTTAGCCGCATCGGCAGACCCCAACACATCGATGCTGCAGGCGATGTTCGCAAGAGTCAAGTGATGATTGAGTCTTGATGTGTTGCAACCGTTGGTGCGTGCCTGACAACAACGTCAGCCAAGAACGTCAGCCCGCCGCCCTTGACCTCCGGGACGGTGGCGCTCGGCCACACCGAATGCGACGTCGTGCGCGGCATCGGTGCGCCCGACAATGTCAGCCTGTCCAACAATCCGCGCGGCGATCGTGTGGCGGTCGTCAACTATTCGCGCGGCCAGCGGGCCGGCATCTACACTTTTACGGCAGGCCGCCTGACGTCGATCAAGCGCGCACTAGAGGCAGGGGCGCGAGCACGGGACGCCAAGCCGAAGCGGAAGCCGGCCGCCTAATTTCGCGGTCGCGGTCCGCGAAGCAGTAACTTATGAAATCAAAACAAAATCAGATACTTAAGTTCGGTGCAAGAACTTTTGAAGCCGAGCGCCGTTCTACTTTGCATGGGGTTGTTTTCGATATTTGTGTTCGGGCCCCTGTGCATCGCCGACTAGCCGGCCGCTTCGTCGAACTCCGAACTCGCTTCCAGCCAGTTTTCCTCCGCCCGCCGCAGCGCGCTTTCGGCGCCGGCGCGCGCCTTGCTGAGCTGGGCGGCCTGCTTGGGATCGCGCGTGAACAGGTCGGGCAAGGCGAGCGCGGTGTCGATCTTGGCGATGATGCCGTTGATGCGCTCGATTTCGGCCTCGGCCACGGCGATCCGCTGCTTCAGCGGCGATTTCCGTTCGCTCTTGGCTCGTTCCGGCCTTGCGGTCTCCTTCGGCCGCTCGCGCGAACCGCCGCGCGCGTCGCCGATCGACAATACCATGCGGCGGTAGTCGTCGAGGTCGCCGTCGTAGGTCGTCACCGCCTGATTGGCGACGACCCACAATTGATCGGCGCAGGCTTCGATCAGATAGCGGTCGTGCGAGACCATGATGACGGCGCCGGGAAAATCGTTGATCGCTTCGGCCAGCACCGCGCGGCTGTCGATGTCCAGGTGGTTGGTCGGCTCGTCGAGGATGATCATGTTCGGGCCATAGAAGGTGGCGAGCCCGAGCAACAGCCGCGCCTTCTCGCCGCCCGAAAGGCTTTTGACCGGGGTGTCGCCGGCCTTGCCGGAAAACCCGATCGCGCCGACGCGGCCGCGTACTTTCGACTCCGGCGCATCGGGCATCAGCTTTCGGACGTGATCGTAGGGTGAGCCGTCGAGGTTGAGTTCGTCGACCTGATGCTGCGCGAAATAGCCGACCGAGAGTTTTTCCGCCCGGGTGATCCGGCCGGAGAACGGCGCCAGCTTGTTGGCCAGCAGCTTGACCAGCGTTGACTTGCCGTTGCCGTTGGAGCCGAGCAGGGCGATGCGATCCTCGGTGTCGATCCGCAGCGTGACGCGGTTGAGCACCGGCTTTTTCGGATCGTAGCCGACCGAGACGTCGTCGACGGCGATGATCGGCGGGGAGAGCGTTTTTTCCGGCGTCGGGAAGCTGATTTCGCGCACGTCCTGCGTCACCAGCGCGGTGACCGGCTTCATCCGCTCCAGCATTTTCACGCGGGACTGCGCCTGGCGCGCTTTCGAGGCCTTTGCCTTGAAGCGGTCGACAAAGGCCTGCAGCCGCTTGCGCTCGTCGGCCTGGCGCTTGGCGTGCTTGGCGTCGAGCATTTCGCGCGTGGCGCGCTGTTCCTCGAACGAGGAATAAGTGCCCTTGTAGAGCGTCAGCTTGCCGCGATCGAGGTGCAGGATCTGGTCGACCGAAGTATCGAGCAGGTCGCGGTCATGGCTGATCACGATCACGGTGCGCGGATAATTCGCCAGATGGTCTTCCAGCCACAGCGTGCCTTCGAGGTCGAGATAGTTGGTCGGCTCGTCCAGCAGCAGCAGGTCCGGCGCCGAGAACAGCGTTGCCGCCAGAGCCACCCGCATCCGCCAACCACCGGAGAATTCCGAACACGGCCGCGCCTGATCGGCGGTGGAAAATCCGAGCCCGCTCAAAATCGCGGCGGCACGTGCCGGCGCCGAATGCGCATCGATGTCGACCAGCCGGGTTTGAATCTCGGCAATGCGATGCGGATCCTCGGCGGTATCGGCCTCACTGAGCAGCGCGTCGCGCTCCAGATCGGCTTTCAGCACGACGTTGATCAGGCTTTCCGGCCCATCGGGCGCCTCCTGCGCCAGGCTGCCGATGCGCCAGCGCGGCGGCAGGGTGATGCTGCCGGATTCGATCGGCAAATCGCCGCGGATCGCGTGAAACAGCGTCGATTTGCCCACGCCGTTGCGGCCGACGAAGCCGACGCGCGCACCCGGTACGATCTGCACGGTGCTGTCGTCGATCAGGAGCCGCCCGGCAATGCGGAGCGAAATATCAGTGATGGAAAGCATGCGGCCTTGTCACCGGACCCGGCGTCAAACGCAACCCATTTATCCGTAAATCAGCCGCCCGGAAGCCCTCAATGCAGTTCGTTGTCGCGGCGGCGCAGCTCGTCGATCAGCTCGCGCAAACGTGGCGAGAGGTCGGTTTCGGCGGGCAGGTTCTGCTGCAGCCGTTCGCCGATGGCGTCGCAGATCGACATGCAGGTCTTGTGATCGATATGCTCGATATTGGGATCGGTGCGGGCTTGCATGCGGGTATCCATAGGCCGTCTCTACGAGTTCCACCTCGCAGCGATGGCAAGGCTCGAGTGATATGCTGGTAGGTCAAGTCACAGCGGCGAAATTGGTTTCCGTGCATGACGACGTGCCTTCGCCTGCAAGTGGTCGAAAGGCTGGCGGAATCAAATTCGAAAAATCAGGTTCCATGGGCACAAAAAAGCCCCGGCGCTGTGGCCGGGGCATCAGTCTGGGGGGAAAGGCCAGATCAGGTCAGTAGCAGCGGTTCACCAGCCGCCAGCGCGGACCCCAGGGGGTCGGAACCAGCCGCCGCGCATAGCAGCCGCCATATCCGCCGCCGTAATAGGCCGGGCCACCGATGAAGACGCGCGGGCCGCCCCAGCCGTGATGGCCGTGATGCCAGCCGCCGCCATGGTGAAAGCCGCCGCCCCAGGCCGAGGCCGAGGTCGGCGCCAGCGCCGCCGCACCCAGTGAAGCCGCGGCCACTGCAACGAGCGAGAGTTTGCGCAACATGATCGTCTCCTCAAAGTTTCGGTGCCAACCGGCACCATCCGTGAGATCGGGTCCCGTGACGCCTTGGGGCCGGCGGATGCCCGTGCCCTGCGTTCGATCGTCCGTAACTCTACGGCCACGAAACTGAATGCCGGCGGCACGGCGGCTTCAGACTGGGTTCACTTCCGTGAAATTGCTGTAATCTTTGCCCCCGTAGCGCGTGCGCGGCGCGAAAACACGCCAAAAAGGGGTGGTAACCGCGTCACACGGTCGCTTGCCGTCGCAAGGTGGCGCCGATATAAGCCCCCAACTCTCCAATCAGTGTTTTGTAAGGACGTAAACAATGGCGATTGAACGCACTTTCTCGATCATCAAACCGGACGCGACCGAGCGCAATCTGACCGGCGCCGTCAACGCGCTGATCGAGAAGGCCGGGCTCCGTATCGTGGCCCAGAAGCGCATTCGCATGACGCGCGAACAGGCGGAAACCTTCTATGGCGTTCACAAGGCACGTCCGTTCTTCGGCGAGCTGGTCGACTTCATGACCTCGGGGCCGGTCGTCGTGCAGGTGCTGCAGGGCGAGGGCGCTGTCCTGAAATATCGCGACGTGATGGGCGCCACCGATCCGTCGAAGGCGGCGGACGGCACGATCCGCAAGGTTCACGCCAAATCGATCGGCGAGAACTCGGTGCACGGTTCGGACGCGCCGGAGACCGCCGCGATCGAAATCGCGCAGTTCTTCTCCGGCAACGAAATCGTCGGCTGATCGGAACGCGGCGATCATAGCCGCGCGCAACGGCCGGACGGCCGTGGGGGAGGAACGCTGTGGACTGGCTGTTGAATATTCTTGATCCGGCAAACATCTCGGCGTTTTTTACCCAGTTCCAGGCCGAGATGCAGCAGCCCGCCTTCTGGGTGGCGCTCGGCAAGATCATGTGGATCAACATCCTGCTGTCGGGCGACAATGCGCTCGTCATCGCGATGGCGTGCCGTGGCCTGCCGCCGCGGCAGCGGTTCTGGGGCATGGTGCTCGGCGCCGGCGTCGCCGTTTTCCTGCGCATCATCTTCACCGGCATCGTCGTGACGCTGATGGGACTGCCGTTCCTCAAGCTGGTCGGCGGGTTGGCGCTGCTCGTAATCGCGGCAAAGTTGCTGGTGCCTGAAAACGAGGAAGAGGGTGGCGTCGACGCGGCGTCGCATCTGTGGGCGGCCGTTCAGATCGTGGCGATCGCCGACATCGTGATGAGTCTCGACAACGTGATCGCGGTGGCTGCAGCGGCCAATGGCAGCATTCCGCTGCTGGTCATCGGCCTTGCCATCAGCGTGCCGCTGATCGTTGCAGGCGCGGCGCTGATCATGGCGCTGCTGACGCGCCTTCCGGCGCTGGTGTGGGCCGGCGCCGCGCTGCTGGGCTGGATCGCCGGCGAGGTGATGGCGACCGACCCTGTGGTGCAGCCGCCGCTGCACGCCTTCTTCAATGGTCCGGTCGGTACAGGCCTCGATGGCGTCCTCAAGTCGCTTGGCATGGCGCCGCAGTTCGCCAATGGCGGGCACGGCGGCGAGGTGGTCCTCGGAATCCTCGGCATCGTGGTCGTGCTTGTCGCCGGATCGATCTGGCGCAAGCGCAAAATGCAGGGCGTCGAGCACTCCGCCACGGCGTAGGGACTCGACGCTCGGTCGAACGCGTACAGGAACAATTCGGCGAGCTCCGGACTTCCTATTCTTTTGCACGGCCGACAGGACTGTCGTGGCGTTGCATAAGGATGCCGCTCATGCCGCGCTACTTCTTCAACGTCTATCACGACAGAGCTGAACTGGACGAGGAAGGCGAAGAACTACCCGATATGCAAGCCGCGTGGCGGGAAGCAACGGTGACAGCCGGCCAGATTATCCAGGACCTCAATGGCAAGCTTCGCCCCGGCAAGGACTGGCGGCTGGAGGTGACCGACGAATTGGCAAACCCGCTCTACGTCATTCACGTCAGTACCGGCCGGGCCAAATGAACCTTGGCCGGATGGCTCCGTGAGCGTGCGGGAAAAGCTATTTGGGGTTCTGCAAACCGGGTGACGACAACCAGCGGTCGATGGCGGCCGCGGACTCGGTTGAGACCGCGGTCTCCAGCAGACGATCGCGTTCATTCCCGGGCGGCAGGCCGGCGGCCTTTTCGCGGGCGCCACGTGCGATCTGGTTGAGCCGCTCCTGAAGCGGCTGCGGCGGTCGGCTGCGATTGCGCTTTTTTGTCATGGCCAATCTCCTTGTTGGCCATGATCCTTGCACGTCGCGAAACGCGCCTCCTTAACCTTTGTTGGGAACCGGCACCGGCCGGCGCCGTTTCGTTCAGGTCACTGAAGTAACCTGATTTGAGGAGGCGCGGGCTTGGACCGGGAGTTCGTTTTGGCGGCCCTGTTCCGGCGGCTCAATACCGTCACAGGGCTGGATGACGCGGACATCGCCGCGATCCGCGCGCTTCCGATCAGCATCCGCCACTGGGAGGCCGGACGAACGGTCGCCGCCGATGGCAGCCGGCCGACGGAATGCGTTCTTGTCATCGAAGGATTTTGCGTTCGTGCCAAGACGACCGTCACCGGCCAGCGGCAAATTCTCTCGATCCATATTCCCGGCGAGATTCCCGATCTTCAGAGCCTGCACCTGCATCGGATGGACCACGATCTCATGACGGTGGCTCCGAGCACGCTCGGCTTTATCGCGCACACATCGTTGCGTGCCCTGACGCGGGCAAACCCGAATGTCGCCGAGGTGCTCTGGCGCGACACGCTGATCAATTCCGCGATATTTCGCGAGTGGATCGTCAATGTCGGCCAGCGGCCAGCCGCCAGCCGGCTTGCCCACACCGTCGTCGAACTTCGCCGGCGCCTTGCCGTCACCGGCCGCGCGGCAGGCGACACCTTCGAAATGCCGCTGACGCAGGAGCAGATCGGCGAAGCTTTGGGCATCACGGCCGTGCATGCCAACCGAATCATCCGCCAGCTGCGCGATGACGGCGTCGTCGATATCAACCGGGGGCGCGTGACGGTGCTCGATGAAGCGAAGCTTGCGGAATTGGCGCAGTTCGACGACCGCTATCTCCACCAAGGTCCGTCTCTCTAGGCGTCGTAAGATGCGCCTGCGACGTGTGCAGAGCGCCCGCGAGGTAACGCAATGATGAACGGCGATTTGGTTACCGCCCAGGAACAATTCCATGCCGGGAAATTTAGACAAGGGTAGACACGTCAAATTCCCGCGGCTGCCGATTCAGCCTCTCTGCCGGGGCGTGCAGGCAGCCGCTACTTTTTTGACCGCGACACCGTCATGAAGAATTTTTCAAACGCGTCATTTGCGCCCGAGGTGATCTCGGTGATGGATGCAGCACTTGATGCCGCGGTGGCGTCGCTTCCCGAGCCGGTACAATCCAGCCACGTTCAGGCCATCGCCGAATCGATCCTGCGCGAGGCCCGTGGCGGAGAGCGCGACCCGGTCGTGCTGCAAAGACTGGCCTTGATGGAATTGCAGCTCACGCAGCGCTGATCGTCGCGGACTGCCGATTGATTTTGCCGCCGCCGGGTTCCATACAGTTTTCCATGACCGAACCGTTATTGGGACGCAGCGTCAACCGGCTCGAAGACGAGCGCTTCGTGCGGGGACGCGGGCGCTACGTCGCCGATCTCATGCCGCCGAACGCGCTTCATGGCGTCGTCGTTCGCTCGCCGCATGCGCATGCGCGGATCGCAGCGATCGATGTCGAGAAGGCGCGCAAGATGCCCGGCGTTGCGGCCGTGCTCACGGGACAGGAATTGGCCGCCGACGATCTCGGTCCGCTACCCTGCGCGGTGACCGCTGTGCCGATGACCACGCCGCTGGTGGTGCCGCCCTGTTACGCGCTGGCGCGCGACATCGTTCGCTATGTCGGCGAACCGGTCGCCTTCGTTGCCGCCGAGAGCGCAGGCGCCGCGCGCGATGCCGCGGAGGCCATCGTGGTCGACTATGCGCCGCTGCCGCCGGTGGTCTCGATCGCGGATGCCGTTCTGCCGGATACCCCTGCGGTCTGGCCGGAGGCGCGGGGCAACATCGCGTTCCAGTTCAACCGCGGCGATATCGGTCCGGTGGAAACCGCGATCCGCAACGCCGCGCATGTCGTCGAATGCGAACTCGTCAACAACCGCGTCGTTGCTGCGTCGATGGAGACGCGCGGTGCGCTGGGTGAGTTCGATGCGGCGAGCGGCCGTCTGCATCTGATTGCATCAGCGGCCGGTGCGCATGCGATCCGCGACCTGCTGGCCGACGGCGTGTTTCGGATCGGCAGGGAAAAGCTTCGCGTCAGCATTCCCGACGTCGGCGGCGGCTTCGGAATGAAGAACGTGCTCTATCCGGAATGGGTGCTGGTGCTGTGGGCCGCGCGCCGGCTCGGCCGTCCGGTCATGTGGATCGGCGATCGCAGCGAGGAGTTTACCGGCTCCGTCCATGGCCGCGACAGCCTGATCCGCGCGCGCCTCGCGCTCGATGGCGATGGCCGCTTTCTCGCGCTCGAAACCAAAGTCCTCGCCAATCTCGGCGCCTATGTCTCGACGGTGGCGCCCGTCGTGCCGACGATGGCAATGGCGAGTGCGATGGGCGGCGTCTATGCCATTCCGCTGATCGCCTTTCAAGCCAGCGGCGTGTTCACCAACACGACGCCGGTCGACGCCTATCGCGGCGCCGGCAAGCCCGAGGCGAATTACCTAATCGAGCGCTGCATTGACACCGCAGCGGCCCGGTTTGGCATGGATGCACTGAAGCTGCGGCGCAAGAACATCTTTCGCCGCTTTCCTTATGCGAGCGCGATGGGCCTCACGGTCGAGCAGGGCAGCTTCGCCCACGCGATCGATCATGCAGCCAAGGCTGCCGCAGGCTTCGAGGCGCGCCGGCGAGCCTCCCGCAAGCTGGGCAGGCTGCGTGGCCTCGGATATGCGTGTTTCCTCGAAACCGCGCGCGGACAGCCCAATGAGGTGGCGAAGGTGCGCGTCGGCGACGACGGCCGGATCGATCTGATGGTCGGCACGCATTCGAACGGCCAGGGCCACGAGACGACATTCGCGCAGATCGCGGCCGATGCGTTCGGCCTGCCGGCAGAGCGCTTCCGGTTTCGGCAGGGCGATACGGACGATCTGGACTCCGGCGGCGGGCATGGCGGGGCGCGTTCGATGCATCAGGGCGGCACCGCGCTGCTGATGGCGGCCGAAGGCGTGATCGAGAATGCGCGGCAGCTTTCGGCCCGGCTGCTGCAGGCCAGCGTGGAAGCGATTGGCTACGAGGCGGGGATGTTGCGCGTGGCCGCGACCGGGCAGGAGATCAGCCTCGAGGAGGTGGCGCGTGCCTCCCGTCAGTCGCCCGACGACGACGTCGCGCCGGGCCTGACGCACCGGGCGACCCATCTGTGCGACCGCTACACTTTTCCCAATGGCTGCCATGTCGCCGAAGTCGAGATTGATCCCGAGACCGGCAAGGTGAGGCTCGACCGTTATGTGATCTTTGACGACTATGGCCGCCTGCTCGATCCGCGGCAGACGCTCAGCCAGGTCCATGGCGGCGTGGCGCAGGGCATCGGCCAGGCACTTTTCGAGCATACGCTGTTCGATCCCGAGACCGGGCAGAACCTGTCGGGCTCGCTGATGGATTATGCGCTGCCGCGCGCCGACGATCTTCCTGTCTTCGAAGGCAGTCTGACGGACGAGTTTCCAAGCCGCGCCAACCGGCTCGGCGTGAAGGGCAGCGGCCAGGCCGGCGCCATCGCGGCCCCGGCCACAATCATGAACGCGGTGATGAATGCGCTGGCGCCGCTCGGCGTGAAGCATCTCGACATGCCGGCAACGCCTTCGCGCATCTGGCACGCGATCCGGTCGGCCGCCCCGATGCGCTGACACGAGATCGGCAGACCCTTCAAGCGCCCTTTGTTTTCTTCCGGGCCGCGCGTGCCGAAGCATTCAGCGCCGCGGCTGCGCGAACGAGCGCCTTCAACGCCTTTTCGTTGATCTTGTCGCCCTCGCGGAGATCGATGGCGCGCCTGACATTGCCTTCGAGGCTGGAATTGAACAGGCCTGACGGGTCGTCCAGCGCGGCACCCTTCGCAAAAGTCATCTTCACGACCGCCTTGTAGGTCTCGCCGGTGCAGATGATGCCGTCGTGCTCCCACACCGGAACGCCGCGCCACTTCCATTCCTCCACCACTTCGGGGACGGCCTGCTTGATGATGCTTCTGATGCGCGCAAGCGTTTTGCCGCGCCAGTCGCCAAGCTCCTCGATCCTCGCATCGATGTGACGGGTGGGGGAGTTGCCGCCTTTCGCTTCCTTTGCGCCGGTCTTCTTCACGCTTGTCGCCGCTTTCTTCATGGCTGTCGTCTTTCGGCTTACAATCGTTCGCCCGGCAATTCGCTGGCTTGCATTACCCAGGCCGCGAGTTGGACTTCGTCGAGATCCACGTCCTCGTAAATATCGAGGTAGCGAACTTCCTTGTGTTTGGATTTGCCGGGTGGGAGAGGGCGCAGCGATGTGCCTCGGAAGAACGTCACTTTGACGTATTTCGTGAAGCAGTGAAAGCTGAGGAACCAGCCGACCTCGTTCTCGGCGCCATAGAACGGTGAATTCCATTTCACGGCCTTGCGCACGCTGGGGACGGTGCGCGCGATCAATGTGTCGAGTTGACGTCCGACATCGCGTTTCCAGCCCGGCATGGCCGCGATATAGGCCTGCACGGGCGCGTCGCCGTCGCCCTTCGCAATCTGGGGATTGCCGCCCGAGAGCAAGGCAGGCTTTGCCGCGGACTTTCGTGGTGCCTTCGCCGACTTCGCGGGTGTCTTGCCGGCCATCGCGTCACACTTGTCCGCTGACGCCCCGCACGCCACGCCATCTGGCAGCATAGGGCAGCGCGAACAGGTACAGACCGCTGAGAAGCAGCAAGATGAGCGGGAACAGCGCCAGCAGGCCCACCCAGACGGCTTGCTTCTCCTGCATCATGGCGATGACGTTGGCGATGACGGCCAGCGTGAAGGCGATCGACAGCCAGCGGTGGATTTGACGAATAGATGTATTCCAGTTCAATGAAACCTCCCTCGTTGCGGGTCGGAATGCAGCGCGGTGGATTTCAATCCGGCCGTGCCACCAGCTCTTCCAGCTTCTCGAAGAATTGTTTCCATCCGGCATGGGCGCCGCCATAGGCCTGCTTCTGATCGGGACGGAATCCAGTCTGCTCCATGCGCAGCAGCGTTCCCGTGCGCGTTGGCGTGAGCGTAAACGTCACCACGCTCTGCAGATCGAAGGCCGCATCGGCGTGTTTGAAATTCCATGTGTAGGACAGCTCCTTGTTCGGCTCGATGGCGAGGACTTCACAGTCCAGCACGCCGCCCCATTCGCCGCGAAGATTGAAACGGTGGCCGACGACGGGCTTGAAGTCGTTCTTCATCAGCCATTCCTCCATCAAATGCGGCTGCGTGAGCGCGCGCCAAAGCTTTTCCGGCGGATGCGGCATCTCGCGTTCGACGACGACGGAGCGCGTTTCGGTCGCTGTGTTGGTCATTGGTCCATCCGTTTGAGCAGGTCTTCGAGATCGTTGAATTTCTTCTGCCAGAAGCCGGCCATCTCGCTGGTCCAGTCGATCAGCGGGGCGAGGGCGCCGAGCTGAGCGCTATAGTGCGTCTGCCGGCCTTCGTGACGGTCGCGCACCAGCCCGGCCTGCTTGAGAACGCCGAGATGTTTTGAGACCGCCGGTTGCGAGATCCCGGCCTGCGCCGTCAGCGCTCCCACCGTCTGCTCTCCCTGGCGGCAAAGCCGCTCGAAGATCGCCCGGCGGGTTGGATCGGCAAGGGTTTTGAACAGGGCATCTTGGGTGGTTGGCATCTGTAATCGATAACCTTCGGGTTATGCTTTGTCCATAACCGATGAGATATGGATGGGTCAAGCGGGAATCGTAAGAACTACCGTTAGAAGCTGATTTTCAGGTAAGATCTCGCAGCACACGGGCCGCGGCGTCGCAATGCCCTGGATATCCGAGACCAAAACATGCTTTTTTGGTTATGTCTTATCTGGCCCGGTCGTCGTGCCGTGGGCTACGAATGTTGACGGGGCGTGGTCGTTGTCTCGTTGTCGGGGGCGGGAGAGGCCACCATGTATATTCAAGGAGGGAGGTGCGCGTCTTATGCGAGATAGCAGCCGTCAGGCCCATTGGCAGAACGTTTACACGACGAAGGGCGAGAACGAGGTCAGCTGGTTTCAGCAGAGCCCGGCGCCGTCGCTCGAATTGATCGTGAAGTGCGGCGCCGACAGAAATTCGGCCATCATCGATATTGGCGGCGGCGCGTCGCGGCTAGTCGACTATCTCGTCGAGCAGGGGTTTGAGGATGTCACCGTGCTCGATCTGTCGGACGCGGCATTAGCCGCCGCCAAAAGCCGCCTTGAAAGCCGCTTTGGCGCCGGCGCAGAACGAGTGAACTGGATCGTCGCGGACGCCACGACGTGGGAGCCGGTCAAGCCCTACGATATCTGGCATGACCGGGCAGCGTTTCACTTCCTCACCGACGCGAGCGATCGCGCGGCCTACATCGCACGCCTTGGACGCGGCCTCAAAATTGGCGGGCACGCCATCATCGCCACCTTCGCGCTTGACGGGCCTGAAAAGTGCAGCGGCCTGCCCGTCGCCCGCTATGACAGCGCGAGTCTGGGGCAGACGCTCGGCACCACGTTCCAGCTGGTCCACACGCTGCGGCACGAGCACGCGACGCCGTGGGACACCCAGCAGATTTTTCAGTTCAGCGTATTCAGGCGCGAGGGCTGATCGGGATTTGCGATCGGCGCGCGCTAATGCGCCATGCCGCGCGACAATTCCTGGCAGGCCTCCATGCAGCGGCGGCAGCTTTCGGCGCAGATGCGGCAATGTTCATGCATGGATGCGTGCGTCTGGCACTCGTCCGCGCACAGCCGGCAGGCGGCGGCGCAGACGCTGAGCATGCGGCGCATCACTTCGTCATCGAAGCCGGTTCGGCGGGTCAAGATGCGGCCGGTGATGTTGCAGATGTCGGCGCAATCAAGATCCAGGCGGATGCACTGGGTCAGCTCCTGCACCATGCGCTCCGACAGGCAGGCGTCGGCGCAGGAAGTGCAGGTCTGGGCGCAGGAATAACATTCCTCGATGCAGCGGATCAGGGAGTCGTTGACCTGACCCTGGACGGCCGGGTGGGTGCCGATCATTTCTCGGGCGTGCATGGTGGGCTCCTTGGCTGAGGGCCGGCCGCAGACGCGGCGGGCCATCATTTTAATGCGTGGCGCGCAAAAATGTTTGGGGTTTCGGCAATATTCCGGTGGCCTGGATCAGATTGATCCAACGCAATGAGGTGGGTCCCAATTGGATTATGTTAACATAACCCGCGCTTTCGTGATGGAACCTGGCTTCCCATGATAGGCCGGATCATGCGAAAACGATCCCCGTGAAACGCTCGATCCACCTTTGCCGGCTGCTGGCGGTCTTTTTGATCGCAGGCCTCGTATTTGCCCCGCTCGCAGCGCGGGCGAATGGGGGCGCCATGGCATCGATGTCGATGACGTCGATGTCCGGCGATCATATGGCTGACATGTCCGACGACATGCCGTGCTGCCCGGACAAGTCGGCGCCTGCCGATTGCGACCAGTGCCCGTTGATGGCGCTCTGCGTGTCGACGACGCTGCAGGCGCCGCTACCAGCCGGCGTTGCCGAAATCCGGCCGGTCACGCTTCGGATGCTGCTTCCCGGCAGCGATCCCGAAGTGGAAAGCGTCGTGTACTCACCCCCTCCAAAACCTCCCCGATCCCTGGTCCGTTCGGCGTAACGCCGAAATTCGCGCGCGGCGCTTTGTGGCGTCCGCGCCCATGCTGCGTTCGCAGCTGACCAGAAGATCGAGGGTTATCACCATGAAGGCCAATCAGTTTTCGCGCAGCCTGCGGCTTGCGCTGACCGGCGCTGTCTTGACGTGCGGCGCTACCGTCGCGTTCGCCGATATCAGGAATTACGAGTTCAAACTCGTCGAACCGACCGTCAAGGCCGGTCCCGACAAAACCATCGCCGTGAAGCTCGTCGACAAGACGACGGGCAAGCCTGTTCCGGACGCGGTGATTTTCGCGACGCGTCTGGATATGGCTCCGGATGGCATGCAGGAGATGGCCACCAGGGTCGACCCGCTCCCGGGAACGGAACCCGGCACGTACAAGTTCAAGGCCACGTTCGGCATGGCTGGCCGGTGGCAGTTGTCACTCGGCGCCAAGGTGCAGGGCGAAACCGGCACGGTCGAAAACAAGCTCGTCATCCAGGCCGACCAATGAAGCGGTCGGTTCTGGTTGGAATCGCCGCTGCCGTCACGGTTGCGGCGATCGCAGGCGTGCTCTCGCGTTCGTATCTCTGGCCGAGCAGAGAGACGAAGCACGCACACGTCATGGAGCAGGCGCGCGCCGAACCGGGCGCTGCGATCTACTATCAGGATCCGGACGGCAAGCCTTTCTATTCGCTGAAGCCGAAGAAGACGCCTGATGGCCGCGACTACCGCGCCGTCCCTGCCGGTGCCGACGTCAGTTTCGACGATCCGGCTGATGTGGCGGCTGCGCCGTCTGCGGATCGCAAGATCAAGTATTATCGCAATCCGATGGGCTTGCCGGACGTTTCGCCGACGCCCAAGAAGGATTCGATGGGGATGGATTACATCCCCGTCTACGAAGGCGAGGACAGCGACGACGGATCGGTCAAGCTGTCGCCGGGCAAGATCCAGCGTACCGGCGTCAAATCGGAACCGGCTACCCGGCGAGTGATCCGCACGACCATCCGCGCGCCCGGCACCATCCAGCTCGACGAGCGCCGCGTCTCCGTGATCGCGATGCGCGCAGAAAGCTATGTCCAGAAAGTCGCCGACGTCACCACGGGCGCGCACGTCGTCAAGGGCCAGCCGCTGATGGAAATCTACAGTCCCGCGATCTCGTCCGCGGCGGCCGAATACATCTCGACCCTCAATTCCAAAGTTACCGGCGGCGGCGAGGGGCCGTACGGCAGGGGCTCGCGTCAGCGGCTGATGAATCTCGACGTGCCTGAAGCGGCCATCGCCGCCATCGAGAAAGGCCGTAACGTTCCGATCGGGATCGAATGGACCTCGCCGCGTGACGGCATCGTTCTCGAACGCAACGTGACCGAAGGCATGCGCGCCCAACCGGGCGACGTTCTGTTCAGGATAGCCGATCACAGGGTGGTGTGGGCGATCGTCGATGTTGCCGAGCGCGATCTGGGGAGCGTCGCCATTGGCCAGCGCGCCATGGTGCGCGCGCGAAGTTTTCCCGGGCGGGAGTTTTCGGGAAAGATCAACGTGATCTATCCGCAGATCATCAAGGAGACGCGGACGGCGCGGGTGCGCGTCGAATTGCCCAATCCGGAACTGCTGCTGATCCACGACATGTATGTCGATGCCGAGATCGAGACCGGCAGCGCGGAATCCGTGCTCGCGATTCCCGAAAGCGCGGTGCTGGACAGCGGCAGCCGGCAGGCCGTGCTGGTGGACAAGGGGGAAGGGCGGTTCGAGCCGCGCGAGGTCAAGCTCGGCCATCGCGGCGAGGGCTATGTCGAGGTCCGCGAAGGCCTCGCCGAGGACGATCCGGTGGTGACGTCAGCCAATTTCCTGATCGATGCCGAAAGCAACCTGAAGGCGGCGCTGAAGGGCTTTGCCGAGGGAGCCCAGCCATGATCGCCCGCCTCATCGCCTGGTCGGCGCGCAATCTGCTGCTGGTGTTCTTCGGCACCACCTTTGCCGCCGCCGCAGGCCTCTACGCGCTCGCGCATCTGCCGCTCGACGCCATTCCCGATCTCTCGGACACGCAGGTGATCGTCTACACGGAGTATCCAGGGCAGGCGCCGCAGGTGATCGAGGACCAGGTCACCTATCCCCTGACCACGGCCATGCTCACGGTGCCGCGCTCGAAGGTCGTGCGCGGCTTCTCGTTCTTCGGCGTGTCGTTCGTCTATGTCATCTTCGAGGACGGCACCGACATCTACTGGGCGCGCTCGCGCGTGCTGGAATTTCTCAACAGCGCGGCCTCGCGGCTGCCCGCCGGCGTGACGCCGACCATGGGTCCCGATGCCACCGGCGTCGGCTGGGTCTACCAATATGCGGTCATGTCGAAAGAGCTGAACCTCTCCGACACCCGCGCGATTCAGGACTGGAACCTGAAATTCGCGCTGGCCAAGGCGGAGGGCGTCGCCGAGGTCGCCAGCGTCGGCGGCTTCGTGCGGCAATACAACGTCATTCTCGATCCGCAGCGGATGCGCGATCTCGGCATCACCATGCCAAAAATGCGCGACGCGATCCGCGCCAGCAATGCCGATGTCGGCGGCCGCACCGTCGAACTCTCCGAGTTCGAATACGTCATTCGCGGCAAGGGCTATCTGAGGGGCATCAACGATCTCGGCAATATCGTGCTCAAGGCCAGCAACGGCACGCCGGTGCTGCTCAAGGATATCGCGCGCGTCGAACTGGGGCCGGACGAGCGCCGCGGCATTGCCGAACTCAACGGCGAGGGCGAGGTCGCCAGCGGCATCGTGCTGCAGCGGTTTGGCGTCAATGCGCTGGACGTCATTCAGAACGTCAAGAAGCGCTTTGCGGAAATCGCTTCCAGCCTGCCGAAATCGGTCGAGATCGTGCCGGTCTATGACCGCTCCAACCTGATCAACGCCGCCATCGACACGCTCAAGAACACGTTGCTGGAGGAGTGCATCATCGTGGCGCTGGTGTGCATCGTGTTCCTGCTGCACGTCCGCAGCGCGCTGGTCGCGATCCTGATGCTGCCGGTCGGCGTGCTGATGGCGTTCGGCGCGATGAAGCTATTGGGGATCGGCTCCAACATCATGAGCCTCGGCGGCATCGCGATCGCGATCGGTGCGATGGTGGATGCGGCGATCGTCATGATCGAGAATGCCCACAAGCATCTCGAGCGGGCCGAGCCCGGGCAATCGCGCGTGAAAATCCTGATCGAGGCGGCGTCGCAGGTCGGGCCGGCGCTGTTCTTCAGCCTGCTGATCATCACCGTTTCGTTCCTGCCGATCTTTTCGCTGGAGGCGCAGGAGGGCCGGCTGTTCAGCCCGCTGGCCTTCACCAAGACGTTTGCGATGGCGGCGGCGGCGATCCTGTCCGTGACGCTGGTGCCGGCGCTGATGATCGTGTTCGTGCGCGGAAAAATCATTCCGGAGCACAAAAATCCGATCAACCGTTTCCTGATCTGGATCTACCGGCCGGTCATCAAGGCCGTGATGCGCGCCAAGATGCTGGTGATCCTGATCGCGCTCGCGCATTCTGGCGGTGACGGTGTGGCCGGCCCGGCAACTCGGCACCGAGTTCATGCCCAATCTGAACGAGGGCACGCTGCTCTACATGCCGACCACGCTGCCCGGACTGTCCGTCACCAAGGCCGCCGAACTGCTGCAGATGCAGGACCGGATCATCCGGAGCTTTCCCGAAGTGGCATCGGTGTACGGCAAGGCCGGCCGCGCGGCGACGGCGACCGATCCGGCGCCGACCGAGATGTTCGAAACCATCATCAACCTGAAGCCGAAGGCCGAATGGCGGGCGGGGCTGACGCTGGAGGGCCTCACGGCCGAAATGGACAAGGCGCTGCAGTTTCCCGGCGTGTCCAACGCCTGGACCCAGCCGATCAAGGCGCGCATCGACATGCTGTCGACGGGCATCCGCACGCCGATCGGCGTCAAGGTGATCGGCACCGATCTGGTCGAGATCGACCGGCTCGCAAAACAGGTCGAGCAGGTGCTGCGGGCGGTGCCGGGGACGTCGTCGGCCTATGCCGAGCGCGGCATCGGCGGCTACTATCTCGACATCGTGCCCGATCGCGCGGCGCTGGCGCGCTACGGCATCATGATCCAGGACGTGCAGGACGTCATCGCGACCGCGCTCGGCGGGCAGACCGTGACGACCACGGTCGAGGGCCGCCAGCGCTTCTCGCGTCAACATGCGCTATCCCCGCGACCTGCGCAGCGACCCGCATCTCGATCGCGCGCGAGGTGCTGGTGCCGATGCCGGCCGGCGGGGCGGTGCCGCTGGGCGAAGTCGCAAAAGTCGCGCCGGCGCGCGGGCCGACCTCGATCCGCACCGAGAACGGCCAGCTCGCGGTCTACGTCTATGTCGACATCAGGGATCGCGACATCGGCGGTTACGTCGCCGACGCCAAGCAGGCCGTGAACGCCAGCATCCAGTTTCCGCCCGGCGCCTACCTGATGTGGAGCGGGCAGTACGAGTATCTGGAGCGGGCGGCGGCGCGGCTGAAAATCGTCGTGCCGGTGACGCTCGCGATCATCTTCCTGCTGCTCTATCTCAACTTCCGCTCGCTGACGGAAACGCTGATCGTGATGCTGTCGCTGCCGTTCGCGCTGGTCGGCGGGCTCTGGCTGATGTGGTGGCTCGGCTTCAACCTGTCGGTCGCCGTCGTGGTCGGCTTCATCGCGCTGGCCGGCGTCGCCGCCGAGACCGGCGTGGTGATGCTGATCTACCTCAACCAGGCGCTGGACGAACGGCGGGCGCGCAGGGCGGCCGAAGGCGGCGCGCTGACGCGCGACGATCTCTACGACGCGATCATGGAAGGCGCGGTCGAGCGCGTGCGTCCGAAGATGATGACGGTGGTCGCGATCATGGCCGGACTGCTGCCGATCATGTGGAGCACCGGCACCGGCTCGGAGATCATGCAGCGCATCGCGGTGCCGATGATCGGCGGCATGATCTCCTCGACGCTGCTGACGCTGATCGTGATCCCGGCGATCTACGCGCTGGTGAAGGGAGCTAAGCTTGGAAGCGCGCTGCACCAGGAAATGCGATCGGCGCGCTTGGCCTAAAGCCTAACAAAAACAAGGCCTTGTCTACTGTGCATGGGGTTGTTTTCGATGTTTTGTGCCCAGCCATGGCTTAGTCGCTCACTTCCGCACGATCGAGCCGGATGCGGCCGACCAGCCGCGCCAGTTGCTTGAAGCGGCTGCCGACGCGGTCGGCGACGAGGTCGACCATGCGGTGCTCGAACACCAGCATCAGCTTGCGGCCCTGGCTGCGGAAATGCGTCGCGGGCAACACGCCGGTGCGCGCCGCCGAGATCAGATGCGCGACGCGGAACGCGGCGCCGAGGATGCGGGCGCGCTCGTCCATCGCCGGCGGCACCAGTTCGCGGATGCGGCGTCGGCGGCTCGTTTTCCTCGCTCAAGCCCGCGTAGCGATAAAACACCGACAGCGCGACGAAGGCGCGGCCCTGATGGCTGATCGAGCCGAAATTGCCGTTGGTGATCAGGCTCAGCGTTTCCTCGCCGCGATGGTCGGGATGCACGCGCCAGCCGATATCGGAGAGCAGGCAGGCGGCGTGGCGCAGCCGGCGGTCCTCCTGGGTCTCGCGCAGCTTGACGACGCGCACCAGCCGATCGGTCCATGCGACCAGCTCCTCGGCATGGCGCGCCGAGCGCGACAGCAGCCCGTTCAGCGTCTGCGCGGCGCAGATGAAGCCGTCCTTGGCGCGCTCCTGCTGTGGCAGCATCTCGTAGAGCAGGCCCTCGCGGACGCCGAAGGTCGAGAACACGATCGTCTTCGGCTTGCCGACGCGGATGATGTATTCGAGCACCAGCGCGGCATAGGTCAGCAACGGACGCCGCGCGTCGGCGACGACTTCGATGTCGGCGAGCATGTTGGCGGCTACCAGCCGGCGCAGGCGCCGGGCGAAATCGAGCGCGTCGGCGGCGGGCAATTCATAGCCGTGCATCACCCGCAGCGGATAGCCGCTCTGGACGATGTGGATGCGCGCCAGCGCGCGCCAGGTGCCGCCGACCGCGTAGAAGGTTCGGCCCTGCGCGGCCTTGAGCTGGGCCACGTCGGACAGATTGGTGCTGACGATGCGTTCGGCGCGCTTCAGCGATTTGTGCGACAGGTCCTGCAGCGCCAGGCTTCCGAGCGGCAGCGTGACGCCGCTGCTGACGCGGCTGCCATGCACGTCGATCAGTTCGAGCGAACCGCCGCCGAGATCGCCGACGATGCCGTCGGGATTGTGGATGCCGGAGACGACGCCGAGCGCGGAAAGTTTTGCTTCGCGCGGGCCGGAAAGAATTTCGATCTCCGCGCCGCAGATCCGTTCGGCCTTGGCGATGAAATCAGGGCCGTTCCTGGCGTCGCGGCAGGCGGCGGTGGCGATGGCGAAGACGCGCCCGACCTGCTGGATTCGGCACAGCGCCCGAAAACGCCGCAGCGCCGTCAGCGCCTTGGCGACCGCGTCCTCGGCCAACAGGCCGGTGCTCTGCACCTCGCGGCCGAGCCCGCACAGCGCCTTCTCGTTGAAGATGGTGACGAGGCTGCGCGCCATCGTCTCATAGACAACGAGACGAACCGAGTTCGAACCGATGTCGATGACGGCGACGCTGGAAGCGCGCTTGCGCGGCCGCTTCACGGCCGCGTTTCCTTACGAGGATTGCTGGCGCTCGTTACGGCGCGTGAGCCGGCGCGGCGAAGATTCCTTGAGAGACTTTCCACGGCCAGACAGACTCGGATTCGTCATGAAATAGTTGTGCAGGTTGAACGGCTCTTCGCCTTTCGCGGCCTTCATACGCGTAGACGACCCGTCCGGCAACAACTGCCAGCTCTGCTCGGTATCCTTCAGGTTCGCGACCATGATCTGTTCGAGAACCTGCTGATGTACCGTGGGATTTTGCAACGGACAGAGCACCTCGACGCGGCGGTCGAGGTTGCGCGGCATCATGTCGGCGGACGAGATATACACAGCCGCTTTCGCGCCGGGCAGGCCCTGACCCATACCAAAGCAGTAGATTTCGGCCGTGCTCCAGGAAGCGGCCGATGATCGATTTGACCCGGATGTTCTCGGAAAATCCGGGAATGCCCGGCCGCAGGCAGCAGATGCCGCGCACCACCAGGTCGATCGACACGCCGGCCTGCGAGGCTTCGTACAGCGCGTCGATGACATCGGGATCGACCAGCGAATTCATCTTCATCCAGATCGCCGCCGGCTTGCCGTGGCGGGCGTAATTGGCCTCGCCCTTGATGTGTTCGATGATGCGCTTGCGCAGCGTCAGCGGCGACACCGCCATCCGCTCGATGTCGCTCGGCTCGGCATAGCCGGTGATGTAGTTGAACACCCGCGCCGCATCGCGGCCGATGATCGGGTCCGAGGTGAAGTAGGACAAGTCGGTATAGATGCGCGCGGTGACCGGATGGTAGTTGCCGGTGCCGGTATGGACGTAGGTCGTGAGATTGCCGCCCTCGCGCCGCACCACCATCG
This sequence comes from uncultured Alphaproteobacteria bacterium, assembly GCA_963726865.1. GTDB lineage: Bacteria > Pseudomonadota > Alphaproteobacteria > Rhizobiales > Xanthobacteraceae > Bradyrhizobium. Next base: position 1,366 of record CAVSEE010000011.1, on the reverse strand, counting down.
ACAGCTTGGCGTGGGTCTTCAGTTCAAGGAAGCCGTACACGACCTGCACGCCGGCGCGTTCGAGATCGCGCGCCCAGCGGATGTTGGCTTCCTCGTCGAACCGCGCCTTCAGCTCGATCAGCGCGGTGACGGATTTGCCGGCCTCGGCGGCCTCGGCCAGCGTGCGCACGATCGGGGAATTGTTCGAGGTGCGGTAGAGCGTCTGCTTGATGGCGACGACATCGGGATCGCGCGCCGCCTGCTGCAGGAACTGCACGACCACGTCGAAGGATTCGTAGGGATGATGGACGATCAGGTCCTTCTGCCGGATCGCCGCAAAAATGTCGCCGCCATGGTCGCGCACCCGTTCGGGATGCCGCGGCACATAGGGCGTGAATTCGAGGTCGGGCCGATCGAGCCTTGTGAGCTGCGACAGCTCGTTCATCGCCAGCACGCCGTCGACCAGAAACACCTCGTCGTCGGCCGCGGCGAGCGCCTGCTGCACGAAGCCGCGCAGCGCTTCCGGCATCTTGGCTTCCATCTCGAGTCGGATCACCGATCCCCGCCGCCGGCGTTTCAGCGCGGTCTCGAACAGGCGGACCAGATCCTCGGCCTCTTCCTCGATTTCGAGTTCGGAGTCGCGGATGATGCGGAAGGCGCCCTGGCCCTTGACGGTGTAGCCGGGAAACAGGCGGCCGATGAACAGGCCGGTGGCCTGTTCCAGCGGGATCAGGTGCACGCCGCCATCCTTATGGGGGAGGCGGATGAAGCGGTCGATCTTGCCGGGCATGCGGATCAGCGCATTCATCGGCTTGCCGTCGGACACCCGCGCCAATTGCAGCGCGATGGTGAAGCCGAGGCTCGGGATGAACGGGAACGGATGCGCCGGATCGATCGCCAGCGGCGTCAGCAGCGGGAAGATGTCGCGGAGGAAGTGATCCTCGAGCCAGCTGCGCTCCGTTTTCGTGAAGTCGTGGCCGTCGACCAGCGTGATGCCCGTGTCCGACAGCGTGGCGCGCAGATCGCGCCAGATCGCCTGCTGGTCGGAGGCGAGTGCCGAAACCTTCTGTTGATCAGGACGAGCTGCTCGGACGGCGTCATCCCGTCAGGGCTACGCTCGGCGATGCCTTCGCGCACCTGCGCCTTGATGCCGGCGACGCGGACCATGAAGAACTCGTCAAGGTTATTGGCCGAAATCGACAGGAACCGCACCCGCTCGAGCACCGGATGGCGCGGGATTGACCGATTCCTCGAGCACCCGGCGGTTGAAATGCAGCCAGGATAGTTCCCGATTGATGAATTGCTCAGGGCTCGTGGCAATCGGGGGGATAGCCTCGGCGGCGTGTTCTTTTTCCTTTATTTCAATAACTTGCGCCGATTCCATAAG
>CAVSEE010000010.1:0-7418 GCA_963726865.1 uncultured Alphaproteobacteria bacterium | reverse complement strand
TCGATCAAATACGAGGAAGTGCATCTGAAAGCCTATGCCGACGGACGCGAAGCGCGAGCCGGCATCGGATCGTGGATGAACTTTTACAACTGCGCATCAGAACACCCATCTGGCTATGTGGTTGAAGAGAAGAGGTTTTGCTGGTTGGGATTCGATCCTGCGGGGTATTTTGGATTCTGCCGGGCCCGCTCGGTAATGGATTGTGCGGCGGATGTTGCCAGCGCCGACCGCGCGAAGATCCAGGGTCCGTCGGACAGCGGGTGGACACCTTCGATCTCGCCGGCCTCGGCCGCCAGTCGGAGCGTCTTGGGAGCAACCTTCAGGAATTTGGCAGCGTTGCCGAGGTTGAGCCAGGGCTCGATGCCGTCTGCTGCTGCCTTGAACACCGGGATGCGGTAGTTCGAGCGCATGGAGGTGACGCGCTCGCGGGTCCAGCGATTGCCGTTGCCGGTCTTGAGGCCGTTGCGGTTGAGCAGCCCTGCGATCAGATCGTCGCTGGCGATGAGCACGAGCTGCCGTACGGCTTCGAGGATGTTCGCGGGCGTGCTGTTGCGCTGTCCGCGCCGTCGCTTCGGCAGCCGCATCTCGCTGTGGGCTCCGCCGGCCCAGTGGACGATAAGAACGATCTCGGACGCTTTGTCGTCGAGATCGGCCACGACCTCGTGGATCAACGTACGCACGATGCGCTTCTTCAGTCGTGCATCTGTTGTCGGTGCCACCCAGGCCATCTTGAGGTTCGAGGCTATCAGGCCAAGCGTCGAAGGATCGACAATCGACGGCGACGCGGCGGCGTCATGCGCGGCGATCTTACCCTCCACCTCGGCGACGCGGACAAGCGATCGGTTCCAGCGCGCTTCAAGCTCGCCGGCCACGAGCCGATTGGCGGGATCGGCGGCATCGTATTGCCGGAAGGCACGGTCGACGGCGTAGCGCGCTGCTTCAAGATCACGGCCGAGCGCGTCGCGCACCTGATCCCGCTGTCGCGTGGCCTGCTTCGCGGCTGTCGTCGCCGCAGCGATCGCGCCGGGTCCAACCACGCCGAGAAGCGCTTCCTCGACCGCATCGTCGGCGCGCAAGCCACCAAAAGCGATGCAATGGGGGCCACCATTGTCCATCCAGGCGCGGTTGCAGCTGTAGCGAGGGATGTGGTGTTGGGCGCCGGAGTAGCGCAGCGTCAGCTTGCGACCGCAGCGCTTGCAGCGGAGCAAGCCAGCAAGTAGCGCTTCGCCATGCTTGGGCGCGCCATGATGCCTGCCAGTTGGAACGTTGCCGGAGACCATCGTGCGGATCGCTTCAAACCTCTCCCAGCTTACATAGCCCTCATGGGCGTCAGGCTTCAGGGTCAGCCACTCCGAACGTGCCTTGCGGCGAATCTTCACGCTGGCGCCGCCGGCACTATATCCTGCCGCCACGGCCGTCTTACCATAGGCATAGGCTCCGCCGTAGACCGGGTTCTCAATGATCCGGTGGATGGAGGCGTAACTTGGCCTGCGCCAAGCCGTGTCGCCGCCCGGCTGCTTCACGGGTAGATCGAGATCGTGTTCGTGCAGCCAGCACAGCGCTTGGCGCGCGCTGCCCAGCTCCGCGACCTTGTCGAAGACGAGCGTGATGGCCTCTTGCACGCGCCGGTCTGGATCCTTCTCGTAGCGATCACCTGCCTTGACGAAGCCGACGGGGGCCGCCACCACCAGTTCGCCGCGACGTGCCTTCTCGTACCTGGCCGAGAGCGAGCGCTGACGCAGCAGATCGAGTTCGTACTCGTTAAGGCTGCCCTTGAGGCCGAGCAGTAGCCGGTCATTGCCGTGCCGAGGTGCGTAGATCGCTTCCTGATCGACGAGCACCGTGTCGACGACGCGGCACATCTCGATCAGTTGCTGCCAATCCCGACTGTTGCGGGCAAAGCGCGATACTTCTCGCGCGCACACCGCGCCAACCTTGCCGAGGCAAACCTCCGCTACCATCCGCTCGAAACCCGCGCGCTGCACGCCGCCAGCGGCAGAGCGGCCGAGGTCATCGTCGATTACTTCGATCTCGGACCATCCCAGCGTCACCAGCCGATCGCGCATGGCGTATTGCAGCGCGCTGCTCTCGCGGTTATGCAGCACCTGATGAGCGGAGGATTGGCGTACGTAGAGGATCGCCTTGCGCTCCAGGTGATGGGGCCGAACCTTGTCAGTGATCATGGCTGGCCTCCACGGTCACCGTTGCCGATGCCTGTCGCTGCGCATGCTCCAGCATCAGCTGCGTCATCAGGTTTACCAGCGCGTCCTGCGTCGCGCTCGGCAGATCCCGCCATACCGGCGCATCGATGCCGCCGCGCACTGCGGGGCTGCCGAACAGGTCCATCTGTTGCGCGCCAAGCCGCCGGTTGAGTTGATCTGCTCGAGCGCACGTCGTCGTCTTGCCTGACATCGGCTTCTCCCCGATTCTCGTCGCGAGAAGCTCGGGATGCGCCGAAAAGCCGGGTATTCGATGATGGGATGGCCGTCTTCAGCACAAGATCAAGCAGCGAGGATAGCGCCATCAGTGCATCCATGCTGACAAACGGATCCCTCGTCACATGGCCGTGAGCATAACAAGCCCGTTCGAACATCCAGGCAGGAATCTCCAGAAAGCGGTCTGCCTCTGCGCCGTCCAAAGTGCAGCGGAAAAACACGCCATCGGCCTTCTCGATGACCGCGTGAACCCAGACCTCGTGCGCAAACCAGGGATGATACGCATACAGAACCTCACGCCGGACGGTCCCGTGGGTGTTCTCAAACCTTGTTGTACAACGAAGAGCGGCCGCACGAAGCGCTTGGCCAGCGTCCACCTGCCAGCGTCTATCAGCCTTCGCCCCGTGAGATGCCAAGGCGGCTTCCCAAGCCCGATTATCCATCCGAAGCCGCGGTTCGCCAGGTCCGCTCCAACGGCGAGATCAAATGGCGTGGCGAACTCATCCATGTTTGCAGGGCTCTGGCTGGCGAAGCGGTCGCTGTCGAGGAAACCGAGGACGGATCCTGGCAGGTGCAATTCTTCGACGTTCACGTCGGCATCATCGACCAGCCAACATGCCGGCTGCGGCGCTGCGCTAGCGCAGCGCCGCAGCCGATCAAATCATGAACGACTGTCACCCATCCATCCGGTCTACTGTGTTACCTATCCATCCGCTGGACAGGGCGTTTACCCCATCTTCGGTGGGGCGTCGGCGGCACGGACTTGCCAGAATTTCAGCAGGCGGCGGGCGTTTTCGAGGGTCAGCTTGCCGTATTGCTCTTTCGCCTTTGCCAGCTCGTGGCGGCCCATGCTGCCCGAGGCGAAGCGGCTGTTGAGCACGGCGTCGACCGTTTGCCAGTTCAGCCCGGCGACGCGGCAGGGGATCAGCACGCCGTCGTCGCGCAGGCTCTGCATCACGGGGCGGATCACGTCGATCGCCGATCCCGACAGTTCGGCAAGGGCCGCGACCGTCTCGGCATATTTGCGCTCTTTCGCCAACGCCAGCAGCATCGTCTCGTTGAGTTTGCCGTTCTTGGCCAGCGTCGCGACGAAGCGGCGGGCCGCGGTGAAATCGCGCGTGCTCGACATTTCGCGGTTGGCGCCGGCCGCGGCCAGCGAGATCGCGTTCCTGATTTCCTCGAACAGATGCGGCGGCGCGCGCGACAATAGCCGCGTGCGCACCGCCTCGGTGGCGCTGCGCAGCAATTGCGCGCGCTGCTCGGCCGGCAGGTCGACGCGGATGCCGGTCTCGATCGCGAGATCAGGATCGTGCTCTGCCTGCTTCAGCACGACGGCATAGCCCGACGCCGACATCCGTGCACCGGGATTGGTGACGAGCCGCCGGCTGACGGAAGGGTAATGCCGCTTCAACAGAGCATCGGTGACGATCTCGGTCAGCCACCAGCGTCCGGAGATCGCCAGCAGATGCGGCTCGCCCTTGGTCTGCGCCAGCGCGACCAGATCGTCGGCCGTCAGCCGGGCGGATTCGGTCAGTACCGGCCGGGCGATCGTGATCTCGTCATTGTTGGCCAGACGGCGGACCACGTTGGCCGGCGCCTGCTTGATGGAGGCGAGTTGTGTGCTCATTTCGGCGAGCGCGATCCGCGCCGAGACATCGGCCAGCGCGCGCAGCTCGACGGTCCGGATCAGCCGTTCCAGCACGTCGCCGAACAGCTCGATCTGTTCGCCGGAATAGCCGTCGGAGGAGCGCAGAAACAGGTCGGTGACCTGCTTCAGCGTATCCAGATGTTTGTCGGTGGAGCCGGCCGTGACGGCCGCCTCGACCTCGTCCGCGATTGATCGTTCCAACATCGCTCGTCCTGAGCGTTTCAAGCCGGTTCTGGCAGCAGGACGCAGAGAATAGGAGGCAGTACTAAACGTTGCGTAAACCATTGGGGTCGTGCGGGGGCGGCAATGCGGCCGAACTGTACGAAAGGGCGGGGTGAGCGCCCCGCGCATGCCGCCTTGCAGCGGCGCGGCGGCGGTTGTGCGAACGCGAAAGCTGCGGTTGGATGGGCAATAACGCCAAGAATTCAAAAGGAAATGCCGCCATGCTGGACCGGCCGGGTCTGCCGCCTGACGAAAGCTACCGGGAAATTACGGAAGCCTGGCTTGCCGCGTTCCGCACGGCGCTGGAAAGGCGGTCGGCGGCGGAATTGTCCTGGCTTTTCGTGGCCGACAGCCACTGGCGCAATTTGTTCGGCCTGTCCTGGCAATTTTCGACCTTCAGCGGCCAGCGGACGGTTGCGGCCGAACTGCTGACGCGTTCGGTCTGGGTCCGGGCGCATGGTTTTCGCATCGATACGGCGCGGCTCGTGCCGCGCAAGGCCGTGGTCGGCGGGCGCGAGGTTCTGGAAGCGATCTTTGCTTTCGAAACCGTTAACGGCCCGGGCTATGGCGCTGTCCGGCTGCTGCCCGAAGCGGACGGCGTGGCGCGCGCCTGGACGATCTCGACCGCGCTCGATTTCGATGCCATCTGCGCCGCGCGCGAGGCCGTGGCGGCGACATCCCACGTCAGGGATTTTGCCGGCCCGGACTGGATCGAGCAGCGGCAGGCCTCCGCCCTTTACGACGATCGCGACCCCGATGTGCTGATCGTCGGCGGCGGCCACGCCGGCATTTCGGTGGCGGTGGAAGCCCGGCGCATCGGGCTGTCGGCGCTGGTGGTCGACCGCATGGCGCGGATCGGCGACAATTGGCGGCTGCGCTATCGCGGGCTGAAGCTGCACAACAAGACGCCAGTCAATCACCTGCATTATCTGCCGTTCCCGTCGACGTTTCCGGAATACATCCCGAAGGACAAGATCGCGAACTGGCTCGAAAGCTATGTCGACATCATGGAGGTGGATTTCTGGACGCACACCGCGTTCGACGGCGCGGACTATGACGAGGTCGCGCAGCGCTGGACCGCGCGGCTGACGCGCGACGGCGAAGCGCGCACGCTGCGCCCGAAGCACATCGTGTTGGCGACCAGTGTCAGCGGCACGCCGAACATTCCCGAGATCGAAGGTATCGAGAATTTCACCGGCGAGGTGCTGCACTCCAGCCGCTTCAAGGCGGGCCGGGAATGGAACGGGCGGCCGGTGATCGTGTTCGGCACCGGCACCAGCGCGCACGACATCTGCCAGGAGCTGCAGGCCGCGGGCGCCGATGTCACCATGGTGCAGCGCAGCCCGACCATGGTCGTCAACGTCGAACCGGCGCAGCTCTACGACAGCACCTATCTCGGCAGTGGCCCGCCCATTGCCTCGCGCGACATCCTCAATTCCAGCGTGCCGTTGCCGGTGATGAAGCTGGCGCACAAGCTCGTCACCGATGAAGTGAAGCGGCTCGACGCGCCGCTGCTCGACCGGCTGGAGGCCGCGGGCTTTCGGCTCGAATATGGCGAGGACGGCACCGGCTGGCCGCTGAAGTTTCGCACCCGCGGCGGCGGCTATTACTTCAACGTCGGCGCCTCCGAGCTGATCGCGGACGGCAAGATCAAGTTGATCCAGGCCGCCGATATCGAAGCCTATGTAGCCGATGGTCTGAAGCTGCGCGACGGCACCGTCCGCAACGCGGATCTCCTCGTGCTCGCCACCGGCTACAAGGGCCCCGATCATCTGCTCACGCAATTGTTCGGCGCCGAGGTCGCGCAACGCGTCGGCCGCGTCTGGGGTTTCGACGGCGCCACGCAAGAACTCCGCAACATGTGGACCCGCACGCCGCAACCGGGCCTCTGGTTCGTCGGCGGCGCCTTCTCGCAAGCGCGCATCTACAGCCGCTACGTTGCCGCCCAGATCGACGCGATCGAGAAGGGACGGCTGGATAAGGCCGCCCCGTAGCATCTCGTCCACGCACACCCGTCGTCGCCCGGCTTGACCGGGCGATCCAGTACGCCGCGGCCTGTCGATCAATCGCTTGCGCCTCTGGAATACTGGATCCCCCGCCTTCGCGGGGGATGACAGCCTTCCGCGTGTGGAGACCTGCAAATCTACGCCTCATCCTCCGGCTCCGCCGACGCATGCACCGGCGGTACTGGCATCGGAAACTTCTCATACTGCTTCGGCAAATTCACCGGCCGATACCCCGGCAGCGCGTCCATGCGCTTAAGCGCGGATTCGTGGATCACAGCACCGTCGGGAATCAGCCGCGGCTCGCCGTCCGGAATGTACCAGCTGAAATAAACCTGCCGCTCCGGCCACTCCCGATACTTCGCGCTCTTTGGCAGAAATTCCAGCAGCCACCACGCCCCCGACAGCGAAGTGTGCAAATCGCCGCGGACATCGGGCGCGACATAGGAGAACGGGCTGCCCTTGCGCTGGATGCCCCAGGCGAGCTGGTTGACGGTCGCCTGGTTCACATGCAGCCCGCATTTGGTGGCCTCGTCGATCATCCACAGCAGAGGATATTTCGAGAGCCCGCTTTCCTTTTCCGGATAGCCGCCGCCGATATCGGCATGCACGCCGGCGAACCACACCTGCAAAATATCCTGCGGCTCGGCATGGGCGTCGTTGAAGCGGTTGTGCTTGAAGGTCTGCGGGTCGTCCCATTTCTTGAGGCGGAACATGCAGCGCCGCTCGTCGATCGAGATCGCCTGCCGGAACGTCTGCACGCTCGGGTTAACGATCGTGAACGCCAGCTCTTCCAGGCTCGGCCAATAGAACCGATCGGCCCGCGGCACGATCACGCTCGCCACCGTATCCCAGACGCCGACGAAGCGGATAGTGGGCCAGCGTGTCGAGGTGATGCGCGCGAACTGCGCGGCGTTGTCGAACGCCGACTGCGGCAGCGTATCCTCCGCGGTGGCGACATCGGCGAGCGATTTCAGGCTCGCCCGCAGCTTCGGCGCCTCGTCGGAAGAGAACTGCTTGTAGGCGATCAGGCCGCTTCCGGCGAGATTGACCTGCTCCGGCGTGATCAGGCCCACTTTATAAATCAGCCCCGCCAGCACGCGAACGGTA
>CAVSEE010000009.1:0-9545 GCA_963726865.1 uncultured Alphaproteobacteria bacterium | reverse complement strand
GTGAAAGCGCTGAAGGTCGGCCACCCCCTCGACCCTGCGACCGAAGTCGGGCCGCTGATCCATGAGCGGCATCTGGCAAAGTCTGCAGCTATTTCGACGTCGCCCAAAAGGACGGCGCCACCATCGCGGTCGGCGGCCGCCGACATGACGGCCCCGGCGGCGGCCACTACGTGCAGCCGACGCTGGTGACAGGCGCGACTTCAAAGATGCGGGTGGCGCAGGAGGAAGTGTTCGGCCCGTTCCTGACCGTGATCCCGTTCAGGGACGAGAAGGACGCGATCGAGATCGCCAACGGCGTGCAATATGGCCTGACCGGTTATGTCTGGACCGGCGACATGGGCCGCGCGCTGCGCGTCGCGGACGCGCTGGAGGCCGGCATGATCTGGCTCAACTCCGAGAACGTCCGCCATCTGCCGACGCCGTTCGGCGGTATGAAATCATCCGGCATCGGCCGCGACGGCGGTGACTACGGTTCGACTTCGACATGGAAACAAAGCACGTCTCGCTCGCGCGCGGGACGCACAAGATTTAGAAGCTGGGCCTGCCCTCATCCTGAGGAGCGGGCGCAAGCCCGCGTCTCGAGGATGGGCCACGGGCTACATGGTTGAGACGGCGCTGGCGCGCCTCCTCACCATGAGGATCAACCATTGAGGACTGGATAAGCACATGCCCGTTCCGACACACATCTTCGATCCCCCCTTCAACATCATCCGCTGCAGCCACGCCGTGCTCGACGTCGTCGACCTCAACAAGAGCCGAGCATTCTACGAGACCACCGTCGGCCTGCATGTTGAAGACGCCGACGACAAGGCGGTGTACCTGCGCGGCAGCGAGGAACATCAGCATCACTCGCTGGTGCTGCGAAAGGCCCCCGTTGCAGCCTGCAGCCGACTCGGCTTCAAGGTCGGCGACGACGGCGATCTCGACAAGGCTGCCAGCTTCTTTTCCGAGAACGGCATCACCTATGCGTTCGCCGATCAGCCGTTCCAGGGCCGCACGCTGCAATTCACCGATCCCGCCGGCTTCCAGCTCGAACTCTACGCGACGATGGAGAAGCGCCCGCATCTGCTCCGGCGTTACGACCTCTATAAAGGCTGCCATCCGCAACGGCTCGACCATTTCAACGTCTTTTCGCCCGAGGTGCAGAACACCATCGACTTCTACGCCCGGCTCGGCTTCCGCCTCACCGAATACGGCGAGGAAGACGGGCCGAACGGCCGCATCGCCGCCGCCTGGATGCACCGCAAGGGCAATGTGCACGACTTCGCCATCACCAACGGCCGTGGCCCTCGCCTGCACCATTTTGCCTATTGGGTGCCGACGGCGATGAACGTGCTGCATCTCTGCGACGTGATGGCCTCCAGCGGCTACCTGAAAAACATCGAGCGTGGCCCCGGCCGGCACGGCATTTCGAACGCATTTTTCCTTTATGTCCGGGATCCCGACGGCCACCGGCTCGAGCTCTACACCAGCGACTATTTTACGGGCGATCACGACCATGAGCCGCTGCGCTGGTCGCTAAAAGACCCGCGCCGCCAGACGCTGTGGGGCGCGCCCGCGCCGCGCTCCTGGTTCGAGGAAGGTACGCCCTTCACGGGACAGGCCGTGCGCGAGCCCGCCTTTGTCGCCGACGTCACGATTGCGGATTGAGGGAACGGAAATGGCCTCTTCCCGTCTCGCCACCTTCACCGTCAACGGCACGCAGAAATACGGCGCCGTGACCGATGCCGGAATCGTCGATCTCTCCGCGCGCTTCGGCAAAGAATTTCCGACGCTGCGCGAAGCCATCGCCGCCGGGGCTTTGCTGAAGCTCGCTGAGGAAGGCGCGCGCCTCAAGCCGGACCATGCGCTCGATGCGATCACCTGGCAGCCGCCGATCCCCTCGCCGGAAAAGATCATCTGCATCGGCGTCAACTACCCGGATCGTAACGCCGAATACAAAGACGGGCAGGACGCGCCGAAATATCCGAGCATGTTCATGCGCACCCCGCGCTCCTTTGTCGGCCACAACGCGCCGCTGATCCGCCCGCGCGCTTCCGCACAGCTCGATTACGAGGGCGAATTGGTTCTGATCATCGGTAAGCCCGGCCGGCACATCAAGGAGGCTGACGCGCTGGATCACATCGCCGCGATCACGCTCTGCAACGAAGGCACCATCCGCGACTGGGTGCGCCACGCCAAGTTCAACGTCACCCAGGGCAAGAACTTTGACTCCACCGGCAGCCTGGGCCCATGGCTGGTGCCCTACACCGATGAAAGCCAGATCGCCGACATCCGCCTTACCACGCGGGTCAACGGCGAGACGCGGCAGGACGACCGCACGGGACGGCTGATCTTCGGCTTCCGCTACCTCATCAACTATCTCTCGACCTTCACCACGCTGGTGCCCGGTGACGTCATCGTGACGGGGACGCCGACAGGCGCGGGTGCAAGGTTCGATCCGCCGCGCTACCTCAAGCCCGGCGACGTCATCGAGGTTGAAGCCGATGGGGTCGGCGTGCTGAAGAACGGCGTGGCCGACGAAGCCTGATCAATTCTGCAAGCGAGTGGAAAGTACAATGACCTCAACTTCCGGCGGCGAAGCGATCGTCAATGGCCTCGTCGCGCACGGCGTCGATACGGTGTTCGGCCTGCCCGGCGCGCAGATCTACGGCCTGTTCGACGCCTTCCATCAGGCGCAGCTGAAGGTGATCGGCGCGCGGCATGAGCAGGCCTGCGGCTACATGGCGTTCGGCTATGCGCGTTCATCGGGAAAGCCCGGCGTGTTCAGCGTGGTACCCGGCCCCGGCGTGCTAAATGCAAGTGCTGCGCTGCTCACGGCTTTCGGCTGCAACGAGCCGGTGCTGTGCCTCACCGGACAGGTGCCGACGAATTTCCTCGGCAAGGGCCGCGGCCATCTGCACGAGATGCCGGATCAATTGGCGACGCTGCGGACTTTCGTCAAATGGGCGGACCGTATCGAATATCCCGACACGGCGCCCGCCCTGGTGTCGCGCGCGTTTCAGGAAATGTTGTCGGGGCGCCGCGGCCCGGTCTCGCTCGAAATGCCGTGGGACGTCTTCACCCAGCGCGCGCAGGTCGGCGCTTCCCAGGTGTTCGACACCCTGCCCGCGCCACAGCCCGACCCTGAGCGCATCAAGGCGGCGGCGGCACTGATCAAGGGCAGCAAGCGGCCGATGATCTTCGTCGGCGGCGGCGCGATCCATGCGCGCGAAGAAATTCTCGAACTCGCTGAGATGATCGATGCGCCCGTGGTGGCGTTCCGCAGCGGCCGCGGCATCGTCTCCAATGCGCACGATCTCGGGCTGACCATGGCGGCGGCTTACAAGCTTTGGCCGAACACCGATCTGATGATCGGGATCGGCACGCGGATGGAATTGCCTGCATCCGGATTCCGCTGGCCCTACCAGCCGCAGGGATTGAAATCCGTTCGGATCGATATCGACCCGGTAGAAATGCGTCGGCTTGTGTCCGACGCAGCCGTGATCGCTGACGCCAAGGCCGGCACCGCCGATCTCGTCGCGGCCGTGAAGAAGGCCGGCTACAGCAAGAGCAGCGGCCGGCGCGCCGAGATCCGCGAGGCCACCGCAGCGGCGCAGCAGGAGATCCAGAAGATCCAGCCGCAGATGGCCTACCTGAAAATCCTGCGCGAGGTGCTGCCGCAAAACGCCATCGTCACCGATGAGCTGTCGCAGGTCGGTTTCGCTTCCTGGTACGGCTTTCCGGTCTACGAACCGCGCACTTTCATTACATCGGGTTATCAGGGCACGCTCGGCTCCGGCTTCCCGACCGCGCTTGGCGCCAAGGTTGCCAACCCGGACAAGCCGGTGGTCGCGATCACAGGCGACGGCGGCTTCATGTTCGGCGTGCAGGAACTGTCGACCGCCGCGCAGTTCAAGATCGGCGTGGTGACGCTGGTGTTCAACAACAACGCCTACGGCAACGTCCGCCGCGACCAGCGCGAGCGTTTTGACGGCCGCGTGGTGGCGTCAGACCTGGTCAACCCGGATTTCGTGAAACTCGCGGAGTTTTTCGGCGTCGGCGCGGCGCGCGTCACCTCACCGGATCAATTCAAGGCGACCCTGGAAAAGGCGCTGGCGGACGGCGGGCCGTATGTGATTTCGGTAGAGGTGCCGACGGATTTGGAAGTGAGCCCGTGGGCATTCATTCATCCGGCGAAAAACATCTAGGCCGACGGCGCTCTTCCCTTCTCCCCTTGTGGAAGAAGGAAGTCAGCGCACTTTGCGAAACGTGAGATTGATCCGCTGACGTCCCATCACGGCGTGCTCGCCGTCCGCCAGCGGCGCGACGCCGTGAAAGAACAGCCGCGACGGGCCGCCCCAGACCACGACGTCGCCATGCTCCAGCCGGTAGCGCGCGGTCTTGTCAGCGCGCTTCAATCCGCCGAACAGGAAAATCGCGGGCAGCCCCAGCGACACCGAGACGATCGGCGCAGCAAAATCGAGTTCGTCCTTGTCCTGATGCAGCGACAGTTTTGCGCCGGGCACATAACGGTTGATCAGGCAGGCTTCCGGCGCGAAGCCGTTGAACCCGGCGTCCGACGCAGCGTCGGCCGCCAGCCTGCCGCAGCACCGGCGGCATCGCCGGCCACGGCTGCTTCGAACTCGGGGTCGATGGGGTCATAGCGATACCCCGTTTCGTCCGACACCCAGCCGACACTGCCGCAATTGGTCATCGCGACCGACATGCGGTGGCCGCCCGGCGTGATCAGATGCCGGAACGGCGCCTGTTTGACGATCGCGCGTAGCGCCGCAAGCAACTCGGCTTCGAACGATCGTGCAAAACCGCGCAGCAACACGGCGCCCTCCGCCATCGCTTCGCGGGACGGACGCACATCCGGAACAGCCTCGAACAAATCCGCAGTCAATTCAGTCCGTGCTCATTTGGCATCATGGAAGATCACCCCGACGGTGTGGCGGTGACCGGAACGGATCCGGCTGACGCCATGGCGCAGGTTAACGCGATAGGGTCCGCGCGTCCCCTGCACCGGCCGGTGATGCACAGCAAAGGCGACCGCATCGCCCTGCTGGAGCGGAACCACCTCAGGCCGCGACTGCATGCGGGGCCGCTGCTCCGTCAGCACGAACTCGCCACCTTCGAAATCGCGCCCCGGTTCCGACAGCAGGATCGCGACCTGCAGCGGAAACACATGCTCGCCATAGAGATCCTGATGCAGGCAATTGTAGTCGCCTTCGCCATATTGCAGCAGCAGCGGCGTCGGCCGAACTTGCCCGGCATCGTGGCAGCGTTTCAGGAAAGCCTCGTGCCGCTCGGGATAGCGAATGTCGATTCCCATCGTCTCGTTCCAGCGATTAGCGACGGGGCAGAGCCGCGCGTAGAGCTTAGGGCGCAACTGCGCGATCAGTTCGGGCAGCGGATAGGCAAAATATTTGTATTCGCCGCGGCCGAAACCGTGCCGCCCCATCACGATGCGGCTGCGGAAATTCTTGTCGTCCGGATAGAGCGACGCCAGCGCGGCGCATTCGTCCGGCGACAGTAATTCTTTCAGGACGGCGCAGCCCTGCGCGTCGAGGTCGGCAGTCGCCTGCATCCAGTCGATGGCATCGACGCGGGTGGCGATGCTGACGGGATTTGCCTTGATGGTCGCGAGGTTGGCCTTGGGCATGTCGGTCTCCGGAATTCGTTATTCCGGGACGGCTCGAAGCGGCGAGCCCGGAATGATCGACTATTTCGCAATTCCGGGCCACATCCACCACCCGATTTCCGGAAGATCTGCTACTGGAACCGGCTAACTCTCGGCACTATTTGCCGGCAATATGCGGCCAAGCACCGCACCCCGGGTCCCATGCGCAAGGCGCTCATGATCTTCGGCAAGTCCCTCTTGGCCCTGCTCTCACTGGCAGGCGTGGCGTTGCTATGGCTCACAGGCTGGCTGGTCTGGCACTATGAATACGGTATCGGCCTCCCCACCGAGAGTACACTCTCGGCGCTCTCATCGACAGATCACGTCTGCGCGGCTGGCGGTCGCGGCGCGTTCGTTCCACTCGCCGATATTCCGCCCTTGGTACGCAAGGCGGTCGTTGCGTTTGAGGATCCCGATTTCTACGCGCCGCCGTCAGCCGGCCCCCTAACGCAATTTGCGCTTGCCGCGATCTCCAATCGTAGGCCGACAGGGTCAAATATCTCGTTGTCGGTCACCCGATACTGCCTGAAAGCATTGAGTCCCGAATGTTGCAAGGGGATCGACTGGCATATTGGAAATTGGGTTTTCATGGGGCGTGTCGAACGCGCATTATCGCGAGACCGCATTCTCGAAATCTACCTGAACGACACATATTTCGGCCGGAATGCCAATGGTGTTGTCATGGCCGCGGAAGCATATTTCGGCAAGCCGCTCGCGGAACTGGATGTCCACGAAATCGCATTCATGTTGGTCTGTGCCAGACGGCCCTACCGGAGCCAAGGTTATGACGGGTCAACCAGAGACTTCGTCATCGATCGCATGCTAAAGGCTGAGGTCATCAGCGAGGCGCAGGCCGTAGCGGCCAAGGCCCATCCGCTGCCGGCCAACAACAAGCCGACCGACGGCCAGAACACACCGATCAATCAGTGAAGGCGTCGATTTATCCCCGCACCGGCATCGTAATCACATCATACCCGTGGCTGATCTTCCGCTTCAGCACGGGATCCTCCAATTCGAACTCGAACCGGCTCGCCGGGCGGATGCCGCCCTTGGCGGCAAAGGTGCCGCCGAACATGGCGCAGCCGTCGGGCAGGCCCTTGCCGCAAAAACCGCGCTCGATCAGGTCCTTTACCGGCAGCATCGCGTCGAGCGTGCCCTCCTGGTACAGCACCCGCGCGCCATCGATGATGGCCCAGGCGCGCAGGATCAGCTTGTCCCAGTGCGCGATGACGTCCTCGAGTTCCCACAGCACCGACGCCATCGGCTTGTCGCACATCTGTTTTGACACCGTGACGCTGTAGCTCTCCACCTTGCGGTCGGTATGGTCGGAGCCGCAGCCGACGAAAATGCGGCCCTGCCAGCCGATCAGTACGAACTCGACCTCGCCGCTGGAGTTGCCACCGAAACCTCGATGCGATCCTCCAGAGTGATCCGCCGCGCCGAGCAGCAGTAGTAGATCGGCGTGGACGCCGGGCGCGCGATGCCGATCGCTTCGAGCTCAGTGATGTGCTTGTCGCGCGCCACCGGATCGCGGCCGGTCCAGCCGGCGATAACAGCCTGATCGATCGCAAGCGTCAGCGGCGTCAAGGCGCCCTTGTCCTCGACGTTGAAGGTCAGATCATACACGGATGACATTCTCCATTCCGGCGGCAAGTTCGAAGATGCGGCGGTCCGATCCGCCCGCCGCCGCGAGCATCAGCCCGACCGGCACCTCGCCTTCGCGATGCGCCGGCAGCGAGATGGCGCAGCCGTCGAGCACGTTGATCAGCGTGCAGTTGCGCAGCGCGCGCAGGTTCTGCATGGCGAACGCCTTGTCGTCGGCGAGGTCGGCTATTCTGGGCGGCGTGTTCGCCGTGGTCGGCAGCACCAGCGCGTCATAGGGCGCGATGCGCGCTTCCGTCCGCGCAATGAACGAGCGGCGCGCGTTGAGGATGTCGATATAGTCGGCGGCGCTGATGCTCTCGCCGCGCAGAATGCGAACGTGGACGCGAGGGTCATAGACGTCGCCGTGGCTGACGATCAGGTAGCGATGCCAGGCGTAGCTTTCCGCGGCAGCGAATCCGCCCTTGCTGTTCATGACGGCGACGTCGTGGAATTCCGGCACCTCGATCCGTTCGATAAGGGCGCCCTGCCGGGACAAATTCGCTAGCGCGCGCTCAAAAGTCTTTGCGACCTCATCGTCGAGATCGTCGAGCGCGATCGTGGTCGGCACCGCAAGCCGCATGCCCTTGACCGGGCGCGGCTGCAGCGGCTGTATGGCTTCATCGGCCAGCACGGCATCCAGTACGGCGCAGCAGGCAACACTACGCGCCAGCGGCCCAAAACTGTCGAGCGAGAAGGATAGCGGTACGCCGCCGTCGAGCGGCACGCGGCGTTGCGTCGGCTTGTAGCCGACGATGCCGTTAAAGGCCGCCGGAATCCGGCATGAGCCGCCGGTATCGGTGCCGAGCGCGCCATAGGCCATTTGGTCGGCGATCGAGACCGCCGCGCCCGACGACGATCCGCCGGGTACGTGGCCGACACTGCGATTCCAGATGCTCTTCGGCGTGCCGTAATGCGGATTGATGCCGATGCCGGAATAGGCGAACTCTGTCATGTTGGTGCGGCCGATCACAATGAAGCCGGCCCGGCGCAGCCGCGCCACCACGGGCGCGTCGGCCTCGGCGGGAGCGGAATCCTCCAGCGCGCGGGAGCCAGCGCGGGTCACCTGCCCCCTGATATCGAACAGATCCTTGATCGACACGGGAATGCCGGCGTAGGGCGACGGCGCGGCGTTGGCCTTGCGCAGCCCGTCCATGGCGTCGGCGGCCCCGAGCGCGGCTTCCCTGTCGACGTGGATGAAGACACGCTGGCCTTCGCCGGCGGGGTCGGCGATCCGGGCGAGGCACTCCTCGACAAGCTTCCGCGCGGTGGTCGCGCCGCTGTTGAGATCTGCGGCCAATGTGGCTAGTGTCGGATAAGCGGGCATGATCTTCGGTCTCTTTGTTATTTGCTGTCAGCTGCAGGTTGGATGTCGAGATCGAGCAGTGCAGAGCTCAGCGACTTGCCGTGCGCATCCAGCGCCAGCGAGCGCGTCACACCACCGCCCAGCGCCTGGTCCATCACGAAATTCAGTGCAGACAGATTGGGCAGTTCATAGCGAACCACCTCGCCCTGAACCACACCCGAAAATGCGATTTCACCCGCGCCGCCGTCACCTGTTCGAGCAGCAGCGGATAGTGCTTTGGGTCATAAGCGATGACGGAGATATTGGAGATGTTGCCCTGGTCGCCGGTGCGGGAATGGGCGATCTCGCGCAGCTTCATCTTCACGCCCCCACGAACCGGATCGCGGCTTTACAAGTTCGCGCGGCAGCAGCACGGAAGCGACCGCCACCACGTCACGCGCCGATTTCCACGCACCGCCGCCCGTCGCCGGGCCGTTGGTATAAGCGTCCGACCTCGTTGCCAATCCTACCGCCTCCGCAGGTTCTCCGTGCGGCCCGAGACACGCACACGCACTTCGTAGGGTTCGCTGGCTCGGGCAGACACTTCCGGCCCGTGCAAGGAATCCACGCCGACCAGTTCGAACCGCAACTCACCGCGTCAACGCCAGTCAGCTTCAGCCGTTCGCGGACGATCTCCAGCGCCAACCGTCCCCGCGCCAGCGCGCCGGGGCCCGCGTAGGAGATCTGGCCCTCGCCGATGTAGCTGTCGACATAGCCGACCGAGACCTTCAGCGTGTCGGTTCGTTTCGCGCCGCGGCCGCCGCTGACACGGACGCGATCGGCTCCGATTTCGTCGACCGTCACCTGCGAGAAATCCGCGACCACGTCGGGCTCGAGTATTTTGCAGGGTCGTGCACTTCGTAGAGTAACTGTTCTTTGCAGGTCTGCGCCGTC
>CAVSEE010000008.1:0-780027 GCA_963726865.1 uncultured Alphaproteobacteria bacterium | reverse complement strand
CTGACAAATGGCTGCTCGGCGTGCTTGTTACCCGCGGTGGTTCGGTGATCGTCGTCATTCATGTAAGGCGGCCTCGAAATTGGTGGCTCCATTTATCCAACATTGGGTCGAAACGAGCGCATTACCGAGGATCTCCGCGAAGCAGGGTTGCGCGCCCGTGCCGACGTGTGATCCCTTTGTTGCGATGCATGAGTTTCTGTTGGCAGATTTTGTTGCAAAAGTCGAAAATCGAACAACCCTAAAAATCCCGCGAAAGTTGCTCTCTGGACTTTTCTCCACTACGGAGGTCCGTGATCGATTTTGGATGAACCGATATGCTCCCTCACGTCGCCGCGCGTAAAACGCATCAGCGGCTCCAAGAATTTTTGTTCGCCACCCCAAAAAGACTTTCGCAACAATATGTGCCATGAAGAGATATGCGCAGAGATTTGCGCTATCTTCGCACGGGCTAATCGGTTGGAATTGTTGACCCGAAATTCTAGCCCTGTTTCTTGGAGATATTCTCGACATGTCGACGCTCACCCCGCACGGCGCGTGCCTTCTGTGGAAGCCGGAATTGATCTGGTTGAATGCCGTTTCCGACGCCATGCTCGCCGGCGCCTTCTTTGCTACCGCGTTCGTCCTCGGGTTCTTCGTGTGGCGGCGCCGCGATGTCATGTTCCGCGGCGTATTCTGGGCATTCGCCATCTTCGCCACGGTCTGCGGGGTGACCCGCCTGCTGTCGATCCTCACTTTGTGGGTGCCGGCCTACGACATCGAGGGCCTTACCAAAGGCTTCCTGGCGCTGATCTCGGTCGGGATCACGGCGGCAATGCTGCTGCTGCTGCCGCGGATCCTGGTGCTGCCGACACGCAACCAACTTCAGCAAGCCTATGCGGCACTTGAGGAGGAAATCAGACAACGGCGCAACGCCGAGGCCATGGTCAAACGTTTTCAGGAGATAGAGGCCAACGAAGCCCAGGTCCGGCAAGCGCAGAAGATGGAAGCCATCGGCCAACTCACCGGTGGCGTCGCGCACGACTTCAACAACATTCTGACCGTGATCACCGGAACCATCGAAATCCTCGAAGATGCGGTCAAGGACCGTCCGCATCTCGCCCAATCACCGATATGATCAGCGCCGCCGCATCGAGCGGGCGCCGACCTGACCAAGCATCTGCTGGCCTTTGCCCGTCAACAGCCGCTGCAGCCGCGCAGCACTGACGTCAACGCCCTGGTCATCGATGCACGCGCGGTTGCTACGATCGACCCTCGGCGAACAGATCGAAATCGATTCGATGCTGGCGCACGATGCCGCGCCGGCCCTGATCGATCCCAGTCAGCTCTCGACCGCGATCCTGAACCTCGCCCTGAATGCGCGTGACGCCATGCCGAACGGCGGCAAGCTGACGCTCGAAACCAAGAATGTCGTGCTCGACGAGAACTACGCCAGCATGAACAGCGAGGTTAAGCCGGGCAACTACGTCATGATCGCGGTGAGCGACACGGGGGAGGGAATCCCCGGCAGCCTGCTCGACAAGGTGTTTGAACCGTTCTTCACCACCAAGGACGTCGGCAAGGGATCGGGGCTTGGTCTCAGCATGGTCTACGGCTTCGTCAAACAGTCGAACGGACATATCAAGATCTACAGCGAA
Source organism: uncultured Alphaproteobacteria bacterium (assembly GCA_963726865.1). Taxonomy (GTDB): domain Bacteria; phylum Pseudomonadota; class Alphaproteobacteria; order Rhizobiales; family Xanthobacteraceae; genus Bradyrhizobium. The sequence continues at coordinate 778,393 of CAVSEE010000008.1, read as the reverse complement.
GAGGGCCACGGCACCACCGTGAAGCTTTACTTGCCGCAGGCCGCCGGTGTCGCGGACGCGCCGGCCACCGAAACTGGCATCTCCGGGGGCGAACACGGCGACGAATCCATCCTGATTGTCGAGGACGACGCGCTGGTCCGCGAATACGTCGTGACGCAGATCAGCCGTTTCGGGTACCACACGCTGGCCGCCAGCAATGCCGCCGAAGGGCTGGCGATCATCAATGGTGCTGAACGCATCGATCTGCTGTTCACCGACGTAATCATGCCCGGGGGCATGAACGGCCGTCAGTTCGCGACCGAGGCGCTGAAGCGACGCCCAGGGCTCAAGGTGCTTTATACGTCTGGTTATACTGAGAACGCCATCGTGCATCATGGCCGGCTCGACGCTGGCGTGCTGCTGCTGCCGAAGCCTTACCTCAGTTCCGATCTCGCGCGGATGATTCGGACCGCGCTGGCATCGTGAATTCGTCCGGATGGGCAGGCGCTCCCTTGACCTGAGGAGTGGCGTAGGGCGAGTCCCAACGGACCGGCATCAGCCGATGAGGTTGGTCGGCTAATGGGTCATGTGTGGACGGCTCCGGGTTGGCAAGGACTTTCTTCACGTTTTGCAGCATTGGTCGGTGCAGCCATGTGTCCGGCCTTTTGACGCGGTTCATATGACCGCTGGCCATAATGCCCTCCGCGGATCAGGTCCCGATCAAACTCCCGCATTTGACAATGCTTCGACCCAAGTGGGTTGTCCTGATCGCCGGATCGACCGGCTCTGCATTACGTGCTGTTCGCCCTCCCAACCTTCACATCACGCCGGCTGTCCGGCGCGATCTCGTTTACGCCGCAAGCGCTGCGGGTTCCTTGTATCGCTCGCCCTTGACCATCATGGCCCAGACCATTCTCGCGAGCTTGTTGGCAAGTGCGATAGCAGCAACCTTGGTCGGCCGCCGCGCCAGCAAGGCCGTGAGCCAAGGGCGATGCTTGGTGCCATGGATCTTGGCGTAACGGATGACGGCGAGCGCGCCGGCCACGAACAGCCCGCGCAGATAGCGGTCACCTTGTTTGCTTATATTGCCGAGCCGGTTCTTGCCTCCACTGGAGTGCTGCTTCGGCACGATACCGATCCAGGCAGAGAAGTTGCGCCCTGATCGGAAGGACTTTGGATCAGCAACGGTAGCGACCACAGCAGTGGCCAGCACCGGACCGACGCCCGGGGCTTCATCGAGCCTCATGCTCATCTCGTCGGATCGGTGCCAGGCCCTGATCAGTCGGTCGAACTCCAGTACCTGCTCCTTGATCCTGCGCAATTGAGCGCCGAATGCCGACAGACACGCACGAGCTATTTCCGGAACTCGCTTATCGTTTGGATCGGCCAAGACATTGAGCAATTCCTCGACACCGTGGCGCCCGACCGGTGCAACGATCCCGAACTCGGCAAGATGGGCCCTGATTGCATTGATCACCGCGGTCTGCTGACGGATGAACAGATGGCGCGTACGGTGCAGCACCAGGCCACTCTGCTGTTCTGGAGTCTTGGTTGGCACGAACCGCATGTTGGCCCTGGTGACCGCCTCGCAAATGGCCTCCGCGTCGGCCGCGTCATTCTTCTGCCGCTTGAGTAGAGTTGAGGAGAGGCGCGGTGACGCGTTGATGCGCGCTCCGTTTCCTCTCCCCGCTCATCAAACCGGACAGGCAGATTTCCCGCATCCGGCTTTCCGACAGGCTTCCTCACGAGGCACACGTCGGCGACACTTTGCGCACGCGGTTCAGCACAAGGACGCCCGGGTTCCCAAAGATTTCACGAGAGAACCGTCGGACGCCACGGCTGGGCGCATTATGTCGTCTGCGCAGAAAGGCGAGCACGCGATCGAAGACGTGTCGATCAACGGCCTGATGAGCCGTAGCAAGAGAGCCATAGCTGAAGTAAGTGGACCAGCCGCGCAGAAGGCGGTTCAGTCGTGCTTGTACTTCGGGCCAAGCGCCCTTGTTGCCCGGCGTCAGCAGTACGCTGACCTTCCTCTTGATCCGCAGCACGCTTTTCTTGGACGGAGCCGCGCCAAGATACCACCGTCCCCCATTGCGGAAACGGCGGGGTCCGAGCGTGTACCCAAGGAAGTCAAAGCTTTCCAATCGGGCATTCTTCACCGAGGTTTTAGTCTCGTTGAGCGTCAACCCAAGCTTGGTTATCACCGCCTTCGTCCACGTCAATGCTTCCTCCGCGTGGCCGCGGCTGAGAATGACGAAGTCGTCGGCATAGGAGATAACCTGAGCATGGAATGCTTCACGCCGACCGCTGAGACGCCAATGTTTCAGGAACCGGTTCATGTAGATGACGGAGAGCAGCGGACTGATGACACCACCCTGTGGCGTGCCACGCTTGTTGCTCTTACCGCCGCTCATGCGCCGTTTCCCGTCGCTATCCCGCTCCTCGACCGGTACTCGCAGCCATAACTTAATCAGCCGCAGCACATTCTGGTCGACGATGCGTCGGGCCACCGATTTGAGGAGGTCCGAGTGCGGAATCGTGTCGAAATATTTCGACAAATCGGCGTCAACAACGTCCGTGTAGCCCCGGCACACAAGCCGGTGCACTTCCTTGACGGCATCTACCGCGCTGCGACGCGGGCGATATCCATAAGCGCCATCCTCGAAATCCGCCTCGAAGATCGGCTCCAGCACAATCTTTGCGGCAGCTTGGACGACTCGGTCCCGGATTGTTGGGATACCGAGCGGACGTTCGCCGCCTCCGGGCTTCGGGACCATCACCCGCCGCACCGGATCGGGCCGGTAAGTCTTCGTTACGATTTCATCGCGCAGGCCGGCCAACCATGCTTCGAGTCCCGACGCGTCGATTTGCTCGAAAGTTATTCCGTCCACTCCTGGGGCACCCGCGTTGGCGCGGGCCAGCTTGTAGGCATGGCTCAGAATGTCCTCGCGGCAGATCTTGTCGTACAGCACGTAGAAGCGGAAGGCAGGCTCCGCCTTCGCTTTGCAATAAAGCTTTCTCTGAAGGCTCCTGATCTTATTGGGCGTTTCAAGGCTCATCGCCAATCTACCCTTTCCCTCGCCATCTTCAAAAGCGCACCTGAAGTCAGGGTCCTTTCCTCCACCGGAATTACCCGGTTTCATCGGTACCTATGACCCTGTCCGACTTCCGTCCGGTCCATCGACTACTCAATGCTGAAGGCGCGACCTTCGACCAAGACGGGTCTCCCCCGATTACCCGCACTACCTTTCCAGCGTGCCGTGCCCATTACCCCGGTGAACCAGACAGGTGCATGCGTCGATTGCTTCCCTGTCCGCGCGGCCTTCCCCGCCATACGATCGGGTCGGCATTCACATCGTAACTTTCGAGGCGTGCTCAGGCTTCACTCACGTTACGGCCCGCTGGATTGCTCGGCCGCCCAAGGCGACCTTTGTCACGAGGCTTCGGTCCGTCCGATTGCTCGTCCAGACCGCTCGTCAGCTACCAGATCAATCGACAATTCTCTGGGTGGATCCTTCCTCCACTGGTAATGCGCGCCGTCGGGGCGCACCGTAAGGCTTCACATAGGCCGGCGGTATCAACCGCACCTTGTGACCCAGCGCCTGCAGCTCGCGCGACCAATGGTGCGCCGAAGCGCAGGCCTCAATGCCGACCAAGCACGGCGGTAACTTCTGAAAGAACGTCAGCACCGAGCGTCGTTTCAACTGCCGGCGGATGACTACCTGGCCGGCACCATCAACCCCATGAACCTGGAAGACCGACTTGGCGATGTCGAGACCGATTGTCGTAACCGTTTGCATGGATAGCTCCTCCGAATCGTGGGAGCCTCAATTGCCCCCACAGCCGTGGCACTCTCGTGCCGGTGGAGGAGCCGTCCACAGCATCAAACTCAGACCTCGACGCATCCGAGCGCAAGGCCCGCTTTGCCCCCACCAACGGACATCATCAGCGTGGGGCGGCACGTCCGATAAGTGCCGCCAGACGCGGAAATTGTGCTCCTTCGCAAACAAACTATGTCGCTGTCACAGAAATCGTCTTGTGCAACGTATTGGGCTTTATCCCACCATCCCCTCGGCTTCTCACAATTGGGCAACTGATGTAAGCTCAGGCGAGATGGCAGCCGCTCGCATCCGAGAGCGCCAGATGAAACTTCTTCGTCGACAATTTCTGTACCTGATCGCGGGCACTGCCGTGTCTCCGACCATCTCGCGTATCGCGAGGGCGCAAGCTTATCCGTCGCGGCCGATCCGGCTCGTTGTCCCTTTTCCACCGGGTGGTGCATTCGACGCTGTCGGTCGCCCGTGGGCGGATAAGGTGAAGCCCCTGCTCGGTACGGTGGTGGTTGAAAACATGGGTGGCGGCGGCAGTTCGATAGGCGCTGCTGCCGTCGCACGCGCCCGGCCTGACGGCTACACGATCCTGCTCGGCGGGACGCAGACGCACGTCAACGAGGCCCTGCTCAAGAGCCAGCCCCTCTATGATCCGGTCAAAGATCTGGATCCGATTGCGGGCGTGGCCGCCAACGTTCTCTGCATCGCCGTGCATCAGGCCGTGCCGGTTCAGACCTTGAACGAACTCATCGCATATGCGAAAGCCAATCTCGGCAAGCTGTCCTACGGGCACTCCGGTGTCGGCTCGATCCAGCACCTGACCGGTGAGCTATTCAAATCCATTGCGGGAACGCCTGAGATCGTGCAGGTGCCGTATCGGGGCACTGGCCCGGTAATCACGGACCTGGTCGGCGGACAAATTCCGATCGGCACGCCAGGCGTAACCGGGCAGGTGATCGAACTGCATCGGTCCCGCAAGATACGCGTTCTTGCTGTGACGAGTCCCACGCGCCTCGTCGCTGCGCCTGAACTTCCGACGGCGGCCGAACTTGGCTTCCCCGGCATGACCGTGAGAGGCTCAATCGGACTGCTCGCACCGGCCGGAACCCCGGTTGGGATCATTGAACAAGTTGCCCAGGCAACGCGCACCGCGATCGCCGAACCGGCCTACCAGCAGCTGTTGATCGACGCAGGTATCGAACCCACTCTCGATTCAAACCCAGAAAAATTCCGGCGGTCCCTCGCTGCGGATGTTGCTCTCTGGGCACCGATCGTCAAAGCGCTCGGGCTGAAACTCGACTAACCGTGGCGCAAACCTGCCGCTTCGACATCAATGTCCCGCCTCATCGACGGGAGAAATCGGCATGTCCGCCAGGTGCTATTTCCGGACTCATGCAATGCTGCAAACATGGTCACTCGATGACTTGGTCAGCGCGCGCAAGCATGGAAGGGGGCACGGTGAGGCCGAGAGCCCTGGCGGTCTTGAGATTCAGCGCCAGATCGAACTTTGTCGGTTGCTGGATCGGCAGGTCCGCCGGTTTTGCCCCCTTTAGGATTTTGCCGGCGTAGATGCCGAGCTGACGCCGAAGCGCAGCGACGTCGGGACCATAACTGACCAGGCCGCCAGCATCGACGAATCCTTGCAGCTCATAAATCGTTGGAACACGGTAACGCGCAGCCAACAATGCAATCTGCTCGCGTCGAAGAAAAAAGAAAGCATCGGCGCTAACGACAATTGCGTCGGCGTGCTCTTGGGCGGTAGAAGCAAAGGCGGCCTCCAAAGAACTGCCGTCCTCAGCCTTTAAGATTAGCAGCTCTATTCCCTTTGGGCTTACCGCTTGCTGTGCCAGTCCGATTGTCACTTCGGAAACAGCCGATGCGCTGGGGTTTATCAGCACCGCAATCTTCTTGGCCCGGGGAAGCAGCTCGGACACAAGCTCAAACCGTTTGGCTACGAGCTGAGTGGCAATAGCAGTGAATCCGGTAATGTTGCCATCCGGTCGGGCAAGGCTGGCAACAAGTCCGCTCTGGACCGGATCGCTTCCAATTGTGAAGACGACGGGGATTGTCGAGGTTGCGCTTGCCGCGGCTCGCAATGGCAGTTCGCCAGTTGCGACTATTACGTCAACCTTCCGGCGGACGAGATCGGCAGCCAGTTCGGGTAGCCGATCATAGCGTTCCTCTGCCCAACGGTATTCGATAGCCAGATTTTCACCCGCCACGAAACCGATATCCTTCAGCCCCTCATGAAATGCGATCACGAAGGGATGTTGCAGCTGCGGGAATCCTACATTCAGATAGCCAACCACCGGCATCGGCTTCTGCTGCGCGCGTACGATGGACGGCCATGCCGCCGTGACGCTGAGAAGCGCGATGAACTCGCGACGTTTCATTCCATCCCCTTACCGGAGCAAGTTCCTGCCTGGTCAGGCTAGCACGATAGCGGCGCAGGACATCACCGTTATTCGATCACCTCGTCGGCGCGAGCGAGCAGCGTCGGCGGCACGACGATGCCGAGCGCCTTTGCGGTCTTCAAATTGATCACCAGCTCGTACTTGGTCGGTTGCTCGACCGGCAACTCAGCAGGGTTGCCACCCTTGAAAATCTTGTCGATGAAGACGGCGGCGCCCCTGTATAGAGGTTGAAAATCAGGGCCGTAACTCAGAAGCGATCCCGCCTCCGCGAATTCTTTCAAAGCGGAGGTGGAAGGGAGCTGGTTTTTGAGGGCCATCGCGCCGATCTGTTGGCGAAAGTTGAACAGCACGGTATCCGACACAAGGATGAATGCCTGCATTTGCTCTCGCACCATTGTTGCGAACGCTTGTTCAAGTTCATCCAATCCACGTGCCTCGACCGCGAAAAGCTGCAAACCCAGCGGCTGCGTCACCTTCCTCGTCGACTCCAGCCGGGCAGGATTGGCCGCGCCGTCCGGATTCCACAGCATGCCCACGCGCGTCAGGTTCGGCAGTGTCTCCTTCAGCAACTCAAGCCGCTTGCCCTGCATCTCGCCTTCGTTGCCGTGATCCAGGCTGAACCCGGTGACGTTCCCGCCCGGCCGCGCCAGGCTGACGATAAGTTTGTCACTGACCGGATTGGCGCTGCTGGTCATGACAATCGGGATGGATTTGGTCGCGTTCATGGCTGCGAGCGTGCTTCGCGTGTTCCCGGAAACGATGACGTCCACGCCGAGCCGGACCAGTTCTTCCGCAAGGGCGGGTAGTCGTTGCACGTCGCCGTCGGCGAAGCGGTACTCGATGACGATATTCTGGCCGATGCGGTAACCAAGACTTCGCAGGCCCTCTTCCAGAGCTTTCATGAGATAAAGTTGCTTCTGCTGGGATCCGCCCCCGAGGTATCCCACCCGATAGACCCGCGCTGCCGGTTGCTGGGCGCGCGCGGCCAGCGGCAATGCCACCGCAGCGCCGCTGATCGCCGCGATGAATTCGCGCCTGTGCATGTGAGCCCCCAAGGAAACGCCTTGTCCTTGTCGTGACCCTAACACTTTAAAGTGGGGCAGCGAGCCAGAAAGCGGCTCGCGCCAAGAGGTGCGCCCCGGAATAAAACGGTGGTTGGGCCGCTCCCTACTGCGGAAACGTCACGGCCTCGATGCGGTTGCCGTCGGGGTCGACGACGAAGGCGGCGTAGTATTTGACGCGGTCGTGCGGGCGGATGCCGGGCGGGCCGTCGCAGCGGCCGCCGGCGGCGAGTGCAGCGGCGTGGAAGGCGTCGACGTCGGCGGTGGATTTGGCGCGCAGCGCGATGTGGCCGCCGCTGCCCTCCTCTACCGCACGCATGTTGGCGCGCAGGTTGATCCAGAATTCGGAATAGGCCTTGCCGAAGCCGATCGTCGCCGGTCGCGTGACGAGACGCGTGAGGCCGAGCGGCGCCAGCACCGCTTCATAGAAGCGCGCAGCGCGGTCGAGATCGCGGACGGCGACGGAGATGTGATCGATCATGCAAGGCTTTCCGTGTTGCTGGCTCACAAGTATGGAACACAAAGTTCCCCGTGAACACATGTTCATGACCATGGCGAAATGGTCACAGAAGTTTCGTTGAATGGCCCAATGGAACTTCCTACGTTTCCTCACAAGGAGGAATGAGTGCCATGCCAACGACCAAGCAAGCCCAGCAATTCCTGAACAATGCGGAGAACTGCGCCGAACTTGCCGAGCGCGCCGGGGACGAGCCGACCTACAAGCGTTACAAGCTGATGGAGGCCGGCTGGCTGGCGATGGCGCGCGAGCAGGACTGGCTCGACGGCGTGACGCCGCCGCATCGAAAGGTGGCGTACCTCCCGTCATTGCGAGGAGCGAAGCGACGAAGCAATCCAGCTTTTGTCGCGGCGAAGAGCTGGATTGCTTCGCTTCGCTCGCAATGACGGGAAAGCCCGCCCTCCCCCGCCCTACACCGGCGCGCCAGACTTCACCAGCTTGTAGACCACCGAATCCATCAGCGCCTGGAACGAGGCGTCGATGATGTTGGGCGAGACGCCGACGGTGGTCCAGCTGTCGCCGTTCTCGTCCTCGCTCTCGATCAGGACGCGCGTGACCGCTTCGGTGCCGCCATTGAGGATACGCACGCGGTAGTCGATCAGCTTCAGGCCCTCGATGAATTTCTGGTACTTGCCGAGGTCCTTGCGCAGCGCGACGTCGAGCGCGTTGACGGGGCCGTTGCCTTCGGCCGCCGAGATCAGCCGCTCGCCGGCGACGTCGACCTTGACCACCGCGAGCGCGACCGTGACGCGCTGGCCGTTGGCGTTGTAGCGCTGCTCGACATTGACGTCGAACTGCTCGACCTTGAAATATTCGGGCACGCGGCCGAGCACGCGCCGCGCCAGCAGCTGGAACGAGGCGTCGGCGGATTCGTAGGCGTAGCCCTGGGCCTCCTTCTCCTTCATCTCCTCGACCAGGCGCGTCAGCTTCGGATCGTTCTTCTCGAAGGGGATGCCGGCACGATCGAGCTCGGCGATGACGTTGGAGCGGCCGGCCTGGTCGGACACCAGCACCTTGCGATGATTGCCGACGGATTCCGGCGTGACATGCTCGTAGGTCTGCGGATCCTTCAGCACCGCGGAAGCATGAATGCCGGTCTTGGTGACGAAGGCGCTCTCGCCGACATAGGGTGCATGCCGGTTCGGCGCGCGGTTGAGCATGTCGTCGAGCGTGCGCGACACCTTCATCAGGCCGCCCATCTGCTGCTCGGAGACGCCGATCTCGAAGCGATCGGCAAACTCCTGCTTCAGCCGCAAGGTCGGGATCAGCGAACAGAGATTGGCATTGCCGCAGCGCTCGCCGAGACCGTTGAGCGTGCCCTGGATCTGCCGCGCGCCGGAGCGCACCGCGGCGAGTGAATTCGCCACCGCCTGCTCGGTGTCGTTATGGGCGTGGATGCCGACATGGCTGCCGGGAATCTGCTTGGTCACCACGCTGACGATGCTCTCGACCTCATGCGGCATGGTGCCGCCATTGGTGTCGCACAGCACCACCCAGCGCGCGCCGGAATCGTAGGCCGCCTTGGCGCAGGCCAGCGCGAACCCGGCGTTCTCCTTGTAGCCGTCGAAAAAATGCTCGCAATCGACCATCACCTCGCGGCCGGCGGCCTTTGCCGCCTTCACGCTGTCCTTGATCGAGGCGATATTTTCCTCGTTGGTGGTCTCCAGCGCGACGCGCACCTGATAGGCGGAGGCCTTTGCGACAAAGCAGATCGCGTCCGCTTTCGCCTCGATCAGCGCGGCGACGCCGGGATCGTTGGAGACGGAGCGGCCGGGACGCCGCGTCATGCCGAAGGCGGTGAAGCGCGCGTGGTTCAGCTTCGGCTTCGCGGCGAAGAATTCGGTGTCGGTGGGATTGGCGCCGGGATAGCCGCCCTCGACATAGTCGATGCCGAGATCGTCCAGCATGTGGGCGATGATCTGCTTGTCATGCAGCGTGAAGTCGACGCCATTGGTCTGCGCGCCGTCGCGCAAGGTGGTGTCGAAGAGATAGAGGCGTTCGCGGCTCATGATGGAGCTCCAACGGAAGGCTTGAGTTCCTTCTGCATCGTGGTGTTGGCGAGCCATTCGCCAAGACGGGGAACCGAATTGCGCTGTTTGGCGACGTAGCCGCGCTTCTTGAAGAAATCGAGCGCGGTGTCGCTGGCGTCGACCGACAGCGCCTTGGCGCCGCGGGCGCCCGCGAGTTTTTCCAGGGCGTCGACCAGCATGGCGCCGACGCCCTGCCCCGCCACGCTCGGATGCACATAGAGCATGTCGATGGTGTCGGCGCCCTTCAGCGAGGCGAAACCGACCGGGGAATTCTGCCACGTCGCGATCAAGGTCAGCTCGCCCGCGAGCTTCTTGCCGAAGGCGTCCTCATCCTCGGCCGCCTCCGCCCAGGCTTGCCGCTGCGCCTCGTTGTAGTCGTCGCCGGTCAGCTCCTGGACCGCGGCGACGAAGATCGCTGCCAGCAGCGGGGTATCCGCCGGCAGGAATGGCCGCAACGCAGGTTTCGGCAGCGACTGACCCATCGTTCAAAAGGCTCCGAACAGTTTCAGGACAAGCAGGGCGGCGGCGACGATCACCGCCCATTTGATGAAGATGTAGTAGCGCCAATGTTTCGGGAAAGGTGTATCGGGCTTGGTCATCGCGCGAGCTCCCAAGTAGTTGTGAGATTGCCGTCGGCATCCTTGCCGTCCTTCAGGTTGACTCCCATGGCAGCTAGTTCAACCCGTAGGCGATCAGACTCCGCAAAGTTCTTTGACCTCCGTGCCAACAACCTCTCGTCGACCAACTTTTGAATTCTAGCGCTAGCCTCCTCAGCATTCCCGCGAACGAGAGTGAAGTCGCCACTCTTGCTCTCTTCAACGTTGAGACCGTCTTTCAAGATAGCCGACACTATATCTTTGCGGACGGCTTCAGGAGCACCATTCGCACTGGCCGCTCTAAGCCGCACAATTGCAGGCTCATACTGAGCGATGGGCACATTCCCGACGTTCATGCCGGAAACCCCGAAGCGGAAAAGTCCTGGCTTATCCAGGTTCTTGAAGCCCAGCGCCCTCAGATTTGATGCAAAGACCAGCTGCTCCTTGTGGCCTCCTTTCTTTGCGGCCAAATGGAGTTCACGAAGAACAGCAATAGCAGCGGGCGAGTTAAGATCGTCAGACAACGCTTCCATTACTTCATCCGGACGATGATCGCTTGGAAAGCGGAAGTAGCTATGGAGACTTCGGCCCAATCTTCCAGCTCCGCGGTCGCTAGGAATGTGCTTCGTTCAGTCCAATCTAGTGGCTGGCGATAATTCGTCATCAGCATTTGTAGACGAACGACATCGCCAGGGAGTGTAGTCAGCATCTCGCGAATCGTGATGAAGTTGCCGAGACTCTTCGACATCTTCTCGCTCTCGACCTGCAGGAAACCGTTGTGCATCCAGAAATTCGCCATGCCGTCGGCATGGAAGGCGCAAGCGGTCTGCGCGAGTTCGTTCTCGTGGTGCGGGAACACCAGGTCGATGCCGCCGCCGTGGATGTCGAAGCGTTCGCCGAGATGCTTCCACGCCATCGCGGAGCATTCGATGTGCCAGCCGGGGCGCCCTTCGACCGCGATGCCTGCCGGCGACGGCCACGACGGCTCGCCGGGCTTGGACGGCTTCCACAGCACGAAGTCGGTGGTGTCCCGCTTGTAGGGCGCGACGTCGACGCGGGCGCCGGCGATCATCTCGTCGAGCGAGCGTTTTGCCAGCGCGCCGTAGCGCGGCAAGACGTCATTTGCCGCGTTCATCGCCTGCGGCGAGAACAGCACGTGGTCCTCGGCGACATAGGCAAAGCCGCCGGCCACCAGCTTCTCGATGATGGCGCGCATCTCCGGAATGTGCTCGGTGGCGCGCGGCTGCACCGTCGGGGCCAAGCAGCCCAACGCCGTCACGTCGTCCTGGTACTGCTGATAGGTTTCTTCGGTGACCTTGCGGATCGCTTCGTTCAGCGGCCGGCCGGGATAGTCGCGCGCGGCGCGCGCGTTGATCTTGTCGTCGACGTCGGTGATGTTGCGGACATAGGTTACGTGACCAGCGCCGTAGTGATGGCGCAGCACGCGGAACAGCAAATCGAACACGATCGCCGCGCGGCCGTTACCGATATGCGCGAAGTCGTAGACCGTCGGTCCGCAGGCATACATGCGGACGTTGCTGGCATCGAGCGGCGTGAAGGGCCGCTTTTCCCGGGAGAGCGTATCGTAGAAGCGCAATTGCATGGATATCCCTTGCCTCGCGGCCGGGCGTCCAATGATCTCGATTGAGAGAAAAGACGGCCTCAGCCAGCGAATTGCTAGCTAATAATCTCGCGGCAAATGCTGCAGATGGCGAGGTGGCCGTTCATGGCGGCAACTTTTGGGCCGCCGGAGCCGCCGCGTCAAGGGCAAATGCCCCGTTTTGGCCGCTTTTGGCCGCCAAACGGCCGCCCGCCTCATAGTTAATCATTCTTAACCTTTGCGGGCTATTTCAGCTCAAGTCCCTCATTCGATCGGTGCAGCATGCGATCCCTTGCCTTGATGCGATCCCTTGTTCTGGCCGGCGCATTCATCCTCACCACGTCAGTGGCCTTCGCCGACACCCGCGTTTTCATCGTTGCCAACCAGGCCGACGGCTATGGAGTCGACCAGTGCCTGGCGAAGGGCGAGAAATGCGGTGCGCATGCCGCACGCGCCTACTGCCAGTCGCGGGATTTTGCGCAAGCCGTGTCCTATCGCCGCGTTGACCCCGACGAGATCACGGGCTCAGTTCCCAAAAATGTGAGCACCCATTGCGGCCATTCCGGCTGCAATGAATATGTCGCGATCACCTGCGAGCGCTGAAACCGGCCGTTTCTGCAGGAAATCCACTGACATCGCCACATCCGCGCCGCCAAAACGACGTGACGATGCCCACGGAAGCGGCTAGGAAGGCGGTCTTGGCCGCGCCGTGATTTGCGTCGGCCGCGCGCATGGCCGGGAATAAGCCGCCCGCGGAATCATTTAACTGGCCGGATATGTTGCAGACGCTGACCAATTCCCTCTCCCGGTGGTTTCTTGCCTGCGCGATGCTCGCAGCACCGCTCGCCTTCTCGAGCGACAGCCTTGCGCAGGTGAACGACCGGGTGAACGACAGCTTTGCCCAGACGCCCGGCGCAGCACCGCCGCCGCCACAGGCCGGCCAACCGCCGGGCGCGACGGGCAATCCGATCTGCCAGCGGCTCGAGGGGCAGCTTGCCACCATCGACCGCGGCGCGGGTTCCGGCGATCCGGCCAAGGACGAGCAGATCCGCAAATATCAGGAAGCGCAGACGCGCCAGCAGGGCGAGCTCGACCGCGTCGTCAGCCAGGCCAAGCGCATGGGCTGCGAGTCCTCCGGCTTCTTCTCGCTGTTCAACCAGAACTCGGCGCAATGCGGTCCGGTCAACAACCAGATCCAGCAGATGCGCGGCAATCTCGACCAGATCACTACCAGCCTCGAGCGCCTGCGAAGCGGCGGGCTCGGCGGCGCCGACCGCGAGAACCAGCGCCGCTCCGTGCTGACGGCGCTGGCGCAAAACAATTGCGGTCCGCAATATGCGGCCGCCGCGCGCGAGCAAGGCTCCGGCGGCTTCCTCGGCGGGCTGTTCGGCAACAACAACACCACCAATCCGCTGCCGGGCGGCGATCTCGGCTCGATGTCGGGTACCTATAAGACAGTGTGCGTACGAACCTGCGACGGCGCCTATTTCCCGGTCTCGTTCGCCACCGTCTCTGCGCGCCTCCAGGAAGACGAGAAGACCTGCAAGGCACTGTGTCCGGCGACGGAGGCGGTGCTCTACGCCCATCGCAATCCCGGCGAGGACATGAACCAGGCGGTGTCGCTGTCGGGCCAGCCCTACACCGCGCTGCCCACCGCGTTCAAGTTCCGCGTCTCGCACGATCCGGCCTGTTCCTGCAAGGGCGCGGGGCAGACCTGGTCGGATGCGCTGAAGTCGGTCGACGACAAGGCCGTGCTCGATCAGCAGGGCGACATCATCGTCACCGAGGAGAGCGCCAAGAAGATGCAGCAGCAGAAGATGCAGGCGCAGCAGCCGAAAGGCTCGCAGCAGCCGGCGGGCAACAAGAAGGGCGCGCCCGCTGCGGCGACCACGACGGGGACGCCGTCGGCTGCTCCCGCGGAGGCGCCAAAGGCCGCAGACGGCAAGGACAAGCCGATCCGCTCGGTCGGCCCGACCTTCATTCCGAACAACAACACGACGACGCGGTAAGCCGCGGACCGCGCTTATTCGATCAGTTCATCGGAGGCGATGAGGATCGGTTGCGGTACCGCCAGGCCGAGTGTCTTGGCCGTCTGCGTGTTGATGACCATCTCGAACCGCGTCGGCCGCAGCACCGGAAGGTCGTCCGGCCTGGCACCGCGCAAAATCTTGCCGGCATAGGCGCCGAGCTGGCGATAGGTATCGGAGAGACTTGCGCCATAGCTGATCAAGCCGCCATCGGCGGGATATTCGCGGATGTGAAAAATTCCAGGCAGCCGGTTGCGGGACGACAGCGCCAGGATCAGGCTGCGCCGCGTGTCGAAGAACGGATCATTCTGCACCACCAGTCCGCCGACGCCGGCCGTGACCAGTGCCGCCAAGGCCGCCTCGATCTCGGCATCCGTTCCGGCCGACTGCACCGCCAGTTCGCGCCCCAGCGACTGCGCCGCTGCCGAGACGGACTGCCTGAACTGCTCGGATGACTCGGCGCCGAAACGTGGATTGAGAGCAGCCCCACGCGCTCGACCTTGGGCACCATCGCGCAGAGAAGCTCCAGACGCTTGCCGCCAAGATCGCCGGTGAAGAAATTGATGCCGGTGGCCTTGCCCGGCCGGTTCATGCTCTCGACCAGGCCTGTGCGCACCGGATCCTGGCCGACGAGGAAGACGAGCGGGACGCTAACGCTCGCCGCCTTGGCCGCAAGCGCGGCCGGATCACCCGCCGAGACCATCAGCGCAAGCGGCCGGCCAAGCAGCTCGGTAGCGAGTTGCGGCAGCTTGCTGTAATCGCCATTTGCCCAGCGATAATCGACGGCAATGCTGCGCCCCTCGACAAAGCCCATCTCCTCGAGCCCGCGGCGAAAGGCGTTGGTGTGAACGGTGGCTTCATCGGGAGATCGCGTGCTGAGGAATCCGATCACCGGCACGCCCTGCTGCGCACGCGCCGCAAACGATCCCAACGCCGCCGACGCCAGGCCGGCGACGAATTCCCTTCGCTTCATTCCATACCCCCAGTGTCTTCGCTCAAGCTCCGCCACGAGAGTTGGGAGCTGCGTCTATCCGTCGAAAGCTTCGGCTGAAACACGCCCTGCCCGCGACACCAGCGTGTCGTCGGGCTTCGGCATCGGCTTGCCGCTGTCGCGGAAGCGGTTGGTAATGGGATAGCGGCGGTCGCGGCCAAAATTCTTTTCGGTGACCTTGACGCCGGGCGCGGCCTGCCGGCGCTTGTATTCGGCGATGTTGAGCAGGCGATCGATCCGCGCCACCACGTCCTTGTCGAAACCGTCGGCGATGATGTCGGCCAGCGGCATCTCGCGCTCGACGAGGCGCTCGAGGATGGCATCGAGCATGTCGTAAGGCGGCAGCGAATCCTGGTCGGTCTGGTTCTCGCGCAGTTCCGCGGTCGGAGGCCGCGTGATGATGTTGGGCGGGATCACCTCGCCCGAGGGTCCCAGCGCGAAATCAGGCTTCCAGGAATTGCGCAGTGACGAGAGGCGGAACACCTCGGTCTTGTAGATGTCCTTGATCGGATTGAAGCCGCCGTTCATGTCGCCATAGAGCGTGGCGTAGCCGACCGACATTTCCGACTTGTTGCCGGTCGTCACCACCATGGCGCCGGTCTTGTTGGAGATCGCCATCAACAGCGTGCCGCGGGTGCGCGCCTGCAAATTCTCTTCGGTGATGTCGCGGGCAAGGCCGGCGAAGGGCACGGAGAGGATTTTTTCAAATCCGTTGACGGCATCTGCAATCGGCAGGATCTCGTAGCGGATGCCGAGCGCCTTTGCGAGCCTGGCCGCGTCGTCGAGCGAAACCTGTGCGGTGTATCTGAACGGCAGCATGATGCCGCGCACCTTGTCGGCGCCGAGCGCGTCGACGGCGATCGCCGCGCACAGCGCCGAGTTGATGCCGCCGGAGACGCCGAGCAGCACGCCGGGGAAGCCGTTCTTGCGGACATAGTCGCGCAGGCCGAGCACGCAGGCCGCATAGTCGCCCTTGTCGCCTTCGACGCAGCGGCGCGACCTTGCCCGAGCAGCGCCAGCCGTTCTCGTCCTTGCGCCAGAGCAGCGTAACGATGTCCTCCACGAAGCCGGGCTGTTGGGCTGCGACGGACAGATCGGCGTTGAGCGCAAAAGAGGCGCCGTCGAACACCAGCTCATCCTGGCCGCCGACCTGATTCAGATAAATCAGCGGCAGCCCGCTCTCGGTGACGCGGGCGACCGCGATGGAAAGCCGGAGATCGTTCTTGTCGCGCGCGTAAGGCGAGCCGTTCGGCACCAGCAGGATTTCGGCGCCGGTTTCCGCAAGGCACTCGACGACGTTTTCGTAGTCCTCGGATTCTTCCAGCCAGATATCTTCGCAAATGGGCACGCCGACGCGCACGCCCTTCACCGTCACCGGGCCCGCCGCGGGCCCGCGCGCGAACAGGCGCTTCTCGTCGAACACGCCGTAGTTCGGCAAATTCGCCTTGTAGCGAAGGGCCGCGATGCGCCCGCCATCGAGCAGCGCGCAGGCATTATAGAGCTTGCCCTCCTCGACCCAGGGCGTGCCGATCAGCACGGCCGGTCCGCCATCGGCGGTCTCGCGCGCCAATGCCTCCACCGCCTCGCGGCAGGCGGCCTGGAACGCCGGCTTGAGTACGAGATCTTCCGGCGGATAGCCGGTGATGAACAATTCGGGCAGCAGCAGGAGGTCGGAGCCGTCGGCTTTCGCCGCCTCACGCGCAGCCCGGGCCTTGGCGGCATTGCCGGACACGTCGCCCACGGTCGGGTTGAGCTGGGCCAGCGTGATCCTGAATTCGACGGTCTTGGTCATGGCCCGATGTTGCCCTGCACAAGAGCAAACTTCAATGATTGGCTTTAGACAACGCCCATGCGTTCGGCGATGGCGAACAGCCAAAAAGCAAAGGTCATCAGCAGCGCGACGCCGACCGCCGCCGAGCCCATGTCCTTGACCCGCCCGATCTGCGGATCGTGGTCGGTGGTGAGCCGGTCGGCGAGCTTTTCGATGGCGGTGTTGAGGATTTCGACGACCAGCACGAACGCCACGGCGGCGATCAGTTCGACCCGCCGCATCACGGTGGCGCCCACCAGCCAGGCCAGCGGGACCGACAGCGCGAGCGCAAACAGCTCCTCGCGCACAGCCTGCTCCGAGCGGATCGCGAAGGCGAGTCCGTTACGCGTGTTGATGGTGGCTCGCCACAGTCGCAGCAAATTACAGTCCCGCTGCGGCCGGCATCGGCGCCGCCTTGCCCGCGCGCTCCTGCTTGAGGAGCTCGGCGATCAGGAAGGCCATGTCGATCGACTGTTCGGCGTTGAGGCGCGGGTCGCAGTCCGTGTGGTAGCGGTCGCTCAGATCCTCATCGGTGATGGCGCGCGCGCCGCCGAGGCATTCGGTGACGTCCTGCCCGGTCATCTCCAGGTGAACGCCGCCGGCATGGGTGCCCTCCGCGGCATGGACGCTGAAGAACGTCTTCACCTCGGAGAGGATGCGGTCGAACGGCCGCGTCTTGTAGCCGGTGTTGGAGGTGATGGTGTTGCCGTGCATCGGATCGCACGACCAGACCACGACGCGGCCCTCGCGCTGGATCGCGCGCACCAGCCGGGCAGATGCTCGCCGATCTTGTCGGAGCCGAAGCGCGTGATCAAGCGTCAGCCGGCCCGGCTCGTTGTCGGGATTGAGGATGTCGATCAGCCGGAGCAGCTCGTCCGGCTTCAGCGACGGGCCGCACTTCAGGCCGATCGGGTTCTTGATGCCGCGGAAATATTCGACGTGGGCGCCGTCGAGCTGGCGGGTGCGGTCGCCGATCCAGATCATGTGGCCCGAGGTGGCGTACCAGTCGCCGGTCGTGGAGTTCGACGCGGGTCATCGCCTGCTCGTAGCCGAGCAGCAGCGCCTCGTGGCTGGTGTAGAACTCGGTGGCGCGCAGCTCCGGATGGGCTTCGGGGTCGAGGCCGCAGGCGCGCATGAAGTCCAGCGCCTCGGAGATGCGGTCGGCCAGCTCCTTGTAGCGGCGGGACTGCGGCGAGTCCTCGACGAAGCCGAGCATCCACTGATGCACGCTGGCGAGATTGGCGTAGCCGCCGGTCGCGAACGCGCGCAGCAGGTTCAGCGTCGCCGCCGACTGGCGGTAGGCCATCAGCTGGCGCTGCGGATCGGGGATGCGCGCGCTTCCGCGTGAACGCGATGTCGTTGATGATGTCGCCGCGGTAGCTCGGCAGCGTCACGCCGTCGATCTTCTCGGTCGGCGAGGAGCGCGGCTTGGCGAACTGGCCGGCGATGCGGCCGACCTTCACCACCGGCTTGCGCGCCGGCGAAGGTGAGCACCACCGCCATCTGCAGGAAGACGCGGAAGAAGTCGCGGATGTTGTCGGCGCCGTGCTCGGCGAAGCTCTCGGCGCAGTCGCCGCCCTGCAGCAGGAAGGCCTTGCCCTCTGGCGACCCGCGCCAGCGGCTTCTTCAGCTTGCGCGCCTCGCCGGCGAACACCAGCGGCGGAAAGGTCGCCAGCTGCGCCTCGACATCGGCCAACGCCCCGGCGTCGGGGTAATTTGGCATCTGCAGCACCGGCTTGCCGCGCCAGCTGTCGGGCGTCCACCGCTCGGCCATGATCGTTAACTCCTGAGCAAAAACCGCCACTTACACGCGGTTGCGAGGGCCGGGTTATACACAGGCCGACAAAACTCCGCCACAAGGATTTCTGGTTGTCAGGTCAAGCCCTTGCGGGCAAAGCTGAATTCGCATTTGTTAGGGCGAAGTGAGAAGTGTCCGGGGGAAGTGGCGTGTCTGAGGCTGGGTTTGACGATGTCTTTGCCGACGACATCATCGTGCCTGCGGCCGACCGTTATCCGCTGGGGGCGACGCTGTTCCTGCCCCGCACCGGCAAGCGCAGCCATGCCGTGCTGATCAATTCGGCCACCGCCGTGCCGCGCAAGGTCTATCGCGGCTTTGCCGGCTACCTCGCCCACCGCGGCTGCGCAGTGCTGATCTATGACTACCGCGGCACCGGCGATTCCAGGCAGAAGGCCGTGACCGGCTACAACCAGCCGCGCTCGCTGGTCGGCTTCAAGACCTCGATGGCGGACTGGGCCGCGAAGGACATCGCCTCGACCGTGCAGTGGATGCGCGAGCGCTACGGCAACATGCCCCTCACCTATGTCGGCCATTCCTTCGGCGGCCAGGCGCTCGGGCTGCTGCGCAACAACACCGAAATCTCGCGCGCCCTCTTCATCGCGGCCCAAGCCGGCTACTGGAAGCTGATGGCCTCGCCCGAGCGTTACCGTGTCTATGCCATGCTCAATTTCATCGGCGTGCCCCTGACCAACATGTTCGGCTACATGCCGGGCTGGGCCGGCCTCGGCATGGACCTGCCGAAGGACGCCTTCCTGCAATGGGTGGGCTGGGTGATGAAGGAGCGCTATTTGTTCGGCGACTCCACGCTCGACACGCGCGAGAATTTTCACAACTACAAGAATCCGTTGCGCGCGCTCTGTTTCACCGACGACCCCTGGGCGACGCGCACCGCGGTCGAGCTGTTGTGCTCTGGCTTCACCGCGACCAAGCCCGACATCGTCAGCATCTCGCCGGACGACATCGGCGTGAAGAAGATCGGCCACATGGGCTTCTTCCGCACCGAGCACCGTGACACGCTGTGGCGGGGCGCCGCGGAATGGCTGCAGGCGGAGGGGTAAGCCTTCCAAATTTTACGCGGAAATGAAAATCGGGGGATGATATGAAGAAATTGATTTTGGCAGCGCTCATGACGGTTGCCGCTGCTTCCAGCTCATTTGCAAGTTCCTGCACCACGCAGGGACAGGAATGCAAGTCGTGGGCACGCGGCCAGGGCCCCGAGGCCGCCGGCTATGCGTCGGCCTGCAGCCGCGAGATTTCCGCCTGCATCAGCCGGTGCAAGGGTGGCAGCAAGGTCTTTATCGGCGTCTCCAAGGCAACCGGCGGCGGCCAGCAATATCCTGTTACTGAATGCAAATAGCTTGCAAGCATCAGCCGTTCAGGCCATCGCGAGTTTGATCTGGCCGCCTTGAAGGTTCCCCGCCGCAAGAGCCTCGCGAGCCATCCTTTCAACGGTTGGCCAGTTGGAGAGAAGGTGCCTCCGGGCCTCAACCTGCGTTGGGAAGCTTGTTTGCAGAATGCAGCCCTGTCGCGCGTTCCCGTTTGAAATCTGAAAGGATACCGCTTGAGGACCCTCGCTAAGCTCTTGTTCGGTAGGCTTGGGAAGTTTCCGCATACACCGTTCCTTTCAACTTTTCTGGTCGCCAGATCCAGCTGATTGTCCGGGTTCGTCGCCCAACAAGGTACGGACCCTGTTGGCGGCGTCATAGATTTCGATCTGAAGCATCGGATAAGCCGCCTTCAGTTTTCGACCCGCGGCTTCTGCGGCCTCGACATCGCCAAATTCGGTTTTGAAATGACCGTCGACAACCGTCACGAACCCTTCCGTCGGAGGCCGGTCGGCTCTCAGTATTTTCTTGGGCTCTGGCTCTTCGATTGAGAGAACGGGCTTTTTCATTTTGCTAATCCTTTTGCGATCGTCGCGATAAATCAGTGCGCTCAGTTCAGTCTGCGTGATTCCGGGCGGCAGCGCGCGCGCACGAGTTCGCCTGGGTCCAAGGTCTCGCCGCTTTCCACGATGTCCTCGAACAGAATTTCGACGAACGGGCGGTGGCGGTTATCGCGCGCCTCGTTCGAATTTCGCGCTGACGATCCGCCGGATCGCCGCAAGTTTTCAGCTTGCCGGGTGCGCTAGCCTGGTCCGGCCAACCCCGATGATTCATCCGGTTATACATACATATGGGGACGAGTTGTCCGAATAACGACCCCCAGCACAACAAATACCGGCATGTTTCAACGAGCCGTGCCGTCACCAACGAGCTGGTCGCGGAAGAATCCGATCATGCTCGCATTGAACTCGCGGTGAAAGGCCACCCTGTCGAAGCCCGCGGGCGCGTCGGTGCAAATGCGCGGGACGGCGGCCGCGAGCTCCGGCGAGCACGGCGCCAGGAATATGAAGTGGCTGGCCGGCACGTTGTGAACGTCCGGTCTGCCGGGGAGGCTGCGGGCAACGCGCGCCGTGCCTTGCGGATCCACATCCACGGTTGGCGTTGCCAGCTCGACCCGCCAGAACTGCAGCGGGATTTTGATGGCGGCCAGATTGTCCTTGGTGAAAAAACCGGTTGGCGGATCGGCAATCGCGGCGGCCCGGACACGCGGGTCAGTCGGCGGGCTGCGGGTTTCGCTCCGAACTTGTTCGCAAAACTTCGTAGCGGCCGTGCATCCGCGTGCAACCCTTGCATAGTCCGGCGCGGCGCCGATCAGTGCGAGGCCGGTATAACCGCCCATGGAGAACCCGAACAGACCGATCCTGGCGGGATCGACAACCGACTTGTCCTTCCAGTCGTTCAACACGAAATCGATCAGGCGAACCATGTCGGCCGGGCGCGACACGAACACAGACAGCTCGCCAATGCGCGCGTTGTCCTTCGCACTATCGCCGGGGTGATTGATCGCCGCGACGACAAAGCCGGCATCCGCCAGCGCCGCTGCCGTGTCGTGGTGCCCACCGAACCAGCCGTTGGTCCCGTGGGAGATAACGACCAGCGGCAGTTTTTCGCCGAGGACCGGGCAATCTTTCACGCCTTGCAGCGCGTAGTCGACGGGCAATGCGAGCTCGCCGAGTTGCACATGCTTCGGCTCCCCCGCGCAGGGATACCAGATGGCGCCCGACAAGGCCGGACCATGGTTGAAAAGCTGGATGCCCGCGGCGTGGGCAGACGTGCCGGCACAACACGCAACGATGGTGGCGCATGTCCAAAATATCCGAAGCAGCAACTTAGCCTCCGCAACATCGCAAATGGAATTGGCGGGATAACCACACCAGAATTGTGTCGAAACTTTCGTCCATGCCGGAGCTCGGCGAATGGCCGTCGCCGACCGACCGGCTCGCGATCACCATGATCTCGCTGGGCGTGTACCCTTCTCGGCGGTGGGCCACTGCCCCGGGCGTCCGGTCAAAGCAAGTCGTCCGAGAGCTGGCGGCACCATGCGTAAGGCACTTCCACCGCTGCCCTGAACTTCGATATGATGAAAGTCAAACGGCCCGGCGGCGCCTGCCCCGGGTCTCAACTTGACTCAGGGAGCAAGCACATCATGAAACGCCGTGAATTCCTCAAGGGCAGCGCCATCGCAGGTGCTTCGACGCTGGTTGCAGCGCCCGCGATCGCGCAGATCGCGGCGCCCGAGATCAAGTGGCGGCTGACCTCGAGCTTCCCGAAATCGCTCGACACCATCTTCGGCACGGCGCAGACCTTTGCGAAATACGTATCCGACGCCAGCGACGGCAAATTCCAGATCCAGACCTTCGCGGCCGGCGAGATCGTGCCGGGCCTGCAGGCGCTGGATGCGGTGAGCACGGCCACCGTCGAAATGGCGCAGACGCCGCTCTATTTCTACATCGGCAAGGAGCCGGCGCTGGCCTACGCGACCGGCGCGCCGTTCGGCATGAACCACCGCCACCAGCATTCCTGGTGGACGTTCGGTGGCGGCGCCGATCTCTGCAACGAGGCGCTGAAGCCGTTCAAGGCGCACGCCATCCTGTGCGGCAATTCCGGCACGCAGATGGGCGGCTGGTTCCGCAAGGAGATCAAGACGGTCGACGATCTCAAGGGCCTTAAATTCCGTATCGCCGGCATGGGCGGCCATGTGCTTGCCAAGCTCGGCATCGTGCCGCAGCAGATCGCGGGCGGCGACGTCTATTCGGCGCTCGAAAAAGGCTCGCTCGATGGTGCGGAATTCGTCGGTCCCTATGACGACGAAAAACTCGGATTCTACAAGGTGGCGAAATACTACTACTACCCCGGCTGGTGGGAAGGCGGCGCCATGCTGCACATGATCGTCAATGACGAGAAGTGGAATTCGCTGCCCAAGCAATACCAGTTCATCCTCAACCAGGCCGGCTCGGCGGCAGGCGCCTGGATGATCGAGAAGTATGACAGCGTGAACCCGGCCGCGTTGAAGCGCTTGATCGCCGGCGGTGCGGAGCTGCGCGCGTTCCCGCCAGCGGTCATGGATATCTGTTACCAGACCACGCAGGATCACCTGAACGAAATCGCCGAGAAGAGCCCGCTGTTCAAGAAGACGAAAGAGAGCCACGACGCCTACATGAAGGAAGTGCTCTTCTACACCCAGATCGCGGAGAACTATTACGACAACTATTTGCTCAGCAAAATGCGCAAGGGCTGAGCGCGCGATACGCGATCGCGTCAACCACAACAGAGAGCCCGGGAGCCACCCGGGCGATGCGCAACAGGGAGGTTTCCATGAACAGGACTGCCGAGGTTGTCGCTACCGTAGGTGTTGCAATGACAGTGTTGACCGGATCAGCCAGCGCACAGACTTCGCCGGGGAGCGCGGCGATCGACCAGGGCATGCGCGAGGCGATCGAGCGCAAGGACGTTCCCGGAGTGGTAGCGCTGGTCACCGATCGCGAGCGCGTGCTGTATCAGGGAGCGTTCGGCGTGGCCGACGTCGCAACTGGAAGACCAGTCGCGAAAGACTCGATGTTCCGCATCGCCTCGATGACCAAGCCGATCACTTCGGTGGCGCTGATGCAACTCGTCGAGCAAGGCAAGATCGGCCTCGACGATCCGGCTTCGAAATATCTCCCGGAGCTTGCCGAGCTGAAGGTATTCGAATCCTTCGATGCCACGACCGGCGCCTACAAGGTCCGTCCAGCGTCGCGGCCGGCCACCGTCAGGCATTTCCTGACGCACACGTCGGGGCTGGCCTATCCCTTCACCAGCGAAATCTGGCGCGACTTCAAGCCGCGCGCCGGCGAGACCTATCCGTTCGGCGGGCCGCTGCTGTTCGATCCCGGCGAGCGCTGGCACTACAGCACCTCGACCGATGTCGTCGGCAAGCTGGTCGAGGCGGTATCGGGCAAGAAGCTCGAGGATTATTTCCGCGAGAACATTTTTGTGCCGCTGAAGATGAACGACACTTCCTACAACGTGCCTGAGGCCAAGGGGCCGCGCATGGTCGCGCAGCAGCAGCGGTCCGGCGAGCGCATGGATGGCGCCATCGTGCTGCAACAGCCCCAGCTTGGGCTGACCATCGCCTCCCCGATTGGCGGCGGCGGCCTTGCCTCGACCGCCGACGACTACGGCCGCTTCATGCGGATGTTCCTCAACGGCGGCGAACTCGAAGGTGCGCGGGTGCTGAAGGCCGAGACCGTGGCACTGATGGGACAAAACCATATCGGCGCGGTCTCGGTGCCGGCGCTGAAGAGCGCGCTGCCGCGCAGCGCCGACTTCACCTTCATTGCGGATGGCCGCGACAAATGGGGGCTCGGCTTCCTCATCACGGTCGACCAGGTAGCGGGCAAGCGCTCGCCCGGCAGCCTGAGCTGGGGCGGCATCAACAACACCTTCTTCTGGATCGATCCCGCCCGCGGCATCGGCGGCGTGATCATGATGCAGTATCTGCCGTTTGCGGATTCGAAGGCGCTCGCCGTCTACGACATCTTCGAGCGCGGCGCCTATCAGCTCGTGAGTGCGACGCGGTAGAGCGTTCGCGACCGTATGGCGATACCCGCACCGGGGCCGGCATCCCGTTTCCTCGCCGGCCCCGGCGGAATCCCGTTGTTGGGTGCGGGAAGAAGCGCTACGCCTAGCAAAGACCTGCAAGCGCGCGGAACGCATAAGCGGGCGACGCCATTATAGCTTCGACGTGCCCGGGAGGCATCGCGAACGCCCGCCCCCGCCGCCGTCCATGGGGGAAACACATGTCGGAAGCCATCGCAATCGCGCCCAACATGACGGATGACGCCGCCGACCACAGGCGCCGCATCTTCGCCATCGTCGGCTCGTCCTCGGGCAATCTCGTCGAGTGGTACGACTTCTACTGCTACGCCTTCTTCGCGCTCTATTTCGCGCCCGCGTTCTTCCCGAGCGGCGATGCGACCAGCCAGCTGTTGCAGACGGCCGGCATCTTCGCAGTCGGCTTCTTCATGCGGCCGGTCGGCGGCTGGCTGTTCGGCCGCATCGCCGACCGGATCGGCCGGCGCACCTCGATGATCATGTCGGTTCTGATGATGTGCGCCGGCTCGCTGATGATCGGCATGCTGCCGACCCATGCGACCGCGGGCACGGCCGCGCCGGTGCTGCTGCTGATCGCCCGCATGATCCAGGGCCTGTCGGTCGGCGGCGAGTATGGCACCAGCGCCACCTACATGAGCGAAATCGCAATCAAAGGCAGGCGCGGCTTCTTTGCCTCGTTTCAGTATGTCACGTTGATCGGCGGCCAGTTGCTGGCGTCGCTGGTGCTGGTGTGCCTGCAGGCGGTCATGACCGGCGAGCAGCTCACAGCGGGGGGCTGGCGCATCCCCTTCTTCATCGGCGCGGGTCTTGCCATCGTGGCGCTCTACCTGCGGCGCTCGCTGGCCGAGACCAGGGAAAGCGGCCATGAGAAGGAGGCCGGCACCTTCGGCGAACTGGCAAAGCACTGGCGCGCCTTCTGCGTCGTGCTCGCCTACACCGCCGGCGGCAGCCTGAGCTTCTACACGTTCACTACCTACATGCAGAAATACCTCGTCAACACCGCGGGCATGGAAAAGACCCTGGCCTCGCAGGTGATGACCTGGGTGCTACTTGTCTACATGCTGATCCAGCCGCTGTTCGGCGCGCTCTCCGACAAGATCGGCCGCAAGGCGAACATGATCCTCTACAGCGGCATCGGCATGCTGATGACGGTGCCGCTGATGTCGTTCCTCGGCACTAACAAGGATCCCTATCTTGCATTCGCGATGATCACGCTCGCGCTCGCCGTGATCTCGTTCTACACGGGCATCAGCGGCATCGTGAAGGCGGAGCTGTTTCCGGCCGATATCCGCGCGCTCGGCGTCGGCCTCTCCTACGCGCTCGCCAACGCCACCTTCGGCGGCACCGCCGAGTTCGTCGCCCTGTGGTTCAAGGACGCCGGCATCGAAAGCACGTTCTTCTGGTACGTCACGGTCATGCTCGCGATCGCGTTTGCGGCCTCGCTGATCATGCCAAACCCGAAAGTGCACGGCTATCTCGACGGCGCCGGCACGGTCGAGGAAGCGCTGGGCAAGAAGTAGCGCCTCACCACTTCTCGACCCAGGGCCGCAGCACGATTTCGTACGCCCATGTCGAGCGATGCTGGCGGTACAGATGCAGATACGTCTCGGCGATATGATCGGGGTCGGCCAAATTGTCGTCGACCGCCGTTCCCGCCAGCCGGTGCGCGCGGCTGCCGTCTTCCTGGGTCCAGCCGATCGCGGCGTCGATCGGTACATTGGCGACATGGATGCCTTGCGGCATCAATTCGCGCGCCATGCTCTGCGCCAGTCCAGACTTGGCATGACATGACATCGCAAACGCGCTGCTCAGCGGGAAGCCTTTGATACCGGCACTGGCGTTGGTAAAGATGATCGTCCCTCGCGCGCCGTTGGCGTCAGGTTGGTTCGCCAGCATCAGCTTCGCTGCCTGCTGACCGACCAGAAATGCGCTGAACGCGGCGTTCCGGATGGTCTGGAACGCCATGGCCGGTTCAGCTTCGACAATGCTCTTGCGCATAATGCCGGGAACCCGGCCGTCGATGTTATGGACGACCAGCCGCGGCGGCCCGAGATCGCGGACGACATTCGCGAACAACTGCTCGATCGCCGCCTGTTCGCTGGCATCGCAGGCATATCTGGTCACGCCGTGATTTTTCTCGAGGGCCTCGAGCACCGGCTTGTCGGGATAGCGGGCTGCTACTGCGACGCGCATGCCGTTTGCCGCGAACAGCCTGGCGCAGCTCGAACTGATGCCCGGCCCGCCGCCGACGATGAGTGCAATGTCCTGGGCCATGTGTCCTCCCCTGATGATGGTCGCAACCATTGTATTAGATGACGATCGTCATTATACGAAGTCAAGACGTCCGAGGCCCTTCAAACGACAACTTGAGGAGATCGCCATGACCGAACCGGTGTGCGTCATCAGCGGCGTTGGACCCGGAACCGGATCGGCGCTGGTCCGCCGCTTTGCGGCAGGCGGCTACCGCATCGCCATGCTGGCGCGCAACGCGGAGCGGCTCGCGGAACTGACGAAGGAGGTACCGTCGGCAAAGGCCTATGTCTGCGATGTGTCGGATCAATCCCAGGTCGATGCGGCGATGGATCGGGTCGAGCGCGAGATGGGAGCCCCTGGCGTCTTGATTCACAATGCCGTGGGCGGTGGCTGGGGCACGTTCATGGAAATCGACCCGGCCATGCTCAACCGCAATTTTCAGGTCAACACCATGGGCTTGCTGTATCTCGCGCGCCGCGTGGCGCCGGCGATGATCACGGCCGGCAAAGGCGCCATCATCGTCACCGGGAACACCTCGGCGCAGCGCGGCCGCGCCAACTTCGCCGGGTTCGCCCCGACGAAAGCGGCGCAACGGATCCTCGCGGAGGCGATGGCCCGCGACCTCGGGCCGAAGAGCGTGCATGTCGCCTATATCGTGATAGATGCCGTGATCGACGTGCCGTGGGCGCGGGAGCGCTTCAAGAGCAAGCCCGACGATTTCTTCATTACGCCCGCTGCCATTGCCGACGAAGCATGGCATCTGGCGGGTCAGCCGCGTTCGGCGTGGTCGTTCAATGTCGAGATCAGGCCGTTCGGCGAGACGTGGTAGCGCGGACGCCGCTCAGCCCTGTGCGCTGCCGCCAACGATCTTGAGATCGATCTGGCCGATCATCTCCGAACGAAGCCGTTCGGCGGCGCTGATGGCATCCGTTGTCTGCTGCAACGTGCTGAAATTCGAGCCGAGCGAGACGATGCCGCCGAGCACGACGGCCATCGATCCGATGGCGATGACCTGATTGGATCCCAACATCCCGAACATCATGGCGAGCAGCAACGCGACGCCGCCGGCGATGGCCCATTTGGAAAACACAATGATCTTCCGGCAGCGCTCGGAAACCTCGGCAAGATGCTCGAGCCGGGCTTCGATCATCGAGATATCGGCGCGGGGATCGTCCTCGTCGCCGTCGTCGGTTTCGCCGCTTTGATCGGCCGATTGCACGCCCTACTCCGCGGCCTGCCGCACGTGACGCGCACTCGGCGTGCGCATGGTGACAAGCTCTTCCGCGGCGGTCGGGTGCAGCGCCATGGTGGCGTCAAAATCGGCCTTGGTGGCCTTCATCTTCACGGCGATCGCCACCGCCTGGATGATCTCGGCGGCAGCATCGCCGACGATGTGACAACCGAGCACGCGGTCGGTGGTGCCGTCGACCACCAGCTTCATCAGCACGCGGGTGTCGCGGCCCGACATGGTCGCCTTGATCGGCCTGAAATCGGCCTTGTAGATGTCGACGTGGCTGTACTTCGCGCGGGCTTCGCCTTCACTGAGGCCGACGGTGCCGACCTCCGGCTGCGAAAACACCGCAGTCGGGATGCTCGTGTGGTCGACTTCGACCGGCCGCTTGCCGAACACGGTGTCGGCAAAGGCATGGCCCTCGCGGATTGCCACCGGCGTCAGGTTGACGCGATGGGTGACGTCGCCGATGGCGTAGATGTGCGGCACCGAGGTTTTGGCCCAGTTGTCGGTGGCGATGCCGCCGTTCTTGGGATTGATGGCGACGCCCGCCTTCTCCAGCCCGAGATTGGCGACGTTGGGATGGCGGCCGATCGCGAACATCACCTGGTCCGAAGCGAGGCTCGATCCGCTCGACAGGTGCGTCGTGAATTCCTTGCCGTGCTTCTCGATCCTGTCGATGGTGCAGCCGGTGATGACGTTGATGCCGCGCTTTTCCATCTCCTTGCGGACATGGGCGCGGACATCGTCGTCAAAGCCGCGCAAAATGTTTTCGCCGCGATAGACCAGCGTCACGTCGCTGCCATAGCCGGCGAAGATGCAGGCGAATTCGAGCGCGATATAGCCGCCGCCCTGCACCACCACGCGCCTGGGCAGTTCGGACAGATGAAACGCCTCGTCGGAGGAGATCACGTGCTCGATGCCGGGAATCGCCGCGCCGTGATTGGGGCGGCCGCCGGTGGCGATCAGCACGTACTTCGCGGTGACCTTCTTGCCGTCGGCGAGACGCAGCGTGTGCGGATCCTCGAATACCGCCCGCGACTTGACGATCTTGGCGCCCGACTTCTCGACATTGGTGGTGTAGGCCGCCTCCAGCCGCGCGATCTCCTTGTCCTTGTTCCGGATCAACGTCGGCCAGTCGAACGTCGCCTGTGGAATGGTCCAGCCGAAGCCGGCGGCGTCCTCGATCTCCTGATGCACATGCGAGCCGATCACGAACAACTTCTTTGGCACGCAGCCGCGGATCACGCAGGTGCCGCCCATCCGGTACTCTTCGGCGACCATGACCTTTGCGCCATGGCCGGCGGCGATACGGGCGGCGCGAACCCCGCCCGATCCGCCACCGATGACGAAGAGATCGACGTCGTACTCAGCCATGGCGGCCCTGCCCCTTAGTGGCGTTCTGCTCTATGTAATCGGCTTGCCGCGCTTCTTCATTTCTTCCTTGAAGGCGTCGTTGACCAGCACACCGAACTCCTGCGCCCACGCCCTCATCCAACCCATGCTGTTCTGGACGGCGCGCGGCTCGTTGGCCAGCAGCTTCTGGCCGAGCGGTGTCTTGTAGAAGGCGACGAGATCCTTCAGCTCCTGCTCGGAGAACTCGTTCGTATAGATCTGGGCCATGCCTTCGCCGATCTCGTTCTCTTTCCCGGCAAAATTCTTGGCCACGATGGCAGCCACCTCATTGAGGTCCTTCTGGTAGTTGAGGTTCTGCTGGGTCAGCGCGTTCCTGGTCTGATCGACGACGCCTGGAACGGCACCGGCGAACATGGCCCCGATGTTCTTCATCATGAGGAATTCTCTGGCCGCCGACAGGGCTGCCGGCGACGGCGGCGGCCGGGTCGGCTGCTTTGCGGCAGGTGCCGCGGGCGCGCCTTGCTTCGGCGCGGCCTGTTGCGCCACGGAGGGACCGCCGACCAGCGCAAGAATGGCCGCAAGACCCGCCGCCGCCACGATTGCCGAGAAACTCTTCATTCCAATTCTCCTCGATTACCCGGCATCATCGCCGTTCAACAACGCGAATTCCGTTTGCTCCTGCCAGGATCACCATGCTGGCGAGGCCGACGAAAAGTCCGCTCTCGACCACGCCCGGGATCGCATTCAACAGACCCGCCAGACGCGGCGCGTCCGCGATTCGGCCGAGATGGCCGTCGATGATCCAGTGGCCGCCATCGGTGACAAAAACGTCGCCGTCCTTGCCCTTCCGCAGCACCATTTGCCCGGAAACGCCGGCCGCTGCAAATGCCCGCTCCATGGCCCGCTGGGTGGCGCCAAGGCCGAATGGAACCACCTCTACAGGTAGGGGATATCGGCCCAGCGCATCGACCCATTTGGTCTCGTCGGCGATCACGATCATGCGATCCGAAGCGGCCGCGACGATCTTTTCCCGCAGCAGCGCGCCGCCACCGCCCTTGATCAGGTCGAGCGCAGGATCGACTTCGTCAGCGCCATCCACCGTCAGGTCGAGCCGGTCGACCTCGTCAAGCGTGGTCAAGGCGATGCCGCAACTCTCTGCCTGGGCGCGGGTCGCTTCCGACGTCGGCACGCCGATCACCTTCATGCCCGCGCGCACCTTTTCTCCCAGCAGATCGACGAAATGCCGCGCCGTCGAGCCGGTGCCGAGGCCGAGCTTCATGCCGTCCCTGACATCTTCCAGCGCGCGCGCCGCCGCCTGCCGCTTAAGTGCTTCCATGTCCACGTGTGACGATGCTCCCCGGCCTGCTTGCGGGGGATATCTAGCGTCGTTTTCGCTCGGGGAACAGCGCCGAAAGCGGGCTATCCGGCGCAAAAAGGCAGGGATTTGCAGCCATTTCAGCGGTGTGCCACTTGCGCTGGCGCGCTCGGGCCGATAGCGACTTCACCCCATGACCTCCCCCGCATTGTCGTATTCGATCTCGACGGCACGCTGGTCGATACCGCGCCGGACCTGATCAACGCCCTCAATTTCGTGCTCGGCCGCGAAGGGCTGCCGCCGGTCCCGCTCGCCTCCGCGCGCAACATGATCGGCGCCGGCGCGCGCAAGCTGATCGAGCGCGGACTGGAGGTCGAGGGCGTCGCCGTCACGGTCGCGGAACTCGATCGCATGATGCGCGATTTCATCGACTATTACGCCGAACATATCGCCGACGAGTCGCGTGCGTTCGAAGGGCTGGACGCGGCGCTGGATGACCTCGAGGGGCGCGGCTATCGCTTTGCGGTCTGTACCAACAAGCTGGAATGGCTGTCGAAGCTGCTGCTGGACCGGCTGGACATGACGCGCCGCTTTGCTGCGATCTGCGGTGCGGACACGTTTGGGGTCGCCAAGCCCGATCCCGCCATCCTGCACCAGACCATCGCCCGCGCCGGCGGCGTTTCGTCGGCCGCGGTCATGATCGGCGACTCCGGAACCGACATCGGGGCCGCGCGGCGCGCCGGCATTCCCGTGGTCGGTGTTTCCTTCGGCTATACCGACACACCGATCGCGGATCTGAAACCGGACCGGCTGATAGACCATATGCGGGACTTGCCCAGCGCGGTCGAAAGTCTTGTTAAATCAAGTAATTATCCTTAGTTCTCCAGATTGTCCCTTAGTTTCCCCCGTTAACCATCAATTAACTATAAGATTGCGCCATTACGCCGCATTTCCGACACTCGCGAGGTCGGGGCGGGGATTGCGGCGGTTCGCTGCAGTTAGAGTGACGGTCATGCGTCGTGTCATCGCGATTGCCTTGGTGCTTCCCTTGGCGGGGATGGGCCTGGCCGGCTGCTCCTCGTTCTCGCTTGATTCCTTGAAGTCCGCTCCTCCAACGGTGGCGGTGGCGCTGGAATCCGTGCCGTCAGGCGCCGAGGCAAAAACCTCCAACGGCCAAACCTGCAAGACGCCCTGCTCGGTCAATGTCCCCGCGGGCGAAGCCGGTTTCGCCGTGACCTTCACGATGAACAAGTTCCAGCCCGCCACGGTGCCGGTGCAGGTGCTCTACACCGCCGGGGATGTCACCACGCCGCCGTCCACCACCATCGAGCCCAACCCGGTCGTCGCCCAGTTGCAACCCGCCGGCCCGCCGCCGAAAGCGGTCCGTGGCAGGCCGAAGCCGAAAACGCCGAAACCCGCAGCGGCCGCGCCGCCTGCGGCCTCACCCTTCCCGCCGGCGCAGACCCGCTGACCGGCACCTCCGGTACGGACCCGATTGTGGGTGCGTTCCAACCTGCCTACATTGTATACGAAGGGGGCGCCGAGGCTCGGCCTCGAGAGATGCGCACAAAACGGCAGAGTGGATGAGCGGAGTGGTTGGTTCCGAACAGGCGTTGCGTGATCCGATGGTCGATCCGTTCGGTCGGACCATCCGCTATTTGCGCGTCTCGGTCACCGATCGCTGCGACCTGCGCTGTTTCTATTGCATGTCCGAGGACATGACCTTCCTGCCGAAGGCGGATCTGCTGACGCTGGAAGAGCTCGACCGGCTCTGCTCGGCCTTCATCGCCAAGGGCGTGCGCAAGCTGCGGCTGACCGGCGGCGAGCCACTGGTCCGCCGCAACGTGATGTCGCTGGTGCGCTCACTGTCGCGGCACCTGAAGACGGGCGCGCTCGACGAGCTGACGCTAACCACCAACGGCTCGCAGCTCGCACGCTTCGCGAGCGAGCTCGCCGATTGCGGCGTCCGCCGCATCAACGTGTCGCTGGATACGCTGGATGCGGACAAATTCCGCGCCATCACCCGCTGGGGCGAGATCGACAAGGTGCTTGCCGGCATCGAGGCCGCGCGCGCCGCCGGGCTTGCCGTGAAGATCAACGCCGTGGCGCTGAAGAACATGAACGAGGACGAGATCCCTTCGCTGATGACGTGGGCGCACGGCCTGGGAATGGCGCTGACACTGATCGAGGTGATGCCGATGGGCGAAGTCGGCGCCGGCCGCATCGACCAGTATGTGCCGCTGTCGTTGCTGCGCGCGCGGCTTGCCCAGCAGTTCACGATGACGGATCTCGACGAGAGCAGCGGCGGACCTGCGCGCTATGTGCGCGTGGCCGAGACCGGCGGCAAGCTCGGCTTCATCACGCCGATG
Source organism: uncultured Alphaproteobacteria bacterium (assembly GCA_963726865.1). Classification (GTDB taxonomy): domain Bacteria; phylum Pseudomonadota; class Alphaproteobacteria; order Rhizobiales; family Xanthobacteraceae; genus Bradyrhizobium. The sequence continues at coordinate 745,238 of CAVSEE010000008.1, read as the reverse complement.
ACGCACAACTTCTGCGAATCCTGCAACCGGGTGCGCATCACCTGCACAGGTACGCTGCACACCTGTCTCGGCCAGGAAGATGCCTCCGACTTGCGCAAGCCATTGCGCGCCTCGCCGGACAACGATCTGCTCGCCGCCGCCATCGATCGCGCGATTGGGCAGAAGCCCAAGGGGCACGACTTCATCATTGACCGCCGTCACAACCGGCCGAGCGTCAGCCGCCACATGAGCGTGACCGGCGGCTGAATTTTTAGGCTGCGGCGATTATTCCCGGGACCCCGCTTAACCCCCGCGTCAATTTGTCCTTTTTCCCATTGACGGCAGCATGAGGCGCTGAAATGGTGCCCGAGCTTCAAGCCTGCGCGGCCGGACAACAGGCCGCTGTTTCCTATCAGGGATAGCCAAGACGGCGAAGCACATGAGGGGGAGGAAGTTCGTTGCAATCACTGCTGCAGGTGACTGACAAATCCGTGCGCATCGCGCGCGGGGGCGCAGCCGTGCTCATCAAGCATATCGGCGTACCGGCGCGGTCGCCGCGGAGAAAATAATGCGTCCATTGCTAAGTCTCAGCAACGCGATCGACCTGCTGAATCAGAAACTCGGCGACATCTGCAACTTCCTGATCCTGGCCGCCTGCGTCGTCAGCGCCGGCAACGCGATGATCCGCTACGCCTTCGGCTACAGCTCCAATTCCTGGCTCGAACTGCAGTGGTACATGTTCGCCATCGTCGTGATGTTCGGCGCGTCCTACACCTTCAAGCGCAACGAGCATGTCCGCGTCGAAATCCTCTATCTGATGCTTTCCGAACGCGGCCAGCTCTGGCTCGACATGATCGGTACCCTGTTCTTCCTGATCCCCGGCTGCCTGCTGCTCTCCTATCTGTCCTGGCCGTTCTTCCATCAGGCCTATGCGGTCGGCGAGATTTCCTCCAATGCCGGCGGCCTGATCCGCTGGCCCATCAAGTTCGTCATCCCGGCCGGCTTCGTCCTGCTTGCCCTGCAAGGCGTCTCTGAGGTGATCAAGCGCATCGCCGCACTTCAGGGTTACGTCGTGATCGACGCCAAGTACGAGAGGCCGACGCAATGATTACGCTGGACATGATGCCGCCGCTGATGTTCGGCGGCCTGATCCTGACCATGCTGATCGGCTTCCCCGTGGCCTTCACGCTGGCTGCGCTCGGCTTGTCGTTCGGCTTCCTGTCGATCTATCTCGGCTTCTTCGACCTCAACTTCCTGCAGGCGATCCCCGGCCGCATCTTCGGCAGCGTGCTGTCCAACGAATTGCTGCTGGCGATTCCCTTCTTCACCTTCATGGGATCGGTGCTGGAGCGATGCGGCCTGGCCGAAGACATGCTGGACTCGATGGGCCAGCTGTTCGGCCCGATCCGCGGCGGCCTCGGCTACTCCGTCATCATCGTCGGCTTCATCCTCGGCGCCATCACCGGCACGGTGGCGGCGCAGGTGATCGCCATGGCGCTGATCTCGATGCCGGTGATGATCCGCTACGGCTACAACATCCGCTACATCACCGGCGTGCTGGCCGCTTCCGGCACCATCACGCAGCTGGTGCCGCCCTCGCTGGTGCTGATCGTGATGGCCGACCAGCTCGGCAAGTCGGTCGGCGACATGTATCTCGGCGCCTGGGGCCCCTCGGTGCTGCAGATTGCGCTATTCGCCGGCTACACGTTCGTCCTCGGCCTGATCAAGCCGGACCACGTGCCGCCGGTGCCGAGGGATGCGCGCACGCTGACCGGCTGGGCGCTCTGGAAGAAGTGCCTGATGGGCATCATCCCCTCGGCGGTGCTGATCTTCGTCGTGCTCGGCACCATGATGCTGGGCCTGGCGACGCCGACCGAAGCCGGCGCCATGGGCGCGATCGGCGCCATCGTGCTGGCCGCGATCCATCACAAGGAGCTCAGCAAGCCCGGCCACAAGATGATGATCATCGGCATCGTCGCCGCCGGCATCGGCGCGATCATCGGCGTCATGTTCGGCGAGAACCTGTTCTTCAAGCTCGACCTTCGCGGTGGTCTACATCGCCGTGGTCTGGCTCTGCCTCGAGGCGGTGCGCATTCCCGACCTGCGCGACCTGATCAAGCAGGGCTACGAGACCACGATGCGCATCTCCACCATGGTGGTGTTCATCCTGATCGGCTCGACCTGTTTCTCGGTGGTGTTCCTCGGCGTCTCCGGCGGCGTCTGGCTCGAGCACCACCTGACCTCGCTGCCCGGCGGCGTCTGGGGCTTCCTGATCTTCATCAACATCTTCATCTTCTTCCTGGCGTTCTTCCTCGACTTCTTCGAGATCGCCTTCATCATCCTGCCGATGATCGCGCCGATCGCGCAGAAGATCCTGGCTCCCGTGGTCGGTCCCGACGCTGCGCTGATCTGGTTCGGCGTCATGCTCTGCGTCAACATGCAGACCTCGTTCCTGCATCCGCCGTTCGGCTTTGCGCTGTTCTACCTGCGCGGCGTGGCGCCGCGCGAGGTGAAGAGCTCCGACATCTACTGGGGCGCGGTGCCGTGGATCGGCCTGCAGGCGATCATGGTGGCGATCGTCATCGCCTTCCCGTATTCGGTGACCGCCCTGCTCGACAAGCCGATCGACGTCGACCTCAGCAAGGTCAAGATCGAGGTGCCGCAGATCGAGCTGCCGCCGATCGATTTCGGCCAGGGCCCGCCGAAGCAGTAGCCGGGCACGGACGCAAACAAAAACCCCGGGGCAATGCCCCGGGGTTTTTCCTTTCAAATATTGCCGGCCGCGCCGTCTCAGCCTGTCAGTCTGTTCCGGACCATGAAGCTGTCGTAGCCGAGCTCCGCGACCTGCCACCATTGATAGCCGTCATTGGTGAAGTCGCTCATCGAAGCATAGACCTTCTTGAAGTTGGGGTTGGTCGCGGAGATTTCGGTATAGAGCTCCATCGCCGCCTTGAACGACGCCTGCATGATCTCCGGCGAGAAGGCATGCAACTTGGTGCCGCCCGCCAGCAGCTTCTTGAGGGCCGTCGGATTGACCTGGTCGTACTTCGCCATCATCCAGTTGTTGGCGTAGGCCCCCGCCTGGGTAACAATGGCCTGATAATGCTTCGGCAGCGAATTCCATTTGTCGAGGTTGATCATAGGCGAGCAGCATCGGTCCGCCTTCCCACCAGCCCGGATAGTAGTAGTGGGGCGCGATCTTGTTGAAGCCGAGCTTCTCGTCGTCGTAGGGGCCGACCCACTCGGCCGCGTCGATCGTGCCTTTCTCCAGCGCCGGATAGATGTCGCCGCCGGCGAGCTGCTGCGGCACCACGCCGAGCTTCTGCAGAATGCGGCCGGCGAAGCCGCCGATGCGGAATTTCAGGCCGTTCAGATCGGCGACCGTCTTGATCTCCTTGCGGAACCAGCCGCCCATCTGGCAGTTCGTGTTGCCCGCAAGAAGCGAGGTGACGTTGTAGCTCTTGTAGAATTCGTTGAGCACCTGCTGGCCGCCGCCCAGGAGATACCAGCCCTGATTGAGGCGCGCATTGGGGCCGAACGGCAGCGCCGTGCCGAAGGTGAAGGTCGGGTCCTTGCCGAAATAGTAATACGACGAGGTATGCCCCATCTCGACGGTGCCATTCTGCACGGCATCGAGCACCTGCAGACCGGGCACGATTTCGCCGGCAGCGAAAAGCTGGACCTGGAATTTGTTGTCGGTGGCCTCTGCGATCGCCTTGCACATCTGATCGGCGCCGCCGTAGATCGTGTCCAGCGCTTTCGGCCAGCTCGCCGTCATGCGCCACTTCAGTTCCGGCATCGACTGCGCGATTGCCGGCGCCGCAATCGTCGCAGCGCCCGCAACCCCAAGCCCTGTGACCTTGATAAAATCTCGACGTTTCATGCTTGCTCCCTCGCAAAACTGTCTGCCAGCCTTCTTGTCGAGGCTTGCCGCAAGCATGGAACATCCGAACTGCGATTTCCATCCTCGACCGGACCCGGCGCGACAAAAAAGCCCGGCCCCCAAGCGGGGACCGGGCCTTTCGTTCGACTAAAGGCGTAGTCTCGCTACGGATCAGCCGCGGGTGCGCGAGCGGATCATGAAGCTGTCGAAGGTGTATTCGGCGACCTGCCACCACAGATACTGGTCGGAGCGATAGGCCTGCATCGCGTCGATCGACTTCTTGAAGTCGGCGTTCTTGGCCGAGATTTCGCCCCACAGCTCGTTGGTCGCCTTGAGGCAGGCTTCCAGCACTTCATTGCTGAAGGGACGCAGCTGCGTGCCGCCGGCGACCAGGCGCTTCAGCGCGGTCGGGTTCTGCAGGTCGTAGCGCGCCGTCATCCAGGTGTTGGCGTGCGCGCAGCCGTTGGTGAAGATCGCCTGATAGCTCTTCGGCAGCGCGTTGAACTTCTCGAGGTTGGCGAAGGCGTGCACCATCGGGCCGCCTTCCCAGAAGCCCGGGTAGTAGTAGAACTTGGCGACCTTCTCGAAGCCGAGCTTCTCGTCGTCATAGGGACCGACCCACTCGGCCGCGTCGATGGTGCCCTTTTCCAGCGCCGGATAGATGTCGCCGCCGGCGATCTGCTGCGGCACGACGCCGACCTTCTGCAGCACCTGGCCGGCGATGCCGCCGATGCGGAATTTCAGGCCCGACAGATCGGCAACCGTCTTGATCTCCTTGCGGAACCAGCCGCCCATCTGGGTGCCGGTATTGCCGCAGGGGAAGCCGATCACGCCGTGCTTCTTGAAGAACTCGTTGCCGAGCTGCTCTGCCGCCGCCCTGGTACCACCAGGAGTTCTGCATGCGCGCGTTGAGGCCGAACGGCACCGAAGCGTAGATCGCAAAGGTCGGGTCCTTGCCGACGTAGTAGTAGGAGACGGTGTGGCACGCCTCGACCGTGTCGTTGGAGGTCGCGTCCAGCGCCTGCAGGCCGGGCACGACTTCGCCCGCCGCGAAGCACCTGGATCTGGAACTTGTTGTCGGTCATCTCGGCGACGTATTTGGAGAGCTGCTCCGCGCCGCCATAGATGGTGTCAAGCGACTTCGGGAAGCTCGAAGTCATGCGCCATTTGACCTCGGGCGAGGACTGCGCAATGGCCGGCGCAGCAACGGCCGTTGCGGCAGCACCGGCCGCCGATACCTTCAAAAAATCACGACGCTTCATTCAAGTCTCTCCTTGGGTAGGGATGTTTCTTCCCGGGATTTCGTCGAGCAGCCTGTCCGGCGGCTGATTCACACGGCCGGCGACGCTCTGGCGGGGGCGCTTTAACACGGTTGCGCGCCAGCGGAAACGCGACAAAGGCATGACTGGGCTGATTAAACCAAAGTTGAAGGACCGCTTCAGGCGGCCGCGATAACACCCTGAAGCTGCTCGCGGACCTTGGCGCCGATGGCGCGGTAGATCGCGGCGTGCGGTCCGTCAGGCTCGCTGTCCACCACGGGCGTTCCGGCATCGGAGGTGGCGCGAATCGACATGTGCAGCGGTATCTCGCCGAGGAAGGGAACCCCGAGCGATTCCGCCTCGTGCCGCGCCCCGCCATGGCCGAAAATATCCGAGCGCGTGCCGCAATGCGGGCACTGGAAATAGCTCATGTTCTCGACGATGCCGAGCACGGGCACGCCGACCTTCTTGAACATGGCAAGGCCCCGCCGCGCGTCGATCAGCGACAGGTCCTGCGGCGTCGAGATGATGATGGCGCCCTTCAGCGGCACGTTCTGCGCCAGCGTGAGCTGGGCATCGCCGGTGCCCGGCGGCATGTCGACGACGAGCACGTCGAGCGTGCCCCAGGCGACGTCGCGCAGCATCTGGGTGATCGCCGACATCACCATCGGTCCGCGCCAGATCATCGCGGTGTCTTCCTCGACCAGGAAGCCGATCGACATGATCGAAAGCCCGAAGCGGGTGATCGGGATCATCTTCTTGTCGGCATTGAGCTGCGGCTTCTCGCGGATGCCGGTCAGCCGCGGCACCGAGGGGCCGTAGATGTCGGCGTCGAGCAGGCCGACGCGCAGGCCCTGGTCGCGCAAGCCCGAGCGCCAGGTTGAGCGCGGTGGTGGACTTGCCGACGCCGCCCTTGCCCGAGGCAACCGCGATGACCGCGGCGATGCCGGGGATCTCGGCCTGCTTGGACATCGGGATTCTGCCCGCCCTGCGGCGGACGATGCGAGGCGGCCGGCTGTACGCCGCCATGGGAATGGCCGGGGGCATGGCGATGCGGCTGCGGCGCGGCACCGGTGGCGGCGCAGCCGAGCCGGCCTTGCGTTCCGCGGTCAGCGCGATCATCGCCACTGTCACGCCGGGGATGGCGCGCACCGCGGCTTCCGCCTGCGCCCGCACATTCTCCCAGGCGCGGGCCTCTGCGGCATCGACATTGATGGAGAAGAACACCTTGCCGTCGGAGGCCGTGATCGCCGACAGCACATCGGCATGGGGCAAGGCGACGCCGCGCGGCGACATCACCCTGGCCAGGGCATCGAGAACCTGCTGCTGCGTCACGCTCAAAGGCGCATCTCCTAAATACAGTCGGAAGCGGCCTATAGAGCGGTCGCGCGGAAATTGCTACCGGGCGCCGATATCTTCCCGCGTCTCGACCGGCGCTGCGCTACCGCCTTCCTTGGCGGCCTCGTAGTTCAGCTCGATCATCACGCCATTGGGATCATCGACGAAGATCTGCCAGAGGTCGCCGCCCGGCACCTGCCGGGAGTCGAACGCCATGCCTTTCGACTTGAGCCGCTGCTTCATGCCGTCAAAGCCGGTGGAGGCAAAGGCGACATGGTGGACAACGCCGGAATCCGGCTTCTGTGCCTCGTCGGTCTTGGAAATGTCGACCAGATGCACCACCGCCTTGCCCTCGCTGTACATCCAGGCGCCCGGGAACGCGAAGTTCGGCCGGGGGCCCTTTTCGAGCCCGAGAATGTCCTCGTAGAAGCGGACCGTATCGCCGAGATTCCGGGTCCGGATGTTGAAATGATCGAGCACGCCCACGCTCATACCCATGCGAAACACTCCCGTTTTTGTGCAGCCGTTTTGATCGCCGACCATAGCACATGTCAGGCCATTTCAGCCAAACGAAGCCGTTGCCCTCCCCTGCGCAGTGGGTATGGTGCGCCCTCCCTCCAAGCACCGCCGGGCCCGTTCGCGGCCGCCGGCCAAACCCCCAAGGTAAAAAACGATGGCGAAAGTCGCTTTTCTCGGTCTCGGCGTGATGGGTTTTCCGATGGCAGGACACCTCGTCAAGAAGGGTGGCCATGAGGTGACCGTCTACAACCGTACCGCAGCGAAGGCCAAGCAATGGGCCGACAAATTCGGGGGCAAGACCGCCGCGACGCCAAAGGCCGCCGCCGAGGGCCAGGATTTTGTGATGTGCTGCGTCGGCAATGACACCGATTTGCGCGCGGTGACCATCGGCGCCGACGGCGCCTTTGCCGGCATGAAGAAGGGCGCGGTCTTCGTCGACCACACCACGGCGTCAGCTGAAGTGGCACGTGAACTCGACGCTGCAGCCGCCAAGGCCGGCTTCAAATTCGTCGACGCGCCGGTGTCGGGCGGCCAGGCCGGCGCCGAGAACGGCGTGCTCACCGTGATGTGCGGCGGCAACGAGGACGCCTATGCCGCGGCCGAGCCGATCATCAACAGCGCCTATGCGCGGATGTGCAAGCGCCTCGGCCCGGCCGGCGCCGGGCAACTGACCAAGATGGTCAACCAGATCTGCATCGCCGGCCTCGTCCAGGGCCTGTCCGAGGGCCTGCACTTCGCGAAAAAATCCGGGCTCGACGTCACCGCCGTGGTCGAGACCATCTCCAAGGGCGCCGCGCAGTCCTGGCAGATGGAGAACCGCTACAAGGCCATGAACGAGGGCAAGTTCGATTTCGGCTTTGCGGTGGAATGGATGCGCAAGGACCTCTCGATCTGCATCGCCGAAGCCCGCCGCAACGGCGCCAATCTGCCGGTCACCGCGCTGGTCGACCAGTTCTACGCCGAGGTCGAGAAGATGGGCGGCAAGCGCTGGGACACGTCGAGCCTGATGGCGCGGCTGGAGCGGTGAGCGTTGGCGCGATGCCGGCAGACAATCCAGCGCCGCGCTTCGGGAATTGCCCGAACATCAATCGTTTCCTCGTTCATTCCCAAATTTCGGGAGGGGCGAACTCATGTCGAAACGCGCGCATTTCACCATATGAGATGTAGTCCGTCATCGTGACGTAGTGATTGCGCGTCGAAACCGTTGCGCCTAGAACTCCTGAAACAAGACCGTCAGGTCCGACCGGACGCGCCTCCGATGGGCGCAGCCGTCCAGCAACGAACGAACCAAGGGTGGAAACGCGGCATGCCGTCTGCGAACGGATTTGGACTAGCCGGCATCATCGGATTGCCCGTCGCTCATTCGCGCTCGCCGACGATTCATAATTTCTGGCTGAATGCCCTTGGCATCCGCGGCGCCTACGTGCCGCTTGCGGTCAAACCCGAGCGGTTGAAGGAGGCGTTGACCGGTCTCGCCGCGCTCGGCTTTCGCGGCTGCAACGTCACCATGCCGCACAAGCAGACGGCGATGCAGTTGCTCGACAGCGTCAACGACACCGCGCGGCGCATCGGCGCCGTCAACACCATCGTCGTCGAAGAGGATGGCACGCTGAGGGGCTTCAACAATGACGGCAACGGATTCGTTCAAAGCCTGAAGGACGCCAAGCCGGACTGGCACGCCGATTCCGGACCCAGCCTGCTGCTCGGTGCAGGAGGCGCTTCGCGCGCCGTGGTCGTTGCGCTGCTGGAAAACGGCGCGCGGCAGATCCGCATCAGCAATCGCACCCCTGAAAAAGCGCGGGCCATTGCGGACGAGTTCGGCTCCTGCGTCACCGCCCTCGCCTGGGCCGAACGCGCTGCGGCGCTCGCCGATGCCGCCATGCTGGTCAACTGCACGGATCGCGGCATGATCGGCAAGGACGCGCTCGAGATCGATCTGTCGCGGCTCGATCCCGCGACGCTCGTCGCCGATCTCATCTACACGCCGCTCGAGACGCCGTTCCTGGCGGAAGCCCGCGAGCGCGGCTGCCTGACGGTGAACGGCCTTGGTCTCTTGCTCAATCAGGCTCGGCTGGCCTTCAAAGCGTGGTTCGGTGTCATGCCGGAGGTGACACCCGAGCTCGTCAAAGCCATCCAGGCAACGTTCTAAGCGGCGCCGCGGGGGGAGCTCTTCGCCATGACCTTGCCTGCGGGCCCCAAGATAGATTGCCACATCCACGCCATCGATCCGGTCCGCTTTCCCTATGCGGACGATACTCCCTATCGGCCGAGCGGCCAGGAGATCGCACCTGCCGCTCAGCTCATCCGCGTGCTCGACGTCTTCGACGTCAGACATGCCCTCGTCGTCGCGACCAACACCGGTTACGGCAGCGACAGCCGCCTCCTGCTCGACACGCTTCGCGCCAGCAACGGCCGCTTCAAGGGCGTTGCCGTCGTCGAGAAGGACGTCGACGTCGGCGAACTGGAGCGGCTGAAGAAAGCCGGTGTGGTCGGCATCGCCTACAACGCTCCGTTCCACGGCGCCGACTATTATCGCGACACCGGCCCGCTCGTGGAGAAACTCGCGGAGCTCGGCCTGTTCCTCCAGATCCAGGTCGAGAACGACCAGTTGCTCGTGCTGCTGCCGCTGATCGAGCGCGCGCGCGTGCGGCTCGTGTTCGATCACTGCGGGCGGCCGGGCGTCGCAGACGGGCTGACGGGAAAGGCTTTCCAGGCGTTGCTGGCGATCGGGCGCGAGCGCGACGCCTATGTAAAGCTGTCCGGCTACTACAAGTTCTCGCGGCAGACGCATCCCTACGAGGATGCCTTTCCGTTCATCCAGGCGCTTGCCGAGTCCTTCACGCTCGATCGCTGCGTGTGGGGCTCCGACTATCCGTTCTTGCGGGCGAGCGAACGCCTCGACTATGGGCCGCTACTTGCGGTGCTGCCTCGGCTGTTTCCGGCAGACGACGATCAGCACCGGCTGCTGTGGCGGACGCCCGCGAAGCTGCTCGGCTTTGCCGGCGGCGCGGATGGACACGACAACAAGACAGCATGAAGGAGGATATCATGAAGCGTCTCGGCTATCTGAGCGGAATGGCAGTCGCGGCATCCCTGTGGACGAGCCTCGCCTGCGCGCAGACCACCGTCTACATCCCCGACGTGGTCGAATTGTCCGGGCCCGGCGCGGTCTCGGGCACCAATTGGCGGAACGGGGTCGCACTTGCGATCGATGAAATCAACGCCTCGGGCGGCATCCTGGGCCGCAAGATCGAGACGGAGCATCTGGACACGCAGAGCAATCCCGGCATCTCGCGCGCGCAGGTGCAGAAGGTTCTCGACAGGGATCCCTACGTCGTGCTGGGTCCGATCTATTCGGGATCCGTCAAGGTCAATATGGCGCTGACCCAGCAGGCCGAGGTCCCGCAGATCGTCGGCGCCGAGGCCGCCGACATCACCATGCAGGGCAATCCCTGGGTCTTCCGTACCGCCTTCGGACAGCAGTTCTCGATGCCGAAGATCGCCAACTATCTGCACGACCAGCTCAAGGTGAAATCGGTCGCCCTGCTCTGGGTCAACAATGATTTCGGCAAGGGCGGCCGCGACAGCTTTCTCAAGGAGATGAAGGCGCGCGGCATCGAGGTGGTAGCGGATATCTCGACCGAGCAAGGCCAGGTCGATTTCGGCTCTGACGTCATCAAGCTGAAGAACGTCAAGGCCGACGCGGACTTCGTCTACACCAATGAGGAAGAAAGCGCCCGTTTCCTGATCGAGGCGAAGCGACAAGGACTGACGACGCCGCTGTTCGGCGAGACGACGCTTCTGAACCAGAAGGTGATCGAACTCGCTGGCGCCGCCGCCAATGGCGTGCGCGGCCATGTCGGTCTGAGCGCAGATGCACCGGTGCCGGCGATCCAGGAGTTCGCAAAGAAATTCAACGACCGCTACAAATATTTGCCCGATCACAACGGCATCAAAGGCTACACCGCCGTCTATCTCGTGAAATACGTGACGGAGAAGATCGGCAAATTCGACCGCAGGGCCTTCGGTGCGGCCATGAAGGGCCTGACGCTGACGCCGGATAAGGCACCCGGGATGCTGATGGAGGTGACCTGGGACCAGAACGGCGACATCGACCGCGCCAGCTTCCTCGCCGAGATCGTGGACGGCAAGCAGAAGATCGTGGAGACCCTGCCGAAGTTGAAGGCGACCAAGCCGGAATGAGCCCGGCAGGAACGCGGGAGCATCTCGACGCCGTCGGATGCCCCGTTAACTCCGCGTTAGCGGTGAGCATTCGTCCAGAGTTGAAAGGCGTTAATCGGAGATTGCGTCATGTCGCTTCCACCAACAGTGGAAGGGGTTTCTCACGCCGTCGCTCTGATTGAACCAAGCGGTACATCCAGCAGATAGACAAACCCGGATGGATCGTAAGTGAGTTGCACACGGCCATTCAATTGCTGACCCAGCGACTCCATCATGCGCGTGCCGAAGCTGCGCCGCGTCGGACGCTGAACCGGAGGGCCACCCTTTTCGGTCCAGGTCAGGCGCATCCGCTGCTCGACTTCGTCGATCGTCCACACGATTTCGACGCGGCCGTTGACGTTCGAGAGCGCGCCAAATTTGGTGGTGTTGGTGCAAAGCTCGTTGAGCGTCATCGCAAGCGCGATGACGGCGCCTGAGGTGATCCTGATATCCGGCCCGTTGAAATGGAATCGCCTCATCCCCTGGCTGTCATAGGGCTCTGTCGCGCCGCTGAACGTATGGGTGAGACTGGCGTTGGACCAGCTGATCTGCATCAGCAGATCGTGGGCGCGCCCAAGCGCGAGCAGCCGGCCCTCCATGGCCGTCTGTCCGTGCTCGATGCTGGTCGCTGCCCGGAAGCTTTGCGACGCGATGGCGCTGACGGTGGCTAGCGTGTTCTTGATGCGATGATGCAGTTCGCCAAGAATGAGCTTTTGCAGCTTGTCGGCTGCCTCGCGCTCCTTGGCGTCGATCCCGGCTTGCGCAAGCAGAGCCTTGGCGTCGATCCCGGCTTGCTCCAGCAACAGGCGAAGACTGTCGTTCTCCGCCGACAGCGCCGTCTCATGCGCGGAGCGGGATGGCGGATCGATCGGCGTATCCGGATCGACATCCTTTCCGGACCGCATCAGGGGAGCTCCAGGCAAAATCTTCAACGCGCCCGCGCCTATCATGGCCTGCAATTCGGCAACCATTTGCTCGACGCCCAGCGGCTTGCCGAAGAAGCGGCTATCGGTCGGCCTTTCGGCGTCGGATGGTTTCACCTGACCGGAGACCAGGACAATCTTGATGGCGGGCCAGCGCGCGTGCACGGCATGGGCCAACTTCAAACCGTCCATGCTGCCCGGCATCTGGATATCCGTAAACAGCAGAGCGATGTCCGAGCGCGACTCCAGAATCGCGATCGCCTCGTCGGCATTCACGGCTTCGACGGCAGAAAACCCGGCATCTTCCACAATATCGGCGGCACGCATTCGCAAGACCATCTCGTCCTCGACAACGAGCACCTTGGGCACCTCGATCGATCCTGTTGCGGTCGTCATCGCGGCTTCTCCTGGAGATAACTTACGTAGCGCAGACCGTTGCTGCGCTTATTGCGGGCAAATAGCGAGCTAAAATCGCGCCGACCCGGAAGAAAGATCCGGTCAGGCTTGCGGTCGGATCAGCCCCCGGCGCTAACGCAAGAAAGGCCGTGGATTGCTCCACGGCCTATTGCAGACGGCTCGCTTATCAGTAGCGGCCGGTGCCGATACCCACGCTGACGCCGGGCGCATTGAAGCCGATGCCGCCGCGCTCTTCATAGCCACGGCGCTCGCGGGGAACATCGCTTCCATAGGACTCGCGGACGATGACACGTCGTTCAGAGCGCTGACGCCAGCAGCGGCCGGATTCATCGCAAACCATGCGGACGTTCTGGACATTGCCCTCAGGGGCGAGCTGGTTAATCGCGAGCGGTGCAGCCGTCGCGCCAGTCATGAAGAGTGCGCTCGCGCCCACTGCGAAAGAGAGTGCCATCTTGTTCATTGTGTTCTCCAAACGCGGGGTTGTGAAGCTCCAGCAGCCCTTGTTGGCTAGCGGCTGACCAATCCCTTCGCGCCAGGGGATCAGTTCACAACGGGCGCGGGGACACGAGGTTCCGCGAATTCAACTTATATTTGAAACATGCCATACCGATTGTCGTTAAGTGGCGGGGTCGCTGGCGCGGAAGGCGTCAATCAACCAATTTTTCCAGGCTTTTTTGTATTCCTGCGCCAGATCACAATTTCAACCAAAAATGGAGAATTTGGCTGCTTGGGCAGCTTCGTCCCTATGTGGACGTCGATCGCGGTGGATCGCAGCGTAACAGCGCTCCCCTGCGCGCCGCCCCAGATCGGCAGCAAGCGCTGATGCTTCGAGCCTGCTGACGCTCGCCGGCAAGAGGCTTATCGGTTGCCGCGCTGAGCGGACCAAAAGGTTAATTTAACCTCGCGTTAACGGAAATTTTTCGTTCTCTAAGGCATCGCTTAAACATTTAAGGCCACAGATAGACAATGCAAAAGTCCGCGCCGTCCGCGGGCGCAATTTGTGTTGTCTGATGAGTAAACCCGCTGAAAAGCCTGAAGTTGTCCAGCTTCCGGCCGATCCTGCCCCCGCTGCGCCGGTCAATGCGCGGCGTGCGTCGGCACAGCGGGTGCGCGAGGCGCGCGACCGGTTAACGTCGTCGAGCGGCACCCGCCCCGCCTTCGACACGGAACTGCTGCGCCAGTACGCCCAAACCCGGATGTCGGCGTCGTTCGTCGTCATGCTGCTGGTGGTGGCGACCGGCGCGCTGTTCGGCTTCTGGATGCAGCCGGTCTCGGCCGCGGCCTGGACCTGCGGCATGCTCTGCATCCATGCCGTCATGATCCGCAGCTGCTCGACGCTTCCTCGCCGAGCCGTCGTCGCTGCGCGGCGACGCGCAAATGGCGGACGCGCTTCGTGCTGCTCGATCTGCTCTACGGCCTGTCCTGGACCGTGATCCTGATCCGCCCCGCCGGCCTCGACGTCGCCTCCAACACGCTGATGATGTTCCTGATGCTGCTGGTGATCGCGGTCTCCACCATGCTGGCGGCGAGCCTGCCGATCGCCGCGCTTGCGGCGACCGTGCCGGTGACGGTCGCGATCGCGCTCAACTTCATCCTCTCGGGCACGATCGACAATTACGTGCTGGCGGTGCTGGCGCTCGCCGCGGAAGGCTATTTCGCGCTGCTCGCCCATCGCCTGCATTCGACGACGCTGGCGACGCTGGAAGCGCGCGCGGAAAAGGACGCGCTGATCGGCGAGCTCGAACAGGCGAAGGCGATCTCCGACGAGGCGCGCCACCGCGCCGAATCCGCCAACGTCGCCAAGTCGCGCTTCCTCGCGCAGATGAGCCACGAGCTGCGCACGCCGCTCAACGCCATCCTCGGCTTTTCCGAGGTGATGAAGAGCGAGATCTTCGGCGCGCACAGCGTGCCGGTCTACAAGGAATATTCGGCCGACATCCACAATTCCGGCGTTCACCTGCTGAACCTGATCAACGAGATCCTCGATCTGTCGCGCATCGAGGCCGGCCGCTACGAGCTCAACGAGGAGGCGGTGTCGCTGGTGAACGTCGTGGCCGACTGCCATCACCTGCTGAAGCTGCGCGCCTCGAGCCGCGGCATCACCATCCACGAGGTGTTCGAGCACGGCATGCCGAAGATCTGGGGCGACGAGCGCGCCATCCGCCAGATCGTGCTCAACCTGCTCTCCAACTCGATCAAGTTCACGCCGCAGGGCGGCGAGATCTGGCTCAAGGTCGGCTGGACCGCCTCGGGCGGTCAGTATCTCAGCGTCAAGGACACCGGCTCCGGAATTCCCGAGGACGAGATTCCGATCGTGCTCGCCTCGTTCGGCCAGGGCTCCAACTCGATCAAGTCGGCGGAACAAGGCGCGGGCCTCGGCCTGCCGATCGCAAAGAGCCTGATCGACATGCATGGCGGCACGTTCACGCTGAAATCGAAGCTGCGCATCGGCACCGAGGTGATCATCACCTTCCCGCCGGAGCGCGTGATGTCGGCGCTCGGCGCCGATGGCCGAGGAAGCCCCGCCGCTGCAACCGGAGAACGCCAATGTCACCGACGAAAAACGCCGCCCGCGCCACAAGCCGATCATGAGCGCGGGAACAGGGTTGTAGCACCCCGCGCTTGTGCAAGTGCCGAAATCCGTCACTACTCGAACCATGAGCCAAGAAACGCCGTGCATCGCAGTCTGCCAGATCGACCCCAGAACCAATCTCTGCTTCGGCTGCGGACGCACGCTGCCGGAAATCGCGCGCTGGGCGAGCCATGGACAGCGCCGAGCGGCGCGCCATCATGAGCCAGTTGGCAGCGCGCATGCTGGCAGCGGGCTTGACGCCCGTGGAGCCGCGCAAAAAGGCCTGACCGCGCTGACCTTTGCGGGAGCGGCCGCATGATCCGCGTCCTGCTCATTGTTGCAATTCTGGTGGGCACCGCCGGCGCGGTGGTGGCCTATGGCGATCCCGACAAGCTCGCGCGGGCCGGCGACAGCATCTCGAACATGCTGCGGCAGAAGAGCCTCGCCCCGCCGCCTGCGGTGCAGATCCCGCGCGGCCAGGGCGGCGAGTTCGCGCTGAAGGCCAAGATCAACGGCGTCGCGGCGCCGATGGTGATCGACACCGGCGCGACGTCCGTCGTGCTGACCTGGGAAACGGCGAAGGCGATCGGCGTGCCGGTCGAGATGCTGGAATACAACGTCGATCTCGAAACCGCCGGCGGTCACGCCAAGGCGGCGCGGCTGACGCTGGATCGCCTCTCCGTCGGCAAGCTCATCGAAAAATCAGTGCCGGCGCTGGTGGTGCCGCGCGGACACATGAAGACCAATCTGCTCGGCATGAGCTTTCTCGACCGGCTGGAGAGCTGGGGCGTGCGCTCCGACCGGCTGATGCTGCACGGCTATCCCGAGCTCTCGAGCCGCATAGTGTCACGCGGCGATCGGCGTCATCGGCGCTCGCGCGACCAGCGCGATCGCATCGCGCAGCACATCGACATCAGCCCCCGCACCGACGCCATGCTCGGCGAGATGGCGGCGGAACGCGCGCGCGCCGGGCACGGCGTGGAACGCGCCGACGAAATGGCGCGTGATCGCATGCAGCCGCGTGCCCGCGGCGAGTTCGCGCTCGATATAGGGCATCATCGCCTCGAAGACGTCCTTCATCGTCGCCTGCGGCGCGCGCCTCGCCGAACAGCTCGGCATCGACGGCAAGCAGCCGCCACGGCTCCTGATAGGCCGCGCGTCCCAGCATGACGCCGTCGACGTGGCGCAGATGCTGCCTTCGCCTCCTCGATGCTGCCGATGCCGCCATTGATGATGATCGGGCACATCCGGCAGCGCCGCCTTCAGCCGATAGACGCGGCCGTAATCGAGCGGCGGAATGTCGCGATTCTCGCTTCGGCGACAAGCCGTTCAGCCACGCCTTGCGCGCATGCACGATCAGCGCGTCGCTGCCGGCGGCGACCACGCCGCGTGCAAGCGCGTCGAGCGCGACTTCCGGATCCTGGTCGTCGATGCCGATGCGGCATTTCACCGTGACGGGAATTTTCACCGCCCGCTTCATCGCGGCGACGCCTTCGGCAACCAGCGCCGGCTCCGCCATCAGGCAGGCGCCGAAGCGGCCGTCCTTCACGCGGTCCGACGGGCAGCCGACATTGAGGTTGATCTCGTCATAGCCAAAATCCTCGCCGATCCTGGCCGCCTGCGCGAGATCCGCGGGCGACGAGCCGCCGAGCTGCAGCGCCACCGGATGCTCGCTGGCATCGAAGCCAAGCAGCCGCTTGCGGTCGCCATGCAGAATGGCGCCCGTCGTCAGCATCTCCGTATAGAGCCGCGCACGGCCGCGTCATGAGGCGATGGAAGACGCGGCAATGCCGGTCGGTCCAGTCCATCATGGGGGCGACGGAGAAACGCAGGGATTTGGTGTTTTCGCTCTTCATTTCACGCGCTTATAGACAGTTCGCGGCCGTTAATTAAGGTCGAATTTCGGGCCTCTGCCTGCATTTTTCGGCCCCCTCGCCATGCGTGGGCCGGAGCGAAAACGTCTAACCGAGCCCTCCGTCGACCTGAAAGCACTGCCGCGTGACGCGTTGGCTCTCGTCGGACGCCAGAAACAGCGCCATGCGCGCGATATCGTCGGGCGTTACCGCATCCGGAATGGCCTGCCGTGTGCGAAATTCGGCGATCTGCTGCTCGTCCGGGTACCAGAGCCGGCGCTGGCGCTCGGTGATCACCATGCCGGGCGCGATCGCGTTGACGCGAATGCGATCGGGTCCGACCAGCCGGGCGAGCGAATTCGTGAAGCCGACGATCGCCGCTTTCGCCGCAGCGTAGGCCGGCAGCGCCGGCGCACCGCGCATCCACGCTATCGACGACATGTTGATGATCGAACCGCCGCCGCGCGCCTGCATCTGCGGCACCACCGCTTGCGCGGCGAAGAAGACGTGCTTGAGGTTGACGCCGATCATCCAGTCGAATTCGGCCGGCGTCACCTCGGACAGCACATGACGCTGGTCGTTGGCGGCATTGTTCACCAGCACCGCGGCATCGCCGAGCGCGGCACGCACCTCCGTCATCGCGGCGCGCAAGGCGTCGATGTCAAGGAGATCGCACGGCACGAACAGCGGCGCCGAGCCGGATGCGGCTTGCTACCTCCCGCACCAGCGCTTCGCCGGCAGCGGCATCGACGTCGAGGAAGGCGACGCGCGCCTGCTGGGCCGCGAAGGCGCGCACGAAGGCGGCGCCGATGCCGCTGGCTCCTCCGGTGATCAATACGGTGCGATCAGCGAGGCCGGCGTAGCTCGTACGGTCAGGCAATGAGAAGCTCCGTGGCAGGGTCGAACAGGCAGATGCGGCGCGTGTCGAGCGCAAAGGACGCGAGCGCCCCCGGCACCGGCCGGATATCCGGCGTAATGCGCGCCTGTACCGGCTCGCCGCCGAGCCGCAGCAGCACGATGGTCTCGGCGCCCGTCGGCTCGACCATCTCGACCGGCGCATCGACGACGACCGGCGCGCCCGGAAAGACGCGGCTGCCCTCGGCGATGCATTCCGGCCTGATCCCGAGCACCACGTCGCGGCCGACAAAGGACGCCGCCGCGTCGTATCCCTGCAGGCGAAGGCGCACCTCATCCGGCCGCCCGGCGCCGATCACGACCACCGGTCCGCCGTCTTCCGCCTCGAGCCGTGCCGGCATCGTGTTCATCGGCGGCGAGCCCATGAAACGCGCGACGAACAGATTGGCCGGATAGCGGTACACGGTGTCCGGGTCGGCGAATTGCTGCACCTCGCCCTGATGCATCACGGCGATCCGCGTCGCCATCGTCATCGCCTCGATCTGGTCGTGGGTGACGTAGACGATGGTGGCGCCGATGCGCTGATGCAGCCGCTTGATCTCCATCCGCATCTCGACGCGCAGTTTGGCGTCGAGATTGGAGAGCGGCTCGTCGAACAGGAACAGCAGCGGATCGCGCACCAGGGCGCGGCCCATCGCCACGCGCTGGCGCTGGCCGCCGGACAGTTGCGACGGCTTGCGGCCGAGCAGCGGCTCGATCTGCAGCAGCCGCGCCACATTCGTCAGCGCCGCCTCCTGCTCCGCTCTCGGCACATGGCGGCATTCCATTCCGAAGGTGATGTTCTGGCGCACCGTCATCGACGGATAGAGCGCGTAGGACTGGAACACCATGGCGATGTCGCGATCCTTTGGCGCGACGTCGTCGACATCGCGCCCGCCGATCTCGACGGTGCCGGAGCTTTGGCGCTCGAGGCCGGCGATGATGTTGAGCAACGTCGACTTGCCGCAGCCGGATGGCCCGACCAGCACGGTGAACTCGCCCTTGCCGATCTCGAGGCTGATTCCCTTCAGCACCTCGGTGGCGCCGAACTTCTTGTGAACATCGCGGACAGTGAGCGCTGACATGCGGGTCCCTACTTTACGGCGCCGGCGGTCAGGCCGCGTACGAAGTACTTGCCGCCGATCAGATAGATCAACAGGGTCGGCAGGGCCGCGATCATCACCGCGGCGCTTTGCACGCCATGCTGCGGGATATCGGCGACCGCGGCGGAGAGCGCGATCAGCGCGGCGGTGACCGGCTGCTGCTGGCCGGTCGTGAAGGTCACGCCATAGAGGAACTCGTTCCAGATGTGCGTGAACTGCCAGATCACGGTGACGATCAGGATCGGCGGCGAGAGCGGCAGAATGATGCGCCAGAAGATGCGAAAGAACCCGGCGCCATCGATGCGCGCGGCCCTGATCAACTCCTGCGGGATGGCAACATAGTAGTTTCGGCAGAACAAGGTGGTGAAGGAGAGCCCCTGGATCGTGTGGATGATCACCAGGCCCGTCAGCGTGTTCATCAGCCCGGTATCGCGCAGCACGATGGTCCAGGGCAGCAAACGCATCTGCTGCGGCAGGAAGATGCCAAGCGTGACGATGCCGTAGATCCAGTTATCGCCGCGAAAGCGCCAGAGCGAAACCGCGTAACCGGCGACCGCACCCAGCAGGGTGGAGAAGATCGTCGCGGGAATGGTCACGAGCGCGGAGTTCAGCATGTAGGGGCGGAGGCCGACGCAGGTCTGCGCCACGCAGAAGTCGGACCAGGCCGTCAGGTAGTTGCCAAAGGCCCACTGCCGCGGCCAGCCGATCATCGAGGTCTGGACGATTTCCTCATTGCTGCGCAGCGAGTTCAGCACGACGACGATCAGCGGCACGAGATATGCCGACCGCGACCAGCGAGACGACGAGATAGATCAGCATGCGGCTCGGCGCGAAGGTTCGCTCACGCATGGGCGGCCCGCCTTCGCCGAAGATATCGCCACACCGCGTAAGGCAGCAGCACCGCGAGAAGAATCAGCAACATCAGCACGGCCGCCGCCGCCCCCCGGCCGAGCAGGTTGCGCTGGAACATCAGGTCGTAGACGACAAGCGCCGGCAGCTGGGTCGCGATTCCCGGGCCGCCGTTGGTCAGCGCGCGGACGAGGTCGAAGGTCGAAATGGCGAACTGCAGCTGGACGACGATGACGGTGATGGTGATCGGCCAAAGCGTCGGCAAGATGACGCGCCGGTACATTCGGATCGGTCCGGCGCCGTCGATCTGCGCGGCCTTGACGAGGTCGGCATCGACGGAGCGGAGGCCGGCGAGGAAGAGCGCCATGGCGAAGCCCGAGGATTGCCAGATCGCGGCGATGACGATCGTCCAGATCGCCATGTCGCGGTCGATCAGCCAGTCGAACCGGAAGGAAGTCCAGCCGAAATCGTGGACGAGTTTCTGGATCCCGATGCCGGGATTGAGCAGCCAGCTCCAGACCGTGCCGGTGACGACGAACGATACCGCCAGGGGGTAGAGGAAGATGGATCGCAGCGTGTTCTCGCCGCGAATGCGCTGATCGAGCAGGATCGCAAGCACGAGGCCGGTCACCAGGCTCAGCAGCACGAAAGCGCTGCCGAACAGCAGCAGATTGTCGAAGGCGATTTGCCAGTTCCGCGACGCCAGAACCGAGGTGTAGTTGCGCAAACCGACCCAGCCCGACACCGGAACCAGTGTGGACGGCGTGAACGAAATCCAGATCGTCCACAGCGAAAACGAAACGAGGTGCGCGGCCGACAACAGCAGCGGCACCCAGATCATCAGATACTCGGGCAGCCGGCGCACCATTTCAGGTGTCGTCGGCCGCCCTGCTCGCGGTGCCGCGGCGACGTCTGTCAACGCGCTTGCTCGACGGCTTCGGCAAGGCGCGTGGCCGCCTGCTCCGGCTTGATCGTCTTGTTCTTCACATACTCCGTGATCACGTCGATCAACGCAGCGGTCAGGCCGTTTTCCTGCGCCATGTTGTGCGCGACGCTGAGGACCGCCTGATTGCTGGCGATCGCGTCTTTCAGAGCGGCGGCGGTTCGGCGTTGACCGTCCGACCAGCCTTCGCCGGAAAGATCGACATCGGTGCGCACGGGTATCGATCCCGTGATCTGCGAATACATGGTCTGGATGGCGGGATCCATGACGAGCTGGGCCATCAGCGTCTGACCGGCCTGCAGGTCGGGCTCCTTGCGCTGCCAGAAGATGAAGGCGTCGGCATTCAACAGGAACACCGGCTTGCCGTTGTCGCTCGGGCCGGGCGCAATCGTGAAGTCGTCGAGCTTGAAACCGGCATTGCGCAACACGCCCTGCGCCCACCCGCCCATGATCATCATGCCCATGTCGCCGTCGACGAAGCGCTTCAGGTTGGTCGAAAAGTGCTGGGCGCCGACGTTGGGATCCATCCAGTCGGCGATCTTGCGCACCTGGACAAAGGCGGCCTTGATCTCGGGGCCCTCCAGAGCCTTCTTGTCGAGGTTCATGATGGCTGCGCGGTATGCGGCGGGACTGATGCCCGCCAGCGAAGCCTCGAACTTCTGCCCGTCATCGGGGCGGGTGCCGCCGTTGGCGATGGGATAGGCGACCCCGCCCGCTTTCATCTTTTCGGCCAGGTCGTTGAAGTCTGCCCATGTGACGGGGATCTTGTCGGCCTTGGCCTTGTCCATCGCGCGCTTGGACAGAAACAGCATGTTGGTGCTGTAGATCTGCAACGGCAGCGCAATCCACTTGCCGCCGGGCTTGTGCAGTTTCGCAAGGTCCGGGGCGACGACCTTTTCGTAGCCGGCGGCAGCGACGAGCTCATCGAGGCTCACGGTCGGGGCGATCTTCGACCACGCCGCAATCTCGGGCCCCTTGAGTTGCGAACAGGCCGGCGGATCGCCGGCCATGATCTGGGCGCGCAGCTTGTTCATCATTTCGGTGGTGAAACCGGGGACGGGCGAATGCTGCCAGACGCCGCCCCTCTCCTCGAATTTCTTGCCGAGCGCGGTGATGGCCGCCCCATCGCTGCCCGCGGACCATTGCGAGATCGCGGTCAGGCGCGGCTTGACCGCGCCTTGCGCGCGCGCAAGCGCCGGCAGTGCGAGCGTGGCAGCGGATCCAGCGAGCAGACGACGCCTTGTTATGTTCGCCATAGTTTGTTCCTCCCGGGTGTGAACGCTTTGCCGCGTACGGGCCGCGGCTCATGGAATCTCAGGCGGCCTCCACTGACGCGGCCGGCATGCCGCCGCGGCAAGCCAGCGAGAAGGCAGCGAAGGCCAGCGCGGCATTCGGATCATTGCCGTTCGAAGGCGGCACGAAAGCGAGCGACACCTGGGCGAGTTTGCGCCCGCCCAACAGACAGGCGTCGATCCCGTCGACCAGGGCTTTTCGATCGTCTTCCGCGAGAAGCGACGGCCAGCCGCTGATGGCCACGGCAGGACACGGCTTGACGTTCAGCGTATTGCCGATCGCAAGGCCAAGCCGGAACAGCCGGCGCCGCAACTCCTGGCGCGCGCGCGATGAGATCGGGATTGCATTCACCCACTCGGCACCGAGTTGCAGCAATTCCGGCTCGCCAACACCAAGAAGCTCGGCCAATGCCGGAAGCGACGTATAGGCCTCGACACAACCATGGTGCCCGCAACGGCACCGCGGCCCGCCCTCGCCGAACACCATGTGACCGAGCTCGACGACCGGCAGCAAGGCATCGGCCTCGATCGGGTCGTCCATCCAGGCGCCCGCAACACCCTGGCCGACAAAGACGAACAGATGCGTCCCGGTAAACGGATAATCCTCGGTGCGGCAGCGATGAAAAATGGCATGCGCCACCACCGAATTGGTGATCTCGGCCGGCACGCCCGCAAACATCTCGCCAAGCATCTCGCGAACGCAGCCTGACGTCACAGGGAATGATCGGATTGTCTGTTCCGCTCGACCGGCTGAGGCCGGGAACGGAAACGCCGATCTGCGCGAGCCGGACCCGGCGTTGCCGCGTCCAGTTCCGAAGCAACTGCAGCGCCATCGCGAAACACCCGGCCGACGGATTCGATCGTGGGCGTTTTCGGCAGCGGCAGGCGTTCGATATACTGCAGTTCCCCCGAAAGCCCGCCGACGCCCACGCTCAGCCGCTGAGCGGTCAGCTCAATGGCCGCGAGCGCCACGGAATGATCGAGCGACACCAGACCTGTCGGGCCGCCGACGTAAGGCGCAGGCTGCCTGACTTCCTCGATCAGGCCCTCCGCCTTCAGATCAAACAGGATGCGCGACAGGCTCGCCTCGGACAGGCGCACCGCCCTGGCCAGCGGCGGCCGAAACATGCCGCCGGACTGGAGCAGATGCCCCAGAATGGCCGCACGCGTCTGCCGCCGACTTCTCGGCTGCTCCGGCATTTCCGTCCCATTCGTCATTCTTACTTAGTGTAAGAATGTGCGCGCGGAACGTTTCGACTGTCAAGGCGCTTGCCGGCTCAATGCGCGTACGGCTGTTGTGCGGGGCAACAAAATCTGGGACTACCTTCATTCGACCAGAGAAATACGGAAGCGACGATGACTGACAAACCGGAGGCCCGGCTGCGGCCGCTGCAGGAGAAGGATGTGGAGGCGGTGGCGGGCTTTGAGCGCGATATCGCCAAAATATCGTTCCCCGACGATCCCATCACCGATCTCGACTTCTACATCAAGAAAGTGCGCCGCCTGATCGACGACAAGGGCGCGGCGACCTTCGTGGCGGAGGCCGGCGGCGAGGTGGTCGGCTGGGCCTATTGCAGCAAACGGCAGAATTTCATCACCAAGGAGTCCTACGCCGACTTCCACTCCATCTTCGTCAGCGCCTCGCAGCGCGGCACCGGCACGGTCGGCAAGCTGTGCGACGCCGTCTTCGATTACTGCCGGCAGCAGAAATTCGACCGCGTCGTGTTCCGCACCCGCGCGACCAACGAGCCGATGAAGGCCGTGCTGGCGCGGGTCGGTTTCGTGCCGACGCAGATCTTTTACGAGAAGTTTTTTTCCGGCGAAAGCTGACGCCCGGCCCGCGGCCGCCTACGCCTCGTTCGGCCGGTCCGCGATACGCCGCGGCACGCGGCTGCGCACCACCTCGCCTCTCGGGCAGAGCCGCTGCACGATGGCGTCGATCGCGACATCAGCGTCCATGTCGGGATTGCACAGCAGCGTGTCGATCAGCAGCAGCCGGTGCTCCGGCCAGGTGGTCAGCACGATATGCGACTCCGCCAGGAACACGGCGATCGTCAGCCCGTGCGGCACGTAGCGCACGGTGCTCTCGCCGACGACCGTCGCACCGACCGCGCTGGCGGCCGCCATCGCGGCCGCCATCAGCGCGTCGGCGTCTTCGATCGATGCCTCGCAGCCATAGCAATCTGCGAGAACCTGGGTCATCAACATGTGGAGCGCCTGAGATCTGGAACCGTGCAATAGGGTTCGCAGCCTTAATATACTATGGTGGACCACGCAAATTGGCCGCGCTCAGCCGCCAGCGACGGGGAAGTCGGACTTGAAGGACAATATCCTGCAGGAAGTGGCGGAGGCCACCTCGCTTCGCGAGGGCGTGGCCGGCGTGGAGGCGCTGCTGCGCGCCGTGCATCGGAACGAATCCGGACGCCTCGCCGACGCCGCGCGCGAGGCAAGACTGCCGATCCCGATCGCTACCGCCATCCGCCGCGAGCTGGAGAAGCGCGGCATCCTGGAACGCCAGCACGGGCTTGCCTTCACCGAGGACGGCGAGCAGTGGATGCGAGAGACGTTGGGAATTGCGGCAGAAGCGCTTTCGGTCGACGTGCCGCTGACGCCGCAGGCGCAGCTCTCACCCGAGCTCGAGCAGGTCGTCCGCGCGATGGAGGCGCATCTCGCCACCGCCCCGCAGACCGACGTGACCCTCGATCAGGCGCCCTGCACGGCCGAGACATCGGTGCGGCGCGCGGCGCTGCTCTATAAATCCGGCGCGCTGGAAGGCCGCCGCATCGCGCTGCTCGGCGACGACGATTCGGTCGCGCTGTCCATCGGCCTGTTCGGCCGCCTGCTCGCCGGACGGCAACTGCCGCGGCGGCTGGTGGTGTTCGAGATCGACGAGCGACGCGTCGCCTTCCTGCAGAATGCGGCGCGCGATGCCGACCTTGCGCTGGAAATCATCCGCCACGATCTGCGCGAGCCGTTCCGGCCCGAGCTGCTCGGCACCTTCGACAGTTTTGAGACCGATCCGCCCTACACCATCGCCGGCGCCTCGCTGTTCGTGCGCCGCGGCGTGGAACTGCTGGAGCGCGGACGCGGCTATGGCATGCTGTCGTTCGGCCACACCTCGCCGCCCGATCGCATCAAGCTGCAGGCGGCGCTGACCGCGATCGGCGTCGCCACCACCGCGCTCTACCCCGCCTTCAACCGCTATGCCGGCGCCGCGATCCTGGGATCGACCAGCGAGCTGCATGAGCTGGTCGCGACGGGAACCGATGTCGCCAACGTGCCATGGCAAGGCCCGCTCTATACCGCGGAAGTGAATCCGCGCACCCGGCTCTATCAGTGCACGGAATGCCGGCGGCGCTGGGAGCTTGGTGCCGGCGATATCCCGCCGACCATCGAAGCGCTCAAGGAAAAAGGCTGTCCTGCCTGCGGCAACCATCACTTCCGCCGCAGCGACAGGCGAGCATCGCGATAAGACTTCGTTCGTCGCGACGCGCACGCGTTTTATGACAGTTATATGACAATTCCTGCGCTCGCGATTTTTTTATCGTGACTCGCCGCGATCTATGACAGAAATACTACGACTGAGTGTCAGTCCTATTGATTTCTGTGGAGCGACGGAATGAGCCTGTGGCGTGCGCGGTCAAATCCTCTGGCCTTGTGGTGGGCGATGCTGACCTTGGTCAGCGGCGTCAACATCGCGCTGTGGTTTCTGCTTTATCGCGAACTCCACGCCCAACCGGTCGGCAGCATGCAACTGATGCTGCTGCTGTGCGCGGACCTACGTGTTCGGCTGCGCCTTCCGCTCGGTGCTGCCGCGCGCCGACGTGCAGCGCATCTGCCTGTTCGATACATGGCTGTCGAGCGTGCTGGTCGGCCGCTCGGTCGCGACCATCGCCGAAGTCTGCTTCGTCGTGCAATGGGCGATCATCCTGCACCAGCTCGGCGCGCATCACGGGATCGGATGCCGTGCTCAACGTGGCCTGGATCATCGTGCCGCTGATCCTGCATCGCCGAATGTTTTTCCTGGTATGCGGTGCTGACCACCAATTTCCTGTTCAACGCGATCGAGAACTCGCTGTGGGCGGTCGCCTTCTTCCTGGTCGGCATCGGCCTCGTCCGGCTGCTGCCGGAATTTCAGGGGCCGGTTCGCATCGTGCTCCTCGTCGTCGATCGCGGGCATCGTCGCCTATCTCGTCTTCCTCGTGACCGTCGACGTGCCGATGTATTTCAGCCGCTGGCGCACCAACCTTGCCGAGGGCAACCAGCTGCTCGGCCTGTTCGAGGGCCTGCGCGACGTCTCTACGCGCTGGGTCAGGACGCACGATATCGCCCACTGGAAGGGCGAGATCGCCTGGATGTCGCTGTATTTCAGCGGCGCGGTCTGGGCTTCTCTGGCGCTCTGCGTCTTCTACTCGCTGGAGGGCGAGCTGCCGCAGTACCGCACCGAGGCAGCCGCGATCACCGTCCCGGTGCAGCGCGCCGAGACGATCGCCGGCAATTCCGTCGCCGTCGCGCGTCGCAGTGAAGCCGCCGTCAGGGCGACGGCGTCACCCTTCTAGTTCTTGCCGTACTCATAGAAGCCGCGGCCGCTCTTGCGGCCGAGGTGGCCGGCGTCGACCATTTCCTTGAGCAGCGGCGCCGGGCGATACTTCGGGTCGTTGAAGCCGTTGTAGAAGACCTCCATCACCGACAGCATGGTGTCGAGCCCGATCAGGTCGGCCAGCGCCAGCGGTCCGATCGGATGATTGCAGCCGAGCTTCATGCCGGCGTCGATCTCCTCGGCGCGTGGCGATCCCCTCCTGCAGCGCGAAGACCGCCTCGTTGATCATCGGGCAGAGGATGCGGTTGACGGCGAAGCCCGGGCTGTTGCGCGCGGTGATCGGCACCTTGCCGACGCGTTTGGCGAACGCTTCCGCCTTGGCATGGGTGTCGTCGCGAGGTCTGCAGGCCGCGGATCAGCTCCACCAGCGCCATCACCGGCACCGGATTGAAGAAGTGCATGCCGATGAAGCGATCGGGGCGATCGGTCGCCGCGGCGAGCTTGGTGATCGAGATCGACGAGGTGTTGGTGGCGACGAGCGCCTGCGGCGCGCAGGCTCGCGCAGAGATCCTTCAGGATCTTGACCTTCAGCTCCTCATTCTCGGTCGCGGCCTCGATCACGAGATCGCAGTCGGCGAGCTCGCGCCTTGTCGCTGGTGGCGTTGATGCGCTTGAGCGCAGCCTCGCGGTCGGCGGCGCTCATCTTCTCCTTCTTGACGAGGCGATCGAGGCTGCCGTCGATGGTGGAGAGCCCGCGTCTTGCACCGCGGCGTCGGAGATGTCGACCATGGTCACGCTGAGCCCGGCCGCCGCGCTGATCTGCGCAATGCCGTTGCCCATGGTGCCCGCCCCGATGATCCCAACCGCTTCAATCATGTGCTTACGTCCCTGTTTCGCGGGGCAACGCGCCGCCCGCTTTGGCCATGCGGTCGTGATATCAGAGCCGGGCGGCGACCGGAACCGCCCGATCGGCCTGCAGCCAGCCGGCAATCCGGGGCCAGGCCGTCGCCAAGGTCTGGCCGCCGAGAAACAGGCCGAGATGGCTGGAGGTGCACGGTGGCGCGCTCGATCAGGGCGGCCGGCGTGCCGAGCCGCGAGGCCGTCGCCATCGCCTGCGCCGCCGGGACGATCTCGTCGTCGCTGCCGGCCAGCAGGAAGACGGGAATTGTCACGTCCTCGGGGCGACGGTGCGGCCAAGCGCCGTGAACGTGCCCTCTGCAATGCGGTTCTCGCGGAAAATCCAGCGCACCACTTGCAGGTAATAGGTGCCGGGCAGATCCACGGTCGCGTCATGCCAGCGCTGGAAGCGCGCCTGCAGCTCGCCGTCGGCGGCACATCGCGACAGGCTACGCTGCAGCACCATTGCGATGTCGGAGGCGCGGTTCCAGAACCGCAGAATATGCTCGCCCCTGACGATGCCGCCACCGCTCTCCACGATCCGCTCGAACGCCGCCTGCGGCGAGCCCCTGACCAGCTGCACCAATCCGGAATCCACGGAGGCATCGACCGGCGAGCCCGCCAGCACCAGCCGCCGCACTTTTTCGGGAAAGCGCGCGGCATAGACCAGCGACAACCACCCGCCCTGGCACAGCCCGATCAGGTCGACCGGTGCGCCGATCTCGTCAACGGCGACATTGAGGTCGGCGAGATACTGGTCGATGGCGAGATAGCGCATGTCCGGCGTGGCGAACGCCAATCGGTCAGATAGATGCGATC
Source organism: uncultured Alphaproteobacteria bacterium (assembly GCA_963726865.1). GTDB lineage: Bacteria > Pseudomonadota > Alphaproteobacteria > Rhizobiales > Xanthobacteraceae > Bradyrhizobium. The sequence goes on along the minus strand of CAVSEE010000008.1, from coordinate 716,937 downwards.
GAGCCCGCTTTGCTGCAGCCGCTCGACGATGCTGTGGCCGGGCGCAAAATCCGCAATCAGCGTGCCGTGCAGCGCATAGGGCCCGCAGATCAGCACCGGCTGCCCACGCTGCACCCGCGAAAAATCGCGCAGCCGCATCGTGGGAAGTTCAAGCGCGATCCGGTTCGGCGTCGTCCATGGCAGTTCCGGCGTGTCGGCGGGCGCTGGCCGCGCGCTGCCCGGATCGAGCCACCAGAACATCGCATCCACGGCGAACTTTGTCGCAGCCAACGGCCACGACATCGGGTCGTGCGACGAAGATGCGCCTCGTCCGTCGTCTCCCGGCTTGTCCGGACCCTCGCCCATAGGAATGACCACAGGTGTCATGATCGGCGAGGCAATCGCGCCCGATCCGATCAGTTCCCCCCTAGCATCTACTGAATACAGCCTTTTGACTTCCGCCGACAGGCAGGATGCTGCGTCAGATCGGCCGACACCACCCTATCAATCTCGCCGTAACCGCAAAATTGCGAAAACAACCCCATGCAAAGTAGAATCGGCAAAGACCCGCGTCAGCCGACCACGCGCACCGGATCGGCGCCGTCCCAGTCCGCGGCGGCCGCCCTCACCTTGTCGAAGAAGCGGCCCTTGCCGCCGCTGATGTCGGAAATCTCGATCACCGTGCCGGCATGGCCCGGCGTCTCGAAATAGGCAAAGCGGCCCTTGCGGCCCGCCGATCTGGCCTTCATGGCCGACCCTGAAGCCGGCCGCGATCGCCCGGTCGTACAGCGCCTGATAGTCGGTGCTCCAGTACGACATGTGCTGCAGCCCCTCGCCGTGATCGCGCGAGAAAATCGAGATACATCGACGGCGCATCGTTGCGCTGCTGGATCAGCTCGATCTGCAGGTCGCCGGAATTGGCCAGCGCGATGCTCATCTCGACCGGCGAGTCGGCGCCGCGATATCTGAACCAGTCGACCTTGACCGACGGGAATGTAGAAGAACGGGCCGACGCGCAGCACCTCGGTCCAGAACTTCATGGCCGCCTCGATGTCGCGGACGACATAGCCGTTCTGGCAGACCTTTCCGAACAACGCGCTCATGCGGTCATTTCCGTTCTCGAGAGTCCACTCAACCCGGCATCGACCGCCAGCGTCTGCGCGGTGATGTAGACGCTTTCATCCGACAGGAAGAACAGCACGGCATAGGCAATCTCCCAGGCGGTCGCCTGCCGGCCGAACGGCGTGTTCGACTTGCCGCGCGATGGCCGGTCCGCCCCCGCGGCACGGCCGTTCGGCGTATCGACCAGGCCGGGATAGACCAGATTGGCGCGGATGCCGCGCCGCGAGCCGAGATGGGCGATGTTGCGCATCAGCCCGCCAAGCGCGGCCTTCGAGGAATTGTAGACCGCCATCTGCGAGCCCGCCTTCAGCGCCGCGATGGAGGAGATGAACACGATCGATCCGCCGTTCTCGAATTTGTCCAGCGCTTCGCGGCAGCAAAACATCGGGCCGCGCACGTTGACGTCGTAGATGTAATTCCATTGTTCGGCGCTGACGCTGTCGAGCCCGGTCTTTCCAAAGGTACCGACGTTGAGCACCATGCCGTCGAGCCCGCCCATCGCCTGCTGCGCCTCGTCGATCATGCGCGCGACGTCGTTCTCCCTCGTGACGTCGGCCTGAATGGTGAAGGCGCGGCCGCCCTCCGTCGTGATGCGCATCACCGTGTGCTCGGCAGCCGTCTGATTGAGGTCGGCAACGGCAACATGGGCGCTCTCTCGCGCGCACAAAATGCTCATGGCGCGGCCGTTGCCGGTCGGATCGGTCGCGGCATCGAAGATGCGCTGGCCGCCGCCGACGATCAGGATACGGCGGCCTTTCAGCCGGCCCCTGCCCGGCGCCTTGCCGTCGGATTCCGCCGAATGCGGCCGGACGTAACGCTCCGGCCTGGCGTCGGCGCTTTCTGCCATCTCATGCACTCCGCTTCTTGCCGCTGTCGAACACCGCCATGCCGGCGGCCGGATCGAGATCGGTCTCGGTTGCCTCGGTCAGCCGCGCCATCATCATGTAGCAGCCGATGGTGAAGATCGCCTCGACGATCTCCTGATCGCCGAAATGCTTTCGCGCGCCGGCGAATACGGCATCGGGTACACGAACATTCTCCACGACCTCGCGGCTGAAGGCGAGCAGCGCGCGCTCCGCCTCGTTGAAAACATTGGCCGCGTCATCGCCGCGCTCCAGCGCATCGATCTGCGGCTGCGTCACGCCGACGCCGAGCGCGATCGGCACATGCTGACGCCATTCATATTCGCCGCCCTCGATATGGGCGACCTGCAGGATCAGCAGTTCGCGGTTGACGTGGCTGAGCTTCTGCTTGTGCAGGATGGAGTTGGCGAAGCGCATCGCCGGGATCATGTTGGCCTCCGCATGGGCCATCATGCGGAAGATGTTGAGCTTCACCGTCATGCGGTCGAAGGAGGCGCGGATATCGCCGGTGGTCTTGTCCGGATCGATCAGAGGCAATCGGGCCAATTGGGTCTCCCTTGGATTTTTCTTGGTTCTTGCGTGCCGGCAGTCTCCCGCGACTTGGGTGTCCTGATCAAGGACGGCCGCGACAAAGGGCCAGCGCGGCTCTGCCATGCGCCGGTGCCCTTGAGTTCCATGCCCGGGGCCGGGCATAAGGACGCCAACCGACAAAATCCCGAAACAGCCCAAGGATTTACGATGCCCGCCTATCGCTCCCGCACCACCACCCATGGCCGCAACATGGCCGGCGCCCGCGGCCTCTGGCGCGCCACCGGCATGAAGGACGAGCGATTTCGGCAAGCCGATCATCGCGGTCGTCAACTCCTTCACCCAGTTCGTGCCGGGCCACGTGCACCTGAAGGACCTCGGCCAGCTGGTGGCGCGCGAGATCGAGGCGGCCGGCGGCGTCGCCAAGGAATTCAACACCATCGCCGTCGATGACGGCATCGCCATGGGCCACGACGGCATGCTCTACTGCCTGCCCTCGCGCGAGCTGATCGCCGACAGCGTCGAATACATGGTCAACGCGCATTGCGCCGACGCCATGGTCTGCATCTCCAACTGCGACAAGATCACGCCCGGCATGCTGATGGCGGCGCTGCGCCTCAACATCCCGGCGGTGTTCGTCTCCGGCGGCCCGATGGAGGCCGGCAAGGTCGTGCTCAAGCGGCAAGAAGCGCGCGGTCGACCTGATCGACGCCATGGTCGCCGCCGCCGACGACCAGGTGTCCGACGAGGACGTCGCAGGTCATCGAGCGCTCGGCCTGCCCGACCTGCGGCTCCTGCTCCGGCATGTTCACCGCCAACTCGATGAACTGCCTGACCGAGGCGCTGGGCCTCGTCGCTGCCCGGCAACGGCTCGATGCTCGCCACCCATGCCGACCGCAAGCGGCCTGTTCGTCGAGGCCGGCCACCTGATCGTCGATCTCGCCCGGCGCTACTACGAGCAGGACGACGCCAGCGTGCTGCCGCGCGCCATCGCCAGCTTCAAGGCGTTCGAGAACGCCATGACGCTCGACATCGCCATGGGCGGCTCGACCAACACCGTGCTGCACCTGCTGGCCGCCGCCCATGAGGGCGAGGTGCCGACTTCACCATGGACGACATCGACCGGCTGTCGCGCCGCGTGCCGGTGCTGTGCAAGGTCGCGCCGGCCAGTGCCGACGTGCACATGGAGGACGTGCATCGCGCCGGCGGCATCATGGCGCATCCTCGGCGAGCTCGACCGCGCCGGCCTGATCGACACGCGACGCTGCCGACCGTGCATGCGCGCGACGCTGGCGCGAGGCGCTCGAGCGCTGGGACATCGCGCGCACCGCCGAGCGAGACGGTGCGCGAGTTCTTCCGCGCCGCGCCCGGCGGCGTGCCGACCCAGGTCGCCTTCAGCCAGGACCGCCGCTGGGACGACGCTCGATCTCGACCGCGAGAAGGGCGTGCATCCGCGACGCCGAGCACGCCTTCTCGCAAGGACGGCGGCCTGGCCGTGCTGTACGGCAACCTCGCCGTCGACGGCTGCATCGTGAAGACGGCCGGCGTCGACGACGAGCATCCTGAAGTTCTCCGGCCCGGCGCGCGTCTTCGAGAGCCAGGACGCGGCGGTCGAGCGGCATCCTCGGCGGCAAGGTCAAGGCCGGCGACGTCGTCGTCATCCGCTACGAGGGCCCGCGCGGCGGCCCGGGCATGCAGGAGATGCTCTATCCGACCAGCTACCTGAAATCGAAGGGCCTCGGCAAAGCCTGCGCGCTGATCACCGACGGCCGCTTCTCCGGCGGCACGTCGGGCCTGTCGATCGGCCATGTCTCGCCGGAAGCGGCCGAGGGCGGCACTGATCGGCCTGGTCGAGGAAGGCGACCGGATCGAGATCGACATCCCCAACCGCACGATCCACCTCGCGGTGCCGGAAGCCGAGCTGGCAGCGCCGCCGCGCCGCGATGGAGGCGAAGGGCAAGGCCGCCTGGAAGCCGGCGCCGCGCAAGCGTACGGTGACGACCGCGCTCAAGGCCTACGCCGCCTTCGCCACCAGCGCCGCGCGCGGCGCGGTTCGCATCATTCCGGAATGATGTTTGGATAGTGAGCGGTTGCGATCAGACGCCAGCCGCATGCAGGCCGGCGGCGGCGATCTCAACAAAGCGCGCAAACCCGCGTCCGAACCGGGACGGGGCGATTGCCAGCAGTTTGCGAACCTTTGCCATAGCTCAAATTCCTTGCGGGGCCGGACAACCGGCCACGCCTGGAAGATGATGCCTCGGGGCTAAGTAGTCGAGATATCAGCGAAAATAGCAATGAGCGCTTCGCCGGACGGCGGCCCGGCAGTGGCTTTATTGCCCTGTTTCGGCCGACGGCGCAAAGTTCTTCGTCGATGGGTAGAGCGCAGCGAAACCCATCAAGGGCACCCGCACGGGATCGATGGGTTTCGCTTCGCTCTACCCATCCGACGGATGCCCCTATTTCGGCGTGACCCCGAAACGTCGCCGCAAACCGCTTCGAATAGGCCGGCCACACCTCGGGATTGATGATCCGCGGCGGGCGCTTGCCGTCGAGCGCATCGAGCAGTTGCTCGGCGGCGATGCGGCCCATGTTGACCCGCGCCTCCTTGGTCACGCCAGCGGTATGCGGGCTCGCCAGCACATTGTCGAACTGCAGCAGCGGATGTTCCGGCGGCGGCGGCTCCTTGTCCCAGACGTCGAGACCGGCGCCGGCGATGCGCTTTTCCTTCAGCGCGTCGTACAGCGCGCGCTCGTCGTGGATGAAGCCGCGCGCGGTGGTGATGAAGAAAGCGTGCGGCTGCATCAGCGCGAATTGCTTCGCGCCGATCATGCCGCGGCTGCCATTGTCGAGCGGGCAAGAGATCGAGACGAAATCGGAGCGGCGCAGCAGGTCGTCGAGCTCGACCTTCTCCGCGCCGCGCGCGGCGATCTCTTCCTTGCCGAGATTGGGATCGTAGGCGATCACATTCATATGCAGCAGGCCCTTGCAGAGCTCGGCGATGCGGCGGCCGACATTGCCGATGCCGACGACGCCGATGGTCTTGCCCTTGGCCTCATTGCCGATCAGCGCATTGCGATTGACGTTGCGATCGCGCCGCAGCGCGCGGTCGGATTCCAGAATGCGCTTCGACAGCGTCAGCAGCATGCCCGAGCGCATGCTCGGCGACGGAATTGGCGTTGCCGCCGGACTGGTTGACGACCAGCACGCCGGCCGCGGTGCAGGCGTCGACGTCGACGGGGTCGAAGCCGGCGCCGTTCGAGGAGACGATCAGCAGGTTCGGCGTGCGCTTCAACAAATCCGCATCGACATGAAAGTGCCGCGCCAGTTCGTCGCGCGCCGCGCCAATCTGGTAGGCATGCGCCGCCGACAGGATCGGCATGAACATGTCGGCCGGGGTGTCGTTCTCGAGCCGGTCGAGCCGCACGTCCGGGCGCGCCTTCATGATTTCGGTGTAGATGTCGTGGGCGAGATATTTGACGTAGAACACGCGCTTGTTGTTGACGGTCATTGAACGGCTTTCAGTTTGGGAAATCGTAGAGGCAGGCAGGACGGCGCCGACATCGGCTCATTCCGCCTTGATGCCGGCGGCTTTGAAGATGGGTCCCCACTTGTCGTAGTCGGCGCGGATCTTGGCGTCAAAGTCCTTCGGCGAGCTGCCGATCGAGGTGGCGCCGAGCTTTGTCAGCCGTTCCTTCACGACCGGATTGTTCAGCGCATCGACGAAATCGCGCGAGAGCTTTGCGACGAGATCGGGCGGCATGCCGGCAGGTCCCAGCACGCCCCACCACACTTCGGTGTCGTAGCCGGGAACAGTCTCGCTCATGCTCGGCACATCGGGCACGAACGCCGCGCGCTTGGCGGTGGTGACCGCAAGCGCCCTCACCGTTCCGCCGGCGATCTGGCCGACCGATTCCGGACCGTTGTTGAACGACAGCGGAATCTGTCCGCCGATCAGATCGTTGATCGCGGGCGCGCCGCCCTTGTAGGGCACGGCGACGATATCGACCTTGGCGAGGCTCTTGAGCAGTTCGCCCGCCTGATGCGTCGAGGTGCCGTTGCCGGCATGGGCAAACGAAAGACTGCCCGGCTTGGCCTTGGCTTCGGCGATCACGTCAGCGACCGTCTTGAACGGCGAGTCCGCGCGCACCAGCAGCAGGTTCGGCGACGACGCCAGCAGCGAGATCGCGCGAAAAATCCTTGAAGGTGTCGTAGGGCAGCGACGGATAGAGGAACGGGTTGGTGGCGTGGCCGCTCGCCACCACGATCAGCGTGTGGCCATCGGGCGGCGCGGTCGCGAGCGCCTGCGACGCGATGACGCCGCCGGCGCCGGGCCGGTTCTCCACGACAACCGGCTGTCCCCACGTCTTGGTGACGACGTCGCCCAGCGTGCGCGTCAGCACGTCGACGGCGCCGCCCGCAGGGTAAGGCACCAGCACGCGCACCGGCTTGGACGGAAAGGACTGCGCGCTGGCGATGTCGCTGACGGCCGAGCATCGCGACCGCCGCGGCGGCAATCCGCAACCACTTGTTCATGGCTTCCTCCCGCTTTCGCTGCTTATGCTGCAGCCTGTTCAATCGTCGTACGATGCGACGCGCGCATCATCTCACATTATCGCATGCGCCGATCACATGGCCACATGTTGACAATCCTGTGGGGCTCGTCAAGTTCGGCCACCCAAGACGACCGATGCAAGAGCGTCGCGAGAGCGGCAGGATGTTGATGGCCGCGGCGACCGCAGCGCTGGCCTAATCGCGAATTTGAAGGACGATCACGCGATTCGGCACGGGTTGGCGGCAGCCGCTGCAGCTCCGTTCATTAAGAAAAGGCAATTAACCACGCGCGGAAAGCGTCTCGCACTTGCGGGATGCTTCGTGCTAATGGCCTGACATGACCATTTTCCTTCGCCTTGATCGCCTGGGGTCTTAGCTGCCGCCGTTACCTTTGCGACCCTCGGCCCGCCGCGCTACCGGCCGCAGCCGCCGACCTCGGCCAGAACGGCGAGCACGCGCTTGCCTTCGTTCTCGTGGGTCTTGCGTTCGGGTTCGCGTACCGGCGAAATCGCCTGCTCACGGCGCTCGTTCGTGGTCGCGATGACCGGCGCGATCGAGATCATGCAGTTCTGGGTGCCGGGCCGCCATGCGCGGCTGTCGGACTTCATCGTCGACGCGCTCGGCGCCTGCGCGGGCCTCGCGATGCCGCAGCGCTCGACCGGGTCAGCCACCGATCCCGCAAACCTCATAGAGAAATCCCCGCGGAGGCAAGCTCCGCAGGGACCATTCATCTCGACACTTCTCGGCCTTAGTCGATAACGCGGATCACCTTGCGGGTGCGCGGCTCGACGATCACGCGCTGATCGTTGACCACGGCATAGCGGTATTCGGTGTGGTTCGGCACGACGCGCAGTTCCACGGCCGGCGGCAGCGGCTCACCGACCACGACGCGCTCCTGCACCACGACCGAGCGCTCGCCGCGCGGGATCGAGGTGATCACCGCGTTCGGGATTTCCACCGCCGCGCCAACGGCCGCACCGACGGTGCCGCCGACGATGGCGCCGACCGGCCCGCCGACCTCGCCGCCTGCGCGTGCGCCCTCATGGGCACCCTGAGCCGTGGTGGATTGCGCGAACGCCGAGCCAGCCGCGAACAGCGACACCGCGATCAGTGAAACAGCAATACGATTCTTCATCATGTCCTCCAGTGGATTGATGCGTCTCAACTGTCCGAAGGCCCGGATGTTCCGGTTCCCCCCAGGGGAACACCGGTTCCCGCACAAAAAAGCGGCCCCGCGGAGCGAGGCTCCGCAGGGCCAGGGGAGAACCGTCTTGTACTGCTTAAGCCTTCGCGACCTCGTGATTGCCCATCATCTCCAGCGCCCGCACCAGCGCGGAATGATCCCAGGCGCTGCCGCCATGGGCCGCGCAGGATGAGAACATCTGCTGTGCGGTCGCCGTGTTCGGCAGCGACAGTCCGAGGCTGCGCGCGCCTTCCAGCGCGAGATTGAGATCCTTCTGGTGCAACTCGATGCGGAAGCCGGGCGCGAAGTTGCGCTTGATCATGCGCTCGCCATGCACCTCCAGAATCCGCGACGAGGCAAAGCCGCCCATCAGCGCCTGCCGCACCAGCGCAGGATCGGCGCCGGCGCGTGGACGCAAACAGCAGCGCTTCGCCGACCGCCTGGATGGTCAGCGCCACGATGATCTGGTTGGCGACCTTGGTGGTCTGGCCGTCGCCGTTGGCGCCGACCAGGGTGACGTTCTTGCCCATCTTGTCGAACACCGGCTTGATGGTGTCGAAGGCGCGCTGGGGTCCGCCGACCATGATGGTGAGGCTTGCGGCCTTCGCGCCGACCTCGCCGCCGGACACCGGCGCATCGAGATAGTCGCAGCCGAGCGCCCCGATCTTCTTCGCAAACTCTTTGGTCGCCAGCGGCGAGATCGAGCTCATGTCGACCACGATCTTGCCTTTGGACAGTCCCGCGGCGACGCCGTCAGGTCCGAACAGCACGGCCTCGACATGCGGCGTGTCCGGCACCATCACGATGATGATCTCGGATTCCTGCGCGACCTGCTTGCCCGATTTGCAGGCGACGCCGCCGCCGTCGATCAGCTCCTGCGGCAGCGGCGTGATGTCGTGCAGGAACAGCTTGTGCTGCGCCGTCTGGAGGTGGCCAGCCATCGGGCGCCCCATGGTGCCGAGGCCGATGAAACCGATTTTCATGACGTCTTCTCCCTAGGTCTCGAAGATCTGTGCCGCATGCCAGCCGAGCCCGTCGACCGTCGTGGTGCGCGGCTTGTACTCACATCCCACCCAGCCACGATAACCGATCGCATCGAGATGACGAAACAGGAAAGGATAGTTGATTTCGCCCGTTCCCGGCTCGTTGCGGCCGGGATTGTCGGCGAGCTGGACATGGGCGATGCGCGCCAGGTGCTTTTGCAGGGTGCGCGCGATGTCGCCCTCCATGATCTGCATGTGGTAGATGTCGTACTGGATGAAGAGATTGTGCGAGCCGACATCGGCGATGATCTGGGCGGCCTGCTCGGTGCGGTTGAGGAAGAAGCCGGGAATATCTGATGTGTTGATCGGCTCGATCACGAGCCTGATCCCCTCCTTCGACAGCGCGTCGGCCGCGTAGCGCAAATTGCCGACCAGCACCTCGTTGCAGCTCGAACACGTCGGCGTCGGCAGGCGCGATTCCGGCGAGACAATTCACCTGCCGGCAGTCGAGCGCCCTCGCATAGTCGATGGCGCGGTGCACGCCGTCGCGGAATTCCTCGACCCGGTCGGGCAGGATCGCGATGCCGCGCTCGCCGGCCGCCCAGTTGCCGGCCGGCAGATTGTGCAGCACCTGCATCAGGTCATGCTGCTGCAACTGCTCGCGCAGCTCGGCCTTGTCGAAATCGTAGGGGAAGAGATATTCGACGCCGCGAAAACCCGCGGCGCGCGCGGCGGCAAAGCGGTCGATGAACGGCATCTCGGCGAATAGCATGGTGAGATTGGCGGCAAATCTGGGCATGGCAATTCCTCGAGTTGCGGATCGGAAGGTGCTGCGGCCTCAGGCCGGCTGCAGCGTCTCGCTGCGGCGGACCGGGGCATCGTCGAGCGGCAGGTCGAGGACTTCCTCGAACTCGACGATGTTGTCGATCTCGGTGCCCATCGCGATGTTGGTGACGCGCTCGAGGATGAACTCGACGACGACCGGCACCTGATACTCCTTCATCCACTGCCGCGCGGTGGCGAACGCCGCCTGCGCGCTCATGCGGATCGGTGACGCGGATCGCCTTGCAGCCCAGCCCCTCGGCGACCGCGACATGGTCGACGCCGTAGCCGCCGAGCTCCGGCGCGTTGATGTTCTCGAAGGAGAGCTGGACGTGATAGTCCATGTCAAAGCCGCGCTGCGCCTGGCGGATCAGGCCGAGATAGGAATTGTTCACGACGACGTGGATGTAGGGCAGCTTGAACTGCGCGCCGACGGCGAGCTCCTCGATCAGGAACTGGAAGTCGTAATCGCCCGACAGCGCGACGATCTCGCGCTCGGGATCGGCGGCGCGCACGCCGAGCGCGGCCGGCAAGGTCCAGCCGAGCGGGCCGGCCTGCCCGGCATTGATCCAGTTGCGCGGCTTGTAGACGCCGAGGAACTGCGCGCCGGCGATCTGCGACAGACCGATCACGCTGACAAAGCAGGTGTCGCGGGAAAACGCCTTGGTCATCTCGGCATAGACGCGCTGCGGCTTGATCGGGATGTCGTCGAAATCGCTCCTGCGCAGCATGCGAACGCTTGCGGTCCTGGCACGCCGCCGGCCAGGCCTGCCGCTCTCTCAGCTTGCCAGCCTTGCGCCACTCCCTGGCGACGGTGACGAACAATTCGAGCGCGGCTTTCGCGTCAGAGACGATGCCGAGATCGGGATTGAACACGCGGCCGATCTGCGTCGGCTCGATGTCGACATGCACGAACTTGCGGCCTTTGGTGTAGGTCTCGACCGAGCCGGTGTGGCGGTTGGCCCAGCGGTTGCCGATGCCCGAGCACGAAATCGGACTGCAGCATGGTGGCGTTGCCGTAGCGGTGGCTGGTCTGCAGCCCGACCATGCCGGCCATCAGCACGTGATCGTCGGGGATGGCGCCCCACCCCATCAGCGTCGGCACCACGGGCACGTTGACGGTCTCGGCGAAGGTAACGAGCAAGTCCGACGCATCGGCGTTGATGACGCCGCCGCCGGCGACGATCAGCGGCCGCTCGGCGGCGTTGAGCATTTCCAGCGCCTTCTCGACCTGCTTGCGGGTCGCCGCGGGCTTGTAGACCGGCAGCGGTTCGTAGGTGGTCGTCGTCGAACTCGATCTCGGCGAGCTGCACGTCGAGCGGCAGATCGATCAGCACCGGGCCCGGGCCGGCCCGAGCGCATGATGTGAAAGGCCTGGCTGAACACGCGCGGCACCAGGCCTGGCTCGCGCACGGTGACCGCCCATTTGGTCACGGGCTTGGCGATCGACTCGATGTCGATGGCCTGAAAGTCCTCCTTATAGAGCCGCGCGCGCGGCGCCTGGCCGGTGATGCAGAGGATCGGAATGGAATCGGCGATCGCCGAATAAAGCCCGGTGATCATGTCGGTGCCGGCCGGACCCGAGGTGCCGATGCAGACGCCGATATTGCCGGCCCTGGCGCGGGTAAAGCCCTCCGCCATGTGCGAAGCGCCTTCGACATGGCGCGCCAGGATGTGATGGATGCTCCCCCTCGCCTTCAGCGCGGAATAGAGCGGGTTGATCGCGGCGCCCGGGACGCCGAAGGCGACCGTGACGCCCTCCCTCTCCAGAATGCGCACGGCAGCATCGACAGCCCGCATCTTCGCCATGTCACGCCTCGCTCCATTGTGTTCGCTGGCGAGATCATCGCGTTGGCGCAGCGCGATCTCAACGAGAGCCGTCTTTATTTCCCGCGATGTGGCAAGCCGCGGGATTTCCTGCAGCAGATCAATCTATTAGCCGCGGAAAATAGTGGGCGCGATCGAACTAGTCTTCGCTCGCCTTGAAGCGTCCCAATCCCTTCAGCACGAACGGCGCCAGCAGCGCGATCAGCGCCACGGCCAGCAGCGTTGCCGAGATCGGACTGTGCAGCAGCGTCATGGGATCGCCGAGGCTGATCGCCAGCGCGCGGCGCAGCTGGCTCTCGGCGATCGGGCCGAGGATGAGGCCGACGACGACGGGCGCGATCGGGAAATCGAACCGGCGCATCAGGAAGCCGAGCACGCCGAAGCCTGCCAGCATCGACAGTTCGACGACCGATGGCTTTGCGGCAATGGTGCCCATGGTCGCGAACACCAGAATGCCGGCGTAGAGCCAGGGCTGCGGGATCGCGAGCAACTTCACCCACAGGCCAACCAGCGGCAAATTGAGAACGAGCAGCATACAATTGGCGATGAACAGGCTCGCGATCAGGCCCCACACCAGGTCGGGCCGCTCGGCGAACAGCAGCGGTCCCGGATTGAGGCCATATTGCTGAAAGCCCGCCAGCATCATCGCGGCGGTCGCCGACGTCGGCAGACCCAGCGTCAGCAAGGGCACAAGCGTGCCGGCGGCCGAGGCATTGTTGGCGGCTTCCGGTCCGGCCACGCCTTCGATGGCGCCCTTGCCGAATTCTTCGGGATATTTGGTCAGCCGCTTCTCGGTCGAATAGGACAGGAACGTCGGGATCTCCGCGCCGCCGGCAGGAAGCGCGCCGATCGGAAAGCCGAACATGCGTGCCGCGCAGCCACGGCTTCCACGACCGCTTCCAGTCTTCCTTTGTCATCCAGAGCGAGCCGCGCACCGGCTCGAGCTTCTCCTCGGTGTGGTGACGGCGTGAGGCGACATAGAGCGCCTCTCCCACCGCGAACAGGCCGACCGCGAGCGTCGTCACCTCGACGCCGTCGAGCAGCTCGGGGATACCGAAGGCAAGCCGCGCCTGGCCGGTGAGCTTGTCGATGCCGACAAGGCCGAGCGTCAGCCCGATGAACAGGCTGGTCAGGCCGCGGATCGGCGAATCCCCGAAGGTCGCCGACACCGTGACGAAGGCGACGCACATCAGCGCGAAGTAATCTTCCGGGCCGAATTGCACGGCGACATCGACCAGCCACGGCGCGAGGAAAGCGAGACCAATGGTGGCGATCGTGCCCGCCACGAACGAACCGATCGCCGCCGTGGCGAGCGCCGGACCGCCGCGGCCGGCCTTGGCCATCTTGTTGCCCTCGAGCGCGGTCGCCATCGAGGCGCTCTCGCCCGGCGTATTGATGAGGATGGCGGTGGTCGATCCGCCATACATGCCGCCATAGTAGATGCCGGCGAACATGATCAGCGAGCCGCCGGGGTCGAGCTTGTAGGTCACCGGCAGCAGCAGCGCGACGGTCAGCGCCGGTCCAATGCCGGGCAGCACGCCCACCGCCGTGCCGAGGAACACGCCGATCAGCGCATAGAGCAGGTTCATCGGCTGCAGGGCCACCGCCATGCCATGCGCCAGCGCGGCGAAGGTTTCGATCACAGCAGTCGCTCCAGCGGGCCGGCGGGAAGGCTCAAGGTCAACAGGCGGTCGAAGGCGAGATAGATCAGCGTGCTCATCACGAGCGCGATCGCAATGTCGATCCAAATCGCGCGCCGCCCGAATGCCGCCGATGTGGCGACGAACAGCGCCGATGTTGCAAGGATGAAGCCGCCGCCGAAACCGATGATGCCGATCAGGAGCGCAAGCCCGGCGAGGATCAGCAGCACGGGCTTGGGATCGGCACTCTCGCGCGCCGGCAGGTTGCCGCGGAGCGCGTCGATCAGATTGCCGATCGCAAGCAGCGCCAGACCAATGGCGACGACGATCGGCGCACCCCGGGGCCCGACCCCGTACATCGTGCCGGCTGACAGTTGGCTGGCGTCCCACGCCAGCACGGCGGCCAGCGCCGCGAGCAGGACAGCGATGACGACGCCGGCGCGATCGACGTGGCGCGTCGTCGGAGGCGAAGCGCCGCCGGATGCGTCATCCGGCGTCATGATTTGACGAGACCGACCGATTTCAGCACGTCGGTGACGCGGGTGTTTTCCTTCTTGAGGAAATCCGCGAAGGCATCGCCGCCGAGATAGGCGTCATCCCAGCCCTTCTGCTTGAGGATGTCCTTCCAGGCGTCGGACTTGACCATCTTCTCCACGGCGTCGCTCAGCGTCTTCTTCTGCTCCGCGGTGATGCCGGGAGGTGCGACCACCGAGCGCCAGTTGGCGAGCACGAGGTCGATGCCCTGCTCCTTGAAGGTCGGAATATCGACGCCGGCTATCCGCTTTTCCGACGTCACGCCGATCGCGCGCAGCTTGCCGGACTTGATCTGGCCGTCGTATTCGCTGAGCCCGGAAATCCCCGCGGTGACCTTGCCGCCGAGGATGGCCGCCAGCGACTCGCCGCCGCCGGAAAACGGAATGTAGTTGATCTTCTTGGCATCGGCGCCGACGGTGCCGGCGAACAGCGCCGCCATCACATGATCGACGCCGCCGGCCGAACCGCCGGCAAAGGTGACCTTGGCGATGTCGGCCTTGACCGCCGCGGCGAGATCCTGCGCCGTCTTGATCGGCGAGTTCGCGGGCACGACGATCACCTGGATCTCCTCGGTGAGGCGCGCGATCGGCGTCACCTGATCGAGCGTCACCGGCGACTTGTTCATGGCCAGCGCGCCGACCATGACGAAGCCGTTCACCATCATCTGGTTGCCGTCGCCCTTGGCGCCGTTGACGAACTGCGCGATGCCGACGCTGCCGCCGGCGCCGGGAACGTTGGTCACCTGAACGCTGCGCGCGATCTTGGCGGCGACCAGCGCCTGCTGCATCGACCGCGCCGTCTGATCCCATCCGCCGCCGGGCGCTGCCGGCGCCATCAGCTTGAGCTCGAGCTGCTGCGCGAACGCCGCGCTGCCGCCTGCAAGCGTGAATGCGACGACGGCGCCGAACAGGCGCTTGTGAAACGGAGTCATTGGGCTTTCTCCCGACGGTATGGGGCTGACGCTGATGATCTGCGTCATCTTGACCGCATATCAGCCAAAAACGTCTGCCCTGTCCAGTTGCGAATTCCTCGCCAGTTCTCGCATCTCGGCCAGAAAGTCACAGGCTTTTCACGGCGATCTTACTTCCGGTAACGCCCGGTGCGGAGGAAGGTTGGGTTCCGTCAAGTTCCAACGATGGAGCATCACATGGCGACATCCACGCAATCGCACACACTGCTTGCTTCGGTCAGCGCTGCGGCATTGGCAGGCACCGCATTGGCGACATTGCTCGCCGGCGGCATCACCATCCTCGCAGATGCGGGCCCCGCCGCCGCGGACATATCGCTCGCGAGCACCGACACTCCGATCTGCGGCGCGGCCGCGAACGGTCCGCCGCGCATGATGTTGCGACTGGCGCAGACCGAAGTGCCGCGCGCCGAGATGAGCGCCGCCACCGCCGCGCCTGACTTCGCGAACACCGAGCCGCCGATATGGTCAGGCCTCGGTTCGATCGCCTACAAGATCACGACGGCGAACGACAAGGCGCAGGCCTATTTCAATCAGGGCCTGCGGCTGGCCTACGCCTTCAATCACGGCGAGGCGCAGCGCGCGTTCCGCAAGGCGCAGAAGCTCGATCCCGATTGCGCCATGTGCTTCTGGGGCGAGGCGCTGGTGCTCGGCCCCAACATCAATCTTCCGATGCAGGAAGACGCGGTCGCGCCTGCCTATGCCGCCGCGCAGAAGGCGAAATCGCTCGCCGGCAAGGCCAGCCCGCGCGAGCAGGCGCTGATCAATGCGCTTGTCCTGCGCTACGGCACCGACCCGAAGGCCCCCCGCGCGCCGCTCGACAAGGCCTACGCTGACGAGATGGCGAAAGTCGCGGCGCAATTTCCCGAGGACGATGACATCGCCACGTTCTACGCCGAGGCGGTGATGGATCTCAGCCCCTGGGATTACTGGAAGAAGCCGGCCGGCCGCGAACCCAACCCGCAGAGCGTACCAATCGTGCCGACGCTGGAACGCGTGCTGGCGCGCAATCCCGAACCATGCCGGCGCGATCCACTTCTACATCCACGCCGTCGAGGCCTCGGACCGGCCGAAACGCGCCGAGCCCTATGCGGACCGGCTGCGCAACGCAATCCCCGGCGCCGGGCATCTCGTGCACATGCCGAGCCACATCTACTACCGGGTCGGCCGCTATCTCGACGCGCTGAAAGACAACAAGGAAGCAGTCAAGGTCGACGAGAAATATCTCGACGACACCAACGCGCCGCTGGGCGTCTACCGGATGGGCTACTATCCGCACAATGTGCACTTCGTCATGGCGTCGGCGCAGATGGCCGGCGACGGCCAGACCGTAATCGCGGCCGCGGAGAAGCTGGGCAAGCTCATTCCGGACGAAGCCGCGCGCGGCATCGCGATGGTGCAGCCCGTCAAGGCAGCGCCTTATTACGCGCATGCGCAGTTCAGCTCGCCCGAGGCGATCCTGGCGCTGCCCGATCCCGGCGACGCTATGCCCTATGTCAAGGCGATCTGGCTCTACGCGCGCGGCGTGGCGCTGGTGGCGCAACGCGACTTTGCAGGCGCAACGGCTGCGGCCGATGCGATCGAAAAGCTCGAGCTCAATTCGGACTTCAAGCTCTTGAAGGAATCCAACATCCCGGCGCAGGAAGTGCTTCGCATCGCGCGCACCGTTGTCATGGCGCGCGTGGCACAAGGCCAAGGGCGACAAGGACGCAGCCGTCACCCGGTTCGAGGAGGCAGCCCGCCTGCAGGATGCGCTGTCCTACACCGAGCCGCCCTATTGGTACTACCCGATCCGGCAGTCGCTGGCCGCAGCGCTGCTGCAAGCCGGCCGCCACGCCGAGGCCAAGCAGCAGTTCGAGCTTGCGCTGCGCAGGGCGCCGGCCAACGGCTGGTCGTATTACGGCCTCGCCGAACTGCACAAGGCGCGCGGCGATGCCGCGGCGGCGCGCAAGGCCGAGGCTGATCTTGCGAAAACCTGGATCGGCGATCGCAAGCTGCTGCAGATTTCCAATCTCTGAAACGAAGGCGCCGGCGTTTTCGCGCCGGCGTCTTCTTCGCTTGAGTTCGTTGCCAGCCGAGCAGCTCAGCCCGGTCCCGCGCCCTGGGTAGCCGTGTACACGGCGTAGAGCGACTGGCTCGCGGCCATGAACAGCCGATTGCGCTTGGGGCCGCCGAAGCAGACGTTGCCGCAGACCTCCGGCAGCCGGATGCGGCCGAGCAGCTTGGCTTCGGGCGACCACACCGTGACGCCGCTGTAGCCGACGGAGCGGCCGGCATTGCTTGACGCCCAGAGATTGCCGTTGACGTCGCAGCGCAAGCCGTCGGGCCCGCACTTCACGCCGTCGACCATGCAATCGCTGAAGCGCTTGATGTTCGACAGCTTGTTGTCGGTGCCGACATCGGCCACGAAGATCTCGCCCTTGCCGCCCGGCCCGGTATCGCCCGGCCCCTTGCCGGTGCTGGCGATGTACAGCTTCTTGAAGTCCGGCGAGAAGCAGAGGCCGTTGGGATCGGGCACCTGCTCTTCGGTCACGACGAGATCGATGCGTCCGGACGGATCGACGCGATAGCAGTTGGTCGGCAGTTCGCGCCGGCCCGGCACGAACCCCGCCGGCTGGCCGATCTTCGGGTTGAGCTTGCCGCCCCCGTTGCTGGGACCGCCTGCGACATCCGGCTCGCCCTCATAGAGCTGGCCGCCATAGGGCGGGTCGGTGAACCAGTAGCTACCATCGGGATGGGCAACGACGTCGTTGGGCGAGTTGAGCTTCTTGCCGCCGAAATTGTCGGCGAGCACGGTGGCCGTACCGTCATTCTCGTAGCGGGTCACGCGGCGGGTGAGATGTTCGCAGGAGAGCTGGCGGCCATTGAAGTCGAACGAGTTGCCGTTGGAATTGTTGGACGGCGTGCGGAAGACGCTGACGTGACCATCATCCTCCGACCATCGCATCTGGCGGTTGTTGGGAATGTCGCTCCACAAGAGGTAACGACCCTGCGCGCTCCAGGCCGGACCTTCGGCCCACAACACGCCGGTGTAGAGGCGCGTGATCGCGGTGTTGGGCTGGGCAAGGTTGTTGAACGACGGATCGACCGCGATGATGTCAGGATCCCAGAAATAGGTGGTCGGGGCGCCGCCCGGACCGAAATCGCGCGGCGGGGTTGTCACGGTGGACGGCGGAGCGACGGGTCCGTTCGGGGCGCTTTGGGCAGTCTGGGCCAGCGCACCGCCGGACCCCGCCATCGTGGCGCCGGCGGCAATCGCCAGGCCGTGGACCAGCGTTCGTCGAGAGATCATAGAGTTCGGAATCGCGCACTTCGCGTGTCATCACTTCCTCCCATGCATGTACCGGCCGGTTGATCCGGCCAAGCCACCGCAGGCTATTCCGGTCCGCGACCGGTTGCGAGCGGCAATGGGCTCAGCTTGAGACTGAATCGTGCAAGCAAGATGGCAATGATTGCGATCATGCCGCATGGGCGACGACCCACGACTTGCTCTGCCTCGGCGGCTACGGTAATTTGGCGTCTCTCAACCGAGAAAGGAGGGCCGCGCGAATGACGTTTTTCCATCATTATCATTATCGCAAGCGTGGCCCAGTCAACGCCCTGCAAATGCGTTTGCAGGGCTGACGCAGGATCGCCTCCAAAGCCTCTTCCTGGTCTGCCCTTCGTGGCCATGTGGCGTTGTGCGCTTTTTGCGCCGACCTGCATCTCATTCATCGCCGCGCTTTGACGCCTGATCCGACGACGGCTGCATGCCTCCGGACCATGGTGATCGCGGCAAGACCGGAAGAACGATCATGACCCTCATCACCATGCGCAATCTCGGCGTGACGCTGGGCGCGCCGCTGTTTTCGGAGCTCAACCTTGTCGTCAATGCCGGCGACCGGATCGGGCTTGTCGCCGCCAACGGCCGCGGCAAGACCACGCTGCTGCGTTGCATGGCAGGCGCGATGGACGCAAGCGAAGGCGAGATCACGCGCGCCAGAGGCCTGACGCTGGGCTATGTCGAGCAGAACGTGCCGGAAGCGCTGATGGATCGCCCGCTCCATGCGGCCGTGCTTGAGGCGCTCTCCGCCTGACCGGCAACTCAGCGAAGGCTGGCGGGTCGATGTCGCGCTGGAGCAACTCGAGGTGCCCGAGGCGTTGCGCGAAAAGCCGTTGAAGCAGTTGAGCGGCGGCTGGCAGCGCTTTGCCATGCTGGCCCGCGCACTGGTGACGGAAGCCGACGTGCTGTTGCTGGACGAGCCGACCAACCATCTCGACCTCGCGCGGATCGGCCAGCTCGAGAGTTGGCTGAACGCGCTGCCGCGCGAGATGCCGGTCGTCATTGCCAGCCACGATCGTGCGTTTCTCGACGCCACCACCAACCGGACGCTGTTCCTGCGCCCCGGGCAGTCGCAGATTTTTCCACTGCCCTATACGCGCGGCACGTGAAGCCCTTCGCGAGGCCGACAGCGCGGAGGAGCGGCGCTACCAGCGCGACCTCAAGACTGCGCAGCAACTTCGCCAACAGGCCGCCAAGCTCAACAATATCGGCATCAATTCCGGCAGCGACCTGCTGCTGTCGAAGACCCGGCAATTGAAGCAGCGCGCCGAGAAACTGGAGGGCGCGGCAAAGCCGGCGCATCTCGAACGCTCCGCAGGCACGATCCGTCTCGCCAACCGCGCCAGCCACGCCAAAGTCCTGGTCAGGCTGGACGACGCCGCGATCGAGACGCCCGATGGCCGGCCATTGTTCAAGACCGGCAAGCAGTTCATCGGCAAGGGTGACCGGATCGTGCTGCTCGGGCCGAACGGGTCCGGCAAGACGGCGCTGGTGAGGTCGCTGCGCGCAGCGATCGAACATCCGGACGCTTCGCCCGCCGGTATCAAGGCCACGCAATCGCTGGTGCTCGGCTATTGCGACCAGGCGCTCGCCGGGCTCGATGACCGGGAAACACCGATGCGCGCGATTATCAGCCGCTTCGATGTCGGCGACCAGCGCGCGCGCTCGCTGCTCGCGGGCGCAGGCATCGCCATCGAAAAGCAAAACCGTCCGATCGAAAAACTCTCGGGCGGACAGAAGGCGCGGCTCGGCATGCTGGTGCTGCGCTTGACCCAGCCCAGCTTCTATTTGCTCGACGAGCCGACCAACCATCTCGATATCGAGGGACAGGAAGCGCTCGAAGAGGAATTGCTGGACCCGCAGGCCAGCTGCCTGATCGTGTCGCATGACCGCAACTTCGTGCGAAACGTCGGCAACCGGTTCTGGCTGATCGAGCGCAAGCGGCTGGTGGAGCTGGACGGGCCGGAAGAATTCTTCGCCTCGTTCGGCGCGGCAGGGTAGCGACGCCTCGCCGCCTCAGCCGGCTTTCGCTTCCGGCAATACACCGCCGAGCGCCAGCGTCAGCTCGGTGGCGGCGTCACGCACCATGCGGCCGAGCAGCGGCAGCCGTTCGTCGGTGACGCGGCTGGTCATGCCGGAGACGGAAATCGCCGCCAGCGGCTCGGCACAATCGCTGTAGACGCACGGCGGCGATGCAGCGCAGGCCCATGCAGGCTTCCTCGTCGTCGACGGCGTAGCCCTGCCGGCGCACCTGTTCGAGCTCCTTGAACAGATCGCCCGGCCGCACGATGGATTTTTCCGTCAGCCGCGGCATGCCGTGATGCCGGATGATGGCGTTGACGTCCTCGTCGGCGTAGGTCGCCAGCACCGCCTTGCCGACGCCGGAGGCCACCATCGCCACCCTGCCCCCGACTTTCGTCAGCGAGCGCATGATCTCGCGGCTTTCGGCGCGGGTCAGCACGATGATGGATTCGTCGTCGACCACGGCGAGGTTGGCGGTCTCGCGGGTCTGGTCGCGCAGCTTGCGCAGATAAGGCATCGCCTGCGCCGCAAAGTTGCGGCGGCGGGCGAAGGTGGCGCCGACCGAAAAACTCCGCGCGCCGATGTGCCATTTCGAACAGCTGCGGTCGAACTGCACGAAGCGGCGCTTTTCCAGCGTCGCCAGCAGGCGGTGCGCGGTCGAGGTCGAAAGACCGGTACGGACCGCGAGATCGCTGAGGCGATAACCCTCGTCGTCCTCGGCCAGCGTCTCGATGATCGAGAGCGCGCGATCGACCGACTGCACGCCGCCGTCGCTGACGTCAGGCTCGTCCGCCGTTCTCACGCCATTGGCCTTGCGCCGGATCAAGTCTCGCTCCTCTTCTCCCTCTCCCCGTTCTTACGGGGAGAGGGTTGGGGTGAGGGGCTGCCTCCGCAAATTCGTGAGAGGTGAGCGTGCCGAGAGTCCCCCTCACCCGGATCGCATCTGCGGTGCGATCCGACCTCTCCCCGCAAGCGGGGCGAGGTGGAGTCTTCTCAGAGCAGGCCCGCGCCGCGCGCCCACTTGTACTTGGCGCCGAGCACCTCGACCGGCAGTTCGGTCGAATAGGCATAGGCCGGGATGCCGTTCTGGTAGAGATATTCGGCGGCTTCCTCGACCTCGACGTCGCCGGCGAGCGAGGCGACGATCGGCTTCACGAAGCCCTTGGCCTCCATCTCCTTCTTCACCTCGACCATGTTGCGGGCGAACACCATCGGCGGCGTGACGATGGTGTGCCAGTAGCCGAGGATCAGCGAGTGGATGCGCTCGTCCGACAGGCCGAGCTTGACCGTGTTGATGTAGGTGATCGGCGGCTCGCCGCCGGTGATGTCGACGGGGTTGCCGGCCGCGCCGAACGGCGGGATGAATTTTCGGAACGCCGCATCGAGATCCGGCGGCATCGCCATCAGCGACAGGTCGTTGTCGACCACGGAGTCCGACAGCAGCACGCCCGAGCCGCCGGCGCCGGTGATGATCAGGATGTTCTCGCCCTTCGGCGTCGGCAGCACCGGCACGCCGCGCGCGAACTCCAGCAATTGGCGCAAGCGAACGGGCGCGGATCACGCCGGACTGCTTCAGCACGTCCTCGTAGATCTTGTCGTTGCCGGCAAGCGCGCCGGTGTGCGAGGACGCGGCCTTGGCGCCGGCCGAGGTGCGGCCCGCCTTGAGCACGATCACCGGCTTCTTCTTGGCGACGCGCTTGGCGGCTTCCGCAAAGGCGCGGCCGTCCTTCAGGTCTTCGCAGTGCTGCGCGATCACGGTCGTGTTGGGATCCTGCTCGAAGAAGGCGAGCAGATCGTCCTCGTCGATATCGGACTTGTTGCCGAGGCCGACGATGGCGGAGACGCCCATCTTGGCCGAGCGCGAGAAGCCGATGATCGCCATGCCGATGCCGCCGGACTGCGACGACAGCGCCGCACTGCCCTTGACGTCATAGGCGGTGCAGAAGGTGGCGCAGAGATTGGCCGGCGTATAATAGAAGCCGTAGATGTTCGGCCCCATCAGGCGGATGTCGTACTTCTTGCCGACCTCGACGATCTCGGCCTGCAGCTCCGGCGCGCCGGCCTCCGCAAAGCCCGACGGGATCAGCACCGCACCCGGGATTTTCTTCTCGCCGCATTCGGTGAGTGCGCCCGCGACGAATTTCGCGGGGATCGCAAACACCGCGACGTCGATCACGCCGGGCACGTCCTTGACGCTCTTGTAGGCCTTGTAGCCCAGGATCTCGTCGGCCTTGGGATGGATCGGCAGGATGTCGCCCTTGTAGCCGCCGTTGATGAGGTTCTTCATCACGGAGTTGCCGATCTTGCCGTCTTCGGCGGAGGCGCCGATCACCGCAACCGCCTTTGGCATCATGATGCGGTTCATCGCTTTCACGATCTCTTCGGTCGGACGCGGCTTCGGGCGCGGCTTGTAGTCGAAGTCGACGACGATGCGCACGTCCGCGGCGATCGCGTCCTTCTTGGTGGCGAACACCGGGTTGAGGTCGAGCTCGACGATTTCGGGGAAATCGGCCACCAGCTGCGAGACCTTGACGATGACGTCGGCAAGCGCATCGCGGCTCACGGGATCGCCGCCGCGCACGCCCTTCAGCATGTCATGGGCCTGGATGCCGTCGAGCATGGAGAGCGCATCGCCCTTGGTCGCGGGCGCGAGACGGAAGGTGATGTCCTTCAATATTTCGACCAGCACACCGCCGAGGCCGAAGGCGACCAGCTTGCCGAACGAGCCGTCGGTGATGGAGCCGACGATGACCTCGGTGCCGCCGGCCAGCATCTGCTGCACCTGCACGCCGTCGATCTTGGCGTCGGCCTTGTACTTCTTCGCGTTGGCGAGAATGGTGTCGTAGGTTTTCTGGGCGTCCTCGGCGGTCTTGACACCGACCACCACGCCGCCGGCTTCCGTCTTGTGCAGAATGTCCGGCGAGACGATCTTCATCACCACCGGGAAACCCATGGCGCTGGCGATCTTGCCGGCTTCGCCTGCCGATTTGGCCACGCCTTCCTTCGGAACCGGGATGCCATAGGCGTCGCAGACGAGCTTGCCTTCCGGCGCAGTCAGGCTGGTGCGCTTGTCCGCCTTGACGGCATCAAGCACTTTGCGGACGGCATCTTTGTTCATCTGGGGCTCCTCCTGAAGCACTCTTGCGGTGGCTTCTTTGGCATTGGACATTGCATTTCCTCCTGGCACGGCATTTTATGGTATTTGGTATGCCAGAAGATACATTGTCAAGCTAGCATAACGCGCTAAACCGCGGAAAAAAGGGTCAACTTGACATACTGGTATTTGGTATGCCAAAAACCTCTGACCTTTTCTTCTGGTAAAAGACGTCTCCCCCACGGAGGAGACGAGTTGTGCCCGAGAGCAAAGTAAACAAGGCGCTGCCAACCATGGCTGATGCAGACATCGCGATCGTCCGGATTGCGCCAGAGACGAGCTTCAAGAACAAGGCCTATGAGGCCTTGAAGGAAGCCATTCTCAAGATGGACATCTATTCCGACGCCGGAACCGGTGATGCTGGACGAGCGCGCGCTCTCGGAACGCCTCGGCGTCAGCCGCACGCCGATCCGCGAGGCCATCGCGATGCTCGAGCAGGACGGCTTTGTGAAGACGGTGCCGCGCCGCGGCATCATCGTGGTCCGCCGCACCAAGACCGAGATCGTCGACATGATCCGCGCCTGGGCGGCGCTGGAGAGCATGGCGGCACGGCTGATCACCACCACCGCCCGCAAGCGCGACATCTCGGCGCTGCGTGACTTCTTCAAGGATTTCAACTTGAAGGACCGGCTGCCTCAGGATCACGTCGAGGAATATTCCAGGGCCAATATCGCCTTCCATCAGGCGCTGATCTCGCTGTCGGAATCGCCGACGCTGATCGACATGACCAACGACATCCTGCTGCACGTGCGCGGCTATCGCCAGCTCACCATCGGCCGGACCGACCGCACCGCGACCTCGCTGCCCGAGCATCTCGCCATCATCGAGGCGCTGGAAGCCCGCGACACCGAACTCGCCGAAAAGCGCGCGCGCGACCACACGCTCGGCCTTGCCGCCTATGTCGAGGCGCACGGCCAGGAACTATTCGCATAATTGTTCGCATAACCATTCATCCAAGAGACGAGCCATCGTCCGCACCAGACGATCAGGGAGAACGCCGATGCTGAATACCGCAGTCAAGTCCGAGGCACCGGGCACCGAGCAAGAGCTGACCGACGGCTTCCACCTCGTCATCGACGCGCTCAAGCTCAACGGCATCAACACCATCTATAATGTGCCGGGTATCCCGATCACGGATTTGGGCCGCATGTGCGCAGGCCGCCGGTATTCGCGTGATCTCCTTCCGTCACGAGCAGAACGCCGGCTATGCGGCGGCGATCGCCGGCTTCCTCACCAAGAAGCCCGGCGTATGTCTCACCGTCTCGGCGCCCGGTTTCCTCAACGGCCTCACCGCGCTCGCCCACGCCACCACCAACTGCTACCCGATGATCCTGATCTCCGGCTCCTCCGAGCGCGAGATCGTCGACCTGCAGCAGGGCGACTATGAGGAGATGGACCAGCTCGCGATCGCAAAGCCGCTGTGCAAGGCCGCCTATCGCGTGCTGCACGCCCAGGACATCGGCATTGGTCTGGCGCGCGCCATCCGCGCCGCGGTCTCGGGCCGTCCGGGCGGCGTCTATCTCGACCTGCCGGCCAAAGCTGTTCGGCCAGGTGATGAATGCCGACGCCGGCCAGAAGTCGCTGGTCAAGGTGATCGATGCGGCGCCCGCGCAGATCCCCGCCCCCGCCTCCATCAAGCGCGCGCTCGACGTGCTCAAGAGCGCCAAGCGTCCGCTGATCATCCTCGGCAAGGGCGCGGCCTATGCGCAGGCCGACGAGGAAATCAAAAACTTCGTCGAGAAGAGCGGCGTGCCCTTCCTGCCGATGAGCATGGCCAAGGGTCTTCTGCCCGACACCCATCCGCAATGCGCGGGTGCTGCGCGTTCGACCGTGCTGAAGGATTCCGACGTCGTGATGCTGATCGGCGCGCGGCTGAACTGGCTGCTGTCGCACGGCAAGGGCAAGACCTGGGGCGAAGCGCCGAAGAAATTCATCCAGGTCGACATCGAGCCGAAGGAAATGGACTCCAACATCGAGATCGTCGCGCCCGTGGTCGGCGATATCGGCTCCTGCGTCGCCGCGCTCAACCAGGCGCTGGCAAGCGGCTGGACCGCCCCGCCCGCCGACTGGACCAAGGCCGTCGTGTCCAAGCGCGAAGAGAACGTCGCCAAGATGGCGCCGAAGCTGATGAACAACAAGTCGCCGATGGATTATCACGGCGCGCTCGGCGTCTTGAAGAACGTCATCAAGGATCGTCCCGACGCCATCCTCGTCAACGAAGGCGCCAACACGCTCGACCTCGCCCGCGGCGTCATCGACATGTACAAGCCGCGCAAGCGTCTCGACGTCGGCACCTGGGGCGTGATGGGCATCGGCATGGGCCAGGCGATCGCCGCTGCGCTCGAGACCGGCCATCCCGTGCTCGCGGTCGAAGGCGACAGCGCGTTCGGCTTCTCCGGCATGGAGGTCGAGACCATCTGCCGCTACAATTTGCCGATCTGCGTCGTCATCTTCAACAATGACGGCATCTATCGCGGCACCGACGTCAACAACGTCAATTCCGATCCCGCGACCACCGTGTTCGTCAAGGGCGCGCGCTACGACAAGATGATGGAAGCGTTCGGCGGCGTCGGCGTCAACGCCACCTCGCCCGACGAGCTGAAGCGCGCCGTCAACGAGGCGATGGATTCCGGCAAGCCGACGCTGATCAACGCGGTGATCGATCCCGGCGCAGGTTCCGAGAGCGGCCGCATCGGCAACCTCAATCCGCAAAGCGTTCTGAAGAAGAAGTAAGCCAGTCCCTCAACCATATTCCCTGCGTTGCAGGGGCAGACAGAGTTACGGAGCAACGATTATGACCAAGGCGCTTACGGGCGTTCGCATCCTCGATTTCACCCACGTTCAGTCGGGACCGACCTGCACGCAGCTGCTCGCCTGGTTCGGCGCCGACGTGATCAAGGTCGAGCGCCCCGGCGTCGGCGACATCACGCGCGGCCAGCTGCAGGACGTTCCCAACGTGGACAGCCTGTATTTCACCATGCTGAACCACAACAAGCGTTCGATCACGCTCGACACCAAGAACCCCAAGGGCAAGGAAGTCCTCACCGCGCTGATCAAGACCTGCGACGTGCTGGTGGAGAATTTCGGCCCCGGCGTGCTCGACCGCATGGGTTTTCCCTGGGAGAAGATCCAGAGCATCAATCCGAAGATGATCGTGGCCTCGATCAAGGGCTTTGGCCCCGGTCCCTACGAGGACTGCAAGGTCTATGAGAACGTCGCCCAGTGCACCGGCGGCGCCGCCTCCACCACCGGCTTCCGCGACGGCCTGCCGCTGGTCACCGGCGCGCAGATCGGCGACAGCGGCACCGGCCTGCATCTGGCGCTCGGCATCGTCACCGCGCTCTATCAGCGCACCGTCACCGGCAAGGGCCAGAAGGTCACCGCCGCGATGCAGGACGGCGTGCTGAATCTCGCGCGCGTCAAGCTGCGCGACCAGCAGCGCCTCGCCCACGGCCCGCTCAGGGAGTACAGCCAGTTCGGCGAAGGCATTCCGTTCGGCGATGCCGTGCCGCGCGCCGGCAACGACTCCGGCGGCGGCCAGCCCGGCCGCATCCTCAAGTGCAAGGGCTGGGAGACCGATCCGAACGCCTACATCTATTTCATCACCCAGGCGCCGGTGTGGGAGAAGATCTGCGACGTCATCGGCGAGCCGACCTGGAAGACCGATGCCGAACTACGCCAAGCCGGGCGCGCGCCTGCCGCGGCTGAACGAAATCTTCGCCCGCATCGAGCAGTGGACGATGACCAAGACCAAGTTCGAGGCGATGGAGATCCTCAACAAGGACGACATCCCCTGCGGCCCGATCCTGTCGATGAAGGAACTGATCGAGGATCAGTCGCTGCGCGCCACCGGCACCGTGGTCGAGGTCGACCACCCCACCCGCGGCAAGTATTTCTCGGTCGGCAACCCGATCAAGATGTCGGATAGCCCGAGCGACGTCACCCGGTCGCCGCTGCTCGGCGAGCACACCGACGAGATCCTGCGCCAGGTGCTCGGCTTCTCGGACCATCAGGTCGCCGAGATCCACGATTCCGGCGCGCTCGACCCGCCGCGCAAGCAGGCCGCCGAGTAAAACAGCGAGAACAACCCCATGCACCGTAGAAAAGGCCGCCGATTCGCCGCTGCTCGGCGAGCACACCGACGAGATCCTGCGCCAGGTGCTCGGCTTCTCGGACCACCAGGTTGCCGAGATCCACAATTCCGGCGCGCTCGATCCGCCGCGCAAGCAGGCCGCCGAGTAAAACGGCGAGAACAACCCCATGCACCGTACAAAAGGCCGCCGAAACCGGCGGCCTTTTCGTTTTCCAGCCCGGTTCCGCTCCATTCGGAATGCAAATAGGGCAATATAACTGTCCTAGATATTGCGTTGCAACCGCTCGATTGCTGCTATGCAAACAAATGCGTTGCCTCTGGTATCTGGTATACATAGATTGTTTCCAGACGACGAGACGGCCTCTGGTCGTCCTCCAGGAAAGGGAATCAAAATGGCCAAGACCGCTGCAATCACCTACGCACCCACCAGCTCGCTTTTCGCCCGCATCGTGACCGCAATCGACCGTGCGTTGAGCGCCGCCGCCCGCATCTCCGTTCGCAACGGCGACCTGCCGCGCTTCGGGCTCTGAGCCCGGTAATCACACGGTTTCCGGCGCTACGGGCGCCTGCGACCGATTGTCATCCCCTCGTTATACTTTGGATGATGGCCCCGAATTTCGGGGCCATTTCTGTATGCACTCTAGCCGATTAGCTCTAGTGTCTCGCAACATCTGCGACGAATTGGGGTGGCCTGCGCAAGATCAGAATAACCTCTTGCGTTCTGGTATAACACATACCAAAATGCCGCATTGGGTAACGCTTCGGGGACGTCCTGAGGAAAAAGCGTGCCTTCGGGAGGAGCTATGACAGATATGGTTCAGGGTACGGCGCCCACCGCCGCCCGCGTCAGCGATGCTTATCGCTGGACACAGCTGACGGTCGGCGTGCTGGCGATGGTGATGATCGCCAACTATCAATATGGCTGGACGTTCTTCGTCCCCGACATCCAGAAGAAGTTCGGGTGGGATCGTGCCTCGATCCAGTGGGCATTCACCCTCTTCGTGCTGTTCGAAACCTGGCTGGTGCCGGTCGAAGGCTGGTTCGTCGACAAATACGGCCCGCGCCTTGTCGTGCTGATCGGCGGCATCCTTTGCGCCATCGGCTGGGCGATCAACGCCTACGCCACCACGCTCTCCGGCTATTATCTCGGCATGATCGTCGCCGGCATCGGCGCCGGCGGCGTCTACGGCACCTGCGTCGGCAACGCGCTGAAATGGTTCCCCGACAAGCGCGGCCTTGCCGCCGGCATCACCGCGGCCGGCTTCGGCGCGGGCTCCGCGCTGACCGTCGCGCCCATTCAGGCGATGATCAAGGACTCGGGCTTCCAGACCACCTTCCTCTATTTCGGTCTCGGCCAGGGCATCCTCATCGTCATCCTCGCCTTCTTCCTGTTCGCGCCGAAGCCGGGTCAGGTGCCCGCGACGGTGACGAACGCCAACGTCATCCAGAGCCGCCGCAACTACGCGCCGACCGAGGTGATCCGCCAGCCGATCTTCTGGCTGATGTACTTCATGTTCGTGATCGTCGGCGCCGGTGGCCTGATGGTCACCGCCAACCTCAAGCCGATCGGCGTGGACTGGAAGGTCGACGCCATCCCGGTGACGTTGATCGGCATGACCATGACGGCCGTGACGTTTGCGGCCACCATCGACCGCATCCTCAACGGCCTCACCCGTCCCTTCTTCGGCTGGATCTCCGACATGATCGGCCGCGAGAACACGATGTTCATCGCCTTCGGCATGGAAGGCGTCGGCATCTGGGGCCTCTACGTGCTCGGCCACGATCCCGGTGTGGTTCGTGCTGCTCTCCGGCTTCGTGTTCTTCGCCTGGGGTGAGATCTACTCGCTGTTCCCCTCGACCTGCACCGACACGTTCGGCTCCAAGTTCGCGACCACCAATGCGGGCCTGCTCTACACCGCCAAGGGCACCGCGGCGCTGCTGGTGCCGATCGCCAACTACATGCAGCAGTCGTCGGGAAGCTGGGACAAGGTGTTCTGGGTCGCAGCCGGCGCCAACATCCTGGCCTCGCTGCTGGCGCTGTTCGTGCTGAAGCCCTGGCGCAAGCAGGTCATCGCGGCGCAGTCGCCCGGCGCCTGACCGCACGCCACTGACACGACGTCAACGCGTCCACTCCCAAGGGTGGGCGCGTTTTTCTTTTCTGGCATGCCTGGAGCCACTGAAATGATGGCCGGCCCCACGTCCGGCTCTGATGCCGGCCAGACGGGAACCGAAAATAGTCAATATTACTGACACTTAAAAAGCTCGTTCCGACCGACAATCTGCGTTCGGCCTCGTTGACAATTGGCATTATGTATACCACACTGCTGCAACAGTCTCACCCATGGAGGTTGCAATGCAAGTCGGAGATATCCTGCGCAAGAAAGCCGCCCGTGTTGCAACGGTCCGGATGAACGAAACCGTCGCCATTGCCGCCCAGCTGATGCGCTCGAGCAATATCAGCGCGCTGGTGGTCAAGGACGTCGTGCGCACCGAAGGCAACACCGCGGTCGGCATGTTCACCGAGCGCGACGTGGTCCGCGCCATCGCCGAGCACGGCGCCGCCGGCGTCAGCATGAAGGTCTCGCAGCTGATCTCGGTGCAGCAGCTGGTCTCCTGCGCTTCGACCGACACGCTCGAACATGCGCGCCACCTGATGAACAAGCATCACATCCGCCACCTGCCCGTGATCGACAATTACAGCCTGATCGGCGTCATCAGCATCCGCGATATCTCGACCGCCTTCGACGAGGAGGCGTCCGCGGCAGCGACTCCGTTCGCAGCGAAGCCCAGCGCGTCGCCTGATCTACGCGACCTGAACTTCAAGACCTGAACCCCAAGCGTCAGCGCGCCGGCTGCGATGCCGTCGCTTGGCACCGGCGTGCCTGACGTGCCCGAAATCTCGCTCATCCGGCTTCGAAGGGTCACATGAAAATCTGTATCTACGGCGCCGGCGCGATCGGCGGTTATCTCGGTGTGCAGCTTGCGCGCGTCGGCGTCGACGTCAGCCTGGTGGCGCGCGGCGCGCATCTGGCCGCGATGAAGCAAAACGGGCTGAAGCTGCTGATCGGCGATCAGGAGCACGTCGCCCATCCGCGCTGCACCGACAATCCCGCCGAACTCGGCGTGCAGGATTTCGTCATCATTTGCCTGAAGGCGCATTCCATCACCGGCGTGCTCGACCAGATGCAGCCGCTGCTCGGGCCGCACACCCGCGTCGTCACCGCCGTCAACGGCATCCCCTATTGGTACTTCCACAAGCACGGCGGCGCGCTTGAAGGCTCGACGCTGGACAGCATCGATCCCGGCGGGCGGCAGTGGCGCGAGCTCGGCCCGGAGCGCGCCATCGGCTGCATCGTCTACCCGGCGACCGAGATCGAGGCGCCCGGCGTGATCCGCCACGTCTATGGCGATCGCTTTCCGCTCGGCGAGCCCTCCGGCGAGACATCAGCTGACGTGCAGCGGCTCTCGGAAGTCTTCACCAAGGCCGGCATGCAGGCCCCGGTGCTCGACCGCATCCGCGACGAGATCTGGCTGAAGCTCTGGGGCAATGTCTGCTTCAATCCGATCAGCGCCCTCACCCACGGCACGCTCGACCTGATCTGCAGCGATCCCGGCACCCGCGCATTGTCGAAAGCGATCATGCTGGAGAGCCAGGCGATCGCGGAGAGCTTTGGCGTCAGGTTCCGCGTCGATGTCGAGCGCCGCATCGAAGGCGCGCGCAAGGTCGGCGCGCACAAGACCTCGATGCTGCAGGATCTCGAACGCAGCCGCCCGATGGAGATCGATCCGCTGGTCACCGTGGTCCAGGAAATGGGCCGCCTGACGGGGATACCGACGCCAGCGCTGGATGCCGTGCTGGCGCTGATCGCCCAGCGCGCGGCGATTGCCGGGCTCTATGACGGAAATGTCCGTCCCGCGGAAACAAAAACCCCCGCTTTTGCATGATGGCGATGCCCTGACGACCCGCCGCCCCCGTAGACAAGCGCGGGGGCGGGCGGCATCCTGCGTCCTCGAAATCTCCTGAAAACAATAAACGTGCGCGGCCGTCCGCGCCGGGGAAACAGAGGGCAGGCCATGTTCAAGACGCGCTTTACCGAAATGTTCGGTGTCGAACACCCGATCGTGCAGGGCGGCATGCAGTGGGTCGGCCGCGCCGAACTGGTCGCCGCCGTCGCCAATGCCGGCGCGCTCGGCATCATCACCGCGCTGACCCAGCCGACGCCGGAAGACCTCACCAAGGAAATCGCGCGCTGCCGCGACATGACCGACAAGCCGTTCGGCGTGAACCTGACCATCCTGCCGTCGATCAAGCCGCCGCCCTACGCCGAATACCGCCAGGCCATCATCGAGACCGGCATCAAGATCGTCGAGACCGCCGGCAACAAGCCGCAGGAACATGTCGACGAGTTCAAGAAGCACGGCATCAAGGTGATCCACAAATGCACCAGCGTCCGCCACGCGCTGTCGGCCGAGCGCATGGGCGTCGATGCGATCTCGATCGACGGCTTTGAATGCGCCGGCCATCCCGGCGAGGACGACATGCCCGGCCTGATCCTGATCCCGGCCGCCGCCGACAAGGTGAAGATCCCGATGATCGCCTCCGGCGGCTTCGGCGACGGCCGCGGCCTTGTCGCCGCGCTCGCGCTCGGCGCCGAGGGCATCAACATGGGCACGCGCTTCATGTGCACCAAGGAGAGCCCGATCCATCAGCTCGTCAAGGAGCGCATCGTCGCCAATGACGAGCGCGAGACCGAGCTGATCTTCCGCACCATGCGCAACACCTCGCGCGTCGCCAAGAACCGATCTCGACCAAGGTCGTGGCGATGGAGAAGGAAGGCGCCAAGTTCGAGGACATCCGCGAGCTCGTCGCCGGCGCCCGCGGCAAGATGGTCTACGCCACCGGCGACTGCCGACGACGGCATCTGGTCGGCCGGCCAGGTGCAGGGCCTGATCCACGACATCCCGACCTGCGCCGAACTGATCTCCCGCATCGTGCGCGAGGCGGAGGCGATCATCCGCGAGCCGGCTTGAAGGCATGATTGTCGGGCGCGCAGCGCCAGGCTGCCGAATAAGCCGGCCGCCGCTCAACCAGAAGAGGCGTTTCATGAAAGCCTATGTGTACGGGGCCAACGGCCCCGAAATCACCGATGTCGCCAAGCCTTCACCCAAGGGCGCGCAGGTGCTGGTGCAAGTTCACGCCTGCGGGCTGAACCGCGCCGACCTCGGCATGACCAAGGGCCATGTGCATGGCGCGCGCGGCGGCGTCGGCACCGTGCTCGGCATGGAATGGGCCGGCGAAGTCGTCGAGCTCGGGCCGGAGGCGAAGGGCGTCAAGGTCGGCGACCGCATCATGGGCTCGGGTGCCGCGGCCTTCGCCGAATACACGCTCGCCGATCACGGCCGCCTGTTCCGCGCGCCTTCCAACATGAATTTCGACGAGGCGGCGACGCTGCCCGTCGCGCTCGCCACCATGCACAACGCCGTCGTCACCAACGGCGCGCTGCAGCCGGGCCAGAGCGTGCTGATCCAGGGCGCAAGCTCCGGCGTCGGCCTGATGGCGATGCAGATCGCCAAACTGAAGGGCGCCAAGCTCGTGATCGGCTCCTCCACCGACGCGATGCGCCGCGGCCGCCTGAAGGAATTCGGCGCCGATCTCGCGGTCGACTCCTCCGATCCCGGCTGGGTCGATCAAAGTCTTGAAGGCGACCGACGGCGAAGGCGTCGACCTCATCGTCGACCAGGTCTCCGGCCCCGTCGCCAACCAGAATTTGAAGGCCACGAAAATCGAGGGCCGCATCGTCAATGTCGGCCGGCTCGGCGGCACCCATGGCGATTTCAATTTCGACCTGCACGCCGCGCGCCGCATCAGCTATATCGGCGTCACCTTCCGCACCCGCAGCATCGAGGAAATCCGCGAGATCTTCGACGAAGGTCCGCAAGGACATCTGGGGCGCGGTGGAAAGCCGCAAGCTGCAGCTGCCGATCGACAAGGTCTACAGTTCGCCGACATCGGCGACGCCGTTCGCGCACATGGAAGCCAACAAGCACCTCGGCAAGATCGTCCTGACGTTCGGCTGAAGCCTCGCTGTTAGCTCGGCCAGCCGAGGCTGGCGCCAGCTGGCATATTGCGGACCACCACATCGATCGCGACGATTTCGACGCCGGACGCTATCTTCGAGTGGCCCGCGCTGGCACGATGGAGCGCTGCCTGCGGTTCGTCGACCTGCATGCCGCGGACGCTGCTCAGCGTTTCGCCCTCCGGCCGGGCGTGCAGCAGCACGCCGACATTCACGGACGACACGCCCTGCGCGTCTCGGCTTCCTGCCGGACGGCGACGCTGATCGTGCTGACGATGCATCGCCAGCGCCTGCTGCGCTACGCCGCGGCGAGCTCCGCTCTACGCCGATCTGTCCGATGTCAGCCGCCGGCACGATCGACGACATGATCGTCGATGGCCTGCGACGCGCCTACGTCGGCGATCTCGGCTTCCGGTTTCCGCCGCCGCCGGACCGAGGCGTCGTCGGCCGCATCCTGCTCGTGATGCCCGATGCGGCACGCGCGTGGTCGGCCGAGGGATTGCGCTTCCCCAACGGCATCGCGGTCTCGGCCGACCACAAGCCGATGGTCGTGCCGAGATGGATTGCCACTGCCTCGCGCGCAATCATCGACATCGAGCTCCGACATCCGCCTGTCGCTTTCGCCAGCGTTGATTCGCAGGCCATGAAATCCCCCGACCGCGTTTGCCTCGACTGCGAAGGCGCGGTGTCGAGTCGCAACCTTCCCCGATGATGCCTTCATCGGCGAATCGCAGTCGATACGCCGTCGCGAACTGCCGCGCCATCGAATGGATGGTCGGTGCCGACGTCGCGACTGGCTTGCGCTGTCGGCGCGAGCGCAGTCGACAGACGCTGTTCTGCCTCAGGCCGCGACGTCCTCTGAAGACCTGCGCCCGGACATAGCGGTCATCCCGGTCGCATGCGGTCGAAGCTGCGATCAACTGTCGGCGCCGGCTATCCCTGACGCAGCTTTTAATCGGAACAATTCGCAACAAATTCGCTCTTGCGAGTGAGTGGCGCTCGGCTTCTGTGGATGGCTGCTTGATGTTAACCGGCGCCCTGCTAAACCGCCGCCCATGACCGCCACCCACATCCAGCCCTCCAGCACCAAGACCTCCGTCGCGGCGATCTCGATCCTCGCCAGCGGCAGCATGGCGGCTGGCCAAGCTCGTGGTCGGCGTCGCCATCGGCTCGCTGGCGCTGATCTCGGAGGCGCTGCACTCCTCGATCGACCTCGTCGCCACCATCATCACCTGGGCGGTGGTGCGGGTGTCGGACCAGCCGGCCGACGACGAGCATCATTACGGCCATGGCAAGTTCGAGAGCCTGTCGGCGCTCGGCGTCACCGCCCTGCTCTACCTCCTCGCCGGCGGCATCCTGGTCGAGGCCTATGGCCGCCTGCGCGAGGGCACGCCGCCGCCGACCATCTCGGCCATTCCCTTCGTGGTGCTGGTCATCGACATCGCCGTCAATTTCTGGCGCGCGCGGGCGCTGCACCGCGCCGCGCGCGAGACCCGCAGCCAGGCGCTGGCCGCCGACGCGCTGCATTTTGCGTCCGATGTGCTCGGCTCCTTTGCCGTCATCGCCGGGCTCATTCTGGCCGGCCTCGGCTTCTGGTGGGGCGATGCGGCGGCCGCCATTGCGGTGGCCGATCATGATCGGCTTCCTCGGCCTGAAGATGACGCGCGCGACCGTGGAGACGCTGCTCGACCGCGCCCCCGAAGGGATCACCGAGAAGGCGGAGGCCGCGATCCGCGCCATTCCCGGCGTGGTCGACGTCGAGCGCACGCGCGTGCGCATGGTCGGCCCCACCTATTTCATCGACACCATTGCAAAAGTGCCGCGCATCTACCCGATCGACCGCGTCGAGGAGATCAAGCGCCGGGCGCAAGAGGCTGTCAGCGAGGCGCTCGGCGACGCCGACCTCACCTTTACCGCGGTCCCGGTGGCGCATGACAATGAAAGCGTGCGCGAGCGCATCATGGTGATCGCGCGCAATTCGGGCCTCGCCGTGCATCATGTCACCGTGCACGACCTCGGCGGAAAGCTGATCGTCAGCATCGACCTCGAAGTCGACGGCGAGATGCCGCTGGTCCGGGCGCACGACATCGCCCACCACCTCGAGCATAACATCCGTGACGAGTTCGGCGCGGACGTCGAGGTCGACACCCATATCGAGCCGCTGGAGCCGGAGCTTCCGCACGGCACCGATGCCTCGCCCGAGCGCGTCGCCGCCATCCGGGCCGCGCTGACCGAGATTGCCGCCCACGGCGCCATCCATGACATCCACAATGTGCGGGTGCGCGACACCGACGCCGGCGAGATCGTCAACTTCCACTGCCGCGCCGCCTCCTCGATGAGCGTGATCAGGGTGCATCAGGGCGTCGACGAGATCGAGCGCGCGTTGCGCCGCGCCTTCCCCAGCATCAAGCGCGTCATCAGTCACGCCGAGCCGCCGCGCGCGCGTTAATAAATACGGCGCATAGCGTTTTCAAGCGAAGTGGGCACCGGTTCGCGTCAAGAAAACGCGTCCAACAAAAATCACCAACACAGTGGCGCCGTAGAATTACGGCGGCGTTCCTGTTTCGGACTCGGATTGTGACGGCGTCGGACTCTAAAAAGACCATTGGACAAGAATTATTTCGCGTTAAGGATTCGTTGACTCTCGACAGCTCGGGCAAAACGGATTCAAATCACTGTGATTCGGAAGCGACGTGGGGTTCTTCCGAACGGGTATGTAAACTGGAAATCCGGCGGGGGTCTAAGGCATGGCGCGTGCGCATGCGGCGAACGCGTGCGTCCAATCCGATTCGATCAAGGGATTGGCGCAATCGATGGCGAAGCCGGCCTATCACCAGGCTCCTCACCGCCGAGCCTGCGCTGCGCCGCGCCGTGCCCACCCTGATCATCGCCTTCCTCGTCACCATCTTTCTCGGCGCCTTCGTGCAGGTCATCGACCAGACCCGGCAGAAGCGCTCCACCATGAAGCGCGACGTCACAGCGCTCGCCGACATCCTCGCCGAGCGGCTCGATCGCCTCACCTCGATCAGGCAGGAGCGCGCTTCGACCATCGATCGCCTGCAGAACATCCTGCCCGGCCTCATTCCCTCCTGGGGCAGCGCCCCCGGCCGCCACGTCATCGTGGTCGGCGCCGACCAGCGCATCCTCGCCCGCGTGCCGGTCGAAGCGGGCATCGAGCCCGACCGCATCCTCGACGTCATCTCCACCGCGCAGCTCCTGGCCGCGCCCTCCGGCCAGCAAGGCGCCATCGCCGACATGATCCTGCCGGGCGGCAGCGGCGCGATGGCGACCCAGCGCGTGATCAAGTCGATGCCCGGCCAGGTCATCGTCATCCAGGAGAAGAACGAGCCGATCTGGGGCTCCGACGCCGCGCTCTCGGTGACACTGTCGGCCACGACGGGGTTCGTCGTGCTGATCCTCGGCTTCGCCTTCCACTGGCAATCGACCCGCGCCCGCGAGGGCGACCTCATCAACGACGCCGTGCGCGGCCGCATCGACACCGCGCTCAACCGCGGCCGCTGCGGCCTGTGGGACTGGGACCTCTCGCGCGGCCGCATCTTCTGGTCGCAGTCGATGTTCACCATGCTCGGGCTCGACAGCCGCAGCGACCTCCTCACCTTCGGCGAGGTCAACGCGCTGGTGAATTCCGACGACATCGATCTGTTCGACATTCGCCGACCAGCTGATCGCCGGCACCATCGACCACATCGACCAGATCCTTCCGCATGCAGCACGCCGACGGCCACTGGATCTGGCTGCGCGTGCGCTGCGAGCTCTCCCGTGCCGCTGCGGACGCCGGCCTGCATCTGATCGGCATCGCCGTCGACATCACCGAGCAGAAGAGCCTCGCCGAGAAGACGGTGGAAGCCGATCTTCGCCTGCGCGACGCCATCGAGACCATTCCGGAAGCCTTCGTGCTGTGGGACGCCGAGGATCGCCTCGTGCTCTGCAACTCGCACTTCCAGCGGCTGCACAAGCTGCCCGACAGCGCGGTGACGCCGGGCACCTCGTACGAAACCGTGATCGAGGTCGGCCGCATGCCCGAGGTGCGCACCCGCCTGCAGGGCGCCGCCAACCAGGCGCCGGGCGCGCGCACCTTCGAGGCCCAGCTCGAGGACGGCAGCTGGCTGCACATCAGCGAGCGCCGCACCAAGGACGGCGGCTACGTCTCGGTCGGCACCGACATCACCCGCATCAAGGAGCACGAGCAGAAGCTGGTCGACAACGACCTTCGCCTGCGCGCCACCGTCACCGACCTGCAGCGCTCGCAATCCGCCCTGGAACGGCAGGCCCTCGAGCTTGCCGACCTCGCGCAGAAATACGGCGAGGAGAAGAACCGCGCCGAGGACGCCAACCAGGCCAAGTCGAAATTCCTCGCCAATATGAGCCACGAGCTGCGCACGCCGCTCAACGCCATCATCGGCTTCTCCGAGATCATGGGCAGCGGCATGTTCGGCACGCTCGGCTCGGACAAGTACCAGGAATACTGCCACGACATCCTGACCTCGGGGACATACCTGCTCGAAGTCATCAACGACATCCTCGACATGTCCAAGATCGAGGCCGGCCGCATGAAGCTCGACATGGAGCCGCTCGACCTGTCGCGAACGCTGGCCGAGTCGCTGCGCGTGGTGTCCGGCCGCGCCGAGGACAAGCACCTGACGCTGCTATGCCGACATCGAGAGCACGATCTCCGTGGTCGCCGACCGCCGCGCGGTCAAGCAGATCATCGTCAACCTGCTGTCGAATGCGGTGAAGTTCACGCCCGACGACGGCAAGGTCGAGGTGCGCGGCCGCATGCTGAACGACTCCGATCGTGCTGATGATCGCCGACACCGGCATCGGCATCGCGCCGGAATCGCTGCGGCGTCTCGGCAAGCCGTTCGAGCAGGTCGAGAGCCAGCTCACCAAGAGCTACCAGGGCTCGGGCCTTGGGCTAGCCATCGCCCGCTCGCTCACGGGCTTGCACGGCGGCACCATGAGGCTGCGCTCCAAGCTCGGCACCGGCACCGTGGTCCGCGTCACGCTGCCACTCGATGCCAGCAAGGTGAAGAAGGCGGCGTAGCGGCGACGGTCGTGCCTGGGCGCCACAACGACCACCGTGGCTCCCCGAGCACATCAAACAAAAGCCCTCGCCGGGCGTCACCGCTGGCGAGGGCTCTGATCGGGTGGATGGAATGAGGCCGGGCAAGCTCGGGTGTCACCCCAAGGACCCACGACGAAGTGAAGACGTTCGCGCCAGTTCCTTCAAGCGAGTTCTTTGGGCAATTGCTGGCGTTTTCCTCTTCCCTGTATGCAATGCGCGGCGTTTAGTTCCGCTCATCAACCTTCACTCACCTCGCATCACGACTGCAACGTCGGCGCCACCTCGCGCGCGATCTGCACCAGCGCGGCCAGCAGCGGCGTCATCGGGTCGCGCTGCGGGATGATGAGGCCGATCGAATAATTGACCTCGGGCTCGACGATGGGAATGCTGCGCACGGCGTCCGCAAGGCCAAGCGTCTCGGCGAGCTTGGCCGGCATCACGCTGGCCCAGCGCCCCGTCTTGACATGGGTGTAGAGCACGAGCAGCGAATTCGACGTCAGCATCGGCGTCGCCTCCGCGCCCACCGAGCTCAAGGTGCGATCGATGATGCGGCGGTTCTGCATGTCGGGGGTCAGCAGGCACAGCGGCACCTGCCCCACCTCTTTCCAGGTCACCTGCTCGCGGTCGCCGAACATGGCATCGCGTGCAGTCAGCAACCGGTAGCTCTCGTCATAGAGCGGAATGGTGCGCACATTGCCGATCGGCTCGTTCTCGATGTAGCCGAGCCCCGCATCGACCTCGAGGTTTTCAAGGAGACCCAGCACTTCCGACGACGTGCAGGACTGGATGCGGAAGCGAACATCGGGATAGCGCGCGCGAAACGGCGTCGTCAGCTGCGCCACCATGCCGAGCACGGTCGGGATCGCCGCGATCTTTAGTTCGCCGGAAAGCGAGTGCTTGAGGCTCTTCATCTCCTGCCGCATCGCGCGGGTATCGCCGACGATGCGCCGCGCCCAGTCCAGCGTGCGCTCGCCCTCCGGCGTAAAGCCCTGGAAGCGCGAGCCGCGCTGCACCAGCATCACGCCCAAAATCTCCTCGAGCTGCTTGAGGCTGGTGGACATCGTCGGCTGCGTCACGCCGCAGGCCTCAGCGGCGCGGCCGAAGTGACGTTCCTTGGCAAGGGCGAGCAGAAGTTCAAGCTTGTCGATCAAGTGAAGTGCCTCGTTAGGATTAACGATTCCCGGACTGTCGCGACTCATACGTAACATACGCCGGATGCGCGAGAAATCCCGGCATTCCGGCTCTCTATCGATCCATAGCACATCCCTATCGATCTTCATTCCCTATCGCGGCATGAGACTGCTTTATTGATGTCTGGAGCAATTCCAACTCTTATGAAAAACGACAAAACGCTGATTGGGAAACGTGCAGGAAACGTCGATGGCACCGGCTCATCAACCATGGAGCGCCGAGCGCGCGGCCGAAATCATCGCCGAGCACAAGGCAATCGAAGGCGCGACGCTGGTGATCCTGCACGCGCTGCAGGAGGAGTTCGGCTATGTGCCGGAGCCGGCAATCCCGATGGTTGCGGAAGCGCTGAGCCTCTCGCGCGCCGAAGTGCATGGCGTCTTCACCTTCTACCACGATTTCCGCAAGGAACCGGCGGGCCGGCATGTGCTGAAACTGTGCCGCGCCGAGGCCTGCCAGGCGGCCGGCGGCGATGCGCTGGCCGCACACGCTGAAGCGAAGCTTGGCATAGCCTTGGGCTATACGAGCGCCGACGAGCGCGTGACGCTCGAAGCCGATCTATTGCCTCGGCCTCTGCGCGACCGCGCCGTCAGCCATGCTGGATGGCCGCGTGGTCGGACGGCTGGATGAGAAGCGGCTCGATGCCTTGCTCGCGGAGGTACAGCGATGAACCTCCGCGTCTTCATTCCGCTCGATGCCGGTGCCGTTGCGGTCGGCGCCGATGATGTCGCACTCGCGCTGGTGCAGGCAGCTAACGCGCGCGGCATGGCGGTCGAGATCGTCAGGACCGGCTCGCGCGGCCTCTATTGGCTGGAACCGATGGTCGAGGTCGCGACATCGGCGGGCCGCATTGCATTCGGTCCGGTGCGCGTGTCCGACGTCGCTTCGCTGCTCGATGCCGTTGCCGGCAACGGCCAGCATCCGCTGCGCCTCGGCATTGCGGATGAAATTCCCTGGCTGAAGCGGCAGACCCGCCTCACCTTCGCGCGCTGCGGCGTGACCGATCCGCGCTCGATGGAAGACTACCGCGCTCACGGCGGCTACCGCGGTCTCGAACGCGCGCTCACCCTCGGCCCGGACGCGATCCTCGCCGACGTCACCGCCTCCGGCCTGCGCGGCCGCGGCGGTGCCGGTTTTCCGACCGGCATCAAGTGGAAGACGGTGGCGCAGGCGCAGGGCGACCGCAAATTTATCGTCTGCAACGCCGACGAAGGCGACAGCGGCACGTTTGCCGATCGGATGATCATGGAAGGCGATCCCTTCGTGCGTGATCGAAGGCATGACCATTGCCGGCATCACGGTCGGCGCCACCAAGGGCTATATCTATATCCGCTCCGAATATCCGCACGCGGTGATCGCGATGAACGCGGCGATCGCGGCCGCGCGGCGCGCCGGCTGTCTCGGGGCCGGAATCGGCGGCTCCGCGCACAGCTTCGATCTCGAAGTGCGCGTCGGCGCCGGCGCCTATGTCTGCGGCGAGGAGACCTCGCTGCTCGAAAGCCTCGAGGGCCGTCGCGGCATCGTTCGCGCCAAGCCGCCGCTGCCGGCGCACAAGGGTCTGTTCGGCAAGCCGACCGTGATCAACAACGTGCTGTCGCTTTGCCGCGATCCCCTTCATCCTCGACAACGGCGCCAAGGCCTATGCCGACTACGGCATGGGGCGCTCGCGCGGCACCATGCCGATCCAGCTCGCCGGCAACATCAGACATGGCGGCCTGTTCGAGACCGCGTTCGGCATCACCCTCGGCGAACTCGTCGACGATATCGGCGGCGGCACGTTCACCGGCCGTCCGGTTCGCGCGGTGCAGGTCGGCGGCCCGCTCGGCGCCTATTTCCCCCGCGCGCTGTTCGATACGCCGTTCGACTACGAGGCCTTTGCGGCGCGCGACGGCCTGATCGGTCACGCCGGCATCGTGGTGTTCGACGACACCGTCGATATGGCGAAGCAGGCGCGCTTTGCCATGGAGTTCTGCGCCGTCGAATCCTGCGGCAAGTGCACGCCCTGCCGCATCGGCTCGACCCGCGGCGTCGAGACCATCGACAAGATCAGGCGCGGCGAAGGCGTCGAGCAGAACCTCGCCCTGGTCGAGGACCTCTGCAACACCATGAAGCTCGGCTCGCTCTGCGCGCTGGGCGGCTTCACGCCCTACCCCGTCATGAGCGCACTGAAACATTTCCGGGAAGATTTTGGCCCGGCACCGGCCCGTATGCAGGCCGCGGAATAGGAGGACCGAAGATGTCCCTGATCCAGGAAATCGATTACGGCACGCCGCGCGCGAAGTCCGAGACCATGGTCACGCTGACCATCGACGGCAGCAGCGTCACCGTGCCCGAGGGCACCTCGATCATGCGCGCGGCGATGGAAGCCGGCACGCAGATCCCGAAACTGTGCGCCACCGACATGGTGGATGCCTTCGGTTCCTGCCGCCTCTGCCTGATCGAGATCGAAGGCCGCGCCGGCACGCCGGCCTCCTGCACCACGCCGGTCATGCCCGGCCTCGTCGTTCACACCCAGACCGAGCGGCTGAAGAAACTGCGCAAGGGCGTGATGGAGCTCTACATCTCCGACCATCCGCTGGACTGCCTCACCTGCGCCGCCAATGGCGATTGCGAATTGCAGGACATGGCGGGCGCCGTGGGCCTGCGCGACGTCCGCTATGGCTATGAGGGCGAGAACCACGTCTTCGCCAAGTCGCACGGCTGCGACAACGACAACTGGATGCCGAAGGACGAGTCCAATCCCTACTTCACCTACGATCCCTCCAAATGCATCGTCTGCTCGCGCTGCGTCCGCGCCTGCGAGGAGGTGCAAGGCACCTTTGCGCTGACGATCTCCGGCCGCGGTTTCGACAGCCGCGTCTCGCCGGGCATGAGCGAAAGTTTCCTCGGCTCCGAATGCGTCTCCTGCGGCGCCTGCGTGCAGGCCTGCCCGACCGCGACGCTGACCGAAAAATCCGTGATCGAGATCGGCCAGCCCGAGCACTCGGTGGTGACGACCTGCGCCTACTGCGGCGTCGGCTGCACCTTCAAGGCGGAAATGCGCGGCGAGGAAGTCGTGCGCATGGTGCCCTACAAGGACGGCAAGGCCAATCGCGGCCATTCCTGCGTCAAGGGCCGCTTTGCCTGGGGCTACACCACCCACAAGGAACGCATCCTCAAGCCGATGATCCGCGAGAAGATCAGCGATCCCTGGCGCGAAGTGTCCTGGGACGAGGCGTTCACCTTCGCGGCGACAGGCTGCGCGACATCCAGGCCAAATACGGCAAGGAAGCCATCGGCGGCATCACCTCGTCCCGCTGCACCAATGAAGAAACCTATCTGGTGCAGAAGCTGATCCGCGCCGGCTTCGGCACCAACAATGTCGACACCTGCGCCCGCGTCTGCCACTCGCCGACCGGCTATGGCCTTGCCACCACCTTCGGCACCTCGGCCGGCACGCAGGATTTCGACTCGGTCGAGCATACCGACGTCGTCATGGTCATCGGCGCCAATCCGGCCGCGGCCCATCCGGTGTTCGCCTCGCGCCTGAAGAAGCGGCTGCGCCAGGGCGCCAAGCTGATCGTGGTCGATCCGCGCCGCACCGAAATGGTCGAGGCGCCTCACGTCAAGGCGCTGCACCTGCCGCTGATGCCCGGCACCAACGTCGCCGTGATGACGGCGCTGGCGCATGTCATCGTCACCGAAGGCCTCGTCAACGAAGCCTTCGTGCGCGAGCGCTGCGACTGGGACGAGTTCCAGGAATGGGCCGAGTTCGTCGCCCTGCCGAAGAACAGCCCGGAAGCCACCGCGATCATGACCGGCGTCGATCCGAAGGACCTGCGCGAAGCGGCGCGGCTGTTCGCGACCGGCGGCAATGGCGCGATCTATTACGGGCTCGGCGTCACCGAGCACAGCCAGGGCTCGACCACCGTGATCGCGATCGCCAACCTCGCGATGGTGACCGGCAATATCGGCCGCCCCGGCGTCGGCGTGAACCCGCTGCGCGGCCAGA
The DNA here is from genome assembly GCA_963726865.1 of uncultured Alphaproteobacteria bacterium. Lineage (GTDB taxonomy): Bacteria > Pseudomonadota > Alphaproteobacteria > Rhizobiales > Xanthobacteraceae > Bradyrhizobium. The sequence goes on along the minus strand of CAVSEE010000008.1, from coordinate 673,005 downwards.
ACAATGTCCAGGGCTCCTGCGACATGGGCTCGTTCCCGCACGAGCTGCCGGGCTATCGCCACATCTCGGGCGAGGCCGTGCGCGACCTGTTCGAGACGGCCTGGAACGTCAAGCTCAACCCGGAGCCGGGCCTGCGCATCCCCAACATGTTCGATGCCGCGATCGAAGGCACCTTCATGGGGCTCTACGTCCAGGGCGAGGACATCCTGCAGTCCGATCCCAACACCAAGCATGTCGTGGCCGCACTGTCGGCGATGGAATGCGTCATCGTCCACGATCTCTTCCTCAACGAGACCGCCAACTACGCCCACGTCTTCCTGCCCGGCTCCACCTTCCTCGAGAAGGACGGCACCTTCACCAATGCCGAGCGCCGCATCCAGCGCGTGCGCAAGGTGATGACGCCGCGCAACGGGCATGGCCGACTGGGAGGTCACGCATCGGCCTCGCCAAGGCGATGGGCTTCGACATGCACTACAATCATCCGTCCGAGATCATGGACGAGATCGCCGCGCTGACGCCGACCTTCGCCGGCGTCTCCTACGCAAAGCTCGACGAGCTCGGCTCGGTGCAGTGGCCCTGCAACGAGAAGGCGCCGGAGGGCACGCCGGTCATGCACATCGACGGTTTCGTGCGCGGCAAGGGCAAGTTCGTCATCACCGAATACATCCCGACCGACGAGCGCACCGGCCCGCGCTATCCCGCTGCTGCTCACCACCGGCCGCATCCTCAGCCAGTACAATGTCGGCGCGCAGACCCGGCGCACCGACAACGTGGTCTGGCATGGCGAGGACCGGCTCGAAATCCATCCGCACGACGCCGAGCAGCGCGGCGTGCGCGACGGCGACTGGGTGCGGCTGGCCAGCCGCGCCGGCGAGACGACGCTGCGCGCCGAGATCACCGACCGCGTCGCGCCCGGCGTGGTCTACACCACCTTCCACCACCCGGACACGCAGGCCAACGTCATCACCACCGACTTCTCGGACTGGGCGACCAACTGTCCGGAATACAAGGTCACCGCGGTGCAGATCTCGCCGTCGAACGGGCCGACCGACTGGCAGAAATCCTACGACGAGCAGGCGCGCCACTCCCGGCGCATCGCGCCTGCGGAAGCGGCGGAGTAGCCGGTCATGCACGATCCCGTCAGGACATTCGACCGCGAGGCCTGGCGCGACGGCGCGGCCAGCTGCGGCACGCGCCGCATCGCGGAGGAAACCGCGGTTGCGCTGACCTATAATGGCGGCACCTATGCCGTCATGATGGCGACGCCGCAGCACTTGCGGGATTTCGCCGTCGGCTTCAGCCTCACCGAGGGCGTCGTTCAGTCCGCCGACGAAATCGAGTCCATCGACGTGGTCGAGCTCGACGACGGGATCGAGCTGCGCATGTGGCTTGCCCCCGACAAGGCGGCGCGGATCAACGAGCGGCGGCGGCATATCGCCGGCCCCACCGGCTGCGGTATCTGCGGCCTGGAATCGATCGCCGAAGCGGTGCGGCCGGTCGCCATCGTCCCGCACGGGCGAAGCTTCTCCGCGCAACGATCATGGCGGCAATGGCCGCCGTCTCGCCGCTGCAGGCGCTCAACATCGAGACCCGTTCCGTGCATGCGGCGGCGTTCTGGACGCCGTCGCAGGGCATCGTGGCCTTGCGCGAGGATGTCGGCCGCCACAACGCGCTCGACAAGCTTGCCGGTCACCTCGCACTCGAAGGCTGTTCCGCCGCCGACGGCATGGTGCTGCTGACCAGCCGCGTCTCCGTCGAGATGGTGCAGAAGGCCGCCAGCATGGGCGCGCCGCTGCTGGTGGCGATTTCGGCGCCGACCGCGCTCGCGGTGCGGATGGCGGATGCCGCCGGGATCACGCTCTGCGCCATCGCGCGCGGTCGACGGATTTGAGGTGTTCACCCATCCGCAGCGCATTGCGGTCGAGACTGCCGTCAAGGAGGCCAATCGTGTCGTCGCCTGACAGACTGGTCTACATGGCCAACCAGATCGGAAAATTCTTCCAGAGCCAGGGCCACGACAAGGCCGTTCCCGGCATTGCCGAACACATCAGGAAGTTCTGGGATCCGCGGATGCGCAAGGCGATCTTTGCCCATCTCGACGCCGGCGGCGCCGGGCTCGATCCCAACGTGCGCGACGCTATCGCGAAATTGAAGAACGCCTAGCCAACAACAGCGGTAAACACTCGCCGCACTTCAGCCTGCGTTTCGCGCAGCCGCGCCTGCAATGTCGAAAAGTCCGGCGTATCCCCTGCCCGCGCCATCACCCGCAGCAGGTCTTCGCCCGCGGTAGCCGGATTGAACTTGTCGCTGACGCAGAGCCTGATGATCTGCGTCAGGTCGTGATAGAGCCGCCCTGCGCCTCGCAGCACTTCGGCATCCGACTGCGTGAGCACGCCGAGCCGAGCCGCATTGTCGATCACGGCGAGCGTGGAGACATTGAGGATGTCGGGTTTCTCGGCGGCGTGGACGAGCTGCAGGTGCTGCGCGATGAAGTCGATATCGACGGTGCCGCCGGCCGCGTATTTGAGATCCCAGATATCGTCCTCGCCCTTTTCCTGCGCGATGGCGCGGCGCATGTCGGCGACGTCGGCGGCGGTGGCGGCGGGATCGCGCGGGCGAACCAGCACGGCGCGGATGACGTCCTCGATCTTCTTGCCGAAGCCGGGCGACGACGAGATCACCCGCGCCCGCGTCAGCGCCATGTGCTCCCAGGTCCAGGCCTCGCGCTCCTGGTAGTCGGCGAAGGAGTCGAGCCGCGACGCCAGCGGGCCGGCGCGGCCCGACGGGCGCAGCCGCATGTCGATATCGTACAGCACGCCGTAATTGGTCCGCGTCGTGAAGGCGCTGATCAGCCGCTGGGTGAAGCGGGCGAAATACTGCGCGCCGTTGAGCGAGCGCTCGCCGTCCGACTCCGGATTCTCGTGGTCGTAGTCATAGAGCAGGATCAGATCGAGGTCGGAGGACGCCGTCATCTCGCGGCTACCGAGCCGGCCCATGGCGACGATCGCGGTCTCCTGCTCCCTGATCCTGCCGTACTGGCCGGCGAACTGGTCGGTGACGAGGCCGTGCACGGTGTGGACGATGCCCTCGGCGACGTCGGCAAAGGCGGTGCCCGCCTGCTGCGCCGAAACCGTGCCGGACAGGATGCGCGTGCCGATCAGGAACAGGCTCTCCTGCCCGAACAGCCGCAGGCGATCGAGGAAATCTTCGTAGGAGGCGGCGTCCTGCAACGTCGCCGCCAGCCGTTCGGACAATTCCTTGCGGTCCGGCATCGCGCCGAAGAAGCGCGGATCGATCAGGCCGTCCATGATCCGCGGCTGGCGGGCCAGCATGTCGCCGAGCCGGGGCGCAGCACCGAGGATCAGCGCCACCAGCGCGACCAGGTCGGGGTTCTGGCTGAGCAGCGAGATCAACCGCCCGCCGCGCTGCAGCGCCTGCAGGAAGCCGTCGAATGCGGTCACCGCATTGTCCGGCTCCTCCGCATGCGCAAGGCCGTCGATCAAGGCCGGCACGAACTCGACGAAGGCGTTGCGTGTCTCTTCGAACCGCAGCGCGCGATAATCGCCGGTCAGCCACTGCTGCACGGTGGTCGCGACCATCGCCGGCTTCTTGAAGCCGAGCGACAACAAATAATCGAGCAGGCGCTTGTCATCGGGCCCGGCCGCGTAGTCGAGATCGGGCAGTTTCTCCGTGCCGGTCGGATCGCCCTCGAACAGGCGGCTGTAGTGGCCCTGCACGATGTTGAGGTGGCCGACGAGGTCCTTGGCGAAGGCGTCGCGGCTCTCATAGCCGAAGAAATTCGCAAAGCGCTCGACCGCCTCGCGCTCCTCCGGCAGCGCATGGGTCTGCTCGTCCGCGACCATCTGCAGGCGGTGCTCGACCCGGCGCAGGAATTCGTAGGCCACCGTGAGCTGGTCGCGCGCCTCAAAGGTGATCCAGTTGCTGCTCGCGAGCACATCGAGCGCCTGCAGTGTCGGCCGCACCCGCAATTCCGGGTGACGGCCGCCGGCGATCAATTGCTGGGTCTGGGCGAAGAACTCGATCTCGCGGATGCCGCCGCGGCCGACCTTCACATTGTGGCCTTCGACCGAAATATCGCTCTGGCCGCGATAGGTCTGCATCTGCCGCTTCATGTCGTGGACATCGGCAAGGGCGGCAAAGTCGAGATGCTTGCGCCAGACGAACGGCGCGATCTCGGCGACGACGGCATCGCCCGCGGCGAGATCGCCGGCGCATGGCCGCGCCTTGATCATGGCGGCGCGCTCCCAGGTGCGCCCTTCCCGCTCGTAGTAATGCAGCGCCGCTTCGGTGGAGATCGCCACCTGCGTCGAGGCCGGGTCGGGCCGCAGCCGCAAGTCGACGCGGAAAACATAGCCTTCGCCGGTGCGCTGCTGCAGCAGCCGCGCCATTGCTTGCGTCAGCCGCACGAAGAACGGTTGCGGCTCGATATCGGGATCGAGCGAGGTCGCATTGCGGTCAAAGAACACGATCAGGTCGATGTCGCTGGAATAATTCAGCTCGCCGGCGCCCATCTTGCCCATGGCGAGCACGATCAGGCCGCAGCCGACCTCGGGATGTTCTGGGTCCGTCGCCCTGATGCGGCCGCGCGCCACCTCATGGCGCAGCAGGAAGCGCAGCGCCATCTGCACCGAGGCGGTGGCGAGTTCGGTCAGCCCGGCGGTGACCCGCATCACCGGCCAGACTCCGCCGATGTCGCACAGCGCGATCAGAAGCGCCGCTTCCGCCTTCATGCGGCGAAGCAGAACGGTTACATCGGTCTCGCCGGGTGCCGACCACACCGCGCGCGAGGTCTCCTCGATCAGCGCGGCGAGGTGCGACTCCGGGTCGCACGAAAGAATACGGATCAGGCGGCCGGCATCGGCGCGCACGAGATCGAACAGATAGGGCGAGAACTCGGCGATCCCGAGCAGGATCTTCTTCGCATTGGCGTGCTCGAGCAGCGCATCCAGCGCAGCCGACTGCGCGGGCTCGATTTCCCTGAGCCAGTCGCCAAGACGTTGTTCGGCTTTGTCGGGAGCGGAGACATACGGCCCCGCGATGAGGCGGGCGGCAAGTGAATGTCGTTCCGCGTTTCCCGGCGCGGATGCGTTCATGCCACCTTCTGTGACACATCCTGTGCTGGCGCCGCAAGCCTCTCGCCGCTGAGCGCCGGAAGCACCAGCGTCGCCACCAGGCCGGGACGCGCATCGCCAAGCCGGAGCTCCCCGCCATGCAGGGTGGCGACCGCACTGGCGAGGCTGAGGCCGAGGCCCGAGCCGGGCTGCGTGCGGCTGGCCTCCAGCCGCACGAAGCGCTCGATGGCATGCTTGCGGTCGGCCTCGGGAATGCCGGGGCCATGATCGGTGACGCTGAGCAGCACGGAATCGCCATCGCGTCGGGCCTCGATCGCGATCTCCCGCGCCGCCTTGAGACCGAGCGGCTGTGCCGAGGCAGCGGGCTTGCCGTATTTGATGGCGTTTTCCACCAGATTGGCCAGCGCCTGGCTGATCAATTCGCGGTTGCCATGCAGCGGCGCGGCCGCGGTCTTGACCGTCAGCGTCATGCCGTCGTCGTCGGCGAGCGGCTCATAAAGCTCGTAAATGCCGTTGGCGACCTCGGCGGCGTCGAAATCATCCATGTTGCCGCGCGCCTGGCCGGACTCGGCACGCGCGATCATCAACAGCGCATTGAAGGTGCGGATCAGCCCGTCGGACTCTTCGATGGTGCGCTCCAGCGCCGCGCGGTAGTCGGCTTCGCTGCTTGAGCGCGCCAAGGCCTCCTCGGCGCGGTTGCGCAAACGCGTCAGCGGTGTCTTCAGGTCGTGGGCGATGTTGTCGGACACTTCCTTCAGCCCGTTCATCAGCGCCTCGATGCGCTCCAGCATCGCATTGAGATTGCCGGCCAGTCGATCCAGTTCGTCGCCGCTGCGCCCGACCGGCAGGCGCCCGGAGAGGTCGCCGGCCATGATGCGCTGGGTGGTGCCGGTCATGGCGTCGATCCGCTGCAGCACGCGGCGCGAGACGAAGACTGCCGCCACAGATGCCGAGCACGATGACGACCAGCACCGACCATTGCGTGCCCTTGGCGACGATGCCGAACAGCCTCCGCCGCTCTTCGAGGTCGCGCCCGATCAAAAGCCGGAAGCCGTTGCTGAGCTCGGTGACCTTCACCAGCGCGCGGTGATCGACATTGTCGGTTTCGTCGAGCCTCCGGTAGAGGGTTTCCGACCAGCCCGAGGTGGCCATTACGCCGGGCGCGAGCGCGCTGATGTTGCCGCCTTCCAGCGCCACCCCGTTCGGTGCCGTGATGAGGTAAAGATTGGCGCCCGGCCGCAGCGCGCGGCGGGCGACGGACCAAGTAAGCCGACCGAGGCCACTGCGCAGATAGATCTCGTTGAGCTCCGACACCTCGGAATTGACCGTGGTGGTGATCTGCTCGGTAATCAGGCGCCGCGTGTTCCACACAAAGAAGGCGAGCAGCGACGCCGCAAACAGCGCGAACAGGAACAGATAGACCAGCGTCAGGCGAAACGCCGTGGTGCGGATCAGTTTGCCGAACGCCCCCACGGCACCCCTACCGGATGCCGTCGCGGATCATGTAGCCGGCGCCGCGAATGGTGTGCAGCAGCGGGCGATCGAATCCCTTGTCGATCTTGGAGCGCAGGCGCGAGATGTGCACGTCGATGACGTTGGTCTGCGGATCGAAGTGATAATCCCAGACGTTTTCCAGCAGCATGGTGCGCGTCACCACCTGGCCGGCATGCTTCATCAGATATTCGAGCAGGCGGAACTCGCGCGGCTGCAGGGTCAATTCCTCCTTGCCGCGCACGACGCGGTGGGAGAGCCGGTCGAGCTCGAGATCGCCGACCTTGTAGACGGTCTCTTCCGCCGGGCCGCCATGGCGGCGCGACAGCACCTCGACGCGCGCCAGAAGCTCGGCGAAGGAATACGGCTTCGGCAGATAGTCGTCGCCGCCGGCGCGCAGGCCCTTGATGCGGTCGTCGACCTGGCCGAGCGCGGAGAGAATCAGCGCCGGCGTGCGGTTGCCTTTTTCGCGCAGCGTGCCGATCAGCGAAAGCCCGTCGCGCTTGGGCAGCATGCGGTCCACCACCAGCACGTCGTAATCGCCGCTGTCGGCGAGCGCGAGTCCCTCCTCGCCGTCGCTGGCGAGATCGGCGACGTGGCCGACCTCGCGGAACGCCTTGACGAGGTAGTCGGCCGATTCGCGGTCGTCTTCGACGATCAGAAGGCGCATGCTGGGATTCGGACTGGTGTTGACGGATGATGTCACCGGATTGAGCTCTGTCACCATGGCGTGACTGACCCTCTCATGCAAGACGAGGAAGCGCCCTCTCGACGATGTGAAAAAAAGCGGGCGGTGAAGCTGGGGGACCTCACCGCCCTTAGACCCTTCCGACGGAGGGGGGCGTATTCCACCGGAAGGTAGCCACCAGAGGGAGCGAGCTTTGAACCCGCTCCCCGGAAAGCGCCGCGGCGGGGGCGACTAATGCCGGCGACACTCTCCATCTGGATCTCCTGTACTTAACCCTTGGCCAGCGGCACTGCCACAAACCGCGACGAACCGCCGCTCTTCACGCGCATCAGCACGGTGCTTTTGTTGTCACCTCGCGCAGCCGTGATCGCATCGCGCACGTCGTCGGCGCTGGCAACGCTCTTGCCGCCGACTTCGAGGATCACGTCGCCTTCCTTGAAGCCGCGTTCAGCCGCAGCGCTCTTCGGATCGACTTCGGTCACCACGACGCCTTCCTTGCCGGCGCCGGCGACGCTGTTGGCGGGCGCAACGGTCATGCCGAGCTTCGGCACGTCGGTTCCGCGGCTGGGCTTGCTGCTGTCCTTGTCGAGGTCGGCCTTGGCCTCAACCGTGTTCGGCAACTGGCCGAGCGTCAGGTTGATGACCTTGTCCTGCCCCTTGTGCAGCACGTTGAGCTTCACAGCATTGCCGGGTGCGAGCCCGCCGATGGTGCGCGCGAGTTCCTTGGCATCCTTGACCGGCTCGCCGTTGACGGCGACGATCACGTCGCCCGACTCGATGCCGGCCTTGGCCGCCGGACCGTTGGCCTGGGGTTCGGCCACCAGCGCGCCTTCCGCCTTCTTCATGCCGAGGCTGTCGGCAATGTCGGAGGTGACGGGCTGGATCTGGACGCCGATCCAGCCGCGGCTGACGCTGCCCTTGTCCTTGAGCTGGGCGATCACGGTCTTCACCGTGGAGGCGGGAATCGAGAACGCGATGCCGACGCTGCCGCCGGACGGCGAGTAGATGGCGGTGTTGACGCCCATCACCTCACCGGACACGTCGAACGCGGGGCCGCCGGAGTTGCCCTTGTTCACGGGCGCGTCGATCTGGATGAAGTCGTCATACGGACCGCTGCCGATGTCGCGGCCGGAAGCCGAGACGATGCCGGCGGTCACGGTGCCGCCGAGGCCGAAGGGATTGCCGACCGCGAGCACCCAGTCGCCGATCCGCGGCTTGCTGTCGGACAGTTTCGCGAACGGGAAGTCGGTGCGGCCGGCAACCTTGATCAGCGCCAGATCCGTGCGCGGATCGGTGCCGATCACCTTGGCGGAATAGGTCTTGCCGTCATCGGTCGTGACCTCGACCTTGTCGGCGCCGTCGACCACGTGGTTGTTGGTCACGGCAAAGCCGTCAGCCGAGATGAAGAAGCCGGAGCCCTGGCCGGTCACCGGACCACGGCCACCGCGCGGGCCACCCTTCAGGCCCGGGGGCATACCATCGGGACCGCCGAAGCGGCGGAAGAAGCGCTCCATCGGCGAGCCGGGCTGGAACGGCGAATCGTCCTTGTCGGCGCTGTCGTCCTTCGCGGTCTTGTCGCCCATCGCGACCTTCACGGAAATCACCGAGGGCTTCACGCGCTCGACGATGTCGGCAAAGCCGACCGGCTGCGCGACCTTGCGCACCTCGTTGTTGACCTGCGCATGCGCGCTCGAGGTGAAGATATCGATCGGGCCATGCGAGGGGCTGAACCCGTAAACCGACGCGCCGAGGCCGGCGACGACGGAAGCCATCAGCGCGAACTTGCGCAGCGAGAACACCGGGCGCCTGGACGCCTGGTAGGAAGGAAGGGTGGAAAGGTCGACGGGGCGTTCAGTCATCCTGGTAAGTCTCCAACAGAAGAGAAATTCGACGGTGCGGGGGCTGGCACCTGACAACAGGGAACATGGGGATTTCCGCCTTACGGCGCGCTGGCGGGGGAGTTAAATTTTTGTAATTTAGACGCTGCCGGATGCGGCAGAATAGCGCAGCCGTTTCAACGGCTTAAGAATGCGCCTCGTCGGACCTGGCCGGCGGTTCGGAAGCCAGCAGCTTTTCCAGGCGCGCTATTTCTTCCGGGGTCAGTTCAAGCCCCGATTCCTGGCTGATTCCCCCTGCCCTCTCGCGGCGGCGGGAATAGACCCAAAGCGCAATTCCTCCCCCCATCAGCGCCAGCGGCGGCAGCAGCCACAGCAGCACGGTATGCGGGTTGAAGCGCGGCTTGAGCAGCACGAACTCGCCATAGCGTGCCACCAGGAAATCGATCACCTGCGAGTCGCTATCGCCCGACGCAATGCGCTCGCGCACCAACAGGCGAAGGTCGCGCGCCAGCGGCGCGTCGGAATCGTCGATCGACTGGTTCTGACAGACCATGCAACGCAGCTCTTTCGACAGCTCGCGCGCGCGAGCCTCCTTGACCGGATCGTCCATGATCTCGTCGGGCTGCACGGCGCGGGCCGGCGAGCCGACATGACCGCCGCCGCGAGCGCAAGGATGATGAATGCGCGTTTCATTCCGCCGCCTGCAGGTGACGCGCGGCGCGCGCGGGTTTTGGCGCGCCGACGCGCAAGCGGCGATCCGACAGCGACAGCATGCCGCCAAAAGCCATCAGCACCGGCCCCCACCAGATCAGCAGCACGAACGGCTTGTGATAGATGCGCACCGCGACGGCGCCCTCGGCGGTGACGTCGCCGAGCGAGATGTAGAGCTGGCTCGCGCCGCGCGTCAGCAACGCCGCTTCCGTGGTCGACATGCCGCGCGTCGTGAACGCGCGCTTGGACGGCGTCATGTCGGGAAATTTCTGGCCGTCGAGGCTGACAGCGAACTGCGCGATGGTCTCGCGGTAGTTCGGGCCCTGCCGCTGCGTCAGGTCTTCGAGCTTCAGCTCATAGCCCGCGACGTTGGCGGTCTGGTTGAGCTTCATGGTTGCGATGTATTCGCTGTTCCAGGTGGTCTCGCAGACGATGCCGATCAGGGCGACGCCGAGGCCGGCATGGGCGAACACCGCCCCCCAGGCCGCGCGCGGCAGTCCCCTCGCCCGCCGCAACGAGACGGCCGCGGGAACGCGGAACAGCGCGGTGCGCTCGGCCAGATCGCTGAACGCGCCTGCGATCACGAACACGGCCAGCCCGATCGCGAACGGCGCCAGCACCGGGCCGCCGCGCAGCCATGCCCACATCATGGCGATCGCAAGCACCGCCGCGATGCCCGCCGCCGTCAGCCGCTGCGCGGCCGCGAACAGATCGCCGCGCTTCCACGCCAGCAGCGGCCCGAACGGAACGGCGAGCAGTAACGGCACGAACAGCGGTCCAAACGTGAGATTGAAGAACGGCGCGCCGACCGAAATTTTTTCGCCGGTCAAGACTTCCAGCGCCAGCGGATACAACGTGCCGACGAACACGGTGGCGCAGGCGGTGGTGAGGAAGAGATTGTTGAGCACGAGCGCACCCTCGCGCGAGATCGGCGCAAACAGGCCGCCCTGCTTGAGCGCCGGCGCGCGCAGCGCAAACAGCGACAGGCTGCCGCCGATGAAGATGCAGAGGATGAGCAGGATGAACACGCCGCGCGCCGGATCGGTGGCAAAGGCATGCACCGAGGTCAGGACGCCCGAGCGCACCAGGAAGGTGCCGAGCAGCGACAGCGAGAAGGTCAGGATCGACAGCAGGATGGTCCAGACCTTCAGCGCGTTGCGCTTCTCCATGACAAGCGCGGAATGCAACAGCGCCGTGCCGGCAATCCAGGGCATCAGCGAGGCATTCTCGACCGGATCCCAGAACCACCAGCCGCCCCAGCCGAGCTCGTAATAGGCCCAGTAGGAGCCCATCGCGATGCCGAGCGTGAGGAAAATCCAGGCGACCAATGTCCACGGCCGCACCCAGCGCGCCCACGCCGCGTCAATACGTCCCTCGAGCAGGGCTGCGACCGCGAAGGAGAACGAGATCGAGAAGCCGACATAGCCGAGATAGAGCATCGGCGGATGCACGGCGAGCCCAATGTCCTGCAGGATCGGATTGAGGTCGCGGCCTTCGATCGGCGGCTGCGCGAGGCGCGCAAAGGGATTGGAGGTCAGCAGGATGAAGAGATAGAAGGCGCCGGCGACCCAGGCCTGCACGGCCAGCACATGGGCGCGCAGCGACGCCGGCAGATTGTTGCCGAAGGCGGCAACCAGCGCGCCGAACAGCGCCAGGATCGACACCCACAGCAGCATCGATCCTTCGTGGTTACCCCACACGCCGCTGACCTTGTAGATCATCGGCTTTGCCGAATGCGAATTCTCGAACACGTTGAGGACCGAGAAATCCGAGGTGACGTGCGCCGCCGTGAGCAGACAGAAGGACGCGCCGACGAACAGCAACTGCGCCAGCGCCGTCGAGCGCGCCATTTCCATCAATGCGATGTCGCCGCGGCGCGCACCGATCACGGGCACCACCGACTGGATCAGTGCGAGACCCAGCGCCAGCACCAGCGCGTAATGTCCGGCTTCGGCGATCATTTCGCTGCTCCCTGCACAGGTTTGGCGCCGTAGTCGTCCTTCCAGTGGCCCTGTTTCTTCAGGGCATCGGCGACTTCCTTGGGCATGTAGGTCTCATCGTGCTTGGCGAGCACCGTATCGGCGCGGAAGGTGCCGGCAGCATCCAGCGCGCCCTCGGCGACGATGCCCTGCCCTTCGCGGAACAGGTCGGGCAGGATGCCCGTGTAGGTCACGGCTAAGGTGTTGCTGCCGTCGGCGACGGCAAAATTGACCACGAGATTGTCACTGCGCTTGAGCGAACCCGGCTGCACCAGTCCGCCCAGACGAAAGCGCTTGCCGGCCGGAATCTGCTTCTCGGCGGCCATCGAGGGCGTCGAGAAGAACACGATGGAATCGCGCATTGCGTTCAGCACCAGCGCCGCTGCGATCGCGAGCACCGCGAGCGCACCGCCGATCATGGTCAATCGCCGTTGCTTGCGCGTCATGCCGGGCCCTTATTCCGTGAAGTCATCATCCGTCGAGCCCGAGAGTCTTGAGGCCTTCGTTGAGCTGGCGCAAGCGCTCGGCGTCGCCACCGACCGCCTGCCGCGCATCGGTGCGCGCACTGATCGCCTTGTCGCGGTCGCCCATCACCATATAGGCGCGCACCAGCCGCAGCCATCCCTCGACGTCGTCGCCATTCTGCTTCAGCCGGGTGGCGAGCCGGTCGACCATGCCGCGGATCATGGCACTGCGATCGCCTTCAGTCATCTGCTTGGCCGCGGCCATGGTGTCGTCGGAGATCGCGGGCGCCGACGGCGGCAGCGTTGCAAGCGGCGGCAACTTCGGCGCCCCTTCCAGCCCAAGATCCTTGAGGCCTTCGTTAAGTTGCCGCAGGCGTTCGGCGTCGCCACCAACAGCCTTTCGCGCGTCGGCTTGCGCGCTCATCGCCTTGTCGCGCTCGCCCATCACCATGTAGGAGCGCACCAGCCGCACCCAACCCTCGACGTCGTCGCCGTTCTGCTTCAGCCGGGCGGCGAGCCGCTCGACCATGCCGCGCACCATGGCATTGCGATCGGGCTCCGTCATTTCCTTGGCGGCAGCCATGGTGTCGTCGGACAGTGGCGGCGCCACGGCGCCGCCGGCCTTCGCGATCGCCGCCTGCACCAGCGGGATCCACGGCGCATCGGGCGGCGCTTTGGCGAGCATCGTCTTCCAGATCGCCTGCGCATCGCTCGCGCGACCGTCCTGCTCGGCGGCAAGGCCAAGGAAATAGCTCGCCTTGACCTCGTCCGCATTCATCGCGACCGCGCGCTCGAACTCGGCCTTGGCCTCGCCGGTGACGACGCCGCCGGCCGCCGCCATCATCGCCTCGCCAAGATCGGAGCGGCGCTCGGCGCTGTCGCCGGCATAGGTGATGGCGTTGCGCCAGGCGCGCACCGCATCGTCATAACGGCCGAGCCGGCCGAGCACCGGCGCCAGCACGGTCCAGCCGCGGCCGTCGGTCGGATTCTTTTCCAGATGCGCTTCAACCTGCGCCACCAGATTGACCAGCGGCTGCTTGGCGTCGGGCGCCTGCGAGCGCGAGGCGAGCGGGAAGTCGCCGAGTTGCGGCGAACCCAGCGGCAGATAGAGCGCAACGGCGGTGAGCGGAAGTCCGACCAGCGCGACGATGGCGACCGCGCGGCGCAGCGAGCCGCTCGGCAGCGCAGGCGGCCGGGGGTCGGTCGCGGCCAGCAGACGGCGGCTGATCTCGATACGCGCTGAATCCGCTTCCGCCGCAGCGATCAATCCGCCGGCAAGGTCGCGATCGACTTCCGCGAGTTGATCGCGGTAGACCGCTTCCTCGGTACCTTCGGCTCGCGGCTGGTAGCGCCGGCCAAGCGGCCACAGCACGGCGAATACCGCCGCGACCGTCATCAGCGCGAACACGAACCAGAGATTCATCAGCAAGGTTCCGGAGCGGCACTTTTCGAATGCGCCGACGTGCCCGCTTTATACTATCGGCGGCTGCCGCGGCAATTGACATTTGTCATGAGCTTGCCGCGGCAAAAGCCGCGAAAATCAGGCAAATACGGCGTCTCAGCCAATGCGGCGCGGCTCAGGCGATGCGAAACGGCAGGCTTTGCGCAAGCTGCTCGCCGCGCTCGTTCAATGCGCGCAGGTAATAGGTCCCCGGCCTGAACTTGGCCGGCAGTCTGAGCCGAACAGAACCGTTGGGAGGCGTCGACGACGCGAGCCGGACAGTGGGTTCTGTCAACTCGTGTCCGGTCTCCTTGTCGACCACCACGACCATGGCCTTCGCCATCAGCTTGCGGTAGGTCGCCGAAATTACCTGGTTCTCAAATTCTACGAACGTGATGGCGGAATCCATGCGGGATTGGTATGTTCCGCATTCAAAATCGTCAACTAAAAATTGTATTTCCGATAGTTGTTACTTCTGGGCTGTCTTGGCGGGCTTGCGATCGCCGACCACGGCGTTCTCCGCCGCCCGGCTCATCAGCGCGGCATAGTCGGTGCCGAACAGCACTTCGCAGAAGCGGATCGCCGCCTTCATCTGCTGTTCACGATAGGGGCGCCCCTTCTCGTTGCGCAACGACTGCACCAGCGCCTCGGTGGATTGCTCGACATAGTGCTGCAGGTCGGAATAAGTGCGCAGCGTGACCTCGTTGATGGCAAGCTCGCTGGCATAGGTGCGGCACACCGCGACGAAGTCGATCAGGCCGGCGGTCTCCTCCACCTCCGACATGTCGATCTTGGCGCCGGCGGTGATGTCCTTGTCGGCGCGCTGGCGCAGGACACGGCGGACGCGGCCAGGCACGCTTTCGATCTCCGACTGCAGCGAGTTGGAGATGTCGGCGCGGATCGAGGCGAGCTGCTTGCCCCATGTGGATTCGTTGCGCAGATCGAGCTCGGTGCGCAGGCCGCGCACGCCGTCGTGCAGCGTCTTCAGCTGCTCGGCGACCTCCCCGAAGTGGCCGCGCCTGATGTCGGTGCGAAGGCACGCCGCGACGAAATAGAGATCGTGCAGCGCCATGCTGACGGCGACGCCATAGGGCGTGGCGGCGACGCGGATCTCGTCGTCGGACGCCGCCATCTTCACCGCAAGGCGGATGATCTGCCACGGCGCCGTCAGCCGTTGCATGACGAGCGACAGCGCAAACGGCAGGACCTGCGGGGTCTGCAGCGAAGGAACGTTGAGGGAAGCGACCGTGGTGCCGATCTGCGACTCCCCGAACATGCGCAAAAGGCCCGGCAGCTTGCCATTGAAGGTTTCCAGCGCTTCGCGCGCCTGCAAGACCGATCCGATGGCAAGCAGATCCTCGACAACATTGGGCGCACCAATGCGGGCCAGCACGCGCTGACGGTCGTCGCCCGGCGCGGGCGTCGCGACGTTCGCGATCGCCTGCGCTGCCGCAAGCTGCAATTTGCGCACTGCTGGCTCGACGCTTGCCTCGGTCTCCCGTGCGTTGGCCAGTGCCTGCTCGAATTCGCGCACGGCTTCACTGGCGCCGTCGCGCTCAAGCCATAGCCAAACCGGTGCCAGCGACGCGCGTCGGATCTGACCCGGCCGGATCGGAAAATTGCCGTCGACCAGAAACGGCTCCAGCGTACGGAACACCAGCCGCGCCGGGTCCTCGGTGCGTGGCGGCGCGTCCTCGTCGTCTTCCGCGCTGCCGCGTACGACCCCGCGCAATATCTCGAGCACGAAGCTCGCAACCGCCGTGTCTTCGCCCCGCTCCAGCGCGCGCTCGAACTCCCGCATCAGCAGCGCCTGCGATTGCGGCGGCAGCTGTGCGAGGTATTCCCTCAGACGCTCGATCGATGCCTCGTTCATGCGGCGGTGATGGCTCAAACGGACGGCAAGCGCGTCCACTGGGTATCATAGAAGCGCCCGCGTTAAGAAGTCGTTTAGGAATGCCGCGCGGACGAGCACACAGGGTTGCAAAATGCTCAGTCGCCGCAGCCGCTTACATCCCCGGCAGCAGCAGCTCCGCGCGCAGGCCGCCGGTCGGCGCGCCGCCCAGCGTCAGGCTGCCGCCATAGAGCGCGGCAAGATCGACCACGATCGACAGCCCAAGGCCCGATCCCGGCTTTGATTCGTCGAGCCGCTGGCCGCGCCGCGACACCTGGGCGCGCTCGGCCTCCGACAGGCCGCGCCCGTCATCGTCGACGATGATCCGCAGGCGCGGGCCCGCGCCGGGCTCCGCTTCCGGCTCGACCAGCACCTCGACGAACACCTGCGAGGCCGCCCATTTGCAGGCGTTGTCGACGAGGTTGCCGACCATCTCCTCCAGATCCTGCCGCTCGCCGCGAAATTTCGCTTTGGCGTCCGCCTTCAGCTCGATCGTGATGCCGCGATCGCGATGGATCTTCTCCATGGTTCGCACCAGCGCTTCGATGGCGGGCGCCACTTCCGTCACGGTGCCGATGATGGTGACGCGCGCGGCGATGCGGGCGCGCTCCAGATGATGGGCGAGCTGGCCGCGCATCACGTCGGCCTGTTCGAGCACCTTGCCGGCGAAAGCATCGGCGCGGTGGGCGGCGGCCTCGTTGACGATGACCGACAGCGGCGTCTTGATCGCGTGCGCGAGATTGCCGACATGGGTGCGTGCGCGCTCGACGATCTCGCGATTGGCGTCGATCAGTGCATTGGTCTCGCGCGCGAGCGGCGCGATCTCGACCGGGAAATCGCCCTCCAGCCGCTCGGCGCGGCCGGAGCGGATGTCGGCGATGGCTTCCGAGATGCGCTTCAGCGGCGCGAGGCCGAAACGCACCTGGAAGATGGTGGTGAG
This sequence comes from uncultured Alphaproteobacteria bacterium, assembly GCA_963726865.1. Lineage (GTDB taxonomy): Bacteria > Pseudomonadota > Alphaproteobacteria > Rhizobiales > Xanthobacteraceae > Bradyrhizobium. The sequence goes on along the minus strand of CAVSEE010000008.1, from coordinate 656,469 downwards.
CAAGAGCACGATGCCGAGCGACGCAAAGGTGCCGCCGAGGTAGTAGTCGAAGCTGCGGGTCTCGTCGAAGATTTCCGATGCATCGCCGGCGACGGTGACGAGAAATCTGCCGTCGGCGCCGAGATCGACCGGCCGCTCCACCATGCGCAGCGTCTGGCCCTCGGGCCCGTCGACATAGCCGAGCCGGATGCCGGCGGGCGTCAGCTCCGCGCCATGATCCTCGAGCTTCGGCAGCTTCTTGTCCCACAGCGAGCGCGAGGCGCGGTTCTCGGCCTTTTCCGAGTTCGGTGCGGGTGATCTGCCAGTACCAGCCGGACAGCGGCAGTTCGAACAGCGGCTCGCCGAGCGACTGGAACTGGCGCTCAGGCGGCTCGTCGGGGGTCGCGACTTCGGCAATCAGCGTGCGCAGATAGAGGTTGAGCCGGCGGTCGAAGGCGCGCTCGGTCGCGGCGCGATAGACCGACGAGAGCACGACGCCGGTGAGCAGCAGGATCACCACCACCCACGCGGTCGCCGACAGGAACAGGCGGGTGGCAAGCGAACTGCCGCGCATCAGGGCGTGATCCGAAAAAATGGCACCGGTTTTCCGGATAAGACCAGCTTTCGGGCAAAAAGGAAGCCCTGCAGCAGCCCCGTCACGCGCCCGTCGGAGGCGGCGTCAGCAGATAGCCGAGCCCGCGCACGGTCTGGATGATGTCGACCTCGAGCTTCTTGCGGATGCGGCCGACGAACACCTCGATGGTGTTGGAGTCGCGGTCGAAGTCCTGGTCGTAGAGATGCTCGACCAGCTCGGTGCGCGACACCACGCGGCCGATATGGTGCATCAAATATTCGAGCAGATTGTATTCGTGCGAGGTCAGCTTGATCGGATTGCCGTTGACGGCCACGCGCTTGGTGCGGGTGTTCAGCGTCACCGCTCCGCAGGTCAACTCGACCTGGGCATGGCCGGTGGAGCGGCGCAGCAGCGCGCGGATGCGGGCGAGGATTTCCTCGAGGTGAAACGGCTTTGCGACATAGTCGTCGGCGCCGGCGTCAAAGCCCTGCACCTTGTCGCTCCAGCGGTCGCGCGCGGTCAGGATCAGGACCGGCATCACCCGCTTGTTGCGGCGCCAGGCCTCCAGCACCGAAATGCCGTCCATCTTGGGCAGGCCGATGTCGAGCACGACGGCGTCGTAGGGCTCGCTGTCGCCGAGATAATGCCCCTCCTCGCCGTCAAAGGCGCGGTCCACCACATAGCCGGCGTCGGTCAGCGCCGTGGTGAGCTGGCGATTGAGATCCGGATCGTCCTCAACGACGAGCAAGCGCAAGCTGGCCTCCGATGGTGAGCACAAAAATGGTGCCCAAGATAAAGGCTCACCGGCGTGAACCGGCAATGAACGGGTACCCAGCGCCAGATTACTTTTTGTTCATCCGGCAGCGGCCTGCTCCGATGCCTAGCATGTCGAAACGAAAGCCCCAAACCGAGGTTTTTGGGCCCTCAGGTCCGGAAGAAGACGAACCAGATCACACCCAGGATCAGGATGGCGAGCCCGGTCGATGCCGTCAGCAACGCAAGCACTGACGGGCCCGGTTCGCCCTGGCGCGCTTCGGTCGGCGTTTCGACGATCCGCCCATCTTGTCGTGTTGCCATGGTAGCCTCATCTGAAAAAGCGTCTCGGCGACCGAGATTTCCGCACGGCCGTCCTGGGGGCAACGCGTGGTCGGGAATGAGGTTCCGGCCCGCTTTGCCTGCGGCAGAGCGTCGCCCACGACGGCGGAATGTCGGATTGGCGGCGAACCGAACGTCCTCAGATCGGTTAACGCCGTTGGGAGATTCCCGCCGGCCCCGCGTTCAAACTGACGCCCAGGCGTGGTATCCTTAACGATCGTCTGTTGCGTTTTCGGAGTGATTTCATGGCCCCCCGCGCCAACTGGAAGGGCTTTTTGCGCCTTTCGCTGGTGACCTGCCCGGTCGCCCTTTATCCGGCGACCTCGGATACCGAAAAGGTCTCGTTCAACCAGATCAACCGCAAGACCGGCCACCGCATCAAATATGCCAAGGTCGATGCGGATACCGGCGAGGAAGTGTCCAACGAGGACATCATCAAGGGCTACAAGGTCGACACCGACACCTATATCGAGGTGACCAAGGACGAGCTCGACGAGATCGCGCTGGACTCCACCCGCACCATCGAGATCGACGAGTTCGTGCCGCGCAGCGACATCGACAGCCGCTATGTGATCCGTCCCTATTACCTCGTGCCCGACGGCAAGGTCGGCCACGACGCCTTTGCGGTGATCCGCGAGACCATCCGCAACATGGACAAGGTGGCGATCGGCCGCGTGGTGCTGACCAACCGCGAGCACATCATTGCGCTGGAGCCGCTCGATGCCGGCCTGATGGGCACGCTGCTGCGCTACCCTTACGAGGTGCGCGACGAAAAGGAATATTTCGACGACATCCAGGACGTGAAGATCACCAAGGATATGCTTGATCTTGCAAAGCATATCGTCGAGCAGAAGTCGGCGCCGTTCGAGCCGGAGAAGTTCGAGGACCGTTACGAGTCCGCCCTCGTCGACCTGATCGACCGCAAGCGCAACGGCAAGCTCACCGGCGCCAAACCCGCGCCGAAATCAACGGGTAACGTCATCAACCTGATGGATGCGTTGAAGAAGAGCCTCGCCGGCGCCGGCAAGGCCGCCCCTGCTCCCACCAAAGCGGCGCCGGCGGCCAAGGCCAACGGCAAGAAGCGCGCCGAGGGTCAGCGCGAAATGTTGCTGCCGATCTCAGGCAGCGGCAGCGGCAAGAAGGCGGCCAAGGAAGCCCCGAAGAAGGCAGAGAAGCCGGTTCGCGCCCAGGGCAAGGCAAGGAAAGCGGGCTGATCATACGCGGCGGCATTCAGCCGCCGCCGCCCCCATCGCCGCCGTCACCACCGCTATCGAACGCGCCGAGGAAGTCGAAATCGGCCGTGGCTCGGCGCGGCCTGTCCCCGACCAGCCACATCAGGGACAGTACGGCGACCATCAGTACGGCAAAGCTGTGCCAGGGAGAGCGCGCGAACAGCGACGCAAGCTGCACGACGCCGTGTCCAAGCTCCTGCATGCCGGCTTACTTGATCGAGCTGTTGACCGAGGTGAACTTCTCGTTGAGGCTGGTGCCAATGCCGCCGACGGCGACGACGATGACGATGCTGAGGCCGGCCGCGATCAGGCAATATTCGATCGCAGTCGCGCCGGACTCATCCTTCAAAAACTCGGCAATCAAACGCCGCATCTCAAAGCTCCTGTCGACGCCCCGCGATCCCCGCGCAAATACGGGACAAATGTAAATTTGATTGGTTGATCCAACGTTGAGGAAAACGGTCAATGAACGATTAAGGCGAGTACCGAAAACCCGCCGCAGTATTCATACGGAGCAGAAAATTTACCCCGGCCGCGCGCGGATCAAGCATAGTCGGCCATCGGCTCGGAAAGCAGACATGGCTGCGCAGAAGCGTTCGTCGAACAGGAATTACATCGACCTCGTCGAGGACGGGGGCGATGAGCGGCGCTCTGGCGAGTTGCCGTCGACGTCGATCCACCCGATCAGGGATTACCTGCTGGGCCTCGTGGCCGCGATGCGATCGCCGCGCGGCGAAGCGAGGTAACCGCCCTCGCCGTCCCTGACGGGCCATCGGCATGATCTGCGTCAACGGGCTGACCGCGCCGACGAATAGACTTTCGCCAAATGGCGCGCGAAACGGCATCTCCGGAACAACTCAGAATCCGTCGCATCCGGCTCGATACCGGGCGTGAAAATGTCGTTGTCATTTCACGACGGTCGAAAGGCTTGCGGGCAGAGATTTTTCGCGGCTTCAGCCGGGTCGAGGTGCGTTGCGGGGCCAAGGCGCTGCTCGCCACGCTTTTGGTCACCGACGACGGTCTTGTCGCGCCCGACGAGATCGGTTTGGCCGAGCCGGCCTTTCGCCGCTTTGCTGAACCCGAAGGCGCGCTTGCAACCGTCAGGCCTGCCGTGCCGCCCGAAAGCCTCGCCGCGGTTCGCGCCAAGATCCACGGGCAAACGCTGAGCGACACCGACGTCGCGGCGATCATCGGCGACATCACCCGCTATCGCTATTCGGACATGGAAATCGCCGCGTTCCTGGTGGGGTCGGCGAGCTTCATGACGAGCAGCGAACTGATCGCGCTGACGCGCGCGATGGCGGCGGCCGGCACGCAGCTGAAATGGCCCGGCACGATGGTGGTGGACAAGCACTGCATCGGCGGCATTCCCGGGAACCGAACTTCGATGGTCGTGGTGCCGATCGTGGCGGCGCACGGTCTGACCATTCCCAAGACCTCATCGCGCGCCATCACGTCGCCGGCCGGCACCGCCGACACCATGGAAGTGCTGGCACGGGTCAATGTCGACGTCGACGAGATGAAATCGATCGTGGCGGCCTGCAACGGCTGCCTGATCTGGGGCGGTCATGTGAACCTGTCACCGGCGGACGACATCCTGATCTCGGTGGAGCGCCCGCTATGTCTGGACACGCAGGAGCAGATGGTCGCCTCGATCATTTCCAAGAAGGTCGCGGCCGGCTCCACCCATCTCCTGATCGACCTGCCGGTCGGTCCGACCGCCAAGCTCGTCAACGACGCCGAGGCCATGCGGCTGCGCAAGCTGTTCGAATTCGTCGGCGACCGGTTCGGACTCTCCGTGGAAGTCATCACGACCGACGGCCGCCAGCCGATCGGCAACGGCATCGGCCCGGTGCTGGAAGCCGAGGACGTGATGGCGGTGCTGGACAATGACCCTGCTGCGCCGGTCGATCTGCGCGAGAAATCGCTGCGGCTTGCCGCACATCTGCTCGAATACGATCCGGCGCTTCGCGGCGGAGCCGGCTATGCGCGGGCGCGCGACCTGCTCGAAAGCGGCGCGGCGCTGAAGCAGATGCACAGGATCATGGACGCGCAGGGCCCCTCGGACTGCAACAGCGACCTCGGCCATCTCACCTTCGACGTCAAGGCGCCGCGCGACGGCGTCGTTTCCGGCATCGACTGCCTGCAGTTGAACCGGCTGGCGCGGACGGCGGGCGCGCCGCTCGACAAGGGCGCCGGGATCAGGCTGTTCAAGAAGCTCGGCGACCGCGTCGATCAGGGCGAGCCGCTTTACCGTGTGCACACGTTCGACCAGGCGGAATACACGCTCGCCGAAAGCAGCGCGCGTGCGGACAGCGGCTACGCCGTTTCGCCGGCGACGCCGCGCGACAAGGCCTTGCCGTGAGCAAGGCGACCCTGCATTGCCTGGCGTCCGGCATCGCCGAAGCACGACGGCTGGCTTCCCGGCTGGACCTGCCGTTGCACGAAACCGAACTTCACAGGTTTCCGGACGGTGAGATTCGCGTCACCACGGGTCCTGCCGCGCCGACGAGCATCATTTACGCGTCTCTCGACCGGCCGAACGACAAACTGATCGCGATCCTGTTCGCCGCCGAGGCGCTGCGGCGCGAGGGCGCGCGGCGGCTTGTGCTGGTTGCGCCCTATCTCTGCTACATGCGACAGGATGCTGCCTTCCGTCCGGGCGAAGCCATAAGCCAGCGCGCCATCGGCCGGCTGCTTGTGGCAAACGTCGATCGCGTGATCACCGTGGATGCGCATCTGCATCGCACCGCCGACATTGCCGCAGTATTCCCGGGCATCGAAGCCGACAATCTATCGGCGATCCCTGCTATCGCCGAAACCCTTGCCGGCATCGATCGCGCAACCGTGCTGGCGGGACCTGACGCCGAGTCACGGCAATGGGTCGGCGATCTCGCTGCACGTCTCGGCCTGAAATACCTGATCGGGCGCAAGACGCGCCACAGCGACCGTACGGTCGAAATCGACTTCGCCGGCGAGATGCCGGTGGCGGGACCGCCGGTGCTGCTGGTCGACGACATCGTGTCTTCCGGCGGAACGCTCTCGACATGCGCCCGAGCGCTGCAGAACGCCGGCGCGGACAAGATCGATGCCATCGTCACCCACGCGCTGTTCCCACCCGAAATGGCCGAGGAGCTTGCCCGCGCCGGCATCCGTTCCATCCGCTCGACGTCAAGCGTTCCGCATCCGACCAATGCCATCCCGCTCGATGCCGTGCTCGCGGACGCCCTGCGCCGCGAGTTGAAGTAAGGAGATCCGCGTGAGCGTTACCCTGCAATTTTGCGGCGCCGCCCGCACCGTGACCGGCTCGTGCTACCTGATCGAGACATCGTCCGGACGCTTCCTGATCGACTGCGGATTGTTCCAGGGCCAGAAGACCCTGAAGGAGCTCAACTACGGCGCCTTCCCGTTCGTCCCCGCCGACATCGGCGCGGTGCTGCTGACCCACGCGCATATCGACCACAGCGGCATGCTGCCGAGACTGGTGCGCGAGGGCTTTGCTGGCAAGATTTTCGCGACGCGAGGAACCGTCGATCTGTGCTCCTGGATGCTGCCCGATGCCGGCAACATCCAGGAGGCGGAAGTCGCAGCCCTCAATCGCCGCAACGCGGCGCGCGGGCGAGCCGATGTGACGCCGATCTACACCCAGGCCGATGCGGTCGCATCGCTGCAATCGTTCAGGCCAGTCGACTACGAAAGCTGGATTGACGTGATTCCGGGCGTTCGCGCCCGCTACTGGAATGCGGGGCATTTGCTCGGCTCGGCCTCGATCGAGATCGAATTGAGTGGCGAAAACGCATCAGGAAGGCCGCTGCGCGTGCTGGCATCAGGCGATATCGGCCCCGAGGCCAAGCTGCTGCAGCCCGATCCAAAAGCCCCTGCAGGCTTCGACTACGTGATCTCCGAGTTGACCTATGGCGACCGCACCCGCCCCGCCACGACGCCGCAACAACGCCGCGCGCGGCTGGCCGCCGAAGTCCGCGACGCCGCGGGCGCCAAGGGTGCGCTGCTGATTCCGGCCTTTGCGGTCGAGCGCACCCAGGAGCTGCTCGTCGATCTCGTCAGCCTGATGGAGAGCGGCGAGGTGCCGACCGCGCCAATCTTCCTGGATTCGCCGCTGGCGATCGGCGCGACCGAAGTCTTCCGCCGGCATGCAGCCAGTCTCGATGGCGACGTCGACATCAACAGCCTCTTCAACTCCCCGCACCTGCGCTTTACCGAGACGGTCAACGAAAGCAAGGCGATCGCCAAACTCACCGGCTTCCACATCGTGATTGCCGCCAGCGGCATGTGCGACGCCGGCCGCATCCGTCATCACCTCAAGCGCTGGCTTTGGAACAGCCGCGCCACCGTGCTGCTGGTCGGCTACCAGGCGCACGGCACGCTCGGCCGCTTCCTGCAGGAAGGCGCTAGCGCCGTACGCATCCAGGGCGAAGAGATCAGGGTCGCCGCCCGCATCCGCATGATCGACGAGTATTCCGGCCATGCCGACGGCGCGGAAGTCGCGCGCTGGATTGCCGCGCGCCGCCCGGTCGAGCGCGGCCTCTTCCTCGTGCATGGCGAGGAAGCGGCCATCGCTGGCCTCGCAGGCCGGGTCGCCGAACGGATCATTCCCGCCGCAAAAATCTATCAGCCGGTGCTCGACGACGTCTATGACCTCACGGCTGCCGAACCGCGGCTGCTCGATGGCGAACATCGCCGCCGCCTTGCGCCGGAGGCGGTCACGCATCTCGACTGGCACAACGACATGTCGCGGCTCATCCTCGACATCAACGACCAGGTCCGGGCCGCCGCCGACGACCGCGCCCGCGGGGTCATCATCCGCCGCCTGCGGCGCGCGCTCGAAAATCCGGCCTGAGCGCTGTGCGGCCGATGGCCGCGCCCGCAATGCGGTCAAACGCATATCAGCACTTCCGCCGCAACCCGCTGCCGCAGCTTTACCGCGGCAGCAAATCCTGTTCCAACTGCAGGCCAAATTCGCCGGAATGAACCGGCGTGCCAATTGGGGGAGAAGCGTCATGAAGCTGGGCGCCGCGATCGCGGAAATCATGAAGCGCGAGGGCATCGAGATCCTCTGCGGCTATCCGGTCAACCACCTGATCGAATTCGCCGCCAATGTCGACATCCGCCCGGTGATGGTGCGCCAGGAGCGCATCGGCGTGCACATGGCGGACGCGATCTCGCGCGTCACCTCGGGCGGCAAGATCGGCGCCTTCTGCATGCAGCACGGCCCCGGCGCGGAGAACGCGATGGGCGGCGTCGCGCAGTGCTACGGCGAGTCGGTTCCGGTGCTGGTGCTGCCGATGGGCTATGCGCGCCGGCTCGCCAACATCGATCCCAACTTCAACTCCAGCCAGGCGATGAGGGCGTTCTCGAAATCTTCCGAGCCGATCATCCTGGCCAGCGAGGTCTGCAACATCTTCCGCCGCGCTTTCACCAAGCTGAAGAACGGCCGCGGCGGCCCCGTGATCGTCGAAATTCCCGCCGACATGTGGAACGAGGAGGTGCCGGAGCCGCTCAACTACACGCCGGTGCTGCGCACCCGCTACGGCGCCGACCCCCTGCATGTGAAGGAAGCCGCGAACCTCCTGATGTCAGCCAAGCGCCCGGTGATCTATGCCGGCCAGGGCGTGCACTACGCCAAGGCCTGGCCGCAACTGAAGCGGCTGGCCGAGCGGCTGGCGATCCCCGTCACCACAAGCCTCGGCGGCAAGTCGTCATTCCCCGAGACGCATCCGCTGTCGCTCGGCTCGGGCGGCCTCGCCGTGCCGCGCGCGGTGCCGAAATTCCTGGGCGAAGCCGACGTGATCTTCGGCATCGGCTGCTCCTTCACCGAAACCTCCTTCGGCATCGCCATGCCCAAGGGCAAGACCATCATCCACGCCACGCTCGATCCCAACCACCTCAACAAGGACGTCGAGGCGAAGATCGGCCTCGTCGGCGATGCCGGGCTGATCCTCGACGCGCTGCTGGACGAAGTCGGCAAGACCGTGAAGGCCGATCGCGACCACAGCGCGGTTGCCGCCGAGATCGCCGCCTCCCACAAGGAGTGGCTCGCCAAATGGATGCCGAAACTCACCTCCAACGACGCGCCGCTCAATCCCTATCGCGTGCTCTGGGACCTGCAGCACACCGTCGACATCGCCAACACCATCATCACCCATGATGCCGGTAGCCCGCGCGACCAGCTCTCGCCGTTCTGGAAGCCGGTCGAGCCGCTGTCCTATATCGGCTGGGGCAAGACCACCCAGCTCGGCTATGGCCTCGGCCTTGCGATGGGCGCCAAGCTCGCCAAGCCCGACAAGCTCTGCATCAACGTCTGGGGCGACGCCGCGATCGGCTTCACCGGCATGGATTTCGAGACCGCGGTGCGCGAGCGGATTCCGATCATGTCGATCCTGCTCAACAATTTCTCGATGGCGATCGAACTGAAGGTGATGCCGATCTCGACGGAGAAATATCGCTCGACCGACATTTCCGGCGACTATGCCGCGATGGCGCGCGCCTTCGGCGGCTATGGCGAGCGGGTCACCAAGCCCGAGGACATCATCCCCGCCATCAAGCGCGGCATCCAGAAGACCAAGGAAGGCGTGCCGGTGCTGCTGGAGTTCATCACCAGCAAGGAGACCGAGGTGTCGCGGCCGGGGACCTGAGCCGGGGACAGGATACCGATGCCGCATGTCACCATCATCGAGACGGGCCTCGTCAGCCCGACAAACCGCGAACGTCACGGAACCTATCCGCAGATGTTCGAGGCGATGATCGCCGCGGCGAACCCTTCGGTGACATTCGACACCGTCAGCATTCCCGCCGGCGAGAAGCTGCCGGACATTGGCGGACTTGGGTCGATCCTCATCACCGGCTCCTCGGCCGGCGTCTATGACAACTTCGACTGGATCGCGCCGCTGGAAGATTTCGTGCGCGCCGCCCATGGCGCCGGTGTGCCGATGGTCGGCGTCTGCTTCGGCCACCAGCTGATCGCACAGGCGCTGGGCGGCGTGGCGCGCAAGTCGGAGAAAGGCTGGGGCCTCGGCCGCCATGTCTATGACGTGGCGCCCGGCAACGGCATCGTCGATGGCGCGCACATTGCGCTTGCCGCTTCGCATCAGGACCAGGTGATCGCGCCGCCGCCGGGCGCCAAAACCATCCTGTCCTCGGACTTCACCGAACATGCCGGGCTGCTCTACCCCGGCGGCACCACGATGTCGGTGCAGCCGCATCCCGAATTCTCCGTCGACTATGCGCTGGCCTGCTGCGAGATGGCGCACACCAAGGGCGGCGCGCCCGACGGCCTTGTCGCAACCGCCAAGTCCTCGCTCGCCAACCCCCTGGAAAGCGCGCGACTCGGCGGCGCCATCGCGTGTTTCCTCACCCAATCAAGGTGATGTGAGCGGGACAACGCCCAGAAAGGCCGCCCCGGGACCACCGGGGGCGCTGGTCCTGACGCGTCCGGGATGAAATAATCCCGCCGGAACCGCGGCGACCCGCCTGACTCGGCTTCGCCGGCTTCCGGGGCTTGGACTGTTGCAATGACGGCGCTTCCCGAGAACATGTCGGTTGCGATCGATGAGCTGGAATCAGCCATCGCCGACATCGAGTCGCGCCTGGAATCCACCCGCGCCGAGCGCGACGAGTCCAAGGCGCGCCAGGTCGAGCTCGAGATCGAGAACGCCAATTTGCGGCGCGAGCTGGCGCTGGCGCGCGAGCGGCAGGACACCGGGTCCGACGAAGCGACCGGGGCAAACGAAGCGCGCGAACAGCTCGCGGCGACCGCCGAAATCCTGAAGGTGATCGCCTCCTCGCCCTCCGACGTGCAGCCGGTGTTCGACGCCATTGCGGAGAGCGCCAACCGGCTGTTGGGCGGCAATGGATCGGTCGTCTCGCGCGTGATCGATGACCAAATTCACCTGGTGGCGCTTGCACGCTAGCAGTGATGCAGGGCGGGAGGCCATTTCGAGGTCTCTTCCCCTCGCCGCTCTCGGCAGAGCACCGTCCACACAGCCGGGTTGCCGCAAGCGGTGTTCCAGTGATCTACCACGACGCGGTGAGCGATGACACCATCTCGCCCGAAGGGAAAGCTGCAGCGAAGACGTATGGATACCGCAGCCTGATCGTGGTCCCCATGCTGCGCGGAGGTACGTCCAATCGGCACGCTCGGGGTTGCACGGCCACAGGCCGGCGCGTTCAGCCCTCACCACATCAAATTGCTGCGAGACCTTCGCCGACCAGGCCGTGATCGCCATCGAGAACACGCGGCTGTTCAACGAGACGCAGGAGGCGCTGGAGCGGCAGACCGCGACGGCCGAAATCCTGAAGGTGATCGCCGTCTTCGCCGTCCGACGTGCAGCCGGTGTTCGACGCCATCGCGGCGCAGCGCCAACCGGCTGGTCGGCGGCTTCTCGACCGCGGTCCATCGCATCATCGACGACATCGACCATCTGGTGGCGTTCACACCGACCACCCCGGAAGCCGACGCCATCCTCAAGGCGGCATTTCCGCGGCATCGCAGCGAAGTCGCCGGCCGTGGCCTGGGGGGTCAGTAACGGCGAGACGGCGCAGATCGCCGACTGCGAAACGGCCGACGAGCGAATCCGGGAACTTGGCGCGCGCCCGTGGTTGGCGCAGTGTGACGTACACGCCCCTGATGAGCCAGGGAGCATTCATCGGCTTCTTCGTGTGCACCCGGCGCGAACCCGGGGTGTTTGCCGATCATCATGTCCAGTTGCTGCAGACCTTCGCCGACCAGGCCGTGATCGCGATCGAGAACACGCGGCTGTTCAACGAGACGCAGGAAGCGCTGGAGCGGCAGACCGCGACTGCCGACATCCTGAAGGTGATCGCCTGTTCGCCATCGGACACGACGCCGGTGTTCGACGCGATCGCAGGCAGCACGAAGCGGCTGCTCGGCGGGTTCAGCGTGGCGGTCTTCCGATTCGTCGACGGAATGGTCCATGTTGCCGCCTTTACGCCGGTCAACCCGGCTGCCGATGCGGCGCTCGAAGCGGATTTCCCGCAGCCGGTCGAAGAATTCGAAGCGTTCAAGCTGGCCCAGCATGGCCAGCCATTGACCGATCACGGACACCGAAGACGCTGTCAAACGAACGGCTCAGGGATATCGCGCGGTTGACCGGTTTCCGCAGCATGCTGTTGGTGCCCCTGATGCAGCGGGGGCGTCTCGATCGGCATCATCTCTGTCACGCGTGCCCAGCCCGGCGCATTCGCGCCCCATCACATTCAGCTGCTGCAGACCTTCGCCGACCAGGCCGTCATCGCGATCGAGAACACGCGGCTGTTCAACGAGACGCAGGAAGCGCTGGAGCGGCAGACCGCGACCGCCGAGATCCTGAAGGTCATCGCCTCCTCGCCCTCCGACGTGCAGCCGGTGTTCGACGCCATTGCAAGCAGCGCCAACCGGCTGATCGGCGGCTTCTCGAGCGCGGTGTATCGTACCATAGACGGCATCGCGCACCTTTCGGCATTCACGCCGACAACTCCCGCGGCGGACGAGATTCTGAGGCCGCGTTTCCGCGGCCGATGGAACTCCGCTTCCCCGCACTCAGCGAGTCCAGACCGGCGAAATCCTGCACATCCCCGATATCGAGGCAGCACGTCTGACCGTGCTCTCCTGGCAATCGCGCGTGCGCGTGGCTTCCGCAGCATGCTGGGTGCCCCGCTGATACACGACGGAGTGGCTATTGGCGCTCGTCACTGTGACCCGCGACAGAGCCCGGCCCGTTCGCCGCTCACCATATCCAGTTGCTGCAGACCTTCGCCGACCAGGCCGTGATCGCGATCGAGAACACCCGCCTGTTCAACGAAACCAAGGAAGCGCTGGAGCGGCAGACCGCCACCGCCGACATCCTGAAAGTCATCGCCAGCTCGCCCTCGGACGTGCAGCCGGTGTTCGACGCCATCGTCGAGCGTGCCGTCCAGCTATGCGGCGCGACGATGGGGCGCGTCTATCGCTTCGACGGCGAGCTGATCCACATGGTCGGCGGGCACGGACTTACCGTGCCGGGTCGCGATAGCGTACAGCGTCCGTTCCCGCGCGCCGCTTCCGAGGACACCATCGTCGGCCGGGTGATGCTGTCGCGCAGACCCAACATCCTCGCCGATCTCCATGAGGACGACAGCGTGCCGCCGCTGTCCCGGCAGATGATCGAGGCGATCGGGGCGCGCAGCCAGGTGACGATGCCGATGCTGCTCGCGGGTCAGCCGATCGGGGCCATCACGTTGAGCTGGGCCGAGCCGCGCGGCTATACCGAACAGCAGATCGGGCTGCTGCAGACCTTTGCCGATCAGGCGGTGATCGCAGTCGAGAACACGCGGCTGTTCAACGATGTAAAGGAAGCGCTGGAGCGGCAGACCGCGACATCCGACATCCTGAAGGTGATCGCCAGCTCGCCGTCCGACACGACGCCGGTGTTCGAGGCGATCGCAGGCAGCGCCGAACCGGCTGCTCGGTGGCTTCTCCACCGCGGTATTCCGCTTCCACGACGACACTGCTCATCTCACGGCCTTCACGCCGACCAATCCGGCCGCCGACGAACTGCTCAGGACGTCATTCCCGCAGCCGATCGAGGAGTTCGAACCGTTCCGGCTGGCCCAGCATGGCAAGCCCATTCCGATCCCCGACACCGAAGCAGATCCCGAGTGCGCAGATCAAGGAAATCGCGCAGCGGCGCGGTTTCCGCAGCATGCTGTTCGTGCCCTTGATGCACGCGCGGCGTGCCGATCGGCATCATCAGCGTCACACGCAGCGAGACCGGATCGTTCGCAGCCCATCACGTCGAGCTGCTGCAGACCTTTGCCGACCAGGCCGTGATCGCCATCGAGAACACGCGCCTGTTCAACGAGGTGAAGGCGCGCACCGAGGATCTCAGCGAGGCGCTGGAGCAGCAGACCGCAACCGCCGACGTGCTCAAGCTGATCAGCCGTTCGGCCTTCGATTTGCAACCGGTGCTGGACACGCTGACGGAGTCTGCCGCCCAACTCTGCGATGCCGACATGGGCGCGATCGCGCTGAAAGATGAGCGCGGCTTCTATCACGCGACCAACTACAACTTCCCGATCGACTGGGTCAGGGTGGTCGATATTTACCGCATGCAGCCGGGAAGAGAGAGCGTCATCGGCCGCGCACTGCTGGCGCGGGGGCCCGTCCAGATTGCCGATGCGCTGACCGATCCGGAATATGCCTATTCCGACATGCAGCAAGTGGCCGGTTACCGGTCCCTGCTCGGCGTCCCCATGATGCGCGGCGGCGAGCCGATCGGCGTGCTGTTCCTCGGCCGCAAGACGGTCGAACCCTACAGCGAAAGGCAGGTCGAACTGGTCTCGACTTTTGCCGACCAGGCCGTGATCGCGATCGAGAACGTCCGCCTGTTCAACGAGACGCAGGAAGCGCTGGAGCGGCAGACCGCCACGGCGGAAATTCTGAAGGTCATCGCCAGTTCGCCGTCGGACGTGCAACCCGTGTTCGAGGCCATTGCGGCCAGCTCGAAGCGGCTGATCGGCGGCTTCTCGGCCGTCGTGTTTCGCGTCGTCGACGGCATGGTTCAAGTCGCGGCCTTTACGCCGATCAGCCCGGAAACGGACGAAATCCTCAAGAACACCTTTCCGCGCCCGATCACCGGTTTGCCGCTGTTTGAATTGGCGAAGAGCGGCGAGGTCGTCCAGCAACCCGACACCGAAGACAGCCCGGACCCGCGAATGCGGGATTTGGCGCGGGCGCGTGGCTTCCGCAGCGTGCTGCTGGCGCCGCTGATGAGCAAGCAACAGTCGATCGGGCTCATTACCGTCACCCGGACGGAGCCCGGGCCCTTCGCGGAGCATCACGTCCGGCTGATTCAAACCTTCGCCGACCAGGCCGTGATCGCCATCGAGAATGTCCGCCTGTTCGACGAGGTGCAAGCGCGCACCCGCGATCTCTCAGAAGTCTCTGCAGCAACAGACCGCGACCGCAGACGCGCTCAAGGTCATCAGTCGTTCGGCGTTCGACCTGGATTCGGTCATGAACACACTGACCCAATCGGCATCCGAATTGTGCAAAGCGGATTTCAGCACACTCTACCTTCTCGAAGGTGATGCGCTTGTCGCGCGCGGCGTCGCCCATCTTGAGGCTCCGCAGGCCGATTTTCTCCGGCGAACTCCGATTCCACTCGACAACTCAACCTATATCGAGTCGAACCTTCCAAGCTGGCGTGGTGCGCAATATCGCCGATCTTGAAAGCCTGTCTGAAATTGGACAAGTCAAGCGATTTGGCGAAATCCTTGGGTTCAAGTCCGTTCTGTTCGTTCCTTTGATGCGCGAGGCCCGCAGCGTTGGCATATTCGCACTCGCCCGCGCCAGAACGGGATTGTTTTCGCATCGTGAGGTCGAGCTAGTACAGACCTTCGCCGACCAGGCCGTGATCGCCATCGAGAATGTCCGCCTGTTCAACGAGGTGAAGGCGCGGACGGAGGAATTGAGCGAAGCGCTGCAACAGCAGACGGCGGTCGGCGACGTGCTGAAGACCATCAGCCGCACGACCTTCGACCTGCAGCCGGTGCTCGATACCCTCGTCAATACCGCCGCGATCCTGTGCAACGCCGACATGGCCTTCATCATGCGCCGCGTCGGCGACGAGTACCGCGCCGGCGCCGCCATCGGCTACACCGAGGCCTATATCGACTTCCTCACCAATCATCCGCTGCCGGTCGACCGCGGCTCGGTGACCGGCCGTGCCGTGATCGAGCGGCGTCCGGTCCAGATTCTCGACGTGGCGGCCGATCCGGAATACACGCTGCGGGAAACGCAAACACTGGCGAGCCAGCGCACCACGCTCGGCGTGCCGTTGCTGCGCGAGAACGAGCCGATCGGCGTCATCGTGCTAGCGCGCCAGCGCGTCGAGGCGTTCACCCAGAAGCAGATCGACCTCGTCGCCACCTTCGCCGACCAGGCCGTGATCGCGATCGAGAACGTCCGCCTGTTCGACGAGTTGCGCCAGCGCACCGGCGACCTGTCGGAAGCCCTCACCTACCAGACCGGAAGCGCCAACATCCTGAAAGTGATCGCCTCCTCGCCGACCGACGTTGGGCCGGTGCTGGAATCGATCGTCGAAAGCGCATGCGAACTCTGCGACGCGAATGATGCCGTCGTACTGCTCAAGGATGGCGACGATCTGCGCTTCAATGCGCATCATGGGCCGCTTCCCATTAACGTCGACAAATGGCCGATCAGCCGCAATTGGACGGCCGGCCGCGCCTTCGTGGACCGAACGACAGTGCATGTGCCCGACATCTTCTCGGAAGAAGCGAGCGAATTTACTGCCAGCCGGCAGTTGACGGAGCGATCCGGCCTGATGGAGATTCACAGTGTTCTTGCCGTGCCTCTGCTGCGCGAGGGTGAAAGTATCGGCGTTATCCTGCTTCGGCGGCAGGAAAAACGCTCGTTCAATGAAAAACAGATCAGTCTGCTGCAAACCTTCGCCGATCAGGCCGTGATCGCCATCGGCAATGTGCGGCTGTTCGAGGAGGTGCAGGCCAGGACGCGCGATCTTTCGGAAGCCCTCACCCACCAGACCGGCAGCGCCAAGATTTTGAGCGTCATCGCGTCCTCACCAACCGACGTCCAACCAGTACTCAAGGCGATCGTGGAAAGCGCCTGCGAAGTCTGCGAGGCCGATGATGCGGTGGTGATATTGAGGGAAGGCGACGAGCTGACGACTGAGGCGCACCACGGCTTGATTCCAACCGTCTGGCAGCGGCGGCCGACGACTCGCGATTTTGCGGCCGGCCGTGCCGTCATTGATCGTACATCCGTACATGTGCGTGACGTCCTCGCGCCCGAGGCTGACGACTTCTCGGGCTCACGAGAGTTGGCGCTGCGCAGCAATGTCCGCACCGTCCTTGCCGTTCCCCTGCTTCGCGAAGGCGACAGCGTAGGCTGCATCGTACTGCGCCGCACCGAGTTAAGTCCTTTCAGCGAGAAGCAAATCGGCCTGTTGCAGACCTTCGCCGACCAGGCCGTCATCGCCATCGGCAATGTACGGCTGTTCGAGGAGGTGCAGGCCAAGACGCGCGATCTGACGGAGGCGCTGACCTATCAGACCGGAAGCGCCAATATCCTGAAGGTGATCGCCTCGTCGCCGACCGACATCAAGCCGGTACTGCAAGCCATTGTCGAAAGCGCCTGCGAGCTTTGCGGGGCCTATGATGCAGTGCTGCGCCTGAAAAAGGACGACATGCTCGAGATCGGTGCGCATCACGGTACGGTACCGGCGGACTGGAATTTATCGCAGATCAATCCGGGCTGGACGGCCGGCCGCGCCGCTCTTCAACTAACCCCAGTGCATGTGCACGACATGAGTTCGTCCGAGGGCGACGAATTTCCCGAGGCGCAAGCGCGAGCGAGGGAACAAGGCCACCGTACCATCCTGAGTATCCCATTGCTCCAGGAAGCCAACGGAATCGGCACGCTTACGCTCCGCCGGCTCGAAGTGAATCCCTTCACCGAGAAGCAGATCGCCCTGCTGCAGACCTTCGCCGACCAGGCGGTGATCGCCATCGGCAATGTGCGGCTGTTCGAGGAAGTGCAGGCAAAGACCCGCGACCTCGCCGAATCGCTGCAGTTCCAGACCGCATCTTCGGAGGTCCTCAAGGTTATCAGCAGTTCGCCCGACGCCCTGCAGCCCGTGCTCGACGCCATCGCACGAACCTCGCACGAACTCTGCGGTTCGGATGCCGCCACCATCCTGCTCTTCCGCGAAGGCAGGGCGCATTTCGCCGCCGTCAGCGGTGAGGTGCCCAAGCATATCGAATTTATGCGGGCCAATCCCGCACCGATCGATGAACCGAATTCGTTGTTCGAGCGCATGATTCGAGAGAAGCGGACGTTGCATTTTGCCAACGTCATGGATGATCCGCAACTTTCGCAGCATCAGCGCGTAGTCCTTGGCGGTCCTCGCGCCCTGCTGGTGGCTCCCCTGTTGCAGGACGGCGAGGCGGTCGGCGCCATCGTGCTGCGTCAATCGCAATTGAAGCCATTCACGGAACGCCAGATCGAGGCAATCGAGGTGTTTGCGGATCAGGCGGTGATTGCGATTTCGAACGTGAATTTGTTCGAGCAGGTGCAGCAGCGCACGCGCGAGCTCACGGAGTCGCTGCAGCAGCAGACGGCGACGTCCGAAGTGCTCCAGATCATCAGCGCTTCGCCCGGCGAGCTGGCGCCCGTCTTCGAGAAGATGCTGGAGAACGCCACGCGCGTTTGCGGCGCGGAATTCGGATCGATGATTTTGATTGAAGAGGGCTTGATGCGGCCGGCCGCAACACTACAATGCGCCCGCCGAATTTGCCGCCGCTCGGGGCAACCGAGCCTTTGCCCCGCATCCGAAGAGCTCGCTGGCCGCGTCGATCCGCACCAAGCAGGTGGTTCACGTGGCCGACATGCGGACAACCGAGGCCTATCTCGAGCGCTCTCCTGCGTCGATTGAATTCGTCGAACTGGGCGGCGCCCGCACGGTCGCTATCGTGCCGATGCTTCGGGATGACCAGGTGATCGGCGCGATAACGGTCTATCGCAACGAGGTTCGGCTGTTTAGCGACAAGCAGATCGAGCTGTTGAGCAATTTTGCCAAGCAGGCCGTGATTGCGATCGAAAATGCGCGGCTGCTCAAGGAATTGCGCCAGCGCACCGATGACTTGGGCGAGTCGCTCCAGCAGCAGACCGCCACCGCGGACGTGCTCAAGGTCATCAGCCGCTCGGCCTTCGATCTGCCGACAGTGCTCGACACCTTGGTCCAATCCGCGACACGTTTGTGCGACGCGGACGAGGGAACGATCTTTCAGCCGAGGGATGGCGCTTATCGCCTTGCGGCCATTTGCGGGGTTTCACCGACGAGAAGAAAGTTTTTCGAGGATCATGCGTTCAGACCGGGCATCGAGACCACGACCGGCCGCGTATTGCTCGAAGGTAAGACAATTCATATTGACGACTCGCAAACAGACCCGAATTTCCAATTGTCGGAGCCGGAGCCGGTGCGTACGCGACTGGGCGTCCCTTTGCTCCGCGAGGGGGCGCCAATCGGCGTGTTCGTACTGACGCGCCGCCAAATGCGTCCCTTTAGCGAGAAGCAGATAGAACTGGTTCAAACCTTCGCCGACCAGGCGGTCATCGCCATCGAAAATGCTCGCCTGTTTGAGGAGGTCCAGCAGAGGACGCGCGAGCTGTCGCAATCACTCGACGAACTGCGCACCGCGCAGGATCGCCTGGTGCAGACCGAGAAGCTCGCCTCGCTCGGCCAGCTCACCGCCGGCATCGCGCATGAGATCAAGAACCCGCTCAACTTCGTCAACAATTTCGCGGCGCTTTCCGCCGAGTTGACGGAGGAGCTGAACGATCTGCTCAAGCCGGTGGACATCGCCGAAAAGCTCCGCGCCGAGGTCGATGAATTGACCGGGCTCTTGAAGGACAACCTCGAAAAGGTCGTGCAGCACGGCAAGCGCGCCAACTCCATCGTCAAGAACATGCTCTTGCATTCGCGCGAGGGCGGCGGCGAGCACCGGCCGTCCGACATCAACGCGCTGGTCGACGAGGCGCTCAACCTCGCCTATCACGGCGCGCGGGCCGAGAGGCCGGACTTCAATGTCACGCTGGAGCGCGATTTCGATTCCGACGCAGGCCAGGTCGACCTGTTTCCGCAGGAGATCACCCGCGTCTTCCTCAATCTCGTCTCGAACGGATTTTATGCCGTGACCAAGCGTCGCAAGGAAGGCGGCGAGCTCGGTTTCGAGCCGACGCTGCGCGCTTCCACCAAAAACCTTGGCGAAGCCGTCGAAATCCGCATCCGCGACAACGGCACCGGCATCCCACCCGAGGTGAAAGAGAAAATGTTCAATCCCTTCTTCACCACCAAGCCGGCTGGCGAAGGGACCGGATTGGGCCTATCGATGAGCCACGACATCATTGTGAAACAACATGGCGGCACAATTGACGTGGATACTTCGCCCGGCGATTTCACCGAATTCCGTATCGTGTTGCCCCGAACAAGCAATTTTGCAGATAAATCCAGAGGATAGCCGTGAGTGTCCTGGTTCTAGTGGTGGATGACGAGCCCGACGTCGAGGCCCTGTTCCGCCAGCAATTCCGCCGCGACCTGCGTGCGGAGCAATTCATCATGGATTTCGCCAATTCCGCGCCGGATGCGCTGGAGCGTGTCGGCGACACACGCGAGCATTCGCTGATCCTGATCCTGTCCGACATCAACATGCCGGGGATGACGGGGCTCGAAATGTTGCCCAAGGTCAAGGCGATGCGGCCCGAAGTGCCGGTCATCATGATCACCGCCTATGGCGATGCCGACACCAAGCGCAAGGCGCTGGAGAACGGCGCCAGCGGGCTCCTGACGAAGCCGATCGATTTTTTGGCGTTGCGCGAGGAGATCGACACGCGACTGGCGGCAGCGAACTGACGCGGCTGCTGCGACGGCGGCCGGCTGACCTGCGCCCGCTCTCTCCTCAACAGCGGACATCATGAGAGCGCTCACGCTTGTCTGCTAAGGGCCACAAGCAGACCTGAGCAATTGCAACAAGAGGGGTCTATTCGATCACTTCGTCGGCGCGCAGCAGGGTCGTCGTTGAAATGGTGACGCCGAGCAACGCTGCCGTCTTGAGATTCAGCACGAACTCGAACTTCGCGGGCCGGTCGATCGGAGTTTCGGCAGGACTGCCTCCTTGCAGAATTCTAGCGGCCAGGATGCCGGCGTGGCGGAAGTAACTGAGAAGATTGGGCCCATATCCCATCAGGCCGCCATCGCGGGCGAAGTGCGGAAACAGGGTTATGGCCGGGAGGCGATGCAGCAAGGCCTGATCGGCGAGCAATTTGGTGTTGGCACTGACGAAGGGCGACGACAGGATCACCAAAGCTTCCAGGCCCTGTTTGGAGGCTGTTGTGAATACCGACTCTACGTCCGCGCGTCCGCGCATCTCCAAGACGACAAGCTTCAGATCGAGAGTTCGAGCCGCCACATCAATCGCCCGGCGCTGGGTCATGCCCGAGGACGGGTCCCACAAAATTCCGACGCTGGAGATTTTCGGCACGGCTTCCTTCAGCGCCTCCAACCACTTCTTGCTGAAATCGGGAAAATCTAGAAACACACCGGTTATATTGCCGCCGGGCCGTGCGTAGCTGGCGACAAAGCCGCTATCGATCGGGTCGCTCTCCAGATCGAGCGCCACGATGGGAGTCGTCGTCGATGCCGCACTTGCCGCCCGTAATGCTTCCGGACCAACCACGACGATCACAACCGCCTTGCGAGCAATGAGATCGGCCGCCATTGGTGCCAGCCGGGCTGAGTCGCCATCCGTAGCACTTGGGGTAATCGTGGCCTGATCCGGCACGCGAATTCCGCCCGCCTGCAATCCGGAGGTAACGGCCGCGATTCGCGGAGCTGCTGACGTCGCTGATCCCGGATAGAGAAAGCCGACTTGAGGAACCTTTGTGGTTTGCTGCGCTTTTGCCGACAAAGGCCACGCGGCAGCCGTACCGCCGATAAGCATGATGAACTCGCGGCGTCGCATTGGCCTCTCCCTGGGCTCGCGGACAACTTCAATCAAATCAGGAAACTGCAACCAGCGGAATGGGGGACAGCGGCTCAGTTTGCGGTGCGGCGATCCTGAGCCGCGAGGCGTCGCTTTGGGTCAAAAGCGGAAGTCGGCCCGCTTGAACGGCATGTACGGTCCACCCCCCCGAAAGCAGACGTCAGGGGACGGATCGTCACATCCGTTTCGATCAGCATGCCGGCTTGCTGACACCTTGGCGCGATGTTTGCATTCCGCTCATGGGCGAAACAACAAGCCGGGTAAGTGCCCCGTCCTATTGCAGCAGAACCGGCAGATTGAGCGGGCCGCGGAAACCGAATCCGTGCCAGCGTACGCTCGCGGGATCCGGCAAGGTCATGTGGGGGAAGCGCTCGAAGAGCATGGGCAGCAGGATGACGCCAACGGTTCGCCGCGACAGGTGTGCGCCCGCGCAATGATGCGGGCCGTTGCCAAAGGCCTGGTGTGGATTGGGCTCACGCAGGCCGTTGTAATTCTCGCCATCTTCGAAGATGTCCTCGTCCCGGTTGGCCGACGCCTGGATCGTCATCACGGTGTCGCCCTTCGGGATGAGGCAGCCGCGAATTTCCGTGTCCTCCATAACGAGCCGTGAACTCGCCTGGATCGGCGCCACCCACCGCACCCCCTCTTCGAAGGCAGCGCGCCATTTGCCGTCTGCGCGCACGGCTTCAAGCTGATCCGGATTGGTCAGCAAGCCGTAGAGGATCGTCAGCAGGGCGTCGCGCGGCTCGTTGATGCCACCGCCGATCGCGATCTTTACATTGGCGATCATCTGGCTCTCTGGAATCGGATTCGTCGCGTTCACCATGAAGGAGAGAGCTGAGGAATCCGGCTCGGCCCGAACGCGTTCCGCATTAGCGCGGATACATCTGTCCATTTCCGCGTTGGCGATGTCAGTCGCTTCGAAAGGCCCAGGCGTCCAGCCGAAATTGCCGGCGCCGTCGATTAATGTCTGCGACCACCGCTGTATGTCTGCATCGCTCGCATCCGGAACGCCCATTGCATGCGCTAAAATCCTCGCCGCGAGCGGTCCCGCCAGAGCGGGAAAGAGATCGACCACCTCGCCGCGCGGTAGCCGATCAAGATACGCCGCGGCCAGTTTCGCATACAGCGGCGCCCAGACGGATTCGATCGTCTTGGGCATCAAAGCCGGCATCATCGCCATGCGTTCGGTCCGATGCTCGTCGTGGTCCTTGCGCATCAGCGTTCGCGCGAGAAAGGCGCGCTTCATAGGCGTATTCGGGTCGTTGGAGCTGAACAACGCCGCGTTGTCCTTGACGTATTTGGTATCGGCGGCCTTGGTGAGGAAGGTGCGGCCCACAGATTTGACCCGCAATACAGGCGTTTCGCGTCTCAAGCGCTGGTAGATCGGATAGGGATCGCGCGTGAGTTCCGCGATCGTGATCGTGTCGTCCAGGGGAGCCAAGCCGGCGGTCGGCATGGGATGATCCTGTTAGCTGCGGGCGGGGCCGGAGCGGAGACTAACGGGAGGCGCAAACCAGCGCAACGTTGGCGACCGCCTGACGCATTGCTGACGTAAAAAAACGGCCGCAGGGGCCGGGCTGAACCAATCTGTTGCGCGAGAGGAGAAACTACCCTTCACGTGGCGGCGGCTAGACCACCTCGGCGAGCGGTTTTCAATCGTAGAAGAACCAGGGCCGCCGCAGGATCATGGAACGGGGGGCGACGGCACCGCGGTTCGTTTGTCATCCCCCGGGGCCGTCCTTCATGATGTAGCCCATCAGGTCGTCTACGTTGTGCTCCAAATCGCGGATGATGTCCTTGACGACGTCTCCGATCGAGATCACGCCCACGACCTTGCCCGCATCCAGCACTGGCAGGTGGCGAAAACCGCGCGCAGCCATCATTGCCATGCAGCCTTGCAGCGGATCGTCCGGCTTGACCGTCACCGGGTTGCCCGTCATCACCTGGCTCACCGGCGTCTGCTTCGCATCGAGCCCGGGCAGCAGCACTTTGATGGCGCAGTCACCCTGGGTCACGATACCGACCAGCACGTCGTCGTCGATTACCAGCACCGACCGGACCCGGTTGTCGCGCATCTGGAGCAAGGCTTCGACGACCATGTCGCCGGAACGAACATGGATCAGGGCGCCACTCTTGTGGGCCAGAGCGCTTTTTACTGTGCTCATCGATCTCCTCTCGTGGGACCTGTCCTACCCGTCTTGATGGTCCGCATTGAAGGTTAGTCAAAATATCTTGCCTTGTCAGCACCGCGCCGATGTCGCCTTTGGCATGCAATCCTCCGCTGGTTCGGCGCGGATGCTATCGGACTTTGCACAACAAGCGTAGACCCCCAACCCTGTGATCCGGTATGTCCGAGATGGGTCACAGCGGACCGCAGTGCTGTGAAAACCCGACCGATGCTATGATTCCCGTGCTGAATCGCGGGGGAACGATGAAGGGCTTCGTTGCAGGGGCGAATCGCCAGCAGACGACACTGCACCGGAATGCCTGATGATTGGGTGGACGCGAGCAATCTGCTTCGGCCGATCGATGCTGTTCGTCGAAGCGCTGGAACTGCGTGAGCCGGGTTCCGATGGCGTCACCCCGGCAGCGACCGGCCGGCCCGCCTATCATCCTTCGGCGATGCTCAAGCTCTACATCTTCGGCTATCTTAACCGGGTCCAATCGAGCCGACGACTTGAGCGCGAATCCGGTCGCAATCTGGAAGTGATGTGGCTGACGGGCCGGCTCGTTCCGGATCACAAAACCATCGCCGATTTCCGCAAAGACAACGGCCCCGCGATCAAGCAGGTCTGCGCGCAATTCGTCGCCTTGTGCCGCAAGATGGGGCTGCTGGCGCAAGCGAGTGTCGCAATCGACGGCAGCAAGTTCAAAGCGGTGAACTCGCGCGACAACAACTTCACGAAGGGAAAGATGGAGCGGCGGCTGGCGCAGATAGAGGAGAGCGTTGCGCGCTATCTGAGCCAGCTCGACACCTCCGATCGCCAGACAGCCGCCGGTGAGGCGCCCTCAGAGGAGCTTGTGGCCAGGACCGCGCGGCTCAAGGAGAAGCTGATCAAGCTCGAAGAGGAGGTCAAGCGCCTCAAAGCGATTGAGAAAGTGATGCTTGCCACGCCCGATCAGCAGGTCTCCTTCACCGATCCTGACTTCTCGCTCGATGGCGACCAGCGGGCGCGGCTCCGGGATGGTCGGCTATACATGTGCAAGCGGCCTGTCGATACGACGAACCATCTGATCGTCGCGCATGAGGTGACCAACGTCGGCACCGACAAGTCGCAGCTCGCGAACATGGCCAACCAGGCGAAGGCGGCATTGGAGGCAGAAAGCCTCGAAGCCGTCGCCGATCGCGGCTACTTCAAAGGCGAGGAGATCCTCGCCTGCGATGAGGCTGGCATCACGGTCACACTGCCAAAACCCCAGACATCGGAGGCGAAGTCGGAAGGCCGCTTCGGCAAGCAGGATTTTCGCTACGTGATCGAAGAGAACATCTATATTTGTCCAGCCGATGAGAAGCTCATCCACCGTTTCGCGAGCGAGGAAAAGGGATTGGTTCTGCACCGCTATTGGAGCAACGCTTGCCGCAGCTGCACGCTGAAGGCTCAATGCACGAAGGGACCGCAACGCCGCATCACGCGTTCGAACACGGCACGTTGTCGATGCCGTGCAGGCGCGTCTGGACGAGGAATCCGGATGCGATGCGCACGTGCCGCGAGACGGTCGAGCATCCGTTTGGCACGCTGAAGATGCGGATGGGGGCGACGCACTTCTGATGAAGACGCTGCCCAAAGTGGCGACGGAGATGGCGCTGCACGTGCTCGCCTACAACCTCACGCGAGTAATGAACATCGTCGGTATCAAACCGTTCCTCACGGCGATCCGGGCTTGAGGAGCGTGCCATGGTGCCCGCCGTGAGACCGTTAGGGTCGCTCTGCATGGCCCGAGGCTACGCCCGGATTGATTCCAGGCCCGATACAGCAAAAATGGGCTCAGCCGATCGCGTCGAGGTCCATCACGCCCGGTTGCCTGCAGTTATTGGGGTACGAAAGACGTTTCCACACGGCCTGGGTCAGCAGCGGACCTCAGCCAGTGCCTGGCCCTAGGTCGGCTAGAATTCATCAGCGGACATCGGCGCCCTCGGCCGGAATGTCAGCTACGGGCCAGAAGCAGACATGTACGCGCCACGTCGGCCGCGTCATTGCGCTGTCGGTTGAGCCCTTCTACAATCCGAGTGGGAGGAGTTTTGTTGGCTCGTGAGCAGCGCCGATTGGCGGCAATCGTTACAGCCGATGTGGTCGGCTATTCGCACGCCGCCTATGAGCAGATCTACTATTCGTCGCTGATGCCGCGGACCTACCTCTGCGTGCGGCTGCTGGAGACGCTCGACTGATGGCCGTTCTCTACCATGTGCCGACCTCGCGCTCGCTCCGCGTGCTGTGGACGCTGGAGGAGATCGGCGCCACGGTCGAAGTGAAGTCCCTGGGTGTTCGGCCGCGGCTGCAGGAGCCCGAGTATCTCGCGATCAATCCGGCCGGCACGCTGCCCGCCCTAATCGACGGCGACCGGGCGATCTACGAATCGCTGGCGATCTGCGAATACCTCGCAGCCCGGCATGGTTCCGACCTGGTCGTGGCGCCGGACGAGCCGGAGCGGCCGGAGTTCGTGCAATGGCTGTTGTACGGCGAGGCAACTCTGCAGGCGCCGCTCTCCGTGATGGCGCGCATCAGACGTATCGGCAACAAGACGCCGGAGATGCAGGCCGGCATCGATGCCGTGCTGGCTGATGCTCGCCACTCGCTCTCGATGCGGGCAAAGCTGCTCGAGCAGCGGCTGGAGGGTCGTGACTTCCTGGTGGCTGGGCGGATGACGCTCGCCGACATTTCGGTCGGTTATCCGCTCAACACCATGGGAAAGCCCGACTTCGCCTCGCTGCTCGGTCCCCGCGCCACGGCCTATCGTGAGCGCCTGCTTGCGCGGCCAGCCTTCCAGCGCGCCGCGGCCGTTCCCTAGCCTGGGCTGGGCCCGGAATTAAGAAGCGGCCTTTACGCTGGCTTGAGTAGGGAGGTCCGCTTCCGATGTTAAGGCGAACTCCGGTCGCGTCCCTTATCATGTCTCAGACGTGCCATTGGCCGACATGGCGAGCCACATAGGCTGCGTCGTTGCCCTGCCGGTTATCCGCCACGTCCGCTCAGGGTCAGGAACACCATTGCGCGGGGAAGGCCGGGATGTCTCGGCTGTACCTGTCAAACCCGTGTGCGTTCTTGCTACCCATTGCACACGGCGCTGCGGGCGCAGTCGGCGCCCGGCCTTCCCTGCATCCTCTTCCCAGGAAGAGGACAACGAGATGCAAAACTCGGACGAATTCGAGTCGCGAGAATGAGAACGTGTGTTTCCACGTCATTGCGAGGAGCAAAGCGACGAAGCAATGACGGCGGTGGCTACTCCGCCATCTCGGCCGGCGGCGTCGCGGGACCCGCGAGCGGCCGCTCTTCCATCACGATCATGCAGGCCGCGGCGCAGGTCATCATGACGGCCGCCGCGCCGAACACCCAGCGGAACGCTGCGATCATGTCGGAAGCCGCGATCGAGCTCACCGGCCCGCGGTGTTCGCCTGATAGCGAGATGTCGGCGCCCAATGCCATCAGCAGGATGGCGGTGAAAGCCGCGACCGTGAACGAGGCCATCAGCGCGCGGAAAAAGTTCATCGCGCCGGTCAGCGTGCCGATCTGGGCGCGCGCCACCGAATTCTGCAGCGACACCACGCTGACCGGGAATGTCGTGCCGAGCCCGAGCGCGAACACCGACAGCAGCACCAGCAGGCCCCACAGCGGCAGCGTGGTGAAGGCCAGCGCAAAGCCGCAGACCACCGCCACCGACGTGCCGGCGATGGCGACGCGCTTGTAATGTCTGCGCCCGCGCCATGGTGCGGCCGGCGATCGCAGCACCACAGGTCGAGATCGCGGCCAGCGGGATCAGCGCAAGCCCCGCTTCGGCGGCGGACAGGTGATAGACCACCTCGTAATACAGCGGCAGGTGCACGGTCAGCCCCATGATCGCGCCGAGCGCGCAGCCGCCGGCGGCAATCGCGTAGGGCGCGACGGTGCCGCCGAGCAGCGGCAGCGGCAGGAACGGCTCCTCCGCCCTGCCCGCGTACCAGACGAACAGCAGCGCCAGCGCAATCGCCGAGCCCAGCATCGACAGGATGGTCGGCGACAGCCAGAGATAACGGTTACCGCCCCAGGTCAGCACCAGCATGACGACGACGGCGGAAGCCATCAGCAGCACGCCGCCGAGCCAGTCGACCTTGCGGTGGCGGTGATAGACCGGGATCTTGCCCATCTTCGGCAGCAGCATGCGCAAGTGCTGCGATGCCGAGCGGCAAATTGATCCAGAAGATCATCGACCAGTGCAGATGCTCGGCGAACAGGCCGCCCAGCACGGGTCCCAGAATGCCGCCGGCGACCCAGACGCCGCTGAAATAGGCCTGGTACTGGCCGCGCTCGCGCGGGGTCACCACGTCGGAGATCACGGTCTGCACGACCGGCATGATGCCGCCGCCGCCGAGCCCCTGCAGGCCGCGCGCGAGGATCAGGACCGGCAGGCTCCACGCGACCGCGCACAGCACCGAGCCCGCCATGAACAGGGCCAAGCGAGATGATCACCATGACGCGGCGGCCATAGATGTCGCTGAGCGTGCCGAACACCGGCGCCACCGCGGTTGCGGCCAGCAGATACGCCGTGATCACCCAGGAGAGATTGGAGACGTCGCCGAACTGGCGGCCGAGCGTCGGCAGCGCGGTTGCGACGATGGTCTGTTCCAGCGCGGCCAGAAACATCGTCAGCATCAGGCTGATGATGATGGTGCGCACCTCGCTCTGGCGCGAGCGGCGACGGCGGCGCCAGCGGCGGCGCATCGGTGAGATCGATGACCTCGGTCGGGATGTGGGAAATCTCTTCCGCGACCTCGTCGGACAAAATGTCTTGGTCGGCAGCTCGACGGCCCTGCCGTTCGAAATCGTTCATCTCAGGCAATTTGTTCGCTGCGCGGAACCCCGCGCGGGTAATTCATTCGGTGAGATCGCACTCTACGGGCCAATCCCGCAGCGCGGCACCCGCCCGTGCGCATGGGAGCATCCCGTGAGCGCATCCTCGCAAGAGCGTGATCTGTCAGGCTTTTGGCGGCCGCTTCAGCTTTGCCCGTTTCGG
This sequence comes from uncultured Alphaproteobacteria bacterium, assembly GCA_963726865.1. Taxonomy (GTDB): domain Bacteria; phylum Pseudomonadota; class Alphaproteobacteria; order Rhizobiales; family Xanthobacteraceae; genus Bradyrhizobium. Next base: position 627,807 of record CAVSEE010000008.1, on the reverse strand, counting down.
CAGCAATTTCGGCCACTGCACGATGTGATCCTGCAATTCGTCGGCGGAAACTTCGCCTTCGACGCCCTGCACCCGGCCGCGCACGGAGACGCCGGCCTCATGCACGGTGTCGGGATCGCCCGAGATCAGCGGATGCCACCAATAGAGGTCGCGGCCCTCGGCGACGAGGCGATAGCCGCAGCTCGGCGGCAGCCAGTTCAGGGTCGTCACATTGGCCGGCGTCAGCCGCACGCAATCGGAAACCTGAGCGGTGCGGTTCGGATAGTCCTTGCAGGCACAGGCCCCCGCATCGAGCAGCCGGCAGGCGACGTGGGTGAAGTAGATCTTGCCGGTATCCTCGTCTTCGAGCTTCTCCAGGCAGCAGCGCGCGCAGCCGTCGCACAGGCTCTCCCATTCGGCGTCGGACATTTCTTCCAACGTCTTGGTTTTCCAGAAGAATCCCTCCTGGCCGGAGATTCGTTTGGGCGGTGCGGTCATATACGGCTGGTTTTCCCTGGGGTTCGCGCCGGTTTCCGCCCCATGTAGGCGGCGGGAGGCCGGTGCGGCAAGCCGATTGGCCCTGTCGGCACGGATAACAAGCGTATTAGGCGTATCGTTCAAAATCGCTGCAACGCCATTGGTTTATGGCCCCCTCTCGGATAGAACTGCAAGTGAGTCCCCAAGTGCGTCTGGAACGCCTTGGGATTGCCGCAACATTCCCGCAAGACGTCTTTCGGCGCCCGCTTCGGACGCCGGCAGCGCTTTCGAACCGATGAAGTGAACCGGTGCGCCGAATTATACCGCCCAAGTGGAAGCAGACGTTCAAGAACACGATGCTGGACGTCGATGCGCGCATCGACTCCACGCTGTTCTCTTCCGCCAAGGGCCTGCGCGAGCTCTATGAGCGCTACTCGACCTTCATGGATCGCTTCTATGTCGGCCGCTGGAAGCGCTGGGTGATCATCGAGCCGCTGTCGGAAGCCGCCACCATCGGTCTCGGCGGTCTCGTGCTGATGCTGGCGCTGGCGATCCCCGCCTTCCGCGAAACCTCCGACGACGACTGGCTGAAGAAATCCGATCTCGCGGTGAGCTTCCTCGACCGCTACGGCACGCCGATCGGCAGCCGCGGCATCAAGCACAACGACTCGATCCCGCTGGAAGATTTTCCGGACGTGCTGATCAAGGCGACGCTCGCCACCGAAGACCGCCGCTTCTACGACCATTTCGGCATCGACTTTCCCGGCACCGCCCGCGCGCTCGTCACCAACGCGCAGGCCGGCGGCGTGCGCCAGGGCGGTTCGTCGATCACGCAGCAGCTGGCGAAAAACCTGTTCCTCAGCAACGAGCGCACCATCGAGCGCAAGGTCAAGGAAGCCTTCCTCGCGGTCTGGCTCGAGACGCGGCTGACCAAGAACGAGATCCTGAAGCTCTATCTCGACCGCGCCTATATGGGCGGCGGCACTTTCGGCGTCGACGGCGCGGCGCATTTCTACTTCAACAAGTCGGCGCGCGACGTCAACCTGTCGGAAGCCGCGATGCTGGCCGGCCTGTTCAAGGCGCCGACCAAATACGCCCCGCACATCAACCTGCCCGCCGCGCGCGCCCGCGCCAACGTCGTGCTCGACAACCTCGTCGACGCCGGCTTCATGACCGAGGGCCAGGTGTTCGGCGCCCGCCGCAATCCGGCCTTCGCCGTCGACCGCCGCGACGAGAACTCGCCGAACTACTATCTCGACTGGGCCTTCGACGAGATGCGCAAGCTCGTCGACACCTTCCCGAAATCCTACAGCGAGCGCGTCTTCGTGGTGCGCACCGCGATCGACATGAACGTGCAGCGCGCCGCGGAGACCGCGGTCGAAAACCAGCTGCGCCAGTTCGGCCGCGACTACCACGCCACGCAAGCCGCGACCGTGGTCGCCGATCTCGAAGGCGGCGTCCGCGCCATGGTGGGCGGGCGCGACTATGGCGCCAGCCAGTTCAACCGCGCCGCCGACGCCTATCGCCAGCCCGGCTCCTCGTTCAAGCCGTATGTCTACGCCACCGCGCTGATGAACGGCTTCAAGCCGACCTCGATCGTGGTCGACGGCCCGGTCTGCATCGGCAACTGGTGTCCGCAAAACTATGGCCACTCCTATTCCGGCTCGGTGACGCTGACCCAGGCGATCACGCGCTCGATCAACGTGGTGCCGGTGAAGCTGTCGATCGCGCTCGGCGGCAAGGCGCAAAACCCGGCGAAGGTCGGCCGCCAGAAGATCACTGAAGTCGCGCGCAGGTTCGGCATCAAGGCGCCGCTGCCCGACACGCCGTCGATGCCGATCGGCTCCGACGAAGTCACCGTGGTCGAACATGCGGTGGCCTATGCGACGTTCCCGAACCGCGGCAAGGCGGCGGTGCCGCATGCGGTGCTGGAAGTGCGCACCGGCGCCGGCGATCTGGTCTGGCGCTTCGACCGCGACGGCAAGAAGCCGACGCAGGCCATTCCGGCCTCGGTCGCCAGCGACATGGCCGAGATGATGAGCCACGTGGTCAGCGAAGGCACCGCGCGCCGCGCCATCATGGACGGCATTCCGACCGCCGGCAAAACCGGCACCACCAATGCTTATCGCGACGCCTGGTTCGTCGGCTACACCGGCAACTTCACTTGCGCGGTGTGGTACGGCAATGACGACTACTCGCCGACCAACCGCATGACCGGCGGCTCGCTGCCGGCGCAGACCTGGCACGACATCATGGTGGTCGCCCACCAGGGCGTCGAGATCAGGGAAGTCCCGGGGATCGGCATGGGCGTGAAGCTGCCGCCGCAGCCGCAGAGCGCTGCGGCGATGGCGGCTGCGCCAAAAATCCTCGACACCAAGCCCGGCCCGCCGCCGGTGCTGACCAAGCGCGGCGCCGATATTCTGGTGCGGATCGAGAAGCAACTCGACGACGCCAGCAAGAGCGCGGCGAAGACGTCTGCCACCGAACCGCCGAAGCCGGCGAAATCGAGCTCGGCCGCCTTCCCCGAAAGCTTTGCGTCGGCGACATCCGACGACAAGCCCGCGCCCGGCGCGCGCAAGAACTGATACCACCGTGCGGCTGATCTTCATCACCCTGCTGGCGCTGATCCTCGCCTCGGCTATCGGCCTCGGCTCGACCTACATGACCGCGACCAAGGGCACCGAGATCGGCACGCTGAAGATCGGCGCCTGGACCGCGCGGCCGAAGACCGGCACCGCCGATGTCGACCCCTACTCCCGCGCCTCCATCGTGCGCAGCGGCGAGTTGCCGGTCGGCACCGGCGACGGCGTCGCCTTCACCGCGCTCACCGACGACAAGAACAAGCCGCTCGACGGCCGCTGCGACGTCGTCGTCAGCGGCGTGACGCCGGCGGCGCGGTTCTGGACGCTGACGCTGTACGATCCGAAAGGCCAGCTCGTCGCCAACAGCCTGCAGCGCTACGGCTTCACCAGCCAGGAAGTGATCCGCGGCGCCGACGGCCAGTTCGAGGTCCGCATCACCTCGCGCGCGCGCTCCGGCAACTGGCTGCCGACCGGCGGCATCGAGCGCTATGCGCTGATGATGCGCCTCTACGATACGCCGGTCGGCGTTGCCACGCGCACCCAGCGCGACGCGCCGATGCCGCAGATATCAACGGTGGCCTGCCCATGATCCGGCTTGCCTTCACCATCATCGCCGGCGTGCTGCTGGGCGGCATCGTGCACCTCGTCGCCGTGCTGGCGTTGCCGCGGATCGCGACGCAGGACGCCTATTCGCGGCTGACGCCGATGACCAAGCTCAACGCGGTGACGCAGCTGCCGGTCGCCGATCCCAGCAATGCGCCGATGCCGTTCATGGATCCGGCCTTTGCGATCGCGATCTGCCGCTACGATCTGTCGGGCGGCCCGATCAAGCTCACCGTGCCGGTCAGCCAGGCCTACACCTCGGTGTCGTTCTATACGCGCAGCGAAGTCGCCTATTACGCCATCAACGACCGCTCCGCCGGGCGCAGGTTGATCGAGCTCGACCTGATGACCGAAGCGCAGCACGCCGAGCTGCCGGAGGAAGAAGACGTCACCTCCGCCGACCGGCTGATCATCGACTCCCCGACCGACACCGGCCTGATCGTGATGAAGGCGCTGGCGCCCGAGCCCGGCCTGATGCCGCAGGCGCAGGCTTCGCTCGCGGCATCGCGATGCCAGGTGCAGGTCGAGCCGCCGGCCGCCAAGCAGGTCGAAGCGCCGCCGCCTCCGCCGCCGCCGGTACGGCCACAGGCTCCGGGCCGGCGATAAAATTCAACATACGCATAGTGTCGTCCCGGCGAAGATCGGGAAATCGCCTAGCCCTTCACCGTGACCGCCGCGCACCCGGCCATCGACGGCATCACCGGCGGGTTGGCGGCGAGCGTGGCGAGTTCCTTGATCAGGCGGTCGGCATCGGCGGCAATTCCGTCCGGCGCCTGGATCACCAGGCGCTCCAGCGCCCAGCGGTAGGACGAGATGCGGCGCTCCTGGCTCTGCTGCACCCATTGCACGATGCACGAGTTCTCCGCCATGCGCGCCACGGCGTCGTCGCGCTCGCGCGGCGACAGCTCCGAGACCATCTTCATGCTGGCGTTGCGCTTGCGGTCGAGATCGAGGACGCGGGCGGCATTCGTATAGAACGGCTCGAAGCGGGTGATGTCGCTGCGCACGTCGTCGATCAGCACGCTGTAGCGCGACATGTGCGAACGGTGCGGCTCGTCGATCAGATTGCGGCCGTACATGGTGCGGTCGAAGATGACGTTCTGCCGCCATGGCGACGGCAGCGGCTTGTAGTCGCCCCACACGCTCTTCCAGGCCGGGCGCGACAGCGGCGCCTCGACCAGGGGATAGGCGAGATCGCGCAGCAGGCGTTCGTTGTCGGTGAGCTGGAACTGCGAGGCCTTCATGCCGATGCTGCCGGTGGCCTCAGGGCCCATCCAGCGATGCATGTCGTCGCTGCGCATGTCGGTGCGGGTGCGGAAAAAATCGCCGCCGCTGCAGCCGCCGAGCATGGCGCCGATCAGAACAAGGGCAACAGCCGGGAATGAGCGCGGTGCTCCGGTGATCCGGTTCGCAAGCATTGCCGGCATATTAACTTCCTAAGCTGTCAGGTGCGCCTGCGACGACGGCGGCCGGGGGCTGTTCCCTCTTCCGGTCCGCCGTCATCGCCGCTCTCGTCGGCGTCGCGGTCGATCCGGACAACAGGAAGGATCAGGATGGTCCCCATGCCATCGCGCGGTGCGCCATCCATGCCGTGATCCAGGCGCCGCGAAGCCGCATCCGCCGGGAAATCGATGATGGTGCCCATGTTCCGTTCTTTCTGGTCGCCGCCCGCACATGATCTTGCCGGCGGCCTGCCATTATTAAGAACAGCACGTGGTTAACGAGCCATTAACCCGGCATGCCCGCAAGGTACCGGAGCGGGACAGCGCGGCAGCAAAGCCACACCGATAAAATGCGAGCGATCGTCTTCACGTCTTGTTTTCCTTAACCGGCTCTTAAAGCCCGCCGCCTAGGCTTGGCGGCGAAGGGTTTTTCCAGGTCGCGTACGGGTTGAGATGACGGCAGCTCCATTGTTTCCGGGTTTTGACGGGCTGATGACGCTCTCGCGCCGCGAGGGCGTCGATATCCGCCCGACGCTGCTGCGCGTGCTGACCGATCTCTATGTGCAGGCCCGCTCGCACAGTCCCGACGAGGAACGGCAATTCGTCGAGCTGACCTCACGCCTGATCGAGCAGGTCGACGACGCCACCCGCGCCGCGGTGCGCTCGCGGCTCGCGATCTATCCGGGCACGCCGCTGAAGACCATGATCCAGCTCGGCTTGCGGCCGGCACATCCCAACGACCCGGTGCCGCTGGCGGTGGAGATTCCCGCCGCCGCCCCTGCCCCCGAACGCGCGGTGCGCGAGCCGACGGCAAGCGGAATTGCGCCTGGCGTCGAACCTGTCGATGCAGCCCAAGGACGCCGCCGAGATCAGCGAATTGTTCTTTGCCGCCGGCGCTCCCGAACGCGCGCAGATCCTGCACAATCTCAACGACACGCCGCTGAAGGCCTCGGCCCGGATTCCCGAGCCCCGCGCCAGGCGCGCGCTGCATATTCTGGAAATGGCGGCGTTCGCCTCGGACGCGGAGAATTTTGCGCTCGAGCTCGGCGAGGCGCTGATCCTGCCCGCGCGCATCGCAGCGCCAAGTCACCAACGATGCCGGCGGCGAGCCGCTCGCCTGCGCCATGAAGGCGCTGGATACGCCGAGCCCGATCTTCCAGCGCGTGCTGCTGTTCCTCAATCCGGAGTTCGGCACGTCGGTGCAGAAGGTCTACCGCATTTCGCGGCTGTACGATCACCTCACCGAACGCTCGGCGCTGGTGATGATCGCCGCCTGGCGCGGCTCCAGCATGGCCACCGCGCGCGCCAAATATCGCCCGGCGCTCTACGACGACGAGCGCCAGCGCGCCCGCTCCGCACCCGGCGAGAGGCGCCCCGCCGTGCAGCCCGGCAGCGCGCCGGCGGTGCGCACGGGGACGGACAAGGCGGAGCGCTGATCGCAACTATTGCGGCTTGGCCAGATCGAGGAAATGCCGCCCTGCCCGGTCCTCGGTCTCGACGATCCACGCATCCGGATCGAAACGGATTTCCTTGGCGAGCCGTTCTTCCACCGTCTGCTCCGGCACCGGCTCCTTCGACGCCGGCGTGAACACGCGCTCGGTCGGACGGCTCTCGTCATAGACGGCCTGCGGCGCCGGCGCATAGAGCATCGGCATTGCCGTCGAGCAGCGCCACCTTCACGAACACCGCACCCGCCTCCTCGGCGCCGCGCCGGCGCACCGCGCCGAACACGCCCTCGCCCTGGCAGCGGCGCAGATAGGCCGCCACCCAAATCGCTGATTTCAATCGCATGCGAGGGACGATAAGCCAGCGGGCGCAAGCGCGCTAGTCGATCGGCCGCCCCGTCATGGTGGAGAGTTCTTTCACCAGCCGATCCGACATCTGGCCGGTCACCGGCAGCTTGCGGTCGCGCTCGAATTTCGTGATCGCGGCCTGGGTGTCGGCGCCGATCAGGCCGGTCGGCTTCAACTGGCCGTAGCCATAGTCGGTGAGCGCGCGCTGCACGGCGGCGATCTTGCGGCCGGCTGCGGTGTGCGGGGTCGCCACCGGCACCGGCGCGGGCGGACGGATCACCGCGGCGGGTGGCGCGGCGGCCGGGGGAGCGACGGCGACGGCAGGTGCGGCCGGCGCGGTTGCCTTGGTGACGAGATTCTTGATCTCGTCGGATTTCGGTTCGGCTTTGGGCTCGGCCGCCTTCACGTCCGCCGATGTCAGTTCGATGGAGCGCGTGGCGGCCTCGACCGGGCGCGGACGCGGCAAGGGATTGGCTGCCGGCTGCGCCGGCGCGGCAGCGGTGGCGCCGAACATCGGCGAGGGATGACGGCCCGCCTGCAGGAACAGCGCGTTGGTCACAATGGCGCTGATCGCGGCCGCCGCGAGCAGGCCCGCGACCATGTCCTTCGGACTGTGCAGGAAGGTCCGCAGCAGGAAGCCGCGCTCTTCGGCCTCGACGGCAACCGCCCTGGCGCCACGGCGGCGGCGCGGCATCTCGTCATCGTCTGCAGATTTCCTAGGCACTTTTCTTCACCTGATAGGGTTGCTCAACGGGAGTGGAACGCGACGCCGGCGTCAGCGTCGCGACATTGCTGGCGGGCTCGCTTGCGGCCGGCGGCACAAAGACGAGCGGCAGCGCCACCGCAACCGTCGTGCCCTCGCCGACCCTGCGACTGCACATTCATTTCGCCGCCATGCATGGCGACGAGGCTCTTCACGATCGACAGCCCGAGGCCCGTGCCCTCGTGGCGGCGCTGATGATAGGTCTTGCCGGCCTGGAAGAAGGGATCGCCGATCCGCTTCATATCCTCGGCGGCGATGCCGACGCCGGTGTCGGCCACCCGCAGCACCAGCCGCGCGCCCTCGATCGCGGCGGACGCCGTGACCGTGCCGCCGCGGTCGGTGAACTTGATGGCGTTGGAAACCAGATTGAGCACGATCTGCCTGAACGCGCGGGGATCGCCGGTGATCTCGGGCAGGTCTTCGGCGGCGCGGGTCACGAGGTCGATGCCGTTTTCGCGCGCCTTCAGCGCCAGCAGGCTGCAGCAATTCACCAGAGCCGCGCGTGGCGCAAAAGGCTCCGGCGTCAGCTCGAACGTGCCGGATTCCATCTTCGACATGTCGAGGATGCCGTTGACGACCGAAAGCAGATGCTGGCCGGAATCGTTGATCAGCTGCGCATATTCCTTGCGCCGTGTCGCGTCGAGCATCAGCAGGTCTTCCTGCATGATCATCTCGGAAAAGCCGATGACGGCGTTGAGCGGCGTGCGCAGCTCATGGCTCATGGTGGCGAGGAAGCGCGACTTCGAGGCGTCGGCGTGTTCGGCGACGGCCCGCGCCTCTTCCAGCGCCTGCCGCTGCATCTTGCGCTCGGTGACGTCGCGCATCACGGCCACGACTTCGCCGTCCGGCGTCGTCGCGCCCTGATCGAGCGGGCGGCAGCGCATCTCCACCCAGACGAAATCGATATCACTGCCCTTGCCGTCGCGGCGCAGCCGGAATTCGACGCTGCGGCCCTCGCCGCCATGCGCGCTGTCGGCAAGCGCGGTGAGATAGGCGGGACGATCGGCGACATGGACGCGGTCGAACAGGCCATGGCCGAGCAGACCGGCCGCCGAGGTGCCGAGCACGGCTTCGGCGGCGGGCGAGATGAACTGCACCGCGCCGTTCTTGCGATGACGGGACACCACGTCGCTCATGTGGCGCGCCAGCAGGCGATAGCGGTCTTCCTCGACATTGAGCAGCGAGACGCTGGTGCGCGCCAGCGATTCCGCGCCGAAGGCAAGGCCTGCGGCATAGAGCGTGGCGGAGGCGACGCCAAAACCCATCATGACGCCGTGCAGCGCCGGATCGTCGGCGTCCAGCGCCGGCAGAAAGTCGAAATGGCCGAGCGTGATCAGGAGCGCCGCGCAGACCAGCGCCAGCCCTACGGCGAACGTCACCACGCGGCGCGAGGCCGAGAGCGCGGCTTCCAGCGGAACCACCACGAGCCAGATCGCCGCAAAGGATTCGATGCCGCCGGTGAACATCGCCACCGTCATCACGGGCCCGGCGAGCGCCAGCGACGACAGCACATGGGCGCCTTCATAGTGGCCGGTGCGCGACAGGAACCAGGCGAGCAGGATCGGCGCGGTCAGCCAGGCGAAGGCGGCGACTTCGAGCGCGCTCGGCGCGCCGCGCACGGCAAGGTAGACGGGAAAGGCCGCGAACGCCAACAGGCTGCCGATCAGCCGCGGCGCAATGAAGGCCCGATGGCGCGCACGGGTCAGCGCGTCGTAACGCGCCGAGGGATGCAGGAGCGCATCGAGACAATCGCGGATGATACTCAGGATACTCACGTGGTTTCGCGCTTCGGCTCGTTCCGTCAGTAAAGACGCGCCGCAACGCCTCCTTTATCTTTCGGCCCACCGTGTCAGAGCGACATTAAACGAACGCTAAGGCGGGCGCGTTCACCAGCTTGGTCGCTGATTTGTCGAGGTTTTTGCGCAGCTCCCGCGACTCAATTGATGCGAATGGTGAACGCCGGGTTTCCGCGTCAGCGTTCTCATGGTTTCGAAATCGTGCATGGGCATTTTCCGCCTCCAGCGCCCAAGATCAGCACTAATCGGCATACATCGAAAATTTACGGCAAATCCACTTGGCGGCATTTTTCGCAAATTTTCGCCCGGTTAATCTCAATGCAAACACTTGCGATTTATCACGGACCGGTAGTCGTGAATGGGTGCGTCCGAATGGCGCAACCGCAACGCGAAACGGACGAGCGGTCGCAAGATGTGGTTCCTGCTGCGCATGACGTTCTGGCTCGGGCTGGTGCTGGTGCTCCTGCCCAGGGACAAGACGCCTGATTTCGGACAAGCTGCCGCAGATCGGCGCCTCCGAGGCGGTGCAGGCTGCGACCGCCGCGATGTCCGACATGAGCCAGTTCTGCAAGCGCCAGCCCGCGGCCTGCGAGGTCGGCGGCCAGGCCGCGACCGTGCTCGGCCAGCGCGCTGCGGACGGCGCACGCAAGGTCTATGGCATCATCACCGACAAGGTCGAGAAGGCGGACAAGCCTGAGAAGACCGACAAGCCGGAACCGGCCGACAAGCCGCACACGCCCGAGAAGAAGAAGGCGCCGGGCGACAAGTCGGACAACAAGAAGACGCCCGACCACACCGGCTCGATCAGCGCTGGTGGCCGAGGCCGAGCCGGCCGCGATGGTGGAGGCGCCGCGCGACACGCTGACATCGGACGATCTCGCCGTGGAGTGGCGTCCGCCGACGCCATGAGCCGAATTTCGGCTCAGAATCGGTTCCATTTTCGTCGCTTTTGACCGTCCACGACCCTATATAGGCGAGGAAGCGAGCGGACGCGGGCCATCATGACCATCGACGAGATCAGGGAAAATTTCGAGCTGCTGGAGGAGTGGGACGACCGCTACCGCTATGTGATCGAGCTCGGCCGCACGCTGGAGCCGCTGCCGGAGGCAGAGCATTCGGCCGACGAATAAAGTGCAGGGCTGCGTCAGCCAGGTGTGGCTGGAGAAGCGCATCGATCGCAATCAAGGCGAGCCGCGCATCCATTATCGCGGCGACAGCGATGCCCATATCGTGCGCGGCCTGGTCGCGATCGTGCTGACGCTGTTTTCCGGCCGCACGCCGAAGGAAATTCTCGCCACCGATGCGCTGGCCGTGTTCGAGGAGTTCGGCTTCCGCGAGCATCTGACGCCGCAGCGCTCCAACGGCCTGCGCTCGATGGTCGAGCGCATCAAGACCGATGCGCGCGAGGCGCTGGCGGCGGCGTCCTAGAAACTATTTGCCGCGGCGCTTGCGGCGCTGCTGGCCCAGTCCCATTTCCTTGGCGAGTTGCGAGCGCGCCACCGCATAGTTCGGCGCCACCATCGGATAGTCGGCCGGCAAGCCCCATTTGTCGCGGTATTGCTCCGGCGTCATGTTGTACTGCGTGCGCAGATGGCGCTTCAGCGACTTGAAGCGTTTGCCGTCCTCCAGACAAACGAGATAGTCGGGCGAGATCGATTTCTTGATCGACACCGCGGGCTTGGCCGGCTCGAGCGGCGCCTCGGTGCGGCCCGAGGAGACGCGCACCAGTGCCGCATGGATCTGGCCGATCAGCGCCGGAATCTCCGCAGCCGGCGTCGGATTGTTGCTGAGATAGGCGGAGACGATATTGGCGGTGAGATCGATGAAGTTCTTTCCGGCGGCATCCGTCATGATCGGCGCCTTCTCCAAATTATCCAAGCCAAAATGTGGTCGGACAGTATCGCGACAACGAATACGCTCGCGATCGGACCGAATTACTTTTGAATATGAGGGGAATGCTAGCACAGGAACAAGAACGGCGCCGCTTTATTTTTCGGCGCCGTTCAAATCCAAGTACAGCAGATGAGCTTACGGCCGGTGGTCGAGATGCGCGCGCAACTCGTCGATCGAGGCAAAGCGCATCATGCCTTCGGGCATCTGCGCTTCGATCGAACCGTCGGAATAGAGCGAATAGGCCATGCCGTCGACCACGCCTGACTTCAGCACGGTCACCTGCGGCGCATCGGCGCGTACAGGCGGACGGCGGCTGCTAATATCCGGCGCGGCGTTGCGGCCGGTGCGGCGGCCGCGTTCGGATTTCGGCCAGGCATCCTCGAAGCTCGGCGGCGGAGGCGCCGTCGGCATCATCGGTTCGACCGGCGGCGCATCCATGGCCGGCGGATTGGGCCGCAGGTCGGCCGACAACAGATCCGGCGCGAGCGGCTCGCTGGCGCGCGCGGCGGCGCGTTCGCGCTCCTTGCGCGAAGTCGACGTGAACAGGAGATTGCGCCGCGGCTTCTGCGCAGGCGCGGCTTCGGCCGGCGGCGGAGGCGGCGGTTCGTCGCCGCGCCCTTCCACCCAAGGCGGCGCAGCGCCGGGATCGACGTGCGCATCTTCCGCGGCTGCACGCGGCGGTAGCGGCTGCGGATTGAGTGCCGGCGCCAGCGAAGGTTCGGCAGGAAAAGCCGGTTGAGCGCTTGCGGCGGCGCCGCTGCCAAGCCGTCGCGAAATATGTTGCAGTTCGCGGGCGACCGCCCAGAGGCCGATCATCAAAAATCCGGAGCAGACCGCGCCCGTGCCGGCGATAATCAGCGTATTGCCGAAGCCGAATTCCTTGTACGGGATCCCGTAGCCAAGCGCGCCCAAACCCACCAACAGCAGGGCAATTCCAGCGCCCAACAACACCATCAACATCGAATATACCCCTGCACGGAAAAACCGTGCTCAACCACCTCTGCCACGATACCGTCATATTGCCGGGCTCGCCACGGCCATTTGCGGAACATGGCAAACGCGTCCGGAGTTCTACGGGGAAGCCGCGACCGAGTTCCAATACCTTCGTCTAACGTTCAGCCAGCCTTCAGAAACGGTGTGCTTTGCTGCGGCGCATCAGGCGGATTACGCCACAATTCCCAATTACTTGGTAATGGAACATGCGCTATATGAATGCCGGGGAAGAGGCTCACAAGCGCCATTTGCTGAGCCAGGGGACGCCGGGTTAACCATAGCCATGTCATCCATCACGACTTCGGCCATCGACACGCCGGCACGGCGCTCGGTCGAACGAACTTGTGACGATCTTGCCTTATTTGTGCTGGGCATCGTCGCCGTCGTCGCGGGACTTGACGTTCCGCGATTACGGCCTCGGCTGGGACGACTACACGCACGCCGAATATGCCGACCTGTTGCTGCGGATGTATGGCAGCGGCTTCAAGGATCAGGCCGCGCTGTCGTTCGCCAATCTCTACATGTATGGCGGCGGCTTCGACATGGCGGCGGCGCTGCTGCACAAGATCATTCCGCTCGAACTGTTCGAGACACGCCGCCTGCTCGGCGCCATCGTCGGCCTTGTCGGCCTTGCGGTAACGTGGCGGCTGGCGCGCCGCGTCGGCGGACCGCTTGCGGGACTCGCCGCACTCTTGCTGCTCGCGCTGTGCCCGACCTTCTACGGCCACATGTTCATGAATCCAAAGGACGCGCCGTTTGCGGTGTCGATGGTCGTGCTGATGCTCGGCCTGGTGCGGCTGGCGGAGGAATATCCCGCGCCCTCGCCGCGCACCGTCCTGATCGTCGGCATCGGCGCCGGCCTTGCGATCGGCTGCCGCATCCTCGGCGGCCTTGCGCTGGTCTATGCCGTGGCCGGCTTCCTGCCGCTGTTGATCTCCGAGGTTCGCACGCCAAGGCGCGCGCGAGGCGGCGCATCGCTTCGCCCATGTCCTCTATGTGCTGGTGCCCGGGCCTTGCCTTCGGCTACCTCGTGATGGGGCTGATGTGGCCGTGGTCGATCCTGGAGCCCGGCAATCCCCTGCACGCGCTGACCTACTTCTCGCACTTCTTCGAAAAGCCGTGGAAGGAGATGTTCGACGGCGCGCTGGTGTCGGTGCCGGACATGCCGTGGTCCTATCTGCCGACGCTGTTTGCGCTGCAGCTGCCCGAAGTGCTGCTGGCGCTGCTCGCCGGCGGCATTGCCGGCACCTTCATGTCGCTGTCGCGCGACGACGTGCCGGCCCGCCGCAAGACCGTCTTCCTGATGCTGACGCTTGGCGGCGACGCTGCCGCTCGTCATCGCCATGGTGAAGCGTCCCGCGCTCTACAACGGCATCCGCCACTTCATCTTCGTCATTCCGCCGATGACGGTGCTGGCGGGCGTTGCCTTTGCCGAAGCTGATGGGCTGGCTCGGCGAGAACCGGCGCGCCTGGCAGCCGGCGGTGCTCGCGATCTTCGCCTTCGGCTTGCTGTTGCCGCTCGGCGAGATGATCCGCCTGCATCCCTATCAGTACACCCACTTCAACCACATCGCCGGCACCGTCCGCTCCGCCGACAATCTGTTCATGCTGGACTATTGGGGGCTCGCGCTGAAGCAGGCTTCCGACGGCCTGCGCGACGAGCTCGACGACCGCCAGGAAACGCCGCCGCAGGGCCGCAAGTGGAAGGTCGCGGTGTGCGGCCCGCAGCGCCCGGCGCAGGTCGCGCTCGGCCCCGATTTCACCATCGGCTGGGATTCCAACGCCGCCGACTTCGCCATGACGCTCGGCGAATTCTACTGCAAGGGCCTCACCGCGCCCGTGATGGTCGAGATCAAGCGCGACGACGTCGTGTTCGCCCGCGTCTACGACATCCGCGGCCGCAGCATTTCGAGCCTCCTGGCGATCCCCGCGCCGTAAGCGTCATTGAAATTTGACGGATTTGGTGTAGCCTCTTCGCCAACGACCTCTGCACTACGGAATTAAAACGCCGCCCAATCCCGGGCGGCGTTTTTATTTTGGCGCGCGCGCATTCAGCGCACCATACACCGCGCCCAGCACGAGACTGTAGGCCAGGATCATCGCCAGCGAAAACAGCGCGGGTTGGATGCCTAGCCCCAGCCCTGTTGCGAACAGCCCCATATCGATCAACGGAAAGAACACAAGGCCCATAGCCAGCCAGCCGGCCACGCCGAAGACCAGCCCCTTCGCAAGCCCGCTTCGTCCGGGCAAACGCGGCGAGAGGCGATCAAAGGCAAAGCTGAGAATGGTCGAGCCGTTGAGGAATGACAGAACCCACGGCACGATGGGATGAACCTGGCCACCGATCATGAGGCTCAGCGCCGCCTGCAAACTCTCATAGGGCTGAAAGGCGGGAAGCAGGCCGTAACGCGATTTCAGATACATCAGCAGTGTGTGGGCGAGGCTGCCGCAGACGCCCGCGACCGCGCCGTTCCATAGCCCGTGTGTCGTCCAGCGCATTATCGCGGCACCTCCGCCAGCCCGTAGGATGGGTTGAGCAAAGCGAAAACCATCACCTCGCCGCATCACGCTCGCTCACCGAAATCCCCGGCTAGCTCCGCGGCATCGCCCGCCCAATCCTCGGGAGGAAACGCCAAGCTTGACCGTTCGACGGAATGACGAACGCCGCCAATCCCTAACTCGCGTTACAAGGCCATGCTCCACCGGGTTGATATGGATGCAATCAATATGCCGAGCGAAATCGACCTCATCGCGTATCGTATGCTCCCAATAGCGCCGTTGCCAGACGCCTCCTTGCCCCTTGTGAGACGGCTAGCCGAGATGAATTCGCCCGCTGGCACGATGCCGCGCCATCAGCGTACTACGCTCTGCCCATTCTAAGCGCGCGCATCACGCCAATGTCTGCTTCCACCAGCGCCAGGTTGCCGCCAGCGCCAGCAAGCCGAGAACGCCGGTCACCGCCGTGGCGTTGTGCGCGCCGATGCGGTCCGCCAGCCAGCCCAGCCACAAAAATCCGATCGGGCCCGTGCCGATGGCGACGGTCAGCACGCCCAGCAGGCGCGAGCGCATCTCCGGCGGCGCCGCGAGATAGACCAGCGTGGCCTGCGTCGTCGCAAATCCGGCGCCGCCGAGCCCGGTCAGCAGCAAGGCCGCGCCCGCCACGACAGGACTTTGCACCAGCGCGAAAATCACGACTGAGATCAAGTAGCAGACGACACCGCAAATATAGGTCCGGCCGTACCATTTCGGCGTCAACCACAGCGCCAGAAGGATCACGCCGATGAAAGCGCCGACCCCGTCCATGGTCGCGAGCAGGCCGACACCCTCTGGGCCCAAAAGCAGGCGATCGCGGCCGATGACGGGAATCATGCTGGTGAAGGGCCACGCGAAGATGTTGTAGATGACGGTGACGATGAGAACGCCGATCAGGCGCTTGTCGGTCCGCACCAGAGCGAGACCTTCGGCGATCCGCGCCATCATGGCGCCGGGGCCTGCGGCGCGAGGAATGCGCGCCCGCACGGTCACAATTGCCCAGAGCGCGGTGCAGTACATCACCACGCTCAAGACAAACGCGCCTTGAATCCCTGTTCCGGCCAGCAGGAATCCGCCGAGTGCGGGACCGAACATGCGGCTTGCGTTGTTGGCGCCGACATCCAGCGACATCGCGGTGCCCATCTGTTCGCGGCCCACGACCTCACCGATCAAAACACGGCGGACAGGATTGTCGGTGCACCATCCGCAGCCGTTGATGAAGCTGGCGAGCGCGAGATGCCAGACCTCGAGCTGGCCGGTCTGGTCCAGAATGGCGAGGACCGTCGAGGTGACGCTCATCAAGAGCACGACGACGAGAAGCGTTCGGCCGCGATCAAAGCGTTCCGCCAGCGCGCCGAGAAACACCCCGAACAGGCCCATCGGGAGCAGACGCAGCATGGTCATCATCGAGACCAGAAAGGCGGAGTCGGTGCGCTGATAGACGAAAATTCCGACGGCGACCGTTTCCAGCCAGCGCACGATGGAGACGATCAGGCCGACATACCACAAGCGCCAGAAGTCCGGCGCGCTGGCCTCCATCATCCGCCGGAGCGGCGAGATGCTCACGCCTATCTCGGCGCCTCCGCCAGCGCCGCGAGGATGCGCGCCCAGGAGCGGATGCCCTTGTGGAAGCTCTTCAGGTCGTACTTCTCGTTCGGCGAATGGATGTTGTCGTCGTCGAGACCAAAGCCGATCAGCAGGCTGTCGAGCCCGAGCGTGCGCTTGAAGTCGGCGACGATCGGGATCGAGGCGCCGGAGCCGACCAGCAGCGCTTCCTTGCCCCACTCCTCCGTCAGCGCGCGTTTGGCGGCAGCGAGCGGCTTCATGTTCCAGTCGAGCGCGATCGCCGCACCACTGGAGTGCTCGGTGAACACGGCCTTGCAGTCGCCGGGAAGCCGCGCGGTGACGTAGTCGCGGAATGCCTTCTTGATCTTCGCTGGGTCCTGCCCTTCGACCAGCCGGAACGAGACTTTTGCCGAGGCCTCCGCCGGGATCACCGTCTTGGAGCCCTCGCCGGTGTAGCCGCCGATGATGCCGTTGATGTCGCAGGTCGGACGCGAGGACACCTGCTCGATCAGCAGGCGGTCCTTTTCGCCGGCGGGGATCGAAAGCCCGATCGGCTTGAGGAACGACTCCGGCGTGAGGTTGAGGTTCTTCCACTGCGCCAGGATGTCCGGCGGCAGATCCTTCACGCCGTCGTAGAAGCCGGGAATGGTGATGTGGCCGTTGTCGTCGAACAGGCCGCCGAGGATGTGGGTCAGCACCCGGATCGGGTTGCGCGCGCCGCCGCCGAACACGCCGGAATGCAGATCGCGGTTGGCGGCCTTGATGGTGACCTCGTCATACATCAGGCCGCGCAGCGAGGTGGTGATGGCCGGCGTGTTCGGATCCCACATGCCGGTGTCGCAGACCAGCGCGAAGTCGGCCTTCAGCTCGTCCTTGATGCTCTCCATGAACGGCACGAAGTTCTTCGAGCCGACTTCCTCCTCGCCCTCGATCAGGAGGGTGATGTCGACCGGCAGCGAGCCCGTCACCTTCTTCCAGGCGCGGCAGGCCTCGACGAAGGTCATCAGCTGTCCCTTGTCGTCCTCGGCGCCGCGCGCGACGATGATCTTGCGGCCGTCGGCGTGGTCGGCGACGACGGGCTCGAACGGCGGACGGTGCCAGAGATTGAGCGGATCGACCGGCTGCACATCGTAGTGTCCGTAGAACAGCACATGCGGCCGGCCGGCATTGCCGTTGGCTTTGGCGACGATGGCGGGATGGCCCGCGGTCGGCCGCACCTCGGTCTTGAAGCCGAGCGTCTCGATGTCCCTGGCCAGATGATTGGCGGCCTTCTTGCAATCCTCCGCAAAGGCCGGGTCGGCCGAGATCGACTTGATGCGCAACAGGTCGAACAGCCGCGCCAGGCTGTTGTCGAAATCGGCATCGATATGGTCGAGCACCGGCTGCAGTTTTGCGTTGGCCATGGCGGGGTTCCCTGTTCGGAAGTGCTGTTGACGTCAGGTTGTACCCTGCCCGTCGCCGGAGACAAGGCCGGCCGGCGGATGGCGGATGTGCCAGACCAGGCCCGCGGCCAGCACGGCGGTGGCGGCGAGGTTGTTGCCCCAGGCCTGCAGCTCGTTCGGAAACAGCGGCAGCGACAGCAGCAGCAGGAGGCCCGCCGCGCCGAGCAGCGCCCATGTGCCCCATCGCACGCGCGGCCGCAGGTCCCACGCGGCGCGATGCATCAGCACCGTCATCGGGAAGAACAGCCACATGAAGTAATATTGCCGCGCCAAGGGCGAGGCCACCGTCATCAGGCAGAACAGGAGGCCCAGCTCTTCCGCATCCGACCGCTCGGTGCGGCGCGACGCCGGCGGCATCACCGCGATGTAGCCGAGGCCGAGGGCGAGCGACACCGCAACCACGATCAGGTTCGCAGTCTTGAAGCTGACGTCGACGACATTCATCGTGCGCGGCGGCCGTCGCGGATCATCCTGATTGTAGTTGACCGGCCGGGTCAGCCGGTGCGTCACCGCGATGATCGACTGGTTGACCCACGACCAGTTCTGCTCGTCGCGCTGGCCAAAGCCCTTTTCCGAGCCGGACGCCGACCATGCCGCGATACCAGGTCTTCAGCTCTGCGACGTTGTGATCGAAGCCGCGGAACGGCGCCGGCAGCACGAACAGCAAGATGCACAAGGAAGATGAGCGTGCTCGCCAACGCCTTCCACTGCCGCCGCCACACCAGATAAGGCAGCACCGCGACCGGAAACACCTTTATTGCGGTGGCGAGCGCGAACATGCAGCCCCCCAGCCACGGCCGCGCGCCCTGCAGCAGCCAAAAGCCGTAGAGCATCAGCGCCAGCAGCACGAGATTGGGCTGGCCGAGATCGTACATGTCGAAGATGAAGGTGATGGTGACGAAGCTCGGCAGCGCGAACAGCCACGGACCGGGCGTCCGTCCCGCCCCCGTCATCGCGTTGGAGAATTGTCCCGTCATCCACCACGCCACGGCATTGAGCAGCGAGAGCACGAGATAGAGCGGGATCTTGCCGAACCAGGCGGGGATCGCGAGCAGCACCGCCGACAACGGCGGATAGATGAATTCGAACTGCGCGCTGGGATCGCTCGGATAGAGATTGAGGCCGTGCAGCACCTGCTGTCCGGCCCAGTACCAGAGCGGATAGTCCTTGGTCTTGCCGTTGCCGAAGATCTCGGGGACCAGCACATCGGCGGTCAGCGCGATGACGCAGAGCAGGAACAGCCAGTCGAGCGGCTCCCGCCACGACGGATATCTCACCACGCGCCCCGGTCGGTTGCTCACTGGGATCGAGACCTGCGGGCCTATCGCCGCAATATTCCGCCGAGCGCGCCGCGCACCAGCGAGCGGCCGATCGAACTGCCCATCGAACCCGCGACCGACTTGCCGACACCGGCAGCGAGATCGCCGATCACCTTGTTGGTGACGGAGCGCGTCACCTGGCGCGCGATGACCTGCCCCGTCGACATCCGCCCGCGCGAGGTATTGGTGCCGAAGATCGTCCCGACGATCGAGCCGATCTGTCCCAGAATGCCTCCCCCTCCCGCTCCGCCGCCACCGGCGTTGCCGCCGCCCGCGTCATCCGCGTGCGCCGCAGTCCCGGAGAGGCGCTTCTGGATGATCTCGTAGGCCGACTCCGCATCGACGGTGGTGTCGTATTTGCCCTTCACCGGGCTCGCATTGATGATCGCCTTGCGCTCCTCCGGCGTGACCGGCCCGATGCGCCCCGTGGGCGGCCGGATCATGACGCGCTCGACCATCGCCGGCGTGCCGCCGCCTTCGAGGAAGGAGACCAGCGCCTCGCCCTTGCCGAGCTCCATGATGACGCGCGCGGTATCGAGTTTCGGGTTGGGCCGGAAGGTTTGCGCGGCCGCCGCGACGGCCTTTTGATCGCGCGGCGTAAAAGCGCGCAGCGCATGCTGCACGCGGTTGCCGAGCTGGGCCAGCACCTTGTCCGGCACGTCGATCGGATTTTGCGTGACGAAGTAGACGCCGACGCCCTTGGAGCGGATCAGGCGCACCACCTGCTCGATCTTGTCCAGCAGCGCCTTCGGCGCGTCGTTGAACAGCAGATGCGCCTCGTCGAAGAAGAACACGAGTTTCGGCTTCGGCAGGTCGCCGGCCTCCGGCAGCTCCTCGAACAGCTCCGACAGCATCCAGAGCAGGAAGGTGGCGTAGAGCCGCGGGCTCTGCATCAGCTTGTCGGCGGCAAGGATATTGACGTAGCCGCGGCCGTCGCTGTCGGTCTTCATGAAATCCTTCAGCGTCAAGCGCCGGCTCGCCGAAGAACTTGCTGGCGCCCTGGTTCTCCAGCACCAGAAGCTGGCGCTGGATGGTGCCGACGGTGGCCTTGCTGACATTGCCAAAACCCTGCGCGGCCTTGCGGATGTCGGCCAGATGGTCGTCGTCGCCGTCATCGCCCTTCTTGCCGGCTGCCGGCACGATGGCGTCGAGCAGCGCCCGCAGATCCTTCATGTCGATCAGGGTCAGGCCGTTTTCATCCGCCACACGGAATGCGACGTTGAGCACGCCTTCCTGCACGTCGTTGAGGTCGAGCATGCGCGACAGCAGCAACGGCCCCATTTCGGTGACGGTGGCGCGCACGGGGTGGCCCTGCTCGCCGAACACGTCCCAGAACATGGTCGAGAACTGGTCCACCTGGAAGGTGAGCCCCATCTCGCCCGCCCGCTTGGTGATGAAGTCCTTGGCCTCGCCTGTTTCCGCAATACCGGAGAGATCGCCCTTGATGTCGGCGGCAAAGACGGGGACGCCGGCGCGCGCAAAGCCTTCCGCCATCACCTGCAGCGTCACCGTCTTGCCGGTGCCGGTGGCGCCGGTGACGAGACCGTGCCGGTTGGCCAGCGCCAGCGTCAGCCATGCCTCCTGCTCGCCCTTGCCGATGAAAATCTTCTCGGCAGTATCGGCCAGCTTGTTGGTGGACCCAGCCATCGCATCGCCTCATCGCTAAATTGGAGCGGTTCAATCCTGGTGGCGACCATACTTCATCTCGCAATGCGATTGAAACCGGTCAAACAGCCCTTTGAAGGCATCGAAAAGGTCGCATGGAGATCGATCCTGCTTTGAAATCTCCTCCGAAAGTTGCAGGCAACCCCTCTTCAGTGACGATTCTCCGCGAAAATACGCAACCGATCTTGCATTGCTGCAACACTTGGCAGGCGATTGCAGACCAAGCTCTGCTTCAAATGTGGTCATCGCTTGTAATTCGCATCGCAGACGATCAAGATTGAATTCGGAAGATGAAGGGTCCGGCGACAAACGGGCTGAGGCGGGGCAAATATGGACGAACTGGTCGGACAGCTGGCTGCCAAGGCCGGCATCGATGATGCTGTGGCTGAAAAAACCGTCGGCATCATCCTGGGTTTCCTTCGCAGCGAAGGTCCGACCGACAAAGTCCAGGCCTTGATCGACATCATCCCGGGCGCGGAAGCCGCGATTGCTGCTTCCGAGCGCGGCGCCGGTCTCTCCAGACTGATGGGCGGCGGCCTGATGGCGGTCGGCACCCGGCTGATGGGGCTGGGACTGGGGATGGGCGAGATTCAGAACATCGCGCGTGAACTTTTCAGGTTCGGTCGCGACAAAATCGGAGCGGAGCACATGAGCGAGATCATCTCGGGAACGCCGGGCCTCAGCCAGTTCGCCTGAACCAGCCTAGCGACCGCACATATCGAGCACCATGACCTATTCCCTGTCCGAGATCGAAGGCCTCACGGCCTACTCCGCCTCGAAGCTGAAATCGCTGGGCATTCGCACCACCGACGCGCTGCTGGAGGCTGCGCGCACCGCCAAGGGACGCAAGGAGCTCTCCGCCAAGACCGGCATCAGCGAGCAGCAATTGCTGGAATGGGCCAATTTCTCCGACCACATGCGCATCCCCGGCATGGGCAAGGCCAAGATCGAACTGATCCGCGCCGCCGGCGTCAGCACGGTCCGTGAGCTCGGCCTGCGCAACCCCTCTCGGCTGGCGCAGGGCATGAAAGAGGCCAACACCAGGCGCAAGCTGGTGCGCGCGATGCCGTCGGAGAAGTCGGTGGAGCGGCTGGTCGAGCAGGCGCGCAAGCTGTCGCCGAAAATCACGTATTAGAGACGCGGCTTATTAGAGACGCGGCCTGCCCCGCTCCCGGTCCCCTTCCCGACCTTGACACCCCGCTGCGGACCGCGCAAAGCGACCGCATGATCGCAACCACGTCCAGATCCGCGCGCGGCCGGTGCCCTGGACCTGCCGGCGCTGCTGGCACGGCCCTGGCCGGCCGTGATGGGCGTGCTCAACATCACCCCGGACTCCTTCTCCGATGGCGGCGCCTTCATCGCGCCGGAAAGCGCGCTGGCGCAGGCCCGCCGCATGATCGCCGAGGGCGCCGACATCATCGATATCGGCGCGGAGTTCACCCGCCCCTATGGCGGCTCGCAGAACCGGTCACGGTGGAAGAAGAGCTGCGGCGGCTGGAGCCGGTGCTTTCCGAGGTCGTAGCACTCGGTGTCCCCGTTTCGATCGACAGCATGAAATCCGACGTGGTCGCCTGGGCGCTGGATCGCGGCGCTGCCGTTGCCAACGACGTCTGGGGCCTGCAGCGCGATGGCGGCATGGCCAGGCTGATTGCGGAGCGCAACGTGCCTGTCGTGGTCATGCACAACCGCGACAGCGCCGATCCCGCCATCGACATCATGCAGGACATTGCCGCCTACTTTGGCCGATCGCTGGAGATCGCTGCCAAAGCCGGCATCGCGCGCGAAAAAATCGTGCTCGACCCCGGCATCGGCTTCGGCAAGACGCCGGAGCAGAGCATGACCGCGCTGGCGCGCCTTGGCGAGTTCGGCTGCTTTCGGCCTGCCCATCCTGGTCGGCGCCTCGCGCAAGCGCTTCATCGCCACGGTGTCGCCGTCGGAGCCGCAGCAGCGGCTTGGCGGCTCGATCGCGGCGCATCTGATCGCGGCGCGGAACGGCGCAAAGATCATCCGCACCCATGACGTGGCCGAGACCGTGCAGGCGCTGCGCGTGGCGGCGGCGATCGAGGACCTGCAATGACCGACACCATCTTCATCAAGGGGCTCGTGATCCACGCCCGCCATGGCGTGATGGACCACGAGACCGAGGTCGGCCAGCGCTTTGTCATCGACCTCGAACTGTTTTCCGATCTCTCGGAACCCTCGCGCACCGATCATCTCGCCGACACCGTGTCCTACGCCAATGTGGTGACGACGGCGGTCGCCGCGTTCAAGAACGTCAATTACAAGCTGCTGGAGCGCGCCGCCGGCGCGGTGGCCGACGCCATCCTCGCCGCTTTTCCGCGCATCCGCGCCGTCAAGGTCACCGTGCACAAGCCGCATGCGCCGATCGCCGCGATCTTCGAGGATGTCGGCGTGGTGCTGACGCGCTCGCGGCACCCGCCCTCCCAGGGCTAAGGCTGGAGCAATGGCCAGCGTCCTGATCGCGCTCGGCGGCAACCTCGGCGACGTCCGCGGCACCTTCAAAAAGGCGATCGCCAATATCTGCGGCATGACGCAAGCCGCACTGGTGGCGCGGTCGTCGGACTACCTCACGCCGCCCCTGAGCGACCAGCCGCAGCCGCATTTTGTCAACGCCTGCATCGAGATCGAGACCCGGCTCGATCCCCATACGCTGCTGTCCACGCTGCACAGGATCGAAACGAAGTTCGGCCGCGACCGCGCCCATGAGCAGCATTGGGGGCCGCGCACGCTCGACCTCGATTTGCTCGCCTATGACGACATCCGGCTCGGCAAGAAAGAGCTGACCCTGCCGCATCCGCGCCTGTTCGAGCGCGCCTTCGTGCTGGTTCCGCTGGCCGAGATCGCGCCGGACCGCGTCATTGCCGGACGCCGTGTGCGGGAGGCGCTGGCCGACCTCTCCACCGACGGTATCGAGCGGCTGCCTGATCTGCCCGACCCCGCCTGAAAGAGCCCAAAACAGGGTTTGGCTTGGCTGCCCGCCCGTGGCAATTTCCGGCCCACGCGACATGACAAAATCCGGTTTCCGACAAGACATGTCAACGCTTTCAGGAAACGATGACCTCCTCCACCGAAGATTTGCGGCTGGCCGCGGACTTTGCGCCGGCCACCCAGGACGACTGGCGCAAGCTGGTCGATGGCGTGCTGAAGGGCGCGCCGTTCGAAAAGCTGGTCGGCAAGACCTATGACGGCATCAAGATCGATCCGATCTATGTCCGCGCCAAGGGCGCGGCGCCGATCGCGGGACGCGCAGCGGCCGCGCCCTGGCAGATCATGCAGCGGATCGATCACCCCGATGCCGCGCAGGCCAATGCGCAGGCGCTGCACGATCTCGAAAACGGCGCCACCGGGCTGACGCTGGTGTTTTCCGGCGCCAATGGCGCGCATGGATTTGGGCTCGACCCGTCGCCCGAGGCGATCGAAAAAATCCTCGATGGCATTTTCCTCGATGCCGGCATTGCGCTGGAGCTGCAGATCGGTCCGCAATCGCGGATGGCCGCGATCCATGTCGCCGAACTCGTCAAGCGCAAGGGGTTTTCGCCGGCGGCCTGCGACATCCGCTTCGGCCTCGATCCGCTCGGCGCCGGTGCGGTGTGGGGGTCGAGCCCCTATGCGTGGGCCGAGATCGTGCCGGCGGTGACTGGCGCGGTGCAAGGACTTGCCGGCATGGGCTTCAAGAGTCCGATCGCCGCCGCCGACGGCCGTGTCGTGCACGATGCCGGCGGCTCCGAAGTGCAGGAGCTCGCCTTTGCGCTCGCAGCCGGCCTCGCCTATCTGCGCGCGATCGAACAATCCGGCGTCGCGCTCGATGCGGCGCGGGGCATGATCTATGTGCGGCTGGCCGCCGATGCCGATCAATTCCTGACCCTGGCAAAATTCCGCGCCATGCGGCTGCTGTGGGCACGCATCGAGCAGGCCTGCGGACTTGCGCCAAAGCCGCTGTTCATCGCCGCCGACACGTCATGGCGCATGCTGACCCAGCGCGATGCCTTCGTGAACATGCTGCGTGCCACCATGGCGACCTTCTCCGCCGGGCTTGGCGGCGCCAATGCCATCACCGTGCTGCCGCACACGCTGGCGCGCGGCCTGCCCGACCCCTTTGCCCGCCGCGTCGCGCGCAACACGCAGCTCGTGCTGCTGGAGGAATCCAATCTGGCGAAAGTCAGCGATCCCGCGGCGGGTTCCGGCGGCATCGAAGCGCTGACGCGCGAGCTGTGCGAAGCGGCCTGGGCGCTGTTCCAGGAAACCGAGAAAGCCGGCGGGCTGTTCGCAGCGCTGGAGCAGAACATCATCCAGCGCAAGGTCGCGGCGACCCGCGCGGCGCGCGAGGCCAATATCGCCAAGCGCCGCGACGTGCTGACCGGCGCCAGCGAATTCCCCAACCTGCACGAAGCCGACATCGCCGTGCTCGATGCGAAGCCGGTCGTGCTGCCGTCCTATGGCGAGGCCAAGATCAAGTTCGATCCACTGACGCCGATGCGGCTCGCCGCGCCGTTCGAGGCGCTGCGCGACAAATCGGATGCGATGCTGAAGAAGACGGGAAAGCGGCCGAAAATCTTCCTCGCCAATCTCGGCACCGCCGCCGATTTCACCGCGCGCGCGACGTTTGCGAAGAGCTTTTTCGAGACCGGCGGCATCGAGGCGGTGGACAGCGAGGGATTTGCCGATCCCGCAGCACTTGCCGCGGCCTTCAAGGCCTCCGGCGCACCGATCGCCTGCCTTTGCTCGTCCGACAAGGCCTACGCCGCCCATGCGGTCGCAGCCGCGGGGGCCCTTAAATCGGCCGGCGCCAAACATATCTATCTGGCAGGCCGGCCCGGCGAGCAGGAAGCCGGCTATCGCGGCGCAGGCATCGGCGATTTCATCTTCGCCGGCGGCGATGCAGTGGCGGTGCTGCGCGAGGCCTACGCGCGGATGGAGTGAGCATGACGGATGCGCCAAAGCCCGTTCTGACCGGCGGCTGCCAGTGCGGCGCGGTCCGCTTTGCGCTCTCGAAGCCCCCGGCCCGCGTCAGCATCTGCCATTGCCGGATGTGCCAGAAGGCGACCGGCGCACCGTTCGCCTCCTTTGCCGACATCGAACACGCCGACTTCGCCTGGACGCGCGGCAAGCCGGCGGCATTCCAGTCCTCCTCCATCGCCATGCGCGACTTTTGCGCCGCCTGCGGCACGCCGCTGAGCTTTCGGCGCATCGACGGACCCCGGATCGAGATCCTGACCGGCAATTTCGACCGGCCGGACCGCGTGATCCCGACCCGGCAGTTCGGCACCGAATCCCGCCACGGCTGGGTGGTCGGCATCGCCAATATGCCGAGCCAGACCACGATGCAGAATTACGGGCCGGAGAAGATGGCGACCATCGTCAGCCATCAGCATCCGGACCATGATTAACGCAATTTCAATGGCTTATCGCCGGTTCCGAATGTGGTAGAGTGACCCATGTTTCGGTTTCTGTTCGAAGCTTTGACGCTGTCGTTCGGCGAGGTATTCGCGCGCATAATGTCCAGCGCGCAGGCAATGCTCGATGATCCCGTCTATAAAGAGAACGTTCGAAATCTGACCGAACGGAATCGCAGGTTTGAGGAAACGAGGGAATGACGCGCATTCCGAATTTCGCCGATGTTGCCTTTGCGCCGGTCGCGCCACCCGCGCCCGCAGGCGGCGCCGAGCCGTGGCTGACGCCGGAAGGCATCCCGGTGCAACCGGCCTATGGCGAGGCGGATCTCGCCGGCATCGATTTCCTGGAAACCTGGCCGGGCATCGCGCCCTATCTGCGCGGCCCCTACCCGACCATGTATGTCAACCAGCCCTGGACCATCCGGCAATATGCCGGGTTCTCCACGGCGGAAGATTCCAACGCCTTCTATCGCCGCAACCTCGCCGCAGGGCAAAAGGGCCTGTCGGTCGCCTTCGATCTCGCCACCCACCGCGGCTATGACTCGGATCATCCGCGGGTGTCCGGCGACGTCGGCATGGCGGGCGTCGCTATCGATTCCATCTACGACATGCGCACGCTGTTTGCGGGCATCCCGCTCGACCAGATGAGCGTGTCGATGACCATGAACGGCGCGGTGCTGCCGATCCTTGCGCTGTTCGTGGCCGCCGCGGGCGAACAGGGCGTGCCGCCGGAAAAGCTGTCGGGCACCATTCAGAACGACATTCTGAAAGAGTTCATGGTGCGCAACACCTACATCTATCCGCCGGCGCCCTCGATGCGGATCATCTCCGACATCTTTGCCTACACCTCGCAGAAGATGCCGAAATACAATTCGATCTCGATCTCCGGCTATCACATGCAGGAAGCCGGCGCGACGCAGGACCTCGAGCTCGCCTATACGCTCGCCGACGGCGTCGAATATCTGCGCGCGGGCCTCGCCGCCGGTCTCGACGTCGACCGCTTCGCGCCGCGGCTGTCGTTCTTCTGGGCGATCGGCATGAACTTCTTCATGGAAGTCGCCAAGATGCGCGCCGCGCGGCTGCTGTGGGCGAAGCTGCTGAAGCCGTTCAACCCGAAGGACCCGCGCTCGCTCTCGCTGCGCACGCATTGCCAGACCTCCGGCTGGTCGCTCACCGCGCAGGACGTGTTCAACAATGTGATGCGCACCACCATCGAGGCGATGGCGGCGACCCAAGGCCATACCCAGTCGCTGCACACCAACGCACTCGACGAGGCGCTGGCGCTGCCGACCGATTTCTCCGCGCGCATCGCCCGCAACACGCAGCTGTTCCTGCAGCAGGAAAGCGGCACCAACCGCATCATCGATCCCTGGGGCGGCTCCTATTATGTCGAGCGGCTGACCCGCGATCTCGCGCAGAAGGCCTGGGGCCACATCCAGGAAGTGGAAGCGCTCGGCGGCATGGCGAAAGCCATCGAGGCCGGCGTACCAAAGCTGCGCATCGAGGAAGCCTCCGCCAAGACGCAGGCCCGCATCGACGCCGGCCGGCAGGCCGTGATCGGCGTCAACAAGTTCAAGCCGGTTGACGAGGCGGCGATCGATATTCTCAAGGTGGAGAATTCCACCGTGCGGCGGCTGCAGATCGACAAGCTCAAGCGCCTGAAGGGCGAACGCAGCCAGAAGGACGTCGACGAGGCCTTGGCGGCGCTGACCCGCTCGGCCGGCGAAGGCAACGGCAATCTGCTCGCCCTCGCCATCGATGCCGCGCGCGCCAAGGCGACCGTCGGCGAAATTTCCGATGCGATGGAAAAGGTGTTCGGCCGCCACCGCGCCGAGATCAGATCCATCACCGGCGTCTACAAGCGCGAGGCCTCCGCCATGTCCAACAGCAAGGTCGAGAAGGTGCAGGCCCTGATCGACGCCTTCGAGGAGGCGGAGGGCCGCCGTCCCCGCATCCTCGTCGCCAAGATCGGCCAGGACGGCCATGACCGCGGCCAGAAGGTGATTGCATCCGCCTTCGCCGACGTCGGCTTCGACGTCGACATCGGGCCGCTGTTTGCCACCGCCGATGAAGCGGCGCGGCAGGCGGTCGAGAACGACGTGCATATTTTGGGCGTGTCGTCGCTGGCCGCCGCGCATCTCACCGCCGTACCGGAACTGAAGGCCGCGCTGAAGAAGCACGGCCGCGAGGACATCATGATTATTATCGGCGGCGTGGTGCCGCCGCAGGATTACGATGCGCTGTACAAGGCCGGCGCCGAAGCGATCTTCCCGCCCGGCACCGTCATTGCGGATGCCGCTGAAGAACTGATCCACAAGCTCAACGCCCGGCTCGGCCATAGCGAGGCGGCGGAGTAGTCTCGCCGCCTGTCACGACGCGCGCGCCAGCGTCCTTTGCAGCGAACGGGTCCAGTCCGGAATCCATAACTGAAACACATCGTGCCAGCGTTCGGCATCTTGCGGTTCCGTCTCGAGCTCCACTGACCATTCGATGAAAGTGCGGTTACCGTCCACGACCTCGCGCAGACGCATCGTTCCCTCGTAGCGCACCGGGTTGCGCGCCTCCGCAAGCTGCGCCGGAAACGGCAGCGGCTCGATGCCAGCATAGGTCAGCAAATGCCTGGCATCGGAGTGGGCGGCCAGGCGCTGGCGCACCCAGTTGCCGAGATAACAGAAGCGCCTGATGGCGCCGACCTCGTCGCCGCGCCGCTCATCCTCGATCACGCTCTCGCTGACGCCTTCGATATAGGCGGGGTAATTGTTGAAGTCGCGGATCAGCAACCACACGGTTTCCAGAGGGTGGTCCAGCACGGTGCTGTAGTAGGCGGTTGTCATGGCTTGCTCCCGATAATGATCGCAATCATGGCGCCGCCTAGCGCGCGAAACCCACCCGCTTTCCGATCAGCCTGACGACACTGCGTCGCCTTGCGACCGCAGCGCAAACTTGCCTAGAATGCCCGCATCATAATCGAGCGCCGATTTTACCGGCGCCGCGGGAGGATCGACATGTCCAGGATTACGCGCCGCTCATTTGCGGTTTCCACTGCCGCCGCAGCTGCCGTTGCCGGCCTTGGCCTCAAGCCGGCCTCCGCACAGGCCTACCCTGCGCGCCCTGTAACCGTGATCGTGCCGTGGGGCGCGGGCGGCGGCACTGACGCGACCGCGCGCATCGTCGCAGCACTGCTGGAGAAGGATCTCGGCCAGCCCTTCAACGTGGTCAACCGCACCGGCGGCTCCGGCGTGGTCGGCCATTCCGCGATCGCGACCTCAGCGCCCGACGGCTACACCATCGGCATGCTGACGGTGGAAATCTCGATGATGCATTGGCAGGGGCTGACCGAGCTCGGCCCGAAGAGCTACACCCCGCTCGCGCTGATGAACGAGGATCCGCCGGGCATCCAGGTCTCTTCGAGCTCGCCCTACAAGACGGTGAAGGAACTCGCCGACGCCATCAAGGCGGCGCCCGCAGGCAAGCTGAAGGCCTCCGGCACCGGACAGGGCGGCATCTGGCATCTGGCGCTGGTCGGCTGGCTGCAGGCGATGGGGCTGCCCGCCAACCAAGTCGCCTGGGTGCCGTCGAACGGCGCTGCGCCCGCGATGCAGGACCTCGCCGCCGGCGGGCTCGACCTCACCACCTGCTCGCTGCCGGAAGCGCGCGCGATCATCGAGGCCGGCAAGTCGCGCAGCCTTGCCGTCATGGCGCCGGCGCGCAATCGCATTTTCCCTGACGTGCCGACGCTGAAGGAAGCCATGGGCATCGACTATGCGACCGGCGCCTGGCGCGGCATCGCGGGACCCAAGGGCCTGCCCGCCGATGTCTCCGCCACGCTCACGGCGTCCCTGAAGAAGGTGTTCGACTCCGCAGAGTTCAAGGAGTTCATGAGCAACCGCGGCTTCGGCACGGTGTGGGGCGATGCGAGCCAATTCGCCAGCTTCATGGACAAGGGTGACGAGGCGATGGGCGTGGCGATGAAGGCCGCCGGCCTTTCCAAGGCTTGATCGGCCGGCAGCGTCCTCGAAAGCAGGCGGGGCTTACTTCATGCATCTTCCCGATCGTGTCACGGGATTGTTTCTCGTTGGCCTCGGAGCGGCCGCCGCCTATGGCGGCTGGCTGCTTCCGCCGGTACCCGGCCAGCCGGTCGGCCCCAATGTGTTTCCGTTGGTGATCGGCACGGGCCTCGCGCTATGCGGGCTCGCGATCGCGTTCGGCGTCGGCCACTCCTTCGAG
Organism: uncultured Alphaproteobacteria bacterium; assembly: GCA_963726865.1. Taxonomy (GTDB): domain Bacteria; phylum Pseudomonadota; class Alphaproteobacteria; order Rhizobiales; family Xanthobacteraceae; genus Bradyrhizobium. The sequence goes on along the minus strand of CAVSEE010000008.1, from coordinate 597,321 downwards.
GAAGAAGAAGAGATCATCCCCTTCGCGGGCGGAAAGGCGCCGGCGCCGCGCGGAAAACTGTATGGGCTGCGCGCCCTGCTGCCGCCGGCATTGCTGCTGTTCTATGTCGTCGCCGCCGACCGGCTGGGGTTCATCCTGACCGCGGCGCTGATCGTCTACGTCACTGCGACCGCGCTCGGCGCCCGCTGGAAGCTCTCGCTGCCGCTCGCCGCGCTCGCGCCCATTGCCATCCACCTGATCTTCAGCAAGCTGCTGCGCGTGCCGCTTCCGATCGGGCTCCTGCCCATGCCGTGGTGAGACATGCTCAATACCCTCATTGAGGCCTTCGGCCTCATCACCACCTGGGAAGTCATCATCGCGATGTTCGCGGCCTCGGTCTATGGCCTCGTCATCGGATCGTTGCCGGGCCTGTCGGCGACGATGGCGACCGCCCTGCTGGTGCCCGTCACCTTCTATCTCTCGCCGATCGCGGCGATTGCCACCATCGTGGCGGCCTCCTCGATGGCGATCTTCTCCGGCGACATCCCCGGTGCCCTGCTGCGCATTCCCGGAACGCCTGCTTCCGCAGCCTATGCGGACGAAGCCTATGCCATGACCCGCAAGGGCGAAGCTGAGCTTGCGCTCGGCGCCGGCGTCTGGTTCTCCGCGGTCGGCGGCATCGCAGGCACGCTCTCGCTGATGATCCTGGCGCCGCCGCTTGCGGAAATCGCGCTGTCGTTCTCGACCTTCGAATATTTCTGGCTGGCGCTGCTCGGCCTGATGTGCGCCACGCTGGTCGCGCGCTCCTCGCCGGTCAAGGCCATCGCAGGCATGTTCCTCGGCCTCCTGGTCTCGTGCATCGGCATCGAGAATCCCGGCGGCGTGCCGCGCTTCACGTTCGGGTCGACCGACCTGCTCGGCGGCATCGAGCCGATCCCGGCGCTGGTTGGCGTGTTCGCGGTGGCGCAGGTGATGCGCGCCATGCTCACCCCGGAGCCGCCGCCGCTTCCGCGCCGCAAGTTCGGGAGCATCATGGCCGGCCAATGGAGGCTCACCAAGAAGTACCACTGGCAGATGACGCGCGGGAACATCATCGGCATCATCATCGGCGTGCTGCCGGGCGCGGGCGCCGACATGGCGGCGTGGGTCAGCTATGCGATGTCGAAACGCTTCTCGAAGGAGCCGGAAAAGTTCGGCACCGGCCATGTCGAAGGCCTGGTCGAGGCCGGCGCCAGCAACAATGCCAGCATTGCCTCGGGCTGGGTGCCGTCGCTGCTGTTCGGCATTCCCGGCGACACCATCGCGGCGATCGCGATCGGCGTGCTCTACATGAAAGGCCTCAATCCCGGGCCGACGCTGTTCACCGAAAAAGCGTCGAGCATGTACGCAATCTATCTGATGTTCATCATCGCCAATGTCCTGATGATCCCGCTCGGCATCGTCATGATCCGGCTCGCGAGCTACGTGCTGCGCGCGCCGCGTTCCACGGTGATGCCCGTGATCATGTTGTGCTGCGCGGTCGGCTCGTTCGCGATCGGCAACAATCTGTTCGGGGTCGTCACCGTCGCAGCGTTCGGCGTCATCGGCTATGTCATGGAGGCCAACGGCTATCCGGTCGCAGCCATGGTGCTCGGCATCGTCATGGGCACCATGGTGGAGCAGGCCTTCGTCACCTCGCTGATCAAGTCCGACGGCAGCATCCTGCCCTTCTTCGAGCGGCCGGTCTCGGCGATCCTGGCGACGATGGCCATCGGCGCGTTCGCATGGCCGGTGCTGGTCTGGCTGTGGCGCTGGCTGAAACCGAGGTTGACGGCGCCCGCCGCCGGTTGATGCCGGGCTGGGACCCCCTCGCCTGCTCATCCCGGCCGTTGTAAAGCAAGGCATGGTTCCCAAGAAGATTCCCCTCGACGCCAAGGCACTGACCAAGGAGTTGCGCGCCGGCAGCCGCGCGGCGCTGGCGCGCGCGATCACGCTGATCGAAAGCCGCCGCGCCGACCATCAGGCTTCCGCGCGCGATCTGGTGCAGGCGCTGCTGCCGGACACCGGCAAGGCAGTGCGGGTCGGCATCACCGGCTCGCCCGGCGTCGGAAAATCCACCACCATCGATACGCTCGGCATGTACCTGATCGAGCGCGGCCACAAGGTTGCGGTGCTGGCGGTCGACCCGTCGTCGGCGCGCACCGGCGGCTCGATCCTCGGCGACAAGACGCGGATGGCGCAGCTCGCGGCCTCCGATCACGCCTTCATCCGCCCCTCGCCTTCGTCCGGCACGCTCGGCGGTGTCGCCGCCAAGACGCGCGAGGCGATGCTGCTGTGTGAAGCGGCCGGCTTCGACGTCGTGTTGGTCGAAACCGTCGGCATCGGCCAATCCGAGACCGCGGTCTGCGACATGACCGACTTCTTCCTGGCGCTGATGCTGCCGGGCGCCGGCGACGAACTGCAGGGCATCAAGAAGGGCCTGGTCGAACTCGCCGACATGATCGCGATCAACAAGGCCGACGGCGACAACCTCAAGCGGGCCAACGTCGCCGCCGCGGAGTATCGCAGCGCGCTGCATATCCTGACGCCGCGCTCGGAGCACTGGTTCCCGCCGGTCGTGACCTATTCGGCGCTGACCGGCACCGGCATTGCCGAACTCTGGCAAAAAGTGCTCGACCATCGCACCGCCATGAATGCGTCGGGCGACTTCGCCGCGCGGCGGCGCGAGCAGCAGGTGAAATGGATGTGGTCGATGCTGGAGGGACGCATGATGGCGCGGCTGCGCGCCGACGCCGCGATCCGCGCCAAGGTGAAGAAGACCGAGGCCGAGGTCGCCGACGGCAGGATGACGCCGGCGGTCGCGGCCGAGCAGATCGCGGAGTGGCTGCGATGAGCAAATTGCGCGTCCTCGTCACCGGCTTCGGCCCGTTTCCGGGCGCGCCGTACAATCCGACCCAGCCGCTGGTGGCGCGGCTGACGCGGCTGCGCCGGCCGGCGCTCGCCGATGTCGAGCTGTCGAGCCACATCTTTCCCGTGACCTATCGCGCGGTCGATCAGGAATTGCCGAAGGTGCTGGCGAAGCTGCGTCCGCAGGCGCTGTTGATGTTCGGTCTCGCCGCCCGCACCGCGCATCTCCGTATCGAGACCCGCGCGCGCAACGCCGTCACCCTGCTGTGGCCCGATGCCGCGCAGACCCGCGTGCGCAAGGGATCGATCGGGCTTGGGCCTGACGCGATGATGTTCGGCCCGCACACCGCAAAACTTTTGCGCGCGGCGCGCGCGACCGGCATCGATGCGCGCCCCTCACGCGATGCCGGCGCCTATCTCTGCAATTATCTGAGCTGGCGCGCGATCGAATCCGTCGATACCGACGATCGCCTGCAGCTTGCGGCCTTCATTCATATTCCCTTGCTCGCCCGTGGCGGCGCATCCATGCGCAAGGGATCACGCCGCATCACGCTGGAAGAGCTGGTCGATGCCGGCGAAGCCATGCTGATGGAGATGGTGAGGCAGGCGCGACGCGCTGCGCCGTAGGGCGGGCTAGCCGTGACAGCTCACACGCCGCCATCCCTCTGCTGCCGCTCGCGCTCGTGGAGGCGCTCCACAATCGCCGTCCGCCTCGGTATCTGCGTGGCCTCATCTGCAAGGCGTTGCCCAAGGTCGGAATGATACTGTTGCACCACGTCGAGCACGGCTTGCTTGGCGAGCCTGCGATGGTACTCGGCAAGCAACTGGTGCATCCGTGCGAGTTCGTCGTCGGTCATGGCACTGCACCCATCGGCAAATGCCGGATTATACCGGGACGAAGGCCACCACTTCGCGCGATACGAAACGATGGTTAAGGCGCGCAGGACGTATGCGTAGCGCAATCCGCCCTGCATTAACCCTACCCCGAAACATCCGGCGGTTCCCTCTGCGCATTCACCATGCCGTGCCGTTTTTCTGCGGTAGTTGGGTTCATGGACGTCAACCGCCGCCATCTCGTGGGTGCTTCGGCCGCCGGAATTGCCGGCGCGCTGGCGATGTCGCCTGAGCCGCTGCGCGCCGCTCCCCTCACCTCCACGCTGGGCCGCGACGCCACGCAATATGGCGTGCGTCCGGGCAGTCCCGATGACCAGACCCGCAATTTGCAGCGCGCCATCGACGAAGCCGCGCGGGCGCAGGTGCCGCTGGCGCTGCCGCCGGGCGTCTACCGCACCGGCATGCTTCGCCTGCAAAACGGCTCGCAACTTGCCGGCGTGCGCGGCGCGACCAAACTTGTCTTCACCGGCGGCGCCTCGATGTTGCTGGGCGAAGGCGCCGGGCGCGTTGGCCTTTCCGGCATCACGCTCGACGGCGGCAACATTCCGCTGCCGCAGCGGCGCGGCCTCGTGCATTGCCTCGGCGGGCGCGACATCCGCATCACCGATTGCGACATCGCCAATAGCGGCGGCAACGGCATCTGGTTCGAGCAGGTGTCCGGCGACGTCTCGGGCAACATTTTCACCGACATCGCCACCACGGCCGTGGTCTCGTTCGACGCACTCGGCCTGATCGTGTCGCGCAACACGATTCTGGGCACCAACGACAACGGCATCGAGATCCTGCGCACCGCCATCGGCGACGACGGCACGCTGGTGCTCGACAACCGCATCGAGGACATCAAGGCCGGGCCCGGCGGCTCCGGCCAGTACGGCAACGCCATCAACGCCTTCCGCGCCGGCAACGTCATCGTGCGCGGCAACCGCATCAAGAACTGCGACTACTCCGCGGTGCGCGGCAATTCCGCCGCCAACATCCAGATCGTCGGCAACAGCGTCAGCAATGTGCGCGAGGTCGCGCTCTATTCGGAGTTCTCCTTCGAGGGCGCGGTCATCGCCAACAACACCGTCGATGGTGCCGCGCTCGGCGTCTCCGTCTGCAATTTCAACGAAGGCGGCCGCATCGCGGTGGTCCAGGGCAACATCATCCGCAACCTCGTGCCGAAGCGGCCGATCGGCACCGCGCCTGACGACGATGCCGGCATCGGCATCTACATCGAGGCCGATACCGCCGTGACCGGCAACGTGATCGAGAATGCGCCGGCCTTCGGCATCATCGCCGGCTGGGGCAAATATCTGCGCGACGTCGCCATCACGGGCAATGTGATCCGCAACAGCTTTGTCGGCATCGGCGTGTCAGTCGTGCCCGGCGCCGGCACCGCGCTGGTCCACAGCAACATGATTGCGGAAGCGCCGCGCGGCGCGGTGGTCGGTCTCGACCATGCGCGCCCGATCACGACGGATCTGACAGCCGACGGCGCGCAGCGCTATGCGCAGGTCGCGGTCGGCCCGAATAGCGTGCGGCGCTAGTTCCTTTCCCGATCGCTGGAACGCATTGCGCAGCGACGGGTAGCGCCCGGCCATCCCGACAATGTCGAGCGTCAGCGCCAGCGTCTTTTCCAGCTCGCTCTCCTGCGCAGGATTGATGGGGTCAAGCGCGAGCACGGGCTCGGCGTCTGCCTCTTCGGCCTCGACTCTCGCTCTGCCTCTCACCTCGCCTCAGCCTCTATCTCCTCAGCCGCTACCTTCTCAGCCTCCGCCTCCTCGGGCACCACGCTCACCGCGGGCGCAACCGGAAGCTCCGCGAGCTCAGGCGCGACGGAAAGCTCCACCGGCTGCGGCGCGACCTCGGCGATTGGCTCAGCCGGCACTTCACGCTTCGCAGGCGGAACAGTGCTGTGCCGGCCGATCCAGGAGAGGTCGACGGGGAGATTGTCCGACCTCGCTTCAGCGGTCAGCATGTCGCGCCAGGTCTCCACCGCGCTCCTGGCTTCGCGGATGTTCTCCAGGAAGGCGATCTCGCTGTGATAGCGGCGCCAGCGGCCGGTCTCGAACAGTTCGGTGAGATAGTCCAGCCGTTGCTCGGCAAGTCCGCACCAGCGCGCAACGATGTCGCGTCCCCGCACGACGTCGGTTCGATCTGTCATCAAATAGCCCGTAAGAGGAAAAACGGACGCGAGACGCAACGAACCGAATCAGTCTGGATGTGACAGGGATATTCTGTGGAAAACTTTCCCGTTGTCCAGCAAGCGGTATCTGCCGGCAGTGCGCGCCGCAGGAAATCCGCGCCACTCAGGGCTTTTTGGCAACACTTCCCGTCAAGCGACGCGCATGCATGACGGTGCTGCAGCAACATGCCGCCGCACCTGTCCGCAGAAAAATCGAAAGCGGCTGCCGAAAAGAAAAGACCCGTCCGGGGGGACAACCGGTCGGGTCAAAGCCATATGGGCGCTTGGGGTGGATGGGCGCTCGCGCCGAATATAGCCAATGGGGAGGGATAACCGCTCCCACACCGAATTAGTCGCCGCGACCCTGCCGGATGTTCAAAGCCGCCGGCGATTTTTTTAACCGCTTTTGAAAGCGGGTTTTCGGCGGAAAATTACTGCCGAGCCGGCTGATTTGGCTCGCTATTGGGCCGATTTGTCCGACGACAACGCCGCCGACGGTACTTTCAATTCGCGGCTCACGGAAACGTCATTGCCGCCGGATGCAGCCTCGCCGGCGGGCTTGCGCGGCGCGGCAGCCATCGGAACGGACGGCGCGGTGACGGCTGCCGTCGTCGCCGCAAAGGCATCCGCCTCGCCATAGCCGAACAGCTCGTCCTTGCCGGGCGGGCCGAGGTCGCGGGCGGTCGATGTGAGGATCGCGCGCAGATCGTTCGGCTTCAATGCGGGGTTGCGCTCGAGCAGCAACGCGGCGATGCCCGACACATAGGCCGCCGAGAACGAGGTGCCCGAGGTCATCTGGTACTTCTGGTCCGGCGCCGGCAGGAACACGTCGGTGCCGGGCGCCGCCAGCGCGATATGCGACGCCGCGATTCGAGGCCTGGAACAGCCGGTCCTGGGCGTCGGTGCCGCTCACCGCAATCACGTTCGGGTTGGCGGCGGGAAACAGCGGCGGCGATTTCGGTCCGGCATTGCCGGCTGCGGCCACCAGCACCACGTCACGCGCGGCGGTGGCTGCAATGCCGCGCTCGATCAGGACATCCCTCGGCCCGGCAAAGCTCATATTGATGACCTGCGCGCCGTGCAGCACGGCGTAGTTCAGGCTCTTGATGATGACATAGGAGGAGCTTTCGGCGCCGCCCGGCGCGCTGCCGAAGGCGCGTATCGCGATGATGCGCGCCTCGGGCGCACTGCCCATCAGCCGGCCATGGGCGGCGATGGCGCCGGCAATCCCGGTGCCGTGGACATGGGCGCCCTCGGTGCTGCCGAGCGCATCGAAATTGTCCGAAATCGTGTTGGCGAGTTCGGGATGGCTTCCGTCGATGCCGGAGTCGATCACGGCAATCGTCACGTTCATGCCGTGCGCCAGCGTGTGTGCCTGCGGCAGCTTCAGCTTGGCGACCGCATATTGTGCCGGATCGCCTTCGGTGAGCGGCTTGCTTTGCTGCAGCCAGTAACGCCAGTTGAACTGCACGTTGCGCACGCCGGCGAGAGTGCCGAACTCACGGCGCTTGGCGTCGAGCGGATGGCCGTCGGTGATGCGGAACAGGCCGATGGTAGCCTCGATCAGCGGGAATTTCTGGTACTCGACCAGCTCCATCCCGCCGCGGCGCGCGATATCCCTGATCTGCTCCTCGGACAGCGCGGCGTCGAGTTCGGCGACCAACTGGTTGGGGAAGGCGAGCGAGATGGTGGTGGGCGCATTCGAATTCGGGCCCTTGCCCTTGCCTTTGCCCTTCGCCGACTTGCCGTTGCCGCCGTCGCCGGACGCTGCCGGCGTCCCCTTGCACTCGCCGTCGCCGTCGCGATGGGCGGCGTCGCAGACGGGATAGAGGTTCGGCGAAAACCGCGCATAGGGCATCGTCGAGTTCGGATTGAGGCGACCGATCCGCAGCGTCGTGGTGGTCGGAATGACGTGCGACGTCACGCGGTCGACGCTGGTCACGGTATTGGCGCGGGCGGCGATATTGGGATCGACGCGCGGCGCGATGGTCGGATTGACGGTCGGGATGCGCGGCTGGACATTGAGGTTGGGCGTCACGCGCATCATCGCCTGCGCGGAGGCCTGCGGCATGTCGATAAAGGCCAATGGCGCAGCGAGCGCCATCAGCGCAATCGCGGCGCAACCCGCCTTCATTCGACGCTTGATGCGATCAGCACTCATAGGACCTCGGCTGGCGACCTCGGCATTTGCGCAGCGGCCGGCCCGCAGCCTTACGGCGCGGACTCGGCGAGGCTGACGATCTTCTCGCCGCGCAGCTTGCTCATCAGGCCGGACACCTCGTCCTTGCTCATCGACTTGCTGCCGAACTGCAGGCGGAACAGGCCGTTGGCGCCGCCGAGCACGGTGGCCTGATAGCTGTCGAGCAGCGTGTTGATGTCGGCCATCTTCGCCTCCGGCGCAAAGCGCACCAGCGCGCGCGGCGGCGTACCGGTTGCCGCCAGCTCGCGGGTCATCGGAGCCGGCGCCGACCTCTCGGCCGTGTTCAGCGAAGCGGTCTGGTAGGTCTGGCCGCCCAGCAGCACGGTGCCGATCACGCCGGCCTGCAGCAGCAGCGCGAAGGCGGCCGCACCGGCCGACCAGGCCAGCGTCCGCGGCGACAGGCTGGCAAAGAACTGCGCGATGCCGGTGGAGATGCGGGAGGTCACCGATGGCTTGCGCACGGGCTCTCCATCGATCGCCGCAAACAGCTTTTGCATGGCGCGAACGGAAGGAGCGCCAAGGCTCTCGTTGAGGTGAATGGTTTCCGCATATTCCTCGCGGATCACGGCGTACTGCTTCGCCAGTTCGCCATCGCGGGCCAGCGCTTCCTCGACACGGCGCGCGTCACGCGCGTTCAACGTGCCGGCGGCATGCCACGGCAGCAGCATTTCGATCTCGCCGGGCTCGTCCAGCATCTTTTTGCTCATAGCCATCATGGCCAGCCTCGTTCAATTCCGGCTGCTTTAAGTAGCTCAGCCAATTTCTTGCGCGCATAGAACAGGCGCGTCTTCACGGTGTTCTCCGGAATGCCGACGATCTGCGCCACCTCTTCCACGGACTTCTCGTGGTAGTAGACCAGATCGACGATCTCCCGATGCTCGGCGGAAAGGCCGCTCAGGCACTTCCGCAACGCTTCACTCGTATCTTTCTTCTGGACCGACACTTCGGGATTGTCTGAACTATCCTCGATCGCGTTGGCCGCCTCGTCGTCCAGTTCAGCGTCCTTCCTGCGCCGCAGCGCAGACAGGGCCTTGAACCGGGTAATCGCCAGCAACCAGGTGGAGACGGCGGATCGGCCTTCGAACTTGCCGGCCTGACGCCACACATCGAGAAAAACCTCGCTGATGAGGTCTTCCGCAATCTGCTCGTCCCGCACGAGCCGAAGCCCGAAGCGGAACACCCTGACATGGTGCCGTCCGTACAGCACCTGCATAGCGAGCCGGTCGCCTTGAGCGATCCGGGCGATCAGGACTTCGTCCGTAGCCGCCTGTGTCGCACTCAAATGCCGTCTCGCAAGTTTGGTCGGGTGGGATTGGTGTGTGGTTCGATCCAAAAGGTAAGATTCTTCAACTTATCGCAACTCCGAAAATGCATATGTGACGCAGCCCACAGATGGCTGCCTGAATTCAGCCCATGCGGGTGAGGCCCAAAAGCGTCAGTTTTCGGTATCATAATACTCTAGCACTTTCGCCCAGCGACCGGCGCGACCATACCAAGCCTTGGCCTGCAAGGAAGTACCCCGGCACCCCTTAGTGTCGCCGTCCCGGTACCCCGGCCTGCTGCGCGTTGCCGCAGCCGATTTCGATGCAGAAACAAGGCCAATGCCCGGGTTTTGACGGAGTGGGACGGGTTCCGAAGATACCAAACCTAAAGGCTTTCCCACGTAGATTTTTGCTCTGGTTCCATCCGCGACGAGACCATGAGCAGCGCTGCGCCATCCTTCCTGAATCCGATCGCGGCCGAGGGCGAGGCCGCGGGCGCCCGTCTGTCGGCGGAAGCGCTGGCGCGCCGGGCCAAGCAGCGCCGCCAGATCCAGGGCATGATCGGCGTCAGCTACGTCATCGATGCCGGTATCCTGCTGATCTACGCCTATGCCGGTGTCGTGCCCTTCTGGCTCGGCCCGGCCTACGCCCTCGTCGGCCTCGCCTTGATGGCGCTGGCCATCCTGATGTCGGAGACCGGCTTCAACGAGCGCTTCAAGGACCACTATATGGTCGCGCCGCAGTCTGCCGCGAACATGCTGGTCATGCTCGCCTTCACCTACATCGCGCCGCAGGTGGGCGTGATGTTCCTGTGCTCGCTGTTCACCGTGTTCAGCTTCGCCTCGCTGCGTTCGACGCCGAGCCAGACCGCCGGCATCTGGACCGTGATGGCGCTGGGGCTGGCCTGGCTGTTCCTGCTGACCGACAAGCCGATCGACGATACCGCATGAAAGCCACATCGAGCGCTTCGCCACCATGCTGATGTTCGCGCTCACCATCGGCCGCTGCATGTTCCTCGGCATCTTCTCCAGCGCGCTGAAGGCCTCGCTCTATCAGAGCGGACAGAAGCTGAAGGAAGCCTACCGGCGCATCGAGGAGCTCGCCGAGCTCGACGAGCTCACCGGCTCGTTCAACCGCCGCTGCATCATGCGCATGCTGGACGAGGAAATCGCCCGCGCCGCGCGCAGCGGCTCGCCCTGCTCGGTCGCGCTGATCGACCTCGACCATTTCAAGCGCGTCAACGACACCTACGGCCACCCCACCGGCGACGAGGTGCTGCGCACCTTCGCGATCACCATGTTCGCCAATATCCGCAGCGTCGACCGCTTCGGCCGCTATGGCGGCGAGGAGTTTCTGCTCGTGCTGCCTGACATGCCGGAGGACGGCGCCGCGCGCGCGATGGACCGGCTGCGCGCCATCGTGGCCGAACTCGACTGGAGCGCGTTCTCGCCGGGCATGAAGGTGACGCTCTCCGCCGGCGTCGCCACGCTGAAGAGCGACGAGACCACCGACAGTTTCCTCGCGCGCGCCGACAGCGCGCTCTATGCAGCCAAGGCGCAGGGACGCAACCGCATTTCCCGCGCCTGAAAGAGAATTTCACGACCGGCAGCGGAGAATTCGCCGCCGGCCCAATGCTCCAGGATAGAGTGAGTTCATGAGTACGAAATCCATTAAATCCCCCGAGAACCTGCTGGACGAACTGCAGGCCACGCTCACCCACGGCACCGTCGCCCGCCGCGTCGAGGCGCTGCGCCGCGTCGCCGATCTCTTTCTCGACAATGCGGTGGACTATTCCGACGAGCAGATCGGCCTGTTCGACGACGTGTTCCAGTGCCTGATGCTGCACATCGAAACCTCTGCCAAGGCGCTGCTCGCCAACCGCCTGGCGCCGGTCGACACCGCGCCGCCGATGACGATCCGGGCGCTTGCCTTCGACGACGTCATCGAGGTCGCCGGCCCCGTGCTGACGCAATCGAGCCGGCTCGACGATGACGCGCTGATCGAGGCGGCGCGCAACAAGAGCCAGGCGCATCTGCTCGCGATCTCCAATCGCAAATCGATCTCCGGCGCGGTCACCGACGTGCTGGTGCTGCGCGGCAATGACGAGGTGGTGCAAAACACCGTCAACAATCCCGGCGCCGAATTCACCGAGCGCGGCTTCACGCGGCTGGTCAACCGCGCGGAGAACGACGACGACCTCGCCACCTGCGTCGGCCTGCGTCCGGGCATTCCGCGGCACCTCTATCTCAAGCTGGTGGCAAAGGCCTCCGACGCGGTCCGCGACCGGCTGGAGTCGGCCAACCCGGCGCAGGCCAAGCAGGTGTCCGGCGCGGTGAAGGAAGCCACCCGCCGCGCGCGTTCGGCCAAATCTGCCGTCACCGAGCAGACGGCGATCGCGCATGCGCTGATCAAGTCGCTGTTCGACGACGGGCGGCTCGACGAACTCCAGATCGCCTCGTTCGCCGAAGCCGGCAAGTTCGACGAGACCAACGCCTCGATCGCCGCGCTCGCCAATGTGCCGGTGACGATCGCCGAGAACATGATGATCGAGACCCGCGCCGAGGGCGTGATGATCCTGGCCAAGGTCGCAGGGCTCGCGTGGTCGACGGTGAGGGCGATCATCACTCTGCGCGACGGTCTTGCCGGCAGCGGCGAGCCGACGGATCTCACCGCCTGCAAGGCGACCTACGAACGGCTGCGGCCCTCGACCGCCCAGCAGGTGCTGCGCTTCCACCGCATGCAGCAGCAGCAAGGCGCCCCGGCGGCGTAGGTTAGTACTTCAGCACCCGCGCACCCATCAGCGCGCCGAGGGCCGCGACGAGCGCGGTCGCCAGTGTGTACCAGAACGCGACGAACAGCGGCGAGTCGTCCGTGCAGTGCGAGGCATAGAGCGTGGCCGCGAGGCCGGCCGACAAGCAGGCCGGCCAGTGCGCCCGACAGCGCCGGCCGTGTCGGCGCGCCATGGCGCAATCCCATCAGCGCGGCGATCAGCAGCGGCAGCGACATCGCCGGGATCGCGGTCATGCAATATCTTCGAGTTGTTGCCGATCAGCCGCGTCATCATCGGCGCGCGCTGCGGCATCATCATCTCGCCGCTGATGCCGGCGACCAGCAGGCCCGCCGGGATCAGCAGGTACCAGCCGAAGCCGCGCAGCGAGGCCTCCGGCCGCGACAGATGCAGCGCCACCGCAATCGCCGAGATTGCGAGCGCCAGCGTGACTGCGAATTTCAGGTCGAAGAACGGATTGCGCATCGCCGTCCATGATGTCCGGCCGCACGCCGAGTTCGGCAAAGAAGATCAACAGCGACACGGGCGCCGCCGCCAGCAGCGCCAGCATCAGCACGTAACCGACGGGGCGCGCACGCTGCGAATTGTCGGCTGCCAGCGTGCGAATGAGCGCTTCGGTATCCATTCTCACTGCTCCTTCAGCCTGGCCGTCAGGCTCGCGAGCCCGCGATGCAGCGCCACCCGCACCGCGCCCTCGCTCATCGAAAACTTCTTCGCGGTGTCCTTGATCGAGGCGCTCTCCACCGCGATCGACTGCAGCACGTCGCGCTGCCGCGCCGGCAGCGTCTGCAACTGCGCGGCGACCTCGCCGGCGGGCGCCGTCTCCGGCGCCGCCTCGCCGGCCAGCGTTTCGGCGAAATCGTCGATGTCGACGAAGACGCGGCGGCCGCGGCGGCGCAGCGAATCAATCAGCTTGTTGCGGGCGATCGCGAACAGCCAGGGCGCGAACGGGGCGTTCGCAGTCCCAGGTGTGACGTTTCAAATGCACCGCCAGCAAAATGTCCTGCACGATGTCCTCGGACTGATCGACCGGTTGCCCTGCACGCGACAAGCCACGGCGCGCCGCGGCCCGGAGCACCGGCGTGACGCTCCTGAGCAGGCGATGATACGCCCCATCGTCGCCTGAAATGGCCAGCCGCATCAGGCCGGTCCATTCGTCCTCACGTTCGCGCAAGCCGCGCTCCACCTGTCAATTCGGTCGATCTTTCAATTTGTTACGCCGCTCGGCCTCAGATCACGAATTCGTGATCGATGGCTGCAGGCCACAGGAATCGACAAGGCGGCATGACGAGCCGCCCTGCAGGCTCATAGCATCGATTGGAGGCAGTCGCACCCGCTGACGGAACCCATCACCAGAGCTTGGCGCTGCTAACGCCGCACGTCTCACGCGAGAGCCACTGCCGCGATTTCGCCCGGTGTTGCCAGAAGATTCCCACTTTTCGCCGCGCTGCGAACACGGCCGCGCGGTCTTTTCTTGCGTCGGGATGGGGGCAATTGGGGAGACTAGCAATGACCATCAGAGCCGGCGGGCGCGTGGCGTTGATTGCAGCCACGGGGCTGCTTGTGTGCGTGGCGGGGGTGAGTTGGACCGTGGCGGCATCCAGCGCCGCTGAGCAGAAGTCCGAATCTGTCAGCACGTCCAAGAAGGTGAAGCAGGTGCGCTATTACAAGCGCTACGCCCACCGCAAATATGCCCGGACGGCGCAGAAGTCTTCCGAAGAGAAAAAGCCTCAGACTGACGTCGCCGACGCGAGCGGGGCGAGCGAGCTTCCGGCCTCCGTCGCCAACGCCAATGCGCGGATGCGTTCCGATGTCACCGATGACGGCGCACGCGCCATGACCGCGCGTGCCAACGCGCTGCTGACGACGGACCAGCCGGCGGAAGCACAAGGCGCGGTCACCACCATGCAGGTCGTCGAGGCCGATCAGCTCAACGAAGCCGACAAGACGCTGCAGGAGCCGACGCCGCCGTCGCAGACCACCGTCGCGGTGGCGCCGACCAAGCCCGTCGCAACGGCGAAGGTCCTGGCCCCCGAAACTTCGACCTGGGACCAGACTTCGCTGATCGGCAAGATCTTCATCGCCTTCGGCGCGCTGCTCACCATTGCGTCGGCCGCGCGCATGTTCATGGCGTAGCCGCTTACCCGAAAGTCCCGGCGCGCCCCGTTTGCGGGCGTGTCCGGACCACGTGAAGCCCGCCCTTGAAGGCTTACCCTTGAAGGCTTGCCCGGCTGCGGGCAATGTCGCCCCAAATTCCAACCGGGGTGGCCCATGAGCACGTTCGAACACATCATCGTCGAATCCAAAGGCGCGGTCGGCGTCATCACGCTGAACCGGCCGAAGATGCTCAACGCGCTGTCGTTCGGCGTCTTCAAGGAAATTGCCGCCGCCGTCGACGACCTCGAGGCGGACGACGCGATCGGCTGCATCGTCGTCACCGGCAGCGAAAAGGCCTTTGCCGCCGGCGCCGACATCAAGGAGATGCAGCCGAAGGGCTTCATCGACATGTTCTCCTCCGACTTCGCGGCTGTTGGAGGCGACCGCATCGCGCGCTGCCGCAAGCCGACCATTGCCGCCGTCAGCGGCTATGCGCTCGGCGGCGGCTGCGAGCTTGCCATGATGTGCGACATCATCATCGCCGCCGACACCGCCAAATTCGGCCAGCCCGAGATCACGCTCGGCACCATTCCCGGCATCGGCGGCACCCAGCGCCTGACCCGCGCGGTCGGCAAATCCAAGGCGATGGACCTCTGCCTCACCGGGCGGATGATGGATGCGGCGGAAGCCGAACGCTCGGGGCTGGTCAGCCGCGTGGTGCCGGCCGATCAGCTGATGGGCGAAGTGATGACGGCGGCGGAAAAGATCGCCTCGATGTCGCGCCCCGCCGCGGCGATGGCCAAGGAAGCCATCAACCGCGCCTTCGAGACGCCGCTGGAGGAAGGCCTCAATGTCGAGCGCAACCTGTTCCACGCGACCTTTGCGCTGGAAGACCGCTCCGAAGGCATGGCCGCCTTCATCGAGAAGCGCAAGCCGGTGAACAAGAACACGTGCCCTAGCTGCCTACTTTGCATGGGGTTGTTTCGCGAGTTTATGTCCGCGCCAATGCCGCGCTGACCAGTGTCACGATAGAAGCGCTCGGACAGAGTCTTGGGGCGGTCGAGCCCGAGCCGCGCAAGGCATTCGTCGTCGGCTGCGGTCGGCGTTCGAGTCAGCCCTTCCCACAACAGCCCCGGCAGTTTCGCGGGCGTGCGCTGCGCGGCCTGCAGCAATTGCAGCGCCGGGATCAGCCGCTGCTCGACCTCGGTGAAATCGCTGCCGAACGGGAACGACGGCAGCAGCCCCGCTTCGCGTGCAGGCTTGAGCGCGGCGGCGATCCGTTCGGGAAAGTTCTCGCGATGAGCGGCCGGAATCTCAAAACCCTTCGGCAGCTTGCCGGCATCCTTGGCCTGCCGCGCCAGATCATTCTGGAAGCGCGAGTCCGCAATTCCCAGCATCGCCGCGATCACCTCCGCGTCCGACTTTCCGCGCACGTCGGCGATGCCGTACTCGGTGACGAAGACATCGCGCAGATGCCGCGGAATGGTCTGGTGCCCATAGGACCAGCGGATGTTGGATTGCGCCGTGCGCCCGGCCATTCGCGCCGCCTCCAGCGCCAGCACCGAGCGCGCGCCGGCAAGCGCAAACGCCTGCGCCACGAAATTGTACTGGCCGCCGACGCCGCTGATGACCTGCCCGTCCTCCAGGCCATCCGATATCGCCGCCCCCATCAGGGTCGCCATCATCGCATTGTTGACGAAGCGCGCATCGACCCTCGCCCGGCGTTTTGTCGCTTCGTCGCCATAGAGCGCATTGGTGAAGGAGACCGGCATCATGCAGATGCGCGCAATCTCCTCCGGCTTCATCTCGCGCAGCGCGCGGTAGAACGCCTTCGGTCCGATGAAGAACGCGCCGTGCAGGATCACGCCATCCACCGCGCGCTTCAGGATGCCGGCGTCGATCAGGCCGAGAAACGCCTCGAACACCATCTCGCTGACGCCGTAGAGGCCCTTGTCGAACGTGCCGTGTTTCGCGCGGCGCCACGCCCGGTGCGAGCCGCGCCATCACCTCGAGAAACTGCGCATTGTTGCGATGGCGCACGATCAGCCCCTGCGCCAGCGCATCGCCGACCTGCCCGATGCCGATCTGCAGCGTGCCGCCGTCGCGCACCAGGCTCGCAGCGTGCAGGCCGATCGCATATTTGGTGTCGCTGATCGGCTCGGCCGGCGGCGCGAACAGCGGAAAGTCGGTGGCGGGGCTGTCGAGCACCGCACTGAACTCGCTCGCCGGCAGATCGCCCGGACCCGGCATGAACGGCAGCTCGGAATTGACCTGTGCAATCAGCTTGAAGTTCGCCCGGCCCTCGCTGCGGGCGCGCATGATGTCGAGCGTGGTGTCGGTGTTGCAGCTCAGGCTGTAGCGGGTCTCGCCGTCGACGACGCGTTTGGCGACCAGCTGCAGCACCACATTGAGTCCGCGCTCGAGCAGGTATGAAGCGGCATGGGTGTAGTTCGCCGAAATATAGTGCTGCTGGGCGAACGGCACGTGCAGCCACCTGCCCGCCAGGAAGAAGAATTCCAGCACCTTGATGTTGGGCGGCAGCCTGCCGGCGCGCAGCGGCGCGACATAGGCGAGATCCGGATAACCGCCGAACAGCCGCTCGACCACGGGGGAACCGAAGCGCGATTCCAGCAGGCTCGCCGGCTTCGGCTTCTCCAGGGTCAGCGCCGAGAACAGGGTCAGGTCGATCGAAGGATCGGCCGCCGCCCGCGCATACAGCGCATTGACGATGTGGTTGGCCTTGCCGAGACCCAGCGGCAGGCCGACCACGAGGGTCTTGCCGACGTCGCGGATGATGTCGTCGACGACAGCCTCTGGGTCGGAAAACAGCTGTGGCATTGGGGATAACGACCCGGGGCAAGATGAACGAGGCGGCGTACGGATTCGTGTCGCCGCCGCGCCATGGCTATAGCCGATTTGCGGGGCGGATTCGTCTGTGACGAACCGGCAACAGCCAAGCACCGAATTGATGTGCAGATGTCGCGCGGCCCTTTGTCAGTGGCAGCACTTCCCCGTAAACAGGTAGATGTGACGAGGCCGTCGGCGGGGGCGGATGGCCCTGTGGGGTTGGTTGCAGGATCAGATGGACCGGCGTGCCGCGAAAGTGGGTCACGACATAGCAAGGCGTGTGCTTCGGTCGGGCATCTGCCTTGGCGTGATCGCTTGCGCCGGCCTTGCCGGGCCGGCCGCCGCGGAAGGCCTGCCCGAGGCGCTGGCGAAAGCCTACCAGACCAATCCGGCGCTCAATGCCGAGCGCGCGCGCCAGCGCGCCACCGACGAAAATGTTCCACAGGCGCTCGCGGGTTACCGGCCACAGATCATCGCAAGTCTGAGCGCCGGCCTGCAGCAGGTGCGCAATCTGCTACCTGACAACACGGTTCAATCCGCCTCGCTAAAGCCTTGGCAGATCGGCGTTACCGTCACGCAGGTGCTGTTCAACGGCTTCAAGACCGCCAACAGCGTGCGGGTGGCGGAATTGCAGGTCTCCTCCGGCCGCGAGGCGCTGCGCAACACCGGCCAGGGCGTGCTGCTCGATGCCGTCACCGCCTACACCAACGTGCTCGCCAACCAGTCGCTGGTCGAAGCCCAGCGCGCCAACGTCGCCTTCCTGCGGGAAACCCAGAGCATCACCCAGAAGCGGCTCAACGCCGGCGACGTCACCCCGACCGACACCGCCCAGGCCGAAGCCCGCCTCAACCGCGGCCTGTCCGACCTCAACGCCGCCGAAGTGGCGCTGGCCATCAGCCAGGCCACCTACACCCAGGTGATCGGCAATCCGCCCTCGCTGTTGCAGCCGGCCCAGACCGTGGACCGTTTTGGTCCCCGCACCCGCGAGGATGCGATCCAGTTCTCCTACACCCAGCACCCCGCCGTGATGGCCGCGGGCTTCGACGTCGATGTCGCCTCCACCACCATCCGCGTCGCCGAGGGCAGCCTGCTCCCGACCATCACGGTGCAGGGCAGCGCCAGCAAGAGCCGCGACAATGACCCCACCCTCGGCACCCGCGGCACCGACCAGGCCTCCGTGGTCGGGCAGTTGAACCAGCCGATCTATGACGGCGGCATGGCGGCCTCGCAAACCCGCCAGGCCAAGGAAGTGGCCTCGCAAAGCCGGATGGTGCTGGAACAGGTCCGTAACCAGGCCCGCACCGCCGCGATCAGCGCCTGGGTCGCCAATGAAGGCACCAAGGTCGCCGTCTCCGCCGCCGAATCCGAAGTCCGCGCCGCGACCGTCGCGCTGGCGGGCGTGCAGAGGGAAGCCGCCGGCGGCCAGCGCACCACGGTGGATGTGCTGAACTCGCAGCAGGATCTGATCCAGGCCAAGGCGCGGCTGATCGGCGCCCAGCGCGACCGCGTCATCGCCTCCTACACCCTGCTCAGCGCCATCGGCCGGCTCGACGTCAAGACGCTGAACCTGAACACGCCGGACTATCTGCCTGAGGTGCACTACCACCAGGTGCGCGACGCCTGGCACGGCCTGCGTACGCCATCGGGGCAGTGATTTATTAACTGCGCCGCGATCCCGCACGCGGGATTTTCATCACGGGTACCCCGGTTTTCGCTACAACGAACGCGATTTGATCGATCGTGATTCCTTAGCGAGGCCATGGTGATTTCCAAGCTGCTGCGCTGGCCCATCAGGATTTTGCTCGGCCTGCTCCTGCTGCTGGTCGTTGCCGTCGCCGGATTCCGCCTTGCCGCCGCTTTCCGCGAAACCGGCACGCGCGAAGCACTGGCGCCGGCGGCCGGCCGGCTGGTGCCAGACCTCTTCCGGCGGCGTGTTCATCCAGGAGAAAGGCCCTGCCGACGGCATTCCCGTCGTGCTGTTCCATGGCACGGCCGCCTGGAGCGAACTGTGGTGGCGCACGAGCGAAGCGCTCGCTGCCGGCGGCTTCCGCGTCATCGCGCTGGACCTGCCGCCATTTGGATTTTCGGACCGGCCGGGCAGCTACACCCGCGCCGATCAGGCCGCACGCATCAATGACGTGCTGGGCGCGCTGAAGGCTGCGCCCGCGATCGTCGTCGGCCATTCCTTCGGCGCGGGTGCCGCCACCGAGCTCGTGATGCGCTACCCCGACCGCGCCCGCGCGCTGGTGCTGGTCGATGCCGCGCTGGGACTGACGGCATCTCCGTCCGATCCACCCGCCATCGTGCAGCCGAAATGGATTCGCGAGATGCTGGTCTCGCTCACCATCACCAATCCGCTCGCAACCAAATTCCTGCTGCAGTCGCTGATCGCGAAGAAGGAGCGCGCGCTGCCCGAATATGTCGAGATCCTGCAGCGGCCGACGCACCGTGCCGGCAGCACATCCGATATCGCCGACTGGCTCTATTACTTCATCGGCTCCGATCGCGGCGCGCAAAGCGCCGACCGCGCGGCCTATGCGCGGATGAAGGCGCCGGTCACGATCCTCTGGGGTGACCAGGACACGGTGACGCCGCTCGCGCAGGCCAACGACCTGAAGACGTTGCTGCCGGGGGCAACGCTGACGATTCTGCCCGGCCTCGGCCATATTCCACAGATTGAAGACCCTGCCGCCTTCAACGATGCCCTGCTCAAGGCGCTCGGAAAGTTTTAGACTTCGGCCAGATTCGACGAGGCAAAGACATGGACATCATCAGACTGTGCGCCTGGGGCTATGCTGCGCTGCTCGGCTTCGTGATCCTGACCGGCTACATCCCCGCCTTCATCGACCAGAACGACATGATCTTCGGCCTGTTCCGCCGCACCTGGTACGCCGACGGCCTGCATCTCGTCTCCGCGCTGTGGGCGGCGACCGCCGCATTCACATCCCGCCGCGCCTCCGAGCTGTTCTTCCAGCTGTTCGGCGTGTTCTACTTTGCCGACGGCGTGCTCGGGCTTGCTGACCGGCTGCGGCTATCTCGATTTCGGCATCCTGATCAACGGCGTGCTCAACCTGCCGCTCTCGACGCGCATCTTCGCCAACCTCCCGCATCTCAACGCTCGGCGGCGTCGCCATCCTGATCGGCTATCTACTGGCGCCGCGGACGCGCGCGGCTGCTCATGCTTAGGTGCTTGTGGCGCCTTCTGAAGGCGTTCGTAATCCTGATCATGCTCGCTGTCGGCCTGCCGCTCGCTTATATCGAGGGGACGTGCCGGCCGGTGGAGACTGCCGCGATGGCGACGACGCCAGCGACCGCCCTGCCTGCGATCGACGACAAGGGCTATCGCCGCAAGCTCGACAACACCTTCTTCACCTTCCCCGAATGGTACATCGTCTATTCCTTCGAGGATTTCGGCCGCTTCCTCGACAAGTCGAGCGAGAGCCATTTCAATTATCTCGGCCACATCTTCGGTTTCTGGCGCAGCTTCTGCACCATCAATCGCGCGGTGCCGGCCACGGAGTCGCGCACCGAAGTGAAGACGATGATCTACATCATCGGCGTCAGCTACTCGATCGAATACGCGATCAAGGGAGTTTACGAGAACACGATCGGCCGCATCTTCGAATGGATCAGGGGCGACAAGCGCACGCCGCAGGACGACTATGCCCGCGCCGTGCTGCAGGATTACGCCGCCTTCCTCTACACCATCCCCTGGTACAAATATCCGTTCCGCGACAAGCTCAATGGCTTTATGGCGATATCCACGCCGACGCCGAGCACGGCCCGCACGATCGAACGCGGCTTTGCGCTGGGCAGCGAATATTTCATCAAGATCGGCTACGCCGCGTCTGATCCAGAAGGCGCTCGATGCGAGCAATGACGACGAGCCGCGCGACATCATGTTCGTGGTCGGCACGCTACCGCCGGAGGTGCTGGCGGCCGAGCCGCGCATCAAGCCGATCCGCACGCTCTCGCCGCAATGGCAGCTGGTGCAGACGCCGCGCTACAAGGATTTCACCGAAATCGTGCTCGGCCTGCTCGACCGCGGCATTCCGTTCGCCGAGATCGCGGGGAACCACGAAATCATGATCACCGTGATCGCGCCGGATGCCGCCAAGCTCGACATCAAGGACGCCACCGAACTGTTCTCGCTCGAGCTCGACGCAAAACCCGGCTTCCGCCGGGCGGGCCTGAAGGCTAGGATCGACCGCTTGGTCGAGATCGCGAGAGACCTGAAAGCCCGGGGCGCCAGTGTTGAGCACTTCTACGATTACTGAGGGGCGGCTGCTCGTGCTGCTGCGGATTGCAGGCAGCGTCGCGCTGGTCGTTTGCGGCTGGCTGGCCCTCGTGATTGGCCTGTCCTTCGCCGCGGGCCCCGACAAATCCATCGCCATCATCGGCCCGCAAGCGCAGGCGCATCGCGGCCGTGGTCAGGGCAAAGGGCCACATTCTCGTGGCCTACGACTACGTCACCATCGCGCGCTCCGAGGAAGCCGGCTTCGTCGGCCGCCTCTACGGCGCAGGCGCGCTTCTCGTGCTCGATGCCGACCAGGCCGGCGGCTGCAGTGGCCTGCCGCCGAAGCGCGTAGTCGCGAAGCTGTAGCTCGCCGTCGTCCTCACGCCCCGTATTTCTGATAGAAGGTGTTGGTGAACAACCCGCTCGGATCGAACTTCCGCTTCGCCGCGAAGAACGCGTCGATCTGCGGATAGGACCGCTTCAGCTGGTCGCGCGAGTAATAGAGCTGGTACGGCAGGAAGAACCTGCCCTTGTGCGCGATGGTGAGGTCGATCAGCTGCTCCGTCGTCTTCTTCATCTGCCGGTTCCCCTCCTCATCCGTGGTCTGGTTGATGTAGAGCACCAACGAGAAGGCCGGCTCCGGCGAATAGGTCAGGAAGTTTTCTTCCTGATGCACGATGCGCACCGAAGCATTGAGCAGGTTGGTCTTGTTGTCGGTCATGATCTTGCGCATGCCATCGACGAACGAAACGAACTGACTGCGCGGAATGAAATATTCGTGCAGGATGTCGGTGTCGTCGGGCAGCGAATTGCGCAGATAAGGCACGGAATCGTGCATGGGATCGTTGCGGCTGACGAGGCACGCCTCGGCCGAGCCGATCGCCTGCGCCCGCGTCACCGTGCAGTTCTCCATGCGGTGCTCGATGTGCTTCTCCGAGAACCACTTCATCTCCTGGAACAGCGAGCCCTGTTTGGAAAGGTTGACGGTGAGCCGGCGCAGCTTGACCCCGGAAACCTCGCCGAGGGGCTGGCGCTTGAAGTCGCTGCCGTCAACCTTGGTGTAGGTGTAGAGCAGCATCTCCTTCAGGAAGCTGCTGGGCGCGGTCGACAGATGGCCGTACATCAGGCCGATATTCTTGTCCTTGTCGATCACGCCCGCAAACAGCGCCGGAAATTCCTTGTAATCGAGCATGCGCCGGCCGGTCTGATAGACCAGGTTGTCGGCGATATCGAGCTCGGCTTCGACGATGACGCCGAACAGGCCGTAGCCGCCGACCACGAGGTCGAACAGCTCCTTGTTCTCGGTGGATGAGGCCGTCTTCAGCGTGCCGTCCGCCAGCATCACCTTCATCGACTTGATCGACTTCGCCAGCGCGCCGGCCTGATGGTCCATGCCGTGGGCATTGACCGAGATCGAGCCGCCGACCGAGAAGATGTCGGTCGATTGCATGGCCCGCACCGCAAAGCGCGGATGCAGCGCGTTCTGGATGTCGTGCCAGGTGGCGCCGGGCTGCACCGTCACGGAACGCGACGTCTCGTTGAGCACAATCTTGTTGAAGGTGCGCATGTCGAGCACAATGCCGCCCTTGCGGAACGCCTGCCCGCCCATGCTGTGGCGGACGCCGGCCGTCGTCACCGACAGTTTGTTGTCGCGCGCAAAGGCCAGCGTTTTTGCGATGTCGTCGACGCTGCGCACCTCGACGACGCCGTAGATCTCGGTCTTGTTGAGGCAGCTCGCGTCATTGATCGCCCCGCCAAGCTGCGACCACTTCA
Organism: uncultured Alphaproteobacteria bacterium; assembly: GCA_963726865.1. Taxonomy (GTDB): domain Bacteria; phylum Pseudomonadota; class Alphaproteobacteria; order Rhizobiales; family Xanthobacteraceae; genus Bradyrhizobium. The sequence continues at coordinate 574,191 of CAVSEE010000008.1, read as the reverse complement.
CCCCCTGCAGCGGCGCGATCGCCTTGATCTTGTCGAGATCGGCCGCGCCCCGGTCCTCGCTGTTGGCGGTCCGGCAATTCTTCTCGCCGTCGGGATCGGCTGCCAGCGCCTGCAGCTTGCGAAAGCCGTAGACGCCGAACAGCACGGCAACAACGGCGACGGCGGAGACGGTCGCTTTGAATTTCGTCGAAAATTTCTGCATAAAGTGATTCCAGTGGCTGCCGGATCATCCGGGCGCGCTGGTCATTAGTCAAATCCCGGCGCGCGTGGTTCGACAGAAGCGTAAATGCGGAGTTTCCTTCATGCTGCAAGCTTGCCTGAACGGCAATCGAAAACGGGACTTTCATCCGGCGGTGCCGCTGTCGGCGGATGAACTCGCCGCGGATGCGAAGGCCGTGATCGCCGCCGGTGCGGACCAGATCCACCTTCACGTGCGCGGGCCCGACAGCAAGGAGAGCCTGCATCCCGACGATGTCGCGCATACGCTTGCGGCGGTACGGGCCGCCGTGCCCGGCGTGCCGCTCGGCCTTTCCACGGGCTGGTGGATTCCGCCGAAGGGCCGCGCGCGGCAAGAGCACATCAGGGCATGGCAGGCCCTGCCCGACTATGTCTCGATCAACCTGATCGAGGAGGATTCCACTGAGGTGATCGACCTTGCCCTGGCGAAAGGCATTGGCGTGGAAGCCGGTATCTGGTCGGCGGCCGACGCCGAGAAGTTCGTGGCCCATCCCACTGCCAGCCACTGCCTGCGCGTGCTGATCGAGATCAACGAGCAGGATCCTGCCGCAGCCATGGGCGCGTATCGCGAGATCACTGCCATCCTCGACCGCGCCAGCATTCTCTTGCCTCGCCTGCTGCACGGGCTCGATGCCACCATGTGGGATTTCTGGCGCGAGGCGCTGGCGCAAAACCTCGACGGACGGATCGGGCTCGAGGATGGCAAGTACTTGCCGTCCGGAACACTAGCCGACGGCAATGCAGCATTGATACGCGCGGCACGTGCGCTTGCTCCATAACCTGCTATTGTCCCGCTCCACGCGCGCAGCAACAAGCGCGCGACGAGCCGATCAGGGAGAGAATTCATGCTGACGCGACGCACCATGCTGCTCGCCTCCATCGCCGCCGGGGCCCTCATGCAGAACCGAGACGTCCTGGCCAAGGCAGCGCAACCCGCCACGCCGGTCAATTTCGACATCCCCGCGGGCGCCTGCGATTGCCACACCCATATCCATGGCGATGTCGAGAAATTCCCGTTCTTCGCCGGCCGCGTCTACACGCCGGAGCCTGCCTCGCCCGAAGAGATGAGCGCCCTGCACAAGGCGCTGCATATAGAACGCGTCGTGGTGGTGACGCCAAGCGTCTACGGCACCGACAATTCTTCCAGCCAGTACGGCATGATGGCCCGCGGCGCCTCGGCGCGTGGCGTCGCCGTGATCGACGACAAAACGCCGGAAACCGCGCTCGACAACATGCACAAGGCCGGCTTCCGCGGCGTCCGCCTCAACCTCGCCACCGGCGGCGTCAACGATCCCAATGTCGGCCGCACGCGCTTCACCGCCGCGGTCGACCGCATGAGGGAGCGCGGCTGGCATATCCAGCTCTATACCAATCTCGCCATGATCACTGCGATCAAGGATCTGGTGCTGAGCGCGCCGGTGCCGATCGTGTTCGACCACTTTGGCGGCGCGCAGGCCGCGCTCGGCGTGGAGCAGCCGGGCTTCTCCGACCTCGTCGAGCTCGTGAAATCCGGCAAGGCCTATGTGAAGATTTCCGGGGCCTATCGCTCCTCCAAGCTTGGGCCGGACTATCAGGACTGTGTTCCGCTCGCGAAAGCACTGATCGAGGCCAATGCAGACCGCATCGTCTGGGGCACCGACTGGCCGCATCCGGATTCGGTGACGCCAGCCGGCAAGCAAGTGACCGATGTGACGCCGCTGTTCCAAATCGACGACGGGCGGCTGCTGAACCAGCTGCCGGTGTGGGCCCCTGACGCGGCCGTGCGCAAGAAGATCCTCGTCGACAATCCGGCGAAGCTCTACGGGTTCTGAGCGGCATTTTGCGGCGCCGTTCGCGGCGCCGCTTGCTGTTCGTGTTCGAATTCGCGCAGCCACGCGGCAGCCTTGCGCAGGCCGCCGAACGGAAACAGGTGGAAGCCCGATATCGCCGCGGTCGCGGCCGGCGGCGCGGCCAGCACCCCGCGCACGACATCGTCCGGTCCGTTGTCGGTCAACAACCGGCCGAACCGGCCGATCTGCCCGCGCAGCGCCCGCATCGAATTGCCGATGCCGCAGCGCAGCCCGAATTTGGTCAACGTCGCCAGCGTCGCCGGACCGGCCAGGCCGATCGTGACGGGAAGATCGATGCCGCGCGCCCGCAATTCGTCGAGCCAGGCCAGGATCGGCGCGCTCTCGAAGCAGAATTGCGTCACGATGTCGACGCGAACGCCGCTGCGCCCTCCCCACTCGCGCCACGCCGCCAGAGCCTCAAAGGCATGCGCCCCCTCAAGCCATGGATGACCCTCGGGATAACCGCCGACGCTCACCGAACCAATGCCATGGCCCTCGATCAGGCCGCTGGTGGCAACATCGCGGCTCGACTTGAACGGTCCCTTCGCGGCAGCGACATCGCCAGCGACCAGGACCACGCGTCTCACATCGGCTTCGCCCCGCGCCCGCCCCAGAAAATCGTCGAGCGCCTCCCGCGAGGCGATTTCGCGGGCGGCGATGTGCGGGACGGGATTGAAGCCCGCGGCGCGCAGCGCCACCGCGGTCTCGACATTGTGCCGGCAGTTGTCGCCGGGCAGGAAGGTGATGGAGACATCAGTGCCGGCGGCAAAATGCTCCGTCAGCTCCTTCAGCTGGTTTCCGCTCGAGGAGACCTCGACCGAGGCGGCGGTGAGCAATTCGGCAAGACGCGTGCTCATGGAGAATGTTCCCGCTCAGCCCGGTGCGCGGCGGCGCGAGATCACATAGGTCTCGTCGTTGAACCACAGCCCGCCATGCTTGCGCACCACGCGGTCGGTGGCTTCGAGGTAACGCCCGTCGCGCACAACCTCAGACAAGCGATCGTCCTCGATCTGCGCCACATAGATCGCCGCGTTCCAGGCGGCAAACAGCGTCGAGGTGCCGATCGGCCCGCTCACCTCGTCCGGCAAGGTGTGCATGTGGTAGCGGAAGATCGAACGCGCGTCGGATGAAGCGTTGAAATTATAGTGCCGCGCCATGCCGCCGAGCTCGTGCTTGACCTGGCGCAGGATGGCGTAGCGATCGGTCTTGAAGGGATCGTCGTTGGGCCAGACCTGGTCGATGATCTCGATGCCGGGATCCTTGCCGTGGGAATGGATGCCGATCAGCCGTCCGCCCGGCCGCAGCGCACGCACCAGCGGCGTGATGACCTTCGAGGCCTTGAACTCGACGCTGACCCGAGCGCGATAGGGCTGCGAGGCGATGACGAGGTCGTAGTCCGCCATCACCCGCCCCGGCCGGGGCATGATGGGATCGAGCAGGAAGGAGTGGTCCTCGCGCCGGATCGTCAGCACGATCGGCCGCGTGTAGACCGGGTTGCCCGAGGTCGGGCTGATGCCGGCCCGCCAGTTCTCGGCCAAAAAGCCTTCGAGCTGGCCGATCTGCTCGGCAAAGCCGTGCGCGGTGTTGCCGGTCAGCGCGACGTCCTTCCAGATCATCCCTTGCGCGGCACTGGCGGAGCGCGGGGTCAGCCATGGCGCTTCGCCATAATAGAGGTTGGTCACGACCAGCACGGTGGCCGGATGCTCGAACAGGCGGTCGGCCATCTTCTCCAGCATCAGGCGGACGTCTTCGTAAGAGATCTCCTTGGCCACGACATAGAGCGGCATGGTGGGGAAGCGCGCGTGCACCGACCGCATCACCCGCGCCAGCACGGTGCCGTCACCGACGCCGGCGTCGAAAATGCGCAAGGCCGGCGGCGCCGGCTGCAGGCTGGTCAGCTCCAGCGCGACGCGGTTGGCGATCTCGGTCTTCTCGCTGCAGGTGGAGACGAACAGCAGGTATTTTTGCCGGTTGTCGAAGAACCGGAAGCCGGGCGGCGCTACGGCCGCGACCGGCGCGGCGCCATTGCCCGGCCTGTGGACCAGCGCCGAGCCGTTGGATGCCGGCGCATCCGGCCGGTGCGAGGTCAGGTAGGCGCGCACCTTGTCGAGCGTACCGGTCGTGATCTTCGCCCCATCGCGCAGCCGCGACACCAGCTTGCCGTCATTGACGACGAGCCGGCCGAAGGTGGATTCGGCGGTCTGCGTGGCGCGGCAGAATTCGCGGATTTCGCCGAGGATCTGCTCGGCGGTGGCGGTGGGCTGGCGTTCCTCGATCCGCATGGTGTCTCCCCGCGGTTTTCCCTTGGCTTTTCTCTTGGCCAATCAAGGAATGTCCGGGGGATATCGTCAACCACAAACCGAGTGGGCAGGATTTATGGGCAAGCGCCCACGGCGTTCAGCGGGCCCGCCGCGAGAAGTAGGAGATCAGCACCGGCAAGGTCACCAGGATCACGATCGGCGCCAGCATCATGCCGGTGACGACCACGATGGCGAGCGGCTTCTGTACCTGCGAGCCGATGCCCTCTGAGATCGCCGCCGGCAGCAGCCCGACGCCGGCCACGACACAGGTCATCAGCACCGGCCGCAGCTGCAATTCGCCGGTGCGGATCACGGCCTGCACGCGCTCCATGCCCTCGTCGATCAGCTGGTTGTATTGCGAGAGGATGATGATGCCGTCCATCACGGCGATGCCGAACAGCGCGATGAAGCCGATCGCCGCCGAGACGCTGAATGGAATGCCTGTGATCAACAGGCCCAGCACGCCGCCGAAGATCGCCATCGGGATCACGCTCATGGCGAGCATGGTGTCGATCATGGAGCCGAAATTGAACCAGAGCAGGATCGCGATCAGCGCAAGGCTGATCGGCACCACGATCGACAGCCGCTTGATGGCGTCCTGCAGGTTGCCGAACTCGCCGACCCATTCGATGCGCGATCCCGGCGGCAGCTCCACTTGCGCGGCGATCTTGTCCTGCGCCTCCTGGATAGCGCTGCCGAGGTCGCGCTCGCGCACCGAGAACTTGATCGGCAGATAGCGCTCCTGCTGCTCGCGATAGATATAGGCCGCGCCCGACACGAGGTTGATGGATGCGACTTCGCTGAGCGGAATCTGGGTGACCGTGCCGCCCTGCCCGGCGGCGCCGATGCGCAAATTCTGGATCGCCTCCGCGCTCTTGCGGTATTCGGGCGCAAGGCGAACGATGATCGGGAAATGCCGGTCGCTGCCGGGCTCGTAGATATCGCCGGCGGTATCGCCGCCGATCGCCACCTTGATGGTGGCGTTGATGTCGCCCGGCGTCAGCCCGTAGCGCGCGGCTCGCGCACGATCGATGTCGATCTGGATGGTCGGCTGGCCGAGCGAGGTGAACACCGCAAGGTCGGTGACGCCCTGCACGGTGGAAAGCACCTGCTTGATCTTGTTGGCGGTCTCGGTCAGCGACTTCAGGTCGTTGCCGTAGAGCTTGATCGAGTTTTCACCCTTCACGCCGGACACCGCTTCGGAGACGTTGTCCTGCAGATATTGCGAGAAGTTGAACTCGACGCCGGGAAACTTTTCCTGCAATTGCACCAGCAATTGCCCGGTCAGTTCCTCCTTGTCGCGGGTTCCCGGCCACTGGCCGACAGGCTTGAGCGGTGCGAAGAATTCGGCGTTGAACAGGCCGGCGGCGTCGGTGCCGTCATCCGGGACGGCCGTGCTGCGACACCACCGACTCCACCTCGGGCCGCTGGCGGATGACCTTGCGGATTTCGTTGACGTAGGAATTGCCTTCCTGCAGCGAGATGGTCGGCGGCAGCGTGGCGCGGATCCAGAGGTTGCCTTCCTCCAGCTTGGGCAGGAATTCGAGGCCGAGCAGGCGCGCAAACACGATGGTCAGGACCACCAGCCCGGCAGCGCCGGCCATTACGATCTTGCGGTTATTGATCGCCCATTTGAGCACCGGCACATAGATGCGGTCGAGTTTCTTGACGATCCACGTCTCGGTCTCGTGAATGTGGACGGGCAGGATGATCGCGCTCAGCGCCGGTGTCACCGTGAAGGTCGCGAGCAGGCCGCCGGCCAGCGCGTAGGCATAGGTGCGCGCCATCGGCCCGAAGATATTGCCCTCGACGCCGCTCAAGGTGAACAGCGGCAGGAAGGCCGCGATAATGATGGCGGCGGCAAAGAAGATCGAGCGCGACACGTCGGACGCCGCCGACAGGATGGCATGGTTCTTCATGCCCATCGCCGTCTCCGGCGAGATGTGGCTCTCTTCGGCCGGCGACAACGCCGTGGTCTGCGACAGCCGGCGGAAGATCGCCTCCACCATGATCACGGTGGCGTCCACGATCAGGCCGAAATCGATCGCACCGACCGACAGCAAATTGGCGGATTCCCCGCGCATCACCAGGATGATCACGGCGAAGAACAGCGCGAACGGAATCGTGGCGCCGACGATCAGCGCGCTGCGGAGATCGCCGAGGAAAATCCATTGCAGCAGCACGATCAGCAAAATGCCGACCACCATGTTGTGCAGCACGGTGTGGGTGGTGAGGTCGATCAGGTCCTTGCGGTCGTAGATGCGCTCGATCTTCACGCCCGGCGGCAGGATCGAGGAACTGTTGATCTGGTTGACCAGCTTTTCCACCCGAGCAATCGTCGGCGAGGACTGCTCGCCGCGGCGCATCAGCACGATGCCCTGCACGATGTCGTCGGCATCGTCCATACCGGCAATGCCGAGCCGCTGCTTTTCGCCGACCGTCACGGTCGCGATGTCCTTGACCAGCACGGGATTGCCGCCCGACTGCGACAGCATCGTGTTGGAAAGATCCTCGATGGAGCGGATCAGGCCGACGCCGCGCACCACGGCCGACTGCGGCCCGATATTGACGGTGTTGCCGCCGACATTGATGTTGGAATTGCCGACGGCGGTCAGCACCTGCGGCAATGTCAGGCCGTTCGCCACCAGCTTGTTGAAGTCGACCTGCAACTCGTAGGTCTTGGTCTTGCCGCCCCAGCCGGTGACGTCGATCACGCCGGGCACGCTGCGGAAGCGCCGCTGCAGCACCCAGTCCTGCAGGGTTTTGAGATCGAGCACGCTGTAGTTCGGCGGGCCGGTCAGGCGGTAGCGAAAGATCTCGCCGATCGGGCTGAGCGGCGAAATGGTCGGCTGCACGTTGCCCGGCAGCGGCGGCAGCTGCGCCAGCCGGTTCAGCACCTGCTGCAGCGCCTCCTCATAGGTGTAGTCGAACGAGAACTGCAGCTTGACGTCGGACAGGCCGTACAGCGAGATGGTGCGGATGGTGCGCAGGTTCTTGATGCCGGAGACGCCGGCCTCGATCGGGATCGTGATGTAGCGCTCGATCTCTTCCGCCGACAGGCCCGGGCTTTGCGTCACGATGTCGACCATCGGCGGGGTCGGATCGGGATAGGCCTCGATATTGAGCTGCTTGAACGCGATCAGGCCGCCGATGAAGACGGCGACGAACATGCCGACCATCAGATAGCGGCGGTGGACGGCTAGGGCGACAAGGCGATCCATTCAGACCAGGTTTTTGTGTTTGAGCATGATGTTACCCGAAAACCGGTGTCCACTTTTCGGGATCATGCGTCTAGCTGCCGGAGGCGGCGCGGTCGATGAACAGGCTGCCCTTGGTGACGATCATCTCGCCGGGCTTGAGATTGCCGAGCACCTCGACGAGATCGCCATTGGTGAGCCCGGGCTTGATCTGGCGCAGCTCGATCGACTTGTCCTCGCGCGCGACCCAGACCCGGACCTGATCGGCCTCGTAGATCAACGCCGTCTTCGGCACGCCGACCGCGGCATGGTCGCTCGGCGAGTAGATGGTGACGTTGGCGAACATCTCGGGCTTCAACATGCCGTCCTTGTTGTCGATGGTGGCGCGCACCAGCAGGCGGCGCGTCGCCGGATCGATCGCGGTGGCGACGTAATTGATGCGGGCGAACAGCGGCCGGCCCGGCATCGCCAGCACGGTGAAGGCGATTTCCTGACCGATCGCGACCGCGGCCGCGTCGGTCTCGCGCACGAAGGCGGTGAGCCAGACGGTGGAGAGATCGCCGATCACATAGACGGGATCGCTGGCGCCGGCGCCGACATACTGGCCGGGACCGATCTTGCGCTGGACCACGGTGCCCGCGATCGGCGCGAAGATGGTCACTTCCGGATTGATGCCGCCCTTCTGGCGGAAGGTGTCGATGGACTGCTCGTTGAAGCCGAGGATCTTGAGCTTGTTGACCGAGGCGTCCAGCGCCGTCTGCGACGAGCGCAGGTCGTTTTGCGCCTGCACCAGATTGGCCGCGGCCTGCTGGACATCCTTCAGCGGCACCGCCTTGCCCTCGAACAGATCGGTGGCGCGCTTGTTCTGGATCTCGGCGAGCCCGAGCGCGGACCTTGCCTTGTTCATGGCGGTCATCGCTGTGATGTAATCGTTCTGCGCCTGCACGGTGTCGGCCGCCTCGATCATGAACAGCGGCTGGCCCTTGATGACGCCATCGCCCGGGCGCACCAGGAGCTTGGTGACGCGGCCGGCATAGGGCGAGAACACCGGCGTCGAGCGTTCCTCGTCGATGGCGATCTTGCCTTCGGTGACATGCTCGGCGCGGAACGGCTTTTCGATCACGGGCTGGATGGTCAGCGCCGCCCATTCGGCCGGGGTCGGCGTGTAGCGCGCGAGGCCCTTGCGCGACTGGCTGGAGACGTCGGAGTGCCCACGCGATGGGCCGCTGAGCTGCAGGAAGCCGTAGACCGCCGACGCACGCCGAGCGCGACCAAGACCGCGCCGACGGCGCGCTGCCGCCTGCTAAGTCCTTGTAATTTCTTGGTAATCTCGTCGCTCATGCAATCCGGTCATTTCCTCGATGATTCCGGCTGCGGGCCTGCCTCATCAGCGCGCTAATAGTGCCCATTTGTTGTTTCAGACAAACTAAAAATGCGAACGGCCTTAGCGTTTGAAGTTAAAATTTGCTCACGCGGGACAACACCGTTCATCGCCGGTTAATCCCCGCTTTTAGGCCGGCTCTAGTCCTCCTTGGGCCAGCGCGGCGGATGGCTGCCGAGCGGCATGGACGGCCGCGCCCAGAAGGCCGGCGTCTTCGACAGCCGCGCCGACGGCTTCACCGCGTGCAGTGCACCGAAGCCGGACGGAAGTTCTTCCATAAACGGCTGCACCGCATCCCCGGGAAAGTCCGGGGTTTTCAGGCCGGAGGCCAACCGGCCGAGATTCCACAGCCAGCGTCCGGTCTGCGCCAGCGAAACCCGGACGTGCCAGCTGCCGCCCTCGCGCGCCTGGCGTGCCTTCGCCATCATCGCGCCAAACGCCATGAAGTAGCCGGTGGCGTGATCGAGCATCTGCGCCGGCAATTCCTTCGGCCCGTCGACGCCGGCGGCCTGCGCCTTCGGCATGATTGAAGCCGGTGGTGGTCTGCACCAGCGAGTCGAAGCCGCGCCGCTCCGCCCAGGGGCCGGCATGGCCGTAAGCCGACAGCGTCACATAGACGATGCCGGGATTGAGCTTTGCCGCATCGTCAGGCGCAAAGCCGAGCGCGGCCAGCGCGCGCGGGCGATAGCCTTGCGAGAAAATGTCGGCCTCCGCGAGAAGCTCGCGCATGGTCGCGCGGCCCTGCTCGCTCTTCAGTTCGACAAAGCTCGAGAGCTTGCCGCGGCCGTTGTCGATGGTGAGCCAGGGGATCGCGGGCAAGATCCGGGCCGGAGACCAGCATCACGTCGGCGCCGTGCGCGGCGAGCGTGCGGCCGGCGACGGGCCCGGCAATGACGCGCGACAGGTCGAGCACGCGGATGCCGGCGAGCGGGCGATCGCCCTTGGGCCACGGTTTTGGCGCGGCCTCGCCGATCTTCTCGATCGAGATCAGCGGCAATTGCGCCAGCGCTTTGGCATGCGGCGTGGCGGACCATTCGTCATACGGGCGCATCATCGCGACCACGCCGCCGGCGGCATAGGCCGCCGTCTCGAAGGCTTCCGCTTCCCACTTCATCAGCGCCGCCTGCACGTCCTCGCGCTCGGCCTTGCAGTTCAGCACCTTGCAGACGGCGGCGCGGTGATGCGGGAAATTGGTGTGCAGCCGCACGAAGCGGCCATCGCCGGTTTTGTAGACGCCGGCGATGGCGTCCCAGGCGGGCGGCGGCGGTTTGTTGTCGACGCGCAGATAGCGCTCGGAGCGGCACTCGACCGCGGCATGGCGCATGTCGACGGCGACATTCTGCGCTTCGCCGCTGCGCATCTTCCAGATTTCCGCGGCGGCAAGCCCCGATGCCGCGATGCTGACTTGCGCGGCAGCCGCGACGCGGAATGACGACGGCAGTTGCGGCTCCTCGCCGGTGAGCGTCACGGCGCCGAGCGCGGCAGGATCGCCGCCGGCGGAGGTCCAGACATCGGAGAGAATTTCGCGGGGACTTTGCATGTCAGTCACTCTTGCCTCTTTGTCTGAGCATGATCTCCGCGCAAACGCTAGGCGTTTGTCGCAAGGGAAAACCGCTTCACACTTTTCCGGATCATGCTCTACTTTTGCGACGACACTGTCCCACCACAGAAGGAGTTGCAATGGCGTCCATCGATCCCCTGACCGCGGGCGGCGTGCTGCTCGCAACCGCCCTCACCGACGCCGTCTACGTCATGTTCACCTCCGCCGTGGTGGCGCGCAAGCGCGTGCCGGCGGCGACCTGGAGCAGCATCTGGTACGTGCTGTCGTCCTATGCGGTCATCAGCTACACCGAGAACTGGGTCTATGTCGCCTTCGCCGCGCTGGGATCATGGGTCGGCGCGTATCTGACGATCACCTTCCTGCACCGCCCGCCCGGCGGCCCGCCGGTGGGGGCGGCGGTGGAGTGAGGTCGGCGGAGTGAGAGGGACACCGGCCTTCTCCGTCATTGCGAGGAGCGAAGCGACGAAGCAATCCAGCTTTCTTGCCTTGGCGGAGGAAGCTGGATTGCTCGCTGCGCTCGCAATGACGGAGTTAATGAAAATCCCGCGACGGCGGCAGGATGCGGACGTTGCGGGGGTGGCGGATTTTCTGCGCGGGGTTGTCCGGGTGCTGGCGGCGGTCGTCGTGCAACGGTTCGACCAAAGCGGGGCCGGTGGGCACCGCGGGCTTCTTCGACAGCGCGTCGTTGGCAAGGCCGATCAGATCGTGCGAGCGGTCGGTGAGGCGCTGCGCGACGAGATGCGTCACCTCCTCGGGGCTGCTCTGGATGTAGCCCTCGACCAGGATCAGGCGCGCGCCCATCACCTCTTTGCGATACTTCTCCATCACCTTCGGCCACACCACGATGTTGGCAATCCCGGTCTCGTCCTCCAGCGTCATGAACACCACGCCCTTGGCGCTGCCCGGGCGCTGGCGCACCAGCACCACGCCGGCGCAGCGCACCCTGCGCTTGTCGTTGTTGTGATTGACATCCCTGCAGGCGACGACGCGCTCGCGCGAAAATTTCTCGCGCAAGAATTCCATCGGGTGGCCCTTCAGCGACAGGCGGATGGTCTGGTAGTCGGCGACGACCTGCTCCGGCAGCGGCATCGCAGGCAGCGGCTTTGCGTTCTCGTCGGGCTGCTCGCGCGCGATGGCCGCTTCGAACAACGGCAGCGGCACGTCGTCCGGCAGCCGGCGCACCGCCCATAGTGCGGCGCGGCGGTCGAGGCCGATGGAGCGGAAGGCGTCGGCATCCGCCAGCAGGATCAGCGCGCGCTTGGGCAAGTGCCGTGTCGCGGGCAAAATCTTCCAGCGAGGTGAAGGGACGGCGCTGGCGCGCGGCGACGATGCGGGAGGCCCAGTCGTCGACGTCGTCATTCCACATTGCGCAAGTGCGCAATGGGGCGCGCCACTTGGCGCGAGCCCGGAATCCATACTCCATCGGGAGTATGATTCCGGGGCAATGCGCCCCAAGCTCTCGCTTCGCGCGCCCCCATTGCGCAGTTGCGCAATGGGAATGACGACTGAATTTGTTTCAGGCGCTCCTCATCCGGATCGAGCCAGTGAAAACCGTCGATCTGGCGGAAGCCGAGACGCACGGCGCAATATTTCCCGTCTCCCCTCCTCCAGCGTGTTCTGAGCAAAACTGAAGGACACATCGATCTCGCGCACCTCGACGCCGTTCTCGCGGGCATCGCCGACGATCTGCGCCGGCGCGTAAAAGCCCATCGGCTGCGAATTGAGCAAGCCCGCAGCAGAAGGCATCGGGGTGATAATGCTTCAGCCATGACGAGATGTAGACGAGCTGCGCAAAACTCGCGGCATGGCTCTCCGGAAAGCCGTAGGAGCCAAATCCCTTGATCTGCTCAAAGCAGTTCTTGGCGAATTGCGGCGCGTAGCCGCGCGCGAATCATATTGCCGATCAGCTTGTCTTCGAACTTGCCGATGGTGCCGACATTGCGAAACGTCGCCATCGAGCGGCGCAGGCCGTTGGCCTCCTCCGGCGTAAATCCTTGCCGCCTCGATCGCGATGCGCATCGCCTGCTCCTGGAACAGCGGCACGCCGAGCGTCTTGTGCAGGACACGATACAATTCGTCCGGAGGGCCGTGCTCCGGCGATGGCGACGGATAGCTTTGCTTCTCGATGCCGTTCCGCCGCCGCAAATACGGATGCACCATGTCGCCCTGGATCGGGCCGGGGCGCACGATCGCGACCTCGATGACGAGGTCGTAGAAGGTGCGCGGCTTCAGGCGCGGCAGCATGTTCATCTGGGCGCGGCTCTCGACCTGGAACACGCCGAGCGACTCGCCGCGGCACAGCATGTCGTAGACGTCGGCGTCTCGATCCTGCGGAATGGTCGGACAGCTCCCAGCGCTTGCCCTTGTGCAGATCGATCAAATCAAAGCATTTGCGGATGCAGGTCAGCATGCCCAGCGCCAGCACGTCGACCTTCATCATGTTCAGCGCGTCGACGTCGTCCTTGTCCCATTCGATGAAGGTGCGGTCGTCCATCGCGGCATTGCCGATCGGCACGTACGTGTCGAGCCGGTCCTGGGTCAGCACATAGCCGCCGACATGCTGCGACAGATGCCGCGGGAATTCGATCAGCTCGGTGGCGAGTTCGACCGCGAGGCCGATCATCGCATTCTGCGGATCGAGCCCGGCCTGGCGCACCTGCATGTCGTTGAGGCCCTTGCCCCAGCTGCCCCACACGGTGTCGGCGAGTGCGGCGGTGACGTCCTCGGTCAGGCCCAGCGCCTTGCCGACGTCGCGGATGGCGCTGCGCGGGCGATAATGGATGACGGTGGCGATGATGGCGGCGCGGTGGCGGCCGTAGCGGCGGTAGACATATTGCATCACCTCCTCGCGCCGCGAATGCTCGAAATCGACGTCGATGTCGGGCGGCTCCAGCCGCTCCTTGGAGATGAAGCGCTCGAACAGCAGATCGACCTTGGTCGGATCGACCGAGGTGATGCCGAGCACGTAACAGACCGCGGAATTCGCCGCCGAGCCCCGGCCCTGGCAGAGAATGTTCTGGCTGCGCGCGTAGTGCACGATGTCGTGCACGGTGAGGAAGTAATGCGCGTATTTCAGCTCGGATGATCAGCGCGAGTTCCTTGTTCAGGGTGGCGCGCAGCGTGTCGTCGATGCACGCCGCCGAAATAGCGTTGTCGACACCGGCCCAGGTGAGATCTTCCAGATGCTGCTGCGCGGTCTTGCCCGGCGGCACCGGCTCGTCGGGATACTGGTATTTGAGCTGGTCGAGCGAAAAGGAGATGCGGTCGGCAAAGCGCATGGTCTCCGCAATCGCCTCGGGCAGATCGCGGAACAGCCGCGCCATTTCATGCGCGGGTTTCAGATGGCGCTCGGCATTGGCCTCGAGCTTCCTGCCGACCGCCTCGATGGTGGTCTTCTCGCGGATGCAGGTCAGCACGTCCTGCAGCGGACGCCGTGCGGGATGGTGGTAGAGCACCTCGTTGGTCGCGAGCAGCGGCACTTTTGCCGTCGTCGCGAGGCGATGCAGCCGCGCCAGGCGCCGCCGGTCGTCGCCGCGATAGATCAGGCTCGCGGCCAGCCAGACGCCGTCGGCGCGGCTGTCGCGCAATCGCTGCCAGAATCTTTTGCGCGCTGCGCAGTATCGAAGCGATGCGGCAGCGTCAGAATGCAGAGCTGGCCTTCGGAAAATTCCAGCAGGTCGTCGAATTTCAGATGACACTCGCCCTTTTCGATCCGCTCGATATCGTCGCCGCGCTTGCCGCGGGTCAGCAGCTGGCACAGCCGGCCGTAAGCGGCGCGGTCGCGCGGATAGACGAGGATATCCGGCGTGCCGTCGATGAAGACGATGCGCGCGCCGATCAGCAGTTTCGGCTTGTAGCGAGACTTCGGGGTTATCGAGCTCCTTGTAGGCCCGCACCACGCCGGCCAGCGTGTTGTGATCGGCGATGCCGATGACGGGGATTTGCAGGCGGCTCGCTTCATGCACATAGGCGCGCGGATCGGAGCCGCCGCGCAGGAAGGAGAAATTGGTGGTGATGCCGATCTCGGCATATTGCGATGCGGTCTCATGCGAACAGCCCATGCACGTACCAGCCAGGCGGAACGGGCTTGCCTTCGCCATCGGTCAGTTCGCTGCCGAAAAGCCCGTCGCGAAAGATCCAGAAGCGGCGGCCTTCCTCGTCCTCGACCCGGAAATAGTCGCGCGTCAGCGCATGGCCGTCCTGCTTCCACCATTCCATGGCGATGCGTTCGGGGCCTTCGACGCGCACCACGGCGTGGGTGACGCGGCGCCAGGTGAAATGATGCGGCGGGCCGTCGGGAACGGTGGCGAACGGCACCTTGATCGGCTCGGGCTTTTCGAACAAACGCAACGGCCGCAGCGGCGGCTCGCCTCGGTGCGCGCGGGCCAGTCGGCTTGCGTGGCGGCGGCGAGATGCTGCTGCGCGGGCGCGGCGAGCGCGGCGCGCTCGGGGATGTGCGTATCCTGCGGCAGATGCACGACCACGCGCTTTCCGCCGATGCGCGCGGCGATGCGGTCGATCAGGGCGGACAGCTCGTCATTGTCATGCACGGTGGCGTCGAGATCGCGCTGCTCCTGCACCACGATCTCGGTGCGGCCGGCGGAGAGACGAATGAGATCGAAGCCGAAGCCGGGATCGAGGGGATCGCTCAGCGCATCGAGCCGTTCGCGGAACAGGCGGTCGACCGCCTCGGAGCGCGTCACCGGGCGGCCGGTGTCGACCGCGATGACGCGCACCGCGCCGTCGGTGCGGAAGAACGCCGCCTCCAGCCGCCGCGCGCCCTTGCCCTGCTTGTCCATCGCCGCGACCAGCGTGGCGGCGAGGCTCGACAGCGTGATCGCGATGATGCTGGCGGTCGCGATCGGTTCGGCAAAGCGTTTTTCGACGATGTAATCCGGCGGAAGGCTTTCGCGGGCTGATCGGCGCATCGCCCTCGCCCAGCGCATGCGTGAGCAGCGTGGTAAAGCGCGAACCGAAGCGCGCGGCAGATTTCGTGCGCGCCGCGCGCGGCGACATCGCCGATGGTTTTCAGGCCGGCGCGACGCAAGCCCGCCGGTGATGGCGTCACCGGCGCCGAGCGCGGCCACCGGCAGCGCCGCGACGGCGTCGGCCTCCTCGCCGTCGGCGACGATTTTGCCTGATGCCAGCGCGTCAGCGTGCGCGCGCAGATCGAGGTCGCGGCAATCGCCGCGCTCACCGCAAAACCCTGGCGCGTCAGTGCGCCGGTAAGCTGCCGCAGCAGCGCCGCCTCGCCGCCGAACAGATGGGCGCAGCCGGTGATGTCGAGGAACAGACCATGCGGCAGGTCGAGCGCGACCAGCGGCGTGAAGCGGTCGCACCAGTCGGCGATATTTTCGAGCGTCTTGCGGTCGGCGGCTTCGTCCGCGTCGTACACCGTGAGCTCGGGACAGATGGCGCGGGCATTGGCGAGCGGCAGGCCGATGGAGAGACCGGCGCGGACGGCCGCCTCGTCGATGGCGTAGAGCAGAATGGCGTTGTGGTCTTTCGCGACGACGACGCTCGGGAAGTCATCGATTGCTTCACCTATCCTTCGCTAAGGGTCGCGCCGGCGGATGGTTCCCTCCCCCCTTGCGGGGGATGCGGTTAGGGAGAGGGGCTCTGCCACACGGGCGCCGGTGTCCGCGGCAACACCCCCTCTCCAACCCTCCCCCGCAAGCGGGAGAGAGAGCCCTGCCATCGTGCTCACCTCACATGACCGATGTGCTCTCCTCCCCTGCAACAAGCTCAACTCGCGAGGCGGCGCTCGCTTCGCGCTGCCGCCGGATGCGATCGATGGGCAGGTGTGGCAGCCACAGGCTGAGGATACGCCGACGGCTCGCTGAACTGGCACTCATCACATTTCCATTCCATGATCCACCGCCCGACCGGGCCATGACGATTGCGAACCAGTTGCGCGTCGAACAGCGGCGCGCCCCACGCACTCCACGGGCACAGCCTGGCGGCGAATGCGCCGCGCGCACGATCCAGCGCGTCTCCGCCGTCGACGGCGCGGGGCTCGCGCCGACGCGCAGCAACAGCGCGGTGACCCCCGAGGATTGCGCGGCCAATGTCAGTTTGCGGCTGGCGACGAGATCGAGCTGGCGCGCCTCGCCAAAGATTTCCAGCACCACGGCGCCGAGCGCATCGCAGGCGAGCGCGTCGGCCGTGGCGCGCAAGGCCGACTCGACATCGGCGGCGCGCACGGTGACGAGCAGGCGCGGATCAAGGCCAAGCTCGGCAAGGCCGTTCGGCGACAGCGCGCCGGATTCAATTTCGGCAAAATCCTGCCGCACCCAGACCAGCGGTTTGCGCGGCGCAATCCGTCCCGCAATGCCCGCAAGGAAACCGGTCGCGCATGCACCCTGGTGCCCCTCGGCAAACACTTCATGGACGGCGGCGCGCGCCAGCCCGCCGCACAGCATCGCATCGGCCGCCCGTGGCCGAGCGCGACCTTGTTCAGCGCATGGACATCGCCATGCGTCTCGATGCGCTCGATGCTGCCGCGCAGGGACGCAAGCGTGCTTATGCGTGCGCCGATCATGCGCATCGTTCCTCAGAAAGTGGGGCCAGTTGTTTCTCGGAGAGAACCAGAAGCTGGCTCATTTGTTCATGATATGTTCTAATATAAAGCTAACAGGGCCCGCGGAGTCAATCGGGATTACGGCACTACCGATTCATGAAGAAAATCAAGGGGATTCAGGCCGCGTACGGAGTTCGCCGACATGCACCGCGTCACCCTCGACCATGAAACCGACTTTGCCGGCTGGCGCCGGGCGGCGCGGGCCCTGGTGCTCAACGGCGTCCCGCCATCCGAAGTGGACTGGCGGGTGCGCGATGCGCGCGAACCGCAGGCCAGAGCGATCGCGCCGGAGTCACCGCATGACACATTCAGCGTGCCCGCGAAATTCGTCGCGCTGGCGAAACACGTCATCCTGCATCGCAGCCGACATCGCTTCGCCCTGCTCTATCGCCTGCTGTGGCGGCTCTGCCGTCACCACGATCTCTTGATGGCCACGGACGATCCCGATGTCGCGGGGGCATCGGCGATGGCGGATGCCGTGCGGCGCGACATCCCCGGATGCAGGCAAGCCTGCGCTTCCGCGAAATCGGCCGTGAGCAGAAGGCGCATTACGTCGCCTGGGTTGCGCCGGAGCATTACATCGTGGCGCTGATCGCGCCTTTCTTCGCCAGCCGCTTTGCCGACATGCCCTGGTCGATCCTCACGCCGGATGTTTGCGCGCATTGGGACGGCCATGCGGTGACGATCACGCGCGGCATCACAGAAGACCTCGCCGCCCGGCCGGCTGGAGGAGACCTGGCGGCGCCATTGCGCCACTCTCTTCAGTTCCTGCGGCTGAAAACGGCATGATCCGAAGGAGTTGCCTTGCGCCTTGCCTAAAAGTTCCGCACACGCCGCTTGACCAGTTCCGCCGCAAAATCCTGTGATCAGAGAGAAATTTCCAATATTCGATGTACAACCTTTAATTGATGAATGATACAATCGCATTCTCAGCACCATTGGGTCGTCCCAGACGCCTGGACGTCCCCATTGGCCGGCGCGCTGCGCGGCTCCATTCAGCCCCGGGACTTCGCAGTGCGCCGGCCACTTTTCCTCCCGTTGGCTAAAACTAAAGGCCCGCAATACGGGCCTTTTCTTTGACAAAGCGTGCCCGGCGAAGGCTCACCGTCATCTAACCTTCAAGTCCGTCAGTCAAAAATGGGCTCCCAAAAAAAGATAATCTGACGGGGCGTCTCCATGACCGATATGACTCTTAATTCCGCGCTTGGCGAAGCGCCGATTCAACCGGCTGCCAGGCCCAATCTCGATAAGGGCTTTAATCCGCTTACCATGATCCTTTTCTTCGGCATCCTTGCCGCCGGCATGCTGTTCGTTGCCTACAGCATCTATGCCGACGTCGATGCCGCCGGCACCAAGCTCACCACTTACCTGCCCTATATCCTTGCTGTTCGTTGCCCTGTTGATCGCGCTCGGCTTCGAATTCGTCAACGGCTTCCACGACACGGCCAACGCGGTCGCGACCGTGATCTACACCCACTCGCTGCCGGCGCAATGTCGCCGTGATCTGGTCGGGCTTCTTCAACTTCCTCGGCGTGCTGCTGTCGACCGGCGCGGTCGCCTTCGGCATCGTCTCGCTGCTGCCGGTCGAGCTGATCCTGCAGGTCGGCTCGAGCGCCGGCTTTGCCATGGTGTTCGCGCTGCTGATCGCCGCGATCATCTGGAACCTCGGCACCTGGTAGCTCGGCCTGCCGGCCTCGAGCTCGCACACGCTGATCGGCTCGATCATCGGCGTCGGCGTCGCCAACGCGCTGATGCACGGCCGCGACGGCACCTCCGGCGTCGACTGGACCAAGGCGACCGAGATCGGCTACGCGCTGCTGCTCTCGCCGCTGTTCGGCTTCTGCGTGGCGGCGATCCTGCTGCTGGTGCTGAAGTTCGTCGTCCGCAATCCGGCACTCTATGCCGCGCCGGAGGGCAACCAGCCGCCGCCGCTGTGGATCCGCGGCATCCTGATCGCTCACCTGCACCGGCGTCAGCTTCGCGCACGGCTCGAACGACGGCCAGAAGGGCATGGGCCTGATCATGCTGATCCTGATCGGCACCGTGCCGACCGCCTACGCGCTGAACCGTGCGATGCCGGACATCGCCAGTTGCGCAGTTCCACGCAGACCTCGGACGCCGCCGCCAAGGTGGTCGCCGCCAAGGGCGCCGGCTACAGCATCATCGGCAACCCGCGTCCGGCCGTCACGCACTACGTCGCCGCGCGCAAGATCAACGAGGGCACCTATCCGTCGCTGGCCGTGCTGGTGCAGCGACATCGGCGACGCAGGTCGACGAATACGGCTCGCTGGCCAAGGTGCCGGCCGAAGCCGTCGGCAACACCCGCAACGACATGTACCTGCTTCCGAAGCGATCCGCTTCCTGATGAAGGACAAGGAGAACGACCTCAACAAGGAAGAGGTCGCGACGCTCAGCGACTACAAGGCGCTCGCTCGACAGCGCGACCAAGTTCATCCCGACCTGGGTGAAGATCGCCGTCGCGATCGCGCTCGGGCTCGGCACCATGATCGGCTGGAAGCGCATCGTCATCACCGTCGGCGAGAAGATCGGCAAGACGCATCTGACCTACGCGCAGGGCGCCTCCGCCGAACTGGTCGCCGCCGCCACCATCGGTGCTGCCGACGTGTTCGGCCTGCCGGTCTCCACCACGCACGTGCTGTCGTCGGGCGTCGCCGGCACCATGGCGGCGAACGGCTCGGGCCTGCAGATGGCCACCATCCGCAATCTGCTGATGGCCTGGGTGCTGACGCTGCCGGCCGCGATCATGCTGTCGGCCAGCCTCTACGTGCTGTTCGCCAACATCTTCTAGGGAACGCGTATCTGGTAACCCTGAGAAGCGAAGGCCCGCACCGGTCGTGCGGGCCTTTTTGCGTTGCGGGATGGATTGGCTGCCTTCGCGAGGTCCGAATAGCCCTCGCGGAGGCCCGCCGTTTGGGTCTAAGCTAAAGGAGCAACTTCAAAGACTTGCGCAAGAACAATCCGGTTGACCAGTTGCCCGGGCTTTTTCCATCGCATTCTTTGGGGGAACGTCATGACATCGATATGGGGAATTGCACCTGCTGGCATGGTGCTGGCGGCACTTGCATTGTCGCAGCCGGCCACCGCCGAGACCAAGAAGACCACCTCCGCGCCGGCGCCTGCACCGGTCGTCCGCGCCGCTCCCGCGCCGGCCCCGGTGGTGCGCCCTGCACCCGCGCCTGTCGTGCGTGCCGCGCCCGCACCGGCTCCCGTGGTTCGCGCACCCACGGCCGTGGCGAGGCCCGCGCCAACGCCGAGCAAACCGGCAGCGACGGTCGCGGCCAAGCCCGCCGCAACGACGCCGGCCAGGCCGCCCACGACGACGAGCACAACAAACACCAGGCCGCCCACGACGAATGCGGCCAGCAGACCGGCGACGCCGGCAACGAACAACAGGCCGGCGACGACAGCATCGGTGAAACCGGCGACTGCTGCGACCACGACCAAGCCAGCAGCAACAACAACAGCTCCTGCAACCACCACCTCGACCACGCCGGTCTCCGCCGCCGCGGCGGCGCGGGCCAGGGACGATGCCGTCATCGCCGCCGCGCGCGCCAAGACGCTGGAAAACAGCCGGCAAAAGGACAAGGAAGTCGAGGCCGTCCGCGCCAGGCAGATCGCCATCAATCGAGGGAATGACAAGGCCAACGGTCCTGCCGGGGCCAAGCCGCCGGCCACATCGACGGCTACGCCGAGCGGATATAACACATCGAGCAGCAGTCAGACCACGATAGGTTCGAGCCCCATCACCGGCGGCGCCACCGATGCCGACAAGGCCGCGATAGACAAGATCAAAGCGGACAGCAAGTCCTTGAAGGACAAGTACCGCAAGCCCGGAACGTGATGCGCCGAAGCCGCCTCACGCCGCCAGCGAGTTCTCCACCAGCTTGATCCAGTACGAGGTGCCGTAGACGATCGCCTCGTCGTTGAAATTGTAGGCGGGGTGATGCAGGCCGGCGGTGTTGCCGTTGCCGCAGAAGATGAAGGCGCCCGGGCGCGCCTCGAGCATATAGGCAAAATCCTCCGCGCCCATCATCGGCGGCGTCTCGCCGACGGCGCCCTCGCCGCCGACTTCCTGTGCGACGCGCGTTGCCATCTCGGTCTGCACCGGATGGTTGACCGTGACGGGATAGCCGCGCTCGTAGACGATGTCGATTTTCGCGCCGGTCATCTGCGCCACGCCCGCGACCACTTCCCGCACGCGCTTCTCGACGAGGCTGCGCACTTCTTCCGTGAGCGTCCGGATGGTGCCGCGCAATTCCGCGGTCTGCGGGATCACGTTGCGCGCGTTGCCGGCGTGGAATTCGCAGATCGAGATCACGGCCGACTCCAGCGGATCGACGGTGCGCGAGACGATCGATTGCAGGCCAGCGATCACCTGCGCGCCGACCAGCACGGAGTCGACGCATTTGTGCGGCCGCGCCGCATGGCCGCCGAGGCCTTCGATCTTGATGTCGAGCGCATCGGTCGCCGCCATGATCGGGCCGGGACGGATGGCGAACTGGCCGACCGGAATGCCGGGGCCGTTGTGCATGCCGTAGACCTGCTCGATACCGAAACGGTCCATCAGGCCGTCCTTGATCATCGCCGCCGCGCCCGCGCCGCCCTCTTCCGCCGGCTGGAAGATCACCACCGTGGTGCCGGCGAAGTTGCGGGTCTCGGCGAGATAGCGCGCCGCACCCAGCAGCATCGCGGTGTGGCCGTCATGGCCGCAGGCGTGCATCTTGCCGGGCGTCTTGGAGGCGTAGGGAAGATTGGTCTCCTCCTCGATCGGCAGCGCATCCATGTCGGCGCGCAAGCCGATCACCTTGAGGCCGCCATTGGCCGGCCTCCTGCCCTTGATGACACCGACCACGCCGGTCCTGCCGATCCCGGTGACGACCTCGTCGCAGCCGAACTCCTTCAAGCGGTCGGCCACGAATGCCGCAGTTCGGTGGACGTCGTAGAGCAGTTCGGGATGCTGGTGGATGTCCCGGCGCCAGGCTTGAATGTCCGGCTGCAGGTCGGCGACGCGGTTCACGATGGGCATGGAATTCTCGGGTCCGTTTTGTGGTTGTTTTGTCATGTGTAGCACGTTCCCGCGGCCTCGCCCAATATCCGGAAAAGCGGGCCGGAACGGCCGAATTGGCGCCCAAAGGCGCAACGGGAGCAATTTGGAGCGCTTAACTTTGCCGCTGTGCCAGATAAAATCCGGCCAGCACGGTAACCAATCCCGCTGCCTGCAGCGCCGTCGGCGGCTCGCCGATCAAGAGCCATCCCAACAGCAGGGTCAGCGCCGGAACCGTGGCGGGAAAGACCGCGGCGCGTGCGACGCCAAGGCGCTGGATCGAGAGCGTGAACAAGTACATCGCCGCGGGGCCGGCCAGGATCCCCTGTGCGACGGCTTGCAGCGCGTTCTCCTGGAAGCCGATTGCCGCCGTGCGGCCGAGACCGCCTGACACCGCATAGACCGGAAATAGCGAGAGCGACAGCACGCTGATGACAGTCGCCGCCGAAAAGGCGGAGACCCGCCAGTACCGCACCAGCGCGGCGAAACTCGCGAACATGAAGCCGGTCAGGACGAAGATCAAATCGCCGAGCACCCCGCTGGCGCCGATATGGCCGATCGACTCGCTGCCGATCACGGCAAGTCCAACAACGATGACGATGGCGCCGAACACCCTCGACCGCGAAACGGACTCCCTTAGCCAGACGACCGCGAGCAACAGACCGCCCAGGGTCGCGCAAGAAGGCTGGATGACGCTGCCATGTCCCAGTGGCACGAACACGAAGCCTACGTAGCTGATGAGAGACATCACCGGCCCGCCCAGGATCATCAGCGCCAGTCCACGGCCCCACCCGATGCCGCAGAGATCGCGCAAGCCCGCGCGAAGCACGAGCGGCAGGAACACGATGCCCGACCAGAAGAAGCGATGCATCAGCAAGTCCGCCGGCGTAAACCCGATCTTGAGGCCGTGCCGTGTCGCCACGAATCCGAGAGCCCAGCACAACGCCGCGCCGAGGCCACATGCGCCTCCAAGCAGTGCCGCCGTCGCATCCAATCGATGTGCTGAAGTTCTTGCGCCGGTTGGCAGCTTGCTCATGACGCTCGTTAGCCCAGTCGCTCGACAAGGTGCGCCCGTGAGGGTGCGGGCTCGAACCGATCGGCGAAATATTGGGTTTCGCTGGCCACCAGTCCGTCGCGGAATTCCATGATGCTCACCGCGTAGGAAGGTATGCCGTCATAGGCGAGCACGAATTCGGTGATCCAGAGATCGCCGCCGCCGATAATCCGGCGGACCGTAAAGTGCTTCTTGTTCGGCTGGACGAACCGGCTCTCCCTGATATTACGGCGGCCGCGAATCCGTTCGCCCGATTGCGGATAATCGAGCACGGCATCCTCGCGATAGATTTCGTGCTCGGCCGCAAAATCGTTGGCGTCCGACGCAGCCCAATGGCGCTCCAGCGCCGCACGCACGGTTCGATCATCCATCTGCCTCTCCCATCACGTTCCGGGCGTCGTCGTGTCTCGCCACACGAAATATGCGATAGGCCTGCATAGCACCTGCGACAATGTTGGATTGCGCGGGTCAGCCGTGCGAGAGCTTCCCGTTAGCTTTCGCCTGACATGTTCGGTACTCTGCGAGCTGCTGAAGAAAAACACTGCAAGGGAAGGAAGCGGCATGCGAAGGGTCACCATCTCGGCAACTGCGGCAGGACTTTTCGCGGCGCTGACCGTCGCGGCCAGTGCGCAATCCGCCGACACCTATCCGGACCGCCCGATCAAGGTGGTCGTTCCCGCTGCGGCCGGCGGCGTCACCGATACGCCGGCGCGCCTCGTCACCAACCGGATGCGCGAAAGCATCGGACAGTCCTTCGTGGTCGAGAACCAGGGCGGCGCCGGCGGAATTTTGGCGGCGGAAAACGTCAAGCGCGCGCCGCCGGACGGCTACACGCTGCTCTACGTCAACGCCGCCACCCACGGCCTGCTGCCGGCGCTGAAGAAGTCGATGCCCTACGACGCGCTGAAAGATTTCGTCCCCATCGCGATGGCGGTGCGCGCGCCGCTCGCCGTCGTCGTCCGCAGCGAGTCGCCCTACAAGACGCTGGCCGATCTGGTGAAGCAAGCCAGCGAAGCAAAGCCGCTGAACTACGGCTCACCCGGTCCCGGCAACACCTCGCATCTGATCGGCCTGATGCTGGCACAGGCCAGCAAGACGCCGATGCAGGCGGTGCATTATCGCGGCGAAGCGCCGATGATCCAGGACCTGATTTCCGGCCAGGTCGATTTCGCCGCCTCCAACATCATCCGCACCCATGTCGAGGCCGGCACGCTGCGGGTGCTCGCGACCACCGGCGAGAAGCGCTGGTTCGCATTTCCCGGACGCACCGACGCTGAAGGAGCTGGGCTACCCCGTCGAATATTATGCGTGGAACGGCTTTGTCGCGCCGGCCGGCACGCCGCAGACGGTCGTCGATCGCATCAACAAGTCGGCGAATATGGCGCTCGCCGATCCTGATGTGATCAAGGCGCTGATGGCCAATGGATTCGAAATCGTCGGCGGGTCGCCCGACGTGTTCGCGAAAGCGATGACCGCCTACATCCGGGATGTCAGCGAGATCGGTCGGAAGAACAATCTCGAAATCGAGTAGCGCGCTTCTTCCTCAGGATCGCCCCGAATACCTGTGAGGCAACTTACGCCGCCAGAGTATTCTCGACCAGCTTGATCCAGTAGGAGGTGCCGAACACGAGCGCTTCGTCGTTGAAATTATAGGCGGGGTGATGCAGCCCTGCGCTATCGCCGTTGCCGCAGAAGATCAGCGCACCCGGCCGCTGCTCCAACATGAAAGCGAAATCTTCGCCAGCCATCAGCGGTGGCATCTCGGAAACGTTGGCGTCGCCTGCGATCTCCCGCGCGGCCCGGACGGCGACATCTGTCTGCGCGAGATGGTTATTCGTGACCGGATAGCCGCGGTTATAGGTCAGGTCGATCTTTGCGCCCGTCATCTGCGCCACGCCTGCGACGACCTCGCGTACCCGCCGTTCCACCAATTTCCGCACATCGCCGTCCAGGGTGCGGACGGTGCCGGTCAACCTGGCGGTTTGCGGGATCACGTTGCGGGCATGGCCGGCGTGAAACTCGCATATCGAAATCACGGCCGATTCCAGCGGATCGACGCTGCGCGACACGATCGACTGCAGCGCGTTGATCAACTGCGCGCCGACCAGGACGGAATCGATGCATTCGTGCGGATACGCAGCGTGGCCGCCGAGTCCCTCGATATTGATGAAGACGGCATCGCCGCCGGCCATGATCGGACCGGGCCGAATGGCAAAGCTGCCGACCGGAATGCCCGGACCATTATGCATGCCGTAGACCTGCTCGATGCCAAAACGGTCCATCAGCCCGTCCTTGATCATCGCAACGGCGCCCGCACCGCCCTCTTCCGCCGGCTGAAAGATTACGACCGCCTGGCCGGCGAAATTCCGCGTCTCCGCGAGGTAGCGCGCCGCACCCAGCAGCATCGCGGTATGGCCGTCATGGCCGCAGGCGTGCATCAAGCCTTTCGTTTTGGAGGCGTAAGGGAGATTGGTGGCCTCCTCGATCGGCAACGCATCCATGTCGGCGCGCAGCCCGATCACCCTCACACCACCCTTGCCGGCAGGCCTGCTGCCCTTGATGACGCCGACCACGCCGGTGCGGCCAACGCCGGTGATCACCTCGTCGCAGCCGAACTCCCGCAGGCGATCCGCCACCAGCGCCGCCGTACGATGCACCTCGTACAGGAGTTCGGGATGTTCATGAATATCCCGCCGCCAGGCCTGGATGTCGGGCTGCAGATCGGCGACGCGGTTGACGATGGGCATGGCAGATTTTCGGCTCTAGGGCTTGATCGATTGTCCTCTGTAGCATGCAAGGCATGAATCACCCAACACACACGCTGCCGCTGAGCCTGCGGGTAGCGAAAAGCGGTCATACCCGGGCTTGTCCCGGCCATCCACGTCTGCGTAATAAGATAGGAAAGACGCGGATGGGACGATGAAGCAGCTTGAGGGCGATTTCGACTATATCGTGGTCGGTGCGGGCACCGCGGGCTGCATCATGGCCAATCGCCTGTCGGCCGATCCGAGCAAGCGCGTGCTGGTGCTGGAAGCCGGCGGCAACGACAACTGGATCTGGTTTCACATCCCGGTCGGCTATCTCTTTGCGATCGGCAATCCGCGCTCCGACTGGATGTTCCGCACCGAGGCGGAGCCCGGCCTGAACGGGCGCTCGCTCGCCTACCCCCGCGGCAAGGTGATCGGCGGCTGCTCCGCCATCAATGCGATGATCTCGATGCGCGGACAGGCCGCCGACTACGACCACTGGCGGCAGCTCGGCCTGTCCGGCTGGGGCTATGACGACGTGCTGCCGGCGTTCCGGCGGCTGGAAGATCATTTCCTCGGTGAAAGCGAACATCACGGTGTCGGCGGCGGCTGGCGCATCGAGGCGCCGCGGCTGTCCTGGACGATTCTCGATGCCGTCGGCGATGCCGCGCAAGAGATGGGCATCAAGAAGATTCCCGACTTCAACACCGGCGACAACGAAGGCATCAGCTATTTCCACGTCAACCAGAAGCGCGGACGGCGCTGGTCGGCGGCGCGCGGCTTTCTGAAGCCGGTATTGTCGCGGCCGAACCTGCGGCTGGAAACCAAGGTGCTGGTCGATCGCCTCATCATCGAACAGGGCCGCGTCGTCGGCGTGCGCTTCCTGCAAAACGGCGAGACGATCGAGGCGCGCACCAAGGGCGAAGTGATCCTCACCGCCGGCTCGATCGGATCGATCCAGGTGTTGCACCGCTCCGGCATCGGCCCCGCCGACTGGCTGTCGCCGCTCGGCATCGACGTCGTGCTCGACAAACCGGGCGTCGGGCGCAATCTGCAGGACCATCTGCAGCAGCGCGCGATCTACAAGGTGTCCAACGTGCGCACCCTGAACGAGACCTACTGGTCGCTGTTCCGCCGCGGCCTGATGGGGCTCGACTACGCCTTCCGCCGCCGCGGGCCGCTCACCATGGCGCCGTCGCAGCTCGGCATCTTCACGCGCTCCGATCCGCACCGCGAGCGCGCCAACATCCAGTTCCATGTGCAGCCGCTGTCGCTCGACAAGTTCGGCGATCCCCTGCACCGCTTCCCCGCCATCACGGTCAGCGCCTGCAACCTGCGGCCGACCTCGCGCGGCACCGTGCGCCTCCGCTCGGCCAAGCTCGACGAGGCGCCCATGATCGCGCCGAATTATCTCGCCACCGACGAGGACCGCCGCGTCGCGGCCGATGCGATCCGCACCACGCGGCGCCTGATGCAACAGCCGGTGCTGAAGAAATACAGCCCCAGCGAATATCTCCCCGGCCCTTCCGTCGGCGACGACGATGCCTCGCTGGCCAAGGCCGCCGGCGACATCGGCACCACCATCTTCCACCCCGTCGGCACCGCCAAGATGGGGATTGCGAGCGACCCTTCCGCCGTGGTCGACGAGCGGCTGCGCTTCTTCGGTCTCGGGGGCTTGCGCATTGCCGACGCCTCCGTCATGCCGACCATCACGTCAGGCAATACCAACACGCCGACCGCGATGATCGCCGAAAAAGCGGCGGCGATGATCTTGCAGGACTGCGAGGTAAGGTGCGCGCGGCGGCACGACGCGCTCCCTCGCCCGCACGTTGCGCGATTGCATTCTTGATGCTGCTTGCATCGCCTGCAGCGGCGCAGACCGCCGACAGCGTGTCGCTCACCGAATCCACGGTAGCCTGGAGCACCGCGAAATATGCGACCAACGCGGATAACGGCTTTCTCGACGGTTCACTCGACACGAAAACCATCGTCGACCGCACGTTCAAGACCTAGGTGCTCGAGAACCGCTATCTGAAGGTGACGCTGCTGCCGGAATTCGGCGGGCGCATTCTGTCCATCATCTACAAGCCGACCGGCCACGAGCAGCTCTATCGGACCGAAGTCGGCGTGCCCTACGGAATGAAGGGCGGCACCTTCTATTACGACTGGATGATGGTCTATGGCGGCATCTTCCCGACCTTTCCCGATGCCGAGCACGGCAAGACGTGGCTGAAGCCGTGGAAATTTGCGGTGGTGCGCGAGAGGCCCGACGAAGTGACGGTTGCGATGTCGATCAAGGACGACTTCGCCTACGCGGCGGCGCCGCCGCGGTTCAGGCCGGGCTCGACGGGCATCGAAGCGACCTACCTTGTGACGCTGAAGGCCGGCCGCGCCGCGCTCGACACGCGCGTGGTGCTGAAGAACCCGCAAAGCGCCGCGATTGACTACGAATACTGGACTTGCGCCACGCTTGCGCCGGGATCGGACCCGAAGAACCCCAGGACGACGGGCGGCGCCGAAATCATCGCGCCGATCGAGACCTACACGACGCCGAGTTGGTCGGCCAATATCGCCGCAGCCGATGCGAGCGCCGGCGCGGGCAAGCATCGCTTCGAAAAGCTGCGCTATTTCAGGAACTGGCCGAGCATGGGCATCGCCTATGCCGCGCCGGACATGCAGGGCGGCAATTTCTGGGGCGTGATCAACCACGACAACGAGGAAGGCATCATCCGCATCGCCGACAACAGGGTCACGCCGGGCCTGAAAATGTGGACATGGGGATTTCCTTCCTTCACCGGCGCGAGCGACCCGCGCAAGAATCCGCAGCCAGACCAGCCCTATGTCGAACTGTGGGCCGGCGTCTCCGACCAGTTCTTCCACCCGGCGCGCTTTCCTGCGCTCGGCGAAATGTCGTCGCGGAGACCTACAGCCCCACCGTCGGCATGAGCAATGTGACGCATGCCAACGAGAACATCCTGGTCAACCTTTCGACTGAGGCTTCCGGCGTGAGCCTGCAATATTTCAGCGTGGAGCCAGCGCGCCGGCTACGCGTAACGTTGAAGCGCGGCGAAACCGTCTTGTTCGATGAAGACGTGAGGCCCGACCCGGTCAAAGGCAATTCCGTATCCGTGCCGGCCGCTTCCGGCAGCAACGGCGAACCGATCCGGCTGACCATTAGGACCGCTGACGGCAAGGAGCTGATCGCGGCCGAGGCAAAGAACTAGAGACCGTGCATACCGCGGGAAATAGCGGCCAAGCGACCAGCCGCCCGGCCCGCTACAGGCGAGCACGAGGAATCCGCCGGCGATCGCCAAATCCTTCTGAAAATGCAGCAGCTGGTTGCGGTCAGCGAACTGCCAGTGGAACAGGATAGCGGTCGACACGCAGAACACCGCAAACGCCAGGGCCGACAGGCGCGTCATGATTCCGGCCGCAATCAGCAAGCCGCCGCCGAGCTGAAGAGCGATGACGGCCGGCAACATCAGTGCAGGCACGCCTGATTTCTGCATGTAGGCGGCGGCACCGGCGTAGTTGCCGAGAAGGCCGACGCTTTCATGCAGGAAGATGAAAACCAGCAGACACCGGCCTGCAAGCAGGCCGGCATCCGTCATGGCATCGATGGCGCGCGGCGCGGACATCAGTTGACCTTTGCCGCTGCCTTGGTCGCGAGCACCTTTTCCAGATCCTCGCGTTCCTCGCAGCCTTGCGGGCACAGCTTCGTCAGTACCGCCAGCTGCTCGCGCGCCTTCGGCAAGTCGCCCATGTCGACATAGAGCTCGCCGAGATATTCGCGGGCGCCCTTGTGGTCGGCGTCGAAGTCGAGCGCCTTCTTGTAGAAGGTCAGCGACGTCGGGTAGTCGCCGATCTTGCGCAGGCTGTAACCCATCAGACTGTAGACGTCGGCGTGCTGGTTGGTATCGGCCAGCACCTTCAATTCCGTAAGCGCGCCCTGATAGTCTGCCGCCTTGATCTTGGCGCGCACGGAGGTGAGATCGGGCGCATCCTTCGAGTTCATGTTGTCGACGGCGAAGGCCGAAGACGAACCGAGGGTGACGCCAAGCGCGAGCAGCAGCGCTGTGCGTGTGAAGTTTCTGGTTGAACGCATGGGATTATCCTTTCTTGTTCATGCGAGATGAGAGCGGGCGCCTATGCCTTCACCGGCGTGAACGCATAGCCGCGCCGTCCTTGGCGAAGCTGCCGGCGCCGGGGAACGGGAAATGCGCGCCGCAGATCGCCATCTTGTCGGCGATAACGCGGTCGAGCAGCTTGCGGCGGGTTTCCACCGCGAGCGGCCCGTCCTGGTCGTAGGCGCCCTGCCAATCCGGATGCGGGGCGAGTAACGCCGGCACATACGCGACGTCGTTGGAGATCATCAGCTGCTGGTTGCCCGAGGCCAGCAGGAAGGCAGAATGGCCCGGCGTGTGTCCGGGCGCGTTCACCATCCGGATGCCGGGCACGACTTCCTTCTCGCCGTCGATCAGCCGGAAATTTTTCCAGGTCGGGAAAACGGCCTGAATGCGCGCGCCCAGCGGCTTGCGCCCCTCCGGCAGTTTTTCCACGCGCCCGGCTTCGGTCCACCACTTGTATTCGGTGGCGCTGACGATCAGCTCGGCATTGGGATAGTTCGGCGCATTGGTGCCCTTCTGCATCAGGCCGAAGATGTGGTCGGGATGGAAGTGCGAGATCAGCACGGTCGAGATTTTTTCCGGATCGATCCCGGCGCCCTTCAGATTGTCGGGCAGGCTGACGGCGGTCGGCTGCCACTGGCCGGCGCCGGAACCGGAGTCGATCATCACGAGCTTGTCGCCGACCTTCAACACGACGACCGTCAGCGGGATCGGCACATAGTCGGTGGTCATGCCGGCCTTGGCCAGCGCGTCCTTGGTCTCGTCGATGTTGGCATTCTTGATGAAGGCGGGGTCATGCGGCTTCTTCCAGATGCCGTCATAGAGCGCGGTGACCTCAACCGATCCGATCTTGTACTTGTAGAATCCCTTGCCCGCGTCCGGGGCGGGCTGCGCCTGCGCGGAGCCGACGATGGCGAGACGGGAATTCAGGCCGAGCGCGGCGGCAAATCCCGCGGCGACAACGACATCACGACGCGACATGTTGAACATGAGCAAAATCCCTTTCCAATGGCCCTGCGCCGGAAGGCGGCCTGGCTTGTTGCGACGAGCCATTGATTGGGGGACAGCGGCCGTTATTCCCGGCGACGCTGCATCGCGCTTGGCGGCCGATCACGATCGCGTTAGGCGGCCCGCCAATAATTCAACGTGACGGCGGGATGACGGGAATAAAACGGGAGCTTGGCCAATCAGGTGTTCGAACGGCCCGATCGGGCGTAACGAGGACTGGAACGATCAAGGTTGAGTAACGGACGAAACCAAGGCATCACAGCCCTGCCCGGCCGCTGGCCTGCCGCCGGCCGGGTACAGGAATCCGCGAGTGCCGGGCCGAGGGCGATGCCGCTCAAGATAGTCGACAACGATCCCGAACAGGCGCGGCGGTTTCGCGAGCTGGCGCTGCCGCATCTCGACGCCGTCTATACGCTGGCGCGCTATCTGTTGCGCGATGCCGCGGATGCCGACGATGCCGTGCAGGAATGTTACCTGCGGGCGCTCCGGCATTTTCACACCTATCAGGGACCCGCGATCAAGCCATGGCTGTTCGCGATCCTGCGCAACGTCTGCAACGCCGAATATGCGCGGCGCGCCAATGCGCCGAGCACCGGCGCCGACGAACTGCCCGAGGACGCGGAAAAGGCGCCGCTGTGGCATGAGGCGCAGGGGACACCGGAAAGCGAGATCGTGAAGCGGCACGAGGCCGGCACGATCCGGCGCCTGATCGCCGCGCTCGCCGAACCGTTTCGCGAGACCTTTGTGTTGCGCGAGATCGAAAACCTTTCATACCGCGAGATCGCCGATGTCGCGGAAGTGCCTGTAGGGACCGTAATGTCGCGCCTCGCGCGCGCCCGCGCCATGCTCCGGTCGGCATGGCTTGCGGAACAGGAGACGACGAAATGACCTGCGACGAGGCTGAAATCCTGCTGCATGCGTTGATCGACGGCGAGCTCGACGCCGGACATGCACGCGAGGTCGAGGCGCATCTTGCGACGTGTGCCAAATGCGCCGCCGCCGCGCGTGACTATCGCGAGATCAGGAAAGCCATGGCGGGCGCCGATCTGGGCTACACCGCGCCGCCGGAGTTGCGCCGCCGCATCGAGGCGTCGCTGCCGCAGGCCCAAGTGCCGACGCGGCGCGCGCTGCTGAAGGGATTTGCCATGGGCTCGGCGGTCTCGGCGATCGCGGCCAGTGGATTGTTCGCCATCGTCCTGCGCGGCGACGACGAAGCTCGGCAGCAGAGCGAATTCGTCTCGGCGCATCTGCGCTCGCTGCAGGCCAATCATTTGACCGACGTCGTCTCCACCGACCAGCACACCGTAAAACCGTGGTTCAACGGCAGGATCGACGTCGCCCCGCCGGTGGCCGATCTCAGTTCTCAAGGATTTGCGCTGGTCGGCGGCCGGCTCGACTATATCGACGGCCGCCCCGTCGGCGCGCTGATCTATCGCCGCCGCCAGCACGTGATCAATTTGTTCGTGGCGCAAGGCACTAACGCCGAACCCCGCGCGGCGAGGATGGAAACGGTGCAGGGCTTCAACATCCATCGCTGGAGCGAGCGCGGGCTCAACTACTGGGCCGTCAGCGATCTCGCCAAGGAGGAGCTGGCGAATTTCTGCGAGAAATTCGAGGCCGCGACGCGCGCGGCGGGCTAGAGAACTCTCCGCCGTCATTGCGAGGAGCGAAGCGACGAAGCAATCCAGCTATCTTGTCGTAGCAAAGGGAAGCTGGATTGCTTCGCTTCACTCGCAATGACGGTTGTGGCTAGATTACGCCGACTTGCGCACGGCGTTGTCGACCAGCGTCTTGCCGAGCGACCAGATCGCGCCGGGGACCTTGTGGCTGGCGGCGATTACCTCGTCGAAGGAGGTGGCAATCCAGTTGCAGTCTTCTTCCGTGATCGTCAGCGGCGGCAGCAGCTTGATGGTGTGGCTGCCGTGGCCGGCGACCTGGGTCAGGATCTTGTGGTCCTTGAACAGCGGCACGGTGATGAGCTGGCAAAACAGGCCCTTGTTGGCAGTCTCCAGCACGTTCCACGAGGCGCGCAGCCGCAGCGATTTCGGCGGACCGAACTCGACGCCAATCATCAAGCCCTTGCCGCGCACTTCCTTGAGGAGCTCGTAGCCCGGCACGAGGCGCGTCAGCGCCATCTGCAATTCCGCGCCGCGTTTCGCCGCCTTCTCGATCAGGTTTTCGGCCTTGATCACCTCGAGCGTGGCGATGCCGGCGGCCATCGCGAGATCGTTCTTCGCAAAGGTCGAACCGTGCACGACGGCGCGATCCATCTGGTTGAAGATCTTGTCGAAGATGTTCTTGCGCGTCAGCAGCGCGCCGACGGGAACATGGCCGCCGGACAGCGCTTTCGCCAGCAGCACCATGTCGGGCTCGACGTTCCAGTGTTCCACCGCGAGAAACTTGCCGGTGCGGCCGATGCCGGTCTGGATTTCATCGGCGATGAACAGCGAGCCGTATTTGCGGCACAGCGCGGCGGCGGCGGGCAGGAACTCGTCGCTCGGCAGGTTGACGCCCTTGCCCTGGATCGGCTCGACGATGAAAGCCGCGACTTGCTTCGACGACAACGCGCGCTCGAGTGCTGCGAGATCGTTGAAGGGAATCGACGTGCAGCCCGGCAGCAGCGGCTCGAAGCCGAGCCGGAAATTGGGATCATCCGTCAGCGACAGCGCGCCATAGGACAGGCCATGGAACGCATGCTCGCAATAGACGATGCCGGGACGCCCCGTGGCGCCGCGCGCGAATTTTATTGCCGCTTCGACCGTCTCCGCGCCTGAATTGGCGAAAAACACTTTGTCCAGATATGGGACATGTTCCAGCAGCCGTTCGGCGAGAATGCCTGCGAGTGTCGAAACATCGAACTGCACGAGATTGGGCAGGTCCGCATCAAGCACACCTTTTAGTGCCTGGCGCAGCGCCGGGTGGTTCCGCCCGATCGCAAAGACGCCGAATCCGCTCAAAAGATCGAGATATTTGTCGCCGGCGCGGTCGTAGAGGTACTGGCCTTCGCCCTTCTGGAATCCGACGTCATAACCGATGGTTTTCAGCACGCGCACGAACTGCTCGTTCAGGTGGCGCGTATGCATGGCGCTGCGCTGGGATTCGCGCGCGGCAAACATCTCGGAAACGTCAAAATTGGAATCTAAGGCCATGGGCTACTTACTTCGGTTGATGCCTGTTCCGTCAACTGAAAAGACCGAATGCGGCGTTTTGACCCCGCTTTAGACCAGCCACTTAAGCATAGGTTCAGACCATGTTGCACTGCCCAAGATCGCTCGCTCGCACAATAGCCTGTACGGGATTAATTCTCGCCACAGGTGCCTGTTCTGCTCTCGCGGCCGACCCCACCGGTGACTGGCGGGTTGCCGACGGCGTCGCCAACATCCGGGTTGCCCAGTGCAACGGCAACATGTGGGGCGCGGTGTCCTGGGAGAAGACCCCGGGCGGGCGCGACAAGAATAATCCCGATGCATCCCTGCAGAGCCGGCCGACCTTGGGCATGCCGATCCTGCTTGCGATGAAGAAGAAGCCCGGCACTGACGCCTGGGAAGGCGAAGTCTACAACGCCAAGGACGGCAAGACCTATTCTTCAACCATCAAGCCTGTCGGCCCCGACCAGCTGGAGATTCAGGGCTGCGTGCTCGGCTTCCTCTGCGGCGGCGAGACCTGGAGCCGAGTCGGCCCGCCAATTCCCTCCAGCCCGGCCAACAGCATGGCCAAGGGCGCAGCGAAAGGCGCACCGGCGCAACCGCAAGCCACAGCGCCCACCCCCGCTCCGAAGACGACGGGTTCGACGGCGCCTGCGCCAAAACAAGCGGCCGTCCAGCCCAAGGACAGCGTCGGCGATATTTGCCTGCTTCCGGATATCGCCAAATCGGCGCGCTAAAGTTGGTGCGCTGAGACTACTTGCTGTCGCTGACCTGGCGCGGTTTGCCCATCAGCGCAGGCTGGAACAACAGCACCGCCGCGAGCGTGGTGACGAGCGAAAGCGCAAGCAGCTTGCCCATGCTCGCGGTGCCCGGATGACTTGACAGCCACAGGCTGCCGAACGCGGTCGCTGTGGTCAGCGCGCTGAAGAAGATCGCGCGCGTCAGCGACGTCTGCAGCAGGTTCGTCCTGCCCTCGCGCCACGCCACCACATAATAGATCTTGAAGGCGACGCCGATGCCGAGCAGCAAGGGCATCGCGACGATATTGGCGAAGTTGAGCGGCAGGCCGATCAGCACGCAGATTTCCAGCGTCACGGCGCCCGCCACCAAGAGCGGCACCAGCGTCATCAGCACGTCGCTGAAGCGGCGCAGCGTGATCCAGAGCAGCAGGCTGATCACGATCAACGCCCAGATGCCGGCGTGAATGAACGCGCGTACAACGGTGTCGCCGGATTTCAGGATCGACACCGGGCCGCCGATTGCGGTCGGCTCGGCCGTGAGTACGGCGTCGGCGAATTTGCGCAGATTGTCGTTGTCGTTGGGATCGCCCTTCGGCAGCGCCTCGACGCGGATCAGCCCGTCTTTCGCCTTCCACGCGTCGGTCAGCTCCGGCGGCAGGTCCTTGGCCGTCACCGGCTGCGCCGACAGCAGTGCCTTCATTCCGTCCAGCGTCGTCTTCAGCGGCGCGACGAACACGTTCTGCGCCTTGTCGCGCGTCACCTGATCGGCATCGGCAAGCTTCTGCAACGCGGCCGCCAGCCGGCGCGAGGCAGAAGCGCCGGGCCCCTTGCCCTCACCCGCCGTCTTGCGCAGCGCGTCGACCGAGCTCTTCAGCGATTCGACGTTTTCGGAATCCGACGGTGCCGCATCGACGAACTCCGGATTGATGACGGGCATCAGGACTTTCGCGGCCTTCTCGATCAGCTTCAGCTTCGCCGGCTGATCTGCCGGAACAAAACTGTCGAGCGAGCGCACGGTCGCCACTTCCGGCAGCTTCTCGAGCTTGGCCTCGATCTTCTTGGCGTCGGCTTCCGAATGCGTCATCACGTTGATGGCATTGGCGCCGGTGTTGGGATCCTTGCGCAGATCAAGGAATGTGGCGATCGACTCGGCGTGAGGATTGCGCAGGTTGATCGGGTTGAAGTCGAACTTCATGAAGTAGAGCAGCGGCAGGCCGGCAACGGCGACCAGGATCGTGCCGATGATGATCGGCACGCGATAGTCCTCGAGGAACTTGTCGACCGGCGCGAGGAACGCGTAACCGACCGGCTCGCTCTCGCCGGGCGGATTGATCAATGTCAGCAGCGCGGGCAGCGCCGTGATGCTGGAGATGAACGCAACCAGCATGCCGGCGCCGGCGATCTTGCCGAGCTCGGCAATGCCCTTGTAGTCGGTCGGCAGGAAGCAGAGGAAACCCGCCGCGGTTGCCATCGCGGCGAGCGAGAGCGGAATCGCGCAGCGTCGCGCCGCTTCCGCGAGCGCCTCGCGCAGATCGTCGTTCTTGAAGCGCTCCGAGCGGTAGCGGACGCTGAACTGGATGCCGAAGTCGACGCCGAGGCCGACGAACAGCACGGCGAAGGCGATCGACAGAAGGTTCAGCGATCCCACCAGCCAAAGGCCCGCGGCAGTGGTGATCGCAAGCCCGATGAACAGGTTCACGAACACGGCAAAGATGATCTTGGCCGAATGCAGCGCCAGCCACAGGATGACGAGCACGATGACGACCGTGCCGAGGCCGTTGATGATCGCGCCTTCCTGAACGGTCGAGTATTCCTCGTTGGCGATCGGGATCGGCCCGGTCAGGCGGACGCGGGCGTGATAGTCGTCGGCGAATTTCAGGTCGGAGGCCGCCTTGCGGATCGCGTCGGTGGCGTCCTTGCCCGGCTCCAGCGCTTCGTAGTCGATGATGGGCTTGATCTCGATGAAGGAGCGCTTGTCGGCGTCCGCCAGCGGCTTGGGGCTGACCAGCTCGCGCCAGGAGAAATCGGCGGGGGCCTTGGCAAGCACCTTCTCGACGGTCTCGGAGATGTAAGTGAACGGCCGCGCCGCGTTATCGAGATTGGCCTGGCCGCGCTTGACGCCGGCGAGCCCCGTCTCCAGCGCGCCGGTGAGGCCGCGGATCGAGGGGTCGCCCGCGATGATCTCGATCAGGGGCGCTGCGGATTCGAGTTGCGCGGTGGTCTTGGCGACGTCCTCGGTCGGCAGGAACAGAAGGCCATTTCTGGCAAAGAACTCGCCGGAACCGAGCGGCTGCACCGCTTCGAAGTTCTTCTTGTCTTCCTTGAGCTTGTCGGCAAGCGCGTTCGCAGCGGATCCGGCGAGTTCCGGCGTCGGCGCCTCGACCACGGCAAGGATCAGCTTTTCGCGATCGAAGGCCTGCTCGAACTGGATGTCGCGCTTGCGCCAGTCCAGATCTGGCGAAATCAGCGTGTTGATGTCGGTGTTGATGGCAAAATGGCGCTCGGCATAGACGCACGATGCGACCGCCAGCACGAGCGAAAGGATCAGGACGAAAGGTGCAAAGCGCGTGCAAACCTTAACAACCGAGACGACAATATTTGTCAGCAACTTGGTTTCTTTCCGATGGGAGGAAGCCTGCCGGAAACGCCTCGCTATCTAGCGGAGTTCCATTAGCCGGATTTTTTGGGGCGACCTAATGCCAGTTGTCGACCTAATGCTTGTTTTGGTTACTTCTGCCCACGCGCACAAAGCTGGCAGCGAAACAGACCCAAACGGCCTTTGGCGCGTTGTTATAGTCCTCCCGGGCCGGCGGAAAAGTGACGTTCCGGCGAGATTGGAGACTATCTTACCTTACTATGGTACCTTAGACTTCGTTCCATCTGCGACCATTTCGCAATCCCGCCTTTCCCCGGACCAGTTTTTTTGACACAAAGCCCTGTGCTTCCATGCGCTTGGGACCCGGGATTGGGCGCGGGAACCAGATGGTGCGGATGTTGCGGAGATCTGGCCGCATGGAGGCTTCAGAAATGAACATGGTGCAATTTGCGTAACGGCAGACCTATGGAAGTATACCTCGCGCAGCCTCGCGGCTTTTGCGCCGGTGTCGTGCGCGCCATCGAGATCGTCGAGCGCGCGCTCGAGAAATACGGTCCGCCGGTCTATGTCCGGCACGAGATCGTGCACAACAAATACGTGGTCGAGAGCCTGAAAAACAAAGGCGCGATCTTCGTCGAGGATCTCAGCGAGGTGCCGCCGCTGGCGGTTACCGTGTTCTCCGCTCATGGTGTCGCCCGCAGCGTCGAGGAAGAGGCCGCCGCGCGGAACCTGCCCGTGCTCAACGCCACCTGCCCGCTGGTCACCAAGGTGCACAATCAAGGCAAACGCTACATGTCCAAGGGCCGCACCCTGATCCTGATCGGCCATGCCGGCCATCCCGAGGTCGAGGGAACCATGGGTCAGGTTCCCGGCCCCGTCCACCTCGTGCAGGACGTCGACGAGGTCGCCGCCTTGACGCTGCCGCAGGACACCCCGGTCGCCTATATCACCCAGACCACGCTGAGCGTCGACGACACCAGGGACATAATCGCGGCCCTTCACGCGCGTTTTACAGATATTCAAGGCCCGGACATCCGGGATATCTGTTATGCCACCCAGAACCGCCAATCGGCGGTAAGGGACCTGAGCAAGCTCGTCGACGTCATTCTGGTGGTGGGCGCCGCCAACAGTTCCAATTCCAATCGCCTGCGCGAAATCGGCACCGAGGTCGGTGTTCCGAGTTACCTCATTGCGGACGGCAGCGAGCTCAAACAGGAGTGGCTGAAGGACGCCAAGACGATCGGCATCACCGCCGGCGCCTCGGCCCCGGAAGTGCTCGTCGACGACGTGATCGAGGCCCTGCGGCGCATTGGACCAGTGACGGTCTCAGTGCTGCCCGGGCGGGAAGAAAATATCGAATTCCGGCTGCCGGCCGAACTAATGACTGCGGGCTGATCCAACTGACTTGAGTACAAGAAAGAACGCTTCGAAATGGCTATACCCTTCTTCAAGGAAATGCGTATCGGCGGTTATTTGATCAAGCAGAAACTGCTTGGCCGCAAACGCTATCCCCTCGTGCTGATGCTGGAACCGTTGTTCCGCTGCAACCTCGCCTGCGTCGGCTGCGGCAAGATCGACTATCCCGACGCTATCCTCAACCGCCGCATGAGCGCGCAGGAATGCTGGGACGCGGCCGATGAATGCGGCGCGCCGATGGTGGCGATCCCCGGCGGCGAACCGCTGATCCACAAGGAGATCGGCGAGATCGTGCGCGGCCTCGTGGCGCGCAAGAAGTTCGTCTCGCTCTGCACCAACGCGCTGCTGCTCGAGAAGAAGCTCGATCTGTTCGAGCCGTCGCCCTATCTGTTCTTCTCGGTGCATCTCGACGGGTTGAAAGACCATCACGACAAGGCGGTGTCGCAGAAGGGCGTGTTCGACCGCGCGGTGTCCGCGATCAAGGCGGCGAAGGAGCGTGGCTTCACGGTCAACGTCAACGCCACCATCTTCGACGGCCATCCGGCGGAAGAGATCGCAAAATTCCTCGACTTCACCACCGAGCTCGGCGTCGGCGTCTCGATGTCGCCGGGCTACGCCTATGAGCGCGCGCCGGACCAGGAGCACTTCCTCAACCGCACCAAGACCAAGAAGCTGTTCCGCGACGTCTTTGCGCTCGGCAAGGGCAAGAAGTGGAATTTCATGCATTCCGGCCTGTTCCTCGACTTCCTCGCCGGCAACCAGAACTACGAATGCACGCCGTGGGGCATGCCGGCCCGCAACATTTTTGGCTGGCAAAAGCCCTGCTACCTGCTCGGCGAAGGCTACACAAAAACCTTCAGAGAGCTGATGGACACCACCGACTGGGACACCTACGGCACCGGCAAATACGAAAAATGCGCCGACTGCATGGCCCATTGCGGCTACGAGCCGACCGCGGCCAACGCCGCGCTGGCCAATCCGTTGAAGGCGATGTGGGTGGCGCTGCGCGGTATCCGGACCACGGGTCCGATGGCGCCCGAAATCGATCTCAGCAAGCAGCGCCCGGCACAATATATCTTCGCCGAGCAGGTGCAGAAGAAGCTGTCGGATATCCGCCGCGACGAGGCGCTCGCCGCCCAGCAGAAGGCCGACAAGCTCGCCCAGCCAAAGACCTCGACGGCCGCCTGATTTCGTCGATCTTCGCCAATAAAAAAGGCCCGAGCATCGCTCGGGCCTTTTTGTTTTATCGCGAGAGCTTCAGGCTGCTGCTTCGGCAATAGCGAAACGGTCCCCGCCGACCAGGAAGCCGCGGCAGCCGCGCAGCGAACGCAGCGCGCGGTTGAAGTCGATTCCGGTCGAGACCAGTCCGCTCAGGGTTTTTGGATTGCGCACCACGCCGCGCATGATCGTGCGCATGCAGATGTCGCCATTGGGCTTGATCGCGTTCTGCGCCAGCTCGGGCAGCGCACGGTGGGCGGGGTCGCTGATCACCCGCAGCGCCGCGAAGGGAATGCCGGCCTGCGCGGCATAGGCGGCGGCGATATGGCTTTCCATGTCGACGGCGGCGGCGCCGGTCTCGGAATGCAGCTCGGCCTTGCGGTCGCTTGCAGCCACCACCCGCTCGACACCGGCGAGCATGCCGCGCACCACGCGGCGGCGGCGGCGCGACATCAGGCTGCGCTTGAGCGCAGCGCTCGCGATCATTTCCTCGTTCAGTGCCATGTCCGCGAGGAAGCGGGTGTCGCCGGCCATGACCTCGGTCGCCACCACGACGTCGCCGGTCTTCAGCGACGGATCGAGGCCGCCGGCCACGCCAAAGCTGACCACGCCACGGAATGTCTGGGAATCGAGCGTCGCGAGCAACGCACGAAGCTGCTGCGGGTCGCTGGAACTGCAGATGACGATCATGCCGGGGCCGGCCGCGATGCGGGCCTCCTGCGCCAATCCCGTCACAATCAAAACCGGCCGCGGATCAATCGAACTTTCCCCAATCGACTGATGCACGGTTACGGCGGCCCCCGCCCCTAAAGTCACATCCCGACCCCTACCGTCCTGCTGTTAGTGCTGCTCAAGTTCCGGTACCGCGCCAACGCCCACAGCGGAAAGAACTTCGAGTACCCGTGATATCGCAAATAAAACACCCGCGGAAAACCCGTAGCGGTATAGCGCTGCTCATCCCACTGGCCTTTTTCCGTTTGTGTGCTTTTTAGGTACTCCACCCCCTTCACCACGGCCGGGTGCTCCACCTGGCCGACCGCCATCATCCCAAGCAAGGCCCATGCCGTTTGCGACGACGTCGACGGCGACCGCTCGTAGCCCCTGTAGTCCAGCCGGTAGCTGACGGCATCCTCGCCCCAGCCGCCGTCCGGGTTCTGGACCGAGACTAGCCAATCCACGGCCTTCCGCACCATGGGGTCCTGATGGTCTATGCCTGCGACATTTAGCGCACAGAGCACCGACCAGGTGCCGTAAATGTAGTTCAGGCCCCAACGGCCGTACCACGACCCCTCCGGCAGCTGGGTGCGGCGCAAATAGGCGATTCCGTCGGCCATGGCCTTGCTGCTGGCGGCGGTCTCGCCGAGCTGGGCCAGCATGGAGACGCAGCGCGCGGTGACGTCCTCGGTCGGCGGATCGAGCAGCGCGCCATGGTCCGAGAACGGGATGTTGTTCAAATAATATTCGAGATTGTTCACGTCGAAGGCAGCCCAGCCGCCGTCGCGGCTCTGCATGCCCTCGATCCACTCCCGGCCGCGGGCGATCGCCGTGTCGTATTCCGTGCTCCCGGAATGGCGCCGGGCGCGGTCCATCGCCATGACCACCACGGCCGTGTCGTCGAGATCGGGATAGTGCGCGTTGTTGTACTGGAAGGCCCAGCCGCCGGGCCGGGTGTTCGGGGCCTTCACGGCCCAGTCGCCCTTGAGGTCGAGCACCTGGCGCGGCTTCAGCCAGTCCAGGCCTTGCTTTCGCTTTGGCTATCGCGTCTGCCCCGCCGACTTCCTCGAGCGCGTGGCAGGTCAGCGCGGTGTCCC
Organism: uncultured Alphaproteobacteria bacterium; assembly: GCA_963726865.1. GTDB lineage: Bacteria > Pseudomonadota > Alphaproteobacteria > Rhizobiales > Xanthobacteraceae > Bradyrhizobium. Next base: position 532,178 of record CAVSEE010000008.1, on the reverse strand, counting down.
ACACCGGCGACACGCAGGGCTGGCAGTAGGCCTCGTGCTCTCCGATTACGAGCAGCTTGTCGATGCCGCGGCGGGTGATGGCGCGCGGCGGAAAGTCCTCACCCTTGCCGAGCGCCTCGTACATCATCACCACATTGGCCATCGGCGGATAGATCGCGCCCAGGCCGTCTTCGCCGTTGAGCCGCTCCTCGGTAAAGGCGAGCGCGCTCTCGATCGCGCGCTGGCGCAACTTCCTCGGGAAATAACGGTTCGATCACGCGCAGGATCTTGTCGAGCGCGCGGAACAGCAGAAACCAGCCCCAGCTCTGGTGCGGCGCCTTGCTGGTCATGCCGACGCTCTTGGGATCCTGCAGGAACAGCTCGTCGATGCCGACGCCTTTCGGATTTTTCGCGCGCGGCTTCAGCGCGGCGAGCACCATCAGCGGCACCAGCGTGGTGCGCGCCCAGTAGGAAACCTTGCTGAGGTGGAACGGCGACCACATCGGCAGCAGCATGATCTCGATCGGCAGCACCGGCGTCGCGCGCCAGGTCACCACGCCATAGAGCGCGAGCAGGAAGCGGGTGAACACGTTGACATTGGCGGCGCCGCCGCGCGAACGGATCGCCTCGCGCGCTTTCGCCATATGCGGTGCGTCCACGGAATTGCCGATCATCTTCAGCGCGAAGTAGGCCTTCACGCTGGCGCTCATGTCGAAGGGGCCCTCGGCTACCAGCGGCCAGCCGCCATGGGCGCCCTGAATCCGGCGCAGGTAGACGGCGATCTTGCCTTCCAGCACCGCGTCGACCGGCTCGGCGAGATAGTGGCGCAGCAGCACGTACTCGGAAGGGATGGTGGCGTCCGCTTCGAGCTCGAACACCCAGTGGCCGTCGGCCTGGCGATAGCCGAGCAGCGCTTCGGTCGCCGAGGCGATGCTCTTTTCCAGCGCGGCGGGATCGACGGTGGCGGCGGGATTGGTGGCAGGATTCGTGGAATGCATATTCACTGATTTACCCCTGTTCGCGCCGGATACGACACACGGCCGGCGCGGCTTAAAGGATTTCAGGCGTTTGCCCTTCCCAGCACCAGATTGGCGGCGCGGTCGCCCGACCGCACCGATCCCTCGATGGTTGCTGGCAAACCCGTAGCAGTCCAGTCCCCGGCAAGGAACAGGTTTTTCAGCGCCGTCACGGGCCCCGGCCGCAGCGCATTCTGCTCCGGGGTGGCCTCAAATGTGGCGCGGCGCTCGCGCACGATCTGCCACGGCGGCAATTCGCCGGAGACGCCGCCGGCCTTGCAGACGTCGCGCCAGATCGCCTGCGCCAGTTCCTCGCGCGGCATGTCGACCAGCCGGTCGCCATTGCTGATGGTGACGGAGAGCCGCTGCGGAAAGGCGAACAGCCATTCCACGAGCCCGCCGACCACGCCGAGGATCGGAACGGAATCGCGCGGCGGATCGAAGCGGAAATGCGCATTGACGATGGCGCGGAATTTGGTCGGCGTCTTCAGGCCCGGCAGCAGCGCCGCTGCGGGACGCGGCGGCACCGCGAGAATGACGGCGTCATCGGGCTGGAGCGCGATCCTGTCGTCGCCGAAATTGAGTTCGTTGACGCGGTCGCCCGCGGTCGACAGCGCACGCAACTCATGGCTCAGCCGCACGCTGGCGCCGCGGCCTTCGAGCAGTTTCACCGCCGGCTCGATCAGCACGGAGCTCAAGCCATCGCGTGCGATCAGTGGCCGGCAGGCCTGGCCGCCCGCCAGTAGCGTTTCCCGCACGATGGCGCCGGCAAGACCCGCCGAGCCTTCCGGCGGATCGCAATTGAGCGCAGCGAGCAGCAGCGGCTGCACCAGGCGCTGATACAGCGTGCCGTCGCAAGGGATGGTGTCGCCGACCAGCTTGCCTTCGCCGGCCCAGATCAGCGGCGCGAGCTTGAGGTAATCGAACAGACCTGTATCAGGCACGCGGCGCGCTTCGTCGAACACCCAGCTCGGCAGCCGGCCATCGCCGAGATCGAGCTGCCAGCGCTGGCCGGTCGCGATGTCGACGAAGGGAAACTGCGCGCGCGCCGGGCCCACCAGACCCGCCTCGGTGCCGATGGCACGCGCATAGTCGCGGGCGTGATGATTGCCCGACAGCAGCAGATGATTGCCGTTGTCGATCGTGAGATCGGTGGCGGCATCATAATAGGAACGGCAGCGGCCGCCGGCCTGCTGCGTCGCTTCGTGGACCTGCACCTGGCAGCCGGCATTGCTCAGCCGCACGGCTGCGGAAAGACCGGAGATTCCGGCGCCGATGATGTGAACGGTTTTGGGCATCAGATGAGAGCGTAGCGGAAGAGAATGGCGAGCTTCGTGAGTTTGGTCACACGTACGGGTTCACGCGGGGCGGCAAAGCCGCGCGCCAGCAGCAGGTCGAGGATGGCGCGATAATATTTCGACATGATGCGGGGCGCGCGTACCGTGCGCCGCCGGTTGCGATTCATGATTTCGTCGGCTTTTTCAAAGTGCATCGCCGCGCGCTGGGCCAGCGGCGCGCACACTTTCGGCAGCGCCTTGTCCGTGGTGACCTTCGCGGGATCGTCGCTGGTGATACCGGCGAGATAAAGACTTTCGCGCGGCAGATAGAGCCGGCCGAGGCCGGCATCCTCGTCGATATCGCGCAGAATGTTGGTGAGCTGCAGCGCGCGGCCGAGATGATGGGCAAGCGCAATGCCGTCCTCCTCGCCCATGCCGAACACCCGCACCGACAGCCGCCCCACGGCGCTGGCGACGCGGTCGCAGTAGAGATCGAGGGTCGCCATGTCGGGGGCGCGGATGTCGGCCGGCACGTCCATTTCCATGCCATCGACGATGGCGAGGAAATCCTCGCGCTTCAGGCCGAAGGTTTTCACCGAGGCGACATAGTCCTTCAGCCGCGCCGGCGGCTCACCGCGATAGAGCGCGTCGATGTCGTCGCGCCATTGCTGGAGCGCGGCGAGGCGCTCCTCGCGCGGACCGTCGGAGTCGGCGATGTCGTCGACCTGCCGGCAAAAGCTGTAGATCTGGAACATCGCCTCGCGCTGCGCGGTGGGGAGGATACGCATCGCCGCATAGAACGAGCTGCCGGAAGCGGTCGAGCCGTAATTCGCGGTATCGGCCGTTTGCACGCTCATGCGCCGGCCGCCGTCTTGGATTGCGCACCGCGGCCGACCGCGCGGCGCGCGGTTTCGCCGGCCATGGCGCCGAAGGTCTGCATCAGCAATTCGATCGGCGACAGATGCACGCGTTCGCTCAGGGGATCGCGCACTTTCAGCATCGCGACGATCTTGTCGGCAAAGGCCTGGATGACGGAAACTTCCAGACCCAGCCTGAAATCCTTCACCTGCGGCGCCAGCGCCCTGCCCTCGTTGAGCAGCGCCTCGGTCTTCACGGCGAGCGCATGCAGGCATTGCAGCATCTGCGGCGAGGATTTTTTCGCGCCGAGTTCCTCGACGGAAGCGCCTGCTTCCGCCAGCGCATCGCGCGGCAGGTAGACACGGTTGATCTCGCGAAAATCCTTGCCGCAATCCTGCAGGTGATTGTTGACCTGCAGTCCCGCGCACAGCGCGTCCGACGCGGGCCAGGTCGAGGTGCTCTCGCCGTGGACATCGAGCACGAAGCGGCCGACCGGCATCGCCGAGTAGCGGCAATAATGGATCACCTCGTCCCAGTTCTCGTAACGCAGTTTGGTGACGTCCATGCGGAAGGCGGTCAGCAGGTCGAGCGCATGGCGCGGCGGCATGCCGCGCTCGGCGAGCGCGTTGCGCAGCCGGACCGCCTCCGCCTGGCTGTCGCCCTTGCCGAGCAGGTCGGCCTCCAGCAAATCGAGATAGCGCAGCTTCTCGTCGGCCGGCAGCTGCGCGTGATCGGCGATGTCGTCGGCGGTGCGGACGAAATTGTAGAAGGCGAGAATGAGCGCGCGGTGCCGCGGATGGATGATCCACGAGGCAACCGGAAAATTCTCGTCGCGGTGCGTCTTGCCCGACCTGAGGTCGCTGGCGCTGCTCATTGAACTACATCGTCACTGGTTTGGCCCGCGACATGCCGCGGAACTCGCGCCCCCATATAGGGGAATATGCAGGCAAAACCAATGCTTTCGCGGGCTGCGCAGCGATGCAGCCGGCGTCTTGCATGAGGCCGGCGGCAGGTCTTCCGCCGCGGTGGCTTGGCGAAAAACGGCGCTTACTGGCCGTGATTCTTCAGCACCTGGTTGCAGGCCGCCGAGATCTGGGGGCGGTTCTGCTGCAGGCAGGCGAGGATCACGAAGTCACCCTGATTGATGACGTTGCGGCAGTGGCGCTGAACGTCACGGTTGCAGGCCGCCTGCTCTTCCGGCGTGCCACTACGCGGCGGCTGAGGCGCCGCCTGGGCAAAGGCTGCAGAGGTCGAGGAAACGAGAGCGAGGGCCAAGAGAAACTGGCGGACAAACTTGCGCATGAGATCCTTCAACGGCAGGAAATCCGCACCTCCGAAAGAGGCTTCGGCAAGCGGCACGGATTCGTGGGTGACTGAATGCCGCGTATCGCAGCAACGCGACAAGCACAAGCCGGGTAAATGCGGCTAAATTAACGGCACTCGTTCACTCATTGTAACCGGTTGAAATACCGCATGGATTCTCGTCTTAGCCGTATTGGCAAAAGCCGGTTGCGGAGGGGCCGCGCAGCCCGCTACATGTGGCCTTGCGGGAACCGTCCGGTTCGGACGGCTCACCGTCATTTGAACCTCGCCTGTTTCGACGAACACTAAGTGTTCGATGTGGCGAGACGCCCCTTGTTCAGGGTGTCTATTACGATGGGAAAACTCACCATGAATTTGTTTGTTTCCAGCCTGTTCGGTCGGGCTTTCACCGCGGCGGGCGTCGGCGCCGCGCTCTTGCTGTCGGTCTCGGCCGGCAACACCCAGGGAAGCGGTCCCTTTGCCGGCTTTGACGGTTCATGGTCGGGCACCGGCTCGGTGACGCTTTCCAACGGCACCACCGAGCACATCCGCTGCAAGGCCGACTACAAGGTGGCCGCATCAGGCCTCGGCCTGAAGCAGGCGCTGCATTGCGCCAGCGACAGCTACAAGTTCGACCTCGTCAGCGACGTCACCAGCCAGGGCGACCGCATCTCCGGCAACTGGAGCGAGAAGAGCCGCAACATTTTCGGCAACCTGCAGGGCACCGCCGGCGGCGGCGCCATCGACGTGTTCGTCGAGGCTTCGGGTTTTGCCGCCACGCTGAACCTGCGCACCAACGGCACCAAGCAGGTCGTGAATATCGAGTCCAAGGGCGAGATCCGCGGCGTCAACATCACGATGACGAAGGGCTGAGGCCTTTATCCTTCCAGCGCCGACGCGGGGAAGCTGGCGGCTTCCCCGCCACTCATTCAGGACCCGCAGGATGTTTCCGTTGACGGTGGGGACGAAGCCGATCACGGCGCCAACCAGCGTGCGAGCGGCGAAGTCGCGATCCCTGTCCGGGCTGGGAGTTGAGTATGGCGTGCGCCACCGGCGCTGTTATTTGTATTTGCTTTTCGTCGCAGTCGCGCAGGAATTTCGTCATTGCGCTTTTCAAGGCGACGCCGTGCAACTTGCCGGTTTTCTCCAGCTCGTCTCCCGGCCGAGGTTGGAAGAAATAGCGCGAAGGTGCGAGAAAATGACCGGGATAGTACGGCGGCTGGTCCTGTTTCCAATCCCAGCGATAGCCGCCGCGCGAGAAGAAATTTCCGTTCGTCGAAAGACCGAACCATTCCTCGCAGAAATCGGCCAGCAGCGGGTCGACGAGTTCGCGCACGTCCAGCGTCAGATCCCAGCTCGTCTCTCCGTCATCCTGGGCGTTGCTTTTGGCTTCATCGACCAGGGCTTGCAGGGCTTTCGCGGTCGACTCTCGCGCCTTCTTGAACGCCACTTCCTTGTCGAGAGCCAAAATGGCGTCGTTGCACGCTACGGAATCGCGCTGGTAGGCCGGATCCTGAGCATCGAGGCCGAGATAGATCTCCCCGAAGGAGTCGTGCATGCGGGGCAGATAACCCTTGACCGACAAGTTGCCGCTTACATTCAGCAGCGCATCATCGACGAGGCCTCGCTCGGCGATCAGAACGGCAAACGGTGTTTTCAGGATACCGCCATGACGCTCCCGGATAGCGGCCCAGATTGACGCGGGGTGAAATCAGTGGCGCGTCGGGATCCTCGAGCGCTGCCTTCCATGCCTCGATTGCGGCTTGCGCGCCGTGGTGCTTTTCGATCTCGCGCAGATCGGCGATCCTGAGGTCACCGGTTTCCGCACTCCATGTCACCGGCCGCGCGTCGTACTTCGCTTCGGCCCGCTCCTTGAGGAGCGCCAGCGCGCTTTTGGAAGGAGCGAACAAATACGCTCCCCACTCGACACGCACGAAGGGACGAGGCTCGTCGTGGAGAAGGTCCGACCCGTCGAGAGCCATGCGCACGGTCTGGCCCTGATGCTCGAAACGGAAATGGCGCTGCCGGCCCGGCTCGGCCAAACCGAAGATCGGATCGCTCTGGCCCGAATACGAGCCGGAGCTGTTTCCGCCATTGAGCCATCTCTGCACGAGCTCATATTGCTCGCCGAGACTGGCGTTATAGGCCATGAAGACCAGCCCGCGTTCCTGATCGGGCCCTGCGTCGCGAGGTGGACCGTAGGACATGCCGCGGCGCATGAAGCGCGGCGACCGGCTGCCGGGTTCCGGATTGCGGTCGCGCGGATTGACGCGCCTGATGTGGGCGTGAAACGGGCACACCGCACCGTCCTTGTCCGCGTCAAAGTGAAAATCGTTCGAAGACGGATTGGGACTCATTACCGTGGCCAGCGGCTGGCCGGCGTTCGGGTGTCCATCAGGCCACCGCCCCATCATCTTGGCCATGAAATCTTCGCGCGTCAGTTTAAGCCCCGCGGCGGCCGCTTGCGCCTGGGCGGCGTACAAGGCGGCATCCAGCGCCTCGATGTCCTGTCGCAGCTTGCGCACCGCCAGGAAGCTGCCGTCTTGCAGCAAGTCCTGGATCAACTTCGGTGCTTCCGCATGCCCGCCCGACTTGTCGGCCATATTCGGGTAGCCGCACAGTATCTCGCCCAGATTGACCTGGTTGGAGTAGCGCGCACCGGCGGCGCTCTTCTTCAGCACCGGGTTGGACGTGCCATCGAGGAAGCCGAAATGTTCCTTGACATCCCCGGCTTTGTTTCGCTGCCGCTGCATCCATTGCAATGACAGCGGCTTCACGCCCTTGCTGCCGGCAATCAGCTTTTGCAGCGCTGCCATCAACTGCGCTTTCGATGCTGCCGCATCGGGCGATCGAGACAGCAGTCTGACCTGGACGACCGCATGGACGGCGCTGAAGTCGATGCGCGGCGCGTCGTCGCTTTCACCGATGTCGACAGCGTTCACTCCGAGGTGCCAGTTGAGCGGCGGCAAGCGCCAACGACGGGGGTGATTGATGCGCAGATCGCCCAACAGGCCCGCACGGCGTTCCATTCCCTGAACGAATTCTTCAGGAAGCTCGCGCACTTCGTCGTCGGTCAGACCGGCGGCGCGCAGTCCCTCGACCGTGAAGGCGATGTTGGTCGCAATCTGACCGGTTGTCTGCGGTTTGTCGTTGTCGGCTTCCGACGTGAAGGGCAGAACGGTCAACAACGATGCGACCGCCGCCGGATTTTCAAAGCCAAGCAGAAGAAGGCATCCATGATCGTCGTCGGGATACCCGCTCAATATTCCGCCCTGCACGTTACCGCGGTCTTTGAGCGGCGGCTTCTCCGGCGGCTCGAGCGGCAGATCTTGTCTCGCAGGCGGCTCGGCGGCAGGAGGCCGCAGCATCCACAGAACCGCCTCCTCGAACCGCTTCAATGCGCGGACAATGCCGGTCTGATAGACGCCGTCACCGAGCATCTGACGGAATTCCGGCAGAAGTTCCTGGGCCGCCCGATGCAGGATTTCCCCGTCCGGGGTACCGGGCGGATAAAGGTCCGCCAACCTGTACAGGCCGACCAGGCTCCGGACGCCGTGACGGAATGGATGCAATCCCGCCGCTTGCTTGGTCAACTGTTGACCAATTCCCGCATTGGTAGGATCCATGCCGATCCCGCCCGCGCCCGTGCCGAAAAGCGATTGCCTTGCGATGTCCTCGGCGCTCGGAATTCGCATCCGTGTGACGCGCTCGTCGGCCGCGTTGCCGGCTTCGCGGCGGTACACCCGCTCGTGCATGCCGAGGTATCGGGTATCGTCCACCGTCAAGGCGGGCGTGGCGTAGAGAAATAAGGCCTCGCTCTGCGCCTGCTTGAGCCAGATTCCCCATTGCTCGTACGTGCTCTCGTAGCCGAGAGGGTAGCCCTCGCAATTGCAAAAGACGAGATCGAGCAGCCGCGTGGCCTTTTGCCAGATGATGCGAATATAGGCTTCCCAGGCGCCGTCGAACGTGACCGTGAGTATGACCTTGTCTTCGGGCTCGAGGACGGCGATGCCGACCGAATGGATCACCCCGACCCGCTCGACGGAGTTGGACAGCACGCGGGCAAGCTCGTATTCGAATGCGCCGGAGCGTCCGGCGTGCGTGGTGCGGAGCACCCGCTTGACCCGCGTCTTGTAGGTCACCGCTTCGTTGGACGGGACGAACCCCTTTTTGATGGGCGCGAGGACTCTCGAAGTCGGATGTGCCCGCCAGATTACCCGACTTGATCAGCAAATCTCGTCGCATGGGATGCGCCTTCGTAAAATCAGAGGGTGTTATCAATCAATGCAATAATTATAGGCCGGCAGTATAAGGTCAACTCCGCGCTTCTTTTTGTGAACTGGCTTACAATCTCTTAGGTTGTACTTATTTGCCTCAGTTGTAAAGCTGAGACGTCGCGCCCGGCTGTCCCTGGCCTTCGTGCGTCGGCCTGGACCGGCGCGAGCGACCGCTACTGCCTGGGTGGAGCGTTCTCGAAGATAAATGCCGCCTGGAAGACAGGGCCGGCGGTCGTACGGACCTCGATCGCCATGCGATGCCGCTCATCAAGCGGGGAGAGATCCTTCGCCATGTCGCCAAGAGATTTCGCGGCTTCGATCTCGGCGGCCGTTTGATCCTCGAGTTCCATGCCCTGATCGTCGGCATAGAACGATTCGCCGTCCCTGATATCGAAATAGTAGCGGGTCATCGGCTTTCCTCGTGCGACACGTCACCCGTCATCCAGGTTCGGCGCCGCGAGATCGAAGCTCACCTTGAGTTGGGTCACGATATCCAGCGCAGCGGTGCGATAACAACGATCGTCATGGCACCCTGCCCGGCTGACGCTTGCCGACCAGCCGTAAGCATCGTCGAACACAAACAATGTCATGCCCTCCGGCCATGGACCGTGCAGCGCCCGCGCCTGTTCGACGATCATGTCCTGGAGTTCGTAGGCCGTCTTCAAGGTCTTCGAAGTCCTGGAGGGCATGGCCGGCCTCATGTCCCGGCGTCGCAAGCCGGCGGCGATGCCTCGAGCTGATCGAACTCTTCGGGCGCAAGGAGCGGGCCGCGCGGCGTGGACACTCTTACGTCCAGGTAGCCTTCCTGCAGCAGCTCTCTCGCCTTCTTGAGGGCGGCCTCCGTCGTGCCGCGCCCGAGGTTGACACAGCCGCACGGATTCCTTCCGCTGATCACATACGGTAGATGCATCGTTCTATCCACGCAGAACGGCCGCTGCCAGCACAAGCAGTCCGAGAAACAACGGCACGATTACCGGCGGCACGATCCAGTCGGCTGAGGCGAAAGCGGGACATCAACGCTCCTTGTTCGGCGGGAGCGTGTCGTTACCCTCAGTCACCGCTAGATGCCATGCGAAGGACGGTGATCCGCAACGGTACGCCGACAGGGCCTTGATAGCCAGCAGCAAGTCCGCCTCATGGCCTTTTCAAAGGCATCCCGGCAGCGGCGGAAGAAACAGGTGGCTATCCCCGGGGAATGAGCGCATGGTTTTCCGCATCAGGTCCGTGTCGGCCGGGAAAGCAGATACGCATGACCATTCGTTCCCGGCGGGAAGCAGTCACCTTCAAGCACCCGTTTCGCCTCAGGGGCGTCGACCGCCTGTTGCCCGCCGGAACTTACGAGGTCATCACCGACGAGGAATTGATCGAAGGGCTTTCGTTCGCTGCCTTTCGTCGCATCGCCACCATGATCCTGGTGCCGGGAGCCGGCTCGGCTTCCGTGCTGGAGATGATATCGATCGGTTCGGTCGATCTGGCGGATGCGCAGCGCATCGATGCGAGTGCGCCGGATGGGTGAAGAACCTCTCGATCTCGACAAGCACCGCGGGATGGCGGCGCAACGAGCGACCGATCTGCGCCGCACGCTGGCTGAGGTTGAAAACCACGCCAGAGAATTGCGCGATCGGCAGACCATGCTGGAAAATCAGCTGCTGTCCGTTCCCGCGGAGACCTGGCAGGAGGCCGCGACCAAGGCCCGCTACGCGTTGAACCTTTATGTTGCGGGCCTGTCGCCGGAAGACACCCGCCATCGCAATCTCGTTGCCGCCATCTTCGACGATTTTGCCCGCCTCAGCCGTGACAGCTGAACGACGGCACAATTTCCTTCGTCACGTCGACGCCGCCGCCATGCCCGGGCGCTTGAACTCCTCTTTCTTCTTCTTCGGCGGAGCGGCAATCAGCCCATCCCGGATCGCCTGCTTCCGCGCGAGCTTGCGCATGCGGCGTATCGCTTCGGATTTCCTCCTCGCGGTTGCCTCCGAGGGCTTTTCGTAACTACGGCGCCGGCGCATTTCCCTGAACACGCCCTCGCGCTGCATCTTCTTCTTGAGTACGCGGAGCGCCTGATCGACATTGTTATCGCGGACGAATACCTGCAACAGTCTCTCCTCTCGTTCGGCCGCGAAGACGGGGCGGCTCCTGAATGCCGGCCAATTGCTCAGGAGACCCAACTACGATGTGAATGAGCGATGTGAGGATGAACGCGCCGATGGCTCGCCACCGGTACACGGCAGCTGCCTATCCTCAACCCAGCGAGTGCTTTGTTGGCGACGTGATCGCCGCGTGGCGATCATGTCCATTGGTCCGCCGGGCCTGGCGGGAGAGTTGCTCCGCGAACGCCGGATCTACAGCATTCTCACCTGAACAATGCCCTCGTCGATCTCACCCCGCTCGAAACGGGACCGAGCCATCACTTCCAGTACGGTCCGGTGCTTTTGCAAATAGCTGCGGGCCTGGCTTTGCGTCTTGAAGGTCGTCTTCAAAACGCATGCCTGCCTGTTCGATCCGACCGCCAGGACGAAGGGGACACTTTGTCCTCTGCCATTTTCGGTCGCGGGTACAATCCGGATACTCTTCAAGCCATTTGCTCCGATGCAAGAGTATCGTCTGCAGCGGAGTGCACCTTAGACCGTCCGAAGTCAATGGAGGCATGCCTTGTTGATGCGCTGCGACGGTCTGCGGCTCGCAGAACAGGAACGATCCTGTTCGCTCAGAGTCAGGCGCGCTCCTGCTCCGCTTGACTTCCCGGCACGCGGGCAGGACAAGTGGCAGGTCGTCCGTAGCTGGCTGATAGATGCACAACGGCTCGCAGCCGACTGGCGCGAGAGCGGTCAGGAAACACGCTGGATGACGATCGCCGATGACATCCTTGACCTGATGAAGCGCAAACGCAAGTTGACGCTGAGCGCGACCGATATCGCCGACATTCTTTATTGGGAAGACAAGACTTACCGACAACGCGTCGTAGCCAATTGCTTGATGCTTTACGAACAGGGCCGTCTTGCCCGCGGCGGTACAGGTAGTCCGGCCGATCCCTTTACCTATAGCATGCGCCGCGATGCGCTTGCTCTGGACGAGTAGGTCCGGCCCGCCTCCAGCCGGGACATCAGGCCCACTTTGCCTTGGCCGAAAGACGAGCGATGTTCTCGCTGCTCTCTTTCACCGGGAGCGATTGATCGTTATCGAAATAAATGATCGAGGTTCCGTCGGACCAGGGACGAACGAACCGGATTTGATCCAGATTGACTGTGATCTGACTGTCGTTGGCGGCTTCCGTGAGAACAACAAATGTCGCCATGCTGGTGCGCTCCTGAAATGAAGGGTTGAATTGCAAGGTAAGCCAACCCGGGTGAGGTGCAAGCAGCGCTACGGCAGATAATGATCTTCCCGGGCGCCGGGCGGCGCTCCGGGGAATCCGCAGATTGTGCAAGAAAGCGATAGCTATTTACCCAATAAGCGCGCACCGTCATTGTTCGGTCGATGCCGGATCGGACGACAAACCGCGGAACGTGCGCATTTTCGCCAGCCCGCTGAAGCGCTTTTCATCGAGATTCGCCGACGTCCCGCGAAAGGTATTGACCACATGTGGATAGCCAGTGCGACGGCGATCGGCCTGAGTATTCTCGCGATCTCACCGGCGTCTGCTGCAGACGAGCAGTGTCGCTCCATCAAATCGGATAAGGAACGCCTGGCTTGCTTTGAACGAGACGTTCCTTCCAGCCAAGGCAGCAATGGAGAAGCCGCGACGGCAACAGATCGAAAGGCCTGACGGATCCTTTGTCGATCCCGTCGAGTGGCTCAAGACGGAAAACGACAAGGTCGCCGCTCGTTTGAAAGGCATCTGTCGCGGATGTTGAGCCGCCGGGGCCGGCACCTTCAAGTGGCGGGCCCGCCTCCGTGAAGGAAAGTCGCGGCAGGAGTTCCGAATGAATAACGATCCGTATCCGCTGCACATCACTTCCGCGATCGTCTCTCTCGCGGTCGTGGTCTTGGTTTGGGCAATCGTTGCCTAGCGACTGCCTTTGCGTGCCGCGCTTGAAACTAAATTGACTGCTCTCCTTGCAAAGCCGCAGATGTTCTATATATAGCCCTCATTCGATCAGCCGCTGTGCCTTGTTGAATGCGCCCGCGGGCTCCTTTTCCAGAGACATCGACGAAGTTGAAATTGGTCGCGTGATCGTCACGCGGCATGCGCTTCTGCGCTTTGGAGAAGAAAATGACGACAGGTACTGTGAAGTGGTTCAACGGCCAAAAGGGCTTCGGGTTTATCCAGCCGAACGACGGCAGCAATGATGTGTTCGTACACATCAGCGCCATCGAACGCGCCGGTCTTGCCGGGCTGGCTGAAGGCCAGAAGGTCAACTTCGAGATCAAGGCCGACAAGATGCGGGGCAAGAGCAGCGCGGAAAATCTGTCGCTGGCCTGAGCCCGTCCGCGCCTTTCCACGGATGTACTGGAAATGGCGCAGCGCCCGCTCGACCCAAAAGGGTTGAGCGGGTTTTCGTCGTCAGACGCACGCTAGAGCGCGATGAATCATCATCGCGCATTAGCTCTTTGTTTGAGCATGAAAACCGCTTCACACTTTTCCGGATCATGCTCTAGCGCGCACGGTCAGGTGATGGAAATTACGAACCGTACGCCACTGTCGTTTGTCTTGCAGCTCATCGACGGCAGAGCTTTGCAATCCGTCGGCGAAGCGAGTGAATTCCTTGCCGCGTTGAGCCAGGATCAACGCGATCGGTCCTACTGGGCGGTTGCGATCCGCATGCTTGCCCATGCGATCCAGGAACCGGCCTATCTGAAGGCGGCGACGATGTCGCTGCAGACCGCTCTGCTGATGGACGGCCTGTTGCAGTCGGAACTGCACGCGTAGCGATCTTGGCAACGCGGAGAGATGGATTAAGCCGCGCGATCGCGGCCCCCCTACTCCGCGGGCTTCGGCTGGCTGGCGCCGCTGCGCGCGCCGCGGATTTTTTCGCGCATGTTGATCAGCCACATCGCCGTCGGCCGCAGGATGAAGAGGTCGGCGATCAGCGCCGCCACCATCGAGAAGGCGCTGAGCCAGCCGAACAGCCGCAGCGACGGCAAGTCGGAGAACACGGTCACGATCAGGCCGCAGGCCAGCACCACCGTGGTCAGGATCAGCGCCGGGCCGACCAGCACGGTGGCGCGCTCCACCGCGATATCAGAGGTGACGCCGGGCTTGCTCTCCAGCCGCAGCCGATTGAGGAAGTGGATGGTCGCGGACAGGCCGAGGCCGAACGACACGGTGAGCGCCACGACGCTGGCGAATTGCAGGCCTTCGCCCAGCAGCCACAGCACCGTGCCCGACAGCACCACCGGGAAGATGCCCGGCAGGATGCAGGAGAACATCACCACGGTGGAGCGGAAGGCGAGCCCGATGAACACCGCGACCAGGATGAACTCCACGGTGAGGCCGCGGTTGAGCTTCTCGATCATGTTGGCGCTGTTGCGCGCGGCGATGGCCGACAGGCCGGTCACCGCGATCTCATAGCCGGGATTGGCCTGGCGCACCTTGTCGAGCGCCTGGTCGAGCTTGTCGATGACAGGCAATAGCTCGCTTGAATCGTGGTCGGGCACGCGGCCGGACACCACCACCGCATCCTGCTCGGCGGAAATGAAGCGGCGCACCAGATGCTCGGGGATCACGCTGACATATTGCTTGAGCGTGTTGACGTCGGAGCTACCGGCCTTCTCCGCGAGCCAGCGGCGCAACGTTTCCAGCGACCACACATTGCCGACGCCCGCCGCCGTCTCCACGGTCGCGTGCACGTCGGCGATCACCTTCAGTGTTTGCGGTGAATAGAGATCGGCGCCCTTGGGGAATTCGATCAGCACGTCGATCGGGTTGGCGCCGGTGAGCTTGGCGTCGAGCCGGCTGCTTGCCGCCACCGCCTGCCGCTTGTCCGGCACCTGGTCGGCAAGGCGATAGCGCGGCTCCAGGCTCGAATAGACGACGCCGAGGCCTGCGACCACGACCAGCGCGATCAGGCTGAACAGCCCGGGACGGCTCACCATGCGCACCGCGATCCAGTAGCAGAAATTGCGCAGCATCTGCACGCCGGCGTCGGCGCCCTGGAATTTGACCGCAAAGACCTTTTCGTTGCGCACCAGCAGCACGCCGAACGCGGGCACCAGCGAGAGCACCGCGATCAGCGCAATGATGGTAGCGGCGAGGCCCGCCTCGCCGAACTTGCGGATCAGATCGGAGTCCGAGAACTGCAACGCGATGAAGGAAATTCCGGCCGTGCCATGGGTAAGAACGCAGGCCGGTCCCACCACCATCACCGCATTGGTGAAGGCGGTCACCTTGTCCTGTCCCGCAATCAGCCGGTCGCGCGCCGCAAAGGTCAGCTGCATCGAGTCCGAAAAACTGATCACCATGATGAGCGGCGTCATCACGTTGAGGAACATGTTGAGATTGAAATTGGCCCAGCCGAGGCCGCCGAGCGCGAGCAGGATCGCGATGATCGGCGGGAAGGCCGCGATGATCATGAACGATATCTTGCGGAAGAAGATGATCGCGATGATGCAGCCGGCCACGATGCCGAGGATGTTGTAGGTCAGTCCGTCGCGCTTGACCGCGTTGCGGATTTCGAGCTGCATGACCGGCACGCCCGACAGCTGCGCGTTCAGCCTGCTGCCCGAGAGATCGTCGGTCATGATCTTGCGCATGTCGCCGATCACCTTGGTCAGCTTGTTGCTGGCGACCACTTCAGGTTCGAGCGACAACACGATCAATGCCAGCGTGCCGTCTTCCGACAGCAGCTTGCCGCGAATGATCTCGTTTGCCTTCACGGTCTCGACGAATTTGTCGTAGGCGGGCCCCTCGGGCAGATCGGCCGGGAACAACGCCGCGGGCAATTTGCCCGGCTCGGGCGCCTGGCGCGCCGAGAACAGCGACACCAGCCCGCGCACGCCCTCGACGAGCTGCAGGTCGGTGACCATGTCGCGGATTTTCTCGAGGTTGTCGCGCGCCAGCAGCGTCTTGCCCTCGACCACGACCAGCACGTCGAACTCGGTCGCCGGGAAGCGCTTGGTCACCGCCTCGTATTGCTTGTAGTCCTTCGAATTGGAGCGGAACAACTGGCTCAGCGAGTCGTCGATCTTGATGCGCTCGATGCCGAAAATCGCCGCGACCATCAGCACGAACAGGATGATGACGGACAGCACCGGCGCCTTGATCGCGATCAGCCCCATCCGCTCCAGCCCGAAGGCGATGCTCGAAGTCGGCCGCTCCTCGACCACGTCGACGTGGACTTCGCTTTCGCTGTACTTATCGAGCATGACCTGTTCAGTCCTCACATCGCCTGACGATGTCGCTTAGGGTTTTGGATAACGCGCGAAAGCGGCTCTGTCGGCCCCTGCGGGGATCGGCGTTAACCCTTGAAAAAATACGGCAAATTCAGCGGACCTGATGTAGCAGGTCCGGACCTTGAACCGCAAGGTGACGCGGCCTGACAAAACCGCGCGCCTGACTCGAAAAGGCCCGTTAAGTGTCTGATTTGTCACACCGGTTTTGCAAGACGGGGGACAAGTGCTTCGCCGCTCTCGTCCTTCAGCGCGACACCGGTGGTCTTGCGCGTCAGTGCCTCGCGGATCAGCCACGCGATCTTGAAGGCGGCCTCCGCGGAACTCAGCCCGGAACTGTGAATGTTGGAGACGCAATTGCGCTCCGCATCTGATCGGCCGACCGTGGGACCATAGGTCAGGTAGGCGCCGAGACTGTCCGGCGCCGACAGGCCCGGCCGCTCGCCGATCAGCATCGCCACCATGTGTGCCTTGAGAAGTTCGCCGATCTCGTCGCCGAGCGCGACGCGCGCGCCCGAGGCGATGACGACATGGCCGGGCACGATGCCGGCCTGCGTCAGCAGCGGCAACAGTTCGCGGGTGACGCCGGCCGCGTGGAGATTGACCGCCGCCGGTGACAGGCCGTCGGCAATCACGAGCACGAGGTCGCACGGACCGCGCGCCCTGCCGGCGAGCAGGCGCTGCGAGTCCGCATCGCACATCCGCCCGAGATCGGGCCGGCGCAGATAATCGCGCCGGTTGGGCACGCGGCTGGCGACCTGCACGGGATCGAGGCCCAGCGCACCGAGCGCGGCGATCAGGTTTTCGGTATCGAAAGCGGCATGCACGGCGTCGCGGGCGCGGGCATGGTCGAGCGTGAAGCCGAGCAGCGCCTGCGTCGGCAGGCCCGCGCCCGAGCGGCCGAGCCCGACGCGCGCCGGCGTCAGCGCCCGCAAATCGGCGAGCGAGCGCGGCGACGCCGGGGTTTTCGGCTCACTCGGCAGGGACGGCGGCCTCGCGCAGCCGGATCGAGTAGTTCGAGGCGTTCTGCTGGCCGCTCGTGGCCAGCCGCGCGAACTCGATCAAATGATGGGCGATCAGCGTCGAGCCGATCAGGCCCTCGATGTCGCCCTTGCGGATGCGGCCGAGCGCGAACTTCCAGAACACGCGCTTGTAGTCGCCAAGCACGCCGACCTTCCAGAAGATGTTGCGCAGCATGATCAGCGCGCGGCGGATGTTGGGCCAGCTCTTCAATTCGTCCGCCACCGGCACCTTGAGACGCTGGTTATAGGTGTACTCGCACTGGTACAGGTAACGCTCGAACAGTTTTGCCGGCTCGTAGGCGACCTTCATCGCGCGCTTCCAGGCGGTGACGACCTCGTCATAGGGCATCAGGAAGTCGACGTTGGAATCGCGCCCCTCCGCAGCCTCGTCACCGATCAGGCGGCCTTCCTTCTCCAGGCGATCCCACAGAGGCGTCTTCGGCAGCGCCTGCAGCAGGTTGATGGTGAGCAGCGGGATGCGGGACTGCTCGACGAAATCGAGCAGCGCGTCCGCGGTGCCGGGCCTGTCGGTGTCGAGCCCCATGATGATGCCGGACACGACTTCCATGCCGTAGGAGTTGATGGTCTGCACGCCCTCGAGGATCGGGACCATCATGTTGTGGTCCTTGTGCATCGCCTTCAGCGCTTCCGGATCGGGGGTCTCGATGCCGCAGAAGATGGTGACGAACATCGCCTCCTTCATCTTCTCCAGGATCTCGGGGCGCTTGGCGATGTTGAGCGTGGCCTCGCAGGCGAGCCGCGTGATGTAGCCGGTGCGCTTCTGCCATTCGATCAGATGCGGCAGCAAATCCAACGCCGCCTTGCGGTTGCCGATGAAATTGTCGTCGACGAAATAGACGGTGTCGGCCATGCCGACGGCGTGCAGCTTGTCGAGCTCGGCGATGATCTGCTGCGGCGTCTTCAGGCGCGGGTTGCGGCCGTAGAGGCCGGGGATGTCGCAGAACTCGCACTGATACGGACAGCCCGAGGAATACTGGATGCTGGCGAGCAGATATTTCCGCGTATCCGCCAGCTCGTAGGCGGGGATCGGAAACTCGCTCATGGCGACGCGGTCCTTGGTCGTCAGCACGACCTGCTTCTCGGGGCGCGTCGTATCCTCCGCCAGACGCTGGAACAGCTCGTTGGTGGCATCGCCGAGTTCGCCGACATGGAGGTAATCGAACGACGGATAGTAATCCGGGCAGGCGCTGACCGACGGGCCGCCCAGCGCCACCGGCAGGTCATAGGCATGGGCGCGGCGGCAGATGTCGTTCATCTGGGTGCGCTGGATGTGCATGCCGCTAACCATCACCGCCTCCGCCCACTCGAAGTCTTCCTTGGTGGCGGGGGCGAGGTTCTCGTCGATAAAGCGCACCGGCCAATTGGCCGGCAGGTAGGCCGCGATCACCAAAAGACCCTGCGGCGGCATGAAGCCCTTGACGCCGTCCGTCAGCGGATAGGCGTGCTCGAAGGTACCGAAGGAGGACGTGTAGCGGGGAAACACCAGGAGGATCCGCCGCACCGTCTCAAAAGCTTCTGCTCGCATCAAACTTCCTCAAGCATTCTCGTTACTTGCCCGGTAATGCGGAATATAATCACGAGCTTGAAGGCTCGGCTACCAATTCCTCACCCGGATTGTGGCGCAGCGCCAACGCCCTGCCCAGTTCCATGGTTGCATGCCGTCCCTGGAATGCCTCTCAAGCGATCAATTTGACGGCAAAATCGGGTAGCTGGCCCGCGTTTCCGGCCAGGCGAAAATCGGTGCCGGAAAGTCCCATCCGCACCAGCCAATCGTCGAATTCCGGCGCCCGCTTCAAGCCGAACAGGTCGCGGAGATAAAGCGCGTCATGGAACGAGGTCGACTGGTAGTTCAGCATGACGTCGTCCGCGCCCGGCACGCCCATGATGAAGGTGACGCCGGCGGCCGCCAGCAGCGTCAGGAGATTGTCCATGTCGTCCTGGTCGGCTTCGGCATGGTTGGTGTAGCAGACATCGACACCAAGGGGAGCGCCCATGAGCTTGCCGCAGAAATGATCCTCCAGCCCCGCGCGGATGATTTCCTTGCCGTCATAGAGATATTCCGGACCGATGAAGCCGACCACGCTGTTGACCAGCAGCGGATCGAAGGCGCGGGCCACCGCATAGGCGCGCGCCTCGCAGGTTTGCTGGTCGACGCCGTGATGCGCATTGGCCGACAGTGCCGAGCCCTGCCCGGTTTCGAAATACATGACATTGTTGCCGACGGTGCCGCGCTTCAGCGACAGCCCAGCCTCGCGCGCTTCGCGCAACAAGGCGAGCGAGACGCCAAAACTGCGGTTGGCGGCCTCCGTGCCCGCGATCGACTGGAACACCAGGTCGACCGGCGCCCCCTGCCCGATCAGCGCAAGCGTGGTGGTGACATGGGTCAGCACGCAGCCCTGGGTCGGAATCTCGAAGCGCGCGATGATGTCGTCGAGCAGCCGCACCAGGCCCGCGATCACAGCCGGATCATCGCTGGCCGGATTGATGCCGATGCAGGCGTCGCCTGAACCCAGCAACAGCCCGTCGAGGATGGAGGCGGTGATGCCGCGCGCATCGTCAAAGGGATGGTTGGGCTGCAGGCGCGTGCTCATCCGCCCCCGCAAGCCGATTGTGTTGCGAAAACGCGTCGTTACCTCGCATTTCTTCGCAACCTGGATCAGGTCCTGGTTGCGCATCAGTTTTGACACCGCCGCGACCATTTCCGGCATCACGCCGCGCGCAAGGCCGGCCAGCACCGCCGGTGTCGCGGCATCGGACAACAGCCAGTCGCGGAAAGCGCCGACGGTGAGCGAGGAGATCGGCACAAACGCTTTTGCATCATGGCTGTCGACGATGAGGCGCGTCACCTCGTCGTCCTCATAGGGGACCACGGCCTCATCAAGGAATTGCTTGAGCGGCAGGTCGGCCAGCGCCATCCGCGCGGCGATCATCTCCTCGGCGCTGCCGGCAGCGATCCCCGCCAGGCGGTCGCCGGAGCGCGGCGGCGTCGCCTTCGCGAGCAGGTCGCGCAGGTCGGCGAAGACGTAGGAAATGGCGTCGATCGCCTGGCGGTAGGCCATGAGGACTCCGGGCACGAATGCGAGCGCAGCCTAGCATTGGCCTGCAACGACCGGGCGACCAGGTCTGCCTGTCGACCGGGCAAGCCGCACGCTCTGGCATGCCAAAGGCATGCCACATGCGCGCGATGGTCGCAGTTATCCTACCCATGACGCTGCCCGTAATTGTCACAATTCGCTTCAACTAATTGATTTATCTATAAAATAACAGCAATAGTTGCAGTCACGCAAAGCTCGCGCGTTAATGAAATATCCATGAAAATTCAGCACAATTTTTAGACGCCCGGCGTCCGCGCCAAACCCTCGTTTCAGGGGACCGCCGGGACCAGGGAATTTGTGAAATCCATTCCAACAGTAGCCGGTTAGTTATGACCTCCAAACTCTCGCTCGCGGCCAAGCTCTATTCGATCTTCGCGCTGTTCGCCCTCCTGACCGCGGCGATCACCGCGCTGTCGGACTACAACACGCGCCGCAACACCGAGCTGACCGAGGCGGTCTCGACCGCCAGCCGCGCCGCGCTGAACGTCGAGCGCATCAACTCGCTGGTCTACGCCGTGGTGATGGAATCCCGCGGCGTCTACATGTCGACCGAGCCCGCCGTGGTGAAGAAATACGGCGAGGGCCTGCTCGCCTTCAACGCGCGCATCCTGGAAGTGGTGAAGAACTGGGAAGCGCTGGTGCAGGCCGACGACGCCGAGCAGTTCGCCGCCTTCAAGAAGCGCGTGCAGCAGTTCGTCGAATTCCGCGCCGAACTGGTGCGCCGCGGCGTCGAGATCGGTGCGGCTGCGGGGCGCGAATGGGGCGACAACGACGCCAACCGCGCGGTTCGCTCCGCGCTCAACAAGGATCTCGAGGCGCTATCGAAAGTCTATGCCGAGCGCAGCAAGCGCCTCGCCCAGCGCGCCGACGAAAGCCATACGCTTGCGTTCATCCTTACCGGTCTCGGCGCCTTTGCCCTGCTGGTGGTCGTGCTCGGCGTGCTGATCATCGCCCGCTCGATCGCCCGTCCGCTCTCGATCATCACCGACACCATCAAGCGCGTGGCGGACGGCGAGGATAATGTCGAGGTGCCGCATACGGCGCGCGCCGACGAGATCGGCTCGCTCGCCCGTGCTATCCAGATCTTCAAGGAAGCGATGGAGCGCAACCGCAACCTCAATTCGCAGGTCATGGAAGATTCCAGAGAGCGCGACGAACGCACCAAGCATATCGAGGCTTCGGTCGAGGCGTTCCGTGGCGCCATCGGCGCCGTGGTGCGCACCGTCGGCGACAGCGCGGCGGCGATGCGCTCGACGGCACAGAGCATCGCCAGCGTCGCCTCCAGCGCGAGCGGCCAGGCGGTCGCCGCGGCCGACGCCACCGAACAGGCTTCCAGCAACGTCTCGGCCGTGGCGGGCGCCGCCGAAGAGCTTTCGGCCTCGGTCGAGGAGATCGGCCGTCAGGTGCGCGCGTCGGCCGCCGCGGTCGAACAGGCCGGCCAGCGCACCGACAGGTCGATCACGGAGATCGAGGGCCTCGCCGCCGCCACCCAGCGCATCGACGGCGTCGTGGCGCTGATCCAGACCATCGCCGCGCAGACCAACCTGCTGGCGCTCAACGCGACCATCGAGGCGGCGCGCGCCGGCGAAGCCGGCCGCGGCTTTGCCGTGGTGGCGCATGAGGTGAAGGCGCTGGCGGGCCAGACCGCAAAGGCCACCGCCGAGATCAGCGAGAACGTCGCCACCATCCAGACCTCGACGCGCAATTCGGTCGATGCCGTGCGCGAGATCGGCACCGCCGTGCGCGAGATCAACGACGTTACCTCGAACATCGCCTCGGCGATCGGTCAGCAGGACCAGGCGACGCGCGAAATCTCGCAGAACGCGCAGCTCGCCGCACAGGGCAACCAGACCCTGGTCGACAATATCGGCTCGCTCAGCGACGCCATGGGCCAGACCTCGAACGCGGCGGAATCCGTGCTGTCGGCCTCCAACGAGCTCACGGCCACCGCCGAGACGCTGTCGCGCGAGGTGGAAAAGTTCTTCCAGAACCTGCGCGCCGACCCGCACGACGGCATGCAGAAGGCGGGCTAATCGCGCTTCTCACCGGTTCAGCATGCGCGGCACAACGCCACGCATGGAACCAGTTCCGCCTGCGGGGCTTTATCCTGCATGCCCCGCAAGAAGCTGCCGGAACACATTCATTGGCCCGTGCTCGTGACCGCGGCGATCGGCCTCGCCGCCGTCGGCGGCCTCGTGTTCTGGTACGAGAAGGGCCCCGGCGCCGATCGTATCGCCGCGCCTCCGGGCACCACGTTCCACGCCGCGAAGGAAGCGGGCGCAACGGTGGTCCCAAGCGAGCCGCCTCCGAAGATCGAGATCCCCGCCCCGATGCCTTCCCCGGTGCCCACGGCGCCGCCGCGACGCTGACCTCGGCTATTTCGATTTCGCCGCCGCGACATTGCCGAGCAGTTGCGTGCCGACCGCCAGATCCGCGATCTTGCTGCCCATGTCCTTGCCGGCTTCCGTCGAGAAGCGATAGTGGAAGCCCGCATAGATCCGCGCGTTCGAAACTTCGTCGCTGTAGTCCTGCAGGCGCGTCCATTTGCGGGTGACGCCCGGCGCCGTTGGACTGGCAAGGGTGATCTCGCCGACCTCGTTGCCCACGACATTCTGCAGCACGCCGGAGACGGCCGCGGCGACGATGCAGTGCGCGCAAGGATATTCCGGATGCATCGGCGTGGTGCCGAGCGGCGCCCATGACGCCTCGCGCGGCGTGGCGGGATTGTTGGTGGTATCGGCATTGCGGATCGCGGTGACGGGCCGCCAGAGATTGTAGGCATATTTGCCGTCGAACACGGCAATGAAGGCGTCGCTGGCCGCCATTGCCGTCAACGCATAGAGCCGTGCGCAGTCCACGAGGTCCATGTTCCGGGCCGTGGCGATCTGGCGAACGATCGCGTTATAGGTCCGCGGCCCCGTGAAGAACCAGAAGCGCCCGATCGTGGTCTGTTCGGCGCTGCGTTTGGTGCTGTTGAGACCGCCATATTCGCGGATTTCGTTGAGGTCCCTGGTCCAGACATCGGATGTGAGTGCCGGCGGCGCGGCGGGCCGGAACTGCGCGGCCGTCCGCATCACCCACGGCGTAATTTGCGCGGCGGTCGACTCGATCGGCACAACGGTCGGTACATAGGCGCCGGGCGAGGTCTGCGGCCGATAGTTTTCAGGCCCACCGCTGCCGTCCTTGGCCCGCAATGCGATGATTTCGGCCGCGGCCTTTTTGCCGAGTTCGACACCTTTTGACTTTGCATCGCCGTCGGCAATCGCCGACAACGACGTCGCCAGCGTCGTATCGAGGTCAGCCTTCTGATCCGGATAGAGCGCGATGAGCACGTCATGCGCCGCCACGGACGCAGCTGCTTCGCGTGAAGTGCCGGGATCCGCCGCAAGACTGAGCTTGTAGGGTGTATAGCGTTTGTCGATGGCATTGATCGCCTCGAACATGGCGACATGCAGCATCGCCTGGGCACGTGAATTGGCGGAGTTCATGAGCTGCTTCTCGGCACCTATGGCGTCCGCCTTGGCGTTCCAGTCCATGACGACGTCGGCTTTTGCCGGAAGGCTTGCGAGTGCGCAGGTCAATGCGGCGGCGATGGCAATCGATTTCATGGCAATCTCCCTCCGGCTCATGGGCCGGCTCGGGAGCGTGATGCCAAATGCACCATTGCGCGTCGTGAAGACGCAATGAAATTCTTCTGAAAGGGGCGTAGTATCGCAGGCGCAAGAGAGAGGCGGCCCCTCGGCAATGGCTGACATCCAGAGTTCCAGTTCCAGGCCGCTCGAGATCGACTATCCCTCGGCATGTCTGCGCCGGGCCGGCCTGCCGCTGCAGCTGCGCCCCAAGTCCTTCGATGTGCTGGCCTATCTCTCCCGCAACCGCGGCCGGCTGGTCAGCAAGTCGGAGTTGATCGACCACATCTGGGGCCATATCGCGGTCACCGAGAACTCGCTGGTGCAATGCATCAAGGACATTCGGCAGGTTCTCAACGGCAACAGCGAGTTCGAGATCAAGACCGTGCCAAAACGGGGCTATGTGTTCGAGGGTCGCCTCGCCGAAGCGGCGGTCCATGCGAACGAGGCGAATACAAGCCAGTTCCCTGCCTTGCCGGACAAGCCTTCGATTGCAGTCCTGCCCTTCGAGAATTTGAGCGACGAGCCGGATCAGGAGCATATCGCCGATGGCGTGACGGAAGACCTGATCACGGGACTGTCCCGCATCAAGTGGCTGTTCGTCATCGCGCGAAATTCCACGTTTATCTACAAGGATCGGTCGGCCGACGTGAGCGCGATCGGCCGCGAGCTTGGCGTGCGCTACTTGCTGCGCGGGAGCATTCGCCGCGCAGCGAAGCGATTGCGTATCAGCGCGCAGTTGATCGAGGCGCGGAACGGGCTGCATCACTGGGCCGAGCAATACGACCGCGAGCTTGGCGACATCTTCGCCGTCCAGGACGAGATCGCGCGCAACGTGGTCGGCGCGATCGAACCGTTCGTGCTGGCCGCTGAAGGCGTCCGCGCCTCCACCCGCTCGGCGCAGGATCTCGGAGCCTGGGAGCAGGTGGCGCGTGCACTGACTCACGTCTGGCGTCTCAACGCCGACGACAACCGGGCGGCGATCGAGGCCCTGCAACGAACTGTGGAACTCCTGGCCCGACTACGAGCCGGCGCGCAGCCTGCTCGGCTTCTGCCTGGTCTTTGCCGCCCACAACGGCTGGGTCGACCGCAACGAAGGCCTGAAAGCGGGCCGCGAGCACACGCTTCGCGCGATCGAACTGGACCACCGGACCGCCTGGGGACAGATCGCTCTCGGCTATCTCTGCATGATGGAGCGACGCACGGAAGAATTGATCGCGGCATTTGAAGCCGCGGTCCGGCTCAACCCGAGTTCGGCAGCCGCGCACGGCTACCTCAGCCACGGCCTCGCTTTCTCGGGCAGGGATCGCGACGCCGTCGACCACGCCGAGACGGCCATTCGCTTGAGCCCGATGGACCCGGAAATGGCGATGTTTTTCGGCGGCATTGCCGTGGCGCATTATACCGCCGGCCGCTACGATCAGGCGCTGCATTATTCCGGCGAACTCCTGAGGATGCGGCCGGGGTTCCAAGGCGCGCAGCGCCTGCGCTGTGCCGCTCTCGCCCAGCTCGGCAGGATCGACGAAGCGCGGGAATATCTTCAGCAGGTCATGATCGGGCAGCCGCAACTCACCCTGCAATGGATCAGGGAGGGCGTGCCCTATCAGACGCCCGAGACGATGGAGCGCTTTTGCGAGGGCATGCGAAAGGCCGGCGTGAAGGAAAGTTGAACGCGAGATGCCCTAGCGTGCGCGCGCGACAGTGACATTCGCTTCCAGCTTGAGCCGCTCGCGCTGCTCGCACAGCGTATCGATCTTGCCCAGCATCCTTTCCAGCAACGCTTCCGCCGAAACTGTCGGGATGCCCGCCTTCTGCAGCTGCAGGATTTCCCGCCGCTGGCGGGCGACCTGGACGCGCATGTGCTCGATCTCGGAGCGGACGTGGTCAAGTCCCATAGCGCGCCTCTTCAACCGGCTCCCTCTCGGCTAGCGCCTTTTCGATTTTGCGCAGGATCAGCGCGGTCGGGCGGCCGTCCCGTTGCAGGGCCCGCAGCGCGTTCCATAACCTGATGATTTCCCGATCTTTTTGAGCGTCCATGGCCAGCATGACGTCCAACTCGCGTGGAAAGCCAATAGAACATAAAGAGAACAATTTTTCAAGTCGTCCAACGGTTCGACAAATGACCTTGCTTTGGTCAAGCCAGCCAACAAGGTCTGCCGCTTTAGAGCGCCGCAGGGCAGGGATTCCTCTCACATGACGAGTCCCCATGTATCGAACCATCATCCTCGCTGCCGCCATCTCCCTCTCAACCGTCGTCACCGCTTCCGCTCAAACAGGCCTCGCCTCCTACTATGGAGGACGCGGCGGCGGCATGACCTGCGCGCACCGGACGGCGGCCATGGGCACCGTCCTCACCGTCACCCATGGCGGACGTTCCATCCAGTGCCGCGTCAACGACCGCGGCCCGTTCGTGCGTGGACGCATCGTCGATCTCTCCGTCACCGCGGCGCGCGCGCTCGGCATGATGGGTGCGGGCGTGGTGCCGGTGTCGGTCTACTAGCCGCGCGCGTAAACCGAGCCGGCACGCGACGCCATGCTGTTACGTGCCGGCCGGGCTGGCTGCGGCGGACCGAACGCGGACATGGCGCAGCCGCGCCCCCTTCACCAAAGCAAAGATCGCGGGAATGACGATCAGCGTCAGCAGTGTCGACGAAACCATGCCGCCGATCATCGGCACCGCGATGCGTTGCATGATCTCCGATCCCGTGCCCGTGCTCCACATGATCGGCAACAGCCCGGCCATGATCGCGACCACGGTCATCATCTTGGGCCGCACCCGTTCGACCGCGCCTTCCATGATGGCGTCGTAAAGATCGTCCCTCGTCAACGCGCGTCCCTCCGCAGCGCGGCGCTGCGCAATCGCCTCAAGGGCGTGGTTGAGATAGATCAGCATCACCACGCCGGTCTCGGCGGCAACGCCGGCGAGCGCGATGAACCCGACGGCGACCGCCACCGAAAGATTGAAACCCAGCCACCACATCAGCCAGAGCCCGCCGACCAGCGCGAACGGCAGCGACAGCATGACGATCATCGTTTCGGTAACCGTGCGGAAGTTGAGATAGAGCAGCAGGAAAATAATGAGCAGGGTTGCCGGCACCACGATCTTCAGGCGCGCCGTCGCCCGCTCCAGATATTCGTACTGGCCGCTCCAGACCACATAATAGCCCGGCGGGAACTGGATGCTCGCCTGCACCGCGCGCCGCGCGTCGGCGACATAGCCGCCGAGATCGCGGTCGCGGATGTCGACATAGATGTAGGTCGCAAGCTGCGCGTTTTCCGTCCGGATCGACGTCGGGCCGCGCGCGAACTGGACTTTTGCGACCTCGCCGAGCGGCACCGCCCCGCCCGCCGGCATCGGCACCAGGATGTCGTCGGCGATGGCCTTGGGATTGTCGCGCAGGTCGCGCGGGTAGCGCATGTTGACGGTGAAGCGCTGCCGCCCTTCCACCGTCGTCGTCACCGTCTGTCCGCCGAGCGCGGTCGCGATGGTGTCCTGCACGTCCCCAACCATGATGCC
The DNA here is from genome assembly GCA_963726865.1 of uncultured Alphaproteobacteria bacterium. Lineage (GTDB taxonomy): Bacteria > Pseudomonadota > Alphaproteobacteria > Rhizobiales > Xanthobacteraceae > Bradyrhizobium. Next base: position 504,856 of record CAVSEE010000008.1, on the reverse strand, counting down.
ATAGCGCGCCAGCGCAGCGCGGTCGGGGACGATTTCGAGATAGTAGCCGCCGATGCTGCGCTCGGCATAGGCGGACGAGGTTCCGGGCACGGCCCTCAGCACCTGCTCGACCTGCCTCGCGAGCCGGTCCATCTCGACGAGATCGGTGCCGATCACCTTCACGCCGACCGGCGTGCGGATGCCGGTCGAGAGCATGTCGATGCGGGCCTTGATCGGCATGGTCCAGGCATTCGACACGCCCGGAAACTGCAAGGCCTTGTCCATCTCCGCGATCAGGCTGTCCACCGTGACGCCCGCACGCCATTGCTGCTTCGGCTTGAGGTTGACCACCGTCTCGAACATCTCGGTCGGCGCCGGATCGGTCGAGGTGGAAGCGCGTCCGGCCTTGCCAAAGACCGACTCGACCTCGGGGAAGGAGCGGATGATCCTGTCCTGGGTCTGCATCAGCTCCGCCGCCTTGGTGACGGAGATGCCGGGCAGCGTCGTCGGCATATAGAGCAGCGTGCCCTCGTTCAGGCTCGGCATGAACTCGGTGCCGAGCTGGCGCGCCGGCCAGATCGTGACAGCGAGCACAGCGATGGCGAGCAGGATAACAAGCGTCTTGGCGCGCAGCACGACCCGGATCACCGGACGATAGATCCAGATCAGGAAGCGGTTGATCGGGTTCCTCTGCTCGGCGACGATCTTTCCGCGAACGAAGATCACCATCAGCGCCGGCACCAGTGTGATCGACAGCAGCGCCGCCGCCGCCATCGCGAACGTCTTGGTGAAGGCAAGCGGGCCGAACAGCCTGCCTTCCTGCGACTCCAGCGTGAAGATCGGAACGAACGAAACGGTGATGATCAGCAGGCTGAAGAACAGCGCCGGCCCGACCTCGGACGCCGCCTCGATCAGAATCGCAACACGCGCCTTGCCGGGTTCGGCGCGCTCCAGATGCTTGTGGGCGTTCTCGATCATGACGATGGCGGCATCCACCATGGCGCCGATCGCGATCGCGATGCCGCCCAGACTCATGATGTTGGAGCCGATCCCGAAGAACTTCATGGCGGCGAACGCCATCAGCACGCCGACCGGCAGCATCAGGATCGCGACCAGCGCGCTGCGGACATGCAGCAGGAACACCACGCAAACCAGCGCGACGATGAGGCTCTCCTCGAGCAGCGTCCGCTTCAGCGTTTCGATGGCCGCGTAGATCAGGTTCGAGCGATCGTAGACCGGTACGATCTCGACCGATTTCGGCAGGCTGGACGCGATCTCGGCAAAGCGCTTCTTGACGTTCTCGATGACGTCGAGCGCGTTCACGCCAAAGCGCTGCAGCACGATGCCGCTCGCAACCTCGCCCTCCCCGTTGAGTTCGGTGATGCCGCGCCGTTCGTCCGGACCAAGCTCGATCCGTGCCACGTCACGCAACAGCACCGGCGTGCCCTTGTCGGCCTTCAGCACGATGCTGCCGAGGTCGTCGATACCCCTGAGATACCCCTTGCCCCGGATGACGTATTCGAACTCCGACAATTCGACCGTCCGTCCGCCGACATCCGCATTGCTGGCACGGATCGCCTCGCGCACCCGCTGCATGGTGATGCCGACGTTGCGCATGCGCTGCGGGTCGAGCACCACGTTGTACTGCTTGACGAAGCCGCCGACACTCGCGACTTCGGCCACGCCCTCCGCCTTGGCGAGTGCGAATTTGAGATTCCAGTCCTGGATCGTGCGCGTCTCCGCAAGGTTCATCGCCCTGGACACGACGGCATATTGATAGACCCATCCAACCCCGGTCGCGTCCGGTCCGATGGTCGGCGTGACGCCGGCCGGCAGCCGGGACGTCGCGCCATTGAGAAATTCCAGCACGCGCGAGCGCGCCCAATAAATGTCGGTGCCGTCCTCGAAGATCACATAGACAAAGGAGACACCAAAGAACGAGAAGCCGCGCACGACTTTCGATTTCGGCACCGTCAGCATTGCGCTGGTCAGGGGATAGGTGACCTGGTCCTCGATCACCTGCGGCGCCTGCCCCGAATATTCGGTGTAGACGATCACCTGGGTGTCGGAGAGATCGGGAATGGCGTCGAGCGGCAGATGGACCAGCGCCCAGATGCCGGCTGCCGCGGCAAAACCGGTGCCGAACAGCACCAGCAGCAGGTTTCGCGCCGACCATGCGATGACACGGGCGATCATGGGCGCACTCCCGGTTCGCTTGCCGGCATGCCGCCCTCGGCAAATCCTTTCAACGCGGCCTTCAGATTGCTCTCGGCATCGATCAGGAAGTTTGCAGCAGTGACGACCGCCTCGCCTTCTGCGACTCCGTCGGTGATCTCGACCAGGCCGCCGCCGCGGCGGCCGAGCTTGACCTCGCGCGGCTCGAAGCGGCCCTCGCCCTTGTCGACCAGGACCGCCTGCCGCGAACCGCTGTCGAGCACCGCACTTTCCGGCACCGCCACCACAGGCGCGGAGCTGCCGGTTTCGATCTCGGCATCGACATACATTTCGGGCCGCAGCGCCTCGTCAGGATTGGGCACCTCGATGCGGATGCGCGCGGTCCGCGTCTGGGCGTTGAGATGCGGGTAGACCAGCGCCACCGCGCCGGTGAAAGTCCGGCCGGCGAGCGCGCGGGGCTTGATCGCGATCTTGGTGCCGACATTGATCTGCGCGAGATCGCGCTCCGCCACGTCGAGCAGAACCCAGATCACGCGGTGGTCCGCAATCCTGAACAGCACGTCGCCGGGCCCGGCCCGCATGCCATTCACCGCGTTGCGTTCAAGAATTTCGCCGTCCTGCGGCGCAAGCCAGGGGATCGAGAGCGAAATCTCGCGTGTCCGTTCCAGCTCCCTGATGGCGGGCTCCGGCGTCGCAAGATTCTCCAGCCTGCGCCGGGCGCCCTTCAGCGCCTGGCCAGTGGCGCCTGCATTGATGGCGGAGAGATATTCGGCAGCCGCGGCAGACAAGGCCGGGCTGTACACGTTCATGAGCACCTGCCCCTTGTGGACATGCTCTCCCGTCGTGACGCTGGCGACGCTTTCGACAAAGCCTTCGAAACGCAATGTGACGACCGAGATGCGCCGTTCGTCCTCCGGCAACGGTGCCGGGTGCGCGGACGATCGACCGGATCGGTTGCCGGATCACGGGCTCGGATTTCGCACCGGTGCGCTGGATTTTTCCCGGCGAGAGTTTTACGGAACCATCGTCGCTGTCTTCGCCTTCATAAACGGGGATGTAATCCATCCCCATCGAGTCCTTCTTCGGCACCGGCGAGGTGTCCGGCAATCCCATCGGGTTGCGATAGTATTTGATCTTGCGCGGTCCATCGGCGGCCGCCTGTGACGGAGGCGGAGCCGGCTCGTCGAAGCTGACGTCGGCGCCTTTTGGCACCGCCACGAAGTCGCGGCCATCGGCCGTCTTCTTCGGCGTGAGCGAGTAGAACGGCTTGCCGTCGGGATCGCGGTAGTACAGCGCCCCGTCGGATGGTTGGGCCATCGCGGATGTCGCGATCGAAATCGCGGGCCGGTCGCTCTGCAGGAGAAACCAGCCCCCGCCAGCCGCTGCGGCAATCATCGCCGCGGCGGTGGCTGTTCGGACAACAGCGCTGCTCATCGTGTCGCCGTGATGACAAGCTTGTTGTCGACCGTGCCGGTCTCGCCCTGCACCTTGGCGCCAAGCGACAGCTGCCAGCGCCCCTCCATGCTGAAGCGCGCCCTGAAGCTGTAGTTGCCCGGCTCGCCGGCCGGGACGGGCGTGACCTTGGTGACCATTTCCTCCATGGCGTCGGGCGCCATGTCGAGGCGGGTCGCGAAAATAACGGCATCCGGCACCGGCTTGCCGGTCTTCCTGTTCAGCAGTCGAACCGTGACCACGCGGTCGTTGCCGACCTGCACGGTCGGCTCGACGAATTGAAACTCAAAATCCTTGATCTCGGCCAGAGCCGTCGTCGGCGTACCCAGGATGACGACGCCGGTCAGCGCCGCCGCAGCGGCGCACACGCGCATGGAAGTCTTCATTTGCAAATTCCTCGAAAAGTCTGATTGGCCGCATTCACGGCGTGCGGATACGCGCACCCGTGCGAGCGGGCGCGCGACAGCAATCCGGCGCGATGGCGCCGGTCAGACGTCGTTTCGAGGAGGATGGTCCGGTGGACGTGCGCCGAGGCCGTCGAGCATGAGGTCGTCGGGAAGCGCGAAGACGCTTGTCGCGGTCGCGGCAGGGGTCAGCGCAATGGCGGCCGACGGCACAGGAACTGAAAGGCTGAGTGAGCACAGCGCAAGCAGCGGACAGGAGTCGCAGCCTTTCGGCTGCCCCTCATCCGGACAGCACGGCATGCCATCGGCCATCCCGGCCATGTCGCCTGCCATCGCCTCGCCGGCGACGGCCGCGTGATGCGACTTGGCAATCGCCGGCGCCGCGAACGGCGCGGACAACAGTCCCGCCGTCACAGTCACTGCAATGAGCCAGTTGAGAAGCCGCCTCGGATTCATGGACCGCATATTCCCATACCCGCGCCTGTTCCGCAAACCGCAGCCTCCAGCGAACCACGTCAAAGCGATCACAATCATGGCAGGATCGCTTTGATTTGCCTCACGGTCGTGCGGTTAATTTTGTCGGCCGCAAGCTGACGAAGGACCAAATCCGGCAACAGTTTCAATGCAATGCCATCCGCGAGATTGAGCGCCACATCCTCCGCCCGCTCTTTTCGTTCGAAAAAACGGAATCTCTTGTTGACATTTCCGTAAATCAGTACTATCTTTCGCCTCAGCCCGTGCCACCAAAGGGACGTTTCGCGATCGTCACGGAACGTGGTGCGGGTTGCGATGGACGCTGCGGCGTCAGGCGGGCTTCTGTCTGCCGGACGAAAACGCCACAGCGTACGGCGAAATCGTGTGGTCCTGGCGCCGCGACCCTGGCGCTACGTCGGCGTGAAGTAGCGCTGACAACGGGGGCAAGAAAGGCCGCTTCCCCGGGGAGAGCACGTATAAGCCGTCAAACCATTGCGCGGGGAAGGCCGGGATGTCCCGGCTGTACCTGTCAAATCCGTGTGCGTTCTCTTACTACCCATTGCACACGGTGCTGCGGGCGCAGTCGGCGCCCGGCCTTCCCTGCGCCCTCTGCGGTTCAGAGGGACAACGAATTGGCATCACCCGGGCGAAAACGCGCCGCGGGAATGCGGACTTCTCGTCATTCCGGGGCGAGCGAAGCGAGAGCCCGGAATCCATAACCACCATCGGGAGTATGGATTCTCAGGGGCGCAATTGCGCCCCATAGCCCGCGCCAAGTGGCGCGTCCCGGAATGACGACAGTGGGCTATTTGAAAATCGAATCTGAAAGTCGCAGCCGCGCCCCCTACTCCACCGGCATCACGTCCACTTCCACCCGCAGCTTCTGCTTGCGCGAGCCGACGATGACGCCGTCGACCGGCGAGACGTCGGAGAAATCGCGCCCCATCGCCAGCACGATGTGGTCGTTGGCGATCATGAGATCGTTGGTGGGATCGAAGCCGACCCAGCCGAGATCGCCGCCGCACCACACCGAGACCCAGGCGTGGGTGGCATCGGCGCCCTGCAGCCGCGGTTTTCCCGGCGGCGGGATGGTCCTGAGATAACCGGAGACGTAGGCGGCCGGCAGGCCAAGGCCGCGCAGGCCTGCGATCATCACATGGGCAAAGTCCTGGCAGACGCCGTGACGCTTCTCGAACACTTCCGTCAGCGGCGTCGAGATCACGGTGGCCTTGGAGTCGTATCTGAACTCGGTGCGGATGCGGCGCATCAGGTCGGCGCTGCCTGCAAGAATTCCGCCGCCTGGCGGAAAACTCGACGCCGCATAGGCCGTGACCGGCGACAGCACCGGCACCAGCGCGGAGGCGAAGACATAGCCGACCGGCGAGGACGCGCCGAGGCTCGCCGCGGTGAAGGCGAGTTCGCGCACCTGCTCCCACGGCGGGCTATCAGCGGCGCGATCATGGCTGCGGCGCTCGACCGACACGCGCGAGCGGGAATCGATGCGCAGATTCCGGTGCGCGGCCTCGATCAGCACGCTCTCGGTCGGCGTGCCGTAGAAATCGCGCCGCGTGGTGCGCTCGGCCGGCCGCGGGCGGATCTCGACGGCATGCGAGATCAGCTGCTGGCCGTCGCCGCTCTTCGGCTCCAGCCGCAGCGCGCAGCGCGCAAAACTCACCGGGCTCTCGTAGGAGTAACTCGTGACGTGGCGGATATCGTAGATCACGCCAGCCCTGTCAGCTTTTCCGGCCGGCTCGCATTCGGCCCGTGCGGGAAATAATGCAGGCCGATGGCGTCGGCGAGTTGCAGCATCTCCTGCTCCAGCGAGAACATCGACTTCGCCTCGAGCCAGGACGCCTCCGCCGTGGTCAGCATGGACTGCACCGCGACCGCCAGCCGCTGCGGCCGCTCGATCAGGCCGTATTCCTTCAGGCTCGGCAGCGCCGCGATGTGATCGGTGAGCACCCCGATCTGGAACGCGACCGAGCGCGGATTATAGGGATCGAGCACCACGAGGTCGCGCACCGGCGCCAGCAGCGGGGCGACCAGATAGCGCGAGCGGTAGGTGATCTGGCAATCCACCAAGGTCAGCAGGATGTCGAGATCCTCATCGCCCGCCTCCTCATAGGCGAACTGGCGGGCGAAGCGCATGGTGTTGATGGCGCGCTCGACGCGGCGGCCCATGTCGAGGAAGCGCCAGCCGGCGGCGCGGTTCATGTTCTCCTGCGCGAGGCCGGCGAAGCTCGCCAGTTCCCGCAGGATCAGCTCGGCGGTGGAGACGACGCCGTCGTCATCGTCAATCTCCCAGGCGAGCCGCTCGCTCATCTCGGTGATGACCTGCCAGGCGTCCGGCGACAGGCGTTCTCGCAGCGAGCTGGCGTTGCGTTGCGCGGCGCGCACCAGGCTCAGCGCGGAGCCGAAGCGTTCCTCGCTCTGCAGCGCTTCGGCGGCGACCCTGGCCGATTGCGAGCGCGCGGTCTGCGTCGCCGCGCCCCAGGTGACGAGCAGGCGCTGGATGCGCTCCACCGCATGCGGGCCGCTCTGCGCGCGGTCGTTCTTGGCGGGATCGCGCACCGAAGAGCCGAGCGTGCGGATCAGCCGCAGCGTCGCCTCGGCGCGTTCGAGATGGCGGCCGAGCCAGAACAGATTGTCGGCGGCGCGGCTCGGCAGCACACCGGCGATGCGGCGGATGCGCACGGTGTCGCCGGCGGGCAAGCAGCGTGGAGGCCTGCACGGCCTTGTCGGAGACCACCCAGACGTCGGCGGCGCGCGCACCGTCGCCCATCGACACCGCGCGCGCGTCGGCCTGCTCGGCGATGCGGCAGAAGCCGCCGGGCATGATGGTCCAGCCGTTCTTGGTGGCGGCGGCGAACACGCGCAGCACGAACGGCCGTGGCGTGATGCGGCCGTTCTCCCACACCGGCGTGGTGGAGAGCCGCACCAGCTCCTGGCCGACGAAATCGATGCCGCGTTCCTCGATCGCGCGGGTCAGGCGCTCGCGCTCGGCGGGCGGCAGTTCGCCCGCCAGCACCGGGCCGTTGCCGGGGAAGCCGGGCACGGCGCGGCTGTAGGCGCCTTCGATCGCGAAATCGTCGAGCCGCGACAGCACGGCCTCGCGCGCCGATTTCTGCCCGCACCACCAGGTCGCGATGTGCGGCATCGCCAGTTCCTCGCCGAGCAGACGGCGCGACAGCGACGGCAGGAAGCCGAGCAGCGCCCTCGCCTCCAATACGCCGGAGCCCGGCATGTTGGCGACCGCGACACCGCCCTTGCGCAGCACGTCGATCAGGCCGGGTACGCCGAGATGCGAGGAGGCGTCGAGCTCGAGCGGATCGAGCGAATTGGAATCGACGCGGCGCAGCAGCACGTCGATCCGCTTGAGACCCGCGACGGTGCGGATATGGATGCGGTCGCCGCTGACGGCGAGGTCGTCGCCCTCGACCAGCATGAAGCCGAGATAGCGCGCCAGCGTGGCGTGCTCGAAATAGGTTTCGCTGAAACTGCCGGGCGTGAGCAGGCCGATGCGCGGCTCGTCGCGATCGGCGCTGGCGCGAAGCGAGTTGCGGAACGCCTCGAAGAACGGCGCGACGCGCTCGACATTCATCGACTTGTAAAGCGTGGAGAAGGCGCGCGACAACACCAGGCGATTTTCCAGCGCATAGCCGGCGCCCGACGGCGCCTGCGTACGATCGCTCAGCACCCACCAGCGGCCGTCGGGCCCGCGGCCGACATCGGCGGCGTAGATGTTGAGATAGCGGCCGCCCGGCGGCTTCACGCCGCAGACCTCGCGCAGATATTCGCTGCTGCCGGCGATCGCGGCGGCCGGGACCGCGCCCTGGGCGACCAGCTTGCCCTCGCCATAGAGGTCGCGCAGCACCATCTCCAAGCAGCTGCGCGCGCTGGGCGATGCCGGCCTTGAGCTGCGCCCAGTCGGCCTCGTCGATGATCAGCGGCAGATGGCTGAGCGCCCATTCCCGGTCGGCCGTCTCGCCCGGCGCGCGGTAGGTGACTCCGGCCTCGCGCAAATGGCGGTCGGCGGAGGCAAAGCGGCGCTCGATCTCGCCCGGCGAAAGGGCGGCAAAAGCCTCGAAAAACCGGCTCCAGGCCGGCCGCGGCGCGCCGTCCGGACCGATATATTCGTCGGGAATGCCGGGAAGCCGGGCGTAGTCGCGGGTCCAGAGCGCAATGCGGCGCTGGCCTGGCCGCGCCTTGCTCTCCTGCGCTTGCTGGCTGCCGCCCTCTGCGCTGCCTTGCCCTTGGCCGGCCGGTCCCACCATCCGACTCTCCCAAATCCCCGGACAACTTCAATGCCGGAGCGGCGTCCGCAAGTCGAGGGTCAATGGGAATTCCAGCGAGCGCTCCTCCGGCGGCGGGTCGACTTTTCCCGGGGTATGGCCGTGGTCCTGGAAGCGGGCCAGCCGCCGCGCCTCGGCCTCGTAGGAATTGACCGGCTTGGTCTCGTAGTTGCGGCCTCCGGGATGGGTCGACATGATACACGCAGCCGCCGAGCGAGCGGCCGTTCCAGGTATCGATGAGGTCAAAGGTCAGCGGCGCATGCACGGGAATGGTCGGGTGCAGGCCGGACGCCGGCTGCCAGGCCTTGAAGCGCACGCGCGGCCACCGCCTCGCCGGAGCGGCTGGTCGCCGTCATCGGCATGCGGCGGCCGTTGCAGGTGATGACATGACGGCCCTCGACAAAGCCGGTCGCCTTGACCTGCAGCCGCTCGACCGAGGAATCGACATAGCGCACGGTGCCGCCGGCCGAGCCCTCCTCGCCCAGCACATGCCAGGGCTCCAGCGCCTGCCGCAGTTCCAGCGCGACGCCGCCGTGATGGACGCGGCCGAACACGGGGAAGCGGAATTCGAGCTGCGCGGTGTACCACTCGGAAGCGAACTCGTAGCCGGACTGCTTCAGCTCCTCGAGCACGCCGACGAAATCCTCCCAGAGGAAGTGCGGCAGCATGAAGCGGTCGTGCAGCGTGGTGCCCCAGCGCACGAACTTTCCCTGCTGCGGCTCGCGCCAGAGCTTTGCGACCAGCGCGCGGATCAAGAGCTGCTGCGCCAGCGACATGCGGGGATCGGGCGGCATTTCGAGCGCGCGGAATTCGACGAGGCCGAGGCGGCCTGTCGGGCCATCCGGCGAGAACAGCTTGTCGATGCAGATTTCGGCGCGGTGGGTGTTGCCGGTGATGTCGACGAGGATGTGCCGGAACAGCCGGTCCACCAGCCACAGCGGCGCCTCGATACCGGGCGGCGGCACATGGGACAGCGCGACCTCCAGCTCATAGAGCCCGTCATGCCGCGCCTCGTCGATGCGCGGCGCCTGGCTGGTCGGGCCGATGAACATGCCGGAGAACAGATAGGACAGCGACGGATGCCGCTGCCAGTACAGCACGAAGCTCTTCAAGAGATCGGGCCGGCGCAGGAACGGCGAGTCCTCCGGCTTGCTGCCGCCGACCACGATGTGATTGCCGCCGCCGGTGCCGGTGTGACGACCGTCGATCAGGAAACGGTTGGCGCCGAGCCGCGTCTTCGCGGCATCCTCGTAGAGGCCGAGCGTGATGTCGACCGCCTCGCGCCAGTTCTGCGCCGGCTGCACGTTGATCTCGATCACGCCGGGATCGGGCGTCACCTTGATCACCTCGATGCGCGGATCGTAAGGCGGACCGTAGCCCTCGACATGGACCTGAACCTTCATTTCCTCGGCGGTGGCTTCGAGTGCTGCGATCAGTTCGAGATAGTCCTCGACGCGTTCGACCGGCGGCATGAAGGCGCAGAGCACGCCGTCGCGCAGCTCCATCGACATCGCCGTGCGCACCGGCGGCGGCTCCTTCTCATCCGGCTCGGCGGCGTGCGGCTTGCCGTCGAATTTTTCCAGTTCGCCGCGCGGCGCCATCGGATCGCATTCGACAACGTAGGGAAAATCCTCGGGCGGCACGTGTTCGAGCGAGGCAATCGGCAGGCGCAGTCCGAGCGGCGAGTCCCCCGGCGTGAGAAACACATGATTGCGCCGGAGCTTCCAGTGCTCGCTGCGCCAGCGCCCGGGATGCGGGCTCGCAATCGCGTTCCAGCGCTGGATCGGCAGCACATAGCCTTTTGGCGAGTTCAGCCCCTGATCGAACACCCGCGCCATCCGCGCGCGCTCTTCGGGATCGTTCAGCTTGGAATCGGCGGGGCTGACATTGGCCGGCAGCGCCGCCTCGCGTTCGATCCAGTGCGCCGGGTCTTCGTAGACCGGCAGCACATATTTCGCGCCAAGCCCAAGCCGCTTCGCCGTGCCCTCGACCAGCCGCTCTGCATCGGCAATCCGCGCTTTACGCGGATTCTCGATGTTGGCGATCAGGTCCGCATTCTTCCAGATCGGAATGCCGTCCTTGCGCCAGTACAGCCCGAACGCCCAGCGCGGCAGGCTTTCGCCGGGATACCATTTGCCCTGCCCGTAGTGCAGCAGCCCGCCCGGCGCAAAACGGTCGCGCAGCTTGCGGATCAATTCGTCGGCGAGCGCGCGCTTGGTCGGACCGACGGCGGCGATGTTCCATTCCGGCGATTCCATGTCGTCGATGGCGACGAAGGTCGGCTCGCCGCCCATGGTCAGCCGCACGTCATCAGACGCGAGATCGGCATCGACCTGCTCGCCGAGTGCATCGAGCCGCGCCCAGGATTCATCGGAGAACGGCTTTGTGATGCGCGGCGCCTCGCGGATGCGCTTCACGCTCATCTCGAAGGCGAACTCGACCTCGGCAAAGCCGGCGCTGCCGGAGATCGGCGCCGCCGAGCGGTAATGCGGCGTCGCGGCGACGGGAATATGCCCCTCGCCCGTCAGCATGCCCGAGGTGACGTCGAAGCCGATCCAGCCTGCGCCGGGGAGATACACCTCGGCCCAGGCATGCAGATCGGTGAAGTCGCTTTCGACCTCGCGCGGACCTTCAAGCGGATCGATGTCGGGGCGAAGCTGGATCAGGTAGCCGGAGACGAAACGTGCGGCGAGACCGAGATGGCGCACGAGATGGATCAAGAGCCACGCGGAGTCGCGGCACGAGCCGGCCCCCTTCGCCAGCGTCTCCTCCGGCGCCTGCACACCCGGCTCCATGCGGACGATGTAGCGGACGCGCTTCTGCAGGGCCGCGTTGAGCTCGACCAGGAAATTGACGGTGCTGTCGGCTTCCGCCGGCAGCTCCTTCAGGCACGCGTCGAACAGCGGCCCCTGCGCGGATGTCGCCAGATACGGCGCAAGCTCGGTCTTCAGGTCGTTGGAATACTGGAACGGGTACGAATAGGCATAGGGCTCGACGAAGAAATCGAAGGGATTGACCACGGTCATCTGTGCCGTGAAGTCGACCTCGATCTTCAGTTCCGTCGCCTGCTCCGGAAAGACGTAGCGCGCGAGCCAGTTGCCTTGCGGATCCTGCTGCCAGTTCACGAAGTGGTTGGCCGGCGTCACCTTGAGCGAATAGCTCAGGATCGGCGTGCGCGTATGCGGCGCCGGGCGCAGGCGGATGGTTTGAGGGCCGAGGTCGATCGGTCGGTCGTACTTGTAATGCGTGACGTGGTGCAGTGCGACGTAGATCGACACGGGGCGGGCTACTCCAGCAGCTTTTTTGAGCAGAACACCGCGGCGGGTCCCGATCAAGCCCTAACAACGGGCAGGAAGTGCCCATACGACAGGCGGAAAACGGCGTTTTGCCTTGCCGGTCCAGTCAACCCGTGGTTGATTTTGCCCACAGGCGTCACACTGTCGATGCAGGGAGTATCGTCATGAGCTTTCTGGTCAGCTTGCCTGAAGAGAGCTATCGCGTTGATGCGCTCGCACATTTCACGGCCAGCCCGGATTTCACGCTGGGAAATGCCCAAGCCATGATGTGGCTGTCGCAACTGGCCTACGAGACCGACGAGAACGAAGAGATACAGGGCGAAAAGATAAGAAATCCTGCCACGCCTTGGCCTGGATTTTCTGAACTTCGGTACCAACGAACTCGTTTCGGGATTGTTGCAGCGAAAGGCGTGCTTCGTTGTCGCCAGCGGACACGACGCGACCTTCGTCGCGTTTGCCGGTACCGACCCGCTCAAGCTCCAGGATGTGATCACCGACCTCAACGCCGCAGTGACGCGGGAAGGACTCCATAATGGCTTCGCCGAGGCCGCCGGCGCAGTCCAGTCCAAGGTTGAAGACGCGATCAGGCGCGGCGGCGCCGGAAAGCCGCTGTTTTTTACCGGGCACAGTTTGGGCGGCGCGCTGGCGACCATCTCGGCGATGCGCGCACGGGACGCCAAGCTCCCGGTCACCGCCGTCTACACCTTCGGCGGCGCGCGGGCCGGCGATCGGCGATTCTTCGACAGCTACGGTCCCGACTTACGTCGCCGCACCTTTCGCCTCGTCCACGGCAAGGACATCGTCGCCAGCGTTCCGCCGAGCTTGAGCGATGGCTTCTTCAGTAACTTGCTCGGTGGCTTGCTGGGTGGCGTGCGCGGTGGCTTTCGCCACGTCGGGCGATTGCTGCATTGCCTGCCGCGTACGAAATTTGCAGGACCAACACCGGACGAGAACGGTGGCAACGATCCAGACGACTTCCTCCGAGCCGGGATCAGTGCCGTGCGCGGCATCGTCATGAGCATCCCAAATCTCGACGGGCCCCCGAAACTGGATCCGCGAACTCTTGATCGCAATAAAGCCCTTCCAGATGAGATACGCGACCACGTTCCGGCGAGTTACTTCCGCGCCTTGGACATGGCGCTGGCGCCGCCGCCGTAGCGGCCACTCACATCGTCGCGCCCAGCACCCAGGGCGCGAACTCGGCGCCGCCGAAGTCAAAACTCTCGCTCTTGGTCGGCTGGCCGGAGGCGGTCTTGAGCATCAGGTCGAAGATGCGCTGGCCGCATTCCTGCACGCTCTCCTCGCCGTCGAGGATGGTGCCGCAATTGACGTCCATGTCGTCTTCCATCCGCTTGTACATCGGCGTGTTGGTCGCGAGCTTGATGGAAGGCGCGGGCTTGCAGCCGAACACGCTGCCGCGGCCGGTGGTGAAGCAGACCAAATTGGCGCCGCCGGCCACCTGCCCCGTCGCGGCGACCGGGTCGTAGCCGGGCGTGTCCATGAACACAAAACCCTTCTTGGTGACGGGCTCGGCATAATTGCAGCACGTCGACCAGATTGGTGCTGCCGGCCTTCGCCATCGCGCCCAGCGATTTTTCCAGGATGGTGGTGAGGCCGCCGGCCTTGTTGCCGGGGCTGGGGTTGGCGTTCATCTCGGCGCCTTCGCGCTCGGTATATTCCTCCCACCAGCGCATCAGGCCGACCAGCTTTTCGCCGACCTCGCGGCTGACGGCGCGGCGGGTCAGCAGATGCTCGGCGCCATAGGTTTCGGGCGTCTCCGAGAGAATGACGGTGCCGCCGTGACGCACCAGCAGGTCGCTCGCTGCGCCCAGCGCGGGATTGGCCGACACGCCGGAATAACCGTCGGAGCCGCCGCATTGCAGAGCGACCGTCAACTCGCTCGCGGGCACGGCCTCGCGCCTGACCTTGTTGGCGTCGGTCAGCGCCTCCTTCACGAAGGCGACGCCCTTCTCCACCGTCTTGCGGGTGCCGCCGACTTCCTGGATGTCCATCGCGCGCAGCCGCCCGGCGAGCTTCTGCTCCTCCATCAGCCCGCCGATCTGGTTCACCTCGCAGCCGAGGCCGAGCACGATCACGGCGGAGAAATTCGCATGCCGCGCATAGCCGCCGAGCGTGCGGCGAAGCAGCGCCAGCGGCTCGTTCTGGGTCATGCCGCAACCGGTCTTGTGGGTCAGCGCCACCACGCCGTCGACATTGGGAAAATCGGCGAGCGGGTTGTCGCCGGTGAACGGATTCTTCTTGAACATGTCGGCGACGATGCCGGCAACATGCGCGCTGCAATTCACCGAGGTGAGGATGCCGATATAGTTGCGCGTCGCCACGCGCCCGTCGGCCCGGCGGATGCCCTCGAACGTCGCGGGCAGATCGAAATTCGGCGCCGGCTTGACGTCGACGCCATAGGCATAGTCCTTGGCGAAATCGCCCATGCCGCAGTTTTGCGTATGCACATGCTGCCCCGGCGCAATCGGCACGGTGGCAAAGCCGATGATCTGGCCGTAGCGGCGGACCGGCTCGCCCACCGCGATCGGCCTGATCGCCACCTTGTGGCCGGCCGGAATCCGCTCGACCGTGGTGACGCCGTCGGCCACCACAAGCCCCGGCGGCAGGCTCGATCGTGCGATCAACACGCCGTCGTCGGGGTGCAGTCGGATCACAGGTGCCTGGGCCATGGCGTGTCTCCTTTTCGCTGGCGAACGGGGAGCAACTGTGTTCGTCACTCCCTGTTCGCAACTCGCAGTGTCGTTTACGCCTTCCCGCCGGAATCCTTGCGGGTCTGGTTCACCTGCATCTTGGCGTAGGTCATCATCAGGCCGCTCTCGTTCGACAGCGTCACCAGCTTGAAGCCCATGTTGATGGCGCGCACCGCGCCTTCAGCGCCCGAGCAGTGAATGCCGGCATGGAGCTTACGCTTGCCGCACTCCTTGACGATCTTCTCGTAGATCGCAAGGATCTCCGGCTCGGTGCGATCGAGCTTCGGCTCAAGGCCGTAGGAGAAGCCGAGATCGGACGGACCGACATAGACGCCGTCGATGCCCTCGACGTCGAGGATCGCCTCCATGTTCTCGATCGCGGTCTTGGTCTCCATCATCGGCAGCAGCACGATCTCGTCGTTTGCCGTCTTCTGATAGGTGCCGGCCGAGCCGTACATGCCGGAGCGGATCGGACCGTTGGAGCGCACGCCCTTCGGCGGATACTTTGCGTAGGAGACGAGGTTCTTCGCCTCCTGCGGCGTGTTGATCATCGGGCAGATCACGCCATAGGCGCCGCCGTCGAGCACCTTGCCGATGATGCCGGGCTCGTTCCAGGGCACGCGGACCATCGGCGTGACGGGATGGCCGTTCATCGCCTGGAAACACTGCACCATGGACAGATAGTCCTGCACGCCGTGCTGCATGTCGACGGTGACGCTGTCGAAGCCGCACTGCGCGATGACCTCGGCGGAAAACCCGGACGGGATCGCCAGCCAGGCATTCACCACGGCCTTGCCTGAGCCCATACTTTCTTGACGTTGTTGTTAGCCATTGATCGCGTTTCCTTGTGATGCAATCGGTTGAAATGAACTTTCTTCTTCGAGCATGATCTTGTCCGAAAACCGGTTCCCACTTTTCGGGATCATGCTCTAGCTGGTTGCTCGCTGAATGCTGACTTCGCTGACGCCGACCTCGCGCGCGGTGTTGACGATCGCAGCCCAGGTATCGTCGGGCAGCGGCACGCCGTTCGCGGTGCGCTCGGCGCGGGTCTTTCGCTCGGGGTCACCGGGGATCAGCACGGTGTCGACACCTGCGACCGGCTTGGTCGCACGGATGAAGTCGACATAACGGCTGATCTCGCCATCGAAGACCTTGCCGGTGTCGACCACCTTGGGATCGATGTAGAAGGACAGCATGCCGTTGGCGAAGCGACGGTCGCCCGAGGTAGCGCCAGTGCCGGTGAGCGCGCCGCCGAGCAGTTCGCAGATGAAGGCAAGGCCCGAGCCCTTGTGCTCGCCGAAGGCGCGGATCGCGCCGGTGCCCGCCGTGTGGTCGCGCGGTCCGCCCACGGTGTGCGGACCATAGAGCACGGTGGGATCCTCGCTCAGCGTGCCGTCGGCATCGATCAGCGCGCCCTTCGGCAATTTCTTGCCGCCGCGGCTCGCCACCAGCACCTTGCCTTCGGCGACGATCGAGGTGGCAAAATCCAGCACGATCGGGTCCTGCCCCGCGCGCGGAATGCCGACGCAATAGGGCGCGGTCGACAGCCGCTTCTCGACGCCGCCGAACGGCGCCACCAGCAGCGAGCCCGCGGCATTGACGAAGTGCACCGAGACCAGGTTTTCCGCGGCCGCCATCTCCGCCCAGTCGCCGACGCGGCCGATATGGCCGGCATTGCGCAGCGCGACCGAAGCGAGCCCCGCCTTCTTGCACTTCTCGATGCCGGTCTTCACCGCGAACGGCGTCACGGTCTGGCCATAGCCGAACTTGCCGTCGACCACGGCGAGCGACGGCGTATCGACGACGATCTCCGGCGTCTGGTTGGGAACGACGTTGCCCGTCTTCTTCCACCTGACATAGACGGGCACGCGGATCACGCCGTGGCTGTCATGGCCGGTGAGGTTTGCGGTAGTGAGATAAGTCGCGATGCGCCGCGCTTCCTCGGCGGAGGATTCGGCGTGGGAAAAAACGTCCGCGACGAAATCGATGAGATTGTTGACCTTGATAGTGACCATGTCTGGATTTTCAGCCGTGTTTCCTTGTCGGGTTCGCGTCAAGTTGCTGCGAACCGTACTCCCAGCGCCGGTTTTATTGACCGGCTTGGCCGGCACTTTGAGCGAAAAATCGCTTGCCTGTCCACTGCCCCAACCGTCATAGCCCAATGATCGCAATCATTTGCAGGCAGGCTATGCACCGCGTTGGTAGCATCATGCAGATTTGCCTTCACTCCTCGCCGTCGTCACCTTCGGTGCCCGCCATGTCGGCGAGGCTCTTGTTCCAGCGCAGCCAGCATCTCCTGCAATTCGGACAAGCGGCGCGCGCCGAAGCGGCGGGTGATCTCGGCATAGATCGCCTCCGACGTCGGCGCGACCGCCTCGATCAGCTTCAATCCCTTGGGCGAGATCGAGACCACCGCGCGGCGCTGATCGGCCGCTGCGGTCTTGCGCTCGATCAATTGCCGCGCCTCGAGGTCGCGCAGGATGCGCGACAGGCTCGGACCCAGCAGGAAGGCCATGCGCGCAAGCTCGGTGACTTCGATCGCCTCCACCGCCGTCAGCGCACGCAGGATGCGCCATTGCTGCTCGGTGAGGCCATGGTTCCGCAGCGAAGGACGGAACTGGCGCATCACGGCCTCGCGGGCGCGCAGCAGCGACATCGGCAGGGAGCGCGAGAACTCGCGCATCGGCTGCCGGCGGGATGCCGGTACCGTCGGGGGGCCAACGTCGTTGGGCGATTTCTTCCGCGCCATATTCTTCCGGACTATGCGTCTCACGTTTGCGCTGCAGCAAGCAGCGATAGGGTTTGCAGCGAAACACTTAACATGTTAATCATCTTCCCGCATCCCCTAATGTGCTGATCCCCATGGCCCTCTCGCAAGACGAAATCCGCAGCGCCGCCGAACGGCTCGACCGGGCGGAGAAAACCCGCAAGCAGATCCGCCAGCTCTCGCTGGATCATCCTGCGATCACCATCGCGGATGCCTATGCGATTCAGAAGGCCTGGGTCGACGATGAAAGTCGCGCAGGGCCGCGTCGTGAAGGGTCACAAGATCGGGCTGACCTCGAAGGCGATGCAAAGCGCGCTCAACATCGACGAGCCGGATTCAGGCATCCTGCTCGACGACATGTTCTTCGCCGATGGCGGCCTGGTGCCGACCGACCGCTTCATCGCCACCCGCGTCGAGGCGGAACTTGCCTTCGTGATGAAGACGCGGCTCTCGGGCCCGAACTGCACGATGTTCGACGTGCTCAACGCGACCGACTTCGTGGTGCCGGCGCTGGAAATTCTCGACACCCGTGTCGAGCGCGTCGATGCGCAGACCAAGGCGACGCGCAAGATTTTCGACACCATCGCCGACAACGCGGCCAATGCCGGCATCGTGCTCGGCGGCCGGCCGATCCGCCCCCTTGACGCCGATCTGCGCTGGATCGGCGCGCTGTGCTATCGTAACGGCCAACTGGAAGAGACGGGCCTTGCCGCCGGCGTGCTCAACCATCCCGCGACATCGGTGGCGTGGCTTGCCAACAAGATCGCGCCGAACGGACTGGCGCTCGAGGCGGGACAGGTGGTGCTGGCGGGGTCGTTCATCCGCCCGATCGAAACCCGCAAAGGCGACACGATCCAGGCCGACTATGGACCCTATGGCTCGGTGAGCTGTTACTTCGCTTGAACGACGCGACAAGAACAACTCGGGAGTGAACCGCATGCCGCATTTCACCATCGAATATTCCGCCAATCTCGACAAACGCGTCGACATGGCCGCCATCGTCGAACTGGTCCGCAAGGCGGCGGTGGAGACCGGCATCTTCCCTGTCGGCGGCATCCGCGTCCGCGCCATCAAATGCGAGCACTATGCGATCGGCGACGGCAACCCGCAGCTCGGCTTTCTGTCGATGGTGCTGCGGCTCGGCGAAGGCCGCGACCTCCCTGCCCGCCAGAAGGCCGGCGAGCACATCTTCAAGGCGCTGTCCGGCCATCTCGATCCGGTCTTTGCCAACAGCAAGTTCGCGCTGTCGTTCGACATGCAGATCAACGACAAGGAAACCAGCTGGAAACGCAACAACATCCACGAAGCTCTGAAAGTGGAGGCTGCCCATGGATAAGGTCACCCCGAAACCCACCGACGTCTTTCAGGCCAACCGCGACCGCGCCGCGCCGCTCCTGAAGAAGCTGCGCACTGAGGGCATCGGCCACATCATCAACGGCAAGATCGTGCCGTCGGCCTCCGGCGAGACCTTCGAGACGAAATCGCCGGTCGATGGCGCGGTGCTCGCGACCGTCGCCCGTGGCAACGCGGAAGATATCGACCGCGCCGCGCGCGCGGCCTCGGCGCGCCTTCAAAGGCCTGGCGCGATATGCCGGCCGCGAACCGCCGCAAGCTGCTGCATCGCGTGGCCGACGCGATCGAGGATAATGCCGACGACATCGCCGTGCTCGAATGCATCGACACCGGCCAGGCGCATCGCTTCATGGCCAAGGCCGCGATCCGCGCCGCCGAAAATTTCCGCTTCTTCGCCGACAAATGCGCCGAGGCCCGCGACGGCCTCAACACGCCGAGCGAGGAGCACTGGAACATCTCGACCCGCGTGCCGATCGGCCCGGTCGGCGTGATCACGCCGTGGAACACGCCGTTCATGCTCTCGACCTGGAAGATCGCCCCGGCCCTGGCCGCCGGCTGCACCGTCGTGCACAAGCCGGCCGAATGGTCGCCGGTGACGGCCGACATGCTGGCGAAGCTCGCCAAGGAGGCCGGCCTGCCCGACGGCGTGCTCAACACCGTGCACGGCTTCGGCGAGGAAGCCGGCAAGGCGCTGACCGAGCATCCCGCCATCAAGGCGATCGGCTTTGTCGGCGAAAGCGCGACCGGCTCGGCGATCATGGCGCAGGGCTCGAAGACGCTGAAGCGCGTGCATTTCGAGCTTGGCGGCAAGAACCCGGTGATCGTGTTCGACGACGCCGATCTCGACCGCGCGCTCGATGCCGTCGTGTTCATGATCTACTCGCTCAATGGCGAGCGCTGCACCTCCTCCAGCCGCCTGCTGGTGCAGCAGAGCATCGCCGACAAGTTCGTCGAGAAGCTGACGGCACGCGTGCAGAAGCTGAAGGTCGGCCATCCCCTCGATCCCGCCACCGAGATCGGGCCGCTGATCCACGAGCGGCATCTGGCAAAGGTCTGCTCCTATTTCGATGTCGCGAAGAAGGACGGCGCCACCATCGCCGTCGGCGGCAAGCCGCATGACGGCCCCGGCGGCGGCCATTATGTGCAGCCGACGCTGGTCACCAACGCCAGCGCGAAAATGCGCGTCGCGCAGGAAGAGGTGTTCGGCCCGTTCCTGACCGTGATCCCTTTCCGCGACGAGGCTGACGCGATCGAGATCGCCAACGGCGTGCAGTATGGCCTCACCGGCTACGTCTGGACCGGCGACATGGGCCGT
Organism: uncultured Alphaproteobacteria bacterium; assembly: GCA_963726865.1. Lineage (GTDB taxonomy): Bacteria > Pseudomonadota > Alphaproteobacteria > Rhizobiales > Xanthobacteraceae > Bradyrhizobium. The sequence continues at coordinate 484,638 of CAVSEE010000008.1, read as the reverse complement.
GCGCTGCGCGTGGCCGATGCGCTGGAAGCCGGCATGATCTGGCTGAACTCGGAAAACGTCCGCCATCTGCCGACGCCGTTCGGCGGCATGAAGTCGTCCGGCATCGGCCGCGACGGCGGCGACTACTCGTTCGATTTCTACATGGAAACCAAGCACGTCTCGCTCGCGCGGGGCACGCACAAGATTCAGAAGCTGGGAATGTAACTAACACCGTCATTCCGGGATGCGCCGTACAGCGCGCAGGCCCGGAATCCATAACCACCACCGGGAGTATGGATTCCGGGCTCGCGCCAAGTGGCGCGTCCCGGAATGACAAGAGAAACGACCGAGGAAACAATGCCCGTTCCGAAACACGTCTTCGATCCGCCGTTCAACATCATCCGCTCCAGCCACGCGGTGCTCGACGTCACCGATCTCGAAACCAGCCGCGCGTTCTACGAGACCATCGTCGGCCTGCATGTCGAGGACCACGACGACAAGGCGGTATATCTGCGCGGCAGCGAGGAGCATCAGCATCATTCGCTGGTGCTGCGGAAGGCGGTGGTGCCGGCCTGCAACCGGCTCGGCTTCAAGGTCGGCAATGACGGCGATCTCGACAAGGCGGCCGCCTTCTTCTCCGCCAACGGCGTCACCTATGCCTTCGCCGACCAGCCGTTCCAGGGCCGCACGCTGCAGTTCACCGATCCCTTCGGCTTCCAGATCGAGCTCTACGCCACCATGGAAAAGCGCCCGCATCTGCTGCGGCGCTACGACCTCTACAAGGGCTGCCATCCGCAGCGGCTCGATCATTTCAACGTGTTCGCCGCCGAAGTTCAGGGCACCGTCGATTTCTACGCCCGGCTCGGCTTTCGCCTCACCGAATATGCCGAGGAGGACGGACCGAACGGCCGCATCGCCGCCGCCTGGCTGCACCGCAAGGGCAATGTCCACGATTTCGCGATCACCAACGGCAAGGGCCCGCGCCTGCACCACATCGCCTATTGGGTGCCGACCGCGATGAACATCCTGCATCTCTGCGACGTGATGGCCTCCAGCGGCTATCTGAAGAACATCGAGCGCGGCCCCGGCCGCCACGGCATTTCCAATGCGTTCTTCCTCTATGTGCGCGACCCCGACGGCCATCGCCTCGAGCTCTACACCAGCGACTATTTCACCGGGCGATCACGACCACGAGCCGCTGCGCTGGTCGCTGCGCGATCCGCGCCGGCAGACGCTGTGGGGCGCGCCTGCGCCGCGCTCGTGGTTCGAGGAGGGCTCGCCGTTCTCCGGCCAGACCGTGCGCGAACCGGAATTCGTCGCCCAAGTGCTGGTAGCCGACTGACGGGAGCTTTGCCATGAAGGGGCTGACCGCTACGATTGCCGCGTGTGTTCTGGGAGTGCCTGTGATGGCGCAAGCAGCCGAACTGAAGGTCATCGCCGGCGGCTCGATGACGGCGCCGCTGAACCAGCTCAGCCCGGAATTCGAGAAGGCGACCGGCCACAAGCTATCGATCCACTTCGACTCCACGCCGAACATCATCGCGCGCATCAATTCCGGCACGCCGTTCGATGTCGTCGTGGTGCCGGTCGATGTCTTCAAGGACGCCGCCGCCAAGGCGCGCTTTGCGCCGGGCCCGACGATCGATATCGCCCGCGTCGGCTACGGCATGATCGTTCGCGCCGGCGCGCCGAAGCCGGATATCTCGACGCCGGATGCATTCAAGAAGGCGCTGCTCGCGGCCTCCTCGGTCGCCTTTCTGCCGTCGAGCGCGGCCGGCGCCTATGTGACCAAAGTGTTCGAGCGCCTCGGGATTGCCGAGGAGATGAAGGCCAAGACCAAGGTGCAGGCCGTCGCCCGCGCAGATCGCGCCGGCCGTCGCCAAGGGCGAAGCCGAGCTCGGCGTGTTCCTGACCAACGTGCTGATCGCGCCCGGCGTCGAACTGGTCGGCCCCTTCCCGGGCGATCTGCAGCAGGAACTGGTGTTCACCTCGGCGGTTGCCGCCGACAGCAAGGAAGCCGACGCCGCCAAGGCGCTGATCGACTATCTGCGATCGCCCGCCGCTACCGCCGTGATCAAAGCCACCGGCATGACGCCGGGTTGAACTGGGATTGCCATGACCGCACCTCGTCTTGCCACCTATTCCGTCAACGGTATCGCCAAATACGGTGCTGTGACCGACCGCGGCATCGTCGATCTCTCCGCGCGCTTCGACTATCCGACCCTGCGCGAGGCGATCGAGGCCGGCGCGCTGATGAAGCTCGCCGAGGAAGGCGCGGGGCATTCGCCGGACCATGCGCTCGACGGCATCACCTGGCTGCCGCCGATCCCCGCGCCGGAAAAGATCATCTGCATCGGCGTGAACTATCCGGACCGCAACGCCGAATACAAGGACGGCTCAGGACGCGCCGAAATATCCCAGCATGTTCATGCGCACGCCGCGCTCCTTTGTCGGCCACAACACGCCGCTGGTGCGCCCGCGCGCCTCGCCGCAGCTCGACTACGAGGGCGAACTGGTGATCGTCATCGGCAAGGCCGGCCGGCACATCCCGGAAGCACAGGCGCTCGACCACATCGCCGCGATCACGCTGTGCAACGAGGGCACGATCCGCGACTGGGTGCGGCATGCCAAATTCAACGTGACGCAGGGCAAGAATTTCGATTCCACCGGCAGCCTCGGCCCGTGGCTGGTGCCCTACACCGATCCAGCGCAGATCGCCGACATCCGCCTGACCACGCGCGTCAACGGCGAGACCCGGCAGGACGACCGCACCGGCCGGCTGATCTTCGGCTTCCGCTATCTGCTCAACTACATCTCGACCTTCACCACGCTGGTGCCCGGCGACGTCATCGTCACGGGCACGCCGACCGGCGCCGGTGCGCGGTTCGATCCGCCGCGCTATCTCAAGCCCGGCGATGTCATCGAGGTCGAAGCCGAAGGCGTCGGCATCTTGCGCAACGGCGTCGTCGACGAAGCACCCTGAACAGATTGGACAAGTGCAATGAGCGTCAGCGTCCGGCGGCGAAGCCATCGTCAACGGCCTGGTCGCGCACGGCGTCGATACCGTGTTCGGCCTGCCCGGCGCGCAGATCTACGGCCTGTTCGACGCCTTCCACCAGGCGCAGCTGAAGGTGATCGGCGCGCGGCACGAGCAGGCCTGCGGCTACATGGCCTTCGGCTATGCGCGCTCGAGCGGCAAGCCCGGCGTGTTCAGCGTGGTGCCCGGCCCCGGCGTGCTCAACGCCAGTGCGGCGCTGCTCACCGCGTTCGGCTGCAACGAGCCGGTGCTGTGCCTGACCGGCCAGGTGCCGACGCCATTTCTCGGCAAGGGCCGCGGCCATCTGCACGAGATGCCGGACCAGCTCGCGACGCTGCGCACCTTCGTCAAATGGGCCGACCGCATCGAATATCCCGACGTCGCGCCCGCGATGGTCGCGCGCGCCTTCCAGGAAATGCTGTCGGGCCGCCGCGGCCCGGTGTCGCTGGAAATGCCGTGGGACGTGTTCACCCAGCGCGCGCGAGGTCGGCAGGCGCAGGTCTTCGATCCCTTGCCCGCGCCCCTGCCCGACCCCGATCGCATCAAGGCGGCGGCCGCGCTGATCAAGGCCAGCAAGAAGCCGATGATCTTTGTCGGCAGCGGCGCGATCCATGCGCGCGAGGAAATCCTCGAACTGGCCGAGATGATCGATGCGCCGGTCGTCGCCTTCCGCAGCGGCCGCGGCATCGTCTCCAACGCGCATGAACTCGGCCTGACCATGGCGGCGGCCTACAAGCTCTGGCCGACCACCGATCTGATGATCGGCATCGGCACGCGGCTGGAACTGCCGACCATGTCGCGCTGGCCGTACCGGCCGGACGGGCTGAAATCGATCCGCATCGACATCGATCCCGTCGAGATGCGCCGCTATGTCGCCGGATGTCGCCGTGATCGCGGATGCCAAGGCCGGCACGCGCGATCTGGTCGCCGCCGTGACGAAGGCCGGCTTCAGCAAGACCAGCGGCCGCCGCGCCGCGATCCGCGAGGCGACGGCGGCGGCGCAGCAGGAGATCCAGCGCATCCAGCCGCAGATGGCGTATCTGAACATCCTGCGCGAGGTGCTGCCGGCGAATGCCATCGTCACCGACGAACTGTCGCAGGTCGGCTTCGCCTCCTGGTACGGCTTTCCGATCTACGAGCCGCGCACCTTCATCACCTCGGGCTATCAGGGCACGCTCGGCTCGGGCTTTCCGACCGCGCTCGGCGCCAAGGTCGCGCATCCCGACCGGCCGGTGGTGGCGATCACCGGCGACGGCGGCTTCATGTTCGGCGTGCAGGAGCTGGCGACCGCCGTGCAGTTCAAGCATCGGCGTGGTGACGCTGGTCTTCAACAACAACGCCTATGGCAATGTGCGGCGCGACCAGCGCGAGCGCTTTGACGGCCGCGTGGTGGCGTCCGACCTCGTCAATCCGGATTTCGTCAAGCTCGCGGAATCCTTTGGCGTGGGCGCGGCGCGCGTCACCTCGCCGGATCATTTCCGCCCGGCGCTGGAGAAGGCGCTGGCCGATGGCGGGCCCTATGTGATCGCGGTCGAAGTGCCGACGGATTCCGAAGTCAGCCCGTGGGCGTTCATCCATCCGGCGAAGACACGCCTAGACGCGTCGCGCCTGCAGGCGCGACGCCGCGATCACCAGCAGCCCGGCGCCGGCGACCGCCCAGCAGGCGACCGGCGCCCATTGCAGCAGCGGCGCGTATTCCGGCAGCTTCTGCAGGCCGCCGGCGACCGCCGCCATCCGCGCAAAGGTCGCCAGCGCCAGCGCCGAGAACACGAGGCCCGACCACCTTGCCCTCGGCGCCGGTCTCGCCGATCGCCAGCGCCGCGGACACCGCGCTCATCAGCATGCAGCCCCAGGCCGCGCCTGCGAAGAATTGCGCGGCGATCAGCATGTTGAGATTGCCGGCGAACTCCGCGCCGAGCACCGCCAGCGCGCCGAGCAGGCCCGCGGCGCCCATCACGATCAGCCCGCCGCGATGCTTGACGACGACGCTGGCCGGAAACATCGCGATGTTGAAGCCGATCCAGAACACCGGCATCAGCCATGGCAGATCGGTCGGCCTGCGCGAAGCGCAGGTAGAACGGCGCGCTGTTGATGGCAAAATGCAGCTGATAGCCGAGCGACAGGATCACCATCGAGGCGATGAAGAACATCGGCACGGCGCTCGAGCGGCTTTGCCGGCGCGGCCGGTTTTGCGGCAGCGGCTATCGCGCGATGTCGCGCTCGACCTTCGACAGCGCCAAGCGTCGTCAGCAGCAGCACCACGCCGGAAATGACGAAGGGCAGCCGCGGATCCTCGTTGCGCAGCACCACGCCGAGATAGGGCGAGACCGCGCCGGCCAGGCCGTAACCCAGCATCGCCAGCGCCGACAGGAACGGGATCGCCGGCCGTGCGCGGTGCTTGCCGAGCAGGTCAGCGGCGGCGCGCGCAGCGCCGACGAGGTGACACCCAGATCAGGATCAGCACGATGAACCAGGCCTGCGCGCCCGGCCCGGTGCCGGCCACGAACGGCAGCGCGACGAAGGCCGCGCAGGAGATCGCGGTCAGCACGCCGACGAACAGGCCGAGCCGGCCGACCAGCGGCGCGATCCTGTCGGCGGCGATTCCCATCGCGGTGTCGGTGATGGTGAAGATCGCCTGATCCAGCATCAGGATCAGGATCACGGCCGACGGCGCGATCCCGACCTCGGCGGCGAGCTTCGGCAGGTAGATGACGTAGGTGGTCCAGCCCAGCGTGAACACCAGCTGCAGCACGGCGAGATAGATGCCGGTGCGGTTGGCGGCGGTGGCCGCCCGTGTCGGCCTTGAGTCTCGGTGCGTCGTCATGCCGAACCAGAATAGAGACGTCAGCGCGCCTTGCGAAAGGTCAGGTTGATGCGCTGGCGGCCGAGCAGCGCGTGCTCGCCGTCGGCGAGCGGCGCGACGCCGTGAAAGAACAGCCGCGACGGCCCGCCCCAGACCACGACATCGCCATGCTGCAGCCGATAGCGGCGCGGCTTGTCGCTGCGCTTCGAGGCCGCCGAACAGGAAGATCGCGGGCAGGCCCAGCGACACCGAGACGATCGGCGCGGCAAAATCCTGCTCGTCCCTGTCCTGATGCAGCGACATCTTGCGCGCCGGGCTCGTAGCGGTTGATCAGGCAGGCATCCGGCGCAAAGCCGGCAAAGCCTGCCTCGCGCCGCCGCGCTCGCCGGCCAGCTCGCGAAACGACTGCCGGCATCGCCGGCCACGGCTTGCCGGATTCGGGATCGACGCCGTCGTAGCGATAGCCGCTGCGATCGGTGACCCAGCCGGCATCGCCGCAATTGGTCATCGCCACCGACATCTGGTGGCCGCCGGGCGTCGAACATGCGGCGGAACGGCGCCTGCGCGACGATCTCGCGCAAGGCCGCGATCAGTTCGGCTTCGACCGGCCGCGCGAAGCCGCGCAGCAGCACGGCGCCCTCCGCCATCGCTTCGCGCGATGGCGGACGTCGGCAACGCTCTCGAACAAATCCGCGGTCAATGCGGCTCGCTCACTTCGCATCGTGAAAGATGACGCCGACGGTGTGGCGGTGGCCGGAGCGGATCCGGCTGACGCCATGGCGCAGATTAACGCGATAGGTGCCGCGCGTCCCCTGCACCGGGCGGTGATGCACAGCAAATGCCACCGCATCGCCCTGCGCGAGCGGCACCACCTCGGCGCGCGACTGCATGCGCGGGCGCTGCTCGGTCAGCACGAACTCGCCGCCGGCGAAATCGCGGCCCGGCTCCGACAGCAGGATCGCGACCTGCAGCGGGAACACGTGCTCGCCATAGAGATCCTGATGCAGGCAGTTGTAGTCGCCGGCGCCGTATTGCAGCAGCAGCGGCGTCGGCCGGGTCTGCCCGGCGTCGTGGCAGCGCTTCAGGAAGGCGGCATGCGCGGCGGGATAGCGGATATCGATCCCCATCGCCTCGTTCCAGCGATTGGCGATGCCGGCGAGCCGCGCATAGAGCGCCGGGCGCAATTCCGCGATCAGATCGGGCAGCGGATAGGCGAAATACTTGTACTCGCCGCGGCCAAAGCCGTGGCGGCCCATCACGACGCGGCTGCGGAAATGCGCTGTCGTCGGGATAGAGCGCGGCGAGCGCGCGGCATTCCTCCGGCGAGAGCAGGCCCTTCAGCACGGCGCAGCCCTGCGCGTCGAGATCGGCCGTCGCCTGCGTCCAGTCGATGGCGTCGACGCGGGCGGCGATGTCGGAGGCGGATTGGATTTTTCTGGCGGTTGCTTTCATGACCACAAGTCTCGCAGGCGGCGCTGGTTCCGGCCACCCGATTTCCGTCTATCCCCGCACCGGCAGCACGATCACATCATAGGCGTGGCTGAGCTTGCGCTTCAGCACGGGGTCTTCCAGCTCGTATTCGAAGCGGACCGAGGGGCGGATGCCGCCCTTGGCCGCAAAGGTGCCGCCGAACATGGCGCAGCCGTCGGGCAGGCCCGACTTGCCGAAGCCGCGTTCGATCAAGTCCTTCACCGGCAGCATCGCGTCCAGCGTGCCCTCCTGGTAGAGCACGCGCTCGACCATCGATCCAGGCCCAGGAGCGCAGGATCATCCGGTCCCAGTGGCCGATGACGTCTTCCAGTTCCCACAGCACCGGCGAGATCGGCTTGTCGCACATCTGCTTGGACACGGTGACGCTGTAGGCTCTCGACCTTGCGGTCGGTGTGGTCGGAGCCGAGGCCGACGAAGATGCGGCCCTGCCAGCCGATCAGCACGAACTCGACCTCGCCGGTGGAATCGGCGCCGCAGACTTCGATGACATCCGATGTGGTCAGCCGCCGCGCCGAGCAGCGGTAGTAGATCGGCGTCGTCGCGGGCCGGGCGATGCCGATCGCCTCGAGCTCGGCGATATGCTTGTCGCGCGCCACCGGATCGCGGCCGGTCCAGCCGGCGATCACGGCCTGCGTCGATCGACAGCGTCAGCGGCGTCGGCGCGCCGCCATCCATCACGGTGAAGGTCAGGTCATACACGGATCGCGCCCTCCATCGCGGCGGCCAGTTCGAAGATGCGGCGGTCGGAGCCGCCGGTCGCGGCCAGCATGAAGCCGACCGGCACCTCGCCCTCGCGATGCGCCGGCAGCGAGATGGCGCAGCCGTCGATCATGTTGATCAGCGTGCAATTGCGCAGCGCGCGCAGGTTCGCGGTGGCGAAGGCCTTGTCGTCGGCGAGAGTCGGCGATGCGCGGCGGCGTGTTGGCTGTGGTCGGCATGACCAGCGCGTCGTAGGGCGCAAGCCGCGTCGCAATGCGGGCGATCAGCGAGCGGCGCGCGCCCAGCAGGTCGATATAGTCAGCTGCGGTGATGGCTTCGCCGCGCATGATGCGCACGGCGACGCGGGGATCGTACTCGTTGCCCTTGCTGTTGATCAGGTAACGGTGCCAGGCGTAGCTCTCCGCTGCGGAAAAGCCGCCGTTGGCGTTCATCATGCCGACATCGAGGAATTCCGGCACCTCGATATGCTCGATCAGCGCGCCAGCCTTCGAGAGTGTCGCCAGCGCGCGCTCGAACGTCTTCGCTACGGCGTCATCGAGGTCATCGAGCGCGATCGTGGTCGGCACGGCGAGCCGCAGGCCCTTGATCGGAGCGCGGCTGGATCGGCGCAAGCGGCTCGGCCGCGAGCACCGCATCGAGCGCCGCGCAGCAGGCGACCGAATTGGCGAGCGGCCCAAAACTGTCGAGCGAGAACGACAGCGGCACGCCGCCATCGAGCGGCACGCGGCGCTGCGTCGGCTTGTAGCCGACGATGCCGTTATAGGCAGCGGGAATCCGGCAGGAGCCGCCGGTGTCGGTGCCGAGCGCGCCATAGGCCATGCCGTCGGCAATCGACACCGCCGCACCCGACGACGAGCCGCCGGGCACATGGCCGACACTGCGCTGCCAGGCGCCCTTCGGCGTGCCGTAATGCGGATTGATGCCGATGCCGGAATAGGCGAACTCGGTCATGTTGGTGCGGCCGATCACGACAAAGCCGGCCGCGCGCAACCGCGCCACCACCGGTGCATCGGCCGCCGCCGGTGCGGAATCCTCCAGCGCCCGCGAGCCGGCGCAGGTCACCTGGCCCTTGATGTCGAAGAGATCCTTGATCGAGACGGGAATGCCGGCAAAGGGTGACGGCGCCGCATTGGCCTTGCGCAGGCGATCCATCGCGTCGGCGGCGTTCAGTGCAGCGTCCTTGTCGACGTGAACGAAGGCACGTTGCCCTTCGCCTGCGGGATCGCCGATCCGTGCGAGACATTCCTCGACCAGTTTTCGCGCCGTGGTGCGGCCGTTCGCGAGATCGTCGGCCAGCGTTGCAAGCGTCTTGTTCGGCATTTCGTTTCATCCCCACACGGCCAGCGATATTTCGCGCGCCGAAATGGCGCGCACCCTACGCGCCGGTGCAGTGGCATACAAGCACTCCCGCCAGCGGGCATACCGCCATGCGCGAGCGCCGGTGGACCGTTGACGGGGAATGGTCAATTGTCGCATCAAGATTGCAACAAGCGGGCGCTGGCCCGATCCAAGGGAGGACTTGCCGACATGGCCGAGCCTGCACGCGCCAAACCGAAACCGACGCCGGAAACCCAGCATTTCTGGGACGGCACCAAGGCCGGCGAATTGCGCCTGCAGCGTTGCGATGCCTGCGCCAATGTCTATTTCCCGCCGCGGCCGTTCTGCCCGTCCTGCGCCTCGCGCAAGGTCAGCGTGTTCAAGGCGAGCGGCAAGGGCAAGCTCTACAGCTACGTCATCAATCATCGCCCCGCCGCACCCGGCTTCACCCCGCCCTACGCCATTGCGGTCGTCGAACTCGACGAAGGTCCGCGCATGATGAGCAACATCGTCGATTGCCCGCAGACGCCGGAGGCGCTCGTGCTCGACATGAAGCTTGAAGTCGCGTTCGAAAAACTCGACGACAAGATCACCCTTCCCAATTTCCGTCCGGCGAAGGGGTAACGAGCCATGCGCAGGAACGCATGTTGCCGTCGTCGGCGCGGCCGAGACCACCGAACTCGGCGTCATCCCCAACATGTCGCAGATCCAGCTGCATGCGGATGCGGCGCTCAACGCCATCGCCGACGCCGGATTGAAGCTCTCCGACATCGACGGTTTTGCCACCGCGGTCGAAAGCCCGCAGCAGGTCTGCCACTATCTCGGCATCAAGCCGACCTGGGTCGACGGCACCTCCGTCGGCGGCTGCTCCTTCATGCTGCATGTTCGCCATGCCGCGGCTGCGATCGAAGCCGGCCTGTGCAAGACCGTGCTGATTACGCACGCCGAGAGCGGCAAGTCGATGATCGGCAAGATACCGCGCTCGATCCCCGCCGACAGCCTGCAGGGCCAGTTCGAGGCCCCGTTCGGCGTCTACGGGCCGCCCAGCATGTTCCCGATCCCCGTGCTGCGCTTCATGAAGACGTTTGGCGTCACCCATGAGCAGCTTGCCAGCGTCGCCGTCGTGCAACGCGAATGGGCCGCGAAGAATCCGCGGGCAATGATGAAGGACCCGATCACGGTTGCGGACGTGCTCAACTCGCGGATGATTGCCTATCCGTTCCGCCTGCTGCAATGCTGCCTCGTCACCGACGGCGGCGGCGCGCTGATCCTCACCTCGGCCGACCGCGCCAAGGATTTTCCGCGCAAGCCGGTCTACATCCTCGGCACCGGCGAGAGCGTGGAAACGCCGATGGTCAGCCAGATGGAGACCTTCAACTCCTCGCGCGCCTTCAAGGTCGCAGGCCCCCTCGCCTTCAAGGAGGCCGGCATCGCCCACAAGGACGTCGACCATCTCATGATCTACGACGCCTTTGCGCATCTGCCGCTCTACGGCCTCGGCGATCTCGGTTTCGTGCCGTACGAGGAGACCGGCAAGTTCATCGCTGACGGCAACACGCGTCCGGGCGGCAAGCTGCCGCTCAACACCAATGGCGGCGGCCTGTCCTACATGCACTCCGGCATGTACGGCATGTATGCGCTGCAGGAGAGCGTGCGCCAGATGCGCGGCATCGCGCCGGCGCAGGTCAAGGATGCCAAGATCTCGGTCTGTCACGGCGTCGGCGGCATGTTCGCCGCGTCGGGCACGATCATCTTTACGAACGAGAAGTGAGAAGACGGCGGTCCCTCCTCTCCCTCTCCCCGTTCTTACGGGGAGAGGGTTGGGGTGAGGGGCTGCCTCGGCAAATTCGACTCGCGGAGAGTCCCCCTCACCCGGATTGCATCTGCGATGCAATCCGACCTCTGCCCGCAGGCGGGGCGAGGTAAGCAAGAACAGGAGAACCCAATGGCAAAATCGCTGCAAGACAAGGTCATCATCGTCACCGGCGCAGGCCGCGGCATCGGGCGCGAGATTGCGCTCTTGTGCGCCGCCGAAGGCGCCAAGGTCGTGGTCAACGATCCCGGCGGCTCCGCTGACGGCGCCGGCAACTCGGCCGCGCCGGCCGAGGAAGTGGTCGCCGAGATCAAGAAGCGCGGCGGCATTGCGGTGCCCAACTTCGAGTCGGTGGCCGAAGCGATCCCCGCCAGCAAGATCGTCAAGACCGCGACCGATCATTTCGGCCGCCTCGACGGCGTCGTCAACAATGCCGGCATCCTGCGCGACATGATCTTCCACAAGATGAGCGTGGAAGCGTTCGAGTCCGTCATCAAGGTGCATCTGATGGGCTCGTTCTACGTCAGCCACGCCGCCGCGCGCATCTTCCGCGAACAGGAGAGCGGCTCGTTCGTGCACTTCACCTCGACCTCGGGCCTGATCGGCAATTTTGGCCAGGCCAACTACGCCGCCGCCAAGCTCGGCATCGTCGGGCTCTCCAAGTCGATCGCGCTCGACATGGGCCGCTTCAACGTGCGCTCCAACTGCGTCTCGCCATTCGCCTGGACCCGCATGATCGGCACCATCCCGACCGAGACGGAAGCGCAGAAGGCGCGGGTCGAGAAGATCAAGCAGATGGGCCCGGAAAAGATCGCGCCGGTCTGCGGCTTCCTGCTCTCCGATCTCGCCAAGGACGTCACCGGACAGATCTTCGGCGTGCGCATGAACGAGATTTTCCTGTTCAGCCAGAACCGCCCGCTGCGCTCGATTCACAGTGGCGACGGCTGGACGCCGCAGAGCATCGCCGAGCACGGCATGCCGGCGCTGAAGGACTCCTTCTACAAGCTCGACCGCTCCGGCGACATTTTTACGTGGGATCCGATTACGTCATCCGGGGCGAGCACGAGCCCGGAGCATACCCGAATGGAGGTTCCGAGTCGCGCTGCGCGCATCCCGGAATCGACGAGTTCACCCGTATTCCTCAACCCCGCCGAAATGCCGTTGATCGTGATCTGAATCCCGCGCAGCACCTGCTCGTCGGGATTCTGCGCGCGGTGCTCCTTCAAAAGCTCCACCTGCACGTGGTTGAGCGGGTCGAGATAGGGAAAGCGGTTGCGGACGGAGCGCTCGAGCAGCGGGTTGCCCTGCAGCAGGCGGTCCTGCCCCATGATCTTCAGCAAGAGATCGATGCAGTCGTGCCATTCGGCCTTGATGCGGCCGAAGATTTTTTCGCGCAGCTCGACGTCAGGCACCAGTTCCGCGTAGCGCGAGGCGATCGCGATCGAGCTCTTGGCGAGCACCATGTCCATGTTCGACAGCAGCATGCGGAAGAACGGCCACTCGCGGTAAAGCTCCTGCAGGAAGGCCATGCCCTTGTCGGGATTCTTCGCAATCCAGGCCTTGACCGCGCTGGCGAAGCCGTACCAGCCCGGCAGCATCAGGCGGCACTGCGCCCAGGAGAACACCCAGGGGATGGCGCGGAGATCCTCGATCTCGCGGGTCTTCTTGCGCGAGGCCGGGCGGCTGCCGATGTTGAGCGTGGCGATCTCGTTGATGACGGTCGAGCCCCAGAAATAATCGGCAAACCCGTCGGTCTCGTAGACCAGCCCGCGATAGGCCTTGAAGGCGAGCGCGGACAACTCGTCCATGGCCTTGAGATATTCGGGACGCGGCGCGCTCTGCTTCGGCTGCAAGAGACTTGCTTCCAGCGTGGCTGCGGCCAGGATCTCCAGATTGCTGCGGCCGACCTCGGGATTGGAATATTTGCTGGAGATGATCTCGCCCTGCTCGGTGATCCTGATCTGGCCGTTCACGGCGCCGACGGGCTGCGCGATGATCGCGTCATAGCTCGGCCCGCCGCCGCGGCCGACCGAGCCGCCGCGGCCGTGGAACAGGCGCAGCCGCACGTGGTGGCGCTCGAACACCTGCGACGAGGTCGATCTCGGCCTTGTAGAGCTCCCAGCCCGAGGTGACGAAGCCGCCGTCCTTGTTGCTGTCGGAATAGCCGAGCATGACTTCCTGCAGGCCGCCGCGGCTGTCGACCAGCTTGCGGTAATCGTGCAGCGACAGCATGCGATCCATGATGCCGCTGGAGGCCTGCAAATCCTCGATGGTCTCGAACAGCGGCACGATATTGATGGCGCTGCGGCCCGAGGGATGGATCAGGCCCGCCTCCTTCAAGAGCAGCGCCACCTCCAGCATGTCCGACATGCCCTTGCACATCGAGATGATGCATTGGGGGATCGCGGCCGCGCCATACAGCGCATGCGCTTCTGCGGCCGCGTGGAAGACCGCAAGCTCGCCGGCGGTTTCCTCGCTGTATTTCACGAACGCGCGAAGTCAGCGGACGCGCATTGCTCAACTCCTTCATCAGCAGCGCGACCCGCGCCTCCTCGTTCAGCGCGAGGTAGGACATGCCGGGCATGGCGGCGTCGAACAGCTCGGCCACCGTGCGCTCGTGCACGGCGGAATTCTGCCGGATGTCGAGGCTGGCGAGGTGGAAGCCGAAGCAATCCACCGCCCGGCGCAGCTGCCGCAGCCGGCCGCGCGCGATCACGCCGGCATTGTTGGAGAACAGCGAGCGGTAGAGCGTATCGAGATCGGCCTTGAACTCGGCTGCATTGGCATAAGGTTCGGCCGCGCCGACTGCTGCGCGCGTCGTTTCCACTTCGAGCCGCGCCGCGGTCGCGGTCAGCCGCGCGAAGATGCCGGATACCGCCAGGCGATACGGTTCGCCGCTACGATGCGGCGACCTGTCCGGCGAGCGTTCGGCGAGCTGGCGCAGATCCTTGGAGATGTCGGTGAGATGCGCGGCCATCGACAGTTCGGAGCCGAGCACGTGCAGCTCTTCGAGATAGAAGCGCAGCACCCGGCTGGCATGCAGCCTCAAGGTGCCGCGCATGACCTCGGCGGTGACGAACGGATTGCCGTCGCGATCGCCGCCGATCCAGCTTCCCATCCTCAGGAACGACGCCAGTTCGCCTTTCGCCGCGCCGTCGCCCTCGTTGAGCCGGTCTTCCAGCGCGCAATGCAGCCGCGGCACCTCGCGCAGGAACGTGTAGTCGTAGAACGACAGGCCGTTGCCGACCTCGTCGAGCACGGTGAGCTTGGTCCGGCGCAGCAGATTGGTCTGCCACAGCGTCACCACTTCGCGGCGCAGCTGCTCGTCCTCGGCCGCGGCTTCCTCCGGGGTGAGCTGCACCCGCTCGCGGCGGTCGAGCAGCGCCGGCGATCTCCATCTCGCGGTCCATCGTGCTCTTGCGGCGGACTTCGGTCGGATGCGCCGTCAGCACCGGGCTGACCTGGGCGGTTTCGAAGAAGCGGCGCAGGTCGGCGGCCTTGATGCCGGCCGCGCTCGCATGCGCCAGCGTCTGGTTCAGGAGACTGGCATTCGGCGCCCCGCCGGGTGCGGTCTTCGCCCGCATCTGGCGGATGTTGTTCTGGTCCTCGGCGATGTTGGCGAGATGGGAGAAATAGCTGAAGGCGCGCACGATCCGCAGGGTCTGGCTGATCGACATGCTGTCGAGGATCAGTTCCAGTTCGCGCCGGGCCGGCTTGTCGTCGTCGCGATGGAACCGGATCGAGGTCTGCCGGATGCGCTCGACCAGGTCGAACACGTCGGCGCCCTCCTGGTCGCGCACGGTGTCGCCGAGGATGCGGCCGAGCAGGCGGATGTCGTTGCGGAGGCGCGTGTCTTCTTCGAGCGCTTGCGCGTCTTCGGCCCGATTGGCGCGGGATTCCGTCTCGGACGGCATGGTCTGGGGCGACATGAGGCGGCTACTCCAGAAGCTTCCCGGCAATGTCGAGTGTGCAAGTTTTCTGCCGCAGTGCAAGATGAAGATGGAGGCGCGGCTACACGCCGCATTCCCGCGGCACGCTTTTGCCCGGGGTGTTGCATCTCGGTGGCCCTCTCCTGAGAAAGGGCGCAGGGAAAGCCGGGCGCCGACTGCGCCCGCATTGCCATGTGCAATGGGGTAGTAAGAACGCACACGGCTTTGACAGGTACAGCCAGGACATCCCGGCTTTCCCCGCGCAATGGCTTTACGGCTTATACGTGCTCTCCCCGGGGAGCGGCCTTTCTTGCCCCCGTTGCTGGCGGGACTTACCGCCAGCGTAGACGCCAGGGTCGCGGCGCCAGAACCACACGACTTCGCCGTACGCCGCGAGCGTCTCGTCCGGCAGGAATGAACCCGCCTGACGCTAGCTGCGTCCATCGCAACCCGCGCCAACGCTACGTGACGATGCGCATCGTCCCCTTTTGGCGGCACGGGCTAAGGGAGAATATAATACTGATTTGCGGAAATGTCAAGGGTTGATTCGGAAAAATCGTAAGGCGCAGCTAGATCCTCCGCCCTGCCCGCTCCCAATAGGGATCGCGCAGGCGGCGCTTGAAGATTTTGCCGGAATCCTCGCGCGGCAGATTGGTGCCGATCTCGATGTGTTTCGGCACCTTGTAGTCGGCGAGCGACTTCTTCAGTTGCTTCGCGGATGTCGGCGACGTCGATGTTGGCGCCGGGCAGCGGCTCCACCACCGCCATCAGCGCCTCGCCGAATTCGGCGTCGGGGATGCCGAACACGGCGCAGTCGTGCACGCCGGGCACGGCATGCAGCACGGCCTCGATCTCGGCGGGATAGATGTTGACGCCGCCCGAGATCACCATGTCGCGCTTGCGGTCGCAGATGAAGACGTAGCCGTCTTCGTCGATGTAGCCGACGTCGCCTGACGTGATGAAGCCGTGCGCGGTCGATCTCGGCGCGCTTCTCCGGCTTGTTGTGATAGGTGAAATCAGGGTTGCCCGCGATGCGCGAATAGATTTCGCCGATCTGGCCGGGCGGCAGTTCGCGGCCGTCCTCGCCGACGAAGATCAGCTCCGCGCCGGGCGAGATCTTGCCGACGGTGCCGGGCTTCTTCAGCGCGTCCTCCGACGTGGCAAAGGTCACCGCGCTCGACTCGGTCGAGCCGTAGAATTCGTAGATCACCGGCCCCCACCACTCGATCATCGCGCGCTTGACGTCGGCCGGGCAAGGTGCTGCGGCATGGATGATGTGGCGCAGCGAGGACATGTCGTATTTTCTGCGCACCTCTTCCGGCAGCTTCATCAGGCGGATGAACATGGTCGGCACCATGAAGATGGTGTCGATCTTCTCGCTGTCGATCAGGCGCAAGAACTCCTCGGCGTCGAAACGCGGCATCAGCGCCAGCACGCCGCCGAGCCGGCCGGCGCGCAGGCCGAAGGAATTCGGCGCGGAGTGATAGAGCGGGCCCGGCAGGATGACGCGGGCATTTGGCTTGAGGCCGTAGATCAGCGTGCGCAGGCGCTCGCCGTTGGCCACCTGCTCCGGCGTCGGCGCGTTGCGGCGCACGCCCTTGGGATGGCCCGTGGTGCCCGAGGTGTAGATCATGTTCTGCGGCTGCGGCACCACCGGGCCGTCATAGCGTGGAAAGCCCTTCAGCCAGGATTCGAAATCGAGCGCGAAATCCGGCAGGCCGAGATGATCGGGATCGATCTTGTAATTGCCGAGGATTTCCGGCGGCGTCGGCACCGCGAGCACGGTCACGCCTTCGGGGATCGCCTCGCGCAAGCCGTGCAGCATGTCGGCATGCGCGATCAGCACCCGCGTGCCGGAGTCCTTGAGCACATAGTTGATCTCTTCCGGCTTGAAGTGCCAGTTGATCGGCACGCCATAGGCCCCGAGCCGCATCGCCGCATAGGCCGCCTCGATGAAGGCGATGTCGTTGCGCAGCAGCATGCAGACGCTGTCGCCGGGTGTGACGCCGAGCGAATGCAGACCCGAGGCGATGCGGTCGGCGCGTTCGGCGACTTCGTCGTGGCTGCGGCGGCGATTGCCGCTGATGACGCCGTGGAAGAGAGAGGTCATTGTCGCTTTCCGATTCTCGTGTCGGGTTTGGACCTCTGGTGAGGCTCGGGCCTCTCCTTGAGCCCGCTGGCCTCCCGAGAGTCGCGCAGAGGTAGCCCGCCTCCGCAAATTTCGGCGCGCGCTTCTCCATGTTGGCGCGGACGGCTTCGGTCTGGTTGGGGCTGCCGAGCAGTTTCTGCTGCTCGACCGATTCCGCCAGCAGCGCCGGACCGGGATCGACGGAGAGGTTGTTCATCATGCGCTTGTTGGCGCGGATGGCATGCGGGTTCTTGGCGGCGATCTCGCGCGCCATTTCCAGCGCGGCGGCGCGCGGGTCGTCGACGACGCGGGTGGCAAGGCCGTAGCTGAGGGCTTCCTGCGCCGAGAAGATGCGGCCGGTGTAGGTCAGCTCGCGCAAGATGTCGTCGCGCACGAGACTGGCCAGGATCGGCGTGCCCGCCATGTCGGGCACCAGGCCCCATTTGATCTCCATGATCGACATGCGCGCATCCGGCGCCATCAGGCGGATGTCGGCGCCGAGCGCGAGCTGAAAGCCGCCGCCGAAGGCGACACCCGTAATTGCCGCAATCACCGGCACCGGCAGTTGCCGCCAGCCCCACACCGCCTGCTGCGGAAAATTGGCCTGGCCGTGGCGTGCGCTTGCTGAGGTCGCGGCTCTCGCCCCCGGCTACTCCATTACCGCCCTTGTCCTTCATGGCGGCGAAGCGGCCCATGTCGAGGCCGGCGCAGAAGGCGCGGCCCTCGCCGGACAATACTACCACCCGGACCGCTTTCTCCTTTGAAAGCCGTTCGGTAGCAGCCACCAGCGCCTCGAACATCGCCTGGTCCAGCGCATTCATCTTGTCCGCGCGCACCAGCCGGACGTCGGCGATACCGTCCGCGATCGATATCGAGACGCGATCTTCCATGAGCCAATCTCCTCACCTGATTTTCTTTTTGCTGCCTTTACAGAAAGGCCGTCATTCGGGTTTAGTCAATCGACCAATTAACAGACAATCTCCTCGGGTGGAAACGATGTTCAACGATCAGCTTCTCGCCGGGCGGCGCATTCTCGTGACCGGCGGCGGCACTGGCCTCGGCAAGGGCATGGCCGCCAAATTCCTGCAACTTGGAGCCGAAGTGCATATCTGCGGCCGCCGCAAGATTGTGTGCGACGAGACCGCCACCGAATTGATGGGCGAGTACGGCGGGCGCGTCGTCAGCCACGGCGTCGACATCCGCAACGCGATGGCCGTCGACGAGATGGTCGAGCAGATCTGGACCGGCGGTCCCCTCACCGATCTCATCAACAACGCCGCCGGCAATTTCGTCTCGCGCACGCAGGATTTGTCGCCACGCGGTTTCGACGCGGTGGCCAACATCGTGATGCACGGCACGTTCTACGTGACGCATGCGGTAGGCCGGCGCTGGATCGCCGGCGAAGCAGCCCGGCAATGTCGTCTCGATCACGGTGACCTGGGTGCGCAACGG
Organism: uncultured Alphaproteobacteria bacterium; assembly: GCA_963726865.1. Taxonomy (GTDB): domain Bacteria; phylum Pseudomonadota; class Alphaproteobacteria; order Rhizobiales; family Xanthobacteraceae; genus Bradyrhizobium. The sequence continues at coordinate 465,969 of CAVSEE010000008.1, read as the reverse complement.
CAGCCCGTTCGTGGTGCCCTCGGCGATGAGCAAGTCGGCGATCCACGCCATGACGATGTCGCTGGCCGCCGAATGGGGCCGCTACGGCATCCGCCTCAACACCATTGCGCCCGGCGAAATCCCGACCGAGGGCATGAGCAAGCGCCTCAACCCCAACGACCAGCCGGGCGCGCGCACCATCGCGCGCAACCCGATGGGCCGCGTCGGCAAGATGGAGGAACTGCAGAACCTCGCCGTGTTCCTGATCTCCGGCGGCTGCGACTGGATCAGCGGCGAGACCATCGCGATGGACGGCGCGCAGGCGCTCGCCACCGGCGGCAATTTCTACGAGATGCGCGAATGGTCGGATGCCGACTGGCAGCAGGCGCGCGACGCGATCTCCAAGCAGAACGAGAAGGACCGCGCCGCGCGGGGGTAAGTCCTGCTATAAGAAGAAGAGCTAAAACAGCGGCAAGGAAGTACCGATGCGTAACATCAGGCTTTTGCTGATCTCCGTGGCTGCGGCCGCCATCACCGCGGCCGCCTCGCCTGCGTCCGCGCAGAAGACGCTCAAGGTGGTCCAGCACTCGGACATCAAGGTGATCGATCCGATCTGGAGCTCCGCCTATATCGTCCGCAACCACGGCTATCTGATCTACGACACGCTGTTCGCGCTCGACGCCAAACTGCAGCCGCAGCCGCAGATGGCCGAGTCGCTTGTCATGAGCGACGACGGCTTGACGGCCACCATCAAGCTGCGCGACGGGCTGAACTTCCACGATGGCAAGCCGGTGACTGCGGACGACTGCGTCGCCTCGCTCAAGCGCTGGGCCGCGCGCGACAGCATGGCGCAGAAGCTCAGCGATTTCATCGCGGAGTACAAGATCGTCGACGACAAGACGTTCCAGATCGTGCTGAAGGAGAAATACGGTGCGCTGCTGGAGACGCTGGCCAAGCAAAGCGGCGTCGCGCCCTTCATCATGCCCAAGCGCGTGGCCGAGACCGATCCCTTCAAACAGATCGGCGAGTCCATCGGCTCCGGGCCGTTCATGTTCAAGGCCGACGAATGGAAGCCCGGCGACAAGGCGGTCTATGTCAAGAATCCCGCCTACAAGCCGCGAGCCGAGCCGGCCTCGGGGCTCGCCGGCGGCAAGGTAGCGCTGGTCGACCGCATCGAGATGATCTGGATTCCCGATGCGCAGACCCAGGTCAACGCGCTGAAGCAGGGCGAGATCGACATGATCGAGAGCGTCCCGCACGACCTGCTGCCGGCGATCGAGAAGGATGCGAATATCCGCCTCATCAAGTCGACCGGCTCGCTGCAGTACACGTTCCGACCGAACTGGAAGATCAAGCCGTTCGATAACCCCAAAATTCGCCAGGCCGCGATGATCGCGCTCGATCAGCATGACTTTCCTGGCGGCGGCGATCGGCGATTCCCGCTTCTACGCGACCTGCAAGGCGCTCTTCACCTGCAAGACGCCGCTGGCCAGCGAAGCCGGCATGGATGGCATGCTCACCGGCAATTCGGCGAAGGCCGCGGCTCTGCTGAAGGAAGCCGGCTACGACGGCACGCCTGTCGTCATCCTGCGTCCATCTGACCTTGCCGTGCTCGCCAATCTTGCGCCGGTCGCCAAGGACCAGCTCGAGCGCGCCGGCTTCAAGGTAGATGTGCAATCGATGGATTGGCAGACCGTGCTCGGCCGCGTGCCGAAAACCGGCCTACCCTCCGAAGGCGGCTGGAACGCATTCCTGACCGCGTGGGCGCAGGTCGACATTCTCAATCCGATCATGATGCCGTATCTGGCGGCCAATTGCGACAAGGCGCGGCCGGGCTGGCCGTGCGACGCGGACATGGAAAAGCTGCGCGACGACTATGCGCGGGCCCTGACGCCGCAGGATCGCACGAAACTCGCCGAAGCGGCACAGGTGTTGAACACTAAAATCGTCACCCAGATCCCGCTCGGAGAATTCTGGAACGTGACCGCCGTCGGCAAGAACGTCGCCTACGGCGAACCGACCTCCATGGTGACGGTCTATTGGGGGGTCGACAAGCGATAAGGCCGCCCGCTACGCCGGGATCGCGCGTCCAAACAAAAAAGCAAACGGGAGAGACATGTCCGCTACAGCAACCGTCAACAACATTGCCGACGTGGTGCGCGCGCAGGCGAAGAACCGCGGCAATGCGCCGGCCTTCGAGTTCGAGGGACGGCTGACCACGTTCGCCGAATTCAACGTCAAGACCAACCGCGTCGCCAACGCGCTGATCGCCCTTGGCCTGAAGAAAGGCGACCGCATCGCCTATCTCGGCAAGAACAGCGACTTCTATTTCGAGCTGCTGATGGGCGCGATGAAGGCCGGCGTGGTGATGGCGCCGGTGAACTGGCGGCTCGCCGGACCCGAAGTCGCCTTCATCGTCGGCGACTGCAAGGCGGCGGTGCTGTTCGCAGGGCCGGAGTTCATCACCCAGGTGAAGAACCTCAAAGCCGATCTGCCCACGGTGAAGCATGTCATCACCACCGAAGGCGGCGCGCCGGAATGGCAGGACTTTGCGGCCTGGCGCGACGCGCAGAGCGGCGACGAACCGCCGGTGAAGATCGAGCCAAAGGACGTCGCGATCCAGCTCTATACGTCGGGCACGACCGGAAAGCCGAAAGGCGCGATGCTCTCGCACGCCAACATGCTCAACCTGGTGCAGACCGGCACCGACGCGGAAAAGCCGGAGTGGAACCGGTGGAACACCGATGACGTGTCACTGGTGGCGATGCCGATCTTCCATATCGGCGGCTCCGGCTGGGGCGTCGTCGGAATCTATCACGGCGCCAAGGGGGTGATCGCGCGCGAATTCGATCCGACCAAGGTGCTGGATTTCTTCGAGCACTCCGGCATCACCAAACTGTTCATGGTGCCGGCGGCGATGCAATTCGTGGTGCGGCAGCCGCGCGCGCGGACGATGGATTTCTCGCGGTTGAAATACATGCTGTACGGCGCTTCGCCGATTCCGGCGGCGCTGCTGAAGGAGTGCATCGACGTCTTCAAATGCGGCTTCGTGCAGCTCTACGGCATGACCGAGACCTGCGGCACCATCGTCGCACTGCCGCCGGAGGATCATATCGAGGGCCTCGACCGCATGCGCTCGGCCGGCAAGGCCCTGCCCGGCGTCGAGCTTGCCATCATCGACGCCGACGGCAAGCCGCTCGCCGACAGGCGAAGTCGGCGAGATCGCGACGCGCTCGGGCTCCAACATGGTCGGCTACTGGAATTTGCCGGAGGCAACCGCGAAGACGCTGCAGTCCGACGGCTGGCTGCGCACCGGCGATGCCGGCTACATGGACAAGGACGGCTATCTCTACATCCACGACCGCATCAAGGACATGATCATCTCCGGCGGCGAGAACATCTATCCCGCCGAGGTCGAGAGCGCGCTGTGCGATCATCCTGATGTGGCCGAGGCCGCCGTGGTCGGCATCCCCGACGACAAATGGGGCGAGGCGGTGAAGGCGATCGTGGTGATGAAGCCGGGAAAAAGCGCGACCGCGACCGACATCATCAATTTCACGCGCACGAGAATTGCGGGCTTCAAGACGCCGAAGACGGTGGATTTCATCGAGGCGCTGCCGAGAAATCCGTCAGGAAAGATTTTGCGGCGGAATCTGCGCGACCCGTATTGGGTGGGCAAGGACCGGCAGGTCAACTAGACCCGTCATTGCGAGAATTCCGTCAGGGTGGGCAAAGCGTAGCGTGCCCACCTGACTTGCACCGGAGCTGGTGAAGGTGGGCACGGCGCAAGCGCGCCTTTGCCCACCCTACAACTTAGCGGCGCGGTTACGACCGCTTCGCCTCGTTCAGAAACGCCTGCACGGCCTCGAACAGCATGATGCGGTTCTTTTCCATGATGATGCTGTGGGTGCCTTCCGGGAGCGCGACGTAGCGCTTGCCGGGCGAGTTCACCAGCAGCGGGAACAGCGTCTGCGCCATGTAGGGCGGCGTGTCCTTGTCCCACTCGGCGTGGATCAGCAGCGTCGGCACCGTGATCTTCGAGGGATCGTAGTAGGACTTGCCGGCGGCCCAGAAGTCGAGGCCGTCCTGGACGACGCCGTTCGGCGCGCGCAAGACCGGCGGCGACATCTGCGCGCCGACCGGATCGGTGGCGAAGGTCGCGTCCGCCCAGGCTTCGAACCAGCCCGCCGGGACCAGCGCGGCCTTCTTGTCCTCGGGCACGCCGGTGAACCAGCGCTCTTTCGACTGATCGCGGTTCACCGTCCGGTAGGCGCCGAGCTTGCCCGACACCTGCACCAGCGACGGCGTCTGCCGGATCCATTGCGGCGCGTACAGCACGAGGCGTTCGACCTTGTTGGCGTTCTGCGTCGTGTAGGTCGCCATCAGCGTGGTGCCCCACGACCAGCCCAGAAGATTGAGCCGCGGGATGTTGCGCTTCTGCAGGATGAAGTCGACGGCGCTGCCGACATCCTTTACGGCGGTCTCGCCGCGAACGATCGGACCGTTGTCTTCCGGCTTGGCGCTCATCTCCGGCGGGCGGCGTCGACTTGCCGTAGCCGCGCAGGTCCAGCAGCCAGACGTCGTAGCCGCGCGAGGCGATGTATTCCATCCAGGACAGGCCATCGAGCTTGAGGTCGAACGCGGTCTCGGACGGATAGGTCGCGCCGTGGACGTAGAGCACGGTCTGCTCGGGCCGGAAGCTCGTCATGTTGGCCGGCCGCTTGTTGCGCACGTAAATCTCGATGCCGGGATCGCCGGTCTTGACCATCATCTCCTCGGTCACGAGCTGCGGCGTCTGCGCCAATGCCGGAGCTGCGAAAACGGCGGAAAGCAGAAGTCCCATTGCCATTCCGAACTGCTTCAATTGCGCCTCCCGATTTTTTGTTGTTGTAGCGGGATCGTACACGTGCGCAGGCCCGCTGTCCCGCGATGTCTCCTGCGTCATCACGCCTTCTTCATCCGCTCCCGCGCCGCACGGAAGCGCGCGCGGGCTTCGTCCGACCAGATTTCGGCGGGATTGTAGAACTCGGCAAACACTTTTGCGCCCGGCGGGAACGTCACCCAGGGCTGCTTGGTGGACGTGAAGATGTGGGCATCCGGCGGGCACTGCGTCGGATCGTCCATGGTGCCGACGCGGACGAAGCGCAACAGCGGGCCTGAGCCGGGATAGTTGCTCCAGATCGCGACCTTGCAGAGTCGGGCAACGCGCGATCTTCTGGCCCTTGCCGCTGGCCGAGGGCGTGTCGATGATTTCAGGCTCGGCCTTGAGATGCTCGACGTGATCGAACTCATAGACCGCGTTGAGCGCGTGCACGGTGCCGGTCTCGCGCTGGCACCAGGTGCAGTGGCAGGCGTTGACCACCAGCGGCCTGCCGGTCAGGCGATAGCGGATGTCTCCGCAGGTGCAGCCGCCTTCCATCGTTGGCTCCTAATGTTTGCCCGCCCCCATGTAGCCGAACAGGAAGCCGGCCACCTTGCGCTTCTGGATCTCCTCGCTGCCCTCGGTGATGCGGTAGCGGCGGTGGTGGCGGTAGATGTGCTCGAACGGCTTGTGGCGCGAATAGCCCATGCCGCCATGCACCTGCATGGCGCGGTCGGCGGCTTCGCAGCACAGCCGGTTTGCCCAGAAGTTGCACATGGAGACGCGGTCGGACAGCGTGTGCTCGACCTCGGCCTGCGTCAGCTGGTCCATCTCCCAGGCGGTCTTGCGGATCAGCAGGCGCAGCATCTCGGCTTGCGTCGCCAGCTCCACCAGCGGCCACTGGATCGCCTGGTTTTCGGCCAGCGCCTTGCCGAACGGCTTGCGCTTCCGCGCGTATGTCACGCTTTCGTTGATGCAATAGACGGCGGCGCCGAGCGAGCTTGCGGCCTGGCGGATGCGGTTCTCGTGCACAAAACATTGCGCCAGCGACAGGCCGCGGCCGACCTCGCCGAACTGCGCATCCTCCGGCACGAACACGTCCGTAAAGCTGACGCGCGGATGATCGGTCGGCATGTTGAAGGTCCACATATACTCCTCGACCTTCACGCCTTCGCTTTTGGCCGGCACCAGCAAGCAGGTGATGCCGCGGGCATCGCCGTCATTGCCGCTGGTGCGTGCGAACAGCGCGCAATGCGTCGCGACATGCATGCCTGTCGTCCACATCTTCTGGCCGTTGATGCGCCAGCCCTTGACGTTGTCGCGGGTCGCCGGGACCGCTCTTGTCTCCATGTGCGTGGCGTCGGAGCCGTGGTCGGGCTCGGTCAGACCGAACGTGATGCGATATTTGCCGGTGATGGAGCCGTCGATCATCGCCTTCTGCGCCTCGCTGCCGTAGCGGTCCAGCATGGTGACGATGGGCAGGTTGCCGACGACGGAGTGCTCGTTCTGCAGGTCGTTGTGCAGGCCGAGGCCCTTGGAGGCAAAGTGCTCGCGGATCACGGCCATCCAGAGGTTGGAACCGTCCTTGCCGCCATAGCGCTTGGGGATCGCGAAGCGCAGATGGCCGGCGGCGTCGGCCAGATTCTTGGCCTTGCGCAGCAGCGCCTCCCATTCATGCCGCGGCAGGCCGCCATTCTCGAAATCGGTGCGCGCCCATTCGCGGCGATGGTCGAAGAAGCGGATGTTGTCGTCGGCTTGCTCCAGCGGCTTGATCTCGCGCTCGATGAACGCATCAAGTTCGGCGAGGTATGTTGACGAGGTCGGCAGGCAGGTTGAAATCCAAGGCGGTCTCTCCCGGAACTGTTGCTTGTTGGCGCTTGCGTTTAGGCGCTACGCGGCGCTGATGTTCGGGGCGATTAGCCGACAAGACCCTGCCCCCGTCAAGCAAGGGAGACGGCCTTGGCATGCGCGGGGGCCTTGCGTAATTGGATGGTACCGGGCGGCGAGGCAGCGCTAGTATCGCGGCCAGAATTCTTCGCCACAGAAAATGCAAGAGGGAAAAGGAAATGGACCTGAAATTCTCCAAGGTGACGCGCAAGGGGCCGATCACGATCGTCACCCTGTCGCGCCCGGAAGTTTACAACGCGCTGCATATCGACGCCCATTTCGAGCTCAACAAGGTGTTCGACGATTTCTCCGCCGATCCCGAGCAGTGGGTGGCGATCGTCACCGGCGCCGGCGACAAGGCGTTCTGCGCCGGCAACGACCTGAAATGGCAGGCGGCGGGCGGAAAACGCGGCTGGGACAAGGGCGGCTTTGCCGGCCTGACCATGCGCTTCGACTGCGACAAGCCGATCATCGCCGCCGTCAACGGCGTGGCCATGGGCGGCGGCTTCGAGATCGCGCTCGCCTGCGACCTCATCATCGCCTCCGAAAATGCCACCTTCGCCCTGCCCGAGCCGCGCGTCGGCCTTGCCGCGCTGGCCGGCGGCGTGCACCGCCTGCCGCGCCAGATCGGGCTGAAGCGCGCCATGGGCATGATCCTGACCGCGCGCCATGTCAGCGCCAAGGAAGGGCTTGAGCTCGGCTTCGTCAACGAGGTGGTGCCGGCGGGCGAAGCGCTCGCCGCCGCCGAGCGCTGGGCCGAGACCATCTGCCAAGAATTCGCCGATGTCGATCCGCGCCTCGAAGCAGGCGATCCAGCGCGGACTGGAGGGATCGCTGGAGAAGGCGATGACCGAGCAGCGCGAATATCCCGCCGTGAAGGCGATGGCGGCCTCGCAGGATTACATCGAGGGCCCGAAGGCGTTTTCCGAGAAGCGGCCGCCGAAGTGGCTGGGGCGGTGAGTCTCGCGTCTCCGCGACGCGGTGCAGCGCGCAACGCTGCGCCGCAGAGCCGGAACCCATGCGGATGGTCCCCGGATCAGCAGCGCACCAGCTTCGTGCTACGCAGCATCCGGGGAACGACGACAGCTACTTCTGGCCCAGCTCCCTCTTGTACGACCCGTAATTCGGCTGATCGACCGCGAGCTTGTCCATCGTGGTCTGCCACAGATGCTCCTTCAGCCCCGGCGTATTCAGGTCCACCTCGCCGCTGGCGATCTTCTCCGCCAGCGCGCGGTTCAGCTCCATGATCGAGCCGTCGACGCCGAGCAACGCCTTCAACCGCACGGCTTCGGCAGCTTCGGCCGGGCCTTGCAGCGTCAGCTGACGCGTGACGAGATCGAGCGCGTTGATGCCGACGCGGAGCTTGAAGGCGTTGTGGCCCTTGATCGCAGGCGTGATCTCGGTGCGGAGGAAATCGGCGACCGCCTTGATCAGTTCGGTGGGTGTCGGTTCGTCCTGCATATCACTTCCCTCTCGGTGCAAGAAGCCGAAGTAGATCAATCTCCGTCTCCGACGGACGCCGGCCGATCACGGCCTGCTCCATCGGGTGGTCGGGCGCGTTGCGGAAGCGCTGCATCATGCGGCCGCACATGATGCCCCAGCGCAGCGAGCCCATCACTTCCCAGAACATCACGCGCTCGGGATAGACCTTGCGGCCGGCTTCTTCGTAACCCGCAAACAGATCCTCGCGCGAGCCAAAACCGCCGACCGGCTTGTCGATCTCGCCGAAGCGCCAGGAGTTGGTGCAGATCCACCCCAGATCCTCCATGGGATCGCCGATATGCGCGATCTCCCAGTCCAGCACGGCGCGCACGCCGTCGGGGCCGATGATGAGATTGCCGTGGCGGAAATCGCCGTGCACCAGCGTCACCTCGCGCGACGGACCGGGATCGTGGTCGGCGAGCCAGCGCAGCGCCAGCTCGAACACCGGGCGCGGCCAGTTGGTGCTGCGGTACTCGCGCGTGAGCTCGGCGATTTCGATGGTCGTGGAATTGGTCCGCAGTTTCGGCAGCTTCGCCTCGGGCAATCCGTGGATCCCGGCGGCGATCCCGCCGAGCTGGCGCGCCAGCAGCGGCCGCGCCTTGGCGAACTCCTCGTCGCGCAAGATCTTCCGCGCGATGGTCTCGCCCTCGACGCGCATCATGATGAAACCCCGGCCGAGCCCCTCCTCCGGCTTCAGCACATGCAGCACACGCGGCGACGGCACGCCGGCGTCATGGGCGAGCTGCATCAGCAGCGCCTCGTTCTCCAGGCCGGGCGCGCGCGAGGGTGACGGCGACTCGCCATAGCCCGGCGGCGCGCGGCGCAGGATCGCGCCGACATTGCCGCTCGGGATGCACGATGTCAAAACTCCAGGTCTCCTGGCTGGCGCCGCCGGAAAGCTTCGCCGCGCCGGTCACGCCGGTCGCCCCCGGATAGAAGGAGGCGACGCAGCGCGAAAGTTCGGTCTCGATCATTTGCCCCTGAATTTTGCGGGACGCTTTTCGAGGAAGGCGGTGACGCCTTCCTTGAAGTCTTCGGCGCTGCCGGCGATGCGCTGCGATTCGAATTCGAGGTTGAGCTGCTCCTCGAAGGAATTTTCCGGGCTGTCCCAATAGAGTTTGCGGATCAGCGACAGCGCAATGGTCGGGCCGTTGGCGAGGTCGTGCGCGAGCTTCATCGCCTCGTCCATCAGCGCCGCATCGTCATAGACGCGGTTGACGAGGCCCCATTCCAGCGCCTTCTCCGCCGGCAGCCGCTCGCCCATCAGCGACAGCTCGACCGCGCGCGCCTTGCCGACCAGGCGCGGCAACATCCAGGTCGAGCCGCAATCCGGCACCAGCCCGATGCGGCGGAAGGCCTGCAGGAAATAGGACGAGCGCGCGCACAGGATCATGTCGCCGAGCAGCGCGAAGCTCATGCCGGCGCCGGCGGCCGGACCATTCACCGCGGTCACCAGCGGGCAATGCAGCCGGCGGATGCGGCGCAGGAACGGATGGAAGCCGACTTCCAGCGCCGAGCCGGCATTGGCCTTGCCCGGCTTGGCCTGCTGGTTGCGGCCCTGCAGATTGGCGCCGGTGCAGAAGGCGCGGCCGGCGCCGGTCAGCACCACGCAGCGCACGTCGGCCTTCTTCTCGTCGATCGCATCGAGCGCCTCGGCGAGGCCTCCGAGCATGTCCATGGAGACCGCGTTCATGACCTCCTGATGGTCGAGCCTGAGGACCGCGACCGGTCCGTCGAAATCGAGCGTGACGTGCTTGAACTGCATTGTTTCCTCTTGCGTTGATCCCCGCGCTTTTCGCACGGCGGGTCTGTCCGGATTTTCGGGACCCATATTTGATTTTTGAGGCTGCCTTGTCCATGGTTGGACCAGACCGTCAGCCCGCACCGGACGCAGATCTAGAACGCGCCCGACCGAAATGAAAACACCCAAAGGAAACGCTTATGAGCATCTTCGACCTCACCGGCCGCGTCGCCGTCATCACCGGCGGCAATGGCGGTATCGGGCTCGGCATCGCGCAGGCACTTGTGTCCAGTGGCTGCAACGTCTCGATCTGGGGCCGCAATGCCGAGAAGAACAAGGCGGCGGCCGCGACCATGAAGGCCGGCCCCGGCAAGGTGCAGACCCTGGTCTGCGACGTCACCGATACCGCTTCGGTCAAGGACGCGATGAAGGCCACGCTCGACACCTTCGGCCGCGTCGACGGCTGCTTTGCCAATGCCGGCATCGGCGGCGGCGGACGGCGCGCCTTCATCGACCGCACCGAGGAAGAATGGCGGCAGCATGTTCGCCACCAATCTCGACGGCGTGTTCCATGTGTTCCAGGTCGCCGCGCGCCACATGACCGAGCGCGCCGAAGCCGGCGACAAGTTCGGCCGGCTGGTGGCGACCTCCAGCCTCGCCTCGCTGTTCGGCACCGCGCGCAACGAGCATTATGCCGGCACCAAGGCGGCGCTGAACGCGCTGTGCCGCGCGCTTGCCGTCGAACTGGCGCGCTACGGCGTCACCTCGAACGCCATCCTGCCGGGCTGGATCAAGAGCGACATGACCGCCGGCATCATGGGCAACGAAAAATTCGTCGCCAATGTGATGCCGCGCATTCCCGTGCGCCGCTTCGGCGAGCCCTGCGATTTCGGCGGCATCGCCGTCTACATCATGAGCAAGGCGTCGTCCTATCACACCGCGGACTGCTTTGTGATCGACGGCGGCTATACGGCGTTTTGAAATGCTGTCGTCGCAACGCGCCCTGTTCGATATCCCGCGTCAGGTCTGCTACCTGAATGCCGCGTCCTACAGCCCGCTGCCGCTCCAAACCCTGGAGGCCGGCCGGGCGGCGGTCGGACGCAAGGGCACGCCGTGGACGCTTCCCCCGTCCTTTGCGGGCGAGCAGCACGAGCGCGCGCGGCAGGCCGCCGCCCGGCTGATCAATGCCGATACGGCGGATATCGCGCTGATCCCCTCGATCAGCTACGGTGTTGCGACGGCGGCGAAGCTGTTGACGATCGCGCGCGGCACGCGTGTGATCGTGCTGGAGGACGACCATTCCTCGCCGGTCCTCGAATGGCGGGCGCGGGCGGAAGCGCAAGGCTTTTCCGTCGACACCGTTCAATACCCCGGCGACGGCGACTGGACGTCGGCGGTTCTTGCGGCCATCGAACGGCCGGGCGCGCCGCCGGTCGGCCTCGCATCGATCTCGTCGGTGCACTGGTCGGACGGCGGACTGATCGACGTCGAAAAGGTGGACGCCGCGCTCCGGCGGCAAGGCGCCAAATTCCTGATCGACGCCACCCAAAGCGCCGGCGTGCTCGCGATGGACGTCAAACGCCTCGATCCGGATTTCGTGATCTTCCCGACCTACAAGTGGCTGCTCGGGCCCTACGGCCGCGCCTTTCTCTATGTCGCCAAACGCCATCAGAACGGCATCCCGCTCGAACAGACTGCTGGAGGCCGCCGTAACGTTCGCGCCGAGAACGCGGTCTACTTTGCCGATCTCGATTACGTCGGCGATGCGCGGCGCTTCGATATGGGAGAGCGCGATCATTTCATCTCGCTGGAGATGGCCTCGATCGGCATGGAAATGCTGGCGCAATGGGGCGCATCTGATGTCGCGCAGCGGCTAAAGATGCTGACGGAACGGATCGCGGCGGGCCTGCCCGGCAACGGCGTCAGGCTGCCCGATGCCCGTTTCCGGGCACCGCATATCCTGAGCCTTGGCTTTGCGCAGGGAATGCCGGCGGGGCTGGTCGAGAGTCTTGCAAGCGATAGCATCTACGTCGCACCGCGCCTTGGCCGCATGCGCATCTCGCCGCACGTCTATAATGACGAGGAGGATGCCGATCGCATCGTGACAGCTCTGGTGCAGCGGCTGCGTGCCTGACATCGAAACATTTTTTCGCGACGGGGAATCACAACATGGAATACGCGCCCGAAAACCTCAGCCAGCGCGAGCGCTACAAGGTGCTGACCTCCTTCGTGCTGCCGCGGCCGATCGCCTGGGTGACGACGGTGGGTCCATCAGGCGTGGTCAACGCCGCGCCGTTCAGCTTCTTCAACGCGTTCTGCGAAAGCCCGCCGCTCTGCATGTTCGCGGCCAACAACCGGGCGGACGGCCGCGCCAAGGACACCTTGGTCAACATTCGGCGGACCAACGAATTCGTGGTCAACATCGCCGACGAGCCGCTGGCGCAGGCGATGCACGAATCCTCCGGCGACTTCCCGCCCGGATATCGGCGAGCCCGCCTATCTCGGATTGAAGCTCGCACCCTCGTCCAAGGTCGCCGTGCCGCGACTTGCCGACACGCCCTGGGCGATGGAGTGCAAGACCTGGAAGATCATCGACGTCAACGGCGACCGCGTCCTCGTGATGGGCGAAGGCATCAACTTCTATATCCGCGACGAACTGTGGGACCGCGACGCCATGCGCGTGCACATGGAGCGCTACCACCCGATCGGCCGCATGTTCGCGGATCGCTATTGCCGGACCGATGACCGGGTGGTGTTTCCGCGGCAGAGGGGCCGGTGGCGAAAGTAGTCTGCTGAGCGCTCAGCCGCCGGGCGGTGCGCGCGGAGGAACGAGCGGATCTGGCGCACGGCGAGCGGCACGCGCTCCGGCGGCTCCTTCCACGGGAACATGCTGACTTCCGCGTTCGGCGCCAGCATCGCCGCTTCCATCGCGACCGCGTAAGGGTGTGCCGGAATGTCATCGGGCAGGATCAGCACCGGCGTCTGGCAGCTCTTCACGAAATCGCGCGTCACCGTGAAGACGAAATCCGGATTGGTGCGGTACATCTTGGTCAGAAACTTTTCCGCCTGCTCCATCGTGATGTCGGGCCGGCGCTTGACCAGCTCCGGCGCCCAGCCGTTCATATTGGCAGTCGTAGAAATAGTCGCGCAGCTCCGGCCGCGAGCCGCTCGGCATAGCCAGCACCGCGGCGGCCACGCGATCGCCGGCGCGCTTCAGCAGATTCCAGATCAGGGGGCCGCCGATGCAGAAGCCGAGCACCATGAATTTCTTCGCGCCGATATGATCCATCAGCGCGAGCTGGTCGTCAGTGTGGGAATCCCAGGGGCGATCGATCTCGAGCGGACCGGAGGATTGTCCGGGAGGCGCGTTGCGCAGGTCAAAGGCGACGCAGCGGTACTCGTCGGAAAATTCCTTCATGGCGTTGAAGGGTGGATATGGCCCGATGATCCGCTCGATGCAGGAATTCAGCCCGCCGCCGGCGATCAGCAGCAACGGATAGCCGGAGCCGGCTTCCTGATAGTGGATACGAACGGCGCCTTTTTCGACAAAGCCCATGGTGTTCCCCCTGCTCTCTTTTTTCTTTTCTACGCCTTTGCCGGCTCGCCGATCTTGTCCTGCGTCTTGGTCTGGAAATCGCCGGCATCATGGCGCTCGTGCAGCTGGCTCGCCGGATCGCCCCAGGTGCGGTTGACCATGCGGCCGCGCTGCACCGCCGGGCGTTTTGCAATCGCATCGGTCCAGCGCTGCACATTCTTGTAGTCCTGCACCGCCAGGAATTCGCCCGCGCCGTAGAGCACGCCCTTCGCCAGCGCGCCGTACCACGGCCACACCGCGATGTCGGCGATGGAATAATCGCCGCCGGAAAGAAATTCGACCTCGCCGAGCCTGCGGTCGAGCACGTCGAGCTGGCGCTTCACCTCCATGGCAAAGCGGTCGATGGCGTATTCGATCTTGGTGGGCGCATAGGCATAGAAATGGCCGAAGCCGCCGCCGAGATAGGGCGCGCTGCCCATCTGCCAGAACAGCCAGGAAAAGCACTCGGCGCGCGTCTTGACGTCGGTCGGCAGGAAGGCGCCGAATTTCTCGGCGAGATAGACCAGGATGGACGCCGAACTCGAACACGCGGATCGGCTCCTTGCCGCTACGGTCCATCAGCGCCGGGATTTTCGAGTTCGGATTGACCCCGACAAAGCCGCTGCCGAACTGGTTGCCGTCGATCTTGATCAGCCAACCGTCGTATTCCGCGCCCTTGTGGCCGAGCTCGATCAGCTCCTCCAGCATGACAGTGGCTTTCACGCCGTTCGGCGTCGCCAGAGAATAAAGCTGCAGCGGATGGCGGCCGATTGGCAATTCCGCCTCGTGCGTTGGCCCGGCGATGGGACGGTTGATGGCGGCGAAGCGGCCGCCGCTCTCCTTGTTCCAGGTCCAGACCTTTGGGGGTTCGTAGGCGGCGGTGGTGGGGGGCGCGTCGGTCATTGCTGTGCTCGCGGCGTTCTTGTTTTTCAGGTTCGTTGGAGCCACCGGGGAAGCGGCCCGCCGCTTACGATGTAAACACCTGCCGAGATCAAGACAATGGCCGCCCAGTCAAGTCTTTGCGGCCATTCGCCGAGAACGGGGATCGCCATCAGCGCCGTCATCGCGGGCGACAGCGCCGCGAACGCCGCGCCGCTGGACGCGCCGAGGATGCTGACAGCCTTGCCGTAGAGCATCAGGGAAATGATGGCGGTGAGAATGCCCTGCACGAAGGCCTGCAGGCCGATGTCGAACCACGAGGCCTGTGCGATGGATGTCGCCGGCAAGGCCCAGTAGATCGGCAGGTACAGCAGCGCCGAGCCGACGGCCGAGATGGCCGCGGCGTGCAGCCCGTCCAGCCGCGCCCGCCGCATCGCCACCGTGTAGAACGCCCAGGCGAGGCCGGCGCTGAGAAACAGCGCATGGCCGAGGTTCTGCAACGATCCAAGCTCGCCACCCGACCCTAGCGTGATGGCGAGCACGCCGGGCAGGATCAGCGCGAAGCCGATCTGCTTGGCCCGGTTGAATTCCTCACCGAGCACCATGGCCGCGAGCAGCGCGACCATCAGCGGCATCACGCCCGGAAACAGGGCGCCAGCATGGGCCGCAGGGGCAAACAGCAACCCCGAATTGGCAAGGAAAACCGGCGCCGCACCGCCCAGCACGATCGCCGCCAAGCCCGTCCAACCCAGGCGATCGATAGCAAGGCCCCTCGTGATCACAAGCGGAAGCAGCAGCGCACCGGCGACGCCAAAGCGGATCGCGGCAATGTCCCACGGCGTCATGCTGCTGCGCAGCCCGAGCCGCGCCACCACGATCCAGCCGGACCAGATGCATACGGCCCCAAGTCCGCAGGCCGCGCCGCGCAGATATTGCGCAGCGTCGCGAGATGACGGCATGCCCCTCCCCCAGGATTCGCAATCTTTGATCTTCAAATGGTTACGACTGGTGAGGAAACAAGATTGTGGGGTGGGCACGCTTCCGCCTTCGCTCGTTGAGCTACGGCGGACGCAGTCGCTTTGCCTACCCTAGGGCAGCTAAGACGCCGCCGCCGTCTGGCGCTGCTTGGCCGCGGTCAGCGCAAAGCCCTCATAGCCCCTGGCGGCGACCTCGTCGCACTTCTGCCGATAGACCGGCACGCCGCCGATATAGGGCATGAAGATGCGCGGCTTGCCGGGGATATTGGCGCCCATGTACCAGGAGTTGGCCTGCGGATAGAGCGTGGTGTGGGCGACCTCGTTGACGTGGTCGACCCAGTTGTCCTCGGCCGGCTTCGTCGCCTCGATCGCCGCGACGCCCTTGTCGCGCATGTTCGCTAGGCAATCGGCGATCCAGTCGACATGCTGCTCGATGGAGACGATCATGTTCGATAGCACCGATGGACTGCCGGGCCCGGTGATCATGAACAGATTGGGGAAGCCCGCGCTCATCAGGCCGAGATAGGTGCGCGCGCCCTCCGCCCATTTCTGGTTCAGCGTCTGCGCGTTACGGCCGGTGATGTCGATCTTCGCTACCGAGCCGGTCATGGCGTCGAAGCCTGTTGCCAGCACCAACGCATCCGCTTCGTAGTCCTTGCCGGCGACGCGGACGGCGTTCTCGGTGATCTCCTCGATCGGGTTGCTCTTGATGTCGACCAGCTCGACATTGGGCTTGTTGAAGGCCGCGAAATAGTCGGTGTCGACGCAGATGCGCTTGGTGCCGATCGGATGGCTGTTGGGCTGCAGCAGCTTTGCCGTCGCGGGGTCCTTGACGATCTCGGCGATCTTGGTCCGCACGAAATCGGCGGCGGTGTCGTTGGCTCCCTTGTCGAGCAGCAGATTGTTGTAAGCGGCCATGAACACCACGCCGCCATACTGCCAGCCGGCCTCGTATCTGCTGCGGCGCTCGTTGTCGCCGTCGTCGAGCGCGCCGCGGTCGGCCTGCTTGGTGTAGATGCCGTTGCGCGAGACTTCGCGGGCGAAGCGGCGGACTTCCGGATAATTGTTCTTGAAGAAGTCGCGCCGCTCCGCCGACAGCGGGCCGTTGTGGGCGGGAATGGAGAAATTCGCGGTGCGCTGGAACACGGTCAGGTGCTTGGCCTGCTCGGCAATCACAGGCACCGCCTGGATGCTCGACGAGCCCGTGCCGATCACGGCGACGCGCTGGCCGGTGAAATCGACCGGCTCATGCGGCCAGTGGCCGGTGTGATAGATCTTGCCCTTGAAGCGGTCGAGCCCCTTGATGTCCGGCATGCGCGCGTTGGAGAGGCAACCGGTCGCGAGCACCACGAAGTTCGCAGTCACGGTCTTGCCGTCGGATGTCGCGACCTGCCAGCTGTTGCTGCGCTCGTCGAACTCGGCGCGCTCGACGCGGGTGTTGAACTGAATGTCCGGCCGCAGGTTGAAGCGATCGGCGACGTGGTTGGCGTATTTCAGAATTTCCGGCTGCGGCGCGTAGCGCTCGCTCCAGTTCCACTCCTGCTGCAATTCCTCGGAGAACGAATAGGAATACTGCATGCTCTCGACGTCGCAGCGCGCGCCGGGATAGCGATTCCAGTACCAGGTGCCGCCGACCCCGCTGCCCTGCTCGTAGACCCGCGCCGTCATGCCGAGCCCGCGCAGCCGGTGCAGCATGTACATGCCGGCAAAGCCAGCGCCGACCACGACGACGTCGTAGGCTTCGGTTGTGGCGGCCGCGGATGGCTGGGCGGACATCGATGCGTTCTCCCGAAACTGTTCTGATTTGCGCAGCAGCATTCTATCGCCAGCGGCAAAGCGCAAGACGCAAAACCGCCGTTCCGGCATGCGGAATGGGGGCATGCACGTACATCAACGGGGTGCGGCAACTCTGCTTGGCATTCCCGGTGCGGATGCGCTAGCGTTCCGCTCAGCCAACAAACAATGAAAACAACCCCATGCAAAGTAGGCAAAAGAAGCGCCTGCAGGGTGCCGGCCGGGAGAGAACACGACCATGAAATCGCCCCTCTGCGACATGCTGGGAATCGAGTTTCCGCTGTTCGCCTTCAGCCATTGCCGCGACGTCGTCGCCGCCGTCAGCCGTGCCGGCGGCTTTGGCGTGTTCGGCGCGACCTCGCATTCGCCGGAAACGGTCGAGCAGGAATTGAAATGGATCGACGATCACGTCGACGGCAAGCCCTATGGCATCGACGTGCTGATCCCGGAAAACATGTCGACCGCGGGCGAGAAGGACGTCACCTGGAAGAGCCTGGAAGCGCGCATCCCCGCGCAGCATCGCGAGTACACGAAAGACCTGCTGAAGAAATACGGCATCGAGCTGCAGACCAGCAACATCGCCGACAACCAGACCCAGCCGTTCGACACCAAGCGCGCGCTGGAAGTGCTGGAGGTTTCGTTCAGCCATCCGATCGGGCTGATCGCGAATGCGCTCGGCGTGCCGCCGAAGGAGATGCTCGAGATGGGCCGGAAGCACGGCGTGCCTGTCGCGGCGCTGGTCGGCGCCAAGGAACATGCGGTGCGCCAGGTTGCGGCCGGCGTCGACATCCTGGTGGCGCAGGGCACCGAGGCCGGCGGCCATTGCGGCGAAGTGTCGACCATGGTGATCGTGCCCGAGGTGATCAAGGCGGTGAAGCAAATCCGCGACGTGCCGGTGCTTGCGGCCGGCGGCATCATGACGGGTCGGCAGATGGCGGCGGCGATGGCGATGGGCGCGGCCGGCGCCTGGACCGGCTCGGTGTGGCTGGCGACGGTGGAATCCGAGACCACCGAGATCTTCCGCGAGAAGATGATCGCGGCCTCCTCGCGCGATGCCATCCGCTCGCGCGGCCGCACCGGGAAACCGGCGCGGCAGCTGCGCTCGGTGTGGACCGATGCCTGGGACCGCGCGCCGGAAAGCCCCGGCGCGCTGCCGATGCCGCTGCAGAGCATGATCAGCCGCGACGCCTTCAACTCGATCGACCGCGCCGCCGCTGCGGGCAATGCGCAGGCGCGCGACCTCGTCAGCTACTTCGTCGGCCAGGGCGTCGGCCTCGTCGACAGCGTCAAGTCGGCCGGCGCCGTGGTGCAGGAATTCAAGGAAGAGTTTATCGAGGCTGTCGAGCACATGAATTCGCTGGTGGCGGAGTAGCGACCCTCATGGTGAGGAGGCGCGTAGCACCGTCTCGAACCATGAGGCCCGTCTGGGGCCTTCATCCTTCGAGACGCACTCCGCGCTCCTCAGGATGAGGGTTTAGTAGAACTGCAAGAAGTGAAGAAAAAGAACAATGGCAACTCCTCCCTGAAGACCGCATTCCCGTCATCGTCGGCGTCGGCGAAGTCGTCGACCGCCCCAAGGACATCGCCGTCGGGCTCGAGCCCCTCGCCTTGCTCGAAGAGGCGCTGAAACGCGCCGAGGCCGACTCCGGCGCAAAGCTGCTTGGCGAGATCCAGTCGCTCGACGTCGTCAATTTCCTGAGCTGGCGCTACCGCGATCCGGAGAAGCTGCTGGCGGCGCGGATCGGCGCAAAGCCTGCGCATCTCTATTACGGTCCGGTCGGCGGCGAGAGCCCGATCCGCTATCTGCACGAAGCCGCGCAGCGCATCGCGCGCGGCGAATGCAGCGTGGCGGCGGTATGCGGCGCGGAGGCGCAGTCGACCGCGACCAAGGCCGAGCGCGCCAAGGTCACGCCTGCCCTGGACGCCGTTCGCGCATGACGTCGAGGAGCCGAAGCGCGGCGCGGCGTTCCAGAAGCCGCTGGCGGTGAAGCTCGGCGTGTTCCGGCCGATCACGGTCTATCCGCTCTACGAGAGCGCGACGTCGGCGCATTGGGGCCAGACCCCGCGCGAGGCGCTGCAAGAGTCCGGCGAGCTGTGGTCGACCTTTGCCGGCGTCGCCGCGCAGAACCCGAACTCCTGGCTGAAGAAGAGCTTTGCGCCGGAGCGAGATCACGACGGCGACGCCGGACAACCGGCTGATCGCCTGGCCCTACACCAAGCTGATGGTGGCCAATCCGTCCGTGAACATGGGCGGCGCGCTGATCCTGACCAGCCTGGCCAAAGCGCGCGCGGCCGGCGTGCCGGAAGACCGGCTCGTCTACGCGCTCGGCGGCGCGTCGGCGGAGGAGCCGCGCGACTATCTGATCCGCGACCAGTTCTTCGAGAGCCATCCGCAGAACGCGGTGCTGAAGGCGATCATGAATCTGGTCGAGGGCGACGGCAAGAAATTCGACGCCATCGAGCTCTATAGCTGCTTCCCGGTCGTGCCGAAGATGGCGCGGCGGACGCTGGGACTCGGGCCCGACGTGAAGCCGACGGTCACCGGCGGTCTTACTTTCTTCGGCGCGCCGCTCAACACCTACATGACGCATGCGGCCTGCGCGATGGTGCGAAGCTTGCGCGCGCGCGGCAAGCTCGGCCTGCTCTACGGCCAGGGCGGGTTCGTCACCAAGCACCACGCGCTGGTGCTGTCGCGCGAAGCGCCGCGTGAGGCGATGGCGCAGGACACCAGCGTGCAGGCCGAAGCCGACCGCAACCGCCGCCAGGTGCCGGATTTCGTCGACCAGGCCAGCGGCAAGGGCAAGGTCGAGGCCTTCACCGTGATCTATCGCGGCAATGGCGAGATCGAGCATGGCGTCACCATGCTGCGCACCGAGGACGACCGCCGCACGCTCGGACGTATTCCGGCGAGCGATGCGAAGACGCTGGCGCATCTGCTCAACATGGATCGCACGCCGGTGGGCTCGCTCGGCGACATCGTCACCGCGGAAGACGGCGTGCCGGAGTGGCGGGTGGCGTAGTCTCCGTCCGAGTCATGGCCGGGCTTGACCCGGCCATCCACGTCTTTTCCAACGAACGAAAGTAAGCCGTGGATGCCCGGGTCAAGCCCGGGCATGACGAAGAGGCGCGCTTCATTCAATCACTTCGTCGGCCCGCAGAAGGATTGTCTGCGGAATGGTGATATTGAGCGCTTTTGCCGTCTTGAGATTCACCAGGATGTCGAATTTTGCCGGCTGCTCGACCGGCATGTCGGCCGGCTTCGCACCCTTCAGAATGTCGGCAATGTATCTTGCCGATCGCTTGAAGTTGCAGGGCACACAGGCGCCATAACCCATCAGGCCTCCGGCTTCCACGTAATCGCGCGTGGGATAGATCGCAGGCAATCGACGCTCGGTGACAAGATCGATGATTGCCTTTCGGTTGACGCGCAACATTGAATCCACGAGCACGATCAAGCCGCCGGCATTGGCCTTTTCGATCGTCGCAAATGCGGCCGCAAATTCGCCGGGCCCCCTGGCGCCGACCGAAACGACGTCCAGATTGAGCGACTTCGCCGTCTCTTCGACTCCCTTCACGACGGAAGGATGATCGTCATTGGCCGGATTCCAGAGCACCGCGACCCGCGAGAGGCTGGGAACGATCTCGCGCATCAGCTGCAGATGCTTCAAGGTCATTTCCGGCGCGAACAGCGTCAGTCCCGTCAGGTTGCCGCCGGGCCGCCGAATGCTTTCGACAAGGCCGATCTTGGCCGGATCGCCGGAGCTCGTCGCAAAAACGATCGGCACATCCTTCGTCAGCTTGGCAGCGGCAACGGCTGCGGCTACGACCGAGGCCAGGATCAGGTCGACCTTCCGGTTGAGCAGGTCCTGCGCGCGCGACGGGAACAGTTCGTATTTCTCGTCGACGTACAGGTGTGCTCGAAGACGAGGTTGCGCCCCTCGACATAGCCGAGCTCGCGCAAGCCCTGCGAGAGCGGGCCGAACATGACCGCTTCCTCTTCGAGATTGGCGGCATGCCACAAGATGCCGACCTTCCAGACCCGCTTGTCATCCGCGGCATGGCCCGACGATGCGGGCGAACCTGAAGCAAGGGCCAGCGCCACCAATCCGAAAAAGAGACTGCGCATTGCACCACCTCATTTACCCGGGCTGAGCGCTTCGCTCGCTATCCCTTCACGTCCTGCTTCTCGGAAGCCGTCGCGGGCTTGGCGCCCTTGGCGCCGGTCACGCGGACCTGGTCGCCGTCGGCAAGTCCGTCCGGCGGGGCGATGATGATGCGGTCGTCGGCCGCAAGGCCCGAGGCGAGCTCGATCTCCTTGCCGAGGTCGCGGGCGATGGTGATCTTCTTGAACAGCACCTTGTCGTCGGCGCCGACGGTCGCAACCGACAGGCCGTTCTGGTTGAAGATCAGCGCGCTGGAGGGGATGTGCAGCGGCACGGCGTCGCGCTGCAGGCTGAGCTTGACGCTGGCATAGCCGCCCGGCATCAGTTCGCCGCCGGAATTGTCGAGCGCGAGCTGCATCCGCGTGGTGCCGGAACTGATCTCGACCGACTGCGAGGAGGCCTCCACCGTCGCCGCGAAGCTGCGGTTGGGATATTCCGGCATGGTCAGCACGGCCTTGGCGCCGATCTTGATCGCCGGCACGTAGTTCTGCGGCACGTTGACATAGACGCGCAGCTTGGTGACGTCGGAGACCACGAACATCGGCGGGCCGGCGCTGCCGCCGGCATTGATCAGCGCGCCGACGTCGGTGTCGCGCGCGGTGACGACGCCGTCGAAGGGCGCGGTGATCTTCTTGTAGCCGGCCAGCGCTTCCAGCCGCTCGACATTGGCCTGGCCGGAATTGACGGCGGCCTTCTTGTTGGCGAGGTCGGCGGTACGCTCGTCGATTTCCTGCGCCGAGACGAAGTTCGAGGCGACCAGCGTCTTGCGGCGGTTGAGGGTCGCTTCCGACAGCCGCGCGCTCGACTGCTGGCTGGCGAGATCGGCGCGGGCCTGCAGCAGCTGCTGGTCGAGATCGGGCGCCTCGATCTCGGCGATCACCTGGCCGGCCTTGACGCGGGCGCCGATATCGACGTTCCAGCTTTTCAGATAGCCGGAGACGCGGGCGAAGATCGGCGCGCGGGAATAGGCCTCGAGCCGGCCCGGCAGATCGATGGTCGGGTTGAGCGCCCGCCCCGCGGGCAGCTGCACCGCCACGGTCGGAATGGCCTGGTCGTCGGTCCATTGCCTGCAGCTTGCTGCCCTGCTCCTCGCGGGCGCGGATGCCGGTGACGACGACGAGCACCAGCGCGATGCCGGCGACCACGCCGAACAGGCCCAGCTTCCGTCGCGAAACCGGCGGGGGCTGATCAGTGGGCATGCGGCATCTCCGATGGGGCGGCGGCTTTGGCGCCCTGCTTCTTGTGTACCATACTGAACACCACGGGAACGAACATCAGCGTCGCAACGGTGGCGAAGATCAACCCGCCGATCACGGCGCGGCCGAGCGGCGCGTTCTGCTCGCCGCCCTCGCCCAGTCCCAGCGCCATCGGCGCCATGCCGATGATCATGGCGAGCGCCGTCATCAGCACCGGGCGGAAGCGGACGAAGCCGGCCTCCAGCGCGGCGGCGACGGGATCGCCGAGCTCCTCGTAGCGCTCGCGCGCAAAGCTGATGACCAGCACGCTGTTGGCGGTGGCGACGCCCATGCACATGATGGCGCCGGTCAGCGCCGGCACCGACAGCGTCGTCTGCGTCGTGAACAGCATCCAGACGATGCCGGCAAGCGCCGCCGGCAGCGCGGTGATGATCACGAACGGATCGGACCAGGACTGGAAGTTCACGACGATCAGCAGATAGATCAGCACGATGGCGGCAAGCAGCCCGAACAGCAGCCCGGAAAACGCGCTGTTCATGGTCTGCACCTGGCCGAGCAGCACCACCGAGCTGCCCTTCGGCACGTCCTTGGCGGTCTCGGCAATCAGCGCCCTGACGTCGCTGGCGACCGCGCCGAGGTCGCGGCCCTGCGTGGTGGCGAAGATCTGCACCATCGGCTGGATGTCGTATTGCGACACCACCGCGCTGGAGTTGGTGCGCCTGATGTCGGCGATGCCGCCGAGGATCGGCGACTGCGTGTTGCCGCGTCGCGGTGATCGGCAGGGTCTGCAGCGCACTCAGCGAGTCGATCTGGTATTGCGGCGTCTGCATCACGATCGAATAGGACACGCCGTTGTCGGGGTTGAGGTAGTAGGTCGGCGCGACCTGCGACGAGCCGGCGAGATTGACCACGAGGCTGTTGGTGACGTCGCGCTCGGTCAGCCCGACATATTGCGCGCGGGTGCGGTCGACGTCGATGTTGAAGGTCGGCGCGTTCGGCGATTGCTGGATGCGCGCGTCGGCGACGCCGGGAATGCGGCGGATGCGGCTGAGCAGCTTGTTGGCATAGGCGAAGTTGGCCTCGAGATTGGCGCCGCGGATCTGCAGGTCGATCGGCGCCGGCGCGCCGAAATTGAGGATCTGGCTGACGATGTCGGCGGGCAGGAACGAGAAGCTCATGCCCGGAAACAGCCGCGGCAGCTGCTCGCGCAGCGTTCTTGACGTGCTCCTCGGTCGGGCGATGGCCTTCCTTCAGCTTGATCTGGATGTCGCCGTCCTGCGGGCCGATCACGCCGGTGTTGTTGTAGGTCATGTTGATGCCGGAGATCGGCATGCCGATGTTGTCGGTCAGCGTCTCGATCTCGCCGGGAATGAGTTTGCGCACCGCCTTCTGCACGTCGGCGAGCTGGTTGGCGGTCTCCTCGACGCGGGTGCCGACCTGGGTGCGGACATGCATCAGGATGTTGCCGGCATCGACCGCGGGAAAGAAGTTGCGGCCGAGGAACGGCACCAGCAGGAACGAGACCGCGACGAAGCCGAGGAAGCAGGTCACGAACACCTTGCGGTGCCCGAGCGCCATCGCCAGCAGGTCGTGATAGCCGCGGCGGAACGCGCTCGAACCGGGCCTCGAAGCCGCGCTGGAACATCACCAGCGGATTGCGCGTCGGCGGCGGCCCGCCCTCGTGATGCACATGCGGCTGCAGCAGGTACTTCGCCATGGTCGGCACCAGCGTGCGCGACAGGATGAACGACCAGATCATGGCGAACATCACCGCTTCCGCCATCGGCACGAACAGGAAGCGCGCGACGCCGGTCAGGAAGAACATCGGCACGAACACGATGCAGATGCAGAGCAGCGACACGAAGGCCGGCGTCACGATCTGGTTGGCGCCGTCCATGATCGACTGCTCGACCGGCTTGCCCTGCTCCAGATGGTAGTTGATGTTCTCGATCGTCACCGTGGCGTCGTCGACGAGGATGCCGACCGCGAGCGCCAGGCCGCCGAGCGTCATGATGTTGAGCGTCTCGCCGATCGCAGACAGCATGATGATGGCGCCGAGCACCGAGAGCGGGATCGAGATCGCGATGATGACGGTCGAGCGCCAGCTGCCGAGGAACAGCAGGATCATCACGCTGGTCAGCAGCGCCGCGATCACGCCTTCGACGGCGACGCCCTCGATGGCGCCGCGCACGAACACCGACTGGTCGCCGATGAAGCCGATCTTCAGCGCATCGGGCAGCTGGTCCTTGACCGCGACCACCTTCTGCTTGATCCCGTCGATGATATCGAGCGTCGAGATCGCGCCGGCCTTCAGCACCATCATCAGCACCGAGCGGTTGCCGTCGACATGGACGATGTTGGTCTGCGGCGGATTGCCGTCGCGCACGTTGGCGACGTCGCGCACATAGACCATGGCGCCGTTGACGGCCTTGATCGGCAGATCGCCGAGCTCCTCGATCCTGCAGCGGCGAGTTGTTGAGCTGGATCGTGTATTCGAAGCTGCCGATCTTCTGCGTGCCGACCGGCGTGATCAGGTTTTGCGCGGCGAGCGCGTTGGCGACGTCCTGGCCGGACAGCCCGCGCGCCTGCAGCGCGGTCGAGTTGAGGTCGATCTGGATCTGGCGCTGCTTGCCGCCGAACGGATACGGGATCGCCGCGCCGGGCACGGTGACCAGCGGCGTGCGCAGCTGGTTGATGCCGATGTCGGCGAGGTTCTGCTCGGTCAGCCCCTCGCCGGACAGCGCCACCTGGATGATCGGCACCGTCGAGGCGCTGTAATTGAGGATCAAGGGCGGCGTGGCGCCGGGCGGCATCTGCTTGATCATCGTCTGCGAGATCGCGGTGACCTGCGCGTTGGCGGTGCGGATGTCGACGTTGGGCTGGAAGAAGATCTTGATGATGCCGATGCCGGTATAGGAATTGGCGACGATGTGCTCGATGTCGTTGACGGTGGTGGTCAGCGCGCGCTGGAACGGCGTGGTGATGCGGCCGGCCATCTGGTCCGGCGGCAGGCCGGTGTAGTTCCAGACCACGCCGATCACGGGAATGCGGATGTCGGGAAAGATGTCGGTCGGCGTGCGCAGCGCCGCCAGCGGCCCGATCAGCAGCAGGAGCAGCGCGAGCACGACGAAAGTATAAGGCCGGCTCAGCGCGATACGGACCAGAGCAATCATGTATCAGGCATTCCTGAAGCCCGCCCCCAAAGACCCCCGGGGCAAGCAGGGATTGGCGTTGAACCGCCAATTCGATTGCGCTGCTTTACCCGAATCGGGGCCGCCAAGCCACGCCACGGGCGCAGCCGGCCTTCACTTCTCAGGCATAGCTCTGCCGGGAATAGCGCGCGAGATGACGCACCGCTGCTCGTTGAGCATACTTCGACGCTCGCCTTCCGGATCATGCTCGCGGCCGCCGCGGCACCGTTTCGAGGAACTTGCCGACCTCGTTCTTGAGGCGGGTGCTGTCGCCGGACAGCGACTGCGCCGCCGCCAGCAACTGCGAGGAGGCCGATCCGGTCTCGCTGGCGCCGCGCTGCACGTCGGTGATGTTGGCCGACACCTGCTGCGTGCCGTGCGCGGCCTGCTGCACGTTGCGGGAAATTTCCTGCGTCGCCGCGCCCTGCTCCTCGATGGCGGCGGCAATGGTCGAGGAAATCTCCGACAGTTTCTCGATGGTGGCGCTGATCTCCTTGATGGCGTCGACCGACTCTTCGGTGGCGCCCTGGATGCCGGTGATCTGCTGGCCGATCTCGCCGGTCGCTTTCGAGGTCTGCTCGGCCAGCGCCTTCACCTCGGAGGCGACCACCGCAAAGCCGCGGCCGGCCTCGCCGGCGCGCGCCGCCTCGATGGTGGCGTTGAGCGCCAGCAGGTTGGTTTGTGCTGCGATGGTGTTGATCAGCTCGACCACGTCGCCGATGCGGCCGGCCGCCTTCGACAGCGCACTGACGCGCTCGTTGGTCCGACGCGCCTGGTCGACCGCCTCATTGGCCATCCGCGCCGATTCCTGCACCTGGCGGCTGATCTCGCCGACCGACGAGGACAGCTCTTCCGTTGCGGAGGCCACCGACTGCACGTTGGCCGAGGCTTCTTCCGAGGCCGACGCCACCACGTTGGTGAGCTGCTGCGAGCGTTCGGCCGTTGACGTCAGCGTGGTGGCCGATGCCTCGAGCTCGGTCGATGCCGAGGATACGGTATCGACGATCTCGCCGACCGCGCCTTCGAACTGGTCGGCCAGCCGGATCATGTCGGCGCGGCGCTGCTCGGCCGCGATCTGGTCCTGCCTCGCCTTGGCTTCCGCCTCGTCGCGCGCTTTCGCTTCCGCGTTCTGGCGGATCACGGTGACCGTCTTGGCGAGGTCGCCGATCTCGTCGCCGCGGTCGGCGCCGGGGATGACGACGTCGAGATTGCCGCCGGCCATTTCGCCGAGCGCGCCGTTCAGCCGCGTCATCGGACGGGCGACGCCGAAGAAGGAGAACAGCATCGAGGCGATCAGCGCGACCACCACCACGACGGCGAGGATCAGGTTGACCCGGTTGGCCCAGGCGAGCTCGGCCGCGGCCTCCTTTTGCGAGGTCTTGGCGTTGCCCTGGGAAATGCCGACCTGGGTTTCCATCAGCGCGCCCGCCTCCTCCACGGCCTTCACCGTGCGGTTGGCGACGATCTCGGCGCGCAGGGCCTCGGTCTTGACCGACTCGTCGGTGACGTCGAGGAAGCGCTTGATGACGGCGGAGAGGCCATCGACCAGTTCGTGCAGCTTCTTCTCTTCGCTCTTGTCGCGCGTCTGCTTCAGCAGCGAGGCAAGCTGGGTCTTGGCGTGTCCGATCGACTGCACCAGCTTGGTGTCTCCGGTGAGGCCGAAGCGGAAGACCAGCGCCCGCAGCGCATTGACCTTGGCGTCGGCCTGATAGAACAGGCTCTCCACTTCGTCGCGGTTTTCGATGCGCGCGAACACCGACGAGTTGAGCGCGTTCTGGAACGCGCGGTACCACTCCCCGGAAATCGCGTCGCGCTTCTCGGTCTGCTCCAGCGAAGCCTTCTGTGCGCTGGCGAGTTCCTGGACCCCCGCGGTGAACGATTCCATCAGCGACTTCACCTTGGCCAGCCGGTCCTTGGTTTCCTGCCGCTGCGCCGCGACATAGGCGGCGTCGACTTCCTTGGCCTGGGCTGCCTTGAGCCGCTGCAGGTCGGCAATCCGCTTGTCGACCTCCTCGGCCGTCTTGGCCAGCCTGATGTCGCGCGCGGCGACCTGCATCTGACGCAGCTCGACCTGCGAGGTGAGCGTGGCGTCGGTCACGTGCTGGGCCCGCGCGAACCGGCTATTGGTGGCCTCGATCGCCGCCTCGGAGATCATCTGGTTGGCCACCATGCCCGCGGCCAGCAAGATGCCGACAGCGCCGGCGAGGCCGAGCTTGTTGCCGATGCGATTGAACTTGATCATTGCCAGAACCCCGATTCCCAAAGCCAAATCGGTGGTCGCCGGTCTCTCTGCTGACGCAACCTGAGCGGTTTTCGGCGGAAGCTAGCCGACCTTTGGTTAACGCCGGGTTCCGTGAAATTACGAGTGTGACGGCGCGCCCTGCAACCGTGACGGCCAAAGTGCAATGAATCATCATCGCGCTTTAGCTCTTTGTTTGCGCATGATCTTTTCGGAAACCCGCTTCACACTTTTCCGGATCATGCGCTAGTGCCGGCGCGCTGCCCCCAGCGTCTGCTGCGGCGTCTCGCCGAACATGTCCCGGTAGAGGGTGCGAAACTCGCCCATGTGCCAGAAGCCGTTGGCGAGCGCGATGGCCTTCAGCGACTCGGCGCGCCGCTCCCTGCACCAGCTGCTGGCGCACGCTCCATAGCCGGCGCAGCCGCGTATAGCGGTGCATGCTGAGGCCCCGGATGGCCACCACGGCATTGTTCAGCGTCCGCACCGACACGCCGAACTGGCCGGCAATCTCCATGCTTTGCAGCGTCTTGCCGGCATTGTCCTGCAGATATTCATCGAGCTTGCGGACCAGCTGCAGGTACTGGCTGAGGTCCACCCGCCCGCCGTCGCCCAGCGGCGACGACCGTTGCAGGGCCTGGTCGAAGGCATGCAGCAGCGATTCCTCGAGCTGGCCGACCACCTGGGGCTGCTGCAACAGATCGGCCGAGTTCGATGCCAGCAGCAGGATATCGCGAGTCACCGACCGCAGCGCAGCAAGTTCAGCGGGTTGCGTCGGCATCAGCTGGGCCCGATCGGCCTCGCCGGGCCAGCCGCGGCCGTCGATGGCATCGAATTTGACGAACACGATCAGGTTGGCCTGCGGCTCGACGATCTCGCAGGGCGCCTCGCCCCTGACCATCAGCAGAGACGGCTGGCGCACCTCGACGCCGTCGATGATGACGGACACCGCATCATCCATGGCAAAGGCGACGATCGCGCCGGATGCGACATACCGGGTCTGGAGGATGCGCGGAAACGTGCGCTGCAGATAGATCGAGCAGGATTTGAGCGTGACCGTTGCAAAGGCGGCGGAGAAATTGCGCCAGCTCAGCGGAATGCTGCGGGCGTCGCCCAGCCGTTCGATGCTGCGGAATTGATCGAAGTCCGCAGAACGGCTGATCGTCAGGACGCGTGAACTCAGCAGCTGGTCAAGCACGGGACGGCGCCATGGTGGGATCGTCAACCGCAACGGCCGTGACGATCAAATCGACCTTCGCTCGCTTCCAAACGTCAGCGGCCGGGAATCCCGGCCGCAAACAGCAATGGCGTGATTCTTAGCCGGAAGCGGTAACCCGGCCAAAGTCCGGGTTACTACGGGGATCAGGCGGCGCGCACGTTATTGAGGAACTTCGAGACTTCCATCTTGAGGCGGTTGCTGTCGCCGGAAAGCATTTTTGCCGCCGACAGCACCTGCGAGGACGCCGAGCCCGTCTCGCTCGCACCGCGCTGCACGTCCGTGATGTTCGAGGAGACCTGCTGGGTGCCCTGGGCGGCCTGCTGAACGTTGCGGGAGATTTCCTGCGTCGCCGCGCCCTGCTCTTCGACGGCCGCCGCAATGGTGGAGGAAATCTCCGATAGGCGCTCGATGGTGCCGCTGATTTCCCGGATCGCTGTGACCGACTGCTCGGTCGCACCCTGGATGCTCGTAATCTGCTGGCTGATCTCGCCGGTGGCCTTGGCGGTCTGCTCGGCCAGCGCCTTCACCTCGGAGGCCACCACCGCAAAGCCGCGACCGGCCTCGCCTGCGCGCGCCGCCTCGATGGTGGCATTGAGCGCCAGCAGGTTGGTCTGGCCGGCGATGGTGTTGATCAGCTCGACGACGTCGCCGATGCGGGCGGCCGCCTTGGAGAGCTCGCCGACCCGATCGTTGGTGCTGCGGGCCTGGCCGACGGCTTCGCTCGCCATCCGCGCCGATTCCTGCACCTGACGGCTGATCTCGTTGACCGACGACGTCAGCTCTTCGGTGGCCGAGGCCACCGACTGCACGTTGGTGGAAGCCTCTTCGGAAGCCGCTGCGACCGTGGTCGCCAGCTCCTGCGAGCGCTCCGCAGTTGCCGTCAGCGTGGAGGCCGAGGCTTCGAGTTCGGTCGACGCCGAGGATACGGTTTCGACGATCTCGCCGACGGCGCCTTCGAACTCGTCGGCCAGCTTGACCATGTCGGCCTTGCGCTGCTGCGCCGCGATCTCGTCCTGCCGCCGTTTGGCCTCGGCTTCGTCGCGGGCCTTCTGTTCGGCAACGACCTTGAATTTTTCGACCGCACCGGCGACCTGGCCAACCTCGTCCTTGCGACCCAATCCTGGCAACACGACCGAGAAGTTTCCACCGGCCAGCTCTTCCATCGACGCGCTGAGGGCGCGCATCGGCCGGCCAATGGTGAAGATGGAGAACACTGACGTACCGATCAGAAGCAGGATCGTGCAAGCCGCCACGATCAGCGCCATGCGCTCGGCCGACGCCATCTCGCGGCCAGCCTCGGCATTGACTTCTTCGACCTTGTGCTTGGAGAAATCGACGATCTGATTGGCCATCGTCTCGAGTTCGGCGGCGATCGGCAGCGTCACCTCGCGGGCGATGCGCCCCGCTTCCTCGTTCAGCTTCGCGACCTTTGCCGCGGCGTCCGGCCCGGCGCTGGCTGCCGCCATCGCCTCGCGGCGGACGGCGGCGATCTGCTCGGCGCCCTTCGCATAGTCACCCGCTCTCGTGTTCATCTTTTCGATTCGGGTGCGATTTTCCGCCGAGCGCGACAGCTTCAGCATCTCCTCGGCGAACCCGTGCACCGACTTCAGCCGCGACGCCAGATAGTCGCTGGCCTTCTGCAAGTCGGCCGGCGTGCCGGCGAGGCGGACGTCGCGGACACCGGTCTGCATGCCGCGGAGCGAGGCCTTGGCGTCGACGGCGTCGCGTGTGATCGTCTGCTGGTCCAGCTTGATGGCGTCGAAGTCGCGCATCATCGCGTTGGTTCGGAACTGGCTCCAGATCATGCCCGAGACGAGCAGCACGGCAATAACCGAGGTGACGCCGAGTTTGACGCCGATGGAGAGATTCAGCACGAAGATTGAAAATGCGCGACATGGTCGATGCCCTCGAAAGCAGACGTCGAAAGGAGTTGTTGGCCGCGAGAATTGGCCCGGTCCCGTGTCGCGGATCGGGCTGATGAGAATGCCGGGCCAGAGATCTGGACGAACCGGTTCGCTGCGAACGAAGGGGCACCTGCGGCGGCATTGCCACAGTGCGGCACTCACGATTCGCAGAGTTCCACGCGAGAGTTAATTTGCACCTAACCCTATGGCGCCTGGCCGCTCAGGATTCTCCAGCAACGATTTTTTCGCTGCGGTCAGCTCGACTTAAGATGATTGCCATCATCGCATCGGCAGCTCTCGCGCAAATCGCTGGAAATATATTTCTACATCTGTGGCTTGACGGCTGCCGAAAAGAAAAAGCCCGGCCGGGAGCCAGGCTCTTATCGTTCGAACCGCGTCGCAATCAGGCGGCGCGAACCGAGCTCAGGAACTTCGAGACCTCGACCTTGAGGCGGTTGCTGTCGCCCGAGAGCATCTGCGCCGAGGACAGAACCTGCGAAGACGCCGAGCCCGTCTCGGTGGCGCCGCGCTGCACGTCGGTGATGTTGGACGACACCTGCACGGTGCCTTGGGCAGCCTGCTGCACGTTGCGGGAGATTTCCTGGGTCGCGGCGCCCTGCTCTTCCACCGCTGCCGCGATGGTCGAGGAGATTTCCGACAGCCGCTCGATGGTGCCGCTGATCTCCTTGATCGCGTCGACCGACTCGTTGGTCGCCGCCTGGATGCTTGAGATCTGCTGGCTGATCTCGCCGGTGGCCTTCGCGGTCTGCTCGGCCAGCGCCTTCACTTCGGAAGCCACCACCGCGAAACCGCGACCGGCCTCGCCCGCACGCGCCGCCTCGATGGTGGCGTTGAGCGCCAGCAGGTTGGTCTGGCCGGCAATGGTGTTGATCAGCTCGACGACGTCGCCGATGCGGCTTGCCGCCTTCGACAGTTCGCTGACGCGATCGTTGGTGGTGCGGGCCTGGCCGACGGCATCCGTCGCCATCCGCGCCGATTCCTGCACCTGACGGCTGATCTCGGTGACCGAGGACGACAGCTCCTCGGTGGCCGAGGCCACCGACTGCACGTTGGTGGAGGCTTCCTCGGAAGCCGCCGCAACCGTGGTCGCCAGTTCCTTCGAGCGCTCGGCGGTCGAGGACAGCGTGCCGGCCGAGGATTCGAGCTGGCTCGAAGCCGACGACACCGTGTTGACGATCTCGCCGATCATCGATTCGAATTCGCGGGTGATGTTGTCGACGCGGCGGCCGCGCTCGATCTTGGCTTCGGCGTCCGCAGCCGCAGCCTCGTCAGCCGCCTTCTTGGCGATCAGCGCGTCCTTGAACACCTGCAGCGTATCGGCCATGGCGCCGATCTCGGTCTTGTCGCCCTGGTGAGGCACGACCGCAGAGAGATCGCCCTTGCCGAGCGCCTGCATCGGCGTGACGATCGAGGCGATCCCGCTGGAGACGTCGCGGACCAGAAAGAAGCTGATGACGGCACCGGTGAGCAAGGCCACGCCGAGGATGATGGCCACCATCAGGAATGCCATGTGGTAGCTGTCGGCGGCATCCTGCGCCGCCTTGTCGGCGCCGGTATTGTTGAGGTCAATGCTCTTCTTCAGGACATTGTCGGCATCGATGCCGATCTTGTTGACGACCTTGGTGTTGAGGTCCTGGGCCTCGCGCGGGAGCGTGCCCGACTTCCTTGCGCGACAGGGCCATGACGTCCTCGGTGCCCTTCTTGTACTTTTCCCAAAGGTCGGACCATTCCTTGTAAAGCGCGCGCTCTTCCGGCGAGCTGATCATCGGCTCGTATTGCGCACGGATTTTCGTGTTGCCCTCGATGACGGTGGCCAGCGTCTTTTCCATCGCCGCCTTCTCTTCGGACGTCTCGCTCAGCATGTGCTGGCGGATGACGTTGCGATAGGTAATGACGCCGGCGCGGAGATCGCCGAGCACCCGGACGCTGGGCAGCCAGTTGGTGGCGATATCGACCGTACTGGCGTTGATCGAGCGCATGCTCTTGACCGCCAGAAGGCCCATGCCCGTGATGGCGACGAGCAGGAAAGCTACAACGGCGATGATCTTGGAGCGGATCGAGAACTTGGCGAGCATGACAGGCAACTCTTCTGGATTGGCGCTTTGCGCGCTTTCGATAGATTCAATAATCGCGGCCGGGCAAACAAATGCCCAAAGCATTCATGACCGTTAACCTCCTGAGGTTGTGTTAATGCGAGCGTCCCGTAGGATTACGGGTCGATGCTCGAAATTCGTCGAGATGATGAGGCGGAGCTTCAGCGCATCAGCGCGAGCGCATCGGAGAAAAACTGCGGTCCGCCGAAATTGCCTGATTTCAAGGCAAGCAGCATCTCGCCGTTTTTGGCGCCGACGGCGCGCAAAACCGGCACGCCTGCAGCGATTTCCTCGCCCACGAGGAATCCGGGAATGTGGATGCGGTCGACCACGGCGCCTGACGTTTCGCCACCGGCAACGACGAGACGGCGCACCCCGGATCGCACCAGCCCTTCCGCAATGTCGGCCATCGCCTGCTCGATGGCATGTCCTGCGTGATTGCGGCCATGACGCGATTGCAGGGCTGCCACTTGCTCCGGCGGCGCGCTGCTGGCGATCAGCACCGGACCGGAGTTGATTCGCTCGATCGCCCACGCCACCGCGCGGCGCGCTTCCTCCGAGCCGGCGACGACGCGGTCGGGGTCGAGGTGCAGCACCGGCATGGCTTTTTCGGCATTGGCAATCTGCCCCAGCGTCGCCTGCGAGCAACTGCCGGCGAGACACGCCGCCGGTCCGCCGACCGCCGTGCCCGACGCCGCGCTCGAGGCCGCCTTGACCTTGCCGGACTTCACCAGCGCCCGCGCCAATCCGAGCCCGATGCCGGAGGCGCCGACCGACAGGCGGTGATCGGCGGCGACCGCGCCGATGGTCTCGAGGTCGGCGTCGAACACGGCGTCGATGACGGCCGCGCCGATATCCTGCCCGGCCAATTCCGAAAGCCGCGCGCGAACCGCGTCAGCACCTCGCGTCAGCGTTGCGAGATTGACCAGGCCGACCTTGGTCTTGCTCTGCCGCGCCAGCACCCGCACCAGATTGGAATCGTGCATCGGGTTAAGCGGATGATCCTTCAGCGGGCTTTCGTTGAGCGGCACGAGACCGACGAACAGATTGCCCTGATAGACCGTGCGCCCGGTCTCCGGAAACGCCGGCGTCACCAGCACGATTGTCTCGCCGCAATCGGCGCGCAGCGCGTCCATGACGGGACCGATATTGCCGGCATCGGTGGAATTGAAGGTCGAGCAGATCTTGAACAGGACGTGGCCGGCGCCGCGGCTGCGCAGCCATTTCTCTGCCTCGCGCGAACGCGCCACCGCCTCGCCTGCCTCGATGGAGCGGCTCTTCAGCGAGACCACGACCGCGTCGACGTCGGGCAGCTTCAGATCGTCAGAGGGCACGCCGATGGTCTGCACCGTGCGCAGACCCTGGCGCGTCAGCGTGTTGGCGAGATCGGAGGCGCCGGTGTAGTCATCGGCGATGCAGCCGAGCGCCAGCGTCACGGCCTGGCTCCGGCGTAGGCCTTGAACCAGCCGAGGCCGTCGACGGTCTTGCCGCGCGGATTGTATTCGCAGCCGACGAAGCCGCCATAGCCGAGCCGGTCAAGCTCGGCGAACACAAACGGGTAGTTCAGCTCCTCCCCATCGGGCTCGTTGCGCGAGGGAATGCTGGCGATCTGGATGTGGCCGACCACCGGCATCATCTGGCGCAGCCGCATGGTGACGTCGCCATGGATGATCTGACAGTGATAGATGTCGAACTGCAGCTTCAGATTTGGAATTTTCAGCTCGTTGATGAGATCGTAGGCGAAGATGAAGTCGTTGAGGAAGTAACCGGGCACGTTGCGCGCGTTGATCGGCTCGATCACGACGTCGAGGCCATGCGGGTCGAAGAATTCGGCGGCGGTCGCGACTGACTTGTAAAAAGCCTCCACCGCCTTCGGATTGGACCGATTGGCGATCCCTGCCATCAGATGCACGCGCTTGACGCCGGTGGCCTGCGCATAGGGCAGCGCGGTCTGCAGGCTCTTCTTGAGATCGTCAAAACGCTCGGGCAATGCGGCAAATCCCTTCTCGCCGGCATCCCAATTGCCGGGCGGCAGGTTGAACAGCGCCTGCGTCAGGCCGTTGCTTTTCAGCCGCTTGCCGACTTCGTCCGCCGGGTGATCGTAGGGAAACAGGAACTCGACGGCGGTGAAGCCGGCCTTCGCCGCCGCCTCGAAGCGGTCGAGGAACGGCACCTCGGTGAACATCATGGAGAGATTGGCGGCAAAACGGGGCATGGTGTCACCTCTTACTTGTCGCCCGGCAATTTGGTGCCGGTCACTCTTGCGTACATCCGCGCCACCGACGCGTCATCGTCGCGGCCCATGCCGGAGGCGGATGTCATCAAAAACATCTGCAGCGCGGCGGCGGAGACCGGCACCGGGAAGCGCGCATTCCGCGCCATGTCCTGGATGATGCCGAGGTCTTTCACAAAGATCTCGACCGCGCTGCGCGGCGTGTAGTCGCCGTCGAGCACATGCGGGATGCGGTTCTCGAACATCCAGGAATTGCCCGCGGAGGCCGTGATGACCTCATAGACTTTTCGGATATCGAGGCCTTGCTTGGCGGCGAACGCGATCGCCTCCGAGGCCGCGGCGATGTGCACGCCCGCGAGCAGCTGGTTGATCATCTTGAACGCCGCGCCCTGGCCGGCGGCATCGCCGAGTTCGTAGAGTTTTGCCGCCATGGCATCGAGCGCCGGCCGCGCCTTTGCAAAGGCCGCGGGGCTGCCGGAGGCCAGGATAGTAAGTTCACCTTGGGCGGCGCGCTGCGCGCCGCCGGAGATCGGCGCATCCAGATAGTGCCGCCCGGTGGCTTCCAGTTGTTTCGCCAGCCGCCGAGCGACGTCGGGGTCCATGGTGGCGGAGGAGATGAACACCGCGCCTTTTGCGAGCGTCTCGGCGACGCCACCAGCGCCGAACAGGATGGTCTCGGTTTGCGCGGCGTTGACGACGACACTGACGACGATGTCGGCACTCCCAGCGGCCTCGGCCGGCGTCTTTGCACCCTTGCCGCCGTCGGCGACGAAGCGCGCTACGCTGTCGGCCGTGACGTCGCAGCCCGTCACCTCAAAACCCGCGCGGCGCAGCGAGGTCGCCATGCCGAATCCCATCGAACCGAGGCCGATCACGGCCATGCGCGGTTTTGTGGATTCTGACATGCGGCGTTTCCCTTGACGCGTTCCCGCCGCAATGCCTGCGGCTTGGCCCCTGCCTAACACGGCTTGGCCGCGCTGCCAAAGCGTGAGACAACGCCAAATATCAGGGGACGCCCGATGAGTGACGCCAAAATCCGCGAAGACATTTGCCGTTTCGGCCGCTCGCTGTTCGAGCGCGGGCTGACACCAGGCTCCTCCGGCAATATCAGCGTGAAACTCGCTGACGGCGGCTGGCTGGTGACCCCGACCAACGCCTCGCTCGGCTTCCTCGACCCGGCGCGGCTGTCGGTGCTCGATTCCGGCGGGCGCCTCGTGTCCGGCGACGCGCCGACCAAGGAAGTGCCGCTGCACACTGCGCTGTACCAGACGCGCGGCGCGGCGGGCGCGGTGGTGCATCTGCACTCGACCCATTCGGTGGCGCTGTCGATGCTGCCCGAAATCGACCCGCGCGCCGCGCTGCCGCCGATGACGCCGTATTATCTGATGAAATGCGGCCAGACCGCGCTCGTGCCCTATTACCGTCCCGGCGATCCCGCAGTGGCCGACGCGATCAAGGGCCTCGCCGGAAAGTATTCGTCGGTGCTGCTCGCCAATCACGGCCCGGTGGTTTCAGGCGATACGCTGGAAGGCGCGGTGTTTGCCATGGAAGAGCTGGAGGAGACAGCGAAGCTCTATCTGCTGCTGCGCGGGCTTAATCCGCGCTTCCTGTCGCCGCAGCAGGTCGCGGACCTGACGAAGGTGTTCGGGTTGACGTTGCCGGAGCACGGACACACGTAAGCGCTAAATCACCGCGTAATGCTTGTTCAGCAAATCCGTCACCAGCATCATGCCGGGCGCGTGCGTGATGGCGAACGGCACTTTTGCGGCTGCGATCACCGATTGCGGGGTGACGCCACAGGCCCAGAACACCGGAATTTCGTCAGCGCCGATCGGCACGGCATCGCCATAGTCGGGCTTATCGATGTCGGCGATGCCGATCGCATCGGGATGGCCGAGATGCACCGGTGCGCCATGCACGGCGGGAAAGCGCGAGGTGATCTGCACGGCGCGGATCGCGTCAGCCGGCTTGAGCGGACGCATCGACACCACCATGGGACCGGCGAACGGCCCGACGGCGGCGCAGGCGATATTGGTGCGGTACATCGGC
Organism: uncultured Alphaproteobacteria bacterium; assembly: GCA_963726865.1. Taxonomy (GTDB): domain Bacteria; phylum Pseudomonadota; class Alphaproteobacteria; order Rhizobiales; family Xanthobacteraceae; genus Bradyrhizobium. The sequence goes on along the minus strand of CAVSEE010000008.1, from coordinate 428,490 downwards.
ACCCGCACCTTGCGTTCGACGTGGCGCAGCGAGATGCCCTCCGCCATCAGCGCTTCCTCGAACGAATAGGAGCAGCCGAGCACGAAGGTGACGAGATCGTCGCGCCAATGCGACATAATGTCGGTCGGTTCCTCCACCACCTCGCCGTCGCGCCAGACGCGGTAGCGCGGCACGTCGGTGCGGATATCGAGGTCGAGCCCCAGCGCGGGAATGCGGAAATCGCCGACATCGGACATGCCGATGATCGGGCACGGTTTGGGATTGAGCTGGCAGAAGCGATGAAACGCCGACGCATGTTTTTCCGGCAGGATCGCCAGATTGCCCTGCACAAAGCCGTTGGCGACGCCTGCGGTGGTTGTGGCCATGCCGGCGCGGCAATCGAGACGGGCCTGCAGGCCCGGCGAAATCCCGGCGCCCTGCAGCGCCGCCCGCTCGCTTTTCGTTCGCTCGATATTCATGGCTAGTGCGTTCCCTACCTCGACAGGGGATACATAAGGATTCTACCATGCGGCGCCCCGCACGCACCACCAGCTTTGCGCACAGGACCAATGACAAAAATCGCTTCCAATCTGCAGATCGACTCGGCCCGCCTCTGGGGCGACATCCACGAAACCGCCAAATTCGGCGGCACGCCCAAGGGCGGCGTGCGGCGGCTGACCCTGAGCCAGGAAGACAAGCAGGTGCGCGACTGGTTCCGCAAAGCGTGCGAGGACGCAGGCCTGGAAGTGCATGTCGATACGCTCGGCTCGATGTTCGGGCTGCGCAAGGGCCGCGACATGTCGAAACTGCCGATCGGGCTCGGCTCGCATCTCGACACCCAGCCGACCGGCGGCAAGTATGACGGCGTGCTCGGCACGCTCGCAGCACTGGAAGTGGTGCGCACGCTCAACGATGCCGGGATCGAGACCGACGCGCCGATCTGCATCTGCAACTGGACCAACGAGGAAGGTTCGCGCTTTGCGCCGGCGATGATGGCCTCGGCCGCCTATGTCGGCGACTTCACCACCGACGACATCTTGTCGCGCAAGGACGCCGAAGGCGTCACCGTCGGGCAGGCGCTGGATAGCATCGGCTATCGCGGCGCCGCCGCAGTCGGCACGCAGAAATTTTCGGGGTTTGTCGAGCTGCATATCGAGCAGGGCCCGATCCTGGAAGCCGAGAGCAAGACCATCGGCGTGGTCGATTCCGGCCAGGGCGTGCTGTGGTACGACGGCAAGATTGTCGGCTTCGAAAGCCATGCCGGCTCGACCCCGATGCCGCTGCGGCGCGATGCGCTGGCGACACTGTCGGAGATCGTGCTGGCGATGGAGAGCATCGCGAAGAAGCATGGGCCGAAAGCGGTCGGCACCATCGGCGAGGCCGTGATCGCAAATCCCTCGCGCAACGTCATCCCCGGCGAGATCGCCTTCACGCTCGATTGTCGCAGTGCGGATGCGGCGATCATGGAGGCGCTGGACAAGGATTTGCGCGCGGCGGTCGCCGAGATCGCAGCGCGGCGCAAGGTCGAAGTGCAGCTCGATCTGGTCTGGCGCAAGCCGCCGACGCATTTCAACCCGAAATTCGTCGATGCGGTCGAGACTGCGGCAAAACAGCTCGGCTATTCGCACCGCCGCATCACCTCGGGCGCCGGCCACGACGCCTGCAACCTCAATACCGTGATCCCTGCGGCAATGGTGTTCGTTCCCTGCAAGGACGGTATCAGCCACAATGAGCTGGAAGATGCCACGCAAGCCGATTGCGCGGCCGGCGCCAACGTGCTGATGCATACCGTGCTGGCGCTGGCCGGCGTTGCGTCCTGATCGCTGCGAAGACAAGGGGAGAGTTCCGTGCGGGGTGTTTTTGTCGATGCCAACGAATCGCTGGCGGTGATTTTCGAGAAATTGCACAAGCCCGGCGATCCCGAGGTGCGCATCCATCGCGACCCCGACATCACGCCGGAGCAATATCCGGTGATCCTCGGCGGTGCGGAGATCGCGATCGTCGACCACACCGCGCTGCCGACCGACATCGCGAAGAAATGCACCGGGCTGAAGCATGTGGTGTTTCTCGGCACCGGCGCGCGCAGCTACATGAATCCGGAAGAGCTCGCCGCGATCGGCATTGAGGTTCATCTGATCAAGGGCTATGGCGACACGGCGGTTGCCGAATGCGCGATCGCGCTGATGTGGGAGGGCGCGCGCGGGCTTGCCAAGATGGACCGCGGCATCCGCGAGGGCAACTGGCTGCGCGACGACGCCATGCAGCTCACCGGCAAGACGCTCGGCCTGATCGGATATGGCGGCATTGCCGCCGAAGTGGCGCGGATCGCGCGCGGCAGCGGCATGCGCGTCACCGCCTGGAACCGGACGCCGAAGAAGAAGATCCAAGGCGTCGAATTCCTCGAGCTCGACGATCTCCTCGCCGAGAGCGACGTGATCTCGCTGCATCTGCTGCTGAACGACGACACTCGCGGCTTTGTCTCGCGTGCCTTCATCGAGGCGATGAAGCCGGGCGTGATCTTCGTCAACACCGCGCGCGGCGCCATCGTCGACGAGCAGGCGATGATCGACGCGCTGGAATCCGGTCACATGCGCCATGCCGGGCTGGACGTCTTCAACACCGAGCCGCTGCCGAAGGATCATCCGCTGACGAAAATCCCGAACGTCACGCTGTCGGCGCATTCGGCGTTCCGCACGCCGGAAGCGAGCGTGAATTTGATGAGCGCGGCGTGGGATCACTGCCGAAGAATTGCAAAGAAGTAGCGCCGCACGGCACGCTGCACCTTCTCCCCCTTGTGGGAGAAGGTGGCGCGCATCGCCAGATGCGCGACGGATGAGGGGTTGTCCTCCACCAGATAAACTGCCTGTGTGGAGAGAGACCCCTCACCCCGCTTCGCTTTGCGAAGCGACCCTCTCCCACAGGGGAGAGGGTAAGAAACTCAATCCACCATCTCCGCCACGGCCTTGCCGCATGCGGTCGTGTCGGCATTGCCGCCGAGGTCGCGCGTGCGCAGCGTGCGTTCGCCGAGCGTGCGCTCGATGGCGCCGACGATGGCTTCCGCGGCCTGCTTCTCGCCGAGATGCTCCAGCATCATCGCGCCCGACCAGATCATGCCGATCGGGTTGGCGATGCCCTGCCCCGCAATGTCGGGCGCCGAGCCGTGCACCGGCTCGAACACGCTCGGGAAAAGGCCGGGCGGATTGATGTTGCCGGAGGGCGCAATCCCGATGGTGCCGGTGCAGGCCGGGCCGAGGTCCGAGAGAATGTCGCCGAACAGATTGGAGCCGACCACGACGTCGAACCAGTCGGGATGCAGCACGAAATTCGCGGTGAGGATGTCGATGTGGTACTTGTCCCACTTCACCTTGGGAAAGTTCTTCGCCATCGCCTCCACGCGCTCGTCCCAGTAGGGCATCGTGATGGAGATGCCGTTGGACTTGGTCGCCGAGGTCAGGTGCTTCTTCGGCCGCGACTGCGCCAGCTCAAAGGCGAATTTCAGGATGCGGTCGACGCCGATGCGGGTCATCACCGTCTGCTGCGTGACGAATTCGCGGTCGGTGTCCGGGAACATGCGGCCGCCGACGGAGGAATATTCGCCTTCGGTGTTCTCGCGCACCACCCAGAAATCGATGTCGCCGGGCTTGCGACCCGCCAGCGGCGACGGCACGCCCGGCATCAGCCGCACCGGGCGCAGGTTGACGTATTGGTCGAACTCGCGGCGGAACTTGATCAGCGAGCCCCACAGCGAGATGTGGTCCGGAATCTTTGCCGGCCAGCCGACGGCGCCAAAATAGATCGCATCGTGCTTGCCGATTTTTTCCTTCCAGTCGGCCGGCATCATCTCGCCGTGCTTCTCGTAATAGTCATACGAGGCAAAGTCGAAATGGTCGAACTTGACGGAGACGCCGTGCTTTTTCGCCGCCGCCTCGATGACGCGCAGGCCCTCGGGCATCACTTCCTTGCCGATGCCGTCGCCGGGGATGACCGCGATGCGATATTGTTTCTTGCTCATCGAGAACTTCCTTGTGACTTGCCGGGACGCCCGCGCCGCCTATTGTGGATGCCCTGCAATGAACCAATCTTCGCTGCGGCGCAACGCTGCAGTGCAATGTTGACGCGGCCGCATTCCCCCTATCCATTTCCGCCGTCCCTCCTCCCGTATCCATCCAGCAAGAGAGAAAATCCATGGATCTGCATCTGCGCGGCAAGCGCGTCCTCATCACCGGCGCCTCCAAGGGCATTGGCGCGGCCGCCGCCGAAGCCTTTGCCGAGGAAGGCTGCCACCTGCGGCTCGCCGCCCGCAGCGGCGACGCGCTGAAGGCGCTGGCCGACCGGCTGCGCTCGCAGCACCAGATCGACGCCGCCATCCATGTCACCGATTTGCGCAAGCCAGAGGACATCGCGCGGCTGGTGAAGGATGCGTCCGACATCGACATTCTCGTCAACAATGCCGGCGACATTCCCGGCGGCTCCATCGACAAGATCGACGAGGCGACCTGGCGCCATGCCTGGGAGCTGAAGGTGTTCGGCTACGTCAACCTCACCCGCGCCATTTATGCCGCGATGAAAGCGCGCGGCGGCGGCGTGATCGTCAACGACATCGGCGCGGCCGGTGAAAAATTCGACGCCAACTATATCTGCGGCAGCGCCGGCAATGCCGCGCTGATGGCCTTCACCCGTGCGCTCGGCGGAAAGAGCATGCACGACAACATCCGCGTCGTCGGCATCAACCCGGGCCCCGTCGGTACCGACCGCCACGTCACGCTCTTGAAGACCCGTGCGAAAAACCAGTTCGGCGACGAGAACCGCTACAAGGAGTTTCAGAAGGGCATGCCGCTCGGCCGCCCCGCGCACGCGCGCGAGATCGGCGACCTCATGGCGTTCCTGGCATCGGACCGGTCGGGCTATACGTCGGGCGTGATCTTCACGGTGGACGGCGGGCATACGTCGGGGTGGAGCTGACGACCGTCATTGCGAGCGAGCGACGGCAATCCATTGCGACGGAGCGAATCGCTCGACGACGGCTACGGAGCCGTCCGCTCGAACAGCTGCCGGATCAGCGTCGTGATGCGCCCCTTCGGCGAGCCCATCTCGTGCAGGATCGTGAAGTGATCGGCGCCGGGGATCTCCTCGTAGGTCACCGGCAATCCGCATCGCGCACGGTGGCCGGCAAAATCGGCGGTCTGCTTGCGCAGCAGCGGCAGCTCGGCGCTGCCGACCACCAGCGACAGCGGCTTTGGCGAACCGGTCGCTGCCATCATCGGCGAGTTGCGGCGCGACATGGCCTCATCCAGCTTCAGCTTCTCGTTCAGATAGGAATGCCGGATCGGCTCGAGATCGTAGATGCCGCTGATCGCCATGCCGGCGCGGACATGCGGATTGGACAGCGCCATCGACGTCAAATGTCCGCCCGCCGACCAGCCCGACACTACGATGCCCTCGCCCGCAGCGCCGAGCACCGGCAATTGTCCCGCGAGATAATCGATGCCGGCATGGATTTCGGCGACGATCTGGTCCAGCGTCGCGTCCGGCGCCAGCGTGTAGCCGATCAGCGCGACATTGATGCCGTGCGCCATCGGGCCTTCGGCAAAGATCGAAAACACTTCCTTGGCGCGGTTCTGCCAGTAGCCGCCATGAATGAACAGCAGCGTCGGCGCCTTGCCGGATACCCCGAGGAAATCGATCCGGTTGCGCTCGCGCGGGCCATAGCGCAGCTCGCGATAACCTGGGTGCCGCTTGCGTAGTTCGCCCGAGCGTTGCTCCCAGCCGGCGACCATGTCGACGCTGCCGGCACCGCAACGCCGTTGTTGAGGCCGAGGTCGCGCTCCTCCTGGCTCATCTTGCGCCAGTCCACGTCAGCAAAGTCAGGCATCCAGCACTCCCGGCACTCAATCCAGTCCTATTTCCACTCTGCCGGAAAATGCGCTACAGCACTACCCAATCGATCAAGAAACGGCACGGGGAGAACGATGGCGGCTGATCAGAATCTCATTCGACGAGACGGCATGCGCCGTTGTCGACAAGCTCAACAAGGGCGAGGTCACGCCGCTCGATCTGCTCGACGTGCTGGAAAAGCGGATCGCCGAGGTCGACGGCAAGGTCAACGCGCTGCCGACCCTGTGCTTCGACCGCGCCCGCAAGCATGCCGCCGAGCTGATGAAGAAGCCGAAGGGCGAGCGCGGCCTGCTCGCGGGCATGCCGATCCCGATCAAGGACCTCACCAATGTCGCGGGTGTGCTGACCACGCAGGGCTCGCCGATCTACAAGGACACGGTGCCGGCCAAATCCGACTTGCTGGTCGAACATCTCGAAGCGGCGGGCGGCGTGATCTACGCCAAGTCGAACACGCCGGAGTTCGGCGCCGGCGCCAACACCTTCAACGAAGTGTTCGGCCCGACCCGCAATCCCTGGGACACGTCGCGCTCGGCCGCCGGCTCCTCCGGCGGTGCGGCGGTGGCGCTGGCGACCGGCACGGCCTGGCTCGCCCACGGCTCCGACATGGGCGGCTCGCTGCGCAACCCCGCGAGCTTTTGCGGCATCGTCGGCTTGCGGCCGAGCATCGGCCGCGTCGCGCATACGCCGGCGGCCGCGATCGACCGCAATCTCGGCGTCCAGGGCCCGATGGCGCGCAATGTCGAGGACCTCGCGCTGCTGCTCGATGCCATGAGCGGCGAGCATCCGGCCGATCCGCTGTCGCTGCCGAAGCTGCCGAACTCGTTCCTGTCGGCCGCGCGCGGCGGCGGAAAACCGAAGCGCGTCGCCTACTCGCGCGATCTCGGCATTACGCCGGTTGATCCCGAGGTTGCGGCGGTGACCAAGAAGGCCGCGCAGCGCTTTGCCGATGCCGGCGTCATCGTCGAGGAAGCGCATCCCGATTTCAGCGAAGCGCATGAATGCTTCCATGTGCTGCGCGCGTTCGACTTCGCGCTCAGCAAGGCGGCGCTGCTGCGCAGCAAGCGCGACCTGCTCAAGCCCGAGGTGATCTGGAATATCGAGGAAGGCCTGAAGCTCACGGTCGAGAAGCTGGAGCGCGCCGAGGCGCAACGCGTGGCGATGACGGCGCGCGCGCTGGAGTTCTTCGAGAAGTACGATCTGCTGCTGACGCCCGCGACCATCGTCGCGCCCTTCCCGGTCGAGAACCGCTATGTCGCCGAATGCGACGGCAAGAAGTTCGACAATTATGTCGAATGGCTCGGCATCGTCTATGCCATCACGCTGGCGTGCTGCCCGGCGCTGTCGCTGCCCTGCGGCTTCACCGCCTCGGGCCTGCCGGTCGGATTGCAGATGGTGGCAGCCCCGCGCGGCGAGGCGCAGTTGCTGGCGGGCGCAAAAGTGCTGGAGGATATTCTGGGCGTGCGCGGCACCACGCCGATCGATCCGCGGCCGCCGAAATAAGCAGTGCGGCTGTTACTTCTGACTCGCTTCGGCTTCCCTGATCGCGACCGACAGCGCCAGTTTTGATTCGCGCACGATATCCTCAATCAGTTCCTCGCGGCTGATCTGGGCAACCTGGCCGGTAAGCAGTCCCTGCTCGGCCAGCATCACCACGCCATGCAGCCCGGCCCAGATCTTCAACGCCTGCCGCTCGCGCAACAATCCGACGGCGGGAGCCTCGAGAGCTTCCAGCAGCAGGTCGAACGTCTCCAGGGCCGCGCTATGAAGCTCGCTGCCCTTTTGCGCGCAAGCCTTGGCTCGCGACGCGAACATCAGGCGGTAGATTCCGTTGCGGCGAAGCCCGAACGCCAGCGCCGCCTGCGCAAAGCGCGACAGCTTCGATGACTTCGACGGTTTGCCAATCGCCTCGCGGAGGACGGCGGTGAACTGGCGAAAGGCTTCCGCGGTCACCGCTTCCAGCAACGCCTCGCGATCGGCAAAGTGCCGGTACGGCGCCGGCTGCGAGACGCCGAGCTTTTTCGTCAGCGCCTTGAGGCTAACGGCTTCCGGGCCGCCCTGCTCCGCTTCCTGCATCGCAGCCTGCACCAGCGCATCGCGGAGATCTCCGTGATGATAGGTGTCTGGCGATTTGCGGGCTAAGCGCGGCATCAGAGTAATGATCTACGAGTTTTCACTTGACAGCACAATCGCGATCGGAATGTAATATGGTATAATTTAACGGCGCGGCCAAGAGGTTTCGCATGGCTTGCGTTGCAAAAGAACCCACCGGAAACGCCGCACGCGCAACGATTGGATGCGCCCGACCAGGGGAACGCTTGTCATGTCCGGAAAACTGAAAATTCACGTCGACCAGGACAAGTGCCAGGGCCATGCGCGCTGCAAGTCGCTCGCGCCCGAACTGTTCGATCTCGACGAATTCGGCAATGCGCATGAGGTCGGCGACGGCACGGTGCCGCGCGGGCCTCGAGGACAAGGCGTATCTCGCCAAGTCGAATTGTCCGGAAATCGCGATCGAAGTGACCGAGGAATAATTCCTCAGCTCAAGCTCAAGTCAGAATCCAGCGAACAAGACAGAGGATTGGCCCGATGTCCGATTCACCTCCCGCTTATCTGCCCGAACATCCGCCGGTCCAGGACTGGGTCCGCGATTTCGATCACACCGATCCGCGCTGGACCGAGAACCCCTTCCCGATCTGGGAAGAGCTGCGCGCGGCAAGCCCGGTGGTGCACACCGAGCGTTTCCTCGGCTGCTACATGCCGACCACCTATGCGGCGGTGAAGGAAATCTCCTACGACACCGAGCACTTCTCCTCGCGCCGCGTCATCGTGCGCGACGTGCGGCCGGAGATCACGGCGACGAGCGCCGCCGATCACCTCCGATCCGCCGGAGCACAAGCCGGCCAAGCAATTGCTGCTGCCGCCGTTCACGCCGGATGCGATGAAGAAGCTGGAGCCGCGGGTCCGCGCCATCTGCAACGAGCTGATCGACGAGTTCATCGCCGACGGCAAGTGCGACGCCGCCGCGCGCTACACCAAGCACATCCCGGTTCGTGCCATCGCCCACATGCTGGGCATCGACGAGAAGGACGGCGACCTCTTCATCAAGTGGATTCACGAGATCCTCGAGCTCGGCATCAAGGACGACAGCGCCTTGATGCGCGCGGTGCAGGAGATGACGCAGCTTATTTCGCCGGCCACATCGAGGACCGCAAGAAGAACCCGAACGACGACCTCATCACCACGCTGCTGAACGCCAAGGGACCGGACGGCAAGCCGCTCGAGGACGGGCACGTGCTGGGCTCGCTGCGCCTGCTGCTGATCGCCGGCATCGACACCACCTGGAGCGCGATCGGCGCCTCGCTCTGGCATCTCGCCCGCACACCGGCGGACCGCGAGCGGCTGGTCCGGGAACCGGAGCTGATGCCGACCGCGATCGAGGAATTCCTGCGCGCCTATGCGCCGGTCACGATGGCGCGCGAGGTGATGAAGGACACGACGATCAGCGGCTGTCCGGTTCACAAGAACAACATGGTGCTGCTGTCGTTCCCGGCCGCCAACCGCGATCCAGCTGATCTTCCCCGACGCCGACAAGGTCGTGATCGACCGCAAGGAGAACCGCCACGCCGCCTTCGGCCTCGGCATTCACCGCTGCGTCGGTTCCAACCTCGCGCGCATGGAGATGATGGTCGCGATCGAGGAATGGCTGAAGCGCATTCCCGACTTCCGCCTCGACCCCGCCGGCAAGGTGACCTGGTCGGAAGGCACGGTGCGCGGCCCGCGCCAGTTGCCCGTGCTGTTCGGCAAGTAGCGTCGCGAAGGCGAACTGGCACCTTCGCCTCTCCCCGCTTCTCCTGCTACGATACGACGCCGGCAACCGCCGGCGTCATTTCGTTTGGCAGGGATATGGCCGAAGAGAACAATCCGCCGCCCGACAGCAAGCTGACCGACAACAAAGCAACGCTGGGCGCGCGAAGGAAAGTTCCTCACCGGCAAGACTGCGCGTCCCGCCGAGCAGCGCCTGCCGCCGGGCCAGCATCTGACCAGGGACTGGCCGGTGCTCGATCTCGGGCTGTCGCCGGAAATTTCGCATGCGCGCTGGCGGCTCGACGTCTACGGCGCGATCGACAATCCCGTGTTCTGGACCTTCGGCGAATTCACCGCACAGCCGCAGTCGCACTTCGTCTCCGACATTCACTGCGTCACCACCTGGTCGCGCTACGACAACCAGTGGGAAGGCCTTGCGACGCGCGACCTGCTGATGGCCTGCCAGCCGCAAGGACGATGCCCGCTTCGTCGTGCTGCATTCCTATGACGGCTACACCACCAATCTCGCGCTGGAAGATTTCGCCGCCGAAGACGCCCTGCTCGCCCACAGCTGGTCGGGCAAGCCGCTCGACGTCGAGCACGGCGGCCCGGTGCGGCTCGTGGTGCCGCATCTCTATTTCTGGAAGAGCGCGAAATGGCTGCAGGCCATCGAATTCCTGACCGAGGACAAGCCCGGCTATTGGGAAGTGCGCGGCTATCACAACCGCGGCGATCCCTGGGCCGAGCAGCGCTATTCCGGCGACTGACAAGAACAACAGGGAGGATCAGCCGTGCCGACCGAACGCTTTCAATTCGCGGGCACCGGAGGCCATCAGCTCGCTGCCGCGCTCGATCTGCCCGACGGCGCGATCACGGCCTATGCGCTGTTCGCGCACTGCTTCACCTGCGGCAAGGACGTGCTGGCGGCCAAGCGCATCTCCGCCGCGCTGGCGGCCAAGGGAATCGCGGTGCTGCGGTTCGACTTCACCGGGCTCGGCTCCAGCGAGGGCGATTTCGCCAATTCGACGTTTTCCTCGAATGTCGCCGATCTCGTGCTTGCCGCCGATCATCTGCGGCAGACGCGCAAGGCGCCGGCGATCCTGATCGGGCACAGTCTTGGCGGCGCTGCGATCCTCGCCGCCGCCGGACAGATTGCGGAAGCCAAGGCCGTCGTCACCATCGCAGCGCCATCCGATCCCGCGCATGTCACTCACCTTTTCAAGGATCGTATCGAGGACATCCGGCAGCAGGGCGAGGTGCAGGTTTCGCTCGCCGGCCGGCCGTTCCGCATCAAGCGCGAGTTCATCGATGATATCGCCGAGCAGAGCCTGATGGCGAAGGTTGCCACCCTGCACAAGGCGCTGCTGGTGATGCATTCGCCGACCGACGACACCGTCGGGATCGACAATGCCACGCATATCTTCGTGGCGGCAAAGCATCCCAAGAGCTTTGTGTCGCTGGCGGGCGCCGATCATCTGCTCAGCCAGCGCCGCGATTCCGTCTATGTCGCCGATGTGATCGCCGCTTGGGCCGAGCGCTATATCGAGATGGCGCCGACTGAGGCGGCGGCCGATTCCGGAATGGCGCCGCGCACGAGTCGTCGTGCAGGAAACCCGCGCCGGCAAGTTCCAGCAGGCCGTCACCGTCGGCCCGCACCATTTGACCGCCGACGAGCCGGTCGCCGCCGGCGGCCAGGACACCGGTCCCGGTCCCTACGATTTCCTGCTGACGGGCCTCGGCGCCTGCACCTCCATGACCATGCGGATGTATGCCGACCGCAAATCGCTGCCGCTCGATCGCGTCACGGTGACGCTGAAGCACAGCAAGATCTACGCAAAGGACTGCGAGGAGTGCGAGACGCGCGAGGGCATGCTCGACCAGATCGAGCGGGAGATTTCGATCGAAGGCGCGCTCGATGCCGAGCAGCGCAAGAAGCTGATGGAGATCGCCGACAAATGCCCCGTGCACCGCACGCTGCATTCGGAGATCCGGATCGTGACCAAGGCGGTGTGACCTTCAAGCCGCCAGCGGCTGAACCTTCAGCGCGCCGCGCAGGCCCGCGGCGGTGCCGATCAGGATGCCGGCGACCGCGATGAACGAGGCCAGCGACAGCGTCGACAGGCCCGTCAGCCCCTGCCCCACCGAGCAGCCGAACGCCATCACGCCACCCGCGCCCATCAGCGCGGCGCCGCCGGCCGAGCGCAGCATGTGGCGCGGCGACTGGTAGCCTTCGAGATGGAATCGGCCGGTGGCGAGCGCCGTGACGAGGCTGCCGGCGAACACGGCGAATACCGTGACGATGCCGAAATTGAGCGTCGATCCCGTCGACAGCATCACATATTGCAGCGCGTCCGCGATCGGCGCGATGAAGGTGAGCGAGGTCACCGGCACCGGATTGAAATCGTCGGCGCCGAGATAGCCGGTGCCATACCAGCCGGCCGCGACCAGGAGGCCCATGATGATGCCGGCGGCGATCTGCCCCGGCGATTGCCGGAACGGCGCGTAGGCGAAAGCGAAGATGATCAGCGCAGCGGCGAGCGACGGATGCCGCGATCATGCGCGCCGCGACCGCAGACAGACCGAGCGACGCCAGCAGCGCGGGCAGCGAGTTCGCGGCCGTAGTCGTTTGCGATGCGCCGACCATCGCGATCCGCGACGGCGCGATCAGACCCTTCAGCGTCATCTGCGCAAAGATCGCGAGAATGATCACGACGACCAGCGAGCGCAGATTGCCGCGGCCGAGCAGCACCAGCGCGCGCGAGCCGCAGCCGTTCGACATCACCATGCCGTAGCCGAACAGCAGGCCGCCGAGGAACAGCACCGGCGCCGAGAAGCTCGGCTGCAGATAGATCGACTTGCCGAGATCGACGAGACCGGCCGCCGCCAGCACCTGCGAGGCCGCAATCGCAACGCCCATCGCGAGCGCATAGGTGCGCACCAGCCGTCCGTCGCCCTCCGCCAGCCAGCCGCGCATGCCGCTCATCATGCAGAAGCCGCTGAGCAGGCCGACCGAGCCGTAGACCAGGCCGATGATCAGCGCGGCAAGCAGGACGATGCGGTGGAGTCCATGGTGTTCCTCAACCTTCCGTCATTGCGAGGAGCAAGCGACGAAGCAATCCAGCTTTCTTGTTGCGGCAAGCTGGATTGCTTCGCTTCGCTCGCAATGACGGTTACGGCCGCAGGATCACGCGATCGCGCGACGAGCCTGCGACCGCAACGAAGGCATCCTTCGCCTGTTCCAGCGAATACACCGCGCTCGGCTTGATCGGATAGGGTTTCAAGTGCCCGCTCGCAAAACCCGGCGCGAGTCTCGCGCAGCACGGCGCCCGTCGCGATCGACGACAGGCCGAGCGTGTCGATGCCGACATAAGTGTGCTGGCCGCGATAAAATTCCAGAATGTTGAACTGCACGATGCGGTCGACCGCGGCGATCAGGATCTGCCGCCCGCGCAGCGCCAGCGACTTATGCGCCGCCTGGAAATAGGGATCGCCGACCGTGTTGTAGACGATGTCGGCGCCCTTGCCGGACGGTCAGCTCGCGCACGCGCGTGGCAACATCGGTCGCGGAGGCGTCGATCACCTCGACCGGCGAATTGCTGTGGCCTTCATAGGCCTCGCTCTTGCGCACCACGCCGATGACGCGCGCGCCCTGCCAGGTCGCGATCTGCACCGCGGCCTGGCCGACCTTGCCGTTGACGCCCATGACCAGCACGGTCTCGCCGGGCTTCGGCATGCCGGCGCGGCGCAGGCCTTCCATCGCGGTGACGAAGGGCACGCCGATGCCGGCCGCCTCCTCCCAGCCAATCGAGCGCGGCTTGTCGACGACGGCCTCGGTCTCGACCACGAGATGCGTGGCATGGGTGCCGTCGCGGCGGATGCCGAGATCGCCGGACGAGCCGAACACGTCGCGGCCGATCCAGTCGGCCGGACCGTCGATGACGATGCCGGCATAGTCGCGGCCCGGCGTGCGCGGGAACACGGCATAGGGCATCAGGCCGGTGGCGGCCTTCACGTCGGACGGGTTGACCGCCGCGGCCTTGACCTCGATCAGCAGTTCGTTCAGCGCCCGCGTCAGCGTACGCCGCTCGACCACCGGCGCGATGGCGGCCACATTCTCGGCCTTCGCCGGCAGGCGCACGCAGCGCGCCTCGCGAGGAACGGGCGGGCCATTGGGCATTTTGGGAGCGGGCTGCACGGATCGTCCTGAGTCTCAATTATTGTGAGGTCAGGGATTACCCTTTCGGCCGCTTGTCGTAAACACGCTTGGCCTTGCCGAGCGAGCGCTCCAGCGTATCCGGCGCCACGATCCTGATACCGGCGGCTGATGCCGATGGTGTTCTTGATGAGGTGCGCGACCTCGTCGGCATGCGCCGAGCAGGCCGCTGCCGTCCCAGTGCTCGGGCCGCGCCTCGGCCAGCACCGTCATCTCGTCCATGCGGCCCTCGCGCGTCAGCTCGATGATGAAATGGCCGCCGCACCAGTCGGTGGCGAGCAGCGCCTCCTCGATCTGGGTCGGGAACACGTTGACGCCGCGCAAGATGATCATGTCGTCGGAACGGCCGGTGACCTTTTCCATGCGCCGCATGCCCGGCCGCGCCGTGCCCGGCAACAGCCGCGTCAGATCGCGGGTGCGATAGCGGATCACCGGGAAAGCTTCCTTGGTCAGCGAGGTAAAGACCAGCTCGCCCTTCTCGCCCTCGGGCAGCACCTTGCCGGTCTCGGGGTCGATCACCTCGGGATAGAAATGATCCTCCCAGATGTGCAGCCCATCCTTGGTCTCGACGCATTCCTGCGCGACGCCCGGGCCGATCACCTCGGAGAGGCCATAGATGTCGGTCGCATCCATGTCGAAGGCCTGCTCGATCTCGGCGCGCATCGCATTGGTCCAGGGCTCGGCGCCGAAGATGCCGAACTTGAGCGAGCATTTGCGCGGATCGAGGCCCTGCCGCTTGAACTCGTCGAGAATCGCCAGCATGTAGCTCGGCGTCACCGTGATGATATCGGGCCTGAAGTCGTTGATGAGCTGCACCTGCCGCTCGGTCATGCCGCCGGAGATCGGCACCACGGTGCAGCCGAGCTGCTCGGCGCCGTAATGCGACACCCAGGCCGCCGGTGAACAGGCCATAGCCATAGGCATTGTGGATGATCATGCCGGTGCGACCGCCTGCGGCGCGGATCGAGCGCGCCATCACGTCCGACCAGGTGTCGATATCGGCCCGGGTGTAGCCGACCACGATCGGCTTCCCGGTCGTGCCGGACGACGCGTGCACGCGTACCAGCTTTTCGCGCGGCACGGCGAACATGTTGAAGGGATAGTTGTCGCGCAAATCCGTCTTCACCGTGAACGGGAATTTGGCGAGATCGGAAAGCTGTTTGAAGTCGGACGGATGCACGCCGGCCGCGTCGAAGGCGCGCTTGTAATGACCGACATTGTCATAGGCGTGCTTCAGCGACCAGGCGAGCCGCTTCGTCTGCAGCGCCACGATCTCGTCGCGCGAGGCGCGTTCGGCGTCATCGAGTTCGGGGCGATAGGTGTCGCCCTTCGATTTCAGGCTTGTCGAAGCCATCTGCGTTTCCTCTAGAGCTTTCGTTCTTATTTCTTGTCGGTATCGGCGACCGGCAGCCATGTGCCGGGGATGGTGCGGGAATGGCCGCGGAATTCGGCGATCACCGTATCGCCCACGGTGACGCGCACGTCATAGATGCCGGAGCGTCCGCTGCGCGAGATTTCGCGCGCGGTGGCGACGAGCTTGTCGCCGAGCTTGCCCGGCCTGATGAAGGTGATGTTGCCTTGCGCGGCGACCGCGCGGTCGTTGTGGCTGTTGCAGGCAAAGGCGAAGGCGGAATCGGCGAGCGTGAAGATGAAGCCGCCATGCGCGATGCGCTGGCCGTTCACCATCTCCGGCCGCACCGTCATGGTCAGCGTCGCGCGGCCGGGGCCGATATCGGCGATCTCCATGCCGAGACCGCTGGAGGCGTCGTCCTCCTTCCACATCGCATCCGCGCAGGCGCGCGCGAGATCGTCGGGCGATAACGTGGCCTTGACGTTCACCGGTCTACTCCCAGAGCGTTGTCGGGCTCGCTTGGACAGCAAGCCTCATTTTCATTCTGCAGTCTGGGCGCGAAGCACCAAAAGTGTCAACGCGCCTAAAATCTCACACGTGGTCGTAGTCGACCACGACCTTGTCGGAGCACGGCCTGGCCTGGCAGGTCAGGATGAATCCCGCCTTCAGTTCCCACGGCTCCAGCGAATAGTTCACTTCCATCTGCGCCTCGCCCTCGACCAGCTTGGCGCGGCAGGTCGAGCACATGCCGCCCTTGCAGGCGAACGGCAGGTCCATGCCGGCGCGCAGCGCGGCATCGAGAATGGCTTCGCCCTCGGCCACCGGCACCTCGCGGCGCTTGCCGTCGATGATCAGCGCAGCGACAGCCTTTGGCGGCGCGCCTGATACGATGACCTTCTTCGGACGCGGCTTGCCGCCGAATTCGGAGACGAAGCGCTCGACATGAATTTTTTCCTCGGCAATGCCGATGGCGCGGCAGGTCGCCTCGATGTCCTCGCTCATGCCCGTCGGGCCGCAGATGAAGACATGATCGACGCTGGCGGCCGGCACCAGCGAGCGCAGCAGCACCCTCACCTTGTCGCCGTCGAGCCGGCCGTGCAGGATCGGGATGTCCTGCTCCTCGCCGGAGATGACGTGGAACAACGAGAGACGCTGCAGGAAACGATCCTTCAACTCCTCCAGCTCCTCGCGGAACAGCATGCTCTCGGCGGTGCGGTTGCCGTAGAACAGGAAGAAGCGGCTGTCCGGCTCGCGTGCCAGCACGCCCTTGACGATGGACAGGATCGGCGTGATGCCGGAGCCGGCGGCAAAGCCGACATAGAGCCGCGCCTCCGCCGGCGCATGCGCGACGCCGAAGCGGCCGGTCGGCGTCATCACGTCGAGTTCGTCGCCACTTTTCAACTCGTCCGCGGCCCAGTTCGAGAAGGCGCCGCCATCGACCTTCTTCACGGCGATGCGCAACTCCCCGTCGTCGGGGCCGGAGCAGATCGAATAGGAGCGGCGCACTTCCTCGCCGTCCATGGTGGTGCGAAGGGTCAGGTATTGCCCGGGCTGGAACCCGTAGTCGCCGGCGAGATCCTGCGGGATCGCAAAGGTCATCGAGATCGCGTCCGGCGCGTCGTTGACGGCACGTGGCGCGGGAAGCATCGTTGCGAGCGAGCCAGGCGGATGAAAGCGACGGTGCTTCGCTGCGGCATCGTGGTCAGTGACACTTGAAATAGTCGAAGGGTTCGCGGCAGCTCTTGCAGCGCCACAGCGCCTTGCAGGAGGTCGAACCGAATTCGGAGAGCAGCTCGGTATCGACCGAACCGCATTGCGGACACGCCACTTCCTGCTCGCCGAACAGCGCGCGGCGGCCGGAGCCGCTGACCGGCGGCGCGATGCCGTATTCGCGGAGCTTGCGGCGGCCGTCCTCGCTCATCCAGTCCGTGGTCCAGGCCGGCGACAGCACGGTACGGATCGATGGCTTGGCAATTCCCTCGCGCTCCAGCGCGATCTCGATCTCCAGCGCGATCATGTTCATGGCCGGGCAGCCGGAATAGGTCGGCGTGATCGCGACCTCGACGCGGCCGTCATGGACGGCGACGTCGCGCAGCACGCCGAGATCGGCGATGGTCAGCACCGGGATTTCGGGATCGACCACTTGCGCGGCCGCATCCCAGGCGCGCCGGCGCAGATCGGCATCGCTGAGCATGGCCGTCACCATGTCGCCCCCGGGAAGGTGCGCTGCAGCGACTGCAGCTCGCTGAGGAGATGGCCGAGATGCTCGCTGTGGTGGCCGATGCGGCCGCCCTGTTGCATCCAGTCGTTTGACGGCAACGTCAGCGTCGCCTCGGCGACGACGCCGCTGACGATCTTCAGCCATTGCGACTTCAGGCTGCGCGGGATCGATGGCAATGCCGGCATCGATCAGCCCGCGCTCGGTGTCATCGACCGCGAACATCTCGCCGGTATAGGCCCAGAGATCGTCGATCGCCGCCTGCGCCCGCGCGTGGCTTTCCTCGGTGCCGTCGCCGAGCCGGACGATCCATTCCGAACAATGCCGGACGTGATAGGCGCTTTCCTTCTCGGATTTCGCGGCGATCGCGGCGAGCGTCGCGTCCTTCGAGTTCATCATCGCGCGCCAGTAGAGATCGGCAAAGACCGCGTAGAAGAACTGCCGCACCATGGTGCGGGCGAAATCGCCGTTCGGCTGCTCGACCAGCAGCAGATTGCGGTACTGCCTGACATCGCGCAGATAGGCGAACTTGTCCTCGTCGTTGTCCTTGCCCTCGACCTTGGCGGCGTAGCCGTAGAGCTCGCGCGACTGACCGAGCAGGTCGAGCGCCATATTGGCGAGCGCCATGTCCTCTTCCAGCATCGGCGCGTGGCCGCACCATTCCGACAGCCGGTGGCCAAGGATCAGCGCATCGTCGGCGCGGCGCAGCGTGTAGAGCACCAGCGGCGTTTCGGAGACTTTGATCGAGCAGTCGAGATCCCGTCATGGCGACAGGCTCGCTCTCACATGACTGGACCATGCCCGACTTCTTCCGGCACATCGTAGAACGTCGGATGCCGGTAGATCTTCAACTCCGCCGGCTCGAACATCATGCCCTTCTCGGCGGGATCGGACGCGGTGATCGCGTTCGACGGCACCACCCAGATCGACAGGCCCTCGCCGCGGCGGGTGTAGATGTCGCGCGCGGCCTGCAGCGCCATGGTGGCGTCGGCCGCATGCAGCGAGCCGCAATGCTTGTGCGCGAGCCCGTTGCGGCTGCGGATGAAGACTTCCCAGAGCGGGGTGTTCGGCGTTGCCATCGTGGTCTCCCTACTCGGCGGCCTGCGCCAGCCGGCGCGACTTGCGCTTCTCGGCGTAGGCGGCCGCCGCCTCGCGCACCCAGGCGCCGTCGTCATGCGCCTTGCGGCGCGCGGCGAGGCGCTCGCGGTTGCACGGGCCGTTGCCGGCCAGCACCTGCTTGAACTCGGTCCAGTCGATCTCGCTGTAGCGCCAGTGACCGTCGGCATCCTGCGTCATGCCGGGATCGGGAATGGTGAGGCCCAGAAACTGCGCCTGCGGCACGGTGGCGTCGACGAATTTCTGGCGCAGCTCGTCGTTGGAGAAGCGCTTGATCTTCCATTTGGTCGAGGTGTCGCTGTGCTGGCTCGCCGCATCGGGCGGGCCGAACATCATCAGGACCGGCCACCACCAGCGGTTCAGCGCATCCTGCGCCATCGCCTTCTGCTCCTCGCTGCCGCGGCAGAGCGTCAGCATGATCTCGTAGCCCTGGCGCTGGTGGAACAATTCCTCCTTGCAGACGCGGATCATCGCGCGTGCATACGGGCCGTAGGAGCAGCGGCACAGCGGGATCTGGTTCATGATCGCGGCGCCATCGACCAGCCAGCCGATGGTGCCGATGTCGGCCCAGGTCAGCGTCGGATAGTTGAAGATCGAGGAATACTTCGCCTTGCCCGCCAGCATCGGCATCGACCAGCTCCTCGCGCGAGGTGCCGAGCGTCTCGGCGGCGGCATAGAGATAAAGCCCGTGGCCGCACTCGTCCTGCACTTTTGCGAGCAGCGCGACCTTGCGGCGCAGCGATCGGCGCGCGGGTGATCCAGTTGCCTTCGGGGAGCATGCCGACGATTTCGGAATGGGCGTGCTGGGAGATCTGCCGCGTCAGCGTCTTGCGATAGGCCGCCGGCATCCAGTCGTTCGGCTCGATGCGCTCCTCGGCGTCGATGCGCGCCTGAAACTGCGCGGCGCGCGCGGCGTCCTCGACGTTGCGGTCTTCGCCGTCAGACGTGTTGAGCGCCTGCGTATACATCGCCGGCCTCCCCTGAGTTTCGTTGGGAACCAATATATAACAAAAATTGCATCATGCAATATATTTTTGTAACATATCCCGTCAATCGGCGAACCGCCGGGAAAGCTCCTTCCCGGCCGCCGGCAGCGGCGCCGTTTTCATTGCTGGCATGGCGGTCAAGCCATTGTTCCGACGCGGGAAGCAGCCCGCGATAGATCTCGCCGCAGAGTTTTCGCGCCGCCCTGCCCGGCCAATCCCGCGGCAACAGCGCCACCGGCAGCAAGGGATCGCGCAGCACCACGCGGCGATAATGGTGGATCAGCAGGACGCGCGCGGTGAAGGCGTCGATATCGCTGAGCTTGTCGCGCGCGACCCAGGCGCGCAGCGGCTCAAAGCTCTTCATGAAGCTGCGATAGGCGTCCGCCGTGCGCTCGAGCGGCCAGCTCTCGCTGAGCAGCCGCCTTCCGCTGTCGTCTTCCGCCGAGACTTCGAGACGGATCGCGCCTTTGGCTTCCTCGGGGATCGGCACGCCCGACGGCGCGACCCACACGCCCGGCAGCGGCGTGCCGAAGCCGGCGTTCTTCAGCGCCTCGCGCGCGGCGTCGCGGTCGCCGCCATTGCCGATCAGCAGCAGTTCGAAGCGTCCGGTCCAGTCGGAGGCGGCGGGTCGTAGATGTGTTTGGTGGCGATATCGAAGGTCAGCCGCTCGCGCTGCACCAGGCGATAGAAACTGTTGCGGCCGACCTTCTCGCGCTCGAACCAGCCGTCGGCGGTCAGCCGCGACATCGCGGTGCGCACCACGCGAGCTGTCGACGTCGATCGCAGCGAAGAATTCCAGCAGCGTGCCGAGCGCGACCGAGCCGCCGCGCGGCACGATGGCATCGCCGAACACGGTGATGACGATGGAGCCGGTGCGCGAAGGTTCGCGCTTCAGCTGGTCGACGATGCGGGCAAGCGGCTGCGGCATGCGTGAACGCATACCGCGTTTTGTCGATTCACGACAATCTTCCCCTTCTCCCCGCTTGCGGGGAGAAGGTCGGGATGAGGGGCAGTCTCCGCGAAGAAGGTGCGAGCGAGTTTGCGGAGACTCTCCCTCACCCGGATCGCTTCGCGATCCGACCTCTCCCCGCAAGCGGGGCAGGTAAGAAAGAACGTCTTACCGGTTCGGATCGGGGTAAACCAGGCTGCGCCAGCCGCTGCGGTCGAACGGCGCCCACTCGCCTTCCTTCTGCGCGAGGCGCTCGGCCACCGCGTAGACCGCGGCGGGGTGATGGCCCATGCCGCAATGGCTGCTCTCGACCTCGATGCTTTCGGCCATGTGCGAGGACTGCTCGCGGCAGCCCTGCCAGGCGCAGATGCCGTCGGTGCGGGAGAAGATCGCGGTGGTCGGCACCGGCGGCGCGCCGGCCAGCGTGCCGCCGAAACGCCCGTCTTCCTCATCGGCGCGGCGGCCGCTCGCCATCTCGTAGACGCGCCAGGCGTTGGTCGCCTTCGGCGTCGACGGCAAACGGGCTGCCGAGCGTGATCACCTGGCGCACGCGGTCAGGCATCATCTTGGCGAGCTGGCGCGCATAGAGGCCGCCGAGGCTCCAGCCGACCAGCGAAATCTTGCGGCCGTGGGTGTCGCTCATTTCCCGGACGAGATCGACCATGGCGTGCTGCACGCCCGGGCGAAGACCGAGGTTGCGGCCCTGGCGCCAGCCGCTGACGGCATAGCCGCGCGTCTTCAGGAAGGTGCGCAGCGGACGCGTCGAAACGTCTGACGCCACGAGCCCGGGCAGCACCAGCACGGGGTGCCCGTCGCCGCGCGGCGCAAGGCTCAGCAGCGGCAAGGCGCCGATGAAGGCGCCGAGTTCATGAAAGGCTCGCCCTTCCAGAAACATCAGGGTCCTGGACGGCGGGGCAAGCGTCTGTGCAGCAACGGACATCGTATCTCCTGTTCAGGCCCGGTCCCTTACGTATCGGCAACCGGCCATTGGAGCTCATGAATGACGCAAACGCAGCAGAATCGTTCCGCAACGCAACAAAGTTACTCAAAAAGCTATGGAACGGCTTTCGGCCTTTCAAGCCGATGCGACACCGGGGTCGCCCTTTAAAAGGCTTGCCGTGTTGAATTAGTCACACCAGCCGCAGCAGGTATTCCAGCGTGTAGAGCGCCAGTCCCGCAAGCCCGCCGATCAACGCGCCGTTGAAGCGGATGTATTGCAGGTCCTTGCCGACGTTGATCTCGATCAGCGAGATCAGCTGCGCCATGTCCCAGCCCTTCACCTGGTCGGCGATGAAGGTGGAGACGCCGCTCTTCTGATCGGCGATGAAGCTGCGCAAGCACCGCGACGAGACCCTGGTTGATCTCGGCGCGCATCTCGGGATCGGCCGCCAGCGCCTCGCCCGCCTCGACGAACATCTTCGCCAGATGCTGCTGCAGCACCTGCGTCTCGCCCGACGCGCTGCGCTCGATGAAGGAGCGCGCGTTGGACCAGACATTGCGCGCGAGATCGCCAAGCTCGGGGCGCGCGAGAATGTCGCGCTTCAGTCCGTCGATGCGGCTGGCAAAGGCCGGATCGCTGCCGAGCTTGTCGACCAGCGACAGCAGCATGCGGTTGAACTCGCCGCGGAAGGGATGATCGGGATCGTTGCGCACTTCCTCGAAGAAGGAGGTAGCCGACGCCACGATGCGGTTCACCAGGAAACGGTCAGCGCGATAGAATTTCAGCAGCGTCGGCAATTCGTCGCGGATTTTTTCGCGGATGACGCTCATGGTCTCGGCCGTCGTCAGCGTCTGATGCACCGCGCGCAGGAGATCGTCGAGCAGGCCCTGATGCCGGTCCTCCTGCACGAAGGAGCGCAGGGTGCCGGCGGCGAGCGGCGCGAGATCGATCGCCGCCAGTTGCGAGGTGACGCGGCGGGTGATGAAGGTCATCAGGCCAGAGCTTTCGGTCGCGCCCAACGCTTCCGGCAACAGCCGCAGCGCGAAGCGCGCGAGATCATCGCTCTTCTTGCGGTCGCGCAGCCAGTCGGCGACGAAGGACGCAAAATCGACCTGGCGCAGCTTGGCCTCGACCGGCGCCGCCTCGAGGAAATGCACCTCGATGAATTCGCCGAGCTTGTCGGCGATGCGGTGCTGGTTGCTCTGGATGATCGCGGTGTGCGGGATCGGCAGGCCGAGCGGCCGCCTGAACAGCGCGACCACCGCGTACCAGTCGGCGAGCCCGCCGATGGTGGCGGCTTCCGCAAAGGCCGCGATGAAGCCGAAGGCGGGATGCACCGGCAGCATCCACTTCGCGCCGATGAAGACGGCGAAGGTCGCCGCCAGCACCGAGCGTCGCCAGCAGTTTGACGCGGCGCAGCTCGGCGGCGCGCGCGGCGTCGCTCGGTGTGTCGAATGCGAATGTACCGTGCATGTTCATGACGGCTTTCAATTGCGCGTGGCCAGCCATTCCGTCATTGCGAGCGAGCGAAGCAATCCAGCTTTCCGCAACAGATAAGCTGGATTGCTGTCGCTTCGCTCCTCGCAATGACGAGGATGCGCCGCCACGCGGAAGTCAAAGCTGATCTATGCCGTGACGTCCCAAAAAGAAGGCCCGCCGAAGCGGGCCTTCCATTGGATACTCAACGCAACAGACGCGTTATCAGGCGGTCTTGCTGTAGACCTTCGAGAAATTGTCCTGCGCGGTCTTCGCACCCTCGCTGACGAGCTTGCCGACGTACTCGGCGGTCGCCTTGGCGCGGGAAACGAGGACTTCACCGCGGGCGCGGGCGAGGTCCGACTGGATCTGGTAGGCTTCGCTCAGCGACTTGGCCGAAGCGAGCTGGTCGATGCCGGCGAAGAACGCTTCCGCGTCCTGGAACATCGCCTGCTGGATGTTGCGGCTGATCTTGGCGGCCTCGGAGACCGAACCGGAAACGGCGGTCTCGATCGCATCGGTCACCTTCTCGGAGCCGGCGTGGAAGTCGGCGGCGCGCACCTTGGCGGCGTCGGCCTGCTTCTTCACGAACTCACGGGCGGCTTCCGGAACTTCCATGTTCTGGAGCTTGGTGAACGCCTCGGTGACGGGCGCGAAGGCTTCCTTGACGGTGTTCAGCACGGAATTGGTTTCGGTGGTCATGGGGGTCTCTCCATCCTCAGGGTTTGAGCAACGGGGCTCACCCCGTCCGGATTTGGCCCGGGGCGATCTCTATATGGCACGGTTAATGGTGCGTCGCAACATCTATGTTGCAGCGCGATATCACGAATTCGTGATCGTCTGGTTTTTGGGCGGTTTGCCCGCCCGGCAGGCCAAAAGTTCCCCGAAAGGGAACCCGGCCTAGTGCTGGACGGCCCCCGGCAGGCCGTAGGCCTCCATCTGGGCTGCGACCTGCGCCACGTTGTGGCCGAGCACGACGATGTCGTGCTTCTTGCCCGCGACGTCCCGGACATGGTCGCGCAGCAGGGCCTCCGCCTTGAAGCCGAGGCTCTCGAACAGCGCGATCGCCGCCTGCTGGTCCACCGTCATCTGCACCGAGAGCTTCTCCAGCCCGGCGCACAGCGCCAGCGCAAAGGTCTCCTGCGACAGCGCCTTGCCGACCCCCTGCCCGCGCACCTCCTGCGCCACCACCATGCGGATCTCGCCGACATGGGTCGACCAGGAATGCGGGTCGCGCACCAGCGTGCCGCAGCCGACCACCCGGCCGCCCTTCACCGCGAGCAGGCTGACGATGTCGCCGCGCTCGATCTCCTTGACCCAGGCCGACAGCACCTTTGGCTGGCTGATATTGCGCGGCAGGAACAAGAGATCATGGGTCGGCAGCGCCTTGGCGAAGTCGAGCACCGCCGCCTCGTCGGCGCGCGACATCAGGCGGAATTCAATATTGCCGGCCTCGGTCGGGACGTGGCGCGGGTACGAACGTGTCTCGGTCATATCGATCTTCCACCTAGCCAGGAATCCAGTTTCGGCCACAGCCGCCGGACCGCGTTGGGTCCCGCGACGAGGCTGACGTGACCGCCCTTGAGCATCACTTCTTCCTTGTCGGTCGAGCCCACCTTCTTGATCAGGTGCTTGGCCGCCTCATAAGGCACGATGTGGTCGTGTTCGGCAACCGCATGCAGGATCGGCACCTTGATCTTGTCGAGCCGCGCCTCGCGGCCGCCGACCGTCATGGTGTCGTTGAAGAGCTTGTTGTCCCACATCAGGTCTTTTGTGGTGGTGCGGAAATATTCGCCGGCGAGCGGCAGGATGTCGTTCGCCCAGCGGTCGAACATCCGGTACGATTTGACGAACTCGTCGTTCCAGATGTTGTCCCAGAGCTGGATCTGGCCGACCGCGCGCGAGGCCGGCCGCAGCATGTCGAAGGATTGCAGGATCAGTTCGGGCGGCATGTTGCCGACGCTGTCGACCAGCTTGTCGACATCGAAGTAGCGGCGATCGGAAAAATTGGAGAACAGCTTCATCTCGCTGAAATCGATCGGCGTGGTGAAGCAGATCAGGTTCTTCATCGGCCCGTCGTGGTGGATCGAGCCGTAGAGCAGCGACAGCACGCCGCCGAAGCAATAACCGATCACGGTGACGTCCTCGACGCCGGAATCCTCCTGCACGTGGCGCACGCAGTCCGGGATGAAGTCGAGGACGTAGTCCTCCATGCGCAGCGATTTCTCTTCCGGCTTCGGCGCGGTCCAGTCCATCATGTAGACGTCGTAGCCGCGCTTGAGCAGGAATTCGATGAAGCTCTGCCCGGACACCATGTCGAGGATGTAGCCGCGGTTGGTGGTGGCCATCACGATCAGGATCGGCACGCGGTAGATTTCGTCCGACAGCGGCCGGTAGTGATAGAGCTGCATGGTGCCGCGGCTTGCCAGCACGTCCTTTGGCGTCGAGCCGAGCGACGGTCCCGAACTCGAGAAATATTCGACGCCCTTGATGCTGCGCTGGATCGCGCGCTGCACCTCGCTCTGGACCCGATCCGAGATCGAAGCGAAATCAAGACCCGTGGGCGCCGGCGCGTTCATTTTTGCTCTCCCTCGGCCGAGGGCGGACGTTTGGTGCGCGGCGGCATTTGCGAGGACGGCGATCCGACGGCATTGACGCCGGAGGCGCGGCTCAACTGGCCGATCATCACCTTGATCTCGTTGAGCTGGGCTTCGATCGACTGCAGCCGCTCGGCCATGCCGACCATCTGGGCGCGGCTCGGCAGGTTCATGCTGACGAGATATTTCTCCATCCATTCGCCGAGCTGCTTCTGCGCGCCCGCAGTGGCGCCGCCGACCTGGTTCATCACCTTGGAGAATTCGGGCGACGCCATCGCCTGGTTGGCGAAGGAATTGAATCCCTTCTCCATCTCGCCGATCATGTTCTGCCACATGGCAACGGGATCGTTGCTCTTGTCGGCCATTGCGCTCTCCTCCGAATTGGGCCGCGAGTTCCGGCTTGTGTCCCGCCCGCCTCGCTGTTCTTGTTTTTTGCCATACCACACCGTTGCGGCGGGCCGGTCAACAAGGCGATGGCATTGCGGCTGAGGTAAAGCCTTCTGCGCTGCCGCAATCCATGTCATAGAATTCGGCCAGCGAATTCCGTCATCGAGATACCACCAGGGAACAGCCGACGTGACAGCCCAAATCGCCCACGTGAACGGCATCGACATCTGCCACGAGATATTTGGCGACGCCAGTGCCGAGCCGATGCTGCTGATCATGGGGCTCGGCGCCCAGATGATCCATTGGGACGACGAGTTCTGCCGCCAGCTGGCCGGCGCGCGGCTTTCGGGTGATCCGCTTCGACAACCGCGACATCGGCAAGTCGAGCAAGATGAGCGGCGGCAAGCGGCTGACCGCGGTCGAACTGCTCAAGCAGCGCTTCCTGAAAATCCCGGTGGCCGCGCCCTACAAGCTCCGCGACATGGCGGAAGACACGGTGGCGCTGATGGATCACCTTCGCATCCGCTCCGCGCACATCGTCGGCGCCTCCATGGGCGGCATGATCGCCCAGGAGATCACCCTCACCTTCCCCGAGCGCGTCCGCTCGCTGACCTCGATCATGTCGACGACCGGCAATCCCAAAATTCCCCCGCCGACCCGCGAGGCCGCCGCCGTGCTGATGGCGCCGCCCGTGACCAGCAAGGAAGAGTATTTCGCCCGCTTCGCGCAGACCTGGAAGGTACTGCGCGCCGGCTCGTTCCCCGAGGAGGAAGCGCGCGACCCCGAGCGCGCCGCACGCACCTGGGAGCGCGGCCTCAACCCGCCCGGCGTCGCCCGCCAACTGCGCGCCATCCTCGCCTCCGGCAGCCGCAAGGAACGCCTGCGCGCGGTGCAAGGCGCCGACGCTGGTCATTCACGGCACGGTCGATCCGCTGGTGCGCCCCGAGGGCGGCATGGACACCGCTGCCTCCATTCCCGGCGCGAAGCTGCTGATGATCGAGGGCATGGGCCACGCGCTGCCGATGCGGATGTGGCCGCAGATCATCGGCGCGATCGCCGAGCATGCCAAGGGCGCGCCGGCCAAGGCGGCGTGATCCGGGTTTCCTGCGAGTAACTCTCTTCCGGCGGGTCGGGACCGCGCCTATACAGGCGGCATGGCAACCTACAACGTGTTGCCGGTCATCGGGGGAGCGTCAGTATGAACTTCATCTTGCGACCACAAGCAGCAATCGTCGCCGCCATGCTTCTGGCGTTTGCGTGCGGCAGCGCAGCCGCCGCCGATGCGGAAGCCAACCGCAAGGTGGTGCTCGACTTCTATGAGAAGGGCCTGAACCAGAAGGACGCCGATGCGGCGATTGCGCTGATGGGCAACCGCTACGTCCAGCACAATCCAAACGCGCCGGACGGACCGGAGGGCTTCCGCAAGTTCATCGGTTTCCTGAAGGAAAAATTTCCGAACTCAAAGAGCGAGATCAAGCGCTCCTTCGTCGACGGCGATTATGTGATCCTGCACGTGCATGCGGTTCGCGAGCCCGGCACCCGCGGCAACGCCATCATCGACGTCTTCAAGCTCGAGAACGGCAAGATCGTCGAGCATTGGGACGTGGTGCAGCCGATCCCGGAGAATCCGGCGAACAGCAACGGGATGTTCTAGGCGCTCTTCGTCGCGATCCAGATCACGTGACGTGCGCCGCCGCCTCTTCCGGTGGCGCGGATGTTGACTTCGTTGACGTCAAAGCCGGCGCGGCGCAGACGCTTTGCAAATGGCGGGTTGGGTCCGGAAGACCAGACCGCCAGCACACCTCGCGGCCGCAGCGCCGCCCAGGCCATTTTCAATCCGGCCGAGTCGTAGAGCGCATCGTTGGCCTTGCGGGTCAGGCCCTCCGGACCGTTATCGACATCCAGCAGGATCGCGTCGAACGTCCGCGGGCTCGAGCGGATGACGTCGAAAACATCCGTCTCCAGTATGCTTGCGCGCGGATCATCGAGGCTGCCGGCAAAGATTTCCGCCATCGGGCCTCTTGCCCAGGCGACGACCGCCGGCACCAGTTCGGCGACGACGACCCGTGCACCGGCGCCCAACACAGCGAGTGCGGCACGGAGCGTAAAGCCCATGCCCAATCCGCCGATCAGCACATGCGGTGTCTCGACCGCTTCAATTTTCCTGGCAGCAAGCGTGGCAAGCGCGGCTTCAGAGCCGCTCAGGCGGCTGTTCATCAGTTCGTTGGTGCCGAGCTTGATGGAGAACTCGGCGCCTCGCCGCATCAGCCGCAATTCCTCGTCGGTGCCGGGAATGCGCGCCGTATCGATCTTGACCCACGGAATCATGCAGAGCTTCCAGCAGGGTCAGCCGACGCCGCGTGCGGCGTCAGCCGCCGGCCCAGACGTCGAGCACGTAGCGGTTCTTGGTGCCCATGTCGTCGATCCATTTCGAGGCGGCCTCGGCACTGCCGCCGGTCTTCTCCTGATGGATCGACATCAGCGTCGCCTTGACGTCGGGCTCCATCTTGCTGCCGTCGCCGCAGACGTAGATGACGGCGCCCTGCTCGATCAGGCTCCACACCTTGTCCTTCTGCTGCGCGAGCAGATTCTGCACATAGGTCTTCGGCCCGTCGCCGCGCGAGAACGCGGTGTGGAGCTCGCTGACGCCGTCGGCGGCAAAGCCCTTCAGCTCGTCGGCATAGAGGAAATCCTGATCGGGATGGCGGCAGCCGAAGAACAGCATCGCCGGTCCAAGCTTGGCGCCTTGCGCCTTGCGCGCCGCGCGCTCCTGCAGGAAGCCGCGGAACGGCGCAAGGCCCGTGCCGGGGCCGATCATGATGATCGGCACGACGGCATCGTCAGGCAGGCGGAAGCCGGCCTTGGTCTCGCGCACGGTGGCATGGATGGTGTCGCCGACGCGGCGGCCGGCAAGGAAGTTGGAGCAGACGCCCTTGTAGATGCCGCGGCCGGAACTGGCCGGCGCCTGCACCACGCCGACGGTGACGCTGCAGCGCTGCGGATCGCCCGAGGGCGACGACGAGATCGAGTAGTAGCGCGGCGCCAGCGTCGACAGCATTTCCAGATAAGCATGGAACGGCAGCTCGCAGGCCGGATATTCCTCCAGCAGGTCGAACACCGACTTGCGCTTGGCCAGCACGTCGCTCCGGTAGCGCTCGGCGGAAGCCTCGTCGTCGCCGACATAGGCGAGCAGCTTCGGCTTGGTCACCGGACAGCGCGTGTTCTCCGACATGATCTGGATCTGCTTGCGCGTCGCGATCTGCTGCAGCTCGACGAACTCGGTGAGCAGCCGCCCGACCGAGACGACCTCGCCGACCGGCAATTGCGCGCGGCGGCCTTCCGGCACCTGCAGGCGGATTTGGTCCGCCGGCAGGAAGCCGAAGCGTCGCGCGACGGAATCGACCAGCGCCGGATCGTTGCGCGGCACCACGGACAGGTGATCGCCGACGCGATAGGTCAGGTTTTGCGGCAGCTGCACCTCGATGTGCCGGGTCGAACGCTCCGACGGATTGGCGCCCGCCTTGTTCTGCAGCTCGCCGTTGACGAGCACCTTCATCGGCGAAACACCGCCGAGCGCGACCACCGCGTTGACCGTGGTCGGCGCCACCGGCTCGATGGTGTAGAGCGGCTCGTCGTCGGCGCTGCGGGTGATGCTGGACTCCAGGCCAAACTCCTTGGCCGATGCCGCGGCGGCCTTGGCAAACCACTTCTCGAACTGGCCGTCGAGGTCGCTGCGCGCGTCGCCCTCGCCGCGGTCATAGACGCTCTTGCCGCCATGGGCCTTGAGCTGCTCGTCGATCAGGCGTGGCACCGATTGATAAGTCGCAGCCCAATCGCTGTTGCCGCAGCCGAACACGGCGTAGCGCACCTTGGCGAAGGCATCCTTGGCGAGGTCGCCGTCGGTCGAGCCATTTCACGAACTGCGTGGCGTTGTCGGGCGCCGCGCCATTGTAGGACGCGCAGAAGATCAGCACGCCGCCTTCGGTCGGCAGCTTGCCGACATAGTCGTCGAGGGCAGCGAGTTTCGTGGCAAAGCCGTTGACCTCGGCGAGGTCGGCGACGCGCGTCGCCAGCTCTTCGGCGGTGCCGAGATTCGAGCCATAGAGCACCAGCAGCGGCGTGTTGTGGCCGGGCCTGGTGCGCGCCGGCGCCGCGGCGCTGCGGCGGACGCGGCAGCCGCCGGCCTCACGCCGGCGAAGGCGCCGCGATCCGCGTCGGTGCGCGGCCGCACCCTGATCTTGAAGCCGTCCGGCTTGATCGTCAGCGTTTCCTTCAGCACCATCTGGTAGCGATGCGCGTCGATCAGCTTGAAGCGCTGCAGGATCATGCCGATGGCGAGCGCCGCCTCGTGCATGGCAAAGCCGCGGCCGATGCAGGCGCGCTGGCCGTTGCCGAACGGCTTCCAGGCGTTGATCGGGCGCTTGGCTTCGGCCTCCGGCGAAAAATTCTCGGGATCGAACACATCGGGATGCGGACCCCAGACGCTGGGATCGCGGTGCAGCGCCATCACCAGCACCGTGACGAAGGTGCCTTTCTTCAGCTTGTACTTGCCGCCGATGGTCTCGTCCTTCAGCGGCGCGATGCCATAGGCCGGCGCCGGCGGCCACATCCGCAGCGCCTCTTTCAGGATCTGGGTGATGTAGGTGAGCTGCGTCACCTGCTGATAGGTCGGCTTCGCGTTGATGTCGGGGCCGAGGACGCGGTCGACTTCCTCATAGGCCTTCTTGAGAATTTCGGGATGCTTCAGCAGCGCATAGATCGTGCAGGACAAAAGTCCGCTCGTCGTCTCATGCCCCGCGATCAGAAACGTGTTGATCTGGTAGCGGATGTTGATGTCGTCGAGCTGGGTGCCGGTGGCGCGGTCGACGCCGGTCATCATCGCGCCGAGCATGTCCTTCTTGGCTTCGGTCGCATCGGTGCTCTTGCGGCGCTCGGCGATGATCTCGTCGACCATCTTGTTCATGAAGCCGACGTCGGCGACGAGGTCGCGGCGCCGCTTCTGCATCCACAGATTCTCCAGCGGCAGGCCGCGGGTCATCATGATGGTTTCGAGCGAGCGCACCAGCGATTCCACGAAGGGGTGGTAATCCCGGCGGTAGAACGAATTGAAGCGATAGTCGAAGCCGCACAGCCCGATGGTGTCGAGCGTCAGCGCGGTCATGTCGTGCACGACCTCGATCTCGTCGTCGGCGTTGAGCCGCTCCCACTTCTTCACCAGCTGCTCGGCGATGTCGACCATGCTCGGGTGATAGGACGTCATGGCGCGGTTGCCGAACGGCTGCAGCAGGATGTTGTGCGCCTTGCTCCAGTTCGGCTCCGACGTGTCGGCCGTGAACAGCCCGTCGCCGCCGACCGCGCGCACCCGGCGCAGCGCGCCGCGCACCGCCTTGTCGAAGCGCTTCTCGTCGGAGAGCTCGTCGATCAGGTCGTGGCCGGAGACGATGACCAGCGGCGCGCCCATCATGTCGAGCCAGTAGATCGGACCGAGTTCCTTGGTCAGCCGCACCAGGTGCTGCACCGGCGCTGCTGGAATCGAGCGACAGCATGTTGCCGACCACCGGCTTGGTCGGCGGACGCGGGATCGGGCTCAACTTGTTGGGGGACGCCATCGCGAAACTGTCTCCTGCCGTGTCTATCTCTCAACCGTCATTGCGAGCGAAGCGAAGCAATCCAGCTTTGCTGCAACAAGTAAGCTGGATTGCTTCGTCGCTTCGCTCCTCGCAATGACGAAACGCTATCCAAACCGCTTTCTACGCCACTCGATCAGCTTGGCGCTGACCTCTTCCGGCTTTTCCTGCTGCGTCCAATGGCCGCTATCCCTGACCAGATACTTTTCGAGATCAGGCACCAGCTTCTCCATGCCATCGGCGGCGGACGGCGGCAGCACCGCATCGTTCTCCGCCATGATCATCAGCGACGGCACCTTGACGTTATGGTCGAGCCCCTTGGCGCGCTGCCAGTTGCGGGAAAAATTGCGATACCAGTTGATGCCGCCGGTGAAGCCGGTCTTCGTGAAGGTGTCGACGAACACCTTCTTCTCGTCGGCCGAGAGGATCGGCGTGCGCGGATCGAATTTGGCGTCATAGGCCGCGATCATCTGCGGGAATGCGAGGTTGGTCTTGGCGGAGGCGCCGATGCCCGCGACCGGCGGCTCGCCTGCCTCCTCCGGCGGCCGCGGCAGCGGCTTGCGCATGAAGGCGTCAAAGGTCTGCTCGACGCGGCTGCCAAAGATCTTGTCCGGCTCGCGTGCGGGATTCTGGAACTGGACGATATACATCTGGTCGCCGATAGCGCTGCCGCATCAACTCGATCGGATCGGCCGGCATGCGATCCCAATGCGGCGTGTTGACGCCGACGACGCCGGCGACGCGGTCGAGATGGCGCAGCGGCATCTGCCAGACGACGAAGCCGCCCCAGTCGTGGCCGACGAAGATCGCCTTGTCGATCTTGAGATGATCGAGCAGGCCGACGAGATCGCCGGTCAGATGCTCCATGTCGTAGTCCTCGACCGGCTCGGGCCGGTCGCTCGACCCATAGCCGCGCTGGTCCGGCGCGATGACGCGGATGCCGGCCTCGCTCAGCGCCTTGATCTGGTGACGCCAGGAGAACGCCAGCTCCGGCCAGCCATGGCACAGCACGACAGGCGGCTTGTCGGTCTTGGGCCCGGCTTCGTAGAAGCCCATGCGAATCCCGTTCACCTGGGCGAACTGAAGCGGCGGCATTTCAATCATCGGCAAACAATCCTACTCGGCAGCAGCGCCCTTGATTTCGGAAGGCGGCGGCGCATAGGCCGCCTCGAGCGCATCGAACTCTTCCGGCAGCATGTCGCAGAGCAGCTGGACATGCGGAATGATGTTGGCGCCCGGCGATGAAGCCGAAATCGAGCTGGTCGCGATAGCTCTGCACGGTGATGTTGAGCGCAATGCCGTGCGTCGAGATCGACACCGGGAAGATGTGCAAGCAGCTCCGCGCCGGCGGCGTAGAGCGTCTGCCGCGGCCCGGGCACGTTGGAGACGGTGATGTTGGCGGCCGGCGGCAGCACGTCGGAAAGATTGGAGCGGCTGTAGAGCAGCGCCAGCACTTGCGTCACGATCGGCGCGCCGAGCATCGAGAGGTTCGACATCTGCGGCACCAGCGCGCGGAGCGGATGCGACATCTCCTTGGACTTGGTGGACTGCGCGATGATGGTCTCCAGCCGCGTCCTGGGATCGTCCACATTGGTGGCGATCGAGCAGATCATGCCGAACACCTGGTTGTTGGCGTCGGCATTGCCTTCCTCGCGCAGCGAGATCGGCACCGCCGCCGTCAGCGACTTGTTCGGCAGGCCGCCCTGGCTGATCAAATAGCGGCGCACGACGCCGGATGACAGCGCCAGCACGACGTCGTTGAGCTTGCCGCCGGACGCCTTGGCCAGCGCCTTGGCGCGCGACAGCGAGATCGATACGCCGGCGAAACTGCGCTCCGACGAGATCGACTTGTTGAGGAGCGTCGGCGGCGAGGCCATGCTGGCGAGGCTGTCGCGCGACTTGGGATCGGAGATCTTGCCGACCACGTCGGACAGGCTCTTGAGGATGGTCGGCACGGAGGCGGCGAACTTCACCGCGGTCTCGATCTGGAACATGGCGTTGTCGAACAGGATCGAGCCGATATCGCTCTTGCCGGTGCGCGGCAGTTCGAGGCTCTTCGGCGCGGCCGACGCGTCGAACGGCTGGGTCCAGAGCGCCTGGTAGGAATCGATCAAATTGGCGGCGATGTCGCGCGGCTCCTGCGTCACCTTGCGCGCGGCCGGCGCTTCCACCTGCCGCGGCACCGGCGTGACGTCGTAGATCATGCTGGTCAGCGCAGCACCGGCGCCGCCGTCGATGCAGGCATGATGCATCTTGGAATAAAGCCCGATCTCGTTGTTCTTCATGCCCTCGAAGACATAGAACTCCCAGAGCGGACGCGCGCGGTTGAGCAGCTTGGCGTGCATCCAGCCGACGATGCGCTCCAGCGTGGCGCGGTCGCGCGGCGCCGGCAGGCTGGCGCGGAAGATGTGGCGGTCGATGTCGAACTGGTCGTCCTCGACCCAGGAGGGATGATCGATATCGAGCGGCGCCTTCTCCAGCCGCGCCTTCAGGATCGGCGCGATGTGCAGCCGCGACTCGATCATCGCCTTGAACTCTTCGAAGAAGTCGCCCTTGTAACCATCGGGCAGGCGGAAGATCGCCATGCTGCCGACATGCATCGGCATTTCCGGCGTTTCCAGATACAGGAACGATGCGTCCAGCGAAGACAGTTTCTTGGCGTCAGCCATGGATTCCTCCCGAAGATAACGACGCGGCGCCTTGGTGGCGCTTCTTGCGGTCAGACGGTCCCGGCGAGCCGGGGCAATTGATCAGGATTGTGCATTTTCCGGGGGCGCATAGGCAATGGCAAAGGGCCCCGACCGCTCAAAATGACGGAATTCGCCCTCGGTCTGCGCCAGCCGATCGGCCACCGCCCACAGGGCCGCGGGGTTAACGCCGAGACCGATATGGCTTGCCAGATGCACCTCGATATTTTCGGCGGTAGCGGAAGGCCGCACGCAGGCTGGTACGCCAGTTAACGATGCCGTCGGTGCGCGAATAGATCGAGGTAGTCGGCACCGGCAGGTCGCCGCCGATCGCCTCGCGAAGGCCGGGGATGTCGTTGACCCCCTCGCCCGAAAGCAATTCGTAGAGTTTTGTCGCGTTGGTCGCCCGGATGTCGTTGGCAAAGGGGCTGCCGAGCGTGATGACGGAGCGCACCAGATCGGGCGCCTGCAGCGCGAGGTCGCGAGCATAGACGCCGCCGAGGCTCCAGCCGACGATGCTGACCTTGCGCCCCGCCTGCTCGTGGATGCGATCGAGCAGCGTGCGCAGCGCTTTCCGCTTGCTGTACACGCCGCCGAAATTGCGGCCCATGTTCCATGCGTGGGCGTCGTAGCCGAGCTGGGTCAGATAGCGCCGCATCGGCGCCATCGAGAGATCGCTGGCCAAAAATCCCGGTAGTGCCAGCACCGGATGGCCGTCGCCGCGCGGCGCCTGCAAGAGCAGCGGCGACAGCAGCAGGCTCGAATTGAACTCGAACAGCGCCCGCGGCTCGGCCAGCATCAGCAGCCAGCTCGGCGGACGAAGCCTGCCCTGTTCTGCCGGTGCGTCTTCGTCCATCACGCGTCACCGTCACTATCTTGTCCTTCTTCGGCGCGCCGAGACCGGCCATCGCCACGAACATGTCCTGAAAGCGCTCGACGATCTTCGGATCGAAACTGAACCAGGTCTGCATCAGCGACTCCGGCGAGACCTTGTCGATGTTGGACATCAGCTGTTGCTGCATCTTGTCCATGACAGCCGTCTGCATCGGCACGACGTCCGGCAAACCCATGAACTGGCGCGCCTCGACCGGCGTGCAATCGATCTCGATGTTAACCTTCATGTCCGCTCCTACCCGAGTCAAGCGCCCGCTGCTGCAGTATCGCCGCGACCGGTACTGCGACGCAAGCGGCCCGGGAACCGGCTAGCGGCGGCCGTCGGGTCATATGGTCAACCAAACCGTTCCACGGCAAAGGGCGCGGGGTCCGCGAACGGCGTCTCGCCGGTCATCATTTCCGCCAGCAGCCGGCCGGTTGCCGGCCCCAGGGTGAAACCATGGTGCTGGTGGCCGAAATCGAACCACAGTCCGGGATGGCGCGGCGCCCGGCCGATCACGGGCAGCATGTCGGGCAGGCATGGCCGCGCGCCCATCCAGGGCTGTGCCTCGACCGCCTCGCCCAGCGGAAACAATTTGTGAGCCTTGGGCAGCGCGCGCTCGACCTGGCCGAAGTTCGGCGGCGCGTCGCGGTTGGCGAACTCGACCGGCGTGGTGAGGCGAATGCCGCGGTTCATCGGCGCCAGCACAAAGCCCTGGTCGGCATCGAGCACGCATCGATTGAGCACGGCATTGCCGCGCGGCTTCAGGTGCAAGTGGTAGCCGCGCTTGACGTTGAGCGGAATGGAATAGCCAAGCGGCTTGAACACGAGATCCGACCACGGCCCCATCGCCACCACGATTTCGCGTGCGGTCACCGAGCCTTCCTGCGTCGAGAGATGCCAGCGGTTTCCGGACTGCTCGAGCGTGCGCGCATCGCCGACGACAAAGCGGCCGCCCTTGCGGCCGAACAGCGCCGCATAGGCTTTTGCCAGCCCGCCGGGATCGGGCACGAAGCCCGGCGTCGGCAGAAACACCGCACCTGTAAAGTCGCCGCTGAGATTGGGCTCGAGCGCGGCGATGCCCCTGGCGTCGAGAACGTCGCCGGTGACACCATATTCCTTGGCGCGTTCGAAATCGCGCGCGGCATGGCCGAGCGTCGCCTCCGAGCGAAACAGTTTCAGCCAGCCAGTCCGCTTCAACAGCTCGGGAACGCCGGCTTCCGCAATCAGCGCCTCGTGCTCGATCAGGCTGCGCCGGATCAGCGGCAATTCGGCCATCGCGCTCTTCATCGCGCCTTCCGGCGAGGATGCCAGATAATAGCGCAGCAGCCAGGGCAGGAATTCGGGCAAATCGACGAACCGGTAGCGCACCTGCGGCGCCCGGTTCAGCGCATATTTCAGCAGCGAGGCGAAATCGCGCGGGAACATATAGGGAAAGACCGAGGCGCACTCGATCAGCCCGGCATTGCCGTAGCTGGTCTCCTCGCCTGCGGCGCTATGCCGGTCGACCAGCATGACGTCCCGGCCCCGCTGCTGCAGGTGCAGGGCGGCGCCGACACCGACCATCCCCGCCCCCAGCACCACAACGTCGGCCTTCAGTTCCGGCATCCAGCACACTCCGAAAGTTCAATGTCGCGCTTGCGTTTTGCGCCTGAGGTTAAACATTGCGGCACTGCCGCGCAAACCGGCTGCTTTCGCTCGCGAAACCGGCTTGCGCGGCGTATAAACTCTGGCAACATGCATCGGTAACGGGCTGCCGATCTAACGTCAGGTCGGCCGCAGTCCTCAGGGGAGAGCGAGAACAAATGTCGGTACGTCATGCCTTGCGTGCAATGACCATTCTTTCCACCGTCGCTTTTGCGACCATGCCGGCATCGAGCCAGACGCTGCGCTACGCCAACCAGGGCGTGCTGAACTCGCTCGATCCCTACACGCTGAACGAAACCACCACGCATTCGCATCTCGGCCACGTCTATGAAGGCCTGGTCGCGCGCGACGAAAATCTGAAGATCATCCCGGGCCTGGCCGAGAGCTGGGAGACACCCGAGCCGACCCGCTGGCGTTTTCATCTGCGCAAGGGCATCAAATTCCACAACGGCGATCCCTTCACCGCCGATGACGTCGTGTTCTCGGCGGACCGCATTCGCAAGCCGGGTTCGAACCTGCAAACCCGAATTGCCGCGGACGTCAAGGTGGTCAAGGTCGACGACTACACCGTCGATTTCATCCTGACCTCGCCGAATCCGATTCTCAACTCGCAGTGGGACACCTGGTACATCATCGACAAGAAATGGGCGGAGGCCAACAACGTGGTCGATCCGACCCCGGCCGCGGCGACCACGCCCAGCTACGCCTCGCTGAACGCCAACGGCACCGGTGCCTTCACCATCGAAAGCCATCAGCCCGGCGTGAAGACCGTCTTCAAGGCCAACCCGAACTGGTGGCGCAAGCCCGAGCATAACCTCAAGGAGATCATCTTCACGCCGATCGGATCGGACGCCACGCGCGTCGCGGCGCTGCTGTCGGGCGAAGTCGACGTCATCGAACCGGTTCCGCTTCAGGACATCGCGCGCGTCGACTCCAGCCCGAATGCGCAGGTGCTGAAGGGACCGGAGATCCGCACCATCTTCCTCGGCATGGATCAGATCCGCGACGAACTGCTCTATTCCAACGTCAAGGGCAAGAATCCGTTCAAGGACGTCCGGGTCCGCGA
Source organism: uncultured Alphaproteobacteria bacterium (assembly GCA_963726865.1). GTDB lineage: Bacteria > Pseudomonadota > Alphaproteobacteria > Rhizobiales > Xanthobacteraceae > Bradyrhizobium. The sequence continues at coordinate 390,678 of CAVSEE010000008.1, read as the reverse complement.
AGCTTTCTACAGGGCGGTCGACGTCGAAGCGATCAAGACCCGCGTCATGCGCGGCCTGTCGACGCCGTCGGCGCTGATGGTCGCGCCGCAGCTCTTCAAGCTGCATGGCGACTTCACGCGGCCGAAATACGATCCTGACGCCGCCAAGAAGCTCTTGACCGAGGCCGGCTATCCCGACGGCTTCGAGGTCACGATGGACTGCCCGAACGATCGCTACGTCAACGACGCCGCGATCTGCCAGGCCGTCGTCGGCATGCTCGCCCGCATCGGCGTCAAGGTGAACCTGCTGGCCCAGCCCAAGGCGCAGTACTTCGCCAAGGTGCTCAACACCGGCGGCTATCAGACGTCGTTCTACCTGCTGGGCTGGACGCCCGGCACATCGGATTCCCACAACGTGCTGTACGAGATCATGGGCTGCCGCGACGACCCGAAGTCGAGCCGCGGCCAGGCCAATCTCGGCGGCTACTGCAACAAGGAACTGGACGCGCTGACCGCGAAGCTCCTGGTCGAAAGCGACACCGACAAGCGCGACCAGATGATCAAGCAAGCCTACCAGATGGAGGCCAAGGATTTCGCCTACATCCCCCTGCACCAGCAGGCGCTCGCCTGGGGTGTTTCGAAAAAGGTCAAGCTCAAGCAGCGCGCCGATAACGCGGTCTTGCTGTACTGGGCCACCAAACAGGACTGACGGTTTCGACAGACGGTCCCGGCAGCATCGCGCTTCCGGGACCTTTCGTTTTCAGGCTGACCGCGGCGGCGCATCAAGACGAGAAAGTGAAACAATAACATGCTCGCTTTCACGCTTCGCCGCGCTTTCCAGGCCCTCGGCGTCATGTTCGCCGTGGGGATCATCGCCTTCTCGATGTTCCGCTTTGCCGGCGATCCCGTGAGCCAGATCGTGTCGATCGACACGCCGCCCGCCGAGCGCGCCGCGGTGCGCAAGTCGCTCGGTCTCGACGATCCCGTCATCGTGCAGTTCGCCCGCTATTTCGGCAACGCCGTGCAATTCAAGTTCGGCATGTCCTACCAGTTCCGCCAGCCGGTCTCGACGCTTCTGGCGGAGCGCATGCCGGCGACGCTGGAACTCGCGACCTGCGCCACCATCATCTCCATGGTGTTCGGCATCCTGATGGGCGTCTACACCGCGCTGAAGCGCGACACCTGGCTCGCAAAAGTCTTCCAGACGGTGTCGCTGATCGGCATATCGCTGCCGACCTTCCTGATCGGCATCCTCTTGATCTATCTGTTTGCGGTGACGCTGGGCTGGCTGCCGTCGTTCGGACGCGGGGACGTCGTGAAAATCGGCTGGTGGAGCACCGGGCTCCTCACCGTTTCCGGGCTGAAGGCGATCATCATGCCCGCGATCACGCTCGGCCTGTTCCAGATGACGCTGATCATGCGGCTGGTGCGCGCCGAGATGCTGGAAGTGCTGCGCACCGACTACATCCGCTTTGCCCGCGCCCGCGGCCTGACCACCCGCGCCGTCCATTTCGGCCACGCGCTGAAAAACACGCTGGTGCCCGTCATCACCGTGGTCGGCCTGCAGTTTGGAACGGTTATTGCATTTTCCATCATCACCGAGAGCGTGTTCCAGTGGCCCGGGATGGGATTGATGTTCGTGCAGGCCGTGCAAAACGTGGATATTCCGATCATGGCGGCCTATCTGCTGACGGTCTCGCTGATCTTCGTCACCATCAACCTGATCGTCGATATCCTCTACACCGTTGTCGATCCGCGCCTGCGGTCGACCGTCAGCCGTGCGCACTGAGAAAGAGCCTGCATGACCGACGCCGTCGTCCCCCGCCCCGCCGCAGCCGCCCCGCAAGCAAGCCGTGGCGCCGGCTGGCTTCGCCGCGGGCTCGACAGCGACATCTTCTATTCGTTCAGCCGTTCACGCCTGACGATGGTCGCCGCCGTCGTCACCGTTCTCTTCTTCCTGCTCGCGATCCTTGCTCCGGTGCTGTCGGTGCAGAATCCGTTCGACCCGGCGCAGCTGCAGCTGATGAATTCGCGCATCTCGCCGTTGTGGACCGCCGACGGCCAGAGCCCGTATCCTGCTCGGCACCGACGAGCAGGGCCGCGACATGCTTTCCGCCATCCTCTACGGCCTGCGGATTTCGCTCGCGGTCGGCGTGCTCGGCATGCTGCTCGCGGGCACGATCGGCATAGCGCTCGGATTGATCGCGGGTTACGTCGGCGGCGCCGTGGACAGCGTGATCATGCGCATCGCCGACGTTCAGCTGACCTTCCCCGCCATCCTGATCGCGCTCATCGTCAACGGCATCGCCAAATCGCTGTTCGGCAACAAGCTCGATTCCATGAGCATGCTCGTGGTCCTGGTGCTGGCGATCGGCCTGAGTTTCTGGGTGGGATATGCCCGCACCGTGCGCGGCTCGGTCATGGTGGAGAAGAGCAAGGACTATGTCGCCGCCGCGCAGCTGATCGGGCTGCCGGCACCAAAAATCATGCTGCGCCATGTGCTGCCCAACGCGATGGGGCCGGTGCTCGTGATCGCGACCATCAATCTCGCGCTTGCCATCCTCACCGAGGCGACGCTGTCGTTCCTCGGCGCCGGCATGCCCGAGACCATGCCCTCGCTCGGCACCCTGATCCGCATCGGCAACAACTATCTGTTCGCCGGCGAATGGTGGATCGTCACCTTCCCCGGCATCGCGCTCGCCGGGCTCATCCTCTCCATCAACCTGCTCGGCGACTGGCTGCGCGACGCGCTCAATCCGAAACTGCGATGACCGTACCCGTCCTTTCCGTGCGTAACCTGCAGGTGGAGTTCGTCACCCGCCGCGGCGCCTTGCGCGCCATCGACGGCGTCTCCTTCGACATCGCCAAGGGCGAGGTGCTGGGCGTGGTCGGCGAATCCGGCGCCGGCAAGTCCGTCACCGGGCTTGCCGCGATCGGGCTGATCGATCCGCCCGGCCGCATCTCCGGCGGCGAGATCCTGCTGTCGGGTTCGCGGATCGACAATCTCCCTCCGGAGGAGTTGCGTCGCATCCGGGGCAAACGCATCGGCATGATCTTCCAGGATCCGCTGACCAGCCTCAATCCGCTGTACCGGATCGGCGAGCAGATCATCGAGACCATCCGCACCCATATGAGTCTTCCGAGCAGGCCGCGCGCAAGCGCGCCATCGACCTGCTTGGCCGAGGTCGGCATCCCCGCGCCGGAAAAGCGCATCGATGCCTATCCGCACGAATTCTCCGGCGGCATGCGCCAGCGCGTCGTCATTGCGCTGGCGATCTGCGCCGAGCCGGAGCTGATCATCGCGGACGAGCCGACCACCGCACTCGACGTCTCCGTGCAGGCCCAGATCATCGCGCTGATCAAGCGGCTCGGCCGCGACCACGGCACCGCTGTCATGCTGGTGACCCACGACATGGGCGTGATTGCCGAGACCTCCGACCGCGTCGCCGTGATGTATTCGGGGCGCATTGCCGAGATCGGCCCGGTGCAGGATGTCGTGCGCAACCCGCTGCATCCCTACGCCAAGGGCCTGATGGGCGCGATCCCGACACTGGCGGGCGAGGACAAGCGGCTGGTGCAAATCCCGGGCTCGATGCCGCGGCTGTCGGCGATCCCGCCCGGCTGCTCCTTCAACCCGCGCTGCGGCTTTGCCTTCGACCGCTGCCGCGTCGAGCGGCCCGATCCGATCCGGCACGGCGCGCAATCGGTCGCCTGTCACCTGTACGATGCCTCAGCCAAGGACAGCGCGGCATGAGCTTCGTCGACGTCAAAAACCTGCGCCGCGTCTTCGACGTCTCGAAGCCGTGGCTGAACCGCAAGCTGGAAGGCGGCGATCTCGAATTCCTCAAGGCGGTCGACGGCGTCACCTTCGACATCAAGCGCGGCGAGACCTTTGCGCTGGTCGGCGAGTCCGGCTCGGGCAAGACCACGGTGGCGCGCATGGTCGTAGGCCTGCTGCCGCCGAGTTCCGGCGGGGTCACCATCGATGGCGTGTCGATGACCGACCCGAAGCAGGCGCAGGCGCGGCAAAAACTGCGCCGCCGCATCCAGATGGTCTTCCAGGACCCCTATGCAAGCCTCAACCCGCGCTTCCGGGTCGATGCCATCGTCTCCGAGCCGATCCGCGCCTTCGACCTGATCCAGGGCGAGCGCGACATCAGGGCGCGCGTCGGCGAGTTGCTCGGTCTCGTCGGCCTGCATCCGGACGACGGCCTGAAATATCCGCACGAATTTTCCGGCGGCCAGCGCCAGCGCATCGCCATTGCCCGCGTGCTCGCCTCCAATGCCGAGTTCATCGTCTGCGACGAGCCGACCTCGGCGCTCGACGTTTCCGTGCAGGCGCAGATCCTCAATCTGATGCGCGACCTGCAGGACAAGTTCGGCCTCACCTATCTCTTCATCAGCCACAACCTCGCCGTGGTCCGCCACATGGCGACCCGGATCGGCGTGATGTATCTCGGCCGCATCGTCGAGATCGCCGAGGGCCGCGAGATGTTCGCGAACCCGCGCATGCCCTACACCAAGATGCTGCTGGGCGCGGTTCCGGATCTCGCCATGTCCGGCCGGCAGCGCATCCCCGTGAAGGGCGAGATCCCCAACCCGATCGACCCGCCGCCCGGCTGCGCCTTCAACCCGCGCTGTCCGCTCGCGTTCGACCTCTGCCGGCGGGAGGCTCCGGCCCTGATCGACGGCGTCGCCTGCCATGCCGTGAATACGGCACCGGCGCCGGCCTGATCACACCGCTTTTGAGCGGGTATGGCTCTGGCATGCCAGTTGGCAGTCCGCCCCGCCTGTGCTCAATTGCGCAGCGCCTGAATGGCCAACAAGAAGGGTGCATCCCATGGGCAATATCAATCCCGATCCGTTCACGACCCGGCCCGAAATCGAGGGCACGTTCGGCGTCGTCACCTCGACGCACTGGATCGCGACCGCCGTCGGGATGGCCACCCTCGAAAAAGGCGGCAACGCCTTCGATGCCGGTGTCGCGACCGCCTTCACGCTGCAGGTGGTCGAGCCGCATCTCAACGGCCCCGGCGGCGACGTTCCGATCATCGTGCACGACGTCAAGCGCGGCAAAACCGAGGTGATCTGCGGCCAGGGCCCCGCGCCTGCCAAGGCCACCATCGCGCATTATCGCAGCGAAGGGCTCGACATGGTGCCCGGCACCGGCCTGCTCGCCGCCTGCGTCCCCGGCACGTTCGAGTCCTGGATGCTGCTGCTGCGCGACTACGGCACGCTGAAACTGCGCGACGTGCTGGAGCCCGCGATTTCCTATGCCGCCAACGGCTATCCGCTGGTCGAGCGCGCCTCGGCGACGATCCAGATCGTCGAGCAGCTGTTCCGCAAGCACTGGCCGACCTCGGCCGCGGTCTATCTGCCGAACGGCGAGGTGCCGAAGCCCGGCACGATCTTCACCAACAAGAAACTGTCCGAGACCTACGCCCGCATCCTCAAGGAAGCCGAGAGCGCGGGCGGCGACCGCGTCGCCCAGATCGAGGCTGCGCGCAAGGCCTGGTCACAGGGCTTTGTCGCCGAGGCCATCGACAAGTTCTGCCGCACCCAGGAAGTGATGGACGTCTCCGGCTCGCCGCATCGCGGCGTGCTCTCCGCCGACGACATGGCGCGCTGGCAGCCGACCGTCGAGGCGCCGCTGACCTACGACTACGGCCGCTACACCGTGTGCAAGGCCGGCGTCTGGAGCCAGGGCCCGGTGACGTTGCAGCAGCTGGCGCTGCTCAAGGGCTTCGATCTCGACGGGCTCGATCCCGTCGGTCCCGACTTCATCCATCTGCAGGTCGAGGCCGCCAAGCTCGCCTTTGCCGATCGCGAAAAATTCTACGGCGATCCCAAATTCAGCGACATCCCGATCGCGACGCTGCTGTCGGACGCCTACAACGACGAGCGGCGCAAGCTGATCTCGAAAGACAAGGCCTCGCTCGATTTCATCCCGGGCTCGGTCGAAGGTTTTGGCGCCGTCGTAAAACTGCGCCGCGCCGAAGGCCATCGCGAGGCCGTCGGCGCCATGGGCGCGGGCGAGCCGACCGTCGGCCGTTTCGGCGAGGTGCGCGGCGACACCGTGCATTTCGACATCATCGACAAGGCCGGCAACATGGTGTCCGCGACGCCCTCGGGCGGCTGGCTGCAATCCTCGCCCGTCATTCCCGAGATCGGCTTCTGCCTCGGCAGCCGCGCGCAGATGTTCTGGCTGGAGGAGAACCATCCCGGCTCGCTGGCGCCGGGCAAGCGCCCGCGCACCACGCTGTCGCCGACCATGGCGCTGCGCGACGGCGAGCCGTATCTGGCCTGGGGCTCGCCCGGCGGCGACCAGCAGGACCAGTGGATCACGCAGTTCTTCCTGCGCCACGTCCACGCCGAAGATGAATCTGCAGGAAGCGATCGACGCGCCGGCCTGGCACACCGAGCATTTCCCGATCTCGTTCTGGCCGCGCACCGCGCGCCCCGGCGTGCTCGTGGTCGAGGACCGCGTGCCGAAGGCGACGGTCGACGAGCTGAAGCGCCGCGGCCACATCGTCGAGATCGGCCCCGACTGGTCGGAAGGCCGCCTCACCGCCGCCTCCAAGGTCGGCCCGCGCCGCCGCGCCGCCGCCAATCCGCGCGGCATGCAGGGCTACGCGGCCGGACGCTGACGAGATGAAGCTGAGATGACCTGGTCGATCATCGCCCGCGATTCCACCACCGGCCAGATCGGCATCGCGGTCGCGACCAAATTCTTTGCCGTCGGCGCGCGCGTGCCGCATATCGCGCCCAGCGTCGGCGGCGTCGCGACGCAGGCGCTGGTCAATCCGTATTACGGCATCGACGGCGTCAAGCTGCTGCGCGAAGGCATGGCGCCCGCGCGACATCATCGCGGCCTTGATCGCGGCCGACGACGGCCGCGAGAGCCGCCAGCTTCACGTCATGGATGCCAGCGGCCGCATCGCCGCGCATACGGGACGCGAATGCGTCGACTGGTGCGGCCATGTCGAAGGCACGGGCTTTTCCATCGCCGGCAACATGCTCGCCGGCGCGCAGGTGCTCGACGAAACCGCCAAGGCCTACGCTCGCGAACGAAAAACTGCCGTTTGCGCAGCGCCTGATCGCGGCGATGAAGGCGGGCGAAGCGGCCGGCGGCGACAAGCGCGGCAAGCAATCGGCGGCGCTGCTGATCCATGGCGAGGAAGAGTGGTCCGACCTCGACCTGCGCGTCGACGACCACGCCGATCCGCTCGCCGAGCTGGAACGGCTCGAGCAGGTCAGCCGCGAGCGCTGGGTGCATTTCCGCCAGTTCCTGCCGACGCGCAAGAATCCGGCCGGGGTCACCGACCGCGCCGTCATCGACGCCGCCGTCGCAGGCAGCCATCGCGAGCCAGTCGTGACCTCGGCGCCGCTGATCGAGATCGAAGGCCTGCGCGTCGTCTTCCACGGCGACGACGGCCGCACCACCCATGCGGTCGATCAGGTCGACCTCACGGTCGCGAACGGCGCCACGCTCGGCCTGGTCGGCGAATCCGGCTGCGGCAAGAGCGTCACCTCGCTCGCCATCATGGGCCTGCTGCCGAAGCGTTCCGCCGAGGTCACCGGCGCGATCCGCTTCGACGGCTTCGATCTGCTCGACGTGCCCGACGAGACGCTGCGCGACCTCCGCGGCAACCGGCTCGCCATGATCTTTCAGGAGCCGATGACGTCGCTCAATCCGAGCTTCACCATCGGCGACCAGATCATCGAAGTCATCCTGCGCCACCGCGGCGGCTCGCACCGGCAGGCGCGCGACCGCGCCATCGAGCTGCTGCGCCGCGTCCACATCCCCTCGCCCGAAAAGCGCATCGACGAATATCCGCACAAGCTTTCCGGCGGCATGCGCCAGCGCGTGATGATCGCGATGGCGCTGGCCTGCGATCCGCGGCTGTTGATCGCCGACGAGCCGACCACCGCGCTCGACGTGACCCTGCAGGCGCAGATCCTCGACCTGATGCGCGAGCTGAAGGCCGCCAGCAACGCCGCGATCATCCTGATCACCCACGATCTCGGCGTCGTCGCCGAGGTCTGCGACGAGGTCGCCGTCATGTATGCCGGCGAGATCGTCGAGCGCGCGCCGGTCGACGAGCTGTTCGCCAACCCGCAGCATCCCTACACCGTCGGCCTGCTCGGCTCGATCCCGCGGCTCGACCATCGCGTCGCGCATCTCGCCACCATCGAGGGCATGGTGCCGAACATGACGCACCCGCCGGCGGCTGCCGCTTTGCGGCGCGCTGTCCGTTTGTCGCCGATATCTGCACCAAAACGCTCGCCGCCGCTGGCGATGGTCAGCCCCGGCCACGTCTCGCGCTGCCTCCGCACGCCGCTGGAAAGGCTGGTGTCGTGACCGCGCTGCTCGAGGTCGACAATCTGGTCAAGCATTTCGTCGCCGCGCGCAATCGTGTTCGGCCGCCCGCGAGGGTTCGTCAAGGCCGTCGATGGCGTGAGCTTCGCGGTCGAAGCCGGCCAGACGCTGGCGCTGGTCGGCGAATCCGGCTGCGGCAAGTCCACCGTCAGCCGGCTGGTGCTGCGGCTGATCGAGGCCGACAGCGGCACCGTGCGCTTCGAAGGCCGCGATCTCGCCGCGCTCAATGCCGACGAGCTGCGCGCCTTCCGCCGCAACGCGCAGATCATTTTCCAGGACCCCTACGCCTCGCTCAATCCGCGCATGACGGTCGGCCAGATCCTGACCGAGCCGCTGGTGCTGCACGATCTCGTGCCGCCGGCGCGCCGCCGCGCGCGCGTCGAGGAACTGCTGCGGCTGGTCGGGCTGGAGCCGCGCTTCGCCCGCCGCTATCCGCACGAGTTTTCCGGCGGCCAGCGCCAGCGCATCGCCATTGCCCGCGCGCTCGCGGTCGAGCCGAAGCTGATCATCTGCGACGAGCCGGTCTCGGCGCTCGACGTCTCGATCCGCTCGCAAATCCTCAATCTGCTGCGCGACCTGCAGCTCCGGCTCGGGCTCGCCTACATCTTCGTCTCGCACGACCTTGCCGTGGTGAAGCACATCGCCGACCGCGTCGCGGTCATGAATCTCGGCACCATCGTCGAGACTGCCGAGGCGCAGGCGCTGTTCAGCTCGCCGCGCCATCCCTATAGCCGCGCGCTGCTGTCGGCGATCCCCGTGCCCAAACCGCGTGCAAAGCGCGGCCGCATCGTGCTGCAAGGCGAGATGCCGAGCGCGCTCGATCCGCCGTCCGGCTGCCGGTTCCACACCCGCTGCCCGCACGTCATCGAGCGCTGCCGAGCGAAGTGCCGCGAGCTCGTTGCGGATGCCGCCGGCCATGCCACGGCCTGCCACCGCATGGCGGAACTGCCGCCGGCCGAAGCCATTTTGCCGCATGACGGCGCCTTCTCGCCGGCGCTGGAAAAATTGGTCGCAGCCTTCAGCGGTGGCATGGAAGGTGCAGGCAAATCCGGGGTTGATATAGTCAAGGCGGCGCCGACGGCGACCTGATCGTCAGCGAAGGGGACCATGCGATGAAATTCTTGCGTTTGGCAGCGGCCGCAACACTGCTGCTGTCGTTTCAGGCACCCGCCCTCGCCCAGACCACGCTCCGCATCGGGCTCGCCGAAGACCCCGACATCCTCGACCCGACGATGGCGCGCACCTATGTCGGCCGCATCGTCTTCTCCGCCTTCTGCGACAAGCTGTTCGACATCGACGAGAAGCTCAACATCGTGCCGCAGCTCGCGCTGTCCTATTCGACGTCCGACGACGGCAAGGAGGTCACCATCAAGCTGCGGCCCGGCGTCAAATTCCACGACGGCGAGCCGTTCGATGCCGAGGCGGCAAAATTCTCGCTCGAGCGCCACATCACTTTGCCGGGATCGTTCCGCAAGCCGGAGCTGGCGACGGTCGACCATGTCGACGTCGTCGATCCCCTGACCATCAAGCTGGTGCTCAAGCAGCCCTTCTCGCCGCTGATCGCCCAGCTCACCGACCGCGCCGGCATGATGGTCTCGCCGAAGGCGGCGAAGGAAGCCGGCGACAAGTTCGGCCTCAAGCCGGTCTGCGCCGGTCCCTACAAATTCGTCGAGCGCGTGCAGCAGGACCGCATCGTCGGCGAACGCTTCGCCGACTACTGGAACAAGGACAACGTCTTCATCGACAAGGTCGTGTTCCTGCCGATCGTCGATGCCACGGTGCGGCTCGCCAATCTGAAGTCCGGCGGGCTCGACCTGATCGAGCGCGTGCTCGCGACCGACATCAAGGACGTGCGCGCCGACTCGCGGCTGAAACTGTCGACCGCGCTGGAGCTCGGCTATCTCGGCCTCACCATCAATATCGCGCAAGGACAAGGCCAAGGGCCCGCTCAGCCAGTCGGACAAGGTGCGGCAGGCGCTGAGCTGTCGATCGACCGCGAGGCGCTCACCAGGTCGTGTTCAACGGCGAGTTCGTGCCGGGCAATCAGTGGGTCAGCCCGGAGCATCCCTACTACCAAAAGGGCTTTCCGGTTCGCGAAGCGCGACGTCGCCAAGGCCAAGGCGCTGCTGAAGGAGGCCGGCGTCACCGGCGCCGGTCGCCGTCGACATGATGGTGCCGAAGGGCGCCGAGAGCGAGGCGGTGGCGCAGGTCATGCAGTCGATGGCGGCGGAAGCCGGCTTCGACCTCAAGATCCGCGTCATCGAATTCGCGACCTCGCTCAAGCAGGCGGAGGCCGGCGAGTTCCAGGCCTTCCTGATCGGCTGGAGCGGCCGCATCGATCCCGACGGCAATTCCTACGTCTTCATGCACACGGGCGCGCCGCAGAACGACGGCGGCTATTCCAACCCCGAGGCCGACAAGGCGCTGGAGGATGCGCGGCTGGTCAACGACGCCGCGCAGCGCAAGGCGATCTACGAGAAGCTGACCAAGGCCGTGCTCAACGATCTGCCGATCATCTATCTCTATCACCGCCGGCTGCTGATCGCGCACACCACCAAGCTCGAAGGCTACAAGCAGATGCCCGACGGCCTGGTCCGCGTGATCGGGCTGAAGCTGAAGTGATCGGCTATCGCGGCGGCGATACGGCGCGCGCCATGCTGAACTTCCTCGCCCGGCGCATCGTCCAGCTCATCCCGACACTGTTCTTCGTGTCGGTGCTGATCTTCTCGCTGCAGCAGCTGCTGCCCGGCGATCCCGCGCTGGTCATGGCGGGCGAGGAGCGCGACCCGGCCGTGATCGAGCAGATCCGCCAGCAGTACCGGCTCGATCAGCCGATGCCGGTGCAATACGTCTACTGGATCAAGGGCGTGCTGTCGGGCGACTTCGGCGAGTCCCTGCGCAACAAGGTGCCGGTGCGCGAGCTGATCGCGCAGAAGCTGCCGGTCACGATCCAGCTCGCCTCGATGGCGATCGTGATCGCGTTCCTGATCGGCATTCCCGCCGGCATCGTCTCGGCGGTCAAGAAGGGCACGGCGCTCGGACTACGGCGCCAATTTGTTCGCGCTGTGGGGCATCTCGACGCCGAATTTCTGGCTCGGCATCATGCTGATCTTCCTGTTCTCGATCCAGCTCGGCTGGCTGCCGGCGTCGGGCTATGTGCCGCTGACCGAGGACTGGCGCGCCAGCCTTGCCTCGACCATCATGCCGGCCTTCGTGCTCGGCAACGCCATCGCCGCGATCCTGATGCGGCACACCCGCAGCGCCATGCTGCAGGTGCTGGAGAGCGACTACGTGCGCACCGCGCGCGCGAAGGGCTGTTCGAGCGCTCGGTGATCCTCAAGCACGCGATGCGCAACGCGCTGACGCCCGTCATCACGCTCGGCGCGCTCGAACTCGGCACGCTGCTGTCGGGCGCGGTGCTGACCGAGCAGATCTTCTCCATTCCCGGCTTCGGCAAGCTGATCGTCGATGCCGTCTTCAACCGCGACTACGCCGTGGTGCAGGGCGTGGTGCTGGTGACGGCGACGATCTACATCACGCTCAACCTGATTGCCGACATCGCCTATGTCCTCGTCAACCCGCGGCTGAGGGGTTAACGCATGACCGATGCCGTGATCGGCGCCCTCCCCGTCCTGTCCGACGAGCTGGAAAGCCCGGCGCGCCGCGCGCTGCGCCGGCTGTTCAAGCGCAAGGGCGCGGTGGTCGGGCTCGTCGGTGATCGCGGCTTTCATCGCTGCTCGCCGCTGTTCGCGCCGCTGGTCTCGCCCTACGATCCGATCGCCACCAGCTGGTCGCTGGTGCGCAAGGCGCCCTCGGCGCAGCACTGGTTCGGCACCGACGATCTCGGCCGCGACGTCCTCGCCCGCGTCATCTATGGCGCGCGGGCCTCGCTGATGGCGGGCGCGATCTCGGTCGGCATCGCGCTTTCGATCGGCGTGCCGCTCGGGCTGCTCGCCGGCTATCGCGGCGGCTTCATCGACGCGCTGATCAGCCGCATCACCGACGCGATGCTGGCCTGCCCGTTCCTGATCCTCGCCATCGCGCTTGCCGCCTTCCTCGGGCCCAGCCTCGGCAACGCCATGATCGCGATCGGCATCTCGGCGACGCCGATCTTCATCCGGCTGACCCGCGGCCAGGTGATGAGCGTCAAGGTCGAGGACTATGTCGAGGCCGCGCGCGCGATCGGCAATCCGCCCTGGCGCATCGCGCTGTTCCACATCCTGCCGAACATCCTGCCGGCGCTGCTGGTGCAGGCGACGCTGTCGATTGCGGCCGCCATCATCGCCGAGGCCGCGCTGTCGTTCCTCGGCCTCGGCCAGCAGCCGCCGGCGCCGTCCTGGGGCAGCATGCTCAACTCGGCGCAGCGCTTCCTGACCAACGCGCCGTGGATGGCGATCTGGCCGGGGCTTGCGATCTTCCTGGTGGTGCTGTCGTTCAACCTCGTCGGCGACGGCCTGCGCGACGCGCTCGATCCGCGCGAACGCGCATGATCCCGAAAAGTGGCAACCGGTTTTCGGACCAGATCATGCGCAAATCGAATAAAGCCTAGATCACATCTCCCGCATCACGCGACGGCAATCCATCTCGTATTCGAGATCGACCACCGGCGGCCGCGCGAAATGCCAGGTCAGCCCGGAACGCGCAGCGCCGCGCTTCACCAGCTCGTCGGCAACGACGTGATGGTAATCGCGGATCGTGTAGACCTGCGCCGCCGTCGCATCCTTCCAGCCGAAACCGAATGCGCCCATGCGGCTCTCCATGGCGCCGACGACATGGCGAACCTTGTCCTTGATGCCGTCCGGGCTGAGATCGCGGTAGCGCACCGTGCGCTCGGCATAGGGCCCGGCGCCCTCCTTCGACTCGCCGCTGCCGGAGATGACGAAGGTCGGCGTCGTGTTGCTGCTCGGCCGCACGAAGCAGAACGCGTAGAACGACGGCTCGGACGGCGGATCGATCTCGGGGCAGACATTGCTGCGCGCCACCGGATTGGTCTTGCCGTCATAGATGCCCCATTCGGCGAGCGTCTTCACATAATGCTGGTTGAACTCGAAAAATCCCTGATCGGTGAAGGCGGCAGGCGAGCGCAGCTCGCAGGCGCAGAACGAGGTCAGCGGCCGGCCGGCGGCCTTGATGTATTCGGCGATCTGCGCAAAGCCTTCCGCCAGCTTCGGCATCCTGTCGAAGCGCACGCGCTCGACCTCGTAGCCGGGCAGTCGCGGCAGCGCCTGCCGAATACTGGAACACGGCCGGAATGAACCGATAATTGCCGGCGGCAAAATCGCTCGTCATGTCAGCTCCCTTTTTCGTCTTCTTATTCCAGCTGCATGCGGACGCCCTTGGCGCCGTTGAGCAGGCGTTTGAGATGGAAGCCGGCGAGCGGATCGTCGGCATGCTCTCCCACCAGCGCGGCAAAGGCCGGCATGGCGCCGGCATCGCCGGCCTCGAGCTTGGCGAAAGCCGCCGAATATTGCGCGATTGCCGGCGACGAAAAGGCATCCTCGCTCAACGGCTCATAGGCGCGCAGCGGCTCGCTCCGCCCGCGCAGCACGATATCGCCGACCGGTCGTCCCCTGAAATTCTCCGCCGCCCTGGCCACGGACTCGCTGACGCAAATGCGCGTGCCGAGGATCTTGTTGGCCGTCTGAAGCCGTGACGCGGTGTTGATGGTGTCGCCGTGGGCGGTGTAGTCGAAGAATTTGGCTCCGCCGAAATTGCCGACCAGCGCGGGGCCCGCGTGAACGCCGATCCGCGTCGCCCCGAAATTCACGCCTGCCGCCCGCCAGCGCTGCTTGAATTCCTCGGCAAAGGCATCGAGCGCATGCGCACAGGCGACCGCGCGCGTCGCATAGTCCGGCTGGTCGCCGGGAGCGTTGAACAGGATATGAATGCCGTCGCCGATGATCTTGCCGACCGTCCCCTCGTGGGAAAACACGATTTCGGTCATGCCGCCGATATATTCGTTGAGCAACTTGCCCAGCACTTCCGGCGCTATGTTCTCTGCCAGCGAGGTGAAGCTCGTCACATCCGTGAAGATCGTCGCGACATCGCGGCGATGCACTTCCATGCCGTTGCCGTCGCCGCCGCTCGCAAGCCGGCTCGCCAGCTGCGGCGAGAAATAGCGCGACAGCGAGGCGTGCGCCCGCTCGGCCTCGGCCTGACGGCGCCGCGCCTCGCGCAATATCTCGATATGGCGGATCGTCTTGTCGATCGTAGCTTCGAGGTCGGCAAAATCGATCGGCTTGGTCAGGAAATCGAACGCGCCGCGATTCATCGCGGTGCGGATGTTGCTCATGTCGCCATAGGCCGAGACGATGATGGTCGACTTCTTGTCGTCGGCTTCCTGCAATTTCGCGAGCAGCGACAGCCCGTCCATCCGCGGCATGTTGATGTCGGACACCACCATGTCGACATCGGGCTGGGCTTCGATTTTCTGCAGCGCCTCCAGCCCGTCACGGGCGAACACGAAGCTCACCGTGCCCTCGCGGATCTGGCGCCGGAACTTCTGCAGCACCAGCGCCTCGAGATCGGGCTCGTCGTCGACGAACAGGATTGTCGCGGTCATGCGGCTTGCCCGAGTCGCGAATCGATCTCCTGACGCAACGCCGAAAAATCGATCGGCTTGGTCAGGAGACCCTCGGCGCCGCGCTCGATCGCCTTGCGGCGCGTCTCGGCGTCGCCATAGGCGGTGATCATGATGACGGGAACGTCGGGCCGTTCGGCCCGCATGCTCGGCAGCATGTCGAGCCCGCTCATCCCGGGCATGTTGACGTCGGAGAGGACCAGCACCAGCGACGGGATCGCGCAGATCCACCGCGCGCTGCAATGCCGCCGGCGCCGATGGAGCGAACTCCATCAGAAAGCGTCCCGCTGCGCAGCTCGCGGCGGAACTGCTGGCGAAACAGCGCCTCGACATCGGGCTCGTCATCCACGACGAGTATGTAAACGCTCAATTCCTGCCTCCAGTATTTGCGGTCGCCTGCGCCGCTTGCGCGGCAGCGTAATAATGAATTCGGTGAATGAACCCGGTTCGGTCGCGACATCGATCTTGCCGCCATGCTGTTTCACGACGATGTCATGGCTCATCGACAGACCAAGCCCGGTGCCCTCGCCCGCCGGCTTGGTGGTGAAGAACGGATTGAACATCTTCTCCTTCACCTCGGCCGGAATGCCGGTGCCGTTGTCGCGGATGCGGATTTCCACCCCGTTGCCGAGGCTTTTGGTCATCGCGCTCAGCGTCGGCTCAAAGCCGTCGCCTGCCGTCTCCTTGCGCTTGGTCGCGGCATAGAAGCCGTTGGAGATCAGGTTGAGGAACACGCGGGTGATTTCCTGCGGATAGACGTCGATCAGGCCGGCCGCCGGATCGAGGTCGCGCTTGAGCGTGATGTTGAAGTTGGACTTTTCCGCCCGCGCGCCGTGATAGGCGAGATTGAGGCTCTCCTCGACGATGGCGTTGATGTCGGCGGGCCGGTGCTCGCCGCTTCCTTCGCGCGAATGCAGCAGCATGTTCTTGACGATGGAGTCGGCGCGCTTGCCGTGCTGGACCACCTTTTCGAGATTGCCCTTCAGCATGTGCGTGAGCTCGTCGATCTCCTCGCGGGTCTTGTCGTCGATCGAAGTCGACTTCAGCACCTCGTTCAGCTCGTCGATCAGCTCGGTCGACAGCGACGAGAAATTGTTGACGAAGTTGAGCGGGTTCTTGATCTCGTGCGCGATGCCGGCGGTGAGCTGGCCGAGCGAGGCGAGCTTTTCGGTCTGCACCAGGCGGTCCTGCGCGGTGCGCAATTCGTCGAGGGATTGCGTCAAGGCTTCCGGTGCGCTCGCGCAATTCGTCGAAGCAGGCGCGTATTCTCGATGGCGATGACGGCCTGCTTGGCGAAGTTGTCGACCAGCTCCATCTGCTTGTCGGTGAAAGGCTCGCACCTCCTGGCGAAAGATCGTGATCGTGCCGATCAGTTCGTCTTCCTTCAGCATGGGCACGACCATCAGCGTTCGGGCGCCGGCCAGGTCTGCCATGTCGCACGACCATCGGGATTACCCCGGACTTGTAGGTCGGGCTGTGTCCCGCAGGTCGACAACTTGCACGGCCTGATGCGTTCTTGACGACAGTGCCGAGTGCCGCTGCTTCGGATGCGGTTGAAGGCTGACTTCCCGTCGATAGGCAGCGAACGCCTGGCGGGACGTTGTGATCGGCGCACCAGTGTGGAAGCTTTTCACCGTCCCACAGATGTCATGATGCCGAAATTTGCGCCGCAGACGCGCGTCGCGTTCTCCAGCATCTTCGCGAACACCGGCTTCAATTCGCCGGGCGAAGAGCTGATGGTTTCGAGCACTTCCGACGTTGCCGTCTGCTGCTCCAGCGACTCGCTCAGCTCCGCCGTGCGCTGCTCGACCTTGTTCTCGAGGTCCGCATAGGATTCCTGCAGTCTTGAGCCCATGTCGTTGAACTGGTTGGCGAGACCTTCCAGCTCGTCCCCGGTCTTGATGGCGATGCGCTGGGCGAAATCGCCGCCGCCGATGCGCTCGGCGCCGGCGCGCAGCGCCTGGATCGGGCCGACCATGCGCCGCGCCAGGAAGATTCCGGCCAGCACCGCGAACATCGAGGCCGCCAGCAGCACGATGGCCAGCCGCTGCAGCGCGGCGTAGAGCGAGGCATAGGCCTCCTGCACCGGCAGCTCGACGAACATGATCCAGCGCAGCGGCCAGATCGGCGCCGACGCCGTCAGCACCTCCTGCCCCTGGATGTTGAGCGCGCCCTGCAGCGAGTCGGTAGCGGAATTTGCCGGTCGCGGCGGTGGCGGCGGGGCCGCTTGCGGCGAGGTCCGCGCTCCTGAAGCGGCCTGTGCGGCCTGCAGCGCGGCGGCGGCCTCTTCCTGCTGCTTGGCGATCGCCGCCTGCTCGGCCAGCGCCACCTGCACCTGCACCAGTTTCGACATGTCGGTGTTGCGCAACACGAGACTGATGTCGGGATGCGCGATCAGCCGCCCTTGCGAGCCCACGACATAGGCGTGGCCGTGCTCGCCGACCTTGATCTGCGAAACCACGTCCCAGATCAGCTTCAAATTGACTTCGGCGATGCTGACGCCGGCGTCCTTGCGGGTGCCGGCCAGGGACAGCGTCATATAGGGCTCGGACTTCGCGGCGGAAATACACCGGGCCGTAATAGACCTTGTTGGCGACGGCTTCGGTGAATTTCGGGTCCTTCGAGAGGTCGAGCCCGCTGTCGACGAAGTCCATGGCCAGGCGCGAGACCCGCAGCCGCTCCTTGCCGGTGGAATCGATCTGCGCCAGCTCCGTGATCGCCGGCACCTGCCGCAGCAGCCGCAGCGCATCGAAGCGGCGGTCCTCCAGCGCCTTGCGGCGCTCCTCCGGCGAGCCCGCCGACCACGGCAATTGGGTGGTCCAGCCGAGCTGGCTTTCGATTTCCTTGATGAACTGGCTGATCTTCGCCGCCGCCGCCTCGGCCTGTTCGTGCTGGATGCGGATCAGGGAGGCCTTGTGCTCGCGGTAGTAGAAGAAAACCTCGAAAATCCCGTTCGACAGCAGCGCGATCGCCACCACGGCGACGAACAGCGCGACGTATTTGGTGAACAGCCGGCTGCGGATCCGCCCGCGCGTCCCGCCCGCCGCCGGAGCAGCATCCGCCGCCGGCGGTGCAGCCGCCAGCGTCCGCCCCTCCGAGGTGTCGGGATGGAGTGAGATGCTCATCCCGGCAAGGCTAGCAAGAACAGCGGTACTTGTCTCTTGCCGCAGTGCGGGATGACGGCGCCATCCCTGTCATATTCCTATTGAATTGGCGGCGGTCCACCCCGCCGCCATCACAAATCAGTGGGCCTTCAGCACGTGCGACCCCTCAAGGTCGTACTCGGCAATCTGCTTGCTGCGCTCGGAATCGGCCGCCGCCCGGTGGTCGGTGGCGAGCACGACATAGACCGCCGGCAGCACGAACAGCGTGAACAGCGTGCCGATCGACATGCCCGCGACCACCACGAGGCCGATCGAGAAGCGGCTCGCCGCGCCGGCGCCGGAGGCGGTCAGCAGCGGGATCAGGCCGGTGACCATCGCCGCCGTCGTCATCAGGATCGGACGCAGCCGGATGCGGGCCGCCATCTCGATGGCCGAACGCCGGTCGAGGCCTTCATTGACCTGCAGCTCGTTGGCGAACTCCACCATCAGGATGCCGTGCTTGGTGATCAGGCCGACCAGCGTCAGCAGACCGACCTGGGTGTAGATGTTCATGGTGGCGACGCCGAAGAACAGCGGGATCAGCGCGCCGACAATCGCCATCGGCACCGAGATCATGATCACCAGCGGATCGCGCAGGCTCTCGAACTGCGCCGCCAGCACCAGGAAGATGATGATCAGCGCGAAGCCGAAGGTGATCGCGAGCTGGTTGCCTTCCTGCACATATTGCCTGGAGTCGGCGAGATAGTCGTGGCTGAAGCCGGCCGGCATCTTCTTGGCCTCGCCCTCGAGGAAGTCCACCGCCGCACCCACGGTCACGCCGGGCATCGGCACGGCCTGGAAGGTCGCCGAGTTGAGCTGGTTGTAGTGGGTCAGCGCGTTCGGATCGGTGCCGGTCTCGATCGACACGAGGGTCGACAGCGGCACCTGCTGGCCGGTCGTCGTGCCGACATAGTAGCCGCCGAGCGATTCCGGCGACAGCCGGTTGCTGCGCGGCACCTGCGGGATCACCTGATAGGAACGGCCCTCGAGGTTGAAGCGATTGATGTAGTTGCCGCCAAGCAGCGTCGCCAGCGTGTTGCCGAGCTGCTGCATGTTGACGCCGAGATCCTGCGCCTTGGAGCGATCGACCTTCACCCGCACGGTCGGCTGATTGAAGGCGAGGTCGCTGTCGGAGACGATGAACAGGCCGCTCTTGCGCGCGGCATCCTTCAGCTTCTCCATCTGCTCATAGACGGCGCGGAAGTCGGCGGTGGAGCTGATCACCATCTGCACCGGCAGGCCGCCGGGCCCGCCCGGCAGCGGCGGCAGGTTGAAGGCGAACGCCTGCACGCCTTCGATCTTCGAAATCTCGGCCTGCACCAGCGGCTTCAGCTTGATCGAGGAGCGCTTGCGCTCGTCCCAGGCATGCAGCAGCATGCCGGCGATGCCGTTCTGCGCGCCGTTGATGCCGTTGAGCACGAAGCGCAGGTCGGTCTCCGGGAATTTCTGGAACGCCTTGTCGAGCTTCTCGCCGTAGAAGTCGATGTAGTCGATGTTGGCGTATTTCGGCGCCTTGGTCACCGCGAACACGATGCCCTGGTCTTCCTCGGGCGCGAGCTCCTTGGAGGTGTGCATATAGAGGAAGCCGACGAGGAACAGGATCGTCGCCGCGAACAGCAGCGTGATCGGCTTGTAGTCGAGCGAGCGGTCGAGCTTGCGGCCGTACCAGCGCGTCATCGCGCCGAACACGCGATTGACGAGCTTGGCGAAGCGCCCCTCTTCCGCGCTCTTGAGGAACACCGAGCACATCATCGGCGACAGCGTCAGCGCGATCACGCCGGACACGATCACCGAGCCGGCCAGCGTGAAGGCGAACTCGCGGAACAGCGAGCCGGTGAGGCCGCCGAGGAAGCCGATCGGCGCGTACACGGCGGCGAGCGTGATCGTCATGGAGATGACGGGACCGACGATTTCGCGCGCGCCCTGCAGCGAGGCCTGCACCGGCGATTTGCCCTCCTCGAGATGGCGGTGGATGTTCTCCACCACCACGATGGCGTCGTCGACCACGAGCCCGATGGCGAGCACCATGGCGAGCAGCGTCAGCAGGTTGAAGCTGAAGCCGGCCGCCAGCATCAGGGTGCAGACGCCGATCAGCGACAGCGGAATGGTGACGACGGGAATGATGACCGAGCGGAACGAGGCGAGGAACAGGAAGATCACGATCACGACGATCCCGACCGCCTCGATCAGCGTCATCTTCACCTCGTCGATCGAGGATTGGATGAACTTGGTCGAGTCGTAGGCCACCTTCATCTTCAGCGACGGCGGCAGGTTGCGTTCCAGCTCCGGCATCAGCGCGCGCACGCCCCTGACGATCGTCAAGGGATTGCCCTGCGGGGTCGCCTGCACGCCGATGAAGATCGCGTGCTCGCCGTTGAAGGCGACGCTCGCGTCCGAGCTTTGCGCGGCGAGTTCGACGGTCGCGATATCCTCCATGCGCACGAAGCCGCCGTCCTTGGCCTTGACGATCATCTTCTTGAACTGATCGACGTTGCGCAGATCGGTATTGGTCTGCACGTTCGAGACGATGAAGAAGCCCTTCGCCTGGCCGGCAGCCGCCTGGAAGTTGTTGGCGGCGATGGCGGCGGAGACCTCGTTCGCCGAGATGTTGCGCCCCGCCATCTTGACGGGATCGAGCCAGACCCGCATCGCGAAGGTCTGGCCGCCGAGAATGTCGGCCGACGCCACGCCGTCGACGGTGGAGAGCACCGGCTGCACCACGCGCGTCAGATAGTCCGAGATCGCCGAACCCGTCAGCTCCTCGCGGGAGAAGCCGAGATACATCACGGCCGTGGTCTGGCCGGTGGTCTTGGTGACGATCGGATCGTTGGATTCCTTCGGGATCAGGTACTTCACCGAATTGACCTTGGCGAGCACCTCGGTGAGCGCCTGGTTCGGGTCGAAATTCAGCTTGATATAGACCTGGATCGTGCTGGTGCCCTGCACCGAGGACGAGGTGATGTAGTCGACGCCTTCGGCGGAGGCGACCGCCTGCTCGATCGGCGTGGTGATGAAGCCCGGGATCAGCGCCGCGGACGCGCCGGGATAGACGGTGGTGACGTTCACCACCGTGTTCGACAGCTTCGGATATTGCCGGATCGGCAGCACCATCGCGGCGCGCAAGCCGATCAGCAGGATCAGCAGGCTGACGACGACCGACAGCACCGGTCGCTTGATGAAGATATCGGTCCACGACATCGCTTAGGCCTCGAAGAATCAGTAGCGCGGCGGCTGCGCAGGGATCGGCGGCGTCGGATCGGTCGAGATCGTCACGGCCGCAGCCCGATTGCAGCTTGAGCTGGCCGAGCGCGACCACGCGATCGCCGGGCTTCAGGCCCTTGAGAATCTCGGCGCGGCCGTCGATGCGGTTGCCGGTCTGCACGAAGGTGCGTGTGACGACGAGGCTGGTCTTGCCGTCGTCAGCCTTCTTCTCCTCGATCAGGAAGACGGAGTCGCCGTAGAGCGTGTAGTCGACCGCGGTCTCGGGAACGGTGATCACCGCCGGCTTGTCCGGCAGCACCACCGTGGTGCTCGCGAACATGCCCGGCTTGAGGATCTTGTCGGGATTGGCGATCGTCGCCTGCACGCGGATGTTGCGCGTGTCGGTCGCGATCTGCGGCTCGATGGTGCTGATCTTGCCCTCGAAGGTCCGGCCCGGAAAGGCGTCGACCTTGATGCGCACGGTCTGCCCGACCTTGAGCGAGCCCGAATCCTTTTCCGTCACCGTGAAGTTCAGATAGAGCATCGACAGATCGGTCAGCGACACGATCTGCGTGCCCGCGGTCAGATACTGACCGACCTCGACCTTGCGCACGCCAAGCTCGCCGTCGAACGGCGCCCGCACCAGCTTCTGCGAGATGATGGCCTCGGTCTTGGCGATGCCGGCCTGGGCCTGGTCAAACGACGACTGCGCCTGATCGACCGTGCGCCTGCGGGCTGAACTGCGCGCGCGCGCAGTTGCTTGGCGCGATCGAGCGACAATTGCGCCATGGTCGCCTGCGCCTTGAAGCTCGCGAGGTCGCCCTGCTCCGGCCCGTCGAACAGCTGCACCAGCGGCTCGCCGGCCTTGACGTTGGCGCCGGCGGTGAACTTGATCTCGGTGATGCGGCCGTTGACGTCGGAGGTGACGTTGACCTGATGCACGGCGGCGAGATCGCCGACCGCGGTCAAGCAGATTCGGAATCACTTCGGACTTCGCTTCGGCCACGTTGACCGCCACCGGCGGCGGCTTGTTGTCGGCGAAGAACTGCTTGATCATCTTGGCGCGGAAGTTCTCGAAGCCGACGAAGGCGCCGACGATCAGCACGCAGGCCGAGGCCCACGATGATGGACCAGCGCACCATCCTGACCGGACGCTTCTTCGGCGGCTCGGTGACCGGCTTGCCCGAGATATTGGCTTCTGCAGCGATATTCATCTTATGCTCTTTCCCTGGCTACCGATTGTCCCGGTGTCGATGACAAGGCGCGGTCGAGATGGGCGGCGATGGCGGCTTCGTTCAAGTCCGATGCCGCGGAGAATGAATTGGCAAAGCTGCCGCTCCAGCGCGGCGGCGTTGCCATACTCCAGACAAGGTATGGCCGGCAGCCGCGTCAGCGCCGCGGTCAGCACGGTGTGATGCGCGAACCAGAACAAATTGAGCGGCGCGCCGTCGATCCTGGCGGCATCGCCGGCGGCAATGGCGCGCTCCAGCGAGGCGACGAAGGTCGGACCGATGAGATCGCCGACCTTGCCGTACAGCAGGCGCGCGAACTCGCCGTCCTCGAGATGGCTCGCGGCCATGAAGCGCAGGCGCTGCGCCTCCTCCTGGTCCGAACCGTTGGAGATGGCGACGAAGTGGCCGACCATGCCGCGCACCAGTTCCACCAGCGTCACGGTGGACGGTTCCTGTCCCAGCAGATGCGCGAGATCCGGATCGGCCTCGCATTCCTCGGCGAGGATTTCGGCGTACAGCGCGGCCTTGGAGGGGAAGTGCTTGAACAGCAGCCCTTCCGAAATGGCAGCCGCGGCCGCCACGCTCTTGGTCGTGGTGCCGGCAAAGCCGTTGCGGGCGAAGCACCGCTTGGCGGCGCCCAGAATCAACTGACGCCGCAAATCACTCGTCATGCGGAGGTTAGACATGGGGCGCGTGAGTAATCACTCACCGTGGCAAAGTCAAGGCAATATATTGCGTTGCACCAAGGAGTTGCGGGCTGTGATCGCTCGCGGAATCGGCAGACAGGCCAAGGGGATGAGCGGCTACAGCGGCGGGAATCCGAGCGATCCGCGGATGCGGTTCACAATAAAGCTCCCGTCCCGCATCGGCAGGATCCGCTCCACATTGGCGCCGTCGATCTTGATGTTGGCAAATCGCGGCCCGCTCTTCAGTTCGTGCAGTTTCGGGACCAGCGCCTGCACCTCCGCCATGGTGGTGATGGCCTGGCTGTCGGCGATGCCGCAGGCTTTGGCCACGCCGACGAGATCGGCCGACACTGACGTGTGGCTGGTCTGGCCGCCGGTCTCGCCATAGCGCTCGTTGTCGAGCACGACGATGGAGAGATTGCCGGGTTTTTGCATGCCGACGGTGGCGAGCGAGCCGATGCCCATCAGGCATTCGCCGTCGCCGGTGATGACGACCACGGGAACATCGGGCTGCGCCAGCGCGAGCCCCAGCCCCATCATGACCGCGCCGCCCATCGCGCCCCAGAGATAGAGGTTGCGGTCATGGTCGCCGGCCGCGGCCATGTCGTTGGTGGAGGCGCCGAGGCCGCCGACGGCGACGATGCCCTTGCGGTCCTTCAGCATGGTGGAGACGACCGCGCGGCGATCGAGAAGATTGGTCTTGCTCATTTCACGAATACCTTTGCGCCGATCAGGCGCTGCGACAGGAGGACGGCGGTCGGCGTGCAGGCGTTGTAGGCCTGCGCCGCGCCGGCCTCGACGACCTCGCGCACTTCGCCCGCATGGTGGGCGCGCATCACGCGGATGCCCGACAATTCGAACACGGCCTGCGTGGTCGAGCCCATCGGCACCTGCCAGTGATTGAACTCGCCCCACTCGCCGCGCATGGTCACGATGGTGAAGAAGGGAAGGCGAAACAGCGGGATCAGCGAGAACATGTTGATGCAGTTGCCGACGCCGCTCGACTGCATCAGCATTGCGCAACGCTGCCCGCCGGCCCAGGCGCCCGCGACCAGCGCCACGCCCTCTTCTTCCGTCGTGAGCGGAATGCCGCGCATGGTGGAGGACGCCAGCACGCGCTCGATCAGCTTGGAATGCCCGGCATCCGGCACATAGGGCACCTGCCGCACGTCGTAGCGCTGCAGCACAGCATAAATTTCTTCCGGCCAGGCGGCCGTTTGTTGTTCCGATGTGTCAGTGCGCGCGTGCATGGGCGTTCCGTCTTTTCGTTTGGGCATGATCCTTATCGGAAAACCGGTGCCCACTTTTCCGGGATCATGCCTGAAATTTGGCCGGACTGTAGAGGGGCCGACGCATTTCATCAAAGCGCAATTGAGCATATGGCTCTGCGAATTCCTGCCAGCGGCGGACCTGCGGCGCTTTGGCCGCGCGCCCCCGCAAATTGTCTTGCACGGTGCGGATCGGCGGCCTACGATAGTTGCAAGTGCGACTAATTAGAAAATTGGGGCGGAAGGCATGAATGCGCACGCGCGAGAGCTGGCTGACGGCTTCGACCTCGAGCACCTGACGCCGGAATTCTACGCCAACCCCTACCCGACCTATCGCGCGCTGCGCGAAACCGAGCCGGTCAAGCGCATGCGCAACGGCTCGTATTTCTTGACGCGCTATGACGACCTCGTCACCGCCTACAAGAACACGAAGGCGTACTCCTCCGACAAGAGACGCGAGTTCGCGCCGAAATACGGCGACACGCCGCTCTACGAGCACCACACCACCAGCCTCGTCTTCAACGATCCGCCGGCGCACACCCGGGTGCGGCGGCTGATCATGGGCGCGCTGTCGCCGCGGGCGATTGCCGAGATGGAGCCGGATTTGATCCGGCTGATCGATGGGCTGCTCGATCGCATCGCGACCAAGCGCAAAATTCGAGCTGATCGACGATTTTGCTTCCGCGATTCCCGTCGAGGTGATCGGCAACCTGCTCGACGTGCCGCATGAGGAGCGCGGGCCGCTGCGCGACTGGTCGCTCGCCATTCTGGGCGCGCTCGAGCCCGTGGTCAGCGCGGAAGTCGCCGCGCGCGGCAACAAGGCGGTGAGCGATTTTCTCGCGCTATCTGCGAGACGCTGGTGGCGCGGCGGCGCGCAAAGCCCGGCGATCCCGCGCGCGACGTGCTGACGCGGCTGATCCAGGGCGAAGACAATGGCGAGCGGCTGACCGAGAAGGAGCTGCTGCACAACTGCATCTTCCTGCTCAACGCCGGGCATGAGACAACGACCAATCTGATCGGCAACGGGCTGGTGGCGCTGTCGCATCATCCGGATCAGAAGCAGCGGCTGATCGCGCATCCCGACATGATCAAGCCCGCGGTCGAGGAGATGCTGCGCTACGAAAGCTCCAACCAGCTCGGCAACCGCATGATCGTGGAGCCGGTGGAGATCGGCGGCATCGCCATGCCGGCGGGCACGCCGGTGACGCTGTGCATCGGCGCCGCCAACCGCGATCCCGCAGCAGTTTCCCGATCCGGAAAGTTTCGACATCGGCCGCACGCCGAACCGGCACCTGGCCTTCGGCACCGGCGTGCATCAATGCGCGGGGATGGCGCTGGCGCGGCTGGAAGGCGCAATCGCGATCTCGCGGTTTCTGGCGCGGTTTCCCGGGTACACGCTCGACGGCGAGCCGGTGCGCGGCGGACGGGTGAGGTTTCGCGGGTTTTTGAATGTGCCGTGTCGGACCGCCTGAACTTGTCATCACCCGCGAAAGCGGGTGATCCAGTACGCCGCGGCTCCTCGATTCAATCACTGACGTCTCTGGAATACTGGGTCGCCCGGTCAAGCCGGGCGATGACAGCGGAGCAGACACACGCTCTCATCCTCACGGCGCGATTCCGCCTGAGCTTTGCAAATTTATCGCTCCCTTCGTGGCCGAAGGGCGCAGGGAAAGCCGGGCGCCGACTGCGCCCGCAGCACCGTGTGCAATGGGTAGTGAGAAGACGCACACGGATTTGACAGGTACAGCCGAGACATCCCGGCCTTCCCCGCGCAATGGCTTTACGGCTTATATGTGCTCTCCCCGGGGAGCGGCCTTTCTTGCCCCCGTTGCTTGCCGGGACTTACCAGCCAGCGTAGCGCCAGGGTCGCGGCGCCAGGACCACACGATTTCGCCGTACGCGGTGAATGTCTCGTCCGGCAAAATGCCTGACATCACCTCGTCCATCGCAACCCGCGCCAACGTTACGTGACGATGCGCATCGTCCCCTTTGGCAGCACGGGCTGGATGGATACATATACTGATTTGCCGAATGACGCAAGAGCAATTTCGGATTTTCGCACACAATTTCGTGAAAACGGAATTGGTAAATTGAGTTAGGGCGCCGCTATCGCCGCACCTCAGCTGTCGTCCCGGCGAAAGCCGGGACCCATAACCACAGGACGTGGTTATGTGGCACGCTGGAGCTCCAGCGATTCAAACAATGAAATCCTGTGGTTATGGGTCCCGGATCGGCGCTCGCTTCGCTCGCTTGTCCGAGACGACAGTGAACTAGACGACGGTGCGATGCCGCTCGATGCAGGTGCGCAGCACCTCATCCATCGGCTTGGCCCACCAGTTCTCGGAAAAAATCTCGATCTCGGAATAGCCGGCAAAGCCCTGCGCCTCGACGGCGGCGCGGACGCGCTTGATGTCGATGACGCCGTCGCCCATCATGCCGCGGTCGTTGAGGATGTCTTTGGTCGGCACCAGCCAGTCGCAGACATGGAAGGCGAGCAGACGGTCCTTCCCGGCGCGCGCGATCTGGGCGGTCAGCTCAAAATCCCACCAGATGTGATAGACGTCGAGCGCGACGCCGAGCATGCCGCTGCGCTTGGGATCGATCGTGTCGCAGAGATCGAGGGCCTGTTTCGTCGTGTTCACACAGGCGCGGTCGGCGGCGTAAGCGGGATGCAGCGGCTCGATGGCGAGCGGCATGTTGGCGGTGCGCGCGTAGTCCAGCATCTCGGCGATGCCGTCATGGACCTGCGTCCAGGCGGCGGTGATATCTTTCGAAGCTTCGCTGCCCGGCCGCGAATATTGCGGCAGGCCGCCGACCACAAGCACGATGCAGGGCGCGCCCAGCGCCTTTGCCTCATCGACACAGCGGCGGTTGTCGTCGCGCTCGGCGGTGCGATGCGCGGCATCCGCCACGAACATGCCGCCGCGGCAATAACCCGACAATTCGAGCCCGGCGTCGCGCACCGCGCGCGACGGCGCGGTCGAGCCCGACGGCGGCAACCTGGTCGCGCCAGGGATCGATGGCGCGGATGCCGTGACGTGCACAGGCATCCATGATTTGCAGCAAGATCGCCCTGCTTCCTGACCGTCGCCGTATTCAGCGACAGCCAGCGATGATCGCCGGAGAAATCGCGCATCAGGCCTCGAAGCCGCGGGTGGCCAGAAATGCCTTCATGCGCCGGGTCGCGAGTTCAGGATTGCCGAGCAGCCCGGCCTTGTCGGCCAAACGAAACAGCTCGGCGAGATGCAAGGTCGAGCGCGCGCTCTCCTGCCCGCCGACCATGGTGAAGTGATCCTGGTGGCCGTTGAGCCAGGCCATGAACACGACACCGGTCTTGTAGAAGCGCGTGGGCGCGCGGAAGATATGGCGCGACAACGGCACGGTCGGGCCGAGCACGTCGTGGAAGCCGGCCTCGTCGCCGGCCGCCAGCCGCGACAGCGCGTAGGACGCCGCCGGCGCAATCGCATCGAAGATGCCGAGCAGCGCGTGGGAAAAGCCCTTGCTCGTCGCCGGCGATCAGTTCGGCGTAGTTGAAGTCGTCGCCGGTATACATCTTCACGTTCTTGTCGAGGCGGCGGCGCATGTCGATCTCGCGCTGCTTGTCGAGCAGCGAGACTTTCACGCCGTCGATCTTGGCCGCATTGGCGTTGATGATGGCGACCGCCGTGTCCATCGCCTTGTCGAGATCGGCGGTGCCCCAATAACCTGATAGCGCCGGATCGAACATGTCGCCGAGCCAGTGGATGATGACCGGCTCCCTCACCTGGCCACAGCACGCGGTTATAGACCTTGGCGTAGTCGTCGGCGCTGCGGCCGATCTTGGCCAGCGCGCGCGAGGCCATCAGGATGATGCGGCCGCCGGCCTTCTCCACCGCCGCGAGCTGCTCCTCATAGGCGCGGATCACGTCGTCGATGGTTTTCGCGTCTTCCACCGCGAGGTGGTCGGTGCCGGCGCCGGAAAACACCAGCGCGCCGCGCGGCTTTGCGGCGCGGACCGAGCGCTGGATCAATTCCAGCGAGGTGTTCCAGTCGAGCCCCATGCCGCGCTGCGCGGTGTCCATCGCTTCGGCCACGCCGAGGCCGAGATCCCAGACATGCTCGCGGAAGGCGATGGTGCGGTCCCAGTCGACCGCCGCCGTCAGCCACGGATCGTTGTCGGCCAGGGGATCGGCGACGACATGCGCGGCCGAGAAGGCGACGCGGTTCAGCGGGCTTTGCAGCTTTGTCGGGAAGGTGCGCGAGGCCGCGAGGCGATAGTTCTCGGCTTGGCGATCCGCCGTCGGCAGTTTCAGCGACAGCGAGGACATCGGCAGGACGGGCTTGTTCATGAAGACCTCCTCAGGCTTTTCGTTTGAGCATGATCTGATCGGAAAACCGGTACCCACTTTTCCGGATCATGCTGTGATGGGGGCGACGTCGATCCAGCGCCGCTCTTTCCAGCTTTGCAGCGCGCATTCGGCGAGCTGCACGCCCTTGGCGCCTTCGAGCAGCGTGTACTTGTAGGGCGCATCCTCGCAGACGTGGCGGATGAACATCTCCCACTGCTCCTTGAAGCCGTTGTCGTAGACGGCGTTGTCGGGGAGTTTCTGCCAGTCGCCGTAGAAATCGTGCAGGCGCTTTTCGTCGGGATTCCACACCGGCCGCGGCGTCGCCTGGCGCGCCTGGATCACGCAGTCGGACAGGCCCGCGACCGCCGAGCCGAGCGTGCCGTCGACCTGGAAGGTGACGAGGTCGTCGCGATAGACGCGCGTGACCCAGCTCATGTTGATATGGGCGATGACGCCGCCCTTGAGGCGGAAGGTGGCGTAGGCGGAATCATCCGCGGTCGCCTTGTACTTCTTGCCCTTCTCGTCAAAGCGCTCGGGGATATCGGTGTTGCCGATGCAGACCACGCTCTCGACCTCGCCGAAGAGATTGTCGAGCACGTAACGCCAGTGGCAGACCATGTCGAGGATGATGCCGCCGCCGTCCTCGCTGCGGTAATTCCACGACGGACGCTGCGCTTCCTGCCAGCCGCCTTCGAACACCCAGTAGCCGAACTCGCCGCGCACCGAGAGCATGCGGCCGAAGAAGCCGGAGTCGCGCAGGAAGGCGAGTTTTTTCAGGCCGGGCAGGAACAGCTTGTCCTGCACGGTGCCGTGCTTGAGACCCTTCGCGTTGGCGAGCTTCACCACCGCGACCGCCTCTTCCAGATTGGTCGCGATCGGCTTCTCGCAATAGACGTGCTTGCCGGCGTTGATCGCCTTGGTGAGCAGCGACGGGCGCGCCTGCGTGGTGGCGGCGTCGAAGAAGATTTCGTCGTTCTTGTCCGACAGCGCCTTGTCGAGATCGGTGGTGTGGCGCGTGATGTTGTAGCGCTTGGCGAGCGCGGCGACCTTCTCGGCATCGCGGCCGACCAGGATCGGATCGGGCATCACGCGGTCGCCATTGGCGAGCGGCACGCCGCCCTGGTCGCGGATCGCGACGATGGAGCGGATCAGGTGCTGGTTCAGCCCCATGCGGCCGGTGACGCCGTTCATGATCAGGCCGAGGCGTTTGGTCGTCATGCAGACTGCTCCTTGAGAATTGTTTTTGGCCGCGCCAGCGGCGCGATGGTCGGCCAGTCCGGATGAACGGCGCTGGCAAAGCCGGGGGCGGTGAGCGAACCCGTCAGGAGATCGCCGTCGTGAATGGCGAGGCGGACCTTGCCGCCGCTTTCGGCGTAGAGATCGGGATGCGCGGCGAGGAAGCGTTTTGCTTCCGCGGCCGGCGTCTCGCCGAAACCGTCGACATAATGATGGCCGTTGCGCTCGGCGTGGGTGACGCCGATCAGCGCGCCCAGCGCCAGGTCCTGCTGCACGGCAAGGCCCGGCTGGCAGGTGAGGTCCTCGCCGGCGATGAAATAGCGCGCGCCGTCGGCGCTCCATTTCGCCGCGCGGGTGGCGTTGACGATGGACTTGTAGACGCCCTTGCAGGATTTCGAGGAGATGCCGCGATAGCCGAGCGCGCGGGCCGCCGGGAAGGCATCGTAGGAATCGTCGGCCTCGTCGACGATGAAGTCGCGCTTGGCCAGCGCGCCGAGCGGCGACTTGCGCGTGATGTCGCGCGGCATCGGCTGCTCGATGTAGAGCAGTTTTGCAGCGATCGGCTTCAGCGCGCCGTCGCGGTCGAGCCGGTCGACCAGCGCGGCGAGTGCATCGAGGTCGGCGTACTGCTCGTTGGCGTCGAGCGTGACCTTGTAGTCGTAAGGCAGAGTCGCAAGCTGCTTGCCGATGCGGATCAGGCGGTCGGCATCGTGGGCGGGATCGCCGTTGAGCTTGAGCTTGAAATAGCGCGCGCCGGCGTTTTCTTTCGCGTCGGCGACACCGCCCTCGCCTTCGACGATGTCGTCGAGGCCGACGGTGTGGCGGATGGCGACACGCTCCAGCCGCTTGCGGCCGGCGAGGAATGTCGCGATCTCGTCGTCATGCGAGGTCGCGCGACAGCCGCGCGTCGATCCCGGCGATGTTCTGCGCCATGCCGTCGAAGAAATTGCTGTTGGTGGCGCGCAACAGCGCATCGAGGATCGCCTTGTCGATCTCGGCTGGGCCGTAGGCGGCGGCGAGCGGCGGAATGTTCTCCTTGCCGCAGTGTTTCGACCTGGCGCGCGATGCAGGCGGCGTGCAGGCCGAAGGCGGTGTCGAATTCCTTGTGCGACAGATAGAGCTCGCGCGCGATCAGCAGCGAATGGCGCAGCCCCTCGACGGTCTCCGCCGGCGAAAGCTGCGGCCGCTTGTCGAACCACTTTGGCACCAGGAACTCGGCGGATGCGCCGACCGCCCTGCCCTTGCCTTCGACCTCGATCTCGACCAGCACGAAAGCCTGCGGCGTCGCCGATATCGTGATCGCGCCGAAGCGGAACGGCCGCGCAAACGTCACGGGCCGTTCGAAGAAGGCGATATCGCGTATGGCAAGACGTGGCGCCATGGCTCCTCAGTCCAGCGAGCTCTGGGTGAAAAAATGCTTGCGGATGCGCTGCACCAGCTCCGTGAACACGGGATCGGCCATCGCATCGAGCGAGCGCGGGCGCGGCAGCGGCACGTCGTAGATCGCGGCGATCGCGCCGGGCCGCTCGGTCATCACGAGCACGCGGTCGGCGAGGAACACGGCCTCCGGAATCGAATGCGTGATCAGGAGCACCGTCTTGCCGGTCTCGCGCTGGATGCGCATCAGCTCGACATTCATCTTCTCGCGCGTCATGGCATCGAGCGCGCCGAACGGCTCGTCCATCAGCATGATTTTGGGATCATGCACCAGAGCGCGGCAGATCGAGGCGCGCTGCTGCATGCCGCCCGACAGCTGCCAGGGCAGCTTCTTCTCAAAACCTTCGAGGCCGACGAGCTTGAGAAGGTCTTTCGCGCGCGGCAAAAACTTGTCGCGCGGCAGCTTCTTCATGTCGATCGGCAGCATCACGTTGGAAAGGATGTTGCGCCACGGCAAGAGCAGCGCGTTCTGGAACACGATGCCGACATTGCCATGCGGTTTGGTGACCTGCTCGCCCTCGACCAGGATTTCGCCCGTGCTCGGCGCCAGCAGACCGGAGATCATCTTCAGCAGCGTGGACTTGCCGCAGCCGGACGGGCCGACCACGACAAAGAACTCGCCGTCATTGATGTGGAAATCGAGCGGCCGCAGCGACGGCACGTCGCCGTCGCGCGACCGGTAGGTCTTCGACACGCCGGAGAGTGTAATCCCCGACGCACTGCTGCCCGCGGCGCGGTCCGACACCAGGCGCAGATGCGCGCCTGCCTGGTCGGCCGCCGCTTTCGTCACCGCTCGTGTCACTTCGGCAGGTACTCGTTGGTGTAGAACGCCTTGGGATTTTCCTTGGCCTTGGCTTCGAGCCCGCCATATTCGACCAGCGTCGCCACGGTGTCGTTCATGTTGGCGTCGGTGACCTGGAACGGCCGCTTGCCCTTGGTCTCGGCGGTCCGGTACAGCGGGATGGTCAGCTCAAAGCCCTGGGTGAGCGTATCGATCTTGCCGCCCTTCGGGTTGGCATCGAGGATCGCCTGCGCGGCGGCCTTCGGCTCCTTCTCGGCGGCCTCGATCGCCTTGGTCGTCGCCGACATGAAGCGTTTGACGACGTCGGCGTTGGCCTTGACGTAGTCGGTGTTAGCGATGATGCCGGACGAGACGAGATTGATGCCGTAATCGGCGAACTTGATCGGGTAGACGTCCTTGCCGGTGGCGTCCTTGATCTTCATGGACTGATCCATGACATAGCCGAGCAACAGGTCCGCCTGGCCGTTGATGACAGCGTTGAGCTTGGTCTGGCCGTCGCCCGCGACCGTCTGGAATTCGCTTTCCTTCAGGCCAGTCTTCTTCAGGAACAGCGGCCAGATCTGCGTCATGGAATCGGCGGGCGTGATCGCGACCGTCTTGCCCCTGATGTCCTCGGGCTTCCTGATGTTCTTCTCGACAAAGCCCATCGCCGACATCGGGCTGGTCTGCAGCAG
Source organism: uncultured Alphaproteobacteria bacterium (assembly GCA_963726865.1). Lineage (GTDB taxonomy): Bacteria > Pseudomonadota > Alphaproteobacteria > Rhizobiales > Xanthobacteraceae > Bradyrhizobium. Next base: position 357,732 of record CAVSEE010000008.1, on the reverse strand, counting down.
CACGCCGGTGGAGATCACGGGCGCGCCCTTGATCGCCGCGCGCATCATGGTGGGCACGTCGACATAACCGAAATTGGCGGTCTTGGCGGCCACCGCCTGCGTGGTCGCGGCCGAGCCACGGCCTTCCTGGATCTCGAGGTCGATGCCTTCGGCGTCGTAGATGCCCTTGGCCTTGCCGTAATAGAACGGCGCGTGCTCGCCATAGACGTACCAGTTCAGCATCAGCACGACCTTGTCGGCCGCTGCCGCCTGCGCGGTGAAGGCCAGCGTCGCCGCCAGCGCCAAAATCCATTTCATCATTGGTACTCTCTCCCGGTTGGTGTTGCGCGGCTTGGTCGCCGCTGTTGGTAACCGCCCCTCACGAGGCGAAAACGATTTCGCGCTGGCTGACGTGCCAGGGAATGACGAGGCGTTCGATGCGGTCGACGACCCAGAACAGGATCACGCCGAGCAGCGCGAGGATGAACAGTGCGGCGAACATCGTCGGCAAATCGAAGGTGCCGATCGAGCGCTGCATGACATAGCCGATGCCGGAATTGGAGCCGACGAACTCGCCGACGACGGCGCCGACCACGGCCAGCGTCACCGAAACCTTTAGCCCCGCAAAGATCGCCGGCATCGCATGCGGCAGGTTCACGGCGCGGAACACGGCAAAGCGGCTGCCCTGCATGGCGCGTGCGAGATCGACCATATCGGGGTCGACGGACTTGAAGCCCTGCACGGCGGAGACCACGACCGGGAAGAAGCCGAGCAAAAACGCCGCGATCACCTTCGGGATGATGCCGAAGCCGAACCAGACCACGAACAAGGGCGCGATCGCGATCTTCGGCACGGATTGCGAGAACACCAGCAGCGGATAGACATAGCTCTCCACCGTCCTCGAGCCCGCGATCAACATCGCGACGGGAATGCCGAACACGGCCGACAGCAGGAAGCCGCAAATGGTGGCGTAGGTGGTCGGCCAGGATTGCCGCAGCAGTTCCGGCCATTCGGTCTTCAGCACAGCAGCGACGTCGCCCGGCGACGGGATCTGGTAGGCCGGGATCCGGAACACGCGAATAGTGACGTCCCAGAGCACGACGATGAAGATCAGGAACAGGAATGGGCGGACCCAGGCTGCGTTCAGCGCCCTCGTCACGATCCCGGGACCGGCAAACTCGGCCACGTCTCACTCCCCGTTTTGCAGATGATTTTTCGGGCACAAATTAACCCGTTGGATAATTACTGTCCACCCTCTATTCCATGGCAAATTGCCGCGAAAAGTCGCGGCCGGCCGGCGTCAGGCGGTATGATGTGCGGGCGAGCGGGACTTCGGCGGCTTTTCCTTGAGCGCGCCCCCGGCGAAGGCCGGCATGACCTTGCCGGTCAGCGCCGCCAGCACCAGCGCCACCATGTGCTGCAGCCGCTCGTCCTTGGCATCCTTGGCCAGCAAATCGCGGCCGAAGATGGTGCTCAGGGTCGCGCTATTGGAGAGATAGAAGAAGCCGAGCGCGGCGATGGAAATATAGAGCTGCACCGGATCGACGGCGACACGGAAATCGCCGCTCGCCACCCCACGCTGCACCACGTCGCGGATCATCTCCACGAACGGCGAATGCATCGACTTCACCTTGGTCGAGCGCTTGATGTTCTTCGCCTTCGCGAGGTTTTCGGTATTGAGCAGCGCGAGAAATTCGGGATTGCGGATGAAGTAGTTCCAGGTGAAGTCGATCAGCCGCTCGATCGCCTGCGGCGGATCGAGATGCTCGAGATCGAGCTCGCGCTCCTCAGCGCGGATTTTTTCGTAGGCGCCTTCGAGAACGGCGAGATAGAGGTCTTCCTTGTTGCCGACGTGGTAATAGAGCATGCGCTTGTTGGCGCCGGCCTTCTCCGCAATGCGGTCAACCCGCGCGCCGCCGATGCCGTGGGCGGAAAATTCCTGCTTGGCAGCCTCGAGGATGCGCAGCCGCATGCCCTCGGGGTCGCGCTGCCACCTCAGTACTCGCTTTCTCTTGGCCAAATCGTGTCGCTCGATGATGCGGGATGACGGGTGTTTAACACGGCTTTCGCCGTTTGCGAAATCAACCCGCGCCGCGGCGTATTATTCCGCCGTCGCGAGCTTCGGCGCAGGCTGCACCAGTAGCGTCGGCACACCACAGGTGCCGCTGCGCACCGTCATCACCCGCGTGCCCGGCTTGCGGCCGATACGCACTTCGGAAACGTCGACGCCAGCAGCTGCAAGCCGCGCATGGGTGGCGTCGATATCGAGCGACGCGCCAGCAGATGCCGCGCAGCCGGTCGGGTTTGGTTTCATCGGCCTTGCCGGGCTTCGACGTCACCTCGACGATGAGGTCGCCGCAGCGGAAGAACATCAGCCGGCCCCACTCGGGGTGCGAGCGGTCGAGCGCCATGTCGAGCCCGAGCCGCGCACCATAGAGCGCGGCGGCGCGCTCGGGATCAGCGGTCGAGACGACGACGTGATCCATCGCGGTGATCGGCGCATCCGCGCGTGACCGACCGAGCGCGGCCGCTCGCCTCGACAATTCCAGGAAGAACATGCGCACGCCGCGCGTGGCGTCGGTCGCGGTGCGCGTCCGCTTCCACGACATGCGCGCGCCGCTCGTGTCATCCCGGCTTTCGACGTCGGCGACCGGCTCCGGTTTCAGCGTCAGCCGGTCGAGCCGGCGGTGCATCTTGCGTAATGTCGCGGTGCGAAAGCACAGGCTCGCAAGCCCCTCGCCCTGCTCCGCCAGCACGGCGCGGATGCGGTCTCGCGGCCTCGCCGTCACCGTCGGGCGCCATCAATTCCAGCGTCGTATTGTCGAGCGTGAACAGCGCCCGCGCGGCGCCGTCGCCGCTGTTGCGCCAGGACGGCGCGCGCGCCGAGCAGCGTCTGGTAGGCGGAGACGGCTGCCTCGATATCGATGACGAGGACGACGACGTGGTCGAGACCGGTGATCACGGAAGAGACCTCGCGCTGTTGGGGAGCCCATCGGGGCCGAAACCAAAGCGGCCACCGGGGCGTTATGCCATCTTGCGGCGTGTTGCAACGGTCGTAGTCCGCCCGCAGACCCTTCTCAAGACATAAAGGCGGCAGGTTTTGCGAATATTTTCAGCGAGTCACTCGCGACAAGCGGTGCTAATCTAATGGCGCCGGGCGGGACCACACTCAGCCCATGGAAGACGAATGCAGGCTCTCTTCATCGGACAGACCTATATCGACGTCACCTTCATCACCGACCACATGCCCGTTGGCGACGAGAAGCACGTCGCCTCCGACTACGCCGTGTCGTTCGGCGGCAATGCGGTCACCGCGGCCTTCTGCTGCGCCAAGCTCGGCATCGAGCCGGACCTGATCGCCACCGTCGCCAATGACTGGCTGGGGCGGATGTTTCAGGACATGGCGACGAAGTACGGCATCTCGATCCACCCGCGGAAGGTGAAGACCTCCTCGCTGTCCTTCATCATGCCCAAGGACGGCAAGCGCGCCATCGTGCGCTGCCGCGACGACGAGCACATCCATCCCTTCCCGATCCTCAATCTCGCGGGCTGCCGCGTGCTGCATGTCGACGGCCACCAGCCGGATGCCGCGATCCATTACGCCAAGCTCTGCCGCGAGGCCGGCATATTGACCTCGCTCGACGGCGGCGGCTTGCGCAGCAACACGCATGAGCTGCTGGAATTCATCGACGTCGCCATCGTCGCCGAGCGGCTGTGCGAGCAGATGGACATGACGCCGGATGCGATGCTCGACTATCTCAAGGGCCGCGGCTGCAAGATCGGCGGCGTCACCATGGGCGAGCACGGCCTGCTCTGGTACGACGAGAGCGGCGCGACAAAACGCCTGCCGGCGCTGCCGATCCCGCGCCAGCGCGTCATCGACACCAACGGCGCCGGCGACGTCTTCCACGGCGCCTATGTCTATTCCTATCTCGCCTATCCCGAAAAAGACTGGCAGAATCATTTCGAGTTTGCGCGCGCCGCCTCGACCTATAAAATCCAGAAGCTCGGCAACGAAGCGGGATTGCCGACGCTTGCGGATATCGAGACCGTCAGGAACGGGTTTCAGATCGGGCGCAAGAAGGAATTTTGGGACTAAAGCGCGATATCATCGCTTTAGGTTTCATTGGAGCCGGGGGCGGAAATGGGGCGGGTGTTCGTCGCCGGCAGCATCAACATGGATGTGGTGGCGACCGCGGAGCGCCATCCCGAAGATCGGCGAGACCGTCGCGGGCAAGGACGTGCTCTACTTCCCCGGCGGCAAGGGCGCCAACCAGGCGGTGGCGGCCGCGAGGCAAGGCGTGCTGACGACATTGATCGGGCGGCTCGGCGAAGACAGCTTTGGCAAGCAGTTGCGGACGCTACTTCGCGGCGCAGTCGATCGACCTCGGCCTGGTGCAGGGACACGCCCGACGCCCACAGCGGCACGGCCATCATCACGGTCGCCAATGCGGACAACACCATCGTCGTCATCCCGGGCGCCAATGCGCTGGTCGACGCCGCCGATGTCGCCGCCGCGCCGCTGGCCAAGGGTGACGTCGCCGTCAGCCAGTTCGAAATTCCCCTGCCCGCGATCTCAGCGTTCTTCCAGCGCGCGCGTGCCACGGGCGCGACCACCATCCTCAATCCGGCGCCGGCGCGTGCGGTCGGGCCCGAGCTGCTCGCGCTCGTCGACGTCCTCGTGCTCAACGAGACCGAGCTCGGCGTGCTCACCGGCGCCGAACTCGGCGAGAACGACGAGCCGCAATATTTCATCGAGGCGGCGCGGCCGCTGCGGCGCCAAGGCGAGGAGCATCTGCATCACGCTGGGCCGCCGCGGCGTGCTCGCGCTGGTCGGCGGCGAAGCCATGCTGATTCCCGGCCGCAATGTGAAAGCCGTCGACACCACCGGCGCCGGCGATTGTTTTGTCGGCGCGCTGGCTGCGCAGCTGGCCGGCAACAAATCAATGCGCGAGGCGTTGACCTACGCCAACGCCGCCGCCTCGATCTGCGTGCAGCGGATGGGCGCGGCCCCGTCGATGCCGACGGCGGATGAGGTGAAGGCAATTCTTTGAGGTGATTTTCCGCGTGACACGGCGCTCCTCACTATGGAAAATCAGCCCGAAATTCGAATTGACCGGGATTTGAAAGTGCCAAAAGCGCTGGTGCAGGCGGCAGGAGGCATCGTGTTGCGGCGGGATCAGCCGCCGCGCGTGGCGGTCGTGCGTCTGAGCAAGCGCGACGAATGGGTGCTGCCGAAAGGTAAGCTCGACAAGGGCGAGACGCCGCGCGCCGCCGCCAGGCGCGAGGTGCTGGAAGAAACCGGCCACAATGTCACGGTGCGCGAATTTCTGGGCACGCTGGTTTACAATTCCAACGGCCGTTCCAAGATCGTGCATTACTGGAGCATGGAAGCCGGCGGCGAGCCGACCCGCGAGTTGATGAGCGACATCCGCGCAGTCGACTGGCTGCCGCTGAACGCGGCAATCGAGCGGTTGTCGCGTGATTCCGAGCGCGTCTTTCTCGAAACCGTCGGCCCGCTCGCGATGTCGGCATTGCGGAGCAGGGTCAAGGCGGAGGCGAAAGAAGCGACCGTCAAGGCGCCGGCGACGCCGCAGCTCGCGCCGTCCGTGGTCCGTGCCGGAAGCGGAAGAGCCCGCGATCGCCGCCGAGCCGCTTGGCCGAAACCGCGAACGGCCAGCAGCGCAGCTTTGCGCAGAGAATGCGCGGCTGGTTCGGCCGCATCGCGCCCTAGCCGGGCGCGCGACCGCCGAGCGGCTGCCCTGCGCTGAGCTACTTCAGCATCCCGAACGTGCGCGGCAGCCAGAGCGTCAGCTCCGGGATCAGCGTGATCGCGATCAGCGACATCAAGCAGCGGAACCAGCCAGGGCAGGATCGCCATCGTCGTCCGCTCGATCGACAATTTGGCTATTCGCGACAGCACGAACAGCACCATGCCGAGCGGCGGGTGCAGCAGGCCGATCATCAGGTTCAGCGTCATCACGACCCCGAAATGCACGGGGTCGATGCCGACCTTGACGATGATCGGCATCAGCACCGGCACCAGGATGCTGATGGAGGCGATCGGCTCGAGGAAGCAGCCGACGACCAGCAGCAGGATGTTGATCAGCAGCAGGATGACGTACCTGTTGTTGGTGAGGTCGAGCAGCGCCGCGGCGCCTGCCTCCGTCAGGCGCGTCGTGGTCAGCACCCAGCCGAACAGCGAGGCGGCGGCGACGATCAGCAGCACGCCGGCGGTGGTCTCGATGGTGTCCATCGTCACCTTGTAGAACTGCTTCAAGGTCAGCGAGCGATAGAGGAAGATGCCGAGGATCAGCGCCCAGGTGCAGGCGGCGATCGCGGCTTCCGTCGGCGTGAACCAGCCGAACGTCATGCCGCCGACGATCAGCGCCGGCGTCAGCAGCGCCGGCAGCGCCGCAACGAAGGTGCGGCCGAGCACCGACCAGCGAAAGCGCTGATCGGGGCCCATGTTGTATTTGCGCGCGCAATAGGTCGCGTACAGCATCATGAAGATGGTCATGACCGCGCCGGGGATGAATCCGCCGAGGAACAGCGCGCCGATCGAGACATTGCCCATCATGCCGTAGATCACGAACGGCAGCGACGGCGGGATGATCGGCCCGAGCGTGGCGGACGCGGCCGTGACGCCGACGGCGAATTCGGTGTCGTAGCCATGATCCTGCATGGCCTTGATCTCGATGGTGCCGAGGCCGGCGGCATCCGCAATCGCGGTGCCGGACATGCCGGCGAAGATCACCGAGCCGAAGATGTTCACATGCGCCAGTCCGCCGCGCATCCAGCCGCAGGTCGCCACCGCGAAATCATAGATGCGGTTGGTGATCCCGGCCGAGTTCATCAAATTGCCGGCGAGGATGAAGAACGGCACCGCGAGCAGCGGGAAACTGTCGAGCCCGCCGGCCATGCGGTGCAGGATGACGAAATCGGGGATGCCGGCGATGAAGTGGGTGTAGAGCAGCGAGGACAGCGCGAGCGCAATGAACACGGGCACGCCGACCAGCAACGCCACCAGGAAAACGAAAATCAGGATGGGCATGGCGCGCTCAATCAGCCGGAATTTGCTTGATGTAGTCGTCGGCGCGCTGCCAGCGCTGCCGCGCGTGGGTCCAGACCGTGACGATCTGCCGGAACAGCATCAGGAAGCAGCCGAACGCGACACCGCCGTAGACGTAGCTCATCGGCAGGTCGAACACCGTCATGGTCTGGCTCTGCATGCGCTCGGTGATTGATATCGAGAACCAGGCCAGCAGCGCGAGAAAGCCGAGCGTGACGAAATCGACCAGCGCGAACAGCGCGGTGCGCAACGCGACTCGGCTTCATGAGGTTGCCGAGCAGTTCGACCGCAATATGCGTCTTCTTGCGCGTCACCACGGCGCCGCCGATGAAGGCCAGCCACATCAGGCCGTAGCGCGCGATCTCCTCGGTCCAGGCCAGGCTGTCGTTGAGGATGTAGCGGGTGAAGAACTGCAGGAAGACGATGAAGGCCAGCGCCCAGAACAGGACGAAGGCGATCCAGTTTTCCGGATAATTCTCGACCGTGACCTCTTCGTCCTTGGCGACGATGAGATGGACGTCGTCGGCGGGATCGGGTTGTTGGGTGGTGTTCATGCGTGATCCAAATTCCCTGTCGTCCCTGCCTTGTGCGCACTTGCGCACTGGAGCAGGGACCCATAACCACAGGCGGATCATTGGTTGCGAGAAAGTCGTCGACCAAGTCTTCGAACTACGACCGCCGCGGCGTATGGGTCCCCGCGTTCGCGGGGACGACAGTTGTGACAGCTACTTCAGCCCCTGAAACTCGTCGTACTGCGCCTGGGTCCAGCCGGCGCCGGCGGAGGCGTCGTTGTGCAGGGGAACCGCCGCCTTGCGGAAGGCTTCGCGGTCGACCTGAACCACGGTCTTGCCGAGCTTGCGCAGCTCATCGGCGATCTTCTGTTCAGAGGTACGGATTTCGCCCGAGGCCTTGGCCGCGGCCTGTGTCAGCGTATCCTGAAAGATCTTCTTCTCGTCGTCGTTCAGCTTGGACCAGACATGGGCGCCGACGATCGTCAGCAGCGACTCCGTGATATGCCCGGTCAGCATGATGTGACTCTGCACCTCGTAGAACTTCTTGGCCATGATGGTCGGCAGCGGGTTCTCCTGTCCGTCCACCGTGCCCTGCTGCAGGGCAAGATAGACCTCGGCGAAGGCAATCGGGGTGGCGTTGGCGCCGACCGATTTCGCCAGCATCAGATAGAGCGGCGCCGGCGGGACGCGCAGCTTCATGCCCTTCATGTCTTCGGGCTTCTTGATTTCCTTGTTCGCCGTCACCATCCGCTCGCCGTAATAGGTGAGCGTAATCACCTTGTGCTTGGTCTTGTCCTCGTAGCCCTTGGCGAGTTCGCGGAACAGCTTGCTGTCGCGATAGGCCTTCCAGTGATCGAAATCGCGCAGCATGAACGGCGCGCCGGAAATCGACAGCGGCTTGTAGACCGAGCCCGCAAACGACGTGCCGGTGTAGATGATATCGACCGTGCCGAGGCCGAGGCCTTCGTTGATCTGGTTTTCGTTGCCGAGCTGCGAGGCGGCGAACACCTCGATGTCATACTTGCCGTTGGTGAGCTTCTTGATCTCGCCGGCAGCCCACAGCGCCTGGGTGTGATAGGGCTCGGCGACCTCGTAGACATGCGCCCATTTCAGCTTGGTCTGCGCCTGAGCCGGGACTGCAATGATTGAAGCGATGACGAATGCTGCCGACAATGCGGCGCGGCGTGTCCAGACGGACATGACTCCCCCTCCCTTGTTACCGAGACCCTTGCAGGTCCTTCTGGGAGCAAAAGTCGCCGAATTGGTTCCCCGATGCAAGTGGAAGCGCGGTCCGACTTAAGTCAGGGCGCTCTTGAGGTCGAAGCCGGGATCGGCCGCCTGCTCCGGAATGATTGAACCATTTTTGGCCAGCAGGCGGCGGCCGAACATGTGGTCGCCGGCGCGGTTGACGGATTCGATGCCGAGCAGTTTGTCGCCCTTGTAGCAGAACGCCGAGAACTGCCCCTGCTCGCGGTTGCCGCGCACCACGACGCGGTCGTAGCCGGTGGTCAGCCCCGCCATCTGCAGCTTGTCCGGCCCCTGGTCGCTCCAGAACCAGGGCAGCCCGTCATAGACCTCGTCCTTGCCGGTCAGCCGCGCGGCGACGCAGCGCGCATGGTCGGTGGCGTTCTGCACGGACTCCAGCCGCAACGAGCCGTTGAAGCGATGGCTGGCATAGAGTGCGCAGTCGCCGATCGCCGAGATGTTTTCGTCCGCCGTGAGCAGATGATCGTTGACGACGATGCCGGACGCGACGGGAAGTCCCGCCTCCGCGGCAAGCTCGACATTGGGCAGCACGCCGACGCCGACCACGATGAGATCGGCCGGGATGTGACGGCCGTCGCTGAGGCTGACGCCGGTGATCTTTTTGCCGATCGCTCTCGATGCTGGTGACCTGCACGCCGAGATGGATGCGGATGCCCGCCGCGGTGTGGCGGAGCTGAAAATATTCCGAGATTTCCGCGGTCACCGCCCGCGCCATCACGCGCACGCCGAGCTCGACCACGTCGACCTCGAGCCCCTTGGCGCGCGCCGTCGCGGCGAATTCGAGGCCGATGAAGCCGGCGCCGATCACCACGACATGGTGGTGATCGGTCATACGGTCGCGCAGCGCCTGGCTCTCGTCGAGGGTGCGCAGGTAGCGCACATCCGCGAGATTGGCGTTGGGAAGATCAAGCAGGCGGTTGCGCGCGCCGGTCGCGAGCACGAGATGGCCGTAGTCGAGCGAAGCGCCCGAGGCGAGTTTTAGCTTGCGCGCGGCACGGTCGATCGCGGTGCCGCGATCGGTGACCAGCTCGATCTTCTGATCGCCGAAGAATTTTTCCGGGCGGAAGCTCAGGCTTTCCGGGCCGCCGGTGCCCTTCAGATACGCCTTCGACAGCGGCGGGCGCTGATACGGCAGATGGCCCTCGTCATTGACGAGCAGGATGCGCTCGGCAAAACCGTCCTGCCGCAGCGACATCGCCATCTGGAATCCGGCGTGTCCAGCGCCGGCAATGACAACCGGTCCCGCGCGTCATCGATGCAACTCAACTGAAAGCGCACAGGGATGACCCATGGCGTTGCCTCTCATTGCTCCCGGATTTGGTGCTTGCCCGCTGCATCCCGGGTTTCGGCGCTCGTGGCCGCACCCTCCCGAATGGAGGCCTCTCCCGGCACGAGACGGCTCATGCGCCCCGCGACCGGTGATGGCAAAGTGTTGCAGACTTCCCCGGGATTGTCACCTGCCCCTTCCCGGACTTAAATGCCCGCGCAACTTCCGACACGGGACCTTTTCAGATGTCTGACGCCGCGCTTCTTTCGATCGACGGCCCGATCGCCACCATCACGCTGAACCGGCCGGAGGCCTTCAATTCCGTCAACCTCGCGATTGCGCAAAAGCTGGAACAGCTCGGCGCCGAGGTCGAGGCCAATGACGCGATCAAGGTGCTGGTGATCCAGGGCGAAGGCCGCGCCTTCTCCGCCGGCGGCGATCTGCAGACCATTGGTGCTGCGGCGGAAGCCGACACCATCGCGCCCGTGGTCGGCGAACTGCTGAAGCATTATCACGCCTTCATCGAGACGGTGCGGCGGATGCCGAAGATCGTGCTCTCCAGCGTGCACGGCTCGGCGGCCGGCGCCGGCATGGGGCTCGCCTTCATCACCGATCTCTGCATCGCCACTGAAGATGCGAAGTTCACGCCGGCCTATGCCAAGATCGGCGTCTCGCCGGACGGCGGCAGCACCGTCGGCATGGTCGGCACGGTTGGCGTACGCCGCGCGTTCCAGATCTTTCTCGCCGAGGACAGCTTTACCGCGCAACAGGCCTATGAGTGGGGTCTGGTGGCGAAGGTCGTCCCCGCGGCGGAGCTGAAGGCGGAGACGAAAAAATTCGCCGAGCGGCTGGCGCGCAATCCCGCCGGCGGCGATCGGCGCCACCAAGGCGCTGGTCTATCAGGCCGCGACCGCCTCGACCAAGGCGCAGCTCGATGCCGAGGAGAAGAACATCATCGACTGCATGCAGTCGGAGGATTTCCGCGTGGCGGTGAAGAAATTCACCAGCAAGTCGAAATGAGCGCGCTCGTGACGCCACAGCGTTCCTTCATCTGCCTGCGCCATGGCGCGACCGACTGGAACCGGCAGGGTCTGTTTCAAGGGCTGACCGACAATCCCCTGAACGACGACGGCATCGCGCAGGCGCACGCCGCCGCCGAGAAGTTGCGCGCGCTCGAATTCGCGCCACATCGTCTCGAGCCCCCTGCTCCGCGCGGTGCAGACTGCCGAGATCATTGCCAATGCCGCGGCCAAAACCGTCGCCGTCGATCGCGGCCTGATCGAGCTCGACTTCGGCAGCTTTGAAGGCAAGCGGGTCCGCGACCTGATGATCCAGCATGGCAAGAACAACGCGCAGGGCCTGGTCGACATGCTGCCGGCGGATTCCGAACCATGGGCCGACGTCGCCTCCCGCGCGATGCGCGCTGTCGGCCAATGGCTCGACCGCCACCCCGAGGGCGAGATCCTGTTCGTCTGCCATGACGCGGTGATGCAATCGATGGCGCAGACGATGACGGGAAGTTTCTTCAAGAACGGTCACGGGCGGCCGTTCCGCTTCACGCGGACGGAGAATGCGTGGAGCGTGGTGGAAGTGAGTACGTAGGCTCTCTTCACACGGACAGTCGAACTCGCCGCGGCACCCCCACCCCCAACCCTCCCCCGCAAGCGGTGGAGGGAGCCCCGCCGGTGTGGCACCCCTCACGAAGTACAGACGCGCATCTATTTTGCAGCAGTGCGCGGCTCCAGGCCGGCGCCTTTGATCGCCGCGGCCGCGCGCGCGGAGGTGAGAAATTCGATCAACCGCTTCCCGGCCTCCGCCTCGCTCGCGCCGGCGACAACGGCGGCTGAAAACGTCTGGATGAACTGAATCTCCGCCGGAAACACACCGGCCAGATCAACGCCCTTGTCGTGCAGGATTTCGCTGATCGGCAGCACCCCGAGATCGGCTTCGCCGGCGGCGACCATGGCGGTCGCGCCGGAGCCGCGCGGGCTGACCTTGACGTTGATGGTCTCGGCGATGCCGAGCTTGGGAAACAGCTCCTTCACCAGCCAGATGCCGGAGGTGCTTGCCGGGACCGCCACAGCCCTCGCCTTGAGCAGCGCCTGCCTGATCGCATCCACAGTGCCGAGATCCGGCTTGGCGGCGCCTTTGCGCACGGCGACGCCAATTCCGACTGTTGCAAGGTCGGCATCGGTGCCGGCGGCGATGCGGCCTGCGGCGATCAGGCCGTCGAGGCCCTCGCGCGAGAGGATCACGACATCGGCCTTCTCGCCGCGCGCGAGCTGCGCGCCGATGGTCTGCGGCCCGTCGCCCTGCGAGGCGCCCGAGCCTGTCGTGACCTTGATGCCGCTGGCCTGCTCGAATTCCGGCAGCAGCTGCTCATAGGCGCCGGAGAACCCGCCGGAGATAATGACTTTCATCTGCGCAAGCGCCCCCTGCGGCCAGGCAAGCAAGGCGATGAGCGCTGCAGCGAGCGCTTTCGTCGTGATCGCCATACCTGCCTCCTGGTGCTACTGCGGGCAGATATACCCTGTACCCGACGGCGATTTGAAGCAACCGACGGATTCCGGGATCACCTGCTTGGGCAGCCACAGCACCACCTTCGGGAAATAGATGGTGAAGGTGATGGTGACGAGGAACACGACATAGATCGGCAGCGCCGCGCGCAGCGCTTTCGCAAAACTGATGCCGATGAATTTCGAGGCCATCAGCAGCACCAGACCATACGGCGGCGTGATCAGGCCGAAGGCGAGCGTGGCGATCAGCACCACACCCATATGCACGCGAGTTGATGTCGCCGGCTTGCGTCAGCGCATTCACCAGCGGCATGAAGATGATGATGGTCGGCACCGGTTCGATGAAATCGCCGACCACGGTGAACAGCAGCACCATCAGCAGCATGATCAGATGCGGGTCGTTGCCGGCGATCGAGGTGATCCAGTCGGCGATGATAGATGGCGCCGCGCAGATACGCCAGCATCCAGCCGAAGGCGTTGGCCGCGCCGATGGTGATCAGCGGCAGCGAGAAGATCAGCCCAGCGAGGCAGAAGTCGTACGGGATTTTCCTGATGTGGCCGCGATTGAGCGCGGGGATCACGACCAGAATGATCCAGCACACCGCGACCACGCCGGCTTCGGTCGGCGTGAACCAGCCGGTCAGAATGCCGCCGAGCAGGATCACCGGGATCATCAGCGGCAGCGCGGCGTCGCCGGCGGCGAATGCCACCAGCTTGAGCGGCGCACGCGGCTTGCTCAGGCCGGACGGGCCGAAGAAATAGCAATAGATCATCAGGCCGAAGCCGATCATCAGGCCGGGCACCACGCCGGCCATGAACAGGCCCGCGATCGAGACGTTGCCGACGGCGCCATAGACCACCGCGGTGATGCTGGGCGGCACCAGGGCTGCGATGGTCGAGGCGGCCGCGATGATCGCGGCGATGAAGGCGGGCTCGTAGCCTTCGCGCTTCATCGGCCCGCCGAGCGCGCGCGTCATCACGGCGACGTCGGCGGTGGTCGAGCCCGACATTTCCGAGAAGAACATCGAGAACACGACGACGACCTGCGACAGCCCGCCCCTGATGTGCCCGACCAGCGCGACCGAGAGATTGGCGATGCGCTGCACCACATTGGCCGAGCTCATGAGCTCGCCGACCAGCAGGAAGAACGGGATCGCCAGCAGCGCCTCGGCATCGACGCCGTCGAAGATCTTCTGGATGATAGCCGCGAGCGCGACATCGGACAGCATCGCGCCGATGAACACGCCGCGCCATCAGCGAGAACGGCACGGGGACGCCGAGATAGCCGAAGAACAGGAAGCAGCGTCGACATCAGGATGAGAATGACGGGTGCGCTCATGGCTGCGCTACCGTGTGCTGGCCGCCCTCGACCATGGGAACCGCTGCCGTCGTCCTCCGGGGGCTCGGGATGGTCAAAGCCGTTGCGCAGGCCGTTGACCAGCTGCTCGACGGTGAACAGCGCGATCAGGACGCCGGAGATCGGAATGATGGCGTAGAGCGAGGCGATCGGCGTGCCCGACGGCAGGCGGAAACTGCCGAAGCCCCTGAGATAGTTGATGTAGCCGTACCAGATCAGGCAGAACGCGACGCCGAGCACGACGAGGCGGATGATGAGCTCGACGATCGATGCGCTGGTGCCGTGCATCGATTCCGAGATCGCGGTGAGATAGAGATGATCATTGCGGCGGGTGGCCACCGCCGTCCCGATGAAGATCGCGTAGATGAACAGCGTGGAGGTGACTTCCTGCAGCCACAGCCAGGGGCTGCCGATCACCCGGGTGACGATGTCGGCGGTCACCGACAGCGAGAAGCCGAAGCACAGCACGCCGCAGATGATCATCAGCGCGAGCTCGAGCCGGTCGAGCGCGCGCCATTTCAGGTGACGCTGCCGCTGCAGCACCAGTTTTTCGGCAGCCATGAAAGTCCGTGTCCCCGTCCCCGCTGTCGTCCCGGCGAAAGCCGGGACCCATAACCACCGGCGCTCAGTGACCGAAAGCAAGGTGCCTGGCTCCATCGTGCCCAACACATCCTTCACGGAGTATGGGTCCCGGCCTTCGCCGGGACGACTGTGGTGGCATGTGCCTAATTAATCGACCGGATCAGATTCTTGATCTTCTCCGCGTGCGGGCCGAGCTCCTTGGCGAGCTTGTCGAGATAGGGATCGGCGATCGTCGTGAAGGTCTTCTTGTCGACGTTCTCGACGATCTTGACGCCCATCGACTTCAGCTTGGTCGCCGCCGTCCGTTTCCAGCTCGAATGCCTTGGCCGGCTCCTTCGAGCTGACCTCGTTCGCCGCCGCCAGCACCCATTTCTTCTGCTCGTCGGAGAAGCTCTGCCAGGCCTTGTCGGAGACAAACACCAGCGCGTTGTTGGCCTCGTGCTCGGTGATGTTCAGCACCGGCGCAACTTCGTAGTGCTTGTTGACGAGATAGACGTTGATGCTGTTCTCGGCGACGTCGACCACGCCGGTCTGCAGCGAGGTGTAGACGCTGCCGAACGGCATGTGCACGGTCTGCGCGCCATAGGCCGGGAACATCGTGTCCTCGGTGGCGGTGGCCTGCACGCGGATCTTCAGGCCCTTGATGTCGCCGACGTTCTTGATTTCCTTCTTGCTGTACATGTGGCGCACGCCCTGCGATCCGGTGCCGATCACATGCAGGCCCTGCGTCGTCTCGTCGATCATGGTGCGGATCGCCTCGAACACGCGGGGGTCGGCGAGCCCCTTGACGACGTGGTCATCGTCGCGGAACAGGAAGTGCAGCGACATCACGCCGGCCTGCGGCGAGATGGTCGCGGTGTTGGCCGAGGAGATGATCGCGAAATCGATGTCGCCGGCCTTCACGAGCTGCAGAACCTGCGGCTCCTGCCCGAGCTGCGCGCCGGGATACTGGTCGACGATCATCGTCCCCTTGCTCAATTCCTTGAGCTTGTCGGAGAACAGGTCGCCGGCGATGGAATAGCCGGTGTTGCGCGGCTGGTCATAGGCGAAGCGATAGTGCTTCTCCTGGGCGCCCGCGTCCGCCGCCAGCAGCACGGCGGATGCGGCCAACGCCGCACGGAAAATCGCTTGCTGAAATCGCATCTCACTCCCCTCCCTGATTTTTTCGGATCATCCCATCAGTTCCGCGGGATTGTCAATAAAACGGGAGGCAAACGGTTCAGAGATGACGCAGAGCGGTATTATCCGGCATCATTATCGACAATTGGTCGCGATCATCCCTTGATCATCCTTGCCGTTCTCGCGCATGAAGTCGAAGTCGCAGCCTTCGTCGGCCTGCAGAATGGTCTCGTTGAACAGCCAGGCGTAGCCGCGCTTGGCCCAATCCGGCGTGCCGGCAGGCGCCAGCGCGGCATGGCGCTTTTTCAGCTCGGCCTCGTCGACCAGCAGTTCGATGCGGCGCTTGGCGACATCGAGCCGGATCTGGTCGCCGTTCCGCACCAGCGCCAGCGGGCCGCCGACGGCGGATTCCGGGGTGATGTGCAGCACGATGGTGCCGAACGCGGTGCCGCTCATGCGCGCATCCGAGATGCGCACCATGTCCTTGACGCCGGCGCGCGCCAGCTTCCTCGGGATCGGCAGATAGCCGGCCTCCGGCATGCCCGGCGCGCCCTTCGGGCCGGCATTGCGCAGCACCAGCACGTCGTCGGCGGTGACATCGAGATCGGGGTCGTCGACCCGGTTGGTCATGTCCTCGACGGACTCGAACACCACCGCGCGGCCGGTGTGCTGCAGCAGCTTTGGGCTCGCCGCCGAGTGCTTGATGACGGCGCCACGCGGCGCGAGGTTGCCGTACAGGATGGCGAGCGCGCCCTCGGCCTTGATCGGATTTGCCTTGGCGCGGATCGCGTCCTGCCCCGGCACTTCCTCTGCCGATGCTACGACTTCACGTAAAGTCGCACCGGTGATGGTTTTGGCATCGAGATCAATGAGATCGCCGAGTTGCTTCATCAGCTTCGGCACGCCGCCGGCGTGATGAAAATGCTCCATGTAGTGATCGCCCGACGGCTTCAAATCGACCAGCACCGGCACCTCGCGGCCGAGCTTGTCGAAGGCGTCGAGGTCGACCTTGTGCTTGGTGCGATGCTGGATCGCGGTGAGATGGATCAGGCCGTTGGTCGACCCGCCGATCGCCTGCAGCACCACCTGCGCGTTGCGGAACGACGACGCCGTGAGGAACTCGCTCGGCTTCGGCCCCTTGGCCTTGGCCATGGCGGCGGCGACCCTGCCGCTCGCCTCGGCCGAGCGGAACCGCTCGGCATGCGGCGCGGGAATGGTGGCGCTCATCGGCAGCGACAGGCCCATCGCCTCGGTGATGCAGGCCATGGTGCTGGCGGTGCCCATCACCATGCAGGTGCCGACCGAGGGCGCCAGGCGGGCGTTGACCGCCTCGATCTCGACGTCGTCGATCTCGCCGGCGCGATACTTCGCCCACAGCCGGCGGCAATCGGTGCAGGCGCCGAGCACCTCGCCCCTGTGATGGCCGACCACCATCGGGCCGACGGGAATGACGACGGTCGGCAGGTCGGCGCTGACCGCGGCCATGATCTGCGCCGGCAGCGTCTTGTCGCAGCCGCCGATCACCACCACCGCATCCATCGGCTGGGCGCGGATCATCTCCTCGGTGTCCATCGCCATCAGATTGCGGAGATACATCGAGGTCGGGTGCGAAAAGCTCTCGGCGATCGAGATGGTCGGGAACACCATCGGCATCGCGCCCGACAGCATGACGCCGCGCTTCACCGCCTCCAGGATCTGCGGGACGTTGCCGTGGCAGGGATTGTAATCGCTGTAGGTGTTGGTGATGCCGACGATCGGGCGTTCCAGCGCGTCGTCGGAATAGCCCATCGCCTTGATGAAGGCCTTGCGCAGGAACAGCGAGAACCCGGCATCGCCATAGCTTGCCAATCCCTTGCGAAGCCCGTCGGTCATCTCTTCTTCCCTGTGCTTTGGGCGCCCACTAAAGGAGTGCGCGGAATTATTGTCAATGCTCGATAATTTGGCGCACGGACGCAGCTGTCGACAGCGGCAAAATGCCCGGCATTATTGACAATGATCGGCAGCGCGTGCTGATTTCGCGGACATGACCGCGCAAGCCGCATCGCAGGAAAGCGCTTCCCTCTCGCGCGAGGAGGAGCAGGCGGAAGTGATCCGCCGGCTCGAGGAGGACATCATCTTCGGCCGCTTCGCGCCGGGCTCGCGGCTGGTCGAGGACTCGCTGATGGGCCGCTATGGCGCCAGCCGGCATTTTGTCCGGCAGGCGCTGTTCCAGCTCGAACGCCAGGGCATCGTGCTGCGCGAAAAAAACATCGGCGCCACGGTGCGGTTCTATTCCGCCGAGGAAGTGCGCCAGATCTACGAGGTCCGGGAAATGCTGACGCGGCAGGCCGCGCTGATGATCCCCCTGCCCGCGCCGGCCGCCCTGATCGAGCAGCTCGGCGAATTGCAGCAGCGCTATTGCGAGCGCGCCGACGCGCAGGATCTGCGCGGCATCCACGAGGCCAACGACGCCTTCCACGTCGCGCTGTTCTCGGCCTGCGGCAATCCCTATCTGGTGCGCTCGCTGCAGGACTACATGAACATCACGCTGCCGATGCGCGCGAAGAACCTCGCCGACAAGGAAGGCCTCGCGCAATCGCGCCGCCAGCACGAACTGATGATCGAGCTGTTGAAGGGCCGCGACAGCTGGGCGTTCGCGCAGCTCTGCGTCGATCACATGCAGTTCAGCAAGTCGGACTATCTCGGGCGGATCGCGAACGACGACAAAAAACCGCAATAACAAGCCAAGCTGCTTTCCATTCGGGGATGCGCCATGAAGGTCGCGGCAGCGTTATTGTGGTCGGTGACAACCCAAATCATCTTCAACGGAGCAGCCTTCGCCGCTGATCCGCGCGCAGCCCAACTGACATATGAGCCGTGGGCCAAGTCCTGCATTGGAACGATTTGCTTCGTTGGAAGCGGCGTGCGGGGAGCGTGCCATCCTTCCGGCGGCGGCCTCTTGGTCTTTGTCGATGACAAGGGCCTTGGACTGTCTGCCTATCTCGCTACAAAACGGCCGCTCCAAAGTGCGGTCAGCATCCGCATCGATCAAGGCAATCCCGTTGTTATTTCCGACCCCAAATGTGTCGCGACGAGTTGCGGCGGCAAATTCGCGATCGACAGGGAGTTTGTCGAGCGGCTGAAGCGCTCACAGACGGTTGCCGTCGAGGCAACCGGTGCGGACCACGCCAAAATCGGCATTTCGCTTTCTCTCGCCGGATTTGCGGAAGCATTCGATGGGCCGGGAACCGAGCCGAAAGCTCACGAGGAAATCGTGTCCAAAGAAAAGATGAAGGAGATGATGGAGCGTGCGGAGGCGGAGAAACGTGAGTACGAATGCAAGGACTAGTTCGTTCTCTCACCCTCGGCGCCGGGAGGCGCTCGCCGGTTCTTCAATCCACTATTCGATCCTGGTGATCCCGGCTTTGGTGATGATGTCCCGGTATTTCACCACCTCGTCCGCCAGGAACACCCTCGCCTTGTCGAGATCGAGCCCGATCGGCACGGCGCCGATCTCTTCAAACCGGACCCGTACCGCGGGATCTTTCAGCGCTTCGTTCAATGCGGCGTTCAATCGTTGCAGGATGTCCCGCGGCACGCCGGCGGGCGCGCCCAGGCCGAACCAGCCGTCGAACCTGTATTCCGGCAAGCCCGCTTGCGCCGTCGTCGGTGTATTCGGCAGCGCGGGCAGCCGGGAATCTCCCGCGACGGCGAGCGCGACGGCTCCATCAGCCGCCAGCGGCCCGGACACGTTCGGATACCAGGCAAAGCCGAGTTGCACCGTGCCGGCAATCAGGTCCGGTCCGAATTGCGCGATGTTGCGATAGGGAACGTGGGTGAGTTTCACCTTGGCGACCTGGGCGAAATATTCTCCGGCCAGATGCTGCGAGGAGCCGATGCCAACCGATCCGTAGTTCAGCGCGCCCGGCTCTTTCTTCGCGCGCTCGATGAGATCGTTGACGGTGGTGACGCCAAGCTTCTTGCTCGCGGTCACCACGATGGTGAAGCTGGCGAACGGCGAGATCAGGACAATCTCCTGCGGGTCGTAGCCGAGATCCTTGTAGAGCGTCAGATTGGCGGCCAGCGGCCCCGAAGCCGCGCCGACCAGCGTGTAGCCGTCGGCAGCCGCCTTGGCCGCCAGCGCGGTACCGAGATTTCCGCCGGCGCCCGGCTTGTTTTCCACCACGATCGGCTGCCCGAGGATGGCCGCCATCTTGTTGAAGAGAACCCGGCTGACCACGTCGCTGGCGCTGCCGCCGGCAAACGGCATGATCACCGTGATGGGCCGGCTGGGAAAGCTTTGCGCGCTGGCGGCATGAGAGACCAAGGCGGTCGCAGCCCATAACGCAATCGCCCACGATCGACTGAATTTCATGGTCAGGCGCCTTTGCGCAATTCGATCTCGGCGTCGTAACCGTAAAGCCGCTCCTGTTCCGGCGGAAACGTCGCCGTCTCGGGGAGCCGGTTCGTGCGCATGCGATCGTTGCGCGCCCTGATCGCCGCAGTGTCGTTCATCTGATAAAGTTCTTCCTCGCGCCGGGCGAGGCCTTGCATCCATGCGGTGCGCGGCTGCCGCATCCTGACGAAGCGAGCGAGCGCATCGAGGGGCCGCCCCTCGGCTTCGGCGATGCAGCCGGCCAGCACGTAGGCGTCTTCGATGCTTTGGGCGCCGCCCTGGGCGTAAAACGGCATCATCGGATGCGCGGCGTCGCCCATCAGCACGACACGGCCGACCTGCCAGTCCGGCAGAGGCTCGCGGTCGTACAGGGCCTGGCGCAGGATCTTTGGCGTCTCCGCGATGATCGTTCTGATCGTCGAATGCCAGCCGTCATATTCGGCCAGCGCATCCTCGGCCCTGCCTTCCGCCAGCCAGGATTCCTGCGCAGGCTGCGACGAACGGCTGATCCCGATCCAGTTGAAGGTCTTGCCGGCGGAAACATAGTACTGGACGATGCTGCGGTTCGGCCCCATCCAGACGCCGACGACACTGCCGAGATCGAGATGCGCGACGCGTTCGGCAGGCACCAGGCCGCGCCACGCGACATTGCCGGTGTAGCGCGGCAGTTCCTTGCCGAACAATTGCGCACGCACGGTCGAGTGAATTCCGTCGGCGCCGATCAGAATGTCGCCTTGCGCCGTCGATCCGTCGGCCAGCGTCAGCGAGACACCGCTTTGATCCTGATCGACGCGCTCGACACGCGAGCCAAGCCGGCAGCCGCGCTCGCCAAGCCCGCTCAAGAGGACGTCGAGCAACTCGGCCCGGTGGGCGGCATAATAGGGCGCGCCGAAATGCGCCTCTGCTTTCTGCCCGAGCGGCGTGTAATAGAGCCGCTCGCCGGTGTCCCAGCCGCGATAATCGCGGCCTTCCGGATAGGTAGTCACGCGCTTGAGCGCCTCGCCAAGTCCAAGCTTGAGCAGGATCCGCGCGGAATTCGAGGAGACCTGGAGGCCGGCGCCGACCTGTCCGAACGCCGCCGTCTGTTCGAACAGTTCGACGTCGATACCGCGTTGCCGCAGCGCCAGCATCGCGGTGATGCCGCCGATGCCGCCGCCGGCGATGAGAACTTTCAAACGAGCCATTGGCGCTGACCGAATCTCAGGCTGCCGCCTTCCTGTTTGCGGCAAGGCGAGCGTCGACCAGCGCGACCTGGGCGTCGATCGCCGGATGCCGCAAGCCTTTCTGAAGGGCAATGAGCTGGACCAGCTTGTCGGCGCGTTCGATGTTCGGCGCGCCATTCTGCAACGCGCGCGCCGCGGAAGCCGGACGGGACAGGCTCTGCGCCGCAGCGGCGTACTTTTCGAAGGGAACGAGGTCCGACGGATTGGCGCCGAGCTTCACGCAGAGATCGAATACGAAATTGTAGACGGAACGCGACTCCTCGATATTCGAATGCACGGCTTCCTGCGCGGTCCGCATGCCATTCGCCGGTGATGCAGCGGTAGTTGCCCGCCAGCAGCATCGACCATTTGGCAAGCGGCACCCAGATCGAATCGTAGGCCTTCAGCTTGACCGGGAGTTCGATCTCTTCGCCGGACGCATTGAAGCGTGCACGATCGACGTCGCGCTCGAGGTTGCGGATGATTTGCGTATCCTTGTCGTCCTCGAACTTGGCGCATTTGAAGTTGGTCGGCAGCGTGACCAGAAGCTCGTTGGCCTTGCCATCAGGCGGACGAATGGCCTGGGGATCCGGGCTATTCAGCGTGATCTTGTGCGGACTGACCGGATCCCAGACTCGCGGATCGGTGTAGGCCGCCTCGAGCGCCTTGTAGTCGAGACCGGGAATCCGCTTGATATAGGGGAGCGGCGGCATGTTCATGATCGACATGCAAGGCACGCCCGACTTGCCCACCGCATCCAGCAACTGGCGCACGCCGTCCGAGCGGTATTGCGGCTCCTGCATGCACAGGCCGACGAGATCGAACTTCGACGGATCGACGCCGGTTGCGGGGCCCGCCGTCACCTTTCCCGGCAGCTTGCGCGACTCCAGCAGCACCGGTTCTTTGCGGCCGCGGACCGGCAGCGTTACCCGAAACCCTTCCGCGTTGATCAGCTCGGCTTCCGCCGGCAGGCATACGAGGTGGATCGAATGGCCGCCGAACAGCAGCTTGGACGCGAGCAGGGATCCGTACGACGCGCCCATGAGAAGGATGTTGTAGACCGGCATTTGCTTTTCCTTTTTTGATCGGCCAATCCGAGCTGACTTTCTGCCTGGTTGCGGTGACGTCAGGCAGAGCAGCGTTCTCTACTCAGTTACATGCGTGCCTTTGGTTGTTCGTCTGATGTGCACGTGCCTGCGTCGATCCCCATTCAAGCCGCGGAAAAGCCATGACGCAAGAGCGCGCCATCATGCATTCGTCGAAGTTGCGCTGCAGCAAACGCGTCGAGGCGATCGCGAAGCGTTGCGTGATGCGAGCGATGAGTACTCGTCCCTAGCGCTTGCTCCAGTCGACGATGCGGCTCTTGTCGCCGTCGAACTCCATGCTGCAGAACGCGCCGCCCTGGTAGAAGTCGCCGACCGGATCGGGCTTGAGCTTGGCCTGCTCGGCCATCGCGTGCTCGCGATAGTCCTCGCCGCGGCCGGTCGGGCGATAGCCGAGCTCGTAGGCGCGGTGGTTGTCCCACCAGGCGCGCTCGTTGTAGCGAGGCGCCGTAGAGCACCTCGAAATGGATGTCGGGATGTTCGAGGCCGATGCGGCAGAGCTGCACGAGGTCTTCCGGCTTGAGCCAGATCGACAGCCGGCGGTGATCGAGCGGCGCCTCGCCGAAATTGCCGATGCGCAGGCACGTCACCTTGAGGCCGTGCTTGTCGGCATAGAGCGCGCCCATCGCCTCGCCAAACACCTTGCTGACGCCGTAGCGGCTGTCGGGCCGCGCGGTGACGTCGGTGCCGATGCGGTGATGGCGCGGGTAGAAGCCGACCGCATGGTTGGACGACGCGAAGATCACGCGCTTGACGCCCTTGCGGTAGGCCGCCTCGAACAGATTGTAGCCGCCGATGATGTTGGCCTGGTGGATCTGGTCCCAGCTGCCTTCGACCGAATAGCCGCCGAAATGCAGGATGCCGTCGACGCCCTCGCAGATCGCCTCGACCTGGGCGAGGTCGGCGAGATCGGCCGCCTTGAATTTCTCATTGCTGCCGAGATCGGCGGGCTTGTTGATGTCGCTGAGCAGCAGGTCCGGATAGACCGCCGGCAGCAGCTTGCGCAGGCTCGTCCCAATTCCCCCTGCGGCGCCGGTCATCAATATGCGTGGCATCTCATCCCTCGTTTTTGATCGCAATCATTTGCGGCCGTCGATTGAGAGTGATAGCTAAACCAAGCCGGAGGAAACGCAACAACGAGAACAGCAAATGTCCGATGCATCTTCTTATGCGGCCGGCTGGCGGCAGGCGACCCATTATCCCGATCCCGCGATCCATGCGCTCGATCCGCGCTTCGAAAAATACTGGCTGAAATTGTCGTGCGTCGAACGCCTGACCACCGGCCTGCGCTGGGCGGAAGGCCCGGTGTGGTTCGGCGACGGGCGCTATCTGCTGTGCAGCGACATCCCGAACCAGCGCATCATCAAGTGGGAAGAAGAGACCGGCGCGGTCAGCATCTTCCGCAAACCCTCGAACTTCGCCAACGGCAACACCCGCGACCGCCAGGGCCGGCTCGTCACCTGCGAGCATGGCGGGCGGCGCGTGGTGCGCACCGAATATGACGGCTCGATCACGGTGCTGATGGATTCCTTCAACGGCAAGCGGCTGAACTCGCCGAACGACGTCGTGGTGAAATCCGACGGCTCGATCTGGTTCACCGATCCGATCTTCGGCCTGCTCGGCAATTACGAGGGCTACAAGGCCGAGCCCGAGATCGACATGAACGTCTACCGGCTCGACCCGGAGACACGAAAAGCCACCGTCGTCGCCGAAGGTGTTCTCGGACCGAACGGGCTCGCCTTCTCGCCGGACGAGAAAATCCTCTACGTCATCGAGTCCCGCGGCGTGCCGACCCGCAAGATCCTCGCCTATGACGTCTCGCCTTCCGGCGACAAGCTCTCCAACAAGCGCGTCTTCGTCGACGCCGGGCCGGGCACGCCGGACGGTTTCCGCGTCGACATCGACGGCAATCTCTGGTGCGGCTGGGGCATGGGCGATCCCGAGCTCGACGGCGTCGTGGTGTTCGCGCCCGACGGCGTCATGATCGGCCGCATCGCGCTGCCCGAGCGCTGCGCCAACCTCTGCTTCGGCGGCGTCAAGCGCAACCGCCTGTTCATGGCGGCGAGCCAGTCGATCTACGCGCTGTATGTCAACACGCAGGGCGTGGCGGGGGGATAGTTTCGCCGCCGTCATTGCGGGAGCGAAGCGACAGCAATGCCCAGCTTTGCATCGCGACACGAAGCGGGCATTGCTTCGTCGCCTCCGCTCGCTCGCAATGACGGAGAAAACAAAACGCCGGGGCGATTTCTCGCCCCGGCGTCATTGTCTCTCGCGAAGAACTTACGCCGCGTTGAAGCCGGCGACCGCCTTCACCTCGAGATATTCCTCCAGGCCGTACTTGCCCCACTCGCGGCCGTTGCCGGACTGCTTGTAGCCGCCGAACGGCGCGGTGCGCTCGTTCGGCACGCCGTTGCAGGTTGACGTTGCCGGCGCGGATCTGCCGGCCGACGCGCGTGGCGCTCTCGACCGATGCCGGCCGAGACGTAACCGGCGAGACCGTACGGCGTGTCGTTGGCGATCTTGACCGCGTCGGCTTCGTCCTTGGCGCCGATGATGGTCAGCACCGGTCCGAAGATCTCCTCGCGCGCGATCGTCATGTCGTTGGTGACGTCGGCGAAGACGGTCGGGCGGACATAGAAGCCCTTGTTGACGCCCTCGGGCAGGCCGGGGCCGCCGGCGACGAGCGTGGCGCCCTCGTCGATGCCCTTCTTGATCAGCGCCTGGATCTTGTCCCACTGGATGCGGTTGACGACCGGGCCGATGGTGGTGCCTTCGGCGCTGCGGATCGCCCGCCTTGGTCTTGTCGGCGACGGCCTTGGCGATCGCGGCGACTTCCTTCATCTTCGACGCGGCACGATCATGCGCGACGGCGCGTTGCAGGACTGGCCGGAGTTGTTGAACATGTGCATCACGCCGCCGGTCACCGCCTTGGTGAGGTCGGCGTCGTCGAGGATGACGTTCGGCGACTTGCCGCCGAGCTCCTGGCTGACGCGCTTGACGGTCGGCGGCGGCGCGCTTGGCGACGTCGATGCCGGCGCGGGTCGAGCCGGTGAACGAGATCATGTCGATGTCGGGATGCTCGCTCATCGCGGCGCCGACCTCGGGGCCGAGGCCGTTGACGAGGTTGAACACGCCCTTCGGCACGCCGGCTTCATGCAGGATTTCGGCGAAGATCAGCGCCGAGGTCGGCGTGAACTCGGACGGCTTCAGGATCATGGTGCAGCCGGCGGCGAGCGCCGGCGCGACCTTGCAGGCGATCTGGTTCAGCGGCCAGTTCCACGGGCGTGATCATGCCGACGACGCCGACCGGCTCGCGCACGACGACGGCGGTGCCGACGTTCTCCTCGAAGTGGTAGTTCTTCAGCACCTCGAGGGTCGACGGCGAGGTGGCCGAGGCCGGCGCCGGCCTGCAGCGCGCTCGGCCATCGGCAGCGGCGCGCCCATCTCGTCGGAGATGGCGGCGCCGATGTCCTTCATGCGGCGCCTTGTAGACCTCGATGATCTTCTCCAGCAGCGCGATGCGCTCCTCGCGGCTGGTCTGCGAGAAGGTCTCGAAGGCGCGCTTGGCGGCGGCGACGGCCTTGTCGACGTCGGCCTTGGAGCCGAGCGCAACCTCATACATCGCTTCTTCGGTCGCCGGATTGATGACGGGGATGGACTTCTTGACGACCGGATCGACCCAGGCGCCGTCGATGTAGAATTGCATGCGATTGACCATCGGAAACCTCTTTACTTGCGGGGGCATGGAGGGAGAACGGAAAGCGTTCGGCAGGCATCCTTGCACGAAAGCCGGGGGCAGTGGAACCCGCCATATGCGGGTGGCCGCGATGCGGCAGACGCGCGGAATATAGGGGGTGGGGTGTGAGGGGGGCAAGGTGGGCTTGTCGCCCCGGCGAAGGCCGGGGCCCATACCGCGCGATGGAATCGCATTGCGTGCTGGAGACGAACTTCCGGATGCAAGAAGCATAGGTGGTTATGGGCCCGGCCTCCGCCGGGGCGACCTTAAACCGCCATCTTCCGGTGCCGCACCGGCGCGCCGACGGTGAGGCTTTCCGCCGCATCGATGATGGCGTTGGCGTCGATGCCATGGTGGCGGTAGAGGTCGGCGATGGTGCCGGTCTGGCCGAAATGCTCGACGCCGAGCGCCTCGACGCGGTTGCCGCGGACGCTGCCGAGCCAGCCGAGCGTCGCCGGATGGCCGTCGATCACGGTGACGATGCCGCAGTCGCGCGACAGCGGCGCCAGCAACTTCTCGATGTGGCTGAGATACTGCACGCCGCGGCGGTCGCGGCGCAATTTCCGCGCGGCGGTCCAGCCGGCATGCAGGCGGTCGGCGGAGGTGATCGCAAGCAGGCCGACGTCGCGGTGGCTTTCGCCGATCAGGCCGACCGCCTCGATCGCCTCCGGCGCCACCGCGCCGGTGTAGGCGATCACGATGTCGCAATTCGGCCCGGGCTTGCGCAGCCAGTAGGCGCCTTCGGTGATCTCGTGATGCAGCACCGCGCTGATCGGCCGCTGCGGCTGCTCGATCGTGCGCGTCGACAGCCGCAAATAGACCGAACCGCCCTCCCCGTCGTCGCGCTGCATGTGCTCGAAGCCCCAGCGCATGATCACGGCGAGTTCGTCGACAAAGGCCGGCTCGAACGAGGCCAGCCCATCCTGCGCCATGCCGATCAACGGGCGTGGCGATCGACTGATGCGCGCCGCCTTCCGGCGCCAGCGTGATGCCCGACGGCGTCGCCGCCACCATGAAGCGCGCATCCTGGTAGCAGGCGTAGTTCAGCGCATCGAGGCCGCGCTCGATGAAGGGATCGTAGAGCGTGCCGACCGGCAGCAGCCGCTCGCCATTGATGGAATGCGACAGGCCGAGCGCCGAGAGCATGATGAACAGGTTCATCTCGGCAATGCCGAGCTCGAGATGCTGGCCCTTCGGCGAATATTCCCAGGCGAAGGTGGAGGGAATCTTCTCCTGCTTGAACAGGTCGTGGTTCTCCGCCTTCGCGAACAGCCCGCGGCGGTTGACCCAGGCGCCGAGATTGGTCGAGACGGTGACGTCGGGCGACGTCGTGACGATGCGCGAGGCCAGCTCGCTGTCGCCGCGCGCGAGCTCGTTGAGGATCAGGCCAAAGCCCTGCTGCGTCGACATCTGGCTGGCCGGCTTGAAGGCGAGTTCGCGCGGCACCTCGATCTCGGGCGCGGTCAGCCTGCGGCGGCCTTCGCTGTTGAACGGCGCCGCGGCGAGGAACGCTTCGAGCTTCGCTGCATCCTGCGACAGTCCCTCGAACTTGTCCCATTCATGGCCGGGCCGGATGTTCTGCGCCGCGCGCCACTTCTCCATCTGCGCCACCGTCATCAGGCCGGCGTGGTTGTCCTTGTGGCCCTGCATCGGCAGGCCGACGCCCTTGATGGTGTAGGCGATGAAGCAGACCGGCCGGTCGTGATCGACGGCCTCGAAGGCCTCGATCATGCTGGCCATGTCGTGGCCGCCGAGATTGGACATCAGCGCCAGCAATTCGTCGTCGCTGCGGCGGTCGATCAGTTGCGAGACCGGGCCCTGATCGCCGATGTCGTCGCGCAGATGTTTCCGGAAGGCGGCGCCGCCCTGGAAGCACAGCGCGGCGTACATCTGGTTCGGGCAATTGTCGATCCAGCGCCGCAACGCCTCGCCGCCGGGCTCGGCAAAGGCCGCCTGCATCAGCCTGCCGTATTTCACGATCACCACGTCCCAGCCGAAATTGCGGAACATGGATTCGAACTTCGCCCACAGCCCCTCGCGCACGACGGCATCGAGGCTCTGGCGGTTGTAGTCGACGATCCACCAGGTGTTGCGCAGGCCGTGCTTCCAGCCCTCCAGCAGCGCCTCGAAGATGTTGCCCTCGTCCATCTCGGCGTCGCCGACCAGCGCGATCATGCGGCCTTCGGCGCGGTCCTTCATCCAGCCATGCGCCTTCACGTAATCCTGCACCAGCGAGGCGAACAGCGTCTGCGCGACGCCGAGGCCGACCGAGCCGGTGGAGAAATCGACGTCGTCGACGTCCTTGGTGCGCGAGGGATAGGACTGCGCGCCCTTGTAGCCGCGGAAATTCTCCAGCTTGTCGCGGGTCTGGTGGCCGAACAGATACTGGATGGCGTGAAACACCGGGCTCGCATGCGGCTTCACCGCGACGCGGTCCTGCGGCCGCAGCACCGAGAAATACAGCGCCGACATGATGTTGGCGAGCGAGGCGGAGGACGCCTGATGGCCGCCGACCTTCAGCCCGTCGGTATTGGGGCGGATGTGGTTGGCGTTGTGGATGGTCCATGACGACAGCCACAACACCTTGCGGCTCAGCGCGGACAGCATTTCCAGACGTGCGGGCGCAATTCCCATGGCGGCAATTCCTGCGATGGCGAATTGGCCAATTCTATTCCCGGCGGGCCGGCTGAAAATCTCAAATTTTGGCGGCATACCCCGGAAAATTGGGATAAATTACCAATACTGAAGCCACAGACCACGAGTTTATCCCAATGACTTCCCTCGACGCGATCGACCGCAAGATCCTCGGCCACCTGCAAACCGACGGCCGCATGACCATGCAGGAGCTGGCCGACAAGGTCGGCCTGTCAGTGTCGCCCTGCCACCGCCGGGTGAAACTGCTGGAAGAGCGCGGCGTGATCTCGCGCTATGTCGCCACCGTCGACCAGAAGGCGCTGGGGCTGCATGTCAGCGTCTTCATCTCGATCAAGCTGGCGCGGCAGAAGGAGGAAGACCTCAACCGCTTTGCGCGCGCGATCTCGAAATGGGACGAGGTGCTGGAATGCTATCTGATGACCGGCAACCGCGACTATCTGCTGCGCGTCGTCGCCGCCGACCTGCCGTCCTATGAGGCATTCCTGAAGAACAAGCTGACGCGGCTCGACGGCATCGCCTCGATCGAGTTCGAGCTTTGCGCTGAGCCAGGTGAAATATTCGATCGCGCTGCCGGTGTAAAATCGCTACGCGGTCTCGTCGGCGTCGGCTTCGGTCGCCTCGTGGGAGCCGCGCCGACCGGAGCCCCGGACAACCCGCTTTTTGCCCGGCTGCTCGGCTCGCTCGCGCAGGGCGGCGCGAACGTGCCGTGCGTTTTTCATGGCGCGCCGGGTGGCCTGGTCGGGCGAGTCGTCATCGAAGAACAGCACGACTTCGCAGGTCGGACATTGGCGCGAATAGCCGCTCTGCAGCCGCCGGGCGCGCTCGCGAAAAACGCTGCGGCAACGGCGGCAACGGACCTGAACGGAATCGTCGAACATTGCCCGGCAATCTCTTTTTCTGGCCGGTGAAAATGCAAGGTGCCGGCTTTTCAAACGAGTTCGAGCAAAGCAGCACAGGCTGAATCAAAGCCGAACGCGACGGCCTGAACAGCCGACCCGGTTAACAATTCCTTTACAGCCGCTTCCTTCGATCAGACCATTCTGCGCACAGACCTGGGAGCTCGTGACGGATCGGGGGCTCCCCTCATCTCGCGGACGTCGCCGGGCTGCATTTGCAACTGCTCCATCTCACCTGGCGTCAAGCGCGTCGTTGCCAGCACGGCGGTCCATCCTTCCGGCACGGCGCCCAGAACCAATCCGACGGCTAAATCACGCGCTATAGCGGCTGCCCAAAGCTGCTTCTTCGCCACCCCATCAGCGAAAATATCGGTCGTCACGTCAACCAGCTGAATGCTGCCGCCCGGGGATTTTGCCATGTGCCACCATGCGCTTCAAATGGGCGATAGCGCCACCCCGGAACGCACCTGCGTGAATGAAAGCCAAACGCAAGGTCCGAAGCGCAGTTGCAAGAACTTCAGGACGCCGCGCTCAAATCCGTGACCGCCAACTCCGAAATCTGCAGGGGATCGCGAACGCCGGTCTGGCCGATTTCGATGATCTTCCTGGCGACGAGGTCCGTGATCGGATCGGTGCGATCAGTGAGACCGAGCGCCTTGAGTGTTGCTTCGTATGCAGCGACAAGCCGGTTGATGTCTTCCGGCGACAGCGGCGAGTTCTGAAGGATCCGATAGATCGCCATGGCACGACGTCCTCAGCAGCTTCACGTCGGCTTCTGCAATCCGCTGCTGTTGATCCATTTGTCGATGTTCTCGATCACCCTGTCGTAGCTGGGACGTCGTCGCTGCGGCGGCGCCTTCGGCTTGGGGGATGCGTCGGTCTTTTCGGTGCGGTCGGTCATGGCGAGGGTGGTCCCTTCTCGCCCCATGGCAAAACGTTAACGCAAACGCGCTCGCCTGTAAACCATTGATTTTACTATACTATGTTACTAACTAGGTGCAGGAGGCAAAGTTCATGGAACCAACTAAAACTTGGTAAGTTGATTACTTAACGCTGACTTAGCAAATTGAGTAGTTTACTCAAGCATGACGAGCAGGGGCTTACCACATGATGAACGATATCCGTGACGAGCGGCTGCAAGTGATGCTGTCACCTGAGGAATTGGCCGCAGTTGATGATTTTCGCTTCAAGCACCGCATGCCGACGCGAGCGGCCGCCGTTCGCGAGCTTCTCAAGCTCGGGCTGGCCGCCACCGGCGTCGACGCCGGCACGGGCGTGAAATCAAGCAATTATGGCGTCTTCAGCCGCGGAACTGACGGTCACAAGGGCTCGAAAGAAAGCCCCGACGCGGAGTGACGCCGCGCCGCCGCGGGGTAAGCCGTCCTACAGCAGCTTCCGCTTCGCCAGATTTCGCATCAACGCGCCGACGCCGAACGTCCACGGTTCGCACTCGTCGCTGTCGCGCATGCGGTTGATACACCAGGTCCAGGCGCGCGTTCAACAAGCTCACGGACAACTGCCTCAAGGAATGGCGTTCTTGAACACCTTGCCATCTTTCATGATCACGACGAAGTTCTTTGCGGGATCGGCAATGAGTTTGATGTTGGCGAGAGGATCGCCGTCGACCAGCAGAAGGTCGGCCAGCGCGCCCTCCTCGACGACGCCGAGCTTGCCCTGATAGGGATTGCGCAGTCCCGACAGTGCCAACAGCTCGGCATTATCGGCCGTTGCCATCTTCAACACTTCCGCAGGAGTGTACCAACGCACCAGGGTCGCAAGTTGGGCGCCTTGATTCGCGGTCATCTTGGGATCGAAGAGTATGTCGGTTCCCCAGGCGGTCTTGATCTTGTACTGCTTGGCGAACTTGTAGGCGTTGTCGGTTCCGGCGTAGACCTGAAGCGCCCTGGCCGTTGCTTCCGGCGTTGCTTGCGGGTTGGCGAACTCGTTGTCCAGGAAGGGCTGGATGCTGAGCCAAACACCCTTCTCGGCCATCAGCTTGGCCGTGGCCTCATCCATCAACTGGCCGTGTTCGATGCACTTGACGCCTCCGGCAATGGCCGCCCTGATGGCGCGCGGCGTGTAGGCGTGCACCGTGACATAAGTGCCCCAGTTCTCTGCCGCCTCGGCCGCAGCCCTGAACTCGGCCTCGGTGTATTGACTGACGTCGATGGGATCGTACTCCGAGGCGACGCCGCCGCCCGCGGCCAGCTTGATCTGGGTCGCCCCCAGCATCAGCTGCTCGCGAACGCGCTTGCGCACGTCGCCCGGATCGTCGGCAATCACGCCCCCGTTGATTGCCTCGCCCCGGGGAGGCGACCCATTCCGGGCTTCAGGCACTTCATGGCGCATGCGAAAATCGCCATGCCCGCCGGTCTGCGAAATCATCGCTCCGGAAGGCCAGATGCGCGGGCCATCGACGACGCCCCGGTCGATGGCCTGCTTGAGGCCGAAAGCGGGCCCACCGACGTCGCGAACGCTGGTAAAGCCCCGCATCAGCGTTGCGCCGGCTTCCTTTCCGGCGACGAGATGGACGTAGGCCATGTCGCCGTTCAACAGCGTTGACAGGGGAATTGCGGCATAGACGACGTGCCAGTGCACGTCGATCAGGCCCGGCATCAGCGTGCGCCCGCCGCCCTGAATGACGCGCATGTCGGCGCGGCGTTCGACGGGACTCGCCGCGGGCGAGATTTTCTCGATCTTGTTGCCGCGCACCACAACGCTGGACGGAGCGGACAGCGTGTTGCCCTTGCCATCGAAGATGCGCACGTTCTCGAACAGGACGGCTGCCGATTGTTTTTCCTGCGAGTACGCGGCGGTTGCTGTGAGGCAACCGACTGCGAGGATCACATTGAGCAGCGACTTGAATGTGTGTCGCATGGAGCCCCTCGCGATGGTTGACCTATGTGCACCGACACAACTTGATACGATGCTCGCCGTTTGTACACCAACTCTACACGCTTAGCGCGTCTCTTGCTCGTAGCACGTCTCTTGCTGACATATATTGCATCATTTCGCCACGCTGAGAGGCGGTACCCGCCATCTTCGCGTGGACAAACAGCAAGTTACGCTTTCCACCTTCGCTCCATGAGCGACAGCGGACGATCGCCAACCAGCCCTACAGCAGCTTCCGCTTCGCCAGATTTCGCATCAACGCGCCGATGCCGAACGTCCAGGGCTCGCACTCGTCGCTGGTCCGCATGCGGTTGACGAGCTTGCCGAGCTGCGGCGCCGCGATGGTGACGATATCGTCGCGCTTGTGGGTAAAGCCCTGCCCCGGCGCGTCGCGGTCCTTCACCGGCGCGAACATGGTGCCGAGGAACAGCGCAAAGCCGTCGGGATATTGATGCACCGGCGCCGATGGTCTGCGCCACGAGGTCGGTCGGATCGCGGCTGATCTTGCCGATCGAGGAATGGCCGTCGAGCACGAAACCGTCCGCGCCCTTCACGGTCAGGCCGACATCCATCTTGCGCACGTCGTCGAGCGAGAAACTCTTGTCGAACAGCCGCAGCAGCGGGCCGACGGCGCAGGAGGCGTTGTTGTCCTTGGCCTTCGACAACAGCAGCGCCGAGCGGCCCTCGAAATCGCGCAGATTGACGTCGTTGCCGAGCGTCGCGCCGACGATCGCTGCCGCGGCTCGACACCACCAGCACGACTTCCGGCTCCGGATTGTTCCAGGTCGACTTCGGATGCAGGCCGGCATCCATGCCGGTGCCGACCGAGGACAGCGTCGGCGCCTTGGTGAAGACTTCCGCGTCGGGGCCGATGCCGACTTCGAGATACTGGCTCCAGGCGTTCTGGTCGATCAGCACCTGCTTCAGCTTCATCGCCTCCGGCGAGCCGGGCTTGAGTTTTGAGAGATCGTCGCCGACCAGCCGCACCACTTCCTTGCGGATCGCTTCGGCCGAGGCCGGATTGCCGCGCGCCCGCTCCTCGATCACGCGCTCCAGCATCGAGATGGCGAAGGTGACGCCGGCGGCTTTCAGCACCTGCAGATCGAGCGGCGCGAGCAGCCAGGGTTTGTTGCGGTCGCGGCGGTCGGGCGGCGTGTTGGCGACGAATGCTTTCGAGATCGCCGATCCGCTTGCCCTTCGCCGCCGCGCAGCGCGTCCGCCGGATCGTCCTCCTCGCACAGCGCGCTGACGGTCGAAAAACTCGCGCTGACATCGAACACGCCGTCGCCGCGCACCGCGACCACCGCCGGGCCCGCCGACGTCAGGCAGCCAGACCCGCCCGACCAGCGTGCCGCTGGTGCCGTCCTCGCGGCAGGACGTCCTTTGCCGTCAGCGTGATCATGCGCCTGCCCCCATTCCCGGTCATCTGTTGTTGGAAGCATGCGTGCGACATTCGCCGCGGCGATGGGTCCCGCCATCGGCGATGCTACCGCCACGGCTCGACGATGATCTTGGTGTGCTGCTTCCGGATTGGCGAGATCGGCAAACGCCTGCGCGACGCCGTCGATGCCGACATGGCCGGTCACCAGCGAGGCCGCATCGACCGTCGCCTTCCGCGATCAGGCGCAGCGACTAGGCGAACTCGTCCGGCGTGTAGCCCAGCACATATTGGACGTTGAGCTCCTTCAGGATGCCGAGCATCGGCTCGGAGCGGTCGCTTTCCATGCAGACGCCGACCACGACGATGCGGGCATCGCGCGGCGCGCCTTCGAACACCTGCTGGATCAGGCCGGGCACGCCGACGCATTCGAAGATCAGCGCGGGCTTCAGCGCCGGCAGCATCGCCTGCAGCGGCGGCCGCGCGGCCTTCTCCTCCGGCGACATCTGCGGCATGCTCGGCCCAGGTCGCGTAGGGCTGCGAGCGCGCGGGATCGACGACGATGTCGGCGCCCAGCTTTTCGGCGAGCGCGCGGCGCGTCGGCGAATAATCGGCCGCCACGATCGGGTGCAAGCCCCTTGATCTTGAGCGCCGCGATCACCGCAAGCCCGACCGGGCCGCAGCCGATCACCAGCGGCACCTCGCCGCCCTGATGTTGGCCTTCGCCACCGCATGGACGCCGACCGCGAGCGGCTCGGTCAGCGCGGCATGCTCGGCCGACAGCCCGTTCGGCACTTCCAGCAGCAAGGGCTCGCTGAGCAGCATGCGCTCGGCATAGCCGCCGACATTGTCGTTGGAATAGCCGATGCCCTGCGGTGCCCTCCGGCGTCAGCAGCGCCGGCAGCGAGCAGACCTTGGTGCCGGGCTTCAACTTGCGCTCGGTGCCCGGGCCGTAGTCGAGCACCTCGCAGCAGAATTCGTGGCCGAACACGACGTCGCGCGACAGGTCCATCGGCTTGCGGCCGGGGAAATGCTTGGCCAGTTCCACCATGCGATGGGCGTGCTTGCGCGCATGCAGGTCGGAGCCGCAGATGCCGCAGGCGAGCGTCTTGACCAGCACCTGCCCTGCCCCGGGCTTCGGCTCCGGCAGCTGCCGACGACGATCTCGCCGTTCCGGAAAATGGCAGCGCGCATTGGACTTATCCTCCCCTTTGCCCGTTCCTTGTCACAGCCGGCGGAGGAAGGAAAGAACGAAAGCGGACCGCATACCCGCCGGCTTTCGCAATCATAGACGGCGGCTATGGCGGTTTTGGAACCGCCGGACGGCGCTCTCGGCTAGACTGCCCTCACCGATCACAGCGATTTCCGAAGGGGCAAGCTTCATGGAAATGCACCAGATCCGCTACTTCCTCGCGGTCACCCGCACGCTCAACTTCACCCGCGCCGCCGAGGAGTGCAACGTCGCGCAGCCGTCGCTGACCCGCGCCATCAAGCAGCTCGAGGCCGAGCTCGGCGGCGACCTGTTCCGCCGCGAACGCCCGGCGGCGCAGCTCACCGAACTCGGCCAGCGCATGCAACCGCTGCTCAAGCAGTGCTTCGAGGCCGCCACCGGCGCACGCGCGCTTGCCTCGTCGTTCAAGGGCGGCAAGATCGGCACGCTGCGCATCGCCATCGCGAACGCAGTGGATATCGCGCTGCTGATTCCGCATCTCAATCATCTGAAACGGATGTTCAGCACGCTGGAGTTCAAGCTGCTGCGCGGCAGCAGCAAGGAAATCGGCGAATATCTGAAGACGGGCGAAGCCGAGCTCGCCATTGCGGTCGAAATCGACCACGACTGGGACCGGCTCGACAGCTGGCCGCTGTTCACCGAGAGCTTTCAGCTCGTCGTCAACCGCCGCCATCCGCTGGCCGACAAGGATCATGTCGAATTCGAGGAGCTGGAGCAGCAGCAATTGCTGTCACGCGGCTATTGCGAATACGCCGCGCGGCTGAGCGCCGCGCTGCGTGCGGGCAATGTCGATACCGGCAGCAGCCACGACGTGTCATGCGAAAACGATCTGATCAAGCTGCTGGAGGCCGATATCGGGATTGCGTTCGTACCGCGCAGCGCCTCGACGCCGGATACGCTGCGGCGCGCCGAGATCGAAGGGCTCGACGTCAAGCGAACCGTCCAACTCTACGGTGTCGCTGGACGCGAGCGCACCGCGGTGGGATCGACCGTGATGAAGATGTTGCGCAGCGCCGACTGGCAGATCTTCACCGAGAGGCCGCCGGCATCGCAAGCCGCCAAAACTCCACTCTCCATCATCGCTGCCTGACCGGATACGGAAACACAGACATGGCCGAGAAGACCGTCGCCGAACTGCTGAAAGAGACCATCGAAGCCAATCGCATGATGGATGCGCCGCTCAGCGTGCGGCTGAAAGCGGTCGCCGACACGGTGCGCCGGCTGCGCCCCGAATTCACCGTCGCCGTCGATCGCATGGTGGCGCGGCTGGAGGCCAACCAGGTAGGCAGCAGCGCGCCGCAGATCGGCGAAGCCATGCCGGACTTCATCCTGCCCGATCAGGACGGGAAGCTGGTCCGCCTCGGCGAACTGCTCGAACGCGGGCCCGTGGTGGTGTCGTTCAATCGCGGCCACTGGTGTCCCTATTGTCAGCTCAATGCCGACGGACTTGCCGAAATCGCGCCGGAGGTGCGGCGGCTCGGCGGCGAGATCGTCGCGATCTCGCCGGAGACGCACCAATACGGCGCGGCGCTGCGCGACCATGCCGGTGCGCCGTTTCCGGTCGTGACCGATCTCGACAACGGCTACGCGCTCTCGCTCAACCTCGCGTTCTGGGTGGGCGACGAGAAACGTCAGGCAATGATAGAAAGCGGCTACGATATTTCGCCGTATAACGGCAATGAAACCTGGATGCTGCCGGTGCCTGCGACCTTCGTCGTCGGCCGCGACGGCCTCGTGAAGGCGCGGCACATCGATCCCGATTACCGGCGGCGAATGGAGCTGGACGCGATCGTGGATGCGGTCGCGGCCGAAAGCGGCATGGAGCGCCGCCTGCGCTCGGCCTGATTGCCGATCAGGCGTTGGGCGACGATTCGCCTACCGCCTGGAGTAGTTGCGAGCGCCGCACCCGCTCGCGATGGGCGGTATAGAGGCCGCTCGCCACGATGAAGCCGGCGCCGACCACGGTCCACTTGTCCGGAATTTCGCCGAAGACGAAGTAGCCGAGCAGGCTGACCCAGAGCAGCTGGGTGTAGGAGAACGGCGCGAGCACGGAAGCATCGGCATAGCGGAACGCCAGCACGACGATCCACTGGCCTGCCGTCGAGGCGATGCCGATGAAGATACCGAAGGCCACCGCCTGCCAGGTCGGCGTGACCCAGACAAACGGCACCAGCACCGTCAGGATGCAGACACCCGCGATCGACGAATAGGTCATGGTGGTGATGGCACGCTCGGTGCCGACCAACATGCGCGTCATGATCAGCGTGCAAGCCCAGCAAAGGGCTGAGACCAGCGGGAACACCGCGGCGATATGAAATGCCGATGTGCCGGGCCGCAGGATGATGAGAACACCAAGCAACCCGACGCCGGTCGCGATCCAGCGGCGCAAGCCCACCACTTCGTTGAGGAAGACGATCGACAGCGCCGTGACGAACATCGGCGCGACGAAGCCGGTGGCCGAGGCTTCCGCGATCGGCAGGAAGCTGAGTCCGGTGATGAAGAACAGCGACGAGCCGAGCACCGCGGCGCCGCGCATCAGATGCAGGGTGCGCCGGCCGGTCTTCAGTGCGTAGAGCGGCGAGCCCGGAATCATCGCCGGCGTCATGATCAGCGCGAATACCAGAAATCTGATCCACGTGATCTCGATCGGAGGCAACGACGACGAGAGGTATTTCGCGGTGACATCCGACAGGCCGAGGAACACGGTCGAGGCGAGGATCAGCGCGATACCCTTGAACGGCAGATCGGGGCGCGCGAGAGCCTTCGTCTTGGCGGGCTTGCGTTCGGGCAAAGGCACGGGGGCGCTGTCGAGCCTTGCGGCTGCGGCGGGAGGCGGATTCACGATGGTCTCAGTCGATGGGAAAAACGAATCTTATGAGCCTAGAAAAGGCCAATTGGCGTCGTTCTACAAGGCACGCTAGCGGGATG
The DNA here is from genome assembly GCA_963726865.1 of uncultured Alphaproteobacteria bacterium. Lineage (GTDB taxonomy): Bacteria > Pseudomonadota > Alphaproteobacteria > Rhizobiales > Xanthobacteraceae > Bradyrhizobium. The sequence goes on along the minus strand of CAVSEE010000008.1, from coordinate 319,666 downwards.
CCGATATGCGCTATGCGGGACGGCCGCGCGGTAACGCTTTGTTAAGGGTGCGACGAGCTTTTATTTGCGCGTGACCTGATCGGAAAACCGGCTCCCACTTTTCCGGATCACGCGCGACATGCTCACAACATCGGCAATCCGCGCGGCTTTGGACCGCGCGGAAATACCTTGTCGATCGCGGAAATCTCGCTCGCACTGAGCACGAGATTGCCAGCGCCCGCATTCTCCGCGGCGTGTTCCGCAGATGACGCTTTTGGAATCGGAAACACGGAAGGCGCGCGCGCGAGGAAGCTGAGCGCGACCTGATGCGGTGTCGCGTTGTGCGCGTCCGCGACCGATTGCAGCACCTGGCCGCCCGCGCTGCGCGGCGACGGAAACTCGTTGTGGCCGAACGGCGAATAAGCGACCACAGCCACGCCGTGTTTCTCGCACCAGGGAATCACCGCGTGCTCGATGGCGCGTTCCTGCAGATGATAGAGCACCTGGTTGCAGGCGATCCTGCCCCTGCCCGTCACCGCGAGCAGTTCGTCGAGATCGTCGACATCGAAATTGCTGACGCCCCAGGAGCGGATCTTTCCCGTCACCATCAGTTCCTCGAACGCGGCAACGGTATCTGCGAGCGGATAGGAGCCGCGCCAGTGCAGCAGATAGCAATCGAGACGATCGGTCTTCAGCCGCTTCAGCGAACGCTCGCAGGCCGTGATCGTGCCGCGGCGCGAGGCATTGCTCGGCAGCACCTTCGAGACGAGGAACAGGCCGTCGCGCCTTCCCGCGATCGCGTCCGCAATGACGAGCTCGGCATCGCCGTACATCTCGGCGGTGTCGATATGGGTCATGCCCTCGTCGATGCCGCGCTGGAGCGCCGCAATCGCACGCTTGCGGTCGCCGCGATCGAGATACCAGGTGCCCTGCCCGATCACGGAAACCGGCGGGCCGCCTTTACCGAAGGGATTCTGTCGCACGACTACCTCGTCCGCTGCCAAAGATGACAGCGGACTTTAGACGACCGTGACGTGAAAGTCTCTTCGAACTGCCCGCGGCCGGGCGCCCTAATAATTCGTCGACGTCATCTCGTTCGGGATGCCGTCGATCGGGCATTCGTCGGTGCCCGCGGTCGAGCGGGTCATCGCCTCGACCATCTCGCGCGTGCCTTCGGGATCGGCGATCCACTTCGAATAGAAATCGTAGGGACAGGTCGCGACGCCCTTCGGGCCTTCGCCGGAGTTGATCTTGCCGGTGTAGCCGCGGTGCAGCAGCTTGTAGAGATGGTTCTGCGACTGGCCGTGGCGGCGGAAGTCGCGGATCATGTGCTTCGACAACGCCGCATACTGGATGCCGTTCTCTTCCTCGCCGGTCTCCCCCAGCGTGCGACCGTCGAAGCCGATGATGGCGGAGTGGCCGAAATAGGAATAGACGCCGTCGAAGCCGGCGGCATTGGCCACCGCGACATAGACGTTGTTCGCCCAGGCCATCGCCTTGGAAATCAGGACCTGCTGTTCCTTGGCGGGGTACATGTAGCCCTGGCAGCGCACGATCAGCTCGGCGCCCTTCATGGCGCAGTCGCGCCAGATCTCCGGATAGTTGCCGTCGTCGCAGATGATCAGGCTGACCTTCAGTCCCTTCGGACCCTCCGAGACATAGGTGCAATTGCCGGGATACCAGCCCTCGATCGGCACCCACGGCATGATCTTGCGGTACTTCTGCACGATCTCGCCCTTGTCGTTCATCAGGATCAGCGTGTTGTAGGGCGCCTTGTTCGGATGCTCCTCATGACGCTCGCCCGTCAGCGAGAACACGCCCCACACCTTCGCCTTGCGGCAGGCTTCGGCGAAGATCGCCGTCTCCTCGCCGGGAACAATGGAGGCGGTCTCGTACATCTCCTTGGAGTCGTACATGATCCCTTGCGTCGAATATTCCGGGAAGATCACCAGATCCATGCCCGGCAGGCCGGCCTTCATGCCGATGATCATCTCGGCGATGTTGCGGGCGTTCGCGAGCACCTCGTCCTTGGTGTGCAGGCGCGGCATCTTGTAATTGACGACGGCCACGCCGACGGCGTCGTTGCTGCGAGGAAATGTCACCGTGAAGCATGGGTCGTCTCCTGTTTGTCTTGTCTGGCCTCTATTTGGACGCGTTTTCTTCACGCGAACCGGTACCCGCTTCGCTTGAAAACGCTCTGTCTAGTGGCTGATCATCCAGGGCCGCGCGGTCGGAAAACCCTTTGCGCCGCTTTTCGTCTTCGTCATCAGTCGCGCCGGCTTCTTGCCCGAGCAGCAGCCGCAGCCTGGGCCATGCGAGGCCTTGTACTGATCGACGGTCTTCGGCGCGTTGGCGCTGCGCTCATTGGTGGCGTGGGCTTTTCGCTTGTCCGACGGCATGCAGAAGAAATTCGGCGCGGTGAGAATCACGCGCGGCGCGGACTCCTCGCATTGCGGGCAGTCCTGCGGATCGTCGCATTCGGCCATCGGCCGCATGTCGGTGAACGGGCCGCAATCGTTGCAGAGATATTCGTAGACGGGCATCGCTTCCTCGCACGAGTCAATTCGGAGCGGCGGATGCGGGGCGGCGGATACGCAGCCGTCCCGCATCCTTCGCGAGGGACTACTTGTCCTGTGAGAGCGGCATCTGGATGTCGCCCTTGATGAACTTGGTCGGCCCGGCCGACGACGGCATGATGTCGAAGTCGAAGATCTCCGTCGGCAGCCACAGCGTGGCGCAGGCGTTGGGCACGTCGACGACGCCGGAGATATGGCCCTGGCACGGCGCGGTGCCGAGGATCGAATAGGCCTGCGCGCCGGAGTAGCCGAACTTCTTCAGGTACTCGATCGCGTTGAGGCAGGCCTGGCGATAGGCGATGTGGACGTCGAGATAATGCTGCTTGCCCTCCTCGTCGACCGAGATGCCTTCGAAGATCAGATAATCCTTGTAGTTCGGCGTGATCGGCGACGGCTTGAACACCGGATTCTTGATGCCGTATTTGGCGACGCCGTCCTTGATGACGTCGACCTTGAGATGCAGCCAGCCGGCCATTTCGATGGCGCCGCAGAAGGTGATCTCGCCGTCGCCCTGGCTGAAGTGCAGGTCGCCCATCGAGAGACCGCCGCCCGGCACATAGACCGGGAAGTAGATCTTCGAGCCGCGCGACAGATCCTTGATGTCGCAATTGCCGCCATGTTCGCGCGGCGGCACGGTGCGTGCGCCTTCGGCGCCGATCTTGGCCTTGGCGTCGCCCTTGGCCTGGCCGGCATGCGCGGTCGGCGCGAACGGCGGATTGGCGAGGCCGGGCACGCGGGTCGGATTGGTCGCGATCAGCGCGGTCTCGCGCTCGTTCCATTTCGACAGCAGTTTTGGATCGGGCAGACAGCCGATCAGGCCGGGATGGATCAGGCCGGCAAAGTTGACGCCGGGCACGTGGCGCGACGACGTGTAGAGGCCCTTGATGTCCCAGATCGACTTCTGCGCCAGCGGGAAGTGATCGGTGAGGAAGCCGCCGCCGTTCTTCTTGGAGAAGAAGCCGTTGAAGCCCCAGAGGCTCTCCTTCAGCGGACCGACGTCGAGCAGGTCGACCACCAGCAGGTCGCCGGGCTCGGCGCCCTTGACGCCGATCGGGCCGGACAGGAAGTGCACGATCGACAGGTCGATGTCGCGCACGTCGTCGGCGGAATCGTTGTTCTTGATGAAGCCGCCGGTCCAGTCGTAGGTCTCGATGATGAAATCGTCGCCGGGCTTGACCCAGGCCACGATCGGAATGTCCGGATGCCAGCGGTTGTGGATCATGTCGTTGTCGTAGGCCGACTTGCGTGAGATCGACCTTGATCAGTGTCTCTGGCATCAGAAGCTCCCCTTTTTACCAGACAATTTACCGTTCACTTCCCCGGATCATGCTCTAGACGGACAAGATATTTCGAGATCTGCGCGGCATCGACGCCGTCGCGCGGATCGTCGCGGACGATCTCGCCGTTCTCGATGACCAGCACGCGGTCGGCGACGTCGAGCGCGAAACTCAGCACCTGTTCGGAGACCACGATCGAGAGCCCGCGCTCGTCGCGGATGCGCTTCAAGGTGCGCGCCATGTCCTTGATGATGGAGGGCTGGATGCCTTCGGTCGGCTCGTCCAGCAGCAGCACCTTCGGCTTGGTGGCAAGCGCACGCGCGATCGCGAGCTGCTGCTGCTGGCCGCCGGAGAGATTGCCGCCGCGGCGGTCCTTCATCTCCAGCAGCACCGGAAACAGCTCGTAGATGCTGCCGGGCACCTCGGACTCGCCGGATACGACGAGGCCGGTCTCGATGTTCTCCTTCACCGTCATGGTGGAGAAGATCATGCGGCCCTGCGGCACATAGGCGAGGCCCTTGGCGACGCGCTCGATAGCTCTGCAGCGGCGAGAGTTCTGCGCCTTCCATGGTGATGGAGCCGCTTTTCGATCGGCAGGATGCCCATCAGCGATTTCATCAGCGTGGTCTTGCCCATGCCGTTGCGCCCCATGATCGCGACGATCTCGTTGGGCGCGACGGAGACGTTGAGGCCGTGCAGCACCTCGCTCTGGCCGTAGGCGACGTGAAGGTTGGAAATGGACAGCATCGATGCGCTCCTCAGTGTCCCAGATAGACTTCGATGACCTTGGGATCGTTCTTGACCTTCTCCATCGTGCCCTCGGAGAGGATCTGGCCCTGGTGCAGCACCGTGACCTTGTGGGCGATGTCCTCGACGAACTTCATGTCGTGCTCGATGACGAGCACCGAGCGATCCTTGATGATGCGGTTGAGCAGTTCGGCGGTCTTGGCGCGCTCGGAGACGCTCATGCCGGCGACCGGCTCGTCGAGCATCAGCAGGTCCGGGTCCTGGATCAGCAGCATGCCGATCTCGAGCCATTGCTTCTGGCCGTGGCTGAGCTGGTCGGCATAGGTGTCGAGGCGGTCCTTCAGGAAGATCATCTCGGCGACCTCCTCGACCCGCGCCTTCACCGCGGCGTCGCGCTGGAACGCGAGCGAGCCGAACACGGTGCGGCCGCGCGGATAGGAGATTTCCAGGTTCTCGAACACGGTGAGATCCTCGAACACCGACGGCGTCTGGAACTTGCGGCCGACGCCGGTCTGCACGATCTCGTTCTCCTTCAGCTTCGTCAGCTCCTTGCCGCGAAACTGGATCGAGCCGGAGGTGGCCTTGGTCTTGCCGCAGATCAGGTCGAGCACCGTGGTCTTGCCGGCGCCGTTCGGACCGATGATGACGCGGATCTCGTTCTCCTCGACATAGAAGGAGAGATCGTTGACCGCCTTGAAGCCGTCGAAGGAAACCGTGAGCGCCTTCGACCGCGAGCAGGAATTCCTTGGGCTGATGACCGATGACCACCGTTTATCTCCTTATTTCTGTCAGCGTGGCATCGGCATCGAGATAACCGATGACCATGATGATCTCCTCACTCCGCCGGCGCGCCGTCGGCGACGGAATTGTCGGCCCAGCCGATTTTGATGCCGATTTCGATTTGCGCGATGCCAGCAGCCGGTCGATGCGCGGCTGCACGTAGTCGGCCCAGATTCCGGACAGCCCGTTCGGGAAGGCCAGCACCACCGCGATGAACAGCGCGCCGAGACCGAACAGCCAGAGCTGCGGGAAGGATTCCGAGAGGCTGGTCTTGGCGAAGTTCACCAGCAGCGAGCCCCACACCGCGCCGAAGATCGACATCCGTCCGCCGACCGCGGTGTAGATCACCATCTCGATCGACGGCACGATGCCGACAAAGGACGGCGACATGAAGCCGACATTGAGCGCGAACATGGCGCCGCCGATCGCGGCGAAGACCGCCGCCATGCAGAAGGCGAAGATCTTGAAGTTGGCGACGCTGTAGCCGGAGAAGCGGACGCGGTCTTCCTGCTCGCGCATCGCCACCAGGATGCGGCCGAGCTTGGTCAGGCGGATGAACTGCGCGATGCCGATGCAGGCGAACAGCAGCACCACCTCGACGAAGTAGAGGATGACCTTGGCGTGATCCGGCCGGATGTCCCAGCCCTTGAGCGTGCGCAGGTCGGTCATGCCGTTGATGCCGCCGGTGTAGCCCTGCTGTCCGACGATCAGGATGGTCAGGATCGCAGCGACCGCCTGGGTGATGATCGCGAAGTAGATGCCGCCGACGCGGCGCTTGAACATCGCGGTGCCGATGATGAGGGCGAACAGGCCGGGCACCAGGATGATGAGGAGGATCGTCAGGGTGAGACTGTGGAACGGCTGCCAGAACAGCGGCAGCTGAAGTGATCTGATTCCAGTCCATGAAATCGGGAATGCCCGGCGTCGACTGGATCTTGGTGTTCTCGACGCTGGAGGCTTCCAGCTTGAGGAACATCGCCATGCAGTAGCCGCCGAGGCCGAAGAACACCCCCTGCCCCAGGCTCAGGATGCCGCCATAGCCCCAGCACAGCACCAGCCCGATCGCGACGAAGGCGTAGGTCAGATACTTCGCGACAAGGTTGAGACGGAACACATCCAGCGACAGCGGCAGGATCACGAACAACACGGCGGCCAGCACAACGAAGCCAATGAGCTCGGATCGATTGAAGAAGCGCGAGTTGATGATCATGACCTGCCTGTTTTTGTTATTTGCGGACTTTGAGGGCGAACAGACCCTGCGGCCGCAGCATCAGGATGCCGACGACGGCGAGCAGCGTCAGCACCTTGGCCATCGAGCCCGACATGAAGAACTCCAGCGTCGACTGCGTCTGCGAGATCGAGAAGGCGGAGGCGATGGTGCCGAGCAGGCTGGCGGCGCCGCCGAACACGACCACGAGGAAGGTGTCGACGATGTAGAGCTGGCCCGAGGTCGGTCCGGTCGAGCCGATCATGGTGAAGGCGCTGCCGGCGACGCCGGCGATGCCGCAGCCGAGGCCGAAGGTGTAGCGGTCGACTTTTTCGGTGTTGATGCCGACGGCGCCGGCCATGATGCGGTTCTGCACGACGGCGCGGACCTGGCGGCCCCAGCGCGACATGTACAGGACGTAGGCGACGACGACGGTGATCAGCCACCGTCAGGCCCATCACGAAGATGCCGTTGATCGGCACCTCGATGCTGTCGGTGACCTTGCAGCGAGCCCAGCATCCATTGCGGCAGCTCGACGCCGACTTCGCGCGCGCCGAAGATGGAGCGATAGGCCTGCTGCAGGATGAGGCTGAGGCCCCAGGTGGCCAGCAGCGTGTCGAGCGGACGCTTGTAGAGATGCCGGATCAACGCCCATTCGACCAGCATTCCCAGCGCACCCGAGGCGAGGAACGCCAGCGCCATGGCGAGGAAGAAGTATCCGGGGAACAGCGAGGGCAGATAATGCTGGAAGGCGTTCGACGTCAGCCAGGTGACGTAGGCGCCGAGGATCATGAACTCGCCATGCGCCATGTTGATGACGCCCATCTGGCCGAAGATGATCGCGAGGCCCAGCGCCATCAGCACGTAGACGGAGAACAGGATCAGGCCGGCAAAGCCCTGCATGACGAAGATCGAGCCGAGATCGCCAATCGAATAGTCGCCGAACATTCCATGCTCTCCATCGGGAGGAAGACCCGCGTCGCGCGTGGGACACGACGCGGGGCCGTCGAGCGTGGACCTGTGGCCCACGCCAGGGAGACGTTTGAAAGACGCGAGCGGCCCGCGCTTACTGGTAGCCCTTCGGGAACGGATCGGGCTCGACCAGATCGGCGGTCTCGAAGATCAGCTCGAACTGACCATCGAGCTTGGCGCGGCCGACGCGGGTCTTGGACCAGAGGTGATGGTTTTCATGGATGCGCACATACCCTTCGGGCGCGCCCTTGAATTCCACACCGGGCGAAGCCGCCGCGATCTTGTCGACGTCGAAGCTGTTCGCCTTCTCGCAGGTCAGCTTCCACAGCCACGGGCCGAGATAGGCGGCTTGCGTCACGTCGCCGATCACGGTCTTCTCGCCCCACATCTTCTGGAAGGCGGGAACGAACGTCTTGTTGTTCGGGTTGTCGAGCGACTGGAAGTATTTCATGCAGGCATAGGCGCCCGCGATGTTCTCGCCGCCGATGCCGTCGATTTCGTCTTCGGTCACGGAGATGGTGAGCAGCGCCTGCTTCGAGAGGTCGACGCCGGCCGCCTTGAGCTGCTTGTAGAAGGCGACATTCGATCCGCCGACGACGTCGGTGAAGATCACGTCCGGCTTGGTCAGCTTGATCTTGTTGATCACCGAATTGAACTGCGTGCTGCCGAGCGCGTAGTACTCTTCGCCGACCACCTTGCCCTTCAGCACGTTCTCGACGTGCTTGCGCGCGATCTTGTTCGAGGTGCGCGGCCAGATGTAGTCCGAGCCGATGAAGAAGAACGACTTCGCGCCCTTTTCCTTGGCGATCCAGTTCAGGCCGGCGAGGATCTGCTGGGTGGCTTCCTGGCCGGTATAGATCACGTTCTTGGACTGCTCGAGGCCTTCGTAGAAGGTCGGGTAGTAGAGCATGCCGTTGTACTGCTCGACGACCGGCAGCACCGCCTTGCGCGAGGCCGAGGTCCAGCAGCCCATGATGGAGGCGACCTTGTCGTTGACGAGAAGCTTCTTGGCCTTCTCGGCGAAGGTCGGCCAGTCGCTGGCGCCGTCTTCCTGGATGAACTTGATCTTGCGGCCGAGCACGCCGCCCAACGCGTTGATCTGCTCGATGGCGAGTTTTTCGGCCTCGATCGATCCGGTTTCCGAAATCGCCATGGTGCCGGTGGCCGAGTGCAGGATGCCGACCGTCACTTCAGTATCGGTTACCGCGAGACCGGTCGTATTGACCGCGGAAGTTGCAGGTCCGGCGCCGAAGGAGGCACGCGGCAACATGGTGAGGGCCGGCAGCGCGGCCATCCCCATCAGCAGTTTGCGCCGGAACGGAGATTGCAGGCCCTGTTTGGTTTCGTCTGACATGAGCACCCCATTTGGTTCGAGGACACGCTTATTGGTGAGGCGAGGATTGCCCATAATTGTGCAGTGCACAGATACGTGGGATCGCGTATATTGCACCGCAAAATAACGACGTAGTTTTGCGTAGTGGAGATCGGGTTTGGGAGTTGAGCGGAAGTGGCAGGGCGGCAGCGCATAGACCGCGTCAGGCGCCAATATAATCAATGGGTTGCCAACCAGACGCTGGAAGACTACGCGCTGCGCTTCACGGCCAAGAGCGCGCGGCGATGGTCCGCCGCCCGGGTCGCCAATACGGCGCTCGGCGCGATCTCTTTCCTTGCGCTGGAAGCGATCGGCGGCACGATCGCGCTCAACTACGGCTTCACCAACGCGACGGTCGCGATCCTCGTCGTCAGCGTCATCATTTTCGCCTGCGGCTTGCCGATCGCCTATCACGCGGCGAAGAGCGGCATCGACATCGACCTGCTGACGCGCGGCGCGGGTTTTGGCTATATCGGCTCGACCATCACGTCGCTGATCTACGCGTCCTTTACCTTCATCTTCTTCGCGCTCGAGGCGGTCATCCTCGCGACCGCGCTCGAGATGTGCTTCGGGATTCCGCGGCCGCTCGGCTATCTCATCAGCGCGGTTGCCATCATTCCGCTGGTGACCTACGGCATCACGCTGATCAGCCGTTTCCAGCTCTGGACGCAACCGGTGTGGATCGTGCTCCACATCCTGCCCTTTGCGGCGATCGCCTGGGCCAACCCGCATTCGTTTTCCGAGTGGACGAAGTTTGCCGGCGAACACGGCGATCCCGCAGGCGATCTCGACCTGCTGCTGTTCGGCACCGCCGCCTCGGTGGTGTTTTCGCTGGTCGCGCAGATCGGCGAACAGGTCGACTTCCTGCGCTTCCTGCCGCGCGACCGCCGCACCTCGCGCACGGCGTGGTGGGTTTCGCTGCTGATCGCCGGCCCCGGCTGGATCATTTTTGGCGCCCTTAAATTATTGTTGGGCTCGTTCCTCGCCTTCTTTGCGCTGCAGCCACGGTCTCACCGCCGAACAAGCCGCCGAGCCGGCGCACATGTATCTCGAGGCGTTCCGCTATGTGCTGTCGCAGCCGGACCTCGCGCTGGCGCTGACCGGCGCCTTCGTCATTCTCTCGCAGATCAAGATCAACGTCACCAACGCCTATGCCGGCTCGATCGCCTGGTCGAATTTCTTCTCGCGGCTGACCCACAGCCATCCCGGCCGCGTGGTGTGGCTGGTGTTCAACGTGCTGGTGGCGCTGCTGCTGATGGAGATCGGCGTCTACAAGGCGCTGGAACAGACGCTGGCGCTCTATTCCAATGTCGCGATTGCCTGGGTGGGCGCGCTGGTGGCCGACCTCGTCGTCAACAAGCCGCTCGGCCTGCGGCCGCAGCACATCGAGTTCAAGCGCGCGCATCTCTACGACATCAACCCGGTCGGCGTCGGCGCCATGCTGATTGCGACGGTGGTGTCGATCTCGGCGTTCTACGGACTGTTCGGCCCGACGGCGAAGGCGCTTTCCGCCTTCGTGGCGCTGACGGTCGCCTTCGTCACGGCGCCGCTGATCGCCTGGGCCACCGACGGAAAGTACTATATCGCGCGCAAGCCGAAACGGAGCTGGCAGAACCTGCAATCGATCCAGTGCTGCATCTGCGAGCACTGCTTCGAGCCGGAGGACATGGCCTCCTGCCCCGCCTATGCCGGTCCGATCTGCTCGCTGTGCTGCTCGCTCGATGCGCGTTGCCACGATCTCTGCAAGCCGCATGCGCGCATCCAGGCGCAGGTGTCGGAGACGCTCGGAAAGCTGCTGCCGCAGGCGGTCTACGCAAGGATCAATTCGCAGGTCGGGCACTATCTCGGTGTGTTCGCGGTCTCCGCAGGATTGGTCGCGCTGGTGCTCGGGCTGATCTATCTGCAGACGTCCTCATCGCCACAGCCCGATACGCAGTTGCTGTCTGATGTACTGTGGAAGGTATTCTTTGCGCTCACCATCATCATTGGCGTGGTGGCGTGGCTGTTCGTACTGGCGCAGCAAAGCCGGCGTGCGGCGGAATCGGAGACGCGGCGGCAGACCACGCTGCTGATCCAGGAAATCGACGCCCACAAGCGCACCGATGCCGAATTGCAGCGCGCCAAGGAAGTCGCGGAAGCCGCCAACCTCGCCAAGAGCCGCTATGTGGTGGGCCTCAGCCACGAGCTGCGCTCGCCGCTGAATGCGATTTCCGGCTACGCGCAATTGCTGGAGCAGGATGTCAGCCTGCAGAGCCGGCCGCGCGACCAGGTGCGCGTGGTCCGCCGCAGCGCCGATCATCTCTCCGGGCTGATCGACGGCATTCTGGATATTTCCAAGATCGAGGCCGGCCGGCTTTACCTCTCGCGCGACGAAGTACGGCTCGGCGAATTCCTGGACCAACTGGTCGGCATGTTCCGCCTGCAGGCCGCCGCCAAGGGCATCGACTTCGTGTTCAAGCGTCCGGCGGTGCTGCCGGTCGTGGTCTATGCCGACGAAAAGCGCTTGCGGCAGATCCTGATCAACCTGCTCTCCAACGCCATCAAGTTCACGCAAAGCGGCAGTGTACATTTCGTCGTGCATTACCGCAGTCCCGTTGCCGAGTTCGAGGTGATCGATACCGGCCCCGGCATCCAGGCGAGCGACCTCGAACGTATCTTCGCGCCGTTCGAGCGCGGCGCGATCGGCGTGTCACAGCCGCAAACCGGAACGGGACTAGGTCTTACCATCAGCCGGCTGCTCGCGGGCGTGATGGGCGGCGACATCAAGGTGAGCTCGACGGTCGGCAACGGCAGCAATTTCCGCGTCAAGATGCTGCTGTCGGAGGTCACCAACCCGACGCGCATCGCGCCGGTGGATGCGCCGGTCGCCGGCTATCTCGGGCCGCGCAAGACCATCCTGATCACCGACGACGATCCGACGCATCGCGATCTCTTGCGCCAGGTGCTGGCGCCGCTCGGCTTCATCATGCTGAGCGCGCCCGACGGTGCAGGCTGCCTGGCGATGGCGGAGCATTGCCGGCCCGACCTGTTCCTGCTCGACATTTCCATGGGCGGCATGGACGGCTGGACGGTGGCCGAGACGCTGCGCGCCACCGGGCACCACCAGGCGCGCATCCTGATGGTGTCGGCAAGCGCCCTGGAAGCGCATGGCGCGCCGCTGGCGCAGCCCTATCACGACGGCTACCTGATGAAGCCGATCGACATTCCGCGCCTGCTGGAAACCATCCGCCAGTTGCTGAAGCTGCAATGGCAATACGCCGTGGACGAGATCGCGCTGCCGCAATGGAAGCCGGATACCGGCTCTCGGCCCTCGGTAAGGCACGTCGAAGAGCTGATCGGGCTCGGGCAACTCGGCTATATCAAGGGCATCCAGACCAAGCTCGACGAGATCGACACCGATTTTCCCGAGCACTCCGATTTCGTCGCCGAGATGCGCTCGCTGATCGACCGTTTCGATCTCGACCAGTACATGGCGACCCTGAAGACGCTGCACAGTTATGATCACTGAAGCCAAAAAGCGCGACGTCGCACTCGTCGTCGATGATTCCCCGGAGACGCTGCGGCTGCTCACCGATGCGCTCGACGGCGCCGGGATGACCGTGATGGTCGCGCTCGACGGCGCGGGCGCGATGCGCATCGTCGACCAGATCACGCCCGACATCGTGCTGCTCGATGCGGTCATGCCGGGCATGGACGGATTCGAGACCTGCCGGCGGCTGAAGCGCGACGCGGGGCTTGCCAACACGCCGATCATCTTCATGACGGGGCTCGCCGAGACCGAGCACATCGTGCGCGGGCTGGAAGCCGGCGGCGTCGACTACGTGACAAAACCGATCGTGGTCGAGGAGATGCTGGCGCGGATTCGCGTGCACCTTGCCAACGCACGCATGACGCAGAGCGCGCGCGCCGCGCTCGACGTCTCCGGCCGCTATCTGCTGGCCGTGAGCCGGCAGGGCCGCATCCTCTGGGCGACGCCGCAGGCGCAAAAACTGCTGTCGGCGACTCTGACCGCCAACGCCGACGACGAATTCGCCCTGCCCGATCCGGTGCCGCAATGGCTGGAGCAGGTGCAGAAGGGCAACGCCGGGACCAAGGCGGCATCGATGCCGCCGTTTCCCGGCAACGAAACGCTGCGTCTGCAATATATGGGCAAACTCGGCCCCAACGAATTTCTGCTGCGGCTCGCCAAGGACGCCGGCGACACGCCGGCCGAGTTCTCCAGTGAGCTCGGCCTCACCACCCGCGAGGGCGAGGTGCTGTCGTGGCTCTCCAAGGGCAAGACCAACCGCGACATCGCGCAGATTTTGGGATTGTCGCCGCGCACCGTCGACAAGCATCTGGAGCAGATCTACTCCAAGCTCGGCGTGGAGAACCGTACTGCAGCGGCGGCAATCGCGGTCAATGCGAAGAACAGGAAGACGTGACGCTCAGTAGCCTAGCACACCGATATCAGCCACCAGCACCGTCCCCGTCACCGATTCCGTAATGTAAAGCTTGTCGCGCGTCGCGCCGCCGATGGCGACATTGGTGCAAGCGCCGCCGGCGCACGACTTGATGCGCGCGATCATCTCGCCATTCGGCGCGAACACGAAGACATGGCCGAGCGAGGCATGGCCGACGAACAGGCGGCCCGCGCTGTCCATGGTCATGCCGTCGGGGCCGCTGGGACCGAACATGGAGCAGAAGCCGCCCGACCTTGGAGACGCTGCCGTCCTTCATGAACGGCGCGCGCCATACCGCATTGTCGCGCGTCATGGCGACGAACAGCACGTTCTCGCTGGGGTCGAGCACCAGGCCGTTGGGGCTGATGCCGGTGTTGATGAGACAATCGAGCTGGCCGGTGGTGCGCAGGCGATAGACTCTGCCCGTCGGATCGTGCAGGCCGGTCTGGCCCTGGTCGGTGAAATAGATATCGCCGTTCCTGGCGATGTGCAGGTCGTTGCAGCCCCTGAACGACTCCGAATTGCGCGCGGTGAGAATCGGCAGCATTTTGCCGGCCCGCGCGTCCAGCTCCATGATGCCGTGCATGTAGTCGGCAACGAGGATGCGGCCCTTGGCGTCGATCTTCAGCCCGTTGGGCCAGCCTTCATATTCGACGACCAGCGTCCATTTCCTGTCCGGCGAGATCCGGAAGATGCGCCCGAAGGGAATGTCGACGATGTAGAGATTGCCGTCCGCGTCGAAGGACGGGCCCTCGATGAAGCAGTCGGTCGGTGCGCCGGGCCGGTTGGCGTTTCCCCAATCGGAGCCGACGTTGCGGCGGAATTCGGCGGGGACAGCGGAGAAGACTTGCGTCTCGATCAGACGCGGCGGCGTTTCCAGATACATCATTTTCTTGGGGCACCCGTTGCAACGGGCGCACCATAGAGGACCGAGGTCGCGGCGTCGATTGGCTGCGATCCTCACCCTGAGGAGCGCGCATTGCGCGCGTCTCGAAGGGTGAAAGGCCCGTCTGCGGCCTCATGGTTCGAGACCGCGCTCGCGCGCCTCCTCACCATGAGGGTCTAGCTTCTACTCCGCCGCCTGCTTCTTGCCGTAGGCTTCCGAGATCATGAAGCTGGACAGCGTGCCGTAGGCTGCGGTCCAGGCGGCGGCGACTTCCGGCGTCCAGGCATCGCCAAGACCCTTTTCCAGCGTCCACAGCAAGGCGCCGCCAACCACCGGATAATGCTCAGGCTTGGCGCCATAGCCGACATGGCGGGTGGCAAGCGCGCTGGCCGCCGGCAGGATCGATTCGAGATTGGAAAGACCGTTCACCACGACGGCGAGCATTCGCCATCAGCTTCTTGCGCTGCTCGGTCATGTCGGTGGGAAACATCGCCTTGACTGATGGAGCGACTTCGAACAGGCGATCATAGAAAATGATGGCAGCCTTCTCGGAAATCGGCGCCACCTTGGCAAAGCTCTCCTGAACCAATTTGACTTGCGACGGATTCATCAAAACGCTCCTTGAATGGGTAGGTCCATTGGTTGGCACCGATAGCAGATCGGTTCACCAACGGACCTCCGGAAACCATGGAGAAATTCTTTAGGCCGCCTCGACGAAGCGATGCCGCTCGTAGAGGAATTCGAGCACGCGCTGGCGGCACTTCAGGTACGACGCGTTGGTTGCGAGCTCGAGCCGCTTGCGCGGGCGCGCCAGCGGCACTTCCAGCACCTCGCCGATCCGCGCGCTCGGACCGTTGGTCATCATCACGATGCGGTCCGACAGCAGCACGGCTTCATCGACGTCGTGGGTGATCATCAGAATCGTGTTGCCGAGTTTCTGGTGCAGCGCCATCACCGAAGTCCTGCAGATGCGCGCGCGTCAATGCGTCGAGCGCGCCGAAAGGCTCATCCAGCAGCAGCACCTTCGGCTCCATCGCGAGCGCCCGCGCAATGCCGACGCGCTGCTTCATGCCGCCGGAAATTTCCGAGGGGCGTTTGTCCTTGGCGTGAGCCATTTGCACGAGGTTGAGGTTGTGCATCACCCAGGCGTCGCGCTCGGCCCTGGTCTTGCTGGAGGCAAACACCTTGTCGACGCCGAGCTTGACGTTTTCGTAAACGGTGAGCCACGGCAGCAGGCTGTGGTTCTGGAACACCACCGCGCGGTCGGGACCGGGCGAGTTGACCTCGCGGTTTTCCAGAAGCACGCCACCCTGCGTCGCATCGGTGAGTCCGGCCACGATGTTCAGCAGCGT
The DNA here is from genome assembly GCA_963726865.1 of uncultured Alphaproteobacteria bacterium. Taxonomy (GTDB): domain Bacteria; phylum Pseudomonadota; class Alphaproteobacteria; order Rhizobiales; family Xanthobacteraceae; genus Bradyrhizobium. Next base: position 304,076 of record CAVSEE010000008.1, on the reverse strand, counting down.
GGACTTGCCGCAGCCGGAATGGCCGATGATCGAGACGTAGTCGCCTTTCTCGATCGTCAGGTTGATGTCCTTCAGCACCTCGGTGGTGGCATTGCCGCGGGTGAAGGTCTTGTCGATGTGGTCGAGCTTCAGATATGGCTGCATCACAATCTCCTTCAGCTTGCCGAGGTGCCGCGGGTCACGACCTTGCCCAACATCGCGATCATGCGATCGAGCAGGAAGCCGATGATGCCGACATAGAACAGCGCCAGGATGATCTCGCTGATATGCGAGGAATTCCACGCGTCCCAGATGAAGAAGCCGATGCCGACGCCGCCGATCAGCATTTCGGCGGCAACGATGGCAAGCCACGACAGGCCGATGCCGATGCGCAGGCCCGTGAAGATGTAGGGCGCAGCCGCCGGGATCATCACCTTCCAGAAAAACTCCAGCGGATTGAGCTGCACGACGGCGGCGACATTGCGATAGTCCTGCGGAATATTGCGGATGCCGACCGCGGTGTTGATGATGATCGGCCAGATCGAGGTGATGAAAATCACGAAGATCGCCGAAGGCTGGCCATCGCGGAACGCAGCGAGCGACAGCGGCAGCCAGGCCAGCGGCGGAATGGTGCGCAACACCTGGAAGATTGGATCAAGCCCGCGCATCGCCCAGACCGATTGTCCGACCAGCGTGCCGAGCGCGATGCCCGCGATGGCGGCAAGCGAATAGCCGAGCGCGACGCGCTGCAGCGAGGCCGACAGGTGCCAGAACAAACCCTTGTCGATGCCGCCGCGGTCGAAGAAGGGATCGAAGATCAGTTCCTTGGTGTCCTTGAACACCCGCGACGGCGGCGGCAGTGCCGAGCCGGCGCGGCGGCAGGCGAGTTCCCAAAACAGCAGCAGCAGCGCCAGCACCACCAGCGGCGGGATCACGCGCACTCCGACGTCCTTGGCCGCCTTGATGTACTTTTCCATCGCCGGCGCCCGCTTGGGCGTCATCGTCACGATTTCGGCCGGGGCAGAGGCAGCCGGCGCGGCCACCGCGGCTTCCGATTTCATGGCAGGCATCGACATCTCAGAATCATCTCCGTGATTGAATGGATGGGCCGCACGACTGGCGCAGCCCGCCGGGATCACACCTCGACGCGCTTGATGGACAACGACTTCAGATACGCGGCCGGATTCTCGGGATCGAACACCTTGCCGTCGAAGAAAGTCTCCTTGCCGCGCGAGGTCGACGTCGGAATTTCCGAGGCGGGAACGCCGAGCTCCTTGGCGGCTTCCTTCCAGAGATCCTCGCGGTTGACCTTGGCAATCAGCGCCTTGGTATCGAAACCGGGCTCAAACTTGCCCCAGCGCATGTCCTCGGTGAGGAACCAGAGGTCATGGCTCTGGAACGGATAAGAGGCGTTGTCCTTCCAGAAGCGCATCTGCTGCGGCGAATTCTCGACGACACGGCCGGTGCCGTAGTCGAACTTGCCCTTCATGCGATCGGTGACATCGTCGACTGGTACGTTGATCCATTGACGCTTGGAACATATCGCGGCGGCCTCTTCGCGATTCTCCATCTTCTCGCACCACTGCTGCGCTTCCATGACGGCCATCAGCAGCGCCTTGGCAGCTTTCGGATTCTTGTCGACCCAAGCGGCGCGCAGGCCGAAGGATTTTTCCGGATGTTTGTCCCAGAGTTCTCCAGTCGTGAGCGCGGTGTAACCGATGTCCTGGTGGATCAACTGCAGGTTCCACGGCTCGCACACACAAAACGCATCCATGGTGCCGACCTTCATGTTGGCGACCATTTGCGCCGGCGGAACCACGATCGTCTCGATGTCCTTGTCCGGGTCGATGCCGCCGGCGGCGAGCCAGTATCGGATCCACAGATCATGGGTACCGCCCGGGAAAGTCATCGCCGCCTTGATGGACTTACCGGATGCCTTCTTCTTTTCCAGCGCAGGCTTGAACGGCGTGGTGTCGACGCCGATTTTGAGGTCCGCATATTCCTTGGCGACCGAGATGCACTGACCGTTCAGATTGAGCCGGGCCAAGATGTACATCGGCGTCGGCTGGTTGTTCTGCGTCACCTTGCCGGCCGAAATCAGATACGGCATCGGGGTCAGGATATGCGCGCCGTCGATGCCGTTGCCCTCGGAGCCGAGCACGAGGTTGTCGCGGGTCGTGCCCCAGGAGGCCTGCTTCTGCACCTCGACATCAGGCATGCCGTATTTGGCGAAGATGCCTTTCTCCTTGGCGACGAATAGTGGTGACGCATCGGTGAGCGCGATGAAGCCGAGCTTGGCGCCCTTCACTTCGGGCCCTGCGCCCTGCGCGAACGCGCCGGCGGGAAAATTCAGCTTGGCAGCGGCGAGCAGCGCGGCAGTGCCGCTGGCGGCCTTGAGGAGTTCACGGCGGCTGAGGCCGGGAGGTCTTGGTGCGCTTGGTCATCGGTCGTGTCGTCCTTTGCGTCGTTGCGTTGAGCTGGCGTCGTTGCTTCGAGAGCAGAGTCCGATGACGCTGTGCAGGGCGCGCACGAAGGCGAGTTCCGGGGTGGCCCGGATCGGCGGCGTCGCACTTCGGATGGTTGGTCTCGAGGGACGGCTTCAATGGCGTCAGCATCCACTATTCAAGCGGTGTGCCAACCATGCCGCAGCGCAATAAATCGATGAATTACAGGCGGTTACGCGATCCGCCGGTTAACGGCCGTTAACTTTCGCACGCATGGAAAATTTGCAATTCGCTCAATTCTTGTGGGCCAAATGCTCAACCCTTGTGCGGCGCACAAGAATTGAGCAAATGCCGTCATTTTATCCCTCAGGCGTCTTCCGTCGCCTTCGCCGCCAGCGGTTTTGGCGCCGCACCGCCGCCCGGCCTGACCTTGAATTCGTAAGTCATCAGGTGCCACGGCGTCGGCGCCGGCTTGCCGTCGGGCATGGTGGGATCGGTGCGCTCTTCGATGGTCGCAATCAGTTCGTCCTTCACGCCGAACACCACGTCGCAATCGATGTTGGGATCGCCGCCGATGAAAACATGGGTGACCAGCGGCTCGTAGCCGGGTGCGGCGACGAGGAAATGCACGTGCGCCGGCCGCAGCGCCGGGCGCTTGGCGTAGTGAATCATCTCGCCGACCGGTCCGTCGACCGGGATCGGATAGCTGCAGGGCTTGATGGTGCGGAAGAAGAAACGTCCGTCGGCATCGGTGATGAAACGCGCGCGCGATGACGGCCCCTCGGTTTGGTAGGTCGGCTTCTGCGAGTCGTAGAAGCCGTCGTCATCGGCGTGCCAGATGTCGACGGGAACACCGGGCAGCGGCTTGCCGGAGAGATCGGTGACCCGGCTTTGCACGAACATCTTCTCGCCGGAAAGCTGCGCGGAGACATCGGTGCCGTGCGGCGTCACCTGGTGCTCGCCGACATAGAAGGGGCCGAGCACCGTGGTCTGGGTGGCGCCCTCGCGCTCCCGGTGATTGACCGCATCGACCAGCATGGAAACGCCGAGCACGTCGGAGAGCAGGATGAATTCCTGGCGGATCGGGGTGCATTTCTGCCCGGTGCGGGTCAGGAAATCGATCGCGAACTCCCACTCCTCGAACGTCAGGTCGGTTTTTTGGACATAGGCGTGCAGCGACTTCACCAGCTCCTGCAGCAGGAACTTGACCCGCGGATTCGGCGTATCCTTGAAGCTGTCGATGACGGCGGCGGTCAGTTCGGTCTCATTGAATTGGGTCATTGGCTATCCTGCGGGATGACGCGACGAGGAGAGGGTTGCAGCCTACACCAGCATACCGGGGTTGCGTAAGCACAAGCGGTTGGAACGGGACACACTTTTCGGCTATCAAACCCCTCCCCCGCCCGCTTCCGGAGACCCGTGAGATGCTTGCCCCGACCCCTGCCTCCCCCGAATCCGTCGGCATGTCCGCCGTCGCGCTCGCCCGCGTCGATCGGCACCTGAAGCAGCGCTATATCGACGCCGGCCGCTATCCGGGCGCGCAGCTCCTTGTCTATCGCCGCGGCAAGATCGCGCATTCCAGCGTGCAGGGCTTCGCCGACCTCGAGCGCAAGGTGCCGGTCAAGGACGACACCATCTTCCGCATCTATTCCATGACCAAGCCGATCACCTCGGTGGCCTTCATGATGCTGGTCGAGGAAGGCCGCGTCGCCATCGACGAGCCCGTGCACAAATACATTCCGGAATGGAAGAATCTCGGCGTATTCGTCGCCGGCAGCAATCCGGCCTATCTGACCAAGCCGCCGGTGCGGCCGATGCAGATCGTCGACCTGCTGCGCCACACCTCCGGCCTCACCTACGCGTTCCAGCAGCGCTCCAATGTCGATGCCGGCTATCGCGAAAGGAAGATCGGCGAGGTCGAGACGTCGGGGACGCTGGACTCGATGATCGCGCATCTCGCACAAATGCCGCTGGAGTTCTCACCGGGCGAGGCCTGGAACTACTCGCTCTCGACCGATGTGATCGGCTATCTCATCGGCAAGATTTCCGGGGTGCCGTTCGAGCAATTCCTGAAAGACCGCATCTTCAAGCCGCTCGGCATGCACGACACTGACTTCCACGTCCCCGCCGACAAGGCGCATCGCCTCGCCGCGTGCTACTCCGCCGATCCGCCCGGCGAAATCAAGTTCGCCGCAGCCGAGCGCAAGACGCATGCTCACCTTGCAGGACGATCCGACCAAGAGTGCGTACCTCAAGTCGCCGACCTTCTTCTCCGGCGGCGGCGGGCTGTGCTCGACAGCTTCCGATTATCTCACCTTCTGCCGCGCGCTGCTCAACCGCGGCGAGCTCGGCGGCGTCCGCCTGCTCGGACCGAAGACGCTGGCGCTGATGACGACCAACCATCTGCCCGGCGGGCAGGATCTTCCCGCGTTGTCGCGCTCGATGTTCAGCGAGGCCACCAATAACGGGGTCGGCTTCGGGCTCGGCTTTGCGGTCACGATGGACCCGGCGCAGACCCTGATCGCCAGCAGCCCCGGCGAATATTACTGGGGCGGCGCGGCGGCGACCGCGTTCTGGATCGATCCGGCCGAAGAGCTGATCACGGTTTTCATGACCCAGGTCATGCCGTCGGTCGCCTATCCGATCCGGCGCGAGCTGCGCACCATGATCAATGCGGCGATTACCGACAGCAATCTCTGAGCAAACGGCCGGTTCCACGCTGCGGCGAGGAACCGGCTCGCGACTAAATTCCTTGGCGAAGCTCCGGGGCTTCTCCTATTGTTCCCCGGTAGTTTCGCCTCGCCCGGGATTTTCGTGCCAAAGCTTTCCCTGCCAGTGCGTCTCGCCCTTCTGGTGGCGGGAACCACACTGCCGCTGATCGTGTTCGCGGCCGGCATCGTCTTCTACAACTACAAGCAGGATCGCAAGGACGCGACCCAGCGCGTGCTGGAGACCGTGCGCTCGATCCGTCTCGTGCTCGATGCCGAGGTGCAGCGCATGACCGGGGGCTTGCAGGTGCTGTCCCTCACCAACTCGCTGCGCAACGGCGATTTCGACAGTTTTCGCCGGATCGCGGACGGCTTTCTCGAGCCGTACGGCAAGGACGGCGTCGTGCTGGTCGCCGACCGCAGCGGCCGGCAGTTGTTCTCCTCGGTCACGCCGGATACCGCGAGCCTGCCGCCGCGCAACAACCGCGACATCGTCGAGAAGGTGTTTGCGAGCCGGCAGCCGGCCTACTCCAACCTGTTCATCGGCGCCGTGAAGAAGCGGCTGATCGTCACCGTCGAGGTGCCGGTCATGCGCGAGGGCGAAGTCATCTACGTCATCTCCTTCAGCCCGCCGATCGAGATTTTCCAGGACATCATCGAGAAGCAGCGGCCGAACCAGGACTGGACGATCTCGATCTTCGACGGCGAAGGCACCAATTTCGCGCGCGTGCCCAACCCGCAGGAGACCATCGGCAAGCGCGCCTCGCCGACGCTGTTTGCGGAGATGTTCCGCAAGCCCGAGGCGACGATGTCGACGGTGTCGCTGGAGGGCGTGCCATTGATCACGAGCTTACACGCGGTCGTCGCTGACCGGCTGGACCGTCGCGGCCGGCATCTCCGAAGAGCTCGCTGGTCGCGCCGCTCTGGCGCAACCTCGCCATCGCGAGCACGATCGGCGGCATCCTGCTGCTGGTGGGACTGGCCTTTGCCGTGCGCATGGCGACGACGATCGCGCGCGGCGAGATGCTGCATGACCTGCTGGTCGAGGAGCTCAACCACCGCGTCAAGAACACGCTCGCCATCCTGCAGTCGATCGCGGCGCAGACTTTTCGCAGCGCCAGCCGCCCGGAGCGCGAGAAATTCGAGGGCCGCCTGCGCGCGCTGGCGGAAGCGCATAATCTGCTGAGCACCGAGAAATGGCAGGGCTCCGACCTGCAGGACGTGATCGGCCGCGTGCTGCAGCCCTACTCCCTCAACAATCCCGAGCGGCTGCGGATGTTCGGCCCGAAGGTGCCGCTCGCGCCACGGCTCGCCGTGGTGCTGTCGATGATCCTGCACGAGATCGCCACCAACGCCGCCAAATACGGCGCGCTGTCGAATGACAGCGGCACGGTGTCGCTGGATTGGGAGATCATCGAGGAGGATGCGCGGCGCAAGCTGCGCCTGATCTGGACCGAGGCCGGCGGCCCGCCGGTCAGCGCGCCGGTGCAACGCGGTTTTGGCTCGCGGCTGATCGAGCGCAGCGCGCGCGACCAGCTCGGCGGCGAAGCCACGGTGGACTTCCTGCCGCGCGGTGTCGTCTGCACCGTGACCGTCGGGCTCGACGCCGAGAACTGAAGCGCGTTGAGAATGGGATCGTCGTCGCGCTTTGGACTTCTTGTTTGGGCATGATCTTTTCGGAAAACCGCTTCACACTTTTCCGGATCATGCCCCTCTACTTCACCAGCTTGAGCACCGGCCGGCCGCGGCGACGCCGCCCGCGCGGCGGCTTGCGTTGTGCGCCAGCTGTGCCTGCGCTTCCGCCGCCTGCACGTCGCACAGCAGCCTCAATTCGGAATCGGTCACGCCCTTGAGCTTCATGCGAAGCTGCAGGATCGTCACCGACAGCAGATCAGCCGTGTCATGCTCGGCGTCATTGGCAAGCGACGCCGGCATTGCTCGAGGGTCGCCAGGATCAATCGCAATCGCGCTTGCGAATTGGCTGCCAGCGTCTCGGCCGATAGCGAGGTTACGAGATGGATCGACGGCGATCCGGTTGGTGGTTCCTATGCCCATGTCCGCTGGTCCCGAAATTTCGATGGAAGGTTGGCGGGGCACCTGCGCCTCGCAAAATGCACCACCTGAGGCAGCAGGCGCACGACAGCAGGACGCGCCTTGCTTCGCCGGGAGTTCTGCTGAGTTGCTGTTGAGCCGGATATTGCCGCGAGTGTGCGGCCGAAGATGAACAACCTGCCCTATCCAATTACCCACTTTCGCCTTACGAAGAACAAAAACCCCGTAAGAATCCGGGGTTCGCGGCTGAGAGGTAGTTTTAGGCGTGAATAATCGGGACGGGAGACCCGCCCTGGTTGTACTTACCGGCATCTTCTGCCAAGATTACGTGAAGCAAAGGGGCTTGTATGTCGCTCACACTGGAAAGGGGTGTTCCGCAGGAAGAACGCCGGACCCTCGCTCTCGGCGGTCTTACCGACTGGGACGCGGCCCGCATCTTCCTGGAAGTCGTGCGCTGCGGCAGCTCCCGCTCGGCCGCCGAGCGATTGAATTTGTCGATCAACGTCGTGCGCCGCCGGATCGACGATTTCGAGCGCCAGGTCGGCGCCACTCTCTTCACCCGCGACGTTCACGGCACGCATCTGACCGACGAAGGCGCGATGGTGGTCTCCGCCGTCGAGCGCATGGAAGCGGCGGCGTTCGAGCTGATGCGCGCCTCCAGCTCCGTCACCAGCACGCTGTCGGGCGAGGTCCGCGTTGCCGTCACCGAGGGCCTCGGCACGTTCTGGGTGGCCCCGCGCCTGGTCGAATTCCAGCGCTCCTATCCGAACATCCTGGTCGACCTGCATTGCGCCATGCGCTCGGCCGACGTGTCGCGCCATGAAGCCGACGTCGCCATTCACCTGTCGCAGCCGCCCTCGCTCGACGCCAAGCTGGTGCGGCTCGGCCGCATGCACCTGATGTTCTTCGCCAGCGCGCAGTACATCGCCGCTCACGGCGCACCGAAAACTTTTGCGGACCTGACCCGGCACCGCATGGTGCTGCAGAGCGCCGATCAGACCGCGACGAAAGAATTGTTCGAGAGTTTCTTCCCGGGGTTTTCCCAGCGCGACCTGCTGGCGATGCGCACCAATGTCTCCAGCGCCAACTATTGGGCCGTCGCCAACGGCGCGGGCGTCGGCGTGTTTCCGACCTACGCCGCAGCGCTCGGCGGCATCGTGCCGCTCGAGATCGACTTCCACAGGCCTTTCGACATCTGGCTCTCCTACCACCCCGGCAGCGGCCGTATCCCGCGGATACGCCGCACCATCGACTGGCTGGTAGAGGCCTTCAATCCCGCCAAATTCCCCTGGTTCAAGGACGACTTCGTCCATCCCAGCGAATTCAAGGCGGTGTATATGGGTGAATCCCTGACCCATCTTTTCGGGGGCTTCTCGACCGAAGGACGATAGAACCGAATGATCAAATCAGCAGCGAAGAGAATGAAGCAGCGCAGCGCGGGCAAGCCCGACATCGAACTTGGAAAGCGGATCCGGTTGCGGCGGGTCGAACAGAAGATCTCGCAGGCGGAGCTCGGCGACAAGCTCGGCGTCAGCTTCCAGCAGGTTCAGAAGTACGAGAAGGGCGTCAACCGCGTCGGTGCGGCGCGTCTGCAGCAGATCGCCAACGCGCTCGACGTGCCGGTCACGTTCTTCTACGACGGCGACAACAAGGCGCGTGAGGTCGAGAGCCTTCTGTTCCTCGACAGCGCGTTCAGCCTGCGGTTGCTGCGTGCGTACAGCAAGATCAAGGACCAGACCGTGCAGCGTCAGCTGGTTTCCCTGATGGAATTGATCGCGGCCAACGAAGACTAGGCGCTTCACTGCGCCTGGATTGCAGCACCGCGAACCCGATCTATCAACGCGAGACAATCGCCGGGTAGCCTGTTGCTGCGCCAGGCCACGTGTTGGTCCGGCCTGGTCAACACGAGGTTGTCACCATCCGGTCTGGCGGACGCCGGACGGTCGACATCCAATATCTTCAGAGGCAGGCCTCGCGCGTGCGCGGCGGCGCCAAGCGCGGCGACATCGATCGACCGGATCGAAGCGCAACAGCGTGAATTCCGGGCCCATCGCGTCATACAGCGAACGGCCATCGTTGCACCACAGATGCGGCGTGCGGCAACCCGGCACCGTCGACGGCGTGTAGCTGTCCATCGTGTAGGACGGCGGTTTCCCGTCGTCATAGGCGATGATCGGCGAGCGATCGTAATAGCTGCCGAAATTCAGCCCGGCACAGGCATATTGCCGGACATTGATCTCGTAGGTGAGGCGTCCGACTTCCGCGCGCGCGCGCTTCGCCTGCCGGCCCATCATCCTCGATCTCGTCGGGCACTGAGCCACGGCGGCGGATTTCCGCTTCCGCATGCGACATCGCAAACCGCGACACCTGGCTCGTGATCGGCCAGCGCTCGGCCTCGTAGGCATCGAGGATGGCTGCGGGCGCCCAGCCGTTGAGATGCGCGGCCAGCAGCCACGACAGGTTCATGGCATCGGCAATGCCGGCGTTCATGCCGTAGCCGGCATAGGGCACCCAGATATGGGCGGCGTCGCCGGCGATGAAGGCGCAGCGGTCGCGGAACTTGCTCGCGATCAGACGTCGCCCGTACCAATCCTCCTTCGAGATGATCTCGTAGTTGAAATCGGCGCCGACGCCCAGGATGGTGCGCAGACAGGAATCGCGGTCGACCGAGTCGAAATCGCCTTCATCCGGCTTCATGTAATTGTGCACCAGCCAGCGCTCGCGGCCGTCGATCGCATAGACCATGCCCGAGCGGCGCGGATTGATCGAGCCGGTGCCCCAGGCGCGCTCGTGCCGCTGCAGGCCGATCAGTGCGGGCGCACGGATGTAGGTCGATTGCACGCGCTGCACGACGGCATCGCCCGTGAGCTCCGCGCCGATCGCCTTGCGCACGATAGAGCGTGCGCCGTCGCAGCCGACCAGATAGCGGCAGCTCATGCGCCTGACATTGCCGCTGTCGAGATCGCGCAAGGCCACATCGGCGGAGTCGTCTCCGATCGCCACGTCCTCCACCGCCGTGCGGTTGAGGATTCGGATGCGCGGCTGCGACGCCGCATGCTCGAACAGGATCGGCTCCAGAAAAATCTGGTTGATGCGATGCGGCGGCTCCGGCGTCGGCCAGTTGCAGTCCGGTCCGTCCTTCGTCGTGAAGCGGTCGCGGCGGCAGGGAATTTTGATGCGTGTCAGCTCGTCGCCGGTAAAGCTGGTGCGGTAGCTGATGTCGTGCGGATAATCCGCCGGCAGCCCGGCATTGCGCACTTTCTCCGCAAGGCCAAGCCGCCGGAAAATCTCCATGGTGCGCGCGGCGACGTGGTTGCATTTCGGCTCCGGCGGCTCGCCGGCCTTGCGCGTTTCCACGACGGTCACATCGATGCCGCGCCAGGCGAGATCGATGGCGAGCGTCAGGCCGACGGGGCCCGCGCCCACGATCAGGACATTGCAATCAGACATGTCGCGAACGAATCCCGTCCTGTCATTCCGCTTCCGCGCCGGAAGCTTTAACGATCGGCGCCCAGCGGTCGACCTCGGTCCTGATGTACGCGGCAAAGCTGTCCGGCGTCGACGGCGGCAGCGGCTCCAGCGACAGCGCGATCAGTCTTTGCCGTGTTGCGGCATCGGCCATCAGCTGTGTTGATCTGCGCCGGCAAGCTGATCGACCACCGCGCGCGGCGTGCCCGCGGGCGCAACCACGCCCTGCCAGGCCACGAGTTCATAGCCGTTCAGTCCGCCTTCGGCGATGGTCGGAATATCGGGCGCAATCGCCACGCGCCTGGGCGTGGTGACGCCGAGCACCCTCACCTTGCCCTCCTTGATCTGCTGCAGCGCCGGCTGCAGATCGACCACCATGAAGGGAATGTGGCCGGCGATCACGTCGAGCATCGCCGGGATGCTGCCGCGATAAGGCACATGGCGGATATCGATTCCCGCTGCGGTCTTCAGCATTTCGGCGCCGAGATGCTGCGGGCTGCCGTTGCCGGCGGAGCCATAGGCCAGTCCCGGCTTCGATTTGGCATAGGCGATGAACTCCGACAGCGTTTTCGCGGGAATTTCCGGATTGACGATCAGCGCAAAGGGCACGCCGGCGACCAGCGCGATCGGCGCAAAATCCTTGACGGGATCGTAGGGCAGTTTCTTGTACAGCGTCTTGTTGATGGCCAGCGTGGTCGAGGTCGCCATCAGCAGCGTGTAGCCGTCGGGCTTCCGATTTCGCGACCTGGTCGGCGCCGAGCGTGGTGCCGGCGCCGGGCTTGTTCTCGACCACGACGGTGGCGCCGAGCCCGCTCTTGAGCTGGTCGGCAACGAGCCGGCCGAGCAGATCGGTGGTGCCGCCGGCCGGATAGGGCACGATCATCTTGATGATGCGGCTCGGATAGGCCTGCTGCGCTACGCTGGCGACGCCGCAAGCCATAACAGCCCCGCCGCCCCCTGCAATCGCCTGTCGGCGCGTCAACGGCATGGCCTTCTCCCTGCACCCTTTTTCTTGTCTGTTGCGAACCACAATAGCGGCCGCAACGACATAGCAAAGAGGACGAAAGTCCAGATTTCGGTGGCGGAAATTGCGGCGGTGCAACAGGGCCTGTCGCCGGCTTAATCAGAACGCAACCCTTCCCGCGACTAATCGACCTGCCTCAGCACGATTTCCGGGACTTGCCATCATGCAAAAGATGACGATCCTCGCCGTTGCCGCGTGCTTCGCAGCGGGCGCCGGCCTTCGCCGACAATCCGCCCGCCGCCACCGGCACGGCCCCGCATGCCGGCAAAGCCTGCCGCGGTGACGCCGCATCCGGCGCCGGCCAAGCAGGCCGCAGCCCGGCTCCACGCCGGAATCGCGCTCGGCAGAGGCGCTCGCGCTGACGCATGAGCCGACCTATGACGAGGGCACCGTGCAGCGGATCAGGGACGCCGCGCTGAGCTATTCCGACATCGCCGTGCGCGGCGGCTGGCCGACCATCCCGGCGGACGCCAAATTCGCCCTCGGCGTGCAGGGCCAGCACGACGATCTCCTGCGCCAGCGGCTGTTGATGAGCGGCGACCTCGCCGGCGACAAGGACAAGGGCGCGCACGACGACACCGTGGTCGAGGCGCTGAAGCGCTTCCAGTCGCGGCACGGTCTTGCGCCGACCGGAACGATGACGCCGCGCACGCTCGCCGCGCTCAATGTTTCCGTACAGAAGCGCATCAAGCAGCTCGAGGCTTCGCTGGAGCGTCTCGCGAACACGAACTTCTCCTTCGGTCCGCGCTACGTCGTGGTCAATCTGCCCGCGACCTATGCCGAGGCGATCGAGAACGACGTCGTCGTCCGCCGCTATCGCGTCGTCGTCGGCAAGACCGAAAAGCCGTCGCCGACGCTGACGGCCGAGATCACCAGCGTCGTGCTCAACCCGACCTGGACCGTGCCGGCCTCGATCGCGAAGGCGGAAATTTCCGCGCATATGCGCAAGGATCCCGGCTACCTCTCGCGCATGCATATGGAGGTGCTCGACGCCCACGACCGGCCGATCGATCCGCATTCGGTGGACTGGTCCGGCACGCACACGCCGAACTTCACGGTGCGCCAGCAATCCGGCACCTTCAACGCGCTCGGCGCCGTCAAGATCGACATGCCGAACTCCTATTCGGTCTACATGCACGACACGCAACAGCGCAATCTGTTCGCCAACGACTACCGCTTCGACTCCCATGGCTGCTCGCGCGTCGACAATGTGCGCGACCTCGCCGCCTGGCTGCTCAAGGACCAGCCGAAATGGAATCGCGCCGCCATCGATGCCACGATCGCCACCGGCCAGCATCATCGACGTCCCCGTCAGCAAGAAGGTTCCGGTGGCCTGGATCTATCTCACGGCCTGGATGAACAAGGACCAGACCGTGCATTTCCGCAACGACGTCTACGCCCAGGACGAGCACCTGCTGGAAGCCACCGCCGAGGAATCGGCGTTCCTCAACAAGGCCGCCGATCACCCGCTGGGCGCGCACCTCGTGCAGTAAGAGCCGCCTCGCAGCCCCGCAACGCCGCCATGCACGGCAGCGGTTGACCTTGCATGGACACGGCCCGAGACTACCGATAGACCGGAGCACAAAAGCCGGCATCGGCTTTCCGGGAGACGCCCATGATGATCCTTCACCACGGCTGGCGATCGAGCGCCTCGCGCCGGGTGCGGCTGTGCCTGGAGGAAAAGGGCCTCAGCTATGAGGGCCACGTCGTCGACATGGCGAAGATGGAGCATCATTCGCCGGAATATCTGAAGATCAATCCGCTCGGCGTGATCCCGACCCTGATCCATGACGGCCGGCCGCTGCACGAGAGCGGCACGATCTGCGAATATCTCGACGAGACCTTTCCCGATCCGCCGCTGCGCCCGCGACACGCCCTACGAACGCGCCGAGATGCGCAACTGGATCCGGCATATCGACGCCCTGATCGGCAATCTGATCATCTTCAACTGGCGTCACCATCTGGCGAAGATGGCGTCGCAATGGACGGACGCGGAACTGGCCGAGAAGACTGAAGAACATCCCGAGCAAGGAGCGCCAGGAAGCCTGGCTCCGGGCGGCGCGCAAACCCTACACCGAAGAAGAACGCGACGCCGCGCGGGCCAAACTGGTCGCAACTGCTCGACAAGATGGAAGAGGCGCTGAAACCCTCCGGCTGGCTGGTCGGCAAGGCCTATTCCATCGCCGACATCGCGGCCGTTCCCTTCGTCAAACGCATCGACGAAGAGATCGCGCCCGATGAAATGACGCGAAGAAACATCCCCGCGTCAACGAATGGTGGACGACGATCCAGGCGCGGCCGGCCTTTGCGCGCGCCAATTTCGGCCCGTTCGTCGACTTCCTGAACGCAGCAACCCGCGAAAGATCCCGACCGATGCTCGACGTTCCCAAGAACGCCGAAAAATCCCACGCCGACGGCAAGATCCTGCAGAGCGTCGAGCGACGGCGTCGGCGTCATCACCTTCAACAATCCCGAAAAGCGCAACGCCATGTCGCTGGAGATGTGGGAAGGGCTCGGCCAGGCGCTGACCGAACTGCGCGACGATCCCGACGTGCGCGTCGTGATCCTGGTCGGCGCCGGCGACAAGGCGTTCGTCTCGGGCGCCGACATCAGCCAGTTCGAGAAGACCCGGCACAACGCCGCAGGCCTCCGAGGAATATTCCAGGCGCAGCGACGCGCAGCGCGCGCTGCTGGCGAACTATCCGAAGCCGACCATTGCCTGCATCCGCGGCTTCTGCCTCGGCGGCGGCATGCAGGTCGCGATGCTGACCGATATCCGCATTGCCGCCGACAACAGCCAGTTCGGCATTCCCGCCGCCAAACTCGGCATCGCCTATGGCTATGACGGCCTACGCCATCTGGTGTCGCTGGTCGGCCCGTCCTGGGCGCGGCTGATCATGTATACGGGCATGCGGATCGATTCCGCGGAAGCGTTGCGGATCGGCCTGGTCGATCGCGTGCTGCCCGACGCCGAATTCTGGGACGCGACCATGGAGATCGCGCGCACCATTTCCGGCAACGCGCCGCTCGCCATTCAGGCCGCCAAGATCACCATCGCGCGAGGTGCTGAAGGACGAGAGCAAGCGCGACATGGAGGCGATCAAGGCGATCGGCACCGCCTGCATGGACTGCGAAGATTTTCGCGAAGGGCCGCACCGCGTTCATGGAAAAGCGCAAGCCGCAGTTCAAGGGCAGATAAGCGCCGCCGCCATGGACAAGCCCGTCGAGACGGCCCGCCCAACCGCTGCACCGAACCGAAAACCCGCGCCTGCCGCTGTCGCGCTTCAAGGTGATCGACCTGACGCTGGCGCGCGCGGGCCCGTCCTGCGTTCGCACGCTGGCGGACTGGGGCGCCGACGTGATCCGGGTCGAGCCGCCGCCGGAAGAGGGCGAGGCCGAGCGAACTGGTCGGACGGCGCGACGGCTCGGACTTTCAGAACCTGCATCGCAACAAGCGCGCGATCACGCTGAACCTGAAAACCGACGAAGGCCGCGAGATTCTGATGCGGCTGGCGGAGCAGGCCGACGTGATCGTCGAGAACATGCGGCCCGGCGTCACCAAGCGGCTCGGCGTCGATTTCGAATCCGTCAGGAAGCGCAATCCGCGCATCGTCTATGGCAGTATTTCCGGCTTCGGCCAGTACGGCCCCTACACCGCGCGGCCCTCGATCGACCAGATCGCGCAGGGCATGAGCGGCATCATGTCGGTGACGGGCATTCCCGGCCAGGGTCCGGTCCGCGTCGGCGTCGCCGTCACCGACATCATGGCCGGCGCGTTCCTGGCGCAGGGCATTCTGATCGCGCTGCTCGACCGCGAGGTTTCGGGCGCAGGCCGCTGGGTGCAGACCTCGCTGATCGAGGCCGGCATCACGCTGCTCGACTTCCAGGCGACGCGCTGGACCATGGACAAGAAAGTTCCGCCGCAGGAAGGCAACTACCATCCGACCAACGTGCCGATGGGGCTTTACCCCACCGCCGACGGCTTTCTCAATCTCGCCGCCACCAGCCGGAATTTTCAGAAATTCTGCAAGCTGATCGACCGCGAAAAAGCGGCCACCGATCCGCGCTTTGCCTCGGCCGGCCTGCGCAGCAGGAACAA
Source organism: uncultured Alphaproteobacteria bacterium (assembly GCA_963726865.1). Taxonomy (GTDB): domain Bacteria; phylum Pseudomonadota; class Alphaproteobacteria; order Rhizobiales; family Xanthobacteraceae; genus Bradyrhizobium. The sequence goes on along the minus strand of CAVSEE010000008.1, from coordinate 288,302 downwards.
GGAAGCGCTGAACGAACTGATCGCCGACGCGCTGCGCGCGAAGACCAGCCACGAATGGTTCGAAATGATGGTCGAAGCCGGCCTCCCCTGCGGCCCCGTCTACAACATCAGGGACGTGTTCGCCGATCCGCAGGTCGAGGCGCTGCGGATCAAGCGCGCCGTTACGCATCCGCGCCTCGGCGAACTCGACCTGATCGCGCAGCCCTGCGAGATCACGGGTTTCGATCGTTCGATATCGTACCGCGACGCCGGATCTCGGCGAGCACAATGACGAGATTTTGCAGTCGCTGGGCTATGATGCCGAGGCGATCGAGAAGCTGAAGGCCATGCGCATTATTTGACGATCAAAGCGCCGCCAGCACCGCCTTGGTCACATCGGCCGTGCCGTTGCTGCCGCCGAAGCTCCATCGGCTTGATTCCTCCCGCATAGGCCTTGTCCACCGCGCGCTCGATCCGCTCGCCGGCCTCCGCCGCGCTTTCCACGCCGTGCTTGTCGGCGAGCCAGTCCAGCATCATCGCGGTCGAGAGGATCATCGCGGTCGGATTGGCCTTGCCCTGCCCCATGATGTCGGGCGCGGTGCCATGGCAGGGCTGGAACATGGCGTGACGGTCGCCGATGTCGGCCGACGGCGCCATGCCGAGGCCGCCGATCAGGCTGGCGGTGAGATCGGAGAGGATGTCGCCGAACATGTTCTCCGTGACCAGCACGTCGAAATCCCAGGGGCGCTTCACCAGATAGGCCGAGCAGGCATCGACATAGACGTGATCGGCCTTCACATCGGGATGGCGTTTGGCGGCCTCGTCGAAGATCTGCCGGAAGAAAGCGAAGGCGCGGAACACGTTTGCCTTGTCGACGCAGGCGAGCTGCCCGGGACGGCCGCGCGCCTTGCGCCGCTCGGCGAGGCGGAACGAAAAGTCGAACAAGCGCTGCGAGGTATGGCGCGTGATCACCATCGTCTCGCGCGCCTCGTTGTCGGTGACGACGCCCTTGCCCATCGAGGCGAACAGCCCTTCGGTGGATTCCCGGATCAAGACCAGATCGATGCCGCGCGCGTCGGCGCCGACGATCGGGCTCGGGACACCCGGAATGAGCCGCGCCGGGCGCACGCCGGCATAGAGATCGAAATGGAAGCGCAGCTCGATCTGCGGCGCGATCTCGGTGTTATCGGGGTAGCGCACCGAGGGCAGTCCACAGGCGCCGAGCAGGATCGCGTCCGCCTCCTCGCACAGGTGGATGGTGGAGTCCGGCATCGACTTGCCGGTCTCGCGATAATGACCCGCCCCGGCCGGCGCCTCGGTGAAGCGGAACGCGAGATCGGACTTCGCCTCGATCTTGCGCAATACCTCCAGCGCCGGCGCCATCACCTCGGGGCCGATGCCATCGCCGCCGAGCACGGCGATGTGGAAGGCGTTGTTGGCGGACATGCGCTTCCCTTACGGCGTCAGCACGGCGCGGCCGACCAGCTTGCCCTTTTGCAGATCGAGCAGAGCGTCGTTGGCTTTGGCCAGCGGCAGCCTGGTGACCGGGATCGGCGGGATATTCTTCGTGCGCACGAGGTCGAGCAGTTCCTTGGTCTCGCGGAGATTGCCGACATAGCTGCCCTGGATGGTGACCGCCTTGATCGGAATCAGCGGCAGCGCAAAGGTCGCACCGCCGCCGAACAGGCCGACGATGATCAGCTTGCCGCCCTTGCCGAGGCAGTCGAAGCCGAGCTGCGTGGTCTGCGCGCTGCCGACAAGATCGATCACCGCGCGGACCGGCCCACCGGCCTTCTTCTGCAACTGCTCCAGCGCGTCCGGCGCCTTGCCGTCGACGGTGGCGAGCGCGCCGGCGGCCTCCGCCGCCTCGCGCTTGCGCGCATCGATGTCGACGACGATGGCGCCCTTGCCGCCCATCGCCTTGATCAGCGACAGCAGCATCAGGCCAAGACCACCGGCGCCGAACACCACGATCGGACTGTTCAATTCCTTCTCGACCTTCTTCAGCGCGCTGTAGGTGGTGACGCCCGAGCACGCATAGGGCGCGGCGGTGACGGGATCGAGGCCTTTCAGATTGATCAGATACTTCGCATTCGGCACGATCATGTAGTCGGCATAGCCGCCGTCGCAATAGACGCCGAGCGCATTCGGCTTGACCGCGCACATGTTCTCCTCGCCACCGACGCAGGTCGGGCATTTGCCGCAGCCGAGCCAGGGATAGACCAGCGCGATATCGCCGGCCTTGAGATCGCCCTTGTCGGCCGCGCTCACATCCGGACCGAACGCGACGATCTCGCCGGCGGTCTCATGCCCCATGGTCCGCGGCAGCGAAACGCCGCGGTCCTTCAGCGACAGCGGCTTGCGGCCATGGCCGAGATCGTAGCCGCCCTCCCAGATGTGCAGGTCGCTGTGGCAGACGCCGGCGGCCTTGACCTTGATCAGCACCTGCGTGCCTGTCGGCTGCGGCGTCGGATGATCGACCTCCTTCAGCGGGGCGTTGAAATCGGCAACCTGGAAACTCTTCATCGCGCTTCTCCCGGACCTGGTTTCTTGTTGGCGCGGACCTTGCCACGTCTGTCCCGTGAGGACAAACGCGCTCGCGCACGTGGCTGGTATTCAGATCAGCGGATAATGGCAGGCCGCATACTGCCCGGGCGCAACCGCGCGCAGTTCCGGCACCTCCGCGGCGCATCGCGCGTCGGCGCGCGGGCAGCGGGTGCGGAAGCGGCAGCCCGAGGGCGGCGCGATCGGCGACGGCGGCTCGCCCACCGCCACGGCCTCCGCCGGCCGCATGTCGGGATCGGGCACCGGGATGGCCTCGATCAACAGCGCGGTATAGGGATGCGCCGGTTTTGCGAACAGCTGCTCGGACGGGCCGACTTCGCACAGTCGGCCGAGATACATCACCGCGACGCGGTCGCTCACCGCCTTCACCACGGCAAGGTCGTGGGCGATGAACAGCAGCGTCAGCCCGTAGCGCGCCTTCATCTCCTCCAGCAGATTGAGGATCTGCGCGCGGATCGAGACGTCGAGCGCGGAGACCGGCTCGTCGCAGATGATGAAATCGGGATTGAGCACCAGCGCGCGCGCAATGCAGATGCGCTGGCACTGGCCGCCGGAGAATTCATGCGGCAGCCGTCCCATCACCAGCCCGGGATCGAGGCCGACGGCTGACAGCACGTCGGAAACCATCTTCTGGCGCTTTTCCGGATCCTTGACGCCGGCGATGATCAGCGGCTCGGCGACGATGTCGCCGATCCGCCGCCGCGGGTTGAGCGAGGCGATCGGATCCTGGAAGATCAGCTGCACGCGCTGGCGCATCTTGCGCAGGGGATCGCCATGCATGGCGGTGAGATCGTTGCCGTCGAACAGCACCTTGCCGGACTGCGCGTGGCGCAGCTGCAGCACGGCGCGGCCGAGCGTCGATTTTCCGCAACCGGACTCGCCGACGAGGCCAAGCGTCTCGCCGCGCGCGATGTCGAGACTGACACCGGAGACGGCGTGCACGGTCTTGCCGCCGACATTGTATTCGACGACGAGATTTTCGACCTTGAGCAACGGATCTGAGGGCGCGGATTGCAGCATCATGCGGGAACCGCGACTGGCATTTCGATCGGATGGAAGCAGGCGTATTGATGCGCCGGCGTCTCCGCCTCCGACGAGTTCCGGCTTCTCGCTGTGGCAGCGCGCCACCGCATAGCGGCAGCGCGGCGAGAACGAGCAGCCTTTAATCGGGCGGGTCGGATCGGGCGGACGTCCGGAGATCGCCGGCAACACCGTATGCGGCGCGCGCGTCGAGTTTCGGGATCGCCGCCAGCAGCGCCTCGGTGTAGGGCATGCGCATCTTCTTGAACAGCGCCGGCGTCGGCGCACGCTCGACGACGCGGCCGGCATACATCACCGCGACCTCGTCGGTACGGCCGGCGACGACGCCGAGATCGTGGGTGATCAGGATCATCGCCATGTGGCGGCGGCGCTGCTCGCGCGCCAGCAGATCGAGAATCTGCGCCTGGATGGTGACGTCGAGCGCGGTGGTCGGCTCGTCCGCGATCAGCAGCTTCGGTTCGCAGGACAGCGCAATGGCGATCGCCACGCGCTGGCGCATGCCGCCGGAGAGCTGATGCGGATAATTCGTCAGACGCTGCTCCGGCGCGGGAATGCCGACGGCGGCGAGCAGCTCGATGCTGCGCTTTTTCGCAGCCGACAGATCGAGCTCGAGATGCTCCTGCAACGTCTCGATCAGCTGGGTGCCGATGGTCAGCACCGGATTGAGCGACGTCATCGGATCCTGGAACACCACCGCCAGCGAGCGGCCGCGCAGCTTGCGCAGCTTCTCGCGATCGAGGCTGACCAGATCCTGGCCGTCGAACATCACGCGGCCGGTGAGTTTTGCCTTCTTGGGCAACAGCTGCAGGATCGCGCGCGACAGCATGGTCTTGCCGCAGCCGGACTCGCCGACCACGCCGAGCGTCTGCCCTGCCCCCACCTGAAGATTCACCCGATCCACCGCGCGCAGATTGCCGCGCGGGGTCGGCAGGTCGACTGCGACATCCTCGACCGAAAGCAGCGGCTTTTCCGTCACAGCGCGCCCTGCCGCGGATCGGTCAGTGCCCGCAGGGTGTCGCCGACGAGATTGAAGGAAAGCACGGTCAGGAACATCGCGATCGCCGGCATGAAGGCGAGCCGCGGCGCGACGTCGAGGCTCTCGCGCCCCTCCCCGATCATGCTGCCCCAGCTCGAGATCGGCGGCGGCACGCCGAGGCCGAGGAAGGACAGCGATCCCTCCACCACGATGGTGACGGCGACGCCGAGCAGGAAGAAGGCAAACAGCGGCAGGATCACGTTCGGCAGCAACTCGCGCAGCAGGATGCGCGCATGCGAGGCGCCGAGCGCCTCCGCGGCAATGACGAACTCACGCCGCGACAGCGTCAGCGTGGCGGCGCGCGCCACCCGCATGAAGGCGGGAATGCCGAGCACGCCGAGGATGAGCGTGAGATTGAGGATCGATTGTCCGACAAAGGCGATCACGGCCAGCACGAGGATGAGCGGCGGAAAGGCCAGCAGCACGTCCATGGCGCCGACGACAAAGGATCCGGCACCGGCCGCGGAAATAACCCGAGAGCAGGCCGAGCGCGCCGCCGATGGTCAGGCCGATCATCGGCGCACAGAGGCCGACGACCAGCGAAATGCGCGCGCCGTAGATCAGCCGCGAGAGCTCGTCGCGGCCGAGCCCGTCGGTGCCGAGCCAATGCGCAGCCGAGAACGGCGCGCGGCGCTCCAGCATGTCCATGGCGGTCGGGTCCGGCAGCGGCAGCACGGTCGCGAAGATCGCCAGCGGCAAAGACGAAGATCATCCAGCCGATCGCCGCCCAGAACAGCAAGCCGAGCCGCCTGCCCTTGCGCGCCGGCTGCGGAGACGGCCTCTTCGGCAAGGTCGAGTTCAAGCGTGGCCATGACGGATCCTGGGATCGAGGACGGCGTAGAGCAGGTCGACGATGAAATTCATGATGACGAAGCCGGCGGCCACCAGCAGCACCACCCCCTGCAGGATGATGAGGTCGCGCGTGAGGATCGCGCCGACCAGCAGCCGGCCGATGCCGGGCAGCGCAAAGATCGTCTCGACGATCAGCGCGCCGCCGATCAGCCGGCCGATATTGATGCCGGTGATGGTCACCAGCGTCAGCGACGACGGTTTCAGCGCATGCACGAACAGGATGCGCGCCGGCGTCAGGCCCTTGGCCTTGGCCAGCGAGATATAGTCTTCCTGCAAGGTCGCGATCATGTCGGAACGCAGGATGCGCATGATCCCGGGCCATTCCGCCAGTGCGAGCGTCAGGGACGGCAACACCATGAAGCGAAGGTTGCCGAGCGGATCTTCCGTGAACGGCACGTAGCCGGTCGCCGGCAGCCAGCGCAGCTCGACCGCGAACAGATAGATCAAGAGGATCGCCGACAGAAAAGTCGGCACCGACAGCATGGCGAAGGCCGTGCCGGTCATGAAACGGTCGAACGGGCCGCCGCTGCGCGCGGCGCAGACGATCGCCAGCGGCACGCCGATCGCCAATGCGCCGAGCTGGGCCAGCAGCATCAGCTCGATCGATACCGGCAGCCGCTCGGCCACCGCCTGCAGCACGGTCTGGCCGGTGCGGAAGGAGCGGCCGAAATCGCCCTGCAGCATATGGCCGAGCCAGATGAAATAGCGCTGCCAGATCGGCTGATCCAAACCCATGTCACGGCGCAGCGCAGCGAGATTCTCCGGCGTCGCCTGATCGGCGAGGATCGTCATGGCAAGATCGCCCGGCAGCAGCGACGCGATGGAAAACGTCAGCAGCGAAACCGCGATCAGCACCGGCACCAGATAGAGGAGCCGGCGCGCGACAAAGAACGCCATGGCGGGCTATTCCTTCCAGGAGCGCGATACGTCGATCACCCCGCTATACATCTTTGGCAGGCCTTTCACCTTCGCAGTCGAAATCGCGTAGTAGGTGTTCTGGAAAGTACCAGAACCAGATCGCCTCCTTGTTGATGAGCCGGCTGATCGCGCAATAAAGATCAATACGCTTGTCGATATCGGCGGTCGTGCGGGCCTTCTCGAGCAGCCCGTCGAGCTCCGGATTGGAATAGTTGGCAAGCGCTACCGGGCTGCCGGTGTGGAAGTTGGCATACATTTGCGTATCGGGATCGGCGAGAGTCGACGATGCGCCAGCCCGATCACCTGAAACTGTCGCGTGAAGGCGCGTGGCGGAAAGCTAGCCTGATCGATCTGCTCGATCTCCATATTGGCGCCGGCCTGCTTCCAGAGCTGCTGCAGCACCTGGCCGATGGCACGTCCGCGCGGCGTTGCGGTGAAGAGCATCTTGAAATCGACCGGCTTGCCGTAGTCCTTGATCAGCGCCTTGGCCTTCTCGACATCGTAGGGCAGCGCACCGTCGTCCTTGCACTTCACCCACGAGCCGTCGCCGTAGGGATTGGTGGCCGGCCGGGCAAGGCCATTGGTGAGCGCCTGCGACATCGTCTTGCGGTCGATCGCCATCACCAGCGCCTGGCGCACGCTGAACGTCGTCGAACGGCGCGACTTTGGTATTGAAGGCGGCAACCGCGGCGCCGGACCCGGCGTAGGTGTGCACGGTCAGCTTGGAGTCCTTCTGCGCCTTCTGGATGTTGTCGGCGTCATATTCGTCGTCCCAGATCAGGTCGACCTCGCCCGATTGCAGGCTCGCGAAGCGCGACTGCGAGTCGGGCAGCGGCTTCAGGACGATGCGGTCGAGATAGACCTTGTCCTTGTCCCAATAGTCCGGATTCTTCTCCAGGACCATGCGATCGCCGGCGGTCCAGGACTTCAGGATATAGGGGCCGGTGCCGACGGGATTGCGGTTGTAGTCGTCGCCCTTGGCCTTCCAGGCCGTCGGCGAATGGACCGCGGCGTTCTGGTTTGCATAGGTGATGATCGTTGCGGGGAAATTCACCGAGGGATCGTTGAGGTTAAAGACCACCGTCAACTCGTCGGGCGCTTCGCACGTTCTTGATGTTGCGATATGTAGAACGCGCAGCGGCACTTGTTGGCGGGATCCTTCTGCCGGTCGAAGTTTTCCTTGTAGGCCGCGGCATTGAACGGCGTGCCGTCAGAGAATTTGACGCCGGGACGCAGCTTGAAGGTCCACATCTTGAAGTCTTCGGAAGGCTCCCAAGACACAGCGAGCCTCGGCTGCGGTTTTCCGTTGGCGTCGAGATAGGTGAGCGTTTCGAAGATCGCGGACGATGCGGTCAGTGCGGCGGTGTCGTAGACGCCGACCTTGAGCGGGTCGAAGCCGGGAATGTCGAGCTCGAGGCCGACCGTCATGGTGCCGCCCGCCTTTTGCGCGTTCGCGGGACTGGCCGACAGTGCAAATGCCGCCACAAGGAAAATCGGCGCAAATGCGCTCAAGCGGGGTGCCGCGATCATGGTTTCCTCCCTCCAGTTAGGCGTCTGTCCGTTGTCCGGATCGTAAACGACGCCTTGTCAGATTGGCCAAAATCGCGCGCGCCCGCAAGCCCGCAACGCGTCGAGCGGGATGAAAAGCCGCAGCCGCGTTTAACGCCGCGCGGCCGCCGCGGGCTTTTCCGAGAATGCCGCGATATCGTCGTCTGAAAGCCCGGTCTCTTTCAGATAGGCGCGCGTGTGCTCGCCAAGCGTCGCCATCTTCCTGGCAGCCGACACCTTTGGCGCCGGACATGCGGAACGGCAGGTTGAGCACCTTGAAGGTTCCGCCGCCATCCTCGACTTCGACCTGCCCGCCTCGGTGCGCGATCTGGGGATCGGCGAGTGCCTCCGCGACGGTGCGGTAGGCCGACGACGGCACGCCTTCGGCGTTCAGCGCAACAAGGCATTGTGCGGTGCTGACCGAGCGCGACCAGGCTTCGACGCCCTCCATCAGCTTCGCCCAGTTCTCGCGGCGATCGGCATATTTGGCAAAGCGCGGATCGCTCATCCATTCGGGATGGCCGATCACCTGCATCAGGCTCTGAAACGTCTTTTCGCTGGCGATCGCAACCATGACATAGCCGTCAGAGGTCTCGATCGGCCCGAACATCGGCCGCTGCGTCGCCTTCACCTCGAATTGCGCCCACTGCATTTCGTTCAAGGTCAGGCTGAGCATGGATTCCAGCATCGATACGTCGATGTGCTGGCCCTTCCCTGTCGCGTGGCGCTGATACAGCGCGGCGCCAATGGCGCCGAAGGCGTAGACGCCGGTGAGGACGTCGGCATGGTAGATGCCGCAGTAATCCGGCCGCGAGCGTCCGGGCTGATAGGCGAGATGCGCCATCTCATAGCCGGAAGCGGCATGGATCACCGGCGCATAGGCCGGCAATTCCGCCGACGGTCCGGTCTGGCCGTAGCCGGAGATCGAGCAAAAGATGAGTTTCGGATTGAGCGCGCGTACGGAGTCATAGTCGAGCTTCAGGCGCTTCATCACGCCGGGACGAAAGTTCTCGACCAGCACATCGGCGCTCGCGATCAGGCGGCGGACGGCTTCGACACCCGCCGGCGATTTCAGGTCGAGCACCACGCTGTTCTTGCCGATGTTGAGCTGGCCGAAGACGGTGCTGCAGAGATTGCGCACCGGCGGACGGGTTCGCATCGTCTCGCCTTCTGATGTCTCGATCTTGATGACCTCGGCGCCGGTGTCGGCCAGCATGCGCGTGCAATGAGGCCCGGCGATGGTGGTCGAAAAATCGAGCACGCGCAGGCCCGCAAAGCTTCCTGTCAAATGGCCCTCACCCTGCCCTTCTATGGTCATGGTCGTTCACGCTCCCTCCGCGCCGTCTTTCCGCGCGCGGCGAGACCCTAGTTTGAGCGCGCCCCGCAGGAAAGCCTCCCGCCAGTCGCCTTCCCTTCGCCGTGCGCATCTCAGGTAGTGAAAATTGGACCCGATCTTGCATAGCAACATGGACGGGTTCGGGTAACGAGGACGCTGTGAAGGTTCTCTTTGTCACCACGGAGATGGACGATTTCGTCCGGGTGGGCGGGCTTGCCGCCGTGTCTGCCGCCCTGCCCCGTGCGCTGCGTTCCTGGAGCGATGTCCGCATCATGCTGCCGGGCTATCGCGACGTGGTCGAGCAGTTCACCCATATTGAAATCGTTGGACAATGTGCCGGGGAAGCGGAGATGCCGGCCTGCTCGGTCGGGCGGACTTCAACCCGCGACGGGCTGCCGGTCTATGTGCTGCTGTGCCCTCAACTCTACGACCGGCCGGGCAACCCCTATGGCGATGAGAACGGCCGCGACTGGCCCGACAACGACATCCGGTTCGGCCGGCTGGCATCCGCGGCCGCGGAACTCGCCATGGGCAGGCTGGACAAGAATTGGGCAGCTGACATCGTCCACGCCAACGACTGGCAGGCCGCGCTGACACCGGCCTACCTCGCCTGGAAGGGCGCAAGCATCCCTTCCATCCTCACCATCCACAATCTCGCCTATCAGGGAATTTTCCCGCGCGACTCGCTGCGGCGGATCGGCGCACCGGAAGAATCCTTCCATATCGACGGGCTCGAATTCTACGACCAGCTCTCCTTCCTCAAGGGCGGCCTGATCTACGCCTCGCACCTGACCACGGTCAGCACGACCTATGCGAAGGAGATCACGACGTCGGAACTCGGCTGCGGTCTTGAAGGCCTGCTACGCATTCGCTCCAACGCCGATGAGCTTACGGGGATCCTGAACGGCATCGACGAGAGCTGGGATCCGCGTTACTGCGCGCAGCTGGCGCAGCCCTTCGGCGCCGGCGACTGGGACGGCAAGCAGGCCAATGCCGACTATGTCCGCAATCAGTTCGGGCTTGCGCTCTCGCGCGGGCCGATCTTCGGCCTCGTCGCCCGCCTCGTGCACCAGAAAGGCATCGACCTCGTGCTGTCGGCCGCCGACGAGATCGTCGAGGCCGGCGGACAGATCGTCGTCACCGGCAGCGGCGAGCCGGCGATCGAAGAGGCGCTGGTGGAGGCGCATCGCCGCCGGCCCGATGCGATTGGTGTGGCGATCGGATTCAACGACGGACAGGCGCGGAGGATTTTTGCCGGCAGCGATTTCACGCTGATGCCGTCGCGCTTCGAGCCATGCGGGCTGAGCCAGATGTATGCGCAGCGCTTCGGCTCGCTGCCGATCGGGCATCAGACCGGAGGTCTGGCCGAAACCATCAAGGACGGCGAAACTGGTTTTCTGTTCGACAAGCCTTCAGCGGAATCTTTCCTCGGTGGCGTGCGCCGGGCCTTCTCGACCTTCAACGCCAAGGACCGTCTCGACACGATGCGCAGGAGCGCGATGGCGAAGTCCTACAGCTGGGACCTTTCCGCGGCGTGCTACGGTGCGCTCTACCGCAAGATCGTCGCGTAAGCGTTACGCCGTCACCCGCCGTGTCTCCGGCATGACCAGCAGGATCAGCAGCAGGCCCGCCGCCGCCACGCCCGCAAGCCCGAGGAACGCGACGCTGCCGCCGAACTTGTCGGTGACATAGCCCGCCAGCACCGTGCTGAGCGAGGCGCCGATCCCGGTCGCGGTGCCGACAATTCCCGAGCGCAAGGTTGAAGTGGCCGCTGCCGAAGGCGACATCGGCGACGATCAGCGGGATCATCACCGCAAACACCGCCGCGGTGATGCCGTCGAATATCTGCACCGCGACGAGCAGGAACGGATCGGTCACCGTCGCAAACAGGATGCCGCGGATCGCCAGCGCGCCAAAACCGATCAGCAGCATCGGCCGCCTGCCCCAGGCCTGCGCCTTGCGTCCGACCGTCGGCGACATCAGCGCCACGATGGCCTGCGGCACGATGATGCAGGCCGCAATCAGCACCGGCGCCCACTGGCTCGAGCGCGTGGTGACGACACCCGCCATGATCGGCAGCATGGCCGCATTGGCCAGCTGCAGCAGCAGGATGCTGGCGGCAAAGATCAACAGCGGCTTTTGCCGGATCAGGCTGAGGATGCTGGTCGCCTTCTCGTCCGGCTTCTCGCGCAGGATCGCGCCATGCGCCTGCACGATGTCGATCTCGCGCTCGCGGATGCGCGACAGCGCGACCAACGTCGGGATCGCGAGCAGGAACGTGACCAGGAAGACCGAACGGTTGGAGATATAGTAGCCGCAGGCGCCCATCAGCGCCGCCGCCGAACCGTTGCCGAGCGAGGCAAAGCGCGCATTGCGGCCGAGCCGCTCGCCGATCGCGAGCGGGCCGACCAGACCGAGGCTGATCGCCGCGATCGCCGGCCCCAGCACGCAGCTTGCCAGTCGCATGCAGGATCGCGGCCGCCGTCACGACCGGGAAGATCGGCCACAGCGCATAGGCGAGCGCGCTCATGCCGATGGCGGCCACGGCAAAGCCCGCCACCGTCCGCTCCGATCGCGCGGCGTCGACGATCGCGCCGCCCGGCATCTGCCCGAGCAGGCCGACGATGCCGCCGATCGAGAGCACGATGCCGATCTCGACCTGGGTCCATTTCTGCGTGGTCAGATAGACCGCGATGAAAGGGCCGAAGCCGGTCTGCACGTCGGCGAGGAAGAAGATGAACCAGTCGAGCCCGTGCTGGCTTTGCTGCGATGGCGGAGGCTGCGCCGGAACCGGGAGCGGCACGACGGTGCCCCCGGCCGGTCGCTCGCGGCGGTCGCCGTCATCTCCTGCGATCAAACGGAACGGACGCGCCACCGGATCGCTGCTCCCTCTAGTGATCGAATTCCCAGGGATTGAGACTGCCGGCAGCGCCTAGCACGATGACCGGCGTATCCTCCTTGTATTCGGGCGCCTTGTTCACCTGCTCCTTGGTCAATTCCAGCGAGATGCTGTCGCTCTTGTTGGCGACGGCGCCAAAGCGCAGCGCGCGCCAGTCGACGACGATCTTGCGGCTGCCGACGCCGAGGAAGCCGCCGAAATCGATCACCGCAGCGCGGACCACGCCGTCGCGGTCGACAATGGCGTCGACAATGCGGCCCATGTTCTCGTCGGCGGCGCTGCGGACCTCGCGGCCGAGGATGCCGTGCGCGTCGCGCGCGCCGATGATGGTGACGGAGACCGGCGGCGCGGGCTGCTTCGTATCCTGCGCTACGGCGCGTCCGGATGTCTCGCTCTGCGCCCATACGCCGGCGGACATGGCAAGCGCCACGGCCAGCACGGCAACAAACCATTTTCCGCGCATCTCATTTCCCCTCGTCTTCGACTTGCACCTGTCTCAGTGCGTCAGCACGATCGACACCTGAATCTGGCCGCGCGTGCGCAACACCTCGAGCGAGACTTCCTCGCCATGGCGGCGCAGCCGCAGATCGACGCTCGATGCACCGAGCTTGAGATCGCGCAGCACCACCTCGTTCAGGAATGGCGGCAGACGTGGATCGCGCAGGCGGATCTCGCCGCGGGCGGCATCGAATTCGAGGCCGAGCGCCGCTTCCAGCATCGTGAACGCGGCGCCGCTCGCCCAGGCCTGCGGCGCGCAGGCGACCGGATAGAGCACGGGCCCGCGCTTGCGTTCGCGGCGGAAGCCGCAGAACAATTCGGGCAGCCGCCGCAGGTCCATGTAGCTCGCGGTATCGAACAGGCCCTCGAACAGGTGCGCCACACAATGCTTGAGGCCGTAGCGGGCGAAGCCGAGCGCGATCAGCGCATTGTCGTGCGGCCAGATCGAGCCGTTGTGATAGGACATCGGATTGTAGCGCGCCTCGCCTTCCGCGATGGTGCGAATGCCCCAGCCGGAGAAGAAGCGCCGGCTCATCAGGTCGGCGGCGACGCGGCGCGCGCGATCCTCGCGCACGATGCCGGTGAACAGCAGCTGCCCGGCGTTGGAGGAGCGCACGCGGCACTGCTTCTTTGCGCCATCGAGCGCCAGCGCGTAGGTGCCGAGTTCCTCGCACCAGAACGCTTGCTCGAAGCGCTCGGCGAGCAGCTGCGGCCTCGGCCTCCAGCTTGCGCACCATGTCGAGACGGCCGAGACGCCAGGCGCAGCGCGCCGCCAGCCGCTTGGCGGCGAACACATAGCCCTGCACCTCGGCGAGCGCGATGTGACCCTCGGCCAGCTCGCCGTCGGCGTGGAAGATGGCGTCGAAGGAATCCTTCCAGCCCTGATTGGCAAGCCCGAGCTCGCTGGCGCGCCGGTACTCGACAAAGCCGTCATCGTCGGGGTCGCCCGGCCCGTCGATCCACTGCAGCGCCGCCTCGATGGCCGGCCACAGCTCCGCCAGCAACGCCTCGTCGCCGGTGCGCTCGACATAGAGCCCGGCCAGCAGGACGAACAGCGGCGTGGAGTTGACGCTGCCGTAATACTGCGCAAACGGCACCTCGCGCAGCGCCGCCATCTCGCCGCCGCGCATCTCGTGCAGGATCTTGCCGGGCTCGGCGTCGGCGAGCGGATCGGTGGCCTTCGCCTGGAAGTAGGCCAGCCGCTTGCAGCACGCCGCGCGCAATGCGCGGGTCCACCCACAGCATCTGCAACGCCGTGATCAGGCCGTCGCGGCCGAAGGTCGTCGAGTACCAGGGGATGCCGGCATAGGGATAACGGCCCTGCGGCGTGTCCGTCATCAGCATGTTGAGGTCGGCCATCGCCTGGGTCAGCACCTCGTTGAAGATGTTGTTCGAAGTCTCGACCGTGGCGCTGCCTGCGGTCAGACAACGCATCTCGCGCCGATGCGCCAGCAGGCCGCGGAAGAACGGCACCGACTTGCCGACAAACGGCTTGTTGCAGGATACGGCGACGGACAGCGAGACCCTCTGCTTTGGCGCGAGATCGAAGTGATACGTCGCGGTATTCACCGAGAGCCGCGTCGGCCGCGGCTCGAAATGCAGGACGGTGAACCGCCCCTGCCCGTCGAGCCCGCGATATTCGAAGCAGACATCGGCCGGTCCCGACAATTTGCCTGACGCCACGCCGCGTCGCGGCCGTCGCTCGCCGCGCACCTCGAAGAGATCGGCGAAATCATTGTCGAACAGCAGCGTGAGATCGAAGTGGGCCGGATGGTCGCCATGATTCTGCAGGCCGATCCGCTGATAGGCCGTGCTGCGCCACAGGAAGATCGTGCGCACGATATGCAGCGTGTCCTTGCGCAGCACCAGGCGATCGTTGCGGTAAACGTCGGAATTGGTGAGATCGACGGTCAGCGCCGAATTGTCGTCGCGCAGATTGGAGCCGAGCAGCAGCGGCTGGACGTCGTCCAGCACCATCGCGAGCCGGGAGAGATAGCGCGTGTCGGCATTGAACAGCCCATCCGTGCCGCCGGGGGACGCGCCGATGTCGCCGTGGCTGTCGAGAACGATGAAAGTGTCGTCGTGCTTCAGCGAGCGCCGCGGGCGCGTCGCCGGTCCCGTCATCGGGATGTAGAACGGCAACTCGGTTGCTTGCTCGACCGGGCGTAGCTGGCTGACGGGCTCTGGTGCCATCGAAACCTCTAGCGGCTGGATTCAAATCCTACGTGACACGCAAAACGCCGGCGCCGTCAGGCCGCATGTAGAGCGAGGCGGCCCATCTCGCGGCTGACCAATTCGCGGTAAGGCCCCCTGCCCCGCACGCAGGACATCCGGCGGACCGTCCTCGATAATCTTTCCACCCTGCAGCATCACGACGCGGTCGAAATTGCGCAGAGTCGTCAGCCGATGCGCGATGGCGATGACCGTGCGACCGCGCACCAGCCGTCCGAGGGCTTCGCGGATGGCTTCTTCGGATTCGCTGTCGAGCGCGGCAGTCGCCTCATCCAGGAGCAGGATCGGCGAATCCTTCAGAAAGGCGCGCGCGATCGCAATGCGCTGGCGTTGCCCGCCCGACAACTTGATGCCGCGATCGCCGACAATCGTGCCCATGGCTTCCGGCAGATGATCGATGAAATCGCAACGCGCCGCGAGGGCGGCGTCCAGCACTTCTCCGTCAGTCGCTCCGGGCCGGCCATAGCGAATATTCTCCATGATCGAGCGGTGGAACAGGGAAATATCCTGCGGCACCACCGAGATCGCCTCTCGCAGGCTGTGCTGGGTCACTTTCGAGATGTCCTGACCGTCGATGGTGATGCTGCCGTTATGGACGTCATAGAACCGCTGCAGCAAGCTGAATACGCTGGACTTGCCGCCGCCGGATCGCCCCACCAGCCCAACCTTTTGGCCCGGCGGGATGCGCAGGCTGAACCTATCGAATACGTGGGTTCCTTTCGGATATCGGAAGGAGACATTGTCGAACACGATCGATGCCCTGCGCTTCGCCAGCGGCGAAGCCTCGGGGTGGTCGGTCAACTCATGCGGCCGCAGCAGTGTTGCAACTGCCTCGGTCAGGCGAGCAAAGTGTTGGGTGACCTCCACGAGCGCCACGGCAAGGTCGCGGGTGGCGCTGAGAATGGCAAGGCCAAGCGTGCATACCAACACGACGTCGCCGGTGGTCGCAGCGCCGCGCTGCCAGAGCGAGACGACCCATGCCAGCAGCGCAATCGTCAGAACGACGGTGACGGCAGCATGTCCGAGCCGGAGTTTCTCCAGATAGCGCAGGCTGCGGCCCCGCGCGACCAGTTCCCGGCCGACCGTGGCGTCGAACCGGTCATGCTCATGGCCGAACCCACCGAAGGCGCGGACCAGCGGCATGTTGTTGATGACATCGACCATCTCACCGTCCACCGCCGCCGCCTTGCCGGCGAAGTCGTCATGCAAGGGCTTTCCCGCCGCCGCGAAGTGGAACATGGCGAAGACCATGATTGCCGCAATCACGATCAGGCCTACGGACATCGCGGGGCTAACGGTTCCAATCAACAGGATCGCCGAAATGGTCGCGATGCACGGCGGCATCACGTTCCATATCATCATGTTTTCAACCGTGAAGACCGCGTTCGAGGTCGCGGTGATGCGGCTGGTCAGCATGCCCGGCAGCCGTTCCGAAAAATAGCTGTGGGCGTGCCCGGTCAGATGGCGGAACAAGTCGCGGCGCAAATCGCCGGTAACGCCCACGAAGGTGAAACTCGCGACCCAACTCGCAATTCGCCACAAGAAATTGTCAGCCGCGATCAGCGATATGAGAACGATGAATGCCAGCCATACGCCGTTCGCGTGGGACGGCCCCGCCGCAAGGCAATCGACCAGATACTTCACGCCATATTGCGTGCTCACCGAGCAGGCAACGGCAGAAACAACGGCAGCAAATATGACCAAATGCGCGGCCATGCGCTTGCGAAGATAGCGCAGCACTAACGGGATCGGACGATGCGCATATCCTGAAAGACTTTCCATGACTCTGCAAACCTGTTGACGGTGAAGAGGAGGTTTTGCCGCGCACGACTACGTGAAGATCAATCGTCTGACTTCACGTTGCTGCGCCATACATTGCTGCAGCATCCAGTTTGATGAAAATCTGCTTGTGCGAGATGGCATCAGCGAGACCGCAGCATGAAGGAAGAAAGATCGAAGCAGTCAGTGGAACTTCGCACATGCGGAAACGTTCCCGCATATCACTGGGCTTGCCGGGGCCATCTTCACCCATGTACGTACAGGAGACGGAGAAATGCGCATCGCGCAGGTTGCCCCGCTCACGGAGGCAGTTCCACCAAAACTGTATGGCGGCACGGAGCGGGTGGTCTCCTGGTTGACGGAAGAACTGGTCGCACTCGGACACGACGTCACGCTATTCGCGAGCGGCAATTCGCAGACGGCAGCGAAGCTGGAAGCGACCTGGCCGAAGGCATTGCGACTCGATGGCGCGGTTCGCGATCCAAACGCCCTACATATGGTGATGCTGGAAAACGTCCGCCGCAAATGTGACGACGAGGAGTTCGACTTCCTGCACTTCCACCTCGACTATTATCCGTTCTCGCTGTTCTACCGGCAGCCGACGCCGTTCCTGACCACGTTGCACGGCCGGCTCGACCTGCCGGAGCACCAGCCGGTGTTCCACACCTTCTCGAAGGTGCCGGTTATCTCCATTTCGGATGCGCAGCGGCGGCCGGTGCCGCAGGCGAACTGGCTGCGCACCGTCCATCACGGCCTGCCGGAAAAGCTGCTGACGCCGCGGCAGGTCAAGCCGACTTATCTCGGCGTGCTCGGGCGCATCGCGCCGGAGAAGGGCGTCGACCGCGCGATCAAGATCGCGACCCGGTGCGGCATCCCGCTGAAGATCGCGGCCAAGGTCGATCGCGCCGACCAGGACTATTACGACGAACTGATCAAGCCGATGATCGAAAACAACCCGCTCGTCGAATACATCGGCGAGATCAGCGACCGCGAGAAACCAGATTTCCTGAGCGGCGCCATTGGGCTGCTGGTGCCGATCGACTGGCCGGAGCCGTTCGGCCTCGTCATGATCGAGGCGATGGCCTGCGGCACGCCCGTCATCGCCTACAACCGCGGCTCGGTCCCCGAGGTGATCGACGACGGCGTCACCGGTTTTGTCGTTGAAGACGAAACCAGCGCGGTCGCAGCGGTGGACCGGATCTCCGGCCTCGACCGCGCGGCGATCCGCAAGGTGTTCGAGCGGCGATTCACCGCCCGCCGCATGGCGCTCGACTATCTCGCGGCCTATCGCAGCCTGATGGAAGCGGCGAAGCCACACCTCAAGCTCGTCAGCAGCGCCGAATAGCGCAGTCTGCCGTGGCGCGCGTCAGGCGACTGGCGTGCGCTTCGGCTCGACGATCTCGAACATCCGCGGAAACTCGTCCATCAGCATCATCAGTTCGCCGAGCTTGAGCGGATTGCCGGTCGCCTTGATCTTGCCGGCGCCGACCGCGTCCGGGAATGTGGTCAGCTTGGCGATCACCTCGTCGAGCACGCCGCGCGCCAGCGTGAAGCTGGCATCGGCCTCGCCCGCCTGCGCGCCCGCGACATAGGTCAGCGCGGAATTTTCCAGATTGAGAACGAACGTCTCGTTGGTGTCGGTAAAATTCCAGTTCAGCACGATGCGCTTGCCCTCGGCCTTCGGCCCGTTGAGGCGGACGCCGAGCACGTCCCAGAGCTGCTCGGTGCGAAGTGCTGCCAGCGTTTCGCGCGGCATCGTCGAGCGCGGCGGCGCCTTCGGCATGCCCTGCCGCAACTCCTGCGCGCCGAACAGATAAGCGTTGCGCCAGGTCGAACTTTCGGCGGCATAGCCAAGCTGTTCAAAGGTATCGGCGAGCAAGGCCCGCGCCGCCTGGTTGTCGGGATCGGCGAACACCAGATGGCTCACGGCCTGCGCAACGAAACGAAACTCGCCCTTGGCAAAATCCTTGCGCGCGCGGTCGAGCAACGTCTGCGCGCCGCCCATGTACTCGACATACTTCTTGCCGGACTCGACCGGCGGCAACGGATCGAGATGGACGGGATTGGCGTCATACCAGCCGAGATACTTTTGGTAGATCGCCTTCACATTGTGCCGGATGTGACCGTAGTAGCCGCGGCCGTGCCAGGCACCGTCCAGACTCTTCGGCAGCTGGATCGTCTCGGCGATCTCGGTCGCGGTGAGGCCGTGATTCATCAGGCGGATGGTCTGGTCGTGCGCGAACTTGTAGAGGTCGCGCTGCTGGCGGATCATGGTGTTGATCCGCTCTTTGCCCCACACCGGCCAGTGATGCTGGCCGCACATCGCGTCCGCCTTGCCGCCCCACATCTGCAAGGCTTCGCCGAGATATTTCGACCAGGCGAGCGCGTCGCGCACGTCGGCGCCGCGGAACGGCAGCAGATTGTGGAAATTATGCGTGCAGTTTTCCGCGAGGTTGAGCAGCTTGTAGCGCGGCACGAAGAAGTGCATTTCCGCCGGCGCTTCGCTGTTCGGCGCCATCTGGAATTCGAATTCCAGCCCGTCGATGATGCGCGTATCGCCAGTTGCGATGATCAGGTCGGTCGGCCGCAACAGCGCCACCGCGCCGGCCGCCATCGACTTGCCGAGCCCGCAATCGACATGGCCGCGCACGCCCTTGGCGAGGAACGGCCCGAACTGGTACTGCGCGCGGCGCAGCATCGCCGGCCCGGCGATGATGTTCTCGGAGACGGCGTGCTCCATGAAAAGGTTCGGCGCGATGATCGGCACCTTGCCGCTGGCGAGCGTCGCGTCGTCGAGCACGCCGCGGGCGCCGCCCCAATGGTCGGTATGGGTGTGGCTGAAGATCACGGCCGTGACCGGCCTTTTGCCGCGGTGCTGGAAATACAATTCCATCGCAGCCCGCGCGCCCTCGATCGAGGTCAGCGTATCGACCACGACCACGCCAGTGTCGCCCTCGATCAGCGTCATGTTGGCGATGTCGAGCCCGCGCACCTGGTAGACACCGGGCAGAACCTCGAACAGGCCGTGATTCATGTTGAGGCGCGACTGCCGCCACAGGCTGGGATCGACGGTCGGCGGCGCCTTCTCGTCTTGTCAGAAACGCATAGGGCTCGAGAGCTCCAAACCGCGCGGCCCTGCGGTGAGGTGACCTTCGCATTCTCGATGGTGCCGAGAAAGCCGCGCGCCGCCTCGTCGAAGTCGCTGATGTCCGAGAACGGCAGCGCCTTCAGCGTCGCCTGGTGCTGCGCGACCACGGAAGCAGATGCGTCCTTCGGCATCTCCCTGGGCATTTCAACGGCGCGTCTGGGTCATACGCGTCACTCCCTTGAATATTATTGCCGCGAGGCTCAGCGGAACTCGAGGCCCTCGAACTGCGCCGGTGCTGCGCCATGCGTCGATGTACTTGAAGTAGGCCGTCGCGCCGGCGGGATAGCCGACATTGAGCTTCGCGGCCGGGACCGCGGCTCGCGCCCTTCGTTGTTGTAGTAGCCGGGCGTGCAGTCGGGCGAGCCGATCATGCGGCCCGGCGCCGGTCAGCAGCAGCTCGATCCAGCGCGTCCTCGGCCTCCTTGGTGACCTCGACCTCGCTGGCGCCGACCGTCGAGCGCGTGCCTGACGATCATCGCGATGGTCTTGCGCCGCCTCGGTCAGGTTGTGCGGCACGTTGGAGATCAGGTTCGCGCCCTGGGTCGGCTGCACGAAGAAGGCGTTCGGGAAGCCGTGCACGTGGATGCCGTGCTTGGTGCGCATGCCCGTCGGCCCAGTGCTCCGACAGCTTCACGCCGTCGCGGCCGATCAGGTCGAAGCCGGTGCGGCGCTTGTACTCGGTGCCGACCTCGAAGCCCGACGCGTAGATGATGCAGTCGACCTCGTACTCCATGCCGGCGACGACGACGCCGTTCTCGGTGATCCGCTCGACGCCCTTGCCGTCGGTGTCGATGAGGTGCGTGCCCGGCGCGTTGAAGGCCTGCAGATACTCGTCGTGGAAGCACGGCCGCTTGCAGAGCTGGCGGTACCAGGCCTTCAGCTTCTGCGCGGTCTCGCGGTCCTCGACGATCGCGTCGACCCGCGCGCGGATCTCCTCCATCTTCTCGAAGTCGGAGTCCTCGAAGGCCGCCAGCATGTTCTGCGGCGTGCGCTGCTCGCGCGGCAAGCTGAACGATCTTGGCCCGGATGCGGCGCGAGCAGATCGGTCCAGCCGTCCTTGACGAGGTCCTCCTCGGCCGTGCCGCCGGCCTGGTTGGCGGTGAAGTTCTCCAGCCAGCGCTGCTGCCAGCCCGGCGTCGCGATCCCGGCGAACCACTCCGGATCGATCGGCACGTTGTCGCGCACGTCGACCGACGACGGCGTGCGCTGGAAGACGTAGAGCTCCTTGCAGGCGCGCGCCAGATGCGGCACGCACTGCACCGCGGTCGCGCCGGTGCCGATGATCGCCGACGCGCTTGTCGGCCAGCTTGTCCATCGGCGCGCCCGTGGGATCGCCGCCGGTGTAGTCGTAGTCCCAGCGGCTGGTGTGGAACGAGTGGCCCTTGAAGATCTCGATGCCGGCGATGCCGGGCAGCTTCGGCACGTGCAGCGGCCCGGTGCCCATGCCGATGAACTGCGCGGTGAAGGCGTCGCCGCGGTTGGTGCGGATGAGCCAGCGCGACGTTCGCCTCGTCCCACTCGAGGCTCGCGACCTCGGTGTGGAACAGCGCGTTGTCGTAGAGGCCGTACTGCTTGCCGATGCGCTGGCAGTGCGCGAGGATCTCCGGCGCGTGCGCGTACTTCTCCGATCGGCATGTGGCCGGTCTCTTCGAGCAGCGGCATGTAGACCATCGAGGCGGTGTCGCACTGCGCGCCGGGATAGCGGTTCCAGTACCAGGTGCCGCCGAAGTCGCCGCCCTTCTCGATGATGCGGACGTCCCTGATGCCGGCTTCCGACAGCCGCGCCGCCGGTGACGAGGCCGGCGAAGCCGCCGCCGATGAAGGCGAAGGTGACGTGATCGGTCTTCGGCGCGCGCGGCGTGACCGGCGTGTAGGGGTCGTCGAGATAGTGCGCGAGCTGCCCCGTGACCTGCAGATACTGGTCGTTGCCGTCGGCGCGCAGCCGCTTGTCGCGCTCGTCCAGATATTTCTGGCGCAGCCGCTCCTTGTCGATCGGACCCTTGTCGATCGGGGCGGTCTGCGGGGGCTGTTCCGTCATTGTCATTACAGACGCCTTTCGGAGAAGTGGGTCGCACCTATTATCGCGTTACGCGGGGTGGGCCGCCAGATAGGGTGAGTTGGCGATCGACCAGGATGGCATCGGCTCCATCCGGAAAATCTGCCGCAGATGCACTTCATCCGGCCCGTCGCCGATGCGCAGCAGCCGGCCCCAGGCCAGCGCCTGGTGGATCGGCGTGTCGTCCGAGCCGCCCATCGCGCCGAACACCTGCATGGCGCGGTCGGCGATCCTCTGCAGCATCGCGGGCACCGCGACCTTGATCAGCGAGACGTCGCGCCAGGCGCCGTGATGGCCGCTCTGGTCGAGCCGCCACGCGCAGCGATAGGCCAGCAGCCGCGCCTGCTCGAGCTCGACGCGCGCCTCGGCGATCCAGCGCTGCACGGTGTCGTACTGGATGACGGTGCGGCCGAAGGTCGAGCGCTCCGATCGCGCGCACCATCATCAGTTCGATCAGCAGTTCGCAGAGCCCGATCGAGCGCATGCAGTGGTGGATGCGCGCCGGCCCGAGCCGGACCTGCGCCACCTTGAAACCGTCGCCTTCGGCGCCGAGCAGGTTTTCGGCGGGCACGCGGACATTCTCGAAAGTCAGCTCGCCGATCGGCGCGACGTGATCCTCGCAGCCCATCCAGCGCAGCCGCCGCACCAGGCGCACGCCCGGCGCATCCATCGGCACCATGATGCAGGAATGGCGGCTCGTGCGGTCGGCATCCGCGTCGGTCACGCCCATCACGATCAGGAAACTGCAGTGCGGATGCGCCGCGCCGGTGATGAACCATTTGCGGCCGTTGATGATGTAGTCGTTGCCGTCGCGCACCATCCTGGTGGCGATGTTGGTCGCATCCGACGAGGCGACATCCGGCTCGGTCATGCCGAAGGCCGAGCGGGTCTTGCGCCTCCAGCAGCGGCCGCAGCCAGCGCGCCTTCTGCTCCGGCGTCGCGCAGTTCTGCAGCGCGATCATGTTGGGCACGTCGGGCGCCTGGCAGTTGAAGACCTCCGGCGCCCAGAACAGCCGGCCCATGATTTCGGCCAGCGGCGCATATTCGAGGTTGGACAGCTTTGTGCCGGGCTCGTCGGCGGCGAGTTCCGGCAGGCCGAGATTCCAGAGGCCGGCGGCGCGCGCCTTCTGCTGCAGCTCGGCCATGAAGGGCGGCGTTTCGTGGACTGGCGGCGACGTGCGCGAGCCAGGCGCGGTGGCGCGGCAGCACCTCGGTATCGAAGAAGGCCTGCAGCTTCCCGCGCCACTGCTTCCGACCGCCCGGATAGTTCGAAATCCATGCTTCCTCCCGCTTTTGGGCGGCGAGATAATCCTATATCGACACGAATTGCAAATTTGTTTCGATATATTGACAGTAAATAGCCATATCTGGTCCATTATGCTGACATGGCCACTGCCCTTTCGACCGTAG
The DNA here is from genome assembly GCA_963726865.1 of uncultured Alphaproteobacteria bacterium. Taxonomy (GTDB): domain Bacteria; phylum Pseudomonadota; class Alphaproteobacteria; order Rhizobiales; family Xanthobacteraceae; genus Bradyrhizobium. Next base: position 265,005 of record CAVSEE010000008.1, on the reverse strand, counting down.
AGCCCCCGGCCGACCCGTCCTTCGCAACCACGCTGGCGCACGGGCTCGACGTGCTGGCCGCCTTCCGCAGCGATCCCGGTCCGCTGTCGAACGCCGAGCTTGCCGCCCATACCGGCCTGTCGCGGCCGACGGTGTCGCGGCTGACCTACACGCTGGCGCAGCTCGGCTATCTCAAGCGCGACGCCAAGGCGCTTCGTGCTCGGGCTCGGCGTGCTCGCCGCCGCCTATCCCGTGCTGTCGGCGCTGAAGGTGCGGCAGCTCGCGCGCCCGCTGATGCGCGACTTCGCGGCCTACGCCGGCGGCACCGTCTCGATCGCGATGCCGTTCGGGCTCGACTTCATCTATGTCGAGACGCTGCGCACCACCGACGCGGTCCCGCATGTGCCCGATGTCGGCTTCACCAGCACGCTCGCGCACGACCGCCGTCGGCCGCGCCCTGCTCTCGCTCTCCACGCGGAAGAGCTCGACGCCTATGTCGCAAGAGTGAAGGCCGAGCGGCCGCAGGAGGCCGACTATGTCGAGCGGCGGACGCTGCCCGACGTCGAGCTCTGCCGCGAGCGCGGCTTTGCGGTTTCGCTGGGTGAATGGCGGCGCGAGATTTTTGGCGTCGCCGCGCCGCTGTACCGCACGCCGTCGGGCGAGTGCCTCTCCGTCAATTGCGGCATTCCCTCGTTTCGATTTTCCGCCGAGCAGATCGAGCGCGAATGCGGGCCGCGCATTCTCGGGCTCGCGCGCAGCATCAAGTCGCTGGTTGCCAACGAATAGACGTCCTAGGAGACAAGACAAGCGCCGCCGAACGGCGCGACAAAGTGGGAGGGAAGTATGAGCCGCAAGCCAGGCCGCGCTGGGCTTTGCCGCAGCCATTGCCATGCTGATCGGCGCGCAGCCCGCCGCGCAGGCGCAGGACAACTGGCCGAGCCGGCCGATCCGCATCATCGTCCCCTACCCGGCCGGCGGCATTGTCGACATGGTCGCGCGCGCCGTGACCGAGCAGGTCGGCCGCGACCTCAAGGCCACCGTCGTCGTCGAAGCCCGTCCCGGCGGCAACAGCAATATCGGCACCGCCGCCGTCGCGCGCAGCGATCCCGATGGATACACCTGGCTCGTCACCGGACCTGCGGCGCTGGTCAATCCCGGTCTCTACAAGGACGCCGGCTGGGACGCGATGAAGGATCTGAAATGCGTCGGCCTCGCGGTCTGGACGCAGGCCGTGGCGGTGGTCAATCCGACGCTGCCGGCGAAGATCGATCGGCGAATTCGTGGCGCTGGCGCGCGAAAAGCCCGGCCAGCTCAATTTCGGCAATCCCGGCACCGGATCGTCGATCGATCTTTCCGCGCAAAAGCTGTTTCAGGCCGCCGGCATCAAGCTGACCAATGTCGGCTACAAGGGCCAGCCGCAGGCGCTGGTCGATCTCATGACCAATCTGATGCATTTCGAGATCGTCTCGATGGCGCTGGCGCTGCCGCACATCAAGCAGGGCACCATCAAGCCGCTCGCCGTGCTCACGCACAGCCGCGTCGCCGACCTGCCCGATGTGCCGACCATTGCCGAAGCCGGATATCCCGAAGCCGCCTATGTGCCGTGGTACGGCATCTATGTGACGGCGGGCACGCCGGACGCGCTGGTCGCGAAGATCAACGCCGCCATCAACAAGGCGCTGGAAAATCCCGACGTGCAGCGCCAGCTCTCGGTCACCGACATTCCGGGCAAGCCGATGTCGCTGCCAGACCTCGCCGCGCTGATGAAGAACGACTTCGAGAAGCTCTCTACCGTCGTGAAGACGGCGGGCATGTCGCTGCAGTGAGGAGCGGCTTGGGCCGCGACCGCGCGTTCATTGATGACCCACAGCGGACGTTGGACAAAGTCTAGCACCAGCTCGATGCGAAGCTGGCGCGTGTCGGATCACACGGTTTGGACAAGCCGCCAAACCATTTGCTCGTCAAGGAGCCATCGCCGTCGACCCAGGGGACCGGCGCCAATTTCGGCAGGTAAGATGCATACGGCTGCACTCTCGCCCATGACACTCTGCCCGGAATTCCGTCGTCATTCCGGGGCGGCTGCGTCAGCAGCCGAACCCGGAATTGCTCCAGATTTCGGGTTCGATGCTTCGCATCGCCCCGGCAATGATCCCATCGTCATTCGGGGGGCGATCGAAGCACCGACCCGCCACCGGCCCTATCGCTACTTCTTCACCTTGCTCGCATCCATCTTGATGGCGGGATCGAGCATTTTCGTCGAGAACGCGGTGCCGACATCGAACGGCTTTTCCATGCCGAGATAGGTCTGCACCAGATCGTAGTCCTTCTTCATGCGCTCGCCGTCGATCCAGCCCAGCCCCTTCGTCGTGGTGAACTCATCGGTCATCAGGAACTTGATGCGCTCCCACTGCCGCTCCTGGTTCTCCTTGTCGAGGCCGGAGACCTGGTCGAGCAGCGCCTTCAGGCACGGCGCGACGTCGGCGACGCAGGCGGCAAAGGCCTTCTGGCTGACGTGGACGAACTCTTCCACCAGCTTCGGGTTCTTCTCCATGAAGGCGCCGTTGACGATCAGCGAATTGCCGTAGGGATTGAGCCCGATGTCCTTCCAGTTGACGTAGCCGAGATCGGCGCCGAACTCGATCACCTTGAGTATCGTGCTCATTGTAGAAGTCGCTGATGATATCGACGGTGTGGCTCTTCAGCGCCGCGATCTTGGCGGTCGGCCCGACGTTGACGAAGTTGACCGAGTCCGGCGCGATGCCGGCCGCCTTGGCGAAAGCCGGCCACATCACGCGCGAGGCGTCGCCCGGCGGATTGCCGATCTTGTGGCTGGGGAAATCCTTGGCGCCGTTCACGCCATAGCTCTTCAGCCAGTAGAAGGTCTGGCCGGTGTTGGCGTAGATGCTCATCAGCGCCACCACGTCGGCGCCCTTGCTCTTGGCCACCAGCATGGTGGCGAGATCGGCGATGCCGAACGGCGAGCCGCCGGAGCCGACCTTCAGCGAGGAGACGCCCGAGCCCTTGCCGGTCTCGATGGTGAGATCGATGCCCGCCTTCTCGTACCAGCCCTGCGCCTTGGCGTAATAGAACGGCGAATGGTCCGCGGTCGGCGTCCAGTTCAGCATGAGATTGACGGCTTCGCCCGCCTGCACAGCCGCGGCAGGCAAGCTCAAGCCGATGGCCAGAACGGCAATCTTGAAACCCTTCATGGCAACTCTCCTTTACCTTGGCGGCCTGGCGGCCGCTGCTCAAAGCGGCCTTGTCGTGCGGCCTGCCCGACGCTACCAATGCAACAAGGGACGAGATGACTTGTCAACCATCTGGTTGGAAATGCCCAAAAGACGCGCAAACGGTCCAATCACGCGGCGGCGCGATCCGGCCGCGACCCAAAAGAAGCTGCTGACGGCGGCGCGACGCGAATTTGCCAGCCGCGGCCTTGCCGGCGCCCGCGTCGACGACATCGCCGAACGCGCCGGCGTCAACAAGCAGCTGGTCTACCACTACTTTGGCGACAAGGACGCGCTGTACCTCGCCGTTCTGGAGTGGGTGTATGAGGAAATCCGCGCCCAGGAGCGCAAGCTCAACCTGGAGGGATTGCCGCCGGAAACCGCGATCCGCAAGCTGATCGAGAGCTCCTTCGACCATCTGGCCGCCCATCCCGACTTCATCCTGCTGCTCAACGACGAGAACCGCGGCGGCGCCCGCCACGTCCGCGGCTCCCGCAGGCTGGAAGCCATGCATTCGCCGCTGGTCAGCATGGTCTCGAAAATCCTCGGCGAAGGCGTCAAGGCCGGGACGTTTCGCCGCGGCATCAGCCCGGTCCATCTCTACATCTCGATCGCGGGGCTGAGCTATTTCTTCTTCTCCAATACGCCGACCCTGTCGGCGATCTTCGGCAGCGATTTTTCCAGCCGGGCCGCGAAGCAGGCCCGGCGCAAGCACGTCGTCGACCTCGTGATGCATTCGCTCCGGCCCTAATCAACCAGATGGTTGAAAGCGGGACCGGATCGCGCTAGGTTTTGCCGCGGAACCCGGCTACTGTGCATGGGGTTGTTTTCGCTCTTTTTGCCGCCGTGCGGCCGCATCACTGTCCACGTCACCCTTGGGAGCCAGGGATTTGCCCGCAGGCGGAACGAGTTCAGCCCGGTCCTTCGCGATCATCCTGATCGTGCATGTCGCCGTGATCGGGCTATGGCAGATCCTGGTCGACGCCTTCAAGGTGCCGAAATTCGTGCTGCCCTCGCCCTACGCCGCACTCTCGACGCTCGGCTCGGCCAAATACGCCTGGATCTCGAACACCGCCGTCACCGCAGCCGAAATCCTCGGCGGCTTTTGTCTGGGGGCGCTGGTCGGCGTCGCGCTCGCGGTGATCTTCACCTGGTCGCGGATCGTCGCCCTGATGCTGCTGCCGCTGTTCGTGACGCTGAACATGATCCCGAAGGTCGCGCTCGGACCGCTGGTCATCGTGTGGTTCAGCTACGGCATCCTGCCGAACATCCTGATCGCCTTCAGCATCTGCTTCTTTCCGATCCTGCTCACCACCGCGCGCGGCCTCAGCGAGGTCGAGCCCGACCTGCTCGATCTCGTCAAATCGCTGCGCGGCTCGCGCTGGACCTTGTTCCGCAAGATCCAGCTGCCGGGAGCGCTGCCTTACGTATTCTCCGGCATGAAGGTCGGCGCCATCCTGGCGGTGGCCGGCGCAATCGTCGGCGAGTTCATCGCTTCCGAGCGCGGCCTTGGCTACCTGATGATCCAGGTGCAGTCCTCGCTCGACACGCCGGCGATGGTGATGGCGGTCGTGCTGCTGACCCTACTCGGCGTTGCGCTCTACGGCCTCGTGCTCGGCCTCGAACGGCTGTTCGTGGTCCGCGACATCCGGCTGCAATAGAGAGACGAGACGAAGCATGCTGCTTACCCGCGAAACCCTGCCCGAGACGATTGCCGATGTCGCCGCGCTCGACGAGCTGCTGTGCCGGCCGAGCCAGGCGCTGATCGACGATCTCGGCAAGGTCGAGGGCGACATCATGATCCTCGGCGTCGCCGGCAAGATGGGACCGACGCTGGCGGGCCTCGCCAAGGCCGCCCTGCCCGGCCGGCGCGTGATCGGCGTGGCGCGCTTCAGCGAGCCCGGCACCAAGCAATGGCTGCAGGCGCGCGGCATCGAGACCATCAATTGCGATCTGCTCGACGAAGCCGCCATCGCCGCGCTGCCCAAAATCCCGAACATCATCTTCATGGCCGGCCGCAAGTTCGGCGCCGAGGGCGATCTCGCGCTGACCTGGGCGATGAACTCGCATGTCCCCGCGCTCGTCGCCCAGGCTTTTCCGCAATCGCGGATCGTCGCGTTTTCGACCGGCTGCGTCTATCCGTTCGTGCCCGTGGATAGCGGCGGCTCGCGCGAGGACATGCAGCCCAATCCGCCCGGCGAATACGCGCAGTCCTGCGTCGGGCGCGAGCGCATGTTCGAGTATTTCTCGAAGAAATTCTCGACATCGGGCCGGCTGTTCCGGCTGAACTATGCGATCGATATGCGCTACGGCGTGCTGTACGACATCGCCAGCAAGGTGTATCTCGGCAAGCCCATCGACGTCAGCCTCGGCCATGTCAATTTCATCTGGCAGGGCGATGCGTCCTCGCAGGCGCTGCGCTGCCTCGCGCATTGCGACATGCCGACCTCGCCGATCAATGTCAGCGGCCACGAGATTCTGGCCGTGCGCGATCTTGCCGCGAAGTTCGGCAAGCATTTTGGCAAAGCGCCTGTCCTCTCCGGCAAGGAAGAGCCGACGGCGTGGCTGACCAACACATCGCAGGCGGTCAAACTGTTCGGCCTGCCCATCGTCGACACCGACCAGTTGATCAAGTGGACCGCCGACTGGGTGCGGCGGGACATGCCGAGCCTCGGCAAGCCGACCAAATACGAGGTTCGCGATGGCCGCTACTGAGGAGCTCGCCATCGTCAGACTCGGCGTCGAGGACGCGGCCGCCGGGCTCGTGCTGTCGACCGAAGCGCGCTGGAACCAGAACGAGGACGACTGGCGCTTTTTCCTGTCCAAGGGCGTCGTGTTCGGCGTGCGCGACGATGCCGGTCGGCTGGTCGCGACCGCCGCGCTGCTGCCCTACACCGCCGGCAATGCCTGGATCAGCATGGTGCTGGTCACCGAGAGCTGGCGGCGGCGCGGCATTGCGACGAAACTGGTCGATGCCTGCCTTTCCACCGCAAAGCAGATGAGCCTGACCAGCTGGCTTGACGCGACGCCGGCCGGCGCGACTGTCTACGGTCCGCTCGGGTTTTGCGCCGACGCTGGAGTTGCGCCGGCTGCGGCTCGCAAATTCCGGCTCCTCGTCCGCCGCGCCGTCTCTTGAGACCTGCGACCCCACTGCATTGGCGGCGCGCGACGTCGGCACCATGGGATTTGCGCGCCACGCGCTGCTTGCAGAATTTGCCGGCCGCACCGGTTCGCGCGTGGTGAAGAAGCGGCAACGCGATGGCGCTGGTGCGCGACGGCCGCACCGCGCGGCATATCGGTCCGTTGTTTGCAGGCAACGCGGACGAGGCGCTGGCGCTCGTGCAGGCGATTGTCCGATCCGAGCGCGGCCCGCTGCTGCTCGATGCCGTCCACAGCCAGACGAAATTCCTCGACGGGTTGACCAGCTCCGGCTGGAACATCGAGCGGCCGTTCCAGCGCATGCGCTTTGGCGATGCGGCCGCACAAGCCCTCGAATTGCCCTTTGCCGTCGCCGGCCCGGAATTTGGATAGCACCATGCACCACAGCGACATCAAACCCGAGATACGAAAGCTGATCGCCGAGGGCACCGTGATCCCCGCGCATCCGCTGGCGCTCGACGCCAACCGCAAGCTCGACGTGAAGCATCAGCGCGCGCTGTCGCGGTACTACATCGACGCCGGCGCGGGCGGCCTTGCCGTCGGCGTGCACACCACGCAATTCGCGATCCGCGACGTCGGCCTGTATCGCCCGGTGCTCGAGCTCGCCGCCGAGACCGCCGCCAACTGGACCAAGCGGCCGCTGGCGATGGTGGCCGGGCTTGCCGGCCCCACACAGCAGGCCGTCAGCGAGGCGAAGATCGCGCGCGGCATCGGCTATCACGCCGGGCTGCTCAGCCTCGCCGCGATGAAGTCGGCATCCGAGGACGAGATCATCGCGCATTGCCAGGCCGTGGCGCGCGAATTCCCGCTGGTCGGCTTCTATCTGCAGCCGGCCGTCGGCGGCGTCATCCTGAGCGCCAACTTCTGGCGGCGCTTTGCCGAGATCGACAATGTCGTCGCCATCAAGATCGCGCCGTTCAACCGCTACCGCACGCTCGACGTGCTGCGCGGCGTGGCGGCGGCCGGCGCGCTCGACCGCATCACGCTCTACACCGGCAATGACGACCACATCCTGCTCGACCTGACGCTGCCGTTCGACCTGCGCGACAAAGGCGTGACCACGCGGACGCATATCCGCGGCGGCCTGCTCGGCCACTGGTCGGTATGGACGGCTGCCGCCATCAAGCAGTTCGAGACCTGCAAGGCCGCGCGCAACAAGGACACCGTGCCGGCCGACCTGCTGGCGCTCGACGCCCGCGTCACCGATTGCAACAGCGCCTTCTTCGATGTCGCCAACAATTTTCACGGCTGCATCGCCGGCTGTCACGAAATCCTGCGCCGCCAGGGCCTGATGCAGGGCCTCTGGTGCCTCGATCCCGCCGAAGGACTGAGCCCCGGCCAGATGCAGGAGATCGACCGGGTCTGCCGCGAGCATGCCGATCTCAGCGACGACGCCTTTGTCGCCGCCAACCTGCAGAAATGGCTGGCATGACGGCGGAACCCTTCATCAGCCTGCGCAACGTCCGCAAGGTGTATCGTTCGGCGGAGCAGGAATTCCTGGCCGTCTCCGACGTCACCATGGACGTGCAGGAAGGTGAGCTGGTTTCGCTGGTCGGTCCGTCCGGCTGCGGCAAGACGACCGTGCTGAAAATTCTCGCCGGGCTGCATGGCGCCGACGGCGGCACCGTGAAGATCGGCAACGCCACAACGCCGTTCGATCCCGCGCGCGACATCGGCATGGTGTTCCAGCAGGCGCTGCTGCTGAAATGGCGGACCGTTCTCGACAATGTGCTGCTGCCGGCCGAAATCGTCGGCCTGCCGATGGCAGCGGCCCGCGCGCGGGCGCGCGACCTGCTGCAGCTCGTCGGCCTTGCCGGCTACGAGGACAAATATCCGCAGCAACTGTCCGGCGGCATGCAGCAGCGCACCGCGATTGCGCGCGCCTTCATCCACGACCCCAAACTGATCCTGATGGACGAGCCGTTCGGCGCGCTCGATGCGCTGACGCGCGAGCAGATGAATCTGGAGATGCTGCGGATCTGGCGCGAGAGCGGCAAGACCATCATCTTCGTGACGCACAGCATCCAGGAAGCGGTGTTCCTCGCCTCGCATTGCGCCGTGCTGACCGCCGGCCCGGCGCGGATGGCGGAGTACTTCCCGATCGAGCTGCCGTCTCCCGCGCACGCTGCCGATCAAGACCACCGACGAATTCGGCGCCTATGCGCGGCGCATCTATGGAAGCCTCGGCTTGGTCCGGGAACGTAGATCAAGCCGCCTGCCGGCGCGCCGTCTCTTGCGAAGTCGAGCCGGAAGCGGCTGCGGCGCCGATATCGCTCGCCATCACATAGCCGCCCCGGAAGGATTTCGCATGGTAGAGCGCCCGGTCGGAACGCGACAACAGCTCCTCCACCGAACTGCCGTCCGCCGGTGACACGGCGACGCCGATGCTGGCGCCGATCACGATATCGTTTCCGTCGATGCAGTATGGTGCGCTGATGGTTTCGAAGATGCGGCGGGCCATCGCCTCCGCGTCGTCATGCGATCTCACCGATCGCTGCGCGAGAATAAACTCGTCGCCGCCCATCCGCACGAGCAAGTCGTCGTCGGCCGCAGTGCTCTTCAACCGCGCAGAAACTTCCCGCAGCAAGGCGTCACCGACGGGGTGACCAAATTTGTCGTTGGCCGCCTTGAAATGATCGAGGTCGACGGCATGGACCGCCACCATGTTGTCACCGCGCTCCGCCAGCAGCTGCACCAGATCGGTCGCCAGCGCCGTGCGGTTAAACAAGCCGGTCATCGGATCCCGGCGCGCAAGTTGTTCGAACTCCCGCTTCAGCGTGATATGAACAAAGTTGGCGTTGTACGACTGCCGAACCATTTCGAAGCTGCCGACGAGATAGATCGTGAACAGCAGGCCGAGCCCGACATGGGAAGCGTCCCACGGTCTGCAGCAGCGTCGAGACGATGACGGGAACGCCGGTTATCGCGAGGTCGAGGATCGCCACGATCGGACGCAGCGACAGCCGCGCGACGACCCCGGCTCCAAATCCGAAGGCCAGGCCGGTCGCCATCGCCGAACAGGCGGCGTCGCCGAGAAACACGCAGCGCGCAGCAAACAGGCCGATGATGAGACCGGTCGCAACGCTGCCGATCGCGTACCGCCACTCCCAGCGTATCGGCCTCCTGGCGGCTCGACTGCCGGCTTGCGCGCAACGCGGCGGCGGAATGCGATCACATCCAGCGACCGAACGATGGCGAGGATCAGGCCGGCGGCCGTCAGAACCCAGGTGAAGGCATCGCCGGTCTGCCAGGCCGCAATGCTGCCGACCACCAGCTGGGCGAGGCCCGTCAGCGCGATCGGAACCAGCGTCCCGTAGAGCGTCGCGATGATGTCCATGTAGACGGAGTCCGAAATCGAATCCGCTTGCGAATGCTGACGTTTGAAAAACATGACTGATCCCCACCCAATGCAGGGGAAACTAGGACACACGCGTAAAATTACGGCCCTCGCAATCGATAAAATTGCAGGGATCGTGGCCAGCTAACAGGAGCATTAAGCCTAAAGCCTTGTAAATCACTTCGGAACCTTGCTCGCGTCCATCTTCACCGCGGGATCGAGCATCTTCGCCGTGAATGCGCTTTCGACCGAAAACGGCTTCTCGATGCCGAGATAGGTCTGCACCAGATCGTAGTCGCTCTTCATGCGGCCTGCATCGATCCACCCCAGGCCCTTGGTGGTGGTGAACTCATCCGCCATCAGATATTTGATACGGCCCCATTGCAGCAAGCTGCTCGTCGCGATCGAGCCCCGTGACCTGCTCCAGCAGCGCCTTCAGGCATGGCTCGAAATCGGCAACACAGGCGGCATAGGCCTTCTGCGTGATGCGGACGAACTCCTCGACCAGCTTCGGGTTCTTTTCGAGGAAGGCGCCGTTGACGATCAGCGAATTGCCGTATGGGTTGAGGCCGATGTCCTTCCAGTTCAGCGCGCCGAGATCGCTGCCGAATTCCTTCAGCTTGATGTCATGCGAATTGTAGAAGTCGCTGATGATCTCGACGGTGCGCGCCTTCAGCGCCGCCGACTTCGCCGTCGGCCCCACGTTGACCCACGACACCGAGTCCTGCGCCGAGACCCGTTGCCTTGGCGAAAGCCGGCCACATCACCCGCGCGGCATCGCCCGGCGGATTGCCGATCTTGCGGCCGGCAAAATCCTTCGGCCCGCCGATGCCGTAGCTTTTCAGCCAGTAGAAGGTCTGGCCGGTGTTGGCATAGATGCTCATGACGGCCACCGCGTCGGCGCCCTTGCCGCGCGCCACCAGCATGGTCGCGAGATCCGAGATGCCGAACGGCGCGCCGCCGGAGCCCACCTTGAGCGAGGAGACGCCGGAACCCTTGCCGACCTCGATGGTGAGATCGATGCCCGCCTTCTCGTACCAGCCCTGCGCCTTCGCGTAGTAAAAAGCCGAATGATCGGCAGCCGGTGTCCAGTTCAGCACGAGGCTGACGCTCTGGCCCGCGCTTGCAGGCATGACCGTCGCGGCGGCAAGTGCGATGGCGATCGATAGGCTTCTCAAGGTTCAGGCTCCCTTGTTTGCGCAGACTTTCCACGAGCGCGGGCCCGACAGCAACCGCCCTGGGGTTGCCGACGGAGAGCCTGCTATTCGTAAGGACGACGGCCCGCTGTCGCGATAGGCCCAGCAGCATTCGCGCGGCAGCGAGACCTGCGTCTCGACGCCGACCTGGTGCCGCGCCGCCGTGCCCAGTTCGAGCACTTCCAGCTTGCGGCCGAACAGGTCGATCTCATAGGCGGTCTGCGTCCCCTGGTAGCGGCGATCCATCACGCGCGCGGGGAAGATGTTGCCGCCGCCCTGCCCGCCGATCGCGATGTTCTCCGGCCGCAGCGCAATGCGTACCTTGTCGTTGACGTCGAGGGCATGCAGCAGCGCCACCTCGCCGCGCCGCCCGTCGCCGAAATCGACGGTGCCGAACTTGCCGTTGCGCGCCACCAGCGTACCCGCGAGTTCATTCGTGGCGCCGGTGAAATTGGCGACGAAGAGATCGGCGGGCCGGTTATAGATTTCGTCGGGCGTGCCCATCTGCAGCAGTTTGCCGTCGCGCATCACGCCGATGCGGTCGCCGAGCACAACGGCTTCGGCCTGGTCGTGGGTGACATAAAGCGCGGTCATGCCGGTCTGCTTGAGGATGGTGCGGAGATCGTCGCGCAGCCGCAGGCGTAGCTTGGCATCGAGATTGGACAGGGGCTCGTCGAGCAACAGCAGCTGCGGCCGATAGACGATGCTGCGCGCCAGCGCCACGCGCTGCATCTGCCCGCCCGACAGCGCCACCACGGGGCGGTCGGCATATTCGGAGAGCCCGACCAGTTTGAGCACCTCCTCGACCTTACGGCCCGCCTCCTCGCGCGACAATTTCCTGTGTTTCAGCGGATAGACCACGTTCTGCCGCACCGTCATGTGCGGCCACACCGCATAGGACTGGAACACCATGCCGAGGTCGCGCAGCCGCGGCGGCACCAGGATGCCGCGCGCAGGCGACGACACGACCTTGCCGCCGATCGCGATCTCGCCATCGGTCGGATGTTCGAGGCCGGCGACGCAGCGCAAGGTCGTGGTCTTGCCGCAGCCGGAAGGCCCGAGCAGCACGACGATCTCGCCCGCGGGCACGGCAAAGCTGACGCCGTCAACCGCAGGGCGACCGACGGCAAACTGCTTGCGCAGGTCTGTTACTTCGAGCGTTGCGGTCATGGCCTACGCTTCACCGCTCACTGCCGATAACCAAAAGTCTTGTCCCACTCTGCGACCCACGGCCCATGCAGCTTGACGTACTCGTCGAATTTCGGGAACCAGACCTTGACGATCTTGGGATCAAAGCCCTCGGGATAGGCCGGCGGTTCCTTGAGTGACGTGAGATTGCCAAGCTCCTTGATCATGAAAGTCTGGCCTTCCCTGGACAGGCTCCAATTGAGAAACAGCCTTGCGGCGTTCGGATTTGCCGCCGTTTTTGGAATACCCGACGCATAGGGATTGACCGGCGCGCCTTCAGGCGGGAAGAAAATCTTGATCGGCGCGCCGTCCTTCTGCTTCTGATAGACGATGTTGTACAGCAACGGGCCGATCGCGATTTCACCGCGCACCAACGCGTCCGCCATCGGCGCACCCGAGGGATAGAGAATGGGGTGGGTCGAAGCTTGCTTGGCCCAGTAATCCTCGCCAAGCACCTGACGCTCGAACATGATCCGGGTCCAGGTCGTGCCACCGGACTGCGCAAACACCTGACCGATCAGCTTGTCGTATTGTGGTTTGGTCAGATCCATCCAGCTTTTCGGCGGATCTTTCACCAATTCGGTGTTGTAGGCGATCGACCAGGCGATGGTGGCGCGCGGCCACAGTTTTGGCGAGATCAATGCTTCCGGATTGTAATCTGCGGCATTCGGTGGTGCATAATCCTGGAATAGATCAGCGAGAGGCTGCATCAACGCGCGATCGGAATGATCGATCACGTCGGCAATCAGTTTTCCGGCAGCCGCTTCCGTCTTAACACGGGTGATGAGCTGGCCGCCGGGCGCGCGCACCATCTCGACCTTGATCTCGGGGAAGCGCTTGTTGAAGGCCTTGATGACCTGTTGCTCAATCTCGGCGAAATTCGCCGTGTAGAACACCAGTTTGCCTTCCTTCTTCGCCGCGGCGATCAGCTCGGGCGAGCCGAACTCCTGTGCCGATGCGGGCACCGCGGCCAGAGCGACTGCGCTTGCGACGCCCGCAAGCCAGGTGACGAATTTCCTCTTCATGGCCACTCTCCCTTTACTCTTCTTATCCCGTACGGGCGACGCTGCCTTGCGCCGCGCCGCGTGACAGCCAGTTGGCGCCGCCGATCAGCACGCCGAGCAGAACGGTCTGCACCAGGCTGAAGGCGGCGGTCTTGCCGAGATTGCCACCCTCGTAATAGTCGAGCAGCAGCACCGACATCACCATGGTCTTGCTGGTGTAGAGAAACAACGACGAGCCGAGCTCGCGGATAGCCAGCACGAACAACAGCGTCATCGCGGCGAGCACGCCGGGGCTGGCGAGCGGCAGCACGATGGTCCTGATGGTGCCGAGCACGCCCTTGCCGCAGACCCAGGCGGCCTCTTCCAGTTCGCGATGAATCTGCAGGAACGAGGTCGAGAGCGCCTTCACCGTATCCGGCATGAAGCGCGCGATGAAGGCGAGTGCGAGAATCCAGATCGTGCCGTAGAGCCCGCCGGGGATGCCGATCCAGGCCCAGAGGTAGGCGACGCCGACCACGAGGCCGGGGATCGCCACCGGCAAGGTCGACACTAGATCGATGCTGCGCCGTCCCACCACATTGGTGCGATGGATGGTGTAGCCGATGGCAAACGCCAGCGCGCCGCCGACCACGGCGGTGATGACACCGACCTCGACCGCATTGTAGATCGACCGCAACGTCAGCGGATTGTCAAAGATGCTTTCAAAATGCATCAGCGAGTACTGGCCCATGTCGAACAGACTCGCGACATCGCGGATGAACATGAATTTGCGGAACGCGGCGACGATCAGCGCCAGTGTCGGCAATACCACGACCACGAACAGGTAAACGAACGCCAGCGCGAAGGTGAACCAGCGCCAGCGCCCGAGATCGAGGCTGCGCGGCCGGTAGGCCTTGCCGGCCACCGTGGTGTAGCTCCGCCCGCTCAGCACCCGCTGCTGCAAGTACACCAGCGCACCGGTCACGACCATCAGGATCACCGCGACCGCCGCGGCGGTGTTGTAGAGCGGCGGCGACCAGTTGGTGAGCTTGAAGATGTAGGTCGTCAGCACGTTCAAATTGATCGGCGCCCCGAGCACGGCCGGAATGCCGTAGATGCCGAGCATCACGACAAAGGAAAGCAGCATGCCCGACACGATCGCCGGCATGATCAGCGGAAACGTCACCGAGAACAGCGTCGAGAAGGCGCTGGCGCCGGAAATCTCCGCGGCCTCCTCGAGACTCGGATCCATGTTGCGCAGCGCCGACGCGGTGAACATGTAAACATACGGCGCGTAGTAGATACCGAACACGAAGATCAGGCCCCACAGCGAATAGAAGTCGACGCGCCAGTCGAGCCCGATCCATTTGAACATGGTGTTGATCAGCCCGGTCTTGGGCGAGCCGAGAATGGACCAGGCGACGCCGGCGACCAGCGGCGGTGCGAACAGCGGCAGGATGCTCGCCGCCGCAATGAATCCCTTGAACGGCGTGTTGGTGCGCACGACGATCCAGGAGAACGCAAGCCCGATGACGACGGCAATCAGCGTGCCGCCGCCGCAGGCGATCAGCGTGTTGAAAAGCGCCTCTGCGACGTTGGGATTGCCGAGCACGGCGAGGAAATTGCCCACCGACACGTGGGAAAGCTGAATGCCTTCGACGACCGGATTGACGTCCGTCAGTGCGCCAACGAGCAGGAGCAGCATCGGATAGATGACGAGAAAGGCCAGAATCGCCAGCAGCAGCGCAACCCAGGCGCCTGCCCACACACGCTGACGAAGTCCCTCATTGGCGCCACGCGTGACGTCGCTGCGCCGGTCCGCCTGTCCGTTCAAAGCGTCTCCCCTCGGCCGCGCGGGACCTTTCTTGATTGTAATCTTTCCGCGGCGCCGCAGAGCCTAGTGGAACGATCTGGGGGCGGAAAGTAGCAGAAAGTCGCGGCGCAAGAGCTGCGGGCAACACCGTCCCATCCAATATCTTCCGCACTGCAATGCATTTTCTCCGTTTGAACAGACTCTATTACAGTTCTAGCTTGCGCGCCGTGCCCTCTCGGTGGATTGGGCCGATAAGGGGAAACGCGATGGCAAACCTCAACATCAACGGCAAGGCAATCAGCGTCGACGTCGAAGACGATACGCCGCTTCTTTGGGCAATCCGCGAGAACGTCGGATTGACCGGAACCAAATACGGATGCGGCATTGCACAATGCGGGGCCTGCACGGTCCATGTCGACGGCGTGGCGATGCGCTCCTGCGGCGTCACGGTCAGCGAAGCCGCCGGCAAGAAGATCACCACCATCGAAGGTCTGGCCGAGGCCGAGGGCAAGCTGCACAAGGTGCAGCAGGCCTGGATCGCCGGCGACGTGCCCCAATGCGGCTATTGCCAGAGCGGCATGATCATGGCGGTGGCCGCGCTCCTGAAGGAGAAGCCGAAGCCGACCGACCAGGACATCGACGAGGCCATCACCAATATCTGCCGCTGCGGCACCTTCCAGCAGGTGCGCGAGGCGATCCACGCCGCCGCGAACGCCTGAGGGAGGACGAACATGAACAAGCACGTCAATCTCAACCGCCGTTCCTTCGTCATTGGCACCGCGGCTGCCGGCGCCGGTCTTGCTATCGGCTTCGATCTCCCGACTGGCGGCCCCTCCGTGGTGCGCGCCGCCGACGGTTCGCCCGAGGTCAATGTCTGGGTCGTGATCCGGCCCGACGACACCACCGTCATCCGCATTGCGCGCTCGGAAATGGGCCAGGGCACCCTCACCGGTCTCGCCCAGCTCGTCGCCGAGGAGCTGGAATGCGACTGGTCGAAGGTGACCACGGAATATCCGACCCCGGGACAAAGCGTCGCACGCAAGCGTGCCTGGGGCGATTTCTCCACCGGCGGCAGCCGCGGCATCCGCTCCTCGCAGGATTACGTCCGCAAGGGCGGCGCCACCGCACGCATAATGCTGATCCAGGCTGCTGCGAACGAGTGGAAGGTGCCGGCCTCCGAATGCATCGCCGCCAACAGCGTCATCACCCACACGCCGTCGGGCAAGACCACGACTTACGGCAAGGTAGTCGAGACCGCCGCGAAGCTGACGCCGCCGGCCGATGCCGACGTCAAACTGAAGGACCCGAAGGACTGGAAGATCGCCGGCAAGGGCGTCAAGCGGCTCGACACCGCCGACAAGACCACCGGCAAGATGATGTACAGCGCCGACGTCAGGCTGCCGGGCATGCTCAATGCTGCGATCAAGGACTGCCCGGTGTTCGGCGGCAAGCTGAAGAGTTTTGACGAAGCCAAGATCGCCGGCATGAAGGGCGTCAAGAAGGTCGTGAAGGTCGGTGACACCGCGGTGGCTGTCGTCGCCGACACCTGGTGGCACGCCAGCAAGGCTCTCGAAGCATTGCCGATCGTCTGGGACGAAGGCGAGAACGCCAAAGTCTCCAGCGCGCAGGTCAACAAATGGCTGGCCGAAGGGCTCGACAATGCGCAACCCGCCTATATCGGCAACCAGAATGGCGATGCCAAAGCCACGATTGCCAGCGCCGCGAAGAAGATCGAGGCGGTCTACAATTATCCCTGGCAGAACCATGCGACCATGGAGCCGCTCGGCGCCACCGCGCTCTACACGCCGGACAAATGCGAGGTGTGGTGCGGCACGCAGAACGGCGAAGCGGCGTTCGCCGCGGTGCTCGAAGTCTCCGGCCTCCCGGCGGAGAAATGCGAGGTTCACAAATACATGCTCGGTGGCGGCTTCGGCCGGCGCGGCATGACCGACTATGTCCGGCAGGCGGTGACGATCGCCAAGGAAATGCCGGGCACGCCGGTGAAACTGTTGTGGTCGCGCGAAGAGGACATGCTGCACGGCAAGTATCATCCGATCACGCAGTGCAAGCTGACCGGCGCGCTCGACGCCGACAACAATCTCACCGCGCTGCACATGCGACTGTCCGGCCAGTCGATCCTGTTCTCGGTGCGACCGCAGGCGCTGGAGAACGGCAAGGATCCCGCCGCGTTCCAGGGCCTCAATGCCACCGGGGAAGCTGCGATCGGCTACACCGTGCCGAACCTGCTGGTCGAGCATTCCATGCGCAACCCGCATGTTCCGCCGGGCTTCTGGCGCGGCGTCAATGTCAATCACAACGCGATCTATCTCGAATGCTTCATGGATGAGCTCGCGCATGCGGCCGGGCAAGACCCCGTCGCGTTCCGCCGCAAGCTGATGAGCAAGCATCCCAAGCATCTTGCCGTGCTCAATGCCGTGGCCGAGAAGATCGGCTGGGGCACGCCGCCGCCGAAGGGCGTCTATCGCGGCATCGCGCAGGTGATGGGCTATGGCAGCTATGTTGCGGGTGCTGCCGAAATCTCGGTGACCGACGGCAGCAAGATCAAGGTGCATCGCATCGTCGCTTCGACCGATCCCGGCTATGTCGTCAATCCGGCGCAGGTCGAGCGGCAGATCGCGGGCTCCTTCGTCTACGGCCTGTCCGCCTTGTTCTACGGCGGCTGCACCGTAAAGGACGGCAGGATCGAGCAGACCAACTTCGACACCTACAATTCCATGCGCATCGCCGAGATGCCGAAGGTGGAATGCGTGATGGCGCCGAGCGGCGGGTTCTGGGGCGGCGTCGGCGAGCCGACCATCGGCGTTGCGGCGCCAGCGGTGCTCAACGCCTATTTTGCGGCGACGGGCAAGCGCATCCGCTCGGTACCGCTGAAGGACCAGAACATCAGCTTCGCCTGATGCGACAAGGCGGCGGCCGTTCCCCGGCCGCCGCTCGTTCACCGGAATGTTGCCATGCGAGTGACGCGCCCGCCGACGCGCAGAGATGCCGTTTTCGGCATCGCAGGTGCTGCAGTGGCGGCAGCTTGGCCCTGCCCGTCGCTGGCTCAGGCTGCACCGCACGTGGCTGTCATCGGCGGCGGCTTTGGCGGAGCGAGTTGCGCGCGCGCATTGAAGCGGTTCGACAGCAGGATCGAGGTGACGCTGATCGAGGCGAACAAGACATTCGTGTCGTGCCCGTTCAGCAATGAGGTGATTGCAGGTTTGCGCGAATTCGAGGCTCAGCAGTTCGGCTATGACCGGATCGCGGCTGACGGGATCGCAGTAGCAGCGATCGCCGCGACAAAGATCGATCCGCAGGCGCGCACGATCGGCCTCGCCGACGGAACCTCGCTCTCCTATGATCGCCTGGTGCTGGCGCCCGGCATCGACATGCGCTTCGACGCCCTGCCCGGCTATGACGAAGCCGCGTCGACGAAGATGCCGCACGCCTGGAAGACCGGCGAGCAGACGTTGCTGCTGAAGCGCCAGCTCGAAGCGATGAAGGATGGCGGCGTGGTCGTGGTCGCTGTGCCCGCCGCGCCGCTGCGCTGCCCGCCTGCGCCCTACGAGCGCGCCAGCCTGATTGCGCATTACCTGAAAACCAACAAGCCGCGTTCGAAGGTGCTGGTGCTCGATGCCAAGGACGGCTACTCGCAGCAAAGGCTGTTCGAGGCCGCGTGGAAGGAACTCTACCCCGGCATGATCGAGCGCATCGCGCTGTCGCAGGGCGGCCGGGTGACCTCCGTCGATCCCTCGAGCAATGCCATCGTCACCGAATTCGGCAACTACACCGCCGATGTCGCCAATATCATTCCGCCGCAGAAGGCCGGCCGCATCGCCGAGATCGCAGGTGCCGCCGACAACACCGGCTGGTGCCCGATCGATCCCGTCAGCTTTGCCTCGAAGCTGGTGCCGAATGTTCACGTCATCGGCGATGCCTGCATTGCCGGCGGCATTCCGAAATCCGCCGGCGCCGCCGCGGCGCAAGGCAAGGCCTGCGCCGCCGCCATCGTCAACCTGTTGGCAGGCAAGCCGCCGGCGCCGCCGCGGCTGTCCGGCGCCTGCTACAATACGATCGCTCCGGCCTACGCCTTCTCGCTGTCGGGCATCTACCAGCCCAAGGGCGACCAGTTCGCCGAGGTCGAGGTCAAGACGAGCCCGGTCGAAGCATCGCGCGAGATACGGGCGCAGGAAGCGGAGAGCGCGCTGAGCTGGTTCAGGACGATCACGGGGGACACCTTTGGTTAGGCCGGCCGCAGTTGTGATCCTCCTTCTCGTCGCGCTCGTCAGCACGGCGAGCGCGCAAGGCTTGCGGCCGTATGCCGTCGTCGGCGACGCCATTCCGGCATCGCTGACCGGCGCGCCCGGCGACGCCACGCGCGGTCGCGCGCTGGTCGTGGAGCGGAGCAGCACCTGCATCCTCTGCCACAGCGGCCCGTTTCCGGAACAACGTTTCCAGGGCGACGTTGCCCCCAGCCTTGCCGGAACCGGCAAGCGCTGGTCCGAGGGCGAAATCCGGCTCCGCCTGGTCGATGCCGCCCGTCTCAATGCCGCAACCATCATGCCGTCCTACTATCGCATCGATGGGTTGGACCGCGTCGGCCGGGCCTGGCAGGGCAAGCCGATCCTGACGGCCGAGCAGATCGAGGACATCGTGGCGTATCTCGTCACGCTGCGCGAATAGGAACACGAGATGGACGAACTCCACGCGACGCGAAGTTCTTCTTGCCGGCGGCGCGGCCCTGCTCGCGGTGACGCTGCGGCCGGCCGAAGCGACGCCCGCGATGCTGGCGTCCGCCATCCGCACTATCGTGGGCACGGCGCCGGTCAAGACCGGCAAGGTCAAGCTCGACATTCCGCCGCTGGTCGAGAACGGCAACACCGTGCCGATGACGGTGAGCGTCGATAGCCCGATGGCGGCGAGGATCACGTCAAGAGCATCCATGTCTTCAACGAGAAAAATCCGCAGCCGAACATCGGCAATTTCTATCTCTCGTCCGCAGGCCGGCCGCGCCCAGGTCGCCACTCGTATCCGTCTTGCCGACAGCCAGAAGGTGGTCGCGATCGCAAAGCTGTCCGACGGCACGTTCTGGTCCGCCAGCGTCGACGTCGTGGTGACGCTCGCCGCCTGCACCGAGGAGGTGATCTGATGCCCTCCGCATTGATCAACGTGCCCCGCAAGGCCAAGCGCGGCGCGGTCATCGAGATCAAGACGCTGATGTCGCACATCATGGAAACCGGCTATCGCCATACCGCCTCGGGCGAAGCCGTGCCGCGCGACATCATCACGGGCTTTGTTTGCCGCTTCAACGGCAACGAAATCTTCCGCGCTGACCTGTTTCCGGCCATCGCCGCCAACCCCTTCATGAGCTTCTTCACGACGGCAACCGAAAGCGGCAAGTTCGAATTCGAATGGACCGGCGACAAGGGATTTTTGGAAGCCGCCTCCGCCTCGATCACGGTCGAATGAGCTTTTCGCGCACGATAGCGATCGCGGGCATCCTGATCGCGACGGCGACGACTGCGGCGGAAATCCCGGAAGCGCAGCGCCGGTCCGGCTTCAGCTTCATGACGCCGGAAACCCAGGCGATGCAGAACGACGACACCGCCAATCCCGGCATGCTCTGGGTGCTCGACGGCGAAGCGCTGTGGAAGCGGAAGGCCGGCACGGCGGACAAGGCCTGCGCCGATTGCCACGGCGATGCAGCCGCCAGCATGAAGGGCGTCGCTGCGCGCTATCCCGCCTTCGACAAGGCGCTCGGCCGGCCCGTCGACCTCGAGCAGCGCATCAATCTTTGCCGCGCCGACCGGCAGCAGGCGGCGCCGCTCGCCTTACGAGAGCCGCGACCTGCTGGCGCTCACCGCCTTTGTTGCGAAGCAATCGCACGGCAGCCCGATCGAGGGCGGCACCGACCCGCAGCTCGCGCCTTTCATCGCCAAGGGCCGCGCGCTCTATACCCAGCGACAGGGCCAGCTCAATCTCGCCTGCAGCAATTGCCACGAGGACGTCTGGGACAAGCGGCTGGCGGGATCGGCGATCACGCAGGGACACGCCACCGGCTACCCGCTGTACCGGCTGGAATGGCAGACCCTCGGCTCGCTGCAGCGCCGCCTGCGCGCCTGCATGACCGGCATCCGGGCGCAGGCCTATGATTTCGGCTCGCCCGAGCTGGTCGAGCTCGAACTCTATCTGATGTCGCGCGCGAAGGGCATGCCGATGGAGTCCCCGGCGGTCCGGCCCTGACCACCGCTGCGCACCGGCGATGGCTGAATTGCGCTGATCGCCGCCAAGCCGGCCTTGCGGCGCAGCGGCCCCCGCCGGTATTCTCGCGCCAAACGTCCAGGAGGAATGCCATGAATCCGCCCGTCAGCTCGCCTGCGATCAAGGTCGTCAAATCCGTCCGCGAACAGGTGAGCGCCGAGGAATGGCAGACCCGCGTCAACCTCGCGGCCTGCTACCGGCTCGTCGCGCTGTACGGCTACACCGAGATGATCGCCAACCACATCTCCTGCCGGGTGCCTGGAACGACCGACCACTTCCTGATCAATCCCTACGGCATGCTCTATGAGGAAATCGACGCCTCCTGCCTGATCAAGGTCGATTGCAACGGCAACACCCTGTTCAACGCGTCGGACTATCACGTCAACGCCGCCGGCTTCGTCATTCACAGCGCCATCCACATGGCCCGCCATGACGTCGACTGCGTCGCGCACACCCATACGCCGGCGGGCATGGCGGTCTCGGCGATGGAATGCGGGCTGCTGCCGCTGGCGCAGACCTCGATGCGGTTCCTCCACATCGCCTATCACGATTTTGAAGGCATCGCCGACGATCCCGACGAGCGCGCAGCGGCTGGTGCGCGACCTCGGCGAACACGAGGCGATGATCCTGCGCAATCACGGCCTGCTCGTGGTCGGCCGCACCATCCCGGCGACGTTCAACCTGCTCTATCGCATGGAGCGGGCCTGCGAGGTGCAGGTGATGGCGCTGTCCTGCAACACCAAGCTGGTCTATCCGCCGCAGGATGTGCTGGAGGCGACCTTCGACAGGGTGAAGCCGCGGCCGGAGCTGCCGAACCGCAACGGCGATCTCGCCTGGCCGGCGCTGCTGCGCAAGCTCGATCGTACCGATCCTTCCTACAAAAACTAAGCGAGACTGCGACGCTCATTTTGCTTGAGCATGATCTGATCGGAAAACCGCTGCACACTTTTCCGGATCATGCTCAGCGCGCCGCGGGCTTCCGCTCGATCGGATGGATGTCGAACGCCCGCAGGCGGCCGAGCCGCAGCACTTCCATCTCGACCGTCCGGCCGATGCGGTCGCGGTCGAGCGCGCGGATCAAATCGTCGACGCCGTGGATGCCGACGCCGTCGAGCTTGATGACGACGTCGCCCGACATCAGCCCGGCCTTTGCCGCCGGTCCGTCCTGCTCGACCTGCGCCAGCAGCGCGCCCATCGTGTTGTCGACGCCGGCGAGCACGGCATGGCGCCGCGGCACCGGCGCGGTCTGGCCGGCGACGCCGATATAGGCGCGGCGGACATAGCCGTGGCGGATGATCTCCGACAGCACGAACTGCGCGGTGTTGCTGGCGACCGCAAAGCAGATGCCTTGCGCGCCGGCGATGATGGCGGTGTTGATGCCGATCACTTCCGCCTTGCTCGACACCAGCGCGCCGCCGGAATTGCCGGGATTGAGCGCGGCATCGGTCTGGATCACGTCCTCGATGGTGCGGCCGCTGACCGAGCGGATCGAGCGGCCGAGCGCCGACACCACGCCCGCGGTGACCGTGGATTCAAAGCCGAGCGGATTGCCGATGGCGACGACGAGCTGGCCGCGGCGCAGCGACTTCGAATTGCCGAGCGAGGCATAACGCAGGTCGCGCGCGCCATCGGCCCGCAGCAGCGCGAGATCGGTGTCGGGATCGACGCCGAGCACGCGCGCGTCGGTGACCACGCCCTCGACGTCGCGCAGGCGAATCTCCTTCGACGAGCCGACGACATGGCTGTTGGTCAGCACGAGACCATCGGGCGAGATCACGATGCCCGAGCCGAGCCCGCCGCGCTCGCGCGGCGTCTTCACTTTGGGGCCGGTCTCGACGCGCACCACCGCCGGGCCGACCCGGTCGGTCACGTCGATCACGGCATTGGAATAGGCGTCGAGCAGCGCCGCGTCGTCGGGCGCACGTTCGGTCGCTCGCGATGACGCGGCGTCATCGGCGATATCTGAGGTGAAATCCAGCATGGTTGAGATCCCTGAGGGTTTCACAAATGGTGACGAATGTGCGGCGATGCAAGATATGGCGCCCGGCCCCTCACGTCCCGGTGATTGACAGCCCCTCGCCCGCTCACAACAATCAGGCTCCAGAACAGCCGTCGGCCAAGGCGGGCCCGAACTCCCAAGGAAGATTGCGTGACAAGCAACCAAGGCGACACCTACGAATGCGACGTGCTGGTCGCGGGCTCCGGCTGCTCCGGCATGTCGGCCGCGGTCACCGCCGGCCATCACGGGCTGCAAGGTCGCTGATCGTCGAGAAGGAGCCGAAATTCGGCGGCACCACCGCGCGCTCGGGCGGCTGGCTGTGGATCCCCGGCACCTCGCTGGCGCAGGCCTGGGGCATCGTCGAGAGCCCGGACGAGGCGCGGACCTATCTGCGGCACGAAGCCGGCAACAGCTTTGATGCCGCGCGGGTCGATGCGTTCCTCGAGCAACGGCCCCGAGGCGGTCGACTTCTTCACCAGCAAGACCGCGCTGCGCTTCGACATGCCGCTGACCTTTCCGGACTATCACGCCGAAGCGCCGGGCGGCACGCAGGGCGGCCGCTCCATGGTGACGCGGCCGTTCGACGGGCGCGAGCTCGGTCCCCTGATCAAGGATATCGGCCTGCCGCTGCCGGAGCTCACCGTGTTCGGCATGATGCTGGGCTCCGGCAAGGAGATCATCCATTTCATGCGCGCGACGAAGTCGCTGACCTCCGCGGTCTATGTCGCCAAGCGGCTGTCGAAGCATTTCCTGGACGTGATGCAGCACGGCCGCGGCATGACGCTGACCAACGGCAATGCGCTCGCGGGCCGGCTTGCGAAGTCGGCGCTCGATCTGAACATTCCGCTGTGGCTGTCCTCGCCCGTGCGCGAGCTGATCGTCGAGGATGGCGCGGTGCGCGGCGCGATCGTCGAGCGCGACGGCCAGCGCATTCGCGTCACCGCCAAGCGCGGCGTGGTGCTGGCCTGCGGCGGCTTTCCGCATGACGTGGCGCGGCGCAAGGCGATGTTTCCGCACGCGCCCACCGGCAACGAACATTTCTCGCCGGGCCCGGCCGGCAACACCGGCGACGGCCTGCGGCTTGGCGGAAACCGCCGGCGGACGCATCGAGGATACCCTGCCCAATGCGGCGGCCTGGGTGCCGGTCTCGATCACCACGCGCAAGGACGGCAGCAAGGGCGTGATGCCGCACTTCATCGACCGCGCCAAGCCCGGCGTGATCGCGGTGACGCGCGAGGGCAAGCGGTTTGCCAATGAAGGCAATTCCTACCACGACTTCGTGCAGGCGATGGTGAAGGCGGCCAAGCCCGGCGAGGAGATCTGCGCGTTCCTGATCTGCGATCACCAGACGCTGCGCAAATACGGCCTCGGCTGCGTGCCGCCGTTCCCGATGCCGCTCGGCCATCACCTCAAGACCGGCTATCTCAAGCGCGGCGCCACGCTTGCCGAGCTCGCGCGCGAGGCCGGCATCGATGCGCAAGGCGTCTGGAAGCGACGGTGGCCGCATTCAACGCGAATGCCGTCAACGGCAACGATCCCGATTTCGGCAAGGGCTCGCGCGCCTACAACCGCTATCAGGGCGACGCGCAGCACGGGCCGAACCCCTGCGTCGCGCCGATCGAGAACGGGCCGTTCTACGCCATCAAGATGGTGGTCGGCGATCTCGGCACCTATGCCGGCATCAAGACCGACGCGAATGCTCGCGCGCTCGATGCCGACGGCAAGGTGATCGAGGGCCTCTATGCCGCCGGCAACGACATGGCGAGCATCATGGGCGGCAACTATCCCGGCGCCGGCATCACGCTCGGCCCGGCGCTGACGTTCGGCTACATCGCAGGCAAGCATCTGGCGGGGCGCGCGTAGTCCTCAGGCCCGCCGCAGGCTCGGCGGGCGCGCCTTGACGGGATCGAGCAGCGACCAGTCGCCGTCTGGCAGCACGTGGCCCTTGGGGAATGGCGCGCGCAGCTCGATGCCGAGCGAGCGCAGCACGCGGTCGTCGCGGTAGTAGCATTGCAGCACGACGCGGACGAGCGTGGCCGCCGCACCGCCGCCGGTGGCGCGGAATTCCTTGCGCGACCGCGTCGCGCTTGCGCCGCATCGAGCGCGGCCAGCGGCTTGCCGGCGAGACGCGCCAGATGATCGAGCGCCTTCGCGCACCAGTTCGGTATCGCGGCCGAGCGTCTTCAGCATATCGGCCTGGATCGCGGCATCGTCGGCGCCCGGCACTTTATATTCGTCGCTCGCCGGGATGATCATGGCGGCGATGGTGCGGAGATCGTCGCGCTGGGTCTGCGTGAGTTCGGACATCACTTCCTCAGTCAAAGAGATTGGCAAGGCGCTGCTTCATCTGGTCGGCGATGTAGAGCGCGACGGCCTGGATGGTGGAGGTCGGGTTGACGCCGCCTGAGGTGACGAACACGCTGCCGTCGACGATGAACAGATTCTTCACGTCGTGCGAACGGCCCCATTCGTTGACCACGGAACGATCGGGATCGGTGCCCATCCGCGCGGTGCCGAGCAGATGCCAGCCGCCCCACGGGATCGGATCGTTGATGCAGATGTCGGTGGCGCCGGCGGCTTCGAGAATCTCGCGGCCGCGCGCCAGTCCGTGATCCATCATCTTCCGGCTGTTCGCGCTGATCGTGTAGTCGATCCTCGGCGCGGGAATGCCGTGGCCGTCCTTCAGCACGGGATCGAGCGTGACGCGGTTATGCTCCTCGGGCAGATCCTCGCAGATCGCCGATACCGCGAGGCGATGGCCGTTGAGCTTGCGGAACACGCGGTGATGGTCCGCGCCCCACGGCAGAATACCCTTCTGTTCGCTCGCGACGGCTTCGAACACCGGCCCGGCGCCGCGGCCGAACTGGATGCCGTAGCCGCGGACGAAGCCGCGCGACAGATCCGTGTCGTAAAACTCCTTGCTCCAGAGGCAGGTCGGCGGCGCGCGGTTGGAGTCGGTCGCCTCCTTCACGAAGCCGTAGACCTGCGCATAGGGATGGAACATCAGGTTCTTGCCGACCAGTCCGGATGAATTGGCGAGCCCATTCGGGAAGCGGCCGGAGACCGAGTTCAGCAGCAGCCGCGGCGTGCCGACGCCGTTGCAGGCGATGATGACGACCTCGGCCGGCTGGAACTGCTCGACGCCGTCCTTGTCGTAGTAGACGACGCCGGAGGCCATGCCGTCCGCGTTGGTCAGGATCTCGCGCACGCGGCAATGCGTCTTGACCTCGACGCCGGCGCGGATCGCGTGCGGCCAATAGGTGATGTCGGTCGAGGATTTCGCGCCTTGCGCGCAGGCCGGCGTGCAATGGCCGAGATTGATGCAGCGCGCCCTGCCCTCATAATCCATCGTCGCGACCGTGGTGTCCGACGGCCACCAGTGCCAGCCGAGCTTGTTCATGGCCTTGCCGATCAGCGGCCCGGAGAGTCCGAGCGGCTGCGGCGGCATCGGCGGATGCGTCAGCGGCGAACGCGGATCGCCTGACAGGCCCGATACGCCCATCATCCGGTCGTTCTCTTCGAAGAACGGGGTCAGCGCGTCGTAATCGATCGGCCAGTCGTCGGCGACGCCGTCCAGCGTCTTCACCTTGAAATCGGACGGATGCAGCCGCGGCCAGTGCGCGGTGTACATGATGGTCGAGCCGCCGACGGCGTTGTAGTTGACGACCTTGATCGGCGAATTGTCGTCGTTGATCGGATAGTCCTCGGGCCGGCCGCGGATATTCGGGCTGGTCGACCATTCGCCGTAGAACTTCGCCTCCCAGTCGCGCCCGGTGCTGGGATATTCCGCCGGATTCATCCAGCCGCCCTGGTCGAGGCAGAGGATGTGCATCTTGGTGTCGGCCAGGCTCCACGCCACCGCCGCGCCGGACGCGCCGGCGCCGATGATGAGGACGTCAACGGGATCGTTCATTGCTGTCTTCTTCGCTCCCAAACCCGTCGCCGCTTGGCGGGCGATCGGCATGGGCAGGACGATAGAGGGAGACGCGGGCGGGAGTAAAGGCGGGCCAGATCGATTCCGGCATGCGGGAAATGATGGAGTTGCGTGAAGGCGCTGACGGCGCACCTTGCTGCGCTGTCGTCCCGGCGCAGGCCGGGACCCGTAGCCACAGGGAGGAGTTATTTGACTCGCTGGGACTCCAGCCTTCGCAAAACCAGACCCTGTGGTTATGGGTCCCGTATCGCGCTCGCTTTGCTCGCTTGTACGGGACGACAGTGAGTTTGCCGATTCAGTTTTCAAACAACCGAATACATTCCCGCGGCGCGTTTTCGCCCGGGTGATGCCAATTCGTTGCTCCCTCCCGAACAGAGGGCGCAGGGAAAGCCGGGCGCCGACTGCGCCCGCATCGCCGTGTGCAATGGGTAGAAGGAAACGCACACGGGTTTGACAGGTACAGCCAGAGACATCCCGGCTTTCCCCGCGCAATGGTTTACGGCTTATACGTGCTCTCCCCGGGGAGCGGCCTTTCTTGCCCCCGTTGCGTGCCGGGACTTACCAGCCAGCGTAGCGCCAGGGTCGCGGCGCCAGGACCACACGATTTCGCCGTACGCTGCGAACGTTTCGCCCGGTGAAAGTCACCTGACGCCGCAAGCGTCCATCGCAACCCGCACCACGTTACGTGACGACCGCGTATCGTCCCTCGCGCCGGTTCGGGCTGGGCGTGTTATAGACTGATTTGCCACTTCTGTAAAGCCGAATATTTTTCGTCGCAGGACTTGACGCGATTCCGGTGATTTGCCCGTCGTGTCGAATGTGCAACACTCTGCCCGCTTGATGTTCATCATTCCTTGCGGATGATCTTGTCCATGGCTTTTCCGCGCGCCAGTTCGTCGATCAGCTTGTCCAGGTAGCGAATTTCCTGCATCGTCGGCTCCTTGATTTCTTCCACCCGGACGCCGCAGACCACTCCCTTGATCAGTGCGCGCGAAGGATTGATCCGGGGGGCCTCTGCAAAGAATGTTTCAAAGTCGGTCTTCTTTTTCAGTTGAGCGTCCAGCTCCTTCTGACCATAGCCCGTCAGCCAGGAGATGATCTGATTGACCTCTGCCCTGGTGCGGCCCTTCTTCTCCGCCTTCGCAACGTACAGCGGGTAAACGCTGGCGAAGCTCGTTGTATAGATCCGGTGTTTGGCCATAACTGCTCCGGCGAGTTCGTCCGCGCCGCGAAGCGGCGAGCCCCGAGATGCAGAGCGCCGAGACCGCTCTGTCGCGAAGACTGATGGACGACTTTCTTTATTGCAACAACGGCCTGTGGTTATGGATTCCGGGCTCGCGCCAAGTGGCGCGCCCCGGAATGACGAAGGGAGAGAGTCGGCGCTCAATCCACCCTCGCGCCGCTCGCCTTCACGACCTCGCTCCAGCGCGCGTTCTCGCTTTGATGAACTCGGCAAATTCGGCCGGGCCCATCAGATGCTGGATCACGCCCAGCGTCGTGAATTTCTCGGCGATCTCGTCGGATTGCACGACCTTGCTGACCGCGGCGTTGAGCGCGTCGATGCGCTCCTTCGGCGTGCCGGCCGGCGCGACGAAGCCGATCCAGGCCGCGATGCCGAAGCCGGGAAATCCCTGCTCGGCCAGCGTCGGCGCATCCGGAAATGCCGGCGATGCGCTGCGAATAGGCGCTGGCGATCGCCCGCAGGCTGCCGGCCTGGACGAAGGGCTGCGTCACCGTCACCGTGTCCATGCCGGCGCTCACCACGCCGGCGATCGAGGTCGGTCATCGCCGGCGCGCTGCCGCGATAGGGCACGTGCAGCATGGAGATGCCGGCGCGGCGCTTGAAGTCTTCCATGCCGAGATGCGACAGCGTGCCGTTGCCGGAGGAGGAGTAGTCGATCTTGTCGGGATTGGCCTTGGCATAGGCGATCAGCTCGGCGACGTTCTTCACCGGCAGTGACGGGTTGACCACGAGCAGCATCGGCAGGTCGCAGACCAGCGTCACCGGCGCGAAATCCTTCAGCGTGTCGTAGCCGACCGACTTGTAGAGATGCGGGTTGGCCACCAGCGAGGCCAGCGGCGCCAGCACCAGCGTGCGGCCGTCGGCTTGCGTCTTGGCGAGCTGCGCCAGCGCGATGCTGCCGCCCTGCCCCGGCCGGTTCTCGACGATGAAGGTCTCGCCGAGGATCGGCCCGATGCGCTCGGCAATCAGCCGCGCGACGATGTCGGTCGCCTGCCCCGGCGGAAAGCCGACGACGATGCGCGACACTTCGGCAGCCGTGCGCGGACGTGAGCGCCGAGGAGAACGGCGACAGCGCGGCAACGATCATGGCGCTTCATGGCGTTCGCTCCCTCAGATGATTTTCGTGCGCGCGCAGCCGCGTGATCTCGTCCGGCGTCAAGCCCGAGCGCGCGATAGATCTCGTCATTGTGCTGGCCGATCGAAGGGCCGGCGCGGCGCACCGCGCCCGGCGTCTCCGAGAAGCGCGGCACCACGCATTGCATCCGGACGTCGCCGAGCTCCGCGTCGGGCACGCTGACGATGGTCTCGCGCGCGATGAAATGCGGATCGGCGAAGATGTCGGCGGCGTCGTAGATCGGCGAGAAGCCGACCTCGTGCGCCTCGAACCGCGTCGCGCAACTCGGCCAGCGTCAGCCGCGCGATGGCGCCGCCGACGATGCGCGTCGAGCACGTCGCGATTCTTCACCCGCGACGGGATTGTCGACAAATCGCGGATCGGTCAGCAGCTCCTTCAGCTCGAGCGCCGCGCAAAGCCGCTCGAAGATGCTCTGCGTCGAGGCCGCGATCGAGGCCCATTTGCCGTCGCCGGTCGCATAGATGTTGCCGGGCGCGGCATACTGGCTGCGATTGCCGCTGCCGGTTCGCACCACGCCGAGCTGGTCGTATTCGATGGCGAGGAAGTCGAGCGTGCGCAGCATCGCCTCCGTCATCGAGCAGTCGATCTCCTGGCCGCGCGCGGCCGGATCCTGCTTCAGCCGGTACAGCGCCGACAGCACGCCGACCGCGCCGAACAGCCCGCCGATCGCGTCCGAGATCGGATAGCCGAGATGCAGCGGCGAGCCGCCCTCCTCGCCGCACATCCGGGTGAAGCCGCTCATCGCCTCGAAGATGCGGGCAAAGCCGGGCCGGTCGCGATAGGGCCCGGTCTGGCCGAAGCCGGTGACGCGCAGGATGGTGAGCTTCGGATTGATCTCCTGCAGCCATTCCCGCGTGATGCCCCATTGGTCGAGCGTGCCGGAGCGGAAATTCTCGATCAGCACGTCGCGGTCGGCGAGCAGGCGCGCCGAGCAGCGCCTTGCCGTCGGGCTTGCGCAGATCGAGCGTGATGCCCTTCTTGTTGCGGTTGGTGACCTTCCACCACAGCGGCACGTCGTTCTTGTGCGGCGCCAGTTCGCGCAGCGGATCGCCCTTGCCCGGCAATTCCACCTTGATGACGTCGGCGCCGAGATCGGCGAGCAGCGTCGCGGCAAACGGGCCGGCGACCACCGTCGACATGTCGAGGATGCGCAGGCCGACCAGCGGGCCGGTGGGTGCGGCGGAGAGCGGCTGGGTCATGGCGCGCATCCTAGCCGCGAACCCGACCATGCTGTATGATCACGTCTGATAATTCAGAATTGCTGAATCGGCATATCCGGACACTATGGAGCTGCGGCATCTCAAGGCCTTCGTCGAGGTCGCGACGCACGGCAGCTACGTCCGCGCCGCGCAATACGCTCGGCATTGCGCAGTCGGCGCTGAGCCGGCAGGTCTCGGCGCTGGAGCGCGAGCGTCGGCGGGCGGCTGTTCCACCGCACCGGGCGCGGCGTCGCGCTGACCGAGATCGGCGAGCGCGTGCTGCCGCAAGGCCGCGCGCTGGTCGCGGATGCCGCCGCGTTCGAGCAGGCGGCGCAGGAGTCCGCGCCGATCGCCCCGCCGGCGAAGTCACGCTGGGCGTGGTGCCGGTGGCGTCCCGCACGCTTGCTCGCCGGCGCTGACCGGCGCAGCTGCGCGACGATTATCCGGGCATCCGGCTGCGCGTGCTCGAGGGCTACAGCGGACAGGTCGAGGAATGGCTCGCCGCGCAGCGCGTCGAGATCGCGATCTATAACCGCTACCGGCGCGGCCGCGTCGCCAACGCCGAAGCGCATCATGCGCGCCGACACGCATCTGATCATCCGCAGCAGCCACCCGATCGCGCGACGGCGCGAAGTGGCGCTGCGCGCGCTCGCCGAGGTGCCGCTGGCGCTGCCGGTGCGGCCGAACAGCCTGACCAATCTGCTGACCGGGCTCGCCGCCTCCCAGCATTTCGAACTCGACATCCGGCTCGAAGCCAGTTCGACCTCGCTGATCGGCGAGACCATGCGCGCCTCCGACCTCGCCACCATCTCGCCCGCGCATGTGTTCGCGCGCGAGATCGCCTCGGGCGAATTCAGCGCCGTGCGCATCGTGCGGCCGACCATCGAACAGACGACGTGGATGTCGTTCGGCTCGCACCGCCCGCTGTCGGCCGCGGCGGAGGTCGTGACGCGGCTGATCCGCAAGCTGACGGTGCAGCAGCGAAAGGCACAGTCGAAGCGGTAGGATGTTGCGGGACCGCTGCGCGTTTGCGCTGCAAGATTCCGGGTTGTGCTAATGACAGAGCGCCAGAGCAGCAGCGTCCTTGACGACTAATTTCGTTTATGCGCAGCTATTTCCGAACAAAAACAATCCCGCTGGGAGGAATATCGATGGCGTTTCGGCTGGCCGGCTTTGGCGTTCGCGCTTCTCATCGGCTCAACGCTTTCGGCGCATGCCGCCGACCCCATCAAGTTGCGCGTCGCGGACTCCTTTCCGAAGGGCCACTTCCTGGTCAAGCTGATCCTCGAACCCTGGATGGAGGACGTCAAGAAGCGCACCAACAACGCCGTGACGTTCGAGCACTATCCGGCGCAGCAGCTCGGCAAGGCCACCGACATGCTGAAGCTGACGCAGGCCGGCGTCGCCGATATCGGCTACGTCGCGCCGGCCTATGCCTCCGACAAGATGCCGGTGTCGGAAGTCGCGATGCTGCCCGGCGGCGTTCGAACATGCCTGCCAGGGCACACTGGCCTATTCGAAGCTGGCGAAGAAGGGCGTCATCGCCGAGCAGGATTATGTGCCGAACGACATCCGCCTGCTGCTCGCGGTCAGCCTGCCGCAGTACCGCATCTTTACGGTGGCGAAGCCCGTCAAGGACGTCGGCGACGTCACCGGCCTGAAACTGCGCTCCACCGGCGGCGCGCAGGACCTGACCTTGCGCGCGATCGGCGCGGTGCCGGTGCGCATGGCCGCGCCCGATGCCTATGAGTTGCTGCAGCGCGGCACCATGGACGGCCTGCTGTTCCCGCTCGAGAGCGTGGTCGCTTACGGCGCCGACAAGCTGGTGAAATTCTCCACCGACGGGCTCGGCTTTGCCAGCTTCATCGTCGCCTATTCGATCAGCGACAATGTCTGGAAGAAGTTGTCGCCGGAGATCCAGAAGGCGATGCAAGACGCCGCCGACGAACTGATCCCATCCGCCTGCCAGCAGGTGCAGAAGTCGGATGACGAGGTCAAGAAGTCGATGGAGGCACAAGGCGTCAAGTTCGAGACGCTGACGCCGGAATCGAAAGCGCAAATTCAAGGACCTGATGAAGGGCGTCAACAAGGCCTGGGCCGACGGGCTCGACGGCCGCGGCAAGAAGGGCAGCGAGGCGTTGAAGGAATTCGAGGCCGAGGTTGCGGCGGTGCCGGCGAAATAACGGGATCAGCAGGGGGAAACGGGGTTGCTCGATCGGAATATTAAAGGCGCTGGCGGCGCTGGAGAAGATCGCCTCGACCATCGCGGCGGTCTTCATGTTCGCGATCATGATGATCGTCTTCACCGACGTCATCATGCGCTACGCCTTCAACAAGCCGTTCTCCTGGGCCTATGACCTGATCTCGATCTATTTGATGGCGGGTATCTTCTTCCTGGTGCTGTCGGAAGCCTACGCCAGCAACGCCCATGTCAGCGTCGACATCCTGCAGCAGAAATTTCCGCCGCAAGGTGAAGCGGCTCTACCGAGATCGTCACCTGCATCGTCGGGATCATCGTGTTCTCGCTGATCGCCTGGCTCGGCTGGCTGCGCGCGCGTCGACGCCTTCAAGTCCGGCGACGTGATGGCGGGCGCGATCCCCTGGCCGATGTGGCCCTCGATCGGCATCGTGCCGCTTGGCGCCGGGATCATCACCCTCCGCCTCGCGCTGCACCTGATCGGCCACACCCTCTCGCTCGCCACCGGGCGATCGCTGATTCCGCTGCCCGCCTCGCATGCGACCGGAGAGACTTTCGAATGACGTTCACGCTCACGCTTGCGATGATCACGCTGTTCGGCCTGCTGGCGATCGGCACGCCGGTCGGCTTTGCCATGGCGGGCTCCGGCGTGCTCGGGCTCTACATGGTCGGCGGCATGCCGATGCTATCAGGCATTTTGCAGACCGCGCCGCTGTCGGCGGTGACATCCTACGAGCTGATCACCATCCCGATGTTTCTGCTGATGGCCGAGTTCGTGCTGGTCAGCGGCATCGCCGACGATCTGTTCAAGGCGACCGCGGCCTGGGTCGGCCGCATTCCCGGCGGCCTCGGCATGGCGACCGCGCTGGCCGGCGCCGGCTTCGGCGCGATCTGCGGCACCAGCACGGCCTCCGCCGCGACGCTGTCGGCGACCAGCCTGCCGGCGATGCTCAAGCAGGGCTATGAGCCGAAGATGGCGGCCGGCGTCGTCGCCATCTCCGGCACGCTCGCGATGCTGATCCCGACCGTCGGTGGCGCTGGTGATCTACGGCCTGCTCGCCGAAGTGAACATCGGCGCGCTGCTGATCGGCGGCGTCATCCCCGGCATCCTCGTGACCATCACCATCATGGCGACCGTCTGGTTCCTGGCCTGGCAGGATCCCTCGCGCGCGCCGGCTGCGCCCGCGGTGTCGCTCGCGGAGAAATTCCGCATGCTGCAGGTGGTCGGCCCGATGCTGCTGCTGTTCGGCATGGTCACCGGCGTGATCTATACCGGCGTCGCGACGCCGACCGAGGCCTCCGCGCTCGGCGCGTTCGGCGCCTTCGTGCTAGCGATCTGGAAGGGCAAGATCAACGTCGTCTCGCTGCGCTCGGCGCTGCTGCGCTCGGCGCACGGCACCTGCATGATCGCCATGATCCTGTTCGGCGCCTCGATCTTCGGCTACTTCTTCACGCTCACCCAAGTCACGCAAAACCTCGTCGCCTGGGTCGGCAGCCTGCCGGTGCCGCCCTGGGTGATCCTCACCATCATCCTGTTCGGCTATATCGTGCTCGGCTCGTTCATGGACCAGATCGCGATCCTGGTGCTGACGGTGCCGATCGTGCTGCCGCTGATCAAGGCGCTCGGCTACGATCCGCTGTGGTTCGGCGTAATCAAGATCGTCACCGCCGAGGTCGGCATGATCACGCCGCCGGTAGGCCTGAACTGTTTTGTGGTCGCACGCTATTCCGGGCGGCCGGTCGCCGAGGTCTTTCACGGCGTATTCCCGCATTTCGTCGCGCATCTCTTCGCGATCGCCATCCTAGTGATCTGGCCGATGATCATCCTGTGGCTGCCGATCAAGATGGGTTACTGAGCACAACAAGAACAAGGGAGAAATCTCATGACCATTCGTTTCGACCGACGCATCGTCCTTGCCGGTGCGCTCGCCATCGCCGCAACACCGGCTGCCGCGCAGGAAAAGATCACGCTGCGCCTCGCCGAAAGCCTGCCGCAGGGCCATGTGATCCATGAACTGGTGGCAAAGCCCTTCATGGAGCTGGTGACCAAGGCCACCAACGGCCAGGTCACCTTCCAGCACTACCCGGCCGAGCAGCTCGGCAAGGCCAAGGACATGGCGCAGCTGACCGTGGCCGGTGTCGCCGACATTTCCTACATCGTGCCGTCCTACTCGTCGGACAAATATCCGCTGACCGCAGTCGCCGAGCTGCCCGGCATCTTCGACACCGAGTGCCAGGGATCGCTCGCCTTCTACAAGATCTCGCACAATGGCGGCATCCTGGAGACCAAGGAATTCGGGCCGAACCAGCTGCGCCCGCTGGTGACGATCGCGTTGCCCGCCTATCAGATCCAGCTCGCCACCACGCGCGAGGTGAAGACCGGCAAGGATCTCGAAGGGCTGAAGATCCGCACCACCGGCGGCGCGATGGACCTGATGATGCGCTCGATCGGCGGCGTGCCGGTGCGCATGGCCGCGCCGGAAATCTACGAATTGCTGACCCGCGGCACGCTCGACGGCATCATCTTCTCCTACCAGAGCTCGGTGTCCTACGATTTCGGCAAGATTCTCAAGGCCGGCACCGAAGGGCTGAATTTCGGCACGGCGATCTTCACCTATTCGATCGGTGAGAACAAATTCAAGTCGCTGCCGGAGAACGTGCGCAAGGCGCTGGTCGAGGCCGGCGAGCAGACCACCCGCGAAGGCTGCAAACGTTTTGAGGAAGGCGAGAAGGCCGCCGCCGAAAAAATCAAGTCGCAGGGCATGAAGTTGATCAATTTCGGCGACGCCGACAAGAAGGCGTTCGATACGGCGTTCAAGGCCGTGGCCGAGGACTGGGTCAAGGACATCAACAAGCGCGGCAAGCCGGGCACCGAGGTGTTCAAGGCCTTTACCGAAGCCCTGTCGGCGAGCCATTGAGCGATCAGATGGCCAACGCGCCGGCGGGTCCGCTCGCCGGCGTCAGGATCATCGACCTCACCAGCGTGATGATGGGGCCGTATGCGACCATGCTGCTCGGCGACTACGGCGCCGACGTCATCAAGGTCGAAAGCCCCGAAGGCGACGTGATGCGGCACGCCGCGCCCATGAAAAGCAGGCGGATGGGCGCGATGTACCTGCAGGGCAACCGCAACAAGCGCTCGATCGTGCTCGACCTGAAGAAGGCAGGTGGCCGGGCCGCGCTGCTGCGGCTGGCCGAGACAGCCGACGTGTTCGTGCACAATGTGCGGCCGAAGGCGATGGCGCGGCTGAAACTTGGCGCGGACGATTTGCTCGCCGTCAATCCGCGGCTGGTCTATGCCAGCCTGCACGGCTTTGGCGAGACCGGCCCCTATGCCGGCCGGCCCGCCTATGACGATCTGATCCAGGGCCTCACCGCGCTGCCCGCATTGACCGGCAAGATCACCGGTGAGCCGCGTTATTCGCCGGCGACCATGGCCGACCGCATCGTCGGGCTCAACGCCACGCATGCCATCCTCGCTGCGCTGTTTCACCGCGAACGCACCGGCGAAGGCCAGGCCATCGAAATCCCGATGTTCGAGACCATGGCGCAGTTCGTGCTCGGCGACCACATGGCCGGCCGCAGCTTCGAGCCGCGGATCGGCCCGCCCGGCTACTCCCGCCTGCTCTCGCCGGACCGTCGCCCCTACCAGACCAGCGATGGTTATGTCTGCGCGCTGGTTTATTCCGACAAGCAGTGGAACGCGTTCTTCCATGCCATCGGCCTTGATGAGGAGAAGGACCGCGACCCGCGCCTCAACAGCATTGCTTCGCGCACGCGCAATTATGATTTCGTCTACGACTGGTTCTCGCATGTCATGAAGACGCGGACGACGGCGGAATGGCTGACAGTTCTTCGAAGAGGCCGACATCCCGCACGCGCCGCTGCACGATCTCGACAGCCTGATCGACGATCCGCATCTCGCCGCGGTCGGCCTGATCAAGACCGTCGAGCACCCGACGGAGGGCACGCTTCGCCTCGCCGGCCCTGCCGCGACATGGAGCCGGACACCGCCATCGATCCGGCGGCATCCGCCTGGGGTCGGCGAGCACGGGCGCGAGATTTTGCGCGAGGCCGGGTATGCGGACGCTGAAATTGCGGCCCTTGCCGCCGAGGGCGCGGTGATCGACCCGGACCCGTAGTTACTTCCCGCGCTGCGCCAAGATCTTCTCCGCGGCGCGCAGGTGCGGCTTGTCCAGCATCTTGCCGTCCATCTTGACCACACCTGAGGGATTGCCGGCAAAAGCGGCCACTACCCGTTCCGATAACGCGATCTCCTCGGCCGTCGGCATGAAGGCGGCATTGACGACGTCGACATGTTTGGGATGGATCACGGCCTTGGCCAGAAAGCCGTCGTGGCGCGCGGCGATCGACTCGGCCTTCAACGCTTCGAGGTCGTTGATGTCGGCGGCAATGGTGTCGATGGGAACCACGCCCGCTGCGGCCGCCGCGATCAGGCAGAGATCGCGTGCCAGAATGAAGGGCGAGTTGAAGCGGCCATCGGTGCGGTTGCGCGAGGCGCCGAGCGAGGCGGCGAGGTCTTCGGCGCCCCACATCATGCCCCACAGCCGCGGGCTCATGTTCTCGAAATCCATCAGCTTCAGCACCGCGCGCGCGGTCTCGGTTGCGACCGTGACGATGCGGGTCGTGCCGTGCTCGATTCCCGCGGCCGCCTCGAAGGCGTCGAGATAGAACGCGAGCTTGTTGACGTCGGTGGCTCCTGCGCATTTCGGCAGCACGATGCCATCGGGCCGGCCCGGCATGACGGCGGCGAGATCGCCGAGCGTCATGTCGGTGTCCAGCGCGTTGACGCGGATGTAGATCTTCTGCGCAGGATTGCGCGTATCCAGCATTTCCCGCGTGATCTTGCGCGCCGCGACCTTGCCCTCGGGCGCGATGGAATCCTCGAGATCGAGGATCAGCGCATCGGCCGCGGTCTTCTTCGCGCTCTCGCATTTCCGGACGCTGTCGCCGGGAACGAACAACATGGAACGCATGGCATCACGCCTTCGGTTTGCCGAGCATCAGCCCGGTGCGGCGGCAGCTTGCCACCACTTCGTCGCGCTGGTTGGTCATGGTGTGCTCGAACTCGACCAGCCCCTGTCCCGGCCGCGATTTGCTTTCGCGCTTGGAGATGATCTTGGTGTGCGAGCGCAGCGTATCGCCGTGAAACACCGGTTTGGGGAATTTCACCTCGGTCATGCCGAGATTGCCGACGGTGGTACCGAGCGTGGTGTCGTAGACGCTCATGCCGATCATGATGCCGAGCGTGTAGAGGCTGTTGAACAGCCGCTGGCCGAATTCGGTCTTTTCGGCGAAATGCGCGTCGAGATGCAGCGGCTGCGGGTTCATGGTCAGCAGGCTGAACATGGTGTTGTCCATCTCGGTCACGGTGCGGGAGAATTCATGGTGAAACTCCTGCCCCACGACGAATTCCTCAAAGTATAGTCCAGCCATCTAGCGTCCCTTGTAGTTGGGCGTCCGCTTCTCGACGAACGCGTTGAGTCCTTCCTGACAATCTTCCGTGGTCGCAACCAGCGCAAAGCTTTCGGCGGCGTTCTCGACCGAGCGGCGGAAGTCCGCATCGATCGCGCGCATGAAGGCGTCGCGGCCGATCTTCATCACGATCGGCGACTTTGCGGCCAGCCGGCGCGCGATCTCGCGGGCGCGGTCGAGCGCGGTGCCCTTGGGCACGACCTCGCTGAGCAGGCCCATGCGGAAGGCGGTCGCGGCATCGAAGGGATCGCCGAGGAACAGCGGGCCGAACGCCTGGTGCTTGCCGACCAGCCGCGGCAGCTGCACGAAGTGGATCGCCGGGATCAGCCCGACATCGATCTCGGGATAGCCGAAGGTCGCAGGCGTCGCCGGCGATCATCATGTCGCAGGAGATCGCAATCGTCATGCCGCCGGCGCGCACCGGCGCCATCGACGGCGGCGATGGTCGGCTTGCCCATGCGGTACTGGGTGTCGTTGAGCGCGAAATACAGCCGCTCGAGAAACTTCTTGGTCTCGATGCCCGGTTTGCCCCGGACGATGTCGAGATCGAGTCCGGCGCAAAATACCTTGTGGGCGCTGCCGACGATCACGGCGCGAACGGTGTCGTCGTCGCGTGCTTTGGCGAGCGCCGCGAGCAGCGCATCGATCAGCGGCATGCTGAGCGCGTTGACCGGGCGGCCGGTCGAGCATGATTTCGGCGATATTGCCGGAGACGGAATAGCGAACCAGATCAGCACTCATGCCCCGTCTCCTTTGGCCTGCGCGAACCGCGCCTGACTTGATCAGATCATCGATCGGCACCGCGGTCAAAGCCGGCCTGCAGCAGCACCTCGACGCTGTCCTGTCCGATATCAGGTGCCGGACAGAGATTGTCTTCCGACAGGCTCGCAATCCCCGGCGTACGCGGCGAATACACGTGTCCGACGCCCGGCGTGTCCTGACACACCGCCGCCTTGGTCGCCTCGACATGCGCGCTGCGCAGCCATTCGCCGGGATTGTGGATACGCTCGGCGATGATGTCGGCGGCGTGCAGGCGTGTCAGCCAGGCTTCGCTCGGCTTGCGTGCGGAAGATTTCCCGCAGTTGCGGGATCAGCGCATCCGCCGAGTCGGCGCGCCGGGCGAAATCGGCAAAGCGCGGATCGGTGGCAAGGTCCTCGCGGCCGATCGCGGCGCAGAGGCGCTTGTATTGCGGCTCGTTGACCAGCGTCACCATCATCCAGCCGTCGCTGGATCTGATACACGCCCGCGGGCACGTTGAGCGCGCGCGGTGCGCCGCCCTCGAGCACATGCTCGGCGGCCTTGTGGCCGAGCAGCGCGGCGGTGGATTGCGCGAGGTTGACGTCGATCCAGCGTCCGGTGCCGGTCGCCGCGCGCGCGAACAGCGTGGTGGCGATCGCCTGGAAGCCATAGACACCGGTGACGACGT
The DNA here is from genome assembly GCA_963726865.1 of uncultured Alphaproteobacteria bacterium. Taxonomy (GTDB): domain Bacteria; phylum Pseudomonadota; class Alphaproteobacteria; order Rhizobiales; family Xanthobacteraceae; genus Bradyrhizobium. The sequence goes on along the minus strand of CAVSEE010000008.1, from coordinate 225,232 downwards.
CGGAGATGGTAGTGCCGACGCGGTGCGGCAGGCCGTCATTGCCGACATTGACCGAGACCAGCCCGGAAAACGCCTGCGCCACCGAGTCGGAGCCCGGGCGCTTCGAAAATGGCCCGCTCTGCCCGAAGGCGCTGACCGAGAGATAGATCAGCCCGGGATTGTCGCGCGAGAGCTCTTCGTAGCCGAGGCCGAGCCGCGCGGCGACGCCGGGGCGAAAGCCTTCGATCAGCACGTCGCTCTCCTTTGCCAGCCGTTTCGCAATGGCGATGCCGTCCTTGTGCTTCATGTCGAGGCACAGGCTGCGCTTGCCGCGGTTATAGACCGCCGACAGCGTGGTGTGATTGCCATAGGTGGTGCCGAGAAAGCGCGACCAGTCGCCCTCGGGCGGCTCGACCTTGATGACATCGGCGCCGTAGACGCCGAGCAGCATGGCGCTGTAGGGCGAAGCGATGCCCTGCCCGAAATCGAGCACGCGCAGGCCGCGGTATGGCGCCTCATGCGTCGGTGACAGTTTTCCTGCCATCGTTCCTCCCTTGTCCTCTTGTCGACCCTCATGGTGAGGAGCGCGAAGCGCGTCTCGAACCATGAGGCCCCGCCGTCGCCCGCGGCCATCCTTCGAGACGCGCGCGAGCGCGCTCCTCAGGATGAGGACGGTGTGTGCGACTTCCGGATCCTCCTCAACATCCTACAGCGCGAGATAGCGCTGCCGGATGTTGTCGTTGGCCTTCAGCTCTTCGATGGAGGATGTGTAGACGATCTGGCCCTTGTCGATAACCGTCGCGTGGCTCGCAAGGCCAAGGCAAAAATGCATGTTCTGCTCGGCGATCAGGACCGTCGCCCCGGTGCCGCGGAGCTGCCGCAGCAGTTCGCCGATCCGCTGCACGATGATCGGCGCCAGCCCCTCGCTCGGCTCGTCCAGCAGCAGCAGCGCCGGATTGCCCATCAAGGTGCGGGCGATCGCCAGCATCTGCTGCTCGCCGCCGGACAGTTTCCCCGCGATGCGGTGGCGCAGCGGCTCCAGCAGCGGAAACACCTCATAAATGCGCCGGATCGGCCATTCGTCCTCGCCGTTCGGCCCTTTCTTCTGGCCGATGACCAGATTGTCCTCGACGGTGTGCTCGGGGAAGATCTGGCGGTCCTCCGGCACGAAGCCGAGCCCGGCGCGGGCGATACGGTGCGGCTTCATGCCGGAGACCACCCGGCCGTTCAGCGTCACCTGGCCGCGCCGCGCCGGCGCCAGCCCCATGATCGCCTTCATGGTCGTCGACTTGCCGGCGCCGTTGCGGCCGAGCAGCGCCATGGTCTCGCCCTGCCGCACCGACAGGCCGACGCCGAACAGGATCTGGCTCGTGCCGTAATAGACGTCGAGATCCTCGACCTCTACGACCGCCTCGCTCATGCCGCGGTCTCCCGCATGATGCTCGGTGCCGAGATAGGCGTCGATGACGGCCTGGTTGCGGCGGATCGCATCCGGCGTGCCCGTTGGCGAGAATGCGGCCGTAACAGAGCACGACGATCTCGGGCGCGATCTTGAACACGATGTCCATGTCGTGCTCGATGAAGACCACCGTGATCTTCTGCGTCTCCCAGAGCTCCCTTACCTTGTCGATCATGCGCCAGCGCTCTTCGGTACCCATGCCGGCGGTCGGCTCGTCGAGCAGCAGCACCTTTGGATCGAGCACCAGCGCCAGCGCGATATCGAGCAGCTTCTGGTCGCCATGCGACAGTGTCGCCGCGGTGCGGTGCCGCTTGTTGGCAAGACCCAGCAATTCCATCGCGCTGCTCGGCGCGGTCGCGGGTCTCGCCGAGCGGGAAGCGCCGGTGCAGCACGCTGGCGCGGCGCTGGTCGGCGCCGACGGCGGCGAGCATGGTTTCCTCGACCGTCAGCGAAGGAAAGATGCTCGCGACCTGGAACGCGCGGCCGATGCCGTGACGGACGATTTCCGGCGGCGTGCGTCCGGCGAGATCGACGCCATCGAGCAGGATTTCGCCGGCATCCGGCTTCAGCGCGCCGGTGATCAGATTGAAGAAGGTGCTCTTGCCGGCGCCGTTGGGGCCGATCACGGCGGTGAGCGAGCCGTCGGCGAAGTCGCAGCGAGACGTCGTCGGTCGCCTTGACGCCGCCGAAGGATTTTGGAGCCCGCGAATCTCCAGCATGGCTCAGCCGCGCTCCCTCGCCGCGTCGCGCCGCTGCGCGACCCATTCGACCACGAAATCCATCAGGCCCTTGCGCAGGCCGATCGCGAAGAACAGGATCACGATGCCGAGCACGATGCCGTGATATTCGGTGAGCCGCGTCACGGTGTCGTTGAGGATCAGCAACATCACCGTGCCGACCATCGGGCCGAGGAAGGTCGTGACGCCGCCGAGCATGTTGATGAAGATGCCCTCGCCCGAAATCGTCCAGTAGGCGAATTCCGGATAGGCGCCGGAAACGAACAGCGCCATGATGATGCCGCCGACCGACGCAAACAGTGCCGCCAGCACGAAGATAGTCAGCTTGGCGCGCCAGACGTCGATGCCGACGAAGCTGGCGCGCGTCGCGTTGTCGCGGATCATGCGCAAGGTATAGCCGAACGGCGACTGCGCGATCTGGCGCATCAGCAGCAGCCCGATCACCAGCAGCGCGCAGCTGGTGATGTAGAGATGCAGGTGGTTGGAGAGATCGATGCCGAGGAATGGCGGCCGCGGAATGCCGCCGCGCAGTCCCTGGTCGCCGCCGGTGAACGACACCCAGGACAGGATGGTGGAGTGGATCAGCATCTGGAACGCCAGCGTGACGAAGGCGAAATAGATTTCCTTCAGCCGCACGCAGATCGCGCCGATGACGCCCGCGACGACCAGCGTGATCAGCAGCGTGGCGACGAAGGCGACCGGGAATCGGCACGCCGGTCTTCTGCATCATCAGGCCGAAGCCGTAGGCGCCGAGGCCGAAGAACATGCCGTGGCCGAACGACGTCAGGCCGGTGTAGCCGACCAGCAGGTTGAGCGACGTCGCGAACAGGCCGTAGGCCGCACAGCGGATCACGAAATCGAGCAGGGCCTTGCTTGAGGTGAGCGCGGGCAGCAGCGCCAGGACGACGAAGGCGGCAAGCGCGATCAGCACGTCGCGATAGCGCGTCGACTTCGCCTCCGCGCCGGCAACGGTGAGAGCGCCCTGCTCGGCCTGAACCTCGGTCATGCCACTTCCTTGCCGAACAGGCCGGTGGGACGCGACACCAGCACGATCACCATGAACAGATACATCAGCCCTTCCGTGAACAGCGGAAAGCCGAGCGAGCCGAACGAGCGGATCAGGCCGATCAGCAGCGCGCCGATCAGCGCGCCGAGGATCGAGCCCATGCCGCCGATCACGGTGACGATGAAGGATTCGATCAGCACCGAAAATCCCATGCCGGGCGTCAGCGAGCGCACGGGCGCGGCGAGCGCGCCGGCGAGGCCCGCCAGCATGCCGCCGAGCGCGAACACGCCGCCATAAATCAGACCGGTGTTGATGCCGAGCGCCGACACCATGCCGGGATTGTGCGCGGCGGCGCGGATCACCTTGCCGATCCGGGTGCGCGCAAGGCCAAGGCCGAGGACCAGCGCGGCGGCCAGCGCAACGCCGATCAGCAGCAGATAGTATGGCGGCACCACGCCGCCGGCGATGAACAGCGGCGGCACCTGGAACGCCGCGGGCATGCCCATCGACTTGAATTCCGGTCCCCAGATCATCCGCACGACGTCGTCGAAGATCAGCACGAAGGCGTAGCAGACCAGAAGCTGCATCAGCACGTCCGGGCCATAGACGCGGCTCATGAAGACGCGCTCGAAGACGAGGCCGATGATCGCGGTGCCGATGGCGCCGGCCAGCATCGCCAGCGCAAAGCTGCCGGTGAACTGGTAGGTCGTCATCGCGAAATAGGCGCCGAACATGTAGAAGGCGCCGTGGCTGAAATTGACCACCTTGAGCACGCCGAAGATCAGCGTCAGCCCGACGGCGACCAGAAACAGCAGCATGCCGATGATGAGGCCGCTGGTGGTCTGCGTCACCAGACAGGCGGAAGTGGTGAGACAGCCGGTGAGCGCGTCGAGATCCAAGGGAGATGTCCGCTGTCGCGGGCCGGAGGCGCCCGCGGAAACCAGTCGCGAAAATGCGGAGGCGGCGAGCCGCCTCCGCTTGATGCAAGCGATCAGGTGTAGCCCTTGCTCTTCTTCCACTCGGCTTCGAGTTCGAGGATGGTCTTCCAGTCGCCGGCCTTGCACCTCGGGCACATAGGGCTCCTGCGGGATCGTGGTGCCCCAGCCGATGGCGTAGCCGATCAGCGTCTTGGTCCTCGGCGCGCATGGTCACGGTGCCGTCGGCGCCGAACGGCGACTTGATCGTGAGGCCCTTCATCGCCTCCGCAAGCTTCTTGCCGTCGGCGGAGTTGGCCTTCTTGGCGGCTTCCGCCAGCAGCATGATCGCGGTGGCGTTCTCCCACGACCAGTTGGTCGGATACTCGCTGTACTTCGCCTTGTAGGCGTCGCCCCAGGCGGCATTCTCCGGCGTTCGCCGGATAGGTCTTGATGTAGCGATTGCCGGAGTGGATGCCCTTGGGCAGGTTCTTCACCACCGTCAGCGCGGTGTAGTCGGCCATGTTGACCGCGAACACCTCCATCTGGCCGAACAGCGCGTAGATGTTGGCCTGGTCGATATAGGAGGTGAGATCGCCGCCCCACAGGCAGGAGTACAGCGCCTGCGGCTTGGCCTGCAGGATCTTGGTGACGACCTCGGTGTAGTCGGGCTGGAACAGCTTTGGCCAGGACTCGCTGATGATCTCGACGTCGGGCGCAAAGCGCTTCAGGTAAAGCGTGAACTCGCCGGTGGTGTCGCGGCCGTAGGCATAGTCGGGCGCGCAGGTCGCCCACTTCTTCAGGCCCTTGGCCTTCGCGATCGCCGCCGCATAGCTGCCGCCGACGATGGAATCGTGCACGCCCTGCCGCGCGGTGCGGAACGCATTCGGGATGTGCTGCTTGGGATCGGCGGTCAGCGACGAGGTTTCCGAATTGGTGTGGATGCAGAACACGCCGAGATCGCGCGCCACCTCATGCACGGCGAACGCGCCGGAGGAAGCTTCGGCGTCGATCAGCAGTTCGCAGCCGTCGGTGTTGACGAGTTCGCGCGCGACGCGGGCGGCTTCCTGCGGCTGGCCCTTGGAGTCGCGGATCACCATCTCGATCTGCCGGCCGGCCAGGCCGCCCGCGGCGTTGACCTTCTCGACTTCCAGCATCACGCCATTGCGCGACGAGGTGCCGAGCTGCGCGACGCGGCCGGACAGAATGGTCGGCATGCCGATCTTGATGGTCTTGGCCTGCGCGCGCGCCACCCACGGCGTCGCCAACGTGCACAGCGCCGGCGCCCATCATTGCGAGCGTCGAGCGGCGGCTGATGCCCGGTTTGCGGGTTCTCGTCATTTTCCTCTCCCTGGTCGGGTTTGCGTTTCCCAAATCCCTGCCGGAGATCGTGTCGTCTCCGTGCATGGCAGGATTTCAGAGCAAAGGGGGTGACGTCAAGCCAAAGATGAATTACGAGTCAGAATTCATCGGGAGAGAAACGACGCCGGAAAACCGGCTTTCGAGCGGCGAATGATCAACCTGTCGAGCTTCATCGCGTTTCATGCGAGGCGGACGCCGGACCGCTGTGCGCTGAAATATCGCGGCGAGGATATTTCCTATGCAACCTTCGATGCGCGCATCGGCAAGGCCGCCGGCTGGCTCGCCGCGCGCGGCATCGGCCGCGGCGACGTCGTCGCGGTGCTGATGAAGAACAGCGCCGCCTTCCTCGAACTGGTGTTTGCGGCCAGCCATATCGGCGCGGTGTTCCTGCCGATCAACTATCGGCTCTCGGCCGACGAGGTCGGCTACATCGTCGGCAATGCCGGCGCGCGGCTGCTGATCGCGGATGAAGAGCTGGCATCGATCGCTGCCGGCGGCGCGCCGGTCGTGCTGCTGGATGAAGCCGCGCAAGCCAGCATCACGCAACCTCGCGCCGGATGCCGCGCCCGCGCCGATGCAGCCCGTGCAGCCGCGCGACCTGATGCGGCTGATGTACACCTCGGGCACGACCGACCGTCCCAAGGGCGTGATGCTCACTTACGAAAACCTCTACTGGAAGTCGGCCGACCAGACGCTGGTGCTCGGGCTGAATGCCGAGACGCGCCTGCTCGTCGTCGGCCCGCTCTATCATGTCGGCGCGCTCGATCTGCCCGGCATCGCCGTGCTCTGGCATGGCGGCATGCTCTCGATCCATCGCAATTTCGAGCCCGAGGCGGCGCTGGCGGCGATCGAAGCGGAAAAGCTCAACGCCGCCTGGTTCGCGCCGGTCATGACGACGGCGATCCTCACCTGCCCTACCCGCGATCGCTACGACGTCTCCAGCCTGAGATGGACGATCGGCGGCGGCGAGAAGACGCCGGAGGTGCGCATCCGCGCCTTCTCCGAGTTCTTCAAGAACGCCCGCTACATCGATGCCTATGGCCTGACCGAAACCGTGCGGCGGCGACACCTTCATGGAGCCGGGCCGCGAGATCGAAAAGATCGGCTCGACCGGCCGCGCCATCGCCCATGTCGAGATCGAAATCCGCGACGATGCCGGCAACCGACTGGCGCCCGGCGAGAACGGCGAGATCTGCCTGCGCGGGCCGAAGGTGACGCAAGGCTACTGGAAGGATCCGCAGAAGACAGCATCCGCGTTCTTCGGCGACTGGTTCCGCACCGGCGACATCGGCTATCTCGATGCCGACGGCTTCCTGTACCTGACCGACCGCAAGAAGGACATGATCATCTCCGGCGGCGAGAACATCGCCTCCTCCGAGGTCGAGCGCGTCATCTACGAGCTGCCGCAGGTGCGCGAGGTCGCGGTGATCGGCCTGCCCGACCCGCGCTGGGGCGAGAAGCCGGTCGCGATCGTCGTGCTCGCCGAAGGCGGCGCACTTGCGATGTCCGATCTCACCGACCACTGCCGCGCGCGGCTCGCCGGCTTCAAGGTGCCGAAGCAGCTGATCATCCGCGACAGCCTGCCGCGCAATCCTTCCGGCAAAGTGCTGAAGCGCGTGCTGCGCGCCGAATTGGAGACCTAAGCCATGACACAAGCCGCATCCGCGCAAGGTGACGAAGCTCAACCGCGTCGAGCGCAACGCCTGGACCAAGCAGAAGATCTTCGAGGCCGCGACCAAGATCGTCGGCAAATACGGCTACGCGGAAGCCTCCGTCGCCCGCATCACCGAAGCAGGCCGGCGTCGCGCAAGGCACCTTCTACAATCACTTCGACAACCGCCAGGAACTGCTCGACCAGTTGCTGCCGAAGATCGGCATCGACATGGTGCGCTTCATCCGCGACCGCACCGGCACCGCACATGCGGCGAGGCAGGAGATCGAGCGCTTCGCCGCCTTCTTCGACTTCATCCGCGAGGTGCCGGAATTCCTGCGCATCCTCAACGAGGCCGAATTCTTTGCGCCGACCGGCTACCAGAAGCATCTCGACAACGTCGCCACCGCCTATGTCCGCATTCTGCAGCGCGCGCGCGACGCCGGCGCCATCGTCGACTACAGCGACGAGGAATTCGAGGCCATCGTGCACATGCTGATGGGCGGCGCGCGGCTATCTCAGCCTGCGCTATTCCTATGCCGAGGATGGCGGCGTCATCGACGTGCCCGACCACGTCAAGACGGCCTACGAAAAACTGATCACGCGCGGACTGGTCAAGCCGGAGGGCAGGAAGAAATGAGCACTGAAGGCATCGTCCTCGTCACCGGCGGCAGCCGCGGCATTGGCGCTGCGACCGCGACGCTGCTCGCCGGACAAGGCAAGAAGGTCGTCATCGTCGATATCGAGCCGGAGCCGATTGCGGGCGGCGCCGATCCTGTGGCCGGCGCCGTTCGACGTCGCCAGCGAAGGCGGCGTGGTCGCGGGCATCGCCGACATCGAGAAGGCGCACGGGCCGATCACGGGCCTCGTCAATGCCGCCGGCATCTTTGGCAAGATGCACACGCTCGAGAAGGTGCGGATGGAGCAGTGGGACCGCGAGGTCAACATCGACCTGCGCGGCACCTTCATGGTCGCGCGCAGCGTCGGCGTGCGGATGGCGGAGCGCCGCCATGGCGCCATCGTCAACGTCGCCTCCGTCGCCGGCATGACCTCGGGCCCGATCCACGCCTATACCGCGGCGAAGGCCGGCGTCATCCAGGTGACGCAGACGCTGGCCGCCGAATGGGGCCGCGCCGGCGTGCGCGTCAATGCGGTGTCGCCGGGCTTCACCCGCACCGCGGCGCTGGAAGCCGGCATCGCCTCGGGCGCGATGAACAAGGACTTGATGGAACGCTACGTGGCGATGAACCGGATGGTCGAACCGATCGAGGTAGCGCAGGCGATTGCCTGGCTGCTGAGCCCGCTGCGCAGCGCCGTCACCGGCATCAATCTGCCGGTCGACGCCGGCTATATCGCCGGCACGACCTGGGCCGCCTATGGCGGCCTGCCGCAGCCGCCCGCCAGTTGAGGTACGCATGAACATCGAACTCCCCCGCAAGAAGCACGATCTCGCCTCGGCGATCGCCGAAGGCGACATCCGCGTGCTGCTGATGGTGCTGGTGCACATGACCGGCGATGTGCGCTGGCTGGAGCCGCCGTATAAGCCGAAGCGCGACGTGCGGCTGATCCCCGATCCCGACGCCGGCGTGCCGAAGGAGATCCAGGACGAAATCCGCGCCGCGGTCCTGAAGCTGTTCGAGAACGGCGAGCCGAAGCCGGTCATCACCGATCCCGGCGACGAGCTGATGCTGAAGATGATGCGCGCCACGCTCGGCGAAAATGTCGCGCCGGAATATGCGCCGCTGATGCGCGAGGAGATGGGGTTCATTCCGCGCGAGATGCGCTGGAGCAAGCCTCCCGCCGACGACAAGCTGGCCGAACAGCATGTACTGATCGTCGGCGCCGGCGTCTGCGCCATTGCGCTCGGCGTCGCGCTCGGCCGGCTCGGCATCCCCTACACCATCGTCGAGAAGAACGCCGAGATCGGCGGCACCTGGTACGTCAACCGCTATCCCGGCTGCGGCGTCGATACGCCGAACCACTCCTATTCCTTCTCGTTCGGCAAGCGCAATCCATGGACGCGCTATTTCGCGCAGCGCCAGGAACTGCTCGACTATCTGCTGAAGGTCGTGCGCGAACACGACATCCGCAAGCATGTGCGGCTCAAGACCGAGCTGACCTCGTCGCGCTGGGACGAAGGCAGCAAGCGCTGGATTTCGACGCTGAAGACGGCTGATGGCGAAGAGACGTTCGAATCGACCGCGCTGGTCAGCGCGATCGGCCAGCTCAACGACCCCGCCCCTGCCCGTTTCAAGGGCGACGAGACTTTCAAGGGCCTGAAACTCCACTCGGCGCTGTGGACCGACGACATCAAGCTCGACGGCAAGCATGTCGCCGTGATCGGCACCGGCGCGACCGCGATGCAGCTGGTGCCCTCCATCGCCGACCGCGTCGCGTCCGTCACCGTCTATCAGCGCACCGCGCAATGGGCGCGGCCGGTGAAAGGCTATTCCGATCCGATCACCGACGGCGCGCAATGGCTGCTCGCGCATCTGCCGTTTTACGTGCAGTGGTATCGCTTCAACATGTTCTGGCGCTACGGCGACGGGCTGTTGCCGTTCCTGCGCAAGGATCCGGACTGGCCGCATCCCGAGCGCGCCGTCAACAAGGGCAACGACCGGCACCGCGAGGAGCTGACCAGACTTCATCCTGGACGAACTGAAGGACCGCCCCGACCTGATCGAGAAATGCGTGCCGACCTATCCGCCCTACGGCAAGCGCATCCTGCTCGACAACAACTGGTTCAAGACGCTGACCAAGCCGAATGTCGAACTGGTCACCGACCCCATCGACCATTTTGCGCCCGACGGCATCGTCACCGCGGACGGCAAGCGGCGCGCCGCACGACATCATCGTCATCTCCACCGGCTTCAAGGTCACGGAGATGGCGGCGCGGCTCAACATCAGCGGGCGCGACGGCAAGAACCTCAAGCAAGCCTGGGCCAACGACAACCCGACCGCCTATCTCGGCCTCACCGTGCCCGACTTCCCCAACCTGTTCGTGATGCTGGGCCCGAACACTGGTCCCGCGCATGGCGGCAGCGTGATCTTCCAGTCGGAATGCCAGAGCCGCTACATCACCGCCTGCCTGGTCGAGATGATCGAGCAAGACCTCGCCGCGATCGACGTCAAGCCGGAGGCGCATGACGACTATGTGCGCAAGGTCGATGCCGAGCACGAACAGATGATCTGGACCCATCCGGGCATGACCACATATTACCGCAACGGCCAGGGCCGCGTGTTCTCGGCGATGCCGTGGCGGTTCGTCGATTACTGGCAGATGACGCATGACGTCGACTTGAGCGACTACCGCCAGACCAAAGCTTTGGGATAGAACCGCATGGCCCGCCCCCGCGTTCGCGTCTACACCGACTACAAGAGTCCGTTCGCCTATATCGCGAACAAGCGGCTGTTCGAGATCGAAGAAAATCTCGGCGTCGAGCTGGAATGGCTGCCCTACACGCTGCGCATTCCCGAATTCATGGGCGCGGTGGAAGAGCGCACGCCGCATTTCTGGCGCAAGGTGCGCTACTCCTACATGGACGCGCGGCGGCTCGCCAATGCGCAAGGCCTGACCATCAAGGGACCGCGGCGCATCTACAACGGATTCTACGCCAGCGCCGGCATGCTGTTCGCGCAACGCCACGGCTTCTTCCGGCCCTACCACGACACGGTGTTCAAAAAATTCTGGACGCACGAGCTCGACATCGACGAGTTGCCGGAGATGATCGACATCATCACCTCGCTCGGCGGCTCGGCGGCCGAGTACGAAGCCTATCTGCATGGCGAGGCCCGCGCCGAGCATGATCGCATCATTGATGAAGCCGAAGATCTCGGCGTGTTCGGCGTGCCCACCATGGTGTTCAACGACGAACTGTTCTGGGGCACCGATCGCATCGACATGCTGGTCGAGCGCATCAAGAACCCGGAAAGCGTTGCTGCCGCGCTGGGCAGCCGGCATCGCCGGTAAGCAAACGGGAACCATATGCACAGCAGGCAATGTATAGCGCAGGAACCCGACGCACAGCTCAACTTGACACCTCGAAATATCGGGCGCAGCATTTCCGCGTGCTGCACCTGTAGAGGTTCGCGAAGCACCGGCTTCCAGCCTCGCGGGAATTGCCGACCGGCAGGCACCGGACGGCAGGCAGGAACGCGGACAATGTCCGTCGGCCCACTCTTGGAGAGGAGCATGACGCCACCGGCTCAGACATGCGACCTTGCTTGGCAAGGTCACGGCGCAAGGTGAGGCTAAACAGCTGATAACCCCGCGTTGTGCCGCCGACAATTTGAATGCTAACGCAGGATCGAGGGCGCAAAGGCCACGTGCCATGCCGATCCTGAACACCAACTGACGTATGCCAGATATCCTTCGCATAGACGAAGAAGCAGGGCCCCGCGATGCCATAGCTGCACCGGGGCCCATTCGTTTGATCAGCCCGTCAGGTGCGCCCAACAGCCGGTGCGTTCCAGCACAGGGCGTAACGCCGCGCATTGCTCCGGGCCAAGCGCGGCAAATTTCTCGCGCAGCTGCTGCAGGCATTTCACCTGGTACTTGAACGGCGCCAGCGCGTAAGGCAGGCCCCAGACATTGATCTCCAGACGTTCGACGCCTTTCGCAAACGCCTGCTCATTGGCGGCCAGGAACGGCAGATAAAGCTCGCCGGCAATTTTCAGCAGCGCCTCCGCCATGCCGCCGAGCGCCCGCTCGCGCGGATACCATTCGCCCTCGACGCCGGAGGCATCGTCGAGCCGCCGCACCCAGTGATCGGTGAACGGCGCGAGCTGGCGCATGATCCGCATCGGCGTCGGATCGGTCGCCATCTCGCTGAGCTGGCCGAACCAGGCGAAGTCGGCGAGCGACGGCCGGCTGCCGAACAGATACTTGTTCATGCCGACATGCGGCTCGAATGCCGCGCAGAATCCGGCGATAGCTTTCCTCCAGCAGCGGCCTGTTCTCCGCCGTCGCGCCGAGGATGACCATGCGGGAAATCTGCCGCTGCCGGAAATCCTCGATCTCCTGCGCGCTGCCGGTCTCCGCTTCCGAGGTCGACCATTCCTCGCCGGCCCAGCGCGAGACATAGGCCTGATCCTCCGGATCCCACCAGCGATACAGAAACAGCGGTTTGACCGCCCACTCGTCGGCGAGGTCTTCCAGCAGGTCGCAGACGAAGGCGACCGCCTTGTCCTCGGGGATGACGGAGCGGCCCTGATGGCGCGCCTCGAGATCGTAGGCCAGGGTCGTGGTCTCGCCGCGATAGCTGCCGTCGGGGTATTGCAGCACCGGGATCAGCATCGGCTTGCAGATGTGCGGTCTGCGCACGCAGCGCCTTGGTCATGATCAGCCAGTCGAAGGGGATGCGGCGATAGCGCAGCAGCGCGCGCAGCTTGATCGCATAGGGCGAGGCCGTCGATCCGATCAGCCGGTAGCGTCCTTCGGACATCATGCCATCCCCCGGGATTTATTTCCTGCAGTTTCGCCAGCCACCCGGAAAACTGCAACCGCCATGCTGTCACAGCATTTGTTCCGGCGCGGCAGACCGGCTAGCCTTGGCGAAACCACAGGGGAAACGCAGGGGTGACCGCCTCGCCGCCAAATTCAGCACTGGACTACGACGCCATCATCATCGGCGCCGGCCTCTCCGGCATGTACCAGCTTTACCGGCTGCGCGAGCTCGGCTTGCGCGTGCGCGTGTTCGAGGCCGGCACCGATGTCGGCGGCACCTGGTACTGGAACCGCTATCCCGGCGCGCGCTTCGATTCCGAAAGCTATTCCTACGGCTTTTCCTTCTCGAAGGAGTTGCTGCAGGAATGGGAATGGTCCGAACACTTTGCCGGCCAGCCGGAAACCCTGCGCTATTGCAATTTCGTCGCCGACAAGCTCGACCTGCGGCGCGACATCCAGTTCAGGAGCCCGGTCGCCTCGGCGATCTATGACGAGGCTACGCGGAGCTGGCGCATCACGCTGGAAGATGGCAGTGCGTTCACCTGCCGCTTCCTCGTCACCGCCATCGGGCCGCTCTCGACACCCACCCTGCCCCGCGTCGAGGGGCGCGACTCCTTCAAGGGAAAATCCTTCCACACCGCGCGCTGGCCGAAGGAGCCGGTCGATTTCGCCGGCAAGCGCGTCGCCGTGATCGGTACCGGCGCGACCGGCATCCAGACCATCCAGACCATCGCGTCCGAAGTCGGCCACCTCACCGTGTTCCAGCGCACCGCGAACTGGGCGGCGCCGCTGCACAACGGCAAGATCGACGCGCAGACGCAAGCGAAGATCAAGGCCGGCTATCCCGAGATGTTTGCGCTGCTGCAAGGAAACCTTCGCCTGCTTCATCCACACGCCCGACTCGCGCGGCGCCTTCGAGGTCTCCGACGCGGAGCGCGAGGCGCATTACGAGAAGCTCTACGGCGAGCGCGGCTTCGGCATCTGGCAGGGCAACTTCCGCGACATCCTGATCGATCGGGCGGCCAACGCCACCATCAGCGATTTCATCGCGCGCAAGATCCGCGAGCGCGTCAAGGACCAGAAGACCGCCGAAAAGCTGATTCCGAAGAACCACGGCTTTGGCACGCGCCGCCTGCCGCTCGAGACTTTCTACTACGAGGTCTACAACCGGCCCAATGTCGAGCTGGTCGACATCACGGAGACGCCGATCGAGCGCATCACGCCGAAGGGCATCAAGACCAGCGAGAAGGAATTCGAGTTCGACATCATCATCTACGCCACCGGCTTCGACGCCATCACCGGCAGCTTTGACAAGATCGATTTCCGTGGCGTCGGCGGCGCAAAGCTGAAGGACGCCTGGAAGAGCGGCCCGGAAACCTATCTCGGGCTGATGGTCCACGGCTTTCCCAACATGATCATGGTGATGGGGCCGCACACCGCGCTCGGCAACATTCCGCGCAGCATCGAATACAGCGTCGACTGGGTCACCGGGCTGATGCGCTTTGCACGCGACAAGGGATTGACGCGGCTGGAGGCGACACCGCAAGGTGTCAAGGACTGGACCGATCACGTCAAGGAGATTGGAGTAGGCCTGCTCTCCTACGAAGTCGATTCCTGGATGACCGGGATCAACCGCAATGTCGAGGGCAAGACCACCCGCATCGTCGCGCGCTACGCCGGCAGCGCGCCGGACTATCGCGCGCGCTGCGACGACGTCGCGGCGAAGGGCTATCAGCGAGCTGGCGCTTGTCCTGATCCATCCGCACGAAGTTTGAGCAGCCCCTGCCGCTAATTTGAACCCCCATGATGCCGCCAGATGGCGGATGCTGGCTTGCCGGCAAACATGGGTGTCCCGTGAAGACGTTCATTCGCGTCGTGGAACTATGGGTGCCGGACCGCACCCGCACGAAACTCGAATTCGGCGGCTGCCTCTGCAGCTCCGAATATTCCGAGTTCAAGGCGGTCAGCGAGAATGCGCTGTTTGCCTATGACGAGGGCCTGCCCGGCAAGGCCTGGGCCAGCGGCCATCCCGTCATCCTCACCAAGTTCGCCAACTCCTATTTCAAGCGCACCGACGAGGCGATCGAGGCCGGCCTGACCTGCGGCGTGGCGCTGCCGGTGTTTGCCGGCGAGTTCCTGATGGCGGTCATGGTGCTGTTCTGCGGCGACGACGAGAAGCATGTCGGCGCCATCGAGCTCTGGCACAACGACGCCGAACGCTCGCACGAGATGGCGCTGGTCGACGGCTATTACGGCACCGCCGACATGTTCGAGTTCAACTCGCGCCACACCAAATTCCCGCGCGGGTTCGGCCTGCCCGGCCGCACCTGGAAGGCGGGCATGCCGCTGATCATCAAGGACCTCCACAATTCCAAGGCGTTCCTGCGCTGGGAGGAGGCCACCGAGATCGGCATCAATTGCGGCGTCGGCATTCCCTACCACACCGGCAAGGACCAGACCTGGGTGATGACCTTTCTCTCGGCACAGGCGACGCCGATCGCGCAGCGCTTCGAGATCTGGGTGCCCAACGAAGCGCGCACCGCGCTGACCTTCCAATCCGGCGACTGCAGCAAGGGCACCGAGCTCGCCTCGCTCTATGCAGGCAAGGAGATCGGCAAGGGCGAAGGCTCGATCGGCGGCGCCTGGGCTACCGGCATGCCCGCGATCAACGAGCATCTCAAGGTCGACAACTCCATCGCCGCGACGCTGGCGCGCACCGCGGGCATGAACCAGATCGTGGTGCTGCCCGTGATCGAGAGCGCGCAGTTGAAGGCCGTGCTGGCGTGGTATCTGTGACCGTCGTAGGGTGGATTAGCCGAAGGCGTAATCCACCGCGCCGCCGCCTTGCGGAAAGATGGTGGGTTACGCTTCGCTAACCCACCCTACGGACTCACCACGCGTCGATACACGGCCGCTTGCGGTCGTGCGCGCTTCCGGCTTCGGCACCGAGCGCAGACCCGACATGATCCAGTGCCGCGTATCGGCGGGATCGATCACCTCGTCGATCTCGAGCACCGAGGCGATCGAGACCGCCTTGCCGTTGGCATAGAGCTCGGCGACCTTGGTCTTGTAGTAATTCTCGCGCTCGACCGGATCGGCGATCGCCTCCATCTCCTTGCGGAAGCCGAGCCGCACATAGCCTTCCAGCCCCATGCCGCCGAATTCGCCGGTCGGCCAGGCCACGGTGAAGAAGGAGGCGTGGAAGCCGCCGCCGATCATCGCCTGCGCGCCAAGCCCGTAGCCCTTGCGCAACACGATGCCGAACAACGGCACGGTGAGGCTCGCGCCGGTCACGAACATCCGCGCGACGTGGCGCACGATCGCGGTCTTCTCGGCTTCCGGGCCGACCATGAAGCCCGGCGTATCGCACAAGGACACGATCGGGATGTCGAAGGCGTCGCAGAGCTGCAGGAAGCGCGCGGCCTTGTCGCCGGCCGGCGCGTCGATGGCGCCGCCAAGATGTTTCGGGTTGTTGGCGATCAGCCCGAACGGCTTGCCCTCGATGCGGATGAAAGCGGTGATCATGCCGACGCCGAAATCACGGCGCAGCTCCAGCACCGAACCCTCGTCGGCGACGAGATCGATGACCGTGCGGATGTCGTAGACCCGCAGGCGGTTTTCCGGGATCGCGCGGCGCAGCAGCCGCTGGTCCGGCGCTCTCCAGTCTTTCACTGCGCCCTGGAAATAAGAGAGATATTTTTGCGCGACTGCGGTCGCCTCCTCCTCGTCCTCGACGAGGATATCGACGACGCCGTTCGGCGACTGGAACGACACCGGGCCGACCTCGGCCGGATGATAGACGCCGAGGCCGCCGCCCTCGATCATGGCGGGACCGCCCATGCCGATCGAGGCGTTCTGGGTCGCGATGATGACATCGCAGCAGCCGAGCATCGCGGCGTTGCCGGCAAAGCAATAGCCGGAGACGATGCCGACCACCGGCACGAGGCCGGAGAGCCGCGCGAATTGCACAAAGGACGGCCCGTCGAGTCCCGGTCATGCCCAGGCGATCGGTGTCGCCCGGCCGCCCGCCGCCGCCCTCGCCGTAAAACACGAGCGGCAGCCGCCACTGCTCCGTCAGCGTGAGCATGCGGTCGATCTTCTTGTGGTTCATGTGGCCCTGGGTGCCCGCGAGCACGGTGTAGTCGTAGGAGATCACCATGCAGCGCGCGGCCTCAGCCCCGAACTTGTCCGCGTTGACGGTGGCGACGCCCGATATCAGGCCGTCGGCCGGCGTGTTCTGGATCAGATCCTCCACCTTGCGGCGCCGGCGCTGTGCGGCAATCGCCAGCGAGCCGTATTCGACAAAGGAGCCGGGATCGACCAGTTGCGCGACGTTCTCGCGCGCGGTGCGCTGGTTGGTCTTGCGCCGCCGTTCCACCGCGCCGGGACGATTCTCATCCTTTGTGATGGCGTGCCGCGCATTCAGTTCGGCCAGATCGGCCCGGATGTGGTCGAGATCGACCTCGGCCTCCTCGGCGACGTCATGCTCGTCGAGTTCGACCGGCTCGAGGAACAGGATCGCCTCGCCCTGCATCAGGGTGGTGCCGGCGCCGCTGGCGACCCTCGTCACCTTGCCGCCATGCGGCGCGTTGACGAGATGCTCCATCTTCATGGATTCCAGCACCGCGATCTGCTGGCCCGGGCGAACCAGGTCGCCCTCGGCCACATCGATGCTGACGACGGTGCCCTGCAGCGGCGCCGGACCGGCACCGAGCCGGCGGGAGCGGACGCCGACGGCGCGGCCTCGACCGGCGTCGTCGCGATATGCGCTTCTTCCACCAGCAGCGTCTCGACATTTTCGGCCGCACCAACGAGGTCGGCGATGTGGGTGTCGATGAAGCCGGTGGAGATGCGGTTGGCGGCAAAGTCGGCATGCGCCGAGGATCGCCGCGAGGAACGGGATGTTGGTGGCGACGCCGCCGATGCGGAATTCGCGCAAGGCGCGCGCCGCCTTCTGCACGACGTCGCGCCATTCCGCGCCGGTGGAATGCACGATCACCTTGGCGAGCAGCGAGTCGAAGGCGGCGCTGGTCCGGTAGCCGGAATAGCCAAAGGTATCGACGCGCACGCCCGGGCCCGACGGCAGGTCGAACATCGACAGCGTGCCGCCGGTCGGCTGCGTCGCGCCGGTCTCGTCCATGGTCTCCATGTTGACGCGAAGCTGCATGGCATAGCCGCGCGGCTTCGGCACATAGGATTGCGCCAGCCCGAGCGAGCCGAGCGAGGCGCCGTCGGCGACCGCAAGCTGCGCCCGCACCAGATCGATGCCGAGCACTTCCTCGGTGACGGTATGCTCGACCTGCAGCCGCGGATTGGCCTCGATGAAGGCGAAGCGCTCGTCGTTGCCGCTGGCTTCGTCATCGACCAGGAATTCGAAGGTGCCGAGATTGTCGTAGTGCGCGGCGGCCGCGAGCTGCTTGGCCGCCTCGATGATGCGCGACCGCAGCGCCTCGCTGAGCGAGGGGCTCGGCGCAACCTCGATGAGCTTCTGGTTGCGGCGCTGGATGGTGCATTCGCGCTCCCAGAGATGGCTGATCGCGCCGTGGCGGTCGCCGACGATCTGCACCTCGATATGGCGTGCCCGGCGGATCAGCCGCTCGACATAGACGTCGCCGCTGCCGAACGCCGCCATCGCCTCGGACTGGCAGCGCGCATAGGCTTCGTCCAGTTTCGCCAGGATCGTCGACCATACGCATGCCGCGTCCGCCGCCGCCGGCGATCGCCTTGATCATGACTGCGCCATGCGCGGCGAGGAAGGCGCGCGCCTCCTCCAGCGTGGTCGGGCCTTCCGTTCCCTCGATGACAGGCACGCCGCAACTCCTGGCCAGCGCCTTGGCCTTGGCCTTGTCGCCGAACAGCTCCAGCGCCGCCGGCGACGGCCCGACGAAGGTGATGCCTTCCTCGGCGCAGCGCCGCGCCAGGGCGACGTTCTCGCTGAGAAAGCCGTAGCCGGGATGCAGCGCGTCGCAGCCGGTCGCCTTGGCCGCCGCGATGACCGCCTCGATATCGAGATAGGCCCGCGCGCCGCGGCCGGGGATTTCGTGGCTCTCGTCGGCCGTGCGCACATGCAGCGAGGCCGCATCGTCGGCGGGATAGATCGCGACCGAGGCGAGGCCCGCTTCGGCGGCGGCGCGCGCGATGCGGATGGCGATCTCGCCGCGATTGGCGATCAAAAGCTTCTTGAAAGGCATTGGTCGTTCCGTCTCAGCGATCCTTCATCGTGGGATCGAGCACGATGCGCAGGGATTCCCCCAACGCATTGAATGCCAGCGAGACCACCAGAATGGCAAGCCCCGGCGCATACATCTGCTCCGGCGCGATCTCCATATACTGGTAGGCGCGGGCCAGCATGGCCCCCCAGCTCGGGTTGGGCGGCTGGATGCCGAGCCCGAGGAAGCTGAGGCTGGCTTCCGCCAGCAGCGCCGCGGCAAGCAGCAAGGTCACCTGGACGATGACCGGCGGCAGCGAATTCGGCAGCACATGCCGCCACAGGATATGCCAGGCCGGCGCGCCAAAGCACCTGGAGGCGTCCACGTAGAGCTCCTGGCGCACAATGAGCGTGCGCGCCCGCACGATCCGCGCCAGCGCCGGGAACATCACGATACCGACCGCGATCATGCCATTGGTCAGGCCGATGCCGAGCGCGCCGGTCACGGCGATGGCCAGCACGATGGCCGGAAATGAGAGAAAAGTGTCGATGACCCGGCTGATGATGTCGTCGGTCCAGCCGCCGAAGAAGCCGGCGACGAGCCCGACCGGCAGGCCGATCGAGACCGCGACGGTCACGGCGAGCACGCTGGCATAGACGGTGGCCGGCGCGCCGTAGATCAGACGGCTGAAGATGTCGCGGCCGAGGTCGTCGGTGCCGAGCAGATGGCCGGCCCCGGGCGGCGCCAGCATGTTGTTGACGTCCTGCGCGGTCGGCGCATAGGGCGCGATCCAGGGCGCGCCGATGGCGACGATGACCAGCACCAGCAGCACGAGCAGCGCCAGAGCGGCGCGCAGGTCGCCCGCCAGCCAGCGGAAGAACCGCCGCAGCCGTGTCGGCTGGGCGGGCACGCGCGGGAGCTGGCAGCGCCATATCCGTCATTGCTCGATCCTCGGATCGACGGCGGCGCAGAGCAGATCGGCGATCAGGTTCACCGTGATCACCACGATCACCATGGCGAACACGACGCCCTGCACGATCGGAAAATCGCGCTGGATCGCGCCGCGCACGATCAGGCTGCCCATGCCGGGAATGGCGAACACCGCCTCGATGACGACGGTCGCCGCCAGCATGCGATTGACCAGCGTAGCTGATGATGGTGAAGAGGTTGACGGCGACGTTCTTCAGCCCGTGCTGCCAGAGGATGCGGTTCATCGACAGGCCCTTGGCGTGCAGCGTCCGCACATATTGCGACGACAGCACCTCCAGCAGCGATCCCCGCAGCTGCCGCGCCACCTCGGCCATCCCGTAGGCGGCAATGGCAATGCCCGGCAGCAGCGCGTGCCGGATCGCCTCCCATGGCGAGACCGCAAAGGACTTTGCGCCGGTCGCCGGCAGCCAGTTCAGCTTCAGCGAGATTTCCGCGACCAGGATCATCGCGAGCCAGAAGCCGGGAATGGCGACGCCGAGCGAAGCGACCGCGCTGACGATCTTGTCGATCCAGCCGTTCGGCTTGATCGCGGCGATCACGCCCATCGGGATGCCCGTGACCAGCGCCAGGATCAGCGCGATGACGACGATGAGCAGCGTATTGGGAAAGGCGCGCCCGATCGAGGTTGCGACCTTCTCGCCCGTCAGCAGCGATTGCGAGAGATCGCCTTGGGCGGCCTTGGCGAGCCAGGAGCCGTATTGCACCAGGAACGGCCGGTCGAGGCCGTAGATCTTCCTGATCTCGGTGATGCGGGCGTCGGTGGCGTTGTCGCCGGCCAGGGTCACCGCGATGTCGCCGGGCACCAGTTTCAACAGCGCGAACACCATGAAGGTCGCGAGCAGGATCACCGGCAACGCCTGCAGCAGGCGGCCGCCGATCACCCGTGCCGGACTTCGTCGCGCCATCCCTCAGCTTTCGAGCCAGACGTCGTCGTATTTCGGCTTGCCCAGCAAATTGGGCTTGTAGCCCTGCACCTTCTTGTTCATGGCGACCAGCTCGAACTGGAAGGCGAGCGGCGCCACGAAGGCGTTCTCCATCACCAGCCGCTGCACGGTCGCAAACGCCTTGCGGCGCAGCTCGATGTCTTCGGAAGCGCGCGACTCCTTGATCGCGGCTTCCAGTTCCGCCGGCACCGGCGCACGGCCGCCATTGTAATAGGCGTCCTTGGTGAACATCAGCGAATAGGTCAGGCTCGGGTCGGGCCGGCCGGTCCATGCCGCGAGGATTCCCGAGCCGCGCTTCTCGGCGCCGAAGAACGCGGCGGAGGCTTCCGCGATCGGCGCGTTCTTGAATTTCACGTCCATGCCGCCCTTGCGGAACATCTCGATCAGGATTTCCTGGCGCTGCACGGAATCCTGGTCGGGATAGCCGACGAGCTCGATCGGCACCGCATCCTTGTGGCCGGCCTCGGCAAGCAGCTTCTTCGACATGTCCGGATTGTACGCATAGAGCCCGGCGACCGACGCGTCATAAGCCCAATGCGCCTTCGGCAGGTTCATATAGGCGGGCTCGGCAAGGCCGGCGAGCGCAGCCTTCACGAAGGCCTCGCGGTCGATGGCGAAATTGAAGGCCTTGCGCACCCTGATGTCGTCGAACGGCGGCTTGGCCCAGTTGAGGAAGATCTGGAACACGTACAGCGTCGGGCCGTTCGCCAGCTTGATATTGCCGGAGCGTTCCAGGATCGCCTTTTGCCGCGGCGGCAGCTGGTACATCAGATCGTTCTGCCCTGCCGTCACCGAGCGCGCGCCGGTCGCAAGCTCCGGGATGATCGACATCTCGATGCCATCGGGATACGGCCGGTTCGGCTTCCAGTATTTTTCGTTGCGCTTGATCACGATCTTCTCGCCGTCGGCCCAGCTGACGAAGCTGTAGGCGCCAGCGCCCACCGGCTTGCGTGCGACATTGCCGTCGGCGCTCGCCTTCAGCGCGGTCGGCGACACCATCATGCCGGCGCGGTCGGACAGGATGCCCGGCAGCGCCGAGTCCGGATTCTTCAGCTTCAGCGTCACCTGCATCGGGCCGGTCACTTCGATCGTGTCGACCGACAACAGATCGGCCTTGATGTTCGACTTGGCGTCGCTCTTGTTGCGGTCGAGATTGAACTTGACGGCCTCCGCATCGAGCGGCGTGCCGTCGTGGAAGGTGACGCCGGCGCGGATGTTCATCACGAAGGTGGTGGGATCGGTGAACTTCCAGCTTTCGGCCAGCCCCGGCCGCGGCTTCAGCGTCTCGAACTCCCATTCGGTCAGCGTGTCGTACATCGTGAACAGGAAGGCGTGATCGGAGCCGGCACCGCCGGTGGTGGGATCGAGGCTCGAGGGATTGGCCGGCGCCGAGATGCGCAGAATGCCGCCGCGCTTCGGTGCTGCCTTGCGCGAAAGCGTTGCCGCCGAGGGCAACACCTGCGGCGGCTCCCGTCATCAGCGCCATCAGCTCGCGTCGCGTGGTCCGTGTCATCGCCTGTCCTCCGTCAAGACCGTAGTCCTTGTTGTCAATCACATGAAGCCGGGATTGCGCGGCAGGTAGCGTTGCCAGTCGCCGAATTCCTTCGCCGACATCAGCACCATGGGAAACGTAATCCGCATGCCGGCGGCGATGGCCACATCGAGCGAAGCTTCGCTAACGCCGGGCAGAAAGGCCGAAATGTGAGAAGCCTGTGATCCGGCAGCCAGGTCAAGCGCAGTTGCGAATGCGCCAGCCATGTCGTCGCGCTGCAGGATCGCCAGCGGACCAATATGGCCACTGACGCTGACATAGACATACCCGATGCAATCGTCCTCCCGACGGAGCAGAAAGCCTCGGACAGTTCCGTCAGTGCGGAGGAATTGGTGATGCTTCGCGCGCGAAAACCCGAGCGCGCTGCGATCAAGCCGCTCGAGCAGTTCGCTGTGCGCCGGCGTGTCGGCGATGTTCACAGCACGCAGTGGCTGATGCCGCGATCGCTCCTTCAGCGCGGCGCGTTCGACCCTGAAGAAGTAGAGGGGCAACCGCGGAAACAGGCCATGCTTGATATAGAGGCCTTGCGAGACCGTGTTGAAGGTGAAGGTGATCAGCGCGCGATTATGGGCGCCGTTCTTGCGCGCGTGCTCAAATGTTCGGGCTATCAGCGCACCACCGATGCCGTCGCCCTGACGGGCAGGATTGATGAACAGCTCGGCCAGGAACCAGAAATCGTCATTGACCCAGCTGAAGGTGAAGCCGATGATTTCCCCGTCCGCCTCAGCGACCCAGAGACCGTCGGGATCGTCCTTCAGTGAAAACAACTGAAAATCCGCTGGCCGGGCGCTGGCCATCGGGCCAAAGCCGTGACGTTCCGTGAGGTCGTTGATGCTGCCAGCAACCAGCTGCTGAGCAATCTGCAGTTCGTCGGCACGCGCTGGGCGAATGGTCGGTGCCATGACTATCCCTGCTGCGGTAAAAAATTCGGGCGATCGGCGAAGTGGCAGGCGACCCAGTGGCCCACCGCCAGTTCGCGCCAGTCCGGCGTCTTGTCGGCGCAGACGTCTTGCGCGTAGCGGCAGCGGGTGCGGAACCGGCAGCCCGACGGCGGATCGATCGGGCTCGGGATTTCGCCCTCCAGCACGATCCGATCGCCGTTGCGCATCGACGACGGCAACGGCCGCGGCTCGGCCGACAACAGCGCCTGCGTGTAAGGGTGCAACGGCCGTTCCGACACGCTTTCGGTCGGGCCAAGCTCGACGAAGCGGCCGAGATACATCACCGCAACGCGCTCGCTGATATGCGAGACGACCGCGAGGTCATGGGTGATGAAGACGTAGGTCAACCCCAGTTCGCGCTGCAGGTCGGCAAAGAGATTGAGCACGTCGCCGCGGATCGACATGTCGAGCGCCGCCACCACCTCGTCGCAGACGATCAGTTTCGGCCGCAAGGTCAGCGCGCGGGCGATCACCACGCGCTGCTTCTGGCCGCCGGACAGCTGGTGCGGATAGCGCTCGCCGATTTCGCTCGGCAGGCCGACACGATCCATTGCCTCGCGCGCCCGCTTGAGCCGCTCGGCCTTGGTCCCCTCGCCCGCCAGCTGCAGCGGCTCCAGCACCGACGACAGAATGGTCATGCGCGGATTGAGCGCAGCGTTCGGATCCTGAAAGATGATCTGGTAGTCGCGGCGATGGTTCTGGAACTGCTTTCGCGGCAGCGCCAGCGGATCGATGCCGCCGTGCAGGATGGCGCCAGCGCTTGGCTTGAGCAGGAACACCAGCGCGCGCCCGATCGTGGTCTTGCCCGATCCGGACTCGCCGATGATGCCAAACGTCTCGCCGCGGCGGACGTCGAAATTGACGCCATCGACCGCCTTCACGGTGGCGCGGCGGTCGCTGGTCTGGAAGCGCACCTGCAAGTCTCGCACCGAGACGATGGAGTCTGTCGCTGTCATGGCTGCGCCAACATGGAAGCGACCGGCACCGGGCCCGCCGGATGCAGCGCGCCCGCCAGATTGAGCTCGGCAAAGCGGGCGCAACGCACCTTGCGGCCGCCGCCGGCATCGCGCAGTTGCTGCTCGGCGCTGCAGGCCTCGACCGCATGCGGACAGCGCGCCTTGAAGCGGCAGCCATCAGGCATATCCATGATCGACGGCACGCGGCCCGGGATCGAAGCAAACTTGCCGCGCCGCTCGCTCAGATGCGGCAGCGAGCGTAACAGGCCGGATGTATACGGATGCAGCGGCCGCACCAGCGCGTCATCGACAGCGGCGTCCTCGATCACTTCGCCGGCGTACATCGTGATCATGCGGGTACAGGTCTCCGCGACGACGCCGAGGTCGTGGGTGATCAGCATCAGCGCCGTGCCCGAAATTTCGCTGAGCTCGCGCAGCAGCTCCAGTATCTGCGCCTGCACGGTGACGTCGAGCGCCGTGGTCGGCTCGTCCGCGATCAGGAGCTGCGGGCCGCAGATCAACGCCGCGGCAATCATGACGCGCTGGCGCATGCCGCCGGAAAGCTGGTGCGGATAATCATCGATCCGCCGCTCGGGCGAGGCAATGCCGACCCGGCGCAGCATGTCGAGTGTCTTCGCCCTCGCTTCCTCCTGGCTCGCCCCGGTGTGGATGCGCAGTGTCTCGCCGAT
Source organism: uncultured Alphaproteobacteria bacterium (assembly GCA_963726865.1). GTDB lineage: Bacteria > Pseudomonadota > Alphaproteobacteria > Rhizobiales > Xanthobacteraceae > Bradyrhizobium. The sequence continues at coordinate 200,457 of CAVSEE010000008.1, read as the reverse complement.
CTGGTGCCCGACGGTGAAGACCGGATCGAGCGCGCTCATCGGCTCCTGAAAGATCATGGCGATGCGCCGGCCGCGGATGGCCCGCATCTGCCGCGCGCTGCATTTCGCCAGGTCGACGCCGTCGAACCTGATCGAGCCGTCGAGGCCGGCGAGATTGTTCGGCAGCAGCCGCAGGATCGACAGGCCCGTGATGGTCTTGCCGCAGCCGCTCTCGCCGACAATGCCGACGCGTTCGCCGGGCTGAATGTCGAAATCGATCTTGCGGGTGGCCTGCCATACGCCGTGGGAAGTCTTGAAACGAACGCCGAGGCCGCGCACGGACATCAGCGGCACCGAGCCGCCGCCATCCACTGCGCGCTGTGCCGGGCGAGCCGCCATCAGCCCGCCGCCCGCTTGTTCTCTTTCACGAGCTCTCCCTCCATCAGCATCTCGGTCCCGATGACGCCGTCGCGCGCGAGCTGCTCGATCTCGGCGTCAGACAGGCCGAGCAAGCCAGCACAGTATCTCGCGATTGTGTTCGCCGAGCGTCGGCGGCGCGCTTCGGATCGCCAGCGGCGTCTCGCCGTCGCGGAACGGCAGCGACGGCTGCGGGTGCTTTCCGATGAAGGCGCGGTCGATCTCCTGGATGAAGCCGCGCGCCTGGAGCTGCGGGTCCTTCAAGAGGTCGATCGGCAGCCGCGCCACGCCGGACGCGACGCCGGCGGTCTGCAGGGCAGCCATCGCCTCATCCGGCGCGCGCGTCGAAGTCCATGCTGTGATTGCGGCTTCAATCTCGCTTTCGATCTTTCGCCGGCCGGCCGCCGTCGTTCAATGACGGACCGCTGACCCATTCTTCACGGCCAATCAGTCTCGCCAGCTTCGGCCACATCGCATCATCGGACACCGCCACCACGATCCAGCCGTCCTCGCCGGCACAACGGAAGCAGCCATGCGGCACGAAATCCGGATGGCGGTTGCCGTAGCGCACCGGCGCCTCGCCATCGATGGAATGCGCGACGATCCACGGCGCGGCGAACGGCATCATGCATTCGATCTGCGCGAGATCGATGAACTGGCCCTTGCCGGTGAGCTTTGCGTTGATCAACGCCGTCAGCGCCGCCGCACAGCCGTTGAGGCCGCCGACGGCATCGCCGAACGCCGTGTGGCTCATGACGGGCGGGCCGCCGGCTTCGCCGATCACGCTCGGCAGGCCGGAGCCCTGCTCCAGGGTCGAGCCATAGGCGCGGCAGTCGCGATGCAGGCTACCGGCGCCGAAGGCCGACATCGACATCATCACCAGCTTCGGATTGAGCTTGCTCACGATGTCGTAGCCGAGCCCGAGTTTTGGCAGCACCTCGACCGAATAGTTGTCCACCACGAGGTCGGCATCGGCGACCAGGCGTTGCGCCAGGTCGAGGCCCTGGTCCCGCGTCAAATCGAGCGTGATGCCGCGCTTGTTGCGGTTCATGATGCAGTAGCGCACCGTCTTCTCGTACTGCTTTTCCAGCACATAGGCCGGCCGGCGGTCGACGCCGCGCCACCAGTCCGGATACTGGATCGCCTCGATCTTGATGACATCGGCGCCGAGATCGGCGAGCGTGCGGGTGCAGACCGGTCCGGCCCAGCCCATCGAGAAATCGACGACGCGAATGCCGGCGAGTGGAAGATCACCCGGCGCGCCCGTTACCGCCGCAGGGGCGCGCACGGCCCATGCCCTCGCATCCGGCTGCTGCTCACCAATATCAGGCACGCTGCCGCCGCGCCGCGGCGGCGTGCCGGTTAGGCGCTGCATCGAGCCCGCGGTGAAGCCGCGCTCCTCACCGATTTCGATCGGCACGATCGCGCCGCGCGCCCGCTTTTCTTCGTCGGCAATGAGATCGGCGATCTCGGGCACCGGCACGATCGGGATCTTGCGCCGCAGCCCCTCGGTAAACCATTCCTGCGCGGTGCGCTGCTTCAGCCGCGGCAGGATTTTTCCTTCGATCATCGCAACGTGCTGCAGGCGGTCGACACCGAGGAACAGCGCCTTGTCGTCGCGCAAATCGAGCAGGCCCAGCATCTCGCAGAAGGCGCGCCACTGCGCCGGGGTCACGGTGGTGACGCCGAGCCAGCCTTGCCTGGTCTCGTAGATGCCGACCGGAAAGGTCGGCCAGAAGCGGTTGATGCCGATCCGCCGCATGATGTCGCCGCGGGTGAACGACTCGAACATGATGTATTCGGTCACCGCGATGCTGGCTTCGAAGATGCTGAGATGATGGCTGCGGCCGCGCCCGTCGCGCATGCGGCCCACCACTGAGGAAGCCGCGGCGATGAATCCCCAGAGGCCGCCCAGAATGCCGGTCTGGAAATCCGGCGCATGCATCGGCGGCCCCTCTTCCGGACCGACGAGCTTCACCAACCCGGTCAGCGCGCGGATCGTCGAGTCGGCCGCTGCAAACTTTGCGTAAGGACCGTCATGGCCGAACCAACTCATCTCGACATGAATGAGGCCGGGATTGTTCCGCTTCAACGCCGCGAGGTCGATCGCAGGACAATCCGCGGCATCGATGTCGCGGCCGTCGATCAGGATGTCGCAACCGCCGATCAGCTCCGCGAGTTCGGCCGAGGCGCCTGCGTCGAGCACGACGCTGGACTTGTTGAAATTGAGGAACGCGAACCACGCGCTACTACCCTGCGGCGTCAAAGGTGCGGCCCGCCGCAGCGGATCGCCGGCGGGCGGCTCGACCTTCTGCACATCGGCGCCGAAATCCGCAAACAGCCGCGCGCAATAGCTGGCAGCCGGCGAACTCCCGATCTCGACAACCCGCAGGTGCGACAACGCCCCCATCACGTCTCCTCGTTGCCGAAGCGACCGGAATCTTCACGCCGGTTCGGTTTGTTGTTGGTGACCATCAAACCTCGCCAGCCATGCGATGCAAGCGGAATTTTGTTCCGTTTCGCGGAATTAGAATCGCACGGTATTTGGAGATGAGATCGTCGCGCCAGAAGACGGCGCTAGCCGCAGTGCATATGCGTTTCGAACCAGTCCTGGAGACTGGCAGAGAGCGTGGGCCATACGCGCTGAAACGGCGCGAGCTTGCCTGCGCTGGCACGATAGATACCACGCAACTCCTGCTCGATCCCGTCGAGATCGACCGTGGTGCAGCGGCCGCCCTGTACGATGATTTTCCCGTCGACGACGACATCGCGCACCATCGACGCGTTGCCGCGCGCAAACAACAGGTCGATCGGATCGACCGGCATGATCCGGTCTCGGTCGAGGCGGTCGAGATCGATGCTGACGAAATCGGCCGGCGCGCCCGGCGCCAATTCGCCGCTCCCCGGCGCACCCGTGGCGTTACGCCCGTTGCACACGGCAAGGCCGAAAAATTCCGCCGGCGTCCAGGTGCGCTTGAAGCCGTGCCCGCCATGCATCATCTGCACCAACCGCATCTCGCGCAGCGCATCGTCGTCCTCGTCGAGGGCGAGCCCGTCGACGCCGACGGCGATGCGGCAGCCGCAGCGATGCGCGGCGGCAATTGGGGCGAGCCCGGAACGCAGATGCATGTTGGAACTGAAATTGGTGACGATGCGCGCGCCAGAAGCTGCGATCATCTCCAGCTCATCCGGCCGGGCGTGGATGCAGTGGGCCAGCGTCAGCCGCTCCGACAGAAAGCCGATATCGCGGAGATAGCGCACGATCCCCTGCGGATAATTCTGGTCGGCCCAAGCGCGCTGATAGATGGTTTCCAGCAGATGCATGTGAATGCGCCGGCCGGTCCGGGCGGAATTTTCGGCGACCGCTTCCAGCAGCGGTTTCGAGCACCATTGCACACCGGCTGGGCCGAGCTGCACGTCGATCTTCGGTCGCGCAATAGCCGCCGCAATCGCGTCGGTGAGCTCGATGTAGTCTCTGGGCGACATCGGCGCGCGGACGAACAGTTGCTCGATCGTCTTGCGATCGTCCGCCGAGAGGCTCGACAGCACCGACTCGCCGTCGCCATAGACCACTGGATTCCGATCGCGCACCGCAATGGCGAAGGCGATACGGATGCCGACATCGGTCGCCGCCCTGCCAATCGCTTTTGCCTCCTCCAGCAGCGGCATGATGCCGCTCGGGCGGGTGTAGTGAACCATCATCGCCGCACACCCGGCGCGGGCCGATCGCGCCAGCGCCGAGACCGCGGTCAGGTAGGGATCGACAGGTGTGCCCAGCGCCGAGCGGAGGATCCAGCTTTCCAGGGGCATGCCAAGCGCGCCAAAGGACGAGGCTGTCGGCCGGGCATGGTCATGGGCGTTGACGAAGGCCGGAATAACGAGAGAGCGCGGGACTGACGGCGCCGCGCTCTCCACGATTTCGGTGATGATGCCGTTGTCGTGCCGCAGCACGACATTGTCGGCGAGGCCGCGGTCGGGGCCACGGAACAGGCTGGTTGCCCTGACTTCCGTGGCCATCAGCACGCGGCCGTCAGTTCGCGGTATAGACCAGCGCGCGGTCCGCCAGCGGCGGCAGGAATTCGCGCGAGAAGATTTCCTTCACCTCGGGTGTGCGGGCGAGCTGATAACCCTCGACCACGATGCCGATCGCGCGGGTCATGCGGTCATCCTTGATGTCGCCGATGCCGATTTCCTTCATCTCGGGCGAGACGATCAGCTTCTCGTAGGAGAACTGCAGGCGGCGCTTCTCGACGGCTTCGTTGATCAAATTGTCATAGTTGACCGCCGCCTTCATGCCGAGGTTCTGATCCCTGGCGATCTCGATGGCGGCCTTGTTGACGGCGCGGACGAGGCCCGCCACCGCCTTCGGGTTGGACGCCAAGAGCTTGCGCGAGACCATCACGCCGTTGGAATAGAGGTCGAGGCCGTAGTCGCCGAACGAGAACCACTTGTAGTCCTTGTCCGGATCCTGGCGATTCAGCACGAGATTGAAGTAGCTGGTGATGTTGAAGACCAGCGCGGCGTCGATATCGCCCTTGATCAGCATCGGCTCCTGCAGGTTGGGCGCCATGTTGGAGATCTTGATCTTCTCGCCTTCGAGATTGTTCTTGCGCACGAACACCGGCAGCAGCCGCGTCGTCGGCGTACCCTGCGCGCCGCCGAGCGTATGGCCCTCGAAATCCTTGATGGTCTCGATGCCATTGCCCTTCTTGGCGACGATGGCGAACGGCGGCTGGTTCCACATCATGTAGACCATGACGGGCGCTTCCTGTGGCTTCAGCGAGGCGTTCTGGATGATGGCGTTGACGTCGCCGAAGCCGGCGTCGTAGGCGCCTGACATCACGCGCGTCACGGTCGCACCAGAGCCTTCGCCCTGGTCGATGACGACGTTCAGGCCTTCCTCCTTAAAGTAGCCCTTGTCCTTGGCGACGAAGAAGGCCGCGTCGCTACCTTGTGTCTTCCAGCCCAGCGTGAACTTGATCGTGGTCTCCTGCGCGTTCGCGGCGCCTGCGAACAAGGCGGCTCCCAACAGCGCGGCGGTTACTCTCTTCAACATGACGACCTCCTCAACAGGTTGCGGTTGGATTTCAGGTGGCGATCAGATCGTTCTTGCGGGTGGCCCAGCCGGTGACACGGCCTTCGATCAGCGAGAACACGACGTAGAGCGCGACGCCGAGGCCAGCGAGCACGAACAGCCCGGCGAACACCAGCGGCACGTTGAAATTGGAGGACGCGGTCATCATGACGTTGCCGATGCCGCGGTTGGAGGCGACGGTCTCCGACAGCACCGCGCCGACAAAGGCGTAGCTGACCGCGACCTTCAGCGAGGCGAAGAAGAACGGCATCGTTCGCGGCAGGCCGACATTCCAGAGAATGTCGAGCTTGCTGGCGCCGAGCGCTTTCAGCACGTCCTCGAGTTCGGGCTCGGTGGTGGCAAGGCCCGTCGCGATATTGACCACGATCGGAAAGAAGCAGATCGACAGCGCGGTCAGCACCGCCGGCACGGTTCCGGAGCCGAACCACAGCACCAGGATCGGCACGATCGCGACCTTGGGAATCGAGGAGAATCCGACCAGCAATGGGTAGCAGGTGTCATAGGCGGTCTTGGAGACGCCGATGACGGCGCCGAGCACGACGCCCAGCGCCACGCCGAGCACGAAGCCGAGCATGGTGGTCGCCAGCGTCTGCAGGATATGCGGCCACAGGATCGGGAATTTTGCGAACAGCGTCGCAAAGATCTGCGAGGGCCGCGGCAGGATCAGGTCCGACATGCCCGTCATCAGGCAGAACAGCTCCCACGCCACGAAGAACAGCACGATCAGCGCCGCCGACCAGGCTTTTTGCCTCAGATCGAGATCGGCCATGGTCAGGCTCCTTCCTGCGGCGCGCTGCGCGCATCGACGATGAAGGCGCGAAGTTTCTGGTTCAGCGCGACGAAATCGGGCTCGAAGGTCATGGCGACGGTGCGCGGCCGCGCGAACTCGACCCGGCTGTCGTCGAGGATGCGGCCGGGCCGCGCGCTCATCACGCAGATGCGGCTGGCGAGAAACGCGGCCTCGCGCAGATCATGCGTCACCAGCAGGACAGTCGGCTTGTGGGTCATCCAGAGGCCCTGCAGGATCGACCACAGTTCTTCGCGGGTGAACTGGTCGAGCGCGCCGAAGGGCTCGTCGAGCAGCAAGAGGCGCGGCTCGTGGATCAGGGCGCGGCAGAGATTGGCGCGCTGGAGCATGCCGCCGGACAACTGCCAGGGGTAACGGCTGCCAAATCCCTTCAGGCCGACCTGCTCCAGCAGGGCATTGGCCTTGTCGCGGAACTCGGTGCGGCGCAGCTTTCGGAACTGCGAGCGATACGGCTCGACGATCTTCAGCGGCAGCATGATGTTCCGCTCGATCGTCATCCACGGCAGCATGGTCGGATTCTGGAACGCCATGCCGACCCGAAGCGCGCGCGCCGCGACCTCGCGTCCGCCGACGATGATGGCTCCGGTGGTCGGCTGCACCAGCCCGCTCACCAGCCGCAAAATGGTCGATTTGCCGCAGCCGGAGGGTCCGACCAGCGCGACGAACTCGCCGTCGGCGATGCGCAGCGTGGTTTTCGCCAGCGCCGGCACGGCGCGCTCGCCGCGCCCGAATGTGACGGAAGCGTCCGACAGCTCGATCGCGATTGGGGCCGCGCTGTCGGCAATTGGCATTCCCTGGAAGTCCGAGGCTGGCTGCATGCGCATCATGGACAAAGTGCATGCAAGCCAGATGCCAGCGAAAGTCGCGCGCGGAATCAATGATTTCGCAGAGTGCCGCCGTCAGCAGCGGATTCAATTTGGGCAACTGCCGCGGAAAAGTGCATGCAATTGAGGCGCGGTTTTGTGCGACAATTGTGCTAGGGGAATATGCGGAATTGTTTGCTGCAGGGGACTAGATGATGGCGCCTCGCTCCGCCGGGAAGAATGCGGAATCCTCCGACAAGGTCGGCGTGATCTGCCGCGCGCTGCGCCGCGCCATCATCGAGCAGGCGCTGGAGCCCGGCGCGAAACTGCCTGAGGATTCCCTCGGCGAACGCTTCGGCGTCAGCCGCACCATCGCGCGGCACGCGCTCGGGCAACTCGCCGCGGAGGGTCTGGTCGAACTGCGCCGCAACCGCATTGCGGTGGTGGCGACGCCGAGCTGGCAGGACGCGCGCGATGCCTTCGATATCCGCATCCAGCTCGAACGGCTGGTGGTACGGCAACTCGCGGGAAAACTGACAAAGCCGCAGATCGTCGCGCTGAATGCGCATGTCGATGCCGAGGATGGCGCGCGCAACGGCGCCGACGCGGTATCGCTCCGGCTCGCCACCGAATTCCATATCCTGCTCGCCAACATGACCAACAGCCCGATCCTGGTGCGCTATGTCAGCGAGGTCGCCTATCGCTGCTGCCTGACGCTATCGCTCTACAGCCGCCCGCATTCCTCGGAATGCGCCATCAACGAGCACCGCGCCATCATCGCCGCGCTGGTGAAGGGCGACGAGGACAAGGTGATGAGCCTGATGCATACGCACCTTGATTCCGTGGCCAATCGCGCACTGGTGACGCCGGCCCCGCAGCGCGGCCGCGATTTGCTCGATATTCTGGCACCCTATGCCGAGGAAGGCGAAAGCGAGCGTGTGGTGAAGATGCCGAAGGTGGTAAGGGCCCGGTAGCGATCTACGCCTTGATTCCCCGCTGCACCAGAATCCGCTCGGCGCTGTCGTTCCAGACGTCCATCTTCACGATCTGACCGCCCTGCACCACGAAGCGGTCGACATAGCGGTTGCCTTCGAACGGCGTGCCGTCGATCCATTCGCCGTAGAGCGTGCCGATGCTGTAGACCACGGTCTCGTTCTTGCCCGGGCAGACGTCGAAGCGGTCCATCTTCTTCTTCACCCAGCGATAGCGCATTGCGTTGAAGCCGGTCGGCCCGCGCGGGTGGTCGAACTCGCGGCCGCCGGTGAAGGTGATGATGGTGCCCGGCTTCATGTAGGCCGCGGCCGCGTCGGGATCGGGGATCATCGAGGCCGTCAGATACGCCTCCACGATCTCGGCGTCGGACATCTCTGACGTTTCAGGTTTTGCAGCGGCGGGCATGGCGGATTCTCCTGCTGCTCGAAATTCTACAATTCGACGGTCAAATTGCATGCACATATTTTGAACAGTTTTGCCACTGGATTGCACACAATCTGGAGCTGCCCCGCCCCGCCGCTTCCGCTAGGTTTCCGCCATGCTTGCGCGAACCGCCTTCGATCTCGTCTTCCGCAACGCCCGGACGCGGGCTGCGCCCGAGCCGGTCGACATCGGCATATTGGGCGGCAAGATCGCGGCGATTGCGCCGACGCTCGCCTGCGAAGCGGTCGAGGTCGACGTCGCCGGCCGGCTGGTGCTGCCGGGCTTCGTCGACACCCACATCCATCTCGACAAGGCCTGCCTGCTCGGCCGCTGCGGCCACGACCATGCGCAGCGTCAGCGAGGCGATCCGCGCCGTTGCGGAAATGAAGCGCGATTTCACCGTCGAGGACATCTATGCCCGCGGCCAAAAGGTGATCGAGCGCGCCGTGACCTTCGGCACCACGCGGATGCGTACCCATGTCGAGATCGATCCGCGCATTGGCCTGCGCGGCTTCGAAGCGGTCAAGGCGCTGAAGCGCGACTACGCCTGGGCGCTCGATCTTTCGATCTGCGCTTTTCCGCAGGAAGGCCTCACCAACGACCCCGGCACCGAAGAGCTGCTGGTCGCCGCACTGCGCGACGGCGCCGACCTGATCGGCGGCTGTCCCTACATGGACACCGATCCCGATGCGCAGCTCGAAAAGCTGTTCGACCTTGCCCAGGATTTCGATGTCGACGTCGATCTGCATCTCGACTTCGACCTCGATCCCTCCTGGTGGCACTCTCGACGAAGTCTGCCGGCAGGCCGAGCGCCGCAACTATCAGGGCCGCGTCGCCATCGGTCACGCCTCAAAACTCTCGGCGCTGCCGCCCGAGCGACTGGCCGCCGCGGCGGCGCAACTCGCGAACGCCGGTGTCGCTGTCACCGTACTCCCGGCCACCGATCTCTATCTGATGGGACGCGACGCCACCCATAACGCGCCACGCGGGCTCACCGTCGCGCACCGGCTGGTCGAGCGCGGCGTGCTCTGCTCGGTCGCCACCAACAACGTGCAGAATCCCTTCACGCCGTTCGGCGACGCCTCGCTGCTGCGCATGGCCAATCTCTACGCCAATGCCGCGCATGCCGCGATCAGCGAGTTCGATGCCTGCCTCGACCTCGTCACCGACCTGCCGGCGCGCCTGATGAACCTGCGGGATTACGGCATCGAGGTCGGCAATCCCGCCGACCTGATCATCCTCGACACCGACAGCGGGCCGAACGCGATTGCCGAATTGCCCGATGTGCTGGCCGGCTACAAGAACGGCCGCCAGGTGTTCGCGCGGCAACGCCCCACCCTGTTTCCGCCGAACTAGCAACAAGCCACGCGATCAGCGCGCGGCGGCATACGGCCGCGTGCAATTGACCTGACCGCCGCGCCCTGTTGTTATCCGGTCAACCAGAACAAGACCGGGCAGGAAACAATGAGCAACAAAGCCACCGTCAAAAGCGTCGAGACCCTCGCCTGCGACGCCGGCTGGCGCAACTATCACTTTGTGAAGATCGTCACCGATGACGGCATCGTCGGCTGGAGCGAGTACGACGAAGGTTTTGGCGCGCCCGGCCTGACCGCCGCGATCGAGCGATTGTCGGCGCGCGTGGTCGGCAAGAACGCCTTCCAGCACGAACGCATCTATGTGGAGCTGTTCGCAGCAACGCGCCCTGCTGCCGGCGGCGTGGTGGCGCTCGCCCTCGGCGCGATCGAGAATGCGCTGCTCGACGTCAAGGCCAAGGCGCTGGGCGTGCCCTGCTACGAACTGTTGGGCGGCAAGATCCGCGATCGCGTCCGCGTGTACTGGTCGCATTGCGCGACCTGGCGCATCAATCATCCCGACTGGTACAAGCCGCCGATCACGAGCCTCGACGGCGTCAAGGCGATCGGCCGCGAGGTGCGCGAAAAGGGTTTCACCGCGATGAAGACGAACATCTTCGTCTACACCGACGGCAAGCCCGCAGGCTGGCGGCCCGGCTTCGGCTCGCCGTTCGAGCCCGAGATCAATGTCGACCGCAAGGTGCTGCGCAATCTCTGCATGCACCTCGAAGCGATCCGCGACGGCGCCGGCCCCGACGTCGACCTGCTGCTCGATCTCAACTTCAACGCCAAGACCGAAGGCTATCTGAAGATCCTGCGCGCCATCGAAAAGATGGACATGTTCTGGGTCGAGATCGACACCTTCAATCCCGAGGCGCTCGGCTACATCCGCCGCCAGAGCCCGCATCCGATCTCGTCCTGCGAGACGCTGCTGGGCCTGCGCGAATTCCTGCCCTATTTCCGCGAGCAGGCGATGGACGTCGCGATCATCGACACGCCCGTGGAACGGGGTGTGGCAGTCCATGAAGATCGCCGCCGCGGCCGAGCACTATCGAGGTCAACGTCGCCCCGCATAATTTCTATGGTCATCTCTGCAGCATGATGAACGCGCATTTCTGCGCCGCGGTGCCGAATTTGCGCATCATGGAGACCGATATCGATCGCCTCGCCTGGGATCATGAGCTGTTCACGCACGTGCCCGAGTATGTCGACGGCCATCTGTCATCCCGGATCGTCCGGGCTGGGGCACCGAGCCCAACGAAGAAGGCCTGCGTGCGCATCCGGCGAAGAAGCAGGGCGGGCTGTTGAATTACGGGCAGAAGAAGTAGCCGACACAAAAGTCGCAAAACTACCCCATGCACAGTAGGCGCTTACCTTCTCCCCCTGCGTCCGCCGAAGCCTTTGGCGAAGGCGGATTGTGGGAGAGGGTAAGTGAGGCACCTAGCGCAACGTAATATCCAGCCAGCCGAGCGCGTTGACGCTGACGCGGTCGCCGGTATCGACCAGCACCGTCGTCGTCTCGGCTTCGATGATCGCCGGCCCTTCCAGCGAATGGCCGGGCTGCAGTTTGTCGAACGCATAGACCGGGATATCGCGCCAGCCGCCAAAGTACGCCTTGCGCGTGCCCATCGGCTTGCAGGCCGACGCCTGCGCGGCGGCCTTTGCGCCCTCGCCGCGCTGCGCGACTTCGCCGACGGCGGCGACGCGGGCGTTGACGAACACGACTTCCTGGCCGGGCGAGGAATAGGTGTAGAGCTCCTCGTGGCGGCGGTGGAAGCGGTCCTCGATTGCATCGACCAGCGACGGCGAATTCCAGTCGAGACCGTCGAGCGGGACGTCGATCTCGAAAATCTGCTCGCCGTAGCGCATCTCGGCGGAGCGCTCGATGCGGATCGGGCCGTTGAACCAGCTGCGCAGCCGGCCCTCGGCCTGCTTCGCCAGCTCGGCGAACAGCGCGCGCACCTCATCGGCCGTGATGCGGCCGCCGGCGCCGTAATGCGTGCGGCTGACTTCGTAGCGGAGATCGCTGGTCAGCATGCCCCAGGCCGACAGCACGGAGGCGACTGTCGGCACGATGATGCGCTTGATCTCGAGCTCGCGCGCGACCTCAGCCGCATGCAGGCCCGCCGCGCCGCCGAAGCTCAGCATCGCGAATTTTCGCGGATCGACGCCGCGGCGCAAGCGTCATCAGCCGGATGCCGTCGGCCATCTTCAGATTGATCATGCGGTAGATGCCGGCGGCGGCCTCCAGCCGCGACAGCCCAAGCGCCGCGGCGACGCGGTCGACGGCGGCTTCCGACGCCGCGCGATCGAGCGGGCGCGCGCCGCCCATGAAGGCGGAGGCATCGAGATAGCCGAGCACGACATTGGCGTCGGTGACGGTCGCCGCCGTGCCGCCATTGCCGTAGCAGGCCGGGCCCGGCACCGAGCCCGCGCTTTCCGGGCCGACGCGCAAGGTGCCGCTGCCATCGACGCTCGCGATCGAGCCGCCGCCGGCCGCGATGCTGGCGATATCGAGGCTGCGCAGCGCAATGCGCTGGCCCGCCAGCATGCCGTCGGCGGAGAGCGAGGCCTGCCCTTCGGCGATCAGCGAGATGTCGGTCGAGGTGCCGCCCATGTCGAACGGCACGAGATCGGAAATGCCGACCAGATCGGCGCAGCGCCGGCCGCCGGACACGCCGCCGGCCGGACCCGACAGCACCGTGCCCGCGGCGAGCCGCGCGGCCTCCTCCACCGGCGCCATGCCGCCATGCGAGAGCACGATGAAGAGACTGCCCTTGAAGCCGGCTTCGATCAGCCGCTTTTCCAGGTTGGTCAGATAGCGCCGCACCACCGGCTCGACATAGGCGTTCACCACCGTGGTCGAGACGCGCTCATATTCCTTGATCTGCGGCAGCACGTCGCTGGAGCGCGACACCATGATGTCGGGCATGGCCGCGCGCAGGCGCTCGACTGCGGCGAGTTCATGCGCGGGATTGAGATAGGCGTGCAGGAAGCACACCGCGATCGAATTGGCGCCGGACTTCTTCACCGTCTCGATCGCCTGCATCCAGCGAGCGCGCGTCGAGCGGGATCGCCGCGCTGCCGTCGGCCTTCAGTCGCTCGCGCACGCCGAGCCGGCGCTCGCGCGGCACCAGCGGCTCCGGCGGCGGCGAGCGCAGATCGTAGCGGTCCGGCTTCAGGCCTTCGCGCATTTCGAGGACGTCGCGATGGCCCTCGGTGGTCAGCAGCGCGACCTTGGCGCCCTTGCGCTCCAGCAGCGCATTGGTCGCGACCGTCGTGCCGTGCACGAGGCGGTCGGTCTTGGCCAGCATCTCCGCGCGCGACACGCCGAGCCGCCGTGCCAGTTCGTCCAGCCCCGCCATCACGCCGAGCGACTGGTCTGCCGGGGTTGACGGCGACTTGGCAAACACCGTGCGCCCGCTCTCATCCGTGGCGACGAGGTCCGTATAGGTGCCGCCGACGTCTACGCCGATTGTGTACATGGTCAGGCCTTCAACTCCGCCGATAAATCGGCCGTGAGGCCTTGCTCCTGATCGTGCTTGCGCGCTTGCGCCGTGCGCTTTTCCGGCGGCCCCCAGCCGCCGCCGCCGGAGGAGCGGATCTCCAGGCAATCGCCGGGATGGAGCTCGATGCCGACTTCCTTGGTGCGCAGCTCGCGCGGCTCGCGTCCCTCCGACAGCAGGCGATAGCGATGCGGCGCGCCGTCCTTGCCGCCGAGCATGCCGCAGGGCCCGTAGCGCACGCCCTCGCCCGCGGTGTTGCCGCGCGCGGGCTTCTGCCGTCTCCAGCACCATGTCGAGGGAAACGCCGAGCCCGCCGCGGAACTGGCCGTCGCCGCCGGAGCCGGGACGGAATTCGTGGTGACGGAAGTAGAGCGGAAAGCGCACCTCGGCGACCTCGATGCTGCCGAACTTGAGACCGCCCACGCTGTGCCACTCGCCGATCGAGGAATAGCCGTCGCCGCCCGACGACGCGCCGCCGCCGGGCCGCGCCTGGAACATGTGCCAGATGAAATTGCGCCCGTTGCGCGGGTTCTCGCCCTGGATCGCGATGCGGAAGCGGCGGCCCCAGCCCGCCATCGCGCGCTCCGGACAGGACGCCGACAGCGCCTTGACGATCGCTTCGACGATTTCGTTGGAGGGATGGCTGGTGCACAGCGTCACCGGCCGGCCCGGATCTGACCAGACGATGGTGCCCTGCTTGGCGATTACCTTGAGCGGACGCAGCGCGCCGTCGTTCTTGGGAATTTCGGGGTCGATCAGATAGGCGAACGCCATGGCGACGGCTGCCTGCATGTTGGCATGCGAAGAATTGACGAACGCTGTCGACTGCGGATCGGACTCCGGTGAGATCGACCTCGACGTCGCTGCCCTTCTTCGTCACCTTCGCGGCAATGCGGATGTCGCTGCGGCCATGGCCGTCATCGTCGAGAAACGCCTCGCCATGGAACACGCCGTCCTTCCAGGTCGAGACCACGGCGCGGGCCTGCTGCTCGGCGGCATCGAGAATGGCCTCGATCGCAGCTTCCACGACGGGCGCGCCGAATTCGGCAAGCAATCGCGACACCCGCCGCTCGCCGAGATGCGCGGCGCCCAGCATGGCGGCGAGGTCGCCGCGGAATTCGCGGGGGTTGCGGATGTTGAGCGCGAGCAGGTCGAGCAGGTCGTCGCGCGGCTTGCCGGCCTCGTACAGCTTGATCGGCGGGACGCGGATGCCTTCCTGATAGATTTCGGTGGCAGCCGGATTGTAGGCGCCATGGGTGGCGCCGCCGATGTCGCTCTGGTGCGCGCGCACCACGGTCCAGAGCAGCCGCTTGCCGCCGTCGAACACCGGCACGAAGGCGGTGAGATCAGGCAGATGGCTGCCGCCGTGATAGGGATCGTTGAGCAGGATGACGTCGCCCGGCGCGATGTCCTTGAAGCGCTCCTCCACCGCGCGCGTCGCCCAGGGCAGCGCGCCGACATGGACCGGAATGTGCTCGGCCTGCGCGATCAGCCGGCCGCGCGTGTCGGTGATGGCGAGCGAAAAATCGCGGCTGGAATTGAGGATTTGCGAATAGGAGGTGCGAAGCATCGCCTCGCCCATTTCCTTCACGATCGAGCCCAGCCGGTGCTGGACGACGGAGCGCGTGATGGGATCGATTTTGGGGGACATTCCCTGCCTTGCGATATCTTGCATATCGCCCTTATAGACGGAGCGCGGGCAGGATCAATTGTCCCCGCCCTGGCTGACGAACGCGCTTTCGATGACGTCGCCGATCGGCTGCCATACGTTGCCGTCGAACTGCACCAGCCGCATCTGCTCGATGGGGCGGAAATCCGCCGGCCCCGTATTGATCGCGATGCCCGGCAGCAGGATCGCGTTGCGATAGTCCTTCAGTGACGCCGCCTGCTTCATGATGTTCTCGCGCGACAGATCGTCGCCGCACTGGGTCAGCACCTGCACCAGCGTTTCGGCGGCGGCGTAGCCGTAGAGCGCGTAGCCGTCGTCCTTGTCGCCATCAGGATAGTACTTGTCCATGAAAGCCGACCAATCCTTGATCGCCTGGTCCTCCTTCCACATGGAGTCGCCGGCATCCTTCAGGAACGCCGTCGAGATCACTCCGACCGCGTTCTGCAAGCCCGCGGGCCGCAGCGCGCTCGCGATCGAGGCGGACGCGTTGTTCAGCAGAATGACCGGATGCCAGTCGAGCTCGGAGGCCTTGCGGATGGCGCGGGCGGCGACAGCCGGCGCACCGTTGAACACCAGGATTTCGGCGCCGCTGTCCTTGAGGATCTGGATCTGGTTGTCGATCGAATTATCCGCGACGTCGAAGGCGCTGTCGGCCACGATCATCCCGGCGGTATCGGCAAGCCCTTCGCGCAATCCGCGAAACAGGTCGCGTCCGAACTGGTCGTTTTGCCAGAGCACGGCGATCTTGCGATTGGCATAGGCGATCTGGATGTAGTTGGCGAAAATCCGCCCCTCGGCGCGGAACGCCGGCTGCCAGCCCATGGTCCAGGGAAACGCGCGCGGGTGCGCCCATTCCTCGCCGCCGGAGGCGACGAACAGCTGCGGGATGTTGCGCTCGTTGAGGTATTGCCGGGTCGCAAGGTTGCCGGCGTGCCGAACGCGCCGAACATCAGCAGCACGTTTTCCTGCTCGACCAGTTCGCGCGTTCGCTCGGTCGCCTCCTTCGGATTGGCGCTGTCGTCAAGGGAGAGGAACTTGATCTTCCGCCCGTTGATGCCGCCACGCGCGTTGATCATGTCGAAATAGGCGGCCTGGGACCTGCCGATGGTCGGCAAACGCCGCCAGCGCGCCGGTATAGGGCATCAAATTGCCGATGCGGATTTCGCTTCCGGCGGCACCGGTATTTTGCTGTGCCGACACCGCCATTGGCGCCAGCGACATGGCACCGATCAACGATGCCGAAAGCAGGTTCTTGATTGGCATTTTCTTGGACTGTCAGTCGGAACGCACTGCAACAAGGCTACCCATTCGCGGGCTGCTTTGACAGTCACATTTCGCTGCAAAGGCACATGTGACAGGCCGTTGCGGGAAAGCACACAGGCGCTACTATCCCGCCAACGAAAAGCCGACCCCAGGGAGAAAACAATGAAAAATCACCGCATTTCCCGCCGCGCCGTCCTGGCCGGCACGGCCGCCGCCGGCGCGCTCAGCCTGACCGGTTTCCCGGCCCGCGCCGACGTCAACTGGAAGAAATACGCCGGCACCAAGCTCGAGGTGATCCTCGCCAAGGGGCCGCGCGGCGACAATCTGCAGAAGAACATCAAGGAATTTACCGAGCTCACCGGCATCCAGGTCGAGTCGGAGCAGATTCCCGAACAGCAGCAGCGCCAGAAGGCCGTGATCGAACTCGCCTCGGGCAAGCCGAGCTTCGACGTCATCCATCTCAGCTATCACGTGCAGAAGCGGCAGTTCGAGAAGGCCGGCTGGCTCGCCGACATCTCCGGCTTCATGAAGGACCCGAACCTGACCGCGCCCGATCTCGTCGAGAGCGATTTCTCGGCCGCCGGCCTGCAATACGCCAAGAACGACAAGGGGCAGATGCTGTCGCTGCCGTGGTCGGTCGACTACTTCATCCTCTACTACAACAAGGAGCTGTTCCAGAAGAAGGGCGTCGCGGTTCCCAAGACCTTCGACGAGATGGTCGCGGCCGCCGAAAAGCTCACCGACGCCAAGGAAGGCACCTTCGGCTTCGTCGGGCGCGGCCTGCGCAACGCCAACATGACGCTGTGGACCAACTTCTTCCTCAACTACGGCGGCGAATTCCTCGACGCCAAGGGCAACATCCTGACCGACGGCCCGGAGGCGATCGAAGCCACCAAGCTCTATCAGACGCTGCTGACCAAGGTCGCGCCTCCCGGCGTCGCCGGCTTCAACTGGATGGAGTCGATGGCCTCCTTCACGCAAGGCCGCTCGGCGATGTGGATCGACGGCGTCGGCTGGGCGCCGCCGCTGGAAGATCCGGCCGCCTCGCGCATCGTCGGCAAGGTCGGCTACACCGTGGTGCCGGCCGGTCCGAAGGGACAGTATTCGGCGACCTACGGCGACGGCCTCGGCATTGCCGCCGCCAGCAAGAACAAGGAAGCCGCCTATCTGCTCTGCCAATGGGCGGTCTCGAAGAAGCAGGGCGCGCGGCTGCTGCAGGCCGGCGGCGGCGTGCCGTTCCGCAACTCGATCCTCAACGATCCCGAGATCCAGAAGGGCGTGAAGATGCCGAAGGAATGGCTGCAGTCGGTGATCGATTCCGCCAAGATCAGCAAGCTCGGCCTGCCCGTCATCATTCCCGGTCGCCGAATTCCGCGATCTCGTCGGCGCGGCGTCACCGCGACGCTGGCGGGCGCCGATCCCGCGACCGAGCTGAAGAAGGCGCACGAGCAGTTCCGGCCGATCCTGGAGCGCAGCGAAAAAGCGTGAGCGCGATGACCGCAAGCTCGCTCCGGCCGCGGCTGAGACTGCGGCCGCGCCGGAGCAGAATGGCGGCCGCCGTCCTACTGGCCGTTCGTGGTGCCGGCGCTGGTCGTCGTGCTCGCGGTCATCGTCTTTCCGTGGGTGTTCACGATCTGGATGAGCCTGAACGAGTGGAAGGTCGGCTCGCCGACCACCTTCGTCGGGCTCGCCAACTATCTGCGGCTGCCGAACGATCCCCGCTTCGTCGAGGCGGTCGGGCATACCCTCGTCTACACCGCGCTGTCGGTGGTGCTGCCGCTGATCTTCGGCACGTTCGCGGCCGTGGTGTTCCACCAGAAATTCCCCGGCCGCGGCTTTCTGCGCGGCCTCTTCATCATGCCGATGATGGCGACGCCGGTGGCGATCGCGCTGGTCTGGACCATGATGTTCCACCCGCAGCTCGGCGTGCTGAACTACCTGCTGTCGCTGGTCGGCCTGCCGCCGCAGCTCTGGGTGTTCCATCCCGCGACCGTGATCCCCTCGCTGGTGCTGGTCGAGACCTGGCAATGGACGCCGCTGGTGATGCTGATCGTGCTCGGCGGGCTCGCCGCGATCCCGACCGAGCCCTACGAGAGCGCGCAGATCGACGGCGCCACTTCTGGCAGATGTTCCGCTACATCACGCTGCCGCTGATCACGCCGTTCCTGTTCATCGCCGCGATGATCCGCATGATCGACGCGGTCAAGAGCTTCGACATCATCTTCGCCATCACGCAGGGCGGACCGGGCTCGGCGTCGGAGACCATCAACCTCTATCTCTACAGCGTCGCCTTCATCTACTACGACCTCGGCTACGGCTCGGCGATCGCGGTGGTGTTCTTCGTGCTGATCGTGATGCTCGCGGCCGTGATGCTCTATCTGCGCCAGCGCACGCTGTGGACCGAGATCGGGAGCGGCGCATGAGCTTGCGGCAGATCCTCGGCAAGATCGGTCTGTGGCTCTCGGTGTTCGTCATCGTCTCGCCGGCGATCCTGTTCTTCCTCTGGATGATCTCGCTGTCGGTCAAGTTCGAAATCGACAACGCCGCCTACCCGCCGGTGTTCATCCCCGAGCGCTTTGCCTGGAAGAACTATGCCGACGTGCTCGCCTCCAACCGCTTCCTCACCTATTTCGTCAACAGCCTGATCGTGACCGGCACGCGCGACCTTGCTCGCGATGCTGGTCGGCGTGCCCGCCGGCTACGGCATCGCGCGGATGGCGGCGCATAAATCCGCGATCGTGATCCTGATCGCACGCATCACGCCGGGCCTGTCCTACCTGATCCCGCTGTTCCTGCTGTTCCAGTGGCTCGGGCTGCTCGGCACGCTGTGGCCGCAGATCATCATCCATCTCGTCGTGACGGTGCCGATCGTGATCTGGATCATGATCGGCTATTTCGAGACCACGCCGCTGGAGCTGGAGGAGGCCGCCCTGATCGACGGCGCGACGCGCTGGCAGGTATTCCGCCATGTGGCGCTGCCGATCGCAAAGCCCGGCCTTGCGGTCGCCTTCATCCTCGCGGTGATCTTCTCCTGGAACAATTTTGTCTTCGGCATCGTGCTGGCAGGACGCGAGACCCGCACGCTGCCCGTCGCCGTCTACAACATGATCTCGTTCGACCAGCTGAGCTGGGGGCCGCTCGCCGCCGCCGCGCTGATCGTTACCTTCCCGGTGCTGCTGCTCACCGTGTTTGCGCAGCGCCAGATCGTCGCCGGACTGACGGCAGGCGCAGTCAAGGGCGGCTAACGCTACCCTCCGATTTATGGCAAAACCCGCCGCGACTTCCCGCCCCTCGCGAGACCCCCAATATGCCAGGCCCCAAACCGCCCGCTTTTGAAACCCTGAGCCTGCATGCGGGCCAGCATCCCGATCCCGCGACCGGCGCGCGGGCGGTGCCGATCTACCAGACCACGTCCTACGTGTTCCAGGACTCCGACCATGCGGCGGCGCTGTTCAACCTGGAACGCGCCGGCCACATCTATACCCGCATCTCCAATCCCACCACGGCCGTGCTCGAGGAGCGGCTGTCGGCGCTGGAGAACGGCGTCGGCGCGGTCTGCACCGCGAGCGGCATGGCGGCGCTGCATCTGGGCATCGCGACGCTGATGAATGCCGGCGACCACATCGTGGCCTCGGCCTCGCTCTATGGCGGCACCATCAACCTGCTGGCGCACACCCTGCCCCGCTTCGGCATCACGACCACCTTCGTCAAGCCGCGCGCGCTGGACGAGTTCCGCGGCGCGATCCGGCCGAACACGCGGCTGGTCATTGCCGAGACCATCGGCAACCCCGGGCTGGAGGTGCTGGACATCCCAGCGGTGGCGCAGATCGCGCATGACGCGAAGATCCCGCTGTTGATCGACAACACCTTTGCCACGCCCTACCTCAGCAAGCCGATCGATCTCGGCGCCGACCTCGTCATGCATTCCGCGACCAAATGGATCGGCGGCCATGGCATCGCCATCGGCGGTGTGCTGATCGATGGCGGCCGCTTCGACTGGCATGCCTCCGGCAAATTCCCGGTCCTCACCGAACCCTATGCCGGCTACCACGGCATCGTCTTTGACGAGCAGTTCGGACAAGCCGCCTTCGTCATGCGGGCGCGCACGGAAGGATTGCGCGACTTCGGCGCCTGCCTGTCGCCGACCAACGCGTTCCATCTGCTGCAGGGCGTGGAGACGCTCGGCGTGCGCATGGACCGCCACATGGCGAACACGCTCGCCGTGCTGGAATTCCTGAAATCAAACAAGGGCGTCGAGTGGGTGCTGCATCCGGCACTGCAAGATCATCCGGATCACGAACTGGCCAAGAAGCTGCTGCCGCGCGGCGCCGGCTCCATCGTCAGCTTCGGCATCAAGGGCGGCCGGCCCGCGGGCAAGAAGTTCATCGAGTCGTTGCGGATGATCAGCCATCTCGCCAATGTCGGCGATGCCAAGACGCTGGTGATCCACCCGGCCTCGACCACCCATCAGCAGATGGACGCCGGCCAACTGAAGGCCGCCGGGATCGGCGAGGAGCTGGTGCGGCTCTCGGTCGGCATCGAAACGGCGCAGGACATCATCGACGATCTCGGACAGGCGCTGCGCGCCTCGCAAAGGGTTTGAGCCATGCAGCTATCCGTCAACGGGACCGATATTTTCGTGGCGACCGGCGGCAAGCCGTTCGATTCGTCCCTGCCCACGGTCGTGATGATCCACGGCGCCGGCTTCGACCATTCGACCTGGGCGCTGCACAGCCGCTGGTTCGCCCATCACGGCTTTTCCGTGCTGGCGCCCGACCTCCCCGGCCACGGCCGTTCCGGCGGCAAGCCGCTGCCGACCATCGCCGATATGGCCGACTGGACCGCCGCCCTGCTCGACGCGGCCAAGGCGTCGAAGGCAAAACTCGTCGGCCATTCCATGGGCTCGCTGATTGCGCTTGAAACCGCAGCGCGACATCCGGCCAAGGTCGCAGGGCTGAGCCTGATCGGCACCGCCGCGACCATGACCGTCGGTCCCGACCTGCTGAAGGCCGCGGAAGCCAATGATCCCGCCGCGATCGACATGGTCTCGATCTGGGGTCTCGGCTTCAACGCCGAGCTCGGCGGCAGCCTCGCACCGGGGCTTTGGATGCACAGCGGCGCACAGCGCGTGCTGCAGCAGTGCCGCCCCGGAGTGCTCTACAACGACCTCGCCGCCTGCAACGCCTACCAGAACGCGCTGGCCGCCGCGGCAACCGTCGCCGTCCCGACCACCGTCATCCTCGGCGAGCGCGACATGATGACTCCCGCCAAGGCCGGCAAGGCGCTGGCGGCGGCCGTACCGAATGCGCGCACCGTAGTTCTACCCGGCGCCGGGCACATGATGATGGCGGAGCGGCCGGACGAATTGCTGGAAGCGCTGAAGAACTGATCTCAAGAAACAGCATGATCCCGGAAAAGTGGGCAGCGGTTTTCCGCAAGGATCATGCTCAAACAAAGAGGAAACAACAACATGCAGATCACGATGAAGGATCGCGTCGCCGTCGTCACCGGCGGCAGCAAGGGTATCGGCATTGCGGTGGCCCGCCGCTTCGCCGAGTCGGGCGCCAAGGTCGCGATCCTCGCGCGCGGCGCGGCGGATCTTAAAGCGGCGCGTGAGCAGCTCGCCAAGGACGGCCTTCAAGTTCATGATTACGTTTGCGACGTGTCGAAAGCCGCAGACATTTCCGCGACCTACGACAAGATCGTAAAGGACCACGGCAAGGTCGATGTGCTCGTCAACAATGCCGGCACCTCGCGCGCGATGGCGTTCGAGACCGTCACCGATGCGATCTGGCAGGAAGACCTGGACCTGAAACTGTTTGCGGCGATCCGGCTGTCGCGGCTGGCCTGGCCCGGCATGAAGCAGCGCAAATGGGGTCGCATCATCAACGTGCTCAACATCGGCGCCAAGGCGCCGGCAGCCGCCTCCACACCCACCTCCGTCTCGCGCGCGGCCGGCATGGCGCTGACCAAGGCGATGGCGAACGAGGGAGCTGCGCACAACGTCCTCGTCAATGCGATGCTGGTCGGCCTGATCGTCAGCGATCAATGGGTGAAGCGGCACGCCAAGACGGCGCCGGATTCGGATTTCGATGCCTTCACCAAGGATCTCGCCAAATCGGTCCCGATGGGACGGATGGGCACGGCGGAGGAGTTCGCCAACCTCGCCTGCTTCCTGGCCTCGGATCAGGGATCCTACATCACCGGCACCGCCATCAATGTCGATGGCGGCCGCTCGCCGGTGGTCTAGCCACGCGCTCCAGGGGAGCGCTGGCTCGAAGCAAAAAGGCCTCCGTTACCGGAGGCCTTTTCTTCGTCTTAGGCGACTGCGTCCTTGGCAGCCTTGACCGGGCGGGCCCTGACGATCTTCCGGGCCGGCTTGGCCTTGAACATCATCTCCTCGCCCGTGAAGGGGTTGGTGCCCTTGCGCGCCTTGGTCGCCGGCTTCTTGACCACGACGAACTTCGCGAAGCCCGGCACCAGGAAGATGCCGCTCTTCTTCAGTTCCTTGTGACCGACGTCCACGAGACAATCCATCACGTTCTTGACGTCACGCTTGGCGAGTTCGGTGGAGGTCGAGATCTTTTCGATCAGCTGCGACTTAGACAGTTGGGTGGCCATGATTGCTCCATTGATTCTGGAAGCCGCACGATATGGCTGAAAACGCCTAGAAAAACAGGCATTTTCGACATTCTGCACAGCAATCTTCGCAAAATTGCGCCGTCGCAGTGCAGAAAATGCCTTATTTTGCCGCGGATTTCGCGCAGCCGCTTGTTCCGCAGCTTGGCCTCCCTATCACGCGCCGAAGTGATTCGCAGGAAAAACCCTATAAAAAAGGTCGCCCCGGCGATTCCGGGCGCGGCCATCAACTCAATCTCAGGCGAATAGATGCCGTCGCATCTACCGATCACCTCTCCCCGATGGGGAGAGGTGATCAGCGAAGAGTCGTCAGACTCCGCTCTGCGAGATGAACTTGGTGTTGAAATACGCCTCCATGGCCTCGGTGCCGCCTTCCGAGCCGTAGCCGGAATCCTTCATGCCGCCGAACGGCACCTCGGGCAGCGCGAGCCCGAAATGGTTGATCGTCATCATGCCGGCCTCGACCTGCGAGCCGATCGCGGTCGCGGTTTTGGTCGAACTGGTGAAGGCATAGGACGCCAGACCGAACGGCAGGCGGTTCGCCTCCTCCACCACGTCATCAAGGGACGAGAAACGCGAGATCAGCGCCAACGGGCCGAACGGCTCCTCGTTCATGGCGCGCGCGGTCTTCGGCACATCAGAGACCACCGTGGGCTCGAAGAAATAGCCCTTGTTGCCGATGCGATGACCGCCGGTCTCGAGCTTGGCGCCCTTGGCGACCGCATCCTGCACCATGCCTTCGATCGCGGTAACGCGGCGCGGATTGGCGAGCGATCCCATGGTGGAGCTGGCGTCCATGCCGTTGCCGACCTTGACCGCCTTGGCGCCCTCGACGAACTTGTCGACGAATTCCTTGAACACGTCGTCCTGCACCAGCATGCGGGTCGGCGAGATGCAGACCTGGCCGGCATTGCGATACTTCGCCGCCACCAGCACCTTGGCCGCGGTGGCGACGTCGGCATCCTTGAACACCATCGCCGGCGCGTGCCCGCCGAGCTCCATGGTGGCGCGCTTCATGTGCAGGCCCGCCAGCGCATTGAGCTGCTTGCCGACCGAGGTCGAGCCGGTGAAGGAGATCTTGCGGATCACCGGATGCGGGATCAGGTATTCCGAGATTTCCGCAGGCACGCCGTAGACGAGGTTGATCACGCCGTCAGGCACGCCGGCATCGGCAAAGGCGCGGATCAGCTGCGCGGGCGACGCCGGAGTCTCTTCCGGCGCCTTGACGATGATCGAGCAGCCGGCGGCGAGCGCGGCCGACAACTTGCGCACCACCTGGTTGATCGGGAAATTCCACGGCGTGAACGCCGCGACCGGGCCGACCGGCTCCTTGATGGACATCTGATAGATGCCGGGTCCGCGCGCGGGAATGAGGCGGCCATAGGAACGCTTTGCCTCTTCGGCGAACCACTCGATCACGTCGCCGGCCAGCATCGCCTCGATCCTGGCTTCGGCCAGCGTCTTGCCCTGCTCCAGGGTGAGCAGCGGCGCGATCTCCTCATTGCGCTCGCGCATGATGGCAGCCGCCTTGCGCATGATGCGGCAGCGCTCGAACGGCGCGACGGCGCGCCACACCTTGAAGCCGGCCGCCGCCGCCGCCAGCGCCTCGTCGAGGTCGGCCTGACCCGCATGGGCGACGGTGCCGATCACCTCTTCGGTTGCGGGGTTGACGATCTCGATCACCTTCCCCGACTGGGCCGGCCGCCACTTGCCGCCAATGAACAATTGCGTGTTGGAATAGGCCAACGAACTCTCCCTGACTTGTTGGTTTTGTGCTGAATGGGTGGGTGGTGGGACGGCTCCTTTTAGACTGGCGGCCGGACCGGGGCTAGTGTCCCAAATCCGAAGTTCGCACGCTTTCGCGGCGATCACTTTGCGAACTTCGGATTTATCAGGGACACTAGCTGCTTAGGTTCTTCTAGTGTGGTGGTTCAGAAGTTCTCATGAAGGACTCGCGGCAACAGTGATGAGAACTTCTGAACCACCACACTAGCCCGCGAATGGCCGGTTTAGGCCCTGCGCGAGGCAACTTTGGAGCGTGAAATGATTGCGACCAATGACGCGAAGACGCTGGCCGGCAAGGTGGCGCTGGTAACCGGCGCAGGCCGCGGGCTCGGCCGTGCCTTTGCCGAAAAGCTGGCCGCGCTCGGCGCCGATGTCGCCATCCATGGCATGCGCGAGAACGGCCCGGCTGAATATGGCGAGGGCACGACGTTGACGGCGGTCGCGCAAGAGGTCGGCAAGCAGTACGGCGTCCGCACCCAGCGCGTGCTGGGCGATCTCACCAGAAGCGAGGACATCGCCCGCGTGGTCGCCGAGACCGAGAAGACGCTCGGGCCGATCGACATCCTCGTCCACAATGCGGGCGGCGACATCGCGGCCGCGGGCGGCAAGCCCAATCCCAACGACGCCGTCGGCATCAAAGAGGAGGACGTGCGCGCGGTGCTCGACCGCAATCTGCTCTCGACCATCCTGACCTGCCAGGCGGTGGCACGTGGCATGATGGAACGCAAGAGCGGCCGCATCGTCACCATCGGCTCGGTCGCCGCCTTCAGGGGTCGCACCAACGGCTCGATCTACGCGGTGGCGAAGGCCGGCATGACCCACTACACCCGCTGCCTCGCCGATCAGCTTCGCCCCTACGACATCGCCGTGAACTGCATCGCCCCCGGCGATACCCGCACCGGCCGCTTCCTCGGCACCCGCGCGGTGGACCAGGACCGCATGGTCGAGAGCGGCACGCTCGACCGCATCGCCACCGTCGACGAGGTCGCGCGCGTGGTCGAATTCTTCGCAGGTCCCATGGCCGCCTTCGTCTCCGGACAGGTGCTGCGGGTCGACGGCGGCGGGCAGGCTGGCCGGGTTAGCGATGGCGAGGGAGGCCGAACCAGCCGCATGTCGATTTTGCCGGCGGCGCCGTCGGCTACCGCTTTCGCCGCGGCGGCGAACGCGGCCATCCATTGGTCCGGGCTGCCGGCATCAAGAAGGATCGCGTTCCCTCGATCGTCGATGCCACGGCGGGCCTCGGCCGCGACGCGTTCCTGCTGGCATCGGCCGGCGCCGAGGTCACGCTGATCGAACGTTCCGCCGAGGTGCACGCGCTGCTGCAGCACGCTCTCGCCCGCGCCGCCGCCGAGTTGCCGGACCTTGCCGAGGTGATCGCCCGCATGACGCTGATCCATGGCGATGCGAAGGACAGATTGCCGGACCTGAAGCCCGACGTCGTCATCATCGACCCCATGCATCCACCGCGCCGCAACACGGCGCTGGTGAAGCAGGAGATGCGGCAGCTTTCCGCCATCGTCGGCGCCGACGAAGATGCCGATGAGCTGATGCGGATTGCCCTTTCCTCGGCGCGCGAGCGCGTGGTGCTGAAATGGCCGCTGCGCGCCAAGCCGCTTCTTGAGACGCCGAAACCGTCGCATCAATTCGCCGGCAAGACCGTGCGTTACGAGGTGTTCTTGACGGCGCTAAAACCTCACGTGAAGTGAGAGCAGGGCGAACAGAGCCCTGTGATATCAGCCATTTGCGGGTTGACCATGCCACCGCTTCGGAGGATATTTTTCCTCAATCGACCGAGTGGCAACTAGGGTTCCGGACGGCTTTCGCCGTTGCAGGTCCGAGCGTTGCGGAGACCGCGGCCAAAAAAATCCGCGGCTGCACCCGAGGGGCAAAATCCCAGAGGAGGAGACGTCGAGATCAATCTTGTGGCGTCACGCCGCGGAGGTCTCATGTCGCTTGTCTCCCTTGCCCTCGTCGTCATTGCTGCCCTGATCCATGCCAGCTGGAACCTGCTCGCCAAGCGGGCGGCCGACGCGGGGCCTACTTTTGTCTTCGCCTATAATGTGGTGGCCGTCGTCGCCTACTTGCCCTGGCTGATCTGGCTGCTGGCGACCCGCGAGCAGATCTGGAACTGGCCGATCGTGCTGTGCCTGATCGCGAGCGCCATCATCCACCTCGGCTACAGCCTGTGCCTGCAGCGGGGCTATCAGGTCGCTGACCTCAGTGTGGTCTATCCGATCGCGCGCGGCACCGGTCCGCTGTTCTCCTCGGTCGGCGCTTTCATCCTGCTGCGCGAGCCGCCGACCTGGCTCGGCGTGCTCGGGCTTGTCGCCGTCGTGGCCGGAATCGGCTGCATCTCGACCCAGGGCAACATCAAAGCCTTTCGAGAGCCAAAGGGCCAGGAAGGCGTGCGCTGGGGACTGGGCACCGGGTCCCTGATCGCCACCTACACCGTCGTCGACGGCTATGGCGTCAAGGTGCTCGGCCTGCATCCCGTTTTGCTCGACTGGTTCTCCAACTTCCTGCGGCTTTTCATTCTGGGGCCGCTGTTGCTGAAGAACCCGGCGCAAATGATGGCGCGCATGAAGGGCTACTGGTGGCTCGCCCTTGGCGTCGGCCTGTTCTCGCCGCTGTCCTATATCCTTGTGCTGACCGCCGTGGACATGGGCGCCCCGCTCAGCCTGGTGGCGCCGGCGCGCGAAATGTCGATGATGATCGGCGCGATCTTCGGCATGCTGATCCTGCGCGAGCCCGTCAATGCCTGGCGGCTGGCCGGGTGCGCGACGATCATTGCAGGCGTCGTGCTGCTGGGTGCGGCGTGATGAGGAGAGTGAGATGAGAACATTTGCTTTGCGCGGCCATGTCGCGCTAGTCACCGGTGGCTCCCGCGGCATTGGCGCTGCGATCGTGAAGACACTGGGCGAGGCCGGCTGCTCGGTCGCCGTCAACTACCGCGAGCGCGCGGCCGAAGCGGAGCAACTGGCGAAGGCCATCGTGACAGCCGGCGGCAAGGCTGTCGCCATTGCAGCTGATGTCTCGCAAGCCGATGCGGTCACCGCCATGGTCGCGCGCGCAAGCGCCGAGCTCGGCGCGATCGATATCCTCGTCAACAATGCCGGCATCGCCATCGTCCGCGGCGTCGATGACCTCACCGAGGCCGATTTCGACCAGACCCTACTGGTGAACCTGAAATCCGCGTTCCTGTGCACCCAAGCCGTGCTGCCGGGCATGCGCGCGAAGAAATGGGGCCGCATCGTCAACATTTCTTCCGGTGCGGCGCGCGGCGCGGGCGCCATCGGGCCGCACTACAATGCGTCCAAGGCCGGCATGGAGGGACTGACCCGCGGCTATGCCGCCCGCCTCGTCAAGGAAGGGATCACCGTCAATGCGGTGGCGCCCTCGCTGATCGAGACCGACATGATGAAAGGCCAGCCGCAGCTCGTCAGCCGCATCCCGCTCGGCCGCTTCGGCCAGCCGGAGGAAGTGGCCAAGGCCGTGATGACGCTGATCGACAACCCCTACATGACCGGGCAGACGATTGCGATGAGCGGCGGCATGGCGTTCAACTAGCCAGGCTCGACCGCGAGGTAACCGCTCGCCAACAGATGCTCGCGCATCATCTGGCGCGCGCGATGCAAGCGGCTCTTCACGGCGTCGATCGAGATGTTCAGGTGATCGGCCGCTTCCGGCGCGGTCAGCTCGTCGATGTCGCGCAGGATCAGCACCTCGCGGTAGATCGGCGGCAGCGCGGCGATGGCGGCGGTGAGATCCTTGCGCAGTTCCACCGGCAGCGGCTCCTGCTGCAGCATCTTGTCGAGGGAGTCGTCAAGCGCCTGCAGCCGGCTTCGTACCCGGAACAAGCGGTAGCATTCGCGCTCGATGATGCGGAACATCCAGGTGGCGAAGGTCGCCGCCGCGCGCAACGCCCCGATCTTGCGGTAAAGCTGCCACAGCGCGATCTGGACTGCGTCCTCGGCGTCCTCGCCGCTGGAACAGGTGCGCCGCGCAAAGCGCCGCAGGTCTGGCCGGCACACCACCAGCAGGCGCTCGACTGCGGCGGCATCGCCGCTGCGGGCGGCCTCCACGAGCTGCGGCTCGGCTCCGATCATGATTATCCCTCCGTCAATGGGCCCGATTCACCCTAGAGGGCCGCCGAACCGAAAAGGGTTCGGCGGAATGCAAAAATATCTACAGCGAGCGGGCGATCAGCAGCTTCATGATCTCGTTGGTGCCGCCATAGATCTTCTGGATGCGGGAATCGACGAACATGCGGGAGATCGGGTATTCCTGCATGTAGCCGTAGCCGCCGTGCAGCTGCAGGCATTCGTCGGCGGTCTCGACCTGCTTCTCCGAGCACCACCATTTCGCCATCGAGGCGGTGACGGTGTCGAGATCGCCGGCCACCAGCCGGTCGACGCACCAGTCGACGAAGACGCGGGCGATCATTGCTTCGGTCTTGCGCTCGGCGAGCTTGAAAGCCGTGTTCTGGAATTCGAGCAGCGGCTTGCCGAAGGCGGTGCGCTCTTTGGTGTAGTCGACGGTGATCTTCACCGCGCGCTCCATGGAAGCAACCGCGCCGATGGCGAGCGAGAGCCGCTCCTGCGGCAATTGCTGCATCAGCTGCGCAAAACCTTGCCCTTCCTCCTTGCCGAGCAGGTTTTCCGGCGGCACCGTGACATTGTCGAAGAATAGCTCCGACGTGTCGGAAGCATGCAGGCCGATCTTGTCGAGGTTGCGCCCGCGGCGATAGCCCGCGGCATCAGCGGTCTCCACAACGATCAGCGAAAGACCTTTGCCGCCCGTCCCGCCGGTGCGGGCGACCACGATGACAAGGTCAGCGGCCTGGCCGTTGGTGATAAAAGTCTTCTGACCGTTGATGACGTAGGAATTGCCCTGCTTCTTGGCCGTGGTCTTGACGCTTTGCAGGTCGGAGCCGGTGCCGGGCTCTGTCATGGCGATGGCGCCGACCATTTCGCCCGAGGCCATCTTGGGCAGCCAGCGCTTCTTCTGCTCTTCGGAGCCGTAGTTGAGGATGTAGTGCGCGACGATGGCGCTGTGCACGGAGACGCCGGTGGTCACCTCCGGCACCACGCTTTCGATGTCTTCCAGCACCGCGGCGTCGTAAGCGAATGTCGCGCCGAGCCCGCCATATTCCTCCGGCACACTCGCCAAGAGTGCGCCCATCTCGCCAAGGCCGCGCCAAGCAGAACGGTCGACCATTTTCTGGCTGCGCCATTTCTCCGCATGCGGCGCCAGATCCTTGGCCAGGAATTTGCGGAACTGGTCGCGAAAGACATCCAGTTCCTCGGTCATCCAGGACGAGCGGTACTGCATTGAAAACCCCGATTCAGACGATGAGACCGCCTCCGCAGACGATCACCTGACCACTGATGTAGTTCGATTCCGGGCTACAGAACAGATAGACCGCGTCCGCGGCCTCTTCCGGGGTGCCGCCGCGGCCGAGCGGGATCATCCGCCCCATGGCTTCCAGCATCTGCGGCTGGACGCCTACCTTGATGTCGTGCCCGGCGACGTCGATGGTCTTCTGCTGCGCCTCGATCGACTGGGTCAGGCGGGTGTTGATCAAGCCGAAGGCGACGCAATTGACGTTGACCTTGTAGCGCCCCCATTCCTTGCACAGCGTTCGCGTCAGCCCCACCAGCGACGCCTTGGCCGAGGAATAGCTCGCCTGCCCGGCATTGCCGTAGAGGCCGGCGATCGAGGAGATGTTGACGACCTTGCGGAACACCTCGCGCCCGGCTTCCGCCTCCTTTTTCGCCATCACCCGGATCGGCTCGGCGGCGGCGCGCAACAGGCGGAAGGGTGCCACGAGATGCACGTCCAGCATCGCCTGAAACTGCTCGTCGGTCATCTTCTGGATGGTGGCGTCCCAGGTGTAGCCGGCATTGTTGACGATGATGTCGAGCCCCTCGAAGTTCGATAGCGCCGCACCGACGAAGCGATCGGCAAAGCCCGCCTCCGACACGCTGCCATTGACCGCGACGGCCTCGCCGCCCGCGGCCTTGATTTCGGCGACGACCGCCTCGCCCGGCGCGGCGTCGAGATCGTTGACCACGACCTTTGCGCCTTCACTGGCCAGCTTCAGCGCAATGGCGCGGCCGATGCCGCGGCCGGAGCCGGTGACGAGCGCGACTTTTCCCTTCAGTTTCGACATCTGCTTTCCTGCCTACACTGCAATGATGGCTTCGCCGGTGAGCTTGATCTCGCCGGTTTGATCTTTCGTGGTCAGCGCAATCCGCGCCCGCTTCTCGCCCTTGTACTCCAGGAGTTCGGCGACCGTGCCTTCGCAGGTCAGCTTCGCGCCGAGCTGGGTGATCGCCGCAAAGCGCGTCGAGAACGAGCGGATGCGCGACGGCGGCACTGCGTCGGTCAGCGCCTGGCCGAGATAGCCCATGACCAGCATGCCGTGCGAGAACACGTCGGGAAATCCGGCCTGCTTGGCAAAATCCAGATCGACATGGATCGGGTTGTGATCGCCCGACGCCCCGCAATAGAGCGCAAGGCGATGCCGGGTGATCGGCGGGAATTCCTTGTGGACGATGCGCTCGCCCACGCCGAGCTGTTTCGCGCTCATGACGGCCTCGGATTGCGCACGACGACGGTGCGGGAGATGTCGGCGACATGCACGCCGTTCTGATTGGTAGCTTTGGTTTCGACGACGATCAGTGTCATCGCCCCGCCCTTCTTGTCCGTCACGGAGGTGACGCGCGGTTGGAAGGTGAGGACGTCACCGACCACGACCGGCACGAAATAGTCAAAGCGCTGCTCGCCATGCAGCACGCGGGCGAGATCGATATTGAGCGCGGTCAGGAATTCGAACGGCACCGTCGCGTCCATCATCTCGAGGCAGAAGAGATAAGTCGGCGGCACCGGTGTCGCGGCGTAGCCGGCCGCGCGAGCTACGCCCTCGTCGCGGTAGACCGGGCTGTTCTCTCCGAGCGTATCGAGGAAGAAGCGCAAGCGTCTCGGTTCGACGCGCGCGGTGACCGGCGTGAACTCACGCCCGACGGCGGATTGGTCGACCATCTCAGGCGCGCTCGTAAAGTGTCACGACACAGGCGCCGCCGAGCCCGAGATTGTGCTGCAGGCCGATCCGTGCGCCTTCCACTTGCGTGGCCTGCGCGTTGCCGCGCAGCTGCCGCGTCAGCTCGTAGCATTGCGCCAGGCCCGGTAGCGCCGAGCGGATGGCCTTTGGACAGCAGGCCACCGGAGGGATTGGTGACGATGCGCCCGCCATAGGTGTTGTCGCCGTCGTCGATGAAGCGCGCCGCCTCACCCGGCTTGCAAAGGCCGAGGCCTTCATAGGTGATGAGCTCGTTCTGGGCGAAGCAGTCGTGCAACTCGACGACGTCGAGATCCTCGGGCCCGATGCCGGCGGCTTCATAGACCTTGCGGGCGGCGTCGCGCCCCATGTCGAAGCCGACCACCTGCATCATGTCGCCGGCGCCGAAGGTGGACGCGGTGTCCGTGGTCATGGCCTGCGCGCGGATACGGACGTCGCTGCGAAGGCCATTCGCCTGCGCGAACTTCTCGGAAACCAGGATCGCCGCAGCGGCGCCGCAGGTCGGTGGACAGGCCATCAGCCGCGTCATCACGCCGGGCCAGATCACCTGATCGTTCAGAACGTCATCGGCGCTGACTTCCTTGCGAAACACGGCCAGCGGATTGTTCTTGGCATGCCGGCTCGCCTTGGCCCGCACCTTTGCGAAGGCGGACAGCGGCGTGCCGTATTTCTTCATGTGGCTCAGGCCTGCGCCGCCGAAATAGCGCAGCGCCAGCGGCACGCCGGGCGCATCGACCAGTCTGTCCGCCGCCGCATCGAACTCATCGAAGGCGCTCGGGACGGTCGGTGAAGACGGCGCCCAGCGCACCCGGCTTCATCTGCTCGAAGCCGAGCGCCATCACGCAATCGGCCGCGCCGGACTCGATCGCCTGCCGCGCCAGGAACAGCGCGGTCGAGCCGGTCGAGCAGTTATTGTTGACGTTGACGATCGGGATGCCGGTCATGCCGACCGGATAGAGCGCGCGCTGCCCGCAGGTGGAATCGCCATAGACGTAGCCGACATAGGCCTGCTGCACCTTGTTGTAATCGATGCCGGCATCAGCGAGCGCGAGCTTCGCCGCCTCCGCACCCATCACGTGATACGGCGCATTGGCGCCGGGCTTGACGAAGGGGATCATGCCGACACCGGCCACGGTGGTGCGAGACGTCATCAAAGTCCTCCCGAAATTTACCCGCTGGACTATTTGTTACCCATGGGTAATATACGGGACACCGGAAATCAAAGTCAACGCCGAAACACGCCATGGACGGATCGCCCGCCTCGACCAGCGGCCAGTCGCCCTGGATGCCCTTCGAAAGCCGCCGCCGCGCCCGCGACGAGAAGCGCGAGGCGGTGCTGCGCACGGCTGTGCAGCTGTTTCTCGAGCAGGGCTATCACGGCACCACGCTGAACGACGTCGCCGAGCGGCTCAACGTCACCAAGCCCGCGCTCTACAATTATTTTCGCGGCAAGGACGAGATTCTCTACGAATGCTGGGCGATCGGCGCCGAGCGCGTTGATGACCGCATCGGCGAGATTGCCGCCGCCGGCGGGACCGGGCTTGCGAAACTGCGCAAGCTGATCATCGGCTACGGCGAGATAATGACGACCGATTACGGCAAGAGCCTCGTGCGCTTCGATTTGCGCGACCTCACCGAACACAACAGAAAGATCATCCAGGCTTCCAAGAGGAAGATTGATCGCGCTTTTCGTGCTTATATCAAGGACGGTATCGCCGACGGCTCGATCAAGCCGTGCGACATCAAGCTGTCAGCCTTTGCGATCGCGGGTTCGCTGAACTGGATCGGTCACTGGTATCAGCCGGGTGGCCCCCTGCCCGCGGAAGACATTGCAGCCGAGTTCGCGATCCGCCTCACCGAGGGGATCGCGGCAAAATCATCAAAGAAGAAGGCGGAGAAACCGCCATCAAGAGTGAAAAACGTGCGTGGAGGGAAACGATGAACATCACTCATGGACTGCGTCGTGCGCTGCAGATCAATCCGAATGGCCTGGCCATCGTCTGTGGCGAGCGAAGGAAGAACTGGCGCGAGGTCGGCGAGCGCGTGGCGCGGCTCGCGGCGGGAATCCGCGCCCTCGGTGCGCAGCCCGGCGATCGCGTCGCGGTGCTGTCGATGAACTCCGACCGCTATCTCGAGCTTTACCTTGCGGCGGGCTGGTCCGGCACCGTGATCGTTCCGCTCAACATCCGCTGGAGCCCGCTTGAGAACGAGGACGCCATGCGCGATTGCCGCGCCGGCATCCTGTTCGTGGACAAGGCGTTTGCGCCGGTCGGTGACGCGCTGGCGAAGACCATCCCCGGCCTGAAGCTGGTCTATGCCGATGACGGCGAGACGCCGGCGGGCATGGACAATTTCGAGAAGCTGATCGAGCGCAGCGCGCCGATACCCGATGCGATGCGGGTCGGCAGCGATCTCTGCGGCATCTTCTATACCGGCGGCACCACCGGCCGTTCCAAGGGCGTCATGCTCAGCCACGGCAATCTGATGGTGAATGCGCTCCATTCGCTCGGCGAGGGGCTATTTCCCAGCACCACCATCTACCTGCACGCCGCGCCGATGTTCCACCTCGCCAATGGTTCGGCGATGTACTCGATGCCTGCTTAGCGGCGGCTCCAACGTCATCATCCAGGGCTTTACGCCCGATGGCGTCGCCGGCGCCGTGCAGAAGCATCGCGTCACCGACGTGCTGCTGGTTCCGACCATGATCCAGATGTTCGTCGATCATCCGACACTGGGCAGCTACGACCTCGCTTCGCTGAAACACATCATTTATGGCGCCTCCGTCATCAGCGACGCGGTGCTCAGTCGCGCCATGAAGGCCTTGCCGAACGTGCAGTTCACCCAGGCCTATGGCATGACGGAGCTGTCGCCGATCGCGACCCTGCTGCACTGGAAGGAATGCATCGGCGAAGGGCGCGCCAAGGGCCGGCATCGCGGCGCCGGCCGCGCCGCGATCGGCTGCGAGATCAAGGTCGTCGACGCCGACGACAAGGTCGTGCCGTCAGGCACCGTCGGCGAGATCGCCGTGCGCGGCGACAACGTCATGATGGGCTATTGGGAGCGGCCGGAGGAGACCGCCAAGGCTGTTATCGACGGCTGGATGCACACCGGCGACGGCGGTTACATGGACGAGGACGGCTTCGTCTACGTCGTCGACCGCGTCAAGGACATGATCATTTCCGGCGGCGAGAACGTCTATTCCGCCGAGGTCGAGAACGCGCTGGCGCAGCATCCTGCCGTGGCGCAATGCGCCGTGATCGGCATCCCCAACGAACGCTGGGGCGAGCAGGTCCATGCCGTCGTGGTGCCCAAGCCCGGCGCGCAGGCGAGCCCGGACGAACTGATGGAGTTCTGCAAGACGCTGATCGCCGGCTACAAGTGCCCGCGCAGCGTCGAGATCTCTGACAAGCCGCTGCCGCTGTCCGGCGCCGGCAAGATTCTGAAGCGCGAGCTGCGAAAGCCGTTCTGGGAGAACCGCGAGCGCCGGGTCAGTTGATTGCTGCTTGCAGCTCGCGGACAGATCGCGATAGACCTCACGCAACGATGTGAGGAAGCGCATGAAAGCCGTCGTCGTCGAACAGTATGATACCATCGACAACATCCCGCTCAGGGATGTCGCGCTGCCTGACGTCGCTGCGGGACAAGTGCGCGTCAAGGTGCAGGCCGCCAGCATCGGCTTTGTCGACGGGTTGAAGGTCCAGGGTCTCTACCAGACCAAGGATGCCCTGCCCTTTACGCCAGGAACGGAATTCGCCGGCGTTGTCGATGCCGTAGGCAGCGGCGTCACCGGCTTCGCACCCGGCCAATCCGTCATGGGCATGACGCGGTCCGGTGCGCTCGCCGAATATATCGTGGTGTCGGCGGCTTCGCTGACGCCGATCCCCGACGGGGTCGCGCCGGAGGCGGCCGCCGCCTTCCGCGCCAACTACCTCACCGCGCTCTACGCGCTTGCCGAACGCGGTTCGCTCAAACCGGGCGAAATCCTGCTGGTGCTGGGCGCGGCCGGCGGCGTCGGCATTGCCGCCGTGCAAGTCGGCAAGCTGATGGGAGCGCGTGTCATTGCGGCCGCGTCGACGGAAGAGAAGCGGAAGTTTGCCGCCAGTCACGGGGCGGATGCGACCATCGACTACACGCAGGCCAATTGGCGCGACACATTGAAGGAGCTGACCGGCGACCACGGCGCCGATGTGATCTACGATCCCGTCGGCGGCGAGGTGTCGCTGCAGGCGTTTCGTTCCATCGCATGGAACGGCAGGCATCTCGTGGTCGGCTTTGCCGCCGGCAAGATTCCGGCGCTGCCCTTTAACCTGCCGCTCCTGAAGGGCGGCGTGCTCACCGGCGTCGATATCGCCCAGATCGCGCGGCGCGAGCCCGAGGCGGAGCGGCGCGTCACCGCGCAGCTCCTGGCCTGGCTGAAAGAGAAAAAGCTCGTGCCCGTTGTCGGACAGGTGTTTGCGCTCACGGATTTCCGCGAGGCCTTCAGGACCATGCAGACGCGCTCGGCCCTCGGCAAGATGGTGGTGCGGATCGGCTAAACGCACGGCGCGCGATCGATCGCGCGCGCTGCAACCGTCGGTCAGCGCATGCGACGGCGCACGGGCGGCGGAGGCGGCGGCAGGTCGCGCTGCCAGACGGTGCCGCCGTCGAACTGGATCGTCAGTCCGTCGGGCGTATAGACGGCGCTTTGGACCATCATCTCCACCCAGATCCGCGTGTTCGGGAAATTCCAGTCCGGCCAGGCCCGCGACGGCACGCCGGCCTCGGTGACGACATTCAGCTCGGGTCCGTTCTGGGTGATGTAGGGCTGGTACTCTCCCCGGCACATCGCAACGCAATTATACCTGCCGGTGAGATCGGCCGATTGCGCGAAAGCCCCGGTCGCCGCAAGCACGGCCACGAGGCCGACAGTCCAAGACAGCATCCTCATGAGGACTACTCCACAATGCCACAAAACCAACGCTACGCATGATACCATGCATTGCGTTGATTTGTATCAATGGCACGTGATCCAATTGCCTGCGAAGCGGCCGCCTTCCGCAATGGGGCCGCCGGTTTCAGGCCGCAGGCTCTAGCACCATCAGACCCGAGGCCGTGTTCGAAATCGGAATGTGGTAGTTGGATTGCTTCTTGCGGACGGTCTCCGGCAACGTCCCGCGTGCCACAAGCCAGTTAAGCAATTCGACGCCCTGCGTTCCGGTCAGCTCGACGAGGTCCACCGTCGAATATTTCGTGGCCCAAGATGGATTGTCGACCATGCTGTCCATGAACTGGAGATCGAAATCCCTGTTGATGAACCCGGCGCGCTCGCCATCGAGCTGGTGCGACAGGCCGCCAGTCCCCATGACCACGACCCGCTCGTCTTTGGGCCATGACGCGATCGCCCGGCCGAGCGCCTGGCCGAGCTGGTAGCACCGTTTTGCAGAAGGCAGCGGCGCCTGCACCGTATTCACCACGACTGGGACGGTCCGCACCGGCCATTTCTGGTCCGGCCAACAGAGCGCCATCGGCAGCGTGAAAGCGTGGTCCACCACCATCTCCTGGCAGGTGACCAGATCGAAATCCTCGGCAACCAAGGATTCGATGATGTGCCATGACAATTCCGGATCGCCGCGGAACGGCGGCACCGTCGGGATGCCCCAGCCTTCGTCGGCGTTGCGATATTCCGCCGCCGCGCCCACCGCAAAGGTCGGCATCTTGTCGAGAAAGAAGTTGAGCCCGTGGTCGTTGTAGACGATCACAGCAACGTCAGGCTTGACCTGTGCAAGCCAGTCGCGCACTGGCGGAAAGCCGTCGAAGAACGGCTTCCAGTAGGGATCGCTCTGCTTCCCCTTGGCGATGGCGCCACCGATGGCAGGAACATGCGAAGTCGTTATGGTGCCGACGATCTGAGCCATGGTTATCCCCGCGCTGCCAGCAGCTTGGCCTTGAATTGGTCCTTGCTCATGCCGGTTTGCTGTGCGCCGATGTCCTGCATGTCGAGACCGAAGATGCCGGCGAATTTGGCGAGATAGTAGGCGTTGCCGCCGGCTTCCAGGAGCTGCAACACATTGCGGTTGCGGATTGCCTCGCGCTGCTGCGAATTGAGACCGTACTTCGCGCAGTAGGCATCCTCATTCGCGATGAAGGCCTTGCGATTGGCCGCATCGTTGAACGAATAGCACATCTTGTTTAGCGCATAGCCTTTGCGGGCCTGCTCGCCGTCGAAGATGGTGGTGCCTGGCACCGGCTGCCGTGATTTCGGACTCGGCATGGTCTGCTCCCTGGGTTCCCCTCTTCCCTTCTTGGGGTCCGGAAGCAGCTTGCGCCTTGCGCCAGATCAAATTTGGCGCTGGATGAATGGACAGTCAGGTGCCCTGCATGCAGCTCACTCTCCCCTGAAAGGGAGGGTGATGGAGTTGTCCTACCCCGCCGCCAGCTGCTTCTCCAGATCGTGCAGCACCTGATAGCAGGGCAGCACCTGGGCGACGCTCGAATTCGGCTCGCGGCCTTCGCGGATGGCGGCAAAGAACTCGCGGTCCTGCAGTTCGATGCCGTTCATGGACACATCGACCTTCGAGACGTCGATCTTCTCTTCCTTGCCGTTCACGAGATCG
Organism: uncultured Alphaproteobacteria bacterium; assembly: GCA_963726865.1. GTDB lineage: Bacteria > Pseudomonadota > Alphaproteobacteria > Rhizobiales > Xanthobacteraceae > Bradyrhizobium. The sequence continues at coordinate 162,051 of CAVSEE010000008.1, read as the reverse complement.
TCGTAGCGCGCGATGTAGGTGCCGGTGTCGCCGATGTAGCGGAAAAAGGTGCCGAGCGGCCCGTCATTGTTGAAGGACAGGCTCAGCGTGCAGATCGCGCCGTTCGCAGTCTTCAGCTGGATCGACATGTCCATGGCGATGCCGAGCGCCGGGTGGATCGGCCCCTGCACCGCGTTCGCCTTCACGATCGGCGAGCGCGCCTGATAGGCGAAGAGATCGACGGTGTGCGCGGCATGGTGCCAGAGCAGATGGTCGGTCCAGCTGCGGGGCTGGCCCAGCGCGTTCATGTTGGTGCGGCGGAAGAAATAGGTCTGCACATCCATCTGCTGGATGTTGAACTCACCGGCAACGATCTTCTTGCGCACCCATTGATGGCTCGGATTGAAGCGGCGGGTGTGGCCGCCCATCGCGACCAGCCCGGTCTTCTTCTGCAGATCGACCACGGCCTGTGCGTCCTTGAGCGAATCCGCCAGCGGAATCTCGACCTGGACGTGCTTGCCCGCGTTCAGGCAGGCCAGCGCCTGGCTCGCATGCATCTGCGTCGGCGTGCAGAGGATGACCGCATCGACCTCCTTCAGCGCAAGGCTGTCGGCAAGATCGGTCGAGGCATGGGCGATACCGTACTTGGTGGCGATCTCCTTGGTCGGCTCCAGGCGGCGGCCGACCAGCGACACCACCTCGACCCCGTCGATGTTCTTGATGCCGTCGAGATGGCGAATGCCGAACGCGCCCGCTCCGGCGAGCGCGACCTTGATCGTCTTGGCCATATCAGTTGTTCTCCAGGATCAGATGGCCGACGGCGGTGTTGCTCGCGGGCACGTGGTAGAAGCGATGCCGCACCGTCGGCTTCTTGCCGCCCCTGATATCGCTCATCGCGCCGCGCGCGATCAGCCACATCACGAGCTCGATGCCCTCGCTGCCGGCCTCGCGCACATATTCGAGATGCGGCACTTTCGACAGGCCTTCGGGGTCGTCGATCAGCCGGTCGAGGAACATCTTGTCAAATTCCTTGTTGATCAGGCCGGCGCGCGGTCCCTGCAGCTGATGGCTCATGCCGCCGGTGCCCCAGACCTGCACATTGAGCGGCTCGTCATACGATTCAATCGCCTTGCGGATCGCCTGCCCCAGCATGAAGCAGCGCCGGCCGGACGGCGGCGGATATTGCACGACGTTGACCGCGAACGGGATCACCGGGCATGGCCAGGCCTGCGGCTGGCCGAACATCAGGCTCATCGGCACGGTGAGACCGTGGTCGACGTCCATCTTGTTGACGATGGTAAGGTCGAAGTCGTCCTGGATCACCGACTGCGCGATATGTCCGGCGAGATTGGGATGACCGATCACCTTCGGCACCGGGCGCGGCCCCCAGCCCTCGTCGGCCGGCTGGAATTCGGCAGCCGTGCCGATCGCAAAGGTCGGGATGAAATCGAGGCTGAAAGCGGTGGCGTGATCGTTGAACACCAGGAAGATCACGTCCGGCTTCTGCTCCTTCTCCCATTGCTTGGCGAATTCGTAGCCCTTGAACACCGGCTGCCAATAGGCCTCGGCGGTCTTGCCGAGGTCGAGCGCGGCGCCGACAGCCGGCACATGCGAGGTGTAAACGCTGGAGCTGATACGGGCCATTACTTCTTCTCCCCGATCTTGCGGTTGCCCTCGATGGACCGTCCGCCCTTGACCATCATGTCGCGATACTGATCTTCGCTCATGCCGGTCATGCTGCCGGCCATCTGCTGAAAGCTCTTGCCGTCGGTGGCGCCGATCTTGGCAAGGAAATAGATGTTGCCGCCGAGCTGGATGCAGCGGTTGAGATCGCGCGCCATCACCGCCTGCTTCTGCTCCTCGCTCATCGGCCACTCGTCGAGATAGGCGCGCTCGTTGGCCTTGAAGCGTGCGCGGTTGTCCGCCTTCATCAGCGACATGCAGAACTGGTTCAGGTGATAGCCCTGGCGCGACATGTCGGCGTCGAAGATGGTCGTGCCCGGAATGTCCGTATAGGGTTTGTCGAGTGACATCGCTCTGCCTCCTCAGGATTGCTCGGGCCAGTACAGCCGCATCGGATTGTCTACCAAGAGCTTGCGCTGCGCTTCTTGCGTCACCGCAATGTGCGGGATGAAGTCGACCAGCAGGCCGTCGTCGGGCATGTGGCCCTTCAGGTTCGGATGCGGCCAGTCGGTGCCCCAGAGCACGCGGTCGGGGAAGGTCTCGACGATGCGCCGGGCGAACGGGATCACGTCGCGATAGGCGTTCTGCTCGCCGTTGAGCGCCGGGGGACCTGCGACCGACAGCCGCTCCGGGCAGCTCACCTTGGACCAGACGTTGCTGTGCTCGCGCATGAATTTGACGAACAGCTCGAATTCGGGACCATCCACCGGTTTGGTAACGTCCGGCCGGCCCATATGATCCACCACGACAGTGGTCGGCAGCGTGGTGAAGAAGTCCCACAGCTCGGGCAAGATCCACCGCCTCGAAATAGATCACGACATGCCAGCCGAGCTTGGCGATCCGCCCGGCGATCTCGATCAGCTCGTCGCGCGGCGTGAAATCGACCAGGCGCTTGACGAAATTGAAGCGCACCCCGCGCACACCGGCCTCATGCATCGCCTTCAGCTCGGCATCGCTCACGCTGCGCTTGACGGTGGCGACCCCGCGCGCCTTGCCGGCGGAATGGACGAGCGCGTCGACCATCGCGGCGTTGTCGGCGCCGTGGCAGGTCGCCTGCACCACCACATTGCGCGAGAAGCCGAGGTGATCGCGCAGCGCATAGAGCTGCGCGCGCGAGGCGTCGCATGGCGTGTATTTGCGCTCCGGCGCATACGGATATTCGCCGCCCGGGCCGAACACATGGCAGTGCGCATCGACCGCGCCCGCCGGTACCTTGAAGCGCGGCTTCGACGGACCGTTGTACCAGTCCAGCCATCCCGGGGTCTTTTCGAACGGCCCGGTTACAGGTTTCGACATCAGCTCTTACCCTTCACTCATCTCATCAGCCGGCGCGCCGCGGCGGCTCCATGCCGTGCTTCCATTTGGTCGCGTTGGTATCCGGCGAAGTCAGATATCCGATCAGGTCGCGCGCACCGGTCTCGTTGCCGGCCTGCGCACCGACGCCGCAGGCAAACAATGTGACCGATTGAATCTCTGTGGGCAGCATCCCGACTACTTCGATCCCCTGCACATCCAGAAACTCGCTCATCTGCTGGAAGCCGAGCTCGACCTCGCCGCGCGCGATCAGCGAGCCGACGGGAACGCCGGGCGGCGGCACGACCACCTTCTTCGTGTCCTTGGGATCGATGCCCCACTTTTCCAGCAGTTTTGCGACATGCGTGCCGCTCGGCCCGGTGGAGTAGCCGACCGTTTGTGCCGCCAGCACCGCGGCCTTGGTCGCCGCTTCGTTCGAGATGTCCGGACGCTTGGTCCCTGCCCGCACCGCCACTGCGATCGAGGACTCCGCGAATCCTGCCCTGCTCCCGGCCTTGAGGAACCCCTCGGCCTCGAGCTTCTTCATGGCATCATCGGCCAACACGACGATGTCGAATTTCTCGCCCGCGCGGATGCGCTTGGCGGCATCGACGCCGCCGACGGCCTCGATCGCGACCGACTTGCCGGTCTTCTGCGAGTACGCGCCGGAAAGCTCCGCCAGAAGCTGGCGGGTCGCCATCGACGATATGCCCACGATGTCAGCGGCCATGTTCAGCTCAATCGATATATTTCAGCCCGGCCTTCGCGAGCGGCTCGCGCATCTTGTACATGTCGAGCCCGAGCACGCCGCTCGCCAGCTTCTCGCGCTTGTCGGCCTCGTTGGCCTCGCGCGCTTCCGCCGCATCAGCCGCCTGCTGCGCAACGCGCGCGGGCACGACGACCACGCCATCCATGTCGGCCACGATGACATCGCCGGGATTGACCGCCGCACCGGCGCAAACCACCGGGATGTTCACCGAACCCAGCGTCGACTTCACGGTGCCGCGGGCGCTGATGGCGCGCGAAAACACCGGGAATTTCATCTCGGTCAGGTCCATCACGTCGCGCACGCCGCCGTCGATGATCAGCCCCTTTGCGCCGCGGGCGCGAAAACTGGTGGCGAGCAGATCGCCGAAGAAGCCGTCGGTATTCTCCACCGTGCAGGCGGCAACCACGACATCGCCGGGCTGGATCGCCTCCGCCGCCACATGCATCATCCAGTTGTCGCCGGGCTGCAGCAGCACGGTCACCGCCGTGCCGCACATCTGCGCGCCCTGATAGATCGGGCGCATGTAGTGCTGCATCAGGCCGACCCGGCCCATCGCCTCGTGAATGGTGGCAACGCCGAAGCGCGACAGCTTTTCGACCGCCGCCTTGTCGGCGCGCACGATGTTGCGCTTGACGATGCCGATGTCGTTCATCGCAGCACTCATCTTACTTCCCCTTGTTACTTTCCTTTGGCCTTCAGGGCCGCATCGAGGCGCGGGAACACGCGTCGCGCATTGCCTTCGAAGATCTTCTTGCGGTCGTCCGCGCTCAGCGTCGGCGCGGCCTCGATGTAGCGCTTGGTGTCGTCGTAGTGGAATCCGGTTTCCGGATCGATGCCGCGCACCGCGCCGATCATCTCGCTGGCGAACAGCACATTCTCGACCGGGATCACCTTGGTCAGGAGATCGATGCCGGGCTGGTGATAGACGCAGGTGTCGAAGAAGATGTTCTTGAGCAGATGATCCTTCAGCAGCGGCTTCTTCATCTCCTGCGCCAGCCCGCGGAAGCGGCCCCAGTGATACGGCGCCGCACCGCCGCCATGCGGAATCAGGAAGCGCAGCTTTGGGAAATCCTTGAACAGATCCGAGGTCAGGCACTGCATGAACGCCGTGGTGTCGGCGTTGAGATAATGCGAGCCCGTGGTGTGGAAGGCCGGATTGCATGATGTCGAGACGTGGATCATCGCGGGGATGTCGAGCTCGATCATCTTCTCGTAGATCGGATACCACTGCCGGTCCGACAGCGGCGGCGACGTCCAGTGCCCGCCGGAGGGATCGGGGTTGAGGTTGATGCCGACGAAGCCGTACTCCTTGATGCACTTCTCGATCTCGGGAATGCAGGTTTTCGGATCGACCCCCGGTGACTGCGGCAGCATGGCGACGGCGGCGAAATTGTCGGGAAACAGTTTTGCGACGCGCGCGCACAATTCGTTGCAGATGCCGGCCCAGGTCGAGGACACCTCGAAATCGCCGATGTGATGGGCCATGAAGCTGGCGCGCGGGCTGAACAGCGTGAGGTCGCTGCCGCGCTCCTTCATCTGCTTCAACTGGTTGTTGGCGATGGAGTCGCGCAGTTCGTCGTCGCTGATCTTGAGATCGCTCGCCTTCGGCTTCGCGGAGGGATCCTTGATGCCGGCGATCTGCCGGTTGCGCCAGTCCTCCAGCGCCTTGGGCGCGGTGGTGTAGTGGCCATGAACAGTCGATGATCACCTGGTCTCTCCTTCACTGGCGGCGAGTTCGCATTCCCGCCTGCTCGTTTAATATTCAGCGCGTGCCACGCCGTCCGGGGCCTTAGCCGGCGCGGGCCGCTTGCGCGACGCGGGCCGGTCGATCGCGGGCGCCTGCAGCGAGGCGACGGTCGATTGCACCAGTTGCTCGATCGCCTCGCCGGCGTCCGAGCCGTCGGCTTCGCCGCGCGACAGCCGGACCACGCGCTCCGGCGTCACCAGCGTGTAGTACAACGCACCGAGCAGGAAATGGGTGCGCCACACGATCTCGGTGCGCGGGATATGCGGCAGGCTTTCGTGGATGGCCTCGATGAAGGCGTGGCTGGTGTCGTCGAAGGTCTGCGCGATGATCCGCCGCGCCACCTCGTTGCCTTCGGCCGACATGATCGCGCGCAGCCGCGTGAACCGCGCACCGCCGCCGGCAAGATCGCTGCCGGAGGAAAATGCCGGCAGCACATAGGCGCGCACGATCGCTTCCAGCCGGTCCTTGAGGTCGCGCACGCGTCGCGCCGCCGCCAGCAATTCCGAACGCCGGTGGTTCATCGGCAGGCAGTGGCGCTGATAGATCTCCATCAGCAGGCCGTCCTTGGTCTTGAAGTGATAGGTCACGCTGCCGGGATTGGCGCCGGCGGCCTGCGCGATGTCGCGCACCGAGACCGCGCTAAAGCCGTTGATCGCGAACAGCTCTTCCGCCGCCACCAAAATCGCCTCGCGCATGTTGGGCTTGCGCATCTTTCTCACCCGATCCGGTTATGAGATTTGTACATATGTACAAATCAGATGGGCTAGTCAACAAGGGCACGCCGCGGCGGCGGTCGGAAGAAAATCTAATTACATAACAATCACTTAAAAGGAACGCGCATCTCCGCAGCCGCCCCGTCAGACGGCTTATCGGGCAGCAAGTGCGTCCGACATCGTCGGATGGATCGCCTTCAGCACCGCGGCCGAATCGGCCACCCAGCCGAAAATGCCGCCCTGGGCCTTGATCATCTTCAGGCCCATCTCGTGAAACTCGGGAAAATAGGACGCGCAGCCGTCCGCGATGACGACGCAGCGATAGCCGCGGTCATTGGCCTCGCGCACGGTGGTGTTGACGCAGACCTCAGTGGTGACGCCGCACACCAGCAAGTTCTCGATGCCGTGCTTCTGCAAGGTTTCGCCGAGTCCGGTGGCGTAGAACGCGCCCTTGCCCGGCTTGTCGATCACGATCTCGCTCGCGAGCGGATACAGCGCGGGAATGATGTCGTGGCCGGCCTCGCCACGGATCAGGATCCTGCCCATCGGGCCGGGATCGCCGATGCGCAAGGAAGGCTTGCCGCGTTCGACCTTGGCCGGCGGCGCATCCGACAGATCGGGCAGATGCCCCTCGCGGGTGTGAACGACGAGCATGCCGGCCTCGCGCGCCGCCGCCAGCACCGCGCCGATCGGTTTCACCGCGCGGGCCAGTTGCGAGACGTCATTGCCCAGCGTTTCGCCGAAACCGCCGGGCTCCATGAAGTCGCGCTGCATGTCGATGATGACGAGCGCCGTCTTCGACCAGTCGAGCGTGACCGGCTCCGGCTCGGCGGCGATGGTGCCGCTGGATGGTCGCTTCGTCATGACCTGCACGCCTCCCAACGAGAAACCTCACAAGGGGAACGTAGCAAAGCCTGTGCCATTCGTCCCGTGCGAAGCCACGTCGCCTGAAATATAGCCTTTGTCACCGCGCGAAAATCGGCTTTGCTCGCGCTAAGCTTCAAGCAGGGAGTTTCGCGATGAACGGACTTGGCGGTCTCAACAAGTCGCCCAATGGCGTGGTGATCGGGCTGGTTCAATTGCAATTGCCCGTGGTGGCGACGAAAGCCGATCTGGCGCGGCAGACCGAACGGATCGTCTGGACGGTCGGCAAGGCGCGGCGCAACCTCTCGACCATGGACCTCGTGGTATTCCCGGAATACTCGCTGCACGGGCTGTCGATGGACACCAATCCCGAGATCATGTGCCGGCTCGATGGACCGGAAGTCGCCGCCTTCAAGAAGGCCTGCATCGAGCACAAAATCTGGGGCTGCTTCTCCATCATGGAATTCAACCCGCACGGCAATCCCTACAATTCAGGGCTCATCATCGACGACCACGGCGAGATCAAGCTCTACTATCGCAAGCTTCATCCCTGGATCCCGGTCGAGCCGTGGGAGCCCGGCGACATCGGCATTCCCGTGATTGAGGGACCGAAAGGCGCCAAGATCGCGCTGATCATCTGTCACGACGGCATGTTCCCGGAAATGGCGCGCGAATGCGCCTACAAGGGCGCGGAGATCATGATCCGCACCGCTGGCTACACGGCGCCGATCCGCCAGAGCTGGCGCTTCACCAACCAGGCCAACGCCTTCCAGAACCTGATGGTGACGGCCAATGTCTGCATGTGCGGCTCGGACGGATCGTTCGATTCCATGGGCGAAGGCATGATCGTCAATTTCGACGGCAGCGTCATCGCGCACGGCACCACCGGCCGGGCGGACGAGATCATCACCGCCGAGGTGCGGCCCGACCTCGTGCGCGAGGCCCGCATCAACTGGGGCGTCGAGAACAATATCTATCAGCTCTGGCACCGCGGCTATGTGGCGGTCAAGGGCGGCGCGATGGACTGTCCCTATACGTTCATGCAGGACATGGTGGCCGGCACATTCCGCTTGCCGTGGGAGGATCAGGTCAAGATCACCGACGGCACCAGCTGCGGCTTCGCCGCACCGACGCGCATGTTCGGCAGCACCGCCAAGGCCGCGGAGTGAGCTGACGCGCCGCCTACCCGATATCGAACGCGTCGGCCGCCAGATGCTTCATGTTGGCGTGCCAATGCTGCGCGATCTCGAGCCGCGTCGGCACCCAGACGGCCTCGTGCTTTGCGATGTAATCGAGAAACCCCATCAGCGCGCCGGCCCGGCCAGGCCGGCCGACCAGACGGCAATGCAGCCCCACCGACATCATCCGCGGCGCAGTCTTCCCTTCGGCATAGAGCACGTCAAAACTGTCCTTCAGGTAAGTGAAGAACTCCACGCCGCCGCCAAAGCCCTGCGGATTGACGAAGCGCATGTCATTGGCATCGAGCGTGTACGGGATCACCAGATGCGGCTCGCTTCCTCTCGCCTTGATCCAGTACGGCAGATCGTCGGCATAGGAATCGCAGAGATAGGAAAGCCCGCCCGCTTCCATCAGCAGCCGCAGCGTATTGATCGACGAGCGGCCGGTGTACCAGCCCGGCCGGCGGCTGCCCTGTCGCCTCGGTGTGCACGCGGATCGCCTCGGCGATTTCCCGCCGCTCCTCCTCTTCCGTCATATCCCTGTGTTCGACCCAGCGCAGGCTGTGGCTTGCGATATCCCAGTTCGCCTCCTTCATCGCGGCGACGATTTCCGGATTGCGCTGCAGCGCCATCGCGACGCCGAATACAGTTGGGCGCAAGTCTCGATCGGTGAAGATCCGCCACAGCCGCCAGAAGCCGGCGCGCGAGCCATATTCGAACATCGACTCGATATTGGCGTGACGCCTGCCGGGCCAGGGCTGCGCGCCCAGCACATCCGAGAGGAACGCCTCCGACGCCTTGTCGCCGTGCAGAATGTTGTTCTCACCGCCTTCTTCGAAATTCACCACGAACTGCACGGCGACGCGCGCGCCGCCGGGCCAACGCGGATCGGGCGGGTTGCGGCCATAGCCGCGGAGATCGCGGGGATAGCGTTCGGTCACCGAAACTCCTTGCGGCGCGCGAGATACGAGGCTTCGCATCATCCCTTGCGCGCGGGAACACGGCAAGGACCAATCCGGTATTGTTCCGGCTTCGCCCGCGATTGACATCGGCGCTCACCGCCGCTTGTGTGGCGCCAAACCCAGCCGGAATCACTGGACATGCCGATGCCTGAGAAAAAGAAGAAAAGCCGCGCCATCAGATGCACCGCCGCGTCATCGACTGCGACGGCTATCTGCGCGACGACGGGCTCTGGGAGGTCGAGGCCCGGCTGGTCGACACCAAACCCTTCCCGCAGCGCGACCAGTTCCGCGGTGAGATGCCGCCCGGCGCGCCCGTGCACGACATCCGCCTGCGGCTGGCGGTCGACGACAGCCTGATCATCCGCGAGGCCGAGACCAACATGGTGGCGACGCCCTACCCGACCTGCATCGAGGTCGACGGCATCTTGCAGCGCCTGGTCGGCGTGCAGATCGGCAAGGGCTTTCGCGAGGCGGTGCGAAGCAGGATCGGCAGGCTCGAGACCTGCACGCATCTGTCCGAGCTGCTGGGCCCGGCGGTGACCACGCTGTTCCAGACCATGTCCCACGGCAAGCGGACCGACGGCAGCGATTCCATGAACAGCCAACGCGAGGCCACGGAGCCGCCGTTCTTCGTCAACGGCTGCCATTCCTGGCGCACCGACGGCCCGATCGTGGCAAAGCTGTTTCCGCAGTTTGCAACCAAGCCGCGAGCGGCGGACTAGTCCGGCTCCCTCGTCGCGCTAACGCGTCGCAAGAGCGAGACACCCCTCCCCTGACACCGCCGCACCCGTAGCTTTCCGGCTTCTCGTTTGTTCCGGAAATGCTAGGATCGCTGACGGCGTGGGAGGCGTTGCGTGAAAACCATCACCGCATCGGCAGCCAAGAAGCTTGGTGGTTTCCTCGCCAAGGATTTTCGCCGTATTTTCGGCCCCACCCACGACGCGCTCGGTGAACGGATGGGCGCGCTGGCGCGCAACACCATTGAATGCCTCGCCCGCAGCGACGCGCTCTACCACAATTACGAGCACACCTTTCAGGTCACGCTGGTCGGCCGCGACATCCTGCAGGGCATGTCGCTGGCCCATCGCATCGAGCCGGACGACTATGCGCATCTGATCGTGGCCTGCCTGCTGCACGACATCGGCTATATGCGCGGCGTGCTCAGCGGCGACACCGAGGACGAATTCGTCATCGACGAGGCGGGCAACACCATCGAGCTGCCGCGCGGCGCCTCCGATGCGGCGCTGACGCCCTACCACGTCGATCGTTCAAAGATCTTCGCGCGCGAGCGGCTGGAAAAATCGCCGCAGATCGACGTCAAGCGCGTCATCGATGCGATCGAATGCACGCGCTTTCCGCCGCTGCCGACCAAGGACGATGCCGAGTTGTCACAGGAGCCGCGGCTGGTGCAGGCCGCCGACCTGATCGGCCAGCTCGGCGATCCCCTCTATTCGCGCAAGGCCAACGCGCTGTTCTGGGAGTTCGAGGAAATCGGCATGAACCGCCAGCTCGGCTATTCCTCGCCGGCCGACCTGATCGACCGCTATCCGAGCTTCTACTGGAACACGGTCTCCGACCATCTCGGCGGCGCGATCAAGTATCTCGCCATGACCGTGTCCGGCCGGCAGTGGATCGCCAATCTGCATCACCACGTGCTGTGCGCGGAGAATGACGACCGGCTGATGGGGCCGCAGCGCTGATCATTTCGGCGCAAAGCTCTCCATGTATGGTGCCCGGTCCGCCGCGGGTAGGCCTTCTGCCCATTTCGCCTCATCGCCCGGCTCCGGCAACACATGGCCGAACTCCGCCATCTGCCGTGGAATGAGATCTGATATGTAAACCCAGACATGATTGGCCGGCAGCATCGCGGCCTGCGCGACGGCGACAAGCATCTGCCGGATCAACGCGTCCTTGCTCTCGGCGGTGCGGCCGGCGCGGATCTGGCCGTTGACGAAAACCTGCTTGCCCTTGAGCGGCCCACCGCCGACGAAGTATCGGCCGGGCTTGATCTCGACGAACAGCACCTGTGCGAAATAAGCCGGTGCGCCCGTGGTCTCGTGATGTACCCGCGTGATCTCGCGCGCGATCCTGGCGCGCTTGTCGTCGTCGAGGCAGCCTTCCGGCGTGGTGACGGTGTAGGTCGGCATGTCTTCCTCCCGGTATTTCCCGCAGGATAGCCGGAAAGTAGCGTCCCGCCAAAAAGAAAAGGGCGCGATGGCATCGCCATCACGCCCAGTGAGTACCTTGCGCTCGGGAGGAGATTCAGCGCTCGGCAAAAGCCTTTTCGACCACGAACTGCGCGGGCTCGCCGTGATTGCCCTCGACGAAGCCGCGGTCGTTCAGCAGCACGCGGGTGTCAGCGACCAGCGCCGGGCTGCCGCAGATCATGATGCGGTCATGCTCGGGCTCGAGCGATGCCAGCCCGATATCGGCGAACAGCTTGCCCGAGGTGATGAGGTCGGTGATGCGGCCGCGGTTGCGGAAGGGATCGCGCGTCACGGTCGGATAGTAGATCAGCTGGTTGCGGATGCAGTCGCCGATCAACTCGTCGTTCGGCAGCTTCTCCGTGATCATCTCGCCATAGGCGAGTTCCTTGACGCGGCGGCAGCCGTGCAGCAGCACGACCTTCTCGAAGCGCTCATAGGTCTCGGGATCCTTGATGACGGAGAGGAACGGCGCCAGCCCCGTGCCGGTGCCGATGAGATAGAGGTTGCGGCCGCTTTCGAGGTTGTCGATCACGAGCGTGCCGGTGGCCTTGCGGCTGACGATGACGGGATCGCCGACCTGCAGGTGCTGCAGCCGCGAGGTCAGCGGGCCGTCGGCCACCTTGATCGAGAAGAACTCGAGCCGGTCCTCGTAGTTCGCGCTGGCGACGCTGTAGGCGCGCAGCAGCGGCTTCTCGCCGACCTTGAGCCCGATCATGGTGAACTCGCCGTTGCGGAAGCGGAACGAGGGATCGCGCGTGGTGGTGAAGGAGAACAGATTGTCGGTCCAGTGATGGACGCTGGTCACGCTCTCCTGGTTGAAATTGCTCATCGCGGCTTGCTTCCCTGTCGCCGTTGACCGGCCAATTCATTTGTATACGATCATTCGTATACAAACGAATAATCCAGCTTGATCCAAAGGTCAAGCCGGGCTCAAATTTGCGAGCAATTTCAGGAAGGGAACCGCCCCATGGCCCATGACGCACCGCAGGCGACCGGCCCCAGCAAGCTGGTGATCCGCAACATCGGCCTGATGCTGTCGGGCGCGCTGGAGAAGCCGATCCTCGACGCGCGACACCATCGTCGCCGAGAACGGCAGGATCACCGCGATCGGCCGGCTCAAGGACGTCAACACCGAAGGCGCCACCACCATCGTCGATGCCAACGGCACCACGGTCGCGCCCGGCCTGATCGACAGCCACGTCCATCCCGTCGCCGGCGACTGGACGCCGCGGCAGAACCAGATCAACTGGATCGACAGCTATCTGCATGGCGGCGTCACCACCATGATCTCCGCCGGCGAGGTGCACATGCCCGGCCGCCCGCGCGACGTCGTCGGGCTGAAGGCGATGGCGATCTTCGCGCAGCGCGCGTTCTGGACGCTGCGCCCGGGCGGCGTGAAGGTGCATGCCGGCGCGCCCGTCATCGAATGCGAGATGGTCGAGGAAGATTTCAAGGAGCTGGCCGCCGCCGGCGTCAAGCTGCTCGGCGAAGTCGGCCTCGGCGGCGTCAAGGACGGGCCGACGGCGCGCAAGATGGTCGGCTGGGCGCGCAAATACGGCATCCAGAGCACGATCCACACCGGCGGTCCCTCGATCCCCGGCTCCGGCCTGATCGACAAGGACGTGGTGCTGGAAGCCGACACCGACGTGGTCGGCCACATCAATGGCGGCCACACCGCGCTGCCCGACGACCAGATCCGCTGCATCTGCGAGGGCTGCAAGCGCGGGCTCGAACTCGTGCACAACGGCAATGAGCGCTCGGCGCTGTTCACGCTGCGCACCGCGCGCGAGATGGGCGATCTGCACCGCGTCATCCTCGGCACCGATGCGCCGGCCGGCTCCGGCGTGCAGCCGCTCGGCATCTTGCGCATGGTCTCGATGCTGTCCTCGCTCGGCGAGCTGCCGGCCGAGATCGCCTTCTGTCTTGCCACCGGCAACACCGCGCGGATGCGCGAGCTCGATTGCGGCCTGATCGAGGTCGGCCGCTCGGCCGATTTCGTCATCATGGACAAGGCGCAGCATTCGCCGGGCAAGAACATCCTGGAGAGCGTGCAGCTCGGCGATCTGCCCGGCGTCGGCATGACGATCATCGACGGCATCGTCCGCACCCAGCGCAGCCGCAACACGCCGCCGGCGGGGAAGGTGCCGGAGATCGTGCCGAAGTAAATCGCCCTGGGCCTCGATGATCCCACGCCCCGCTGCGCATCACCGCAGCCTGCTGAGCAACTCCATCAGCGTTCGCGCTCTCTCGGCTCGAGCGGCGCCAGCGTCTCGCGCGAAATCGCCAGCGCATTCGGCGCAGCCTTCTCCGCGAGTTGCTGCCCTGCCCGCGTGAGGCTCGACCAGCAGCCGCCGTCCGTCCTCCGGATCGGGCGCAGGTCTCGGTCAGCCCGCGCGCGGTGAGGCGGTCGATCACGCCCTTGATGGTCGCGACATCCATCGCGGTCAGCCGGCCGAGCTGGTTCTGCGAGCACGGCCCGGTCTCCTGCAGCTTGGCCAGCGCCGCCCATTGCGTCGGCGTCAGATTGATGCCGATGTCGCGGGCGAAGATCGTGGCATGGCGCTGCCAGACCTGGCGCAGGATGAAGCCGATCTGCTCGTCGAGCACGTAGCCCGGCTTTGCCGGTTTGGCGCTTCGCCTGGTTGCAACGGCCCTGCTCATGTCCCGTCTCCCCGTTACAGCGACAGATGCGCGTCGCGGATGTCCGGCCGCGCGTCGAGCTCGGCCATCGTGCCGCCAAAACAGATGCGGCCGCGCTCGATGATGTAGGCGCGATCGGAGATCAGCCGGGCGAAATGCAGATTCTGCTCGGAGACGACGATGCTGACGCCTTCCTGCTTCATGGCGAGGATGGCGTCGACCATCTGCTCGACGATCTTCGGCGACAGCCCTTCGGACGGCTCGTCGAGCAGCACCAGCGACGGATTGCCCATCAGCGTGCGCGCGATGGTCAGCATCTGCTGCTCGCCGCCGCTCATCGCGCCCGCCCGGACGGTTGCGCATCTCGGCGAGATTGGGAAACAGCGCGAACAGCTTTTCCCGCGTCCAGTGCGGCGCGTTGGCGCGCTTCGGCTGGCGGCCGACCTCGAGATTCTCCTCGACCGTCAGGTCGGTGAAGATGCGCCGCTCCTCCGGCACATAGCCGAGCCCGCCGCGCACGATCGCATGCGTCGGCTCGCGCGAGACGTCCCTGCCCTCGAACCGATGCGGCCGGAGCGTTGCGCGACGAGGCCGACGATCGAGCGGAAGGTCGTCGACTTGCCGGCGCCGTTGCGGCCGAGCAGCGCCACCACCTCGCCGTCGCCGACCTCGAGCGCGATGTCGAACAGGATGTGCGCGGGGCCGTAGAAGCTGTTGAGATCGTCGACCTGGAGCTTCATGCGGTGCGCTCCCTCGCGATGGCGGGCGTCGTAGACCAGGCCCTCGCCGAGATAGACGGCGCGCACCTGCGGGTTGCGCGCGGACCTCCTCGGGCGTGCCTTCCGCGATCAGGCTGCCGCGGTTGAGCACGAGGATGCGGTCGGCATGTTCGAACACGACGTCCATGTCGTGCTCGGTGAAGAGCACGCCGATCGACTGCTCGCGCGCGATGCTGCGCCGTCGAGCCGCATCAGCTCGATGCGCTCGCGCGGCGCCATGCCGGCGGTCGGCTCGTCCATCAGCAGCAGCTTCGGCTGGTTGGCGAGCGCCACCGCCAGTTCGAGCCGCTTGAGGTCGCCATAGGCGAGCTCGCCGCAGGGCCGCTCGGCATAGCCGCCCATGCCGACGAGATCGAGCAGGCGGCCGGCCTCCTCGCGCGCGAATTGCGGCGTCGAGGCGAAGAGATTGAACAGCGTCCGCCGTGCGAGATCAGCGCGACCTGCACGTTCTCGCGCACCGTCATGGTCGGCGAACGTCGCGGTGATCTGGAAGGTGCGGCCGACGCCGAGCCGCCAGATCTCGCGCGGCTTGCTGGCCGGCGGTGTCCTGCCCGAGCAGCGTGATGCGGCCGGCGTCGGGCATGTTCTGGCCGTTGAGCATGTCGAAGCAGGTGCTCTTGCCGGCGCCGTTCGGGCCGATCAGCGCCAGGATCTCGCCGGCCTTCGAGCGCGAACGAGACGCCGCGCACGGCGTGGACGCCGCCATAGGATTTGGTCAGGCCTTCGACCGACAGCAATGTGCGCGGCGCGCTCATTCGGCGGCCTCGACGCCGGCGAGCCGGGATTTTGCCGAGCGGCGGAGCAGGCCGCCATCGCGCGATCAGCACTTCGAGCATGCCGACGATGCCCTTCGGGAAGGCGACGCACGATGAGCACGATGAAGCCGCCGAGCACGAGCTTCGACCAGTCGGTCTGGCTGACCAGCCAGATGCTGAGCGCCTTGTAGACGATCGCGCCGACGACAGCGCCCGACACCGTCTCGACGCCGCCGAGCAGCACCATGACCAGCGCATCGACCGAGAGCGAGATGCCGACATTGTCGGGAAAGACGCTGCCCTTGAGATAGGCGAACAGCGCGCCGGCGATGCCGGCGACCGTGCCGGCGATGACGAACGCGGTCCACTGGATGCGCTTGCCGTTGATGCCGATGGCTTCGCTGCGCAGCGGCGAATCCCGCGTCGCGCGCAGCGCATAGCCGAACGGCGAGAACACGATGACGCGGAGGACCGCGACGCACAGCGCCGCGATCGCCAGCGACAGCCAGTAGAAGCGCGCCGGGCCCGCCGCCCATTTCTCCGGCCAGACGCCGAGAATGCCGTTGTCGCCGCCGGTCACCGCCACCCACTGGAACGCGATCGACCAGACGATCTGCGCAAAGGCGAGCGTCAGCATCGCGAAATAGACGCCGGAGAGCTGCACGCAGAAGAAGCCGAACACCGCGGCGCCGAGGCAGCCAAGCAACGGGCCGAGCAACAGCGCGACGATCATCGGCAGTCCCGCCATCTTGGCCAGGAAGGCGACGCCATAGGCGCCGAGGCCGAAATAGGCGGCATGGCCGAAGGAGGCGAGCCCGCCGACCGACATCAGGAAATGCAGGCTCGCGGCGAAGATCACGAAGATCGCGATCTCCGAGCCGACCGTCAGCGCGTAATTGCCGCCGACCAGCGGCAGCGCCGCGGCGATGAGCGAGCGCGGCCAGCGCGCCGATGCCGCTCGTTCGACGTCAGCGGCCGCCAGGGATTGACGGTGAGGCCCGGCGTGCGCCGCGCCGGCGCCTCCGGCTTGCCGAACAGGCCCCAGGGCCGGACGATCAGCACCACCGCCATCACCAGGAACACCAGGATGATGGAAATCTTCGGGAAGATCAGGATGCCGAAGGCGTTGAGCTCGGACACCAGCACCGCCGCGACGAAGGCGCCGATGATGCTGCCGAGGCCGCCGATCACGACGACGACGAAGACGTCGACGATGATGCGCAGATCCATCGCGTGATGCACGGCATCGCGCGGGATCTGCAGCGCGCCGCCGAGCGCGGCGAGGAAGACGCCGAGCGCAAACACGGAGGTGAACAGCCATTTCTGGTTGACGCCGAGCGCCGCCACCATGTCGCGGTCCTGCGTCGCCGCGCGCACCAGCATGCCCCAGCGCGTGCGCTGGAACAGCAGCCAGAGCACGCCGAGCACGACCGGGCCGAGCACGATCAGGAACAGGTCATAGCTCGGGATGTTCTGGCCGAAGAAATCGACCGCGCCCTTGAAGCCGGGCGCGCGGCGGCCGAGCAGATCGTCCGGCCCCCAGATCAGCACCACGAGATCCTCGACCATCAGCGTCAGGCCGAAGGTCGCGAGCAGCTGAAACAGTTCCGGCGAATGATAGATCCGCCGCAGCAGCACCATCTCGACGAGCACGCCGACGACGGCGACGACCAGCGCGGCGACGACGATGCCGCCCCAGAAGCCGAGCGCGCCGGAGAAGCGCTCGGTCAGCGTGAACGCGACATAGGCGCCGAGCATGTAGAACGCGCCATGCGCGAAATTCACGATCCGCGTCACGCCGAAGATGATCGACAGGCCCGAGGCGACCAGGAACAGCGACGCCGCGCTGGCAAGGCCGGTCAGGAACTGGACGATGTAAAAGGCCATTGGCGGTCCGGGTTGGCATGGTTCAGCGTGCGTGGCTCATCCTTCGAGACGGCGCCTGCGCGCGCTCCTCAGGATGAGGTCTCGTGCACCTCTCCCGCGCGGAGGAGGTCGTCGCAGCATCCGGGTAGGCGAGCTCCGCGTCGTCTCGAACCGTGGAGGAGCCCCTCACCCCTGCCCTCTCCCCGCAAGCGGGGAGAGGGAGATAGTCAGCATCAATCCTTCGGACGCAGCTTCTCGACTTCGGCGTCGCTCGGCAGATAGTCCGCGCCCTTCTGGTAGGCGGTGTCGACCATCACGCCCTTGCCGTCCTTCAGCGCGGTCTTGCCGACGAAGGCGCCGAGCGTCGACTGGTGGTCGATCTTGCGGAAGGTGATCTCGCCGAACGGCGACGGCATCGACAGGCCTTCGGCCGCCGCGATCAGCTTCTCCGGATCGGTCGAGTTCGCCTTGGTGAGGATCGCGGCCGCCGCCTTGATGGTCTGGTAGCCGACGATCGAGCCGAGCCGCGGATAGTCGTTGTACTTGGCCTGATAGGCCTTCAGGAACGCGTCGTGCTCCGGCGTCTTGATCGTCGTACCAGGGATAGCCGGTGACGATCCAGCCCTCCGGCGTCTCGTCCTTCAGCGGATCGAGATATTCCGGCTCGCCGGTGAGGAAGCTCACCACCGAGCGGTCCTTGAACAGGCCGCGGGTATTGCCTTCGCGCACGAGCTTCACGAGATCGGCGCCGAAGGTGACGTTGAGGATCGCCTCCGGATTGGCGGCGGCGACCGCCTGCACCACCGGGCCGGCGTCGATCTTGCCCTGCGGCGGCCATTGCTCGTCGACCCACTGGATGTCGGGCCGCTTCTCCGACATCAGCTTCTTGAACACGGCGACCGCCGACTGGCCGTATTCATAGTTCGGCGCGATCGTCGCCCAGTGCTTGGCGGGCAGCTTGGCCGCCTCCTCCACCAGCATCGCCGCCTGCATGTAGTTGGAGGGGCGCAGGCGGAAGGTGTAGCGGTTGCCCTTCGACCAGGTGATGGCGTCGGTCAGCGGCTCGGCGGCGAGGAAGAACACCTTCTTCTGGTTGGCGAAGTCGCTGACCGCAAGCCCGATGTTGGAGAGGAACGTGCCCGTGAGCATCGCGACGTTCTCGCTCGACACCAGTTCGTTGGCCGCGGTCTGCGCGTCGGCCGGCTTGCCGCCGTCGTCCTTGGAGATGACGACGAGCTTCTTGCCGTTGATGCCGCCGGCGGCGTTGATCTCCTCGACCGCGAGCTGCCAGCCCTTGCGGTAGGGCTCGGTGAAGGCCGGCAAGCAGCGAATAGCTGTTGATCTCGCCGATCTTGATCTCGCTTTGCGCCATGGCGTTGCTGGACAGGCCGGCCGTGACGACCGCAAGTGCCGCGCCCAACAAATGTCTCCGTCGCATCCCTTCACCTCCACTGTTTGAAAAATCACTAGCGTAATCCGTCTTCGCCCTTGATCTCGGCCACCGTCAGCCCGCCGACGCGCGGCAGCGGCCGGCCGGAATCGGTGACGGCGACCGCGACCATGATCTCGTTGGCGCGCGGCGCGTCGTTGATCTGCACCTCCATGCCGTCGAAATGGCTGCGCACGAAGGCCGCGTCCTTGTGGCCGAGCGGAATGTCGAGCGTCGTGCCCGGGCCGCTGCGCTTCTTCGACGACGGGATCAGCGCCGCGCCCTTGCGCAGCACCTTGCGCACCGGCGCGCCCATCTTGGGATGCAGGATCGCGGCGGCATGCTCCAGTTCGCCGTTCTCGCCGACCGCCGCCGCCTTGCCGTAGCTGTGCGCCTTGGCGCCGTCGATGCCGAGCGCCGCCACCGCGCGCTTCGACAGCAGCTCGCCGAGTTCCTCGCCGATCGCGATCAGCGGCGAGAGGTCCTCGACATAGCGTCCGGCGAAGGGATTTTCGATCACCGCGATCGCCGCCGCGCGGCGCGTCGGCGGCGCGATGGCCTTGCCCATCTCGATATGGGTTTCCTCGACCACCGTGACGATCTTGCGGATTACCGCGCTCATCGAAAATTTTCCCGGTCAGGCATGTAGCGAAGCTTGGAGCAAATTTCGTACCGCAGGTTTGTGTACGGCGTGAGGCGTCCAAAACCCTCTTGCGCCCACGACGGCGGTTTCGCCAAGGAGACGCAATGCCGCGCCCTCGATCAGGCCAGCCGCCAGGAGCTGCCGCGCGCGGCGGCTGCCCGCCTCCAGCGCTTCCTCGATCTCCAGTTCCGTCAACGCGCCGACGTCGCGGGTGACAAGACGCTCGCCGAGATCGCTGTCGGGCTGCAGCTCGTTCGCGGGCATGCGGACGATGGCGGGATGGCCGGGCAGATCGACGGCGTTGGCGATGATGGTCGCGGCCGCATCGGCCTGCGCGGCGGTCCTCGCCAGCACGGTGACGGCATCGGCAATGCCGAGCGAGAAGCTGCGGCCGTGGCGGCCGCTGGTGGCGATGCCGCGGACGGGGCTGTCGGCATCCACCGTCATCGTGCGCATCACGCCTTGCGCATCCGGCCGGTCCATCAGGCCGACGGTGAACGGCTCGCCGCCGGCGAGATGCAGCGCGATGTCGCCGCCATTGTTGACATAGGCGCGATCGAGCGGTGCCGCGCCCAGCATCGCGCCAAGAATTTCTTCCGCCACGCTGCCGGCGACCGCCGCCATCGGCGTGATGAAGCAATCTGCGGCGAAGGGCGCGACCGCCGCATGCATGCGGCGCGCAACGACGCCCTTCAGCGCAGTTCGCGCCGGATCGGCGGCCCTGCGCAGTTCAGCCAACTCCGCGCAGAGCTCATCGAGCAGACCGGTGAAACGTTGCGCCGCAGCCTCGTAGGCCGCGCGCACATCCGTCTCGCGCCCGCTCGCCTCCACGATCAGAGTCGATCGGGCCGTCCTGCAAATGCAGCCGCTTGCCGTCGGCGAGAAGTGCGATTTGCGGACGACGGTTCATGCGCGCCGCCCCGGGATGATACGGCATGGGGCGGACTTCCGAGCTGTCCTTCAGCGACGACAGCGGACGGACATAATCCATATGGCCGCCCAGCGCGGCATAGTCGGCGAGCCTGCAGCGTGAACTCGATCGGCGCCACCAGCGCCGGCGTCGGCACATAGCCGAAGGCGCCGGCCGGCATCAGCGTGACGTCGACCATGTAGGTGATGCCGCCGCCCGGCCAGACATAGACCGGCGCGCCGCCGCTGGTGACCCGCGTCAGCGCATCCTTCACCGAGCGCGTCAGCCGCACCGGATTGTCGGTGACGCCTGCGCGCAACGAACCGCCCGCGCCCGCCATGAACAGCACCGTGCACAGCGCCGGCTCGCAATTCTCCTGGATGCGCTCGACCGAGAACTGCAAGTCGCGCGGCATCTCGGCCTCGATCGGCCGCAGCGCCTCGTCGAGCACGTAGTAGCCCGCATGTTCGCCGGTGGTGGAGACCATCAGCATGGTCAGCCCCGGCCGCGCCTCCTTGGCGTTGAACGGCCCGAGCACCGAAAGCGGATCGGAAATGTTGGTGCCGCCCCAGCCCGTGCCGGGCTCGGCGACCTGGAAGTAGCGGCCCGGCGTCGAGCGCCGGCCTTTCATCTTGATGCCGGTATCGGGAATATCGAGCAGCTTGCCGGCCTGATGCTCCGACAACACGCCGGTGATGTGGTCGTCGACCACAACGACCTCGTCGACCTTGCCGTGCCATTGCTTGGCGAACATGCCGATGGTCGCCGAGCCGCAGCCGACCCGCATCCGCTCCTCGGCCGTGCCGTTCACGACAGGCGGACGGCCGGCCTGCACGATCACGGACGCGCCGCCGTCGATGGTCAGCTCCACCGCCTTGCAATTGGAAAGATCCATCAGCGTGTCGCAGGTGACGCGGCCCTCCTTCTTCGAGCCGCCGGTGAGATGATGCACGCCGCCGAGCGACAGCATCTGCGAGCCGTATTCGCCTGTCGTGACGTGGCCGACCGCTTCGCCCTGCGCGCGCACGGTCGCGGTCTCCGGGCCGAGATGGCGATCGGTGTCGATCTTCACCTTGACGCCGCAATAGCTGAAGATGCCTTCGGTCACGACCGTGACCATGTCGACGCCGTCGACCTCCGACGAGACGATGAACGGCGCGGGCTTGTAATCGGGATAGGTCGTGCCGGCGCCGATCGCGGTGACGAAGACCTCGGGCTGATTGACGATCTTGCCGTCCCAATCGCCGCCGGCCTGGAACGGCACCACGCGCCCGCCATGCTCGACGGTGCGCTCCAGCACGATGTGCGGATCGACGCGGACGAGCTGGCCGTCGTGGTTGGCATAGCGGTCGCAGGCGCCCGCCGCGCCCGGCTTGATGTAGCACATCACCGGGCAGGCATCGCAGCGGATCTTGTCGCCAGACGTGGCGGTCACTTCCATCGCCATCAGCACGCCGCCCGAGAGAAGCTGACGCGGCGGCGTTGCCGTCGCGTTCGTTCGTATACGAATGATCCTGCGCGCGACGGCAAAACCTGTCAAGCGGCAGGCGGCGCGAAATGACGCCTTGCCGAATAATAACTCAGCCTGCCTGCCGTTCTTGTCCACAAACCGGGCAGCCGCGCTGCGGCGCGGCATGAGCGGCTTGCACGTTTGTATACAAACGGTAGTCTTTCGCGAGCTTTGAATACGCGCCAACGGAGCACCAGCACGATGCGCCTGACCGTGAACGGCAGGGATCACGACGTCGACGCCGCGCCGGACACCGCCCTGCTCTACGTGCTGCGCAACGATCTCGAACTCAACGGACCGAAATACGGCTGCGGGCTCGGCGAGTGCGGCGCCTGCACCGTGCTGATCGACGGCCTCGCCGCGCGCTCCTGCGTGATTCCGATCGAAGGCTGCGCCGGCCGCGACATCGTGACGCTGGAAGGTCTTGGCTCGCGCGAGCGTCCCGATCCGGTGCAGCAGGCCTTCATCGACGAGCAGGCCGCGCAATGCGGCTATTGCCTCAACGGCATGATCATGAGCACCAAGGCGCTGCTCGCGACCAATCCGCATCCGACGGAGACCGAAATTCTTGAGGCGTTGCGCTACAATCTCTGCCGCTGCGGCGCGCATATCGAGATCGTCCGTGCCGCGATGCGCGCCGCCGGCCACGTCCTGGAGGCGCGGGATTGATGGCCGCGCCCGCTTCCGGGAAACAAGGATCATTGTCGGTCGTCCACCCCATGGGTACGGGCGGTGAAGGCATCTTCGAGACGTTCATCAGCATCACCGCCGATGGCGCGGTCACCGCCTTCAACGGCCACGTCGATCTCGGCACCGGCATCCGCACCGCGCTCGGCCAGATCGTGGCGGAAGAGCTCGATGTGTCCTTTGCGCGCGTCGTCGTCGTGCTCGGCGACACCACGCACACGCCGGACCAGGGCGCGACGATCGCCAGCGAGACGATCCAGATCACGGCCGTCCCCTTGCGCAACGCCGCGGCGCAGGCGCGGCATTATCTGGTCGCCCGCGCCGCGGAACGGCTGGAGCTGCCGGTCGAGGAACTCTCGATCGAAGACGGTCTCGTTCGCGGCAAGGACAATCGCAGCGTCAGTTACGGCGAATTGATCGCGGGCGAAACCATCCGTCTCGAACTTGCCGACGATGTTCCTGTCAAGGCGACCAGCGCCTACAGCATCGTCGGTCAATCCGTGCCGCGCGTCGACCTTCCGGCCAAAGCGACCGGCGAAGTCGTCTATGTCCACGATATGCGCGTGCCCGGCATGCTGCACGGCCGCGTGGTGCGGCCACCCTATGCCGGCGTCGATGCCGGGCCATTCGTCGGCACCAGCCTGATCTCGGTGGATGAGTCGTCGGTGCGCAACATCCCGGGCCTCGTCAAGATCGTGCAGATCGGCGACTTCGTCGGCGTCGTCGCCGAGCGCGAGGAGAATGCGATCAAGGCCGCGGCCCAGCTCAAGGTGAACTGGAAGCCGGTGCCCACCCTGCCTGATCTCGAACAACTGGAGAAGGCGCTGCGGGCCAATCCGGCGCAGCCGCGCACGCTGATCGACAAGGGCAATGTCGAGGAAGCGATTGCGGCTGCGGCAACGCCGATGCAGCGGGTGTATTCCTGGCCCTATCAGATGCACGGCTCGATCGGGCCGTCCTGCGCGGTCGCCGATTATCGCGACGGCGCAATCCGCGTCTGGTCCGGCACGCAAAACCCGCACATCCTGCGCGGCGATCTCGCCAAGCTGATCGATCGACCGGACACCGAGATCGATGTGATCCGGATGGAAGCGGCCGGCTGCTACGGCCGCAACTGCGCCGACGACGTCACGGCGGATGCGCTGTTGCTGTCGCGCGCGGTCGGCCGGCCGGTTCGCGTGCAGCTCACGCGCGAGCAGGAGCATCTGTGGGAGCCCAAGGGCACCGCGCAGTTGATGGACGTCAACGGCGGCCTCAACGCGGACGGCAATCCCGCTGGCTATGACTTCGCGACGCGCTATCCCTCCAATGGCGCGCCGACGCTGGCGCTGCTGCTCACCGGCAAGGTCAAGCCCGAGCCGGCGATCTTCGAGATGGGCGACCGCACCGCGATCCCGCCCTACGACTACGAGCACATGCGCGTCGTCGCCAACGACATGCCGCCGATCGTGCGCGCCTCCTGGCTCCGCGGCGTCTCGGCGCTGCCGAACACCTTTGCGCATGAAAGCTATATCGACGAACTCGCGACCGAAGCCGGCGTCGATCCCGATGAATACCGGCTGCGCTATCTGAAGGACCCGCGCGCGATCGACCTCGTCAATGCGGTGGCCGAACGCGCGGGCTGGAAGCCGCGGCCGGTTCGCGAGCAAAAGGACGGCGACGTCGTGCACGGGCGCGGCTTCGCCTATGCGCTCTATGTGCACAGCAAGTTTCCCGGCTATGGCGCGGCGTGGTCGGCCTGGATCGCCGATGTCGCCGTCAACAAGGCGACCGGCGATGTCAGCGTGACGCGCGTGGTCGCGGGCCAGGATTCCGGGCTGATGATCAATCCGGAAGGCGTGCGGCACCAGATCGAGGGCAATGTCATCCAGTCCACCAGCCGCGCGCTGATGGAGGAAATTCCGTTCGAGCGCACCACGGTGGCGGCACGCGAATGGGGCGCCTACCCCATCATCAGGTTTCCCGATGTGCCCAAAATCGACGTGCTGATGCTGCCGCGGCCGGACCAGCCGCCGCTCGGCGTCGGCGAGTCCGCGTCCGTGCCGAGCGCCGCGGCCATCGCCAACGCGATCTTCGATGCGACCGGCGTTCGCTTTCGCGATCCGCCGTTCACGCCGGAACGCATCCTGCGGGGATTGCGCGGCGAAACGCCGAGCTACGGCTGAGGCTCTGCCGGCACCTACTCCTTCCTCTACCAAATGGAAAAATCCATTTGCTGTTCGGCCGAGCGTGTTCGCCGGCCTTGCTGCGGCGTGTGCCACGGCGATTGCCATCGGCACCGCGGCGTTGCCGTGGCGGGCGATCGCGCCGATCGCGCGGCCCGATCCATCGGTGTTCTCCGCCGCGACCATCGCGCGTGGCCAGCAACTCGCCGCGCTCGGCGACTGCATGGTCTGCCACACCGCTATGGGCGGCGTACGTCAATGCCGGCGGCCGTCCGCTGGAGACGCCGTTCGGCGTCATCTACAGCACCAACATCACGCCCGACGAAAAAACCGGCATCGGCAACTGGTCCTATCCCGCCTTCGAGCGATCGATGCGCGAGGGCATCCATCGCGACGGCAAGCATCTCTATCCGGCGTTTCCCTACACGCATTTCGCCAAGGCTGATGACGCCGACCTGCAGGCGCTCTACGCCTACCTGATGGCGCAGCAGCCGGTGCGCGCGCAGACGCCGGCCAATGCGCTGGCCTTTCCGTTCAACCAGCGGCCGTTGATGGCCGGATGGAATGCGCTGTTCCACTCGTCGCAAACATTCCGGCCCGATGCGACAAAATCGGAAGTCTGGAATCGCGGCGCCTATCTCGTCGAAGGGCTCGGCCATTGCGGCGCCTGCCACTCGCCGCGCAACGAACTCGGCGCCGAGGTCGCAAGCCGCTATCTCGCCGGCGGCTTTGCCGAGGGCTGGGAGGCGCCGGCGCTGACCTCGCTGTCGCGCGCGCCGATCCCGTGGAGCGAAGACGAACTGTTCGCCTACTTGCGCAGCGGCGAGTCGCGCTACCATGGCGTCGCGGCAGGTCCGATGGCGCCGGTCGTGAAGGAATTGAAGGCGCTGCCCGACCAGGACATCCGCGCCATGGCGGTCTATCTCGCCTCCTTCAGCGAGGGCGCGCCCGATCGCGCCGCACAGGATGCGCTTGCCGCCAGGCTGGAAGGCACGACGCTCTCCGTCACCGCCGCCTCTCCCGGCGCCCGCCTCTATCAGGGCGCCTGCGCCGTCTGCCACGAGGTCGGCGGCCCCGCGCTGTTCGGCAGCCGGCCGTCGCTATCGCTGAACAGCAACATCCACAGCGACGTGCCCGACAATCTGATCCAGGTGATCCTGCACGGCATCGCCGCGCCGGTATCGTCCGACCTCGGCTATATGCCCGCCTTCAGCGACAGTCTGTCCGACCGGCAGCTTGCCGAACTCGTCGGCTACCTCCGGCGGCAATTCGCGCCCGGCAAGCCGGCCTGGACCGGCATAGATGCCGCAATTGCAAGGTTAAAATCGGCCACCATTCACTAAAAAGCAGGCCAGTCCCGCCCGTTCGGGCACTGGCTGCCCTCCTCCCGGCACGGTAAGCTTGCCACCATGACCGCAGTCACCGACATCGCAACGCGCACCTACAACCACGGCTGGCGCCTCGACCCGATCGTGCGCAGCCTGCTGGATACCGATTTCTACAAGCTGCTGATGCTGCAGATGATCCGGGAATTCTATCCGGATCAGCAGGTGACGTTCTCGGTCATCAACCGCAGCAAGCATGTGCGGCTGGCGGAAGTGATCGACGAAGGCGAACTGCGCGCCCAGCTCGACCACGCCCGCGCCATCCGCTTCACCAAGAACGAACTGATCTGGCTCGCCGGTAATACGTTCTACGGCAAGACCCAGATGTTCTCGGCGGACTTCATCAACTGGCTCGCCAATTTCCGCCTGCCCGAATACGAGCTGCGCAAGGTCGACGGCCAGTACGAGCTGCATTTTCACGGGCCGTGGACCCACACCACGATGTGGGAGATTCCGGCGCTCGCGATCCTCAACGAGCTGCGCTCGCGCCAGACCATGAAGGGCAAGGGCCGCTTCGAGCTCGACGTGCTCTATGCGCGCGCCAAGGCCAAGCTGTGGGCCAAGGTCGAGCGGCTGCGCAAGCTCGACGGCCTGCGGCTGTCCGACTTCGGCACGCGGCGCCGCCACGGCTTTCTGTGGCAGCGCTGGTGCGTCGAGGCGGTCAAGGAAGGTCTCGGCCCCTCCTTCACCGGCACCTCGAATGTCCTGCTCGCGATGGACAACGATCTCGAAGCCATCGGCACCAACGCGCATGAGCTGCCGATGGTGGCCGCTGCGCTCGCCAATGACGACACCGAACTGCGCTGGGCGCCCTATCGCATCCTCGACCAGTGGCGGCACACCTATGGCGGCAACCTCCTGATCGCGCTGCCCGATGCGTTCGGCACCAAACCGTTCCTGCGCGACGCGCCGGAATGGGTCGCCGACTGGACCGGTTTCCGCCCCGACTCCGCGCCGCCGATCTGCGGCGGGCGAGGAGATCGTCAAATGGTGGAAGCAGAAGGGCCGCGACCCCAACGAGAAGCTGCTGGTGTTCTCCGACGGCATGGACGTCGATTCCATCGAGGAGACCTATCATCACTTCAAGGGCCGCGTTCGCGTCAGCTTCGGCTGGGGCACCAACCTCACCAATGATTTCGTCGGCTGCGCGCCGGACGGCTCGTCCGATCTCGATCCGATCTCGATCGTCTGCAAGGTGACGTCGGTCGACGGGCGGCCCGCGGTGAAACTGTCGGACAATCCGGAGAAGGCGACCGGCATCCAGTCCGAAGTCGACCGATATCTCCGCGTGTTCGGCAATGTCGGCCGTGTTCGCGCCGCGGTGCATGTATAGCAGCTGATAACAGCATCCGATAATTGGGGAGGCGTTCGTGTCGTCGTCCAGCGACATCATCCTGCATCATTTCGATCCGTCGCCGTTCTCGGAAAAAATCCGCATCATCTTCGGCCTCAAGCAGATCGCGTGGAAATCCTGCCAGATCTCGCGGATCATGCCGCGGCCGGACCTGATGCCGCTGACCGGCGGCTATCGCCGCACCCCGGTCATGCAGATCGGCGCCGATATCTTTTGCGACACCCAGATCATCATCCGCGAACTCGAGAGCGCGCTTCCCGAGCCCGACGCTGTTTCCCGGCGGCAACGCCGGCCTGCCCTGGATGCTCGGCATGTGGACGGACCGGCCGTTCTTCCAGAGCACCGTCGGCCTCGTGTTCGGCTCGCTCGCCGACAAGATGCCGCAGGATTTCATCGACGACCGCACCAAACTGCGCGGCGCGCGGTTCGACGTCGCGGCGATGAAGACCGCCATCCCGCAGATGCGCGACCAGTTCCGCGCCAATGTCGACTGGATCGAGACACAGCTCAAGGACGGCAAACCGTTCCTGCTCGGTGAATTCAGCCTTGCCGACATCAACGCCTATATGAGCGTCTGGTACACGCGGCAGAGCCTGCCCGAGATCGACGACATCCTGAAACATCTGCCGCAGATATCGGCGTGGGAAAAGCGCATTCAAGCCTTCGGCCACGGCTCACGCAGCGAAATCTCCACCGCCGAGGCGCTGGAGATCGGCACGCAGATCGACGCCGCAGGCCAAGCCGTCGGCCGATCCGAACGATCCCAACGGCCGCAAGCCCGGCGATGTCGTTTCCGTGCATTCCGACGACGCGTGGAAGACCGACATTCGCGGCGAGATCGTCTCGCTGTCGGCGCAGCACATCGCGATCCGGCGCCGGGATGAACGCGCGGGAGAAATTGTCGTTCACTTCCCCCGCGCGGGCTTCACAATCACGTAGAGCAGCGCGCCTTACGGCATGCTCAGTTCGTGCCGGCCGACCACCATCCAGTGCACCTCGTCCGGACCGTCGGCGAAGCGCAGATGGCGGACGTCCTGATACATCTCGCCGAGCGGGCTCCAGTGCGAAATGCCGGTGGCGCCGTGCATCTGGATCGCCTGGTCGATGATCTTGCAGGTGCGCTCCGGCACCATGGCCTTGACCATGCTGACCCAGATCCGCGCTTCCTTGTTGCCGAGCACGTCCATCGCCTTGGCCGCCTTCAGCACCATCAGCCGCATCGCCTCGATCTCGCAGCGCGCCTGCGCGATGATCTGCATGTTGCCGCCGAGATGGGCGATCTTCTTGCCGAAGGCCTCGCGGGTGAGGCCGCGCTGCACCATCAGGTCGAGCGCCTTCTCCGCCTTGCCGATGGTGCGCATGCAGTGATGGATGCGGCCCGGTCCGAGGCGGACCTGCGAGATCTCGAAGCCGCGGCCTTCGCCGAGCAGCATGTTTTCCTTCGGCACCCGGCAATTGTTGAAGCGCAGGTGCATGTGGCCGCGCGGCGCGTGGTCGTGGCCGAACACGTGCATCGGGCCGAGGATCTCGACGCCGGGCGTGTCGATCGGCACCAGGATCTGCGACTGCTGCTTGCTCGGCGGCGCGTCCGGGCTGGTCTTCACCATCACGATCATGATCTTGCAGCGCGGATCGCCGGCGCCGGAGATGTAGTACTTCTCGCCGTTGATCACCCATTCGTCGCCGACGAGCTTTGCGGTGGTCGAGATGTTCTTGGCGTCCGACGAGGCGACATTCGGCTCGGTCATGGCGTAGGCCGAGCGGATTTCGCCGGCGAGCAGCGGCTTCAGCCACTTCTCCTTCTGCGCCTTGGTGCCGACGCGCTCCAGCACTTCCATGTTGCCGGTGTCGGGCGCCGAGCAGTTCATGGTCTCCGACGCCATCGGATTCTTCGCGAGCTCGACCGCGATATAGGCGTAGTCGAGGTTCTTCAGGCCCTGGCCGGTCTCGTCATCGGGCAGGAAGAAGTTCCAGAGGCCTTCTTCCTTGGCCTTGTCCTTGGCCTTCTGCAGGCAGGCGAGCTGCTCGGGTGTAAAGCTCCAGCGGTCGGTCTTCTTCTCGCCGAGCTTGGCGAATTCGACCGACATCGGGTCGACGGTTTCGCGGATGAACTTCTTGACGTGCTCGTACAGCGGACGGACCTCGTCCGACATGCGCAGATCGTTCAGTTCCTCGCCCGGATTGAGGTTGTAGGTCGTCGTCCGCGGGATATAGGCGTGTTTCATTATTTCCTCCCATCGCGCGAGGCCGTTTTCGGCCCTTCCATGACGCGGTTGGCGGCCAATCTAGACCCCGGCCCGGCTGCCGCCAAGCAAGCGAGGCCGGCATTTTTGCATGCGCTTATTCCGCTTGGCGGACGAAGGCTCAGCGTGACTTTCGCGCCCCGGTCGACAAGTATCGACCAACCGTCGAAATATGGAGTAGCCCGATGCCGGACCGTCACGTCGTCGAAGCCTTCGCCGCCGCGGTCGAATCCAACGACCATGTCGGCGCCATCCAACGCTTCTACGCGCCGGATGCTTCCACGCGGGAGAACCAGAATCCGCCCCGACACGGCCGCGACATGCTCGCCGCCCGTGAAGCCGCAGTGCTGGCTTCCGTCGCCGGGGTCAAGACCACGCGGCTCAGCCCCATCTTCATCGATGGCGACCGTTCCGCCATCCACTGGCGCTTCGAGTTCACGCCGAAGGACAATGGGCCCCCGAAAGTGATGGAGGAAATCGCGCTGCAGACCTGGCGCGGCAATGAACTGATCGAGGAGCGCTTCTTCTACGATCCGGCCCAGATGAAGGGGTGACATCTCTACGCGTCTACTCCGGCAGGAACGCCTGGTCGCCGCCGGCGTCGGTCAGGCGCTGGATGTTCGCGCCATAGAGCGCGGAGAGATTGTCCAGCGTCAGCACGTCCTTTGCCGCGCCCTCGCCGATCACGGCGCCCTGCCGCAACAGGCAGGCGCGGTCGGCGGCGCGCATGGCGTGGTTGGGATCGTGGGTGGTGAACAGCACGCCATGGCCGGAGGCGCCGAGCGCGCGGATCTCGCGCATCACCCTGCCCTGGTTGCCGAAGTCGAGGCTCGCGGTCGGCTCGTCCAGCACGACGAATTGCGGCTCCTGCGCCAGCGCGCGAGCCAGCAACGCGAGCTGGCGCTCGCCGCCCGATATCATCGTGTAGGGACGATCGGCGAGATGCGCGATGCCAAAGCGCTCGAGCATGCGCGCCACCACCGCGCGGTCCGCCGCGGTCGGGCGGCTGAACAGATTGCCATGCGCGCTGCGGCCCATCAGCACCACCGTCTCCACGGTGAAGGCAAAGGTCGCGGCATGCGATTGCGGGACGTAAGCGATCAGCCGGGCGCGCTCGCGGCTGGAATAGTTTGCAAGCGAGCGATCGCCGAGCCGCACCTCGCCCGCCTTCGGTGCGAGCAGGCCGAGCAGCGTCTTCAGCAACGTGGTCTTGCCGCCGCCATTGGGACCGAGCAGCGCCAGCACCTCGCCGGTGCGCAAGCGCCACGTCGAGACCGCTGCCGACGAGGCGGTCGCGATAGCCGATCGCGAGGCTGCGTCCTTCCAGCATCATGGCGCGGACCACTCCTTGGAGACGCTGGCGAGCAGCCAGATGAAGAAAGGCGTGCCGACAAAGGCGGTGAGGATGCCGAGCGGAATCTCGATCGGCGCCATGGTGCGGGCGAGCGTGTCGATGGCGAGCAGGAAGCCGCCGCCGATCAGCGCGGCGGCCGGGATCAGCCGGCCGAAATCCGGTCCGACCAGCGTGCGCGCGATATGCGGCACCACGAGCCCGACCCAGCCGATGATCCCGGCGGTCGCCACACTCGCCGACGTCACCAGCGTCGCGGCCGCGACGATGACGATGCGCAGCGGACCGGTGGGCACCCCGAGCGCCCTCGCCTCCTCATCCGGCAGCGACATCACGTTCATGCGCCAGCGCAGCGCCAGCAGCGCGATGGTGCCGAGCGCAACGGGGCCGAACAGCGGCACCAGATCGGAGGGGCTGACGGCAGCGAGGCTGCCGAGCAGCCAGAACGTCATCGCCGGCAGCTGGTTGTAGGGATCGGCGAGATATTTGATCAGACCGACGCCCGCGCCCAGCAGCGAACCGATCACGACGCCGGCGAGCACCAGCACCAGCACGGGATCGCGCGCGCGCGCCGCAGAGCCGATCATGTAGACCGCGGCGACGGCGACGAGGCCGCCAACAAAGGCGAGCGCCTGGATCGCGAAAATGCCGAGCGAGAAGAAGATGCCGAGCACCGCGCCGAGCGAGGCGCCGGAGGACGCGCCCAGAATATCGGGCGAGACCAGCGGATTGCGGAACAGGCCCTGGAACGCGGTGCCGGCCACCGCGAGCGCCGCACCGATCAGCACCGCCGCGACGACGCGCGGACCGCGCACCTGCCAGACCACTGTCTCGATCGCGGGCGCGACGTTCGAGGGCTGACCGGTGAGCTTACCGCCGAGCACCGCAAAGAGATCGCCGAGCGAGACGGCGTAGCGTCCGGTGGTGAAGGCGAGCAGCAGCCCCGCGACGAGGACGAGAAACGAGATCAGGAGGCCGAGTGCGCTGGAGCGAGCCATCCCGAAACCACCCTACTCCCGTCCCGCCAGCACACGCTCGAGATCGGCATCCGACGGCGTCACGTGATAGAAGCGCGTGTAGAAGTCGCGGGTCAGCGACGCGGACGTCTTCCTTGAAATGATCGGGATAGAAAATCTGCGCCAGCCACGGTAGCCCGATCAGGCGGTTCACCGATGGCGGAAAGTCGACCCAGCCGAACGGCATTTTCGGCGACAGATGCACGCGACCGGCGCGCACCGCGGTGATGTCCTTCCAGAGCGGATCGCTGCGGACATTGGCGGCGAAATCACGGTCGATGGTGACGATGATTTCGGGATCCCACTTCAACACCTGCTCGAGCGAGACGACGGCCAGCCCACCCTTGGTTTCGCCCGCGACATTGCGCGCGCCCAGAAATTCGATGGTCTCGACATTGATGGAGCCGCCGAGCCCGGTCTCGAGCCCCTTGGGTCCGCGCGCGTAGTAGACGCGCGGGCGGTCGCTTTCCGGAATCCGGTTGATGCGGGTCGATATCTTCAGAAGCGCATCGTCGGCATAGGCCGCATGGGGCTCGGCATCGCGGCCGGTCAGCTTGCCGAGCAGGCGATAGGTCGCGGCGATCGCATCGAAGCGGCCGTCGAGCAGCGCATAGGGAATGCCGGTCTGCTCCTGCACGCGCGCGGCGAGTGAGGCGAAGGTTGGCGCGGTCGAGCCGACGTCGAGAATCAGATCGGGCTTTAGCGCCAGCACGGATTCGAGATTGGCGCTGTTGCCGCGGCCGGTGAGCCGGCCCACTTCAGGGCGCGCGCAGATATCGGGCAGCATGTACGCGCATTCCTCGGCTCGGTTGGCACGGGGCCAGCCGAGCAGCAGATCAGACGCCAGCGTGTAGAGCAGGATCGCGGCGGGAGGACCGGCGGGAAACACGCGGGTGACACGATCCGGTATCGCGACGCTGCGCCCGGTCGCATCCTGGACCGTGCCAGCCGCACGGGCCCGCGGCGCCGCAAGCGTTGCGAGCAACCCTCCCGTGAAGGCGCGCCGGTCAAGCCGCATCAGTCGATGGCCACCATCACGTCGGACGCCTTGATGACGGCATAAGCGTCCTGGCCCTTGGCGAGCTTGAGCGAATCCACCGCCTCGTTGGTAATAGCCGATGTAATGATCTGTCCACCGCCAATGTCGATCTTCACATGCGCCGTGGTGGCGCCCTTGGTGATCTCGACGACCTTGCCCTTGATGATGTTGCGCGCACTGAGCTTCATTTGGCTTCTCCCTGGCTTCGGGCGGGCGCGGCAAATCCGTGCTTCGCCAGTATCTGCTGCCCTTTAGACGAAACGATGAACTGAGCAAAGCGCGAAGCGGCCGGCGGGCTGTCATTCATGACCGTCATGCCGTAGTCGGCCCCCACCGCGAGCGGCTCCGGCAAGGCCACGATCTGCTGTCCGGCATTCTCGCGCTGCGCCACCAGGGCGCCGGTGCAGTAGGTCAGGAAGATGTCGGCGCGGCTTTCCGCCACGTGCCAGCCATAGACGCTGCGGCCCGGAGACCCGCTGGCGCTGGAGGGGCCGCCCGTGAGCTGTTGCGCCTTCTGCTCCAGGATCTTGCGGCTGCCGGTCTTCACCGCTTCGGCCTTTGCAAACACTTCGTAGGCATAGTCGCCGGACGGATCGGCTTTCGGCGTGGACGTGCCGATCTTCACATCGTCGCGCAACATGGTCTCCAACAATGAGTCCGGGGTGACGGCAAGCCCGGGCCGCACCAGCGCACAGAGCCGGTTACGCGCGAACATGACGACCGGGCTGCTCTTGCCGGCGGCAGCGAGCGATTGCGGATGCGCCATGTTGGCGGAGGCAAACACCTGCGCCCGCGTGCCGCCGGCGATCTCATCCCGCAGCGTGCCCGACGCCCCATACTTTGCTTCCACCTTGCTGCCGCTATCCGCAGTGAAAGCATCGGCGACTTCGGTGAGCGCGCCGCGGAGCGAGCCGGCCGCATGCAACAGCACAAGCTCGTTGGCGTCAGCCGGCGTCATCGCCACAACAATCATTGCCACCGCCGTCGCCCATACCCATCGCACCATCACGCTCCCGGCACGTCCGCATTCGGGAAGAACAGCTGCTGGCCGTTGATCTTGTAGTCGGCGATCGCCTTCTGCCCTTCCGACGAAACCAGCCAGTCGATGAAGGCCTGGCCGAAATCCTTCTTGACGTGGGCGTGCTTGTCCGGATTCACCAGCATGACGCCGTATTGATTGAACAGCCGCTTGTCGGCCTCGACGACGATGCCGAGTTCGCCGCGATTCCTGAACGACAGCCAGGTGCCGCGGTCGGCAAGCACATAGCCGTTCATCGAGGACGCGGTATTGAGCGCCGCTCCCATGCCCTGCCCGATCTCGCGATACCACGGCCCCTTGTCGGCGCCGGCGACGTCGATGCCGGCCGCCTTCCACAGCGCGAGCTCAGCTGCGTGCGTGCCGGACTTGTCGCCGCGCGAGACGAAAGGCGCGGCTTTGCTCTTGATCGCCGTCAGCGCCGCGACGATGTCCTTGCCGCCCTTGACGCCGGCCGGATCGCTATTGGGGCCGACCAGGATGAAGTCGTTGTACATCACCGCAAAACGCTTCACGCCAAAACCGTCCGCCACAAATTTCTCCTCCTGCGGCCGCGCATGCACGAACACCACGTCGGCATCGCCGCGCCGGCCGGTGTCGAGCGCCTGTCCGGTTCCTTGCGAGATCACCTTCACATCGATGCCGGTTTTGGCCTTGAACAGCGGAAGAAGGTGTTCGAACAAGCCAGAGTCTTGCGTCGATGTGGTTGACGCCACGACGATGGATTTTTCCTGGGCAAGCGCGGGCGCAGAGAGCGCCAAAAGCGCAGCGATGCAAACAAAAAGACGTCGATTTATGAGAGAGCTTCCTGTTAGTTGGCTTGTCATTGGGGCTATTTGTGCCGATGCTGATGCGTCGGCGCATCGCTCCCATATCCGCGCAATTCGGTGTAGCGCAGCATCTGCGCAGGCGTGAGGATTGCCGCGGTCGAGAGATGATATTTGAGATGTGTTTCGCGGAGTTCGCCCTGCACGCCGGCAATGGCGGTGGTCGAGGTCTTGAGGCTCTCCGGCGTAATCGAGCGGCTGGCAAACAGCTTGTCCAAATCCGCCTCCAGCGCAATCAGCTTTGATCCCAACGGTTGCGCTTCCGCCTTCATGGAGTCGAACAGGCTTTGCGCTCGGGTCCGCTGCTCGGACGAAAGCTCGAGTTTGTCGCCAAGCTCCAGAACATGAGACGGCCCCGGGTAGCCGTTCAACTCCGCAGCCAATGCCAAGCCCATGCCGCGGCCGGCATTGAGGTCGGAAACCTGTTGCTCGGATAGCGCTTTGATCGATCGGGCCTGCATGCCGGCGTATGGCATTTGCGCGGAAGCCCCTGCAGTTACGAGCAACAGCGCAACTGCGAGACAAACGAAAAGACGTCGATTCATCCGAGGCTTCCTTCCTTGGGGGCAAGCACTTCCCGCTCATCGGCGGGGGTAGAGCAAATCTTTGTCATCACGCGGGAATCTGCAATACGGCGAGATAAATATAGGGTCAGGCTATGACGATCGGAGGAAGCAAATGGCGATCTCGACCTGCGGCAAATGCGGCGGACATGGTTTTGAACTGGCGCTGTTCACCCCGATCGGCGAGACCCGCAAGCTGACCCTGGTGCAATGCGCCGCCTGCGGCGCCGCGGTCGGCGTGCTCGATCCCGCGGCCGGGCCGCAGATCGACGCGGTGAAAAACCAGGTGGCCACGATCGACCAGAAACTGGCGCGGATTGCCGAAGCGCTGCAGGAGATGGGGTGAGGATCGCTGTCGTCCCTGCGAACGCGCATGCGTTCTCATTCTCGCGGCTTGAACTTGCCCGAGTGATGCCATCTCGTTGTCCCTCTCTCTGACAGAGGGCGCAGGGAAGACCGGGCGCTGGCTGCGCCCGCAGCACCGTGTGCAATGGGTAGTCAAGAACGCACACGGGTTTGACAGGTACAGCCGAGACATCCCGGCCTTCCCCGCGCAATGGCTTTACGGCTTATACGTGCTCTCCCCGGGGAGCGGCCTTTCTTGCCCCCGTCGCTGCATGGGCCTTACCAGCAGCTTGACGCCAGGGTCGCGGCGCCAGGACCACACGATTTCGCCGTACGCAGCTAGCGTCTCGTCCAGCGGAAAGAAGCCCGCCTGACGCCGCAGCGTCCATCGCAACCCGCACCACGTTCCGTGACGATCGCGAAACGTCCCTTTGGTGGCACGGGCTGAGGTGGAAGATAGTTCTGATTTACGAAAATGTCAACAGGCAAAGTGCTGTTTTTACGAAACAGGCCACATATCCTGATTTACCGAACCAGCTCAGGCACTTGACCGGCGCGCTCCTTGGGCATCGCAGCCCTGCTTCAGCGCGGCACAACCGCCGTTGCCTCGATCTCCACTCGCGCCGCCTTCTCCACCAGCCGGACCACCTGTACCAGCGCCATGGCGGGATAATGCGTGCCGAACGCTTCGCGATAGACCTTGCCGAGCGCTTTCAGGTTGGCGAGATATTCCTCGATGTCGACGACATACCAGGTCAGGCGCACCAGATGCTCCGGGCGCGCGCCGCCGGCTTCCAGGATGGCCTTGATGTTGGCGAGCGTCTGGCGCACCTGCGCAACAAAGCCGTCGGCCAAGCGCTCCTCGGCATCCCAGCCGATCACGCCGCCGGTCACGATGATGCGGCCCTCGGCGGCCATGCCGTTGGCATAGCCCTTTGGCATCGGCCAGCCGCTCGGCTGCAGCACCTGCGCGCCCTCGCCTTTTGCAGGCGGCACGACGGCAAGGGTCGGTCCCTTCGCTGAAGTCACGGGCAATTCTCCATTCTATTCGGCGGCGATGCCGGACGCCGTGCCCGCCTGCGCCATCTGGCGCAGCGCAAAACGCTGCAGCTTGCCGGTCCCGGTCTTGGGCAACTGCGTGACGAACTCGACCGCGCGCGGATATTTGTACGGCGCAATCGCGGCCTTGACGTGGTCCTGCAGCGCGGTCACCAGCGCCGCGTCGGGATCGACGCCGGGCGCCGCCACGACATAGGCCTTCACGATCATGCCGCGCGCTTCGTCCGGCGCGCCGACCACGCCGCATTCGGCGACCGCGGGATGCGACAGCAGCGCGGCCTCGACCTCGGGGCCGGCGATGTTGTAGCCGGAGGAGACGATCATGTCGTCGGAACGCGCCACGAACGAGAAGTGGCCGTTGGCGCGCACGAACGTGTCGCCCGTCATGTTCCAGCCGTCGCGCACGTAGTTGGTCTGCCTGCTATCGGCGAGATAGCGGCAGCCGGTGGGCCCGCGCACCGCGAGCTTGCCGACGGTGCCGTCGGGCAATTCGTGCATGTCGTCGTCGACGATCTTCGCCTCATAGCCGGTCACGGGAAAGCCGGTCGACCCGGCGACGGAATCGCCGACGCGGTTGCTGATGAAGATGTGCAGCAGCTCCGTCGAGCCGATGCCGTCGAGGATCGGCTTGCCGGTCTTCTTGGTCCAGGTCTCGAACACCGGCGCCGGCAGCGTCTCGCCGGCGGAGACCGCCAGGCGCAGCGAGGAGAGATCGGCGCCCTTGTCCATCGCCGCCATCATGGCGCGATAGGCGGTCGGCGAGGTGAAGCAGATCGTCGCCTTGTAGGTCTCGATGATCTCAATCATCTCCGGCGGCGAAGCGTTTTCCAGCAGCGTCGCGGTGGCGCCGAAGCGCAGCGGGAAGATCGCGAGCCCCCCGAGGCCGAAGGTGAAGGCGAGCGGCGGCGAGCCGACGAAGACATCGTCGGGCGTGACCTTGAGCACTTCCCGCGCATAGCCGTCGGCGACCATCAGCAGATCGCGGTGGAAATGCATGGTCGCCTTCGGCTCGCCCGTGGTGCCCGAGGTGAAGCCGAGCAGCGCGACGTCGTCGCGGCCGGTCTTCACTGCATTGAAGCGCACCGGCTTGTTGAGCGCGACGCGGTCGAGCTCGGCGTCGTGGTTGGAGGTGCCGTCGAAATTGACGACCTGCTTCAGGAAGCGGCTGGTCTTGGCGCAGGCGACGAGTTCGTCGGCGATGCGGCTGTCGGTCAGCGCCAGCGCGATCTCGGCCTTGTCGACGATTTTCGTCAGCTCGCCCGCGCGCAGCATCGGCATGGTGTTGACGACGACGGCGCCCGCTTTCGTCGCCGCCAGCCACGCCGCCACCAGCGCCGGATTGTTGCCGGAACGGATCAGCACGCGATGGCCCGGCTTGACGCCGTAGTTTTCCACCAGCGCATGCGCCAGGCGGTTCGACCAGTCGGCGAGTTCCTTGTAGGTGCGCTGCCGCCCGTTGCCGATCAGCGCGGTGTGATCGCCAAAGCCCTTCTCGACCATGCGGTCGGTCAGCTCGACGCCGGCGTTGAGATATTCAGGGTACTGGAATTCGGGGCGATCGAGCCGCAGTTCCGGCCACTGCCCCGATGGCGGCAGATTGCGCCGCGCGAAATCATCGACATGCCCGGAAGGGCCGAGAGTGGGAATTTCACCTGACATATCGCCCTCGCGACAAAAAAGAATGCCCGGCAACGCGATCCCAGTTATTTTATACTTAAAATAATTCGGCGCAAGGGCGGAATCCGCCGGCGCCTGCGGTTATCAACCGCGGGCCAGTTCCCTCAAGCGCAGCACCATGGGTGAGTTGGGGTCGGCCAGCGGGGCGATGGCGGTGAAATGATTGGCGTCCGGCACGGTGGCGAAGCGCGTGGCGATGCGCTCGCCCCAGGTCTCGGCAATGCTGCGGCTCTGCCGAAAGTATTCCGCGCTTTCGTTGCCGCCGACGACGGCATCGAGGCTGCCGCGCGTCGGCGGCGTCCAGAACAGCGGACTCGCCTTCTCGGCGGAAGCGAGGTCCATCCCCAGCGCCTTGTTGATGGACGTTCCGACCAGCGGCGGCAGGTCGAACAGGCCTGATATCGCGTAGGCGGCGCTGACCAGATTGTTCGGCAGCGACGCATCGACCGCCGTCCAGTCGGTGGCGAGCATGCAGGCCGCCAGATGCCCGCCGGCGGAATGGCCGCTGACGACCAGGTGCTGATCAAGCTTGGCCAATTCGCACGCGGCCATCCGCATCCCTGTGATGATGTCGCCGACGGAAACGGCGGGACAGAGATCGTAGGTCGGCACCGCCACCGAAATGCCGTGGGCATTCAGCCCGCGCGCGCAATGGCTGAAGGACGAGCCGTCCAGCGCCTGCCAGTAGCCGCCGTGAATGAAGACGACGACCGGGCCGTCGCTGTTGCCGGGAAACAGATCGATGCGGTGACGCTCGCCGGGCCCGTAGCGCAGCAGTCGCGGCGGATTGTTCTCGCGCCAGGCGGCGGCGTCCTTGACCCAGCCCGCCATCACGCCCGGATGCTCCGGCACGCGGGCGCGGTTGTTGTATTCGGCTTCGTAGTCGATCGCGCTCACTACCCCTCGCCTGCGCGGCGTTGCGCGGATTTCTGCACCGAGCCCTTGGTTCTCGCCAGCAGGCGCATCAACTCGCGCACGTCCTTGGGCGAGAGATCGCCGAACATGTCGGAGATCCAGGTCTGGTGCTCCGCCGCCATCTTGCGGAATTCGGCGCGGCCGCTCCTGGTGAGGCGGATCACCTGCACGCGGCGGTCGGTCTCCGAGGTGCGGCGATCGAGATGGCCTGATACGACGAGGCGTTCGACCAGCCCCGTCACATTGCCGTTCGACACCATCATGCGCTTGGAGACATCCGACAGCGTCATGCCGTCGGGCGCCTTGTCGAGCTGGGCCATCAGGTCGAAGCGCGGCAGCGTGACGTCGAAGCGTTCGCGCAGGCGCGAGCGCACCTCGCCCTCGATCAGATTGGTGCAGGTAAGCAGGCGCAGCCAGAGCCGCAGCTCATTGCCGTGTTCGTCAGGCAGCTCGACGGCCTTGGTCTCGGAATTGAGGATCATGGGTACACCCGAAGCGGTCGCACCAGTTTTTGAACGTTTCGCCGCATCCGGCAAGCCAAATCGCCATCCGGAAGCGGATTTCTTTAGGCTTCAAGTATTTGGCGCGCCCCTTGCATACAGCGGCATAAAGGCTGGCCTTCGGGCGGCGCCGCCTTGCTTGCGGTGCCCGCCATCATCGGAATAAGCTCCGGCCGCCGCGGACCAGACGCGCGCCTGAACCGCCTGACTGTAGGAGTGTCGTGTTATGAGACAGCAATTTGCGTTCGCCGCAGCGGCGGTTCTCTTCGTGCTGACGGCAGGCGGCGCGACGCGCGCAGGAAAAACTCAAGATCGGCGTGATCGTGACGACCTCCGGTCCGCCGGCGGCGCTCGGCGCCCAGGTGCGCGACGGCTTTGCGCTGGCGGTCAAGGACCTCGGCGGCAAGATGGGCGGCCGCGAGGTCGAGATCATCAATGTCGACGACGAGCTGAAGCCCGACGGCGCGGTCGTCAAGGTCAAGGGACTGCTCGAGCGCGACAAGGTCGATTTCGTGGTCGGCCCGATCTTCTCCAACATCCTGCTCGCGATCCACAAGCCGGTCACCGAGAACAAGACGTTCCTGATCAGCCCGAACGCCGGGCCTTCCAGCTATGCCGGCAAGGACTGCAGCCCGTTCTTCTATGTCACCTCCTACCAGAACGACCAGGTGCACCGGGTCCTCGGCAAGGTCGCGCAGGACCGCGGCTACAAGAAGATGTACCTGATGGTGCCGAACTATCAGGCCGGCCGCGACTTCGTCGCCGGCTTCAAGCTCGACTACAAGGGCGAGATCGTCGAGGAGTCCTATCTGCCGCTCAACACCATCGACTTCCAGACCGAGCTGACCAAGATCAACTCGCAGAAACCGGACGCGGTGTTCACCTTCATGCCCGGCGGCTTGGGGGTGAACCTCGTCAAGCAGTATCGCCAGGCCGGCCTCGCCGACCGCATCCCCGTGCTGTCCGCCTTCACGGTCGATGAATTCACCCTGCCGGCGCAGCAGGATGCTGCCGTGGGCATGTTCGGCGGCGCCAACTGGGCGCCCAATCTCGACAACCCGCAGAGCAAGAAGTTCGTCGCGGCGTATGAGGCCGCCTACAACGGCGTGCCCGGCACCTACGCGATGCAGGCCTATGACACAGCGATGCTGATCGACAGCGCCGTGAAGGCGGTCAAGGGCGACCTCTCCAACAAGGAAGCGGTGTCGGCGGCGCTGAAGAAGGCCGACTTCACCTCGCTGCGCGGCGGCTTCAAGTTCAACAGCAACGGCTATCCGATCCAGGATTTTTATCTGACCAAGGTCGCCAAGCGCGCGGACGGCAAATTCCAGACCGAGATCGTCGAAAAAGTGTTTTCGAACTACGGCGACAGCTACGCCAAGGACTGCAAGCCTCAGTAACGAGAGTAAAGGGAAGGAACACGCCGATGACGAGCGAGATCGCGGGCATTACCCGCGCCAATGACGGCATCCAGGGCATCACCTGGAACATCCTCGGCCAGATCTACGTGCCGAAGAGCCGCACCGAGCACTCTTTCTCCTGGCACGCGACTTTCCCGGTCGGCACCTTCGTGCCGCCGCACATCCATCCGGACCAGGACGAATATCTCTACATCCTCGAGGGCCGGCTCGACTTCTTCCTCGACGGCGCCGAAGAGTTCGCCACCGCCGGCGACACGGTGCGCCTGCCGATGGGCAAGCCGCACGGCATCTTCAACAAGACGCAGCAGACCGCCAAGACGCTGTTCTGGGTGTCGCCGACGCGCAGGCTCTACGATCTGTTCTGGGCGATCCACAACATGAAGCAGCAGAACCCCGATGACGTGGTGAAGCTCGCCGCCGAGCACAACATCCACTTCCTGCCGCCGCCTCCGGGCTAGAGGCGTTTTCGGCATGACTGGCATCCTGAACGGAAAAGTCGCGCTGGTGACGGGTGGTGCATCGGGAATCGGACGAGCCACGGCACTGGCCATGGCGCGGGAAGGCGCCCGGCTGGCGGTAGCCGACCGCACTGACGCGCGCGCATCGGCGACTGTCGAACTCATCAATGCGGCCGGCGGCCAGGCGATTGCCATGGGCGGCGACGTGACACGCGAGGACGACGTGGCAGGGATGGTTGCGCGTACGGTCTCCGCCTTCGGCCAAATCGATTGTGCGTTCAACAATGCAGGAATTGCCGGACGCGCCGTCGGCCCTGCAGGACAGCGCATACATGAATTGAGCCAAACAGCGTTCGATGCAATGTTGGCAGTCAACCTCACCGGCGTATTCCTGTGCCTGAAGCACGAGATCAAGCAGATGCTGGCGCAAGGCAATGGCGGCGCAATCGTCAACACGGCATCGATTGCGGGCTTGATCGGCCTACCCACATCTGGCCACTACGTCGCAGCCAAGCATGGCGTGGTCGGCCTGACGAAAACTGCCGCAATGGAATACGCGCAGGACGGCATCAGGGTAAACTGCGTCAATCCCGGCTATATCGCCACGCCCATGACGAAGGAGACAATGGAAGCGCGCGGCGACGAAATATTGGCGAAGGTGCCGATGCACCGAATGGGCAGCCCTGAAGAGATTGCAGAAGCCGTCGTCTGGATGTGCTCGGACAAGGCGTCGTTCATGACCGGCGCCTCGCAAGTCGTCGATGGCGGATATTACGCGGCCTAAAGCGCGATGAGATTGGGATGAATCGTCATCGCGCTTTAGCTCTTTGTTTGAGCATGATCTTTTCGGAAAACCGCTTCACACTTTTCCGGATCATGCTCCAGGGACTGAACCAGAGGTCTTCAAATGAGCATCATCGCCGGCGCCGCCTCGCAACTTTACAACACGGCCGACTTCTCGCAGGGCGCGGCGTACATCGCGGGCGAATACATGCCTCTGAAGAACGCCTCTATTGCAATGACAGACCGCGGATTTGTCCGTTCTGACGCCACCTATGATGTCGTCCATGTCTGGAACGGCCGTTTCTTCCGGCTTGATGACTACGTTGACCGGTTCTACTGCTCGATGGCGGGCTTCAGAATGTCCATCAAGGAGTTGAAGGATGAGCTGAAGGCCATCCTGAGCGAATGCGTTCGTCGCTCGGGTTTGCGCAATGCCTACGTGCAAATGACCTGCACCCGGGGCGTTCCCAGGCCCGGAAGCCGGGACCCGCGCGAATGTATCAATCAACTGACCTGCTTCGCGCAGCCGTTCGTCTGGATCGCCAATGAACGGCAGCGCGAAGAGGGCCTGTCGATGATCATATCGTCAACCCAACGTATCCCGCCGGAAGCGGTCGACCCGCGGTTCAAGAATTTTCATTGGCTCGATCTGACGATGGCCGTCTTCGAGGCTTACGACAAAGGCGCAATTGTTCCGGTGCTTCCGGATCGGGACGGCAATATCACCGAAGGCCCCGGCTTCAACATCTTCTCGGTCAAGAACAGCCGCATCGTTACGCCCGACCGCGGTGTCTTCGAAGGCATGACGCGCAGGACAGTGATCGAATTGGCGCCCGAACTGCAGATCGCTTGCGAGGTTCGGCCGCTGCAAGCCGCCGAACTGCATGCCTCGGATGAGATATTCATCACGTCGACCGCCGGCGGCATCATGCCCGTGACCAGGCTCGACGGCCGCGAGATCGGCGACGGTCGCCCGGGCCGTGTCGCAAGAGCGATCCACGACCTGTACTGGCGCCGGCACGAAGAGGGCTGGAAGGCAACTGAAGTCGATTACGGGGTGGCTTCGTAAAGACCAGCATCCCGGGTTTGCTGCAACGCAAACGAGATATAAGCACAAGTCTCGCGGCCTGGCGCCAGCGAGGGCTGGCAAGCCCTGCCCCATGCTGTAAGCTCGCATCAAGACTGGCACGGCCCGCAACGGGCTGGCCGCAAACAATAAGCAAGAAAAACTTTGGAGGAATCTGCATGACTGCTCCCGTCAGCCGTATTCTGCTCAATCGCCGATCAGTGCTGCGCGCCGGCGCCGGCATGGCCGGCATTATCGCGACGGGCCGCGCGCCCGCATTTGCCCAGACCCAGCCCAAGAAGCTGGTTTTTGCGCACATCAACGCGATCCCCGAGTTGGCTGCGATCGCCTTCGACTGGATGGCCAAGGAAGCGACTACGCGCTCCAACGGCGCGCTCGACGTGCAATTCTTCGGCAAGACCCTGATCCCGCAGGAGCTGGAGATCATGAACGCGGTGAAGTCGGGCAGCATCGCGATGGGAAGCCCCGCAGGCGCAGCCGCCACCGTGTTTCCGGAAATGGGGGCGCTGCTCGTCCCTTATCTCGTGAAGGATTATGCTTCCGCCTATGCGATGTTGAACGGCAAGGTCGGCGACAAGCTCAACAAGGAAATCGAAGACAAGTACAAGCTCAAGGTGCTCTGCTACTACGA
Source organism: uncultured Alphaproteobacteria bacterium (assembly GCA_963726865.1). Taxonomy (GTDB): domain Bacteria; phylum Pseudomonadota; class Alphaproteobacteria; order Rhizobiales; family Xanthobacteraceae; genus Bradyrhizobium. Next base: position 117,582 of record CAVSEE010000008.1, on the reverse strand, counting down.
CTATGGCTTCCGCCATTTCTGGACGTCCAAGAAGCCGATCATCGAGCCTCGCGATCTGCGCGGCGCGAAAATTCGCGTGCAGCAAGCCAAGGTGTTCGGCGACACCATCAGTGGCCTCGGCGGCAGCGCCGTTCCGATGGCCTGGGGCGAAGTCATCACCGCCGCAAAGCAGGGCGTGATCGACGGTGGCGACTTGCCGATCGTCAACATGAAGGCGTTGAAGATATACGAAGTTTCCAAGTATGCCTCGCTGACCTATCACAACTACGGCCCCACCAACGCGGTGATGAATCTCGAAATCTGGAACGGCCTGTCGGCCGAACATAAGAAGCTGATGCTCGACGTGTCGCGCGCGGCCCAGGAGAAGATCCGCGAAGCGACCGAGTTCGTCGACAATTTTGCAAAAGCCAAGGCGGAGCTGGAGCCGTTCGGCATGACCGTGGTCGAAGCCAAGGTCGACGAATTCCGCAAGGTTGCGCAGGAGAAGATCTGGCCGGCCTACAAGAGCCAGTACGGCGCGCTGTGGGACGACATCGAGAGCTTCAAGGCCTGAAGCTCGTCGCCGGGACCGGCGACCCTGCTGTCGGTCCCAAACTCCCGCCTCTCCGCCGATCCGGAATTCTCCCGCGCATGCTGCGTATCCTCCCGGCCGTTCCCCGATTTGCGGTCACGGCACTGATCATTCTCGCCGTCGCCAATCTTCTGGTCGGCGTGTTCCTGCGTTATTTCGTCGGCGCGATCGCCGACTGGCTAGACGCCGATCCGATTCCCTTCACGTGGGTCGAGGAGGTCGGCGAGCTGTCGCTGGCCTGGCTGACCATGATCGGTGCGGCCATCGGCATCGGCTCGCGCTCGCATTTCGCGCTCGCGGTGTTCGTGCACCGCTTGCCGGAAACCGCGCAGCTCTGGATCCATCGATTCAACCACGCCCTGATCACCGGCGTCGGGCTGCTCGCGGCCTGGTACGGCTGGAAGCTTTGCCTGCTCAACCGCACCATCACGACGCCGGGGCTGCAGATCAATCTGGCCTGGCTCTATGCGTCGGCGGTCGTCGGCGGCGCCCTGATCGCCGTCTATGGATTGGCGGCCATGCTATCGCCCCTTCCGACGGAAGAACCGCACCACTGAATGGAAGCCCGGTAATGCTGCTTGCGATCGTCGCGGTCATTTTCTTCGGCCTGATCTTGCTCTCGATGCCGATCGTGTTTGCGCTCGCGGTCGCAGGCATTGCCGGGCTCTTGCTTGGCGGCTATCCGTTGCAGCAGTTCTCCTCGGCCCTGGTGTCGGGATCTCAAAGCTGGGTGTTGCTTGCCATCCCGGCGTTCGTGTTCGCCGGCAATCTGATGGAACGCTGCGGCATGAGCCATGCGCTGGTCGAATTGGCGCGGGCGCTGATCGGCTGGGTCAAGGGCGGCCTCGGCATGTCCGTTATCGTGGTCGCCTATTTCTTTTCCGACATCTGCGGATCCAAGATGGCGGAGGTCTCCGCACTTGGCTCGGCGCTGATGCCGCCATTGACCAAGGCCGGCTACGACCGGCGCGACTCGGCATCGCTGATCGCCGCAGGCACCGCGATGGGGATGCTGGTTCCCCCGGCGATCTTCATGATCGTGATTGCGCAGGTGACCAACACATCGGCCGTGGCGCTGTTTGTCGCCGGCTTCATTCCGGCAGTCGTGATCATGTTGTGCCTGATGGCCGTGGTCTACATCCGCGCGCGCCAGCAGGACTGGCCGGTCGATGCCCGACCCAGCCTCCGGCGCCTCGGCCATGCCGCGCTGCATGCCGCCGTGCCTCTCGTGGTGCCGATCGTCATCCTGGCCGGCTTCGTCCTCGGCGTGATCACGGCGACCGAGGCCGGCGCCGTCGTGGCGGGCTACGCTTTCCTCGCCGCGAAACTCTATTACCGGAACGTGTCGTGGCGCGAGATGGGCCGCATTGCCTATGACAGCGCCATCCTGACGGCGGTCGTCGTGTTCCTGCTGGCCGTCGCTTCGGTCTATCAATATCTGATGGGTGTGAGCGGCGTGCCGCAACTGCTCGGGGAAGTCCTCGCACCCCTCAAGACACATCCCTGGCTGTTCCTGATCGGCACCGCTGTCTTGAGCTGTCTGTTCGGCATGCTGCTCGAGGGATTGCCGGCAGCGGTGGTACTTATCCCCGTGGTGTTTCCGCTCGCGGAGGCCATGGGTATCAACCCGATCCACTTCAACATCGTGCAAACGGCAGCGGTCGGCATCGGCCTGTTTCTGCCGCCGATGGGCGTCGGGCTGTTGATGGCACTGCGTTTCGCCAATCTGAGCGTCGGGCAGCAGTTCCGCACCTATGTGCCCTACATGCTCGCGCTGTTTGCCGGGCTGCTGCTCATCATCGTGATCCCCGAGATCAGCCTTGCGCTGCCACGGTTTGCAGGACTGATCCGATAATCGCGACGACCGTTACGACCGCGCCACCACGCGCGCGGCAAAGCCGGCCTTGGCCGCATAGCCGCGCACGATGGCTTCGCGCTGGTCGTAGGGCAACACCTGATCGATATCGCCAAAGCCCTGCGGCGCGAGTTGCTCGACCGCATCGATCACGCCTTCCGGGCCGCCGCGGCGGTTGGAGGCGACGACGTCGGCGGTCATCGGCAGGCGCTGCTTTTCGTAGGCCGCCAGTGCCTGGCGCGGATGTTCGGCGCGCGCGAGCAGGTCGGCGAGGCATCGCGCATCCAGAATCGCCTGCGAGGCGCCGTTGGAGCCGACCGGATACATCGGATGCGCGGCATCGCCGAGCAAGGTGACGCGGCCACTCGACCAGTACGGCAGCGGATCGCGGTCGCAGCAGGGATACTCCCAGAACTCCGGCGTGGCGCTGACCAGTCCTCCTGAAATCGACCTGCGGGATCGAGAAGCTTGCGACATGCGGCATCAGCTCGTCGCGGCTGCCGAGACGCGACCAGTCCTCGCGGCGCGGCGGCGGCGCCGAGCCGTCGCCGATTTTCACCAGCACGGCCCAGTTGGTGAGCCGCGTCGCGGGGCTGGTGCCTTCCGCGATCGGATAGACCACGGCCTTGGCGTTCAGTCCGCCGGCGATGATCATCGATTTTCCGGTGAGGAACACCGGCCAGTCGCGCGCGCCGCGCCACAGCATCAGGCCGTTCCAGCACGGCGGCCCTTCCTCCGGGAATAGCGTCTCGCGCACCTTGGAATGAATGCCGTCGGCGCCGATCAGGATGTCGCCGCGCGCGGTGTGTACATGGGCGCCGTTGCGGTCGAAGAAGTACGCGCTGACGCCGCCTTCATCCTGCGCGAAGGAGCCGAGCCGGCAGCCGGTGCGGATCGCATCCGCGCCGAGACGCTCGATGACCGCCTGATGAATGACGCTCTGCAGCCGGCCGCGGTGCACGGAGAATTGCGGCACCTCGTGGCCGGCATCGAGGCCGCGCTTTTCGTGCCAGACCTGCTGGCCGTGGCGGGTCAGGTAAAACAGCTCGAAGGTGCGGATCGCCGCGGCGTCGAGCTTGTCGAGCAGGCCGAGGCCGGCGAGCTCGCGGATCGCATGCGGCAGCGTGTTGATGCCGACGCCGAGCTCCTTGATGGTGTCGGCCTGCTCGTACAGTTCGCAATCGATGCCGCGTGCGCGCAGCATCAAGGCCGTGGTGAGGCCGCCAATTCCGCCGCCGACGACAATCGCCTTCATCGCCCGTTACTCCACACAAAACCAGGCATTTAGCTCCCGGTCAGGGTGCCACGGCCGGTCACTCCGCCGCAAGCGGCTTGGCCCCCTCCGCCTTCAGCTCGACCCGGGTTTTCGGCTTAGCCTTAATCTTGAGGTCCTCGAAATCCTGCCGGTCGCGCACGCTATTGCGGAAAATCTGCTCCTTGCCGGGAAAATATTGCGGCGGGCAGAAGGTGTCCGCCCCGTACCAGGCCGCCGCCCTCATGGTGAAGGAGGGATCGACCAGATGCGGCCGGCCGAGCGCGACGAGGTCGGCGCGGCCCGCGGCCAAAATGGTGTTGACCTGATCTGCGGTGGTGATGTTGCCGACGCACATGGTCGCCACACGCGCCTCGTTGCGGACCTGGTCCGAGAACGGCGTCTGGAACATGCGGCCATAGACCGGCTGGGCGTCGCGCACGGTCTGGCCGGTGGAGACATCGACGAGATCGACGCCGGCTTCCGCAAAGGCGCGCGCGATCGCCACCGCGTCGTCGCCGGTGATGCCGCCCTCGGCCCAGTCGGTGGCGGAGATGCGCACCGACATCGGCTTGTGCGAAGGCCACGCGGTGCGCATGGCCTCGAACACTTCGAGCGGGAAGCGCAATCGGTTTTGCGGCGAGCCGCCGTACTCGTCCGTGCGCTGGTTGGTGAGCGGCGAGATGAAACTCGCGAGCAGATAGCCGTGGGCGCAGTGCAACTCCAGCATATCGAAGCCGCAGCGCTCGCCGCGTTCAGCCGATGCGACGAACTCGGCCTTGATGCGATCCATCGCGGCGCGGTCGAGTTCGCGCGGCACCTGGCTGTCGGGGAAGTACGGAATCGGCGAGGCCGACACCACGTCCCAGCCGCCCTGCTCCAGCGGCCGGTCCATGCCGTCCCACATCAGTTTTGTCGCGCCCTTGCGGCCGGCGTGTCCGAGCTGCAGGCAGATTTTTGCCGCCGAGTTGGCGTGAACGAAATCGACGATGCGGCGCCAAGCGGCTTGCTGCTCGTCGTTCCACAAGCCGGCGCAGCCCGGCGTGATGCGGGCGTCGCGACCGACGCACGTCATCTCGGTGAAAATGAGCCCGGCACCACCGATGGCGCGCGCGCCGTAATGCACGAGATGGAAATCGCCGGGCACGCCCTCCTTCGCGGAATACATGCACATCGGCGACACCACGGCGCGGTTGGCAAGCGTCATCTCGCGCAGCCGCAGCGGCTGGAACATCGGCGCCACTGGCTTGTCGACATCGACGTCGAAGCCGCGCGCACGGACCTGCCGAGCAAAGGCCTTGTCGACCTCGGCGACAAAATCCGGCGCGCGCAGCTTGAGATTGTCATAGGTGATCGCCTTGGAGCGCGTCATGACGCCGAAGGCGAACTGCACGGGATCGAACTCCCAGAAGCGGTCGACATGCTCGAACCAGACCAGCGAGACATCGGCGGCGTGCTGGGTTTTTTCGACCTCCTCGCGCCGGCCGTGCTCATAGGTTTCCAGCGCGGCCGATATCGACGGCGCGCCCTTCATCGCTTCCGCCAGCGCAATGGCGTCTTCCATCGCGAGCTTGGTGCCGGAGCCGATCGAGAAATGCGCGGTCGCCTTGGCGTCGCCGAGCAGCACCATGTTGTCTTTGACCCAGCGCTTGCTGCGGATCATCGGGAAATTGCGCCACATCGAGCGGTTGATCAGCAGCGGATGGCCGTCAAGGAACCAGCCGAAAATCTCGGCCATGCGGTCGGCGGACTGCCGCTCGTCGAGGCCCTTCAGCCCGGCGCGCGCAAAGGTCTCGGGATCGGTCTCGAAAATCCAGGTCGAACGATCAGCCTCATATTGATAGGCATGCGCGATGAACGGGCCCCACTCCGTCTCCTGGAAGATGAAGGTGAAGGCGTCGAGCGGCTTTGGTCGAGCCCATCCAGGCGAACACGTTGGAGCGCAGGTCGACCTCGGGCTCGAAATGGGCTTTGTATTTTTCGCGGAAGCGGCTGTTGATGCCGTCGGACAGGATCACGAGATCGGCGCCGGCAATGCGCGGGTCGCTGTCGTCGGCGATCTCTGTCTCGAAATGCAGGGCGACGCCAAGCTCGCGCGCGCGCTCCTGCAGCAGCATCAAGAGCGTGCGGCGCGAGCAGCCGCAAAAGCCGTTGCCGCCGACGCGGTGCACCGTGCCGCGGAAGTGCACGGCGATGTCGTCCCAATAGGCGAACTCCTGGGTGATGCGGCGATAGCTCGGCGGATCGTACGTCTCGAAATTGTCGAGCGTGGCGTCGGAGAACACGACGCCGAAGCCAAAAGTGTCGTCGGCGCGATTGCGCTCGTAGACGGTCACGTCGGCTTCCGGCCGCTGCTTCTTGAGCAGGATCGCGGCGTAGAGACCCGGCCGGGCCGCCACCGATGATCGCGATCTTCATGAAGGCCTCCGTAGTTGCCTCTCAGTTTCCCTGAAACACCGGCTTGACCTTGTTGGCAAAGGCCTCGAAGGCGCGGCCGAAATCGGCCGTGGTCATGCACAGCGCCTGCGCCACCGCCTCGGCCTCGATCGCCTCCTCCACCGACATCGCCCATTCCATGGCGAGCATCCGCTTGGTCATGGTGTTGCCGAAGGTCGGCCCTTCCGCGATCGAGCGTGCCAGCTGCAGCGTCTGCGCCAGCACATGCTCCGGCGTGACGATGCGGCTGAAGAAGCCCCAGCGCTCGCCCTCCTCCGCGGTCATGAAGCGGCCGGTGTAGAGCAGCTCGGAGGCGCGCGACTGGCCGATGATGCGCGGCAGGATCGCGCAGGCGCCCATGTCGCAGCCGGCAAGGCCCACCTTGTTGAAGAGGAAGGCGACCTTGGCTCCCGTGGCGGCGAACCTGATGTCGGAGGCCATGGCGACGATGGCGCCGGCGCCGGCGCAGATGCCCTCGACTGCGGCCACGATCGGCTGCGGGCAGGCGCGCATCGCCTTGACGAGATCGCCGGTCATCCGGGTGAACGCGGTGAGGCCCTTGGTGTCCATCTTGATCAGGGGCCCGATGATCTCGAACACGTCGCCGCCGGACGAGAAATTGCCGCCGGCGCCGGTGACGATGATCACCTTGACCTGGTCGTCGAAGGCGCAGGCGCGAAAGAAATCGGTCAGCTCCCGGTAGCTCTCGAAGGTCAACGGATTCTTGCGCTCGGGCCGGTTCAGCGTCACCGTCGCGACCCCGTCCACGACGGCGAGCAGGAAATGCTTTGGCGTGTAGTCGGCGAGCGGCAGCGTCACGGGGTTGGCTGGTCGGCTCATGGAATCTCCCTGTACTTTATCGAGCGGTCAATCGCCGCCTTCTCAAATTTCGCCGCCGGCCACCGCGATGGCCTGGCCGGTGACGGCACTGGCGCCCGCGCCGCACAGCCACAGCACCGTGTCGGCGACTTCCTGCGGCGTCACCAGGCGTCCCTGCGGATTGTGTTTCGCAAGCTCCGCCACGGCCTGCTCGCGGCTGCGGCCGGTCTTTTTCATGATGTTGTCGATGCTGCCGGCGACGAGGTCGGTGTCGGTAAACCCTGGGCAGACGGCGTTGACGGTGATCGGCGTGTTCGCCAGCTCCAGCGCCAGCGCGCGCACGAGGCCGACGACGGCGTGCTTGGCCGCGACATAGGCGCTGACATAGGCGTAGCCCTTCAGCCCCGCGGTCGAGGCGACCGCAACGATGCGGCCCGCGGGCCGCGTCTTCATCGACGGCAGCGCAGCGTGGATCGAATGCACCACGCCCATGAAATTGACATCCATCATGCGCGCGAACAGCGCGGCGTCGGACTTGGCAAACGGCGCGGATTCCGCCGCGCCCGCATTGGCAACGAGAATGTCGATCGGCTGCCGCTCCGCCGCACGCGCGATCGCCGCAGTGATGGCGGCCTTGTCGGCGACGTCGGCGATATCGGCAAAATGCGCATCGCCTGCGGCAACCGCCTCGTCCAGCGCGGCGCGCTGGCGGCCCAGCACCGTGACGGTCATGCCCTGCTTCGCAAGAGAGGCCGCAATGGCGCGGCCGATACCGCGGCCGCCGCCGGTGACCAGCGCATGCGGGGCGTGCGGCGTTGCGGGCATGCGGGTCTCCCTCCAAATCCTCGGCGGCAGGCGCAATATATTTTAAACTTAAAGCTTTTGCAAATCGTCCCGCGCGGGGCGGCAACAGTGATTCCTAGCCTCCGGCCGCTTCCTTCTCCATGTCGCGGCCGGAAAGATCCTCGCCCTGCATGTTGGCGTAGTCGCGCGCCATTTCCCGCATCAGGAATTTGGCGGGGACGTCGTGATAGGTGCCGCGGTCGTTGACATATTGCATGTAGGCCCGGCCCGCCCCGTCGAAGGGATGCAGCAGCGCGTCGCTGTGGCCGTCGAAATCGAGCGGCTTGACGCCGACCTTTTCGCACAGCGTGGCGTTGAAGGTAGGCGTGGCCTTGCGCCAGGCGCCGTCGACGAAGACTTCGGTAAAACCGTGCCAGGTGAAGAGATCGGTGCCCATGCTGGCGCGCAGCTTCTCGGTGGTGAGGTGGTTGCGCACGTCGGCAAAGCCGACCCGGGCCGGGATGCCGTGGACGCGGCAGGCGGCGGCATAGAGCGCGGCCTTGCCGACGCAATAGCCGGTGCCGGCGGCGAGCACGCTGGAGGCGCGAAAGGTCTCCGACGTGCGCATGTTGACATAGGGGTTGTAGCGGATGCCGTCACGCACCGCCGTGTAGAGCAGGCTCGCCTTTTCGCGCTCGCCGGCCGCGGCCGGCACGGCGGTCTGGGCGAACTCGACGACGGACGGATGATCGCTGTCGATATATTCGGCGGGATCGGTGTAGAGGCGGCGGATGGTGTCGGGCAGGATTTCTGTCATGCCCCGAGCATAGCAAGCGGCGCGCGCGGAGTGCAAATCCGCAACTCCGTGCGCGCGCCCGCGTGCGTCAGGAACGGGCCGCGAGCTGCCACTGCGACCTCAGGCGGTCCTTGGCCGCTTCGGCGAGCCCGTTGCCGATCTGGCTGCGCGACAGGCCGATGTCGCGCAGATCGCGATCGGACAAGTTGCGAAGGATCGTCATATTCGCCTGATGTTCGCGCTGGGCGATGATGACGGCAATCGCGTTGTTGACGGCGCGGAAAAAACCGCGGCCGAAAGACCTGATCGATCTACGTATCAAAAACGGTGCCGATGAAAAATCCGAAGTGTGGTTCAACATGCTCATGGTAGTTTCATCCTGTTAAATTGAAGAGGGTCAAGCTCCCCTTCCCCGCCTGCACCATGCATGCATGCGGCCTCCAGGACTTTCAGATGGGGAGGATTTTTCATCCAGATAAGCTTGAGAATACCGTCGGAATACGAGCCATGCGCGAGCGCATAAGGATGCTCGATTGCACCGAACCATTCACAGCTCGCACACGGCGGCGTGAGCATCGCGTGATGCGATCCTGATCGCGCGTCTCAAGGAAAAATCAGGCTCGTCTCAACGGCAAATCAAGCCGGCCTCAAAGTCTTTGCCGCCGCGCCGCGCCAATCTCGCTGCATTGCCGATTCGCATCCTGCGACCGCATCGAGATTTGAGAAGGAAACACCATGGCCAACGCAACCGTCATTGCCCTGCATTGTTCGCTCGGTTCGGGCCGGCAATGGAAGCAGCTCACCGAGGCGCTCGGCGGCGGCTACCGGGTGATCGCGCCCGATCTTTCCGGATACGGCCGGCACATGTCACGGCCGATCATGCCGGTGACCTTGGCGGACGAGGCCGCGCTGCTCGGCGAACAGCTCGACGGCATCGAAGGGCCGATCCATCTGGTCGGCCATTCCTATGGCGGCGCCGTGGCGTTCAAGATGGCGACGTCGGAGCCGTGGGCCGGCCGCATCCGCAGCCTGACGCTGATCGAGCCGGTGCTGCCGACTTTGCTGCACGACAACGCCACGGACCGGCGGCTGAGCGATGTATTCGCGGAGATGGGCCGGCAGATCTATTTCGATCTCTGGAACGGCATGTACATGGAAGCGCTCGACCGCTTCCTCGCGTTCTGGAGCGGCTCGGCGCCGCAGGAAACGCTGCCCGGCGAGGCGCGGCTGCGCATGATCGAGCACATCGAGAAGGTCGCCTTCGACTTCACCGCGATTCTCGGCGAGGATTATATTGCGGAGGCAGCGAGCACACTGCGCGTGCCGACGCTGCTGGTCTCCGGCGGGACATCGCCCTACATGACCCAGCGCGTCGTCGCCAAGCTCGCCGCGCTGATTCCGGGGGCGGAGACCAGGCATGTGACGAGCGCCGGGCACATGCTGCCGATCTCGCACGCCAGGCAGATCAACCCGGACATCGTCAGCCATATCGAGCTCGCCGACGATTTGTCGCGCGTCCTGCTCTCGGTGCCGCCAGAGGCGATGCAGCGCCTCCGCAAGGTGCAGCAGTTGCGGCCGCTGCCGGGCTAGCTCTAACCGGCCACAGCTGTCACGTCGCGCCCGATCCTCCTGACACGATCTTCTCGTTCAGCTTCTGGTCGACGATCTCGACGGTGCGGTCGATCTCGGGATTGGGCTGGCCGAGCTGATGCGAGATCAGTTTTACCAGCAGATCGACGCGCTCGATGAAGGGGGCGCCGGCGGCGACCGCGCGGGCGGCCGATGATGGCTTCAACAAACTCTCCGCCGCCTTGGCGTACTTTTCAAACGGCACCTGATCGGCCGGGTCGGCGCCGAGCTTGCGCGCGACGGCATCGACGTGATCGTAAATCGCCTGCGACTGCTTCAAATCACCATGCACGGCGTCGCGAATCGACTGCGGATCATCAGGCGTGATGCAGCGGTAATTGCCCGTCAGCAGCATCGACCACTTTGCCAATGGCACGAACAGCGAGTCGAACACTTTCAGCTTCACCGGCACGTCCTTGCCGTCGAGCGTGACGGCGTCGATGTCGGCTTCCAGCTCGCGCAGCAGCGCGTTGTGCTTCTCGTCCTCGAACACCGAGGCCTTGAAATTGGTGGGCAGACCGACATGCAGCACGTTTGCCGCCTCTTCCGGCGGACGAAAGGCCTGCGGATCGGGCGAGCACAGCGTCACCAGCCCGGGCTTGAAGCGCTCCCAGACGCGCGCGTTGGTGTAGGCCTCGTCGAGGTCCATCTCCTTGAGCGAGGGGATGCGCTGCAGATAGGGCAGCGGCGGCATGTTCATGATGGAGAGGCACGGTAGCCCAGCGGCGGCGATCTTCACCATCAGCACGCGCACGGTGTGGTTGGTGTATTGCGGCTCCTGCATCGCGAGCGCCACGAGGTCATAGCGCGAGATGTCGACGGTCTGCGGCTCGGTGGCATCGAGCTTGCCTGGAAGATTGCGCGAGAAAATCGCGCGATGCACCGCCTCGTCGCGCAGCTTGATGCGCACTTCGGTGCCGTCGCGGTTGATCAGCTCGGCCGTCTTCTTGCGGCAGACCAGGGTCACGTTGTGACCGGCCATCAGGAGCTTTGTGCCCAGCAGGGAGCCGTAGGAGGCTCCCAGGATCAGGATGTTGCGCGCCATGGTCTCGCTCTCAAAAATTCGGTTTGTCCCCTGCCCCGGTCGCGCTCGCGTCGTTCGGGCGGCGCGTGTCTAACGCATGTGCGAAGGCCTGACAATCGCTGGTATACCAGAGATCGGGCGAATTCAAATCTTCAACTAACTTATTGTTTATCAGACATAATCTGTGCGGCTCCGCCGAGCCCCTGGCGAAAGGCCTCGTCATAGGTGACGGCCGAGCTCCGCCATTGCTGCCACCTGTCCTTGCCCTCAAACTGCCACTCGGCATTCCAGTGTAGCGCCGCCTCGTCCCAGACCAGGTGCGCGATCAGCACGACTTCGCCGCCCTGTTTGGCCGTAGCTTCCGCGAGCTTCGTCGGCGGGATGTTCAGCACAGTGTCATTGGCGCCGATATTTTCGCAGCGTCGCGGCATCCGGCAGCACGATGGAAAGGCCGCGCTTGAAGGCAGCCGCCTGCAGCGCCTGCTTTTCCAGATCTGTTGGCTTCGTGTCGGCGGCGACGACGTAGCGACGCGCGGCAAGCCGAAACTCGGCGAACACGGCAAGCACCGGCCGGCGCGCGAGCCACGGTTTGGTGCCGAGCGCGGCGAGCGCCGCATTGATGGCGGGCTCGTCGAAATCGACGGTGAGGACGAAGGAGCGGTCGCGCGTGCCTTGTTCGTCGTTCGTCGGCTTGCCACCCTTCTCGTCGCGATAGGAATAATCGCGCACGCGCCTGGCGGCACCCTCCCTGTACGGCGCCAGCCGCGGATCGCCGGCAAGGCGCAGCTGGCCCGACACTTTGATCAGCACGTCTTCCAGGCAGGCGGCAAAGCCGACCAGGCGATTGGCTTCGCCGGTGCCGGTGACGATGGTCTGTCCGCGATAGAGGTTGTCCTCGGCGAGAACAGGCGCGGCGAGGCAGGCGAGGAGAATGGCGGTGAGTGTGGCGCGGATGACCATCCCAACCGGGATGTCGTCCCCGCGAACGCGGGGACCCATAACCACAGGGCCGAGTTGCTTAAGCACGCTGGAGCTCCAGTTACTTTCACCAATGCAGAGCAGTGGTTATGGGTCCCTGCGTTCGCAGGGACGACGGCGGAGTTTGACGCGAGCAGTGCGCCACTCTATTTGGGCAACAAGCGGCCATTTCGCAATTCAAATTGGAATGAGCATGAAAAAGATCGGGTTCCTCTCGTTCGGCCACTGGACGGCCTCGCCGCATTCGCAGGCGCGATCGGCTTCGGATGTGCTGCTGCAGTCGATCGAGCTCGCGGTCGCGGCCGAGCAGCTCGGCGCCGACGGCGCCTATTTCCGGGTGCATCATTTTGCCCGCCAGCTCGCCTCGCCCTTCCCGCTGCTGGCGGCGGTGGGCGCGAAGACCAGCAAAATCGAGATCGGCACCGCCGTGATCGACATGCGCTACGAGAACCCGCTCTACATGATCGAGGACGCGGGCGCGGCCGACCTGATCGCGGGCGGGCGGCTGCAACTCGGCATCTCCAGGGGCTCGCCCGAACAGGTGATCGACGGCTGGCGCTATTTCGGCTTCCGGCCGGCGGACGGCGAGAGCGACGCCGACATGGGGCGGCGTCACGCCGAGGTGTTTCTCGACCTGTTGCGCGGGGAAGGCTTTGCGAAAGCCAATCCGCGGCCGATGTTTCCGAACCCGCCGGGCCTGCTGCGCCTCGAGCCGCTCTCGGAAGCCTTGCGCGATCGCATCTGGTGGGGCGCCGGCTCGAACGCGACGGCGGAGTGGGCGGCCAAGCTCGGCATGAACCTGCAGAGCTCGACCTTGAAGAACGACGAGACCGGCGAGCCCTTCTCTGTGCAGCAGGCCAGGCAGATCCGCGCCTACCGCGCGGCCTGGAAGGAGGCCGGGCATACGCGCGCGCCGCGCGTGTCGGTCAGCCGCAGCATCATCGCGCTGATCAACGACGCCGATCGCGCCTATTTCGGCCACGAGGGCGGCGCCGAGGACCAGATCGGATTCATCGACGAGCGGACGCGGGCGATTTTCGGGCGCACCTACGCGGCCGAGCCGGAGGCGCTGATCGAGGAACTGAAGGCGGATGAAGCGATCGCGGAGGCCGACACGCTGCTCTTGACCGTGCCCAACCAGCTCGGCGTCGACTACAACGCGCATGTGCTGGAGGCGATCCTGACACATGTCGCGCCCGCGCTGGGCTGGCGGTGAGCTAGAAGTCGCGGGCGAGAGTTCGGCGGAATTCTGAGACGCGCAATTTCGGCCTCGCGGCGCGGTAGCGCCCGGAGTCTTTGCCAATTTCGATCGTCCCTCTGAAATCAGAGGGCGCAGGGAAGGCCGGGCGCCAGATGCACCCGTAGATCCCGCGCGCCGAAGCACACGGGCATCCCGCATGCGTAAAGCACACGGGCGTAGGACTACAGGTACAACCGGCCACGCCGGCCTTCCCCGCGCAATGTTTGACGGCTTATACGTGCTCACCCCGGGGAACGGCCTTTGTTGCCCCCGTTGCCAGGCCCGCACAGGCAGGCCGGATAGACGCCAGGGTCGCGGCGCCAGGTCCACACGACTTCGCCGTCCGCCGCGAACGTTTCACCCAGGCAAATCAACGCACCTGACGCCCACAACGGCCATCGCATCCCGCGCCAACGTTTCGTGGCGATGCGCAACGCCCCTCCTGAAGAGCACGGGACGGGGTGATGCATAACGTAAATCGGAATTCGTGTAAAGCGAATTTTTTGACTTTGGGGGGCTTGACAATTCTGCGAAGCCGAATGACTCCGCATGCCCCAAATCCTCGAACTCACAGTCGCGCAATAGCCTTGGAAAAATATCCTGAACGACGTCTTGAGTGCCAACGACGCAAGTAGGCCTCGCACCGGATTCGAATCGCATCCCAGGCGACTGCCTCCATTTTGCTTTTCCCGATCTTAGTCGCTGTCTTTAGCCAGCTTTCCGCTATGGCTAGTGAAACTCGGGGATCTGCGCCAATCGACGGCCGCTCTGTCACCTGTACCATAGCATCTTCCGAGAGTTCGCTGAGCAGCTTCCAACGGTTTGCGTTGTCCGGGCCTCGGTCAAATGCACGGGCCCTAAGCCACAGGCGCTGAAAGGTATTGCGAACACCTCCAAAGAAGCGCTCTGGCCGAGCATTCGGGAAACGCCACAAGCAGACATCGGGCATCAAGACGGTCGCGAGGTAAGCCCAGACGTCATCGCGCAACGCTTCCCCGGCCGGCAACCGGCTATATAGAAGCGCACCGCAGTCAGCATCGAATTGAGCTCGTTGGACCTGTGAAGATACTTTGGGAAAGCCTGCCGCATTCGCAATGTTCAGCACGGCATCGCGCGGCTTTGTGACTCGCTTGCGAGATCCGTCTGACCGTCCCGTTCCCCTCGAAAGTAAACTGCCGCATCTCTATCAAGAATTCCCACCGCCAAACAACGGAGGGCGCCGAAAATGAAAGACATGGTCGGCAGCGTCATCTGAAACCTGCATTGCTGAGTGCGTGCTCGGGCAATGACGCTACCACAGCGACGCACCAAAGCCGAGTTGGACGTGCTGAAAGCGCGACACTGGCTGGGGCGGGAGGGATCGAACCTCCGAATGGCGGAATCAAAATCCGCTGCCTTACCGCTTGGCTACGCCCCAATGGGCCGGTCGGGAACGGCGTGGCTGTGACCACGACGCGAACGCGCTTCGGCCACGCCGGTCTATAGGGCCGATGGCCCTAGTTCAACCCGGCTTCGCCAAGGGGCTACGCCGGGCGCGGCCCGCCCTGCCCTTTTCCCACTGGAAACCCGCGGCTTCTTTCGCCCTCCCCGTTCCCGGCTTCGCCAAGAGGCTTCGCCGGGCGCAGCCCACCTGAAAACCCGCTTGATCTGGCGCCGTACTGCTCCATGCTGCGCCCTGCCGGCCATTGAGACCCCTGGGGTTTCGTGATACGGCAGCGTATCAGCCCCCGCGTACAACCCGAGCACCGCCATGACCTACACCGCGCCGATCGCCGACATCCTGCTTTCGCTCAACCATGGCGCGGGGCTGAAGGCCGCGGTCGAGGCCGGGCATTACGGCGATTTCGACGGCGACATCACCGCGGCCGTGCTGGAGGAGGCCGGCAAATTCGCCGCCGACGTGCTGGCGCCGCTCAACAAAGTCGGCGACGAGCACGGCATCAAGCTCGACAAGGGCGTGGTGACGACCGCGCCGGGCTGGCCGGATGCCTATCAGCGCTGGGCGGGCGCGGGCTGGAACGCGGTGTCGGGGCCGGAAGCGTTCGGCGGGCAAGGCCTGCCGCTCGCCATCAACGCCGCCTGCACGGAAATCTGGTCGGCGGCGAACATCGCCTTCGGGCTCTGCCCGCTGCTGACGCTCTCGGCCATCGAGGCGCTCGATGCGCACGGCTCGGACGAGCTGAAGCAGATCTATCTGGCGAAACTCGTGTCGGGCGAATGGACCGGCACCATGCAGCTCACCGAGCCCGGCGCCGGCAGCGACGTCGGCGCGCTGCGCACCCGCGCCGAGCGCGCGGCCGACGGAACCTATCGCCTGAAGGGGACGAAGATCTTCATCACCTATGGCGAGCACGACATGACCGACAACATCGTGCATTTCGTGCTGGCGCGGCTGCCCGATGCGCCGGCGGGCACGCGCGGGATCTCGCTGTTCCTGGTGCCGAAGTTCCTGGTGAACAAGGACGGCGCGATCGGCGCGCGCAACGACATCATCGCCTCCGGCGTCGAGCACAAGCTCGGCATCCACGCCTCCCCCACCTGCACCATGACCATGGGCGATGCCGGCGGCGCCATCGGCTACCTGATCGGCGAAGAGAACAAAGGCATGGCCTGCATGTTCACGATGATGAACCAGGCGCGGCTCGGCGTCGGGCTCGAAGGCGTCGGGATCGCCGACCGCGCGTTCCAGCAGGCGCTGGCGTACGCGCAGGAGCGCAAGCAGGGCCGCGCCACGGGCAAGAAGGGCGACGGGCTCGACCCGATCATCGTGCATCCGGACGTGAAGCGCATGCTGATGCAGATGAAGAGCATGACCGCGGCGGCGCGCTCGATCTGCTATGCCACTGCAGTCGCGCTCGACGTGTCGGTGCGGGCCAAGGACGCCAAGGTGCGGGACGATGCCGCCGCGCGCGGCGCGCTGCTGACGCCGGTCGCGAAGGCGTTCTCCACCGACATCGGCAACGAGGTGGCGTATCTGGGCGTGCAGGTGCATGGCGGCATGGGTTTCATCGAGGAGACTGGCGCCGCCCAGCATGCCCGCGACGCGCGCATCACCTCGATCTATGAGGGCACCAACGGCATCCAGTCGATCGATCTCGTCACGCGCAAGCTAGCGGCCAATGGCGGCGAGGCGGTGTGGAAGCTGCTCGATGAACTCGGCGCGATCGTCAAGCCGCGTGGAAACCTCGAACGATCCGGCGTTCGGCACCACGGGCGCGAAACTGCGCGAGGCGCTGGGCTCGCTGGAGCGCAGCAGCAAGTGGCTGCTGGAGCGGATGAGTGCGGCGCCGAACGATGCGCTGGCGGGCGCGACGCCTTACCTGCGGCTGTTCGGTTCCACGCTCGGCGGCTGCATGCTCGCGGGCGAGGCGCTGGCGGCCAAGAGCAACGGCGAGGCCGAGCCGCAACGCCATGTGGCGCTGGCGCGGTTCTTTGCGGAGAACATTGCGGTCGCGGCGGGATCGCTGGAGAAGACGGTGACCGACAGCGCCGAAGCCGTGAACGGCGCGGATGCGGTGTTGCTGGTGTAGCAGCGCACCGAGCGCGACATATTCGCGCGGGCTGCGCTCAATTTGGCTTAACTGCGCCGCGTTTTCTTCATGGGGTCGGGCGCGAAAAAGTCGGCCCGGACACATCCCGGACACTTGGGCCGTGCCTGACATCATGTAGGATGCCACCATGACTCGCCGGCGGCAGCGCGGCGGCGGGTGCCGGGGGTGCCATGACCGAGCATGTAATCGTTGCCGACGACAAGCAGACGCGCGTCATCACGATGCGCCGGCCGGAGAAGAAGAACGCGATCACCCACGATATGTATCGCGCGATGAGCGAGGCCATCGACACCGCGCAGAACAATCCGCAGGTGCGCTGCTTCATCATCACCGGCGGTTCCGGCGGCGTGTTCACCTCCGGCAACGACATCGAGGATTTCCTCGAGAACGGCACCGCCAATATCGACATCTCGCGCGCCACCAACGCGGTGAAATTCCTCTACTCGCTGGCGCACAACACCAAGCCGATCATCGCCGCCGTCGACGGCGTCGCGGTCGGCATCGGCACCACCATGCTGTTCCACTGCGACTATGTGCTGGCGAGCAAGACCGCGCGCTTCTCGGCGCCCTTCATCCATCTCGGCCTGGTACCGGAAGCGGCCTCGACCCTGCTGATGCCGCGCACCATGGGCCACCAGCGCGCCTTCGCCATGCTGGTGATGGGCCGCTCGATGGACGCGGATGCCGCGCGCGAGGCCGGCTTCGTCAACGAGGTGGTGGCGCCGGGCCAGACCGAGAACGAGGCGCGCAAGGTCGCGCGCGACATCTGCGAGCTGCCGGCCGAGGCGGTGGCGATGACGCGCAAGCTGGTGAAGCTGCCGCCGGAAGACATGACGCGCCGCATCGACCAGGAAGCGCATCTGTTCGCCGAGCGCCTGCGCTCCAAGGAGGCGACGGCCGCCTTCAAGGCGTTCGTCGCGCGGAGGAAGGAGTGAGGCGCTCGCGCCTCGCCCTGTCAACAGCAAGCTGCCCGTCATGAGATTGCCTCTCCGCTTCATCCTTGTCCTGGCGTTGACCGCCCTCGCCTCGCCTGCTTTCGCGCAAGGCAAGGACCCCGTCGATCTGCGCATCCTCGCCATCAACGATTTCCACGGCTACCTGAAACCGTTCGCCGGCGGCATCCGCATCGACGATCCCGCTGACGCGACCAAGAAGATCACGGTGCCGGCCGGCGGCGCCGAGCACATGGCAACGCTGGTGAAGGAGCTGCGCGAGGGGCGCAAGCACTCGATCTTCGTCGCCGCCGGCGATCTGATCGGCGCGAGTCCGTTCCTGTCGGCGCTGTTCCATGACGAGCCGACCATCGAGTCGCTGTCGATGATGGGGCTGGAGGTGACATCCGTCGGCAATCACGAATTCGACGAGGGCAAGGACGAGCTGCTGCGCATGCAGAACGGCGGCTGCCATCCGGTCGACGGCTGCCAGGGCCCGCATCGCTTTGCCGGCGCCAAGTTCCGCTATCTCGCCGCGAGCACGGTCGAGAAGAGCACCGGCAAGACGGTGCTGCCGCCCTATGCCGTCAGGGAGTTCGACGGCATCCCCGTCGCCTTCATCGGCCTGACCTTGAAAGGCACCGCCGGCATCGTCTCGCCGACCGGCATCGCCGGGCTCGAATTCCGCGACGAAGCCGAGACCGTCAACGCGCTGATCCCGGAGCTGCGCGGAAAAGGGATCGAGGCGATCGTGGTGCTGATCCACGAGGGCGGATTGCCTGATCGGCAATTACGACGGCTGCGCCGGGATCTCCGGGCCGATCGTCGAGATCGTGAAGAAATTCGACAAGGCGGTGGACCTCGTGATCTCCGGCCACACCCACCGCGCCTATCTCTGCGAGATCGACGGACGGCTGGTCACCAGCGCCGACAAATACGGCACGCTCGTCACCACGATCGACGTCAAGCTCGATCCGGCCACGCGCGACATGGTCGTCGCGAAACCCGAGAACCACATCGTGCGCAGCGCGACGATCGCCAAGAATCCCGAGCAGACCGCGCTGATCGACTCCTATGACAAGCTTTCGGCGCCGATCGCCAACCGCCCGGCCGGCTCGATCAGCGAAACGCTGTCGCGCGCGCCGGATGCCGCCGGCGAAAGCCCGCTCGGCGATATCATTGCCGATGCGCAGCTGGCAGCAACTCAGGCTGAGAAGACCGGCGGCGCGGTGATCGCCTTCACCAATCCCGGCGGCATCCGCGCCGACATCGTCAAGAAGGAAGAGGGCGCGGTCAGCTATGCCGACGTGTTCTCCGCGCAACCGTTCCGCAACCAGCTGGTGACGATGACCTTGACGGGACAACAGCTCAAGGACGCGCTGGAGCAGCAATGGGCGGACCCGAAGCGGCCGCGCATCCTGCAGGTCTCCAAGGGATTCAGCTTCGCCTGGGACAACAGCAAGGGCGACGGCGAGCGCATCATCGCCGAGCGGATGACGCTTGATGGCGCCAGGATCGACCCGGCCGCGCGCTATCGCGTCACCCTGAACAATTATCTGTCCGTCGGCGGCGACGGCTTTTCCGTCTTCACGAAGGGCGTGGACCAGCTCACCGGCGTCTACGACGTCGACGCATTATATGACTTCTTCCGCGGCAACAGCCCGATCGGCCCGACATCGGGCGGTCGCATCAGCAGACTGAATTGATTTGCAAGGCCCTTTTGGCCTACCTACCCTTCCTAAGGGACAAATCGCGCCCTAAATTGGCGTATCACCCAGGGCCCCGCATGACGCTTCTTCTCAGCCACGAAGCCTGTCTCAATCACCTGACGCGCCGGACCATCCGGAGCGGCCCGACCGGATGCGCGCCGTCGATGCCGCGCTCGCCAAGGAGCGCTTCAGCCTGCTGGTGCGCGACCAGGCGCCGGAAGGCAGCCTCGACCAGGTCACGCTGTGCCATGGCGAGCATTACGTCACCGAGCTGCGCCACATCGCGCCCACGTCAGGCATGATCTATGTCGACGGCGACACCTCGATGTCGCCGGGCACCTGGGAAGCCGTGATGCGCGGCGTCGGCGGCGCGGTGTCGGCGACCGATGCCGTGATGACCGGGCAGCACCAAAACGCCTTCGTCGCAGTGCGCCCGCCCGGCCATCATGCCGAAGTCTCCAAGCCGATGGGCTTTTGCTTCTTCGACAATGCCGCGATCGCCGCGCGCTACGCGCAGCGCAAATACGGCATCGCGCGCGCGGCCGTGGTCGATTTCGACGTCCATCACGGCAACGGCACGCAGGACATCTTCTGGGCCGATCCCACCGTGATGTATTGCTCGACCCACCAGATGCCGCTGTTCCCGGGCACCGGCGCCAAGGGCGAGCGCGGCGAGCACGACACCATCGTCAACGCGCCGCTCGATCCCGAAGACGGCAGCGCCAAATTCCGCTCCGCGTTCGAGAACCTGATCCTGCCGCAGCTGACAAAGTTCAGCCCGGAACTGATCATCATTTCCGCGGGCTTCGATGCGCATTATCGCGATCCCCTCGCCTCGCTGAACCTGAAGGCCGAGGATTTCGGCTGGGTCGACGCGGAAGCTGATGGACCTTGCCGACAAGACCGCCGGCGGCCGCGTCGTCTCCGTGCTGGAGGGCGGCTACGACCTGCAGGGACTGCAGGAGTTGGTCGAAGCCCATGTCACCGCATTGATGGGCGGCTAGATCGCCGTCACAATGGCGAAAACCTCTCTCTGATTCCGCGTCCGGCCAAGGCCGCCGCATTTTGGGAAACCGCTCATGGCCGAAAACACCCAAGCCGATGTGAAGAAGCTCACCTTCGAGCGCGCGATCGAGGAACTGGAGTCGATCGTCAAGCGGCTCGAGGAAGGCAAGGTGCCGCTGGAAGAGTTGGTCACCATCTATGAACGCGGCGAAGCCTTGAAGCGCCGCTGCGAGGAGCTGCTGCGCCAGGCCGAGGCCCGCGTCGACAAGATCACCACCGATGCCTCCGGCCAGGCCACGGGGACCGAGCCGCTCGACGTGCAGTGAGCTGCCCGCGTCGTGCAGCGCGGCACCGATCCTACTTTGCATGGGGTTGTTTTCGCAGTTTTGCGTTCAGGCCGTCCGCGGGCCGAAATAGCTCTTTCCGCCCGATGCGGCCTGCTATAGTCCCGCGGTCAGGGGAACCTTAGTTGCGCGTCCAGCACCGCCATATCATCTATATCGGGGGATACGACCCCCGCGGGCTGGCACAGTACTATCGGATGTTCCGGACCGAGCTGCGCAAGTTCGCACGGCTCTATGGTGTCACCACCACCATCACCCGCCCGCAATCCGCCGACAACGGCGAGATGGCCGCCGAGATGGCCTCCTGGACCATCGAGACCAAGGCCACCGACTGGCAGACCAAAACCGATTACGACTTCCTGCGCTTTGAGGATTTCATCCAGCGCGACCTGGCGCAGCCGATCTGGCGCATCGTGTTTCACGCGGTGTGGATCTACTTGCGGCTGATCGTGCGCGGCACGGCGTTTCGCTTCTTTGCGTCGAGCTGGCGCTTTGCCACCTTCATCACCTGGCCGCACATCGTGTTGCTGGCGGAGGCGATTTGCGTCGGCGCGGTCGCCTATGCGGTCAGATGGGGCCTCGACGCGCTCGGCATTCCCGATCTCTTCAGCATCGCTGTCGCCGCCGCCGTCTTCGTCGCGCTGCTCGGCACGATGTTGAAATACACGGAAAAACGCACCTACGTGCTCTACCTGCTCGCCGACACGATCTGGACCTGGCAATTCTCGCACCGCCAGCGCCCGGAATGGGACCAGCGCATCGACCGCTTTGCCGAGCATCTGGTCAAGGTCGCAAGCAACAGCGCTGCGGAAGAGATCGTGCTGGTCGGCCACAGCTCCGGCTCGTTCCTCGGCGTCGAGATTTTGGCGCGCGCGCTGAAACTCGATCCCGAACTCGGCCGCCACGGCCCGCGCATCGTGCTGCTCACCATCGGCGCCAATTTCCCCATCGTCGGCTACCACGCCGCCTCGCAGGAATTCCGCGATCATCTGCGCCGGCTCGCGGTCGAGCCGTCGATCGCATGGATCGACTGCCAGGCCCGCAAGGACGTGATGAACTTCTTCCAGTTCGATCCGCTGGCCGCGCACGGCATCGATGTCGGCGCCGCGAAGCGCAACCCGACCATCGTGCCGCTGCGTTTCCGCGAGGTCATCCTGCCGGAGCACTACGGCGCCTTCCGCCGGCAGTTCTTCCGGATGCACTTCCAGTTCGTGATGGCGAACGAGGTGCCCCACGCCTACGATTTCTTCATGATCGTCTGCGGCCCGGTGCCGCTGGCCGAGCGCATGGCGGTGCCGCAGGCGGCACTGACGGTCGCGACCGGCGATCCGACTGCCCGGGAATGGGCCTGGAAACAGCTCGAAAATGCCCGATCCGGCCCAAATGATGCCGAGGAACTCAGCACTTTGGAACCAGGCGCGCGCCTCCGAGGTTAATCTTGTCCGGCTTTCGCGCTTCGGCCAGCCGCCAATTCAGGCAGGCCGGGTTGGCTTTGGCGGGCACTTTGGTGTAGAGCTTGCATCTCTATGGGCTCTTGGGACTGGTGGACCACCGCAGAAATGCGGTGCAAGGACTTCAAAAAGCTCGACAAAATTGACCGGGACGGGTGAAGACGCCTTAGGTGATGAAAATCACATTGAACGATTTGGGCTGCCGCTAAGGCTAACCAATCAGGCTCGCTGCGCGCTGAATGCGCATACCCAATTCTCGTCGGACCTCGTGTTCCGACATGCGAAAAATGGAATATCGCTGTGACCGCATTTAGTAAGACGCCGCTTCTCGACACCATCAAAACCCCCGATGACCTGCGCAAGCTCAAGATCGAGCAGGTGCAGCAGGTCGCCGACGAGCTTCGCCAGGAAACGATCGACGCGGTCTCGGTGACCGGCGGTCATTTCGGCGCCGGCCTCGGCGTGGTCGAACTGACCACCGCGATCCATTATGTCTTCGACACGCCCCGCGATCGCCTGATCTGGGACGTCGGCCACCAGGCCTACCCGCACAAGATCCTCACCGGACGGCGCGACCGCATCCGCACCTTGCGCACCGGCGGCGGCCTCTCCGGCTTCACCAAGCGCAGCGAGAGCGACTACGACCCGTTCGGCGCCGCGCACTCCTCGACCTCGATTTCGGCCGGCCTCGGCATGGCGGTCGCCCGCGACCTCGCCGGCGGCAAGAACAACGTGATCGCCGTGATCGGCGACGGCGCGATGAGCGCCGGCATGGCCTATGAAGCCATGAACAATGCGGGCGCGATGAATTCCCGCCTGATCGTCATCCTCAACGACAACGACATGTCGATTGCGCCGCCGGTCGGCGCGATGAGCGCGTATCTGTCGCGGCTCTATTCCGGCAAGACCTACCGCACGCTGCGCGAGGCGGCCAAGCAGATCAACAAGCGCCTGCCGAAAATCATCGCCAACCGCGCCAACCGCGTCGAAGAATATTCCCGCGGCTTCATGATGGACGGCGGCACGCTGTTCGAGGAGCTCGGCTTCTATTATGTCGGCCCGATCGACGGCCATAACCTCGACCATCTGCTCCCCGTGCTGAAGAACGTGCGCGACATGGAGACCGGCCCGATCCTGGTCCACGTCGTGACGCAAAAGGGCAAGGGCTACGGCCCGGCGGAAGCCTCCGCCGACAAGTATCACGCCGTGGTCAAGTTCGACGTCGCCACCGGCACGCAGGCGAAAGCCAAGCCGAATGCGCCGGCCTATCAGAACGTGTTCGGCCAGAGCCTGGTCAAGGAAGCGCAGAAGGACGAGAAGATCGTCGCCATCACCGCGGCGATGCCGTCGGGCACCGGCGTCGACATCTTCAACAAGGCTTTCCCCGACCGCACCTTCGACGTCGGCATCGCCGAGCAGCATGCGGTGACCTTCGCCGCCGGCCTTGCCACCGAAGGCTACAAGCCGTTCTGCGCGATCTATTCCACCTTCCTGCAGCGCGGCTACGACCAGGTCGTGCATGACGTCGCGATCCAGAGCCTGCCCGTGCGCTTCGCCATCGACCGCGCCGGCCTTGTCGGCGCCGACGGCGCCACCCACGCCGGCTCCTTCGACAACGCCTATCTCGGCTGCCTGCCGAACTTCGTGATCATGGCGGCGTCGGACGAAGCCGAAATGGTGCACATGGTGGCGACCCAGGTCGCGATCAACGACCGCCCGAGCGCGCTGCGCTATCCGCGCGGCGAAGGCCGCGGCGTGGAAATGCCCGACGTCGGCGTCCCCCTCGAGATCGGCAAGGGCCGCATCATCCGCCAGGGCAAGAAGGTGGCGCTGCTGTCGTTCGGCACGCGTCTCGCCGAATGCGAGAAGGCGGCCGACGAACTCGCCGCCCATGGCCTGTCCGCCACCATCGCCGATGCCCGCTTCATGAAGCCGCTCGACGAGGAGCTGGTGCTGAAGCTCGCCCGCGACCACGAGATCCTGATCACCATCGAGGAAGGCTCGGTCGGCGGCTTCGGCTCGCATGTCATGCAGTTCGTGTCCGACAACGGCCTGCTCGACGGTGGCCTGCGCATGCGCACGATGGTGCTGCCGGACGTGTTCCTCGACCACGACTCGCCGAACGCGATGTATGCGCGCGCCGGCCTCGACGCCAAGGGCATCGTCGCCAAGGTGTTCGAGACGCTCGGCAAGGACTTCAAGACCGAGAGCGTCAAGCTCGCGTAAGAGCGCGCTTTCTTGCCTCTCCCGCTTGCGGGGGAGGTCGCATCGCATCATGGATGCGATGCGGGTGGGGGCTCTCTCCGCACGGGCAGCGCGACTCGTGGTGACACCCCCTCCCCAGCCCTCCCCCGCAAGAGCGGGAGAGGGAGCGCAGTCCTCGCCGGTGTTTGCACCTCGCCACATCATTAGAGCGGACAATCGATGAAAATCTATCTGGCGGGACCTGATGTGTTCCTGCCGGATGCGCTCGATATTGGACGGCAGAAGCGCGACATCTGTGCGCGCCATGGCGTCACCGGACTCTATCCGCTCGACACCGCCGTCGATCTTTCCGCCCGCGACGCCTCGCTGCAAATCTTCAAGGGACTCGAGGCGATGATGGATGCGGCCGACGCCATCATCGCCAATCTGACGCCGTTCCGCGGCCCCGGCGCCGATCCCGGAACCGTCTACGAGCTCGGCTACATGGCCGGCCGCGGCAAGCTCTGCCTCGGCTATTGCAACGATCCGGAACTCCATGCCGGGCGCGTCGCGCGTTTCACGACCGTGACAAGCGCCTCCGATAAGCGTCTGATCGACGCCGACGGACTGACGGTTGAGGATTTCGGCCTGCCGGATAATCTGATGATGATCCATGCGCTCGAGTTGCATGGCGCGCCGCTGGTGACGCCGCGGGCAAGACCCGCTGACATCTGGCACGACCTGACCTCGTTCGAGGCCTGCGTGCGTCTGGCGGCGGGAAAGTCGGGCCGATGATGGCAAAACAGGGCAACAGCGAGACCTCGCGCAAGCGCGCCGACGTCGTGCTGGTGGAGCGCGGCCTGTTCGAGAGCCGGGCGCGGGCGCGCGCCGCGATCGATGCCGGCCTCGTCATCGCCAACGACCGGCCGGTCGCCAAAGCCTCCGAGGTGATTCCGGCCGATGCCGTGCTGCAGGCGCAGCCGGCGCACCCGTGGGTGTCGCGCGGCGGCGTCAAGCTCGCGGGCGCGCTGGAGCAATATCCGATCGAGATCGAGGACCGCATCTGCCTCGACGTCGGCGCCTCCACCGGCGGGTTCACCGACGTGCTGCTGGCGAACGGGGCTGCGATGGTATTCGCCATCGATGTCGGACACGGCCAGTTGCACCACTCGCTGCACGGCCATCCCAAGATCGTGTCGATGGAAGCCACCGACATCCGCAAGCTGGAAAACACCCGCCTGCCGGCGCGGCCCGAAATCGTCGTGATCGACGTCAGCTTCATCTCGCTGAAGGCGGTCCTCCCTGCGGCGCTGTCGCTCGCAGCTAGCCCGATGCATCTGCTCGCGCTGATCAAGCCGCAATACGAGGCGGAGCGGAAGAACTACAAGGGCGGCATCATCCGCAATGCCATGGTGCACCAGCAGATCTGCGACGACATCACGGCGTTCGCCGGCTCGCTCGGCTGCACCGACATGCAGGTGTTCCCCTCCTCCATCGCCGGCGGCGACGGCAACATCGAATTCTTCCTCGGCGCGCGGCGTGGCTGAGACGCTCCTCATCGATCATGTCGGCCATTTCGGCGACGGCGTGGCGCCCTCGACCGGCGGCAACGTCTATGTGCCCTACACGCTGGGGGGCGAGACCGTCGAGGTGGCCGAGGTTCACGGCCACCCCGATCGCCGCAAGCTCGTCGAGGTCCGGCGGGCGAGCCCGCAGCGCATCGCGCCGTTCTGTCCGCATTTCACGGTCTGCGGCGGCTGCGCCATCCAGCATTGGGACGCCGACGCCTATCGCGCCTGGAAACGCCACATCGTGGTGGAGACGCTGGCGCAGGCGGGCATCGCGACTGAGGTCGCACCGCTCATCGACGCCCATGGCATCGGACGGCGGCGCATCACGCTGCATGCGCGGATGGGCACCCATGAGGTGCTGAAGGTCGGCTTTGCCGCCGCGAGCTCACACGACATCATTCCGATCGACCGCTGCCCGATCCTCGATCCCGGGCTCGACGGCGCGCTCGACGCGTCCTGGGCGATCGCGGAGGCGCTGAGGCCGGTGCGCAAGCCGCTGGATATTCAGTTCACCGCCACCCGCGGCGGCCTCGATGTCGACGTCCGCGGCTCCGGCCCTGTCGCCGCGGCAATGACCGCAAAGCTCTCCGCCATCGCGCAAAAGCACCGGCTGGCGCGGCTGACCCGCCATGGCGAGCTGGTGCTGCTGCGCAATCCGCCTGATATCGCGATCGGCACCACGCAGGTAACGCTGCCGCCGGGCTCCTTCCTGCAAGCGACCA
This sequence comes from uncultured Alphaproteobacteria bacterium, assembly GCA_963726865.1. GTDB lineage: Bacteria > Pseudomonadota > Alphaproteobacteria > Rhizobiales > Xanthobacteraceae > Bradyrhizobium. Next base: position 90,730 of record CAVSEE010000008.1, on the reverse strand, counting down.
CCGCCGGCGAGGAAGCGCTCGCCGCGCTGGTGTTGGATCACTGCAAGAAGCCGAAGCACGTCGCCGATCTCTTCTGCGGCGTCGGCCCTTTTGCGCTGCGGCTGGCGGCAAAATCCCGCGTCGCGGCGTTCGACAGCGACGCGGGTTCGGTGGCGGCGCTGCAGAAGGCCGCGACCTCGACGTCAGGGCTGAAGCCGGTGAAAGCGGAAGCGCGCGACCTGTTCCGCCGCCCGTTGGTGCCGCAGGAATTGCGCGACTACGACGCGGTCGTGTTCGACCCGCCGCGCCAGGGCGCGCAGGCGCAAGCGACGCAGCTCGCCGCCAGCAAGGTGCCGGCGGTGATCGCGGTGTCCTGCAATGTCACGACGTTCGCGCGTGACGCGAAGATTTTGATCGACGGCGGTTACAGGATCGAAGGCGTCACGCCGGTCGATCAGTTCCGGCATACGCCGCATGTCGAATTGGTGGCGCGGTTTTCGCGATAACTTCACCTCGCCCCGCTTGCGGGAAGAGGGAGAAGAGTCGCTACTCCGCCGCGATCTGGAGCGGCACACCGTTGACGCGGGTTTCGCCTCGCAGATTGTCGACGGTGACATGCGTGTCGTACCAGGTAAGCCGGGGGCGAACGCCGAAACGCTGCGTCAGTTCGGCGATACGGGCCTCGGTAAACCAGGCTTCGGCAGCAGCGCGGCTTTCCCAGAGATAGACGCCGCCGGTGCCGGTCTCGCCATTGAGATAGTCCTTGCGCATCAACCCCTGTCCGGCGAGCCCGCGATAGGTCGGCGCCGAGCCGGTTCCGCCCGCAATCGCCTGGTCCTGCGTGCGCTTCGGCAGATCAAACTGAACGACGACGATGCAATTTGTCATGAGCTGGTGTCCTTTCAATGCCGCATTGAGCAATCGCAGACGGCGCCCTTAGCGCCCCCAGCGATCCTGCCAGATTTTTTCGCCGATCAGGCAATTCACCCGCGGCTCCTTGGCCTCGGCGGCGGCCGGCACCACCCAGTGCTCTGGCTGTCGGCCGGCGACTTCCAACAGCAATTTGGTGCGGATCGCTTCCTTGAACTTGTCGCGGTCCTTGATGGTGACGACGAACGAGCCGGGGCCGCCGATCACGCAATCCTCGTAGTAGTAATCGAGGTTGTCGATATCCATGGTGGAATAGGACGGCTCCTTCACCATGATCGGCAGGCCATTGATGATGATGCCCTTCTCCAGCGCGGCATCGCGCGCCAGGGTCACGGGCGGGCCGTTGTTGTTGGGGCCGTCGCCGGAAATGTCGATCACGCGCCTTAAGCCCCGATAGCTGTTCTCCTCGAACAGCGGCATGGCGAAATGGATCGCGCCGGATATCGAGGTGCGCGAGGCCCGGCGGATCGGTGTCTTCAATATCTCGGCGGCTACGGCGTCCGCGGTTTCCGGGCCGTCGATCAGCCGCCAGGGAATGATGACCTTCTGGTCGGTGGAGGCGGCCCATTCGAAATAGGTCACCGCGATCTTGCCGGTCGGCCCGCTCTTCAGCGCCTGCAGAAACTCTTTCGATACGATCGCCTGTGCGTAGCCTTCGCGCTGGATCGCCAGCTCGTCCATGTCCATGGAATAGGAGACGTCGACCGCGAGCACGAGTTCGACATCGACGGTCGCCTCCTTGTCGGCGAGACGAGGGCCGTTCGGGCCGGGCGCGGCAATACCCGCCACGTCGCCGCCGGCCAGCAAGCCGGTGACAAGCACCGCTCCGATCGAGACATACCAGCGCATCGCGGCCCTCCCGATAAGGTGCCGCAATGGTGACATGCAATTTGCGTCGCGCAAAGCGGTAACATGGATTGTCCATCACAATCGGTTTAGCCCGCTGCCCAGTAATTGACCGGATTGCCTGAGGAATCCGGCGTGAAGGCGGGCCTGGTTCCGACCGCTCGCGCGACGACCGCGCGGGAGCCCGCCGGGCAATGTCGGGTTTCGAGACCCGGCCGAAGCCTGTAAACTGCCGCCATGATCGACACCGTCGTCAAGCCGAAAACCAGGGTCAAGACCAAGACCGAGCGGCCGCGCCTGCACAAGGTGATCCTGGTCAATGACGACTTCACGCCGCGCGAATTCGTCACGATGGTGCTGAAGGCGGAATTCCGCATGACCGAGGAGGAAGCCTACAAGGTGATGATCACGGCGCATCGCCGTGGCGTCTGCGTGGTGGCGGTATTCACCAAGGACGTCGCCGAGACCAAGGCGACCCGCGCCACCGACGCCGGCCGCGCCAAGGGCTATCCGCTGCTGTTCACGACGGAGCCGGAGGAATAGATTCGGCCGCAATCGGGTGAGGGTGCCGCTTATCGAGACCGTAACCCCTCTCCCGCGCTGCCCATAGCCGAAGCTTCGCTTCCGCCTGCTCGTCGTACGGCCGTCCAGAAGCGCGCTGCGCCTTCGCAGAAACCCGCCGATCGGAAATTCACCAAGGTCGCTCCAGCCGCCGCTGCAGATGCCGGCAAACCCTTCCGAAGCCACGATGGTGCGGCGAAGCTTGCCGGTCAGCTTCTCCAGCCGCGCGGCGAGATTGACCGCGGGCCCGATGCAGGTGAAGTCGAGCCGGCTGCCGCCGCCGATATTGCCATACAGGATCGGCCCGACGTGCAGCGCGACGCCGAAGCGAAAGCGTTCGATGGTGTCACCGACCGTGTATTCCATGGACTCGACGCCGGCGCGGGTCTCGCGCGCGGCCTCCAGCGCACGGACGCAGACTTCGTGGGAATCTGCCGACATATTCGTCGATCGGAAACACCGCGAGCAATCCGTCGCCCATGTATTTCAGCACCTCGCCGCCATGCGTCTTGATCGCCGAAACCTGGTGATCGAAATACTTGTTCAGGATGTCGACGACGGTTTCCGACGGCAGGCGATCGGACAGCGCGGTGAAGCCGCGCAAGTCGGAGAGCCAGATCGCCGCGTTCATGTTCTCGGTGTGGCCGCGCCGGATCTGGCCGCCGAGGATTTTTTCACCGGCGCGGTTGCCCACGTAAGTATCGAGCAAGGTGGTGGCGACGCGGCGCAAGCCGACCACCTCTACCAGCCGCGACAGCGGCGCGATGATCGAACGCAGTGCAGCGACCTGCTCGTCGGTGAAGCCGCCTTCCTGCTTCGTGGTCCAGCTCGTGGTGTGGGCGGAGCCGTCGATGAACTTGATCGGCAGCGCGATGTAATCGGTGACGCCTTCGGCGCGCAAATCCTCGACGATCGGCCAGCGGTGGCTGTCGGGATCGCCGACGCGCGCGCGGATCTCGCGGCCCTCGCGCGCCACGACGGAAATCGGGCTGGCGTGGAACGCCGGCGTCTCGGTGATGCTGTAATCCGCCGTGCCGATCTGGATCGGCTCGTCCGGCTTCCAGATGAAATTGCGGCCGAAGATGTCGGGATGCAGGGTGCGGATGTAGAAGGCGACCCGGAACAGCGGAATGCCCGATGCGACCAGCCGCCTGCAAAGCGAATTGATCATGTCGCCGGGAACGGGCGACGACCGCCCGCCGTCGATCAGCCATTCCCTGACGTTGCTTACGTCCACTGCCATTGCCGCCCTGCCCTTCTCTTCGAAGGGAATATGGGCGGCCTTGCTGCCCGGCGCCAGCCCGCCTCTGGCGGGGCCACGGATGCCTGTCATCAGCCGGCAGCGCCGGCCAAAGCCTCGTCATGCAAGCCGAACACGCGTTGTGTCTTCGAGAAGCCGGCGATCGGGAATTCACCGAGCTCGGTCCAGTTGTCCTTGCAGACGTCGGCAAACGCCGCCGAGGCCACCACGGTCCGGGAGAGTTTTCCGGCGATCTTCTCCAGCCTTGCGGCGAGATTGACGGCGGGCCCGATGCAGGTGAAGTCGAGGCGGCTCATGCCGCCGATGTTGCCGAACAGGATTTCGCCGATGTGCAGCGCGACGCCGAAGCGGAAGCGCTCGTCGCCGTCGCTGCCGGGATAGCGCATGGCATCGACGCTGGCGCGTGCCTCGCGCGCCGCTTCCAGCACGCGCGCGCAGACCGCGCCGAGATCGCCGCCGTCGGCCGCGATCGGAAACACCGCCAGCAGGCCGTCACCCATGAATTTGAGGATCTCGCCGCCATGCTTGCGGATCGCGGGGACCTGGCAATCGAAATACTGGTTGAGGATGTCGACCACTTCTCGCGCTGCCAGCCGGTCGGACAGCGCGGTGAAGCCGCGCAAATCCGACAGCCAGATCGCGGCCTGCATCGCCTCGGCGTGTCCGCGGCGGATTTGCCCCGCCCAGATGCGCTCGCCGGCGCGATTGCCGACATAGGTGTCGAGCAGCGCGGCGGCGGTGCGCTGCATCGCAAAGATCTCGGCAATGCGTGCGAAGGGTGGGATGACCTCGCGCAATGCAGCGAGCTGCTCATCGGTAAACCCGCCCTGTGCTTTCGTGGTCCAGCTCGTGGCGTGCGTAGTGCCGTCGGTGAAGTGCATCGGCAGCGCGATATAGTCGGTGACGGCCTCCTCGCGCATATCGTCGAAGAACGGAAAGCGCCGGCTTTCGGGATCGTCCAGCCGGTACCTCACCTCGTGACCGCTGCTATAGAGGATCGCCAGCGGACTGCGCTTGAACTCCGGCGATTCCGGCAGGTCGAAACTGGCCGTGTTGATGACGACATCAGCGCCGGGCCGCCAGACGAAGCTGCGGCCAAAGGCGTCGGGATGCAATGTCCTCACGAAGACGCTGACCCGCCACAGCGGCACACCGGCCGCTGTCAGCCGCTCGCAGGTCTCGGTCAAGACCTGGGTGCGGGTCGGCACCGCGCTCATGAGCCATCTGATGAGCTTATCGAGTTCGACCCTGTCCATCGCTCGCGCTCCGGATGACGTCAGGCCAGCATAGCAGCGTTACGCCCTTGACGTCAGCGGAAGATAGCGCCGGTCAACCCACCTGGCCGCGGTGGCGCAGCAGATGGTCGGCCAGCACGCAGGCCATCATGGCCTCGCCCACCGGCACGGCGCGGATGCCGACGCACGGGTCGTGGCGGCCCTTGGTCATGATCTCGGTCTCGCCGCCCTTGCGGTCGACCGTGCGGCGCGGAGAGAGGATCGATGACGTCGGCTTCACCGCAAAGCGCACCACCACCGGCTGGCCGGTGGAGATGCCGCCCAACACGCCGCCGGCGTGGTTGGAGAGGAAGCGCGTGCCGTCATTGCCGGTGCGCATCTCGTCGGCGTTCTCCTCGCCCGACAATTCCGCCGCGCCAAAGCCGGCGCCGATCTCGACGCCCTTCACCGCATTGATGCTCATCATGGCGGCAGCGAGATCGCCGTCGAGCTTGGCATAGATCGGCGCGCCGAGGCCCGGCGGCACGCCTTCGGCCACCACCTCGATCACGGCGCCGATCGAGGAGCCGGATTTGCGGATGCCGTCGAGATAGCTTTCGAAGAACGCGGCCTTGTCCCGGTCGGGACAGAAGAACGGATTTTTGGCGATCTCGTCCCAATCCCATTTCGCGCGGTCGATCTTGTGCGGGCCCATCTGCACCAGCGCGCCGCGCACCTTCACATCGGGCAAAATCTTGCGCGCGATGGCGCCGGCGGCGACGCGGGTCGCGGTCTCGCGCGCCGAGGAACGGCCGCCGCCGCGATAATCGCGCAGGCCGTATTTGGCTTCATAGGTGAAGTCGGCGTGACCGGGGCGAAACTTGTCCTTGATGTCGGAATAGTCCTTCGAGCGCTGGTCGGTGTTCTCGATCAGCAGCGCAATCGGCGTGCCCGTCGTCACCTGCACGCCGCTCTCGGGATGCGCCATCACGCCGGACAGGATTTTCACCGCATCCGGCTCCTGCCGCTGCGTGGTGAAGCGCGACTGGCCGGGACGGCGGCGGTCGAGGTCGTGCTGGATGTCTTCCGCCGTGAGCGGGATCAGCGGCGGACAGCCATCGACCACGCAGCCGATCGCAACCCCGTGGCTCTCGCCAAAGGTCGTGACGCGGAACATGTGGCCGAAGGTGTTGAAGGACATTCTGGCTCTGGGGTGTCGGAAGTCGCCCGTGTGGTAACGCGGGCGCTCCCCCCGGTCAATTTCGGCGGTCAATTTCGGCCCTGGCCCTTAACTATATTTTTGCAGGCTGCCGTCGGCGAACACGTAGACGGTGCCCTGCTCGATATAGAGATCGGCGGCGCTTTGCGGGGTCTCGTGGCCGAGCACCACCATCAGGGCCCGGCAGGTGCCGCCATGGGCGACGGCGACGGTATCGCCCTCGAGGGAATCGTACCAGTCACGCATGCGCAACTGCACCGCGGCGTAGGTCTCCCCGCCCGGCGACGACATCGTCCATTTCTCGGTCAGGCGTTTGGCGTAGAACGCGGGGTCTTTCGCCTGCATCTGGGCCAGCGTCGAGCCTTCCCATTCGCCATAGCCGATCTCGCGCAAGCGGTCGTCGATGGTGTAGCCGTCCGGCGGCAAATCGAGCACCTCGCGCACCAGATCCATGGTCGTGCGCGCACGCCCGAGCGGACTTGCGACGAACGGCAGGTTTTGCTTGTCGCGGCCGTCTCGCGTGAGCAGTCCGCGCGAGCACGTTGCCGGCGTGCGTCGCCTGCTTGCGGCCGAGCTCATTGAGCGGGATGTCCAGCGTACCCTGCAACCGCCCTTCCGCGTTCCACGACGTCTCGCCGTGGCGGATGTAATAGATGGTCGGGACGGACATGGCGGGTCGCAACTACTCCGCCGTCTTCGAGATGTCGGGCGCGTCGGGATGCTTCATGCCGACGATGTGATAGCCGCTGTCGACGTGATGCACCTCGCCAGTGACGCCGCGCGACATGTCGGACAACAGATACAGCGCGCTGGCGCCGACCTCCTCGAGGCTCACCGTCCGCCGCAGCGGCGAATTGAGCTCGTTCCATTTCAGCATGTAGCGGAAGTCGCCGATCCCCGCTGCCGCCAGCGTCTTGATCGGACCCGCCGAGAGCGCGTTGACGCGGATGTTGTCCTTGCCGAGATCGGCGGCGAGATAGCGGACGCTCGCCTCCAGCGCCGCCTTGGCCACGCCCATCACGTTGTAATGCGGCATCCACTTTTCCGAGCCGTAATAGGTCAGCGTCAGGATCGAACCGCCGTCGGTCATCAGCTTTTCCGCACGCTGCGCGATTGCGGTCAGCGAATAGCAACTGATCAGCATGGTGCTGGAAAAATTGTCGGCCGTGGTGTCGATGTAGCGGCCGTCGAGCTGGGCCTTGTCGGAAAATGCGATTGCGTGCACCACGAAGTCGATCTTGCCCCACTGCTTGCCGAGTTCGGCGAACACCGCGTCGATCGTCGCGCCATCGGTGACGTCGCAATGCCCGAGCAAAATTCCGCCGATCTCCTTCGCCAGCGGCTCGACCCGCTTCTTCAGCGCGTCGCCCTGAAAGGTCAGCGCGATCTCGGCGCCGGCGTCGTGGCATGCCTTGGCGATGCCCCAGGCGATGGAGCGGTTGTTGGCGACGCCGAGGATCACTCCCCGCTTGCCCTGCATCAGTTTTGGCGACATCGGCGCTCCAGTCGGACTTGTTGACGTCTGGAGGTACACCAGCACTCTGCGGCGGAAAAGCCCAAACTGGCATGCCAATTAACGCTGTTGGCAAGAACGTCGCGGGCCGGAATAGTTCTGACAATTGGGTGTTATGTTGGGAAAGGCGCCTCGCGCGCCGTACCAGCGGACCGATCGAAGCATGACTGCGTTTCGCCAGAGTGTCGAAGCCATGATTCCGGCGCTGCGCCGTTATGCGCGGGCGCTGGCGCGCGACGCCGACATCGCCGACGATCTGGTGCAGGACACGCTGGTGCGGGCGCTGCGCTCGGAAAAGCTATTTCTCGGCGGCGACGTGCGGAGCTGGCTCTACACGATCCTGACCAACCTGAACAAGAACCGCCGCCGCTCGCTGGCAAGGCGTCCGCATTTCATGCCGCTACTCGACAACAATCCCGACGCCAGCGGCACCGAAGCGGAGGGCCGCGACATTGCCCGCGCGCTGGCGACACTGGTGGAGGAGCAGCGTGCGGTGCTGCTGCTGGTGATGCTGGAGGGCATGAGCTACCGCGAGGTGGCGGACATCCAGGGCGTGCCGATCGGCACCGTAATGTCCCGGCTTGCCCGCGCGCGCGCCCATGTCAAAGCTGTTTTGGAAGGCGAGCGTACGGCGTTGCGTCGGGTCAAATAGCGGCAAGACATTTGCTTCGAACGAATCAATAGAGCCAAATTTGAACAAGACTGGACAGAGACGACGAAAATGACCGACCCCAAAATTCCCGTCACCGAAGACGAGCTTCATGCTTACGTCGACAACGAGTTGCCGGCCGAGCGCCGCGGCGATGTCGAGGCGTGGCTGGCGGCGCGTCCGGAAGATGCGGCGCGGGTGCAATCGTGGCGCGCGATGGCCGAGATGCTGCACGCCAGATACGATTCCGTGCTCGACGAGCCGGTGCCGAAGCGGCTCGAACTCGAGCGGCTGTCGGACCCGCCGCGCCGCTGGATCTATAGCGCAGTCGCAGCCGCGCTGATCGCCTTCGTTGCCGGCGGCGGCGCCGGCTGGATCGCGCATGGCGCGGCGGCGACGCCCTCGGTGTTCCAGAGCTTCACCGTCGAGGCGCTGGATGCGCACCGGCTCTATGTCGTCGAAGTGCGCCATCCCGTCGAAGTGCCCGGCGTCGAGCGCGCCCATCTGCAGCAATGGCTGACCCGCCGCTGCGGCTGGAAGGTGTTTGCGCCGGAGCTGGATTCCGCCGGGCTGAAGCTGGTCGGCGGGCGGCTGTTGCCGGGACCCGCCGGGCCGGCGTCGTTCCTGATGTATGAAGGACCGTCGGGCGAACGTTTCACGGTTTATGCGGCGAAGGCAACGGTGGAGACGACCCAGATGCGCTACGCCGCGCAAGGCCGTGACGGCGCGATGTTCTGGGCCGAGCGCGGGGTCGGCTTCGTGGTCTCAGGCGCGGGCGATCGCGATCGGCTGAGCCAGATCGCCAAACTCGTCTATGACGAGAGCGAGAAGCTCGGCGGCTAGACGCCCCTTGGGATTGTTGCTGGCATCCGGCGAAAATCTTGCCGGATCAAGACGATTGACGGCCGAATTGCGGCGTAGCCGATTGTCCCAATTTGGACATTGAATATCTGGAATGAAACCATTGGTGCGTCTCATTATCGCACCGGGTGATCACGCGAAAATGAGTGGCGCTCGATCCGCCGATCGGCGCAAGCGGCCTCGATCGGGGTTTGGTACCGCGCTGGTCCCCCTTTCGAGGCCGCACCCCTTTTCGGGGTCGCGCCAACCGGCTCGCGCAAACCTCCTCGGCTCACGCGATCGCAACGCTACGCCGTCTCGGGTTCCGCTTTCCGCGGAACCTGATGCTCAGTCCAAGTCGCTGCGCGGATTGTACGGGTGTCCGTCGCGCCACTTTTGCATCAATTGCTCAAGCTCGGCGTCGTTCCCGTCGGGCAGGATAATTTTTGTGGTGACGAATAAATCGCCGCTGCCGCCCGCCTTCGGCAGGCCCTTGCCCTTGAGGCGAAAGGTGCGGCCGCTGGAGGTGTTTTTCGGGATCGACAGTTCCACCGCGCCGCCGAGTGTCGGCACGCGCACCTTGCCGCCGAGCACCGCTTCATAAAGCGTGATCGGCAGATCGACGCGCAGGTCGCTGCCATCCACCTTGAAGAAGGGATGCGGCGCGATGCTGACGGTGATGAGCACGTCGCCCGGCCGGTGGCCCTGCGCGGTCTCGCCCTGCCCCTTCAGCCGGATCTGCTGGCCCGCGGTGACGCCGGCCGGAATCTTGACGTTGAGCTCCTTGCCGTTCGGCAGCCGCACGCGCTTCTCGGCGCCGTTGACGGCGTCTTCGAGCGAAACCGTGAGCGAAGCCTGCACGTCGAGATCGAGCCCGATGCCGCCGGTGTCGAATTCATACGACGCGCCGCCGGCGCCGCCGCCACGCGCGCCGCCGCGGCCGAACATGCTGTTGAGGATCTCCTCAAAACTGCCGCCGCCGCCCATGCCGGAGCTGCCTCCGCCGGAGCGGAAGGTATAGTTCTCGAAGCCGCCGGGCCCGGCGCGGCCGCGCGGGTCGCCACCCGGAAAACCCTGGAAGCGGGGCTTGCCTTCGGCGTCGATCTCGCCGCGATCGAACTGCTTGCGCTTGTCCTCGTCGCCCAGAATTTCGTTGGCGGTATTGAGCTCGGCAAAGCGCTCGGCAGCCTTCGGATCGCCCTTGTTGCTGTCGGGGTGATGCTTCTTGGCGGCCTTGCGAAAAGCGCTCTTGATGGCCGCAGCGCTGGCGCTCCGCGGCACCCCCAAGACCTCATAGGGGTCGCGCATCCGTCAAATCTCCTTTCGGGGAATCGGGTCCGTCGTATCCGGACAAACTACCCATTTCCCGCTCATGTGGTGTGCCGTTGCATTTTTGCAACGGGGTGTTCGGGATCAGCCTCGTTTCCACGGCTTTAGCGTATGAATTTCCCAACGGCCATGGCCGGCCTGGCAGGCGGCGCCCTGCAGCCAGCTTTCGGTGCGGCCGTTGACATAGCTTGCCAGAAAATCCCGGCAAGTGCGCCCGTCGCCATTGGCATAGGCCTGGGCCAGCGGGGTGACCGAGCCGCGCGCGCCGGTCTCGGGGTTTTGCCAGGGCTGGCTGGTGTCCTTGTCGCCCTTGGTCAGCACGTCGGAGGCCGCGGTGCGGGCGAAAACGAGATCGCTCTCGGTCGGCACCGGCTCGGCCAGCGAGCCGGTCACCAGTTCGCTCTCTTCGGGCTTGCCGGAAAAGAAGCCGCCGCCGTCGCGGGAAAAACTGCAACCGCCGGAGCTCGCGCCGATCAGAAACAGGGTAACCATCGTGCCGATCGGCCGCATCGCCAATAGGCCAACGCGTCCCCATGCCCTATATAGGCGGGACTGCAGCGCGCTTGGAGACGCTGGCGAACGCAACTCGGTACTCCGGACATGACAGACACGACCTCCATAAAAGACCCAACACCGTTAACATCAGGTGATTTTACGGCCGCGGCGGAACCCTTCGCGCTGTTCGGAGAGTGGTTTGCCGAAGCCGTGAAGTCCGAACCGAACGATCCGACCGCCATGGCGCTCGCCACCGTCGACGCCGACGGCTTGCCAGACGTGCGCATGGTGTTGATGAAGGGTTACGATACCGACGGCTTCGTCTTCTACAGCCATGTCGCGAGCCCCAAGGGCCGCGAACTCGCCGCAAATCCTAAGGCCGGTTTACTCTTTCACTGGAAGTCGCTGCGCCGTCAGGTGCGCATCCGTGGGCTGGTGACGCCGGTGACGGAAGCCGAGGCCGATGCCTATTTCGCCACGCGGCCGAAGCAGGCGCAGATCGGCGCCTGGGCGAGCAAGCAGTCGCAGCCGCTGGAGAGCCGCTTTGCCTTCGAGCAGGCGATCGCGCTGGTCGCCGCCAAGCACGTGATCGGCGAGGTACCGCGGCCGCCGGGCTGGAGCGGCTGGCGCATCGAGCCGCTACGCATGGAATTCTGGCACGACCGCCCGTTCCGCCTGCACGACCGCATCGAATTCCGCCGCGACGCGCCGGGCCAGCCCTGGAGCAAGGTGCGGATGTATCCCTGACGCCCACGCCTGAAAGAGCTCAATGCCGTCATCTACCAATGCGCCGCGACGAACGCTGCTCCTGACCGGGGCAAGCCGCGGCATCGGCCATGCGACAGTGATCCGCTTCTCCAGTGCGGGCTGGCGCGTCATCACCTGCTCGCGACACCCCTTCCCCGAAGACTGCCCGTGGGATGCGGGGCCGGAAGATCACGTCCAGGTCGACCTCGCCGATCCCCAGGACACCGCGCGCGCGATCGGCGAAATCCGCAGCCGTCTCGAAGGCGGCGCGCTGCATGCGCTGGTCAACAACGCCGCGATCTCGCCGAAAGCGCCCGACGGCAGCCGGCTCGGCACTGTCGATACCGACATCGACACGTGGAGTCACGTTTTCCGCGTCAACTTCTTTGCGCCGATCATGATGGCGCGCGGGCTGATCGAGGAATTGAAAGCCGCCAAGGGCTCGGTGGTGAACGTCACCTCGATCGCAGGCTCCCGCGTGCACCCGTTCGCCGGCGTGGCCTACGCCACGTCAAAGGCCGCGCTGGCCTCGCTGACGCGGGAGATGGCATCCGACTTCGGCCGGGTCGGCGTGCGCGTCAACGCCATTGCGCCGGGCGAGATCGACACCTCGATCCTGTCGCCGGGCACCGAGAAGATCGTCGACCAGCAGATCCCGATGCATCGGCTGGGCACGCCGGACGAAGTCGCCAAGATCATCTATGTGCTGTGCACGGAGACCAGCTCTTACGTGAACGGCGCCGAAATCCATATCAACGGTGGACAGCACGTCTGAGGTGAAAGGCAGACCGAGGGATCGGTCATGGCGCGGAGCAGGCTCCGGTCATTGCCTGAAGTTGCCGCCTGCCCGCGCCTCACACCGGCAGACCGGCTTTTTCAAACCAGCTCGCGCAAGATATGCGCAGCCTGCCAGCGCAGCTGGGCGGCCTCGACATTGAACGTGCTGGAGCACTCTTCCTCGCGCTCGCCCTCGGCCAGCACGGCGCCGCAGTGCCGGCAGGTGCGCACCGAGATCGCCGGCGCCCGCGCGCCGATGCGCTCGCGGTAGCTTGCGAGGTCGATGACCGTGCGCGATCGAGTTGTAGCTTTGTCAACCATTGTGCCCTCGCGGCGTGTGGCAACGTTATCGCAGACAACTTTCGCTCAAAGGTTCAGGGCACGATTCAAATTTTATCAGAGCGATGACGGCGGGTGGAACCGGCTCGAAGCTTGACGAATTTGGCGTTACCGCGATTGAGAACCGGGCTGAAAAGTTGCCGTCAACTTTCACGGTAACCATGGCGAATCCGGATGCGCGTTCACCCTTCGGAAACGTAAGCGCTATAGCCACTTCTTCCAGCGGAACAGCAGGTACGGCAGGATCGCGGCGGCCAGCATCATGATCAGCGCCATCGGATAGCCGTGGACCCATTCCAGCTCCGGCATCGACTTGAAGTTCATGCCGTAGATCGAGGCGATCAGGGTCGGCGGCATCAGCACCACGGCCATGACCGAGAACAGCTTGATGATGTTGTTCTGCTCGAGATTGACCACGCCCAGCATGGCGTCGAGCACGAAGGTGATCTTGTTGGAGAGGTAGGAGGCGTGGTCGGTCAGCGAGGCGACGTCGCGCTGCATGGTCTTGAGCTGCTCGCGCATGTCCTTGGACCATTTGACGCCTTCCATCACCGCGGACAGGAAGGCGACGAGGCGGCCGATCGAGACGAGACTTTCCCGCACTTTCGAGGTCAGGTCGCCTTTCCGCCCGATCTCGATCAGGATCTGCGAATATTGCTTGGCGTGGCCGTGGCGCTCGGCTTCCGGCTCGAAGACGTCATGCGACACCTGGTCGATATCGGCGCCGCAGCGCTCGAGGATGTCGGCGCAGCGGTCGATCACGGCATCGAGCAGCTCCATCAGCACCATCTCGCCCGTGATCGACGGCGAGCAGGAGCGCGCCAGCTTGTTCTCGACCAGCGGAAACGGCTTTGGATTGTCGTAGCGCACCGTCACCAGGCGATGGCCGGCGAGGATGAAGGTGACCGCCGTGGTGCGGGGCATGTCGGTGTCGGATTGACACATCAGCGTCGCCGTCATGTAGCGGGCGCCGTTCTCGATATAGAGGCGGCTGGAAATCTCGATCTCCTGCATGTCCTCCCGCGTCGGCACCGCGATCCCGGCGAGCCGCTCCACCGCCTTGTCTTCCTCGGCCGTCGGCTTGATCAGGTCGATCCAGACCGCAGCTTCCGGCAGCGCGGCGAGATCGACGGCGACGGCTTTCTTCAGCGAGAAGTCGGAGGGCACGAAGACCGAGAACATCCACAACTCCGGAACGGATTACCAAGAGGACAACCGACTTAGCTCGATTCTGGCAAGCGCCTGATGACTGCCGAATTAACCGCCGGTCAAGCTTTGTGGCGGTGAAGCGGCATCTCCATGGCGCCAATGCGGCGACTGTAACCGATTTGCACGATGAGCAAGACAGAATGTCGCAGCTTTGCGGCCGAAAGGACACAGCGACATGCTTAACGTCATTGGATAAGGGGCCAAGTTCTGGAATTGTGAAGAGTTTCGGGGATAATGCGCGCCAATTGGTTTCGGCGTTTGCAGCGCATCGCTGTCGCGTGCGCCTGCAGAGAATTTCGATGGGAATGGACATGTCGTCGTTGAAGGCAATGTTGGGAATCCTGATTGCCGGCCTGATGCTGTCGGGCTGCCAGACCGCGGCCACCTATCAGGCCGCTCCCGAAGCAAACCTCAAGCCCGCCGACAAGGCGCAGCTGGCCAAGGCGCGCTATGAGAAGCACGCCGTCGCCGACCCGTTCCGCCGCGCCATCGTCGACTATCACCGCAAGGAATTGCCGGGCTCGATCGTGGTCGATTCCGACAACCACTATCTCTATCTGGTGCAGGACGGCGGCAAGGCGATCCGCTACGGCATCACCGTCGGCGAGGACGCGCTGGCCTTCTCCGGCATCGCCAAGGTCGGCAACATGGCCGAATGGCCGAAATGGACGCCGACCGCCGACATCCACAAGCGCATCGAAGGCCTGCCGGCATCGGTGCCCGGCGGCGTCGACAACCCGCTCGGCGCCCGCGCGCTCTATCTCTACCAGGGCGGCCGCGACACCATGTTCCGCATCCACGGCACCAACCAGCCGGAATATATCGGCGCCTCGATCTCCTCGGGCTGCATCCGCATGACCAACGAGGACGTCATCGACCTCTACAGCCGGGTGAAGATGGGCACGATCGTGGTCGTGCTCGATCCCAAGCACGGCGACTCGCCCTACAATTCCAAGATGGCCCTCCAGGGTGGCGGCAACCCCCATCCATGATCCAATAATCCTGCTGGATTGCACCGATTTGCGAAAAGCGCCGGATTTCCGGCGCTTTTTTATTGCAGCATATGGCTCCAGCCGCCTTGCGGCAAAAATGCCACAACCGGCCTGCTGCGGCGCCAGAGACGCATCTAAAGGCTGGGAATTTTGGCCGGGTTCGACGATACTCCCTGCGCGGAATTGTCGCAGTTCCGGCGCAGATTGAGCGCTGTCCGGATCCGAGCTTTCAACTGGAAGTAAGCCAATGTCGCTGAAAGCCAAATTGGGAATCCTGGCCCCGGCCTGATGCTGTCAGGCTGCATGCAGGCTGCGACCTACGAGGCGACCAACACCGCCAACTTCAAGCCGCGCGACAAGGAAATGCTGTCGAAGACGACCTACGACAAGGTCGCCGTCGCCGAGCCCTTCCGCCGCGCCATCGTCGACTATCACCGCAAGGAAGTCCCCCGGCTCCATCGTGGTCGATTCCGACAATCACTACCTCTATTACGTGATGAAGGACGGCAAGGCGATCCGCTACGGCATCACCGTCGGCGAGGAAGCCATGGCCTGGTCGGGCATCGCCAAGATCGGCAGCAAGACCGAGTGGCCGGCCTGGCATCCGACCAAGAGCGAGATCTCGCGGCTTGGCGTGCCGACCTATGTCGCGCCCGGTCCGGACAATCCGATGGGCTCGCGCGCGCTGTATCTCTACTCCGGCGGCAAGGACACGCTGTTCCGCATCCACGGCACCAACCAGCCGGAATATATCGGCGCCTCGATCTCCTCGGGCTGCATCCGCATGACCAACGAGGACGTCATCGACCTCTACGACCGCGCCGGCGTCGGCACTGTCGTGGTGGTGCTGGAGCCCAAGCACGGCGACTCGCCGTTCAATTCGAAGATGGCGCTGCAGGGCGGCGGCAATTCCATCGGCGCAGTAGGCGCGCCGCGCATAATACGGATTTCGAAAAGCGCCGGTCTTCACCGGCGCTTTTTTGTTGGCTTCGGCTTTGCTGGCGCCGGCTTGTCCTCGGCCTCGGTCTCTTCCTGATCCGACTTTGCGGCTTCGGGTTTGGCTGACGCACCGGACTTCGCGTCGGCGTTGGCGGCGACCTCGCGCGGCGGCGCTTCGGCCGGGCGCTCGGCCGGCAACAGCGGCGCGACCTGCGGCAGCGGGTCCCAGACGTTCCACTGGCAGATCCGGTAATTGTTGCGCCGCTCGACGATGTCGAGATGGATGTGGTCCTCGTGGTACCAGTCCGATCCCGGGCCGAGCACGGTGGAGAACCGCGCGCACACCGAATGCAGCACGCTTTCGCGCACCTCGCGCGCCACGGTGCGGTCGGTCAGATAGATCGATTTGCCATTGGCGAGCTTGATGGCGCGCACGTCGAGCGCATTGGCGCGGCCGTGCTCGGAGAGCTGGGCGCCGACGACGCGGTTGCGGCCGCGGCACTCGAAGGAATCGAAATTGTCGAGGTCGCTGACGGTGCTGCCGAGTTTCGCGGCGATCGGGACGACGTCGGTGCGGATCCAGTCGGCGATCGCGGTCGCCATCTTGCAGCGGAGGACCGCCGCCGGCTTCACCGGGACCTTGCGCTTGTCAGCCAGCACGATGGCCTCGAGCCGCACCAGATCCTCGCCACCGCAGCCGCCGGGCCCCTTGATGTCGGGAATGGAGGGCGCAATCGCGATCTCCTCCGTCAGCGCCAGCCGGCAGGCCGAGGGCGGCGGCGGGGTGGGCTCGGCCTTCTTCTCGGGCTCCGGCTTTTCCGCCGATTCCTTCTCCGATTCGCCCGACGGAGCCTCCGCCGGACGCGGGCGCGGCAGCGGGATCGCGCCGGAATGAACGCTGCCGCGCAGCTTGGGCGGCTTCTTGCCGAACAGGTCCAGAGGCGGGGCGAGCCTGACCTCGCGCGCCGTGGCGGGCGCCGTGAGGGCCAAAAGCGCGAGGCCCACGGCGGTAACCATTGCCGCCGCTCGGCGGTCAAGGGCGCCAATATCCAATTTCCGGCTTGATTTCTCCGCGCTACAGTTCATGACAATCCTAAAACCGACCGCCAACGAGCCCGTAATTTGGGGCGAAAGCGCGGAAGACACTCACGATCAGGAGGAACGTTCGAATGCGTGGTTTGATGCAAGATTGGCCGCTGCTGTGCCACCGGATTATCGAGCACGCCGCGAGGTATCACGGCACACAGGAGGTCGTCACCCGCTCGGTCGAAGGCCCGATCGTCCGCACCACTTACGCCGAAATCCACAAGCGCGCACTGAAAGTCTCGCAGATGCTGCAGCGCGACGGCATCAAGCTCGGCGACCGCGTCGCCACCATCGCCTGGAACACCGCCCGCCATCTCGAATGCTGGTACGGCATCATGGGCATCGGCGCGATCTGCCACACCGTCAATCCGCGGCTGTTCCCGGAGCAGATCGCCTGGATCCTCAACCATGCCGAAGACAAGGTGGTGATGACCGACATCACCTTCGTGCCGCTGCTGGAGAAGCTCGCCGACAAGCTGCCCAGCGTCGAGCGCTTCATCGTGCTGACCGACAAGGCCAACATGCCGAAGACCACGCTGAAGAACGCGGTCGCCTATGAGGAATGGATCGGCCAGGCCGACGGCAAGTTCGAGTGGAAGGACTTCGACGAGAACACCGCCGCCGCCATGTGCTACACCTCGGGCACCACGGGCGACCCCAAGGGCGTGCTGTATTCGCACCGCTCCAACGTCATCCACTCCTTCATGGCCAACTCAAAGGACGCGCTCGGCACCTCCTCGAGCGACGTCATGCTGCCGGTGGTGCCGCTGTTCCACGCCAACAGCTGGGGCATCGCGTTCTCGGCGCCCGCGATGGGCACCAAGCTGGTCATGCCCGGCATGAAGCTCGACGGCGCCTCGGTCTATGAACTGCTCGACACCGAGAAGGTGACCCACACCGCCGGCGTGCCGACGGTGTGGCTGATGCTGCTCAACCACATGGCCGCCAACAATCTGAAACTGCCGCGCCTCGAATTCGTGGTCTGCGGCGGCTCGGCGATGCCGCGCTCGATGATCAAGTCGTTCGTCGACATGGGCGTCACCGTGCGCCACGCCTGGGGCATGACCGAGATGAGCCCGCTCGGCACGCTGGCGGCGCTGAAGCCGCCGTACTCCGAACTGCTCCGGCGATGCGCAGCTCGACATCCTGCAGACCCAGGGTTTCCCGCCCTACGGCGTGCAGATGAAGATCACCGACGATGCCGGCAAGGAGCTGCCGTGGGACGGCAAGACGTTCGGCCGGCTGAAGGTTTCCGGCCCCGCGGTGGCAAAGGCCTACTTCAAGGTCGACACCAACATCCTCGACGAGGACGGCTATTTCGACACCGGCGACGTCGCCACCATCGACCAGCACGGCTACATGCGGATCACCGACCGCTCCAAGGACGTGATCAAGTCGGGCGGCGAGTGGATTTCCTCGATCGACCTGGAAAACCTCGCCGTCGGCCATCCCGCGGTCGCGGAGGCGGCCGTGATCGGCGTCTACCATCCGAAATGGGACGAGCGGCCGCTGCTGATCGTGCAGCTCAAGCAGGGCCAATCGGCCACGCGCGAGGACATCCTGAAATTCATGGACGGCAAGATCGCCAAATGGTGGATGCCCGATGACGTCGTCTTCGTCGACGGCATCCCGCACACCGCGACCGGCAAGATCCTGAAGACGGCGCTGCGCGACCAGTTCAAGGCCTACCGCTTCCCGAACGCGGCAGCGTAACCGGCGCACAGGGCGTGCTCCATCCACACGCCCTGCGCCCCCTATAGCTGCGAGCAGCGGTAGCCGGCTTCCGGCCGACTGAAGAACATCCGCTGTTCCCTCACGATGAGCACGAGTTGGTTGCGGTCGGGCATGCCGTCGCAAACGCTGCGGGCGATCGTCTTGAAGACCCTGGTTTCCGCATAGGGCGTCACGTTCAGTTCCTCGATCGCCCAGCGCTGAATGTTGAGAACATTGGTATCTGCCGAGGTGTGGACCAGATGAGACTTGATCTCCCTGGTCAGCGAAGCCGCGCCCGCATCGCTCAGATAGATTTGCGCCTCCGTCAGATTGCCGGAATAGAGCGCTGACGACAGGTAGGAATCCCAGAGATTGAAGAAGCTGAGTACCGGGAGAACGGCGAACAGCAGAACGGAAACGGTGTGCCGTCGGCCGCGAGCGTTCCAGAGTACGTCCTTCCAGGAAAAAGTTTGGCCGCCCGAAAACAGCAGGAGATCAAACACGACCATGGCGGCCGTCCATGGCCATATGACATTGTTCCAGTTGAGGCCGAGCGGGCCGAACATGGCCAGGATGAACGCATGCATGGCCACTGCTGCAACCAGCGAAACGCGCCGAAACCGCCGTGTCAGCAGACCGGCGCCGAACGCGACCTGTATGAACGGAACAATAAATCCGAATGCGCCGAGGAAGCTGCCCAGCGACGGCAAGCGGTCGGTGATCGGCGTGATCACCCACGCAAAATCGTTCTCGACAAAGTTCAGGTTGATCTTCTGGAGTCCGGAGAAGATGTAGGTGAAGGCGATGATCAGCCGGGCCGTATTGAGTGCCCGCTCCTGCCCTGCCGCTTCGTCGGTCCCGGGGCCCAGCGCAGCCACCGCCAGCAGAACGCCGTACTGAAAGACCCACGGTTGCCACCGCGTCTGGTCGGCGAGGCAGAATATCATGATGACGCCGAGGAAGCCGCCGATCGGCCAGCGAGCATCCCGCACCGCGCAGGCCGCGATGGCCAGCACGAACAGGGCGGCATAGAGCCCCTGCGCCAAATGACCTTCGATCGGCGGCACCAGCTGAAGCAGGGGCGCCATCGGGTAGGAGCGTGGCCCGATCCAGAGCGCCGGGCACATCGCCAGGCCAATGCAGAACGCCAGGACGACGCTCAGCCGCAACAATTGCAACCGGCCCCACGAGGCGCGCAGCCGGCCAAGCCAACCCAGGCGATGTTTCACGACATCGCTTTGCCCTGCCGTCATGGCGTCCCTGCGTTCTTACCCCGACCGCATCTTTGTAAACGAAACGGGCCGACGGTTTGAAGGCGTTCGTTCCTGCAACCGTCCTGGCAGGGCAAACTTAAGTGGGCAGAGCGACCGAATTCAAAGCATTCCCGAACGCAGCGGCGTAAGGATCAGGCGGGGCGCGCACTCGAACCGGTGCGCCCCGTCATCCGGCGGTGAACACTCTACCGATCAGCGAGAACGCTTCGGTGACCGAGGACCTGATGGCCTCCCTCCGCGCGCGGCGTGCCCTCTCCCGATAGGCGTCGAAATTGATGGTGCCGTCGGGATGGCGAAGCGGAGCAGCAACGCCGATCGCCCCTGCCGTGCCGCCAAGCGGCTCGATTTCCCGGAACATGGTGGACCTCCTTGCTTTGAGGTCCTCGATAGTATTATAGAATAAATGTAATATAATGGAGCAAATATTCTCCTTATACGTGAATTAAATTCATGAATGCCGCCGCATCCGCTGAAATGAACGCCTTTGTCCGGGTGGCCGAGCGCGGCAGCTTTGCGGCCGCGGCGACGGACCTCGGACTGACCCCCTCGGCCCTGTCAAAACTGGTGACGCGAATCGAGGACCGGCTGGGCGTGCGGCTCCTGACCCGGAGCACGCGAAAGCTGGCGCTCACCGCCGAGGGCGAGCTGTTCGTGGCCCGCAGCCGCGACATCCTCGCTTCGATCGAGGCCGCCGAGGCGGAGGTGACGGCGGCGAGCGAGCGGCCGCGCGGCCAATTGCGGGTCAGCGTCGGCACCGCCGTCGCCAAGCAAATCCTGGGTCCCGCGCTTCCGGACTTTCTCGACCGATATCCCGACATCACCGTCGAGCTTCACGTTTCGGACCGGCAAGCCGATCTCGTGGCCGAGCAGATCGACGTGGCAATCCGCTCCGGCGCGCTTGGCGATTCCACCCTGCTGGCGCGCAAGCTGAGCGAAGCGACCCGCGTCATCACCGCCAGCCCACTGCTATCTGGAGAAGCACGGCGCGCCGCGCGTGCCGGCCGACCTGCTGCGGCATAATTGCCTGACGCTGCCGGGACCGGCATGGTCGCAATGGCCCTTCCATACCCATGAAGGCATCAATCGGCTGGCGGTCTCGGGCTCGTTCACCAGCGACAATGCCGATTTGCTGTTCGATATGGCTGTCAGCGGGCTCGGCATCGCGCGGCTGGCCGATTTCATGGTGGCCCGCGCCGTGCGGGAGGGCGCGCTGGTCCGGCTGCTGGAAGACAGCCATGTGCCGGAATCCTTTCCGATCCATGCGCTGACGGTCCCGGGCCGCCACCGCGCGCCCCGCATCCGGGCCTTTGTCGAGTTTGTCGCCGAGCAGTTCGGCCGGCTCGCCTGACGAAAGCCCTGCCCGGCAGCCCGCCGGACATCTGCGCGCGCGGCTTTCCTCCGGTGCCGAACTCCCTTGAATTTGCCGCAGGTCCGTGGTCTCAACGGGCCATATCAGCCGGCCGGAACCCTGTTGCCGGCGGCGTTCCCACATGGCAGTTCCTTAAGAGAAAATGGCCCGCAGGATTTCCGCCCCTTACCAGACGGAGCCCGTGTCCGCCCTCGCGACATGGTCACGTAATCTGGCCGTGTTCTCGGTCATCGCGGTGCTCGTGGCGGTGATCTTCATCCATACCGATTTCCTCGAAATCAAGCCGGCGATGGTGACCTTCATCGGCGGGCTTGCGGTGGCAGGCCTCTCGATCCTGGTCGGGCTCGGCGCCTTCGCTTCGATCTGGCAGAACGGCTCGCGCGGCATGGGCCGCATCCTGCTCGCGCTTTTCATCGACGCCGCGGTGCTGGCCTATCCCGCCTATCTCGCCCTGCAGTACCGCAAGCTGCCGAAGATCCACGACATCACCACCGATGCGATCGACCCGCCGCGTTTCGAGGCCTTGGCGCGGCTGCGTGCCGGCGAAGGCGCCAACCCGGCCGTGTATGCGGGCCTGTATTCCGCCGAGCAGCAGCGCGTCGCCTATCCTGATATCGAGACCGTGGAGCTCGAGCTGCCGGCGCCGCGCGCCTATGAGGTGGTTCTGCAGGTCGTCAACAAGCGCAAATGGAACGTGGTCGACGACCGCAAGCCGGAGGGACGCCGCGACGGCCATATCGAGGCGATCACGAAATCCTTCCTGATGGGCTTTCGCGAGGACGTCACCATCCGCATCAAGGCCGACGGCGAGGATTCCCGCGTCGATATCCGCTCCTCCTCGCGTTATTTCGAGAGCGATTTCGGCAGCAACGCCAAGCGCGTGGCCGCGCTGATGGAAGACATCAATACGGCCGCCGAGCAGGCTGCGCTGAAGCCGGTCAAGAAAGCGCCGTCGGCGCCGGCCCCGAAGGCGCCGGCGAAGACCGTGAAGAAATGACGGTTCAGGACGCCATCCGGTAGGTCCCGCCGATCACGGGATCGCCGTCGGTCGCGACGATGCCGCGCGCGACCAGATCTTCCAGATGCGCCAGCACGGAATAGCCGGCGGCATTGGTCAGCCGCGGATCGAGGCCGATATAGATCGCACGCACCATGGTCGGGATGTCGGCGTCGCCCTTGGCGAGCCGATGCAGGATCGAGGCTTCGCGGGCGCGGCGGTGCCGCTCCAGAAAGCGCACGTAGCGCGGGCCTTCGGTTATTTCCGGGCCGTGGCCGGAGAAATACAAATCCTCCTCGCGTCGCGCGAGGCGATCGAGCGAGGCCATGTAGTCGATCATCGAGCCATCCGGCGGCGCCACGATCGAGGTCGACCAGCCCATCACGTGGTCGCCGACGAAATTGATCTTTCGCTCGGCCCAGGCAAAGGCGAGATGATTGGCGGTGTGGCCGGGCGTGGCCACCGCTTCCAGCCGCCAGCCCGCGCCTTCGACGACATCGCCGTCCTTCATCGTCGACGTCAGGCTTGAAGTCGCGGTCGGCGCCGGATTCCGGATTGTGCTTCTCGCTCTCGAAGCGCGGCCGCGAGGCGCGGTGCGGGCCTTCGGCATAGACAGGCGCGCCGGTGGCGGCCTTGATGCGCGCGGTGTTCGGCGAGTGGTCGCGGTGGGTGTGGGTCACGAAGATATGCGTCACCGTCTCGCCTCTGACAGCGTCGAGCAGCGCTTTGGCATGCGCCTCGTCATCGGGGCCGGGATCGATGATGGCGACATTGCCCCGGCCTACGATGTAGCTGACCGTGCCGGTGAAGGTGAACGGGCTCGGATTGTTGCAGAGCACGCGCCGCACGCCGGGGCGGGCTTCCTCGACCACGCCGGGCTTTAGGGGGAAGTCGCGGTTGAAGGGGATGTCGTCGTTGTCGGCCATGGTCTTGTTCAGCTCTCTCAGTCGTCATGCCCGGGCTTGTCCCGGGCATCCACGCCCTTCGCGTTATGTGTCCAAGACGTGGATGGCCGGGACAAGCCCGGCCATGACGTAGGAAGGAAGCGCGCCTTACGAAAACGCCTGTATCCCCGTGATGGCACGGCCGAGGATCAGCGCGTGGACGTCGTGCGTGCCCTCATAGGTGTTCACGGTCTCCAGGTTCGCGGCGTGGCGCATCACGTGATACTCGATCTGGATGCCGTTGCCGCCGTGCATGTCGCGCGCCATGCGGGCGATGTCGAGCGCCTTGCCGCAATTGTTGCGCTTGACGATGGAGATCATCTCCGGCGCCATCTTGCCCTCGTCCATCAGCCGGCCGACGCGCAAGCTGGCCTGCAGGCCGAGCGCGATCTCGGTCTCCATGTCCGCGAGCTTCTTCTGCACCAGCTGCGTGGCGGCAAGCGGCCGGCCGAACTGCTTGCGGTCGAGCGTGTATTGCCGCGCGCGGTGCATGCAGTCTTCCGCGGCGCCCATCGCGCCCCAGGAAATGCCATAGCGGGCGCGGTTGAGGCAGCCGAACGGCCCCTTCAGGCCGGACACGTTGGGCAGCAGCGCGCTTTCCGGCACCACGACGTTGTCCATCACGATCTCGCCGGTGACGGAAGCGCGAAGCGACAGCTTGCCGCCGACCTTCGGCGCCGACAGGCCCTTCATGCCCTTCTCGAGCACGAAGCCGCGGATCTGGTTGTCGTGGGCGGCGGACTTCGCCCAGACCACGAAGACGTCGGCGATCGGCGCATTGGAGATCCACATCTTGGTGCCGTTCAGCTTGTAGCCGTCGGACACCTTCTCGGCGCGGGTCTTCATGCCGCCGGGGTCGGAACCGGCATCCGGCTCGGTCAGGCCGAAGCAGCCGACCCATTCGCCGGTCGCGAGCTTCGGCAGATATTTCTTGCGCTGGCTTTCGTCGCCATAGGCGTAGATCGGATACATCACCAGCGAGGACTGCACCGAGTTCATCGAACGATAGCCGCTATCGACGCGCTCGATCTCGCGCGCCACCAGGCCATAAGCCACATAGCTTGCATTGGCGCAGCCATATTCCTCCGGCAAGGTGACGCCGATCAGGCCGAGCTCGCCCATCTCGTTGAAGATCTCGCGATCGGTCTTCTCTTCGAGGTAGGCCTTGACGACGCGCGGCAGCAGCTTGTCCTGCGCATAGGCGCGTGCGGTGTCGCGGATCAGGCGCTCGTCTTCGGTGAGCTGATCGTCGAGCAGGAACGGATCGTCCCACGCGAAGCTGGCCGCAGCCGGCTTGTCCTTGGTCTGGGGGCGCACGCTCATGGGAATTCCTTTCGCATCAATGCGTTCAGTCTCAACTTTGCGGCAGAGTATGACTTCGGCGTCTAACCTTCAAGGCGCTCGTTGCCGACGATCTCGATGCCGAAACCGGACAGGCCCTTGTAGTCGTGCACCGACGAGGTGAGGTTGCGGATCGAGCTGATGCCGAGATCGCGCAGGATCTGCGCGCCGACACCGACCTCACGCCATTGCCTGTTGCGGTCGGCTTCCGCCGACTTCTGCTCGCCGACGGGCTCGACGGGAACACCGGCCGCGCCATCGCGCAGGTAAACCAGCACGCCGCGGCCGGCGCGGTGGAAATGGTTGAGCACGAGACGCATGCGCTCCTGCCCGGTGAAGAGGTCCTTCACGATGTTGGGCTTGTGCAGGCGCGTCAGCACGTTCTTGCCGTCGCCGACGCCGTTATAGACGAAGGCGGCGTGCGCGATCTCGTCGAAGGGCGAACGGTAAGCGTAGCCCTGCAGCGTGCCGATCGGGCTTTCGGTCGTGAAGGTGGAGACGCGCTCGATCAGCTTTTCGCGCGCCTGGCGATAGGCGATCATGTCGGCAATCGTGACATGCTTGAGCTTGTGGCCTGCTGCAAAGCGCACCACCTGCTCGCCCTTCATGACCGTGCCGTCGTCGTTCATCAGCTCGCTGATGACGCCGACCGGCGGCAGGCCGCTGAGCCGGCAGAGATCGACCGCGGCCTCGGTATGGCCGGAGCGCAAGAGCACGCCGCCGTCGCGCGCGATCAGCGGAAAGATGTGCCCGGGCCGGGCAAAGTCGGCGGCGCCGGCATTGGGATTGGCCAGCGCCCGGCAGCAGGAGGCGCGCTCATCGGCCGAAATGCCGGTGCCGCCGTCGGGCTTGTAGTCGATCGACACCGTGAAGGCGGTGGTGTGGTTGGAATCGTTGTGCGCCACCATCGGATCGAGCCGCAGGCGGCGCGCATCTTCCGTGGTGATCGGCGCGCAGACGATGCCCGAGGTGTGGCGGATGATGAAGGCCATCTTCTCGGCGGTGCAGAGCGAAGCTGCGACGATCAAATCGCCCTCGCCCTCGCGGTCATCGTCATCGGTGACGACGACGAGTTCGCCCTTGGCAAAGGCTTGCAAGACTTCCTGAATCGTATCGGCCATTTCCAGAACACCCGGTATTTTTGTCGGGATGGATTAGCCGAACTCGTGTTCCCGCGCCAGCACCAAAACGCCTGAGGGCAATGCACTAGGCCCATGGTGCACCAAGCGAAAAACCGTTGACGAGGTCACGTTTGGCTCGCCATGGTCATCAGCAACAACACGAAAAGATGCCGGGAGGCGAACTCGATGGGCGCAAGACCCTATTTCCGCGTGGCGGCACTGGCTGTCATCGCACTGCTTGCCGTCCCGGCACCTTCGGCCCGTCCCGCGCCGCCGACGAATGGCCGACCCGCGACATCACCTTCTATGTGCCTTACGCGCCGGGCGGCTCGACCGACCCGATCAGCCGCAAATATGCGGAGCTCTTGGAGAAGCAACTCAAGGTCAAGGTCATCGTCGAGAACAAGCCGGGCGCTTCCGCGACCATCGGCACCGGTGCGGTGATCCGCGCCGCGCCCGACGGCTACACCATCGGCCTCGGCTCCAGCTCGTCGCTGGCCTACCAGCCGCTGGAGATGAAGAACCTCGCCTGGAAGTCGGCCAACGACTACCAGTCGATCGTCAAGGTTTCGGACCTGCCGGTGATCCTGGCGGTGCCCGCGGAGTCGCGCTGGAAGACGCTCGACGATTTCATTGCGGACGCGCGCGCCAATCCGCGCAAGCTCAAGGTTTCGGTCTCCGGCCTGCGCTCGATCAACGACATCGCGATCCAGCAATTTAACAAGCTGTCGGGCCTGCGCATCGTCACGGTGCCCTTCACCGGCGGCGGCGGCGAAGCGACATTGGCCGCGCTCGGCGGCCGGGTCGACGGCAGCGCCGGCTTTGCGCCGGGCATGAAGGGACAGATCGACGCCGGCAAGCTGCGCGTGCTGGCGGTGTTCCAGGAGGGCAAATACGACCTACTGCCGGACGCCAAGCCGATCGGCGAGACGCCGTGGAAGGACACCTTTCCGGTCGGCTATTACGTGATCGCGCCGAACGGCCTGCCGAAACCGATCCTCGACAAGCTGCTGGCGGTGTCCAAAACCATCGTCGAGAGCGAGGAGTTCAAGAGCTTCCTCAAGGCCAACGGCTACACCTGGGATCCCAAGCTCGGCGACGACATGAAGAAGGAACTTACGGACTACGATCGCAAGTTCCGCGACATCATCAAGTTCCTGGACGACGACAAGTGACGCCCCGGCCATTCGCCCTTGTCCCGGCGCGACGCCTGGTCGGGCTGCTCGCGCTGCTGCTCGCCGGTGTCTACGCCATCGACACCTGGCAGACGCTGTCGTTCGGTCGCTGGCACAAGCCAGGCGCGGCGATCTTCCCGATCGGCGTCGCGGCGCTGCTCGCGATATCGGGGATTGCGGTGCTGCTTGAACGGCACGCCGACGGCAATACGCCCGCGACGTTCTCGTTGCCGACAGGGGCCGACCTGCGCCGGCTGCTGCTCGTGCTGGCGGCCTTTGCGATCTACTTCCTCGCCATGCCGCTGGCCGGCAACATGATCGCTTCCGCGATCTTCCTGTTCGCGACCATGTGGCTGCTGTCCGACGACCCGGCGCGACCGGTCCTGCGCATCGCGCTCTATGCGATCGCGATTGCCGTCATCTTCGAATGGTTCTTCGTGCGCCTGCTGAAGGTGCAGATGCCCGCAGGCCTGTTGCGGCAATGGCTGTTCTGACATGAACTCGCTGCAGGGCCTGATGTACGGACTGGGCGTCGCGGCGACGCCCGGCAATCTGCTGGCGGCGTTTGTCGGCGCCTTCGCCGGCACCGCGATCGGCGTGCTGCCGGGACTTGGGCCCGGTCGCCGGTGTGGCGCTGATCCTGCCGCTCACCTTCTCGCTCGATCCCACCGCCGGCCTCATCATGATGGCCGGCATCTTCTACGGCTCGATGTATGGCGGCTCGACCACCGCGATCCTGCTCAACATCCCCGGCGAGTCCGCCTCCGTCGTCACCGCCATCGACGGCTATCAGCTCGCCAAGAAGGGCCGCGCCGGCGCGACGCTGACCATCGTCGCGGTCGGCTCGTTTGTCGGCGGCACGCTGGCGGTGATCGGCGTCATGCTGTTCTCGTCGCTACTATCCAAGGTCGCGATCCTGTTCGGGCCTGCGGAGTTCTTTGCGCTGACCGCGGGCGGCTTGATCGTGATGTCGCGCATATCCGGCGGCACGCTCGCCTCCGCGCTGCTGCCGATGACCCTGGGGCTGATGCTCGGCACCGTCGGCCAGGAAGCCGTCACCGGCGAGACGCGCTTCACCGCCGGCCTTCCCGATCTCGCCGAAGGCGTCTCGCTGGTGCCCGTCGTGGTCGGCCTCTACGGCTTTGCCGAGCTGATGCTGCTGATCGAGGATCGCGCGCATGCCGCGAGTCGGCCGGAATCGGTGAAGATGCGCGACCTGCTGCCGACCCGCACCGAGTGGAAACGCGCGGTGCCGTCCTGGCTGCGCGGCACCTTTCTCGGCTTCCTGTTCGGCCTCGTCCCCGGCCCCGCGGCGACGCTGGCCTCGTTTGCCTCCTACCGGCTGGAAAAGGCGGTCTCCAAACACGCCGACGAGATCGGCAGCGGCGCCATCGAAGGCGTTGCCGGGCCGGAAGCCGCCAACAATTCGGCCGCGACGGCTTCGCTGGTGCCGCTGCTCGCGCTCGGCATTCCCTTCACGCCGATCGCCGCGCTGATGATCTCGGCGATGCTGGTGCAGGGCATCCAGCCCGGGCCCTTGCTGATCACGCAGCATCCGGAAATCTTCTGGGGCCTGATCGCATCGGCCTATATCGGCAATGTCATGCTGCTGGCGTTGAACATTCCCATGATCGGCGTCTGGGTCAGCCTGCTGCGGATTCCGCACTACCTCTTCATTCCGCTGCTGCTGGTGCTCTCGGTGATCGGCACCTACAGCGTCCGTAACAGCATCTTCGATGTCTGGGTGCTGCTCGCGGCGGGCGTCGTCGGCTATGCCTTCAACAAGCTGAAATTCCAGCTTGCGCCGCTGGTCGTCGGCCTGATCCTTGGCCCCAATATCGAAAAGCATTTTCGCGAGGCGCTGTTCCTGAGCCAAGGCGATCCCTGGATCTATCTCGACAGCCCGATCGCGATCGGCGTCTGGCTGCTGGTAGCGGCCATCCTGATCGCCGGATTCATCGCCCGGCGCCGTGCCGCCTTTGCCGAAGCGATGGCGCAGGAAAGCAGCCTCTAGGGCAGCACTTCCTTGCGCTCGGCAAGCTGAGTATCCATCTCGGCGCGCTTGTCCTCCAGCAGGCCCGCATCAGCGGCCTCGATCACCGAATACAGCTCGCCGGCGTCGGTCAGGCGGGTCACCGTCACGTAGTCGGCTCCCGCCTCGTAGAGGTCGCTGACGTTGGAAAGCAGATCGGCGGTCGCGACGATCCGGGCCTTCGGATTGAGCGCGCGAACGTGGCGAGTCAGCTTTTCATTGTTGGCGCCGACCAGCAGCGAATCCGGCACGCTCAAGATGATGATCTCGGCCTTGCCGATGCCGGCATGCACCAGCGTGTCGACGTTGGAGATGTCGCCATAGATCACGTGCACACCGCGCTCGTTCAGGATACGGAACACGTTCGGATTGAAGTCGATCACCGTGATCTGTTCGAGCAGCGCTTCGTTCTGCCGCTCGATCTGGCTGACGAGCGCGCTCGCCGCACGGAAGAAACCGAGTATGACAATGCGGTTAGTTTCGCCATGTCCGCCCTCATGCCCTTCAGCGTGATGGGTGTGGTCGAGATCGCGCAACCCTAGCTTCTTCAAAGGTCCGATCAGGCCCTTTGTAATCTCTCCGCTGCGCGCCATGATGAAGGTCGAAACCACCGCCAGGACCACGAAAGCAAAAGAGGCCGCGTTCGCGGTTTCGGTCTTGATGTGGCTGGCCACAATGCCGGTCTGGATCACCACCAGCGAGAATTCCGAGATTTGCGCGAGATTGATCGCCGGCAGCAAGCTGGCGCGCAGGCCCTGCTTCATCAGATAGAGCGGCACGAACGTCGTCACCACGCGGCTCACCACGGTGAAGCCGGCGATGATCAGTGCGAGCACGATCACCGATCCGTTCGGAATCGGGATGGTCATGCCGAGCGCGACAAAGAACAGCGTGATGAAGAAGTCGCGCAGTGTCGTCACCTTGGCGGTGACGTCGAGCGCATAGGGGAAGGTCGAGAGCGACACGCCCGCCACCAGCGAGCCCATCTCGCGCGACAGATGCAGCTTCTCCGCGATCTCGCCGATCAGGAAGCACCAGGCGAGCGCGCCGAGCAGGATCAGCTCGGGGCGGCGCGCGATCTGATGAAACAGTCTTGGCAGCACATAGCGGCTGAGGACCAGGGCGGTCGCGACCAGCGCGCCGACCCGCGCAACCGAGATCAGGATCACCGACACCTGCAGATTGGCGAGCGAGGGCTGCACCGCCAGGAACAGGATGGCAAAGATGTCCTGCAGCACCAGCACGCCGAGCGTGATGCGCCCCGGCAGGGTGTCGAGTTCGCGCTTCTCGTAGAGCACTTTCACGATGATGACCGTCGCTGACAGCGCACAGGCGACCGTCAGGTACAGCGCGTCGAAGGCCCCGCCCCCGAGCGACAGGCCGAGCCCCATGAAGAAGACGACGCCGAGCAGGCAGCCGCCGATCAGCTGCCCGCCGGCGGCGATCAGGATCACCGGGCCGGCGCGGATGATCTTCTTCAGGTCGATCTCGAGCCCGATCATGAACAGCATGAAGATCAGGCCGAGCTCGGAAATGACCGCGATCAACTCCTGGGACTTGACCCATCCCATGCCGAATGGCCCAATGAAAAAGCCGGCGACGAGGTAGGCGAGGATTAGCGGCTGGCGGGAGAAATGGGCCAAAAGCCCGAGCACCCAGGCAAACAGGATGCTAAACGTGATGTCGCCAATGAGCTCGTGCATGAATTGAAAAAACCCTTTGCCGCAACCTAGTGGCAGGGATGGCAGGCTTAAACAAGCAATCTGTCACACCCCGATCAAGGCTGCTTTTTTCGGACTTTTGGCCTGCCTGCTGCTGATGCAGAATCCGGCCGCGCGGGCCCAGAGCGGCACGCCGGGCGGCAATATCGAACAGAATTTTTCGGCGTCCCTGACCCCGGTTCCCGCAGAACCCCTCGCCGTTTCCGGCGCTTTCTACGTGCCGGTCTATTCCAGCGTCTCGATGGCACAGGGCAAGCTGCGCGCGGATTTTTCGGTCACGCTGAGCGTGCACAACGCCTCGGAGACGCGGCCGCTGGTGCTGAAGCGGATCGCCTATTTCGACACCTCGGGCAAGATGGTGGAAAGCTACCTCAAGGCGCCGATTGCGCTAAAACCGTTCTCCACCATCGAGGTCTTCATCCCGACCTCGGACGTGCGCGGCGGGACCGGCGCGAATTTCGTGGTGGATTGGGCGGCGTCCGGCGAGATCGCCGAACCTGCCGTAGAAGCCCTGATGGTCGGCGGCGTCGGCGCAGGGCACTATGCCTTCATCAGCCAGGGGCGGCCGATCCGGCTGGTCGGCAAGAACTAGAACCAAGAGGAGCGAAAGCAACCCGCTGCCTCAAACAAGAAAATGAACGGGAGATCATGTCCATGACGTCATTCAACTTCGCCCCGCTGCTGGCGGCGGGCCTACCCGCGCCCGCGGCGCGCTGGACGGGACTGGCCAAATACAGCTTTGTCGGCGGCAACAACGACCCCGACGGCCTGCCGGTGGGCGAGCTGGTCGAGGCAATGACGGCAGTGCTGAAGCGCGAGGGCAAGTCGCTCGCCACCTACAACCTCGCCCACGGCCCGCAGGGTTACGGCCCGCTGCGCGAATTCCTGGTCAAGAAGCTGAAGCGCGACGCCGGCATCGCCTGCACCGTCGACGATCTCATGATCGTCTCCGGCTCGCTGCAGGCGCTCGACCTCGTCAACCACACGCTGCTGGCGCGCGGCGACACCGTGATCTTCGAAAAGGAGTCCTATCAAGGCTCGATCAACCGCCTGACCAAGCTCGGCGTCAACATCGTCGGCATTCCCCTCGACGAGCACGGCATGCGGATGGATGCGCTGGCGACCACGCTCGCCGATCTCAAGGCCAAGGGCGTCACGCCGAAATACATCTACACCATCCCGACGGTGCAGAACCCGACCGCCACCATCCTCCCCGAAGACCGCCGCGCCGAAATGCTGCGCCTGTCGGAGCAGTATGGCGTGCCGATTTTCGAGGACGACTGCTACGCGGACCTGACCTGGGACGGCAAGCGGCCGCCCGCGCTCTACGCCATGAGCAAGACCGGCAACGTCATCCATATCGGCTCGTTCTCGAAGTCGATCGCGCCGGCTCTTCGTGTCGGCTTCATCGTCGCGCCCTGGGAGATGATGTCGCGCATGCTGGCGCTGAAGACCGACGCCGGCTCCGGCGCGCTGGAGCAGATGGTGCTCGCCGAATACTGCGCGCCGCATTTCGAGAACCACGTGCCCGAGCTTACGCGGCCGTTTGCGCGCCAAGCTCGACACGCTGATGGATGCGCTGGGCGAGCAGTTCGGCACCGCGGCCGAATTCGAGGAGCCCAAGGGCGGCATCTTCCTGTGGGTGAAGCTGCCCGACAATGTCGACACGCTGAAGCTCTATCAGGCCGCGCTCGCCGCGGGCGTTGCCATCAATCCCGGGTCCGGAATGGTCGGTCGACAAGCCCTATTCGGGCTGCCGGCTGCGGCTGTGCTTTGCCAGCCCCTCGCACGAGCAGATCCGCGAGGGCGTCGCCGTGCTCGCCGACGTCTGCCGCAGGGAATTCGGCGTGCCCGAGCGCAGCGCCAATGTGGAGAAGCGCGCGCGGGGCTGATGCGCAGTCCGAATTTGACGTGGGTCAACGAGATCGGACGCCGCAGCGTCATGCTTTGACGCCGCCGCGAGGTTACTTGCTCCGGCGGCGGTATGAGCAACCGCATGGCCAACGCTGCGATCAGCGCGATCACCTCGACCTATCTCGGCCGCTATTTTCTGTGGCGGCAGCCGACCAACCGCGACCATGCGCGCATGCCGCAGCGCCGGCTTTCACCGAGCCCGACGCCCGTGGCCTTGCCGAGCGCACCGGCGACGCGCCTCGACCGGTTGCCGATCAGGACCCGCCAATCGCCCACGGCCCTGCCGCTCGCCTCATTGCTGGCCGAGACCGGGACCACGGCGCTTCTGGTGATGCGCCGCGGCCGCGTCGTCTGGGAGCACTACCCCAACGGCGGATCGCGCGAACGGCAGAACCGTTGCTTCTCCGTTACCAAGTCGATTGCCTCGGCGCTGGTTGGTGCTGCGATCGGCGACGGCCTGATCGGCTCGCTTGAGGGGCCGGTACAGCGCTATCTGCCGGAATTGCGCGATTCTCCGGTCGGCGTGTTGTCTCTCGCCCATCTGCTCGAGATGCGCTCGGGTCTGCGCTTCGTCGAAGGGATCTTTCCCTGGAACGACGAACCGCGGACCTATTACGCCACGGATTTACGTGCGCTTCTGCCGCGCCTTGCCGTCACCGACCCCGTCGGAAAATTCTTCCACTATGTCGACTGGCATCCGCAGCTGCTCGCACTGATCCTGGAGCGCGCGACCGGCATGAGCGCAACGGCATGGTTGCAGCAGCGGTTGTGGAATCCGCTCGGCATGGAATACCCCGCCAGCATGATGGTGGACCGCGACGATGACGCCGGCGTCGAGCATCTCGAAAGCGGCCTGACTGCAACCGCGATTGATCTCGCAAAATTCGGGCAGCTGTTCCTGCAGGACGGCGTGTGGAACGGGCGGCGGCTGTTGCCGGAAGGATGGGTACAATCGACCACCGCGCCGGAGGGCTTCCGCAACGATCCGGAGTGGTTTGCCTATTACCGCAAGCGGCCGTGGGGACGCTTTCTCGGCACCGGCCGCATCTATTACGGGCGGATGTGGTGGGGCCATCGGCTCGACGGCCGCAGCCACGACTTCTTCGCCATGGGCGTGCTCGGCCAGCACATCTATGTCTCGCCAAAGGATGCAGCCGTGATCGTGCGTCTGTCGGATCGCTTTCCGCCGGGCCACTGGTGGCCGCCGATCTTTCGCCAGATCATCGATGCAATCGAAGCGACGTCTCATGCCGCGACGTGAAACTCGACATTGACCTGACCGCTGCCGCTGGAAGGAAAGTAGTCGCAGAGCTGCTCGGCTTTGCCCCGGTAGCCGTCCCAGCCGAGCGCGGCGAACAGCATGATGGTGTCGGCCATGCCGCCCTCGCCGTTGCACTTGGTGGCGTAATCCGGGAGCATGTCGAGGAACTCGCGGTAGCGGCCCTGCTGCCACAGTTCGAGCACGCGCAAATCGACCTGGCGGTTGAACTCGCTGGCCACCGAAGTCCAGGCCTCCGGACCGAGCTTCCTGTTTGGCCAGAGCCGGTGCGACAGCGAGCCGCTGGCGATCACCGCGACCCGCTCGCCTGAGCGTTCGATCGCCCGGCGCGTCGCCTCGCCGAGAATGCGGCTCTCTTCCGGCGAGGTGAACAACGGCGAGGCCACTGACACCACCTTGGCGTTACCGCCGGCGTTCATGTAGTGCATGGGAACGATGGTGCCGTATTCGAGGCCGAGGCTTTCGACCTGGTGGGCCAATACATTGAGCCCGCCCTTGGCGGCCTCGGCCGCGATCGCTTTCGCAAGCTCCGGATCGCCCGGCAGATCGTAGTGCAAATCCCGAATCATCTGCGGTGCTTCGTGGCTGGTGAAGGCGCCGCGGTGATGCGCGTTGGCGTTGATGTGGTAACCGAAATTGGACAGCCAGTGGGTGTCGAACACCACGAAGGTCGACACGTCGCGCTCGCGCGCGCGGCGGCCAAGCTCGCGCAACGCGTTGACCGCCGCCTCGCGCGCCGACTTGAGCGGGCTGCCCTCGGCTTCCGACAACATCAGCGATGGCACATGGCTGACCTTGGCGGCAAGAACAAGCTGGCCCATTTACTCCCCTTTCGGGTTCGCGAACGGGTTTGCGAACGACTCGCAGCGGATCGCCTGCGCCAGCCGCAGCAACAGCACGATCGAGACATTGCCCCTGCCCGCCTCGATCTGGGCGATGTAGCGCTCGGAAATGCCGGACTGCCGCGCCAGCTCGCGCCGCGACATGTCGCGCAGCGCGCGGAGCGTCCGCACCCGCTCGCCGAGCTGGCCCAGAAATTCGCTTTCGTAGGACGACAGGACCGTGCCGCCAGCCGAAATCGCCCCGGCCGGCTCGTCCGGGGGTGCTTCGTCGCGGAATTGTGCCTCGTTGCGTGCCACGCTCGACCCTTGCGACAGGCATGATGGCAGGGCACAGGATGCCGGATATTGATCGAGCGCAAAGTTGGGACAGTTACCCACCCTCCCCTGGAGGGGGAAGGGTGAAGCGACGCCTCATCTTACCGCGAACGGCGCCTGGTAGGGCCGGCCGAACGGCACGCCGTTGACCACGGTCTGCACCGGCTTCAGCAGAATCTTGCCGTCGCGCTTGTTATTGCGGGTGTCGAGGAAGCTCACCGGCCCCTCCGCCACCTCCATGATGGCGACGTCGCCGGGCGCGCCGACCTGCAGGGTGCCGATCTTCGGCGCGCGGTTGATGATCTTGGCGGGCGCGATGGTGGCCATCGCCACCACCTGCTCCAGCGAGGAGCCCATGGCGATGAACTTGCTCATGACGTTCGGCAAGTAAGGCATACCCGGCGAATTGCCGGAGAAGACGTGGATGTCGGACGAGATGGTGTCCGGCGCACAGCCGCCGGGGATCGCCACTTCCGCCACCGTGAAATCGAAGCTGCCGCCACCATGGCCGACGTCGAACAGCACGCCGCGCTGCTTGGCGGCGAGCGCGGCCGGCAACAGCTTGCCGTCCTGCACGATGTTGGTGAAGGCGCCGCCGATATTCGGCGCGCCGGAATAGGCGTGGGTCAGCACATCGCCGGGCCGCAGCAGATCGAGGATCTGCGACATCAGCTCCTTGGTCTCGACGCCGCCGATATGCACCATCATCTTGGCCGGCCAGCCGCACATCTCGCAGGCCTGGATGCCGCGCTTGAGCGGCTCGAGCCCGTGCTTGAAGATGACGTTCTCGGACATGCGGACCTTCACCCCGAGCAGGAAGTCCGGATTTTCCGCCAGCGCCATCGCGCAGGCTTCGACCTGCGCATGGTCGATGTTGTAGAGCTCGGCGACCGGGAAGGCCGACAGGCCGTTATTGGCGATATGCAGGAAGGCGTAGATGCGGGCGCGGGATTGCGCGACGATATAGCGGCGAAGTGCTGCGACATTGTTGACCCCGGCATCGCCGGCGGAGACCAGCGTGGTGGTGCACTGGAACTGGGCCAGTTCGTCGGCGGGAATGCCGATCGCCGAGCCATAGGGGTAGACGTGGCTGTGCAGGTCGATCAGGCCGGGCGTCACCAGCTTGCCGGTGGCGTCGATCGTCTTGAGCGCACGCGCCGCCGGAATGTCGTTCTCGACCGCTTCGATCGCGCCCCAGCGGATGCCGATGTCGCGCTTGCCGCGCAACGACTGGCTGGGATCGAGCACGTCGCCGCCCTTGATGACGAGATCGAACTTGTCGTTCGGCCCCATCGCGGCGTTTGCCGGCCCGGCAAGGACGGCGGCTGCGGCAGATCCGGTGAATTTCAGGAAATTACGGCGAGACAATCCCGTCATGGCAACGCTCCCCCCAAGGATGTTCTTTTATGATGCGATGATGCGCCGCTCCCCGGAGTTGCGCAAGCCGCAACCAAATGGGCGCGCGCCCATTCGAAGCCGGCGCCATTGCGCTGCATCAACAGCTGGAAGCACTGACCCCGGACCCTGCCGGCTATTCCCCTGATATCGGCGCACCAACGTTTCGGCCAATCGTTAACGCACGGCGGCTGCGCGCGACGAACTGTCTGAACGGCTATTCAGAAAACTCTTGCAGTTCCGGCGGAACGTTCCGTTGCATCGCTGGTTCTCATCTCACAATGTGAGGAGGACATCATGAAGAAGTTTGCTTATGTACTGGCGGCCCTTGGCGCGATGGCTGTCGCGTTGCCGTCGATCGCCAGCGCCGAGACCATCGTCATCAAGCGCGGCGGCCATCATCACGGCTGGTACGGCGCCCGTGCTTCGATGCACCACGATCGTGGCTGGCATCGCGGCTGGGATCGTGGCCGTGGCAACAAGGTCGTTGTGATCAAGAAGAGCTATCACCGTTACTGACGGCCGACACGGGAAAATGGCTCCTCGCAAGGGGAGCCATTTTTCTGTTCGCTCTCCTACTTTCGCCTAATCCCAATCAGGCCCGAAACCCGGATTGACGCAGCGCTTGTCCTTCGGCAGCGCGGCGATTTCCTTGCGATCGGCGTCGTCGAGCGTAACCTTCAACGCGTCGAGATTGGCCTTCTGGCTCTCGGCGCGCGAGGCTTTCGGGATCGCGGCGACGCCGTCCTGGTCGAGCAGCCATTTCAGCGCGACCTGGGCGGCGCTGGCATTATGCTTGCGGCCGATCTTCGTCAGCCGCTCGTCGTCGGCGACGCGGCCCTGCGCCAGTGGACAATAGGCGACCAGCGGGATCTGGTGCGCGGCGAGGTATTTCATCAGCTTCGACTGATCCAGCATCACATGATATTCGACCTGGTTGCAGGCGATCGGCGCTTTCACCTCCTCGACCGCGACTTTCATCAGCGCCGTGGGAAAATTGGCGACGCCAATGGCGCGGGTGCGCCCCTGCTCTTTCAGCTTCATCAGCGTCTCCAGCACGTCCGGCAGCTTCATGCTGCGTGAGGGCCAGTGCACGAGATAGAGGTCGACATGGTCGAGCCTCAGCTTCTTCAGGGAAGCGTCGAACGCGCGGCGGATGGCGTCCGGCGCGAGATTCTCGGGCCAGACCTTGGTGGTGACATGCAATTCGCCCCGCGGCACACGGGCAGCCGCGATCGCCGCACCAATCGCCTCCTCGTTGCCGTACATCTCGGCGGTGTCGATATGCCGGTAGCCGAGCGCCAGCGCGCTCTCCACCGCCGCGCGGCAGGCATCGCCCTGCATGCGAAAGGTGCCGAGCCCGAGTTTCGGCATGGCTATGCCCTGGGTCTTGATGGTTTCCATGGATGCTCCAAACGAAGTCAGGACCGCCTGAGGGCGGCTGGTAACACTAAACAAAGCGGCTGGTTGATAGGCGGGATGAGACGAGGTAACAGCAATAACCGCCGGCACGGGATAGCGCAAATCAAGATCGAGTTAGGGGACCATGAGCAAGGCGGGCAACGCGTTACAACGGTGGCTGGAAAACCATGGCCTGCTCGGCATCAGCCTTGGCGTGCTTGGCGTGGCGATTGCGCTGTCCGTGCTGCTGGTCGTCGGTGGCTATCTGGCGGTGACCCGCGTAGGCTCAGATGTGCTGCGCCACCAGCAGGCCGGGCCGCGCATCGGGCTGCGGCGCGATGTCGACCGACCACAGATCGCGGTCGTCGACATCCTTCAGGGTCACCGTCATGACACCGCTATTGCCGTCGATATCGACGCGGCCGAAGAACTGCATGCCGAAGCAGGGTGCAAGATTCTCGCCTTCGCAGCCCTTTTGATACATCGCCTTCGGCCCAAAGGTGTTGTCGAGAATTCCCGGCGCCCAGGTGCCGGCATGAAGGGGACCGGAGACAAATTCCCAGAACGGCTCGAAATCCTGAAACACCGCGCGGCCCGGATCGTAATGATGCGCTGATGTGTAGTGCATGTCGGCGGTGAGCCAGACGACGTTGCGGATGCCGGCGCGCTTGATGAAGGACAGCAGGTCGGCGATCTCGTGCTCGCGCCGGTCCGGCGGCCCGTCGCCGAGCGCGATCGCATCCTCGCTGAACAATCCGATCGGAAGATCGGATGATATCACCTTCCAGGTCGCATCCGAGGCGACGAGTTCGCGCTTCAGCCAGGCCAGCTGCGTCGGACCAAAGATCGAGCCGTCGTGGTCGTCGCCCTTGATTCCAGGACGAATTGCGATAGCTGCGCATGTCGATCATGAAGACGTCGAGCCGCGGGCCGTAAGCGACCTTGCGATAGATGCGACCGTCCTGCGCGGCGATGGGGCGGATCGGCATGAACTCGTGGAAAGCGCGGCGGGCGCGCGCTACCAGACGCGAACTGCCGTCTTCGGCATAACCGGTCTCGTCGGACGTGCCGATCGGCGACCAGTCGTTGGTCACCTCGTGATCGTCCCACTGCGCCAGGACTGGAACATTGGCGTGGAAGGCGCGAAAGTTCTCGTCCAGCAAATTGTATTTGTAGTTGCCGCGGAACTGTTCGAGGCTGTGCGCGACGACGGATTTCTCCTCCGTCACCACATTGCGCCAGACCTCGCCGTTCGGCAGCTTCAGCTCGCGCTCGATCGGGCAATCTGCATAGATGTGATCGCCGCAATGGATGAAAAAGTCCGGACGGTTTTGCAGCATGGTGCGGTAGCTGCGATATCCGCCGCGCGCGGGATCGATACCCCAGCCCTGCCCGGCGGTGTCGCCGGACCAGAGGAAGGAAACGTTGCGGCGTTCGGCAGGCGCGGTGCGGAAGCGACCGGTTTGCGTCGCGCCGGCGAGACCTTCGTCAAAGCCCTCGAAGCGGACGCGATAGAAAATGTCCTGCCCCGGCGGCAGGCCGTCGATCAGCAGTTTGGCGGTGAGATCGCGCTCCGGCACGGCATCGATGGAAGCGTTGCGGACGATGCTGGCAAAACTCTCGACCGTCGAACATTCGAGGCGCATGCGCGAAGGCCGGTCGGCACGCGCCCAGATCACGGCGGAGTCGGAAGCGACGTCACCCGATTGAATCCCGCTCGCGATCAGCGGGCGGTCGGCGGCGCGGGAAAGATAAGGCGCTGCGATGCTGCCGAGGCTCGCTGCAGCGATCGTCGAGGCGGAGCGAACCAGCCACTGGCGGCGCGTCAGCAGCCGCTGTTCGTTCTCGCGAATCGCTGTCGCCATCCGGCACGTCTCCGTCGAATCGCGACGGAAAATGCCTGCTCAACACGACTCCTGGCCGAAGGTTTTGCGACAGGCGGATGACTCTGCCGGGACGGGACGGATCGCCGGAACGTCAGCGCTTCCAGCTGCAGATGCCGCCGGACTTGCATGGCCAAGTCTGGACTGAGCGCTGGACGCGCGTATCCATGGCTTGGGCGTTCAACGGATTGCTACGGCGCACAAGTTTGGCGCGCGCCGCTTCGCGCGGTTTCGCAACGGGCGCGTGGGTCACCACCTTGGTCCGCACCACGCGCTGGCGTTCGGCCTTCGGTTCCGCCACGGCCTGCTTCGCATCAGTGCGCGCTTCCACCGGAACCGGCGCAAATTCAGCCGGCGGTCCGATCCGCTTCGGCGACAGCACGGCCTTGGACAGGTCGAGATTGAGGAGTTCGCCGGCACGATACTCGGCGGCCGAGACAGGCGCACCCAACGCCAGGGCGACGGCGCAGGCGACGGCAGCAACAACGTGTTTCGGCGCCATACACGGGCTCCTGAAAAGACCAGAAAAGGGAACCCCTATTATCTAGGAGAGCTTACGCCCAATTCCAGCGCCGGGCACCGTCAAGGTTACCGGGAACAGAAATAAATCGCAGGGTTTCCAGCTATTTTTGCCAGTTATTTTCTTGGGGGTTGCGGCGGATCGTCATCGGCAATGGCGCGCCAGGCGGCGCCGTCGAGATCGTCGAACTGGCCGCTTTTCAGCGACCAGAGAAAGCCGCCGAGCCCAAGCGCGCCGAGCCCAAGCGCCAGCGGCACCAGATAGACCAGGACTTCCATCAGCGTACCTCCTGCCCTGCGCGGCGGCGAGCCCGCAGTGCGTTCAGCATGACCAGCAGCGACGAGCCGGACATCGCGGCCGCCGCAATCAAAGGCGTGGCCAGGCCCGCGATCGCCACCGGCACCGCGAGCGCATTGTAGCCGACCGCGAGCCAGAGATTCTGCTTCATCAGGCTGACGGCCTTGCGCGAGAAATCGATCGCAGCAACCACCGGCGACAGCTCATGGCCGAGGAAGACGAGATCGGCGGTGGCTTGACTGAGATGCGTGGCGCTGACCGGCGACATCGAGACGCTGGCGGCGGCGAGCGATGGCGCATCGTTCATGCCGTCGCCGACCATCATCACCTTGCGGCCCTGCCGCTTCAGTTCCTCGATCCGCGCGATCTTTTCCGCCGGCGTGACGCCGGCGCGCCAGACGGCGACATCGAGCGCCTGCGCCGCGTGCTGCACCGCCGGCTCGCGGTCGCCGGACAGCAGTTCCACCGCAATGCCGCGCGCCTTCAACGCGGCGATGGCGGCGACCGCGTCGGGCCGCAACTGCTGGCGCACCGCGAAGACATGGCACTCCGTGCCGCGGCGAAATGCGACGACGGACACTTCGGGATCCCGGCTCAGGATTTCATTGGCGAGGCTATCGGCGTTGCAGAAGGCCGGGCTGCCGAGCCGCACCTCGACACCATCGACCGTGGCGCGCACGCCCCTGCCCGGCTCCTCAACCGCGCCGGACAACGGCGCCTTGGCCGCTGCGGCGCGCGCGACCGCCGCGGCAACGGGATGGCGGCTGGCGAGCGCAAGGCGGCCAGCGAGGCTGAACACATCGGCCGGGATCGTTTGGGCATTGACGACGTCGAGATCGGGCAAGGTCAGCGTACCCGTCTTGTCGAAGACGACGGTATCGACGTCGGAGACGC
The DNA here is from genome assembly GCA_963726865.1 of uncultured Alphaproteobacteria bacterium. Lineage (GTDB taxonomy): Bacteria > Pseudomonadota > Alphaproteobacteria > Rhizobiales > Xanthobacteraceae > Bradyrhizobium. The sequence goes on along the minus strand of CAVSEE010000008.1, from coordinate 49,378 downwards.
GCTCGATCGCGTCGCCGGAGTTGATCAGCACGCCGGAGCGGAACATGGCGCCGGCCACCACCGTCTGCACCGCGGGGATGGCAAGCCCGAGCGCGCAGGGACAGGTGATGATCAGCACGGCAATCGCGGTGACGATGGCATCGTGCCAGCCGGCGCCGAAGGCGACCCAGCCGAGCATGGTCAGCGCGGCGGTGACATGCACCACCGGCGCGTAGAGCCGCGAGGCGCGGTCGGCGAGCTGCACATAACGCGAGCGCGCCTGCAGCGCGTTTTCCAGCAGCCGCGTGATCTCGGCGAGCAGCGTGCCTTCGGCGGCTGCCGCGACCTTGACCCGCAGCGCGCCCGACACGTTCATGGTGCCGGCATAGACCGGCGTGCCCTTCTTTGCCGCGATATGGCGCGTCTCGCCGGTAATCAGGCTCTGGTCGATCTCGGAGCGGCCCTCGATCACCTCGCCGTCGACCGCCGAGCGCTCGCCGGGGCGCAGCAGCACGATGTCGCCGGCACGGATGCTGGCGGCCGGCACTTCGCTGATCTCGTCGGCGCCGACGAATTTTGCCGCGGTCTCCGCCTTCAGCGCGGCAAGATTGCCGGCGACCGCGCGGGTGCGCCGCCGCATGTTCTGGTCGAGATAGCGGCCGGCCAGCAGGAAGGTCAGCAGCATCACCGCGGCGTCGAAATAGGCGTGCTCGGCGTGATGAATGGTCTCCACCACGCTCATGGCGAGCGCGAGGATGACGCCGATCGAGATCGGCACGTCCATGTTGACGCCGCCAACGCGCAGCGCGCGCCAGGCCGAGCGGAAGAACGGCTGGCCGGCATAGGCCGCCGCCGGCAGCACGATCAGCGCGGAGAGCCAGTGGAAGAAGTCGCGCTGCTCCGGCAGCATGTCCGAGACGTTGCCCGACCATACCGGGATCGACAGCATCATCACGTTCATGGCGGCAAAGGCGGCAACGCCGAGGCAACGCAGCAGGAAACGCGACTGCTCGGCTTCGACCAGTTCGGCGCGCACCGGCTCGAACGGATAGGCCTTGTAGCCGAGTTCGGCGAGGCGATCGATCAGCGCGGCCGGATCGACCGCGCCCTTCTTCCACTCCACCGCAAGCCGGCGGTCGGTCAGGTTGACACGGGCGCGGGTGACGTCGGGGATTGCCGAGAGCCCGCGCTCGATCTTGGCCATGCAGCCGGCGCAGCTCACGCCTTCGACCGCGAGATCGAGATGGGCGACGCCCGCGTCGAGCTCCTTCACATAATGCGAATAGTCCCGCGTCAGTGCCATCTGTACTTACTTTCGTTTGAGCATGATCCGATTCCGAAAACCGGTTTCCACGGGATCATGCTCTAGTTCAGGATGACGCGATTGCGCGACAGGAACAGCCGAGCGCCCCTCGCCTCACCTTCGATCACGAGATCCCATTGCCCCGGCAGCACATCGATCGCGCTGCCGCGATAGATGCCGATGCCGGATTCGGCGAGCTCAACCGCGCGGTCGACGCGCTTGTCGGTGGGCCGCTCCAGCCTTCCTGAGAATTTCAGTCCCGACAGCGGCGCGCCGCCGGCGTCGCGGGCATCGAGCCGCACGGTCGCGGCGCCATCGGCGCGTCGCTCGACATGGGCATCGACCTTCCAGTTGCGCTTGTTCTGGTCGCGCGCGGCGGCGATCTCGCCCCCGTAAGCGAGGCTCGCGCGATAGGCGCTGTCTACTTCCGTACCCGAAAGCGTGTCGATGGCGAATTTCATCATCAGCATGTTGACGCCGAAGACGGTGCCGAAGAAGGCGACCAGGCATAGCAGCACCATTCGTCCGGTGAGCGGCCGCGGTGCCCTGGATGGATTGCGCATCGTCGTCTCCCGCCTCATGGCGCCATGAAATTGTCTGTCGTTACCGCGGTCTCGCCGAGACCGATATCGGTGATGCGGAACCGCACCGGCACGGATTTCTCGGTGTTGCTCTCCGCCGGCGCCGTCACCAGCACGCGGAGCTCCGTGGTCGCATCGCGGCCGAGCACGATCATCGGCCGGTCCTGCGTCACCGAGTTCACGCCGACAACGTGCACGGTGGCATTCACGGGTCCGTCGACGTCGATGGCGATGACGCGGTCGAAGCCGCGCTTGTTGAGAAGGCGCATGGTGTAGGCATTGCGGATCGAACCGTCGCTCAGCTTCACCGCCACGGGATTGCGATCATGCAGCACGTTGACGTCGAGCAGCGTGCGGGTCAGCAGCGCGTAGAGCATGATGGCGCCGACCACGGCGATGATGGCGCAATAGACTACCGTGCGCGGCCGGACCAGACGGTAGATTTCCCGCTTTCCTTCCATGCGTCGTTTGATGTTGATGTCGTTATCGTAGGCGATCAGCCGCGGCGGACGGCCGATCTTGTCCATCACGGTATCGCAGGCGTCGATGCACAGGCCGCACTGGATGCAGTCGAGCTGCGCGCCGTCGCGGATGTCGATGCCGGTCGGGCAGACCGCGACACATTGGTAGCAGTCGATGCAATCGCCAACCGCCTTGCCCTCGGCGCGCAATTCCTTCGCCTTCTTCAGCGAGGTGCGTTCTTCACCGCGGTCGTAGCGGTAGGTGACGTTGAGCGCCCATTCGTCGGTCAGCGCCGCCTGGATGCGCGGCCACGGGCACATGTAGACGCAGACCTGCTCGCGCATCCAACCTGCCAGCACATAGGTGGTGGCGGTGAGGATGCCGATCCAGATGTAGGCAATGGCGGGCGCCTGGAAGAAGAGCAGCTGCTTAACCAGCGTCGGCGCATCGGCGAAATAGAGCACCCAGGCGCCGCCGGTCCACCAGCCGATCATCAGCCAGATGAAATGCTTCAGTCCGGTCTCCGCGACACGCCTCGGCGTCCAGCCCGCGGCATCCTTCTTCATCCGCTCGCGGCGGTCGCCTTCGATCAGACGCTCGACGGCGTAGAACAGATCGGTCCAGACGGTCTGCGGGCAGAGATACCCGCACCAGATTCGGCCGCCGATCGAGTTAAGCAGAAACAGGATCAGCGCCGCGATGATCAGGAGGCCGGTGAAGTAGTAGACCTCCTGCGGCCACAGCTCGATGAAGAAGAAGTAGAAGCGGTGGTTCGGGAAGTCGATCAGCACAGCCTGGTCGGGCGCACCGAGCCCGCGGTTCCAGCGCACGAAGGGCAGGAAGTAGTAGATGCCGAGGCAGACACCCATCAGCCCCCATTTGATGCGGCGGAAGGTGCCGGAGACCTTTTGCGGGTACACCTTCTTGCGGGCCGCGTAGAGCGGTCCGTAATCGAACTCAAGATCGTCCTGGACGGTGGTATTGCTCATTGACTAGAGCCGATCTCTTGGCCGATCTCGCGGATGCGAAGGAAATATATGTCCGCCCGCCCCCGCAAGCCTTGATGCATCTCAAGGAAGGCGGCGGTTTACTTGCCGCCGCCCAGCGAATGCACATAGACCGCCAGCGCCCTGACGGTGGCCGGATCGAGCCGGCCGGCCCAGGCCGGCATCACGCCGGCGCGGCCGTTGGTGATGGTCTCGATCACCGTCGCCTCGTCCGAGCCGAAGAGCCAGATCTTGTCGGTCAGGTCGGGCGCGCCCAGCTCCTGGTTGCCCTTGCCGTCGTCGCCATGACAGGAGACGCAATTGTCGGCAAAAATCTTCTTGCCGGCGGCTGCGTCATAGCCGGCGCCCGTCGGCAGGCCCGACAGCGAGCGCACATAATTGGCGACGGTGACGATCTCCGCCGGCTTGAGAACGCCGTCCTTGCCGAACGCCAGCATCTGGCCTTCGTGCGCCTTGGCGTTGCCTGACCGCGCGCCGTAGAGGATGGTCTGCTCGATCTGATCGAGCTTGCCGCCCCAGATCCAGTCGTCGTCGTTGAGATTGGGATAGCCCTTGGCGCCGGCGCCGCCGCTGCCGTGACACGGCGCGCAATTGTCGCCGAAAGCGGCCTTGCCGCGGGCACGTGCCAGCGCCAGCAGCGCCGGGTCCTTCTCGATCTCGGTGAGCGGCGTGGCCGCGAGCTTCACCATCTTCTCGCCGCGGATCTTTTCGAGGTTGGCCAGCTCAACTCCGACATCGGCGCGGGTCGAGTAGCCGAACAGGCCGGTCGTATGGCTGGAGATCAGTGGCCAGGCCGGATAGACGACCCAGTAGCCGATGGCCCAGAAAATCGTGGCATAGAAGGTGAACAGCCACCATCGCGGCAGCGGCGTGTTGAGTTCCTTGATGCCGTCCCATTCATGGCCGGTGGTGGACTTGCCGGTGGCGTGGTCGATTTCAATGTGGTCGGTCATGGCTGGATCAGTCCTCACGGAGCGGCATTTTCGACGCGGCGTCGAAGTTGGCCTTGTTCCGCGGCCAGAGCGCGTAGAGTAGGATGGCGATGAAGATGCCGACGAAGAGCGGCGTCCAGAGCGACGTCACGAATTCCGACACCGGGTTCGAAGCGGTCAAGATTGCTTTCATGGCGGGCTTTCAGCGCAAATTGGCTTTTTCGTTGTAGAGCTTGAAGTCGACGAGCGTGCCGAGCATCTGCAGGTACGCGACCAGCGCGTCCATCTCGGTCGGATTGCCGTTCTTGCCGTCGAAATTGCGTACCACGGCCTTCGGGTATCGCTTGCTGAAGGCATCGGTGCCGGCATTATCAGGGTCCGCCTGCGCCTTCATGTCGGCGGCGGCGTTGGCGATCTGGTCGTCGCTGTAGGGCACGCCGATGGTGCGGTTGGTGCGCAGATGGTCGGCGACACCTTCGAGATTGACCTCGGTTTCCGCGAGGAACGGATAACCGGGCATGATCGACTGCGGCACGATGGCGCGCGGATTCTTCAAGTGGGTGACGTGCCACTCGTCGGAATATTTGCCGCCGACGCGGGCAAGATCCGGCCCGGTCCGCTTGGATCCCCACTGGAACGGATGGTCGTACATGCTCTCCGCGGCGAGCGAATAGTGCCCGTAGCGCTCGACCTCGTCGCGCAGCGGCCGGATCATCTGCGAGTGGCAGAGGTAGCAACCCTCGCGGACATAGATGTTGCGTCCCGCAAGCTCCAGCGGTGTGTACGGCCGCATGCCGTCCACCTTCTCGATGGTGCTCTTGAGGTAGAACAGCGGCGTGATCTCGACCAGGCCGCCGATCGCGATTACCAGCAGAATTCCGACGACCAGGACGATCGAGTTCTTTTCGAAGATTTGATGTCTTGCCCAGAATGACATTTTTCTTTCCTCACTCCGCCGGCTGCAGAGCGGGCGACGTCACTTCTTCTTCGCCCGCGCGCACGGTCATCCAGAGATTCCAGGCCATGATCAGCGAACCGATCACGAACAGCGCGCCGCCGGCGGCACGGATGACATAGAAGGGATGCATCGCCTCGACGGTCTCGATGAAGGAATATTCGAGGAAGCCGAGCGCGGTGTAGGCGCGCCACATCAGGCCCTGCATGATGCCGCTCACCCACATCGCGGAGATGTAGAGCACGATGCCGAGCGTCGCGATCCAGAAGTGCCAGTTGACCAGCTTCAGGCTGTAGAGCTGCTTCTTGTTCCACAGCCAGGGCACGAGGCAGTACAGCGCGCCGAAGGAGACGAAGCCGACCCAGCCGAGCGCGCCGGAATGCACGTGGCCGATGGTCCAGTCGGTGTAGTGGGAAAGCGAGTTCACCACCTTGATCGACATCATCGGCCCTTCGAAGGTCGACATGCCGTAGAAGGCGACCGACACCACCAGCATGCGCAGCACCGGATCGGTGCGCAGCTTGTCCCAGGCGCCCGACAGCGTCATCAAGCCGTTGATCATGCCGCCCCATGACGGCATCCAGAGCATGATCGAGAACGTCATGCCGAGCGTCTGCGCCCAGTCCGGCAGCGCGGTGTAGTGCAGATGGTGCGGGCCGGCCCAGATGTAGAGGAAGATCAGCGACCAGAAGTGGATGATCGACAGCCGATAAGAATAGACCGGCCGGTCGGCGCGCTTGGGGATGAAGTAGTACATGATGGCGAGAAAGCCCGCGGTCAGGAAGAAGCCGACCGCGTTGTGGCCGTACCACCACTGGAACATGGCATCCTGCACGCCGCCCCAGGCGATGTAGGATTTTGAGCCGAGCAGGGAGACCGGCAGGCCCGGATTGTTGCCGAGATGCAGCACGGCAATGGTGACGATGAAAGCGAGATAGAACCAGTTGGCGACGAAGATGTGCGGTTCTTTCCGCTTGATGATCGTGACGAGGAAGACGAGCAGATAGGTGACCCAGACGATGGTGAGCCAGAGATCGGCGTACCATTCCGGCTCGGCATATTCCTTGGACTGGGTGACGCCGAGCAGATAGCCGGTGCCGGCGATGACGATGAAGAAGTTGTAGCCGAGCACCACGAACCAGGGCGCAAGGTCGCCGGCAAGGCGGACGCGGCAGGTCTTCTGCACCACGTAGAAGGAGGTTGCGATCAGCACGTTGCCGCCGAAAGCGAAGATCACGGCCGAGGTGTGCAGCGGCCGCAGCCGGCCGAAGCTGGTCCAGGGCAGGTCGAAATTCAGCGCGGGCCAGGCAAGCTGGCTGGCGATGATCAGGCCGACCAGGAATCCGGCGACGCCCCAGAACATCGAGATCGCCGCGCCGAACTTGATCGGGCCCATATTGTAGTTCGGCCGGCCGTTGATCTCCTGCGGCGGCAGCGCGGCCGGGCGATCGTAATAGCGGTTGAAGATCGCAAAGCAAGCCCACAGGCTGAAGGCCGCGAACAACATGGCGTGGAAGGCGAAGGCGCCGTCGGCGGCCTTGGCTGCGACAAACACGAAAACGAAGGCGGACACGGCGGAAAGCGCGCCCAGCCCGGCTTCGCCCTGCGTCATCCATTTTGCGTCTGCGGATTGTGTCATTCTCGGATACTTTCGTCAGTGGCCCGCTCGCGAGAAATCACGCTTTCGCGCTTGCGGGCTTGATTGAGATCAAGCCATGCGGGATTTGCGCACCGGATGTTGCAAAGGGAACAGCGGCCCCGGGACCTGAAAAAGCGAATGCCGGCAGGAGCTTCGCCCGTCGGCATTTGCCGTCCTGGATCTTGACGCGCTCAGGAGCCGCAGCGCGATCCGCCGTTGCGGGCGAGGCCTTCCTGCTTCAGCGCATAGAGCGTGCAGGTGTTCGGGCAGTAAATGTCGCGGCCGATATCCCTGTGCGCGGCAAAATCGTTCGCACAGCGCGACGTCGTCGTGCAGGTGCCGCAGACCCGCTGCAGGTCCTGCAACACTTCGGGATGCTGCTTCGCCAGTTTCTGCTCGGTCAGACCGAATTCGGCGAGCCGCTGCTTCAGCAGGTCGCCGCTGGCCTGGCTGGCGCACAACGAGAACAGCCCGGACCGGGAAAGCCCGAACTCGTGGGCGATCTGGTCGATATGCCCTTCATCCAGGCTGCGCAGTTCGGAGAGCCCCGCCAGTCGCTCGGACAATCGCTTCATCCGGTCGATCAGCTTCGTGATGAGTGGATATTCGCGAACGGTGTCCGGCGCGGCCATGTTTGCCTCCGTCAGAAAGCACGGCGCTTCGCCTTGCCGTCGAACTCCGGTGAGACTATACGGGTGCGACGCTCGCCCCAGTACAGCACGGAGCCGAAGATCACGAATACGGCGACAATGGCGGCGGAAAGAATGATCACGTCGGCAGGCATTGTTTCCTCCTCTTAGAGTCGGAGGACAGCCTGCCACGGGATGCCCTGATCGTTTTTGAGCTGCATCAAATTTTAGCCGAAGCAAGCCGCCCGTCAGGCATCTTGACTGAGATCAACCGTCAATCGCGCCGGCCGTGCGAGACAGGATGCCGGTTCAATCAACACAAGGCGCGTGCAATGCGACATCTTCTCGGCTGCCTCGCCGCCACCCTGGTCATGACGCAAGCGGCGCTCGCCATCACTCCCGCCGAGCAGCGCGGCAAGAACTTCGTCCTCACCAATTGCTCACGCTGCCATGCGATCGACAAGGTATCGCCAAGCCCGCTGACGATCGCCCCGCCGTTCCGCGACCTGCACAAGAAATATCCGATCGAGCAGCTTCAGGAGTCGCTTGCCGAGGGCATCGTCACCGGCCATCCCACCATGCCCCAGTTCCGCCTCGAGCCCGACCAGATCAACGACGTGCTGTCGTACCTGAAGAGCCTGGAATAGCGCCTCTTCCCAAAGCGCCTGTGCAAGACCTACTCTGTTGTTTCAGGAGGCCGCATGCGCGCCATGGTTCTTTCCGGCCGGGGAGCGGGCCTTACGATGCAGGAGCGGCCCGATCCCCGCCCCGGCGAAGGCGAAGTGCGCATCAAGGTGAGCGCCTGCGGTGTCTGCCGAACCGATCTTCATGTGGTCGACGGCGAATTGCCTGACATTCGCTACCCAATCGTGCCCGGTCACGAAGTCGTCGGCCGAATCGACGCGGTCGGTTCCGGCGTGGCCGATCTAAAGGGAGGGATGCGGGTCGGCGTACCCTGGCTGGGCTCGACCTGCGGGCACTGCGCCTATTGCGAGGCCGGCCAGGAAAATCTCTGCGACCGGCCGCAGTTCACCGGCTACACCCGCGACGGCGGATTTGCCACCCATTTGATCGCCGACATCAGTTATTGCTTTCCGCTCGGCGAAGCCGGCGACGACGCCGCACTCGCTCCCCTGCTCTGCGCCGGCCTGATCGGATGGCGCTCGCTGGTGATGGCTGGCTCCGGCAAGCGCATCGGCATCTACGGCTTTGGCGCCGCCGGCCATATCGTGGCGCAGGTCGCGCATTGGCAAGGGCGTTCGGTCTATGCCTTCACGCGCGCCGGCGATGCGGACGCGCAAGGCCTGGCGCGCGCGCTCGGCGCGGTATGGGCGGGCGCATCGGAGGACGCGCCACCGGCTCCCCTCGATGCCGCGATCATCTATGCCCCCGTCGGGGCGCTGGTGCCGCTGGCGCTGCGGGCCGTGCGCAAAGGCGGCCGCGTCGTGTGTGCCGGCATCCATATGACGGATATTCCGTCATTTCCCTACAACATCCTCTGGCAGGAACGGCAGCTGGTCTCCGTCGCCAATCTCACCCGGCAAGACGGTCTCGATTTTCTTAAAGTCGCCGCGCAGGCCAATATCAGGACGCACACCACGGAATTCCCGCTCGAACAAGCCAATGAGGCGCTGGCGCAATTGCGCGACGGCAAGCTGGTCGGCGCCGCGGTGCTGCGGCCGTGACAACATCAGCGAAAACTGCGGCATCCGGGCAGGACGAGGTCTTGGCATTTCTCGCCGGGGGTGCCGGCACCGGCGTGCCCGCTGAGCGCATCGACACCCACATTTCGATTGTGTTCCTCGCGAAGGATCGCGTGCTCAAGATCAAGCGCGCGGTCAGGCTGCCGTTCCTCGACAACGCGACGCTGGAGAAGCGCAGGCTTTGCTGTGAGGAGGAACTCGCCGTCAACACCCGCAATGCGCCGGGTATCTATCGCCGGGTGGTGCCGATCACGCGCGAGCCAAATGGCCTTGCGCTGGACGGCAAAGGCCCCGCAATCGAGTGGGCCGTAGAGATGGCCCGCTTCGACGAGCGTCACACCCTCGATCATCTGGCCAGGGCCCGCGCCGTTCCGTCCGGCGCGGCCGATGCATTGGCGGAGACGATGCATGCGTCTCACGCGTGCGCGCCGATCGCCGCCGAATCGCAATGGCCGGCGTCGATTGGGACCATCATCGACCGCAACACCGAAAAATTTCGCGAGCAGCGCATGCTGGCGGCCGGCGATGTGGAGCGGCTGCATCAGCTTTCCCACCGGCATTTTCGCGATCATCTTGCCTTGTTGCAACGGCGTGCTGCCGCCGGGCTGGTCCGCCGCTGCCATGGCGATGCGCATCTCGCCAACATCGTCATGATCGGAGAGAAGCCTGTTCTGTTCGACGCCATCGAATTCGATGCTGACATGGCGACGACGGACCTGCTCTACGACCTCGCCTTCCCGATCATGGATTTCCTGCACTTCGGCGATGCTGACGCGGCGAACCGCGTCTTCAACGGCTATCTGAATTTCGGCTGGCGCGAGCATGGTAACGCGCTGGTGCTGTTGCCGCTGTTTCTGGCGATGCGCGCCGCCGTCCGCGCGCTGGTGTCGTTCACCAAGCACGAGCTCTGCCCCGAGGACCCCGCCTGCATCGCCGATGCAAATTCCTATTTCGCGCTTGCGTCACGTCTGATCGCGCCAGCCAAACCATCGCTGATCGCCATCGGCGGCCGCTCGGGGACCGGCAAGAGCGTGCTCGCGCGCCGCATCGCGGGACACATCGCGCCGGCACCCGGCGCGGTGCTGCTGCGCTCGGACCTCATCCGCAAGGAACTTGCCGGCGTCGATGCACTGACGCGGCTGCCGGAAGCGGCCTACACGCGCGAGAGCTCGGAGCAGGTCTATGACGAGATGTTCGGCCGCGCCCGCACTGTGCTGAGGCAGGGCTGCTCCGCGCTGCTCGATGCCGCCTTCCTGACCGAGGCCGAGCGAACGACGGCGGCGGAAATCGCCGGTGCCGCCGGCATCGCGTTTCACGGCCTGTTCCTGACCGCCGCGCCCGAAGTCCGCGCGACAGCGGATCGGCGCGCGCCGCGGCGACGCGTCAGACGCCACCGAAGCGGTCGCCATCAGTCAGGAAGCGATCGATCCCGGTGCGATTGACTGGCATCTCATCGACGCCTCCGGTACGCCGGACGAAACATTGGCCCGCGCCACGTCGCATCTGTCCCGGAACTAGCGCTGCAACACGTACTGACCGGGCGCGTCCCCGAGCGCATCCTGCCTGGATCCGCCCATCGGCGGCGGCGCCACCGGCGGACCGGAGTGCTCGTTGAGAAAGCGCGCCCATTCCGGCCACCACGATCCCTCATGCTGCGGCGCATGGCGCAGCCACTCGTCGGGACCGAGATAGGGCGCGTCAGCCTGCTTGCCGAGCACTTGATAGGAATGCCCTTGCTCGCCCGGCGGCGCGACAATGCCGGCATTGTGCCCGCCGCTCGCCAGCACATAGGTAATCCCGGCATCGGCGGCGAGGTAGTGGATCTTGTAGGTCGAGCGCCATGGCGCGACATGATCGAACAGCGTGCCGACCACGAACATGGGTTCGTGGAGATCGGACAGCGAGATCAAGTCGCAACCGGCGTGATAGCGGCCTTCCGCCAGCTCGTTGTTCAGGAACAGACGACGCAGATATTCGGAATGCATGCGGGACGGCATTCGGGTGGCGTCCGCATTCCACGACATCAGGTCATTGGGGGACGTCCGCTCGCCCATGAGATAGGCGCGAATCGCACGCGACCAGATCAGGTCGTTGGAGCGCAGGATCTGGAATGCGCCGGCCATCTGTTCGGTGCCGAGCACGCCGCGTTCCCACATCATGTCTTCGAGGAAGGCAACCTGGCTCTCGTTGATGAACAGCGTGAGCTCTCCCGCTTCAGTGAAGTCGATTTGCGCCGCGAGCAGCGTGAGCGAACGTAGGCAATCCGGCCGCGTCGTTGCGAGATGCGCAGCCGCAATCGAAAGCAGCGTGCCGCCGAGACAATAGCCCGCGGCATGGATCGGCTGGCCCGGCACGATCGTATTGATGGCGGCAATCGCGGCATCGACGCCAAGCGTGCGGTAATCGTCCAGGCCGAGGTCGCGATCTTCTTCGGTCGGATTGCGCCACGAGATCATGAACACGGTGAACCCCTGCCCGACCAGGTAACGCACCAGCGAATTGTGCGGCGACAGATCGAGAATATAGTACTTCATGATCCATGCCGGCACGATCAGCACCGGCTCGGGGCGGACCTCTGCCGTCTGCGGCGCATACTGGATCAACTCGATCAGCCGGTTGCGATAGACCACCTTGCCGGGCGCGGTCGCGACATCCTTGCCGACCGTGAAGGGGCTGGCGCCGCCGAACCGGCCCGCGCCGAATAGTTCCTGCGCGTCCTCGAGCCAGTTGTGCCAACCAGCGGCGAGATTTTCGCCGCCGGTCTCCAGCGTCTTTCGCCATACCTCCGGATTGCAGAAGGCGAGATTCGACGGTGCGGCGACGTCCAGCAACTGCCGCACGGTAAAATCAGTAATGGCCGCATTGGACGGCGCCAATCCGCGCACGCCGGACGCGGCGGAGTGCCACCATTGCTCGGCGAGCAGAAAGGCCTGCGCCATCATGTTGAAAGGCGGCAGATGCCAGTCCTGGCCCGAGAATCGACGGTCGGCCGCTGCGGGCCTGGCAATTGACCAGGGAGTAAACTTCGCCGTCGGAGCGACCAGCGCTTCGGCGAGGCGATAGGCGCCGCGCAGCGCGTCGTCGGCGAGCGCCAGCTGCTTGCCTGGCGAGGCGGCAAGATGCAGTTGCCAGTCGGCAAAGGCCAGCGCCAGCGCGGCCGGCGAAACGCCGCCGGTGAACCGCGCCATCGTGGCGTGAACCGCGCGGTCGATCGCCTCAGGAACCGATGGCGGCGCCGGCGAAGCGGCCGGACAAGGGATTTCTTTCGCGGCGGGAGCCGGAACGGGAAACGGCACGATCGTGGACGCCGGCTGCGGGGTCATCACCGCGCTCCGTCAATCCAGACCAAAACGTTGCCGGCCAAGCGCGATGATCTCCCGATCGGTAGGATGGTCGCCGGCTTCGGCATGAAGGTCCGTCGCTTTCAGGTCCTTGCGGTGCTCCTGCAGGTAATGCAGCAGCACCAATTTTTCGGTTCCGGGTCCGACGATCAGGACTTCCCGGCAGAACCGCAAGGACTCGGCGACCGCAGGCAAAAAGCTCTTGTCATCCGCGGCATGGCCGGCGCCGATGACGTTGGCCTTGTGATGCAGATGGTTCGAGGAAAGATGCGCATGCACGATCACCTCTCCCACCCCAGCCCGGCCCATCGGAAAAATCTTTGCCGTGAGATGATCGATCCATACCACGGCATGGGCGTGCTCGATCCCGGCCGGCTTTACATTGGCTTTGCTCATTTGCGTGTTCTTTCCGTCCTCGAATTGGCGTCGCGAGAAGCGACCACATGCAGGGAAACAATCTAGACCCTTGGCGTCGCTGGCGTTTGATTTGGCTCAATTCAACCGTCTCCCAGCGGGTTAGAAAGAATGCGACGTGCAACCTTCTGGATGGAGAGGCACATGTACAGGAATATCCTGGTCAACATTCCCACCGAACATTCGCCGCGCTCTGTCATCGATGGCGCAATCTCCGTGGCGAGCCGCTGCCAGGCCCGCCTCGATGCCGTCGCGGCCGGACATGAGATTGTCAACATGCCGTTTCTCGCCGAAGGAGGCGCGGCGATTGCTGCGATCTCCGAGGCCGAACACGACAAAGCGATGGAGCGCGCCCGGGCCGTACTCGCCGTGTTCGAAGCGGACGCGAAGCTCGCCGGCATCGCTTACAGCTGCCGTGCCATTGCCGAATTGCAGGCCGATGCCGCGGCGATCGTCGGCACGACCTCGCGCCTCTATGATCTCACGATCGTGGCGCAGCCGGAATTCGAACGCGACTCCTTCGACAACACCCTCGCCCAGACGATTCTGTTCCAGTCGGGAGGACCGGTGCTGTTCATCCCCTACATCTTCAGGGGTGCCTTGCAAGGCAAGCGCATCGGCATTTGCTGGGACGGAAGCCGCCTTGCGGCGCGCGCGGTGCGCGATGCGATGCCGCTGCTCGAGCAGGCCGAGGCGATCACGATTCTGACGATCAACCCGGGCAGCGTCCCGGACAATGCGTCAGCCACGCAGCTGGTACGCTATCTGTCCCGGCTCGGCGCGCAGACCAAGGTCATCGATCTCACGACGAACAGCACCAGCATTCAAGCCAGCCTGCTTTCGCTGGCAACCGATGAGAGTTTGGACCTTCTGGTGATGGGCGGCTACAGCCATTCCCGCCTCAGAGAAACTGTATTCGGCGGCGTAACCCGCGAGATGCTCGAGACGATGACCGTCCCGACCTTGATGTCACACTGAATTCAGGCGGATCGAGCAGAGAGGTGCTAAATGCTGGCGTGGATCATCCGTTGTCTCCTCCTCCTGGCTGCGCCCATTGCCGCGCTTTTCGTGTCACGCGATGCGCTCAATTTCGGCATCTTTGAAATGCTGATTGCCATCATGCTGATGGTCGGCGTCGTGATGGCCGCGGCGGGGTGGACGTTATGGAGAACCAAGTCTGCCACGGGCCACTCCGGAAATTGAGGCGTTCATGCCGAGCTTCGAGATCAGATACATCAAGAAATTATGCGACGATACCGGGCACGAACACGACGCCTGTCAGAGCATCACCACGTTGGAGGCGCCGAGCGCGCATGAAGCGTTGCGGCTGGCCGAAGCACAGGTTTGCAGCCGCCGGCACGTGTCCGACTGGACGATCTTTGCCGATACGGTCGAACTGCGGATGAGCTCCGCCACGGAATAGCTCCGTACCGCTCAGAACGCCTGTACCGTCCAGCCGATCAAATCCCGCGCTATGCCGGCGAATGCCGTGTCGAATGCGGCCACCACTGCTGACGGTTCGACCTTGTCGATGACCTGGTTCGCGCTGAACAACCTGGCGGCAACGACCTTGCCCTGCTTCAACAGCCGCACCGAGAAGGCGATCTTCGCCTCCGGCTGGGTGCCGGCCGCCACCTGAAACTCCCTGATGTCGATCAGGAGCTGGTAGTCCGCGTCCGCGCCGTCGGCGCTGCGCAGCGGCGCATGCGCGATGTCGTAGTTCTCGAAGCTCTGGATCAGCCTGGCCTGCAGCAGCCGCGGAATCGTGTCGGCCCACTGCGCGTTGGCAAACTCTGCCGAATTGTTCGCGGGCGAGAACAGGATGCGCTGGGTGTCGTACATCGTCACCGTGGAGGGCTCGGGGATCACGAGCTGTCCCTTCAGCGGCTTGCCGGGACTTGCGGGCGCTGCGGCCGGCTGCAAATTGTAGATGATCTTCGGCGGCGGCGTGCTGGTCCCGGTCATCCGCTCGAGGCCGGCGACGATGCCGTCGAGCTTGCCGGTATTGCGCGCGAGCCCGTCGGAGAAGGTGCGGAAATTGTCGATCATGCCGTGCAGCGGCTCGGCATTCTCGGCAAGGATCGAATCGACGCGCCGCAACGCATCTCGAGCGGCCTGCGTCATGCTCTGGCCCGCGCCGGGCTCCGCGATCAGGGTCGGCACGCTGCCCGAGGCGGCAACCTCCTTGCCGCCTTCCAGCGCCACGACAGGCACGCCGGTGAGGCCCTGGAAGTCGAGCCCCACTTTGGTGTCCGCTCGCACCGGCGTGTCGGCCGCGACCGCGATGGTCGCGTTGACCCGGCGCGGATTGTCGGTCGCGAGCTTCAGCCCCGTGACTTCGCCGACGCGGATGCCGTTGAACAGAACGGAGGCGCCGACCAGGAGGCCCGGCACGGGACCGTCGAACTGCAGATGATAGGTGCTGCGCGCGCCGATGCCGGCGGAATTGTGCAGCCAATAGACGAAGCCGAAGGCGGCGGCGATGGCCGCAAGCAGGAAGGCGCCGACGATGACGAAGGGAGCTCGGGTTTCCATGTCTCTCAATCCGGTTGCTTGTGGAGCATCAGCGAGCGCTTGCCGTGGAAATAGGCCTTCACCCAGGGATGCTCGGAATGCAGCAGGTCGTCCATCGACCCGATGGCGACGATCTTGCCGTCGGCAAGTGCTGCGACGCGGTCGCAGACGGTTTTCAGGCTGGCCAGGTCGTGCGTCACCATGAACACGGTGAGGCCCAGCGTCTTCTGCAGCGTCTTGATCAGCGCATCGAAGTCGCCGGCTGCGATCGGATCGAGGCCGCTGGTCGGTTCGTCGAGGAAGACGATGGCGGGATCGAGCGCGAGCGCGCGCGCCAATGCCACGCGCTTGGTCATGCCGCCGGACAGCTCCGACGGCAGCTTGTCGCCATCGTCGGGCGAAAGCCCGACCATTTCGAGCTTGGCATCGGCAATCTCGTCCATCAGCGATTGCGACAGCGCAAGATTTTCCCGCAAGGGAAACTGCACGTTCTGGCGCGCGGTCAACGAGGAGAACAGTGCGCCCTGCTGGAACAGGATGCCCCATTTCGGCGCGCCGAAATGACCGTTCAATCCGCCGGCCGCCTCTGCTTCCCAGCCCATCACCTCGACGCGGCCGCTCATCTTCGGAATGAGGCCGATGATGGTACGCATCAGCACCGACTTGCCGCCGCCGGAGGCGCCGACCAGGCCGAGGATCTCGCCCCGGCGCACGTCGAGCGACAGGTGATCGATCACCACACGGCGGCCGAAGCCGACCACGAGGTCGTCGACACGGATCGCATATCGTCCGGTCACGGCATCCACGGCTCACATCCCGATCGAGGCGAAGAACACGGCGAACATGCCGTCGAGCACGATGACGAGGAAGATCGACTTCACGACGGAGGTCGTGGTCTGCCGTCCCAGCGACTCCGCACTGCCCTTCACCTTCAGCCCCTCGCTGCAGGCGACGATGCCGATCACCAGCGCCATGAACGGCGCCTTGATCATGCCAACCTCGAAGTGGGTGACCGACACCGCCTCGTGCAGCCGCGCGATGAAGATGGCGGGCGCCATGCCGCCGTAGAGCCAGGCGATCAGGCCGCCGCCATACAGCGCGGCCATCGAACCGAGGAAGGCGAGGATCGGCAAGGCGATCATCAGCGCGACGATGCGCGGCAGGATCAGCACCTCGACCGGGTCGAGCCCCATGGTCGTGAGCGCGTCGATCTCCTCGCGCATCTTCATCGAGCCGAGTTCGGCCGTGCAGGCGCTGCCAGAGCGCCCGGCCACCATGATGGCGACGATGAGCACGCCGATCTCGCGCAGCACCAGAATGCCGACCATGTCGACGACATAGGACTCGGCACCGAATTTGCGGAAGTGGAAGATGCCCTGCTGCGCGATGATCGCGCCGATCAGGAAGGTGATCAGCACCATGATCGGGATCGCCTGCCAGCCGATCCGCCAGGTCTGGTAGACCAGCGAAGTCAGCCGCAGCGAGCGCGGGTGACGCAGCGTGCGCAGCAGCGCCCAGCCGGTGGCGCCCAGCATCTGCAGGAAGATCGCGGCCTCGCCGACGGCATCGAAGCCGGCGCGCCCGGCCTGCTCCAGGCGGAAAAGGACCGGATTCGGCCGCGGCGGGGCAACGCGTTTGCCGCGATTGACCTTGCGGACGTCCTCGATCAGCTCGGCGTGACGCTCGTCAATGCCGGTGACGGTGACGGGATGGCCTGCCTGCTCCGCGCTGCGCGATACCTTTTCCAGCAGCCATGCGCCGAGCGTATCGATCTCGAGGACGCCGGTAAGATCGACACGAAGGCGTTTCGCGCTGGCAAGCTGCGGCGCCACGGCGTTGAACAGGCCTTCCAGCAAATTAGCGTTGATCACCGTCCACGATCCGGTGGGACGGAGCTCAAGCGTATCGCCGGCCGAGACGACGTTGAGAAGCGGCGCAGAACTCACTGGCAAAATCCCTGCTGAATGACCCGGGTCCTTCTAACCTTCGTACCGCGGCGCGAGTTGACCTCGCTCAAGTGAGCGCAACCCGAGCCGCGGGTTCCGCAAAGTGCACCGGTGCGATATCTTGGCACATCTCCCGTTGCGCTACGTCAACGCACCGAATTTCGAAGGAGGTATCATAACACAAGAACCAACTGACGGAGACCAGGATGAGTTACAAGGATTTGCTGTTGAACTTGGCGAGCTATCCCGACAGCACGCCGTCGGCGGCCGTCGATCTCGCCGCCGATTTTGCCGCCAGCATCGGTGCAAAGCTCTCGGCTATCGCTTGCGAGCTCAAGATTGTCGTGCCCGGAAGCCTGATCGCGCCGGCATTTCTCAACGTCCCCGCGCTTGCCGCAGCCGAAGCCAAGAAGGGACGTGAACAGGCGGAGGCCGCACTCGCCGCATTCCAGAAAGCGGCCGAGAACAAGAGCGTATTCGAGGAGCGAATCCTCGAGCATTGCCCGGCCCCGGAATACGCCGACCTGATCGTGGAATATGCCAGGCTGCGCGACCTCACCATCGTTCCTGCCGAGGCGAATGACCTTGCCGACCAGCCGGTAGCCGAGGCCCTGATATTCGAATCCGGACGCCCCGTGCTGATGCTGCCGCGCGAGCCGAGCAAGCCGTTCGCGCTGAACACCGCCACGGTGGCGTGGGATTTCAGCCGGCCGGCCGCGCGCGCGATCGGCGACGCCCTGCCATTGCTGACAAAGGCAAAGCGGGTGCACATCGTCACCGTCACCAACGAGAAGCGCATCGACACGCGGCGGTCGGGCCCGGAACTGGCAAAACACCTCGCCCGGCACCGGGTGGACGTCATCCTCGAAACGGTGGACGCCAAGGGCCGCTCCATCGGCGAGGCCTTGGAAGCCGCCACGCGGGCACATGACAGCGACCTGCTGGTAATGGGCGCCTACGGCCATTCGCGGTTGCGCGAATTCGTGCTGGGCGGGGCGACCCGCAGCATGGTCAACCGCCCGCCGCTGCCCGTGCTGCTCTCGCATTGATACGCCGCCGATGCAGGGCCTGACCGCAGCTGACGCGCTGGCCCGGCTGAAGGCCGAAGGCTTCAATGAGCTGCCGCATGCGGGCCGCCGTTCGATTGCGCGACTCGTGCTCGACGTATTGCGGGAGCCGATGTTGCTGTTGCTGCTGGCAGGCGGGGTGATCTATTTTGCCCTCGGCGATCTCGGCGAGGCGCTGCTGCTCCTCGCTTTCGCGTCCATCTCGATTACCATCACCATCGTACAGGAGGCACGCACCGAGCGCGTGCTCGAGTCATTGCGCGATCTGACCAGTCCCCGCGCGCTGGTGATCCGCGACGGCGAGCGCATTCGTGTTCCCGGCCGCGAGGTCGTTCGCGGTGACATGATCGTGCTCTCCGAGGGCGATCGCGTGGCAGCGGACGCCACCGTCGTTGTGTGCGACGATCTGTTGCTGGATGAATCGCTGCTGACCGGAGAATCTGTCCCGGTTCGAAAGCTGGCAAGCCCCTCTCCTGCCGCACCGGACACCCCACATGCCGGCGGCGACGACCAGCCCTTCGTGTTCTCCGGCACGCTGGTGGTGCGGGGCAGCGGCATGGCCGACGTCACCTCGACCGGAATCCGCAGCGAAATCGGCAAGATCGGTCAATCGCTGAGCTCTCTGGCAACGGAAACGCCGCGCCTGCAGCAGCAGACCGCGCGCCTGGTGACGATGTTCGCCATCGCCAGCGCCGTCGTCATCGGTTTGACCATACTCCTGTACGGGCTCTACCGCGGCGGCTGGCTGGAGGGCGTGCTGGCCGGCATTGCGCTCGGCATGTCGATGTTGCCGGAAGAATTTCCCGTGGTACTGACGGTGTTTCTCGCCATGGGCGCCTGGCGCATTTCGCAGGCGCGCGTGCTGACGCGGCGCGCCTCGGCCATCGAATCCCTCGGCGCTGCGACGGTGCTCTGCACGGACAAGACGGGCACGCTGACGCAAAACCGCATGACGGTCGCACGACTGGTGCTGCCGGACGGCACGCAGTGCACCCCACGCGCCGGCAACGCTGCCGCGCCTCCGTTCAATGCGCTGATCGAAACCGGCGTGCTGGCCTGCGCTCCGGAGCCGTTCGATCCGATGGAGAAAGCGCTGCATTCTCTCGGCCCGGGCGCGGCTGCGGGCCGGCAGCTCGCACGAAGCTACGGGTTGCGTCCCGATCTCCTCGCCATGTCGAACGTATGGCGCGGAAGCGGTGGCGAATACATCGTTGCGGCAAAGGGAGCGCCGGAAACCATCGGTATGCTGTGCCGCGTGAGCGCTGCAGAGCTCGCTGCCATCCGAGACCGCGTCGATGCGCTCGCCCGCGAGGGATTGCGCGTGCTTGGCGTCGCGCGCGCTGCTTTCGCCCTGACAAATCTTCCGGATACGCAGCGCGACTTTGCATTCAGCTTTTGCGGGCTGGTCGCGTTTGCCGATCCGCTGCGGCCTGAAGTGAAGCATGCCGTCGCGGAATGCCGCTCCGCCGGCATTCGGGTAGTCATGATCACGGGGGACTATCCGGCGACTGCGTCCGCCATCGCCGCCCAGGCAGGCATCGACCCCGAACGCATCCTGACCGGGGCGGAGATCAAAGATATGTCCGACGCCGAACTTGCCCTGGTCGCGCGGGGCCAAACCGCCTTTGCGCGCATCGCACCGGACCAGAAACTGCGCATCGTCAACGCGCTGAAGCAGGACGGCGAGATCGTCGCCATGACCGGGGACGGCGTCAATGATGCGCCCTCCCTGAAGGCTGCCCATATCGGCATCGCCATGGGCGGGCGCGGCACCGACGTGGCGCGTGAAGCATCCTCGATCGTTCTGCTCGACGACGATTTCGGTTCGATTGTGAAAGCGATCCGGCTTGGCCGCCGCATCTATGACAATCTTCGCAAGGCCATAAGCTTCATTCTCGCGGTTCACGTTCCGATCGCCGGACTTGCGCTGCTGCCGCTGCTGACCGGGCTGCCGCTGCTTCTCGGGCCCGTCCACATCGCGTTCCTTGAAATGATCATCGATCCCGTCTGCTCGCTGGTGTTCGAGGCCGAGACCGAAGAGCGCGATACGATGCAACGGCCGCCACGCTCGCCGGAGGAGCCGCTGCTGCCAAAACCGTTGCTCATGTGGTCGGCGCTGCAGGGCACGCTCGCATTGGTCCTGACCGGCGGCGTGATGCTGACGGCGAACGCCTATGGCATGCCGGAGAACGAGGTGCGGGCGCTGACGTTCTTCTCGCTGGTGTTAGTGATCGTCAGCCTGATCTTCGTCAACCGCTCGTTCTCCACCTCGCTGGTTGAAGCCTTTACCCGACCGAACCGGACCCTGGTCATCATCATCGCGTTCGTGACGGCCGTTCTTGCTCTGAGCCTTGCCTGGCCGGCCGCGGCGGGTCTGTTCCGCTTCGGCCCGCTGCACGCCGACGATCTCGCCATCACCGTGGCGGCAGCGCTGGTTTCTCTGGTTCTGCTGGAGTTGTCGAAATACCCGCTACGTCACGGGTGGCCTTCAAGGCAGCCTTAAGCGGCTGCCATTGAGGCAAATCAAGGGCCTCGCTCAAGCCTTCGTGTAGCCTCTTTCCTGCACTCCCCCGGGGAGACAACCCAATGCTGACATCCACCGAATTGCACGACGAGCTTCTCGCCCTGAAAGCCGATGCAACGCGCCTGCTCGGCAGCGCCGGCGACGAGATGCTGAAGGCCTCGCGCCAGCGCGCCGACAATCTAGCAGAACAATTGAGGTCGGCGCTGGATGAGCTTGGCCAGAATCTCGGCCAGGAGGAAGAACAGCTCGAAAAGCTCGTGATCGAGCGTCCGATCGCCGCGCTCGCCTGCGCCTTCGCCGTCGGTATCGCCGTCGGCTTCGCCTTGAGGAGAATCTGAGTGAACCCGGAAAACATCGTGAAGAACCTGCGCTTGCTCTGGCGCACCGACCGGATCATCGCCGAAATGCGGTTGCGCCACATGCTGGTGGGGCTTTCCCTGCGCGCCTTCGCTGCGCTGATCGCGGCGTTCGGTCTGCTGATGTTCGAGCTCGCCGCCTATTTCGCGCTGGTGCAGGTGCAAAGCGCCATCGTCGCCGCAGCGATCCTTGGCGCCGTCAATTTCGCCATTGCGCTCGTCCTCGTCTTCATCGCATCACGTCGCAGCCTCGGGCAGGAGCTGACGCTGGCGAACCAGATTCACGATTCCGCGATCGATGCCCTCCAGGTCGAGGCACAGGCCGTGCAATCGCAAGCCAATCGCCTCTTGCATCACCCCCTCGAGGGCGTGCTGCCGCTGATCGTTCCGTTGATCACGGCTGCCGTCAGCCATTTGCGCAAGCCCGCCGCGGCTGCCGAATAGCGGTGCCGCCTCCCTGGTAACGCCCTAGCGATCCAGCGGCAGCGTCACGTCGAACAGATCGCGCTCGGTCGGATCGACCTCGACCTTGAAGCCGAGGCTCCTGCACATCTCGACCATGGTGGTGTTTTCGCGCAGCACCTGGCCGTAGATCTGCTTCAGCCCTTCGGACTTGCCATATTCGATCAACAGCTGCATCAGCGCCCAGCCAAGCCCCCTGCCCTTGAGGTCGGAGCGCAGCAGGATGGCGTATTCGCCGGTTTCGTAGATCGAGTCGGAATGCAGCCGCACCACGCCGGCAAGCTCGCCGCTTGCCTCGTCGAAGGCGACGAAGGCCATGGCGCGGGCATAGTCGAGCTGGGTCAGCCGCGCGATGAATTCGTGCGAGAAATGCTTCATCGGCGCCAGGAAGCGCAGCCGCCGATCTTCCATGGTGACGTGCTGGATGAAATCGTGGATCAGCGGCTCGTCCTCGGGGCGAATCGGCCGGGTTAGAATGCGCCAGCCGTCCTTCAGGACGAGATGGCGCACCCATTCCGTCGGATAGGGCTTTACGGCAAAGCGCGCATTGCCGGGGCCCGCGAACTTGCGGTCTGGCACTCCGACGGCCACGCGTGCATCGACCGCCAGCACGCCGGTGCTGTCGGCGAGCAGCGGATTGATGTCGAGCCCGCTCACCTCGGGAAGATCCGCCGCGAGCTGCGCGAGCTTCACCAGGGTCAGCGCGACTGCATCCTCCTTCACGGCGGGCACGTCGCGATAGGCGGCGAGCAACCGCGACACCCGCGTCCGCGCGATCTGCTCCCGCGCCAGCGCGAGGTCGAGCGGCGGCAGCGCCAGCGCCTTGTCATTGATGATCTCGACCGCGGTGCCGCCCCGGCCGAACACGATCACGGGACCGAAGGTGGGATCCCCGGCAATGCCGATGATCAGCTCGCGCGCCTTCGCGCGCAGCACCATCGGCTGCACCAGCACACCGGCGAGTTTTGCGTCGGGCCGCAGCTTTCGCGCGCGCGCCAGGATGTCGGTGGCTGCTGTCCGCACCTCGTCCGCCGTGGCGAGGTTGAGCACGACGCCGCCGACATCGGATTTGTGGGTGATGTCGCGCGACAGCACCTTCAGCACGACCTTGATACCCTGCGCGAACAGGGATTGCGCGAGCGCCACCGCCTGCTCCGGATCGGCGGCTTCCAGCGTCGGCACCATGTCGATCTGATAGGCATCGAGCAGCCGCTTCACCTCGCCAGGGTCGAGCCAGCGCCGTCCCTCCGCGACCGCGGTCTGCACGATCGCACGCGCGGTGGCGACATCGGGCACGAAATCGGCCGGCAAGCTCGGCGGCACGGCCGACAGCGCCTCGATCGCCTCGCGATGCCTGACCAGATGCATGAAGCCGCGCACCGCGTCGTCCTCGGTCGCGAAATTGGGAATGCCGGCAGCGTCGAACGTCTTCGAGATCTCGGGTCCCGCCCCGACCCAGACCGCCAGCACGGGCTTTCCCGGCCGGCGTTTCTCCCGCGCCGCCGCGACCACGCGGATCACGGTATCGGCGATATCGTCGGCGCGCGCCACCGCGGTCTGCACGTTCATGACCAGCAGCGCATCGTTATCCGGATCGTTGCAGCAGAATCTCCAGCGCTGCGGCATAACGTGCTGCATCCGCATCGCCGATGATGTCGACCGGATTGCCTCCCGACCAGGTCGGCGGCAGCACGGCATCGAGCCGCGCGCGGGCATCCGTCCGACAACGCCGCAGTGACGCCGCCGAGTTCAGCCAGCCGGTCCACCGCCAGCACGCCGAGGCCGCCGCCATTGGTCAGCAGCGCGAGCCGCTTGCCGCTGCGGCGACTTGAGCCGCCCGAGCGTCTCGGCGCAGTCGAACAATTCGCGCAGGTCGAACACCCGCAGCATGCCGGCGCGGCGGAACGCGGCGTCGTAGACATCGTCGGCGCCGGCGAGCGCGCCGGTGTGGGTGGCGGCGGCGCGGGCGCCCTGCGCCATCCGCCCCGATTTCACCACCACGATCGGCTTGACGCGGGCTGCGGCGCGCGCCGCCGACATGAATTTGCGGGCGTCGCGGATCGCCTCGATATAGAGCAGGATCGCGCCGGTATCGCGGTCGAGCGCGAAATAGTCGAGCAGGTCGGCGATATCGACGTCGAGCTGATCGCCGATCGAGACGATGCCGGAGAAGCCGACGGACTTTTGCGCGGCCCAGTCCACCATGCCGGCCGCGATCGCACCGGACTGCGAGATCAGCGCAAGATTGCCGCCGCGGGGCATATGCGCGGCGAAGCTGGCATTGAGGTTGACGCGCGGCATCATGATGCCCAGGCAATTCGGACCGATCAGACGCATGCGATGCGTACGCGCCGCACGGTCGGTGGCTTCCGCGATCGAGCCCGGGCCATGGCCGAGGCCGGCGCTGACGATGACGGCGCCCGCAGCACCGCGCTTGCCGGCGGCGTCGACGATGTCGGGAATTTCCCGCGCCGGCGCGGTGACGACGACGAGCTCCGGCGCGAACGGCAGCTTGTCGAGGTCGCTGACGGACGTTCATGCCGGCGATCTCGCCATAGCGCGGATTGACGAGGCCGATTTCGCCGGCAAATCCGGCACTGCGGATGTTGTGCAGGATCGCCGCACCCAGCGAACCCGGCCGCGGGCTCGCCCCCACCAGCGCCACCGACCGCGGCGCCAGCACATTGCTCAATCGATAGGTCGACATGTCCCGATGACCTCGCGCGGCCCGAGGCCAGATAGTCGCTGCAATTGGCCGAGGAAGCTAGAGCTTCCTTATCTGACGCGTTTTCTTCACGCGAACCGGTACCCACTTCGCTTGAAAACGCTTCAATGCGACAGCATAACCCAGCAAGGTGGCCGGTTGATGACGGTAGAGGTCACGCCGCCCCAAATATGCTCGTTGAGCCGGGAATGGCGGAAGCCGCCCATGACGAGGAGATCGATGGCGTGGTCCTCGACATATTGCTCGAACACTTTCCCAACCGAGCTGCCGTCTATCGCGACGGTTTCGAAGACGGCCGTGATATCGTGCTGGGCCAAATGGTGTTCCAGCGCGGCGCCGGAAGCTAGCTGCGCAGCGCTTGCCTTGTCCGTGGCGGTGAGGATGCGCACGCGCGAGGCGCGCTTGAGCAGTGGCAGCGCATCGCCGACCGCACGCGCGGCAGGTGCGGTGTGATCCCAGGCGATCACGACGTCGTTGAACGCGGTGTCGAGGCCGTCGGCCCTGTCCTCCGGGCACATCAGCACCGGATGGCCGGTCTCGAACAACAGCCGTTCCACCAGCCTTTCCGAGAACGAGTCGGCTGTCTTGACCAGCGCAATCGAGAGATCGTTGAGCCGCGCCTGCAGGGTGACGGTGTCGATCAATGCGGCCCGCGTCGCACGCTCCAGCTTCTGCTCGTTGCGCAGCGAATGCTTCTTCGCGGCGGTGGCGAACGTCGCCAGCAGCGCGCGGGCGGTCGGGGCGGTCTGCACGATGTCGGCCGCTCCCAGCACGTCGGCGACGCTCGGCACCGGTTCGTCCGTCGTCTCGACCGCAAGCGCCGTAACGCGGGCATCGAGCCCGCGCGCCAGCGCCACGCATTTCTCGATCGCGACCATGGTGGTACGGGATGATTCACCGACCAGCGGCAGCAACACGTCCCGGATCGACATGGCTAGGCTCCTTCCGCCTCGCATTGCGCGCAATACTCCAGCGCGCGGATCACGTCCTCGCGCGCGATGATGCCGTCGAGCCGCGCGCCGGCGTCGAGGATCGGCAGGCTGCGCAGCCGATGCTCGATCATCAGTTGCAGCACCCGGGTCAGTCTGGTGTCGCGGCCGACATAGATGAATTCGCGGGTCATGACGCCTGCCACGGTCCGCCGCATCAGATCGTCGTAGCGCGGCACCATCCGCGCCGGGGTGAATTCGAAGCAGGCGAGATAGTCGAACTTGCTGACGACGCCGACGACCTGGCCGTTGTCGACGACGGGAAAACTGTTGAAGTCGGTCTCCTTGAAACGCTGGCCAAGCTCGCGAATCGGCATGGCCGGCGGCACAGTCGCGACATCGCGGGTCATGTAGTCGGAGACGACCTGTTCGAGGAATTTGTACAAGCTGACCGCCGAGTGCCTGGGGTTTCGGATACGCCGGACAAGTCCGGAGCCGTGGCATTAGAAGCCCGGATGTCGGAAGAGCCGTTTGATCGAGGTCAAAGACCGGTCGGAACTACGTAATCAAACTTAAGGTTCGGATCGGAATGTCCTGGCGTGCGCCGGTCGCGTAGGATCGCAGCCGTTCAAGGGAGGAGAAACATGCTGCGACGGCTGGTCCTATCTCGCGGTGGGGGCCACGGCGTGTTTCGCCGGCATCACCGTGATCCTCCGCTACTTCTCGGACATTCTGCCGCTCGCCTCGACCGAGCCGCAATCGGTGTGGCGGTTCGAAACCGCCTTCCTGCTCACCGCGGCGCAATGGATCGCACTGGCCGTGGTGGCTATAACGGCGATATCGATCGCCATATTGCTGATGCGGTCCGCGAAGGCTCGTCCGCGATAGCGACGGCAGCCTTCACTTCTGCTGATTTCGGTTAAGATAGTCGATGATCGCGAAAACCTGCAACCGTATGTAAGCTTCCTGATCATAGGGAACATCGACGTAATGTTCAGCGGCCGCGGCCGCCCATCGCTTGCCCCAGATCGGCATGTCGCGCGAGCCGTGCGCGGCAACTTCGGCGCGCCCGTCGATGACCCTTGTGACGCGATCAACCGGAAACACGCCGCCGTTGTTCTTCGACAGCGAGGTCAGGTCGGGCGGGACGACCTTGAGGCTGGCGGTGTAGAAGCCGTTTCCCTTCAGGTCGATGCCATGGCAAACGGCACACTGGACCTCATAAGCCTGCTTGCCCGGATCCCTGGCGTTCTGGGAGAGAGCCGGCGATGCGACAGCGGCAAGGACGACGACTGCTCCGAGGAAGACCTTCTTCATTGTTGCGCTCCAACCGAGAACAAAGCACCACGGTGTCTTGACGGGTTTGCACGCCGGAATCACATCGCCGCAGGATAAACGGCCTCCCGGTGAATTTCCCTTCCGCTTTCGTCGATCACAACGACGTTGAGATCCTTGCGACCTGGCGGATTCTTCTCCCGCATCAGCGTCGCAAGATGCCTGCTATGCTGAATGGCGGCTGCACCGCTAACAAGTTCAATTCCCTTTCGATCGCGAACCGGTATGCCATCCTGGATGTCGAAGTAGTAAGTCTGCACCAACAATTCCTTTCAGATTGACTCTTGATGTCGTGCGCTGACAATGAGGATTGCGCTAGTGCTTGCGTGCACTGGCGAACAGCTGCGAGGTCGCCTCGGCCAGCCGCTGGTTGCGCCTCAGAAAATTCTGGCTCTCCCGGCTGAACACGTCCATCTGGTGCTGGCCGCACTCTTTCAGCACCGTTCGGATGTTTTCCACCGAATGCGCCTCGTTGATCTTGGCGGCGAATTCGGCCGCCAGATTCATCTCGGCGCGGACGTCTTCCAGCATCTCGTCGCTGGCAGTCACCAGTTCGCCAAGGAACACCCGCTGGGCGTCGAACAGGAAATGCAGCGCGCGCTTGTTGAATTCGACCAACGCGCCCGGCGCGTCGCTCGGCAACCGCTCCGCCGCGGCCTGGGGTAGCATGTCTGACATGAAAGCCTCCCGTATCTCTAGATACAGGTTAGCGCGGGGACCGCCAGCCTTTGTTGAGCTGCGTCAAGAAGCCGTCATCTATCGCGACAGCAGCGCACAGCGTACCGTTTGCCCAATGAGATGTTGAGTGACGCCGCCCAGCACCCATTCGCGGAACCGCGAGCGGCCATAGGCGCCCGCAACGACGACGCCGGCGCCGGTGTCGGACGCGATGCGTTCGAGCTGTATCGCCGCATTGCCGCTGCGCTCCGGCACCTGAACGCGCGCGACAATGCCGTGCCGCGACAGCCAGCCGGCAACGTCCTCGGCTTGCTGCCGCACCGCCGCCTGGCCGCCATCCTCCTCGGCAATCCCTGCAACCGTGACTTCTTTCGCCTTGGCAAGCAGCGGCAGCGCATCGGCGACCGCCCGCCGCGCCTCCGGGCAATCCTTCCAGGCAATCAGGGCGCTGCGCAAATCCAGCCATTTGACGGCTTCCGGCACCACCAGCAACGGCCTTCCTGCCTGCATCACGAGGTCGCTCGGACCAGCGCCCGCAAACGGGTCGAGAATCGCGTTGCCGTCGCCGCCGACAATGACGAGGTCCGCCGCGCGGGATTGCCGCGCGACATAGCGTGCCGGCAATTCGAGCGCTGAGCGCCATTCGATCTCTTTCACCCGGCCATGCATCGCGGCGCGGAACTGGCCTTCCAGCTCAGTCATGCGCTTCCTGACCGCGGCCTCACCCTCGTCGATCAAATTCTGGCCGGCCTCGCCCATGAAGTAGAGTGGCGGGCTGAACATCGCGGCGGATACGCCGATCACCCGCGCGGACAATTGTCCGGCCGATTGTCCGGTGACTTCCAGCAGCGCCTCGTTCGGCCGATTCACCGAAAGGCTGACCATCGCCGTCGCATATGTCATCGTATTCTCCCGCATCGTGTGATCGTGCACATACGCAAAGGACCCGGCACGGCGCGATGAGATAGATCAAGCTCCGCGCGGTTTGACCTGCCTCAAGCGGTGGCGCCGCGGTGCGGCGTAGTATGCATGCCATCGAACAGCTGGAGGTTTGCCATGCGCGCCCATCAGATCATGACCCGGCAGGTCATCACCGCCACCGTCGACACCCCGATCACCGAAGCCGCGCGTACGCTGCTCGCGCACCACATCAGTGGCATGCCTGTGGTCGACGCTACGGGCAAGCTGGTCGGCGTCGTCTCGCAGGGCGACTTCATGCGCCGCGCCGAGATCGGTACGCAGCGCAAACGCTCGCGCTGGCTGAAACTGCTGCTCGGCCCCGGCCGTGCGGCGAGCGATTTCGTGCACGAGCGCGGCCGCAAGGTCGGCGAGGTGATGAACGACCGTCCGGTCACCGTTTCCGAGGACGCCACGCTTGAGGAAGTCACCTCCACCCTGGAGAAGAACGACATCAAGCGCGTGCCGGTCATGCGCGGCGACCGCCTGGTCGGCATCGTCACCCGCACCAATCTCGTGCAGGCTGTGCTCGACCTCGCCCGCGAGGTGCCCGATCCGACCGCCGACGATGATCATATCCGCGACCGCATCCATGCCGTGATCGAGAAAACCGACTGGAAACCGTCCGGATTCGCCGTGGTGGTGCGCGACGGCATTGTGCATCTCTCCGGGATCATCACCGACGAGCAGTCGCGGCAGGCGACCATCGTCGCTGCGGAGAACGTGTCTGGTGTCCGCAAGGTGCACGATCATTTGGTCTGGATCGAGCCGATGTCGGGAGTTTATCTCAATTCCGCCGAGGACGAGGCGGACGCCAAGGCAAAAGCGGGTTAGCCCCTGCCGAACGGCCTTGAGCTTTGAGCGGCCATGGGACAATAAGGCTTTGTCCCATGGCCGTCTTTCGCGGCCGGCCGACCGCGAAGGCAAGGCGTGACCAACATCGTCAAACTACACCCCGACGATCCCGTGCAGGACCTTCGCTTCCGGCTCGGGATCGAGCGATCCGGGGTCGGGATGTGGGATCTCGACCTCGAAACACAGGCGGTCGCGTGCTCCGAAAACGCCGGTCAACTGTTCGGCATCGCCGACCTGCGTAAGATCGCTTTCGATGCGTTCCTCTCGCTGCTCGACCCGCTCGACGGCGAACGCCTGAAGCGCGCGGTCGCGCAGACCGTGGAAACCGGGACCCGGCTGGACATCGCCTTCTCCATCGCGACCGGACGCACGGCGCGGCACTGGATCCGGCTGCGCGCGGGGCTGGTCCGCGCAGAAGATGGTCGGCCGCACCACCTCAGCGGCATCGCACTCGACATTGACGAGGAGAAGCAAGTCGAGGAAGCGCTGCGCACCCGCGAGACGCATCTGCGCTCGATCCTGGAGACGATTCCCGATGCGATGATCGTGATCGACAGAAGCGGCATCATGCAGTTCTTCAGCAACGCCGCCGAGCGGCAGTTCGGTTACACTGCGGCTGAAGCCATCGGGCGGAATGTCAGCATGCTAATGCCGGAGCCGGACCGCACCCATCACGATTCCTACCTCGAGCGCTACCGCGTCACCGGCGACCGCCGCATCATCGGTATCGGCCGCATCGTCAGCGGCAAGCGCAAGGACGGCACCACTTTTCCGATGCACCTGTCGGTCGGCGAGACGCGCTCGGGCGGCGAAACCTTCTTCACCGGCTTCGTGCGCGACCTCACCGAGCAGCAGCAGACCCAGCACCGGCTCCAGGAACTGCAGTCGGAGCTCGTCCACATCTCCAGGCTTTCGGCGATGGGCGAGATGGCGAGCGCGCTGGCGCATGAGCTGAACCAGCCGCTTGCAGCCATCAGCAACTACATGAAGGGCTCGCGCCGGCTGCTCTCGGCGATCGCCGATCCCAACCGCGACAAGATCGAAAGCGCGCTGGACCGCGCCGCCGAACAGGCGATCCGCGCCGGGCAGATCATCCGCCGGCTGCGCGATTTCGTCGCGCGCGGCGAATCGGAAAAGCGTGTTGAAAGCATCGCGAAACTGATCGAGGAATCCGGCGCGCTCGGCCTCACCGGCGCGCGTGAACAGGGTGTCAATTTGCAGTTCGAGCTCGACCGCAAGCACGACCTCGTCCTGGTCGACCGCGTCCAGATCCAGCAGGTGCTGGTCAATCTGTTCCGCAACGCGCTGGAGGCGATGGCGGCATCGATGCAGCGCCGGCTGGTGGCCTCGTCCAGGCCGGCCGACGACGACATGGTCGAGATCGTCGGTCGCCGATACCGGGCACGGCTTTGCCGACGGCGTCGAATCCAGCCTGTTCCAAACCTTCTTCACCACCAAGGAAACCGGCATGGGCGTAGGCCTGTCGATCAGCCGCTCCATCGTCGAGGCGCATGGCGGGAAGATGTGGGCGGAGCGAAATCCTTCCGGCGGCGCCACCTTCCGCTTTACGCTGCCCGCCGCACCGAACGAGAGTTTTGCCGATGCCTAAGGGAAAGGTCTACGTGATCGACGACGACGAGGCGGTGCGGGATTCGCTGCAATTCCTGCTCGACTCCGTCGATTTCGAGGTCAGGCTGTTCGAGTCGGCGCAGGCCTTTCTCGATGCGCTCGGCAGCCTCGCCTTCGGCTGCGTGGTCTCCGACGTGCGCATGCCCGACATCGACGGCATCGAATTGCTGCGCCGGCTGAAATCGCTCGGCTCCCGTTTCCCGGTCATCATCATGACCGGACATGGCGACGTGCCGCTGGCGGTGGAGGCGATGAAGCTCGGTGCGGTCGACTTTCTGGAGAAGCCGTTCGACGACGAACTCCTCATCACCATGGTCGATGCCGGGCTGAAGCGCGCTGAGCCGGAGGCGAGGCAAGAGGCGGCCGCCCGCGAGGTTGCCGAGCGGGTCGCGAGCCTGAGCCCGCGCGAGCGCCAGGTCATGGACGGGCTGGTGGCCGGCCTCTCCAACAAGGCGATCGCCCGCGAATACGACATCAGCCCGCGCACCATCGAGGTCTACCGCGCCAATGTCATGACCAAGATGCAGGCCGGCAGCCTGTCGGAACTGGTGCGGCTGGCAATGCGGGCGGGCGCGCTGAAGGATTGAGCCAGATCAACTTCAAGGGACCAGTTCTGTCGTAGGGTACTTCATCCCGATTAACAGGACAGGCGTCGGCTAATGCTCCCTTCGCCGGCCAGGACCATGATCTACGTTGTCGATGACGATTCCGATGTGCTTGGCTCGCTGCAATTCCTGCTCGAGACCGACGGCTTTGACGTGCGCACCTTCAAGAGCGGGGCGGCGCTGCTGGGCGAGCCGGCTTCCTGCGAGGCCGATTGCTTCGTGATCGACTACAAGATGCCGAACATGAACGGGCTCGATCTGGTCAAATGTCTGAGAAATCGTGATATTTCAGCGCCGATGATACTCATCACCGGCTCCCAGGACGAGACGATTACCGACCGCGCCGCGAGTGCCGGCGTGCTTCATGTCCTGCGCAAGCCGCTGCTCGAAGAGAGCCTGATCAGCCATATCCGCGGCGTGCTCGCCGAGCGCAGCACCCGCCACTGATCCTCATCTGCGGCGCCTCCGGGAAACTACGTAGGGGTTTGTCCCTAAGGCATCGGACCAAATTTCGGACCGCCCGGTTCCCGATTACAGCTTGGTCATCCCGGAATGAGGAGATGTCCAATGCTCACCCAGTCGATCAGCACTTCTTCCCCCATCGGCCGCAAGGTTGCTCCCGTTCCCTGTGCCTCCACCGACCGGTTCGGCACCCTCACCGGTCATGCCGGCCTCGTCGCCACCGAGTTCACCTACCGCAAGGACGAGGAAATCTACGGCGAGGACGAGCAGGCCGAATATGTCTACCAGGTGATCCGCGGCGCGGTGCGCACCTACAAGCTGCTCTCCGACGGCCGCCGCCAGATCGGCGCCTTCCATCTGCCCGGCGACGTCTTCGGCCTCGTATCCGGCGCGAACCATCGCCTCGCCGCCGAAGCCATCCTCGACACCACGCTGCGCCTCGTCAAGCGCAGGAGCCTCGAGCAGGCCGCGCAAGGCGACGTCCGCGTTGCGCGCGATCTCTGGTCGATCACCTCGGGCGAATTGGTGCACGCCGAGAACCACATGCTGCTGCTCGGCCGCAAGACCGCGATCGAGCGCGTCGCCACGTTCCTGCTGGAAATGGACCGTCGCATCGCCAAGGCCGGCATGATCGCGCTGCCGATGTGCCGCCGCGACATCGGCGACTATCTCGGGCTGACGCTGGAAACGATCTCTCGCGCGCTGTCCGAACTGCAGCATCAGGGCGTGCTCGGCCTCTCCGGCGCCCGCCAGATCGTGCTGCGCAACCGCGACCGGCTCGCCGACCTCGAGGCGTGAGAAATTCCGGACGTTATGACTTCGCGGGCCGCAGCGCCCGCAGGTCCATGTGCCGGTTCACGTCCTTGTAAAGGAGATAGCGGAACCGGCCGGGGCCGCCAGCGTAGCAGGCCTGCGGGCAGAACGCGCGCAGCCACATGTAGTCGCCGGCCTCGACCTCGACCCAGTCCTGGTTGAGCCGGTAGACCGCTTTGCCTTCCAGAACATACAGCCCGTGCTCCATGACATGGGTCTCGGCAAACGGAATCGATGCGCCCGGCTCCAGCGTGACGATGGTGATGTGCATGTCATGCCGCAGATCCGCGGGATCGACGAACCGCGTCGTCGCCCACCTGCCCTCGGTGTCCGGCATCGGCGCAGGCGTGATCGAGGTTTCGTTGGTCACGACCGGATCAGGCAACGGCAAGTCTGCCACACGCTGATAGAGCTTGCGTATCCAGTGGAAATACGCCGCACCCTTGCCGCGATTGCGCACGCTCCACGTGGCGCCGGGTGGGATATAGGCAAAGCCGCCGGCGCGCATGACATGCGACTTGCCGGCAAGCTGTAGCGTCAGCTCGCCGCCCACCACGAACAGCGCGCCTTCGGCGTCCGCATCCGGCTCGGGCTGCTCGCTGCCGCCGCCGGGGGAAAGCTCGACGAGATAGTGCGAGAACGTCTCGGCGAAGCCGGAGAGCGGGCGCGCCAGCACCCAGAGGCGCGTGCCGTCCCAATGCGGCAGATAGCTCGACACGATGTCGCGGATCACGCCCTTGGGTATCACGGCATAGGCTTCGGTGAACACGGCGCGCCCGGTGAGGAGCTCGGTTTGCGGCGGATGCCCTGCCGGCGGCACATGATAGGACGACATTGCTATTGCCTCTCCAAAGTCAGGCGGCACCGGCTGCGAGCGCAAGCCAGCCCGCCTCTGCCAGCCGGACTTCCTCGAGATTGTCGCCGGGACCCCCGCGGTCGACGACGAGGAAGGGGCTCGCATCCGTCAGCACCAGCAGCGGATGATGCCAGATGTTGCGCGCGTAGTTGACGCCCTGCTGCCCCGTCGCGGAAAACGCGCGGTAGCTCGCGGGCACCCGCGGATCGGCGCACACCAGCACCAGCCACGGCTTCTCGTTCAGCGGCATGAAGAGCTGGCTGCCGAGCGGATGGCGCTCCATCAGCTTGATCAGGATCGGGCGCGGCCGCAGCGAACCGTCGAACAAGCTGATGTTGACCGCCCCGCCCTCCGCGGCCACGTCGATCTGCGCCATGCCGTCGAAGCGCCGCGCGAAGCCGTCATTGATCAGCTTCGCTTTCGCATCCCTGGTCTCGATCACCTGGCCGAACGGCGCAAAGTCCGCCTTGGTCAGGGGCGCAATCGGCAGCGTCATCATCCTGTCTACCCGGTCAACCGCGGCGCGCGACAAACGCGCCGCGGCTCTTCTTTTAAGAGGCTGCGGCCGACGGCGCCAGCCCTGCCGTCGCGGCAGCGGGATCGATCTCGCCATTGAGCACGCGGTGCGCCCGCTCCCGGTCGATGTCGCCTTCCCACGAAGCGATCGCGACGGTAGCGACGCAGTTGCCGATGTAATTGCCGAGCGCGCGCGCAATGCCCGATGAACCAGTCGACCGAGAGGATCAGCACGAGGCCGATCGCGGGAATGGCGGGCATCGCCGCCAAGGTCGCGGCCAGCACCACGATGGCCGAGCCGGGAACGCCGTGCGCGCCCTTCGACGTCAGCAGCGCCACGCCGAGGATCGCCAGCAGATCGCCGATCGCCAGCGGCGTGTTGGTGGCCTGCGCGATGAACACCGTCGCCAGCGTCAGGTAGATCGAGAACGCATCGAGGTTGAAGGAGTAGCCGGTGGGAATCACCAGGCCGACCGTCGAGTCGCTTGATGCCGAGCTGCTCGAGCTTGCGCATGGTCTGCGGCAGCACGCTGTCGCCCGCCGCGGTGCCGAGCACGATGGTCAGCTCCTCGCGCAGGTAGCGCAGCAGCTTGAGCAGGCTGAAGCCGCACAGCCGCATGATGCTGCCCAGCACGACGAAGACGAACAGCAGCACCGAGACGTAGAACAGCAGCACGAGGCCGCCGAGCTGCTTCAGCGAGCCGATGCCGTACTTGCCGACGGTAAACGCAATCGCGCCGAACACGCCGAGCGGCGCCAGCTTGACGACGAAACCCATCATCTTGAAGATGATGTCGTTGACGCGGCCGATGAAGTCCACCACCGGCTTGGCGTGCTCGCCGCAACAGCGCGGCGGCGCAGCCGAACATGATGGAGACGATCAGCACCTGCAGAATGTCGCCCGAGGTGAAGGCGCTGACCGACCGTGGTCGGGATGATCTTCAGGAGGAATTCGGAGATGCCGCCGCCGGACACCTGCGCCGCGGTCTGGGTGAAGCCGCTCGATCGCCTTGGCGTCCAGCGATCTTCGGATCGATGTTCATGCCGACGCCGGGCTGGAAGGTGTAGGCGAGCACGACGCCGAGGACCAGCGCGATGGTCGTCACCACCTCGAAATAGATCAGCGCGCGGATGCCGACGCGGCCCACCTTCGAGAGGTCGCCGGCCGCGGCGATGCCGTGCACCACGACGCAGAACACGATCACCGGCACCAGCATCTTGATCAGCTTGATGAAGCCGTCGCCGAGCGGCTTGGCCTGCACCGCCAGGTCAGGCCAGGCCATCCCGATGAGGATGCCGAGCGCGAGCGCGATGACGACCTGGAAGAACAGCGATTTGAAAAGATTTGGCACGGGTGACCCTCGATCGGTTGGCGTGGCCATCTCGGGCTCGCTTCGCGGGAAGCCGCCGTCATCGATGGTAGACATCGCTTCAGGACGAACCCGCTTGCAGCCCGGCCGGCACCGTCGCCGCAACCGTCGCTCGTCCCCGCTGGCCCGCCAAACCCGGCGATCGCGGACCATCGCTTGGCCGCCCGGCGCTTGGCGGCCGGTACAGCTCTGCCTGCT
Organism: uncultured Alphaproteobacteria bacterium; assembly: GCA_963726865.1. GTDB lineage: Bacteria > Pseudomonadota > Alphaproteobacteria > Rhizobiales > Xanthobacteraceae > Bradyrhizobium. The sequence continues at coordinate 13,636 of CAVSEE010000008.1, read as the reverse complement.
ATTCGTTGACCATGTCGGCTTGAGTGTCCAATATATAAATCAACACGATCAATAGGGAATTGATATGGATCTCCGCCAGCTCCGTTATTTCGTCGCGGTCGCCGAGGAGCGCAGCTTCACCGATGCGGCGCGGCGGCTGAAAGCTGTCGCAACCGCCGCTGAGCCAGCAGATCCAGGCGCTGGAGGCCTCGCTCGGCACCCGCCTGTTCTATCGCACCAGCCGGCGGGTCGAGCTGACGCCGGCGGGCGCGGCGCTGTTGGCGCGGGCCTGGGCGATCCAGCAGCAGATCAAGTCGGCGGAGGAAGAAGTCCGCTCGGTCGGCGCGGGCCTCGTCGGCACGCTCGACATCGGCGCCACCGGCTCGGTGCTGCGCGGCGGCCTTGCCGACCTGCTCGCCGCCTACCGGCGCGAGGCGCCTTCGGTGAAGATGACCGTGCACGAACAGGCGCCGTCGCTGCAGATCGCGGCGCTCTCGGAGGGCACGACCAATATCAGCCTGATCCGCGGCATCGGCGCCGAACACGGCCTCGCCCAGGAGCTCGCCTGGAAGGAGGAGGTCGTGGTCGCGATGCCCAGGACCCATCCGCTCGCGCGGCGCAAGCGCATCGCTCTCGTCGATCTCGCCGGCGAAGACCACGTCGTGCTGCAGCCGGAGAGCTCGGACTTTGCGCACAGCATCCAGAAATGCTGCATCGATGCCGGCTTCCTGCCGCGCGTCTCGCAACAGGTGGTCGACGCGCAGTCGGTGCCGAGCCTGATCGCGGCGGGATTTGGCGTGTCGCTGGTGCCGCAGTCGATCGCGCGCTTCACGACGGAAGAGATCGCCTTCCGGCCCATCCGCCCCTCCCCGCCGGCGGCCGACGTGTTTCTGGTCTACCGCAAGGAAGAGACGTCGATGGTGGTGCAAAACTTCCTCGCGCTGGCCCGGCGCATTCTCGGCAGAAGGCGCCGATGACGGTATCTGCCTGCCGCTCGCATTGACGATGCATTGCGCGGCGCGCCCGGGATTCCCTGACTCGGTTAAGCCCGGCTTAACATTCATTTCAATGTTTACGCTCCGAGATGAGGTCCGCAGTTTCGTGAACTGCCAACGGGGCGTATGATCGCGCCATGGCCAACAGCATTTGGACACTCGAGCAATTTACTTGTCCCAGTTGCGGGATGAACTACACCGCGACCCGGGAAGAGCTGCCTGCCAAGCGTTCCGGCACCTTCGCCTGCGTCGTTTGCGATGCCGAAGTGCACAAATGGTCCGGCTATCTCGATTTCTTCGACTGGACCGCGGCAAGGATGATCTCGCCGGTGTTCGGCAGGAAGCGGTAAGACGCCCTCGCCGGATCATGCTTAGCCGCCGACAAAGTTCTTCCACCTGATGAGCTGCGACTGCTTCAGCGCGGCTTTTTCATCTTCCAGTTCCGCCAGCTTCTTCTTCGCAGCCGCCATTGCCGTTGAGGCGGCGTTGTAGCTGTCCGCCGTCGGCTGGATGCGGAAAATGAACTGGCCGTTGGTCACCTTGTAGGTGCCGAATTCCCTGACCAGCAGCGCGGCGCATTTCTCAAAGGCGCCGTAATATTCGCTGCGGGCGGCGAGCCTCTTGGAGGCGAGCGCCGCCGTTTCGGCGAGTTGTTCATCGACCCCCTTCATGAACCTGCTGATGGTGCCGCTCTCCACGCCGAGCGCGCGGGCGCCGCTTTCGAGTTCGTCGCGCCCGGTCTTGACCAGCGCCGCCATCCGCGGCTTCAGCGCGGCAACGTTGCCGTCGGCCGTCTTGATGTCGCGGCGCAGCGCATCGAGGTCGCTGCGGCCGACCGCCGTCAGGTCGACCGCCTTGGCAAGCGCGGCGGGCTCGGCGTCATCGAGCAACTTTCTGGCGGCGGCATCGATCTCGGCCGATTTCTCGTTGGCCAGCGCCACCAGCTTCAGGATCCGGTTGGCCGGGTATTGCCTGAGCGCCTGGTCGAGCTGGGCGGGTTCGTTGACGTCGCGCAGCGCGGCCTGGCTTTCCCGGGTGAGGCCCGCCTCCTGATATCTGGCGAGATCGCCGACGAAAATCAGCGCGACAACGCAAGCAATCGCAAACAGGCCCCATAGAATGAGCGGCAGTCGTCCGGACTTCTTTTCCTTGCGATCCGCAACTGTCGCCACGCCGCCACTCCCGATCGAGCAACAACCTTCTTATCCTGCTTTGTCCGGCTTGGCGATTTCGCGGGCCAGAACATGACGCCGCAGCGGAACCGGCGAAACCGTCCGACGCCGCTTTCGTATCGCCTGATCAAATTCAGTCATCGCCTTTCGTCATTGTCATGACAAACGCGGGGCGGAGGGATAACCTCACCATAACAAAACGTACACGGGAGGATTGGCATGCCAGAGGCAATGGTCGGATCGCGCTCGGACGCAGCCGGCAGCGCATCAACGCAAGTGGTCGACGTCGCCGTTGTCGGCGCGGGATTTGCCGGCCTTTATCTCCTGCATCGTCTGCGCAAGTCGGGCTTTTCCGTCGTGCTGCTGGAGGAAGCCGGCGACGTCGGCGGCACCTGGTACTGGAACCGCTATCCCGGCGCGCGCTGCGACATCCAGACCATCGATTACAGCTATTCCTTCGATCCGGAACTGGAGACGGCCTGGAAGTGGTCGGAGAAATACGCCACCCAGCCGGAAATCCTGCGCTATCTCGGCTTCGTCGCCGACCGCTATGATTTGCGCCGCGACATCCGCTTCGGCACCAAGGTCACGTCGGCGACATGGGACCAGGCCGCCGCAGCGCTGGCAGATCGCGACCGACAAGGGCGCGAAGCTGTCGTGCCGCCATTACATCATGGCGACCGGCTGCCTCTCGGCGCCAAAGCCGCCCGAAATCGACGGCGTCAAAGACTTCAAGGGCGAGGTCTATTTCACCGGCCGCTGGCCGCATGACGGCGTCAAGCTCGCCGGCAAGCGCGTCGCCGTGATCGGCACGGGCTCGTCGGGCATCCAGGCGATCCCGCTGATCGCGCAGGAGGCCGCGCAGCTCACCGTGTTCCAGCGCACGCCGAACTTTGCGCTGCCGGCCCATAACGGCCCGGCGCCGGCCGATCGTCTCGCCGCGCTCGAAGGCGACCGCGCCGCCTATCGCACGCAGGCGCGCATGTCGATGGCGGGCGTGCCGTGGCCGCAGCAGACCGTGGTGAGCTGGCAATTGAGCGATGCCGAGCGCCGCGAGCGCTTCGAGACCGCATGGGCCGCCGGCGACCTCGTCTACATCCTGACGCAGCTCTGGGCCGACCAGGGCGTCGACGTCGACGGCAACAAGATCGTCGCCGACCTGATCCGCGAGAAGATCCGCGGCGTCGTCAAGGATCCGGAGACCGCCGAGGCGCTGAGCCCGCACGATCATCCGTTCGGCGCCAAGCGTCCCTGCCTCGATACCAACTACTACGCCACCTACAACCGGCCGAACGTCACGCTGGTGAATTTGCGGGCCGAGCCGATCAAGGCGATCACCGCGACGGGCATCACCACCGACAAGCGCAGCTTCGACGTCGACGTGATCGTATTCGCGACCGGCTTCGACGCCATGACCGGCGCCATCCTCGCCGTGCATCCCATCACGGGCCGCGACGGCAAGGCGCTGTCGGATGTCTGGGCGCAGGGGCCGCAGACTTATCTCGGCCTCACCGTCGCCGGCTTCCCGAACCTGTTCATGATCACGGGCCCCGGCTCGCCGTCGGTGCTGTCCAACATGGCGGTCTCGATCGAGCAGCATGTCGACTGGGTGGTCGACCGGATCGCCGCATTGCGCGACGCCGGCTTCACCGCGATGGAAGCGACCGAAACGGCGCAGGCCGGCTGGGCCGAGCACATGGCCGACTGCGCGTCGCTGACGCTGCATCGCCTCGCCAACACCTGGTACACGGGCGCCAACGTGCCCGGCAAGGCGCAGGGCGTGATGCCTTATACCGGCGGTGTCGGCCCCTATCGCACGATCTGCGATGAAGTCGTCGCCCGCGGCATGCTGGGCTTCCGCCTCACCGGCCCCGGCGCCGAGCAGTGCAATGACGGCGAAGTGGTGCGGCTGCAGCCCGACGTGCGGCTGGTGCTCGGCCTGCTCGCGAGTTTGAATCTGCCGCCGATCGAGACCATGGGCGCGCAGGGCGCACGCGACTTCGTCAACGAGTTCAACAAGGGCCGGCCCGCGGGACGGCCGGTCGGCGAAGTCGGCGACGGCATGCTGCAGGGCGCCGACGGTCCGCTTCCTTTCAAGCTCTACCGGCCGGCGACGCCGGGGCCGCATCCGATCGTGGTGTATTTCCACGGCGGCGGCTGGGTGCTGGGCGACCAGCAGTCCGACGATCCGTTCTGCCGCGACATGTGCCGGCGCACCGACATGGTCATCGTCAGCGTCGGCTATCGCCATGCGCCGGAGCATCGCTTCCCGGCCGCGGCCGAAGACGGCTATGCGGCGACGCGCTGGATCGCCGAGCACGCCGCCGAGCTCGGCGGCAAGCCGGGACCGCTGCTCGTCGCCGGCTGGAGCGCCGGCGGCAATATCGCCGCCGTCACCTGCCAGCTGGTGCGCGACCGCGGCGGGCCGGAGATCGCGGGCCAGCTGCTGGTGTGCCCGGTCACCGACTGCACCTTCGACCGCCCGTCCTACATCGACAACGCGGCCAATTACTTCCTGACCCGCGGGCTGATGTTCTGGTTCTGGGACCTCTACTGCTCACCGGCCGACCGCACCGATCCGCGCGTCTCGCCGTTGCGCGGCAAGCTCGCAGGGCTGCCGCCGGCGTTCGTGACGACCTGCGAGTTCGATCCGCTGCGCGACGAAGGCATCGCCTATGCCGAAGCGCTTGCCGCCGCCGGCGTGCCGGTCGAGCAGCTCAAGGCGCGCGGCCACTTCCACTCGTCCTTCACCATGGTCGATGTGGTGATCACCGGTGTTACCGGCCGCATCCAGATGGCCGAGGCGCTGCGCCGCTTTGCCGGCCTGCCGCCGGAAGTGAAGCCGGCGCCGCAGAAGCTGGAGGCGGCCGCGAGCTAGACCTATGCGATGCGCCGCTGCGCCAGGTCATGCACGTCAAGTCATGGCGCGGCGGCTGCGGGATGCTAGCGCCGGGCGCCGCGGTAAAATGGATTGACGATGCAGGTGGCGCCGAGGCCCGCGGCTCGCTGCTGGCATTGCTGTATCGAGTCGTAAATGCACTCGTTGCGTTCGCCGCCGAACATCTCGATCATCCTCATGCAGACCGGATATCTCGAATTGTAGGCCTGGGCACGGGCCGAGGAGGCCGCCGATATTGCGGCAATCGTCACTATGCCCAACAACAGAACGCGCATCGAGACCTCCTTCGAAACCGGTGCAGCGCGGGTGACAGAACAGGGAATATTGCGTCAAGTCAAATCATGATCTGGCACCGAGGCGCGTGCAACCGCAGCTTTGAACTGAATTTCATGCGTCAGCCCGGCGCGCGTTCCACGGCGTGCCGCAGCCACACCGTGCCGCCCTCGAGCGTTTCGCAGTGCGTGAGGCGCAACGATTGTCCGGCCCCGGGGCGGTCCCCCTCGGGTCCGGCATAATCGACGATGCTTTGACTGCCTGCCACGCCGTCGACCGCCGGATAAATCAAGGTGCTGAACTCGTCGATCAGCCCGAGTTTGAGAAACGCGCCGTTGATCCCGCCGCCGCCTTCGAGCAGCAGTGTCTTGACCGAGAAGAGCGCGGCGATCTCCTCGATCGCGCGCGGCAGATCGTCGCCTTTCGGTCCGGCGAAAACCCAGGACACGCCGTCCTCGCGCAATTCCGCGAGATACGCATCGGACACTTGCTCTCCCAGAACGGCGACGACATGGTCGCCGCCGATATTGTCCTTGCCGTAATGCGCGCGGCCCGATTGGATCGATACCGATCGCGAGCTTGCGCCCGTTGCGCGCCCCGACATGCGCCATCCGCGCGACCTTGGGCGCATCTTTCACCGGCCGTTCCGTGCCCTTCGCCATCTCGCTCAGCGTCTTGCGGCCGATGATCCAGCCGTCGGCATCGAACCGGTCATGCACACGCTCATAATGTCCGCGCAGCACATCGCGCGAAATCCCGGCCGCCGGCGCGGTGAAGCGGCTCGGGTGCAGCCGGCCGTCGATCGACGTGCCCATATGGCAGATGATGTGGGGTCGCATGGTTTTCCTCGTATGCCGGGCTTGTTCGGAAGGTGCGCGCTAGTTCAGCCGCAGCTCCGTGATGTGCCGCGGATCGGCCTTCAGCTCGCCGCGCTCCACCTTGGTGACGAGGTCCGTCAGCACGGCGTTGGCGCGGCAGGCGATGCCGACCTTCTCGCCCTCGCGCACCACGAGGCCGTTGAGGAAATCGATCTCGGTGCGCCTTCCCTTCTGCATGTCCTGGCCCATCGAGGGGCGTTGCTCCGACGAGGTGCGCTTGCCGTCCTTGAAGCGCTGCTCGTCGCATGCCGTCATCGCGGCCGCGTCACCCTCGCCGGCGCGCGCGATGGTCTCCGGCGGCAGGTGCAAAATCTCCTCGAGCTGATAGCCCTGCGCCTGGCCCACACGAATTGCCTCGCTGCCGAGCCGGGTCGAGAAGCGGCGGATCGGCTCGCTCTCCAGCATCTGCACCGCCGGTCAGGCCCGTGCAGGCGGACAGCCCGTTGCCCATGACGTTGGCGACGAGCTTCGACCAGCGCTCGCCCCACAGATTGTTCGTCACCTTGGCGCTGTCGGCATAGCCGACCAGCCGGCAGATTTCCTGCGCGCGGTCGGTGATGCGCCCGTGCACCTCGCCGGTGCGAAACACCGTGTGCGCCGCGCCGCCCTTGCCGGCGCCGCGATGAATATGGCCGGGATCCGGCAGGTTCACCGTGATGCTGCTGGCGATGCAGCCCAGCGTCTTGCCCCAGCCGACGATGCCGGCGATCGTCTCCTCGTTCATGCAGTTCTGCAGCGACACGGCATAACCGTCGGGTGCGAGATACTGCCGGATCATCATGGTCGCCCACGCCGTGTCGTAGGACTTCATGCAGATGAAGGCGATGTCGACCGGCTTCTCTTTCGAGAGCTGCTGCGCGTCCGTGACATGCAGCGCCCGCACCGGCACGGAAAATTCCGCGACGTCCTTGGCGTGGGTGACGCGCAGGCCGTGCTTGCGCATGTGCTCGACATGCTCGGGCCAGGGATCGATGAAGGTGACGTCCTCGCCCGCCTGCACCATATGCGCGCCGGCATAGCCGCCGACGGCGCCCGCTCCGACGATCGCGATTTTCCGGCCCATGTTTCCTCCCCCGCCCGGGCTTCAAGTCCGCGCTGCGGACGTCAGGCCCGGTATTCGGTCTTGTCGGTGCCGCGATAGAGCACCTTGACCTGCTCGTCGGTGACCGCCTTGTGGAACGCCAGCGCCTCGGGCTCGAGCTCGCGCTTCGGCACATAGGCCGGCTCGAAGTGCTTGTAGGTGTCCTTGCCGCGCACCAGCGTCGCCCAGTCGCGTTGTCCCACCGCCTGCTTCAGCCGGGTCGGGATGTAGCGAATGGCAAGACCGATGCGCCGCTGGTCGGAACGATTCGGTTCCGATCCATGGAACAGCAGCACGTGATGCAGCGACGCCTGCCCGGGCTTCAGCTCGGCAAACACCGCCTGCGCCTCGTCGACCTTGACGGCGATCTCCTGGCCGCGGGTCAGGAGGTTGTTCTGGTCGAACGTGTCCTCGTGCTGGACCTGCTGCTTGTGGGTGCCGGCCACGAACTTCATGCAGCCGGACACCTTGTTGGCCGGCGACATCGCGACCCATGCGGTCGCCACGTCGGACGAATCCAGCCCCCAATAGGTCGCGTCCTGATGCCAGGACACGAAGCCGGGATCGTGCGCCTCCTTGATGAAGAAGCTGGTATTCCAGCACAGGAGATCCGGGCCCAACAAGTCCTCGATCGCATCCAGGATTTTGGGATGGCGGATCATGTCGTCGATCCAGGGGAACAGCACGTGGCTGCGGTGGCGCATCTCGCCCTTGATCGGGCCGCCGGTCCGCGCCTCATATTCCTCGAGCTTGCCGCGGAAATCGGCGACCTCGCTCTGGCTCAAAACGTCGACCGGGAAATGATAGCCGCGCTGCTGGTAATTTTTGACATCGCCCTCGCTGAGCATCTTCGTCATGCGTATCCTCCGGCATTCTCTTCTTATTGCGGACAATAAACCGATGGCAAAAGGTGGGCCGCCCCTGCGTCTCCTGTCAAGGAGCGCTGGAGGCAAGGCAGCCTCGCGATTACCGTCAGGCGCCGCCGATGCATCGCACCAGGAACTCACTGACGGCCCGGCGGACCTCCTCGATCTGCGGCGAACCGTCCGCAGCCACCGCGTGTCCGGCATGCCCGGCCACACGCACCAGCATGGCGTTCGGAATATGCGCCGCCGCCTCGATCGCATCCTCGACCGGATTGTAGAGGTCCAGTTCGGGAACCAGCAGCAGCGTCGGCGCGCGGATCGATCGCAGTGCCGCGATGGTGTCGCCGCCAAAGCCCGGCGTCGTGCCGACATCATGCGCATCGTAGGCAAAGCTCTGATAGACCCAGTCGACGCGGATCGGGGCCGGCGCGCCGCGCGGCAGCGACTGCATCGGCAACCAGTGCCGGCACGTCGGCAGCGCGGACGTGCTCGAGCGCCAGCGGCGTACGGTTGGTGATGACGCGGCTTTGCGCCGCCCAGGCATCGAAGCCTGCGCCATACGGGCCGGACGGCCAGCCTGCATCCGCCATCAGGATGCGGCGGGCGACCTCGTTCATCGCGGCCGCCCATGGCCGCGTCCGCGCCATCGGCACCAGCGCGACGATGCTGCGCATGCGATCGGGATCGCTGACGCCCCATTGCAGCGCCTGCATGCCGCCCATCGAAGCCCCGACCACCGCAGCGAGCGTGCCGATGCCGAGCGCATCCAGCAGCTTCTGCTGGCTGGCGACCATGTCGCGGATGGTAAAGCGCGGAAACGCCAGGTCAGGCTGGGCAAGACTGTTGCTCGGCGACGTCGTCATGCCGTTGCCGATCGCATCGGCGCAGATGATGAAGTGACGGTCCGGATCGAGCGGACGACCGGGGCCGATCAGGAAATCCAGCCGGTGATGGATCGAGCCGATCGCCGTCAGCGCGAGGATGACGTTGTCGCCCGCCGGCGCGAGGGTCCCGTGAGTGACATAGCTGATCTCGAAATTGCGAATGACTTCGCCGCTCTCGAGCGGGAAGTCGCCCAGTTCGACCTTCTGATGCGGACGATCGATCCAGCCTGGCTGCAGTTCGGGATGCCGCCACCGCGGCTCGCTGGATTGCATCGTCAATTCTCCCGGCAGAAACTGGATTGAATGGCCGTCGACCATACGCACAAACCCGGGCAATCGAATCCGATTGCGCTCCGGTAAGCATCGCATGCGCTTACAACCGCGGCGGCTAGTGCGGCGCAGCAGCAAGCAATGCAAGAACTCCGCCACTGTCACACGCGCCGACATCTTGGTCTCGCCAGCCCCCATCCGTTGTGCCAGACTTAATTTAAGCAAAATGACCGTAACTGAGCAAATGGCCGGCGGGAAACGGGGGGAACGACCATGGACTTTGGGACAGGCATTGCGCTGCTCGTTGCATTTCTGGCTGTCGTCGTCTTGATCATCCGCGGGCAGAGCCCGATCATCATGCTGCTGCTGCTGGCCGTGCTGTGGTCGGCGATCGCCGGCATCGGCATCGACGAGATCCAGAAGAAGATCCTGCAGGGCGGCGGCGTCGCCTATGCCAGCGCCGTGATCATCATCGTGTTCGGCGCCTGGTTCGCGCAGGTGCTGATCCAGACCGGCATCGCCGAGAGCGTGATCCGCTCCGCCGTCGAACTCGCCGGCGACCGGCCGCTGGTCACCGCGATGATCATCACGCTGGTCACCGCGCTGCTGTTCACGTCGATGTACGGCGTCGGTGCTGCGATCGCGATCGGCATCATCGCGCTGCCGATCATGATGGGCCAGGGCATTCCGCCCTATGTCGCCGCGCCCGCCTTCACGATGGGCATCGGCGCCGGCACCTTCATCAACCTCGTGCAGTTCGGCACCTTCCAGAAACTGTTTCCCGGCCTCAAATACGAAGCGCCCTACCTGACCTACTGGATCGTCGGAATGTGCGTCTACATTCTGGCGGCATGGCTGCTGGAGTTCTTCTACCTGCGGAACGGCGGCGTGCGTCGGCTGGCCTCCGTCGACGTCGCCGACGGCGGCGAACCCGCGGCGCGCAAGCGGACGCCCTACTACACCTATATCGTGCCGATCTTTCCCGGTGCTCATGATCATGGTCCTGAAATGGGAGATCATCCCGACCTTCCTGCGTCTCGATCGTGCTGGCGCTGGTGCTTGACCGGCCGCGACCGCACGCTTCCAGGGCAGCGTCAATCTCTTCAACAAGACCTTCTCCGATGCGTTTCCCGATATCGCGACCATCGCCGCGCTGTGGACGATCTGCGGCATGATCATCGTCGCCGGCCAGACGCCCGAGGTCGCCAACGCGCTGAAGCCGATCTTCGGGCCGGTGCTGCCGCACACGCCGCTGCAGGCCGCGATCTTCTTCGGCGTGCTCGGCGGCATCGGCAGCATCTACCGCGGACCGCTGGTCGTGATCGGCACCGGCGCCGCGCTGCTGGCCATCGTGCTCGCCAACAAGGACATCCCGATTCCCTATCTCTATTCGATCTGGCTGGCGCCGACGATCGTGCAGGGGAGCATGGATCCGACCAACTCGTGGACGCTGTGGACGATCGGGCAGACCAAGGTCAGCCACGGCCAGTTCCTGAAAACCGCGCTGCCCTTCGGCATGCCTGATGGTCGCGGTCAATTCGACTGATCTGCTACCTGATGCTGGGGTCGCTCAACTAGACAAGGACAACAACGCGTTGACCGAACCTGACCGTGCCTGTCCCGCGCCTATCGGATCGGGATCGACGTCGGCGGCACCTTCACCAAGGCCGTGCTGATCGACAATGCCACCCACGAAGTGGTCGGCCGGTTCTCCGTGCTGACCACCCACTCCGATCCGCGCGGCGTCGCCAAGGGCGTCGTCGAGGTCTTCCGCAACGTGCTGGAGCAGTCGGGCGTCGACCCCGACGAGGTCATCTTCCTCGCGCATTCGACGACGCAGGCCACCAACGCGCTGCTCGAAGGCGACGTCGCCAGCGTCGGCGTCATCGGCATGTCGACCCGCATGGAGTCGCTGCTGGCCAAGAGCCAGAGCGCGATGAAGCCGATCGAGCTCGCGCCGGGCCGCTATCTGACGCCGGTCAACCGCTTCCTGATCAAGGAGACGCTGACCGACGAGACCGATCGGCAAGGCGATCGACGAGCTGCAAGGCCGAGGGCGCACAAGGTCATCGTCGCCAGCTCCGCCTTCGGCGTCGACGACAACGAGGCCGAGGAAACCGTGCGCCGGCTGGTGGTCGAGGCCGGCCTCGCCGCGACCTGCGGCAACGAGATCACCAAGCTCTACGGCCTGACCACGCGGACCCGCACCGCCGTGATCAACGCCAGCATCCTGCCGAAGATGATCGACACCGCCGATCATGACCGAGGCCAGCGTGCGCGAGGCCGGCATCAAGGCGCCGCTGATGATCATGCGCGGCGACGGCGGCGTGATGGACATCACAGGAGATGCGCCGCCGCCCGGTCATGACCATGCTGTCGGGACCGGCGGCGAGCGTCGCCGGCGCGCTGATGTATCTGCGCGTATCCGACGGCATCTATTTCGAGGTCGGCGGCACCAGCACCAATATCGGCGTGATCCGCAACGGCCGGCCGACCGTCAAATATGCCCGCGTCGGCGGCCACGAGACCTATGTCAGCTCGCTCGACGTGCGCGTGATCGGCATTGCCGGCGGCAGCATGGTCCGCGCCCGCGACGGCAAGCTGGTCGATGTCGGGCCGCGCAGCGCCCATATCGCCGGGCTGCCCTACGCCGCCTTTGCCAAGCCCGAAGACATCGTCGATCCCAAGATCGAATTCTTCCAGCCGAAGGCCGACGATCCCGCCGACTATGTCGCGGTGCGCTCGGCCAACGGCACGCGCTATGCCATCACCAACACCTGCGCCGCCAACGTCCTGGGCTATGCCAAGCCCGGCCTGCACGCCAGCGGCAATCCGGAAGTCGGCGCGAGCGCGCGATGGCGGCACTCGCCGAATTCATCGGCAAGATCCATCGAGGACACCGCGCGCGCCATCCTCGATATCGCCACCGACAAGGTCATCCCCGTCGTCGACGACCTCATCGCCGAATACAAGCTCGACCGCGACCAGGCCGTGCTGGTCGGCGAAGGCGGCGGCGCGGCGGCGCTGATTCCGCACGCCTCCAGCCGCACCGGCCTGCACCACGAGATCTCCAAGGACGCCGAGGTGATCTCCTCGATCGGCGTCGCGCTGGCGCTGGTGCGCGACGTGGTGGAGCGCGTCATCCCCAATCCGCAGCCCGAGGATCTCAAGCGCATCCGCCGCGAGGCCTTCGAGGCCGTGGTCAAGCTCGGCGCCGCGCCCGACGGCGTCGAGGTGACGATCGAGGTCGATCCGAACACCCACCGGGTCCGCGCCACCGCGATGGGCGCCTCGGAAATGCGCGCCCGCCAGCGCAAGCGACGAGGTCGGCGAGACCGAGGCGCGCGAAATCGCGGCCAAGGCGATGGGCGTCAGCCCCGAACGCGTCGCGCTCGCCGCCGCCACGCCGCGCATGCGCGTGTTCCAGGGCGAGGTGGAGGAGCGGACCTGGGGCTTCTTCAAGAAGCGCCGCAGCCCGGTTCGCGCGATCGATCTCGACGGCGTCATCCGCGTGCAGCGCAGCCACAGCGTGGTGCGCCCGGTCTCGGCGCCGCACCGCGCTCGACGGCCTGCGGCGGCTGTGGGAAGACACCACGATCTACAATGGCGACAGCACCATCACGCCCGGACATGTTCGTGATCGTCGGCGGCCAGCTGATCGACCTGTCCGGCGTCAACTCGATCGACCAGGCCGTGGCCGTCACCCGCGGCGAACTCGACGGCCTGACCGCGGATGCCTCGATCGCGCTGATCGGCATTCCGCCGTCGCGCGGGCTTGTGAGCATGGCGGACGGCGGCAAGCGCTTGCTGGCTCGAGGAGATCGCGGCCGCCTCGCCCGAGACGCTCGGCCTGCTGATGCTGAAGGCCGATCCTCACGCCCGGCGGCTGGATCGCGCGCGCGCAGCTCGCCGCCGTGATCGACGCGCTCGCCGACGGCGCGGCAGCCGCCATGGATTTGCGCGACGCGCTTTCCCGGACTCGCGCCGCGCGAGATCGCGCGCGAGCTTGGCGTGCCGGTCGAGGCGACCGACGACGATCCGCTGGTCGGCTCGATCTGGCGCTTTGCCGAATACCGGCCGCGGCCGCCGCGCATCCTGCTCTACGCCCGCGGGCTCGCCCCGCTCGAGCGCGCGCTCGCCGGCGCCTGCGCCGCGCGTCTGCTCGGACGAGGCCACGCCGCGGAAGACGTCTTCATCGCGCACGAACTGTACCATCACGTCGAGGCGATCCGAGCCGACGACGCCGATCGCCCGCCGTCATCAGGCGACGCTGTTTCGGATCGGCAACTGGCAATGGCGCACCGGCATCGCCGCGCTGGCCGAAATCGCCGCCGGCTCG
>CAVSEE010000007.1:0-97454 GCA_963726865.1 uncultured Alphaproteobacteria bacterium | reverse complement strand
TTGAACTTCACGCTTCTGCCGTCGGCCTGCCGGGTCGCGACATAGCCACCCTCAAGGCAGGCCTCGCGCTGCGGCATCTTCTCCTGCGGGCTGCGCAGGCTGTCCCACCAGGAGGCGCGGTGCGCCGCGCGCGGCAGCGCAGCGTCGATGATCGTCTCGATCTCCTCGAAGCTCAGCACGAATTCGGCAAGCGTCTGCTTCTTCAGATAGTCCCGCAACGCGTCGTAGTCGTTCACCGCCGGTCCTCGTTAAGGTAGTGCCCTGAATCATTCCCGCATCGTCAATGCAGTAAACCAAGCGTTAACCCATTGCGGAACGACTGTCGCGACTTAAGTCCGCCGCAACGATTCCGGGCGCATTCCAGTTGCCCGGAGCGAGCAATGTTATTCCAGCGGCGGAAACATACGGCCAGGCGGCGCTGGCGGCTGTCGGTCAAACTGCTGATCGCCTCGTCGGTTGCGACGGTCATCGGCTTTTCCGCGATCTGTGCCTCCGTCATGCTCGACATGCGCCGCGGCGAGGAGCAGCTGGCGCGGCAGATGCTGGAAAACCTCGCCTCCAGCATCGATGCCGACATCGGCCGCAACATCGAGCTCTACGACCTGTCGCTGCGCGCCGTCGCCAGCAACATGGTGATGCCGGAGATCAAGGATGTCTCCAGGCCAATCCTGCACCTGATCCTGTTCGATCATGCCGCCACTGCAAAGCATTTCGGCGCGATCCAGGTTTTCGACACGAGGGGACAGTTGACGATCGACGCGTCCTCGCTCGATCCGCGGCCGGAGAACCGCGCCGACGAAGAGTATTTCACGGTTCATCGCGACAATCCCAATGCGGGGCTGTTCATCAGCAAACCGATGCTGCACCGGGGCGCCTATTCAGTCGTGCTGAGCCGGCGCATCACCGCCGAACACGGCGACTTCCTCGGCGTGGTGGCGGGCTCGATCCGCTTTTCCTATTTCCACGAGCTGTTCGACCGGCTCAACCTCGACCGCGACGATTCGATCACGGTACTGCGGCGCGATCGCACGATCATCATGCGCAAGCCGTTCGATCTCGACGTCATCGGCAAGAACCTCGCGACCGTCGCGCGGTGGAACCCGGCCAACTGAATAGCGGACAATACGCAGGACAAGGCCCGATCGACGATATCCCGCGTCTATTCGTGCGCCGTGACGGTAGCGGTCCGCTCTTCGTCGTGGTCGGCAAGCCGCTGGAGGCGGTTTTCAGCCTCTGGCACAAGGAAGCAATGCGCGTCGCCGCCATCATGGGGGTGCTGATCCTGTTCGTGTTCGCCACCACGCTGTTCCTGGCGCGCGAGATCGGCCGCCGCGCCGCCGCCGAAGCCAAGCTGGAGGAGCTTGCGATCACCGACGCGCTCACCGGCTTGCGCAACCGCCGCAAGTTCGACGACGAGATCGACAGCGAATGGCGGCGCGCCGCCCGGCAGCGGACGCCGCTGGCGCTGCTGATGATCGACGCCGATCATTTCAAGGCCTTCAACGACACCCATGGCCACCAGGCCGGCGATCAGGTGCTGGTCGGAATCGCGATCTGCATTTCCGATTCGGTGCGCCGCGCCGGCGATTGCGCCGCACGCTATGGCGGCGAGGAATTCGCGGTGCTGCTGCCGGGATGCAACGCGACCGACGCGTTCATCATGGCCGAGACGATCCGCCAGAAGGTCATGCAGTGGTCGGAAGGGCCCGCCGTCAACACCGTCAGCGTCGGCGTTGCCAGCCTGACGCCGGCCGCGACCATGCATTGGGCCCTGCTGCTGGAAGCCGCCGACAAGGCGCTCTATGCCGCCAAAGCCAACGGCCGCAACCAGTCGGTGCTCGCCAGCATGCCGAAGCTGTCGCTGGTGGCTTGAGGCCTACCCTACCGCCTCATTTCTCCAAGTACTTCTTCATCTCCGCGCGCAGGCCGTCGCGCAGGTCCGCGCGGGCCATGCCGAAGGCGATATTGGCGCGCAGGAAGCCGGACTTCGAGCCGCAATCGTGGCGCTCGCCAGCGAATTCGACGCCGTAGAATTTTTGCTTTTTCGCCAGCCCGATCATGGCGTCGGTGAGCTGGATCTCGCCGCCGGCGCCGCGCTCCTGCGTCTCCAGGATCTTGAAGATCTCCGGCTGCAGGATGTAGCGGCCGGTGATGGAGAGATTCGATGGCGCGGTGCCCTTCGGCGGCTTCTCCACCATGCCGTCGACCTCGAAGATTTTTCCCTGGCGCTTGCCGACGCCGCAGATGCCGTATTGATGGGTGAGATGCTCGGGTACCGCCTCGACCGCGATCAGATTGGATTTGGCGTCGAGCTTGCTTGCGTGCTCGATCATCTGCGCGAGACAGCCCGGCGTGTTGAGCACGAGCTCATCCGGCAGCACCACCGCAAACGGCTCGTCGCCGACGATGTCGCGCGCGCACCACACCGCGTGACCCAGGCCCAGCGGCGCCTGCTGGCGGGTAAAGCTCATGGCGCCGGCTTCGGGCTGGCTGGCGGCAAGGACCTCCTGCTCGGCCTTCTTGCCGCGGGCGGCGAGCGTGGTGTCGAGCTCGAACATGCGGTCGAAATGATCTTCGATCACGCCCTTGTTGCGGCCGGTGACGAACACGAAATGCTCGATGCCGGCCTCTCTGGCCTCGTCGACGACATATTGAATGAGCGGCTTGTCGACGATGGTCAGCATTTCCTTCGGCATCGCCTTGGTGGCGGGCAGGACGCGGGTGCCGAGGCCGGCGACCGGGAAGACGGCTTTGCGGATTTTCATGGGAGTGTTGGAAGGCCTGTTGGGAGCGGGATTTTGGCTTGATTGCACGTTGTTAGCGGGTTTGCGGCCGGGAACAAAGTCCGATCTCTGCGACGAAAAGGCGGCCAGGCGGGCCTGCCTTTGTTAAACTATTGGAAACGGATGCAGGTCCTTGTGAAAACGGGATAGTGAGCGGGACGGGTCAAGGGAATGAAGCGGCAGATCACATCGACGATTGCCCGGGCGGGCCTGCTGGCGCTCGCCATCGTGCTGTCGCCAGAAGCGGCGATTGCCCAGTCGGGCGACGGCGTTTCCAATTTCCTCAATAACCTGTTCAAGCCCGGCAGCAACGGGCAAGCGCCGCAACAGCCCCAAAACCCCGGCGGCGCGCCGGCCTGGAGCGGCGAGGACGGGGCTTCCGGCCATCCGTTGATGACGGCGAGCGCGATCCGCGAGGCGGCGGCGAATTTCGACAGCTGCGTCGCCGGCATGTGGCCGGATGCGGCACGGCGCGGCATTTCGCAGGAGAGCTTTCAGAAATTCACCGCAGGTCTGCAGCCCGATCTGCGCATCATGGACCTGATGGATTCGCAGCCGGAATTCACCAAGGCGATCTGGGATTATCTCGACATCCTCGTCAACGACAACCGCATGGCCAAGGGCCGCGAGATCCTCGCCAAGTACAAGACAGAGTTCGACGCGGTGGAGAAAGCCTACGGCGTCGACCGCTACATCATCGCCTCGATCTGGGGCATCGAGTTCAACTACTCGACGCAGATGGGCGATCGCAGCGTGCTGCAATCGACCGCGACGCTGGCCTGCGTCGGACGGCGGCAGAAATACTTTCGCGATGAATTCCTCGTGGCGCTGGAAATCCTGCACCGCGGCGATCTGCGGCCCGAGCAGCTGAAGGGCTCCTGGGCCGGCGCGTTCGGGCCGACGCAATTCATGCCGACCGCGTTCAAGCGCTATGCGGTCGATGCCGACGGCGACGGCCGCCGCGATGTCGTCGACAATCCCTATGACCTGATCGCCTCCACCGCCAACAACCTCAAGAAGGACGGCTGGCAGTCCGGCGCGAGCTGGGGCTACGAGGTGGTGATTCCCAAGGGCTTCAATTTCATGCAGGCGGATCGCGCGAAGATGCTGGCGCTGTCGCAATGGGACCATCAGGGCGTCAAGCGCGCCAACGGCAAGCCGTTCCCGAACCCGGCCGACAAAGCCTATCTGCTGGCGCCGGCGGGCGCCGAGGGACCGGGCTTCCTGATGCTGCAGAACTTTCGCGTCATCATGAAATACAATCCGGCCGAGGCCTATGCGCTGGCGATCGGCCATTTCGCCGACCGCCTGCGCGGCGGGCCGCCCTTCGTGCAGCCCTGGCCGCGGCAGGAGCGGGTGCTGTCGCGATCCGAGCGGCTGGAACTGCAGCAGCTGCTGGCCCAGCGCGGCTTCTACAAGGGCACCCCGGACGGCCAGCTCGGCGGCATGACCCGGGAGGCGCTGCGGGCGTTCCAGGTCTCGGCCGGGCTGCCGGCCGACGGATTCGCCACCTCCGAGGTGCTGGACCGGCTGCGCGGGCGCTGATTCTCATTTTGACGCGTTTTCTTCCTGCGAACCGGTGCCCGCTTCGCTTGAAACGCAGTGAAAGTAACCTTCAAAATCAATGATTTGGCTCTGCCCTTGACGGGCGGGGGCCCTGCCCCGTTTATGGGGGAAAATCCGCCCGCTTGCGGCCTCTTTCCGCTATTATAGGCGTTAGCCAGACAATCCATCTGCAATCCATTGCGACCGAGCCGGATGCGACAGCCAA
This sequence comes from uncultured Alphaproteobacteria bacterium, assembly GCA_963726865.1. Classification (GTDB taxonomy): domain Bacteria; phylum Pseudomonadota; class Alphaproteobacteria; order Rhizobiales; family Xanthobacteraceae; genus Bradyrhizobium. Next base: position 92,900 of record CAVSEE010000007.1, on the reverse strand, counting down.
AGTCATTTTTCCGCGTGTTGACCGAGAGCGGTCCGCTGATCGCGCTCGCGGTCGCCATTGCGATTCTGGTCGGCATCGCCGGCCCTGCCTCGGCGCAGTTGTTCAATTTCGGCGGCGGCTGGTCGCGCCCGGCGCCGCGCAACAATGGCGGCGGTGGCTGGTTCGGCGGCGATTTCTTCGCACCGTTCCAGCAGCAGGCCCCCAAGCGCGTCATCCAGGATAACTCCAAGGCGCCGCCGCCCGACAAGCGCGATCCTGCCTTCGTGCCGGAACGCAACGTGCTGGTGCTCGGCGACGGCATGGCCGACTGGCTCGCCTACGGCATGGAGCTCGCCTACACCGAGCGGCCCGACATGGGCGTGATCCGCAAGAGCCGCGCCACCTCGGGCCTGATCAAGTATCAGCCGAAGGGCGATCCGGCGGACTGGACGGCGGCGGCCAAACAAATTCTCGCCGGCGAAAAGCCAGACGCCATCGTCGTGATGCTCGGCGTCAACGACCGCGTCGCGATGCGCGACACCACGCCGGAAAAATCCGACAAGCCCGCCGACAAGAAGACCGACAAGAAGGACGTCAAGAAGCCCGCCGACGCCAAGCCGGGTGCGAAGCCCGACGCGGCGGCGAAGCCCGATGCGGCGGCGCCCGCGGCGAAGGCCGACGACAAGCCGGCCGACGATGCCGACGAAGCCGACAATGCCGATACGCCGTCGATCGCTGGCGCCGGAAAAGACCGCGCGCTCCGGCACCGGCCTCTACGAATTCCGCGACGAGCGCTGGGTCGAGCTCTACAGCAAGAAGATCGAGGAGCTGATCGCGGTGCTGAAGTCCAAGGGCGTACCGGTGCTGTGGGTCGGCCTGCCCGCGGTCCGCGGTCCCAAGGGCATCTCCGACATGCTGTTCCTGGATGCGCTGTATCGCGACGGCGCAGGCAAGGCCGGCATCACCTATGTCGACGTCTGGGACGGCTTCGTCGACGAGGCCGGACGCTTCCTGCAGAGCGGCCCCGACTTCGAAGGCCAGCTGCGCCAGCTGCGCTCCAATGACGGCGTCTATTTCACCGCACCCGGCGCGCGCAAGCTCGCCCACTATGTCGACCGCGAGATCGCCCGCCTGATGGCAGGCCGCTCCGGCCCGATCGCGCTGCCGAGCGAACCGGCGACACCCGACATCAATGCCGTGCCCGGCCAGCCGGCGCCGCGGCCGATGGCCGGACCGATCGTTCCGCTGGTGGCGGCCTCGATCAACAACGATCAGCTGCTCGGCGGCCCCGGCTCGCGTCCCGCAGCGGTCGATGGGCTCGCCGCGCGCACGCTGGTGAAGGGCGAGGCCCTGGCGCCGCCCGCCGGCCGCGCCGACGATTTCGCCTGGCCGCGCCGCGAAGTCGGCCGCGAACAGGCCAGAGGCGATTCGCCGGTGGCGAGCGTTGCACCCGATGGCAGCGTGGTGCCGCCGGGCCAGAAACCGCAACTGCAGCAGCGGCCGCCGCTGCAGCCCGGCCAGCCGGGATTTGGACAGCCAGACGCTGGCGACGCCGGGGCAACCCGGCCAACTGCAGCCGCAGAAGCCGCCGCAGCGGCCGGCACAGTCGCCGTCATTCCAGAATTTCTTCGGCGGTGGCTTCGGCAACACCGCGCCCGCACCGCGCCAGGTCGCGCCGCCGGCACAACCGCGTCCGCCCGCCAACAACGGCGCGCCGCGTCCGCCAGGCGCCGTCGGCCGCTCCGCCGCCGTGCCGCCGGCCAATCCGACGCGCTAAATCGCGACGACCTGAACGCGGACCCTCATGGTGAGGAGCGCGTCTTCGCGCGTCTCCGGACGATGCTTCGCATCGCCGGGAGAATCATGAGGCCACAGTGGTGCCATTCATCCTTCGAGACGCGGCGCAAGCGCCGCTCCTCAGGATGAGGGATAGAGGACGACTCGCGGCTCAGCCGTAATACCGCCAGCGCGGCGGCGGACGGCGTGCCGAGCGCGACATCATCAGCGCCAGCGCAAAGCCGATGCCGCCGGCGATCAGCAGCGAGCCGAGCGGATTGTCGCGCACGGATTTGGCGACGGCCTTCGAACCGCTCTGAATGGTATCGCCGCTGTTCTCGTAGGCGTCCTTGGCCATGCTGACGGCCGCTTCGCCGGCCTCGCGCGCGGCGTCCTTGGCCTGACCATAGAGATTTTGCACCGTGCCGGCCGCTTCGCGCGCGCGGCCCGAGGCCTGCGTCCTTGCGTCGCCGGCGAGATCGCCTGCGGCGCCTTCGACCTTGCCGGCAAAATCCTTGGCTGCCCCGGCGATCCGATCCTTGTCCATCGTGGTCACTCCCTGAAGGTTTCAGGGGATGTAACCGGCCAGACGCGTTTGGGTTCCTGATCTACAAAATCAGCCCGCCATCGACGATGATGGTCTGGCCGACGATGTAGGACGACAGCGGTGACGCCAGGAACAGCGCGCAGCCCGCCATATCCTCCGGCGTGCCGAGCCGCCTCAGCGGAATCCGCTCGAGTGCGCCTTCCAGCCGCTTTGGATTGGCCGTCGTCACCTTGGTCATCTTGGTGTCGACCAGCCCCGGCGCGATGCCGTTGACGCGGATGCCGTCCTCCGCCCAGGCCTCGCCCAGCGTGCGCGTCAAGCCCATCGCGCCGGTCTTGGAGGCATTGTAGGACGGGTTGCCCATGGTGGAGTGATAGGCCGCCGTCGAGCTCACGATGATCAGCGATCCCTTGGCTGCCGCGAGCATGTCGTGGAATTTGGTCGCGCAGGCCATCAGGCTCATCAAATTGACTTCCATCACCTTGCGAAAGCCGTCCATCAGGAATTCGCCGCGGCGATAGATCACCGCGCCTTGCGCCAGCACGAGGATGTCGAGCTTGTCGAAGGCCGGTTTGAATTTCTCCACGGCCGAGGGATCGCTGACATCGAGTTGGGAATATTGCAGGCCGTCGAGATGCGAACCGTCGTCAGGCGAATAATCCGATGCCTTGGCGCGGGTGCCGCAAACCGCGACCCGCGCGCCGCGTGTGCGAAAGGCCTGTGCGATGCCGTTGCCGATGCCGCTGGAGCCGCCGACCACCAGCACCTGCTTGCCGCTGAAATCGAGCTCGTTCATCCCTGCGCTCCCTCTTGTTTTTATGTTGTTTGACCTGTCTGCGGATCGGTGCCAGCCTTGTCAACCTGCCCCCCCCATTCCGCTCAGCGAGTAAATCCATGGCCGAAGTGAAAAAACTTTCCCGCTCGGTGAAGGGTCTCACCGTTCTCGTCACTGGTGCTGCCAGCGGCATGGGCCGCGCCACCGCGCACGCCTTTGCCGACGAAGGCGCCAATGTCGCCGTCACTGATCTCACGGCCGAGGGCACGCGCGCCGTGGCCGACGCTATCACCGCATCCGGCGGCAAGGCAAAAGCCTGGACGCTCGATGTCGCCGACCCCAAGGCGATCGTCTCCGTCGTCAACGACGTCGCCGCGCATTTCGGCTCGCTCGATATCATCATCAACAATGCCGGCCTGTCGCTGCGCGCCGCGATCGACGGCGACAATTACGACGAGGCCTGGGACAAGGCGCTGGCGATCATGCTGACGGCGCATCCGCGCATCATCCGCGCGGCGCTGCCGTACCTGCGCAAGTCGAAATGCCCGCGGATCGTCAACATCGCCTCCACCGAGGCGCTGGGCGCGACCGCGACCAACAGCCCCTATTCGGCGGCCAAGGGCGGCGTCACCAGCCTGACGCGCTCGCTCGCCGTCGAGCTCGGCCGCGAGGGCATCACCGTGAACTGCATCTGCCCGGGCCCGATCCGCTCGGCGATCACGGAGCGGATTCCGGAGGAGCACAAGACGATCTACGCCAAGCGCCGCACGGCACTGGGCCGCTACGGCGACCCGGAAGAAGTCGCGCACATGACGCTGAGCCTGTGCCTGCCCGCCGCCTCCTTCCTGACCGGCGCCGTCATTCCGGTGGATGGTGGGCTCATGGCGCGGAACGCATGACTGGCGGGCGGCCTCCTCGTTGACATCGCTCCCTCCCGGAGTAGCCTTTACGGCAAAGCAACGCATCAGGGAGAAGCGCCATGGCCGTGGCCATCCGCCAGTTGCACAAGCATTTTGTCGGCGAGGTTTCCGGCCTCGATCTGCGCGTGCCGCTCACGAAGCAGCAGGCGGCCGAGGTCGAAGCCGGCATGGACAAATACGCCGTGCTGGTATTCCACGGCCAGGATCTCACCGACGAGCAGCAGCTCGCCTTTGCGCTGAATTTCGGCGAGCGCGAGAAGGCGCGCGGCGGCACCGTGGTGAAGAAGGAAGACTACCGCCTCACCTCCGGGCTCAACGACGTCTCCAACCTCGGCAAGGACGGCAAGCCGCTCGCGCGCGACAGCCGCGCCGCGCTGTTCAACCTCGGCAATTGGCTCTGGCATTCCGACAGCTCGTTCCGGCCGATCCCGGCAAAATTCTCGCTGCTGTCGGCGCGGGTGGTCAACCCGAAGGGCGGCAACACCGAATTCGCCGACATGCGCGCGGCCTATGACGCGCTCGACGGCGAGACCAAGGCCGAGATCGAGGACATGATCTGCGAACACTCGCTGATGTATTCGCGCGGCTCGCTCGGCTTCCTCGATTATTCCGACGAGGAAAAGGAGATGTTCAAGCCGGTGCTGCAGCGCCTGGTGCGCACCCATCCCGTGCACCGCCGCAAGTCGCTGTATCTCTCCTCGCATGCCGGCGCCATCAAGGGCATGAGCGTGCCGGAGGGCCGGCTGCTGCTGCGCGACCTCAACGAACACGCCACGCAGCCGGAATTCGTCTACGCCCACAAATGGACGCTGCATGACCTCGTGATGTGGGACAACCGCCAGACCATGCACCGCGTGCGCCGCTACGACCAGTCGCAGCCCCGCGACATGCGCCGCGCCACGGTGGCCGGCACCGAGCCGACGGTGGCAGCAGCAGGCGGCGGAGTAGTGTCGTCGCCCCGGCGTAGGCCGGGGCCCATAACCAATATCGTTGTGGTCAGAGCGCGCTGGAGCTCCAGCTTCGCATATCAAAAAGCATTTGGGATTATGGATACCGGCCTTCGCCGGGGCGACATTGAGATTCGCGGCACCGCTTGCCGCCTAAGCGTGCCCGGCTTCGTTCGACAGCATGCCGGGATCGATGCCGATCTTGCGCAGCGCGCGCGGGTATTTATCCTCGACCGCGGCGCCGAACACGAGGTCGGGATCGGCGGGACAATGCAGCCAGCCATTGTGCTGGATCTCGGTCTCGAGCTGCCCCGGCGCCCAGCCGGCATAGCCCAGCGCCAGGATGGCATGCTTGGGCCCCGCGCCCTTGGCGATCGCCTTCAGGATATCGACGGTCGCGGTGAGGCAGATGTCCCGGTCGATGCGCAGCGTCGCGTCCTGGATGAAGAAGTCGCTGGAATGCAGCACGAAGCCGCGGCCGGTGTCGACCGGCCCGCCCTTCAGCACCTGCATCGGCTCGCCATGGTCGGGCACCTTGATCTGGTCGGCGCTCTTGATGATGTCGAGCTGCATCAACAGTTGCGGAAAGTCGATGCTGCCCGCCGGATGATTGACGATGATGCCCATCGCGCCTTCGGAAGAATGCGCGCACATATAAATCACCGAGCGCTCGAAACGCGGATCGCCCATGACCGGCATCGCGATCAGCATCTGGCCGTCGAGATAGCCGTCCTCGTCGGGCCTGTTGTCGCCGGACCCGTTATCGCCTCCGGCCTTGCGGCGCTGGGCTCTTCGGTGCTTTGCCTTCAGGACTCATCCGCAAAGGCCTCTCATATCCTCATCTATCCTGATATTGGGTGGCTGATCTGTCAATCAAGCTTGCAGTCGCACATCACAAGCAATTCAATGGTTTGCGGTGAAACCAGCCTGTAAAGACGTTTCATGAACGCGATTGTTCCCATGCGTGCCACATTCGGCCTCGCTGCGACATTACTCACCGCCTCGCTGGCGATCGACGCCCGCGCCGAGGATGCCTCGCCGTGGCAGCGCGACGCGCATTCGGCGATTCGCCTGGTGGCGGGATCGCGCAGCGGTAGCGTGCTGCTCGGCGGCATCGCCATCCAGTTGCAGGATGGATGGAAGACCTACTGGCGGAATCCCGGCGATTCCGGCGTGCCGCCGCGCTTTGATTTCTCCAAGTCGGACAATGTCGAGGCGGTGACGGTCTTGTGGCCGGCGCCGATGAAATTCGACGACGGCGCCGGCGGTTTTTCACTCGGCTACAAGAAGCAGGTGGTGCTGCCGCTGCGCATCGTGGCAAAGAACAACGACAGGCCGGTGACGCTGCGCGCCCAGATCAGCTACGCCGTCTGCGAAAAGATCTGCATCCCCGTCGAGGCCGCGAGCGAACTGACCTTCGCGAGCGTCGCCAGCACCGAGGACGGCAACCTCTCCGCCGCGCTCGATGCCGTGCCGAAGCCCGCCAATGTCGGCGATCCCAATCCACTGACCATCCGCGACGTCAGGCGCGACGGCGACAAAAATGTGCTGGTCGATGTCAGCGCGCCGGAGACGAAGGACGTCAATCTGTTCGTCGAAGGCCCGACGCCGGACTGGGCGTTGCCGATCCCGAAGCTGCTCGAGCATGGCCCGCCCGGGGTGAAGCGGTTCGTCTTCGAACTCGACGGCCTGCCGCCGGGTGCCAAGCCCGACGGCGCCGCACTGAAGTTCACGCTGGTCGGCGGCGACAAGGCGTATGAGTTCAATGTGAATTTGAATTAGCGTCGTCCCCCGGCAAAGCCGGCTTTGCCGGGGGACGGGTCCTGGCAGGCTAGGCCGCTTTCTTGATGAGCCCGAGTTGCGTCAAGGCTGCGACGCCGTCGTCGAGACCGATTTCCTCAACGATTTTGCCATCCTTAAGCTTTAGCACGGTCGTTCCCGTGAACGTCATCTTGCGGCCGGTGTTGGCGGAACGACGGCCACCCAACCTATTCTTAACGATTCGTTGATAGATCGGACGATGGCCGCGCGCCTGTCGCGGCATTCCCGAGGACATCAGCCCCGTGGCCGTGATGGACAGCCAATCCGCAACCGCTTCGCCTGCCGGCATTTTAGCGCGGGTGCGGGCGTTGCTGGTCGGCTCCGGCGAAGCCGCTGTCACCAAACGTCTTGCCGCCACCATCTTCATCATCCGCGTCGTCAGCGCGGTCATGGCCTATGGCTCGCAGATCCTGCTGGCGCGCTGGATGGGCACCTCGCAATACGGCGTCTACGTCTATGTCTGGACCTGGGTGCTGCTGCTCGGAAGCATGATGGATTTCGGCATCTCGGCCTCGGCGCAAAAGCTTATCCCGGAATACCGCACTCGCGGCGAGCATGCACTGCTGCGCGGATTTTTGTCCGGCAGCCGCTGGCTTACCTTCGCGGTATCGTCGGTCGTCGCGCTCGCCCTCGCGGGCCTCGTCAGACTGCTCACGCCGTGGATGGACGCGGCCGCGATCGTGCCGCTCTATATCGGCTGCGCCACGCTGCCGGCCTTCGTGGTCGCCAACACCCAGGACGGCATCGCACGCTCGCACGACTGGATGCGGCTCGGCCTGATGCCGCAATTCATCGTGCGCCAGACGCTGATCATCGGCTTCACCGCCGGCGCCTTCGTGCTCGGTCTCAATCTCGGCGCCACCGCTGCGATGCTCGCGAGCTGTGCGGCGGTGTGGCTCGCCATGCTCGGCCAGATGGTCGTGCTCAACCGCCGCCTCTCCGGCCACATCGAGCCCGGCGCGAAGGCTTACGACGTCAGAGGCTGGCTCGCGGTGTCGCTGCCGATCCTCCTGGTCGAGAGCTTCTATTTGCTGCTGTCCTACACCGACGTGCTGGTGCTGCAGCAGTTCCGTCCCTCCGACGAAGTCGGCATCTACTTTGCCGTGGTGAAGACGCTGGCGCTGGTCTCCTTCATCCACTACGCGATGTCGGCGAGCACGGCGCATCGCTTTGCCGAATACAACGCGCTAGGCGACAAGGATCGGCTGTCCGCCTACGTCATGCATTCGATCCAGTGGACGTTCTGGCCCTCGCTCGCGGCGACGCTGGTGCTGCTGGCGTTCGGCAAACCGCTGCTCTGGCTGTTCGGCCCGCAATTCGTGGCCGGCTACGACATCATGTTCATCGCCGCCATGGGCCTGCTGGTGCGCGCGGCGATCGGCCCGGTCGAGCGGCTGCTCAACATGCTCGGCCACCAGCACATCTGCGCGCTCGCCTATGCGCTGTCCTTCGTGATGAATCTCGTGCTGTGCATCGCGCTGGTGCCCGGCTACGGCGGCTATGGCGCCGCAGCCTCGACCACGATCTCGCTCGCCTTCGAGACCGTGCTGCTGTTTGCCATCGTCCGCCGTCGCCTTGGCCTGCACGTGCTGGCGTTCGGGAAGAAATAGCCGGGACCACGGCCCCAACCGCATCATTTTCCTGCCAATTTTACCTTTCCGCACCGCAGAAGCGGATTTCTCCGCTTGCCCCCGGTTTGGGGAAAAACACCATCCGGTTCCATTGTGCGCATGAAATATTCTTATTTTCCCGGCTCCGTTGCGGTCAGTACGCCTGCGTCGTTACATGACTGAAACGCAATCAACATATGCGCTGAGATGATCGATCCGCTCTACGTCGCCTCGGGATTCGCCGTCGGCCTGCTTGTCGGAATGACCGGTGTCGGCGGCGGCTCGCTGATGACGCCGCTGCTCATCCTGCTGTTCGGCGTTCACCCGACCACCGCCGTCGGCACCGACCTGCTCTATGCCGCCGCCACCAAGACCGGCGGCAGCCTGGTGCATGGGCTGGGGCGCAGCATTCACTGGCCGGCCGTGATCCGGCTCGCCATGGGCAGCCTGCCCGCGAGCGTGGCGACGCTGCTGGTGATGTGGCAGCTCAATCTCGATTCATCCACCCAGCGCACCGTCGTCAACCTGGTGCTGTGCTTTGCACTGCTGCTCACCGCCACTTCGCTGATCTTCCGCCGGGCGATCATGGAGCGCTACCGCAAGCGGCTGGAGCATGTCGACGACAAGACCACCGCGATCGCAACCGTCGTAACGGGCACGGCACTCGGCGTTCTCGTCTCGATTTCGTCCGTCGGCGCCGGCGCGGTCGGCGTCACCGCGCTGTTGCTGCTCTACCCTCGCCTGCCGATGGTAACCATCGTCGGCTCGGACATTGCGCACGCGGTGCCGCTGACGCTGGTGGCAGGCGCGGGTCACTGGGCGCTCGGCGCCGTCGACTGGTCGCTGATGGGCGTACTGCTGATGGGCTCGTTGCCCGGCATCGTAATCGGCAGCTACAGCGCGCTGCGCGTGCCCGAGACGGTGCTGCGCGTGGCGCTCGCAACCGTGCTGATCCTGGTCGCCGGCAAGATCGGCGTCCAGGAACTCGACTTGCAGCCGTCGACCATCACCGCGCTCTACAGCAGTTATCGCTAAGCCGCCGCGGCGGATTACTCCGCCGTCCAGCCGCCGTCGATCGAGTAGTTCGATCCGGTGATTTGCGCGGCGTTGTCGCTGCACAGGAACAGCGCGAGAGCGGCGACCTGGTCCGAGGTCACGAACTCCTTGGTCGGCTGCGCTTCCAGCAGCACGTCGTGGATGACCTGCTCCTTGGTCAGGCCGCGCGCCTTCATGGTATCGGGGATCTGCTTCTCCACCAGCGGCGTCCAGACATAACCGGGGCTGATGCAGTTGCAGGTGATCTTGTGGGTCGCAACCTCGAGCGCCACCGTCTTGGTGAGGCCGGCGATGCCGTGCTTGGCCGAGACATAGGCCGACTTGAAGGGCGAGGCGACCAGCGAATGCGCCGAAGCCGTGTTGATGATGCGGCCCCAGCCGCGCTTCTTCATGCCGCGGCACCGCGGCGCGGATGGCGTGGAAAGCCGACGACAGGTTGATGGCGATGATGGCGTCCCATTTCTCGATCGGGAATTCCTCGATCGGCGAGACGAACTGGATGCCGGCATTGTTGACGAGGATGTCGACGCTGCCAAAGGTCTTGTCGCCGAGCGCAATCATCTCGGCGATCTCGGCGGCCCTTGCTCATGTCCGCCGGCGAATACACGGCGCGGACCTTGAAATCGGTTTCGATGCCGGAGCGCTCGCGCTCGATGTCGGCGGGCGCGCCAAAGCCGTTGATCACGATGTTGGCGCCGGCGCCGGCGAAGGCGCGCGCGATCGCAAGCCCGATGCCGCTGGTCGAGCCGGTCACCACCGCCGTCTTTCCTGTCAACGAACCCATTTTCGTCACTCCTTCTTTGCAGGCGGCGCTTCGCCGTCCCGTGTGAGATCGTAAGTCACCATGGTCTCGCCGGACTGCGGCCGCTCGAGCCAATCCTTGTGCCGCATCGACATATGGACGTCGCGGGCGCCCGCGCTCCAGTGCTCGACCACGCCGATATGGGAGAAGTCGTAATCCTTCGACGAGGATTCGTGGTTCTTGCTGCGGTAGATCAGGTGCACCACCGTGACCGTGTTCTCCTTCGCCGCCTCGCGCAGATATTCCACCGACGGATCGTTCTTCAGATAGTCCGGCAGCTTGCCGATGAGATCGCGCACCGCCATGCGGGCGTTGTGGATCTGCCGGTTCATGTCGGTATTCATGCGGGTGCGGCTGGAAAAGCGGATGTCCTTTTCGCGCTCGGTGGCCTCAAGCAAGGTTTGGGGCAAGTCGCCGCGCGCGGAAAACAGGTCGACCTGGAAGATCAGGAGATCGCGGCTCCTCTCATTGTCCAGCACGAAGTCGAGCGGCGTATTGGAGGCGATGCCGCCATCCCAATAATACTCGTCCTCGACGAAGACGGCGGGAAAGCCCGGCGGCAGCGCGCCGGAGGCCATGATGTGCTCGGGGCCGATCTTCTTGCCGAGCTTCTTGAACTCGTAATTGTCGAAATACTTGAAATTGCCGGAGGTGACGCCGACGGCGCCGACCGAAAGCCGCGTCTTCAGGTCGTTGATGCGATCGAAATCGACAAGCCGCTCCAGCGTCTTCTTCAGCGGTGCGGTGTCGTAATAGCTCATCGCATCCGCGGAGCCTGGCGGCCACAGCTGCGCCGGCGGAAAGCGCGGCGTGAAGAAGCCGGGCACGCCGAAGGTCGCGATGATCGCGGCAGAGGTTTCGTTGAACAGCGAGCGGGCGCGGTCGCCCGGCACGACCGGATTCCACGACACCGGCTGGGACACCATGTCCCAGAATTCCTTCAGCCGGTCGACGCGCTTGTTGCGCTCGTTGCCGGCGATGATCGCCGAGTTGATGGCGCCGATCGAGATGCCGGCGACCCATTCCGGTTCAAAGTCAAAATGGCACAGCGCCTGATAGGCGCCGGCCTGATAGGAACCGAGCGCCCCGCCGCCCTGCAGGACCAGCACGGGTTGCGCTTTTGCGGGCGTCGTCGCCGGCGCGGAAGAGGAGCTATCCATGGTGACCCATCAATAAGAGAGCCATGACGGCCGCTGCATAGCGGCTGTTCGCAAGGGCGTGGATTAGCCGGGAACGGGTCAAAGATCACGCCTGATTTGGCGCGATCACGCCTGATTTATTTGGCATCCGTTGATGCGAGAATGAGCGTCCAGAACACCTTGTATTTGGTGTTCGGAGCATAGCTCGCGGCAATGCCCAATTTTGTGACATCGCGGTTCAGCATATTGGCCCGGTGCGGGGGCGAATCGCGCCAGCCGGAAAAGGCTTCCGCCAGCGTGTGATAGCCGGCGGAGACGTTCTCGACCGCCGCCTTGGCGGGATAGCCGGAAGCGCCCAGCCGCTTGGCCAGCGGCCCCTTGACGTCGTGGTCGAGCTTGTTGCGGGCGGCCATCGCCATGGATTGGGCTTCGGCGACCTTCATCAGGTCGGGGTCGACCACGACCTGGCCCAGCCCATTGTTCTGACGGTACTGCGAGATCATCGAGGCCGCGGTCTGCGGATCGAGCGTGGCGCCGCCATTGGCCATGGACAGGTACATGGCCGGCTGTTCGGGCTGCTGGCCGTCGGACATGCAGCCGGAAAGCGCCAGAAGCGCCGCGATGGCGAAGATCGCCCGCATGATCGAAAGATTACCCCAAGGTCGAGGTGGCCGTTGTTGCATACCAACCGTGGCTGAATAGTGAACGGCGGGGCGATTTGGGCCGTTTCGGCTCAATCCTGCGCGGCAAAGATCCGGTAGCGGCGAGGCTGCAGGCTGACGGTGTCGCCTGCTGCAGTTCCCGGTCGCGCGGGGCGTCGATCTCGATCACGGTCTGGCCCTCGCCGCCGCAGAGTGCTACCTCCGCGCGCTGGATCGGGCCGAAGGTGCGCACATGTTTCACCGAGCCTTCCAGCGCGCCGCTGCCGACCGGTCCGATCTGCATGTCATGGCGGCGGATGAACAGCTTTGCCGCGCCCGGCGCGTAGCCATTGGCGGCGATGTTGAGCGCCTTGCCGTCGAGCCGCACGCTGCCGTCGCGCACCTCCACCGGCAGCACGATGGACTCGCCGATGAAACCGTGCACGAAGGCGGTCGCCGGATTGTCGTAGACATCGCCGGGTGTGCCGACCTGCTCGATGCGGCCCTTGTCCATGACAACGACGCGGTTGGCGACTTCCAGCGCCTCCTCCTGGTCGTGGGTGACGAAGATCGAGGTGACGTGGATCTCCTGATGCAGCGAGCGCAGCCATTGCCGCAGCTCTTTCCGCACCTTGGCATCGAGCGCGCCAAAGGGCTCATCCAGCAGCAGGATGCGCGGCTCGATGGCGAGCGCGCGCGCGAGCGCAATGCGCTGGCGCTGGCCGCCGGAGAGCTGGTTCGGATAGCGGTCGGACAGCCAGTCGAGCTGCACGAGATCGAGCAGTTCCTTGACGCGGGCGCGGATCGTCGCTTCGTCCTTGCGGATGCCGCGCGGCTGCACCCGCAGGCCAAAGGCGACGTTCTCGAACACGGTCATGTGGCGGAACAGCGCGTAATGCTGGAACACGAAGCCGACATGGCGCTCGCCGGCGCCGCGGGACAGCGCGTTCTCGCCGTCGAACGAGACTTCGCCTGCGTCCGGCCAATCGAGCCCGGCGATGATGCGCAGCAGCGTGGTCTTGCCGGAGCCGGACGGGCCGAGCAGCGCCAGCAACTCGCCGTTGGCGACCCTGAGGTCGACATTGTCGAGCGCGGCGAAGTCGCCGAACTTCTTGGTGAGGTTTCTGACTTCAATCGTCACTGACCACCTGTCCTTCGTCCAGCCGCCGTTCCAGGACGGTCTTGGCCACCAGCGTGATCAGCGCCAGCATGGCGAGCAGCGATGCAATCGCGAACGACGCTACGAATTGATATTCATTGTAGAGAATCTCGACCAGCAGCGGCATGGTGTTGGTCTCGCCGCGGATATGGCCCGACACCACGGACACCGCGCCGAACTCGCCCATCGCGCGCGCATTGCACAGCAGCACGCCATAGAGCAGGCCCCATTTGATATTGGGCAAAGTGACGCGGAAGAAGGTCTGCAAGCCTGACGCGCCGAGCGAGATCGCGGCTTCTTCCTCCTGCGTGCCCTGCTCCTGCATCAGCGGGATCAGCTCGCGCGCCACGAAGGGAAAGGTCACGAAGATCGTCGCCAGCGCAATGCCGGGAACCGCAAAGAGAATGTGGATGTCGTGCGCCTGCAGCCAGGGGCCGAAAAAGCCCTGCGCGCCGAACAGCAGCACGAAGACAAGGCCCGAGATCACGGGGCTGACCGAGAACGGCAGGTCGATCAGCGTGATCAGGAAGGTCTTGCCGGTGAAATCGAACTTGGCGATCGCCCAGGCCGCGACGACGCCGAAGACGAGGTTGAGGGTGACCGAGATCGCGGCGATCAGCAGCGTCAGCTTGATCGCCGACAGCGCTTCCGGCTCGGCCAGCGCCGAGAAATAGGCCGACACGCCTTTGGAAAAGGCCGAGGCGAACACCACGACCAGCGGCAGCACGACGAAGATCAGCAGGAACAGCACCGCGAACGCCACGATCACGAAGCGGATCACGCCGGGCTCGGTGTGCGCGTCGTCGCGCGGCGGCGTCAGGAGAGGCGCTGCTGGTCGCTCATCGCTCCCTCAATGCGCCGGAATTCGCGTCTGCGCCCAGCGCTGCAGGCGATTGACGGCGAAGATAATGACGAACGATGCCAGCAGCATGACGACCGCGATCGCCGTCGCGTCGGCATAGCGGAATTCCGACAGCCGGATCACGATCAACAGCGGCGCGATCTCGGAGACGTTAGGCAGATTGCCGGCGATGAAGATCACCGAGCCGTATTCGCCGACCGCGCGCGCAAACGCCAGCGCAAAGCCGGTCAAGAGCGCCGGGATCAGGCTCGGCAGGATGACGCGAAACACCGTGTGCCAGCGGTTGGCGCCGAGCGAAGCTGCTGCCTCCTCGATTTCAACGTCGAGATCGAGCAGCACCGGCTGCACCGTGCGCACCACGAAGGGAATGCCGATGAAGATCATGGCGATGAAGATGCCGATCGGCGTGAACGCCACCTTGATGCCGAGTTCGGCGAGCGGCGCGCCGAGCCAGCCCTTCTGCGCAAACAGCTGCGTCAGCGCGACGCCGGCCACTGCCGTCGGCAATGCGAAGGGAATGTCGACGATCGCATCGAACAATCGCCGCCCCGGAAAGCGGTAGCGCACCAGCGCCCACACCACGATCGTCCCCATCACGAGGTTGACGCAGGCGGCCGCAAAGGAAAGGCCGAAGGAAATCTTCAGCGCATTCAGCGTGCGACGGCTGGTGACGATGCCCCAGAACTGCTCGAGCGAGAGATCGAACGTCTTGAGAAACAGCCCGGCGAGCGGAATCAGGATGATGACGGAGAGCCATGTCAGGGTCAGTCCCATGGTGAGACCAAACCCCGGCAAAGTGCTACGCCGTTGCGGCACTCCGTTCACACCGTCCCCCGCTGCGCCCGAACCAGTTCAAGGGAACTAGTTCTTGTAGATCTGGTCGAAAATGCCGCCCTCGGCGAAGTGTTCCTTCTGCGCCTTGGTCCAGCCACCGAAAACGTCATCGATGGTGAACAATTCGACCTTGGCGAAGGATTTCTCGTATTCCTTCGCGATCTCGCTGTCGCGCGGACGATACGAGTTCCGTGCGGCAATTTCCTGACCTTCCCTGGTATACCAATACTTCAGATAGGCCTCGGCGACCGCTTGGGTGCCTTTCTTGTCGGCGACCTTGTCGACGATGGCGACCGGCGGCTCGGCGAGGATCGAGCGCGGCGGTGCCACGATCTCGAACTTGTCCTTGCCGAATTCGCGCTGCGCCAGGAACGCTTCGTTCTCCCAGGCGAGCAAGCACGTCGCCGACGCCGCGCTCGACAAAGGTGACGGTGGAGCCGCGCGCGCCGGTATCCAGCACCGGCACGTGCTTGTAGAGCTCGCCGACAAATTCCCTGGCCTTGTCGGCAGAGCCGAACTTCTTCTCGGCAAAACCCCAGGCGGCCAGATAATTCCAGCGCGCGCCGCCCGACGTCTTCGGGTTCGGCGTGATGACCTCGACGCCCTTCTTGATCAGGTCATCCCAGTCCTTGATCCCCTTGGGATTGCCCTTGCGCACCAGGAACACGATGGTCGAGGTGTAGGGTGAGGCATTGAGCGGCAGGCGCTTCTGCCAGTCGGGCGCGGTGAGACCCTTGGCGGCGACAGCGTCGATGTCATAGGCGAGCGCCAGCGTGACGACATCGGCCTGCAGCCCGTCGATCACGGCGCGCGCCTGCGAGCCGGAACCGCCATGCGACTGCTTGATCTCGACGGTCTTGCCGGTCTCTTTCTGGTAGGCGGCGGCGAACGCCTTGTTGAAGTCGACATAGAGCTCGCGCGTCGGATCGTAGGACACGTTGAGCAGCGAGACATCGGCGGCATAGGCTGAGCCCGCAAACAGCAGGCCAATCGCAGCGGCGAGAACAGGGCGGACCATCTCAATCTCCATTCGGCATCTCGACGATACGCCAAGCCGTGCGGACATAACTCGTGAGGAACCGGCCTTGAGTCAACGAAACCGCTTTTCGTTGTTTCCAGCGACGCAGCTTCATTTTGCTACGAAGTCGGCGTCGTGTGAATGCCGCATTCTGTCTTGGCCCGGCCGCGCCACCGACCGTCGCGCGCATCCTCGCCAACTTCGCTCCGGCTGGTGCAGGGCATGCAGCCGACCGAGAGGAAACCTTTCGCCAGCATTGGATGCGGCGGCAGATTGGCGGACTTGTAGATCAACTCGATGTCTTCGCGCGCAACATTGGCGAAGGGATTGAACTTCAACCGCGCACCGTCCTGTTCGACAACGGGAATATCGGTCCGCGCACCGCCCTGAAAGCGCTTGCGCCCGTTGATCCAGGCGGTAAACGGCTTCAGCGCGCGCGCCAACGGTTCCACCTTGCGGATGCGGCAGCAGGCATCGGGATCGTTGAACCACAGCTCATTGTCCGGATCGTCGCGCGACAGCGTCTCCGCGAGCGGCTTGATCGAGCGCACGTCGGTGAGGCCGAGCTGCTGCGTCAGCGTGTCGCGGTAGTCCAGCGTCTCCTGGAACAGCCAGCCGGTGTCGAGGAACACCACGGGAATCCCGGGATCGACATCCGCCATCACCTTGAGCAGCGCGGCCGATTCCGTGCCGAACGACGACACCAGCGCAAGACGCTCACGGCCGACGATCTTCAGCGCCGCCGCGATCACCTCGGCCGGCGAAGCGTGACGCAGCACCTCGTCGAGTGCCTCGGCCGGCGGCAAGGCAGCTGCGTCCACGATTTCCTGGTGCGCGATGGCGCTCACGGCTTGGCGCTCTCCGAATGGCGCAGCTGGTTGCGCCGGTGCAGCGCCGACAGATGACCGTCGCCGGTCGGCTGATAGAACACGGTATAGCGGCGCGCCGCCTCGCCGAACGCTTCGGCATCGGCCTGCTTCTTGACGTCGAACGAATCGAAACCGGCGCGCAGCATGAACACGAACTGGTCGCGCAGCACCTGTCCGGTGGCGCGCAGCTCGCCCTCATAGCCGTGGCGCTCGCGCAACAGGCGCGCCTGCGTATAGGCGCGGCCGTCGCGGAATGACGGGAATACCAGCGCGACCAGCGCGAGGCGATCGAGATACGGCACGAGGTCATCGACGTCGCGGTTGTTCGGCCAGATCACGCCGACCTTGCTGGCGCGCTTGAGCAGCGCCTCGGGGTCTTCGAGAAAACGCGCGGCCGAGACCAGCACGGAACCATCGCCCGGCAGCTCGGCGCCATCGGCCGCATGGAAGAAGATGTCGGTTGCGATATGTCCGTTCTTAACGAGTGGCATAGACCCGCTCCTTGAAAGGTTCGACGCCGAGGCGCTTCACCGTGTCGACGAACAACTCCTCTTTGGAGTCGCGCAGTGCCAGATAGGCTTCGACAATGTCCTCGATCACGTCGGCGACATCGCCATAGGGCACCGCGGGGCCGATCAGCGTGCCCATCTGGGCCTGCTCGTCGGCGCGGCCGCCGATGGTGATCTGATAAAATTCCTCGCCGTTCTTCTCGACGCCCAAAATGCCGATATGGCCGACATGGTGATGGCCGCAGGCATTGATGCAGCCGGAGATGTTGATGTGCAGTCGGCCGATCAGGTTGGCGGTATCGTGGTTGGCGAAGCGCTTCGTCAGCTCCTGCGCGATCGGGATCGAGCGCGCATTGGCCAGCGAGCAGTAGTCCAGCCCCGGGCAGGCGATGATATCGGAGACGAGGTTCACGTTCGGCGTGGCCAGCCCGATCTTGTCCAGCGCCTTCCACAGCGCCGGCAAGTCGCGCTTGGCGACATGCGGCAGCGCCAGGTTCTGCTCATGGCCGACGCGGATTTCGCCGAAGGAATATTTGTCGGCGAGATCGGCCAGCGCATCCATCTGCTCGGCGGTCGCATCGCCCGGAGGCGCGCCGACCGGCTTCAGCGAGATCACGACGATCGAATAGCCCTGCGCCTTGTGGGTAAAGACCGAGTTCTTGCGCCAGCGCTCGAACAGGGGATCATGCGCCGCCTGCTTCAGCTCGTCCGGCATATGCGGCAGCTTCTCGTATTTCGGATAGGTGAAGCGCGAGCGGATTTCCTCGATCGCCGCGTCCTCGACCGACCAGCGCGCCGTCGCGCAGATGCTGCCACTCCTCGTCGACTTCCTTGGCGAACTTGTCGATGCCGAGCTCGTGCACCAGAATCTTGATGCGCGCCTTGTAGATGTTGTCGCGGCGGCCGTACTGGTTGTAGACGCGCATGATCGCCTCGACATAACTCGAGGATGTCGCGGCGGTGCACGAACTGCTTGATGGTCTTCGCAATGAACGGCGTGCGGCCGAGACCGCCGCCGACCATCACTTCGAAGCCGAGTTCACCCTCGTCGTTCTTGTAGAGCCGAAGCCCGATGTCGTGGATCTTGATCGCGGCGCGGTCATGCGCCGAGGCCGTGATCGCGATCTTGAACTTGCGCGGCAGGAACGAGAATTCCGGATGCAGCGTCGTGTACTGGCGCAGCAGCTCCGACCAGAGACGGGGATCGTCGACCTCGCCCGGCGCGACGCCGGCCCACTGGTCTGAGGTGACGTTGCGGGTGTTATTGCCCGAGGTCTGCATGGCGTGGATGCCGACCTCGGCGAGATCGGCCAGCGCATCGGGCAGCTCGACTGAGCTTGATCCAGTTGTACTGGATGTTCTGCCGCGTAGTGAAATGGCCGTAGCCGCGGTCGTAGCGGCGCGCGACATGGGCGAGCGTCCGCAGCTGCTTCGAGGACAGCGTGCCATAGGGAATGGCGACGCGGAACATGTAGGCGTGCAGCTGCAGGTACACGCCGTTCTGCAGACGCAGCATCTTGAATTCGTCCTCGGTGAGCTCGCCGGAAAGGCGGCGCTTCACCTGGTCGCGGAATTCGGAAACGCGCTCGTTGAGCAGCGTGCGGTCGAGTTCGTCATAGGCGTACATGATGGGAAACCTTTAGGCCGGAACCGGCAACAGCTCGATGGTGAGGCCCTTGACCCGGATACGCTCGCGCAGATTTCCGGGCACGACCTTGCCGTCCTTCAGTTCAACAGGTGCGATATAGGGGCCGATCGCGCCGAGATCGTCTTCAATGCTTTCCGCAAGCAACGCGCGTGCATCGTCGGCGGTGCGGACAACAGCGGAGTCCGCGATATCGGTGGACCAGCCCTTGGCGGCGGTGCGCCAGATCACCACGCCATCGGAAGTACGGTTCGCGGTCACCACCGACGGCCCCGTGATCTTGATTTTTTGTTGCAGCGGAGAGGTCATGCGGCAGCTTCCAGAAGGTTGGAGATCACGTCGTTGAGTTCAAAGTTGCGCCAGGGCGCGGAGTGCGCGACCACGTCGCCGATGATCAGGATGGCGGGACCGCCATCGATTTGCGTGACCAGCTCGGGCAACTGGTCGAGCGTGCCGACCGCCGCCTTGGCGTCGGGCCGCGTCACCCGCGCGAACACGCCGACCGGCGTGCGCGGCGAGCGGCCGGCGGCCAGCATGCCGTCGCGAATGGTCGGCGCCGCGGTCATGCCCATGTAGACGACGACCGTCATCTTCTTGTCGGTCAGCACCGACCAGTCGACATTCTCGGCGTCCTGCGCCTTGTGAGCGGTGAGGAAAGTGATGCGCAGCGCTTCCTGGCGATAGGTCAGCGGCGTCTCGAACTGCGCGGCGGCGCCGAGGCCGGCCGTGATGCCGGGGATGATGGAATAGCTGACGCCGGCATCGCGCAGCACGTCGACTTCCTCGCCGCCGCGGCCGAAGATGAAGGGATCGCCGCCCTTGAGGCGAACGGCGCGCTGGCCGGAACGGGCCGCTTCGACCAGCAGCTTGTTGATGGCGTCCTGTCCGATACCGGGCTTGCCGACGCGGCGGCCGACCGGCACGCGCGCCGCATCGCGGCGGGCGCGGTCGAGCACCTCAGTCGAGACCAGTTCGTCGTAGAACACGACGTCGGCGTCCTGCAGCGCGCGCAGCGCCTTCACCGTCAGCAGATCGGGATCGCCGGGGCCAGCGCCGACCAGCGTGACGTGGCCTTGGGCCTTGCCCTCTTCGCCACCGGCGAAAGCAGATGCATCGGAAATTTCGTTGAGCGCCTTCTCGGCCTCGTCCTTGCGTCCCGCCAGCACCAGCGCGCCGATCGGGCCGTCGACGATGCGCTCCCAGAAACGGCGGCGCAGCGCGAACTCGGGAATGCGCGCGTGAATGGATTTGCGGAACGAGCCGATGAAGGCGGCGAGATCGCCGATCCGCGCCGGCAGCACCGCCTCGATCTTCTCGCGCACGCGGCGCGCCACCACGGGCGAAGCCCCGCCGGTGCCGACGGCAACGACGACGTCGCCGCGATCGACAATGGCGGGAAAGATGAAGGTGGAATGCGCGAGGTCGTCCATCACATTGACGGGCAGCCCGACCGATTTCGCGCGCGCCGACATGGCGATACCGATGTCGCCGGCGCCGGCGCAAAGAATTGCGATGACGCCCTTGAGGTCGGCCGTGAGCGGATCGCCCTGCGCGATCTCGATGCGCGCGGCGTCGACGCCGGTCGAGATCATGATTGCCGTCGGTCGCATACCAGCGCACCCGCGCGCCGGCCGAGGCCAGCAGCCGCAATTTCGCACGCGCGAGATCGCCGGCGCCGACCAGCAGGACCGGTCCGCTTTGCAGATCGAGGAAGACGGGCAGATATCGCATTCGCTTTTCCCATTCCGGGGTTGACTGAAATTATTTTCTCTCTAAGTGTCTCGCAAGCCCGAAATAGAGAAAATTATTTCTTCTAAATTGCGGCTTGCAGATGGAATTTTCGCCTACCCGGCTGAGGTCGTAGAGATGGATGTTCTCACCAATGAATCCGCAAGGGACCGGTTGCGCCAGGCACCGCTGATCCAAGCAGCTTCCGTGCCGCAAGACCTGTCCGTCCCGCCCTCGATGGATCACCTCGACCAGCTCGAGGCGCAGAGCATCTACATCCTCCGCGAGGCCTTTGCGCGGCTGAAGAAGCTCGCGCTGCTGTGGTCGCTCGGCAAGGACTCCAACGTGATGATCTGGCTGGCGCGCAAGGCGTTCTTCGGCCGCGTGCCCTTCCCGGCCATGCATGTCGACACCGGCAAGAAGTTTGCCGAGATGTACGCGTTCCGCGACCGCTATTCGAAGGAGTGGGATCTCGATCTGCGCGTCGAGCCCTGCCCGCCGATCGACGCGGTCGATCCGACCTTGCCGCCCGCGGCGCGCTCCGCCGCGCGCAAGACCGAAGGCCTGAAGCTCGCGCTCGCCAAGCACGGCTTTGACGGCCTGATCGCCGGCATCCGCCGCGACGAGGAAGCCACCCGCGCCAAGGAGCGCGTGTTCTCGCCGCGCGGTCTCGAAGGCGAATGGGACGTGCGCGACCAGCCGCCGGAATTCTGGGACCAGTTCAACGCCTCGCCGCCGCAAGGCGCGCATTTGCGCATCCACCCGATCCTGCATTGGACCGAGGCCGACATCTGGGCCTACACCAAGCGCGAGAACATTCCGATCATTCCGCTCTATATCGCCAAAGACGGCAAGCGCTATCGCTCGCTCGGCGACCAGGACATCACCAATCCCGTTGCGTCCACGGCTTCCAACATCGACGAAATTCTCGCCGAGCTCGACGCCACCAAGGTGCCGGAGCGCGCCGGCCGCGCGCTGGACCACGAAACCGAAGACGCGTTCGAGCGCCTGCGCGTCGCCGGCTATCTCTGACGAATTGCTGCTGTGAGCGCTGCCATGAACATGATCGTTCTCCCCCACTCTTGTCGGCAACGCCCAACGGCACGACGCGTCCGCAAGTCCGCATCGTCATCGTCGGCCATGTCGATCACGGCAAATCCACGCTGGTCGGCCGCCTCCTGCACGAGACCGGCAGCCTGCCCGATGGCAAGCTGGAGATGCTGAAGGCCGTCAGCGCGCGGCGCGGCATGCCGTTCGAATGGTCGTTCCTGCTCGATGCGCTGCAGACCGAGCGCGACCAGGGCATCACCATCGACACCACGCAGATCCGCTTCCGCACCCGCTCGCGCGACGTCGTGCTGATCGATGCGCCCGGCCACGCCGAATTCCTGCGCAACATGATCACCGGCGCTTCGCAGGCCGACGGCGCGGTGCTGATCATCGACGCGCTGGAAGGCGTGCGCGACCAGACCCGGCGGCACGGCTATCTGCTGCATCTGCTCGGCATCAAGCAGGTCGCGGTCGTCGTCAACAAGATGGACCGGGTCGATTTCGGTGAGGCGCGGTTCGACGAGATCAGCAGGAAATCACCGCCCATCTCATCGGCCTCGGCGTCACGCCCTCGGCTGTGATCCCGATCTCGGCGCGCGACGGCGACGGCGTTGCCGCGCTGACGCCAAACATCGCCTGGTACAAGGGCCCGACCGTGGTCGAGGCGCTCGATGCGCTGGAGCCGGCGCGGGCGCTGGAAGCATTGCCGCTGCGCCTGCCGGTGCAGGCGATCTACAAGTTCGACGATCGCCGCATCGTCGCGGGCCGCATCGAGTCCGGCAGCCTCATTGCCGGCGACGAGATCGTCATCATGCCCGCGGGCAAGATCGCAAAAATCCGTTCGGTCGAGAGCTGGCCGTTCACGCCGGTCGACGGCCGTCAAGGCGCCGGCCGCTCGGTCGGCATCACGCTCGACCGCGAGCTCTTCATCGAGCGCGGCGACATCATCGCGCATGCGGGGACCTCCCCGCGCGACACCCGCCGCATCCGCGCCCGCGTGTTCTGGCTGCATGACAAGCCGCTCGCCAAGGGCGACTCCATTCTGGTGCGCCTCGGCACCCGCGAGACCCGCGCCAATGTGGTGGCGATCGAAAAGGCGATCGATCCCGGCGCGCTGTCGAACGAGGAGAACAAACAGATCGCGCGCAATCATGTCGGCGAGATCGACATCTCGCTGGCGCAGCCGATCGCGGCCGATCCGCATGGCGACAATCCGCGCACTGGCCGCCTCGTGATCGAGGTCAACGGCCGCATCGCGGGCGGCGGGCTCGTGCTGTCGGTCGATGCCGGCCAGCGCGCCGTGCCTGTCGATATCGTGCCGGTGGAATTGGCGCTGCGTCCCGACGAGCGCTCGGCGCGCTATCGTCACAACGGCGCGGTGGTATGGCTCACCGGCCTGCCCGGCGCCGGCAAGTCGACGCTGGCGCGCGCGCTGGAGCGGCGGCTGTTCTCCACCGGCGGCTCGCCGATCCTGCTTGATGGCGACACGCTGCGCGCCGGCCTCAACGGCGATCTCGGCTTCTCGCCGCAGGATCGCAGCGAAAACATCCGCCGGCTGGCCGAAGTCGCAACGCACCTCGCGCGCAACGGCCATATCGCCATCGTCGCCGCCGTCTCGCCCGCCAAGGACGATCGCGACGCCGCGCGCCGCATTGCCGACGCCGCCTTCCGCGAGGTCTATGTCTCGACGCCGGCAGAAGTCTGCGAGAGCCGCGACCCCAAGGGCCATTACGCCAAGGCCCGCGCCGGCGCGCTGAAATCCTTCACCGGCATCGGCAACGATTACCAGCCGCCGACCGACGCCGAACTAGTGCTCGACACTTCGACCCGCCCGGTGGCGGAGGCGACCGAGGAGATCGAGCGGATGCTGGCCAGGACCGGCGTCCTGTTCGACGAACTGACCGATCTCGCCGCCAATATCTGAGGCCCTGCTCCAACAGCGGGTTTCCGCAGCTGATTGAAAATATTCATAGATGATGCACGCAGTACGATGCCAGACAGTATGCGTGACGCTTTTGAGGCGCGATTGCGACGGCGATTGTCGTTTACCCCGGTCAATCAAAGCGCTGAACTTTGGCAGGCTTGTGCCGCCAAATCTGACATCGATGACATTCACAAAAGATTTCCCACGCATCTGATAGACATCATATGCAATACTCAACCCGAGTTGCGTTCGCATGTTCGGCGAGGGATTTCCCGAACATGGACATCAGGATATCTCTCGGTAGTTAGCATGGCTCGTCACCTACCGAGCAATCTCACCGATTTAGATAGAGAGTTGTGTCCCGTTCCCAACTAGTAGAGGTATCCGCTCACAATTGGGCAGTTCACTGGGCCCGAGGCTTGGCCCGGACCGCCTTCCTGTTCGATGAACCTGACCGATCTCGCCGTCAATATTTGAGGCATCCCCAGAGGACCTCAGAGGGGTCTTTTTACCGCTTTTGGGGGCCTTCTCATCCTGCCGGCTTGTGGCTAAAAGGGCGGCCCTAAGCGCTGCCTTTTGGCGCGCTTTTTGCTGCTTTCGTTGCGAAAGCAGCCGCAAAACGCCATTTCCTGCCGAGAAAGCCCATCATGAAGCGTGTCGAAGCCCACGGATTGAAGATCGCCCCTGTCCTGTTCGATTTCATCGCCAAGGAGGCGGCCCCCAAGACCGGGATTTCGCCCGACGCGTTCTGGGCCGGGCTGGCCGCCATCCTCAAAAAGCTGGCGCCGAAAAACGCCGAGCTGCTGAAATTCCGCGACACGCTGCAGGACAAGATCGACGCCTGGCACCGCGCCAACAAGGGCAAGGCGTTCGACATCAACGCCTACACCGCCTTCCTGAAGGAGATCGGCTATCTGCAGCCGGAGCCCGCGACGCACAAGGTCGAGACCGCCAATGTCGACGAGGAAATCGGCACGATCTGCGGCCCGCAGCTCGTGGTGCCCCTCACCAATGCGCGCTATGCGCTGAACGCCGCGAACGCGCGCTGGGGCTCGCTCTACGACGCCTTCTACGGCACCGATGCGATCCCGCATGACCCGAGCGAGTCCGGCAAGGGCTACAACAAGGCGCGCGGCGACAAGGTGATTGCCAAGGCGAAATCCTTCCTCGATTCCGCCGCGCCGCTCGCCACCGGCAACCACAGCGACGTCACCAGCTACAGCGTGGTGGCGGGCCAGCTGTCCGCAAAACTGAAGAGCGGCAATGCAACGGGTCTGAAGACGCCTTCGCAATTTGCGGGTTACCAGGGCAACCCCGAAGCTCCCTCAGTCGTGCTGCTGGTCAACAACGGCATGCATGTCGAAGTGAAGATCGATCGCAATCATCCGATCGGCAAGGACGATCCGGCCGGTGTCGCCGACATGATCCTGGAGTCCGCGGTCTCCACCATCCTCGACATGGAAGACAGCGTCGCCGCCGTCGACGCCGAGGACAAGGTGCTGGTCTATCGCAACACGCTCGGCCTGATGGACGGCACGTTGTCCGCCGATTTCGAAAAGGGCGGCAAGACGCTGAAGCGCTCGCTCAATGCCGACCGCGTCTACAAGACGCCTGCCGGCGGCGAGCTGAAGCTGCACGGGCGCAGTCTCTTGCTGATGCGCAACGTCGGCCATCACATGTACACCGACGCGGTCCTTGATGAAAAAGGCGCCGAGATTCCGGAAGGCATCCTGGACGCCGCGGTCGCCGGACTCCTTGCCATTCATGATCTGAAGGGCAATTCCAAGGTCAAGAACAGCCGCAAGGGCTCGGTCTATATCGTCAAGCCGAAGATGCACGGCCCGGACGAGGTGGCGCTGACCTGCGAGCTATTTGGCGAAGTCGAGAAGATGCTGTCGCTGCCGGCGGACACCATGAAGGTCGGCATCATGGACGAGGAGCGCCGCACCACGGTCAACCTCAAGGCCTGCATCCAGAATGCGTCGAAGCGCATCTGCTTCATCAACACCGGCTTCCTCGACCGCACCGGCGACGAGATCCACACGTCGATGGAAGCGGGCCCGATGATCCGCAAAAACGACATGAAGGCGCAGCCCTGGATCAAGTCCTATGAGGACTGGAACGTCGACAACGGCCTGATCGACGGCCTGCCCGGCCATGCCCAGATCGGCAAGGGCATGTGGGCGGCGCCCGACAAGATGGCGGACATGCTGGCGCAGAAGATCGGCCATCCCACGGCCGGCGCCACCACCGCCTGGGTGCCCTCGCCGACCGCCGCGACGCTGCACGCGCTGCACTATCACCAGGTCAATGTCGCCGCGCGCCAGCAGGAGCTCGCCAAGGGCGGGCCGCGCGCAAAGCTCTCCGACATCCTGACCATTCCGGTGTCGCAGTCGAACTGGGCGCCCGACGACGTGAAGCAGGAGATCGACAACAACTGCCAGGGCATTCTGGGCTATGTCGTGCGCTGGATCGACCAGGGCGTCGGCTGCTCCAAGGTGCCCGACATCCACGACGTCGGCCTGATGGAAGACCGCGCCACCTTGCGCATCTCCAGCCAGCATCTGGCGAACTGGCTGCACCAGGGCGTCATCACCAAGGACCAGGTGATGGAATCGCTCAAGCGCATGGCCGTCGTCGTCGACAAGCAGAACGCGGGCGATGCCCTCTACAAGCCGATGGCGCCCGCCTTCGACGGCGTCGCCTTCAAGGCCGCCTGCGACCTCGTCTTCAAGGGACGCGAGCAGCCGAACGGCTACACCGAATTCATCCTGCACGCGCGCCGCAAGGAGGCGAAGGCGGCGGGCTGAGCGGTCCGCGATGGCGCATGATGAAAGCCCCGGCCGAGGCCGGGGCTTTTTTGTTGCGACCGTCGCCTAGAACACCGCGAGGTATTTCAGCAGCGAGATCACGCCCAGCACGATGACGATCACGCGGCAGATCTGCTTGGCGCGGCCGTCGAGCGGCAGCATGTTGATCAGATACAGGATGAGGATAACGACAAGGAACGTGACTAGCGCACCGACGAGCACTGACATCGGAAGACCCCTCTGGAATGACCGCGCTGTTAACGCATCATTAACTCGGAAGGGTCGTGTCGAGTTCCCCGGCCGGAACTTCCCGCCGGGCGGGAAAATCCAAGCGTTTTCAATACACCAGTAGTTGTACGGCAGCTATGCTGTCTAAGTATTTACCATTTTCATTCCAAATGCCCCGGGAACTCGCCCGGGGGAATTCTATGCTCAATCGTCTGACCGTTTCCGCGCTGATCAAAACCGTCATCCTCGCTACCTCCTTCTGCGTCGTGGTCGGCTTCTCGCTCAACGCCTGGGATTCCTGGAGCCGCCTGCAGGTGGCGAGCCGGATCTCGGTGATCGCGGACGCCTCGGCGAACCTGTTCAAGGCGATGCACAATCTGCGCACCGACCGCTCCACCACCACGCGCATGCTGAACTCCGACGACGCCGATGGATGCCGGAGATCGAGAAATATCTGCGCGGCATCCGCGATGCGGAAATGCCTGCGATGGGCAATGCGCTCGGTCACGCTCGGCACGCTCGAATTTGCGCAGCAGAAGACGCTGGTGCCGGAGCTCGACCGCCTGTTCAAGACGCTCGGCGGCGCTGCAGAAGGAATTCTGGGAGATGATGGGCAAGCCGAAGGCGCAGCGCCGCGCCGACGCTGCCCAAGGAATACACCGAGACGACGCAACGCGCTGCTCGACATCTCGACAAGCTGTCCGGCAGCGCTCGCCGCCAACGTCAACCACCAGGACGCCACCATCGACCAGTTGCTGGCGATCAAGCAGATCGCCTGGCTGCTGCGCAACACCGCGGGCGAAGCCTCGCTGATCGTCTCGACCGGCCTTGCCGCCGGCAAGATCTCGCCGGAAGCCAAGCTCGCCTACACCAAGTTCGCCGGCGGCACCGAGATCGCCTGGAACGCGCTGGAGCTGGCCGCTGCCGGCATGCAATTGCCGCCGGCGCTGGCGCAGCGCGATGGCCGCGACCAAGACCGCCTATTTCGAGCCGCAATATCTCGAGCTGCGCGACCGGCTGCTCAACGCGCTGATCGCCGGGCGAGAAGCCCGAGATCACCGCCAACCAGTGGAGCCCGCTCACCGTCGGCCGGCTCTCGGCCGCCGTCAACGTCGCCGAAGCCGCGCTCGACGCCGCCAAGGATCACTCGCACGGCGCAGTACGCCTCGGCGCGCAACTCGCTGATCGTCCAGCTCGCGCTGCTGCTCGGCGCGCTCGCCTTGACGGCCGGCGCGATGACGCTGGTCACCCGCCGCGTCATCAAGCCGCTGCACACCATGCGCGACGCCATGCTCAAGGTCGCCGCCGGCGACCTCGCCGTCGACACCGGCTACACCTCGCGCAGCGACGAGATCGGCGCGCTGGCAGGCGCGCTCGACACCTTCAAGCAGCAGGCGGCCGACAAGGCCCGCATCGAGGCGCAGGAGCGCGAGCGCAATGCCGGCGCCGCCACGCGCCAGCAGGCGATCGAGAACTATGTCGGCGAGTTCGAGACCAGGTGCGGCAGACGCTGAACCAGCTCGGCGATGCCTCCGGCCAGATGCGCACGACCTCGAACGGCCTGTCCACCGTGTCGCGCCAGACCAACGACGCGCGTCCAGGTCGCCGAGAAGGCCTCCAGCGAAGCCTCCAGCAGCGTCGACAGCGTCGCCGCCGCTTCCGAGGAGCTCTCCGCCTCGATCAACGACATCAGCCAGCAGGCCGCGCATGCCGCCGGCATTGCCAGCCGCGCCGTCAAGCAGGCCAGCGACACCGACGGCACCGTGCAGGGCCTCGCCAAGTCCGCCGGACGCATCGGCGAGGTGGTCGGCCTGATCAACACCATCGCGGCGCAGACCAACCTGCTCGCGCTCAACGCCACCATCGAGGCGGCGCGCGCCGGCGAGGCCGGCCGCGGCTTCGCGGTGGTCGCCTCCGAAGTGAAGTCGCTGGCGAGCCAGACCGCGAAGGCGACGGAGGAGATCTCCGAGCAGATCGCCGACATCCAGAAGGTCGCGGGCGATGCGATCGACGCCATCAAGACCATCGGCGGCATCATCGGCGAGGTCAACGAGGTCGCCACCGCGATTGCCGCCGCCGTGCAGGAGCAGGGCGCGGCGACCCAGGAGATCACCCGCAGCACGCAGTTCGCGGCGCAGGGCACCAAGAACGTCTCGGAGAACATCAACGGCGTGAAGGCCGATGCGGACGCAGCGGCTGCCGCAGCCGACGACGTCAAGCGGGCCTCCGAGACGCTGGAGACGCAGAGCCAGGCGCTCGGCGGCCAGGTCACGCAGTTCCTCGCCAAGATCCGCGCGGCGTAAGCTTCTCGCCATTCGTCTTTCGTCAAAATGCCCGGCTCGCGCCGGGCATTTTCGTTTATTCCTTCGCCACCACCGGCGGATGCCGGAAGCGCTGCTTGATCTTCTCCGACGCCGGCGAGAATTCCACCGAGGCGCCGCGGCGGTCGCTCTTGCTGGCCACCACGAGGCCGTTGGCGCCCGCGACGATGTCGCCGCTGCGCAAGGTCGAGTCCTTCTCGATGCTGACCTGCGCGAGACCCAGCGAATCCTTGCCGTTGCAGGTGCAGCCCTCGACGATCTCGTTGCGGTAGCGGAAGGCGTTCGGCAGCTCGGAATACGACTTGCCGTTCTCGGTCGCGGCATTGTCGATGTTGCTGCCATAGACCACCTTGGTCTCGGCCGACGGACACAGGCTGTTGCAGGACGCCGCCTTGCTCTGGTTATCCGTGCCCGAGACCGGGAAATGCCGGCCGTCGCAGGTGCGCACGCAGAAGGCCTGTCCGCCGCCATAGCGCGCCCGCGGCGGGGCCTGCTCGGAAAGTGTCAGCGAACGGCATCTGGATCGTGGGCGCGCGGGAGCGGCCGAAGTCGAAGAAGCTCGAGAAGATATCCTCCGCCTGCGCTGGCGGCGCGAGCGCGGCGGCGGCGAAGTCCCACCGCGGCGCCCATCGTCCAGTACCTGACTTTACGCATTGCCATTGCATCAGCCTCAATTGATCCGGCTCGTCAGCACCATGGCCTGGCGGCCCGAGGGCAGCGCGGTCACGGACGGACGGGAAGGATTGCGAGCCTCCAGCGGTGCGTTCTTCGGCAACACCACGACCTTCGTGCCGACATTGACGCGGTTGAACAGGTCGGTGACGTCCTCATTGGTCATGCGGATGCAGCCGGAGGAGACGAACTTGCCGATGGTCGTGGGATCGTTGGTGCCGTGGATGCGGTACACGCTGGAGCCGAGATACATCGCGCGGGCGCCGAGCGGATTGCCGGGCCCACCGGCCATGAAGCGCGGCAGATAAGGCTGGCGCGCGACCATCTCTGCCGGCGGATGCCAGTCCGGCCACTCCGCCTTGCGGCTGATGGTCTGCACGCCGGCCCAGGTAAAGCCCTCGCGGCCGACGCCGACGCCGTAGCGGATCGCGCGGCCGCCACCCAGCACGTAATAGAGCGCGGTGTTGCCGGTATCGATCACGATGGTGCCGGGCGCTTCGCCGGAGTTGAAGGCGACGGTGGTGCGGCGCAGCCGCTCCGGCAGCGGCGCGGCGGTGTCTTCATCCGGCGTCACGTAGTCCTGACGGAAACGAGTTCGGCTGCATCGGCGCATAGCCGAGCGTCTGCGCGCCGGCCGTGGTCGAGAAGATCGCCGGCGCGATCAGCATCGCCGCGAGCAGGAGGTTCACGCGGCCGAGAGGCCGGCGGCGGGAAGAGACGGACTGTGTCATGTGCTGCCCCATCGGTATGCGCATCGAGGTGATGCTCTGACCGGACAAACGCCGCGCTGCCCTCGCAGTTCCGTCGCACGCCAAGCGCGGACAGGCGATTGTCAAGCGGCCGATAGTCACGACCCTGCGATGGAACCGACTGTCCCGCCGAACGTTGTTTGCCGCATCGATCAATTTGGCAGGGCGCGGCGGCGCGACAAAAACTGCGCGTCTCGCGCAGGGGAGAATGTGTGTGCGCGCCCTTCCCGGTGACCGTTTGCTTCCCAAGGACAAGGACCAGGAGTCGCGGCGCGACGCCGAAGGGCGGCACGCACGCGAGGACAAGAGCGGATCGCCCCGCGAGCCGAAGCACGAGCCGCGTCGCGAGACCAAGCCGGAAGCAGGCAGGAGCAACGCCGCGAGGCGCGGCACGCCGATGCCGGACAGCACGGCCGAGCTGCCGCCGCTGATCCGCCGCCAGGAAGTGGTGGCGATCGCGCTGGTCGGATTGCTGCTGATCGCCATCATCGACGGTGCTCTATTTCGCCAAGGCCTTCTTCCTTCCGGTCGTGATGGCCTTCGTGGTCGGCACCATGCTGTCGCCGGTCGCGAGCTTTCTCGAGCGCTACCACATTCCCCGCAGCGTCGGCGCCGTGCTGATCGTGATCGCGGTCGCAGCACTCGGCGCTTTCATTGTCGGGCTGGTGGCAGCGCCCGCGATGGAATGGAGTTCGCGGCTGCCGGAGCTGGCGGCGAAGCTGAAGGACAAGCTGCACATCTTCGACCGGCCGCTGGCGTTGTGGCAGGAACTGCAGACCATGCTCGGCGGCTCCGATACGCTGGCGCAACCTTCCAGATGCCCAAATTCGAGTGGGTACAGCCGACGCTGGAATTCCTCTCGCCGACCTTCACCGAAGTTTCTGCTGTTCTTCGCCACGCTGGTGCTGTTCATCGCGAGCTGGAAGGATCTGCGCCGCGCCCTGATCATGAATTTCGGCGATCGCGTCTCGCGATTGCGCACGCTTGCGCATCCTCAACGAGATCGAGGTGCAATCTCGGCGACTATCTCATCACGGTGACGATGATCAACGCCGGCGTGGGTATTGCCACCGGCATTGTCTGCGCCATCGCCGGCACGCCGAACCCGGCAGGCCTCGGCGCGCTGGCCGCGATGCTGAATTTCATCCCGATCATCGGCCCGGTCGTGACGTTTGCGATCTTGCTGGTGGTCGGCCTCGTGGCGTTCCCGACCTTGAGCGGTGCGATGGTCGCGCCGCTGCTGTTCGTCGGCGTCGCCTTCATGGAGGGCCATTTCGTCACGCCGACCATCATCGGCCGCCGGCTGTCGCTGAATGCGCTGGCCGTGTTGCTGGCGCTGGCGTTCTGGACCTGGCTGTGGGGGCCGATGGGCGCCTTCCTGTCCTCGCCGCTGCTGATCGTCGGGCTGATCCTGAAGGAGCACCTGATGCCGGTCGAAACGCCGCAGCTGCCGGAAGATTGATGCGGTTTCGGCTTTGGAACTTACCGAACGCACGAACGTTCTCTCCGCAGCAATTTCTCTCGTGAAAAGCAGGGTAGCAACATGGTCGACACCGTGAATATGGACCGCCTCGAAAAGGACGTCACCGCCGTCAAAGGCGACATCTCCGCTCTCACCCGCCAGATCTCCGATGTGATGAATTCGCTGGCCGGCACCGCGCGCAAGGAAGCGCACCACACCTACAAGCAGGCCCGCGGCGCCGCGGAAGACGCTTTTGGCGATCTCTCCGAGCGCGGCAGCGCCATGATGGACGCCGCAACGGATGCCGCCGCCTCGATCGAGGAGACGGTGGAGGACGCCATCGTGCAGCGTCCGATCGCGGCCATGGGCCTTGCGATCGGCCTCGGCTTCCTGATCGGCGTGACGTGGCGGCGCTGAGCAAAACCATGCGGGCCACCAAACCCGATCTGATGTTCGAATGGCGGCGCTGGTGGGCGGCCGTCCAGTTCGTTGACGCGCTTTACAGGACGAGGCGGGCAGATGATCCAGCGGATGATCGATGACATCAAGGAATCGACCGGCATCACGCTGCGGCTGACGTCGCTGGCGTTGGCGGCAGCGGTGGCGCTGTTCATCACCACCTGTTTCCTGTGCGCGGCGGCTTTCATCTTCGTGCTCGATCGCTATGGCCCGATATATGCGTGCCTCGCGGGCGCCGCGATCTTCCTCGTCGTCACGCTGATCGCGGCCGGCAGCTACATGGTGCGCAAGCGTCAAATCCGGATCCGTGCCGAGAAGATGGCGAAGGCCGCGGCGGCCGCAGCGCCCCTGATCGATCCCGCGATGCTCGCCATGGGCATCCAGCTCGCCCGCGCCGTCGGCTTCAAGCGCATCGTGCCGATCCTCGCGATCGGCGGCGTCGCGCTGGGCCTGCTGGCCGCCCGCGGCGGACACGCGCCGGCCGAGGCGCCGGCGGAGTAGCCCCCTGCTGTTGCGTCAACTTCGGTGTCGTCCCGGCGAAAGCTTTATTCCCCGTCATTGCGAGGAGCGAAGCGACGAAGCAATCCAGCTTCCTTGCCGCAACAAGAAAGCTGGATTGCTTCGCTTCGCTCGCAATGACGGTAGACAGGCACACGTTCTCGTTCTCACGGCTTGAGTTCGCCTGAGCTGTGCCAATTCGTTGTCCCTCTGAACCGCAGAGGGCGCAGGGAAGACCGGGCGCTGGCTGCGCCCGCAGCACCGTGTGCAAAAAAACAACAACGCACACGGGTTTGACAGGTACAGCCGAGACATCCCGGCCTTCCCCGCGCAATGGCTTTACGGCTTATACGTGCTCTCCCCGGGGAGCGGCCTTTCTTGCCCCCGTTGCGTGCCGGGACTTACCAGCCCGCGTAGCGCCAGGGTCGCGGCGCCAGAACCACACGACTTCGCCGTACGCTGCGGCGTTTTCGTCCAGCGGACCGAAGCCCGCCTGACGCCACAGCGTCCATCGCAACCCGCACCACGTTCCGTGACGATTCGCGAAACGTCCCTTTGGTGGCACGGGCTGAGGCGGAAGATAATGCTGATTTGCGGAATTGTCAAGAGGCAATTCGGAAAAATCGTAAGAAGGGTAATTTGCGGACTGCGCGATGTTTTGCTGCGGGAACCAACCGCCTGCCGCAGGACTTGAGACACAGGTCATTCGGAGGGATTCATGCGACGTCTACTCATTTTGCTCTGCATCGTGACGCCAATCTCGGTGGCGTCGGCCGAAACGCCTTCGAGTAAGGAGCCGGCCGACAACCGGCATTCGGAACAAAGCACCGGCAAAACCGCGATGCCGGACAAGGGCCAACATCAACCGCAGGGTCCTACCGGGCCAATCACGACAGGCAGCAGCGGCGGAGCGCCGGCCTCGAGCCCGCAAGGCGAGACGCCGCCCGGCATGCAGTCCGCGCCTGAGGGCTCGTCGAAGACGATTTCAGGGCCGAAGTAACCACCGTCATTGCGAGCGAAGCGAAGCAATCCAGCTTCCTTCGTCGCGGCGAGAAAAGCTGGATTGCTTCGTCGCTGACGCTCCTCGCAATGACGGATGATGGGGCTCGAACGCAGGGTGGGCAAAGGCGCTGTCACCGCCAGCCTGCCCCTCTCCTGTCCGGATCTGTTGCGGATAAGGGCGGACAAAGCGGCGCTTTGCCCACCCTGCGAACTTTCGTCGGGATTTCTCCTCGACGTCAGGTCACGCACCTGCCGGGCTGCAGCAGCTTTGCGACCTCGGTCAGCACGCTGACCGGCGGCTCGCAGGCGACGATGCGCTTCGACTTGTCACCGCCCGCCTTCTCAATGGCCGGCTTCGCGGCAGGCTGGGCCGGCGCCAGGTTGCGCGCTTCCTTCTGCATGGGGATGCGGAGCAGCACCGAGGTGTCGGCGAGGCTGCCGACCTTCAGCAGCACGGTGCGGGCCGGCTTGGCCTGGGGAATATTGGCGTCGCGGTCGCCCTTGGCGGTGCGGTTGATGCCGGCGGCGCCCGCGGGTTCCCCGAGTGCCTGGAACCGGTCGGCCAGCGTCGGGCTGGCCTCGACGGAGGCGATCTGCACGGCGCCGAACGCCGTAACGGCGGCCAAAGCGGCGAAAATGACCTTGGATTTCTGTGACATGAGCGTTGTCCCTCGCCCCATGGCGATCGCGGGAACAACGCGGGACTGCAAAACGGGTTGCCTCGCTCCGGAAGTAAATTAATCGCAAGTAAGGCGGGGCGAGTTCCCTCCCGCGACTTTTCGGGAGGCCGCCAAATTTTTTCGGAACGGCCGGGAACGACTTTTGCGCCCGGGAGTCATCAAAACAGCCGGTTATCCCCCCTGCCCCATTGACCGGCTACAGAGGGCGCGACCGTGGTGATGCCGGTCGCGCCCTTCTTTTTTTGTTCGATGCGCAATCCGACACTATCCCGCTATAGTGCATTCAGTGGAACGATTTCCGTTTCGCGCAGAGTAAGGAATGCATATGAGCTGGAAGAGAACACCAGTCGATAAGGATGGCGTGCCGTTTGACCGAATTTCTTGCAATCGCGCTGGAGGCTATTGGGTGGGTCCCAAAGGAAAAGGAGCACAAATACTCCCTCTTTGAAGACGCGCTCGCCGCCCTAAATTTTATGGAAGACGGTCCCCGCTGGCGTCGAAGGAATACTAATGGCAATTGGGGAATTGTTACGGGCGTTGGGTAGCGTTAGCCACCCTCCGGGTTCTCTGGCTTTCCGTCGCGATCGCCCTCGCTAGAATATTTCATGAAGGCATCTCTGCCAAACATCTCCACATCGCGTTGCATCGCTCGAAACAGGCCCGATTGAACAAATCGATCAGATTCTTCGCATAGTTGTGGCGATTTTTCTTTGCTGATCAGGTGATATTGCCTCCATCGACTTTCGTGTTCGTATGGCTCGATCAACCAGATATTCTTAGAAGTTCATTCGGCACGGTGTAGTTGCCTGGTTCGAACCATCCGCCCCTGTGCGAGACCTTCGTCCCTTTCCATTGTTTCGCGTGAACAAGCTCGACAAAGCCGAGAATGGCAAATGGGCCAAATTTTGAATAGACAAAGCCGGCGGTGTTGCCGGACCCGGCATTGATGTCGACTGTTCGCGTAAGATACCGATTGATGTTCGTTGGAAGATTTGCTTGTCCCCCATCTACGAGTTCCGAGAACGCCAGCAAATGAACCTCAAATGCGCCGACGTGCTTATACTCTCCCAACAGAAACCGCGTCCAAGTTCGAAGAGCCTCATCTATCAAATTGACCTGCTGATCGTTGAAGCACGTAGTATGGCCATCGCGCTTTAGATACAGCAAGGAGCGCCAAGCTACAGAAACGCAGAACTTCAGCAACCAACCATCATAGCGAACGCGAATATTCCGATCACGATCGTAGGGATGAAAGATACGAGTGGCGAACGGCGTTTCGAAGGAATTGAATAAATCCTCGCATTCGCGACATAGCCATTCCGCAACCACTCCATCCTGAGTACGTCGATTTGGCGTCACTGAATGACGAATGTGCCCAGCTTGTTTAAGCCACCTAAAGATGAAGGCCGGAAGGACATGGCTTTGAAGAATTGGAGCCGCCTTCCCGCACAATTGGCACAAATGCTCTTTCGTATCTTCCGTCATAGACGCTTCTGGACTCAGAGGCGATTCCCATCTGAGGTTAAAGAACTTCAGCAGAAAAGCGAAACCGAGCAGCGGGAGCAGTGGACACGACGCCTATAAAGGGACCAGCAGCATGCTGTGGACGGCGGCAGGCGACGCAGGGTTTCGAACCAGGAGATAACAAAGACGCATCCTGCGGATAATCGAGCGCTATTGCCGGCGGCAGGCAACTCATTAGATCAGTTCCCCGCCTGCAGCGCGGCCGTGAAGGCGGCGAGATCGGTTCGCGGCGTCTCGTCCTGAATCTGCTTGTCATAGCCCGCGAGCACGTCGAGCATGCGGGACGATCCGGCGGGAAAAAAGTCCGTCCAGATCTCGCGCTTGTCGCTTGTCGGATGATCGCCGGCGCCGGCAAGCCCGGCGAATGACGACGCTATTTCGCGACCTTGCTGACGCGCTTCTTCTTTTTGGCGGGCGCAGGATCCGGCGGCGGCAAGGCCGCCTGCTCGTCTTCCCTGGCTTGCCGGAGGGCACGCAGCCGCTCCATGTTCTTGCGAACCGCGACGGCCTGCTTCTCGACATCCGCCATCGCGCGCACACCTTCCTCCGCGGCGAGCCGCTGACGGTTCGCACGGGCGACGCTTGCGGGCGAAGGCTCCGTCGATTTGCGGTCGGCCATCTTCACAACCTCTTTGCAAAGTAAAGCCCGCTCAATCCCGGGATCGAGCGGGCACCATCACCATTTCAGTACATCCGTGAAACGGTGCGTCCGGATCAAGCCAGCGACAGGTTTTCCGCGCTGCTCTTGCCCCGCATCTTGTCGGCCTTGATTTCGAAGTTGACCTTCTGGCCCTCGGCGAGACCGGAAAGGCCGGCACGCTCGACGGCGCTGATGTGCACGAACACATCGTTTCCGCCATCGCTCGGCGCGATAAAGCCAAAGCCCTTCTGGCCGTTGAACCACTTAACTGTACCTGTCGGCATATTCTGCTCCAAAACATGACACGCGTGACCATTCACGCGGTTTCATTCAACTGGTCGATGTCTTTGGGAAGTAGCCCGCGGGCGCATTCAGAAAGGCACAGCGGCTAATCGAATGGCCATCACTTATAGGTTATGACGCCGAATTGCAAGCAATGCGGGTTGCAGCGGCCGCCGGCGACCCCCATGGATTAACTGGAATATCCAGCAATCACAGATCACTTAGGCGGCAGGTCGAAACCGGCGCGTCACGCCTTTTGCAGCGCCAGCGTGACGCCGCCGAGCGTCAGCACCATCGCCGCGACCTCGCGCAACCCCAGCGGCTCGCCGAGGATGAAGGCGGCGGAGACGACGCCGATGACGGGAACCAGCAGCATGCCTGTCGAGGCCGAGGTCGGCGGCAGGCGGCGCAAGGTCTCGAACCAGGTGAGATAGCTGCAGGTTCCACGCGACGTGCTTTTCACCGCTCCGCTTGCAAAGCCGGGCTCTTGATCTATGATACTTTGAACTATAGTTTATAGAATAGAGAAGCCTTTGCGCATCTTCAAGACCAAGGCGATGGCGCGCTTTACTCGCCAGCAGGGAATTGGAGACGACAGCCTTGTGGCGGCCGTGAAGCAGGCCATGAAAGGCTTGATCGATGCCGATCTCGGCGGCCGGCTCATCAAGCAACGCGTTGCACGACCCGGCGAAGGCAAGAGAGGCGGCTTTCGCATGCTGATCGGGTTTGGCTCCGATCGCGCGGTCTTTCTCTACGGCTTCGCCAAGAATCGAACGAGACAATATCGGCAACAGCGAGTTGCTCTTCGTTGAGAGAGATCGCAGCTAATCTTCTGAATGCATCCAAGGAGCAGATCTGCACGGGCTCTAAAGGATGGGACGTTGATCGAGGTGATCCATATGCAACGAAGACAAAGCGAAAGAAAGCGACCGGTAGGCTTGCGGCGACGATACTGGAGACCGCGCACGACATGCGGAAGAGCGGGCTGCTGAGCAAAGCCACCCACGACAAGATCACCATGCGCCATCTCGGCGCTGCCAATGTCGCGAAGACGACTACCGGCGTCCCTCTCGGGCGCGCAGATAAGGGCAATCAGAGAGCAGGCCAATCTCAGCCAAGCTGTGTTCGCACGTTATCTGAACCTGACGCCCGGCTACGTTTCACAGCTGGAGCGTGGCGACAAGACACCAACCGGTGCTGCCGCTGGTCTTGCTCAACGTGATCCGACGGAAGGGCATCGAGGCGATCCTCTGACCCCTGAATATTGCCCCACGCCGCCGCACCATTACTCTCGTACCGTTCCGGAGCAGGGGCCGGGAATGACCGACTGGTATCTTTGGGACGGCGGCGAGCCGCAGGGTCCGATGGACGAAGGCGCGCTCGAAGGCCGCCTGCGGTCGCATGGCGATCCTGCCGCCGTCCGGGTCTGGACCAAGGGATTTGCGGAGTGGAAGACGGTCGAGGACGCGCTCGGCCCCGGCTTCGCCAAAGCGCCCGCTCCGCCGCCGCTGCCGCCGGACACGCCCCGTTCCGCCTGAGGCGATCGCCGCGCCCGAGCCGCCGCGGGCGCAAAACTTCATCGCGCGGCACTGGCGCGGCCAGTATCCGCTCGGGGTCGCCTATTGGGTGGTCGGCTTCGTCAGCAACATCGTCGCGGCGTTCGCGATCGTGCTCGCCAGCCAGCTGATGGTGACCGCAGGTTTCCGTTCGTTCCGCTCGGCGATGTTCACCTTCTTCGTCGCGATGTGGTCGATGCTGATTGCGCTGACGATGTGGCAGACGATCGGGATCTGGCGTCGGCGACGCGGCGGCGGCATCGAGCGCCACGCGGCGGGACAGCGCGCGTTCTGGGCCGTGGTGGCCAAGATCGCGGTTTGCCTCGGCTGCGTGCAGCTCGCCGCGCGTGCTGGTGAAGACGGCGATCCCGCAGATCACCGAAGCGACGCGGATGGCGTTTCTCGACGATCCGTCGATCCCCTCCTACAAGGTGCGCCTGATCAACGGCACCGACGCCGAAATCACCGGCGGCATCAAATACGGCGTCACGCGCGATTTCGAGAAGCTGCTGAGCGACGCAGCCCGGCATCCGCATCCTGCATCTCGACAGCCTCGGCGGCAGGATCGGCGAAGGCAAGAAGCTGAACGCGCTGATCCGCGCCCGCAAGCTCGACACCTATGTCGAGACCAAATGCATGTCGGCCTGCACGCTGGCGTTCGCCGGCGGCGCGCAGCGCCTGCTGCTCAAGGGCGCCGTGCTCGGCTTCCATCGCGGCGCCTTTCCCGGCCCCAACCCAGGTAACACCGAGCACCGGCGTGGAGCGGGAGATCTACGGCGCCGCCGGATTCAGCAAGGCGTTCGTCGATCGCGCGCTGGCCACCAAGAACGCCGACATGTGGAAGCCCGACGCCACGGAGCTGTTGTCCTACCGTGTCATCACCAGGGTGACCGACGGCCGCGAGCTGGCGTGGGGCGGCCCCCCTCTCAGCCGCGACCAGTGGGACCAGATCATGCTGAAATCGGCGGCGGTGTACCGTGCGCTGCGGCAGAGAAACCCAACCGAGTACGGTCAGATGCTGGACATGCTTCGCGGCCGGCTCCGCCAGCGGCACGACGCAAGCCGAATTGACCGACCGGACACAAGCCAGGCTGCGGGGGATGATCATGACCTGCTGCCGCAGGCCGACGACGACGTGCTGGTCGAGTTCGCCAGGCTTCGCACGGATGAATACCGCGCGCTGCAGGGGCAGGATGCGGCCGCCTGCTACCGATTTGTCTCGGGCATCGCGCTGAATGTGAGCGATACCAAGAGGCTGCCGCCCGAACTCGGGAAACGCCAGCTGGCGCTGCACGAACAGATCGTGCTGTCGGCGAGGACGCGCGACAAGGCGGACGGCGCGGAGGCGAGCATCAAGGCATCCTGGGAGGTGATGAGGGCAAGCCTGGCCAGGAAGGGCTACACCGCCGCGGACCTTCAGTCGCTGGCGCAGCCCGACCCGGCTTCGCCGGCGCGCTACTGCGCGACCGCAATCGAGCTGTTTGCCGAGATCACCCGCCTGCCGGGCAAGGACGCCGCGCTGGTGCTTCGCGACATGTATGGCAGCAAGTGAGGCGCAAAAAAATCCGGCGCGCCCTGGTGGACGCGCCGGATGTTCATGACCACGGATATCAGGCCGACGCGGCCTTTACGCTGATGCAGCTTTGGGCGCGCGGTTGCGCGAGTTGCGCTGGAAGAACAGCGCCTGGCTCGCCACCGCCGAGACCATCGCGGGCTGGAACGGCTTTGAGATCAGGAACGCCGGCTCCGGGCGCTCGCCGGTGAGGAAGCGCTCCGGATAGGCGGTGATGAACACCACCGGCACCTCGAAGGTGCGCAACAGCTCGTTCACCGCATCGAGGCCGGACGAGCCGTCGGCGAGCTGGATGTCGGCGAGGATCAGGCCGGGCTTGCGGTTCTTGGCCAGCGCCACCGCATCGGTGTGGGTGCGCGCCACGCCGATGACGTTGTGGCCGAGATTCTTCACCAGGCTCTCGAGGTCCATCGCGATGAAGGTCTCGTCCTCGATGATCAGCACGTCGGTGGCGATCTCGGCCGCCATCTCGCGGCCGGCGGCGTCGGCAAGGCGCCGCGTCTCGGCGATGTCGGTGCCGAGGATGAAGGCGACTTCCTCTTCCGGAAAGCCTTCGAGCGACAGCAGCAGGAAGGCCTGGCGCGGCAGCGGCGTGATGTTGGACAGCCGCCGCTCGGAGGCAGCGGCAGCGGCGTCACGTCGCTCTTGTCGTTGATCGAGACCGAATTCCAGATTTGCGTGAACAGCCGGAACAGGCCGGCGCGCGGGCCGTGACGCTCATCGAGCAGCGAGGCATCCTGCAGCAGCGCCTCGAGCATCGCCGCGACATAGGCATCGCCCGAGGACTGGTTTCCGGTCAGCGCACGGGCATAGCGCCGCAACAGCGGCAGGTGTTCGGCAACAACCTGTGATCGGGACATCCCCACTCCATTTTTTCAGTATGGGTCAGCAACCTTGACGGGGTGACCCGGTTCCCCTGATGCCGCCCCAACGCCCCACCGCCTCAAAAGTTCCAAATAAAAGTTCCACAGTTCCGGAACCTTTGGCCGAACTTCGCATTACCTCTCCTCAATGCGACCGGAACCCAGGGTTTCCGAATGAAAGATAATTTCGAGAATTCAGGGACTTAACTCTCGGGGGAGCGTGGATCGGATCATGAAGGAAGTAAAGTCACAAGCAAGCCAACCGGGCGCCCCCCGCAAGCAGGGCGGCCTGAACGCGGAAATCCAGGCCCGGATCGGCCATCAACTCCGCGCGATGTACGACGACGTGGTGCGGCAAGGCGTGCCGGACCGCTTTGCGGAGCTGGTCCGCAAGCTCGACGAGCCCGGGGCGCAGGGCGGGGGCGACACCGACAATAACAACGGGAGGAGCTAATGCCTCTCACCAACCAACTTCGCGACGACATTCTGGCGTCGGTCCCGAGCCTGCGCGCGTTCGCGATTTCGCTTTCGCGGTAACGGCGACCGTGCCGACGATCTGGTGCAGGAGACGCTGTTGCGCGCCATTGCCAACATCGACTCGTTCCAGCCCGGCTCGAACCTGCCGGCCTGGCTGTTCACCATCCTGCGCAACCTGTTCCGCTCCGACTATCGCAAGCGGCGGCGCGAGGTGGAGGACGCCGAGGGCAACTATGCCAAGACGCTGAAGACGCAGCCGTCGCAAAGCGCGCACCTCGAATTCGAGGAATTTCGCGTCGCGCTCGACAAGCTGCCGCAGGACCAGCGCGAGGCGCTGATCCTGGTCGGCGCCTCCGGCTTCTCCTACGAAGACGCGGCCGCGATCTGCGGCTGCGCCGTCGGCACCATCAAGAGCCGCGTCAACCGCGCGCGCTCGAAACTTTCCGCGCTGCTCTATGTCGACGGCGCGGACGATTTCGGCCCCGACAACACCGTGCGCGCGGTGATCGGCGGCAATGGATAGCGGCTAGAGACAGCCCCGGAAGAAGACAGAAAAGGCGGCCGCATTGGCCGCCTTTTTTGTTTACGGTTCGCAAGAAATTCAGGGCAAGCAAAAGGCGGCGCTCGCCGCCGCGAGGTCCCGCCCCAGCCGCCTCCTCACGGAAATCAGTGCAAGCCGCCGAACGCGTAGATCAGCAGCAGGATCGGAATTGGCACGCCGAGCAGCCACAACAACATGTATCGTCCCATCAGCCATCTCCTCAGTGGTTTGATGGCGATACAATGCAAATGGGGCGCGTGCGGTTCCCGCAAATGGCACGCGGTGCCCCCGCATCCGCCTTCGCCAAGGCTACCGCGGACAAGCGCGGGGAGAGGTGAAGAAAAACTACGACCGCGGCCTGACCGGCGCGGAGATCTGGTCGGTGCGCTCGCGCTCGGTCATGTCGATCACCGTGTTCATCGGCGCGGTCAGTTCGTAGACGTAACTGACGTCGGTGAAGTAGCGCTTGGCGGTGCCGCCGAGCGCTTCGGGCGCGACGCGGTCGAGCAGGATCAGGCCGAAATCGCTGTCGGGCCGGCGCGTCGCCTGCGAGGTGTTGAACTCCTCCCAGCGGAAATGGAATTGGCTCGTCGGCCCCTCTCGCCGTCATCTCCCAATGCGCGACGAT
This sequence comes from uncultured Alphaproteobacteria bacterium, assembly GCA_963726865.1. Lineage (GTDB taxonomy): Bacteria > Pseudomonadota > Alphaproteobacteria > Rhizobiales > Xanthobacteraceae > Bradyrhizobium. The sequence continues at coordinate 50,324 of CAVSEE010000007.1, read as the reverse complement.
GTGCGGATGCTTGCCGACCAGCGACAGACCCTCGTCGGAATGCGAGGCGAGCTCGAAGAACAGCAGCGACAGGCTTTGCGCCGCGCGCGCGCTGACCGTGATGTCGGGGCCGTTGACCGCGATGCGGTCGGCATGCGGGATCGAGCGCGACTTCGAACAGGCCCTTCAGCTTGACGCCCTGCCACTGGCTCTCGCTGAGCAGCGAGACGACGTTGGACATGGCGTGGATGCGGCCGATCAGGAGCTCGCGCGCGACGTCGATGTCGGAGCCGTGGCGCAGCGTGCGCGTCACGATCGACTGGATCACCGCCAGGATGTTCTTGACGCGGTGATTGAGCTCGTCGATCACGGCGGTCAGCCGGCGCTCGAAGCCGATGCGCACCTCGATCTCGCGGCTGAGCCGCAAATTGTTGTAGGCGACATAGCCGAACAGGCCGCAGATGATGCCGGTGATGGCAAGCCCGATCGCCGCGACAATGACCGCGGTCTGCTGCGCGCGCTGCACGCGCGCTGGTCTTGGCGTAGTAGCCGAGCGACCAGTCGCGGCCGCCGAAGGTGACGGTGCGCACGATCGCCGGCGCGCCGATGCTCTTCCGAGGCCGCACGGGTGGTGACCGCGCCCTGCTCGCTGGCGATCAGTTCGCTGCCCGCCTCGCGCGGATCGCGCAGCGCCACCGCGAACAGCGAGCGGTCGTCATTGGTGAGCATCAGCGAGCCGAGCTCGTAGGAAAACGTGACGAAGCCGGCCGGCTCGTCGCGCCCTCGAGCACCGGCGCGGCGAGCACGATGCCGAGCGGGCCGTCCCTGCGCAGCAGCGGAACCGGGTCGGAGGCAACCGGCTTGCCCTCGGCCTTGGCCCGCGCCAGCGTCGGGCCGACGATGGAATGGCTGATCGAGCACGCGGCCGGGAAAGGCGACGGTCTCGGGCGCTGCGCGGCTCGAGATCCATCAGCACGTTGATCGGCTTGTCGATCGCCTTGATGTCGAGCGGCTGGTCGTCGTAGATCGCGGATGATCGGGATTGGGAAATCCCGCGCTCTTCAGTTCGCTCTGCGCGGCCGCGAGCTCGTCCGGCTTCAACCGCGCGATCCAGGCGGCGACGCACGAAATCGGTCTTGAAGGCGTAGATCGCCGAGCGCAGCGGCTCCAGCATGTTGGCCTTCACGGTCGCCGGCGTGCGAAACAGGCCGGAGGCGACGCGGGCGAGCAGCTCGCGCTCGGTGAGGCGGTCCTGCACCAGGCTCGCATGCACGTCGATCGCGCGCGCAAGCGCAATGCTGTCGATCGCGAGTTCCTGCTGGTGCACGCGACAAGCCGCGCCGCCGGAGAGCAACGCTCCGATCAGCCCGATCAGACCGACGATGAAACCCAGCCGAACCACTCGCCTACCCGGGAATGAAAGTGTGGCAACGAATCAAGCAACCCATCCGGATGATGCCCGGGCGGCAACAGCGACAGGGAAAATCAGGCCAGCAAATCGCGCGGGATATTGGAGAAGCGGGCATGGTGATGCAACTTGCCGTGGGCCATAACGCGGACAGTCACTCCGGGCACCAAACCTTGGTCACCGCGAGGCCAGAAGTGTTCAACGGCGGCGATGGAACCTGGTTCCATTACGCCATTTAGAATCATTCTGAATGTCAAGCGGAAGTGCGGCAGGGCCGTTAACGATCGTTAACGCCGCAACGTCGCTGGCCTGCCTCGCTAGCCCGCCTTGGCCTTCACGGCCGGCCGCAACCCGCCTTTGGCCTCGATGAAGGCGACGATGCGATCGAGCCCCTCGCTCTTCTTCAGGTTGGTCATCACGAAGGGCCGCTCGCCGCGCATGCGCCTTGCGTCGGTCTCCATCTTCTCCAGCGAGGCGCCGACATGGGGCGCCAGGTCGATCTTGTTGATGACCAGGAGGTCGGAGCGGGTGATGCCGGGGCCGCCCTTGGACGGGATCTTGTCGCCGGCGGCGACGTCGATGACGTAGATGGTGAGGTCGGCGAGCTCCGGCGAAAAAGTCGCCGCCAGGTTGTCGCCGCCGGATTCGATCAGCACCAGGTCGAGTGCCGGAAATTTCGCGCGCATGTCGGCGACCGCGGCGAGATTCATCGAGGCATCCTCGCGGATCGCGGTGTGCGGGCAGCCGCCGGTCTCGACGCCGGCGATGCGGTCCGGCGTCAGCGAGCCCGAGCGCACCAGGAATTCCGCATCCCACTTGGTGTAGATGTCGTTGGTGATCGCGGCGATGTCGTAGCGCTCGCGCATGGTCTTGCAGAGCAGGTCCATCAGCGCGGTCTTGCCGGATCCGACCGGACCGCCGACGCCGACCCGCAGGGGGCCGTGGGATTTTGCCATTTGTTCGTTCCTTACGGTGTTCGATGTGCTCACGACCTGAACAGCCGCGTGTACTGCGTCTCGTGCCGCAGGCTCGCGAGATCGGCGCGAAACGTCGCGCTGCCGAGATCGTCGAGCGAGGCCGATATCGCGCGTTTGGCGGTCGCGGCGACATCCGGCTCGAGCCGGGCCAGCACGCGCTGGCTGTCGGTCTGGCCGAGCGGAATCGAGCCGGCTGCCGGCGGAAATCCAGTTCGAGACCACCGCATGCAGGAAGGCGTGCAGCGTGGGCTCCAGCGGAATGCCATGGGCGGCGCTGACGAGGCCGACGGCGACGGGATAGACGATCTTGTCGCCGCAGGCCGCGATGATTTCATCGAGCCCCTCGCAGCGCCAGGCCGCGCGCGCGATGTCGATGAAGGCGCGGCCCTGTGTCGTCGTCTCCAGCTGGCGCTCGCGCGAGGGCACGAAGGCGGCGGCAAGCTCGGCGATATCGTGCAGGGACGCATCCTCATGCGCGGTCACCGCACGATGGGTCTGCGCCAGGAATACGGCATCGCAAAAGCCGGCGCCGTCGGTCAGCATCAGCGGCGAGCCAGTCGCGCAAGGTGGCCGCATCGGTGATGTCGCCGGCCTCGACCGCCCATTCGATGCCGCTGGAATAGGAGAAAGCGCCGACCGGGAAAGCCGGCGACAGCCAGGTCATCAGCCGGTACAGCGCGGCCGCCTCGCTCGCGCTCATCGCGCGCGCGTCGTCGGTCCCCACGCTATTTGTGGTCATGAGCATGGGTGTCGCCGTGGTGATGCTCGTGGTCGCAATGCTCATCATGGTGATGATGATCGTGATGGTGACCGCCATGATGCGCGTGGTCATCGTGATGACCGTGATCGTGGTGATGATCATGCCCATGGTGATGGCCGCCATGTCCGTGGTCATGATCGTGCGCGGCGTGGGCGGCCGCATAGGCGCCGCCTTCGGGATCGAACGGCGCCTCGATCTCGATGACGCGCGCGCCGAGCCCCTTCACCATCTCCTCGATGACGTGATCGCGCCGGATGCGCAGGCCCCTGCCCATGATCTGCGTCGGCAGATGACGGTTGCCGAGATGCCAGGCGATCCGCACCAGATGGCCGGGATCGTGCCCTCGGATCTCGAGCAGCGGCTCGGGCGCCGCGACCACCTCGATCAGGCGGCCGTCTTCCAGCACCAGCGCGTCGCCGCCGCGCAACGCGACGGCGTTTTCGAGGTCGAGCAGGAATTCGAGGCCGCGCGTGCCCGTCATCGCCATGCGCCGCCGGTGGCGGTCGTCGAAATCGAGCACGACGGTATCGGCCGGCGCTTCCGCCCAGCGATACTGGCCCCGAACCTGCGTCGCCCGGATCATGCCTTGATCGTATCCACCTTGTCGGCGCTGATGATCTCGATCACGTCTGCCCGGCCTTCAGCGGCGCGGAATATTCGCGCCAGACCTTCATGTGCGGCGCCTTGCCGTGGGCGTTGAGGTCGTCGCGCGTCTCCCAGCGCTCCACCACGACATAGGTGTTGGGATCGTGGATGGTGGTATGGCCTTCATAGGCGAGGCAGCCCTTTTCCTTCAGCGTCTCGGCGATGCATTTCTTGTGGCCGGCGATGAAGGAATCGATCTGTCCTGGCTTCACCGGCGTGGTGGCGATCACGTAGATCATTGTTTCTCTCCCTTGTTCTTGTTGTTTAGCGCACGGTGACATTGGCGGGCGTGATGACCTCGATCTTCGGCTTGTCGGTGATGCATTTCACCACGACGCGGCCGAACGTCTTCATGTGCTCGGCGCCGCGATGCGGCACCAGCGCCTCCTCGTTCTCCCACTGCTCGACGAACACCATTTTCGCGGGATCGGTGACGCTCTCGTGCAGGTCATAGGCGACGCAGCCCTTCTCCTTGCGCGTCTCCTTGATGCAGGCGGTGGCGGCGGCGATGAATTCGGCGCGCGTCTCGGGTTTCACCATCAGCGTGGCTACGACGTAAATCACGGAAAATCCTCCCGGCTTTTGTTTTTGGGCTAATGCCGGGAGCGGTTTTAGAACATGAAGTAGCGCTGCGCCATAGGCAGCACCTCGGCAGGTTCGCAGGTCAGAAGCTCGCCGTCGGCGCGCACCTCATAGGTCTCCGGATCGACCTCGATCTTGGGCGTGGCGTCGTTGTGGATCATGCTCTTCTTGGAGATGCCGCCGCGGGTGTTTTTCACGGGATAGAGCTTCTTGTCGATGCCGAGCTTCTTCGCCAGCCCGCCGGTGATCGCCGCCTTCGAGGTGAACACCACGGACGAGGCCGTCAGCGACTTGCCGAAGGCCGCGAACATCGGCTGGTAATGCACGGGCTGCGGCGTCGGGATCGAGGCGTTGGGATCGCCCATGGGAGCTGCCACGATCGAGCCGCCCTTGATGATGCAGTCCGGCTTGACGCCGAAGAAGGCCGGCGACCACAGCACGAGGTCGGCGAGCTTGCCCTTCTCCACCGAGCCGATCAGCTTCGAGACGCCATGCGCGATCGCGGGGTTGATGGTGTATTTGGCGATGTAGCGCTTGACGCGGAAATTGTCGTTGTCCTTGCCCTTGTCCTGCGGCAGCGAGCCGCGCTGCTTCTTCATCTTGTCGGCGGTCTGCCAGGTGCGGATGATGACTTCGCCGAGCCGGCCCATGGCCTGGGAGTCCGACGACATCATCGAGAGCGCGCCGAGGTCGTGCAGGATGTCTTCGGCGGCGATGGTTTCCTTGCGGATGCGGCTTTCGGCGAAGGCGAGGTCTTCCGCGATCGAGGGATCGAGATGGTGGCACACCATCAGCATGTCGAGATGCTCGTCGATGGTGTTGCGGGTGAACGGCCGCGTCGGGTTGGTCGAGGACGGCAGCACGTTCTTGAGGCCGGCGATCTTGATGATATCAGGCGCGTGGCCGCCGCCGGCGCCCTCGGTGTGGAAGGCGTGGATGGTGCGGCCCTTGAACGCCTTCACGGTGTCCTCGACAAAGCCGGATTCGTTCAGCGTGTCGGAATGCAGCATCACCTGGATGTCGTAGTCGTCGGCGACCGCAAGGCAGTTGTCGATCGCGGCCGGCGTGGTGCCCCAGTCCTCGTGCAGCTTCAGCGCACAGGCGCCGGCCTTGATCATCTCGACCAGCGCGGCCGGCCGCGCCGCATTGCCCTTGCCGGAAATGCCGAGATTGACCGGGAAGGCGTCGAACGACTGGATCATCCGCGCCATGTGCCAGGGGCCGGGCGTGCAGGTGGTGGCGAAGGTGCCGTGCGAGGGCCCGGTGCCGCCGCCGAGCATCGAGGTGACGCCGCTCATCAGCGCGTGCTCGATCTGCTGCGGGCAGATGAAATGGATGTGGCTGTCGAAGCCGCCGGCGGTGAGGATTTTTCCCTCGCCCGCGATCACGTCGGTGCCGGGGCCGATCACGATGGTGACGCCGGGCTGGATGTCGGGATTGCCGGCCTTGCCGATCGCGGCGATCATGCCTTCCTTGATGGCGACGTCGGCCTTCACGATGCCCCAGTGATCGACGATCAGCGCATTGGTGATGACGGTGTCGGCCGCGCCCTGCTTGTTGGTCACCTGCGACTGGCCCATGCCGTCGCGGATCACCTTGCCGCCGCCGAACTTCACCTCCTCGCCATAGGTGGTGAAATCCTTCTCCACCTCGATGATGAGATCGGTGTCGGCCAGCCGCACCCTGTCGCCGGTGGTCGGGCCGAACATGTCGGCATAGACGGAACGCTTGATCTTCGTGCTCACGGAGAACTCCTTGCAAGCTTGACGGTGTCGTCGAACATGCGGTCGAGACGCGGCATTGCCGCCGCGGCAGCCAGCGACGACCTGCTCGGCCCAGTCGACGTAGTCGGTGAGATCGGCGCGCTCTTCCGCGTTCGGGTCGGAATGAATGCGCGCGCGGATATTGCTGATCTTGTCGGCGATCTTGATCAGCTTGGCGCCCGGCGATTTGTGCGGGGCGTCCTCGATCTGCCTTTGCCGCCGCTGTGCTTTGGGAAGCGACATGTCGTCCGTCACCTCCACGACCAGCGCGGCGACGCGCTCGCCGAATTTCTGCGCGAGTTCGTCGCGCGTTGTCTCCGTGTCCTCGACGGTGTCGTGCAGCCAGCCGGCCGCGACCAGTTCGGCATCGGCGCCATCGGTGACCTCGGCGAGGATGTTCGCGACCTCGGCGAGGTGATTGATGTAGGGCTCGATTGCCCCGCCCCTTCCGCGCCATGCCATTGTGCCGGCGCGCCGCGAGATCGGCGGCTTCGCTGACGACCAATCGCACGGCCGGAAGGCATCGCGTCACAGCTTCCCCATCACGTCGCCGCGGAAGCCGTAGACCATGCGTCTTGCCGGCGAGCGCGACGAGTTGCACGTCGCGGGTCTGGCCGGGCTCGAAGCGGACGGCGGTGCCGGCGGCGATGTCGAGGCGCATGCCGCGGGCCTTCTTGCGGTCGAATTTCAGCGCCGGATTGGTTTCGAAGAAATGATAGTGCGAGCCGACCTGAATCGGGCGGTCGCCGGTGTTGGCGACCGTGAGCGTCACGGTCTTGCGGCCGGCATTGAGTTCGATCTCGCCGTCCTTGATGAAGAGTTCGCCGGGGATCATGATCAAGAACTCCTATCGGATCGGCTCGTGCACGGTGACGAGCTTGGTGCCGTCGGGAAACGTCGCCTCGACCTGGATGTCGTGGATCATCTCGGGAATGCCGGGCATCACCTGGTCGCGGGTCAACACCTGCGCGCCGGCCTGCATCAGGTCGGCGACGGTGCGGCCGTCGCGCGCGCCCTCGACGATGAAATCGGAGATGATCGCGATCGCCTCGGGATGGTTGAGCTTGACGCCGCGCTCGAGCCGGCGGCGCGCCACCATCGCGGCCATCGAGATCAGCAGCTTGTCCTTTTCGCGGGGGAAAGATTCATGCGAGCACTCTGGTTGTAAAGTTAGTTCAGCCACAGGCGGGGCAACGGCGATGGCGAGGCGCGGCCGAGCACCGTCATCATGTCGGCGCGCAGCCGGGCTGCATCTTGGGCACAGAAACGCGCCATTGCAAAGCCATTCCAGGCGGAGATGCCGACCTCGCCGCCGAACGATTCCGCGGCCTCGCGGATGCGCTCGACCACGGCCTCATCGCCCGGCACGATCAGCGCCGTGGCGATCGCGACGCCGCCTTTGGCGACCGCCGGCCGCGCCAGCTTGGCGCCGATGTCGCCGTCGAGCCGGACGGTTTCGGCAAACACCAGCTTGCCGCCGCGGCGCAGGCGCCAGCGGTCGACGAATTCGCCCTGCTGCATGCGCTCGCCCATGGCGGCGCGGCCGAACACCACGATTTCGCAGAGCAGAAGCGAGGCGTCCTCGGCCAGATCGATGTCGATCCGGCGCGAAATCTTGGCGCGATCGAACAGGATGGTTTCCTGCGGCAGCCAGGCGAGATGCGCGCCGCTGGCGGCCTTCAAGGAAATGTCGAGCTGCGCCGGAGCGTCCGGCGCGCGATAGACCTTTTCGGCCGCCGCCGTGGTCAGGGTCAGGCGAGCCCCCTCGCCGGCCGAGATCGCGACCTCAAAGCGGTCGCCGCCGGCGACGCCGCCCGCCGTGTTGACGAACACGGCGGAAAGGCCGTCGTCCTCGGGCGATGGAAAGCGCACGCGCAGCGAGCCGGATTCATGCAGCCGGCCGCGGCGGGTGACGCCATCGTCGCAGCGTACGTCGAAACGCACCGCGCCGCGGGCGCGGTTGGCCGCGAAGATCGCAGAGGCAGCGCGCGTCTCGGTCCGCATCCTTCCCCCGGAAGCGGCGAGATGCCGCATTACAATCCGATCACAGCGCCATCTGGCGGCTGATCTCGCTGGGATCGAGGCTTGCGCGGTCGCAGGTGTACTTCACCGCGCCGCGGTCCATGACGGCGAAATTGTCGCCGAGCTCGCAGGCAAAGTCGAGATATTGTTCGACCAGCACGATGGCGATGTTGCCGAGGTTGCGCAAATAAGAGATGGCGCGGCCGATGTCCTTGATGATCGAGGGCTGGATGCCCTCGGTCGGCTCGTCGAGCAGCAGCAATCTCGGCCGCATCACCAGCGCGCGGCCGATCGCGAGCTGCTGCTGCTGGCCGCCGGAGAGATCGCCGCCGCGGCGGCCGAGCATGGTCTGCAGCACCGGAAACAGCGAAAACACGTCGTCGGGAATGCTGCGCTGGTCGCGCTTCAGCGGACCGAAGCCGGTCTTGAGATTTTCCTCCACCGTCAGCAGCGGAAAGATCTCGCGGCCCTGCGGCACGAAGCCGATGCCGAGCCGGGCGCGCTCGTAAGGTTTCAGCGGGTTGAGGTCGTCGCCGTCGAATGTGATGCCGCCCGAGGCGATCGGGTATTGCCCGACCAGCGCGCGCAGCAGCGAGGTCTTGCCGACGCCGTTGCGGCCGAGCACGCAGGTCACCTTGCCGGGCTCGGCCTTCAGCGACACGCCGCGCAGCGCCTGCGCCGCGCCGTAATAGAGGTTGATGTTGTCGACGTTCAGCATGGCCTAGCGCCCCAGATACACTTCGATGACGCGCTCGTTCGACGAGACCTGGTCGATGGTGCCTTCGGCCAGCACCGAGCCTTCGTGCAGGCAGGTGACCTTGACGCCGAGCTCGCGGACGAAGGTCATGTCGTGCTCGACCACCATGATGGTGTGGTTCCGGTTGATCTCCTTGAGGAGCTCCGCGGTCTGATGCGTCTCGACGTCGGTCATCCCGGCGACCGGCTCGTCGACCAGCAGCACCTTCGGATCCTGCGCCAGCAGCATGCCGATCTCGAGCCACTGCTTCTGGCCGTGCGACAGGCTGCCGGCGAGGCGGTCGCGCGCGTCCGTGAGGCGGATGGTCTCCAGCACCTTGTCGATGCGTTCGGATTCGTCGGTGTTGCGGCGCCAGAACAGCGTGCCCTTGACGCTGTGATCGACGTTGAGCGCGAGCAGCAGATTGTCCTGCACGGTCTGGCTCTCGAACACCGTCGGCTTCTGGAATTTGCGGCCGATGCCGAGCTCGGCGATGCGGGTCTCGTCCAGACGCGTCAGATCGACGATGCCGTCGAACAGCACCACGCCCTCGTCCGGCTTGGTCTTGCCGGTGATGATGTCCATCATCGTGGTCTTGCCGGCGCCGTTCGGGCCGATGATGGCGCGCATCTCGCCGGGCTCCAGCGTCAGCGACAGATTGTTGATGGCGTGGAAGCCGTCGAAGGAGACGTGCACGCCGTCGAGATAGAGCATGGCGGAAGTCTTGCGGGTGTCCATGACGTTCATGCGCTCACTCCGCCGGATTGGGCTTCGGCACGGCGCCGTCTTCGGCTGCGGCGCTCGCCTCATCGGCGTTGCGCGCGGCCTTCCACGGCTCCCACCACGTGTTGAAGGTGCCGACGATGCCCTTGGGCAAGAACAGCGTCACCAGGATGAACAGCGCGCCCAGCATGAACAGCCAGTACGGCGCCAGCGCACCCGAGGTGAAGAATGTCTTGGCATAGTTGACGACGACGGCGCCGATCGCCGCGCCGATCAGCGTGCCGCGGCCGCCGACGGCGACCCAGATCACCGCTTCGATCGAGTTGCCCGGGGCAAATTCGCATGGATTGATGATGCCGACCTGCGGCACATAGAGCGCACCGGCGACACCGGCCATGCAGGCCGACAGCGTGAACACGAACAGCTTGTAGGATTCGACGCGGTAACCGAGGAAGCGCGTGCGGGACTCGGCGTCGCGGATGGCGATCAGCACCTTGCCGAGCTTGGAGGTGACGATCGCGCGGCAGATCAGGAAGGCTGCGATCAGCGCGGCGCAGCTCAGGAAGAACAGCGCGCAGCGCGTGCCCTCGGCCTGCACGTTGAAGCCGAGAATGTCCTTGAAGTCGGTCAGGCCGTTGTTGCCGCCGAAGCCGAAATCGTTGCGGAAGAAGCCGAGCAGCAGCGCGTAGGTCATCGCCTGCGTGATGATCGAAAGATACACGCCGGTGACGCGCGAGCGAAAAGCGAACCAGCCGAATGCAAAGGCGAGCAGGCCCGGCACCAGCACGACCATCAGCGCCGCGAACCAGAACATGTCGAAGCCGTGCCAGTACCACGGCAGCTTTGGATAGTTCAGGAACACCATGAAGTCGGGCAGGATCGGGTTGCCGTAGACGCCGCGGCTGCCGATCTGCCGCATCAGGTACATGCCCATGGCGTAGCCGCCGAGCGCGAAGAACGCGCCATGGCCGAGCGAGAGGATGCCGCAATAGCCCCAGATCAGATCGATCGAAAGCGCGAGGATGGCGTAGCAGGCATACTTGCCCCACAGCGCCACCAGATAGGTCGGCACCTGGAAGAACGAGCCTTCCGGCAGCAGCAGGTTGGACAGCGGGATCAGGATGCCGAGACCGGCGACAACAAGGATGAAGGTCGTCGCGGCGCGGTCGAGCGAGCGGGTGAGGACGTGCGGCATCATGCTTCCACCGCCCGCCCCTTGAGCGCGAACAGGCCGCGCGGCCGCTTCTGGATGAACAGGATGATCAGCACGAGAATGGCGATCTTGCCGAGCACGGCGCCGGCCACCGGCTCGAGGAACTTGTTGGCGATGCCGAGCGTGAAGGCGCCGACCAGCGTGCCCCAGAGATTGCCGACGCCGCCGAACACCACGACCATGAAACTGTCGATGATGTAGCTCTGGCCGAGATTGGGGCTGACGTTGTCGATCTGCGACAGCGCCACGCCGGCGATGCCGGCAATGCCGGAGCCGAGGCCGAAGGTCAGCGCATCGACGCGCGAGGTGGCGATGCCCATCGAGGCCGCCATGCGGCGGTTCTGCGTCACCGCGCGCATCTCCAGGCCGAGCGCCGTGTAGCGCAGCATGGCGAGCAGGATCGCGAACACGGCGAGCGTGAAGACCAGGATCCAGAGCCGGTTATAGGTGATGGTGATCTGGCCGAGCTCGAAGGCGCCGCTCATCCAGGAGGGGTTGCCGACCTCGCGGTTGGTGGGGCCGAAGGCGGTGCGCACCGCCTGCTGCATCACCAGCGACAGGCCCCAGGTGGCCAGCAGCGTCTCCAGCGGCCGGCCGTAGAGGAAGCGGATGATGCCGCGCTCGATGGCGACGCCGATGGCGCCCGCGACGACAAAGGCGAGCGGCACCGCGATGAACAGCGAATAGTCGAACAGGCCGGGATAGCGGGTGCGGATCACCTCCTGCACCACGAAGGTGGTGTAGGCGCCGATCATCACCATCTCGCCATGGGCCATGTTGATGACGCCCATCACGCCGAAGGTGATGGCAAGCCCAATGGCCGCGAGCAGCAGCACCGAGCCGAGCGACAGGCCGTACCAGGCGTTCTGCACCATCGACCACAGCGCCAGATTGCCCTGGATCGAGGCGATGGCGCTAGCTGCGGCTTTCACCACCGGCGGCGGCTGGTCGGAGCCGATGCTGGTGAGCATGGCCAGCGCTTCCTGGTCGCCCCTCGCCTTGATGACGGCGATGGCGTCGAGCTTGTCGGCTTCCGAGGCGTCGGACTTGAACAGCAGGATCGCGGCGCGCGCCTCGACGAAGGCGGCCTTCGCGGTCTTGTTGGTTTCCTTGGCCAGCGCCTCGTCGACGACCGGCAAAGCGTTCTCGTCATGCGACTTGAAGACGGACTGCGCGGCCGCAATGCGCTTGGTGGGATCGGGCGACATCAACGTGAGACGTGCCGAGCGCGGTGTCCACCGTGCGGCGCAGGCGGTTGTTGAGGCGCACTTCAGCGGCGCCATCGGGCAGCTTGTCGACGGCAGCTCCCGTTGCGGCGTCGACGATCTTGTCGTCGGCCTGCTTGATGAAGACCTTCTTGCTGTCGGGGTCGGCGAACAGCCGTTCTTCCTGCAGCGCGCTGATGATGGGGAAGGCGAGCGGATTGCCGGAGGCGACAATCGCATCGACGGCGTCGGCAGTGTCGGAGTAATCGTCGTTGGCGAATTTGGCGACCGCGTCCTCGAACGGGCCCGCATGGGCCGGCACCGCGAAGGCCACGATCAGGCACAATGAAAGAACGGCCGCGCGAAGGCGGTCAAACATGGTGGCAGACACTGGTTTTCCCCGGCAGGAGAGTTGGAGAAGGCGGCGACACGCCGCCTTCTCCGTTGTCGTGACTATGTTGCGTGTGCGTTTCAGTTCAGGAGCCTTCCTGGATCAGGAGCCCTGACCGCCGCACTTGTTGGTCTTGGTGTTGTAGTTGCCGCACTTCTTGCCAACCCAATCGCCGATCAGGTCCTTGGAGCCGTCGAGCTCCTTCGACCAGGCATCGCCCGCGACCAGACCCGGGGTCTTCCAGACCACGTCGAACTGGCCGTTGCCCTTGATCTCGCCGATGAACACCGGCTTGGTGATGTGGTGGTTGGGCAGCATCTTCGAGGTGCCGCCGGTCAGGTTCTTGGCTTCGATGCCCGGGAGAGCGTCGATCACCTTGTCCGCATCGGTGGACTTCACCTTCTCGACCGCCTTGACCCACATGTCGAAGCCGATGACGTGCGCTTCCATCGGATCGTTGGTCACGCGCTTCGGGTTCTTGGTGTAGGCCTGCCAGGCCTTGATGAACTTCTCGTTGCCGGGATCCTTGATCGACTGGAAGTAGTTCCAGGCGGCGAGATGGCCGATCAGCGGCTTGGTGTCGATGCCGGCGAGCTCTTCTTCACCCACCGAGAACGCCACGACCGGGATGTCCTTGGCCTTGATGCCCTGGTTGCCCAGTTCCTTGTAGAAGGGCACGTTGGCGTCGCCGTTGATGGTGGAGACCACCGCCGTCTTCTTGCCGGCCGAGCCGAACTTCTTGATGTCGGCCACGATCGTCTGCCAGTCACTGTGACCGAACGGCGTGTAGTTGATCATGATGTCTTCCTGGGCGACACCCTTCGACTTCAGGTAGGCTTCCAGGATCTTGTTGGTGGTGCGCGGATAGACGTAGTCGGTGCCCGCCAGAACCCAGCGCTTCACCTTCTCGTCCTTCATCAGATAGTCGACCGCGGGGATCGCCTGCTGGTTCGGCGCGGCGCCGGTGTAGAACACGTTGCGCTCGCTCTCCTCACCCTCGTACTGCACGGGGTAGAACAGGATGTTGTTCAGCTCCTTGAACACGGGGAGCACGGACTTGCGCGACACCGAGGTCCAGCAGCCGAACACGACCGCGACCTTGTTCTTGGTGATCAGCTCGCGCGCCTTTTCGGCGAACAGCGGCCAGTTCGAAGCGGGGTCGACGACGACGGCTTCGAGCTTCTTGCCCATCACGCCGCCCTTCTTGTTCTGCTCGTCGATCAGGAAGAGGATGGTGTCCTTCAGCGTGGTTTCGCTGATGGCCATGGTGCCGGAAAGCGAGTGCAGGACGCCGACCTTGATGGTCTCCTGCGCTTTGGCAGGGCCAAAGGCGGCGAGCCCGAGAACCACGCCGGCGGTGGCCGCCAGCCAGCGACGGCGGCTCACCGTCGCTATATCGTGAGTCAATTGAGTAAGCATGAGATGTCATCTCCCTGACGCAGACGCGTTAAACGCTGCGAGAACCGGCCCCACGGCCGTCTGCGTTAAGGGAATCGCAAGACTCGTGCCACCGGCCTCATGCCGGCCAAGCCTTTGAAAGTGTGGCGTAATAGCGCATCTCGGGAAAAAATACCGGCTCTGGCTGCATAATTATTGGGCGGAAAAAATGTATGCTATTGCGGCAAACAGTCCAAATAATAGAGCAAAATAAGCGTTTTGGCTAATTTTCCGGCAGAAAGTTCCAATCCGAGAACACTCGACCGCGCCGAAGCGGATTATCCAAGTCCTTCATTCCACGCGGTATTTTTGCCCGAATGAAACCATAGGGGCGCAATTCACCTTGAAACCGCCGCCTTCATGGGCCATATGAACGGCGCGACCCATAGAATCATCCTGCGATGAAAAGATCATCCGGGATGCCGGGTCACTGCAAGCCGCGTGTTCTGAGCCCGTTGACGGCGCTCTGGCTTGCTCCTTTCAACCACCCAACAACGCGATACCCAAAACACGCGGGTGTCTTTCGATGACCCTCGCGCGCACCTGGCCCGGAAGGCCGGGCGCCTGCTGTTTTGACAGAAAGAAACCTTTTGACCTCCTTTCAGGATTTCGGCCTCGCCGATCCCATCAAGCGTGCCCTTCTCGAAGAGAACTATCACACGCCCACCCCCATCCAGGCCCAAACCATCCCGCTGGCGCTGACCGGCCGCGACGTGGTCGGCATCGCCCAGACCGGCACCGGCAAGACCGCCGCCTTCGCGCTGCCGATCCTCCACCGCCTGCTCGAAAACCGCATCCGGCCGCAGCCGAAGACCTGCCGCGTGCTGGTGCTCTCGCCGACCCGCGAATTGTCCGGCCAGATCCTCGACAGCTTCAACACCTATGGCCGCCATGTCCGCCTGACCTCGGCGCTGGCGATCGGCGGCGTGCCGATGGGCCGTCAGGTGCGCTCGCTGTTCGGCGGCGTCGACGTGCTGGTGGCCACCCCCGGCCGCCTGCTCGACCTCGTGCAGAGCAATGCGCTCAAGCTCGGCCAGGTCGAATTCCTGGTGCTGGACGAAGCCGATCGCATGCTCGACATGGGCTTCATCAACGACATCCGCAAAATCGTCGGCAAGCTGCCGATCCGCCGGCAGACGCTGTTCTTCTCGGCCACCATGCCGAAGGACATCGCCGACCTCGCCGATTCCATGCTGCGCGATCCGGCCCGCGTCGCGGTGACGCCGGTCGCCTCCACCGTCGATCGGATCGACCAGCGCATCATCCAGGTCGATTTCGCGGCCAAGCACGCGCTTCCTGGCCGAGCTGCTCAAGCAGCGAGCCGGTCGACCGCGCGCTGGTCTTCACCCGCACCAAGCATGGTGCAGACAAAGTGGTGAAGGCGCTGGCCAAGGCCGGCATCTCGGCCGACGCCATCCACGGCAACAAGTCGCAAAACCATCGCGAGCGGGTGCTGGCGGCGTTCCGTTCGGGACAGATCCGCACGCTCGTTGCCACCGATATCGCCGCGCGCGGCATCGACGTCGACGGCATCAGCCATGTCGTCAATTTCGACCTGCCCAACGTGCCGGAAACCTATGTCCACCGCATCGGCCGCACCGCGCGCGCCGGCGCCGAGGGCATTGCGATCTCGCTGGTCGCGGGCGCCGAGGAGATGGGGTATCTGCGCGACATCGAGCGGCTGATCCGCAAGACCCTGCCCCGCGAGGACCGCCGCACCCAGGGCGGCCGCGAGGCCCCCGCAGCGGCCCCGCAGCACCGCCCCGGCAGGCCTGCGCCCCGCGTGCATGCGCATCGCAACAATGACGGTGCACCGGCAGCGAAAGGCCCTCGCCGGAGGCGCCGTGGTGGTGGTAATCATGGCGCCGCTCCGCAGAGCGGCCGGCATGAGTCGGCCCGTCCGCAGGGCGGCCAGGCTGACGGGATACAGGGCGTCGCCTTTTTGCATCGCGAAAGCCGGCCGAAATTCAAGCCCAACCGCAACCAACGCCCCCAGCGCTAGCCGTCATTCGACCTGGAGAGACCCATGGCTAAAGAAGAGCTGATCCAGTTCGAGGGACTGGTCACCGAAATCCTGCCCGACGCGCGCTACCGCGTGCAGCTCGATGCCGGGCACGAAATCGTCGCCTACACCGCCGGCAAGATGAAGAAGAACCGCATCAAGACGCTGGCCGGCGACCGCGTCACCGTCGAGATGTCGCCCTACGACCTCGAGAAGGGCCGCCTGATCTTCCGCCACAAGGACGAGCGGCCGGCTTCCGCAGGCCCCGGACCCCAGCGCGGGGCCCAGCGCGGCGGTCAATTCCGCGGCCGCAGGTAGCGGGACAAACCGGGGATCGCGCGTGGCATTTTCATGGCATGCGCGACCTCTTCGCACAAAGACCGTGCTGCAAAAATTCGCGCACCTCAGGATTGTTTTGAGCCCTGCGTTCGAATATTATTGACTTATCGAGTTTCGGCCGGACGACATTAGCTATCCACCGGTGCAGCCGGTTCAGACGCTGACGACCCTCCCAAAAATTCGATCTCACCAGCCTATCGAAAGTGGGCTTCGACTTTTTTTACTAGAGGACTATCCCCGTGAGCATGGGAACTGTGAAGTGGTTCAACGCGACCAAGGGCTTCGGCTTCATCCAGCCGGATGACGGCGGCAACGACGTGTTCGTGCACATCAGCGCCGTAGAACGTGCCGGTCTCGGCACGCTGCGTGAAGGCCAGAAGGTCTCGTACGAGATCGTGGCGGACCGCCGTTCCGGCAAGTCTGCGGCCGACAATCTCCGCGTCGCCTGACGCACCTCTCCGGGGAATGCCGGGGACTTAAACCATCGATGCGAAAAGGCCGCGCCCATGGGCGCGGCCTTTTTGTTTTGCGCGATTACTGTTTGAGCATGATCTCTTCGGAAAACCGCTTCACACTTTTCCGGATCATGCTCCCGCTTGCGCGATCAGCAATTCTGCACGGCGCCGTAGGTCACGCAGGTCGACTGGCGCGGACGGGTATACGTGGTGTCGGACATCGGAACGCCGGCCCTGGCCATCACGTAGCCGACGGCAGGCACGTATTTGTAGCTGACCTCGCCGAAGATCACATAGGTGCCGCCAACCTGCAGCGCCGTCGGGACGGCCATGGTCCCCGTGAGGGGGGGTTTGTTCGCCCCCCATCCCTTGCTCCATCTCACCTGACCTATCTTCGTGGTCGGATCGATATAGAGCTCGGTCACCCGAGCTTCATAATCAGGCGACAGGGGGAAAGGGTACATGATCGCCCTGGACGTCGAGTTGTAATTGTCGAGGTCGGTATCGGTGACGGCGGAGGATTGCGACACCAGGTCCGAGCAGGTTGCGGGTCGCAATCGCCACTTTGCGCTGGGCCGCGTAACCGGAGGAGAACTCGACCATTCCGAAGAACAGCGTCAGCATCAGCGGCACGATAAAGGCGAATTCGACCGCTGCGTTTGCATCGCGCTCGCGAAGGAATCGGCTGACCAGGTTTCCGCCGTGGAAAAGCTTGCTCATGATTGCCATTCCCGAGGCTCTATGGTGGGGGTTCGACATGGAAGGCCGCGGTGGCCGCGAGCAATCGCTTGCTGCTGGCGCTGCCGCGGCCGATATTTGCGATGTTGTAGCCGAGTCCGGTGACGATCAGCGGCCATTGATAGAAGGCGCGGACCACGACCGTTCCGGTCGAATTGGGAGGCGGAATGACGAAGGTAAGGCCGCTGTTGTCGTAGGCGCCACCACTGAGGGGCTCGGTGATATTGATGACTGCGCCGGGCGCATAATACTTGACGTCGACATCGACGTTGGCCGGGCAGCTCATCAGCACCTGGACGCGAGGACACAGGTCCGTCTTGAATTGAGCGAGCGTCGTGTTCGTGTTGTTCATCTGGTTGGTGTAGATCAGACGCGCACTGTCCTGGACGCCGTTCTCCAGCACCTGGCTGGCGAAGAACACGATGCCGGTCTCGACGATAGCAAAGAACAGCGCAAAGAACGGCACGGCGATGATGGAGAATTCGACCGCCGCCGAGCCGCGGTTATTGCGGCGGAACCTGCGAAGGAGTCTTCGTGGTGAGACGGCAGACGCGGGCATCCCTTGAATCCCTCCGGTGACAATCACCTGCAGGCAGAAGTACGCGAAACAGATTGTTGAAATGTTTCGTGCGTTTCGAACAGTCGGGCCCGGCCTGTTAAGGAAGCCTTAACCAATCCGGTGACGAAAAAGCCGCGCAACGCGATTCGCGCCGCGCGGCCCTATGGCGATTAGCGGTCAGTTCGGCGACTTGCCGGCGGCGGCCGCAGCGCCCTGCGCCGTGCCGTTGAGCGCGCCGGCCTGGTCGATCGACGTCTTGAAGTAGCCGTCGCCGTCGCCCAGCGTGACGCGGCGCTGGCAGATCGGCATGCAGCTATAGGACTCCCGCTCGACGCCGCGATAGACGGTGACGAGCTGATCGGTCGGACCTTCGACCTGGATGATGCGATCCACCAGCACCTCGCCGGTGCGGTCGAGGGCGATGAAATTGGTGGCGCCGTAGCCCTTGCCGGTGACGACAATGATGCCGCCGGGCTGCAGGGTGACGTCGGCGATCATGGGGTTGCCGACCACGATGGTGGCGACCTTGCCGGGCAGCTTGACGAGCTTGGCCTGGTCGACATTGACAGCGATGGAGTCGGGCATCGGCGGCACCGGCGCGGCGAAAGCCAGCACCGGCCACAACAGCAGCCCCAACGCGAGGGAACGGAATCCGAAACGCGCGGAAGCGCGGTTACGCAAGGTGTACGCCATACTATACTCCGGGGCATTGACTAGCCGGCATAAGCGATACGCAGCGGAACCGGCGCCCGACCCGGCTAACCCTGACCGCAATGTGTGAAATAATCGCAAAGAGTGCCGCGAAAATGCGCGGTATTTCCCAATGTTTTCAAGCGGGAGGCGCGGACGCCTGGCGCCGGAACGGATAGGCCAGCTGGCCCGCGATCTCGTTCGGGAACGTCGCCTGGTCGTCGATGCCGTAATTCTCCGGGAGACGGCCTTCCGGCATGTACCAGGTGCCGAACAGGAGGTCCCAAACCGGAAAGGTGCCGGCAAAATTCTTGTCGCCGCCCTCTGCCGGCGAGGTGTGGTGCCAGCGGTGGAATACCGGACCGGCCAGCACGTAGCGGAACGGGCCGAGGGTCCAGTTCATGTTGGCGTGCACGAATGCCGAATGGAAGATGTTGAAGGGTGCCATCAACACCATCGCGTTCGGCGAGATGCCGGCCAGCAGCAGCACGACGTCGACGCCGATGGTGCCGAGCACGAGATTGACAGGGTGGAAGCGCGCCGCCGAGATCCAGTCGACTTCCTCGGAGGAGTGGTGGATAGCGTGGTATTTCCAGAACCCCCCGCCATGAAACATGCGGTGCAGCCAGTACAGCATGAAGTCGGCCGCTACCAGCGACAGGATCGCCTGCGCCACAAGCGGCAGCGTCGACAGCGGACCGTGGCCGTTTTCAAAGAAGGCACCAACCTCGTCGGCGTCATTCAGCTTGAAGAAGAAGCTGGCGCCAAGCACGAGCAGCCCGATGCGGAACACGCGCGCAAACAGCGGCACGAAGAACCAGTAGCAGATGTCGGTGACGAGCTCGCGCTTGCGCCACCAGGGCGTGCCGGGATTGCAGGCCCAGAAATGCGTCAGCACCGTAAAGATCACGGCCAGCACGATCGTGGCCGGCACCACCTGGGCGATCGCCTGCCCGAGCATGGCGAAGACTTCCAGGGGCAGGTTCGACATGACGGCCTCGTTCAGCGGAGCAGCAAAGCAGCGTTACGCCTGCGCGCTTAAGGAGCCATGAACGGCTGGCGCGCGCGGTACCAGCATAACGCCGAACCAGGGTAATTTGCGGGTTTTATCAATGTCCTTAATGACACATTTACTGTGCTTAATAACAGCCGGTTCCCCCCGGATTTGCGCGATCAAATTAACTGCGCCGCAATTGTCGCACCTTAGGGTCGGCCATGGTCACGGTGCTGAGAACGCCGGCTCGACCAAACTTAAGTTCGACAGCCACTGTGTACATGGAGTTGAGTTATGAAAAACCTGCTTGCCCGTTTCGTTAAGGACGAGTCCGGCGCCACCGCGATCGAATACGGTCTGATTGCCGCCGGCATTTCGCTGGCGATCATCGCGGTCGTCAACGGCCTCGGCACCAACCTGAACACCAAGTTCACCTCGATCAACAGCTCGCTCAAGTAAGCGAATTGTTGCGAGCGTAGCTTGCAGAAGGCCCCGGGCGTTCCCCGGGGCCTTTCTTTTTCAGGTCGAAGCAAGTTCCGAAGCGTGAGTGTTGCGTATGCGTAGTCCCCCGCGAATCAAGGCCGCGGCCCTGCCGGCAGTGAGCCGGCTCGACCGTTCCACGGCGCTGGTCTGCCTGTCGCTGTTGCTGGCGGTGGCGATGCTTGCGGCACGCATCGCAAGCATCTGGTGAGAGCGCGCTCGTTTCCCGATCGTTCACGATTGGCGGCTAGACTCGGGGCTCCGTCCCCATTGGCCCCCTTGGCCCACGTCAATACCGGGCACCAGACCCATGATCCTCGATACCCTCCGCCTAATGCTGTTTCCGGCCCTGATGGCGTTCGCGGCGGCGAGCGATCTCTTCACAATGTCGATCCCCAACCGCATATCGCTGGCGCTGATCGCGGGTTTCCTGGTGCTGGCGATCGCCTCCGGCATGGATGCCCATGACATCCTGATGCATGTCGGCGCCGGCGCCATCGTGCTGGTGATCGCCTTCGCCTGCTTTGCCATCGGCCAGGTCGGCGGCGGCGACGCCAAGATCGCCGCCGCCGCGGCGCTATGGTTCGGCTTTGCGCATGTGATGAACTTCCTGCTCTACGCCTCGCTGTTCGGAGGAGCGCTGACCCTGCTGCTGCTGCAGTTCCGGGAATGGCCGCTGCCGGTGTCGTTCGCGGGCCAGCCCTGGCTTGCTCGTCTCCATGCCAAGGAGAACCGCGTTCCCTACGCCATCGCGCTCGCGGCAGGGGCGCTGATGATCTACCCGGAAACGGAGTGGATGAAGGCGGTCGACCTCACCCACTTCGCGATGCGCTGACTTCAGCAACAGCGGCCAAGTACTTTGCCAAGTAACTCTCCGTTAAGGCAATTTACTCACGCTCCATTAACCATGCTTTGACGAATAGCTGGTCAACTCCCGTTACAGCGGCGGAAGCGTCGCGGAGTAATGTGGAAAGTGAAGCGTATGAATCCCGCACGGATCGCAGTCCTTGCCATTGCCATCGTTGCCGGTGGCATTGCCGCATATCTGGCGAGTGGATCAGGCGAAACGCCCGCTCCCGTCCAGCAGGTCGCACAGCTGCAGACGGTCGACGTCCTCGTCGCCAAGAACGAGATCGGCCTCGGCCAGCAGGTCAAACCGGACGATCTGCAATGGCAGACTTGGCCGTCGACGACGGCGAGCAGCAACTTCATCAAGCGCACCGACCGCCCCGAGGCCACCAAGGAGATCACGGGCTCGATCGCGCGCTACCCCTTCATTGCGGGCGAACCGATCCGCGAGCCGAAGCTGGTCAAGGCCGACGGCTCCGGCTTCATGGCTGCGATCCTGCCCTCGGGCATGCGCGCCGTTTCCACCGAAATCACGCCGGAAACCGCCGCCGGCGGCTTCATCCTGCCCAACGACCGCGTCGACGTGGTGCTGACCCGGCGCGAGAAGAATCCTGAAAAGGGCGGAGCCGACGTCATCTCATCCGAAGTCGTCCTCTCCAACGTGCGCGTGCTGGCGATCGACCAGGCGCCGAAAGAGCAGGAAGGCAAGAACGCCGTGGTCGGCAGGACCACGACGCTGGAGCTCAAGCCCGAACAGGTCGAGACGCTGCAGCGCTCGCGCCAGATGGGCACGCTGTCGCTGGCGCTGCGCTCCATCGCCGACGTCAACATGGTCGAGCAGACCGACGAGGAAGGCCGGCAGCGGTCGCGGCGCGGCGAAAGCATCAACGTGGTTCGTTATGGCGTCGTCAGCCCGACGACGGTTCAGAAGTGACGATGGGGACACCGGAAATGAAGTGCAGGGGAAAAGGATCGACGCTGCGGAGCCTGACGGCCCGCGCCCTGTCGCTTTCGGCAGTCGCGGCGCTGATGTTCAATCAGGCCGTGACGGCGCCTGCGCTCGCCGGCGACTACCGCATCGGCGCCTCGCCCGCCGCCGCCGACGGCCAGAGCAACGCGCGTTTCCTGTCGCTCGGCGTCGGCAAATCCGTCGTCATCGACCTGCCGCGCGACGTCAAGGACGTGCTGGTTGCCGATCCCAAGATCGCCAATGCCGTGGTCCGTTCGGCGCAGCGCGCCTACATCATCGGCGCCGCGGTCGGCCAGACCAACATCGTGTTCTTCGATTCCGCCGGCCAGCAGATCGCCGCCTATGACATCGCGGTGAAGCGCGACCTCAACGGCGCGCGCGCCGCGCTGAAGCAGATCATGCCGAACTCCGAGATCCAGATCGACGGCCTCGGCGATGGCGTCGTGCTGAGCGGCACGGCCGCCAACCAGCTCGAAGCGCAGCAGGCCGGCGATATCGCCGCCAGGCTCGCCGGCGGTGCGGACAAGGTGATCAACTCCGTCATCGTGCGCGGCCGCGACCAGGTGATGCTGAAGGTCACCGTCGCCGAAGTCGCACGCAACATCGTCAAGCAGCTCGGCATCGACCTCTCGGCCAGCCTCGCCTACGGCACCTCGGCCGTGGTCTTCAAGAACAGCAACCCGTTCACCGCTCTTGGCCGCCCGCTGGTCGCCGAAAACACCATCGCGGGCACGTTCGGAAACGCCTCCAACGTGCAGGCCACCATCCGCGCCATGGAAAGCGCAGGCGTGGTCCGCACGCTCGCCGAGCCGAACCTGACCGCGATCTCGGGCGAATCCGCAACCTTCATCGCGGGCGGCGAATTTCCGATCCCCGCCGGCTATACCTGCGACCCGACCACCCGCGTCTGTATCACCCAGATCAGCTTCAAGAAGTTCGGCATCTCGCTCAACTTCACGCCCCTCGTGATGGCGGAAGGCCGCATCAGCCTGCGCGTGATGACGGAAGTCTCCGAGCTCTCCAACGACAACTCGCTGACCCTGTCGCAGGCGGTGACGGCGACGACGACCAACTCCCTGGTCATTCCCTCGATCCGCACCCGCCGCGCGGAGACCACGCTGGAAATTCCCTCCGGCGGCTCGATGGCGATGGCCGGCCTGATCGCGGAGCAGACCAAGCAGGCGATCAACGGCCTGCCCGGCCTGACCCAATTGCCGATCCTCGGCGCGCTGTTCCGCAGCCGCGACTTCGTCAACAGCCAGACCGAACTGATGGTGATTGTGACGCCTTACGTCGTGCGCGCGGTGGCGCAGAAGGATCTGTCGCGGCCGGATGACGGCTTTGTCAATGCGACCGATACGCAGGGCGACTTCATCGGCAGCATCAACAAGATCTACGGCGTTCCCGGCCGCGTCGAACCGGCGCGAAACTACCGGGGCACCTATGGCTTCATCACGGACTGAGGCGGGGCAAGGACGATGACCATCACAGCCAAATCACCCGCCGAGATCAGACGCGCCCTGCGCCTGGCCGCGACGCTTGTCGGCCTGTCGCTGAGCCTTGGCGCCTGCAAGACCTTCGAGCCGCCGATCGTGGCCGGCGAGCCCTATCCGGAAGACTACCGTGCGCGCCATCCGATCGCGGTGACGGAAGCCGACCGCTCCATCGTCGTGTTCATCGGCACCGGCCGCGGCGGCATGACCGCCGCCCAGCGCGCCGACGTCACGGGCATGGCGCAGACCTGGCTGCGCGAAGGCACCGGCGGCATCACCATCGACATGCCCGCCGGCACGCCGAACGCGCGCGCCGCGCATGAGACGCTGCGCGAGATCCGGGCATTGATTGCGGCCACCGGCGTGCCGCCGCGCGCCGTCAGCGTGCGTCAGTACACCCCGCCGGATCCGCGCCACATGGCGGCGATCCGGCTCAACTATCCCAAGATTGGCGCAACCGCCGGGCCCTGCGGCCTGTGGCCGGACGACCTCGGCCCGTCCTACAAGAACACGAGCTGGTTCGACAACAAGTCCTACTACAATTTCGGCTGCGCCCATCAGCGCAATCTCGCAGCGATGGTTGACGAGCCGTCCGACCTCGTGCAGCCGCGCGCGGAATCGCCGGCCTACACCGTCCGGCGCAACGTCGCCTTCGAGAAATATCGCAAGGGTCAGACGACGACCACGATCTATCCAGAAGCCGACAAGGCCAAACTCAGCGACACAGGCAAATGATCACCTACGCGCGCCAGAACGAACAGCCTGAAGCCACCTCGCCGCCGGTCGATGATCACATCGCCCCGGCGCCGCGGGTATCGGTGCAGGCTTTCTGCGAAACGGTCGAGACCGCGGCTGCCGTGCAGTCGGCGGGCGAGGACCGGCGTCTCGGCAAGGCGCATCTGAAAATCCAGATGGGCGGCATGGTTGCCGCCGTCGAGGCCTATCGCTCGGCGCCGACCCCGAACGTCATCATTCTGGAGACCGAAGGCCGCAACAACATCCTGGCCGGGCTCGACCAGCTCGCCTCGGTCTGCGACGCCGGCACCCGCGTCGTCGTGATCGGCCGCGTCAACGACGTCGCGCTGTATCGCGACCTGGTGCGCCGCGGCGTCAGCGACTATCTGATCGGGCCGGTCACCGCGCTCGACGTGGTGCGCTCGATCTGCAACCTGTTCTCCGCGCCGGAAGCCAAGGCGGTCGGCCGCATCATCGCCATCGTCGGCGCCAAGGGCGGCGTCGGCGCCTCCACCATCGCCCACAACGTCGCCTGGGCGATTGCCCGCGACCTGGCGCTCGATTCCGTGGTCGCCGACCTCGACCTCGCCTTCGGCACCGCCGGCCTCGACTACAACCAGGATCCCGCGCAGGGCATTGCCGATGCGGTGTTCTCGCCCGACCGCGTCGATACCGCCTTCATCGACCGCCTGCTGTCGAAATGCACCGACCATCTGAGCCTGCTCGCGGCGCCCGCGACGCTGGACCGGGTCTACGACTTCGGCGACGACGCGTTCGACTCCATCTTCGACACGCTGCGCTCCTCGATGCCGTGCATCGTGCTCGACGTGCCGCATCAATGGTCGGGCTGGACCAAGCGCGCCCTGATCGGCGCCGACGACATCCTGATCGTGGCCTCGCCGGATCTGGCGAGCCTGCGCAACACCAAGAACATCTTCGACCTGCTGAAGGCCGCCCGGCCCAACGACCGCGCGCCGCTGTACTGCCTCAACATGGTCGGCATCCCCAAGCGCCCGGAAATCGCCGGCACCGAATTCGCCAAGGCGATCGAGAGCCAGCCGATCGCGACGATACCGTTCGAGCCGCAGATGTTCGGCGCCGCCGCCAACAACGGGCAGATGATCGCGGAGATCTCCGCCAATCATCGCACCACCGAGATGTTCCTGCAGATCGCGCAGCGCCTGACCGGCCGCGGCGAGACCAAGAAGCCGAAGAGTTCGTTCCTTTCACCCCTGATCGGGAAGCTGCGCGGCAAGTAAGCCCGCTCCGGAGTGCCCTGTGTTCGGTAAGCGTTCAGACAGCGACCAGCGTGTTGTAAAGCCTTCGGCCCCGGTGCCGGCGCCCACGGCGGCGCCCGCTTCGTCCGCGGCCGCTCCCGTCGTTGCCTCCCCGCCATTGTCCCCGGCCAAGCCGCCGCCGCCCGCGCCCGTCGAGAAGCCGGCGTTCGGACAACTACTACCAGGTCAAGGCGACGATCTTCGGCGCGCTGATCGAGGCGATCGACCTCGCGCAGCTGGCAAAGCTCGACAGCGAGTCGGCGCGCGAGGAAATCCGCGACATCGTCAACGAGATCATCGCGATCAAGAACATCGTGATGTCGATCGCCGAGCAGGAAGAGCTGCTCGACGACATCTGCAACGACGTGCTGGGCTACGGTCCGCTGGAGCCGCTGCTGTCGCGCGACGACATCGCCGACATCATGGTCAACGGCGCCGGCACGGTCTTCATCGAAGTCAACGGCAAGATCCAGAAGACCGGCATCCGTTTCCGCGACAACCAGCAGCTGCTCAACATCTGCCAGCGCATCGTCAGCCAGGTCGGCCGGCGCGTCGACGAATCCTCGCCGATCTGCGACGCGCGCCTCGCCGACGGTTCGCGCGTCAACGTCATCGTGCCGCCGCTGGCGATCGACGGCCCCGCGCTCACCATCCGCAAATTCAAGAAGGACAAGCTGACGCTTGAGCAGCTGGTCAAGTTCGGCTCGATCTCGCCGGAGGGCGCGGAGATCCTGCAGATCATCGGCCGCGTCCGCTGCAACGTGCTGATCTCCGGCGGCACCGGCTCCGGCAAGACCACGCTGCTGAACTGCCTGACCAACTATATCGAGCACGACGAGCGCGTCATCACCTGCGAAGACGCCGCCGAACTTCAGTTGCAGCAGCCGCACGTGGTGCGGCTGGAAACCCGGCCGCCGAACCTCGAAGGCGAAGGCCAGGTCACCATGCGCGAACTGGTGCGCAACTGCCTGCGTATGCGTCCCGAGCGGATCATCGTCGGCGAAGTCCGCGGACCCGAGGCGTTCGACCTGTTGCAGGCCATGAACACCGGCCACGACGGCTCGATGGGCACGCTGCACGCCAACAACCCGCGCGAGGCGCTGTCGCGCTGCGAATCCATGATCACCATGGGCGGCTTCTCGCTGCCCTCGCGAACCATCCGCGAGATGATCTGCGCCTCGATCGACGTCATCGTCCAGGCCGCGCGCCTGCGCGACGGTTCGCGCCGCATCACCCACATCACCGAGGTGATGGGCATGGAAGGCGACACCATCATCACCCAGGACGTGTTCCTCTACGACATGATCGGCGAAGACGCCAACGGCAAGATCATCGGCAAGCACCGCTCGACCGGCATCGGCCGCCCGCAGTTCTGGGAGCGCGCGCGCTACTACAACGAGGAGAAGCGGCTCGCCGCAGCGCTCGACGCGTCCGAACAGAAGTCGAATACATGAGTGCCGCACCATGAACATGCAAAACCTCGCCTTCGGCTTCCTCGCCGCCACCGCGGTCGGCGGACTCGCCTGGGTGTTCATCTATCCGCTTGCTGTCCGGCGAGCGGCAGGCGGCGGCCCGCCGCGACCAGGTCGCCAAGCCCGAGCCGGCGGCGCGGCGCGCCGACAACAAGGCGCAGAAGTCGCGCCGCGAGCAGGTCGAAGGCTCGCTGAAGGAACTCGAGGCGCGCGCCAGGGAGAACAAGCTCACGCTCTCCAACCGCCTGATGCAGGCGGGCCTCACCTGGAGCGAGCAGAAATTCTGGATCATCTCCGGCGTGCTCGGCGTGATCGGCTGCGTCGCGGCCTTCGTGGTTTCGGGCAGCCTGCCGGGCGCCATCGGCATGGCCTTTGCGTTCGGCCTCGGCGTGCCGCGCTGGCTGCTGTCGTTCCTGAAGAAGCGGCGCGAGAAGGCATTCCTCAAGGCCCTGCCGGACGCCGTCGACATCATCGTCCGCGGCATCAAGGCAGGCCTGCCGCTGTTCGAATCGATCAAGGTGGTGGCGGCCGACTCGCCGGAGCCGCTGTGCAGCGAGTTCAAGGCCATCATCGAGACCCAGGCGATCGGCATGCCGCTGGGCGATGCCTGTACGCGGCTCTATGAGCGCATGCCGGTGCCGGAAGCCAACTTCTTCGGCATCGTGATCGCGATCCAGCAGAAAAGCGGCGGCAACCTCTCCGAAGCGCTCGGCAACCTCTCGAAGGTGCTGCGCGACCGCAAGAAGATGGCCGAGAAGATCCAGGCGATGTCGACGGAAGCCAAGGCTTCCGCCGGCATCATCGGCGCGCTGCCGCCGATCGTGATGATCCTCGTCTACCTGACGACGCCCGACTACATCTCGCTGCTGTGGACCGATCCGATCGGTCAGCTGATGCTGGTCGCCTGCGTCATGTGGATGTCGATCGGCATCATGGTGATGAAGAAGATGATCAACTTCGATTTCTAACGGTGCTGGTATGGTCGATTTCCTGATAGCCAAACTCCACGACGTCCGCTTCATGACCATGCTGTTCGCGGCGGTCGCCGCGAGCCTGACCGTCTACACGCTGGTGATGCCGCTGCTCGCCGGCGAGAACATGTCCAAGCGCATGAAGGCGGTGGCAAGCGAGCGCGAACGCATGCGCCAGCGCGAGCGCGAGCGCCTCAACAAGTCGGAAAAGGTCTCGCTGCGGCAGACGCCGAAGCAAGTCGTCTCCAGGGTGGTGGACGATTTCAACCTCACCAAATGGCTCGCCCAGGAAGCGGCGCGCGACAAGCTGGTGATGGCCGGCTTCCGCGGCCCGGCGCATTACATCACCTTCCTGTTCGCCCGCCTGGTGACCCCGATCGTGATGTTCATCGGCGCCGTGCTCTACGTGTTCGTGATCTCGAACATGCAGAAATCGATGCCGATCAAGATCGGCATCTGCGTCGGCATCGCCTATCTCGGCCTGCAGGCGCCGATGCTGTTCCTGAAGAACGCCATCAGCAAGCGCCAGCTGCAGATCAAGCGGGCGTTCCCCGACGCGCTCGACCTGCTGCTGATCTGCATCGAGTCCGGCATGTCGGTCGAAGTCGCCTTCCGCAAGGTGGCGACCGAAATCGTGCACGCAGTCGGTCGCGCTCTCCGAGGAGTTCACCCTGACCACCGCCGAGCTCTCCTATCTGCAGGACCGCAAGGTCGCCTACGAGAACCTGGCGCGCCGCACCGGGCTCGAGGGCGTCAAGTCGGTCTGTCTGGCGCTGCAGCAGTCGGAACGCTACGGCACCCCGCTCGGCCAATCCTTGCGCGTGATGGCGCAGGAAAACCGCGACATGCGCATGACCGAGGCCGAGAAGAAGGCCGCCGCGCTGCCGCCCAAGCTCACCGTGCCGATGATCCTGTTCTTCCTGCCGGTGCTGTTCATCGTCATTCTCGGACCGACCTACATCAAGATCTCGCACATGCAGTGAGCGGTCGTCGGGTGGGTGAGCCGAAGGCGTAACCCATCGCTTCTCTCGCGCCAGACGATGTCGGCTTCCGCCTCACTCACGACGGACTGTCATCGCCCGCGCTTGCGACCGAGCGGCGATCCAGTATTGCGGAGACGGTTGTGATCAAGCCGCGAGGCCGCGGCGTACTGGATCACCCGCATGCGCGGGTGATGACGGCCGGGTGGGCGATGACGGTGGATTAATCCGACAAATCCTGCGCCACGACCGGCGGCTTGCCGCGGGCGGCGGTGCGCGGGTTGTCCTTGCGGGCCAGCATCTGCCGCAGATAAGCGACATTGGCCGCCGCCTCGTCCGGCGGCAGGTCGGCGCGCGCGATGCTTTCGGCCTCGGCGAAGCGGCCCTGCAGGCCGACCGCCAGCGCCAGATTTTGCCGCACCCGAGCATCGGCCCGGTTGGAGGCCTGGGCCTTGCGCAGCGTCTCCTCCGCTTGCGGCAGGTTGCGGGAGAGCACGTAGGACAGGCCGAGATTGGACAGCACCGAAGGCTCGTCCGGCGCGATGCGCAGCGCGCTCGCGTAATAGCCGCGGGCTTCCTCGTGCTTGCCCATCTGGTCCAGCGCCGTGCCCTGCACCGAAAGGATGCGCCAGTCCGGACTGTCGGGCGAATGCGCGCGGCTCAGCACGTCGAACGCCTTCTGGAAACTGCCGTTGTCGGCGAGCGAGCGGCCGTAAGCCGCCAGGAGCTGCTTGTTGCCGGGATTTGCCAGCGAAGCCTGCTCCAGCACGGCGGCGGCCTGGGCGCGCTGGCCGGTGGCGCGCAGCGCCAGGCCGTAACCCAGCGCCGCTTCGGCGTCCTTGGGATTGGCGCGGTAGCGCTCGCCATAGACTTCGGCGGCGCGGCGCGGATCGGTCTCGGCGGCGGGTGTCGGATTTGGAGGTCAGCGAAGGCGCGATGTCGCCCATGGTCTTGCAGCCGCCCAGCGACATGGCCAGCAAGGCCGTGACGGCGGCGGAGCCCAATAGCCGGGCAATGGAAGGACGACGCATGGCACACTCTCGGACCGGAACCGAACGGGCCAGCAATAGACTGTTAACCCTAACGACTGGTTAATCGGCCGCTTCCGGGCCTGCCAATGGGGTATAGGTAGCGGGACGCACCCGCCCATAGCCCGAGGCCTGCATGCCCGCCGTGTTCGAGACCGACCCCGCTGCGACAGCCATTCCCATCACCTTCGCCACCAAGGCGACATGGGAGGCGGTCAAGAGCGCGCTGCCCGTCGAGGCGCGGCAATTCGCCGAGGCCAACGGCTTTGCCGCCAAGCCCGGCAAATGCCTGATCCTGCCGGCGTCCGACGGCGCGATCGCGCAGGTGATTTTCGGCCTGGAGGAAGAGAGCGCGAAAGCGCACGAGCCGTTCCGGACCGGCGCGCTGCCGGGGCTGCTGCCGGCTGGCACCTACCGCTTCGCCAATGCGCCGCAGGATGCAAGGCTTGCCGCGCTCGGCTTTGCGCTCGGCAGTTACCGCTTTGCCCGCTATCGCAATGTGGACACGCCTGATGTCCGGCTGGTGCCGCCGGATGGGCGTCGATGCCGCGGAACTGACGCGGATGGTGGAAGCCGCGTTCCTGGCGCGCGACCTCATCAATACGCCGTCCAACGACATGGGCCCGACCGAACTCGAGACCGCAGCGCGCGACGTCGCGAAGCGCTTCGGCGCGAAGTTCGGCTGCATCGAGGGCCACGAGCTGAAGCAGAATTTCCCGCTGATCCATGCCGTCGGCATGGCCTCGACCCGATCGCCGCGGCTGATCGATTTCACCTGGGGCGACGCTTCCCATCCCAAGGTCACGCTGGTCGGCAAGGGCGTCTGCTTCGACACCGGCGGGCTCGACCTGAAACCGTCGAGCGGCATGCTGATCATGAAGAAGGACATGGGGGGTGCTGCCAACGTGCTGGCGCTGGCGCAGATGGTGATGGACGCGAAGCTGAAAGTGCGGCTGCGCGTGCTGATCCCCGCGGTGGAGAATGCGGTGGCCGGCAATGCGTTCCGCCCGCTCGACATCTTCAAGTCGCGCAAGGGCATCACGGTCGAGATCGGCAACACCGACGCGGAGGGGCGGCTGATCCTCGCCGACGCGCTGGCGCTGGCCGACGAGGAGAAGCCGGAACTGCTGGTCGATCTCGGCACGCTGACGGGCGCGGCGCGGACGGCGCTGGGGCCGGATTTACCGCCCTTTTACACCAATGATGAGACGCTGGCGTCCGACGTCGCGCGGCTGGCGCGGCAGGAGAACGATCCGTTGTGGCGCATGCCGCTGTGGCCGGCTTACGATTCCTGGCTCGACTCGAAAGTCGCCAACATCACCAACGCGCCGTCCGGCGCCTTTGCCGGCTCGATCATTTGCGCGCTGTTCCTGCAGCGCTTCGTCGAAGCCGCAACGAGCTGGCTGCATGTCGACATCTACGGCTGGACGCCGTCGGCCAAGCCCGGCCGCCCCGAAGGCGGCGAATGCCAGGCCGCGCGCGCGATCTACAAGCTCCTGAGCGAGCGCTATGGCTGATCCGCGCCTGACGCCGGCCAGGCCCGAGGTCGCCGCGAAATATCTCGAAGGCAAGGTTACGGCCGCGCGCTTTGTCGAGGGCGAGGTGTTCGAGGTCACGGACGCGATCGCGCCGGTGCGGCGCGCGCCCGCGTCCGATGCCGAGCAGATGACACAGGCGCTGAAGGGCGAGCGCGTCACCATCTATGACCGCAACGGCGAAGGTTTTGCCTGGGGCCAGCTTGGCAGCGACGGCTATGTCGGCTGGTTGCCGGACAGCGCGCTGGCGAAACCCGCCGCGCCGCCGACGCACAAGGTCACCGCGCTCTCGACGTTTGCGTTTCCCGGACCGTCGATCAAGCTGCCGCCGGCCGCCACCCTTCCGATGGGCGCGGCGATTGCCGTCGTTCGCGAGGAAGGCACGTTCGCCGTCACCGCAGGCGGCTTGTTCCTGCCGCGGCAGCATCTCGGACCGCTCGACGCAAAGGCATCGGATTTCGTCGCGGTGGCCGAACGCTTCGTCGGCACGCCTTATCTGTGGGGCGGCAAGAGCGTATTCGGCATCGACTGCTCAGGACTGGTGCAGATGTCGCTGACGTCGGCCGGGACCGGCTGTCCGCGCGACAGCGACATGCAGTGCGACGGACTTGGGGCGCGAACTGAGCGCCGAGCGAAGTCGAAGCATCTCGAGCGCGGCGACCTGATCTTCTGGAAAGGCCATGTGGCGATCGTGCGCGATGCCGACAGCATCGTGCATGCCAATGCGCATCACATGGCGACCGTGATCGAGAAGACGAAGGATGCGATTGCGCGGATCAAGGCGGCGGGCAGCGAGATTGTGGCGATCAAGCGGCTATAACAAAACAGCGAAAACAACCCCATGCAAAGTAGAATCGCAGGACCACGGACCTAAGTCGCCACCGTCCCCGTGGGCGCGGCCTCGATGCGGAACGCGGCGGCGAACAGCGCGCGGGTGTAGTCGCTCTTCGGGTTCTTGAACAGCTCGGCCGCCGGCCCCTCCTCCACCACCTTGCCGTGACGCATCACGATGAGATGGCTGGCGAGCGAAGCCACCACGCGCAAATCATGCGAGATGAACATGTAGGTGAGATCGCGCTTGCGCTGCAGTTCGCGCAGCAGGTCGACCATCTGGGCCTGGAACAGCATGTCGAGCGCGCTGGTCGGCTCGTCCAGCACGACGAAATTCGGCTCCAGCACGGCCGCGCGCGCAATCGAGATGCGCTGGCGCTGGCCGCCGGAGAACTCGTGCGGATAGCGAATACGCCATTCCGGATCGAGGCCGACGTCCTTCATCGCCTTGACGACGCGGGCGTCGCGCTCCTCTTCCGATAACGAGCGCTGATGCACGGTCAGTCCCTCGGCGATGATGTCGCCGACCGACATGCGCGGGCTGAGCGAGCCGAACGGGTCCTGGAACACGATCTGCATGTCGCTGCGCAGCGGCAGCATCTCCTTGAAGCGCAGGCCCTGGATATTTTTTCCAAGGAACACGATCGGCCCGTTGGAGGAGATCAGCCGCAGCAGCGCCAGCCCCAGCGTGGTCTTGCCCGAGCCGGACTCGCCGACCACGCCGAGCGTCTCGCCCTTGCGCACCGCGAGGCTGACGCCATCGACCGCCTTGATGTGGCCGACGGTGGAGCGAAGAAACCCGCGCTTGATCGGAAACCAGACTTTCAGATTGTCGGCCTGCATCACCACGGGCGCGGTCGGGCCGCGGCGGCGCCGGATCGGGCTTCGGCTCGGCGGCGAGGAGATCGCGGGTGTAGGGATGCTTTGGCGCGGTAAAGACCTGCTCGACCGGTCCCTGCTCGACGATCTTGCCCTTGTTCATGACGCAGACGGTGTCGGCGATGCGGCGGACGATGCCGAGGTCGTGGGTGATGAACAGCAGGCTCATGCCGAGCCGCTGCCGGATATCGGCGAGCAGCGCCAGGATTTGCGCCTGCACGGTGACGTCGAGCGCAGTGGTCGGCTCGTCGGCGATCAGCAGATCCGGCTCGTTGGCGAGCGCCATCGCGATCATCACGCGCTGGCGCTGGCCGCCGGAGAGCTGGTGCGGATAGCTGGCAAGACGCGTCTCGGGATCGGGAATGCCGACCTGGGTGAGCAGCTCCAGCGTGCGCGCCCGCGCCATCGATCCGCCGATGCCCTGATGCAGCGACAGGATCTCGCCGATCTGCGCCTCGATGGTGTGGAGCGGATTGAGCGAGGTCATCGGCTCCTGGAAGATGATCGAGATGTCGTTGCCGCGCACCTCGCGCATCTCGCGATCGCCGGCGCCGAGCAGCTCGCGTCCCTTGAAATGGATGGTGCCGGAGGGATGCGAGGCCGCCGGATAAGGCAGCAGCTTCAGGATCGAGAGCGCGCTGACCGACTTGCCGGAACCGGATTCGCCGACCAGCGCCGTGCATTGCCCGCGCTTGATCGAGAACGAGACGTGGTCGACGGCAAGCGTCTTGCCGAAGGCGACCGAGAGGTCGCGGACGTCGAGCAGCGGCTGGTTGATGGCGTCCATGCGTCAGCCCCGCTGGAAAGTCTTGCGCGGATCGAAGGCGTCGCGCACGGCCTCGCCGATGAAGATCAGCAGCGACAGCATGATCGCGACCGAGAAGAAGCCGGCGAGGCCGAGCCACGGCGCCTGCACATTGGACTTCGCCTGCGACAGCAGCTCGCCGAGCGAGGGCGAGCCCGGCGGCAGGCCGAAGCCGAGGAAGTCGAGCGCCGTCAACGTCATCACCGAGGACGAGACGATGAACGGCAGGAACGTCATGGTCGCGACCATCGCGTTCGGCAGCAGATGGCGGAACATGATGACGCGGTTGGAGACGCCGAGCGCGCGCGCGGCCTGGATGTATTCGAAATTGCGGCCGCGCAGGAATTCCGCGCGCACGAGGCCGACCAGCGACACCCAGGAGAACAGCAGCAAGATGCCGAGCAGCACGAAGAAGCCGGGCACCAGCACCGAGGAGAGGATCAACAGCAGATAGAGATAGGGGATCGAACTCCATATCTCGATGAAGCGCTGGAACAGCAGGTCGATCCAGCCGCCGAAATAGCCCTGCACGCCGCCGGCGACGATGCCGATGATGGAGGACAGGATGGTGAGCGTGAGACCGAACAGCACCGAGATGCGGAAGCCGTAGATCAGGCGCGCCACCACGTCGCGGCCCTGGTCGTCGGTGCCGAGCCAGTTGTATTCGAGGTCGCGGCAGCTCGTCAGCCGCTTCTTGTCGACCACGGCCTTGCACTGCGCTTCCGTCAGCATCCAGGTCGGCGGCGACGGCGCCGGGGTCGGCAGATCGAGATTGTGCGTCGAGTAGGAATAGCGGATCAGCGGCCAGACGATCCAGCCGCCCTTCTCCGCGATCAGCTTCTGCAAATAGGGGTCGCGATAGTCGGCCGAGGTTTCGAAATCGCCGCCGAAGGTGGTCTCGGAGTAGCCGACGAAGGCAGGCCAGTAGAGATGCCCGTCATACTTGATCAGGAAAGGACGGTCGTTGGCGATCAGCTCGGCGAACAGCGAAACAAAGAACAGCACGAGGAAGATCCACAGCGACCAGTAGCCCCGGCGGTTCGCCTTGAAGTTCAGCCAGCGGCGGCGATTCAGCGGCGACATCGCAAAGGGGTGCCGCGTGATCGGCACGGCAGTGCCGAGCGGCGACTGCGTCGAGGTTTCCACCGGCTGCGGGGCGAGCATCGTCATCAGACCTCCCTCGCCTCGAAATCGATCCGGGGATCGATCCACATGTAGGTGAGGTCGGAGATCAGGCCCACCACGAGGCCGACGAGGGAGAAGATGAAGAGATTACCGAACACCACGGGATAGTCGCGGTTGAGCACGCTCTCGAAGCTGAGCAGGCCGAGGCCATCGAGCGAGAAGATGGTCTCGATCAAGAGCGAGCCGGAGAAGAAGGCGTGGATGAACGCGCCGGGGAAGCCGGCGATCACGATCAGCATGGCGTTGCGGAAGATGTGGTTGTAGAGCACCTGGCGCTCGGTGCAGCCCTTGGCGCGCGCGGTCATCACATACTGCTTCCTGATCTCGTCGAGGAACGAGTTCTTGGTCAGCAGCGTCATGGTGGCGAAGGCGCCGAGCCCCATCGCAATCAGCGGCAGGGTGATGTGCCAGAAATAATCGATGATCTTCCAGTACCAGGGAAAGCTCGACCAGCCGTCCGAGGTAAGCCCGCGCAGCGGAAACCAGTTGAAGAAGGAGCCGCCGGCAAACAGGATGATCAAGAGGATCGCGAACAGGAAGCCGGGAATCGCAAAGCCGACGATGATCACCGCCGAGGTCCAGGTGTCGAAGCGCGAGCCGTCGGCGACCGCCTTGCGCACGCCGAGCGGGATCGAGATCATGTAGGTCAATAGCGTCAGCCACAGGCCGAGCGAGATCGAGACCGGCAGCTTCTCCTTGATCAGCTGGATGACGCTGACATCGCGGAAATAGCTCTTGCCGAAATCGAAGCGCGAGTAGTTCCAGACCATCAAGGCGAAGCGCTCGGGCGCCGGCTTGTCGAAGCCGAACTGCTTTTCCAGGTTCTTGATGAAATCGGGATCGAGGCCCTGCGCGCCGCGATATTTCGAATTGACCGCGTCGGACCCGGCGCCTGCCTGCGGCGTGCGGCCGGCAAAATCGCCACTGGAGGAGCCGGAGATGCGCGAGGAGCCGCCGGTGTCGGCGCCCGACAGTTGCGCGAGCACGCGCTCCACCGGTCCGCCCGGCGCAAACTGCACCACGATAAAGGCGACGAACAGGATTCCGAGCAAGGTCGGGATCATCAGCAGGATGCGGCGGGCGATATAGGCGGCCATGGACTATTTCGCCTGCTCGAGTTTGGCGGCCTTGGCGGCGTCATGCCACCACAGGATCCGCTCGCCGACACCGGATGAATAGTCAGAGATCTGGTAGCGCGGCAGCTTGCCCGGGCGTCCGAACATGTCCCAGTAAGCCAGCCGGTGCGTCTTGTTGTACCACTGCGGCACCCAGTAGCGGCCGGCGCGGAACACGCGGTCGAAGGCGCGGCAGGCAATGGTGAGCTCTTCGCGGCTGTTGGCGGCGATGATCTTTTCGATCAGCGCGTCGATCGCGGGATTTTCGATGCCGGCGAGATTGTAGGAGCCTTTGGTCTTCGCCGCCGACGAGGCAAAGAACGAGCGCATGGAATCGCCTGGGGTAGCCGACATCGAGAAGCGCTGGATGGTCATGTCGAAATCGAAATCCTCGACGCGCGCGCGGTACTGCACCGCATCGAC
This sequence comes from uncultured Alphaproteobacteria bacterium, assembly GCA_963726865.1. Taxonomy (GTDB): domain Bacteria; phylum Pseudomonadota; class Alphaproteobacteria; order Rhizobiales; family Xanthobacteraceae; genus Bradyrhizobium. The sequence continues at coordinate 13,678 of CAVSEE010000007.1, read as the reverse complement.
CAGCCGCGGGCTCGCCTCGATGCCGAGCGTGACCAGATTCTTGATGTAGGGCGCGTGGTGCGGATTGAGCGAGGGCTCGTCGTAAAGGAATTCGACCTTGAACGGTTCGCCATTGGGCAAGTGGCGCTTGCCGTCCTTGATGGGGCAGCCGGCGTCGTTGAGCAGGGCTTGCGCCTTGCGCAGCAGCGCGCGGTCCTGACCCGAGCCGTCGGTCACCGGCGGCACGAAGGCCTCGCCGAACACTTCATCGGGAACCTGGCCGCGGAACGGCTCGAGCAATTTCAATTCTTCCGCCGTGGGCGGGCCGCCGCTCACCATCATGTCGGAGTTCTGGAACGGCGAGTGGGTGCGCGCATAGGCGCCGTACATGATGGTCTTGTTGGTCCACTCGAAATCGAAGGCGCAGGATCAACGCCTCGCGCACGCGCGGGTCCTTGAATTGCGGGCGGCGGGTATTGATGAACCAGCCCTGCGCGCCCGACGGCGTCTCGTCCGGCACCTCCTCGCGCTTGACGCGGCCCTCCTTGATGGCGGGGAAGTCGTAGCGCGTCGCCCAGATGCGCGAGGTGAATTCCTCGCGATACAGATAGTTCTTGCCGGTAAAGCCCTCGAAGGCGACATCGCGGTCGCGATAGAACTCATAGCGGATGACGTCGAAATTGAAGCTGCCGCGGCAGGGCGGCAGATCGGCGGCCCACCAGTCCTTGACGCGCTCGTACTCGATGAAGCGGTTGACCTCGAGCTTGCCGACCTTGTACGGCCCCGAGCCCAGCGGCGTGTCGAGCGTCAACTCCTCGAACGGCCGGGTCTCGTAATATTTCTTCGAGAAGATCGGCAGGCCGGCGACATAGAGCGGCACGTCGCGCGCGCGTTTCTCGGCAAACATCACGGCCACGGTCGCATCGTCGAGCGCCTCGGCGCCCTTGACGTCGCGCATCTGCACCTGCACCAGCGGATGGCCCTTGGCCTTCAGCGTGTTGATGGACCAGGCGACGTCATGGGCCGTGATTTTCGAGCCGTCGTGGAATTTCGCCTCGGGACGCAGCGTAAAACGATAGGTCAGCTTGTCCGGCGAGATGCGGACCGACTTCGCGGCCAGGCCATACATCGCATCCGGCTCGTCGCCGGCGCGCACCATCAGCGCGGCGAAGGTGAGGTCCATGCCCTGCGCGCCCTCGCCCTTGAGGATGAAGGCGTTGAGCGAGTTGAAGGTCTGATAGGACTGGTTGTAGGCGCGCACCGAAGGGATGGTCGAGAACATCCCGCCCTTGGGCGCGGCGAGATTGACGTAGTCGAAATTCTTGAAGTCGGCGGGATATCTGAGATCGCCGAACGCCGAGATGCCGTGCACCTCGGCGCCTGCGGCCTCATCGGCCGCAACAGCCGGCGACAGCCGCAGCACGGCCAGCGCGCCGGCACCGGCCTTCAGAAAGTGCCGGCGAGAGAAGACCGCCATGCCAAGAATTTCCTTCACGAACGCTTGCCGAGCCGCGCGGCCTTCTCGGCATCGTACCACCACAGCGACGGCAGGCCCGATCGGGCATATTTCGGCAGTTCCGCGTGGCTGAAGCGGTCCCAGCGGGCATAACGGGCAAATCCGTAGGTGAATTGCGGCACCACGTAGAAGTTCCACAGCAACACGCGATCCAGCGCCCGCGTCGTGGCCACCAGGGTTTCGCGGTCCTTGGCGAAGATCACTTTCTCGATCAGCGCATCGATGGCGGGATTCTTGATGCCGATCAGGTTGCGTGATCCGGGCGCATCGGCCGCTTGCGAGCCCCAGAATTCACGCTGCTCGTTGCCGGGCGAGAGCGACTCACCCCACACGCCCATGGTGATGTCGAAGTCGAAGCTGCGGACCCGGTTCTCGTACTGCGCGTCGTCGACAATACGGATCGAGGTCGTCACGCCAATGCGCTCAAGCGAGGGCTTGTAGAACAGCGCGATCCGTTCGGATGAAGGACTTTCAACGAGAATTTCGACCGTGACCGGTTTGCCGGAGGTATCCACCAGCTTGCGGTCCTTTACCTCATAACCCGCCTCCTTCAGCAGCTTCGCCGCTTCGCGCAGATTGTTGCGGACGCTTTCGGGATTGCCCCCGACCGGATTGGCGTAGGCCGTGGTGAAGACTTCCGGCGGGACCTTGTCCTTCAACGGTTCGAGAATCTGCAGCTCGAGGCCCTGCGGCAGGCCCGAGCAGGCAAGCTCAGTGCCCTCGAAATAGCTGTTGATGCGCTGATACTGCCCGTAGAACAGCTGCTTGTTCATCTCCTCGAAATCATAGGCATAGTTGAAGGCCCTGCGCATCCGCGCATCGCGGAACTGCTCGCGCCGCAGGTTGAGCACGAAGCCCTGCATGCGGCCGGAATCGTTGATCGGGAATTCTTCCTTGATCACGCGCTTGTCGACGACGGCGGGAAATTCGTAAGCCGTGGCCCATTGCTTGGCGGAATTTTCCGCGATCCAGTCGGCCTGGTCGGCCTTGAAAGCCTCCAGCGCCACGAGATTGTCGCGGAAGTATTCGAAGCGCATTTCGTCGAAATTGTTCTGGCCGATACGGACCGGCAGGTTGGCGCCCCAGTAATCCTTCACGCGTTCGAGGGTGACCGAGCGGCCTGCAACGAATTCCTTGATGCGGTAGGGGCCGGAGCCGAGCGGCTTCTCCAGCGTGGTCACGGAGATGTCGCGCTTGCGGCCCTGCTCGTCGGTGCCTTCCCACCAATGCTTCGGCAGCACGGGGACTTCGCCGACGATGGTCGGCAGCTCGCGATTGCCGGGCCCGTCGAAGGTGAACTTGATGTCGCGCTCGCCCACCTTCTCGTACTTTACGACGTGCCGATAATAGGAACCGTACATCGGAGACAGCTTTTTCAGCGTCTCCATCGAGAATACCACGTCTTCCGGTGTCACCGGCTTGCCGTCGTGCCAGCGCGCTTCCTTGCGCAGGCGGTACACCACCCAGGAGAAGTCGTCGGGATGCGAGGCTCCTTCCGCCAGCAGGCCGTATTGGGTGGTGACCTCGTCCTGCGTGCGCGCCATCAAGGTGTCGTAGATCTGGGTCGCGGCCGCCGCGATCGAGCCCTTGATGCCGGCGACCGCGATGTTGAAATTGTCGAACGTGCCGATCGAGATCAGCCGCGTGATGCCGCCCTTCGGCGCATCCGGATTGACGTAATCGAAGCGCTTGAAGTCGGCGGGATATTTGACGTCGCCGAACAGTGAGAGGCCATGACGCCAGGCCGGCTCTGCAGCGGCTTGCGCGTTGGCGGTTTCGATGACGGGAAGCCCCAGGGCCGGGGCCATGGCGGCGACAGCGCCGCCCTGCAGAAGGTGTCGTCGGGTGATTGCCAAGACAAGAATTCCTGTTGTTGAGCGATGGACGAGCAGTCGAACGTCCCCCACGCCTCAAGCCCCGATCATTGAGAACGCATTATACGGCAAGGATTTCGGCGGATTATGTTGCTTTTTCCTCATCTTGCCAGCCCATTAAGCCTGCAGATGCGGCGAAACGCCCCGGTAAAAACCGCGCGATCCGCTGAAACCAAAACGGCCAGGCAATGCCTGGCCGTTCGAAAGCTCATATCCGGCGTTGCGCCAACTTACTTCGACGCCGTCGGCAGCGGAACCGGCTTGTCCGACAGCGTGCGCAGATAGGCGATCACGTCGGCGCGCTCGCTGTCCTTCTGGATGCCGGCAAAGCCCATCGCGGTGCCCGGCACAAAACCCTTCGGACTGGAGATGAACTTGTTGAGGTCGTCGAACGTCCAGTCGCCGCCCTTGGCCTTCATGGCGGCGGAGAAGTTGAAGCCGCCCTTGCCCTCGCCCTTCTTCTCGCCAACGATGCCATAGAGGTTCGGGCCGACGCGGTTCGGGCCGCCCTTCTCGAAGGTGTGGCAGGCGGCGCACTTCTTGGCGGCGGCGGCGCCCTTCTCGACGGAAGCGGTCTGCAGCAGTTTCTCGATCGGCTCGGACGGCGCGGCTGCGGCCGCAGCACCGCCGCCATGCGACTCTTCCTTCACGGCGATCTCGAAGCCCGGCTTCTCCGGCATCTTGGGCGTGAACACCGCATGGGAGGCAAAGCTCGTCACCAGGACCAGGATGCAGGTGCCGAGAATGGCGCCGAGGATCTTGTTGAGTTCGAAGGAGTCCATTGTAGCTCAGGCTCCGGGCCGGAAGGTCACGGTGGGGCCGGGAGGCGGCCCGCGGGAAGGAAATAGCCTCAGGAATCAGGCTTTCGCGCCGTACCCTCAGCAGGGTTGAGATATCGGTTTGCCCCGCCTCTGGCAACCCGGTAAAACGCGCCAGCTTTCGCCCGATCCCCACTATTTCCGGCCGGTTTTTCGACCCGCCGGCAACCCGTTCCCGATGCCTGAAAACCGCGTTTTGGTGCTGATTCCGGCCCGCATGGCGGCCACCCGCCTGCCCGGCAAGCCGCTGCTCGACATCGGTGGCCTGCCGATGATCGTCCATGTGCTGCGCCGGGCGGAAGCGGCCGAGATCGGCCGGGTGGCGGTGGCGACCGACACGGCGGAAATCGCTGCAGTCGTGCGGGCCGCAGGCGGCGAGGCGGTGATGACCCGCGCCGATCACCCTTCCGGCTCCGACCGCATCCACGAGGCGCGCGACCATCCTCGACCCCGACGGCAAGGCCGAGATCGTGGTCAATCTGCAGGGCGATTTCCCGACGATCACGCCCGACAACATCCGCGACGTGCTGCCGCCGCTCGACGATGCAGCGGTCGATATCGCGACGCTGGCCGCGCAGATCCATACCGAGGAGGAGGACCTCAGCCCCGAGCGTGGTGAAGGCGGTCGGCTCGCCCAGTTCGGCGGCGGCGGCTGCGCGCGCTGTATTTCACCCGCGCCACGGCGCCGCACGGCGACGGGCCGCGCTATCACCATATCGGGCTCTATGCCTATCGCCGCGCCGCGCTGGAGCGTTTTGTCTCGCTGCCGCCCTCGCCGCTGGAGATGCAGGAGAAGCTGGAGCAACTCCGGGCGCTGGAAGCCGGCATGCGGATCGACGTCACCATCGTCGACACGGTGCCGCGCGGGGTCGACACCCCGGCCGACCTCGAAACCGCCCGCCGGATGCTGGCAAAAGGCTGAGCCGCTGCTAAAAGGCGCGCCAGGAAAACAACATGACCAAAAAGCTGAAAATCGCATTCCAGGGCGAGCCGGGGGCCAATTCCCACATCGCCATCGTCGAGGCCTATCCGGACGCCGAACCGCTGCCCTGCGCCACCTTCGAGGACGCGCTGGGCGCGATCTCGGCCGGCGAGGCCGATCTCGGCATGATCCCGATCGAGAACTCGGTCGCCGGCCGCGTCGCCGACATCCATCATCTGCTGCCGGCCTCGGGCCTCTACATCGTCGGCGAATTCTTCCTGCCGGTCCGCCATCAGTTGATGGCGCTGAAGGGCGCGAAGCTGTCCGACATCAAGACGGTGGAGAGCCACGTCCACGCGCTCGGCCAGTGCCGCCGCATCATCCGCAAGCTCGGCATCAAGCCGATCGTCGCCGCCGACACCGCCGGCAGCGCCCGCGACGTCTCCGAGCGCAAGCGACAAGAGCGTCGCCGCGATCGCCTCGCGGCTGGCGGCGAAGATCTACGGCCTCGATATCCTGGCCGAAGACGTCGAGGACGAGGCTCACAACACCACGCGCTTCGTGGTGCTGGCGCGCGAGCCGAACTGGGCCAAGCAGGGCTCGGGCCCGCTGGTCACCACTTTTGTTTTCCGGGTGCGCAACCTGCCGGCCGCGCTCTACAAGGCGCTCGGCGGCTTTGCCACCAACGGCGTCAACATGACCAAGCTGGAAAGCTACATGGTCGACGGCAATTTCTTCGCCACGCAGTTCTATGCCGATGTCGACGGCCATCCCGACGACACCGGGCTGGCGTTCGCGCTGGAGGAGCTGAAATTCTTCTCGCGCGAATTCCGCATCGTCGGCGTGTATCCGGCGCATCCGTTCCGCGCGACGTTCAACGAGAAGGCGGAGTGACTGTCGTCCCTGCGAAGCGGGACCCATGCCACAGCGCGCAGATGGTTGAGCACGCTGTGCCCACGAGCACCCGAGCGCGATCGGTCGGTTATCGAGCCCGCTCGCGCTTCGCCTTGGCCGGGACGACAGCTTTACGCCGCCGCCTTCTTCGCAGCCCGAACGCATCCGCCAGCAGGCTGTACGACTTCTTCCGCGCGTCGTGATCGTACACCGCGGTGATCATCATCAGCTCATCCGGCTTCGCTTGCCGTGATCATCGGCTGCAGCTTTGCCATCACCGTCGCGGGGCTGCCGACGAACAGGCGCGAGCGGTTGCGCGCGATCGAGGCGCGCTCGGCGTCGCTGTAGGGATAGGCCAGCGCCTCCTCGACGCTCGGCAGCGGCAGATACTGGCCGCGATCGCGGCGCAGGCGATTGAGGTCCATCGAGGTCGCGAGCTTTTCGGCTTCCGCATCGGTCTCGGCGGCAACGGCAGCGACGGCGAGAATGCCGTGCGGCGTCTGCCGCCAGCCGGACGGCTTGAAGCGCTTGCGGTAATGCGTCATCGCCTCGACGGCATCGTAGGACGCGAAATGATGCGCGAACGCGAAGCCCATGCCGACCTGGGCGGCGAGTTCCGAGCTGTAGTCGGACGAGCCGAGCAGCCAGATCGGCGGCAGCGGCGTGTCGTCCGGCATCGCCACCACATTGTTGTAGGGATGGCCGGCCGGGAAATCGCGCGTCTCCCACAAGGTCAGTTCGTGCAGCCGCTCGAGGAAATCGTCGCCCTCGCGGCGGTCGAGCCGGCTGCGCAGCGCATAGGCGGTGGCGCCGTCGGTGCCGGGCGCGCGGCCGAGGCCGAGATCGATGCGGCCGGGAAACAGCGCCTCCAGCATCTTGAAGCGCTCGGCGACCACCAGCGGCGCGTGGTTGGGCAGCATCACGCCGCCGGAGCCGACGCGGATGTTGTGGGTCACCGCCGCGATCTGGCCGATCATCAGGTCCGGCGCGGGGCTCGCGACGGAAGCGAGGTTGTGATGCTCGGCGAGCCAGTAGCGGACATAGCCGAGCCCATCGACATGGCGCGCCAGATCGATGCTGTTGCGCAAGCGCCGCGGCGGGCTTGGTGCCGGTGGTGACGACGGAAAGGTCGAGAACGGAAAGCGGGATCATGGCCGTAAACTAGTGTGCGACGGTCGAGGCCGACAAAGGCCCTGACGGTGCAGATCAGGGCCGCGCGGGGCGGGCTGGGAGACCGGTAGCGCCGGTCGCCAAAAGTGGGATAGAATGTGATGACAATTTGTTACTATTGCCATCTGCCCACCAACTATGACGCTACTAGACAATCCATCAATATATTGAAATATACTATATTTTATTATACATACATGCAGATTGCCCACTCTGTCCGAATCTAGAGCCATAAATTCCACATAATTAACATAATTGGGCAACTTCCCAACGATAGTGGGCTATTTGGTTCGCCGCGTTTGGCCTATTTTAGCGTCCACGCGATAGGCCTGTTCGGCCGCATTTTCCGGAGTTTTGCTGGCGTCATGACCGAGTTTGCCATTCCCGCGCCCGATGGGCAGCGCGTGCTGCCGTCTCCAAAGATCTCCTTCGAGTTCTTCCCGCCCAAGACCGAGGAGATGGAGCGCAATCTCTGGGAGACGATCAACCGCCTGGCGCCGCTTGCCCCCAATTTCGTCTCGGTGACCTATGGCGCCGGCGGATCGACCCGCGAGCGCACCCATTCGACCATCGCCCGCATCCTCGGCGAGACCCGGCTGACCCCGGCCGCGCATCTGACCTGCGTCGGCGCCTCGCGCGGCGAGATCGACGAGATCGTCGACCGCTATCACGAGGTCGGCGTCCGCCACATCGTGGCGCTGCGCGGCGACCCCGCGACCGGCATCGGCACCGCCTATGTCGGCCATCCCGACGGCTACCAGACCTCGGCCGACCTCGTCGCCGGCATCAAGAAGCGCCATCCCGACATCGAGGTGTCGGTCTCGGCCTATCCGGAGAAGCATCCGGAGGCGCGCGACTTCGACGCCGATATCGACAGGCTGAAGGCCAAGGTCGACGCCGGTGCGGCGCGCGCCATCACCCAGGTGTTCTTCGACAACGATCTCTACTTCCGCTACCTCGACCGCGTCCGCGCCCGCGGCATCGACATCCCGATCGTGCCGGGCATCATGCCGATGCACAATTTCAAGCAGGCGCGCAATTTCGTCACCCGCGCCGGCACGTCAGTGCCGGACTGGCTGGCGGAGAAATTCGACGGCCTCGACGACGATGCCGACACCCGCAAGCTGGTCGCCGCGACCGTGGCCGCCGGCCAGGTGCAGAAGCTCGCCAAGCACGGCGTCGACACCTTCCACTTCTACACCATGAACCGCGCCGATCTCGTGTTCGCGATCGCCATCTGCTCGGCATCCGCCCCAAGGGCGCGGCGAAGGCGGCCTGATCGATGAAAGTACCGGTTTCCGCCAAGCGCACTGCCCTGCTCGCTGCCGCGCGCGAGCGATCCTCGTGCTCGACGGCGCCATGGGCACCATGATCCAGGGCCTGCAGTACGACGAGGCCGCGTTCCGCGGCGCGCGCTTTGCGGATTTTCACCGCGACGTGCGCGGCAACAACGATCTGCTGATCCTGACCCAGCCGAAGGCGATCGAGGACATCCACGCCGACTATTTGCGCGCCGGCGCCGACATCGTCGCCACCAACACCTTCTCCTCGACCTCGATCGCGCAGGCCGACTACGACATGTCGGAGCTCGCCTATGAGCTGAACCGCGACGGCGCGAAGCTCGCGCGCGCCGCGGCCGAGCGCGTGACGAAGGAAGACGGCAAGCCGCGCTTCGTCGCCGGCGCCCTCGGCCCGACCAACCGCACCGCCTCGATCTCGCCCGACGTCTCCAATCCCGGCTATCGCGCCGTCACCTTCGACGATCTGCGCAAATCCTATGGCGAGCAGATCAACGGCCTGCTCGACGGCGGCGTCGACCTGCTGCTGGTCGAGACCATCTTCGACACGCTGAACGCCAAGGCGGCGCTCTACGCGATCGCCGAGATCACCGAAGAGCGCGGCATCGACGTGCCCGTGATGGTGTCCGGCACCATCACCGACAAGTCCGGCCGCCTGCTCTCCGGCCAGCTGCCGGAAGCGTTCTGGAATTCGGTGCGGCACGCCAGACCCGTCACCATCGGCTTCAACTGCGCGCTCGGCGCGGAAGATCTGCGCGCGCATATCGCCGACATCGGCCGCGTCGCCGACACGCTGGTCTGCGCCTATCCGAATGCCGGCCTGCCCAACGAATTCGGCCAGTATGACGAGACCCCGGAATACATGGCGCGCCTGATCGGCGAATTCGCCGCGGCCGGCCTCGTCAACATCGTCGGCGGCTGCTGCGGCACCACGCCGGACCATATCGCGGCGATTGCCGCCGCCGTCGCCCCGCACAAGCCGCGCATCGTGCCCGACGATCGAACCGCAACTGCGGCTCTCGGGCCTCGAGCCGTTCGCGCTGACCCCGGCCATTCCCTTCGTCAATGTCGGCGAGCGCACCAACGTCACCGGCTCGGCGCGCTTCCGCAAGCTGATCACCGCCGGCGACTACACCGCCGCGCTGCAGGTCGCGCGCGACCAGGTCGAGAACGGCGCCCAGATCATCGACGTCAACATGGACGAGGGGCTGCTCGATTCCGAAGCGGCGATGGTGACCTTCCTCAACCTCGTCGCCGCCGAGCCCGACATCGCCCGCGTGCCCGTGATGGTCGACTCCTCGAAATTCCACGTGATCGAGGCCGGCCTGAAATGCGTGCAGGGCAAGCCGGTGGTGAACTCGATCTCGATGAAGGAAGGCGAGGAGAAATTCATCCACGAGGCGAAGATCGCGCGCCGCCATGGCGCGGCCGTCGTGGTGATGGCGTTCGACGAGACCGGCCAGGCCGATACGTTCGCGCGCAAGACCGAGATCTGCAAGCGCGCCTACGACATCCTGGTCGAGCAGGTCGGCTTCCCGCCGGAAGACATCATCTTCGATCCCAATATCTTCGCGATCGCGACCGGCCTCGAAGAGCACAACAATTACGGCGTCGACTTCATCGAGGCGACGCGCTGGATCCGGGCAGAACCTGCCGGGCGCGCATATTTCCGGCGGCGTCTCCAACCTGTCGTTCTCGTTCCGCGGCAACGAGCCGGTGCGCGAGGCCATGCACTCGGTGTTCCTGTATCACGCCATCAAGGCCGGCATGGACATGGGCATCGTCAATGCCGGGCAGATGATCGTCTATGACGACATCGACCCCGAGCTGCGCCAGACCTGCGAGGACGTCATCCTCAACCGCGATCCCGGCGCGTCCGAGCGGCTGCTGGCGCTGGCGGAAAAATTCCGCGGCAAGGAGAAGCAGACCAAGGAAGCCGATCTCGCCTGGCGCGAATGGCCGGTCGAGAAGCGGCTCTCCCACGCGCTGGTGCACGGCATCACCGAATTCATCGAGGCAGGACACCGAAGCCGCGCGGCAGAACCGTCGACGCCCGCTCGACGTGATCGAAGGCCCGCTGATGGCCGGCATGAACATCGTCGGCGACCTCTTCGGCGACGGCAAGATGTTCCTGCCGCAGGTGGTGAAGTCCGCGCGCGTGATGAAGCAGGCGGTCGCCTATCTGATGCCGTTCATGGAAGAGGAGAAGGCGCGCAACCTCGCCAATGGCATCACCGGCGGCAGCAACAGCGGCGCCGGCAAGATCGTGCTCGCCACCGTCAAGGGCGACGTCCACGACATCGGCAAGAACATCGTCGGCATCGTGCTGCAGTGCAACAACTACGAGGTCATCGACCTCGGCGTGATGGTGCCGGCGGCAAAGATCATCGAGACGGCGAAGGCCGAGAAGGCCGACATCATCGGCCTGTCCGGCCTGATCACGCCGTCGCTGGATGAGATGAGCTTCCTCGCCGGCGAGATGGAGCGCCAGGGCATGAAGATGCCGCTGTTGATCGGCGGCGCCACCACGAGCCGCGTGCACACCGCGGTGAAGATCGACCCGAACTACGCGGCGGACCGGTGGTGCATGTCAACGACGCCAGCCGCGCGGTCGGCGTCGCGTCCTCGCTGCTGTCGCCCGACAAGCGCGAGGCCTATGCCGCCGACATCCGCGCCGAATACGCCAAAGATTTCCGCGGCACATTTCCGCGCGCAGGCCGACAAGAAGCGGCTGACGCTGGCGGCCGCCCGCGCCAACGCCGTGCCGGTGGACTTTGCCGCGGCGCCGCCGAAGAAGCCGTCCTTCCTCGGCATCAAGAGCTTTGACGCCTACGATCTCGCGGAACTCGCCCAATACATCGACTGGACGCCGTTCTTCCAGACCTGGGAACTGGCCGGGCGCTTTCCGGCCATCCTTGAGCGATCCCAAGGTCGGCGAGGTCGCGCGCTCGCTCTATGACGACGCGCGCAAGATGCTGGACCTGATCGTCGAGGAGAAATGGTTCAAGGCGCGCGCCACCATCGGCTTCTGGCCGGCCAATGCCGAGGGCGACGACATCGTGCTCTATGCCGACGAGACGCGCAAGCAAGAAGATCGCGACCCTGCACACGCTGCGCCAGCAGCTCGAGAAGCGCGAAGGCCGCTTCAACGCCGCGCTGTCGGATTTCGTCGCGCCGGCTGCGAGCGGCGTGCCCGACTATGTCGGCGGCTTCGTGGTGACGGCCGGCATCGGCGAGGACGCGGTCGCCGACCGCTTCAAGAACGCCAATGACGATTACTCCTCGATCCTGTGCAAGGCGCTGGCCGATCGCCTGGCCGAAGCCTTTGCCGAGCGCATGCATCAGCGCGTGCGCAAGGAATTCTGGGGCTATGCGCCGGACGAGGCGCTGCCGCCGGACGAGCTGATCCTCGAAAAGTATCAGGGCATTCGTCCCGCGCCGGGCTATCCCGCGCAGCCCGACCACACCGAGAAGCAGACGCTGTTTGAACTGCTCGATGCCGAGACGCACCGCCGGCGTGAAGCTGACCGAAAGCTTTGCGATGTGGCCGGGCTCGTCGGTGTCGGGGCTCTATTTCGCCAATCCCGAGAGCTTCTATTTCGGCGTCGGCAAGATCGAGCGCGACCAGGTCGAGGACTATGCCGCGCGCAAGGGCATGACGGTGGCCGAAGTCGAGCGCTGGCTGGCGCCGATCCTCAACTACATCCCCACGCAGGACCAGTCCGCCGCCGACCGCGCCGTGAAGGAAGCGATGCCGACGGCCGCGCCGGCCGCCGTGCCGGCCAACGACGTCGCCTCGCATCCGCCCGGCTGCACCTGCGCCGTGCATCTGGCCTGGCGGAAGAAGGCGGTCGGCGCGGGGTAATCCCTTCCCTCATGGTTGGATAGTCTCTTCCTTCCCTTCTCCCCTTGTGGGAGAAGGTGGCGCGCGCAGCGCGCCGGATGAGGGGTCTGCGTCCGTGGAGACAGACCCCTCACCCCGCTTCGCTTCGCGAGCGACCCTCTCCCACAAGGGGAGAGGATGAGAGCGGAGTCCCCTCATGAAATTCTTCTCCTTCTGGCGATCGCTGGCGAGCTTTCGGGTGCGCATTGCGCTCAATCTGAAGAACCTGCCGGCCGAGGTCGTGTTCATCGACCTCGACGCCGACGCGCATCGCGCCGACGAGTATCGCCGCATCAATCCGCAGATGGCGCTGCCGGCGCTGGTCGAGGACGACGGCACCATGTTGGTCCAGTCGCTCGCCATCCTCGAATATCTCGAGGAGACGCATCCCTCGCCGCCGATCCTGCCCGCCGACGCCAAGGGCCGCGCCCGGGTGCGGGCGCTGGCGCTGATGGTGGCCTGCGAGGGCCATCCGCTGCTGGTGCCGCGGGTGCGGCGCTATCTCGATCGCGAGCTCAATTTGCGCGACGAGCAGCAGGCCGCCTGGCGCAGGCACTGGATCATCGAGACGCTCACCGCGCTGGAAGGCCATCTTGCAGGCCACAAGGACACCGGAAAATTCGCCCACGGCGACGCGCCGACGATGGCCGACATCTGCATGGTCGGCCATTGCACCGTCGCCATCATGCTGCAGATGAGCCTCGACCGCTGGCCGACGGTGAAGCGCATGTTCGAGACCGCCATGGCGCTGCCGGAATTCGCCAAAGCGCATCCGCTGGCGCAGCCCGACACGCCGGAGGCGATGCGGCCGAAGAAGGGGTAGGTTGCCGCCGCGCGCCTTGACTGTTCCGCCAAAAGCCCGCCGAATGGCAAAAAAAGGGAGAGGCTCCATGGAGGACATCGCGGCCCGCCGCGCGGCCGAAACGCTGCTCGCCGAACACAGCGCCAACACCCGCTTCAGGACGCTCGCGCCGCCGGACGGTCCCGCCACGATCGGGGATGCCTACGACATCCAGGACAAATATGTCGCGCTGCTGCGGAACAAGCATGGCGACACCATCGGTTACAAGGTCGGGCTGACCTCGGCGGCGATGCAGACCTTTTGCAAGATCGACCATCCGATCGGCGGCGTCGTGCTCGCCAGTCGCGTGCATCGATCGGGCGCGAGCGTCGCGCGTGCGGATTTCGGGCGGCTCGGGCTCGAGTTCGAAATCGCCGTTCGCTTCAAGTCGGACGTTCCGATCAAGAGCCAGCCGTGGACCGCTGACACGATCGCCCCGCACATTGACGGCGTCTGCGCGGCGATCGAACTGGTGGACGATCG
>CAVSEE010000006.1:0-194925 GCA_963726865.1 uncultured Alphaproteobacteria bacterium | reverse complement strand
CCTTCAACGTCTCCAGAAACCGCACCGGCTCGCCGGTCGACGGTGTCACGACCTCGCCCTGCCACATCACGCGCTTGCCGCGCACGAAGGTACCGACCGGCCAGCCCATCACGCGCACGCCGTCATAGGGCGTCCAGCCCGCCTTGGAGGCGATCCACTTGTTGGTGATGGTTTCGCTGCGCTTCATGTCGACCACGGTCAGATCCGCATCGTAGCCGGCGGCGATGCGGCCCTTGCAGGCGATGTTGTAGAGTCGCGCGGGGCCGGCGCTGGTGAGGTCCACGAAACGCGCCAGCGACAGCCGGCCGGCGTTGACGTGATCGAGCATCAAAGGCACCAGGGTCTGCACCCCGGTCATGCCCGAGGGCGAAGCCGGATAGGCCTTCTGCTTTTCCTCCAGCGTATGCGGCGCGTGGTCGCTTCCCAGCACGTCGACGATGCCCTGCTCGATGCCCATCCAGATGCCCTCGCGATGATCGGCCGAGCGCACCGGCGGATTCATCTGCGCCAGCGTGCCGAGCCGCTCGTAGCATTCCGGCGCGGCCATGGTGAGATGATGCGGCGTCGCCTCGCAGGAGGCGACGTCCTTGTGGTCGCGTAGATACTCGATCTCCTGCTTGGTCGAGATGTGCAGCACATGGATGCGCTTGCCGGTCTCGCGCGCCAGATTGACCAGACGCTGCGTCGCGATCAGCGCTGCAGGCTCGTCGCGCCACACCGGATGCGAGCGCGGATCGCCCTCGATCCGCAACGGCTTGCGGTCGTTGAGGCGGTATTCGTCCTCGGCATGGAACGCCGCGCGGCGCTGGATCACCTGAAAAATGCGGCGCAGGCTCTCGTCGTCCTCGACCAGCAGCGAGCCCGTCGAGGAGCCGACGAACACCTTCACGCCGGCGCAGCCTTCGGCGCGTTCCAGCTCCGGCAAATGGTTGACGTTCTCGCGGGTGCCGCCGATGAAGAAGGCGAAATCGCAGTGCATGCGATGAAGCCCGGCCTTGATCTTGGCGGTGAACGCCTCCTCGGTGACCGTCAGCGGATTGGTGTTCGGCATCTCGAACACGGCGGTGACGCCGCCCATGACGGCGCTGCGCGAGCCTGTTTCCAGATCCTCCTTGTGGGTCAGCCCGGGCTCGCGGAAATGCACCTGCGTGTCCATCACGCCGGGCAGGATGTGCAGCCCCCGGCAGTCGATCACCTCGGCGGCGAAGTCCGTGTTGAGCCCGCCGATCGCGGCGATCCGGCCTGCCGTGATGCCGACATCGCGGACGCCCTCGCCGTCCTGATTGACCACGGTGCCGGATTTGAGAATGGTGTCAAAACGCTGATTCATCGGTCCCCATCGGCTCGCTTTGGCTGTCGCGCGGGCCTTGTTCGGCGCAGTGTAGCGCCTTAACTTCGCAGGGGATATTGGCTCAGAGCCTTTCCCCAAGGAACTTGAAAAACAGGCCATTTTCCGCATGAAAGCAGCGTTCTTGCCCGACCGGGGCGTCATCAAGGTAAGCGGCGAGGACGCGCGCGACTTCCTCAACGGCCTCGTCACGACCGACGTCGCGCTGGTCCGCCCGGGCCTCGGCCGCTTCGGCGCGCTGCTGACGCCGCAGGGCAAGATCATCGTGGATTTCCTGATCACGGAAGCGCCGGCCGGCCATGGCGGCGGCTTCCTGCTCGACGTATCGCGCGCGCTGGCGCAGGGCCTCGCCGACAAGCTGAAATTCTACAAGCTGCGCGCCAAGGTCACGGTGGAAAATCTCTCCGACAGCATGGGCGTGCTGGCGGCGTGGGATGGCGAGCCCGCCATGAAGCCGGAGCTCGCCTTCGCCGATCCGCGCAGCGAGACGCTCGGCTGGCGCATCCTGATTCCGGAAGAGTTGCGGCAGAAGGTCGCCGATGTCATCGGCGCCGATCTCGTCGAAAGCGAGGCCTATGAGGCGCACCGCATCATGTCGGGCGCGCCGCGCGGCGGGCTCGACTTCATGTACAGCGACGCCTTTCCGCACGAGACCAATATGGACCGCCTCAACGGGGTCGATTTCGACAAGGGCTGCTATGTCGGCCAGGAAGTGGTGTCGCGCATGCAGCATCGCGGCACCGCGCGCACGCGCACGGTGAAGATCATCCTCGAGGATTTCTCGCCCGAGGTCGGCTTGCCGGTCATGGCCGGCGACAAGGCGGTCGGCACCATGGGCTCGACCGCGGGCAATCGCGGCCTGGCGCTGATCCGCACCGACCGCGTCGCCGACGCGCTCGAAGCCGGCATCAAGCTCACCGCAGGCGGCCTGCCCATCCGCATCGCCGAGCCGGACGAACTGCGGCCCACACCGAAGCAGCCCGCCGCATGAGCAAATCCGCACGACTGCATCCCGACGGCAAGAAGCGCTGTCCCTGGCCGGGCGAGGACCCCTTCTATGTCGCCTATCACGACAATGAATGGGGCGTGCCCGAATATGACGACCGCGCGCTGTATGAAAAGCTGATCCTCGACGGTTTTCAGGCCGGTCTTTCCTGGATCACGATCCTGCGCAAGCGGGAAAACTTCCGCAAAGCGTTCGACGATTTCCAGCCGGAGAAGATCGCGCGCTACAACGCGAAGAAGGCACACGCGCTGATGAACGACGCCGGCATCGTGCGCAACCGCGCCAAGATCGAGGGTGCGATTGCGAGCGCAAAATCGTATCTGGAGATCATGGAGAAGGGTCCGGGTTTCTCGAAACTGTTGTGGGATTTCGTCGACGGCAAGCCGAAGGTCAACAAGTTCAAGACCACGGCGAGCGTGCCGGCCTCGACGCCGGTATCGATCAAGGTCTCCAAGGACCTGTCCTCGCGCGGCTTCAAGTTCGTCGGCCCCACCATCGTCTATGCCTTCATGCAGGCCACCGGCATGGTCAACGACCATCTCGTCACCTGCTTCTGCCATGAGAGCTGCGGCCACAAGCCGCGCTCACCGCGCCTCAAGGTGAAATGAAGAAGAAATCGACCGCGGACGACCGCGCCTGGCAGCGGATGTTGTCGGGCCGCAGGCTCGACCTGCTCGACCCCTCGCCGCTCGACATCGAAATCGCCGACATCGCCCATGGGCTGGCGCGGGTCGCGCGCTGGAACGGCCAGACCAATGGCGCCCATATCTTCTCGGTGGCGCAGCATACGCTGCTGGTGGAATGCGTGCTGCGCGAGCAGATGCCGCGGGTCGATGCGCGCTTTCGTCTCGCCGCGCTGCTGCATGATGCGCCGGAATATGTCATCGGCGACATGATCTCGCCGTTCAAGGCTGTGATCGGCGGCGACTACAAGCTGGTCGAAAGGCGGCTGTTGTCCGCGATTCACATCCGCTTCGGCCTTCCGGCCGTGATCGCCGACGAGATCACGCAAGCGATCAAGGCCGCCGACCGCGGCGCCGCTTTCCTCGAAGCGACCCGGCTCGCCGGCTTCTCCGAGTCTGAGGCAAAGCGATTGTTCGGCCGCGACCCCGGCCTGCCCGAATCGACCGAACGCGAATATCTGACGCCATGGACCGCGGCCAAGGCGGAAAAGCAGTTTCTGGCGCGATTTGCCTCTCTTCACCGGTGAATATGCAGTCTCTCGTGTCTATCTTGGCCCGGCGACGAGCCTTATAATTCGGCAAAAAGCTCAAGGGATCGAAATGCTTCACGTCTGTTCGCTTGCCGCCCTGCCCGACACCGTGCGTGCCACCGGTGCGAGCCATGTGCTCACCGTGATGGCCAATGTCGAGCAGGTGCAGCGCCCGGTGTCGGTGCTGCCCGCCAATCATCTCAAGGTGTCGATGGACGACATCACCGAGCAGATGGACGGTTTCAATGCGCCCTGCGAATCGCATGTCGAGCAGGTGCTCGCCTTCGTCCGCGGCTGGGATCGCGCCGCGCCCATGGTGGTGCATTGCTATGCCGGCATCAGCCGCTCCACCGCCAGCGCCTTTGCCGCGGCCTGCCTGCTCAATCCGCAAAAGGACGAGGCCGCGATTGCCCGGGCAATCCGCGCATCATCGGCGATCGCCCAGCCGAACCGGCTGATCGTCAGCCTTGCCGACAAGCTGCTCGGCCGCGACGGACGCATGGTGCGCGCGCTCGACGAGATGGGTCCCGGCAGCATGATGGCCGAGGGCCGGCCGTTCCGCATCGATCTCGATTGAGGGAAGAAACCGACGCCGGATGAGCGACACGCTTCTGACGCCGATCGAGATCGGACTGACCGCGGCGATCGTCGCGATCGAAGGCAACGAGCCGGCGATCCTGATCGCGCCCGGCAGCGGGCCGGACGATCTCGCCGGCCTGCCGTTCGGTCCGTTCGATGCGGTCAGGCACCGCACCTTCGAGATTGGCTTGCGCGCCTGGGTGCAGGAGCAGGCGGGCCTGCATCTCGGCTATGTCGAACAGCTCTACACGTTCGGCGACCGCGGCCGGCACACGACCGGCGACACCGACGTCCACGTCGCCTCCATCGGCTATCTCGCCTTGACCCGCGCCGCCGAAGGCGGCCAGCACGCGCCCGGTGCGCATTTCGAGCCCTGGTATCGCTACTTCCCCTGGGAAGACTGGCGCACCGAACGTCCCGCCATGATCGAGCGCGACATATTGCCCGAGCTGACGCGCTGGGCCGCACAGCCTGTGGACGGCGAAGCCACGCGCGCCCTCTCCCGCAAGGACCGTGTCAAACTGTTCTTCGGATGCGACGGTTCGCAATGGGACGAGGAGCGCGTGCTCGACCGCTATGAGCTGCTCTACGAGGCCGGACTGGTGGAAGAAGCCCGGCGCGACGGCCGCACTGCGGCATTGGCGCGCAAGGCGCTGCCCGGGCTTGGCGTTGCCATGCGCTTCGATCACCGGCGCATCCTCGCCACCGCGATTGCGCGGCTGCGCGCCAAGCTGAAATACCGCCCGGTGGTCTTTGAACTTTTACCGGGCGAATTCACACTTACTGAGTTGCAGCGCACGGTTGAGGCCATCTCGGGCCGGCACCTGCACAAGCAAAATTTCCGCCGCCTTGTGGAGAACACCTCGCTGGTCGAACCGACCGGTGTAATGTCGACACAGACCGGCGGGCGGCCGGCCGCGCTGTTCCGCTTCCGCCGCGAGGTGCTGCAGGAACGCCCGGCGCCGGGTCTCGGCGTCAGGCAACGGCGCTAGGCAAGTCTTTACGCGGCAGGCCGTCGGCCGATCGCCGGGGGAATCGATGATCGAATTCTTCTTTCCATTCGCTGTCGCGGTCGTCGCACTTGTCGTCGCGATCCGATCGTTCAATCAGAGCGCCGCGCTGCGTGAGCGCGTCGAGGCGCTCGAGACGGCCGCGCGAACCATGGCGGCGCGCGCCGCCGCGGTGCCGCCGCCGCCACTGCCCCGGCAAGAGCCGCCGAAGCCTGCAGCGGCGCCGGCCGAGACCGTGTCCACGACGGCAGAGACCGCTCCGCCGATCGCGCCGGAGCCGGCGCCGCAACCTGCGCCGCAGGCGGCTGAACCGGCCATGGCGCCGCCGCCACCACCGCTGCCGCAAGCCCAACCCGGCTTCGAAGAGCGCATCGGCACGCGCTGGGTGGTCTGGGTCGGCGGACTGACGCTCGCGCTCGGCGGCTTCTTCATGGTGCGCTACTCCATCGAGGCCGGCCTGCTCGGCCCCGGCGTGCGCACCATCCTCGGCGGGCTGTTTGCGCTGGCGCTGCTGGCCGCCGGCGAATGGACGCGGCGCAAGGAGAGCATTTCCCAGATCGCCGCACTGCCGATCGCCAACATCCCGGCGATCCTCACCGCGGCGGGCACGGCGGTCGCCTTCGCCACCGTCTACGCGGCCTACGCGCTCTACGGCTTCCTCGTACCCGCCACCGCCTTCATCCTGCTCGGGCTGGTTGCACTCGGCACACTCGCCGCCGCCCTGCTGCATGGCCCGGCGCTGGCAGGGCTCGGCGTGGTCGGTGCCTTCGTGACGCCGGTCCTGGTCTCGTCCGGCAACAACGACTATTGGGCGCTGTACATCTATCTTGCCGTCGTCACCGCCGCCTCGTTCGGCATGGCGCGCGTGCGGCTGTGGCGCTGGCTTGCGGTGACCACCATCGCCTTTGCGCTGCTCTGGACGTTTCCGGGGCTGCGGCCCGTCCTGGATCGGCCCGCATGTGTTCCACGTCATCGCCGGCTTCGTCCTCGCCGCGCTGCTCGTCGTCTGCGGCTTCATGTTCGGCCCGAGCGCCGGCGAAGGCGAGATCGAGCCGATCTCGTCCGGCGCGCTGGCGGCCTATCTGCTCGGCGCCACCCTGATCGTGCTGGCCGGCGATCATGCCGATGCCGCGATGATCGGCTTCGGGCTGCTGGTGGCAGGCACCATGCTGGTCGCCTGGCGCGCGGAAGCCGCAACGCCGGCGGTCGCCGCCGCGGCCGGCTTCGTCTTCGTCGTGTTCGCCGAATGGGCTGTTCGCGCCAACCCGGACATGCTGGTCGTCGCCAGGCGGACCGCTGCCGGGCATCGGCCCCTCCACCGTCGACGGCTCGGTGTCGCTGCATCTCGTCACCGCGGCGATCTTCGCTGCAGGTTTCGGCGTCATCGGATTCCTGGCGCAGGGCCGCTCCAACAATCCGACCATCCCGATCGTCTGGTCGGCGGCCTCCGTCTTCACGCCGCTCGCCCTGCTGGTGACGCTGTACGCGCGGATTGCGCATCTCGACCGTTCGATCCCGTTTGCGATCCTCGCCGTCATCCTGGCGGCGGCCTTCGCCGCGGCAACCGAAATCCTCAGCAAGCGCGAGGACCGCCCCGGTTTGCAGGCATCCATCGCGCTGTACGCCACCGCCACGCTCGCCGCGCTGGCGCTGGCGCTGACCTTCGCACTGGAAAAAGGCTGGCTCACGATCGCGATTGCGCTGATGTCGCTCGGCACCGCCTGGATCTCGCTGCAGCGGCCGATTCCCTTCCTGCGCACGCTGGCGGCCATTCTCGCCGCCATCGTGGTGGCGCGCATCGGCTACGAGCCGCGCATCGTCGGCGCCGAGGTCGGCACCACCCCGATCTTCAACTGGCTGCTCTGGGGCTACGGCGTGCCGGCACTGTGTTTCTGGGCCGGCAGTTATTTTCTGCGCCGCAACGGCGACGACGCGCCGCTGCGCGCCGTGGAAGCCGCCGCCATCCTGTTCACTGTGCTGCTGGCCTTCATGGAAATTCGCCACTTCATCAACAATGGCGACGTCTATCGCCAGAACGCCGGGCTCACCGAGGTCGCCTTGCAGGTCTGCGTGGCGCTGGCGATGGCGATCGGACTGGAACGGCTGTGGCTGCGCTCGGGCAGCACGGTGCATAATTTCGGCGCGATCCTGCTCACCATGTTCGCCGGGGCCGCCGTCGTGTTCGGCTTGTTACTGCTGGTCAATCCGCTGTTCTCGCCCATCAACGTCGGCGGCGCCCTCTTCAACCTGCTGCTGCTCGGTTACGCACTGCCCGCGGTGCTGGCCTTGCTGCTATCTTACGCGGTCGCGGGCCATCGCCCATCGAACTACGCCAACGCCATCGCGGCCGGCGCGCTCATCCTTGCGCTGGCCTATGTGACGCTGGAAGTCCGCAAGCTCTATCACGGCCCGATCCTGAGCCGCGGCCCCACCACCGACCCCGAGCAATACACCTATTCGATCGTGTGGCTCATCTTCGGCGTGGCGCTGCTGGGCGCCGGCATCGTCTCCAACTCGCAACGCGCGCGGCTCGCCTCCGCCGCCGTGATAGCGCTGACCATCGGCAAGGCGTTCTTGATCGACATGTCGACATTGACCGGCGCCTATCGCGCGCTGTCCTTCATGGGGCTGGGCATCGTGCTGGTTGCAATCGGCTGGTTCTACCAGCGGATCCTGTTCCGAAAGACCGCGCCGCCGCCCGCTCCGGCTGCGGCAGAAGGGAACACTGCCGGCTGATACGGATGTTTCGGCCGCGCGGGCTTCACGCGATCTTGTGCCGCGCCAAATTGTCATGCCGGTCCACGCCATTGGCGATGGACCGGCAAGGACATTTTGTGAACACAGTTTGGATTTGCAACATGACCGCGCCGCGATGCTTCTACCAGCCCGCCGTGCCTACGGAGACAGAACCATGAGAGCGCCCGCCTGGATGACTTGCATGGTCATCATATGCGCCATTGCCGGCATTGGTGCCGCATCTGCCCAGCCGGCCGCGACGGGCTGCGCCTCGGAGCAGAAGCCGAATGCGGCGCAGACGCTGCGCTGCCGCGACGGCCTGATCATCGTCGCCGAGGATGGCGCCCGGTTCACCTTGCAAAGCCACGGCAAGAGCGGCGACGTCGACGGCGTCGACCTGCAGAGCAAGGCGCTGATGGTCGACGCGCCCAAGCAGAAGGGCAAGCAGCGCTTCCAGGTCATTACCCCGCAGGCGATCGCCGCCGTGCGCGGCACCAAATGGGCCGTTGACGCCCAGGAAGCGCGGACGTCGGTTCTGGTGCTGCAAGGCCAGGTCGCGGTGCGCCGGCCAGCCGGCGGCGAGCAGGTCGTGCTCGGGCCGGGCGAAGGCGTCGACGTCGATCCGGGCACCGAGCCGCTGGTCGTCAAACGCTGGGGGCAACCGCGCGTCGACGCACTGCTGGCGCGGCTCGGACAATAATGGCTGTTGACCCGCAGTGACCGGCCGGAGATTTCAGACGCTGGTTGCGCTGCTGCTGTCGGCACTTTGGGCGATCGCGCTGGGCTACGGCCATGTGAACGGCGATCTCAGGTTTCTCGACCGCGCCGAGGGCGCGCTGACCGATCTGCGCCTGCTCGTGCGCGGCGAAAGGCCCGCGCCCGAGCTCCTCACCATCGTCGCCATCGACGATGATACGGCCGCGAAGAAAGGCGGCTACCCGCTGCCGCGCGCCGAACTGGCCCGCCTCGTCGAGGAAATTGCGCGCTTCGAACCCCGCGTCATCGGCCTCGATCTGCTGCTGGTCGACCGCGGCAACGATGCCGGCGACGCTGCGCTGGCGCGCGCGCTCGAAGAAGCGCCCCACAGTGATCGCCGCGGCTGCGGTCTTCCCCGAGGCCATGCAGTCGGTCGACGCCAGCGACAATGGCGCGCTTGCGCGCCTGCCGCGGGCCGAAAGATTCGTGCTCCCGCTCAAGGCATTCGCCGATCAGGCCGCGACGGGCGTCGTCAATCTGACCACCGACACGTCGGGCACGCCGCGCGGCGTTCCGATGCTGTTCCGGACCGGCGACAAGGTCGAACTGTCGTTCCCGCTGCGCGCCGCCGCGGCTGGCCGAAGGCGCGGAGCCGGCGATCGAGGACGACGGCCTGATGCTCGGAGCGCGGCGCATCCCGACGGACATCGATCACGTGCTCCCCCTTGCCTTCTACGGCCGGCACGGCACCGTCCGGACGGTCAGCGCGGTTTCGCTGCTGAACGGCGAAGTCGACCCGAGCATGCTTCGAGATCGTATCGTCGTCATCGGGGCGACGTTGACCGGCGGCGGCGACATGTTCGCCACGCCGTTCGATCCGGTGACGCCCGGCGTCGAGATCGTCGCGACCGCGATCGGGCATCTGATGACCGGCGACGGAATCCGGCGCGACCGCTCGACGCGCGCCACCGACGCCGCGTTCGCGGTACTGCTGACGCTGGTGCTCGTGGCCTTGCTGGCGTGGCGGCGCAACGCGGTCGGCCTGCTCTGATCGCGGCCGTGCTGCTGATCTGCGGCGATCGCCAACCAGATGGCGTTCTCGCGCGGCATCTGGCTCAGCGCGGCCTTGCCGATCGCGGCCGCAGCGCCCGCCGGCCGTATCTGTTCGGCGCGGTGCAGCTCTGGCTGAACCGGCGGCAGGCGCAATACTACGCGATGATGAGCGATCTGCTGCAGCAGTTTCAGGCGCCGGCGCTGCGCAAATGGCTGACCAGGAATCCGGACTTCCTGCTCGTGCCGGTGCATCAGGATGCGGCGATCGTCTTCATCGACCTGTCCGGCTTCACCGCGCTCAGCGAAACGCTCGGCGCGGACGCAGACCCAGCGATTGCTCAACGACTTCCATGCGCTGGTCGACCGCGACGTCGAGAAGCATGGCGGCGATCGATCACCAGCTTCCTGGGCGACGGCGCCATGATCCTGTTCGGCCTGCCGGAGAGTCACCCAACGACGCCCGCGACGCCGCGCTATGCTGCGTCGATCTGTGCGACGCACCGAGCAATGGATAAGGTCGCTGCCGCCATCGATCGCGCTTGCGCACCGGCGTCAAGGTCGGCGCCCATTTCGGCCCGATCGTCGCCTCGCGGCTTGGCGGCGGCAGCCATCAGCACATCACCGCGACCGGCGACACCGTGAACGTGGCCAGCCGGCTGATGGAGGTTGCGGCGAAACAGGGCGCTGCGCTGGCGGTGAGCGACGATCTGCTGCGCCAGAACGGCGCCGGACCTGCCTTGCGCGAATTTGGCATTCTCGCCGGGCCCAATGAGACGCGGATCCGCGGCCGCTCGCGCGCGCTTTCGGTCTGGCTCTGGCGCAACGACAGCAGCGGGCAGGACGAGTCCGTGCTGCTGCGCTGAGCATGATCCGGAAAAGTGTGAAGCGGTTCCCTGCGACAAACGCGGGATCATGCTCAAACAAAGAGCACGCGGCGCGAACCGAGGTGAGGAATTTTTCCACCTCGACCTTCAGGCGGTTGCTGTCGCCGGACAGCATTTGCGCCGCTGACAGCACTTGCGACGACGCCGAACCGGTTTCGCCCGCGCCGCGCTGGACGTCGCCGATATTGTCGGAGACCTGCTGGGTGCCTTGCGCAGCCTGCATCACGTTGCGGGAGATTTCCTGCGTCGCAGCGCCCTGCTCTTCCACGGCCGCCGCGATCGTCGAGGAAATTTCCGACAGCCTTTCGATGGTGCCGCTGATCTCCCTGATGGCGTTGACCGAGTCCTGCGTCGCGGACTGGATGCCCGAGATCTGCTGGCTGATCTCGCCGGTGGCCTTGGCGGTCTGCTCGGCCAGCGCCTTCACTTCGGAGGCGACCACGGCGAAGCCGCGGCCGGCCTCGCCGGCGCGCGCCGCCTCGATGGTGGCGTTCAGCGCCAGCAGGTTGGTCTGGCCCGCGATGGTGTTGATCAGCTCGACGACGTCGCCGATGCGGCCCGCCGCCTTCGACAACTCGCCGACGCGGTCGTTGGTGGTGCGGGCCTGGCCGACGGCCTCGCCGGCCATCCGCGCCGATTCCTGCACCTGGCGGCTGATCTCGTTGACCGACGACGAAAGCTCTTCGGTCGCGGTGGCGACGGATTGCACGTTGGCCGAAGCCTGCTCGGAGGCGGCCGCGACGGTTGTGGTCACCTCCTGCGAGCGCGTCGCCGCGGCCGTCAGCGTCGTGGCAGAGGCCTCCAGCTCGGTCGACGCCGAGGAGACCGTCTCGACGATCTCGCCGACCGCACCTTCGAAGGCATCGGCAAGCTCGCGCATGTCGGCCTTGCGCCGCTCGGCCTGGAGCTTCTCGGCCTCCTGCTGTTCGGCGCGCAGCCGCTCCGTCTCGATCATGTTGTTCTTGAACACTTCGACGGCGCCTGCCATCTCGCCAATCTCGTCGCGACGGCCGAGGCCGGGAGCCGTGACCTTGACGTCGCCGGCAGCGAGCTTTGTCATCGCTGCCACCATCGCCGACAGCGCCTTCGAGATCGAGCGACCGATCCAGAGCGACAGGCTGCACACGAGGATGAATGCGAGCGCGAACGCGACCAGCATCCATGTCTTGACCGCCTCGCGGGTGGCCGCCTCGGCCGCATCGGCATCACGATAGAGCTTTTCGACGCCTTGACCAACCTCGACCATCAGCGGCTCGAAGCCACGAAACGTCTTCATCATGCTGGCATCGTAACCGGCAATCTGCTGTGCCGTCTCAGCCCAGGCCAGAAACTCCTTTTGGTACTTGTCCAGCTTCGCGGTGATCTCTGACGCCACAGCGGCAGGAACCGACACCGCCGCCAGCGTCGTGGCGAATTCGCTTACCGCCTTCTTCAGCTCGCCGACATATTTCTGGTCGCGCCGCAGCATGAAATCTTTCTCATGCCGTCGCATCGTCAGCATCCCGACGGCCAGACGGGGCTCATCGAGTTGCTTGAGCTTGGTTTCGATGTCGTGAACGGCTGCCCGCAGCGCGCCGGTCAGGCCAAGCGTCTCGTTCAACCCCAGCTTCGTCTCGGCAGCAACGAAAGCTGCGAAGTCGGAGGCGTAGCTCTTGAATCCTTCATGCGCGGTCTTCGCCTTCTCGGCGAGCGCATTGTGGCCGCCGGACTTCATCATCCCGAACTGCTTGTCGAAGTCGCGGTTGATGACGTTCACGAGCTCGGCGTGGGTCTTGGCATAGGTTTCGTTGCGGCGCGTCTGGAAGTTCTTCTCGGCCCGGCGGGCCTCCAGCATCTCGATCGAAATCTGCTTGTTGAGATCGGCCATGGCTCGCGCATCGATCGCGAGCGCACGCGACGCATCCTGCGACAGGCTGCCAATCTGGTAGATTGCGCCAACGGCGAGAAGTCCGACCAGACCAACGGCACCGATCGCCATGATCCTGTGCGTCAGGCGAATAGAGAAACCGCTCATGGAAATTCCCCCGGAAAGGTTCGATATCGATCGGTACTGAAACGGAATGCTTGGCGCCGGTCCCGGTGGGCAAGCGGCGCTCGTTTTCTGGGCACAGAGTACCGCGCAGGTGCCACGGTAATCTTAATGGACCGTAGGTAGAATTACGGAGAGTAGGCCGGAAGTATTTGAAACACATGGCATCTTGAGCGTGTCATGAAACGGTCATGCACGCTGCAAGGTAAGTACAGCGAAATCGTGAACCCCTCCGAAATGACTTTGGCGGCCCGCGAGATGCAGGCCGCCAAAGCAGTCGTCTCGCGATTTCAGGCCGCGCGAACCGTATCGAGGAACTTGGACACCTCAACCTTGAGGCGGTTGCTGTCGCCCGAGAGCATCTGCGCCGCCGACAGCACCTGCGAGGAAGCCGATCCGGTTTCGCCCGCGCCGCGCTCGACGTCGGTGATATTGGCGGAAACCTGCTGGGTGCCCTGCGCGGCCTGCTGCACGTTGCGGGAGATTTCCTGCGTGGCAGCGCCCTGCTCTTCGACGGCCGCCGCGATGGTCGAGGAGATTTCCGACAGCCGCTCGATGGTGCCGGTGATTTCCCTGATCGCGCTGACCGACTGCTGCGTTGCGGTCTGGATGCCGGAGATCTGCTGGCTGATCTCGCCGGTGGCCTTCGCGGTCTGCTCGGCCAGCGCCTTCACTTCGGAAGCGACCACCGCGAAGCCGCGGCCTGCCTCGCCGGCGCGCGCCGCCTCGATGGTGGCGTTGAGCGCAAGCAGGTTGGTCTGCCCTGCGATGGTGTTGATCAGTTCGACGACGTCGCCGATGCGGCCCGCCGCCTTCGACAATTCGCCGACGCGGTCGTTGGTGGTACGGGCCTGGTCGACCGCCTCGCCGGCCATGCGCGCGGATTCCTGCACCTGCCGGCTGATTTCGTTGACCGACGACGTCAGTTCCTCCGTCGCCGACGCCACCGATTGCACGTTGGTCGAAGCTTCCTCCGAGGCGGCGGCCACGGTCGTGGCCAGTTGCTGCGAGCGGTCCGCGGTCGCTGTCAGCGTCCTGGCGGAGGCTTCGAGTTCGGTCGAGGCCGAGGAAACCGTCTCGACGATCTCGCCGATCCTGGCTTCGAATTCGTCGGCAAGCCGTTTCATTGCTGCCGCCTTCTCGGCGCGCGCGGCTTTCTCAAGTGCCTCGCGTTCGGCCTGCATGGCCCTGACCTTTTCCGCGTTCTCCTTGAACACGAGCAAGGCGCGCGCCATCGACCCCATTTCGTCGCGGCGGCTGGTGCAGGGCACCGAGACCGAAGTATTGCCTTCGGCGATCTCGCCCATGGCCCCGGTCATCTGGCCGATCGAACGGACGACCCGATTGAAGACCATCCAGAGCGCGCCGGATGCAAGCAGCAAGGAGAAAGCCATCAGGACGGCATTGATCAGGAGCGTGTGCAGGCTGCTGCGCTGGGCGGCCTCGGCCAGTTTCGCCGCTTCCCGACTCGCAAGTACGCTGAGCGCGATCACATCGTCGATCGCCTTGGTCGACTGGCTGAACCATTCGGCGGAGCTGACCGGATATTTTCCCCCGGCAATTCCGGCGGCGTAGACCGGCTTGCGCGTCTCCTCGAAACGGCGGAACAGGTTGTCGCGCACGCGTTCGGTGCCAGCAACGACATTGGCCGGCGCGGACGATTTGGCGGCATAGGCCTGGACATAGTCCCAGGCGACTTCCAGCCGGCCGCGGAATGCCGCCAGGTTGCCGATTTCCTGGGACGTCATCGGCTTGCCTGACGCCACAAGCCCGGCCACCGCGGCGCGCTCACGGCCGAGATACTCGCTCATGATCCAGACGAAGTGCTTGAGATTCTGCAGGCTCGACAACCGGGACTGGATGTCATCCTCTTCCATGGCGGCAGCGACGCGAAGAGCCTGGCTCGCCGCAATCAACCCCGTGATCGTCGGAGCCCATTGCGACACGATGGCTTGCTCGCGCGAACCGGCCGGCTTGGCCATTTCGGCATCCGCGCGTGCGCGAAGGGCCGCGACTTGCTCATGCGCCCGCTTCGCGTCGGCAATCATCCGATCCTTGTTGGCGAAATGCCGCTCCGCCATGCGCGCCAGCGCCTGCCCGAACGGCTCGTCGCCGAGCTTGCGGAAGTTTGCGATCGTCGCCTTCTGGGCGTCGGCGGCGGGGTCGGCCGCATTGAGCGCCAGATTGGTCGTGCCGCGCTCGCGGGCCCACTGACCGGCGGCCTCCAGCAGCATATCAGCGGTTTCGTTGACCGAAGCCGCATCGGAAGCTG
Organism: uncultured Alphaproteobacteria bacterium; assembly: GCA_963726865.1. Lineage (GTDB taxonomy): Bacteria > Pseudomonadota > Alphaproteobacteria > Rhizobiales > Xanthobacteraceae > Bradyrhizobium. Next base: position 180,099 of record CAVSEE010000006.1, on the reverse strand, counting down.
TTGCGCGCTCGAGGCTGGCATTGCGCAGGACATATCCCGAGAGGCCGATGCCGAAGAGAGCGAGCAGCGCGACGGCTGCCACAAGCAGGTTGCGAATACTCCACACCGTCGCGGATTGCGCGGACGCATTGATAGCGGGCATTTCCATTACCCCCAAATAGCGGTCTGGAAGCTGCCTGGTTCAAGTATGGGCGAGGCCGCTTCGACGTTTCCAATGAACACCGGCGTCGTCCTCGACGAGCCGGGCAATAGCATCGCGCAACAAATGCGCGATGGGATTTCACGCGGCCTCGTTGAACCGCGCGCCATGACGTCGGCGCTTTCGCAAGATCGTACGTGGCAGGTTCCACGTTAGTCTTAACGGCCGCTCGGTATAATTACGGGAAAAGCGCTGCAAACGGCTGAAAACAAACATCTTTTGCGTGTCATGAAATCATCATGCACGCTGAGATCAAAGTATCGCCGTGTAATCAGTCCGGATGGTCGACAAGCGCGTCGCTGCGTTCGCCATGAACGAGTTCGGCGGCCCACCGGAGCGGGCCGTCGAAGATTCGCTGCGCGCGTGTCAGGCCGCGCGAACCGTATCGAGGAACTTGGACACCTCAACCTTGAGGCGGTTGCTGTCGCCCGAGAGCATCTGCGCCGCCGACAGCACTTGCGAGGACGCCGACCCGGTCTCCCCCGCGCCGCGCTGGACGTCGGCGATGTTGGCAGAAACCTGCTGGGTGCCCTGCGCGGCCTGCTGCACGTTGCGGGAGATTTCCTGCGTGGCAGCCCCCTGCTCTTCGACGGCCGCCGCGATGGTAGAGGAAATTTCCGACAGCCGCTCGATGGTGCCGCTGATCTCCTTGATTGCATCGACCGACTCGTTGGTGGCCGCCTGGATGCCGGAAATCTGCTGGCTGATCTCGCCGGTGGCCTTCGCGGTCTGCTCGGCCAGCGCCTTCACTTCGGAAGCGACCACCGCGAAGCCGCGGCCTGCCTCGCCGGCGCGCGCCGCCTCGATGGTGGCGTTGAGCGCAAGCAGGTTGGTCTGGCCCGCGATGGTGTTGATCAGTTCGACAACGTCACCGATGCGGCTTGCGGCCTTCGACAATTCGCCGACGCGGTCGTTGGTGGTGCGGGCCTGGTCGACCGCCTCGCCGGCCATGCGCGCGGATTCCTGCACCTGCCGGCTGATTTCGTTGACCGACGACGTCAGTTCCTCCGTTGCAGACGCCACCGATTGCACATTGGTCGAGGCTTCCTCGGAAGCGGCGGCCACTGTCGTGGCCAGCTCTTGCGACCGATCGGCCGTCGCGGTGAGCGTCCTGGCGGAGGCTTCGAGTTCGGTCGAAGCCGAGGAAACCGTCTCGACGATCTCACCCACGGCGCTCTCGAACTGGTCGGCGAGCTTGACCATCTCCGCCTTGCGTTGCTGCGCGGCGATCTCGTCCTGCCGGCGCTTGGCTTCCGCTTCATCGCGCGCCTTTTGCTCCGCGACGACCTTGAACCTCTCAACGGCGCCCGCGATGCCGCCGACTTCGTCCTTGCGGCCGAGGCCGGGCAACACCACCGAGAAATTGCCGCCGGCGAGTTCGTCCATCGAAGCGCTCAAATCCCGCATCGGCCGCGCGATGGTAAACACCGAGAACACGCAGGTGCCGATCAGCAGCAGGCCGGCGCAAAGTCCCATTACCAGCGAGGTCCTCTCGGTCGAGGCCATTTGCGCGACAGCCGCGGCATTCTCCTCGTCCACCTTGCGCTTGGCCTCCTCGACGATCTTGTTGGCGAGTGGCTCGAGCTCGGCCGCGATCGGCAGGGTCACCTCCCGTGCAATGCGAATGGTCTCCGCATTGAGCTTGGACGTCAGCATGGCAGCATCGGGACGCGACGTGTCGATCCCGATCATTTCGCTTCGCACAGCCGCAATCTGTTGCGCGCCCTTGGCGTATTCAGCCGCCTTGCGACCGAGCAGAGCGACGCGGTCGCGATTCTCGCCGGACCGCGACAGCTTCAGCATTTGCTCGGCGAACCCCGCCGCGGCTTTTTCGCGCGCCGCGAGGTATTCATTGGCCTTCTGCAAGTCGGCGGCGCTGTTGGCGAGCCGGATGTCGCGAACGCCGATCTGCATGCCGCGGATCGAGGCCTTGGCCTCGGCGGCGCTCCGCGCAATGACCGACTTTGCGTTCGCCAATTCATTCGAGGCGCGGATGCCGGCATTGCCGGTTATCTGGGCGAAGACCATCAGACCGACGAGAACGATGCAAAATACAGATGCGATCGCGAGCTTCGTCCCGATCCGCAAATCCTGGATCCATTTCATGTCAGGTCCCCAAAGCTGGTGCAACGGCGCCCGAAATTTCGCCAGCTATGGGCGTAGGGCGCTCATTTTCTAGCCGTGAGGGTAGCGCGTAGGTTCGACGTTAATCTTAACGGCGATTGCGTATAACTACTGGAAAATCACGGAAATTGATTGAAAGCAGACATCTATTGCGTGTCACTTAACCTCGATGCAAGCTGAGATATCGGCCGACGCATTAGCGGATGCAGCGGGAACGAAACATATCGTTTGGGCAGGCCGTTGCCTGCGCCATATGCGCAAAACCTGCCGCCGGGGTTGCTACCAACACCTGAAATGCCATCCGCACAACTACTGATATTTCGAAATCGGAACCACGCTCAGTCCTTGGAGCTGCGCAGCTCGGGCGCAGTCTCGGTCTTGGCAGGCTCGGATCTGGCTTCGCTCTTCACCGGCTCGAGCTTGGCGCTCTCGACCGCCGGCGTCTCGACGCGGGCGGGAATTTCGGCGCGCGAGGCGTCGGCGGAGTGAGCTTCGCTTCCATGCAGCGAACGCGGCCGCGCCACCGAGCGCGCCATCAGCATCTGCTGGCCGCCGCCCTGATGGCGAAAATCGCAATAGGCGAAGCCCATGCCGGAGACGGAGCCGCGGAAGCTGCGCTCGTCCCGCTTGTCGAGATTGAAGCAGGGCTCGAAGGGAATGCCCTTGATCGCTGCGCACACAGCCTGGCCGCGGATCTGCAACGTGTTGCCCGGCAGGCGGACATGACGGACGGGACCTGCGCCGGAGAACTGGATCGCGCCGGCAGCCCCCAGATCGTCGAGGATGCGACCGGCGCCACGGGTGCCGTCGAAGCAGGTGAAGGCGAAGACTTTCCCGGCGACAAACCTGCGCGCCTCATCCGCCGTCATCATCCCGGCGAGTGCAGGTGCAACCATCGCACCGGCCGTGACGGCTCCCAACACCAAACGCGCAAACATCTTATAACTCCAACTTCACCATGAGCGGCGGGGCGGAAGTTTCTTTACCCGCTGCTTACCATACCAACCGTGGCGAGATTGAAGCAGGTTGGTTGGTAAAGTCTGAATATCCTTAGACAATTTTTACCACGATTCTGCCGCGGACCTTACCGGCGAGAATTTCAGCGCCTTGCCCGATGACGTCGGCCAAGCCGATTTCGTGAGTAATTTCAGCCAGTTTTGCCTGGTCCAGATCGCGGGCCAAGCGGCTCCAGGCGACCCGGCGCTGCTCGATCGGGCACATCACGGAATCGATGCCGAGAAGGCACACCCCACGCAAAATGAAAGGGGCGACCGAGGACGGCAAGTCCATGCCGGCGGCCAGACCGCAGGCCGCGATGGCGCCGCCGTATTTGGTCATGGAAAGCAGATTGGCGAGCGTGGTCGAGCCGACGCTGTCGACGCCGCCGGCCCAGCGCTCTTTGGCCAACGGCTTTGCGGGGCCGGAAAGCTCGTTGCGGTCGATCACCTCGGCGGCGCCGAGGCTCTTCAGATAGCCGTCTTCGGATGTGCGGCCGGTCGAGGCGATGACGTGATAGCCGAGCTTGGACAGCACGGCGATCGCGACCGAGCCGACGCCGCCGGCGGCGCCCGTCACCACGACGGGTCCGCTCTTCGGCGTGAGGCCGTGCTTCTCCAGCGCCAGCACCGAGAGCATCGCGGTGTAGCCGGCGGTGCCGATCGCCATCGCGTCGCGCGCCGACATGCCCTCGGGCAAGGCGCACCAGCCAGTCGCCCTTGACGCGGGCCTTCTCGGCATAGGCGCCGAGATGGGTCTCGCCCATGCCCCAGCCGTTGCAGACGACCTTGTCGCCCGCCTTCCAGTTCGGGTTTGAGGATTGCTCGACCGTGCCGGCGAAATCGATGCCGGCGATCATCGGAAAGCGCCGCACCACCGGCGCCTTGCCGGTGAGCGCGAGACCATCCTTGTAGTTGAGCGTCGACCATTCGACGCGGACGGTGACGTCGCCTTCCATCAGCTCGGCTTCGTCGAACTGCGCCAGCGCAGCGGTGGTGCCTTTTTCCGCCTTGTCGATCCTGATGGCCTTGAACGTTCCCACGGTAACTCTCCCCGACAGATCTTGCCGGGGATGTTTAGCGGATCAGGCGGGCTGCGCAACCGTGCGGTCGACCGGCTTTTCGACGATCGGCAGGTTGATCAGCGCCGACAGCACGCCGAAGCAGGATCGACAGCCACCAGATCGGCGTATAGGAGCCGAACTTTTCGAACACGATGCCGCCGAGCCAGACGCCGAGAAAGCCGCCGACCTGGTGGCTGACAAAGACGAAGCCGTAGAGCGTGGCGAACCAGCGCGTGCCGAACATCAGCGCCACCAGCGCCGAGGTCGGCGGCACGGTGGACAGCCAGGTCAGGCCCGAGATCGCGCCGAACGCGATCGCCGAGAAGGTCGTGATCGGAAACGAGATGAAGACGAGGATCGACAGCGCGCGCGTAAAGTAAATCACCGACAGGATGTAGCGCTTGGGAATGTGGTTCTGCACCACGCCGACACTGAGGGAGCCGACGATGTTGAAGAGACCGATGGCCGCCAGCACCCAGCCGCCGGTTTGCGTGGGGATGCCGCGATCGACGAGGTAGGCCGGCAGATGCACGGTGATGAAGGCGAGCTGGAAGCCGCAAGTGAAGAAGCCGAGCACCAGCAGCACATAGGAACGATGGCCGAAGGCTTCGGCGAGCGCGGTCTTGAATGATTGGTCGCCGGCGGATGGCGCATTGGTCGTAGCGCCCGCCGGCGTTGAAAGCGCCAGCGCCAGCGGCACGATCAACAGCATCAGGCCGGAGAAAACAACGAGAGCCGTCTGCCAGCCGAAATTGTCGATCATCGCCACGCCGAACGGCGCGAACAGAAACTGGCCGAACGATCCCGCGGCGGTGCCGGCGCCGAGCGCGACGCCGCGCTTCTCGGTCGGCAGCAGCTTGCTGAACGCCGACAGCACCAGGTTGAACGAGCAGCCGGAGAGACCGAAGCCGATCAGCACGCCCGCGCCGAGATCGAGCGACAGCGGTGTCGAGGCATAGCGCATCAGGAGGAGGCCGCCGGCATAGAGCAGCGCGCCCACCGCCATCACGCGGAACACGCCGAAGCGGTCGGCGATGGCGCCGGCGATCGGCTGGCCGAGGCCCCAGAGAAGATTCTGCAGCGCCAGCGCGAGGCCGAACACGTCACGGCCCCAGGCGAATTCGCGGCTCATCGGTTGGACGAAGAAGCCGAGGCTCGAGCGCGGTCCGAAGCTGAGCAGACCGATGATGCAGCCGCAGATGATGATGACCAGCGGCGTCCGCCAGTTGCCGACGCGCGCGGTGCGAAGATCTGCGGTCGTGGACATCTGGCATTCCCCTTGTTCTTGGTCTTGCGCTTCGCCCTCGCGCGAAGCGACCGGACACATTGCGGGGAATTAATGCATTCGCATGAAAATCCCAGAGGCCGCTTATCCAAAAAGCGCCGTGCATTGCAGCGATGCAAATTGGCGCGGCCGTACACGCCGATTTGTTGGGGGCACCCTCTGGCAGATCGGATGGCGACGCATGATACATTTGATTTCCTCTAATTGAGTATAAGTAAAGTGCCGGCCCGCTCGTGGCCGGATTTCTCGGACCTCATATATACTCATACTAGAGTATATACGGACGAATGCAGGAGCGCTCATGACGATCGCCGCACTCTACGGTCCCGAAGATTTTGGAAGCGTCGCGCATCAACAGGCCCGGCGCCGCGGCCCGCGGCCGCCCTCCCCGAACGCCGCGCGCGCGCTGCCGATGCCGTCCCTGGAATGGACAGATGAAGTGGAGCGCGCCACCGCGCATCTCTATGAGCGCGTGCAAGCACGTGATCTCGCCGGTCGAGTGGCCGCTGATGGCGCCGTACATCAAGGCGATCAACGAGCTGAAGCGCGAGCGCGACGCGGTCATCCTCGCGCACAACTACCAGACGCCGGAGATCTTCCATTGCGTCGCCGATGTCGTCGGCGACTCGCTGGCGCTCGCCATCGAAGCCAGCAAGGTGAAGGCCGCCACCATCGTGCAATGCGGCGTGCACTTCATGGCGGAGACGTCGAAGATCATCAATCCGGAGAAGACGGTGCTGATCCCGGATTTGCGGGCCGGCTGCTCGCTTGCCTCCAGCATCACCGGCGACGACGTGCGGCTGCTGCGCCGGCGATTTCCCGGCGTGCCGGTGGTCGCCTATGTCAACACCTCGGCCGAGGTGAAGGCCGAGGTCGACATCTGCTGCACCTCGTCGAACGCGGTCGAGGTGGTGGAGAGCCTCGGCGTGCCGACCGTGATCTTCGTGCCGGACCAATATCTGGCGCGCTATGTCGCCTCGAAGACGCGCGTGAAGATCATCGCCTGGAAAGGCGCCTGCGAGGTGCACGAGCGCTTCACCGGCGACGAGCTTGCGCGCCTATCGCGAAGCCGATCCCTCCGTGCAGATCATCGCGCATCCGGAATGTCCGCCCGACGTGCTGGCGGAAGCCGATTTCACCGGCTCGACCGCGCACATGATCAACTGGGTGCGCAACAAGCGCCCGAAGCGGCTGGTGATGATCACGGAATGCTCGATGGCGGACAATCTGCGCGCCGAGCTGCCCGAGGTCGAGATGGTGCAGCCCTGCAATCTCTGCCCGCACATGAAGCGGATCACGCTGCCGAAGATCCTCGAAAGCCTCGTCTACCTGCGCGAGGAGGTCACGGTCGATCCCGCGATCGCCGAGAGAGCGCGCCGCTCGGTCGAGCGGATGATCAATCTGAAGCAGCTGAGCGGAGGCGAACATGGCAAGCACACGATCTTCTCAACAGCGAAATCGTCATTGTCGGCGGCGGCCTCGCCGGACTGTTCTGCGCGTTGAAACTCGCGCCGCGGCCGGTCACCGTGATTTCCGCGGCGCCGCTCGGGCAAGGCGCATCGTCGGCCTGGGCGCAAGGCGGCATCGCCGCGGCGGTCGGCGAAGGCGACAGTCCCGAGGCGCATGCGGCCGACACGATCGCGGTCGGCGCCGGCCTGGTCGACGAGCGCGTGGCGCTTGGTCTCGCACGCGAGGCGGCCGCACGGATCGACGATCTGCTGCGCTATGGCGTTCCGTTCGACCGCGACCTCGAAGGCAGGCTCGCCGTCGGCCGCGAGGCCGCGCATTCCGCCCGCCGCATCGTCCATGTCCGCGGCGATATGGCGGGTGCAGCGATCATGGCCGCCCTCACCGACGCCGTGCGCAAGACGCCGTCGATCCGCCTGCTCGAGGGCTTTGTCGCGGAAAACCTGCTGACCGAAAACGGCGCGGTCACCGGCCTGCAAATCCGCGCCGCGCAAGACCCGCTCGCCGCGCCCGTGATCGTTGCTTCCCGCGCGATCGTGCTGGCGACCGGCGGCATCGGTCATCTCTATGCCGTGACGACCAACCCGGCGGAGGCCGCCGGCCTTGGGCTCGCGATCGCCGCGCGCGCGGGCGCCGTCATCGCCGATCCCGAGTTCGTGCAGTTTCATCCGACCGCCATCATGGCGGGCCGCGATCCCGCGCCGCTCGCCACCGAAGCGCTGCGCGGCGAAGGCGCGATCCTGGTCAACGAGACGCGGCGAGCGCTTCATGACGAGACTGCATCCGCTGGCGGAGCTCGCGCCGCGCGACATCGTCGCGCGCGGCGTGTTCGCCGAGATCGCCGCCGGCCGCGGCGCATTCCTCGATGCGCGCGAGGCGCTCGGCGCCCGCTTTGCCGAAAAATTCCCGACCGTCTATGCAAGCTGCATCGATGCCGGCATCGATCCGGCGACGCAGCCGATTCCGATCGCGCCCGCCGAGCACTATCACATGGGCGGCATCGCCGTGGACGAGAGCGGCCGCACCTCGCTGAGGGGCTTGTGGGCCGGCGGCGAGGTGTCGTCGACCGGCGCGCATGGCGCCAACCGGCTCGCCTCCAACTCGCTGCTGGAAGCCGTGGTCTATGCCGCGCGGATCGCCGAGGACATCAACGGCCGCGCCGTCGCGCCGCAGGTCCGGCAACGGACGATCCTGATATCGGGGCAGAACGCGCTGATGCCGCGGCTGGTGGAAACGAGCCTGCGCAACATGATGACGTCGCATGTCGGCGTGGTCAGGGATGGCGCGCATCTGGCGAAGGCGATCCGCCTGTTTGCCGATATCGAGCGCAACACCGGCAGCATCGCACTGCGCAACATGGCGACCGCGGCGCTGTTGGTCGCGGCCTCCGCCTGGTCGCGGCGGGAAAGCCGCGGCGCGCACTGCCGCGCCGATTATCCCGCCGAAATCCCTGCGCTGGCCCGCCGCACCATGACGACGCTATCGGCCGCGCGCGAGGTGGCAGCCTCGCTCGCCGGTCCCGCGCCGGCGCGCGCCGTCGAACCTGAAACCGTTTGAGTTGACGCCATGATCACGCCCTCCTCCCTGCTCCAGCCCGACGCTTTCCTCTCGCCGCTTGCGATCGACGAGGCCGTCACCCGCGCGCTCGACGAAGATCTCGGCCGCGCCGGCGACATCACGTCGATCGCGACCATTCCGGAAACGACCGCCGCGCACGCGGTGATGATCGCGCGGCAGGCAGGCCGGATCGCCGGCCTGCCGCTCGCGGTGGCGACGCTGCAAAAGCTTGCGCCTGATATCCGCATCGAGGCGCATGCGCGCGACGGCGACGCGGTTGCCGCCGGACACAAGCTCCTGACGCGTCACCGGCCCCGCGCGTGCGGTGCTGTCAGCCGAGCGCACCGCGCTGAATTTCGTCGGCCGGCTCTCCGGCGTCGCCACCCTCACCGCGGACTATGTGAAGCGTACCGAGGGCACGAAGGCGCGCATCTGCTGCACGCGGAAAACCACGCCGGGCCTGCGGGCGCTGGAGAAATATGCCGTGCGCTGCGGCGGCGGCTTCAACCACCGCTTCGGGCTCGACGACGCCATCCTGATCAAGGACAACCACATTGCGGTCGCCGGCGGCGTCCGCGCGGTGCTGCAACGCGCGCGCAGCCATGCCGGGCATCTCGTCAAGATCGAGATCGAGGTCGACACGCTCGATCAGCTCCGCGATGTCCTCGATAGCGGGCTCGCCGATGTCGTGATGCTCGACAACATGGATACGGCGACGCTGACCGAAGCCGTGAAGATCGCGGACGGCCGCGTGGTGCTGGAGGCCTCCGGCGGCGTCACGCTGAATTCGATCGCCGGCTATCGCCGCCACCGGCGTCGACTACATCTCGTCGGGCGCGCTCACGCACTCGGCGCCGAACTTCGACGTTGCGATCGACATTGAGGCTTGACGTTACAATTCTGGACGCGAACCAAGAGTCAGCGGATACCCTCGCGCCCTTTCAATTCGGCTTCGCTCTTGGCCTCTCCGGCGAGCTTCGCCGAAATCGCCGCGGTTTCCGTCGGGTTGGCCCAGCTCGGCGCATCGCTGCCGTCGCCCCAGTTGCGCGGCCGGTAGAACGTGTGGACGCCGTACTTCCAGTTCCGCTTCATCTCGCTGACCCAGGACGGCCGCACCCAATAGGCATGGTAATGCGTGGAGCGGTCGACCTCGGGCAGCCAGAGCCTGCCGTCGAGCATCGCCTTGGAAATCTTCTGCGCGCGATCCCACATGTCGGGCTCGCGGATCACGTCCGGATGGCCGTCGCAGGCGAAGGTGAACTGGCAGGCGAGATGGCGGTGCTTGTTCTGGTAGACCACGCCGCACACATTGTCCGGATACTTGCCTGAGAAGGCGCGGTTGAGGATCACCTGCGCCACCGCGATCTGGCCGCGCACGGCCTCGCCGCGGGCTTCGAAATAGACCGCTTCCGCCAGGCACTTCTCCGACTTGGCGCGCGACTTCTCGTCGAACAGGCCGAGCCGCTCGGCCGGCGTCTTGGCGCGCTGGTTGTCGGCATTGACCTCGCCCTTCGGCGCAAGGCTGATGCCCTCGCCGATCTTCACGGGACCGTCGGCATCGACCGGCAGCGAAGACATGATCTTCATGTCGGGATCGGCGACCGCGCCCGGCATGACGACGGTCGGTTCCTCGCCGGGCTGCCAGCGCTCGATGCTGCCGGGCGCGCCGAGCGAGGAGCCGAAGAACAGCGTCGAGGTCTTGACCGAGAAGGGGTCGCGCGGCTTGGCTTCCAGCGCGGCGGGCACCTCGCCGGAGCGTTTCGGCGTCTCGGCCGGCTTGGTCTCCAGCGACAGCGACAGGTCGTATTGCTTCAGCGGCGGCGCGTTGAGCGCTTCCTGCAATTCGGGATCGAGCGGCGCCGGCTCGGCCTTGGGCAGGCTGGCGGTCTTCGCGCCCTTCACGGAGGAATTGGAGGTCGCGGGATCTTCCGGCTTCGCGTCGGCCGGCGGCGCGGCATCCTCGGGCGGCGCCGCGCGGACGACGAGACGATCGCCCTTCAGCGTGCGATCGACCGTGGGAAAGTCGGCGGCCTGATAGCGCGGCGGCGGCACGACGAGCGGATTGCCGCGGTGGATCGAACCGGTGACGTCGCGGGCATCGAGGCTCGCGAGCTGATAGCTCGGCATCTGCGGTGCCGAGGTGCCGATCGGACGGCCAAAACTGTAGGTGGCGAGCTGCACATTGGCGGCGGCGGAGGATACGCGCTTCTGCCAGCGCTCGGCCACACCGGACTGGCGGGCCAGCAGTGAGCCAATGTCCTGATAGCCGAGCTCCGTCGGCATCAGCGAGAAAATGCAAAGACCGAGCACGAAGGACGCAAGAGTACGCACGTCCTTCGGCCGGGTACGCAACCCAAACATTGTACGCTCACGCAACACATACTCGGTACGCGGCCGATGGCAGTACATCCGTGCAATTCGACCAAAATTGGTGGTATCGAATTTAGGTTGCCGAGGAGTTAATCGGCGTGGCCGGCGCGATACACGCAAGCAATCGCTGCATTTTCGGAACACGCATCGGAAATGCTGGTAAATGCGCGCTGGACGAAACTGGTAAACATCCGGTCAACAAAAGTGAGGGAATGACGCACGTATCTTTACGTGCGCACCAAAGAGAATGCCCGGCGATCAACACCGGGCATTCCTGTGTCTTGTCGAAGAACTGCGTTCGAGAACGGTGACTACGCCTGGCTCGCGACCGACTTGCCGAGCGCGGCCTGCGCGGCGGCGAGACGCGCAATCGGCACGCGATAGGGCGAGCACGAGACATAGTCGAGCCCGATCTCATGGCAGAACGCCACCGACGCCGGATCGCCGCCGTGCTCGCCGCAGATGCCGACCTTCAGGTTCGGTCGCGTCTTGCGGCCGCGCTGCACGCCGATCTTGACGAGCTCGCCGACGCCGTCGCGGTCGACCGAGATGAAGGGATCGATTTCCAGAATGCCCTTGGCGACGTAGGTCGACAGGAAGCTCGCGGCGTCGTCGCGGCTGATGCCGTAGGTGGTCTGCGTCAGGTCGTTGGTGCCGAAGGAGAAGAACTCGGCGGTCTCTGCGACCTCGCCGGCCATCAGGCAGGCGCGCGGCAGCTCGATCATGGTGCCGACCTGATAGTCGAGCTTTTTGCCGGTCTCCTTCATCACCGCCTTCGCCATGCCGTCGATGCGCGCCTTGACCAGGTCGAACTCGGCCTTGGTCGCGATCAGCGGCACCATCACCTCGAGGCCGACCGGCTTGCCGGTGCGCTTGTTCGGCTTCGACCGCGGCCTCGAAGATCGCGCGCGCCTGCATCTCGGCGATCTCCGGATAGGCGATCGCGATGCGGCAGCCGCGGAAGCCGAGCATCGGGTTGAACTCGGCGAGATCGCGGGCGCGGTCGGCGAGCTTGCGCGGATCGGTGTTCATCGCGCGCGCGACTTCCTCGACCTCGGCCTGGGTGTGCGGCAGGAATTCGTGCAGCGGCGGATCGAGCAGGCGGATCGTGACGGGCAGGCCCTTCATGATCTCGAACAGCTCGACGAAGTCGGCGCGCTGCATCGGCAGGAGTTTTGACAGCGCGGCACGGCGGGTCTGCTCGTCTTCGGCCAGGATCATCTCGCGCACGGTGCGGATGCGGGTCTCTTCGAAGAACATGTGCTCGGTGCGGCAAAGGCCAATGCCCTCGGCGCCGAACTTGATGGCGGTGCGCGCGTCGTCGGGCGTGTCGCCGTTGACGCGGACGCCGAGCTTGCGGACTTCGTCCGCCCAGCCCATCAGCGTGCCGAACTCGCCCGACAGTTCCGGCTCGATCATCGGCATGCGGCCGGACAGTACCTGGCCCAGCGTGCCGTCGATGGTGATGACGTCGCCGGCCTTGAAGGTGCGCGCGCCGATCGCCATGGTGCCGCGACCGTAATCGACGCGGATGGCGCCGCAGCCGGAGACGCAGGGCTTGCCCATGCCGCGCGCGACCACGGCGGCGTGCGAGGTCATGCCGCCGCGGGTGGTCAGAATGCCTTCGGCGGCGTGCATGCCGTGAATGTCTTCCGGCGAGGTCTCGATGCGGACCAGAATGACCTTGCGGCCGTCGGCCTGCAGCTTGGCGGCTTCATCCGAGGAGAACACGATCTCGCCCGAGGCGGCGCCGGGCGAAGCCGGCAGGCCGGTGGCGATCACGTCGCGCTTGGCGTTGGGATCGATGGTCGGATGCAGCAACTGGTCGAGCGAAGCGGGATCGATCCGCATCACCGCGTCCTTCTTGGAGATCAGGCCTTCATTGGCGAGTTCGACCGCGATCCGCAGCGCGGCCTTGGCGGTGCGCTTGCCGCTGCGGGTCTGCAGCATCCAGAGCTTGCCGCGCTCGACGGTGAACTCCATGTCCTGCATGTCGCGGTAATGCTTTTCCAGCATCGTGTAGATGCGCGTCAGCTCGTTGAACGCGTCCGGCATCGCCGCTTCCATCGACGGCTTGTCGGAACCGGAGTCCTTGCGCGCGTCCTCGGTGATGTCCTGCGGCGTGCGGATGCCGGCGACGACGTCCTCGCCCTGCGCGTTGATCAGGAACTCGCCGTAGAGCTTGCTTTCGCCGGTCGAGGGATTGCGCGTGAAGGCAACGCCGGTCGCCGAGGTCTCGCCCATGTTGCCGAACACCATGGCCTGCACGTTGACCGCGGTGCCCCAGGATTCCGGAATGTCGTGCAGCTTGCGATAGGTCACCGCGCGCGCGTTCATCCAGGATGAAAACACCGCGCCGATCGCGCCCCACAGCTGCGCATGCGGATCCTGCGGGAAGTCGTTGCCGGTCTCGCGCGCGACGGCTTCCTTGTACTTGCCGACCAGCTCGACCCAGTCCTCGGCGGTGAGGTCGGTGTCGAGCGAATAGCCCTGGCTGTCCTTGAAGGTGTCGAGGATGTCCTCGAAGTGATGATGCTCGAAGCCGAGCACCACGTCGGAATACATGGTGATGAAGCGGCGATAGCTGTCATAGGCAAAGCGGCGGTCGCCGGAGAGTTCGGACGAGCGCCTCCACCGTCTGGTCGTTGAGACCGAGATTGAGCACGGTGTCCATCATGCCCGGCATCGAGGCGCGCCCGCCCGAGCGCACCGAGACCAGCAGCGGATTCTTGCTGTCGCCGAACGCCTTGCCGGCGAGCTTGCCGACATGGTCGAGCGCCTTCTCGACCTGCGCCTTCAATTCCTTCGGGTAGGTTTTGCCGTGGGCGTAGAAGTAGGTGCAGACCGAGGTCGGGATGGTGAAGCCGGGCGGCACCGGCAGGCCGAGATTGGCCATCTCGGCGAGGTTGGCGCCCTTGCCGCCGAGCAGATCCTTCAATCCCGCTTTGCCCTCGGCCTTGCCGTCGCCGAAGGTGTAGACCCACTTGCCGGCCTTCACGGCCATGGTGTCGACCTTGGCAGCAGGCTTTGCCGCGACCTTGGCCGGAGCCTTCTTCAAAGCCTTCCGCGCGGCGGCCGGCGGCGCCTTCCGGGCCGGGGCGGATGGCTTTGATTTTGCTGCAATTTTCTTCGACTTCGCGACGGCTTTGGCCATGGCCTACAAGAATCCGAAAGAGGGATGGGAGATTGCGCGCCTTACACCACTTTGGCGGGTTCCGCGCAAGCCGCGCGGCAGCCCTTTCCAGCGCTATAGATGCAGCCATTTCAGCACGCCGAGCCCGATCAACCCATTCAGGATCAGAAACAGGGCGACGATGAAATTGAGAAGCCGCGGCATGATCAGGATGAGTACCCCGCAATCAGGGACATGATCGGCGGAAATGTGAGCGACGGTGAGCGTCATGGAGTGTCTCCGCAGCTAGTGCAGTGTCGGGGGAATCGTGTCGAGGCACGGAACTTACGCTGACGCAGTTCCGGAATAGGAGACGCTTTCGCCTCTCACCGAGTTCCACGGCACCCACGAAAATTGCTCCGAAAATGCCGCGTATGCGGCAGCTTGCGCCCGGAACGATGCCGCGAGCGATGCATTGGCTTGCTTCATAACGCGTTCGAGCAGTGGGAAGGAGTAAGCCATGCGAAACACGTTACTTGCGGCGGTCGCGGTTGCCGGCGCGCTGAGCGCGCCGATCGCGGCGCAGGCGCAAAGCACGGTCGGCGTCGTCGGCGGCAGCACCGTCGTGGTCGACCAGGATGGCGGAATCATCGCCGAGCAGCGGCCGGCCTTCCGCGAATATGTGGTCGCGCGAGCGTGTGCCGGCCTTCACGATTCCCGATCGCGTCGTGATCGGCGCCACCCTGCCCGAAGCCGGCGTGACCTATTACGACGTGCCGCAACGTTTCGGCAGCACGCCGTACCGCTACACCGTCGTGAACGGCCAGACCGTGCTGGTCGAGCCGCGCAGCCGCCGTATCGTTCAGGTGATCGACTAAGCCGTAAGCGCCTGAACGAGAGAGCCCGGATGACGCGTTGCTGATTGCGCGAGTTCGGCTCGAAAGCCTCGTCCGGTATCCCCCACCGGGCGGGGCTTTTCGTTGGCTAGTCCTGAATCTTCGAGAAGTCCGCGACCGCGCGCGTCGCGCGCGGATTTCGTTGAGCAGCTTCAGGCGGTTCTCGCGCACCTTCGCATCGTCGTCGTTGACCTTGACCTTGTCGAAGAACGCATCGACCGCCGGCCGCAGCTTTGCCATCGCGCTCATCGCGGCGGCAAAGTCTTCCTTGGCGACGGCGGCGCCCGCTTCGCTCTTCACCTGATCGATCGCCTTCGCCAGCGCCTTCTCCTCGTCGAGCTTGTAGAGCGAGGCGTTGGGCGCGCCATCGAAGCTGCGCTTGTCCTTCTTCTCCTCGATGGAGAGGATGTTGCTGGCGCGCTTGGTGCCGGCGAGCAGGTTCTTGCCGTCATCGCTGTCGAGGAATTTGCCGAGCGCCTCGACGCGGCGAACGACCATCAGCAGATCGTCCTGGCCGCCGAGCGCGAACACGGCATCGACGAGATCGTGACGTGCGCCCTGCTCGCGGAGCTGGACCTTCAGGCGGTCGGCGAAGAAAGCGAGAATGCGACCTGGTCCAGCGCTCGGAAGCTGTCCGACCGACGATCACGTCGCACCTGGACCTCGACGCCTTGAGCCGTTGGCAGATCCTGCGCGACATGAGCCAGCCTTGCAGCGACGTTGAGAAGCGAGCAGCCGTAGCGCGAGTTCTCGGTGATCAATCCGGATCACGCCCAGCGCCGCGCGACGCAGGGCGATACGGGTCCTTCGATGCCGGTCGGCTTCTCGTCGATCGCCCAGAAGCCGACCAGCGTATCGATCTTGTCGGCGAGCGCGACCGCAACCGAGACCGGATCGGTCGGCACGCGATCGTTCGGGCCCTTGCGGCTTGTAGTGCTCCTCGCAGGCGGCAGCGACCGACTCGGCATCCTCGCCTTGCGCCAGCGCGTAGTACTTGCCCATCAGGCCCTGCACCTCGGGAAATTCGCCGACGACCTCGGTGAGCAGATCGGCCTTGCAGACGAGCGTGCGGATTTGCTGACGCGCTGTCGCGAGATCCTTGGCATCAGCTTGCCGTCGAACATGTCGGCGCCGCACCAGAGCGGCGCGATCTCGGCCGCCAGCCGCTCGATGCGCTTGATGCGCTCGGCCTGCGTGCCCAGCTTCTCGTGGAACACGATGTTGTCGAACTTCGGCAGCCGATCCTCGAGCTTCGTCTTCAGGTCCGTCTCGTAGAAGAACTTCGCGTCCGACAGCCGCGCGCGGATCACGCGCTCGTTGCCGGCGACGATGGCCTTGCCGCCGTCGGTCGCCTCGATATTCGCCGTCAGGATGAACTTGTTGGCGAGCTTGCCCGTCTTGGGATCGCTGACCACAAAGCACTTCTGGTTGTTGCGGATGGTGGCGCGGATCACCTCGCCCGGAATCGACGAGAAAATCCGCGTCGAACGAGCCCATCAGCACGACCGGCCATTCGACGAGACCCGCGACTTCGTCGAGCAGGTTCTGGTCCTCGACCAGCTCAAAGCCTTGCGCGAACGCAAGCTGTTTGGCGTCGGTCGAGGATGGTGTCCTTGCGCCGCTCGGGATCGAGCACGACTTTCGCGTCGAGCAGTTTTGCGTCGTAATCCTCGAAGCGGCGCACGGAGATCGCGGCCGGCGCCATGAAGCGGTGACCATAGGTGGTCTGGCCGGTCTCGATGCCGTCGATCGCGAATTTCACGACGTCGGGCTCTTCGGTCTCGAGCCCGAAGGTCGCGGTGATCGCGTGCAGCGGCCGCACCCAGGACAGCGAGCCTGATTTCGCCGAGCGCTCGCCCCAGCGCATCGATTTCGGCCACGGGAAGGTGCGGATGATCACCGGCAGGATATCGGCGAGCACGTCGATCGCCGGGCGGCCCGGCTTCTCGATCAGCGCGATGTAGAAATCGCCCTTCTTGTCGCTCTGGATCTTTGCTTCGCTGAGCGACGAAAGACCGGTGGCCTTCAGAAAGCCCTGGATCGCAGCCTCCGGCCCGCCGACGCGCGGGCCCTTGCGTTCTTCCTTCAGGTCCGGCTGACGCGCGGGGATGCCGTGCACGGTCAGCGCCAGCCGCCGCGGCGTCGCAAACGCCTTCGCGCCTTCGTAGACGAGGCCCTCGGCGACGAGCTTGTCGGTGACCATGCGGCGCAGATCGTCGGCCGCCTTCGCCTGCATGCGCGCGGGAATCTCTTCCGAGAACAGTTCCAGCAACAGATCAGGCATCAGGTCGCGCTCGCCGGAAGTTCTTTGTGCGAGCCGTCGCAGAGCGGCATGGTTTTCGTGCGTTTGCAGGTGCAGAAGAACACGCGCTTGGTCTCGGGCGCGATGTACTGCATCGGCTCGAACGGCGTGCCTTCATGGCTGCCGTCGCAGAACGGCTGGTTCTGCGAGCGGCCGCAGGCGCACCACCAATATTCCTCGCCTGCAGTGACCTGGATGGGCAGCGGCGCCCTGCCGCCGATGGCCGGCTGATCGCTCATACTGCCCTCCCCGCTTCGGTGTGGACCCAGGCCTCGCCGCAGGCTTTCGCCAGCTCGCGCACGCGCAAAATATAGCTCTGCCGCTCCGTCACCGAGATCACGCCGCGCGCATCGAGCAGATTGAAGACGTGGCTCGCCTTGATGCACTGGTCATAGGCCGGCAGCGCCATCAGATGCTCTTTCTGATTGCTGCCCAGTTCTTCGATTTTCTTGCCATCCGGCGGCGAGATATTTCCTGCAGGCCGCTTCGGCCATCTTGAACTGCTCGAACAGCATCGCGGTGTCGGCGTGCTCGAAATTGTGCCGCGAATATTCCTGCTCGGCCTGGAAGAAGATGTCGCCATAGGTGACCTTCTCGTCGCCCTCGCGGCCGTTGAAGTTGAGGTCCATGATGCGGTCGACGCCCTGCACATAGCAGGCGAGCCGCTCGATGCCGTAGGTGAGTTCGCCCGCAACCGGCGCGCATTCGACGCCGGCGACCTGCTGGAAGTAGGTGAACTGGGAAACCTCCATGCCGTCGCACCAGCATTCCCAGCCGAGGCCCCACGCGCCCAGCGTCGGGCTTTCCCAGTCGTCCTCGACAAAGCGGATGTCGTGCAGCGCGGAGTCGATGCCGATCGCGGCGAGCGATTTCAGGTACAGCTCCTGCAAGTCCGGCGGCGACGGCTTCAGGATCACCTGGAACTGATAATAATGCTGCAGCCGGTTCGGGTTCTCGCCATAGCGGCCGTCCTTCGGCCGGCGCGAGGGCTGCACATAGGCCGCGTTCCAGGGCTTCGGCCCGAGCGCGCGCAGCGTCGTCGCCGGATGGAAGGTGCCGGCGCCGATTTCCATGTCATAGGGCTGCAGGATCACGCAGCCGTAATCCGCCCAATAGCGCTGCAGCGTCAGGATCAAGCCCTGGAACGAACGTTCCGGGCGCATATGGGCAGGCAGGGCGTCCATCGTCAGAATCGGTCTCGCGAGGGGGTGCTGTGGCGCGCGGGACCGTATCGGCGGGGACGCGTGGAATCAAGGCGATGCCGGTGATCCGGCACCGCCAAATTCAGCGGAAATACGTGAGGTTCTAGCCCGGGCGGTACGCGCCGGTGACGGGGTCACGGCGAAGCGTCGGAATCTCGCTGGTCTGCATGTTCTCGGCCATGCGGGCGAGGCGCGCTTCCTCGAGCTCCTGGTTGACCCTCTGAGCCGTCTTGTATGCCCAGCGGACCACGGCGAGCCCACCCAATACCCCTGCGAATGCGATCAACGCTGGCATCGGTCGATCCTTGTCGTTCACTTGGTCACGCCCCCGACTCGTATTCTCGCCGAAAGCGGCCCGGGCTGCAATTGGCTCGCTCCGGGACCAAATACCGCGCCCTGACTATGGGATGAGGGCCGCTTTGGTTTAGAGGCCGAATTTGGCCCAAATCGCCCTCGTTTCCAGCGCCGAGATCAGGTCGTCCGGCAGCCCCCGGATACCGTCCAGCCCGGCGAGCGAGTCCGCCCCCGACCTTCGGCCGAGCAGGCCCGACAGCATGCCCCTGGCCGGCGCGATCAGCGGCGTCTGCACCTTGTCGCCATAGCGGGCACGCAACGTGGAGCGGAGATCGCCGATCCCGTCGGCAAGCCCCAGCGAGACCGATTTCTCGCCCGCCCAATATTCGCCGGTGAACAGCACATCGTCGGCGCCCTTCAGCTTGCCGCCCCTGCTCTCCTTCACCAGCGAGATGAACAGCGCGTGGATATCGCGCTGGATCGACTTCAGCCGCGCCACGTCCTCGGGGTCTTCGGGCAGGAACGGATCGAGCATCGCCTTGTGCTCGCCGGCGGTATAGAGCCTGCGCTCGACGCCGATCTTCTTGATCAATTCCTGGAAGCCAAAGCTGCCGCCGACCACGCCGATCGAGCCGAGGATCGAGGACGGATCGCAAAAGATCTCGTCGCCCGCGCAGGCGATCATGTAGCCGCCGGAGGCCGCGACGTCCTCGACGAACACCAGCACCGGCAGCTTCTTTTCCGCGGCGAGTTGGCGGATGCGCAAATAGATCTGGCGCGACTGCACCGGCGCGCCGCCGGGCGAATTGACCACCAGCGCTACCGCCTTCGCATTGCGGGTCGCGAAGGCGCGCTCCAGCGTTTTGGCGACGCCGGCAAGCGTCAGGCCCGGCCGCAGCGGCGTGACCGCGCCGATCGTGCCGGACAGGCGGACCACCGGCACCACGGGCACGTCGCGCCGCAGCCGTGCCGGGAGGTATTCCTTCACCCTCGCCAGGAGGCTCGGCAGGCCTGCGCGATCACTAAATTGTTCAGTCATGCCGTTACCCCAGATTAACCATTTTTTATCGCCCCACTGTCATTGGAAGGCGGAACGAGTGGAACGCCGATTGCATTGCTGCGGACAGCTGCAATGGCGCAGCGGAGAGCGACATGAAAATCTACCTGCTCATCATGCTGATCGGTACCCTTTTGGCCGCCGTTCACTTCACTTCGGCCGCCGAACAGCCCTCCGAAACGCTCCCGCAATAGCCGTTCTGCTGGGAAACCAGGCAAGCGAACACCCCTCATAAGGTCGCAAGCGGCAACGCGCCGTCCCCCGCCAATATCGCCGAGACCCGTTTATTGGGCAGGCCTGACTCATCATTGAGCATCAGGGCGGGAAGGATTTGCGTCGGCGCCCGCCCGCCCTTCACGGCACGAACCAGGATGCGGATCGCAGGGGCACCCGCCTCGCCATGCACCGGCTGTATCGCGAGGCTGCCGAAGCCGCGGTCGAGCGCGGCGAGCACCTCAGAGATCCCATCCGCGCGCCAGATCAGCGTCAGCACGCCGCCGGATTTGAGGATGCGCCGCGCCGCGTGAATCCAGCGTGCCAACGTGTCTTCACCCGAAACATGCGCGTGAGCGCGCGCCGCGTCGGGCGAAACGCGATGGCGCGTAGCGTCGTTGAATGGCGGATTCATCAGCACCGCATCGGCGCTGTCGGGCGCAAGGCCTGCTGCGGCGAAAGTCTCTGCGCCTGCTTCGACGTCGAGTACGATCACCTCTGCGTCAATCGCATTTTCCGCCGCATTGCTGCGCGCGAGGCCCGCGAGAGCCTCGTCGATCTCGACCAGCGCAAGGCCGATGCCGTCGACGCGCCGCGCCACCGCCAATCCCGCCGCCCCGACGCCGGCGCCGAAATCCACCACGCGGTCGCCCGATCGCACCGCTGTCGCCGCCGCCAGCAGCATGGCGTCATGGCCGGCGCGGTGACCCGTTTTCAATTGTCGCAAACGCAACCGTCCGCCGAGGAAGGCATCCTCGGTGCATTCGAGACGGACGTCACTCATCGTCCCGCAATTCATGGGCAAGCCCGGCATCGGTCAGAAGCTGGCGCGCCGCGCGAACGTCCTCGTCATCGACCAGGATGCGCCGCTGCAACAGGCCAAGCGAGCCCTCGACGATGCTCATGTTCTGATCCAGCACGACATGATGGATATCGGCGCCGTCGAGCAGCGCGCCAACGGCGGAAATCAGGACGATATCGTTGGTTCGAACCAATTCCCGCAAAACGTAATCTCCCGTGCTCGCCGCATTGGGGCCACCATTGGAATGTCAACCGTTTCCGGCCTTGTTCCGGGCCTTGCCGCTTCTCGCGGCACTTTCTATTGTATTCTCAAGGATAGTGCGAATTCGGCAAAAGTGGAGACCGGCGTGGCGGTTATTGTACCTTTCGAGAGCCCGCAAAATGCCTCGATAGAACCGCTGGTTGGGCTCGTCGCCGCCGACATGGAGCGCGTCAACGCGGCCATTCTGGCACGGACCGGCTCCGAAGTGACCATGATCCCGGAGGTCGCCAACCACCTGATTTCCTCAGGCGGCAAGCGCCTGCGCCCGATGCTGACGCTTGGCGATGGCCAACCTCACCGGCTATTCCGGCGACGGCCATATCAAGCTCGCGGCCTCCGTCGAATTCATGCATACCGCGACCCTGCTGCATGACGACGTCGTCGACGAAAGCGAGCTGCGGCGCGGCAAGCTTTCGGCGCGCATGCTCTGGGGCAACGAGGCGAGCGTGCTGGTCGGCGACTTCCTGCTCGGCCAGGCTTTCCGCATGATGGTCGAGGTCGGCTCGCTGCGCGCGCTCGACATTCTCTCCTCTGCCGCCGCCACCATCGCCGAGGGCGAGGTGATGCAGCTTGCGGCCGCCAAGAACACCGCGACCACCGAGGACGAATATCTCGCCGTGATCCGCGGCAAGACCGCCGAACTGTTTGCCGCAGCCTGCGAAGTCGGCCCCGTCATCGCCAACCGGCCGAAGGCCGAGCAGACCGCCTGCCGCTCGGTCGGCATGAATCTCGGCATCGCCTTCCAGCTCGTCGACGACGTGCTGGACTATGGCGGCAAGGCCGCCAAGCTCGGCAAGAACATCGGCGACGATTTCCGCGAGGGCAAGATCACCCTGCCGGTCGTGCTGGCGTTCCGCCGCGGCAATGACGGCGAGCGAAAATTCTGGGTCCGCGCGCTGGAGCGCGGCGAGATCGGCGACAGCGATCTCGATCACGCCATTGGTCTGATGACCAAGCACCGCGCGCTGGAAGACACCATCAACCGCGCCCAGCATTACGGCGCGATGGCGGTCGACGCACTGGCGCTGTTTCCGTCCTCGCCGATGAAGAGCGCGCTGGAGCAGGTGGTGGCGTTCTGTCTCGCTCGGTCGCATTGAGCTGTTAGCTCAGCGTCCCCGCATGCACCCACCATGACGGGTGCTCCAGCCGGACCTTGTCCGCAGCACGCCGCGCGTCGGCGGTATTCTCATAGACCGCAAAGCACGTCGCGCCCGATCCCGACATGCGGGCGAGCCAGGCGCCATTGGTCGCGTTCAACGCGGCGATTACTTCGCCGATGACAGGCTGGATCCGCATGGCCGGCGCTTCGAGGTCGTTGGTGCCGGCGGCAAGCGCTTCAACCCATTCTTCCAGCGACCCACCCTCTTCCGGCCACGACGACGCCGCCTCCATCATGACGTCGGCGGCACCGACCAGCAGTTCGCCGTGGCGCAGGCCGAGGGCTTCGAACACATCCTTGGTCGCGACCGGCACGCACGGATTGACCAGCACCGCCGGCATCGTTGGCGGGTTGAGCGGCATGCAGCTTTTCGCCGACGCCCGTCATGTCGCAGGCGCGCGAGGCAAGACACACCGGCACGTCGGCGCCGACTTCCAGCGCCACTTCCTGCAAGCGCTCGTCATCGAAGGAGAGGTTGTTGAGCCGCGCCAGCAGCCGCAACGCCGCTGCAGCATCTGCGGAACCGCCACCGATTCCGGCGGCGACAGGCAACACCTTGTCGAGCTCGAAGGCGCCGGCTTTCAGTCCGGGCACGACCTCAGCCAGCAGGCGGGCCGCCTTCAGCACGAGATTGTCGGAAAGCTCGCCGCACGCCGTCGCCAGCGGACCGACGGCCTTCAGTGAGAGTTCAGGCCCGGGCGTCAGGGTGAGCTTGTCGGCGCAATCGGCGAACGCCACCACGCTTTGGAGATCGTGGTAGCCGTCGGTGCGGCGCCCGACCACCCGCAGGGTCAGGTTGACCTTGGCTCGTCCCTCTTCCACCAGCCCCGGCATGCGGTTCGATCAGCCGCCCTTGCCGTCTTCTTTTTTCTTGTCGGCGGAGGCGGCCGAGGAGGAAGGATCCTCCGGCAGGCCGTTCTCGATCTTGGCTTCGATCTTGGGAAGCTCTTCCGGCTCCGGCTTGAGGTCGCGGGCATGGGCCCACTGGAATTTGGCTTCCAGCGTGCGGCCGACGCGCCAATAGGCATCGCCGAGATGGTCGTTGATGGTCGGGTCTTCCGGCTTGAGATCGATGGCGCGCTCGAGATTTTTCACCGCATCCTCGAAATTGCCGATGCGGAAGTAGGCCCAGCCGAGCGAGTCCACGATGTAGCCGTCGTCAGGACGCTGATCGACGGCGCGCTTGATCATCTTCATGCCTTCGTCGAGATTGACGCCCTGGTCGATCCAGGAATAGCCGAGATAGTTCAGCACATGCGGCTGCTCGGGCTGCAGCTCCAGCGCCTTGCGCATGTCGGCCTCGGCCTTGGTCCACTGCTTGGAGCGCTCCTCGCAGATGCCGCGGTAGTAATAGGTGACCCAGGCGTTCTTTTCCGCCGTCGCCGGCATGGCGTCGATGCCCCTGGAATAGGTCTCGGCGCAATCGGCGAACTTCTTGCGGCCGCGCTCGATATTGCCGAGCGCCATGATGGCCTCGATGTCCTTCGGCGCCTGGTCGATGACTTCCTTGAGAATCTTGATCGCCTCGTCGCTGCGATCGACGGCGTCGAGATTGGTGGCGAGCTGGATCTGCGCGTTGCGCTTCAGCGGCGAAGCCGCCGGCACGCGCTCATAGACCTTGATCGCCATCGCCGGCTTCTTCACGGACTCATAGAGATCGGCGAGCGACAGCAGCGCCATCGGATGGGTCGGCTGCAGGTACAGCGCGAGCTGCAGATAGACCAGCGCCAGATCCTCGCCGCCGCGGCGGGTCAGCGTGGCGCCGATGCCGTAGAGCGCTTCGGCCGCACCGGCCTGCGCGGAGTCGACCAGCGGCGGCAGCTTCTTGCCGGCGCGGGCTTCCTTCAGGCCTTCCTGCACCAGCGGATGCCGCGGCAGCTTCTTGTCGAAGGCCTCATAGATCGCGGCGGCCGCAGCGCCATCCTTGTTGCGCGAGGTCCAGCGCGCATAGGCGTCGACCACGCGCAGCATGGAATCGTCGAGCTTGTAGGATTTCTCCAGCCGGGTGCCGGCATCCTTCTCGCGATTGGCCAGCTCCATGATCATGCCGGCGTGCATATCCTTGAAGATCGGATACCATTCCGGACCGGTCAGCTTGTCGATGCCGGCGACCGCAGCCTTGGAGTCGCCCGCGCCAAAGCTTGCCCAGGACGACAGCAGCGTCGCGACGAGGTCGGTGATCGGTCCGCGGATCGACTGGTTGATGTTGAGCTGCGCGGTTGCGTATTTCTTCTGCTTGAGGTCGCGCACGCCGACCACGAGGCGGGCGACGCGGTTCGACTTGTCCTGGGTCAGGATGCGATCGGCGAGCTTGACCGCCTCGTCGATGTCGCCGTCGGCGAGCGAGGAGATGAAGGCGCGGTCGAGCAGTTCGTTGTTCTTGGGATCGGTGCGCAGCGCCGAGCGGTAGAACGCCGCCGCCGAGCCTGCATCCCGCTCCACGCTGGCGTGCCGCGCGGCCAGATAGCTGCCGGACGTGGTCAGCGCCTTCAGGTCGTTCTTGCTCGGAAACTGCGCGGCGCTGTCGGTCGGATGATCGGGGGTCTGCGCCTGCGCCAGACCATTGCCGGGCAACGCCAATGCGGACACGGTGAGCGCAGCAAGCGCCCAGCGATGAAAACGGGTGGAAAGCATCACGGTCTGCCTGGCTCCAGGATTTTTCTAAGGGTACGGCAATCTGCGAGGGCGACCCCGCGCCCTACGGCCCTCAAGGCCCGGGACAATGCCGCTTTTGGCATTGAACCGCAAGGAAAAGGCTGGCGAATCAAGTGGCATATGGTCCGGCTGCCGCCGATTTAGCCGACTTTGCCTGCAAAGCCTTGCAGTATGGCGGTATCGTGACCGGCTCCCGCCATCCCTCACGCAAAGGTGGTTACATCGCCTCGTAATTCGGGCCGCCGCCGCCTTCCGGCGGAACCCATGTAATGTTGCCGTTGGGGTCCTTCACGTCGCAGGTTTTGCAGTGGACGCAGTTCTGCGCGTTGATCTGGAAGCGCGGGCCTGAGGCTTCCTCCACCCATTCGTAAACGCCGGCCGGGCAGTAGCGGTTCGAGGGACCTGCGAAGACGTCGTGCTCCGACGTCTTCTGCAGGTTCATGTCGGCGACCTTGAGATGAACCGGCTGGTCCTCTTCATGGTTGGTGTTGGAGAGAAACACCGAAGACAGCTTGTCGAAGGAAATCTTGCCGTCCGGCTTGGGATAGGCGATCGGCTGGTGCTGCTTGGCCGCATCGAGCGTCTTGCGGTCGGGCTTGGCGTGCGACTGCGTGCCGAACAGGGAGAAGCCGAACAGCGTGTTGGTCCACATGTCGAGGATGCCGAGCCCGGCGCCGAAGAAGGTGCCGAACTTCGACAACAGCGGCTTGGCGTTGCGGACCGGGTAGAGGTCCTTGCCGACGGCGGAATCGCGCCAGGCATTCTCGTATTCGACGAGTTCGTCGTTGGCGCGACCGGCGCCGAGCGCCGCGGCAACATGCTCGGCGGCCAGCATGCCGGTGCCCATCGCATTGTGCACGCCCTTGATGCGCGGCACGTTGACGAAACCTGCCGCGCAGCCGATCAGCGCGCCGCCGGGAAAGCTCAGCCGCGGCACCGACTGGTAGCCGCCTTCGGTGATGGCGCGCGCGCCATAGGCAAGCCGCTTGCCGCCTTCGAGCACGGAGCGGATCGGCGGGATGCGTCTTGATGCGCTGGAATTCGTCGAACGGCGACAGATAAGGATCGTCGTAGTTGAGGTGAAGCGACGAAGCCGATCGACACGAGGTTGTCGTCATAGTGATAGAAGAACAGGCCGCCGCCTGTGTCGATCTTCAGCGGCCAGCCGACGGCGTGCTGAACCAGGCCCTTCTGATGCTTGGCCGGATCGATCTGCCAGACTTCCTTCAGGCCGATGCCGAATTTCGGCGGCTCGCTGTTGGCGTCGAGCGCGAATTTCGCTGATCAGCTGCTTGCTGACAGGCTGCCGCGTGCGCCCTCGGCGAACAGCGTGTACTTGCCGAGCAATTCCATGCCGCGGGTGTAGGAATCCTTGTGCGAACCGTCCTTGGCGATGCCCATATCGCCGGTGGCGATGCCCTTCACGCGCCCTTGTCGTCATAGAGCACCTCGGTCGCGGCAAAGCCCGGATAGATCTCGACGCCGAGCGCCTCGGCCTTCTGCGCCAGCCAGCGGCAGACATTGCCGAGCGAGCCGATGTAGCAATGATGATTGTTCATCAGCGGCGGCATCAGGAAGTTCGGCACCCTGATCGCGCCGGTCTCGGTGAACCAGTAGAAGCGGTCGTCCTTCACCTGGGTCTTCAGCGGGCAGTCCGGATCCTGGCGCCAGTCCGGGATCAGCTTGTCGAGCGAGACCGGATCGATCACCGCGCCCGACAGGATGTGCGCGCCGACTTCGGAACCCTTTTCCACCACGACCACGTTGAGATCGGGGTTGATCTGCTTCAACCGGATCGCCGCGGAAAGGCCGGACGGGCCGGCGCCGACGATCACGACGTCGAATTCCATGGATTCGCGCGGGGGTAACTCTTCGCTGCTCATGACTGACCCGGACCCGGTTGAGAACACCTCTAAACAATCCCGTTGTTTCCGATTTTTGAGGAGAGGACAACCATGGAAATGCGTTTCGCGAGGACGCAAGCCGGCATAGATTGACCGGGATGCCGCAAGCCACCGCCATGCCCCCTGAACCTGCCCCTACCGTGCAGCAATTGCTGGCCTTTTACCTCGAGGCCGGGGTCGACTGCGCGCTGGACGACGCGCCGGTCAACCGCCTCGCCGATCCCGAGCTTGCGCCCGAGCCGCGCACCGCGGTGGTACACCAGCAGACGGCCCGCACCGCGCCATTGCCGCCGCCCGCGGCCGCGCCGCGCGCGGATGCGACGGTCGCACCCGATGTCGCGATCGCCTCGGCGCGCGAAGCGGCCCGCACCGCGCCGACGCTGGACGCCTTGCGGCAGTTGCTGGAAAATTTCGACGGCTGCGCGCTGAAGCACACCGCGACACAAGCTGGTGTTTGCCGACGGCAACCCGCAGGCGCGCGTGATGTTCGTCGGCGAAGCGCCCGGCCGCGACGAGGACATCGAAGGGCTGCCCTTTGTCGGCCGCTCCGGCAAGCTGCTCGACCGCATGATCGCGGCGATCGGGCTCGACCGCAGCAAGGCCTACATCGCCAACGTCATTCCCTGGCGGCCGCCCGGCAATCGCACGCCGACGCCGCAGGAGACGCAGATCTGCCTGCCCTTCATCCAGCGCCAGATCGAACTGGTGAACCCCGACGTGCTGGTGACGCTCGGCAATCCCTCGACGCAGGCGCTGCTGCAGACCCGCGAAGGCATCATGCGCACCCGCGGCAAATGGCAGGACTACGACACCGGCACGCGCAGCATCCGCGCCATCGCCACCTTCCATCCGGCCTATCTGCTGCGCTCGCCGTCCTACAAGCGGATGTCGTGGCAGGATCTGCGCGCGATCGCGAAAGCGCTGGCGCAGACTTCGTAGGCGCGCTTTTTACGGATTCTTCGGCCGCACGATGGCCCAGCCGATGCGGAGCAGCGGCTGGCGGCCGCCGACATACCATTCGAAGGCACGCGGCACTTCCGGCACGAGGCCCGGAAAGCGCTTGGCGATGTCGGCCGGCACGGTGCCTGCGGTGTCGGACGCGCGCCAGACCACGATGCCGCCCGTCTCGGCGAATTTCGTCGCGTTGAGCCACGGCGTGCGCTGGGGCGTGGCGTCGAGCAGGAGATGCGGCCGGCCCCGGTCGAGCGCGATCAGGCTCGCAAATTGCGGATCGCCCGCCACCGCGCGCAGGCGCTGATTGGTGCGGCGCTCAAAACTGTCGCCGAAATAACGTGCGATCTGCGTTCCCGGCACCGAGGTCGCGACCTCAGCAGCCGTCGTCCACGGCAGGAACAGCGTCGTGCCGATGGCAATCGCGGCCGGCACGATCACCGCCAGCGCCCAGACCGCGCGCAACAGCCGCTGCCGCCTGCAGATAGACGAGATCGCCGGTCGCGACGATCATGGCGAGCCCGGACATCAGAAGCGCAATCGCGGTGCCGCCGGCAACGCCCTCGAGATTGAACACGCCTGCAATCAGGCTTCCCGCCAGCGCCGGCGCAATCGCGAAGCAATAGACGAACTGGCGCGCCAGCGGATCGACCGGCGGGCGATAGATGATCGGCACCTCTTCCGAGCCGCGGCCGAGAAAGGCGGAGTTGAGAACGACGAGCACGATCAAGGCGGACATCGCCAGCAGCAGGCCAACGAGCAGATTGCCCCAGTGCAGCGCCCGCGCGCTGAGGACGTCGAGCGCCGGCCATGCCGGCAGCCCGATGGCATCGGCGCGGATCAGCCAGATCAGATAGGGCAGCGCCAGCACGGCGATGACGACCAGCGCAAACAGCGGGTCGAGCGACATCAGCGTGCGGCGGCCGCGCTCGGTCGCCACGGCAAAGCCGGCGATCAGCAGCAGAAGCAGCGGCGCTGCCGATGTCGTCAGCAGCAGCAGGCCCGCCTCGATCGACCAGGCAAACCAGGCGTTGCGGCGGTTCTGGCCGATCAGCTGCCAGGAATGCAGCAGCAACAGCGCCCACAGCGGACGCGCCAGCGCGGCCGGACCGAATTCGAGGCTGGGCGCGCCGAAGGCGGTGATGGTCATGGTGAGCAGCACCGCCAGCACCGCCTGCTGGCCGCCGACGACGGCGCGCGACAGCAGATAGACGGCCCACAGCGTCGCGACGCCGCAGGCCTGCGCCAGCAGATAGACGCCGAACATGTGATTGCCGGCGGCGCGGTAGGCGATGTCGGCGAACCACAGCGCCAGCGGCGGTCCCATGTCGGTGCCGACCTGATATTCCCGGCCGAAGGCCAGCATAGTGGCGAGGTCGCCGGGCGGGCTGCGATAGAGCGAGCATCGACACGACGAGCCACATCACGGCCTGCAGCGTGATCACAAGCCAGACCACGAGCCGCGGCCGGGCGCGGATCAGTTCGACAATCAGCGAGGTGAAACGCATCAAACGCCCAAAGAATCCGGAAAGCGGCCCGGCAACCGGCCGCATTTGTCCCCGACGTTTGATAATGGGCGACTGCGCCGGAGGCAACTGGCCGGGGAGCGTCAAATCGTGACGGAAATCTCGACAGCGGTCTGAGATTCCAGCGAAAACAGGTCGCGGGGAATGGGCGACGGATGGTGCTTTTCCCTGGCGGCGACCACGGGCGCAAAGAAGCGTCTGTGATGCGCTGACGGACCCAGCCGGTCCAGCGCCGCCAGATGCTCCGGCACGGCATAACCCTTGTGGGTCTCAAAGCCGTAACCCGGGCACTCCTGGGCGAGCGCGCACATCAGCCGGTCGCGCGTCACCTTGGCGATGATCGAGGCCGCCGCAATCGACTTGACGATCCCGTCGCCGCCGATCACGGCCTCGCAGTCGCAAGCCGTGGCGAGACGATCGCGGCCGTCGACAAACACATGTTTCGGCGCTTCGGGAAGCGCCGCCACCGCGCGGGCCAGCGCCCACAGCGAGGCGCGCAGGATGTTGTCGCGATCGATCCGCGCCGGCGAAGCGTAGGCGACCGCAAAGGACGAGGTGGCGCAGATCTTCTCGAACAATTCCTCGCGCTCTTCCGCCGTGAGCCGCTTGGAATCGTCGATGCCTTTCGGGATTCGGTCGGGATCGAGAATCACGGCGGCCGCCACCACCGGTCCTGCCAGCGGACCGCGTCCGGCCTCGTCGCAGCCGGCGACAGGCCAGATGCCGCGCTTGATCAGCGTGCGCTCGCGCCGAAAGCTCGGCGGCGCAATCGCGATCACGCCCTTCGGCAGCTTCGCTTGCTTCTTCTCCGGCCTCGCGGCCTTGCGCGGCGGACTTTTCCCGAATCATGGGCGGGATCGTGCGCAAGCGCGACCAGCCGGCGCAACCGGGAACAGACCGCTACTCCCGCTATTCAGTCCGGCTCAATCCGCAGATGCACGCGCCGGTCCGTCGCCGACCTCGATGCCCGGCGCGACCACCACCTCCCAGGGATGGCCGTCGGGATCGACGAAATAGCCGGAATAGCCGCCATAGTCAGTCTCGCTGCGCCGGTTTCAGCAGCGACGCGCCCTTCGAGATCGCGAATTTGAGCACCGTCATCGACCTCCTCGGTCGAGCTGCAGTTCCAGGCGAGCGTGACGCCGCGAAACGCAGCCGGCCGCGGTCTGATCCGGCAAGCGTCGCGTCCTCGGCAAGCTCATCCCACGGGAAACAGCGCGATCACGGTGCCGCCGGTGTCGAAGAACGCCACCGCCTCGCCGGTGTCGCGATCATCTTCCGCTCGAAAGCCCAGCGCCTCGTAGAAGGCGATGCTTGTCACGCATGTCGCTGACGCCGAGCGTGATCACGGTGAAGCGCGGAACCGGCGCTGGCTGTTGACTCATCTACTCTCCCCGCCTGCATTCTACGTCTAGAACAGGCTCAGCTGCTGCCCGTTGCGCTTCGGCTTGGCAAAATGATCCGTCGTCAGTTTCGAGCGCCGCTTGTTCAGCCCAAGCTTCTCGCAGGCGATCTCGAAGCGGCGGCCGATCATCCAGGCCATCGGCCCGGTGCCCTTCATCCGCGTGCCCCATTGCGAGTCGTAATCGCGCCCGCCGCGCATGTCGCGGATCAGGGTGAAGACGTGGCGGTAGCGGTCCGGATAGTTCGCCATCAGCCATTCGCGGAAGAGGTCGCGCACCTCCAGCGGCAGGCGCAGCAGCACGTAGCTTGCTTCCTTGGCGCCGGCATGCGCGGCCGCATCGAGGATGCGCTCGATCTCGGAGTCGTTCAGCGCCGGGATCACCGGCGCCACCATCACCGTGGTCGGAATGCCGGCGTCGGCCAGCATGCCTGATCGCCTCCAGCCGCTTCGGCGGCGTCGAGGCGCGCGGCTCCATGGTGCGCGCCAGTTTCGGATCGAGCGTCGTCACCGACAGCGCGACCTTGGCGAGATTGCGCTTGGCCATCCGCGCCAGAATGTCGATGTCGCGCGTGACCAGCGCCGACTTGGTGACGATGCCGACGGGATGGCCGGCGCGCTCCAGCACTTCCAAAATGCCGCGCATGATCTTCATGTCGCGCTCGATCGGCTGATAGGCATCGGTGTTGGTGCCGATCGCGATCATCTTGCGGCTCGTAGCCCGGCGCCGCCAGTTCCTTCTCCAGCAGCGCGGGCGCATCGGGTTTCGCCAGCAGGTTGGATTCGAAATCGAGCCCCGGCGACAGCCCGAGATAGGCGTGGGTCGGCCGCGCAAAGCAGTAGACGCAGCCGTGCTCGCAGCCGCGATAGGGATTGATCGAACGGTCGAAGCCGATGTCGGGCGAGTCGTTGCGGGCGATCACCTTGCGCGAGGTGTCGAGCGCAACCGTGGTCTTGAACGGCGGCAGTTCTTCGAGGCTCTGCCAGCCGTCGTCGAAGGCGACCCGCGCCTCGGCCTCATAGCGGCCGGACGCATTGGATTGCGCGCCACGGCCGCGCCGCCGCTCGCGGTCGATCGCGACCGCAAGTTCGGGAAAAGGAGTCGCACCCGCCGGTTCGGAGGGCGTCTTTACCGGCGGGTGCTTGAGGGCATGAGAGGATGCTCGGCTCATACAGGCAAGATAACACGCCCTGAGAACAAATCAAGAACACTGAATCAAAAACTCGCAAAACAACCCCATGCACTGTACGCAAAATTCTGCATGGCAATGGCTGCGCTGATTGTGACAAGGTGATAACGGTGCAGCGTTTTCCACGATCTTGAGCCAACGAAGCCTCAATTCCATGCTGAGCGTCATCATCCCCACCGAAGGCCAGGAGCAACCGGCCGTCGCCACGCTGGCCGCGCTGGTGCCGGGCGCTGCCGCCGGCATCGTCCGCGAGGTGCTGCTGGTCGATCGCGGCGGCTCCGGCGTGATCGAGCGGGTGGCCGACGTCGCCGGCTGCCGCTACCTCGCAACGGACGGCACGCGCGCCGCAGCGCTCGCGGCCGGCGCCCGCCAGGCCCGCGCGCCCTGGCTGATGTTCCTGCATGCCGGCGCCGTGCTCGATTCCGGCTGGATCGAGGAGACCACCCAGTTCATCAACGGCGTGTCCAATAGCGGCCGGCCGCGCGCCGCCATTTTCCGCTATTCGCGCTCGCCCTATGCCGACCGCCGCCTGCGCGACGGCTTCAAGGCCATCGCGCGCATGGTGGCCGGCCCCTCGGCCGAACAGGGCCTGCTGATCGCCCGCGACCACTACGACCGGCTCGGCGGCTACCGGCCCGATGCCCGCCGCTCCGAGGCGCGGCTGCTCCGCCAGCTCGGCCGCTCGTCCCGCACGCTGCTGCGCAGCCGGATCATGGTCGTCGCCTGACGGCCATGGGCCTGTCGGCCCGGGTTCACAAACCAACTGAAACACCGCCATTCCGCTGTCGGAACGGGCTTGCAATTTACTTGATATTATCAAATAATCATTTGATGAAATCAAATAATGCCATCCTCGACAGCCAGGTCGCCGCGATCCGCAGCTTCAGCCGCTTCTACACCCGCAAGCTCGGCATCATCGAGCCGAAGCTGCTGGACAGTCCCTTCACGCTGCAGGAAGCGCGCATCATCTACGAGATCGCGCACCGCGCCGCCTGCACCGCCACCGATCTGACCCGCGATCTCGGGCTCGACCCCGGCTTCCTGAGCCGGACCCTGCAGGGCCTGCAGCGGCGCCAGATCGTGACGCGCAAGCCATCCAAAGACGACGGCCGCATCAACGAGCTGTCGCTGACCGCCAAGGGCCGCACCACCTCCGCCGAGCTCGAGCGCCGCTCGCGCGACGAGGTCAGCCGGTTGCTCGCCGGTCTCGATGCCGCACAGCGCGCCGCGGTCGTGCAGGCGATGACGACGATCGAGCAGACGCTGGAGCCGCCGCCGCAAAAGCCGCCTGGCTTCCTCTTGCGCAGCCACCGCCCCGGCGACATCGGCTGGGTGATCTCGCGCCACGGCGCCATCTACGCGCAGGAATTTGGGTGGGACATCAGCTTCGAGGCGCTGGTCGCCGAGATCGCCGGAAAATTCCTCGACCTCCTACGATCCCGCGCGCGAGCATTGCTGGATCGCGGAGGTGGCGGGCGAGCCGGTCGGCTCGGTCTTCCTGGTGAAGGGATCCGACGAGGTCGCAAAGCTGCGGCTGCTGCTGGTGGAAAAGAAAGCCCGCGGCCTCGGCGTCGGCCGCGCGCTGACCGAACAATGCATCCGCTTCGCGCGCGAACGCGGCTATCGCGAGATCGCGCTGTGGACGCAGAGCATGCTGCTCGCCGCGCGCGGCATCTATCAGGCCGCGGGCTTCCGCCGCACCAAAGAAGAGCCGCACCACAGCTTTGGCGTCGACCTCGTCGGCGAGACCTGGGAGCTGAAATTGTGATGCACGAGGCGCCGCGATCGCCGCGGCGCATCACGCCGGACACTATCGCCTTCTATGCGAGGAAGGCACATCGGCTCCGCGCAGAGGCGTATCGCGAGATGATGTTCGGCTTGTGGGCCCGGCTGGCGAAGATCGTTCGCCGGCGGTGACGGCTAAGGCTGACGCGCCCTTTGCCCTGGGATGTGGCAGCCGACAGGACCGTTACTTCCGAGACTGCCCCGTAAGCGGACATATCGCGGATTGCCAAGATCAACGCGAATGACCCGACTCGGACATTGGCGCTCCCTTGCCGAGCCGATACTATGATAGCTCCTCTTCGGCACAAGGCGAGCCCATGAAACGGCGCGAATTTATCGGTCTCATTGCTGGCACAGTGGGTGCATTGCCGCTTTCGGCACACGCACAATCCAAAACATATCGTGTCGGGCTGCTCACGCTGGATCAAGGTGAAGCTGCCTCTCAACTCACCGTGCCGCTGCGAGACCTCGGCTATGTCGAGGGAAGAAACTTGAACTTCGAACATCGATCCGCCGACGGAGACCCCGGGCGACTTGCCGCAATGGCCGAAGAGCTTGTGCAGGCAAAGCCGGACGTGCTTGTAGCTGGGTGGGGTACCCTTGCGCCAAAGGCGCTCAAAACAGCTACCGCCACTATCCCTATTGTGTTCGCGACCGTCGGTGACCCGATTGGGGCCGGTCTAGTCCAAACTCTGGCGCGACCCGGTGGCAATGTGACGGGCCTGAGCGGCCAGTCCACCGAGTTGAAGGGCAAACAGCTTCAACTGCTGCTGACGTGTGTTCCAGGCCAGCGAGCCGTCGGTGTGCTCTTGAACCCCGATACCCCCTACAGCGCGTTGGCCTTGAAGGAATTGAGGGTGGCTGCGGACCGAGAAGGCATCCGGCTCGAACTCCTGGAGGTTAGAAGGCCCCCGGAGTTCACGGCCGCCCGGATGGACGCACTTACTGCGTCCGGTGCTACAAGCCTGTTTGTCATCGAGGACCCGCTCACCCACAGCCTTCGGACGAACGTAGTAGAACAAGCAAGTAGACTACGGCTTGCGACGATGACCGGCTTTTTCGATTACGTGCCCTCCGGCGGTCTCATGGCCTACGGTTCAAGCCCAACTCGCGGCTACCGCCGTGTCGCGGACTACGTGGACAAGATACTAAGAGGCGCTCTCCCCACCGACCTGCCGGTCGAACAGCCGACAAAGTTTGAGCTCGTCATCAACCTCAAAACCGCAAAAGCGCTTGGTCTGGAGATACCACCGTCTGTCCTCGCGCTCGCCGACGAGATCATCGAATAGGTGGCCATAGACTTCCGGGTTTGGCACTTTTCAGACCCGGCGAGTCGGGCTGGCCACGTCAGTTCTTGAGGGCCAAGCGGACCTCCCGTTAGCGCGCCCGGACTTCTGAGTTTGACCCAAAGCGGACATCAGGTCCGACGCTACCGCGTGCTCGCGGGCCGCCGCCTGACGTGTTCGGGAAATGCCGTAGATCGGATCAGTTTGTATTGCTCGTCAAAGTACTGGCATGTTCCTACCCCAAACTCGATCACGAAGACTTTTGTTTGAACCATTTGCATCGCCACGCCGACATACGGAACTGTGGCTCTACTACAGTACACAGCCACGACAGGGGGATAATTTTTCACTCACTTTGGAGAATGCCAGGACTTTGACCGCGAGACTTGATGTCCACCGCGTGGTCGCAACCGATCTACTAAAAGCAAAAAAAACGGAGAGCAGTGACATGAAGATCACGACGACGCTTTCGCTAGGCTTCCTTCTCGGGGCGAGTTATTTGCCCGCGGCGATGGCCCAGACGGTCAACGGTACGTTAGGTTCGCCAAGTGCCACGACCACGATCCAGGGCAACCAAATCCCGGCCGTGCCGCCGAAATTCGGCGGTGTGATCAAGGAAAACGCCACGGACTCCAAGACCTGGTGGCCTCCAACCGTCGTGCCGCCCAAGGGGGCGCCCAACGTGTTGCTCATCATGACCGATGATCAGGGCTATGGCGTCAGCGGCACATTCGGCGGGGTGATCCCAACCCCAGCGCTGGACCGCATCGCAAAGTCGGGGCTGCGCTACACACAATTCAATTCCACCGCGCTGTGCTCGCCGACGCGGGCGGCGCTGATCACCGGGCGTAACCACCATTCGTCAGGCTTTGGTGTGATCACCGAACTGTCGACGGGGTATCCGGGCTATGACTCGGTCATCGGTACGGATAACGCCACCGTCGGCGCGATCCTCAAAGGCAATGGCTACGCCACGTCGTGGTTCGGCAAGAACCACAACACACCAGCCTACCAATACACCATCGCGGGCCCGTTTGACCAATGGCCGGTCGGGATGGGTTTCGATTACTTCTATGGCTTCATGGGCGGCGAGACCGACCAGTGGACGCCGTATCTGTTCCAGAACAACAAGCAGATTTTTCCCTGGGTCGGCAAACCCAACTACAATCTCACCACCGATCTCGCCGACGAGGCGATCGGTTATATGAAGGAGCTCAATGCCGCAGCGCCCGACAAGCCGTTCTTCCTCTATTACGTTCCCGGCGGCAGTCACTCGCCGCATCAGCCGAAGGCCGAGTGGGTCGAGAAGTTCAAGGGCAAATTCGACATGGGCTGGAACGCCCTGCGTGAGCAGATATTTGCCAACCAGAAGCGCCTGGGCGCGATCCCCGACAACGCCAAGCTGACCGAATGGCCGGATAGCCTGCCGAAATGGGAGACGCTGTCGGCCAACCAGAAGAAGCTGTTCGCCCGGCAGGCCGAGGTATATGCCGGCTACACCGCCTATACCGACTACGAAATCGGCCGCGTGATCCAGGCGGTCGAGGACATGGGGCAACTCGACAACACCCTGATCATCTACATCTGCGGCGACAACGGCACCAGTCCGGAAGGCACGTTGTCGGGAACCCCCAATCAGTACACCTCGTACAACGGCATCCTCGACTTCCCGATCGAGAAGCAGCTTGAGTTCTATGACGCCTGGGGCTCGGCGGGGACCTACCCGCACATGGCGGTTGCGTGGTCCTGGGCGTTCGACACGCCTTTCAAGTGGACCAAGCAGATCGCTTCGCATTTCGGTGGTACGCGGCAGGGCCTCGCGATCTCGTGGCCAAACCGCATCAAGGATGCCGGCGGTGTCCGCACCCAGTTCCATCATATCATCGACGTCGTGCCGACGATTTTGGAAGCCGCAGGCATCAAGGCGCCGCAGACGGTCGACGGCATCAAGCAGAAGCCGATCGAAGGCGTGAGCATGGCCTATACCTTCGACAAGGCCAACGTGAACGCGCCTTCGAAGCGCAAGACCCAGTACTTCGAAATGATTGCCAACCGTGGGATCTACAACGATGGCTGGTACGCCAACACGACGCCCCCGCATGGCCCGTGGATCCTGAACGCGCCACTGCCGCCGATCGCCGACTACAAATGGGAATTGTACAACATCAAGGAGGACTACTCGCAGAACAACGACCTCGCGGCGAAGATGCCCGGCAAGCTCAAGGAGATGCAGGCGCTCTTTGTCAAGGAGGCAGCCAAGTACCAGGTGCTTCCCCTGAACAACGACACCTTCGCACGGGCGGTTGCGCCTCGACCAAGTGCGACGGCGGGCAAGACCGTCTTCACCTACACTGGCGTAAACCCAGGCATCAACTCCAGCAATGCCCCCAACATTCTTGGCAGGTCGTACTCCATGACAGCCGAGGTCGATGTACCCCAGAGCGGCGGTGACGGAATGATCGCCACCATGGGCGGGCGTTGGGGCGGCTGGGGGTTTTACATGCTCAAGGGTAAGCCGGTGTTCGATTACAACATGTTGATCCTCGCCCAGTATCGTTGGGAGGGATCGGATGTGCTCACGCCGGGCAAACACACCATTACGTTCGATTACACCTACGACGGCCCCGGCATTGCCAAAGGCGGCAATGGCGAGTTGAAGGTGGACGGCAAGGTTGTCGCCACCGGAAAGCAAGCCAACTCGATCTCCTTCCTGCAGGTCGCAGACGAGACCTTTGACGTCGGCGTCGATACCAGGACGGGGGTCAATGACAGGGATTATCAGGTGCCGTTCGCGTTCGACGGCAAGATCAACAAGTTGACGGTCAAACTCGGGCCGATGCAACTCACCGCCGCTGACGAAGCGAAGGTACGAGAGGCTACCGCCCGGGCACGAGACTAGAATTGCCTGCTCGATAAGAGGGTGGCGCTGGATTTATCCAGCGCCACTTTCTGTTCCGGGATGGACGATCAAATCGGATGACCATGAAACCGCTGCTGACCGTGACCGCGATCATTGAGTTGGGGGCAGGTCTGGCCCTGCTGGCCGTACCCTCGTTTACCGCGTTGCTTCTGCTCGGGGCGCCGCTGGAGGCGCCAGCCGCCATCACCTTGGCGCGTGTCGGCGGAGCCGCGATATTTGCGCTCGCCATCGTCTGCTGGCTGACGCGCGACGCGCATGATCTCATCTCGCGGGGCTTGGTTATCGCGATGACGTTCTACAACGTCGCAGTCACCGCGGTGCTTGTGCTCGCGGGCTTC
Organism: uncultured Alphaproteobacteria bacterium; assembly: GCA_963726865.1. GTDB lineage: Bacteria > Pseudomonadota > Alphaproteobacteria > Rhizobiales > Xanthobacteraceae > Bradyrhizobium. The sequence goes on along the minus strand of CAVSEE010000006.1, from coordinate 141,783 downwards.
GAGCAAGGGCTGCAAGGCGTGTTGTTGTGGCCGGCGATCGCATTTCATGTGGCGATGGTCGCCTGGTGTTTCGCGACCGTTTTGAAGCGATAATTCCGCGGCGTTGACATCCCGCCAACACCGCGCGCCCGCGCCGCCGATGAGATGATCGAATAAAGAAATGTTTTGCTGCGGTGCATGAGTCCGTTGTTGGCACAAAGCGGACATGCCGACCCTTCCGCCTGATGTCTGCTATCGGGGCGATACCGGACATGCCGCACAAGCGGACCAACTTCCGCTTGTGACCCAAAGCGGACATTGTCGTGCCGCGCGGGAATGCTCGTGGTATAGATTTCAAACACACAACCACCAAATGCCCGAGAAGTGAGGAAGCAACAGGCCACTGGGAGAAGGCGATGATATCCGACCCCCAAAAGCAGGTTGAGGTCAACGGCGTTCGCTTGCGCTACATCGATCAAGGCTCCGGCGAACCAATCGTCTTCGTCCACGGTGCGCTGCATGACCTTCGTGCTTGGGAACCGGTGAGAGAAGAAATCGCCAATCGGTATCGGTTCATCGCCTATACCCAGCGATACTTCGGAACCGAACCTTGGCCTGATGAGGGAAAGAACTACAGCATCGCGACCCACGCGGATGACCTCGCAAAGTTCATTACCTCACTTAATGCCGGACCTGTTCATCTTGTCGGATGGTCGTACGGAGGCCAAGTGGCCGTCCCCGTCGCACTCAGTGATCCGTCGCTGGTCCGCAGCCTCATCCTGTATGAAGCAGGCATCATATCTGTGTTGCCCGCGGAGAGCTCCGAAGGAAAGATAGCGCGCGAAGACCTCGCTAGGATGTTTGGCCCGATTGCTGCCGCTTCCAATGCCGGAGACGTCATAGGGGCCGCGAAGTTACTGCAAGCCGCCGTGTTCCAGCTCCGGCCAGACGAGTTCAACAGTTTGCCGGAAGATTTGCGGACGGTGTTGCTCAGCAACGCTCGGCTTGTCCCGCTGATGTTCGCGGCTCCAAGGCCTCCCGCTATCACGTGCGACATGCTGAAGAATTTTCCCCGGCCAACACTGGTGATGCGGGGTGAAAAAGCGCAGCCGTTCTGGGCGCTGACTAGCGAGGCAATCGCCAAGTGTGTGCCGGGGGCTCAGCAGGTCATTCTCAAAAATGTCAACCATGACGGGCCCTATCGTGATCCGGCAGCATTCACCGCGGCTGTCTTCGAGTTCTTGTCGAAGCGTTGAGGAAGCCCTTCGGTAAGGACGTCGACCGGCTCTTTTCCGATGTCGCCTTTTGACCCTTAGCGGACATGCCGTCAGCCTTGCCTGAGGTCTGCTTTTGACCCCCATCGCGGCATTGGTCACTGCTAGGCACTACGTTCGACGATTGCATTCAACGGGAGTTCTGGCCCACTATCCGTTGACCGTGCCTCAGCCTTCAACAATGCGATTGATAGGGGATGCGGATGAATAAGATATACTTCGAGGACCTGAGCGTCGGAGACAGTTGGACGACTACAGAACAACCTGTCGATCAAGAGGAAATGCTGGCCTATAATCGAGCAAACGACCCGTGGCCTATCCACATCGATCCAGAGGCCGCCAGCAAGTCGCCCTTCGGTGGACTGATCGCAAGCGGGGGCTACACAATCAGCTTGATGTATCGGCTGTCCCACGAAGTCGTGAACCGGCCGGGTCGGACGTGGGCTTTCTTGGGAGGCTTTGACTGGCAGGTCAAGTTTCTTGAACCGGTTCGTGCAGGGGACCGGTTGCACGAACGCATTACTATTATTGAGAAGCGCCCATCGAGCAAGCCAGGACGGGGCATCATCAAGGACCGCGTCGAAGTGATCAATGATCGAAAAAGCGTGGTGCTATCAATCGAAGCCACTATGTTGCTGGCTACCCGCCCTCGCGACGGATAGGCGGAATTTGCTTAGCACCACGTGACAACCACCAATCTGCTTCCGGCCGTGCCGATGTCCCTTGTTGGCACTTTTCGGACATGGGGCCATGTCCGACTTGAGTCCGTTATCGGCACCAAAGCAGACGTCCGCCGTCTGCTTCAGGTTTATGGGTTCACGCCCTGGTTCACCGGACAATCTCCCAGAAGATTCCGGCCACAGCCACGAAGCCCAGCGTGAACAGAACGGTGCGAATGTAGGGAATCCCCGCGAGATGGACCACGGCGTGCGCGAGCCGGATCCAGAAGAAGCTCGCCGCGCAGAACGCCGTCACGGCATCCGCCTTGCCGGTCAAGTGAGCGGCGATGACAAGGGCAGCGAAGGGAGCAAAGACCTCGACTGCATTGAGATAGGCGCGGTGCGCGCGCTGTCCCCATGGCGGCACCGGCCGCGGCAGGCTCGGGTCGGCGTAGTTGGCCGGTTTGAGCCCGCCATTGGTCCTCACCTGGCAGACGATGTAGGGAATCCAGAGGGCAGCGGTCAGCATAGCCGTGAAAACGAGGTATTTGAGGTCAGTTGTCACCTTAGCCTCCTTGGGTGCCCGATCAGCGGTGTGCGATCTGGTGGCCTCCTAGACGTTCGGGCCGGGGCCAAAGGCGACAGGGTTTTGCGATTTATTTCGGGGATGAGGACGCGTGCTGCGCTCCGCCGCCGTTCCCGGGCGGGTGACGTGGATCAACGGCAATCGATCCGCCGCGGACTTCGAATCGACCTCTCCCGAAGGGAGAGGTGATTCCCGATGCCGCAACAGTCGGTCTAGGCCGACGCGCCCTTGGCCTTGGGCCGGCGCAGATGCTCGTCCAGCCGCGGCATGATCTCGACGAAATTGCAGGGCCGCGTGCGGTAGTCGAGCTGCGGCGCCAGAATGCCGTCCCAGCCGTCGCGGCAGGCGCCGGGCGAGCCCGGCAGGCAGAAGATGAAGGTCGCATTGGTCACGCCCGCGGTGGCGCGGCTCTGCACCGTGGAAGCGCCGATCTTGGCGTGGCTCAGCATGTGGAAGGCGATGGAAAACCCGTCCATCCGCTTTTCGAACAGCGGCTCGATCGCTTCCGGCGTGACGTCGCGGCCGGTGAAGCCGGTGCCGCCGGTGGTGATGATGGCATCGACGCCTTGATCCGCGATCCATCGTTTCACCACGGCGCGGATCGCCTCGACATCGTCGGTGACGATCTCGCGCGCCGCCAGCTTGTGGCCGGCCGCGGTGAGACGATCGGCAAGCGTCGTGCCCGACTTGTCGTCGGCCAGCGAACGCGTGTCCGAGATCGTCAGCACCGCGATGTTGAGCGGCACGAATTGCTTGGTCTCGTCGGTCGCCATGGCCGTCTACAGCCAGCCGCGCCCGCGCGCCAAAGGTGTTGCAGGCCTGCACCGTGCCCTGCTGGTAGCCGGTCATGAACCACTGCTTGCGCTGCGCGGCGGAGCCGTGGGTGAAACTGTCGGGCATCACCCTGCCCGTCGCCTGACGCTGCAGCGTGTCGTCGCCGATCGCGGTCGCCGTCGTCAGCGCGGCGTCGATGTCGCCGGGTTCGAGGAAGCCCGGCCGCTTCTTCGCCTCGCGATTGACCCAGACGCCGGAGAGACAATCGGCCTGCAACTCGACCTTGACCTGCAGCGCATTGGCTTCGGCCTTGCTGCCGGCCTGCTGCTGCATCCGCGTCACGCGCGGCAGGATGCCGAGCAGGTTCTGGATGTGGTGTCCGGCCTCATGCGCGATGATGTAGGCCGTCGTGAAGTTGCAGGCGGATTTGCCCGAGCAGCCGCGGAAGCGCGTCTCGACCTCGCGGAAGAACGCCGTGTCGAGGAAGATGGTGCGGTCCGGCGGACAGTAGAACGGCCCCATCGCCGACTGCGCCATGCCGCAGCGGCCGCCATTGGTGGCGTTGCGGAACAGCACGATCTTCGGCCCGGTATAGTTCTGCCCGCTGGCCTGGAAGATCTCGCTCCAGCGGTCGTCGATTTCACCCAAAACGCCGGAGATCATGCTCCCCATCTCGTCGGTGGGCGCGCCGGCCTTGCGCTGTCCGGAGGGACGATCCTGCTGGTAGCTCGGCGCCTGGCTGCCGCCGGTGAGAATTTCCGCCCCGCCGATCAGGATGCGCGGGTCGATGCCGAAGGCGTAGCCGAGCAGGCCGAGCACGATGATGGTGCCGATGCCGAGGCCGCCGCCGCCCATCGGGATACCGAAGCCGCCGCCACCCATGCCGCCGCCGCCGTCGTCGCGACGGTCCTCGATGTCGTCGCTGCGCCGGAAATCATCGTAACGCATGGCGGTTTTCCCTCATTTCGACCCGTGTGCGCTGCAAGCACGAGGCAACGCGGCAAACACGTAAAATTTCCATTGCGTTAATCAATAACCCGCCCGGCAAATATTGCCTAGTGCACCTGAGCGCGCATCGAACCTCAAACTCGACCGCCAAATGCGCCAACGCGCATGCGAGCGGCGCGCCTTAAGTCGATTTTTACTTTGCCCGGTCAATGTGTCGCCAGTCGGTTGTTTAGTCCCGCGTCGCCGACAGCGTCGCCTGAGTCAGAGTAATTGAGTCATGGTTGTGTCGCGTCGCGGGGCGTCTGCAAAGGCGCCCCGCACTAAATTCGAGTCTGGCCAAAGCACCCGCATCATTGTTGGCGACTGTGTCGCCGAAATGTCGAAGCTGCCGGCCGGCTCCGTCGATCTCGTGTTCGCCGACCCGCCCTACAATCTGCAGCTCAAGGGCGAGCTCAAGCGTCCCGACGAATCGCATGTCGATGCCGTCAACGACGACTGGGACAAGTTCTCCTCCTTCGCCGCCTATGACGATTTCACCCGCGCCTGGCTGCTCGCCTGCCGCCGCGTCATGAAGCCGTCGGCGACGATCTGGGTGATCGGCTCCTATCACAACATCTTCCGCGTCGGCGCCATCATGCAGGACCTCGGATTCTGGGTGCTCAACGACATCGTCTGGCGCAAGTCCAACCCGATGCCGAATTTCCGCGGCCGCCGCTTCACCAACGCGCACGAAACCATGATCTGGGCCGCGCGCGACGAGAAGGCCAAGGGCTATACGTTCAACTACGAGGCCCTGAAGGCCGCCAACGAGGACGTGCAGGCCCGCTCCGACTGGCTGATCCCGCTCTGCACCGGCGAGGAGCGCCTCAAGGGCAAGGACGGCAAGAAGGTGCACCCGACCCAGAAGCCGGAAGGGCTGCTGGCGCGCGTGCTGCTGTCGTCGTCGAAGCCCGGCGACCTCGTGATCGATCCCTTCAACGGCACCGGCACGACAGGCGCCGTGGCAAAACGCCTCGGCCGCAGCTATGTCGGCTTCGAGCGCGACCCGGCCTATGCCAGGGCGGCGGAAGCGCGCATCGCCGAGATCGAGCCGCTGCCGGAGGCGACGCTGGCCCCCTTCATGACCGCGCGCGACGCGCCGCGCGTCGCCTTCGCCGAGCTGATCGAGCGCGGCATGATCGCGCCCGGCGCCAAGCTGGTCGACGCCCGCAAGCGCCACAACGCGCTGGTCCGCGCCGACGGCGCCATCATGCTCGGCGACAAGGTCGGCTCGATCCACCGCATGGGCGCGGTCGCGCAAGGAGCGGAAGCCTGCAACGGCTGGACCTTCTGGCATGTCGAGACCAAGGGCGGCCTCAAGCTGATCGACGAGCTGCGCGCCGAAATCCGCAGCCAGATGGCGGCGGGCTGACGCAAGCCCGCCCCGTTCACGTCCTTTCGATTTGATCCGTGGCCACCCCGGGCCTAGATTTGCGGCCATCCGCCGCTGTTTCGATGGGGCCCGCCGATGCGCAAGCGATCCGAAACGTTGCTGCTCCTGCCGCTGCTGCCGATCTTCCTGATCGGCATGTTTCCGATGCTCCTGATCGGCATGCTGGGCTCGGCCGGCCTCATCATCTTCGGCATCCTGCTGATCCGCGTCGGCCTCGCCGGCAACCTGGAAGCCCATGGCGACTTCAACCAGGAAGTCATCGTCCACGGTTACGCGCGCGGCCCGGAGCGCGCCGCGCAGGCGTCCGACCTGCACGCCGCGACGCGGCTGGCCGTGATGCTGCACATCTCGGGCGCGGCGATGATCGCCGCCGGCATTGCCGGCCTCTTCTTCGCGGGTTGATTCCAGCCGGATTTCACGAACTCGTCGCTTGCACTGGGCGCAAAAATTTGCGCATGGACGGTCCTGCCCGCGGCGATGCCGCCGCGTCCCGTTCGTCCATAACAAAAGCTGGGGAGACACTCATGCTGAAATTCTATTTCAACGGTTCGCCCAACCCGACCAAGGTCGCGCTGTTCCTCGAGGAGGCCGATCTGCCGTTCGAGCCGGTCGCGGTCGACACCCGCAAGGGCGACCAGTTCAAGCCGGAATTCCTGAAAGTCAATCCGAACAGCAAGGTGCCGGCGATCGACGACGACGGCGTGCTGGTGTTCGACAGCAACGCCATCCTGCTCTACCTCGCCGAGAAGACCGGCAAATTCCTCCCCGCCAACACGCCGCAGAACCGCGCGCAGATGCTGTCCTGGCTGATGTTCGTCGCGACCGGCATCGGGCCCTATTCGGGCCAGGCCGTGCACTTCAAGCATTTTGCGCCGAAGGACCAGAACCACGACTATTCGCACAACCGCTACCAGTTCGAGGCGCAGCGCCACTACGCGGTGCTCAACGAGCATCTCGCCGGCAGGAAATACATGGTCGGCGACACCTACACGATCGTCGACATGGCGCTGTGGGGCTGGGCGCGGATGGCGGCGTTCGTGATGGGCGAGGAAGCGGCTGCGAAATATCCCAACGTCAAGCGGCTGGTCGACGAGATTTCGGCGCGGCCCGCCGCGGCCAAGGCGATCGCGCTGAAGGACAAGTTCACCTTCAAGGCCGAGATGGACGACGAGGCGCGCGGCAACATGTTCCGCCACCTGAAGACGAAGGCGGCGTGAGCGCTCAGCATCCGGAGGCGAGAAACGGCGCCCTCGCGGGCGCCGTTTTCGTCTCTTCGTTTGAGCATGATCTTCGGCAAACCGCTGCACACTTTCCGGATCATGCTCTAGTCGATCGCGGCCACCACCTCGACTTCGATCATCCAGCCCGGTTGCGCCAGACGGCTGACGTAAACCAGCGTGCTGGCAGGCGGCGTGCCGCTGCCGAAGTAGCGGCCGCGGACCGCCCGCATCTTCGGCACGTCAGCCGGATCGACTGACGCGACGATGTAGGTGTTCATCTTGACGATGTCGGCCATGGTCGCGCCGGCGGCCTCGACCGCCAGCTTGACGTTGGCGAAAACGCGCTCGGCCTGCGCCTCGAAATCGCCCTCGCCGACCAGCTTGCCGGAGGCATCGCTCGACACCTGGCCGGCGATATAGACCAGCGTGCCCCTGTTCACCTTCGCGACATGCGAATAGCCGGTCGGCGGCGGCAACGTCGCCGGGCTGAAGATTTCCTTGCTCATATCACCCTCCCGTTCATTTTCCGCCAGAACGAGCGGCCGATCCTGTCGGCCACTTCGCCCCGGCACACTCCGATATCCTGCAACTCGCGATCGCTCATGGCTGCAAGTTGACGGCGGTCGCGGCGATCCTGCCGCCACGCCGCCACCAGCATCAGCATCGATCGCGCGATTGCAAGCAGGGAAACCGGAAATGGCCGCCGGCGCAGCCGGTGGCCTTCCGCAACTGATGCTGCTCAATGGCTTCAGCCCGCCGCCAGCTTGCGCTCCTGCGGGAACGGCCCGAGCACGCGCTCGACCAGCGCGGAGTCGCAATATTCCTTGATCAGCTTGATCTTGCCGTTCTCGATCCGCCACACCATGCAGTACTGGTTGTCGTAGCGCTGGCCGGACTTGGTGACGTTGTCGCCGCGGGCCTCGACCACGACATAGTCGCCCTCGGCGATGAAATTGAACGCCACCGTGCGCGGCCGCACGGCGAAGAACGAGCGGAAATGCCCCATCAGGCCGTTCTGGATCGCGTCGCGTCCCTTGAATTCATGCGACCAGGAATATTGCCCGGTGACGATCCAGACCGCGTCGTCGGCGAGATTGTCGGCGAAGGTCGTGCCGCTGCGGTTGGCGGAGTCGGTATAGACCTGCTGCACCAGTTTCTTGTTGGCTTCTGCGCTCATGGCTTTTCTCCATTGATTGGCTGCTGCCAATCATGGCGCCATCTCGACTATTCTTCCAATCGATATGAAATATGATATATATTCATTCCATGAATTTGAATTCGCTTGACCTCAATCTGCTGGTCGCGCTCGACGCGCTGCTGAGGGAAGCCAGCGTCAGCCGCGCGGCGATGCGGATCGGCCTGTCGCAGCCGGCGGCGAGCCACGCGCTGCAACGGCTGCGCGACCTGATCGGCGATCCCCTGCTGGTGCGCACCGGCGCGCGCATGGAGCTGACGCCGCGGGCGCAGGGCTTGCGCGGCCCGCTGGCGCAGGCGCTCGACCAGGTGCGCGGCCTGTTCACGCGCGGACGAATTCGACGCCATCACGCAGCGAGCGGCACTTTCGCCTGATGATGCCCGACCTCGCCGTCGAGCTGTTGATGCCGCCGCTGATGGAGAAGGTGACGAAGCTGGCGCCCAACGTCACCATCGACGTGGTGCCGTGGCGCAGCTCTGCGATCATGACCCCGGAGTTCGCCCGCACCATCGATCTCGTGTGCTCGATCGGCGACGGCTTCAAGGGTTTTCACCGCCAGCTTCTCTATACCGACAGCGATGCGCTCGCCGTGCGCCGCGGCCATCCCGCCGGCAACCGGCTGAAAAAGCGCGACGCGTTCCTCGCGGCGCGGCATGTCGCCGTCGTGATCCGCGGCGCGAGCGAGGATCTGATCGACATCTGGCTGCGCGGCAAGAACATCGAGCGGCGCATCGCGCTGGTCGTGCCCGGCTATATCGAGGCGCTGCATGTCGCCGCGCGCACCGACCTCGTCGCCTTCGTGCCGCGCCGGCTGATCACGGCGCTTGCAAGACAATTGTCGATGCAGACGGTCACCCCGCCGTTCGATCCCGGGATCGACGAGCAATATCTGTTCTATCCGACCCGCGCCCAGATGGACCCCGGCTCGATCTGGCTGCGCAATCTCATGCTCGGCATCGGCCGGGAGATGGAGCGGGGGAAGAAGGCTTGAGGCGCCGATCAGGCCGCCTTGGCCTGTTGCTCGCCCATGACCTTCTTCACCGCGGGGCGCTCGGCCATCCGCTTCATGTGCGCGGCGACCTTCGGGAAAGCGGCGACATCGACGCCGTCGCCCTCGAGCCACAGCGCGATGGTGTAGAGATAGGGATCGCAGATCGTGTACTGCTCGCCCATCACCCAGGGCCCTTTCAGGACGCTGTTCTCGATCAGGTCGAAGCAGGCGCCCATGCTCTTGGGGATCATCCGCTTCATGTCGGCCCAGGAGGATTCCTCCGTCGTCCAGCGATAGCCGCGGCCCTTGTGCGAATGCGCGACATGCACCGTGGAGCAGAGGTAGCTGTTGACGGACTGCACCTGCGCGAAGGCAAAGGCGTCGTCGAGCGGGGCGAGCTTCGCGGCCGGAAAAGTCTGGGCGATATAGGCGAGGATCGCGGGATTTTCGGTCAGGATGCCCCTGTCGGTGACCAGCGCCGGCACGCGCCCTTTCGGATTGAGCTTGAGAAAGTCCGGGCTCTGCTGCTGGTTGGCCTTGAAGTCGAGCCGCACGGCGGTGTAGTCGGCGCCGGCTTCTTCCAGCGCGATATGCGAGGCGAGCGCGCAGGTGCCGGGGGCGTAATAGAGTTTGTACATTGTTGTATCCTCCCAAACAGGCCGAGAACTTAACGGCGCGCCCCTCGCCCGTCCATCCCCGGCGTCCGGCGAACGCCCTTCGCGGTTGCCCAACACCGTAGTCCCGTGTCATGACGATGGTGAGTAGCGAGGGCGTATCATGACCATTCTCATCGCGGGCGGCGGCATCGGCGGGCTGACGCTGGCGCTCAGCCTGCACCAGATCGGCGTGCCGGCGCGCGTGTTCGAGAGCGTGTCGGAACTGAAGCCGCTCGGCGTCGGCATCAACGTGCTGCCGCATGCGGTGCGCGAGCTGATCGAGCTCGGCCTGCACGACCGGCTCGATGCCGCAGGCGTGCGCACCCGCGAGCTCGCCTATTTCTCCAAGCACGGCAAGCCGATCTGGAGCGAGCCGCGCGGGCTGGAGGCCGGCTACAAATGGCCGCAGTTCTCCATTCATCGCGGCACGCTGCAGCAGATCCTGCTCGACACCGCGATCGAGCGGCTCGGCCGCGACAACATCCTGACCAGCCATCATCTCACCGGCTGGACCGAGACGGCCGACGGCGTGCGCGCCGAATTCATCGACAAGGCGACCGGCAAACCGGCCGGCGCCTACGAAGGCGATCTCCTGATCGCCGCCGACGGCATCCATTCGGCGGTGCGCGAAAAACTCTATCCGCAGGAAGGCCCGCCGATCTGGAACGGCCGCATCCTCTGGCGCGGCGTCACCGCGGGCGATGCCTTCCTCACCGGCCGCACCATGATCATGGCCGGCCACGAGGTGACTGAAATTCGTCTGCTATCCGATCTCGAAGCACGCCCGATGCCAACGGCAAATACGCGATCAACTGGGTCGCCGAGCGGCACATGCCGCCGACCTATCAGTGGCGGCGCGAGGACTATAACCGCACCGCCAAGCTCGACGAGTTCCTGCCCTGGTTCACCGACTGGAAATTCGACTGGCTCGACGTGCCGCGCCTGATCCGCGAATGCCCGCACGCCTACGAATATCCGCTGGTCGACCGCGATCCGATTCCGCAATGGACGTTTGGCCGCGTCACGCTGATGGGCGATGCCGCGCACCCGATGTATCCGATCGGCTCCAACGGCGCCTCGCAGGCGATCCTCGATGCCCGCGTCATCACCCGCGAGATCCTTGGCCATGGCGCGACCAACGCCGCGCTCGTCGCCTACGAGGCCGAGCGGCGGCCGGCGACCACCGATCTCGTGATGCTCAACCGCCGCAACGGCCCCGAGCAGGTGATGCAGCTGGTCGAGGAGCGCGCGCCCGACGGCTACAAGGTCGTCACCGACGTGCTGTCGCTCGAGGAGCTGGAAGACATCGCCGCCAACTACAAGCGCGTCGCCGGATTCCAGGTCGAGGGCCTCAACGCCAAGCCGCCGATCGTGCAGCTGCCGGACGCTCGCCGCGCCAGCGCCTGATCTACTGCAGCGCCTTGCCGGACTTCGACCAGCCGCGCATTGGCTGTCGCTGTCGCGAGCAGCGTGCCGTCCTTCGCCAATCAGCCGGCCTTCGATGAACGCGACGGTCTTGCCGAGCTGTGTCACCCTCGCCTCGCCGACGATCCGCCCGGGTTTGGCAGGCGCGAGGAAATTCACGGTCAGGCTGATGGTCGCGGTGTAGAGCCGTCCCTCCGTCATGGCGAACACCGCGGGGCCCATGGTGTCGTCGAGCATGGCCGAGAGGATGCCGCCCTGCACGAAACCGGCCGGATTGCAGAACTCGGACTTTCCCTCAAAGCCGATCCTGATCCAGCCCTCTCCGGGACGGGCGTCGAGTAGATGCCAGCCGAGCAGCGTGGCGACGGGCGGCATGGTAATGCGGTCGAGTGCGGTTGCAATCATCGGAACCTCCATATGGCTCCCTGATAGCGCAGGGCCTGCTGACAGCATGGTGTCAGCATCGATGCGGCCCTACTCGCCGAGCCCGTGCGCAATCGCCTTGCGCATGACATTGGGCAGCGCCTCATCGGCGAGTGTCGCAATCGGCACCCAGCGCATGCCCTTGGGCGCCTTCGTGCGCGCCGGCACGGTGGCGGTGTAGACCACAAGCTCCAGCGGGAAATGCGTGAACACGTGGGTGACGACGCCGGCCTTGCGATGCCAGCGCGCGACGCCGGCCAATTCAGGCGCCTGCTTCAGCGCGACCTTGTCCTCCTGCCCCGCGAGCCAGTCCGAGCCCGGCACTTCCGTCATGCCGCCGAGCAGGCCCTTTTCGGGACGTGAGCGCACCAGAAGTTCGTCGCCGCGCGTGACGACGAAGGCGGCGCCCCGCCGCAGCGTGCCTGACTTCTTCGGCGCCTTGCGCGGAAAGGTTTCCTGATCGCCGCGCGCGCGGGCCGCGCAATCCTCGTTGAGCGGACACAGCGCGCAGGCCGGCTTCTTCGGCGTGCAGATCGAGGAGCCCAGATCCATCAGCGCCTGCGCGCTGTCGCCGGCGCGAGTATCGGCGAGCAGCGTCGCCGCGAGTTCCTGGATGCGCGGCTTCGCCTGCGGCAGCGCTTCCTCGACCGCATAGAGCCGCGACACCACGCGCTCGATATTGCCGTCGACCGGCATGGTGCGGCGATCGAACGCGATCGCCGCAATCGCCGACGCCGTATAGGGCCCGATCCCCGGCAGCGCGCGCAGGCCCTCCTCCGTGTCCGGGAAAATGCCGCCGTGCTCGCGCAGCACCGCCACCGCGCAGGCGTGCAGATTGCGCGCCCGCGAGTAATAGCCGAGCCCCGCCCACATCCGCAGCACGTCGTCGAGCGAAGCGCGCCCCAGCGCCGCGACATCCGGCCAGCGCGCCAGGAACTTCTCGAAATACGGACCGACCGTTTTCACCCCGGTCTGCTGCAGCATGATCTCCGACAGCCACACCCGGTACGGATCGGGCCGCTCGCCGGCCGCCGCGCGCCACGGCAGCCGCCGCCGATGCCGGTCGTACCAGTCGAGCAGCAGCGCGGGGCGCCCGGTGGTTCCAATGCTTCTTGCTTTGACGGCCGTGGCTCTCATGCGCCCAGTCTAGTGATCGGCAACCAATCTCTCCACGTCATGCCCGCGCTTGTCGCGGGCATCCACGTCTTTCTTCGCGTGCTATAACGCCACCCATGTCCAAGCCCGGCCCCATCTTCGCCAAACCGCTCTCCGTCCTGCTCAGCGACGTCTTTTCCGACGCCTATGCCAAGCAGGGCTTTGCCGCGCGCGAACTGGTCACGCGCTGGACGGAGATCGCCGGCGCCGATATCGCCCGCCACGCCGAGCCCCTCAAGATCCAGTGGCCGCGGCCGGTGGAGGGGCAGCCGCAGGAACCGGCGACGCTGGTGCTGCGGGTCGAGGGACCGGCGGCGCTGGAGATCCAGCACAAATCCGACGTGCTGCTGGAGCGGGTCAACCGCTTCTTCGGCTGGCATGCGGTCGGCCGGCTGGCGCTGCGGCAGGCGCCGCTGTCGCGCCGGGAACGGCCGGCCCGGCCGCGTCCGCCGGACCCCAAAACCGTACAGGAAGTCGCCAAAACCCTGTCCGCGGTCGAGGACGAGGCGCTGAAGGACGCGCTGGCGCGGCTGGGCGCCGCGATCAAGCGAAATTGAGTCCCTTCCGCCGCCTGCCCGGCATTGCCACATGTGTCGTTTCAAGCTAGCGGAGGGCATCTTTCCGCAAGCCCTTCGCGAGCCTCGCCAATCCCGGGAGCCGACCTTGATCCTCACGCGCCGCGCCTTCACCGCCGCCCTGTCGCTGACCGGGCTTGGCCTGCTCGCCGGCTTCTCGCCGCTGCGCCTGATCACCGACGCGATGGCGCAGAGCGCCGCCGATGTCGCCAAGCCCGTGTCGCTGCCCGACATGGCGCTGGGCCCGGCCGACGCCGCGGTGACCATCACCGAATTCGCCTCGATGACCTGCCCGCATTGCGCGGCCTTCACCGAAAAGGTGTTCCCGAAGATCAAGTCGGAATACATCGACACCAACAAGATCCGTTTCGTGTTCCGTGAATTCCCGCTCGACATCAAGGCGGCTGCCGGCTCGATGCTGGCGCGCTGCATCGCCAAGGACGACGCCGGCAAATATTTCGCGGTGATCGACCTGCTGTTCCGCCAGCAGGAAGGCTGGGTGATGAAGAACACCACCGAATCGCTGGTCCGGATCGGCAAGCAGGCCGGCCTGTCCCAGCAGCAGGTCGAGGCCTGCCTGCAAGACCAGGCGCTTGCTCAACAAGCTCGAAGCCGACCGCAAATACGCCAATGACGTGCTGAAGGTGAATTCGACGCCGACCTTCTTCATCAATGGCGAGATGGTGAAGGGCGAGCAGAGCTTCGAGGAATTCGACAAGCGCATCAAGTCGTTGTTGAAGAGCTGATTCGCAGGCGCTTCGCGGCCTCGATTCACTCCTCGCCATAAGCCCAGCAAAAGGCTCGACAAATCGCTTGGGAAAACCGCCCCTCGCGGTTGCCCTTCCGCCACGGCCCGGCCATTGTCCCGGCCCATGAGAGCCGCATGAAGCGACTCGTCCACACCTCGACATTGCCTTCTATGGTATTGTCACGGCAGGGAGATTCGCGCCCGGCCAAGAGAGATTTGCGTCTATGAAACTCACGCGCCTCCGCCTCCAAGGTTTCAAGTCCTTTGTCGAGCCGACCGACTTCATGATCGAGCCGGGCCTCACCGGCGTGGTCGGTCCGAACGGCTGCGGCAAGTCGAACCTGGTCGAGGCGCTGCGCTGGGCGATGGGCGAGACCTCGCACAAGTCGCTGCGCGCCGCCGACATGGACGCGGTGATCTTCGCCGGTTCCGGCAACCGCCCGGCGCGCAACCACGCCGAAGTCGTGATGACGATCGACAACTCCGATCGCTCGGCGCCGGCCGCCATCAACGACAGCCAGATTCTCGAAATCTCCCGCCGCATCGAGCGCGAGGCGGGTTCGGTCTATCGCATCAACGGCCGCGACGTGCGCGCCCGCGACGTGCAGCTCCTGTTTGCCGACGCCGCCACCGGCGCGCGCTCGCCGGCGCTGGTTCACCAGGGCAAGATCGGCGAGATCATCCAGGCCAAGCCCGAGCAGCGCCGCCGCGTGCTGGAAGATGCCGCCGGCGTCGCCGGCCTGCATGCCCGCCGCCATGAAGCGGAACTTCGGCTGCCGCGCCGCCGAAACCAACCTCACCCGCGTCGAGGACGTGATCGGCCAGCTCGCCGGCCAGATGGACGGCCTGAAGCGCCAGGCGCGGCAGGCGATCCGCTACCGCGAAGTCGCCGCCAAGGTGCGCAAGGCCGAGGCCATGCTGTTCCACCTGCGCTGGGTCGGCGCCAATGCCGACGTCGTCGAAGCCGGCCACACCCACGATCTCGCCGTGCGCGAGATGGCCGAGCGCACCCGCGAGCAGGCCGAAGCCGCCCGCATCCAGGCCGAGCGCGCCGCCGAACTCCCGGCGCTGCGCGATGCCGAAGCCCGCGCCGCCGCCGGCCTGCAGCGCCTGACCAATGCCCGCGAACTGCTCGACCGCGAGGAGCAGCGCGCCAAGGAGCGCGTCGCCGAGCTCGACCGCCGCCTGACGCAATTTGCTTCCGACATCGCCCGCGAGCAGCAGCAGATCGCCGATGCCGACCTCGCGCTGCAGCGCCTCGACACCGAGGACGCGGAGCTGAAGGAAGAGATCAAGACCCGCGTCGAGAAGCGCTCCGGCGTCGACGAGCGCGTGACCGAGGCCGAAGCGACGCTTGCCGCCTCCGAGCGGCTGTTCTCCGAACTCACCACCGCGCTCGCCGACCTCACCGCCAAGCGCAACCAGTTCGAGGCCGGCGTACGCAGCCATCGCGACCGGCTGGCGCGGCTCGACCAGGAAATCGCCAGTGTCGAGCGCGACGAGCAGAAGCTCGCGGCTGAGACCGGCGGCCTCGGCGACATCGCCGCGCTCTCGATCGCCATGACCACGGCGCAGCAGAATTTGTCGCAAGGCGAGAGCGCCTCGCAGACGGCCGAAGCCGCCCACGTCGCCGCCCGCGCCGCGCTCGAAGCCGCGCGCGCACCGCTGGCCGAGGCCGACAAGCGCGTGCAGCGGCTGGAGACCGAGGCGCGCACCATCTCGAAACTCGTCAATGGCGAGACCAAGAATCTGTGGCCGCCGATCATCGACGGCATCACGGTCACCAAGGGCTATGAGAAGGCGATCGGCGCCGTGCTCGGCGACGACCTCGATGCGCCCGTCGATCCCACCGCGCCGATGCGCTGGACCAATGCCAATGCCACCGCGACGGACCCGTCGCTGCCCGACGGCGTCGAGCCGCTGGCCAATCACGTGCAGGCGCCCGCCGAACTGTCGCGCCGCCTGGCGCAGATCGGCGTGGTCGCCAAGGAACGCGGCGCCGACCTCGTCTCGCAGCTCAAGACCGGCCAGCGGCTGGTGTCGCTGGAAGGCGACGTCTGGCGCTGGGACGGCTTTGTCGCCGCCGCGCACGCGCCGACCGGCGCCGCGCGACGGCTTGCCGAGCGCGCCCGCCTCGTCGACATCGAGAACGAGCTGGAGCAGGCCAGGCTCGATGCCGCCGCCAAGCGGCAGGCGCTCGAGAATGCCGAGGCCGAGCAGAAGGCGGCGGCGGCCGCCGAAGTCCGCCGCACGCGACGCCTGGCGCGCCGCGCAGCGCGAGGCCGATGCCGCGCGCGAGCGCCATGCCACGACCGAGCGCGAGATCAACCGCCACGCCGCGCGCCGCTCGGCGCTGACGGAAGCGCGCAGCCGCCTCTCCGCCGACCGCAGCGAAGCCGAGGCCGCCCATGAGGGCGCAACCGCCGCGCTGGCCGAACTGCCGCCGAGCCTCGAGACCGAGACCAAGCTGGCCTCCGTCCGCACCGAGATCGACGACCATCGCCGCGCCGCCGCGCAAGTCCGCGCCGAGGCGCAGGCGCTGGCCCGCGAGGCGGAACTGGCCGACCGCCGCGTGCAGGCGATCCTCGCCGAGCGCAGCGACTGGCAGAACCGCAAAGCGAGCGCGAGCTTCGCAGATCGAGACCGTACAGTCGCGCACGTCAGAGGTGACCGCCGAGCGCGCGGAGCTGGAGAATGCGCCCGCCGTGTTCGCCGAGAAGCGCAGCGCGCTGATCAACGAAATCGACTTTGCCGAGAAGGACCGCCAGACCGCCGCCGACGCGCTCGCCGCCGCCGAGACCGCGATGGCGGCGACCGACCGCGCCGCGAAGGCCTCGCTCGAAGCCCTTTCCGCCTCGCGCGAGGCGACCGCCCGCGCCGAGGAGCGGATGGAAGGCACCAAGCGCCGCCTGACCGACATCGAGCGCGAAATCCACGACATGCTGGAATGCGAGCCGTCGGCCGTCGCCGGCCTCGCCGAGATCGAGCCGGGCGCGGAACTGCCGCCGCTCGCCGAGATCGAGGAGAATCTCGAAAAGCTGCGCCGCGACCGCGAGCGGCTCGGTGCGGTCAATTTGCGCGCCGAGGAAGAGCTGCGCGAGGTCGAGGCCCAGCACACGACGCTGACCACCGAGCGCGACGATCTCGTCGAAGCCATCAAGCGGCTGCGCCAGGGCATCCAGAGCCTCAACCGCGAGGCGCGCGAGCGCCTGCTGGCCTCGTTCGAAACCGTCAACGGCCACTTCAAGCGCCTGTTCGTCGAGCTGTTCGGCGGCGGCGAGGCGGCGCTGCATTTGATCGAGAGCGACGATCCGCTGGAAGCCGGCCTCGAGATCATCGCCAAGCCGCCGGGCAAGAAGCCGCAGACGCTGTCGCTGCTGTCGGGCGGCGAGCAGGCGCTGACGGCGCTGGCGCTGATCTTCGCGGTGTTCCTCACCAACCCCTCGCCGATCTGCGTGCTGGACGAGGTCGACGCACCGCTCGACGACCACAACGTCGAGCGCTTCTGCACCCTGCTGAACGAGATGACCGCGTCGACCGAGACGCGCTTCATCATCATCACGCACAACCCGATCACCATGGCGCGGATGAACCGGCTGTTCGGCGTCACCATGGCCGAGCGCGGCGTGTCGCAGCTGGTCTCGGTCGATCTCGAGGACGCGGTGAAAATCCTCGACGTGGCGTGACCCGCGCCGCCTCGCCCGACCTTCCCGCGAGCTTGCGGGCGGCGCTGGAGGCGAGGCTGCAGGGTGTCTCGCGCAATGCAGCCGCCGAGCGCGCGGCGGCGATCTCCAAAACCTATCGCGATGGCGGCAATTCCGGCGCCATCCGGAACGAGATCGATGCGCTCGCCTACGCGCTGGCGCGGATGCCCGCGACCTATGCCGCCGATATCGCGAGCCTGAACGCGCTCGTCGATATCCGGCCCGAATTTGCGCCAAGGAGCCTGCTCGACGTCGGCGCCGGTCCCGGCACGGCGACGTGGGCCGCGGCCGAAGCGTTTCCCTCGCTGCAATCGTACGCTCTGCTCGATGCCAACGACGCCCTGCGCACGCTCGCGCTGGATCTTGCGCGCGAGAGCGGCCGACAGATCGCTTACGAGCGCGGCGAGGCGCGCGCGATGCTGGCCAAGGCGGATGCCGCCGATCTCGTCGTGGCGAGCTATGTCATCGGCGAGATAAGCGAGGCCGAGCGGACGTCGCTTGCACGCGCTGATGTGGGAGAAGACCCGCGACACGCTGCTTGTCGTCGAGCCCGGCACGCCTGCTGGCTACGCGCGCATCATTGCGCTGCGCGGGCAACTCATCGCGGCCGGCGCCCACGTCGCCGCCCCCTGCCCGCATGACGGTCCCTGTCCGCTCGCCGCGCCCGACTGGTGCCACTTCACCCAGCGCCTGCAGCGCTCGCGCGCGCACAAGCAGGTCAAGGGCGCGGAGGTGCCGTTCGAGGACGAGAAATTCGCCTATGTCGCGCTGACGCGTGCGCCGGTCACCGCGCAGTTTTCCCGCGTGCTGGCGCAGCCTTCCCTCAGTAAGGTCGAGGTGACGGCAAAGCTTTGCACGCCTAACGGCCTCGAAATCGCGCGAGTCCCGCGGCGGGACAAGGCGGCCTATGCGGGAGCCCGACGCTGGCGCTGGGGCGATGCGGTGCCCTTGAACTAAACCGGCCTTGCATCCGACCAAATCAAGGACCAATTCGACGCTGGCTGCCGCCCGGCGGCCTTTTCGTTGAGAAATACCCCGTCCTCCCACCAGGAGATTTGCCTTATGTCCGGCTGGATCGTTCTCGGCATCATCGTCATCCTCGTCCTCTTCGCGTTCGGCGCCTACAACCGCCTGATCGCGCTCCGGCAGCGGGTCGATCAGTCCTTTGCGGACATCGACGTCCAGCTCAAGCAGCGCCACGACCTGATCCCGAACCTGGTCGAGACCGTGAAGGGCTACGCCAGCCACGAGCGCGGCACGCTCGACGACGTCATCAAGGCGCGCAACTCCGCCATGTCGGCGCAGGGCCCGGCCCAGGTCTCCGCCGCCGAGAACCAGCTCTCCGGCGCGCTCGGCCGCCTGATCGCGCTGTCGGAGGCCTATCCGGACCTCAAGGCCAACGCCAATTTCCAGCAGCTCGCCGGCGAGCTCTCCGACCTCGAAAACAAGATCGCCGCCAGCCGCCGCTTCTTCAACAATGCGGTCCAGGAATACAACACCGGCATCCAGCAGATGCCAGCCGCCCTGTTCGCCGGCATGCTCGGCTTCACCCGCAAGGAATTTTTCGATCTCGGCGCCAGCCGCACCGAAGTCGAGGCCGTGCCGACGGTGAAGTTCTAGGCGTTCGGGATAGTTCGGCGAGAGGCAGCGCATCATGGCCGCCTACGGTCTCTACACGCATATCGCATCGAACAAGTTCCGTTCGATGCTGCTGCTCGGCGGGCTGTTCCTGCTGATCTATGTGCTGGTCTATGCCGGCGCGCTGCTGGCCGAGGTGTTCCTCAACAGCGACCGTTCGGTCGACTTCTACCTGCGGGCCGCCTCGCACGACCTGATCGCGGCGTTTCCCTGGGCGACCATCGCCGCGGCGCTGTGGATCGTGATCGCCTATTTCTTCCACCAGAACATGATCGACGCCGTCACCGGCAGCGAATCCGTGACACGGAAGGAACAGCCGCGGCTTTACAACGCGCTGGAAAATCTCTGCATCTCCCGCGGCATCCCGATGCCGAAGCTGAAGATCATGGACAGCCCGGCGCTCAACGCCTTCGCGAGCGGGCTGAACCGGCGGCAATATTCCATCACCGTCACCACCGGCCTCCTCAACGCGCTGAACGACCAGGAAATGGAGGCCGTGCTCGGCCACGAACTCACCCATATCCGCAACGGCGACGTGCAGCTGATGGTGGTCGCGGTCATCATCGCCGGCGTGGTCGGCTTCTTCGGCGAATTGTTCTTCCGCATGTTCACCAATCTGCAGTGGAATTCGTCCGGCAGCAGCTGGTCGTCGTCATCTTCTTCGTCGTCATCTTCGGACTCCTCCTCGTCGAGCAGCGACAGCAAGGGCTCCGGCGGCGGCGCCGTCATCGTGGTCATCGTCGCGATCGCCCTGATCGTGCTGGCCTGGCTGCTGTCGCAGGTGGTGAAGCTGGCGCTGTCGCGCTCGCGCGAATATCTGGCCGACGCCGGCTCGGTGGAGCTGACGAAAAATCCCGATGCCATGATCACGGCGCTGCGCAAGATCGAGGGCCGCGGCGAACTGCCCGGCGCGACCTCGGCCGTGATGGAGCTTTGCGTCGACAATCCGCGCGAGGGCTTTGCCGACCTGTTCGCCACCCACCCTTCCGTGCAGTCGCGGGTCGACAAGCTGGTGCAATTTGCCGGCGGCCGCGATCCCGGCCCGCTGGCGCCGCCGGAGGAAGCGAGCGAGCAGCCCGCTGACGAGCAGGACGCGACGTCCTCCGACCAGCCGCCGCCGCTACCCGACCAGCCGCAGCCGCTGCCGAACAAGGGGCCGTGGAGCGATGCCGCCGCGCCCGCCGGCGTTCCGGCCGCCCCGGGACAGGGTCCGTGGGGTCCGCACCGCTGATACAGCCCGCCGCCAATTCCCTGCGGGGGCTTGAGAAATCCCCACCCGTTTGCCGGCCTGCGGCTTAAGGGTTTGAATTCCCCCTTGTTTCTGCCATGTTCGCGCCCAAAGCAGGATTTGGGGACTTGCCGATCGCGCTCCCAGCGGTCGGGGGCGCTTAAGGGACAGCGATGGCAAAGCCGGTTGTGATTGTGGTGGGTGCGGACAAGGGCGGGGTCGGCAAGACCACGATCTCGCGGACGTTGCTGGACTATTTCAGCGTCAACAACGTACCGACCCGGGCGTTCGACACCGAAAGCCCGCGCGGCACCCTGAAGCGCTTCCACCCCGCCATCACCGAGATCGTCGACATGACCACGACCTCGGACCAGATGAAGATCTTCGACACGCTGGGCAACGGCCCCTCGGTCACCGTGATCGACGTCCGCGCCGGACTGTTGTCGCCGGCGCTGGCCGCGCTGCGCGACATCGGCTTCCTCGATGCCGCCAAATCCGGCCAGATCACCTTTTGCCGTGTTCCACATCCTCGGCCCCTCCATCGCCTCGCTGGACGAAATCGCCGAGACCTCGAGCTTCATGACCGGCGCAAAATATTTCCTGGTCAAGAACTTCATCAACGATACCCAGTTCTTCCAGTGGGACCAGGCGACCTACAATTCCTATTTCCGCCGCATCAAGGACGCCACCGACCTCACCATCCCGAAGTTGAACGAAATGGCCTATGAGCAGGTCGAGGTGGCTTCCGTCCCGTTCCTGAAATTCGTCGCCAACAAGGGCCTGCGCGACGAGGACGCCAATTACTCCTTCGTGCTGCGCGGCTATGTCCGGCACTGGCTCGCCAATGTCTGGAGCGAGTTCGACCGCATCAAGCTGACCGACCTGGTCGGCGCCGGCAGCAGCAAATCTGCGCGCGGGGAAAAATAACGGGGCATTCGCGGATTGGGCTGGATCGGGCGCGGATTTCGCCCGATATAACCTGTGATGGCCTACACTCCGGTCTACATCATCTGTTCGCCCCGTCCGCAGGTCGGCAAGACGCTGCTGGCGCGGCTGCTCAGCGAGTTTCTGCTGCTCAAGAACGGCAACGTCGTCGCCTTCGACATCAACCTGAAGGAGCCGTCGCTGCTGGAATATCTGCCGCGGGTCACCGAGACCGCCGATGTCATCGACACCTACGGCAAGATGCAGCTGATGGACCGGCTGATCGTCAATGACAGCATCGCCAAGGTGATCGACCTCGGCTATCACGCCTTCGACGAGTTCTTCAAGATGATCGAGGAGATCGGCTTCATCAAGGAAGCCGCCCGCCGCGGCATCACGCCGATCATCCTGTTCATGGCCGACACCGACCGCACCTCCGCGCGCGGCCACGAGACGCTGCGCGCGCAGATCCCGTCGAATGTGCTGATCACCGTCGACAACGAGCACGTGGTGCGCGGCGAGTTGCCGGACGCCATGGGTCGCGGCCGCGTGCTGGCCATTCCGGCGCTGCCGCCGTTTTTGAAGACCTATATCGACCGGCTAAACTTCTCCTTCACCGACTACCTGCGACATGAGAAGGACTCTTCCACCGAGCTGCACCAGTGGATCCGACGAAATTATATCGGCCTGCGTGATCTGGAGATGCAGCTGACCCTGCAGCGGTGAAGATCGCGTCGTGCGCAACCTTGACCGAAAAGGCGACGAGAGCGCATTTTGCCCGCGACATGACCAAGCTTCCCCCAGCGCGCGCCGAAACCACCGAAGCTTTCCTGGTGCAATCCGGCCCGGAGCTTGCCGCGTTGTGCACGGAATGCGGCGCCTGCTTCAACGCCTGTCCGATGGTCGACTACGTCAATTTGCGCGGCGCTGATCCCAAGATCGTCACCAGTGGATTGCGCCGGCTGGCGAGCGGTGAGGCCGCTCCAGAAGAGACGGTGGCCTGGGTCGGCGCCTGCACCAAGAGCGGCCAGTGCGTCGATGCGTGCCCGCAAAAGGCTGTGGGGCTTGATGCCATGCTGCTGGTCCGGATCGCCAAGCAACGCGCGATCAACGAAACGCGACAGCTGCCGGCCAAGCAGGATCCTTCGTATTTCCCGCGCATCAAGACCTTCGCACGACTGCAGCTCAGCGATGAGGAGCTCGAGAAATGGCTGTGAGCGACAATCGCGTCACGTTCTGGTTCGGCTGCAACATGCTGCGTCACGCCGAAATGATCCGGCTGTCGATCATGCTGCTGGAGCGTGCAGGCTACGATGTCCGCGCCGCCGGCGGCCCGGCCTACTGCTGCGGCACCGCCCACGACCATCAACCGCATGGAGCGAGCAACATGGCGGGCCGGACCGTCAGCCGCTTCAATGAAGCCGCCACGAAGGATGGTCGCGGCACTGTCGTTACCTGGTGTGCCTCGTGCCACATGCACATGTCCGACATCATGGCGCCGGGCAATACGGTTGCGTTCGATATCACGCACATTTCCGAATTGCTCGTCGCATCAATCGATCGGCTGGCGCCATTGTTGACTGTTCCAGTGCCGCGCCGCGTGCTGCTGCACCGGCATCTCGGTTTCTCAACCCACGTGCCGATCAACGATCGCGTCGCCAGCATGCTGTCGCGAATACCAGGGCTCGAACTGATCGAAGGACCTGCCCTTCCCGGCCACATGTGCAGTGGCATTGCTGCCGTGCCAGGCGCACTGAAGGCGGTGATCGGCGAGACCTGGTCGGCGGCGATCGCAAATCGCGCCGACACCGTGTGCACGATCTTTCATCCGTGCCATCGCGAATTCGCAGCGCTCGACGGTCGCGACAACATCAGGGTCAGGAACTGGGTTCAGCTCGTTGCCGAAGCAATGGGTATCGAAGCCAGCGACGCCTATGTCGGCTGGCGCAATGGCGCCGCGCCCGATATCGCGGCCATCGAGCGCGCCGAGCCGTCGCGCTATCAGGCGCTGATTGAACCTGAACTGCGCGCACCGCCGTTGCCTGCGGCCTCCGCAGGCGTGGTGGAGTGACGAGGCGGCCCTGTCGCGCGCGCGAATGGCGGGTTGCGCTTGCACCTTCGTTCTTCAAGCTACGGCGGACAAGTCGCTAACCCACCCTGCGCCGTCGGCCTCAATGCCCCTCGAACGAGATCAGCGTGCGCACGGGCACGTCCATCTTGCGCAGCTTGTCGGCGCCGCCGAGTTCGGGCAGATCGATGATGAAGCAGGCGGCGACCACATTGGCGCCGATCTGGCGCAGCAGTTTCACGGCACCCTCGGCGGTGCCGCCGGTCGCGATGAGGTCGTCGACCAGGATGACGCGCTCGCCGGGCTGGATGGCGTCGGCATGCATCTCCATCTCGTCGATGCCGTATTCCAGCGAATAGGCGATTCGCACGGTGGTGTGCGGCAGCTTGCCTTTTTTCCGGATCGGCACGAAGCCGGCGGAGACCTGGTGCGCCACCGCGCCGCCGAGGATGAAGCCGCGCGCCTCGATGCCGGCAACCTTGTCGATCTTCGAGCCGGCCCAGGGGTGCACCAGCTCGTCGACGGCGCGGCGGAAGGCGCGCGGCTCGCCCAAGAGCGTAGTGATGTCGCGGAACATGATCCCCTTCTTGGGATAGTCCGGAATGGTGCGAACGGTCGCTTTCAGATCATGCTCGAACGTCATTGTGTCTCAGCCCCCTTGTCTTTCCGCCGTCAATTCGCCTTCAGCCGGAATGCATTTTCCACGATCCTTAAGCCCACCTCGCCGCCGAGCGACATCAGCGACTCCGGATGGAATTGCACGCCGCCGACCGGCAGCGTCTTGTGCTCGATCGCCATCGCGACGCCGTCTTCCGTCGTCGCGGTAACCGAGAGCACATCGGGCACGCTGTCGCGCTCGACATAGAGCGAATGATAGCGGCCGATCACGATCTCGTTGGGCAAGTTCTGCATCAGCTTGCCGCCGCGAACCTGGATGCGCGAGGGCCGGCCATGCGCGGGCTGGCCGAGCTGGCCAAGCGTGCCGCCGAAATATTCGCCGATCGCCTGCACGCCGAGACAGACGCCGAAGATCGGCAGCTTCTGCCCGATCGCGGTGTCGATGGTCTTGGCGATCTTGAAATCCTCCGGGCGGCCCGGGCCGGGCGACAGCACCAGCAGATCCCATTTGCGCTTCAGCATTTCCTGCGCATGGATGTGGCGCACCACGGTGACGCTGGCGCCGACCTGGCGGAAATAGTCCGCCAGCATATGCACGAAACTGTCGTCATGGTCGATCAGCAGCACCTTCTTGCCGGAGCCGGTGGCGTCGGGAGCGATGCTCGACAGCGGTTTTGGCGCATCGCCGCGCAACGCCTGGAACAGGGCGGCGGCCTTGACCTGGCATTCGCGGTCTTCCGCTGCCGGATCGGAGTCGAACAAGCAGGTCGCGCCGACGCGCACCTCGGCAAGGCCATCCTTCATCCGGATGGTGCGGATGGTGAGGCCCGTGTTGATGCTGCCGTCGAAATTGACCGCGCCGATCGCGCCGGCGTACCAGCGGCGCGGCGAGCGCTCATGGTCCTCGACGAACTGCATCGCCCACAGCTTTGGCGCGCCGG
This sequence comes from uncultured Alphaproteobacteria bacterium, assembly GCA_963726865.1. Taxonomy (GTDB): domain Bacteria; phylum Pseudomonadota; class Alphaproteobacteria; order Rhizobiales; family Xanthobacteraceae; genus Bradyrhizobium. The sequence continues at coordinate 116,622 of CAVSEE010000006.1, read as the reverse complement.
TCACGGTGACGGCCCAGGCGTGGGTCAGGAAAGCGTCGAGCGAGTTGAAGCCCGGCCGTAGCATGCCTTCGACGTGATCGACGGTGTGGAACAGTTTTGAATAGGTCTCGATCTGCCGGCGCGCCAGCACCTTGATCGTGCCGGGCACGCAGATACGCGCCTTGTCGTTGCGGTCGACGTCAGTGCACATGTTGAGCTCGAATTCGTCCTTCTCCGAATTCAGCAGCTGGCGGATCTGCTCGGCATCGCCGATGGCGTCGGCGCCGCGCGCGATGGTGCCCGAGATCGGGCAGGTTTCCACGCGGCGGCCGTCGGAGCGCACGAACATTTCCGGCGAGGCGGAGACCAGAAATTCGCCGTCGCCGAGATTCATCAGCGCGCCATAGGGCGAGGGATTGATGCGGCAGAGGCGCTGGAACACTTCGGCCGGCGAGCGCTCGCAGGGCTCGGCGAACAATTGCCCGGGCACGGCCTCGAACAGGTCACCGCGAGCGAACGCCGCGCGCGCCACCTCCACCGTCGCCTGGTATTCGCCGGGCGCGTGATCGGCAAAGCCCTGGCGCGGCGACTTCTTGTAGGCGCTTTCCGCGGTGTCGTGCGGCAACCCCTGCGTCGACTTGCCCTTCCAGACGAAGTCATAGGTGAGCACCACGCCGCGGCCGGTGGCGCGGTCGTAGGCGAGCAGGCGATCCGGCACATAGAGCACGATGTCGCGCTGGTCGGCCTCGCGGGCGCGCTTCTGCACGATATCCTCGATCTGGAACACGAGGTCGTAGGCGAAGGCGCCGAACAGGCCGAGCAAGGGATCGTCATTGGCCGAGAAGGCCGCGATGAGATCGCGCACCAGCGACATCACGCTGGCGCGGCGGGTGCGCTGGTCTTCTTCCATCGGCGCTTCGCCGCGGACGATGTGGCCGGCAAGGCGCGTGGCGCTCTTTTCGTCGATGACGACGCAAGGCTCGCGCAGGACGTCGGCGATGAAGGCGATCAGCACCTCGCCGCGCGGGTTCAGCGCCGACAGCGAGAATTTCGTGCCCGTGGTTTCCAGCACCAGCGGCGGATCGGCAAAGCCGAGGTCGAAGCTTTCGTAGCGGCCGGGCACGGTCGTGCCCGAGGACAGCACGACGCCGCGGCGGCGGTCGAGAAGGTCGATCAGGTCGTCGAGCCGCTTGGCATCGCCGGTGAACTGCTCGGACATGCGCGTGATCGCAAGCCCACTGGCGGTGCGGAATTCGCTTTTGTCGGGCAGCGAGAAAACGGTCCTGTTCATGTCATCCTCTTACGAAACTTGGGAAGAGAGCGCCACACAGGACAAACGAAAAGGCCGCCGAACCGTGTTGGCGACCTCTGACGATTTACTTGAAAATGCAATCGCACCGGCCACCTTTTACAAGGTGCGCCACCAACGACGGGACGGGTTTTTTGCGGTGCTCATGGGGCTACTCACCATCGGCCGGGGGCCGTGTCAAGGGATGGGCGGCCACAGGGGTGCCGGTTTCGGCTGATATGGGGGGCTTTCAAGGGGCCAAAATGCGCTTAAGATTCCACGCGAACCGGCGGATCAACGTCCGGGACAAGGAGACTCCCCATGGCAGTGCAGGGATTGGGATATGCCGGTTTCGGCTCGGATGCGCTCGACGACTGGCGGCAGTTCGGCACCGGACTGCTCGGCCTGCAGGCGGTGGAGCGCGGCAATAACCTGCTCGCGTTCCGGATGGACGACCGCAAGCAGCGCATCGTGATCGACCGCGCACTCGGCAACGGCACGCGCTTCTTCGGCTGGGAGGTGGCGGACGCCGCCGCGCTCGACACGCTGGCCGCGAAGCTGGAGGCCGCCGGCGTTGCCGTGACATCCGAGCCGCAGGCATTGGCAGACGCGCGCCGCGTGCGAAAACTGATCTCCTTTGTCGATCCCGCCGGCAACCGGCTCGAAGCCTTTTACGGCGCCGAGATCGACGAGGCGCCCTTCAAGCCCGGCCGCAACATCTCCGGCTTCCGCACCGGGGCGCAGGGACTTGGCCATGCCGTGCTGACGGTCGAGCGCATCGAGCCTGTCATGGCGTTCTATATGAACGTGCTCGGCTTTGCCCTCAGCGATTACATCCTGAAACCGTTCAAGGCCTATTTCTTCCACGTCAATCCGCGGCATCATTCGCTGGCGCTGATCGAGACCGGCAAAAACGGCATGCACCATTTGATGGTGGAGCTGTTCTCGCTCGACGATGTCGGCCAGGCCTATGACATCGCGCAGCTGGAGGAGCGCGTCGGCGTCACGCTCGGCCGCCACACCAACGATTTCATGACCTCGTTCTATTGCCATTCGCCCTCGGCCTTCATGATCGAATGCGGCTGGGGCGGCCGCGAGCTCGACACGCAAAACTGGCAGCCGGTCGAGATGTTCGACGGCCCCAGCCTGTGGGGCCATGACCGCGTCTGGCTACCGCCAGAGGACCGCGAGGTCGCCCGCGACATGCGCATGAACGCCGCCCGCGAAGGCCTGCGCGCGCCGGTGCAGGTGATGGAGGGGAATTACCAGCTGATGGCGGGAACGTGCCCGTGGTGGGACGGGGTGAGGCAGGGTTAGCGCCACACAACCACTGTCGCCCCGGCGAAAGCCGGGGCCCATAACCACAGGACGCAGTTGCTTTGCGCTGATGTCCATCAGCTTGTTTCGACAACACCCGCCGCAGAGTATGGGTCCCGGCTTTCGCCGGGACGACAGCGAGTATGCGGTGCTACTCCCGATAACACCCCTGCTCGATTTCCTCGATCAATCCCCTTGCCTTCGGCTGCCAGCCGAGTTCGGTCCGCGCGCGTTTGGCACGGACGCGGCTGTTGGAGGCCATGGTGTCCTCCGTGGTGCCTTCGCTCCATTCGCTGGCTGCTTCCTGCATGGTCATGGATGACGGCGGGCCGGTGAAGCCGAACATGCGGTTGATGGCGACGCATGCCTCGCGCATCGAGTTCTCGCCGTTCTCGGCGAAATAGAAGCTGCCCGCCGGCGCCTTGTCGAGCGCGAGCAGATAGAGCGGGACGAGATCGTCGATATGCACGTTGGACCAGATGTTCTCGCCGGGGCCGGCGTGCGCGGCATTGCCGCGCTTCTTGGCGAGCTTGATCAGCAGCGGGACCTGCACGCTGTCGCGGCCGGCGCCGTGGCCGATGCCGTAGATCAGGCTGGGACAGATGATGACGGGGCGGCAGCCCTTGGCGCGATAGCCGAGGATCAACTGGTTGAGCGCGACGCGGGCGACACGCGCGGGCGACGGCGTGATCGGCGTGTTCTCGTCGAAGATGTCGTCGGAGCGCGCGCCGCGGGAGCGTGTACCGACGATGCTCGATCCCGAGGTGTGGATGAAGGCCTTGCCGCTGCCGGCGAGCGCATCGAGCAGCGCGGTGACGGCGCCCTTGTGGTCGGCGCTGGCGGCGTTGATGACGACATCGGCAGCCTGCGCCGCGCGGGCGAGAACTTGCGCGTCATCCAGCGTGCCCATCACGGGCTCGATGCCGAACGCGCGCACCGCTTCGACCTTGTCGGCAGAGCGGACGAGGCCGCTCACCTGATGGCCGCCGGCAGCGAGGCTCGCGGCGACCGATCCGCCGATATAGCCCGATGCGCCCGTGCAGAAGATTTTCATGTGCACCCTTCAATCAATTCAACAGATCCAAATGCCGGCGGTGGCAATGAGGCCCGCCGTCGCGGGCGCGTCGAGCACATAGGACCAGATCGTGCCGAGGCCAACCATACCCCAGTCCTTTGCGACCTGGCGCAGTTCGCGGTCGTAGAACAGCCAGATCAACAGCCACCATTCGGCAATACGCACCGGCAACAGGCCTGCGAAGTAAGGCCAGGGGATGCCGCCGATCATATAGAAATCCCGATATCCCAATCGATCGAGGTAAAGCCACAGTCCGAAATAGGCGGCGCCCGCCGCCATGCCGATCAGCGTCCTGACAGCGCCGACCTTCCATGCGGAGACGTCGCGGTCATACTGCCACGACAGCAAACGCGCGGCCGCCGTATAGCCCGCGAACTTGATCGCGCAGAACGTCGTGTAACCAAGAACGGGATGGTTGATGCCGCCGGGCATCCGCCTAGCCGAGATGCTTCCTGAAAAACTCCGCCGCCCTGCCCCAGGCAAGTTCGGCGCACTGGCGGTCGTGCACGGCAACGCGCTGCTCGTTCACGAAGGCATGCTCGGCGTCGTAGCGAAAAATCTCCAGCGATTTGCCGGCGGCCTTCATCGCCGCCTCGAAGGCGTTGACCGCAGCCGGCGTGCACCAGTCGTCCTTGTTGGCGAAATGCGCCTGCAGCGGGATTTTGACATCGGCAGGCTTTGCCGCCTGCTCCGGCGGGATGCCGTAGAACACGACGCCGGCCGTCAGCTCGGAAATCTTGGTCGCGCCGATGATGGTCACTGCGCCACCGAGGCAGAAGCCGGTCAGGCCCACCTTGGCGCCGTTACGCGCCAGATACTGCGCGGCGCCGCGCACGTTCTGCGTGGTGGCGTCCATGAAGTCGAGCGAGGTCATCTGTTTGTTGGCGGCGTCCATGTCGTGATACGGCACCACCACGCCCTTGTAGAGATCGGGCGCCAGCGCGTCGAAGCCGGCCACCGCGAAGCGGTCGCACAGGCCCTTGATGTTCTCCGACAGCCCCCACCATTCCTGCACCACCACGACACCAGGCGCGTTGCCGCGCGCGGCGTTGGCGAGATAGCCGGCGGTTTCCTTGCCGTCCGGACGCTTGAAGGTGATGTGGGTACCCATGGGTTCCTCCGCTGGTATTTTTCTGGCCGTGATGCTTGGGGCCATTTTGGCGGCTGGCAGAGCCGGAAGCAATCGCCCATGGCGCCCTACTGTGCGCAACAAAAAAGCCCCCGAAGGGGCTTTTTCCGAATTCACATCACTTCATGAAGCTCAGTGGGCGCTGGCCCAGACCTTCTTCTTGGTGAAGTAGAGCAGGCCCGTGAGCAGGATCAGGAACACGAACACCTGCAAGCCGAGTGCCTTGCGCGCCTCCATGTGCGGCTCGGCGGCCCACATCAGGAACGTGGTGACGTCCTTGGCGTATTGCGCCACCGTCGCCGGCGAGCCGTCGTCGTAGGTCACCTGGCCGTCGGACAGCGGCTTCGGCATCTTGATGGCGTGGCCGGGGAAGTAGTTGTTGTAGTATGAGCCTTCGGGCAGCGTGAAGCCGGCCGGCGCCGTGTCCGGGTAGCCCTGCAGCACGGCCGCGACATAGTCCGGGCCCTGCTCCTGGTACTGCGTGAAGACGTCGACGATGAACATCGGGAAGCCGCGCTTGTAGGAGCGCGCCTTGGTGATCAGCGACAGGTCCGGCGGTGCAGCGCCGCCATTGGCGGCGCGGGCTGCGTTCTCGTTCGGGAACGGAGACGGGAAATAGTCGGCCGGGCGGCCGGACCGCTCGAACATTTCGCCCTTGTCGTCCGGGCCGTCCTTGATCTTGTACTCGGACGCAAACGCCGCCGCCTGCGCCACCGAGTAGCCGGGGCCGCCGGACTCGGCGAGGTTGCGGAAGGAAACATAGGACAGGCCGTGGCAGGCCGAGCAGACTTCCTTGTACACCTTGAGCCCGCGCTGCAGCGCGCCGCGATCGAACGTGCCGACGGGGCCTGCGAACGACCACTTGTTGCCGGGCGGCGAGGTGCCATGGCTGTCCTCGGCGCGGGCGTTTTGCGCACTGCCGATCAACAGACCGCCGGCGAGAAGGAACGCCACCACGATGGAAGCCGCCTTGCCGCTCTTCGCCAGCACGGCGTCAGCAATCGAGTTCGGCACCGGACGCGGCTGCTCGATCTTGCCGAGGAGCGGCAGCAGCACCAGGAAATAGGCAAAGTACATCACGGTGAGGATGCGGCCGGCGATGACGTAGATGCCTTCCGGCGGCTGGGCGCCGAGATAGCCGAGCAGGACGCAGACCACCACGAAGATCCAGAAGAACTGCTTGGCCAGCGGGCGATACTTCGACGACTTGGTCTTCGCCGTATCGAGCCAGGGCAGGAAGACGAGGATGATGATCGCGCCGAACATCGCCACCACGCCGGCGAGCTTGTTCGGAATCGAGCGCAGGATGGCGTAGAACGGCAGGTAGTACCATTCGGGCACGATGTGCGCCGGGGTCACGCCCGGGTTGGCCGGGATGTAGTTGTCGGCATCGCCGAGATAGTTCGGCATGTAGAAGATGAACCAGGCGTAGAGCAGCATGAAGCAGGACACGCCGAAGAAGTCCTTGATGGTCGCATTCGGCGTGAACGGCACCGTGTCCTTTTCGGTCTTCGGCTCGACGCCGTCGGGATTGTTCTGGCCGGCGACATGCAGCGCCCAGACGTGCAGCACGACCACGCCGGCGATCACGAACGGCAGCAAATAGTGCAGCGAGAAGAAGCGGTTCAGCGTCGGGTTGCCGACCGCGTAGCCGCCCCACAGCAAGGTCACGATGCTCTCGCCGACGTAGGGAATGGCGGAGAACAGGTTGGTGATGACGGTGGCGCCCCAGAAGCTCATCTGGCCCCACGGCAGCACATAGCCCATGAAGCCGGTCGCCATCATCAAGAGGTAGATGATGACGCCGAGGATCCACAGCACTTCGCGCGGCTCCTTGTACGACCCGTAATAGAGGCCGCGGAACATGTGGATGTAGACGGCGAGGAAGAACATCGAGGCGCCGCAGGCGTGCATGTTGCGCAACAGCCAGCCGTAATTGACGTCGCGCACGATCAGCTCGACCGACTTGAAGGCGAGATCGGCATACGGCGTGTAGTGCATCGCCAGGATCACGCCGGTGACGATCTGGATCGCCAGCATGAAGGAGAGGATGGCGCCGAAGGTCCACCAGTAGTTCAGGTTACGCGGCGTCGGATAGGCCACGAACGAGGAATGCATGAGCCCCATGATGGGGAGGCGCCGCTCGATCCACTTCAAGGCGGGATGGTTCGGCTGGAAATCGGATGGTCCGCTCATTGATGCGATCCTGAGGAAAGTATGCGACGCGGGCTAAGGGTGTTCCGGACGAGGCCCGGAGCCTTAGCCGATCTGGATTTTGGTATCGGTGAGGAATGCGTAAGGCGGCACCGGCAGGTTGGCGGGGGCCGGCCCCTGGCGGATGCGGCCGGAGGAATCGTACTGCGAACCGTGGCAGGGGCAGAAGAAGCCGTCGTAGCCGCCCTCATGCGCGATCGGGATGCAGCCGAGATGGGTGCAGATGCCGACCACGACCAGCCACTGCTCGTGGCCCGGCTTGGTGCGCTGCTCGTCGGTCTGCGGATCGGGCAGATCCTTCAGCGGCACCTTCTGCGCTTCCTCGACCTGCTTCTTGGTGCGGTTCATGATGTAGATCGGCTTGCCGCGCCAGAACACCTTGATGTCCTGCCCCGAGGCAATCGGGGTCAGGTCGACCTCGATCGGCGCACCGGCCGCAATCGTCGAGGCGTCCGGGTTCATCTGCGAGATGAACGGCCAGGCGGTGGCCGCGGCACCTACGGCGGCGACGGCTCCGGTTGCGACAAAGAGGAAATCACGGCGTGTCGGATGATCCGCCGAAGACGCTGTCGTCACGATCCCAAACCCTTTCCAAGCTGCAGCCGGCGGAACCGCCCCGGGGATCGCTTGGCGAGGATCGCCCAAACCCTCCGGGAGGCTGCCGGCGCCCGCGTGCCCCGCGGCGGCAGAAAGACCGCTTTTTCCGCGCCCCACGGGCGGATCGAGGCAGTCCAGAATCGTTCTATTGGCACCCTTGCCGGGCGAGCGCAAGCCCGCTATCCGCTCGCACAGGTGCAATGCACTAGTTCAGTGCAAACCCGTGATTATTTGCAACATTCAGCGGGCTTTCGAGAGCCCGGTCAGGGCCATGCAGATCGCGCTTTTCCAGCCGGATATCCCCCAGAATACCGGAACAATTCTGCGGCTCTGCGCCTGCCTTGACGTCGCCGCCCACATCATCGAGCCGGCCGGCTTTGCCACCTCCGACCGGGTCTTTCGGCGGGCCGGAATGGACTACCTCGACCAGGTCAGGCTGACCCGCCACGACTCATGGTCGAAATTCGAGCAATGGCGCCGCGGCCTCAGTCACCGGCTGCTGCTGTTCACCACCAAGGGGGCCGGTTCCTACCTTGATTACGCGTACGAACCGGCAGATATCCTGCTGTTCGGACGCGAGTCTGCGGGCGTGACCGACGAGGTTGTGGCGGCCGCCGATGCGCGGCTGGTCATCCCCATCAAGCCGGGACTGCGCTCGCTCAATGTCGCGATGGCGGCGGCCATGGCCGTCGGCGAGGCGCTGCGGCAGACGCGAACTACTTAGGTAATAGGAGATTTGGTGAGCTACGCCGTCAAAGAAATATTTCTGACCCTGCAGGGCGAAGGCGCCCATGCCGGGCGGGCGGCGGTATTTTGCCGGTTCTCCGGCTGCAATCTGTGGAGCGGCCGCGAGCAGGATCGCGCCACGGCGGTCTGCCAGTTCTGCGACACCGATTTCGTCGGCACTGACGGCACGCTGGGCGGCCGCTTTGCGACGGCTGACGAACTCGCCGACACCATATCGGCGCAATGGACCGGCGAAGACGCCAATCGCTATGTGGTGCTGACCGGCGGCGAGCCGCTGCTGCAGGTCGACCAGGCGCTGATCGACGCGCTGCATGCGCGCGGCTTTGCCGTGGCGGTCGAGACCAACGGCACGATTATTCCGCCCGACGGCATGGACTGGATCTGCGTCAGCCCCAAGGCCGGCGCGGAGCTCGTGCTGAGGCGCGGGCACGAACTGAAGCTGGTCTATCCGCAGGCCGGCGCGCAGCCGGAAAATTTCACCGGGCTCGACTTCCAGCGCTTCTCGCTGCAGCCGATGGACGGTCCTGAAGTGGCTGAGAATACCGCGCGCGCCATCGACTATTGCCTGCGCCATCCGAAGTGGCAGCTCAGCCTGCAGACGCACAAGACGCTTGGTATCAGATAGAACAGACGCAATGGACGTATCCCTGATCGAACAACGCAAGGCTCGCGCACGAAGCTGGTTCGAAGCCTTGCGCGACCAGATTTGCGCGGCCTTCGAGAAGCTCGAGGACGAGGCCCCTGCCCCGCTCTATCCGGGCGAGGCCGGCCGCTTCGTGCGCACGCCGTGGGAACGTACCGACCACTCCGGCGCCAAGGGCGGCGGCGGGGTGATGTCGATGATGCACGGCCGGCTGTTCGAGAAGGTCGGCGTGCACTGCTCGACCGTGCATGGCGAGTTCTCGCCGGAATTCCGCAGCCAGATTCCCGGCGCCGCCGACGATCCGCGCTTTTGGGCTCTCGGGCATTTCGCTGATCGCCCACATGCGCAATCCGCATGTGCCGGCGGTGCACATGAACACGCGCTTCGCGGTCACGACGAGGACCTGGTTCGGCGGCGGCGCGGACCTGACGCCGGTGCTCGACCGTCGTCGCAGCCAGGACGATGCCGACACGCAGGACTTTCACGCAGCGATGAAGGAGGCCTGCGACCAGCATGCAGCGCGTCGTCTCGACTACGAGAAATACAAGAAGTGGTGCGACGAGTATTTCTATCTGCCGCACCGCAAAGAGCCGCGCGGCATCGGTGGCATCTTCTACGACCACCACAATTCCGGCGACTGGGACGCCGACTTCGCGTTCACGCAGGATGTCGGCCGCGCCTTCCTGCAGCAATCTATCCGGAGCTGGTGCGGCGCAATTTTCTGACCGCCTGGACCGCAGACGATCGCGAGGAGCAGCTCATTCGGCGCGGGCGCTATGTCGAGTTCAACCTGCTCCACGACAGCGGCACCATGTTCGGGCTGAAGACCGGCGGCAATGTCGACTCCATCCTCTCCTCCATGCCGCCGGAGGTGAAATGGCCGTGAGCAAACTGCCGCGCGCGATGCTGATCGACATGGACGACACCATCCTGTCGGCCTATGGCCGGCCGGAGATCGCCTGGAACCACATCGCTGCGGAATTCGAGGACGAATTCGGCCCCCTGTCGTCGCAACAGGTCGCGCCGCGGTGCTGACATCGGCGCGCTCGTTCTGGTCGGCAGCCGGCGCCGAATGGCGGCTGAAGCTAGAAGAAGCGCGGCGCATCGTCGTGCGAAACGCCTTTTCCGCACTGCGCATCCTCGCGGTCCGCGCGCTGCCCGCCGAACTCGCCATCCGCATCGCCGACCGCTTCACGGCCTATCGCGAGGAAGAGATGTTCATCTTCCCCGGCGCGCATGATGCGATCGACGCGTTGCGTGCGCTCGGCATCAAGCTCGCACTCGTCACCAATGGCGGGGCCGACCCCAGCGCGCCAAGGTCGAGCGTTTTGAGCTCGCGCATCGCTTTCACCACATCCAGATCGAGGGCGAGCACGGTTTTGGTAAGCCTGAAGAGCGCGCCTACCTGCACGCGATGGAGGCGCTCGGCGTCGCCGCGTCCGATACCTGGATGATCGGCGACAATCTCGAATGGGAAGTCGAGATGCCGCAAAAGCTCGGCATCTACGCGATCTGGATGGACGTCCACGGCGACGGCCTGCCGCCGGGCTCGACGGTGAAGCCCGACCGCATCATCCGCTCGCTCGGGGAACTTCTGCCGGCTGGCGACAGGTAATCGGCGCCCTTCACGCTGCGGTGAAGTGTGAAGACAATTACAATCCAATCCGGGCGAAGTGTGCGATCCTGCTGAAGACGGGGATCGGAGGCGAAAATGCCCGACACCAGCGACCCACGCACAGCGGAAGAAAAACCTGCCCGCGAGCCCCGCTTTCTCGACCGGATCGGCATGCTCGATCAAAGGTTCGCCTTCGTGCGGAGCCTGTCGATTGTCACGCTGCTGAGCAGCGCGGCCGTCGGCTACTTCCAGTACCTGAACACCTATCAGGACAAGGTGAGCAATCAGGCCAGGGAAGACATGAAGCTTGCGAAGGACACGTTCGAGGAAATCTCGACGGCCTTCGCCGACACGCTGGCGCTGCAAAACCTTCTCTATTCCAACTTTGCCGCGGCGATCCGCAGCAAGTCCGAGGCCAAGGCGACCGCGCTCAGCACCAAGAACGCCACTGACGTCTCGAAGATCTACGAAAAGGCGCAGACGGACTTGCGCGAAAAAATCGACATGCTGGCCCAGAAGGCGCAGGTGTACATCGACTGGGCCAGCGACATCGACCGCGATCCGGCCAGCAAACGCAACGTGGAGGCCGACCCGCTGTCGCTCACCCTGCTGCGCAGCTATCAGTTCAATTGTTCCGATACGATCAACTTCCCCGAATTCGGCGATGCCAATGCGACGGCGCCCGACAAGCCCGTCGCCTTCGTTCCGGATGACGCGTTTTGCGCCTCGGAGCGCAAGCAGGGCATCGGCAAAGGCACGCCGCAGGGGGACGCCTTCGTTCGCATCTGCCCGGTCGGGCGCAATGATGTCGCGCGCATGGTCCACTGGTTCAGCGCCAAGCATCACGTGCTGACGCTGCAGTATTGCTTCGATGCCATGCACACGCGGCTCGAACCGGTGCGGCAATGGGCCTCGCAAAGCGATCGCGACACGGCGAAGGAAGGCGAGATCGCCGCAGAGGCCGGCGAGATCACTGCGGCATTGGATGGACTGGCGCGCCGGCTGAACTCGTTCGACAGCCTCGCGCTGTATCAGATCGAGCGAATCCGCGTGAAGTACCGGCCGGCCGGCTTCGAATGCAGCGTTCCCGGCCTGCGCAACCTGTATGCAAAGAGCTGCCTGCCGCTGCGAACGACGACAGGACTGCTGACGGACAGCATCAAGGCAGCCGCGATGGACACGCCGAAGCCGGCGTCCCGTGATCAGCTTGTCATCTCGAGCCGCTATCCTTCCGAATCTCGCTGATCGAGATTTCCGGAAGGAGACATTGATGGATTTGAAACCGGGCGACGTTGTCACGCTGAAATCCGGCGGTCACCCGCTGACGGTGGTGGAAGTGAACGAGGACGCCGTCGCATGCCTGTGGATGGGCGGCGAAGGCGACCTGTTCCGCGAAACGCTGCCGCTCGCCGTCCTCGAGCTCGCCGAGCCCGAGGACTTGGAGGAGGACGAAGACGACGAGGAAGACGACGAGGAAGATGAGGACGGCGAGGAAGGCGACGCGTCGCGCAAGAAGAAGTAAGGCCTGAATTCGTCGGTGATGCCGCCGCTCGCGCGGCATCGCTTTTCATGACGACATTTCTCAGGGATAGCCCCGCCTTGAGGCCGGCGCGCAGTTACCCATCGCCCGATACGAGCGGCGCACTTTATTGCAATTATCGATTGCGATACTGTCGTGCGAGACAAGGGAGGCGGCCATGACTGAATCCAGCGCGCAAAAGCCGAGCGAACAATCGAGCAAAGCGCCAGAGCCCAATCTCATGCAGCATGTCACGCGAGCGGATTCGTGGCTCCGTTCGGCCGCGAGTTTGACCGTTGTCACTTTTCTGGCCGGCCTTTTCGGGACCTATATTCAATACCTCAATGCCTATGAGGACAAAGTCCGGGATCGGGCCAAGGCCGACATGACCGAGGCAACCAGCACTTTTATCGAAATCTCGAAGGCATTTGCTGACGCACAAACGCTGCAGGAATTGGTCTATTTCAACTTCAAGGACGCGCTTGGAAAACGCGACGCCTCATCAAAGTTAATCGAGGTCGGCAAGCCGATGGCTGCGGACGTCGGCCGCGCTACCTTCAAGGAATATGTTAAGGCGCGTACGGCGCTACGCGAGAAAAGGAACATCTACGCGCGTCAAGCCGAGCTTTACATCGACTGGGCAAGTGACTTGGCCCGGGACCCGGCCGCCAAGCATGATCTGAGCGGAGACCGTCTCACCGATACCTTGCTGGGAACACTCAACTTCGATTGCGATACAGAAGGGAACATGCCGCATTTCAAAGCCAACGCAACGGTAGATGTCGGCAAACCGCCTCAGATAACAATCGATTGGCATAGCGCGAAACATCACGTCGTCACCATGTACTACTGCTTCGACAAGTCGCATAGAGACATGGAGTCGGCGAGAATGTGGGCAGCCGGAGCAGAGATCGGTCCGGAGATCAAAGAGGAGTTCGAAAAAAAGGCGGCGACGATCAAAACAAATCTCGACAATCAAGTGGTACGGCTGAACGCGTTCATGAGCCTTGCCATGTCGCAGCTCGAACGAATACGCGTAAAGTATCGGCCGTCCAGTTTCTACTGCAGCGTGCCGGTCGTCAGCTTGATCTTTGGAAATCAATGCACGCCGGTCAGGGTCTCGTCGTAGCTTCACACCGGCGGACGCGCCGCCGCAGAGATCATCACGATTCCGCCCGCGATCACCACGACATCGAGGATGGCCGTGTGGATATGCACGGGCATGCGCTCGACGAATGCCTTTGCGAGAAAGGCGCCGGGCAGCGCGACCGCGCCGATCAGCACGGCAAAGGCGAGCACCTGCGCGGTGACGGCGCCGGCCAGGCCAAACACCGAGATCTTGATGACGCTGGTGGCGAGCGAGATCACCGCGTCGGTGGCGATCACGGCCGCGCCTTCGAGGCCCGAGGCCATCAACAGCGACAGCAGGATGACGCCCGCGCCCGAGGTGCCGCCGACCACGACGCCGTAGCCGACGGCGCCGACGGCAAGTCCGCTGTCGCCGATCCTGATGTCGCGGCGTCTTGCCAGTCGCCGCAGCGGCACGCTCAGGATCAGCATGGTGCCGATGACCAGCGCAGCGCCCGCGCCGGTGAGCCGGGTGTAACCGTAAGCGCCGAGCGCGGTGGTCAGGCAGCACGCCGCCATCACGATCAGCGCGCGGCGACGGTCGGCATAGCGGATGAAGGCGATGAAGCGCGAGGAATTGGTGAAGAGCGAGGAGATCGCGATGATCGGCACCACCGGCTCGGCGCCGATCAGCGGCACCAGCACCAGCGGCATCAGCGCGCCGGTGCCGTAGCCGGCGAGCCCGCCGACGACGGATGCAAACAGCGCGACGACACCGACCAGCACGAGCTGGGCGAGCGAGACGTCGGCGAAACCGGAGAGGATGTTCACAGCCGGTGATCGCGGGCAAAGCGCGCCACGGTCTGGTCGGCGATAGCTGCGACCGCGGTCGCCTCCAGCGGAAAGCCGGCGGCGAGCCAGGCGTCTTCGGCAATGGTGAGCACATGGCCGAGCGCGGGACCCTCGGCGATGCCGCGCGAGATGAAGTCGGCCGCCTTGAGCGGGAATTTCGGCGCGCTCCAGCGCTGCGGCAGACCGGCCATCTGCCGCCAATCGGCAGCGTCACTGCCGCCTGCCCGCGCCCAGGCCAGCATCAGGCGATCGCGATAGGCTTCCGCGCCGAGACGGTAGAGCCTGCGTTTTGCCGTGGCCTCGTCCATACCCGCGAGCCGCCACCAGCGATGGCCCATCGAATCCAGCGCCTTCGCTTCGACGTTCGACAGCCGCAGCCGCGCGGCGACGCGCCTTGCATCTTCGGTGACGGCGACGGCGAGCGCCGCCAGCCGGCGCATCGCGTCCGCCGGCAGCCCGAGCATCCGCTCGACCTCGATCATGGCGGCGAGCGTGCCGGAATAGGTAACGCCGCCGACGATCTGCTGCAGCAGGCCGCTGTCCGCCATCGCCGTGAGCGCATCCGAAGCACCCGGCGCGATCATCAGCTTCAGCATCTCCATGCGCATGCGCTCGGCCGACAATGTTGCAAGCCCGTCGCGGCCGCCGATGCAGGCGAGATAGCCGGCGCGATCCGGCTCGCCCGCGCCGTAAGCGGCGTGGATGCGGAAGAAGCGCAGGATGCGCAAATAGTCCTCTGTGATGCGCTCGGCGGGATTGCCGATGAAGCGCACGCGGCGTGCGGCGATGTCGGCAAGGCCGCCGACATAGTCATGCACGATGCCGGCGGCATCGACGGAAAGGCCGTTGATGGTGAAATCGCGCCGCTCGGCATCGCGCACCCAGTCGCGGCCGAAGGCGACCTTGGCCTTGCGCCCGTAGGTCTCGGCGTCCTCGCGCAGCGTGGTGACTTCGAACGGATGCTTGTCGAGCACCAAGGTCACGGTGCCGTGCTCGATGCCGGTCGGCACGCTCTTGATGCCGGCCGCTTCGGCGCGGCGGACCACTTCGTCCGGCAACGCCGTGGTGGCGATGTCGATGTCGGCGACGGGCATGCCGAGCAGCGCGTTGCGCACCGCGCCGCCGATCACGCGCGCTTCCTCGCCTTCGCCATTGAGCAGCGCCAGCACCCGCCCCGCAGGGCCGGACTTGAGCCACGGCGCTTCAGCAAGCACCCGCGCCTCGGTCATTTCGCGACCCCGGGTTTCTCGACGCCGGGCACGAGGTGGCCGTTTTCCATATGGGCGGGCGTGTAGGTCGACTCCGGCGGCGCGCCGGAGAATTCCGCGAGGAAGAGGAAACTGACGATGACCAGCAGCAGCGAGCCGAGCACCAGCTTGGCGACGAGCGACGCGGGCCAGGAGGCCTGGTCGAAGACGCCGGAACGCGTCGCAACCAGGAACACCGCATAGACCACGAAGGGGATCAGGAAGATTCCGATTTCGGTCAGGACCGGGCGGATCATGCGAGGTAGATCCGCTCGTACAGGACGCGGAGGATTCCGGCGGTGGCGCCCCAGATGTAACGCTCGGCAAACGGCATGGCGTAATAGGAGCGCTCGATGCCGCGGAATTCCTTGGTGTGAATCTGGTGATTCTCCGGATTCATCAGGAAGGCGAGCGGCACCTCGAAGGCGTCGACCACCTCGTTTTCGTTGATGGTCAGCCTGAAGCCAGGCTTCACCTTGGCGACGGTCGGCAGGATGCGGAAGCCGAAGGCGGTGCCGTAAAGGTCGAGATAGCCGATCGGCTCGATGAACTCGCGCTTCAGCCCGACTTCCTCGTCGGCCTCGCGCAGCGCCGCATCCATCGGCGAGGCGTCGGTCGCGTCGATCTTGCCGCCGGGAAAGGCGATCTGGCCGGCATGGCTGCTCAGATGCTCGGTGCGCTGGGTGAGCAGCACGGTCGGCTCGGGGTGATCGACCACCGGGATCAGCACCGCGGCCGGCCGCACCGGCTGTTCTTTCGCGACGATCTCCAGCATGCGGTCGTTGCCGGAATCGCCGGTGCGCGGAACGATATTGGGATCGACCAGCCCGGGCGGCACGTCAAAACCGAGCCGCGCGCGCGAGCGGCCGAAGAATTCGTCCGCGTTGATGATCGCGGGCCTTGGGTGAAGCACCTGTTCGTTCAACGCGCGTTCCTCACCTGCTCCGCATCGGCCATCGCAAAGAACTCGCCGCCGGATTCGACCCCGAACATATCCTCGCCATCGATCATCCGCTCTTCGCCCATGTCAACCAGATCGTAGTAGAGCGCGCGGGTGACCTTGGCCCAGAGATCGGCGCGAACATGGAGATAAGGCGTGAGCCCGCCGTCTTCCGCCCGCTCGAACCGCAAGCCGTGGCCCGGCTCGCACGCCACCCAGTCGTCGACATTGGTGCGGAAACGCAGCAGCCGGCCGCGCGTATCATCCTCTATCCGCATTTCTACGGCCATGAAGGGTGCGTCATCGACCCGGATGCCGACTTTCTCGACCGGCGTGACCAAAAAGTGCTTGCCGTTCTCGCGCTTAAGGATGGTCGAGAACAGCCGCACCAGCGCCGGGCGGCCGATTGGCGTCCCCATGTAGAACCACGTACCATCGCCGGCGATTCGCATGTCGAGATCGCCGCAAAATGGCGGGTTCCACAAATGGACCGGGGGTAGACCCCGTCCAGCAGGCGTAGCGTTGGTTGCTTCGCGCGCGGCGACGGTCAGCCCTTCGAGGTTGGTAGCTTTGCCTTGGTTGGTTTGCCCTTGGTTCGCCATGGTTTACCCCAAAGGTTTCGTAGCGCCATTTGGCACGATTGGTGCACGCTCGCATGACTTGAGGCGAGAGATAGAGATTCTCGCCACAACGTGATGCGGTTCATACCCCCAATCCGATAATGTGGGGATAGTTTAATTCAACAAATACATGGCCTTCGCCTAGGTTTAGCATGAGGTCCATGACATCACGACGGAGCGGATGGCACTCCATTCGACAAGCTAGGCCTCAAAGGAGCTGACGGG
Source organism: uncultured Alphaproteobacteria bacterium (assembly GCA_963726865.1). GTDB lineage: Bacteria > Pseudomonadota > Alphaproteobacteria > Rhizobiales > Xanthobacteraceae > Bradyrhizobium. Next base: position 99,547 of record CAVSEE010000006.1, on the reverse strand, counting down.
AATGGCAGGTTCAGACAGTGTCGAGAAACTCGAGGATGGCATCGTCCGTTCCGCCGAGCAGGTTTCCGCCCAGATCCGCGCGGCGAAAGAAGCGATTTCCACCGTCATTTTCGGCCAGGACCGCGTCATTGAAAACACGCTGGTGACGATCCTTTCCGGCGGCCATGCGCTCTTGATCGGCGTTCCCGGCCTCGCCAAGACCAAGCTGGTGGAAACGCTCGGCATTACGCTGGGGCTCGACGCCAAGCGCATCCAGTTCACGCCCGACCTGATGCCCTCGGACATCCTCGGCGCCGAAGTGCTGGACGAGAGCAATACCGGCAAGCGCTCCTTCCGCTTCATCGCCGGACCTGTTTTCGCGCAGCTGCTGATGGCCGACGAGATCAACCGCGCCAGCCCGCGCACCCAGTCGGCGCTGCTGCAAGCCATGCAGGAACAGCACATCACCGTTGCGGGCGCGCGGCATGACCTGCCCAAGCCCTTCCATGTGCTGGCGACGCAAAACCCGCTGGAGCAGGAAGGCACCTATCCCCTGCCCGAAGCCCAGCTCGACCGCTTCCTGATGGAGATCGACGTCGACTATCCCGATCGCGACGCCGAGCGGCGCATCCTGTTCGAAACGACAGGCGCGGAAGAGACGCTGGCCAAGGTGTCGATGAACGCCGAGACGCTGATTACGGCGCAACGGCTGGTGCGCCGCCTGCCGGTCGGCGACTCCGTGGTGGAAGCCATTCTGTCGCTGGTGCGTGCCGCGCGCCCGAGCGACGAGGGCGAGAAGCTGATCGCCTGGGGCCCCGGCCCCCGCGCCAGCCAATCGCTGATGCTGGCGGTGCGCGCCCGCGCGCTGCTCGACGGACGTCTTGCGCCCTCGGTCGATGACGTCCTCGATCTCGCCGAGCCCGTGCTGAAGCACCGCATGGCGCTGACCTTCACGGCGCGCGCCGAAGGACGCACCATCCCCGACGTGATCAGGCAATTGAAGACGCGGATCGGTTGATGGCCGCACCCAACAAGAACGAGGTTTTGGAGATCACAGCAATCCGACGTGCCGATGGCGAAAGCCGTACGCTCGCCGCATCGCTGCCTCGCCTCGTCCTTGAAGCGCGCCGCATTGCCGCCAACGTAATCCACGGCCTGCACGGCCGCCGCCGCGCCGGCACGGGCGAGAATTTCTGGCAATACCGCCGCTTCGTTTCCGGCGAGCCCGCCGCCCGCGTCGACTGGCGCCGCTCGGCGCGCGACGACCATCTCTATGTGCGCGAGCAGGAATGGGAAGCCTCTCACACCGTGTGGATCTGGCCGGACCGCTCGCCCTCGATGGCCTTTGCTTCCCGTGACGCACGCGACAGCAAGCTGGAGCGCGCCCTGATCGTCGCCTTTGCGCTGGCCGAGCTGCTGGTGGCCGGCGGCGAGCGCGTCGGCATTCCCGGCTTGATGAACCCGACCGCCAGCCGCGCTGTGATCGACAAGATGGCGCAGGCGATGTTGCATGACGATGCCACGCGCTCGAGCCTGCCACCGGCCTTCGTGCCGTCGGCGCTGGCCGAGATCGTGGTGCTCTCCGATTTCTGGTCGCCGATATCAGAGATCACGAAAATGCTGGCGGGGCTGTCATCGTCAGGCGCGCATGGCACGCTGATCCAGGTCGTCGATCCCGCGGAGGAAACCTTCCCCTATTCCGGCCGCGTCGAATTCGTCGAGCCCGAGGGCGGCGAGATGATCACCGCCGGCCGTGCCGAAAGCTGGGCGAGCGACTATGTCGCGCGCGTCGCACTGCATCGCGACCAGATCCGCGCCGAAACCAACCGGCTCGACTGGCTGTTCTCGACCCACACCACCAGCCGCTCGGCCGCGGAGCTGCTGCTGTTCCTGCACGGCGGCATGATGGTGAACAAGGGCGGCATGCGTTCGACCGTGAAAGCGGGGCGAAGCGCATGATGGGCCTGCCGCTCACCTTTGCCGAACCGTTTTTGCTGCTGGGGCTGCTCAGCCTGCCGGTGCTGTGGTGGCTGCTGCGCGTGATGCCGCCGCGCCCGCGCCGCATCGAATTCCCGCCGACCAAGCTGCTGTTCGACATCGTGCCCAAGGAAGAGACGCCCTCGCGCACGCCGTGGTGGCTGACACTGATTCGACTGACCGCCGCAGCGCTGCTGATCATCGCCGCCGCCGGTCCGATCTGGAATCCCGCCACCGGGCTCGGCGCCAATAACGGCGCCGTCGTGATCCTGCTCGACGACGGCTGGAGTTCGGCCGCAAGCTGGGACACCCGCATCAAGGCCGCCGACGAACTGATCGCGAAAGCCGACAATGACCGCCGCGGCATCGCGCTGGTCGCGCTCTCCGAGCCGCAGCGCGACATCACGCTGTTGCCTGCCGGCACCGCGCGCGTCGCGCTCCGCCAGATCTCGCCAAAACCATGGTCGGTCGAGCGCGTCGAGACCTTGCCGGCGATCGAGCGCTTCCTGAAGACCGTAGGCGATGCCGAGATCGCCTGGCTCACCGACGGCACCGATACCGGCCGCGGCAGCGAATTCCTCGAAGGCCTGTCGAAGACCATCGGCGAACGTGCGCTGACCATCTTCGAAGGCGCGCCGGCGCCGTTGGCGCTGGCCGCTGCCGAGAATGCGGCGGCGAAGATGACGGTGAAAGTGCTGCGACCCGGCGGCCGTGCCGCCGTCGGCACCGTGCGCGCGGTCGATGCCAAGGGCTCGCCGATCGGCGAATCGCGCTTCATCTTTGCCGACGGCAATCGCGAAACGGAAGCGGCCTTCGACCTGCCGGTCGAGCTGCGCAACGACATCGCGCGGCTGGAGATCGCGGGCGAGCGTTCCGCCGGCGCCGTGCAATTGCTCGACAAGCGCTGGCGGCGCCGCGCCGTCGGCGTCGTCTCGGGTGCTACCAGCGACACCGCCCAGCCTCTGCTCGCCGCGAATTTCTATCTCGCCCGCGCGCTCTCGCCCTTTGCCGACGTGCGGCTCGGCGACCGCGGCGCACCGCAGCAGGCGATCGGTCAGTTCCTCGACCAGAAGCTGCCGATGATCGTGATGGCCGATGTCGGCACGCTGTCGCCGGAAATCCGCGAGCGGCTCAATACATGGATCGAGCAAGGCGGCGTGCTGGTGCGCTTCGCAGGCCCCCGCCTCGCCCAGGCCGATGACGATCTGGTGCCGGTCAAGCTGCGCCGCGGCGGACGCATCCTCGGCGGCAGCCTGACCTGGGAGAAGCCGCAGCATCTGTCGGCCTTTGCCGCTGACGGACCATTCGCAGGGCTCGCCGTGCCAAAGGACATCACCATCAGCCGCCAGGTGCTGGCCGAGCCGGATGCGGCGCTCGCCGCAAAAACCTGGGCGCTGCTGGAGGACAGCACGCCGCTGGTCACCGGCGAACGTCGCGGCAAGGGCGTGGTTGCCCTCTTCCATGTCAGCGCCGACATGCGCTGGTCCGATTTGCCGATGTCCGGCACCTTCGTCGAAATGCTGCGGCGGGTCGTCGACATGTCCGGCTATACCTCGACGCAGGGTGCAGGCGTTGCGGGCGAAGGCACCGTCGAGTTGGTGGCGCCGCTGCGCACGCTCGACGGCTTTGGCGCCTTCGGCCCGCCGCCCTCGACCGCAAAACCGATGCCGGCCGATTACCGCGACCGCGCCACGCCGGAACATCCGCCCGGGCTTTACGGTCCGCAGGAAGGCCCGATCGCAGTGAACACGCTTGCCGCCGCCGACCGCCTCGCCGCGCTCGACACCTCCGGCCTGCGCGCGCAACGCGCGACCTACACCAACGCCGAGCCGCGCGATCTCCGCGGCATGCTGCTGACGTCTTCTCTCCTGCTGTTCCTGATCGACGCCGTGATCGTGGCGCTGCTCGGCGCCGGCCTGGTGGCCCTGCTGCGGCGCTGGCGCACGGCGCCGGCCTCGCTCGCGCTGGCGCTGGTCTTTGCGCTCGCCACCATCTCGCCCTCGCCGCTGCGCGCCGACGCCGCCAGCGACGATTTTGCGATGCGCTCGGTCTCGCAGACGCGGCTGGCCTATGTCGTGACGGGGAATGCCGACATCGATGCCATCGTGAAGGCCGGCATGTCCGGGCTGACGCTGTTCCTCGCCCAGCGCACCGCGCTGGAAGCGGGCGAACCCGTCGGCGTCGATCCCGCGCGCGACGAGCTCGCCTTCTTCCCGCTGATCTACTGGCCGGTGGTGCCCGGCACGCCCAAACCGTCGCAGGACACGCTCAACCGCATCGACGCCTATATGAAGCAGGGCGGCACCGTGCTGTTCGACACCCGCGACGCCATCGAGGCGCCGCCCGGCGACAATGGCGCGGCGCAGACGCCGGGCATGGTCACGCTACGCAACATCCTGTCCTCGCTCGACGTGCCCGGACTCGAGCCGGTGCCGCGCGAACACGTGCTGACCAAGACGTTTTACCTGCTGCGCGATTTCCCGGGACGCTACACTTCTGGCCAGACCTGGGTGGAGACGCTGCCGCGCGAGGAAGATGACGAAGCAGCCTCGCGGCCGGCGCATGGCGGCGACGGCGTATCGCCGATCATCATCACCTCCAACGACCTCGCCGGTGCCTGGGCGCTGCGTCCCGACGGCCAGCCGATGCTGCCGGTGTCCGGCGGCGACCCCCGCCAGCGCGAATTCGCCTTCCGCTCCGGCGTCAACATCGTGATGTACACATTGACGGGCAACTACAAGGCCGACCAGGTGCACGCGCCGGCGCTGATCGAACGGCTGGGGCAGTAGCGCCATGCAGTACGGTATCGCGTTCACCCCTCTGGTCCCGACCATCGTGCTGTGGGTCGCGCTTGCGGCCATCGCCGTCATCGGCGCGCTGCTGCTGGTCAGCCGCTCGCGCGGCGCGGCGGTGCGCGTCTTCGCGTTGGCGCTGGTGCTGCTGGCGATCGCCAATCCCTCCTTCACCCGCGAGGACCGCGAGCCGCTGACCTCCGTCGCCGCCGTCGTCATCGACAAGAGCCCGAGCCAGAATTTTGGCGAGCGCACGCAGGAGACGGCGAAGGCGCAGGAAGCCCTCGTCGATGCGCTGAAGAAGGTGAAGGGCCTCGAGGTTCGCGTCGTCGAAGCGGGTCAGGCCGATGGCGAGACCGACGGCACCAAACTGTTCGGCGCGCTGTCCTCGGCGCTGTCGGACGTGCCGATCGATCGTGTCGCCGGTGCCTTCCTGATCACCGACGGCCGCGTGCACGACATTCCCGCCAATGCCGGCGCGGTCGGCTTCCAGGCGCCGGTGCATGCGCTGATCACCGGCCGCAAGGACGAGCGCGACCGCCGCATCGCCATTTCGGCCGCGCCGCGCTTCGGCATCGTCGGCCAGCCGCAGACCATCACCTACCGGCTCGACGACCAGGGTGTGACCGGCGAGCGCGCCAAAATCACCGTGCGCCGCGACGGCGAGGTGATCAGCGAGCGCACGCTCGCCAGCGGCCAGACCGCCAATGTCGATATCGACATCAAGCATGCCGGCCCCAACATCGTCGAGATCGAGGCTTCGCCGCTCGACAACGAGCTGACCCTGGTCAACAACCGTGCGGTGGTGGCGATCGATGGCGTTCGCGATCAGCTGCGCGTGCTGCTGGTCTCGGGCGAACCGCATTCCGGCGAGCGCACCTGGCGCAACCTGCTCAAATCCGACGCCAGCGTCGGCCTCATTCATTTCACCATTCTGCGTCCGCCGGAGAAGCAGGACGGCACGCCGATCAACGAGCTCTCGCTGATCGCGTTCCCGACCCGCGAGCTGTTCCAGCAGCGGATCAACGACTTCCAGCTGATCATCTTCGACCGCTATGCGCGGCAAGGCGTCCTGCCGATCGCCTATTTCGACAACATCGCACGCTATGTGCGCGGCGGCGGCGCGGTGCTGGTGTCGGCCGGTCCCGATTATGCGTCCACCACCAGCATCTGGCGCACGCCGCTGGACACGGTGCTGCCGGCAGAGCCGGTCGGCGTGACGGAGAAACCTTACTTCGCGCATGTTTCCGACGCCGGCAAACGCCATCCGGTGACACGCGGCCTTGAAGGTTCGGCCAGCGAGCCGCCGCGCTGGAGCCGCTTCTTCCGCACCGTCGACACCCGCAACACGATCGGCCAGCCGGTGATGACCGGCGCCGACGGCAAGCCGCTGCTGCTGCTGTCGCGCTTCGGCGAGGGCCGGGTCGCGCTGCTGCTCACCGATCACATCTGGCTGTGGGCACGAGGCTATGAAGGCGGCGGACCCCATCTCGACCTGTTGCGGCGGATGTCGCACTGGCTGATGAAGCAACCCGATCTCGACGAGGAAGCGCTGCGGCTGCAAGTCGTCGGCAAGGATCTCGCGGTTATCCGCCAGACCATGTCCGATACGGTCTCGCCGGTGACGGTGACTTCGCCAAGCGGCGCCACGCGCGAGTTGACGCTCGCGCCGGGTGAGCCCGGTGAATGGCGCGCCACGCTGCCGGCGGGCGAGCTCGGCCTCTGGCAGGCCAGCGACGGCACGCTGAAGGCGCTGATCAATGTCGGCCCGACCAACCCGAAGGAATTTTCGGAAGTCACCTCCACGACCGACATGCTGAAGCCGCTCTCGCAGGCCACCGGCGGCGACGCGCGCCGTGTCATCGACCGCGGCAGCCTCGACATGCCCCGCATCGTGCCGGTGCGCGCCTCCAGCGTGTTCCGCGGCGACGGCTGGATGGGCGTGAAGATGCGCGACGCCAGCGTCGTCAAGGGCGTCGGCGTGCTGCCGATGTTCGCGGGCCTGATCGGCATGCTGCTGCTGCTCGGCGCGTTTGCCGCGACGTGGCTGCGCGAGGGGCGTTGAGGCGCAACCTCGCGAGCGTTGCTGCAATCCCACACTCGCAATCGATCCTGCACGCGGCCATCCGCCGCGCGGTTGACAGTGCCGCAGCCTTCCGATGTTATAATGTAACATCGGTGATCCCATGAAGTGGTTCCGGCGACATATCAAGACGGGTTCGCGGCTGGCGCTGTTCGCGCTGGCGCTGCAATTCGTGCTGTCGTTCGGGCACGTCCATGCGGATGCCGCGCAGGCCGCGGCCGCCATCCAGAGCCAGGCCAGTCTCGCGCTTGAGCAGGGCCTCGCCCCTGACACGGCGAGCCAGGCGAAGCAGCAACCATCCAGCCACGACGACGGCCAGCCTTCGAACGAGCCGTGCGCGATCTGCGCGGTCATGGCGATGGCCAACCAGGTGATGTTCGCGACACCAGCGCTGCTGCCGCTGCCCGACACCGTCGAACTGCCCTTACTCACTACCGACGCCACGTTCGCCCATCCGGGCTCGCAGTGGCGCGCGTTCCAGTCCCGCGCCCCTCCCGTTTCCTGACGATTGACCGCCGTCCCGAGGAGATCGCCGCGCGCGATCTCCGATGGGACATAGCGAAATCGGCCGTCGCCCTGCGACGGCATCAGGAATGGGACCATGAGAATCCTGGAGAGACAAATCCTTCTTGCCGCCGGCGCAAGCTGGCTGGCGCTGAGCGCGCCTGCGCTTGCCCAAAGCGCTCCGACCGCGCTTCCCGACGTCAACGTGACCGCACCGAGCCCGATCGTGAAGCGTAAGCCGGTGGTGCGCGCGCCAACGCGCGTCGCACGCGCCACGTCAGGCACCAATCGTGGCCGTGCGCCGCAGTCGCAGCCGGCGCCGTCAACGCCGGCGCCGCAACAGGGCGTGCTACCTGTCGTCACCGACCAGTTCGCGACGGTCACCGTCGTGCCGAACGAGGAGCTTCGCCGCGCCGGCGGCGCCCAACTGGGCGACCTCCTGTTCTCAAAACCCGGCATTACCGCCTCAACCTTCGCGCCAGGTGCCGCAAGCCGGCCGATCATCCGGGGGCTCGACGTCAACCGCGTCGGCATCTTCGAAAACGGCGTCGCCGCCAATGGCGCATCCGATCTCGGCGAGGACCATTTCGTCCCGGTCGACCCGATCGCAACCAACCAGGTCGAAGTGATCCGCGGACCGGCGGCGCTGCGCTATGGCTCGACGTCGATCGGCGGCGTTGTCAGCGCAACCAACAACCGGATTCCCGACGCGCTGCCCACATGCGTGGCGGCGCCGTTCCAGACCTACGGGTTGCCCGCAAAGGCTCCGCTGGCAGAGGTCCAGTCGCCGTCCTGCGTCACCGTTGAAACGCGCACCGCCGTCAACTCCGTCGATCGAGGCGTCGATGGCGCCATCCTGCTCGATGCGGGCGCAGGCAATTTTGCGGTTCACGCCGACGCCTATGGCCGCAAATCCGGCGACTACAACATCCCGAGCTATCCCTATCTGTTCGACCAGACCCGGCCGGTCAACGGACGCCAGCCGAATTCGGCCGCCCAGGCCGACGGCGCCTCGATCGGCGGCTCCTACATCTTCCATGGCGGCTTCATCGGCGCCGCCCTCACGCAGACCGACGCGCTCTACCACATCCCCGGCATCGACGGCGCCGATCACCTGACCCGGATCGACGCGCATCAGACCAAATTCACCGCCAAGGGCGAATACCGGCCGGACGCAGCGGCCATCGATGCAATCCGCTTTTGGGCCGGCGCCACCGACTACAAGCACAACGAGATCGGTCTCGCCGATCCTGCCGATCTGACGACGCTTGGCGTGCGGCAGACTTTTACCAACAAGGAACAGGAAGGCCGCCTCGAAGTACAGATGATGCCGTTCAACGCGCGCTTTGCGGCGATCACCACGGCGTTCGGCTTGCAGGCCGGCCATCAGGAGCTGACGGCACCCAGCCCGGACGATCCGGGCAGTCCACTCAACGGATTGTGGGACCCCAACAGGAACAACAGGGTCGCAGGCTACGTCTTCAACGAGTTCAAATTCAGTGAAACCACCAAGGCGCAGATTGCCGGGCGCATCGAGCAGGTCAACCTCTCGGCACGACGCCGGCGTTCATACCGGCCGTGTTCGATGTCAACGCCGACCCCGCCAGCATCGGCCCTGCCACGCCGCGCAATCTGCACTTCACGCCGAAGAGCGCCAGCGTCGGTTTGATCCAGAATCTGCCGTACGATCTGGTCGCCAGTATCACTGCGCAATATGTCGAGCGCGCGCCGAAGCCGGCAGAGCTGTTTTCGCGCGGCGCGCACGATGCGACCGCCACCTTCGACATCGGCAATCCCAATCTCGGCATCGAGACGGCAAAATCGGTCGAGATCGGGTTGCGGCGGGCAGCAGGGCCGCTGCGCTTCGAAATCACCGGCTTACTACACGAAGTTCAACGGACTTCATCTTCCGCCGGCTGACCGGCAACACCTGCGACGAAGCCTCTGCGTCGATGCAGCCGACCCGAATCCGCTGGAGCTGAAACAGGCGGTCTATTCGCAGAAGGACGCCACCTTCCGCGGCGGCGAATTCCAGAGCCAGCTCGATGTCGGCCCGCTCAACGGCGGCATCTGGGGCATCGAGAACCAGTTCGACGTCGTCCGCGCCACCTTCGCCGACGGCACCAACGTGCCGCGCATCCCGCCGGTGCGCGCCGGCGGCGGCCTGTTCTGGCGCGACGTCAACTGGCTGATGCGCGTCAATCTGCTGCACGCCTTTGCGCAGAACGACATCGCCGCCGATCGGTGAAACGCCGACGGCGGGTTACAATCTGCTGAAGGCCGAGATCAGCTACAAGACCAAGCTCGATCCGAGCTGGTTCGGCGCGCGCGAGATGACGGTCGGCCTCGTCGGCAACAATCTGTTGAACGAGAACATCCGCAACTCCGTGTCCTACAACAAGGACGAGGTATTGCTGCCCGGCATCGGCGTGCGCGCGTTCGCGAACTTGAAGTTCTGATTTCGCTCCTCTCCCCGCCCCGGCACGGGCAGAGGGCTGGGGTGAGGGGCTGTCTCGGCAAATTTGCTCGTAGTCTGACTCGCGGAGAGTCCCCCTCACCCGGATTGCATCGTCGATGCAATCCGACCTCTCCCCGCAAGCGGGGCGAGGTGAGAAGCGCCACCGTCGCTACCTCGCCTTGCTCCAGTCCGGCCCGATCGCGCCGGAGACGTCGTCGAACGCACCCTCGACCAGCTCCGCCACCAGCAGGCGATCATAGTCGACCGGGCCGGGCATGGTCGCCCTGCCCTTCGGCACCGGCCTTGAAGCCGACGCGGCTGTAATAGGGCGCGTCGCCGACGAGAATGACGAGGCGATGTCCCGCCTTCCTCGCATCGTCAAGCGCGCGGTCGAGCAGCGCGCGGCCGACGCCGCGGCTGCGGAACGGCGGCTCCACGGTCAACGGCCCCAGCATCAGCGCCGGCGTGTCGCCGATGCAGACCGGCAGTTGCCTGACCGAGCCGACCAGCAGCGTGCCGATGCGCGCGGTGAACGACAGGTCGAGCAGATGATCGACATGCTCGCGCAGCCGATAGGCGCTCAGCACGAAGCGCCCGGGGCCGAAGGTGCGCTCATGCAGGCGCTCGATGGCATCGGCATCGTTCGGCGTTTCGGGGCGGATGGTGAGGGAGAGATCACTCATGACAATGCCGGAATTAGCATCTGGCGCCGCAGGGGTCTATGCGCGCGCGTCAGCGCTTGCCGACCGACGGCTGGGAGAGATAGGCGAGCAGCTTCATCTCGCGCCGGCCGCGCGTCACCGTGTCGAGCACGAGCCCCGAAGAGATCGACAGCACGGCAACGATCATCAGACCGGTCGACAGCACGGCCGTCGGCAGCCGCGGCACCAGGCCCTCTTCCAGATAGGTGACGACGATCGGGATCGCGAGACCGATCGACACCAGCATCAGGAAGACGCCGATCGCGGTGAAAAAGCGCAGCGGCTTTTCCGAGCGATAGAGCCGCAGGATGGTGCCGAGAATGCGAAAGCCGTCGCGCCAGGTGTTGAGCTTGCTGAACGAGCCCTCCGGGCGCGCGTAATACGGCGTCGAGACCTCGGCGACCGGCAGCGCCAGCTCCAGCGCGTGCACGCTGAGCTCGGTCTCGATCTCGAAGCCGTCCGACAGCACCGGAAAGGATTTGACGAAGCGGCGCGAGAACACGCGGTAGCCGGACAGGATGTCCTTGAACGCCTCGCCGAACACGGAGGCGAGAAACGACGTCAGCATCCAGTTGCCGGTGCGGTGGCCGGGCCGGTAGGCCGCGACCGACTGGTCGACGCGAAGGCCGACCACCATGTCGAGATGCTCGGAAACCAGCTTCTCGACCATGGCCGGCGCGCTCGGCGCGTCATAGGTGGCGTCGCCATCGACCAGCACATAGACGTCGGCATCGACGTCGGCGAACATGCGCCGCACCACATGGCCCTTGCCCTGGTGCGTCTCGCTGCGCACCTCGGCGCCCGCCTCGCGGGCCACCGCGACCGTGCGATCCTTCGAATTGTTGTCGTAGACGTAAATCGCGGCCTGCGGCAGCGCCTTGCGGAAATCGGCGACGACGGTCGCGACCGCGGCCTCCTCATTGTAGCACGGCACCAGCACGGCGATGCGCAGATCCGCTGCCGTCATCGTCGAACCACCATCGAATCAACCCTGTCCATGGAATGCTTATACCGCAATCAGGCTTTGGCCGGTTGCGCCAGCGCCGGGTTATCCGCGGCCGCCTCCGGCAACGCGAGGGTGGCAAACAGCAGTGTCCACAACGAAAGCATGGCGATCGGGATGGTGTAATAGGGCGTGAACACCGGATGCGTCGCAAAGAAGACGATGTTGACGGCAAGATTAGCCGCCACCACCAGCACCGCCTGCCGCGCGCCGGGGCGGCGCCAGATCGCGGCGGTCCAGACCATCGCCGCCAGCAGCAGGAAGAACTGGACGTCGACCAGATAGGATCGCAGCGTGGCCATGTCGATGGCAGGCGGCGCTACGTCGACGCCGCCATAGGTGGTCGTGAACGGGCTGCCGGCATTGATCCAGTTCGCCGCCAGCGTCGGCGCGATCCCGACCAGGAAGGCGATGCCGAAGGCAAGGCCTTCCAGAAAGGTCTGCCTGCTTCGCGCCAGCAGGAACGCCATCAGAAAGAAGATGCCATAACCCGCCGACAGCAGCAGGTTCGGCAGGCGGAAGTTCGTGGACAGGCCGATCAGAATCCCGATTGCGATCGCGAGCAACAGGCGCTCGCGCGACGAGCTTGACGCGAACAGTTTTGCGCTGAGGAAGCCCGCCAGCGCGCAGACCATCATGGTGGGCGCCACCGAATAGCTCGCCTTGGTCGGATTGATCATCAGGTAGATCGCGCCAAAGCCGAAGATCGCGGCAAGCGTCAGGGACGGCGGCGAAGACGCGCGGAACAGCGCCAGCAGCGCGAAGGCGACGGCGACGAGGTTTGCGGTCACGTAGAGCGGGATGACCTGGAAGCCGGCGGGAAACAGCGCCAGCACCGCGCCGGTGCCGGGCGGATATTGCAGGACGAATTTCTTCGTCTTCTCCATCGGCGTGTGGCACGGCGCCCTCGAGGGATCGTTCCACTCGGCAAAACCGATGTCGCGCAGCTTGCCGGCGAGATAATGGTCGTCGTCTTTGGCGATGTCGGTGTCGAAGCCGGCAAGGCCGAAGCGCTGAAACAGATGCGCCTGGCGGAGATAGCAGAGTCGTCATAGACGCCGCGGCTCTCGCTCCAGCGCGAGATCGCGAAAATATTGCTCGCGAGCACCGCGAGAAAGAGGATTCCGATAATGATTTTGGCAAGCTTCATGGCCTGGTTCCGGTCACGCGCCGCCAGCTTCTAGGGTGTGCATGCAACTTGCGCAATGGCTTCACCGCCAGGTCGGGATGGAAGGCTGGCCGCGGACCACTTCGGCGATCCGCCGGCGCGTGCCTTCGGTGGTGTCTGATGGCAGCGCATCCACCGCAAAGAAGCCGCAGGCCGAGATTTCGCGGTTGGGCTCCGGCATCCGGTCCTGCCGGAATTTCCTGACGACGTAGATCGCGACATGATCGCGGCGCGAGACGTGGCTGTTGAAGAACAGCCCATGCAGATCGGGCTCGCCCTGCACCTCGATCCTGCCCTCCTCCATCAATTCGCGCTTCAGCGCCTCGAGAAAGGTCTCGCCGGCCTCGACGCCGCCGCCCGGCAACTGCCAGCCGGTGACATAGGTGTGATGGATCAGAAACACCTTGCCCTCGGCATCGAGCACGACGCCGCGGACGCCCAGCGTCATGCCGCGCGCCAGCCGCCAGTAAAGGTGGAATATCCGGCCGCAGCAGCGGCTCGAACCGTTTGCGCAAGGCCGACAGGCTCATGTCAGACGCATTCTCCCGATCTCGCGTCGCGATTGATCCTTATTGATCCTTGCGCGAAGCGGGCCGCCTTGCCAATAGAGGGCAGCATCAATCCGGCCGGACCCTTGCCGATGGCGTTCACACTGGCGCATTTGTCGGATCCGCATCTGCCGCCCTTGCCGGCGGCGCGGCTGCGCGATCTCGCGAGCAAGCGTGCGCTGGGTTACCTGAACTGGACCCGCAACCGCCACAAATACCACCGCCGCGAGGTGCTCGACGCCCTCGTCGCCGACATCCGCGCGCAAGCCCCTGACCACATCGCCGTCACCGGCGATCTCGTCAACCTGGCGCTGGAGGCCGAATTCGCGCCGTCGCGCGCGTGGCTGGAAAGCGTCGGCGAGGCCGAGCACGTCACCGTCATCCCCGGCAATCACGATGCCTATGTGAGCGCCACCAGGCATCGCGCGGCGGAGGCGTGGGTCGACTATCTGCGCGGCGACATCGACGGCGGCAACGGCGCCTTTCCCTTCGTGCGCCGGCGCGGCCCGGTGGCGCTGATCGGCGTCTCCTCCGCGGTGCCGACGGCGCCGTTGATGGCGACCGGCAAGCTCGGAGCGGCGCAGATGCAGGCGCTCGACAAGGTCCTCGCGCTGCTCGCCGCCGAACAGGCCTTTCGCGTGCTGCTGGTGCACCATCCCCTGCATTCGACCTCGCGGGTCAAGCGGCTGACCGACTCGCGGCAGCTGCGCGCCCTGATCCGGCAGCATGGCGTCGAGCTGGTGCTGCACGGGCACGACCACATCCACTCCACCATGTGGCTGGAAGGCCCGCGCGGCGAAATTCCCGCGATCGGCGTTCCCTCGGCCTCGGCCGTTGCGCACCGGCATTATCCGGCGGCCGCCTTCAACATGTTTTCGATCGAGCGCAGCGACGGCGCCTGGCGCGTCGAGCAGACCGTGCGCGGCATCGACCGCGACATGCAGGTGAAGGAAATCCGGCGGGTGCAGCTGTCGTAACAGTGTCAGCGCTAGATCTCCGACCGCCGCCGCAGCCAGCCACCGCCGCCGCCACCTCCACCGCCGCCATCCCCGCCGCCGTCACCACCGCCGCCATCGCCGCCGCCGGAATCGCCGCTGCTGCTGTCACCAGATGAATCGCCGAAACCCGTCGGTGCTGCCGTCAACCGACGAACTTGCGAAATCGCCGCCACAATAGCCGGCTCCCGAGCCACCTTGCCGGAGCTGCTCGCACTGCGGGCTGATAGGTGAAGCCGCCGGCAATCCTGTATTTGGCGTCGAGCGCGAACAGCAGCGGCAGGCGGCTCGGACGCACGGGATCGATGTTCTCCTCCCGGCAGCACTGCCACCACACCCGGCGCAGGCCCTCGTTGTTCTTGCGGTTGGCGCTCAGCACGACGGCCGGGGTGTGATGCAGGAAGCCGCCGAACGCCTTGGCTGCAGAAGGCCTGGTATTCGCGCGTGTAGAGGATGAACTCGTGCCAGAGGTCGTCGGCGATCTGGGAAGGCATCGACACGAACTTCTGGCCGCTGCGCAAATAGGCCAGGAAGAACTGGCGCAGGCCGCGCGAGACCAGCGCGCTGTCCTTGCGCTCGAAGCCGGCATGATGCCTTTCCAGCCGCTCCAGCAATCCCGCGGGCCAGCGGTAGCTGCGGATGAATTCCTCGCGGCGATAGTTCAGCCAGGCGCGATACAGAAACGCCGATAGTGCGGACAGCGCGATGATGGCAATAGCGGTCGCTACTCCGACCAGCACTGCGTAATTGTATCGCGACATGAACTACCGCCCCGAGCGCCGATCCCGCTAGAAGTTGCGCAGACTCGCATACAACGCGAAACCGAACAGCGCGATGACGCCGAGGATGAAGCCGAGGATGAACATGCCCCAGCCGCGGCGGCGCGGCTTTGGCGCTTGCTCCGGCTCCGGCGCCGGGCGTTGCCACCAGCGCATGCTCGCGCTCGATCATGCGGCGGGCGACATAGTCGGTGACGGCATCGACGATGACGGGCACGTCGTGCGATTCCGCGAGCACGATGCGGCCGTAGCGGGTGTCCTGCACGAAGCGATAGATGCGCTTGTCGCGGCCCATCAGCACGTGGGCGACGACGTCGATCCACAGCCGCGGGGTCTCGCCCTGGCTGATGCCGCGATCGAACAGGTCGACACTATCCGGCACCTGCGCGAACAGCGGATCGAGCGCCTCGTTGAGGATTTCCAGCCGCGCGACTTCGGCATCGCGCAGGTCGACCACCACGCCGGTGCGGTCGGCCGCCTCGATGCGCGCCTTGCGCAAGGCATCGCGCAACCGCATCGGGTTTTCGCTGGGGCTGGCGGCGTTTTGCGCGTCTGACATGGGCGCCTCGTTTGGACTCATACTTCCTTTCGTTAACCTAGCAGTAACCAAAGGTCACGCAAAGGGCCTTTAGTCTCAATGAGTTAGAGTGCCGCCTGCGGCGGCACCCCGGCCCCCACATGCGCTCGGCCCCGCCCGACTTGCGCCGGACGGGGCCGATTGCCCTTGGACGTTGATGGCTCGCACGCGGGAGCCGATCGGGTCGAAGCCTCGAGGCGAGCGCCTCAGGCCTGCGCGGAGCGATCGGGCTCTTCCACGATGGTGTAGCGGACGCCTGCCTTGTGACGGCTCTCTTCAGAGACTTCCTTCCAGCAGTCTTCCGCTTCCTTGCGGCTCTTGAACGGTCCTTTGACCTGGGCGGAACCTTCCACGAGCTTGTGGAAGTTCATCGAGCCGAACTCGCCGCCGATAACCCAAAAAAGGCTGCCCTTGGTCATTCCGTAGTCTCCTGTTGCCTTAGAGGAAGATGACGATCCTGCGGTCGTCATCTTCCTCTAACTTTTTGTTTGAGCATGATCTTTTCGGAAAACCGCTGCACACTTTTCCGGATCATGCTCGGGGTGCTGGTCAGCTTGTAGCCGACCAGACCCGGACTGATCAATTCCGGCGTTAGCCGAACTGGTTCATCGTGTTGTGAGCGCCGCCCGCCTTCAGAGCGGCCTCGCCGGCGAAATATTCCTTGTGCTCGTCGCCGATGTCGGAGCCGGCCATGTTCTGGTGCTTGGCGCAGGCGATACCCTGACGGATCTCCTGGCGCTGAACATTCTTCACATAGCCCAGCATGCCCAGCTCGCCGAAATAATCCCTGGCGAGATTGTCGGTCGACAGCGCTGCCGTGTGGTAGGTCGGCAACGTGATCAGATGGTGGAAGATGCCGGCACGCTTGGCGGAATCGGCCTGGAAGGTACGGATGCGCTCGTCGGCCTCGATGGCCAGCGGCGTATCGTCGTATTCCGCCTTCATCAGCTCGGCACGGTTGTACTTGCTGACGTCCTTGCCGGCTTCCTTCATCGCATCGTAGACCTGCCAACGGAAGTTGAGCGTCCAGTTGAACGACGGCGAGTTGTTGTAGCACAGCTTCGCATTCGGGACGACCTCGCGGATGCGGTCGACCATCTTGGCGATCTGCTCGATATGCGGCTTCTCGGTCTCGATCCACAACAGGTCGGCGCCGTTCTGCAGCGAGGTGATGCTGTCGAGCACGCAGCGATCTTCGCCCGTGCCGGCGCGGAACTGGTAGAGATTGCTGGCCAGCCGCTTCGGACGCATCATCTTGCCGTTGCGGTTGATGATGACGTCGCCATTGCGGGCGTTGGCGGCGGTGACTTCCTCGCAATCGAGGAAGCTGTTGTACTGGTCGCCGATGTCGCCGGGCTTGTGGCTGACGGCGATCTGCTGCGTGAGGCCGGCGCCGAGCGAGTCGGTGCGGGTCACGATGATGCCGTCTTCGACGCCGAGCTCGAGGAAGGCATGGCGGCAGGCGCGGATCTTCGCCAGGAACACTTCATGCGGCACGGTGACCTTGCCGTCCTGATGGCCGCACTGCTTTTCGTCGGAGACCTGGTTCTCGATCTGCAGGGCGCAGGCACCCGCCTCGATCATCTTCTTGGCGAGCAGATAGGTCGCCTCGGCATTGCCGAAGCCGGCGTCGATGTCGGCGACGACGGGCACGACATGGGTCTTGAAGCTGTCGATCTTTTCGATCAGCGCCTTTTCCTTTGCCTTGTCGCCGGCCTCGCGGGCCGCGTCGAGCGCGCGGAAAATGTCGTTGAGCTCACGGGAATCCGCCTGACGCAGGAAGGTGTAGAGCTCTTCGATCAGGGCCGGCACCGAGGTCTTCTCATGCATCGACTGGTCGGGCAGCGGTCCGAACTCGGAGCGCAGTGCTGCGATCATCCAGCCCGAGAGATACAGATAGCGGCGATCGGTCTTGCCAAAGTGCTTCTTCACCGAGATCAGCTTCTGCTGCGCGATGAAGCCGTGCCAGCAACCGAGCGACTGGGTGTACTTGGTCGGATCGGCGTCATAGGCCGCCATGTCGGCACGCATCAGCGCCGCGGTGTAGCGGGCGACGTCGAGGCCGGTCTTGAAACGGTTCTGCAGACGCATGCGCGCCACGGCTTCGGCGCCGACGCCGTTCCAGTTCGGCTTGGTCTTGAGCAGCGCTTCAGCAGCTGCAACCTCGTTCAGATAGGAAGCCGGTCCCTGCTGCGCCTGGTCGCCGATCCCGCGTGGCTGGTAGTTCATGTCCGTGATCCTTTTTCGTCGACATTCGTGACAATGCATTGCGAAATGCGTGCTGGGAGCTAAACGCCAGATTCCTTAATGCGGATAGAGGGCTTGTATTTTATTGGTGATGTTGTGTAACATATGAACTTGTCATATATGTCATTTTGTAAAACTTGTCACAAAATCGGCCAGCGAAGCTGACCTGACTGGGGTGATTTCGGTAGTCTGGTGGTGTGGAGCGCGCCGGGCGCGGCCTCCAACCATAAGGCGGCGAAAGCCCCAGAAGGTTCAAATCGAGGAACTCGCCATGCCCTCTGATTCCGGGAAAAAGCTGTTCGTCGGGCCCCGTTTCCGGCGCATCCGGCAGCAATTGGGGCTGTCGCAGACCCAGATGGCCGAGGGGCTGGAGATTTCGCCGAGCTACATCAACCTGATCGAGCGCAACCAGCGCCCGGTGACGGCGCAGCTGCTGCTGCGGCTGGCGGAGACCTATGACCTCGACCTGCGCGACCTCGCCACCGCGGACGAGGACCGGTTCTTTGCCGAGCTGAACGAGATCTTCTCCGATCCGCTGTTCCGCCAGATCGACGTGCCCAAGCAGGAGCTGCGCGACCTCGCCGAGCTCTGCCCTGGCGTGACGCATTCCCTGCAGCGGCTTTATGCCGCCTACACCGAGGCGCGCCGCGGCGAGACGATGGTGGCGGCGCAAATGGCCGACCGACGAGGGCACGGCGTTCGAGGCCAACCCGATCGAGCGGGTGCGCGAGCTGATCGAGGCCAACCGCAACTATTTTCCGGAGCTGGAGACGGCCGCCGAAAGCCTGCGCGACGAGCTGAACGTCGCCCCCGACGGGCTGTTCGCGGCGCTTTCGGAGCGGTTGCGGGAAAAGCACTCCATCGTCACCCGCATCATGCCCGTCGACGTGATGCGCGAGACGCTGCGCCGCTTCGACCGGCACCGCCGGCAGCTCCTGATCTCCGAGCTGGTCGATGGTCCCGGCCGCGCCTTCCAGCTCGCCTTCCAGATTGCGCTCACCGAATGCGGCCCCGCCATCGAGGCCATCGTCAACAAGGCCGGCCCGCTCGACGACACCGCACGGCGGCTCTACCGCATTACGCTGGCCAATTATTTTGCCGCCGCCGCGATGATGCCCTATGCCGCCTTCCACTCCGCGGCCGAGGCGCTGAGCTACGACGTGCATGTGCTGGCGCAGCGCTTCAATGCCGGCTTCGAGCAGGTCTGCCACCGGCTGACCACATTGCAGCGGCCGAACGCGCGCGGTGTGCCGTTCTTCCTGCTGCGAGTCGACAATGCCGGCAACGTGTCTAAGCGATTCTCGTCGGGCACCTTTCCGTTCTCGAAATTCGGCGGCACCTGCCCGCTGTGGAACGTGCATTCCACCTTCGACACGCCGGATCGCCTCTTGAAGCAGGTGATCGAACTGCCCGACGGCACGCGCTATTTCTCGATCGCGCAGATGCTGCGCCGGCTTGTCGCTCCCCATCCACAACCACAGCCGCGCTTCGCCATCGGCCTCGGCTGCGAGATCCGCCATGCGGCAAAACTCGTCTACGCCGCCGGCATGGACCTGGAGAAGGCCGAGGGCACGCCGATCGGCGTCAACTGCCGGCTCTGCGAGCGCGAAAACTGCAGCCAGCGCGCCGAGCCGCCGATCACGCGCACGCTGATCCTCGACGAGAACACCCGGCGGGTGAGCTCGTTTGCGTTTTCCAACGCGAGGGAGTTGTAGGGACGATCGCCCCGACTCATTCCCGGCACAATCATCCGCCTCGCCCATGCTATCTTCGACCGCGAATTAGGGACACTCGCATGGCCGACAGTGACAGCCGGATCGCCTGGCACCGCGCGCAACTGAAGAAGAACCGCGAAGCGCTGAAGGCGCTCGAAGTCGCGCGCTTCCGCGGCCAGCACGACAAGCTCGGCGACGTCCAGAAGGCGATGGTCGCGCTCGAACGCAAGATCGCGGAATCCGAGAAATGCATCGGCGGCCATGAGCACCAGACGCGACGGCCGCTGGGCACGGACTTCGGCAGCCTGAAGAATGTGAGCTGGGGCAACTGGAGCGCGCATAAGTAGGTTCAGGCGACGGACCCCGCTTGCCTGCGCGGCAAGCTGGCCCTTTTGCCCGGGGATGGCACCCGCTAGTCTGGCACCATGGAATTTGGAATGAAGCGGCGCGACTTCCTCGGCATGCTCAGCGCCGCAGCGGCATGGCCGGGCGCGGTATCCGCCCAGCAGCGCATCCCGGTCGTCGGCTTCCTCGGCTTTGCCAGCGCGACGATCGACGCCGCCATCCACCAGCCCTTCCGCAAGGCGCTCGCCGATCTCGGCTATGTCGAAGGGCGCAGCATCGTCGTCGAAATCCGCAGCGCCAATGGCGACATCGCGCGCGGGCTCGCCATCCTCGACGAATTCGCAGCACTCCCCGTCGACGTGCTGCTCGCGCCGGGCCCGGCCGCGGCGCGGGCCGCGGTGCGCAAGACCAGGATCCCCGTGGTGGCGATCGCGCTGCCGGCGGTGCAGAGCGATCCCGAACTGTTCCAGAGCCTGGCGCGGCCCGGCGGCACCCTGACCGGCTTCTCGGCATTCGGCGAGGAGATGTCGGCCAAGCGCATCGCGATGCTGAAGGAGGTGCTGCCGGGACTGACCAGGCTCGGCGTGATGCACAACGCCACCGACCCCACCTTCAACGCCTGGGGCGACCAGACCATGGCGGATACCAAGAAGCTCGGCATCGAGCCGATCCGCGCCGGGCTGACCGCGCCGACGCAGGCCCAGGTCACGGAGCAGATCAGGAAACTCGCGGAGGCCGGCGGCACGGCCATGATCGTGATCCGCGACTACATGACGGCGGCGATGATCAACGATATCTGCCGCATCGGGACGGAAATGAAGGTCGCCGTGATCGGCGAGCACGCGGAATTCGCGCAAGCCGGCGCGCTGTTCACCTACGGCGCCGATATCGTCGATCTTTCCCGCCGCGCCGCCTTCTATGTCGACCAGATCCTCAAGGGGCAGAAGCCCGCGGAGATGCCGATCCAGCTGCCGACCAAGTTCGAACTGATCGTCAACCTGAAGACGGCGCGCGCGCTCGGACTGACGATCCCGCCGACCATCCTGGTGCTGACGGACGGGGTGATCGAGTGAGGCGGCAGCGGCGGGGCGGCTGAACCTGCCGCGCCAATGCCGGGGCTGACGGCGCCGCGACTGATGCTTGCCCCCTCAGACGCCCGCGCTACCCCACAAAAAAGACCGCCCGAAGGCGGTCTTGCGTGTTGTTCAGATCAGGCCAGCGCGCGTTCAGTACTGCGCGGTGATGACGTTCGAACCCTTGATGCAGCGGCGAGCCGAACTCGATCTCGGCCTCGGTTGCGCCCTTGCTGCGCGCCCAGGATTTCGGCGGCACCTGCGCTGTACTTGGCGACATAGAAGCGCACCACCGTGCAGGACACGCGACGCAGCGGCGACTGCTCGGCGGCTTCGACGACCTGCATCGAACCAGCCAGAACAGCGGCAACGATGAAAAATGCTCGCATACCCATCCGGGGTGCTCCTTTTAAACTCGCAATGTTTTTGGATTCGGCCTGCAGCGGCCAGCGGTTGACCGGGGGATTGGCATACACGTCAGTGTGATGCAACCCCGTAAGAACATGGTGCCATGCGCGAGCCGCCACAAAGTCGACGAAATCTCGAAAAGGCTGATTTTCCAATGGCAAATGAGGCACGCGACTGCCGGATTTAGAGGTGCTGTCAAGGTTAAAACACGGAAGTGCCAGGAAAGTTCCGGCAACGTGCGCGCAAAGCCAAGTTACACGCCGCGCATCGAGCTCCCCGCGCGAATTGAGGCTGCGGCGCTCGTGATCGTCAATCGGTCGAGGCTGCCTTGGCCGCCCTTTTCGATCGCGTGCGGCTGCTCGAACGTCATGGATTTCGACCGGCGTGCCGTCATTGCGCATCGTGTGCTCGCGCCAGGTGCGCACGCCGGCAGGGATCATTGTCCCCTGCTGCGCGGAGTCGAGGAAGATGTGGCGGGACACCAGCGGCGTCCGCTCGAACCAGTCCGGATCGTCGAACGTTCCGGCATAGAGGCCGACAATGCCGGGGAAGCGCTCGAAGGCGAGAAACAGCTTGGTGCCGCAGGTCGCACAGAAATGGATGCTGACCTGCTTGCCGCTGCCGTGCGAAGCCAGCGTATAGATCGCGGGCGTGCCCGAGGTGATTTCGAAATTCGCCTTCTCGAAGATCGGCTCGACCATGTAGGCGGAGCCGGTGGCGCGCTGGCAAAACCGGCAATGGCAAAATGTCACGCGTAATGGCTTGCCGGAGGCCGCGTACCGGATCGCGCCGCAAAGACAGCCGCCATGGTGCAGGGACATTGCAATCTCCGCGCAAAGTTTCGGAGTGCAATATCTGCTTTGAGGGCCGGATCGGAGAATATCTAGCTGGGGCCTTTCCGGTTTTGGCGCGAAACGGATATTCGGGTTTTGTGCGGGAGCCAGCGAGCAGATGACCGGCGAACGGCGCGATCCCCGGCTCGCCTTCCTGTCCTCCGTTGATTCATGTCAAAGGTCGGTTATTGTCGACCGCAACACTCGCCGACACCCCAAACGCGTCCGGCAGGCCGCGCCGAACCGAACGCGAGACCGGAATGCACCGATCGCACAAGGCGACCTCTCCTTCTCACCGCCGTGATGCTCGTGGCCACGCTCATCGCGAGTTCGCCGGCCGGCGCGCAGACGCTGAAGGCGGTGAAGGAGCGCGGCACGCTCAATTGCGGCGTCGGGCAGGGCTTGCTGGGTTTTTCGAGCCAGGAGGACAAGAGCGCGTGGACCGGCCTTGACGTCGATGTCTGCCGCGCGGTCGCCGCCGCCGTGCTCGGCGATCCCGGCAAGGTGACGTTCACGCCGCTCGATGCCGCCAGCCGCTTTGAGGCGTTGCAATCCGGCAAGATCGACATGCTGTCGCGCAACTCGACCTGGACCATGTCGCGCGAGACGCAGCTCGGCCTGATGTTCGCCGGCGTCGCCTATTACGACGGCCAGGGCTTTCTGCTGCGCCGGGACGCCGGCATCGACACGGCGCTGCAGCTCGGCGGCAAGACGGTGTGCACGCAAACCGGCACCACCACGGAGCTCAATCTGACGGATTATTTCCGCAGCCAAGGACATGCCGCTGCAGGTGCTGGCGTTCGCGAGCCGCCGAGGAAAGCCGCAAGGCCTATGACGAGCGCAAATGCGACGTCATGACCAGCGACGTCTCGCAGCTCTACGCCGAGCGCCTCAAGCTGGCTGCGCCCGACAGCCATGTCATCCTGCCGGAAGTGATTTCCAAGGAGCCGCTCGGGCCGGCGGTGCGGCAGGGCGACGACCAGTGGTTCAACCTGGTGAAGTGGACGCTCTACGCGCTGATCAACGCGGAGGAGCTCGGTATCAAGTCGGCGACGATCGACGAGGCGCTGAAGTCGGCCAATCCGGATATCCGGCGCCTCGTCGGCAACGACGGCGAGTTCGGCCAGCAGCTCGGCCTCGACAAGGACTGGGCCGTGCGCGCCGTCCGCGCGGTCGGCAATTACGGCGAGATATTCGAGCGAAACGTCGGCACGCAGTCGCGCCTGTCCATCCCGCGCGGACTCAATGCGCTGTGGACGCAGGGCGGAATCCAGTACGCGCCTCCCGTCAGGTAGGGGCCTGCCATGAACGTGGATTACTACGCGCTGATCTCGAAGGCCGTGGCCGGCAAGGACGCCGCCGCGCGCGAGACGATCTACAAGGATGCCTGGAGCCTGATCCGGCGCTCGCATCTGCCGCGCGCGGACGCCGCCTCCCATACCGCGGCGCTCGATGATGCGATCAGGCGGATCGAGGACCGCTTCGCCGCCGAGGAGACAGCCTCGGCTGAAGACATCAGCGAGGTGCTGGCGACGCCGGACAAAAACTGGAAGCCGCTGGTGGTCGGCGTCTCTGCGCTGGTGGCCGCTCTCGCGCTGGCGGCGCTCACCTACGGATATCTCGCCAGCCAGACCCCCCGCACGGTCAGTGCAGAGGTGAAGACTTCACCGCAGAAAGCCGCGCGCGGGCGCGAGGACGCCGTGGTGGCTGACTTGAAACCCGGCGTCGATGGCGGCTCCACCGGCGACGGGCTGCCCTTCGCGTTCCAGCGGCAGGTGGTGTTCTATCGCACCACCGTCGTTCCCGGCTCGATCGTGATCGATCGCGACAACCGTTACCTCTACCTGATCGATGTCAACAACTCGGCGCGCCGCTACGGCATCGGCATCGCGCAGGAATGCCAGAAGGGCGGCAGCCTCTTCCGCATCACCAACAAGATGGAATGGCCGGACTGGAAGTCACCGACCCCTGGCGCGAAAGACGCCGATGCGCAGCTGGTGCCGGCCGGTCGGCCCGGCAGTCCGTTGGGGGCCCGCGCGCTGCTGCTCGACAAACCCGGCCTGCTGATCCACGGCACCAACTCGCCGAAGACGATCGGCCATCTCGTCTCTTCGGGATGCATCCGTCTGGTCAACGACGATGTCGAGGATCTGTACCGGCGGGTGTCGGTGGAGACGCGGGTGGTGTTCGTGAGCTAGACGTCCACCTCTGCGAAAATTTGCGCAACATTAACCGTAACGTCGCATCCCAAAGAGCCTTGAGGTTTCCCTGGTGGAACCGACAGGACCGGATTTACTATCGAAAATCGGCAACAGGCAGATCCAGCGTCAAAACGGTGCCGACACGGTCTGGCATTGAGCACGCGTTAAGCTTTTTCCACCTAGCATCAGCCCCATTGCGTATCCGCCGACCGGTCCTTTTTGACGACCGGACCTTGTCAGAGTTGCTCGACCGGCGGGCGACTTGGGCAAGCGTAATGCCGGCCTGTATACGTAAATCGACACGCTAGTGCCGATCGCAAAGGCATTTGTCGCAAGGCGACACGCAATGGTTTTCGGGCTCTTCACATGACGGCCTCCTACCTGGAAGAACTGGACAACGCCATCCTGAGCGGGAGCGCCGAAAGCCGCGAGCGCGCGCTCTGGCATGCGACGGACCTGCTCATGGTCGGACGCTTTACCGACGAGGAAATCTGGGTCTTTGGCGAGATTATCGGGCGGCTGGCATCCGAGATCGAGCTCGCCGCGCGTGCGAAGCTGGCTGCGAAGCTCTCCCGCATCGACCATGCGCCCGGACCGCTGATCGACCGGCTCGCCTCCGACCATGCGATCGAGGTGGCCGGTCCCGTGCTCCGCTACTCCGAACGAATCGATGTCCGGACCCTTTTGAAAAATGCAAACAGCAGGGGCCAGCAACATTTGCTCGCCATCTCGAAGCGTCGTTCGATACCCGAACCCGTGACCGACGTGCTCGTCGTGCGCGGCAACGCCGAAGTGGCGCAATCGGTCGCCACCAATGAAGGCGCGCAACTGTCCGAAGCGGGCTTCCTCAACCTCATCAAGCGCTCCGAGAACGATCACGTTCTCACCGAGAGCCTCGGGCTGAGGCAGGACATCCCGCGCCACCTGTTCCAGCAGCTGATTGCCAAAGCCTCGGACGAGACGCGGAAAAAGCTGGAGCGCGAGCGGCCCGACATGGCCGATACCGTCGATGCACTGGTGGCCGACGTCACCGCGTCGCTGCATTCGAAGTTCGGACCGGCATCGCCGCGCTACTACGCGGCCAAGAAGGCCGTTTCATTCAAGCACCGGCTCGGCGAGCTGCAGGAGAACAGCATTCTCGCATACGCCAGCGCGCGAAACATGGAAGAAACCATCGTCGGACTCACCCTGCTGTGCTCGCTGCCGTCAGATGTGGTCGAGCGCGCGCTGGTCGGCAAGAGCCGCGAATTCCTGCTCGTCCTCGCCAAGGCCCATCGATTTTCCTGGGACACGACCAAGGCGCTGCTATTTCTCGGCGCGCCCCACTTCACGATCGCCAGCCATGAGCTCGACGAACTGAGAGAACAGTTCGAACGCCTTCATGCCTCTGCTTCACAGGAAATCCTGGCGCACTACCGCGATCGCAAGACCAGGATTTCGCCTTCGCCCCACCTGAACGCATAGACCCTTTCAGGAATCAATCAGTCCATGATGCTCGAGTTCGACACTTCCACGCTGGCCAACCTGACCGCAGCCCTCGACTACGGCTGCAAGTCGCTTCCCCCGGATTTCGATACGATCGAAAACCGCAAGCGACTTGGAGATGCCCTGCTCTCGGCAGCGCGGTCACACCGGCGCTCATTGCCGCAACTCAGCGAAGTAGCCGAGGACGTTGTCGCCGAGATCGTCGGGAGTTCAAGCAGGTCGCCTGGCGGCGTCATCCTGCAGAAACTCAAACAGCTGTTCTGAGACGACACCTTCACTCGTCAGGCCGGGGCTGCCGAATAGCGATGAGCCCGTCGCCGCCGAAATTACTTGCGACTAAGGTCCCAGGCGACGCATGCGATCACGACGCTGAGGCCGAAGGCGCATCGCCAGAGTGTGGTGGTGCCGGGGACAACAAGCATGGCGGCTGCTCCCGCCAGCCCCCAGAGCACGGTTCGTGTCTTTTCGATCTTTTGCCAGGCAATCATGACGATCTCTTTCCTTGCTTGAGGCGCGCGCGACGTCAGCGAACCAGTGTCAGGTTCGGCGCCATGGTCGCGGAGTTGTCCGTCTGAAAGCCGTTGAACAGCACGTAGGAGCCGAACAGGAGCACGGCCAACAAGCAAT
The DNA here is from genome assembly GCA_963726865.1 of uncultured Alphaproteobacteria bacterium. Lineage (GTDB taxonomy): Bacteria > Pseudomonadota > Alphaproteobacteria > Rhizobiales > Xanthobacteraceae > Bradyrhizobium. The sequence goes on along the minus strand of CAVSEE010000006.1, from coordinate 73,049 downwards.
ACACGAGATAGGAAGGTCGTCTGGGCCCGTTGTCGTTCATCGCGCTGTCATCCTTGTCGCGGCAATGCAGCCGCTCAGCTCTTGGTGGCGGTCTTCGAGAGTTCGGCTTCCACGCCCGCGGTGCACGCCCGCGCCAGCGAATAGTCCATGCTGGTGGCGGCAACCGTCTTGACGTATTCGCTGATGACGCCGTCCCTGGAATAGGAACTCGCGGCCTTGAATTTGGTGAGGGCGCCGTCGGCCGCCGTGAACTGCGCGACGCACATCGGAACCAGCACGGACATCCGGCCGGTGTTCTCTGCCATGAAGGTCATGCTCCTGGCGGTGCCGCCGGTGACCCAGCCGCCCCAGATAAATCCGATCGTCATCGCAGCGACCGCGCCGAAGGCGATTCCCTGGAAGAAGCGCGTCCGCGCCTCGCCCTGCAAAATAGCGGGCATTCTCATGGCGGGTTCCTTTTTGTTGGCGCACGGGTGCGCGGCCGCGGACGCCGCCGGCATCCGCGCGTGGGAAGGTTTTGCCTGTCAGATTGCGCCTTCCGATGGCACGCCAGCTGCCGCTGCGATAGCGAGCCGCGACTTCGGAAGTCGCCGCTTCATGGACAGCTTCAAGGCGAATACCTGCCACCTTGTCGTCAAACGGTAGACTGTTGCCGCGATGCTGTACAGCACGTTGTTGTCGCAAAGCACGCAAACCCGCAGAACCGGTGTCCCGCGATCATCGCGGCAACGCTGTTCATCCCCACGGACCGCGTTTCGCGCCACCGCCCCACGGGCTGCGCGGCGGATAGCTGCGTCCGCTTGCCGGCGCGCCGAGGCCTGCGCCCATTTCCGCCGCCAGCGCCTGCAGCGCGGCGATACGGTTTTCGGTCGAGGGATGGGTCGCGAACAGATTGTCCATGCCCTGCCCGGTCAGCGGATTGATAATGAACATGTGCGCGGTGGCGGGGTTGCGCTCGGCCTCGTAGTTCGGCGCCTGATGCGCGGCGTGCTCGATGCGGGACAGCGCGGAGGCGAGCCCCATCGGGTTGCCGCAGATGCGCGCGCCGAGATTGTCGGCGGCGTATTCGCGGGTGCGGCTGATCGCCATCTGCACCAGCATGGCGGCGAGCGGCGCCAGGATCATCATCGCGATCGAGCCGATGATGCCGGGGCCGTTGTTGTTGTCGCGGTGGCCGCCGAAGAACATGCCGAACTGCGCGATCATGCCGATGGCGCCGGCAATGGTCGCGGTGATGGTCATGGTCAGCGTGTCGTGATTCCTGATATGCGCGAGCTCGTGCGCGATGACGCCGGCGAGTTCGTCGCGGGAGAGCTGCTGCATCAGGCCAACGGTGACGGCGACCGCGGCATTGTCTGGATTGCGGCCGGTGGCAAACGCATTGGGCTGCGCCTCGTCCATCACGAAGACGCGCGGCATCGGCAGCTGCGCGCGGGCGGCGAGTTCGGCGACGAGATTGTAGAGATCGGGCGCGCTCGATCTGTCGACCTCGTGGGCGCCGTACATCGACAGCACCATGCGATCGCTGTTCCAGTACGTGAACAGGTTCATGCCGGCGGCAATCACCAGCGCTATCAGTGCGCCGCCTTTGCCGCCGATCAGGAAACCGACGCCCATGAACAGCGCGGTGAGGCCTGCAAGCAGAAGCGCGGTGCGGAAATAGTTCATGGCTGTCTCCCTCGCCCCATAAGATGGGAGCGCGGGAACTGCCTGCGCAAGGGGGGCGCCGTTGAGCCGCAGTGAGGCAGGCTCGCTTACCGTTTTGTAAGGTCCGGGCCGCACAAGCGCGCGGCCCGGTTGGGTGCCGATCAGTGCGCCATGATCGCCATGTTGGCCATCGCGGCGGTGGCCTCGTTGTGATGGCCGCCGTCGGTGCCGCCGGCGGGCAGTACGCCGTCGTCCTCGATCTCGAAGTGTGCGCCGTTGAGCTCGCCTTGCTTCTCATAGGCGCCGCAGACGGTCTGGGTGACGGCGATGTCGCTCGCCTTCACCTTGTCGCCGTACACCTTGATGGTGCCGAGCAGATCCTCGTCATGGGCGCCGGCGTTGCCTTGCTGGCTGATGACGGTGATAAGGCTGTAGTCGGTGCGGCCATCATGGTTGGAGTTCGACATACTTGATCGACTTGACCTCGGCGGTGTGCGCCGAAATCTCGATCTTGTCGCCCTGGCTGCGGTTGAAGTCGGTGATGGTGTCGTTGCCGAAGCCATCGACCCAGTGATCGTGCACCGCGCCGTTCTCGCCGGTGACGCCCACCCAGTCGATGGTGCCGTCGGCGTTGACGTGCTTGGCGACGATCTCGTCCTTGGCGTTGACCATGCCTTCAAAGCGGAAGGTGTCGGCGCCGCGGCCGCCGGTCATGGTGTCGTTCTTGGCCGTGAAGGCGGCGGTCTCGGCGGCGAAGATCTGCGTCTTGCCGTCTTGCGCCGCCACCATCTCGCCGGCGTCGGAGCGCGACAGCAGCACGTCGTTGCCGTTGCCGCCATCCATGCGGTCGGCGCCGAAACCGCCGACCAGAAGATCGTTGCCGGTGCCGCCGGTGAGGTCGTCATAATTCGAATAGACATGCAATGACGTGCTGCTTGCAAAAATGCCCGCGCGGCGAGCGGCACACAAGTCGTTAACGCCGGCGGACCTCGGCGCCAATGCCTACAATACGGCAAATTTGTGCGGGAACCGGTGTTTTTCCGGAAGGTACAGGACGGACAAATCAGTGCACACCGTGCTAAATACGGCGCGATGCCGCATCACGTCCCCGCGCCCACTTCCTTTTTTTCAAGGCAGCGTATGGCAAAGACCCACGCGAAGCGACTCCCCGACATGATTGCCGCCGTCGCACTGTGCGCGGCGTGCTGGCTCGTGCCTGCGTATCATGCCGACGCTGCTACGCAAGCGAAGCAGCGCGTAGTGCGGGAGGCGAAGAAGCAGGAAGCGAAGAAGCCGGAGCCGAACCGCGCGGTCAGCGAACCCGCAGCCGAAGCCCAAAGGATGGATCGCACCGCGCCGAAGCAGGAAACGAAAAAGCAGGAAAGCAAGAAGCAGGCGGCGAAGACGGGCAAGCCGGTCAAGCAGGCCGCCAAGGCCAAGCGCGGCAAGAAGCCCGCCGATGATGATGACGACGAGGACGAGAAGAAGCCGCCAGCGCCGGCGCTGACCGGCGACCTCGCCGCGGTGAAGAAAGTGTTCGACCTCGTGCGCGACGGCGAGACCGACGAGGCGACCGAAGCCGCCAAGGCGATCGAGGATCCCGCGGGCAAGAAGCTCGCCGAATGGTTCACACTGCGCCATTCGGAGTCCGAGGCGCGCTTTGCCCGCTTTGCGGCCTTCGTCCGGGACAATCCGGCCTGGCCGAGCAATGCGCTGATGCGCCGCCGCGCCGAGGCGCGGCTGTGGCAGGAGAAGGCGGATGTCGCCACCATCCGCGCCTTCTTCGCCGACAAGCCGCCGCTGACCGCCAAGGGCCGCTTCGCGCTGGCGCGGGCCTGGATGGCCGACGGCGATCGCCTCGCCGCGGCGCGCGAGGTCAAGGCGGCCTGGCGCGCCGAGGAGCTCGGTGAGGCCACCGAAGAGACCGCGTACGAGGAATTCAAGGAGCTACTCGCGCGCGAGGACCACATCGCGCGGATGGACAAGCGGATCGGCGCCAAGGAGCTTGGCGCCGCCATGCGCACCGCCAAGCGGCTCGGCGACGACTACGTTGCGATCGTGAAGGCATGCAGCGCCGTGAAGGGCGATGCCGACAAGGCGCTTTCCAAACTCAACGACGTGCCGGAAGGCGCGCGCGGCGATCTCGGCTATGTGCTGTGCCGCGTCAAATGGGCGATGAAGAAGGACAAGATCGTCGAGGCTGCGAAGCTCGTGGCTGCCGCGGCGCCGGAGACGATGGCGCAGCAGGACACCGACGAATGGTGGCGCGACCGCCGCACCTTGTCGCGCAAACTGCTCGACATGAACGAATTCCAGCTCGCCTATGACGTGGTGAAGGATGCGGCGCGGCCGGGGCTGGAAGCCTATCAGGCCGATTATGCCTTCATGCCGGGCTGGATCGCGCTGCGTTATCTCAACGATCCCGCCACCGCCGCGAAATACTTTGCCGATATCGACAAGGGCCTGTCGAATCCGATCACGCGCGCGCGCGCCGGTTACTGGCGGGCCCGCGCGGCGGAAGCGGCAGGCGACAGCGCCGCCGCGCGCGCCTATTACGAGGCATCGGCAAGATTTCCGACCGCCTATTACGGCCAGCTCTCGCGGATGAAACTCGGCATCGACACGACGGATATCCGCATGCCGCAATCGGAAAAAACGGCGGCTGCCGCCTCCGACGAGCGCGTCCGCGCCGCCGAAATGCTCTATGCCATCGGCGAGAAGGATCTGGTGACGCCGTTTGCAGCCGATCTCGGCGAGGAATGCCACGACGAGGCCGTGATGGCCGCGCTCGGCGAACTCACCTATCGGCGCGAGGATGCAGTCGCGATGCTGCAACTGGGCAAAGGCGGGCTCGGCCGCGGTTTTGCGATGGAACACTACGCCTTCCCCACCGTCGGCATTCCCCCGCACAAGCAGCATGAGCCGGCGATCGAGCACGGCATGATCTATTCGGTGGCGCGCACCGAAAGCGCCTTCGACCAGCGCGACCATTCGGAAGCCGACGCCGTGGGGCTGATGCAGGTGACGCCGGAAGCCGGCAAGGACACCGCGAAACGCTTTGGCGTCAGTTATGACTGGAACCGGCTGAAGAAGGATCCCGTCTACAACACGCAGATGGGCGCCGCCGAGCTGTCCGCGCTGATGCGCGAATACAAGGGCTCGCTGATCATGACCTTCGCCGGCTACAACGCCGGCCGCGGCCGCGTGCGCGACTGGATCAAGTTGCGCGGCGACCCGCGTGATCCCAATGTCGATGCGGTCGACTGGGTCGAGCGCATTCCCTTCTCCGAGACGCGCAACTATGTGCAGCGCGTGATCGAGAATCTCGGCGTCTATCGTGTGAGGTTCGGCACCGCCACCAGCGCACCCGTCATGGTGAAGCAGGAAGCGGGATCGACCGTCGCGGCCAAGCCCGCTGAACCGGCGAAGCCTGCTGAACCAACAAAGCCTGCGCCGGCACCGGTGCTGGTGAAGCAGGAGCCCGCGCCGGCCGTCGCCGCAAAACCCGCTGAACCGGCGAAGCCCGTGCAAGCGCCGGCGCTCGCATCGGCCAAGTCCGAACTGGCGCCTGCGCCGGGGCTGGCTACTGCCGCTGCACCAGCCGCAGCCTCCGCCTCGGCGTCGGCCGCGCCCGGGGCGCAGTGACAAATCGCTGCGAATATTGCAGTAATCGGCTGACCTAAGGAGGCTAGCGGGGACAGCCATGCCGACCAAATTGCGCGGAATGAAAATGGCAGCGGTGGCGGCAACGCTGCTGCTTTCCTCCGCCGCTTCCGCGCAATTGTTTCAGCAGCAGCCGCAGCAGCGACCTGCGGCACCGCGGGCCGCTCCGCTGGCAACGCCCGGCACACCGGTGCGCCGCGCCCGGTCGCATCTTCGCCCTCGCCACGCGCGGCGTCGTGCCATGGCGGCGCGTCGTTCGACAAGGTGTTGGGCGATCTCAAGCAGCGCGCTGCGAGCGAAGGCGTGTCGCAGCGGACGCTCGCCGCCGCCGCGCCGTATCTCGTCTACGACCAGGGCATCGTCAACCGCGACCGCGGCCAGCGCGTGTTCGGCCAGATCTTCACGCAGTTCGCCGGACGCATGGCCGCGCCCTATCGCATGCAGCAGGGCCAGCAGCGCATCCAGACCTACCAGGCGGCCTTCTCACGCGCCGAGAAGGAATATGGCGTGCCGCCCGCTGTCATCGCCGCGTTCTGGGGACTGGAGAGCGACTTCGGCGCCAACATGGGCAATCTGCATACGCTGCCCTCGCTGGTGTCGCTGGCCTATGACTGCCGCCGCTCGGAAATGTTCCAGAACGAAACCGTGGCGGCGCTGAAGATCATCGAGCGCGGCGACCTTTCGCCCGATGAGATGGTCGGCTCCTGGGCCGGCGAACTCGGGCAGACGCAATTTCTGCCGACGCACTATTTCAACTATGCGGTGGACTATGACGGCGACGGCCACCGCAACCTGCTGCGCAGCGCGCCCGACGTGATCGGCTCGACCGCGAACTACATCGCGACCGGATTGAAGTGGCGGCGCGGCGAGCCGTGGCTGCAGGAAATCCGCGTGCCGCAAAACCTGCCGTGGGATCAGACCGACCTCTCGGTCAAACATCCGCGCTCGAAATGGGCGGCGTGGGGCGTGACCTATCCCGACGGCAAGCCGTTGCCGAACGACGATCTCCCCACATCGGTGCTGCTGCCGATGGGCCGCACGGGACCTGCGTTCCTGGCCTATTCGAATTTTGCTGCTTACACCGAGTGGAACAACTCGCTGATCTACGCGACCACCGCGGGCTACCTCGCCGCGCGCATTGCAGGCGCGCCGCCGATGCGCCAGCCGTCCGCTCCGGTGGCGCAGTTGCAATTCAACGAGATGAAGGAATTGCAGAATCTTCTGGTGCGCGCCGGATTCAATGTCGGCAAGGTCGACGGCGTGCTCGGCCAGCAGAGTCGCGTCGCGGTCAAGGCGATGCAGCAGAAATATGGCCTGCCCGCGGATTCCTGGCCGACGGCTGAATTGCTCGCCAAGATGCGCGGCCCTGGCGCGCAGGTGCAGCCTGCGGGCGCGCTGATGCCGCAGGCACGGTGAACTCACTCACTTGCCCAACGCGGTAAACAGGGTCATTGTTTCAGAGGGTGGCAGCCAGCGATGAGGAAATCCATGAAACTGGCCCGAAGAAGGACTGCAATCGCAGCCTCGACCGTCGCGTTTGCGACATTGCTCTCGCTCAACTGGTCCGACGAGCGCGGCATCTCACTTTCAGTCGATAGCGCCCAGGCGCGGGTCTACGGCCGCTACGTGTACCGCAGCACCATTGCCGGAAGGCCTACGGTGATCCCGCGCTACTACGGCGGCTATGCCGCCGGCAACTACTATTGCAGCTATGGTGTCGGCTGCGGCTATGGCGCCGAAAACTACTACGCCTCCTATAACGTGCCCGGCTTCCCTGCCAGCTTTTACGGCGTGTATGGCGGCTACTCTGACGGCTACTACGGCCGCTACGTGAACCGCAGCTACGTTACCGGAAGGCCAACGCTGGTCCCACGCTACTAAACGCGGCCACCTCGTCGCATGCGCGGCACGTCAGCGGTCCATCATACGATCAGGTCGACCACGAGAAGCAGCACACTGGAAACAAGCCCGGCAAACGGTACCCATCGTGGACAAATGAACGTTCCCAACGGCGCGGCATCATTTCTGCTTTTTATCCGGATCAGCGCGAGGTTCACGACCGCGAAAATGACGAGCGTGAACCCTGCCGTCAGATCTGCCAGGCCTGCGAGCGGAACGGCCAGCGCAAGCATGAGAATCGCGCCGACGCCGATCGCCGTCGCCAGAAGGGGTGTGTGCGTCACCGGATTCAACCGGGCAAGAACCTTCGGCAGGCTGCCCTGATCGGCCAGGCCATAGATCACCCGGGCAATCATGATCATGTGCACGATGATACCATTAAGCGTCGCCACAATAGCAATTGCGCTCATGGATACGAGCGGCAAGCCCGTCAGCCGTTCGAAGACAAGTGCGAGCGGCGCTGCAGAGCGAGCAAGCTCCTGCGGAGGTACCGCAGTCACCGCAATCCACACGACGAGTCCGTAGATGAGCGCGGTCAAGCCCAGCGTCAGGAACAACGCGCGCGGTAGCGTGCGACTTGGTTCCTTCATCTCTTCCGCAACGTTGACGAGATGCTCGAAGCCGATAAAGGCAAAGACAGCGATGAGGGCCGTTCCGGCGACTCCGGCCCAAGCCTTCGCATCGCCGGCAGAAGGCCAAATCTCCGGAAGGCGGGTGACAACCTCGGTCCCGTGCCAGACGCCGGCAATAATGATCAGGGCAAGGCCGCCCACTTCGATCAGAAGTCGATTACGCCGGCGAAAGTCACCGACTGAACGGTGGCGAGGCATGCCACACCGCCCATCGCAAGGACCACTCCGGCAATTATCCATGGCGCAGGTATGGGCAGAAACACCGCTACATAGCCCGCGCTGCCGACACTGATCGTCGCGGCCGAGACCATCGCCGTCGCCACCACGAAAATCCCGATGCCGAGACTGAGCCAATCGCGCCGGAACGCCGCATCCACGTAGGCCGCCTCGCTGGCGCTGACCGGCATGCGCGTTCCCAGTTCAGCAAACGAAGCCGCGCTAAAGGCCATCACGAAAGCCGCGGCGATGAAGGCAAGGGGCGCATGCATGCCGCTGCGCCCGGCGGCAAGACCGACGAGAACGTAGATGCCGGCGCCGATTGTTACGCCAAGCCCGTAGAGCACCGCGTGCGTCAGCGTGAGCGAGCGAACCAGGCGCGGCGCGGCCTCCTGCGTTGCCGCAGACTGGACAGACATTCAATGCTCCCTCGTCCGGTTCCGCCGGGCTCCCGCTTGGAAGATATCAGGCGGCGGCGCACCTCTTTCCTCTACACGCTCGTTCGCGGGCGCAGTTGATTCGCGTCAAACGCAAGAGGCCTGGGTTCGAAGCCGCTCCCGGCATTTTCCTCTCGCCCCGCGCCGCAATATCAGTTGTATTTTACCGCGCGCCGCCCCATTTCCAGCATGCAGTTTCCTGCATCCGAATTTCCACCTCACGAAAAGAGCATCACCATGTCCTTCTACGACGCCACCGTGCCCGCTTTCCTGCAGATCCTCGGCGCCCTCTCCGGCATCCTCGGCAAGGCCGAGGCGCACTGCCAGGCGAAGAACATCCAGCAGGAGGTGCTGCTCTCCGCACGGCTCTATCCGGACATGTTTCCGCTGACCCGGCAGATCCAGACGGCCTGCGATTTCGCTGCCAAGGGCTGCGCGCGGCTGACCGGCAGCGAAGTGCCGTCGACGCCTGACACCGAAAAGAGTTTTAGCGATCTGCAAGCGCGCATCGCCAAGACGATCGAGTATGTGAAAGCGTTCAAGCCGGCGCAGTTCGAGGGCGCGGATGGGCGCGACGTCACCTTCCCGGCCGGACCGAACAACCAGCTGACGCTGAAGGGCCAGCAATTCCTTTCGGCCTTTGCATTTCCGAACTTCTATTTCCACGCCGCCATCGCCCACGCCATTTTGCGCCACAACGGCGTCGATCTGGGAAAACGGGATTTTCTCGGGGTGAAGTGATTCCGGGGGCAATACTGTTCCCTAACCTACAGGTTATGTCCGCAACAGCAATCCAAAGAGTGTCGCAATTCAAATTATAGGGTGTGCAGGGCCACGCCTCTTTGAAGGCCGTCGCGACGCGCTATGGTGACGACGTCGAACAAACTGCCGGTGAGATCCGCCAAGGAATTGTTTCCCTGGTCCCGCAAACCGGGCCAGATCACCTATGCTTCGGCCGGCCGACATTGCCGCCCAAGTCGTAGATCGTGCGCTGTTGCGCCGAGGCTGCGCCGGTCATCATCAAGATCGCGATCAGCATGGTCATGGGATTCGTCATGCGAGTGATTTTTTGAGGGGTGTCAAAGAACCTTCACCACCAGCCCACCATCCAGAGCTGTTGGGGTAAGCCGAAGCGCATCAATTCCACGCACACCGCCGTTGGGACCTCAGAGCAGTTGGTCTATCGCGGCGGCGGTTATGTCTACCTCACAAACGGCATCGTTATCGCAACTAACGGTGCGCCGATGCAAATCCCTTGTGATCGACAACGTAAACGCGTTCGAAGACCCGGCCCCAATTCTCTAGCCCGACGATATCAAGCGCGGGCAACACGACTTCTGCAAATGGTGTGTCTATTGTTCCAAACCAACAGTTCCTTGCGTAGACTAGAAGGCATAGGCTGCGGCCTCGATAATTGGGCTTGCCTAGCTTGGCTTGCACCGCATTGGCAATGCCTGCGCGCCACGCGGTGAGATCGTCGATGCAATCTCGCGCCGTAGGTTCTGAGATTTTTCCTCCAGGAAAAAAGAATCCGCCGTTCGCTTCGCTCCACTTCATTTCGTGATGATGCAGATGGCCGCCACGGTATTCAGCCTCTTCAAGCTGTTCATATGCCATGGTGCATTGCAGATTGAGTATATCGGGGCCGTGGGTAACCCGAAAATCCGCAGCACCATCAGGCGACCATTGGAACGTCTCGTTATCGTTGAGCCCGAGGCTGTCAGCGAGCAGGGATAGGGGCGCCCATTCCTCATTGCGAGTTTTGGCCCATGGGATTTCTTGGCAACTCTGCATGCGCAACGCCGCAGACAGCTTTTGATCGGCTTGTCGCTTCGCTAGCAAGTTGGCCTCAGCGGCACGTAGTTGCCCGACAGAATACGATTGTCCCACAACAAGCGGATAGATGGTCATTCGATCACCAATGAATTCTGATCACTACTTGCCGGGTTTTACTTTCACCGCCGCCAGCTTGACCTCGCGACTATATTGCATCCTTAGTGCCGGATCATCTTTCAGCTTTTGCAGTTCATCTAATCCCAGCTTCTTTTGCTGCTTGCGGTCAGCAGTGCGTATGCGCGGAAATTGCTTAATACATAGCTTGACCAGTTGTTGGCGTCGGAGAGGCGCATCGCTGACTCGCGCGAATGCCAAAGCATATATCCAAGCTTCGAAAACTTGAGCTTCAATTGGCATCCCGCTGGTGATGCGACTAAAGTCATGGCATGCCATTGCTAAAATAGAATCGACTTCGTCTTCGGAAAAGTTGAGCTTTGCGGTCGGGTCGCGGTCCGCATGTTTAAAGAAGTTTGCGAACGTGTGCGCTTGCTGCACCACCTGTTTAAGAGTTAAGCCCTTTTTGTTTGCATAATCATGCAGGACGGTATCGACGCCGGTTTTATCGCCGATTGTCGTGAGGATTTCTCTGGCCGAACTCGCCAACTGATAGATTGGGACGGGATGCGAGTCCTCGAAAAACAGGCCGATGGCTGTCACCAAAAGAGATTCTGCGACATCAATCTTCGAGAGATTGTAGGCGATGATCCCCTTGGCAACGACGTGCCGGGGTGTTTTCTTCCGATGGATGGTGCGCCGTGATTCTGCTTTCTTCATCGATCTTACGCTTCCTAAAAGCATCGACCGTTTTAATTGTGCTTCCTTTTGGTGAAATCGAAATAATCGTAAATATTCGCGCGGTGTTCCAGAATTTCGCGGCGTTGCTCATTGGTAAGATCGCGCCACGCCGCAGCTGTATCGATATCAAGGTCTCGCTCTTTCTGAGTTGAGGTTAGGTCGCGAACGGCTATTCTGCCAAAGCGAGGATGCTCCTCAAAGTGCCAACCACTCATCGGATAGCACTTGCCGGTGCGTTCGATTTTATCAGCCTGACTACAATCCCAACCCGGCGCGTCTAAGGCGTTTTCTCCGGCCAACCACATGAGGCCAAAAGCGAGCCCAACGAGCACGCCGACGCAGGCCAGCCAAATAGATACGGCGGCCAAACCATTCTTGATTTTGTCGGCTATGACCATGCTTCGTGGCAGTTCTAATTCCTGACGCCCGGAATTAGGTTATTGGAGCAACGCGAGATCGCGAAGCGATTACGTCTGTAGCGTTCCGCGCTTCAAATGTCCCGTGGGGACATTCCAGAGACACCGAGCACCCGGTTAAATCGTCAACCGCTTGATATCTCAACCTATTCCACTATATTCCACAGCACTCGCTAAACCCTTGTAGGGGGCCGCCGGTTCGTGCGGCTCGGTCGATTTTTGGTCGGCGGTCTGCCATTCGGTTGATGTTGAGCCGCCGCGCCAGCTGTCGTTACGGACAGCCCGATGTGAACCTCTGACACCCGCCCATAGTCAATCCGCGGAATTTGCTACAATCGTGTCCACCATATAAGTAGCTGCATTTGCTACATCTGACTGCGGTAGATAAGTGGCTGGAGCAAAAACCTTGAGCAGAGCCGGGCTCACGCGCACTTCGCCTTTGAGCTTGCCAGACGGCGCAACTAGAAAATCGCCCATTCGAAATTTGGTTTTTGCAACGAAAGCGAAGACCTTTTCATCGACGAGTGGGCGAAGGAGTTCCACAGCGTCGTAGGCGAGTGAATAGCGGCCGGGGCGGTCTACGTGCAGGAAGCCGATCGATAGGCAGGCCCCTCGCGCGAACAGCTCGGCAGAAAGCCTACCTGCAATGACGGCGTAGGACCAGTTAAGCAACGCATTGACTGGATGATCGGCGTGTTGGGGCCCGCGCTTACCAATCGTTGAACTTCGGACGACGAACCGGTCCCATTCGACTGGCCAGCGGGATGATACGGTCCGGATGTCGCACTGCCGGTTGGCCCAATAGGCCAACGCGGCATCGCTCTCGCAGATCATAATCTGATTTAGGTTATTGGCTTGATTAAGCGATCGGAGGTATTTGCCTGCTTGCTGCGCTGTCATGCCTCCAACCATCACCGAACTTTCGATTTTTCCAATGACGATGGCCCGGGCAATTCGGATAGGGTCGGCCACCGCCTGGGCTCGGACCAATTTGGCGTCGGCGATTGGATCGCCAGCGAGAACTGACATCAAGCCCTTTTCACCCTGGGAGGTTCGGTTGGATACGCTGATCAGAGCGACTTTGTGGCCCAGGCAAAATTTTAGGGCTTCGGCGGTAATGCGCCATCCGTGTTCCGGGAGAATGATAGCTTTCGGCATGCGGGCGGTATGGGTTACACTGCCTTTGCGCACCTCGCGGCGGCTCAGAATCGTGACTTGCGGCGCTTCGTCGGGTGCTAGGTGTCTCGGCAGCGTTTCCGAAATTTCGAGAGCACCGTTGCGCACGTGCAATGAGGCACCTGTTCGAAGCGCCAGCACCTCCGATTTCGGGACTGACCTACGATGCCAGAATTGTTCGGCGGCAACAAAATCTCCGGCAGACGGGTCGACGACAGGTCGTTCCACCCTCGGAAGCGCGTTCTCAGCCTTGTTCCTCTCCGCATGCCACTGTCGGTAGCTCCATCGGAATGTCTCGTAGGTGTACGGGCGGGCGACGCGGCTCGCATAATCCCGCCATGCATCGCGAATTGTCGTGTTGCGATTTAAGATCGCCTCGAAATTCGGGGGATCTCTGCGATAATATCTTACGCCCTTACCGCCCAACGACGTGCTCGTTAAACACCTTGCAATTCAATGGGTTAACGACCTTTAGTTTATCACGCGACCGAAATAGATTGCGCGGTAATTCGAATAAAAAGGTCAAAAAGTCGGATCAAATCGGCATTCTGAATTGAGCTAATCGAAGCCGTCGAAGCCGAAGCCGGATTTGCACTCCAGCGCTTTCCGCTCCTCCGCCGCCCTGACGTTTAGCGCCAATTTGTCGTCGAGCCAGTCCGGTGTGTACGGCCGCGATAAGGTCCATTCCAAAGGATTTGCAGCAGGGATCGTATCGAACAGCGCGACGCGCGCCGCTTTTCGCCCGGGCCGAGCAGCCCCGTGCTTGCTAGACCTCACGCGCGACACCTCGATTGTCCCGTTTAATAGGACACGCTCTGAATATCCGCTTCGCGCACGCCCTCAATCCAGTGACCAGCAAGCGTGTAGGAATTCTCTAGATGCCAGCGCTGCCCCGAGCGTCTTGTACGCGCGATATGGAAATTGCAGCGAAGCCGTCGTCGCGCCGCCACGCGTCGGGGATTTCCTCGACAAGCCACTGTTCAGCGGTCATGCCCGCAGGCAGGCTTGTCGGGCGTATCCCGCGCATCTTCGTCGTGCGCTCGCTGGATTTCCTTGACGGCTCCTCGAGCGTCAGATTTTTCGTAAGGTTCGTGAGTATAAATGCCTGCCTTTACGAAGACACCATTTCGCCGTCTCGGATTTTTCCCAAGTCCCTAAGGTTTTGGTCGCGGGAATATCGAGCCCTTGCAACTCTCTTATCGAACAAATGCCGTCAGTGGCGAATAGTATAATTGCGTCGAGATCTGAGGACGCCGCATCTAACAGCATCGCGCGCGCTCCAGCCGTTGTCGCTGCGGCATAGAACATGTTTGAATGGGATGGTTGTTGGGTCTGCATTGATCCGTCGGCCGGCGCGAACGGAACGCCCGCCGGCAGACTGCGCGGTCTTTGCCATAAATTGAATTCAGTCCAAGTTTCAGGACCTTCTCTCTGACGTCATAGGGTTCGGGATCCGTTCTTGCCTCGCGGCCAGCCATTGCGCTCGCTCACGCGTTGGTTCGACCTACGATTGCCGCTCGGTCGCCGAAACTCTTCTCGACGCGACCTTTGAACGGCAGCGCCTTGTTGATGGGAGTAAATTCCATCGCATCCAATAACGCGATCATTGGCAATTCATTGCCGCGCGCGTCGGCGTAAGCGCGCATCGCCCAACGCAGCATGCCGCGCACTTCCTCAACCATATAAACTCCTTGCCCGCGATCGGGAAAATATATCGTGCCGTCGGTCCGCGCGTATCGGCAGCGGGAAACCATGCGAAACTCCTTTTTTGGCAATTATCTCTTTCCCCGACCCAATTGTGCGGCGTTGGCAAGCAGGAAATAGGAATTGCACGCGCACCATGGACACGAGAGAGAAATTATCGAGCAATTTAAGCAGAGCTGCTCAATTGTTTTTTGTTGCGCGACAAACCTTCGCATGGGCAGCGTGGCGCATTGTGCTCCATCCTCGTCCCCTGAAAGAGCACGCTGTGCCCACAAACTCTGGAAGGTCCGTCATTAGCTGTGAAGCAGTCATAGCGAGTTCCACGTGCCGCGCTGCATATTCGGCAGATTGACGTAATATGTGTGGGTAAGCCGATGCTATGTCGTAATTCCAAAATTTCTGTGTTTGCACCTCCTTGCTTAATCATTTCGACGCGTCCGCCGAAATAGGCCCGCAATGACCAGGCGCGCGGGTCGGCCATATCCTCTAGTCAAATTGGCCTTTTTCCTCCGGGTAGAATCCCCGCACGTGATCCGCGTTCATCATTGCCTGCGCAATGCAGCCAGCGCCGTGCCAGTCGCGCAATTTCAAGTCGTAGGATTTGAGTCCAGTTCGAAGAGACGTCATCATGCGCGCCAAAACGCGCAATTCGAGGTGCGTATACCGCTTTATCTGCTGCCAGAGGCGTGTCATTAAACTGCCCGCGACGCGATTTGCCGTCTTCCAAAATTTCCAATTCTTCGTCGGGTTAGGCAAGCTTCCACCGAAACCTTTGGCCGCTTCCAAAAACGAGGATTGGAAAAAGCCGAACGTGTCAAAGATCTTTATTCTTGAAAGAAAATCGAATTCGCCTCTTTCGTTTTTGATGAGCGTTGCGGTCCCTGAAGCTTGCAAATTTCAATATACTTTCCCGGGTACAGGCGAATTGCGAATTCATGCCAAAGCACAAATCGTTGGCGATTTGGCTTCGCGCCTGTCGCACATTCCTGCTCAGACCACGGCAGCGCATTCCAAAGTTCCCATGCCTTTTCATATTGCATGTCTCGGAAAATTTGCGTCCAATCGTAGCCGGCCGCGAACATCACAAATATCGCGCTCGGAAATCTGCCGGCGAGAGAGACCAGCCAGTCACATATCTCGCGGCCGCTCAGGCATCGTTTGTCGGCTCCACCTAGCCACGTCACGGGCCCGCTTTCTCCGGACGCGCCCCACAGAAAGGTCCGATGGTCCTGCGTCAACCAGAACGCCTGCGTCGGCCGAACGCTCCGGCAATCCCAAATCGAGAAATTGGTCTTCGTGAAGCTGCGTTACCGTTGACGGCGTACCGATGTTTATTCCCTCAGCGTCGATTGCAACAAACGGGGCGTGTTCGCCCGCCGCCTTAGCCCGCGCTCGTCGCGCCTTTGTTTTTTCTTTTTCAGCTGGCCGGAATGTTTCCGAATATTTCTCTTGCGCGATGTTTCGCTTGCTTTTCCGGCATTCTTTCCGACGGTGAGCATCTAAGCGCTGCGCGCATCATCGGCCGATCAGCTTTGATTTTTGCGATGATGAGGCGATTGATCGACGTCTGGCCAACGAGCAGTAAGCCCAAGAAGACAGATCTTCGTCGCTCAATTTCTCCCGGATTTGCGCGGCTTGTCGGTCGTAATCAAGTTGCAATTGCTCGACGTCTGCGAGCTTGAGCGTTCGAATTCAGCGCCAATGGTTTTTGACACGGGTTCAGCAACCAGATTTCCTCCTAGCAGCCGACCCAGTTGACGTGTCCGGGAATCGATTCGAAGGACGGATCGACTGCTCGACGAGTTTTCCGTTCTCAATGGGCCATGGCAAAAGCGAATTGGCTTCCAACGTTGCCTGATTGGGGGAATTCGTAAAACGCGCGAGCCAGTGCCCTGTCATCCTCCGAGAGCGTCTTTAAGATATTCCTGGTATTGCGCGAACGGGAGTTTTGTAGCCACCTCGCTTTGCGCGCTTCCGAGCGGCGTCCCGCTTCGCCGCGTCGATACGCGCGGACATATCTCGCTTTCCACGTGGTGGGTCTGGCAATTCTTCATTCGTCGACATGATTCGTCCTCGCTGCAGGTCAGGTTCGCCTATTTGGTACGTCCGCCATTGGAAGAGCCTGCTCTTTTCACATGCCCGTAGTTGAACCATTTCTGATAAAACGCGCGCTCCTCGGGAACTTCGATATGGCTTCGGCAAACGCCTTCTCCCGGAAATACACCTCTGGATCTAGGAATTCGCCTTGGGCTTTCAATTCCATATTTCGCAAGATGCTTTCGGATCCGCGGCACAGTTTCCGATTTGTATCTGCGTCGCAGCCGCCACGCCTCAATTGCTCGCTCCCGCATGGAAGCCTCTGACGCCGTCGCGGCTTGACGTTCGCCGGTCAGGTATTCTCGCGCCCGCTTCTCCAACGTGACGCGGCGGCCCGCTTGCTCACTCAACCGCTTCTGTTGAACTTGCCGTTTCGAGATGGTCGGCGTCCGAACTGTCAGGCGCTTGGTGTGTTTATAAACATAGCGCTCGGATTTCTTTGACAGACCGAGTTTGTGCAATTCGGATGGGGAGAGCCTGCGAAATTCACTACTCGGTTTCGACGCGGCGCGATTGCTGATGACGGTCGCGCGCAGATTAGCATTGGAATTCTTTCTTGAATTTCGGTCGCTCTTGCGCTTATGTGTCATTGCATTGGTCCTAATTGGCCGTTGGAGATTGCCGTCTCCAGCGGCCATTTCTATTTGTGATTATTCCTCGTCTACCCAATTCCGCCGACGTGGCGGCCGGCGGTTGGCTGTTTGCTCCTCTGGGGTGGCGTACCTGAGATTGCCGATCGCGTAATCGCCGTTTGGATCGATCCGATCGAGCGACATGCCGTGCGGCAATGCACCGAGCGCGTCAAACAACATGATCGCTGCCGACCTGGGTTGCTCCGGCAAGGCGTATGCGACTCCAGCGTAACACGCGTCGTTTGGGAGCTTCGGATGGTGGATACGGCGCTTTACACCGCTCAGCGCTTTCGCCAAGCGCCTGATCTCACTTTGGTCTCTTGACTTGGTTGCCGCCGGGACAGTGTCCGCGACGGTCTCGCTCGACAATGTGCATGGGGAGTGTTGGGAAAGCGTAGCCATATCTATAGGCCCTGCGCTTCGAATCGTTTTGGTCGGTGATCTCAGTGTCGAGGGCGCGAGGACGCCAGCGTCTGAGTTTTGGCTCGCCAGGTCGTCCTATCTGGCTCGTTGCGCATAACCCGCCGTTCGTACGCCGCCAATCCCTCCACTAAGAACGAACGGGCGATTCTAGACCGCGAAACGCGCTCAGCGCGTGCGATCGCGTCCAAGCGATCGAGGGTAGTTGTGGATAGGGCAAGGCCTATCGGGCGGGCGCTGACCATAGGAAATCCTGCAACATTGGGTTTCCCGAAGGTCGTTGTTCAGACGGAATGTTGCAAGAGTTATGGCGCGTCGTGATGCGGACAAATCGTGTAGGTTACGCGTCGTACCTTTCTTTGAAGAAGGAATGCAAAATGTGGTTTTAAATGTTTCTGACGCTCATTTCTCGGGCTTTTCGTGCCGAAGACGCACCGCGAAGCATTAGGTAATTATCACTTCAGTCCGGAGCGGAAATTTGGAATGATGATGCCGTCGATGACAATTATTCGCGATAGCATTCCTCGATCACCAATGCCTTCTGGAAGCCGATACGCAGCGACGACGCCAAACGTTTCGCGCCTGTTTGTAAAATTCAATGACGGCCTCCCATACTGGAAAAAAGTGAAACCCGTTGACTTTGTATCAGCATTTTCGACGCCTGCACTGAGTTGACCAGACCAAATTCGTGCGGGATGAAAATTCGGCCAAACGCGGAAACTCAAGCCAATTAGTCCCTTTCGGACAAAAGTCCGGCCGTGGCCGCAAAAGGCCCATTCGACCGAATTACGGGTGAAGCTGATTTCCGGTAGCTGAATTGGAGTCCTATCAGCAGGCCCTAGCCCAATATCACCTGCATCCCGAAGACAAATTCCTCAATGGCGATTTTCTTGGATCGGGGCACAACAATTCGGCGGCACGTTCGGGTGACCGAAATTGAATATATCGGGAAGGAAAGCAATAAATGGGAGGATCAATATTATTTTGGGGTCTTCCCAGAGGAGGAAATGAATTACGGCTCGAGCACCGGTTGCCACCGCAGCCGTTATTCGAAGACCCTAAAGGCAATTGTCGAGAGCGCAGGGACTGAGGACAACCGCCAAGCGAATTGCGAGTATCGCGGGCTAAATTGGCGAAATTGCTGGAAAATGAATTTGCGGGATGCGCGATCGCGTTTTTGCAGGGAATTTCCCGAATTGTTGTCGGGATTAAATTCGAGGCTAACTCAAGAAAATGAGCAAAATTCGGAATTGTTGAGGTTGGCGAGGGCGGAAATTCAGGAAATTGGAATTTCAGAGATCGCGACGCAAATTGGTGCTCACTCTTCCAACCTCAAAAAGATGCTCTCTGGCGACAGGCAACTTCCCGAAGGAGTGAGAGACGCGCTCCTTAACTACTTCAAACAGGCGATCTAGCGGAGTTCGGTTTCGGGGGCATAGCGGAAGTCGAATTTCGGGTCATCAGGGCAGCTTTTGACCCACAACGGACATTTGGGGACTCGTCTGCCGTTTGAACCAAGACGACTCAAGCGCAGGGGACGCCAAACGCATCTATCAACCTCTTAGGTCGATGATTTCGCATCTGGTCGGCGCGCAACCAGCACGGTGGTAATGCATTGCAAGACCATTTCGCGTTTTTGATTGCGGAGGTGAATTTGGTTGCGGACAATACCCCTATCGGATTTCGACTTCGAGTCCCGCTTCTCCAGAACGGTCAATTCAACATCAAGCGCGTCTCCCGGACGCACAGGGGTCGGCAGCCTGAGTTCATCCCAGCCGAGCCCCGCAAGAACACGGACCGATTGGGTCTTGCTCAACAACGAAATAAGTATCGAGAATGTGTGGGCACTCGATGCTGTTAGTCCCGCAAAAACTGAACGCGCAGCGGCATCCTCGTTGATGTGGAATGGTTGCGGATCGTACTTTTTGGCGAACTCAATGATTTCGTCCTTCGAGACGAAGTAGGGCCCAGCCGTGCGCCTATTGCCAACTTCAATCTCTTCAAAATACACGCTGGTCATCAATGAACTCTTCAAGCGGGTTAAGCTGCCTGACTGTGACGTAACTGTAGCCTTCGTGACACTCGATGTCAGGCAGTTTCTGGCCCAAAGCTGCCGTTCGGTGATATCCGAGTTGCGTCCGCTTTCGCGGGTACACCCGACGTCGCAATTCGAGGCAGTCACGGCAGCTTTTGACCCAAATCGGACGTGCAACCGTTTCGCAACGATTCGCACGCTTAAGCCCGAAGCGCCTTTGCGGACTCGCGCAAGCGCTCGGTTGCCGTTGCGGTCGCAAGCAACGTGCCGTCCTGCGCCAGCAGCTTGCCCTCGACAAACCCAATCGTCTTTCCGAGTTGGGTCACCTTGCCTTCGCCAACGATGGGGCCGGGCTTGGCAGGCGCGAGGAAATTCACAGTAATGCTGACCGTACTCGTATAGAGCCGCCCCTCGCTTATCACGATGACCGGTGCTGCCAGCGTGGCATCCAGCATGGCGGAGAGAAAGCCTCCTTGCACCAGGCCGGCCAGGTTGCAGAACTCACGCTTGCCGTCAAAGCCAAACTTTACCCAACCCTCCTGCTGGCGCGCGTCCAGAAGCCGCCATCCAAGCAGTGGGGCCCACGGCGGAGGGGTTAAATCATCGAGCACGGTCTTGGCCATCAGGAGCCTCCGTTTTCGTTTCACTAGGCGAGCACGCTATTCGTAGCGAGTTTTGGCAACGCCAAGAAATCCACCGTTGGCTAATTGGCTCCATCCTAACTGATCATCGCCAAAATCAACAATGTCCGAGTTGGGGTCAATCTCGACACAATTGGACCCTTCGGACCATGTCCGGTTTATCCGCGATAGCGACCGTCCTACAAACATCGCTGGGGGTCCGTTTCGTGCCAAAAGGCGACCTCACTGCGACCTAATATTCGCGCGGCGGACGACGTCCTTCCAAAGCTGAAGCTCAGTACCAATCAGCCGGCCGAATTCGTCTGGCGTGCTTGCGACGGGCTCATAGCCAAGCCCTATCAGTCGGGCCTTTGTCTCCGGCTCGGTGATAACAGCAACGATCTCGCGGTGGAGGACCGAGATGATCTCCCCGGGCGTACCGGCGGGAACGAGCACGCCCACCCAGCTGTCGCCTTCAATGCCGGGAAATCCTGCCTCGGCCATCGTCGGTACGTCAGGCAAGGCTCTGGCGCGCACCTTGCCGGTGACCGCAAGAGCCCGTAACCCGCTTTCGTTGACCTGTGCGTCAACGGCCGCAAGCGAAATGAATCCGACCGCCGTATGGCCCGCGACGACCGATGCTGTGGCCGGAGCCGCGCCACCAAAGGGGACGTTTACTAAGTCGAGATCAAGCGCCAGCCTGAACTGCTCGCCTGCCAAATGCGCCTGGGTTCCGATGCCTCCATGCGCGAAGCTGAGCTTGCCTTTATTCGCGCGGATGTGATCGACGAGTTCTCCAACCGTGTGCGCGGGAACGGATGGATTGACGACAAGCACCGTAGGCGTGGTGGCTGCAAGCGTAATCGGTGCGAAGTCTCGCTGCGGATCGAAACCCGGTTTGGCGAACAAACTCGGGCTGATTACAAAAGACCCGAACACAAACAAGACCGTACCGCCGTCCGGCGCCGCCCTCGCTGCGTGGGCCGTTCCGATGTTGCCGGCGGCACCCGCGATGTTCTCGACGTAGAACGCTTGCCCAAGACGCTCGCTGAGCTTCCGGGAGACGTGCCGCGCTAGAATATCCACCCCGCCACCGGGCGCAAATGGCACGATGACGCGCACGGGGCGCGAAGGATAACCCGCTTCCGCCACCAAGGACGGGGATGACATTGCAAGGATGAGTGCGGCCGTGCCGGCTTCCAGCAAGCGACGGCGCACGATGCAGCCTCTGTCGATCGAAGACATGGAAGCAGCATTGCACGGGGGTCCTCACTTCGCGAGTGGGACTCTCGGATCACGTTCGAGATAGGACAGGCGTCTGCGGCCGCCTGCGTCACCCCGTTCCGCGATGCGAAATTCATCCGGTAGCCGGCCTAGCTTCCTTTCGCGCCGGAAAACTTGACGGCCTTGCCCCAGCTTTCGGTTTGGTCCGCGATCAATCGCGCAAAGTCGGCGGGCGACCCCGAAAATGCGGTTTCACCCAACTCGGCCATGTGAGCCTTGATGTGGGGATCGCCGAGAGCGGCGTTGATCTCCGTGTTGAGCTTTTCGATGATCGTCGCGGGCGTACCCTTCGGTGCGCCAATGCCATACCAGGTGGTCGCTTCGTAACCCGGCACGGATTCGCCGATGGTCGCGACGTCCGGGAGAGCCTCCGACCGGGTTGCAGACGTCACGGCGAGAGCCCGAAGCTGGCCGGACCTGACATAGCTGATCGCACCGGCCATCGAGCCGAAATAAACCTGGACCTGTCCGCCGATCAGATCCGTCAGCGCCGGCGGCGCGCCGCGGTACGGCACGTGCTGCATCTTGATCGCTGCCATGGCGTTGAACAGTTCGCCCGCGAGATGCTGTGGGCTTCCGATGCCGGCCGACGCCATATTGACCTTATCGGGCTTGGCCTTCGCCTGTGCGATGAATTCGGCGACTGTCGTTGCGGGAAACGAAGGATTGACCAGCATCACGAGAGGTCCGCGCGTGATGCTCCCGACCGGCACGATGTCCCGGATGAAGTTGTAATTCAGCTTGTCGTAGAGGGTGGCGTTGATGGCGTTACTCGCGCTGACGAGGAGCAGCGTGTGGCCGTCCGGCGGAGCGTTGACGACCGCCTCAGTGGCGAGATTGCTGGCCGCGCCTGGGCGGTTCTCGATAATGAACGCTTGGCCGAGCCGCTCGGAAAGCCGTTGTCCGATCAGCCGCGCGGCGATGTCCGACGCGCCGCCGGCGGCATAGCCGACGATCACGCGCACCGGCCGCGCCGGATAGGATTGCGCGAAAGCGATGCCCGGGACCGCGGGAACGGTGAAGGCACCTGCGATCAGTTTCAGGAATTGACGGCGTGGAAGCTTCATGTGCGCTCTCCGGCCTCTGCGGTCGCCTCGCGCGGGCTTTGCGCTGGCGACCATACGCCGTACGGATAGCATCCCTCGTTAGATCAGATATGATGTGAGTTAAACGAAATCGATACCGATTGGGTATGGCAATGGAATTCAGGAGCTTGCGCTATTTTGCCGTGACCGCCGAGGAAGGTCACATCACGCGGGCGGCCGAGCGCCTCGATATGCAGCAGCCGCCGCTCAGCCGAGCGATCAAGGCGCTTGAACGAGAACTCGGTGTGCAGCTGTTTCGGCGCAAGGCGCGCGGCGTTGAACTGACCGATGCCGGAAACACGCTGCTGCAGGCGTCGCGCGACATCCTTCCGAGAGTTCAGCGCGCCATCGAAGCCACGCAGCGCACGGCACAAGGCGAACAAGGCCAGGTCCGTATCGGTGCGGCGCCAACCGCGCCGTTTCATGCTTTCGTGCCACGGGTCATCCGTGCGTTCCGGGAGGCCTTTCCCCGCGTGACGCTAACCTTGGAGGAAAGCCTCAGTAACGATCTGTTCCAACGCCTGCGCGACGACCAAATCGACATCGCCTTCTATCGTAGCGCGCCCGCCGATGGCGCGGGATTAAAGCTCGACCCTTTATTGACTGAACCGATGGTCATGGCGGTGCCGACCGGCAATCCGCTGGTCAAATCCGCCCGGCGCTCGAAACTTTCGCTGCGGGCCTTCGCGGAAGAGACCTTCATCGTCTATGGGCGTCGTCTGGGACCGGGGCTGTACGACGCGACGATCGCGGCTTGTCACGAAGCAGGATTTAGTCCCCGGCTCGGGCAGGAAGCGCCGCGGATCGTTTCAACACTGAACCTGGTCGCGGCAGGTCTTGGCGTCGCGATGGTGCCGGCTTCGCTGCAACACATGAGGGTGGATGGTGTTCGATATTGCCCGCTGAGCGGGCCGGTTCAGCCGAAGGCTCTTTTAGCAGTTGCATCGCGTCGCAGCGACCCCTCAGCATCCGTGCGCCAATTCCTGAAGCTGGTAGCGCGAATGGTGGCGGCTTCTTCTCGGCCGCATGCCTAAAAGTCCTTGCGCTACGATCACCATGTCCGCTTCGGGTCAAAAGTTGCCCTGACGGCCCCTTCGGCTCATGTCCGCTATTCCCCCGGCAGCGACCGGTCGCAGAAATCACGGAACGGCAGTTTTGTGCCAAAGGCAGCCATCGAGCTATTCCGGCATTCCAGCAATTCTGTAAATCTCGGCGATCCTCTCGACCACCTTCGGGTCGCGGAGTATCGGGTTCTGCAACACTCCGGAAACTCTGTGGTGCGGAGCCATCGCTAGCATCGCCGCGGGTCGACTGAAGCGGCAAAAGCAGACATTCGAGTCGGGCTGTTCGATCACCTTGTCGGCGCGGGCAAGCAACGCGAGCGGCACGGCGCGCCCTGCCGGGCACTCGCTGCAAAGTCCCTTCCTCTAAAGCTGGCAAGAGATTAGTCTTGCCAGCTGGGGGACATACAACTAATGGCACGAAACTCGACGCCAGCTCACCATCCGTCTCCGAAATCCGAGGCTATGGTTGCGGCTGAAGCGGCGCTTGTCAGAGCTCAGACGATGCCATGGGGACCAGAACGGCTAAAGGCGCTGCACGAGGCTGGCGTGCTTCGGAATGCGGCGATCGAGCTGGAAATAAAAGCCGTCTCGCGAAGCTCAAAAAGACCTTGAGGTAGGCCACGACCATTCCAGCAAATCCGGGTCAAATGCCGATATAGCGCGCCTCGGCAGGTTGGCTAGGGCCAAAACGCGGCGCGTCAAAAGGGGACCCCTTCAAGGGCGTCAAAACACGTACGTCAAACTGACCCCTGAGCCGCGACGAGCCGTCAAATTTTCCATTGGTCCCGAGCATAGCAACGTCGGCCTTTTCGGCCTTGCTTGATGCTTTTGCGAGCCAATTCTTGCATTTTTACGCACCAGACCTCGTCGGGTGCAGTTGCGCATGTCTCCCGAATTGCGCGCAGGTGTTGCAGAAGTGATACAGCTGCCGAAGCCTTTCCCCCTAATGTAAAGCTGTAATCAAATCGCGATCGGAGGATTTGAAATGAAGAAATTGCTGTTGGGCATCTCAGCCCTCGTCATCAGCACCGCGGGCGCATCCGCAGCCGACATGGCCGTGAAGGCGCAACCCCTGCCGCCAGCGCCGATCATGTCGTGGACCGGCTGCTATGCGGGCATCAATGGCGGCGGAGCTTGGTCCGACGGGCCGTCCATGACTTACGCCGATCTTGCGGTCGGGAATACATTCCACGCCTACGCCCCGTCGACCGTCAACGCGTCATCGTCCAGTGGGCTCGTAGGTGTCCATGGCGGCTGTAATTGGCAGATGGCGTCCACCTGGGTCTTCGGCATCGAAGGCGACTGGGACTGGACAAATCTAAATGCAAGCGGGACCAACAGGCTGATCGGGGCCACGGCCAATAACGGCGCAACGTACGGCCCCCTGAATGACACTGTTTCCCTGCAAACCAAAGTCAATTGGCTGGCCAGCGTTCGCGGTCGTGTCGGCTATGCCGCGCCCAACTGGATGTTGTATGGCACGGGCGGCGTTGCCTTCGCTGACCTGGGCTTCAATGCGGCGGTGAATTGTTCGGGTCCGGTGAATACCCCGGGGGTATCCCTCTGTGATCTCCCGGGACAAAACATAAGGCCCACCGGGTTCAATGCCACCCGTGTCGGATGGGTCGCTGGCGCTGGTGTTGAATTCAAGCCCGCGTCCAATTGGATCTTCGGTCTCGAATATCTGTACTATCGTTTCGACAACACCGACACGGGAGGAGGCAGCTGGACATTTCCGAACGGACAGCCGGCTCCGTTCTACAATTGCGGCGTGGCGGGACAAAACTGCGCCAAATTCTCCTACGGCGATATGAACGTGCAAACCGTGCGTGCGCGCCTGTCCTACCAGTTCAACTGGGGCGCCCCGCTCGTTGCGAAGTACTGATCTCTTCTCTCTCCCAAACTTGAGTCCTGAAAGCCCCGGCATCGTCTGGGGCTTTTTCTTGTTTAAGGTGTGCGCTCCCTCTCCACAGCGCGGGCCGATTTCCAGCTCAATGTCCGCTTCGGGTCTTGGCTGTGTGAAAACGCGAAGTCGCTCAATCGCGATAGAAGAAGTTATTCGTCAAGACCATTTTTGTCGCTCAAAGCGCAAACGAATTCAACTTGGGGATCGAACTGGAAAATATCATTCTTCGTCGCGTTTCGATTTTTGAGTTTTTACACAGCCAGGGTCAAAAGCGGAGCTAACGGCCTCGGCTGCGGAATGTCCTGTTCACCCCCGAAAGCAGATGAGGTGGATGGCTCCCATCCACCTCATCTGCCTTACCCTCAATAGCGGACGTCCGGGCTGGCAGGACCGGCACGAGCGGAGCTTCATGACCTCCAATATGCGCCAGCCGAAGCAATTCGAAAATTCGACAGCTACCCCCCTTTGAAATTGCCGTTGCGGACAGAATCTGTAGGTTAGGGAACAGTATTGCCCCCGGGTGAAGTGATTCCCTACCTTCTCCCCTTGTGGGAGAAGGTGGCGCGGACGAAGTCCGCGACGGATGAGGGGTCTGTCTCCGCGGATAGAGACCCCTCACCCCGCTTCGCGTTCCGCGGAGCGACCCTCTCCCACAAGGGGAGAGGGTGATACGATCAACGACAAGAAAACAAAAAATTCAGGGAGGCCCGCCACATGTCCACCACCACGCAAGCGCCGACAAAACTCGATCCGTCCGCCTCGCTGCATCCGGAAACGCTGGGGCTCGCACCGGGCCGCGGGCGGCTGGCGGGACGAAAGATCATCGTGGTCGGCGCGGGACAGCGCAAGATCGTCGACGAGGCGCCGCCGATCGGCAACGGCCGGGCGATGAGCGTGCTGTTTGCGCGTGAGGGCGCGCATGTTGCGTGCATCGACATCAACAAGGACGCGGCCGACAACACGGTGGCGCAAATTACGTCGGTAGGCGGCAAGGCGTTCACCGAAGTGGTCGACGTTGCCGACGCTGCGGCAATTGCGCCCGCGGTCGAACGCTGCGTGCAAAAACTCGGCGGGCTCGACGGGCTCGCGCTCAATGTCGGGATTTCCTGCGGGCTGCCGCTGGCGAAGATGACGGCGGAAGCGTGGGACCGCGATTATGCCGTCAACGTGCGCAGCCACATGCTGTTCGCGCAGAAGGCGCTGACCATGATGGCGCCGGGCGGCGCGATCGTGCTGACGTCGTCGATGGCGAGCCAGCGTGCCAATGGCCGTAACCCGGCCTATGAATTGTCCAAGGCGGCGCAGATCGCGCTGGGCCGCGCCATCGCGCGGGCCGGCGAGGAAAACGGCGTTCGCTGCAATGTGATTGCGCCGGGTTTCATCGACAGCCCGATGGGCCGCGACGCCAGCCGCCGCCGGCCCGACCGCGCCGTCACGGTGCCGTTCGGCCGCCAGGGCACCGGCTGGGAGGTCGGCTATGCTGCGCTGTTTTTGATTTCGAATGAATCCTCCTACGTCAACGGCCACACGCTGTTCCTCGATGCCGGTCATATGGGCGGTATCGTGCGGGGCTAGGATGCGCGGCGCGAATGGCTGCCGCCTTGCGCAAAGGCCGGCAATGTCCAACTCTCCCTCATCTTCCATTGTTCGAAAGCCCCGATATGAGCCAGTCCAAACTCTTCGAGCCCTACAAGCTCGGCCCGATCACCTTGCCGAACCGCCTGGTGATGGCGCCGCTGACGCGCAACCGCGCGGTGCCGCCCGGCATGGTGCCGAGCCCGCTCGCGACCGAGTATTACGGCCAGCGCGCTTCGGCAGGGCTCCTGATCACCGAGGCAAGCCAGGTGTCGCAGCAGGGCCAGGGCTATCAGGACACGCCCGGCATCTACTCGAAGGAACAGGTCGCGGGCTGGCGCAAGGTGACCGACCGCGTGCATGAGCGTGGCGGCCGCATCTTCATCCAGATCTGGCATGTCGGCCGCGTCTCGCACGACTCGCTGCAGCCGAATGGCGGCAAGCCGGTGGCGCCTTCGGCGATCCGCGCCAAGGGCAAGACCTTTGTGAACAACACTTTTGCGGAAATCTCCGAGCCGCGCGCGCTGGAGCTGTCCGAGATTCCCGGGATCATCGACGACTTCAAGCGCGGCACGGAGAATGCGATCGCCGCCGGCTTTGACGGTGTCGAAATCCATGGCGCCAACGGCTATCTGCTGGATCAGTTTGCCAAGGATGGCAGCAACAAGCGCACCGATGCCTATGGCGGCCCGATCGAGAACCGCGCCAAACTGATGCTCGAGGTTTCGAAGGCGGTCGCTGCGATCGCAGGCCCCGATCGCACCGGCATCCGCATCTCGCCAGTGACACCGGCCAATGACGTCTCGGACTCCAATCCGCAGCCGCTGTTCGACTACATCGTCGACGGGCTCAATGCGCTGAAGCTGACCTACATCCACGTCATCGAGGGCGCCACCGGCGGGCCGCGCGATATCGCGCCGTTCGACTACGCGAGCTTGCGCAAGCGCTTCAGCCGCGCCTATGTCGCCAACAACGGCTATGACTTCGAGCTCGCCAACAAGCAACTCAACGCCAACGCCGCCGATCTGATCGCGTTCGGCAAGCCGTTCATCTCCAACCCCGACCTGGTCGAGCGCCTGAAGAAGGGCGCCCCGCTGAATGCGCCGGACAAGGCGACGTTCTACGGCGGCGGCGCGAAGGGATATACGGACTATCCGACGCTCGCGGCGACGGAAGCGGCGGAGTAAGGTCGCGGTGCGCTCCCTCGCCCCGCTCTTGCGAGGAGAGGGTTGGGGTGAGGGGCTGCCTCTACGACGGGACTCGTGGAGAGTCCCCCTCACCCGGATCGCATCTGTCGATGCGGCATAGCCGAAGCGAATGCTTCGGCGTTCTTAATGACGGCCGCCGAAGGCGGCCTACGCCTCTCCCCGCAAGCGGGGCGAGGTAAGAAAAGGACGCGTCGCTACGTTTGCCTCCCCTTCCCGTCTATGCCAGTTTCGCCCGGACGCGGCTGACCACTACGCAATCAAGGTCCGCCGCGCGGGTGGAAAGATGCAGCGTTCGATCAAGCCTAGCCGTGCTCGCGAGATCCTCCGCTCGACGTTCGCCGTACTTCTGTCGACCCTGGTGACCCTGGCTGTCCTCGAAATCATCCTCCGCGTCGCCGATTTTCGCGCCTTGCGGGCGGGCAAGAGCGAGCGGTCGCTGGTCTATCGTCATGATGCGGAACTCGGCTGGGCTCCGGTGCCGGCTTCCGATTCGACCGTCACCAATGCCCGCACGATCTATGCCCGGCACAATCAACTCGGCTTTCGCGATGTCGAATTCCAGCGTGACGGCCGGCCGGTGCTACTGTTTCTCGGCGACTCATTCGTCTGGGGCGTCGATGCCGAGGCCGACGAGCGATTTACCGATCTGCTGAGAGCCCGGCTTGCAAATTATCAGACGATCAATGCCGGCGTTTCCGGCTTTGGCACCGACCAGGAATATCTGCTGCTGCAGCGGATCTGGCCGACTGTGAAGCCCGACGTGGTGGTGCTGATCTTCTGCACCGACAACGACCGCGCCGACAATCAGACCAGCATCCGCTACGACGGATACCGCAAGCCGCTGTTCGTGCCCACCGAGAGCGGTCTGACACTGAGCGGCCAGCCGGTGCCCTGGTCGCTGCAGAACTATGTCAGCGACAACTGGCTGGTGCGCAATCTCTGGCTCGCCCGCATGGTCGTGGCCGCCTATGTCGAAATCCGGTATCCGCGGGTATCGGTGCCGGATGCGACCGAGCAACTCGTCGACAAGATCAGTGATTTCGTGGCTGCCCACGGCGCCAAGCTCGCCGTCGGCCTGCAGAGCCGCGACGAAAAGCTGATGCAGCACCTGAGCACCAAGGGAATTCCGTTCGTCAGCTTTCGACGGCGCCGAAGCTTACGGAAGTGACTACGGTTCGCACTGGACGCCGGCCGGGCATCGGGCGGTTGCCGAACGGCTGTTGGGATTTCTCTCCGAAAACAAAATCGTTCAAGCTGAGGGCTCGCCTCGCTAAAGCGCGATCAGATTGGGATGAATCATCCTCGCGCTTCAGCTTTTTGTTGGAGCATGATCTCCGCGCAAACGCTACGCGTTTGTCGCGAGGGAAAACCGCTTCACACTTTTCCGGATCATGCGCTAGCTCGCCCGACGGGCGTGCGAGCCCCCGACACGCCGCCGCGACGATCTCAACGTTGCTTCACCATCGGGCAAGCGCTCTCGCTCAGCGGCCGCGCCGCCTGCTCGGCCGGCACCGTGGCAAGGAGCGTTAGATAATCGAACTGGTACCTGGATTCCGAGGGCTTCTTCACCTGCAGCAAATAATAGGGCCGCATCACGCGTCCGTCCTCACGCACTGTGCCCTTGGTGTAGAAATCGTCGATCGGCAGTTCCTTCATCTTGGCGACGACCTTGGTCGCATCGGTCGTGCCGGCTGCCGCCACCGCCTTGAGGTAATGCAACGTCGCGCCGTAGGTCCCGGCATGGATCATGCTCGGTGGCTTGCCGGCGTTTCGGGCGACGAGACGCTTGGTCCAGGCGCGGGTCGCGTCGTCGAGGTCCCAGAAGAAAGTCTCGCTCGCGGTCAGGCCCTGCGCCGCCTGCAGGCCGAGGGCGTGGGTGTCAGGAAACTGCAGCAGCAGCGCAGCCACGCGCTGGTCGCCGCTGCGGCCCAGCCCGAATTCCCCGGCCTGCTTGATCGTATTGATAGTGTCGCCGCCCGCGTTCGAGAGCGCGACGATCTTCGCCTTCGAGGCTTGCGCCTGCAGCAGGAAGGAGGAGAAGTCGGCGGTATTGAGCGGATGGCGCACGGCCCCGACCACCTTGCCACCGGCGGCCGTAACGAACGCCGAGGTGTCGCGCTCAAGGGCATGCCCGAACGCGTAGTCGGCGGTGATGAAAAACCAGCTATCGCCACCCTGCTTCACCAGCGCCTGGCCGACCGTCGCCGCAAGGCCATAGGTGTCGAAAGTCCAGTGCACGCCGTGCGGTGAACACGCTTTACCGGAGAGATCGGAGGTGGCCGCGCCGGTGTTGATGTCGACGGCGTCGCGCGTGCGCGTCACCTCGCGCACGGCGAGCCCCACGGCCGAATTGGGAATATCGAGGATGAGGCTGACGCCCTCGGTCTCGATCCACTGCCGCGCGATGTTGGCGCCGATGTCGGGCTTGTTCTGGTGGTCGGCGAAGATGACCTCGATGGGCCGGCCCAGCACCTTGCCGCCAAAATCCTCGACCGCCATGCGCGCGGCGTGGACCGAGCCCATGCCGGTCAGGTCCGCGTACAGTCCCGTCTGGTCGTTGAGGACACCGAGTTTGACCGGTTGCTGAGCGACCGCGGGGGCGGTCAGCCCGACTCCCCACATCAGGAGCGCGAGCGCGGCGATAATGTTGCGACGCATGAAAATCCTCCCCTTGCCGTGGCGACCGCTGAATGCCGGTCGTCTTGGCATGATGGTACAGGGAAAAGGGCATCGCTGGAAAGCGGGTGGCTGGCTTTTGCTTCCGCGTAGCCTTCTCCAACCCGCCTCGCCTCCACGGAGCACGCCGTCATGCGATGCTGTCCGAAGGACGCATGGAGCCCCCGTCACGATATCGTCTTCGGGCCATTTCCGAGCCGCAAACAACGGAGAAAAGAAAAGGCCGGGATCGCTCCCGGCCTTCTTGTTTCGTGGATGGCCGGGTCATCTCAGCGAAGACGCGCTTCGCGCTGATGGCCCGGCCATGACGGCTACGCCGTCACTTCAGCTCCGCCCGCTTCGGCGGGGTGGCCGGCCACGACTTGATCAGGGCGTCGTAGTCGATCGTCTCGCCCTTCGGCTTCTCGTTGGCGAGCTTGCGCTGCGGAGCGATGTTGCCGTCCTTTGCCGACTTGGCGAACCAGAACTCGGCGGTCTCCTTCTTGTTCAGCTTCGGACCGCACTCCTTCTGCACGCCGCTCTTCTCGAGACGTTCGAGCACGGAGTCCTGGGCCGCGGCCAGCGCGTCCATCGCCTGCTGCGGCGTCTTGTTGCCGCTCGAGGCATCGCCGATGTTCTGCCACCAAAGCTGCGCCAGCTTCGGATAGTCGGGCACGTTGTTGCCAGTCGGGGTCCACTGCACGCGCGCGGGCGAGCGGTAGAACTCGATCAGGCCGCCGAGCTTCGGCGCGCGCTCGGTGAACGACTTGTCCCAGATATCGGACTCACGGATGAAGGTGAGACCGACATGGCTCTTCTTCAGCGACACCGACTTGGAGACGATGAACTGCAGATAGAGCCAGGCCGCCTTGCGCTTGTCGGCCGGGGTCGACTTCAGGAGCGTCGCAGAACCGGCGTCCTGGTAGCCGAGCTTCATGCCTTCCTTCCAGTACGAGCCGTGCGGCGACGGCGCCATACGCCACTTCGGCGAACCGTCCGCGTTCACGACCGGAATACCGGGCTTCACCATGTCGGCGGTGAAGGCGGTGTACCAGAACATCTGCTGGGCGATGTTGCCCTGCGCCGGCACCGGACCTGCTTCGGAGAAGGTCATGCCTTGCGCCTGCGGCGGGGCATACTTCTTCATCCACTCGAGGTACTTGGTGATCGAGTAGACCGACGCGGGACCGTTGGTGTCGCCGCCACGCTCGACCGACGAGCCGACCGGACGGCAGCCTTCCATGCGGATGCCCCATTCGTCGACCGGCAGGCCGTTCGGGATGCCCTTGTCGCCGTTGCCGGCCATCGACAGCCAGGCGTCGGTGAACCGCCAGCCCAGCGAGGGATCCTTCTTGCCATAGTCCATGTGGCCATAGACCTTGACGCCGTTGATCTCCTTGATGTCGTTGGTGAAGAACTCGGCGATGTCTTCATAGGCCGACCAGTTCACGGGCACGCCGAGATCGTAGCCATACTTGGCCTTGAACTTGGCCTTGTACTCCGGATTGGAGAACCAGTCGTAGCGGAACCAATAGAGGTTCGCGAACTGCTGGTCGGGAAGCTGATAGAGCTTCTTGTCCGGGCCCGTGGTGAAGGATTTTCCGATGAAGTCGTTGACGTCGAGGCCGGGAGTTGGTGACGTCCTTGCCCTCACCCGTCATGTAGTCCGACAGGATGATGGTCTGACCGTAACGGAAGTGCGTGCCGATCAGGTCGGAGTCGTTGATCCAGCCGTCATAGACGTTCTTGCCGGACTGCATCTGGGTCTGCAGCTTCTCGACCACGTCGCCTTCCTGGATCAGATCGTGCTTGAGCTTGATCCCGGTGATTTCCTGGAACGCCTTGGCGAGCGTCTTGGACTCGTATTCATGCGTCGTGATGGTTTCCGACACGACGTTGATTTCCATGCCCTTGAAGGGTGCGGCGGCCTTTTCGAACCACTGCAGTTCCTTCAGCTGATCGGCCTTGGACAAGGTCGAGGGCTGGAATTCGCTGTCGATCCATTTCTGGATCGTGGCGTCATCCGCAAACGCAGGCACGGCGATGGTCATGGTGGCCGCAAACAGCGCCGCAGCACTGGTCCTGGCCAACAGACTGTCTTTGCTTCTCCTCAAGTGTCGCATTTTGGTTTCCTCCGTTAAAGCGACCGAAAAACTCTCTTCTTTTGAGCATGATCTTCTCATGCTCTGCCCTTCAGGTCCGGGTTTGCCCGGATCCGCCCCTTCTCGCCTGGTTCAGACGGTGCGAAAGATCGCAACGGCCGCGCCAAGCGAAATCAGTGTTGCGAGCCAGAGGCTCGAGATCTCAACGCCCTCCCCGATCGGCAAATTGGCGATCGGATCGGTCCCGACGAAAGCAATCCAAAGCAAGTGAATCACGGCAGCGAGAACCAGCGAGATGAAAAGGCGGTCGCCGCGCGTGGTCGGGATGCGCAAAACGCCTACGCGCTCCGCTTCCGGATAAGCGACCGCAAGCCAGGTCATGACGCCCAGGGTCGAAGCCAGCGCCGCGAAGAAGATCGCGGTCGGCAACGTCCAGGCCATCCATGCGATGTTTTCCATGGCTACACCCGTCCGAGCGCGAAACCGCGCGCGATGTAGTTGCGGACGAACCAGATGACGAGCGCGCCGGGGATGATGGTGAGCACGCCGGCGGCGGCGAGCAGGCCCCAGTCGACACCGGCGGCGGAAACCGTGCGCGTCATGGTCGCCGAGATCGGCTTGGCGGCGACCGAGGTCAGCGTGCGCGCCAGCAGCAGCTCGACCCAGGAGAACATGAAGCAGAAGAACGCGGCGACGCCGATGCCGCTCGCGATCAGCGGGATCAGGATCTTCACGAAGAAGCGCGGGAACGAATAGCCGTCGAGGAAGGCGGTCTCGTCGATCTCGCGCGGCACGCTGGAGACGAAGCCTTCGAGGATCCACACCGCCAGCGGCACATTGAAGATGCAATGCGCCAGCGCCACCGCCCACGGCGTGTCGAACAGGTTGATCGCCGAATAGAGGTTGAAGAACGGCAGCGCGAACACCGCCGCCGGCGCCATGCGGTTCGACAGCAGCCAGAAGAACAGATGCTTGTCGCCGAGGAAGCGGTAGCGCGAAAAGGCGTAGGCCGCCGGCAGCGCCACCGAGATCGAGATGAAGGTGTTGATGATGACGTATTTCAGCGAGTTGATGTAGCCGGAATACCAGCTCTCGTCGGTGAAGATACGCTTGTAGTTCTCGATCGTCGGCTGATACGGCCACAAGTGCATGCTGGTGACGATCTCGTTATTGGTCTTGAAGCTCATGTTGACGAGCCAGTAGATCGGCAACAGCAGGAAGACCAGGAAGACCGTCATGATGATGCGGCGGCCGGGAATCGTGTTCATGCGACGCCCTCCTTCGCCGGCCGCTCGGCGCCGGCATTGGTCATGACGGTGTAGAACACCCAGCAGACGATCAGGATGATGATGTTGTAGACCAGCGACAGCGCCGCGGCCTTGCCGAGGTCGAACTGGCCGAGCGCGATCTTGACGAGTTCGATGGAGACGAAAGTCGTGGAGTTGCCGGGGCCGCCGCCGGTGACGACAAACGGCTCGGTGTAGATCATGAACGAGTCCATGAAGCGCAGCAGCACGGCGATCAGCAGCACGCGATTCATCTTCGGCAGCTGGATCGCCTTGAACACGGCCCAGCGCGAGGCGCCGTCGATTTGCGCCGCCTGATAGTAGGCGTCGGGGATCGATTTCAGGCCGGCATAGCAGAGCAGCGCGACCAGGCTGGTCCAGTGCCAGACGTCCATGATGATGACGGTGAACCAGGCATCGAGATCGTTGGCGACGTAATTGTAGTTGAAGCCGATCTTGTTCAGGACATAGCCGAGCAGGCCGATGTCGGGCCGGCCAAAGATCTGCCAGATGGTGCCGACCACATTCCACGGAATCAAAAGCGGCAGCGCGAGGATGACGAGGCAGGCGGCGACCTGCCAGCCCTGGCGCGGCATCGACAGTGCCACGACGATGCCGAGCGGCACCTCGATGGCAAGGATGATGGCGGAGAACAGCAGATTGCGTCCGACGGAAGCGAGGAAGCGCCCGCCGAGGTCGGTGGAGGGATCGAGCAATTCCTTGAACCAGCCGACGCCGTTCCAGAAGAACTGGTTGTTGCCAAAGGTGTCCTGCACCGAATAGTTCACCACCGTCATCAGCGGCAGGATCGCGGAGAACGCCACGATCAGGAACACCGGCAGCACCAGGAACCAGGCTTTTTGATTGACGGTCTTGTCCATCAGGCAGCCCCCTCGACCAGAAGGCTGTCGGCGTAGACGTGAACATGCGCGGGATCGAACACGAGGCCCGCCGTGTCGCCTTGGGGCGAGAAGCCCGGCGGCACGCGCGCGGACAGCTTGGCGTCGCCAACGCGAACCCGCGCGAAACGGACGCGGCCGAGATCGTCGATGCGTTCGATGTTGGCCGACAGCAGTCCCGGCGCGGGTGCGGCGACATCGACGAATTCAGGCCGGACGCCGATCTCGATCTTCGCGCCCGAAGGCAGCTTGTTGTAGCGGCGGTTCAACGCAATGGTATGGCCGTCGATGCGCGCGGTGTTGCCACCGACTTGCGCTGGGATGATGTTCATGCCGGGCGAGCCGATGAAATAGCCGACAAACGTATGCGCGGGCTTGTCGAACAGCTCGGCCGGCGTGCCGCTCTGCACGACGCGGCCGTCATGCATGACGACCACAGTGTCGGCAAAAGTCAGCGCCTCCGTCTGGTCGTGGGTCACGTAGATCATGGTCAGATCAAGCTCGCGGTGCAGCGCCTTCAGTTTCGAGCGGAGCTGCCACTTCAATTCCGGATCGATCACCGTCAGCGGCTCGTCGAACAGCACGGCGGCGACGTCGGAACGCACCAGGCCGCGGCCGAGCGAAATTTTCTGCTTGGCGTCGGCGGTCAGCCGCGTCGCCTTGCGATTGAGATAGGGCGTGAGATCGAGCAGATCGGCGATCTGCTTCACGCGCGCGACGATCTCCGCCGGCGGCACGCCGCGGTTCTTCAGCGGGAAAGCCAAATTCTGGCCGACCGTCATGGTGTCGTAGATCACCGGGAACTGGAACACCTGCGCGATGTTGCGCTTCTGGGTCGTGGCCTGCGTGATGTCGGTGCCGTCGAACAGGATTTTTCCGCGCGAGGGCGTGACGATGCCGGAAATGAGATTGAGCAGCGTGGTCTTGCCGCAGCCGGACGGACCGAGCAGCGCGTAGGCGCCGCCCTGCCGCCAGGTCATGGTCACCGGCTTCAGCGCAAACGATTCCAGCGGCGCATCATTGCCGCTGTAGGAGTGCGCGAGATCGACGAGGTCAATGCGGGCCATTGCGCATCTCCCTCAACTGAGCTTTTCGGCGCGGCGACCAGGCGATCGGCCGCATCGAACACAAAGAGGTTGTCGGGATCGAGCGCCGCATTCAGCGTCACGCCCGGCTCGTATTCGTGCACGCCGTGCAGCACCGCGACCCAGTTCTGGGAGTCGCGATGCAGATGCACAAAACTTTCCGAACCGGTGATCTCGGTCACCGTCACGGTCGCGGAAAACGCATGACGGCCGGCGACGCCGTTGGCGACTTCGAGCTGATGGGCGCGGAAACCGACGCGGTAGGCGCCGTCGGCAAGATCAGCGTAAAGGCCGGTCGCCGGCGCGTTGATGCCGCCGGCATATTGCACGGAGCCGTTCTTCTTCTCGATGCCGATGATGTTGAGCGGCGGATCGGAAAACACCTGCGCCACGCGCATGGTGTCGGGATGGCGATAGACCTTTGGTGTCTCGCCGTGCTGCAGCACTTCGCCTTCCCACATGCAGAGCGTATTGCCGCCGAGCAGCAGCGCTTCCGACGGCTCGGTGGTGGCATAGACGAAGATCGCGCCCGAGGCCTCGAAGATGCGCGGCAGCTCGGCGCGCAATTCCTCGCGCAGCTTGTAATCGAGATTGGCCAAGGGCTCGTCGAGCAGCACGAGATCGGCGCCCTTGACCAGCGCGCGGGCAATCGCGGTGCGCTGCTGCTGGCCGCCGGAAAGCTGCAGCGGCGTGCGGCTCAGGAAGGGCTCGAGCTTGAGCAGTCTTGCGGCCTCCTGCACGCGGCGCTCGATCTCTTCCTTCGGCCTTCGCTGCACGCGCAAGGGCGAAGCGATGTTCTCGTAGACCGTCAGCGAGGGGTAGTTGATGAACTGCTGATAGACCATCGCGACCGAGCGCTGGCGGACGTCGAGGCCGGTGACGTCCTTGCCGTCGACCAGCACGCGGCCGCTGGCCGGACGGTCGAGGCCGGCGAGCAACCGCATGATCGAGGTCTTGCCTGACAACGTCGGCCCCAGCAGGACGCTGAGCGTGCCGCGCTCCAGGGTCAGCGACACGTCGCGGATGGTCGGCAACGCCATCGACGGTGCGGGTGACGTGATCGAGGGTGACGCTCATGGCCGCCCTCCCGCTTCGCGCAGCGGACGCTCGCCGCTCGCGCGATGCGCCGCCATCCAGTCGTCGAGCGCGGAGATTTCCGCCTGTGTCAGGCGCAAGCCTAGCTTGGAGCGGCGCCACACCACATCATCGGCGGTTACGGCCCATTCGTTGCTCATGAGGTAGCGCACCTCGGCTTCGGTGAGGGTATCACCGAACAGCTGTCCGAGATCGGCCATCGATTTCGAGCTGCCGAGCAATTTTGCCGCACGGGTGCCGTAGGCATGCGCGAGCCGGTTGGCATGCGCATGCGCCAGGAACGGATGATCGCGCATCAATTCCGCGGTCAGCGCCACCACCGCTGAGACATCCATGTCGCCGCCGGGCAATGGCGCGGTCGCGGTCCAGCCTTCCCTCGCCTTGGTGCTGTTCAGATACGGCTCGAGCCGCTCCAGCGCTTCCTCGGCGAGGCGGCGATAGGTCGTGATCTTGCCGCCATAGATCGACAGCAGCGGCGCGCCGCCGGGCACATCGAGCTCGAACACGTAGTCGCGCGTGGCGGCCTTGGCTTCGCTGGCGCCGTCGTCATAGAGCGGACGCACGCCGGCGTAGTTCCAGACCACGTCGGACGGCTTGACCGGCTTTTCCAGATACTCGCTGACGGAGTTGCAGAGATATTCGATCTCTTCGCTGGTCGCCTTCACCTTGGCGGGATCGCCGTCGTAGTCGCGATCGGTGGTGCCGATCAGCGTGAAATCGTCCTGATAGGGAATGACGAAGACGATGCGGCCGTCGGCGTTCTGGAACATGTAGGCGCGGTCGTGGGCATAGAGCTGGCGCACCACGATGTGCGAGCCCTGCACCAGCCGCACTTTTGCTTTGGCGTTGACCCCGGCGCCGGCGGCGAGCACGTCCTCCACCCACGGGCCGCCGGCATTGATCAGCGCGCGGGCGGTGATGGTGCTGCGGCTACCGTTCAGCGTATCCTCCACCGTGACGTGCCAGATGCCATCGGCCTGCCTGATCTCCACCGCGCGGGCGCGGGTGCGAATGTCGGCGCCGCGATCGGCGGCATCGCGCGCGTTGAGCGCGACCAGCCGGGCGTCGTCGACGAAGCAATCGGAGTATTCAAAGGCCTTTTTGTAACGCCCTGATTTCAGCGGCTTGCCGACGGCGTCGGTCGCAAGGTCCACCGAGCGGGTCGGCGGCAGCAGATGCCGCCCGCCGATATGGTCGTAGAGGAACAATCCCAGGCGGAGCAGCCAGGCCGGACGCAGCCCTGCGTGGTGGGGCAAAACGAAACGCAGGGGGCGGATGATGTGGGGCGCGATCCCCCAGAGGATTTCGCGCTCGATCAGGGCCTCGCGGACCAGCCGGAACTCGTAATATTCGAGATAGCGCAGCCCGCCATGCACCAGCTTGGTCGACCAGGACGACGTCCCGCTCGCCAAGTCATTCATTTCACAAAGGAAAACGGAGTTACCCCGGCCGACCGCATCGCGCGCGATGCCGCAACCGTTGACGCCGCCTCCGATGATGGCGAGGTCGTATACCCGATCCAACGAACGCTTCCCCGGCAATCGCCTTTTTCGCTTTGGGCGATTTGGCTTTCGTTTTCGAGTAGACCACAACGAAAAGCGAAAGCAAGTGAAAGGTTAAGATTGGGGGCGACCCGCCGATCAGGCTAGTAAGGGCGGTGCGGAGTTAGGTCCCGTCCCGCCGCCGGAAAACGCGGGTCGAGGCCGGCGGCAGCGCTCGCAGCGGCAAAATCAATCTCGCCTCGGGCAAGGCCGATATCGTGCAACTCGCGATCGTTGAGATCGCACAAGCGGGCCTGCAGCTGCATGCGTCGCCGCCAGCCAAGAAAGGCGGCCCGGTATCGATTGAACAGGGCGGATGCGCGTTGCGTCCACGCAGGCTGCGCCGGATTGATGGTACCGAACGTCGTGCTCATCACTGTGCCTCCATATGATCTGCCATCGAAGGTGACAGGGGACGGGCGCGACACGCTTGACCGGCACCTTACTTTTTCGTCACCGCCGCCTTATTCTTGGGTGAGCAATGCCGGAGTTCCAGTCCGAGGGGCTGTTTTGCGTTATCTGTTCGAAGGTTACGCGCTCGACACTGACCGGCGCGAACTGCATCGCGGCACGGAAGCGGTATCGATTGCCCCGCAGGAGTTCGACCTGCTCGACTATCTGATCCGCAACCGGGATCGCGTCGTCAGCAAGGACGACATCATCCAGGCAATCTGGAAGGGGCGCGCCATCTCGGATACGGCGCTGACCACCCGGCTGAATGCGGTCAGGACCGCGATCGGCGATTCCGGCGAAGCCCAGCGCCTGATCAAGACGCTGCCGCGGCGCGGCTTTCGCTTCATCGGCCAATTGCACGAGGAGACGGAATCCGCGAGCCATGGCGCGGACGACTCCCCGCAACAAACCCTCGCGCTTCCCGACAAGCCCTCGATTACGATCCTTCCGTTCGCCAACCTCAGCTCTGATCCCGAGCAGGATTATTTCGCCGACGGCGTCGTCGACGACATCATCACGGCGCTGTCCCGCTTCAAATCGGTGTTCGTCATCGCCGCAATTCGAGCTTCACCTACAAGGGCAGAGCCGTCGACCTCAAGCAGGTCAGCCGCGAGCTTGGCGTGCGCTACGTGCTGGAGGGCAGCGTACGCAAGGCCGCGGACAAGGTCCGCATCACCTGCCAACTGATCGATGCGACGACCGGGATGCACCTCTGGGCCGACCGCTACGAGGGCGATCTTGGCGATATCTTCGCCCTGCAGGACGAGATAACGGTCAACGTCATCGCAGCGATCACGCCAAAGCTGCTGCAGGTCGAGATTGACCTCGTGGCGCGGCGGCCGAACGATCTCAGCGCCCACGACCATTATCTGCGGGCGCATCCCGCACTATTACAGTATGACCCGCGACGGCGTGGCGGAGGCCGTCCGCCTGCTCGCCCGTGCGCTGGAAATCGATCCGCGCTACAGCGCCGCGGCATCGCTCGCGATTCTCTGCCACACGCTCAATCTGCTGCAGGGATGGAGCGTCGATCCCGTCGTCGATGCGAAGGAGGCAACGCGACTTTCCCAGCTGGTCCTCAGCATCGATGAAAACGATCCGGAGACGCTGGCCTGCGTCGGCTGGGCAAAGATATTCATATCGAAAGATGCCGCCTCTGCTGCAGAGATGGTCGACCGGGCGGTTGCGCTCAATCCCAATTCGGCGATTGCCTGGAGTTACCGGGGATTCGTCTACATCTACGCGGGAAGCTCCGACGAAGCGCTCCGCAGCTACGAGCATACCCTGCGCCTCAGCCCGCTCGATCCGATGCGATACTTCATCATCGCGATGATCGGCCTTGCCTATCTTGGTCTCGGCCGCTTCGACGAGGCCGTCATGGAAGCGCGGAAGTCAATCGGCCAGCACCCGGATTTCATGCCGGCGCACTGCTGTCTGGCATCCGCGCTTGCGCATCTTGAGAGAAAAGAAGAGGCCGCCGAGGTTCTGCAGCAAGTCCGCCGACTTCGGCCCGACTTCCGCATACCCAGCCACAGCGGCCATTGGCCCGCCCTGTATGTGGAAGGTCTGCGAAAAGCCGATCTTCGGGAATAATACGACGGCGCTTACACGCTCCGCAGCGCCGGCGGCACGATGCCGGGCTCGGTGTCGTCGATGTCGGCGACGGGCTTGTCCATGGCGACCACGACTTCGATGCCGCGGTGATGGCAGATGCTCGCAATTCCCGCCGGCAGCGGTGAATCCGTGATGAAAGTCTGGATCTGCGACAGGTGCGCGATGCGGACCGCGGCGCTGCGGCGCAGCTTCGTGGAGTCCGCAACCAGCATGACGCTGCGCGCATTCGCAATGATCGCCTGTGCCGCCTGCACCTCGCGATGGTCGAAGTCGAGCAGCGCGCCCTCCTCGTCGATCGCCGACACGCCGATGATGGCGTAGTCGACCTTGAACTGGCCGATCAGCTGCGTGGCGGTGGAGCCGACCACGGCGCCGTCGGCGCGGCGCACGGTGCCGCCGGCGACGATCACCTCGATGCGCGGATGGCGGTAGAGCAGCATCGCCACGTTGAGGTTGTTGGTGATGACGAGCAGGTCTTCATGCGAGGTCAGCGCGCTTGCGACTTCTTCCGTGGTGGTGCCGATGTTGATGAAGAGCGAGCAGCCGTTGGGGATGCGGGCGGCTGCAGCCGCACCGATCGCGCGCTTCTCCTCGGCGGCGACGAAACGGCGAGCCTCATAGGCGAGGTTTTCCACGCCTGAGGCGATGATGGCGCCGCCATGGATGCGGGTCAGCGAGCGCTGGTCGCAGAGGTCGTTGAGGTCCTTGCGGATGGTCTGCGCCGACACCTCGAAACGCCGCGCAAGGTCTTCCACCATCACCCGGCCGGTGGCGCGGGCGATGTTGAGGATTTCGGTCTGGCGATGCGACAGTCCGGCCACGGCAGGGCTTTCCGGTAAAGCGCGCCCATGGTGCGGCGATTTGACGGCACGGTCAACGCGGCAGGCGCATGGCGAGGCCTCCGGAACAGGCGAAAGCGCAAAGCTGGTTAAGAGGGCGGGCCGCGTTCGCAACCGCACAAATGATCGAAAATCATTTCACGTTGACGTCGTCGCCCTGCTCGACAAACCGGGGTGCGGCTGAGAGACTGCGCCCACAACCATAAAATCGGGAGGATGTCATGGACATCGATCGTCGCGGTCTGATCTTGCCGGCTCTTGCGCTTGGATTGCTGGGCGCCGTCCCCGCCTTTGCCGGTGCCGACGAAGACGCCGTTGCCAAGAACCTCGAAGCCTTCCGCGTGGCGCAGAAGGCAGGCAACGCCGAAGCGCTCGTCTCGCTGCTGGCGGAAGAACTGAGCTACAGCCACTCGAACGCCAAGATCGACACCAAGGCGTCGCTGCTCGACGGCGTCGCCAAGGCCAACTACAAGTGGACGTCGCTCGAATACAAGAACCCCACGGTCAAGGTCGTCGGCCCGGCGGCGATCGTACGCTTCACCTTCGTCGGCGAGCAGGAATTCACCGACGGCAAGAAGACGCCGCAGAACCTCGCCATCCTGATGAACTGGCAGAAGCAGGGCAGCGACTGGAAGCTGCTGTCGCGGGCGGCGACGAAGCTGTAACTCCATCACCGGTGTCATGCCCCGCGAAAGCGGGGCATCCAGTACGC
Source organism: uncultured Alphaproteobacteria bacterium (assembly GCA_963726865.1). Taxonomy (GTDB): domain Bacteria; phylum Pseudomonadota; class Alphaproteobacteria; order Rhizobiales; family Xanthobacteraceae; genus Bradyrhizobium. The sequence goes on along the minus strand of CAVSEE010000006.1, from coordinate 30,421 downwards.
CGCGGCTTCTCGATTGAGCACCCCGGTCTCTGGAATACTGGATCACCCGCTTTCGCGGGTGATGACAGCCGGAGTGCGATCAGCCGCCGCGGGCCACCCGGGTCGCGGCGCGCTCGGCCTCGCGGGCGTTGCGGAAGAGCTGGCCGTCGAGCCGGTTGAAGCGGTGCGAGGCGGCGAAGAAGACGAACCCTTCCGGGTTGCGGACCACGATGCCCGCAGCCTGCGAGCTGACTTCGATGATGTAGGTTTGCGGCATTCCCAGCCTCGAATTCCCGATTGCGGCCGGACAACGGGAGACCGCCGCAAAGGTTCCAGGCACCCGCCTCAGCCGCGAAAACGGCGTAAAATGACGATTTTTCCGGCCAATCCGGGCCTTGCCCGGGCTTGACCTTAACCGGTCGAACCTGCGAATCGTGGTAGGAAGCATCACCCCACCGGAGAACAGAGAATGACAAGATTGGCTCTCATCGCCCTGCTTGCGCTGGCGACCCTGATCCCGTCCAGGCAGGCGGCGGCGCAGGACGCGCTCGGCGGCGCGATTGTCGGCGGTGCGGCCGGCGCGATCCTCGGCGGTGCGCTTGGCGGCGGCCGCGGCGCTGCCGTCGGTGCGGTGATCGGCGCGGGAACTGGTGCGGCCGTAGCGTCTCAAGGCCAGCCCCGGCCCGGCGGCTATTACTACTACCAGAACGGCTGCTACGTGCCGCGGTCCGATGGCTCCTATGTACTCGTCGATCCCGCCTATTGCGCCGCTCCGCCGCCCCCGCCGCCGCGATATGTCCGCGAAGGGTACTACGCGCCGCCTGGCCCGGCTTGCACCCGCTCGCCGACCTTCGATCCGCGCGACGGCACGTTCGTCGATCGCTACGGCTATCGCCGGCGTTGCATCTAGGTGCGTAGGGCGGGTTAGCCGCAAGGCGTAACCCGCGAACAGATAACGAGCCGCTGACCTCACGCCGAGGTCAGCGGCTCATTTCGTTGGATCGGCTGCGGGCGGCCCTGGTCGTCGATCGAGACGTAGGTAAAATTGCCGTCGGTGACCAGGATCGGCTTGACCTCCCTGCGCCGGATCACCCAAGCCTCGAGATGCACCGTGATCGACGTGCGGCCGAGGCGCACCAGCTTTGCGTACACGGAGACGAGGTCGCCGACATTGACCGGCTTCCTGAAATTGATCGCGTCGATCGCAACAGTCACATTGCGGGTCTTGGTGACCTTCGCGGCGTACACGCCACCGCCGATGTCCATCTGGCTCAGGAGCCAGCCGCCGAAGATATCGCCGTTCTGGTTAGTGTCGGCCGGCATGGCCAGCGTCCGCGTGCAGAGATCCCCCTTCGGCTCGGTCTCGTCGATCGGCGGCACATGGGCATGCGTGTCGGTCACTTGAACGTCTCCCAGCCGGCATCGGGCGCAAAGCGGTCGCCGAACTTTTGCGCCAGCGCGCGCAAGGTGGCAGCGACATTTCCCGGCCCGCGGGTGCGGGCGTAGTTCAGCGGGCCGCCGCGGAACGGCGCGTAGCCGGTGCCGAAGATCATGGCGCCGTCGACGACGTCGGCATTGTCGACGATGCCCTCGCGCAGACACGCGACGCAGACATTCGACATCGGCAACACCAGGCGGTCGATCATCTCGGGTGTCGGCTCGGCCGGCTGCTGCGCCGCGCCTTGCGGCCGCGAACCCAACGGCGCTTCCGCCTTGCCGTCTTTCCAGACGTAAAAGCCCTTGCCGGTCTTGCGGCCGAGCTCGCCGTGCGCGACCTTGTCGCGCAGCCAGGCCGGCGTCGGCGGCAAGGCATCGCCGAACTTCGAGCGCAGCATGTCGCCGACATCGAGGCAGATGTCGAGCCCGACCTGGTCGGCCAGCTCGATCGGCCCCATCGGCATGCCGAACTTTTTCGCGGCGGCATCGATGACGGTCTGGTCGACGCCCTCGTCCAGCATCACCATCGCCTCCAGCATGTAGGGCGTCAGCGCGCGGTTGACGAGGAAGCCCGGCGAACTCTTCACCGGCAGCGGCAGGCGGTCGATGGCGCCGACAAAGGCAAGCGCCTCCTTGTGCAGTTGCGCGTCGGTGCCGTCATGGCTGACGACCTCGACGAGCTGCAGCCGCGACACCGGGTTGAAGAAGTGCAGCCCGAGCAGCCGCTCCGGCCGCTGCAGCGTGGTGCGCAGGTCCTGCAGCGGAATGCTCGAGGTGTTGGTGGCCAGAATCGCGCCGGGCTTCATCTTCGGCTCGATCGAGGCATAGACCTTCTGCTTCAACTCGAGCTTTTCCGGCACCGCCTCGATGATGAGATCGGCGCCGCGCACGCCCTCGCCGACCATGTCGGGGATCAGGCGGTCGAGCGCGTCGCGCGAGGCGGTGCGCTTGCGCAGGATCTTGCCGAACAGGTCGGCGGCGCGCTTCATCGCACCCGCGATCGGCTCCGCCTTCATGTCGGCGAGCGTGACGCGAATATCCTGCCCGGCGCACCAGGCGGCGATGTCGCCGCCCATGGCGCCGGCGCCGATGACATGGACGTGCTCGATCCTGTTGCCGCTACCGGCGAGCTTCTTCATCTGCTCGCGCAGGAAGAAGACGCGGATCAGATTCTGCGCCGTCGGCGTCACCATCAGATAGGCGAACGAGGTTTTTTCGCCGGCCAGCATCGCGGCCTTGTCGCCGCCATGGCGTTCCCAGAGATCGATCAGCGCGTCGGGCGCAGGATAGTGCTCATGCGGTGCGGCCTTCTCCGCTTCGGCGCGCATGCGGTTGGCAAGCAGGCCACGGACGGGACCGAGATTGAGCAAGGCCACCAGCGGGCTCTTTTTGGCGCGCTTGAGCTTGCCCGACATCGCGTCCTTCACCGCGTTGCGGACGTGGCGTTCCTCGCAGACGGCATCGACGAGGCCAAGCGACTTCGCCCGGCGCGCGTCGATAGTGCGGCCCGTCAGCATCAGCGTCATTGCCTGCATGGGATTGACGAGTTCGGTGAAGCGGGCGGTGCCGCCGAGGCCGGGATGCAGGCCCAGCATCACCTCGGGGAAGCCGAAGCGTGCATCGGAGATCGCGATACGCATCTGGCAGGCCAGAGCGACTTCGAGACCTCCGCCGAGGCAGAAGCCGTGGATGACGGCGACCGTCGGGACGCGCAGCGCTTCCAGCCGGTCGATCACGCCATGGGCGCGGCCGATCGCCTCCTCGACCTGCTTGGGATCGGTGGCGCCGCGGAATTCGTTGACGTCGGCGCCGGCGATGAAGCCGGAAGTTTTCGCCGAACGGATGACAAGGCCGGTCGGCCGGTTGCTCTCGAGCTCCGCCAGCACGCGGTCGAGTCCTTCGATCACTTCGGCCGACAGCGTGTTGGCGCTGGAGTCGGCACGATCGAACAAGAGCCAGGCGACGCCGTCGGCATCGCGGGTGAGGCGGAAATCGTGATAGGGCCGGCCGGGCTCGGGCTTGGGTCCGAGTTCGAGCACGCGTTCGCCGAGAACGTCCATGATCTTTTCAGCCATGGTCACACCATCTCGATCAGCATGGCGCCACCGAGCCCGCCGCCGATGCATTCGGTGGCGATGCCGCGGCGCGTGCCCAGCCGCTTCATGGCGTTGACGAGATGCAGCACGATGCGGTTGCCTGACGTGCCGACGGGATGGCCGAGACTGATCGCGCCGCCGTCGACATTGAGCTTGGAACGGTCGAGCTCGCCCGCAGCACCGTCGAGGCCCAGCACTTCCTTGCAGAATTTTTCGTCGTTCCAGGCGGCGAGACAGCCGAGCACCTGCGTGGCAAACGCCTCGTTCAATTCCCAGGTCTCGACATCCTGCAGCGTGATGTCGTTGCGCTTGAGCAGCGCGGTCGCCGACAGCACCGGGCCGAGCCCCATGATGGAGGGATCGAGCGCCGACCACTGGCTGTCGATGATCGCGGCCTTCGGCGTCAGCCCGTGCTTCACCACGGCTTCTTCGGAAGCCAGGATCACCCAGGACGCGCCGTCGGTGATCTGCGAGGAATTGCCGGCGGTGACCTGGCCCCACGGCCGCTCGAACACCGGTTTTAGCTTGGCGAGCGACTCCGGCGTGGAGTCCGGACGAACGCCGTCGTCGTGGTCGAAGAATTTGCCGTCGCGCGAGAAGGCGATTTCGAGCTCGCCTTTCAGGTATCCCTCGGCCTGTGCACGCGCGAGGCGCTTGTGGCTTTCAGCGGCGTAGGCGTCGGACTGCTCGCGGGTGATGCCGAACAGCTGGCCGACCACCTCCGCGGTCTGGCCCATGTTCAGTTCGGTGATGGGATCGGTCAGTCCGCGCTCGAGGCCGATGATCGGCTTGAGATAGGACGGCCTCACCTTCAGCGCCGCCATGATTTTCGCGCCGAGGCCCCTCGCCCCGGCTAGTCCCGCAAACCAGCGCACGCCGGCCTGCGGCCACACCAGCGGCGCGTGGCTCAGCGCCTCGGCGCCACCAGCCAGGATCAGGTTGCCGGCGCCTTCGCGGATATAGCGGTAGGCGGTGTCGATCGACTGCATGCCGGAGCCGCAATTGATCTGCACGGTGAAGGCGACCATTTTTTCGCCCATGCCGAGCCGAAGTGCGGCGACCCGCGCCGGATTCATCTCGTCGGCGATGACGTTGACGCAGCCCAGAATCACCTGGTCGAACGCGGTGGGCGCAAAGGGCTGGCGCGCCAGCAGCGGCCGGCCGCATTGCACGGCGAGATCGACGGGCGTGAAGGGACCCGGACCCGAGCGCGCCTTGATGAACGGCGTGCGGCTGCCGTCGACGATGAAAACCGGTCGCGCCATCAGCTCGCCGCCCTCTGCTCATCCAATTCCCTGGAGAATTGATGCACGTCGGCGCTCTTCTTGTAAATCGGCGACAGCGCTTCGGGCGCGAAATCGTCGACCTCGATCACCTTCATGACGGCGTCATGCGCGGCTGCGAGTTTTTCGCCTTCAGCTTGGGTAATGACGCCCTTCTTGACGCCTTCCTGCCAGTCGTGAATGCGCGCGGCATGCAACCGCTTGCGCACGTCCTCGGACGCCACATAGAGCCGGAACGCGTTTTCCAGCCGCGCCACGCCGCGATCATCATCGACATGGGAGAGATCCGGCGTCAGCCGCTCGCGTGCTTCCGACGGCTCGAGGATGAGCTGGGCGCATTCGTGCACGACACGATCGGTCGGCCCGAGCACGCGGGCGCCCCACGGCTGCAGCAGGAATTTCAGCAGCACGGCGACGAAGCGATTGGGCAGATTGCCGAGGATTTCCGCGAGGCGATTCTCGATGGTCTTGAAGCCGCTCGCCATGCACCATTCGAGCGCGGCCAGATCGGCCTGCTGGCGGCCCTCCTCTTCCCATCGCTTCAGCGCGGCGGAAAGCAGATACAGCTCCGAGAGGATATCGCCGAGCCGCGCCGAGAGCATTTCCTTGCGCTTGAGCGCGCCGCCGAGGGTAAGCAACGCCATATCGGCGGTGAGCGCAAAGGCCGACGAATAGCGCGAAAGCTGGCGATAGAAGCGTGTCGCTGCGCCCGCATCCGGCGCCGGAGCAAAAATGCCGCCGCTCCAGCTGCGGCCCCAGGCGCGGAACAAGGTGACGATGCTATGGCCGACATGGCTCCAGAGCGATTTGTCGAAAGCTTCCAGCCCCCGCGTGCGATCCTCGTCGCGCAGCGCGTTCATCTCGTCGAGCAGATAGGGATGCGCGCGGATCGCGCCCTGTCCGAACACGATGAGATTGCGGGTCAGGATATTGGCGCCCTCCACCGTGATGCCGACCGGCACCGCGCGATAGAGGCTGCCCATGTAGTTCTGCGGGCCGTCGATCACGGCCTTGCCGCCATGGATGTCCATGGCGTCGTCGATCACGATGCGCATCCGCTCGGTGGCGTGCAACTTCATGATGCCGGAGATAACCGCGGGATGATGTCCCTGGTTCAACGCAGAACACGTCAGCCGCCGCGCGGCATCGAGCAGATAGGCGGTGCCGGCGATGCGGGCGAGCGGCTCCTCGATGCCCTCGAACTTCGAGATCGAGATGCCGAACTGCTCGCGGATGCGGGCATAGGCGCCGGTGGTGCGCGCAGCATAGGCGGCGCCGGCAGCCGACAGCGACGGCAGCGAGATGCCGCGGCCGGCGGCGAGCGCCGTCATCAGCATCTTCCAGCCCTGGCCCAAGCGCTCCTGGCCGCCGATGACGTAGTCGAGCGGGATGAAAACGTCGTGGCCCCAGTTCGGGCCATTCTGGAACACCTGCATCGACGGCAGATGGCGGTGGCCGATCTGCACACCTGGCAGATGCGGTCGGGATCAGCGCGACGGTGATGCCGAGATCTTCTTCGCTGCCGACGAGATGGTCGGGGTCATAGGCCTTGAACGCGAGACCGAGCAGCGTCGAGACCGGGCCGAGCGTGATGTAGCGCTTGTGCCAGTTCAGCTTGAGGCCGATCACCTCGCGGCCTTCAAACGTGCCCTTGCAGATCACGCCCTTGTCGATCATCGAGGCGGCGTCGGAGCCGGCCTCCGGGCTGGTCAGCCCGAAGCAGGGAATGTCGCGGCCATCGGCGAGGCGCGGCAGCCAACGGTCCTGCTGCTCCTTGGTGCCGAAGCGCATCAGGAGTTCGCCGGGCCCGAGCGAATTCGGCACCATCACGGTGACGGCGGCCGCCAGCGAGCGCGAGGACAGTTTGCGCACCACTTCGGAATGCGCATAGGGCGAGAAGCCGAGGCCGCCAAACTCCTTCGGAATGATCATGCCGAAGAATTTGTGCTGCTTGATGAACTCCCAGGCTTCCGGCGGCAGGTCGCGCCATTCCCAGTTGATCTTCCAGTCGTCGAGCATGGCGCAGAGCTCGTCGACGGGGCCGTTGAGGAAGGCTTTTTCCTCGTCGGTCAGCGTCGCCGGTGCGTTGGCGAGCAGTTTTGACCAGTCGGGATTGCCGGTGAAGAGATCGGCATCCCACCAGACATCGCCCGCCTCCAGCGCCTCGCGCTCGGTGTCGGACATCGGCGGCAGCACGCCGCGGGCGAAGGAGAAAATCGGCTTGGTGATGTAGTCGCGGCGAAAGCTCATGGCGGGGGCCCTCATGGTTCGGCGCTAGATGAGCGGGATTCTAGCGGAAAGTCCCGGATTCGGGTGAACACTTCGGTTTGAAAATGAAGCGAAATTGACGCGGCCGGACCGCCGTTTGTTAACGGCAAGCCGCGGATTCCGTTCCGGAAAATGCGTATTTGGCCGCCACCCCGGCCACCTTTGGACGGCCTGGATAAGCTGATACAATCATGCCCGAACCAAGGGGTGGGAATGAAGCGGCGGGAATTTCTCGGCCTGGCCGGCGGCGCGGTGGCATGGCCGGTGCTGGCGCGAGCGCAGCAAACCATGCCCGTGGTCGGATTTCTCAGCGCACGGTCGCCGGATGAAAGTGCGAATCTCGTGGCCGCCTTCCGGCGCGGCCTTGCCGAGAGCGGAATCGTCGAGAACCAGAACGCCACAATCGAGTATCGCTGGGCGCTCGGCGACTATGCCCAGCTGCCCGCCATGGCGGCCGACCTCGTTGGCCGGCCCGTGACCGTGCTGGCCAGCGTCGGCGGCGAGGCTTCGGTGCGGGCGGCGATGGCCGCGACCAAATCGATTCCGGTCGTGGGAATCTTCGCCGACGATCCGGTGGCGAGCGGGCTGACCGCCAGCGTCAACCGGCCCGGCGGCAACGCCACCGGCGTCTTCAACTTCAATCCGGCGCTCGAACCGAAGCGGCTCGGCCTGTTGCATGAGCTGGTGCCGCGGGCTCCAACCATCGGCGTGCTGGTCAACCCGAGCTATCCGCCGGCGGCGAGCCAGCTCAAGGGCGCCGAGGAGGCGGCGCGCAGCATGGGCATTCAGACGCTCGCCCTGCGTGCCAGCGCCGATGCCGAGGTCGAAGCCGCTTTCGAGACCGCGCACCGCCAGGACATTCGCGCAATCGCGGTGACCAGCGATCCCTTCTTCAATACGCGCAGCGAAAAGCTGGTGGCGTTGGCCGCCCGCTACGCCCTGCCGACGATCTACCCTTTTCGCGAACACGCGGTGGCCGGCGGGCTGATGAGCTACGGCGTGAACATCGGCGAAATGTACCGCCAAGTCGGCGTCTATGCCGGTCGAATCCTGAAGGGCGCGCAACCGTCGGACCTGCCGATCGTCCAGCCGATCAAATTCGACTTCGTCATCAACCTGAAGACGGCCAATGCCCTCGGGGTCAAATTCTCCGACAAGCTGATATCGCTCGCCGACGAGGTGATCGAATAGCCGGCCGCGGTGGACGGAGACTTACTGCTCGATCTTGATCCCGGCGTCGTTGATGACCTTGCTCCAGCGCGCGATCTCCTCGCCGACAAAGCCGCGGAATTCTTCCGGACTGCTGCCGACCGCGACGATGCCCTGCTCGACCAGCTTGGCTTGCAGGGCGGGATCGGCGAGCGCCTTCTTGGCCTCGGCCGAGACGCGGTCGACGATCTCCTTCGGCGTGCCGGCCGGCGCGATAATTCCGGCCCAGGTGCCGGAGACGAAATCGGGCACGCCCTGCTCCGCCATGGTCGGCACGTCGGATGCCGCCGGAATGCGCTCCTTTGCCGTGACGACGATCGCCTTGGCGTTGCCGGATTTGACCTGCGGCATCAGCGGGCCGACGATGTCGAACATCACGTTGATCTGACCGCCGACGAGATCCTGCAATGCACCGGCTGTGCCCTTGTAGGGAACGTGCTGCATGTTGATTCCCATCCGGCTCTTGAACATCTCCATGGTCAGATGGGCCGCCGCGCCGATGCCGCTTGAGGCAAAGTTGAGTTCGCCGGGTTTGGCCTTTGCCAGCGCGACCAGCTCCTTCACATTGTTGGCCGGCAATGACGGGTGCGCGATCATGATCAGCGGCGCGACGCTCATCAGCGAGACATAGCTGAGATCCCTAAGCGTATCGTAAGGCAGTTTTGGATTGAGCGTGGCATTCACCGCATGCGCTGCGATGACGGTGCCGAAGGTGTAACCGTCGGGCGCGGCCTTGGCGACGACATCGGTGCCGATGATGGCGTTGGCGCCCGGCTTGTTTTCAAAGACGATGGTCGCGCCGAGCGCCTCTGCAACCTTCTGTCCGACCAGACGGGCCATCAAGTCGGTGTAGCCACCGGGCGTATAGGGCACGACCATCCGGATCGGCCGGTTTGGCCAGTTCTGCGCCGAGGCCTCGCTCGCGAAGGTGACAATGACGGCAAGCGCTGCGAGCGCGCGGAACAGGCATTTCATGATATAACTACCTTGGGTTGGTCGGTACGGTCGCGGGGCCATAGCCCCGGCGGCAACGTCGCCGAACGAGGGGCTAATGGCAAGCGGCTAAGGCGGCGTGACGGTGGTCGGACACCGCGGGGATTGAACCGCCCGAGGTGGACTGCGCACCAAACGGTGGGACTCCTTTCTAGCCAGCCATCGAGGTAGCGGTGCCAAACTCGTCTTTCGAAGAACTGTCGGTTGCGGAGGTCACGAGTCGTCTGCAGCTGGAGAGCCACTTTTCGTTCCACGACTATGACGGCGACGGCCGCATCGTCAGGCACTATGCGGAAGATGCCATGATCGACGGCGACCTCGACCTCGATGCCCTGTTCTGGGATGGCGTTGCTGGCATCTGGGCCGAGAAGGATCTCGTCGTCAACGGCAACATTCTCAACTGGGAGATCGACACGCCGGCCTGTTTCCTTTCCGTTGGTCGCGATCTCATCTGCAAGAACATGGTCGTGAGCAGCGCGGACATCCGGATCGGACGGAACGCGAAGATCTACGGCCTGCTGAGCTCGACTTACAATCACGGCTATCTCGAGATCGGCGGCGATGCCCACGCAAAAACCATCATCATCGACGACCACACGACCATCGTGCGCGGCAAGGCCGATGCGGGCGGCTGGAAGGACGCCGAGCATGTCGAGATCGCGCTGCCCGTGAGCTCGTGGATCAAGGAAATCCGTCCCAAGTTCAAGGCCGAGTTCTTCGACGCCGATGGCGACATGATCTGCCCCAACGGCAATGTCGAACTGGTGCAGGCGCTGCTGGCGGGACGGGAGATTTTGCGCGGCAAGGCGTAACGCAGCGGCGGCGCGGCGGCCATCGCGACCCATCCACCTTGCGGGCGGTGCCCCCCGATGTCAGACTTCCCTCCAAGTCCGACGATAGAGCTGGCATGCAGGAGGGAAACCATGAAGGTCGTTGCGCGCCTTTTTGCTGCCTTGGCTCTGCTGTTCCCGATCCAGACCGCATCGGCGCAATCCCCCTATCCGAACCGGCCGGTGAAAATCCTGGTCGGCTTCACGCCCGGCACGGCGCCCGATCTCGCGGCGCGCATCCTTGCCGACCGGTTTGCGGAAGTGTGGGGCACGCCGTTCCTGGTGGAGAATGTCCCCGGAGCCGGCAGCAATGTCGCCACCGATCGCGTCGCCAAGTCGTCCGCCGACGGCTACACGCTGTTGATGGGCGGCAATCCGTCGCTGGTCATCAACCCGAGCCTGTATGACACGCTGCCGTTCGATCCGCAGAAGGACTTTGCGCCGATCTCGCAGGTCTTTGTCGCAGCGAACGTGCTCGCCGTTCCGCCCGAAATTCCCGTCAAGACCGTGGCGGAGCTGGTGGCGTTCGCCAAGGCGCAGCCCGGCAAGCTTTCATATGCGCATGCCGGTGTCGGCACCTCGCAGCATCTCGGCGCGGAAATGTTCAAATACAGGGCACAGCTCGATATCGCGGCGGTGCCCTATCGCGGCAGCACAGCGCTGATGCCGGATCTGCTTGCTGGGCGCGTCACCATGTCGTTCGCCAATATCGTCAACGTGCTGCCGCTGGCGAAGGAAGGCAAACTGCGGGCGCTGGCGATCACCTCGTCGAAGCGATCGGCGCTGGCGCCGGATCTGCCGACGATGGCGGAATCCGGATTCCCCGGCTTCGAGGCCGTGCCGTGGTTCGGCCTGCTGGCGCCTGCGGGCACGGCGAAGGATGTCGTGGACAAATTGCACGGCGAAACCGTGAAGGCGCTGGCGCTGCCGGAAGTGCGCAAGAAATTCGACGAGCTTGGCCTCACGCCGATCGGCGGTACGCCGGACGAGCTTGCCGCAGTGATCAAGAAGGAAACGCCCGAATGGGCCAAGGTGATCAAGGACGCCGGCATCAAGCTCGGCAATTAGGATATGTAGGCGCGACAATGAGGGTCTCGTGCAAATTTCCTTTCTGCATCAGCGTCGGATTGGCGCTGCTCGCAGGACCGGTGTTGGCACAGAAGACAGAGCGCCCTGAAGTCAAGGTTGGGGATCGATGGCAGTTTGTCCGCTATTACAGTGTTGCCTCGACGAAGCCGAACCTGACCTGGGAGATCAATTCCGTTACCGAAACCGAAATCTCGGGCACTGAGAATGGGGAGCCATTGCGGATGACCCCTGACCTGAACGTTGTCGACTCACCTGAGAGAAACCAGTCCAACCCCAAGGCACTCAGCTTTCCACTCGAGATCGGCAAGCGCTGGCGCTACGACACGGACTGGCTCTTCAAGCCGAAAGCGTCCAAGGGGAGCATGGTGGTCGACGTCGAAGTGGTCGCGCACGAGAGGATTTCGGTAGCTGCGGGCGAGTTCGAGGCGTTCAAGCTGGTGTCAAAAGGCCGGGTCAGCGGCACATCGCCCATCAACAGCCAATACGACGCGGTGATCACGACCACCTATTGGTATGCTGCAGCACCCCGCGCCATCGTAAAATCCGTGACCGACAACCCGTACCTCGGCGCGTCCACGGTCGAAATGGTAGCGTTCCAACTGCGACCGTAGAAAAGCACATGCTTCTTTGCTCCGGCACGCGGCCGGGAAAGCCTCAATCCGGCCGGACCATCTCGAACATGTTTTCCGGCTTGATCTCGAAATAGTCGCCGCTGCGGCCGGCGCGGACGATCGGCTTGGCCCAGGCGGTCTGGTAGACGCCGTCCTTGATCATGGCCTTGTCGATATGGACGGCGACGACCTCGCCGAAGGTCACCCAGGCCTGCGCCTTCTCGCCATTGGCGCCCGTGAGCTGCAGGATCTGGGTCAGCCGGCACTCGAAGGCGACCGGGCTTTCGGCGACGCGCGGCACGTTGACGAGCGTGCCGGGCACCGCGGTGAGGCCGGCGATATTGAACTCGTTGACATCGCGGGCGACATGGGCGGCGGTCGCGTTCATCTGCTGCGCCAGGTCCTTGGTCGCGAGATTCCAGACGAACTCCTTGGTCTCCTGGATGTTGGCGGCGCTGTCCTTCCAGTTGGTGGAGGAGAAGCCGATGATCGGCGGCTTGTAGCAGAAGGCGTTGAAGAAGCTGTAGGGCGCGAGATTGACGTTGCCATTGGTGTCGCGCGAGGAAATCCAGCCGATCGGCCGCGGGGCGATGATGGCGTTGAAGGGATCGTGCTTGAGGCCGTGGCCCTTGGCGGGCTCGTAGTAGTGCAGGTCTTTTGGCGGTCACGCCGGCCCCTCCGTCATTGCTCTGTGCATGACGGATTATACGGTAATCGCGGACGGCTATTTCGCCTTGCGCGGCTCGAGCGCCCGGAACAGGAAATCGATCATCTGGTCGATCGTGGCGGTGGGCTTGTTGACGGCCTGGGCGATCATCTGCGGGTGGAAGAAGCGGATCATGCCGGTGCAGGTGCAGAGCGCGGTCAGCGGCAGGTCCGGGGCTTCGAACTCGCCGGACGCCACGCCCTGCGCGATCACCTCGCCGATGCATGCCGGTAATGCATTCGATATGGGCGACGCAGACGTCCCAGTCCTCCTCCATCGCGATCGCGACCATCTCGTGCATCTTGGAATCGCCGACATAGCGCTCCGAGTTCATGCGATTGATGGTCTTGAGCAGCTCGCGCAGCCGGGGCTTGGCCGGACCGGGCTGCGCCACGATCCGCCGCGCCTCGATCTCGACCTCGCCCATCAGGGTGCGGGCCACGCCTTCGTGGATCGACTTCTTCGAATCGAAGAAGCGATAGACGTTGGCGGGGCTCATCCGCAATTCCTTGGCGATGTCGGCGACCGTCGTCTTCTGGTAGCCGATCTGCCGGAACAAACGCTCCGCCACCACGAGGATGCGCTCGCGGGTGTCGGTTTCGATATGTTCGGAGACTAGCGTCATGGTCCGTCGGCTCAATGTTCCCTTATTCCGCCGCTTCGGCAAGCGGAAATGCGTGCTGTCCGCTCGGCCACATGCTGCGGCGCGGCAGCGGGCTGCTCGCCGGCGCCGCTCTCTTCCAGGCTCTTCCTGAACCAGAGGGCGTAGAGGCCCGGCAGGTACAGCAAGGTCAGGAAGGTTGCAACAAACAAACCTCCCATGATCGTGATCGCCATCGGGCCCCAGAACGCCGAGCGCGACAGCGGGATCATGGCGAGGATCGCGGCGAGCGCCGTCAGCACCACCGGGCGGGCGCGGCGGACGGTGGCTTCGACGATCGCCTCGCGGCGGGTCAGGCCATGGGACACGTCGGTCTCGATCTGGTCGACGAGGATGACGGTGTTGCGCATGATCATGCCGGCGAGCGCGATCAGGCCGAGCAGCGCCACGAAGCCGAACGGCTGGTTGGCGACGTTCAGCCCGAGCGAGGCGCCGACGATGCCGAGCGGCGCGGTGAGGAACACCAGCGTCAGGCGCGAGAAGCTCTGCAGCTGGATCATCAGCAGCGTCAGCATCACCATGACCATGATCGGGAAGAGGATGAAGATCGAGGCGTTGCCCTTGGCGGATTCCTCGAACGCCCCGCCCGGCTCGATCCGGTAGGCCGGCTCGAGCTTGTCGCGGATATCCTTCAGCTTGGGCCAGATCTGGTTGGTGACGTCGGGCGCCTGCACGCCGTCGACGACGTCGGTGCGCACGGTGATCGCCATGTCGCGGTTGCGCCGCCACATGATCGGCTCCTCGTGGGCGTACTCGATCTTGGCGATCTGCTGCAGCGGCACGGCGATGCCGTTGCGCGAGGTGATGGTGAGGTCGCCGACCTTGCCGAGGTCGAGCCGCTCGGAGGGCACGGCGCGGGCGACCACGCCGACCTTCTCGATGCCGTCGCGCACGGTGGTGACCGGCGCGCCGGAGATCAGCATCGCCAGCGACTGCGAGACTTCCTGCGGGGTCAGGCCGAGCGCGCGGGCGCGGTCCTGGTCGACGACGAGCTTCAGGTAAGGCGACTGCTCGTTCCAGTCGAGCTGCACTTCCTTGACGTTCTTGTTCTGCGCGGACGACGTCGCGGACCTGATAGGCGATGTCGCGCACCGTGTTGGGGTCGGGGCCGATGACGCGGAACTGGACGGGGAAGCCGACCGGCGGACCGAAATTGAAGCGGTCGACGCGCACGCGCGCCTCCGGCAGCGCGCCTTCGGCGACCGCCTTCTCGATCTTGGCCTTGATGCGCTCGCGCGCCTCGACGTCCTTGGACACGATGACGATCTCGGCAAAGGCCTCGTTCGGCAGCTGCGGATTGAGGCCGAGCCAGAAGCGCGGCGAGCCCTGGCCGACATAGGCGGTATAGGTCGTTGATGTCCTTGTCGCCCTTCAGCAGCTCCTCGGCCTTCTTCACCGCTCTTTTCCGTGACGTTGAAGGCGGTGCCCTCCGGCAGGCGCAGCTGCAGGAACAGCTCGGGCCGCTCCGACAGCGGGAAGAACTGCTGCTGCACATGGCCGAAGCCGACGATCGACGAGCACGAACACGCCGACGGTCGCCGCCACCACCTTGATGCGGTGATCGACGCACCACTGCACGACGGCGCGCAAGCCGCGGTACATGCGGGTCTCATAGACCGCATGCGGATCGTGATTGGCGTGATGGCGCGATGTTCGGCAGCAGCTTGACGCCGATATAGGGCGTGAAGATCACCGCGACGAACCAGGAGGCGACCAGCGCGATCGCCACGATCCAGAAAATGCCGCCGGCATATTCGCCGACCGCCGAATTGGCAAAGCCGATCGGCAGGAAGCCGGCCGCGGTGACCAGCGTGCCCGTCAGCATCGGAAACGCGGTGGATTCCCAGGCAAAGGACGCGGCGCGGATGCGGTCCCAGCCCTGCTCCATCTTCACCACCATCATCTCGACGGCGATGATGGCGTCGTCGACCAGCAGGCCGAGCGCGATGATCAGCGCGCCGAGCGTGATGCGGTGCAGGTCGAGCCCCATCGCGCTCATGACGATGAAGACGATGGCGAGCACCAGCGGCACGGAGGCGGCGACCACGATGCCGGTGCGCCAGCCGAGCGCCACGAAGGAGACGAACAGCACGATGGCGAGCGCCTCGATGAAGGAGTGCACGAACTCGCCGACCGCATGCTCGACCACCTTGGGCTGGTCGGCGATCTGCTCGACATTGATGCCCTGCGGCACCGCCTTCATGAAATCGGCGGTGGCGTTGCTCGACATCCTTGCCGAGTTCGAGGATGTTGGCGCCCTTGGCGGTGACGACGCCGATGCCGATCGCGGGCTTGCCTTCCTGGCGCACGACGAATGACGGCGGATCGACGTAGCCATGGGTGACGGTGGCGATATCGCCGAGCCGGAACACGCGGCCGTTGCTCTCGACCGGGGTTTCGGCCACGGCCTTGGCGCCGTCGAGCGCGCCGGTGACGCGCAGCGGCACGCGCTGCGCCGAGGTTTCCACCGTGCCGGCGGGCGTGACGTTGTTCTGCTTGGCGAGCGAATCGAACAGCGCCTGCGGCGTGATGCCGAGCGTGGCGAGCTTGGCGTGGGAGAATTCGACGAAGATGCGCTCGGCCTGGGTGCCGTAGAGATTGACCTTGGTGACGCCGTTCACCTTCAACAGTTTCTGGCGCAGGCCTTCGGCGGTCTTCTTCAGCTGCGCGTAATCGGCGCCGTCGCCGGTCATCATGTAGAGGATGGAATTGACGTCGGAGAACTCGTCATTGACGACGGGGCCGAGCAGGCCCTGCGGCAGCTGGTCCTGCACGTCGACCAGCTTCTTGCGCAGCAGATAAAACAGAAACGGCACGTCCTTGGCCGGCGTGTTGTCGCGGAAGGTCACCTGCATCGCGGTGAAGGACGGCTTTGAATAGGTCTGCACCTTCTCGAAGAAGGGCAGTTCCTGCAGCTTCTTCTCGATGGGATCGGCGACCTGGGTCTGCATCTCCTGCGCGGTGGCGCCGGGCCAGATCGCGGAGACGTTGACCACCTTCACCGTGAAGAACGGATCCTCGGCGCGGCCGAGCTTCTGATAGGAGAAGAAGCCGGCGACGCCCAGAATGATCATCAGGAACAGGACCAGGGTCGGATGGCTGACGGCCCAGCTCGAGAGATTGAAGTGTTTCATCTCGCTCTCCTGTTTCCTGCTTCCAAAAGCTGCTTGCGTGTTTCCGTGACTGCGAGCGTCAGAACGACAATGCCGAGACCACGCGCACCTTCTGCGCGGGATCGAGCTTCTGCACGCCGAGCGTCACCACCCTGGCGCCCTCATCGACGCCGTCGGTAATGATGACGTTGTCGGACTCGTAGCCCTTCACCGTCACCGGCTTCAGCGCGAGGCTGCCGGCGGCGTCGACGACATAGAGCGACGGGCTGCCGCCCTGGCTGTACAGCGCCGACAGCGGCAGTTTGGCCACGCGGTCGGTCGCGGAATCGGCGATCGTCAGGGTCGCGGTCATGCCGAGCGAGACGCTGTCGCCGGCGCCGGGCAGCGAGAATTTTGCGAGATAGGTGCGCGTGGCGGGATCGGCCGACGGCGCGATCTCGCGCAGCTTGGCCGCATACTTCTTGTCCGGCTCCGACCACAGCGTGACGGAGGCGACGCCTTCCTTGGCGCGGCCGACCAGCGTCTCCGGGATCGCGACGACGGCTTCCTTCTCGGCAAAGCGCGCGACGCGGATCGCGGTCTGGCCGGACGGCGACGACCTGGCCGGGCTCGATCAGGGTCGCGGTGACGACGCCGCGGGCATCGGCCGCCAGCGTCGCATAAGAGAGAGAGTTCTTGGTCAGTTCGACCTGGCGCTCGGCGCGATTGAGCCGCGCCCTCGCCTCATCGGCGGCGGCGCGCGCCGAATCCATCTGCGCATCGGTGGTCCAGCCCTTGGCGCGAAGATCCTTGGCGCGCTGCTCGGAAGCGGCGGCCTGCGCCAGCACGCCGGTGGCGGCGGAAAACTCGGCCTGCGCCTGCTCGGCCTGCAGCTTCAGATCGACTTCATCCAGTATCGCCAACGGCTGGCCGAGATCGACGGTCTGGCCGACTTCGACCAGACGCTTGGCGACCTTGCCCGGAACCCGGAAGCCCATGTCGGTCTCGATCCGGGGCTTGATCGTGCCGACAAAGCTTCGCTCGGGGGATGCGGCTTCATATTTGACGGTGGCGACCAGAACCGGGCGTCCGGGAACGGCCTTTTCCGCCGTCGTTTCCTGGCAGCCGCTCAGCGCGATCACCGAAAGAGCCAGCAGCGCACCCGTCAAGAGCCTGAAGTAACTCGATAAAATCGACCGGATGAACATCGAACACTCCTCTGGCTGAAGCCTGATGAGAAGTATCGATTGTTCACTGACGAATGTCAATAATCGTCACTACACACATATCCGTGAGTTAATGAAGGGTTTATGACGACAGCCCTCCCGGACATCGGCGCCCGGCAAATGGATATGGTCTGGGCCTGCTCAAGGAGCCGTCCATGACTTCCGAAATCCGCTCGGCCATCGACTTCTACGATCGGCATCCGATCTCGGCACAGATCATCCTCGCCAAACTCGAAGCGGCGCGCGGGACGCTGGAAGGATTGCAGCCGGAAGATCTGTTTGCGCACGACCAGGATCACTATGGCGGGCTTGCCGCCAATGATGCGCTGGCGCTGGCTGCGCGGATCGGCCTTGGCAGCGAAGTGGTCGACCTCTGCGCGGGGCTCGGCGGGCCGGCGCGGTATCTCGCGCATCGCTATGGCGCCGATGTCACCGGCATCGAGCTGACGCCGGCGCGCGTGGCCGGTGCCGCGGAGCTGTCGCGGCGCGTCGGTCTCGATGGCCAAGTGCGCGTGCTCGAAGGCAATGTGATGGACCTGCCGTTGCCGGATGCGGGCTACGACGCCGTCGTCAGCCAGGAAGCGCTGCTGCATGTGCCCGACATCGCGCGCGCCTTTGCCGAGGCCTATCGCGTGCTGCGTCCCGGCGGGCGCTTCGCCTTCACCAACTGGGTCGTGCATCAGCCTTTGTCGGACGCGCAGCGGCAATTGCTGTGGGACGGCATGGCGGCGGCGACGCTGATCAGTATCGAGCAACATACCGAGCTGTTGCGCGGCGCAGGTTTTGTGATCGAGGCGGTGGAGGACGAAACCGAGGCGTGGGGCGTCGTCCTCGCCGAGCGACTGCGCATGTACGAAAAGCTGCGCGGCGAGGCGGAAGCCGCCGGCACGCCGTCCGGCCATGATGATTTCTACAAGTCGTATGTGCTGTTCGTCGATCTCGTGCAGCGCAAGGCGATGGGTGGAGCGAGGTTTACGGCGGTGAAGCGGTAGGAGAGTCGCCGTAGGGTGGGCGCCAACGCATGGGACGCAACCGCAACGGACTGCGCCCCACACAGGAGCTACATGGCCCGGCGTGCCGCTCCCTCTGTCTTCTCTATCCGCCGCGTGCCTCCACTGGTGCGGAACACGATCGCGACGAACAGGAGCTTGCCCAGGAGAACAATGAGTGCGCCCGCGACGACGACCGGTTGGAAGCGGTCATGGTCGCCGAGCAGCACGCAGGCAATCCCGATGGGGAACAGGAACGCGCCGAAGATGCTCACCGCCACATGATAGCGGGCGAGAGGAAGCTGGGCCGCTTCCGGGACAGCGCGGTAGTACAGCGCGGTCAGGAACATGGCGACGAAGCCGATCAGGTTGAGATGGGCATGGACCGGAATCAGGGTGAAATCCTGGCGCATGCCCATGACGATGCCGAGGGCCATGGCAACCGAGCCCAGGCAAACGCTGATGCGAAACAGCAAACTGGTCATGGCGATCTCCCTCAGCCGAACAGGTAGCGCGGCACGCGCCCTTGTAGCGGTGATAGGCGTCGCCGAACTTATGCTCGAGATAGCGCTCCTCGCGCACGACGACCGCGAAGTGCAGCAGGACACAGGCGGGAACGATCAGCACCAGCACCCAGTCGAGCGCGGCGACCAGTGCGATCCCGCAGAGTGCGATGGACACGCCGACATAGAGCGGATTGCGCGTGTAGCGGAACACGCCGTCGGTCACGAGCGCGGTGGTCGGCCGCAACGGATTGACGTTGGTGCCATGGCGCGACATCGCGCGGTGACCGGCGATCATCATCGCCATGCCCACGGCGAAGATGGCCGCGCCCGCCACCACCCTCATCATTTGCCCGAGCTGGACGAGCAAGCCGAGCGGCTCCAGCCACTGCAGCATGCAGGCGACCGCGAGGGTCGAATACGGGATGACGGGTGGGAAGATGACGAACTGGGCGCGATCGGGGGCAGCGTAGGTCATGACGACTCCTTTTGGTTCCTGCGCGGTTAGCGCCGTCGAAGCGTGCTTCGGCCGGCGGGCGACAACGTCCCCAATTGTCTCCACTGGAGACATATGCTATGGTTTTGGCTTCGCCGTCAAGCGGTGATATTTTCTCCTGCAAGATCAGCGGGAAATGAGGGAATGGCCGCCAAACCGCCGCGACAGCGCGACACCTTCCGCCACGGCAGCCTGCCGGAGGCCCTGGTTGACGCCGCCCTGTCGCGGCTGGAAGCCGACGGCGTCGAATCGATCAGCCTGCGCGATCTCGCTGCCGACGCCGGCGTCAACCACCGCGCCGTCTACCGTCACTTCCCGGACAAGCTGTCGCTGCTCGCCCGCGTCGCCGAGCGCGGCTGGCAGCTGCTCGGCACAACGAGTTGGGAAATCCACGTCCGGCAAGGCGCCAGGCGAAGACGTACTGATCGCGGCAAGCCTCGGCCTGCTGGCTTTTGCGCGCGAATGCCCGAACCTCTATCACCTGATGGCGGGCGAACGGGTCAATCTGCAGGGCAAGTTTCCAAAACTCGACGCGGCGATGTTCGACGCCCTTCAGGTGTTCGCGGTCGGCTTTGCCGGCACCGGCATGGCGCCCGACATCGTGGTCGGCCGCACCGCGATCTACGTCGCGGCGCTGCAGGGCGTGATCTCGCAGATCCTGTACCAGCGGCTGCATGTGACGCCGGCGAAAGCCCCCGCCTATCTCGCCGATATCTGCAAAATGCTGATCAAGGGGATCGGCTAGGTCTCCGAGCGGAGACTCCGCAGCGTTCTCGTCCGCCAGCTGAAACTTCTCAAAGCGGTCGAGCTCTTCCTCGATGCGGCGCTTCAGCGCCTTGCGCGCATCGCCCTTGGCTTTCTTGCCTGGGCCGACCCAGTTCCACTTCTGCATGAGGAGCTTCTTGTTCTGGCGGTCGGTCTTCAGATCGAGCGCGGCGACGATCTCATCATCCACCAGAACGGGAAGCGCGAAATAGCCGTAAACGCGTTTGGCCTTCGGCACATAGGCCTCGAACTTGTGACCGTAGCCGAAGATGAGCTCGGTGCGCTTGCGCTGGATGATCAGGGGATCGAAGGGCGACAGGATGTGAACCAGCGGCACGCGCCCTCACCCTTCACTTCAAGTACCTCGGGCTGCGCCCAATGTTCCTGCTTGCCGGCGCCTTCGAGCGCGACCGGCAGCAATTCCTTCCTGCGCACGCGCGCCTCGATGACGCGGCGCACCGCGGCCTTGCTCGGTGCATCGAGATGGCAGATCGAGTCCAGGCTCACCACGCCCTGCGCGCGCAGGCTGCGGTCGAGCATATAGGCGGCGACTTCCGACGTGCTGGCCGGCTTCGGCGGCTTCTCCCAGCCGAAATGCCGGGTCATCAGCTCATAGGTCTTGAGCATGCCGCTGCGTGCCGAGATCGTCACGGCGCCGGCATAGAAGGCGAGCTGCAGCGCAAACTTGGAAGGTTTGCGGCTATGCCACAGATGTTCCTTCTCCTTCAGCACGTCGTCCTCGATGTCGCGGATGGTCAGCGGACCGGCCTTGAGCAGCCGCATCACCTTGCGGGTGTCGGCGGGCTTCACCGAGGCGTACCAGCGATGGCCCTCGCGCTTGTGCTCGCGCATCAGCGGCATGAAGTAGCGGAAATCCCGTGACGGCACATAGGACAGCGCGTGCGTCCAGTATTCGAACACGGTCTTGTCGGCGCTCTGGGCCTGCTTGAGGTCGGCGCGGCGATAGGCGGGGATGCGGCTATAGAGGATGTGGTGGTGGCAGCGCTCGATCACGTTGATGGTGTCGATCTGCACATAGCCGAGATGCTCGACGGCGGCGGCCGTCGCCGCCGGCCCCTCGCCGAACGGCGCAGACGTATCCAGCCGCTGCGCGCGCAGCCAGATGCGGCGGGCCTCGGACTTGCTCAGGGGAAGGGGATCGTTCTTGCGGGGCATTTGCCCCGGAACTTATCCGGATTCGGGCGGCCGAACAGCCCGCCCTAAAGCGCGATGAAGGTACGCGCTTTAGCTCTTTGTTTGCGCATGAACTTTTCGGAAAACCGCTTCACACTTTGCGCTAACGCGGCCCTTCGGGTCCGGATCATGCGCTACCGCTTGCCCCGGCCAAGAATGCTGCCGGTCGCGACATCCGGCGCCTCGCAGGAGGCCTTGCCGCGGTCCGGGGCCGAGCATTTGTAGACGCTGCCGGTCAGGCGGTCGATCAGCCAGGCGCTTTCCTCGTTCGGCGTCTCCATCCCGACATAACGCTGGCCGAGCGCGGTGACCAGGGTCGACAGCAGGATCGCGGCGGCGATCATCGCTGCGCCGATCACGATCGGCATGGTGTTGTTGGAACCCGACTGATCCGTTGGACCCGCGCGATACCCCTGGTACTCGCTCTGCTTCTTTACCGGCTTGACTGACTGCAACACGGCCCCTGCTTCGCCCCTCAACGCTTTTTCCTCGCGAAGAAACCTCATTATCGTCCCTTCTGGTCGAATTCGTGTTCGCAGATCGGCGCTCGCGAGAAAATTAAGACGAGCATTGTGATTCCGAACTGTAAAGCGTGAAGTTGATGCAACGCGCATCATCCGTTGTTGTACGGAGCAAAAAGTTTCGGCGACGGAACATTTCGGCGCGGTCTGCGCCAAATGAGAAAGGCGGCCCGCCGGGGCCGCCTTGCTGTCTCGTTTCGAAGCAACTCACTTGAACATCGGCATCATGCGGAAGAGGTTGGGCGGGCCACCGCCGCCGCCGCGAGAGCGACGGCTGCCACCGCCGCTCCCGCTGCTGCGGCGCGAAGCGTCATCGGAGGTGTCGTCGGAGTTGACGCGGGTCGCGACGATCTCGGACAGCAGCGCCTTGTGCTGCATCGCATTGAGATAGCCGGTCTTCGGATAGCCGCGGGCGGCCTGCCAGCGGGTGATCACGGTGCGGGTCGATTCATCGAACTTGCCGGTCGTCTTGACGTCGAAGCCGAGGCCGGTGAGGCGGCGCTGCACGTCGCGGCGCTGGCTCTTGTCGAGGCCGAGCTGGTCCTCGGTCACCTGGGTGGCTTCTTCGGAGAAGACCGCCTGGTCGACGCCGGTGGTGAGGTTGCGCGTCGCATTGGACGGGCCGTCCTGCAGCGCGGCGATGCGGGACAGCGCGACCGCCTTGAAGGCGCCGCTCGGATAGTTGGTGAGGTAAGCGTTGTATTCCTCGGCCTTGTTGGAGTCCTTGATCGAGCGCCAGAATTCCAGCTCGACTTCGGAAGCCGCCGTCGTGGTCGGCGCCGGCGTGTTGGGGGCGTCGGCGGAAACGGCCTTCGACGGATTGAGATAGACGGCGCCGATCAGGTTGGTGTGCCCCCAGGGCAGCTGGCCCTTGGCGGTCTCGTCGTTGACCTGGGCGCGGACCTTGGTCATGGCCTGCTGGATCTCGACGCCGGGCTGGGCGATGTTGGCGAGCAGCGCGCGGGTGAAGGGGCTGTTGGTGCCGGCTTCGCCGTCGAGCGCGGTCTGGCCGGGGCCGGTGGCAAACGCAAGCAGCGTGCCCTCGCCCGACTTCATCTCGGCAAGGCCGCTGCCGACATTGGCGCTGCGGGTCGCCTTGGCGGAACGGATTTTGGCCGCGAACGGGTTGTCGCGGCAGGCATCGAGGAACACCAGCTTGACCTTGGCATCGCCCATGGTCTGTTCCAGCGTCAGGTCGATGTTGATCGCCGCGCCCAGCTTGACGTCCATCTCGGATTTGAGGTCGGCGTCGACGGGCAGCAGGTAGTTGGTGCCGTTCACCGCGATGCCGTGACCGGCGTAGAAGAACAGCGCGACATCGGCACCTTCCGCCTTCTTGCCGAAGTCCAAGAGCTTTTCCGTCATCTTGTCGCGGGCGAGGTTGGAGCCCTCGACCACCTCGAAGCCGACATTGCGGAGCATCCTGGCCATCGCCTTGGCGTCGACGGCCGGATTGGGCAGCGCCGGCACGTTCTTGTAGGCGCCGTTGCCGACGACGAAGGCGACGCGCTTGTCGGCGAAAGCATCGGTGCTGGCGCTGATGAGAAGTCCTGCGGCGGACAGTGCGGCGATCAAGAAGCGCATCTTCGTTCTCCCCTACCCTGACGCCTCGCTAAGGAGGCCCGATCCATGCGAAGCAATCTGAACTCTTCTTAATGCGGCCTCCGTGATCTGGATCACACAGGCGTTGGCGGCGATCGAACCGGGTCGAAAGATGGTGCGACGCGACCGAGTCCGGTGGAATTCGGGCCGAAATTGCCCACGAATTGCGAAAGTGCTGAGCACCAGCCGCGGTCAGGGCTAATAATGCTTCAACGGCCCTGCAACGGCGCCGGCAGGCAGGGAGATGCCACGGCTTACCAGTGACTTAAGTCACATCCGGCCGTTTGAACCTGCTCTAGTGTCCGACCATCCAAGACGCATGCAGGCAACTATTGCAGGCGTAACCCAAAGGAAGACGACCATGACCAGCATTTCCAGACTTTCCGGAATTACGGCCATTGCGCTCGGCGCCGCGCTGTCGATGACGGCAGGCCTGGCGATCGCCGGTGACAACGTGATTTCCGCAGACCAGATCGCCAAGGCGCTGCAGCCGAAGCCGCTGACCCGCGGCCTGTCGGCCGGCGGCCAGCAAGTCGACACCGCGGCCCAGGAGAAGGAAGCGAAATTCGTCAACACGCTGCGCAACCGCTCGACGCGGTCGCTCTCGCTCGGCGAGCGTGAGGAAGTCGCCCAGCTCGCGGCGAACAAGCCGAAGATCGATCTCGAAATCCGCTTCGACTACAACTCGGCCGACATCGCCAAGACCTCGGTGCAGGCGGTGCAGGAACTCGGCAAGGCGCTGTCCGACGCCAGCCTGAAGGGCTCGACCTTCGTCGTCGCCGGCCACACCGATGCGGTTGGCGGCGAGGAATATAACCAGGGCCTGTCGGAGCGTCGCGCCGACACCATCAAGCGCTATTTGACCGAGAAGTACGGCATCAACGGCACCGACCTCGTGACCGTCGGCTACGGCAAGACCAAGCCGAAGGATGCGAACGCGCCGATGGATCCGGCCAACCGCCGCGTCCAGGTGGTCAATATGGACGTCAGCAAGACCGCCGCGAAATAACGGCGACATGATATCCGCCCGCCGTCAGCGGCGGGCGGACAACCCCGGCAAGGACAACGGCCATGAAGACGCGCTCGCTCGGTATCGCCTTTGCAGCTCTTCTTGCTTTCGCGCCCGTCCGCGGCAACGCCGCCGAGGAGGCAGCCAACACGGCGGCTCCCGCCAACGCCGCCACGCCTGCCGCCGGCCCGAACGATCGCCCGACCAGCGTGCCGCGTCCCTCCATCGTGCCGAAGACCACGGAATCGGCGCCTGCGCCGGCGGCCTCCGAGACCACGGTGCGCAAGCCCCGCCGCTACGCGCGCAAGCACTATCGCCGCTACGCCTATTGGGAGCCGTTCCCGGTCTACTGGCCGAACTATCACCGCCACCATCTTTCATGGCGGCGCCTCGCCTGGTTCGGCTGGTTCTGAGCTGCGTTCCTAAACGGAACCGTGGTTCGTGGAGCGACTGGACCCTCGACCATATCGAAAACAACCCCATGCAAAGTAGATGGGTTTCAGTCGGCGCGCTATCTCGCTGACCGAATGCCGCTCAGATCCAGCTCTGAAGATCATCAGCCGCTGATAGGTCTGCATCGACGTCCCCAGCGACGACACCGAGATCGGCAGCAGCGCGAGAAAACCTGCCGCTGACGCCGCGACGAACGTCCACAGCACCCAGCGCGGCGGCGCGCGCTCGCCTTGCGTCAGCACATAGACCAGCGCCAATGACGCCACCGTTGCCGACGGCAAGTAATAATAGATGAAGCCGATGGTGCGCGGCAGCGTCGCCCAGGCAAGCCAGGGTCCGACGTAAAACGCAAGAATCAGGAATGCCTGCGTGCGCCGTGCGACGATGAAGTCGCGCGCGCAGATCGCCAGCGCCGCCAGCGCCGGCCACAGGATCAGGGGATTGCCGAGAAAGACGATGGCCTGAAAGCGCTCGTCGGCGATCTTGTCGAACTGATACCAGATCGGCCGCATCAAAAGCGGCCAGGACGGCCACGAACTCATGTAGAGATGCGCGGGATGTTGCCCGGAATTCTCCGCGAAGATGCGGCGCTGCGCCTCGATGAAGCCCGTGATCGAGAATCCCGTCACGGGAATACAGGCGACGAAGTAGGCGATGACAGGCACCAGCACGAAACAAAGCGCGAAGTGATGGTAGCGAAACTCCGGCCAGCGGCCGGGCTGATACCAGTCTTCCGCGTTTGAATCGGCAAATTGCGCACGCCATCCCTGCAGCAGCCGCACCGCGCCGACGATGACCATGGCGACGGCAAGCGGAAAGAAGCCGCTCCATTTGCTCGCGCCCGCCAGTCCAAAGGCAAGACCGGCAAGGCCGAACATGATCTCAGGCCGCTGTTGCCGGTAGCCATGGATGAAAGCCGCAATGCCGAACAAATCGAAGGTCAACGCATAGATGTCGAGCATCGCGATGCGCGACTGCACGAATACCATCTGGTTGAGGAAGGTCAGCGCGGCGGTGGCGAGCGCGGCGCTCTGCGAGCCGAACAGCGCCAGCGCGCAAAGATACATCGCGACGATGGCGAGCGCGCCGAATACGACGCTCGGATAGCGCCAGCCGAGCGGATTGTCGCCGAAAACCTTGATCGACGCCGCCATGAATTCCTTGGCCAGCGGCGGATGCATCGGATTGAGCAACGGCTCGTGCGGTCCCTTCTCGAGCAGTTGCTTCGCCGCCGGCACATAATGCACTTCGTCAAACGCAATCTTGTCCGGCGTGGTTAATCCGATCATCAGCAGCAGATGCGCGACGACGAAGATTGCAGTGGCGATGGCTGCAACCATTCCGATTGGACTATTCGGAACAGCAGCGGATTTGGCTGCGGCGTCAGCGGCACTTTCAGGCAAAACTGTGTCTTTGCCGCGCTCGACATCGCGCGCTTTTTCTTTTCGAACCGATTTGCGTTTGGAGGTCACTAAACGACGGGCCGGGAAAGTGTGTGGGACTTGTGGCAATTGTACAACATGGTTGTCCCGCACAATCCGCTAAAACGTTGCGCAGATTGTACGGTGGGAAATGAATTGGCGTAACCACATTCTTGCGGCGCTGGCGATTTCTGCCGCGTCGAACGTTGGTATCGCATCCGCGCAGGCACCCGCGCGCGTCGGCGAAGCCGCCGTCGTGCAGAACGAGGTGGTCCGCGTTGCAGGCTCCGGCGGCACCCAGATCAATGTCGGCGATGCCGTGCTGCGCAACGAGACCGTGCGCACCGGCGCCAACAGCGCGACACGGCTGGTGATGATCGACAGCACCAATCTGTCGCTCGGCGCCAACTCCACCATCACGCTCGACAAGACCGTCTTCAACGACGAGCACAGCTACAAGGACGTCACCATCCGCATGACGACCGGCGCGTTCCGCTTCGTCACCGGCCATTCCGACAAGAACGCCTACAAGATCACCACGGGACTTGCCACCATCGGCGTGCGCGGCACCACGCTCGACATCCTGTCGCAGCGCGGCCGCAGCGTTGTGGTGCTGCAGGACGGCGCGGCCTCGGTCTGCACCACGAATTTCCAGTGCATCCAGCTGACCCAGCCCGGCGATACCGCGGTCATCACCTCCGTCGGCGGCAAGATCACGATCCAGAAGACCAACACCCCGCCCTGGACGTTCGCCAGCAACTGCAGCGCCGCGGCGGGCCTGTGCACCACCACTCAATTTGCCGACGCCTCGCCCACGATCACGCCGGCGGTGGTCGACGATCCCACCGGCATGCTGTGCGGGAAGTGACCATGGCAGGCACCTCGCGCATATGGATCGTGTTCGCCACCATGCTGGTGGCGGCCCTGCTGCTGTTCTCGCGCGGTGAATCCAGCGTTGCCTATGCACAGTCGGCGCCGACGGGGTGCTCGACATCGACGTCCACGTCGACCTCTACGTCCAGCTCGACATCGAGCTCCACGTCAACGTCCACCTCGACATCGACTTCGACGTCTTCGTCGACCTCGACGTCGGGGCCGACCTACAACAATATCAACGCCGCCGCAGTGGACGGCCCCCCCAACACCGGTCCCGCCAACGCGCCGACCAACTACGTCGCGCTGCCGCCCTGCCCGACGGGTGCGGATTCCAGCGCCGGCTCGATCAACGATGTCGCCAAGCAGCGCTTCAACCAGATGATCACCAACCGCGTGCTCGGCACCGTGCTGCTGGGCATCAACGAGCAGATCAACTGCACCGACTGCGTCAGCGCCTTCGGCTCGGCCGGCTCGTTCTCGGCCGGCATCCACGGCCGCAAGAACATCACCGACAATCTCGCCCTTCTCGCCGGCATCGCCTACACGCACTACAGCGAGGGCGGCTACAGCGTGACCAGCGCGCCGATCGGTGCGTTCGCGCTGCGTTATGATTTCGTGGACTGGGGTTCATCGCGGCCGTTCTTCGATATCGGCACCATTCTGACGCCCTACGAGAAGGTGCGTTACCGGCGCAGCTACCAGACCAGCCTCGGCGCGGTGACGGTGGACGGCAACACCACCGCGGAGAATTACGCGGTCTATGGCCGCGCGGGCTGGATCAGCCGCATCTCGCCGCGCGACGAGGTCGCCGCTTCCGTCGAGATCTGGCAGCTCTGGCAGCGGGTCAAGGGCTATACCGACCAGACCGTCGTCTTCAATCCGTTCGATGCCACCTTCAATTCCGGCACCGACAAGACCTCGCTCGTCAAGATCGGCGCGCAATGGACGCACCTGATCACCAACAGCGTCGAGGGCAATATCAACGGCGGCTATGTCTATTCCTTCGGCGCGCAGTCCGGCGTCGTCGCCGCCGTCACCGGCCAGGGCATGGTGACGCCGACCATCGGCAACCAGGGCTGGTTCGAATATGGCGGCCGGCTCGGCTTCCGCATCAGCAAGGGCTGGGTCGCCGATCTCTTCGTCAACGGCACGCTCGGGCCGCAGCCGGTCGGCAACACCATCCACGGCGGCGTCGGCCTGCGGATCAATTATTAGTGTCGCTTCGCCTCTCCCGCTTGCGGGGGAGGCCGACGCGCTCGTAGAGCGCGGCGGGTGGGGGCTCTCTCCACGCGCAAGGAATCCCGATGCGGAGACACCCCCACCCCAGCCCTCCCCCGCAAGCGGGAGAGGGAGCGCACTGCCGATGTCTGTACCTGGACCCCGCAAGCGGGAGAGGTGAGAAGACGCTACGCCGCCTTGCCCTCGTAGGCGCGTTTCAGGCCTTCGATGTCGAGCTTGACCATGCCGAGCATCGCCTGCATGGCGCGCTGCGCGCCGGCCTTGTCGGGACCGCCGAGATATTTCCCCATCACCGTCGGCGTGATCTGCCAAGCGCAGGCCCCAGCGATCCCTGATCCAGCCGCATTGTTCGGCCTTGCCGCCATGCGCCAGGATCGCGTCCCAGAGACGATCGACCTCGGCCTGGTCTTCGCAATTGATCGTGAACGATACGGCATGGGTATATTCCATGCGCATGCCGCCGTTGATTGCCATGAAACGCTGGCCGGCCAGCGTGAACTCGACCACGATCGCCTGCCCGGCCTTGCCATGCGGGTAATCTGCCGGCGCCCGTTGGATCATTTCGATCCGCGAATCCGGCAACAGCGAAACGTAGAAATTCGCGGCCTCCTCGGCGTCGTTGGTGAACCACAGGCTGGGCGTGATCTTCGACATGTGCAAAATCCTTCCCTGCGTCCAATCAGGCGTTTTCGGTCGCGTGTTGAGCGGTGAACGCTTCGAGATCCATCCAGTTCACGCCCCAGAGGTGGCCGTCGGGATCCTCAAAGCTGCGACCGTACATGAAGTCGTATTCGTCCTTTGGGCTCGGATCAGCGATACCGCCGGCAGCTTCGGCCTTGACGACGATCTCATCGACTTCGCCGCGGCTGTCGGCGGAGAGGCAGAGCAGCACCTGGCTGGTCGTCTTGGCGTCCGCGATCTTCTTCGAGGTGAACTGGCCGTATTTCTCGTGGGTCATCAGCATCGCGTAGATGGTGTCTGAAAACACCATGCAGGACGCCGTAGGGTCGCAAAATTGCGGGTTCTTCACCGCACCAACCGCCTCATAAAAGGCGGTGGCGCGCGCCAGATCGGTGACGGGCAGGTTGACGAAGATCATTTTGGCCATAACGGGCTCCCTTGCGGCGGTTCCAGCCCAAGGACGGCCGGCCGGACCATGATCCGACAAGGCTTCGAGATTTTTTTGATGGATGTTGCGGTCTGCGGCGTCAGGTCGCAATCGGCGCCGGCATCGACAGGAACGCCCGGGTGACGTGCCAGAACAGCTGCCGGTTGATCGCGAGCGCCACCGAATGCGCCGTGCCGGGCAGGATGATGAACTGGCGGTCGCCGTTGGGCAGGCGGTTGTAGAATTCCTGCAGGTCGGCGACGGTGGCGATCCCGTCATACTCGCCGCGCACCAGCAGCACCGGCGCCATCACCTTTTCCGGATGCACCACCGGCAGATTGGCCGTCATGTCGAGATAGGTGCCGGTCGGGATCTGGTCGCCGAACTGCATCTCGACATCGGCGAGCACTTCGACCGCGGCGGGATCCGACGTGCCCGGCCTGTCGCGGGTGGCGATCGAGCGGATCATCTCGCGGTCGCGCTTGCGCATGTTGTGGCTGCGATAATAATCGACCTGCTCGGCGCGCTTCTTCAGCGTCGGCGAGCCCTCGCCCTTGTAGGTAAAGGCGGCGAACACCAGGCGATCGATGCGATCGGGGGCCGCCATCGCGTAAGCGCCGGCGCGCAACGCGCCGGAGGATTCGCCGACGAAGTGATACTTCCTCTCACCGGTCTCGCGCGCGATCACCTCGACGGCCACCTTCAGGTCCTCGACGCCGCTGGCGATGTCCGAATTGCCCGACGTGCGGCCGGACTTGCCGTAGT
>CAVSEE010000005.1:0-11076 GCA_963726865.1 uncultured Alphaproteobacteria bacterium | reverse complement strand
CGTTGACCAAGGCATATACTGATAAATCGACATTGTGCGCTTTCGAGATTTGGGCAGACATTCCCCGATCGGCCGGACACGTCTGAAATGAACCGAACCGGACGGTCGCGCCCAGCCGGGTCCAGCTAAGTGATTCCGTCGCATTGATTTCGATCAATGCGTGAGTTCCTATTGGCATACTAGTTTACGGTGCGCCGCTTTAGCAGGGACAATGACCTGTCGCACGGCGCCGTAATGCTGTTGCGCTACTGAAGAAAAGGGGCTGATCGATGTCGCTGCCGAAATTCTTCTCCAAACAGTTTCGCGAAGAGATGCAGTGCCACCCCGTCTGGCTTCCGGGCGAAGGCAGAGTGCCGGGCGATATCGGCGTGATGCGCGACGGCATCTTCGCGCGTGAGGGCACCTTCTCCGACTATACGGCGGTCAAGGCGAACATCGTCGAGGAGGAAATCCCGGTCTCCACAAAGAGCAAGTTCTCGATTGGCGTCACCATGTCGCTCGGGCTCGTCGCCGAGGCGAGGATCGACCCCAACGCGAAGATCGGCGGCAAGCTCAGTATCAAGCGCGGCGGCGGGTTGGTGCTGCACATTCCCAATCAGCGCCGCCGCTACATCAGCAACCTGCGCGAGGTGCTGCGCGCGCTGCCGTGGAGCACCAAGGACTTCGGCATGGACACCGTCCTGGTCTCCGAAGTCCGGCTGGCAAAGGCAATCGCATTAGTGCTGTCGGAGGCCGGCGATACCAGCGTCGACCTTACCGGCAAAGCTCTGGCGCTGCAATCGCTCGATATCGCCGACGCCTCGATTTCATTCGGTGCGACCTCTGCAGCGTCCTACACGACATCTGTAGGTGATCCGCGGGGCCAAGCCTTTTATCCCTATGGGTTGCTGCTCTACAGGGCGCGCAACGGTTTCTTTCAGGATGGCAAGATCGTGCCGCTCGAAGTGGCGCCTGGCGCGGACCCGGAAATGGCGCCATTTGAGGAAGTCTCGCCCTATGACGAAGCGCTTTGAGCCAGCGCTGCAATATGCCGGCGCTGCATCCGAGGCGCTGATCGCCGGTTACGACCGCGCAAGCGCAAGCTGGGCCTTTCCCCGCCTGGGCGCCTTCTGGGATGCGGTCGCTGAGGCGCATCAGCGCGGACACCGTGGTTTCGCTCGGCGTATCGCGATCCTCGATTCGGCTTTCGACCTTTCGGTGCCGATACTCGCGCACGACGCGGCGGTGTGCCTGCCCAACCGCCCGGGCGCGGACCTCTCGCACGGCACTGCAGTCGCGATGCTGGTGCGTACCGTGGCCCCCCAAGCGGCGCTCGACCTTTACGCGATTGGCAGCCCTGATGGACCCGATCGTCACGCAATTGCGGCCGCCCTGTGCAAAGTCGCTGCCTCTGAGGCAACGGTGGTGTGCATGAGCCTGGGCGTGCCAGTTTCCTTCGCCGATGTAGAACTGGAAATACTCGATCCCGCGCTGCTGATAGTTGCGGCCCGACCGCGGCAATGCCCTATAGCCCCGGGGTGCCTGTGCGAGGCGGTGGCGGCGCTGGACGATCGCGCGGTGTTCGCTGCGGTCGGGAATGACGCCGACAGCCTATTCTGCCCGGCCATGTCGAAAGCTGCCTACGCGATTGGCTTCCAGCTCGAACGTCGTATTGCCGACCCCGAGCGCGGCGAAAGCGCTTGGGCGACCCAGCCGAGCGGTTACGGCCAATCGGCCATGGTCGTCGACTATACGTTGATGCAGCCGGAAAACGTGCTCGGCAGCAGTTTCGCGACACCACTCGTGGCCGGGGCCGCAGCGCTGCAGGACGACCCCGCAGCGATTGAGTCGATGCAGCAAACCTGCCACGTGGGCGCACTGGCCGATACCTGGCTCGCCGACTATCGTTCGAATGTCGCCGACGCAGTCAAGCTGGCGAACGCGCTCGAGTTATATAGGAAGGCCCTCGCCGCCTTTCCGCATCACGCGGATCTGCGGAGCGGCGCGCACTGGTGCGTAGGGTGCGCGCTGTATGGCGGTACACTGTTCGTGAATGCCGGCTTGGCACATCTCGAAGCGGGCGATGTCGAGAGAGCCGAGTCGTTGCTCCGAATCGCCCGGCAAATCATGCCGCGCAGCGCAGACGCCGCCGCCAACCTTGCGACCTGTCTGATGCTGCGCGCCGAAGCGATACCCGATGGACCCGGTGCATCGCTCCTGCGCGAGGCGGTCGCCGCGTTTGACCAGGCGATCGCGCTGCGCCCCGACTATCGCGGCTACGACGCCGCGCGCGCACGTGCGGCAATGATGCTCGCATCGAGTAACGCTCGGTGACGGGGCGACGTCTGCGATCAGCCGCGTGAAACGGCCGGAGCCGGAATGCAGGGACGCATCTCAAGCTGGCGTAGAGCTTGTCGCAGCCAGGAAATCCCCGATCGCTTCGAGAAAGGCTTGCGGCGCCTGCAGCTGCGGGACGTGGGCGCAGCCGGGAATGATTTTCAGATGCGCCTTCGGCAACAGGCCGGCGAGTTCATGCGACATCGGCGGCGGCGTCGCCTCGTCGTGTTCGCCGACCAGCACCAGCACTTGCACTTTCACCTTCGCAACCTCCGGCCGCAGATCGAGGCTCGCCAGCGCATCGCAGGCGGCGCGAAAGACGTTCACGTCGGCGCGCAAAAATGCCTCGCGGCGATCGCGCATCAAGTCAGGGTGCTGCGCCTGGAAGTCTTCCGCGAACAGCCGGCGCATCGCGACGTCGGTGATGGCAGACAGACCCTTGGCGCCGGCGGCTGCCGACATATTACGAAAGGCCTGCCGGCCGGGCTCGGAGAACGCCGCGCCGCAATCGGCGAGAATGAGCTTTGCGGCGGTGCCGGGATGGCGGATCGCCATCTGCAGCGCGACGAACCCGCCATAGCCATTGCCGAGCACGATCGCATCTTCCCCGGCCGCGGCATCGCGCACCATCTCGGCCATGCGATCGGCCACCGCGGCGAGGCCGCCCGCCACGGCCTGTGAGCCGCCGAACCCCGGCAACTCCGGCACGATGACGCGGAACGCGCGCGTCAAGTGCGGCACGATCGCATCGAAACTGGCGCGGTCCGACAGCAGCGAGTGGAACAGGAACAGCGGCGGCCCCTTGCCGGAGACTGCCGCATTCACCGTGCTATCAGCGAAAAGCCGATCCATTGCCGCTCCCATCCGTTTCCAGGCCGTACCGCATTGATAGAGCAAAATCGGTGCGATTCAAGTCATTCGGCTCTTGACGTGATATTTCACGGCTGCAAGAAATGGCGTCCGCCCTCCAAGGAAATCCGATGCTTTTGCGGGATAATGTCTACGAGAGCCTGCGCTCTGATATTCTTTCATGTCGCCTGGCGCCGGGCGATGATATGCGCGAGCAGGAGCTCGCCGAGCGTTATGCGGTGAGCCGCCAGCCGGTGCGCGAGGCGCTGCTGCGGCTGGAGCGCGAGCATCTCGTCACCGTGCAGCCCCGCCAGGGTTATCGCGTCAATCCGATATCGCTCGCCGACGCGCGCGACCTGCTGCGCTTTCGTCTCGCGCTGGAACCGGCCTGCGTGGCCGAGGCGATCGAGAATGCCGGCGATGAGACCTTGAAAGCGCTGAACAAGTTCCGCCGCTTTTCCGGCAACCATGAAGACTTCATTGCCTACAACCGCGCCTTCCACACTGCGCTGGCGCACGCCTCCGGCAACCGGCGGATGGCGGCGGCGTTGTGCGACCTGATCGGCCAGGCGGACCGGCTGGTCCGCGTCAGCGTTGCGAACGTCAAAGGCCATAACCCGGCAAAGCTCGTTGCCGAGCATGTCGCGCTGATCGAGGCGATGCAGGCGCGCGACAGCCGCACCGCCGCGCGTATCATCAAGGCCCACATCGTGCAGACCGAGAAGCGCGTGCTGCCTGCGCTGAAGCGCAACGCCGTCATCGTCGAGGCGGGCGACGCATGAACATCCCCGCAAAGCCCCCTGCCATCGAGATGCACGGCAATTTCGTCGACGGCCGCGAGATCGAGGCCGGCCGCGGCGAGATGCTCGACGTGCGCAACCCCGCGACCGGCGAGGTGATCGCACGGATTCCAAACTCCATCGCTGAGGACATCGACCGCGCGATGACAAGCGCGCGCGCCGCCTTCGAGGGCAAGGCATGGGGCGGCATGGACATCCGCGCCCGCGCCAAGCTGGTCAACCGGCTCGCGGACGCGTTCGAGGCCAATCTCGACGCGCTGTACCGGCTGGAGACGCTCAACAACGGCCGGCCCGTCAACGAGACGCGGGCGCAATTGTCGCGGCTGCCGGATTTCTTCCGCTATTTCGCGGGGCTCGCGTTGTCGCGGCGGGATTCCGTGATCCCGGTCGAAGGCTCTTACCTGAACTACACGCTGCGGACGCCGATCGGCATCGTCGCCAACTGCACGCCGTTCAACCATCCGCTGATGATCCTGTGCAAGTCGCTGGCCGCGGTGCTGGCTTCCGGATGCGTGACCGTGGTGAAGCCGTCCGAATACACGCCGCTGACGACGCTGAAGCTCGCGCAGATATTTTCGGAAGCGGGACTGCCGCCCGGCGTGTTCAACGTCGTGCTCGGGCTCGGCCAGAGCGCCGGCAAGATGCTTGCCGAGCATGGCGACATCAACAAGCTGGTGCTGACCGGCGGCACCGAAGCCGGCCGCATCGCCGGCAGCGCCGCGGCAAAGGTGTTTGCGCACCAGACCATGGAGCTCGGCGGCAAGACGCCGGTGATGGTGTTCGACGACTACGATATCGACCGCGCGGTGAATTATGCCGCGTTCGGCGCCTTCATCGGCGCAGGTCAAACCTGCATCTGCGCCTCGCGGCATCTAGTGCAGGCTTCAATCTATGACGAGTTCGTCGCCAGGCTGAAGGCAAAGACCGAGACGATCCGGATCGGCGATCCCTTCGATCCCGCGACCCAGCTCGGCCCGGTGATCTCGGCGCGGCAGCGCGACCGCGTGATGTCCTATTGCGACTTCGGCCGTGACGAGGGTGCGCGGCTCGTGACCGGCGGCGTGCGCGCCAACGTTCCCGGTCACGCGAACGGCTATTTCGTCGAGCCGACCGTGTTCGCCGACGTCAAAAGCGACATGCGCATCTTCCAGGAGGAAGTGTTCGGCCCCTTCACCTCGGTGACGCCGTTCAAGGACGAGGCCGAGGCGCTGCGGCTCGCCAACGACTCGCCGTTTGGCCTGGCGGCCGCGATCCGCACCCGCGACGTGGCGCGCGCCCATCGCGTCGCAGCTTCCGTCAAATGCGGCATCGTCTGGATCAACGATCATCACCGGCTCGATCCGGCCTCCCCCTGGGGCGGCGTCGGCGACTCCGGCGTCGGCCGCGAATGCGGCACCGAGAGCTTCGACGATCATTTCAACGTCAAGAGCGTGATGGTCGCGACCAATGACGCGCCGTTCGACTGGTATCGCGACACGGCAGGGCAACGAAGATTGAACTAGGGAAACGATCCGGCGCCGCAACGACGGCGGGACGGATCAGCCAACAAGGCGACAAAGGGGGGAGTTCAAATGGTTATCGCAGTGAACGCCGGTGCGCGTCTCGACCGGCTGCCGGTCTCATCGTTCCACTACCGGATCTTCTGGCTGGTCGGCGCCGGCATGTTCTTCGACGGCTACGACCTCTATGTCGCGGGCGGCGTGCTGGCGTCGTTGCTGCAGACAAAATTCTCGACCATCCCGCAAAACCTGCAGTTCATTTCGCTGACCTTCGTCGGCATGACGCTGGGCGCGCTGATCACCGGGTTTGTC
Source organism: uncultured Alphaproteobacteria bacterium (assembly GCA_963726865.1). Lineage (GTDB taxonomy): Bacteria > Pseudomonadota > Alphaproteobacteria > Rhizobiales > Xanthobacteraceae > Bradyrhizobium. Next base: position 5,300 of record CAVSEE010000005.1, on the reverse strand, counting down.
GGCGACCGCTACGGACGCCGCTTCACCTATCAGATCAACCTCTTGATCTTCGGCCTCGCCTCGCTGGCGGCGGCCTTTGCGCAGGACATGACTCAACTCATCGTCTGCCGCTTCGTGCAGGGGCTTGGCCTCGGCGCCGAGATCGTGGTCGGCTATTCGACGCTGACGGAGTTCGTGCCGCCGAAGACGCGCGGGCGGTGGCTGTCGATGATGGCGTTCCTGGTGGTGGCGGGTTTCCCGGCGACGGCGCTACTCGGCTATCTGATCATCCCGGCGTGCGGATGGCGGCCGATGTTCGTCATCGCGGCCATCGGCTCGCTGATCGTCTGGTACCTGCGCAAGAATTTGCCGGAATCGCCGCGCTGGCTGGAGGCGCAGGGCCGCACCGACGAGGCGGAAGCTTTGATGCAGGAAATCGAGAAGGAAGCATCCGGCGGCAAGACGCTGCCGCCGGTGGTGCATGTGCCGGCTCCGGTGCCGCTGGTCGCGATGTCAGACCTATTCAAGCCGCCGCTCGCACAGCGCCTTTTCGTCGGCTCCTGGGTGCTGATCACCATCAACACGCTGATCTTCGGCTTCGTGCTGTTCCTGCCGCAGTTCTTCCTGCGCCAGGGCCTGACGATCACCAACTCGCTGGCCTATACGCTGGTGCTGTCGATCGGCTCGCTGGTCGGCTGCGCCGTCGGCGCCTATTTGTCCGACGCGATCGGACGGCGCTGGAGCATCATCGGCGCGTCCGTCGTCACCATCGTCACCGGTTACATCTATGCCCGCTTCCATGCCGGCGACGATCCGACCATCGTGCTCAGTGTCGGTTTCGTGCTGATCGTGGCGATCTATGTCCAGACGGCCCTGCTGTTCGGCGTCTACACGCCGGAACTGTTCCCGACCGAGATCAGGCTGCGCGCCAACGGCATCTGCAACACGCTCGGCCGCGGCGCCACCGTGGTGTCGCCCTTTATCGTCGGCGCGCTGATGGCGTCGTATCAGCTGCCCGGCGTGATCTGGCTGATGATCGGTCTCGTCGTCATCCAGATCGTGGTGGTGTGGCTGTGGGGCGTCGAGCCGCGCAACCGCGGGCTGGAGGATGTTGCCGCCACCTCCGCATGACCAGCGGGAACACGGCCCGCGATATCGACTTAGTGAAGGGACGGCATCGGCACCTGTGGTAGAAACCGGCGCTGATGCTTGCAGGAACAGGTGCTGTGGACCATGGCATCGCCGCGGATAATCGGGGGCATCATTGCGATAGCCGCAGTCGCCGGCGCGATGGCGGCTGTCGCGATCGCATGGCGGCCGGCGATCGCGGAGATCGAGCGGCCCGCGCCTCAATCGTTCGACAGCGCGCTGGTCAAGCGCGGCCGGGATCTGGCCGCCATCGGCAACTGCAATGATTGTCACACCGTGCGGGGCGCGAAGGATTTTGCCGGCGGCGTTCCGGTGCCGACGCCGTTCGGCACCATCTATTCCTCGAACATCACGCCCGATCCGGAGACCGGCATCGGCCGCTGGCCGGAAGCCGCGTTCCGCCGCGCCATGCAGTCGGGCGTCGACCGCGACGGCCGGCATCTCTATCCGACCTTTCCCTACGATCACTTCACCCATGTGTCCGACGAGGACGACCGCGCGCTCTATGCCTATCTGATGACGCGGCGCGCGGTATACGCCCCCGCCAGCGACAACCAGCTGTCGTTTCCGTTCAACCAGCGCGCCGTCATCGCAGGTTGGAAACTTTTGTTCCTGCACCACGGCACCTATCAGCCCGACAGCAGCAAGAGCGCGGAGTGGAATCGCGGCGCCTATCTCGTCGAGGGCCTGGCGCATTGCGGCGCGTGCCACACACCACGCAACGCACTCGGCGCGGAGCGGACCCGCGCGGCGTTCTCCGGCGGCGATGTCGACGACTGGCACGCCTATGCGATCAACGGTCAGTCGACGGCGCCGGTCCCATGGGATGCCGATGCGCTCTTCATCTATCTGCGGCAGGGTTGGCATCCTGACCACGGCGTCGCGCGCGGCCCGATGGCGCAGGTGGTGCGCAATCTCTCTGACGTGCCCGAAATCGATGTTCGCGCGATCGCGACCTACATGGCCGACCTGTTCGGCGCGCCAACGGCCGACCGCAAGCGCCGCGGCGACGAAGTACTCGCGCAAGCCGCTTCCCGGCCCCGGCAACCATCGCAAGTGGGCAGCAGCGCCGGTGGCGAAGCCCTTTATGCCGCGGCCTGTGCCACATGCCACGCCAGCGACAGGGCGCCGCCCTATGGCGGGATCGATCTCGCGCTCTCCAGCGCCATCAGCAGTCCGGACGCGCGCAACGCTGCCAACACCGTGCTGTCGGGCATCACGTCCCAAGGAAGGCGAGCAAGGCCCGATCATGCCGGGCTTTGCCGACAGCATGACCGATGAGCAGATCGCCGCGCTGCTCGACTATCTGCGAACGCGTTTCAGCAAGCAGCCGCCGTGGACGGATATTGCAGCGACTGTGCGCAACGCCCGACACAGCCAAAATGCGCTGCTGCAGAATTCGTCTTCATCCGCCGATACCAGCAAGCGAGACAGGCCATGATGAAATTGAACGTCAACGGTCACGATCGTCAGGTCGACACGGAGCCCGATACGCCGCTGCTCTATGTCCTGCGCGACGATCTCGAGCTTAACGCCGCCAAATTCGGCTGCGGTCTCGGGCAATGCGGCGCCTGTACCGTCATTGTCGACGGCAAGGCGGTGCAGTCCTGCGTCACGCCGGTGGTGTTGCTCGAAGGCCGCAAGGTCACGACCCTCGAAGGTCTCGGCACCATCGAGGCGCCGGCGCCGATTCAGCGCGCTTTCATCGAGGAGCAGGCGGCGCAGTGCGGCTATTGCATCGCCGGCATGATGATGCGGGCTCAGGCGCTGCTGCAGCGGAAGTCCAAGCCGAGCGATGCGGAGATCAGGAGCGAGCTCCAGCTCAACCTGTGCCGCTGCGGCACGCATATGCGCATCCTGCGCGCGGTGCGCCGCGCCAGCCGGCTGATGCAGACGGCCGAGGCTTCGCCAACCCAGAGGAGGACACCATGAGCAGCGTAGTCCTCAATCGCCGCAGCGTGCTCGTCGGCGGCGGCGCCCTCATCGTCAGCTTTTCGCTACGCGACGCCTTCGCGCAGGATCAAGGCGCGCCAGCCGCGGCGCCGCCGCCCCCGCTCCCGCCTCCTCCCGGCAGCCTGAAGGGCGCGCCGTATCTCGATTCCTGGATTCGCATCGATGCCGATGGCGGCATTACCGTCTTCACCGGCAAGGCCGAGATCGGACAGGGCTTCAAGACCGCTTGCCGGCAGATCGCGGCCGAAGAACTCGACGTTCCCTTTGCTTCACTGAGGCTGGTCACCGCCGATACCGGCCGCACCGCCAATGAAGGCTATACGTCCGGCAGCAATTCGATGAAGGACTCCGGCACCGCCGTCCAGCACGCCGCAGCGCAGGTGCGCGCGTTGTTGATTGCGGAGGCGGCGCGGCGGCTCGAACTGCCCGCGGAGAACCTGAAGACCGACAACGGCGCCGTGATCGCGCCTGACGGACGCAGGCTCGGCTATGGCGAGCTCGTGGCCGGCGAAATGCTGCACGTGCAGGCGCAGGCCAAATCGACGCTGAAGGACTCGGCCTCCTATCGCGTCATGGGACAATCGATCCCGCGCGTGGACATTCCAGCCAAGGTCACGGGTGGCGCCGCCTATGTGCAGGACTTGCGGCTGCCCGGGATGCTGCATGCCCGTGTGGTGCGGCCCCCAAGTTATGGCGCGGAGTTGACCGCGTGCGACACGTCGACCGTTGAGAAGATGCCGGGCGTCACGAAGATCGTGCGCGACGGCAATTTCCTAGCCGTCGTCGCGGCGAAGGAATACCAGGCGGTCAAGGCAATGCAGGCGCTCGCAGCGACGGCGAAGTGGAAGGAGACTGCGCAGCTGCCGAAACAGGACAATCTGCCTGAGGTGCTGACCAAACTGCCGTCGCGCGACGAGACCATTTTTCAGCAGAGCAATCCATCGGCGGCTGGCGCGCGGACAATCGAAGCAACCTACACGCGGCCTTATCAGGCGCACGGATCAATCGGGCCGTCCTGCGCGCTAGCGCAATTGGTCGACGACACCATGACGGTGTGGACGCATACGCAAGGCGTCTATCCGGATCGTCAGGGCATTGCCGAGATGTTGCGCGTGCCGCCCGCCCGCGTGCGGGTGATCCATGTCGAGGGTTCCGGCTGCTACGGCCACAACGGTGCCGACGATGCCGCGGCGGACGCCGCTTTGATCGCACGGGCGCTGCCCGGCATTCCCGTTCGCGTGCAGTGGATGCGCGAGCAGGAGCATGCCTGGGAGCCGTTCGGACCGGCGATGGTGACGAAGCTGAAGGCCTCGCTCGACAGCAATGGGACGATCGTCGACTGGAATTTCGAGGTCTGGACCAACACCCATTCGATGCGGCCAGGCGGCGCCGGTTCCATGCTGGCAGCGCAGCACATGGCTCAACCCTTCGCATTGCCGGCGCCGCGGCCGATTCCGTTGCCGGAGGGCGGCGGCGACCGCAATGCAATTCCGATCTACAAATTCCCGAACGCGAAAGTGGTGCACCATTTCATTCCGCAGATGCCGCTGCGAATTTCGGCCTTGCGCGCGCTCGGCGCCTATCACAACGTGTTCTCGATCGAGAGTTTCATGGATGAGCTTGCGATATTGGCCGGTGCCGATCCCGTCGAGTTCCGCCTGAAGCATCTCGACGACAAGCGCGGGCGCGACGTCATCGAAAAGGCCGCGCGCGAATTCGGATGGCAGAAGGGCCAGAGGGCGGGACCCGACCGCGGCTACGGTTTTGCGTTCGCGCGTTACAAGAATCTCGCCGCCTACTGCGCCATCGCCAGCGAGGTCGAGGTGAACCGGCAGAGCGGCCGTCCACGGCTGGTGCGTGCGGTCGCGGCCGTCGACAGCGGCCAGGTCGTCAGTCCCGACGGGCTGATCAACCAGATCGAGGGCGCGATCCTGCAATCGATGAGCTGGACGCTCTATGAAAGCGTCGGGTTCGACGACAAGCGCATCACCAGCATCGACTGGCAGACCTATCCGATCCTGCGCTTCGATGCGGTGCCCGAACGGGTCGACGTGCACATTATCAACCGCCCCGGCCAACCTTTCCTCGGCAGCGGCGAAACCGGCCAGGGGCCCGCGGCCGCCTCGATCGCCAACGCGATCGCGGACGCCACGGGGAAGCGGCTGCGCGATCTGCCGCTGTCACGCAAGCGGATCAAGGAGGCGATCGACGCCTGAGCC
>CAVSEE010000004.1:0-4207 GCA_963726865.1 uncultured Alphaproteobacteria bacterium | reverse complement strand
CTTGATCGGTGCCTGCCGGAACATTGTGTGTACCGAAAACCTAAACCCGGAACCTCCTTTTTGGCATGACCAGCTCCTTTTCAATCCGTTCTCTCACAACGCGTGGTCTAAAAACGCCAGGTCTTATCAGGGCTGCATCACCAATATGTCCGGATTTGATTTACAACAGACACAGGATTAGCCTTGGATTAGGCTGACGTTCCCGTCATCCAAGTTAAGAGGAAAACGGTCACGCGATAAAAGAAAAATAAATTGTAATTAGGGAGAGAAAGATGGCCAAAATTAAAAAGGGCAATGTGACGCGACGCACGCTGCTGAAGGCGGGCGGCGATGCCGCTTCTCGGGGTTGCGGCCCCCGCCGTACTGGCGCAGGCGCCGCTGAAATCGCCGACCAAAATTCTCGATTTCATGACCAACGCCGACGTCGCCAAGGCCGAGCAGGAAGGCCAGCTCGTGTTCTACTGCCACGAGAACGAGCCCGGCACCGCCGGCATCATGGAAGGATTTCGCAAGGATTTCCCGAAGATCAACACCAGCTATGTGCGGGCGCAGACCGGCGCGCTCTACAACAAGATCCTGTCCGAACGCTCCGCCGGCCGTTTCGACGTCGACGTCATCCAACTGTCCGATCTGGCGCCGGCGGTCGATTTCCAGAAGAAGGGCGGTTACGAACACTACCTTTCTCCGGAAACGCCGGCCTACAAGGCCGACCATCTGAGTTCGCCGGCCGGCTCGTTTCTTCTGGACCGGCGTCGACCCCGCCGGCATCGCCTACAACTCGACCAAGGTCTCCGCCGCGGACGCGCCGAAGACCTGGCAGGACATTCTCAATCCGCGCTGGAAGGGCTCGATCAGCTGCAAGATCTCCGCCTCCGGTCTGCAGTTCGTGCAGTGGTACACGCTGCGCCAGCTCTATGGCGCCGGCTTCTGGAAGGAGTTCGCCAAGCAGAATCCGCACGCCTTCGATTCCCGCGTCCAGTTGTTCGACCGGCTCGCCAAGGGCGACGACATGATCACCGCGATCGGGGAATATCCCGCCTACATCCTGTTCAAGGACAAGGGCGCCAAGGTCGAATTCGTCGCACCGCCCGACGGGCTGGTGGCGACGCCGCTAGATTGTCGGCGCCGTCAACAAGGCGCCGCATCCGGAAGCGGCGAAGCTGTTCGTCGACTGGGCGATGTCGAAGCGCGGCCAGGCCTGGTATCAGTCCAACCCCAATCTCTATTACGGGTCGGTGCGCACCGACGCGCCGCCGATGCCGACCGGGGTGCGGCTCGGCGATCTCAAGCTGCTCTACCCCGCCGACTGGGACGACTACGCGGCGCAACCGCGATGTCTTCGCCAAGGAATGGAACGGCATGATCGGCCTGTGAGCGGAGCCGCCGTGCCATCCGCGAGATCGCCGATCTCCGCCCAGCAGATCGCAGGCTATGGGGTCGCGGCGGTTGCCGCGGTCCTGGTGCTGTACCCGGTCTTCTTCCTGTTTCAGGCAGCCCTCGATGTCGGCGACCCGCAAGTGCGGCCGCCGACCGCCTACGGTTTCGACAATTTCAACGGCATATTGCAGTACCCGCAGATCCTGCTCAACACCCTGACGGTGTCGGTTGCCGCCACCGTCATGGCGCTGGTGTTCGGCTTCGTGATGGCGTGGATCCTGACCCGCACCAACGTGCCCGGCCGCCATCTGTTCGAGCAACTGATGGCGGTGCCCTATTATCTGACGCCGTTGCTCGGCGCGCTGGCCTGGAGCCTGCTCGGCTCGCCGGAAAGCGGCTTCATCAACCAGATCTGGCGCGCGCTCGGCGGCACCGGCCATCTCATCGATATCAATACCGCGTACGGCATCGCCTGGGTGATGGCGCTGTTCGAGGGCTCCGTCGCCTTCGTCATGATCGCCGCGGTGATGAAGTCGATGGACCCGTCGCTCGAAGAGGCCTCGCAGGTCATGGGAGCGAGCCGGCTGCGCACCATGCTGCGGATCACCCTGCCGCTGGTGGTGCCCGGCGTGCTCGGCGCCGCCATCTTCGTGTTCGCCGAAATGCTCGGCTCGTTTGCCGCCGCCCTCGTGCTCGGCCTGCCCAGCCGTTACTACGTCATCACCACCGCGATCTATCAATTGGTCCAGCAATACCCGCCGAAGATCCAGGTCGCCGCCGCCATGGGCGTGTCGCTGTTCGCGGTGATGTTCTTCATGCTGTTCCTGTACCGGCGCATCGTGATGGCCGGCAGCTACGTCACCATCACCGGCAAGGCGTTCCGGCCGCGGGTGGCCGATGTCGGTCCGCTGCGCTATCTGTTGCTCGGCGTCTGCCTGCTCTATCTGTTTGCCGCCGTCGGCCTGCCGCTGGCGACGCTGCTCTATGCATCGCTGCAGAAGATCGCCGTCGCCTTCCCCGCCGCCGGCAACTGGACGCTGGACAATTTCCGCGTCGCCATGACCATGAATGCCGTCCGCTCGGCGCTCGGCAACAGCCTGCTGCTCGGCTTCGGCACCGCGACCATCGGCGTCGTGCTGATGGGACTGCTGGCCTGGCTGATCTACCGCTCGCGGCTGCCGGCCGGCGGCCTGATCGAATATGTCGTGATGTTTCCGCAGGCGGTGCCGCGGCTGGTGTTTGCCTTCGGCCTGATGTGGGCCTGGGTGGTCTTCCCGATTCCGATCTACGGCACGCTGTGGCTGCTGCTGATCGCCTACCTCACGGTGTTCATGCCGCTCGGCGTGCGCACGATCGCCGGCGTCATGCTGCAGATCGACAAGAGCCTGGAGGAATGCGCGCAGATGTGCGGCGCGTCCTGGGCGTTCCGGGTGCGGACGGTGACGATTCCGCTGCTGGTGCCGGGCCTCGTCGCCGCCTGGCTGCTGCTGTTCATCGCCAGCATCCGCGAGCTCGGCGCCTCCATCCTGCTGATGGGCCCGCATTCCAAGGTGATCACGCCGTCGATCGTCGAAATCCTGGTTCGGGACCAGTTCGGAACTCACCGCGGCGCTGGCGCTGATCCAGACGCTGGTGGTCGCCTGTCGCCATGATCGTGCTTGTTGCCGTCACGCGCCGCGTCGGCGCGCACCCCGTCGAGTAAGGATGTCAGGAACCGCCATCATGCAAGCGTCGCCGGCGACGCCTCGCCGACCCCGCACATCGAGGTCGACCGGCTCGAAATGTATTACGGCAACGTTCCGGCGGTGCGCGGCGTCAGTTTCAACGTCCTGCCCGGCGAGCAACTGACGCTGCTCGGTCCCTCCGGCTGCGGCAAGACCACCACGTTGCGCGCCATCGCCGGTCTCGAGCAGCCGACCGCGGGCGAAATCCGCATCGACGGCGTCACCGTCTATTCGTCGCGAACGCGCGCATCAACATCCGCGCCGAGAAGCGCGGCCTGTCGATGGTGTTCCAGTCCTACGCCATCTGGCCGCACATGACCGTGTTCGAAAACGTCGCCTATGGACTGCGCGTGCGGCGAACCGGCGCGGCGGAAATCGCCGAAAAGGTGCATCAGGCGCTCGACATGGTGCAGATGCGCAGCTTCGCATCGCGGCGGGCGGCGCAGCTGTCCGGCGGACAGCAGCAGCGGGTCGCGCTGGCGCGCGCCTTCGTGTTCTCAGCCGTCGGTGCTGCTGTTCGACGAACCGCTGTCGAATCTCGATGCCAAACTGCGCGCCGACATGCGCATCGAGCTGCGCGAGCTTCAGCATCGCCTCGGCATCACCTCGGTCTACGTCACCCACGATCTGGAAGAAGCGCTGGCGATGTCGGACCGCATCGTCGTGATGCGTGACGGCCTGATCGAGCAGACCGGCACGCCGGACGAAATCTACCGGCTGCCGAACAGCGCCTTTGTCGCGGATTTCGTCGGTTCGGCCAATCTCATTCGCGGCCGCCATCGCGCCGGATCTCGATGCCGACGGCCTGATCGCGCTCGAAACATCCGCCGGGACACATCGTCTACGGCATGGCCTATGGACGCCCCGTCGGCGCCGAACCGGTGGTCTCGGTGCGCACCGTGCATCTCAGATTTCGACGGAGCCGCCGGCCGCGGCGCAAAACGTCTGGCGCGTGCCGGTGCGGCAGACCGTGTTTCAGGGCGACTTCACGCCAGGTTCACGTCGGCTGGGGCGACCAGCACCTGGTCGCCCGCTGCGCCGCGATGGAGCCGCTGGCGGCGGGCCGGGATGTCTACATTACCGTCGAGCCGCGGCATGTGGTGTTG
>CAVSEE010000003.1:0-13758 GCA_963726865.1 uncultured Alphaproteobacteria bacterium | reverse complement strand
GGAGGGCAACGCTCTATCCAGCTGAGCTACGGGTGCTTCGCGGCTTCATTTAGCCGATTGGCCGGGCAGGGGCAACGGCCCTTGCGGGGGTGGGGAGACGAAGGTGGCAGGACGAACCGCGTTCCCCCTGCAAAATTCCGATCCGTTCCCGCCAATTGGTGCTAGTCTTGCGGCATTGATCTTCTCGCCATCGATGGGGACGTCCGATGTATAAGAAGGTTCTTCTCGCCTATGACGGTTCGGTCGAGGGGCGGCGCGCGTTGCGGGAGGGCGCAAAGCTCGCACAACTCTGCCGTTCCGAGGTCTTTTTGCTGGCCGTCGTCGAGGTCTCCTCGATCATGACGCCCGAGGCCGGGCTCACGATCCCGATCGAGCTGCAGACCGAGGACTACAAGGCCATCCTGAACGAAGGCACCGAGCGGCTGAAGGCGCTGGGCTTTTCGCCGACCGCGCGGCTGGAGGTCGGCGATGCCGGGCAGAAAATCGCCGAAGTCGCCGAAGAAATCGGCGCGCATCTCGTCGTCGTCGGCCACCGCCCGCAGGGGACGCTGGCGCGCTGGTTCGGCTCGATCGGCAGCTATCTGGTCAAGCGCCTGCGCTGCAGCGTGCTGGTGGCCCAGACCGAGATCAGCGACGACGAGTTCGAGCGGCTGAAGCCGGCGGAAACGGCGGCCTCGGGCTAAAGCGAAGCCCGATCCGAAGCTTCAAGTCGTGGGAACGATGACCTTGCCGATCGGCCACAGCGCGATGCCGGCAAGTTTCAGGTGCGCCCAGGCAAAGGGAATGCCGATGATGGTCACGGCCAGCACCACGGCCGTGACGACGTGCCCGAGCGCCAGCCACCATCCCGCCAGCACCAGCCAGATGATGTTGCCGATCACCCCGAGCGGGCCGGTGCCGATATCTTCCTGCCCGGTATAGGCGTCGCGCGAGACCGCCGTGAAGCCGAACGGAAACAGCGTGTAGGCCGCGATGTTGAACGCGGCCCGCGCCCAGGGAATGCCGATGATCGTGATCGCCATGATCGACGGCGGCGACCAGCCAGCCGAACGCCATCCATGCGCCGCCAAGCACGATCCAGATGATATTCAGAAGCAACGAGACCGGGGACATGGCTGATATCTCCATCGTGGCGCATGCGCGATTGAAATCGAAATAGTGTTGCGGGCGCCGCGATTCAACCCGATTGCGGCAGGCCGTTCAGACGCTAAACTGCTTCCACCACACGGCTTTGACGCCGATCAAGCACAGACGCGCCGGAGAGCGCGCCAAAGGAAGAGGCCTTCATGCGTCCGCTCGAATTCGGCTGGTATCTGCCCACGCACGGCGACACCACCGCCTACGGCCTGATGGAGGCGCAGATTCCGGGCTCGCCCGAACTGTGCGACCGCGTGGTGCAGGCGGCGGAAGCGGCCGGCTTCGAATATCTGCTGATCCCGGTCGGCTCGACATGCTGGGAGGCGTGGATATCGGGCGCGTTCATGGCGGCGCGTTCGTCATCCATCAAGCCGCTGATTGCGGCACGGCCCGGCTACATCAATCCGGTGCTGCTGGCGAAGATGATCTCGACCTTCGACCAGATGTCGGGCGGGCGCATCTGCATCAATCTGATCGCCGGCCAGAACGAGAGCGAGGTCGAAGGCGAGGGCGTGCGCTATCCCAAGGAAGAGCGCTACGAACTGATGGAGGAGGAAGTCTCGATCCTGAAGGCGCTGTGGACCACGCGCGGACCGGTAAATTTCGAAGGCAAATTTCACAAACTGTCCGGCGCGCATATCAGGCCGCGCCCGCTCCAGCAGCCGTTTCCAAAATTCTATCTCGGCGGCGGCTCGCGCCAGGCCTGGGAATTGTCGGCGAAGCATTCCGACGTGCATCTGTTCTGGGGCGACCTGCCGGAAAAGATCGCCTCGAACATCGCCGAGATCAGGCAGATGGCGCGCGCGCATGGCCGCGAAAACGACATCGGCTTCGGCATGCGGCTGCAGGTGATCTGCCGCGAGAACGAAGCGGACGCCTGGGAGGCCGCCGATCAGCTGGTGCGCCACGCCACCGAGCGGCAGAAGCAGGAAATCAAGACGCTCTACAACAAATCGGAAGCGAACCTGCGCGTGCAGCAGCTCGCCCGCGAGCATGGCGATCTGTTGCTGCCGCATCTGTGGACCGGCATCACCAAGGTCCGCCCCGGCGCCGGCATCGCCGTCGTCGGCAATCCCGCTCCAGTGCGCCGACACGCTGCAGCAATTCATCGATGCCGGCTGCCATTCGTTCTGCCTGTCCGGCTATCTGCACGACGAGGAAGCCGAGCGTTTCGGCCGGCTGATCCGGCCTATTCTGGCCGAGAAAAATCGCGGCCGGTGGGCGGCGTAAAGCCGGAACAGATTCGGCGATCATGCTGCAGTGCATCCGCCGTGCCGTTGATGCCACGCGGTATTGCTGCGGTGCGCTGGCCGCAAGCCTTTATATCGCTCGCGGCGGTGATGGCCCGGCGCTAAGGTTGGCCGTGATTCAACCGGGTACCGCCAAATGAGTGGATCGAGTTCGGTACTTGCGTGGAGCTCCGCCCTGGAGGAGTTCGCGCTGTTTCGAACGCTCAGTGCCGAACAGCGGCTGAAGGTTCTCAACGCCCTGGTCCGCCAGGATCTGGTGCGCGGGCAGATGCTGGTCGCGCAAGGCGGGCCGTCGGATTCGTTTTTCCTGGTGCTGCATGGCGCGCTCGCGGTGCGCAAGACCGGCTACAGCGAACCGATCGCCGAGCTTCGGGCCGGCGAACTGGTCGGCGAGATCGGCTTCTTCGCCAATGGCCCGCGCACGGCTGACGTGATCGCGATCCGCGACACCAGCGTGCTGGCATTGACGCGTCCGGCCTACCAGAAGCTGGTCGAGGAAGCCCCCGCCATCGTCGAGGCGCTGCTGGCTGCGCTGGCGCGGCGGTTCGCCAAGGAGACCGCGCGCATCGCGCCGTTTCCCTCTTCGCCGAAGGCGCGCACCGTGGCGCTGATCGACGGCGGCGTGCAGCCGCTGCCGGGCGCCTTCGATCGCCGGATGCGCGAGGGGCTCGCCGCGACCGACGCCGAGATCGTCGACGCCGCCCGCCTCACCGCGATGTTTCCCGGCCGCGCGCTCGATGCCCACGAAGTCACCGAATGGCTCAACAAGCTCGAACACACCGCGCCGCTGGTGGTCTATCTCGGCGGCCGCGAAGCTTCGCCATGGGCGCGCAAGGCCATCCGTCAGGCCGACATGGTGGTGTTCGCGTGCCGCGGGGAAGCGCCTGCCGCCGCACTGACGGAAATCGAGGCCTTCGCCTGCGAGGTTCATGCCGTCTCGGCCAGACGCCTCGTCCGCGTTCACGACCATCGAAGCGGCGAGGTCTCCGGCACCGCGGCCTGGCTGGCCCGGCTGCCGGCGTTCATGCATCACCATGTCGCGCTCGAAGACCAGATCGATATCGACAGCCTGGTCCGTTTCCTGTGCGGCCGGGCGATCGGCTTCGTCGCCGCCGGCGGCGGCAGTTTTGGCACCGCGCATGTCGGAATCTACAAGGCGTTTCGCGAACGCGGCGTGATGTTCGATATCTTCGTCGGCACCAGTGTCGGCTCCGCCATGGTGGCCGGCTTTGCCAAGAATCTCGAAGCCGAGCATCTCGAGCGCGGCACGCACGAGATCTTCGTCAAAAGCAGAAGCTTTCGGCGGCCGACCTGGCCGCGCTATTCGCTGCTGGACCACAAGGCGTTCGATCGCGCGCTGGCCCATCAATACGGTCCCGACTGCCGGATCGAGGATTGCTGGCGGCCGTTTGCGGCGGTCGCGACCAATCTTTCGACCCACAATCTCGAACTGATCCGCACCGGGCCGCTCTGGCAGGCGGTGCGCGCATCGAGCGCGATCCCCGGGCTGTTGCCGCCGTTCTACACGGCGGAGGGGGCGATGCTGGTCGATGGATGTCTGATCGACAACGTGCCGCTGACGTCGATGCACCAGCTCAAGAGCGGTCCCAATCTGGTCGTGCATTTCGGCGAGCCGGCGGCGGAGATGTTCGATGTCGATTATGCGGCGCTGCCGGGACGGTTCGAACTGATCGCCGCCATGCTGACGCCGTTCCGCAAGAAGCTGCTGCCTGCGGCGCCGAGCGCGGTGAACGTGCTGTGGCGAAGCCTCGTGGCGCATCAGCGCTACGATACGCTGCCGGTCGGGCCGTTCGACACGGTAATGCGCCCGCCGTCTCCGGACGGGGTCGACGTGACGGATTTCGATCGTCACACGGAAATCTTTGAAGCGTCCTACCGCTGGGCCAAGGAGGCCATCGCGGCGCTGGAGGCGGGAGGCAGTTCGGCCATTGCCGCGCTGCTCGACACCGGCGCGCTGGAGCGGCGTCAGGCGACGGCTGTCGCTGCCGCCAATCGCGCGCCCGGCAATCGCCTCGCCTCGGCCGCCGGCTTCGGTGCGCTGAACAGATAGCCCTGCATCCGGGTGCAGCCGATGTTGCGATCTGGAGAGATGGCGGGCACGGGGCAAAGCGCCTTTGCCCACCCGAAATGCAATCTTGGAGATCTTCATCAGATATCATCCTGAGGAGCAGGCGAAGCCTGCGTCTCGAAGGATGTGGCCCCAGCCGGGCCTGCATGGTTCGAGACGGCGCTGCGCGCCTCCTCACCATGAGGGACTAATGGTTGCTAAACAACCGTGTCAGCATCAGCGGCGATAGCCGCCGGCGCGCGAATAGGTGGGGCGGTTTTCCTGCGCCGGCCGGCTCGCCAGGTTGGCGCGCGCCTCGCTGGCGTGCGGGGTCGTCGCAGCCTGAGGTCTTCCAGGAAGATCGGCCGCGAGAAGTAATAGCCCTGGGCGTAGCGGATCTTGGTCGCGGCCTGCAGATAGGCCAGTTCCTCGAAGCTTTCGAGGCCTTCGGCGATCACGGTCATGCCGAGCGCTTCGCTCAGGGACTCGATCGCCCGCAAGATGCCCTGGCTGCGCGGACGCTTATGGATGTCGGTGATGAAGGAGCGGTCGATCTTGATCTCGTCGGCGGTAATGTCGGCCAGCGCCGACAGCGACGAATAGCCGATGCCGAAATCGTCGATCGAGATCTCGACGCCGAGCTTGCGGAAGATCGGCAGGATCTCGTCCTGGAAATGCGTCTTGGTGACGAAGGCGTCTTCCGTCACCTCGATCATGAAGCGCTTTGGAAATCCGGTGGCCTCGAGCGCCTCGGCGAACGGCCGCATGAATTCGGGATTGCCGGCCTGCTTGGCCGCGACGTTCATGCTGATCGTGGTGTCGGGGCCGAAGGTCTCGTTGATCAGGTCGATCGACTTGACGATCTCCGCCAGCACCAGATGGGTCAGTTCGTCGATCAGGCCGAGTTCGGTGGCGAGGTTGATGAAGGTGCTGGGGGCCTGAATCACGCCCTCGTCGTCGCGCAGGCGCACCAGCGCCTCGACGCCCTTGACCTCCTGGGTCCGGATATCGACCTTGGGCTGGAAGGCGCAGCAAAAGCGCTTTTCCAGGATCGCCAGCCGCAGCGATTGCTCGATCTTCATCCGCGCCAGCGCCTCGCGCTCCATGCTGGCGTCGAAGAACGCCGCGGCGCCCTTGCTGCCGTTCTTGACGCGGTACATCGCGATGTCGGCGTTCTGGCGCAGCACTTCGTAGCTGCGGCCATGTTCGGGATAGAGGCTGACGCCGATCGAGGTCGAGGCGAATATCTCGGACTGGTCGATGAAGAACGGCGCCTTCAGCCGCTGCAGGATGAAGTCGATGTACTCTTCGACCTCGGCGCTCGTTCTGGATCGGGTTGAGCAGCAGCACGAACTCGTCGCCGCTGATCCGCGACAGGATGTCGGAGTCGCGCAGGTCCAGGCCCAGCCGCTTGGCCATCTCCACCAGCAGCGTGTCGCCGACCGCGTGTCCGTAATAGTCGTTGATGTGCTTGAAATTGTCGATGTCGAGAAACGCCAGCGCGAAGTGGCCCTGTCCGTTGTCGTACTTCAGGAGACTGTTGACGCGATGCTCGATCACGCGCCGCGTCGGCAGGCCGGTCAGTTCGTCGTAATAGGCCGAGCGGAACAGGTGATCCTCGAACGCCTTCTGTTCGGTGATGTCGGTCGAACTCGAGATCAGCAAATTGCGTCCGGCGACCTGGACCGGCCGATGCGAGGTGAGAAACACCTGCTTGGCCGAACCGCGGGTAATGGCTTCTTCCAGTCACGGCCGGGCGGCCGGTGCGCAGCAATTCGAGACAGGTATCGCGGCGATCGTCCGGTTGCGAGGCCGACGGCGCCGCTGCGGCGGCCTCCAGCAGGGCGGTCGCGGCATCGTTCATCAGCACGAACTCGCCGTGCTCGTCCTGAACCGTCACGCCGGTCGGAAGCAGCCTGAAGACATCCCGCAGGATGCTCAATTCGGATTTAAATATGCTTTCATTGCGGGCCTGCGTCGCGGCCGCCTGAAAGTCGTGCTTTTTGGAACTATGCATGCCACGGAGCTTGGCAAAGTCCCTTGTAGCATTGGTTAAGTGGAACTGCGAAAAGCCGGGACAACCGTAGAAGTCGGCGATTTTCAACGGCGTTGGGCTTGATCGTCATTAACAGAATGTCAACGCCGATGACCAGAGCCGCGTGCGAGATGAATATCGGTTCACGCGTTCGGCCAAGTATGACGGATTTTGCGCCGCTACCTCGCGGCAAAACGCTCTAGCTTGCGGGAATCCGGCACTGCATCGTGCAATGCACGCCGGTCTTGAGGATAGCGGATGTCGGTCTTGCCGTCGAACGCGCGGAGCGCCGATTGCAACAGCTTGGTGCCGAAGCCCGCCGGGCCGACGTTCTCGACCACCGGACCTTCCGTTTCATCCCAGGTGACGTTGAGGCGATTGTCCGACACCGACCACGACACCTGCAGCAGCCCGCGCGCCGACGAAAACGCGCCGTACTTCCCCGCATTGGTGGCCAGTTCGTGAAAGATCAGCGCCAGGCTGACCGCCAGCTTGGCCGGCAGGAACAGTGGATCGCCGTTCAGATTGAACCGGACATGGCCGTATGGCCCGAGTTCGGAGCGCAGCATGTCCTTGATGTCGCAGCCGCGGCCGTCCAGCCGCGCGATCAGATCGTCGGTCGCCGACAGCGCGCGGATGCGGTGATCGATGCTGCCCCAGATCTGCGGCTGGTCCTGCAGGACCTGGTGCAGCACGGCGTGGATCGTCGACGTCTTGTTCTTGAGCCGGTGCTGCAATTCGTCGACCAGCAGCTTGCGGTATTCCTCTTCCTCGATCAGGCGTTTCGAATCTTCCCGCTGCTGCGCGACGATCGTTCGGTAATGCTCGACGCCCCAGATGGTGAACCCGCAAACCGCCCAGAACATCAGCAGCAGCGCCAGCCGTGCGGAATCGGCGACGGCGCTGCTGAAATTGACGATGACGCCGAGCGCGCCGCCCGCGATTGCCGTTGCGATCCCGATCCGGACGCCGCCGACGGCGGTGGCGAAGAACACGGCCGGGAAATAGGGCGTGAAGAATACGTCGGGACGGATCTGGGCCATCGCCCAGCGGGCGATCGTCGACAAAGCGAGACAGCCGGCCGCGAAGCCCGTGCTGAAAAGCAGCGAGGGCTGGGAAATTCCCTGCCAGCCGTGCCGGAACTCGTCGATCAATTTCTTCATCGGAATTGTCACTTCACGTGATCAGCGAATCCAAAATATGGCCGAACTTGACGGAATCCCGGGATTTCACCGTGAACGGAGGCGGTCCAGCCGGATCAGCGGGCAGGTGGACGATGGAACAAGCTCGCTTGCGTTGTTCCCGGCGGCCGGGAATATTGGATTCGATTGCGTTTGTCGCAGGCAATGACGGTGAAGCTTTTTTGGGCGACACAAGGGGAGGCGCAAATGTCCGTGGCATCCAGATCACCGCAGCAGGGCGACTTTCGCCCGTTCTACCTCGCCATCATCGCCGGCCTCGCCTGCGCTTTCGTCATCGGCAAGACGCTGCCATCGACCATGGACGCGATCTCGGCGGTGATCGAGCCGCTGTGCATGAGCAGCGATCCGGCGGGGTCGACACAGGACGTCGTCGAGCCGATCTCATCGCACGCGCTGCCGAACGTGCCGGGCAAGCGCGTGACCATCGTGCGCGTGTTCTACGGCCCCGGCGGGTTCACGCCGGCGCACCGGCATGCCGGTTCGGTCACCGCCTACATCACCAAGGGCGAAATCCGCTCGCAACTGGCCGGCGGTCCGGTCGAGACGTTCGGGGTCGGGCAGTCGTTCTTCGAGCCGCCCGGCGCCGTGCATCTGGTCTCGGCCAATGCCAGCATGACCGAGCCGGCCGAATTGATCGCGGTGTTCGTGGCTGACGAAGGCGCGCAGCTCACGACGCTCGAGAAGTGAATACCAGATTGTAGGGTGGGCAAAGCGAAGCGTGCCCACCATCTCTTGAACACCACCCGTGTAATGGTGGGCTCGCTTCGCTCTGCCCACCCTACGAATCACGGTCGACGCCTCACACCGCCTTCAACACCACCCGCAACCCATCGCGCGGTTTCGGGATCGGCCATATCTGCCAGTCCGGCTTGTAGCCCGGCTCCAGCGACACTTCGAGATTTTGCAGGAAATGCCGCGCAAAACATTTCGCCTGCATGTAGGCGAAGTGCAGGCCGAGGCACATATGCGCGCCGCCGCCATACGGCACCCAGGCAAAGCGATGGCGGTTGCGCTGCGCCTCGTCGGTGAAGCGCATGCGGATCGAATTTTTCAGGCTCGGGCCAGATGTCGGGCATGTGGTGCGTGAACAGCGGATTGATGCCGACCATGCTGCCGGCCGGGATCGCATAGCCCTTGAAGGTGAAGTCGCGTGATGGCGCGGCGCGGCATCGACGGCACCGGCGGCTTCAGCCGCAGCGCTTCCTTGAAGGCCATTTCGGAGAGCGTGCATGGCTTCGAGATTGTCGAACGTCGTGGGGGCGTCCGCGGCGAGGCCGAGGGCTGTGACTTCGTCGCGCAGCTTCTGCTGCCACTCCGGATGGGCGGCCAGTTCGCCCACGAACGATGTCAGCGACGAGGTCAGCGTGTCGTGCGCCGCCATCATCAGGAAACTCATGTGATCGACGATGTCCTGCGTCGAGAGCAGCGCGCCGTCCTCGTGGGTCGCATGGCAAAGTTGCGAGAACAGATCGTCGCCGCCGCCTTTGGCGCGGCGGATCGGGATCTGTTCGGAGAAGTAGGCGACGATGCGCTTGCGGCCCCTGACGCCGCGCGCCATCGCGGTGCCGGGCAGCGGCTTGCGGATCACGGCGACGGAAGCCGCCACCATGTCGACAAAGGCGTTGGTGATCTCGTCCACCTCAGGCCCGATGCCGGCGCCGAGAAAGGAAGTCGCCGCGAGGTCGAGCGTCAGCTGCTTCATCGCGGGATAGAACAGCATCGGTCCGGGCTGCGCCTTCCACTGCGCCACCCGCGCCGCGATGCCGGTGTCGAGATCGGCGAGATAGGATTTCATCGGCCCGGACTTGAACGCCACCGACAGCGCGCGGCGGTGCAGGCGATGCTCCTCGAAATCCAGCAGCATCAGCCCGCGCGGAAACAACAGGCCGAGAATCCGTCCCCAGCCGAGCGTCGAGGAGAACTGCTTGGCCTGGTCGAACAGCACCAGCTCGTTGGCCTCGGGTCCGAGCAGCACAAGGCTGGTCTCGCCGAACAGATGGCTGCGATAGACCAGGCCGTATTTTTTGGATTGCCGCTCGACCTGCCCCTTGGGGTCGGCCAGCACTTCCAGCGTCTTGCCGATCAGCGGCCAGCCCTCGTCACCCGGAATATGCGTCAGCGAATTGCGCCGCGGCGGGGTGAAGCTGTAGGCGGGGGAAGCGACGCTCTGCATCGACATGGCAATTGCTCCGGTTGAGCCTCGGAATCGCGGATATTATCCATCGTATCGGCGGCTTTGTCGCGGACCGAATAGCGCTGCGCGGCCAACGCCTGCCCTGGTAAATAACGCCTTGTTTCGCCGCAGCCTATAGCACGAACGTGGCGGCGATGCCCCTGGGCGGTTCAATTCGCGACCATAGCGTCCGAAGTCATGCTATCGTGTTCCAAAATCAAGCGTATCAGGGGGAAAACATGCCGAAATTGTTTCGCGTTCTCGTCGATCGCCTTCATCGCACTGGGCGGGATCCCGGCCGTTGCGACCGCGGCGAATGCGCAGACCAAGCCTGCCGTCACGACGCCTAGGGCCGGATTTTCCCAAGACCGGAATCTTCATCGGCAACAGCTTCTTCTACTACAACAACGGCCTGCCGGGGCATCTGTCGCTGATGGAAAAGGCCGCCGACCCCGACCAACAAGCAGGCCTACCGCAACACCATGGTGACGATCGGCGGCTCCGGCTTCGACTGGCATGATGTCGAAAGCTATTTTCGGCCCAACGCGATCGGCAATTATTCCTTCGACGAGAACAACAACGTCGTCTTCAACAAGCTCGACAAATTGTTCGACGTCGCCGTCATGATGGATTGCAGCCAGTGCCCGATCCATCCCAAGCTCAATTCCGTATTCACCGACTACGCCAAGAAGAACAGCGACATCGTGCGCGCCAAGGGCGCCAAGCCGGTGTTCTTCATGTCATGGGCCTATGCCGACAAGCCCGAAATGACGGCGCAATTGGCCGAGGCCTATACGGTCGCAGGCAACGCCAACAACGCGCTGGTGATCCCGGCGGGCCTTGCCTTTGCGAGGCCATCGGCAAGCAACCCGAGCTCAATCTCTATGCGCCCGACAAGCGCCATCCCTCGCTCTGCCGGAACCTATCTGGCGACCTGCGTGGTGTTTGCGGCGCTGACCGGACGCTCGCCGGTCGGCAGCAGCTTATCTCGCGGGGATCGACGCGCCGACCGCGACGTTCCTGCAGAACGTCGCGTGGGACACCGTGCAGGAATATTACGGGAAGTAGAATTCAAGGCTGGTCAGAGACCGCCCGTCCCGTCATTGCGAGGAGCGCAGCGACGAAGCAATCCATGCCTCCGCTTGTGGCGCTATGGATTGCTTCGCTTCGCTCGCAATGACGTTGATAGAGTTCGTCGTCATCCAACGTCAGAGGCCCATCACGCCTTGCGCTTGGCCGCTTCCTTCTGCAGGTCCGGCGCGTTGATGGTCGGGATCGCCACCCGGCCGGGGCCGGTGAGCGGCAGCGCGGCGGCGGCCTTTTCGTTTTCCATGATCTTGGCCATCACGGCCTGGCCCGCGCGCTCGAACACCGCGCGGTTCTCGATCAGGAATTTTTGCGATTCGCGCAGCTTCGTGACATAGCCGTTGATTTCCGGAATCACGTAGCGCGCCACCATGTCCCAGCTGCGGCGGGTGTTTTCCGGGTTGGCCCAGTCGTGCACGAAGCCGATGATGGTGCCGACGCCGCCCGAGACGTCGATCAGGTTCTTGATGGTTTTCACCAGATCGTCGGGCGTGCCGATGGTCGAGGCGGCGTTCTCGCCGCCCGCGGTCTTCTCCACGGCGTCCTCGGGCGACTTGAACGGCTCCACCCCCGGCCGCTGCAGCGTGCGGACCGTATATTCATTGTGCCAGCGCATCAGGCCGGGGCCGGCCTCGCGCTGCGCCTGTTCGCGGGTTTCGGCGATGTGCCAGCTCAGCAGCACGCGCCAGTCGGAGCGGCTCACGGTGGTGCCGGCCTTCTTGGCGGCATCCTCGGCAAAGCCCCATTGCGTCGGCAGCGCCATCAGGCCCTGCGTCGACATCGAGCCGAGCGAGATGATGCCGATGCCGTATTTGCCGGCCAGCGTCATGCCCGACGGCGAAATCTGCGAGGCCACCACGAACGGCATGTCTTCCTGCAGCGGCAGCAGCTGCAGCGCGGCGTCGTTCATGGTGAACCAGTCGCTCTTGGCGGTGACGCGCTCGCCCTTGAACAGGCGGCGGATGATCGCGATCGCCTCGTCCTGGCGGTCGCGCTGCGTCATCGGGTCGATGCCGAGCGTGTGCGCGTCGGAGGCCAGCGCGCCGGGGCCGGAGCCGAAGATGGCGCGGCCGCCGGTCATCCAGTCGAGCTGCACCATGCGCTGCGCGACGTTGTAGGGATGGTGATAGGGCAGCGAGACCACGCCGGTGCCGAGCTTGATGCGCTTGGTGCGTTCGCCGGCGGCCGCCAGGAACATTTCCGGCGAGGCGATCATTTCCCAGCCCGAGGAATGATGCTCGCCGCACCAGAACTCGTCATAGCCGAGCGCGTCGATCTGCTCGACGAAATCGAGGTCGCGGCGGAATTGCAGCAGCGGATTCTCGCCGATCGGATGATGCGGGGCGAGAAAGGCTCCGAACTTCAGGCGTGCCATGGGGTTTTCTCTCCGGACTTATTGTTCTTTGGGATTGCTCAGGTCGCAAACTACGGGGTGGGGCGGGGCAAGGCAATCCTTCGAGCCGGGCCGTCCGCGCATGGTTGTCGCGCAAAGATGGGCAGCCTACCGTCGTCCGGAATTCCCCGTTCCCCAGTACCGGTTCAACGCAATGAAACTCGCCAAACCCCGCATCGACATCGGCTTTGCGACCAACCACGCGCCGGCGGCGCTCGCGTTCTGGCAAAACGAGATCGGCCTGCCGTTCGATCACACCCAGCCGATCCGCCGCGGCTACAAGCAGCACCGTCACGATCTCTGCGGCTCGATCCTGAAGATCAACCAGGTCTATGAGCCGCTGCCGGACAATCCGCCGTCGGGCTACCGCGAGCTGTTGATCGCGCGCGACGGCATCGCCGCGCCGCAGCCGATGATCGATCCGGACGGCAACCGCGTCTCGCTGGTGCCGAAGGGCCTGTTCGGGATCGAACGCATCGGCATCCGTCTCGGCGTTCGCGACGTCGAGGCGCATCGCCGCTTCTACACGCGAAGCGCTCGGATTGCCGCAGGGCGAAGCCGGCCGATGGCGCGATGACCTTCCTCGCGGGCGACACGGTGCTGATCGTCGAGCCCGCGGCCGATGCGCCCGATGATGCGGCCTTCGACGGCAAGGGCTGGCGCTACATCACGTTCCAGGTGTTCGAGGTCGATCGCGAGCACGCTTACGTGCTGGCGCATGGCGGCCGCGAGGCGCGCGCGCCGGTGACGCTCGGCACCACGGCGCGGATTTCGATGGTGCGCGATCCCGACGGCAACTGGATCGAGCTGTCGCAGCGCGCCTCGCTCACGGGATCGCTGGAGCCGTCGACCGCGTGACTTCTTCGCCCTGCAGGCTGACCTTCCAAGGCTGGGTCGCTGGCGGCCATTTCAACTACAATTGGCAATACGGCCGGCGATTACCGGAAATCTCCGATAAGTTTCAGTAGGCTCGCCATCCAGAGGATGCCGCCCTGGAGGTCGCGAAATGAGGCCTCGGATGCCTGGTCGATCGAGTGATGCCGTGCTCGAAGCACTCGCACGGCACGATCGCTTGGCATTCCCGTGCGAAATGGCCGGACAGAATCTCAGCTCGAGGTTGCGACGGCCGATCGGCGCACCACAAAAAAACAACAATCCAGTATGCTTAATAGCGTGCGCATCGAGGAACATGTCATGGCGCACCGCGCCGGCATCGCTGGGAGCATAGGGCAGACATCGCCCGTTCATCGCATGCGCCGCGACAGCGAACAGCGCCCCTCCTCGAAACAATCCTTCGCCCGAACCTCCGCCTGCTCCTTGCTCCGGCGACAGGACCTGCAGCCGGCCCGTCATAATGGCAGTTCCGGTAGATCCGAAACCCTTGACCCCATGAGGTAATGACACACGACCCGGC
>CAVSEE010000002.1:0-19330 GCA_963726865.1 uncultured Alphaproteobacteria bacterium | reverse complement strand
TTCAGTCTTTGCGCGTCACAATTTCCGGTCCGGTCTCACGCGTCCCGGTACCAGCTTCCGAGCTGCCACAGATCGTTGTCCCAGCTGGAGAAATGCGCGGTCAGCTTGCCGGCGAGTGCCGCAACCCGGGTACGGGAAAGAAGGGGCTGGATGTAATTGTCCGACACCACGAGGTCGTTGAGCTTGATGAACAACGCCGCCCGCTTCACCAGATCGAGCTCCTGCTCGCACTGCCTGTAGACCTCGTCATATTCCTTGCTTTGCCAGCGCGAGACGTTGCGTCCCTGCCACTTGTTGTCCTTGTTGGCCACCTGCCACGACACATACTGGTTCATGAAGAACTGCGGGTCGGCCTGCGGCATGGTGGTGTTGAACATCTGCGCGTCGGCGTAGAAGTGCGGATAGGTGTCGGGATTGGCGGTGTCGGAGGAGAAGAACACCGATCCGACGATCGATTTCAGTTCGACGTCGATGCCGGCCTTCTGGCAGGCCTGCTTGATGATCGCCTGCGTCTTCTGTCGCGGCGCGTTGATCGAGGTCTGGTACACGAACTTCAGCGCCTTGCCGTCCTTGGCGCGAATTCCGTCGCCGCCTTTCTTCCAGCCGGCGGCTTCGAGGATCTGGTTGGCCTTCTCGATGTTGAACTCGAATTTGGTGTTTTTGGAGCGATAGCGTTCCGGGTTGTTGAGGAAATTCGCGGTGGCAAGCGCGGTGCGGCCATAGATGAACTTTTCGATCGAGGAACGATCGATCAGGAGATGAATGGCCTGGCGGACCGCGGGGTCGCTGAACAGCGGATGCTTGGTCTTGATGCTGGCGCGCTCGCCGTCGACCTCGGCAGCGGGATCGGTCGAGTTGAGCATGATGAACTCGACATTACCCGACGACCAAATGGTTACCTTGCCCTTGCCGGTGGCTTCCAGCTTCTGCAGGATTTCATCCTCGACCTGCATGTTCCAGGCATAGTCATATTCGCCGGTCTGCAGTACCGCCCGCGCTGCTGAGACGGCATCACCGCCGCCCTTGACTTCCACCTCGTCGAAATGCGGCCGGTTGGCGACGTGGTAATTGGGATTGATCTTGGCGCGGAGCATGTCGCCCGGCTTGAAATCGACGAACATGAAGGGGCCGGTGCCGACCGGCTTCAGATTGTTCGGCGCATCGCGCGACTTGCCGCCGGCATAATCCTTGAACAAATGTTTGGGGATGATCATGCCGTAGGTACCGACAAAGGCGTCGCACCAGAACGGCGTCGGCTTGGCGAAGGTGAGGCGGACGGTGAAATCGTCGACCTTCTCGACCTGGATGTCCTTGTAGCTGGCGATCGAGACCGCCGCAGTCTCCGGATTTTTTGCGTATTCCCAGTTGAAGACGACATCGTCGGCCGTGAACGGCATGCCGTCATGCCATTTGACGCCGCGCTTCAGCTTCCAGACCACGGAGCGGCCGTCCTCGGCCAGCCCGTCATTCTCCTTGCTGGGAATCTCGGCAGCCAGTACGGGAACCAGATTGCCATCGGTGTCCCATCCCGCCAGTGGTTCGTAAAAGATCCGGGAGCCTTCCTGATCCTTGGTGCCGACGGCGAAATGCGGATTGAGCAGGGTCACCGCCTGCCAATACAGCAGCTTCAGCACGCCGCCGCCGCCGGCCTTGGTCGGCTTGTAGGGGATTTCGGCCGCAGCCATCGCCACCCCGGATTGGCTCAGCATCATCCCGGCCATCGGCGCCGTCAGCCCGACGGCGATCATCTGCTGGACGAAGGCCCGCCGTGACAATCGACCATGCTTGACGTCCGCGATGAGATTTCGAAGTTCCCGCTCTTTCATCGGCGCGGCTCCCTTGCTGTACTCGATCGGCCTCTCGATGGCCCTGCCGTCACGGAGGTCGGCGCGACTGGAAATGGATCAGGATAGGACCATCCTGTCAAAGCAGGATCCGGGCCAATACGCCGCAGAACGCGCTGCGGTGGGTCAGCGTCGGCGGAGGCGGTTGTCGGCTTCTCATTGCGTTCCGGTTCGCCCTTGGCGCGCCGGATCGACGGTGCTGATATGATTTCGGAATATTGGAATAATACTGCTGATTTGCCCGACGTGTCAAGTCGCCCTTCGGACGCCGGCGGCCGCCGGCTACTTTGCATGGGGTTGTTCTCGACATTTTTGGAAAGGTGGTTGTCGGCGGATCGGTCGCCCCAGGGTTTGTCGACGCCGAACGCATGCTGTGTCAGCTTTGGCGGAGGTGGTTGGCGTTGCAATAATCTGGCTCCATTCCAATCGAGCGGCGGCGCGGGAGTGACAATATGAGCGGCATCATAATTAGCGGCGGCCGGGTGGTGGACCCCGCGACGGGGATGGACACGATCGGCGATGTCGCGGTCGTCGACGGCCGCATCGCCGCCGTCGGTACCGGGCTGGGCAGCGCCGAGCGCGTCATCGACGCCACCGGGCTCGTCGTCGCCCCCGGCTTCATCGACCTGCACGCGCACGGCCAGTCGCTCCCGGCGGATCGCATGCAGGCGTTCGACGGGGTGACGACGACGCTCGACCTCGAGGCGGGTGTGTTGCCGGTCGCCTCCTGGTACAAGCGGCAGGCCGACAAGGGGCGCGTGCTCAACTATGGCGCGGCGGCCAATTGGGCCTTTGCGCGCATCGGCGCGATGACCGGCTCCAATGCGGAAAGCTCGCTGGAGGCGTTCGGCAACGCGATGCGCGACCGGCGCTGGATCGACAATGTCGCTGGCGACGCAGAGGTCGCCGGCATTCTCGATCGCCTGGCAGGCGGGCTGAACGAAGGCGGCATCGGCATCGGCATTCTCAACGCCTATGCGCCGGGCGCCGGCGTGCAGGAGCTCACGGCGGTGTGCCAGCTCGCCTTCGCGCACAACGTGCCGACCTTCACCCACGTCGCCTACATGTCGCGCATCGATCCCGAGAGCGCGGCGGAAGCATATATTCGCCTGATCGGCTATGCCGGCGCCACCGGCGCGCACATGCACATCTGCCACTTCAACTCCTCCAGCAAGACCGACATCGAGCGCTGCGTGGCGCTGATCAAGAAGGCTCAGGCGCAGGGCCTGCCGATCACGGTCGAGTCATATCCGTACGGCACCGGCTCGACAGTGCTGGCGGCGGCCTTCTTCAGCGACCCCAAATTCGAGGAGCGCAACGGCCTCGGCTATGATTCCGTGCAGCGCGTCACCGACGGGCGGCGCTTTCGTGATCGCGAGGAATTGCTGGCGGCGCAGAAGGCGGAGCCGTCGACGCTGGTGCTGTGGCATGTCCTCGATATCGAGAACAATGCACACCACCGCGACCTCCTCGACATGGCGGTGCTGTATCCCGGCGGCGCCGTCGCCTCCGACGCGATGCCGTGGACGCGGTCGGACGGCAAGGCCTACACCGGCGACGCCTGGCCGCTGCCGGACGACGCCACCTCGCATCCGCGGTCGGCCGGCTGCTTCACAAAATTCATCCGCGAATGGGTGCGCGAGCGGCGTGCTTTGTCCTTGATGGAAGGCATCCGCAAATGCGCGCTGATCCCGGCGGAGATTCTTTCGGCGAGCACGCCGGCAATGCGCAACAAGGGCAGGCTGCAGGCGGGCGCCGATGCCGATATCGTCGTGTTCGATTATGAAACGCTCGCTGACCGCGCGACGTTTTCCGCGATGAACCGCCCGTCGGAAGGCGTGCGCCACCTGATCGTCAGCGGAAAGCCGCTCATCACCGACGGCGTGCTCGATGTGGCGGCGCGGCCGGGCAAGCCGGTGCGCCGGCCCGTCGTCGCGAGCTGATTGTGCCGGTCCCGATCCTGCTGGTGACGGGCTTTCTCGGCGCAGGCAAGACGACGGTCGTCAATCATCTGCTGGCGCATGCGGAGGGACGGCGCATCGCCGCCGTCGTCAACGATTTTGGCGCCATCAACATCGATGCCGAGCTGATCGCAGGCGCCAGCGATGGCGTGGTCAGCCTTGCCAATGGCTGTATCTGCTGCACGCTGGAAGGCGATCTGCTGCGCACGCTCGCCAATCTGCTGCGGCGCGATCCCAGGCCCGAATTCATCGTGATCGAAACCAGCGGCATCGCCGATCCCGCCGACATCGTCCGTAACCTGATGGATCCCGTGATCTGGCAGGAGGCGCCGCTGGATACGGTGCTGTGCGTGCTTGACGCGACGACGAAGCCGGAAGCATTGGATGACGCATTGTTGCGCTCGCAGCTGTGCGCGGCTGACGTGATCGCGTTCAGCAAGGTGGATCTCGCGGATGAAGCAGGTCGCGCGCAACTGCGCGATGCCGTCTGCGCGCTCAAACCCGCAGCCGTGGTGGTCGATGCCCTCAACGGCGAGGTCCCGGCGGCGCTGGTTTTCCCCATAGACGTGGATCGCGCGCGCTCGCCACGCGAAGTCGCGCCGCGTCGCCCGGCAGTCGACCGTTTCGAGACGCTGAGCTGGACATCGGAGCGTCCGGTATCGCTCCCCCGATTACAGCAGGCAATCGGCCGGCTGGCGCCAAAGCTCGCTCGCGCGAAAGGCTTGTTCGAGACAATGGAGCAGCCCGGCCGGCTGATGGTGTTTCAGCTCGCCGGCGGCCGCGCGACTTTGGCGCTGGGCGGCGCGCTGACAGCCGGGACACCGCGAACGCGGATCGTCTTCATCGCCGAACTCGGGGCGCTCTCTCGCGCCGAGATCGATAGCGTCATGGAAGACTGTATCGAACCAGGCGCGAAGTAAATCTCACGAGACAGCCCCCACCGGCCGCGATACGCTCATTGGCAAAAGACGCAGCTTGGGGGATCGCCAATGAAAGCAAGGGTTATCGTCAACCCTCGGGCCAACAAGGGCAGCTGCGCGCACAGATGGCCGCAGATCAAGGCCGAGCTTGAAAAGCACATGGGTGCGCTCTCGCCGGCCGCTCGGAGCTTGCGCGCGAAGTCGCCGCAAGCGGGTGCGAACGAATTATATCGGTCGGCGGCGACGGTACCCTGAACGAAGTCTTGAACGGTCTTATCGTAGATAACAGCCCGATCGCGCCCAACATCGTGCTGGCGCAGGTGCCGGGCGGGACATCGAACGAGCTGTCGCGCTCGTTCGGCCATCTGCCGCTTGCCGATGCTTGCCGTGCGGCGGCGTCCGCCCGCCTGCGTCCGATGGACGTCTTTCGCGTCGAAGCCAAGGCGCATTCAGGGCAGCCGACGATGCGCTACGGCTTCCTGCTGGCTATCGCCGGCGCTGCCGCCACCATTTCGTGGCGTGCGCAGCGCGTGCCGCTGTTGAAGCGCCTCGGTTCGCTCAGCTACGTCATCATGACGATCGTAACCACCTTCAGCTACTCGCCGCGTTCCTACCGGATCGCTTTCGACGACGAGGCCGAGACCAGCCAGAAACTGTGGTCGGTCTTGGCGTGCAGCTTCGATGGTGCGGGCGAGGGGCTTGCGCTGGCGCCCGGCGCCGACTCGGCCGACGGCCACTTCGACGTCATTACCGTCGGCGACGTCGGCCGCTGGGAAGCGCTGACGCAGATCGCGCTGAAACTTGCCGATGGCAGCTATCTGAGCAATCCGAAAACGATGCGCAGGAAGGCGTCCCGCCTTGCCATCGACGCCGATCACCTCGTGCTGGCCGATGTCGGCGGCGAGAATCTCGGAACGCTGCCGATGCGGATCGAGATGCTGCCGTTCCGCGTCAATGTCGCCGTGCTTTAGCTAGTCTGCCTGATGCCGCAGCTTGAAATGCCCGAACGCCGTGGCGTGCGGCTTCGTCGGATCGTCCTGCCAGGCCTGCGCCTGGAACGCGACGATGCGCTGGCCTTGCCGGACGATCGAGACATTGGCAAAACTGTCCAGCGCGCGGCCCGAGCGCAAATAGTTGATGGTGAGCCCGATCGGCTTCGGCGGCGTCGAGACGCCGAGCTCGCGGGCGAGACCCACGATCGCCGTCGTCTCCAGCAAGGCACCGGTCATGCCGCCATGGATCGCGGGCAGGATCGGATTGCCGATGATCCTCGGCGAAAACGGCATCTGCAGCACACCGTCTTCGGCAACGCGAATGCCGAGGCAGCGCGCGAACGGGCTGCCGGCGAACAGGCTTAAATCGTCGGGCGCATCGAGCACCGGCACCTCATGCCCTAGCCTGTCATGTAACATGTTGGTGCGATTGGCGCCAACCATGAAACAGGCCGCCGCGGTGGCGACCGGATCGTCCTCGGTCTCCTGATAGGCGGTCGCGCGCACAAAGGCGATGGAGCGGGTGACGCGATAGCAGACCGCGTGCGCCTTGATGTCGAGCCCGGGCTTGGCCGGTCTCTGATAGTCGATGCGCAGGTCGAGCGTCGCAATCGCGCGGCTGCCGTCGAGCGCGAGCTGCACGGCCATGCCGCAGCTTTCGTCGAGAAGTGCGGTGACCACGCCGCCGTGGATCACGCCTGATTCGATATCGCCGACAAAGACCGACTGGTAGGGCAGGCTGGTCCAGGCTTTGCCGGGCCCGGCGCGATCGATGGCGAGCCCGCTGGCGCGGCCATACAGCGACAACCGTTCGGCGATCGCCCTGGCGAGCTGTTCGAACGGCAGCGGCTGTCCGTCATAAGTCGAGATTTCGGACATGCCGCCGTTTTAGACGAGGGCGGGTGGCCACGCAAAAGCTAGTTGGGGGCGCTTGTGGCCGCCCGGTACCGTCGCCAATTCTCTAGCGTTGCCTGATACCTGACGGGCTTTTTCGGGCTTTGTGTTGGGGTCGCCGCGGCGCTTCCAACCGTGGTTCCCGGCACCGCGTGCGTCCACGCATCCGGCACTTTTCCAATCAGGCGTATTGCGGCGAAGGCGACCAGAACGAACGCGACGACGCAGCCGAGAACCTGCAAGTCAGGCCGGAGCCTTCCGGGTGTGACGGTCATTGCGCGACTCCGCAAATGTTGGCGCTTCGTCCTATCTGCCGCGAAAGCAAGTGATCGGCTGTGAAGCCGTTCACACCGGGTCGCCGAATGGCCGCGCGTGCGGTCATGTTTTTGTGAGTGATGGGATCGGCCGCGCCACGAAGAGGAGTGGCCTTGGTTGTGACGCTTCATTTCACAACTGTGGTCGGATCGTGACTGCCGCGTCGGTTCAATTCGGTCAAAATTCGACGATCGATAAAACATACGAATGAGTTGATCGAAAAATTCGATCGATCGTTGGTAAAATCTACATAGCCTCAGACTATGTCATCGCGCTGTGTCAATCGATCGCAAGAAGCGCGATGGAATCAATCCAAAGTAAAATCGACACAGCATGTTTGATACTGCATGCTGGAATAAACCCGACTGGCGCGTGTGTGTGGACAAGCATTGGCCAGAGGAAAGAATGCTGGCGCGAACGGGTCGAAGGAATCAAGAAATGCGAGGCGGCTCCGAACCCGAGCCGCAGTTTGCGCAAGCTTCGTTGTCGATGACGAGGGGACTTTCGTTACGGACAACAACTCGCGCCGGACGAGGCGACACGGTTGTGAACGTCATGCGGCCTGCCTGCTCGCGCCGCATTTCATTCACAACTCTGCATATCGGTGTGCGCTGTCGGCAGCGCAGCAGATCGTCGCAATTCGGCATTCTGTGGGTGGGCTTGTCGAGGCGCGCATCGCGCGCGCCGGCGGCAGTCGCGGCGCATTGAGGAAACGCTGGTAAAATGACAACTGGGAATTCGGGTCTCGACACTTTTCCGAAGCTGCTGCTGCAGCACTCCGGAGAACGCGGCGAACGGCCGGCCATTCGCGAAAAGACCAGGGGCATCTGGCGCACCGTGACCTGGCGCGAGCTTGCTGACGAAGCGGCCGCGCTTGCCGTTGCGGCGTCTGAGCGAGGCTTGCAGCGCGGCGCGCATGTCGCCTTGCTCGGCGACAACCGGCCGCGGCTCTATGCCGCGATGTGCGCCGCGCAATGCCTCGGCGCCATCGTGGTGCCGCTTTATCAGGATGCGACCGCCGACGAGATCGCCGCGTCGATCCAGAGCGCGCAGGTCAGCCACGTCTTTGCCGAAAACCAGGAGCAGGTCGACAAGCTGCTGGAAATATTGCCGCGCTGTCCTTCGGTGCAATGCATCATCTATGACAAGGACCGCGGCATGCGCCACTACCGGCAAAGCGAACTTGTCAGCTACGACTCGCTGCTGCAGCGGGGCAGGGAGCTGATCGCGGGGAAGCGCGACTTTCTGAAAGCCGAGATCGCGCGTGGCAGCGGCGAAGATAAGGCTTTCGTCTTCTTTACATCGGGCACCACCGGTCCCGCCAAGGGCGTCGTTCTCACTCATGCCGCTCTGATCGACCGCGCACGCGTCGCAGCTCGCATGGGCGGGCTCACGGATAATGACGTAGCGATGGCCTACCTTCCGCCAGGATGGATC
This sequence comes from uncultured Alphaproteobacteria bacterium, assembly GCA_963726865.1. Taxonomy (GTDB): domain Bacteria; phylum Pseudomonadota; class Alphaproteobacteria; order Rhizobiales; family Xanthobacteraceae; genus Bradyrhizobium. Next base: position 10,967 of record CAVSEE010000002.1, on the reverse strand, counting down.
GGCCAGAACCTGTTCGGCTACGTCCAGCCGATGGTCGTCGGCTACTGCGTGTGCTGTCCGGAATCCTCCGACACCATGCTGGCCGACATGCGCGAGATGGGGCCGACCTATCTCCTCGCCACGCCGCGTGTGCTCGATGCGTTGCTCAAGCAGGTGTTGCTCCGCATGGAGGAGACCGGCGGCTTCAAGCAGCGCCTGTACCGCAACTGCATGGCCGCCGCGCGACGGGGCCTTGCCGGCGAGACCGTCTCGCTCGGCGACCGGGCGATGTCATTGGCGAACGATCTTCTGATCCGCGGGCCACTGCGTGACGTACTCGGCATGAGCAAGGTTCGCGTGGCCTACACCGCGGGCGATGCGATCGATCCGGATCTGCTGATGTTCTTCCGCGCGCTCGGTATCAATTTGAAGCAGATCTACGGCTCCACCGAGACCGGTTTCTTTGTCGCCACCCAGCGCGACGGCGAGGTCAAGCCCGGCACGGTCGGCCCGCCGATCGATGGCGTGGAAGTGGAACTGACGCCGCAGCGTGAAATCATGGTGCGCTCACCCGGCCTGTTCAAGGAGTACCACGGCGACGCAGCGACGACGGCGACAGCCAGGGACGCTGAGGGCTGGTTTCACACCGGCGATGCCGGCTATCTCGGCGAGGACGGGGAGTTGCGGATCATCGACCGCATGGCCCATGTCGGCCAGCTCAATGACGGCGCGCCGTTCGCGCCAAAGCTGATCGAGAACAAGCTGAAATTCCTGCCCTACATCAAGGAGGCCGTGGCGTTCGGCGACAAGCGCAACATGGTCTGCGCACTCGTCGACATCGACATGGCCGGCACCGGCCGCTGGGCGGACCGGCGCAGCATCTCCTATACGGGTCACGCCGATCTCGCCTCGCAGGATGAAGTCTATGCGCTGATTGCCGACTGCATCGCCGGCGTGAATACGCAACTGGCGTCGGATCCGGCGCTGCAACGCTCGCAGGTCCATCGCTTCGTGATCCTGAACAGGGAATTGAACGCTGACGACGGCGCGCTCACGCGTACCGGCAAGCTGCGCCGCGACGTTATTGCCGGCCAATACCGCGCGCTGGTGGAGGCGATGTACGCGGGCCAGAGCGAGGCGCGGTTCGACGGCGGCAGCGGCGAGGAATTCGCCAACGTGAAAATCCGCGACGCCAAGGTCGTCACGCCCGCGCAGACCCGGAGCGCTGCATGAACATGACGATGCAACCCTCCAGCCTGCAATCCGCCCAGCGCGCCTTTCCCTTTGGTCCGCCGATCCTGGAGCTCGACTCCATCTCGCTGCGTTTCGGCGGCGTGCAGGCGCTGACCAACATCTCCTTCAACGTCCTGGAGCACGAGATCCGCGCCATCATCGGCCCCAACGGCGCCGGCAAGAGTTCGATGCTCAACGTCATCAACGGCATCTACACGCCGCAGGAAGGCAGCCTCACCATCCGCGGCGAGAAGGTGACGAACATGACGCCGACGCACGCCGCCGAAATCGGTATCGCGCGCACCTTCCAGAACATCGCGCTGTTCCGCGGCATGTCGGTGCTCGACAACATCATGGCCGGCCGCACTTTGCGCACGCACGCCACCTTTATGGAAGTTGCGCTGCAACTGCCACCGGCCCGGCGCGAGGAAAGTGAGAACCGTGCCGCGGTCGAGGAAATCATCGAATTTCTCGAAATCGAGCACATCCGCAAGACACCGGTATCGCGGCTGCCTTACGGACTGCAGAAGCGCGTCGAACTCGGACGCGCGCTCGCCGCCGAACCGTCCATCCTGCTGCTCGACGAGCCGATGGCCGGCATGAACATCGAGGAGAAGCAGGACATGTGCCGCTTCATCCTCGACGTCAACGACCACTACGGCACTACGGTGGTGCTGATCGAGCATGACATGGGTGTTGTGATGGACATCTCCGACCGCGTCGTCGTGCTCGACTACGGCAAGAAGATCGGAGACGGCACGCCGGCGGAGGTGCGATCCAACCAGGATGTGATCGACGCCTATCTCGGTGTGGCGCACTAGAGGAATCGCAATGCAGAATTTCTGGTTTTTCATTGAGGTTCTGGTCGGCGGCTTGCTGTCGGGGATCATGTATTCGCTGGTCGCCCTCGGCTTCGTGCTGATCTACAAGGCCTCGTCGGTGTTCAACTTCGCGCAAGGCGCGATGGTGTTCTTCGCCGTTCTCACCTTCGTCGGCGTCATGGAGCTCGGGCTGCCATTCTGGGCGGCGCTGCCGGTCGCCGTCGGTGTGATGGTGCTCGTCGGCATGGCGACCGAGCGTTTCGTGCTGCGCCCGCTGGTCAGTCAAAGCGAAGACACGTTGCTGATGGCGACAATCGGCCTTTCGTTCGTGATCGAGGGTGTCGCGCAGCTCGCGTGGGGCGTGGACGTGCGAAACCTCAATCTCGGTATCCAGGATGAGCCGATCAACTGGGTGATGGATACCACCGGCATGCTGATCAGCCAGCTCGACATTACGGCCGGCATCGTCGCGTCTGTGATGGTGGCTGCACTGGCATTGCTGTTTTCACGCACCAAGGTCGGTCGCGGCCTGCGTGCGGTAGCGGACGACCATGCGGCGGCACTCTCGATAGGCATTCCGCTAAAGCACATCTGGATGCTGGTTTGGGCGACGGCCGGCGTCGTCGCGCTGGTTGCGGGCATGTTGTGGGGCGCGCGCAGCGGCGTGCAGTTCGCGCTGGTGTGGGTGGCGCTGAAGGCGCTGCCCGTCCTGATCATCGGCGGCTTCACCTCGGTCCCCGGGGTGATCGTCGCCGGGCTTCTGGTGGGCGCGTCCGAGAAGGTGGTCGAAGTCTATATCGGCCCGAAATTCGGCGGTGGCGTTGAAGTCTGGTTTCCGTACGTCCTGGCTGTTCTGTTCCTGCTGATCCGGCCCGAGGGGCTGTTCGGCGAGAAGATCATCCGTCGCGTCTGATTTTTGAGGGTTTGGTAGATGTTCTACAGGGAAGCCGGACAGTTCCGCACCTCTTACGCGCAGGACTTGCAGATCTTTCCGTTGCGCGAAGACCGCATCGGCATCACCATCATCCTGGCCGCGGCGGTGCTGCTGCCCTTCGTCGCCAATGCTTATTGGCTGAGCGCGATTCTCATTCCATGGCTCGTGCTGTCGCTGGTGGCGCTCGGGCAAAACATCCTGATGGGCTACGCCGGACAGTTGTCGCTCGGGTCAGCCGGCTTCATGGCCGTCGGGGCCTTCGCTTGCTACAACTTCATCCTGCGCGTCGAGGGCATTCCGTTCGTGGTCGCGATTGCGCTGTCCGGCGTGTGCGCGGCGCTGGTCGGCATCGTGTTCGGATTGCCGAGCCTGCGCATCCGCGGGCTGTATCTCGCGGTGGCCACGCTGGCGTCGCAGTTCTTCATCGTCTGGGCGCTCGACAAGTTTCCCTGGTTCAAGAACTACGATCCGGCCGGCGTCATCACCGCCCAGAAGATCATGATATTTGGCCACGATTTTGCCAGCCCGCGCGAGAAGTACTGGGTGGTATTGGCGATCGTCGCGGTGCTGGCGCTGCTGGCCAAGAACATGGCTCGCGGCAGCGTCGGCCGCGGCTGGATGGCCGTGCGCGACATGGACGTCGCCGCGGAGGTGATGGGCCTGTCGCTGCTGCGCACCAAGCTGCAGGCGTTTGCGATCAGTTCGTTCTACTGCGGTGTCGGCGGCGCGCTGTTTGCGTTCGCCTATCTTCAGACGGTCGAGCCCTCGGCGTTCACGATCGAGCTGTCCTTCAGAATCCTGTTCATGGTCATCATCGGCGGCCTCGGAACGATCATGGGATCTTTCCTTGGCGCCGGCTTCATCCTGCTCATGCCGATTTTCCTCAACGTCTTCTTCCATGGCGTGTTCGGGAAGTCGGTCGATGCCAGCGTGATCTCCGCGATTGAGCAGGTCATCTTCGGGGTGATGATCATCGCGTTCCTGATCTACGAGCCGCTGGGGCTTGCGCGGCTCTGGCAGCTCACAAAGGAGCGGCTGCGCCTGTGGCCGTTCAAGCACTAGGTCAATTCAGCGATTCAACAACAAGCGATCCACGTCCAATTGTCGCAACATCGGGAGGAACTAGGGATGCTTAGCAAGGTGGTACTCCGCCGGGGAATGACCCGCATCGCAGCTGCGGGCACGCTGCTCGCGCTCGGATCGGCTTTAACGCCGGCGCCGGCGCAGGAAGCCGAGCAGTATTTCTCGGTTCCGAGCACGCGCGTCGGCCCCTACAACGCGCAAGGCACCGGCATCTACGGCGGGATGATCGACTATTTCAACTACGTCAACATCAAGTTCGGCGGCGTGAATGGCGTGAAACTCACCTACGAAGAGTGCGAGACGGAATACAACGCCGCGCGCAGCGTCGAGTGCTACCAGCGCCTGCTGAACAAAGGCGACCAGAAGATGCTCGCCTGGGATCCCTACGGCACGCCGCTGGCCTATGCGGTGATCGGTCGTGTCGCCGCCGACAATGTCGTGCTGGCGCAAGCCGGCTACGGCCGCACCGATGCCGCCGACGGCCGCGTCTGGCCGTGGGTGTTCGGCGCGCACAGCAATTACTGGTCGCAGATCGCGATGAAGCTGAATTTCATCCAGCAGAAGGAAGGCGGCATCGACAAGATGAAGGGCAAGACGATCGTGCACCTTCACATCGACACCGCCTATGGCCGCGAACCGCTGCCGGCGATGCGCGAAATCGCGAAGGAGTGGGGCTTCAATCTGATCGAAATCCCGATTGCCCCTCCGGGCCTGGAGCAGCAGTCGCAATGGCTGCAGATCCGCCAGGCGAAGGCTGATTGGGTGACGTTCTGGGGCGCCGGCGCCGGCATGAGCGGCACGGCGATTACTTCGGCGGCCCGCGTCGGCTTCCCCCGCAACAAGATCATCTTTGTCACCTTCGGCGGCGCTGAAGAGGACATGATTGCCGGCGGCGCTCAGGCCAAGGACACCTACGTCGTAGCGATGGTCTTGCCGGGCAAGCAGTTCCCGCTGATCGCCGACATGGACAAGGTCCTGTACAGCGGAGGCGCAGGCAAGGGCAACATGCAGAACCCGGCCCGCGTCGGCACGATCTACTACAATCGCGGGGTGCATCGCGGCGGTCAACTTCATCGAGGCGATGAAGAATGCGCAGAAGATGCACAACAAGGTCGGCAAACCGATCACCGGTGCGGAATTCCGTGACGGCTACGAAGCGCTCGACTACACAAGCGATGCGAAGCGCAAGGAGCTCGGCATCGAGGGCATGATCCCGGCGTACAAGCTGTCCTGCAGGGATCACGAAGGCGCCGGCAAGTTTCACATGATGCAGTGGGACGGAAACAAGTTCCAGATCGTGACCAAGGACTGGATGCCGGCGAACGATCCGAAGATGATCCGCAAGCTGATCGAGGATTCCGCGGAAAAGTACGCCAAGGAAAACAACATCACCTTGCGCGACTGCAAGAGCTGATCGGCTGAACAAGACAGGGGGTGGGAGGACCGTGCCTCCCATCCTGAACTCTGCGAAGTTTTACTGAGGTAGATCACCATGAACGTTGCCGTGAAACCGGCTGCCGATCGTCCCGCCGCCACTGGCGCCGGGGCGATCCTTGCCGTGAAGAACATCGAGGTGATCTACGACCACGTCATCCTCGTGCTGCGTGGCGTGTCGCTCGAGGTTCCCAAGGGCGGCATCGTCGCGCTGCTCGGCGGCAACGGCGCCGGCAAGAGCACGACGCTGAAATCGATCTCGACGCTGCTGGCGTCCGAACGCGGCGCGGTCACCAAGGGCTCGATCGAATTCGACGGCGAGCGCACCGATCAGCTCACCCCCGGCGATCTCGTCGGCCGGGGAATGGTGCAGGTGATGGAGGGACGGCACTGCTTCGGCCATCTCACCGTCGAGGAGAATTTGATCACCGGCGCCTATACCCGGCCGATCAAGGGCGCCGAGCTGCGCGACGCGCTCGACAAGGTCTACGCCTATTTTCCGCGCCTGAAGGTGCGGCGAACGAGCCTTGCCGGCTACACCTCGGGCGGCGAGCAGCAGATGACCGCGATCGGCCGCGCCATGATGGCAAAACCCCGCATGCTGCTGCTGGACGAACCATCGATGGGCCTTGCGCCGCAGATCGTGGCCGAGATTTTCGAAATCGTCCGCGACCTCAACCAGAAGGAAGGCGTGAGTATTCTCCTCGCCGAGCAGAACACCAACGTCGCGCTGAAATACGCCGACTACGGCTACATCCTGGAAAGCGGCCGCATCATGCTGGACGGCCCGGCCAGGGCGCTGGCCGAGAACAAGGACGTCAAGGAATTCTACCTCGGCATGTCGTCCGAAGGGCGGAAGAGTTTCCGGGACATGAAGTCGTATCGTCGGCGCAAGCGGTGGGTGTGAAGGGAACTCCCTCGCGCCCGTCTTGACGTTCCGGCTTGGTTGCAAGCCGCGTATGTTCGATGCCATCATAGATTGTGGACCCGCCAGGCTTTTGCGGCGGGTCGACGGTTGTGGGGGCATTTCATTCATGACAACTCATTTTCAATCGATATTTCGCGACGGACTCTTTGCAGGACAGGCCGGCATCGTTACCGGCGCCGGCAGCGGCATCGGGCGTTGTACCGCCCATGAACTTGCCGCGCTCGGCGCCCGTGTCGCGCTGGTCGGCCGCCGGATCGAAAAGCTGGAGGCGGTCGCGCGCGAGATTGCCGATGCCGGCGGCAGCGCAACACGTCTATGCCGCCGATATCCGCGAGGAGGAGCGTGTACGCGAGGTGGTGCGATCGGCGCTCGCCGATTTCGGCCGGCTGGATTTTCTGGTCAACAATGCCGGGGGGCAGTTCTTTGCGCCGCTCGAGACGATTTCCGCCAAGGGGTTCGACTCCGTCGTGAAGACCAATCTGCACGGCGGCTTCCTGATGGCGCGCGAGGCCTATGTGCAGTGGATGAAAGGCCGCGGCGGCGCCATCGTGAACATGATCGCCGACATGTGGAGCGGCATGCCGCTGCTCGGGCATTCCGGCGCCGCGCGCGCCGGCATGCTCAATGTCACCGAGACGGCGGCGCTGGAATGGGCGCCGGTGCGGGTCAATGCGGTGGCGCCGGGCTGGATTGCTTCGTCGGGACTCGAGCAGTACCCGGCCGAACTGCGCGAGCGCTTCAAAGGATTGCCAAAGAAAGTGCCGCTCGGCCGGCTCGGCACGGAGTCCGAGGTGTCGGCCGCAATCGTCTTCCTGCTGTCACCCGCAGCAAGCTTCATTTCCGGCTCCTGCATCCGTATCGACGGCGCGGTGCCCAACGTCAAATACAGCTATCCGGTACAGCAACGCCCGCCGACGGCGGCGTTCGACGGATTTCATCTTGCCGCCAGGCCAAAGGCGCCGGAATGATCTGGCCGTCGCCTTTGCGCTCGATTCGGTGATACTTTCGAAGGATGGTCCGACGGTCTGTCTTGAGAAAATGACGATCACACGCCGTGATGCCTTGTTGCGAACTGCGGCGCTTGCGTCTGCAAGCTTGCTTCCGGCCGCGCCTGCGCTTGCCGCGCGGCCGGCATCGGGCGGCGACATCGACAAGGCGTTGCAAGCCGCCGCCACTGCTCATCAAATCCCCGGCGTCGTGGCGATGGCGGCGAGCGCGGACTCGCTGCTCTATGAAGGTGCTATCGGCTCGCGCGGGACGGCCGCGGAAGCGCGCATGACCACCGACACGATCTTCCGCATCGCCTCCATGGTGAAGCTGCTCACCTCGGTGGCGGCGATGCAGCTGGTCGAGCGCGGCAGACTGAAGCTCGACGAGCCGGCCGGCAATATCGATCCGATGCTGGCATCGCCGCGTCTCCTCACCGGCTTCGATGCCAAGGGCGCGCCGCAGCTGCGCGAGGCGCGCGAATATCTGACCTTGCGCAATCTGCTTACGCACACGTCCGGCTTCTCCTATCCCCTGTGGGACGCCAACGTGCTGCGCTACATCAGGTTCGCGCGAGCCAGGAGGGACAAGGACCTGCCGCGCATGCCGCTGGTGTTCGAGCCCGGCGCGCAATGGGCCTATGGCGGCAGCATCGATCGCGTCAGCCGCATGGTGGAGATCGCAAGCGGGCAGGGCATCGACCGCTATTTCCGCGACAACATCACCGGCCCGCTCGGCATGAACGACACCGGCTTCACCATCACCGAAAAGCAGCGCGCACGCCAAGCGCGGCTGCACCGGCGCGGCGCCGACGGCAGACTGGTGGTGCAGCCGTTCGAGAAGCTGGAGACGCCGACCGCGTTTTCCGGAGGCGGCGGCATCTATTCCACCGCGCCCGATTATCTCAGGCTGCTGCGGGCGTTGCTCAATGGCGGCAGCCTCGATGGCGCGAAAATCCTCAAGACCGAAACCGTGGCGCAGATGGGGCTCAACCAGATCGGCAATATCGAGGCCGGCATCATGAAGACGACCAATCCGGCCTTGTCCAACGACGTCGACTTCTTTCCGGGTACACGGCTGCGCTGGGGGCTCGGCCACATGATCAATGCCGACGCGGTGCCTGATGGCCGCAAGGCCGGCAGCCTGACCTGGGCCGGGCTCTACAACACCTATTACTGGATCGACCCGGCCACGCGCGTGGCCGGCGTGATCATGATGCAGATCCTGCCGTTCGCGGACCGGGCGGCGCTGAAAGTGTATCGGGAGTTCGAGCAGGGCGTTTGCCGGGCGGCACGCCGAGTTCTGACGTTGGGCATTGTCAGTTTGGCCTTGTCAGTTGGCCTTGGCTCCGCCGATCATCCTGCGAACGGCCGCAGCTCCATCGGCCAGATAGAGCAGGGGAATGGCAAGCGGGCCGATCAGCGCGGCTGTCCATACCCAGCGCGACTGGCTGCGCCCGCGCTCCTGGGCGAGATAGCCAACAAGCAGCATCGATCCTATGGCGGCAACGAGAAGAATCGGGTCCATCGGCGTCTCCTGCTGCCCATAAGGCTAGCACAGGAACCGGCGGCGGGACGGTCGTCCAGGGTCATAAGCCCGTGAAGGGCGCCAAACTCCATTAGACCGGCTTTATTCCCGCTCGGCCGGCAAAATTCCCGCTCGAACTGCAAATTTTCGATTGCAGAACCTTTTGCCGCGCCGGCCGACATAATGATACGGCGCTACTTTGGGGACACCTGCTGCATGACGACCTTCCGTCCGTCGGAAATCCATCAACTCGCGATTCAAGCCAAGCTCAACTTTGCCCTTGGGGCCCACGTTTACGACGACGTCTTTGCCGGTTTCGAGGTGCTCGAAATCGCCGACGAGGAACTTCGCGGCTGGGCCACGTCGGAATACCGGGCTGCGGCCATCGACATCCATTTTTCGGCCGAACTGGCGCGGATCGCGCGGGCCGTCACGGGGCGGCCGGTCCGGCGCACCAGCTTCGTGCTGCGCGGCCTCAAGCACGAGACCGACGAGCAGCCGGCCTGGGGCGATGACGGCGACACGTCGCTGGCATTCCTCGCTACGAATGCGACGTCCAAGCGCCGGGCCCTCCTGGTGCGCCAGAAGGGCGTGAGGTCGTTGCGCAAGAAGTTGCTGCGCTAGACACGAGGCGGCGGTCGGCGCCGCCTCACGGCCCGATCGCGTTCCTCGCCACCACGTCGCGGTAGAACGCCGCGCTCAGCTTCGGCGTCCGCGCCTGGGTCTCGAAATCGACGTGGTAGAGGCCGAAGCGTTTTTCGATAGCCGAAGATCCATTCGAAATTGTCCATCAGGCTCCACAGGAAATAGCCCTTCACCGGCACGCCCTCCGCGGTCGCGCGCTGCAACTGGGTGAGGTAGTTGCGCAGGATACATGATGCGGTCGAGGTCGTAGACCTTGCCGTCGGCGCGCGAGCTTGTCCTCGGACGAGGTGCCGTTCTCGCTGATGTAGATGGTATCGATGTTCCAGATCTTGGCGGCGAGCCGCGGCGCCCAGTAGATCACCTCGGGGCCGATGCGGAGCCATTCCGAATTCATGTGCGGGAACGAGGCGGGGAACGGCAGCACGTACCAGCCCGGCTTCTTGTCGGACGCCGCGATGTAGAACTGCGGCGCGTAGATGTTGAGGCCGACGAAATCGTTCTTCGAGCCGATGATCTTCAACTCTTCGGCGGTGAATTTCGGCGCGTCCTTGCCGGCATATTCCAGAAAGCCGTCGGTGTATTTGCCCTCCAGGATCACGCCGAGAAAGCCCGGCGTTCAATTCGCGCGTCGCCATCTCGGCGGCGCGGACGTTTTCCGGCGTGTCGAACGCCGGCACGCAGGCCGCGATGTTTTCGGCCAGGCCGACCTTGGTGCCGGGGCGCGCCTCGGCGCGGATCGCCTGCACCGCAAGCCCGTGCCCGAGCACGACGTGGTGGCGCGCCTGGTTCAGTTCGCGCCGTCGGCAGTTTCAGGCCGGGCGCGTCGATGCCCCAGCCGTAACCGAAATTCAGGAAGCGTCCGGCCTCGTTGAGCGTGAAGATGTTCTTGACGCGGTCGCTCAGGCGCGCCGGCGACATAGCCGGCATAATCCGCCGAACGCTTTTGAGGTGTCGCTGGATTGCCAGCCGCCGACACGGTCCTGCAGCGCCTGCGGCAGGTCCCAGTGATACAGCGTGGCGTAGGGCTCGATGCCGTTGGCCAGCAGTTCGTCGACCAGGCGGTCGTAGAAATCGAGTCCCTTGGGATTGGGCGCCCCGGTGCCTTCCGGAAACACCCGCGGCCACGCGATCGAGAACCGATAGGCCTTGACGCCGAGAGCCTTGATCAGCGCACGTCTTCCTTGTAGCGGTGATAGTGATCGTTGGCGCGGTCGGCGTTGCTGCCGTCGTCGATCTTGCCCGGCGTGTGCGCAAAAGTGTCCCAGATCGAGCGGCCGCGGCCGTCCTCATCGACGGCGCCTTCGATCTGGTAGGCCGACGTGGCGGTGCCCCAGACAAAGCCCTTGGGAAAGGCGCCGGCGAAAAGCGCAGCGCCGCCTGCTTGCCCTTCTTCTCC
>CAVSEE010000001.1:0-10620 GCA_963726865.1 uncultured Alphaproteobacteria bacterium | reverse complement strand
TGTATTTACTTGGTTCGTTCATCTGGTGACGGAATTGCCGAAGACGATTTCCGGCAAAATCCGTCGCGTGCAGTTGCGCCGCCTCGAACATGAAAACAACCGCGAAGATACGCTGCGCGGTGCGGAGTTTCGCGAAGAAGAATTCCCGGAGCTGCAGAAGGTGCGGACCACCGGGCCGGAGAGCTGATTACAATGAATGAAGTCTGGAAGAAGCCGCCGGTCTCGTTTGAGGCCTATCAAGCCATGGTCGGCAAGGAGATCGGCGTGTCGTCCTGGCACCTGATCGACCAGAGCCGGATCAACGTCTATGCCGACGTGATCGAGGATCATCAGTTCATCCATGTCGATCCGGAACGCGCAAAAAGGAAACCGCGTTCGGCAACACCATCGCCCATGGCTTCCTCACGATGTCCCTGATGAGCATCATGTCCTACGAAGTGATGCCCGTCATCGAAGGCACCGCGATGGGCGTCAATTACGGTTTTGACAAGCTGCGCTTCCTCTCGCCGGTCCGCGCCGGCTCGCGCGTCCGTGGCCGGTTCACGCTGGCCGAAGCCAAGCTGCGCAAGCCGAAAGAGCTGCAATCGCGCACCAGCGTCACCGTCGAGATCGAGGGCGAGGAAAAGCCCGCGCTGGTGGCCGACTGGATCGGGCTGATCTATTTCGACTGATTTCCGCCCGTCACGCTTGCTGAGCGTCCCCTCTCCCCTTGTGGGACCTTGTGGGAGAGGGTGTGCCGCCCGATCCGGAATTAAAAATGGTTCGCTTATGCAAATGACTTCGTCATCGGCTTCGAGCACCATAGGCCAACCGCGTCGCGCCGCTCAGTACGGACGGTACCCGCCGGCGCAAATGTAGTTGCCGTAGGCGTCGTAGCAGCTGCCGCGGTAGGCCCCGGCCGCAGCGGCTCCGACCGCAGCGGCGCCCACCGCGGCCGCACCGACACCGTAGCCGCGATAGCCGCCGTAGCCGCGATAGGCCCCACCCCGATAGCCGTAGCGCCCGCCACGCACTGCGACAGCGCCGCCGCCCCGAGGTCCTCGAACTGCGACCGCGCCGCCGCGGTAGCCTCCGCCACCGCCCCGATAGCCGCCACCTCCGCGACCGCGAGCATCGGCGTCGTCGGGAGTGAAGGTGACCAGCAGCATGGCTGCGGCTGCCGAAGCGATGAGAATTCGACGCAACATCAGCGTACTCCTTCTTCGAGAGAGGAAGCCGCGGACACCTGCGCATCGCGCCGAACCGCGGGTCTGCCCGAAGCCTCGCGCGCGGGAGCTTCGCGCCCTTGATCTGGATCAAGGAACTCGGCTGGTCGTAGCCGCGTTGGTGATGTGGTCCGGCCAAACCGGCGCGAATGCCCCAGAGCACACATCTCCGAGCTATAGTAACTCTCTCGCGCTTTCAAATTGACCTATGCTAATTTGGGCCTCGCGAGCAGGCACTGTGTCAACGTTACAAGGACGTAATGGCAATGCTGATCCAATTTCTGGTAGGCGGCATCGTTCGTGTTTGTAACATTACAATACATGCGTCGGTGATGACCGTGGTGGTGCGCGTAGCACGAGTGTGGGGTACAAAAAAAAGAAGCCACCCGTCGCTGCGCCTGATCACCGTCATGATTGCAACTGTTTCGGTCTTGATGGCCGCACATGTTCTTGAGGTGTTTGTTTGGTCGCTGGCCTACTCGATTGTGGATGCTGCGCCGGCTGGCACAAACCTCGTGTACTTTGCATTCGTGAACTACGCGACACTCGGCTATGGCGACGTGACACCGGTGGAGGGCTGGCGGCTGCTTGGTCCCTTAACGGCGATGAATGGTGCGCTGATGTTTGGGTGGTCGACGGCTGTCATGGATGAGGTGCTGCAGAAAGCAATGATGATTAATTTCGACACCGCGGCGGAATGACGATGTCGCTGATGAGCATCATGTCCTACGAGGTGATGCCGGTCATCGAAGGCACCGCGATGGGCGTCAATTACGGCTTCGACAAGCTGCGCTTCCTCTCGCCGGTGCGCGCCGGCTCGCGCGTCCGCGGCCGCTTCACGCTGATGGAAGCCAAGCTGCGCAAGCCGAAAGAGCTGCAATCGCGCACCAACGTCACCGTCGAGATCGAGGGCGAGGAAAAGCCCGCGCTGGTCGCCGACTGGATCGGGCTGATCTATTTCGACTAAGCTCCGCCGTCATTGCCGGGCTTGACCCGGCAATCCATCACTGCTCAAAACCAATCGTCTCTGGTGGCCATGTATCTGGTGAAGATGCCCGGGTCAAGCCCGGGCATGACGAGAGAACCAGGAATTCCACTCATGGCAATCAGGTTTGACGGACGCGTCGCTATCGTCACCGGCGCGGGCAATGGTCTGGGACGGGCGCATGCGCTGGGGCTGGCGAGCCGCGGCGCCAAGGTGGTGGTCAACGATTTCGGCGGCGCGCGCGACGGCACCGGCGGCTCGCTGACGCCGGCCGAAACCGTGGTCGAGGAAATCCGCAAGGCCGGCGGCACGGCGATGGCCGACGGCGCCGACGTCTCGAATTTCGAGCAGGTCACCGCCATGGTCGAGCGCGCCACCAAGGAGTGGGGCAGCGTCGATCTCCTGTGCGCCAATGCCGGCATCCTGCGCGACAAGTCGTTCGCCAAGATGGAAGTCGCCGATTTCGCCAAGGTGCTCGACGTCCATCTCACCGGCACCTTCTATTGCTGCAAGGCGGTGTGGGCCGGCATGCGCGAGCGCAATTACGGCCGCATCGTCGTCACCACCTCGTCGTCGGGCCTGTTCGGCAATTTCGGCCAGGCCAATTACGGCGCGGCCAAAGCCGGCATGGTCGGCCTGATGAACGTGCTGGCCGAGGAAGGCCGCAAGAACAACATCCGCGTCAACACCATCTCGCCGACCGCGGCGACCCGGATGACCGAAGAACTGCTGCCGCCGCAGGCGCTGGCCCTGATGCGCCCCGAGGCGATCACGCCGGCGGTGGAATTTTTGCTCAGCGAGGACGCGCCGACCCGCACCATCATGGGCGCCGGCGCCGGTTCGTTCGCCGTGATCAAGATCATCGAGACCGAAGGCATCAACCTGGCCGCAGTCCGACTGGACGCCGGATGCGATCGCCGCGCATTTTGCCGAGATCGACGACGTGTCGAAGGCCAAGGCGCTGCAGGGCGCGTTCGAGCAGACGCAGAAGTATGTGGCGCAGGCCGCGGCGAGGGCCGGGATCAAGCTGTAGACGCTCGCCGTCATTCCGGGGCGACGCGAAGCGTCGAACCCGGAATCCATCGAGCCACATGCCCGAGCGGTTAGTTGGATTCCGGGCCTGCGCCTGACGGCGCATCCCGGAATGACGAGCGCGAACCGGCCAGCTCGATGTCATCGCCTTCCAAAAACGTCGCCATCATCGGCGCCGGCCCCGCCGGCCTGATGGCGGCCGAAGTGCTCGCGCAAGGCGGCGCGCACGTCACCGTCTACGACGCGATGCCGTCCGCCGGCCGCAAATTCCTGATGGCCGGGCGAGGCGGGCTCAACCTCACGCACAGCGAACCGCTGCCGCCATTCCTCGCGCGCTACCGCGAGGCGATGCCGCATCTCGCCGCCGCCATCGAAGCGTTTCCGCCACAGGCGTTGCGCGACTGGAGCGAGGCGCTGGGGCAGGAGACCTTTGTCGGCTCCAGCGGCCGGGTATTTCCAAAAGCCTTCAAGGCATCGCCCCTGCTGCGGGCATGGCTGCGGCGGCTGGACTCGATGGGCGTGCGATTGGCGCTGCGTCACCGCTGGACCGGCTGGGACGAGCAGGGCCGTCTGCGTTTTCAAACGCCTGACGGACCGCGCACCGATCGAGACGCACGCGACCGTGCTGGCGCTCGGCGGCGCAAGCTGGCCGCGGCTGGGCTCCGATGGTGCATGGGCGGAGATGCTTGCCGCCAAGGGCGTGAAGATATCGCCGCTGCGGCCGGCCAATTCCGGCTTCACCGTCGCCTGGTCCGATATTTTCCGCGACCGCTTCGAAGGCCAGCCGCTCAAGGGCGTGGCGCTGACATTCGGCGCAGCACAGCGTGCGCGGCGAAGCCATCGTTACCCGCACCGGCATCGAAGGCGGCGCGATCTATGCGCTGTCGGCCGAATTGCGCGAGGCGATCGACAAGGGTTCGGCGACCCTGCACGTGGCGCTACGCCCCGATCTCGATACGAAGGAGTTGATCGCAAAAGTCTCGGCGCCAAAAGGCAAACAGTCGCTGTCGAATTTCCTGCGCAAGGCCGGCAGTCTCTCACCGGTTGCGATCGGATTGCTGCAGGAGGCAGCCAAGGCGTCCGGCACTCCGCTCGCGTCATTGTCTCCGGCCGACCTTGCCAACCTGATCAACGCCGTCCCGATCGAGCTCACCGGCGTCGCGCCGATCGCGCGCGCGATTTCGACCGCGGGTGGGATCGCGTTCGGCGAACTCGATGCCGATTTCATGATCCGCCGTCTGCCCGGCGTATTCGCGGCCGGCGAGATGCTGGATTGGGAAGCGCCGACCGGCGGCTATCTCCTGCAGGCGTCGTTCGCGACGGGAGTCGCAGCGGGGCGGGGTGCGTTGAAGTGGCTGGATTTGTAGGATGGGTTGAGCCGATGCGAAGCCCATCACCACGCAACTCGACAGGTCTCGATGGGTTTCGCAAGCTGCGCTCTACCCATCCTACGAAGCGCCTACCGCAACTTCCCCCGTGCCGCGACCGGCAGCGTGCCGATGATCTCGTCGCCGCGCACCATCACCACCTCGTCCATCATGTTGACGACGACGCAGACATGGTTGGGCACGATCCGCACGACATCGCCGACGACAGGCCGCGTATTGCTGCGGGCGAGATCGAGAAAGCCGTGCTCCTCGGCAAAGCGCGCGATCTTCGCCTCCGGGTGCTCGAGGATCAGTCCATGACCGTCGAGCCCGCCGCCGGTATCCGACGTCAGCGTCTTGGAGCCGGCGTCGAGAATGCCGCGGTCCGGGCCGGCGCGGCTGACGACGGTGGAATAGATGTTGAGCGCGCAATCGTCCCATTCGGCGACGCCGGCGGCGACCTGCATGCGGTCGTTGTAGATATAGGTGCCGGGCCGATGCTCGGTCGCGCCCTTGAGCTTGCCGAGATTCTTCAGGTTCGGCGAGCCGCCGGTCGAGACCATCGTCGCATCGAGCCCGTGCGCGCGGACGCCGGCCAGCGCCTCGTCGTAGAACTTCTGTGCCTCGGCCCAGCCGGTCTCGGTCGGGTACAGCATGAAGCCCGCGAACTTCAGTCCCTTTAAGCCCGCGATCTCGCGCGCCAGTGCGATGGCTTCTGCGGGTGTCTCGACGCCGGCGCGCTTGCGCCCGGTATCGCATTCGACCACGACAGACAGCGGTCGCCCGGAAGCTGCGGCGGCCTGCGGCAGTCCCGCGATCACGGTCGAATTGTCGGCGGCGACCGTCATGTTCGCCTTGGCCTGCAGCGCGGCGAGGCGGGCCATCTTCTCCTCGCCGATCAGATTGTAGCTGATCAGGATGTCGTCGATGCCGGCTTCCGCCATCACCTCGGCCTCGCCGAGCTTCTGGCAGGTGATGCCCTTGGCGCCGGCCGCGACCTGCATCTGCGCCAGCAGCGGGCTCTTGTGGGTCTTGATATGCGGCCGGTTGGCGACGCCGGCCGCATCGCAGGCCACCTGGATTCGCGCGATGTTGCGCTCGACGCGGTCCATGTCGATCACGGCGCAGGGCGTGCCGTATTCACGGGCGATTTTGGCGGCGAGGGGCGTGGTCATGCTCTTCTCTCTTCGAATCGGAACTCGTCGGATGGGTAGAGCGAAGCGAACACCCATCAACTTCGCGCGATGGCATCATGATGGGTTTCGCTTCGCTCTACCCATCCTACGCCTATGCCTGCTCGATCTCTTCCCGCAGCACTTCCAGCTCCAGCCATCGATCCTCGGCCGCAGCCAGTTCTTCCTGCGCCTTGGCAATCGCCGCCGAGGCCGCGTCGAACTTCTTGCGATCCTTGGTGTAGAGATCGGGATCGTCAAGCAGCTTTTGCTGTTTGGCGATCTCGGCCTGCAACTTCGTCATCGTCTTCGGCAGCGTTTCCAGCGCGTGCTTTTCGTTGAAGTTCAGCCGGCGCTTTGATGCCGCGGCGGGTGCGGCGGCCTTGGTTGTCCTTCTTTTCCTCGACGGCCTTGCACCGGGGGCCTCGCGCGCGAGATCCGCGCCGCGCTGCGCCAGCATGTCGGTGTAGCCGCCGGCATATTCGATCCAGCGGCCATTGCCCTCGGGCACGATCACCGACGTCACCACGCGGTCGAGGAAGTCGCGGTCATGGCTGATCAGGATCACGGTGCCCTCGTAATCGCCGAGCATCTCCTCCAGCACGTCGAGGGTTTCGAGGTCGAGGTCGTTGGTCGGTTCGTCCAGCACCAGCAGGTTGGACGGCTTTGCCAATGAGCGCGCCAGCATCAGCCGGCCGCGCTCGCCGCCGGACAGCACCTCCAGCGGCGTGCGCATCTGTTCCTGCGCGAACAGAAAATCCTTCATGTAGCTGACCACATGCTTCGGCTTGCCGCCGATCATGACGTGGTCGCTGCCGCCGCCGGTCAGGGCATCGGCCAGCGTCGATTTGGGGTCGAGGCTTTCGCGGTGCTGGTCGAGCGTCGCCATCTCGATATTGGCGCCGAGCCGGATGGTGCCGCTGTCGGGCGGGCTGCCGCCGGTCAGCATCTCGATCAGCGTGGTCTTGCCGGCGCCGTTCGGGCCGACGATGCCGATCCGGTCGCCGCGCTGGACGCGGATCGAAAAGCCGTCGACGATCGTGCGGTCGCCATAGGCCTTGCTGATATTCTTGGCCTCGATGACGAGCTTGCCGGATTTGTCGGCTTCGGCGGCGGCGAGGCTGGCATTGCCCGGTCGCGCCACGATAAGTCGCGCCGCTGGTCGCGCAGCGCGTGCAGATTGCCGAGCCGCTTGACGTTGCGCTTGCGGCGGCCGGAGACGCCGTAGCGCAGCCAGTGCTCTTCGTTGACGATCTTGCGGTCGAGCTTGTGCTGGTCGCGCTCTTCCTCCGCCAGCACCTCGTCGCGCCAGGCCTCGAACGCGCGAAAAACCGCGGTCGATCTGCCGGATCTGGCCGCGATCGAGCCAGGCGGTGGCGCGCGAGAGATTGGAGAGGAAGCGGCGGTCATGGCTGATGATGACCAGCGCGCAGCGCCGGCTTTTCAGTTCGCTTTCCAGCCATTCGATGGTCGGCAGATCGAGATGGTTGGTCGGCTCGTCCAGCAGCAGGATGTCGGGCGAGGGCGCCAGCACCCGCGCCAGCGCCGCGCGGCGGGCCTCGCCGCCCGAGACATGCGCCGGGTCTTCGTCGCCGGACAGGCCGAGTTGCTCGACCAGATAGCGCGCCTGGTAATGATCGTCGCCGGGGCCGAGGCCGGCCTCGACATAGGCCAGCGTCGTCTTGTGGTCGCCGAAGTCAGGCTCCTGCGGCAGATAGCGGATGGTGGCGCCCGGCTGCACGAAGCGGCTGCCGCCGTCGGGCTCGACGATGCCGGCGGCGATCTTGAGCAGCGTCGATTTGCCCGAGCCGTTGCGGCCGATCAGGCAGACGCGCTCGCCTGATGACACCGACAGCTCGACGCCCGACAACAGCGGCGTACCGCCAAAGGTCAGCCTTATATCTTTCAACTGGATCAGCGGCGGCGCCATTGTTCAATCCTGGTTCGGCGCAGGCTGTTGCGCCCGCTGGCGCTGGATGCGGCGGATGGTCTGGTCGAGCGCCGACAAAAATGCCGAGCGGTCGCGCGGGGAGTAGGATTTCGGACCGCCGGTGACTTCGCCGGACGAGCGCAGATCGGTCATCAGATTGCGCACCGCCAGCGTCATGCCGATCGATTGTTCGGTGAACGGCTTGCCGTTCGGCGCGATCACCTCGGCGCCGGCTTTGACGCAGCGGCTGGCGAGCGGGATGTCCGAGGTAATGACGATATCGCCTTTGCCGGCGCGCTCCGCGATCCAGTCGTCGGCGGCATCCATGCCGGAGCCGGCGGCGATGCGCTCGATCAGCGGATCCTGCGGCACGCGGATGAAATTGCCCGCGACCACGCTGACCGGCAGGCCATGCCGGATGCGCGACGCGATAGATCTCGTCCTTCACCGGGCAGGCGTCGGCATCGACATAGATGCGGGTGGTGGGTTCAATTCAGGCACTTCGGCTCGGTCGATCGGATTGGATTCGGTGACGTCGTCTGGTCCGCGCGTGGTACTCCACCGGGCGGAAAAATGCGAGGAAAACAGCGGCTGGAACACGCTTGCCACGACACTTTCTTCGCGTACGATAATGGGCCGGAAAGAACAAGAAATCAGAGGAAACGGGCATGACCAGCCGTATCGAGCCGCATCGGGTCTCGGCCTACAACACGTCAAAACATTCCGAAAACAAGATGCACGACGACACCGTGGCGAAGCGCTATGGCTTCATCGGCGGGCTGGTGCCCGGCGTCGACGTGATGGCCTACATGATGCACCTGCCGGTCGCCAAATGGGGCCGCGCCTTTCTCGAGCGCGGCCTGATCGAGGCGCGCTTCGTCAAGCCGGTCTATGACGGCGAACTGGCCGATGTCACCGGCGAAGAGAGCAACGGCGTGCTCGCGATCCAGGTCGAGAGCCGCGGCGACCTTTGCGCGACCGGCACGGCATCGCTGCCGGCGGCAGCGCCATCGTTTTCGCTTTCCGACTTTGTCGATGTTGCGGCGGTGACCGAGCGCAAGCCGGTGGATGCGACGTCCTATGCGCTCGGCAAATGGCTCGGCGCGGTGCCGCGCACCTGGGCGGCGGATGCGGCCAAGGAATATCTGGCGGATATTCGCGAAACCGAGACGATTTACGCCCGCGAAGGGCTCGGCCATCCCGGCCTGCTGCCGCGGGTGATGAACAAGGTGCTGGTCGACAACGCCATCATGGGGCCGTGGATTCACGTCGGCACCCGGATGCAGCTGCTGTCGGCGGCGGCGCATCGGCGATGAATTGACCGCGCGCGCCAAGGTCGTCGGCAATTACGACAAGAAGGGCCATCGCTTCGTCGAACTCGACGCGCTGGTCGTCGCCAACGGCAAGACGCCGCTGGCGCATTGCCACCACATCGCGATCTACCAGCCGAGAGAACAGGCGGCGGCGTAGGGCGACGGCGGAGTGCACCGTCGGCCCCAACTCACCCGTCATTCCCCGCGAAGGCGGGGAATCCAGTACGCCGCGGCCTCTCGGCTCTATCGCTGACGTCTCTGGGCCAGGCCGGCTGGAGCTGCTGAATGCGCCTTGAAGATGCAGAGCTGATTGATCCGGAGGGCGCAGGCGACGGCGCGTGCGCGATCACAGCCAAGCCCGATCTAGTCGAGACGGCTCAATTCGGCCGTCGCGACGGTGTGCTCGGTGAACCATGGCGGGCAAGTTTGGGCGGCTGCCTGCAGCGCCTTCCTTGCCTCGGCGCGATCGCCGTGGGCCAGGTGCCATTGCCCGAGATAGAAGCTGGCTTCGGCGAGTTCGTTGGGCGTACTGGCGGCCGCAATCGTTGAGTCGGCCGATAGCCTTTCGAGGAACAGCCCGACCACCGCAGACGGCCATTGCCAAGTTCTCACTCTGCCTGCGTCCGTTTCCAATGCCGCGGAAGCATTCGCACCCGCTTTCACGCGAGAAAGATGCAGAAACAGCAGGGCGTAGGTGTCGTTCGCGATATCGAAGGCGCGTTGCAGGTCGGCAATCGCAGCCTTGAAGTCGCCCCGACAGAAGAGTGCGATGCCACGTTGCTTGAGGTGGTTCGGATCATTCGGCGCCAGATTGATCGCCGTCGTCAGGCTGCGGATCGCGTTGTCGAAGTCATGTTTACACAGATGGACGACGCCAAGTTCTCCGTGCGCATCCGCAAGATTTGGGTAGATAGCTATGGCTTCGGCATGATCCGCAATAGCGAGATCGAAATCTCCCAAGAACTTCCAGGAAATTCCGCGGCCGCCATAGGCCGTCGCCATGTGGGGATCGATGGCGAGCGCCTTGTTGAAATCCTCGATGGCTCCGCGGTAGTTGCCCATTCCTTGCCGAGCGGAACCTCGGTCATTGTAGGCGGCCGCATTGTTGGGGTCGACCTGTATGACCTTGCTCAGATGATCTGCAGCGCGATCGAAAGATCCGCGCCGCAAGGCGGCGTCGGCTTTGAAATAATGGAAGACAACCTTCAATCGTCGCAGCATTTCGCCACAGGGCTTGCGCGTTAAGCCGCCTTCGCCTTCGCATCCTGGATCGCGCGCCACACCCGCTCCGGCGTCAGCGGCATGTCGATATGCGTGATGCCGTATTCCGACAGCGCATCCACCACCGCGTTGACGATGCAGACGAGGCTGCCGGCGCAGCCGGCTTCGCCGCAGCCTTTGGTGCCCAGCGGATTGGTTTTTGCCGGCGAGGGATGATCGCCGACTTCCATCGGCGGAATGTCCTCGGCGCGCGGCATCGCGTAATCCATGAACGAGCCGGTGATCGGCTGGCCGCTTTCGTCGTAGCTGACTTCCTCCATCAGCGCCTGGCCGATGCCCTGCGCCACGCCGCCATGCAACTGGCCGGCGACGATCATCGGGTTGACGACGGTGCC